>NZ_JAUSST010000021.1 GCF_030812415.1 Paenibacillus harenae | reverse complement strand
CACACATTGCTGTGCTTCCACCCCGAACCTATCAACCTCGTCGTCTTCAAGGGGTCTTACATACTGGGAAATCTCATCTTGAGGGGGGCTTCACGCTTAGATGCTTTCAGCGCTTATCCCGTCCGTACTTGGCTACCCAGCGGTGCTCCTGGCGGAACAACTGGTACACCAGCGGTACGTCCATCCCGGTCCTCTCGTACTAAGGACAGCTCCTCTCAAATTTCCTGCGCCCGCGACAGATAGGGACCGAACTGTCTCACGACGTTCTGAACCCAGCTCGCGTACCGCTTTAATGGGCGAACAGCCCAACCCTTGGGACCTACTTCAGCCCCAGGATGCGATGAGCCGACATCGAGGTGCCAAACCTCCCCGTCGATGTGGACTCTTGGGGGAGATAAGCCTGTTATCCCCAGGGTAGCTTTTATCCGTTGAGCGATGGCCCTTCCATTCGGTACCACCGGATCACTAAGCCCGACTTTCGTCCCTGCTCGACTTGTAGGTCTCGCAGTCAAGCTCCCTTATGCCTTTGCACTCTTCGAATGATTTCCAACCATTCTGAGGGAACCTTTGGGCGCCTCCGTTACATTTTAGGAGGCGACCGCCCCAGTCAAACTGCCCGCCTGACACGGTCCCTCTACCGGTTTCACGGTAGCAGGTTAGAACTCCGATACGATCAGGGTGGTATCCCAACGTCGCCTCCACACAAGCTGGCGCTCATGCTTCAATGGCTCCCACCTATCCTGTACAGATCGTACCAAAGTCCAATATCAAGCTGCAGTAAAGCTCCATGGGGTCTTTCCGTCTTGTCGCGGGTAACCTGCATCTTCACAGGTATTAAAATTTCACCGGATCTCTCGTTGAGACAGCGCCCAAGTCGTTACGCCATTCGTGCGGGTCAGAATTTACCTGACAAGGAATTTCGCTACCTTAGGACCGTTATAGTTACGGCCGCCGTTTACTGGGGCTTCGGTTCACAGCTTCGGATTGCTCCTAACCGCTCCCCTTAACCTTCCAGCACCGGGCAGGCGTCAGCCCGTATACTTCGCCTTACGGCTTCGCACAGACCTGTGTTTTTGCTAAACAGTCGCTTGGGCCTTTTCACTGCGGCCCCCTCGGGCTATTCACCCTACCGAGGCACCCCTTCTCCCGAAGTTACGGGGTCATTTTGCCGAGTTCCTTAACGAGAGTTCTTCCGCGCGCCTTAGCATGCTCTGCTCGCCTACCTGTGTCGGTTTGCGGTACGGGCACCTAGATCTCACTAGAGGCTTTTCT
>NZ_JAUSST010000020.1 GCF_030812415.1 Paenibacillus harenae | reverse complement strand
TCATGGTGGTCAACCCTCCCACATCTCGCAGAGTCTACGCTCCCACATTCCTTCATTCAACCTGTCCATGAGGTGGAGGTCAGATATGCTGCCCGACAGGATCTTCGTCCGTATGTTAACGTCGTTCCGACTCATCCGTGCTTCTTGTTATCTAACTTTGGCTTAGATCATCATCTTTGAAATGCGTTGCGTTAAGCTGCATGCGGTAACTCTGCAGGGATGTCCTGGATCATCTTTTCTTCACTGAACTCATGTCCCTTTTTCAATATGCCGAAAAGGACTCGAATAAGCTTGTTACATAACGCGATGAGTGATTGCATCTTTTTCAACGGGTTCACTGACCGTTCGGTGTAATACTCGTGCAAAGCACGGAAAGCTGCATTCTTAGCGACCAATGGCATCATCACCCTAAAGAGTAAGGCGCGAAGGCGTTTACGGCCTCTCTTGGTTATCTTGGTCTGTCCTGTATGTGTGCCAGATGAATTTGTTTTCAAATTCAACCCAGCGAGCTTTATGATCTGCTTGGGATGACGGTACTGGCTAATATCACCTACCTCAGCTAGAAATCCAGCGATGGTGTCTCTACCAATCCCTTTTATGGCCCGTACTTGCTGTACATGTGGGATCTGCTTGAGCAGTTCATCCAATTTAAACTCTAATTCTTCGAGTTTGTTATGAAACCATTCGTACTGTGTCAGCAGTAGCTTCAGCTCCATCTTAGCTAACTCAGAACCTTCTCGTATGCCGACAGAACAGCTAGCTGCTGCCTTCAGATTCTTGATTCGACCTAGACCAAGCCCTCGTTTTGCAGCTTCTCTCAGGTGCTGCAGCAAGGTTTCATCCGGCACGTGAACAAGCTCGTGCGGCAGTTTATAAAGGCTCAGCATTTGGATGGCAGATTTGCACTCCCAATCCTTAAATACCGTCAGAAACTCAGGAAAATACCGGTCTAGCCAGTTATGAACACGTGCTTGCACAACACAAAGGTCAGTCGTTAGGTGATCGCGAATTTTCATCGCTTCCCTCAGTTCTGCATAAACGCCCTGAGGAAGGCTCGGTACGGCGTATCTCCCGTCTTTGACCAATTGTGCAATGACTTTAGCATCCTTGATGTCATTTTTCGTTGGCGAATTGTCGTCTAGTTCTTTGCTCTTCTTCACGTGAAGTGGATTTACAACGCCGTACATCACTTGCTTTCCTCTAAGAAAATGAGCAAGGTTCAGCCAGTAGTGGCCCGTAGGCTCCATGCCTATTATGACGTCTTCGAAGCCACTTTCCGTTGAGATCTTCCGAAACCAGCTCACAAACAACTCGAATCCATCCTGGGTGTTTTCAAACGCAAGTGGCTTCCCAAGCTCGACTCCGCGGAAGTCTTGCGCACGAGCCACATGTTTGAATTTGGCGATATCTACACCGACAATTAAGGTTGAAGAAGTAATTTGATTAATTCGTGCATTTTGAGTAGAATGCATGTTGTAGTCTCCTTGGTTTGTATTTGGATCCGGTCGCTGGCCAGCATCTGGGACCCATATACATCTTACCAAGGAGTCTTTTTGTTTCTCAAACCTCGTATTTCTTCATTATAGGAATGCTGCCCG
>NZ_JAUSST010000019.1 GCF_030812415.1 Paenibacillus harenae | reverse complement strand
CATAGATGAGATCCTTCTCTTTCTCGTTGAAAATAATGCCAGGAATGAATCCGCCGCCGACGATCTTCACCCTGCCCCAATCATAGGCTTGCGTTGTCACCGGTACAGTGTCCGTCTGTGGCTCATTCGTCAATTCAAGTGACTTGGCGCCAAAGGAGATCGTATAATTGCCATCTGCATCCGGTTGAATGGCTTGACCATTTTGCACAAGCTGGTAACCATCCCCGTCCTGCACCTTCACCTTTAGATTGACATTATCAGGGTAGTAGGCTGGAACATCCCAAGTATAGCTGGTTCCTGTTGGAGTCGCATTTGGTGTAAGCTTTTCAATTGTTTTCTGCGCTCTCCAGTAGCTGCTCACCGTTCCGTAAGGAGCGATCCAGATGCTGGATCGATTGGCATCCAAATATTCAAACAATAAATTCATCTCACTCAGTGGCAAGGAAGTATTAGCACCAACATCATGTATCGTAAATACTGTCCAGGCACCTTGACTTATTACATTATCTACCATTTTCTTGTAGTCCGAATCGAATTTCCCTTCTCCCCATGAAAAATGGGAAGAGATATTCATCCAATTGGGTTTGTGTGATGGTTTCATAAAGTGAGTTCCATCACCCCATCCCCCTCTTGCCGAAATGTGCGTATCCCTCAGGTATTTGACGAGATATGGATCATTATTCGTGTAAGGATAAGCATAAGCTTTAACTGATGTGTCCAGTTCTTGTTCAAACATGGCTTGAGCGGCGACTGTTTCATCGTAGCCTAAAGTATCGTCAAAAGTTTTTTCATGTGCTTGGGTTGGATTGGCACTTGGCAGATAGTGATGTTTGGAATGATTTCCAATTTCATGCCCATCCAAAGGAAGCATTTTCCACTCATCTTTTCGGCTGCCCGTTATTGCAGTTTCCGTTATAAAAAACGTAGCCTTCAAATCTTTTGCATCTAAAGCCGGGACCGCATAATCAAGCTGCGAATCACTTCCATCATCAAAGGTAAGAGATAATGCTGATTGGGCTCCATTCCAAGGCAAGACTGTTATTTGTGGTCCAGTGTACGGTTCGATGTATGAGAACTTAACGTTATTAATGTAGAATGTAGTATTTTGAGTACTTGTATTGCTGGTAAATGTAATGGAGTTCCATTGTGTAAAATCAACCCCGGTCATATCAGAAAGAGCAATGGAAACATGCTCCCAGGATCCATCGTAAGGGGTTTGTATGTTTGCGGAATAATTATTAGTCCCATCGCTAACATTTATGAGAAGAGCTTCGTCGCCAGCTTCTCCTTTTACCCAAAATTCCAAAGTATTGTAGCTGGATACATCATGTTTGGCCCAATCCGTGTAAAAGGCCCCGTTCCAGCCACTTCCTGAAAGGACAAATTTCTGGGAGTCAACACCGGTGCTGCCAGGTACAACAGTGGAATCACTGCTTGCAGTTAGATTATTACTAGTACTAAAATTCACAACATATGGGTCTAATGACTCTGCTGATGCAGTCTGAGACACAATCGGTAATTGAGGTAAAAGAACTAAGAGAGCTAAGAACAATACAAAAATTCTTTTCAATTGATGTCATTCCTTTCGTTGTGCATCATTTGTTTGGTAAATCCACGCGGCTTTTTCCTTGATTTCATCAAGCTAGTCTCCCTCTTTCATCTTTTTCTACTTGCGTTCATGCCGCTTGTCCTTGTTGAAAACCTATAATTGAAAACGTTTTCAACTTTCGATAACCACTCCTCTACATTTCCGGATGTTTCCTTACATAACTACTTTATCAACAGGTTGAATAGTGAACCTTGATTTTTTGGACATGGTATAGCATGATTTAGTCTAGTTAAATTTGGTATTTTTGACAAAATAGAATAAGGCGCCAGAGCTTCGTAAGGAAGCGGCCCGGTGCCTTGTTGTGATCTATCCTTTTCCGAGCTTCTTGTTAAGGATGCCGCCTGCAAGAATAAGTAATGCGATGCCCGCTGCCATTCTTTCCCCGTTATACATCGAATGTGCGACCCATAAGTATGTCGTGACTAATACGGATTCATTAGGAAGCTCCCATTCCATACCATGCCAAGAATGCCGAGGCAACAGCAGCCCCTGCTTCGCCATTCGGATGCGCGTCGAAGTCGCTCGAGATATATTCGGGAATAAGCAGGTTATCGCGAGGAGCCTCCTGCGAGAGCACTTCCGCAATGATTTGGCCGGCTGCAAACCCGGGCGCATCGTAGGCGGATAACAGCGGATTTTCCGTATTGTAGGGAAGCTTACGCCGGAGGACGATGTCGTAACCGTCCACGAAAATGCCAAATAATGTCCCTCCGGAATGATGATCCGGGCGGCATCGCTCCAAAACTTCTCTCCCGGCATAACCAGCCTGGCGACTGACGAATCGAACACATTCCCCCTGGCTGTTGTCCGTCAAATAAAATTTCGTTTCCTTGGCCATGCCGATGGCGGGTTTGCTCAATCGGATTGCCAAAACCTGATCGACGGCGGAGACACGAATGACGCCTGCGTTTAACGAACGCCGTCACGCACGTAAGTAACGCTTTTTACTGCCGTCCAGATCAAGCTGCATTGTTTCTGAGTTCAAATTCAAACCGGCGATTTAAAGATTCAAAAGCCGAGCAGACCCATGAATATATTCATGGGTCACTTGCAGATGGAACTTAATTATTCGAGCTGTGCATTATCCGTTCAACGGCTCATATTCGAACCAATCAAAGCTTGCCGGAGAACCTTGCCCCGTT
>NZ_JAUSST010000018.1 GCF_030812415.1 Paenibacillus harenae | reverse complement strand
AATGCAAGAGGGACGATTACGGGCGATGGACAAGTGTACGGCCGGGTCTATATCGGAACGAACGGTATGGGCATCGTGCGCGGCGATATTAAACAGGGTGCAACGGTGCAAACGCCTATGCAGTCCTATGTCAACGAGATGCAGCCTGGATATAATCTGGGGAATTCCCTGGATGCGAGAGGCTCAGATGAAACGTCTTGGGGCAATCCGGTTGTCACCAAAGCATTTATTCAACAAATTGCCGCCCAGGGCTTCAAAAGCATCCGGATTCCCGTGACCTGGTATCAGCACACGGGACCTGCTCCGTCCTATACGGTTGATCCGGAATGGATGAGCCGGGTGCAGCAAATTGTCGACTGGTCGCTCGAAGCCGGCCTGTACGTCATGATCAACATGCACCACGACTCGGTGGAATGGGTCCACACGATGGACACGAACCATGACCAGGTCGTAGCCGAATACACGGCGGTCTGGACGCAAATCGCCGACACTTTCAAAAATTATTCCAACAAGCTGATGTTCGAAAGCATCAACGAGCCGGTTTTCGGCAACAACCTTGATACAACAACGCAAATGTCGCTGCTTAATGAATTGAATACGACCTTCTTCGACATTGTAAGAACGTCCGGTGGCAATAACGGGGTTCGCCCGCTTGTATTGCCGTCGCTGTGGACGAATGACAGCCAAGAATATGTGGATTCGCTTGCAACCACGATAGAAACATTGAACGACTCGAATATAATCGCTACCGTTCATTATTACGGCTTGTGGCATTTCTCTGTAAACATTGCAGGCTACACAACGTTTAATGACGAAGTGAAAAACAGTATCGATACAATGGTTAACAATGTCAATACGTTAGTATCAAAGGGCATTCCTGTTGTCATAGGCGAATACGGAATTCTCGGCTACGGTAAGGGAGAGGAAACCGTCGAGCGCGGAGAGATGCTCAAGTATTTCGAACACTTCCTCCATGCTACGCAGTCGAAGAGCATTGCGACGATGATGTGGGATTACGGCCCGTACGTTAACCGGACAACTTTTGAGTGGAGTGACCCGGAGCTATATAATATTATTATGCATAGCTTGACTGGCCGCACTTCGACGACGTCTTTCGATCGGATCTTCATCAAGAGCGGGGAGACGGTCAGCGACCAATCGGTTACCTTGAACCTGAACGGCAACAGCTTTGTCTCGCTGAAGAATGGCGATCAAACGCTCGTAGCCGGCACAGACTATACGGTGAACGGCGACGTATTAACGCTCAAAGCAAGCTATCTTTCAAGTCTCGCTACAGGCGCATTAGGCGAGAAGGCGGTATTGTCGGCTCATTTCAGCGCGGGTCCTGCGTGGAAGCTGTACGTTAATTATTATGATACAGCGACTTTGTCCAGCGTTTCCGGTACAATAACCCCTCAAGGCATTGATATTCCTACAGCCTTCAATGGCGATCGAATCGCTACGATGGAGGCTAAATACGCCGATGGCGGCAACGCCGGTCCGCATAATTGGACTTCGTACAAGGAAATTTATGATGCCTACAACCCTGACTACGCCAATGGAAGAATCAGGCTTACATCGAGATTCTTCTCGGAAACGAATGACGGAGTTGTGAACCTGACGTTCTACTTCTGGAGCGGCAAGGTAGTCACCTACACAATTACCAAAGACGGCACAAGCATTACTGGCACAGGAACCGGTAATTCGGCTCCATCCGCCTCGATCACCTCGTATCAGGATGGACAGGCGATCAATCTGAACAGTCCGCAGATTGACTGGACGTTCCATGACGCCGACGATGCGGATGTTCAAGCTGCTTATCAGGTTCAAGCCTCCAGCAACGGTTGGGAGACGGTTGATGTGGACAGCGGCGAACTGGCGGGCGCATCCGGCTCATACACTTTGAATGGATTGGCGGACGGAAATTGGTCGATCAGGGTTCGTTTGAAGGACAATGGTGGCGCCTGGTCGGAATGGGCGTACAGAAGCTTGATCATTGATACTGCTGCTCCAACCCTGAATGTTGTTCTGGATAAGGAGACCTTGTGGCCGGCCAACAACAAGCTGGTAAAAGTAACGGCAACTGTTGAAACGGATGTTGAGCTGTCTCAAGTGGAATTGCTGTCCATTACGCCGAGCGTAGAAGTCGACCGCTACGAATCCATGGTACAAGAAGCCGATTTCGGCACTTTCGATACGGAATTCAAGCTGCTGGCCAAAAAAGCAAAGGGTAAAAAACCTCTAGTCTACACCATTACTTATAGAGCGATAGATCAAGCAGGAAATGTAACGGAAGCATCCGCCACCGTTACGGTTCCTCATGATCAAGGATAGAAGTAAGCTACTTCAGAAACGAAATACCTCCGACCGGAATGGTTCGGAGGTATTTCAGGTGCAATGTCTATTTCATGCTATTTCATGTCTTGAAAATCAAGGTCTACTATTAGTCGTATGTTATTATCGTTGTAATGCAGTACTCACTCGAGGAGGAGTTATAATGGGTAACGTGAGCATTCGATTCGACCGATTTCCGGGAGGGTTTAGCAAGGCGGTCGTGTTTAGTTTTGACGATGGCCGCGAGCAAGACAGGAGGCTGGTGCAGGCATTTAACCGATATGGCCTCAAAGGAACGTTCCATCTGAATTCCGGCAAATTCGGCGAGGAAGGACACATCCGTGCCGAAGAAGTGGCGGACTTATTTCGCGGCCACGAGATTTCGGCCCATACCGTCACGCATCCATTCCTGGAGCAGTCCCCGGACGACCAGATTGCGGAGGAGCTGATCGCGGACCGCCGAAATCTGGAGGCGATTGCGGGATATCCTGTACGCGGCATGAGTTATCCGTTCGGCACCTACAACGACCGCGTTGTGCGCGCGCTGCCGGTGCTCGGTATCGAATATGCCCGCACTGTCCAGAGCCACGGCGGCTTCCACATGCCGGATGATCCGCTGAGATGGCATCCGACCTGCCACCACAAGGAGATGGTTGAGAAGGCGGAACAATTTCTGTCGTCCAAGCAGTGGTTCAGCCGGATGGAGCTATTGTTTATCTGGGGTCACAGCTACGAATTCGATCATGATGACAACTGGGAACTGGTAGACAAGGTGGGCGAGCTGCTCGGCGGCGAGGAGTCGGTCTGGAAAGCGTCAATGACGGATATTGTATCCTATCAGAAAGCCCTCAAAGCGCTCCGTTTCTCGGTTGATCGAAGCATGGTGCATAATCCGAATGCCCTTGAGGTTTGGTTTAGCGCAGACGGCGAAGCCGTCCGTATTGCGGCAGGCGAAACGAAAAGGCTGCGATAGCAAGTATTTGTTTTCTAAATATGGCAAAAATTGGCAAGGCACCGGATAGCTTCCATGCGAAGCCCGGTGCCTTTTTGGTTCGGAAGTTTTCAGATGCCCCTCGCGCTGCCCTTCAAAAGACCTTTTTTCAGCTAAGCCAAGCGCCTGAAATATAAATGGCTAAATCATGCTATTCGATGACCTGAAAATCAAGGTGCGGGTTTATGCCGTGTTTTATAATCCGAATGGAAGGGGAATGGAAGGGCTTCAATAATATCAAACTTTAGAATGATTAGGAGTTGTAACATGGAGACGACGTGTAGCACCGCGACGTATAGCAATCCTGTAATTCCAGGCTTTTATCCCGACCCGAGCATCTGCCGTGTCGAAGATGATTATTATTTGGTAACAAGCTCGTTCGCTTATTTTCCTGGAGTCCC
>NZ_JAUSST010000017.1 GCF_030812415.1 Paenibacillus harenae | reverse complement strand
TCCAGCAAGTTCTTCTGCATTTGGGACTCGCTCACTTCTTCCATTAGGCTCCGGATGCTGGCCAGCATATGGTTGAACTGTTTGGATAACAAGCCAATCTCATCGTTTCCATCCACTTCCGAAGTCACGTTCAAATTGCCCATGGAGACTTTGCTCAACACCCTGTTAAGCAGAAGCAATCTGCGGGACAAAAAGGAGGAGGTGAAGTAGATCAGAACAATCGCGATGGACAAGCTGGCCGCAATGATGGTGAATCCGAGCATGCTTACCCGGTTTGCGCCGCTCACGATGCTGTCGATCGTAAAGACCGAAACGACTTTGAGCCCGTTCCGGCTTGATGGCGGAATCACTTCCTCCACCACGATCTTCGAGGGCTCCCCTTCATAATTAAACTCGTAGGTGCCCGCCGGTTTATCGCTCAGATCCTTGGCGAAATCCATGCTTTCAATATTTTGGCCGACCCATTGCGGATTTTTGGCAGCGACAATAAAGCCCTTCGCATCAAATATCATCGTATCAAACGGCTCCTGGCTCAAAATCCCGCCCAGTTCATCTTGATCCAAATCGATAACCAGCACTCCGTAGGAACGGTAGAGAGGGAAATCAATCTTACGGACAAGGCTGAGATAAGGGCGGTTTTCCTTCGTCTCATCAGGGAGGTAATGCCAACTGATAGAGAAATCAGATTGCTCCAACGCCTCCCGGTACCAGTCCATATTAGTGATAGACTCATCCACACTCAGAAACTCCCAGTTACTGAGAGACATTGGATTGGCCGTATAAAAGCGAATGTTATATATTTCCTTATAATTACGCAAGTAGTCCTGGAAAATGCGAAACTCCCAATACGCATCGACCAAGTCGAAGTTAGTCTCATAGCGAGTGTTGACCAAATCGGATAGCCTGTCATCCACCAGCAGGTTGTTCGATATTTCAATCGGCATCTGCAGAATCTCCGAAACGCGCTTCTTGATCTTATCTACGTTGTTCATTGTTTGCTGGGTAGCTTGGTCCAGTACGTTCTGGCGGTAAGATGCCGTCAAAATAATGCCTACAAGGAGAACCGGGATGACCACCAGCATCACGATAGAAATGATCAGCTTGTTCTTTAACCGGATATTGTTCGTCTTTCTCACCGCGGCGTGGATCTTGCTTCCCATTCCAGGTCTCCTTTCGGATGTACGAGCACATCGAGATATACCGTTCCACAAGCCAATTCGGCAGCGTGTTGGTCGGAGTTCCGATCATAATTCTCCGATCAGTGTTAGATTCACGATTTTGGCACCGCTTACATAAACAGCGTATGCCGGATCAGCCGGACGTTGCTTATCGGCAACTGCTCCCATACCGGATCCTCATCCGTTCATCTCGGCATTAGTCGTAAGCAATTGCGTTTCCTGTTAAAAGTATAACCTATAATCTTAAACTAAAAAAATAGTATATTATTACTTAACATACGACTAATCTACGATTCGCGCCTTTCTTGTCATTCACGCAGTCCTTCTTCTGCCCTTGTTGTAGCCTCGATCTTCGAAAATGCATCGTCCCTTGTCAATATGGAGAAATCGCCGAAGTTCGGACATGACGCCATTATGTTTCTAATCATAAGAAACAAAAGAGCGGTTAAATACCCTTGAAAATGATCTTTTTTTCATATAGAAATTAACCATAAAAGGAACAGTCCTAACGATCAAAAATCCAGATGAGAAATGGTCCCTCCCTCCAGCACTTCATGAATGATGTCATCAAGGAGAAGGGCGAGGTCTACAATGCGCTCAAGTCATTCTTCCGCAAGCGCGAGGGCTTAACGGGATAATCGGGACGATACACTTTCGAATGGGGAGGCAGAATTTGCCACCTCTTTTTTTGCGTCTGTTTCCGTGCATGGTCGAGAGCGAAGCTGCGTAATCGGCAATTATTTCACCAAATGTGCATGTGCACTTATAAAATCCCCCAAAATTCGGAATGGTAATGAAGTGCTTTTATACTATTTGGACCCACGGGGGATAAAGGAAAATGGAATGGAATCAGGTGAAATTGCAGGAACATGCCCATAAGCTTGCTCTGGAACATGACCCTCACGGCAAACCGATTTCGTCGAAATCGCTGTGGCTATGGATGGAGGAGGATGTCCGAGAGCTTCGGCATTTTATCGCCGAGCTAAACGAACGTGCCGTCGCCTGCGAGCAGCCCGCCGAGGAATGGTTTCTCGACCATTCAGAATTTTTGGAAGCTGAGCTGGCCGGCATCAAGCTGGAGCTTGGCGGCTTCCCCGTCAATTCTCTTCCCGTGCTCAGCAAGAGCACGAGGACCAGGGTTTCTTCGATATGCGAGGCATACCTTGCGTATACCGACGGACTGCTGAACGAAGACCTTTTCGTTGCTTATTTGAACGCCTATCAGGAGGTAGCCGTGCTGACTGCCGCCGAAGCTTGGTCCATCCCGCTCTTCCTCAAAATGGAGCTGGTACGCAGGCTTGTTTCACTTGCGGAGCTGCTCAAGGAACGGCGCGCCATCTGTGGGCAGGTTGAGCGCATGTTGTCTGCCATTCCCGCTTCGGAGCTGACTCCGGAGCGGCTAAAGCAATCGCTCGAAGCGGAGCAAGTCGAAATGCCGTTATCCGGCGCGATGATCGTCCATCTCGTCAAACATCTCAGGGAACACGCGGAGGACTCAGCGCATGTCGGGGAATGGTTGATCTGCAAGATGGAGAACGAACCTGCGGATTTGGACGCGATCCTCTCTTACGAATATAGGCTTCAAGCCGAATATCAAGTCGGCACCGGCAACGTCATCGGCAGCTTGCGCAAGCTCTCGCGCTGGTTGTGGAACGAACTGTTCGAGCGGGTTAGCATCATCGAACAGACGCTCCGGCAAGAGCAGGCAGGCGATTATCCCCGATTGGACGGAGCAAGCAGGCATACACTGCGGTATCGGGTAGAACTGCTTGCCCGGCGCATGAAGGTGCCCGAAAATTTGGTGGCGTCCCAAGCGGTCCGTTTGGCCGACGAACATTACTCAGCCGCCTCTGCTCCGGAAGGCGTGCCTGCGGCGCTCCCTTCCAGGAGCAGTTATGTTTCCTATTACTTGTTGGACGCGTGCGGCATGAGAGACCTTCGGCAGGCATTGAAGCAATGCGGCAAAGCCGGAGCCCTCCCGGAGGCAGGCCTCCGGCTTCGCGCATCCGGCCTTTATTTGCAGATGGTCGCGTTAGGAACGCTAATCGCTCTCACCTGTTTCTCCATCGCGATCGGCGTCGGCGCGGGACTGGACTTCCCCGTCTCGGCCGGCGCTCTCGCGGCCTGCCTGCTGCTGCTTCTGATCCCGGCGAGCGATTGGGCGGTCACTGTCGTTCACTGGCTCATCGAACGAATGACGCGGCCGACCCGTCTGCTGCGCTACGATTTTTCCAAAGGCGTGCCTGAGGAAGCATCGACGATGGTCATCATCCCCGTCATTTGGAGCAGACCGGGCAACATAAGAACGACGTTCGAACGTCTGGAGCTCCATTATTTGGCGAATCGCGAACCGAACATCCATTTTGGTATACTTAGCGATTTCCAGGACGCGGACGCGGAGAAGCAGCCAGAGGACGACGCTCTGCTGCAGCTAGCCAAGGCGGAGATCGATCGGCTCAACCGTGAATATCCGGCAGCCACGTTCCATTTGTTTCACCGCAGCCGGCTGTGGAATCCGTCCGAACATACATGGATGGGCTGGGAACGCAAACGGGGCAAGCTGGAAGAGTTCGTGAAGCTGCTGAAAGGCGAACGAGATACAAGCTACGACGTGATTTACGGCGATAGCTCCGCACTAAAGGAGATCCGCTACGTCATTACGCTTGATGCCGATACGCAGCTTCCGCTCGAAAGCGCCCGCCGCATGATCGGAGCGATCCATCTGCCGTACAATCGCCCAAGATTGGATCGAAGCGGGACGAAAGTGGCCGAGGGTTACGGCGTGCTCCAGCCCCGGATCGGCATGACCTACGAGAGCGCTCGGAAGTCGAGATTAACGGCTCTTTTCGCTTTCGAGGCCGGCCTCGACCCTTATGCCTTCTCGGTATCGGATCCGTATCAAGACGCGATCGGCCAAGGGATATTCACCGGTAAAGGGATCTTCGACGTCGACGCGTTCCACCGCGTTCTCGGCGGCCGATTCCCGGAGAACCGCGTGCTCAGCCACGATCTGCTGGAAGGCGGCTTCCTAAGAGCCGGCCTCCTGTCTGATATCGAGCTGATCGACGATCATCCGCCGAGCTTCCTAGCGCAGCAAAAAAGGCTTCATCGCTGGACTCGCGGAGATTGGCAACTGCTGCCCTGGCTGAGGAGCGCCGCGAGGAATGGCAAGGGGGAGCTCTCGCCCACTCTCTTATCGCCCATGACACGCTGGCAAATCGCGGACAATCTAAGGCGCAGCCTGCTCCAGCCAGCACTGCTGGCGATTCTGCTGACGGCGGCGCCGCTGCTGCCGGGATCTCCCCTGCGTTGGTACGCCATCGTGCTGATGACCATGCTGCTGCCGGTCATTCGCCAGCTCTTCTCGCTCGACGGCTGGATTCGGAATCCCGGCCGCATCCTGCGGACAGCCGCCCATACGCTCCTATCGCTCATCACGCTCCCGTTCCAGAGCGCGATTCTGCTCGATGCCGTCGTTCGCACGCTGTACCGTTTGCTGGTGTCCAAACGCCTATTGCTGGAATGGACGAGCCAAGCGGAAGTGGAGCGGTTAAGCGGCAAGGAGGGAGCTCCTCCGCTCGACGGCATGCTCGGCGGCTACACGCTGACCGCGCTAATGTTTGCGAACGCCGCTCTGCCCGGTTCGTCGGCCGCGACGAAGGCAGTCGTCCTCGCTCTCGCGCTTCTCTGGTGCGCGGCGCCGCTAGTCGTTCGGTGGCTCGACGGTTCGCCTAAGCAAAGCGAGGCTGCGTTTACCGAACAGGAAACAGAGGCGCTTCGCAATCTTTCCCGCGATATCTGGTCGTTTTACGAAGACTTCGTGACGGAGCACGATAACTGGCTGCCCCCGGACAACGTGCAGCTCGAACCGGATCGAGGCATCGCACACCGGACCTCCCCAACCAATATCGGCATGTACGCCATATGCGCTGTTGCGGCCAGGGACTTCGGCTTCATCGACACGACCGGCCTGATCGAACGGCTGGAGAGGACGGTTAACACGATAGAGCTTCTTGAAAAGTGGGAAGGACATCTGTACAACTGGTACGACACGGAATCGCTCGCTCCGCTTATGCCCGTCTACGTGTCCACTGTCGATTCGGGCAATTTGGTTGCGGCCCTAATGGCGGTAAAAGAAGGTCTCGTCGAGTGGATGCGCGCGGACTGGGGAAGCAAAACGGAAGCGCCGGGCTCTAAGGGCCCTGAACATCGGCAACAAAATCGATTCGAGGTCGCTTTCGCGGATGAACTGGGTATTGCCGGCAAGGGCGACTTGATGGCGAGAGGCAACCGTCTGGCCGCCCGGATCGATGCGTTGGCGCAGGGCACCGACTTCCGCCATCTATACGATTCGAAGACGAATTTGTTTTCGCTCGGCTATCACGTAACCCGGCGCGAACGGGATGAAGTGTTGTACGATCTGCTCGCTTCCGAGGCGAGGCAAGCGAGCTTCGTCGCCATCGCGATGGGGCAGGTGCCGGTCTCGCATTGGAACGCGCTCGGACGAACAATGACGAAAGTCGGCGGCAAGCCGGCGCTGCTCTCTTGGAGCGGCACGATGTTCGAATATTTGATGCCTTGGCTGCTCATGAGGACATACCGCCATACGATTTGGGACAGCACTTACAAAGCCGTCGTCTCTCGCCAAATCGAATACGCCAAGCAGCGGAACGTGCCGTTCGGCATATCCGAGTCCGGCTATTACGCTTTCGATCACCAATTGAACTATCAGTATCGCGCCTTCGGGGTCCCAGGACTCGGCTTCAAGCGAGGACTGGAGCAGGACTTGGTGCTGGCCCCTTACGCAACGATCATGGCTATGCCTTATGCGCCCAAAGAGGGGCTGCGCGCGCTGAAGCGGATGGAGGAGCTCGGGGCCCGGGGACCATACGGCTATTACGAAGCGATGGACTTTACGCCGCGACGGCTGAAGCATGATCGCCGCCATGCGGTCATCCGCAGCTTCATGGCCCATCATCAGGGGATGAGCCTGCTGACTTTGTCCAATATGCTTCTCCCCTATTCCATGATCGACCGATTCCATCGGAACAAGGAGGTGCGCGCGGCCGAGCTCCTGCTGCAGGAGCGGATCCCTCGCCAAGCCAAAATGATCCGTCATCCCGCGTTGTACCGCGCGCAGGTCGAAAGGGAAAACGTGCCGAATCAAACCGAGCCGATTCGCGAATTCACCTCCCCTCATACCGCGACGCCCGAAGCATGCGTGTTATCCAACGGCCGATTCAGCACGATCGTCACGGCCAGCGGCAGCGGCTTCAGCAGTTGGGATGGTCTTTCCGTCTCCAGATGGAGGGAAGAACCCGTGAAGGACGCTTGGGGCTCCTATATTTACGTCCGCGACGTCGCTTCCGATCGGATATGGTCGCCCTCCTTCCAGCCGTGCCGGACTGAAACACCGGAACAACGCGTTAGGTTCGAGCCGGACAAGGCGACGTTCGAACGCCGTGTCGGCGAGGTGAAGACACTCATGGAAATTTGCGTATCTCCCGAAAGCGACGCGGAAGTGCGGCGCATTACGCTGACCAATGAAGGAGACGAACCGAAGATACTGGAGGTCACATCCTTCCTGGAGCTGTGCCTTGCGAATCCGATCGCGGACGACGCGCATACCGCCTTCAGCAAGCTGTTCATCCGCACCGCCTACGAGGAAAGCAGCGGCTGCATCGTGGCAAGCCGCAGAAAGCGCGAGGCGAAGGATCAAGCGCTCTGGGCCGCCCATACCTTGGTCGCAGAAGGAGGAGCGATCGGCGGTCCCGAATTCGAAACCGACCGATCGGCTTTCATCGGGCGAGGTTACCGTTTGGAGGAGCCGCAATCGATCCGAACCCGGCTGAAGGGAAAAACGGGCTCTGTCGCGGATCCGGCCTTCGTCATGAGGCGCCGCGTGCAAGTGGAGCCCGGCGGTCAAGCCTTCTTCTACGCGGTGACGTCGGTTGCCGAAACGAAGGAAGCCGCGCTCGAAGGGGCAGCCGGATTAGCGAAGTCGCAGCCGGTGGAGCGGACGTTCCAGCTTGCCTGGACGCGCAGCCGGATCGAGCTTCGCAGCCTAGGGCTGGAGCTGGCAGAAGCGTTCGTCTTTCAACGTCTTGCCGCGCAAGTGCTGTATACGCCTCCGCTTAGCGGCGAGCGCGGCGAGAGAATCCTGGCCAACGCTAAGGGACAGCCTGGGCTGTGGGCCTTCGGCATATCCGGGGACAGGCCGATCATCGTCGCCGAAATCGATAACCGAAGCCGCCTGCCGTTCGTAATAAAGCTGCTTACCGGCCACGAATATTTGCGCAGACTCGGCATTCGTTTCGACCTCGTCCTACTGAACCGATCGTCGGACGGATATGAACAGGATTTGCAGGACGCGCTTAGCCGGGCCGTCGAGCACGGCGTCGACCGCTTCGGCGCAGGGCACGCGAACATTCACGTCCTTCCCACCGGCAGGCTCTCGGAAGATGACGAGACGCTGCTCCTCTCCGTAGCGAGGTTATTGCTCCGGGCGAGCGGGCCTTCCTTGGCCGTTCAGCTTCGGCAGCCGCGCGGGACGAGGAACAGCAGTACGGCCAAGACAATGCCCCGAGCGGCCGAACGCAGCCGGACGCGGCAAGAACGGTCCGGCATCGAATCCGCTGCGGAAACGGCCGAGCCTAAGACATCCGCAAAGCCTTTGTCTAGCGGCATGCCTCCCCATGCGCCTCCGCAATACGAAGCTCATGGCGCGCGGACCGTCACGCTCGATGCCAAGGACGTATTGTTCCACAATGGCTGGGGCGGCTTTACGCCGGACGGAAAGCAGTACAAGCTGCTCATCGAAGGCGGCAAACATTTGCCCGCGCCATGGATCAATGTCCTTGCCAATCCCGAATTCGGGACGATCGTGTCCGAGCTCGGCACCGGATATACCTTCTGGCGCAACAGCCGGGAATGCAAGCTGACCCCTTGGTCGAACGACCCTGTACTTGACCCGCCGGGAGAGATTGGTTATTTGCGGGACGAGGATTCCGGCAGCCTATGGACGATCGCTCCTTCCGCCGGCAGCGAACCGGCGCCGTACCTGGTCACCCAGGGTCTTGGCAACACGACCTTCGAGCATGAGCGCAACGGAATACGCCATACGATGGAGATATTCGTGCCATTGGACGATCCCGTTAAAATCATGCGGCTGCGGTTGACGAACGACTCGCCGTCGGAAAGACGAATATCCGTAACCTATTATGCCGAGTGGGTCATCGGCGTGCAGCGCCAATCGAATGCCTCCTTTATCGCTAGCGAGTGGGACGGGGAAGCCGAAATCATGACAGCCCAGAACCGCTATCAGGACATCTTCCGCGAAGCGACGCCGTTCCTCGGCGTATTCCCGCAGCAAGCAGCGGACGAAGAGGGACTGTCATGGACGGCGGATCAGTTGGCTTTCGTCGGCAGAAACGGAAGCCTGGAACGGCCTGCGGCCTTGTCGCGCGCATGTCTGGACAAGCGGGACGGGGTTCATTACGCCAGTTGCGGAGCCGTCCAGCGCAAGCTGAAGCTGCAGCCTGGCGAGGAGACGGAAGTGATCGTGCTGCTCGGGTGCGCCTCTTCCAGATCCCAAGCCGCGATGCTTGCCCGGAAATACGCCGACGCGGGACGGTGCGATGCCGCCTGGCAAGGGACGGCCGCCTATTGGGAGGAAACGCTCGGCCAGATCGTCGTGGATACACCGTCCGTCGAAACCAATATCCTCCTCAATGGCTGGCTGCTGTACCAATCTCTTGCATGCCGCATGTGGGCGCGCACCGCCTTCTATCAAGCCGGGGGCGCTTTCGGCTTCAGGGATCAGCTTCAGGATTCGCTCGCCATCCTCCACACGAGGCCCGAGCTCACGAGGCGGCAAATTTTGCTAAGCGCGTCCCATCAGTACGAGGAAGGGGATGTGCAGCATTGGTGGCATGAAGAGACAAATCGCGGCATCCGCACCTTGTTCTCGGACGACTTGCTCTGGCTGCCTTATTCGGTCTCCCGATATATCGAGCATACGGGAGACGGGACGGTGCTTGATGAACCGATCGCCTATTTGACCAGCGAAACGCTGCGGGAAGGCGAGCATGAGCGGTATGAGGAGACGGTCCGGTCCGATCGGATCGGAAGCGTCTACGAGCATTGCGCCAAAGCTATCGACAAGTCGCTGCTGCGGATCGGCGAGCATGGCTTGCCGCATATCGGGGTCGGCGACTGGAACGACGGCATGAATCTGGTCGGCGACGAAGGCCGAGGCGAAAGCGTTTGGCTCGGCTGGTTCCTCTGCGAGGTACTTAAGCGCTTTGAGCCACTGTGCGTGGCTCGCGGTGAAAGCGAGCGCGGCGAACGGTTCCGCATGGCCCGCGAGAAGCTGGCGGAATCGCTTCACGAGCATGCATGGGATGGGCAATGGTACCGGCGGGCCTTTACGGACGCGGGCACCTGGCTCGGCTCCTTGCATAACGAAGAATGCCGCATCGACGCCATCGCGCAATCATGGTCCGTCATTTCTGGCGCGGCCGCGCCGGATCGCGCCTTGCAAGCGATGAAGTCGTTCGATCGCGAGCTGGTCGACCGCGAGATGGGCGTCGTGAGGCTTCTCGCTCCGCCGTTCGACCGCACCGAGCCGAGCCCAGGCTATATTCAGGGTTATCCGCCGGGCATCCGCGAGAATGGCGCGCAATATACGCACGGAGTCATCTGGAGCATCGTCGCCTGGTGCAAGTTGGGACGCGGCGACAAGGCGTTCGAGCTGTTCCGCATGCTGAACCCGGTCAACCATACGCGGACCGAACGTGAGGTTCGAACCTATTACGGCGAGCCTTACGTCATGGCGGCGGATGTATACACCGCAGAACCTCATCAAGGCCATGCGGGTTGGACCTGGTATACCGGGGCATCGAGCTGGATGTATCAAAGCGGAATCGAATGGATTCTGGGTCTGCGCAGGCAAGGCAGCCGTCTGTACCTGAATCCTTGCGTCCCGTCCGACTGGCCCGGCTACAAGGCGACCTACCGATTCGGCCAAACCCGCTACCATCTGCACTTCCTCCGCGACTGCAAAGAAAGATTCGACCTGAGCGCCGGTCCCGATACCTACATCGAACTGGAAGACGAAGGCGGAGAGCAACATCTCACGATCCGATTGACATAAACGCGAACGAAGTAACGACAACCAGCGTTGCCATTCCGTCGCTCCGAGATTTTCTGAGGTAAGAGTGTGGCGGGCTAAGCTCGCCTGCTCCATGCTTTGACGATAACAAACGAAGAGACTGCCGCATCGCAAATCGATGAAGCAGTCTCTTCTTTGTGCCGACGACGGTTCCGTCGTGGTAAGGGATTAGGTTACTCTGTTACCGTCTCCGGCAATTGCAATCGCTTGAATTGAACGAATATAAATAAGCCCGTCAATACGACTACGATTCCCGACCAGAAAAACCACATTTGTACGCCGTACTTGTCGACGAGCGGTCCTGCCATCAGCAAGCCCACCGGTGAGGCCAGCAGCATCACGCTGGTTGCGATCGATATAACGCGCCCGAGCATCTCAGGCTCGTAAGCCCTCTGGATCATCGCCATGTATGGCCCGTTGAAGAAAGGCGCGGTCGCCCCCATAAGGAACGACAGAACGACGAATGCAATGAAGGCGTCTTTGCCGATCAAGCCGCTTGCCACGCAGGTCGCTCCGATAGCAACCAAGCTGAAACCAATGTACGTAACATCTTTCCATCTCGATGCGGCAACGGATAACAGCAAGCCACCGGCCATCATGCCGATACTGAATACCGCCTCCACAAGACTTGCACTGTAGCCGCCTCTCTCAAAGTGAGATAGCGTCATGAAAGGGAATAACATCGCAAGCGGCATAAAGGCGACGCTGAAGATCGCTGCTGCAAGCGTAATGGTAACGACCGGTTTAACCTGAATGAACGTCTGCCAACCGAGCTTTAACTCATTGAAGAAATGAGGCTGCTGCTTCACTTCCGGCTTCGGCTGATTAAACTTCACGAACAATAGCATAAGGTTCGCGATCAGAGCGCCGGCAACATCGAGCAGAAGCACGACGCCAAGAGATGTCGCCGAGTAAACCGCTATACCGAGCGCAGGACCGATAACGGTGGAGAAGGAGAAGATCATTTGCTGCCACCCTGCCACCCTCGTCAATTGATCTTCGGGCGCAATAAGCGGAATTGCGGCTTGGAACGCCGGGGCATGGAAGGCCGATGCCGTCGAGCGCACCATTAATATCAAATAAACGAAGGCTAGACTAGGCTCGCCAAAATAATAATATAACCCTAATGCGAGGCTGAATAGCGCGATCGAGCTATCCGCAATGATCATCGTCAGCTTGCGGTTCCAACGATCGAGCAAGACGCCAATGAACGGTCCTAACAGTGCTTGCGGCAAAAAGCCGATAAGGCCGGCGATCGTCAGCACGACTGCTGATTCCGTCGTCTCCGTTAAATGCCATATAATCGAGAATTGGACCATGGCCGTCGTTAAGATCGAAAAGATTTGTCCGGTAAATATAGTTGCGAATGCTTTTTTCCAATTCGTCGCATTCGTTGTAGGTTGCAATTCGGTTGTCATTTGGTATGCTCCTTTGTTTGGGTATTACATGGGCAATTTGCAATTCAAAGTATCGCACATGAGGAGCACAGCAAATAGACACTGACCATTTCATAAAAAAATGGACAGCGATATCGACCTACTCCTCAGCCTACCTTAAACGCAAAAATGCTGTACCCCACACACGAAGCACCCCCGATAAACAAGATATTGCTATATTAACAAATAAGCCGGAAGGGCACAACCTTTTACAGCAAGCCGGCCATCAGCTCATCCAAGCTCTTGAACTCATAGCCTTGCCTGCGTGCTTCATCAATAATGCTTCCAAGAGCCTCCGTGTTGTCCTTCGAGACGGAGTGAAGCAATATAATGGCGCCGGGATGAAGCTGCTTAATAACCGAGCTGTACGCGTAATCGCGTCCCCTCTGCGCATTAACGTCCCAATCCTTATAGGCGACCGACCAGAACACATTCGTATAACCGACTTGCTTGCTTACCGCGAGCACCCTTTCGCTGAATATGCCTCTCGGCGGCCGGAGATAGATCATTTCCTTCTGTCCGGTAACCTCGCGGACCTGTCCGCTCACTTTGTTAAGCTCCGTCTTGATCTGTTCGTCGGACAAGGTCGTCATATCCGGATGGCTCCATGAATGGTTGCCGATGATATGGCCCTCCGTTACCATCCGCTTCAGCAATTCCGGCTGATCCTTAATGTAATGCCCCGTTACAAAAAAAGCCGCCGGCGTTTTCTTGTCTCTGAGCACGTCGAGGATTTTGGGCGTAAAACCGTTCTCGTACCCATTATCGAACGTTAAGTAAAGTTCCTTCTTGGTCGTATCGCCCAAAAACAACGCGCCATGCTTCATTACGATCGGCTTGAAGCCCTCGTCGTCAATGGAGGGCAACCGGCCTTCGACGCTCTTTCTAAAGCCGAAATGGTAGACACCCGGCGAGCCCTCTGCATATACGCTGCTTGCAACGCAGACTAACATGACTGCGAGAAGCAAAGCCGTACCTATTCGAATCAATCGCATGACTACTCATCCGCTCCTTCTCCTGATTGAACTATTGACATTGATCGTAGCCGGTCAATAAAAAATAGCCGCACCAACGACGGTTTATCGTCAGCGCAGCTATTTTCCCCTGATTTTCGCTATATTATCCATCATTCTCCCTTATGACCGCTACCGTACAAGGCATTAACCTCTCGTACCAGCACTTCAAGCAGCGGAAAGCTCGATTGATAGCCCAAGCTCTCAATCATCGAACGATGATACCACTCCTGCTTGTCGCGCCCGCGCTTGAATCGTTCCCATGCCTTCTCGCCTTCCGCATCTATTGCTGCCCTCGTTGATCGTATATTATGGATCTTATCCGCGCAGGAAACCATTCTTATCGGCAACGAGGCTGACCTCATGTAGGCGATCGTATGCGACTTTCTCTCTTCCCATGACTTGGTCTTGTCGGGCTCGGAGCAGCCGATGACGATCTCCGTTACGCGCCGCCCGAATATTTCGAGCAGTTCCTCCTCCGTCACTTCGGTATCCTCCAGCGTGTCATGAAGAATGCCTGCCGCGACGATTTCCGGCTCGCACTGAGCTTGCATAAGCATCATGCCCACTCCGTACGGATGGCTAATGTAAGGCAGCTTCGTTCCTTTCCTGACTTGATTCTTGTGAGCCAATGCCGCAACGTCTATCGCCTTCTGTATAAGCTCCATTGCCAATAATCGCTCCCTCTCCTGCATGGCCGCATTCTTCTCTGTTCGATTTTCTTCGCATACGGCCTATAAACATTATATATACGCTCATCCTTTAATCATATCCCAGCCGAAAACGTTCTTATCCGCAATTCCGAGAAATAGTTGCAGTTTTATCGTGCTTCAAGTCTGTTTAAGATCAAACATCTCCGAGAGAAGTTTATACGAATGTACCCTTGCTTTATAGTCATGAATGGGACTATTTATCAGAATCTCATCCACGTTATAGGATCGGCTAAGCTCAATTAATTGTTCCTTCACGCGTTCAGGAGAACCGATTACTCGCGTTTGCCTTGTTTGCTTAATTCTCAAATAGTCCGCTTCTGTGTATGGATAATCATAAGCCGTCTGTACGGATGGCAGGTTAAGCAACTCCTGTCCAGTGGTCAGTCTTAAGAAAAACAAGTCGCTGCTTGTCGCAAGCGCATTGGCTTCCTCGTCCGTATCCGCGCAAATCACTAGGGTTGCGATCATCGCTTGCGGCCTATCTCCCAGAAGCTTGGAGGGTTGGAAATGCGTCTGATAATATTGCATCGATTCCTCGCCGCCAGGCGTCCCGAAGAACTGCGCGAACGCGTATGCGGATCCAAGCTGAGCAGCCATTCTAGCGCTCTCGCCGCTTGACCCCAGCATCCAGATCGGTGGAACACTCGGTATAGCCGGGGATGTCAATAAACCCTCGAACGGATGGCCCGAAGGCTGTTTATCGCGGAGGAAGCCTGCCAGATCTAACACTTGCTGCGGGTATTTGTTCACATCAACGAACTTATCCGTTTGCAGTGCTCTTGTCGCAATCGGCATACCGCCTGGAGCACGGCCTAAGCCGACATCGATCCTTCCGGGATGAAGCGCCTCTAATAGCTTGAAGTTTTCAGCTACTTTATAGGCACTGTAATGCGGCAGCATAATCCCTCCTGAGCCTACTCGAATCGTCGAAGTAGCGGCTGCCAAATGCGCAATAAGCACTTCGGGGCTTGAGAACGCAAGCGCGCGCGTTGCATGATGCTCCGATACCCAGAACCTGCTATAGCCAAGCTTCTCAGTCTCTTGAATAAGCCTCGATGCCTCCTGCAGCGCTTCTCCCGCCGTCTGACCTTCACTTATATGTACCTGATCGAGAACTCCAAGCTTAAGCATATTCATCCTCCTAACGTTGTAAGTTTATAATGTCAAAAAATGATCAAAAAAACCACTCCCTATCGTCCCCTTGCGACGAATGTTAGTGGTTACCGTTTTAGTGAAAAAGATGGTCGGGACGACACGATTTGAACATGCGACCCCCTGGTCCCAAACCAGGTGCTCTACCAAGCTGAGCTACGTCCCGATAAAAGATGGAGCGGAAGACGGGAATCGAACCCGCGACCCTCGCCTTGGCAAGGCGATGCTCTACCGCTGAGCCACTTCCGCGAAAAACTGGTGCCGTCGAGAGGACTTGAACCCCCAACCTACTGATTACAAGTCAGTTGCTCTACCAATTGAGCTACAACGGCAAGGTATGTTTCATCTAATGGCAGATGAAGGATTGGTTGCGGGGGCAGGATTTGAACCTGCGGCCTTCGGGTTATGAGCCCGACGAGCTACCGGGCTGCTCCACCCCGCGTCGTTACAAAAATAACAATGGTGACCCGTAGGGGATTCGAACCCCTGTTACCTCCGTGAAAGGGAGGTGTCTTAACCCCTTGACCAACGGGCCTTGCTATGATGAAAAAGTTCGTACGGAGAGAGAGGGATTCGAACCCTCGCACCACTAACGCAGTCTAACCCCTTAGCAGAGGGTCCCCTTGAGCCACTTGGGTATCTCTCCAAATAGTGTGTTTCGTTGACTATGCTTCCTGAATCACTCCAGAAAAACACAACCATTTGTAATCAAAGCATTGCGCCCTGAAAACTGGATACGAAAGATTGTCTTGCCGAACTTTAGCTGTTGCTTACAGGTTGTATGGACCGTATAAGCGTTTTAGGATAAGCC
>NZ_JAUSST010000016.1 GCF_030812415.1 Paenibacillus harenae | reverse complement strand
GTGGTGCACGGGCTGGGGGAAGTTGAAGAGGGAGGACTCGTAATCATCGATGCGCGTGTGAAGTCGGACCGGGTAGTGATTATGGTGGAGGATAACGGGGGCGGCATACCGGAAGACAAAATGCGGGAAATCGAATTTGCATGTCAGGATTTGGAAGATGCCGAGGAGCATCGGATAGGACTTCGCAATGTGCATCAGCGCCTTGTTCTAACTTACGGAGAAGGATTCGGCCTAACGCTGGAATGCCCGCCGGGATCCGGTACGCGCATAACATTTTCCATACCGTTGGGAGGGAATTTGCATGTATAAAGTGCTAGTGGTCAACGACGAACCGGCAATCCGACAGGGGCTTCTGAAAATTGTCGATTGGGGAGCGCTTGGCTTCTGCGTGGTGGGAGACGTCT
The DNA here is from genome assembly GCF_030812415.1 of Paenibacillus harenae. GTDB lineage: Bacteria > Bacillota > Bacilli > Paenibacillales > Paenibacillaceae > Pristimantibacillus > Pristimantibacillus harenae_A. Next base: position 23,521 of record NZ_JAUSST010000016.1, on the reverse strand, counting down.
CAATCGGAAGAAAAGCCGTTGCCCTCCATCAGGAGCTTTCTCCTGAATTGATCGTCATCGATATCCGGATGCCGCGCATGGATGGTCTTCAAGCGATCCGCGAAATTCGCAAGACGGATAGGGAGTGCCAATTTCTTATCCTGAGCGGATACGCCGACTTTGCTTACGCCAAGCAAGCCATCGAGATGGATGTGAGCGGCTATGTGCTCAAGCCAATCGATGTAGAGGAGCTAAGGGAGGAACTGCTGCGCATCAGAACCAAACTGGATCAGTTGTCAGGTCGCGCAAAATTATCCGAATTCCATGCCGACGCGCTGCGGGAGGAACTTATCCTCAAGTTGATCGCGGCTGATCCGGCAGACGCTCAGGAGCTGGAAAGCGAACTGGTACCCTTAACCAGCTTCGCAGGGAAATCCAAGCAGATTCTATTGGTTGCGGCGGAGGACAGCACTCCCGCAGGACCTGCGTATCTGGAATACGTCAAGAAGAAATGGCTGGAAGCCGCGGAGGAGGAGGGCCTCGGGTACGGGTTTCAGACCGGCCCGTATATCGGATTCCTGTCGAAGGAAGATCTGAACCGGCCCGACACCAAAAGCGAATGGACCCGGCTTCTGCAAGACTCGTGTGGGCCTCAACTGTGCTTCACTGCCGCCGCTGGACGAATTGTCTATGAACTTGCGGATATCCGTCAATCGTACGAGGATGCCTTGGGCTTGTTGAAAAACCGTTTCCTGCTTGCCGGAGGGCAGATCCACATAGTGACGGAACCAGACTTGAGCCATTCTGCGACGCAGCCGAACAGTCATGCTCCACCGAATTTGGAAGCGCTCGCAACCAAGCTGTTCTATATGCTGGATCTCGGCAGACGCGAAGGGGTGGCGGAAACGCTTGAGGAAGCGGGAAGGGCGCTTGCGGCTTACGATTCTTCCGAAACCGCGATCAAGTCTGGCCTGACCAAAGTGATGTCCGTTGCGCTAAGCAAATTGTCAGCTCTCCATCAAAGCGTCAATTTCCAGGACTATGCGCCTCTGCTTGCTGAGCTTAATCAGCACACCCACTACGATAGGGCGATGAACGCCGCTCATTCCCAGCTAGCCGAACTGGCGGGAAGGCTGGGGGTGAACGGCAGTCTGCCAGTGGTCAAGCAAGTGATGGATTTTATCCAGCGGCATTATTATGAAAATCTAAAGCTGGAGACGATGGCTGAGATGTACAATTACAACAAAGGAGCTCGTAGGTTATCCCAATGTGGGTTATTTCCATAGCAAATTCAAGAAATATGTAGGAGCTTCCCCATCTTCGATCAAAGGGGTTCCTCCCAAGGCTGAGGCAGTTTCATTGGAAACATCATTGTTTTTTTAGAGCGGGGGCGGCATTTCATGAAAGCCAGAAATTTTAAAGCGGCATGTCTTATAATGTTCGGAGCACTTCTTGTTGCCACCGGTTGCAGCAGCAGCTCGGACTCCGATAGCTTCAGCAGTCCTGACGCATCATCGAACAAAGAACTCACACCCATGACAATCACTTTAGCATTTGGTGACCTCAACACTTTATGGGACGACTTGCAAAGCGAGGTCGGCAAGCTCATAACGGAAAAAACCGGCATCTCGATCAAAGCGCAATTCCCGATTAGCGGCACTGACACGGATATGTTCGAGCTAATGGTGGCAAGCAACGAATATCCGGACATGGTTTGGGCCAAAGTCAGCGTGGGCAAGCTGAAGGACGCCGGCGCATTGATTGATTTGACGCCGCTCATTGAAGAGCATGCGCCGAACATCAAGAAGGTCTATGGCGAATACATGAAACGTTTGCGCTGGAGCAATGACGACCATGGTATATATGTCCTGCCGACAGCACCTGTAAACCAAACCTACTTCAAGGCAGGAAGCGGCTTCTCGCTGCAGCACGCCGTGCTGAAGGAGCTGAACTATCCACAGATCAAGACGGTGCAGGATTACGAGAATGCTCTCAAGGCTTATTATGACAAACACAAGACCACGGCCGACGGTCAACCGATCATTCCCTTGTCCCTGAACGGAGGGGAATGGCAATTTTTGATTAGCGTAACCAACCCGGCTGTCGCAACGACTGGCGCGCAGGATGAAGGAGAATTTTATATCGATCCGGATACTTATGAGGCGAAGCTCCATTACCTGCGCCCGGAAGAGAAGGAATACTTCCGATGGCTGAACCATATGCACGACATCGGCTTGCTGGAACTGGAGAGCTTCGTCCAGAAGTATGATCAGTACAGGGCGAAGATTGCCAGCGGACGCGTTCTGGGACTCATCGATATGGATTGGGACTTCGCCGGTGAAGTAGCTGTATTGAGGAAGAAAGGCAAGTTCGATCAAACCTACGCCAACTTCCCGGTTACCTTGAATGAAACCTACAAGAGACATGACTTCCAGAGCTACGGATATTTGGCGGGGATCGGCATCTCGATCACGAAGAGCGCCAAAGACCCGGTTCGCATCATCAAGTTTCTCGATTTTCTGGCGTCCGATGAAGGACAAGTACTACTCAACTGGGGAATCGAAGGCAAGCATTACAAGGTGGAAAACGGCAAACGTGTCATTCCGGAAGATATTCTGAATATGAAAGTCAATGACAACTGGAACTTTAGAAAAACGACAGGCGTAGATATGTACCGATTTGGACCGAGCTACGGTGACGGCGTGAAGGATTCAACGGGCAACTATTACACTACTGTCTTCCCGGAACAAATCGAGAAGGAATACACCCAGGCGGATAGGAAGACACTGGCTGCTTACAATATCAAAAGTTACAAGGATTTGTGGCCGTCCGAGGAAGAATTCCCGGTTAAACCGTGGGGAGCGGCATGGAACATCAACATGGAGACCGGCTCTGAAGCGAATGTCATCTTCCAAAAGTGTCAGGACATTATGAAGAGGCGCGTTACCCAAGCGATTCTGGCAGAGCCAGAACAATTCGACGCCATATGGGACGACTTTATGAAGGAGCTGGAGAAAGCGGGCGTCGAGAAGCTGAACGAAGAGTTTACCAAGCTGGTGAAGGACCGCGTGAAGCTTTGGAATGAATAAGTTGCATCCATTTAACGGCTGGGATGGGGCAATTACAGGGGAGATTGGATCGGGCTGTACAAACTATAACTGCGATCACGGAGAAGCAGGATTAACGCCTGCTTCTCTTTATTTCGTTTTATTGTCGGAAAGCATTATCTTCTTTATCGTATTTAAAAAACACATTGGCAGTACCCCGGAGAATTATAGAATGAGTATCCATGATAGCGGGAGTCAAAGCAAGCGAACTTCGAATGGGTAAAGTGAAACAGAAAAAGAGCCGGCAGCGGACTTGACTATGTTGAAGTAGTCATCTAAGCTGTCGGTTCTTTTTTTCTTGTAAACCGCCTGAGTTCAAATAGCATCGGGATACGTTACAGTGTGTTTTTGAACAGGTTCAAAAACCATCAAATCGGCATTTTGATAAAACGAGAACTTGAACAGCCATAAATGTGGTATTAGAGTCAAAAGGGAAAAGGCTTTCAGTGTTACCACGACGCTAGCGAGAGATTTATTTAGGTAAAAAAGGGAGGAAAAAAAATGAACAAAAAGTTTTTAGTCACGCTGCTTGCTGTAATCATGCTCGCTACATTATTTGTTGGATGCAGCAGCAAGGCGCCAAACAAGCCGGCTGAGAGCACTGCGCCTAACAGCAATGCGGCAGAAGGTACTGAACCCGCAACAAGGAAGGATCCGGTTACGCTTAATATTCGTTTCTTCGGGAATGAAAACGGGCATTATCGCGATGTCGATCCCGCCTTTAGAGAGTTTGAGAAACGGACGCAGGATACGCTTAATACGAAATTGAATGTGGTATGGACACCGGCTGCCGACTATATGACAAAACATCAATTATGGATGACATCGGGAGAAGACGTCGACCTCTTTATCCCGTGGGATTTGGCCAAATTTGCCAAAGACGGCGTATTGGCAGATTTAGGCGAATACTTTAACAATCCCAAATATCCTGGACTTCAAAAGGCTTTCTCAGAAGAGTATATCAATGATAATAAGATCTTTGGCAAAACCTATGCTATTCCGGTTACAAACTCTTTCATGGATATGGAAGGCGTATGGTACAGAAAAGATTTGTTAAAGAAGTATGGAATGAACGATATCAGCAGCTATGACGATTTGTACAACTTCCTAGAAAAAGTGAAAGAAAACGAAAAAGACATGATCCCGTTTGGAAACTATGGAAATACGGCTTTCTTCAAACTATTTACCGATATCAATGCGCAGCAGCTGGAGGGGAAAGTATTTCCATTTACCGGCCAAGGAAATCCGAAGAGAAACTTCGTTTATGTTCAAATCGCCGAAGATGGGAAATCCGTTGCGGGTGTGGCGGCTTATGGCGATCCGGCATCCGAATGGGCAAACTTTCATCCCGAATACGGTTTGAATTATCTGATGAACCAGTTTAATCAAGCGAAGCGATTTAACAAATTTATTCCGGCAGATACCTTGACAAACACGAGTGGAACAGGTATGAGTCAAGCTGCCGGATACATGACTGTAGGCGGTTTCAAGGGGAAAGAAGCCGAGCAAAAGGCGTTAGATCCGAATGCGGAAATCGGTTTCTGGCCGATCTTTAAGAACAATCAGGAGATGGCGCCTGGAACGCAATCTACGGATGGCAAGGCTTGGAATTTCATGGCAATACCTGCTTCTTCTAAAAAAATTGACAGAACCATGGAATTCCTGGATTGGGTATTCTCCAGTCAAGAGAACAATGACTTATTCACTTATGGTATCGAAGGTAAAAACTGGGAAGCTGTAGGGGATAAGGAGTGGAAGATTCCGGATGGAGTCGATCCGGCGAAAAATTACTCTTTCCCTGGTTACCAGTTGACCTGGAATCCGACATTGACCAGAATGCCTGCAGGATTGCCGGAGGAGATTCGACAATATACGGAATATCAATTTAAGCCGGATACGTATCAGAAACATGTATTGGCAGGATTTACATTTGATCCAGAGCCTGTGAAAAATGAAATGGCTAAATGCAACACCGTTATGGATAAGTATCTTCCATTCTTATTGTCCGGTTTTGGCGAAGTTGAAGACAATTTGGCGAAGATGAATAAGGATTTGAAGGATTCAGGTGTAGATAAGATTAAAGAAGAATTGAAGAATCAAATCAACGCCTTCCTCGCTCAGAAGTAAAATAACAGAATTTACATCACGATAAACTAGGGACATCTGTAGATTTAGTTCAATCAAATCTATAGGTGTTCCTATTTATTAAATGACAACCGAAAGGGGGGTGAGAGAATACAAGAGTATACGGTGCAAAATGGGGATAAAAGCATCAAGCAAAAAAAATTACGCAAGGAGGACTTATCTAATGATTTTGTATAACAGGAAAACAACCTGGGCGGCGCGCGCCCTGGCCGTCTGTTTGGCGGCAGTCATGCTGGTGTCATTGTTCGTCCCTATGACGAACAATCGTGTATACGCGGCTAATGAAGATTCGCAGCCTGAACCCGCACAGTCTGAACCAGCTAAAGGTATTTTGGACAAGATCGATTTTGGGCATGCCGATTCTGAAAACGCTCACAATTTCAGAGGCGACTTTACGAGCGTGATCACCGGTTTTTTGGGAGAGAAGGCCAGGGTATCCGAGCCGCGTATTCCTGCTTCAGATACAGGAGGTTTTTTAACCTTCTCCATGAAGGTGGATCCGTATCTGCAAAATTACTTTACGGTGAAGCTTTCAGGAAATGATTCTGTGGAACCAGGAGTTCGGTCACAACTTGTGATCAATGGCGAACAGGTCGGGTATTTCAGAGGAGGGGATTATAGTGCTCTTATTGGTGGCGAACGAGCACCGAATCAATTTATATACAGCACTGTTGTGCTTCCACTGGAGTCCACGAGAGGGAAGGAAATCGTTGAAATCACAATTAATACAACGGATCCCTTTGGCAAGGTAGAACAACAATCAAGAGGGTACTATATCGGTTATACGCATACCCAGGCTTATATTAATGTAGATGATGAAGTGCAGGGGTATAAATTTAAAGAAAATCAGGGACCGGAGACTGTAGTGCGGCCTGAAGAAACGACTGAGCAAATTGAAGCAAGAATTGCACAGTTAAGTCAAGAACCCATTAACACCTTTATGAATCATTATAACCATCTTGGCAATAATCCGAATAACACGTTAAATATCGCAAAATACACAAATGCTCTTCGGTATTATGCCATGGTCTTGAAACAGGACATATCTCCAATGAAAACCCCGGAAGCGAAACGCGAAGCGTTAATGCGTATGTTTCAAGCCATCGATGTTCATACGAAAAACTATTATGGAAATACAAGACTGGTGCTTCGCGGAGGACACCAGGGGGATTGGGGCGGCTTTTATGGCGAATTGGGCGAGGCTTTGTATCTTGCGGAAACCCTGATCTTTGATGAAGACGTGTTAGGAGAAGAAGAATATAATGCCTTTCTGGATCAACCCTTTGATACGGGAACGGTTGAAGGCGAATTTTCCCTTGCCAGCGCAGGGTGGAATGGTGAACCATTAACCCGTCGCATGGCATGGGAACGGGTATTGAAAGCGAATTTTGATTTCGCCCGTTCGAGACAATCTTATATTACGAATCAGGTGTTCTATACGTACGAAGGCGCATGGAAAGCTCATGAAGGACTCAGGATGGTTGGGTCCGAATTTTATGAAGGGAAAGAGCGCAGTCATCGAATTTTATTGGAAATATTTGGAGGAACACCTTGGTTAGGCGAAGAAGTATTGGTCGGTCCTAATGGGGAAGAATTAGATCTCTATCATTCTTTGTTTTCTCATGATAGTGCAGCTGTCTTTACAGATGACTATGTACACATTGTCGGAAAAGGACTTGCAAAAAGCAAATTGGATGAAGAAGGTCAGGTTGTACGACGCAAGCCTTATGGAGAACAGTATACCAATCTAACCAAAGCCGGGCTGACAAGAGAAAATCACTATGTGGGAATTTATGGTGAAGTAGCCAATTATATATTGGATTACTTCTATAAAACCTTGGATCAGCCTGGGGATGAAGAACTTAATGATGAACTTCTGAAACTTGCTCTTAACAACTTTTATGCTCGTTTGTGGACTCGAATCAATGACCTGGATGATGAGGGCAAACGACTCCTAGCGATGAATGCCACTATAGATGAACGAAATGGGGGTATGCCCTCCAGAACTCCTGCTTATGGCGCCAGATTGCTCGGATATAGCACGTCCTATGCTTATTTAGAAAAGTACATGGCGGATCATGAGGAGCGTTACAGCGGTTCGGAATGGGATCGGTATTGGGAGTATGCCAAATATGCCGTAGGGGCCGTACAGCAGTTGAAGATGGATAATCGCATATTGATGGATTTGTCTTCGAGGGATTTCCATCTGCGTGACACCTATGACTATATATTCAAAACCCGGAAGGACTATGCCAGATTTAATGATGTAAAGGCCGGGGTTGTCCTTCCTCAGACTGATTTTGACTATTATACAGAAGAAGAGATTGCTGCATTAGGTGTGAATCCGGAGGAATATGAACAGTTTGCGTGGTTCGATGTAGATAATGCATTCATCTCCATGCGAGATGGGGACTTTAGAATGTTCGGGGCTTTAGCATGGCTGAATATGGGAGTTCCGGCTACTGGCAAGCTTCATATTGTCACACCTGAGAATGTGCGAGTGGTACAGGTTGCTCACAACAACCAATTTCAATATGAGGATTACCACATCAGACAACAAGATGTCGATCTCTATTATCAGCGAAATGATCCTGCAACCAAAGGATTTGCGCCTCAATCCCTGGCAGGTGAAATATTACCCATTGCGTATCAGCCAGGGGTTGGTAAAGTGGTGCGAGACAATTTTGAAGTCGATCACCCTTATGGGGCTTTGACGGATTTAATGGCTGCAAGATATGGGGAGTATTTCATCCTCATGAATACGACTCGTACTGAATACGAGAATGAAAGTACCTTTGAAGTGGAGTTGCCTTCCGATTATACAGGAAATGAGATCTTCGATTTTGTTTCCAAAGCAAATATTCCGGTAACCAATGGAAAAGTAACCATTGGACCTGAAAGAGGAATGGTTCTTAAATTATCGTCCAAATTTGATCCAATGCCAAAACCAAATCATGTCGATTTTGTCAAAGCGGTTGAAGGAAACGGATATGTGGATGTGATATGGAAAACCACGGCCGGAGGAAAAACATATACCCTCAAGCGTTCCGAAACAGAACAGGGTCCGTATGGAGTGATCGCAGAAGGGTTAACGGGCAATCACTATAAAGATACCGATGTGGTGAATGGAAAAGTATACTATTATAAAGTGGAAGCCGTGAATGAACATGGATCAGGCTGGGAATCATGGCGCGCAAAAGCTGATCTGAGCGATGCCGCATCCAAAAATCTGGCATCCCCTTGGCAGCAGGATCTCATTGGCACCACTCAAGGCAGCGCAACAGTTAATGGTGATGAGATTACAATCCAGAATGTGGATGGAAAAGGGCTGGGAGAAGGGGACGATTTTAATATCTATAGAAGAGATATTAAGGACTCCTTCCACTATGCCCATCAGGCCGCCATTGGAAATAGCTCTATTAGTGCCAGGATTGATCAGAATAGCGGCGCTCTCAGCGGTATTATGTTAAGGGAAGAGCTATCTGAAAATTCCCGTTATCTTTATTTTGGAGCGGATGACCAAGGGAACCTGGTATTGCAGCATCGTAATCGAGTGTCCTTTGGAGTATGGAATGGCGGTATACCTGTAAGTCCGTGGAATCATAAAATTAAAGGCTATCATGTCAATGACTATCCTTATGTCAAGCTGTTGTGGCATCATAACTCACAGCTCGCCCATGCTTTTGCATCGAAAGATGGCGTCGATTGGGAATACATTACCGAGATAGATAGTTTATTCCCATATGCCTATTACACAGGACTCATATCGTCTCAAGAGGCAGCATTCAGTGAAGTAACCGTATCGGGTACACCGAGAGATAGTCTGATGCCGTTTATTGAAAAAGATAAAGATCAAATCACCTTGCACTGGAATAAACCAAAGCAAGCTTCCTGGTTCAACGTATACCGCACCAATGATGAAGAAGCGAGCTTGACCGATCCCGTATTCAAGGCAGGCACGTCCGAACTGGAAGACGGCTCCCCCTGGGAGGAGGTCCTCACGGGTTCAAGAGCGATGCCTTTCCAGGATGACTTACAGTATGGCAGTGTGTATTATAAGGTGCTGGCCGTTCATGAAGACGGCTCCCCGCAACCGTTCTCGGCCACTGTTTCCGCTGATGCGGATCCGATTTCGGCGGTGATGGAGCATGCGAAGAGCTTGCCGGCCTACGACTATACGAAGGCGAGCTTCTTCCTGTACCATAAGGAATTGGATCGTATTAAAGCTGAGATGATGAAGCCTGAATTTGATGAGGCGCATCTGATTGACGAAATCTACGATGCGAAGAAGCTGCTCGTTTCGGTTCGGACATTGCTGACGAAAATTCAGATGGATCCATCGATGGCCAGGGCCTCTGAGAAGTTCTGGCAGAATGATAACATCTCCGAGGAACAGAACGCATGGTATTTATTTGATGAAAATCCTGACACGATTGCCCACACCAGGTCTAAAGAAAGCTGGGTTGACGTGGACTTTGGCGCAGGAAACGAAAAAGTGGTGGATACGTTCCGCTACCTGCCACGAAGAACGCATGTGGGCCGTGTCAACGGCACCGTCTTTAAGGGCTCGAATGACGGAGTGAGTTGGACCGATCTGTACAAGATTCCGAATGCGTCGATTTATCAGTGGTATTCCGCACTTAACCCGGAAAAGACACCCTATCGCTACATTCGGATCTATGACGATCATAACGGCTTCGTAAACTTTGAAGAAATCGAGTTCCTTGAAATCGGCATTGACAAGACGCTGCTCGCGTACTTGTTGGATGAAGCGGCGGCGGCGCAAGATGCCGGAGTCTACACGGAAGAAAGCTTGCAAGCGCTCGGGCAGCAGGTAGCTGCACCAACTGCGGTGCGCGATAACCCGGATGCGACGCAGGAAGAGGTTGACACTGCGGATAACAACCTGCTGACGGCATTGAAAGGACTGCAATATATTCCGGGCATGCCGGTTCTTGAATCCCTTGCCGACAAGACCGTCATTGCGGAAAATACGCTCACATTCAAAGTTCAAGCCGTCAATGCGGCTGCCGAAGTCGTCTATGGGGTACAAGGTTTGCCCGAAGGAGCATCCTTTGATGCAGCAACTCAAACGTTCATCTGGACGCCGGGTAAAGAACAGGGCGGCGTGCATGCCGTAACCTTTACAGCGACGGCAGGTGAAATGTCTTCTTCGAAAACGATAAAAATCACGGTCAAAGGACAGCCGGTTATTAATCCCGATACGACGGTGGAACTGACGGCGAAGCAGGCATTCACCTATCAGGTGCAAGCATCCGATCCGACGGGTGGTCCGCTTGTTTACAGCGCCGCGAATTTGCCGGCAGGGGCGGCGTTTAATGCGGCGAACGGCACATTCAGCTGGACACCCGGTCAGGCCGATTACGGCAGCCATTCGGTAACCTTCACCGTCAGCAACACAAATTATTCGGTCAGCCAGGCGGTGGACTTTAAGGTGAAGCTTAATATCCTTCCGGCTGAAGATTATACAAAGGGCAGCTACTATCTGTACCTCAAGGAAGCGGCACGGGTCGAAACAGAGATGGCGAAGCCGGAGGCCGATAAAACGCAGCTTGCAGCTGAGCTTGACCAGGCGGAAAAGTCGCTTGTTCCCGTCCCTCTCTCGCTCTATGCGTTTGAAGGAAATACGAATAATTCGTTCGGCTCGTCCGCATCCGGAGCGACCGTATTCGGACCTCCGGTTTACACGGAAGGAAAGGTCGGACAAGCGATCAATCTGAACGGCACCGATAACTACGTCAAACTGCTGCCCGCGCATCCTTTGGCCGGTTACAATGAAATCACCCTGGCAACCTGGGTGTATTGGAAGGGCGGCAACCAGTGGCAGCGAATCTTCGACTTCGGCAAAAATACGAATCAATACCTGTTCCTTACACCAAGATCGGGCAACAATACGCTGCGTTTCGCGATCAAGAACGGCGGCGGCGAACAAATCGTGCAAACGTCGCAGCTTGCCGCTAATCAATGGGTTCATGTGGCGGTGACGCTGGGAAGCGGTTCGGCGAAGCTGTATGTCAACGGGGAACTGAAGGCGACGAATAGCAGCGCCACAATCAAGCCGAGCGATTTTAAACCGAGCGTTAATTATATTGGCAAAAGCCAGTTTAACGATCCGTTGTTCAATGGGATGATCGATGAATTCCGCGTCTACAACTACGCCCAGAGCGCGGAAGAGATCAAGGCGGCCATGAACAACACGGCGAAGGTCTGGATTGACAATACCTTGATCCCGGTCCTGCTTGATGAAGCAGCGAAGGTCAATGCCGAGCTCTACACAGAGGGGAGCGTACAAGCGCTTCAAACGGAAGTATCGAATACACAATCGGTCTACAATAATGCAGCTGCAACCCAGGCCGAGATCGATGCGGCATCCGCGAGTCTGTTTGAGGCTCTCAAAGGGCTGCAGTGGAAGGATGTAACGGCATCCGTAGATCCGGCAGCTCCAAACGGCAAGAACGGCTGGTATAATTCCCCTGTCACGATCACGCTGTCTCCTGCGGCAATCGCAGAATACAGCCTGGACGGCGGGGTCACTTGGGCCGAGTATAACGAGTCTGTCACCCTGGACCAAGAGGGAACGAATAAGGTTATGTACCGCCGTTCCGTCGAACCGGAAGAGGCGCAAACGCTGGAGATTAAGATCGACCGCAGCAGACCGGTCGTTCAGATAACGGGCGCGACGTCGTACATGATCGACCAGACGGTAACCATTACGTGCACCGCGACCGATGTCGTTTCGAGCGTGTACGGTACGCCGTGCGGCCAGCCGCTGGTTCAAGCGAAGGCATATACGCTGTCGGCCGGTGAGAATACGGCAACGGTCACGGCGGAGGACATGGCGGGCAATCAAACGACAGCTTCCCATACGTTTACGGTGAAGGTTACGTTTGACAGCTTGAAGACCGTGACCAATGCTTTCCTGCAGGCGACAGGCGCCAAAGAATGGCAAACAGTGGCCAAATCACTGAATCAAAAACTTGATCAGGCCAATGCTGCAGCCGCCAGCGGCAAAACCGACGCGGCGAAGAGCATGATGGCCGACTATATCAAACAGGTAACGGACCAAACCGGGAAATATTTCACGCAAGAGCAAGCGGATATTCTGATCCGCTGGGCTCAGATCGTGATCTAGCTCAAACGAAATTTCTCGGGTATCATTTGGCGTAAGCATGACCAGAGGCCCCAATCTCGATGTTGAGGTTAGGGGTCTCTCTTCATTAAACTGTGAGAACTATGTGGGAGGTTATCAGAAAAACAGGCTATGAATGTTCAAAATAAAAGGAGGCATATGAAATGGACTCATCGCAAATGAGAGCGCTTGCAAAGAAAACTTTTTTCAGTTTTCTTTGTTTTACATTAGCCATGACCTTTACAGGTTATAAAGGCATCGAAACAGCGAATGCGGCTGTTTCACCGCTCATTACTTCTTACAAACCGCAGGCGGTAAGCGCCGATGTGAATGCTTCTTACACGGATGCAAACGGGAACACGGTATCGGCGACGATCCATCATCCGGGCATTGCCATGTCGCTGGCCGATCTGGACAATATGCGCGACCATGTAAGAGCAGGGGACGAGCCTTGGGATACGGCGTTCGAGGCGTTTGCCGCCGACCCGCAATCCAGACCGAATCCAAGAATCTTATATGAAGCCGGAAATGATCTTTTCGTTAATATTCGCGGGCCGTGGGCCTTTACCGATGAAAACGGTAAATATTGGGCAAACCCAAGCGATTATGTGGGAACGCGTGCGAATACGGATGCCTTAATCGCTTTTAAACAAGCGGTTATGTGGTATATTACCGGCGATGAGACGTACCGTTCCAGTGCGATGTCTATCATCAGAGCTTATTCCGGTATCCAGTCTGTTGCCCCTCATACGAGCTTCCGTTTTGCGACGATGACTTATTTGCTCGCGGCGGCTGCCGAGATTATGCGATATTCCGATACGCCGACGGAAAGTCTGAAATGGACAGAAACCGATACTCAGAATTTTACCAATATGATGGAGCTTTGCTCGGTCACTTATAACGCTCATTCTTTTTTCATGAACCAGCATCAGTTTACGGTTATGGGAACGATGGCGCGGGCGATCTTTACCAATGACCTGGAGCTGTATGCAGAGGCCGTCGAAGCAACAATGGTTAACGCCGCAGGCGATGATGGAGGAAGAAACGGTTCAATCAAGCATGAAATGCGATGGATGACGAAAAACGAAATGACAGGAGAACCGCTCGACCCGTCGGATTATCATGTGCAGTTAATGGAAATGGGTCGCGATGTGGGACATTCTTATGCCAATATCGCCGGATTGTCTACATTGGCTCAGACCATCTACGCCCAGGGGACGAAGGTTGACCCGGTAAACGGAACGATGTCTAAGGCCGCTAATGCGGTAAATCCGTTCAATTTCCTCGATGACCGCCTGTTGGCAGGGACAACATATGCACTGAAGTACCATTTGGGATATGATGTGCCATGGACACCTGCGGTGGCCAACCAAAGCTATTCCGGTCAGATTTTTGACCAGATTAACCCGGATCTAAGAGGCAGAATCGATGGGTTCAACAGTGTTCTATATAACTATTACAAATATATCGAAGGGCAGGATATGACCCAGGAAAAATTCAAATACCTGGCCTATGCGTACGAAACGAGAATGCCGGAGGTTGCAGGAAAGGATTATCCGCTGGCGACGCTGCTGTACACGCCCGATGCAGCCAAGGCTGATGGCCTCAGCAACCGGATCATTCTGGGTAATATCACGGGACTGACAGCAACGAGGGCAGGTACGGATACGATCAACTTAAGATGGACGGCTGTACCGGACGCGCTAGGTTACAACATCTATAGATCCACAGAAGAAAATGGCACGTATACGCAGATTAACAGTGCGCCAATTACAACAACGACTTATAGCGATACAAGCTTGACTCCAAATACGATTTACTATTATAAGGTCTGCGTATCCGGTGGATCAACGTTTGCCGTTGTATCGGCCACAACGGGAGGAACCGGCGTTCCAGCTTTCGATGTAAGCCATTATGAGCTTAAGGTCAACCATAAGCACCAATCCGTACTAAGGGTCATTCATCCGGATCGAAGCAGTCAGGTTCTCACAAGCCAAGCGAGCTTTGCTTCATCCGACCCGGCCGTGGCAACCGTCAATTCGGCAGGCTTGGTGACCGGGATTAGCGCAGGTACGGCTACGATTACCGCAACATATAACGGTCAATCTTACCATGCAACCGTAAAAGTCATCGCCGACGCCGCTTTAAAAGCCTGGTATAAATTTAACGAAACGAGCGGAACCTCGGCCGCAGACGCATCTGGAAATGGCAATACCGGGAATGTAAATGGCGGCGCAGCCTGGACAACCGGGCAAACAGGAAACGCAGTAGTTCTTGACGGGACAAACGACTATATTGCACTTCCTGCCGGCGTTGTTTCCGATGCCGACACGATCACGATTGCGGCGTGGGTGAATCTGGATACCGTGAGCAACTGGACGCGTATTTTCGATTTCGGTTCGGGAACCTCTACCTATATGTACCTTTCGCCGAAAAACGGAGCCAATGGCAAAATCCGCTTTGCGATCAAAAACAATAATTCGAGCGAGCAAATCATTGAAGGCCAATCAGCTCTGCCGACGGGTGGTTGGCATCATGTGGCCGTCACCTTAAACGGTTCGATCGGGACTCTCTATGTTGACGGCAGTGAAGCGGGAAGCAATACGTCGATGACCATGAAACCGTCCGATCTGGGCGAAACGACGCAGAATTGGATCGGACGCTCCCAATACGCCGACCCGTATCTCGACGGACGGGTGGACGATTTCAGAATCTATACCCGCGCGATAAGCTCATCTGAAGTTACGAGTGTGATGAACGGACAAACGTTGGAAACCGTAACGGCAGCGCCGACGGGTGTGACGGCTATGACAGCAGACCATAGATCGATTAACGTAAGCTGGCCGGCAGTAACGGGAGCCACGGGGTATCATGTATACGCCGCCGATTCTCTGGCGGAGAATGCCGTCTATACAAAGATTAATAGTAACGTGATTACAGGAACCTCGTATGCCAGCCTGGGATTAAAGCCGATTACCGCCTACCATTACAAGGTAACGGCAGTGAATGCAATAGGAGAGTCGGACACGTCGGCCATTGCTTCCGCAACAACCGCTGGCATGCCGGTCGCGGGCCTCATTTCCAGGTATAAGCTTGACGAAACAAGCGGAACTTCAGCCGCAGACGCATCCGGAAACGGCAATCATGGGACGTTGAATGGCGGTACAGCCTGGGCGACAGGTAAAATCGGAGGCGCTGCGGATCTTGCCGGACCGAACGGCTATATTGCGCTTCCTGGCGGTATAGTCTCCGAGACCGACACGATCACTATAGCGGCTTGGGTGAATCTAGATACGGCGAGCAACTGGACGCGAATTTTCGATTTCGGTTCCGGATCTTCAACCAGTATGTTCCTCACGCCGAAAAATGGAGCCAATGGAAAAATCCGCTTTGCGATCAAAAATAATAATTCGAGCGAGCAAATCATTGAAGGCCAATCGGCGCTGCCAACGGGAGGCTGGCATCATGTGGCCGTCACGTTAAACGGTTCGACCGGCACTCTTTATGTTGATGGAGCTCTAGTGGGAAGCAATACGTCGATGACCATAAAACCGTCCGATCTGGGCGCCACCACTCAGAATTGGATTGGTCGCTCCCAGTACCCGGATCCCTATCTCGACGGACGAGTGGATGACTTCCGTATTTATGACCAAGCGCTTCCTGCCGACGAGATCGCCGCGCTTGCCGCACCCGGCATGATCGCCTGGTATAAATTTGACCAACCCGGCGGTGTCACAGTGGCAGACGCATCAGGAGATTTCAATCTTGGAACGATGAATGGCGGCGCAGACTGGACGACAGGCAAAGCCGGCAATGCAGTGGAGCTTAACGGAACAAACGGCTACGTGGCCCTTCCTTCCGGTATAGTCTCCGGGAGCGACAAGATCACCATTGCGGCTTGGGTGAATCTGGATAGCGTGAAGAACTGGTCGCGTATTTTTGATTTCGGTTCCGGAACTTCGGCCAATATGTTCCTCACGCCGAAAAACGGAGCGAATGGAAAAATCCGCTTTGCGATCAAGAAGAACGGTTCGAGCGAACAAATCATTGACGGGCAGTCGGCGCTGCTGGCGGGAGGCTGGCATCATGTGGCCGTCACCTTAAATGGCTCAACGGGTACCCTCTACGTGGACGGTGTTCAAGTCGGGCAAAATAACGCGATGACCATTAAGCCGTCCGATCTCGGAGCCACCACGCAAAACTGGATCGGCCGTTCCCAATATACCTCCGATCCATACCTCGATGGGAAAGTGGATGACTTCCGGGTGTATAACCATGCTCTCTCTGCCGGCGAAATCGCTGCCCTTGCGGGATTGTAACGGGCCGAATAGCAAGACGACGAGGGATAACGAAGTGGTATTGAAGATGTACAACGATCAGTTAATTTACAGGCAAAGGATGAAGCGGTTATGGTTGATCATTACCATTTATTATCGAAGAAGGGAGCTTGGGGAGATCAGGGAGACGGCACCTATGTCAATCCTGTCTTGCCCGGAGATTATAGCGATCCGGATGCCATTCGGGTCGGGGATGATTATTACGCCATCTCCTCTACCTTGCATTGCTCTCCGGGGATGGCGGTGCTGCATTCCAAGGATCTTGTGAATTGGAGCATGATCGGACATGTTGTTCAAGATTTGACAAGCATCGGCCCGGAATACAATTACGATCGCATGAATCGTTACGGCAGAGGCGTCTGGGCCGGCGCCATCCGATTCCATAAGGATAAATATTGGGTGTATTTCTTCACGCCCGATGAAGGCTTGTTTATGAGCACGGCTTCCGATCCGGCTGGACCTTGGGAGCCGCTTCATCGGGTTTGGGAGGTGGCCGGCTGGGATGATTGCTGTCCATTCTGGGACGATGACGGGCAAGGCTACCTGGTTGCCACTCATTTTGCCGATAACTACAATATTCATTTAATTAAACTTAGCGAAGACGGCAAAGAGCTGCTGCATGACAGCGATAGGATTATCCATCAATACAAAGGGAGCGAAGCCAATAAGCTCTACAAAATAAATGGAACCTACTATTTCTTCCACAGCGAGGTGCGCGCTCGGGAAGGCGATGAAGCCCGAGTTGTCATGATGTTAAGGGCAGAGCATATTTATGGTCCTTATGAGGAAAAGGAAATTATCCATACACACGGAAAGGAGATAGACCGGGAGCCGAATCAGGGCGGACTTGTCCAGACGGCTTCCGGGGATTGGTACTTCATTAGCCATCAGGGAACGGGCGGGCACGAAGGCAGACCGCTTCACTTGCTGCCCGTAACATGGGTGGACGGCTGGCCGATCATCGGAGAAGATACGGACGGCGACGGAGTCGGGGAGATGGCATGGGGAGGCAGGAAGCCGATTAACGGGTATCCCGCAACGGTTCTTTCCACATACGACGATTTTGACAGAGCCGATCTTGCGCCCTATTGGGGATGGAACCATCAGCCAAGAGCCGATAAGTGGTCGTTAACGGAACGGCCCGGCTATTTGCGTCTGCACGCATGCCAACCTATCGACAGGGACAATTTTTTTACCGTATGCAACGTCCTTTCGCAAAGAACGTTCAGAACCATTCATAACGAAGCAACGGTGAAAATAGAGATCGGCGGCATGGCGGATGGACAAGAAGCGGGACTTTGCCATTTTGCGAAAACCTATTGCACGATTGGCGTTCAACAACTTAACGGAACAAGGGTCCTGAAGTTCAATAGCTCGGGAACGGTCGTATGGGGCCCGAAACTAACAGGCACTGCCCTTTGGTTAAGGTCGATGTGGAACATAGACGGAATCAGCCGGTTCGAATACAGCGTCGATGGGGTACAATTCGAGAGCTTTGGAGATGCATATCAGCTGGGATGGGGCAATTACAGGGGAGACCGGATCGGGGTATACAGCTTTAACTGCGAGAGTGAGCAGGGTTATATTGACGTAGACCAATTTGGTTATGAGGTGCGAGGAGTGGAGAAGGAATGAAATCGCCATTATTCAGGGATCCCATCTATGATGGAGCGGCGGATCCAGTAGTCATATGGAATCGGCACGCCAAGGAATGGTGGATGATCTATACGAACCGCCGCGCAACGCAGGATGGGCCGAAATTCGGATGGGTGCATGGCACCGATCTCGGCGTTGCTTCTTCATCGGATGGCGGATCTACCTGGTTGTACCGGGGAACCCTGCAAGGTCTCGAAACGGAATGGGGCAGAAATACGTTCTGGGCGCCGGAAATTATCTGGCATGACGGGCTGTACCATATGTATGTCACTTACGTCCATGGCGTACCTGTTGATTGGACGGGCAAGGCTCGTATCCGGCATTATACAAGCCCCGACCTGATTCGTTGGGAGTTCCAGTCCACGCTTGGGATTAGCGAGGAGAACGTGATTGATGCCTGCGTGTACCAGTTGCCGAACGGCATGTTCCGAATGTGGTTTAAGCAGCGGAATCATACCTACGCTGCCGAGAGCAACGATCTGTATGAGTGGCAGCCTATTGGTCCGGTGATCACCGAAAGAGGCCATGAAGGACCGAATGTTTTCCGCCTGGGCGGCTTTTATTGGATGATCGTAGACGAGTGGAGAGGTCAAGGTGTATTCCGTTCCGATGATCTTATGACATGGGAGCGAAACGGCATCATTCTCGACCAGCCTGGCAGACGCGAGGATGACGGGACGATCGGCCTTCACGCGGATGTGGTCGTGCAAGGAGAAGAAGGGTATATCTTTTATTTTACCCATCCCGGCCGTGTGAATGGGCATCATGAAGACTCGAACAACTATGAATGGCGCCGCTCCTCCATTCAGGTGGCCAAGCTGGAGGTTGTGGATGGAGTCCTGATCTGCGATCGCAATAAGGAGTTTCAGTTGAATCTTGGAGCGGATGATCAATAGGATTAAGGGAACCTCCTCTAGCGTACGGAAAGCGGCTTCGGCCGATCAAAATCTAATTTAATCGTTCTGTGAGCAAAAAAAGCGCCATTAACGCTTCGTTTCTATGAAATCGAAGCTAGATGGTGTCTTTTTTTGCGCTTCTATGAAAGCGTTTGAAAGCGCATGTTTTAATATGATTTTAGGTCGACTTTACCGGGTGCTATGGAATGGTCTCTATCGTTTATGATAAGTACAGACAAGAGAGGGTAAGCTATTACATGTAAAGAGGAAGCTTAAGAAGCTAGGAGGAGCACAGATGAAACCGCTAACAGAAATGACCCCGGAAGCAGGGTCGACGCTCAAAAGGAACCGGTTCTGGTTCAAAGCATTCCAGCAGCGTTACTTGTACCTGATGTCGCTTCCATTCGTCATATGGATCTTTATTTTCAGTTATGTGCCTGTATGGGGCTGGCTTACCGCTTTTCAAAATTACAAGCCGAAAGATTCCATTCTGGATCAGAAATGGGTAGGGTTTGATAATTTCATACAGTTATTCCAAGATGAAAGATTTTATATCGTTTTACGGAATACGTTGGCCATGAGCACGATGGGGCTCATTGTAGGCTTCACGATTCCTGTCATATTCGCCTTATTGTTAAACGAGATGAAAGGCCAGTTTTTCAAACGTTCGGTTCAAACGATTTCGTATTTGCCTCACTTCGTTTCATGGGTTGTCGTAGCCGGACTCGTATATAAGATGCTTTCGACAGACGGCGGCGCGGTGAACCAATTGCTCATGTGGCTTAACATTATCGACCAGCCTATTCAGTTTATGGCTAAGGGCAATTTGTTCTGGGGAATTTTAACCGTTTCGGATTTATGGAAGGAAATGGGCTGGAACTCGATTATTTTCCTGGCAGCGATGGCAGGCATCGATCCCGAGCTTTACGAAGCGTCAACGGTTGACGGCGCAGGCAGATTCCGCAAGATGTGGCATATCACGCTGCCGGGCATTCGTACAACCTTCATGGTGCTCTTCATCTTGTCGATTGGACACTTAATCAGTATCGGCTTCGAGAAGCAGTTCTTGCTTGGCAACCCTGTGGTATCTGATTATTCAGAGGTGTTGGATCTGTATGCGCTTAAGTACGGTATTCAAATGGGCCGGTATTCGTACGGTACGGCAATCGGTATATTCAATTCCGTAGTCAGCATCCTATTAGTATTTATCGCGAACGGAATATACAAGAGAGTCACCAAAGAAACAGTCATATAGGAGGCGCGGCATATGCAAGGAGTTGTTCATAAAAATATTGGCGATAAACTATTCGACCTATTCATCTATATATTCATGACGTTGGTAGCTATTGCGACCTTATACCCGTTTTTAAATGTACTCGCGATTTCATTTAACGATTCGGTGGATACCGTACGAGGCGGTCTGACGATTTACCCGCGGGAATTCACCTTAAGAAACTATGAAACGATTTTCGGCTTCGAGGGCTTGATAACCGGCTTTAGAAACACCGTCATCCGGACGGTAGTCGGTACGGCAATGGGGGTCGCGGCAGCGTCCATGATGGCTTACACGTTAAGCCGTCCCGATTTTCAAGGCAGAAGATGGATGTCGGTTTTGTTCGCCCTCACGATGTATTTCTCCGGCGGACTCATTCCGGGCTTCCTGTTGATGAAATACTTAGGCTTGATCGGTACCTTTTATATTTACATCATTCCTGCACTGCTCAGCGTTTGGAATGTGTTCGTTATCCGCTCGTATATCGACGGACTTCCGTTCGCGCTTCAAGAATCGGCGAAAATTGACGGCGCGAATGATTGGACTATATTCTGGAGAATTATTCTTCCGCTTTGCCAACCCGTATTGGCGACAATCGCCTTGTTCATTGCTGTCGGACACTGGAATTCCTGGTTTGATACGTACTTGTTTAATAACAGGAATCCGGAAAATACGACGCTGCAGTACGAGCTGATGAAGGTGCTGTTATCTACGCAGACGGGCAGCAATTACCGCGACCCGAACGCGCAGCAAGCAATGGCCGCCGTATCGCCGGAATCCATCAAGATGGCGATTACGATCGTCGTTACCGTACCCATCTTGCTTGTGTATCCATTCCTTCAGAAGTATTTCGTCAAAGGAATGACGCTTGGCGCAGTTAAAAGCTAATTTTGGTAATAGCAGGTTTCCTGTTATATACATGCAAATCACGCACATGAAAAAAGGGAGGCTTTAACGAAATGAAAAGAAAGATGAAAATGGCGCTTAGTTTGATGTTGGCACTCGTATTCGTATTCGCCACAGCATGCGGCAATTCGAATAATGAAGGCGGTAATAACACGAAGACGCCAGAAACAACAAATGCAACAAACGAGCCGCCGGCCGAACCCATGACGATTCGCTTCGCAAGCGGCAACAACCCGAATTGGGATGACATGCAATCCGATATCGGCAAATTTATTAAAGAAAAAACAGGCATTACCATTAAACCAGAATTCCTTGTCGACAACGGCGATGAGACGCTCGCGCTTATGGTAGCAACCGATGAGTATCCGGATCTGGTTGTTCCGGGCGTCGCTACAAACAAAATGGTCGATGCAGGCGCTTTGCTCGACCTTCGTCCTTTGATCGAAGAGCATGCTCCCAACATTAAAAAGGTTTACGGCGAATATTATAACCGTCTTCGTTGGAGCAAGGATGATGATGCGATTTATACGCTTTCGCTGACCGGCGTCGATCATACGTACTTTGATTCGGGAAGCGGCTTCCAATTGCAGCACCAAGTGCTTGAAGCAGCCGGCTACCCGGAAATCAAAACCGTGAAGGATTACGAAGCCGCAATCAAAACCTATCTGGAGAAAAACCCGACAACGGCAGACGGCCAACCGAATATCGGTTTGTCTCTTAACGGCGGGGAATGGCAAATTCTGATTTCCGTAACAAACCCTGCTTTCTTGGCAACCGGCGCTCCGGACAATGGCGAGTTCTTCATTAACGAAGAAACGTATGAAGCTATTATGCACTACCAGCGTCCGGAAGAAAGAGAATATTTCCGTTGGCTCAATCACATGAATGATATCGGCTTGCTTGACCCGGAAAGCTTCATTCAAAAATACGACCAATACAAAGCAAAAATCGCTTCCGGCCGCGTTCTGGGTCTTATCGACCAGCAATGGGATTACAACCAAGCTGAGAGCGCTTTGAAAGCTGAAGGCAAATTCGCTTCGACATACGCTCGTTTCCCTGTAACATTAAACGAAACGTACCAGGATCATTCTTTCCAAGGTACGGGTTACCTTCCAGCCCTCGGGATTGCGATTACGAAAGATGCTCAAGATCCGGTTCGTTTGATCAAATTCCTGGACTATCTTGCTTCCGATGAAGGCCAAGTGCTTCTAAACTGGGGGATTGAAGGCAAGCATTACAATATGGTAGACGGCAAACGCGTCATTCCTGCCGAGCTGCTGGAGCAGAAAACAAATGACAACAACACTTTTGTGAAAACAACGGGTATCGGCAACTACAACATATCCGCCCGTTACGGGGACGGCGTGAAGGATCCGTCCGGAAATTACTACACGACGACATTCCCTGAGCAGATCCAAGCCGCTTATTCGGAAGAAGACAAAAAGACGCTGAAGGCTTACGGCGCAACGACTTACAAGGATCTGTGGCCTTCCGATGATGCGTTCCCTGAACGCAAATACGGCGCGGCATGGACGCTTCCGTTCGATTCGACCTCCGAGGCGAACGTTATTAAACAAAAAACGGAAGATATTATGAAAAAACGCATACCGGAAGCGATTCTGGCGAAGCCGGAAGATTTCGATAAGATCTACGATCAGTTCCTGAAGGATCTGGAAGACGCGGGCGTTGCGAAGATGAATGAAGAACTTACAAAGATGGTGAAGGACCGCGTTGAGCTTTGGTCGGAATAAGCATCAAAATCCGCGAGCGTTATAAGCTCGCGGATTTTTTTATGCTAAACCATGCGCTTGACATACAAATGGCTAAATCATGCTATTCGTTGACTTGAAAATCAAGGTGCTCGCTTATGCCGTGTTTTATAATCCGAATGAAAGGTCTTCGGTACTATCAAACTTTAGAATGATTAGGAGTTGTAGCATGGTGACAACGAGCAGCACCGCGACGTATAGCAATCCGGTAATTCCAGGCTTTTATCCCGACCCGAGCATCTGCCGTGTCGAAGATGATTATTATTTGGTAACAAGCTCGTTCGCTTATTTTCCTGGAGTCCC
>NZ_JAUSST010000015.1 GCF_030812415.1 Paenibacillus harenae | reverse complement strand
GTGGTGCACGGGCTGGGGGAAGTTGAAGAGGGAGGACTCGTAATCATCGATGCGCGTGTGAAGTCGGACCGGGTAGTGATTATGGTGGAGGATAATGGGGGCGGCATACCGGAAGACAAAATGCGGGAAATCGAATTTGCATGTCAGGATTTGGAAGATGCTGAGGAGCATCGGATAGGACTTCGCAATGTGCATCAGCGCCTTGTTCTGACTTACGGCGAAGGATTCGGGCTGAAGCTGGAATGCCTGCCGGGATCTGGTACTCGTGTAACAATTGCCATACCGTTGGGAGGGAATTTGTATGTATAAAGTACTGGTAGTCGACGACGAGCCGGCAATCCGGCAGGGACTCCTGAAAATTGTCGATTGGAATGCTCTAGGCTTCTGCGTGGTGGGGGACGTCTCAAACGGAAAAAAAGCGGTTGCCTGCCATAAGGAGCTTTCTCCCGATCTGATCGTCATCGATATCCGGATGCCGGTTATGGACGGTCTTCAAGCGATCCGCGAAATTCGCAAGACGGACGGGGATTGCCAATTTCTCATCCTGAGCGGATACGCCGACTTTGCCTATGCAAAGCAAGCCATCGAGATGAATGTGAGCGGCTATGTGCTCAAGCCGATCGATGTAGAGGAACTGAAGGCGGAACTGCTGCGCATCAGATCCAGTCTGGACCGATTGTCGGATCACGGATTGTCTGGAACCCAAGCCGACGCGCTGCGGGAGGAGCTAATCCTCAAGCTGATTGCAGCTGATCCGGCGGACGCTTCGGAACTGGAGGGCGCGCTGAAGCCGTTAACCGGTTTTGCAGGGGAATACAAGCAGATTATGTTGGTCGAGGCGGAGGATCTGTCCCTTGCAGGACTTGGGAATCTGGAGTCAATCAAAACAAGATGGCTGGAAGCCGCGAAGGCAGAGGGTCTAGGATACGGGTTTCAGACCGGCCCGTATGTCGGATTCCTGTTGAAGGAGGATCTAAGCCGACCTTCAGCCATTAGCCTATGGACCCGCTTTCTTCAAGACGCCTGCGGGACGAATACGAGCTTTACTGCCGCTGCAGGAAGGATTGCCCATAAACTGGCGGATGTCCGCCAATCGTATGAAGGCGCCCTGGGAGTGTTGAAAAGCCGCTTTCTGCTTGCCGCTAGACAAATCCATATAGAGACGGAAACAGACTTAAGCCATTTTGCGTCGGCGCCGGACAAGAATGTTCCTCCGAATCTGGAGGCGCTGGCCCTTAAACTATGCTACACGCTGGATCTCGGCAGAATAGAGGGGGTGGCGGAGGTCCTTGAGGAAACGGGAAGGGCACTTATTGCCTTCGATTCTTCCGAAACCGCTATCAAATCGGGCCTGGTCCAAGTGCTGTCCGTTGCGCTGAGCAATTTGTCGGTTCACCATCAGAGCGTCAATGTCCAGGACTATGCGCCTCTGCTTGCCGAACTTTATCTGCACTCCCACTACGACGGGGTCATGAGCTCTGTTCATTCTCAGCTCGCCGAACTGGCGGGAAGGCTGGGGGGGGGCGGCAGCCTGAATGTGGTCAAGCAAGTGATGGATTTTATCCAGCGGCATTACCAAGAAAATTTGAAGCTGGAAATAATAGCGGAGATGTACAATTACAACAGGGGGTATTTTGGAAGAATGTTCAAGCAGCATACGGGCGACTCGTTCCATTCCTACCTGGATAAGGTCCGTATTCAGCAAGCGATCCGGCTTCTCGGGGAAGGTCACAAGGTTTACGAGGTCTCGGAGCGCGTAGGGTATCCCAACGTGGACTATCTCCATTACAAATTCAAGAAATATGTCGGAGTATCCCCTTCTTCGTTCAAGGGAGCCCAGCCCAAGGCCAAAACATTTTCGTTGGAAACATCATAGAGTTTAGTGAGTAGGAATCATTGTCCTACTCACTTTTTTTAGGAAACAGTGAAGCGTTTTTTTTGACCACATAAGAATTTATAAGTTTCCAAGCTTGTTGGATGAACAAATTCTTATTGGCGATAAAACCTGCCTTTAAGCGCGGTCGAACATCTTCGAAAGGCCGAGGGTAGAGGTTTTCTCATATGATTTTTAGATGAATCTAACGGGTTTTGTGAAAGGCCGGGCGCATTAAGATAAAGGAAAGTGAGGGAACGAAGAGGAGGAATCCCGATTCAGGGACTAATGCAGAAAAAACGATTTGACCGACTATTCGACATATCCCTATATGCCATTATGATCCTGATCGGGCTTGCAACCTTATATCCGTTCATCAACGTGTTGGACATTTCCTTCAACGATTCCGCGGATACCGTCAAAGGCGGTATCCATATATGGCCGAGGGAGTTCACTACACGAAATTACGAAACGATCTTTCAATATGAGGGCCTGTTGACCGGGTTCCGCAACTCGATCATCCAAACGCTCTTGGGTACGGTGATTGGCGTCCTGTCCGCCTCCATGGTCGCTTACGTCATGAGCAGGACGGAGTTTCAAGCGAGTCGGCTGTTCTCCGCCATCTTCGTGATGACCTTGTATATCTCCGGCGGCTTGATTCCCGTCTATATGCTGATTCGGAATTTGCATCTGATAGGCACGTTCTCGGTTTACATTATTCCTGGCATCCTGAGCGTATGGAACGTGCTCATCGTCCGTTCATACATTAACGGTCTGCCAGATGCCTTGCAGGAATCAGCGAAGATCGACGGGGCGAATGAATGGATCATCTTTTGGAGAGTCATATTGCCCTTGTGCCAGCCCGTGCTGGCTACCATCGCGCTGTTCATCGCTGTAAACCATTGGAACTCTTGGTTCGATACTTATTTGTATAACGGTCAAAGGCCGGAGTATACAACCTTGCAATACGAGCTCCGCAAGGTTCTGCTCACGACGGACAGCGGCGACAGCGTCTATGACCCGAACAAACAGCAGTCCTTGTCGACCGTGTCGCCGGAATCCATCCAGATGGCGATCACGATTGTCGTCACCGTGCCGATCCTTCTGCTATACCCTTTCTTGCAGAGGTACTTTGTGAAAGGCGTTACATTAGGAGCGGTCAAAAGCTAAATTTGGCAGGTCTGGGGAAACTACACAAAAGAGAGGCAGCATTTCATGAAATTCAGCAAAACAAAAGCGGCAAGCATTCTGATGATCGGCGCGCTTCTTGTAGCTGCCGGCTGCGAAAGCTCCGGCAATTCTGCCGAACGGCCGAAGGAAGAGCTTACACCCATGACGATCACTTTCGTTGCAGGGGACAACAATCCGTATTGGGACGATATGCAGAGCGAAGTCGGCAAACTCATTACGCAAAAAACCGGCATCTCTATCAAGGCGCAGTTCCCGGCAGGCGGCAACGACGGAGATATATTCGCCTTGATGGTGGCAAGCAACGAGTATCCGGATTTGGTTGCGGCCAAAGGAAGCGTGAGCAAGCTGAAGGACGCAGGGGCATTGATCGATTTGGCGCCGCTCATTGAGGAGCATGCTCCGAACATCAAGAAGCTGTATAGCGCTTACATGAAGCGTTTGCGCTGGAGCAATGACGACCATGGCATTTATGTTTTGCCGACAGCCGGGGTAGATCAACAGTACTTCAAGCCAATCGGCGGATTCCAACTGCAGCACGCCGTATTGAAGGAGCTTGGCTATCCGCAGATCAAGACGGTGAAGGATTACGAGAATGCTCTCAGCGCTTATTATGATAAGCACAAGACCACAGCCGACGGTAAACCGATCATCCCCTTGTCCCAAAATGCAGGGGAATGGCAGATTTTGATTACAACCACCAACCCGGCCGTCGCCACGACAGGCGCACCCGATGAAGGCGAATTTTACATCGATCCGGAAACCTATGAGGCGAAGTTCCATTACCTGCGCCACGAAGAGAAGGAATATTTCAGATGGCTGAACCATATGCACGACAATGGCTTGCTGGACCCGGAGAGTTTCGTGCAGAAGTATGGTCAGTACAGGGCCAAAGTCGCCAGCGGCCGCGTTCTGGGACTCATTGATGCGGATTGGGACTTTGCCGGTGAAGTAGCCGTATTGAAGAAGGAAGGCAAGTATGATCAAACGTATGCCCACTTCCCGGTTACGTTGAATGAATCCTACAAGAGACTTGACTTTCAGGACACCGGTTATTTGGCGGGTACCGGCATCTCGATCACGAAGAGCGCCAAGTACCCGGTTCGCATCATCAAGTTTCTGGACTTTCTTGCGTCCGATGAAGGACAAGTGCTGGTCAATTGGGGGATTGAAGGCAAGCATTACAAGGTGGAGAACGGCAAACGCGTCATCCCGGACGACATTCTTGCTATGAAGGTCAATGACACCCTTAACTTTAGAAAAACGACAGGCATAGATATGTACCGACTGGGACCGAGCTACGGCAATGGCGTGAAGGACCCAACGGGCAACTACTACACAACGGTCTTCCCGGAACAAATCGAGAAGGAATACACACAAGCGGACAGAGAGACATTGGCTGCTTACAATATCAAGAGCTACATGGATCTATGGCCGTCCGAGGCAGAATTCCCGGTTCGACCGTGGGGCGCGGCATGGAACATCAACATAGAGACCGGCTCCGAAGCGAACGTCCTCTTCCAAAAGTGCGAAGACATTATGAAGAAGCGCATTCCCCAAGCGATTATGGCTAAGCCGGAACAATTCGATGCCATATGGGACGCCTTCATGAAGGATTTGGAGAAAGCGGGCGTCGGCAAGCTGAACGAAGAATTTACTAAGCTGGTGAAGGACCGAGTGAAACTTTGGAATGAATAAGTTTCAGGCTTAAACGGTCGGGCGGAGAAATTCTTTGCCCGGCTGTTTACTTTGGTAACGGCATTTCCGATAATTTTCGTGGTTGATCGAGGGGATAATAGTTCAACGTAGTTTTACACGAGGCTTTCACTCTTTCAATAAGTCAATGAATTTGAGAAAATGAATCATGCCAAAATAACGATTAAAGAAGGAAAAGTTATATGAAACTGACCTATCTTAAGAAACTTCCCATCATGCTTCAGTTATCTATCCTAGGTTTATTCATTGTTTCGGTTATGCTATTGATCATGGCGGCGAATTATTTCAGTGCCATCAATGTTGTAAAGAGGAATAACAGCGAATATGTCAAAGGAATAATTTCACAGCTGAATCAATCCATTTCTTCGAATAGCAATGATTATAAAAGAAGTATCGAAACGATTGCTTACAACGAAACCGTACAAAAATTTTTAAGTGCTTCTGATCCGGCCCAAAAGTTTGAATTGTTCAACCAGTGGAAAGGTTATTTGTCGGATATGATGGGGATGAAAGAGGGGATTCTGGATATTGCATTGATTGACAAAAACGGCGCCGTCTACAATCTTCGGGCCAATACGGATCAACTCGCAGCCATTTCCAGGGAGATTCCGCGAAATAACTTGTATTATTTTTTGGGATTTAAAATGATTGATTTGTCTTATATGACAACACCGGTATTAGCGGTAGGAGCCACTATCTACTCTACAACTGATTTTGAGGCCGGCAAAAATGAACTTGGCACTATACTGCTGGTCATCAATAATCGATCGTTATTCGGCGACGGCAACCCTGTCCAATTACCCGAAGGAGCTTTCGTTTACATGACGGACCGTCACGAAAGGCTCTTTTATACAAATGACGATTTAAGCAAATTGGGAGAGCCTATTCCTGAAGATGCATTGTTGGACGAAAAACATGAATATATGATTCAGAGGGTAGCCATTCCGGATTTGGATGGTGAAATTATCATTAAAATGCCAAATAAAGTGCTCCTTCAAGGTCTTAACAAGATCCGTCAAGAGCAGCTTATCATGGTCGCGGTCGCACTCGTTCTGATGATCATACCGCTTCTGTACGTGAGCAACAACATTCTGCAGCCGTTGAAGAAGTTAATGAGGCTGATGGGGGAAGTCACTCTCGGAGAGAAAAAAAATCTCAGCAAACGAGTCGAAGTGGACGGTTATGCGGAAATGATTATCATGGCTTCGCGATTTAATGAAATGCTCGCAGAAATTGAGGATTTGACGGACCATTTGCTAGAGAGCAAGCGTGTCCTCTATGAAACGGAATTGATCAAGCGGAGAGCGGAGCTCAGCTTTCTGCAAAGTCAAATCAACCCGCACTTCTTATACAATACGCTGGAGTCGATCAAAGGGCTTGCCGCGGATGAGGGATCCTCGCAAATATTTGAACTGACAACAGCACTTTCATTGTTTTTCCGTTACAGTATCAAGGGACCCGATATGGTTTCGTTGGATAAGGAATTGATTATTGTAAAAAACTATATCTTCATTCATCAAATCCGATTCGGCAAACGGCTGCAAGTGGAATACGACATACGCTCGGATTGCCTCGACTGTCTAGTCCCTAAGATGATTCTGCAGCCCATCGTGGAGAATGCCATCAAGCATGGCATCGAGCCGCTTGAGCGAACCGGTGTGCTCAGGATCAAAGGTTATAGGGACGGGGAGAACCTGCTGCTATTCGTCGAAGATAACGGTGCGGGAATAAGTCCGGTCAAGTTAGCGGAGATTAACGCTTCGATTGAACGCCGCCAATCGGCAGCCGATAGCCTTGACGCTTATTCCGAATACGGCATTGGACTTGCAAACGTGCATGACCGCATCCGCATCAGTTTCGGAGAAGCCTACGGAATCGGGATAACGAGCGAGCTCGAAGGCGGAACGTCGGTCTCGATTACAATTCCTGTCAGGAGGGAAGGGTAATGTATAAGGTCTTTCTTGTGGACGACGAGGAGCTGGTTATCAAAAGCCTTAAAGCGACGGTGGACTGGAAGGGCAGCGGCTATGAAGTTGCGGGCTATGCATTAAGCGGTGAAGAAGCTGTGGAAGCGGTCAAACGAATACGTCCGGACTTGATTTTCTCCGATATCCGGATGCCCGGAATGAACGGGCTGGAGCTTAAGAAACGGTTGGACGACGCCGGTGTTACCGCCAAGTTTATCATTGTGAGCGGACTGGCGGAATTCGCTCTCGCTCAAAAAGCAATCCAGAACGGCATATCCGGGTATTGCCTTAAACCCTTTGACGAAATGGAAATCACGGGGTATCTCAGGAAGCTCAAGCGGGAATTGGATGCCTCTCAATTGCTGCCTGAGGGGGAAATACTTGATATGATCGAGGCCGGTACGCCGGAAGCGCACAATCGATTGCGGCATGAGTTGGCGTTGGCCGGCATTGCCGGCTCCGAAGAAGACGGCTTGCGTATCATGCTTTCCGTTAGAAGGGACAGGCTGACGATTCATGAAAAAGTACCATGCCTTACGGTACGCATCGGTTATCGCAAGTTTATTTACGTGATGGCTGACAGAGATGCGGATCAATTAATGGCCACCTTTGCTTCTGAAGGCCATCCGTTCTTGAAAGGAATCGGTTTCAGCAAACAGGGTATCGATACGGCGGGATTTGCGCAGGCCATTCAGGATGCAGAGCTACAGGCTTATCAATACTTCACGTTGGCCGAATCTCTCGCATGGGAAGGGTCGTGGCAATCGAATGACATGAAGTCGGCATTTGGCATGCTGGCAGAAGGAGATGACCTAGCGTTTATTGCGCAGCTTGATTCTTTGCAGGTCATGTTTCGGAGCGGCCATCTGAATATCCGGCATGCCCTGTTGTTGTATAACGATTGCATTTTGCAGTTAAGCCGAAAGGGAATGGGATCGAACGAGTTGTATCTCTATTCCTTTGAACAATTGGCAGAGCAGTTTGAAGATGTTCGGGATATGATCGATGATTTAAAGCGATTGTTCGAAGAGGAGAAGGATCAGAACCATCATCATCCGGTTTTCATGCATCCTGGACGCGGCAGTACATTCTCTGTCATGCTGGAATACATCAACGAGCACTTCGGCGAGGACATTACAATACTGGGCTTAAGCAAACAATTTAACTTAAATCCGAATTACATCTCGCAATTGTTCCGTAAAGAACTGGATAAAACCTTTACCGAATACTTGACCGGTCTACGAATGAACCGCGCTTCGGAGCTGCTCCGGACGACCTCCATCCCGATCAATGAGATCGCGGATCAGGTAGGGTATAAGGATTATTTTTATTTCAGTAAAATGTTCAAAAAAATATTGGGCGTTCCGCCAAGAGGGTATCGCTACGATCAAAATCAGAATAACTCCAATCCGGCTCCTTTTTGACAAGGGGTCCTTTTTTTTGTACTCCTTATCGAAAACTTGTTCTTGAGTTAGTTTTCTCGACAATTTCATGTCATATTCGACATGGAATTTTTTTAGAATACAAAAAAAAACCTCTAATCTAGCGACATACCTTTAAGAAAGCGCTTGCTTTATAATTTCCTCATAGAGAAGATTTGGAGGCGAGAGGGAGAATGCAAAATTCTGCAAGTCATATCAAGTACGGGAGGCAGTCGGGGTTGGGAGCCAACCGTCGCAAGTGGCAAGAAGTCGTCAAGCATAAGTACTTCTATTTGATGATATTGCCAGTCGTGTTGTTTTTTCTGATCTTCGCGTACGTGCCTATGTACGGCGTGGTCCTTGCTTTTAAGGATTTCAATTACATGCTGGGGATTATGGATAGTCCCTGGAACAACTTTCAAAACTTTCGTGATGTGTTGAGCGATCCGAACTTCAAGCATGCGTTTAATAACACCTTGTTCATCAGCTTCGGGCGTTTGATTATTGAATTCCCGATTCCGATTCTGCTCGCGATCCTATTGAATGAAATGAGATTCGGAAGACTAAAGCGGATCTTTCAAACCGTATTTACGTTTCCGCATTTCATCAGCTGGGTCGTGTTAAGCGGAATCATCACGAATATTCTGAACGATCAGGGTGTGCTCAATCAAATTCTGGTGCTGTTCGGATTCGAGAAAAATTCGATACTGTTACACAACGGGAGTTTTCTGGGCTTGCTTTTCACGTCGAATATTTGGAAAGAAGCAGGCTGGTCATCCATTATTTATTTGGCGGCAATCGCAGGCATCAACCCCGAGCTTTACGAGGCGGCGTCCATTGACGGGGCTAACCGTTACCAGCAAATGAAAGCCATTACATGGCCGGTGCTTCGCAATACGGCCGCGATTATGCTTATATTGGCAGTCGGCGGCATTATGAACGGCGGATTCGACCAAATCTTCAATTTATATAACCCTGCCGTTTATGAACGTGCCGATATCCTCGATACGTTCGTATACCGCAGCGCATTCGTGGATTCTACGGGGTTCGGCTACTCGACAACGGTCGGTTTGCTGAAATCGGCCATTAACTGCCTGCTTCTGTTTGGGGCAAACTTTGTTGTTAAACGTGTTTTTAAGGAGGAGGGCCTCTATTGAAGCGGTTTTCGGTATCTAATGCACTCATCACCCTCGTCTTGGGGCTCGGCGCGATTGCGACTGCATTCCCGTTTTATCAAACTCTTGTTCAATCCTTGTCCACCATATCGGACATGAGGGCAGGGGGGGTTATGATTTGGCCTCGATCAATTGATTTTTCTTCATATCAGTATATCTTTCATCAAGGGAAGGTCGTCAATGGCTTGTTGATATCGGTTATCGTGACCGTATCGGGCACATTGGTCAGTCTGGCGGTCACGACGGCAGGAGCTTATGCGTTATCCAAGAGCTCGATGCCCGGGCGCAATATCATCTTTACTGGCATCATCTTGACGATGTTTTTTTCAGGCGGCCTTATTCCCTTTTATTTGACGGTTCAGGGACTTCACCTGCAGAATAATTTGCTTGTCATGATTTTGCCTGTGGCTGTAAACGCATTTAACTTGATCCTAATGAGAAACTTCTTCGGGTCCGTCAATCCTTCTCTTGAGGAATCAGCAAAAATCGACGGGGCTAACGATTTGACAATACTCATTCGTATTATTGTACCTGTTTCTCTGCCTATTATGGCGACCATGTCCTTGTTTTATGCGGTTGACCGATGGAATGAATGGTGGCTGCCGATGCTGTTTATTAACGATACCAACCTGCACCCGATGCAGCTTGTGCTAAGGGATGCTATCACTAATCTGAGTCAGGTCATGAATAATTCGATGGGCGCACAGTTTGCCGCACAAACTCGAAACGTGTATAGCGAATCGGTAAAGTCGGCGATGATCATCGTCTCCGCCGTTCCGATCCTGATGATTTATCCCTTCATACAGAAATATTTTAATGCGGGAATCATGATCGGTTCCGTGAAGGAATGATAGTAATGGCTTCGGCCGTTGTTATATATATTCAGGTTTCAAAAACATAAAGGAGGGTTTGCAGGATGAAGTTTAAACAAAGAGTAAAGGTTGGGGTGGCGCTGCTTCTTGCTGTAGGGACAGTGTTAACTGGCTGCGGAAAAGGGGAGGAAAAGTCTCCAAATACATCCCCGGGCCAAGCGAGCGAGCCAATAGAGCTGAGCGTTGCCGTATGGGACATCCAGGCGGGCTTTGACGCTCCAAATGCAAAGAATGATACCGTTTACAACGATTTGACCAAGAAATTCAACATCACGATCAAACCGGTTCAGATTACCTGGAACGACTGGCAGGAGAAGGCAAAAGTATGGGCCGCGTCCAAGCAGCTTCCCGATATGTTCGCCAACGAGATTGATATGGGGTTGTACCAAACCTGGGCCAAGCAAGGCGTTCTCAAGCCGCTCCCTGACGATTTGAGCCCATATCCGAATTTGCAAAAATTTATGTCCGATGAGTCTGTGAAGCCGCTCAAGGTGGATGGGAAATTTTATTCGATTCCGCGTTTTGGTAGCGAGGAAATCGGCGACGCCAGATTAGGCAGACCAATCCGTTATCGGAAGGATTGGGCGGAGCAAGCCGGATTTACAAAGGAGCCGCAAAGCTTTGAGGAATTCCTGGCTATGACCAAAGCCGTCATGAAGCAGCACCCTGGAATCGCCGGCTTGACAATTAACTCGAAAGGTTACCTGTTAACGCAATTCCTGGGAAGCTTCCCTGAAATGGTGTTCAGCAGTAACTGGACTCAAGAAAACGGCAAGTGGATTCCGGCCTTTACGTCGGAGAGAGCCCATACCGGAATCCAGCAGCTTCGTACATTGTATACGGATGGTGTTCTTGACAAGGACTTTGCGATTCAGAAAGACGCCGATGGCACGAACAAGTTCTTGTCCGGCCAAAGCTTTGCTCTTTACGGCCTGGAAGGCGTGACAGACGATCAATTAGCCACATTCAAGAAAGCGAATCCAGGCGTCAGCGCTTCCAAAGCAATCGGTTATATGAACATTTGGCCTGCAGCTGACGGCAAACGCTATACGATGGCAGGTGCTCCATACTGGTCCAATACGTTTTTCCCAGGTACGCTCAGCGATGAAAAATTCAAACGGGCGCTTCAAGTAATGGATTACATGCTGTCTGATGAATACAGAGTCCTGGGTATTAATGGAATCGAGAATGTCGATTATAAAGTGGAAAATGGACAATACGTTTCCCTGCTCAAACAAGATGAAACGCTTGCCGACAAATATCCGGTCACGTCCAAACTAGTTTGGCTTGCCGCATGGGATCCCCTCCTGTACAAAGGCAAAAAAGTGGTGAGCTCCGACCCTGAAGCTGCCGGACTGATGAAGCTGCAAATTGATACCTGGAATCGATTCAAACAAGAAGATTCGACGATGCCTGTCAACT
The DNA here is from genome assembly GCF_030812415.1 of Paenibacillus harenae. GTDB lineage: Bacteria > Bacillota > Bacilli > Paenibacillales > Paenibacillaceae > Pristimantibacillus > Pristimantibacillus harenae_A. Next base: position 29,867 of record NZ_JAUSST010000015.1, on the reverse strand, counting down.
TTGAATTCAATGCGATTTCGACTCCGGCGAAAATCAAGTTTGCGGCTCTGGACCCAAATATTATGGATGACATCGTTAAAGTCGTTTTGGGCAAAGGAGATCCGATCGCCCAGTGGAAAGAAATCGTTAAGGGATACGACGCCAAAGGCGTTCCGGAGGCGATCAAAGAAGTTAACGAAGAGGCAGCCAAGAGAGGCATTAAGTAAAACTCAGAAGGCGATTGATGACAATAGCAAGTAAGTATGGTAGTCTCCAACAATCCGTATCTCGACGGACGGGTGAACGACTTCCGCATCTATAACATTGCTTTAACCGATCAGGAAGTATCGGCTGTGATGAAAGAGTAGATTGTAGCGTCAGTGAATGAACCAGAGGAAGTCCGGAACATGCAAGCCATGTTCCGGGCTTTCCGTCATGCATGATCATCTTGTTAAAAAGCTAAATTTAGAATGGAAAGGATTACGGTGTTATGGAGGTTAATTCCTATCTATTATCGCAGAAGGGATCGTGGGGAGATCAGGGGGACGGTACCTATGTCAATCCTGTCTTGCCCGGCGATTATAGCGATCCGGATGTCATTCGAGTCGGGGATGATTATTACGGTATCTCCTCTACCTTGCATTGCTCTCCGGGGATGGCGGTGCTGCATTCCAAGGATCTTGTGAATTGGAGCATGATCGGACATGTTGTGAATGATTTGACAAGCATCGGCCCGGAATACAATTACGATAGCATGAATCGTTACGGCAGAGGAGTCTGGGCGGGGGCCATCCGATTCCATAAGGATAAATTCTGGGTATATTTTTTCACGCCCGATGAAGGATTGTTTATGAGCACGGCTTCCGATCCTGCGGGACCTTGGGAGCCGCTTCATCAGGTTTGGGAGGTTACCGGCTGGGACGACTGCTGTCCGTTCTGGGACGATGACGGACAAGGCTACTTGGTTGCCACTAATTTTGCCGATAACTACAATATCCATTTAATTAAACTTAGTGAAGACGGCAAAGAGCTATTGCATGACAGCGATAAGATTATCCATCAGTACAAAGGGAGCGAAGCCAATAAGATATACAAAATAAACGGAACCTACTACTTTTTCCATAGCGAGGTTCGCCTTGAGGAAGGCGTTGAAGTCCGAGTCGTCATGATGTTAAGGGCAGAACATATTTATGGGCCCTATGAGGAAAAGGAAATTATCCATACGCACGGCATGGATGTAGACCGAGAGCCTAATCAAGGCGGACTTGTCCAGACGGTTTCCGGGGAGTGGTACTTCATTAGTCATCAAGGAACGGGCGGGTATTACGAAGGGAGAACGCTTCACTTGCTACCCGTAACGTGGATTGACGGATGGCCGATCATCGGCAACGATACGGACGGAGACGGAATCGGAGAGATGGTATGGGGAGGCAGGAAGCCCATCAACGGACATCCCGCGGCGGTTCTTGCCGCAAATGACGATTTTGACCGAGCGGTGCTCGAGCCGTATTGGGAATGGAACCATCAGCCGAACGCCGACAAATGGTCGTTAGCGGAACGGCCCGGCTATTTGCGTCTTTACGCAAGCCAACCCATCGATAAGGATAATTTTTTTACCGTCTGCAACGTCATTTCACAAAGAGCGTTTAGAACCGTTCACAATGCGGCAACCGCAAAGATAGAGATCGGAGGCATGGCGGCCGGACAAGAAGCGGGGCTTTGCCATTTTGCGCAAACCTATTGCACGATCGGCGTAAAACAACTGAATGGGACAAGGGTTCTGAAGTTTAACCATTCGGGAACGACTGTATGGGGGCCGCAATTGACAGTCAGCGCCCTTTGGTTAAGGTCTGTGTGGGACATTGACGGAATCAACCGATTCCAATACAGCGTCGATGGGGTGCATTTCATAAGCTTTGGGGACGCTTATCAGCTAGGGTGGGGGAATTACAGGGGAGACCGGATCGGGTTATACAGCTATAACTGCGAAAGTGAACAGGGTTATATCGATGTAGACCAATTCTGTTATGAGGTCGCGAGGAGTGGAGAATGAATGAAATCGCCATTGTTTAGGGATCCCATCTATGACGGTGCGGCAGATCCTGTAGTTATTTGGAATCGGCAAGCCAAGGAATGGTGGATGATCTATACGAACCGCCGTGCAACGCAGGAGGGGCCGAAATTCGGATGGGTGCATGGTACCGATCTCGGTGTTGCTTCTTCATCGGATGGCGGATCAACCTGGTTATACCGGGGAACCCTGGAAGGTCTTGAAACAGAATGGGGCAGAAATACGTTCTGGGCGCCAGAAATCATTTGGCATGACGGGCAGTACCATATGTATGTCACTTACGTCCGCGGCGTACCGGAAGATTGGACGGGAAAGGCTCGTATCAGGCATTATACCAGCCCCGACCTTATTCGTTGGGAGTTCCAGTCCACGCTTGGAATCAGTGAGGAGAACGTGATCGATGCCTGTGTGTACCAACTGCCGAACGGCAAGTTTCGAATGTGGTTTAAGGAGCGGAATCATACCTACGCTGCCGAGAGCAAGGATCTGTATGATTGGCAGCCGATTGGTCCGGTGTTAACCGAAAGAAACCACGAAGGACCGAATGTGTTTCACTTAAAAGGATATTATTGGCTTATCATAGACGAATGGAGAGGACAAGGTGTTTTCCGTTCCGATGATCTTATGACCTGGGAACGAAACGGCATCATTCTCGACCAGCCCGGCAAACGTGAGGATGACGGGACGATCGGCCTTCACGCAGATGTGGTCGTACAAGGGAAAGAGGGATATATCTTTTATTTCACTCATCCTGGCCGTGTTAATGGGAATAACGAAGATTCGGGATATGAAATGCGCCGTTCGTCCATTCAGGTTGCCAAGCTGGAAGTTGTGGACGGTGTGCTGATCTGTGACCGCGACAAGGAGTTTGAGTTGAATCTTGGAGCGGAAGATTGATAGAAGTGCATTCATAGTAAAAAGGGAGGACATGGAATCCATATGCATATTCAGTTTCATTCCCCAGCTGTCTATTGGGTAGAAGCGCTTCCTGTCGGAAACGGCAGGCTTGGCGCGATGGTCTTCGGGGGTATCGAGAAAGAACGGATCGCTTTAAATGAAGATACGCTATGGTCAGGTTACCCCGGGGATTGGAATAATCCGGGAGCGAAAGCGGCGCTGCCGAAAGTGCGGGAGCTTATCGCGCAAGAGAAGTACGAAGAAGCGGATCGGCTTTGCAAGGAAATGATGGGACCTTATACGCAATCTTATTTGCCTTTCGGCGATTTGCACATTGTGATGGATCACGGACAGCTAAGCCGCCGGGGGTATAACCGAAAGCTTGATCTCTCTACCGGCATTGCGACGGTTGCCTATAACGTCGGCGGTGTTCCATTTACCCGTGAAATATTCGCGACGCATCCCGATCAGGCGATTGTCGTGCGATTAACGGCGGGCAAGGAGGGCTTCCTTAGCTTTCGGGCCAAGCTGGACAGTCCGCTCCGATATACATCGAAAGCGGATGGCGATCACTTTACGATTTCCGGCGCAGCGCCGGAGCACGTCGAGCCCAATTACCGCGATGCGGAAGTTCCCGTGCGTTACGGCGATTCCAATACTTCTAGAGGCCTGAAATTCCATGGACGCCTGGCGGCCATGCATGAAGGCGGAACGATGCGGGTTGATGCGGACGGCTTGCATGTCATCGGGGCTACTGTCGCAACCTTGTACTTCAGCGCGGCGACAAGCTTTGACTTAGGGCTCGGCGCGAGCAACTTGGAACGCGATCCGGGACAATTAACCGCAGCAGCGATTCAGGCTATATGCGAGAAGGAATATACGGATATTCGAAACCGTCATGTGGACGATCATGGCGAGCTGTTCGGCAGAGTTGCCCTGCATCTGGGCGAAAGCAAGGCTCCCGCAGATATGGCTACGGATCGGCGCATTGCCGAATACGGCAGCAGCGATCCAGGTCTGGTGGAGCTTTTGTTCCATTATGGCCGATACCTGATGATTGCCAGCTCGCGCCCGGGAACCAGTCCGGCCAATCTTCAAGGCATATGGAACGAGGAGACGCGGGCGCCATGGAGCAGCAACTATACGCTGAATATTAACGCGGAAATGAATTATTGGCCTGCGGAAACTTGCAATATGGCGGAGCTGCACGAGCCGCTGATCGATTTCATCGGCAGACTGGCCGTTAACGGCAAGAAGACGGCGGAAACGAACTATGGCGCACGGGGATGGGTTGCCCACCATAATTCGGATTTGTGGGGACAAACGGCGCCGGTAGGCGATTTCGGGGATGGAGACCCTGTTTGGGCGTTCTGGCCGATGGGCGGCGTATGGCTGACTCAGCATCTATGGGAGCATTACGCGTTCAGCGGGGATGAAGGGTTTTTACGGGATAAGGCATACCCCATCATGAAGGAAGCTGCGTTATTCTGTCTGGATTGGCTCATTGAAGACAAAGGCGGTCATCTCATTACATCGCCCTCCACCTCTCCCGAGCTGAAATTCCGGGTTGGCGATAAGCGCCAAGCCGTAAGCGCGGCCGCGACCATGGATCTGTCTCTGATCGGCGAATTATTCGACAACTGCATGAAGTCTGCGGAGCTGCTTGGGATCGATGAGGATTTTGCCAAGACGCTTGCGGAGAAAAAGCAAAAGCTGCTGCCCCTCCAAATCGGGAAGCACGGTCGATTGCAGGAATGGTCCCAAGACTTCGAGGAGGAAGATGCCGAGCATCGTCACGTCTCTCATCTTGTCGGGGTTTATCCGGGACGGCTCATTACTGAGCGGTCTGCTCCCGATCTGTTCCAAGCGGCGAAAAAATCGCTTGAAATTAGAGGAGACGGGGGGACAGGATGGAGCCTTGGCTGGAAAGTCGGCTTATGGGCAAGATTCAAAGACGGCAACCGTGCAGAGCATTTAGTCTCGAATATGTTGACACTCGTTAAGGGTGACGAACCGATGAATGCTCACAGAGGCGGCGTATATGCCAATCTGTTCGGTGCGCATCCTCCATTCCAGATCGACGGCAACTTCGCAGCTACAGCGGGAATCGCAGAGATGCTGCTGCAATCCCATCAGGGATACTTGGAACTCCTGCCGGCGTTGCCTGATTCCTGGAGAGACGGGTTTGTCAGAGGATTGCGGGGCCGAGGGGGCTATGAAGTCGATTTGGAATGGAACAACGGCGCGCTATCAAAGGCGGAAATAGAAGCTTCCATAACGCAGACTTGCCAAGTTCTTGCCAAGCGGAATGTCAGGATTACGCAGGACGGCGAAGAGGTTCAATATGTTCAAGATGCGAATGGATGGATTGGGTTCCATGTAGAAAGCGGAAAGCGTTACGTGTTAGCGAACGTTTGAGGGAAATCCATTTATGGCGCCGGACGGTAATATTTACGGATTGCCACTCAGATTGGGATGCGTATGTCTCGGGACTTAACAGTCTGAAGCTTGACCTGTATTTAGAGAATATTCAAAAGGCGATTGACAACAGCAAGTAAAAATTGCTGCCAAGTTATAGTTGCCGGGTTCCTTGCATAGGAACCCGGCATGTAACTAGGGATCTTATGAAGTATGGAGGAGAAAAATCATGAATGAGCAGTTTGACGGTTATTTGGACAAGCTTGGTTTCGGCAGTTCCAATTATGAAAGCGCTCGCAATTCAATGTTGGCGCCGGATCTGAAGGATGCGGAGAAGCAGGCTCTGATCGATGGCTACGTGCAAGATCAGGTTAAGAGGAATTGATAAGCATGATGGGACACTTTCGTAACCTCAGCCTTACCAGGCAAATCCTTTATTTGATTTTGATGATGCTGATCATCCTCCTGATCTCATTCGTCATCTCGAACTCGATTGCCAAACGTATTGTCGAGAGCAAGGTAACGGACTCTGCCGCAAAATTATTGAATCAAGTTGAAGAAAATATGGAGAGCTTTTATGCGGACATGGAGAGAATTTCGGTTTCGATGCTGTATAGTCCGACGGTGCAAACTTACTTGGACTCGGATGACTATTTGTCCAGGATTCTCATGAACCACGAGGTCATATCGGTGTTCTCCAATACCACCACATTGAAAGAGAATATTCGGGGCATCCAGCTTTACAACCGGGCAGGGACGATTGTAGCCAGCCTAGGTCTGGGAACAGGCGAATCCGTCAAACTGCCGGATCCAAAGATCGAATATTCCGGTTTATTGAAGGATCCGGATACGGGGGAAATAATCCCGTACTATTCGATTTCCGTTCCGATTTATAATTTGAAAAACACACCTGCCAGAGATTACAAGGGAACAAGCGTATTTGTCATGGACGTCGGCAATTTCCGCAATATATTGAAGAACGCGAAAATGACACCACATTCCCGGCTATTCCTCCTTGATCAAAACAAAGAGATTATGGCCAGCGAAGGAAATACGCCCAACATCGATACGTTTCAATTTGAGGAGTTGAAGAACGACAACCGATATATCATGCAGACGAGTACGCTGTACCGGACCGGGTGGGAGTTGATCAGCGTCATACCGAAGAACGAGCTGCTGCAGGAATTGAATATCGTGCAAAGGCTGAACATAACGACTTATGCGGTCATGTTTTGTTTGCTCGGTCTCTTCCTGATCATTTTTTTCACCCGTATCTTACGACCGATAAAAGCGCTGATGGATTTTATGAAGTCCTATCCTAAGACGGGGGGAGAAAGCCGCTTTCCAGTGGTCTATCATAACGAAATCGGCGTACTCGCTACCAACCTGAATAAAATGCTGGACGAGATCGACAGCTTAAGCAAGCAAAAGTACGAAATCGAAATTTTGAAAAATCAGATGGAAATTTCGGCCTTCCGCAATCAGATTAACCCCCATTTCTTGTACAATACGTTGGAATGTATAAGCGCTATGGCCATCCTTTACAAGGCTCAGGATATAGACGATATCTCCGCCTCCTTATCCAATATGTTCAGGTATTCGGTCAAAGGAGGCGATTTCAGCACGATTCAGGATGAAATAACACACATAAAGGAATACGCGAAAATCATCGAATACCGCTTCATGGGGAAAATCCGGGTCGTCGTCGATGCGGATGAACGTTTGTTGAAGCAGAAAACAATTAAAATGCTTCTTCAGCCGATGGTGGAAAATGCCGTGTTTCACGGATTGGAGATGAAGATCGACAGCGGCGTCGTTCGAGTGGAAGTGAAGATGACGGAGCAGAACCAGGTTCAATACATCGTACAGGATAACGGATACGGGATGGAAGAAACCCAATTGAAAGAGTTGGTCGCCCGGCTTAGGCAGTTTGAAAGCCAAGGCTGGATGGCAAGGGAAGCAATGAAAGGAATCGGTTTATCCAATATTAACCGGAGAATCAAGCTTTTATACGGAGACAAGGCCGGCATGTCCTTCTATAGCAAACGCGGAACCGGAACTACCGTTATAATTACTTTCCCCTTACAAGACCATGCGGAACCATTGGAGGTTGAATAACATGTTTACGGTATTGATCGCAGACGATGAACCCTGGGTTGTGTATAGGATAAGAGAAATGATCGAGTGGGAAAGGCTCGGCTTTATCGTTATCGGAGAGGCGCACAACGGACTGTCGGCTCTGGAGATCATTCTGGAGAAGAAGCCGGATGTCGTCATTTCGGATATCCGCATGCCCGGTTTGAACGGGATTGAGCTTCTGGAGCAAATCCGTTTCCACGATTTGAGGAGCAACGTGATCCTGATCAGCGGGTATTCGGAGTTTGAGTATGCCCAGAAAGCGCTGCGGTTCGGAGCCTTCGATTACTTGCTCAAGCAGGTAAATAAGGACAAGCTGACGGACGCTTTGGAACGGTTGAAAGCGACGCTCGAGGAGAAGCAAAAAGTGCAAAAAGGACTGGAACTGCTGCTGGATGATCTTTTCGAAATATTCGAGTTCGATGAGAATATTAAGCTGCATAACTTTTTGTCCAGCCGGGGAATTGATTGCGAATATCCGCACTTCCGGTTCATTGGCTGTCTGTACCAGCATTCATCGTTTCCCGATGCGGGCGAGACGCAGCCGGCGATCTCCGGGATCCGTTATTTGCGGTTTCGTACGGGACAGAATAAAGTTTCCTTCCTGATCAATTATGACGAATTAAAGAATCCGGCCAGTTTACTCGATTTTATTTCAGATCATTTGTCCGACGCCCGGTGTATCGGCATCAGCGGAATCGGGGTCTATTCTACGCCTATAGCCAAGCTCTATCAGGAATCGGATATTGCCCTTTGCAGTTTCTTCACCCGGCCTGAAAGCCGAATCCTCGAATATAAACAAGCTGATCATACCTCTGTCTTGATGGGTACGATCCTGCAAATCGAAGTGGCCGTAAAGGAGCAAAAGCCGGAGCAAGTGAACAGATTGCTGGATGAGCTAAGCATCGAATGCAAGGAGCGGTCCATGCAGATCGACCAATTATGCGCGCTGTACAATCAAATCGTTTTGCTCTCTTACAAATATTACAGCAGTACCGACGCAGATTATGAAATCGAATATATGAACTACGATCAATTGTTTCGCCAGTACCGCTCGGTCGAGGAGTTGTTCGGAAAGCTGAAGGTCGTTTTCCGGCAGCAAACCGGCGATGAGCTGCACATTTCCAATGAGATAGTAAAGAAAATCATCGAATATATCGATGCCAACTTTACGGAAGATATTATGCTCATTGATTTGTCAAAGAAGTTCAATATCACCGTCGGATATGTGAGCGCTCTTATGAAGAAGGAAACGGGAAAAACGTATATGGAGTACGTGATGAACAAAAGGCTGAATCTGGCTAAAGAATTGCTGCAGGATACTTCGTTATCCATTCAAGAGATCGTGGAGCGGGTAGGGTACCGGGATTATTTTCATTTCAACAAAATTTTCAAAAAGTATTTCGGAATAACACCGGGTAAATTCCGTAAATTGTAGCCTTGTCCAAAACTATCGAAAAGCACAAAAAGAGTAAAGTGGAAACATAGGCTGTCTGTACGTATGCCGTTATGCTAAAGAAGCAGTAAACAATATATGCAGGGGGATGATTAATATGAAAATGAAAGGGTTTATAATTCTGGCGTTGGCCGCAACGATTGCGTTGTCAGGCTGCAGCGCCAACAAATCGGGAAGCGGCAGCGAGCCGACGAATTCGACGAATTCCGGATCGTCTGCTACGCCGGACGCGTCTGCGGCACCGGTTGATTTGAATTGGTTCGCTACAGTAGGAGGTTGGAACCCGCCTCAATGGAACACTGACGAAGGTACCGTTATGGGCGAATTGACGAAAAAGACAGGGCTTACCTTCAGCTATAACATTCCGGCGCAAGACGGCGATACGAAATTGAATCTGATGATGGTTTCAACGTCTGACGCTTTCCCGGATGTCATCACTACCATAGGCCCGGATATGGGCAAGAAGCTGGTTGATGCCGGCAAGGTTTGGGAGCTGGAAGAATTTCTCAAGAAATACGATCCGGAATCCCATTTGCTCAAAGATTTTCCAGCAGATGTGAAGGAGCAAATGGTCAAGCATTATGGCGGCTGGTACGCGATTGGAAGTCACATGGTCAGCGATGACGCGAGAGAGGTATATCCTCCGTCAAGCGACTACTTTGCAGATGTAGCGAAGTATTCTGAAAACAAAGGCGTAATTGTCAACTCGAATCTATTGAAAGAGGCGGGCATTGAGCTTTCCTCACTGAAAACCGAGGAAGGCGTGCTCGCCGCTCTCGAGAAGGTAAAGGGCATGCAGGTTGACGGCCAGCCAGTTATTCCGCTTCAAATTCATGGTAAAAACTACCATGGCGAAACGCTCCAATTCCTTCAAAGATCTTTTGGCGCCATGCCGATTGATAAGGACGGTAAATTTAGACATATCTACATGTCTCCGGAAAACAAGCATGCCATTCAATTCCTGTTTAAGGCTGCCCAAGGCGGGTACTTTGATCCCGGCCAGATGACAACGGATGATGTGGCAATCGAATCGAACCTGTTGTCCAAGCGTGTGTTCATGTTTATCGGAGGTACGCCCAGAGGCAAATTTGATCAGCTTGATTTCTGGGTATCGCCAGGCACGATCTTGTCGAGCGAAGGCACAAAACCGGTTTTCCCGTTCTGGTCTGAACCGGGCCGCGGCTGGATGCAAACGATGATTTCCAAGTCGACGAAAGAACCGGAAAAATTGGCTAAATGGCTCAGCTTTATGACCAGTCCCGAAGGGATGACTCTCTCTTCCTTCGGCATCGAAGGCGTTCATTACACGAAAGACGACAAAGGTCTCATTACAAGAACGGAAAAAGGAATCCAGGATCTAACAGACAGCAGCAAAACGGCAGTGGATATATTCTGGCAATTTACCAACATGGCATTCCTTGAAAACGTGCAGCCTGCTCCTACCAAGAGGGAAGGCACCGGCGGTTTGATTGAAATGGAGGCGAAGACCGCTTACGCCAGATCGCCGGAAGTCGTTAGATATGATCTTTCCGTAACGACATTGCCTGGCGATTTCTATGCACCGGGAAGCGAAAATGCAAACACAAGAGATCAAATCCAGCAATTTTATGAAGCTCAGGTTGCCAAGATGGTACTCGCGAAGGATGAGGCAGAATTCAACAAGCTTTATGACGAGTTTATCGCCACGATGAAGAAATTGAAGATCGACGAGCTTAATGCGGAGCTGGACGCAGAACTCCAGAAGAAGTCGCAGGAAATGGGCGTAATGGTTAAAGGCATTAATTCTTAACCGTATGATTTGAGTGATAAATAGTGCCAAAGTGCATGTGCATTCCTTGCTGCACTTTGGCATTATCATTGTTTTTCAAGGGAGGGACGAATGATGGCAAAAGGCGCCACCCAGGGAGGCATCCCGACAGCAAATATCAAAAGAAAAAAAACGTTCAGGCTCGGGCACGATCTTCGAACCCAGTTGGAGCTCATGACGATGCTTTGGCCAGCAATTATTATGATAGTCATATTCGACTTTATCCCGATGTCCGGGCTGTTGATGGCATTCAAGGCTTACGATCCCATCTCTGGGTTTAAAGGGATCTTTACGAGTCAATGGAACCATTTCGAGAACTTTATGATGATTTTCCGGCACTTTGAGTTTTGGCCCATGGTGAGAAATACGCTAGGCATTAATCTCCTTGGGTCGCTGGTCGGGATCCCGGTAACCCTGATCTTCGCGCTATTGTTAAACGAGATCCAGAATGCCAAGTTTAAATCGTTTGTACAGACCGTCACGTACCTGCCGCATTTTCTTTCATGGGTTATCTTTGGCGGGTTGTTCATCACGCTGCTCAATCCGGATGGCGGCATCGTAAATTTTTTACTCCTGAAACTGGGCCTGATCGATGAGGCTATTCTGTTTCTGGGCGAGCCAAAATATTTCTGGGGCATCGCCATCGGAACCAATTTATTGAAAGAAATAGGCTGGGGCGCCATCTTGTATTTGGCCGCCATGGCAGGCATCGACCAGTCTTTATATGAGGCTGCCGCTATCGACGGTGCGAGCCGTTTGAAACGAATGCTGCACATCACGCTGCCCGGCATTTTGCCTACGGTTATGATTCTGGTCATATTCGCAATAAGCGGCATGCTGAACAATAATTTTTCGCAGATTTACGTCCTGCAAAACTCTTTGAACTTGCCGACCAGTCAAGTTATTGATACTTACGTGTATCGAACGGGTCTTGGGCAGTTCCAGTTCGCTTCGGCTACGGCGATCGGTTTAATGAAATCGGTGTTTGCGCTTGCGCTGCTGCTTGGAGCCAACTATCTATCCAAGAAGCTTACAAAATCAGGTTTGTTTTAAGCGTATGCTTCCGAAGCGAGTTTTTCGCTTGCAGAGAAGATGATTTAGGGAAGCAGCGAGAATAACTTTTAGGAGGCGTCCGGAATGGTCGGAGGCAGGAGCTGGAGAGAACGTATATTTAATGTGACGAATGTCGTCATCATGATCGCTATCATGATCGTGACGATATATCCGTTTTGGTTTTCTGTCGTCAATTCTTTGAATACAGGCGACAATCTTGTGCGCGGACCTATATTTGCTTGGCCAAGGGAATTTACATGGGCGAGCTGGGCGACGGTTATGTCGGACCCGGGGATGCTTAAGGCTGCATGGGTTAGCGGTTCGCGGACGGTGATTGTAACGGTTATCTCTATTCTGTATACGGCGATGTTTACTTACGCCTTTTCCCGTACTTATTTAAAGGGAAAAAAATGGTATGTGATCATAGGCTTTACGAGCATGTACTTTAGCGGCGGGCTGATTCCTTCGTTTATGCTGTTGAATTGGCTCGGTTTGTATGATACCTACTGGGTATACATCATCCCTGCCCTTTTTGGCGGATTTTGGAACGTCATTATTTTCAATGCGAATTTCAAGGCGATTCCCGAAGCTCTGTTCGAATCGGCCAAAATGGATGGAGCGAATGAGTATACGATATTCTTCCGAATTGTTATCCCGTTATCGAAGCCGGTTTTGGCTGCACTTTCGGTGTTTACCGCAGTCGGCGTATGGAACGATTACGGAGCGACGCTGTATTTCACCCAATCCGCCGATTTGCAGACGCTGCAATATTTGATCTTAAAGCTCATTCAGTCTTCGAATGCGATTGAACAGATGGCTACTGTCGCGGGCGCCAACAATGCCGCTGTCGAAGCACTCTACTCCAGAGCTCAAGGTGCGGGAACCGTTACAGCCCGAACCCTTCAGCTGGCGGCGATGGTTATCTCGTCGATTCCGATGGTAATTATGTACCCATTTGCGCAGAAGTTTTTTATAAAAGGCGTGCTGCTCGGTTCTATAAAAGAGTAGTTATGCGACCTTTTCTATTATTTAATCGTTGTTGACAACAGCCTTTCAGGCATAGGTATGCGCATATAACATGGGCTCTATCAAAAATCCGCGGCGTTTTCAAATCAGCTTTTGCAATATTATAAGAAAATGGTGATGACGGTGGAGATCAACTGGAAACAACGTGAAAATGACAACGGCTATAGGTTCCACTTGGGCGATAGGACCATCGGCGATGTTTTGCCGTTCGTAGACGAACGCTTCGCAGTATCCGATACATTCAAACTGCTAAGGGAAGGACTGGTACAATGGACGCGGAAGTTCACTTATCAAGGCGAGTCGCCTGCTTCGTACAAGCTATCGATGGATTTCGCCGCCGACTACGAGCCTGAGTATTATATGATTCCTTCCGTCACCTACAACGGGAACGGTTGGGGCAGCGGCCTGGAGCCGAAAGGGCTGGAGCGAGACGGACAGCCTTGGGTATTTGCGTGGCATCGGACGGCGGTGGCCGGCGCAACGTACTCCGAGGGAGGCGGTGTTGCCGTGGCCTTGTTCGGCGAGCCTCCCCGCGATATGCAAGGCTTCTCCTGCTCGCTCGTGCCGGCTGGAGGACGAGTCATCCATCGGCTGATCTGGCCGGAGGCAGAGACACCGGCGACCTACGATGACCGAGACCGTTACGGCGAGGCATACGAAGCGGAGAGGAACTTTGTGCCGGGCGAGACGTTTACGGCCCGTGCTTATCTGGCGCTTCATGCTTACACAGAGCAGCGCACGGCGTGGAGAACGATGCTCGAAGAGGCTTGGCGTATGCAAAAGCGCCCGGTTCGGGCATGGTACGATCCGGAACGAATCTGGGCGCTAGGCATGGCGTATGCCAAGAATAGCCTATGGGCCGAAGACGGGGATTTTCGGGGATTCTCGCTCGGCAGAAAATGGGACGGAGAGAAGTGGCGACAAGCACGCAATTACGCAATCGGCTGGTGCGGGCAGAACGCCTCGCTGGGCAATTCGATGCTTGCCGATTATTTGAATTCCGGCAATGAGGATTCGCTTCGCAGAGGCCTCGCCGTGCTGGACGGCTGGACAGCCGGCGGAAGGCTGCCGAACGGGATGATTCATTGCGAGTACGACTACGTCCTGCAATTCAAGCCGGCAGAGCGGGAAGTGCAGGACGCCTGCAACCTCGGCACGGCAGCGCTGAACCTGTTCGAGGCGGAACAATTGGCCCGGAGATGCGGAGTGGAGCGGCCGATCTATCGCGAAACCGCGCTCGGCATTTGTGATTTCGTCTTATCCGTGCAATCGACGGAAGGACGGATCGGGAAATCGTGGAAGAATGACGGGACTCCGCGTGATCCGGAGGGCACGGTCGGCTGCTTCCTTGTCACGCCTCTGGTCAAGGCATACGAGCTTACAGGCAATGAAGCCTATCTTCATGGGGCGGAGCTTGGCTACCGCTATTATATGAGGGAGCTGCAGGGCAACGGCTACACGACAGCGGGGGCGCTGGATACCTATTGCGTAGACAAGGAGTCGGCCATTCCTTTGCTTAAGGCGGGACTTGCGCTGTTCCGAGTCACCGGCAAGAGGACGTTCCTCGAATGTGCGGAGCATGCCTCCTGGTATCTGGCAACCTGGCAGTGGCATCATACGGTTGCATATGACGCAGGGACCGCACTGGGAGACATCGGGTACGATACGTTCGGCGGAACGGCGGTATCCACTCAGCACCATCATATTGATCCATTCGCGCTAGCTTTTATCGAGGATTGGCTTGAACTGGCTGCACTCACCGGTGACATGATGTGGCGCGAAAGAGCCATTGCCGCATGGGCGAATGCGACGATCGGCATTTCGGACGGCAGCCTCATAATCAATGGCAAACTGCGTCCGGAGGGCAGCCAAAGCGAAGGCTTCTTTCACACCCGTTGGGCGAATCCGTTTGGCCTATCGGAATGGCTGGTTGCGTGGCCGACAGCCTTCAGGCTTGAAGTGTTGCGCCGGGTGGGCATGGAGGCGGTAGTAGAATTCGAACTAAACCTAACATCTAGCGGAGACGACGAGAGTAGATGATCTTGCAAGGGACTTAAGGGGGTGAGGCAAGACAAGAGTATACGAAGCAAGATTGGGAAAAAAAGAACCACTCAAAAAAGGAGGAGAAATGTCTAATGAAAGGTTACATACGGGACGTATTCAAACGAGTAAAGAAAACGAAACGACAAGCCGGAAGGGTCTTGATTATTCTCTTGATCGCCGCGTTGATTTTCCCGGGGTTCGTACCCGTGCCAGGTAAGGCGGTGAATGCGGAAGAAGGGCCGACAACTGACGGTTATGAGGATAATATCATATTTGGCAATATCGATTCTGAAAGCGCTCACAACTTCAAGGACGCCTTTACGAGCGTGATTACCGGTTTCATGGGCGAAACAGCCCGTGTGTCGAATATACCCGTAGCTGATGGGGGCGGGGGGGAGTTGACTTTTACAATGAAAGTCGATCCGTATCTCCGCAACTATTTCACCGTGAAATTTTCGGGGGAAGAATCGTCCACCTCCAACGAAATGATTCATATTAACGGGGAGCAGATTGGATATACCACTAACGGGGATTATGAGCCCATTAACACGGGCTGGATGCTTCCGAACCGCTTTTTTTACAAAACGATCATGCTTCCGCTGGAATCAACGGTTGGGAAGGATACGATCGAGATCACGATTAAATCCCATCCCTGGAACAGTATGACGACTGTTTCAAGGGGCTATTATAGTGCCTATACCCATACACAGGCCTATATTCATGCGGATGGGGAAAAGCAGGGCTATAAATTCAAGCCCGACCAGAATCCGGATAACATGCTGGCGCCGGATCTGACGGATGCGGAGAAACAGGCTCTGATCAACGGGTACCTGCAAGAGCAGGTTAATCTGTTTAACAATTTATCGGCCAAAGTGGATGGAAGCGCTGGCGGCAAGATGGTGATCGCCAAATATACGGAAGAGCTAAAATTCTACGCCAACGTGTTGAAGTACGATTGGTCTCCGGCCAAAACGCCGGAAGAGAAAAAGGCGGCGCTTCAGCGTATCTTTAAAACGATCGATAACCATGTCAAAGATTATTACGGCAATACGCGACTGGTGCTGCGGGGCGGACATCAGGGCGACTGGGGCGGTTACTATATGGCTCTTGGCGAAGCGCTGTACATCGTCGAAAATCTGATCAAAGACGATTCCGTTTATGGAGAAGCGGCGTTTCATACGTTTCTGGATGAACCGTTCGCGACCGGAACAACCGAAGGGGAATTTTCTCTGGCGGGCGCAGACTGGGACGGCGGCGAGCTGACGCGCCGCGAAGCGTGGGAAAGGGTGATGAAAGCGAACTTCGACTTTGCCCGAGCGCGGCTTTCATATATATATAACCAGGTAGTTTATACTTACGAAGGTGCGTGGAAATCTCACGAGGGGCTTCGCATCATCGGCTCGCCTTTCTTTGAAGGCAAAGAGCGCAGTCACCGAATCCTGCTTGAAACTTTGGGGATCAAGCCATTCCTGGGCGAAGAGGTGCTGGTCGGTCCGAACGGCGAAGAATTGGATTTGTACCATTCCCTGTTTCTACACGATGGAAACGCGGTCTTTACGGACGATTTCGTCCACATTGTCGGCAAAGGGCTGGCTAAGAGCAAGTTGGACGCGGAAGGCAACGTTGTTAGAAGACTGCCTTACGGCAAGCATTATACCGGCTTAACCGAGGCTGGACTTACAAGGGAAAACGGTTATGTAGCCAACTACGGCGAGGCCGCCAACTATCTTTTGGTTTATTTCTATAAAACGCTCGGCCACGCCGGCGACGAAGAGGTTAACGACGAAATCCTGAAAGCAGCGCTTACATCCATCCACGCCCGCGGATTTGTCCGTTATCAGTCATTGGATGGCGACGGTAAAAGATTGATGAGAGCGGAACAAGTGACCGATGAGCGAAATCAAAGCTTTTCCGGCTTCATGGCATACGGTGCGAGAACCGGCAGAGGAATGAGCTTACAGTTCGCATCCCTAGAAATGGCGATGGCCGGGAACGAGCAAAGATACAGCGGTCCGGAGTGGGACAAGTACTGGCAATATGCGGGAGAAGCGGTCGGTTTCGTGCAGCAGCAGCTTGCGGATCGCCAGCTGTTGCATGTGAAAGACTTCGGATATAGAGGAAGCATGAGCGGAGTGAATTTTCTGCTTGAAGAAACCTACCATTACATCACGGGAGGCCGGGCCAATTACGGCCGATTCGGCGGTAATGCTATGGCTGGGGTTGTTCTTCCGCACACGGATTTCGACGTTTATAAGCCGGAAGAAATTGCCGCGCTCGGAGTCAATCCGGACGACTACGAGCAGTTGGCATGGGCGGATATCGACAATATGTACGTGTCGGTAAGAGACGGCGATTTCAGAATGTTCGGCGAGCTGAATTTCCGCAATCGCGGTATGGCAAGCAATGGTCGCCTCCATGTGATCAAAGACAATTACGATCATGTCGTCCAGATCGCCGCGAATAACCGATTCCGGTATGAAGATTACTACTTGCGGGCACCCCAGATCGACTGGGATTATCATTCCGGATCGGCACAAAATTTGAATTGGTCCGGTGCGCCGCCGGTGCTGGCAGGCGAAGCTGTGCCAGCTTCTTATCAGCCGGGCGTAGGAACGATTAACCGAGACAACTTTGAATTTGATAATCCTTACAACAATTATCCGGAATTGTCAACGTCAAGGTACGGCAAGTATTTCATGATTTTCAACACGACCCGCGACGAGTACGGCAACAAGATGACATACGAGGTAGAACTGCCGGCCGACTTCGCGGGCAGCGAGGTGCTCGATCTTGTCACGGGGACGAATGTGCCGGTCGTGAACGGCAAAGTGACCGTCCAGCCCAAAACGGCAATGGTGCTGAAATTGACGTCGGATTTCGAACTCGCTCCGAAGCCGTTCCATGTTGACTTTGTCCATGCGCTTGCAGGCAACGGTTATGTCGGCATCTCCTGGAAAACGACTTCAGGCGGGCAATCCTACACGATTAAACGTTCGGAAGCGGAAGATGGCCCTTACGAGACCATCGCAACAGGCGTAACCGGAAATTACTACAAAGATACTACGGTTCAAAACGGTAACGTATATTACTATAAAGTTTCGGCCGTCAACGAGAACGGAGCGGGCTGGGATTCCTGGCGCGCGAAGGTGGATGTGTCGGCGCCGGTATCTGACATTACCGATGCGGCGTGGCGGGACGACCGGATCGGGACCGCGGCAGGAAATGCTGTAATCGACGGCTCTTCGATATCGATCGATGCTGTAGACGGGACAGGCTTCGGCCAAGGCGATGATTCCCACATTTACAAGCGAGATATTAACGATTCGCTGCATTTTGTAAGCCGGGTCGCTTCCGGCAACAGCTCTGTCAGTGCGAAGATCGACAGTGCTTCAGGAGAAGCGAGCGGCATTATGATGCGCGACCGGCTCACGGAGGACAAAGCCCGCTACATCTATTTCGGTGCGAACGAGAACGGCGACCTTGTGCTGCAAAACCGCACGAGGGTCTCGCTCGCACAATTTTCGATTCCGATCGCAAGCCCGCTGAATGCGAATATTCAAGGCTACACCGTAGCAGAGTATCCGTACGTCAAACTGATGCGGGATCATGATTCGCAGACCGTGTACGCATTCGTATCCAAAGATGGGGCGAATTGGACATATGTGACGAAGATGTCTACCTTGCTGCCTTATGCGTACTATACCGGAGTAACCGCAAGCGATCAGGCGCAATTCAGCAAAGTCACGATTACGGAAACGCCGCAAGGCATTGTCACTCCTTTCACCGCCAGAGTGAAGGATCAGGTAACGCTGCGCTGGAATAAACCGAAGCAAGCTTCTTGGTTCAACATATACCGCACCAATGATGAAGAGGCGAGCTTGACCGATCCGGTATTCAAGGCAGGCACGACCGAGCTGGAAGACGGCTCCCCTTGGGAGGAGGTTCTCTCGGGTACAAGAGCGACGTCATTCCAGGACGTCTTACGGTTTGGCAGTGTGCATTATAAGGTGATGGCCGTTCACGGCGACGGCTCCTTGCAACCGTTCTCGGCCGCCGCAAGCGCTTATGCGGATTCGATTGCCATTGTGTTAAAGGATGCGGAGAGCTTGCCGGCTTCCGACTATACGAAGGACAGCTTCTACCTGTTCCATAAGGTATTGGATCGAATCAAAGCGGAGCTGGCAGGCCCGGAATTTGATGAGGCGCAGCTGATTGACGAAATCCACGATGCGAAGAAGCTGCTCGTTTCCGTTCGGACGTTGCTGACGAAAATTCAGATCGATCCATCGATGGCAAGAGCCTCTGAGAAGTTCTGGCAGAATGATAAAATCTCCGAGGAACAGAACGCATGGTATTTATTTGATGAAAATCCCGACACGATCGCCCATACCAGGTCATCCGTGAGCTGGGTTGACGTGGACTTTGGCGCAGGAAACGAAAAAGTGGTGGATACGTTCCGCTACCTTCCGAGGAGGAATGCTACAAGCCGTGCCAACAACACCGTCTTCAAGGGTTCGAATGACGGTGTGAACTGGACGGATCTGCACCGCATTGCAGAGGTGGGTGAATACAAATGGTATTCCGCCATCAATCCGGACAGGACGCCATACCGTTATATTCGCATTTACGATGACCATAACGGCTTCGTGAACTTTGAAGAAATCGAGTTCCATGAAATCGGCATTGACAAGACGCTGCTGGCGCACTTGCTGGATGAAGCGGCTGCAGCGAATGAGGCCGGCATCTATACGGCTGAAGGCTTGCAAGCTGTTGCGTTGGACGCGGCCGATGCAGCAACTGTGCTGGACAATGCAGATGCAACCCAGGAGGAGATAGACGCTGCGGTGAGCCGTCTGCTCGCTGCACTGGATGCACTGGTATACATCGAAGGCATGCCGGTGCTGGAATCGCTGAGAGACCGGACCTTCATTGCGGAGAAAATGCTGAGATTTAAAGTTGAAGCGGTAAATACGGACGCCGCTGTTGCATACGGGATTATTGATTTGCCTCAAGGTGCG
The DNA here is from genome assembly GCF_030812415.1 of Paenibacillus harenae. Lineage (GTDB taxonomy): Bacteria > Bacillota > Bacilli > Paenibacillales > Paenibacillaceae > Pristimantibacillus > Pristimantibacillus harenae_A. The sequence continues at coordinate 9,963 of NZ_JAUSST010000015.1, read as the reverse complement.
TCATTCGATGCGGCGACCGGGATCTTTGAATGGATGCCAGGCAGAGAACAGGGCGGCGTGCACGCGGTCACGTTTACTGCGGCAGCAGGTGATTTGTCTTCGTCGAAGACGATCCGGATTACCGTGAAAGGCCAGCCGGTATTCGAGCAGGTAACAACGGTTGAGTTGACGGCTCAACAGCCATTCCGGTATGAACTGCCGGTTTCCGATCCGGCGGGCGAACCGCTTGTATACAGTGCGGGTGAGTTGCCGCAAGGCGCAGTGTTAAACACAGCGGAAGGCATATTCAACTGGACGCCGAAACAAGCCGATTATGGCAGCTATCCGGTAACCTTTACGGTCGGCAACGGATTGTTTGAGGTCAGCCAAACGATTATCTTTAAAGTTAATCTCAACATCTTGCCTTCGGAAGATTACACAAGAGCAAGCTACTACCTGTATCTTAAGGAAGTGGAGCGGATCCAGGCGGATATCGCGAAACCGGAAGCAGATATCGATCAGCTTTTGGCCGAGCTTAAGCAGGCTGAAGGGCGGCTCGTGCAAGTGCCGTTGTCGCTCTATTCGTTCGAAGGCAACGCGGACAATGCCATCGGATCGACGGGCGGAACCGTTTATGGAACCCTTGAATATCCGGCCGGCAAGATCGGACAGGCTGTCGATCTGAACGGACAACACCATGTGATGCTGCCTGAGACGCATCCGGCTGCCAATTACGACGAGATGACATTTACAACCTGGGTGTACTGGAAGGGCGGTAACCAATGGCAGCGCATCTTTGACTTTGGCAACGACACCAATCAGTTTATGTTCCTCACGCCAAGGTCCGGCAATAATACGCTGCGTTTTGCGATCAAGAACGGCGGCGGCGAACAGATGATTCAAACCTCGCAGCTCGCAAGCAACCAGTGGGTGCATGTGGCGGTGACGCTGGGCGGTGGTACGGCGAAGTTGTATGTTAACGGCGTGGAGAAAGCAAAAGCCGGCAATTTTACGATTAAGCCGAGCGATTTCAAACCGAAGAAAAACTACATCGGCAAGAGCCAATTTAACGATCCGCTGCTGAGCGGCATGATCGACGAGTTCCGCATCTATAATTATGCCTTGAGTGCGGAAGAAATCCAGGGCGTTTACAACAATACGGCGAAATGGATCGACAACAGCTTGCTTACGCTCCTGCTGGACGAAGCGGCCGAAGTTGTTGCCGAGTATTACACAACCGAAAGCTATGAAGCTTTCCAAACGGCGCTCGCGAATGCGGAGTCGGTGGCGGACAATGCCGATGCGGCTCAGGAGGAGATCGATGCGGCCGCGGCGAGCCTGCTTGCAGCGCTCGAAGGGCTGCAGTGGAAGGATATTACCGCTTCACTGGATCCTGCGGCGCTGAACGGCAAGAACGGTTGGTATACGTCGCCGGTTACGTTGACACTCTCTCCTGCGAAAATCGCGGAGTACAGTCTGGATGGCGGAGACACTTGGACCGCCTACAGCGAGCCTGTGGTCTTGGATCAAGAGGGAACGCATCAGGTTCAGTACCGACGTTCCGTGGATACGGGAGAAACGATTTCGCTGGAGGTCAAAATCGACCTTTCGGCACCTATGGTTCAAATCATGGGAGAGGCATCGTACACGATCGATCAAACGGTGACCATAACTTGCAGCGCGACCGATGTTGTCTCGAGCGTATACGGTACGCCTTGCGACCAGCCGCTGCTTCAGGTCAAGGCGTATACACTGGAATCCGGCGAGCATACGGCAACGGTCATAGCGGAGGATATGGCAGGGCATCAGACAACGGTGACGCATACGTTCACGGTGATGGTTACCTTCGTCAGCCTGAAGGCAGTGACGAATGCTTTCATGCAAGAAACGGGCGCCAAAGCATCGGATCCCGTGTCGAAATCGCTGAATCAAAAACTAGACCAGGCGAAAGCTGCCGCCGGCCAAGGAAAAATAGACGCTGCGAAGAGTATGATGTCCGACTATGTCAAACAGGTAACGGACCAAACCGGGAAATATTTCACGCAAGAGCAAGCGGATATTCTGATCCGCTGGGCTCAGATCGTGATCTAGCTCAAACGGAATTTCGCAGGTGGCATCTGGCGAAAGCATGATCAGAGGCCCCGATCTCGATTTTGAGGTTAGGGGCCTCTCTTCATTAAGCTGTAAGAGCTATGTGGGGGGTTATGCTGAAACACAGGCTATGAATGTTCAAAAAAAAGGAGGAAAATGATTTGGACATTTCGCAAATGAGAGCGCTTACTAAGAAGGTTATTTCCAGTATTCTTTGTTTTACTTTAGCTTTAGCCATGACTTTTACAGGTCTTGAGGCATCGAAATAGCGAATGCGGCTGTTCGCAGCTGATTACTTCTTACAAGCCGCAGGCGGTAAGAGCCGATGTAAATGCTCCTTATACGGATGCAAACGGGAACACGGTATCGGCGACGATCCATCATCCGGGCATTGCCATGTCGCTGGCCGATCTGGACAATATGCGCGATCAATGTTAGAGCAGGGGACGAGCCGTGGAATACGGCGTTCAAGGCGTTTGTTTGCTTGAGATCCTTATTATGCAGGCAGAGGTTTCGGCCAGCTAGGTACGCCACATATCGTAAGTGGTCGTTGCCTTATTTAGAAATCTTGCGGTAAGAACCTGCGCCGCCGCGCCGGGCGAGTAATCAATTGCTTGGTGCTGAATCCAAATTGGATTATTGATCAGGATCGGATCAAACCAAAGCCCCGTCGAATTGACGGGGTTCATTTGTTCTGCTTCCTGTATTCTGTCGGTGTAAGCCCGAATTTCGCTTTAAACTGTCTCATAAGATGGAAGGCATTGCTGTATCCGCTTTGCGCAGCAATCGAGTCCAGCGTTAAATCTGTTGTTGCCAGCAGTGCCTTTGCACACTGAAGGCGGCTATTAATAATGTCGGTCATAACATTGACTCCGAACATTTTTTGGTAGGTGTGCTGGAAACTCGACAAGCTCATGGATATTTCATTAGCCAATTCTTTGACAGAGGGGATTGACACAGGGTTGCTGCGAATACGGATACGAACGTTAATCATACCTTCATATTTTGCAGAAGCCTTTACCGAAGGAAAGTGAAGCCCCATATGAAGTTTGCGGCTGAGCTTAATAAAGAAAATATTCAAATAATGCTTGATAGCATCTATACTGTGAGGACCCGCCGTATAAAATTCATAAGTCATTTTCTGTACAATTGACGATATCTCAGAAATATCCCCTAGCCACGTAACCGTGTTATAGGGGATATTAAGTTTGCCGATAAATTCCTTATCATCGTTGTCTACACTGAAATAGAACCAGTCGTCCACGTACTTATCACCATATGTACGATATTGCTGGGGAGCATCGCTGGTATACAGAATAAAGGAATTTTCCTTCGTGATCACTTCTTTACCGTTTTGCATAAAGACGGCAGGCGTTTTGATCAGTAATAGAATCCAACTGCTGCCAATGCCTTTTGGGCGATCGATCGCAAAGGTTTTGTCATGGGAATGATTATATCCGATCACGTGTAATTCCATGAAAACTGCTTCCTTTCATACTATATATTTAGCATATCATCGATTTGCACGTTCCGCTATGACGAGTTGGTGAAAAGCAACAATGACAGGCACTTTGAATTCATATATTTGCAGAAAATGATATCATATCTTGCGCATTTAGCTATCGGACTTAGTAACGACGTATATTATAATTTTTAAAAAATGGATCAAAAAGGGGAGAACAAATGAACAAGAAATTGATCTTAACCATCCTATTAATTACAGCGCTTTCAATGTTAGCAGCTTGTTCCAACGATGAAAAAGGTGCGCCAATGCGTGAGATCACAACAATGGAGCTTGTCAAAGAAATGGGAATCGGCATTAATTTGGGCAACACGTTAGAATCAAGAGGCGACTGGATAAGTGGCAGAAGCGTTATAAGTTATGAAACTGCCTGGGGCAGTCCCATTATTACGGAGGAAATGATTAAAGGTTATGCCAGCGAAGGCTTTGGCGTCCTTCGAATTCCCGTAACGTGGTCCAATATGATGGGCGAGGATTACACGATCAATCCTGACTATATGGCCCGGGTAAAAGAAGTTGTGGATTGGGCGCTGGGTAGCGGTATGTATGTTATTCTGAATATTCACTCGGACAGCTTGTTTGAGAAAATACCGACAGAAACAAAAGAATCCATGTACAAATATACACGCATATGGACGCAGGTTGCGGATTCGTTTAAAAACTATGACGATCATCTGATGCTCGAGTCTTTCAATGAAGAAGGTGTATGGCCTGATTTATGGAATGTCTACGGCAGCGATGATACCAATAAAGAAAAAGCTTATGCGCTGCTGAATGAGATCAATCAGACATTTGTAGATATTGTGCGCGGTTCCGGAGGCAACAATAAACGACGCCACCTGTTGATTGCCGGCTATACAACGGACATCGAGAGGAGCGTTGATAAACTGTATAAGATGCCCACCGACCCCCAAAATCGCTGTGCGGTATCGATCCATTATTACACGCCTCCAACATTCGCCATCATAGATGAGGATGTGGAATGGGGAAAAGCGCGTGCGGAATGGGGAACGGATGAAGACTTCGCCGAGCTAAACAGACTCATGGATCTGGTGAAAACACATTTCATCGACAAAGGCATCCCCGTTATCATGGGGGAGTTTGGTGTAGCTACAAAAAATAAGACACCAGAAATGATAAGGCTCTATCTTACGTCGGTGGCCAAGGCTGCTTCTTCCCGAGGCATTACCCCGGTTTTATGGGATGTTACAGATGTACTTTACAACCGATATACCAATGAAATGAATGATAAGGTGCTGCTTGAGCAGCTTATGGCTCTCAAGCGATAGAAAATTACGAAACCGTCACATGATGTGACGGTTTTGTTTGACCCGACGTCTTATTATGCAAAACTATAGTTCAACCTGTTAGGCTGTTTAACAAGGCGGCGAAATCAAAAACAAAATCGCTCGTAAAACGATTTCAGGTAATGATAGACAGGGTAGCACGGTCGAAATCGTCGCCGATACACCGGTATATGACATCGTTTTCCTTTATATCGTTGCCATTCATATCGTCGCTTCACCTACCAAAATGGATAAATGAATTACCAAACGTAACATTTTCAATGAAATCACATGCCCTATTATTGTAGAGGTATCGATTTCAAGGTACAACCAATTAGAACAATAATTAATAGGGGGATGAGTCGAAACGTATGAAGCCAAACAGAGATTGGGAGAATCCGAGCGTCACGCAACAGAACCGTTATCCCATGCATGAACCGTACGGCGTATACGAAACGGTGGAACAAGCGCTAAGCGGCGATCGCAGAAAGTCCCAATACGTCCAATGCTTAAACGGCTCGTGGAAATTTAAGCTGTTTTCGTCTCCGGATGTTGTAACCGATGAGTTCTATCATCCTGAATATGATGTATCCCGTTGGGACAACATCCCGGTTCCTTCCAACTGGGAGCTGTCCGGATACGGAAAACCTGTATACACCAACTCAGTGTATCCCTTTGCACGGAAATGGCAGGACTCCCATCATGAAATTCAACTGAAGAAAGATGAATTTGTTTTGAATCCGCCTTATGTGCCGGAGGATAACCTCACCGGATGTTATGTCCTCACGTTCGAAATTCCCGAGCATTTTCACGACCGCGATCTATTTATCGATTTTGCCGGCGTGGAATCTTGTTTTAATTTGTGGTTAAACGGAAAGCTTGTCGGTTTTTCGACGGACAGCAAGCTTAACGCATCTTTCGATATTACGGATTTCATCCAAAGAGGACAGAATCATTTAGCCGTACAGGTAATGCGGTTCGGAGCCGGAACTTATCTGGAGGATCAGGACTACTGGCATCTATCGGGGATATACAGAGATGTACTGATTTATGCAAAACCGCGAATGCGCATTCATGATTATAAAATCGAAACGTTATTCTCGGGTCAATACGACAATGCCGAATTAGCCGTGACGGTTTATCCGAATAATCAGGCGAGCTGTTACGGGGAAGCTTATGTGCGCCTGTCTCTTTTTGATCACGATCGTAATTTGGTTACGCAATTTGAAACGGCTAAGTTTGCGGATTACAGATCCTACCTGCAAGAGACTTTTGTGGCGAAGGTCAAACAACCCATTAAGAATCCCGAATTGTGGAGCGATGAAATTCCTTACCTCTATCGATTGGTATTGGAAATGATCGACCCTGACGGAAATGTCGTTGACATCGAGAGCGCGAATGTCGGCTTCCGCGAAGTTAGCATCGATAAAAACGGGATATTGAAAATAAACGGCAAACGGCTTATCATCCGCGGAACCAATCTTCATGCGTTTTGTCCCGAAACGGGGCGCGTGGTGTCGACGGAGTATATGCGCGAGCAGATCAAGATGATGAAGTCGCTAAATATCAATGCGGTTAGGACGAGTCACTATCCGCATGCGGTCGAATGGTACGACCTCTGTGATGAGCTGGGCATTTATGTCGTGGATGAGGCCAATATTGAGACTCATGGCATCGGCGGCCAGTTGAGCGCATCTTCGGAATGGACGCATGCTTATATGGAACGTGCGGCGCGGATGGTATTGAGAGATAAGAATCATCCCTCGATCATTCTGTGGTCCCTGGGAAATGAATCCGGTTACGGAGCGAACCATGCTGCCATGTACGGCTGGATTAAGGAATATGATAAAACGAGATATGTCCAATATGAGTCCTTGCATCCTCCGGCCAATATTTCCGATATCGTGGCGCCCATGTATCCTCAGAAGGATTGGATACTGGACTGCATGGCCAACTGCGAAGACTTGCGGCCGTTTATCATGTGCGAATATGCGTACGCGAAAAGCAACAGCAACGGGAATTTCAAGGAGTTTTGGGACCTCATTCATGCATTCCCGCGCTTTCAGGGCGGTTTTATTTGGGATTTCCAGGATAAAGCGCTTGTCAAGCATGATGAATCCGGGAACAAAAAATACGTTTATGGCGGCGCCTTTCAAGAAGAGATTTTGGATCCCGCGCCCGATATGTGCCTGAATGGCATTGTATTTCCGGACTTAACGCCGAAACCGGCTGCCAACGAGATCAAATATGTTCAGGCTCCCGTCCAAATCGATTGCTTTGACCGGCAGTTTCATGCTTCGGGTAACAAAAGCTATCGTATTTATAATCATTATTTGCATCGAGACTTAAGTCACCTGAACATCGGTTGGGAGCTTGTTTGCGACGGGAAGGTAATCGAGAATGGTACATTGCCCATATTAAACACGCCGGCCGGATCTATGGACAGTGTTCAAGCACCCTACGATTCAACCAAAGTCTCTGGAGAAGCGTTTCTGAATTTTTACGCTTATTTGAACGAGGACACATTTTATGCCAATAAGGGTACCTGTATTTACGCATGCCAGCTCGAGTTGAATGATTCCGTTTATGAAGTGCATACCGGAGATATTGAAAGCGGGAACCTGGTTTATGAAGAAGACGCTGATCGCATTCATATTTATAATGAAAATACGAACGTGGTCTTCTCGAAAGAAACGGCAGAGTTCATTACCGTGAGATATAGTAACCAGGACTACTTTACGGGCGGAGCTAACCATTTCTATCGCCCGCCAACGGGAATAGACGTCGGCGTACAAGGCCAGACAATAAACTATGCGGAGGATTGGAGAAGCCTCGGGCTGGACTCCAATCGGAAAGAGATCAAGCGTATCCGGGTATATGCGGCTGCTGCTTCCGTCATTATTCAGGTACATGCTATGTATAATGGTTGCATTGAAACGCGAACCGACTATGCGATTGGCGGTAAAGGCATTGAAATAGCCAACACTGTCGTAAATAATGCCAATGTCGAAACCTTGCCGAGAATCGGTCTGAGTTTTACCTTCTCAGATGCCTGGAAGAATATTGAATGGTATGGCCGAGGGCCATGGGAAAACTATGCGGACCGTAAAACGGCTGCCTTTGTCGGGATATATGAAAGCTCTGTCCAAGAACAACATGTTCCCTACATTGTGCCGGTTGAATGCGGGGGCAAGGAAGATGTCCGTTATTTAGTCGTGTCCGCGGATGATCGCAAGGTCAAAGTTACAGCGGCGGGCCACTTTCACTTTGATATTCATCACCACAGCATCCAGCAGTATGACAAGGCTGCTTATGAAGACGAGCTTGGCACCTCCGATTCCGTATTCCTTCATGTCGATCACAAACATGCAGGTCTTGGGGGAGACAACGGCTGGACCAAAAATATTCACGATGAATATAAAATCAAAAAGGGCATCTATGTGTACAAGATCGCTTTAGAAATCATTGATTAAACAGCTCGCCAAATTTAGAGGTGTTCCTATGGCTCAAGCGCCGTCTGAAATGCAAATGGCTAAATCATGCTATTGGATGACCTGAAAATCAATGTTCAATCTTATGTTGTGTTTTATAATCCGAATTAGCTTATATAGCAAAGGGATCGACCGGTACTGCCGGCCGAAGCTGGCATTTTCCGTTGTGAAACGATATTTTACAGGGCAGCGACTTTGCGCCACAGAGCCTTACGACACAGCAGAAGCGGCGATTCAGTAGGACTTCGGAGAACGCTTCATTACAAGAAGCTTAGAAAAGGCTAGATAACAATAAGGTACCGGGCCGCTTCCTTACAAGCCCTGGTACCTTTTTCGTCTTCACTGAGATAAATCCAAATTTAACCAGACCAAATCATGCTATACCATGTCCAAAAAATTAAGGTTTACTATTCAACCTGTTGATAATGTAGTTGTGTAAGAAAACATAGTGAGATGTAGAGGAGTGATTATCGAAAATTGAAAACGTTTTCACGAGTTGCTTTGAACAAGGGCAATTGGCATGAGCGCATGAAGAAAACGATTAAAGAAGGAGACTAGCTTGATGAAAACAAGGAAAAAGTCGCGAGGATTTACCAAACAAATCATTTCCTTATGTAAGTCCGCTTCACTTCTGATGACGGCCGCCGCGTTGACGGTTAGCTTGGGCCCTTCGTTGACGACGGTCCCCGACAAGGCGTTCGCAGCGGATTCGATCGGGAGCGAAGCAGCGGCCGTACGGCCAGACATCGTGCCGTTGAAAACGCAAGCCTATGATTGGGGCAGGGTGAAGATCGTCGGCGGCGGATTCATTCCTGGCATTATTTTCAACGAGAAAGAGAAGGATCTCATCTATGCCCGCACGGACATGGGGGGCGCGTATCGCTGGGACCCAGAGAAAAAGACATGGATTCAGCTGCTGGAATGGCTGAGTCTGGATGACTGGAACCTGTCTGGCGTGGAGAGTATGGCTACCGACCCTGTCGATCCGAATCGCCTCTATATTTTGGCCGGCACTTACTCGAACGACTGGGTGTCGACGAACGGTTATATCCTTCGTTCGCAGGACCGCGGACAAACGTTCGAGATGGTAGAATTGCCATTCAAATCTGGCGGCAACATGCCCGGTCGTTCCATGGGCGAACGTCTGGCGATCGATCCGAACGATAACCGGATTATCTATCTGGGAGCCCGCAACGGGAACGGATTGTGGAGGAGCGAGGACTATGGAGCGACATGGAATAAAGTTAGCAGCTTCACTCAAGTCGGTAACGTGAATGATAGCTTCGGCGGCAATGTCGGCCCCGTATGGATCACCTTTGATCCTTCGACGGGCTCTGCAGGCCATGCGACGCAGACAATTTATGTCGGCTTGGCGGATTCGCAGACGAGCATTTATAAGTCGACCGACGGCGGTGCGACCTGGGAGCCGGTAGCGGGCCAGCCGAATCAGGGCTTCCTGCCCCACCACGGAACGCTGGGTACGAACGGTATGCTGTACATAACATACAACTCGTCCATCGGGCCGTACGATGCCGGCACTGGCGCGGTATGGAAGCTGAATACGATGACGGGCGAGTGGACGGACATAACCCCG
>NZ_JAUSST010000014.1 GCF_030812415.1 Paenibacillus harenae | reverse complement strand
GTTCCACTGAAATGTTATCTGCAATGTGCAAACTAGGACAATATTCTAAGAAAACGTGAGCATTTAAGAGCATAGTGATTCTCCATAGAGGGAGGTTAACACAATAGCATTGTGGAATTTTTCTGTAGAAAGGAATGCCAAACTCCAGCAACCGATTTATGTTTGCTGAAGCCTAGCACATGATTAAGAAGAAAATAGGAGTAAGGAGTAGATTATGGAATACCTAGTAAGGGAAATCAACATAACCGATTATCCAGACATATACTTCTTGAATCAAGATTTCAACCCCAATCTTTCATGTTTTACCGAAGAAAAAGTCAAAGAAAAAATTGAAATCATTACACGAGAGACAAAAGATAAGATTTTTGTATTCGAACTCAATAACGAGATTGTTGGATATATCCATGGAACTCGCTATGAGTTGCTTTTTGCCGATCCTTTGATCAATGTTTTAGGCTTTGTAGTAAAAGAACGCTATAGAAATCAAGGTATTGGCAGCAAGTTAATGGATTATTTAGAGCAATGGGCGCGGGAAAAGGGTTATTCCGGCATAAAGTTGTTGTCTCATCCGAGCCGCGAGCAAGCACATAGACTGTACCAAAAAAGGGGCTATCAATTTACGAAGGATCAGAAAAATTATATTAAGTCTTTTTAATTAGCATCAATTGGAAACTTATGCACAATTAAACTAACGGGAGACGATAGTTCAACATCAACATACGGCAGTTGGCCATGACCGGCTGCCGTTTTTCATTGAACTAACGGGCAGGATAGTTGAATGATTTCGCGAATAACTTAAGTCATGACGAATTTACGAAGTTCGCAAAAAAGATGTTATAAGAAATCGGCGTAAACATAAAAAACACAAAAAGACAGGTGAAACTAATGAAATGCTCTCACTGCAATGAAGAGATCGGAGAAATATCATTATGTTTTGGGAGCAATGCCCCATTCCATTACCTCGTGCTTGATGAAAAGGAAAGACAAGATAGATGTGAAATCAATAATGACTTATGTGTAATAGACCAGGACAAATTTTTTATTAGAGGACATCTAGAAATTCCAATCTTAGGAACAGATGAATTTTTTATATGGAGCGTTTGGTCTTCAATAAGTGAAGGCAATTTTATGAGAGCAAATGAAATATGGAATTCAAAGACAAGAAAGAATGAACCTGCTTATTTCGGATGGTTTTCTACCGAACTTCCTTTATATCCAAGTACTCTTAGTCTGAAATGCGAAATACAAACAAGAGAAATTGGAGTATGTCCTTTAATTAATTTAGAACCTAATGATCACCCACTTGCAATAGAACAAAGAAACGGAATATCACTAGATCGAGTACATGAAATAAATCATTTATTAATGCACATAGATCGGATTAAGTGATTTTGTAAGATTAATCAAGGAAGACGCCGACATCTTATAACACCGTATTCACGCTCCGGGGCATTCGCCCCTCGGTCCGCCCGAGGTATTTCGGGGATGGGGATTCAGGCGGACACACCTGCGAGGCTAACTGCGCATTCGCGCAGCCGGCAGCTTCGCTGCCTTAAGCCTCTCGGCGTCGTGAATACAAGAACGTTAGGTGAAATCCCTGTAAATACTATGATAGAGTGAATTCGATGGAGTTAATAGAAATCAAGAAAAACTTATTTACTACACCTGAGGAATACTAATTGGCTCATTGTATTTCTGCGGATGCAAACCGCGGTGGTTATTTGCGGAGCTCCATTTATTTCTTCACTGAGCCGTGGGAAGTATAACTTCTTGGATTAATGTTTCCCCTTAGGGTGAAAACTAAAAGAAAGACCCCTTGTAAGGAGGTCTCTCTCCATAGTCGCACTTCTTGTACAACTCAATTGATCCTTGCTGCATTCTTAGTACGTGCGGAAATGGGTATTTTTCGGCTTCTTAATTATTTTCGTATCGATGATGAAAGCAACAATACCTCCAATTGTATATGCAATCATATCCATAGGGTCGAATATAGAACCAATTACTAGCTGTGCAATTTTATTGTGTTGAAGACCTAGAATTGAAGCAAAGTGAAAATACTGCAGCACTTCTGTGATTAAAGCCAATACAAGAGTAAAGATTACAACATAAATTGAACTAAAATCTTTCAGAGTCATAATAAAATAATATATAAAAACTACTATAATAACATCCCCAACCAATCCTCTTATGAACGGCGTTTCACTAAAGAGCAAAACTATAAGTATACAGAAAATAATACACATTAAGGAAAGGCTAAAGTAAACTAGTCTTCTATTCATAAGTACACCTCGTGTTTGTATGAGTAATGACATCAGAGAAAAATTTTTGTAGTTCTTTTATAAGGTGAAGTATATCCTATTAACTCAGTAGTGCCAATCGCCGGTTCCTTACATAAATAAAGAAGGCTTCGGATTAACGAGATCTCAATGGCAGGGCCGTCCAGTTTAAATAAATTAGCAATGCCAGAAATTCGATGTGGTCTAGACAAATTACAATGGGGAAGAGTAAAAGAAATAATCTCTAGAGATCACATTTGCAGATTATAGATAAAGAGAAGGGATGTAGCTCGAAAAAGACAGGGACATCACCTAACACCATATTCACGCATCGGGCATTCGCCCTCGGTCCGGCAGAAGTTAGATGGGATTCTAGGAGGCATTTCAGCAGCAGAGAAGCGGAATCTGCCGGACACATCCGCACCACCTAACCGCATCGCGGCCCCCCTTCGGGCTTAAGGTGGTGGGACGTCGTGAATACAACAACGTTAGCCGAAAGAAGTTCTTAGTTTAGGAGGAGTCTATATGATATTAGAAAAAGTTATAAATAGAATTGTAATACAAAGTGAATATAAGGATTTTGTTGATAAGTATATAGATAATATACTTACCGAATTTAAAGGTAAGATTCATAGCATTTATATGTGTGGCTCGATTCCAAAAGGAACTGCTAAACCTTTTAAGTCAGATGCAGACTTTACTATTGTATGTGTAAATCCTAAAGATATTGATTACGAAAGATTGTCAAATATTAAAGACAGGCTTTTGGAAGAATATCCAGTAGTAACTAAGATTGATACGATAATTTGCTCGATTGACGATGTATTAAGTAAACCAAATGAGTGGGGTTTTTGGGTAAAGATAATTTGTGTTTGCATATATGGTCATGACGTTGGTGAAAAAGTACCACCGATAATTATTTCTCCAGAGTTCATTTTAGACTTAAATACAGAGACCAAGGAGGAAGTAGATCGTATACATAGTTTACTTTCTAATGCTAGTGATAACACAATGAAAACTAGATATATTAAAGGTTACTCTAAGAGATTAATTCGTGCATTATACTCTTTGGTTTTAGAAGATACAGGTGTATGGCAAGATGACATTATTAAGATGAAGAATGCCATATTAAACTATTGTGAGATTGACTCCGCTTTAGTTGATTATCTGTATGTTTGTTACTTGGATAGTAATGTACTTGTTGAAGAGTTTCTGGGAATTGCAGATGAAGTATATAGCTATTTTGAGAACGCCTTAAATGCAATGGCTGCTTCCAGAACTTCCTTCGGCTAACACCATATCGACGCTCCGGGTCACTCTGAGAAGCGAGTGACCACATCCAGCCCCCTAAGCCCGTCGGGACGTCACTGCATTAGGTGTTCGGCAAGCCTCACAACTATAAGCAGCGACTCTAATTAAAACATAAGACTATTGAGCTAACGGAGAACGATAGCGTGGTAAAGATCAAAGGAGCAAGCACCGCGGCAGCGTTTGCTCCTTTGTTGAAGTAACTGGCAGTTATCCTCAATTAGATACGCAAAGGAAATCATAAACAATTATAGAAGAACGCAACAAATTACCACCAAGATTCGTTTGAGAAGCAAGCGGTGAAATTGGAATTCAGAATATTCAAGGCGGAACGTATGCCGTTTGCAGAATTGAAGTTAGTAAGGACAAGGACATTCCATATGAATTATCCATCTCCGAGCTGGGGACAGTGGTAGATTATTTATACGGGGAATGGCTTCCTGATAGCGGTTTTCAACTAGCTGACAAACCTTGTTTGGAAATATACTACCGTGCTGATAATAATCAAGAAGAGATGTTTATAGAATATTGTTTGCCTATAACTCCATACTGATTAGGAACATATCCCGATGCTCGGAGGTTGATTGAATATGACTCAATATATTGGAAATGGTGCTTATTGTTACGCAAATTCATCTTCAATGCTGTTAGCATCAATCGGGAAAAATGTTTCTCCTTCGACAATAGAAGTTTTGACGGGCGGATGGCAAGATGTTTAATTGTTGTTGGAAGGTAATGTTGAGCAATTGCGCATATTCCCCAATCGGATAGATACGCAAAATAGAACCGGCCAAGGCAGACTGCCTTGGCCGGTTATTTGTGATTGGGGATCCATGTAAGATAGTTTGGGTTCGTGCTTAAGACCGGGAGCGGATTTCCTGGCGCATGAAGAGCAAATAAGACAAGCCGAAGCAAATCATGGTCGCGGCAAGCATGCCGGTAAGATGCGGCCATACAAGCAGTATGCTCTGGCCCAAAGGCAGCGGACTAGGCAACGCCCCGACGACCTGCTCCATGGCTAGCGGTCCTAAGGAGCGAACGTTCGGCATAAGCAGCGTAGTGTTCGCCTCGTTAAACAATTCGGAAGGCGAGAAGCGGTTTAACGCCTGCATCAACTTCTGATAACCCATGACGACTTCCGCGCCTGAATCCGTGGCGGGGGCAGCGCCTTTGGCAATGAGATTCAGAATCATCCCGTAGAAGACGGAGAAGAAAATCCAGAGCGAAATGCCGGCGAGCGCCGAGGTGGTCGCTTGACGGAAGCGTACCGAAAACAAAATGGATACGTTCAGCCAAAAACCTACATAAATAATTGCCGTAATCAAAAACAGAAGCACTCGCCAAAATTCCTCGGGCGTCGGAGGAAAGCCGATGACGATCAAGCCGACCCCCATGACCAGAAGGCCGATAGAGAAGATGGATACCGCAATAATGAGCAGGGTGGAGACGAACTTCGCATTCAGGAAGTCGTCCCGGTAGATGGGCTGCGAGATTAGCCTGCTAAGCGTACCTTTGCTTCGTTCCGCATTTACGGCGTCGAATCCGAGCGCGATCCCCATAAGCGGTCCCAGGAACGTGACGAACCCGATGAAATTAGGCAGCGTTCCGTCCGACAACGTGAAGATCTGAAGGAATAAAAATTCGGATGATTCCCCGGCCTGGCCGTTGCCGCTCCGCAAAGCCGTAATCGCGGAATAAATGGAGCCGATGCAGGCAAGCAGGATAATCGTCATAAGAATCACAAAGCGCCAGCTACGAACGTGATCGCTGAACTCCTTGCGAACCATGACCCAGAACGCCGATGTAGAGGTCGCGCTCCGTGCGTCTTCCTTCGGACGGAATAAGCGAACGGGCAGTCTGGATACCGTTTCTTTAAGCGCCATGAGCATCTCCTCCTTCGAAGTAGCGGCGATAGATATCGTCTAGATGGTAGGATCGTTTCCGCAGCGAGAGCAATTCCGATTCGGTCGCCGCGACGCGGGCGATCTCCGGCGTAACGTCGGCATCGCAAACGACCTCGAACGCCGCATGCGAACCGTTCATGCCCGAAACGGAGCATCGAACGGAGTTCACGCCTTCGATCTCCCCGATCGACTGCTCGAATTGTTCGGTCTTCCGCCCGACCTCGAGTTCCACGATGATGGCATTCTTCTGCTCCAAGGATCGGGACAACTGCTCAATGTCTCCGCAAGCGACGAGCTTTCCGCCTACGAATAAGCCGACCCGATCGCATATTTGCTGAACTTGCTGGAGATGGTGGGAGGAGAGCAGAACGGTTAAACCCTCTTCCTTGCTGAGGACGGTGATGAGCTCAAGCAACTCCGTCACGCCTTTAGGATCGATTCCAAGCGTCGGTTCGTCCAGAATGATCATCTCCGGCCTCTTGATGAGCACGTCGGCCAGACCTAGCCGCTGCCGCATCCCGCGCGAATAAGCGCCTACTTTTTTGCCTCCGGCTGCGGAGAGCCCCACACGGTCCAGCAGCTCCTTGGCGCTCTCGCGGGCAGTTTCCTCGGACAATCCATTGAGCCTTGCGGTGTAGATGAGATTGTCCGTCGCGGTCCGGTCCTCGTAGAAGCCAAGATCGTCGGGCATGTACCCGACTCTTCGCTTAATATCCAATGAGCTGCTGGCGGGATCCAGTCCGAGCACGCGCACCGTTCCGTTGCTCGGCTCCGTCAAACCGAGCATCATCAGAATCGTCGTCGTTTTACCGGCGCCGTTTGGCCCAAGCAAGCCGAATATTTCGCCTTTCCGAATAGTAAGGTCCAGCCGATTCACGGCTAGATAATCGCCGTACGCCTTCGTTAATCCCGATATTTCCACTGCCGAATCGATAACGGAGTACTGAACCGCCACTGTCAACGCCTCCCGTATTTGCGGAACAACCCATATATGCCGAGAGCTACGGCCGCAATGATGAGTATGCCGATCCAGCCCCATAACGAAGAGGATTTGACGGCTACCCGGATGGCGGCATCGGCCGTTTTTTGAGCGGATTGGGCCGACAGGCTGAGCGCGTAATCGCCTGGCAGGGATTGCTCCGACGATTTAATGACGGCCTGAACGCTTTCTTGCTTGCCGGGTTCCAATGAACGAATCGTCTTCGGCTCGAAAGTCACCTCCCAATCGGACGGCGTCTGCGCCGTTAAGCTGATATCTTCGAGTTTCGCCGTGCCGGTGTTCGTGACCGTCAATTGCAACGAACGAGTGCCGCCCGCTTTGATGTCCGCATTAAGCCGCTCGTCGGCAGTCGTTAGTCCAATGCCGTAGGCCCCCGTAATAACGGCCTCCAGCGTTGTTTCCGCTTTGGTTGCGTTGTTGGCGGCCATAATCGGGATTTGGTACGTGCCTGCTTTCACCTGATCGGGCGGGAGAACCTCCACGGACAAGGTTTGATTCGTATTCGGCTCAACGGTTACCGAAGTCACGCTGCTCCCGCCGGAGTTGAACCGAATGTCCCAGCCGGGATCCGCGGAGGCGGTAAGAGCGTATGTCTGCTCCTCTGCCGTCTGATTCGTCAAAATAGCCGAAAACGTGAAGGTAGAATCGGAATGGCCTTCCATATTGGACTGCTCTACCTCAAGCTTCGAGGTGAAGGTTCCTTTCTCGGCTACCGATACACGCAACGGAAGACGCGCTTCGCCTGCTGTCAGCGTAAATTGGTATTCGCCGCGCTCGACCTCCAGCGGGACATCGAGCCGCAAGCTTAACGATTGCGAGCTGCCAGGCTTGACGGCAAGCTGCTTGACGACGCGACCGCCTGCCGTCAGCTCGTGCGTCCACTGTGCATTCGCGTTTTGAAATCCGAGATTGGATGTTACCGTCTCGTCGCTGTTATTGATTAGCTCGACATTATAGCTGACGGATTCCCCGGGCGCGGCATCGACCGCCGTATACGGCGTGTACAGCTCTGTCTCGCTTGCGGCCCAAGCGGCCGCGGGAAAGAGCGCGCTTCCTCCCGTCCACAGAATGGCTGCAATTAGTGCCAGGATGCCTGCCTGGCGGCATGCTTTGCGCATAATGAACGACCTCCCGAATGTAATATGTTCGACGCGCTGACGCGCTTCGTTCATATGGTGTACGACGCGGGCTGCGTTTTGGATTTACTCGGCAAAAAAAATTTTTTGGAGTTTTCTTTTCGCGCATTTTTTGATAAAAAATAATTAAAAGAGATCGCGGGGAGGGAAATATCGGTGCGGCAGGGCAAAGGCAAACCGGTTTGGCAAGACGATGGCGAAGAGAACGAAGCGGCGCTTCTGAGGGCAATGTGCGAAGGTTCAACCGAGGCATTCCACTTGTTCTATGCCCGATATGCTCCGTTAGTGCTGAGAATCGCTTGCCGGACGCTTGGCGAACGGATGGAAGCCGAGGATGCGTGCCACGACGTCTTTCTCGAGGCAATAAGGAAGGGAGACCGCTATAACCCGGCCAAAGGCTCGGTCGAATCGTGGCTGGCCGTCATGACGCGAAGCCGCTGCGTGGATCGTCTCAG
The DNA here is from genome assembly GCF_030812415.1 of Paenibacillus harenae. Taxonomy (GTDB): domain Bacteria; phylum Bacillota; class Bacilli; order Paenibacillales; family Paenibacillaceae; genus Pristimantibacillus; species Pristimantibacillus harenae_A. The sequence continues at coordinate 37,279 of NZ_JAUSST010000014.1, read as the reverse complement.
AAAACGGAGCAGGACGGTTGCGATGAGCGCGGAGAACGGGGGAGAGAAGCTGCGAACCGATACGACGCCGGAGGATAAGACAATCGGCTTCATGGAGAGGATGGCGGTCAGGGAAGCCCTTGAGGTGCTGCCCGAGCTTCAGCGGAACGCGGTGGTTACGGCATTCCTTGGCAAAAGAACGCAGCGCGAGCTTGCCGAGGAATGGCAGGTGCCGCTTGGAACGGTCAAGTCGTGGATCCGTTACGGGCTCGGGAATTTGCGCAAGGAACTTGCGAGGAGAGGCTGGACAGACGGCAGCATGGGAAGGAGGGAGAGGGAATAATGGCGGAGGGTAGAAACACTTATCAGCGGAATAAGGACAGCGTTCGCGTCGACTGCGGGCACGGTTATTCCGAGCAAGATTGGATCGATTACGCGATGAACAAGCCCGGCGTGATCAGGCAAAAAACGATGGAGGAGAACCTCGCGTCTTGCGGCCAATGTGCGGCCGTTTATAGGGAATGGGCATTCTTATTAGCCGTGGGCGACAGCCGCGACTGGACGGAATCCGTATCGGCGCCGCTAGCCGCCGGGCATCTCGCTTCGCTCGAGAAGGAGATTAGACGGATCGGCCGGATGAGGAGATTACGTAAATGGGCGATCGCCGGTGCGCTTCCCGTCGCCGCGGCGCTGCTCTTGTTCGCGCTGCTGCGGGGAACTCCGCCGAACGAGGCATTAACCCCGTTCGAGGCCTACGTGGAGCGGCAGGAGCCTGCCGCGCTACACGTCGTGATGGCCCCGGATACATCGCGTTACCGCATTATGGCGCCTGGTGGGCGAACCGAAAACGGCTATTTATGGCTCAGCGGAGACAGCAGCGAGGCGTTCCTGCTGCTCGATCACTTGACCGGGCTGTCTAACTCCGTCTATCAGGCGTGGGCAGTGAAAGGAGATCGAAGCGATTCGCTCGGCTTAGTGAAGCTGAAGGGAACGCGCGGCCATCTTCACGTCAGGGCCTACACCGACATGCTTCTTGGCGCGGACATTATTTCCCTAAGCGCGGAACCGATGGGGGGTAGCGCACAACCTACTTCCCGACAAATCGAATTATTGCTGCTGAATCGCCGCTGATCGCCATATATGAACCCCGGTTCAAGCGAACGGTAATCGTTCTAAATGGAGAACAAGACAGATAATAAAATGAGTGGATAACTGGAAAAGGTAGAATTCATCATGGAAAGATTCGATTCTATCAATTTTGTCAAATCTTTGCCATGTTTGCCGTCGTGCTGATACATGCGATGCCAAGCGAAATTGGGGGGACTGACGATATATGCACTCGCGAGATTCGCGGTCCCTTTGTTTTTTTTGCAGGATCGAGTCTGAACGATCGGCCACCTTCATGGGGTCCGAATGATGGAAACTTTCCTTGAACCTATTTCTTACACTACTCTTGCTGTCCCGATTGCGAAATGATGCCACAACACGTCTTCCACAATATCCGCTTGAGACTCCTCACACTCTATTACAAGGATTACCTCTGAATTTTTCCCCCGTAACAGGCGTTGCTGCTTTTTGATGACCTTGTAGTAGAATACGTCGATACAAACCCCAAGGGCAAAACCGCCTGCTGCACCGATCAGTCCCCAATATATCGGCCCCCATGCCAGCTTGAATCCGACACTGGCCCCAATGACGGCAAACGCGGTTCCGAGCGCCGCACCAGTGCTAATCAAGGAAATGCCGTCCGCGTTGTGGATACTGTCGAACAATCGTCGCTCCGTTTTGCGGTTCGTTAAGGGAACTGCGAAAATATTTCCTTTTTGAATTCCGTTTTTCTCCAGCACCGTAATCGCTAATTCTAAATTGGTGGAGTGCTCGAACGTCGAAAAAATCTGTACCATAGGATTTATTTCACCACTTTGCCCTTTTTCACCCGAAATGTAGGGTCTTGGTAATGTTTGATCAGGAAGTCTTTTTGCTCATTGTTAAATAGCTTGTTGTTTTCCACGGTGTTTACATACGAATCATACGCGGCAAATCCCCACATGGAAGGCATAAAAAGCAGCCATTGTTTGTCAAGTACGGCTGTAGACTCAGTAAGTTGCCCGAGAAACAAGTAATGGACTGAAAGAAGCAGCTTAGAGAAATATAAAAAAACGATTGTCCAAATCAGCGCGAAAAACGCAGTGACCACGCGGTGGATATGCAATTGTCCAAGTCCAGGCATAAATAAGGACCATATGACGGACATGATGGGTTTTCTTTTGTCCAAATAATTAATCTCCATCGCTCCGATGGAGAATGAGTTAAATGGCGCATCCTCCTTCTCCGCTAGCAAATACACTTTGTTCATATCGACTGAGGTCCGGTAACTGTCCCAAATGCCAAACAAATAAACGGGAATATACATGAGCATCCACCTTGGATCCAGCACTTCTTTCGCTGCCTCAATATTTCCGCAAAACGAATGCACCATTGCTAGGTTGATTTTGGCGTTGTAATTAACAATGACTTCCCAGATGAACAAGGAGAGACCACGATAATACTTGCTTAAGAGTAGATGCCCAAAACCAGGAAAGGCTGCAGACCACCATGCTATGGCATACGGATTTCGTATATGAAACTGGGTGGTTCCCGCGATGGAAACATGGGCTTTGTATCGGCGGAATTTGTTTTCGACATTTCTATAATTATCCAAGAGACATCCCTGCCTATGCCATGTTTAACTATTTTCCATATGTATTCTCACGAGTTTCAAATTTATGATAAGAACCAAGAAACTGAAGGGGTATAGTTATCATATCAAGCATTATTGGATTATTGCGACGATAATAACCCCCTCTTTGCATATTCCCCGAACAAATTATTCGGTGGGCTAAGGAAGCCGATCTCATACTACGGAAGTAAGTGGATTTCTCACCTTACGAACGAACGGCTGCTTAAGGAGTTCATCCCTCTGTTGGTGCGCAGCACGAACTTCATATAAAATATGGGGATCATTCTTTAATTTGTTAAGTGGTTATGTATGCGCTTACCTCCTATAATTTACTTATGGAGGAGGTGAAAGTCAGAAGTTCGCGGAATATGACACAGAATAAGTTTTGTACTGCAAGGAGAAACAACCGACAAGCAGGATGTTGGTAAGCAGCGAGAAAAAAATATTCTAGGAGGTAAGTTATGTTCAAGTTGAATAAGAAAATTTTTACAGTATTTATTGCGGCTACAATGAGTTTTAGCTTGTTTGCAGCAACCTCAAATGCAGCGACAGACTATTGGCAAAATTGGACCGATGGTGGCGGAACCGTAAATGCTACCAATGGATCAGGTGGAAATTACAGTGTTAACTGGTCAAATACCGGGAATTTTGTTGTCGGTAAAGGCTGGAATACCGGATCGCCAACTCGGACAGTAAATTACAATGCGGGCGTCTGGGCGCCGTCCGGCAATGGGTATCTGACTCTCTATGGGTGGACGAGAAACTCACTCATCGAATATTACGTCGTTGATACCTGGGGCACTTATAGACCTACAGGAACACATAAAGGCACCGTGTCAAGTGATGGCGGCACCTATGACATCTATACGACTCAACGAGTCAACGCACCTTCCATTGACGGAACAAAAACGTTCACCCAGTTCTGGAGTGTCCGCCAGTCGAAGAGAGTTACCGGCAGCAACGTCGCTATCACTTTTAGCAACCACGTTAACGCATGGAAGAGTAAAGGGATGAATTTGGGAAGCAGTTGGTCTTACCAGGTGTTAGCGACAGAGGGGTATCAAAGCAGCGGTAGCTCTAACGTAACGGTGTGGTAATATCTATTCTGGAGGGAACCGATCTCTAATAGTCTGAGACAGGCCGATGGACGTTCCCCTCCAGTTTGCTCCGTCAATCCGGGCGCGTTGAGGGCCGTTTCCCGCTAGAAGAACGACCCTCGATGATGCCGGAAGCAAATTGTAGGCCGTCACGGCCTACAATTTTTCCTATCCGTTTAAAGGAGATATATCAATGAGAAAGTTATCAATCTTTCTTTTAATGGCAGTAATGGTTGTTGTCAGCGCTTGTTCGCAAGAAAAGCCTGATAAAAAGCCTGATACAATGCCTGATGACTTTGTATTTGTCAAAGGCGGGACTTTTATGAACACAAAGTCCAACTACTATGGGAAAAATGTATCGTTATCGAGCTTTTATATCGGAAAATATGAGGTAACTCAAAAAGAGTGGTTTGCGGTAATGGGAAGTAATCCCTCAGAATTCAAAGGCGACCATTTGCCGGTAGAAATGGTAAGTTGGTATGACGTTTTGGAGTACTGTAATAAAAGAAGTATAAAAGAGGGCTTAACACCGTATTACAATATAGACAAAAATAAAAAAGACCCGAAAAACAAAAGTGAGTACGATGATATAAAATGGACAGTAACGATTAATGAAGAAGCTAATGGTTACCGATTGCCGACAGAAGCGGAGTGGCAATATGCTGCAGGCGGAGGCCAGATGAGCAAGAGTTACACCTACAGCGGGAGTAATAACGCGGATGATGTAGCATGGCATTGGAAAAACGCCGGAGATAAAAACTTATCAGGAGATTGGAACTGGCCTATCGTAGAAAGCAACCACAATCAAACAAAATCTATCGGTGTCAAGAAACCCAACGAGTTAGGGCTTTACGATATGTCAGGCAATGTAAGGGAATGGTGCTGGAACGGGTACGGAGACTCGGATAGCAATAGCAACTCTACCCGGGTTGTGAAGGGCGGCAGTTGGATGGGCGAAGTCGGCGAGTTATCTTATCTGAACAATTTCGAGGCGAATGGCAAGGGCCCCGATCAAGGTTTTCGTGTGAGTCGCGACGAATAAAGGGGAACAAGACTTACCATTCATACAAGGGTTCTATAAAAATTACGATAGGACGGCTCTCTGAAGGGAGCCGCTATTGCTTTTCTCGGAAAGTGGATCAAATTCATTCTATAATTGTCTAAACATAATACAAATTAGCCTCGTTCAACGGATAGTTCATCTTCCTCTAATATTTGTCCGCTATAATCAGAAATATCTTTTGCATCTTAGAATAGAGGATGGGTGAACTATGAAAAATCTGCAAGCGGGAATGGAAGAGAAGGCGTCTGAGCCGGAGGTTCGACAGAAAAAAGAACGGATCGAAGAAGTGACACTTCTTCGTGCGTTTGCTTTTTTGGCGGTGACGCTTCAGCATTGCATTGCGGAGTATATTTATCGGCCGGACGTCATGCAGGCAGACTCGATCATGCTGGCGATGCTGTTTCATTTCACCCGTTTCGGCACGCCGACGTTCGTGTTCCTGTCCGGTCTCATCCTATTTTACAATTACAGCGGGAAGCTTAACTATCGTTCGTTTATTCGAAAAAGGTTCGGTGATATCTTTGTGCCATTTCTATGCTGGACGATTATTTACTGGATCGCGATGGAAGGGGTTATCGGCTCCAAGCTAATGCAGCCTTCAGCCTGGCCGAATATCTTTTTGCAACTGGTAAAGCCGACCAACGGCTACCATCTTTGGTTTATCATCATGATTTTTCAGTTTTACTTGTTATTCCCGCTGTTTTCCAAGGTGGTCGCATCGTTCCGGGAGCGTCTGCACCCCCATCCGCAAGGGAGATCATTCAACCGGGTTGCGCGGGCGTCAGTGGCGCTCGGCCTTATATACGGCGGGCTATTATGGTTATCCTACTACAAAATGCCTGACTGGGCTGCTTCCGCGGGCGGTTTTTGGTCGGGGCTGATCACGTACCGATCTTATTATTTTGTGATGTACGTATTTTACTTCCTTATAGGCAGCGTATGCGCCTTCGGCTTGGCTAGGTTTCGGACGTTTGTGGCTGATGCGATGGGTTGGACGGTGTTACTGTTCATCGGGGCGTATATTTGGCTCGGATACGACGTCCTGCGCTTCTCGACAGAGCGAATGAATTTACAGGTTTCCAGCTATTTGAAGCCTTCCACTTTCTTGATCATCGTCACCCAACTGCTTCTGCTGTACGGGTTCGCTCTGATGTTGCAGAGACGGAAAGGCGCGCTTTACCGCATCCTGCGGTTTATCGGACGGCATTCGTTCGGTGGTTTTCTGGCTCACGCATTTGTGCTCATGCTGGTGGGTCTGGTAACGCGGTCCATGCAGCTCAGCGGGTCACATCTGCCGGCGGCGTTGATTACGTTTATCTTGGTTGCGGCTGGCGCGATCGGTTTGTCCAGTCTGCTGGAAAAGCTGCCGTTAGGGCGATGGCTGGTCGGGCCGACGGGCCGCAGAAGGTCGAAGTTGACTTATACAGACCGGTCCGTAGCTGATAATCCCGCCCGAGAACAGACGGGTTAATAATCGCTGTTGCTTTCCGGTACGTAGAAAGCTATTCAACTCCCTTGGTACGTTAGTGCAGGAGTTGAAAATATTTCGCGGGTAATCGCTGGCAAAGCACTTAAAAAAGCAGAATCTAGAAGTTAATCATAAACAACAAAGTCCGATATATCAGAATACTTGTGTCTAAGGACAGAACATATAAGCTCAATAGTCGCGTAGCTGCGGCCTTTTTTATTTTAACGAAACTTAAATTGTTGAAGCGGAACTTTTGACTTAAGTCTAGGGAGAAACCCTACCTTTGTCTGTGTTGAGATTTACTATTATCCGTTATATTAAAAGATTATTTGGAAAAGGGGAAGTGATGAATGAAGGGAATATCCAAGAAGAAGAGTGAAGGTAGAGGGGTCAAAGTTTCTCGATATGTTTTTGTGGTTTTGGCTTGGCTGACTTTTGGTTGTGTGACCTTGCAAACGTTTTTAGCTGGAATGGCTGTTTTTACCGATCCTTCACATTGGAAGGATCACACCATATTTGTGCATCTGTTTGAATATTTACCATTGTTAATGCTGATCCTTGCATTTACTGGTAGACTCCCGAATATATTGCGTTGGAAAAGTGGGGCTATATTCGCTCTTATTTTTGCCCAATACTTTACGGCAAATGTTCCAGGTGCAGGGGCGGTTCATCCTGTGCTTGCATTAGTAATGTTCTGGCTTTCCATGTCGGTGGCAAGAGAATCGACTCGTCATATTCGTCGATGAAGGTTGGAATATAATTGGGCAGTTTAATCCAGGGAGAAATTGTGTAATAAGTAGAGAAAAGCGTTCATATTGAGCGTATTAGACAAGGAGCAACATTACAGGGGCCGGAGAAACGTGGAACCGAGAATTTAATAAGAAAAAAGCTGCCAAACGGCAGCCCTTCATTTCAGCCCTTCGCTCAACTATAACTTCTCTTTCCTACCGAATAAACAGGAGTCAGCTCTGATTGCGGTTTACGAAAGGAACTGTCGATTCTTCCGGATGCTCGATGTCCGTATCACCGTAAAATTCGCGATCCATTCGAATGTTTGCTTGTTCAATCTCCGATTTGTCCGAAAGCGGACGTTCGCTTGCGATGTCTTTCTTGCGACCCATCTTCAACACCCCTTTCAGGCGGTAGTATGTCCGTCATGAGGACGTTTATTCAACCTCAAAATTGGTGGTTTAGATTTGTCGTACTTACTTTGCTAGGCGGTGCCATTCCTGAAGTACATACACGTACAATTATCTATACAGTAAAATCTGAGGAAATGAATAAATGAATTGAAATCCAACATTATAGTCAGGTACATCTAGCAATCGATTGGAGGATAAAACATGCTCGATAACCTCGAGAGCAATTATGATCGTGCCAATGCGGGAGATGATCTGCATCAGCTCAAGCAGGAGCTCGAATCGCTCCGTGGACAGCAAACAGAAGACAAAGAATCGCATTATACGATCAATCGACATGAAAATCAAATCTCGTTCATATTAAACAAATGCGATATCAACCATTAGTCTGAACTTGAATAAACAATGAATCCCCTTCTTTACCCGATTAAGAGGCGAAGTAGGGGATTCGTTTTTTCAAAAACTTTGCCGTATTTGGACAAGAAAAGTACTTTGCGTGTTACTAATGCTCTAATGCAGGCATGTTTATTGATATAATAAGAGGAATGAATGTAGAACATGTTGAACAAGGAGAAAACATGAACAGTTATGATTTTTTACCGATTATACTTGGAAGCGATGAAAACGCATATGGAAACGTAAGACTTATCCACGAGACTTATCAGATCAAGCCACTGCTGCTGTGCACCCGGCTGTTAATCCCAACCATGAATAGTAAATTATTTGATCTCATTCAAATCGAGCGATTCGACCATGAGAATGTATTTCCAGGCGCTCTTCTTTCCATATTAGAAAAACACGTCGCTCCGAACAGAAAACTAATCGTCATTCCTTGCTCGGATTACTATGCCAATATGTTGTCGCGGCATTATAGCAAATTCAAAGGACTTATTGGGAATCATTTTATTTCCGAGGCTTTACTTGATACGCTTGATACGAAAGATAAATTCTATAAACTATGTAAAAAACATGAACTGGATTATCCGAAAACGATTGTTTGCGAACCGCATGAGCGTGAAAGAGCGCTGGAACACATGGATTTTCAATTTCCAATTGTCGTAAAGCCCGAAAACAGCAATGCTTACGCGTATTTGCATTGTCATTTTGAAGGCAAGAAGAAGGTGTATTTCTTTAACACTAAGGATGAGTATTTATCGATGATCAAAAACATGAACACTTCCGAGTACAAAGGAAAGTTAATTATCCAAGAATTTATTCCAGGCGGGGACAGCTCGATGCGTGTCATCAATAGCTACTCCGACGACAATGGGAAAGTGAAAATGATTTGTCTCGGCCAGCCGGTGCTTGAGGAATATGCGCCGAAAACGCTTGGCAACTACTCTGCGATTATTTGTCGTTCCGATATGGATATTTATCAGAAGGTAAAGGTATTTCTTGAAAACATCGGTTATGTCGGTTTTTCCAATATCGATATGAAATATGACAGCAGAACAGGCAAATATATGATGTTCGAAATTAACCCGCGACTTGGCCGAAGCAGTTTTTTTGTCAAGGCGGCAGGACTTAACATGATAGCTGCACTGATAGATAATGTTGTATACGGCAAAGACGCAGATTGCGTATATAGTGACCAAACAGCCCTTTGGACAAATGTACCGAAAGTCGTATTGCGAAAATACGTAACTGAACCGGCATTATCTGCTGAAATTAAAGAGCTGTACAATCAGAAAAAAGTGCTCAAATCACTTTGGTATAAAAAGGACTTGAACATGAAACGCATTTTAAGAGTCTCACGGTATTATTTCGGCCATATAAACAATTACCGACGATATTATTTTAACAAGGACAAGCTGCATCCACCCGAATTGAGAGGATAGGTGCTTATCCAATTTGGCGCGGCAATCGATCCACCATTCTTCCATAGATATCCCACAATAGCTCGACTAAACGGGACATTATATTTCAATCGAACAGCGGCAGTCCGGGACTTGTTTTCAAGTCCATGGCTGTCGCCGTTTCTATTACTGGGGCAATACATGTTGACACAACACCAAATGGTGTCCTACAATCAAATCGTCACCAAATGGTGTCCCATTAGCGGATCAACAAAAAAACAGGAGAGGGTGTTGTGAGAGAGAACGACCAGGAGCGGGATGTATTTGCCGCGATTGCAGTTCCAACCAGGGGCCGACTGATTCACTTGTTAGCAGAGGCTGAAGAGATACCGCTTTATTAATTAACGACACAGTTTTCAAATGGGTCGTACAGCGGTATCCAAGCATTTGACAATCCTTAAAGAGGCCGGTCTGGAATTTGACCGAAAAGTATGCAGAGAAACGCGATTTAGGCTAAAGCCTCCCCGCTCAGAGAAGTTCAAGATTGGTAATCGAACAAATCTCTAAATGGTATCTATTGTCCATCATGTGATCTGTTTTTACGCGTATTGGTACAAGGTTTGGCTTGAGGAATTGGAGCAAGAAGTTGAAAGAGGTATTAGCATAATAATCGCATAAGGAAGGTATCTAATGACTCAAGAATTTATAGAAATCCGCGGAGCCCGGGAAAATAACCTTAAAAATGTATCCTTGCGCATTCCCAAGCGCAAAATCACCATTTTTACCGGTGTATCCGGATCCGGCAAGTCGTCGATCGTCTTCGATACGATTGCCGCAGAATCCACCCGATTGCTGAATGAGAACTTCAGCATGTTCGTGCGCAATTTCCTGCCCCGCGTTCCGCAGCCGGATACGGATGCGATCGAGAACCTGAGCATGGCTGTTATTGTGGATCAGAAGCGGCTGGGCGGCGGTTCCCATTCCACGATGGGCACGATTACCGATATTTCTCCCATTCTTCGCCTTCTCTTCTCCAGACTGGGTCAACCCTATGTCGGACAAGCGCATATGTTCTCGTTTAACGATCCGCAGGGCATGTGTCCCGAATGCAACGGAATCGGCCGCAGACTTGGCGTCGACATGAGCAAGGCGCTGGACATGACTAAGTCGTTAAATGAAGGAGCAATCATGCTGCCTGACTATGCGGTGAACGGATGGGAATGGAACATGATCGTGCAGTCGGGGGATTTCGATCTCGACAAGAAGCTGAGCGATTATTCGGATGAGGAACTGAAGCAGTTGCTATACGCCAAGGCAAGGAAAGTACAGATGGATTTCGCCGGTAAGGCAACGAATATTACGGTGGAAGGCGTCATTGAGAAGTTCACCAACAAATACATTAAGCAGGATGTGAAGATGAAGTCCGAGCGTACGCAAAAAGCGGTCGCGCCATACATCACCGAAGGTCCGTGCTCCAGCTGCCGCGGTGCGAGACTCAGTCAGGCCGCGCTGGCCTGCAGGATTAATGGACTCAACATTGCGCAGATGTCCTCCATGGAGGTCGGGCAGCTCATCCGTGTCATTCGGGAGATTGACGACGCGAAAGCCGCGCCGGTCGTCAAGTCGCTGACGGAGCGGCTGCAACATCTGGTGGACATCGGACTTGATTACTTGACGCTCGACCGAGAGACCGACACATTGTCCGGCGGCGAGTCGCAGCGAGTGAAGATGGTGAAGCACCTGAGCGGCAGTCTGGTAGATGTCACATACATCTTCGATGAGCCCAGCGTTGGCTTGCACCCCCGAGACGTACACCGGTTAAATGAATTGTTGCAGAAGCTGCGTGACAAGGGCAATACCGTGATTGTCGTCGAGCATGATCCCGATGTGATCAGGATAGCCGATCATATCGTCGACGTCGGACCTCACGCCGGCAGCCGCGGGGGTACCATCGTGTTTGAAGGAAGCTATCAAGGCCTTCTTGAGTCAGGTACACTGACAGGCACCCATATGAAGCGGCCGCTTCAGTTGAAGCGCGACTGCAGGCAGCCTTCCGGTAAGCTGTCTATACAGGATGCCACACTGCACAACTTGCGGAACGTGAGCGTAGATATTCCAACCGGAGTTCTGACAGTCGTTACGGGTGTTGCCGGATCGGGCAAGAGTACGCTAATTAACGAAGTATTCCTCAGCACGCATCCGGATGCGATCGTCATCGACCAATCGGCGGTAGGCGTGTCGACACGCTCTAATCCCGGAACCTATACGGGCATTATGGATGATGTGCGCAAGGCGTTCGCTTCCTCGAACAAGGTGAACCAAGGCTTGTTCAGCTTCAACTCCAAGGGGGCATGCGAGAATTGCCAAGGGCTGGGCGTTGTCTATACAGACCTTGCGTTCCTTGAAAGCGTGAAGCTGCCTTGCGAAGTATGCGGTGGCAGACGTTTCAAGGAAGAGGTGCTCGCGTACAAGCTAAACGACAAGTCCATTGCAGATGTGCTGGAGATGACGGTGGAACAAGCATTGGAATTCTTTGAACTTAAAGAGGTTGTACGCAAGCTGCAAGCAATGAGCGATGTGGGGCTGAATTATATTACGCTCGGCCAACCGCTCAGCACGCTCTCGGGCGGAGAATGCCAGCGCATCAAGCTGGCAAGCGAGCTGCATAAGAAGGGCAGCATCTACGTGATGGACGAGCCGACGACCGGCCTGCATATGTCAGATATCGGTCACCTTCTAGAGATCATGAACCGCTTCGTGGATGCCGGCAATACGGTGATCGTCATCGAGCACAACCTCGATGTGATCAGCCAAGCGGATTGGATCATCGATTTGGGACCGGAAGGAGGCAGCAAGGGCGGCCAGTTGGTGTTCGAGGGCACACCTCAGCAGCTCATCCGTGCGGAGCAATCGATAACAGGAAGATACTTGATGTAATATTCAAATCCTCTTTGGTAAATAAGCCATAACGTTTCACCCCTTTGGGCATTTTGACCAGAGGGGTTTTTGATCTTCATATTCATGATAAAGTAAGATTAGAGATTGTTGTAAACCGACTAAGATTTAACTCCGGCCTTAGGAGGTTTTTTGTCTGCGTACGCTCCGCATCCGATACACCGACTCCCACCGGTCGTACAGCATCACTAGAAAAACGGGCACGATGTACCGCAATGCCATAAATAAATGGTTCCATTGATGGTAGATTAGCCACCCCTTGTAATGAGCGTAGTATGCGAATGCTATGCCTATGCAAGCAACCCCCGCATACGCAGGAATTTTCCATCTAACGGGTAGCCACGGCACGCATATCGTAACGAGCAGCGTAAGTACATCTCCCGAGACAAGGTCCATGAACCGGCAATCCGCCATGCGGTCCTCGAAAACGTTCGGCCTAAATTGATACAGATTAAGCAAAGGTGATGCGAATATCGCTCCGATCCACATGATGATCGTGTGAGAGAAGCATAGTAAGTAGATGCGATGCGGAACCGGGGGTTCATAGTCCGCGATTCGGGGGGCGAGAAAGGCGCCCAGGCGAAATCCCACCACATAGAATGCAGCCGAAAGCGTCAAGCTCCAGTGCAGGTATATCATGTAACCGAAATGCACATAGATCCATTCCAATCCAATGAACAGCGCTGCAAACAGGAGCGAAATCCGCCACGGCGGATGTTTCCTGCCGTAATAAACGAACACGATGAAGGCGAAGGGTAAAATCAAGGTGTCCCCGAAAATGATGCCCAGTTCATTATCCATTACGGGGTCGCTTAACAGATGGGTCGGAAACTTGTAGAGGTTCAACAGCAGATTGAACCCGACCTCCAGCATGTCCGCGCAGAAGACAGCAATCGCGTAAGAAGCGATAACCGCATGCACCGATAACTCTTTCTTCCGAAGCAAAATCGCCATCCACGCAGTAAGACCCGCCAATGTCGCGATATACAGCATATCGAGCACCCCACATCTCATCCAGATCTATGTTTAGGATGGATCAAACAGGATGAAAATACTCTGCATTATAAGGGAATTGAGCTTCAGTTGTCAGTGAATGCTATTTGAGGAAGGCAACTTTGTGGGAAGCATGGCGGAGGGGGCATGCCATCAAGGGAGCAAAAACCCGCAAACCAATCGGTCGGCGGGCTTTTTGAATAGATGGAATAAGACATAGAAAGTGTGGATACATTATCCATTGTCGAAATGGAGGATTGTAGATGCACAAAACATTAATCCCGCTAATTAGTCCAAAACAGCCTAAACGTTGCAAAGGGTGTATTTGGGGTAGTTGGGACGGAATCAAACAGTTTTGCCCTAGAACTAAATGCATACGTGACTGATGCATTTTTACTTTGGGGTCTTAGGAGTTAAAGGGTCAAGCAACTTAAGAAGTGAAGGCTTTGAAATTGCTGCAGGACGAGAATCCAAAAACTTGAGTTCATCAATTGAGCTATCAATGATTTTGCCTTGCAAGCGCATGTAATGCTTTTGTCGCTTTGATTTCTTTTTCATACTACACAATAAGGCCTCCTGATTCAGCGGATATAAGAGTGTATGTACTTAGAACGTGACTTGTTTGTACGAATGTCTACAAGCGGAGGACCTAGACTGCCGCTACAGACCGGCTACTACGAATTTTTTTCAACCTTTGTGAGAAAATACATCTGTTAAATAAGTCTTACAACCAGGGAGGGCTAAATATGGTGATCGAAAACGGTGAAGTTCTTACGTTAGTGGACGATGAGGGAGTCGAACAAGAAGTCGAGGTAATGGGTTCTCTAGATTTAGAAAACCAACATTATATAGCAGTTGCATACCTGGACGAGCTTGAGGAGGAGGAGAATGGGAAAGAGGATCTAGATGTATTCTTTCTGCAGGTTAACGAGAATGATGAGCTTTCGGTGATCGAAAATGATGAAGTATTCGAAAAAGTTTCTTCGGCATTTGAAGCAGCGTTGGAAGAAAGATAGGGAAAAAAGAAATTAACTCAATGATATCAAGGCGAACCTGCCGTTATCTTAACGGCAGGTTCGTTGAGCTAACAATAGACGGGTTTATCTTAAACAATAATTCATATGCCATTGATTTTCATTTTATCTGCGTCTCCGCGAAATGCCGTAAGCAGCAGCTCCAACTCCTAAAGCAACTAAAGAAATAATGCCTTTTCGATTATTCATCTTTCCTAGTATGGACTTAGTCTTATTCATATATGCCACCTCCTTGCTGAATCTTGGCGTAACAAGGTTCTATTCTGCGTAGAACTTCTCCTTTCACTCCGGTAATTTTTTACGGATAAATTTGCATGTATGGATGCATAACGAAAGAGAGAATATAAGCAAAAAAAAGGAGATGAATTTCCCGATGTACAACAACATGACTGCCGTAAAACGTCTTGTCCTTTTGATGATGAGCCTGATGCTGTTTGCTACCGGTTGCGCCCTGACGGACAATGGCCAAGTAAGACAACAGAATACCCGAAACGACAGACAGGAAATCTTGCGCGATCGCGGCAATGCCGATAACCAGATTAATCGTCCATTTGGAAATGCAGATAATAGGGAAGTAACCGAAGATCGCAACAATCAGAATAATACGAATGCTATCGGAGCGCGAAACAATGGCAACAACGGATTGGATACGGCAGAGGAACGGGTTGAAGTAGCCGACAGGGCTGCGGAAAACATTACGAAATTAAAAGGCATCCGTCAAGCAAACGTCCTTGTTACGCAGCGAAATGCTTACGTTGCGGCAGTACTAGACGATGAGCAACAAAAGTTAACACAAGATATTGAAGATCAAATCGCAAACCAAGTAAGAACCGAGAATTCCAATATACGGGATGTCTTTGTTTCCACTAATCCGCAATTCGTAGATCGTATCAATCAATATGTCGACGACGTCCAACAAGGAAGACCAGTCGCAGGATTCGTGGAACAATTTAATGAGATGGTAGCAAGAATATTTCCAAACGCAAGATAGTTCGTTTTTATGAAGCCGAAAAACAGCCATGCTCCTTTGAGCATGGCTGTTTTTACGGGTGAGGATGCCGTATTTTACTATGGAGTGAATGACTCATTTCTCACCCAAGCTCCACCTTCGTCGGTACTCCGGTAAAACATTGTAGCGCAGCGGAGTGCTCCGCGTGCCGCTTCTTCGACAGTTGAAAATCTATTTTCCGACGGATCGTGAGGATCGGTTTTGTCCGCATGTATATAGTAGTGACTTAGCTGATAAAAATAATGGCCGTTCTGATTTCTGAGGATATCAATTTCAATTTCTTTACCATCGATTGTTACCTTCAGTGCTTGGACAACCTCGTGAACGGTTTGAATATCGGCGTGAAGATTTCCGAGTTCAGACAAATTCAACATTATGAGAATCCTCCCAATAGCTTCCTTCGCCAAAGTAATCTTTACATACGCTGTTAAGCGATTGCAGAACATCGATAAATCCTTTTAAATCGCATGTATGGAAGGTGTCGTTAATTTCACGGTTTTCTTCCGTAATTGAATAAACATGAATCTCAGCGCAGCCGTCCCACCTGATATTGACATCAAAACGCTTATCGTCCGTTTCCAGTTCCAGCGCTGCAGTTCCGCCGTCCGCATCTCTTTTATGTTCGGTCTTTATAATCCACATTGTTAAACACCACCTTGGGTTTATGATACCCAAAAGCAGCACATTTATTGCCTTTACAACAGTATTTGGAACCGATTTTGCAATTAAATAAGGAGACAATAACAGTAACTCAAAGGAGGAATTCAGATGAACATTATGGATGGAATGGACGCGGCGAGGTTTAATTCAGCCAATCCTAATTACAAGTCAGAGAAGAAGTTAACGAAGAAAGAAAAAAAGATGCCGATGGTTTTAAGAAATCTGAATAATAAATAAGTCGATCCCTTGACCGTGCCGCTTCGGCGGCAGCTTTGAAAAGACGCGAAGACGTTCTGGAGGAATTCGACGCAAACGTCCCCAGGCCGACGATGAAGACAAATGAATGAAGACGCCCCGAAAAGTCGCAGGCATCGGCATGAATGCCGGTACTCTGCGACTTTTTTCGAGCTTTATTGAAAGCCTTTTCAATATTTCCATATGATTTTTGTGCCAATTTATGGGGTAATTTATATGCATGAATACTTATATAATCAAATTGCATCGTGTCCATTCATACGCCAGTCTCCAGGAAAAGAAAGGGGGATGAATCGAGTTGTTGTCTTATGGAAACGCTTTCGTTGAAATTGATTACAATGAAGCCAAATAAGAGACGGAGGTTTGTGACATGTTATCAAAAATCAAGTCATTCAGGGTCTGTTTGTTAGCCGTGATATTGGTGTTTACAATGGCGATTTCCGATTGGAGTCCGGCAGTATCAGCTGCAGAAACAGCTGATTTCACACCGTTGAATGCATCGCAGGTTGTATTCGAAATGGGGGCTGGCTGGAACCTGGGAAACCAACTTGAAGCCAGCGCCAACGGAACGCCGAACGAAACGGCATGGGGCAATCCTGCTGTAACGCAGGCTCTCATTCAAAAGGTAAAGGCAGCAGGATTCAAAACCATCAGAATCCCTGTCTCGTATTTGAATTATATAGGGAGTGCTCCGAACTATACGATTAATTCTACATGGCTGAACAGAGTTAAAACAGTCGTAGACTATGCCTACAACGAGGGCCTGTATGTAATCATCAACATGCACGGAGACGGTTACAATTCAGTTGCCGGCTCTTGGCTTTTAGTCAATTCAAGCGATCAAACAACGATTAGAGCAAAATATCAAAAAGCCTGGCAGCAGATCGCAAATACGTTTGTAAATTATGACGAGCATTTGATCTTTGAATCCATGAACGAAGAATTTGATGGAACTTACGGCACGCCTAACACCACATACTATTCAAATCTCAATACTTATAACCAAATCTTTGTAGATACCGTAAGACAGACCGGAGGAAACAATAGTGCAAGATGGCTTCTTATTCCCGGCTGGAATACGAACATAGATTATACAGTGGGCAATTACGGTTTTTCGCTTCCAACAGACAATTATAGATCATCTACAATTCCGAGTTCCGAGAAGAGAATCATGATATCCGTTCATTACTACTCGCCATGGGACTTCGCAGGTGAGGAGTCCGGCACAATAACCCAATGGGGCGCAACAGCTGCAAACCCTTCGAAAAAATCAACCTGGGGACAGGAAGATTATTTGGAATCGCAACTGAAGTCCACATATGATAAATTCGTAACGCAAGGATACCCTGTGGTTATCGGTGAATACGGTTCCATAGATAAAACGGCCTTCGATTCATCGAACGATACGTATCGCGCGGCATTTGCCAAAGCGGTAAGCGAGACTGCCAGGAAATACAGTTCCGTACCAGTTTATTGGGATAACGGACACAATGGACAATATGGTTTCGGATTGTTTAACAGGTCTACCAATGCTATAACCGAGCAAGGAATTATTGATGCGATAATGAGCGCTATGGGCAATTATAAAATGAAGAACGTTACTACAGGTTTGTATATTGACGGGATAGGCCGTACCGCAAACGGCTCCAATGCAGGTCAATGGAGCGCCGGCACCAGCAACAACCAACGATGGAAAATGGAGTTTTACGGTAGTTATTACAAATTAAAAAATGTAGCAACAGGTTTGTATCTTGACGGCATGGGCCGTACCGCAAACGGCTCCATTTGCGGACAGTGGAGCAACAGTACCAGCAACAACCAACGGTGGGTATTGGAAGCTTACGGAAGCAATTACAGGATAAAAAATGTGGCTACCGGTCTTTATTTGGATGGCGGCGGCAATACGACAAACGGCTCCGACTTGAAAATGTGGGGCAGCAACACCAGTACCAACCTGCAGTGGCAGTTTATTAATCCCTAATCATAACAAAGTTCGGGAGCCGAGCAGCGGCACGCCGCGCAGCCATTTCGCTATTCGTCATTTTTTTACATCCAAATATTGCTTTATTGGTTCGTTGTTACCAATAAAGTAATCCTTACTAAATAAAGTTAGGTATTAAGAAATATGTAAAAGTTGGTAGTATACTGGTACATTTGGTATTGGGATGCCGGCCGGCACCTAATTATGATGGGAGGATTTTATAATGAATAAGTCCTTAAAAGTAGTCCTTTTGATGTCGTTATTGATGTCCATGTTCGGAACAGCTGTTTTTGCCGCCGACACGTACGAAAATCCTACAAACGACCAGCCTGCGACAGCATATTACAAAACTCAAGGTCAGATATTTGGCGGATACTTAATGGCCAACGATTATGACTGGTATCGTTTTACAACTTCTAATACAGCTAGTCAGACTGTATCTTTTGCTCCTTCTGACAATCAATCCTATAGAATTCTTGTGTTCGAAAATCCGAATTCGGGAAACGGTCCGTTAGCAATGTTGAGTGTTTCTAACAGTGCCGGATCTTACCAAAGCCTTCAATTCTCTGCCGTTGCAGGTAAAGAGTATTACGTTCTCGTTACTTCTGGAGGACCGCTAAGCGGTATACCTCATTATTCGCTCTATATAGCTAACCAGTGAGTACCCATATCCGAAAGAGCGTCTAAGCGAGAATTCTCGTAAACGAAACAGCCGCAATAAAACATATGGGCTGTCCCCAAAGCAACTAGCTTAGGGACAGCCCATATGTGCGTATGCAGCTAACCTCAGGTTGCTATGTTGGAGGAAAAAAGGGTTACAAAGATTCGCCTGTTACAATTTGATGCTGTAAAAAGCAACACATTCAAAACGATTAACAGCCATGATTCCAATCTCGCTTACAGGTATCAGTGCCTTTAACGAGATTGCTCATTCGCCCAAAACTTTCTTGGAAACTACCCAACTGCTTGGCTACCTGCCTACTTCCTGACTCTTCTTGGAGTGGCAAAAATCATAGGTATCATCCCGTCGTGGTCTTAATGATTGTCCCTCTTTCGTATTACCTGCTGTTGAAATTGGAGAGAGAGGCATGAACGAAAGCTACGAGGAAGGGATTAGTGACGACCAATACTCACCGGTTGGTCTGACTGGCCTGACGGATATAGAAAAAGGAGCAGACCATGGCGAGCAAGACGATAATAGCCATTCCCCAGAAGATGCTGCCATAGGCGGAAGCAAGCGTACGGGCTTGTTGCCATTCGAGTGCCGTTGCTGTTGCCGCGATCCCGAATGCACCGCTGAAAAATTGCAACAATTGGAATAATCCTAGTCCCGATCCGACCTGGGATCCGGGCAGCAGTCGGGACAGCTCATTCGAGACGCTGCTGGAAATGAACGTAAAGCCGATACTCATCATCATATAGATGAATAGAATCGCCCATGACGATCGGACTGCGAAGAGCGCGAATAATACGACCGAAGCAAGTACGAGCAACGGGATGTATTGAATGATGAGGCGATTGCCGTAACGGTCGATCATTTTGCCGACTAAGCGAGAGAGAATCATAGCCAGCAAAGATCCCGGAAATATGATTAAGCCTGATTGGCTGGCCGATAGTCCGAATTGGTGCACCAGAATTTGCGGCATGATGAACAAGGTGGCGAAGCTGCATAGATAGGCACCGATCCCGACGGCGCTGACCATCAAATAAGGCGCGTTCCGGAAAAGAGCCGGTTGAACAAACGGATCTCTTGCCGTAAGGATGCGCACGACAAACAGGAAGATTGCAGTCAGGCCGGCAATGAGCCAATACCAGACCTGACTGGTAAGGAAAAGCAGGAGACCCGTCGTTCCGATCCCCACGAACAAGGCGCCAAGCAGATCAAAGCTTCCTTTCGACGGCGTTTCTTTGGGAAGCAAACGGACGAAGAAAGGAATAAGCAGCAAAGTGAGCGAAGTGACGCCAAATAAATAATGCCAGCCCAAATATTCGACAATTATGCCCCCGACTACGGGGCCTAGGCCTAAACCAAGCGATGCAGCCGACATAATGGCGGCCATTGCTTTGCCTCTTCTACCCACGGGAACATATCTTGTAATGAGGATCATGGAAAGTGCCGGAAGGGCACCCGCACCGGAAGCCTGAAGCAGACGCGCGATTAAGAGCGGGATAAAGCTATCGCTGAATAAACCGATTATGGCGGCTCCACCGAACGATAATATGCCAATCACATACAATCGTCGAATTGGAACGAAATCGGACAGTCGGCTGTAGGTGATGGACGAAATGGCAAACAAAATGGAGTATCCTGTCACGATCCAGGATACCGAGGTGGATGAAAGCGCGAAATCATGCGCGACATCGGGCAGTGCGAGGTTAAACATCATCGTATTCATAATGACAAGCACGATGGAAAACCCGAGCAATAATGTAACGACACCTTCCCTGATCTGTTCCTTCTCTACGCTTGCGCGATCGGCTAGGCCCGTAACTGGCATGATATCCCTCGTCTCTAAGTTCTATAGTTCGATTGTAATCGAACATTAGAAATATAGCATGGAATATGATACGATGCAATTACAACTTGCTAACTATAAACTAAGAGCGATTGCACGTTATCGACGGAAGGGGCTGCCCTACGTGAAAGTGTTACATCATCCCGATCGAGCAGATATTCAACTCACTTCGGTACTTTATGCATTAAGCGACCCCATTCGCATACGCTTGGTAGCTACATTGTGCAAGATAGGGGAAGGGTCTTGCGGAAGTATTGATTTGCCAATCGTCAAGTCGACCTTGTCGCATCATACGCGAACACTCCGTGAAGCGGGTATTGTTCGTACCCGGATACAAGGCACGCAGAGGCTGCTGAGCATTCGGCATGAAGATTTGGAAGCGCGTTTTCCAGGGCTGCTCGATACGGTCCTGCAAGCCTACGAATCATCGACAGGCGAGGTGGCGGTTTACCCTTTACCATGAAGAAGTAGTTTAAATAGTTTAAATGATACTACAAGTCCAAAGAACTCAGTTCGAATCTTTCAAATAAAGAACTAGACAGCCGTTGACGCGAAAATCAACGGCTTCTTTGTATGCACTTAGAATAACGCTCTTTTCTTGCAGGAGCGGCAATTGATGGCCATTACAGTTTTATTACATTCTCCTATGATTAGCATTCATCAAATGGGAAAACATAAGAACGGGGTACACAATAAGAAAAAAATAGGAAGGTGATCAAATTGGATAAATATAAAGACCTCAAGAATACGCTCACCTATATCCATTCCGAACTTAACCGTATTGAAACTATGGCAGGAACGCTCTCTTCAATCGAACGCGAGCATTATCATAAGCTCACTAATTTCGACCATAACGCGCTGGTGGATATTGCCGTTGAAGAACAAAATGCTGCCCGGCAACTGGGAACGATGAAGCAAATGTGTTTGGCCATGGCTCAGAAAGTCGAAGGTATGAAGAATGAAATCGAACGCGAGGAAGTCGGGGAGAGTGCTAGACGTGTTGAGACTCATTGAAAACATCATACGTTCGGCTGTAAATGAAACCGTCGATAAAGCCATTACGAGGCTTATCAGGGACCAATACACGGAAAATCTGTTTGAAATGATACCCGCAACGAAGAAGGTTGGAATAACAAACCTTATCGAAATCGCAATGCGCGCGAATCAAGGGACTCCCATCTCCCACCCGCTTGGAAGCCCCAACCATCTGTCTCCTTGGGAAAAAATCATGTTCAATCCCGTCCACCTTTTTCGCTTACCGACCCCTGAAAATGTAGGAATCCGCACCTCTGTAACCATAGGGCCTCGTGCAAGAAAGCCGATGACCGTTTCGATACCCATCATGATCGCCGCCATGTCATTTGGAGGCGCATTAAGCAAAAGCACGAAGATTGCCCTTGCGAGAGCAGCTACCGCCGTAGGTACAGCAACGAATTCCGGCGAAGCGGGTCTACTTGAAGAGGAACGGGAAGCAGCACAGTTATTCATCGGTCAATATAATCGAGGCGGCTGGATGAATACGCCCGAAAAATATAGTCGCCTTGATGCCATTGAAATTCAATTAGGCCAAGGCGCGCAAGGTTCAGCACCGCAACGCACAACCGCAAAAAACATCGGTAAGGACTTTCGCGAAGTTTTGGGTTGCGTGAAGGAGAAGAGGCGATAATTCATTCACGTCTTCCGGGAGTGAATTCAAAGGATGATTTTATTCAATTGGTAAAACGGCTTCGAGATGAAACAGGCGTACCGATCGGACTAAAGATCGCCGCAACGCATCATCTCGAAAAAGAGTTGCAAATTGCTGTAGAGGCTGAGGTTGATTTCGTAACCTTGGATGGGGCGGAAGGTGGAACTCATGGAGGAGCTCCCACCCTACAGGATGATGTTGGGTTACCTACACTGTTTGCGATAACGAGAGCTAGAGATTTCTTTGCGCGAAAAGGTGTTCTTCGGGATATAAGCTCTGCACGCTTGATCCTTTTATTGCCAAAGCAACGGGAATTGAACTTGGATATATTTCAACAGAAGATCAAAATCGATTCTTTAATGAAACCGAATCATTATTCTACAATAAAGAAGCACAAATAAAGGTGCAACAAAATCACCCTCTCCATTAGGTCCTGCATAAGAGAAGCCGATACCATAGTCCTTTCAGAAGTCGATCTGACGGAGGACCTCAGTCCTCCGGTGTACGGTCAAGAAAGAGGCGTGTAACAGATGTTGAGTCGTTCTCTTGAATTTCTTCCTCTGTCGCTTTTTTTTCTATTTCATCGTGAGTGTTCATTCCTGGAGCAACTGTAGGTTCTTTATTTTCTTTTTCCAACGATATCACCTCAGAGGATATCATTGGAATGGTTAGGGATTGTATACATTGTCTTGGTTAATATCGATCCAATTTGCAAATACTAATGATATCGATGGAGAGACACCCCCCTCCTGAAAGAGAGTGAAACTAGTGATAACACCAAAACCGATAGAGTTGCAATACATAAAACGTCTTAGTGACGAAGAGAATACCCTGATCGAAGCGCTACGGACGATCCAAATGCTTCCTGCAGCTGCATTGCTTCTGGTTAGGAACGAGCTGAAAGGACCGTTGGAAAACGGGCCAATGGCAGAGATCCTGGACGGGTTCTTGGCGAGGCATACCGAAGGAGGCACTAACGAGTGAAACTCCAGACCTGAAAAGCAGTATAACCTGCGGCAGCTGGTTCAGAGCGAACGGTCTGAAGAGGGACAAGAACATACATTCGTTAAGTTCCGCGCAGTGCGCGGTTTTTTATTTTATGCATGCAAAATAATGACAAGAACATACTCCCGCACCACAGTAGCAATATACAATAAAAGTTGGGTCACGAACATAGCTGACTAACGGTTTTGATGCGCAGTTTAAAAATAATGTTGACACGACACTGAATGGTGTCATATAATCAAAACGACACCAAGCGGTGTCTAATTAAGAGGTAATTATTTGGAATGATTGGAACTCATAAGGTTATCGTTGCGGAAACATCCGCGAAAGTTGAAACCCGGCCTGATCGTGGGCGCTACGTCCGAAGAGCAGCCATTACTTTGGGAGGCGGCAATATTAACGGCTGTCCATTCGTTCCACCAATAGATTTTTACTTCAGAATGGAGAGGGTGTTTTGAGCGAGAACAACCAGTTGCGGGATGTGTTTGATGCGATTGCAGATCCAACTAGGCGCCGGCTGATTCGACTGTTAGCAGAGGCAGAGGAGATACCGCTACATGAGTTAACGGCACAGTTTGATATGGGCCGTACAGCGGTATCCAAGCATTTGACAATTCTTAAAGAGGCCGGACTGGTACTTGACCGAAAAGTCGGCAGAGAAACGAGATTTAGGCTCAACGCCTCTCCACTCAGAGAAATTCAAGATTGGGTGGCTTTCTACAGCAATTTTTGGAGTGAGAATATGTTGCGCTTGAACCGACTATTAGAGGAGGAAGAAGAATGAGTTTAACATTATCCTTGGATTTTCAGTACACGACATCGATCGAGAAGCTTTGGTCCGCCATAACCGATTCAAGCAAGCTTGCCAAGTGGGTGGCCAACATCCACACCGGTGAGGGGATGGCTAATGATTTTAAACCCGTTGTAGGGCACCGTTTTCAATTTCGCACTCAGCCGTCCGAATACTGGAATGGAATTATTGAAGGCGAAGTACTTATCGTGGAGGAACCACACCGGTTGTCCTATACTTGGGCGAGCGGCGAGAAGCACACGGTCACCTGGACGCTGCAAGATTTAGGAAGCGGAAAGGTTAACCTTCATCTCGAACAAACCGGAATCTCAAATGCTGCGGCGCTGGGTGGAGCTAAGTATGGCTGGAATAAATGGTGCGGCGAGCTTGAAAAAGCTTTGGCCTAATTGTAAAAAGGAAGGGGGCCTTATGATTATCATATTTGTTATTTTACAAAGTTGTCTGCTCGTCTCCATGGCCTTTGGCGGCGGAAGCAAGCTGGCTGGTGCGAAAAATTTTGTTGAAATGTTCGAGTCGCTTAAACTGCCGCAATGGTTTCGAGTTACTACTGGGCTCGTTCAACTAGCAGGGGCAGTCGGACTTGTTATCGGTTACTGGAATCCGGCAGTAGCCGTATGGGTAGGCATAGGGATTGGCATTACGATGCTGGTGGCATGCCTTTCACATTTCAGAGTCAAGCATCCTGTTGGAAATGCAATACCGGCCTTTGTGATTACTTTGATTGCAGCCACTCTAGTAGCAATATAATAAGTACACTTGAGGCAGTCGATCACGGGAAAATACTCGATATCATTGTGGATGACCAATCCTCACTGCAGCGGACTGAAAAAAGATTGAATAGAGGTGCTCCTAAATGACAAAAGGCCAACGGAATCCAAAGATTGATCCATATTTTAGCAAGTTAATAAAGTGGAAGGAAGAATTCGAGCTGTTGAGAAATATCGTTCTTGACTGCAAGTTGACCGAAGAGTTTAAGTGGATGCATCCTTGTTACACGTATCAGGGTAAAAATATTGTTTTAATTCATGGATTTAAGGAATACTGCGCGCTTCTGTTTCACAAAGGCGCCTTGTTAAAAGATCCCCATGGTATCCTAATCCAACAAACGGAGAATGTGCAGGCGGCGCGCCAGATTCGGTTCACCGATGTTCAAGAAATAGACGAGATGCAGCTTATCTTGAAATCATATATCGATGAAGCCATTGAAGTTGAAAAATCCGGTTTGCAAGTGAACTATAAACAGAATACGGAATACATAATTCCTGAAGAATTACAAAATAAATTCGTAGAAATCCCCGACTTGAAAACGGCTTTTGAAGCATTGACGCCGGGACGGCAAAGAGCGTACATTCTTCATTTTACTTCACCCAAACAATCCAAAACCCGAGAGTCAAGGGTTGAAAAATATTTGCCGCATATTCTGAGCGGAAAGGGATTAGATGATTAGGATATTCGATGAGAAAATAAATGAAACCGATGTCTATCGACAAAGAGCGAGGACATAGCTGAATTGGCGAAAGCTTGAGAAATCAAGCTTTTTTGTTTTTCACCCGGAGTATAGATCACATGCCTGCACTGGTAAACCACCTTAGTCAGCCGGCTCCAATGAACAATTCCTAAAAAACTTGACCTTACAAAGAAGGGAGGCGAAGCTTTGAGAATAAGTCAATGAGCTAGGCCATTTTCTCTTTTATTTCATAGAGCCATTTCGCGAGTAAGCTTGCTTATTTGCGACTCGGCTCCTTATTTAGTTTATTTTAGTCAAGACGAATAGAAGAGTTCGCCCACTCTCGGCATATGCTGAATGGTAACCGTATTGCATGTTGTCGAGGGGGGAGAACAATGAAGATCGCGGTCGGGATTATTCACGGAATCGGCAGACAGGAGTCGGATTTTCACGAGGAACTAGCTTTGGCGCTGGCCGAGCGGTTGTCTTTGATATGCCCCGAGATCGAGCTGGTGACGGAAGGGATCTATTGGGGCGATATTACCGAGCGGATCGAGGAGAAGCTGCTGTGCAAGCTGGCGCCATATAAGCTCCGTTGGGACGATTGGATCGACGCCCGCGGCTTCATGATCAGCTTCGCCGGAGATGCAATCGCCTATCAGCCGATTCCCTGCGCGGATAACCCTCATCCTCAAGAATTCATATATACGGAAATTCACGAGCGCGTGGCGCGCAAGCTCCAAAGTCTGGCAAGCCGTGCCGGCGCGACCGCTCCGCTATGCCTAATCGGCCACAGTCTCGGAACGGTAGTCATCAGCAACTATCTCTACGATCTGCAGAACCGTAAGCTCCCTCCCCGCATCCAGTCTATCATCGCGCACGGCAACTCTCCGCTCGAGAAGGGAGAGACACTCTCCCATTTGTTCACGATGGGCAGTCCCATTGCGTTATGGACGCTCCGATATGACGATTTTGGCAAGCCCGTAACCGTACCAGCCTTGAAATTCCGGCACCAGCGCGTCGGCGAATGGGTCAACTTCTACGATAAAGACGACGTCATCGCTTATCCGCTCAAACCGTTAAGTGAGTCTTATAACAAGGTCGTCTCCGAAGATGTCGAAGTTAGCAACCCCGGCCTGATGTCCTGGACGCCTCTCGGCTCGCATGGCGGATACTTCCGATCGGTGGCGATTCAGAAGCGAATCTGCCATTCGCTTGCCCAGATGTACCGCATCTTGAATTCGCAGTGACCTTGGACAATAAAAACCCGGTCATGTAGACCGGGTTAGGTGATGTTTTCCTAACATTTAACTGGGCATGTCAGCCTTACTTCGAATTATTTTGCAATCTGCTTTTTCCTTGATCGTTCGGGTTGTTAGACCGTGACGGGCTACTCTTTGGGTTGTTTTTATCGGGTTTGGTTTTAGTGCTCATTTTATTGTTCACCTCCTGTTATCCATAAAAAGTATTTCTCAAAACCGTTATTCTTATTAGAATAATGTGTGTGTTCCTGAATACTGGTGTAGTGTGCAAATAAAGCAACCAATCGAAGCAGGGGCGTAAAAGGTGAAATCGTTTAAGCAATAATTCAACCAAGATACGTGCAAAGTCATCTGAATTGTACGAATGGTTAAATGAAGGTTGGAAAAAAGAAAAATAAAGCTTGTAAGGGAAGCGAAACAGGACAAATAATTAATAGGGCCGATGCGTACGATGCTCTATAATCCGCTCCGAGCGATCATGCTCCGACAAGGCCTCTTTTATAAACGCCTTCAGGCTGTAACCTCCCGCGCGGAATACCTTCCCGTGATAAAACCATACGACGGTCAGCGTTCCGGATAGCAGGAAGAGACGGCTAAAGCGGATGAGACGGTTGATGCCTTTCGATCGTTTCCTGGCGAACTGCCTCAAAGCGTCGGATTGGAATTTCAATTAAATACTTGCCTTCAGAGCTTTCCCCGATTTGGAACTGCTGTATGGAACGGGCGATGGTAGCGTACTCCTGAGGGTCCAACTTGTATGGATCATCCCAATAGATCGGCTTTAAGCTCTGTTTGTTTACGATGAAGTATTCCGTCCACGTCGTAAAATTTTCGTCCAAGGGACACCTCGATTGCCCAAAATGAATTAATTCCATTATAAGTCTATTGGGAGCTTGCAAAAAGTGCAAAATAGACCAGAGTATTTTTCATATTATGTCCGTACCAAGCTCCAAGATGACCTGCAGCAATCGAATTTGTGATGTTGGAAAATTTTTATATTTTATTACCAATTCAAGGCAAAACATGGTACCATTGTAAAGTGACTTTAAAATTGTTGAATAAAAGTAGGAGGGAAATTATTTTGAAAAAAACGGTCGTAGCTTCTATTATTGGAGGGGCGATGCTTCTCAGTGTTAGCGCAGGTGTGTATGCAGGTGCTAACTTACAGGAAATCAAAGCGTATTTGAATAATGACATTAAGGTTAAAGTTCATGGGAAACAAGTACAATTGTTAGACGTAAATGGGAATGTGGTTACTCCTATCACCTTCAAAGGAACGACGTACTTACCTGCTAGAGCCATTGCAAATTCCTTGAATGTGGCTGTTGATTACGAGGCTGCAACGAGTACTGTTTTATTCGGCGAAAAAGTTGACGGCACTCCTATTAATGCAAATCAAGTCTTTTATCGTTCCACTAAAGATCCTAACATGACGCAGTACAAAAACAAGGACTATATAGAAGTGCTCAAGGAGATGGGGGGCTCAGGTTCTAATTTTACACTAGAACCCGAGAAAAAGTTCCAAACCCTCTATTTACAAGTGGCTGCCATTGGGGCTGATGTAAAAATTAGGATTAAAGACGGCAATTCAAGGTTGTTAAAAGAAGAAACAGTAACGATTGATGACGGATTGAAAACAATCGAAGCTAATATCGCAGGTCTAAATGAAGTTACCGTGTTTTATTCAATCGATAACTATAATGACGATACGGGTATTTTTGTACCGCTAACTACATCCTATTATAAATAATCGCTACTTATAGAGACTTGGTAGATTTACAAGGGGCTGGCCCAAAGCATGAACAATGCTTAAGGGTAAGCCCTTTCTCTGTCACGGATGTGGAGAAGATGACTGGCATGGGAAGGCTTCGATGACCGCTTGATGATAACTAGTCCCCTGAAAAGGTACGCTCTGCATTCGCTTCCCTGTAAGCTGCAGGTGGCGTGCCCTTAGCCTTGGAGAAAATTCGGGTGAAATAATGGACGGAAGAAAAACCGACCTGTTCGGCGATTTCCTTGATTGGAAGCCGGGTTCGGAGCAGCAGCCGTTCCGCGGCGCGAATACGCTCGTTCTTCACGACATCCGTATAGGATTCAAGGATGTGGGATGAGAACAGCCTCGACAGATGCCTTTCGGAAATATTGAGCTGACGGGCGACCTCCGGCAAAGTCAGACTGCCGTCGAGATTATCCCGTATGTATTGCTTTGCGCGCCGGATGAGCGATGTGGCTGCCATACGCACCGGTTGGCTTGCTGTTTTCCGATCGGTACCGAACATGACAGGAAAAGATTCAAGGAGTCCGCTTGCCAGTTGGGGAAGGACGGCATCAGGTATTGCCCTGGATATGTCCCTAGGGACAAGCAGAGACTTCCAGATCTGCACGGCAGGGGATAACGCTTGGCCGTCGTGCCAGATGTTTCCTTCGTTCAAGACGTCCATATAAGCGAGCAATTCGTCGGCATCCGAAAACTTCTCATCCGGTTCGAACGCCACGAAGAACAAATTCAGCTCGCCCACATCCCTAATCTGATGGGAAATACCGGGCCGTGAGCAGAACAAGGTACCCTCATAGAGTGGGTAGCTACGTCCGCGTTCTTCGTACACTCCTTTTCCGCCGTCAACGTAACAAATTTCGTAGAAGGAATGTTTGTGCACCTGATTAGCTTGCAAGTGCTGCACGACTCCCCAGTAATGTACATGAAAAGTTAATCGTTCGCCCTGCAGCAAGCCCGCTTGCCGGTTCAGCCTTTCCTCGCTTTTGTTCCATTGAATCATGCGCTCCATTCTCCTTTGGCTGATTGATGCAAAAAAACGTCCTCTGATTGCAAATACGATATAGCTATATGGTATCTATAATGAGGGTAGATTGCATCCTATTCATTTGAAGGAGCTGAAAAGCGAGATGAGCAAGGAAAATATGCATTTTTACAAAGAACACGGGTATTATTTGGCGAAGGGAGTCTTCACGCAAAGCGAGGTAGCGGAGCTGAGGGAGTCTGTGGAGCGCATCATTCAAAGGGCGGCGCGGGCGAACGCGGACGCCAATCATGCATGGCAAGGCGATTATTTGGAGCCGGAGCAGTTGAAGAAGTTGGTGCTGAAAGGATTCCACGACGTGCACTACCATGACGCGGCCTTCACCCGCGCAGCCACCCATCCTAAGATGGTAGAAGTGTTAAATGAGTTGATCGGTCCCAACGTGCAGCTTCATCATTCAAAAATGCTGGTCAAACCGCCTGCCAATGGCGCAGCTTTCCCAATGCATCAAGATTATCCTTACTTTCCGCATCGGGATCATTCCATGTTGGCCGCAAGTGTGCATCTGGATGACTCGGACATAGAAAACGGCTGCCTATGCGTCATTCCCGGGTCGCATAAGGATGGGCCGCGTCCTCATGTCGGCGCGTATTACCTGAACCACAAGGAATATCCCATTTCGATGGGCATGCCTTGCCCGGCGAAGGCAGGGGACGTGCTTTTCTTCAACTACTTGACGATTCACGGTTCTGATGTCAATCGCAGCGAACGAACGCGAAGGAACGTCTTGTTCCAATACCGCGATGCGGCAGATATACCGACAGAGAACGTACATTTCGATTGGGGAATGGGACTGATGGTCAGCGGAGAGAATCCCGACTTTAACCGCGCGAAGCCGAATTATCGGATCGTGGAATAACGATTCGGAACGGGGGCAGCATCAAGCCGGTGAAGGCGTAAATACTTGCAAATAGGAGCTCTGAAATAGGATTGCCGCAACGATGAGAAACCATATTTCCCAATTGTGAGGGGGCGACTTCGAATACGGAGTTGTCTCTTCTTGCAATGCCGTCAATTGTGACTTGCATCGTTAAAACGAATATAAGTATCGGGGAGATTAAGGGGCATCGGAATGATTTCTTGACTTCGTAGTCAAGAATTTGATATCTTGATTATATGAGCAGACCAAGAGAATTTGATGTCGATCGTGCATTGCACCAGTCTATGGAAGTGTTCTGGACAAAAGGCTTTAAGTCGACTTCCTTTGAGGATTTGACCCGTACGACGCGGGTTAAGAAGCAAAGTTTGTATTGCGTATTTGAAGATAAGCGAGACTTGTTTTTAAAGTCGTTGGCGCTGTATCGCGAACAGAGTATATCCATGCTGGAAGAACTGGCATCGCAGGAAATGCCCCCCTTGAAAAAGCTGGAGGCCATACGTGATGCTACGTTATGTCAAGGCAACGAAACAATTCGTAGAGGATGTCTGATGGTAAATTCCACACTGGAATTCGGAGCCTGCGACGACGAAGTAAACCGCGAAATAGAGATGATGTTCGCCAAGGTTGAACAAATACTTGAGAAGGTAATCCGTAACGGTCAGGAGCAGCAGTTCATTACGACCCGGCATACCAGCAAAGAGCTTGCAGCTTATCTAAACAACGCTCTTCTCGGTGCGAAAATCCTGGAAAAGTCAGGTGCGACCCGGGAACGGATCGACACAGTCTTACGTACGTCTTTTGCGATGCTAGAACCTTGATCTTTTTTTACGAACTTTTTGACTGCATAGTCAAAAAAAAGGCTGTAATACTTTTAAATGATCATTTGTTGCGGAATAGTATCTAAATATTATAAAAAAAATTGGAGGTTATTATGAATAATACTCAATCCGTTCAAGCCTTATTCAAACCATTCGCTTTCGGGAATTTGACCCTGCCTAATCGTATCGTGATGGCACCGATGACCCGAACATTTTCCCCGGACGGAGTACCAGGTCAGGATGTTGCTGCCTATTACCGCCGAAGGGCTGAAAACGGTGTTGGACTTATCGTGACAGAAGGTACGGTG
This sequence comes from Paenibacillus harenae, assembly GCF_030812415.1. GTDB lineage: Bacteria > Bacillota > Bacilli > Paenibacillales > Paenibacillaceae > Pristimantibacillus > Pristimantibacillus harenae_A. The sequence continues at coordinate 5,578 of NZ_JAUSST010000014.1, read as the reverse complement.
ATCAATCATCCCGATTCGTCAAATCAAGCCAACGTACCACACTTCTATGGTGAAGCTGCATTGAACGGTTGGTCAAGCGTAGTGTCTGCGGTACACGAGGTAGGCGGACGGATCATACCGCAGATTTGGCATATGGGAGCACGAGGAAATGTAGGCGATTATTCGGAATCCGAAATCGCCTCAATCGTTCAAGCCTTCGCACAGGCAGCATTCGAAGCAAAACGGCTTGGCTTCGACGGCATCGAGCTCCACGGTGCACATGGATATTTGATCGACCAATTCTTCTGGGAGAAAACCAACCCGCGGACTGACAGCTATGGCGGGGACATGCTTGCGCGCACCCGCTTTGCATTGGAAGTTATCGAAGCTTGTCGTCGTGCCGTCGGACCGGAATTCCCAATCGTGCTGCGTATCTCGCAATGGAAGCCCAATGACTACACAGCGAAATTGGCTGAAACGCCAGCTCTACTGCAACAGTTCTTGACGCCTTTGGCTGATGCGGGCGTTGATATTTTCCATTGCTCAACCCGCCGTTTTTGGGAGCCTGAGTTTGAAGGCTCTGATCTGAATCTTGCCGGATGGATTAAAAAGCTGACAGGGAGACCGACGATTACGGTTGGATCGGTTGGCCTGGATAGTGATTTTACGAGTCTCTTTGCCGAAGGAAAAGGAGCGGGTAATTTCAAGATTGACGGGTTAATCGAAAAGCTTGAACGTGAAGAATTTGATCTGGTAGCCGTTGGTCGGGCATTATTGGTTGATCCTGCGTGGGTAAACAAGATCCGCGACGGCCGTGCAGCCGAATTGATCCCCTTTACGCCTGAGGCAGTGAAGATACTTTACTAACTCATAAAAAGGAGCCGAAACCCGGGACAGAGTTCGAATTTACATCCTCCTAAAAACTCCTTGGAAAGTGTAAAGCATTTTCCCTACGCTGTAAAATTAAAGCTCTGTAAGCGTCAAATAGCCCACACCTTGTTATCAAGATGAGGGTTATTTGACGCTTACGTTGATAGAACTCGTTCTAAAATGGTATGAAAGGACTCTTGGAAAAAGACTATGAGAAGCTCAGGAAGCTCTAGGCTGAACAAGCCTTAGAGAGGGAAACCTTCTTCATAATACAGTAAACTTAGCTCTATTTATTTTAGTGGTACTAGTGACTATTATGGATTCACCTGTGTAATTTGGCATAATGAAATAGCTGCATTTACTACTGTACCTCCTCCAATATCCAATTGTCCAAAAACAATTCCAAGTCCCGTTCTTTCTACGTTAAAATTTTCCGCCATTGAGCCATTACTGCTCCGAAAATTAACTGTTGTATTAATAAGTGTATCAAATAACTCTCTAAGTGGTCTTTCACGACAATCACATTCGCCTGGGAAATTCATAGGAGTATCCAATTCGATTTCAGGACCAGGTAAAAAAAGGACTCCAATCACATCTGCAATGCTTACTATAGAGGTTGTGTTAGTCGCTTCGTCTGTTACCGTAACCAAAAAATCATTCACTTCATTGATGGTGACTAAAAATAATAAAGGTGGCACATTAGGTACGTCTGCAACAGTAGAAAGAATAACGGTCACACCAATTAATTGTTCTAAAATATTCTGCATTGGAGTAACACAACAATCACAAACACTAAATTCTGGTCCTGGTGGTCCTGGAACTCCTGGTGGTCCTGAAGGCCCTTGTGGTCCTGGAACTCCTGAAGGCCCTTGTGGTCCTTGAGGTCCAGGCGGGCCTGGAGGGCCTATAAATCTACCCATAATTCGATAACACTCCTTTTTTTGATATACGAATAAGCTATTCAGTATGATCGCAATTAGGTAGGGCGAAATGTATCATTACAACTATTTGGACTCAATCACGAGATTCCAGACCAACAGATAAAGTGAATTTATCTATGAGCACAATACTTTTCATTTGATTGTATTGTCGTCCATGCATTTTCATCTAATTGACATACGATATATATGACTCACTTTGCATGATAAAGGATGATAATAATGATCAAAAAAAACGAATATGTAGGTATAATGGTTAACAACAGCTATGAAAGGAAATATGTTCTCAAAAAATATCTCAAATGCAATATCACTAATTTAAAATTAATTTGTTTCACACCATCTTCGATCAACTGGAAACGAAAGAGCTTAATCGGATTATATCTCTCGAAGCAAAGATGGGAGATAGGCAGATTTCCACTCCCTCAAGTTATTTATAATCGTTGTTACAATTTAAATGAAACGATGATCAAACGTTTGGAACTAGTGATTGGCAGAAATAAATGCTTCAATCATATCAATCAATTAAACAAACTCGAAATTTATAGGAATTTAAGCCAATTGCTTGTTTGCTATTTACCAGAAACCATTCCGTACGACAAAGAGAGCTCCTTACGACTATTAGAAATTCATAAAACCTTATATTTTAAACCTTGCAACGGTCATCACGGGAATAATGTGTACCGTGTGGAAATGAAGGATTCTGGGGATATTCACATTTGTCACCATTATTTTACTCCAGAAATAATTGAGAGAGAACCTTTGAAGTTGCAAGAGAAGATTCATAATCTTATCGGATCCACTCCATACATCATTCAGATAGGTGTCGATATGTCGAAATTGAACGAACAAAATTTCGATATTCGAGCGCTCGTACAAAAAAATAAAAAAGGCTTATGGGCTGTAACAAATGTCGTTAGTCGGATTGCTTATAAGGGTTGCTTTAATACAAGCATCTGTGAAACGGTTTGTTTAACTGAAGAATTACTTAATCGCCTGCACCCGCCGAATAAGACTGATGCGATTATCCAAACTATATACGAAATCGCTTTGAAGGCTGCAGAAACAATAGAAGCAAATACAAGCAACCATTTGGGCGAACTTAGCGTGGATTTTGCATTGGATAAGGATGGGCATGTTTGGATATTAGAAATTAACGGGATGCCCCAAAAAAATCTATATGATGGATTACACAAAAATTATCGAAGTGTTTATAGTCAGCCATTACAATATGCTCAATATTTATATCAACATTAATATAAAATGAACTTTCCCATAGCTACATCTGTTTCAAAAGAGGAGCTGTGCAAAAGCGCGCACTCCTCTTTTGACGTTCCTCATTACAAAAAAACAGAAGATAGTCGCAATTCTCATTTTTTCCTATTAAACAATCATACTTATTTTTAGAAAATAGATGATAGATAGAGGACAACGTAATCACGTTTGGCAGCGTTGACTGTAAAACTGTCCAACAATTGACCGATATAATGACCATGTTAGTATTTAATCATGCTCCAACGCTAAGAGCTGAAAAAACAAACTCAGTAAGTGATTGGCAGCCCTTCGCTACGCTAACGGGCAGGATAATTCAAATAACGGTAAGCGTCCCATCACGTACAGCTAGCTCCATCTCCATCTAAGACCAAAGGTTTTGCGATACCTATCCTATCACGCGACAAGTAATCGGAAGCATAGATGACCATGGCAAATAAGGCTCGAGCGCCTCTGGATTTTGTGAATCCGAAAGCTGCGGAAGCTGCTCGAACAGGTACTTTAAATATTGAAATGGAAGAAGTCCGTTTTCCTTCGCCGTCTCGATGACGCTGTAGATCACCGCACTGGCCTTCGCGCCGCGAGGCATATTCGCAAATAACCAGTTCTTTCTCCCGATTACGAATGGCTTGATCGAGCGCTCACTGTGATTATTATCGATATCGAGCCGACCATCATTCAGGAAGGCGGTCCATTTCTCCCACTGAATTAGGCTGTAAGCAATCGCTTTTCCAACCAGACTCTTCGGCAGTGTTTGAGAGCGCTGTTGCTTGAGCCATACCGAATAAGCCTACTGGATCGGAAGGCTTCGCTTCTTTCGCTCGGCATATCGTTCTTCTGGCGAAGCATCCTTAAACTCGCGCTCAATGGCGAAGAGAGCATTGCAGTAAGCCAGTCCTTGACTAGCTACCGAATCCTTGTTACCCCTCGTCGCTGACGGGGCTGCTTTCAACGCTTCATCGTATTTTCGCCGCGCATGTGTCCAGCATCCCACAAGAGTCCAGGAACCTTATGATAGTCCGCATAACCATCGACATGCAGGTAACCTTTGAACCCGGATAAGAAGATTTGTGGATGCTCGCCGCCAGGTGTCTTCTGGTAATCGTAGATGACCGCCGGCGCTACTCCGCGTCGGGTGCGATACAACCACAAATACGAGGACGATTGAGCAGACTTCCCAGGCTCACGCAGCACCTGCAGCGTCGTCTCATCTGCATGAAGCGCATCCTGCCTTAGCAGATAAGCTTTCATCACGGAGACCAATGGCATGAGCCATTTCTGTGCACCATAGATCATCCAATTCGCCATCGTCTGACGAGATAACGTGTATCCAAGACGCGCGAAATGCTGCTCTTGCCGGTATAACGGCAAGCTGTCGACGTATTTCTGGCTCATAACGTAAGCCATGCTCGACGGTGATGCGAGGCTTCCCGGATAGACAGGTTTTGGCATCGCAGCTGTGACAATGGGGGTTTCAATATCTTCACGTTCACAATGACGGCAGGCATACACATTTCGCACGTGACGGATGACCTTCACTTGTGGCGGTACAACGGCAATATCATTGCGCGTCTCTGTACTCATCTCGTGAAGGAACCCACCGCAGCACGCACATACTTGCTCGCCTTTCTCTAGTGAATAGGTGATTGTTTCTACTGGAAGCTTGGAGAGATCCTCTGTTCGCTTGCCGGATGATTTGCGCCGCTCGTAGATAATTTGTTCAGACCGCGGCTCTTCACCAGCAGGTGCTGCATTCACTTCGGCTTCGTTGAACAACGGGAGTTCTAATTGATCCGGATGCGTCTGTTCGCTGGAAGCACCGAAACGCTTCTTCTGCACTAAGCGGAACTGCTCTTCGTACCATTTGAGCTTGGCCGATCGTTCGATGATTTGTTGTTGTAGGGATTCGATGGTTGGCGTATCTGCATGTTTTTCCATACTTTACTCATTAGATTGAAAAAAACCAATCCCTGTAAGTGCCTATGACGAAATGATTACAAAGATGTGTCTAAATGACGGTAACAGCATGAACCTTGGGATGGGCTTGCCGCTGGCTAAGTGAAAGACCATCCAGCAGCCAGCGAAGCTCCCTGCTGGAAATGGCTACTACTTCTTCCTTGCCTGTAGGCCATTGAAATCTGCCACGTTCTAGGCGGCGATAGTAAAGCCAGAACCCATTGTGATCCCAATATAGAATTTTGAGCTTGTTGCATGCCCGGTTACAGAATACGAATAAGCCGGAGGAGAACGGATTCAGACCAAAGCTTTCCTGAACGATGGCAGCAAGTCCGTCGATCGACTTGCGCAGATCGGTGGAACCACAAGCAAGAACACACGCTGATTGCTTGGAAAGGTCAGCATGGTGAAGTAAGCGCGTGAATCACTTCGCGCAAAAGCATGGGGTCAAAGCCGGAATGAAGTCGATACTGGCTTCACCGATATGAAGGATTAGAGAAGGAGCAGGAGAAACGTTGCCAGGTGGATCTACAGTGTCAAGAGGTACAAACTGTACGGGAGAA
>NZ_JAUSST010000013.1 GCF_030812415.1 Paenibacillus harenae | reverse complement strand
ACTGGCAGTTTCGCTCGTTGTTCAGTTTTCAAAGAACAATCATTTGTCTTTCGTGTCGGCCGTTTGTCTCAGCGGCGACTTTTATAATATATCACAGGGGCCTATTGTATTGCAACCCCTTTTTTTCGTTTTTTTTAAAAGGTTATATATATATCATTATCGCCTTCGATTTGTGCTTATCCAGTGCAGGCTGACCATCTTCGTTAGACGCCAGCCGCTTCACTGTATGTACGCCCTTTACCGGTAGGTTCGGGCATTAAGCGCGTAGCGCGATAACTCCTTGGGAGATGCAATGCGTGCGTACATACGGAAGATGATTTTGTACCTCCGCGCGATCGCTTGCTTAATATCTCCATCCAATCTCGAATCATTCAGGTCAAGCAGCATTTCGTCCAATTCTTTGCGCAATACGTAGTCGAGTTCTTTGCATTCCTTATCGTTGAACAGTATTCCGAGCATAACCGTAAGCGGCCTCCTTTTCAGATACAAAGCGCAATTGGACCGTCCCCATGAGACAGAAAAAGCAGTGCCGCCGTTAATGCTTAGGACACCGCTTTACTGTTATGCTCAAATATTGGAAAAAATATTACAACGACAACAACCAAACTGAAAGTGTGCTCTCGATTATAGAAGCAACAAGCATGGCAAGGGGCAGTAAAACGATCATCGGCACGGTACGCGCAACAAACGATTCGTAATCTTTGCCTATGACCGGCAGCTTCGATCTGCTAAACAATAGGCTGCCGAGTCCGCGGAAACCAAGCGTTCCGAATTTCATGCCATACGCACATGCGATTATGATGGCCGGAATCTCGATGATGCCATGCGGCAAAATGCCTTTAAGCACGACCGATGCCATAAAGGCCGCTCCTTCTTGCGCAGCGATGTTTTGCAGTAAATAGCCGATCACCATGCCATTTACAACGATAAACAATAACGGAACGATACCGAAGAATGCGCCAAGATACATGACGAATACCGATTTGATAGCATTATTAAGGAAGATGATGACCGAAAGCGTTAACGTCGGATTGTCCGAATTCTTGGCAACGTCTGATATCCCGCTGAGACCGACTAGCTGATTATTCAGAAACGCGTGAAAGACGGGATTCGTTCCTCCAATAACCATGCCGGCAAAAAACAGTATAAATCCGAAAGCAATGTACGGATTCATCTGCTTCAGATGCTCCATGATCGACTTCGCTTTAAACACAACATGACCTCCCTGCTAGATGTTCTTTCGTATAATGGAACAAGCATGAATAAACCGGTTGTACGAGCATAGATTGTACTACAAGCGCAAATAAGGGAGGAGCATTCCTATGAATGTTTTTTACGTGCTCAACGGTCAGAAACTGAAAAGGTATTTTTTAATCGCCGTCGCCGTCGCTTTTTCCATCGGCATTATCTATGCTGAACGCGACAATATTACCGTATTCGCCCCGCAGCAGCCTGCAGCCATCTACAGTATACCTACCGAGAAGAAGATTGTCGCCCTTACGTTCGACATTAGCTGGGGTGAAAAGAAGACAGAACCGATACTTAATGTACTAAAAGAAAAGAACGTTAAGCAAGCTACGTTTTTTCTCTCGTCGCCCTGGAGTCAGTCCCACCCCGATATTGTGAAGAAAATTATCGATGCCGGCTTCGAGATCGGAAGCCATGGCCACAAGCATGATAATTACAGCAAGTTCAGCGACGAGGAAATTCGCAAGCAAATTATGACTGCGCATACGATCTTAACCGACGTAACCGGCAAGCAGCCGAATTTGATTCGGCTTCCTAATGGGGACTTCGACAAGCGCGTCCTTCGTATCGCGGAAGAATTGAATTACAAAGTCATTCAATGGGATACCGATTCACTGGATTGGATGACCCCCGGAACGGACAAAATCGTGAACCGCGTCGTAACAAAAACGCATCCGGGCGATATTATTCTTCTCCATGCGAGCGACTCCGCCAAGCAGACAGCGGAAGCTTTGCCCGCTATTATCGATCAATTGCGCAGCAACGGCTATGATTTCGTCAACGTATCGGAGCTGATCTCCCAGACGGATATCGAAGGCAAGCCTGTACAGGAAAAATCAGCATCGACCGCAGCTTTTCCGCAATGGAGTGCCAAGGAATAACTTTGAACTTTGAGTATAATAAGGTAAACAATGAACGGCTCGCATCGAAGCCGCTCTTGTTTTTAGACGACCGGCTTTGCAGCGCTTGCTGCGGAGTCGGTCGCTTCATTTTTGACCAGACGGTGCATCATCATAATTTGGTACGCATTGCAGACGAATAACGGAATCATCATAAAAACGATTGCGGAAACGTTCGTTTCCCCCTGCAACGCGGGCCAAGCTTCAATGAAAGTAATAACGAACATAAGGAACATCGTCGGCACGAAAGCGGTTTTGTTCGTTTGCTTCACTTTGTACCAAGAAACGGCAACCGACAGGATGACGAGTATTAGCGGCAATACCCAAAAGAACCAATTATTCGTCCGCTGCTCGAACAACACGTAGCCAAGGCCGATGGCTGCGAATACCGTCGTGTAGCCTTGCAACGCGTTCCACAAATACTTTTTGCGAAATACGCTTAGCGCTATGTAATTCAGCGTCAAGTAAGCGAAGAAGCCCATTTGGCTGAACGCCCCAATCATTAAGCCGACGATTGCCATCATTAAGGCGTTGAAGCCGGTCGCTTCGAGTCCCATAAAGCCGAAGTCCTGGTCCGTCCATGACATAATCGACCCGCTAATGACGCAAGCTACCGCTCCGACCGCCATACAGCTCCAAAATAAAAAGAACCATTTTCTTAAATTCACTTCCAATTCCTCCTGTAAAATGGGCTTAACGCCGATGCATATTCAGCGATGCACCAGCCGGTTCGTTATTAGTGGTGAAGGCTGTTAAACAAGCCTTATGCAAACACCCTTTATTTTACCACGTTCGGGGCAAAAAGCTAACTGATACTCATGATAATACGGTGAACTTTGCGCATAATAAAAGCATCATCCTGCATCAAATGCAGGGCAATCCCTGCCTCTTGCGATGGTTGCACTAGCGCTGACATAGAAGGGAGCAAGGCCATATGCGCAATCGATGGGCTTTATTGTTGGTTATCCCGGCTTTGGCGATCATGTTGACAAGCTGCGGCTCAGAACCGACAGGTGGAAACCAACAGGTGAGTTATAAGGATATGAAGTCAATGGTCATTGACATCCTGAAGACGGAGGATGCTCAGAAGGCGCTTCAAGAGTCTTCCCAGCAGATGTCGGGCTATAGCGGCAGTACGTCGAAGCTCCTCTCCGTTCAGGATCAGGAGGAAGTACGACTTGCGGTCAAAGACGTGCTCGTCTCCCCCGACTACGACAAAGTCATTAAGAAACTGATGGTCGATACGCGGTTCGCGGGGGAGTTCGCCAAGTCAGTCAACAAGCAGAACAAAGAAATTCACAAGGAATTGATCAAGGATCCGTCGTATCAAGCCGATCTCGTTAAAGTTCTGAAGACGCCGGAAATGGACAAAATGATTCTCGAGGTGCTGCAAAGCACGCAATACCGCAAAGAAGTCATGTCGCTCATGCAGGAATCGATGCAAAATCCGCTTTTCCGCCTTGAAGTGCTTGACTTGATGAAGAAAGCGGTGCAGGAGGAGCTTAAGCCGAATCCGGAAGAGAAAGTCGAGAAGAAAAAGAAGGAAGAAGAACCAGCGTCCGGTGAGGAATCCGGCGGTGAGGAATCAGGTGGCGAGGAATCCGGCGGCGAGGAGTCAGGCGGCGAGGGCGAGAGTTAAAAGCAAGGAAGTGAAGAAGCCAGAACGCAGCAACGCGATTGCTATTCTGGCTTCTTCTCTATGTTGTTATGTTTTGGCTGATTCGGCTTCCTAGCCTTCGAGCTTTCTAAGCACCCGATCCGCCAGCTCCAAGTACAAGCCGCCCGTCTCCGTGTCGGCCTTATAGACCGACGGTGCGAAATCCGGTTCGGATATATGGTTATCCGGTGCGCCGAGCGGAATTTGGGCAAGTAAATCCGCATTAAGCGATTCGGCAAGCCTTGCGCCGCCTCCGCGTCCGAACACGTACTCCTTCTCCCCTGTCGAAGTGGAGACGTAATACGACATGTTCTCGACGATGCCGATAATCTCATGCTCCGTCTTAATGGCCATCGCTCCTGCCCGGGCAGCTACGAAAGCCGCTGTTGCATGCGGAGTCGTAACGATAATTTCCTTGCTCTGCGGAATGATCTGATGAACGTCGAGCGCTACGTCGCCTGTGCCTGGAGGCAGATCAAGCAGCAAGTAGTCGAGCTCGCCCCATTCGATTTCCTGGAAAAAGTTGCGCAGCATCTTGCCGAGCATCGGTCCGCGCCATACGATCGGGCTGTTATCCTCGACGAAAAAGCCCATCGACATTACCTTAACGCCAAACTTCTCGATCGGGATCACCCGCTCGTTCACGACGTTCGGACGCTCCTCGATGCCCATCATATCGGGCACGCTGAAGCCGTAGATGTCGGCGTCGATAATGCCGACGCGCTTGCCCTTGCGGGCTAAGGCGACCGCCAGGTTCACGGTCACCGTCGACTTGCCGACGCCGCCCTTGCCGCTGGCGACGGCGATGAACTTCACGTTGCTGGCAGGATCCAGCAACGCGCTGGCGAGTCCGGCGCCGTGCCCCTGCACCGGCGCCGCCCCTGCTCCCGCAGGCGCAGCAGGCTTAGCCTTGCTGCCAGCGTCAGGCGCGGGCTCGCTCCGAAACCGGCAATGCACGGTTTCGGCACCCTCCCGCGCCAGCGCCTCGCGAAGCGAGGCTTCCAGCGCGGTTTGCACGTCCGCGCCGGCCCCAAGGACCGTCAACGATACTTGACGGTCCCTTACCATTACGTCGCGGATCGTAATTCCATCCGCGCTATACGCACTCGTCACCGAACCGACGAGATCAATCACTTGTTCACGCGTTAACATCGGTTATGTCCCACCTTTATGTAATCACATTTCGAACGGATTAACTCTAATTATAGCATAGTATGTCCATCAGCCAACCAGCGAAAAACGACTGTTTCGTTCGTTCGCTGGCGCTACTCCTGCACCTCGGTAACCTTCTCGCCGGAGCTGTATCTTAGTATGCCTTGATAGATCGATGCGGCAACCTGGCGCTGGTATTCCGTATCCGCCAGGCGTGCAGCCTCCCCCGGATTTGATAGAAATCCGACCTCGACGAGCGCAGTAGGAACATCCGCAAGCTCCTTCAGCACATAGACATCCTTCTTCGTCGCCGGCATACGGCTCGTATTCTCCAGATTGCGTTTTATCTCATCCTGGATGAATGTTGCAAGCGATCGGTTGTCCGGATGTTTGTCCGGGTGGAAAAACGTCTGCGCACCCGACCACTTATCCGACGGAATACTGTTCATATGGATGCTGATGACGGCCGCAGGATGATTCTCCTTAATGAGCGCAACTCGCTTCTTAAGATCTTCGGTCTTCCGCTTGCTGTAAGCGCGCGAATCTCCAGTGGCTAGGTCGTAATCCCCTTCGCGCGTCATTAAGACGACAGCACCCGCCTGCTGCAAATAATCGCGCAGGTAGAGGGCTATTGCAAGGTTCAAGTCCTTCTCGATTACGCCCTCCTTGCTCATCGCGCCTCCATCAACGCCGCCGTGTCCGGCATCGATCGCGATCGTCTTGCCGGACAACGGCATCGTCCAATACGACCATGTTCGAGCCGAAGGCATTCCTTGTCCGAGCAGTACGGCCGTTAAGGCGATCACGATCAAACCAATTGTGATCCGGATCGCTCCCTTATAATTAATCCATACGACGAAATGCCGACCTAATCGGCGCATAAAAAAACCACCCCGTCCTTCATATAATGATGCGGCAACAGCACACTACCATTTATATGGGACGAGATGGCGTATTATGTGAGTCTTGTCTTATCGGACAACACTTGCTTATTTCGAATTAGCTAACCGGCTGTTCGGACATGCCTTCAATGAGAATCTTCGCCACTTCCGGACGGGAGAATTCCGGCGGCGGGCAAACGCCGTCGCGCAGCAAAGCGCGAACCTTCGTACCCGACAAAGTGAGATGAACCGACTTGTCATGCGGGCAAGTCTTCGAAGTAGCCATATTGCCGCAGCTTGTGCAGAAGAAGCTATGCTCGAAGAACAGCGGCGTAATACCTAGATCTTCGGCAGGAATCGTCTTGAGCAGGTCTTGTGCTTCATACGTGCCGTAGTAGTCGCCTACGCCGGCATGGTCGCGTCCTACGATAAAGTGGGAGCAGCCATAGTTTTTGCGTACAAGCGCGTGGAAGATCGCCTCGCGTGGTCCTGCATAACGCATAGCAGCCGGGAATACGCCAAGGAATACACGATCCTTCGGATAGTAGTTCTCAAGAAGCGCCAGGTAGCTTTTCATACGAACGTTAGCCGGAACATCGTCCGACTTCGTTTCGCCGACAAGCGGATTGAGGAACAGAGCGTCTACGATCTCCATAGCCGTCTTCTGGATGTACTCGTGAGCACGGTGAACCGGGTTACGGGTCTGGAAGCCTACAACCGTCTTCCAGCCGTTCTCAGCGAACATGCGGCGCGTCTCGGACGGGTCAAAATAGAATTCTTCGAACTTCTCTGGCTGCGGACGGTTAAGAACCGTGATCGCACCCCCAACATACGTCGAAGAACGTTCGAACAGCTTCTGAACGCCTGGATGTTCCAGATCATCCGTCTTGAATACGTTAACGGCTTCATGCTTTTGGTCGACCTTGTAGATACTCTCTACTTGGATTACCCCGTATACGATGCCGTCTTCGCCAACAAGCGCCGCGCGCTCGCCAACCGTAAGCTCAGCAGCTTTCGCGTCTTCAACGGCCAGAGTAATCGGAATGCTCCATACGGTGCCATTCGCAAGACGCATCGTATCAACGACACTGCGGTAGTCAGCTTCGTTCAAGAAACCTGTCAGCGGCGAGAATGCGCCTACGCCAATCAGATCAAGGTCGGAGATCGTCCATGTATTGATCGTGATGGATTTCAATCCTGCAACTTCGTTCAACAGTGCTTCGCGTTCTGCGCCAGCAGCGACACGGTTAACCAGTACGCCGCCATGCGGTAAAATTTGACTCATAGTGTACAAGTGCCTCCTCAAGGTGTAAACCTTACATCCAATTATTTATGCAAACCGCATTCCGTTTTCTCTTGTCCAGCCCAGCGACCCGCGCGCGGGTCTTCGCCCGGCATAACTTTACGAGTGCATTGCTCGCAGCCGATGCTTGGGTAGTTTTGGTCATGCAGCGGGTTGTAGATAACGTCATTCTCGCGAATGTAGTTCCACACGTCTTCGTTGGTCCAGCTTGCGATCGGGTTGAACTTTACCAAACCGAATTTCGTATCGTATTCGATTTTCTTCGAGTTGGCGCGTGTAGGCGCTTGATCGCGGCGAATCCCCGTAATCCAAGCTTCGTATTTCGAAAGAATGTTCGTGAGCGGCTTGACTTTACGAATATTGCAGCAGGCGTTCGCGTCGGATTTCCACAGCTCTTCGCCGAACTGAGCAGCTTGCTCCTCAGGCGTAAGCTCAGGCTTCACTTCTACGAAAGGAATGCCCGGGTAGCGCTCTACCATACGGTCGCGCGTCTCATACGTTTCTTTGAAATGGAAATCCGTGTCCAGATAGAAAATATCTGTTTTCGGACTAATTTTTTGAAGCATATCAACTAATACGACATCTTCCGCGCCGAAGCTGCAGGCGAAAGTAATATTAGGGAATGTCTCTACCGCAAAAGCGATGATTTCCTCTGGCGTCGCATTCTCAAGCTCAACAGCCTTTTGCGCGATAAGCGCTTCTTTTTCGAAAAGATTCATTGAGTTTGCCCTCCGTCATTAATTCCAAGTAAATTGGTCTGTAATAAAATTATACGTCTTTCGCTCCCATTGTTCAATCCTTTGTTTGAACCAATATACACTAATGAGAAAACCTTTATCGAAGCCTTTCGAAGATGAGCGACCGCGTCCAGAGGAAGGTTTTATCGCCATTAAGAATTTATAATTTCCAGTATCACGAAATCTTACAATTCTTATGTGGTAAAAACAAAAAATACCTTCCCTGGCGTGCAGAGAAGGTATCGTCGTAAGCGTATTAACGTTTCGAGAATTGTGGAGCGCGACGTGCCGCTTTAAGACCGTATTTTTTACGTTCTTTCATACGCGGATCACGAGTCAGGAAGCCTGCGCGTTTCAGAGCTGGACGGAATTCCGGGTCAGCTTTGAGCAATGCGCGGGAAATACCGTGACGGATAGCGCCGGCTTGACCGGACATGCCGCCGCCGTTAGCGATAACCAATACGTCATATTTCGAAAGCGTATCAGTCAGGTTAAGCGGTTGTTTTACGATCAGCTTGAGTGTTTCTAAACCAAAATATTCATTCAAATCGCGTTTATTAACAATGATTCGTCCTTCACCCGGCACAAGACGTACACGTGCAACAGAGTGTTTACGACGACCGGTTCCATAGTATTGCACTTGAGCCATGAAACTTGTCCTCCTCTTTATTACCCGCGAAGTTCGTAAACTTCAGGGTTTTGTGCTTGATGTGGATGTTCCGCACCTGCGTATACTTTAAGTTTAAGCTTCATTTTGTCACCAAGACGATTCTTAGGCAACATACCGTGAACGGCGAATTCGATAACGCGTTCTGGCTTGTTTTTGATCATTTCTTGTGCTGGTGTAACTTTCAGACCGCCTGGGTGCATCGAGTGACGGTAGTACATTTTGTCCGACATTTTCTTGCCTGTCAATACGATCTTCTCAGCGTTGATAACAACGACGAAATCTCCTGTATCAACATGTGGCGTAAATTGCGGTTTGTGTTTGCCGCGGATAAGAGCAGCAGCTTCACTAGCCAAACGACCAAGCGTTTTGCCTTCCGCATCGATGACGAACCATTTACGCTCAACTTCATTTGGCTTAGCCATATAGGTGGTACGCATGGATGATCCTCCTTAATTCTCATACATTAATCATTTTTTTATAACAACGTTTCCGTTGGTTTGATATTCATTGTTGATCGCCAAGTTTGTAACTTTCTCAGTCGGGGCTGTGGGATAGCCACTTCGAAAGCACAAGTTATATTCTACTATAAAGACTAGGTATAAGCAAGTTATTTATAGCTAATTATAATGACGTTTGGCCGGAATATTCGACGTTCAGCAGCATTAGTCCATGGGCCATAGCCGTTGGTCCCGCAAGTGAACGATTACGGCCTTCAAGGATCCGTTTCACATCGTCCGGAACGAGCTTGCCTTCGCCTACCCACAGCAAAGTCCCCATAATAACACGCACCATATTATACAGAAATCCGTTGCCGGTAATGTACATATGTACGATAGGTCCTTCCTTCACGAAGTCGGCTTCATACACGGTACGCACATGATGCGGCTTAGTCGAGTGAATCGAGGTGAACGAGGTGAAATCATGCTCGCCAATGAGGTGCATGAGTCCCTCCCGCATCGCCTCCACATTCAGAGGAGCCGGATGATGAAAGCGGTACTGCCGTCCGAACACATCGGGAAACTTCCCGGTGTCGATCGTATAGCGGTACGTCTTGCGCTTAGCCGAACGTCTCGCATGAAAGTGTTCAGGCACATCAATGGCTTCTATAATGACGATATCTTTCGGCAAGCGCGTATTGAGGGCAATAGCCCACCGTTCCGTCGGTATGGTCGACTCCGTGTAGAAGTTGAATACCTGACCTTGCGCATGCACGCCAGCATCGGTGCGTCCCGAACCGATTATAATAATCGTCTCGCCGGTCAAAAGCTTGATCGCCTTCTCAATCTCATCCTGAACGGTTCTTCCGTAAGGCTGCGACTGAAAGCCGTTAAATCCGGCTCCGTCGTAGCTTACTTTCACGCAAATGTTCCTCATCGCTGACACCTCCTGGCCACTGCAATCTGATTACCCAATAAAAAAAGGTGGCCGCAAGGGTCCACCCTTTCTCTGTATATAGGCACAAGGCTTATATACTACGCAATTGCGGCATCGTCCTTCAAGAAGGACGATTGCAGCTCTTGCGATAGGTCCGGTCAATTACGCGCGGTCAACCAGTTCCAGGTAAACCATAGGCGCAGCATCGCCGCGACGAGGTCCTAGCTTCAGGATGCGCGTGTATCCGCCCGCACGTTCCGAGTAACGGGTGGCCAGTTCGGAGAACAGCTTTTGGATTGCGTCTTGCTCACCGTCAACGGATTCGCGACGAACATAAGCTGCTACTTGACGACGAGCATGAAGATCACCTTGCTTCGCTTTCGTGATCAGCTTCTCAGCGATTGAACGAACTTCTTTCGCTTTAGCTTCTGTCGTTTGGATACGCTCATAAAGGAACAAGTCAGTAACGAGGTCACGGAACAAAGCCTTCCGTGCACTAGCGTCACGTCCTAATTTTTGATATGCCATCTTGTTTTCCCCTCCCTTGCAATGTTGTCTACACTAAGTTGGTCTCTACTCTTCCATACGCAGGCCGAGGCCCAGCTCTTCCAGCTTCTCTTGAACTTCCTCGAGGGATTTGCGGCCCAAGTTACGAACCTTCATCATGTCCTCTTCGGATTTCGTAATCAGCTCTTGAACGGTGTTAATGCCTGCGCGTTTCAAGCAGTTGTAAGAACGTACGGAAAGGTCCAGTTCCTCGATCGTCATCTCCAGAACTTTCTCTTTCTTGTCTTCTTCCTTCTCGACCATTATCTCCGCGTCTTTGGCTTCATCGGTTAATCCAACGAACAAGTCCAAATGCTCGGTCAAAATTTTAGCGCCGAGGCTTACAGCCTCTTCCGGTCTAATGCTACCGTCCGTCCATACTTCAAGCGTCAGTTTGTCATAGTTAGTGACTTGACCGACGCGCGTATTTTCAACGCTGTAGTTGACACGAGTAATTGGCGTGTAGATCGAATCGACAGGAATAACTCCGATCGGTTGATCCTCTCTCTTGTTGCGGTCCGCTTGCACGTAGCCGCGTCCCCGATTGGCAAAAATCCGCATATGGAGCCGCGCGCCGGAGGCCAAGGTTGCGATGTGAAGATCAGGGCTTAAAATCTCGACATCACTGTCAGCTCGAATGTCGCCCGCCGTAACGTTCCCTTCGCCTTCCGCGTCGATTTCCAACACCTTTTCTTCATCGGAGTGGATTTTTAACGAGAGGCCCTTCAGGTTCAGAATGATTTCGGTAACATCCTCAATCACTCCGGGAACCGTAGAGAACTCGTGAAGCACTCCGTCGATCTGAACCGAGGTTACTGCTGCTCCCGGCAACGAAGACAACAAAATTCGGCGAAGCGAATTTCCAAGCGTCGTTCCGTATCCGCGTTCGAGCGGTTCAACGACGAACCGTCCGTAAGTTCCCTCGTCATTCAGTTCAACGGTTTCGATTTTCGGCTTTTCGATCTCAATCACTAATAGTACCCTCCTTCAAACGTCGCTCCGTTATTACGTTATTTTAAGTCAAATCTCGTAGTATGCCAAACCTTCACAACCATTATTCACAAGTTGCAGTTATTTGATACCACCGTTGATCCAACTACACGCGACGACGTTTCGGAGGACGGCATCCGTTATGCGGAACTGGGGTAACGTCTTTAATGAGGTTAACTTCCAATCCTGCAGCTTGAAGCGAGCGGATCGCTGCTTCGCGGCCTGCGCCTGGACCTTTAACCATCACTTCGACAGTTTTCATGCCATGCTCCATTGCAGCTTTCGCTGCGGATTCAGCAGCCATTTGAGCAGCGAATGGCGTGCTCTTACGGGAGCCCTTGAATCCAAGGTTACCGGAGCTTGCCCAGGAGATTGCATTGCCGTGCGGATCCGTGATCGTAACGATCGTATTGTTAAACGTCGAGCGAATGTGCGCAACGCCAGAGTCAATATTTTTCCGGTCGCGACGTTTTGTACGTACGACTTTTTTCGGTTTAGCCATTGTCCATTATCCTCCCTTCTTATTTCTTCTTGTTAGCTACAGTCCGACGAGGACCTTTGCGAGTACGAGCGTTTGTTTTTGTACGTTGACCGCGAACAGGCAAACCGCGACGGTGACGAAGACCACGGTAGCAGCCGATTTCAGTCAGGCGTTTAATGTTAAGCGAAATTTCACGACGCAGGTCGCCTTCTACTTTAACGCTTTTGTCGATTGCTTCACGCAAACGGCCCAATTCGTCTTCAGTAAGATCGCGAACGCGAGTGTCATAGTTAACATCAGCAGCAGTCAACAAAGTTTGTGAAGTCTTCTTGCCAATACCGAAGATGTACGTCAAGGCGATTTCGACGCGTTTATCACGCGGCAAGTCTACACCAGCTATACGTGCCATAGGCTATATATTCCTCCTTCTATCCTTGTTTTTGTTTGTGTTTCGGATTTTCACAAATCACCATAACGTTGCCTTTACGACGAATGACTTTGCATTTTTCGCAGATCGGCTTTACCGAAGGTCTGACCTTCATTGTGATTACCTCCCGAATCTTTCGGCAGCAGGCTTATTCGGCCTACTTCCGATAGGTGATGCGCCCTCTTGATAAATCATAAGGCGATAACTGTATAACCACTTTGTCTCCTGTCAGGATGCGGATAAAATGCATTCTGAGCTTCCCGGAAACGTGTGCGAGAATCTGATGACCGTTCTCCAGCTCCACCTTGAACATCGCATTTGGCAACGGTTCGATTACCGTGCCTTCGACCTCAATGACGTCTTCCTTAGCCACCGTCATTCTCCTTTCGCTTGCGCAAACTTCTGAATCACATAACGTAACTTGGCGTTGGTTACCCTGCCGGCTTCAAGCATACTGCTTGTTACCTCTTGGCTTATTTCAGGCTGTAGCTCAAGATGCAGAACGTTCTTTTTCTTCGGCTGATCGAACTTCCGCTTGTCGCCGTCGGCTATCATCACGAACCTGTCGTCGATGATTGCTACGATGACTGCCAAGCTTGCTTCGTCCTTGCCGCGAAGCACTTTGACGAACTGACCAATCTGGGGACGCGCATCCATGGCCATAGCTTATGGCTGCTGCGGCAAAGTGGTCAATATTTCAAAGCCGTCCTCTGTTACGGCCACCGTGTGCTCAAAGTGAGCGCACCATGAACCGTCATCTGTTACGACCGTCCAATTGTCTTCGAGCGTATGGACATACCGTTCACCGATATTAACCATTGGCTCGATTGCAAGCACCATTCCCGGCTTGAGTCGTGGTCCGCGGTCCGGTATACCATAGTTCGGTATTTGCGGTTCCTCATGGAGGTCCGCGCCGATTCCGTGCCCTACGTATTCACGTACAACGGAGAATCCAGCATTCTCAATAACCTTTTGAATGGCATGCGATATCGTGTATAAACGAACATCTGGTTTGATGAGCGCAAGCCCCGCATATAGCGATGCTTCCGTTACATCTAGCAGCCTTTGAACTTCATCCGATACTGCTCCGACCGCATAGGTCCAAGCCGAATCGCCATGATAGCCTTCGTACTGCGCTCCGATATCAATACTGACAATATCGCCCTCGTTCAACTTGCGTGACCCAGGGAAGCCGTGTACAAGCTCGTCATTCACAGAAGCGCAAACGCTGGAAGGAAAACCATTGTAACCTTTGAAGGAAGGTATCGCACCTTGACTTCTAATGAACTTGTCGGCGATTTCGTCGAGCTCACCCGTGGTGATGCCCGGCTTAACCGCTGCAGCCATCAGTCGATGCGTTTCCGCAACGATGCGTCCTGCCTCCCTCATATACCGCAGCTCCGATTCGGATTTGCATATAATCATTACAATGAACCTCTCAAGCAGGATACGATTTCGGATGTTACGACTTCGATGTCCTTCTCGCCGTCGACTTCACGCAGGAGACCTTTAGTGCTGTAGTAATCGAGCAGAGGGGCCGTCTTGGATGTATACTCATCCAGGCGCGTGCCTACCTTCTCCTCTGTATCATCTGAACGTTGATACAACTCTCCGCCGTCTTTGTCACAGATGCCTTCAACCTTTGGCGGGTTGAACATCACGTGATAAGTCGAGCCGCAAGATTTGCAGATGCGTCTGCCTGTAAGACGGGCAAGCAGCAATCCGCGATCAACCTTCAAGTTAACGACATGGTCAATGCCGCGGTTCAGTTCTGCAAGCATGCCGTCAAGCGCTTCGGCTTGTTGGAGCGTGCGAGGGAAACCGTCGAGCAGAAAACCGTTTTTGCAATCGTCCAGAGCAAGACGCTCCTTCACGATTCCATTCGTGATCTCATCGGGAACGAGCAAACCTTGATCGATATACTCCTTCGCCTTAAGACCAATGGCAGTTCCTTGCTTCATAGCAAGACGGAAAGCATCGCCCGTGGAAATATGCGGTACGCTGAATTCTTCTACAATACGTTCAGCCTGCGTTCCTTTGCCTGCCCCTGGAGGGCCCATGAATAAAATGTTCATTGCCGTGTTCCTCGCTTTAAGCACAATAGGCTCGGGCGGGCTTCCCGCACAATATCGTTGTCGATCGCGCAAAGCCCGGTCAGAACCTATTGTTATTTATTGATAAACCCTTTGTAATGGCGTTTGATCAACTGGCTCTCGATTTGCTTCATCGTGTCTAGCGCAACCCCGATAACGATCAGAAGCGAGGTACCGCCAAGCTGAACGGACGTTGGCAATCCGGCAATCTTACCGAACACGACCGGCAATAGGGAGATAACCGCCAGGAAGATTGCACCCGTCAGTGTAATCCGTGACATGACACGAGTCAAGTAAGAGGAAGTTGGCTTGCCTGGGCGAATGCCCGGGATGTAGCCGCCATTCTTCTTCATTTGATCCGCCATTTGCACAGGATTGATTTGCACGAATGTGTAGAAGAAGGTGAAACCGATGATGAGCAGTACATACAATACCATACCAAGCGGCTTGTCATAGTACATATTGTCCATAATCCATGTCGCCCACGCTTTGTCGGCCCAGAATCCGGCAATCGTAATCGGGAACATGATGAGCGATACCGCGAAGATGACAGGAATAACGCCAGCGCCATTCACTTTCATCGGGATATGCGTCGATTGTCCACCGTACATTTTCCGTCCAACGACGCGTTTAGCGTATTGAACCGGAATCTTGCGAATACCTTGCTGAACGAAGATAACGCCGACAATGATTGCGATGATCGCAATGAGAATCAGAATTACCTTAATGATGTTCAAGAACAGTTGGTCTTGTACACCGATGAATTGATCTTGGTAGATCGTACGGATATGTCCAGGGATACCTGCCGCGATTGCAGCGAAGATCAGAATGGAAATACCGTTTCCGATGCCCTTCTCCGTGATCTGCTCGCCAAGCCACATCAAGAAAGCAGTACCTGCAGTCAAAATGATAGCAATGACTAAGTAGTCAACGAAGGTAGCGTTAGGAATCATTTGTTGACCATACTGACGATTAAAGCCGATTGCAGTTGCAAAGCCTTGAACAAGACCGAGCACAATCGTACCGTAACGAGTGATTTGAGCGAGCTTGCGTTTGCCGTTCTCGCCTTCCTTAGCCCACTCCGCAAACTTTGGAATGACGTCCATCGACAATAGCTGTACGATGATCGAAGCCGTGATATACGGCGTAATTCCGATTGCGAAGATGGAGAATTGGAACAAAGCACCGCCGGAAAACGTGTTAAGCAAGCCGAACAAATCCGTTCCGGCTTCATTGACTTGCTCGAACACGCTCTTGTCGACGTCAGGCACCGGAATGAATGCCCCGATGCGGTATACAAGAAGAATCATGAGAGTGAACAGGATCCTTGTACGAAGATCCGCCACCTTCCAAATATTGGACACGGTCTTGAACAATTAGATCACCTCGGTTTTACCGCCGGCAGCCTGGATTTTCTCTACCGCAGATTGAGAGAACTTGCTTGCTTTTACAGTAAGCGAAACGCTAATTTCACCGTTACCCAAAATTTTAATTCCTGCAAGCGGATTTTTGACGATCCCTTGCTCAAGAAGAACTTCTGGAGTGACTTCTGTACCTGCTGCAAAGCTATTTAGTTCTTCAATGTTAACAATCGCATACTCGGTACGGAAACGGTTGTTGAATCCGCGCTTCGGCACTCGACGATACAACGGGTTTTGTCCGCCCTCGAAACCAGGACGAACGCCGCCGCCGGAACGAGCGTTTTGACCCTTATGGCCTTTACCGGCTGTTTTACCGTTTCCGGAACCGATACCGCGGCCTTTGCGCTTAGGCGCTTGAGTCGAACCCGGTGCTGGTGCTAGCTCATGCAATTTCATCGTTCGTGCACCTCCTTATTTATTTCTTGAAAGCTATCTTATACTTCTTCAACTTTAACCAAGTGGCTAACAGCGTTAACCATGCCGCGGATAGCTGCGCTATCGTCCAAAACAACAGCTTGGCGAATTTTGCGAAGGCCAAGCGCTTCAACAGTAGCACGTTGTTTCTCGTTGCGGCCGATCAAACTGCGAACGAGGGTGATTTGCAATTTTGCCATCGTATTTCCCTCCTTAACTTAACAGCTCTTCGACAGTTTTACCACGAAGCTTCGCAACTTCTTCCGCACGTTTCAAACGGGAAAGACCTTCAAGCGTCGCGTTTACCATGTTCATGGAGTTCGAAGAACCGAGCGATTTCGTCAAAATGTCGCCTACACCAGCAAGCTCAAGAACAGCACGAACCGGGCCTCCAGCGATAACGCCAGTACCTTCGGATGCCGGCTTCAGGAGTACTTCTCCAGCGCCGAAATGTCCGAGGACAAGGTGAGGAATCGTTGTTCCTACGAGCGGTACATGGATCAGGTTTTTCTTAGCATCTTCGATACCTTTGCGAATCGCATCAGGTACTTCGCCTGCTTTACCGATCCCTGCGCCGACCCAGCCTTTGCCGTCGCCGACTACTACAAGCGCACTAAAGCTGAAACGGCGTCCGCCTTTTACAACTTTCGCTACGCGATTGATATTAACAACTTTTTCAGTCAGTTCTAACGTATTCGGATCTACACGCAAGTCATTTAACCTCCTTATAAGTAAAGTCGATTAGAATTCCAGGCCAGCTTCGCGAGCTGCTGTCGCAAGTGCTGAAATTCTGCCGTGATACAAGTAACCGCCGCGGTCGAATACGACTTGGGTTACCCCTTTCGCTTGAGCGCGTTGTGCAATCAATTGGCCTACTTTCGTAGCTGCATCGATGTTGCCGCCGTTGGCGACAGCTTCTGTCAACTCTTTGTCCATTGTGGACGCGGATGCGATCGTTACACCTGCAACGTCATCGATCAATTGTGCATACATATGCTTGGAGGAACGGAATACAGACAGACGTGGACGTGCAGCTGTACCGTTGATTTTTTTGCGAACACGTAGGTGTCTTTTCAGACGAGCCTTGTTTTTATCGCCTTTCGTAATCATGCAAGGTTCACTCCTTTCTCATTGCCTTAGGACGCTATCTTAAGCAAACAAGCCGTTTGCTTATTTCTTCTTACCAGCTTTACCTTCTTTGCGGATGATGCGTTCGCCTTCGTACTTGATACCTTTGCCTTTATAAGGCTCTGGTTCACGAACGGAGCGGATTTGAGCAGCAACAGCGCCTACGCGCTCTTTGTCGATACCGCGAACCGTGATTTTCGTGTTCGCAGGAACGTCAAACTCAATACCAGCCTCGGGAACAATCTCCACCGGGTGGGAGTAACCAACGTTAAGAACGATCTTATCGCCAGCTTTATTCGCACGGTAACCTACTCCTACCAGCTCAAGATTTCTCGAGAAGCCTTCAGTAACGCCGCTCACCATGTTAGCGATGATGCTGCGAGTCGTTCCGTGCAAAGAACGATGCAATTTATTGTCGGAAGGACGTTCGATAAGGATTTCTGTTTCCGATACGTTCACTTTCATATCTTTGTGAACTTCGCGGGAAAGCGAGCCTTTCGGTCCTTTTACAGTAATAACTGTGTTGTCCAAGTTAACAGTAACGCCGTTAGGCACTTGGATCGGTTTACGACCAATACGGGACATTGTTACACCTCCTGTCTTTGTGACTTGTTACTTACCAAACGTAGCAGACTACTTCGCCGCCGGATTTAACCTGACGAGCTTCTTTATCCGTCATAACCCCTTTGGACGTGGAAATGATAGCAATTCCAAGGCCGCCCAAAACGCGTGGGATTTCAGTTGATTGTGTGTAAACGCGAAGGCCAGGTTTCGAAATACGTTTCAGGCCTGTAATAACGCGCTCTTGGTTAGGGCCGTATTTCAGGAAAATACGGATCATACCTTGTTTGTTGTCTTCGATATATTCAGCATCGCGGATAAAACCCTCACGCTTCAAAATTTCAGCAATTTGCTTCTTCATTTTCGAAGCGGGCATTTCCACGGTCTCATGACGAACGACATTCGCGTTACGAATACGCGTCAACATATCTGCAACCGGATCAGACATAACCATTGTGTTAACCTCCTTCCCGAACTAGGCATTTTACCAGCTTGCTTTTTTAACGCCAGGAATCTGGCCCTTATGTGCTAACTCACGGAAACAAATCCGGCAAATTTTAAACTTTTGCAAAACAGAATGCGGACGGCCGCAACGCTCACAGCGCGTATATGCACGCACTTGAAATTTCGGTGTGCGTTGTTGCTTCACTTTCATCGAAGTTTTTGCCACTGGGTATTACACCTCCTAAAAGTGGATTACTTCGTGAACGGCATGCCCAATTGGGTCAGCAATTCACGAGATTCTTCGTCCGTTTTTGCCGTCGTGACGATGACGATGTCCATACCGCGCACTTTATCGACTTTATCGTATTCAATCTCCGGGAAAATCAATTGCTCTTTCAAACCGAGCGTGTAGTTTCCGCGACCATCAAATGCCTTGTTCGAAACACCTCGGAAGTCACGTACGCGTGGAAGCGAGATGTTGAACAGCTTGTCAAGGAAATGGTACATGCGCTCGCCGCGCAATGTCACTTTAACCCCGATTGGCATGTTCTCACGAAGTTTGAAGCCGGCGATCGACTTCTTCGCGCGAGTCACGACTGGTTTTTGACCGGAAATGATACGTAGTTCTTCAACAGCTACATCGAGGATTTTTGAATTGGAAACCGCTTCGCCTACCCCCATGTTGATAACAACCTTCTCAATTTTCGGCACTTGCATTACAGACGTATAGTTAAACTTCTGCATAAGAGCAGGTGTGATGTCATTGAGAAAACGATCTTTCATTCTTGCTGCCATTTTCATGGACCTCCTTTCCTACTGTAACGATTAGTCGATTACTTCTCCGGAACGTTTAGCGATTCGTACTTTTTTACCGTTGTCGAGCACTTTGTATCCGATACGTGTTACTTTACCGCTTTTCGGATCGATATGCATGACGTTCGATACGTGTACTGGCGCTTCTTGTTCAATGATACCGCCCTGCGGGTTTGCTTGCGATGGACGAGTATGCTTCTTCACCATGTTAACGCCCTCTACGAGCACGCGATTTTCACGCGGGTACGCAGCGATTACACGGCCTTTCTTACCTTTGTCTTTACCGGTAATGACGATGACCGTATCGTCTTTTTTAACGTGCAATTTATTGTTATGGGATTCAAGTATTTTTTTCAGCCTTGGCATGAGTTACACCTCCTGCACGCTTGTGCTTTCAAGCTTATATAGGGTTGATTAGATTACTTCTGGTGCCAGCGATACGATTTTCATGAAATCTTTATCGCGAAGCTCACGAGCAACAGGTCCAAAGATACGTGTGCCACGCGGGCTCTTATCTTCTTTAACGATTACCGCTGCATTCTCATCGAATGCGATGTAGGAACCGTCTTTACGACGAACCGAACGCTTTGTGCGAACGATAACGGCTTTTACAACGTCACCCTTTTTGACAACGCCGCCTGGTGTTGCTTGTTTGACGGAGCAAACGATCAAGTCGCCAATGTGCCCAACGCGGCGTCCTGTACCGCCCAGTACACGGATACACATCAATTCTTTAGCGCCGGAGTTGTCAGCAACTGCTAAGCGCGAAAATGGTTGAATCATTTCAACGTCCTCCTTTCGGAAAAATGCTCAGGTACTGCTATCGCTCGTTAAATAACAACCGCTACTTCAACAACGTCTACAAGTCTGAAGCGCTTGTCTTTGGAAAGTGGACGAGTCTCCATGATTTTCACGATATCGCCAATTTTCGCTTGGTTGTTTTCATCGTGCGCTTTAAACTTTTTCGTAACTTTAATGCGTTTATGGTACAAATTGTGTTTTTTGTAAGTCTCAATAGCAACAACAATTGTTTTATCCATTTTGTCGCTTACGACTTTGCCAATTAGCACTTTGCGGGCATTGCGTTCGCTCATGTTCTTCCTCCTTCCTACAGCCGTGATGATTCATAACTGCAAGAAAATATTTTTAGCTGCTGATGCCGAGTTCTCTTTCACGCAAGATCGTTTTAGCGCGAGCAATTCCTTTTCGCACGTCACGAATGCGTGTCGGGTTATCCAGTTGGCCAGTAGCCAATTGGAAACGAAGGTTGAAAAGCTCTTCTTTAAAACCAGTGATCTGTTGTTCAAGCTCGGCAGAGGTTAGGTTGCGAAATTCATTAGCTTTCATTTGCTTCACCACCCACTTCTTCGCGTTTCACGAACTTCGTTTTGATCGGCAGTTTGTGAGCAGCAAGGCGCATTGCTTCACGAGCAATCTCTTCGGATACACCAGCAAGTTCAAACATGATCTTACCTGGTTTAACGACTGCAACCCACTTCTCAACGTTACCTTTACCGCTACCCATACGAACCTCGAGAGGCTTTTGAGTTATCGGCTTATCCGGGAAAATTTTGATCCAAACTTTACCGCCACGTTTGATATAACGAGTCATCGCGATACGAGCTGCCTCGATCTGACGGTTCGTGATCCATGTAGGCTCAAGTGCTTGAAGACCATATTCGCCGAATGCTACTGTTGTGCCGCCTTTAGCGCGACCCTTCATATGACCGCGTTGTTGTTTGCGGTGTTTGACACGTTTAGGTACCAACATGATTAGTTGCCTCCTTCCACTGGAGCTGCTTTCTTCTTGGTCGGAAGGACTTCGCCGCGATAGATCCATACTTTTACGCCGATACGGCCGTAAGTCGTATGTGCTTCTGCTGTACCGTAATCAATATCTGCGCGCAGTGTATGAAGAGGTACTGTACCTTCGCTGTAGCCTTCCGAACGTGCGATTTCCGCGCCGCCGAGACGTCCGCTAACTGCGGTTTTGATCCCTTTAGCACCCGAACGCATGGAGCGTTGAATTGCTTGCTTCAATGCGCGACGGAAAGAAACACGACGCTCAAGTTGTTGTGCGATGCTTTCTGCTACAAGAATAGCGTCAAGATCCGCGTGTTTGATTTCAGAGATGTTGATGTGAACCTTTTTGCCTTTAGTGATCTTGCCAAGCTCCGTACGCAGGTTTTCCACTTCGGAACCGCCCTTACCGATAACCATACCCGGTTTTGCAGTTTGGATCGTTACGTTTACGCGATTAGCTGCACGTTCGATCTCAATATGGGAAACAGCTGCATCTTTCAGCTTGTTTTTCAAATATTCACGAATTTTAACGTCTTCCATTAGAAGATCGCCAAAATCTTTGCCTGCGAACCATTTCGACTCCCAATCACGGATAACTCCGACACGGAAGCCAACTGGATTTACCTTTTGACCCACACGTAATCCCTCCTTATTTTTCAGATACCACTAAGGTGATGTGGCTGGTTCTTTTATTGATCCGGCTTGCACGTCCCATAGCACGAGGACGGAAACGTTTCATCGTTGGTCCTTGGTTAACGAAAGCTTGCGATATAACCAATTTGTTTACGTCTAGCTGGTAGTTGTGCTCAGCATTCGCTATAGCAGAGTTCAGCAACTTCTCCAGAATCGGGGAAGCCGATCTCGGCGTGTGACGCAAAATTGCAATCGCTTCGCCAACTTGCTTACCACGGATCAAATCTGCAACGAGCATCGCTTTGCGCGGAGCAATACGAACGAATTTAACGTGCGCTTTAGCTTCTTGCATGTAGGAACCTCCTCTCGTTCATTAAAGGTGATAAAGGGCAAATTAACGTCTGCCCGTTTTTTTGTCTTCGCCGGCATGGCCTTTGTACGTACGAGTTGGTGCAAATTCACCAAGCTTGTGTCCAACCATATCTTCCGTTACATAAACCGGCACATGCTTACGACCATCATAAACTGCAAACGTGTGACCAATGAATTGCGGGAAAATGGTCGAGCGGCGGGACCAGGTTTTGATAACGACTTTTTTCTCGGTTTCGTTCAAGACCTCGACTTTTTTAAGCAGGTACCCGTCAATAAACGGACCTTTCTTTAAACTGCGACCCATTTGTGTTCCTCCCTTCACATAACGTTCGTGTTAAGCGATTTGTATCAAGCGGTTATTACTTCGTGCGACGACGAATAATATATTGGCTCGATGCTTTTTTCTTCTTGCGAGTTTTGTAACCAAGCGTCGGTTTGCCCCATGGAGACATTGGGGATTTACGTCCGATTGGAGCACGGCCTTCACCACCACCGTGTGGGTGATCGTTAGGGTTCATAACTACGCCGCGGACTTCAGGACGTTTGCCCAACCAACGGGAACGGCCGGCTTTACCGATTTTCACGAGTTCGTGATCTTCGTTGCCAACGGAACCAACTGTTGCACGGCAAGTATTCAGAATGCGACGAACTTCGCCGGAGCTAAGACGAATCGATACGTAGTTTTCTTCTTTACCAAGAAGTTGAGCTTCCGTACCAGCAGCACGAACGAGTTGTCCGCCTTTACCTGGTTTCAATTCGATGTTGTGGATAATTGTACCGACTGGGATATTCACAAGCGGCAAAGCATTGCCGATCTTGATATCAGCCGTAGGACCGGACATAACTTGATCGCCGACTTTCAATCCCTTAGGGGCGATGATGTAAGCTTTCGCACCATCCACGTAGTGGATCAAAGCGATATTGGAAGTACGGTTCGGATCGTATTCGATCGTCGCTACGTTACCAACGATACCGTCCTTAGTACGTTTGAAATCGATGATACGGTATTTACGTTTGTGTCCGCCGCCATGGTGACGAACCGTAATTTTACCTTGGTTATTACGACCAGCTTTTTTGAAAAGCGGTGCAAGCAACGATTTCTCCGGTGTGCTTGTCGTAATTTCTTCGAAAGTCGAGACGGACATACCACGACGAGCTGGCGATGTCGGTTTGTACTTTTTAATTGGCACTTGTATTCCCTCCTTTTCTAAACAGACGTTTCAAAGAACTCAAGTTCTTTGCTGTCAGCGCTCAGTTGAACGATCGCTTTTTTCCAATCAGGTCTGTATCCGCTATGTTTACCATAACGTTTTGGTTTACCCGCTACACGCATAGTGTTAACGCCGGTTACTTTTACTTTGAAGATTTGTTCAATAGCTTGTTTGATTTCGGTTTTGTTCGCACGAAGATCGACTTCAAACACATAACGTTTTGTAGCCATGTAATCGCTCGTACGTTCCGTAATAACCGGGCGCTTGATAATATCGCGTGGATTTTTCATTACGCAAGCACCTCCTGTACTTTCTCTACTGCTTCTTTAGTGATGATCAGCTTATCATACACTAGTACGTCACGAACATTGATGCCGTCAGCTACAACGAATTTTACGCCCGGAATGTTGCGAGCGGACAATGCTACGTTATCCTCATAGTTAGCCGTTACAACAAGCGCTTTACGGTCTACCTTAAGGTTGTTCAAGATATTAGCGAATTCCTTCGTCTTAGGAGCCGCGAATGTCAGTTGATCAAGAACGATAATTTCGTTCGCGATAACTTTCGAAGACAATGCGGATTTGATCGCAAGACGACGAACTTTCTTAGGAAGCTTGAATCCGTAAGTGCGTGGAGTCGGTCCGAATACAGTACCGCCGCCAACCCACTGCGGGGAGCGAATGCTACCTTGACGAGCACGGCCAGTACCTTTTTGTTTCCAAGGTTTACGACCGCCGCCGCGTACTTCGGAGCGTCCTTTAGTTTTGTGTGTACCAAGGCGTTCAGCAGCTTGTTGCAGGACAACGGCGCTGTGCATAACCGGTACGTTTGGCGTAACACCAAATACGTTTTCAGCAAGCTCAAGCTCGCCAACGGATGCGCCACTCACGTTCAATACTTTAACTGTAGGCATTTCTTGTTCCTCCTTTCTTCAAGAGCAATTATTTCTTAACGGTTTGTTTTACTTTAACGAATCCGTTTTTAGGGCCCGGTATGGAACCTTTTACAAGAAGAACGTTACGTTCTGCATCTACACGGATAATTTCAAGCTTTTGGATTGTGATCGTTTCGTTACCCATGTGACCTGGAAGGCGTTTGCCTTTCGGTACGCGGTTAGCTTGGATCGAACCCATCGAACCTGGACCACGGTGGTAACGCGAACCGTGTGCCATCGGTCCAGTGCTTTGTCCCCAACGTTTGATAACGCCGGCAAAGCCTTTACCTTTCGAAATACCTGTTACGTCAACGAATTCGCCCTCTGCGAACAAGTCTGCCTTAACTTCCTGGCCAACTTCGTAATCACCAAGGATAATGCCGCGAATCTCACGAACGTAGCGCTTAGGAGTCGCGCCAGCTTTCTTAGCGTGGCCGATCTCTGGCTTATTCGTTCTGCTTTCTTTCTTATCGGAGAAACCGAATTGAACGGCTTCATAGCCATCGTTCTCTTGGTCTTTCTTCTGAAGAACGACGCAAGGTCCAGCTTCGATTACCGTTACTGGAATGACGTTTCCTTCAGGAGTAAACACTTGAGTCATTCCAAGTTTTTTCCCTAAGATACCTTTCATGTTGACACCTCATTTCCTTTCTATGATCGCATATACTGATATTACAGTTTGATTTCGATATCTACACCGGATGGTAAATCCAGGCGCATCAACGCATCAACCGTTTGCGGCGTTGGGTTAACAATATCGATCAAACGCTTATGAGTGCGTTGTTCGAATTGCTCCCTCGAATCCTTGTACTTGTGTACCGCACGGAGAATGGTGATGATTTGCTTTTCCGTTGGTAACGGAATCGGCCCGGATACGCCTGCACCGGAACGTTTTGCAGTTTCCACGATTTTCTCTGCGGATTGATCAAGAATTCTGTGATCGTATGCTTTCAAACGAATACGAATCTTTTGCTTTGCCATATAAGTCCCTCCTTCTATCGCCCAATTTATTATCGGACATACTCCGCGAGAAAAACCCTTCACGCGCTCCATGGCAAAGGAGCGGGGTGTGTCGGCAACCTCTCGCATCAACGCAACGTCAGACCAACAGTCAATATTATACCGAATCTAATAGGCAATTGCAACAAAATAAATACTGCTCGCACTATGGGAATGATTATGAGGAAAATAATCGCTACGCAACGCTGCACTCGGCCTTCGTCAACCATTGAAACTGTGATGCTATAATTAGAGTTTAAGGATGCATCACAGTATCGAAAACGGAACGTAAACTCTCCGGCTCGAGCCCAGCTTTGCTACGTTCCAATTCCCTCTAACACTTCCAACTCAGCTCGCTCTAGGAAGAAGTGCATGCTCGTTCGAAGATAATTGAACGAGCATACGTAGCAAGTGTCGTTCTTTGTATCCGATATGAGATGTCCTCACTCATTATTGACCCGAAACACATTATATAACGACACTAGCAGCAATTCATTAGTAAAAATAAGGAGGGAAGATTTAATTGCCGATCAATGCTGCTACTACTTTGCTGCTAGTGAATGTTGAGTTGCCTGCTACTGGTCGCTGCGAGCGGTAATGTCATTTCGGGAAATTAATTCAATGGTTTTAGTTTTTTGAGCTATTTACGGTAAATTAGTTTGATGAAATGCCACTATCGAGCACAATGGAGCCCATTAGTCAAAATTAGTTCGACGAAATCGAACTATCGTTTCAGTCGCAACAAAAAACACGTGCGACTCAATATCGCACGCGTTTCTTCTATTATATATAAGGTTTGATGAGGACGGTGCTTTTGAAATCCGTATTGTATCCGCGTTGTAATCTAACCCTAACAATACGGTTACAACACAGACGCAAACCCCCGCTTTCCACGCAGTGCGGCTCCCTCATTAATACCCTACCCCAGCACGATGCGATCGTCAGCCAGTTTCTTGCCGCTGATCTGCTCGAACTCGCCGAGCAACTGCTCCACGGTGAGGTTATGCTTACGATCCTCATTGACGTTCAGAATAATGCGGCCCTTATCCATCATAATAAGACGGTTGCCTAGGCGGATCGCCTGCTCCATGTTATGGGTAACCATAAGCGTCGTGAGCTTCATCTCGCGAACGATGCTTTCCGTCAGCGTCGTGATTAACTCAGCTCGAGCCGGATCCAGCGCTGCCGTATGCTCGTCCAGCAATAGGATCTGCGGACGGGTGAACGTCGCCATAAGTAAGCTTAGCGCTTGACGCTCGCCGCCTGACAACAAGCCTACCTTTGCGCTTAGACGATTCTCAAGCCCAATGCCAAGACGCGACAATTCTTCTTTGAAAATTTTCTTCCTAGCTTTATTCACGCCGAAGGAGAAGCCACGCGACTTGCCGCGGGTATAGGCCATCGCCATATTCTCCTCGATCGTCATGCGCGGTGCCGTGCCGGCCATCGGATCCTGGAAGACACGTCCGATCCAACGGCTCCGCTGATGCTCGGATATTGGGGAGATGACGCGACCGTCGATCTTCACATCGCCGGCATCCGGTCTCATCACGCCGGAGATAATGTTCATAAGCGTCGACTTGCCGGCACCGTTACTTCCGATAACGGTAACAAAATCTCCTGGCTTCATTACGAGATTGGCGCCTACGAGCGCTGTCTTCTCATCTACCGTGCCTGGATTGAAAAGCTTGGATACGTTAGCAATCTCAAGCATTAACGCTCACCTCCTGCTTCTGGGGCGTTGCCGACCTTCGCCAGCATCTCTGCCGTACGCTTGCGAGCGACGCTCTTCATCTTCACCGCGCGCCTTGCCGAAGGTACAACGAGAGCGAAAATAATGATAACCGCCGTAATAAGCTTCATATCTGACGCTTCAAGCCACTCGACGCGCAACGCGAGCGCAAAAATAATCCGATAAATTATCGCTCCTAGAATAACAGCGAGCGTTGCGCGGAATATCGACCTCGATCCGAAAATCGCCTCGCCAATGATAACGGAAGCTAGTCCGATTACGATCATCCCGATACCCATGCTGTTGTCCGCAAACTTTTGCTGCTGTGCGATAAGCGCTCCAGAAGTAGCCACTAACGCATTAGACAGTGCAATACCGAAAATCGTTGTAATGTCAGTATTCGCGCCGAAGCTGCGAATCATCCGCGAGTTATCCCCAGTTGCACGCAAGCTTAACCCCATATCGGTTTTGAAGAATAGGTCCAGCAATACTTTAACTGCAATAGCCAGTATTACAGCAAGCACTAGCACCGAAGCCCCGTCAAAGACATTGTCCATATTGCGCAACGAAACGTTTGGCTTGCCAAGAATACGCAAGTTAATCGAATATAAGGCAATCATCATAATGATTCCGGACAACAGGCCATTGATCTTGCCTTTCGTATGAAGCAATCCGGTGCAAGTGCCCGCAATCGCTCCGCCAATAAAGGCACAAATAACTGCAATCCACGGAGGCGTACCGTTTACGGACATCACTGCGCCAATCGCGGCTCCCGTTGTGAAGCTGCCGTCTACCGTTAAATCCGGAAAGTCGAGAATTCGAAACGTAATATAGACGCCAAGCGCCATCAACGCATATAACAGGCCGCTCTCTATAGCACCCTGTAACGATGTGAGCATCGTTATGCAACTCCTTTATCGCAACAAGGGGATGAACAGAATTACCGCTCACCCCGCATGTTTTCATTTTCTTATTCTATTCCGATCTAGCAAGACTTACTCGATGATGTTGTTCTCAGGGTCTTTCACATAGCTTTTCATTTTATCCGTAACCGTAATGTCTTGCTCTGCAGCAGCCTTAAGGTTCATGATGAAATCAAGCTTTTGCGGAACCGTGACATCCATCTCGCCTGGTTTTTTACCGTTTTTCAAAATCTCAACTGCCATTTGTCCAACTTCATAACCGTGATCAAAGTATTTGAATCCAACAGCTAGGAAAGCTCCTTTTTCTACCGAATCACGGTCAGCGGAGAAGAACGGAATGTCGTTTTGGTTAGCCACTTCAATAATGGAATCCACGCCGCTGACAACGTTGTTGTCGAGCGTAATGTAGATGGCATCTACACGACCTACCAAAGACTCGGCTGCTTGTTGAACGTCGGAAATGTTGACAATCGGCGCTTTGACAAGCTCGATGCCATGCGTTTTAAGCGCTTCTTCCGCATATTTCGCCATAACAACCGCATTTGGCTCGCCCTCGTTAATGACTAGGCCTATTTTCTTCACTTCTGGAAGTTCGGCAGCAATGAAGTCCATCGTTTGCTTAACCGCATCAGGATTCGTATCGGACGCGCCTGTGATGTTGCCGCCTGGAGCTTCTAGCTGTTTAACGATCCCCGCATCGATCGGATCCGTTACGGCTGCGAACAACACCGGAATGTTCGTAACGTCTTCAGCCAAGTTCTGCGCTGTCATCGTTGCGATACCAAGTGCAAGATCAGCTTTTCCAGAAGCGATTTTCTGCGAAATCGTTTTGCTGTTAGCCGTATCCGCTTGTGCGTTGTTCATATCGATCTTAAGATTTTTACCTTCTTCAATGCCTGCATCCTTCAATGCTGCAATGAAACCGTCTTTTGTTGCATCGAGTGATGGATGCTCAACCACTTGCGAGATAGCTATCGTATACGTTTTCTCCGCATCGCCGCCCGTGTTGCCGGCATTGTTATTGGAGCCTGTATTCGTATTGCTTGAACTGTTTGCGCCACACGCTGCCGTTACAACCATAACAGTTGCGAGCGTAATACCTAACCAAAACTTTTTCTTCATTCGATAAACCCCTCTCATCGTGTGTACCTTTACTTTAAAGTTGTTGTGCTCGTGCAGGTCCATCCAGACAATACAAAAAAGGCTATACCTTTCTCTTCGGAAAATGACTGATTTGTAGGGACTGAATGCCTTCGGAGCGTGGACAACCTTTTTACATTACATTTAATATTAAAGGCCGAACCTGCATACCGTCAATGATTAGTTACATGAAAAATATCCAAATTCCCTTCTAAAAACAAAAAAAGCTCCCACGAACGTGGGAGCTTTTTTCCATAAACTTCGGCCTAAGGCCGCGTTTATTATTTTTGGATAGTTGCTACTGCGCCAGCGCCTACAGTACGGCCGCCTTCACGAATGGAGAAACGAGTTCCCTCTTCAACAGCGATTGGAGCGATTAGCTCAACCGTTACAGTGATGTTGTCGCCAGGCATAACCATCTCAGTGCCTTCTGGCAGGTTGATGATACCTGTTACGTCAGTCGTACGGAAGTAGAACTGTGGACGGTAGCCTGTGAAGAAAGGCTTGTGACGGCCACCCTCTTCTTTAGTAAGAACGTAGATTTGAGCAGTGAAGTTCGTGTGTGGTTTAACCGAACCTGGTTTAGCCAATACTTGACCACGCTCAATGTTGCTGCGGTCTACACCACGAAGCAATGCGCCTACGTTGTCCCCAGCTTGAGCGGAGTCAAGCAATTTACGGAACATTTCAACGCCAGTTACTACGGATTTACGGGACTCTTCAGCAAGACCGATAATTTCTACCTCGTCGCCTACTTTGATAACGCCACGCTCTACGCGACCTGTAGCAACTGTACCACGGCCAGTGATTGTGAATACGTCCTCGACAGGCATAAGGAAAGGCTTAGCTGTGTCGCGCTCAGGAGTTGGGATGTAAGTATCAACTTGCTCGAAGAGCTCGATGATTTTTTCAGCCCAAGGGCCTTCTGGATTAGCAAGAGCTTCACGAGCAGCACCGCGAATGATCGGAGTGTCGTCGCCTGGGAACTCATACTCGGAAAGAAGATCGCGAACTTCCATTTCAACAAGCTCAAGAAGCTCTTCATCTTCAACCATGTCGCATTTGTTAAGGAATACAACGATGTAAGGTACGCCTACTTGTTTCGAAAGCAAGATATGCTCACGAGTTTGCGGCATTGGACCGTCAGTAGCGGAAACTACAAGAATAGCTCCGTCCATTTGAGCAGCACCAGTGATCATGTTTTTAACATAGTCGGCGTGACCAGGGCAGTCAACGTGAGCGTAGTGACGAGCTGGCGTCTCATACTCAACGTGAGCTGTCGAGATCGTGATACCGCGCTCACGCTCTTCTGGAGCTTTGTCGATTTGGTCGAATGCAATTGCTGCACCGCCGTATTTTTTGGAAAGTACAGTTGTGATCGCAGCTGTCAATGTCGTTTTACCATGATCGACGTGACCGATAGTACCAATGTTAACGTGCGGTTTATTACGTTCAAATTTTGCCTTAGCCATTGAACTTAATCCTCCTCATATACCATCATATTTTTTTATGTGTGGGCCGACACCTAGAGTGCAAGCAAACCTAATGCCGGCCTAAAACAAACTTTCGTTAGCCAAACGCGGGGATTACTCTCCGCCTTTGTGTTTGGAAATGATTTCTTCAGCGATCGACTTAGGAACTTCTTCATAGTGAGAAAGCTCCATCGAGAATACGCCGCGTCCTTGTGTACCGGAACGAAGTGTTGTGGAGTAACCAAACATCTCGGAGAGAGGCACCTTAGCACGGATGATTTGCGCGCCTGCGCGCGAATCCATACCTTCGATACGACCGCGACGGGAGTTAAGCATACCCATAACATCGCCCATGTACTCTTCAGGAACAGTAACTTCAACCTTCATGATTGGCTCGAGCAATACTGGCTTACATTTTTCTTTGGCAGCTTTAAGCGCCATCGAACCTGCAATTTTAAACGCCATCTCGGAGGAATCGACATCATGATAGGATCCGTCAACAACAACAGCTTTGACATCTACGAGCGGGAAGCCGGCTACTACGCCGTTCTTCATCGACTCTTCAATACCAGCCTGGATAGGAGCGATAAATTCACGTGGAATCGAACCGCCGACTGTTTTGTTTTCGAATATAAAGCCTGTACCTGGCTCAAGTGGTGAAAACTCAACCCAACAATGTCCGAATTGACCTTTACCACCGGATTGACGAACGAACTTGCCTTCAACCTTCGCAGCCTGACGGAACGTCTCACGGTAAGCAACTTGTGGTTTACCAACGTTTGTCTCGACTTTGAATTCGCGGAACATACGGTCAACGAGAATTTCAAGGTGAAGCTCACCCATACCGGAAATAATCGTTTGGTTTGTTTCTTCGTCCGTATGTGCGCGGAAAGTAGGATCTTCCTCAGCAAGCTTGGAAATCGCAATACCGAGTTTATCTTGGTCGGCTTTCGTTTTTGGTTCGATAGCAACCGAGATAACTGGTTCTGGGAAGTTCATCGACTCAAGAACGATGATGCTCTTCTCATCGCAAAGTGTGTCGCCAGTCGTTGTGTCTTTAAGACCAACGGCTGCGGCGATATCGCCGGAATACACTTCCGAAATCTCTTGACGAGAGTTCGCATGCATTTGAAGAATACGTCCAATCCGTTCACGTTTGCCCTTAGTTGAATTAAGAACATACGAACCGGATTTCAGTACGCCCGAATACACACGGAAGAACGTCAATCTACCAACATAAGGGTCCGTCATGATCTTGAATGCCAAAGCCGAGAACGGCTCTGTATCAGACGACGGTCGCGAACCTTCTTCTCCATCCTCGAGCGTACCTTTGATTGCTGGTACATCGAGTGGGGATGGAAGATAGTCAACAACTGCATCCAACATCAATTGAACGCCTTTATTGCGGTATGAAGATCCAACGATTACTGGGAAGATTTTAACCTCGCATACGCCTTTACGGAGCGCTGCTTTAATTTCTGGAATAGTGAGTTCTTCACCTTCCAAATATTTCATTGTTAATTCTTCGTCCAGTTCCGCAACCTTTTCAATCAATTCCGTACGAAGCTCTTCGACTTGGTCGCCGTACTCAGCAGGAATCTCAACTTGAATAGGATCTTTACCTGTATCATCCTTGTACTTATATGCTACGCGTTCAATAATATCGATAACGCCAACAAAATCATTCTCGGCGCCGATCGGTATTTGAATCGCAACCGCATTAGCTTGCAGACGCTCACGCATGTCTTTAATAACATTCAGGAAGTCTGCGCCAATGATGTCCATCTTATTGACGTAAGCGATACGTGGTACATGGTAACGGTCAGCCTGACGCCATACGGTTTCAGACTGTGGCTCAACGCCCTCTTTCGCACTGAAAACCCCAACAGCCCCGTCCAATACGCGCAGGGAACGTTCAACTTCAACTGTGAAGTCAACGTGTCCCGGGGTGTCGATAATATTGATGCGGTGACCGTTCCATTGAGCGGTTGTCGCGGCAGACGTAATCGTAATACCGCGTTCTTGTTCTTGTTCCATCCAGTCCATCGTAGCTGCACCTTCGTGCACCTCACCGATTTTGTGAGTACGGCCCGTGAAGAACAAGATCCGTTCTGTAGTAGTCGTTTTACCAGCATCAATATGCGCCATGATCCCGATATTGCGCGTATTATTCAAGGAGAACTCTCTTGACATAAAATGGTCTCCTCTCGATTGTTAAGATTCTACCAGCGGTAGTGAGCAAACGCTTTGTTTGCTTCAGCCATTTTGTGCGTATCTTCGCGTTTCTTAACAGAAGCGCCAGTGTTGTTCGAAGCATCCAGGATTTCAGCAGCTAGACGCTCTTCCATCGTTTTCTCGCCGCGGTTACGTGAGTAGTTCACGAGCCAACGGAGACCAAGTGCCGTACGGCGCTCTGGTTTAACTTCGATAGGCACTTGATAGTTAGCGCCGCCTACACGGCGAGCTTTAACCTCAAGAACCGGCATAATGTTTTTCAAAGCTGTTTCAAAAACCTCCATCGGATCTTTACCCGAGCGTTCTTGAATCAATTTGAAAGCATCGTATAGCAGCGTTGCTGCTACGCCTCTTTTACCGTCAAGCATAATACGGTTGATTAGGCGCGTTACCAGCTTGCTGTTATAAATCGGATCTGGAAGCACATCGCGCTTCGTTACAGGACCTTTGCGTGGCATGTAAAGTCCCCCTTTCTTCTTATAGTCGCTTGTTCTAGCTTGTTATTAACTCAATAGAGTTATTCTTACGATTTTTTAACTTTAGGACGTTTTGTTCCGTATTTCGAACGGGATTGATTCCGGTTGTTAACGCCTGCAGTATCAAGAGCGCCACGAACGATATGGTAACGTACACCTGGAAGGTCTTTTACCCGTCCGCCACGAATCAATACAACGCTGTGCTCTTGCAGGTTATGTCCGATACCCGGAATGTACGCCGTAACCTCTACACGGTTCGTCAGACGAACACGGGCATATTTACGAAGTGCGGAGTTCGGTTTCTTCGGAGTCATTGTACCTACACGAGTGCACACACCGCGTTTTTGAGGAGCGCTGATGTCAGTAGCTTCACGTTTCAAAGCGTTGAAACCTTTTTGCAATGCTGGCGATTTCGATTTAACGACTTTCGCTTGGCGTCCTTTACGGACTAGCTGGTTAATTGTTGGCATGTTGCCACCCCCTTCCCTATATCAATGTCTTTAGTACGGTAGACATTTTACCTCATTTAAGCCCACAGATCCAGGCGGATCATTAATGAACATGCGGATTACTAATTCCTAGTCATTAGGCACACTTCGACATATTAGCATCTATACTATGCACATGTCAAGTGATATCCTCTGAAAATAAAAATCCCTATAAGATTATCTCGTCTACCGTACAAATAGAGCACTCAGCATCATCCAACACCTTCCTCTAGATCAAGGATTATCCATGAACGCTACCGAAATATTGATTAACCCTATACAACATTTACTACATTAGTTCAAAAGAAAAAGCGATCCACGCAGCCCGCTAGCATTATGCTAACGGGTGCATGTATCACTTCTTTCAAGGTCTACTGACTGCTAGACCAATAGACGGTCATCTATTCGATAGCTACGGCTTCCGTAGCTTCTTCCTGAACTATTGCATTGCCTTCTTCATCTTCCATGCCTACGAAATGGATATTTCGGTAACGCTGCATACCGGTACCAGCCGGGATCAGCTTGCCGATAATAACGTTTTCCTTCAACCCGAGCAATTGGTCGACTTTGCCTTTAATGGCAGCGTCGGTCAATACGCGTGTCGTTTCTTGGAAAGATGCGGCCGACAAGAACGAATCCGTCTCAAGCGAAGCCTTCGTAATACCGAGCAATACCGGTTTAGCGACAGCAGGCTCGTTACCAGCGAAGATCGCGTCGCGGTTCTGCGATTCATATTCATGAATGTCGACGAACGCACCTGGCAGAAGAGTTGTATTCCCAGCGTCTACGATACGGATTTTACGGAGCATTTGCTTAATCATGACTTCAACGTGCTTGTCATTAATTTCTACCCCTTGGTTCCGGTAAACGCGTTGTACTTCTTGCAAAATGTAGTTCTGAACGCCACGGATGCCTTTGATGCGCAGCATGTCTTTAGGGTCGATGGAACCGTCTGTCAGTTCATCTCCCGCCTCGATATGCTGGCCTTCCGTTACGCGGATACGCGATCCGTAAGTAACAGCGTATACCTTCGTTTCCGCTTCGCCTTGAACCTCGATTTCGCGACGATCCTTCGCTTCACGGATTTCCTTGATGACTCCGTCAAGTTCCGAAATGATCGCTTGACCTTTCGGATTACGCGCTTCAAACAACTCTTGAATACGCGGCAAACCTTGCGTGATGTCATCGCCGGCAACACCGCCCGTATGGAACGTACGCATTGTGAGCTGTGTTCCTGGTTCGCCGATCGATTGCGCTGCGATAATACCTACCGCCTCACCAATCTCTACATGCTTACCAGTTGCCAGGTTACGGCCGTAGCACACTTTACATACGCCATGACGCGCACGGCAGCTGAGCACAGAACGAATCTGCAGTTTCTCGACACCTGCATCGATGATCGCATCCGCTTTGTTCGAATCGATCAGCTCGCTGCGGTTAACGATAATCTCGCCAGTCTTCGGATGACGAACAGTCTCGAAGGAGTAGCGTCCTTCAATACGGTCGTACAGATCCTCGATAACCTCTTTACCGTCTTGAATCTTGCTGACGGTGAAGCCTTTATCCGTACCGCAATCATCCTCGCGAACGATAACGTCTTGCGCAACGTCAACCAGACGGCGGGTCAAGTACCCCGAGTCGGCCGTACGAAGCGCTGTATCCGCCAGACCTTTACGCGCACCATGCGTCGAGATGAAGTACTCGAGGACGGTAAGGCCTTCACGGAAGTTCGATTTGATTGGCAACTCGATGATACGACCGGATGGGTTGGCCATCAGACCTCGCATACCGCCAAGCTGAGTAATCTGCGATTTGTTGCCCCGTGCTTTCGAATCCACCATGAGCATGATGTTGTTGTAACGATCCATCGATTTCATGAGAACTTCGGTAATTTCGTCTTTACACGCGCTCCAAATGGTGATGATACGGTCATAACGCTCTTCGTTCGTAATCAAACCGCGACGGTATTGATTCATGACGGTTGCGACCTTCTCGTCGGAACGTTTCATGATTTCTATTTTTTCTTGCGGGATGATAACGTCGGATACGCCGATCGTAATACCAGCCTTCGTCGAATAAGTGAAACCGAGCTGCTTAATGCGGTCGAGAATGACAGCCGTAAGCGTTGTGTGGTATTGACGGAAGCATTCCGCGATAACAAGCGCAAGATAGTCTTTGCCTACCGCACCCGGCGTGGTCAATTCTTCGGCAAACTTAACAAGGTCGGCGCCTTTTTCGTATACGAAATATTTATCCGGCGTGCCTTGAAGCAGGTTCGTCTTCGTCGCTTCGTTGATGTAAGGGAAATCTTCAGGGAAAATCTCGTTGAAGATAACCTTACCAACCGTCGTGACTAGCAACGAATTTTGCTGTTGCTCGGTGAAATTAACTTTCTTCAAAACGCGAACCGGAATGAAGATACGCGCATGCAACGATACAATACCGCGCTGATAAGCGGAAATTGCCTCGTTAATCGTGCCGAATACCGAACCGCTGCCTTTGGACTCTTTGTTGTCCATAGTCAGATAGTAGCTGCCGAGAACCATATCCTGCGATGGCGTAACGACTGGCTTACCGTCCTTAGGGTTCAAGATGTTGCCCGATGCAAGCATAAGAAGGCGAGCTTCCGCTTGCGCTTCAGCGGACAACGGCACGTGAACGGCCATTTGGTCGCCGTCGAAGTCAGCGTTGTAAGCCGTACATACGAGCGGGTGCAGTTTAATGGCTTTACCTTCAACCAAGATAGGCTCGAACGCTTGAATACCGAGACGGTGAAGCGTCGGGGCACGGTTAAGCAATACCGGATGCTCCTTGATGACTTCTTCAAGAACGTCCCATACTTCAGGGCTTACGCGTTCAACTTTGCGCTTCGCGCTCTTAATGTTATGAGCGAGCCCTTTGTTGACGAGCTCCTTCATGACGAACGGCTTGAATAGCTCAAGCGCCATTTCCTTCGGAAGGCCGCACTGGAACATCTTCAGGTTAGGACCTACGACGATAACGGAACGACCGGAATAGTCAACCCGTTTACCGAGCAAGTTCTGGCGGAAACGTCCTTGCTTACCTTTGAGCATGTGGCTGAGCGATTTTAAAGGACGGTTGCCCGGTCCTGTAACCGGACGGCCGCGACGACCGTTATCGATCAAGGCGTCAACGGCTTCTTGAAGCATACGCTTCTCGTTTTGTACGATAATGTCCGGTGCGCCAAGATCAAGCAGACGCTTCAGACGGTTGTTCCGGTTAATCACACGGCGATACAGATCGTTAAGGTCGGACGTTGCGAAACGGCCGCCGTCGAGCTGTACCATTGGGCGAAGCTCGGGAGGAATGACCGGAAGCACATCCAGGATCATCCACTCCGGCTCATTGCCGGAATTGCGGAATGCTTCTACAACTTCAAGACGCTTGATCGCACGGTTACGGCGTTGCCCTTGAGCCGTACGCAGCTCTTCCCTCAATTGCTCAAGCTCTTTATCAATGTCGATATCTTGAAGAAGTTTCTTAACCGCCTCAGCGCCCATCCCTGCATGGAAGCCAAAACCGTACTTCTCGCGATAGCTGCGGTATTCTTTCTCGGACAACAGTTGTTTCTTCTCAAGCGGTGTTTCGCCTGGGTCGGTAACAACGTAAGACGCGAAATAAATGATCTCCTCAAGGGAACGAGGGGACATATCAAGCGCAAGGCCCATACGGCTTGGAATACCTTTGAAATACCAGATATGGGATACAGGAGCTGCAAGCTCGATATGTCCCATACGCTCACGGCGAACTTTCGCGCGAGTAACTTCGACGCCGCAGCGGTCGCAGACAACGCCTTTGTAACGAACGCGTTTGTATTTGCCGCAATGACATTCCCAGTCCTTAGTAGGTCCAAAGATTTTTTCGCAGAAGAGTCCTTCCTTCTCCGGTTTTAAAGTCCTATAGTTGATTGTCTCCGGTTTCTTAACTTCTCCGCGGGACCACGAGCGAATTTTGTCAGGCGATGCCAGACCGATTTTCATATACTCGAAGTTGTTCACGTCCAACAAGGAGCAACCCTCCTTCGTCATCTATAACTATGTCTTAATGCGTAAACTGCCGAATTCCGAGGAGCGCGTGACGCTTCCCGGAATTCCGCCGATTGCTTATTCTGCTGCGCCGACTTCTGTGCCTTCTAGATTAAGATTGAGCTTATCGCCCGTGTTCTCGTCCTCGTCGTCCATTTCCTTCATTTCGATCTCTTCTTCATTCTCGCTCAGGATCTTAACGTCCATACCCAAGCTTTGAAGCTCTTTGATCAAAACTTTGAACGATTCAGGTACGCCCGGTTCAGGAACATTCTCGCCTTTGACGATCGATTCGTACGTTTTCACACGGCCGACCACGTCATCGGATTTGACGGTAAGAATTTCTTGGAGCGTGTATGCTGCGCCGTATGCCTCAAGCGCCCATACTTCCATCTCCCCGAAACGTTGTCCGCCGAATTGCGCTTTACCGCCGAGAGGCTGTTGCGTAACGAGCGAGTATGGACCCGTCGAACGGGCATGGATTTTGTCGTCGACCATATGCGCCAGCTTGATCATGTACATGACGCCAACGGTAACTTCACGCTCGAAGTTCTCGCCTGTACGTCCGTCATAAAGTACAGTCTTACCGTTACGCTGCATGCCTGCTTCTTCCATCGTATCGAAGACGTCATTCTCGCGCGCGCCGTCGAATACCGGCGTTGCGGCATGAATGCCGAGATGCTTACAAGCCATGCCAAGGTGAACCTCAAGCGCCTGACCGATGTTCATCCGCGACGGTACGCCGAGCGGATTGAGCACGACTTCTACAGGCGTGCCGTCCGGAAGGAACGGCATATCCTCTTCCGGCATGATACGGGCGATAACCCCTTTGTTACCATGACGTCCGGCCATTTTATCGCCCTCGGAAATTTTACGCTTCTGAGCGATATAAGCACGAACCAATTGGTTAACGCCTGGAGGCAGTTCGTCGCCGTTCTCGCGCGTGAACACTTTCACGTCTACAACGATACCGTCCGTACCATGCGGTACGCGGAGCGATGTATCGCGAACCTCGCGCGCTTTTTCACCGAAGATCGCGTGAAGCAATCTTTCC
Source organism: Paenibacillus harenae (assembly GCF_030812415.1). GTDB lineage: Bacteria > Bacillota > Bacilli > Paenibacillales > Paenibacillaceae > Pristimantibacillus > Pristimantibacillus harenae_A. The sequence goes on along the minus strand of NZ_JAUSST010000013.1, from coordinate 36,022 downwards.
TCGGCCGTCAACTCCGTTACGCCCTTAGGCGTTACTTTACCGACAAGTATGTCTCCTGCGTTAATCTCAGCGCCAACACGGATAATACCGCGCTCGTCAAGGTTGCGGAGCGCATCTTCGCCGACATTCGGAATGTCGCGTGTAATCTCTTCCGGTCCCAGCTTCGTATCACGGGCTTCGGACTCATATTCTTCAATGTGAATGGACGTATACACGTCTTCCTTCACAAGCTTCTCGCTAAGCAAGATGGCATCCTCGTAGTTGTAGCCTTCCCACGTCATGAACGCGACGACTACGTTACGTCCAAGCGCCAATTCGCCTTGCTCCGTAGAAGGTCCGTCAGCGAGAATATCGCCTTTCTTGATAACGTCGCCCTTGCGTACGAGCGGACGTTGATTGATGCACGTACCTTGGTTGGAACGCATAAACTTATGAAGCTTGTGCTTAACCAAGTCTCCTGTTACCGGTTTGCCGTCAATCATCTCTACGCGGCGCAGCCAAATTTCGTTAGCCGACGAACGCTCGATAATTCCGTCATATTTGGCAACAATACAAACACCCGAATCTTTCGCTGCCTTATGCTCCATACCCGTACCGACGAACGGTGCTTTCGGGATAAGAAGAGGTACGGCTTGACGTTGCATGTTCGATCCCATCAGGGCGCGGTTGGAGTCATCGTTCTCCAGGAACGGAATGAGCGCAGTAGCAACCGACACTACCTGCTTAGGCGATACGTCCATATAGTCAACGCGTTCGCTAGGCATCGTAAGGATGTTGTCGGCCTGTTTGTTGTAACGAACAATTGTATTCGTTTCAGCAAATTGACCTTCATCCGTCAGCTTCGCGTTCGCTTGCGCGATAACGTAGTTATCTTCCTCATCGGCAGTCATATATGAAATTTGTTCGGTTACAACGCCGGTCTTCGGATCCACCCAACGATACGGAGCTTCGATGAAGCCGTACTCGTTAATGCGGGCGAACGAGGACAAGGAGTTGATCAAACCGATGTTCGGTCCCTCAGGCGTCTCAATCGGGCACATACGGCCATAATGAGAGTGATGGACGTCACGCACTTCGAAGCCTGCGCGTTCCCGCGTCAAACCGCCCGGTCCGAGTGCCGACAGACGGCGCTTATGCGTCAATTCAGCAAGCGGATTCGTTTGGTCCATGAACTGTGAAAGCTGCGAGGAACCGAAGAACTCTTTGATCGACGCGATTACCGGACGAATGTTGATCAGCGCCTGAGGCGTAATCGCATTCGCATCCTGAATCGACATTCTTTCGCGCACAACGCGCTCCATACGGGATAGACCGATACGGAACTGGTTCTGCAGCAATTCGCCTACGGAACGCAGACGGCGGTTACCGAGATGATCGATATCGTCCGTGCTGCCAACCCCGTGAAGCAGGTTAATGAAATAGTTAATGGAGGAAATGATGTCCGCAGGCGTAATATGCTTAACGGATTTATCAATTACGCCATTCGCGATTACTTTAATGACTTTGTTCTCGTCAATCGGTGAGAATACGCTGATCGTTTGCAGCGGAATACTATCAGCATCAAGCACACCGTTAGCGACGTGATACGTTTTGAAGCCTACATCGGTCTCAAGCTTCTCAAGGATCTCGTCAAGCAAGCGGCGGTCGATCATTTGTCCCGATTCAGCGATAATCTCGCCAGTTGTCGGATCAACCAAATTCTCGGCGAGCTTCTGGTTGAACAAACGATTTTTGATGTGAAGCTTCTTGTTTATTTTGTAACGGCCGACATTGGCCAGGTCATATCGTTTTGGATCAAAGAAACGAGCTACAAGCAAGCTCTTCGCATTATCCAAAGTCGGCGGCTCACCCGGACGAAGACGCTCGTAAATCTCGATCAGCGCTTTCTCCGTGGAATCCGTATTGTCCTTGTCTAGCGTATTGCGAATATACTCATCATGGCCTAGCAGCTCGAGAATCTCAGCGTCTGTGCCAAAACCAAGTGCGCGCAAAAGCACCGTTACCGGAATTTTCCGGGTCCGGTCAATACGAACGTAAACAATATCCTTGGCATCTGTTTCGAGCTCCAGCCAAGCGCCACGGTTCGGAATAACCGTTGCCGTGTAGTTCTTCTTCCCGTTCTTATCAACCTTCGTGCTGAAGTACACACTCGGGGAGCGAACCAATTGGCTGACTATAACCCGCTCGGCCCCGTTAATAATAAACGTGCCTGTCTCAGTCATAAGCGGGAAATCACCCATGAACACTTCTTGTTCCTTTACTTCGCCGGTCTCCTTATTGAAAAGCCGTACCTTAACGCGTAAAGGAGCTGCATACGTCACGTCGCGCTCTTTTGATTCATCGACCGAATATTTCGGTTCGCCTAAGCTATAGTCGATAAACTCAAGCGATAGATTGCCCGTAAAGTCCGAAATCGGAGAAATATCCTGAAACAATTCAATCAAATCGCTGTCCAAGAACTTCTCATACGATTTTTGTTGGATTTCAATCAGGTTCGGGACTTCCAGCACCTCGTTGATTCGGGCGTAGCTTCTGCGCGCTCGCCGACCATACTGAACAAGTTGTCCTGCCAACTTAACCTCACCCCTCATGTCTGTCTCACAGCATCGATACTTACTGCGTCACTCATAGCCGACACCAGCCGCCTATATAGTTAAATAAAGAAAAGCCCTTATCGAATAGTTCGAAAAAAGAGCGTGTTTCCGGCAGCTAACCATTCGCAGCGCGGCGCGATGGTCACATATCAAGTAATTTTGCCCAAAATGTAAACATTATACGTCAAACTTGCATATCTTATGCAATCCGCGCCCAAAAAATCACACTTGACATTTTAGTTGACTAAAGAGATTGAGCCCAATTTAATGCTGACATTTTATAATACTACCATATCCAAAAAGTCAAGTCAAACTATTTTGCAATTCATTTGAAAACAATCTTTGAAAATAGATTTCATTGTGCCCTTATGTCCTAGTTGCTTTGAAAATCCGATAGCCTTTATCCTTCGTTACTTCCTCAACTTCATGCTCTCCGAATAACGCCTTAAGCTTGGCTTCCGCCGACGGAGCACCCTGCTTCTTCTGAATGACAACCCACATCGTTCCGCCCGGCTCCAGCAGCTCATAGCCCTCTTCGAAAATCCGATGGACAACCGCCTTGCCCGCGCGTATCGGGGGATTCGTCACAATAGCATTGAACCGTTGTCCCTTCACGGCGGCATATATATCGCTTTGCAGAACAGTTACGTTCGCTATGCCGTTAATTCGTGCATTCTCGCGAGACAGCTCGACTGCTCTTTCATTAATATCAATCATCGTCACGTGGCCGCGATCCGCCAACTTGGCCGCGGTCAGTCCGATCGGACCATAGCCGCAGCCGACATCGAGCACCTTCGCATCGCTTCCGATCTCCATCGCATCAATCAACACCCGGCTTCCGTAATCGACGCCGGTCTTCGAGAATACGCCAGCATCCGTCATGAAGCGAAAGGCAAAGCCCCGCAAATCAAAGGTATGCTCCCGCCTATTATGCTTCACATCCGGGCTTTCGGAATAATAATGATTCGACATGTTTCGGCTTCCCTTCCGTCATTCTTGAGCTATTCCCTTATAACATGCAACGAACCCCTTGAAACCAAGCGGTTCCAAGGGGCTCGTCAGCGGGGTCATAGCGAATGCTCTAGACCCTGCTGTATGCAATTTAAGCGATATTACTTAACTTCTACGGAAGCACCAGCTTCAGTAAGTTTAGCTGCAACAGCTTCAGCTTCTTCTTTAGCAACTTTTTCTTTGATTGCTTTAGGAGCGCTGTCAACCAAGTCTTTCGCTTCTTTCAGGCCAAGACCTGTGATTTCGCGAACAACTTTGATTACGTTGATTTTCGATGCGCCAGCGTTGTTAAGGATTACGTCGAATTCGGATTGCTCAGCTTCAACAGCTACTGCTGCGCCGCCAGCAGCTACTGGAGCTGCGGCTGTAACGCCGAATTCTTCTTCGATTGCTTTTACAAGGTCGTTCAGTTCAAGAACGGTCATAACTTTAATGGCTTCCAAGATTTGCTCTTTAGACATGGTTATACCTCCGAAAATTTGGTTTAGTTTTTTTGGTTCTTGCGTTATGCGACCGGCATAAGCCGGATGACAGTTACATCAATTGTTGCAATGCGTTGTTGCTTAAGCTTGTGCTTCTTGCTTCTCGCCGACTGCTTTAACCGCAAGCGCGAAGTTGCGCATAGGGGCTTGCAATACGCTGAGGAGCATGGAGAGCAAACCGTCGCGGGACGGAAGCTCTGCAAGAGCTTTGATTTGTTCCATATCAACGACTTTGCCTTCAACGATACCGCCTTTTAGTTTCAAAGCTTCGTTTTTCTTAGCAAAATCGTTCAAGATTTTCGCTGGAGCAACGGCATCTTCTTTGCCGAATGCGATTGCTGTTGGACCAGTCAGGATCTCGTTCAATCCTGCGAAATCGGTACCTTCAGTTGCACGGCGAACGAGCGAGTTTTTCAAAACTTGGAATTCAATGCCCGCATCGCGGAGTTGTTTCCGAAGTTCAGTAACTTGCGCAACGTTCAATCCGCGATAGTCGGCAACAACCGTAGTCGAGCTTTCAACAAGCTTCGACGCGATTACTGCAACTGCTTCTTGTTTCTCTTGGATGATCTTTGCGTTAGCCAAACTGTACACCTCCCGTAATATTGTACATCCCGATATACGACGGGCTTTCCTCGCCTCGATGCATGAGAAAGGCCTTCGCAGACGTTGCGAAGGCCATGATTTCGTTATCGCGGCAAGGCCGGATGGCCATAGCTCGCTTACAAACGTTTTATCATAACACCTCGGTAGGAAATTAAGCCTAATGGCACCTACTGTCTACGGTATGCGTATTCGAAATTTAGTTCCGTTTCTTAGCGGTAGTTCGCTGTCGATACACGAGCGCCAGGGCCCATAGTCGAGGAAACGGCGATGTTTTTCAGGTAAATACCTTTTGCAGCAGCCGGTTTAGCGCGAACCAAAGCATCAAGCAATGCTTTAAGGTTCTCGTTCAGCTTCTCAGCATCGAACGATACTTTACCGATTGGAGCGTGGATTTGACCTGCTTTATCAAGACGGTATTCAATCTTACCGGCTTTGATTTCTTGAACGGCTTTCGTAACATCGAATGTTACTGTACCAGCTTTCGGGTTAGGCATCAAGCCCTTACCGCCGAGGATACGTCCAAGTTTACCAACTTCAGCCATCATGTCCGGCGTTGCTACGCAAACGTCGAATTCAAACCAGCCTTGTTGGATTTTGTTGATCATGTCTGCGTCGCCAACAAAGTCAGCGCCTGCAGCTTCCGCTTCTTTCGCTTTTTCGCCTTTTGCGAAAACGAGAACGCGTTTTGTTTTACCAGTGCCGTGCGGAAGTACAACGACGCCGCGCACCGCTTGGTCTTGTTTACGAGGGTCAACGCCCAGACGAACGGCTACTTCGACGGATTCGTCGAATTTAGCTGTTGCAGCCTTCTTAACGAGTTCAATCGCTTCAGCCGGCTCGTAAGTTGCTTCGCTGTTGATCAGCTTAGCAGCTTCAACATATTTTTTACCGTGTTTAGCCATTTTGTTTTCCTCCTTATGTGGTATAGCGGGTCATCCTCCTAGGGATAATCCTCCCACCTGCGAAAGCCGATTGCTTTCGCAAGACAGATCGTTCTAATTCCGTTAAAGCTGCAATAGCCTATACGGAATTAGTCGACGATTGTTACGCCCATGCTGCGCGCAGTACCTTCAACCATACGCATAGCCGCTTCAACATTGGCTGCGTTTAGATCCGGCATTTTTTGCTCTGCGATTTCACGAACTTTATCGCGTTTTACAGTAGCAACTTTTTTCTTGTTCGGCTCGCCTGAACCTTTTTCGATACCAGCAGCGACGCGGAGCAATACTGCAGCCGGCGGCGTTTTTGTTTCGAATGTAAAGGAACGGTCTTCGAATACAGTGATCACGACTGGAATAATCAGACCAGCTTGATCCGCAGTACGAGCATTGAACTCTTTACAGAAAGCCATGATGTTAACGCCTGCTTGACCTAGTGCCGGACCGATTGGTGGCGCTGGGTTAGCTTTACCTGCAGGAACCTGCAGTTTGACCATCTTGATGACCTTTTTTGCCATGATTCACACCTCCTTACCCTGAAATCCTAAAGCATAACACCATTCGATGAAATGCGCGGACGCATTCGATCGAACCTGGAAACCGGATATTATATCTTCTCCACTTGAGTATAGTCGAGCTCAAGAGGGGTTTCCCTGCCAAACATGTTGACATGAACCTTCAACTTCGCTTTGTCGAGCAAAATTTCTTCTACCGAACCGACAAAGTCCGCGAAAGGACCTACTTTGACGCGAACCGTTTCCTTCAGCTCGAATTCGATCTTCGGCTTCGGCTCTTCCATACCCATATGCTTGAGGATTTGCTCCACTTCATCGGGCAATAGAGGAGTCGGCTTCGAACCGGAACCAGTTGAGCCTACGAATCCAGTTACGCCTGGCGTATTCCGAACAACGTACCATGAATCGTCGGTTTGAACCATTTCCACAAGAACATAGCCGGGATAGACTTTACGTTGAACGGTCTTCTTCTTACCGTCCTTCTCTACCACTTCATCTTCCATGGGAACGAGCACGCGGAAGATCTTGTCTTCCATGCCCATCGATTCAACACGGCGTTCCAGGTTAACTTTCACCTTGTTCTCATACCCGGAGTAAGTGTGCACGACGTACCATCTTTTTTCCATCACTAATCCACCTTTGGACCCTTCTTAAACAATGAGTTCAACCAGAGTCGAGATCCCGATGTCAAGAAGCCAGAAGTAAATCGTTACAAACGTGATCGTTAAAAGAACGACGATCGAGTAGCTTGTCAACTCTTTACGATTTGGCCAGCGAACTTTCTTGAGTTCTGCCCAGCTGTCGGCAAAAAAACTAAACGTATTACCAAAGCCTTGCTTCAGTTTAGCCAAAAATGCCACGGTCACACCTCCAATTGACTATCTCGTCTCGCGATGAGGAGTCTGCTCGTTACAGAACTTGCAAAACTTCTTCAACTCGATGCGGTCGGGGTGATTGCGTTTGTTCTTGCTGCTCGCATAGTTTCTCTGTTTGCAGTTTGTGCATGCCAACGTGATAATAACCCGCATTGAATTACACCTCCCGAACTGCTACAAAATACGAATCATGAAGCTCTATATGAAACATCATTGATTCCATCGCCAATACAAAAAAAAACCTCGATTTCAGGCCTACCTAAACACTTTATCATATGGCATTTTTCATGTCAACGTAAAAGATAGACGCGCAGCGTGCGAATAATTGCCAGGGCAGCTGACTTAGCATGGGACTCGCATCTACCATTATCGTCTGCTTCTTTCATTTTCATCCCTAGCCTTCTTCAGACAATAAAAAAACCGTCCCGATCCGCCTGGTCGCGCCAGACGGAATAGACAGCCCTAATATTAAGTAACATGTTGCCTAGCGAGACTTACCCGCTTATGTCCCTGATCTCCAAGTAACGCTCAAGCTTCCGCTTCACACGCTGCAAAGCATTATCAATCGACTTCACATGGCGATCCAAATCGACGGCAATTTCCTGGTAAGACCTTCCGTCCAAATACAGCATGAGCACCTTGCGCTCCAGATCGCTTAATATTTCGGACATCTTATCTTCCAGGCCAATGAATTCTTCTTGATTAATAATAAGTTCTTCCGGATCGGATACGCGCGTACCGCAAATCACGTCCAGCAGCGTGCGATCCGAGTCTTCGTCATAAATTGGCTTGTCAAGCGATACATACGAATTGAGTGGGATATGCTTCTGACGCGTGGCTGTTTTGATGGCGGTAATGATCTGCCTCGTTATGCACAATTCGGCAAAGGCTTTGAAGCTTGCCAGCTTGTCCCCTTTGAAATCGCGAATAGACTTATATAGGCCGATCATGCCTTCCTGCACGATATCTTCACGATCCGCGCCGATAAGAAAATAAGAACGCGCCTTGGCTCGCACGAAGTTCTTATACTTATTAATCAAATATTCCAGCGCCATGCTGTCGCCGTTGCGGACCGCCTCGACGATGTCCTCGTCCGTACTGCAGTCGTATTCGAGCGTACTCCATTCTTTGAGGTCGATGCTCACGAACTATCCCTCCGGCCTGCAAGGCGTACACCGCTAGATTCTGAAAATATAGAGTCAGTATACATGATTAAACCTTATACCGTCAACCAATTCAGCCTCGGAAACTATCGATTATCTAGTAAAATTGTAACTTTGTGGAACGGTAAATAATAGGAATGTCGAGTATTTGCATCCGCATCCTCAGGCTGTTTCCATTTTACTACTCTCCGCGCCTTAAACGCTCCAGCTTGCTCCACGTTTCCAAATTCACTCTCGAATCGACCGAATTGCGTTTGATCGGCTTTTCTTCCCGAAGCGTTTGCTCGATCTCTTTGCGATTCTGACCGATATCGATCAGCAGCTCGCGCGCGGATACGCGGAGCGCGCCTTGTCCGAAGGCAACATTCTGCTCAACCATATCCGAGGTTGCCACGTAGATGTTCCGCCGCCTCGAATACAGCTCCGCGCACAAGCGCTCGATACATTCGTCAGCCGTTTCCTTTTCCTTCGTGTAGATGACCGTGAGCTTATGCTGGCGGTAAGTAGCCCCTATGCCGGGGACAAAATAAGCGTCAAACACTACATACACTTTCATGCCGGTGAAGCCCTGATAATCCGCAAGCATGTCCAGAAGCTTATCCCGCGCATCCTCAAGGTCATGCTCCTTGAGCTTCTCGAGCATAGGCCACGCGCCGATCATATTGTATCCATCGACCAACAAAATGTCGTCGCGCCGTTTCATGCTCTAGACGTCCCGGCGTTGCCGCACGACTTCATACATCAATACGCCTGCCGCGACCGAGGCGTTAAGCGAATTCAGACGGCCGAGCATCGGCAATTTAACGAGAAAATCGCATTTTTCTTTAATGAGCCGGCCCATGCCTTTGCTCTCGTTGCCGATAACGACGGCCAGCGGCATATCGAACTTCATCTTGTATACATCCTGCGAGGCGCTTACGTCCGTACCGGCAACCCATACGCCCGCTTCCTTGAGCTTATCGATCGTCTGTGCCAGATTCGTTACTCTCGCTACAGGCACATGCTCTGCCGCTCCGGCCGATGTCTTAAGCACGGTAGCGGTCAGCGAAGCCGAGCGCCGCTTCGGAATAATAACGCCGTGCACGCCCGTGCATTCAGCCGTTCTTAGAATCGAGCCAAGGTTATGCGGGTCCTCAATCTCGTCCAGCACGAGAATGAACGGCGTCTCCCCGCTCTTCGATGCGATCTCCAGCAGTTCCTCAACCTCTACGTAGTCAAAAGCAGCCGCCTGGGCGACGACGCCCTGATGGGCAACGCCTTCAACCATGCTGTCGAGCTTGCGCTTGTCGACGAATTGCACAACGATGCCAAGCTTTTTCGCTTCGGCCACGATCGGCTGCGTGAGCGTCTTCTGCGCGCCGTCGGCAATCCATATTTTATTAATTTCCCGTCCGGAACGAAGCGCTTCAAGCACGGGATGCTTGCCGGCGATCATTTCCTCTTGGTTTTGGTTCTCAACAGACATCATGTTCCCTCCTCTATTTCTATTTACCGGCAAGTCCGATTGCGAACAGCTCGCCGAGCCTTTCATTGCGCCCCTCGTAATACAAGTAGCCGACAAGGCATTCCAGAGCCGTCGCAAGACGGTAATCGGCCGGGTCCGCGTTCTTGGGCGGAGCACCCGACTTGGCATTGCGGCCTCGGCGGACGATGTCCGCCTCCTCCTCCGTCAGATGCGGCTGCCACCGCTCAAGCAATTGCCTCTGAGCCTTAGCCGACACGAAGCCCGTTGCTTCGCGGTGCATATGATGCGACTTGTTGTTGGGCAGCGATACCAAGTATTGGCGCACGAGCAGTTCGAATACGGCATCGCCCACATAAGCAAGCACGACCGGATTAATCAGTTGCGTCTTCTTGGCGGGCGGGTGGAACATGAGCGAACTTGCATCTATATGTTCGCTCATTTGCGTCTCCAGCGAATGCCTTGCGGCGTATCCTCAAGCACAATATTTTTTTCGACCAACAGGTCGCGAATTTCGTCCGCTCTTGCCCAGTTCTTCGCTTTGCGCGCTTCCGTACGCTCTGCGATCAGTTGCTCGATATCCGCGTCGAGCAATTCCGCGTCGGCTTCCTGCGCGGGCAGAAGTCCGAGAACGTTATCCAATTGCTCAAGCAATCCAAGCAGCGCCTGCATTCCTTCAGCAGAAGCATCGTTGCGATTCATATACTGATTCGCCTCGGTCACTAGCTCGAATACAGCCGTAATCGCATCCGGCGTATTGAAATCGTCGCTCATTTTCGCATGGAACTGGCTGCCTATGTCATCCAGCTTCCCTTGAAGCGCCGGATCAATAGCAGCATCGTTTAGTCCTTCGCTGCTAAGCCTATGCTTCAAGTTCGCCGCACAGTTGGCGATCCGATCTACGCTATTCAACGCTTGCGCAATCGTGTCGTCGCTGAAATTAAGCGGGCTGCGGTAGTGAGTTGAGAGCACGAAATAACGAATCGCTTGCGGCTTAATGTGCTTTACGAGCTCAATGACCTTAATGCCGTTGCCGAGCGATTTGGACATTTTCTCGTTATTGATATGAATGTAGCCGTTATGCATCCAGTAATTCGCCAGCGGCTTGCCGCTAAGACTTTCCGACTGTGCAATCTCGCACTCATGATGCGGGAATTGCAGGTCGTGACCGCCGCCGTGAATATCAAGCGTATCGCCGAGATATCTGCGTGCCATCGCCGAGCATTCGATATGCCAACCCGGACGGCCGTCGCCCCATGGGCTCTCCCACTTGATCTCGCCAGGCTTTGCGCCCTTCCACAGAACGAAGTCCTGCTGATTCTCCTTGCGGTCGCCTACCTCCACGCGAATGCCGAATTGCAGCTCGCCTATATTTTGGCCCGACAGCTTGCCATACTCATCGAATTTGGACGTACGGAAGTATACGTCGCCTTCGCTCTCATATGCATAGCCTTTGTCTACAAGCTCTGCAATAAACGCGATAATCTCGGGAATATTGTCCGTCACGCGCGGATTAAGCGTTGCCTTCCGAATGCCAAGCGAATCGATATCCGCATAGAATGCAGCGATGAACGTCTCCGCCACTTCCGGCACGGTCGTACCAAGCTGTTCCGCCTTCTTGATGAGCTTATCGTCCACGTCCGTAAGGTTGACGATATAACGCACCTCGTTGCCTGCTGCTTCCAAATACCGACGCACAACGTCGAAGAAAATAAATGGACGCGCATTGCCAATATGAATATAGTCGTACACCGTCGGGCCGCATACGTACATGTTAACCTTGCCCGGTGTCTGAGGGACGAACAAATCCTTCGCTCTCGTGAGCGTATTATATATCGTAATTGCCATTGTCGAAATCTCCTCCTGCTTCGGGCTCTTGAACTTCCTTGCCTAATTCAGCCTTCAAACTATCAATTTCCTTTTTCAGCGCGCGGAACATTTCGATGATCGGATCTGGCAGCTGTTTATGGTCGAGACGGTCGCCTACCCGCTCCCCGTTCCGCTTCACGACACGGCCCGGATTGCCGACCACGGTGCTGTTATCGGGCACCTCTCGCAGGACTACCGCATTTGAACCTATATTGGAATTATCTCCAACTTGGAAGGATCCGAGAACCTTCGCTCCCGATCCGATGACGACATTATTGCCGATCGTCGGATGGCGTTTGCCCTTTTCCTTGCCTGTGCCGCCCAGCGTGACGCCTTGATAGATAACGACGTCATCTCCGATTTCGCATGTTTCTCCGATAACGACGCCCATGCCATGATCGATAAACAGCCGATTGCCGATTCGCGCGCCGGGGTGGATCTCGATGCCCGTCATGAAACGTCCTACCTGCGAGATTATCCGCGCAAGCGTAAACCAGCCTCTACGGTATAAGGGATGCGCAATGCGATGCGCCCATATGGCATGCAGACCCGAATAGGTGAAGATGACCTCGAAACGGCTTCGGGCCGCCGGATCATTTTCGAATACTGCTTGAACGTCCGATCGAAAATGGCGAAACATACGTTTGCTCCTCTGCTTTCAAAATTGCCCGGCTCTAGCGTCCGCTATTGCCCTCCGTACGGAGCAATGCATACGACTCTTGTGTATTCGCTACTTTCTATATTGGATATTTGCAACATAGAGACGTTATTTCTTGAATCGAGAAATCTTATACTGGATTTTTGCATTATCTTTAGCCTTTGCAGACCTCTTCTCACGAAAACGGTACGATTTTACTGCAATTATCCAATATAGCTCTTCAAACAACGCTCATATGAATGAAGTTGCTGCAGAAACCCAACATAGCAAGAAAAGCACAGACCGTTTGGCATGCCTTGGCTATAATAACGGCGATAATATTAGCCTCGGCCCGTATCCATAAAAAAAAGCCCCTGCAGCATCATGTGCTGCAGAGGCGTGTTGATCGCGCGGTCCCACTCTGCTTGAACAGCCTTTCGGCATTGGATAGCCTAAACTGTTCACCTTTCAAGTCTTTAACGCAGACATACGTTGCCGCCTACCCTGCTTATCGACTCGACGACGCGAATGCGATAACCAGCTCGGAACAAAGCTCCCAGGTGCATATTTCCGTCTAAGCGAACCAGACAACTTTCAGCCACACTCTTCCCGTTGCCGCCTCATACCACTGAAGCAGCGCCGATTCGAATGACGGTTGTCCTCTCTGCGAATCCGCATGCAAACGTACTTTTCCTGTTCATAGCCGATGTATTCATTTAGATATTATCCATAGTATACCGAATCGCCAAATAAGTGACAAGGGTTAGTTAGCCGACAGTCGCGCGCGCAGGCGCGATACGACTTTGTCTTTGCCTAGCAGCGCGATCGACTGGTTCAAGTCCGAACCATGGGTCTGACCCGTCAGCGCGGCGCGAATAGGCATGAACAGCTGCTTCCCTTTGAAGCCCGTATCCTTCTGAACGGCCTTTATCATTTCTTTGATCCCGTCTACCGTGAACGCCGAATCGCCCGCTTCCACTAGTCCAAGGAATGCGCTCAGCACCGTCGGCACTTGCTCCTCGGCAAGCACAATGGCCGCTTCATCCTCGTCCTCCGGCTTTTCAGCGAAGAACATGGCCGTGACCGGCACAATATCAGCCGCGAACCGCAGCTTATCCTGATGCAGCGCTACGAGATCGCTCACCCATGCGCGTCCGTCCGCGTCCAGCTCAGGCGTAATACGGCCTGCCTTCTGCAGGTGTGGAATACACATATCAACAACGCGCGGCAGATCCGCCTTCTTCATGTACTCGTTATTCATCCAGCTCAGCTTCTGCGTATCGAAGACGGCCGGGCTTTTGCTCAGTCGGTCCGCATTGAACACTTCAATTAGCTGCTCGCGCGTAAACATCTCTTGTTCGCCCTCCGGCGACCAGCCGAGCAAAGCGATGAAGTTGAACAACGCCTCCGGCAAGTAGCCGAGGTCGTCGTATTGCGAGATGAATTGAATAATCGATTCATCGCGCTTGCTCAGCTTCTTGCGCTGCTCGTTCACGATTAGCGTCATATGCCCGAACAGCGGCGGCTCCCAGCCGAAAGCTTCATAGATCATAAGTTGGCGCGGCGTATTGGAGATATGGTCCTCTCCGCGAAGCACATGGCTGATCTTCATCAGATGGTCGTCCAGCACGACCGCGAAGTTATACGTCGGAATGCCGTCCTTCTTCACGATAACGAAGTCGCCCATCTCCGCCGTATCGAAGCTGATCGAGCCCTTCACCATGTCGTCGAACTGATAGGTACGGCCTTCCGGTACGCGGAAGCGAATGCTAGGCACGCGGCCTTCCGCTTCGAACGCTGCGCGCTGCTCATCGCTCAGATTGCGATGACGGCCGGAATAACGAGCCGTCTCGCCGCGCTCGATCTGCTCGTTGCGCTCCTGTTCCAGCTCTTCTTCGCTGCAATAGCAGCGGTATGCCAGCCCTTTATCGAGCAGTTCCTGCCAATACTCGCGGTAAATATCGAGTCTTTCCGTCTGGCGGTATGGGCCGTATCCGCCGCCGATGTCCACGCTCTCATCCCAGTCGATGCCGAGCCACTTCATGTATGTAAGCTGGCTTTCTTCCCCGCCTGCTACGTTGCGCTTGACGTCCGTATCTTCAATACGAACGATGAATTTACCGCCAAGATTACGTGCAAACAAATAATTGAATAAGGCCGTTCTAGCGTTGCCGATATGCAGATGGCCCGTCGGCGACGGCGCATACCGAACTCGTACTTCCTGTGTCATAACGATTCTCCTCCAGTATCCAGTAGATTTAATTAGTCCGCTTTAACCAAACAAACGACCGACTGCGCCGCAATGCCTTCGCCGCGTCCCGCGAAGCCTAGCTGCTCCGTCGTCGTTGCCTTCACGTTCACTTGCGATACATCCGCTTCAAGCGCCTTCGCAATAATTTCCGTCATTTGCGGAATGTACGGCAGCATCTTAGGGCGTTGAGCAATAATGGTCGAATCAATATTGCCAAGCTTATAACCTTTTTCCCGAATCAGCTTCCACACATGTTCCAGCAGTTTCAAGCTGTCCGCATCCTTATAAGCAGCATCCGTGTCGGGAAAATGCTTGCCGATGTCGCCCATTCCAAGCGCGCCCAGAATGGCATCCGTAATGGCATGCAGCAGCACATCCGCATCGGAATGCCCAAGCAGTCCCTTCTCGTAAGGAATCGTTACGCCTCCGATAATGCAAGGACGACCCTCCACCAATTGATGCACATCGAATCCCTGTCCCACTCGTATCACTTCTGATCAACCTTCCCCTCTGCCAGTTCGGCACGACGCTTTGCGAGCAGGAACTCCGCCCATGGCAAATCATCGGGCGTCGTAATCTTAATATTCGTATATTCGCCCTCTGCGACAGTGACTTTTGCTCCCGTTCGCTCCACGACCATCGCGTCATCGGTGCCGATGAAGCCTGCAGCCTCCGCCTGCTCATGCGCATCCAGCAGCAATGCATGACGAAAAGCTTGCGGCGTTTGTATCGCCCACAAGCTTCGGCGGTCCGGCGTGGCAGTAATGACGCCCGCTTCATCCACTTGCTTAATCGTGTCCTTCACGGGAACGGCGAGCACGGCAGCCTCGCTGCGCTCAGCCGTTTCGCAGCAGCGTTGTACCGCTTCAGCGGACACAAGCGGGCGAACGCCGTCATGCACCATAACCCACTCGGACGTAATCGCTTTAAGCCCGATATGGACCGAATGCTGACGCTCCTTGCCTCCTGCGAGGACAGCCGTCACTTTCGCAAACCCGTAGTGGGAAACCCATTCTTGGCACCGCTTCACATCGTCCGCTCCGACGACGAGCACCGTTTCCTTCACGGCATCCATCCGCTCGAACAGCTCCAGCGTATGCACCAGAATAGGCTTGTCCGCCAACTGCAAATATTGCTTGCTCTCTTTCGTTCCCATTCGCGTCCCGCGTCCGGCCGCGACGATCACGACTCCCCAATTTGCTACCATGCTCTAACCTGCCTAACGCTCTATGATAGTTCTATCATACCTTGTTAGAGCGCTTTTTCCAACAGCTTCGGCTTCGCGAATATCATCCGGCCCGCCGACGTCTGCAGCACGCTTGTTACGAGCACTTCCATCGTCGTGCCGATATAGTCGCGGCCGCCTTCAACGACGATCATCGTGCCGTCATCCAGGTAGGCTACGCCTTGGCCATGCTCCTTGCCGTCTTTAATCACTTGAACGATAATTTCTTCTCCCGGCAGGACAACCGGCTTCACCGCGTTGGCCAAATCATTGATATTGAGCACCGATACGCCTTGCAGCTCGCATACTTTGTTCAGGTTGAAGTCGTTCGTCACCACTTTGCCGTGCAGCGCCTTGGCAAGCTTCACCAGCTTGCTGTCCACCTCTCCGATCTCCTCGAAGTCTCCCTCGTAGATCAGAACGCGAACGTCGAGCTCCTTCTGAATTTTGTTCAAAATATCCAGGCCGCGGCGTCCTCTGTTGCGCTTCAGCAAATCCGAGGAATCCGCAATATGCTGCAGCTCCTCCAGCACGAATTCCGGAATGACCAGCGTGCCTTCGATAAAACCGGTTTTGCAAATATCCGCAATCCGTCCGTCGATAATGACGCTCGTATCGAGAATTTTATGCTCCTCGTAGCCTCCCGTTTCCTCGGGCTCGGGGGCTGTGCGCCGTTTCTCCAGCATTGCGTTGAAACCGGTAGCCAGCTCTTCTTTCTTGTGCATGCCTATGCTAAGCCCCAAATACCCGAAGATCAGCATCATCGCAGCGGGAATCAGCCTTCCCATACCGCTGAAATCGGATACGGCCGGGTAGAGAAGCACAGCGAGCAGCAAGCCCGACAGCAAACCTCCGGCGCCCGCGATCAAATCCTTCATCGGAAGCGCAGCCGTCTGCTCCGCTCCCTTCTGCATATACCGAATGACCTGTCCTGCCAGCATCGTTGCTGCAATGACTCCAAAAACCGCGCCAACCGCTACATTCATGTAATAAGTGCCCGATCGCTGCAGCATACCGAATGATGAGCTTGACCAAAGCGCCGCTCCGTTCATCCATCCATATACTTCGCCGCCGGCCATTCCGCCAAACAACATACCCATTATTTGAATTATTCGTCTAACCATTACGGTTCACCTCCATTAACAATTATGTTCCAATAATAGGCAGGTTAATCGTAGCAGCCGGATGAATTTGCAAAAATGTTCAAGCTCGCAATGCCGCCTCAGCGAAAATCGATTGTTGCCGTTAAGACATTAGTGAGGCTTATCTCATCCAGAGTGAGGTGAACCTCACATAAATCAGCCGCAAAAACCCGCATTGCCTATGGCCGAACATGACAATACAGAGACCTTTGAATACGGTCGCTCATCATGAATAACCTCGATTGAGATTTTTTTCATAATTCACATTTTGAAAACGACTGTCCTGAGGCTTATAATGGGAATTGAGATTACTTTCGTAGAGGTTGGTGAAAGAGGTGGAATCGATGAGCGCTCCAACACTGAATCAATTTCAGCAGCAGGTATCCGAATTGCTGCTTAGGCACCGAAGCCTGCTAGACGTCATGTCCAAGTTCGGACAATCGGGCGCTTCCGTGAATCGTGCCGTATCCAAAGCCGTAACGGATTGCGGCTGCATTGAGTTGAACGCCAAAAAACAGCAATACTCGGATGAGCTTGATCTCGAAAACTCAAAAACAACGCTGCAAAGCCATCTCTCCGGAGAGGTGTGCGAACATTGCCGGGACGTACTGAAGTCCGAGCTCGGACGCAATTTGTTTTACATGACCGCTTTATGCAATCTACTTAACATTGAACTCGACGAAGTAATCGCAGACGAATACGACAAATGCTCCACGCTCGGCTTATTTAATTTAACGTAAGTGATAAACACAAAAAACCGCCTTGTCTGCTTCGGAGCAGAGGCGGTTTTTTTGGATTTATAAGACTAAGCGGTATGCTCGGATTTTACGGGGTCGTCCGATTGATCCTGTCTGTTGCCGCGCTTGCGGGTCCGTTTCTTGAGACGGCGATCAACGTTTTTTTTTAGTCCGTACAGCGCATAGAGAAGAAGCGGCACGAACAAAATTTTGGACAATTGATGTTTAAATAAAAGACCTAATACGACCGAAACCGCAACGATAATCGGCACTACCCAAACTGCGCTTTTTGGAATGCCGACTTTCTTGAAATTCGGATATTTAATTGTACTAACCATTAGGATGGAGAGCACAAGCGTACTTGCCAGCAAGACCGATACCGCTATATCATCCTTAAATAACGCAAGCGTTGCCAGCACGCCACCGGCCGCAGGAATCGGCAGTCCGATAAAATAACCCGGCGAGCTTGCGATTACGTTAAATCGAGCGAGTCTAAGTGCTCCGCAAATCGGGAACAGGGCCGTTACAATCCAGGCGAATGCCGGACTTAAATCTTGGAAAGCGACCACGTACATAATAAAAGCTGGCGCTACGCCAAACGAAATAACGTCGGATAACGAATCAAGCTCCTTGCCGAACTCGCTTTGGGCATTAAGCGCCCGAGCGACACGTCCGTCTACGCCGTCAAGCAGCATAGCGATAAGCACCATCATTGCTGCCGTTTCCGGTTTTTCGTTGAACACAAGGATGATGGCGATTACTCCTAGGAATAAGTTCCCCACCGTGAGAAGGCTCGGTATCGACTTTGTGATCATCTTTTCCACCTCTTCTCTACTATGCCCCAAAACCTGTTACTGATGTATCTCTACGCGACAGGACCACATTCCATCAATTGTATGAGATTTAAATTTGTCTGTCAATGAACATCTGCTCTTGGATCCGCTTCAGCCCTTCCTTAATGGCGCGGGCGCGAACCTCGCCTATGCCGTCCACCTCATCCAATTCCTCGATTGTCGCCATCAAAATATGAGGCAATCGGCCGAAACGTTCCACCAAATTGTTCATAATGATGATCGGCAACCTTGGAATCTTGTTCAGCAGGCGGAAGCCGCGTGGCGATACGGATTCGTCTGACATATTGTTCGTATGCGAGTAGCCGATCAACCGAACGATAGGCGGCGCGTCCAGTAATTCATCCGAACTGAGCTTCTTAAGGCCGGCCCTTATTTCTCTTATTTTCTCATCGGAATTGTCTTTGGCGTAGTCCTTGAGCAAATACCAAGCATCCTCTTCGACGCCGCCGATCAACTCATCCAGCTGCATGCTGATCAATCGTCCTTCGGTGCCAAGCTCATTGACGTAACGTTTAATTTCCATCTTAACGCGAAGCACCATCTCCACGCGCTGAATAACGTGAGCGACCTCTTGGAGCGTGACCAATTCCTCGAATTCAAGCGCCGACAAATTCGTGAACGATTGACTCAGCACGGCCTTGTATTTCTCCAGCGTCTGAATGGCCTGGTTCGCCTTCGTCAGTATAACGCCCATGTCTTTAAGCGAATAGCGAAGGTTGCCTTGATACAGGGTAATGACGTTACGTCTTTGCGAAATGGAGACGACCAGCTTACCCGTCTGCTTCGCCACCCGCTCCGCCGTCCGGTGTCGGATGCCCGTCTCGATCGATGGAATCGAGCTGTTCGGAATGAGCTGCGTATTCGCATACAGAATGCGCCGCATATCCTCGCTCATAATAATTGCTCCGTCCATCTTGGCGAGCTCATATAAGTAGTTCGACGAGAAATCGCAATTAATCGAGAAGCCCCCGTCTACAACTTCCATCACCTCGGGACTGTAACCGACTACGATTAACGCTCCCGTCTTGGCGCGCAGCACGTTCTCCAGCCCTTCGCGAAATGGGGTGCCTGGCGCGACTAGCTGCAACAATTGATTCATAACTTCGAGCTGCGTAGGTTCTTTCATCGTTTGCCCCCTATCCAAGCGCTGCCTTAAGTGCTTCCGCCACCGTGCTGACGCCGATAATTTCTATACCCTCGGGTGCTTTCCAGCCCTTGAGGCTCTTCTCCGGCATGATGACTCGTTTGAAACCGAGCTTCTCTGCCTCCTTCACCCGCTGTTCCGCTCGCGATACCGCGCGAACCTCGCCTGTTAGGCCTACCTCGCCGAATATGACATCGTAAGGCTTTGTCGGCGCATCGCGGAAGCTCGATGCCAAGCTGACCGCCGCTGCCAGATCGACCGCGGGCTCATCCAGCTTGACGCCCCCCGCTACGTTCAAGTACGCATCCTGCGTCTGGAGGAACATCCCGTTGCGCTTCTCCAATACGGCGATAATTAGCGCCATCCGATGATGGTCGATGCCGGTCGACATCCGCCGCGGCGACGGGAAGTTCGTCGTTGCGACGAGCGCCTGCAGCTCGACGAGCACCGGCCGTGTCCCTTCCATACTAGCCACGACCGTTGAGCCCGAAACGCCAAGCGGCCGTTCGGAGAGGAACAGCTCGGAGGGATTGGATACCTCCCGAAGCCCCTCCTCTCCCATTTCGAAAATACCGATCTCGTTCGTTGATCCGAAGCGGTTCTTCACCGCCCGAAGCAAGCGGTATGTATGATGGCGTTCGCCTTCAAAGTACAAGACGCAGTCAACCATATGCTCCAGCAGCCGCGGGCCTGCGATCGCGCCTTCCTTCGTTACATGGCCTACCAGCACCGTCGCGATACCTCTAACCTTCGCTACTCTCATGAAATGCGCCGTACATTCACGTACTTGCGCAACGCTTCCCGGCGCCGATTGGACGCCTGGATCGTACACCGTCTGAATCGAATCGATGACAAGAAAGTCCGGCTGCAGCGAATCGATGGCATCGTTAATGTGCTCCATATTGGTCTCGCACAATACATACAGCGATTCCGTCAACGCTCCGAGGCGATCCGCCCGCAGCCGCGTCTGGCGCACCGATTCCTCGCCGGAAATGTACAGCACCTTAAGCCCTTTGACGGCCAAGGCGTGAGACGTCTGCAGCAGCAGCGTCGACTTCCCGATACCGGGATCGCCGCCGACGAGTATGAGCGAGCCTGGAACGACGCCGCCACCGAGCACGCGGTTAAGCTCCAGCATCTTCGTCTCAATACGCGGTTCCTGCCCATTTTCTATATGTATGATCGATAGCGGCTTTTCTTTCGTATGAAGCGACGACAATCCGACACCTTGCGTCTTAACCACCGTTTCCTTCTCTTCCACCATGGAATTCCATGCGTGGCAGCCCGGGCATTTGCCGAGCCATTTGGCGGATTCGGTACCGCATTCGGTACAGACGAATTTTGTTTTTATTTTGGCCATTCCGTACTCCTTAAGCTGTTAGTTAAACGCCTTAGCGCCAACATATAAAGTTTACCATTTTATCCCGCTTCAATAAACACACATTATATACGAAAAAAATAATGCACAGGATGCGCAAAGTTGTTTCCTTCTCGCGGGCTTTAGTGTTATTATTTTCAACTTGGCAACAATCCACACCTCATTAAATAAGAACAAGCCAAATGATCCACATGTGGACAAGTACATTGTGATTATTGACATTCACATATGCACATTGCATTTACCGAATAACGAGGCAGGTTGATCGAAACAAGCCAATTATCCACATGCACCCTCGACCTGCATCTCGGAACCCGTATCGATACCTTTTTGAAGTGAGGGAGAGGTTAAATACGATTTGAACGATATATCCTATATATCGGACTTATCCACATGATTATGAACAGCTTGTGCACAATATTTTGTGGATAACATTGTAGAATTCCGGAGGTGTATGCAAAAAAAAGCTCATACCCGCTTAAGGATATGAGCTTGGACCGCGTAGCAATATCAGGAGTGCCGGGATAAGAGAACCCTATGGGTCGATAGCTGCGAACCGAGCATAATATTTTCGGAAGATCTCGGAACTCCGTCGTCCGTGCTTCCCGATTGTTCAAGCATTCCCTTATGGGTCTGCGTCTGTCGGAAGCTTTCGCTGTTCACCCAAGCGTCGAAGTGCTCCTTCTTCTCCCAGGTCGTGCTGACCTTCAATTCATCATGGCCTTCGATATGCTCGGTCATCAGCACTTCCATCCGGACGAAGCCCGGCGACCGATCGATGCCTTTCGATTGATGAAGTCGCTGTGCAATCGATTCTCCGTGCCCTTTCTTCACCTTTATCGTATTCGTAACGACGATCATGTCCGTGCCTCCTCATATGGAAAGAGAATGTTTCTTCGTTCTCAAACTGCGTCGCAGATTATTCATTCATTATACGATAATGATTCTCATTGTCAATATTAGTGCAATCGCGACTTCTTCTGCTTTATAAATGGGCTTGCGAGTGTATAGGGTTACTTAACGATAGTTGATTTCTTATTTTCCATGCGTGAACCTTTTGTCCCCGCCATTCATCTAATCTATATATTTTATACGAAAGGAGTAAGCCGCCTATGAGCCAGCAAGATGATATCCTTCAAGCGAAGCGCGGCAATCACGACGCCTTTGTCCGTATTATTAAAGCGTGCGAGCCATCGATGTACCGTCTAGCCAAGTCGTATTTGAAGACGGATACGGAATGCGCCGATGCGATGCAAGAAACGATACTCAAAGCATTCCAGTCGATCCGCACGCTGCGGGAGCCTCAATATTTTAAAACCTGGCTGCTGCGTATCTTGATCAATGAATGCAATCGGCTGCTGAAGCATCGAAGCCAAGTCATACCGATTGCCGACATCGCCGAACGCAGCTCCCATAGCCATGAACCTCAGCATTATGGGCTTAACGAAGCAGTACAAGCACTTGAGGAGGATCTTCGTGTCACGATTACGTTATTCTACATGGAGGATTTGCCGCTTAAGGAAATTGCACAGCTGCTCGAATTGCCCGAAGGCACGGTCAAATCCCGCTTATACCGCGCTCGTGAGAAGCTATCTCGTTATATACGACAGGAAAGGAGCATGACCAATGAATGATCATGAACCGGATATGGAATTAAATCGAATGCTGAGGCAGTCTTATTCGCCCGTGCCGGAGCTGGTTAGCTCGCGTGTGGATGAAACCTTACTATCACTCAAGAAACGGAATCGGCTTCCGAGAAAAGCCGCCGTTGGCGTTACAGCAGCCGTTGCATCGCTTGCCTTGCTCGTCGGCTCCTCCTTCGTATCTCCGACGATCGCCGGAGCATTAACGAATACACCGCTGATTGGATCGGTCTTCGAGATGGTCGGCGATGCCGGCTTGCAGCTATCCGGACAGAAGGGCATTGCAACCAAGCTGAATCAAGCAGCAGAAGATAAAGGGATTCGCATGACGGTTACCGATGTGTTATATGACGGCATTCGGCTAGCGATTGGCTATACGATTGAGGCAGAGCATTTTGTAACGCCTTCGAATGCTGAAATGCTCATTAACGGCGAACCGGTGGAAACGCTCCTCGGCGGCGGCGGTTCTTCCGAAGTGGGAAATAATCAATACACCGGATATCTGGATTATGAAGCTGACGGCACTCTCCCCGACCAATTCGAGCTTACGTTGAAGCTGAAAGGCATACAGCACTACTCGAACGATACGGGATGGCAGACAACGAAAGGCTCTTGGAATTTCCGCCTTCCTGTCAGCAAGCTGACAGAGGGAATAACGGTACGCTCATTTGATGAAACGCCGCCTAGCGCTACATCAGGAGAAACGACATTATCGGTCAAAAAAGTGACAATGACGCCTGCCATCACGGCGATCAACGTGGAATTGGCAGAGAAAAGCACCGTAGTGGAACGAGGCTTCTTCGTATACGACGATAAAGGACAACAGCTTCAATACTCCGGTTACAGAGGCTATAGCGACTATTCCAAAGAACTAGATCTGTACAAAACGGAGTACCGGATTCACTTTTCCCCAATCGAAGCCCTGCCGGAATTTTTGGTTATTAAGCCTTATAAACTAGATACTTCAGGCAAAACTTTAGTAAAAAATCAAACTGCGTTCGATCCGGAACTGCTGCCTATCGCCCTAACGCAAGGGGGGACCGGTACGGTAACGATAACGGAAGCGGAGCTTTTGCCCGATAAAACGGTGTTGCATTTCAAGGTAGAAGGCTTAGATCCGTTCAATCAGGCTAACTCCTTCTGGCTCGAGGACGGTAACGGAGAACTGCTTACAAAGCTTGGAGCCCCAAAGCTTGCAGACCGCAGTACGTATTCGTTTACGCAAGAGTACGCACCGCTGCAGCTGGAGGATTCGAGTGGCAAGTCCATGTATTTGGCTGGTTGGAAATTGCCTGCTCCAGCTATCTGGGATGAACTGGCCGTTAAAATTCCAGTCAAATAAGGATTCATCCACAGGCTGGCCGATTGTGAATAAGTCCGACTCGGAAGCTTGACCTGCGATATATCCACATGTGGATGAAGGTTTGGCGGCGCAAAACCAGAATCAAATGCTCCCGGCAGAAGTGGATGATCGGGTTGATGAGGAAAGCAAATCGCCGAAATCCCGCATGAATTAGAAATCAAAAAGAGGTTGAAGGGCTTATGCCCCTCAACCTCTTCGTGCTTTATTTGGTAGCCGGCTCTTCGGGAGCAGGCGCTACGGCTGCTTTCGTAACGGTCAGCGCGCCGTCCTTTTCGTCGATCGTGAACGCGTCGCCCTTCTGGATATTGCCTATAAGCAGATCCTCGGAAAGACGGTCCTCGATATGCTTCTGAATCGCGCGGCGCAGCGGACGCGCGCCGTATTGCGGATCGTAGCCTTCCTTCGCAAGGAATGCCTTCGCGGCATCGGTCAATATGAAGTCTACCTCTTGCTCGCGCAGACGCTTGCGCAGTTCGTCGGACATGAGCGTCACGATCTGAGCGATATGCTCCTCGCCAAGCGAGTGGAACACGATGCTCTCGTCGATCCGGTTCAAGAACTCCGGACGGAAGCTTTTCTTAAGCTCAGCCATCACTTTGTCTTTCATTATCGTGAAGTCTCTTCCCGCATCTTGCACGGCCGTGAAGCCGAGCGATGAATTGCGTTTGATTTGATCAGCGCCGACGTTGGACGTCATGATGATGAGCGTGTTGCGGAAGTCAACGACACGGCCTTTGGAATCGGTCAGACGACCGTCCTCAAGCACTTGAAGCAAGATATTGAATACTTCCGGATGTGCTTTCTCGATCTCGTCAAGCAGGACAACCGAGTACGGCTTGCGGCGAACCTTTTCTGTAAGCTGGCCGCCCTCTTCGTAGCCGACATAACCTGGAGGCGCTCCGACGAGACGCGAAGTCGAATGCTTCTCCATATATTCCGACATATCGATGCGGATGACCGCATTCTCGTCGCCGAACATCGCTTCCGCAAGCGCGCGCGCCAGCTCCGTCTTACCTACCCCAGTAGGGCCAAGGAAGATGAACGAGCCGATCGGGCGCTTCGGATCCTTCAGACCTGCGCGGGCGCGGCGGATCGCGCGGGATACCGACTTGACGGCTTCCTCTTGACCGATAACGCGGCCATGCAGGATCGATTCCATCTTCAGCAGACGCTCCGTTTCTTCTTCAGCCAGCTTGCTGACCGGAATGCCGGTCCAGCTTGCAACCACTTGAGCGATATCTTCCGGCGTAACTTCGGAATCGGTGCGGCCTTGTTTTTCTTTCCATTGGTTCTTCGTTACGTCAAGCTCTTCGCGAATCTTCTGTTCGGTATCGCGAAGCGCCGCCGCCTTCTCGAACTCTTGGCTTTGAACGGCTGCGTCCTTCTCCTTGCGTATATCTTCAAGACGGTTCTCGAGCTGCTTCAAGTTCGGCGGTACCGTGTAGGAGTTCAGTCTTACTTTGGAGCTTGCTTCGTCGATCAGGTCAATGGCTTTGTCCGGCAGGAAGCGGTCCGTAATGTAACGGTCCGACAGCTTAACCGCTTGAACGATCGCATCGTCCGTAATTTTCACGCGGTGATGCGCCTCGTAACGATCGCGCAAACCGTGCAATATTTGAATCGCTTCTTCCGGCGATGGCTGATCGACCGTGATCGGTTGGAAGCGGCGTTCAAGAGCTGCATCCTTCTCGATGTACTTGCGATATTCATCCAGCGTCGTAGCCCCTATGCACTGCAGCTCGCCGCGGGCAAGCGCCGGCTTCAAGATGTTGGAGGCGTCAATTGCGCCTTCCGCGCCGCCTGCTCCGATCAGCGTATGAAGCTCATCGATGAACAGAATGATATTTCCGGCTTGGCGAATTTCATCCATGATTTTTTTCAAACGATCCTCGAACTCGCCGCGGTACTTCGTTCCAGCGACAACGGAGCCCATATCAAGCGTCATAACCCGCTTGTCGCGGAGCGTCTCCGGAATTTCGTTGGCGATAATTTTCTGGGCAAGCCCTTCGGCGATAGCCGTCTTACCAACGCCAGGTTCGCCGATCAATACAGGATTATTTTTCGTACGGCGGCTGAGCACTTGAATAACGCGCTCGATTTCCTTGCTCCGTCCGATAACCGGATCAAGGTTGTTTTCTTTGGCGTATGCCGTAAGGTCTCTAGCCAGCCCATCGAGCGTTGGAGTGCTCACGTTCGCCTGAGATCCGTGACTGCTCGATACAGCTTCGCTGCTGCCAAGCAGCTGCAGCACTTGTTGACGCGCTTTGTTCAGGCTAATACCCAGGTTGTTAAGCACGCGGGCAGCCACGCCTTCGCCTTCGCGAATGAGACCAAGCAGAATATGCTCCGTGCCTACGTACGTATGGCCGAGCTTTCTCGCTTCGTCCATCGACAGTTCAATGACTTTCTTAGCTCGCGGCGTGTAAGCAATATTGTTCGGCTGCTCTTGGCCGCGCCCGATGAGCGCTTCCACCTCGTCTTGAATTTTCTCAAGGCCAAGTCCTAATCCAATAAGCGCCTTAGCCGCAATGCCTTCCCCTTCGCGGATAAGACCGAGCAAAATATGCTCCGTGCCGATATTGTTATGTCCAAGCCGCACCGCTTCCTCTTGCGCCAATGCGAGCACCTTCTGAGCTCGTTCCGTAAACCGTCCAAACATCATATCCACGCACCCCCATGCTCGGTTTCCCCACGCAATTGCTTGCGTATGAGTTCTGCTCTCCTGTAATCCCTTTGCTCCGGACTCATCTTCTCATTAAAAGTTTGTTGAAGAAATCCGGGCTGCGTCATTACCAATAATTCATTCAGTACTTGCGGCGCCACATTCGGTAATAGACCGAGGTCTGCGCCAAGCCTCACATCCGACAACCGCTGTGCAGCTTCCTTGGAATCCATAATCGCCGCATGGGACAAGATGCCGTATGAACGGCTCACCCGATCCTCGATGCGAAGCCGCGATTCCTCCAGAAGCCGCCTGCGTGCCGCCTTCTCATGCTCGATGATCTGCTTGGCTACGCCATGCAAGTTATCAATAATTTCGTTCTCCGATTGCCCGAGCGTAATTTGATTCGAAATTTGAAACAAATTACCGAGCGCTTCGCTGCCCTCGCCGTACAATCCTCTAACGGCCAGCCCGACTTGCGTTACCGCCGATAAAATGCGGTTGATTTGCTGGGTCAGCACCAGCGCCGGCAAATGCATCATCACCGACGCCCGTATGCCCGTTCCGACGTTCGTCGGACAAGACGTTAAGTAGCCGCGTTTCTCGTCGAAAGCGTAATCCGCCTCCGCTTCAAAAATATCGTCAATTCCGCTGGCCAATGTCCAAGCCTCTTGGATCTGAAAACCCGGATATAAACATTGGATGCGCAAATGATCTTCTTCGTTAATCATAATGCTGACGGATTCGTCATGATTGAGAATAACAGCTCCGCCTCGCGACTCATTGGCCAAGTTGGGACTAATGAGATGCTTCTCCACAAGCACTCGCTTATCGAGCTCGCTCAGTTCGGATAACAGCACCGTCTCGAATTGCCCGATTTCGCTTAACCTGCCTGCTTTGCCAACCTTAGTGAGCTGCTCCATCACTTCCTTGGATTGCTGGTTCGTGGCCAGCATCGGGAATGGATGATGGCGCAAGTTGCGAGCGATTCGGACTCGGCTGCTAATGACGACCTCGGTATCGGGTCCTCCGCTCTTCATCCAATCGCTTAGCGCTTCTTGCGTAAATCGATGCTTCGTCAAGAGAGACTTCCTCCTTCCATGCCAGCTTACAGCGTCTACAGATCCGCTATCTTGCGTTCCAACTCGCGAATGCGGTCACGCAGTTTAGCTGCGCTTTCGAACTCCTCTTGCTCGATCTGCGCTTGCAAATCGCGCCGAAGCTGTTCGATCTCCCGCTTGCACTGAATTTGTCCGCCTGAACGCTTCGGAATTTTTCCCATATGGACCGTACTGCCATGAACCCGCTTCAGCAATGGATCAAGTTTATCGGCAAACTGCTGGTAGCAAGCGCTGCAGCCGAATCTCCCGATCTTGCTGAATTGCGTATACGTTAAACCGCATTCCTCGCAACGTATCGCTTGCTGCTGCTGATTCGCGAAGCTGGGTCCGCCAGTCGATTCGAAGTCAAGAAGTCCCGACAGCAAGCTATGAATAGAAAAACTATTCGGTGCCCCCGGTATGCCCTCGCCCTTCTCTCTGGCGCAGCCTTCACAAATGTGAAACTCCGTTTTCTCGCCGTTAATAATTTTCGTAAAATGAAGCGTTGCCGGCCTCTTACCGCATTCCTGGCAAATCAAGCCTGATCCCTCCTCCCGGTACGCGCTACTTGACTAATAATGAAATGAGCATCGACTTGAGCAGCCTTGCCCGAATTTCATCCCTCTGCGGCAGCTTAAGCGCGATGGTTTCCCTATGCACCGCTGCCCGAAGCAAATTAGCCTCGCGCCTCGTCACCAGTCTTGCTTCCTCAAGCTGATAAATAATGCCTTCCGCCGCACTCTGATCGACACAATCGCCAATCGTTTGTTCGAAATGGAGTTGGATCGAATTAAGCGCCGGAAGATCAACCCGTTGGATACGGATATAGCCTCCGCCTCCGCGCTTACTTTCAACCATGTATCCTTTCTCCAGCGTGAACCGGGTACTAATGACATAGTTGATCTGCGAAGGAACGCAAGAAAACTTGTCAGCGAGGTCGTTCCGTTGAATCTCGACAGCGCCGCCGGCGCTATCATCCAGCATATGCTTCAAATACTGTTCGATGAGATCGGAAATATTTCTCAAATGACCAACCTCCTTACCGGTAAAGCATTGGCCAAAGGAGCTTCATCGCAGCCGCCAAAGCGGCTTATTGACTTTGACTTTCTTTGACTTTAACTTCATTATACTCAAAATATTCCTCGGGTCAAGTCACAAAGATTAAATTTTCTGACGATTCCAATCTGGTGGCGTTCTTGCCAATCCCTATCCTCCAAAATGCCAAAAAAACCGCGGCACACCTCTAATACTTAGCTTTGTGCGCTCCGGCTTTTTTTATACCTGCATCCGTTCAACTACTTGTGTCTATAAACAGACGATGAACTTTAGATTACACTTTGCAGTGCAACATAACGACAAAAAAACCTATCGCATCGTATGCAATAGGTTCGTCGAGCTTGACGTTTTGATTTGCTATAACCCCTTCAGGTTCGTTCCCACTTCAAAATCGGCGGCGGCCAACCAACTGCCTTCCGCGAAATTCCGGCCGCGCACGCGCACCCTGTCCCCGTAGATTTCGACATAATAACCTTGACTGCCTTGTACGTAGGCATCATCGTCATTCCACAGGTAGGCGACCGATGCGGTGTTGAACATGACCGGCCCCCGCTCGTCCGCTCGATGCATCGTGTGCGGAGAATCCAGATGCCAATGCGTGTGCCCGGTGAACAACAGCGTCTGCGGATGCTTAAGCAGCACCGAACGCAGCGCCTCGTCCTCTTCCACGCCGAACCAGGCTTGGTGCTCCAGAGAGCCGGCTACCGTGTTTTTCAAAGGTTGATGGAGAAATACGAATGTCGGCTTGCCCGTCGCCGCGTCTTCCCCCAGCTTCTCGTCCAGCCAGGCAAGCTGGGTTTCCGACAGACTTGCGAACCGCTCCAGCCCTCGCTCCGTCCCGAGAAAAATAAAATGATAACCGCCGATCCAGTGATCGTGATAGGTGTCTCTTCTGCCGCTGACCGATTCGAAACCTTCCATCCGGTACGCCCAATCTCCCAGCGCGACATCGTGATTGCCCACCGTATAGATA
The DNA here is from genome assembly GCF_030812415.1 of Paenibacillus harenae. Lineage (GTDB taxonomy): Bacteria > Bacillota > Bacilli > Paenibacillales > Paenibacillaceae > Pristimantibacillus > Pristimantibacillus harenae_A. The sequence goes on along the minus strand of NZ_JAUSST010000013.1, from coordinate 6,342 downwards.
AGGGTTGGCACACGCTCCCGATAGTCAGACAAAATACGCTTCAGCGCTTCGTACTCTTCGATCAGCCCATGATCGGTAATATCCCCGACGTGCATGATACCGCAGCTTTCGGATGCATATTCGCTTGATGCGATATCCTCCAGCGCCAGCCGAAGATGACGGTTGTACAAATGATTATCGTCGGATCTAATATGCGTATCCGATAGAATCTGGAAGCATGCAACCATCTCCGTCTGCTCCATCTCATCGGCTCTATTTTCCATAACAATTCCCCCTCCGCTAATGGGCAAGCCAAAGCTTGCCGTACCTAATGACAGCCCGTCAGGAATGCGCTTTGGAGCTCATGTTCAGCCCCACCACCCCCACGACGATAACAAGCATCCATAGCATCGAAACCATTGACAATCGCTCGTGAAACAGCCAGACTCCCGCCGCCGAAATGAGTACAATGCCGATACCCGACCATGTTGCGTAAGCGATGCTCATATCCATATAACGCAATGCATAATTCAAACAAGTGAAGCTGATTGCGTAAAATAAAAACATGAGTACCGACGGCCACAGCCGCGAAAAGCCTTCCGACATTTTCATGGACAACGTGCCGCTTAGTTCGAGCACGATGGCAAGACCAAGAAACAGCCAGCCAAGATCGATTCCATTCATTCCTTTCAAATTAGCTAGCCCCCCAACCGCAATTCCTCGTAGCCTGAAATGATATGGCTTGCATCGGGGTAGGCAGCAGTGCCGCCAGCAAGCGCAATTCGCAGAGCAGCGCCTGCCGCACGTCCCATCAGCATATCGCCGTTCGTATCGCCGATGACGGCCGTTCTTGCCGGCTGAACGCCTAGTCTCGAGCAAGCGAGCTCCGCCATATCGCCGAACGGCTTGCCGCGCTCCACCTGGTCCGTACCGATTATCATCCCAAAGTAAGGACGAATGCCAAGCCACTCCAAATGACGTAGCGCCGCATCGGTTTCGTCGGCCGTTACGACGGCAATCGGCAGTCCCTGCTGCCTGCAAGCGTCAAGAAATGACTTTACGCCTGCCAGCAGCCGTGCAGGCCGCTTTATTTCCAGCATGGCGCTGGCCTCCTCGCCGCACCGGATAGCCGCCGACCTCGATTCTGCCCAGGACATGCCGGCAAGGTAGCCTTGCCAGGCGAGCACGGCGTACAAGTCGGCCATCGTGCCCATAGCCAGCGGTCCATTGCGGTCGTATCCGATAATTCGGCCGCTTTCATGATGCTGCGCACCCCATAGCGACGGAATCGCTGCCGCATCAAGCGCCTTCAAACCGCGAACGGTCAGTTCTGTGCCAAACGCGGTTATAACACATTCGCTCCAAAAGCCCCACATCGATACAAAATCAAGCAAAGTGCCGTCCTTATCAAATAAAATCGCATCAATCTCATGCATATCGCCGCAAACGGCTAGCTGTGCCATTGTTTTCACCTCTCTCTCGGCCCGTAACCGTTCTATGCTGCCTCTTCCATTCTAAGGCGTTGCTTAGCCGCAGTTGCTCCCGAAAAAAGCCCGCGCGTCGCCCGCGTCAGACGCCCCGTTGCCGCTGCGGCTGCAACTTGATCCTATTTCGTTACCGCATCCAGCGCCTTCTGCGCTACTTCCTTCGCTTCCTTAAGCGCTTCTGCCGCCGGCTTGTTGCCGATCTGCACCTTATCCGCCGCAATCGTTAATGCATCCGTAATTTTGCCGCCTGTCGGATCAATGAACGGCTTGCTCGCATGGGAGGCTTGCATGAGCGGAATACGGCTTTGCGGATTCGCCTCGCCGTAAGCTTTGAACTCGGGATCATCGAGCGCGGATTGACGAACCGCAATATACCCTGTGTTCATTGACCAGAAAGCCGTATTCTCGGTGTTGCTGAAGTACGTCAGCCATTTGAACGCCGCTTCTTGCTGCTCCTTGCTTGCTTTGGCCGGAATGCCCGCCATGATTCCGTTTGCTACCGGTTTGCCTTTGCCGTCGACGACGCCTTCCCAGCCTGGCTGCTCCATAGCTGCAAGCTGCGTGAAGTCGAGGTCGCCTTGGTCGCCGCTGGAGCCTGTATACCCTGCCGCATTGCCTTTCATCACGTCGTCGATCGTTTTGTACCAATACTCCCAGCCTTGGCCTCCGGAGTGAATGCGCATAATTTGATCCTCGTGAATCCATTTGCGGAACAGCTCCCATGTTTCCACCCATTCCGGTGAATCAATCAGAACGGTTTTACCGTCCTCGCTAAGCACCGATCCGCCTTTGCTGAACACCGCGTCCATCATATTGTCGCGTCCCCACATCGGCTCCCAGCCGTAGAACGTCGTTTTACCGTTTTCCTTCACGGTCATCTTCGCCGCGGCATCCGCTAGCGCTTCCCAAGTCGTCAGGTTTTCGGCTTTCAGTCCGTGCTTCTCGAGTGCGTCCTTGCGGTAATACATCACTTGGGTCGTGCCGTACATCGGGAGGAAATATTGCTTGCCATCCACTTGTCCCTGCTCGATAAAAGTAGGCACGAAGTCGTCCGCGTTCAAATCCGTTGCCGCAGCCATCAATCCGTCCAGCTCGGCATAGTAGCCTTTGCGCGCCCAGTCGTTGTTGGACGACAGCACAGCAGCCGGAACCTTGTCCGCGGCAATCGCAGCCTGCAGCTTTTGCTCCGTTTCGGAGTAGTCTGCCTGGACGACCCCTTGAACGATTACTTCCGATTGCGATGCGTTGAATTTGTCGATAATCTTCTTCATATTGTCGCCGAGATTGCCGCCAAGACCGTACCAGAACTCGATCTTCACCGGCTCGGCAGCCGCCGTTTGTTCGGGAGCGGCGTTCGTTGCTGAGTTAGCCGCCGTATTGGATCCTTCCTGCGAGTTCGCTCCCATGTTGGAGCCGCAAGCCGTTAGCAGCGCAAAGCTTGAAATAAGCGTAAAAGCAACACCTTTATTTAACCAGTTCATCGTTATGCCTCCATTAGCAATAATATGATTTCTCTTTTATCTCCTACCCTTTGTTGACGCCAGCCGAAAAATTGACGCTTTGCATAATCGTTTTTTGCGTGAAAAGAAACAGCAGCAGCAGCGGAGCGATAGTGAAGGCGCTGGCGGCCATAATGAGCGGCCACTTCAGCCCGTATGCACCTCCCTCCACAAAAAAGCTGCGCAGCCCCGCCGATACAAGCTGCAAATCCGGATTTTTCGTAATGAGCATCGGCCAGAAGTAGTTGTTGTATTGTTCAATGAACGTAATGAGCACCAGCACGGCGAAGGAAGCCCTCGTTAGCGGAACGATTATCGTCCATAGAATACGCAGATGGGAAGCGCCGTCGATCCGGCCCGCCTCCACAAGCTCGTGGGAAACCTGCAAGAACGCTTGTCGAATGAGAAAAATCGAAAAGACGCTGACCGAGTTGGATAAAATGAGCCCCGCATAGCTATCGAGCAAATGAAGCTTGGACAAGACGACGTAACCCGGCAAATATACGGCTGTCGTCGGCACCATGTAACTCACGAGTACGATCGCGGTAAGCGGCCCCTTCAAGCGAAACGGCATATGAGTCAGCGCGTACGCCATCATACCCGAATTGACGACCTGGATTAGAGCAATAGCGCAGGCGACCGTCACGCTGTTCAATATATACCTTTCGAAATTAGCGCTCTGCCAAGCATCGACAAAGTTGCTCCATAGCGGAACGGCCGGCCACAGCGCCGGCGGCGTCTGCCAAATTTCATCGTTGGTTTTCAATCCGCTGGTTACCATCCAGTAAAACGGGAAGGCCATAACCGCGCACAAAACAATTAGCAGCACATGCATCAAAACTCGCTTAATTCCGTAACTTTGGGACATTCATCGCATTCCTTCCTATACGGGCCAGCCGGCCGTCATTAATAATGAACCGACTTACGGCTCAAGGTGAATGAAACGAGCGACAGCAACGCGCAGCCCGCAACCAGCGTCACCGCTACGGCCGAAGCCTCGCCGATATTAAACGCTTCGAATGCCGACTGGTAATATAGATACAGCAAAGTGCGCGTCGAGCCGGCCGGACCTCCTTGCGTCATAATGTTGATCTGATCGTAAGCCTGCAGCGAGGAAATCACGAGCACGACCGTCAGGAAAAACGTTGTCGGCGAAATCAGAGGCAGCGTAATTTGCCAAAACTTACGCGATGCTCCCGCCCCATCGATGCTTGCAGCTTCCAAAATATCGCCCGGCACATTGCGCAGCGCCACCAGATAGAATACCATCGCCCAGCCGATTCCCTTCCAGATAGTAACGAGCAGAATACCGACTAACGCCCAGTCCGGATCGCTCAGCCAGCCTACGCCTTCCGCGCCGAACAATCTTAGCACCGCATTCGCAAGTCCCGCCTCCGGCTCGAAAATCCACGACCATACGATCGATACCGCAACGGTTGGCGTAACCCACGGCGAGAACAGCAGCGCCCGGTACGCGCCGCCCACCCGCATCTTTCGGTTCAACAGCACCGCCAGGGCGAGACCGCCCGCAAGCGTCGGCAGCACATTGCCTAACACAAACAGAAGCGTCACCTTGAGCGAGTCGTATAATGCCGGGTTTTGCAGCAACGCGATATAATTGTCCAGACCGACAAACGGCTTGTCCTCGCTCATGAAGTCCCAGCTCGTCAGACTTAAATAGAACACATAGCCGATCGGGAACAACCAGAACACGGTGAGCGGCACCATAGCGGGCAACGTGAACAGCAGCGCCTGCAACTCCCGGCCTAATCTCAACCCGTTCATATTGATTACCTCCGTTCAAATTATATTTAATAACAAGGAAATAAATCGATAAACAACCCGTCTATATCTATCGTACAAAAAAAATTGTACAATTGATTTGATAGAGGATGGTTATCGCTACGTAAACTTTACCTAAATAAAATGTAAAGAAAACGCATCGTATTATGCTTTAGGTCGGCAAAGGCATCTAGTATAATGAAGGAAACATGCATACGAGATTGGCGGTGACGGCATGACGGATGGAAATAGTCAAAGCACCAAGGAGAGCGGCAATTTGAACGAAAGTGAAAACGCCCCTGCCGGACGGCGGAGCGAGCTGCGGAGAACGGTAATTAACGCCATCGCCGATACGATGGATTTATATGGGGCGACTTATTCTTTTGGCCAGCTTTATGGCATTATGTATTTCGAGGACAAGCCCATGACGCTTGAAGATATGAAAACCCATATGAACATGAGCAAAAGCAATATGAGCTACGCCGTGAGATCGTTGATGGAATCGAAAATGGTGACCAAGCTGGAGGAGAAGCAGGAGCGCAAGGATTTGTATGTAGCCGAAACGGACTTCTTCCTCGCTTTCCGAAATTTCTTCACGATGAAACTGCAACGGGAAATCGATGTGATGAAATCGGCTATCGAAGAGGTTATTCCGGAGCTGTCCGACATTATTCTTTCTATCGATACACCCGATGACGAACGCAAAAGCTGTCTGCAGGATCTGCACAAGCTGCGTCAGGCGCTTGATTACTACGGGTGGCTGCAGCAATTCGTAAAGCAGCTTGAGAACGGCTCATTTTTCAATCTTCCGCAAAATAGAGAAGGATAGGCTCCGTATATCAGGATGGATATTTGATCTTTGGGTACCTTACGCACCTCTGAATTCGTCAGCTAACGAACCTAAGGAGCACTAATCGGCTACTATTACGAAATCATTGCTGTTATGGAACTCAGTTGTGCTTATTACGCTAATAAGGAGCACTTTTCGGAGCGTCCGAGGTTCGTAAGATACGCTCATTGCTAACAATTCGACCAATAAGATGCTGGGGATTCGTAAGGAGAAGAGTATAGAGAGTGTACGTGAAAAAAATCACCAACCGCAAATCGATGCGCTTGGTCCCTCTTCCTTGGCGTCGGGCATAGCGCACCGGATGAGTTGGATTCGTGTTGTTACTTCGAGGTCGGCATCTGAAATTTCCTCTAACGCCGGGCTTGCTCCCTCGCCTATTCATCGACTGAAGGTTCAGTTACTCTCCAGGGCTGGGAGAGGTAAGTCCCCTGCTTCTGCAAACAACAAAAAACCTACCGCATCTACATGCGGTAGGTTCCTCATGCTTGGCGTCGGGCATACCGCACCGGATGAGTTGGCTTTCGTGTTGTTACTTCGAGGTCGGCATCTGAACCTTCCTCTCCTCTAACGCCGGGCTTGCTTCCTCGCCTATCGACTGAAGGTTCAGTTACTCGCCCGGGCCGGGAGAGGTAAGCCCCCTACTTCTGCATACAACAAAAAACCTACCGCATCTACATGCGGTAGGTTCCTCGTGCTTGGCGACGTCCTACTCTCCCAGGACCCTGCGGTCCAAGTACCATTGGCG
>NZ_JAUSST010000012.1 GCF_030812415.1 Paenibacillus harenae | reverse complement strand
ACGCGTTCCCATACCGAACACGACCGTTAAGCCCTCCAGCGCCAATGGTACTTGGACCGCAGGGTCCTGGGAGAGTAGGACGTCGCCAAGCACGAAAAACCTATCGCATGTAAATGCGATAGGTTTTTTTGGATTTGCATAAGCTAACGGACACGAGAGACCTTATTTGTGGTAAATCTTCCTATTTTAAGTCACTTGCGGACATGAGATCCATTATATGAGACTAAACCTTCAAAATTAGCCCCGAAAGTAGAAAATAAGTGAGACTGTGTCCGTTACCGCCCAAATGGAGCGCCATACGTATCCTATGTCCGTAATCAGTTTAGGATAGAATTGTTAAGGTTATCCAATCGAAGGGTCCATTATATAACTAGATCGGATCCCCCCGCTTGAACTCCTATGGCAGCAGCTATATGATGGTGGAAAACGGAGGCGATAATAGATGGAGCGGAAGATTGAAATTGTGCAGATGAACGAGGAGCAATATGAGGCGAGTATAGCGTTATCCCAGTTTGCGTTTCAATACGTGAAGTCGTCTGAAGAAATTCAACGGACGAAAGAGCAATATCGTATAGAACCTGCAATTAGGTGGGCAGCTCTGGTCGACGGCCAGTTGGCTGCACAGGCAACGGTGCTCGAACTGCACACCTATATTGGCGGCAGCAAGTTTGCGATGGGTGGTGTGGCTGGCGTAGCTACGTGGCCGGAGCATCGGAGGCAAGGCTTGGTGGCGAGACTGCTTGTTCATACACTAGAGGAGATGAGGAATAGAGGGCAGAGCGTATCCTTCCTTCATCCTTTTGCTTTTGCTTTTTATCGTAAATTCGGATGGGAGACATATACCGAGTTTAAATCTTACACGATCCGAACCGACCAACTGCCGGCTAGGCAAGCAATCCCAGGCCGAATCGAACGAGTGAGCATCGACGATTCCGTACATACAATAGGCCAATTATACGAGACATACGCTTCCAAGTATAATGGGACGTTGGCTCGTACTGACTTATGGTGGGAATATCGTGTCAATAAACGCAAGCCTGGTCAAACGGCCGTTTATTATGATGCTCAAAACTCACCTCAAGGCTATATTCGCTATGAAGTGAAAAATAGTCAAATGACGGTGCACGAGTTCGTTCATCTGAACGAGGAAGCGCGCAATGCGCTATGGTCGTTCATCGCGCAGCATGATTCGATGATTGAACGCGTATCGATAACGGTACCGTCAGACGATCTTCTGCCATTCCTGCTAAACAATCCCCGTATTCAACACGAGACCATCCCATATTTTATGGCGCGTATCGTCGATGCAGCTGCTTTTGTAGAGCAATATCATTTTGACGAGGACGATTGTGAGGATCAAATAGCGATTACGATTAAGGACGAGCATGCGCCATGGAATAATGGAAGTTATATGCTTACGATCGAGAAGTCGGGTAAGGCCAGTCTCGTATCCTATGGATCTCCAACGCCAAATAACGGGAATGGCAGCATAGAACTTGGCATAGGTACGTTAACAACCCTACTTCTAGGCTATGTGAGTACCCTGCAATTATATCAATATGGACGAGTCCAAGGAGAGGAATCCATTATAAAACGCTTACAGAAGCGCATTCCCGAACGAACCACGTACTTGGCGGACTTTTTTTGATAAAATACGGCTATTTTGGCTAACAATATGCGTAAATTGTGCGTTTGCCCCGTGTTCTGTTCAGCCTTGACAGCCCCTACCCCCTCTGCTAATATTGCAATAATATACGTGAGAGGTAATGAAACTAAGGGAGGAACATACTCGTGTGGGAAACAAAATTCGCCAAAGAAGGGCTGACGTTTGACGACGTCCTGCTTGTTCCGCGCAAATCAGAAGTGCTACCAAGAGAAGTTGACATCTCGATTCGATTAAGCGACAGCGTTAAGCTGAACATTCCGCTCATCAGCGCAGGCATGGACACCGTTACGGAATCGGCTTTGGCGATTGCTATAGCTCGTGAGGGCGGTATCGGTATAATCCATAAGAACATGTCCATTGCACAGCAAGCTGAAGAGGTTGACCGCGTTAAGCGTTCGGAAAGCGGCGTTATTACGAACCCGTTCTCGCTTACGCCTGAACATCATGTGTACGACGCTGAGGAGCTTATGGGCAAGTACCGTATATCCGGCGTACCGATTGTCGATAACAACAAGAAGCTCGTTGGTATCCTGACAAACCGAGACTTGCGTTTCGTACACGATTATTCGATTAAAATCAATGAAGTCATGACGCACGAGAATCTTGTAACGGCGCCTGTTGGTACTACGCTGCAAGAGGCGGAAGGACTTCTTCAAAAACATAAGATCGAGAAGCTGCCTCTCGTTGATGAAGAGAATACGCTCAAAGGTCTTATCACCATTAAAGATATCGAGAAAGCGATCCAATTCCCGAATGCGGCGAAGGATACGCATGGACGCCTGCTCTGCGGAGCGGCTGTAGGCATCTCGAAGGATACGATGGATCGCGCGGAAGCGCTAGTGCAATCGGGTATCGACGTGCTTGTAGTAGACTCGGCCCATGGCCATCATATTAATATTCTTGAAGCGGTTCGCAAGCTTCGCCAATCGTATCCGGATCTTACGATCATCGCAGGCAACGTTGCGACGGGCGAAGCTACGCGTGATTTGATCGAAGCAGGCGCATCGGTCGTTAAGGTCGGTATCGGACCTGGTTCGATCTGCACGACTCGCGTTATTGCCGGTATCGGCGTACCGCAAATTACAGCTATCTACGATTGCGCATCGGTCGCTCGCGAATACAACATTCCGATTATCGCGGACGGCGGTATTAAGTATTCCGGCGACATTACGAAGGCAATCGCTGCAGGCGCAAGCGTCATTATGATCGGAAGCTTGTTCGCGGGAACGGCTGAAAGCCCTGGCGAGACGGAGATTTTCCAAGGCCGCAGCTTCAAAGTATACCGTGGCATGGGATCGCTTGGCGCCATGAAAGAAGGCAGTAAGGACCGTTACTTCCAAGAGAACGAAAGCAAGCTCGTTCCGGAAGGCATCGAGGGCCGCGTACCTTACAAAGGGCCGCTGGCTGATACGGTGCACCAATTGCTCGGCGGACTTCGTTCGGGTATGGGCTACTGCGGTACGGCTTCGCTTGAAGCGCTTCGCAACGACACGCAATTCGTACGAATTACGGGTTCGGGTCTTCGCGAAAGCCATCCGCATGACGTTCAAATTACGAAGGAAGCACCAAACTACTCGCTATAACAGACCCGACCAACGGGATAACAACCAGACAGGGATTTGCGTATCATACGCTTGTCCTTGTCTGGTTTTCTTTCTTGTGTCCTCCCCCGCTGATTGGTGAGAGATTACTTATTTAGGCAACTGTTCAAAGAGGTTTAATTGTATTGGTTTGTTATGTTACAATTAACAACGGATAATCCAAGTGGGAAAAGGGGAGACGACGTTGAAGGTTAAAGTTAGACCGGTTCGGTTTTTGTCGGTCGTCGCTGCAAGTTTGGCGATCTGGTTGGTAATGCTAACGCTAAATACGGCGATAGTAGAGGCGCAAGGTTACGATAATAGGCCAAGTACGGAAAACTCGCTAGGATTGCAGATTAAATCGGCAATACTAATTGATGCGGACACAGGCCAGGTGTTGTTCCAGGTGAATAAGGACGAGCCTTTGCCGCCGGCGAGTATGACGAAGCTTATGACGGAATATATCGTGTTAAAGGAAATCAAGGATGGGCGTTTGAAATGGGATCAGATCATATCCGTAAGCCCTGAAGCGGCGGAAACGGCTCGCGAAGAATCACAAATCTTTTTGGCCGAAGGCGATCAGCATACGGTCAGGGACTTATATATAGCAATGGCAGTCGGCTCTGCAAATGACGCAACGCGTGCGCTTGCTACTGCAATCGCGGGTACAGAGCAGGCTTTTGTCGAGAAAATGAATGAGATGGCAAAGACGCTGGATTTGAAATCGGCCGTGTTCACCAGCGCTACGGGATATGAGCCGAATACGGTTATCTCGGCCGCAGACGTAGCGAAGCTGTCTTATATTATTTTGAAGGAGCATCCAGAGTTTTTGGATTTCTCGAGCATGCCGGAATACAAGTTCCGTCCTCGCGATGAGAAGCCAATGATCAACTTTAACTACATGCTGGGCGCCAACAAAAACAGTCCGGGACTTGGGTTCTTGGCTTATGAGGGCGTCGACGGCATGAAAACAGGCTTCATCGAGGAGGCCGGCTATAACTTTACCGGTACGGTTAAGCGCGGCGATACCCGTTTCATAAGCGTAGTTATGGATGCTTCAACGATAAACGTCCGTTTCCAAGAAACGGCTAAGCTGTACAATTACGCGTTCAGTACTTTTGAGAAAAAGACGGTGCTGCCGCCGAAATCCGTGGTAGAAACGATCCAATCGGTTAAAATTAAAAAAGGTGCCAAAAAGAGCGTAAATGTAGTGACGGACAAAGACATTACATTCATGGTGAAAAAGGGCGTCGAGCCTAAGGTCGAGCTCGTATCGAGCCAGGTGAAGGCGGAAGATGAGCTAGTTGCTCCAATACCAGCTGGAACGGCTGTAGGTACAGTTACGTATAAGTACACGGATGCGGAACAAAACATCGCGACGGAGTATACCGTTAACTTGGTTACGACGGACGAGGTGAAGAAAGCAGGCTGGTTCAAACTGATGTTCCGGGCAATTGGCGATTTTTTCTCCGGATTGTTTAACGGGATCATCGATATGTTCTAATTGTTTGCCGCATGAGGCAAATCTAGGGTTGTCGATTAAACGGGCTTCCTGTAAAATCAATTGTTAGTACAACTTCGGCAAGATACAATTTCAATGGTCGAAAATAGGAGGATTTATAGCATGGAAACAGGCACATCGCGCGTAAAACGCGGAATGGCAGAAATGCAAAAAGGCGGCGTCATCATGGATGTCATGAACGCTGAGCAAGCTAAGGTAGCAGAAGCAGCGGGCGCAACGGCAGTTATGGCACTTGAGCGCGTGCCTTCCGATATTCGTGCAGCAGGCGGCGTAGCTCGTATGGCTGATCCGACAATCGTGGAAGAGGTTATGAAAGTTGTTTCGATCCCGGTTATGGCTAAAGCCCGTATCGGTCACTATGTGGAAGCGAAAGTGCTTGAGTCGATGGGCGTGGACTATATCGATGAGTCCGAAGTATTGACTCCTGCCGACGAGGTTTTCCATATTAGCAAAAACGAGTTCACGATTCCGTTCGTATGCGGAGCGAAGGATCTTGGCGAGGCGCTTCGTCGTATCCAAGAAGGCGCGGCAATGCTTCGTACGAAAGGCGAGCCGGGAACAGGCAACATCGTGGAAGCGGTTCGTCACCTTCGTCTTATCAACGGCCAAATTCGCAAAGTACAAGGCTTGTCGAAGGATGAGCTATACAATGAAGCGAAGGTTCTTGGCGTACCTTACGACTTGCTGCTTCAAATTCACGAGACAGGCAAGCTTCCTGTCGTTAACTTCGCGGCCGGCGGCGTAGCAACGCCTTCCGACGCAGCGCTTATGATGCACCTTGGCGCTGACGGCGTATTCGTTGGCTCGGGCATTTTCAAATCCGACAGTCCGGAGAAATTCGCTCGTGCAATCGTTGAAGCAACGACGCATTACCAGGATTACAAATTGATCGCGGAAGTATCCAAAAACTTGGGAACGCCGATGAAAGGCATCGAAATTTCCAAGCTCGATTCTTCGCAACGTATGCAAGACCGCGGTATCTAAATAATAGAAGCAATATAGGGTATAAAACGCGGACGCCGGCTTTGTGCAGATTCATTGCGCGGCCGGCTTCAGCTTCGTAAAGGAAGGCGAATCAGTCATGAAGATTGGCGTACTTGCGCTTCAAGGCGCGGTTGCAGAGCATATACGAAGTTTGGAGGCGGCGGGCGCGGAAGCGGTCGCCGTTAAGCGGGTCGAGCAACTGGATGAGCTAGAGGGTCTTGTCATCCCTGGCGGAGAGAGCACGACGATCGGCAAGCTAATGCGCAATTACGGCTTCATCGACGCCGTTAGACAATTCGCCGGGCAAGGCAAGCCATTATTCGGTACTTGCGCGGGCCTTATTGTGCTAGCAGAGGAGATTGAAGGCCAAGAGGAGGCGCATCTGCGTCTCATGGATATGACCGTCGCTAGAAATGCGTTCGGCCGTCAACGCGAGAGCTTCGAGACGGATCTCGACGTGAAAGGGATCGATGAGCCGATTCGCGCTGTATTCATCCGTGCGCCGCTTATTAAGAAGGTAGGTAAGGACGTGGACGTATTGTCTACCTACAACGATGAGATCGTGACGGCAAGACAAGGCCACTTGCTTGCGGCTTCGTATCACCCGGAGCTGACGGACGACTATCGTCTGCATGCTTATTTCGTCGATATGGTGAAGGAAGCGGCAGCGAGCAAGGCTTAGATTGTAGGGGGGTTAACTATCGTGCTTGACGTGAAGCTGTTAAGAAATGAATTTGAGAAGGTTGAGCAGGCGCTTCGCAATCGCGGCGCATCGCTCGATCTTATTGCGGGTTTCCCCGTATTGGATACAAAGCGCCGCGAGCTGATTACAGAGACGGAGCAGCTTAAGAACCGCCGCAACGTCGTATCGCAAGAGGTTGCCAAGCTGAAGAAATCGGGCGGCGACGCAGAAGCTCTTATCGTGGAGATGAGAGAAGTCGGCGATCGCATCAAGGAGCTTGACGAGGAGCTCCGCACGCTTGAAATTCAAGTGGACGAGTTGACGCAAGCGATTCCGAACATTCCAAGCGACACCGTTCCAGTCGGCGCATCCGAGGAAGATAATGTGGAAATTCGCAGAATCGGCGAGCTTCCGTCTTTTGATTTCGAACCGAAGCCGCACTGGGAACTGGCCCAATCGCTGAATATCCTAGACTTCGAACGCGCTGGCAAAGTAACGGGCTCGCGCTTCACGTTCTATCGCGGCCTTGGCGCGCGTCTGGAACGTGCACTTATCAGCTTTATGATGGATCTGCACAGCGATCAGCATGGCTATGAGGAAGTACTGCCTCCTTATATCGTCAATCGCGACAGCTTGTTCGGTACGGGACAGCTGCCGAAGTTCGAGGAGGACTTGTTCAAGCTGTCTGACTCTGAATACTTCCTCATTCCGACGGCGGAAGTACCGGTAACGAACCTTCATCGGGACGAGATCCTATCGGCGGAGGATCTTCCTAAGTATTTCGTCGCTTACAGCTCTTGCTTCCGTTCCGAAGCAGGCGCAGCGGGTCGCGATACACGCGGCTTGATCCGCCAGCATCAGTTTAACAAGGTTGAGCTTATTAAGCTGACGAAGCCGGAAGAATCGTATGACGAGCTCGAGAAGATGACGGCCAATGCGGAGAAAGTGCTTCAGTTGCTCGGTTTGCCTTACCGTGTTCTGGCGCTCTGTACGGGCGATATGGGCTTCACGGCGGCTAAGACGTACGATCTTGAAGTATGGCTGCCAAGCGCAGGCACATACCGCGAGATCTCCTCCTGCTCGAACGTAGAGGACTTCCAAGCGCGCCGCGCTGCCATTCGTTTCAGAAGAGATGCGAAGAGCAAACCGGAATTCGTGCATACGCTGAACGGTTCAGGTCTTGCCGTTGGCCGCACGTTCGCGGCGATTGTCGAGAACTACCAGCAAGCGGACGGGTCGATTGCGATTCCGGAAGTATTGCGTCCTTATATGGGTGGTATCAGCTCGATTCCAGCTCTCTAATTATTTGGAAATATTGTCCATGGGCCGAAAATAAGTTGCTTCTCGTTTTTGGCCTGTGGTACAATAGCTTTTGTGACGACTAGATGTGGAGAGGTACCGAAGCGGTCATAACGGGGCGGTCTTGAAAACCGTTAGAGCGCAAGCTCACGTGGGTTCGAGTCCCACCCTCTCCGCCAGTTTTATTACATAAACGAATAATGAATGAAAGATAACGCCTGAGCGCTAACCGCTTAGGCGTTTTTTGCTTTTGTGGCGTCGTATAAAACATCGCCGTTCTTCGCATCTTAATCGATGTGGAGGTGCTTCAATCATGGCTAAAATAGACGAGCTTCGCACTAACCCAGAGCAGCTTGCGGAAGCTTGGCGCAACACGCTGCCGCGGACGATGAACAGCTCCGATCGGTGCGAAGTATTTCCCGATGAAGCAGACGCGAAAGCGCTGCGCGTAACGATTCATTCCGCCGGTCATCAAGCGTATACCTTCGACTTCAAAGTCACCTACGTGGATAGCCGCGAGGTATTGGTCGAGCTGGTCGATGTGGAGAAGGACCAGGTAGCTGTCGACGAGCGTACCGACATGATGCAACAGTTGATTCTTGACTATAAACGTCATTTGCATGAATGCGCGCAAGCGCTGCAGCAATTGACGCATGCCTAAAGGAGATACGCATCGATGACGAAAGCAAAAGGTACAGCCGACAAAAACTTATCGAACGTTGTTGAGGCGCTGGAAGTAGAGCCTGTAAACAGCCATCATGCGCAACAGCTGCAGCAGGACAAAAACGATCGGCGTCATCAAGATTCCTTGAATTTCGATCAGCCTACCGATTTGGAGCATCAGCGGAGCGGAGCTAAGAAAGGCTAGCCCTAAACAACCGTTGTTCAGAGTAGAAGGAGGTTATTCGAATGAGCAAGCCAGAAAGCTATCCTGTGCCGGAAGCCAATCCGCAACAAGGAAAGCAACGATCGGGAGGCGGACAGCAAAAACCGCTTTCCGGATCCAAGAAGACCAAGCAGCAAAATCATGTTTCGCATAACAACCCGGAAGGCTAACGAAGTCAGAGTTTTATATCAGTAGCCGCCGAAATAATACTTTCGAACCGTTTCGAGTCCTTCGGAACGGTTTTTTTCCTATGCGCTTCAAATGACCTGCTTATTAGTATAGAATGGAGGTGCTTGTACTTATGGAGCGGAGGGGAACTTCGTAATGAGAAAGTTTCAAAAAATCGCGTTATTGCTTATCGCAGTCATGATCGTCGCAATAGCTGGATGCAGCTCTAATACACCGCCTAAGAAAGCGCTGCTGGATGCACTGGGCAACCATGCAGCGGCTGACTCCTACCGTATTCATATGGGAATGAACTTCGATGATTTGGAGTGGACGCCAAGCGCGTCTACCCAGCCCAATACACTTATAGCGGCGGCTCTTATTGGCATGCTGAAGGATGCAAACATTACGGTTGACGGCGTGTACCGGAAAGACCCGATGCAAATGGATATGGATATGGATATCGTGCTCCCGGGCGACATGGAGATGAAGCTAAGCGTACCGATGATTATGACGAAGGAAGCGCTCTACGTGAAGCTTCCGCAAATTCCGATGCTGCAGCTGCCCGAGGGGATTGCGGGGAAGTATATGAAGCTGGACTTAACGCAAACGGCTTCATCCGACCCGGAGAATCGGAATGAGACGGAGATGGATATCGAAGCGCAGGAGAAGCTTAGCAAGGAAGCAGCTAACGTATTGTTGGAGTCGTTCGACGAGAAGGCTTATTTCAGCGAACCAAAAGCGGGTGAAGCAGGTTTGCCGAAGGATATGAAGGCGGACCGTATCGTTCGATTCGAGATCAATGCGGGCAATTATGAACAGACGGTCGAGACGTTCGTTAATCAGACGTTGCCGAAGCTGCTCGACGTGCTGCTGGCGAACGAAGCTGCTTTGCCGGTCTTGCAGTTGGAGAAGGCTGATGTCGAGAAAATGAAAACGGACATGGATACAACCAAAGCGAAAGCGCTGGATACGCTGAAAAACGACGTTAACCTCGAGCTGTTCCAAGTGACCGGAGCGATTAAAGACGATTACTTAGCTTTTACAGCGATGGATGCAACCTTTAAGGTGAGCGACAAGGAAGAGGGCAAGAAGCTGAACCTTGGGATGCATATCAATACCAGCTATTCGGAAATCAACCAATCGCCGGAGCTTAAATATGAAATTCCAACGGAGACGATTACCCTAGAGCAGCTGGTCCAGTTGTTTAAGTCGCCAAACAGTATGTAATGAAGAGAAAGAGGCAGGGATGGCGGACAATCGCTACCTCTGCCTTTTTCATTTTGTATCCATTCAAGCAAGCACCATCGATTTCTTGAGCAGCTCCTTCATCATTTGCGCCGCTTTGACCTTTACGTTCAGGCAAGGCGAGATTTCGACGCTGTAACGGCCCGCGCGAATTTCATCGCGGATTTGCGATGCCGTCGTGCAGTTCTCTTGAAGCTGATTGACGACGCTTCCGAATTGCAGCGGCTGGTGCGAGTCGCTCCCCGCGCAGGCCGGCAAGCCGAGCAGCTCGGCAAAGCGTCGCACTTCATCAGCCATGCCGAAGCCGTATTGGAATAGGTCCTTGGCGTTGATGTCCAGCGCATCCAGGCGCTGCAGCTCTATCGGATCGTGATGGGTGAGAGGCGTGCTCTCTCTCATCGGATGGGCGCCAATGCGCAGCATGTCATAATTATCGGTACGATCCAGCAGCTCCTTGAAAGGGATAAAGGTTTCTTTGCCACTATAAGGTTCAAGCTGCCCGCGGAGCTCCCTAATGTCGGCCCGGTTGCCTATTAGGAGTATGTGCCCGATTTCCGCAACGTCGACCTCCATGCCCGAGAATACTTTAAGACCATTAACCAGATAGTAGTCTCCTCTATATTTGAACTCCCGATCGAGCTGATCCATCATATCGAAGAAGTTGCGCGTATTGAAATGTTCGGTCAACGCTATCGCTTGCAAATCGTTTTCCTTCGCTTCGCGTGCCATGGATAGGAAGTATTCCATCGAAAAATCCGTTTTTTTCGCAAGCTTGCCGTGCGTGTGCAAATCGATGTTCATCATGATTTCCCCATTCTGTAGAAGTGGTGTCGTTTATAAAACGAAAATTCGCCCGAGAGCGAGCAAAGCGATCATGTAGAGCGCCGAACAGCCAAGGAAGACAAAGTCCAGTGGTTTTACACGCAAATAAGCAAGTTTCAGCCGCTTGGCGTCCGGGCTGATCAAAGCGTAGGTGAAGCCTCGAACCTCTAACGCTTCCACTGTCGTGCGCGTACGTTTGGCCGTGTTCAGGATAAGCGGATAGAAGGCGCATACCGCGATTTTGCCCATATAGACGAGGGAACGCCATCTCAGAAAATCTTTATCGCGCGGCGAACGTCCGCGCAGCCGGAACGAGTGAATCAGGTTGTGGTATTCCTCGATCAGAATCGGCAGCATGCGATAGCCGTAGGATACGCCGAAGCTGAACTGCGCCGGCATCCCCATGCTGAGCAGCGCGTCGCTGAGCTTCTCGGGATCCATGCTGGAGAAGACAGCAATGCTGGCGAGCGATATGATGAGGATTTTTACCGTCAGCGTCGCTAAGGGCCAGACCGCCTCCAGGCTTCCGCCGAACAGCAAGGAGCCGAATAGGATATACATAATTTCGCTGACCAAGCCGATTCCCATAATGATCAGTACGAGCGGGCTTACTTTGGACGACAGCGTAAGGACGGCCATAGGGACGAGCATGCCGAGCAAAATGGTTTTATTGTGGAAAAACCATGGCGCTACGGCAAAGAACGAATACCAGACGATCAGGATGCGCGGATCGAAGCGGGACAGCAGGACGGACTGTCGACCGAACGCGGTGCGCATCAGCTCGATCTTGATTTGCTCCACGCTTAGCTTGTCGAGCATGCTTTGTTTAATGGCTTGCAATCGAGTCAGCCTCCTCTTGTGACCGATGTTGCCCCATAAGCTTGCGTATGCGGTCAGCGAAATGCTTCACGGACAGGGATGGCGGCCGCAAGCCTAGCGCTAAGCTTAGCTGGGCGATCTGGGGGGCGATAAGACCTGCCAGCTCCAGCACCGCCGTATGGCCGAACAGCGACTGCTGATCGGTATCAAGCGCTATCTGACCGTTATGCATGACGATGACGCGGTTGGCCCACTCGGCGACAAGCTGCATATCATGCGTGGCGATGACCGTCGCTTTTACCCGGCCTTGCAGCTGGTTCAGCATGGCGGTCATCTCGCGGCGGCTGGATGCGTCGAGGCTTGCCGTCGGCTCATCGAGCAGCATGACGGAGGGCTGCATGGCAAGCCCGATGGCGAGCGTCGCCCTGCGCTGCTGGCCGCCGCTGAGCAGCCGGCCGTCGCGATCCTGAAGCGGGGTTAGGCGCAGCCGCTCCAGTACTTCATCGACAAAGGGGCGGTAATCTTCGCTGCTGCGCGCTTTAAGAAAATATTCGACATCTTTGCGGACGGTATCTTCAATGAACATCTCTTCCGGATTTTGATAAATATAAGAGACGTAGTCGGAGAGCGTCTCCGGCGATGTATGCTTCGTCAGGTGTCCGCACACCGTAAGCAATCCGTCATTCGGACGGCGAATACCGGATATGAGCTTTAATAACGTGGATTTGCCTGCGCCGTTATTGCCGACAAGCGCAATCCGATCCCCTTCATGGATGGCTAGTTCGATGCCGCGAAGCACGGGATGGAGGGTTCGCGTAATGGTTTTGTAGCCGTAGGATACGTTATCAAATTGAACGAGCGTTGTTGCCGGCGATTGGATCGATGGTACGCTAACCTTAGCGGCATGGGCATCTTCGTCTATGGATTGCAGCGGGAAGAGAGGCAGCCGTGTGCGATAATAATCGACGGCCTGCGGAATCGTGACCGGATAAATGCCGTCCGGTCTCTGCTGCTCCTCCGTCTCCCGAATAGCGAGTGTCACTTGGGGCGGCAAAATATGCAGAGCTTCCAGCTCTTCCACCGAAGACAGCGCCTCTTGCACCGGCTTCACCCAGCGAATGGTGCCGCTGTCCATAAGCACGACTTTGCTGCAATAATCGGCAATAAATTCGGTATGATGCTCGATGACGATAATGGTTTTACCGTACTGCTCGTTAAGCAGCTTCAGCTTGTCGTATATGAGCCTTGCGTGATAGGGATCGAGCTGAGCGACCGGCTCATCGACGATAATGATATCGGGATCGAGCGACAAGGCTCCGGCCAGCGCGGTCAAATGCTTTTGACCGCCGCTTAGCTGCCATATCCATTGGTCGCTCAATGACTCGAGGCCCAGCATGGCAAGCGCACGGTCTGCCCGCTCGCGGTAGTCCGCAAATCCGTAATTAAGCGGCGCGAAGCAAGCCTCGTCATAGACCGTCGGGCGTACGAGCTGGTTCTCGAAGTCTTGGAAGACGTAGGCCACCTTGCGGGAAAGGGACGATACCGATTCGTTCTCGGCAATTAGACCGGCGACCTGAACATAGCCGCTTAGGTCGCCAACGTAGTAGTTGGGGATCAGGCCGTTCAGGCACTTGCATAGCGTCGACTTTCCGCTGCCGTTCGTCCCCGCGATCGCTATGAATTCTCCTCGCAGAATCGTGAGATGAATATGGGAGAGTGCCATGACCTCCGCACCGGGATATTGGAAGTTGACCTCCTGCAGCTCGATAATGGGAGCCGCGGCTAGCGGCCCCTCCTTCCTGCTATCGTTCCGATGTGAGTTCAAATCTGGCTTCCCTCCGTAGATTGGCTATTTTTCGACTTCGCTCGAACGGCTGCATACAGGGTGACGATGAGCACCAGCGCTGCCGCCGCGACGCTCACCCACATGAATCCGCTGCCGTATTGCTCCAGGAACTCCGGCTCCCAGACGGCGATATTAATGTCGGCTTCGGATAGGAATTCGCCGGTAACGCCGATGAAAACGAACAAAATGGACGTAATAAGCAGACGCGGGGTCATAAGCTTTCCGAATGAAACCTGTACGCGGCTGTCGCGCGGCTTCATGCCGAGCAGCGGCTCGATCTTGCCGTACAGTCTCGGCACGAGGAACAGCGTCGGGAGCAGGGAGAAGAGGATACCCGTAATAACCATCGCGTTCAAGAAGCTAAGACCTTCGATCAGCACGATGCTCTCCGGAATGCCGGGAACGGCTTCGAGCTCTTCGATCCCGAACCACACTTTGCTGATGTCGACGATCGCGCTCAGCATTTGATCGATGCCGACGGCAACGAACGAAGCGAGAGCAAGCTGCTTACGGTTGCGCGGATCGCTGACGAGCAGGCCGGCTATGTACATTGCAAGGGTGAACTCGATGAATTTCTCCAGCTCGCCGAGTCCTCCGAATTGTCCGAGGAGCAGCTCTCCGAAGATGACTTCGCCGAAGGAAGCGCCCAGCGCGGCGTACAGCGGGTTAAATAAAATGCAAAGCGTCAACGGAATGAAAGCGAAATATTCGACTTTGATTTCGATCGGGCCCAGCTTGATCTCGGGAATAAGCTCAGAGAACATATTTGAAATACCGTACAGCGACATCGCGAGTATAAATACCATCAGTTTTTGGGATTGCGTAAGCTCGTATCGGCGCCTTGGCGCAGAAACCATTGTAATTCCTCCTTAGGTAGTGGATTCCTTCCCAATATAGGGATGAAATGTTTTCGGATCATCAACAAATTGTATGGATTATGTAAAATAAATTTCAAAATGTTTATGTGTGAAAGAAAACTTTCATGTTTGCGAATCGTCTGCTATAATGCATGTAAATGGAAAATGGCACTTCATGGCCGACTACATACACGGAAGCGGGAGATCGAATGGTAACCACTTTTCAGTTAGAGATGGATTTGGAGTCGATGTCGAAGAGCCAACAGGCTATCGCCAATTACGTCGCGGGCGCCTTGCAGCACATTCCTTATTGCACGGAGGAGGATATCGCGTATGCCGTCGGCGTCAGTACGGCTACCGTGTCGCGCTTCTGGCGTGCGATCGGTTATCCGAATTTGAAGGCGTTCAAGAAGCACCTGCTGCAAAACGAGCATGCAACGCCGGCGCGCAAGATGAAGCGGATCTTGAGCAAGGTCGAACATGAAGAAGCGGATATCGTGACGGAAATGATGGCCATTGCTTCAGCCAATACGGAGGAAACGTCAAAGCGGGTGGAGCGGGAGCAGTTCGAACAGGCCGTTGAGGCGATCGATCGAGCCAATACGTTGTTTGTGTTCGGAGCGGGTGCTTCCGTCTGCTTAACGGAGCTGCTTAGATTCCGGATGAACCGGCTGGGAGTAAGAGTGATCGTCATGGCAGGGAGCGGCAGCGAGCTGCTCGAGTCGCTGGCCCAGGCGGGGACGGGAGATACGGTACTGATGTTCGGCTTCGTGCGGCGCTCGCCCGAGCTTACGGTGCTGCTTGAGCAGTCGCGAGAAGCGGGCTATATGACGGTGCTCGTTACCGATTTACTCGTGTCGGATATGCTGTCGCAAACCGATATCGTACTGCAGCTGGATCGCGGCGAGCTGGAGGGCTTTCACTCCATGACCGCGCCGGTTGCCTTGATCGACGCATTGACTGTAGGCCTGACGAAGCGCCGCGGCCGCGAGGCGCTCGATAAGCTCGACAAGCTGCATGCCCTGCGCAAGCAATACGCGGCTCACTTGCCGAAGTAGCGCCGACAATGCGAATAAAAAAACGGATCCCTCCATGTTCGGAGGATCCGTTTTTTTTTGTTGGGGCAAGTCTATTTCAAAAACCGAATCGTAAGCGGGTAACGGTAGTATTGGCCTTCAGTAGCGCGTATCGTACCGATAATCGTCATGACGAGCCAGAAGATACCGACTGCGATCGAGACGAAAATGCCGATGAATACCAGCCAGAGAATGGCGGATACGAGACCGTAGATCAGGATGCTAATTTGAAAATTCAATGATTCCTTGCCATGAGCGTTCACATAAGGAGACTGGTCTTTTTTGATCAGCCAAATGATGAGCGGGCCGATAATGCTGCCGAACGGAATAATGAATCCGGCGAAGGCAATGACATGGCATAACATGGCGAATTGCTTCTCCTCGGGATGGGGGGAGTACGGATGGTTCATAGCTGTAATCTCCTTTCAAGTAGTCACTTAGTAAGAGCTATGCCGCTTATTCGCGGATAGAACAATTATAACTTAATATAGCAGCCGTCCTAAACAATTGGAAATATTTAATATACGGTCCATTTTCTATATGATGCGGGGACCTGTTCTCCGGCGACGCTTTCTCCCATTGGCGATATGCCGATTATTTCAATAATACGGTGCTGGCGGCGATAGAAGAATTGTAGTATGCAGGGGGCCAATACCGTCGCACAGTAATAGGTGCGGCGGTATTTATTGAGGGATAATCTTGATATCCGGATGAATTTCGATTATCCTTATACCTAGATAATCGATACATAGTAATGCGATGCAAGTGGCGACGATTAGGAGGAATGATATGAAGATCAACAAAGAGCTGATGAAGGGAAGCACGGTCATTCTTATTTTGACGCTGCTGGACCGAAAGGAAATGTACGGCTACGAAATGACGAAGGAGATTGAGCAAAGCTCCGGCGGCGTGTTTACGTTCAAGGAAGGGACGTTATATCCGATTCTTCATACCCTTGAGGTGGAGCAGCAGGTAGAATCTTACTGGAATGAGGAGGGCGGGCGCAAGCGTAAGTATTATCGGATAACGGAGCTAGGTCGCAAGCAGCTTGGCGAGAAGAAGAAGGAGTGGTCATTGTTCCGCACGACGGTTGATCGCGTGATCGGGGAGGGGCATGCATGAGCCGTGAAATCGATCAGCATCCATTAGTCCGGCAGTATCTGGAGAGCGTATGCGGGAAAGTGAAAGCAAGGGAAGTGCATGAGGATATTAAGCTTGAGATGCTTGGCCATCTGGAGGAGCGAATAGAGGACAAGCTTATCGCGGGTGATATATCCGAAGAGGAAGCGATAGCGGATGCCATCGATCAGATGGGCGACCCGGAGCAAATCGGCAAGCAGCTGCATGCCGCGCATAAGCCGAGAATGGAATGGACATTGCTTGGTATTTGCATGCTGCTCATTGGCATCGGTCTCGTTGCAATGCTGACAGTGCTGGCGACTGGGGAAGTGAGTTTAGGCGATCATTTTCTCGAGAAGAAATTATTTTTTGTGGCGTTAGGCTTAGGTGCGATGGTTTGCCTTTATTTCATTGATTATCGTAAAATACAGCGGTATTCCTGGCATTTATACGGCTTCACGCTTGTACTGCTAGCAGCTGCTAGTTCGGCGGGAAAAATGCTCAACGGAACAAAGGAATGGATAGAAATCGGACCATTGAATGTAAATGTTGGGGCCGCTTCTCCTTATCTGTTCATGGTTGCTTTCGCAGGAATATTGAGTATGGGGAGAGCAACGGGAGTGGGTGGAGCAAAGAAAAATCTCTGGCTGTTACTCAGGGATATAATCGTTTTCTTCCTGCTGCCGACTTTTTTCTATCTCTCGACATCCTCGTTGGTAAACTATAGTATCTATTGCTTCGGTTCTTTGCTGTTGTTGCTCTTCGTCGGTAAAAAATATAAGTTGGCTATTGTTGGGTTCGGCGCACTGTTGGTGATTGCTTTATGGATCGTTCAGAGAAGTGATAAATATCAATATGTATGGTGGCGATTAAAGGGATTTATATATCCCAATGCGGATAGCAGTTATCAGACGGTTCGATCTATTGAAGCGATCCAGAATGGCGGTATGTGGGGGCAGGGCTTTGGCGCTGTCAACGAAAGGCTTCCTTTCTATTACGGCGAGATGCTTTATTCTTATCTAATCTACAGTTTAGGGTGGATGTTCGGTTTCGTCATTGGCGTGCTGGCGTTCTTATTCATTGGCAGAGTTGTCGGAATGGCCTTGAAGCTGAAGGATCGTTTTGCGAAAGGGATTATTGTCGGAATCGTATCGGTCATGGGCGTTAAGTTCCTATGGAATCTGCTTATGTGCTTCGGGCTGCTGCCGATCCTCTCGATAGAGTTTCCGCTTATTAGCTGGGGCTTCTTAACTTTCATCGAGTTGGCCGCTGTCGGGCTAATGCTGGGCGCGTATAGACGTAAAGATATATTGGTAAAATCCGCTAATTACTTGTCGTCGCAGAAGATATAGCGGCTGCTTGGCTAAAGTATGGTGGACCATAGATGGAGGCGCTCGGCGCCAGCGTTTACGGTCTTCCGCCTCGTAGTAGGCGGAGACCCTACTGTTTCTTGGAGAATAACTCCGAGACGTAGAAGGAGATGCGATTGTTGATCTCGGCGTTAAGCCCCTCTTGCGGCATGCGGGGAATTTCTGCACTGATGTCGATACGCATGCAGCGAAGTAACTGTTCGGCCAGCGCAAGGTCCGCCTCGATTCTTGCGACGACGATGTTCGCCGCCTGTACGAAGAGCGGGCGAAGCGATCTTGCCTTCTTGTCCAGCTCCAAGCGGTTGCGCTTGACGGCGGCAAGCGTATAGGAAAGAATTACGTATTCTTTAATCAGCTCATTGGACTCCCTCATGGGAGGCTGCTCTGTTATATAGGCGTTCATAGCCATTCGTTCGTCACCTCATTTCCATTATATGCGAACATTTGTTCTATAGTCAATGAGGAGTTGGAATGAAGCGGCACTATTTTGGCGTATGGTTCCTATAAAAAAATAAAAACCCTGCAGCAGCAAGGTTTGCGAATGATTAAATTAGAATGGCGCGCCGCGGGGGGATTCGAACCCCCGACCCACCGTTTAGGAAACGGTTGCTCTATCCTGCTGAGCTACGGGCGCAACACTTCACATTTTAACATGGGTGAAGTCAGAGGCGCAAGTAAAAGCATTATGCAGCAAGAGCACATATGAGCTCTCGGAGAGTATTCGGTGGCGGCAGGGTGAACGGGAGAGAGCTGTAAGGGCCCCAGCGACCTTACAGCGCCGGAGTACACAGTACATGTGTACCGAAAGAGCGTATACGTGCTTACAGAGATCATTCGGCGTGGCAGTATGGGGGGAGAAGGCTGTAAGAGCGCCCGTGACCTTACAGAGCCGGACTAATCAGCGTGTTCGAGCCCGAAAGAGCATATGAGCTTACGGAGCGTGTACTGCTGTGGCTGCGGGGGATGGAGCTTGGCGATCAGGATAACAATAATCGATAAATAAAAGAGCGGTGCAGGGTCCAATCCCTACACCGCTCTTACTTATATCTCCGTGATCGTCTGTTTCCCGGAACGCACAATCGATTGGTTCACGAGCACCTGCATCGCATCGATGCTGATTTCCATCGCCTGCCTGCTGATCGGTATACACGACAGTTCCGTGCAAGCGATAATGACGCAGTTGCAGCCTTCTTTGTAGACGAGATCGTTAATGATGCCTTCAAGGACGGCCGGATCGACCTCCAGATTGCTTTTCACCTGATTATAGATGATGTCCATCACGAGCTCCTGCGTCGCTTCGTTCGGCTCATGGAGCTTCATATTATAGCTCTCGCAGACTGTTTTGTAGACACCGCTATTAATGGTGCCGGTGGTTGCCAAAATACCGATCTTGCTATTGTCGCCAAACTTCGCGTGAATGTCCTTCAACGTTTCGTCGACCATATTAATAATAGGAACGGACGTCATCTGCTGCATTTCGTCATAGAAGTAATGCGATGTGTTACAAGGAATCGCAATATTCGACACGCCGGCAAGCTCAAGCAGCTTCAGGTCCTTCGCGATCGCTTCCAAGAACAGCTCTCCCCGACCGCCCAGGATGACGCTCGTTCGGTCAGGCAGTGAAGTATGATTCAGAATGATCATATTAATATGCTCTTGATCGCGTTCGGCTGCCGTATGCTCAATCACCTTGTCGAAAAAAACGGAAGTTGCCTTCGGGCCCATCCCGCCAATGACGCCTAAGCTATTATGTTCCATTGCTCTACCCACTTTTGAAATGAATTGGTTGTCCGTGCGGCGGATTAGTTAGTAGCGGCGGATTTGTCCTCTAGCTGCTTCAGGGCAATCTGGGCGCCGGGATCCATGCCTTGGCAGCCTGCGAGCAGCACCAAGTCGCGCGAAGCCGCATGGGAGAGTCCTTCGGCAATCGCGTCAGGCAGCTCGTCATATAACCGTACCCGAATATTCGCCTGCTCCATAACGTCAAGGAACACTCGCGTCTCCTCGTCGGTGACGAAGTCCTTGCCCGTGACATGCGACACGCTCTTCGTTGCGATAATCTCATCAAGCTCCAGTCGCTTCATCCATTGGACAATCGCCTCGGCGTTCTCCCGATTGACGGTAGGTCCGCGGCTGCCCCTAATTGCATAAACTAGATGAAGCTTCTCGTAATCCATGAACTTCACCGTCTCCAGCGTGACATGGATGTTGCCAGGATTAGCGAAATGATCGTCGATAATCATAAAATCATTTTCGTATATGAACTCGAAACGGCGCTCAACGCCGGCAAATGTACGCATCGTCGCTTGAATCGTATCGACTGAAACGCCGCAGAGCAGGGCAACCGTAATGGCTACCATCGAATTGTAGACGGAATGCAGCCCTGGAACGGCAAGCTCAATATCGAATTCACCAGGGGAATGCCAAGCGCCATCCACCTGAAACGGCTTCACGATCTCGTATGTATAACGTGCGCGTCCCGTTGACAGATCGAGATTTTTGCAATAAATATGGCCTTCCTTGCTCTTCACGCCGAACGTTACGACGCTAGCCTTGGTCTTATCCGCCAGCGATGCCGAGTAAGAGTCGTCGAGATTGAGAACGGCGTAGCTATGCTCGCCCGCGTTCGTAATTAAGCTTGATTTGGCTGCAAAATATTGCTCAAACGAGCCATGCGAGTCGATATGCTCGCGGCTTAAGTTGTTGAAAGTAACGATGTCGTAATCAACGCCCTCGACCCGGTTCGTCTCCAGCGCGGCGGAGGATACCTCCATGCTGACATGCGAGACGCCCTTGTCGACCATCTGCTTCAAATAATGCTGCAGATCGAGGGACTCTGGCGTGGTCAGCTCCGACGGAATCGAGGCATCGTCGATCTTGATGACGACCGTCCCGATCAAGCCCGTCTTCAGTCCATGGTTCTCCAATATGGCATTGGTCATGTAGGAGGTGGTCGTCTTGCCGTTCGTTGCCGTAATGCCGATCATCTTCATCTTGTCGGCAGGGTTGCCGTAGAAGGCAGCTCCGAGCTGCGCAAGCGCGATCCGGCTATTCGCTACGCGAATCTGCGGAATAGCGAGATCGAAGTTGAACTCCTCGACGATTGCGGCGACAGCACCGTTCTCGACGGCATTTCCGAGATATTTGTGCCCATTCGTTTTGTACCCGTTGACCGCTACGAACAAGTCGCCCGGCTTGCACTTCTGGGAGTGGTAGCTAATTCCCGAAACCGTTATATCCTTCGGATGCAGCGTATCTAGAGTTGCGGTGGATTTGAGTAGTTCCCGTAACAGAATCATTTAAACACACTCCTTAACCCGAATCATGATCTGCGAAGTATTTTGCCGGTAATCATGCGAAGAAATCCGAAAGCAGGCTTCGGATCGCTCCATGACCAGATGGCGTAAGCCTTCGGCTTGAACAACGACTTGACTACTTGACCGACTGTTAGTTGTTTCGTGCGAATGTAGCCCCTAATCGCCAGCAAGTCCTCATAACCGTACCAGAAAACGCGGTTCGTGTCGCTCTTAAGGGCGCTAGGCTGCGGCGGCGTGCCTGTCAGTTCCATATATGTAAGATAAGGAATGTTCATGCCGACTTTATAGAGAAGGCTGTTAAGATTCGTAATGCGCACGTTGACCTCGATCAAGTAGAACTGGCCGGTTTCGGCGTCCTTCTTAAACTCGATTTCGGCGAATCCCTTCCATTTCATCTTCTCCAGGAAAGGCGCGCCGATATCGTACAGCTCTTGTACGTACTTCTGTCCCGTGTAGACGGAAGCGCCGAAGTTAATCGGGAATTGACGATACTTCTGGCAGGTGACCCAGTTCGTCACCTTGGAATCCTGATTCAAATAAGCATCGAAAGTGTACATATGATCATCGAAGCCTGGAATAATGCGCTGAACGATCACTTCAAGTCCAGCCTGCTTCGACTTCTCAAGCGCCTCGACGAGCTGCGCTCTGTTATCGACGATGAACAGCTTCTTCCTGAACTTCGCAACGAACGAAGGGGAATCGGTTGGCTTCACGACGCAAGGATATTTCAAGATCGACTCCACTTTTTCGAAAAATTGCTCTTCGTCCACGCGGACGGTTTCCGGAACAGCTACGCCGTTCTCGCTGGCGAGACGATGCAGAATTTCCTTGTTCATCAGGTTCGTATAGATGCCTGGCACGTCCTGCGGAATAAGATAATATTCTCGCAGCTCCTCCAAAAATTCGTCTACGACCTCGACATAGTTGTCGTGGCAAGGAATGAGCACGGGAGGCGCGGATTGCCTCCGGGCATAGTCCTTCAGAAATTGAATGAAAGCTTTCTTATCGTTCTTATAATGGGGGGCAATCAGCCGTTCCGAGCAATATTTGGATTGAGCGCCGTAATTATGATTGGCTGTATAATCGACAGCAACCGCATGTATGCCGTTTATGCCGAGGCAACGGATCGTACTAAGGCCGATATAATAATTGCATCCTAAGATGACTGCTTTATTGTTCATAGAAAAGGCACACCCCGCTTGATTTGCTTAAATAATTTTACTGCATACTACCCTATAATACAAATGGATTTATTGGCAATATCAGGCGTACAAGCCTGCTGCAAGCGTTCAACGCTGCGAACAGGCTTTATATTACATAACACAAAAATAGGAAATTGGAACTATTTAAGGATATGGAAAATAGCGCAAATGTCGAATATTAAATGAAAATTGCCCGTGTTCGTCGACATGATTTTACAAACTCCTTAAACGACTACGAGTATAATAGAACTATTACCACACGAGTGCTTATATAAGGAGCGTGCCCCGAAGCGAATATGGACAAATACAATCTGCTACAACAATTGCATTCGCTGCGGCTTAAGCTACATGAAATCGCTGAGGCACGAGGCAGCCTAACGGATCCGGACGTTCTGGCGGTCAGCGAAGAGGCTGATCAATTGATCGTTGAGCTACAATATCTCCAGCGGAACGAACTGTCCTACAGTTCTACCAGGCAACCTAATAGATGAATTAACGTTCCCGCAATCTGCGGAAGAACTGAGTCAGTAGAGAGGCGCATTCTTCCTGAAGAATGCCGCTCGTGAGCTCCGTTTCATGATTGAAGCGGGGCTCTTGAAGTAGATTCATAAGCGTACCTGCACAGCCGGCCTTCGGATCGGTCGTTCCATAGACGACACGTTTCACACGCGACTGGACGATTGCGCCTGCACACATCGGACAAGGTTCCAATGTGACGTAGAGCGTACAGTCCAGTAATCGCCATGCGCCAATCCGCTCGGTGGCGTCTCGGATCGCGACCATCTCCGCATGCGCGGTGGGGTCAAGATTCGTCTCCCTTAAGTTATAACCCCTCCCGATTATTTCGTTATCGCGAACAATAACAGCCCCGATTGGCACCTCCCCGATCTGCTCTGCTTTTCGCGCTTCTGCGATAGCTTCCGTCATCCAAGCCCGATCTTCCAGTTCCCGTATCATTTTGGCAATTTTCCTTTCCGTTACTTACGTTTATTCTACGAACAAATATTCCGTTGTTAACATGCAGTGGATAAGTTTGTGGATAAAATATAAGTTATCCACAAACTTATGCACAATATATCAACTTCTGTGCATAAGTCATGTGAACAGTGGGTATAAACTGTCTATAAGCGATCAACCACTAAGCGATATGGCTTTTCCAATAAGTTTCTAGTTAATGGAATAGTTCCTAGGAACTGCTCCCTTATGATTATTGAATAAAGGATGTGTCTATCGTTGTCGATTAAGATGAAGTTCTCCATTATGATTTCTCTTATTGTACTCTCGATTTTCATTGTCTACAGCATGTTGAACGAATATGCGTGGATACGCAGCATGCGGGAAGAAATGAAGCAGGTGATGCTGGATACATCCATACAGGTTGCCGTGTCAATGGACGCCTACGATACCGGCCCAGAGAGCCAGACTTTGGAATTGCAGAGCCAAGTAGAAGGCAAAGATATGTTCGATATGGTACAGAGAATGAATACGAATATTAAGGAGATAACCGTATTCCATAACGGCACGCTGGAAATATCGGCCGGGACTTATGCCTACAATGATGCTACCAACGATAGCGATTTTGTGCAAGAAGCGAGAGACAGCGAATTTGTATTCCGCAAAATGATCATCGACGAGGAAATTTACTATAGAAGCTACTATTCAAATGAAAAGCTCGGCAATTATACGATCAGTATCGTGTATGACGGCAAAGGCATTCAGAATCATGCCGGGGAGAAGCGAAACGACACGCTTCTCTACTCCTCCATCGTAACGGTGCTTATCCTATTCATTAGCTATTGGCTAGTAGGCGTTATGATCCGACCGCTTAAGGATATTTTATGGAAGGTTAACGAGGTGTCCTCCGTCCGATTCAAGCAGCCGATTCAGATTCGGCGCAGGGATGAATTCGGCTTGCTCGCGCTGAAGGTGAACGCCATGTCCCAGAACCTAAGCATTTATATGGACAAGCTGCGCAAGGCGTTCGAGGAGAACCGGCGGATGAAGGAGCATCTGGAGTCGTTCATTAACCATACAAGCGATGCGATCCATCTCATGGAGCTGGATGGAACGATTATTCAAGTGAACCGCGCTTTCGAGCTGTTATACGGCTATGGGGAAGAGGAAGCGGTTGGTCTTGTATTCCCGATATTGCCAGACTCGCACCGGGAAGAGCTGGAGCAGATGCTGAGCCAACTGATCGCCGGCAGAGTGCTTCCCGCCAAGGAGACGTTCCGCGTGACGAAAGCGGGAGAACTGATCCCGGTGAGCATTACCATCTCGCCCATACGCGATTCGGACGGGACTATTCGCGCCTTCGCAAGCATCTCTAGAGACATGCGCTCGCGCAATAAGATGGACGAGCTGCTGCGGCGTTCGGAGAAGCTCACGACGGTTGGACAACTGGCTGCGGGCGTCGCGCATGAAATTCGGAATCCGCTCACGACGCTAAGAGGCTTCCTGCAACTGCAGCAGCAGACAATGCAGCTTAATGTGTCGCATGTCGGTCTAATGCTGTCCGAGCTGGATCGGATTAATCTGATAGTCGGCGAGTTCCTTATCTTGGCGAAGCCGCAGGCGACGAAGTTTGTAACCAAAGATATGCGCAACATATTAAGGGATGTTGTCGCATTAATGAACAGCGAGGCGCATCTGCATAATATCGAATTCATGTCGTTATTCACGGAAGAGGACTGCCTTGTGTCCTGCGAAGAGAATCAATTGAAGCAAGTATTCATAAACCTGCTGAAGAACGCGATCGAAGCGATGCCGACAGGCGGCCCGATTCATATTCATATTACGAACAAAAAAAAGATCGTCTCGATTAAGATTACGGACGAGGGCGAAGGGATTCCGAAGGAGATGATCTCGAAGATCGGCGACCCGTTCTTCACGGGGAAGGAATCGGGTACCGGACTCGGCATTATGGTCAGCCAACGGATCATTCTGAACCATAAAGGCAATCTCGATTTCCAGAGTCAAGAAAAGGTAGGCACTACGGTTCATGTATCGCTTCCGGCTTTGAAACAATCGTCTAGGGACGGTATACTAGAAGCATCAACAAATGAAGGATCGTAGAGGCTGAGTATAGGGGTGAGGATGCAATGGCGGTAGCTAGCAAGGGCGGCGCGGCCACTGGCAGCGAGGCATCTATCGGCGAAGGGGTTCATGACGATAGGGACGGATATAGCTGTGTGCTTGCCGGGGCAACGGGGCTTGTTGGCGCTGCGCTTCTGAGATTGCTGCTAGCCGATCCGAAGGCTAAAGCAGTGACGGTACTAGCCAGGCGTCCTCTGGATGCAGCCGCAACAGCGGGACTGGAGGCCATGAGGCCCAAGCTGCGCATTATCGTGGCATCCTTCGATGATCTCGATACGGCACTGCAGGATGTAGAGGCCGATATCGTCTATTGTACGCTTGGCACGACGATTAAGGCGGCAGGATCGCAGGAGGCGTTCCGCCTCGTTGATCTGGAATATCCGCTCGCTCTGGCTCGCTATGCGAAGCGGGTGAATGCATCGCAGTTCGCCGTTATTACGGCGATGGGCGCTTCGAAGAGCTCGGCTTTCTTCTACAGCCGAGTGAAGGGCGAGCTTGAGGAGGAGCTGGCGAAGCTGGAAATACCGCTGCTCCATATTTTTCGGCCGTCGCTGTTGCTTGGTCAGCGGAGTGCGAAACGGCTCGGCGAAACGGTGGGGGCATGGCTGGCAACGGCGCTTGGCTTCACCATGGTCGGACCGCTGCGCAAGTATAGGGCGATTCGCGGCGAGCGAGTAGCTGCTGCGATGATCCATGCTACTGGAATAGGTCGGGCAGGGCAGCATGGACAAGGGCAGCATGATAGATCCGTTCAGCGGACACCTGAAGTGCGGATATATGCTTCGGATGATATTGCTGGGCTAGGTGCACATAATGGCGAGGTGACATAAGGGTGAGAATTAATAAGTTTATTAGCGAGACGGGCTTCTGCTCGCGCCGCGAGGCGGACAAGCTGGTCGACAGCGGACGGGTTACGATCAATGGCGAGGTGGCCGTGCTAGGGAGCCAAGCCGAACTAGGCGATGACGTGCGCGTCGATGGGCGGCGGATTGGCGAGCAGAAGCGCCATGTCTATATCGCGCTCAATAAGCCTGTCGGCATTACGTCCACGACGGAGCTTCATATTAAAGGAAATATCGTCGACTTTGTCGGACATGAGGAGCGCATCTTCCCGATCGGAAGGCTGGATAAGGATTCCGAGGGGTTGATACTGCTCACGAATGACGGCGATGTCGTGAACCCGATCTTGCGTTCGGAAGGCAAGCATGAGAAGGAGTATATTGTGACGGTTGACCGTCCCATTAACGATTCCTTCGTACGCGGCATGTCCGAGGGCGTACGGATTCTTGGCAGCATGACGCTGCCTTGCGAGGTAACGCGCATAACGGATCGGGTATTCCGTATTATTTTGACCGAAGGAAAGAATAGGCAGATTCGCCGCATGTGCGAAGCGTTCGGCTACCATGTCAGGAAGCTGCAGCGAGTGCGCGTGATGAATATTCAGCTTGGCGGGCTAGCATCCGGAAAATGGCGCGATCTGACCGAAGCGGAGAAGACGACGTTATTTCAAACGCTTGGCTACAAGGTGAACAGCTAACGCTATCCCCTGGTGACGTTAGTCGGTTCATTCCGGATAAGCAAAGCCCCGACATTCTGCGATTATGCAGCTTGGCGGGGCTTTCTATTATTTGGCGGCTGGAATGACTTGTTGATTGGTCGGATCGGAGACGGAGTGGGAAATCGACACTTCGACGCGTCTGTTCTTGGCCTTGCCCACGGTTGTCTTATTATCGGCAATCGGCTGATATTCCCCATAACCAACAGCTCTGAACTTCTGAGGCTTAAGCTGCTTGTTCTCCAGCAAAATATCCATGAAACGAATGGCCCTCATCGAGCTTAAATCCCAATTGGACTTGAAGAACACGGTCGAGATTGGGGTCGTATCGGTATGGCCCGATATGATGACGTCGTAATCGGGATATCCTTGCAGCATTTTGCCGATGGCAACGGCGAGCTCTCTCGATTCCGGCTTGACGGTTGCCTGCGCGGGAGCGAACAAAGCGTTATCGCTAATTGTAATCATGAGCTGCGACATGTTAAGCTTCGTCTCCAGATCGGTCGTCAGTCCGTTCTTGTCGATATAATCGTCAAGCTGCTTCTTCAGCTTCTCGAGGTCCTCCTGCTCTTGCTTCAAGGCAGTCTCGCGAAGCTTCTGCGCATCCTGTTCTTCCTTCTTCTGCTCGTCTTCCTTGGACTGGTCTTCCTTCTGGTTCTGACTGGACTCGCCATCCTGCACGATCGCCGGATTGTCGAGAATGCCGCTGCCAGTATTAAGAGCGACGCTGAATGCCTTTGACATTTCCTCGAACTTCTTCACATCAACGGAGTTCATGGAGTACAGAACGATGAAAAGCG
Source organism: Paenibacillus harenae (assembly GCF_030812415.1). Classification (GTDB taxonomy): domain Bacteria; phylum Bacillota; class Bacilli; order Paenibacillales; family Paenibacillaceae; genus Pristimantibacillus; species Pristimantibacillus harenae_A. The sequence goes on along the minus strand of NZ_JAUSST010000012.1, from coordinate 49,473 downwards.
CGAGCAGCAAAGTCAGCAAGTCGGCGTAAGGAATGAGCCAGGATTCGTCTACATGCTCTTCGTGATCGTCATGCTTATGCTTTTTGCTCAACGGCGCCTTCCTCCTTCTCCCTCAGTTTTTTTCTTTCCGTAGGAGTGAGGAATACGGACAGCTTCTGGTTGATCGCAATCGTCGAGACGCCGGATTGAATGGACAGCAGTCCTTCAACCATCATAAGCCGGATTTGAATCTCGCTCTTCGACAGACGCTTTAATTTGTTGGCAATCGGATGCCATAATACATAACCTGTGAATATACCGAGCAAGGTGGCGATGAAAGCGCCGGCGATCGCATGGGCCAACTTCTCCATGTCGCTCATATCGGCAAGCGCGGCAACGAGGCCGACAACGGCGCCGAGTACCCCGAGCGTAGGCGCGTATGTACCTGCTTGCGTGAAGATGAGAGCGCCTGCCTTGTGGCGGTCCTCGGTAGCGGCAATGTCCTCGAGCAGGACGTCGCGAACAAAGTCTTGGTCATTGCCGTCGATAATCATGCGCATGCCGTTGCGAAGGAACGGATCTTCGATATCGTCGACCTTGGCTTCAAGAGCAAGCAGGCCTTCGCGGCGCGTGATGGACGCCCATTCCATAAAGTTAGCGATCAGCTGATCGCGTTGCATTAGCTTTTGTTCCGTGAAAACCATCTTGAAGAGCTTGCCGATTTTGCCAAGCTCGGACATCGGGAAGGCGATCATAACCGATGCAACCGTACCAAGTATGATAATAGCGAATGCAGCCGGATTGGCAAGCGACGACAAATGAGCGCCCTTAAGCACCATACCTCCCAAAACAGCGACAAGACCTAATACAATACCTATAATTGTTGAATTTTTCATCATACACCCCGTCCAGTACGTATTCGAATTAAAATGCTAAACATGTATAAGGTTTTCGTTCTTATAGACGCTTAGAATTCACCGCGAAACGGTTACTGACCCGCCAAAGTACGGCGTCAGCCGTTTACGCTTGTCTACTTCTATTATTATCGACAAATAGGGTTGCTGAGATTAGAGTAAACGCGACGATTTGGAGCGGAAGACGTTTAATATTGTCGAAATGATGTAAAATAAGTCTATAAGGCAATATTCATTCAGACGCCGAAGTCTGATGATGGCATTCGAAGCTAGTCCAATAACGATAATAGAAGGCGGGAAATGAACATGGGAGTAAGACATGCGAGAGAATACGCGGATATTTTGAAAGAGTTGACGGAGGCCGTTGCGGAAATCGAGAACAGCTATACGTTTTTCGAGATGGAAACCGAGGAATGGGAAGCGCTGCATGAGGATGACCGGCATGAGGTGATGGAGGCTCTCGCAGACGACGTATTTTTCGGACTGGGCGAAAATCCGGAGATCGAGGTAGCCGGGGGTGTCATTACTTACAACAGTAAGCATCATATTATAGAGGTGTCCCAGAGCGATCAAGTTACGCGTATTGTCAGGCTCATCTAACCGGGCTTTTCTTTCCTATGTGCCCACCAAAAAACAGACGCTCTTCGACAAAAAAGCGCTTTGAAGCTTGCAATGTCGCTTCTTTACAATTAATGTCGCTTCCTTTACAATGATACTCATTAGATGGCAGGAAATATAACATGAGAATGACACGAAGGAGAGCGCTATGAGTGATGCTCGGACGACGTTAGCACTGCCGAAAGCGCTAGGTCTAAATGGCGAGAAGCTAGCGGCCTACTATCAACCGATCATTGCGATGGATACGAGGCGAATCATGGGCTATGAGGTGTTGGCTAGAGCGGTCAAAGGAGATTTTGTACGCAGTTTGGGGCCTTTCTTTAGCGATGAATCGGTACCGGACGAGGAGCATATCCTCGTTGACCGGCTGTTGCGCGAGCAAGCTTTCGCGAAGCTGGGCCGGACGGAAGATCCTCCGATGTTGTTCATTAATTTGAAGCCCTCTTGGATTTATCGCTATGAGCAATCGGGTGAGCTGTTCACGTTATCGCTGCTTCAGAAATACGGCATCGATCCGCGAAGAGTCGTTATCGAGATTACGGAGCAGAGCTTCCGAGGTTCAATGGAGGTGCTTCGTACGGTCGTCGATCTCTATCGCGAACAAGGCTGCCAAATTGCGATAGACGATGTAGGGAGCGGTTTCAGCAGCTTCGACCGTATCGCGCAGATTCAACCGAATTTGCTGAAAATCGATATTCATATGATTAAAAAGAGCGCCACGCATGACGGTTACTTCGGCGTGCTTCGCTCTTTCTCGGATATGGCGGAGTTGATCGGCGCCTCCTTGCTCGTAGAGGGCGTCGAGACAAGAGAGGATCTTGCCCGTTCCATCCAGGCGGGCGCGCGTTATGTGCAAGGCTTCATGTTCGCCAAGGCCGAGGCCGATTTCCGCGCTTCGGACAGTTTTGCTGCTATTATAATAGAAGAGCTTGAGAGACATCTGCTGCATCACGTCATCTCGGAGCGGGATTGGCAAGTGAAGGCCGAGCAGCTTGCGAAGAAGCTCGCGCGTATTAGGGAGAAAGCGGGCAACATGGACGACAAAGACGGCTGGGCCCTGCAGCTGCTGCCGGAGCTGGATTCGGGTTATATTCGCGTATATTTATGCAATCAGGACGGCATTCAGCTATCGGCCAACTATTGCCGCGAGCTCGACGGTTCATGGCGGAGCGAGGATCAATTCCGCGGCGCGAACTGGTGCTGGCGGCCGTATTTCGTGCCGAATCTCGTTCAGATGAACGAGGATCGAAGATCGATCGTGTCGAGAGCTTATATCGACCTTGATACGCATGCGTGGATACGGACGATATCGGTACTTGTCGGACCCGGACTTATTTTATTCGCGGATTTAGTCGATATGGAACATGGCGCTCAGTCGTTCTGATCTTTCGGCTCGAACACCATGCAGTGGCATTCGGCGTAGCCGCTCTGCGAAGGACGGGCATACGTGTCGGTAATGCGGAAGCCGCCTCGCTCATAGGCACGGACGGCGCGCGTATTCCAAGCGAGCACCTCGAGATCGATCTCATGCTGCGGCTCTCGTCTCCGTGCTTCGAGCGCGACAAGCCGGGAGAAGGCAGGGCCAAGCCCAAGGCTGCATAGATCCGGCCGAAGTCCGAGTCCGAGCCTGGTTACTCCGGTCATGGGGAAGAGCTGGGCGAAGCCGATCAGCGCAGAGCTGTCGTCGACGATCGCTATGTATTGCAAGGCACGCAGGACGGGATCGCCGAATTCGATTTCGTCCTTTTGCATGTGTTCCCAAGATGGCCAGCGGTAGATGTCGTAGGGCGGTTCGTATACCCAGTCGCATATTTCGGCGGCATGCTGTATTTCCAGCGGACGTATGGTCATTTGAATCGGATTGCGTTTATAATAGGTAGAACGGTTTACATGTTTCAATTCCTTATGAACCTCCACTCGGAGCAATCGAATTGGATACGTACGAATAATTATATCAGATAGGCGCCAGAAGGCGCGCGCGCATAAGGAGAACTACAGCATGAAGAAGTTAATATGGATCGGTTGCCTATCCTACTTGGTTATCGGCATTGCGCATGTGGTAGGCGGGGCGATTCTGGAGCAATTGATCGATTACTATGGGCTTACATACAAAGACGGCGGACAATGGATTATGAATCAATTTCTCGGCTTCCTGGTCGGCGTTGTATTCGCGCCCTCCATTACGGCGAGAATCGGCAAGCGAGGCGCAGTGCTTATTGCGATCGGCGTGCTTACTTTAAGCGAGGCTGCTTATAGCTTGCTGCTTCCGTGGGGCTGGATGCTTGCCATCGCACCGCTCGCAGGCTTCGGCTTCGGCATGACGGAAGCGGTCGTCGGCGCGATGATTATCGACCTAGCCAAAGGCAAGGCGTCGGCGATGAGCCGGTTGGAGACGTTCTTCGGCGTCGGTGCGCTTATTATTCCGGTTGCGGCCGCCTATTTGATCGCTCAGAACGTATGGCAGGTTTCTTTTCCCATATTGGCGGCGCTCTCAGGCGTTACGTTCGTATTATGGCTGACGATGTCCTTCGGCAAGCTGGACGAGCAGATCGGATATCAACCCAAAGCAACGGTGAGCGGTACGCCTTCAAGCGATAGCCTGGGGCAAGGGGCTGCAGGCGCAAGAACCGGCTTATTCGGTTATCCGCGTACTGCGCTTCCGTTCTTGCTGCTGTCGGCTGCCTTCTTCATGATCTATGTCGGCATGGAGATGAGCTTCTCCAACTATTTGCCTTCCTTGCTCATTGAGCGTTCGCAAGTAGACGAGTCGAGCGCGGCGGCGGCGCTTAGCCTGTTCTGGGCGACGATGGTGTTCGGGCGCATATTCGCGGGCGCGCTCGCCGAGAAGATGGGGTATGCGAAGTATTTGTTCATCGCGACCGGCGGGGCAACGATCGTATTCGCGCTGATGGCGCTAATGGGACAGCTAAGTTGGATGCTCTTCTTCGTCGCATTAAGCGGACTGTTCTTCTCGGGTATCTTCGGCATTGCGCTTGTCTATGCGAATGCGCTGATCCCGGGCATGACCGAGCGGACGACGAGCTTGCTCGTAGCGTGCGGCGGACTTGGCGGGGCGATCTTTCCCCGTGTTACCGGCTGGTTCATGGACCGATATGACGGCGGGGTCACGCTTTGGTACGTCAGCTCGCTCGTTCTAATTATGCTGCTCGTTTTGGCTGTAATGCTCGTGCTGGGTAGAGGGCAATCGCAGCGGCGTGAGGGCCGTTCGTAGAGGGCAACCCCCATCAATGAAGAAGCTATTCTTAAAAGGTTGAATCGACCTCTTAAGAATAGCTTTTTTTCGTTGATTACAAGATAAGCAAGATCTTCAAGTCTTGCTGAAAACGTCGATGGAATACAGTGCATCTAATTCAATGAAAGTTCCAGCAATGTTCGTAAGTAAAATGCGAAATCGTGATATATTTAGACATTCGAGGTTATCCAAGCGACTGTTATTAATGATTAAATAGATTCCTAAAAAAATTTGTCAGTCCTAGTTGTTATTTAATCAACGCACGACACTTTATATATTATCAGCCAACAACGATCAGAAAGAGAAGTAACGAGTACTTCTCCGAGGACAGGCTGTGGTGGAAGTTCCCACGATTGCCGCTGAGGGATACAGCAGTAACCTTGGTATCCTGAACTACTGCCTCTAATTGATTCATATTCAGATTCCAGTCATTCATAACTTTCTAGGAGGAATTCAAAATGGCAATTAACTATTCGTACTTTGAGCAAGGCCCATTTCGTGTCATTAAAACGCATGTGAGCAATCTAAAAAATGTCGTAATCAAGAAGCCGTTGTGCGATACGTCCTACTATGGGATTAATGGCGGATTTTTCGCCGAGCCTGCCGGCGGCTACGGTACACCGCCCACTACTCCGCTCTCGATTAACTGGTTCAAAGGCCAAACGACCGGTGTTTGCACCTATAACGGTCCTTCTGCAACCGATACACGTCAACGCGGGACGCTGGTAACGTTCTATGATACAGCTACGAGTAAAACTTTGAGTGTCATCACGCGTGCTAAAGATATCAACGAGATTAAGCAGGATTTGGGCGCAAATCTCGACTATCGTAACATAATCGGAGGAGGCAGCCTGGCGCTCAACCTTAGCAATAGCGCTTGGAAGACACTTCACGAAGATCAAGAAAAATGGTCTGTTTATGGTACATTAGCAATTACCGAAAGAAGCGCTATTGGCCTAAAAGTGGAAAATGGTCAGCATATTGCTTTCCTGTTAATTTCCAAAAACGGCAACAATGAAAGTCTATACAGCATGCGGGACACTCTTAAGGAACTTGGGTGCTTTGATGGAATTTTCTTGGATGGAAGCGGCAGTGCCCAAATGCAGGTTCATGCAAATGGCGCACTGATCCAAGATCGAGGCAGCGACGGTGCACCGGGACGTTACATCTATAATGCGGTTACGTTGGCCAATACCAACTAAATCTGCAACAGCAAAGAGTAGGGTTTATCCCCTACTCTCTGCTTTGTAATACGGTTATTTCGGTTGCTTCGATAAGCTCACCGCCAAATGTGGTTGTTGACCAGACCCATATTTCTAACGTGTCATCGGGTTCAAGGGTATCGATGGAAATCTCTTCTCTTTCGTTCTCGGCATTAAGCTTATAAAACTTGGTATAACGTGTTGTTAACACGGAAAACGGTTCTGTTTCCGTTGTTTCGATAGTATATTCGAATTTACGGTTTAATTTAAAGTCCCCAACTAAACTATCATTGTATTCTTGTTCATAATCACTAATGTCTTTTACAGTTACGATCCTTTTGGTTTCAGAGGGAATATCAGATTGCGAGTACGAAAAATATAGCCAGAAGAAACCAAATATAGCTGCGAGAAGTAATAAGATGCCGATAAATATAGTTCGTAGCTTTTTTATATGGATGGTGTTGTCCCCCTTTGTAGCCTGCCATGCTTTTTTATCTCTTCTTTATACCCATTAGCCTCTTGTTGTGTGATTAGATATTTTCATTGTAGCCAATACTGGCAGCCTCGATAATGGTTAAACGCATATGTCCAAAATATGTTGCAAAAAAATATTTAGATTGCATCATATGCTGACTCGGCACCCCTTAAGATTGTACAACAAAGCCACAGGCTGATTGTCACAAACGGACAAACATTCTGCGGCTTTGTTGTTTAAAGGGTGACACTATTTAGCGTCGGCGTAAGTAGTGAAGGCTTCCTCGCCTAGAATGCGACGTGCTGTCACATAACGAGGTTTGTAGTAAGAGGAATCGATCTTGTCGACTACAACGCCGCGGCTAACCGAAGCGTGTACGAACTTGCCGTCCCCTATGTAGATACCGACGTGGGAGATGGCGCTGTTGTTGCCGCCGCTTGTGTCGAAGAACACAAGATCCCCGGCAATGAGGTCTGTCTTAGCGACCTTCGTGCCAACTGTTGCTTGGTCGGAGGAAACGCGCGGAAGATCGATGCCCATCTTGGCGAACACATAGTTCGTGAAGCCGGAGCAGTCGAAGCCTTTCGCGGTCGTGCCGCCGCTCTTGTACGGAGTACCAATGACGTCATTGATAAATCCGTTCATTTTGGAGTCTGCGAAAGCGCTTCCCGCTTGAAAAGCGAGCAAGATCGCAAGCCCCAAAAGCATTACGGTAATCTTTTTCAATTGTGAAACTCCTTCCGGTGCCGACGAGGTTAGCTGTGGGGTTCGGTTGAAGGTTCCCTATGATTCCTCAGGCGCTACGAACAAGTCGACGGTGCCGTCTTCTAGAGAGGCGGTATGACTTATAGCCGTGGCGTCAGAATCAATTCACCCAGAGTGGTTCCCCCGTTTTCCGCTAGGAAATTAGGCAGTTTTGTTTTGTCTTGAGAATTATTCGATTTTTTTCATTGATCTCCTGCCTTTCTTGGCAAATTCTAATAATTCTCATGTAACCTTTTGTAAGACAAGTACGTTTTATCATTTTTCATGTAATAATAAGACCTGAAATAGGGCTTACAACCTATAATTTAATTACTCATTTTCATTAATTATGTGGATTTGCCGTAAAGTATGACCCCAGGTCCTATCCGTGAGAACATTCTCATTTTCGAGGAAACGCGAAAAACCCCGAATTCGCCATGATCGAGCAGGCGTGAATTCGGGGCTGCGTTAGAAAACCGCGAAAGCAGCTTAAGCCTTGCAAAGCTACTTCGATTGCGATTGCAGGCATTCATATTGGGAAGCGATAGTCCATACACGTACGAGCGTGCGTACCAGGTTGTAGCCTTGATGTAGAACGAGAGCAAATAGACCGGCCCATAACAGCGATACGCTGGTGATGAGAAGGCCTAAGCCTGCTCCGATTGCCCACATGACGAGCGAGATGGCGGCATAAGAGACGATGTGTCTCAGCGCGCGCCAGAGCGAGTGGAGGATGCCTTCGTTCGAGGCTGCTCCGAGCTGCATCGCCAGGAAGAGCAGATGCAGCAGCGAACCCCAGAGCAGCCATAGCCCGGCGCCGGGAAGGACGGCTTGCAGCAGGTCGGCGGTGGAATCGCCTTGCAGGTAAGCTTCGAGCGTGTGAGGCAGCACCCACCATGCTGGAGCAAGCGCCAGTACGGCCTCCAGCCAGTAGAGAAGCATGACCGGCTTCCAGGCCTTGCGAATGCCTTCGATGAATTTGGTCCCGCCGCCGCCGGTTGCGCCTCCGCTCCTCGTGCTCGAGTGGTGCAGCGAATAAAATAATCCGGCATTAAACAGCGGTGTCAGCAGCATGCGGATAACGAACAGGCCGCCGAGCATCCATACATAGGGCATAAGGATGTCGGTCTTCAGCAGTTGGAACTGCGCTTCGGTCAGGAAGAGATGGACGGCCGTGTCGGACGGGTAATCAGCCGGAAACCGCCGCAGCAAGGGCGAGACGACCGAATCGATAAACCGATAGAGGAAGAAGCCCCATAGCAACTGATACAGAAATAACAGAATGATGAGGTGGAAGTGCTTGACCGCAAGCTGCCAGCCTTGCTTCATATATATTTTCATATTCGATCGCTCCTTGCGCGCTTATACTTACCAGCTCATCGTGCCTAACAAACCCTCGATCAGCTTCGATACGCTGATGCCCCACCGGATACGCGTCTTGTCCGGCAGATCCGCCTGCATATAGTTGTTGATGAGCTTATTGTCGAGTACGTTCGAATGCCCCGAATCGATCATCGCCCATTGCAGCGGCGCAGTATGCAGTTGCGTTAGCTGGACATGCGATTCTTCGGCGTCCCATAGCTTCGTCACTGTCGCGCCGTCCGTGAATTGCAGCGTGATCGGTATTTGGCTGCCTACGCCGCCGTTTCTCTTAATGAGCACGGTCGATTCATAGAGTCGTTGTCCATCTTGTTCGGTAGGCTTCACTTGGATCGACTCGACCGAGTAGTCGGACATTTGGTTCGCGTACACATACCCGCTGAAGTAGTCATGCCACTTCGTCTTGGTCACTTGCTCGACGACGCGCTGGAAGTCGGCGGTGGAAGGGTGCTTGAATTTGTATTTCTGAAAATAAGTCCGCATAATCTTCGCCATCGTTTTGTCGCCGACCTGATTCCGGATGCCGACAAGGACGAGCTTCGCCCGTAAATAGACGTTCTCCGCATATTGATCATGGCTGCTGTAAGCCCATGAGGGCTGCTTAAGCGGCGCAGGGTCGGTCATATAGCTTGCCTCGATCCGCAGATTCGGTTCAAGTCCGTACGCGGACTCCATGACCATATCCTCGGCGTAGGAGGTGAAGCCTTCATCGAGCCAAGCTTCCTCGAATTCATTGGAGGCGACCATGCCGTACCAATATTGGTGGCCGATCTCATGGACAACCGTTCGCTCCAGATCATAGCCGGGATTCGCCTTCTCGGCAGCGAACGCGGTGACGAGAGTCGGGTATTCCATGCCGCCAGCGCCGTTGCCGCCTTTCGGCGGGACGACGATCGACAGCGTGCTGTACGGGTATTCGCCGTACCACTGCGCGTACTTGGAGAGCGCGGACTTGGCTGCATGCATGTAACGCTCTTTCAGGTCGGCATGCAGCGGGTCAAGGTACAGCTTAATGCGTACGCCCGGCACGCCCGCAGCCGAGAACGCCTCCTCCGCGAAGACGAAGTCTGGCGATGCCGACCATGCGAAGTCGTGCACGTCTTCCGCATAGAATTGATACGACTTCCGCCCGTTGCTTCCCTCGGCCGTCTTCGTCTGAAAGCCGGTCGCCGCAACGATGTAGGACTCGGGCACGTTGATCTTCACGCTGTAAATACCGAAGTCGCTATAGAACTCCGAATTGCCGTGATACTGATGCACGTTCCAACCTTCAGTGGTCCGTCCGCGCGTTCCCGTCGTCTCATATACGGCTATTTTCGGAAACCATTGACCCGCCATGACGAAGTTGCCGGAGTAGCCCATGCGCGCGAATACTTCCGGCAGCTTCACCTCGAAGCCCATGCGCAGCGTAACGTTCTTGCCCGGCGCAACGGGCTCTGGCAGGCGGAGCTTGACGAGCGTAAGATCGTTCTCGTTGCCGTCGTCGGGCTGAACGTAGTGGAGGCGAGGCAGCAGGTTTTCGCCATCAAGCGTCTGCAAAGACAGCAGGTTCATGTAGCCGAGGCTGTCCGCCGTAGCCTTGTCCTCGCGAAGCTTGCCGCCGGATTCGGTCATGAACGTTGTTTTCTTGGACTGGAAGGCATTCGGATACAGGTGAAAATAGAGCTCGGACACCGTTTTTTTGCCGGGATTGGTCCAGGTCACGAGCTGATCGCCGTCCAAATGCCGAACGTCCTCGCGCAAGCTGACATTCATGTGGTACTCGACTACACGCTTGCTGAGCGATTGCGGCTTAGGCGCCACGCCCGTGTCCGGCTGCTGCACGACGGGCGGCTTGGCCGTTTTTGGGGCAGAGGCAGGCGGCTGCTGCTTGGAATTCGACGCGGGAGCCAATGCGTATGTATACTGCGATTGCCAAGCATTCCCGAAGCCGTACTGCACAGAGACGCCGAGCAGCACGATTCCGAGCATAACTAATAAGATTCGTTTGACGTAGCGTGGAGTCATGAACGTTTCCCTCCCGTTGACAAGCATCTACAGCATGTATATGTTTGCTTTTCGAGGATTATTAGCTAAAATGTAATTATTGTACGGGGAAGGTGTGAATGCAGGGATGGATGATCAGAATCAGCAAGCCCAGCCAGAGAAGAAAGAGAAGAAATCACTGTCGCTCAACGTGGTGAGCAACAAACAACATAAAGGCTTCGGGGCCGGAACCATCGATTTGAGCCAGGTATCCTGTATCATCATTGACAATGGCGAGGCGTATATCGACGTGGGCGCGATGCATGCGAAGAGCAAGATCGAGCGCGGCATCAAGTTCACGCCGAACAGAGAGGATACGCCGAACGGCCGCCAATGCTGGATCGTATGGGTAGCGGTGGACCGCAATGAAGAGGGCGCTTACTATGCGGGCGCTACCGCTTGCGAGATGTGGATCGACACGGAAGCGCGCCGCGGATGGAAGATTCTCGCCGACCACGTCAACAAGCTGGATTATTCCTTGAAGCGCCGCATCATTCTCGGCGAGCTTGGCGATGTGGAGAAAGCCGCTCTGCGCAAGCTGCTTATTGAGCACAACGCCGAGTGGTGGGAGCGTTCGTCGGTAGATCTCAAGCAAGCGCTTGAGGTATAAGGGGCCGAAGTTGTAAAGGGCGATAGCCGATCAAAGAGGAGAACCTCACCGTTCGCAGGGAGAACATTGCTGCGAACGGTGAGGTTTTCGTCGTTATGGAAGGAAAACTTCAGCTATGCTGCTCGAATAGATTATGCGTACTAATTTTTTTTCAAGAAAGTGCAGGGTATGGGACAGTCTCTGTCGTCTATTATATGGGGAAGGAGGAGAGCGACATTCAGGATACGGATTGGATCAAGGCGGTACAGAGCGGCGGGCCCGAGCATTACCGACCGTTCGTACAGGCTTATGGTCCGTATATATACAAGACCGTCTATGCCGTGCTGCATTCGCCGCATGATGCGGAGGATGTAACGCAGGAAACGCTCCTTCAAATCTATCGCTCCCTCCCGGAATGCCGATTAGACGGCTTGAAGACATGGATTACACGAATTGCGGTCAATCGAGCGATCGATTTCAAACGCAGCAAGGCAAGGAAGCCCGAGGAACTGTACGAAAGCGAAGCAAGCCTGCGACAGGTTGAGCAAGCGGATTACGATGGAAGCGTACCCGCCGCGGAAGCGGTTGCGCTTGAACAAGAAAACGTACGGCATATCCGCGAGCGGGTGGACGAGCTGCCGGGTAATTATCGCGAGGTTGTCACCGCTTATTATATGGAAGACAAATCTTATGAACAGATTGCAGCCGAAACCGGACTGGAACGCAAGAGCGTCGAGTCCAGGTTGTACCGGGCGCGAAGCTGGATGAAGCGGCATTGGCGAAAGGAGGATTTTGAATGAACAAGCTTACAGCAGGAAGAGAAGGTGCGGACGTTCACGTAACGGAACATACGATGAAGGGCTATGCAGAGCATCGTCTGTCCCAGCAGGAACGCGAGTCGGTCGATCGGCATTTGGCCGAATGCGATATTTGCTTGCAGCGTTTTATGGATACGGTCGAAGCTGCGGAAGCGGGGGACGGTCTGCCGGAGTCGTATGCGTTGCCGGATATGGACTCTTTGGAAAGGCAAGTTATCGCTCGGCTGAATGAAGAGGAAGAAGCGGGGAAGCCGGTGGCAACGAAAGATACGCTTGTTGCACACGCCATCACCGTTACAGCCGCAGCTGCGAACAAGGGTGTTCAATCGACTCCTCGCGCCGCTCGCCGCCATTCCTGGCTGCAGCATCCGGTCGCTCAATATACGATTGCAGCATCCATCACGCTTCTATTAGTGGGAACGGGCACTTTCGCCGGGCTGTCCGAGAAGCTGTCCAAGCTTGATCAAGGCGTTCAGCCCCCGCAGGCGGCGGAGCAATTGCCGGTGCTGCCAACCGAATCGTGGTCGGATCGCATGGTTGATCGCACGGGGTCATGGTTGAACGGGATTAGAGAAAGCCGATACAAATAAATAAGCGCCATTGCAAGGCGTTATGACGATAGATGAACCGGATCGAAGTACAATGAACAGAGAGGCAGGAACTTATCATGAACAAAAGCGCGTTAGCCGCTTTCTGGCTGTCGTTTATACCGGGAGTCGGCCATGGCTACTTAGGCCGCCCGGTACGGTTCGTATTATACGGAGGATCGTTCTTCGGCATCCTTGCCATGATTTTTCTCTTCGGCATTACGGGCAATTTGGAGGAGGAGTGGGGCTTATTCGGTTTATTCATTATGACCATAAGCTGGCTCATCAATATGATCGACATGCTGGTTACGCTGTTCACGGGCAGAGTGAACGCCGGCGCTGCAGGAGCGCCTCCGGTACTCGGATCGTATCCGGGGCATGGAGGGATGGAATCCAGCTTCAATCCGTACGAGCAGCAACAGATGTACCGCCTGCAGCAACAGCAGCAGCAAGAAAAGACGAGGACGATTCTGCTCTCCTTCCTCCCCGGTCTTGGCCATATGAGCCTCGGATTGATGCAGCGCGGCATTACGTTTCTGATTTCCTTTATCGGACTGTTCGCGATTATCGTGTTCCTGAGCGTGATTATGGGCAAAGCGGTACTGCTGATCTTCTTGCTTGGCCTTCCGATTATTTGGATCTACAGCTTGTTCGATGCGATTCAGCAGCTGCATGCGAAGCAGCGCGGCGAAAGTATGGAGGATCGCGCGGTGTTCGAAGAACTGGAAGCGCATATCGCTTCGGGACGCAAAAGTAAGGTGCTTGCGATCGCGCTATCGATATTCCCTGGAGCGGGTCATCTGTACTTAGGTCTTCAGAAGCGAGGCCTGCAATTGATGGGCGGCTTCCTGCTTACGATTTACATTATGGATAATTTGAGACTGTCGCTCTTTTTCTTCCTGCTGCCATTGTTCTGGTGCTTCGCGTTCTTCGATGCTCTGCAACAGACATCGCGTTATGAACGTCAGACGCTCAGCGACGAGCCCATACTGACGCAGCTTGTACCGTACCAACGGTGGTTCGGTTTCGCCCTGCTTAGCTTCGGCGTCTATTACTTGCTCGACCGTGTAGCCGCGGAAGCGGCGTCGCGGTATTCAAGCGAGATTTACACGCAATATTTGCAATTCAAATATATGATTCCGACTGCGGTCATCGCCTTCGTTATGATTATCGTCGGAATGAGACTCGTGTTCGGCGGCAAAACCTATTCCGAGGGGCGGCAAGATACGATGGCGCCACCGCCGCCACCCCCGTACTCCAAGCAAGAGGAGGAGATACAATGAGCGCAATCGATACGATGAATCGTCCTCTCCCTAGCGAGGGGATACGCACTTGGCGGGTAGGCTCGCTCTCGATGGGCGTTACGCTTATGATGATTGGTACGGCGCTTGCCGTATCGATCTGGCAGGACATTGAGGCTTATGAAATGCTGTTATGGGTAGCGCCGATCGTATTCATTCTGCTTGGCTTGGAGCTATTGCTTTATTTGAAGTTTTCCGGCAGCGATCGCGCCATTGTCAGATATGACTGGATTAGCGTGTTCTTTGTCGGGCTCATTGGAACTGCGAGCCTCGGTCTTGCACTGCTCATGTCTACCGGTCTGTTCGATGAGTTGCAGCGCGGCTTGCAGGTGACGCAGCGATCCGTCTTCGTGGAGCCGCATTCGCTGCAAGTGCCGGATAACGTGAACAAGGTCATCGTGCAATCCATTGGCGGCGTTGATCTTGGAGAAACGGATACGCGCGAGGCGAAGCTGTTCGGCCAGGTACGCTATTGGTCGGCCGAGCCGATCGGCAATCCGGACAAGGAGCTGATGCAGACGACGATTGTCGGCAATACGCTCTACATTGTCATCGGAACGCTTGACCGTAGAGACGGCGGTCTCGTGACCGATACATACGACTCGCAATTGACGCTCGTTCTGCCGAAGGGGTTGGAGATCGAACGCCGCGGCTACTAGCCGATAGAGAGGCTTGGCTTACGGGTACAACAATAAAGTATTTTTCATAACCATCTATTCCCTTTCGGACATCGCGCCAGTGCGGCTACAATTGAGGCAAGGGGAGCGTGCCGAGCAGCACTCCGGGCTGATTCGGCATAGCCCCGTATCTGTCTATAAAAGGGGTAATACGCAATGGCCAAAACGAAAAGAGGCAAAGCGCTCTGGAACGTTCCTTCGCATGGACGCGGCACCTGTCCGGTATGCGTCAGCACGAGAATCAAGCTGCTCTACGCGAGAACGACATCGGACAATAAAGCGATAAAAGTGTGCAAGAGATGCGCGAATGCGCCGCAAACGAAGGTAGACGCTGTTAATGGATAGCTTCGATGAAGCTCGCATTCCCCAAGAATGCGGGTATTTTTTTTCGAACCGCGCGAAATATGGAATATTTACGTTTCTTTTATCCTAAACTTATAATAGATTCATAGTGAAGCGTTACCATTTAGACATTGAGCTGATGGAGGGATGAATATGAATGCTTCTTACGTCAACGAGTGGCTGGATGAATACAATGATTATATGCGTCTGTACCGGATGTTCGGCGACCAAGCTTTCATGGATAGGGCAAAAGCGGCGCTTGACCATCTCCAGATGAGGATGAACCGGGAAAAGCAGCTTCAGCGCTTCATGTATAGAATGATGAACAGCAAGTCGCTGGCTAACTGACTGCGGTATGGATCGGTATCGTACTCCTGAAATAAGGGCTGCCATGACCCTTGGGCAGCCCTGCTTTGTTTATAAAGCTACATGAAAAAGATGTTCTTTGACCTTCTCTGCTTCTTCGGGCGTTCGATGCAGATGGACGACCTCGTTAACATCGAATTTGTTGCCGTCCAGATCGTAGAACACGAAGTTGATGCCGCAGCTGCCCCGATCCTCAAGATTCTCCGTTCGTACGCCTTTCGTTTGCAGACGGTTGTACAGCTGCTCGATTTGTCTGACCTCGAATGTAAGTCTGAACATTTCGTAACCCGACTTATTCGGAAATTGGTTATCGATGACTCCATCCGTTTCCACCAAATGAAGCCACTGACCATCGGATAGCTTCAGAATGGCTTGAAATTCGGCTGGATTATACGGCACGGCGTACTCAAGTCCGAAATGGTTTTGCCACCATTCCGCGGACCGCAACGGTTGCTTGACCGGTACGTAGTTCGAACAAACGCATTTCAAGGCATTGAGCGGTTGTTGATGCGATGCTTCAGACATCTCGATCATCCCTTCCATTATTACTGTCTTCATAGAAATAAACGTAACTTGGAATGAAAACCAAACAGCATAATGGTTGACTGGTCAAAAAAAGGCTGCTCATAAGCGAACTTATGAGCAGCCTCTTCTATGCGTCAATGCGTTGCCCTTAATGAGCGACGGTATTGTAAGTCATAATCCAGATCGAGCCGGCAACGATCGTCAGCAGGATGACGAGGCCGAAGATTAGCGCCATTAAATTAAAGCGCGGCTTCTCTTCGTCGCGGATATGCATGAAGAAGAGGAGCTGAACGGCAAATTGGAGCACAGCCATGATTAGAATGAGCAATGTCGTGCCGGACTTACTCAGCAAGTCGTTCATGACCACGACAAGCGGAATAATCGTAAGCACGATCGAGAGCAGGAAGCCGATGACGTAGGATTTCATCGAGCCGCCATGCTCATGCGAGCCGTGCCCGCCATTGCCGTGCTGCGTATCATGCGCGTTATGCGCGTTGTGGTTAGCCATCCTACATCACCCCCATCAGGTATACGATCGTGAATACGAAGATCCATACGACGTCAAGGAAATGCCAGTACAAGCTGATAATGCTGACCTTGCGTTTCGTTACCGGCGTAATACCGCGGCGCGAGAGCTGCAGCATGAGCGCGACCATCCAGACGAGACCGACCGAGACGTGAAGTCCGTGCGTCCCGACCAGAGTGAAGAACGCCGACCAGTATGCGCTGGTGCCGATGTTCGCTCCTTCATGAACGAGGTGAATGAACTCGGTAACCTCAAGGCCTATAAACGATGCCCCGAGAAGAGCTGTAATGGCGAGCCATAGAATAAGCCCGCGTTTGTTGCCTCTGTTCATCTCCAGCACGGCGATGCCGCTCGTGAAGCTGCTCGTAAGCAGGATGAACGTCGATATGATGATGCCGTTCAGCTCGATCAGCTCGCCCGGCGTAGGTCCTGCTGCCGTATTGAAGCGCAGCACGACGAACGTCGCGAACAAGGTGCCGAACAGGATAACGTCAGTAATCAGAAACAGCCAAAAGCCGAACATTTTCATCGATTCTTGATCGTGATGATCATGATGGCCGTGGTGCTCGTCATGGTGACCGCCTTGATCGCCGCCGCCATGCGCTCCCGCTGTTTTCGAAATCGCGTGTGCCATTATTTTGACCCCCTTAGAGCAGCTTCCGTCCGCTCGACTTCATCGACGGGAATGTAATAGTCGGTATCGTAGGTGAACGAACGGGCCAGCAAGCAGGCTACGACGCCGAGGAAGCCCGGTATAGCCATCCAGAGCCAATCCCAGACGAGGCCGAAGCCTAGAACGAACCAGCAGACGGACATAATGAACGGAATGCCGGAGTTCTTCGGCATATGGATCGGCTCAAGCGGCGCAGGTGCCGGTTCAGGCTCGCCCGCAGCTCGGCGCTGCTTCGTCTCCCACCAGTCATCCTGGCTCTGTACTTGCGGGATTCTAGCAAAGTTGTAGAGCGGCGCCGGCGATGGAATCGACCATTCCAGCGTTCTGCCGTCCCAGTTGTCGCCATTGTCGACTTTCTTGAAGAACTTAATGCTGTGCGCGATTTGCCATATTTGGAACAGGAATGCGATACCCATCAAGAAACCGCCGACGGTGGAAACGACGTTAAGCGGCTGCCAGCCCATATCGAAGTCGTACGTGTTGACGCGGCGCGTCATGCCCATAAGGCCGAGCGCGTATTGCGGCATGAAGCAGACGTAGAAGCCGATGTTCCAGAACCAGAACGCCCATTTGCCAAGACCTTCGTGAAGCTTGAAACCGAACATCTTCGGCCACCAATAGTATAGCCCTGCAAAATATCCGAATACGACGCCGCCGATCAATACTTGGTGGAAATGCGCGATCAGGAAGTAGCTGTTATGGAACTGGAAGTCTGCCGGCGCGACGGACAGCAGGACGCCCGTCATACCCCCAATGACGAAGCACGGGATGAATGCGACCGTCCACATCATTGGCGTAGGGAAGGATAGCCGTCCCCTGTACATCGTAAAGAGCCAGTTGAACACCTTGACCCCTGTCGGGATCGCGATGAGCATTGTCGTTAAGGCGAAGAACGCATTGACGTTCGCGCCCGAGCCCATCGTGAAGAAGTGATGCGCCCATGTGAAGAACGAGAAGAAGCTGATCGACATAAGAGCGAATACCATCGACTTGTAGCCGAATAGCTTTTTCTTCGAGAAAGCCGATACGATCTCCGAGAAAATACCGAATGCCGGCAATATAACGATATAAACTTCGGGATGTCCCCACATCCAGATGAGGTTGATGTACATCATCGGATTGCCGCCGCCGTCGAGCGTGAAGAAATGCGCGCCCAAGTAGCGGTCGATAAACAGCAGGAACAGCGTAACGGTCAAGATCGGGAATGCGAATATGATCGTAATGCACGAAGACAGGACGGACCAGACGAACATGGGCATTTTCATCAATGTCATGCCAGGCGCGCGCATCTTCAGAATCGTAACGATAAAGTTGATGCCCGTTGCGAGCGAGCCGATACCTGAGATTTGAATCCCCCATATATAGAAGTCTTGGCCGAGGCCCGGACTGCCCGACAGCTCGGAAAGCGGCGGGTAAGCGAGCCAGCCCGCATCCGGAGATCCGCCGATAATAAACGATACGTTGAACAGCATCGCCCCGAAGAAGAACATCCAGAAGCTAAGCGAGTTCAGGAACGGGAATGCGACGTCGCGCGCGCCGATCATAAGCGGTACGACGATATTGAATAAACCGAACATCAGCGGCATGGCCATGAACAAGATCATGATAACGCCATGCGTCGTGAAAATTTGGTTATAGTGCTCGGCCTCTAGAAATTCGAGCTGCGGTGCAGCAAGCTGAAGCCGCATAAGCAATGCGTCGACGCCGCCGCGGAACAGCATCAGAATGGAGGCAATGATGTACATGATGCCGATCTTCTTATGATCGACGCTTGTAAGCCATTCCGTCCAAAGCCAACGCCATTTTTTGAAAAAAGTGAGTACAAATACGATCGCCACGACCGACAGTGCTATCGATACTTGCGCCCCTAGAATAAGCGGGTCGCCCGTAACGAAAAACTCGGATGCGAA
This sequence comes from Paenibacillus harenae, assembly GCF_030812415.1. Classification (GTDB taxonomy): domain Bacteria; phylum Bacillota; class Bacilli; order Paenibacillales; family Paenibacillaceae; genus Pristimantibacillus; species Pristimantibacillus harenae_A. Next base: position 30,569 of record NZ_JAUSST010000012.1, on the reverse strand, counting down.
CTCTTTGATTTTGTCCAACATGAGGGGACCTCCTACATTACGTTAGTGTGAAACAGTGCTTAGGGGTTAATGCCCCTCATGGTTCATATGTTCTTGATTAGCGTCAGCGTTATCTGATTCCGCTTCATTCTTGGCATCCGTTGCGGATCCCGTATCCGACTCGCTCTCCGCAGCCCCGTGATGATGGCCGCCGGAGCTGCCTTCCTCTACGTACTGCGTGACGATCTTGTCGAACAAGCCTTCAGGGAAGCTGGAGAAGAGCTGCTTGTCGGAAGTGCCGGGCTCGGTCAGCTTCTCAAACCCTTCCATCGTAAGCGCCGGAGCGGAGTTCTTCACTTCCTGCACCCAAGCGTTGTAATCCTGTTCGGTCGTTGCGTCAACGGTGAACGTCATCTGCGCGAAGTCTTTGCCGTTGAAGTTGGCGCCGGAGCCGAAGTAGCTGCCTTGCTCGTCAGCCTGCAGGAACAGCGTCATCGCCATGCCCGACATGGAGTAGAGCTGTCCGCCAAGCTGCGGAATCCAGAACGAGTTCATCGCGGTATCGGATGTAAGCTGGAAGCGTACCGGCACGTCCTCCGGAATTTTCACGTAATTGACGGTTGCAATGTTCTCGTCCGGATATTTGAACAACCATTTCCAGTCGAGCGATGTGACTTGAATCGTAATCGCTTCTTTCTCGGAAGCGATCGGCTTGGAAGGCTCAAGAGCATGTGTATATTTTACCGTGACAGTAGCCAGTGCGATAATAATAACAATCGGGATACCCCACCAAATGATTTCGAGCTTCGTGCTGTGCTCCCAATTCGGTCTATACTTGGCGGTGCTGCCTTTCTTATCGCGATATCGCCACACAATGATCGCCGTTAAGATCAGCACGGGTACGATAATGACCGCGCAAAGTATGGTGGATAAGTAGATGAGATCCTTCTGGGATTCCCCAATCGGTCCCTTCGGATCGAGTACAATGAACTGCTCGCCGCAGCCGGAGAGCGTGACGGCCATCAGCAACAAGAGTACGGGTGTCAGCATGCGAATAAACGGTCTCATAACGTTTCAACTCCTCAAAATGACTGCTTACGCTTAACATAGCAGATATGACGCACAATATCTCCATGGTTAACAATTACGTCAACAATTCGTCTTTTTTCCGTAATAGAAAGTTCACCGGTTAGACAACAGTTACTTTTAGCCAGTCGTGAAGCGACTTCATTAGGTTTCATAACGCAAAAAAGCCACTTCTTCACATGGAAGAAAGTGGCCCTTTGGCTTGTTGAACGAAAGGTTCACAATCGCTTTAAGCCTGCGGATCGTGATGATCATTCGTTGTCTGGTCTTGATGGAGTCGCGCGTGAACAAGTCCGATTGCCGTTCCGATAACATAAATATGAACGCTGCCGATTAGAAATCCGATGCCGACCATTAGTCCGACGTTCTGATCGCTGAAGTGGCTAAGATTAACGAGACAGAGCAGGAAGCCGATGCCGAGAATACCCCAAGCGATGGCAGTCATTGCTTTGACAAGACGTTTGACATCTGATTTGGTCGGCTGCGCGTGGCTGATTGATGCAGTTTTCGTCGTCATATTCAACACTCCCGAGTCATTGTAAGTGCTTACTTAGTATTACTATACCATAATTATACGAACTTGTTCAAAGAAAATTCACTTTTTCATCATATTTCCGTCAAATATATGCGAAGATCAGGGGTTGGCGGGGTTGAAAATGGACAAATCAACAGTGTGGCCTGTCGAAAAAGCACTAAATATGGCGTTTGTATGTCGAAGCTGCCTGCATGTTGTATGTCTATGTCCTAATTAGCATTTATACCTTGAACAGGTTGCGTATGCCGGCGGTGGGGGCGGGAACTATGGTTTGCGTTGCAGGGAGTGCAGCGGAATCACGGAAATAGGACGCAGGAGGAAGGCGTCGTTGCACAATATGCAACAGAATGGACTTAAACGCGGAAGATTAGGGTGCACCACCGAGGCGATTCTTTCGCAGAAAATGCAACTAGGGGGAGTATTGAAGGCGGAGTTGGCGATTATGTTGCAGAAACTGCAATCAGAGTGCCCTTATGGGGCTTGTTTCCATAAATAACCCCTGATCGGGAATCGATCAGGGGCTAACTTGTTCGTCAGAGCTGACGACTTAATCCGTCCACCAACGTTTAAGGTCTTGCCACCATGAGTGGCGTTTCGCCGCTCCAGCGCCGTCTTCCTTGGCTGCTCCGCCTTCTTCGCCGGCAGAAGCAGGCGTACCGCACGCTTCTGTCGGCTCCGTGCCGCTGATGAACGTCTCCAGCCTGCGGGTCGGGCAAGTGTCTAAAGCCAGTTTGCCGCTCTCCGGCTCGATATAGACGTTCGCGACGCCCGCCGGTATCGGGAAGATCTTCGGCGGCACGGTGGCGAGCGCTTTCTCCGTGAACTGCGCGAAGATCGGCGCGGCCAGATGCGCCTCCGCAACCGATAAGTTGCGGTCCTTGTCATAGCCGACCCATACCGCGGTCGCAAGCTCCGGCGTATAGCCGACGAGCCAAGCGTCGGCCGAGGTCGTGCCCGTCTTCCCGGCGACGGGACGTTTCATAATAGAAGAGACGCGGTAGCCGGTACCGCCTTCGTCGAACACGCTCTCCATGAGGCTTGTCATCACATAAGCTTCGGCAGGCGATATCGCCTGCTTGCTCTGCTGCTTAGCTTCATATATAACGTTGCCTTTGCGGTCCTCGATCTTGATGATCGCGACCGGCTCGGCATGAATGCCGGCATTGGCGAACGTCCCGTAAGCCGATGCCATCTCGAACGGGCTGACGGGAAACGTGCCGAGCGCGAGAGAAGGAACAGGCTGCATGGGGCTCTTAATGCCGAGCTTCCTCGCCGTCTCGATAACCTTGTCCGCACCGACGGTCATAATCGTGTTAACGGCGTAGATGTTGTCCGATCCTGCGAGCGCGCGCCGCATGTCGATGAATTCGTTCGCATATTTATCGTTGTAATTATGCGGCTCGTACGTCTTGCGCCCTTCGTCGAAAGTGAAGACGGTCGGTTCGCTCTTGAAGCGGGTAACCGGCGTCATATAGCCGCTCTGCAGCGCGGTTAAGTAAAGGAACGGCTTGAACGACGAGCCGGGCTGGCGCGTCTGCGCGAAGACGCGGTTGAACTGATTCGTCTTGTAATCGCGCCCTCCGACCATTGCCTTGATGTACCCGTTGCGCGGGTCGATGGCGATGAGCGCCGCCTGCTGCTCGGACTTAGCGGGCATCGTTTTCTTAATCGCGTCCTCGGCCGCTTGCTGCGCTTCTGGATCGAGCGTCGTATAGATCGTAATTCCGCCCTCGTTAAGCATATGCTCGTCGATGCCGAGCTTATCGACCGCAATCGAGCGGATGTAGTCGCGGAAGTAGGGAGCGAACCCTTCGCTTTGCCCGGCTTCAAGCGACTGGAAGTTCAGCACTTCGGCGTAGGCGCTGTCGGCCTGCTCCTTCGTAATCGCGCCGCCCTCCATCATCGCATGCAGTATAGCGCGCTGCCGATCCTTCGCGTTTTTCATATCGAGATAGGGCGAGTAATATTTAGGTCCTTTCGGAATGCCGGCCAGCATGGCGCTTTCGGCTAACGTCAGCTCGTTCGCATGCTTGTCGAAGTACATTTGGGCGGCTGCTTCGATCCCGTAGGAGCCGTGTCCGTAATAGATCTGGTTCAAGTACATACCGAGAATTTCGTCTTTGGAATAGTTCATCTCGAGCTGTACCGTATACATCGCTTCCTTCATCTTGCGCTGCCAGGTGCGCTCATGCGTCAAATAAAGATTCCGCGCAAGCTGCTGCGTCAGCGTGCTGGCGCCCTGCCGCGCGGACATGCTCTGCACGTTGACCATGACGGCGCGCGCCATGCCCTTCACGTCGAAGCCGCTATGGTCGAAGAAGCGACGGTCCTCGATGGCGAGCGTGGCTTCCACCACGTAATGCGAGATGTCCTCCAGCTTCACGGAGCGTCGATTCTCCCCGGCGTGGAACGTATCGATGACGTTGCCATTCAGATCGAGCATCTGCGACGTCTGGCTGATGGTTGCCGCCGGCAGCGACTGGGTGCGCAAGAAAATGAGCAGTCCGCAGACGAATACGGCGAAGATCGCGAAGAGGATGGCGGAACGCTTCAGCCACTTTTTCATTTGGAGAATTTGAGGGAGAAATCTCTCGGTCAGTATCGGTATCGACGGCAAGCGGCGCGGCTTGACCGGTCGTTTGGAAGTCTTAGTCACGTAAGCGTACTCCCTTCAGCGCAAAGCTTCACTTTTCCTTAGTATGGAAAAACGGAGAGGCCGCTATTCATAAGTGGAACGCCGAAGGGGAATTAATTTGAGCGAATTATGGCAACTCTAAAAAAATGCGCGGGCCTTTACGAAAGGTTAAGCTGGAGCAGCCCATAGAAATACTTGTAGCAACGGGCAGTTTTTACTATAATACAGTGTGAACTATTGACGGAAAGAAGGGATTCATCACCATGGAATTGTGGTATACAGAAAAACAAACCGAAAACTTCGGCATTACGGCGAAGATTACGAAAACGTACGTAACGGAACAAACGGACTTCCAAAAGCTTGATATGATCGAGACGGAAGAGTTCGGCACGATGCTCGTGCTTGACGGCATGGTCATGACGACAGTGAAGGACGAGTTCGTATATCACGAAATGGTCGCCCATCCTGTGCTCTACACGCATCCGAACCCGGAGCATGTGCTCGTAGTCGGCGGCGGCGACGGCGGCGTTATCCGTGAAGTGATGAAGCACCCGCAAGTGAAAAAAGCGGTTCTCGTCGATATTGACGGCAAAGTTATCGAATACTCCAAAAAGTATTTGCCGACGATCGCAGGCGAGCTCGACAACCCGCGTGTCGAAGTGCTTGTGAACGACGGCTTCATGCATATTCACGATCACAAAAACACATACGACGTCATTATGGTCGATTCCACCGAGCCGGTTGGCCCTGCTGCCAACCTATTCACGCGCGGCTTCTACCAAGGCATCTACGAGGCGCTTAAGGAAGATGGCATCTTTGTTGCGCAAACGGACAATCCTTGGTTCAAGGCTGACCTGATCCAAAGCGTCAACAAAGACGTGAAGGAAGTATTCCCGATCGTACGCGTATACGGCGCCAACATTCCGACTTACCCAAGCGGTTTGTGGACATTCACGATGGGCAGCAAGAAGTATGATCCGCTTCAAGTGGACGAGGCGTCCATTCCCGAGATCGATACGAAATATTACACACCGCGCTTGCACAAAGCGGCATTCGCATTGCCGAAGTTTGTGGAAGACCTTATTAAGTAAGCGTAGCTCTGCAGCTTAGAAAGGATTGTACTCATGAAATTGGATCAAAAATATTCCGGCAACGTGTTCATCTTGAGCTCGGATGATTATGAAGCTTCCAAAGCGGTCATCTACGGCATGCCGATGGACTTCACGGTCAGCTTCCGCCCTGGTTCGCGCTTCGGCCCTCCGCGCATCCGCGAGGTCTCGATCGGCCTTGAGGAATACAGCCCGTATCTCGACCGCAGCCTGGAAGACATAACGTACTTCGATGCCGGCGATTTGCTGCTGCCATTCGGCAATGCGGCTCGCAGCCTTGAAGTCATCGGAGAATTTGTGAGCGGCGTATTGGCCGATGACAAATTGCCGGTTGGACTAGGAGGCGAGCATCTCGTATCGTGGCCGATCTTCCGGGAGGTCTACAAGAAATACCCGGATCTGGCAATCATCCACTTCGATGCGCATGCCGATCTTCGCGAGTCGTACGAAGGCGAGCCTTTGTCGCACTCGACACCGCTTCGCAAGGCGGCAACGCTAATGGGTGGCAGCAACATTTATCAATTCGGCATCCGTTCCGGCTCCCGCGAAGAGTGGCAGTATGCTCGCGAGAACATCAACTTCCACCCGTTCGAGGTGCTTGAGCCGCTGAAGAAGGTGCTTCCCGAGCTGGCTGGCCGTCCGGTATACCTGACGATCGACATCGACGTGCTCGACCCTTCGGCTGCTCCCGGTACGGGTACGGCGGAAGCCGGCGGCATTACGTCGAAGGAATTGATCGACGCGGTTCATGCGATCGCCCGTTCCGGCGTGAACGTCGTCGGCTGCGACCTTGTAGAGGTTGCGCCGGCTTACGATCCCACGGAGCAAACGCAGATCGTCGCGGCGAAGGTAATCCGCGAGATGCTGCTCGGTTTTATTAAATAACGAATAATGAAAGAAGCTGTCCTGGGATCTACAGACCCTAGGGCAGCTTTTTTCGTGTTACTCTATATGGCCATATTGGAGTAATTGCAGAAATCCAACATAGCTCACCGCAGTGTGTGTCTAATTAGAAACGACCGCTGTCGAACACGCGGCTGCGCGCGTAGGTGAAAGCGCCTTTCGCCAGCTTGCGAGCTTGCTCCTCATCGCCGGCCAGCAGCGCATCATAGATCGATTTGTTCAACTGATTGGCGGAATAGTGCTTAATATGCGGCGTCAGCTTGAAGTTGATGTAGGAGGCCATCGTGATCTTGTCCACGTACATATCGAGCTGCGACGTCATCGCGGTGTTGTTGATCGAATAAACGAGCGTCCGCATGAACAGCATCGAGTTGTTGATATAGGTATAATAATCGTTTGCCTGCTCGGCCTCGAATTGGCGATCCAGATAGACCCGCAGCTGCTCCATGTCGATCGTATTATTTCGTTCGCTGCGGATATCGATAGCATATACGACGAGCGCCAGGATCGCCTCGTACATATCGAGCATTTCCTTCCCGGTTACTTCCTTCACGAGCACGCCGCGATTTTTAAGAGCAACGACGAATCCTTCCGATTCCAGGTGCGTAATGGCGTTGCGGACCGGCGTGCGGCTCATCTGCAATTCCTCTGCAAGCTCATTCTCCGATAACAGGGTGCCGGGCATTAGGTTGCCGCCCACGATTCTTTCTCTTAGCTTTGTATAGGCCGTATTCACAAGCGATTGCGATGCCATGGCGCATATTCCTCTCGAATTCATAGTTCTCCAGATCGGTTAACATCATCTTAACAGTCTCTCTTTCGTCTTCGCAAGGCGATTTCGAAATTAACAATATCTCAAAAAGACGCAAACATTGCATTGACATTCAACTTGTATCCTAGTTGTGTACCACGAGCGAAATGATGGAATAGACACAACGCATGCGATGCCGCCTCAGAGCGCTCGCAGCAAACCTTAGGAGGATGTACTGTGCTGAAAAAGATGGGTTTACCGATTGCTCTGATGATTACCGCTTTAATGGTTGTGCTGGCTGGCTGCGGTCAGAAAGCCAACAATGTTTCTGCCGGCGGCAATGGCGGCAATAACGAAGCGGGTACGGAGGCGGATACGAAGTGGCCGGACGTGCTTCGAATCGGAAACCTTCCGATGGAAGACGGAGAAGCGTCGCGTAACGCAGACCAATTCGCAAAGGATTTGGGCGAGTATTTGGATATTAAAGTGGAAACGTTCGAGGGCGAAGATTACAACATGATGATCGAAGCGATGCGTTCCGAGAAAATCGACATCACGACTTTCGGCCCTTTCGGATATATTATTGCTGCTGAGAGAAGCGGAGCGAAGCTGCTCGCGGCGATGAACAACGGACCGGGAACGGAAGGCACGAGCGTCATTATCGTTCCGAAGGACTCCCCGGCTCAGACGATCGCCGATCTGAAAGGCAAAAACTTCTTGTTCGCCGATCCGGCGTCCACGACGGGACATCTGTACCCGCGCGCTGCCATTATGAAGGCAGTCGGCATTGCGAACGAAGAGATCGAAACGTATTTCAGCAACGTATCGTTCTCCGGCGGACATGACAAGTCGTTGCTTGCTATCGCCAATGGCGATGCGGACGGCGCAGCTACATGCAGCCAATGCATCAAGATGATTGCGGACGCTGGACTTATTAAGGAAGACGATGTACGCGTCATCGGGGAATCCGATCCGATCGCGGGGGGCGGCGCGCTTGCCTACCGAGGCGATCTTCCTGCTGAGCTCGTCGAGAAGATTCGCGAATTCGCGCTCGCTTACGGCGAGAAGAATCCCGAGTATTTCAAAGCGCTGGGCGTAGCGGGTTTCTTCCCGGCGGAAGATTCGGACTTCGACGGGGTCAGGGAAGTAGCGAAGCTGCTCGAAATGTCGCCGGAAGAGATGCTGGAATAGAACGTAACGACGTACGACTATAAATGAGCGATGAAGCGGAGGACAATGGAAATGACATTGCTGCGGGTTGAAGACTTGAAGAAAGTATATGCGGATGGAACGGCAGCGCTGAACGGCATTGACTTGACGGTTGAAGCAGGTGAATTCATCGTCGTCATCGGACCGAGCGGAGCGGGCAAGAGCACGCTGCTTCGCTGCTTGAACCGGATGGTCCAGCCGACGTCGGGCAAGGTGCTGTTCCAAGGAACGGACACGACCGGCGTAAGCAAAAGAAAGCTGCGCGAAATTCGTCGTAGCATGGGGATGATCTTCCAAGGCTTCAATCTTGTCGAGCGATTGTCGGTGCTCGCCAACGTTCTTCATGGAAGGCTCGGTTATATGAGCGCCTGGCGCGGCGCGCTTGGTCTGTTCGCGAAGCCGGACGTCGAGGAAGCGACTCGTCTGCTGCAGCGCGTAGGACTCGGCGAGCAGCTGCATAAGCGCGCCGACGAGCTTAGCGGCGGGCAGCAGCAGCGCGTAGGCATTGCAAGGGCGCTGGCGCAGAAGCCGCAGCTTATACTGGCGGATGAACCGATCGCAAGTCTGGATCCGGCCTCGTCGGAAATCGTGATGAACAGCCTCTATACGTTTTGCAAAGAAGACGGCATCGCTTGCCTATGCAATCTGCACCAAGTCGATGTCGCCAAAAAATATGCAACGCGCATTATCGGCATTTACAAAGGAACGAAGGTGTTCGACGGTACGCCGGAACAGCTGACCGATGAGATGATAGACTATATCTATAATCAGCATAACGATAAAGCATCCGACCAATCCGAAGCCGATGGCAGGCTGGCTCGCGCTCTGAAGAAGGAGACGGCGTAATGATGAAGGCTGAACAGTTGCTGAGAGAACGCCGGGGCAAGCGTAATCAGCTGATCGTGTTTCTTGCCTTTCTCGCTGCGCTAACGGTATGGTCGGCCATCGGAACGAACTTTACGCCGGGCGCATTATGGGGCGGAATAGGCGACGGAGCGGGATTTCTGTTCGTCGATCTGATGCCGCCGGATACAGCCGAGCTGCCCGGCCTTATCGGCCCGGCGCTCGATACGATCTACATGAGCTTCGTTGCAATGGTTATCGGGGCGCTCGTTGCCAGCGTGCTGTCGATCTTCGCAGCCGCTACGACATCGCCGCATCCGGTCTTCCAAGTCGGCATGCGGGCGTTCTCCGCCATGCTTCGCAACGTGCCGGTCATTATTTGGACGATCCTGCTCGTTGCCTCCTTCGGTCTAGGCAAGCTTGTCGGAACGCTGTCGCTTATTATCGTCTCGATCGGTATGCTCGTTCGCTGCTTCGCGGAATCGCTGGAGGAGATCGACTTGGGCCAAGTGGAGGCGCTGCGATCGGTAGGAGCCAGCTATTGGCAGGTCATTACGCAAGCGGTGCTGCCGCAGTTTCTGCCAAGCCTTATAGGATGGGCGCTGTTTAATCTGGAGGTTAACGTTCGCGCATCGACCATCGTCGGCATGGTGGGCGGCGGCGGCCTCGGCTTCACGATACAGTCGGGATTGAAGCTGTTCCAGTACAAGGAGGTCAGCATGGCGGTGCTGCTCGTGCTGGCGATTGTACTGGCGACGGAGTTTTTGACAAATCGGATTAGGGAGCGGATCATCTGATGGCTACAGCGGCAGATACTGGGCAAGCGCCCAAGAACGGAACGCTGCGAGCGAGCGGCGAGCAGCGCAGAAGCGGCAATCCGCTCAAATGGTACGGATGGATCGGAGCGGCATTTTTCCTGTTCAGCCTTATTCAATTGCAGCTCGATTACAGTCGAATTATGCCGGGCATTGCCAAGTTCGCGAAGACGGCCGGCCTGATGTTCCCGCCGGACGCCTCGCAGTGGAAGCATGTACTGCTGGCGGCGGTGGAATCGATCCAAGTCGCTATACTAGGAACCGTAATCGGCATCGTCGTCGCATTCTTCCTGGCTTTCCTTGCAGCGGACAATATTGCTCCGAATCGTGCAGTCAGTTGGTTTATTCGCAGCTTCGCTTCCTTGCTTAGGGCGATTCCGACGCTGATTTGGGCGCTTATTTTCATTGTAGCCGTAGGCATGGGTCCTCTGCCGGGCGTGCTTGCGATTATGGTGCATGCGGTCGGCGGGCTCATTAAAGTGTTCTCTCAATCGCTCGAGGAGGTGGATGGGTCATTGAAGCGATGCGCTCAACGGGGGCAAGCTGGCTGCAGATCGTGCTGCAAGGCGTATTGCCATGCGCGTTATCCGCGCTGCTCGCATGGTGCGTCATGCGCTTCGAAGGAGACTTGGCCGAATCCACGATACTGGGAGCGGTTGGCGCAGGCGGGATCGGATTCGAGCTGTCGCATGCGATGCGCAGCTACCATTTTGACCAGGCGTTATTCGTTGGGTTCGTTATCTTCATGATGGTATTCAGCGTCGAGCTGGTGTCCAACCGACTGAAGCTGAGAATGCGCAAGCGCGCATAGCGTGGCAATCCATTCAATTCCTAAGAGTTGGTAAATGAATGGTGACATTTCAGAATTTTTAAATTATTATATTGAACGTAGAGACAGATTGTCCATCGAGAGACCTCATCGGCGCTCAGCTTAAATATAGGCTTCAAGGCTTGCGCCTGTCGCAAGCCTTTAGCGAATTATGGACAAGGAGTGAAGGGAATGAAATTGTATCAATCGATGTGGAGGCGGTCGCTGTTCGCCGCGATTTCCTTCAGTCTGGTGACGCTTCCGTATTCGGTCGCGGTCAACGCGGAAGGAGAAGCGACGGTCCAACTGCGCATCATGGAGACGTCGGACATTCATGTCAATGTCATGAACTATGACTATTTCTCCGACAAGTCAACGGATGAATACGGGCTGGCGAAGACGGCTACGCTCATCAAGCAGACGCGCGAGGAAGTTCCGAACAGTCTGCTGTTCGACAACGGCGACCTGATTCAAGGCAATCCGCTCGGCGATTACGTCGCCACCATCGACCCGTTGCAGCAAGGAGAGACGCATCCCGTTTATAAGGCGATGAACCTGCTCGACTACGACGCGGGTAACCTGGGCAACCACGAATTCAACTACGGTTTGGACTACTTGAACACTGCGCTTGCGGGCGCGGAATTCCCTTACATTAACTCCAATGTTTACGTGTATGATGGGGATACGGACGAGACGAACGACAAAAACCTGTTTACCCCTTATTTGATCCTCGATAAAGAAGTGAAGGACAGTGCCGGAGCTACGCATAAGCTCAAGGTCGGCGTGATCGGCTTCGTGCCTCCGCAAATTATGCAATGGGACAAAGCCCATCTCGAAGGCAAAGTTGTTGCGAAAGATATTGTCGCCACAGCGAACAAGTTCGTACCGGAAATGAAGGAAAAGGGAGCAGATGTTGTTATAGCGATTCCGCATTCGGGCTTCGAGGATATCCCTCAGACGCCGCTCATGGAAAACTCCGTGCTCTACTTGAGCAAGGTAAGCGGTATTGACGCGATCCTGTTCGGCCATGCGCATAAAGTATTCCCGGACAAGTCGTTCGAAGGAAAGCCGGGCGTCGATCTGACGAAAGGAACGATCAATGGCGTAGCCGCCGTTGAACCGGGCTTCTGGGGCAATAACCTCGGCATTATCGACCTGACGCTTCAGCAGAAGGACGGCAAATGGGTCGTTGCCGACTCCAAGTCGTCCGTGAAGCCGATCTTCGATACGGTGAACAAAGTGCCGCTCGTCGATGCCGATCAGCAGATTGTTGACGCCGTGAAAGACGATCATCAGCATACGCTTGATTATATCCGCGGTCCGGTTGGCCAGACGACTGCGCCGATCAATAGCTGGTTCGCTCTCGTGCAGGACGATCCGTCCATTCAGATTGTAACGAATGCGCAGAAGTGGTATGTCGAGAAACAGCTGCAAGGCACGGAATATGAGGGCGTACCGGTATTGTCTGCAGGCGCGCCGTTCAAGGCGGGCGGACGCCAGGGCCCTAATTATTATACGAACATCGCTAAGGGCGATATTGCAATCAAGAACGTAGCGGACTTATATTTGTACTCCAATACCGTCAACGCCGTACTCGTTACTGGCTCGGAAATCAAGGAATGGCTGGAGTGGTCGGCTGGGCAATTCAATCAGATCGACACGGCTAGCACGGCTAAGCAAGACTTGGTGGACTATGATTTCCCGACCTACAACTTCGATGTTATCGATGGCCTCACTTACCAGATCGACGTTTCGCAGCCCGCTAAATACGAGGCAAACGGAACGCTTAAGAACGAAGGAGCAAGCCGCATTGTCGGATTGCAATTCGAGGGCAAGCCGATCAAGGCCGATCAGAAGTTCGTCGTCGCAACGAATAACTATCGTGCTTCGTCGAGCAAGTTCGCCAATCCGGATGGCAAAAGAATCATTCTCGCGTCGCCGGACGAGAACCGCCAGGTTGTTATTGATTACATTCGTTCGAACAAAACGATCAACCCGTCAGCCGATGGCAACTGGTCGCTTGCCCCGATCAATGACAAGGTCAACGTGACGTACAAAACTTCACCGGAGGCGAAAGCGATGGACGAAGCGCTGGCATGGCTGTCATTCGAGGCCAACACGGAAGACGGTTATGCCGAATTCAAGCTCGACTTGAAAGCCGAGGCAACGACTGCGCCGCCGAAGCCGGAGCAGCCGAAGCCGGAGCAGCCGAAGCCGGAACAACCGAAACCGGAACAGCCGAAGCCGGAACAGCCGAAGCCTGAAACGCCTAAGCCCGCGCCAGATGTTACTTACATCGTGAAGAACGGAGATACGCTGTACTGGATCGCGATGAATCACGGTACGACGTGGCAGAAGCTGGCGAGCTACAATAAGCTGAAAAACCCGAATCTGATCTACCCAGGACAGAAGATTAAGATTCCGGCGAAGTAACGAGAGGCTATAACGGTTGAATGAGACGTTTTCCGCAAATGATAGAGCGGGAAACGTCTTTCTTTTGTTTTAGATAACACCCGAAAATGAAAACGGCGATTTACCGTTTAACCTTACCCACAGTTATGCTCATGTTGTGCACCGATTGTTGATAACATTGTGGATAACTTTTTCGAGCAATTGGCGTTGCTTATCTATTGTATGGTACTTTAAAAAAAAGCTACAGAAGGAGGCCGCAGCAGCAATGCGCATCCATTCGTTTCCGCCCGTCATCGACGGGCGTGCCCGCGTTCTCATTGCGGGCACGGCTCCGAGCGTGAAGTCGCTGGAGCATCGACAATTTTACGGGCATCCGCAAAATTTCTTTTGGCGCGTCATTTATGGTCTGTTCGATGCTGGCGCCCCCGATCCTATCTATGAGAACAGGCTCGATTTCCTACGGGAGCATAAGCTTGCCGTCTGGGACGTGATCGAATCCTGCGTGCGCGAGGGCAGTCTCGACGTTAATATCAAGGAGGAAATACCGAACCGCTTCCCGGAGCTGTTCGCGGACTATCCGCAGCTTCGCTGTATCGGATTCAACGGCGCCAAGGCGTACGACACGTTCCGCAAATATTATGGGAAGCACGAGCGCTTCCGCGACGTGGCGCTCATTAAGCTGCCTTCTACGAGCCCGATACCGACAAAGCACATGCGTAATTTGGAAGATCGCATCGAGGCTTGGCGCGTCATCATGCCTTTTATATCGGAATAACATCGCCTCGGCGTTGAAATAAATAGTCTTCCTGTATATAGTAGTTACATACGACTAGACTGATAACAGGAGCAAGCAGGCAAAATGGGAGACGGCAGAAAAGTAAGGATCACGCTGACCAGCGCGCAGGACGGAAGCTCGTTTGACCACAGCTATAGCGGAGAATGGTTCCGCAAGGAACGATCGATCTATATCCGGTATACGGAAGCGGCTGATAGCGACGACAAGGGTGCCGGGGAAGTGCGGACGCTTATTCGGTATAGACCGGAGGAGCTGTCGATCTTGCGTCGAGGCGCTGTCGAATCGGAGCAGCTATTTACGGCGGGGCAGCGGCGTATTGGCCGTTACAGGTCAGCGGCAATCGCCTTTGAGTTGGAGACGGATACCTCGAAGCTGGGCCTTATTGGCGCCGGCGGATCAGCGAGCGTGGACGAGCACGGATTGCCGTCGCAGTTGCCATTCACGCTGGAGTGGGCATACGAGATGCGTGTCAATGAACAATCATCGGGTCGATTCGATATTCGACTCTATATACAGGAGGATACCCATCAATGAAAGCGAATGTGCTGGAACAGATGTATGAGAAGGTAAAAACAGCGATTGCCGATGCGGCGGTAGCGGCAGGCTTAGCGGAAAGAGAGGAGCTTCCCGTAATCGTGCTCGAAGTGCCGAAGGACAAGTCCCACGGCGATCTGGCGACGAATGCGGCGATGCAGCTGACGAAGCTGGCGAAGAAGAACCCGCGCCAAATCGCCGAGGCGATTATCGCGAATCTCGATACGGAGAAATCGTCGATTCAATCGGCGGAAATTGCAGGTCCCGGCTTCATTAACTTCCGTATGGACAAAAGTTATCTGTATTCCGTCATTAACGACGTGCTGGAAGCGGGCGACGACTATGGCCGCACTTCCGACGGCGGGGGCCAGCGCATGCAGGTCGAATATGTAAGCGCGAATCCGACGGGCAGCCTGCATCTGGGCCACGCTCGCGGAGCGGCGGTTGGGGACGCGCTGTGCAACCTGCTCGACTTCGCCGGTTATGACGTTACGCGCGAGTACTATATTAACGATGCGGGCAAGCAAGTCGAGAATCTTGCCGTTTCTATAGAAGCGCGTTACCGCCAAGCGCTGGGCCAGTCGGCAGACATGCCGGAGGACGGCTACTACGGCGAGGATATTATCGGCTTCGCGAAGCTGCTGGTCGAGCAAGAAGGCGATCGTCTGCTCTCGTTGCCGGACGAAGAGCGGTTCACTTTCTTCCGCAGCTTCGGTCTTGAGCGCGAGCTTGATAAGATTAAGCGCGACCTCGGCCGTTTCCGCGTCGGCTTCGACGTCTGGTATAGCGAGACCTCGCTCTATGAGAGCGGACAAGTCGAGCAAGGCTTGGCGGCGCTTAAGGCTTCCGGCCACGTCTATGAAGAGGAAGGCGCAACATGGCTGTCCACGATGCCTTTCGGCGACGACAAAAACCGCGTTCTCGTCAAAAATGACGGTTCGTACACGTATTTGACGCCGGACATCGCCTACCACCGCGACAAATACGGCCGCGGCTTCGATCGGATGATCAATATCTGGGGTGCCGATCACCATGGCTATATCCCGCGCGTGAAGGCGGCTATGGCTGCGCTAGGCAACGATCCGGGCAAGCTGACGGTATTGATCGCACAGATGGTCAGCCTGTTCCAGAACGGCGAGAAAATGAAAATGTCGAAGCGGACCGGCAAAGCGGTAACAATGGAAGATTTGATGGACGAGGTTGGCGTGGATGCGATCCGTTACTTCTTCACGATGCGCAGCATGGATTCGCATCTGGATTTCGATATGGATCTGGCGATCTCGACTTCGAACGAGAACCCGGTTTTCTACGTGCAATATGCGCATGCCCGCATCTGCAGCATCTTCCGCCAGGCGGAAGAGCAGGGCATTGCAAGCGGCGCTGTCGACGCGGGCAAGCTGAACTTCGCCAAGCTGAGCGCCGAGACGGAGTTCGATCTGCTGCGCAAGCTCGGCGAGTTGCCGCAGGAGATTACGGAAGCGGCTGCGCAATACGCGCCGCACCGGTTGATTCGCTATGTATACGAGCTGGCATCGCAATTCCATAGCTACTATAAAGCGGAGCGGGTCATTACGGATGACGCGGAGCAGTCGGTCGCCCGTCTGGCGCTGCTCGGCGCCGTTCGCATCGCGCTCGCGAACGTGCTTCGCCTTGTCGGCGTATCCGCTCCCGAGCGGATGTAGACCCGTCTAATTTAAAGGAAGCCGTAGAGTTAAGATTTCTCTACGGCCTGCAGGATACGCATCACATCGAGCTCGCCGATTGTCCGGCGGGCTTTGCTGCCTCTTAAGGGCTGTACGGAGCGCTTGATGATGGCTTTAATCTCGGTAGGCGAGAGGCCCGGCTTTAATGCGAGCAGCAAGGCGATTGCCCCGCTTACATGCGAGGTAGCCATCGATGTGCCGCTCATTTCATTATATTTGCCCTTCAGCCATGTCGAGACGATCTTCTCGCCGGGCGCGTAGACGTCGATGTAGGCGCCGCGGTTGCTGAAGGGAGCGATGCGGCGAAGCTTGTTCGTCGCGCCGACGGCAATGGTCTGCGGGTAGCGGGCGGGGTAATCGACCGAGCGCCGCTTGCCGTCGTTGCCGGAGGAGGCAACGATAATGACGCCCGCATTGTGCGCGTTGACGACCGCGCCAAGCAGCGCCTTGCTTCGCGTCTTCATGCCGAAGCTCATATTGATAACATCCATGCGGTTGCGAACGCACCAATCGATGCCGAGTATAATATCCGATACGAATGCGCTCCCATTGTGGTCGAAGGCTTTAACGGGGGAGATTAAGGCGCGCGGCGCAACGCCGATCATGCCTTGAAGCTGGTTGGCGGCCGCAATCGTACCCGCGATATGCGTCCCGTGTCCGTTGTCGTCATGCGGCAGCATACTCCGGTTAAGCAGATTGATTCCGCGTGACAACGATTGCTTCAGGTCGGGATGGTTGAAGTCGATGCCGGTATCGATGACGCCGATCTTCACCTTATGGCCGGTCGTCGCCCCCCATGCCTGCGGAGCTTTTATTTGCTGAACGCCCCAAGGTATTCCCTTCTCCATGGAAATCGACTTTTGAGCCGGAGCAGCATGAACGCTAATTTTACAATCCTTCTCGATCCAGACTCGGCCCGCGAACTGCTCCAGCGTCTCAACGGCTGGAAGCGTGCAGGAGAGGCCGCGGATAATGGATATTTGTTTCACCTGCTTGAGCGGCGAATCAGATGGAATTTCGGATAACTGTTGCAGGAAGCGTCGGTAGTCGCTAACATGCTGGAAGCGAACAATGCGCTTTGTTGCGGTGGGATCTGCGCAAGCCATCGTGTCTTGCAACGAGCGGATAAATGCGGCGGTGTCCAAATTTGGCTTCCCTCCCGACGGACGATGCTGAGGTATTGTATGAACAATCGCATCCTTCGGCATGAGCAACTTGCCCTTTTTATCAGAATTAGGCGAGAAACCGTGTCAAAAACCGTCGCTGGACATAGGATGAACTAAGAGTTCTTTGGGGCTCTTACGTCCCCGTTATGCAGGGCATACGGTGTCGGATGGATACAGTCGGAGCGAAGGGAGCAATCCCTTCGCTTTTTGCATGAAGGTCCAAGCTGTAGGCTGTTTTACGTCCGCGAGAAGGCTGCTGCCGGTTGGGCTATATGCTCCGGCTCCGTGCCGCTTGCTTTTTTGGACGAAATAGGTTTTACTATACTGTGATAAGCGAGCAATGAATAAGTACATAAATAGATTGGCAAGAGAGGATGTGTCCATATGAGCAGCAGCAATTTTACGTTAAAGCTGGATCCTGAACGAATGAAGGAAATGCCTATGGTCGATTTGGCGTTCGAAGTTCTGAAAGCAGCGAATACGCCTTACTATTATCGTGATCTCATGATGGAGATCGCTAAAATACGCGGTCTATCCGCGGAAGGTATCAACCAATTCATCGCACAGGTGTACACGGAGATTAATATTGACGGCCGTTTCGCTTGCGTCGGCAGCAATATGTGGGGACTGAAGCGCTGGTATCCGGTTGAGCGTTCCGAAGATCCGGTGGGCAATGCGAAGCGTACTCGTATCATTAATGATGACGACGACGATGATGACGATCTGTTCGCCGACGAGGAAGAGGATACCTACGCAGCGGAAGAAGAAGATTACGATGTATTTGACGAAGACCGCGAAGACTTCGAAGAGGCGGAAGCCGAAGAGGAAATTGACGAGGAAGTCGTTATCGACGATGAAGAAATCGACGAGGAAGAGGTTGAAGGCGAGCTGGATGCAGACGCCGAAGCCGAATCGGATGATGAAGAAGAGGATCTTGAAGAAGAAGACGAGGAAAACGACAAGTAACGATTCCTGCACGTTTGCTTTCGTCATTGGTCCTGACTCCATCCACTGCGTTTGAATGCTAAGAAAGAGGAGATTTATCTCTTTTATGGCTTAGAATTGTATACGAAACGTTAGATGTTGCCAGGAAAGGCCAGCAACATCCGTTTACGCTTGACAGCGCCCGTCAGGGCAGAGTAAACTATTGCATGGGCTTAAGATTCGGTTAACAAATAACGCATATTTATATGCCAATTGGAAAAAGTGCCCCGTGGCTACGGGTGTCACTTTTTTTGTTTGTGAGGGATGCGTCGGCAGGATATATTCCCACAAACTGGATGGACGGGCGGAAGGTATCCGCATCCATGTTTATCGAGTAAATGGGCAAACCTAAACATTAACCATAGGAGCTTGGAGGGTATCATCACAGTGACCAAATATATATTTGTAACCGGCGGCGTAGTTTCGTCCCTGGGCAAAGGCATTACCGCAGCTTCGCTCGGTCGTTTGCTGAAGAACAGGGGACTCAAAGTAACGATTCAGAAGTTCGACCCTTATATTAACGTTGACCCGGGAACGATGAGTCCCTATCAGCACGGCGAAGTGTTCGTCACCGACGATGGCGCGGAAACGGACCTCGACCTTGGGCATTATGAACGTTTTATAGACATTAACCTATCCAAGAACAACAACGTGACGACAGGCAAAATTTATTCCAACGTCATTACTAAAGAGCGTCGCGGCGATTATCTAGGCGGCACGGTTCAAGTTATTCCGCATATTACTAACGAAATTAAGGACCGCGTATTCCGTGCAGGCAAGGAAGCGGGTTCGGACGTCGTTATTACGGAGATCGGCGGAACGGTTGGCGATATCGAGAGCTTGCCTTTCCTTGAAGCCATTCGCCAGATCAAGAGCGACATCGGTCGCGACAACGTGATGTACATCCATGTTACGCTTATACCTTACATTAAGGCTGCAGGCGAAGTGAAAACCAAGCCTACTCAACATAGCGTGAAAGAGCTGCGCAGCATCGGCATTCAGCCGAACGTCATCGTATGCCGTACGGAATATCCGCTTGCCGAAGATTTGAAGCGCAAGATCGGCCTGTTCTGCGATATCGATGCGAATGCGGTCGTAGAGTGCCTCGACGCATCGACGCTATACGAAGTACCATTAATGCTTCGCGAGCAAGGTCTTGACGATATCGTCGTCAACCACCTGAAGCTGACTACGAATCAACCGGACATGACGGAATGGGAAAGTCTTGTTAAGCGCGTGAAGTCGCTTGAGAAGACGACCGAGATCGCCATTGTCGGCAAATACGTAGCGCTCCATGACGCTTACCTAAGTATCGTGGAATCGCTTGGCCATGCCGGCATTGACGCGAACTCCGAAGTGAAGCTTCGCTGGGTCAATGCAGAAGAGCTTACGGATCAAAACGTGGCGGACAAGCTGCAAGGCGTCCACGGTATTCTTGTACCTGGCGGCTTCGGCGATCGCGGCATCGAGGGCAAAATTTCGGCTATCCGTTATGCTCGCGAGAAAGGCGTTCCGTTCTTCGGCATTTGCCTTGGCATGCAGGTTGCCGTTATTGAGTACGCGCGCAATGTCGTTGGGCTTGCTAACGCGAACAGCTCCGAAATTAATCCGTCGACGCCTTATCCGGTTATCGATCTGCTTCCCGATCAGAAGGACATTGAAGATATGGGCGGCACGATGCGCCTTGGTCTGTATCCGTGCAAAGTTGTTCCTGGCTCGCTTGCGGAAGAAGCATACAAGGATGAGCTTGTTTACGAGCGTCACCGTCATCGGTACGAATTCAACAATGAATATCGCGAGCGCATTGAATCGGCTGGCTTGCGCATCTCCGGCACGTCGCCGGACGGCCGTCTCGTCGAGATGGTTGAGATGTCTGACCACCCATGGTTCTTGGCTGTTCAATTCCATCCGGAATTCACGTCCAGACCGAACCGTCCACAGCCGTTGTTCCGTGGATTCGTATACGCAGCGCTTAAATATTCCGAGCAAAAATAAACGAGAAGCGACTTTGCCGTTCTTTGACGACAAGGTCGTTTTTTGCGTCTAATTCTCCTCATATGCATCCCGCGACTACCGGATGCCGCATCTTTTTCCATCATCCTACAAGTTTTTCTAGACGAGAGAAGGATTATTTACCCACTTCATCGAATATATTAGCGATTATGGAAGAGTTGGCCATTAATGGCTAAGCTCAGTTGCGGGGGGTAATAAGCGTTGGAGAAGAAGAAGGTATTGATCGTCGATGATCAGAACGGTATCCGAATATTGCTGATGGAAGTGTTCAGCAGCGAAGGATACGATACGTTTCAGGCGTCTAACGGCAAGCTGGCTTTAGAAATCGTAAAGCAAGAAGCTCCCGACCTCGTATTGCTGGACATGAAGATTCCAGGCATGGACGGATTGGAAATCTTGAAGCATGTGAAGACGATTAACCGCGATATTAAAGTTATTATGATGACGGCTTACGGCGAGCTCGACATGATTAAGGAAGCGACAGATCTCGGCGCTTTGATGCATTTCACGAAGCCGTTCGACATCGATGAGATGCGGATTGCGGTCAATGCAGAGCTTCAAGGCGGCAGCTCCTCCAGCCGTTTCGCTATCGGGTCTTAGATAGTTTTACGAACGGCATTGTCGCTTGCTAGCGGCGATGCCGTTTTTTTAGATTTCTAATAATGATAAGTTTCCCCTTTTAAATAGGGATATAAGCCTTTCCTAAAAGGCGGACGCCCTTTCCCGAATGGCTCCGGCAGGAGTTTTTCTCACTATTCCGAATCGCATTATGGTATAATGGCTCAGAATGACGCTTGGAAGCGCGCGTGAAGCTTATGTATATCACGCTGACTGTTCGCTAGAATAGCAGTATTCAAGCTCAAGCCGTTAAGTTAAGGCGGCAGCCAAGCGTAAAATACGGAGCATAGGACGACATTCCGCCTTATTGATGTTCGGCGGTTTTCCTTTGTTCTCTTCCAATCCACGGGAGGATTAATATATTGATGGAGAAATTGATGATACGCGGTGGACAGCCGCTGCGGGGCACCGTACAGATTAGCGGGGCGAAGAACAGCGCCGTTGCGCTGGTGCCGGCATCTATACTTGCAGAGACCGAGGTTGTACTTGATAATTTGCCGCTTATAAGCGACGTTGCTGTATACAGTGAGATTTTGCAAGAACTTGGGGCAGTCGTTTCGCGCGATAATGACATGATGCGAATCGACCCTACCCATCTAATGTCGAAGCCGATGCCCAACGGCAAGGTGAAGCTGCTTCGTGCGTCGTACTATTTGATGGGCGCAATGCTGGGCCGGTTCGGCGAGGCGACGATCGGCTTGCCGGGAGGCTGCAACTTCGAGCCAAGACCGATCGATCAGCACATCAAAGGCTTCGAAGCGCTTGGAGCGACGGTAACCAACGACCATGGCTCTATCCGAATTTCAGCCAAGGAGCTGCGCGGTGCTAAGATTTATTTGGACGTTGCGAGCGTTGGGGCGACGATCAATATTATGCTCGCGGCATCGCGGGCCAAAGGATTAACCATTATCGAAAATGCAGCCAAAGAGCCGGAAATTATCGACGTGGCTACCCTTCTGAGCGCCATGGGCGCAAAGATCAAAGGTGCAGGAACGGAAACGATTCGGATCGAAGGAGTCGACAGCCTGCACGGCTGCCGCCATTCCATTATTCCCGATCGAATCCAAGCCGGAACGTATATGATAGCCGCCGCCGCGACACGCGGGGACGTGTTGATCGACAATGTAATTCCTAAGCATCTCGAAGCGATGACGGCCAAGCTTGAAGAGATGGGCGTTCAAGTGCATGAGATGGATGAATCGATTCGCATTGTCGGAACGTCTCAATATTCGTCTATCGACGTGAAGGCGCTTGTCTATCCGGGCTTCCCGACGGACTTGCAGTCTCCGATGACAACGCTGTTGACGCAAGCCAATGGGGTTAGCATTCTAACGGACTATGTATACGGTACGCGCTTCAAGCATGTCCCTGAACTCACTCGCATGGGCGCTAACATCCGGGTTGAAGGACGTTCGGCCGTTATTGAAGGCGGCAAGCTGAACGCTGCGAAGGTAAAGGCTGCGGATTTGCGCGCAGGTGCGGCGCTCGTTGTGGCGGCATTGACTGTCGAGGACGGCATTACCGAAATCTCCGGTGTGGAGTATATCGATCGCGGCTATGATAATCTAGTGGAAAATCTAAGGCGACTAGGCGCAGACGTATGGCGTGAGCAAGATACCTCGGCAGACGATTAGCAGAAGTGGGGGCGTCGTGGAATAGAGGGCGCCCGATTCGGCAATGATGGATAATCAAGCAATTATAATGAAAACTGAATAGAGTGGTGAGAACATGACAGACCTTCAGATCGCGGATCTGGAAGAGATGAAGCTGACCGACCTGTACAAACTAGCGAAGCAATACCAGATCGCTTATTATGGCCAGCTTAAGAAGAAGGAACTTATTTTTGCAATATTGCGCGCGCAAGCCGAAAAAAGCGGACTTATGTTTATGGAAGGCGTACTGGACATTTTATCGGAGGGCTTCGGTTTCCTGCGTCCTATCAACTACTTGCCGAGCAAAGAGGATATCTATATTTCCGCCTCTCAAATTCGTAGATTCGATCTGCGTAACGGCGATCTCGTCTCCGGCAAATGCCGTCCTCCTAAAGAAAACGAACGTTATTTCGGCCTGCTGCAGGTCAACGCCGTTAACGGCGAGAACCCTGATACGGCAGCCGAGCGACTGCACTTCCCGGCCCTTACCCCTCTTTATCCCGATAAGAAGCTTGTGTTAGAGACAGCGCAATCCAAGCTGTCTACGCGTATGATGGATTTGCTGGCCCCAGTCGGACTTGGCCAGCGCGGACTTATCGTAGCGCCGCCTAAGACAGGCAAGACGCTGTTGCTCAAGGAAATTGCGCACAGTATTACGGAGAACCGCCCCGACATAGAGCTGTTCGTTCTGTTGATCGACGAACGACCGGAGGAAGTAACGGATATGCAGCGTTCTGTGAAGGGAGAGGTTGTGGCGTCGACATTCGACGAGCTTCCCGAGAACCATATCAAGGTAGCGGAGCTTGTGCTTGAGCGCGCGCTGCGACTTGTGGAGCATAAGAAGGATGTCGTGATCCTGATGGACAGCATTACTCGTCTGGCTAGGGCGTACAACCTCGTTATTCCTCCTTCGGGCCGTACGCTTAGCGGCGGTATTGACCCTGCCGCATTCCATCGTCCGAAACGTTTCTTCGGATCGGCGCGCAATATCGAGGAGGGCGGAAGCCTGACGATACTGGCGACCGCGCTCATTGAGACAGGCTCGCGTATGGATGATATTATTTATGAAGAATTTAAAGGTACGGGCAATATGGAGCTTCATCTCGACCGCAAGCTATCGGAGCGCCGTATTTTCCCTGCCCTCGATATACGCAGATCGGGCACGCGCCGCGAGGAAATGCTGCTCACCAAGGAAGAGCTTGAGAAAGTATGGGCGATTCGCCGCACGATGAACGACTCTATGGAATATGTGGACAGCTTCCTGAAGAAGCTGGCCGACAGCAAGAACAATGAGCAGTTCCTTATGTCGCTTGATACATCGGCGGATGCCAAACCGGAACGCCCAAGCATAAAAAGCGGCAGTACGTCGACTACCGGCCGGCGCCCAGCGCCAAGAACGACGACGCACGGATCGTAAGGCCGCAGGAAGGAGAACATCATGAATCTCGTATATGCGGATGAACACGGAAATGTATTCGATCACCCCGAATTTATCGGGCTTGGCCGCAGCGGCGATATGATCGTCGAAATTATGGAAGAGGAGCTCATTCCGCTTCCTAACGGAGCCACGCTCGTGAGCCTCCCTTTCACGAAGCCGGTCGGTCTTAACCCGAGCAACGGCCAGATGCAGGCGATGCCTGATGGCGCGCACGCTGTCGGCGCATTGCTGCCGCAAGGCTTCACAAGACTTTGCTTGCCGGGTTACGTGAAAGCCGACAAGAATGAGAAGCTGCCCTTGTTCGGCTATACCGCGGTCGTATGGAAGGACGGCCAGTTCTTCGTAACGGCGGAGCAATGCGACGATCCGGAGAGATGGGATCCGCTTAATTGCGATCGCGACGAGCTGGGCATACAAGTGGACCGAATTTTGAACAAATATCCGGAAAACCGGTTGTATAAACATCTGTCCAACTGCGCGCTAGGTTATGAATGCCTGACGTCCTCGAACACGTTCCTCGGAAGATGGGAAGGCGCCGTGCCTGTATCGTATTCCTGCAACGCCGGATGCTTCGGCTGCATTTCCGAGCAGCCGGACGACAGCGGCTTCGTTGCTCCGCAAACGCGGATGAACTTCAAGCCGACCGTCGACGAGGTTGTCGAGGTAATGCTGGAGCATCTGCGTACGCCGGATGCGATTATTAGCTTCGGACAAGGCTGCGAAGGCGAGCCGTCGACGCAAGCGCGCATTATCGTCGAAGCGATGAACCGCGTCCGCAGCCAGACCTCGAACGGCTACATCAACATTAACACGAATGCCGGATTAACCGACTTTATGCGTGCGATTGTCGATGCCGGTCTTGATTTGATGCGGGTCAGCACGATTAGCGCGCTGGACGAGCATTACAACGCGTATTACAAGCCGCGCGGTTACACGCTTCAGAATGTGGAGAAGTCGCTAAAGTACGCAACCGACAAAGGCGTATATACTTCCATTAACTACTTGATCTTCCCTGGCGTTACGGATCGCGAGGAAGAGATCGAGGCGATGATCGGCTTCGCGAAGCGGACCGGTCTTAAGCTTATTCAAATGCGCAATCTTAATATCGACCCCGAGAGCTATCTGTCGATTATTCCGAAGGCGCAGGGCGAAATCTACGGCATGAAGCAAATGCTGGAGATCTTCCGCGAGGAGTTGCCGGATGTCGTCATCGGATCGTATACGCATATACCGCCGGCAGTGCTCCGTCGCTAATCGTTTTATACTATTGCAGGCGGATGGCTTGGGATCGGAGACGGAAACGTCTGCCAGATCCCGCAATATGCCTGATTACGCTTATTGCAACTCAAAATCAGTTCGTGCTATAATCCTTCATGTGTGATTATACTCTGGGCTCGCATGTAGCTCAGGGCGGAAAGAGGTGAACGAGATGAAACCAGCTATTCATCCGACATACCACGTCGTTACAGCAACTTGCGCTTGCGGCAACACTTTCGAGACAGGATCGATCAAATCGACCCTTCGCGTTGAGGTTTGCTCCGCATGCCACCCGTTCTTTACGGGTAAGCAGAAGTTCCTGGATGCCGGCGGTCGCGTCGACCGTTTCAAGAAGAAATACGGCATTTAATTGTCCGAATCATTCGGCCAATATTTGGCAGAATACAAGAGCCTCCCTCAGCCATCCTATGGTTAAAGGGAGGTTTTTTGATTGCAAAAAAATAACTCGACTCATTATAACCGGCAACGCATAGCGTTTGTCATGGCAGCGATTGCCGCAATTGCGGTTTTCGCAGGGGGCTGCGGCAACCAAACCTCCGACCATATGAAGACGTACGGTCATGATGGATATATGGGCTACACCAACACTAATCCGAACTTGCCGAATCGGTTCGGTACGCTTAATTACAACGTAGACGGGAACTTGATCGAACAGGTGTTGAAGCCGATAGACGGCATTGAACAGACGCAAGTTATTTTCAACGGCACTACGGTGCACGTGAATTTGAACGTTAACAATAAGATGTCCGATTCCGAGGTGGCCAAGCTGCGCGAGAAGGCGCAGTCGGTCGTTCAATATAATATGCCAAGATACAACGTGCATGTTGAGGTTAGACGATAGTCATTCATCGTGTCTTATCGATGATGTCCATAAATTAACGGACAACCTCGGTTGCGCTTTAGTACGGAATCGGCTATACTTATTTTTGCCGTGCTAGACGGGGAGGTAGCGGTGCCCTGTAACTCGCAATCCGCTGTAGCGAGGTTGAATTCCTGCTCGAGGTTATGTCGATATGGGGTTTGGCACTTGCGAGCAGTGTTGACAGTCGGGTCCTCCGCAATGAACGCTTATGAACCCGGTCAGGTCCGGAAGGAAGCAGCCGTAAGTAAGTTAGTCCATGTGCCGGGGGAGTGCCTGGCTCGAGCTGTAGTGCAAGGATGCCGCCTGGGTCGCATCTATCGAAGGCAGGTGCACGGTACTACGATATATCATGCATGCAATAGCCAATATTACAAATAACATCTTCGATCGAAGCCCGATCTCAAGTCGGCGCAAGCGGCCGCAGATGTTTTTTTGGTTTAAGGACAGCGCTATGATTCTAGCAACTTCATGTAGGATTTCAGCTTCGCCGTCATGGCCTGGAGATAGCCCTTTGAGCCGGCTTCATGTATAATAGAGGCAATTGGGTCTAGAGCTGGCTCGGAATTTATATGTACACCGAAAGGAAAGGTCTGCGTGTCACATATCGCATTATATCGTGCCTGGCGTCCGCAGACGTTTCAGGACATGGTCGGACAACGGCATATTATTCAAACACTCCAGAATGCGATCAAGGAGCAGCGCGTATCGCACGCTTATTTGTTTAACGGCCCGCGGGGGACAGGTAAGACGACTGCCGCGAAGGTGTTGGCGAAAGCGGTTAACTGCGAACGAGGTCCTGCTATTGAACCATGCAACGAGTGCAATGCTTGTCGGGGAATAACGGCTGGACATATTATGGATGTCGTCGAGATCGACGCTGCGTCCAACCGCGGGATCGATGAGATTAGGGATATTCGCGACAAGGTGCGCTATGCGCCGTCGGATGTCCGTTACAAAGTTTATATTATAGATGAAGTACACATGCTTACAACGGAAGCATTCAATGCGCTGCTTAAGACTTTGGAGGAGCCTCCTGGCCATGTTATTTTTATATTGGCGACGACAGAGCCTCATAAGTTGCCGGCAACGATTATATCGCGATGCCAACGGTTTGACTTCCGTCAAGTATCGCTTGAGGAACAGACGGAACGGTTGGTGCAAATTTGCCGCGAAGAAGGGATTCAAGCCGAAGAAGACGCCATCTCGTATATCGCACGCCTCTCAGAGGGCGGGATGCGTGACGCGATAAGCTTGCTTGAACAAGTAGCGGCGTTTGGCGATTCCCATATTACGCTTGCTGCGGCGATCGATGTGACGGGCGGTATGGCAGCCGATCAATTCTACGAGCTGGCCGACGCCGTCAAAGACCGGAACGTAGCCAGAATCATGCCGCTTGTAGAAAGTTTGATGCAAGCGGGCAAGAGCGCGGATAAATGCTTGGAGAACTTGATTTACTATTTCCGCGACTTGCTTGTGCTTAAGCTCGCGCCGCAAGGAGGAGCCGTTACGGAACGGGTCGTCGACACGGAACGATTCCGATTGATGGCTGAAGCTTACAGCTCTCAGAGGTTATTCGCGATGATCGATACGCTCAACAAGTATCAGGTCGAGCTCAAGCATGCTTCACAGCCGCAGACCTTATTCGAAGTGGCGCTCATGAAGTTATGCACGCTTGATGAGGGCCTAGTAGCGGGCGGCGAAACGCGGCAAGGTGCAATTTCCGGTTCCACTGTTGCGCCCTCAGCGGAAGTTAACCGGTTGCGGCAGCAGGTCGAGGCGCTTGAGCGCAAGCTGGAGCAGGCGCTTCAGAACGGCATAGCCGCATCCGCCGCTGGCGGTGATTCGGGCGGACGGCAAGCGGCACCTGCGGTACGAAGCGGCGGAGGCGGCACGCGAGGCGGAAGCTTCGGCGGCAGTTCTGGCGGTATTGTCCGTTCAGCCGTGAAGCTGGATCGCTACTTGGCGGCTGCGGGCAACGATGATTTCAATCAAATTCGCATGAAATGGAGCGCAGTGCTTCAGCGTGTGAAGGAGACGAAGATCACGGTGCATGCTTGGTTGACTGACGGCGAGCCGGTTGCGGTCGCTGACGATACGCTCTTGATTGCATTCAAGAACACGATGCATAGAGAGACGACCGAGAAGCAAGCGCATCGCGACATCATCGAACAAATACTGCGTGAATTAATGGGCAAGCCGCTTCAATTCGTGACATGCATGATGAAAGATTGGCAAGCAGCTACTGCCGACGGGGGTGGCTCGAAGCAGGGCGAGACGCTTCAACTCGAGCCCGAGCAAGGAGATGGTCCTGCGGGGGCGCAGCGGCCTGAGTGGGTCGAAGAAGCTGTAAGGTTGTTTGGCGAGGATTTGGTTGTCGTGAAAGAGAACAATTAAACTTAATTCTAATGATGAGGTGATTAGGAATGAACAATATGAACCAAATGATGAAGCAAGTGAAGAAGATGCAGGATCAAATGATGAAGGCGCAAGAGGAGCTTGAAACGAAGACGCTGGAAGGAACGGCAGGCGGCGGCGTTGTTACGGTCGTTGCGAATGGCCATAAGAAAATTTTGAGCATTACGATCAAGCCCGAGGCTGTAGATCCGGAAGATGTGGAAATGCTGCAAGATCTCGTATTGACGGCAGTTAACGACGTGCTTACTAAAGTAGACGAGCTTGCGAACAAAGACATGGGCAAATTTACCGGCGGTATGAAAATCCCTGGCTTGTTCTAGGAAGCTCGAAGTCGCACATAGCCGTTAACGCTTGAAAGGAGCTGTACCTTCTTTGTTTTACCCTGAGCCGATAGCGAAATTAATTGATGCTTTTACCCGTTTGCCGGGAATCGGTCCTAAGACAGCCGCCCGTCTAGCGTTTCATGTGCTTCGAATGAAGGAAGACGATGTAATTGATTTTGCGAAGGCGCTCGTAAGCGTGAAGCGCAACTTGTTCTATTGTTCGGTCTGCTGCAACATTACGGATACCGACCCATGCAAAATATGCCAAGACAAGTCTCGCGATCAATCGGTCATATGCGTTGTGCAGGATTCCAAGGATCTTGTTGCGATCGAGAGAATGAAGGATTACCAGGGGCAATATCATGTGCTGCAAGGCGCGATATCGCCTATGGAGGGGATCGGTCCGGAAGAGATCAAGATTGCCGAGCTTCTTAGGAGACTGAGCGATGAACAGGTGCAGGAGCTTATTCTGGCTACGAATCCGAACATCGAGGGCGAAGCGACGGCGATGTACTTATCAAGGCTCGTAAGGCCGTTCGGCATTAAAGTGACACGCATAGCTCATGGCTTGCCGGTTGGCGGCGATCTGGAGTATGCGGATGAAGTGACATTATCCAAAGCGATAGAAGGCCGGCGCGAGTTGAGCTAGGCTACTGCAATAGAAGACTGCTTCAAGGAATTCCTTGAGTGGTCTTTTTTTATTGCAAATAACGAAACCTATGTCCTCATACGGTCAATATCAATTAAGGAATTTCCTTACTGCTATGTCATTTCATTTTCGCTTTAGTTCTATTCCGGTATACAAGCCTAATACAAATAGGAGAGGGTGGATGAAGCAATAGGACAAGCGGGAGGGGTTTGAAGTGACATTAGAACGACCGGCGACACATCTAAGCGACCAGGAATGGAGAGAGAGATTGCGTAAGGAGATAAAAGAAGCGCATAGGGATTGGGTAAATGCGAATCGTTTCTTCGAATACGCTTTAGGCCAAGACCAAGTGGATTATGCGATCTATGCGATCATTACGGCTGAGAAGAGATACGAAATGCTGCTTAGGCTTGCAAAAAGGACATGCAATCATTGGCCACAATGGGGAGGCGTTATGTAATGAAAACGATCTGGTTAGCCATATTCATTGTATCATCTCTATTGCTTATCGCTGTATTGCTGCGCAACCGTCTGCCATGGGGATGGTTGAGAGGGTTCGGCTTGCACTTGGTACTTGCGGCAGCATTGCTCTACGTGCTTAATGCAACGGAGCTTATCCCGGGCCTGCATGTTCCGCTGAATCCCATTACGATCGGGACGATTGTCGTGCTTGGCGTGCCGGGAGTAGCGCTAATCGTGGGTTTGCAATGGGTCGTCGTGTGAGGCATACATAAAGTTTAAGTAAAAGGTTGACGCCGTCTAATGATCTATGCTACATTATATCTCGCGCCTAGAGGCTGTATCAAAGGATGCCAAGAAAACTTTTTAAAAAAAGTGCTTGCATCAAACTAGGCGGATGTGATATATTATAAAAGTCGCCGCTGAGACAAACGGCCGACACGAAAGAAAGACAAATGATTGTTCTTTGAAAACTGAACAACGAGCGAAACTGCCAGTATATGAAGCTTCGGCTTCATTACTAAAGCAATAAAATGTTTTTGAGCAAGTCAAACACCATTATGGAGAGTTTGATCCTGGCTCAGGACGAACGCT
>NZ_JAUSST010000011.1 GCF_030812415.1 Paenibacillus harenae | reverse complement strand
CGGTCGAGGGCTTATCCTAAAACGCTTATACGGTCCATACAACCTGTAAGCAACAGCTAAAGTTCGGCAAGACAATCTTTCGTATCCAGTTTTCAGGGCGCAAACGTAACACCGCGCCAAACACGAGAGACCTACCGCATGTTCATGCAGTAGGTTATTTGTTTTTTTGCATAAGCTTAAGAACACCATAACCCTTATCTGTTTCAAATAAATCAATCTACGACGCGAATTTCTTTGGGTACAGGCATGGCATTGGTTACATATCGCTTCAAATGTAGGTCATACTACTTCTAGAAAAAGAGGTGAAATGGAATGGATGAGAAGCAAAATAAATCAGAAGAAAAACAAAATCTCCAGGGGAATGCATTGACCAAGGAACAACTATCAGACGTATATATGGCAGGCACCAGCGATGGAATTCATCAGCTCGCAAAAGGCGAAGTTAAAGTGGAAAATGAACCTTATAAGGAATAATTGTGGCGGCGAAAACTTATATTGAAGCAAATGAAGCATAATAGCAAGACTAAGCCCACCCGCAAAGGTGGGCTTTCTAATTTTGCCTGAAGGTAACAAAAAGGGACATTCCATATCTGGAATATCCCTTTTTGGGTCTTTAAACGAGCGCGCCTGCCTTCTGTACGATCGCCATCGCTTGCTCAAAGTCTTCTTCCTCGATGACAACGGTCAGCAGAATGTCGCGACCCGTTACTTCGTTATCTTGACCTCCCGAGCTCATACCGCTGGCACTGACGCTTGTCGCTGCGAGGATGCCGGCGTCCCGGTCGGAGAAATCGCCGCCGAGCGTTAAGTATCCGAGTCCGGGGAAATCGCTTGTGATCGGATTATCAATATGATCAGAACCGTCGCCCGGGTAACCGTCGAACCTGTCGATCGAGCTGTCTACAAGCTTTAACGATTTTATTTGCTCAAGCGCTTGCTTGGCTTGCTCAGGACTTTTGAAATAAGCGAGAATGTTTTTTTCCGCCATAGGTATCCCCCATCTTAGGTGTAGATTAGTTACGCGTTTGTCTCGTCAACATGGAGTATGTTGCACGTAACGCCCGCAATGTATGTATGATGCTCGTGGCATAACCTACCGGAATCAGGAAATGATAAACATTGGAAAAACGTTAAGGCGGTGGACCTCATGAAAAGTCAGATCGATCAGCAGCTGTTCTCCGATCGGTTGGACGACAATAAACGTCTGCTGCTTGATTTAATGGGCAACAGCACCGATTTTATCTCTCGCGATTTAAAGCTAAATGGCTATATCCCAATCGCTCTCTTCTATTTGGAAGGAATGGTGGATATAACAGCCGTACAGGAGGGGGTCATTTCATCGTTGCTGGATCGCGCGCAGCAGCTCGGCGGGCCAATCAATCCGGAAACGATTCAACAGCATATTCTAAATATGGGCGAGGTAGGCTTAGAACTGAACATAGCAACCGCACTGGATCACTTGCTGTCGGGAAGTTTGCTTCTGCTGTTAGAGGGTCATTGCGAAGCGGTTGTCGTTCATTTGCCCGGATGGGAGGATCGCGCCATTAGCGAGTCAAGTACACAATCTGTCGTGAGAGGACCGCAGAACTCGTTCAACGAGACACTCAGGACGAATACGACACTTGTTAGGCGCAGAGTGAAGGATATCCGAGTGCGTCTTAAGACGATTCAGATCGGCAAACTTACGAAGACGGATGTGGCCATTATGTACGTAGATGGAGTGGCTGATCCGAAACTGGTGGACGATCTCATTCGTCGTCTAGAGCATGCGGATTATAAGAACATACTCGAGGGCGAATATATCGAGGAGCTGCTGCTGGAGAAGAAGCAACAGACGATCTTCCCAGTGGTGTACAATACGGATCGTCCCGACACGATAGCTGCGGGCATGTTGGAAGCGAAAATTGCAATCTTCATCGACGGCACACCGTTCGTATTGCTCGTTCCATCACTATTTGTTGACTTCATCCAATCGGCGGAGGACTATTATCAGTCTTATTTCTATAGCAATCTTATTCGTTTATTGCGTTATACCGCATTAATCATATGCATGATGGGTCCCGCTATCTATATTGCTCTTACAACCTATCACCAGGACATGCTGCCTACCCAGCTGCTTCTTAGCTTGGCTGCTCAGAGGGAAGGCGTTCCGTTTCCGGCTTTCTTCGAAGCGCTCTTGATGGAGATCACTTTCGAAATTTTGCGTGAAGCGGGGATCCGCATGCCGCGTACAGTAGGACAAGCTGTATCGATCGTCGGAACGATTGTTATCGGGCAAGCAGCCGTGGAAGCGAGCATTGTATCGGCTGTTATGGTCATCGTTGTTGCCATTACGGCTATCTCCAGCTTCGTCATCCCTTCTTACGGAATGTCGATCCCGATTCGAATCTGCCGATTCGGGTTTATGATACTAGCTGCTTCGTTCGGCTTCCTCGGCTTAACGGTTGGCGGCATTATCCTCATTCTGCATTTGTGCAGTCTTCATTCCTTCGGCGTTCCTTACATGAGTCCGTACGCTCCGTATAACAAGAGTAAGCAAAGCGATGCCATTCTGCGCTTTCCGATTCGGAATCATAGCAACAAAGGAGAACAGTAATGAAATGACATCGACGATGCTAAATGCCTGTATGAGATTTATCGCGTTATTCACTGCGGCGCTGCTGATGACACTTACGCTATCCGGCTGTTGGAATCGAAGAGAGCTTAATGATATGGCCGTTGCGATCGCTATTGGCATTGACCGCGTGGACGAGCAATACGAGGTTACCATCCAAACGGTCGATCCTTCCCAAATGTCCAATAACCGCAATGTAGACCGTTTTCCGACTCGCATCTATTCAGAGAAAGCTTCAACGATCTTCGAAGCGCTGCGCAAAGTGACTTCCAAATCATCGCGCAAAATATATCTCGCCCATCTACTGCTGCTATTATTCAATGAGGAAATGGCCCGAGATGGGATCAAGGAACCATTGGATTTTCTTTTTCGCGATCACGAGGTTCGCCCGGACTTCAATATAGCGGTGACGAGAGGTTATCAGACAAAGGATGTGCTGTCCATCGTTACTCCGCTTGAAGTGCTCTCGGCGCTAGATTTATACAGATCGCTTAACGTTTCACAGAAACTATGGGCCCCAACAGCTGCGGTCAATATTAATGAAATGATGGTAATGCTGACCAATGATGGCGTCGAGCCTATATTGACCGGTCTTACGCTGATCGGAGACTTGAACAAAGGACTATCTGCTGACAACGTTAAGCAGCCCCGCCCTTATCTGTACTTTAAATTCAAAGGGATCGGCGTGTTCCGCAAGGACCGATTGGTAGGCTGGTTGAATGAACCGGATAGCAAATCATTCAGTTATGTAAACAATCATGTGTCGAGTACAGTAGGGAGCGTCCAATGTCCAGGATCGAAGAAGCGATTCGCGATTGAATTGGTGAAGTCTAAAGTAAGCAGAGAACCTTCCATTCGAAATGGGAGCCCGCATATGAAGCTGATTGTCCATGTGTCGGGCAATGTTGGCGAGGTGCAATGCGAGACGGAGATCAACGATAAATCAATAATCGAACTGCAAGAGTTGGCCAGCGAACAACTGAAATCCATTATCGAGAATAGCATCCAGCATGTGCAATCCCAATATGGCGTCGATATTTATGGATTCGGAGCAAATTTTCATCAGAAATACCCGAAGCAGTGGCGACAATGGCGTACGAACTGGAATGAGCAATTCGCCCAGATGTCCATTGAGGTCCAAATGGACTATCATCTGAGACTGATTGGCAAAATTATTAGTCCGTTTGGCAACAATCCACAGCAGAAGAAGGAGTGAGTCAATTGTTGACCGCTTTCATCCTGATATTGGCGATTGTCGTATTCTTTGCAGATTTTCGAGGAATGAACCGTCAATCCACAGTAAACAAGGAAATCGTCTTCAGTTCAAGCTTGCTTGGAATTGGGGTCATATTGGGTGTTTTACAGTTGTTTCAAGTACCTTTACCTAGCCTTATGACTGTCATAGAGTATGTTTTTCGCCCAATTAGTGATTGGATGACCGTTATGCTCAAATAATAGGGGGGGGCAGATATGAACAAAACGGGAATCACCCAAAGGCAAGCGACCATGTGGTTCACGCTGTATCAATTAGGGAGCGCCTTGCTAATACTGCCAAGTTCACTGGCCGCGTACTCGAAGCAAAATGCTTGGCTCAGCGTCTTATTGACAATGATCCTCTTCATCGTGCTAAGCCCATTATTCATTACCATTGCCAAACAAATGGGGGATCGATCCTTCCATAATTATTTGACTGGCATGATGGGTAACGTGATTGGAAAGACAGTAATGGTCTTGTTTCTTATTGCGTTTCCATTTCTAACTTTCTGGCTCGTTCTGAAGGACTTAAGCAACTTCGTTACGACGTCGATCTTCCCAGAGACTCCGCCTGAAGCCGTGCATGCGCTAATCCTTATTGCAGTCGTCATAGGGGTTAGAGCGGGAGTTACCGTTATAGGAAGATCGGCAGAACTGTTGTTCTTCATCGTGATATTATTGGTAGCAATTGGCTTTCTTTCGCTCCTCCCGGTATTGAGATTCGACTATTTGCTGCCAATGCTCGAAGGCGGGTTCAAGCCGATTTTTCATGGTTCCATTTTATTGCTTGCATACCCGTATCTCGAATGTGTGTTGTATTTGTTTTTAGTTCCCGATTTTCAAGATGCAAGCAAGTGGAAGCTAAGCTTAATGAAAAGCACGTTAACGAGCGGTATGATTTTTCTAATCATTACTGTGACGGTAGTTGCAGCGCTTAGCGAGGGCGTAACGGCTAATCTGGTGTACCCGAGTTACTTCGTCATTCGTACCATCAGC
The DNA here is from genome assembly GCF_030812415.1 of Paenibacillus harenae. Lineage (GTDB taxonomy): Bacteria > Bacillota > Bacilli > Paenibacillales > Paenibacillaceae > Pristimantibacillus > Pristimantibacillus harenae_A. The sequence continues at coordinate 87,081 of NZ_JAUSST010000011.1, read as the reverse complement.
TATGCCGACATTTATCAGCGCTTCGAGATTGTAGTTGCAATTCTGTGGTATATCACGATTTTTTTCCGTCTGGCCCTGCTGCTCCATGTCGTGACAAGAGGGTTGGCGGATGCGATTAATATTAAAAATGCAAACAAATTAGTCATTCCGCTCGCATTAATCGGGTTTGTAATGGCAAAGGAGGTTCTGCCTAACGTCCCATCCGTTATCACAGCCTTCGAGGTATGGCCGTATTACGTATTTGTATTCTCGCTTATCCTCCCTGCAATATTGTTAATGCTCGGTTGGATGAGGAGAGCAAGAGGTAGGAACGGGACGCCGACATAGAAGTTCTAATTTCGGATAATTACGAGGCGGATGCAGATAATAACTAAATCAGAAGAGAGGGGGAGTATCATGAAAAACAAACGTGAAAAAAATGAAAGCCATTCCGAACTTGCAACCGTTGAATCACAGAGAAATGAATTGACTGCGGAAGAATTTCCTGAAGGTCCTTACGGATCAACCCTTCTAACGGAAGATATCGGTAAAAGTACGCCTTGGCGTGAAGATCAACGCGTAGCGAATCCTTTCGGTTATGAAAATAAGGAATTACATGACGAATTGCCTCGCGAGTATCCACCGGACTATGAGCCTTAAGAAGACTTGGAAATTCAAGGATGAAAATAAGACTACATTCCTTCAAATAAGGAAGTAGTCTTATTTTATTGGTATACATTATTAGGCTTCTTTGAGGATGGCCTTTTTCAACGGCGGTTGAGGATCCCCGTCGGTTGGAGAAGTTGGCGGATGAAATGGAAGAAGACATTCGGACCGTACTCAATCGATTGCCGGAAAATGACGATTCCATAGAAGAGATCGATTCATTGATGTTGGTAAGCTTGCTCGAGCCTATTGCCGAAAACGCCAAATTTTATAAAATCATTCTCGGTTCGAGACGAACGCCGATCTTCACGGAACGTTTGCTAAAGATGTTGTCGGAGATGATTGCGTTGCGGGTCGACAAAACGGGGAGCGATTCCTTGCATACAAGGTCGGGTGTTCCAAAAGATATAGCGATATGGTATGGCTCCTCCGCCTTGATCGGTACGATCGTAGCTTGGATCAAAAACGATATGCCGTATACGCTGCTTTTCCTGGCCAAGCATTTTACAATGATGTCGAGGAAATAACCTTATGCGACAACAAGAAGCTTACGGAGCAATCGCCCATGAAAGTCAACCTGATTGCCAAGAAGGTTGGCTTCGGCAGCGTTACCCATTTTGGAAGAGTGTTCAAGTCAGTCAGGAATAGATAGCGGGGACTTACTTTTTTAATTGTGAAAACAAAAATAAGACCCATAAAATGGGTCCTATTCATTCATTGTGAAGCTACGAGTTTTCGATCGATTTGCTGCTTAGTAGCCTTTACCGTAACCGCCTGTTCCTACTCCGCCTACTTTGCCGCAGCTGCCGCCGTAGCCGCCTACACCGTTAAAGATGCCACAGCTGCATGCGATAATTACCAATAGAATAAAAAGTACCAAGATCACTCCGATATTGTTATGACCGCCAAATCCGGACATTACAGCACCTCCTGTTTTTTGAGTACACTTTAAGATATGTGCTTTTGTTAATGATTGATTGGGCATTTACTAGGGAGACAAATGACCGATTTTAAATGACATGAGCTGCACGGTTCAAAATGATTGGAGGCGATCGCCTTCCATGTCAAACATACAGTCTCATTGACTCTTTGCGAATACAATAAAGTGTAATCCAATTCCAGGAAGGGGATAATGACTGTGAACCGTAATAATTATTATGGCATGGGTAATGTAGCCGGCGTTACTGACGCTGAGTTTTGTCCCGATTGTCCGACGCAGACGATCTATGATCCTCCAATTACGCAATACGAGAACTACTACCATCCGCAGCTTGTGAATGTCGTTCAAAATATCGAAACCGTTAAGCAACATCATTGCTGTCCTGTCTATAAGCACATCTATACGCATACGGAGAAAAATGTGATGGTTTCAAGCGCGAAACGAAGAAAACACGCTAAAGTCTCCTCGAAGAAACGGTAGAAGCAATAGACTGCAGCTTCATATTCTTGAAGAAAAGGCAGCCTCGGCGAATGGCTGCCTTTTTTTTTTGCTATGCGGGCTGCTTTCTTTCAGCAAGCTTTCAACCCGTTTATATTTTCCTGTAAGTTGGAGCTCATCATTGCGAAAGGTTGAACATCACCAGCCCCCGGCCTTTCTGGCACCCGCATGGATTGTCTTGAAATTTGCAGTGCTTGCTGCGGCAACCTGGTTGTGGTCGAAATCGTCCGGCAGAGTCAGGCGGAGCTGAATCTTCTTAAAGCCGCCCGGATCGAGAAGCAAATCGGATAAACCGTTGACGGATTAATTACAGGAGTTTATGAACCCCGAACCCAGGATGCTCATCCAACCTGGGGTTGTTTGCGTCTATATGGGTTTCTCGTCCTCTCGGCTGTACAACACCCGGAATGAATTCTCCTTTTTGTCCCACAATAAATATCCCATCTTTACAAGCTCGTTGACAGCCACTTTTATTCCCGCCTCTGTTCTCTGCGAGCGCAATCGGATAAAAGTGAGGTATCTGGGATCCATTCGAAAGGGAGCGTTTCTCTTATCGTTCCAAATGACAAGTAACACCTTGCGGGCATTATCAGATAACATGCTTCACCAACTCTAAATCCACGATATTCTCAGCCTTGAACACACGAGGGGCGTTTGCCGTAAAGCAAAATGCCTTCATCATTCCGTCTCGAATAGACAACACCCGTACCATGCGAAATGTAACTTCCCGGTGACGGTCAATATAGATTAGCTCAACTGTTTTACCGAGATACTCCTTCATGCGAACACCACCTATAGGAACATATATTCTTATTATATACCAAACATGCGTTCTTGTTTCAACTGGAAATAAAAACTGTACCAGGTGCATGCAGTAGTCTCCTTTTCATTAATCTTGGAGCTTTTGGATATACTACTCAACTGGAAGCATCGCTTAATTAATTGAAGGAGGGAGATACGTTTGCTGCGGATCAAGAGTCGTAAACTTTCGAATCGTAACACTAGCTCGAACGAGCTGGAATCGCCAAACCTCTCGCTACCTGATGATCAAAATGTTGAATTAAGCACAGATCTCGCCGTTAACGAGAAGATGCTTAGAGAAACTTTTCAAGCTTGCTCCGATATCGTATTTCGTCCAATCAGCAGCAACCCCAAAGTACTCTTGGTTTACACCGATGGTTTAATCGATACAAAAACGTTGGATAAAGTTGTGTTAGCGCGGCTCCTATTTGATGGAACTTCCCGTGAATTTAATGGTGATCCTGTCTCAGGACAGATCATCCAAGAGCAACTGGTTGCCATCTCGCAAGTTCAAACGGTCTCTACATTTGACGATGTATCCGATGGGATTCTGAAGGCGAACGTCGTCCTATTGGTCGACGGAGAAAACAAAGCTTTGATCGCAGACCTCAAAGGATTCGAAAAACGAAATGTTGCAGAGCCGGAAGCCGAAGTTTCCGTCCGAGGGCCCAGGGACGGATTTACGGAAACGTTGCGAATCAATACAAGCTTAATACGCAGAAGAATCCACAGTCCAAAGCTAAAAATCGAATCGATTACGGTTGGCCGGGTTTCTCAGACCGATATCGGACTCGTATACATTGACGGGATTGTATCGAATGCGATCTTGGCGGAAGTCCGAAAAAGAATCGAACAAATTCAAATTGACGGGGTGCTGGAATCGGGTTTTATCGAAGAGTTTATTGAAGATACCCCTTGGTCTCCTTTCCCCCAAATTCAAAATACCGAACGCCCCGATATCGTATGCGCCAGTCTGCTTGAAGGAAAAGTCGCGATTATCGTCGATAACACCCCATTCGCGTTGATCCTTCCAATGACATTTTGGACGGGCTTGCAGGCGGTAGAGGATTATTACGAACGCTCCATCTATACGACCTTTGTTCGGTTCGTTCGTTACTCTTTATTAAATATCGCACTGTTGCTTCCGTCCATTTACGTCGCGCTTTCAACGTATCATCAACAGCTCATTCCCACGAACCTGCTCATCAGTATCGCTAATTCCAGGGAAGGGGTCCCGTTTCCGACGTTTGTCGAGACATTGTTGATGGAGTTTATGTTCGAGGGCCTCCGGGAGGCGGGAATTCGTATGCCTAAAGCTGTTGGTTCGGCCGTCAGCATCGTGGGAGCGTTGGTCATTGGGCAAGCCGCCGTGCAAGCGGGCATCGTATCTGCCCCTGTCGTCATTGTCGTAGCGACGACCGGGATCGCATCGTTTGCCATTCCGCGATATAATTTCGGGGCTGCATACCGGCTGCTTCGTTTTCCGATGTTGGTATTAGCCGGAATGTTAGGATTATACGGGATAGCGAGCGGATTGCTTATCATGATCATACATCTTCTTGGTTTACAGTCGTTTGGAGTTCCGTATATGAGTCCGGTAGCTCCGCAAATCCCTCCAGACCTGAAGGATGTATTCATACGCGCTCCCAGATGGAGTATGAATAACCGCCCTGCTTTCTTCTCCGGCAGAAATAAGAAGCGGATCCCGGAAGGCCAACAACCAAGTCCTAAACGAGGAGAGAAGCCGAATGACTAGGAAACGGTGCGTTAGTTTCTGTTTGATTTTTTCCTTATTTTTCATATCGGGCTGTTGGGACAGTTCGGAAGTCAACAATCTTGCCATTGAACTCGCTTGGGGAATCGACAAAGCCCCGAACAAGAAGGTCATGATCAGCGCTCAGGCAATCATCCCGTCGAATATAAGCGGCAGTCAGGGCAGTAGCGCAGGCGGAGCAAACAAGGAGAAGCCTTATTTCGTCGTATCGAGTGATGGGATGAATACGCTCGATGCGGTACAGCGGATGCAGACTAAGCTTTCCAGGAAAGTGTTTCGCGGTCATCGGCGAGTCATCGTGATTGGGGAATCCATGGCAAGACAAGGAATTAAGGAGGTATTCGATACCTACACCCGAGATCCGAACCTCAAGCTGCGAACCGATATATTTATCGTCAGGGGGAGCACCGCAAAGGAATTCTTAAAAATACCGTATCCATTAGAAACGATTCCCGGCCTAGGGGTTCTAGGGGAATTCAACCAGGTCGGAACACTCATGGAGATGGGGCTCTTAAATTTTTTGCTCGCCGCGACCAGCGAAGGAGCATGTCCGATCGTACCCTCGGTTGCGATCGGTATGAACTCTTCCTCCCAAGATAAAGAAAAACAGAAGGATCCATCCAATGCGGAAGGATTCCGAATCGCAGGACCTGGAATTCTCAATAAAGATTTGAAATTGGTTGGATTTTTGAATGTAGAGGAAGGTCGGTCCATGCGATGGGTTGCCGGGAACTTAAATAAGCTGACGATATCGGCAGCGATTCCGCAAGAGAATGGCAACGTCAGTATAGATGTCAACAAGCTAGGCAATAAGATTCAACCGGTTATCCAAGGGGACAAATTAAAATTCGTTATTACGTTAAAGGGACAAGGAGCGATTCGCGAAAACAACACTAATCTGGATCTTACGCAAACGAAAAATATTACTATTCTGCAAAACGCACTGAAAAAACAGATTGAAGATAACGCACTTCGAACGATTACCAAAGTGCAAAAAAAATACGGAACGGATGTGTTCGGATTTAGCGATGCCCTTCGAAGAAAAAATTTGCCCTTTTGGAAATCTATAAGGAAAAACTGGGTAACGGAGTTTCGGGAAGCCGAGATTTCCGTGAACGCGGAATTGACGGTTCGGCAAATGGGAGTAACGGGTCCATCCTTGCATTTGAACCCAACCGAGATTGAGAAATGAAGATTTATTTCTTCAACTGCCGCAACCAAGTCACGAGGAGAAGGATCGCGGGTAAGACGAAGAGCAAGGGTACCCACACATAAGGCACCAACAATTCAAAGTGGTGACGATAAATATGCTCGGCAATGTTTTGGGACATGGTCATTCCAAGGAATAGCGAGATGGCGCATGCCGGGATGACCAAAACGCGGGAACCCTTCATATTCGTTAGTTGCTGAATCCCTTTTACGGCTGCGAGCATGTAAACGACGCTTTTTAAAAGTGCCGTCATCAATAAATAGAGTACGCCGAACATCTGCAGGTTTTCAATGAAATGTCCGATACTGATCAAACTCAGCAAGGTGTAAAGAGGATACAGAAAACTCGAAAACATATCTCCAAATACTAAAATTGCCAATACATCAAAGAGGGTTACCATGCTTCCCGATAAAATAGTGGCGAGAAGTGTAACCTTCATCACTTTCTCGGGGCGTTTGGTCTCCGGCCAGAACATGGCAAGAACGAGCGTTTCCCCGAACGATTGAGTGATGCCTGATGGATATACAACCTTCCAGACAGGCTCCCACCCTTTTTCCAAAACCGGCAGTAAATTATTGATATGCAAGACGCCGGAGCCGCCCAGAAGAATGATCTCGATAAAAAACATGAGCAATACGATGGGGAGGATCATTTCTCCCAGTCGGGCAACGATTACAGTCCCGCCATATACACAGTAAGCAATGATGATGGCAAATAGTCCTGAGATGACGAGAAGCGGGGTGTTAGGCAATACGGTTGTTGAAACCATATCTCTAATATCCGCAATAATCCGACCAACAGAATATAAAAACATAAGAGGGTAGAGAAACGCAAGAGGCTTCCCGATCCAACGCCCGAATTGTGACGGAAACCATTGGACAAGGGTTAGTCCCGGATTCATCCGCATTAAAGCGATATAGATCATTACAATGAGTATACCCAGACAACAGGAAATAAGTTCGCCAATCCACGCATCGCGGCCGGCCGAGCCTCCGAAACCGAATATAATAGTTGTGCCTAATTGGAAAATGAAAGTAATCGCGAATAACTGATAGACGGTTATTTTATTCATAGCAACCTCTCGAATTGTGTCTTGCTTTCGCTGTATTTCCGCTATTCCGCCGAGGCATGGGCAAAGCCGATCGATAATGCATGATTCGTCCGCATCGCTTCCCGTATTTGATCGGATTGATCGGCATGACATTGCACAATGACCGTAACTTCCGGTTTTTTCTTTAAACGCCGCGTAATTGGCCTTTGAATAATAGCGGTTATTCCGAATCCTAAGCAGAAACCGATAATGGAAGCAAGCAACCCCCATATAATCGGTCCCCAAGTTAAAATGAATCCAACGCTTGTTCCAACGACTGACAATGCCGTAGCGCATGCCATGCCGACTTCTATACTTTTGGAATACGAGCCCTCGTCTATATTTTTTTTATTTGAAGAAAAATCGTTGGAATCACTATCCATACAGACGACGAGAAGGCGATTTGGAGAAACTCCTATTTTTTCTAGCATGACTAGTGCTTGCTCGAGCTCGATCGAGTGCCGGAAAGTACCGATTATAATCATGCGTCTCCACCCGATTTACCGAAAATTCGAACAGACGAGGAGCTATACCGTTGAATCAAATATTGGCGCTGCTCCCGACTGTAAAGTTGATTATGCTCTTTCGCATTGATGTAAGCATGATAGATAGATCCGCCTATCACGGAGGGCATAAACATCAACCAATGCGGCCGCAAAACGGGGATGGAATCCATTATCCGCCCGGTCAGAATATAAATAAGCGACTCATGAACATGCGACAGCGATATATAAAGCCACCACCAAGAAATCGCATAAAAGGCAAGACCGATCCGATGATTATAAAGTTGCCCAAAACCCGGAAAAAACAGCGAAAACATCGAGGCCACCAGCGGGTTTTTGGGCTGGAGGTATTGAATTTCGGAAGTATAAAAGTGCAGGTTAGGAAGTGGTTCTTTTTCAAATTCGGCCAAATAGCAAAGCTTATTCTGATATATGGCTAAACGATAGCTGTCCCACATCGCTATAAGATAAATAATGATATATCCGAGAATCCATCGGGGTTCTAAAATCGCCTTAGCCTGAGCGAAACGTCCGCAAAAACTTAAAACAATCGCCTCGTTGATATGGGAAAGCGTATTAAAGATAACCTCCGATAAGGTAAGAAACGTCGCTCTCAGATAATGATTCAGCAAAAAGTGGCCGAAACCGGGAAAAGCAGCCGACCACCAAGCCACCATTAAAGGTTGGCGTCTATGTATGGATGTGATGCCGAACTGGCTTAACTTAGCCAATGGACGACGGGATGGATTCATATTCACCGATAAGACTCCTTTCATTATGAACTTTTGGATGCTCCGAAGATTAAAGATAACCATCTGCGGTTGATTTTTCAGTTAAAATACGATGGATGCCGATCAACAGCAGCAGAACACCAATTTGGAGTAAAATCAATACGATCACCGGCCATATTCCCGAAGTGAATAGAATGCCCAGTCGCATAAGCCAAAGAAAACAACATCCCAAAACGGCAATTAAGCTTGCTTTCCAGAACCAGTGCGCCCGCAATGAAACGACTAAAGCATACAAAATGGAGTCGATGTGTACGATTAATGTAGCAAAGGCAATGGTGTCCCTGGAAGGATCTTCAAACCAACCGGAATGAAACTCAATTTGATGAAATAACACGATATAAAAAAAGAAGACGGACCCCTGCAAAGAGACATTGATAAGGTAGATTACGATCAAACGAAAAAAATAAGGATGGTTTAATCCGTGTATTTTGTGCCATAACCACTTCCCCGTTAAAAAAAGAACGGTAAAGCCTATGGCCGAATATATGGATTTCCACCAATGATGCTCGTAAATCCCCAAAAGAATAAATGTTTCTTCAATCCCCATAAATCCGGCGACGATAAGTAGAATCCACCAAAGGCCTACGCCAAACGCAGCGATAAAAACGCATGCAGCCGGCGCTATAAATCCATTGGATACGACGGCTCCAAGGGCGCTGTCATAAAAACGGTCCTTGAAAATGCCGGGCATATAGTCGTAACTTTTTAAAATAATGAAGACGACTAATTCAAAAATATAGATGATCCCGGAAATGCAAAGATAGAACGGTATGATTTTAACGCTTTTCGTTTTGCGCCATGAGAAGGCGAGTAATAGCAAACTGATTACAATGAGGAGAAGATACGGAACAAAGTTTGGGATAAGATCAACTCCCGTTAGCGAATTAGTTGGAGGCGGTATCCATATTTAGTTTGCCGATTCCAGTCAATCTTATTCCTAAATACCTAAACGACTTTATGATATTTGACGTTTAAACTGTCCGGACGGTATGCTTAATTTGAGGTGAAAATCGTATGAATAGCAATTCCAAGCGTCATCTTATTTTATTTGCCGCTTCAACGATCGTGAAAACTCTTGGAGCCGAGAAACTTACGCTAGAGGCCGTCGCGAAAGAAGCGGGAATCAGCAAAGGAGGGTTACTCCATCACTTTCCCAATAAGCAAGCTTTGATAAACGCGATGGTAGAAGCATCAACGAACAGCCCAAACGGAGTATTCCAACTTGCAAAAGAAAATTGAAAATGATGGGCTTGATCCGGTACTCGGGACTATCGTTCGATTAGCAGTCGATGGATTATGGTTTTCCGAAATACTTGGGGTGGGGGATTTGGACAGCGAATTGCGGGAAAAGGTAATCCAATACCTAACTAATATGACAAAAGGAGATTGAAATTTAGTAAGCCCATATAAAAAAAAGCTCACCTATTCAGATTCAGGTGGGCTTTTTATGTGTGCATGGGTAAACTTTTTATACGAAAAACGAATTTGCTGCTCTATGGATAATGCTTCCGTCGGACATCCGAATCGAATCCTCGTTATATCCGATTATTGTAGAGGCGGGTCTAATCTGCATACCGTTTTGCATGGGTTTGATTATCGCTTTTGCAGCAATCGCTACTTCAAAATCCTTGTTCGTAATTAGTCTTTGACCTTCTTGAAGTTTAATTTTCTGTTGCATTTAAACATACCCTCCACAGTTCTATTTGTTTTCCTACGCTAAGGTCAAATAATACACTATTAACTTCATACAAAGCAATAGGAAACGCAAAACATCATTTTTTGCGACTGATTTTGGGAAAATGTCATCCTTTACAGCTGGAATCAGGGCTCTTAAAGCATAAAATTTCAAGTGGTGGAGAAAATAACCTAAAACCTCATGAAGCAAAAGGAGGGAAAGGTCAGGAGGGTACGGCGTGAACGTCTTTCGCCGATTCAGAAAAAACGTTAAGAACATAAAAACAAAGCGAAATGAAAAGGAACAAGAATCCGTTAATAACGACGAGGCAGTTCTGGACGCCTCACTCTCCGAAACGCTTTCCATTCTTCGTACAAGAATAGGCACCAGCTCCGATTTCATCATTCGGGAGTTGGCAAATGCTGAATCCGGCAATAGCCAGATAGCGATAAGTTATATCGAAGGGTTGATTGACCAGAAGCAGCTCAGTGAATTGATGGAAGCGCTCATTGCCGGAAATACCCGTTTTTCCTCATTTTCAAATAATCCAGTTAATCATTTAAAAGGCATTATTCCAATAGGCGGTATAAAGGCAGTGAACACGTTAGGTTCGCTCTTGACCGCTATTTTGAATGGAGAAGCCGTTGTTGCCGTTGAAGGCTTACCCGGGGCTGTAACGGTCTCGATATCGGGCGGGATAAGACGGTCCGTCGAAGAGCCTTCCTCGCAGACCGTCGTACGCGGGCCGAAAGAGGGGTTCACGGAAGAACTTTCGGTTAATATCGCTTTGTTGAGACAAAAGCTGAGAACGCCGGAGCTGCGAATCGAGAGTCGTACGATCGGCCGTTACACGCAAACAAGAATAGCAGTCATCTATATTCAAGGACTAGCAAACCCCGAAGTGATTGAAGAGTTACTAAGCCGTCTCGATGCGATTGATACCGATAGCGTGCTGGAAAGCGGCTATATCGAGGAGTTCATTCAAGATAAAACATTTACTCCGTTTCCAACCATGATCAATACGGAACGTCCTGACGCTGTAGCGGGCAACTTATTGGAGGGCAACGTGGCTGTCATCGTTGACGGGACGCCTTTCGTGTTACTTTTGCCGGTTACTTTTTTTAAGTTTTTTCAATCTAGCGAAGACTATTACCAGCGCTACGACATTTCTTCTTTTCTCCGGATTATCCGTTTATTTTCATTTTTCATTGCTCTGTTTCTTCCTTCGATCTATATCGCCGTAACGACCTTCCAGCAGGAAATGCTGCCAACAACCTTATTGATCAGCCTCGCTGCCCAACGGGAAGGTACCCCGCTTCCTGCCTTGCTCGAGGCTTTGCTAATGGAAATAACGTTCGAGGTTATACGCGAAGCGGGCGTTCGGATGCCGAGGGTAATCGGTCCGGCGATTTCTATCGTTGGAGCTCTCGTATTGGGTCAAGCGGCCGTTCAAGCAGGACTCGTCTCGGGGGCCATGGTCATCGTTGTATCCTTTACGGCTATCGCGAGCTTCGTAATGCCTAATTTCAATATGGCTTCGGCAGTACGGCTTGTCCGTTTCGCGTTAATGCTGCTTGCAGGCATGTTTGGTTTATTCGGAATTTTGGCCGGGGCGGTTCCGATCCTTGTTCATATCGTCTCGTTGAGCTCTTTTGGCGTTCCCTATTTCACACCGCTCGCGCCTCTAAGATGGTCGAACCTTAAGGACACGCTGATTAGGGTGCCATGGCGGTCAATGAAGACACGCCCCGCCGTCATTAGCGTTCAGAATAAGGTTAGGCAGTCTTCGTTCAAACAGCAGCATGCGGCAAACAAGGGGCCGGAAGAGGGGGACAGCAGCATATAAAAAGCAATAGAGGAGAATGACCATGGGCCGGTACCGATTCTTCATTATGGTTATATTGTGCATGCTCTTGTCCGGATGCTGGAATCGAACGGAATTAAATGAAATAAGCATTACTAGCGCTACGGGATACGACCGTGTGGACGGAAATTGGTTAATGACCTTGCAAGTTATCGTTCCTTCAGCGATGACAGTCGGAGGGACCGGAGGTTCGGGTGGTTCGGGGTCAGCGATACATGTGTTCTCGACGAAAGAAAAAACGATCCAGCAAGCGCTCAATAAGAGTAATCTAGAAAATTCCCGTTTTTTATATTTTGCGCATAATAACGTGCTTATCATCGGAAGAGAAGCGGCAGAGGAAGGAATTAGTCAAATTATCGACCTCTATCTACGGACGGCTGAAGCCCGGGAATCGGTATACGTGCTTCTTGCCTCGGGAAAGGCTAGCGACGTGCTGAAGGATCTTATCCCTCCGGAAAAACTTCCGGGCGTCGCTCTTGCCCAGATTCTGAATAAGGAAGGAAGCATGTCCGGTTTTATTCCGCCTATCAAAATGTACGAGCTGGCTAAACAAATAAGTTCGGATTCAAAATCAGCCGGCGTACCTGAAATCAGTGTAGCCGGAGATGGGGGGAAGGCCCTGGAATCGCTTGATGTTTTCAAGAAAACCTCTTCCAAGGAAAAACTTAAGCTTTCCCGACTGGGGGTGTTCAAAGAAGATCGCTTAATTGGATGGATGACCTGGCAGGAGAGCTTTGGTGTTTCGTGGATGTCTGACAAGATTAAAATGAGCAGCATTTCCTTCAGTTGCCCAGGGTCCGAATCTACCCGAAATTTTGCCTCCTTCAAAATTAGAACAGCGAAAACGCGAGTAACACCGATAAAGGAAGGGAACGACTATAAGATGCAGCTGAAGGTAAAGGTAGGCGGGGTTCTGACAGAATCGACCTGCCCGGCTGATCCTGCCGACCTAAAGGCTAGTGGGGAAATGGAAAAAGAAATAGAGAAACAAATTCAGAATTACATCCATCTAGGGTGGAAGGCGGTACAGCGGATGCAAGTAGATCTGCCCGGGTTTGCCGGGCATGTCCATCGGAAATACCCCCGGGATTGGAATGAAATAAAAGAAACTTGGGCAGAAAAAGAGCTAGGCGAGATAAAGCTCGACGTTCACGTGAAAGCAACAATCCAACATCCGGGTTTTTTCAGTAAGGCTTTCGTCGAATCGGAAGGGAAGAGCGGGGGAAAAAAATGAGTAAGCCGACAATCGAGTTGCCGGAACTGGTCAGCACCTTAATCCTATTCGAGATCGGAAGCACAACCTTATTCATGCTCGGGTCGGAGGCTAAACAGGATGCTTGGCTGGCTATGATTATAGCTGCATCTATCGGATTGGCGCTTACGCTGCTGTATCTGGCGATCTATTATAGGGACCCTGAGCGGGATCTCTTCGAACTATGCCGCTATTATTTCGGGAAATGGGCAGGTACGATTATCGGCTTATCCTTTATCGTTTATTTTGCTTATGAGGCATCTCGCGTGTTGCGGGATTTGGGAGAATTGACTGTGTTGGTTTTGTTAAATAGGACACCGCTGCTTATCATCTTGTTGTTATCCGTACTCGTCGTCGGCAATACGGTACGATATGGCGCCCGTGTGCTGTTTTTGACTAGTCTTGCTCTGTTTCCAATCATGATCCTCAGCTATCTTTTTTTAGGCACGATGACAGTGGGGACGGGTTTGATTGAATATGAACAAATGCGACCATTACTTGAACAGGGTTGGAAACCGATATGGAACGCGGCATTCCCGGAAATTGTAGCCTTTCCGTTCGGGCAGCTTGTCCTTTTTCTCGTGTTTTTCCCCCTTGTCAAGGTAAGAAGAAGGCTGCGCCGACCCGTACTTACTTCTTACTTATTCGTTGCGATTTTTCTAACTATAATCAATCAAATGAACTTTCTTGTCCTCGGACCTCATCTTGTGGAAAAAAGCACGGTTCCGCTCTTGCAAGTTATTCAGTTGATTGAAATCATCGACGTTTTTGAACGAATGGACGTGCTTTTCGTTTTAATCCTATTTATGGGTTTAGGAATTAAAATGGCAGCTTTTTTTGTCGGCGCAGTGACTGGCTTGCAGAAAATAACAGGTATTGGTTTGAAAAAGTGGGTGATACCGTTGGGGATTGCTATATACGCAGCATCCCTTATATCACCCAATTACACCCATCATATGTGGGTAGGTTTAGAGAAGATGCCTCCCTTGTTTCTAATCTTTCAGATCGCGATACCGCTTTTTCTCTTTCTAATCATGCTGGTTTATCGGAAACCAAATAATATAAAGGTTTAAGGTCGTGAAGCTGCCTCGGATTCATAACCACAATTGACCAATCACGCCGCAAACTATACCAAGCGTTAATACGGAGAGAGTAACAAATGTCAGTACTTTCGGCGGAAAGGCTCTAGAAACAAGAAGGAGAGAGGGCAGGCTAACTGCCGGCAGCGTGATGAGCAAAGCGGCTGCAGGACCTGCATGAACTCCAAGGGAAAGAAAAGATTGAATGATCGGTATTTCGGCAGCTGTCGGAATAACGAATAGCGTCCCAACGATTGCAAAAAGAACAATGACAAGGAAGCCTTCATTCGCCCATACAGGAAACATAACGTTTTGTAAGGCTCCTAATATGAATACGGAGATAACGTAAGCCGGAACGACTTGAAGGAACATCTTTCCAAAACTGCTTATCCATCGCGTCCATAAAGCATGCTGTTCGTTTGAAGTTGTCGACAATTGAGATGCAACCAATTCGTTTACTTTGTTCGGGTTTGCAAATCGATTTGCAACATAGCTGATGCCAAAAGTAACCAGGAGTCCAAAAACGACGCGTAAAACGGTAAACTTCCAAGAAAGCACAAACGACATAAACACAAGCGTTGCCGGGTTTAATAGGGGATTTCCTAGCCAGAAAGCAAGACTTGCCCCGATGGATACCTGTTGTTTATGCATGCCCGCGGCAATTGGTGCGGCACAGCATGAGCACATCATGGTAGGCAGCGAAGAAACTCCGCCAATTAAAGTGCTCTTCATCGAAGAGCGTCCAAGCAGCTTTTGGAGCCAGTTGGCAGGCAGCAAGGCTTGAATCAATGTAGCGACGATCATGCCGAGTAATGCCGCTTTCCAAACCGCTTTGAAATAAGTAATGGTATACTGAGAAGCGGATTGCCATATGGATATCGCTTGATCGGCACCTATTCCCGTCAGAATAGACGTTCCTATCGAGTGCTGATCCGCTGCTAATAAAGCTTTGCCGTAATAGGGCCACCACTTTACATAAGCCAATCCAAGTGCCGTAATGACAATGAAGATACCGATTAGCAACCACGCTTTGCGTGTATTCTCTTGTGGTAAGTATTTCGAACTTTGATAGGGTGTCATTATATCCTCCAGCAACTATGATTTATGAACTGAGTCTAAAGTGGATTATACCACATTATAAGGACGAATCAGGCAATAATGAATTTGCGTTCGCTTGAAACTTCATGTACGATTTTAATAACGATTACAACGGTAAGCATGAGAGGAAGGAAAACGATGAATCCAAATGATACAATAAAGCTAACATCCCTATCCAGCAAGGGAGGATGCGGCTGCAAAATAGGTCCAGCGGATTTAAAACAGGTTATAGCCGGTCTTCCGGCCGCCCAGCACAATCCGGATTTGCTTGTGGGCATCGAAACAAGCGACGATGCCGGCGTATTTCGAATAAGCGACGATCTGGCATTAGTTCAAACCGTGGATTTCTTCACGCCAATCGTGGATGATCCGTATTCATTCGGACAAATTGCCGCAGCTAACGCGATTAGCGATATATACGCAATGGGAGGAAAGCCGTTAACGGTGTTAAACATTGTTGCCTTTCCGATATCGACCTTGGATAAAAGCATATTAACGGACATCCTGCGGGGTGCTGCGGATAAAGTGATGGAAGCCGGGGCTACGCTCGTTGGCGGGCATTCCATTGACGATAAGGAGCCTAAATTCGGTCTGGCCGTCACCGGATTGATTCATCCGGATCATATTAAAACCAATGCGGGCGCCAAACCTGGAGACAAGCTTATCCTTACAAAACCGATTGGCGTTGGCATCATGACAACCTCTATCAAGAAGGAACAATTAAGCATGGAAGAAATAGAACGAGTTACTCGCGTAATGGCTACTTTAAATAAGACATCAGCCGAAATCATGAATAAATATGATACACATGCATGTACAGACGTAACGGGCTTCGGTTTAATCGGACATGCGTTGGAAATGGCTAAAGGAAGCGAGGTTGGAATAACAATCGTTAACGAAGATGTTCCAAAGCTCCCTCGGGTGAGAGAACTTGCCGAAAAAGGTTTTGTTCCAGGCGGTACGAAAAATAACTTTATGCATATTGAAAATGACGTTGTGTTCCCCGAAACGATGAATCAAATCGACCGTTGGATTCTTTGCGATGCAGTGACCTCGGGCGGTTTATTAATTGCCGTTGCGGCAGAGCAGGCAGAACGGATGTTGGATGAGCTCAAGCAAGCCGGCGTTGAAGCGCGGATAATCGGTGAAGCAACAACCGAACATGCCGGTCGAATCGCGGTACGTTAAGATAAACCAATAAGGAGTCATTAAACTATGTTTCAAGACATCACGATCGAGGAATGTTATGAACTTCGAAATCGGAGAGAACTCGTACTGATCGATGTAAGATCTCCATCCGAATATAATGAAGCCACTATACCCGGCAGTCTAAACATTCCGCTATTCGACGACCAGGAACGAGCGGAAGTTGGAACCATTTACAAGCAAGTCAACGTACAAGCGGCAAAAGAGAGAGGCTTGGAAATATTTTCGGCCAAATTGCCGTCTTTCATCAAAACCTTTGCCAATATAGCAGAGAATAAGACTGTCTTCTGTTGGCGTGGAGGCATGAGGAGTAAAACGACTGCGACAGTTTTGTCTCTTATGGGAATCCGGGTTTATCGGATTTCGGGAGGGTACCGCGCTTATCGCCAATATGTAGTGGATCAATTGAGGGAAATCCAATTTGAACCGCAGTCGTTCGTTTTACATGGAAACACGGGCAGCGGTAAAACGATCATCTTGCGCGACATGAAGCAAAATGGACATCCCGTCTTGGATCTTGAAGCTCTAGCCGGCCATCGAGGATCTATCTTTGGTTCGATCGGTTTGAAGTCACATAACCAAAAAATGTTCGATTCGTTGCTTCTTGACGAATTACAAGCGAATGCACAATCTTCTCATGTATTGTTTGAAGCGGAGAGCCGTCGAATTGGCAATATAACAGTCCCGGATCTTATGACGGATTTGAGAGCAAGAGGGCAACATATTCGATTGGAGCTCCCCCTCGAGGCTCGCGTA
The DNA here is from genome assembly GCF_030812415.1 of Paenibacillus harenae. Taxonomy (GTDB): domain Bacteria; phylum Bacillota; class Bacilli; order Paenibacillales; family Paenibacillaceae; genus Pristimantibacillus; species Pristimantibacillus harenae_A. The sequence goes on along the minus strand of NZ_JAUSST010000011.1, from coordinate 69,899 downwards.
AAACAAATCATTGACGATTATAAGCCCTGGGAAAATATAGACGAGTGCATAAGATCGTTCCAAATTATAAAATCCAGAATCCATACGCCCGTTGCGGCAGAAATCCAATCAAGTCTGATGAGTGAAAAGTATCATTCAGCCGTGGAATTGCTTCTTACCTATTATTATGATCCCAAATATTCGTTTTCCTCCAACGAACATGATGAACAAATCTCTTTTGTCGTGAAAGCGGCCAATACGGATGATGCGAGGATTCAGATTGAACAAATCGTAAATGACGTTATGGAATTTAAACGAATCCGACCATAAATCAATACGGTTACTTGCTCATATTCTCCTTTATGGCTCCTGCCGCTAGAATGAATGCCGGCAATAGAAGGGCGATCGATAAAATGTAAGGTATATAAACCGTTGAGTCAAAATCCATCATATAAACGACGTCTGGATAGACGGTGAGCGAATAAACGATCAATAGGATTCCATAGGGGACGACGAGCGGGCGGTACTCTTTAATGCCGCAAAGCTGGGCAAGCCCGGTAACGAAGCTGTAGGAATAAAACGAAATTTTAAAAAATATCGTAATAAACCACATGCCTGCCATAAGTATTTCCACTCGTTGTATGAAATCGCCGACATTTATTTTTTTGGCCAACGCATAGCTTGGATATAGGTTTCTTTCCGTAAAATCCGCACCCAGTATGGAGATGCTTAGGAAAGTGATGACAATAATAAACAAACCTCCGAGCAGATTGCCAATTAGGAAGCCTTTTTTGGCTTTCGCTCGGTCATGAATGAAAGCAGGAAATACCATCAAAAATACAAAGAGCGGAAGCGAGGCAGTGCCGAGATAGGATAACGAAGCCTTAAAGATCGGTTTCAAACCGATTTCCGTAACAGGTTGAATTTTTTCGATTTCAATTTCTGGAATAAGGAAAAAGGTCGAAACGATAAATAACAGGAGAAACCAAGGCATTAATATTTCGGCAGCGCGGGCGAGCACCTCAAGACCGGCTAGCAATCCCATGACGATAATGCAGGTAAATAGAATAACGATAGACTCGATGGGCGTTTCGGGCATCACCTGCGTCGTCATAAAATTACCAATATAAAACAGAACGGTTGCCGAGCCAATAAACGAAAAAAAGAGAAAGAGAAGGGTGAGCGGAACACTCATCCATTTCCCGAATACGTATTCGACGTATTCGATCAACGTTCGATCTCCGAGCTTACCTCCGAGCCAAATATACAATCCGACAATGGCCGTACTAATCAAACATCCGGCAGCAGCGGCAATCCAAGCATTTTGCTTTGCATCGACGGCAAGACTGGATGGGATCACCAATATCGTAGTTCCGATTGTATATAACAGGATAAGCACCGTGAATTGGCGCACCGATATTCGAATGTTTTTATTCATCGCAATTCACCCCCCATGTCATTTTAGAAAATAATTGATCATATCGCTCGCCGGCCGATAGACCCATGTAATAAAATCAAGCGGATTGGGAATGGGCAAATGGGCGACTTTGGCAATGGTGAGCATTATTCCTCCCAGCAGCATCAAGGAAAATAACCACAGCTCTTTGATTTTCTTTTTTTTGAGCAGGGCAGGCACTTCAAGCCGAATCAATAGAATGCTTAAAAGAACAACTCCGACTATTAACCACATACGTTCTCGCCTACTCTTCGGGTTTTTTCTGAAAAGAGTTAATGACCGTTCCTACGCGCCTTATTTTCACTTCAGCATTTACGGTTATGTTCATACCGGTGAATTGCTCATTCCAATTTTGTTTCAAAGATTTCCATGCTTGCGGATTAGACCTATGAATAACCTCACCCAACCCGAATATATCCACTTTCCATTCTTGTTGGGCTTTATCGATCACTTGCCGCAAAATTCCTTTTAAGTTCTGCTCCAATTGATCCTCCAACATCGTTATCGTCGACGTCTTGGACAGGTCGATTTGGCACATAACCTCTCCGATTGTTTCTTCCGCTTCAATCCGTATATCAATTGAAGGCTTGCCGTTAACGACCGATCCTTTCGTCGACGTTTTCGTATTGAAGACTTCGACCGATAGGTTGCCGCCTCCCGGGCACGATTGAACGCCGACCGTATTTTTAACGTTATCCTTCAAGTAATTGTAGCCTTTGCTTTCTTTCTCGTTTAGCCAGCCTATTAATTTATCCGCTTTGAACACGGCGAGTCCGGAATAGTAAAGACGGGCGCGTGGATCGATGTCGTTTGCATTTTCCGGATCGTGGGATTGACCATCGCCGAATATTTTAATTGCGGTAAGGACGGGATTGCTGCCTTCGCTGATTAAATCGGAAATGAGCTGATCTAACGTTACCGTAGCCGTTGGCGCCCACAGCTTCTGCGATCTGTCGAGTGAAAGAAACAAACTATTGGCTGGAATTTTCTCGAGCGGCGTCAACACCCGGAGCACGTTTTTAGCAGTGTTGCCTTTGGCAACGACAATGAAGAAATCCGTTCTGACTTCGTGGTCCCTGGAGAAATGATCCAACGGATTCTGAATGCCTTCTTTGGCCATAGCTTCACCGAAAACAAGAATTCGAAGATGCGATAAATAGATCGCTCTAGGGCTGTTCGTGGTCATTTTCTTCAACGCTTCAAACACCGTTCGGCCCGTTGCCTCATAGATGATTACGGGAGATCGGTTGCTGCCCATCTTCATCGCAACCTCACCAGGATTAACGACTTGGGCGGTAACGCGGTAATTGTTGCCCACCTTGTCGATCCCGATTCCTACCGCGATTCCGAGCTCATTGAGCTCTCTTCGGTTCCAGCAACCAGGCAATAGGAGCAGCAGCAGAAGACAACAGATTATCAAACAAAGTTTGTTGATCATGGGGCGAAATTCCTTTCTGGTCCAAACCTAAGACTTCGGTTTAGACGGTTTGGAGCCATGTTTGCGAACATGATTTTGGCTGATAAACTTCGGGCGGGTACTCATTGCCCAGTGGGGCAGCCGAAAAATCGTGTCTTTATGATCACCCGTCACGAAAGGAGCAAACGGGCTCAAATAAGGAATACCGAAAGATCGGATCGTGCAAAGATGGATGACAAGCGCAATCAGAGCGACGACAATGCCGTAGATACCAAATGATGCCGCAAGCCCCATAAAGACGAACCTTATCATTCTAATGGAGATTGACATTCCGTAGGCAGGAATCACAAAGCTTGCAATAGCGGTAATGGAGACAACAATAACCATGGAAGCCGATACAATGCCCGCTTCCACGGCGGCTTGTCCAATAACAAGCGTACCTACAATCGATAAAGCTTGTCCAACCGTTTTCGGCATGCGGATTCCCGCTTCGCGCAAAATTTCAAAGGTTACTTCCATCATCAAGCCTTCGATGAAAGCCGGGAAAGGTACGCCTTCGCGCTGCGCAGCCAAGCTGATCAGCAATTGAGTCGGAATCAATTCCTGATGGAAGGTGGTGACGGCTATATAAACGGCCGGACCTATCATCGCGATAAAAAAACTGACGAAACGTATAATCCGAAGAAGCGTGCTAATATCCGCACGATGATAATAGTCTTCCGCCGTCTGAAAAAAAGAAATAAACAGCATGGGGACGACAAGCACAAAAGGAGTTCCGTCCACCAGAATAACGACGCGTCCTTCGAGCAGCTGGGCAGCTGCCGTGTCGGGGCGCTCTGTATTATTGATGGTGGGAAAGGGGGAATAAGCTTCATCCTGTATAAGCTCCTCGATATAACCGCTCTCCAGAATGCCGTCGATGTCTATTCGTTCAAGACGTGCCCGTACCTCCTCGACAATTTCGTCTTTCACGATTCCCTTCATATACATGAAGGCTACTTCCGTTTTGGTAACTCTTCCAATCTGCATCGTTTCGAGCCAGAGGTTCGGATCGTTGATTTTCCTCCGAATCATCGCCGTATTCGTCCGGAGCGTTTCGGTGAACCCTTCCTGAGGACCTCTTACCGCGCTTTGCGAAGTAGGCAGAGTAATGCTGCGTTCCTTCCAGCTTTGCGTGCTTATCGATAGTCCGTTCACGTATCCATTAAACAATAGGATCGTTTCACCCGTTAATAACGAGTTGTAAAGCGTTTCGAAATCCTCGATCACCATGTTATCGCCCATCGACTGAAAAAACGGCTTGGGCAGGGGGAGCGGCTCCGTCCGTCCCGTAACCGCTTCGATCGATTCATTGAACCTATCCGACAACAGCGTTCCCATAATCGAGCCGTTAATCACGTTTTTGTCCGCCAATCCGTCTGTATATAAAATGACGGACAGAAGCTGCCCGTTCTTGCCGAGCTCGATTTCCTGCATCATAATATCGGAGCTCTCGCCAAGCTCTCTTTTGAGTTGCTCCAAATTTTGTTTGAGGCTTCTGTGAAGAAGCGTGACTTTGGGCATTGCATTTTCATTTTGCCCACGATTTGTAACACCGTTGTTCATCTTCATAATAACATCCATTATTTCCTTGTCGTTTCCGTTGTATACGGAATGCCGCTTGTTGATACAATCCTATAACCAAGCCCAATCATGGTGAAGAAGCAAAATAAACTCCAGTCTTTTTTATGCATAGTCCCTTGTAAAGCAATGTAATCCGTGAATAATTATGTCGAGATTAGAAAAACTTAATAATGACCGCGTAGGAATCAGATACAGAAAGGTTGCTTTACCATGCATATCGCCATTGCATTGTTCACGATCTTCGCTGCTTGGCGATGGGGAGATTGGAGCAAGTGGAAACAATATCACTCCACGATGCTGTACATCGTTACAGGGGGGTTGCTGTACGAATATTTAACAAGATCCCATCCCCTATGGATCTTTCACCCGGATGTACTCCCTGACGTAAAGTTAGTCGTGCTTATCCATGCGTTTATTAGTATGCCTTTGAGTATTTTCATCTTTTTATCGCGCTATCCGGCAAAGCCGAGGAAACCGTTCCGGTATATAATAATGTGGGTCTGCATATATGTAGGGGTTGAGGCCGTCTTAGCCTTCTTCGGAAGGATCACATACGATCATGGATGGCAATTGTATCACTCGATACTGTTTAATCTAATGATGTTTACGATGATGCGATTTCATCATGTAAGTCCAGGCAAGGCTTATTTGGTTTCGATCGTCATCATAGTTACATTGATGAAATGGTTTCAGGTACCGTTAACCTAAATCGCAATTTCAAAAATGGAAGAATATATTCAAATATAAAAAGGGGCTGTCCCAAAGCCAATAGCTTAGGGACGGCCCCTTAGTTCGTACACAGCTAACCACTGCCTCTTTTCTGACGATTAAATCAATTAAGTCGACCAATACTATATTTCTTTTATGAATCAACTAGCATCAGTAGGACAAATCGCAGACGGAGCCGGAATCCAAGAACGATGGAAGCAGCCCCACGCTGAACAAATAATGAATGATGATCACCGGGTTATTGATATGTTAAAATAACACTACACATAAACCCACAACAGGACTTAAGCAATTAAAGCCGATGAGTTGCAGGGTACTCACGAAAATATGCTGGTATGCTACCGCTTGGACATTATAAGAGGAGGCGTTTATAAGGATGAGTCCATATATTGTTGCTGAGTGTCTTAGGATGGAGGAAGTGAAATGAATCTTGACGATCAGAACCATTTTCCGATCGAGGTCTCTTTGATTTTGGAAGCGGTTTCCGACCGGTTGATTCCGGAAGATGAATGGCCGTCGGCGTCCGAAGGAGGAGCCCTGATATACCTGAAACGTTGTGCCGCCCAGGATGTCGTTACTTGGACGGATGTGATAGAACCTGGGCTTCTTGCCTTGGATGCAGAAGCATTTGCTCTACATGGCCAACCATTTGCGGAATTGTCCGCTCATGAGAAAGACAGACTGCTGCACGAAGCCGAGCATGAATCCTTTCGGGACTGGCCTGTTTCGTCTAAACGCTTCTTTGAAACTTTATTGTGTATGGTCATCGAAGGTTACTATGGAAGTCCTGAGGCAGGCGGGAATCGTGAAGGCCGATCATGGGACATGATCGGATTTAGTCCAGGCCCCGTTTCCGAAGGACATGCGCAGGTCCCGGAAATCGATTTACCGCAAAAAACCTTCGATCAACTTCAAGACCAGTATGATGTTATCATCGTAGGAGCTGGGGCTGGCGGCTCGGTAGCCGCGGCTGTATTGGCTGAATCCGGACTACACGTTCTCGTCGTGGAGCGCGGAAGCTGGCTTCGATACGGTCAGGTAGGCAACGACCATTTGCGTAACCATCGTTTTAGCAAGTATGGCCACAACACGGGACCAGAACTTCAAGGGAACCCTCGTACGATTCTATTGGCGGGCGGAGGCGAGCGGATCACCGCGCCTTTTGAAGGCGACTATCACAATAACGCAATGACGCTGGGCGGAGGGACGCGGATCTACGGGGCGCAAGCTTGGCGATTTCATCCGGAAGACTTCCGTATGGCGAGTCGCTACGGGATACCAGACGGGAGTTCATTAAGCGATTGGCCGATTCGCTATGAGGATCTTGAGCCTTATTATATGCGGGCCGAGTGGGAAGTCGGCGTCTCCGGTGACGGGAATGCCCATCCAGGACGCGGGAATCGGCATCGTTCTTACCCAATGCCAGCGCTGCCGCCGACGCTGGAAGCAGAACGCCTGGCGCGGGCGGCTGAGAAATTAGGATGGGAAGCGGGTCCGGTGCCTCTCCTTATCAACTCCGTCGATCGGGACGGTCGGCCTGCTTGCGGACGGTGCGGCCAATGTGTCGGATTTGCCTGTCCGACCAACAGTAAGAATGGCGGACACAATACAATGTTAGTGAGGGCTATTGCTACCGGTAACTGCGATCTAATCTGCGATACTACGGTGGAGCGCATCGATACCGAGGGAGGAAGACATGCCGCCGGGGTTCGTCTAGTACGGCAAATGGAGGGTTCCATCCAGCGACGGCAAGTGCGGGCCGGGCACGTAGTCGTAGCCGCCGGAGCCATCGAAAGCGCACGCCTTCTTCTTAATTCGGCAAGTGATTCGGAGCCGCATGGAGTCGGCAATCGGAATGGACAAGCAGGAAGAAACCTTCAAGGCCATGTTTATTCTGGCGCATACGGCCTTTTTGATGAACCGGTTCAAGATGGTCTTGGTCCGGGAGTGAGTATTGCCACCTTCCGCTTCGACCATAGTAACGAAGGCGGAATTATCGGGGGAGGATTGCTTGCCAACGAGTTTACTCGGTTGCCGCTCATTCACTGGCATCGAGCGCTTGCCCCGGATGCGTCGCGATGGGGGAGCGCAGGGAAAGAAACGATGCGCGACAGCTACTTGCGCACCAGCCAAATTCAGGGACCGATTCAAGAGATCCCGACCGCAGAGTCCAGAGTGCGGCTATCGAAGTCGGTCAAAGATCGCTTTGGCATACCCGTAGCCAGCCTCTCCGGAAGTATCCATCCCGAATCTCTTCGAGCTTCAGCCATGCTGGCAGAGCAAGCGGAGAAGTGGCTCTGGGCTGCCGGCGCACGCGAGGTATGGCGAACTCGTCCAGGTGGCGGGCTTAGTGCCGGGCAGCATCAGGCGGGCACACTGCGTATGGGAAATGATCCAGCGACATCGGTCACTGATCCTTTAGGTCGCGTACATGGATACGACAACCTCTGGGTGAGCGACGGCTCTGTGCATGTGACCAATGGAGGCGTCAATCCGGTACTGACGATTCTTGCCTTGGCTTTCCGCACGGCAGAAAACCTGGTGAAACAAGGGTAGTAGCTTGGGAGAAATATAATGACGGTGGTAGCGTGGAAAATTTACGCAAAGCGTTAGTGATAGTGAACGATATAAGGTAGCAATATGTTTAAATAAGACCCCGCTAACTTACGCGGGGTTTTCGTTTTACGACTCTCGGGAAACACCTAATTCGATTGATGGTTGATGCTATTTTGCCTACATAATGACGCTCTTTCAGGAAACGATATACCGATAGGCAAATCGTATTGCGACATTAACAGTGAGGGGTATGAGTAAGAGTGAATAGCGAGAAGGCAGTAGGGAAAATCAGAGAATCGATGATCCGGTTGGACGGTGCGGACGATCTTGACGCAGTAGTCCAAGCGATCGGCGATGCGGATTTTGTTTTGCTGGGAGAAGCATCGCACGGCACGTCTGAGTTTTATACGTGGAGAGCCGAGCTGTCTAAGAAGTTAATTACGGAGAAAGGATTCTCCTTCATCGCAGTGGAGGGAGACTGGCCATCCTGTTATACCTTGAATCGTTACCTGAAACAATATGCCGGCACTGCGCCGAACGCCCGGGAAGCGCTGCGCGATTTTAACCGCTGGCCGACCTGGATGTGGGCAAACGAAGAAATTTTGCAGTTTTCGCAATGGCTTTATGATTATAATAAACCTCAATCGGTAAAGAGTAAGGTAGGTTTCTACGGCATCGACGTGTATAGCTTGTGGGAATCCATGGATGAAATTTTAAGGCATTTGGAAAAAACGGGCTCACCGGAGCTCGATACGGCGCATAAAGCTTTTGCCTGCTTCGATCCGTACGACCGCGATCCGCAAAATTATGGGGTTTCAGCTGCATTTTTATCCGAGAGCTGCGAAGAAGAGGTTGTGAAGCTGCTGGCTGATCTTCAAGCCGCAAGAAAGCGAAGCGGTAGCGACGATGAAGCGTCGCTCAGCGAGGAGCTTAATGCGCTGGTAGCGGTGAATGCCGAACGTTACTATCGATCGATGGTGCGAGGTGGACCGGATTCCTGGAACGTACGGGACCGCCATATGGTCGAAGCGTTGGAAAGGATCAAAGCCTCACACGGGCAGGCTGCGAAGGCCATCGTGTGGGAACATAATACGCATATCGGCGATGCGCGGGCTACGGATATGAAAGCGGATGGAATGATAAATGTTGGTCAGTTAGTCCGGGAGAAGTACGGTGAAGATCGGGTATATGCGGTCGGTTTCGGTACGCATCGGGGAACCGTAACCGCGTCCGATCGATGGGGCGGGGAAGCCAAGACAATGCAGGTGCCGGAAGCCCAGCCGGACAGTTGGGAGGATCTTATGCACCGGGCCGGTGCCTTCGATAAAATCATGCTTTTCGACCGGAAGGAGTCCCTATTTGTTGAACCGGTTGGACATCGGGCGATTGGAGTGGTGTACAATCCACGGCATGAACGCGGCAACTACGTACCTTCCGTTATCGCGCAGCGATACGACGCATTTATTTATATAGACGTGTCGCATGCGCTGTCACCGCTGAAGCAAGAGGTATTGCATGTTTGAGCGGTTGGGACGAGTTCGGATCCTAATTCGGAGGAATTGTGAAAATTCATGAAGCAACGGGCTGCGTGAGAACATATATGATTAAGAAGCCGCATATTTGCGGCTTTTTTTATTAACGAAAATTCTGTTCGAAGTGGCGTAGGAACCCGTTTTGAAGGAGCTAGAATAAGATAGTTAGCGATTTCGACGAGACAAGGTTCATGAATTATTTTATAATTCTTGTATTGAGGAAATTATAGGAATCATAAGGGAGCAGTCCAAATATGTTCGCGAAATTTCAGCCAAAAGCGGAAGTTAAGACCGACCCCCCCCATGCTGCACCTCCATTGAACGCAACGGAGCAGAAGGAAACGGTAAGCGGGGTTCCGCTTAGCGCCAAAGAAATGATGCAGCTCCAGAAAAGTATCGGAAATATGGCTGTGCAGCGCATGCTCCAGGGCTCGATTCCTAAAAACAAGGTGCCAGAGGCGAAAGGGAAGCAGCCCGAAAGTCTGTCAACCATGCCGAGCAAGGCGGAATCGGAGATGCAAACGAATGAGGGGCAAGACGAGCTCAAGGAGGAGGAAGTGCATTCGCTGTCTATCGAGGACATTTTGGCGATGCAGCCTTCCGATTCCAAGCGCTCGCGGGAAGAGATGGAACGCGACATTCGCCTTGCTCAGTCAACGGTCGATAAAGTCATGGCGGAATGCGGCACTTTAGATGAGATCGGCGCGTATTTCCCGCTGCTGCAGCTTCGTTTTGGCCTGAAGCAGATCGGATTTAAAGATTTAGGAACGCCAACCGCGCAGGTTGCAATGGAAATCAATCCTAAAGGCGCCTGCCTGTTTACCGGCAATAACAATTATGCGCTGAACAAAGGCGATTCCCACGGTATGCCGGATAAACAAGACGTCAAGTTCAAAACGGGAAAAAGCTCCACCGGCCATGCATGGGCAAAGGTAATGACCGCGGGCTTGCTTGGTCCCAACCATCCGCAGGGCTTCGGCCCGACGGATCAGCGCGCGCTGATGCGGTATTTGCCTACCAATCGCAAAAAACATCCGGGTCTCGAAAACAGGTACATCCGCGGACATTTGCTCAATGACAGTCTCGGCGGTCCGGGCCTCGAGCAAAATTTGTTTCCGATTACGGAGAGGGCCAACAAAGACCATGAACAATTCGTGGAAAGCCACGTGAAAAAGTGGGTCAACCAATCCGGTTATTTCGTCTATTATCATGTGGAAGTGAAAAATATTAACGAAAGCTTGAACACGGCATATACCGACGATGATCGCAACTATGTCGACGCGGATCTGCATTGCGAAGCCTACGTGCTTTCCGTGAACGGGGGTAGGTCGAAGCTGACCCACTACGTGAACTGCGTCATCAAGTCGAAGCATGGTACCGTCCAAGGGCCGCAAGATTTGGGAGTCGCTACAGCGGTAGGAACCGATGATGCCGACGCGAGCCACAAAAAATTCATCACCAACAATTGGGTCGAGCTGTCGGTGACCAAGAACAAGGGAGAAAAGGGCTTCGATCCTGTCATTGAGGAAGTGGCTGACGGGATTATGGAATTTTATAAGGAAGTCACGCGGATCATTCCCAAGGAACAAACGATTATTTCCATGCTCTCCCAACTGGTAGAGCCGAAACTGAAAAGCATCAAGCCAATGAATCTCGGTTTCGTCCTTAAGGCTATCGTTTTGGATTCCAAAGGAGATGCGAAAGGTATCTCTCAAATTCAGAACTCCAACTTCGGCAATGTTGCCGCATGGAATCATATTACGAACGAGCTTTCCAAAAAGAAAGACGAAATTGCCGATATGTTCGACCAATTGACGCATGTGATCGACGAGTACGATAAATTGAATGCGGCGGAGATAGAATGGTTGAGCCAAAACAAGTATTCCTGTTACGCCAAGCTCGTGATCAACAAAATGCTGGAGCATTATCCGATTGTAGACGATCACATTACAGAGATGAAGAAAAAACTGTACGAATCCGGCTGGCAGGCTGCCCGCGTCAACAACAATAACCTGTTGGTCAGCGACGATTACCAGGAAGGACATCAGGACTATTTGGACGGTTTCATCCGCGCGGAGAGCAGAAACGATTGCAATATAGATAAGGAAGGCTTCAAAAAAGGGCATCAAGATTATTTGGACGGTCTCGCTTGCGCGCAGGCAGGCAATGTCGCTCCATTTAACTATCATGCCTACGAGGCGGCTCATGATGAATATAACGATGGTTTGGACAAGGCGCGGCAGGGACTCAATCCGGAAAATCAAAATAAGGCGCGGAAGGCTGCGCACGACGAATACGAGGCCGGATGGCAGGACGCCGACGGCAGTCAAAATTACCTGCAAAATACGGCAGCTTACAAGGCTGGTCACGACGACTATATGACCGGCTTGACCGATGTCCGCTCCGGTGTACCCGCGCAGCGGGCAGATTACGCTTATAATCGGGCTTTCGAGGAGTATGACGAAGGACGATTTGACGTTGCGGATAACTGGGAGGATGCTCCGCTTCGGGACGGCCATGCGTATGAAGCCGGCTTCAACGATTACGAGAGCGGCTGGACCGATGCCCGGAACGGCGTGAATGGACCACCTATGGGGCACCATGCCTACAAGTTAGGCTTTATCGATTACGAGAGCGGCCTGGAAGATGCGCAAGGCAGTCTAGCCAAGCAAATTTCAACTTCCGCCTATGAAGCTGCCTACGACGATTACAATAACGGCTTTGAAGATGCCCAGTCCGATAACGGTCAAAATGACAATACCGCGGCGTATATTACGGGATTCAATGAATATTTTGACGGATTGAACGACGCCAGCAATCAATTGGTCTATCAAACTGGGAATGCGTCCTACATGGCAGGTTATTTAGAGTACGAGGACGGGAAATCGAGGGCCGAGATGGACCGGGAGCCCGATAACGATACCTTTGCATATATGGAAGGTTACAATTCCGTCGATAACTCGGTCAAAAAGCAAAAAACGCAATAGCCGATGCTCGCACGCGAGCCGTAATTTGAAAGTTTTCTAATATGCTTTATAATAGATTTGTATAATATTAGGAATTCATGCTAGGAGGTACATATGATGATAGAAAAGAAGCTTAGCCTTGATTACGAACAATACGAGAACGGGGAAAAAATCGTTGATCTAATCGAGCAGTTGGCGGGCGGCGAGGAAAGCGCAAAGCTGGAAAGCCTCATTATCGGAGATTGGGGCGGCGCGTACGAGAACGATTCCAGTGAAATCGTCGAGGCACTGGTCCGTTTGAACGGCAAGTTCCCGCAATTGCGAAAGCTTTTTATCGGCGATATGAGCTACGAAGAATGCGAAGTGTCGTGGATCAACCAATCGAATGTGGCACCGCTCCTAATCGCTTATCCGGAACTGACTTCCCTTACGATTAAAGGGAGCACGGAGCTTGCGCTCGAACCTGCAATCCATGAGAAGCTGGAGGAACTGATCATTATTTGCGGAGGTTTGGGCAAGCAAGTTCTGGCGAGTATAAGCAGCGGAAGATTTCCCAAATTGAAGAAGCTTGAGCTGTATTTGGGGGTTGAAGAGTACGGCTTTGACGGCGGCCTTGAAGATGTGTTGCCGTTAATCGAGCAAGAGAAATTTCCTCAATTGACCTACCTGGGGTTAAAGGACAGCGAGATCCAGGATGAGATCGCCATTGCTCTTGCCGAAGCACCGATTCTAGACCAATTGGAGACGCTGGATCTATCCATGGGAACGTTAACGGATAAAGGGGCGGAAGCGCTTCTGAACAGCAGCAAAGCGCGGGGGCTGAAATTCCTCGATCTTCATTATCACTATATGTCCGACGAGATGATTGCCAAATGGAAGCAGTCCGGATTAAATGTCGACATTAGCGATCAGCAAAAGTACGATGACGACGAGGATTACCGTTATCCGTCCTTGACGGAATAATGCGGTGCAGATGATTGTTATCGGCAACCCTGGCAATCGCAGGACGGCAGGCATTCAGTCGGCCCGCGCGAAGCTGGGGCTGCCGCCCGCCTATGAAGTTCGCTATCTTGATTTGTTGCAGAGAAAAACCAGTCTCACGGAGAGTGTACACCGATTGGGATTAAAGACCGAGGAGCCGCTGCTGCTGCGTCTTGACGCCCCCGGAGAGCACTTCGATGTGGAGCGGGAACTCATTGCGCTCGGTGCGCCAGACGTTGAGCCGGACAAGTTCGGGAGCCTGCATCGATCGGCAGACTTTCCCGAAGCCGCCGTTGTGCAGCCGCTCTCGCGAAGGATGGCTCTTGCTCTCCAGGAACATAAGGGAAAGCTGTATCACCCCTCCCAATGGTTCAGAGGTTATTGCCGGCTGCTGGCGGAGCTGGACGGAGAAGCGAAACAACTATGGCAGCGTCCAGGTTGGATGAACGCTCCGATGGACATTGCCGCCATGTTCGACAAGCGGCAAACCCACAAGGTATTGACCTCCGCTGGCGTGCCGGTTCCGAAGCTGCTGTCGCCTCCGGATGCAATACCCGATTACGAGACGCTGCAATCCATTATGAAACAAAGGCGCATGAATCGCATATTCGCGAAGCTCGCGTTCGGTTCGGGAGCGTGCGGTGTCATTGCATATCAGACCAATCCGACAACAGGCGCCGAGGTTGCAGTGACGACGATCGGCGTCGACAATTTTATTGCCAAGCCGCCGATTTACTATAACGTGAAGAAGCTGGTTCGTTATACCGATTCCCGAATGATTCGGCAAATCGTCAACTGGCTGCTCCGGCATGGCGCCCATATCGAGCAATGGATACCGAAAGCATCTTATGACGGTCAGTCGTTCGATATAAGGCAGTTGGTCGTCGCCGGACAATCATGCCACAGCGCAGCAAGAGTAAGCCGAACGCCAATTACGAATCTGCATTTGCGCAGCGAACGAAAAAGTCTAAACGAAGTCGGCCTTACGGCATCGGAGGAAAAGGAGATTCGGAGCTGTGCGGAGCGCGCATTGGAGGCATTTCCCGAGTCGACGATTGCAGGAATCGATATTGCCTTAAGCGCAGGAAGCCGACGTCCGTTCGTGCTGGACGTCAATCCTTACGGAGATTTGCTCTACCATATTCGTCACGAGGGATACGACCCTTATGAATGGGAAATGAAGCAGCTAGCCGGTCCGTAAGCTCGGCCTTCGCGGGAAGAGGAGAGGACGAGTTGATAAATATGAACGATATCGTGGGCAGCCATGATATTTTGATGATAACGCTGGATACGCTGCGTTACGATGCGGCTGTGCTGGAAGAACGCAACTGTCCGAATCTTTGCGGTACGGGCCATTGGGAGAAGCGTCATACGCCGGGAAGCTTTACCTATGCCGCTCACCATGCTTTTTTCGGAGGGTTTCTTCCGACGCCAGCGACGACGAATAAGTCGGAGCATATCCGTTTGTTTCATTCCAAGAACACGGGGCTGAAGACTCATCCCCACACCTGGTTGTTCGACACGCCGGACATCGTTTCGGGGCTGCAAGCCGAAGGTTACCGGACGAAATGTATCGGCGGCGTCATATTTTTCTCGAAGAAAGTGCCGTTAGCCAAAGTGCTTCCAGGGTATTTCGAAGAAAGCTATTGGAGAATGACCTTCGGCGTAACGAACCCTCGTTCGACCGAGCATCAGGTTAACCATGCGATTAAGCTGCTGCAAAAGTCAGATATGGACGAGAAACTATTTTTATTTCTGAACGTGTCGGCGATCCACGGACCGAATCGTTATTTCGTACCTGAAGCGAAGAAAGATTCCGTTGAAACGCAGCGTGCCGCGCTGCGGTATGTCGATGGTGAGCTTGGACGATTGTTCCAAGCGTTTCGCGAGCGCGAGCGCCCTGTATTTTGCATGGCGTTTTCCGATCACGGAACGGCTTATGGCGAAGACGGCTTTGAAGGTCACCGGCTGGCCCACGATGTCGTATGGAATGTGCCATATCGCGAATTTATGCTATAGATCCTATTGGAAGGTTACCCGGAGAGGAAGTGAATGACGGATGAGTCAACCGGCATCTCCTTATAATGAGGAATTAATCGCGGACGAGGCCTTTCTGAAATCATGGGTAGCGGGATTGAAATCGGATCCTTATCGTTCCTACCTTTACTCTTATCCGCACAAAACATCCTATCGAGAGCTTGACACGAAGCTGCCGTTATCCAAGCTGTGGAGCAAAGAGCAGGCAGAGACGTTTTTTTTATACATGCATATCCCGTTTTGCGGCGCACGCTGCGGCTTTTGCAACTTGTTCACCTTGCCCGACAAGCGCGTTAGCATACACGAAGAGTACGTAGACGCGTTGGAGAGACAGGCCGTACAGTTGGCGCCGTTTGTACGGCATAAACCGATGGCTAGATTCGCGGTCGGGGGAGGCACGCCGACACTATTGGAGCCGCGGTTGTTGGATCGGCTGTTTGAAATTGCCGAAGGGCGAATGGGAATGAATCCGCAGAAAGCCTCTATATCCGTGGAAACCTCGCCGGAGACGGTGACGGAAGAACGATTGGCGGTTTTGAAGTATCGTCAAGTGGATCGCATAAGCATGGGTATTCAAAGCCTTGTGGAGTCCGAAGTGGGCGCGATTTACCGCCCTCAGAAGCCGGATGAGGTAGAGAATGCGCTTGAGCAGTTGAAGCTGGCACAATTTCCGATTATGAATTTGGATTTGATCTACGGCCTGCCTGGCCAGACGGTGGATTCCTGGCTGTATTCGCTGAATCGCGTCTTGGCTTATGAGCCGGAAGAAATTTTTCTGTACCCTTTATATACGAGGGAGCACACGATCGTGAAGCCGGAGCAGATTCGGAAACAAGGGAAGGATCTGCGATTGACCATGTATGAGGCTGCCCGCGGCAGTCTCCTGGCTAACGGCTACAAGCAATATTCCATGCGCAGATTCGCCAAGCAGGAGGCCGGTACCGACAAAGAGCTTCTTCCGTATGGTTGCCAGGAAGAAGGAATGGTCGGGTTAGGCTGCGGTGCCCGTTCTTATACCCGGGGCGTGCATTACTCCTCCCGCTATGGGGTTAGCCGCAAAGCGACGGAGAGTATTATAGCGGATTACGTTGCTGCTGCCGACTATTCTTTTGCCGATTATGGATTTGTACTGGATCAAGCGGAGCAAAAGCGGAGGTTTATTCTCAAAGCGCTGTTGCATGCGGAGGGTCTTGCTCTTTACGACTTCTCGGAGCGTTTCGGAAGCAGCGTCTTGGACGACCATCCGGAGCTTCAGATGCTGCTTCGGACCGGACTAGCCACGCTGGAATCGGGCCTGCTGCGGCTTACCGATGAAGGGATGGCGTATTCGGACGCCATTGGCGATTGGTTCATTTCCTCCGAGGTCAGACATTTGATGGAAAGCTACGTGCTCCGATGAAGGCAAGCTTGTATTTTCGCGGCAGCTTGTCGTCGTGCAATTACGATTGCCCTTATTGCCCCTTCAGCAAAAACAAGGACAGTGCGGAGACGCTGGCCAAGGATCGGCAGCAGGTGGAGACCTTCGTAGATTGGGTGGAAGAACAGGGCGGGCATGGTCATCGGTTGTCTATTTTTTTCAACCCGTATGGCGAAGGGCTCGTTCATCGCTGGTACCGGGAAGCCATGACCAGACTCTCCCATATGGAGCACGTAGACAAGGTCGCTATCCAGACGAATTTGTCTGCCAAGCTGGATTGGACCGAGCAACTAAATCCACTCAAAGCTGCCTTTTGGGCTACATACCATCCAGGACAAACAAAGGAAGCCGGCTTCCTGAAGCAGTGTGAGGCGCTCCACCGTCAGGGAATACCGCTCAGCGTCGGCTCGGTGGGCTTAAGAAGCGCTTTCGAGGCATTGCAATCCCTGCGAAGGGAATTGCCTGCGTCTATCTATATGTGGGTGAATGCGTATAAAGATCAAGCCGCGTATTATACGGAGCCGGATCTTGCTTTATTGAGGGACATCGATCCTTATTTCGACTTGAATGCAAATGACTATGACAGCAAAGGGAAAATGTGCGGAGCGGGCTATGACGTCTTTTACGTACAGGGAGAAGGGCGCGTAAAGCGCTGCTACAAAGATCGGCAAGTCATCGGCAACTTGTATCGCGACGGGTTGGAAAAGATCTCGAAGCAGCGTGTCTGTCGCATGTCGTGCTGCGATTGTTATGTCGGTTATGTCCATATGCCAGAGCTCAGGATGAAGGACATTTACGGGGATCGCGTATTGGAGCGGATCGCAACGCATTTTTAATCAAGGAGCATGGAGCTATATAAGTAAGGCATAGCGTTAACACATTTGAAGGAGGTCATTATAACGATGTTATTGGAACCAAAATCGAAGCTGGTCATGATTGGCGACTCCATTACGGATTGCGAACGGGCTAGACCATATGGGGAAGGGCTCTTCGGGGCTATCGGCAAAGGTTACGTTTCCCTTGTCGATGCCTTGTTGACGGCGGCTTATCCGGAGTATGGAATCCGCGTTGTAAACATGGGGACGAGCGGCAATACCGTTCGCGATTTGAAGGGGCGCTGGCAAAGCGATGTGCTCGATCTGAAGCCGGACTGGCTGTCGATCATGATCGGAATCAATGATGTCTGGAGGCAATACGACCTGCCGGCGCAAACCGAGCAGCATGTCTATATCGACGAATATGAAGAAACGCTGGAACAGCTGGTTGCGCGTACGCGATCGCAACTGAAAGGACTAGTGTTGATGACCCCTTTTTATATCGAGCCGAATGAGGCAGACCCGATGCGCAGCACGATGGATCGGTACGGTGCGGTCGTAAAAAAGGTAGCGGCTAAGTATGATGCCCTTTACGTCGATACCCAGTCGGCATTTAACCAGGTGTTGACCCATATTTATCCGGGGACTCTCGCTTGGGATCGCGTGCACCCGAACATGGCGGGGCATGCGGTGCTCGCGCGCGCTTTTCTGAAATCAATAGGATACGATTATAATCGAGACTCTAATAGTTAAGTAGGACGGGGTTGTTTTTATCGGGTTCGAAAACAAAAAGATGCGCCTTTCGGTGCATCTTTTTTGTCATATCGGCAACGTGATTTCAAATACCGTTTTGTCCGGCACCTCGCGAAGCCTCAGCGTTCCGCCGTGCAGTTGTACCGCTTTGTGGGCGATAGCAAGCCCGAGACCGGTTCCGCCGCTGCTTGTTCTCGCCGAATCGCCTTTCTTAAACGGTTGAAACAGCGTATCCTTAAGCGCTTCGGGAATACCCGGTCCGTTGTCGCATATCTCCAATCGTACACCGCTTTCTATTTCATCCAGCGAAAGCGATACTTCCGTACCGGCGTTATTATGCTGAAGCGCGTTGGAAAGCAAATTCGAGACGGCTCGGTGGACCAGCTTCTCGTTCATCTGGACGTTGACCGTCTTGTCCGGAATTCGTACGTCCATGATGAATCCTTTATGCTTGAAGACGTCGTAGTACGCGATGGCAATCCGCCGAATCAGCTCAGCCAAATCTCCGACCTCCGACCTGAAAGGATATTCGGGGCTTTCAAGCGTTGCAAGCTGGAACATGTCTTCAATTAAAGAGGTCACGATTCGAGATTTATTGTAGATGATTCCCAAATATTCTTCATGCTTCTGCGGACTGTCCGCCATCCCTAGCTGCAGCGCTTGCACATATCCCTGAATGGTCGTGATCGGCGTCTTCAGATCATGAGACAGATCAAGCAGCATCTGCTTTTTGCCCGACTCGATTTCTTTCTTTTCCCGCTCCGTTCGTAACAGACTTGCCCCCATCTCGTTAAAATGATCTTGAATCAGCGTAAGCTCGTAATCCGATTCGAATGACAACCTTTCGTTAAAATGGCCGTCCCGCATACGCTGGATCGCTTGTACAATCTTCTCGAGCGGACCGGTAATATGCTTCGCCGTCCAGCGGCTGAACAAGTATACACTCAAAAAGAACAGCATCAGCAACGTGAAGTTGATGTAGATTTGCGCGTAATTGCCTTCTTTCGGCAAGGTGACAAGCAGAGTGTACCTCTTGCCGGTATCGTCCCGGAAGGAAGCGAGCGTGCGGCGGAGTTTGTCTCCTTGTCGGTCCTCCAGCAAAAAAAGAAGCTCTTCGGGCGTATAGGCTGTCGTTGACCCCGCCATTGTCCCCGCATTCCCATTGGCATAAACGATACGCCCGTTCTCATCCAGAATTTCAACCCTGCCGCCGGCTGCCTCGACTTTGTCGTATGGAATGTTCTCATAATCCGTCCTGACCAAAGCGCCGGCCGTCAATTCGGGAGCTTTACCGAGCGTCAGCCAGTCTTTCATGAAAAACCCCAATGTCGCGTTGATGACGATGATCGTGAAGCCGAACAAAATATAAGATCTCATCAGTGAGTTAAACAGTCTGCGTTTAGGTTTCAAGCCAATCTTCCTTCGCCGTGAATTTATAACCCAGCCCTCTTACCGTCTTGATATAATTCGGCTGCCTAGGCTGATCCTCGATTTTATCCCGCAAACGCGATATTTGCACCATGATCGTATTGTCATCTTCCATGTACGGCTCCGACCAAACGAGTTCAAACAGCTGCCGCTTCGTAAAAATTCTTCCGGGAGAAGACATAAGGGTCCTCAGAAGCTTGTATTCAAGCGAAGTAAGCGAAATTGGCTCATTCCTCCTATACAACAAACAAGTGGAATGATTCAGCACCAATGGGCCGATTGCGATCGAATCCTCCGTCTGGTCCCTATTTATGAATCCGTTAAATTCGAATGCGCGGCGAAGCTGTGCCTGCACGCGCGCAACGACCTCAAGCGGATTGAACGGCTTGGCAATGAAATCATCCGCTCCGAGTCCCAATCCCAGTATCTTATCGCTGTCGCCGTTTCTGGCTGAAATGACGATGACGGGAAGCTGATATTCCGTTCGCAACCGTTTCAGCAATTCGAATCCGTTCATCCGGGGCATCGCGATATCGATGATTGCCAGGTCGACACGATTGCTGCGAATATGCTCCCAAGCTTGATCGCCGTCGTATGCTTCGGCGATGCGGTACCCTTCTTTCTCAAGAAACAGCTTTAACAGCCCGACAATCTCCCGTTCATCGTCGGCAATAAGAATCGTCATGTCCATACTCATGCTTGTTACCCTTTCTATTCCGTTGATATCCTTGTAAATTCTCGTCGCATGAAGTCATTTCCTGCACGGTAAGGTAAATGTAAGATTATCGACAGTTGCCGGAAAGGATAGCTTGCTATACTAGCCGAGAGATATAGAGATCATGATGGGGGGAGGGGTTATGTTGTCATATCGACAGCGCTGGTTTAAAAGGATCGTTTGTGCGGCACTATTCGCGACGTTATTTCCCGCTTCCGCGTTGGCATCCGTGCCGGAAAAGCAGGAGTTGCAGGCATTCGTTGAAGACTTCATGGAACGAAAAATGGAGGAGCATCATGTGCCGGGTGCCGTCGTTTCCGTTGTGCAGAACGGCGAAATTTCATTGCTTGGCGGGTATGGATACGCAAATCTCGAGAAGAAGGTCTCCGCGGACCCGCACGCAACCGTTTTCCGGCTGGGATCGATCGCCAAGACCGTTACCGCTACGGCCGTTATGCAGCTTCATGAGTCCGGCGTTCTGGAGCTTCATGAGGATATCAAACATTACATTCCGGGGCTCAAGCTTTCATACCTTGGCGGCAAGCCCATTACGGCGCATCATCTGATGACCCATACCGCAGGCTTCTACGAGTCGATAGTCGCGGTGGGGCGGGACCGGGAGAAACAGCAACCTTTGGCGGAAGCGATAAACGGCTTTTTGCCAAGTTCCGTCCGGGCGCCAGGAGAACAGATCGCATACAGCAACCAAGGGATGTCGCTTGCCGGTTATCTTGTAGAACAAATAGCCCGTCAACCTTACGAAAACGTTGTGGAGGAACAGATTTTCAAGCCGCTAGCAATGAACCGTTCAAGCTTCCGGTTTACAGAATCCGATCCTAACCTTGCCGCAAGTTATTCTTATGCCAAGGGCAAGTATAAACCGTTGCCGTTTTCGTATATTCATCACCTTCCCGCCGGCGCGCTGAATTCGACAGCCGAAGACATTTCCCGTTATATGATCGCCCATCTTCAGCAAGGGCGTTACGGTAACAGCAGGATTTTTTCCGAGGAAACCGCCGGACTTATGCATCGAACGCATTTCACGTCAATCAAGAATATGCCCGGCATGGCTTACGGTTTCTATGAACGCTATCAAAACGGTCTGCGGCTGATCGAGCATGACGGCGGCATTGACGGGTACCAGTCCTACCTGTATTTGATTCCGTCGGAAAATACGGGCATATTCATTGCAACCAATTCCGAAGGGGGGAGCGAGTTGAGGGAGCAATTCATTACGGCTTACCTGGAACGTTATTATCCCGCCGTACAGGAGTTGCAGCCGGCAGCTAATCCCACACCCATGCATGAATTGCAAAAAATTGAAGGCTATTACATTCCCAACCGGGCGCATCTTAAGGGCCCGCTTAATTTTGCGCAAAATTTATCGACGGTTCAGCTTGAGGCAGTCAGTGACGGAGTTATTTTGTTCGGGGACGACCGGTTCGTCGAAACGGATCCTTATCTTTTCCGAAGTGAACGAGGAGGCGAGCGGATATATGTGGATGCCGACACAAATGTCCTGGCGCTGAGCTCCATTCCCACCATGATGTATGAACGCCAAAAGTCGGCTTTTTATCATCCGCTCCTGCATATCGCCGTCCTGCTCGGTCTTGCGCTGATTTATCCCATTCAAGCGGCCGTATCGGCAGCAGTTTGGCTGTACGGGGTGGTTCGACGCAAGCGGTACGGTTTTAATCCCATCGCGACGATCGTATCCGTTTTGTTTATTTTATACTTTATATTTATCGTTTCGATAGCGGAGGTGTTAATCAATGATATACCTTGGTGGTCTTATCCGTTTCTTTATTTGCCGGTAATACTGCTTGCGACTCTACTCTTGCAATTGACGCTGCGTTTCGTTCGAAAACAAAAAGTGACACGTTGGCAATATGGATTCGCTTCGGTCACCGCGATCTTTGTCGCTTATCTGTACGTGTGGGATTTTTACCGGATTTGAAAATAACGGAAGGGGATATATCGATGAAAATGATAGGGTTGGGCATTTTGATCATGGTCGCCGGCTTCATCGCCGATACCGCATGGCATAACAAACACGGATTTCCGGTGCATCACGGCATTCCCGAATCCCACTACCTTATGTTTATCGGAGCCACAGTGGGAGCAGTCGCAGCATTTCGTCTAATCAGGAAAAGGGAGGCTACTTTGAACAAGCGCTGGTTTTACGGTCTGTTCATTGCCGCGGCAGTCTGTATTGCCGGTTGGCTGCTCGACAATCTGATTTATCATACCCGCGACATCTATGACGGCGGATTCGTCTAGGAAATTTTCCATACGATGGAAAGTTTCGGCGCGCTTATCTATTTCGCGATGAGCATCGTCGTTTCCCTGCTGACCATCGGAAGAAACCGTCGGAGCCGGTCGCAATAGAAGAGTCTGTAAAGTCCGCGTTTTCTGCGGGCTTTTTTTATAACAGCTACAAAATCTAGCTATTGGCAATAAAAATCCTTAATTGTCGGGAATTATTGTAAGCGGATTTTTTATTCGTGAAACCAACCTTGACTTGGTCATATTCCAATGTTATATTTTCACTAATTCATCATTGATAAACAGTGCTTTATAATGTAAAACAAGCATTATGTAACTAAGCGGAGCGGCATGAATATCGGCTGGACGAATAGGAAACCGTTTGGTAAAATTACGCATATCGTTCTATATTATAAAATAGAGGATGTTATTACGCCCATGCCGATCATTCAATCATTAGACCGCGCTCTGCGCATTCTTAATTTGTTTGACGACAAAAATAAAGAATTAAAAATTACCGATATCAGCCAACAAATGAATTTGCACAAAAGCACCGTTCATTCTTTGCTCAAAACGCTGCAAATGCACGGCTATATCGATCAAGAGGGACATACGGGAAAATATAGGCTCGGGTTGACGCTTGTCGAGAAGGGGCAGCTGCTGCTGCAAGGTCTGGATATTCGAGGCACGGCCAGACCCCATCTTCAGCAGCTGTCGGACTTGACCGGTCAATCTGTTCACTTAGTTATAATGGATGGTCATGAGGGCGTATATATCGATAAGGTAGAAGGAGCAAAAGCAGCCATTCGCTACTCGCGGATCGGCCGCCGAGTTCCGCTGCACAGCAGCGCGGTCGGAAAAGTGCTCGCTGCTTATCGCCCTCCGGGAGAATTGGCTCGGATCCTCGACAATTACGTATTCCATGTACATACCCCGCAAACCATTGATCGTAAGGATACCTTCCTGGAGGAACTGAAAGGGGTAAGACAGGACGGGGTGGCCTATGACCGTGAAGAAAATGAACCCGGCGTTCGCTGCGCTGCGGCCCCCATTTTCGACCATTCGGGCCATTGTGCGGCAGCCATGAGTATTTCTACCTTGGTTTCGCAGGTCGACGAGACGCAGCTGCAGCAATTTGTTAAACTGTTGTTGAACGAAACAAAACGGATTTCAGCTACATTGGGATATCGATCATAAAAAGAGCTTCCGATTCCAATCAAACGTTATGGAAAAACCTCCATACGCTCTTTTTATGTCTATATTATAGAATTGTGTTTTATATTATAAAACTATGAGGTGATTTGATGCGCATTATTCGTTACCGGGAAGGCGCTTCCTTCAAATTGGCTGCGCTTACAGACGCTGAAGAAATTTTTTCATTAGAGGAACCCGATTTTATCTCACTGGTACAAAGGGCGGCACAGGACGGCATTAGCGTTACGGAAAAGGTGAAGCGGATAATCGAATCATCCCAAGCGCTGAACAAAGAGATTCACCAGCTTGATCTGATTGTTCCGCTGGAAGCCCCGGAGATATGGGCGGCAGGCGTAACTTATATGCGGAGTAAGGAAGCGCGAAATGATGAAGCCGCAGACGGAGACAGACAGGGACCAACCTATTACGATAAAGTTTATGAAGCCGATCGGCCAGAGCTGTTCATGAAATCGACTGCCGCGCGAACGGCCGGACCCGGCGGCGAAGTGTGCCTGCGAAGCGATTCCAGCTGGCAGGTTCCGGAACCGGAGCTCGGATTGGTGCTGGACAGGAACGGGAGTATTCTTGGTTATACGATCGGAAACGATATGAGCTGCCGCGACATCGAAGGCGAGAATCCATTATATTTGCCGCAGGCCAAAATTTGGCGTCAATCCTGCTCCATCGGTCCTGCTATTCGGCTAGCCGACACTGTAGAGGATCCGTATGATCTTCAAATATCCTGCCGCATATATCGAGGCGGAAAGAAGGTTGTTGATGAAACGGCGAGTACGAGCCAGCTCAAAAGGGGATTAGGAGAACTGGTAGCCTATCTTGCCAAGGATAATATTCTGTTTGACGGTACTGTGCTCCTTACGGGAACCTGTATCGTGCCTCCGGGTCAGTTCACGCTGGAGCCGGGTGATCGAATCGAGATTGATATTACAGGGATTGGCACATTAACGAATATAGCCGTGCCGGCCTAGAAAAAGGAGATGACTCTTATGAAGAATGCCGTTGAAATCGACAATTATATCGGTGGGCAATGGAAGCCGCCGGTTAATCGGGAACGTCTGGAAAGCATTAATCCCGCTAACAAACGGGAGGTAGTCGGGTACGTTGCGAATTCTACCGACATAGAGCTTAATGAAGCGGTTTATGCCGCGGAAACCGCTAGACTGCCTTGGCGGAACAAGACAGGCGCAGAGCGCGGGCAGCTGCTGGTCAGGACCGCGGAGCTGCTGGAAAGCCGATTGGAAGAGATTGGCGAAACGATGTGCAGGGAAATGGGAAAAACGTTTGCCGAGGCTAAAGGAGAGACAGCGCGCGGAGCAGCGATTTTACGCTATTACGCCGGAGAAGGCATGCGCAAAATCGGCGATGTCATACCATCCAGCGATGCGGAGGCGTTTCTATTTACGACACGCGTGCCTTTGGGCGTGGTCGGCGTCATCTCGCCTTGGAATTTTCCCGTGGCGATCCCGATCTGGAAGATCGCACCGGCATTAATATACGGCAATACGGTAGTTTGGAAACCGGCTGTCGAAACGGCGGTAACTGCGGCGGCAGTCATGCAGTGCTTTCATGATGCCGGTTTGCCTCAGGGTGTTGTTAATATGATCGTGGGCAGCGGAGCTGTGGTCGGGAATGGGATGGCTAATCATCCGGGTATCCATGGCGTCACTTTCACAGGCTCTAATGCGGTCGGAAAGCAAGTCGGTCAGGCTGCTTTGGCTCGCGGGGCGAAATATCAATTGGAGATGGGCGGGAAAAATCCGATCATCATCGCTGGCGACGCTGATCTGGATTTAGCCGTCGACGCCGCAATAAGCGGGGGGCTGCGCTCGACGGGCCAGAAGTGTACGGCGACTAGCAGGGTGATTGTCGAAAAGTCCATTTACGAGTCCTTCAAAACGAAGCTGCTCGAAAAGGTAGCGACGCTTAAGGTTGGTAACGGCATGGATGCCTCCGTATGGCTCGGGCCGTGCGCGAACGAAAAACAGCTGGAAACCGTGCTTGCGTATATTCGAAAAGGAAAGGAAGAAGGAGCGGTTCTTCTATATGGCGGTACGCGGCCTGAGGATAATGCTCTGTCTGACGGTTTTTATATCACTCCCGCTGTGTTCGATCGCGTCGAGAGCCGGATGTCCATCGCTCAGGAGGAAATCTTCGGACCCGTGCTTGCCTTAATAGAAGCAAAAGACTTCGAAGACGCAATCTCGTTGGCGAACGATACGGCGTACGGACTTAGCGCCTCCATATACACTAAAAATATCGGGAACGCGTTATCGTTTGTTCAGAATATGGAAGCAGGACTAATAAGGGTCAACGCGGAAACCGCGGGTGTCGAGCTGCAGGCTCCGTTCGGCGGCATGAAGCAATCCAGCTCTCATTCAAGAGAGCAGGGTCAGGCAGCTATTGAATTTTTCACTTCTGTCAAAACGGTATTTATTAAACCGTAACCTAGCTAGCTTTGATAGGAGGAAATGAAATGGACATGAACCCGAGCTTCGAAAAGATCATGGGACACGGCACGGCTTCGGATTTCATCATACAAACGCAAGCAGCTGGGCCTGCAGGAACGCTTCCGCTTACCCATGATAAACTTCAGAATGCGCCTAGCGGCGATTTGTTCGGCTGGTCGCAAAATGTGGGAATGGGGTGGAGCCCCTCCCGACTGCTTGGCCGAGAGGTATTGATCTTGGGAACGCAGGGCGGAATCCGCAACGAAGACGGCTCGGCGGCGGCGCTCGGCTACCATACCGGCCACTGGGAAATCGGCCTTCTGATGAAGGAAGCGGCAGATGAAATTACTCGAGCGGGAGGCATACCGTTTGCCGGTTATGTAAGCGACCCTTGCGACGGCCGATCGCAAGGCACGTCCGGAATGTTCGATTCGCTGCCTTATCGCAATGATGCGGCGATCGTTCTCCGGCGGCTTATTCGTTCGCTGCCCACAAGGTCCGCCGTTCTCGGTGTCGGAACATGCGACAAAGGGCTGCCTGCCATGATGATTGCGTTAGCTGCAATGAGAAAGCTTCCTGTTGTAATCGTACCCGGAGGCGTAACGCTTCCGCCGATCGACGGAGAAGACGCAGGAAAGATCCAGTCGATTGGGGCACGTTATACGAACGGTGAGCTTACGCTGGAGGCAGCGGCCGACTTAGGCTGCCGGGCATGCGCGACGCCCGGCGGCGGATGCCAGTTTCTTGGTACGGCAGGTACCGCGCAGGTTGTAGCGGAGGCGCTTGGTCTAACTGTTCCGCATGCGGCACTCGCTCCATCGGGCCAGCCGATCTGGTCGGAGATGGCCCGCCAATCGGCAAGAGCGGCTTTGTATATGGCGGAATCCGGCATGACCTCGGCCAGCATCATGACCGATGCCGCAATTCGGAATGCAATGGTCGTTCACGCTGCTTTCGGGGGTTCAACGAATTTGCTGCTGCATATCCCGGCCATTGCCCATGCGGCAGGCTTATCCGTTCCCACGGCCCAGGACTGGGCAGAAACGAACCGCAGCGTGCCAAGACTCGTAAGCGTTCTGCCAAACGGGCCGCTCTATCATCCGACTATACGGGTTTTTCTCGCGGGAGGCGTACCTGAGGTCATGCTGCATTTGAGAAAGCTCGGCTTATTGGATGAGAAAGCGCTTACGGTAACCGGGCAGACGATTGGCGGCATGCTGGATTGGTGGGCGGCATCAGAGCGGCGCAGCCGGATGAGACGTTATTTAATGGAGGTTGACGGTGTTGACCCGGATACGGTTATTTACAGTCCGGAGAAAGCCAAAGCCGCAGGCATGACCTCGACCGTGACATTCCCGTCGGGGAACATTGCTCCGGAAGGGTCAGTCATCAAATCGACTGCGATTGATCCCTCGTTGATCGACGAAGCGGGCATTTACAGACATGTCGGAAAAGCAAAAGTGTTCACGACTGAGCGCGAGGCGATTCGCGCGATTAAGAATGGAGACATCGAATCAGGCGATGTTCTGGTTCTAATCGGGCGCGGCCCGATGGGAACCGGAATGGAGGAAACCTACCAATTAACCTCGGCTCTTAAGCATCTATCCTTCGGCAAGCATGTAGCGCTGCTTACCGATGCGCGGTTTTCAGGCGTGTCGACAGGCGCCTGTATCGGTCATATCGGTCCTGAAGCTCTTGCTGGCGGACCCGTCGGAAAGCTTCGCAACGGTGATTGGATTCGTGTGCGAATTGATCTTGTCAAGCTCGAAGGCCAAATCCACATGGTAGGGAGCGGTCTATTGCCTGCTTCGCCCGAGGAAGGCGCTTCCGAATTGGCCAATCGCAGCCCTCATCCCGGTTTGGCCGAGGATTCGGAACTTCCTGATGACACTAGGCTCTGGGCCGCGCTGCAAGCGGCAAGCGGTGGCACCTGGAAGGGCTGCGTCTACGACGTCGACAAAATCATACAGGTTCTTAATGCCGGTATGAGTACATTGGCAAGTGAAAAACGCGAGCAATGAAGGTCGGGATTGTGAAGGCACAGCAATTAACATAGGGAAAGATTGCTTAAGTGGGAAATTGAACGTTGAACATAGGCTGAATATTGAAATGCAAATCAAAAAGACCGGACAGTTTTTGTCCGATCCTATGGAAATCAATCTATAGTTCCATGTAACTGCCAATAAAGCTGAACCAATTGATTTTCATATATGACATTTGGTGCGCGTAGGCGAATGTCACGAAGTGCATTTAATTTTGGGGAACCGCAAGTGCAAGGAAAAATTGTTATTTTTGTTTGGAATGGACACGTTTGAATATTTAGGAACTTGGGGTCAAAAAAAAGCAACCCCAAAACCTTGGGATTGCTTCCACTACGCTTTATAATTTACTTCGGCCCTACGACTTTTGTAGTCAAGACATTCAAAGCATCCCGTACATCTCGAGCAAAATTCAATGGTCGGTCTTTCTTTTCAAAATGAATATACCAAAGATTGGGATTCGTGAATAACCAGTGATTGTGAAGTGCTGTAACTTTTATACCGTGTCTACGTAGCCGAGAAATAAAAGGATTGATTTCGGCGGTTAAAATAACAGTTTCCCCCAAACAGAGCGCTTTTCCATTCCTTCCGATACTTTCGAAAGAAAACGCTTGGGGAATGGTAAGAAAAGATCTAGATCTTTTCCCTAAAATAAGCGGTCGAATGTTATTCCGTACAGCTGAAGCTGTACAAACTCCATTAATAACCATGGGTTGTGCTCTTAGGATAGTAGCAAATTTTCGGCAAAGCGGGCTCACAGACATAAACTTATCCCCTCCAACAATTCAAGATACTAGTAGATTATGGTAGAGGTTCAGGTTTTGATAGAGTCATATAACATTGAAAGCCAGTCTATTTTTATTTATGTTGCCCTAATGGGGACAGGTGATCTCATGAGCTTTATTGTAGAGCTAATCAACAAATTGAATAATCAAAAAGGAACGTTTACAGGCGAACAGCCCGTAAACGTTCCTTTTATTATGAATACGTACAAATTAAACTATTTTTTTACCGATTTTACTGTCCTTCTTTCACAAACTTCTCGATCCGCGATTTAATTGCTTCGCGAACGTTTCTGAATTGATCCATGATTTCATCCTCTGTGCCTGTTGCTTTAGCCGGATCTTCGAAGCCCCAATGCCATTTCACAACATTCGGATTGGAAATGACAGGGCAGTGTTCATCAGCATGGCCGCAAAGAGTAATGACATAGGTAGCACGATTTAAAATCTCCGGATCGATAACATTTGAAGAGTTTTGGCTAATATCAACACCGGCTTCTTCCATAACTTGAACCGCTCTAGGGTTCAGACCGTGTGCTTCGAGTCCCGCGCTTTTCACTTCGTATTGTTCACTGCCTAGGGCATTAAGAAATCCATCTGCCATTTGACTCCGGCAAGAGTTACCCGTACACAAGAAATAAACCAGTTTCTTTTCCATTTTTCGTATCTCCTTATAAATTCAATTAGTGGATGATGCTAAGCCATAGGTACAGGCCTGCTAACGTGATAAACAGAACGGGAACCGTTAGTACGATTCCGATTTTAAAGTAATAGCCCCATGTAATTTTAACGCCTTTTTTGGACAGAACATGCAGCCATAGCAAGGTGGCAAGTGATCCAATCGGCGTAATTTTAGGACCCAAGTCGGAACCAATCACATTTGCATAAATCAAAGCCTCGCGTAATACGCCATTCGTGTCCGTTCCCTGGATAGCCAAGGCATCAATCATGACCGTAGGCATGTTGTTCATAATGGATGATAGGATAGCTGCGATGAATCCCGTACCGACCGTTGCCATAAATAATCCTTGCTCGGCCGTCCATTGAAACACTTTGCCAAGCTCATCCGTGATACCCACATTCCGAAGTCCATAAACGACGACATACATGCCGATGGAAAAGACGACAACCGACCAAGGCGCTCCCTTGATGACAGCCCCGGTATGGATAGCGGGACTTCTGCGAGCTGCTAATATAAAGACGATAGCGGCAATGCCTGCAACGATGGATACAGGTATGTGGACGAATTCGCTTGCCAGGTAAGCAATTAAGAGAACTGCCAAAACAATCCAAGATAATTTAAACATCCGGGTATCTTTTATTGCATCGCGTGGTTGTTTCAATTGGTTAAGATCATAGCTTTTCGGAATGCTTCTCCTGAATAACAGGAATAAAACCAGCAGACTAGCTCCAACCGAGAAGAAATTCGGGATAATCATCCGGCTTGCATACTCGGCAAATCCAATGCCAAAGAAATCGGATG
The DNA here is from genome assembly GCF_030812415.1 of Paenibacillus harenae. Classification (GTDB taxonomy): domain Bacteria; phylum Bacillota; class Bacilli; order Paenibacillales; family Paenibacillaceae; genus Pristimantibacillus; species Pristimantibacillus harenae_A. The sequence goes on along the minus strand of NZ_JAUSST010000011.1, from coordinate 39,267 downwards.
ATACAATATTGACCAAGTTGCTAACTACGAGCGGCAACGAAGCCGTATCCGATATAAATCCGCTTGCCATAATAAACGGCAGGATCATACGATCATCGAATTTCAAAGCTCTGACCATGGCTAGAACAATTGGGGTGAGAATAAGTGCGGCACCGTCATTCGCGAACAACGCAGCGACAGCAGCCCCTAGCAATACGACAAAGGTGAACATCAGATATCCGTTACCCTTTGCATAGCGTGCCATATGAAGTGCAGACCATTCGAAGAAACCAATCTCGTCTAGGATGAGTGAGATCAGAATGACAGCGACAAATGCTAATGTTGCGTTCCAGACAATACCGGTAACATCCCACACGTCATTAAAATCAACGACGCCAAAGAGTAAGGCCAATATCGCGCCGCCAACAGCCGAGTAACCAATATTCAAACCTTTAGGCTGCCAAATGACGAATATCAAGGTAATCAGAAAAATAATGGACGCGGTAACTAACATAATTCCTCCTAAAATGGTTGCGAATCAAACTTAACTCGTATGCACGAACTTTAACTGCAGCAATCGGGACTCAATTTTTGCAGTTCATGCTTCATGGATGGCAGTACTTCTAATATGCCATGAAGATAAGGTTTGTCATCCGTATTTAAAGAATAATAAATCCATTGAGCGCGTCTTGTCTCATTAACCAAATCGCCAACTTTTAATTTTCTCAAATGCTGGCTTACATTAGGTTGCGTTGTTTCAAGAATGGTAACGATATCGCATACGCACATTTCTCGTTCTTTAAGCAGAGCTAGAATAGTAAGACGGGTCTTGTCAGACACTAGCTTCAGCGTCTCGGCGATCGTGTCTATAGGTTGATTCACGCAATCACTCCTTTTAATGGATCAATGTTTATTATACATAGCTGATTATATAAGTAAAGTGTTATATAAGTGTTAACGCATATAAAAATAAACACTTGTAAATTGCAAATATATGATTTATAAATAATACAGGGGAGGGAAGAAAATGAATAACACGCGCGACCTGCTGCAAGTCCTTGCTAGACAGTTTGGTTTGTTAAACAAGAACTGTTGTCAAATCAGCGGTCAGGATATATCTCTCATTCACAGTCATATCCTTTACGAAATTGGCCGTCAGAGCATGCCTTCCATGCAAAAGGTCGCCGAGACGCTTGGCGTGGATATTACGACCTTTAGCCGACAAATTCAATCCCTAATAAAGAGTAAGCTGGTGAAGAAAACAGCTTCGCCTGAAGATGGTAGAGTATATCTGTTATCATTGACAACAGAAGGGAAGTTTGTTGCAGGCTCAATTGAAAAAATGATGAACGATTACTTAGACGAAGTTTTTTCATTTATGAATGAGTTTGAAAAGGAAACGGTCATTCGATCTCTTCAGTTACTAAACGCAAGCATGCAAAAATCGAAAATGTGCTGTACGGCGATGGGGTAATGAACTTACTCCATATTTTTTAATTAGATACTTGCAAAATGCAAATATTTTAATTAACGAAAGGTGATATTATGAGCGAACTTTATGATGTAATTGTTGTTGGGGCCGGGCAATCAGGTCTTGCTGCTGGGTATCACTTAAAGAAAAACGGACTAAAGTTTATCATTCTGGAAGCAAATTCAGAACCGAGTGGTTCTTGGTCGCAATATTACGACAACCTGCGACTATTCTCTCCTGCGGGATACTCCTCTTTGCCTGGCATGCCATTTCCGATGAAGTCTGATGCATATCCAACAAGGGATGAAGTCATCACTTATTTAAAAAGCTATGCCGAGCACCATCGCTTTCCGATCCGCTTTAACGTTCGGGTGGAGGGTGTGGAAGGAGATGATCTTTTCAATATTTATACTTCGGGCGGTGAGGTGTACAGGGCTAAAAACCTCATATGCGCTACAGGTTCGTTTAATCGGCCATTCGTTCCTGGGCTGGAAGGAAGCAAGTTATTTAAGGGGAACATGATTCATTCTTCCGAGTACCGGAATCCGGATTCCTACCGCAACCAACGAGTCATCGTTGTTGGCAGAGGTAATTCGGCCGTTCAGATCGGAGCTGAGATCAGTGAGGTGGCTGCTGTTACTACTCTTGCCGTACTTAAACCGGTTCAATTAGTTCCTCAACGATTACTTGGGAAAGACGTTCATTTCTGGATGACGATCATAGGGTACGATTCCTTTCCTTTTTGGAGATTCGGCGTGAATGCAGGTAGCCCGGGCGGAGCCATTGATGTAGGCGGATTTAAAAAAATGCTGAAGAGTGGTCAACTTCAACAGAAAAACATGTTCAAAAGGTTTTATTCTGAAGGTGTTATTTGGTCAGATGGAACGAAAGAACAAATAGACAGCATCATTTTTGCTACAGGTTTTAGACCTATTATGCCATATCTTCATGGAGTAGAAGGCGCATTGGATGAAAGAGGGTATCCCATTCAAAAGGGAGGTTTGAGCAGCACGGTGCCTGGATTATATTATCTTGGCTTATCCGGTCAACGATCCTTTGCTTCGGCAACCATACGTGGCGTAGGTTCGGATGCGAAATACGTTGTTAAGCAACTTAAAAGAAGGGGTTTTGGCTAGACCCCTATCATTAGGTTTACCCGCAGCAAGCGTTCTTTACAATTCTTACGTCCATGAAGACGGAGAAAAGCTGAAATAAGACGCAATTTATAAGTTGCAGTTGCAAGAGGGAGTACATGATTCTGCATGGAGGCGGTCATTGATTTCATAATCCTGCAAATGTCCCAATAGATCGGTTTTGACATGACAACATGCAAGCAACAATTCCTTGAGCTTTAACCTGCCTCTTTGAACCCTGGATTTTGCACCCGAAAGAGAAATGCCTAATTTCATGCTTAACTGGACTTGCGTATAGCCTTCCAGCTCGGTTATCGTAAGCGCCTCTCGATATTTGAACGGTAATTGCTCGATCATCGGTTTTATGCAGGAAGCCAGCTGGGTACTGATTTCGATTTCTTCTTCGGCGACCGGAAGGTCGAACGGAAGTTCTTCGAAAGATCGTTCGCGCCTGTAATAATCGATAATGGCGTTCCGCGTTATTTGATAGACCCATGCTTTTATCTTCTCGTCATTCCTTAGGTTTTTAATGTTTAAATGAATTTTTATAAACGTATCCTGCACAATGTCGTCAGCGGCAATAGGATCCCCGGTACGACTGATCACAAATTTCTTCAACGGTTGATGAAAAAGCTGCCATAATTGAGGGATTTCCATTGTTATGCACCTCTTTGCATTGTTCTTTCCAGTACTGACGTTAACTATGGGCGAAAGGACGCAAATATTATAAAAAACATAAATGCATCTATTTGAATACATGCACCGTCACTTAGACTATAAACGAATTAGAGGAGGAGTTAAAATGAAAAATCAATTACCCGTAGCTATTATCGGAGGAGGACCGGTGGCGTTGGCTGCTGCCGCTCAATTAACTAAGAGGGATATTTCATTTGTGTTGTTGGAGCAAGGAAAAACAGTGGGAGCCTCCGTACTCGAGTGGGGTCATATCCGAATGTTTTCGCCATGGGAATTCAATATTGATAATGCGGCAGCAGAGCTTCTTATTGAGACTGGATGGGTGGCGCCTCCTAAAGATGAATTGCCAACCGGCAAACAACTATATGACCGATATTTGCATCCGCTATCGGAACTGGACAAGTTAAAAACGAACATTAGGACCGAGGCGCGCGTTGCAGCCATACATCGACAAGGTTACGATAAAATGAAAACAGCCGGTAGGGAAAAGGCGCCCTTTGAAGTCGTTTACGAAAGCAAAAACGTTATCCATCGTATGGAGGCTTCGGCCGTAATCGATGCTACCGGTACATGGAATACGCCAAATCCAATTGGAGCCAGCGGTGATTACGCGGAGAAGGAGAACGACTACAGCTCGCATATTCATTATGGCATTCCGGACATTATGGATGCTCATGCAAAGCGTTACAACGGCAAAACAGTAGCTGTCGTCGGCAGCGGTCATTCAGCCATCAATGCCATTTTATTGCTTAATGAATGGAAGCTTCAAAATCCTGATACGACGATCCATTGGGTTCTAAGAAAACAATCCGTTGCAGACGTTTTTGGAGGCGGCGAGCTTGACGGTCTGCCTGCTAGGGGGGAGCTTGGTTTACGTGCTGCCGCGCTTGTGAAAGAAGGGTTAATAAAAGTCCATACCCCCTTTTATATCCATGGTCTTGAGCGAAATGGAGAGAAGTTGAATGTATTAGGGACAGGCGCAACGATCGAAGGAGTGGATGAGATCATAGCAGCAACGGGCGCAAGGCCGAACTTTTCTTTCATAAGAGAGCTTCGATATGAGGCTGATTCATCTATCGAATGCGTTCCCAAATTGGCAGATCTCATTGATCCAAACATTCACAGCTGCGGCACGGTTCGGCCGCATGGCGAAGCTGAACTTAGCCAGCCGGAGCATCATTTTTATATCGTCGGGGCGAAGAGCTATGGACGCGCACCTACATTTTTGCTCGCTACGGGTTACGAGCAAGTCAGAAGCGTTGCAGCTGCTTTAGCAGGCGACTGGGACTCGGCTCGGGAAGTGAAACTCCATCTTCCCGAAACAGGCGTTTGCAGCGTTTCACGACCAAAGACAGCTTTGCAAGTTACGAATTCCTCGTGCTGTGCACCTGTAGATGCAAATGTTACGAATTCTTCGTGCTGTGGACCTGCACATGCGAATAATACCAAATAAAATAACCGCAGACGGTTAGCTGCTTTGCTTTTACTTGCAGTTCATACCATTATTCGAACCCCCTGAAAAGCATTCTTCCTTTCGAATTAGTTAATCAATGCTGCTGCAGCGCGCAAATCAACTAGACAGGATGGATGAATCATATGCATTTAACAAAAGATATCAAGAGTTTTATAGCCAAAAGCACGATTATAAGCATGCTCGCATTTTCAGTCGGGACGGGCTCGGCATGGGCGGATGAGGCTGGATCTCAATCGACAATTACTGCTGACGATGCCGCGACGACAAGCTCGCCGGAAAACGCACAAGAAGCTCCATCGCTTCTGCCGGGTGATTTCTTCTATTTCGTAAAAACGATTTATGAACGTATTCAGCTCGCATTTGCTTCAGACAATATGGAAGAAGCTATTCTGCTCGCGCAATTTGCCCAAGAACGCTTAGCAGAATCGGCTGTGCTGCTCGAGGAAGGTCACGCGGAAATAGCTGGAGAAACGCTCCAGCGGTCTCTTTCGCAACAACAGAAAGCGATCGATACAGCCGCTTCCGTTATTGATCCGGTCGCAACAGATGCGAATGCAGAATCGACGGATCCGATCGTTGAAGAACCAGCGGTGGATTCGACGGTTGTCGATACGACTGCGGATGGGGATGATCAACGATCAGATGATACCAATGAAGAAGAGGAAGGCGTGGAGCCTGCCCAAGCGGATAAAGTGAAAAACTCGCTGCAGCATAATATCGTGGCTCTGGCCGCCGCACTGGATAAAGTGAGCAATCCGAAAGCACAGAGTTCCTTGCTGAAGAATATTACGAAGTCTTTTGCTCATCTGGAGAAGAAGCTTACGAAGCTTAGCGGGAAAAGCGAAGAAGAAGAAACAACATCGAAGACTGATCTTACTGGCCAGGCGGCAGCATCCACAACAACGACGGCGGTAAGCTCGCAAAGTACAGAACAAGATGCTTCCTCTGCAACTGCAGGATCAGTCAGCACCAAGTCAGCGGTTGAAGACAACAAATCTGTGAAGCCATTGCAAGAAGACAAACAAAAGCAGAAGAAAGAGAAAGAACAACAACAAGCCTCCAAGAAACAGCTTAACAAGCCAACGAAGTCACATGAGAATGCCGGCAAAAGCGAATCTGCTCGGCAAAATCATAAAAAAGAAACGAAATAAACCCGCAAGGGCTGCCATGCGAATGGCAGTCTTTTTGCATTTTTATGGAGATATTTGGGGCTTGTCTATTTTCCTGCACATAAGAATATGACCGAGCACTCGCTCATACGGTAAGAACTAGAAGCGATAGTAAGGGAGGATTTTCTAATGTCAGACGCCTTTGTAGCACGTTCATTAGATGAAATAAGGTTTTGGTCGCGGATAATGAAAGAGCATTCATTATTCTTAAAACTGGGTTTCCGATGTGAAGATACGCAGCTAATTAATGAAGCTAATCATTTTTATTCCTTATTTGAATCCATTGAACACAGGGCGAATGCATTTACGGTTGGAACTGATCCTAACGTGATAAGAAGGTTTAATGAGGAGGTCCATACGGCCGTATCTTATATATGGGTCTTCAAGAGAAAAGTACTTGGATTAATCTTGAGGTGTCAGCTTCCTGGCGCTAACAACTTTCCCTTATTGGTGGATCATGTGAGCAGGGAGGCGAATTATTTCAGAAACCGGTTAACGGAATTGAATTTGGGCAGGTTAGAACCGTTGCCTGATGCCATAATCGACGAGAATGTGTTTTTCTTGAGAATTATGGCTGACCATGCCAAATTCATTAGTCACCTGCTCGATCCTTCAGAACGAAAGCTGGTAGAACAGGCAAATAACTTCAGTCAAGAATTCGATCAATTATTATTTCAAGCGAAGGACTTGGAATCTATGCGCCCTCAGTCGCAAACCGCTCCGCTCCTTGACCAATTTCTTGATCAGAACCGGGTTTCCGTAAAGTCGCTTCGTGACTTTAAGAGAACCGCTCGTGAACTAATTGAAGCATGCCGAATTAAGAGCATTATTCATCCGTTGTTAGCCGATCATGTATTTCGTGAAGCAGAACATTTCTTGTTTATTATAGACATGTTTGAAAACAGTCTGACTGGCAAACCAGTGCAAGCTATAAATCAGTTTGGATAACCTATTAACATGAGGAAGACCCCAAAAACGATCACTCTTAGCATGAGCTTTGCTTTTGCGATAGAGTATGATCGTTTTTTTTGTATTGCAAGCTGTCCAAACAAACGGCTTTTCTTTTTCGTTAATTTTCGACTAGTTGAAAAATTAGCTATTGACCTTCACATAAGCGTGAAACTTTATACTGATCTCAGAAAGACGAAACAAACTAAATACGGAGCAGGAGGAATAAAAAGATGAGAGAATATGCAGGAAAGAAGGCCGTTATTACGGGCGGCACGCATGGTATGGGAATGGCAGTCGCCAAAGCTTTGCTTGCGGGAGGAGCCGAGGTCATCCTGACAGGACGCAGTCCGAAGAACGTTGAAGAAGCAAGACGCGAATTAGGAGAACGGGCGCATGTCATTCAGTCCGATGTATCGCGCATGGAGGATATTGAAGCATTAGGCGCTTACGCTGCGGAACGATTCGGGGAGATAGACTTTATCCACATCAATGCAGGAATCGCGCTGCTGGAACCTTTCGAAGCAGTGACCGAAAGCTCGTATGACAAGACGTTCGCCATTAATACGAAGGGGGCTTTCTTCACGGTACAGCGTCTGTCGCCGTTGATTCGAAAAGGCGGTTCGATCGTATTCACATCATCCGTTGCGGATGAAGGCGGCACTCCGGGAATGAGTGTTTACGGCGCATCCAAAGCCGCATTAAGGTCGCTTGCTTCAGGTTTTGCCGCTGAATTGTTGCCGCGAGACGTTCGCGTCAATGTGGTCAGTCCTGGATTTATCAAAACGCGTACGATGGGGGTAGCTGGTTTCACGGAAACCGAACGGGCCGCCTTCGAGGAGCTTGGCGACCGGATTACGCCAATGAAACGTCATGGTTCTCCGGAGGAGGTGGCCAAGGCTGTGCTGTTCCTTGCCTTTGAGGCCACCTTTACGACAGGTGTCAAACTATCCATAGACGGCGGTCTGAGCCAAGGCCTTTCAGTGGTATAAATGAACGGATCATCGACATTCAGGTCCAGTAGGTCCAGTCCATTCTGAGAAGCTGATGCGTCTAGACGGATATTCGCATATCTTCTTTTTTCCCGGCCGCCGTCAGCGCGACCTGGCGCTCCAGCAGTTTCTTCAATTGCAACATGGATTCGATCTGCCGCTTCACCTTGTGCAGCTTTCCTTCGTAGATTTCCAGCATTTCCGTGCAATATTCGTAATCGTCCGGCGATGCGACTTCGCACTGGAACAGGCTTCGTATTTCATCAGCCGTTAATCCCAGCTTTAAGTAAAGTTGGATCGAATGGATCCGATCGATGGCGGATTCACTGAAATCACGGTAGTCGTTGTCGAGTCTGTTGGACTGCAACAGACCTTTTTCCTCGTAATGCCTAATGGCGCGCGGGCTGACATTCGTGAGACGAGACAATTCGCTGATTTTCATTTTTTCGGACCTCCCCGGTCAAATATTAATTACATTATATGCCGGGCGTACCGCAGAAAGAAAGAGTAACGTAAACCGATTTCAAGGAGGAGAGGAAATGAACGATAAATTGTCGACCAAAAATATGGTTAATGAAAATGGAGAAAGTTTGCGCTCCGTGACTGTTGTTGGGTTAGGGAATATGGGACAGGCGCTGGCGGCAGCCTTTCTTGCGGCCGGCCATCCCGTGACGGTCTGGAATCGTTCGGCAGGCAAGGGAGACAGGCTTGTCGGCAACGGGGCGGTTCGGGCAGAGACGGCAGCCGAGGCAGTTACGGCTAGCAGTGTGATCGTGGTCTGCTTGTCGACTTATGAGGTTGTACGAAGCACGTTTATGCCTTTAGAGACAGATCTTGCTGGCCGAATCATCGTCAACTTGACCACCGGAACGCCTGATGAAGCGCGTCGCATGAGCGCATGGGCTGAAGATAGGGGCATCGATTATTTGGATGGGGCGATCATGGCGATTCCCCCGATGATCGGCAGGCCCGAGGCGCTTATTCTCTATGGTGGCCGTAAGGAGCTTTTCGAAACGCACCTGCCGGTGCTGCAACTGCTAGGCGGAAATACGATCTATCTGAGCGAAGATCCCGGTGTGGCATTGCTGCATGACCTGGCGATGCTTACGATGATGTACGGTGCCTGGTACAGCTATTTTCACGCCCATGCGCTGCTGCGAACGGCCAATATTTCAGCCAAGGAGTTCCTGCCGTATACAAGCAATTGGCTGCAGCACTTGATTGTTCCTATGCTGACAAGTATGGATTCTGCCCGCAGACTGGATGAAGGCGATTATGCCACCGATATATCCAACATGACGGTCAACAAGCTCGGGCTGGACAACATCGTCAAGAGCAGTCAGGAATTGGGCGTGCCAGCTGATTGGCTGCTTCCTATCCAGTCCGTTGCCGATCGGATGGTATTCAAGGGCTATGGAAATGATGGATTCGATCGCGTCTTCGAGAGCATGACGAGTCTCCGTTCGCTTGATGGCAATCCGGCGGATGTGCTCCATCATGAGGCTTCGGTGAAGAGAGATTAGTTGGACATACATCGCTTAGGTTTCGAATGGGCCGTTGGAAACAAGAAACATACCTTTGGTATGCGTTTCTAACGGCTTTTTCGTGTATAAACGAGACGTACTTAGTATTATAAGTTATATCATCCCCGCAATTTGGCATAATAAGTTAACCTTGCGGCATTAAGCTTGACTGCGTGGTGCGCCACATCGTTTATAATAACGTCTGAAAGGGGAGCCGAGATGTATCGCATAGGCGAGTTTGCCACTATGACCGAGCTGACCAAAGAGACGTTAAGATATTACGCGGAGATTAAACTTCTGGAGCCTGTATACGTAGATCCCGATAATCATTACAAGTACTACGACAATCATTCGTATTTAATGGCACGTCTGCTTTTTCATTTGCGCAGATTCGGATTTTCGATTCAGGAAATGAAGGATTATGTCGAGAAACGTTCATTGGATGACTTGGAACTTATATTACAGGAGAAGAAGAGGAAGTTAAGTCATCAGGTTGAGGAGATTGAAGCCATTATTAAGGACATTGATTCATTCATCGATGAAGGAAACGGGGCAGAAAAATGATTACATGGAGCAAAGAAATACAAATTCCGGCAAATATCGAAACCGTGTGGAGACTGTTCGACTTGGACCAAATTCAGCGAATCATGCCCAATGTCATCGAACATAAGCCGATCGACTTAAAAGAAGGAGTTGTTGGCTCCACCTATCTTCAGACTTATCAAGAAGGCAAAAGAAGAGAAACGTATACCGTAACGGAAATCGAGTATGAAGATACCGACCGTCTGAAGCATAAAAAAATGGCATTTGTTTTAGCGAAGGCGTTCAATATTCAAGCCGGATATACGTTGAAAAAAGAAGGAGAAAATCTGACGACCTTTATTTATTCGGGTCAGAACGAAGGCATCAATTTCCTTGGACGCTCCCTGCTGAAACTAGGAGGTTCCAAAAATAACAACAAAGTCGTTGACGATTTTGTCGATTTAGTACGAAGCGAAGCCGTAAAGGATGCATCGAATTAATTTTCCCCACATAATTTCTTAACTTGACTATGCTTGCCCCCGACACGATAATGAACACGCAAGCGTTATCCGAAGATTTTGGTTGTCCGGGTGGAGTAGAGCCGAAAACCCAAACATGTATCTCTTCCTTCTAGCAGATGGAGTTACGATGTTCGGGTTTTTTTTACGTACTTGGCGCTTGCACTAAGCAGGAAAGGAGAATTGTTGCGAAAGAGTATGAACTGAAGTCCAATTAAATTATCATTTTAATGGAGGTATCCGTATGATACAAGTTCAAAAGCCGAGCCTGATGAAAAGGCAATTAAAAATACTCACAACTGTTGTTCTCGCCATTCTTATTTGGGGAATGTCTGTTTTGCCCGCATTTGCGGCAACCCCCGGGAAAACCGTAAACGCCTCGGCAACGCTCGCCTACAATCTCAAAGGACTTAAACACAACGTGGCTGTCCAGAAAGCTTATATCGCTTCAACTTATCTTTATGTAACTCAGCGGTCCGGGGGGACATGCTATCTTTCAAGGTTGCTCATAAACGGAAGCGACGCTACTTACGTTGATGAAATGACCATCACCAATACCGGTCACTGCCAAACGCTGGACATGTATACTTACAATGGTATTAATTACTTCTATTTCAGTTCTAAAGCGGACTCTTCCACATCCTATTACTGGTCGCTCCAGGTAGCAAGACTTCAATACTCGCCGGGCGCAACATATGATTACACGGATCTTCATCGGTTCACCTATATGAATTACGCCAATAAGACCGGTACAAGATTAGGCGAGACATACCGCGTTGATGCCGGCGGCAACAGTACCCATACTGTCTTCCGCATACAAACTGCAGAAGGAACCGTCACTTGGTCCATTTACGACACGGTAAAATTAAACCAGCTTCTTGACGGCAATGAACAGGTACAAATGGACAGTGCGGCGGCGGTAGGCGCCTGCGTTGCCAGCTTTACGCAGTCGGGCAGCGCTATTGTCAGACCGAACGGCTCTTTCCAAGGTGCCGATATGCTCGATAATACGGAAATATATACGTCAGGCGGCGCGGAAGGGGATACACCGCAGATTGCCATGATGTCAAACACGGGAACATTCAAAACCCTTGTGAATATTACAAATGTCGGAACCCATGAAATCGAGGGAGTACAGACAAAAAACGGCAACGTTTATTTTACGATAGTTACAGACCCGGTAAATAAACAAAATACGCAGAAAGTTTATTACGTTCCGGATAGCCTATTTTAAACTACCGTCCGGATCAAAATGGGTTAGACGGCACGCATCTTTACAAAAACTACTTCCCCATTTAACGGTCACGCAATACTTGGCCTATACCATTAGGGAGGGAAAAACAAATTTGGTTAAGCCAAAAGGAGAGAAATGATGAAATTAGTTCTGATGGGAGATTTGCATTATCACGAAATCGATAAGTCGATTCCGGGATTGCAGGAGGCGGGGACCGCTTTCTATCACACCTTGCTGGGACGTTTTCTGGAAATGGATGCCGAGTTGCATATATCGCTTGGAGACCTTACGAATTTCGGTTCAACTTTGGAGCTGGAGGAGGTTTACGAGCTGCTGCGGCGTGAGGATAGAAATTTCATCCATGTACTGGGCAACCATGATCTCTATTGGCAGACGAGAAGGGAAGTGCTGGAGATTACGGGCCAGCAGCGGTATCACGCGATTGACGCCGAGGCTGCGATGCTGGTGTTCCTCGACACGGCCAAAGAGATGGACTTCGAAGACTGGGGCGGCTGGCTAGACGTCGAGCAGCTGCATTGGCTGGAAGAAATGGTGGAGGCTTCCGGAACGAAGCCGCTGCTCGTCTTCGGCCATCATCCCGTCTATAACACAACGGCAAGATCGGAGAGAGAGAAGGGTTCGATCCATCCGAGCATTGACATGTGGCGCATTTTGAACCGGAAAAAAGGGATCGGCGTCTATTTCAACGGCCACACGCATGTGGATTCGATCGTTGCGCAAAACAATTGGACATTCGTGCAGTTATCCGCCTGTCTGGATCAACACGGCTTTCGGATCGTGGAACTCACGGAAGAGGAGATCAGAATCTCTGCGGTAGATATTACAGACGCTGACGTTCTGGAGAACGCCCCTATGCTGCATCAGCATATGGTGCATTTTACCCCTAACCCTAACGCCCGGGGGACAGACGCGGACCGCGAGCTCGTTGTATCTTTGTTAACCGCTGTACAGCCGAAATAACGTGAGGAGGCGGCACATATGAAGAACCCGATGAATCATGACGCCTTTTTCAAAGGGCTCGCCATGCACAGGAGGATCGCTTCGATCAAGGATCCGAGACATATCGAAGTCGCTCTATCGCTACGCGGCCAATTAAGCGGCGTCTTTCTGTTAACGGGTCACATCGGTGTCGTGAAAGGCTATGTCGACGTGTTCAAGGAGCATCAACTTCCGGTCTTCCTGCATCTCGATAAGATTGGCGGCCTCAGCACGGACAACTACGGTCTCGAATATTTGGCGAAGGCCATCAAACCGACCGGCATTATTTCGACGAAAACGAATGTGGTGAAAACCGCGAAGAAAATGGACTTAATGACCATACAACGCTTCTTCCTCGTCGATACCGAAGGATTGGACAATATCGCCAAGAGCCTTTGCCAGATCGAGCCCGACATCATCGAAGTGATGCCTGCCCGCATTCCCGACATGATCGGCAAGGTGAAAGCCTTCACTTCGATCCCTATTATTACAGGGGGGTTATTATATGAGCGAAGCCACGCGGAGGAATGTTTGAAAAACGGAGCCACGGCCATTTCATCGTCCAAACCCGAGCTGTGGACGGATGCGACGCCTCTTCCAGGCAAGAAAGTCCGGCAAATCATATAAGTCTACCGCCCCCTAGTGAATTCATATAATCTTTGCAACCCGATAACACAGCGTTAATAGTTGTCCCGTATCATTCATTATGAAAAGTAAATAGCAATAGGTTGGAGCATTGGAGAAACCTTATCCGCTGCGGACGTCATGTCCGCAGCAGGATTAAGGTTTCTTTTTTATGCATCGGCCTATTTCAAACAAAGAAAAGGTGGAGGATTAGACAATGGTTAAGAAGCTTACTGCACTCTCGCTTGCGATTTTCATGGTGGTAGTATTGGCGGCATGCGGATCGAACGGAACGACCGGCACGAACGGCAGCACGGGCAACGAGAACAGCGGAGCTAAAGCGGAGAGCACGGATTCCGCAGCGTCCGAGAAAATCGTCATTAAGTATTGGTACGCGTTCGGCGACAAGATCGAGGAAGCGAAGCTGCACATGGTCAAGGAATTCAACGAATCGCAGGACAAAATCGAAGTGATCGCAGAGCACCAAGGCGGCTACGACGATCTTCATGCCAAAGTGCAGGCGGCATTCGCGGCGGGAGACGCACCTGCGGTAACCGACCTTGAAATTGCCTCTACCGGCGTATTTGCCCGTTCCGGCATGCTGGAAGAGCTGACGACTTACGCGGAAAGAGATAAAGACCAGCTTCAACTTGAAGATTTCAATCCCGGCTTAATGGGGAATGCCTATGTGGACGATAAGCTGTTCGGCCTTCCTTTCATGCGCAGCACACCGATTTTATATAAAAACGTCACGATGCTGAAAGACGCCGGCCTCGATCCGGAAGGTCCGAAGACTTGGGATGAACTGGAGCAGTATTCCCGCGTGTTGAAGGAGAAGGGGAAAATCGGCATGACGGTGCCTGCCGATATTTGGTTCTATGAAGCGTTGGTTGCCCAAAGCGGCGGCCAAATGTTGAGCGAAGACGGCAAATCGGCTGCATTCAATACGCCGGAAGGCGTTGCTCCGGTACAATTCTGGAAGAAATTATCTAGTGAAGGTCTCATCAAAATTCCAGTAGGCGACGAAGCGGGCGCTACCGCGGAGAAAGACTTCGCGAATCAAATGTCGGCTTTCAAGTTCGCCTCCACCGCTGGCGTTACCGGCAGTCTGGAAATCGCGAAGGGCAACGGCTTTGAATTGGAAACGGCATTCATGCCCGCTAATGTAAGCTACGGCGTTCCGACCGGCGGATGCCAGCTTGTCATGACGTCAAAGAGCACCGATGAAGAGAAAGAAGCGGCATGGGAGTTTATGAAATGGATGACGTCCAAGGAAAATACGATCTACCAGCATAAGCATGTCGGTTACCTGCCGACCCGTCTGTCTGCCGTGGAAAGCGAAGAGCTGAAGACGCATTTTGCGGAGCATCCGCAGTTCAAGGTTGCCGTGGACCAGTTGGAACATGCGAGACCGCGTCCGATGGAGAACGCTTATCCGGAAGTGGCCAAGATCGTTAAGGAAGCAATCGAAAAGGCCATTCTCGATCCGAAAACGGCACCGCAGGACGCGCTCGATGCAGCGGCGGAGAAAGCCAATAAGCTGCTAAGCAAGTAAAAAAGGATTAGTGCCGGCAAGATGTTCAGTCGGGAGAAGGCTTCCGGTCCGGAAGCCCTCTCCCTCAAATCATAAGAGCAGAGAGGTAACACCCTATGTTCAACGAGGATTGGTTATCCGCGGTCAAAGTTATTATTTTCGATATGGACGGTACGCTGTACCAGGAAGATACGTACCTGGAGCGATTTATTCGTTATCTGCTGAAAGGGACGGAGCACGAGAGGGAGACTGAGGCTGCCATTCGTTTGGGAAGAGACATTCTGACGGGGGAGCATCCTTTCCAATTCGGACATTTCTACCATACACGGGATGATGTGGCGCTGCTGCGGCATGAGGACAGCTTCAATCAAGGATTTACATGGGAAGGGCTCGCGCTCGATGAACGTACACGCACGTATCGATCATTTTCGTCGGAAGCTGCTCATCTGATTCATATCGGCGATCCGTGGGGAATTGCAGCGGTCGTCAGTCACAAATACAAGCTTCCCGCAGGGAAATTGCAATCGGCTTTTAAAAGGGTCCGCAGGGAAATGGTTGTTGCACCCTATCATTTCGAGTTCCGCAGCGATTTGTTTCAAGCGATTGAAGATTTGGATGCGGTTGAGAAAAAAATTCTCATGACGAATACGTATTTGGAATCCGGAATCGAGTTTTTGAATTACATGCAGATTCACCATTTGTTCGATGAGGTGTATTGCGGCGCGGAGAAGCCTCTTGGCTTGCGCAGTTATTTCTCGACCTTGCTTGAGCAGGGATATCAGGCTCATGAAATTTTGTCGATCGGCGATAACACGTGGAATGATCTGCACCCGGTCAAGCGAATGGGCGGCCGAACCTGCTTTATTTCCCCTTATTCGAGCAGCGATCCCGAAAAGTGGGATTTACGGTTAACGACTCTGGATGAGTTGAAGCAGCTCATGCGTGAGATGCAGGAATCCATTACAAGGAGGACCCTATCGGATGGCGAAAATCGAGCTCAAAAATATAAGCAAGAAATTCAAAGATGACACCGTTATCGAGGATTTGAATTTAACGATCAAGGACGGTTCGTTTACGGTTCTCGTCGGGCCGTCTGGCTGCGGCAAATCAACGACCTTGCGCATGGTAGCCGGACTTGAGAAGCAATCCGGCGGCGAGATATGGATCGACGATAAATGCGTGAACGATACGCCGCCCGGGCTGCGGGACGTGGCGATGGTTTTTCAGAACTATGCCCTGTACCCAACGATGACCGTTCGCGGCAATATCGAATTCGGCCTTAAAAATAGAGGCGTTGCAAGACAAGAGCGCGACAAGCTGGTGAAGGATATTTCGGAGATCGTCGGGTTAACGCCGCATCTGGATAAGAAGCCGCAGAACCTGTCCGGAGGACAGCGTCAACGGGTGGCCCTCGCACGCGCGATGGTGAAGAAGCCGAAGGTGTTCATTCTCGATGAGCCCTTGTCCAATCTGGACGCCAAGCTGCGCAACCAAATGAGAACGGAGCTGATTCAGCTTCACAAACGGCTGGGAACGACCTTTGTCTATGTGACTCATGATCAGGTGGAAGCCATGTCAATGGGGGATGAGATCGTCGTGATGAACAAAGGGGTCATTCAACAAGCCGACTCTCCGATGAAGCTTTATCACGATCCGGCTAATTTATTTACCGCTGAATTTATCGGAACCCCGGCTATGAACATGATGAAGATGGGGGATGTGCAAGGTCTGGATATTCAGTCGGCCGCCGGCATCGGTCACGTAGGGTTCCGTCCGGAGCAAGCTCTCGTTAACGCAAGCGCGGATATCGAAGGTTACGCCATAGAGGGCGACATCCTAACCCGCGAAAGCCTGGGAGCGGAAAATATTTATCAGATTCAGGCGCGGACTGGCGTGTTTTTCGTCAAAACGTTCCTTGCGCCCTTAGTGGCTGCAGATCGCGTGAAGGTTACGATTCCGTACGACCAGCTTTATTATTTCGGACTGGGCGGGGAAAGGCTGCGCGGCATCGTGGCAAGCCCGAAACGGCTGGTTGCCGCCGGAGGGATTTGACATGACTGTTTGGGAAAAGCTGCGTCCCTACGGGATGGTGGCTCCGGCCATTATCATTTTTTCATTATTTTTTATATATCCGATCTTTTACATGATCTACTTAAGCATGTTCGACTGGAATTTTGTCAGTCCGACCAAGACGTTCGTCGGCATTCAGAACTTTAAGGATCTTCTGACGGAGCCGGATTTCCGGCAGGTGCTCTCCAATACGACGATCTATACCTTATTGACGGTAACGTTAACGACCGGAATCGCGCTGCTGCTTGCGCTGTGGCTGAACAGGAAGAGCTTCTTCCACGGCTTCGTGCAGGGAGCCATCTTCAGTCCGCATATTATTTCGCTCGTGTCCATCTCGCTGCTGTGGAGCTGGCTGATGGATCCCGAATACGGGCTGCTGAACTGGGTGATCGGGCTCGCCGGCTTCGGCAAGCTGGAGTGGCTGTCCCATCCGAGCACATCGCTGATTTCGCTGGTCATGGTCGCCGTATGGAAAGGGCTCGGCTACAACGCCCTTGTGTTTATTGCAGGTCTGCAAAGCATCCCGAGCGATATTTACGAAGCGGCTTCGCTCGACCGATCCAAGCCTTGGACGACCTTTACGAAGTTGATCCTTCCGATGCTGTCGCCGACGATCTTTTTCCTTGTGATCATCAACATGATCGGATCGTTCCAAGTGTTCGAGACCATTGCGATCATGACGCAGGGAGGTCCGATCAATTCGACCAACACGCTGGTGTATTACATCTATGAGTACGGATTCCGTTTCTTTAAGATCGGCTATGCCTCCGCGGCCGGTGTCATTCTGCTGGTTATCGTAGGGATATTAACGATGATTTACTTCAAACTGCTGTCGAATCGCGTTCATTACCGTTAGAAAGTGGTGAAGCTCTTGAAAGCCGTAAACAATACGATAGGCGGCACTCCTATCGGAGCTGCAGCCGAGGATAAGCGGACCTCCACTCGCAGTAAACAGGCGATTTTGAGAAAAGCGTTACGGGCTGCGCTCCGAGTCATTAATGTGGTCGGCTTGCTGGCGCTGGTGCTGATCTTCGCCATGCCGTTTATCTGGATGCTCTCCACGTCGCTCAAAACGCTGCCGGAGACGATGATTTTTCCGCCGGAGTGGATTCCCAGAAATCCCGTTTGGCAAAATTACGCCGATGCCTGGAACACGGGGCCGTTCCTGAACTATTTCGTGAACAGCGTCGTGATTGCGGTCGGCATACTCATCCTGCAGATGCTGACGATTATTCCGGCGTCCTATGCTTTTGCAAGGTACAAATTCAAAGGCTCGAACTTTCTGTTCGGCATCGTCATGGTGACGTTGATGATTCCTGCTCAATTAATATTTTTGCCCGTGTATTTGGAACTGAGCGCGTTCAAGCTGCTGAATACGCATCTCGGACTCATTCTGCCATTCGCGTCCAGTGCATTCGGCATATTCCTGCTGCGGCAGGCGTTCATGCAAATATCGGATGAATTGCTCGAAGCGGCAAGGCTCGATCAGGCCGCCGAGTGGAAAATCATCGTCAAGATCATGGTGCCTATGGTGAAGCCGGTGCTCGTTACCTTTGCCTTGTTCAGCTTCATTGCCCATTGGAACGATTACTTCTGGCCTTTGGTTATGACGACGAACGAGACGGCGAGAACGCTGCCCCTCGGCATCGCAAAGATTCGCGAAGTGGAAGGCGTCGCGACATGGAATGTGCTGATGGCCGGCAACCTGATTTTGGTGGCTCCGATTCTAGTCGTCTTTTTCCTCTCCCAGCGTCAAATCATTAAAGCATTCGTCTATAACGGCGTTAAATAAAAGAACGGAAGGACTGAGACACTATGATTTCAATCGTTGCTCACCGCGGATGGTCGGGAGCTGCGCCCGAGAATACAATGGCAGCCTTCAAGCTTGCTTTAACGGAACCGGATATCGCAATCATCGAGCTCGACGTACATCTATCCAAGGATGGTGTCCCTGTCGTCATCCACGATCATACTCTGGATCGCACGACGAGCGGTACGGGGCGGGTAAAAGACTGTACGCTAGAGGATTTACGCGAGCTGGATGCGGGGAGTTGGTTCGCTCCGGAATTTTCGGAGGAGCGTATTCCGACGCTTGAGGAGGTTCTGCAGCTCGCGAAGGGACGCTGCATGCTGCATGTGGAGCTCAAGACAATGGGCAATGTATATGAAGGAATCGAGGAGAAAGTAATAAATCTCATTCATCGCCATGAAGTGAAAGACCAGGTCGTACTCTCTTCCTTCGACCATCATTCCATGAAGCGTGCGAACGAGATCGATCCTTCCATCAAGGCGGGGTTGATTTTCTTAGGCAATCCTACGCTCCTGATCGATCAGCTTCATTACACGGGCGCAACGAGCGTATCCATGCATTATTATTTCGTTACGCATGAACTGGTAAATGAAATGAAAGAGCTTGAGATCGATTTGGGAGTTTGGACAGTGGACGATTCGGATACGCTTGCCAGTATCGTAGAACAATATCCCGATATTCGCATTACGACCAATTATCCGGATCGCTTGCTCCGGATTGCGAGGCAGGGCAGCGTACGATTCTAAGTCAGCAGGTCCAGTCAGGAGGAGGAGAAGCGATGGCCAGACGAAAAGCATCTCTAGTATGGTTTCGATCCGTATTATTCATGTTGGTCCTAAGCTGCGCGGTGTTAACCGTGTCTGCCTTTAGTCCTTATAAGGCGGAGGGACCCATGATTATCGCGCATCGCGGGGCATCCGGCTACGCCCCCGAGAATACGATGGCTGCCTTCGAGCTGGCCGAGCGCCTCGGCGCTGACTTCATCGAGCTCGACATTCGGATGAGCAAGGACGGAGAGCTTGTTATTATTCATGACAAAACAGTGGACCGGACGACGGACAAAACGGGATACGTGCATGATTTTACTTTGCGGGAGCTTCAAGGGATGGATGCGGGGAGCTTCTTTGATGCTAAATATGCAAATGAAACCATTGTAACGCTTGAAGAAGTGATGTACGCTTTTGGGGGAAAGATCGGTATACTAATCGAGATCAAGGATCCGCAGCTTTATCCGGGGATTGAAGGAAAGCTGGCCAAGACGGTGCGTCGTTACGAGCTGATTCAAGATATTGCGGGTATTGGAGCTCACGATAGCATTCAAATTCAATCCTTCGATTTCGAATCGATGCGCCGCATGCACACCCTGCTGCCCGACATTCCCGTCGCCGTGCTTATTAACGCGGATCAGCATCCCTTGACGGATGAGACGCTCGATAAGCTCGCATCTTATGCGTCATCTATTAACGTTAGTCACGATCTTCTCGACGAAGACCTTGTCCGGGAAATTCATGACCGGAACAGGAAAGTGATGGCTTGGACGATCCGGAAAGATCAGGATATGGAGCGGATGAAAGAGCTGGGCGTGGATGGGATTATAACGGATTATCCTGCCTAGACAGCTGTTTGCGAACGGAAGCAGTTAAAAGTATAACCCGCTGCTGGCATGAGCCAGGGCGGGTTATTTGCGCTTGTTCAGGGAATTAGATAAGATCGATTAATGGTCTAATGTATATAATCTCTGCTGAAGGAGGTCCATTTGTATGAAGTCTCATACCTCTGACCGTATTAAAATACCGCCAGGTTTTTGGACAGGATTACGTCGATTAGGGATTGCCGCCCACGACGTAGCTCGCAGAGCACGGCTGCCGCTCGCCATTATTACTGAACCCGTAGTCACAACCGCCCAATATTTCGCGATCTGGCAGGCTTATTCCGATCTCATTGGTGACACTGCGAAAGGAATCATCAAGCTTGCGACGGTCTTTGAAACAACGAAGTACCCACCGAGCGTCTTAGCGACTTACCACGCTCGGGACTACCGAGACGCTCTAAACCGAATGGCTCGTTACAAACGACTGTGCCCACCCGAAAGCTTGCGTATCAACGAAGAGGGCGAGCACTGTACAATCGATCTGGAATGGCTAGATACCGAGCAACCCGGTCCGCCGATGCTGGTAGGTATCACACTGGCATTTCTTCTGGAGCTTGGGCGCCGGGGCACAGGTCAACCTTTGACGGCGCAGCTCGTAGAATTCTCGCACACAATGGGCGATGTAAGCGTCCTTGAAGCTTACTTCGGCTGCCGTGTCCGGATTGGTGCAAAGCGTAACCGGTTGACGCTGTATCGATGCGATCTGGACCGCTCCTTTGTCTCGTACAACGAAGAGTTGCTGGAGATCCTGACTCCCGTTCTGGACCGATCCTTGAATGAACAGAACCGGAGCCGCTCTATAGCCGAGATGGTCAAATGGATCATGAAACGCAGCCTCACAGGAGGGCGCTTCGACATTCGGGCTGTCGCGAAGGAGCTTTCTATGAGCGATCGCACCTTGCAGCGCCGTCTTACCGAAGAAAACACGAGCTTCAAGCATCTGTTGACGCAAGCTAAACATGAGCAGGCACGAGAGTACTTGGCAGATCCCTCGCTCGATATTAAAGAAGTGGCTTTCTTGATTGGATATGAAGACCAGAACTCGTTCTACCGCGCCTTCCGCCTTTGGGAAGGCGATACGCCTTCGAATTGGCGGGCCGAATATTTACTGAGAGCTGGTATTTACTGAGTCTTATCATTTGGCGCGTTAAACAAGATCTTTGGCGCAATAGGCTAGTTACTGAACAATCCTGACAAGGTAATATAATCCCTATCCACAGCACAAGCAATTAAAAGGAGAAATCTATTATGGATATGGGATTAAAAAACAAAACCGCTCTCGTTACAGGATCAACGAAAGGGATAGGTAAAGCAATTGCCGTTGAACTTGCCAGAGAAGGCGTAAATGTTCTTATTAATGGACGAAATGAGGAAGAGGTAGAACGAGCCGTAAATGAACTGAAGTCAAAATTCCCGACTACCTCTCCTCAGAATGCTGCAGCCGACATTGCGGATATCGGGCAACGAGAAGCTTTATTCGAAAGATACCCCGATATCGATATTTTAGTAAACAATATGGGTATTTATGAAATTATGAAATATGAGGACGTCCACGATGAAGTTTGGGAAAGATACTTCCGTACGAATGTTCTTGCCGCAAATGGGCTAACTAAATTTTATTTACCTAAAATGTTGAAAAACGAATATGGCCGCATAATCTTTATTGCGAGCGAAGAAGCAATTATGCCTTCGGGACAAATGCCTCAATATTGTATGACAAAATCAATGCTATTGTCATTGTCGAAAAGCTTGTCTAAATTAACGATAGGAACAGAAGTTACGGTCAATACGATCATGCCTGGACCAACGCTATCAGAAAATGTGCATCAAATCATCGAGGGTATGTACCCAAACGAAGATTTGACTTTTTCAGAAAAAGAGAAACAATTTATGACTACGAACCTGCCGCAATCCGAAATACAGCGATTTATCAAGCCTATTGAAATAGGTAGACTAGCAACATTTGTATGTAGTCCTTATGCATCCGCATTTAAAGGTTCTCCAATCCGTATGGACGGGGGAATGGTACCGACTATTTATTAACATTTTCGTTATTGCGCACAAATCGGAGTCTGAATTTATCCCAATGGTTAATCATCGCAGCAATGTTCCTTTCTATGCGGATATGTTAGAAGTACCTTTAGAATGGTTGTCGACATTGCATATGACTGCAATGACAGGTTTCACTCTTGCTGGAATGGCGAGCCTGATAGCTCTATTGACCGCTTATCCCATGATGAGGAACGCTTCCATGCAGCCGAAAGAGAAAAGTCAGTAAATGCTAAATACAGAGCATCGGAGGCGTAAATCCGCAGCTCTGTATTTTTTTATGAATACGTACAGGAAAGGTCGCCCCTTTTTACAGCTCAACTTGCTAGGGCTAGAAAGAAATAATTTCGCCATCATCAGGAACAACCGCAACATGCTCCAGATTATGCTCCTTCAGAAATGCCCGGAGTTGCGGGCGCTTGAATGTACAGTGGCTGATGGCATCCATATGAACGGCGACGATTTTCGTAGCTGGCGACAATTGCGCTAGATGAACGATATCTTCGGCGGTCATAGTGATAATGGTCCCTAACAACATCTGTGCCCGCGGCGTATTCAAGATCGCGATATCCGGTTTCGTTTCTCGGAATACATCCCCGATGGCAGGCGTGTAAATGCAGTCGCCGACTATGTAAATGGATCCGTCCACCGGTGTGCTTAATATAAATCCGGATACGGGGCCAAGCATCTTGGCGACTATTCCTCGAGCATGCTGCCCTTTAATCCGTTTCATCTGAATGCCGCACCATTCAAACGAATCATGAACCGCTTGTATGTTGAAGAAACCGGCAGTTTGTAAGAAAGCTTGATCCTCCGGTTGGCAGAAGACAGGTATTCTCTTGTTCAGAACGGAGATGGCTTTCTTATCCAAATGATCAAAATGCCGATGCGTCAAAAGTACCGCATCCATGTTTTCGAACAAATGCAGAGGAACAGGCAAGGGGGTAATCGGATTTCTGCGAAGCGAACGAGTGAACGGAACAGGTGGAAGTTCGCCTACATCGCTTAGCATGGGATCGACGAGTATGTTTTTGCCGTTAAACGTTAAGACGGATGTGGCATTTCGAATATGTTGAATGGAAATAGTCATGAGTAACAGCTCCTCAATAATAAAATACCGACCGGTCTGTTTCAAAATAACATAGACATTACCATTCTGCAAGTAGTATAATTTTTTTAAGACCAAACGGTATTTTTTGAGGTGGAGGTTTTGATTATGCGGAAGGGTCAAATGACTAAAGAGCATATTGTTCGCGAGTCGGCCGGTTTATTTAATACAAGAGGATATACAGGGGCTTCCCTTTCCGATATTATGGATCGCTGCGGCATAGGCAAGGGCGGAATTTACAATCACTTTGCAAACAAGGACGAGATTGCCCTCGCGGCTTTTGATTATTCTTTTTCGCAAATTGTATTGCTTCTTTCCAAAGAACAAGAATCTGCAGCTAACTCGAAACAGAAACTGCTGGCTATATGTAAAGTATATGTCGAGATCATAGAAAGCAATGTATTGGAAGGCGGTTGTCCGATATTAAACACGGCGATTGAAAGCGACGATGGACACCCCGGGCTTAAGGAAAGAGCTCAGCATGCTATGAAAATCTTATTCGAACGGTTAACCAAAATCATTATGGAAGGGATTCGGAATAAAGAATTCAGGAGTGATATCGATCCTGAAGAGGTGTGCAGCTACATCATCGCCGTGATTGAAGGCGGGATTATGCTAAGCAAATTATTTGATGACAGCAAATACATTCGACATTGCTCGAGTCGTGTAATGAAATATATTGAGCAAGAAATGATGAATGGATAAGCGTGGAGCGAGCTATCGATGAAAAAAATAGCCACAGCGAGCTTTCTGCTCGGGCTGCGGCTTTTGATCGTTTGGCGAAGCGCCGGTCTAAACGGTCAGCTTTTCCGACGTTACGACTCATCCGGCTGTCCGGACTCCCGGCGTCGCCGGCTTATAAGTACCAAGGATAACGCTATTGCCGTGAGGATAATCCCAAGCACCCGCAATCCTCCGGCACTGAAATGACCTCCCATTACGATGCCTATCAATAAGGAAGAGAGAATCGTTCCCAGGTATCTTGATGTATTAAATAATCCGGATGCTACTCCGATTATTTCTTTTGGAGAACTCTTGAACAAAGCCGCTTGCATACCGACATTGTTCAACCCGTTGCTAATGCCGAATGCAGCTAAAGCCAAACACACGCTGATAACCGGTGAAGATTGGTTCAATGTTGCAATCCACACCGATCCCAATACCATTAGTATTCCGGACGCGAGCAATGCCGGTCTGGGTCCGGATTTATCGATCCATCGTCCTGCGATTGGAGATACAACGAGCGAGCTCAAGCCTAAGCTTAGCATGAGAATCCCCGTATGGAACTCGCTGACATGACGTACCATTTGCAAATAAGACGGAAGCCCGAAAAATAGCGAGTAAAAAAGCACGTTAACGAGCATGAATTCGACATTAACCCATGTCATAGCAGGATATTTGGCGAACGTGCGCAATGGAATAAAGGGTGACGTCGCTTTTAACTCGTGCCGAACGAAAGCCCCCAACACAATCAGGCCGATCAGCCCGACAATGACATGCCAGAATGAAACATGGCCGGATGATTTTGCTGACAGCAATCCAACAAGCAGGGCAACCAATCCGACTGCGAAGAGCAGGATCCCGGACGCATCAATCACATCCAACCACTTTCGAAAGGACATGTTGCGCAGAGCGTATGTTGGCGGTCCATCCTTTGGAATCGTCCGCCAAGCCAATAGAAAGCTCGCCGCCACGAACGGAATATTGACGAGAAAGATTGCAGGCCAATCCCACCAGTGAATCAAGACCCCGCCAATGAAAGGTCCAATAGCTGCTGCACCTGACAGGAATATGGACATGACTGACAGTGCAGTCGCTTGTTTCTCCGTAATATGAATTCGTACAATGGCCATTCCAACCGCAACCATCATGCTTGTTCCGACGGATTGCACAATGCGGAACACGATGAGCCACCCAAAGCTTGGCGACAGCGGAGCTAATAAGGAGGCCACGAAGGCTACAACTAGTCCGGTAAGAAAGATCTTCCTGCGTCCGAATAAATCACTGGCCTTTCCCATGACGGGTTGAGCGATAGCACTCGCGATGTAGAAAGAAAAAATAACCCAGGAAACAACCGTAAAGTCAAGACGGTACACATTTTGCAGCCTTGCGATTGCAACTGCAATCATCGAAGAATTTAATGGGTTCAATAACACGCCCAGTCCAACGGAAAATAACAACCACCTGCTGCGAACATTCATTTTTGGCCCCCTTAAAGTGTATTGATGTCATCCTATATGAAATTGTTCATTTATTCCAACGCATTTTATGTTATGATTTCATTGATTTGAGGGAATAAGCGGAGGGCGCATAATGGAACTTCTTCAACTGCAATATTTTCTCGCGGTAGCTCGATCGGAACACGTGACCGAAGCTGCACGAAGTCTGCACGTTACGCAATCGTCGCTAAGCAAAACGATTCAACGCCTGGAGGAGGATCTAGGCGTCCCGCTATTCGACCGTATCGGGAGGAGGCTGCGATTGAACGAGTTCGGCAGCAGTTTCCTTCGCCGTGCGGAAAGGGCTCTGTTTGAATTGGAACAGGGGAAGCAGGAGCTCAGCGATTTATCCAGTCCGGAACGGGGCACGCTCGAGTTGGCGGTGACAACCGCAAGCATGTTACCCAATATGCTTCGAGAGTTCCGGAAGAAGCGGCCTCATATCCAATTTCACGTGCAAATGCTGGCTACGAAGGAAATGGTAACGCTTCTTCATAGAGGAGAGGTCGATTTCTGCTTGTCTTCACCTCCTATAGAAGGGGATGACATCGAATGTCAAATCGTGTACATCGACCCAATCCTTGTAGCTGTTCCAGAAGGACATCGGCTGGCAGATCGAAATAGCGTATCCTTGTCAGAACTAAGGGATGAATGGTTTGTCGGTGTAAAGAGAGGCTTCGGTACGCGCGATTTAGTGGACGCTGTATGCGAATCGGTTGGATTTGCACCCAAATACGTGTATGAGGGGGATGAGCCAGCAAGGCTAAGCACGCTTGTGGAAGCCGAGATCGGCATAGCCTTCATACCGAGCACGGCAAGGAATTCGCGGGAACGTATCAAATATCTACAAGTAGAGAATCGCGAACTGGCACGAGAGATCGCTTTATTATGGCATAGGAGTCGTTACATTTCGCGGGCTGCTCTGGAATTCCGCGAGATAGTAGTAGAATATTTCGGGACGTTATCCAAAACTGATTCTAATCATGGAAAGTGGTATTAATAATCTATGAATATGCCTATTCTAGCCACTAAACTTTATATCCCCTTGCCAAGGACCAAAGCAATCCTACGACCTGACCTGACCGAGCGGATGAATAAGGGTCTGGACCGTAAACTGACTCTCATTTCTGCCTCTGCTGGCTTTGGAAAGACAACGCTGGTCAGCGAATGGGCCGCCGTTTGCGAGCGGCCTGTCGCATGGCTGTCGCTGGACGAGGGGGATAACGACCCTATACGCTTCCTAACCTACCTAGTCACTGCTGTGCAGAAGATTGCAGAGGGAATTGGAGAAGGCGTGCTTGGTGCGCTTAAATCCTCGCAGCCGCCGTCAACCGAATCGATTCTGACGATCTTAGCGAACGAAATCTCAACCGTACCGTACAAATTCGTCCTCGTGCTTGACGACTATCATGTAATTGATGCCAAGCGGATAGATGATGTCCTCATTTTCCTGCTCGAGAATCTCCCACCCCAAATGCATCTGATCGTTGCCACCCGGGAGAATCCGCAATTCCCCTTGGCAAGACTGCGCGCACGGGACCAATTGACCGAGTTGCGTGCCACCGACCTGCGATTTACTCCCGGCGAAGCGGAAACGTTCCTGAATCAGGTGATGGGCCTGGTTCTCTCGGCCAACGAAATTACTGCGCTGGAGACCCGAACCGAAGGCTGGATTGCCGGGCTCCAGCTAGCGGCTCTCTCGATGCAGGGGTGCGAGGACATTCCTGCGTTCATTCGAGCATTCGCAGGAGACAATCGGTACATTGTGGATTACTTGGTCGAAGAGGTCCTGCAGCGACAGCCCGACCATGTCCGGAATTTTTTGCTTCAGACCTCCATACTCGATCGGTTGCATGGCCCGCTGTGCGATGCCGTCACCGGCCAAGAGGATGGTAACGCGCGGTTGGATGCCCTGGAGCGAGGCAACTACTTTGTCGTTCCATTGGACGACAGGCGTCGATGGTATCGCTATCATCACCTCTTTGCCGAGGTTCTCTCTGCACATTTGAGGGAGGATCAGCCCGATCAAGTAGCAACGCTGCATTGGCGCGCGAGCATATGGTACGAGCAGCATGGATCGCCGGTAGATGCGATCCGCCATGGGCTGGCCGCAGAGGATTTCGCGCGAGCGGCGGGCCTCATTGAGCTGGCATTGCCAGCCATGCGCAGCAGTAGACAGGAGGCTGCGGTGTGCAGCTGGCTGAAGGCGCTCCCCGACGAGATTGTCCGCTGTAGGCCTGTGCTCAGTGCTGGGTATGCTTGGGCGTTACTGGCTTGCGGCGAGTTTGAAGCCGCACTGGACCGACTGCAAGATGCCGAACGGTGGCTGGCTTCCACAGAAGACATGCGTGAGCGACCGGAAACCCCATTTGCTGAGATGGTCGTCGTGGACGAAGAGGAGTTTCGCCGTCTCCCGGGATCGATCTCCTTGTACCGTGCCGCATTTGCCCAAGCGCTGGGCGATGTATCCGCAACCATGAAATACGCCCGGCGGGTGCTCGACCTCGTACCTGAGGACGACCATCTCCTGCGAGGATCGGCAGCTGCGCTCCTAGGACTCGCATCCTGGACGAGCGGGGATCTCGAGGCAGCGCACCGGTCGTTTACCGATGGCATGGCTATTGTGCAGTCGGCTGGGGGCATCTCTGACGCAATCGGGGGCGCAATCGCTCCTGCTGATATACGGATAACGCAAGGTCGACTCCGACAGGCGATGCGTACCTATGAGCGGGGATTGCAGCTTGCGACGGAGCAGGGCGACCCCGCCATGCGGGGAACGGCAGATATGTACGTGGGAATGAGTCAGCTCTACCGTGAGCATGACGATCTTCACGCGGCCACGCAGTACCTGCTGAGAAGCAAGGAGCAGGGCGAGCACACGGGGTTCCCGCAAAACCGGTATCGTTGGCATGTCGCAATGGCTCGAGTACGGGAGGCCCAAGGAGATCTGGACGGTGCGCTTGACCTGCTCAACGAGGCAGAGAACCTGTACGTAAGCGACTTTTTCCCAAATGTTCGTCCTGTAGCCGCGTTGAAGACACGTGTGCGGGTCGCGCAGGGTAGGTTGGATGAAGCCTTCGACTGGACGCGGGAGCATGGCCTATCCGCCCGGGACGAACTTTGCTACCAGCGCGAATTCGAACACATCACCCTGGCCAGGGTACTCCTTGCCCGTTATAACAAGGAGCGTGCAGATCATTCCATCCTTGAGGCAATAGAACTCCTGAAGCGCCTCCTTCAAGCAGCGGAAGAAGGCGAGAGGACGGGAAGCGTGATCGAAATTCTTATCGTACAGGCACTTGCTCACCATATGCATGGCGATATCTCCGCTGCGCTTGTATCGCTGGATCGGGCCCTGACCCTTGCCGAGCCTGAGGGCTATGTCCGCATCTTTGTGGATGAAGGCCGACCCATGGCGGCCCTGCTGGAAGCGGCCGTGAAGCAGGGGATCGCTATGAACTATGTCCGTCGCCTCCTGTCAGCCTTTGGCAAGGCTGAGGTCAGCACGCTTGCCAAACAGGTTATGAGCGAGCCGCTAAGCGAACGAGAACTTGGCGTGCTTCGGCTGCTCGAAACCGACTTGAGCGGCCCGGACATTGCCCGCGAACTCATGATTTCATTGAACACCTTGCGTACCCACACCAAGAACATATACGACAAGCTTGAAGTGAACAACCGTCGGTCAGCAGTCCGCCGAGCTGAGGAGCTCGATTTGTTCTAGCGAGCCTCCAAACAACCACCACCAACGATTAACCCCGGCCCTGGCAGTTTTGATAAACCATGTGCCGGGGTTTTTTCTCATTCCCGCCAATGCCTCCCGATTGACAAATCACCACATCAATCACCACATGTAATGATGCCGACTCACCACATGAATGTGTATCTTCAAATCAAGAAAGGAACGGCGATGTGGAGATAAGTGATACATCCACAGAAGGAAAATGAAGGAGACGCAGAATGGGTCAATCAAAGGTATCAACGGAGGACCATCGCGAGCCTCGGCTGTACGAAATTCGCATCGAGGGACATCTTGATGCCGGTGGATCGATCGGTTTGAAGGACTAAGCTTCACCCGCGAAGGCGACGGAACAACCATCCTCTCTGGCCCGGTGGTCGATCAGGCCGCATTACATGGCTTGCTGAGGGGAGCGCGTGATCTCGGCCTGCCGTTAATCTCGGTCATTCAGGTTCATCCCAAACAGGCGTGTGAACTGGATTTCAACACCGACGCAAATCACAATCGTTCGAAAAAGGAGAGAAACACATGAATTCCAATCGTAAGACCGCAGTTATTGAAGGAAACAACCAGGAGAGCAAAATGAATGCAACAACCTCGAGCCTCATCCGTTGGGCAGGTCTATCAGCTATGGTGGCAGGGATAATTTACGCTGTTGTTGTCGGAATGTTCCATCAACCTAACATTCTTTCGTCAGTCACCACTACCCAATGGGCAATCGTCCACGTCTTTGCCACCGCCATGTGCTTCTTATTCCTGCTCGGCATTACGGGGCTCTACGTCAGGCAAGCGAAGGAGGCTGGGTGGATTGGTCTTGTCGGCTTTCTCCTGTATAGTCTCAGTTGGGCGCTCACGGCGCCATTTACCTTCGCCGAAGTCTTTATCTTGCCGCTGATGGCGACCGAGGCGCCGGCGCTTGCGGAGGGCTTCATAGGGATCTTCACCAGTTCCGCCGGCGAGTCGAACTTCGGAGTCCTCGCGAATCTATGGACGCTAACAGGTTTCCTGTATATGTTCGGCGGCCTGCTGTTTGGCATCGCGACATTCCGTGCCGGCATCCTGCCGCGCCGGGCATCAGGTCTGCTTGCTGCAGGGTCCGTGTTGTCCCTCTTGGCTGCGCTGCTTCCGCTCGAGCACCAGCCGAAAGTTGCGGTACCGGTCGGGATAGCTTTGGCCTGGCTGGGCTATGCCCTCTGGTCGGAACGGCGCGAGCAAGCCTCCATCCTTCCAAGGAGCTGAGAATGAAAGTGAATGTAAACGATGATGGCCGAGAACACGATGAGTCTCGGCTCAACCAGTCACGGAAACGTGCTTCCCGGAAAACCAATGCGCAGGCAAAGTATGATTTGGCAGGGTGGCTCGTGTCCGCCGCACTGCTCTTGCTGAGCGCCATTCCACTTCTCTTCGGCGCCTTCCGCCTGACCGAACTGGCCGGCGGAGCGGAAATATTGCCGGCCGACGCACGGTTCTCTGCCTCGCCCCTGCCGGTGGTGCTGCATATTCTGTGCGCCGCTGTATTTGCCATATTGGGCGCGTTCCAGTTCGCACCCGGTTTCCGGTGGCGCAGGCTCGGTTGGCACCGCGCGTCCGGGCGGCTCCTGGTTCTATGCGGACTGCTGGTTGGGCTTTCAGGGCTGTGGATGACCCTGCTCTATCCAAGCAAGGAAGGCACCGGTGAGCTGCTTTATGCATGGCGGCTCCTGTTTGGATCTGCCATGGTAGCGTCTATTTACCTTGGCTTTGCCGCGATCCGGCGAGGGGACGTGATTCGGCACCGCGCATGGATGATGCGCGGCTACGCGATCGGGCTCGGCGCGGGTACGCAGGTGTTGACCGTTGCTGCCGGGACATTGATCGCCGGCCCGCCGAGTGCGCTCGGCGGAGACCTACTGAATGGCGCGGCCTGGGTGATCAACCTCGCCGTGGCCGAATGGGCCATCCGTAAGCCGCCGGCTCCTCCCAAACAGCAACAGGCTCACGCTAATTTGCGTTAATTCCGGTTATGTTCAACGATCGGAGAGGTTTGCCGCATTAGTGCGGTAGACCCTTTTTTTTGTTTATAGTAATCGCCAATATTGATCGTTTACCCGCTCATGCCGTTTCTATTAAACTACCAATTTCATATATTGCAGTGTTGCTAGATATTAGTGATAGAACAAACGAAAGGAGGTTATGTTGAAATGGTAGTTAAACGCATAGGAGTTCAAAAGAGCGGAACGGCGAAAGGTGTGCGTAAACCTTGCAAAAAAGTTTTCAAATCCGCTTTTCGGGCAATCGCCAATAGAAACCAACCCGTTGGCACCATTGTTTCACCAATTGTTTTATTTGGAATCGAAAAATTTGATCTCGGGAATGAATTCAATCCTGTAACATCGACATTTATTCCAAAACAAAGCGGAACTTACAGATTTTTCACGAGCGTCGTCTTTACAAAAACAACGGCAGAAACTTTTGATATCTTTCTGCAAATCACGGTTAACGGAATCGTTTCTTCCATAATTGGCGAAATATCGGTTAGTTCTGAAACTGTAATTGTTATCGCCTCAGGTTCTCTCAATCTTCGCAGCGGTGATAAAGTTAACGTATCTTTGGCTTCCAATGGAGTTGGAATCATAAAGAAAGGATTCAGGACACGATTCGCAGGGAAAAGGATTCGCTAATCAAATAAAAAATAAGAACCGTTTACCTTGCGGTTTTTATTTTTTTGGTTATGAATCCCCTGAGATAGACTACGAACACGGAAGGCAAGACATCTATCCATTGACGCATAATCCGCTGCGATTTTGTTTATTGTAAGGTTATGGCTGATAGCCGTAAAAAAAAGCGGGAGGAATAAAGTAATGACGACAAGCAGAAACCATCAAGGAGCGCATGGAATAGGACAAGCCGAAGAGCAGTTGAACAATCAAATCGAGGCAGCCGTCGAAATTCAAGGCGAATCCGAAATCGATCGCAACATCAATCAAGCGGCTAGACAACCATACAAAGCAACCAAAGAAGAAACAGAATAGGATCTTGAATCAGCTCAGCGGTTGGTCATGAGGCCGGATGAGAAGCGGGAAGTCTTACATAACCGGGATAATGCGGATAATCGGATTAATCGTCCATTCGCAGATACCAATAATGGAGGATTGAATAGCGACCATAACGACCTGTTTAATGCGGACAATAACGGCCTTGCTCAAAAGAGCATGGCTGTTTTTTTATTCCTAGCCGTCCTGATTTATATGATGCACGAATCTAGTAATTTCAGGTATAATAATAGACCTACATATCCTAAGACTACTAAAGGAGACTAGTATGAAGCAAATTGTATACCTGACAATTTTGATCTTTGGGTTGATTAGTATTTCCGGATATATACCAAACCATGCAGAAGCAAGCGGAAGTTATACAGCCAAGGTATATGCCGACTCGTTGAATGTCCGCAGCGAGTCATCGCTTGAATCGTCGATCGTGGGTTCTTTGAAGAAAGGCGAGTTGGTCACCGTTTCGAATGAAGAGTACGGCTGGCTGCGCATCAAGTCGGACCGGATCTCCGGCTGGGCGGCAGGTTATTATTTGAAGAAGGTCGACGGCAGTGACGTTACGGCGGATCAAGACGTCAGCGGGCAAAAGAGTTCTGCAACCACCCATGCGACTGTGCTGGCGGATTCGCTGCGGATCAGGGCCGGCGCCGGGT
Organism: Paenibacillus harenae; assembly: GCF_030812415.1. GTDB lineage: Bacteria > Bacillota > Bacilli > Paenibacillales > Paenibacillaceae > Pristimantibacillus > Pristimantibacillus harenae_A. The sequence continues at coordinate 6,126 of NZ_JAUSST010000011.1, read as the reverse complement.
TGAACTATAAGGTTCTGGGGGGCCTAACAAAAGGCGAGGCGGTTACGATAATGGACTCCCGGGAAGGTTGGGCTCAGATCGAATCTCGGGATGGGCAATCCGGCTGGGTCTCGGACCGTTATATCGAGAAGAGCGCAATTGAAACGGCGGCGGTTTCTTCGGGACAATCAAAGGGACTTAAAGGGAAAGTAATCGTCATTGACCCCGGTCACGGCGGAGACGATCCCGGAACGATCGGAACGAAATATGAAACGATCGAGAAAAAACTTAATTTAAGCACCTCCTTCTACCTTGAGGATGAGCTTCGCAGTCGCGGAGCCCGCGTCCTCATGACAAGAACGAAGGACGAGGAATTGCCCAAGCTTTCCGATAGGGTCAAGATAAGCGAATCCTCCGGTGCGGACGCTTTCGTCAGCATCCATTATAATTCTTCGGAGAATAAAACGTCCGGCATACTTACCTTCTATTATTCGGAAACGAAAGATCGACCATTGGCCCGAGCGATAGAAAATAGACTTGCGGGCGGCATCGGCTTGAAGAATAACGGGATATCTTTCGGCGATCTTTACGTTTTGCGGGAAAATGACACAGTATCTGCACTTGTCGAGCTCGGATTCTTGTCCAACGCGAAGGATGAATCCATCGTTCGCGGCTCCGACTACCAGAAGTTGGCGGCCAGAGCAATTGCGGATGGGCTCGAGGATTACTTCAGCAGGTAACTGCATGCTTGACCGGACAAGTGCAGATCGCCGGCTTTTGCGGTTTGTTTTTCTTTATCTTAGCCCACATCTTGTCGTCAAGATGTGGGTTATTTGGTAAGCGTCAAACTCTCCACACCTTCAACTACTAACCTAGCTATGAGACCATGAGATAAACCTGAATACGGAGGGTAACTCATGAATGCCAAAGAACAACGCAGACAAGATTGGCACACACGTATCGCTGACTATCGGGCAAGTGGCCTCACGATGAAAGCTTGGTGCTCCGCAAATCATTGTTCTGTCGAACAATTGAAATATTGGCTGTACAAAATAAACCCAGCTACTCCAGATCCAAAGACTTCTCCCGTACAGTTTGTACCTCTTGACACTGTAGATCCACCTGGCAACGTTTCTCCTGCTCCTTCTCTAATCCTTCATATCGGTGAAGCCAGTAGCGAGCTTCATTCCGGCTTTGACCCCATGCTTTTGCGCGAAGTGATTCACGCGCTTACTTCACCATGCTGACCTTTCCAAGCAATCAGCGTGTGTTTCTTGCTTGTGGTTCCACCGATCTGCGCAAGTCGATCGACGGACTTGCTCCCATCGTTCAGGAAAGCTTTGGTCATCTTTGTAATCATTTCGTCATAGGCACTTACAGGGATTGGTTTTTTTCAATCTAATGAGTAAAGTATGGAAAAACATGCAGATACGCCAACCATCGAATCCCTACAACAACAAATCATCGAACGATCGGCCAAGCTCAAATGGTACGAAGAGCAGTTCCGCTTAGCGCAGAAGAAGCGTTTCGGTGCTTCCAGCGAACAGACGCATCCGGATCAATTAGAACTCCCGTAGTTCAACGAAGCCGAAGTGAATGCAACACCTGCTGGTGAAGAGCCGCGGTCTGAACAAATTACCTACGAGCGGCGCAAATCATCCGGCAAGCGAACAGAGGATCTCTCCAAGCTTCCAGTAGAAACAATCACCTATTCACTGGAGGAAGGCGAGCAAGCTTGTGCGTGCTGCGGTGGGTTCCTTCACGAGATGAGTACAGAGACGCGCAATGATATTGCCGTTGTACCGCCACAAGTGAAGGTCATCCGTCACGTGCGAAATGTGTATGCCTGCCGTCATTGTGAACGTGAAGATATTGAAACCCCCATTGTCACAGCTGCGATGCCAAAACCTGTCTATCCGGGAAGTTTGGCATCACCGTCGAGCATGGCTTACGTTATAAGCCAGAAATACGTCGACAGCTTGCCGTTATACCGGCAAGAGCAGCATTTCGCGCGTCTTGGATACACGTTATCTCGTCAGACGATGACGAATTGGATGATCTATGGTGCACAGAAATGGCTCATGCCATTGGTCTCCGTGATGAAAGCTTATCTGCTAAGGCAGGATGCGCTTCATGCAGATGAGACGACGCTGCAGGTGAGATCGATAATAATCGCAGTGAGCGCTCGATCAAGCCATTCGTAATCGGAGAAAGAACTGGTTATTTGCGAATACGCCTCGCGGCGCGAAAGCAAGGTGCGGCGATCTACAGCGTCATCGAGACGGCGAAGGAAAACGGACTTCTTCCATTTCAATATTTAAAGTACCTGTTCGAGCAGCTCCCGCAGCTTCCGGATTCACAAAATCCAGAGGCGCTCGAGCCTTATTTGCCATGGTCATCTATGCTTCCGATTACTTGTCGCGTTATGGGATAGGTATCGCAAAACTTTTGGTCTTAGATGGAGATGGAGCTAGTTGTACGTGATGAGACGCTTACGTTCTTTCAACCTTCAACATGAAAAATCCCTACTTCCCACTAATACTGCCATATTATTCGCTGCCGCTGCGACTGCTGGTCGTACCAATACGCTTCCAAATCCACAAGAGGCTGGAATCACTTGAATCTTTATTTCAGACCTTTTCTATTACATAGAAAAGCCAAGCATAAGACAGAGTCTTAAGACAAAGAAATATTGAAAAGCACAACTTGCACGATTGAGCTAAAAGAATAAATTCTTTGGACTTGATAGCAAAGTGAAAGATCAACAAGGTTGGTATAGTTAACTCGTAAGGTGGAAGGAACAAAAAGGATCCGCTGCGATGATCTGATCTGTGGGAATCATGATGAAATAAGCTCAGATTCTTAACAGAATTACAAACTACATTGAAAAGGATGGTGGAATATGGCAAAGCAAAAAGTTTGATTTATTACTGGAGTATAGAAGAGGCTGGATTTCATAATTTATCGGTTAAAGCTATTTTGGATGAGTTTGCCGAATGGTGCCACGTTTGCGGCAGGGGCGTCTAAAACTTATTTTTCAAAAGCTGACGATTTTGAAACTCAAAAACCGCGTTAAATCAACCACCTACACTTAATTTTCTTTGGACAATAGGAACAAAGATAAACCGGACAAAAAACCGAACTGGGAAGACCGCATTGAGGGCGCGAAAGTTGACGGCAAAAGAAAGTACATTACAAAAGCGGGTTTCCGCACAAAGAAAGAGGTTTTGGAAGCGGGGACGAAAGCACTTAAACGGCCCCGATCCATTCCTAAAAGACAGGAGAATACGAGATGATTACAGCAGAACAAGCCCGCAAGATCATCGCCGCCGGCGAGGCGCGGGCCACGGAAATCGGCGTTCCGGTCAATATTGCAGTCCTGGACGCCGGCGTGAACCTGAAGGCCTTTGGCCGGATGGACGGTGCCCTTCTGGGCTCCATCGACATCGCTCTCGGCAAGGCCCGGACAGCCGCGCTGTTCGGCATGCCCACCGAGGCGATCGGTGAATTCTCCAAACCCGGCGGTACCTCGCCCGGCTTGGAGCAGACCAATGGCGGTCTGGTGGTCTTCGCAGGCGGCCTTCCTCTGCGGGACGCCAGCGGCATCCTGATCGGCGCAGTTGGCATATCCGGCGGCGCAGTAGCACAGGACCTCGACATCGCCCAAGCCGCGGCAGCGGCGCTCGGCAACTGAGCAACAACCCAAGCACAACCATCAACCCAAATGTGAAAGGAATGAATGTATTATGACTACCAAAACCATCCTCATCACCGGCGCTGGCTCTGGCTTCGGCAAGGGAGCGGCCATCGGCATGGCCAAGAATGGCCACAACATCATCGCCACCGTCCACGTATCCTCGCAGGTGACCCCGCTGCGTGAGGAAGCCGAAGCCCTCGGCCTCACCAACCTGCGCGTCGAGCGCCTCGACCTGACCGACCCTTATGATATCAAGCAGGCGCAGTCCTGGGACTTCGACGTGCTCTGGAACAATGCGGGCATGGGCGAAGCCGGCCCGGTCTGGGAAATCCCGGTCGATCTCGTCCGCAAGAATTACGAGGTCAACGTCTTCCTGCCACTGATCCTCACTCAAGGCGTTGTCCAGAAATGGGTACGCGAGGGCAAGAAGGGCAAGGTCGTCTTCACTTCGTCCATGGGCGGCCTGTTCACCCCCGCCAACTGGGGTACCTATGTTTCGACCAAACATGCGCTGGAGGCATTCGCCGAGGCCATGCAACAGGAGTTGGCCCAGTATGGGATCAAGGTCCAGACCATCAATCCGGGCGCCTATTACACGGGTTATAACGAGACGATGGCGGACAATCCTTTCCGCTGGCTCGACGACGAGGTCAACTTCTCAAAGCGCGCCGATCTGCGCAAGGGCTTCGACGATTTCTTCGCCACGCCTGAAGGCAAGATGGATGCGCAGGAGATGATCGATCGCATGATCGAAATCGTCCCCGCCGACGAAGGCAAATTCCGAAACGTCGTCCCTCAGGTGATCGAGGACATGCTGAAGAATCATCAGCTAGCCGCCTGGGAAAACCGGATCTGATTTTAACCTGCCAAGGGGCGGCGCCTCAAGCGGGTGCCGCCCCGAAAGTAGGGATTCTACATTTTACTCGCAAGAAATATTCGGCGGTAAAGTAATCATTCTTATATATAAGAGTGGGTTTTCGCTTAAGGTAAATTAGGTTAGTTTTTTAAAATAATAAAAAATACCCTACGGAACCAACGCCGCAGGGTATTTTTTTAATAAGGTATATTAACTGCGACCTACTTTGTTGCAGTCCGTGCGGGTTAAGTCATATACGCTTGAGATACATTCCTGTCGCCCGTACTCCAGCGACTCGTATCTCTTGCTACTATGACCTTATTACGATAATAATTAGAATCATTTTTAGGAGGAAATAAAAATGGATGAGAACAAAACACAAAATGACCATTCGCAGCATTGGTCGAATCCGACGCCTGCGGGGCTTGTTGCGCTTGCTGTAGCCTGCTTTTGCTTCTTTGCTTTGCTGACGGGGAGTGTAGATGCAAGTGCTATGCCGCTGCTTGCCTGCTTTTTGCTTGGCGGGTTCGTAATTCAGTTTGTAGTCGCTTTGCTTGACCTCAAGACAAACAATCTGTCGGGCGGCAACACATACCTTTACTTTTCCGTATTCTTTATGCTTGTGAGCGGACTGGAAATGTTATTAAAGTATTACGAGCCCGGACTGGACGCGAGAATAGACGGTTGGGCATGGACTGCTCTTGCGCTTGTGGTTCTGCTCTGGACGCCCGCATTTTTCAAGTCACCGGCAATACTTTTCGAGCTTATAGTTGTATTGAACTTCGCGATAATCAGTATCGCTATTCACGACTTCGGCATAGTCAGCGCAGGATTCAGCAATGTTCTTGCTCATATCGCCGCATACGCGCTGCTCATCTGCGGATTGCTTGGAATATATCTGTCGGCTGCGCTTGTGGTAAACGGCACTTTTGGCAAAGAAATCTTTCCGAATCCGGGTCCGTTCTATACTAAATTGCAAAATAGAAAGAAAAACTGAAAATTGAAAAGCACGGACATCTCCGTGCTTTTTCCAATTGTTTCGGGAACGAAAATAACTTCAGTTGTGTCCCCGTGACAATTAAATCCTGAAGGTTGTTTTTTTGGTTGATAAAGAGGACACGACAGAAATGATGGCTATTCGCAAGGAGCTAGAAAAAAAACTTGGCGATAAAGTTGTATTTAAGAAAGCCAAACATAATCCAAAAGTACTTCGTGATATGGCGAAGGAAGTTGATGAATACCTTCATGCTAAAATACTTAGTAAATATGAAACACAATCAGCATATAGTGTCGGATACAATCCCAGAGAAGAAGTAATCGACATCAGAGGCAAACTAACCGATGAACACATTGCTGAGCTGACGCAAAAGTTTGGTGCTGATATGTTGAAAATCGACCCTAAAGAATTTCATACAAGTCATTAAGCTAACGGGTAACGATAGTTGAATAACAAATAGATGAGCAGGTGCTGCGGCGGCCTGCTCATTTTATTAAGCTAACGGGCAGCATTCCTATAATGAAGAAATACGAGGTTTGAGAAACAAAAAGACTCCTTGGTAAGATGTATATGGGTCCCAGATGCTGGCCAGCGACC
>NZ_JAUSST010000010.1 GCF_030812415.1 Paenibacillus harenae | reverse complement strand
GGTTCGGGGTGGAAGCACAGCAATGTGTGTAGCTGACGAATACTAATCGGTCGAGGGCTTATCCTAAAACGCTTATACGGTCCATACAACCTGTAAGCAACAGCTAAAGTTCGGCAAGACAATCTTTCGTATCCAGTTTTCAAGGCGCAAACGCTTTGAGCCGTTTGGTGGCGATGGCGGAGGGGAACCACGCGTTCCCATACCGAACACGACCGTTAAGCCCTCCAGCGCCAATGGTACTTGGACCGCAGGGTCCTGGGAGAGTAGGACGTCGCCAAGCACGAGGAACCTACCGCATGTAGATGCGGTAGGTTTTTTGTTGTTCTGAGCATCTAACGAACGTTATGAAGGTGCCGCCAAATGGGGATGAGGGAGAGAGGGAAACGGTGTCCCTCAACAGAAGCTAACGGTGGTAATACGATGCTTCCTTGGACTCGATTCTTACGACGCCGTCCTTTCGTTGCTTGCGGAGACTGAAGGATATCAAAAGTCTTGGTATAAGCAGCCATAAATGCCAGCACACGATGCTAATCATGAGGGACTCTGTAATCCATGGATATAGGAGGCCGATGATGCAGAGGCCGAGCCAGAACATTTGACGATGAACTCGCCTATAAACTAGCAGCGAAATATCGCTTGCAGGTTTAAATCCAATCCATGGCGGATTGATTCTCCATATCCATTTGCGATCGGCAGCCTCCTCTACTTTGATGAACGTAAGCAGCATAATAAGGATGTGCAGGAGTTGAACGACTGCAAAGCCGAACAGCCAAGAGAACAGACCGTCCATTTGGTACATGAGCATTTGGAAAGCGAGCAAAATACCGGAAATAAGAAGGTGGCTCATAATGAGCTCGGGTCGTATTACCTGACGTTTAATGAGCATATACTGATAAATCGTAGCGTTCTGTTGATCGATTAGCGATTGGCGCATATACGAACGTCCTTTCGATGCGAATCATACATTCTCGTTATGTATATCGGTTAATTGCACCCGTATATGGAGAGGAGCCAATAAACAATTTTTTGGGTGTTATGGCGGAACCATCTGCGGAGTGGGCGCATACGATATATAAATATTTGAAATGGGCTATGAAACAAGTATAAAAAGATAGATTAAATGGCATAATAATAGCTATATAGGCAGGCATCAGAAAGCGGGGATTAAAATGAACGATAATCGCGAGCTTCATTGCATTATTTGCGGTCAACATAAGGCCGAGGGCGAAGGCATCCGAATCGTATCTGAATTTATTTGCACCGATTGCGAGAACGAAATGGTAAGAACGGATGTGAAGGATGCGAAGTATCCCTTCTTCATCCATCAGATGAAGCAAATTTTCATTGAGAAAAATGCTTGAGCAGCCTCTTGCTATAGAGAGTTGCTCTTTTTTTTGCGTCCCGTTAAGTTACAATAGAGCTTACAGAGCAAGCTTGCTCCGTATAGTTGGTAGGAAAGGATTGTCTTATTATAATGAAGCCTTTTTTTGCGCCATTATTTGAAACGCTAATCAAGCATGCGAATACAGACCCGGTTAGTCTTCATGTGCCGGGTCATCGAGGCGGTCATGCCATAGCTGCACTGGGCCAAATGGCCGAGACTGATCAATCATACATGTCCTATTTTCATCAGATAATGAAGCTGGATGTGACGGAGCTAGCCTCTACCGATGATCTGCATCATCCCGAGGGCTCAATTAAAGAAGCGCAGCAGTTGGCGGCAAGTTGCTTCGGCTCTGAAGAAACTTTCTTCCTCGTAGGCGGAAGCACATCGGGCAATATAGCGCTGCTGCTTGCCATTTGCGATCCCGGTGATCAAATCATTGTCCAGCGCAATGTACATAAGTCGGTTATTAACGGGCTGAAGCTTGCCGGAGCGTCGGCTATCTTCCTGACGCCGCTATATGAGCGACATTCCGCATTAGCGGTCATACCTTCGCTCAACGATATTGAACAGGCGCTGCAACAGTACCCTGAAGCCAAGGCCGTGTTTCTCACCAATCCGAACTATTACGGCATGGGTGTGGATTTGAGGACTTATGCAGACATCATACATCGCTACGATAAACTGTTACTGGTAGATGAGGCCCATGGAGCGCATTATGGGCTGCATCCAGATCTGCCTTCCTCGGCAATCGCTGCAGGCGCTGATGCCGTTGTACAATCCACGCATAAGACGCTCCCCGCCTTTACAATGGGGGCAATGCTTCATGTGCAAGGAGAACATATGCCAAGACAAGCATTAAGGCAGTCGCTGGCGATGATTCAGAGCTCCAGCCCATCGTTTCCGATTTTATCGTCGCTCGATATTTCCCGAGCAATGATTGATCGTTTCGGCACATCCTTATTCGATGGGGCGCTGGATCAAGCTGCATCGTTCCGCCGCTGGTTCAACGAGCACGGCGCTCCAATCAGCGTGTTGGAAGCGCAGCTGGACAATGTTCATCTTAGCTACGTAGATCCGCTTAGAATCGTCCTGTATGATCGCAGCGGCACCTTGTCAGGCTATGAGCTGCAAAAGCAGTTGGAGCAGCATGGATGCTGGGCAGAGATGGCCGATCCGAGGCATGTCGTGCTTATTTTCGGCATTCACATATCCGGGGATCATACGAACAGGCTCAAAGAGGCTATAGCAGCCATCTCTAAGCAGTGTAAAGCACTCGAGGCTAATGTCGCCGGTACGGCCATAGCGAGGTCGTACAAGCGTCAGCCCGCCGGCATGGAGCTGTCATCTGGAGTGGATGAGCGGATTTCGTTACCGATTTCTTTTGCAAAGACATTATTAAAGAATCAACAGCAATCACGTGTTCCGCTAAGCGAAGCGGAGAACTGTACGGCTGCAGAGATGGTGATTCCGTATCCTCCAGGCATTCCAGTCGTGTATCCGGGTGAGAAACTGACAAGCCGCATTATTGAACAAATTGCTCGATTGGCGGCAACGGGAGCCAAGTTTCAAGGGGCGATTGACCCGGGTATGCATACAATAGAGGTATATAAGTAAAAGTTCATTGTACTGGCTGGTACGCTTTGTTAGAATGGAAGGAAGCGGACGATGCTGCCGCTAGCTATACAGACGATATTACTTAATGGTTAGGAGAAGCCTTAGATTGAAACAAGGTGTATTCATTACAATAGAAGGCGGCGAAGGCGCCGGCAAAACGACACTGATTGAGCAACTGGCGCATACCATGCTCCAAAGAGGGAAGGAAGTCGTCATTACGCGCGAGCCCGGCGGCATTCCGATTGCCGAGCAGATTCGTACCGTTATTTTGGACCGGAATAATACGGCTATGGACGCAAGAACGGAGGCGCTGCTCTACGCGGCATCCCGTCGTCAGCATTTGGTGGAGAAGGTACTGCCAGCGCTTGAAGCAGGAAAGGCCGTCATTTGCGACCGTTTCGTTGACAGCAGTCTCGCTTATCAGGGTTATGCACGGGGGCTGGGCATGGATGAGGTATGGGACATTAACCGCTTCGCGATTCAAGAGCTCATGCCGCAATTGACGGTATTCATGGATATTTCGCCGGAGGTAGGTCTAGCGCGCATTGCGCAGTCGGCCGAGAGGGAAGTGAACCGGCTCGATCTCGAGAAGCAGGCCTTCCATGAACGCGTACGCGAAGGATACTTGCAGCTGTTGCGGAAGTATCCGGAACGGATCGTGCGAGTGAATGCCGATCAATCGCCGGAAGCTGTATTTATCGACGTTTTGGATGTCGTTGATCGTCGTTTTGAAGGATTTTTTGCAACCGATGTCAAACATTAAGAATATTGGGCAGGAATGAAATAACGTAATCTAATAGTAATCAAGGGGGAATAAGGATGAAATTAGTGATTGCGGTTATTCAGGATAAGGACAGTAACCGATTGTCTAATGCTCTTGTACGTGAAGGCTTTAGAGCGACAAAGCTGGCAAGTACGGGCGGATTCTTGAGAGCGGGCAATACGACGTTCATGATCGGGATAGAAGACGAGCGCGTGCATGAGGTGCTTCAGGTCATTAGCTCGAACTGCAAGGTGCGCGACCAGTTGGTTACGCCGGTATCGCCTATGGGCGGCTCAACGGATTCTTATATCCCATTCCCTGTTGAGGTGCAGGTTGGCGGCGCTGCCGTATTCGTGATCCCGGTCGAGCGGTTCGAACATTTCTGATTGGGCGTGGTAAACGATGAAGATAGATCATGGATTCCGGCCAGTCGGACAGAATCGTACGAATGGCGATCAGGCTTCCAAGCCGGCGCAGTCTAAGAGCTTCGCCGATGTGATGGTGCAGCAGGACGACCAGCGCACGCAGGAGCAGTTGCAGCAGAAGCTGCAGGACATTCATCGCCAAGGCGAGCGTCTCGCTAAGCTGATGACGGTGCGCGAGTTGAAGCTGTACCGCCAGATGGTGAAGCAGTTTTTGGAGGATACGGTCAGACGCGGCGTTGTGTTGAAAGAGATTAAGGGGTTTGATCGCAGAGGACGCGTGAAGCGCTATAAGCTTCTCGACGAGATCGATGATACGCTCATCGCGATGGCGGAGGAGCTGCTCGACAGCGAGCAGGGACGAATTGATCTACTGAGCAAGATCGGCGAGATTCGCGGCATGCTGATTAACCTGTTGTTCTGATAGAAAGGTAAGGAATGGTTATGAGTCTTGAACAATTGAGCGACCAATGGAAAGCGCTGCGTATTCTAAAGCATGCCTTAGGGAGCGGCAAAATATCGCATGCGTACTTATTCCACGGGCCGTCCGGCACGGGACGTTTGGCAATGGCTCGAGCCTTCGCCAAAGCGCTGTTCTGCACGGCAGGCGGAGACGATGCATGCGGCGTATGCCTGGAATGCCGTAAGTTCGAGCATGGCAATCAGACGGACTTGATTACGGTCGCGCCTGATGGGCAATCGATCAAGATCGACCAGATTCGAGAGCTTCAGCGCGATATGTCGTATCGGAACAGCGGTACGAAGTGGAAGATCTATATGGTCGAGCAGGCTGACAAGATGACGCAAGCAGCGGCTAACAGCTTGCTTAAATTTCTGGAGGAGCCCGTGTCACCCGTTGTCGCTATTTTGATAACCGACAATGGACAAGCTGTATTGCCTACCATCCGTTCGAGGACGCAATGGGTGCCTTTTCTCCCGATGTCGCCGGAATCGATGCTGGAAGCGCTCGTTGCGGAAGGCGCGTCTGCTCTTCTAGCGAGGACGGCCGTTCAGATGAGCTCCGGATTGGACGGAGCTAGGCAATTTCTCCAGCAGAATCAGTTTGCAGAAATAAGAAATCTAGTGATACAATTAGGCAAGGAGAGTTCGACCCGATTCACCGCGGCGATGATCACTGCCCAGCAGCAATTATTTAAGACAGAACTGGCAGAACATACGCAATTGCTGCTGTCGATGTTTGTAATATGGTTTAAAGATTTGATACAGTTCCAAGCCGGAAGGCAAGGGAATATCGTTTTTATAGATCAGTTGGATTGGATAGGCAAGCATGCTTTTGATCGATCATTTGCAGGCTGGGTGTCCTGCATTGAGCATACGCTTGAAGCGAGCAAGCGTATGCGAGCGAACGTTACGCCTCAGCTCGCATTTGAGCAACTATTGGTAAACCTACAGGAGGGCTAATCCTTGTATAATGTCGTCGGTGTCCGCTTCAAGAAGGCGGGCAAGATCTATTACTTTGATCCGGTCGAGCATCCCGTGAACAAGGACCAGCATGTTATTGTTGAAACAGCGCGGGGGATCGAATATGGTAAAGTGGTGGTGGGACAGAAGCAAGTCGGTGAATCGGATGTCGTCCTTCCTCTTAAGAAAGTCATTCGTGTCGCTAACGAGGTCGATGCCAAAGTCGTCGACGAGAATCGTACAGCGGCTAAGAATGCATTCGCTACATGCCTGGATAAGATTAAAGGCCATCAGCTCCGAATGAAGCTGGTTGACGTAGAGTTTACTTTCGATCGCAATAAGATCATTTTCTACTTTACGGCAGAAGGAAGAGTGGACTTCCGCGAACTTGTCAAGGACCTCGCAAGCGTGTTTCGCACGCGAATCGAGCTTAGACAAATCGGCGTCCGCGACGAAGCGAAGATGCTTGGCGGCATCGGTCCGTGTGGACGAGTTCTATGCTGCTCCTCTTGGCTTGGCGACTTCGAGCCCGTATCCATCAAGATGGCTAAAGACCAGAACCTGTCGCTCAACCCTACGAAAATATCCGGATTATGCGGTCGCCTTATGTGCTGCTTGAAATATGAGCATGACAATTACGAGAGCGTGCGCGAGGAGCTGCCAGCGATTGGGAAAGTGGTCATAACCTCTTATGGAGAAGGTAAAGTAACAGGCATAAACGCGCAAGCGAAGAGTGTATTCGTAAGTTTGTTCGATACACCGGGCAAACCTAAGGAACTGCCGTTTGACGATGTCGTTATTAAATAGAAGGCATATCGCGATTGTTGGGGCGGAGCCCCAAGAGTCGCTCATGCTGGAAGCTCTGGGGTGTGGGAACTTGGAGAAGAAAGATATATTCGTACAAATCGATGAGTTGGATACGAGGTTCGGCAAGTTTCATGCGGAGCTGACTGATCTGAAGCAGAAGATGAAAGAGCTGCTGGAGGAGAATAAACGGTTAAGCATGGAAAACCACCAGCTTCGTAAGGTGTTCAAGCGTGAAACAGCTCCAGCGCGTGAAGCACTGTTGAAGCCTGTAGGCGCCGAACGTGAACCTGCTCTCTTCGATTCGCAGCGGGCTCATGAGGATGTCTTACTAGCGGCAGGAAACGCCGTTGGAGAAGGCCATGACAATTTAACGCGGCTTTATCATGAAGGGTTCCATATTTGCAATGTGTATTACGGGCATTTGCGGACCGAGGGAGATTGCTTGTTTTGTCTGTCCTTTCTAAATAAATAATGCAATCCGTATTGACAAGCCGTCCTTACCGCAAAGGGCGGCATTTTTATTACCACATCTGAATGTTATAGTACTTTATATTAATAAAGCATAAAAGCAATCATTCCGATTGGCGATAAAAACCTCTTTGCTTCCGAAGTGAGTTTGCTGCGCAAACTTGTAGGTCGCTCATCTCGAAGTACTTCGATTGGAGTTTTTCTCAAATTTTATGAAAGTAAAGGAGAGGCAATGACGTGTCTGAATCTGTAATCTTGGCGTCTAATGAGCGTCTGGATGATTTAATGACGGAAAATGGGTTGAAAATTATTCAGAGCAGGGAGGTATTCAGCTTCTCGCTTGACGCAGTGCTGCTGTCGCGCTTCGCCAATATTCCGAAGCGAGGCAAAATGATCGACCTGTGCACAGGAAACGGCGTTATTCCGATGCTGCTCAGCACACGGACGAAGGCCCATATCGATGCGGTCGAAATTCAGCCGCGTCTGGCCGACATGGCTAGGCGGAGCATCGAGATGAACGGGCTGCAGAATCAGATCAGGATCATCGAGCAAGACTTGCGTCTCTACGCGAAGGAAGCTGGCAATGGCGTCTATGATGCGGTTACGGTTAATCCGCCGTACATGCCTGTTACGGCAGGCGATCAGAATGAGAATGAGCATTATGCGATCGCCAGGCATGAGATTCATTGCACGTTAAACGATGTGATGCAAGCGAGCGCGAGGCTAGTGCGTCCGGGAGGCAAGGTTGCGATGGTCCATCGTCCATCAAGGCTGCTCGATATTGTGGAGACGATGCGGAAGTGGAAGCTGGAACCGAAGCGGGTGCAATTCGTTCATCCTCATGCAAATGCGGAGGCGAACATGATATTAATAGAAGCCATGCGTGATGGGAAGCCTGATATTAAGCTTCTGCCGCCGATTATGGTGTATGAGAACGGGGTGCAAATCGTATGAACGTACAAAAAAGCTTCGGTGGAGAGACTTCCAATCAGGAGTGTGGAAGTCTATATCTCGTAGGCACGCCTATCGGCAACTTGGAGGATATGACCTATCGCGCGATCCGGACACTCAAGGAAGTACAGCTTATAGCGGCGGAGGACACGAGACAGACGCGCAAGCTGTTGACGCATTTCGAAATAAGCACGCGCACGGTCAGTTATCATGAGCATAACAAAAACGCGAGCGGGCCGGAGCTGATCCGGTTGCTGCAGAGCGGGCAGTCCATTGCTTTAGTCAGCGATGCCGGGCTTCCTGCGATTTCGGATCCGGGGGCTGATCTCGTGCGAGATGCGATCGATAACGGTATAGCGGTTATTCCGATTCCAGGGGCTAATGCGGCGCTCTCGGCGCTTATTATGTCCGGTCTGCCGACGGACAGCTTCACCTTCGCCGGATTTCCTCCGCGCGATCGCAAGTCGCTAACGAAGTGGCTGCAGGAGCGAGGCGGACAGCGTGACACGCTGCTGCTCTATGAATCGCCGCATCGCGTTACGAAGACGCTGGACGTCTTACTTGCGAGCCTTGGCGATCGCCGGATTGCGCTTGTCCGCGAATTGACGAAGCGTCATGAAGAAGCGGTGCGCGGAACGGTGAGCGAATGCATTGCTTGGTTCAAGGAGCATCCGCCGCTCGGCGAATTCGTTATCGTAGTAGCTGGCGTGAGCGAGGCTGAGGCGAGTGAGCTGGAAGCGAATGCCGCATGGTGGTCGGAGCTCGATATTGCCGAACATGTTGCGCATTACGAGAGAGAGATGGATCGTAAGGAAGCGATCAAGAAAGCGGCCGTCGATCGCGGCTTGTCTAAGCGGGATGTGTATAACGAGGTCAATCGCTAGAGCCGGAGCTGTTAACGAAAGCGTAAACGGCTGCCATCCGTCCTCTGACGGCAAAAGCTGACGTTTCGCTGGCAATTCTAAGCGGTTTATAAGGAGCAATCTTATAAACTCTTAGAATTAAAAAAAGACCTTCCTGGCCGGGTTCAAGCGCAGGAAGGCGTCAAGGAGTATTAAAAGGTTAGAATTAACAAGTGGATAAAATGATTATAACCTATTTTTTTTATTTTGTCACAGGAGAAGGCATTTCAGATAAACAAATATGGCAAACTATTTTTCCTTTGAAGTAAGATACGTTCTCTGCGTTGCCGCAGAAGATACAAGCAGGCTCGTATTTCTTCAACATGATGCGCTCTCCGTCCACGTAAATCTCCAGCGCATCCTTCTCTCCGATTCCTAGCGTACGGCGCAATTCAATCGGAATAACAACACGTCCCAATTCGTCAACTTTACGGACAATACCTGTTGATTTCATCATGATCTATCAATCCCTCTCTCAAATAAATTGTTCGTCATCGTTCGACATGTTTCTTAGTTTTATGTCTATTATAATACCAACGATTCCCAAAATAGTCAACCTATAATTTTACTATAAATATCCGTATTTACAGGCATTTGACTATGTAACGGGGGCATACTACTCTGTAATAGAATACAACAGCTTCGACATTTTGGAAACTATTATACGACAATATTCGACATTAAATCGACATCATGTGTCGAAATTATGAACGAGGGAGATGAACACAAAAGTGAGAGAGCCGCTTCAGGAAGAGAAGGTATTCAAAGACCCCGTACACCATTATATATACGTACAGGACCAGACGATTTGGGACCTTATTAACACAAAAGAATTTCAACGTTTGCGTCGGATCCGCCAATTGGGCACGTCTTACTTGACGTTCCATGGCGCCGAGCATAGCCGTTTTTCCCATTCGCTCGGCGTTTATGAAATTACGAGAAAAATTATTTCGCAGTTCGAGCGCAATAGCTTTCATGATTGGCCGAAGGAGGAGCGGCTCGTATCGTTATGCGCGGCGCTGCTTCATGATGTCGGTCACGGCCCGTTCTCCCACTCGCTTGAAGAGGTGTTCGATACCGATCATGAGGAATGGACATGCAAAATCATTTTGGAGGATACGGAAATCAACCGTGTGCTTAGAGCAGTGTCTGAAGATTTTCCGGGTCACGTAGCTTCCGTCATTCAGAAGAAGTATCCGAAGCCGATCGTCGTCAGCTTGATTTCAAGCCAAATGGATGCGGATCGCATGGATTATTTGCTCCGGGACGCTTATTTCACTGGCGTAAACTACGGAAATTTCGATTTGGAGCGCATATTGCGAGTGATGCGTCCTTACAAAGGGCAAATTGTGGTTAAGGAAAGCGGCATGCACGCGGTGGAGCATTATCTAATGTCCCGTTACCAAATGTACTGGCAGATTTATTTCCATCCGGTGACAAGGAGCTCGGAGATTATTTTGAGGCAAATATTCCGCAGGGCGAAAGAACTGTATGAGAAAGGTTATTCGTTCCTATGGATGCCTGAATCGGTGAAGCGACTGCTCGATAACACGATGTCCGTGAGCGATTATTTGAAGCTGGATGAAGCGCTTGCGCAGACGGCGTTCATGCAATGGGCGGAGGAGGATGATTCGCTGCTGGCCGACCTATGCGACCGCTTCCTGAATCGTCGTCTATACAAGTACATAACGATCGATGAACCGGAACCTTATTTATTAGAAGAAATACGTTTGCTGTTTCTTTCCGTCGGCATGAATCCGGAGTACCATATGGAGCTGGACTTCCCGTTCGACCTGCCTTATGACGTCTATCGTCCCGACCGGCAAGAGGGAGAAAAGAAAGAAAAAGCGCCGATTTTGTTGCTGGATCATCAGGACGAAATTAGTGAAATATCGGCTAAATCCGACATCGTCAGATCGATCACCGGAATGCATCAGGGACAGTACCATTTGTATTTCCCGGAGGAGCCGCTGCGCGATAATATTTCGCAAATGAGCCTACAAATGCAGCAACTATTCCAACTGAACGAAGGAGTATAACATCAACATGACCTATTTATTTGACACGCATACCCATCTCGACTCGGATAAGTTTAACGAGGACCGTACGCAGGTGATCGAACGTGCAAGGGAAGCGGGCGTCGACCTGTTGCTTAATATCGGCTTCAACCGCGAGACGATCCCGACCACGATTGCGCTTGCGGAGGCATACGAGTTCATTTACGCCGCCGTCGGCTGGCATCCCGTCGACAGCATCGATATGACGCCAAACGACTTAGAATGGATCGAGCGGCTATGTGGGCATCCGAAAGTTGTCGCAATCGGCGAAATAGGACTCGACTACCACTGGGATACCTCGCCGAAGGATGTGCAGCAGCGCGTATTTCGAGAGCAGATCAGGTTGGCGAAGAAGGTAAACAAGCCGATTGTCATCCATAATCGCGATGCCCATGAGGATATCGTTCGCATACTGCGAGAGGAGAATGCGGCAGAGGTTGGAGGCGTCATGCACTGCTATTCAGGAAGCTGGGAGACGGCCAAAGCATGCCTCGATATGGACTTCTATATTTCGTTCGGAGGACCGGTTACGTTCCAAAATGCGCGCGTGCCAAAAGAGGTTCTGAAGCAGGTTCCGCTGGACCGATTATTGATCGAAACGGATGCTCCGTATTTGACCCCGCATCCGCTTCGAGGGAAGCGAAATGAGTCCGCTTATGTCGCGCTTGTCGCCCAGTCCGTGGCCGAGCTATTGGGCAAATCCGTGGAAGAAATAGCCGAAATTACGACCGAAAACGGTAAAAAATGTTTTGGTATTGTTTAAAAACGATAGGAAACAAGAGATTGAATGACCTTTTGAGCGATAAAACTGGATTTTGTGCAGGAAAACTCTAAACTATTCCGTCTTTAACCAGCTTTTTCGCTTAAATCGTCTTTTATCGCTTCTTTACAACTGACCGCCCGTGAAGGTATGATTCATTTCAGAGTTATTCGTTTTTGTATTGGATTTCCAGTTTGCGCTTAATCTCCGGAAGGAGAACGGGGGACCCAGGGTGCGGGTAAATGAAGGACCGCGCTTTGATCTTTTCAGGGGTGAATTTCGAAGCCATTGCCATGAGCATTGCGCTTTCGAATAGGGCAGCTCTCTTGCCCGAATCCGTCAGCTAACCTCGTAAGCGTTCATAGAGAGCGATCAACCTCGTGCACCCATTTTTAGATATCTCGTGTAGACACCCGAGAAGCCACGATACAGATCCTCTGTCGACGGCTTCTTTTTATTTTCGAATAATCGGGAAATCGTCGTCATAGGGTTAGATCATGGAGGTGAGAGGATCGAGAATTGATATAGAATTACTGGATTGCGTGCTTGCACGCCAATATACTATAGTCGCGTCAGTTGTAATCATGCGTAACACTTGGCGGCGGGGCTATGAAGGAGGACCGATGAAGTGGGCATAATCCAGGTAAAGGAAACCCATGGGAAACGATCATCCAGCATGTCTTTCGCAATGCGATGGAAGCATGAAAATTTGCGTTTGATACTTTTGAGTGCTATTATCTCAATCGCTATGACTTTCATGTTACTGGTGTTGTTGTACGGAACGGCTGTCAAAAGCGTCTCCGTAGTAGTGAATGGACAAGAAACCGTTGTAGAAACAAAGCAATGGGTCCTGCAACGCCTACTGGATGAACAAGCTATTACAATCGGCCCGCATGACGAGGTTTCGGTGCCTCTGAATGCAGCCATCAAGGATGGCGATCGCGTTGAAATCAATCATGCGGTTGCGGTTAATGTAACGGCGGATGGCAAGACATCAACGGTGTACACGACAGAAGAAACCGTGCAGGCGGCGATCGAGCAATTAAATATTTCTGTTCGTAGTCAAGATAAAGTAGTACCGTCGCTTCAATCGTCTGTTGAAGAGGATATGTCGGTAACCGTTGTGCGCGTCGATACGAAAGTATCGGAGAGCGAGCGGGCTATGCCGTTCTCTATCGTGAAGAAGGAAGATCCGACGCTGGAGGTTGGCAAGGAGAAGCTGATCCAGACCGGCAAGGAAGGCCTTATCGTTGAGCATATCCAGAAGCAGTACGAGGATGGCGTGCTTGTTTCAAAACAATTGGTCAGCAAAATGATCGAAACCGCCGCTGTCGATCAAGTCGTGGCAGTCGGTACGAAGAAGCCGGAGCCTAAGGTAACGGTGCTATCGAGCAACAGTCCAACCGTGGAGACGTTAACGAAAAGCGGCGTAACGCTTAAGGCGAAGAGCGTGCTGAAGAACGTCACGTTGACGGCGTATTCCGCGGGCGTGGAATCTACGGGCAAGGACGAAAATCACCCGCAATACGGCATTACGGCGTCCGGAACGACAGTGTCGGAAGGAAGAACGATCGCGGTTGATCCGAAGGTGATCCCGATCGGTTGGTGGGTATTCATTGAAGGTATCGGATTCCGCCGGGCCGAGGATACGGGAAGCGCGATAAAGGGCAATAAGATTGACGTGTACTTCAGCAGTCAGAAGACTGCGGAGAAGTTCGGACGCAAGAAGGGGTACACCGTGTACGTCATTGGACCGAACAAACCGTCATCTACCTAACGGCCGTGCTGGCGGATAACCGTTTATCATCATCTTATCGTAATGTTTAATTAAATATGCCATCATAAGAAGAGGCGTTGCCTCTTCTTTTTGCGATTTTATTGACGTATGAAGACAATAGAATGTTGCAGGGTTTAGTTCAGCAAAATAGGAAGGGAATGATCTTAGTGATTAAGGAGATCATTGTCGTTGAGGGCAAGGATGACACGGTTGCCGTTAAGCGTGCAGTAGAGGCCGATACGATCGAGACGAACGGCTCGGCGATCGGCGAAGAGGTACTGCGTCGCATTGCGCTTGCGAACGAGCGTCGCGGCGTTATTATATTTACGGATCCCGACCATGCGGGGGAGCGAATCCGCAAGATCGTGGCACGACATGCTCCGGGCTGCAAACATGCGTTCCTGCCGCAGGAGAAGGCTCTCTATAAGGGCGACATTGGGATCGAGAATGCGAGCCCCGAGGCTATTCGCCAAGCTCTCTCCGAGCTTCGTACGGAAACGGCGGATATCGCAGGAGAAGTAACTTGGGAACACTTAATGGATGCGGGGCTGATCGTGCACCCCGATGCGTCGAACCGCAGGTTGCTCGTCGGCAAGCTGCTCGGCATAGGCTACGCGAACGGCAAGCAATTTTATAAGCGTTGTACAAGCTTTCGCATCTCGAAGGCAGAGTTCGATGCTGCAATGCGCGAGATGGAACAGCAATTGGAGGGATAACATATGAACGGACATGAGGGTACGGCGGCAACAGGCAGAGCCTCTATAGAGGTGGCAACGCCGAAGCGAACGAAGGAAATTATAGCGAAGTACGGCTTCTCGTTCAAGAAGAGCTTAGGTCAGAACTTTCTGATCGATCAAAACATATTGAACAAGATCGTCGAGGCTGCCGAGCTCGACGAAACGAAGGGCGCGCTGGAGATCGGTCCGGGCATCGGTGCGCTTACGCAGCGTCTTGCCGCATCGGCGGGCAAAGTAACGGCGGTGGAGATCGACAACCGTCTTATTCCGATTCTGCGCGACGTATTGTCGGAGGACACGAATACGGAGGTCATTCACGGCGACGTGCTCAAGCTGGACTTGAAGCAAGTATTCGAGGATCGCTTCAGCGATATGAGCGGCGTTAGTGTCGTTGCCAACTTGCCTTACTACGTGACGACGCCGATCCTTATGAAGCTCCTGGAGGAGCGATTGCCGCTGGAGCATATCGTCGTGATGATCCAGAAGGAGGTCGCCGATCGGATGGCTGCGAAGCCGGGTGGCAAGGAATACGGCAGCCTTAGCGTCGCCGTGCAATACTACTGCGTGCCGCAGGTCGTCTGCATCGTTCCGCATACGGTGTTCATTCCGCAGCCGAACGTCGATTCTGCGGTCATCAAGCTATCACTGCGCGATAAGCCGGCCGTTGACGTACCGGACGAGGATCACTACTTCCGCGTCGTACAAGCAAGCTTCGCACAACGCCGCAAGACGCTATTCAATAACTTGACCGCTTTCGTCGGCAAGGAAAACCGCGAGGCGCTGACGGCGCTGCTCACGGGCATCGGGATCGACCCGGCACGTCGCGGCGAGACGCTGTCGCTTGAGGAATTCGCGAGCGTCAGCCGTGCGATGCTGGAAGCGGGATGGAGAGGCTAAGCATCAGCTTCAGTGCGGCCGTTCGAACATAAAATACTCACCATTCGCCCTATCTGCCCATAGGATAGACGAAGAGGTGATTTACCCATGAAGCAAGGGGACCTGGTCGTCCGCAAATCGTATGGCGGTGACGTGCTGTTCTGTGTTGAAGCTGTTCGTACACATCATGCCGTTCTGAAAGGCACGGACTACCGATTGCTTGCGGATGCGCCTATTCCCGATCTCTCGGTCGTTCGCGACCCGGAATCGACAAGAGCGGTTCAGCAAGTTCGCATTAAAGTAAACGATTCGCTGCAGCGCATGCACAATCAGAGAGAGCGCCAAGCGGTCGAGACCGTGGATCATATCCGGCTTGCAACGCAGGAGAACCAGCCTTTCTTCGAGGTGCCCGGAAAGGTGCTGCACCTGGATGGGGACAACAATTACTTGAAGAAAAGCATGCAGCTCTACAATACGATGCATGTGCCGTCGCATGGCCTGCATGTCCATGAATCGCAGATGGCCGACGTCTTGTACCAGCTGCTTCCCCAAGTGAAGCCGGATATCGTCGTTATAACCGGCCATGACGGCGTGCTTAAGAATCGATTGCAAGAGGATCTATATAGCCTGGGCAGTTATAAAAACTCGCAAAACTTCGTAAATGCCGTCCGTGTTGCGCGGGAATATGAGAAAAACCGCGATGGCCTCATCGTGATTGCAGGCGCATGCCAATCGCATTTCGAGGCGTTGCTGCAGGCAGGCTCGAACTTCGCAAGCTCGCCAGGCCGCATATTGATCCATGCGCTTGATCCGGTCTATATCGCGATCAAAGCAAGCTATACGTCGATTCGCGATACCGTTAATTTGTCCGATGTCATACACGGCACGATTAGCGGCATAGACGGGGTTGGCGGCATTGAAACATTAGGGCGGTTTCGCGTGGGCTTGCCTAAACCCAAAATTACTTCCGTAGGCGCGACGCTGAAGTCGTAGCTCCATTTTTTGATGCATTTTTGCGGTGCAAATTTTACGACAACTTCTTAATATGGATGAAACCAAATAAATTATGCATGGATTTTTAAAAAATGGGTGAAAACACCGTTGACAAGTAAATAATGTGGCTGATATAATATTTTGCTTTGTTTGACAAACCCTCCTTTTTTGTTTATAATGGACAAGGAAAGAGGTGGTAGTGGACAATGGCAAAAAATGCGCTATTGGATATAAAACGCAGTTTGGAAGCTCATGTTGGCTCCAAAATCCGTCTTCGAGCTAACGGTGGCCGACGAAAGACCATCGAACGAACCGGTACGTTGGAAGAAATCTACCCTTCTGTTTTCATTGTGAAGCTGGATGAAGAGCAACACGCGTTCAAGCGTGTCTCATACAGTTATGCGGATATTCTGACCGAGTCGGTTGAAGTGACCGTATGCAATGATGAAGGCCTAGGTCAAGTCCGAATCGCTTATCTTCAACAATAGATTTATATATGCCTTAACCGGCTAGTTGACGCAGATACCATCTGCGTCTTTTTTTTGCTCTCCGACTTGGCGGCTGAGCGGCCTGCCGAATGAGCTTCGCCTCTTTGAAGCATACTACTGTCGTAACGCGGGACGTTATTGCAGTTTATACCTTACACCTTGGAGGGATAACGATGAGCCGAAGAAGACGAAGCGTCATGTCGGAGGAATTGAAATACGAGTTGGCCAAGGATTTGGGCTTTTACGATACGGTTCAGCAGGAAGGCTGGGGCGGCATCCGGGCCAAGGATGCGGGCAATATGGTCAAGCGTGCCATTCAGCTTGCCGAGCAGGCGGCTGCCAAGTCGAATCGTCCTTAGAGCGACTCGGTTTACCGTGTTTCGATAGAATAAAGCTAAGCCTCTTGCGGCCTGCCTGCAGTCTGCTCAGAGCGCTTAGCTTTTATTGCGTTCGTTTGCTATAATGAGGGATAAGCTTACGAACGAACGGAGAACGTACCCTTATGAAAATATACGAGAAGGCTTCTGCCAAAATTAACTTAGTCCTCGACGTGCTCCGCAAGCGCGAAGACGGCTTCCATGAGGTCGAGATGATTATGACGATGGTCGACCTTGCCGATCGTTTGGAAATGGAAGAGCTGCCGCGCGATACGATCATCATCTCGAGCCAGGTTGGCTATATTCCGCTTGACGAGAAGAACCTCGCTTTCCAGGCGGCAAGATTGATTAAAGACCGGTATGACGTACGTAAGGGCGTCTACATCCATTTGGATAAGAAAATACCGGTTGCCGCAGGGCTAGCCGGCGGCAGCAGCGATGCAGCGGCTGCGCTGAGGGGGCTGAACAGGCTCTGGAAGCTCGGCATACCGGAGGAGGAGCTTCGCGTGTTAGGGGCGGAGCTTGGCTCGGACGTGCCTTACTGCGTCACAGGCGGAACGGCGATCGCCCGCGGACGAGGCGAACTGTTGGAGCATATCGATAATCCGCCGCAATGCTGGGTCGTACTGGCTAAGCCGCCGATTAACGTCTCGACGGCCGATGTCTACGGCAGGCTGAGAGCGAACGAGCTGAAGCATCATCCATCGATACCGAATATGAGGGATGCGCTTGCAAGGGGTTCGTTCAACGACATCTGCGAAGGGCTTGGCAACGTCTTGGAGGATGTGACGCTTGAAGTCCATCCGGAGGTGCAGCAAATTAAAGAAAGCATGATCCGTCTGGGTGCGGACGGCGTGCTGATGTCGGGAAGCGGACCGACCGTGTTCGGACTTGTATCGAAGGAGGCCAAGCTTCCTCGTATCTATAACGGCTTGCGCGGATTTTGCAAAGAAGTCTATGTGGTAAGAATGCTTACATAGGGTTGACGTTCTTCTTGATTAAATCCGTATAAAAATGTTATATTGACATTATATTATTCGGATTTAGTGGGGGGAGATGCCTTTGAAGAAGTTGAAACGTAGCGCAAGATTGGTAGAAATGACCCAATACCTGCTAAGTCGTCCCCACACGTTAATTTCGTTGACAGCGTTCGCCGATCGTTATCAGTCTGCGAAGTCATCGATCAGTGAAGACTTAGCCATTATTAAAGAGGTATTCGAAGAGGAAGGTTTCGGCGAGCTTCATACGCATGCCGGGGCGGCAGGAGGCGTGAAGTATACGCCGAAAATGAATCAAGATACAGCGTTATCGATTATGAATGGTATATGCCGTCAGTTGGAACAGCCCGAGAGGGTATTGCCCGGCGGCTATTTGTATATGACCGACATGCTCGGACAACCGGAGATGCTCGCAGACGTCGGCAGAATGTTCGCTACGGCTTTCGCGGACCGCCGGATCGATGTCATTATGACCGTTGAGACGAAGGGCATTCCGCTCGCTTACGCGACAGCTTCGTGCCTCAATATCCCAGT
Organism: Paenibacillus harenae; assembly: GCF_030812415.1. Lineage (GTDB taxonomy): Bacteria > Bacillota > Bacilli > Paenibacillales > Paenibacillaceae > Pristimantibacillus > Pristimantibacillus harenae_A. The sequence goes on along the minus strand of NZ_JAUSST010000010.1, from coordinate 84,688 downwards.
CGTCATCGTTAGGCGCGATAATAAGGTAACGGAAGGCTCTGCGGTCAGCATCAACTATGTATCGGGTTCGACGAAGCGCATACAGACGATGTCCCTTGCCCGCAGGGCTCTGAAGGAGCAATCGCGCGTGCTTATCATTGACGACTTCATGAAGGCCGGAGGCACGATCCAAGGCATGATGGACCTGCTCTACGAGTTCAAGGCAACGGTAGCCGGGGTAGGCGTATTCGTTGAATCGGGCGAGGTGGAGCTGGAGGAGCGGCTGCTGGAGGATTACGTGTCCCTGGCGAAGCTGACGGCTGTGGATATGAAGACGAAGCAGACGACTGTTCTTCCCGGCAACTATTTCAAATAACGGACGATATCGATATCGGAAAGGCTGTGACAAGCGTGACTGCCAAACAAGTACCGCAAGTGGTAGCTACAGACAAAGCTCCTGCGGCGATTGGACCTTATTCGCAAGCGATTAAATTGGGGGGACTATTATTTACTTCCGGACAAATCCCGCTGGATGCATCCGGTCAATTGATCGAGGGCGGCATTGAGGAACAGGCGCACCAAGTTTTCCGCAATCTCGAAGCGGTGCTCGCGGCTGCCGGATCCACTTTCAACGACGTAGTGAAAGCGACCGTTTTCATGAAGGACATGAACGACTTCGCATCGGTTAACGGCATCTACGGATCGTACTTCGGCGACCATAAGCCAGCGCGCTCGACCGTAGAAGTGGCGCGGCTTCCGAAGGATGTTCTTGTCGAAATCGAGGTCATTGCATCGACATATGTCGAATGACAACGAAAAACATGCGTTCGCAAAAAAATATTTTAAAAATAGCATGATTTTACCAAAAAACTAGAAGGATTTTGCACAAAAACGTGGAAATATACACCCAAGTCTCTGATAGGCAAAGGTGGTGAACACAAGTGCAAATTACTGATGTCAGACTCCGCCGTGTAAATTCCGAAGGGCGTATGAAGGCAATCGCTTCCATTACCATTGACAATGAATTCGTCGTTCACGATATCCGCGTGATTGACGGCAACAATGGTATGTTCGTCGCAATGCCTAGCAAACGTACTCCGGACGGAGAGTTTCGGGATATCGCTCATCCGATCTCTTCAACCACCCGGGAGAAAATCCAAGCTGCTGTTTTGGCCGAATACGAGCGCGCAGCAGAGGAAGTTGTTATTGAAATTGAAGAAGGCGCTTAACCAAGGGCTTCACGATTAATAAGATGGTTTAGAGAAGAGGGCCATAGGGCTCTCTTCTCTTTTTTGGCTTAACCATAGTTGTCGATGTCCGTATAATGGGATATAGTCATAAAAGAAGTTTGTTTAATGAGGCTTGGGAGGTTATTCAGTTGAAGATTATGGCGATTGTGCTTGCTGCTGGTCAGGGCAAACGTATGAAATCGAAATTATATAAGGTGCTCCATCCGGTATGCGGCAAGCCGATGGTAGGGCATGTCGTGGATGTGGTAAAGGAAGCTTCCAGCGAGCGTACGGTCGTTATTGTCGGTCATGGCGCGGAGAGCGTGAAGTCGTATCTGGGCGATGCGGCGGAATACGTACTGCAGGAGCAGCAGCTGGGCACGGGACATGCGGTCCGTCAGGCTGAAGCGCTGCTTGGCGGCGAGGAAGGGACGACGATCGTCATTTGCGGCGATACGCCGCTCGTGAAGGCGTCAACGATTACATCAATGCTGGAGCTGCATACGTCGTCAGGCGCAGCGGCTACGGTGCTGACGGCTTCCTTCGGCGAACCGGCAGGCTACGGACGTATTATTCGCGGGGAAGACGGAGGCGTGCAGCGAATCGTGGAGCAGAAGGACTGCTCTCCGGCAGAGGCGGCGGTAAAGGAAATCAATACGGGGACGTATTGCTTCGATAACCGCAAGCTGTTCGATGCGCTTGCCAAAGTGACGAGCAACAACGCGCAGGGCGAATATTACTTAACCGATGTGATCGGCATCTTCCGCGATGCGGGACAATCGGTGCAGGGCTATTGCACGTCCGACTTGGCGGAGGCAATCGGCGTGAACGATCGCGTGGCTCTTGCCGAGGCGGAGGGCTATATGCGGGCCCGAATTAACCGCGGCCATCTGATCGGCGGCGTAACGATTATCGATCCGGCTTCGACGTATATCGAAGCGGGTGTCCAGATCGGGGCGGATACGGTTCTATATCCGGGAACGGTGCTGCGCGGCAATACCGTCATCGGCGAGGACTGCGTCATTGGGCCGCAAGCGGACATTACGGATAGCGAGCTCGGACGCGGGGCAGCGGTAAAATATTCGGTTGTCGCCGATTCCGTTGTAGGCGAGGAGAGCACGGTTGGTCCTTACGCGAACTTGCGTCCCGGTTCCAAGCTTGGACGCGGCTGCAAGATCGGCGATTTCGTCGAGCTTAAGAACGCAACGCTGGACGATGGAAGCAAAGTATCGCATCTTAGCTACGTCGGCGACGCGAAGGTCGGCAAGGACGTCAATATCGGCTGCGGCGCGATTACGGTCAACTATGACGGCTTCAACAAGGCGATCACGGAAATCGGCGACAATGCGTTCGTCGGCAGCAACGTGAACCTGATCGCACCCGTGAAGATTGGCGAGGGCGCTTATGTCGTCGCCGGCTCGACTATTACGCATGACGTCCCCGCGGGCGATTTGTCTATCGCCAGGGAGCGCCAGGTGAACAAACCGGGATATGCGGAGAAGATCCGCTCGCGCGCGAAAGCGAAGAAGGAACGTTCGCAGAAGTAGAAGCGCCATAAAGAGATTGCTAAATGAATGAGAGATTCATGATTAAGATGTTGCCTGATTGGGTAAAGCTATATGGAATATCCATTTTAGGAGGATACCCATATGGCGATAGCAATGAAAGCGGACCAAAGGAACGTTTCGACGAAGGGCGAATTGCGTGAACTTCGGCAGCAAGGCAAAGTTCCCGGCATCGTGTACGGCAAGCTGTTGAACGCTTCAGCGCTTGTTGCAATCGATGAGAAGGAGCTGCAAGGCTTGCTTCGATCTCACCCGAACGCGGTGCTGGAGATCGAGATCGGGACGCAGGGCAAGCATTCCGTTATGATTTCGGACGTGCAGAGAGATTCGCTGAGTCGTCAATTGCTTCACGTTGACTTCCATCAGGTCAATATGAATGAGAATGTAAGAGCTAATGTGCGAATCGAAGCGGGCGGCGATTCGGAAGGCGTTCGCGAAGGCGGCATTTTGCAAGTGATTCTCCATGAGCTTGAGGTGCAATGCTTGCCGGGTGATATCCCTGAGTCGATCACGGTCGATATTGCGACGCTTGGCGTAGGGGAGAGCTTGCTCGTCCGCGATCTGCAGCTGCCGCAAGGCGTCGAGGCGAAGACGGAGCCGGAGATGGTCGTTGTGACGGTTCTCGCGCCGCAGAAAGAGCTGAGCGAGGAAGAGAGAGAGGATGCGGCGGTCGAGCTGGCCGAAGCGGAATCAAGATCGAAGGAAGCGCAGCTGGAGGATTTGAAGACGATCTAAGTATATAGAGTTTCCGGAAGCTGTCCTGAGATTGATGCTCAGGGCAGTTTTTTAGCTTGCGTAAACTCGAAAATAAACTTATGATTCGTTTAAAAGAGCAGCATCTACTTTTGCAGCTATTATGGTTATGGATAAAGGAGTACAGCTAACGATGAAGTGGATCGTAGGATTAGGCAATCCCGGCACGCAGTATCAAGGGACGCGCCATAACGTCGGTTTCATGGCGATCGATGAACTTGCCAGACGCTGGGGAATCTCGGTCACGACGAACAAATGCAGGGCGCTAATCGGAGAAGGCAATGTACAGGGCACGAAGGTCGTGCTTATTAAACCGATGACCTATATGAATCTGTCAGGGGAGTCGGTACGGGCGTTCCTCGACTATTTCAAGGCTGATCGGGCTGAAGGGTTGATTCTATATGATGACCTCGATACGGAGATCGGCAAGATCCGGCTTCGCTATCAAGGAAGCGCAGGCGGCCATAATGGCATCAAGTCGCTCATTCAGCACTTGGGCACGCAATCGTTCAACCGCATCCGGATGGGCGTATCTCGTCCGCAGCCGGGCATGAACATTGCCGACTATGTGCTGTCGAACTTCCCGAAGAGCGACCAGGACAAGCTGACGGCGATGATCGAGCAGACTTGCGACGCTGTAGAGTTCGGGCTTAAAGCCCCTTTCGAGGAAACGATGGCAAAGTTTAACCGCTAGCCTGTTAGAATCTGCAGCCGCTGGGCATACTGAAGGGTAATAACGACTCTTCAGGAGGCATACATATGGCTGTAAACTACATTTGCCGGCATTGCAAAACGTCCATCGGCTCCATAACGACAGAGGAAATAACGGAGCATCAGCTTGGTTTCCATTTCTTGACCCCCGAGGAGCGCAGCGATATAATAGCGTATGACCCAAGCGGGGATGTAACGGTTAAGGTCGTATGCGATTACTGTCGCGAAGCGCTTGACGCTAATCCCGAGCTTGCTCTTGTATCGAGTCCGCTGCAATAGCGGATGTACGGTTGCTTTTAGGTTTTGATGCAGTGAGTTAGACAAGAGCCTTGACAGCGGTTAAGGCTTTTTTGAAATATAAGGAGGTATAAGGGACTTGCTCCTATACTTAGCCTATATTTCTCGGCTTAACGTTAGCTGTTGAATATTCACAACAATCACTTCGCCGCCTATACGACGGCGAGGTCATTTAGGGTTGAACGAATGTTGAGCGTTTGTGGAGATTGCTGCTGGGATGAATAACAGCCGTCTACTATAAATAAGCTCTCATTCCATGCAAGACTGCTTGTGTTGATGCAATCGGAGGCAATCAGGAGTCAGACGAGCGAGATTTCGTTCATTCGTCTGTTCATTGCCAGCCGATCGTGTATAGAAACGGGGTGCCGCAAACGTTGAAAGCGCTGATTAAAGCTTTTGCCGCGGATTCGGATGTACAGTCGATTATTTCCGGTATTCGCAAAGGCATGCGCGAGCAGATGATTTCGGGGCTGGCCGGATCTTCCCGTCAGGTGCTCATTGCAGCGCTGCAGGAAGATGTGGGCCGTCCGATGCTCGTCGTGACGCATAATATGTTCTCCGCTCAGAAAATCGCGGAGGACTTGCAAGAATGTCTCTCGCAAGAACAAGTATTGTTATATCCCGCGAATGAGCTAATGGCTGCCGAAGCGGCGATCTCGAGTCCCGAGACGCTGGCGCAGCGCATGGATGTGCTGATCAAGCTGTCCAAAGGCTATCGCGGGATTGTTGTCGTGCCGTTCTCCGGCGTTCGTCGCTACCTGCCGATCAGCAACGTAATGGCAGAGGCCCAAATAGAGGTGAAGGTGGGAGATTCGCTCCTGCTCGAAGCATTCCTGCGTCAGATGACGTCTTTAGGTTATGCGCGGGCCGACCGCGTGGAGTCGCGCGGCGAGATGAGCGTACGCGGCGGTATTGTGGACTTCTATCCGCTGACGACCGCGCAGGCATACCGGATCGAATGGTTCGGCGACGATATTGATTCGATCCGTACGTTCGACCCCGCCGACCAGCGCTCGCAGGACCGGCTGCAAGCGTTCATCGTACCGCCATGCCAGGAAATATTGGCGGACGATAAGCGAATGGAAGCCGCGGAGCGCCACGCGCAAGAGCTGCTGGAGCAGCAGCTTGCCAAGATGACCGACCGCATGGCGAAAGAACGTCTTCGTGCGGAGATTGGCGGAGAGCTGGAGCGACTGCGCGAGCATGTGTATTTCCCTGAAATTTATAAATATATATCGCTATTGTACCCGGAACGCCAGACGATTCTTGACTATATGCCAAGCGACACAGTGCTTTTGCTAGACGAGCCGACGCGGTTGATAGAGACGGCGAAGCAGCTGGAGCGGGATGAAGCGGAATGGTCGCTGCATCTGCTGCAGAACGGCAAATCGCTGCCGGGCCTCGAGCTTGCGCGGGCGACGGAGGAGATTCTGCATACCCGACCGTTCCCGACGTTGTTCTTATCGCTGTTCCTGCGCCAAATTCCGCATACGCAGCCGCAGAACATTCTGAACATGACCAGCCGCTCGATGCAGAACTTCCATGGCCAGATGAACGTGCTGAAGGCGGAGATGGATCGCTGGATGAAGACGGGCGCCAACGTTATTATGCTTGCCGGAGGCGCCGAGCGCATGGATCGCATGCGCCGCGTGCTGCAGGACTACAACATTGAGCCGCCTACGCTGATCGAGGGCAACCTGCAATCGGGCTTCGAGCTGCCTTCCTCTCATCTGGTCGTCATTACCGAAGGCGAGATGTTCTCGCAGAAGCAGCGCAAGGCGCGACGCATCGACAAGAAGGTCGACAACGCCGAGCGGATCAAGAGCTATACGGAGCTTAAAGTCGGCGATTACGTGGTCCATCATAACCATGGCATCGGCAAGTACGTAGGCATCGGCACGCTTGAGATCGCCGGCATTCATAAGGACTACCTCCATATTCTGTATGCCGGGGGCGACAAGCTGTCCGTTCCGATCGAGCAAGTGGACATGATCCAGAAGTATGTCGGCTCGGAGGAGCGGGAACCGAAGGTTAATAAGCTAGGCGGCAGCGAGTGGACGCGCGCGAAGAATAAGGCTAGGGCGTCGGTACAGGATATTGCCGATGATCTGATCAAGCTATATGCGCAGCGTCAGGCAGCGCCGGGTTATTCCTTCGGACAAGACACATCCTATCAGCAGGAATTCGAGGCGATGTTCCCCTACGATGAGACACGGGACCAGCTCAGGGCTATCGAAGAGATCAAGAAGGATATGGAGAAAACCCAGCCGATGGACCGGCTCCTCTGCGGCGACGTGGGCTATGGCAAGACGGAGGTTGCGATTCGCGCGGCCTTCAAGGCGGCGATGGACAGCAAGCAAGTCGCCGTACTCGTTCCTACGACCATCTTGGCCCAGCAGCACTACGAAACGTTCAAGGAGCGCTTCTCCGGGTATCCGATCAATGTGCAGGTTTTGAGCCGCTTCCGGTCCCGCAAGGAGCAGAACGACACGATGAAAGGGCTGAAGGACGGACGGGTCGATGTCGTCATCGGCACGCATCGCCTGCTGTCGCAGGATGTCATCTTCAAGTCGCTAGGCTTGCTTATCGTCGACGAGGAGCAGCGGTTCGGCGTGTCCCATAAGGAGAAGCTGAAGAAGCTTAAGACGAATGTTGACGTGCTGACGCTGACGGCGACGCCGATACCGAGAACGCTGCATATGTCCATGCTTGGCGTGCGCGACCTGTCGGTTATCGAGACGCCGCCCGAGAACCGATTCCCGGTACAGACGTATGTCGTCGAATACAGCCCCGCCCTCGTGCGGGAGTCAATCGAACGCGAGCTTGCGCGCGGCGGCCAAGTCTATTATCTATATAACCGCGTGCAAGGCATCTATCAGATGGCCGAGCAGATCAACGCGCTTGTACCGGATGCTAGAGTGGCCGTCGGTCACGGTCAGATGTCCGAGCAGGAGCTGGAGAAGACGATTCTCGACTTCCTCGACGGCGAGTCCGACGTTCTCGTGAGTACGAGCATTATCGAGACGGGCGTTGACATTCCGAACGTTAATACGCTTATTGTGCACGATGCTGATAAAATGGGTCTGTCGCAGCTCTACCAACTGCGCGGACGCGTAGGCCGGTCCAACCGGATCGCTTACGCTTACTTTACGTATCAGCGCGACAAGGTGCTGACGGAGGTGGCGGAGAAGCGCCTGCAGTCCATCAAGGAGTTCACCGAGCTCGGTTCGGGGTTCAAGATCGCGATGCGCGACCTGTCGATCCGCGGTGCGGGCAATCTGCTCGGCGCGGAGCAGCATGGCTTCATCGCTTCGGTCGGCTTCGATATGTATTCGCAGATGTTGGCCGATGAGATCGCCAAGCGGAAGGCGGAGATGGAAGGCGTAGAGATCGTAGAAGAGAAGCAGGTCAGCACGTTGATCGACGTCAGCATCGACGCTTACTTGCCTTCGGATTATATATACGACAGCATTCAGAAGATCGAGATCTACAAGAAAGTGGCGACCCTTCGTTCCTTCGAGGAATCGGATGATCTCGATGCGGAGCTTGTAGACCGCTTCGGCGACTTGCCGCAGGCCGTTCAGAACTTGTTGGCCGTCGCCAGGCTGAAGGTGTATGGCGGATTATACGGCATCGAGCAAATTAGCCAGAAGGGCGACGACCTGACGCTTCGGTTCGCTTCGAGCGAGAAGCCGCGTATCGACCGGACGAAAGTCGACAAGCTCTGCCATAAGTTCGAGAACCGGTTCAAGCAGGGTAGCGAGCAGGATGCGAACCCGACCGTGCTGCTGCGAGGCAAAGGCTTATCGATGGAGCAGAAGCTTCATTTATTGGAACAATATTTGCAGGCGTACAAGGATGCGCTTCACCAGCAGGGACAGCTGCAGAACGTGACGCCATAGACTGCGATTCGCTTTCTGAGTTCTTTTTCTGATACAATACAATCAAGTTCATAATTTGAAAGGGGATTCAACATGTTGCAAAGTTCACGCAAATCGGCATGGCGCAGAAGCGCGCTGCTCGTTATTTCAGTGGTGCTTGCTACGACGGTCATGGCGGCGTGCGGCAAGAAAAACGACGATTATTCCTTGGAATTTGCCGGAGCAGGCAAAGGTGACGTCGTCGCAACCTATAAGGATGGCGGCAAGGTTACTGCGGAAGAGTTCGATAATTACTTGTCCGTGTTCAAGATTATGCAGCCTACTTACGCGCAGATTATCGATGCATACCAACCGTTCAAGCAGCAGCTGCTTGAGCAATTCGTATCGTACAAGATCATTGCCGCGCAAGCTACCGAGGACACATTGACGAAGGCTCGCGAAGATGTGGCTACTCAAATGAAGGATTATGAGACGGCCTTGAAAGACAACCCAGACCTGAAAACCGCTGTAGATGAGCAAAAAGTATCCGACGACGATATGTCCACGTACGTTATGTTGACGGCTACCGTTGTCTCACATATGAATTCCAAAGTGACCGATGAAGAGACGAAAGCCGAGTATGAGAAAAATACGGCTAATTACACGACGATCAGCGCTCGTCATATCCTCGTTTCTACGACGACGCAGGATCAGACGACGGGCGAGGAGAAAGAGCTTCGCACGAAGGAAGAAGCGCTTAAACGGATCAATGAAGTGAAGGAAAAGCTGAAAGCCGGCGGAGATTGGACGGCGCTAGCGAAGGAATATTCCGACGATCCGGGCTCTAACCAGAAGGGCGGCCTGTATGAGAACGAGGTTGCCGGCAAATGGGTCGAAGAATTCAAGCAAGCGGCGTTCAAGCAAGAGATTGGCGTGCTTGGAGAGCCGATTGAGGTTGAATACGGCTACCATCTGATTCAAGTGGAGAAGCGCGAAGTGAAAACATTCGACCAACTGGACGGAGCAACGAAGGAAACCGTGAAGAACGCTGTCGCATATACGCATATGGACAAGTTCATGACGGATGAATTGCCCGGTTACGAAGTGAAGGTTACGCTTCCTGAACCGCCTGCGGGAACCGATGCTCCGGCGGGTACAGACGCCCCTGCAGCTACGGATGCTCCTGCAGCAACGGAAGCTCCAGCAGCGGAATAACGGAATAAGCAAAGCCAAACAGGGCTGTCCCATGATTTCATGGGGCAGCTTTTTTTTGACTTCAGCTATTACCGGCAGAAGGGGATGATAGCCGTCTTTGCTTGCTGCGTCGGTTTATTTACCAGAGCATTAACGGGAAAAACTCCTTTTATTTCACGCTGGATGAGACGATTCAGTAAGAAACGAGAAATTAGCGGGAGCAATTCCTGTTATTTTTCTCTGATGGACGTAATCGCAGAAATTAACGATAGAAATTCATTTTATTAATACAGGTGTGGAACTGGTACCTATATGTACTGCCGCTATATAGGAGCAAGTTCTTGTCCATTAGACGATCGTTCGGAAATAGGACATATGAACCAAACTTGTGTCATATATATGTTATTTAAGACTACATGAAATCGATTGAATAGCGGTGAAGCACACTCTTTTCAAGCGTTTTGGTCTTGTTTAAAAAAATCGATGTTAACTATATTGACATCAAAGTAAAAGCCATATTATGATAAGGATGCGAACGATGGTAAACAAATCCATAGGAACGTTCGGAAAATAGAGAAAAATTAAAGAGAACTGGGGAGTGGAGAGATGAAAAAGAGGTTGTTTTATCAATTAGGCTTGCTGTTGGTGGCATTCGCATTGGTGCTGGCAGGATGCGGCGGCAATAACAATGAGCCTGCTTCAACGAATGGAGAGGCATCGAAGGTGACTGACGCACCGGCAGAGGACGGCATTAAAGTTGGTATTCTTCACTCCCAGAGCGGCACGATGGCAATAAGCGAAGTTTCGGTTATCGATGCGGAAATGATGGCAATCGATGAAATCAATGCGGCAGGCGGGGTACTTGGGAAAAAAATCATCCCCGTACTTGAGGACGGCGCATCGGATTGGCCGACTTTCGCGGAGAAAGCCCGCAAGCTTATCTCGGAAGATAAAGTAGCAACGGTATTCGGCGGCTGGACATCGGCAAGCCGAAAGGCGATGAAGCCGGTATTCGAGGAACTGAACGGGCTGCTATGGTATCCGGTCCAGTACGAAGGTCTCGAGGCTTCCCCGAACATCTTCTATACGGGGGCTACGACAAACCAGCAGATCGTGCCTTCGGTAACGTGGCTGCTTGAGAACCGCGGCAAGAAGTTCTACTTGCTCGGCTCGGACTACGTATTTCCCCGCACGGCGAACCTCATTATTAAAGAGCAATTGAAGGCGGAGGGCGGAGAGCTTGTCGGCGAAGAATACACGCCGCTCGGCCACACGGATTACGCAACGATCATCAGCAAGATTAAGGAAGCGAAGCCGGACGTCGTGTATAACACGCTTAACGGCGACAGCAACGTAGCATTCTTCAAGCAGCTTAAGGATGCCGGCATTACGTCGAAGGACATTACAACGTTGTCCGTATCGGTTGCGGAGGAAGAAATCCGCGGGATCGGCGTCGATGTGCTGGAAGGCCATCTGGCCGCGTGGAACTACTACCAAACGACGGATACGCCAACGAACAAAACGTTCGTTGAAAACTACAAAAAGAAATACGGCGACGAGCGCGTTACGGCGGATCCGATCGAAGCGGGCTACACGGCCGTATACCTATGGGCGGCAGCCGTAGAGAAAGCCGGCTCGACGGACGTAGCGAAAGTAAAGGAAGCAGCGAAGGATCTCGAGTGGGATGCTCCGGAGGGCAAAGTGAAGATCGACGGAGAAACGCAGCATATTTACAAAACGGTGCGGATAGGCGAGGTTCAGTCCGACGGGCAGTTCAAGGAGCTATGGAACTCGGGAGAAGCGGTCAAACCGGATCCTTATCTGAAGGGCTACGATTGGGCCGCCAGCATTCAACCTACCGAATAGGAAATAAGTAAAGCCGACGCTTAGACGCAGCAATACATGGGGGAGTATTCGGAAGCTTCGAATGCTTCCCTACTGTTTTTTCTTATCCAGATGACAACCAAGGGGCGGTATTATGGATGTGTATCTTCTGCAGTTATTCAATGGGCTAAGCATTAGCTCGATTCTGCTGCTGGTCGCTCTCGGGCTCGCGATTACGTTCGGTCTTATGAAGGTCATTAATATGGCGCATGGCGAGCTTATTATGATCGGCGCTTATTCCACGTATTTGACTCAAAACATATTCAAAGCGTATTTGCCGGCTTCGATGTTTGATTGGTACTTTGTTCTTGCCATTCCGGCAAGCTTCGCGATCGCGTTTGTAGTCGGACTTATTCTCGAAATGTCGCTTATCCGCTTCCTATACGGCAGACCGCTCGACAGCTTGCTTGCTACATGGGGCGTGGGCCTCGTATTGCAGCAGCTCGCTCGCTCGATCTTCGGCGCGCCGAATGTCGCCGTGACGAGTCCATCCTGGCTCGATGGCGGTTTGATGATAATGGACGGCACGCTGCTGCCGTATAAGAGGCTGTTCATTATTGCGCTCGTTATTGCCTGCCTCGTCGCGATGTACTTTTACATCTACCGCAGCCATGAAGGAAGAAGAATGCGGGCGGTCATGCAGAACCGCGATATGGCCGCTTGCCTTGGCGTATCGACCCGCCGCGTTGATGCAATGACATTCGCGATCGGCTCGGGCATCGCCGGCATTGCTGGCTGCGCGCTTACGCTCATGGGTTCGATTGGCCCTTCTCTTGGCACGTATTATATCGTCGATGCTTTTATGGTCGTCGTTCTTGGCGGCGTCGGCAAGCTGGTCGGCACGGTGCTCGGCGCAATGGGGATCGGGATGTTCAATACGTTGTTCGAATATTGGACCAACGCATCGCTTGGCAAGGTGCTCGTGTTCGTCTGCATCGTAGCCTTCTTGCAATGGAAGCCGATGGGGTTCGTCGCTATGCGCTCGCGCTCGCTCGATTAAAAAGTGATAGAAAGGCGGAAACCATATGCTGCAGCAAAAATGGACACCTCAGCGCATTTGGTTATTGGTCGGATATGCGGCAGCGGCAGCGGCATTGTTCTCTGCTCCGATGTTCGCAAGCGATTTTCGACTTAACTTACTGGCGAAATTTCTGGCCTTTGCGATTGTGGCGCTTGGCCTTGATCTCATATGGGGCTATACGGGCATCTTAAGTCTTGGTCACGGTATTTTTTTCGGCTTAGGCGCTTATGCGATGGCAATGTACTTGAAGCTTGAGGCCAGCGGAGGCATGCCGCCCGATTTCATGGGCTGGAGCGGCCTGAAGGAGCTGCCTTACTTCTGGAAGCCGTTCGAGAACTTCGGCTTCGCGGTCGCGATGGGCATACTCATCCCTTCGGTGCTCGCGCTGGTGCTTGGCTACGTGACGTTCCGCAACCGGATTAAGGGCGTATACTTCACGATTCTAACGCAAGCGCTCGTTATTATTACAACGACGCTGCTCGTTGGGCAACAAGCTTTCACGGGCGGTACGAACGGCATTACCGGCTATTCGACGATTCTTGGCGCTTCGCTTGGCTCGGCCGATACGAAACGCGTGCTGTATTGGATTACGGCGGCGGTGCTGATCGCCGTATTCATTCTATGCCGTTACATTGTCGGGAGCCGCTTCGGCAAGGTGCTGCGCGCGATTCGGGACGGCGAGAACCGCGTGCGGTTCATCGGCTATAATCCGGCGATCTATCAGATGGTTATTTTCACGATATCGGCAGCCATTGCGGGTATTGCGGGGATGTTGTTCGTGCTTCATGTCGGTATTATTTCTCCTTCGATGCTGGGCATTGTCCCGTCGATTGAAATGGTGCTATGGGTCGCAATCGGCGGCCGCGGTACGTTGATCGGGGCTGCGCTCGGCGCGATCGCGATGAACTGGGCGAAGAGCGAGTTCAGTACGGCATATCCGGAAGGCTGGCTGTTCTTCATGGGCGGATTGTTCGTTATCGTCGTCGTTTTCATGCCGAAGGGCATCGCCGGCTTAATCGGTCAAATTAAATTTCGCAAGAAAAGAAAGGAGGAGGACCATGAAGGAATCCGTAATCCTGCAGTGTGACGACGTGACGGTGGAGTTTGACGGCTTCAAGGCAATTCAAGGGATGAACTTAAAGCTGGAGAAGGGCGAGCTTCGTTTCTTGATCGGGCCCAATGGCGCCGGCAAGACGACGATGCTGGATGTCATCTGCGGCAAAGTTCGCCCGTCTAGCGGCAAGGTGACGTTCGATGGCAAGGTCGACATTACGAGGAAGAAGGAGCATCAGATCGCCGAGCTCGGCATCGGGCGCAAGTTTCAAGCCCCGTCTATCTTCCCTTCGATGACGGTGCATGAGAATCTGGAGATCGCGATGCGACAGAAGCGCACGGTGTTCGCGACGATGTTCGCCAAGCTGGGCGACGACGAGCGGTCTAGAATCGATTATCAATTGGGGATGATCGGGCTGCGGAGCAAGGCGTCATGGCGCGCCGGAGGCTTGTCGCATGGCGAGAAGCAGTGGCTGGAGATCGGCATGATGCTCCTTCAAGAACCGGAAATATTGCTGCTCGACGAGCCGGTTGCCGGAATGACGGACAAGGAAACGGATAAGACCGGCGAGCTGCTGCACGAGATTGCGCAATTGCGGTCTATCGTGGTCGTGGAGCATGACATGGAGTTTGTCCGCAACTTCGCCAGCAGGGTGACGGTTATGCACGAGGGCAAGCTGCTTAAGGAAGGCTCGATGGATGAGGTACAGGGCGACGACCGCGTAGCGGAAGTGTATCTGGGGAAAAGGCGGGATGCCGATGTTAGCCGTTCAACAGCTTGAAGCGGGTTATGGCGAAAGCATTATTTTGCGCAATGTGACGCTTACGGTGAAGCCGGGGCAGGTCGTCTGCCTGCTCGGTCGCAACGGCGTCGGCAAGACGACGTTAATGAAGAGCATTATGGGGCTATTGAAAGCGCGGGGCGGCTCCGTTGCCTATAACGGCACGGATCTGACGAAGCGTGCGCCGGGACAGCGGGCGAAGAGCGGTATTGGCTACGTCCCGCAGGGACGTGAAATTTTCGGGCAGCTGTCGGTGTACGAGAACTTGCTGCTTGGGCTGGAAGCATCGAAGACGAAGGCGACCTCGATTCCGGAGGAGGCCATTGCGAAGTTTCCCGTGTTGCCAGAAATGTACACGCGCCGCGGCGGCGATCTAAGCGGCGGGCAGCAGCAGCAACTTGCGTTCGCAAGGGCGCTGGCTTCGAAGCCGGAAGTGCTGCTGCTGGATGAGCCATGCGAGGGCATCCAGCCGTCGATTGTCGATGACATCAGGGATGTCATCCGATCGATCAAGTCGGACGGCAAGACGGCGGTGCTGCTCGTCGAGCAAAGCCTGGAGTTCGTGAAGAGCATCGGCGATTACTTCTATATTTTGGAGAAGGGCGCTATCGCTTGGGAGGGCGGGCTGGATGCGCTGAATGATGAAGTGGTTCGCAAATATTTGACCGTATAGGGGATATGGTACTGGGGTACGAATTCAAGCTGATCGCCGCAAATGGGGAAAAGAAGGTGAGCCTAATCCCATGATCTATGTGTTGATACATGAGGGCGACAAATGGATGAACGTCGATGTCGATTGACCGGCCCGAAAAATGTTGCAGGCAAGCATTCCCTCAAGGGAGTGCTTGCCTGTTCGGCGTTAATTCGCCGCTATATTTGAATGTTTTCTTATAGATGCTTGTCGATGATCGCTTGATAGGCTGACTTCGGACGCAGTCCGATCAGCTTCTCCATCGGTACGCCGTCTTTGTAAAGGATAACGGTCGGCAAGCTCATTACCCCTGCTTCCGAAGCGGCGCCGGGAAGATCATCGCAATTGACTTTAATAACGCGAATGGAATCGACATAAGCCTCGCCCAACTCCTCCAGTATAGGAAGTAAAGGTTTGCAGGGCGGGCACCAAGGCGCAGCGTAGTCAACGAGGGAGATTCCTTCATTAATGGTTGCGCGAAAAGCGCTTTCGTTCTCGGCATTCATTAGCGTCATTGTTTCACTTTCCTTTCATTAGAAGAACGTTATGATGTTATTTCTTCTTGCAGCGAACCGATGCGATCGATCAGATTCGTTTTCATTTGATTAAGTTCTACGATTTGCCGCTCGATCTCCTCCAGCTTCCGCCGGTAGATCGGCATCACCTGCGAGCAGAATGCCTCCTTGTTCTGAAGGACGCATGTTAGGAAGCTGGCGATTTGCTCCGTCGATAAGCCCATATTCAAATAAAGCTTGATCGTCTCGACGGTCTGCACCGTAAGCGGCGAGTATTCGCGATATCCGTTTGTTTGGCGGATGGGCGTAATCAGCCCTTTTTGCTCGTAGTAGCGCAAGGAACGGATGCTGACTCCCGTCTCTCGCGATAGTTGACCAATTTTCATCATCAAAAGCCCCCGGGGTTATGAAGTTCCATAGCTCATGCCCGAGTTGGACACTCGCTTGGATCGGCTTACTGTAAGTATAAACGCTGACATTGGTGTCAGGGTCAACCGTTTTTTTGGCTAATAATACAACTTATTATATTTGTGATTCGCGTATGAGGAAGCTGCAAGGCAAATAAGGCTAGATACGTAGGCTTGTTTGGTTTGGTGGCGATAATCCGAAGCAAGGCTGAGAACGATTTAGGTGAGTGGTGAAATCCATCTAATAAGCTGGGTACGCAGCCATTGAGATAGCTATAAGTTGGATTTCACCGCTTATAAGAGGCAAAGTTGGCAAGTTGAGCGTCGTACGGGGAAGGTGGCGCCAAGTTAAGTGGTGGAAATCATCCTATATGCTTACAAGGTGACGGATAGGTGAGTAATAAGCGGGATTTCAAGGCTTAAGCAACTTTGGAGTACGGAAGCTTACAAATATCATTGTATCTTTTTGTAAAAAGTGATATCATATAAATATCAAAACAATATGAAAACAAGGAGTGTCGCTGATGAAAGAGAAAAAGGCGTGGCACGTAAGCGGGTATATGGCATTGTTGGTTTCGATTATTGCTATGGTTGGCGGTGTTATACTCATCGCCAATGAAGCATCGGGCAGCGAACAGTCACCAATATGGATCGGCATCGGGATATTTCTTATTCTTCTTGCGATAATTTGTTTGACATCTTTAATGATCGTGCAGCCGAACGAGGCTAAGGTCGTTACTTTCTTCGGAACGTATATGGGAACGGTCGCGGAGAGCGGATTATGGATGGTGGCACCGCTCACGAACAAGAGAAACGTATCGCTCAAGGTGCGAAACTTCAATAGCCAGACGCTCAAGGTAAACGATGCCGAGGGCAATCCGGTGGAGATCGGCGCGGTCGTCGTCTTCAAAGTACAGGATACGGCTAGCGCGACGTTCGATGTCGATAATTACGAGCGTTTCGTCGAGATTCAGAGCGAGACGGCCGTACGGCATATTGCGGCGCAATATCCGTATGACACATTCGGCACGGATGACATCCTGTCGCTCCGCGGCAATGCGGATGAAGTAGCGGCCGAGCTGCTCAAGGAGCTACAAACGAGACTAGTCGTTGCAGGCGTACAAGTGCTGGAGACGAGGCTTACGCATCTCGCCTATGCCCCAGAGATTGCAAGCGCCATGCTGCAGCGGCAGCAGGCAATGGCTATTGTATCGGCGAGGCAGAAGATCGTCGAAGGTGCGGTCGGCATGGTGGACATGGCCCTTAAGCAGCTGGAGGAGAACGGAATCGAGCTTGATACGGAGCGGCGCGCGGCAATGGTCAACAATCTGATGGTAGTGATCGTATCGGATCGTTCGGCTACCCCGGTAATTAATACGGGCTCGCTCTACAGCTAACGGGCTAATCCTATGGGAAAAGAAAAGAAAGCATTCGCGCTTCGATTAGATCCCGAACTCCATCGCGCGCTCGAGCTATGGGCTGCGGACGAATTCCGCAGCGTGAACGGCCATATTGAGTTTCTGCTGCGCGAGGCGCTGGGCAAGGCGGGCAGATTGAAGTCTGCGCGGCCTGCGTCTTCGGACAACCCAAACGATCAGCGGCAGTCATAATGGAACAAACCTATATAGGCGAACAAGACGGACGTCCGAACTCCATTCGGACGTCCGTCCTTTTTTCCGCATACGGCATGAGCTTAACAACAAATACTACGGACGAATCGCGGGAGAAC
This sequence comes from Paenibacillus harenae, assembly GCF_030812415.1. Taxonomy (GTDB): domain Bacteria; phylum Bacillota; class Bacilli; order Paenibacillales; family Paenibacillaceae; genus Pristimantibacillus; species Pristimantibacillus harenae_A. Next base: position 67,018 of record NZ_JAUSST010000010.1, on the reverse strand, counting down.
GGAGACTACCTAAAGAAAACACACCTCTTATCCTAAGTTCGCGCATTGTAAGGGGTTGCAAATCGGAGCATAATGAACACATCCACAAATAAGGGGGATACACAAATGAACAAAATGAATGGCATATTGAAGGTTGTTATGGCAGGTACGCTGGCGCTAAGCCTTGCGGCATGCGGAGCTAACAACGGCAACAACGAAGGCACGAACACTGGCACGAACGCTGGCACGGACAACGGCGGCGGCAAAAAAGAAGACATTACGATCACGTTCCAAAACATTTATCCGGACCCGACGGATCCGAAAAACGGCATGATTAAAAAAATCGTAGCCCAATACGAAAAAGATCATCCGGGCGTGAAGATCGAGCTCGACTCGCTGAATACGGACCAACAAAAAGTGAAGCTGAAAACGCAAGCCGCTTCGCGTGAGGTTCCGGACATCACGATCGTTAACCCAGCTGCACAAATGAAACCTTTCGTAGACGCGAAGCTGTTCGCCCCGCTGAACGATATGGTTGCAGAGAACGGTCTGAAAGACACGTTCCAAGAAGGTATTCTTGATTTCTACTCGTTCGACGACAATCTGTACGCTTTGCCGGACGGCAACAACATCGGGCTCGTGTACTACAATAAAGAATTGTTCGACCAAGCCGGCGTGAAAGTGCCGACGACGTTCGAAGAAATGGTTCAAGTGGTCAAAGACTTGAAAGCGAAAGGCATTCAACCGATGGCAATCGGCGAAAAGGATACGTGGACAGGTTCGTTCTTGTTCATGAACGTATTGCTACGCACGAACGGCCCTGGCTTCCTGCAAGAAGTCATCGACGGCAAGAAAACGTTCGAAGATCCGGCATTCACGGAAGCGGTTGACGCTTTCCAAAGCTTGATCCAAGCTGGCGCATTCCAAGAGGGCGCTACATCGTTCGACTACAACGCCGGCGAGAACCTGTTCAAAACAGGCAAAGCAGCGATGTACTACATGGGCAGCTGGGCAACCGGCGGTATCGAAACTTCGTCCGTTAACGGCAAAGTGGGCGTATTCAAATTCCCTACCGTAAACGGCAAGGGCGACGTTAACGAGTTCATGCTTGCACCGGGCAGCGCGTTCGCGATTTCCGCAGACAGCAAGCACCTGGAAGAAACGAAAGATTTCTTGAACTACTTCATGCTGAACTTCCCGAAAGAAGCTTTCGAGGTTAAAGGCGCGGTAGGTCTTGCGCAGAAAGTAGAAGGCGACTTCAAAGCTGCCGGCTACTCCGATATGGCGATGGAAGTGCTGGGCATGTTCAAAGACGTTAAAGGCGGAGACCTTGCGTTCGACAACACGATGAACCCTGGTACGGCTCAAGGTCACTTGACGAGCATCCAAAACCTGTTCGTACAGAAAATGGAGTCCGCAAAAGTATCCAAAGAGCATCAATCGGCTTACGACAGCAATAAGTAAGAAGTTAGAAATTAGAAGCAACGAATAAATAAAGATAACGCGGAGCGGAGGGGTTCTTGCTTAAGACCCCCTCCGTTATCGTGTATAGACATTTCGCCAGTGAGCGAACCATAACTGTTGATTGTTTTACTGCAATTCTTTCATAAGGAGGAGCGCGAGATGAACGTACTAAAGGTATCTAAATTTACAATAGCGCTGTTCGTATTGCCATGTTTGCTGCTTTACGTTCTGCTGGTCTTCGTACCTATAATCGTTTCGATGTACAGCGGCTTGCTGGAATGGAACGGGATCGGGGAGTCGACATTCGTTGGCTTGGCCAACTTTAAAACGATGTTTTTTGACGATGCGGTGTTCTGGCCTTCTGTTCGGCGCACCTTGATGTTCGCCGTGTTCTCCATGGCGGAAATCCCTGTCGTGCTGTTTATCGCAATTCTGCTCAATCGTTATGTGAAAAAACCGAACTTCCTTGTATCGAGTTATTTTTTGCCGATTATTTTGTCGGTCGTCATTATCGGACAACTATGGAAAACCATCTATAACCCGGCTTCAATGGGCGGCATGCTCAATCAGGTTCTTGAAGCGATTGGACTCGGCTCTTGGACGCAAGCGTGGCTTACCGATCCAAGCATCGCCATGTACAGCTTGTACTTCGTAGCGCTGTGGCAATATTTCGGCTACCACTTGCTCATCCAGTTCACCGGTATTCAGAACATTCCTGCCGATGTGTACGAGGCGGCTAAGATCGATGGCGCCGACGGGCTTAAGGCCGACTGGTACATCACCTTCCCAATGAATATTCCGATCTTTAAGATATCGATCGTTCTTGCATTTATAGGTTCCCTACAAGCGTTCGACTTGACGATGGTTATGACGGGCGGCGGTCCTGCACATGCGACCGACCTGATCTCGACGCATATGTACAATATGTCGTTCTTGTCGATGAAGTACGGTTACGGAAGCGCTATTGCAGCATTCCTGGTGCTTGTCTGCTTGGTCGCAACGTTCATTATCAACTTCATTTTTGGCCGCGTAGAACGGAAATACACGTAACGCAAGGGGGGAACAACCATGAGTCAGTCAATCGGGGCCGGCGCAATTAAGCCGCAGGCGAGAGTGAGAGGGAAAGGGCGATGGGGAATCGGCAAAATAGCATCGTATATTTTGTTCGGCGTTCTGCTCGTAACCCAGCTGTATCCGCTCCTCTGGCTAGCCATATATTCGCTTAAAAGCAATGAAGAAATATTAGCGGGCAGGTTCTTCGCCCTTCCGGCATCGCCGCAGTGGGTGAACTTCACCAACGCGGTCGAGTCGGGCAATTACTTCAAATATTTGTACAACAGCTTGTTCGTCACGACGATTACGATGGTGGGGGTATTGCTGTTAGCCTCGCTCGTATCGTTCGCGATCAGCCGCTTCCGCTGGAAGTACGGGCCGGCCGTTATGCTGGTCTTCCTGATCGGGATGATGATTCCGATGCAGGCGACGCTGCTTCCGCTGATGTTGATTTTCAAAAACATCAACATTCTGAATACGCATGCGTCTATTATTCTGCCGTACATCGCATTCCAGACGCCGATTGCGGTGTTCATCCTAAGCGGCTTCATGAGAACAATCCCTCATGAGATCGAGGAATCGGCCGTCGTGGACGGAGCGGGCGTGTTCCGTATCTTCTGGAATATCATCCTGCCGGTATCGGTCCCGCCGATGATGACGGTATGTATTCTTACGTTCATCAACATCTGGAACGAGTACATCTTGGCATCGACCTTCATCTCGTCCGAAGCGCTCAAGACGCTGCCGTTCGGCGTAAACAGCTTCGTCAGCCAGTACTCCGTCAATTACGGTGCAATCGGAGCGTTCCTCGTACTGGGCGCGTTGCCGGTTATTATTATCTACTTCCTCCTTGCCGACAAAATCACGAAGGGCATGGTGGCGGGCGCGGTGAAGGGTTAATTCCCTTTGCCGTTTTTTTGCCGTTTACGAACAGGCGCCTAAGCTGCACAAGCTGTGCGGCTTTTGTGCTACAATACGGTGGACATAAATTAGGGTGAAGGGGGAGCGGACGTGTTGCGAAGGTGGAACCGGCATTCGATTCGAAGCCGGCTGTTTCTGTTATTTCTGATTTCGACGATGACGCTCCTCATTCTCGTGTGCGTGCTCTATTATCAGAAGACAACTCAAATCATACATTCCAAAATCAGCGACCTCGCCGAAAAAAACATTTCCCAGACGGCGGGGCTCTTCGATCTGCTGCTGGAGGGCTACGATAGTGTCACGAAGTCGCTGAGCAGCAACTCCGAGCTGCTGCGGCTTGTGATGGAGAAGGATCGCGAAGAGGTTGATGGAGAGGTCGGCTTCATAAGCGAGCGGGCGATTACGAACCTTCTCGGAGCAACGTATTACTCGCGGGATGATATTATCGGCATTCATATTATATCGACAAGAGGCAAGGTATACAGCTATGAGCGGCGCTTTGCCGGCATCGTCGATCGCAACTACAGCTCGGCCGAATGGTACCGGAAGCTCGTCGAATCGAACGGGAGGATGGTATGGCTAGGGCTGTCGGAAGGATCTTTAATCAACAGTATTTTGCAGCAGGATACCGTATTTGTATTCGGACGCCAGCTTTACGATTTCAACAATTACAAGCCGATTGGCGTCGTTCTGATCGAGACCGACCCGAAGCCGATTCTGTCGGCCTTGTCGAACGTCACGATCAGTCCGAACAGTAGAGTCTATATCGTGGATCCCGATAATCGCGTCATTGCGACGACCGATCCCGGCATTCCCACAGCCCACAATATGGAGAAGGAGTATCCGTCCTTTGAAGGGCTTCCTAGGCCGAGCGGAAACGAGATTATCGTCGACAATCGGACCGATCAGCTTATTGTATCGGCGAATGCGGCGATGGCTAACTGGACCGTATTCGGACTGACTCCGAAGGCGGATATTAGCGCGGAGCTTGCGCAGACTAGGCTATATTTGCTGATCGTCATTGCCGCCGTCATCGTGCTTTCCACCGTGCTGGCAAGCCTGATCTCGCGCAATATCGCAAAGCCGCTCAAGCTGCTCATTCGCGAGATGAAGCAGGTGGAGATGGGTAATTTCCGCGGCGCGGTCAACGTCAATTCGTACGAGGAGATTAACAGTCTCGTATCGTCCTTTAATCGGATGGTGCTGCGAATGGACGAATTGATCGACCGTATTACGCTTTCGTCCATTAGCGAGAAGAATGCGGAGCTGCAGGCGCTGCAATCGCAGGTGAATCCGCATTTTCTATATAACACGCTGGATATGATTTATTGGATGTTGGATGAACGGGAGAACGACCGTCTGGGACGCGTTATCCTGTCTCTGTCCCAGATGTTCCGCTACAGCAGCCACTGGGAGGAAGCGTCGAAGACGACGCTTCGGCAGGAGCTTGACCAGATGCGTCATTATATGACGATTATCGAGAATCGGCTCGAGGGTAGAGTGACGACGGGGATCGATGTCGAGGATCGGTGGCTCGACGCGCCGATGCCGAAGATGACGCTGCAGCCGATTATCGAGAATGCGGTGAAGAGCGGTCTTGAACCGATGGATTTGGATCGTCCGGGCATTCTGCGGGTATACGCGGAGGCGGACGAGGAGGCGAGAGAGCTGCGCATCGTCGTAGCCGACAACGGAATAGGAATGAGCGAGGAGACGCTTGAACATATAAGACGGTTAATTAAAGAGCCGGTGTTCGGAAGAAACGCGCAGAGTGAACCGGGAACGGCACCGGCAAGACGAGGAATCGGACTGCCGAACGTCCATCATAGACTCGTCATTATGTTTGGCGAGAGTTACGGATTGCGCATCGAGAGCGTACAGGGGGAAGGGACGACGGTCGTAATCGTCATGCCGCTTCCGGTCTTTCAGGAAGGAGGATGCATACATGAACATACTAATCGTTGACGATGAGAAGGTAATACGGGAGGGGATCAAGCGGACGCTTGAGAACCATTTTTCCGACTACCGCATATTTCTGGCAAGCAATCCGGAAGAAGCGGTAATGCGGCTGCGCAGCGACCGGATCGATATTGTGCTGACCGATATTTTGATGCCGGGCATGTCGGGGCTGGAGCTGATGAAGCTGACGGCGGACAGTTATTCGCATATGAAGTGGGTCGTCATCTCGGCCCATTCGGAATTCGCTTATGCGCAGGAAGCGGTCCAGCTCGGCGCTAAGAACTATTTGCTCAAGCCGATCGGCAAAGAAATCGTGATCGAGATGATCGAGAAGCTGGGCGAGGAAATTACGCGCGAGCAGGAACTATCCCAAGAGGCCGAGCTTCTGAAGGCGAACCGTAAATATTTGCGCGAGGCCGTATTCCAGCGCTGGGCATCGGGGCTCGATATTGGACGGATCGATGTAGGCCCGTTCATGGAGAGCCATCCTCGCTTCCATCTCATTATGGTGAAGATGGATAGCGAGAAGGTTGTCCATCTAGAGCATTTCATTATCGAGAACGTGCTTGGCGAGCTGATTGGCCGCCATGGTACGGGTTTCGTTACCATTCATGACAACAAAAGCTTGCTTGGGCTTATTACGCTCAGAGAGGGGCAATCGCTTGCCGCCCTGCTTGAAGACTTGCGCTCGCATCTGATCAAGTACTTAAGAGTTCCGTTCCAGATCATGCATACGGAATTAATCGCGGATGTGAACGCGATTCCGGCCGAGGTGCATCGGATGAGGCAGGCTTCCTCGACGCAGGTATACGAGCATTATGCCAGCGGGGGCGATCAAGCCATCGAGGTAGCTCAGCAATATATTCGCACTCATTACCATGCCGATCTGTCGCTGGAGAAGGTAGCCTCCATCGTCTATCTCAATCCCGTGTACTTCAGCCAGCTGTTCAAGCAGAAGACGGGTCTCGGTTTCAAGGAATACGTGATCGGATTGCGCATGGAGCAAGCGAAGCAGATGCTGCTTAATCCCAAGCTGAAGCTGGCCGACGTGGCGGAGCGCATCGGTTATCAGGACATTCGTCACTTCTCCCAGCTATTCCGCAAGAAATACGGGGAGACGCCATCGGAGTTCAGGCAGAAAGGCGAACATGCGGCGCAGACGGAATAGCGAGTTCCAATAGATGAAGGCGTCCATCGAAACGAGTCATTCGATTGGCGTCTTTTTGCTTTATTAAGGAGATCTTAAACAAAATGTTTAAGAAAAATTAAGATTTTCCATTTACAATAACGAAAGGGTGAGAAAGCTGAAGTGCCGACACGGCAAGGCGAGGATGTGTGAAGAAATTGGCGATTGCGGTCCGTCAGAAGATTGACCTGTTAAGAGAGCAGGAGCTGTACGCCTATCAAATTGCTTATTATATATTGCAAAATCAACGGCTTGCGGAAGAAGCGGCGAAAACGGCGTTAATCGAGTTAAGCCGGGGTTGCCTTCTGCTGAAGGAGCCGACGGAAGAACTGCGAACAAGTGTCAAAAGACTGACCGTGCATGCTTCGCTCGCATTAGCCGGTGCGGCCTCCGCTCCCGGCAAAGCGAAAGAGAAGAAAACCGTCTCCTATTGAGGCGGTTTTTTTATGCTTCGCATGGTCAAGGGGACATCGCCGATAAATTAAGAAGTTCTTCATAATTATCGTGAAAGGATATTAAGAATTGTCGTTTACTATTAAAATATGGGAAAAGGAATAGCTGCGGTGAAAGCGGGGGAAAGCATGGAACAGTACGTTGTGTTAGTCGTGGACGATGATCAGGAAATACGCGATGCGATCGAAATATATTTGAAGAACGAAGGCGTGGCGGTGCTGAAGGCAAAGGACGGATTGGAAGCGCTGGACATCGTTAATAGCCAGCCCATCCATCTCATCATTCTGGATGTGATGATGCCCAGGCTTGACGGTATAGCCGCTACATACAAAATTCGCGAGAAAAAGAACATTCCGATTCTCATCTTAAGCGCCAAGAGCGAGGACGTCGACAAAATACTTGGTCTTCACGTCGGGGCGGACGACTACGTCACAAAGCCGTTTAATCCGATGGAGCTTGTAGCCCGCGTAAAGTCGCTGTTGCGAAGGTATGTGAATTTAGGTTCTTACGAGGGCCTGCGTAAAGCGATAGACTTGAACGGGCTTGGCCTGGACAAGTCGGCTAAGGAAGTGACGGTCAATGGAGAGCCGGTCAAGCTTACGCCCATTGAATATAAGATTGTGGACCTGCTAATGACGAATGCCGGGCGGGTGTTCTCCATTAACGAAATATACGAGCGTGTATGGAAAGAGCAGGGCTACAACGCTGAAAATACCGTTGCCGTCCATATACGCAAAATCCGCGAAAAGATCGAGATCGATCCCAAAAATCCGAGATATTTGAAGGTGGTGTGGGGAATTGGATACAAGATGGAGAAATAGACTAATCGTATTTGTCTTCGCGCTATTGTTCGTTTTCGGCCTAAGCGGACCGGTGACGATGATCGCCATGGGCAGCAATTATTTGCATCGCGATTACTACCACACGCCCGAGTTCCGAGTCCAGTTAGAGCAATTCGCGAATTATTTGAACCTTTTCGAGTTGAATGCGATCTCGCCGGAAGATGCGAAGGCTTCTATTGCGGTAAGTGAGGATGAGATCAATGAGTATCGCAACGGACTTGGTACGTTGACCGATACGATGGCTAATCTTAAGTTCGAATACGAGCAACGTATAGAAGAGGCGGTAGCTGCCGACAACCAGGAAGCTATGGAATTCTACACGGCGGAGCGGGATCAACGGATAGAGGAAACGACCAAGGTGTTCAAAGACGAAGAGTATGCCAAAACCTTGATTATGGAGAACAAGGTGCAAAGAATCGAAGGCTATTACGAGGAGCGGGAAAATTACCGAGGCGAATATCTCAACTACAAGAAGCAGTTCGAATATTACTTTAAGAACAGTGTGAACGGCAAAGTCTTTACGAGCCTTGGCGTATTGCAAGAGCGATCGGCCAGCCGCGAGATGAACGCTGAAAACAAGGTGTTCACGGCCAGCTATACGATACCTGCCGACCATTCCGTTCATTACTGGATTCAGGGCCATGACCTTATCAATCCATCTTTGGATCCTTATGATGGGCTTATCGCAGTGTCAAATACCAGTCCCGTCGTTCTCAAAGCTGATCGGTATAGGCAGGAGCAGATTGTATGGTTAGTCTATGCAATGGCTAGCATTGCCGCGCTCCTCGTATGCTTCTACCGGTACAAAAAAGTTAGAGCTTTGCCAGTAGAGCAAGGAAACTGGACGCTTTATTACAACAAGCTGCCTATTGATGTCAAAGGGCTGTTGCTCTTGGCAACAGGCCTCAGCTCCGTAGGTCTGATGCTTTCTGTCTCGTACCAATTCCATGCTGTATTCGACCGGCCCTGGAGCTACGGGATGAAGCAGTTGATCATAACGGTTATCGCTGCCGCTTGCTGGTCCGTTACGGTTGTGCAAGGGCAGTTGCTGGCCGCGGAGAGGCTTAATTGGGAGAACTTCAAGCGAGAATGGCGACAAGGGTTATCGATTAAGGCGGGGAGACGCATTAAGGCGTACTTCGTTCATGCCATTAGCAGTTTGAGTGATGCCTTTCTTATTAAGAGCACAGGCACGCGGCTTGTCACTCTGTTGCTGGTTGTTTTTGCCCTTGGCGCAGCGGGCAGCCTTACGTTGTATGAATTAGAGCCGTTATCCACGACGATCTATATCATCGTTTTTGTCGTTATAGGCCTTCCCATCGTTCTGCTGCTCGTTAACAAAGTCGCGTATTTCAATCGAATCGCCAAAGCTGCGAATGAATTGGCCGCCGGAAGCGCGGGGCAAGAGCTTGCAGTGACAGGCAAGTCTGCGCTGACCGGGCTCGCCGCTAACCTTAACGTATTGAAGCGCGGCGTTCGGACGCTGCAGAATGAGCAGGCTCGGAGCGAGCGGCTGAAGACAGAGCTCATAACGAACGTTAGCCACGACCTGCGGACGCCGCTTACATCGATTATTACGTACACAGGTTTACTGAAAGCAGAGGACGTATCGACCGAAGAGAGATTGGCCTATATCGATATCATTGACAAAAAATCAAAGCGGCTTAAAGTGCTGATCGACGATCTGTTCGAGGTGTCGAAAATGGCAAGCGGCAATGTCGAATTGTCGCTTGCGAAGGCAGACCTTGTCCAACTGCTGCAACAGGCGCTCGCCGAATATGACGATGCGATTGAAGGTTCAACGGTACAATTCCGCGTATCGACTCCTGAGACGCCGGTATATGCGAGCGTGGACGGACAGAAGCTATGGCGCGTGTTCGATAACTTAATAGGCAATATGGTGAAGTATTCGTTGGAACACTCACGGGCTTATATTACGATACGAATTGAAGATCATCATCAGGTCCATATCACGTTCAAAAATGTATCGAAATACGAATATAGCGAAAACGGCGAGGAGCTGCTTGAACGGTTCAAACGCGGCGATACATCTCGGCATACGGAGGGCTCCGGTCTTGGGCTAGCCATCGCCAAATCGATTGTGGATCTCCATGAAGGCCGTCTTGATATCGAGACGGACGGGGATTTGTTCAAAGTTATCGTCGTTCTTAAGCTGACATAATAACAAATAAGCCGCGGCTGCATCCACTCCGATTCAAGAGGAATGGTTGCAGCCGTGCCTTTGCGTAGATTAGTTCACGGAAGGGAATTGAATATCGACCCCGTCGATGTTGTTATTCCACAGCACCTTCGCCCCGAAAGCTTGCGCGAGGAAGCGGAGAGGCACGTACGTCCGGCCATGGTAGGAGAGGGGGGCGGCTGGCATCTGAATGCTCTTGCCATCGAGCGTCGCTTTGGTGTCGTACACCTTGAAAGCAAGCTGTTGCTTTTGGTAAGAGAGGGTAACATTGCCGTTGTTGTAGCTTATTTGTGCCCCGATCGATTCGAACGAAGAACGAAGCGGCACGAAGGTCGTACCTTTCATTTGGATCGGGCCTGGATCGGACGCGATGAACTTGCCGTTGATCCGGAGGGAGATTTGCTTCTGTGCCGACTTCGCGTTAACTTTGGCGAACACCTTCTCCTCCGTCTCTTGATACGGAATGTTGTTTCGATCGCCCCACGTCCATACTTTGCCGTATTTATCTAAGGCCGTACCGCTATTCAGAGCTACTGCCGCGACTTCGGCGATGTCCTTGAGCGGTGTAATGCGTCGTATAGGATCGGCTTGCCAAATCGTGTTTCCCCATACGGTACCGTCTTTATGCAAAAGCAGCTTGTAGCTGCCTCCATAACCTTGGCTTACTTGAACATACTGGCTCGAACGAATATGGTTCCCATCTGGAAGCGTAGTAAGGGTCGAGTGACCGGCGTAATCCTTATCATAACCGGCAAAGTCGACGATCGGCTCATCGGAAACATGTTCGAACATGGCGTAAGTCTGACTTTCGGTATTTCCGTAAACCTTAATCGTTTTGCCGTCTGCCATTAGAATCAATATATATTGCAGGGATGCTCGAATATCTTTCGCTCCCTCAATGGCGAGCTTAGGTATGCGCGCTTGCTCATCATCGGCTGGAGTCGGTCTGTCGTGGTAGACGGATAAACATAGCCCTCCTCTACCATGGAAGTCGGGTCTTATGAGTGAAGTTAAGCAAGTTTCACCCCATACATATACCTGTCCTTTGTCGTTCATCGCCATATTAATAGATGGAGTGAGGCCATTGGAGCTTATACTTTGAATACCGGACAATTCGGTAATTCGCTTAGGCATATCTCCTGATTTATCCCATGTCCAGACCTCGCCGTTTGAAGTTAGTATGAGATTTCCGGAAATTTTGATAGCGCCTGGAACCTGTGGACCTCTTACGGCGGGCTTGCTGCCATTGCCAATCCAAATCGTACCGTCGCTGTGCAAGGCGTAAAAATGATCCGCGTTGCTTTGATCGTAGATATCGATGATGCCGGTGAGAGGCAATGAAGGAATGATTGTCGTCTTTGCACCAGCTTCGGCAGTCGGATTGCCTAGAGGAAGCAAAGCTAATGTTAGAAGGAAAGCCAGAGCACTAACAAATCGTTTCATTGAATCGCTCCTTTAATCAGCAATAGATTTAGTTGGCAGGAAACTGAACGGTGACGCCGCCAATCGCATTGTCCCATGCTACCTTAGCGCCAAACGCTTGCGCGAGGAAGCGGAGAGGCACATACGTCCGCCCTTGGTAGGAGAGCGGCGCGGCCGGCATTACAATGCTCTTCCCATCCAACGTCGCTTTGGCGTCGTATACCTTGAAGGTTAGCAACTGCTTGCCGTAAGAGACGGTAACGTTATCATTGTTATAGCCGATCTTCGCCCCGATGGATTCGAATAAAGAGCGTACAGGCACGAAGGTCGTTCCTCTCGTTAGGATCGGGCCTGGATCGGATGCGATGAATTTGCCGTTGATCCGGAGGGACAGTTGTTTCAGTGATGCTTTAGCGTTGACGGTGGTCAAAGCTTTTTCAGTCGTGCCGCCGTATGGCAGATTGATCCGGTTTCCCCATGTCCACACCGCACCATGCTTATCTAAAGCCGTGCCGCTATTGTAGGCCACAGCGATCACTTCAACGATGTCTTTAAGTGGTTGAATATGCTCTACCGAATTACCGGATCCCAATCCCCATACCGTACCGTCGTTGTCCAGATATAAGGAATAGAAGTTTTCATAGCTCATGCTGAATTGACGGAACTGATGGTTCGAGAATTGATCGGGTACAAGCTGATCGGGAAGGGTTCGGACCTCGGAGTGACCAGCCGCATCGGTATCGAATCCGATAAAGTCGATGATCGGCGTTTTGGATACGGTGGTTTCCACTCCCATATCCATCAAATAGGTATTTCCGTAAGTATGAAGCGTCACCCCGTCGTTCATGAGCACCATCAGGCTCTGAATGGATGCTCGAATGGCTTTCACGTCATTGATAGCGAACTTTGGGATGCTCGCTTGCGCTTTAAGCGCTTCACTAGGTTCGCTACTTGAGCATACCGGAGTTTCGAAGTCAGGCCGAATGAGAGAGGAATAACAGACGCTGCCCCAAACGAATAGTTGCCCTTTATCGTCGAGTGCCATAAATGCAGGTCCGTCGTCAATGTCCTTAATTTGGGACAACTTTTTAACGCGAGTAGGAACTGAGTTTGCTTTGCTCCATGTCCATACTTCGCCGGTAGAGGTAAGTACAAGATTGCCGGATATTTTGACAGCACTCGGAATTTGAGGACCCCTGATAGCCGGTTTGGTGCCATTTCCAATCCAAATGGTACCGTCGCTTTGCAGTGCGTAGAAGTTGTCGGCGTAGCTTCTGTCATCGATATCGATGATGCCGGTGAGCGGTAATGATGTGATTATGGTTGTCTTCGCGCCATGCACGACGGCATTGTTTCCGCTTGAGAGGAGCGCAGCGGAAAGGAGGATAGCGATTAGAGCGATAAATTTTTTCATGTTTTCTCCTTATATTAACAAATTTAGTTACCTCTATAGACGCATGATTAGCCTAAGAAGTTTCTGTTGGTCTCATTTGTTTCATGATGTCACGATTTCTCTCTTTTGCTCCCTCAGTCTAAAATGAAATAGATGCAGCTTCTTCGGCCATTATCTCATCACTTAGATAAGCCTTGACGAAAAAATGCCACTATCTGATAATAAGGAAAAAGCAGGGTGTCATAAAAGGTGACATTTCGGAATGGGAGAGGAGCTTTCGAATGCACATTCCTGACGGTTTTCTTGATGCGAAAGCATGGATGACGACAACGGCGGTCGGCGCTGCTGCCGTTGCTTATAGTTTGAATAAGACGAAGCTGGGTATATCGTCGTCCAAGCAGGTGCCGATGGTGGCGTTGATCGGGTCGTTTGTTTTCGCGGCGCAAATGATTAATTTTCCGATTGCGGGAGCAACATCGGGTCATTTTCTTGGGGGAGCGTTAACGAGTATTTTGTTCGGGCCTTGGATCGGGACGATCGTCATGGCCGCCGTATTAATCATTCAGGCGCTCGTGTTCCAGGACGGGGGCATTACGGTGCTTGGCGCGAACATTTTATGTACGGGCTTCATCGGTTGTTTCGTGGGATATGGCGTCTATAAGGCAGGAATGAAGCTTTTTGGCGGCAAAGGGAGAATCTTTATTACGTTTATCGCATCATGGCTATCCATTGTTGCAGCATCGGCGGGCGTAGCGCTGCTGCTCGCATGGTCGGGCACGTTCGAGCTTGGACTGGCGCTGAAAGCGATGGTTGGCTGGCATATGCTGATCGGGATTGGAGAAGGCGTCATTACAACGCTTGTAGCAGGCTACTTGCTGGAGCGGAGCAAGGCGCAAGTGAAGGGAGCGGCATTGCAATGAGCGAATTCCAAGTCACGGCACGCAAGGGCAAATGGATCGTGCTGCTCGTCATCACGCTTGTAACGGCAGGGCTGCTGTCGCCGTGGGCATCGCCTCATCCGGACGGTTTGGAGCGGGTTGCGAAAGATCATGGCTTCATCGATCAAGCGGGCGCCGTACATGAGTGGGCGCCGATTCCCGATTACGAGGTAGCGGGCATCCCATGGACGGCGGTTCGCGTTGGACTAGCCGGCGTTATCGGAGCGGGCATTATGGCTGCAGTCCTCTGGGTGTCGATCAAAGGCTTGTCGTCACGAAGGGGGAAAGCGAATGCACAGTCACATGGAGATGGAGAAGGGCGGCTCTAGAGCCGGGCAGCCCGCTTTGAGGCAAGCAAAGCGGCGGTTGTTGACGGTTATTGGTTTATTGGTTGTTGTTGTGTTGTTCAAACATCCTGCGGCTCTATTCGGGGCGGCAGGATGTTTTCTATTCGGGCTGCTATGGGCGGGTGTATCTCTGCGGACAATCTTGAAGCGATTGCTGCTTATCGTTCCGTTCGGACTCGGCGCGGTCGTCTTCATTCCGTTTCAATCGGAAGGAACGCCCATATTCACGATATTCGGACTGACGGCGAGCGCGGAAGGAGTCAGCCAAGCGGAAATAATCTTAATGAAGATCGTGTGCGCGAATCTGCTTATTACTTATATGGGCGCTACAACGCCGCAGTTTCTATTGATTAAAAGCTTGCGGGCTGTCGGCATTCCGGCTGTGCTGATCGAGATTATCAGCTTGATGCTGCGCTACTTCTACTTGCTTAAAGCGGAGGCGCAGAGCATGGTGAAGGCGCAGCGCTCGCGAGGACTTGTGCTTGACGGCTGGTTATGGAGCCGCCGAACGTATAAGCGCTTCGGAGAGCTTCTCGGCGTTTTGTTCCTGCGTTCGCAAGGTCGAAGCGAGCGAATATACAACTCAATCATGGCTCGCGGCGGCTTCGCCGGTCATTCGCCTGAGCCTGGCGGGGAAAATGGCGTCGATGAGCATCATGCAAGAGAAAGGGGAAGTCTGGGCATGCTGGAGAGGGGAGACAAGGAAGCGGCTATCGAGGTGCTCGGCGTGTCCTATCGATACGGAGCTACGCAGGCGCTTCATAACGTCAGCTTCCGTATCGGACAAGGGGAGAAGGTTGCCCTGATGGGGCCGAATGGAGCCGGTAAGTCAACGCTCATATCCTTGCTAAACGGGCTTGAACAGCCCTCGGAGGGCGAGGTTCGGCTGCTGGGCGAATCGCTTGCCGAAGGCGGCGCAAAGCGGCTTAGAAGCCGGATCGGCGTTGTTTTCCAAGATCCCGACGACCAGATCTTCTCGACTTCCGTCGAGGAAGATGTCGCTTTCGGGCCAGGTAATATGGGACTTAACGAAGAGCAGACGCGACAGCGCGTGGAGAAGGCTCTAAGTGCCGTTAATATGCTGGAATACCGCGGCCGTTCGCCATTCGAGCTGAGCTACGGCCAAAAGCGGCGGGTGGCGATTGCCGGCGTGCTGGCGATGGAACCGGACATCATCGTGCTTGATGAGCCGATGGCTTTCCTCGATCCGAAGAGCCGGGACGGTCTTCAGGAACTGCTAGAATCGATGCATGAAACGGGTATTACGCTTATCGTCGCTACGCATGATGTCGATTTTGCCGCTGAATGGGCGGGGCGGGTGCTTCTGCTTAAGGATGGCGGATTGCTGGCCGAAGGGACGACCGATCTGTTGTTCGACGATGGCCTGCTGTCGAAGGCCGACCTTCATCTGCCGAGGCTTGCGCGTCCGTTCCGCATGCTTCAAGCGACGGGCGGCGTGAAGCCGAAAACGGTGCTTGAGGCGGCGCAGCAGATTTGGAAGCTGATGACGAAGGGTGAGCAGCAAGCATCGTCGTACCTTTCGGGAGAAGATAAGACGGCCTTGCAGCAGGATTTAAGGAAGTGACTTCCAGAAGCTTGTTACACAAACGTCAAGGCTTGATTTTCCAGTCCCTTTATTGGGCCAATAAGGCCGTGCCGACAGGCACGAATAGAGCCTTTTGCAGAAATATGGGGCGTTTGGCTGCAACTTAGTGACGTGCATAAGAATATGGGAGTCGATGAATACTATGGTCAGATTCAAAATCACTTTAAAGGATCTTTCCTCTTCGTTATAAACGAGCAGCAGATGTCCAGTAGACTTAAAATCCTCTAGGAAAGCGGGGCAACATGAAATGAAAGCAACTGGAATTGTACGTCGCATCGATGATCTCGGGCGTGTGGTGATTCCGAAGGAGATCCGCCGTACATTGCGTATTCGCGAGGGAGACCCTCTGGAAATATTTGTAGACCGCGATGGAGAAGTTATATTGAAGAAGTATTCGCCGATTGGCGAGCTGGGCGATTTCGCTAAGGAGTATGCGGAGTCCCTTTTCGAGAGCACGAACCATGTAACGATGATTACGGACAGAGACACGGTTATTGCCGTTGCCGGAGCATCTAAGAAAGAGCTGCTGGACAAGCAGATCGGATCGGTCTTGGAGAGCTGTATGGAAAACCGGAAAACGTTAGTCGAGGCGAGCGGAGGCTCTTTCGAGATCGTGAAGGATTTGCAGGAAACGTACAGCTCGGTCGTCGCGGCACCGATAATCGCTGGCGGCGATCCGATCGGAACGGTCGTCTTGCTGAGCAAGGACGAATCGGTCAAGATGGCCCAGATGGAAACGAAGATGGCGGAGACAGCGGCGGGCTTCCTAGCTAAGCAGATGGAGCAATAGTCAGCTTCCGGGCTGGACTATACAGGATGAACGGCAGCTTACAAGCACATAAGCGGGCGAGAGAACAGCTTCTTCGGGCCAGAGCGATCTGAACCGGGGGAGCTTTTTTCTGTAGAATGGATTGCGTACGCAAGCGGCATGATGCTGGAGGCGGCCGATATGGAGTAAGCAATAGCAAAAACCCGACCACGAGGGGTCGGGTTTCTAGCTTAACTCAACGAATCATTCAAGCTGCATAGAGTCAGCGTATTGATCGATAAGCCATTCGGCATCCGCATTCAGAATGGCTCTGGCTCTTTCTTTCGCATGCGGGCTTAAATCATCATTGTTTAAATGTTTTATAAAATCCCCCATATGCTTCATTGCATCTTTTGGATTCTCTTTATCAAGATGATGCTGAACCTGCTTAAGAGCATTGGTCAGTTGCTTGATGAGGGGGCCGCCTATTTCTCCCGAATCCGTGAAACGATCGATTAATTGCTGCATGGAATTGACACTGGTTGTCACTTCAAACCTGAAGGTCTCTTGAAGCTTGTTTCCCGTATGGTCCTCGATTGTAACCGTTGCCGTCTTTACTCCCGGGCTACCGGCCATATCGATGTCAATACTTTGCTCGACCGTTGGATCGATTCTATATTCCTTGCCGTCAATCGTAATTGCAGCAGTACGTATTGCCGATACGTTACTCTGTGCTTTAAAGTTTAGAATTGCGTAATCCTCGAGTGAATCCCCGTCGCTTAAAACAATCCCGTTTGCGGAAACCGAATAAGCAGGAAGGTCCTGATCATCGATCACGATACCGTTCGAAGCATTTCCCGACGCATCTATGTTTCTTATTAATATGGAGTAATCCTTGCCTTCTTCAATCCCGGAAAGAATAGCGGATTGAATGCCTCTGACCACATCGATTGCGTTCCCAACCGGTTGCCCATTGCTGAGCAGAGTAATTTGCGTTTTTGCAGCATCCCTGTCATAGGGACCATCCCAATTCAGCTTGATGCTGTCGTCTCCGCGAATCACCCGGACATTCTCCACCTCTCCGGGAGGCACATTATCGTTCTCGGGCTCGGGCGTTGGAGTCGGTGCCGTGAACACGGCCGGATCCCCGAAAGTAAATTTATCGAAGTTGTACAACCAGTCGCTGCCTTTAAATAACATAAAGACAATGTGCTTGCCCGTTACGGGAGTAGTAACATCGGCCGAGAAAACATTGAAATTTTGCCAACCGCCGGTTCCCGAAACGGTAGAGGTTGCAATAACCGGACCATTCATACTGTCGATTCTAACTTCTATCGTTCCTCCGCTTGTGGCGCTTGCTGCTTGAACGTTGAATTTAGAAGGGCTTGTGCTTCCAAAGTCAATAAAGTTATACATGGCGTAAGGAAGATTAGGACCGTATATTCCCGCCAAGTACGTTTGTCCTCCGCCGCTTTCTCTACCGAAGCCTACGCCGCTCGTATAGTTTTCAGCCTCCAGCTTGCCATAGGCATCCCGTGTCTTGCCCTTCACGGTCGTAAAGGTGAACCAATCCAAATTCAAGGGATAATCGCTCCCGTTTGTTCCACGGAAGATGAGATAAACATCATGAATACCGACTGCTACGGTATCGTCTATCGTAGACATAACGTCCACCCAATTATTCCAATCCCCCAATGCCGGAATCCCAATCACGCCTGCAGTCGGTCCGTCCAGACTGTCTAATTTCACTTCAACCGTGCCGCCTTGATTGCCGCTCGTTACATGAAAGGTTACGCCTGCAGCGCCCGTTCCGAAGTCAATGCCTTTATAGGAGGCGTAGGCGTTATTGTGAATGCCGTCCAGAAATCCCCCGTTTTCATTTTTACTTAGACCTGAACTGCTTTCAAAATTTCCGGCTTTCAGCTTGGCGTATGCATCTGTATTGGTAGGATCCGTTGCGGTGAATTTGAACCAATTCAGATTAAATAAATAGTCATCGTTTGTCTTCGCGAATACAAGATAGACATCATGGATTCCCGATACGGAACTTGGATTCCCTTGATCATCCTTAAGCAGAGCGGCCGTATCCAAATAGTTGTTCCACCCGCCTGTGCCTTCTATGTTTACGGTTCCGACCTTGGGACCCTGTAAGGAATCAAGCCGTATTTCGATTAGGCCTCCGCCTGTGCCGCTGGCTGCTCTGGCAATAAACCCGGCAGCGCCTTCGGCCCCGAAATCAACATTTTTATACGCGGCATAATAGCCAGGCTGAATACCGCCGAGCTGCAGCGATCCTTCAATGGATCCCTCCAGAACAAAACCGGTTCCGATATTGTATTTTTCCGCTTCGATGGTTTGGAAAGCATTTTTAGGCGCATATTGCTGTTCTACATCCTGCGGTTTAATAACCGTTAAAGCTTCGACAGCGCCGGATGACGACCAGGACTCGAAGGTTCCGCCCAGCAGTTGCCCTGCCCAGTTGCCATCGACGATATTGTCGGCATTGCGATTGCTCCAGGCCATCTCGGTATTAAAGGCAAGCCAATAGTCGAATTCGCCGCCAAACTGCTGATACTTGCTTTCGCTTCTATCTTCCAATGCCTTCTGAAGATAGGCCAGATTGCGCATTAATATCGTTTTTCCGCCTTTTAAGTCTCCATTCGGGCCTTCGTAGTTCAATAATCCGTTGGCATCAACCATATGATTCATGGTAAAGTCCGCCGCTTTCACTGCGTCATCCAGATATGATGTATTTCCGGTTGCTTCATATAACCCGACTGCAGCGCCTATGAAAGTGCCCTGATTGTAATGGGTCGCATCCGGCACGGCGCCGTTTTTGACTTCGATCCGGTCAAATACTTTTCCGTTCCCGTCCGTAAGCATCGTTTTACCCCAACTGAATATACGGACAGCCGCATCTAAATAATGCTCGTCTTGCGTAATGTTATACATATAGATTGCCGCTTGAGCCGCCGGGAAATTAATGCATGCGTTCTTGGTATCGTGCTCCGAATTCAGCCACCAGATGCCGCCGCCTGCAAATTCATCGTCCCATTGGGTATCGTACACAAAATCAAAATGATATTTTGCCGTATCCAAGTATTTCTGTTCTCCGGTTAATTCATAGGCTCTCGCAGAACCCATTGCCCACCACATGATGTCGTCGTTGAAATGGTTGTTCGTCCAATCCTCTCCATACTTAGCGACCGTACCATCGAATATATCGTCGATTTGGGTTCTTAGACTGGATTTCAAGTCAGGATCGGATGTGTGAACGTAGGCGTCCATAACCATTTCCCAAAGCTCCGCTTCCACCCAGAAATCTTGATGACTGCTGCGATTCGAATTTTTCCAAAAAGACTTTTCAACCGGATCCCAAAACATGTCGTTAAACGCCTCTATAGCCGTATCCGCATCTGATGCATCGAATGCATAAGCTCGTGTTGCCCCAATCGAAGATACGGAATACCAAATTAAGGAAACTGCTGCAGAAATCACGATCATATGGGTGAAAATCTTCTTCTTCAACCTCATAAACGTAGCCTCCATTCAAAATAAGTGCATGGCAAGACGAAGCCGGTCGGTCATGGATAATCCGAATCGGCTTCATGCTTTGCCGTTCCTTTCTATCGGCTGCTTGAAATCACTTTGTTGATCTTCTCTGCCATCTCGTTCAAGTCGCTAATCTCGGCTTTGCTCATCAGCACGTTTTTCCAGGAGGCCTCGATGAACGGATAGGCTTTCCCTGACCACGAAGTCAAGAAGCGAACCGGCTGAATATCGGGAGAATTCAGGATATGGTCGATAGTCTCGCCTACATCGGGATGGCCCGCGCTCTCCAATGCTTTAAAATACGCAGACGCAGACGCTTTGAAAGCCGCAGGAGCCACCGGGGTTTGAGGGAGAACCTCCTCGTACATTTTGGAATCCAGATACTTTAGCACTTTCCAGACGGCGTCCGGATTTTTAATCGTTGACGGGCTGCTCCAGCCTACGGCGTCGTAAATCTCCGATTGGCTGTTCAAGACCGGCTGCGGAACGAAACCCCACTCCAAATCCGCGGGCGCCGTACGGATCAAATCATCGGCGACCCATTGCCCTTGCAAGGTCATGGGCACTTTCCCCTCTTTGAACGAGCTCATGACGTTGGACAGATCATAGGTAGGCGGATTCATGTAACCGTTTTTGATAGCGGCTTTATACTTTTCAACGCCTTCGATGAACGCGGGGCTGATTTCCACTTTAGTAGGATTTACGATCCCGTTCGCGAACGGGGCGCCGCCTGCGGAAACCGAATATAACGACATGTGGAACGGATCCGGTGAAGCGTAATAGCCGAACTGCTGTACGCCGTTTTGCGTGCTCGACAGTTTTTGCATCGCCTCGAAGAAATGGTCATACGTCCAACCGGCTTTCGGTTCCGGCAGACCTGCGTCTCTAAAAACTTTCTTATTGTAAAAGATGCCGTACGTATTCAAGAGACCGGGCAAGCCGATTAATTTATCGTCCAGATACCAGCCGTCCACGACGCCTCTGTAAAATCCGCCCATGAAATCCGAATCTGCGGACGCATGTTCCGTCCACTCATACAGAAGCCCTTTGGCTCCGTTGTCCAAAGCCATGTCATTGCCTGTCATGAATATATCGGGAGCTTGTTTGGCGGTAAGCATTCCGTTAATCTTGACGCCGTAATTGTCCAAAGGCGTAGGAATGAGCGTGACTTTAATACCCGGATTTTCATCTTCGAATTTCTTCATGGATGCTATGATTTTCTCATTCATTGCCGCTGATTCCCAGGTGATCATGGTAACTTCAATCGGTTTTGCGTCAGACTGATTGGCATTCTGCGGAGCAGGCGTCGTCCCGCTATCCGATGATTCCTCTCCGTTGTTATTGGCGCCGCATGCGGCCAACATGCTGATCGCAAGCAATAAAACAACGATACCCGACAACCAACTCCGTTTTCCCTTTTTCATGGAAAGACCTCCCATTGAATGATGTTCTTAATAAAACATGACATTCTTGCATCTTCCTTATTTGCGTTCCTCGATCACCACCTTCACGGATTCGAATTTATTTTAAGGATGCGGAATTAACGGAACCGAGACCTTGCATGAAAAACTTTTGACCGAAAAAGAAAAGCAGCAGCATCGGGAGAATATAAATCAAATCCGCGGCCATGAACAAATTCCAAGCCGTTGCGTAGGTCCCCTTATAAGAAGCCATGGCAAGGGATAGGGTCCACTTCTCGGGGGTGACGATGTAAATGAGAGGCTCCAGATACTGATTCCACGAGCCCTGGAAGGAGAAGATAACCATCGTTACAATGACAGGCAGCGCCATTGGGACCAACACTTTGGTCAGCACGTACATATCCGACGCCCCGTCGATTTTAGCCGCTTCATCGAAGGAAACGGATATGGTTTTCAAGTATTGGACGAACAAGAAGGAGAAAGTAGCGTTTCCGAAAAAAGCCGGCACGATGATCGGCAGCCATGAATCGTACCATCCAAGGCTCGTGTACATGTGAAACAACGGAATCATTCCGACAAATCCCGGAAGCATGAGGCTTCCGACGAAGAGCGAGAACCAGAGCTTGCGTCCCGGAAACTTCAGCCGGGCGAGTCCGTATCCAACCAGGACCGAGCTTACGACCTGTCCGAGCGTGCATACAACGGCGATAAACATGGAATTCACGAAAGTTTGCCAGAAATTAATCTCTTTCGTCCCCGTTACAAAGTTGGACCACTGCATCTCTTTCGGAAACCACTCCGGAGGAATCTGAAACACTTCATTGTTGCTCTTGAGCGCAATCGTCAGCATCCATAAAAGAGGAAACAGCATGGCGATTGAGCCGATCGATAATAGGGCGATTCGCACGGCGTCAAGCCAAGTGTATTTTTTGCGCGGCCTGGCCGCTGCTCCCTGTTGAGCTGCCATTGACATCCTTCCCCTCTTTACTTTGAATTGTCGCTCTCGTAATAAACGAACCGATTGGAATAACGGTAAGTCACTGCCGTAAAAATCATAATGATAACGAACAGCACCCAAACCTCGGCAATCGCATAGCCGAACAATCTGCCATTGAAAGCATCGGTGTAAATTTTGAAGTTCAACAAGGAGGTTGTGAAATTTGGTCCGCCGCCCGTCAGTACCTGAACCTGATTGAATGCCTGGAACGAACCGATGATGCCGAGGATCAATTGTAAAAACAGAATAGGAGTAATCATCGGAATCGTAATGTTAAGCGACACTCTCCATTTCGGCGCACCGTCGACTTCAGCCGCCTCGTACATTTCCTGAGGCACGGACTGCAGTCCGCTCAAGAAGATGATCATGCCCGACCCGACCTGCCAAAGTCCGATAAGCACAATAGAAGGAAGCGCTGTCATTTCACTCGTAAGCCAGGTTCCCTCCGGCAGGCCGAGCAATCGGAGCAAAGAGTTGGCCAGGCCGTACTGCGGCTGGTAAATGAACAGCCACAACGTGAGCGTAGCGATCGAAGGAACGACAGTGGGCAAATAATAGATGGTGCGAAACCACTTGATTCCGGGCAGGCTCTTATTGAGCAGCATAGCTAAACCTAACCCGAGAATCAGCGATGAAGGCACGCTCAGCAGCACATAATAGAATGTCGCCCGTATGGACGGCCAGAATGCCGGATCTACCGTAAACATATAGTTGAAGTTGTCGAATCCGACAAATCGAGGGTTATCGTATCCGCTCCATTCCGTCAACGAATAGTAAATCGAGGACAACAACGGATAAGCGACAAAAACGCTGAAGCCAATGATCGATGGCAAAATAAACAAGTACCCGTTCTTCCACTCCATGAGCTTTCTTCTCGTCATAGTGATTACCCCTCCCGAATCCGGATTCCGCAGCAATCCATAGCCAGCTCGCAGAACATCATGTTCGCCCAAGAAAACCACGGTCTGGTAAACATAGCGGGATCGTCCGCCAGAAAACCTTCATGCATCATTCCCGTTCCGGCATCGGTATCGGCCATCACGTTTAGCAGCCGGAGTTTCTCTTGTCGATCTATAGCGGTAAGACCTTGCATAGCGAGGGCAATAGGCCAAATATATCGATTCGGGGTATGAGGGCTTCCGATACCGGTCGCGCTCCGGCCTGCGAAGCAGTAAGGATTATCGGCGCTCAGCACGAATCGGCGGGTGTTCTGGTATATCGGATCGTCAGCCTTCGCATAGCCCAGATAGGGGATCGATAATAAACTAGGTACGTTAGCGTCATCCATTAGCAGGCGGTTGCCCATCCCGTCCGTCTCGTAAGCGTACATTGTGCCATAGACGGGATGATCGATTAAGCCGAACTTCTCGATTCCCCTTCGTATCTCGCCTTCGAGCGCCAACGCTTCCTTCTCCAACTCCGTATCGTTCCAAATGACGCGTGAGATTTCGGCTATATAACCAAGGACGACCGCAGCGAACATATTGGACGGAATTAAATATCCATAGCGGCAGGCGTCGTCACTCGGTCGGAAACCCGACCAGGTCATCCCCGTAAAGGCGACTTCCGCGCCCTTTCCGCTCCGCGTCAGCGTATCGCTAGGCGGGCAATCGAAACGTTCGAACGCATAAGTCGATTTCATCTCGTGATGCTGCTCGATTCTCCAGGTATGAAGGATCACCCGGATACAAGAGCGGAAAGTGTCATCAAAAACCGTCGTTCTCCCTGTATTTTTCCATAATAAGTAAGCGAGCTGTACGGGATAGCACAAAGAATCGATTTCGTATTTTCGCTCCCACAACCAGGGGTTCATCGCGGTTTTGTCCTCGTGATGCCCTTTGCCGTTAGGAGTGTCATTGAAAGCGTTCGCATAAGGGTCCAGCAAAATGAACGCAGCCTGTCGTCGTACGAGCCCTTCGATCATATCGGCCAGGTTGCCGTCTTGTTGCGCTGGAACGAGGAATGGACGGATTTGTGCCGCCGAATCCCGCAGCCACATGGCCGGAATATCGCCCGTTATAACAAATGTAGTCCCGTCCGCTTGCCTGCGGACCGTCGAGCTTAGCGTGTTCTCGAGCATGCTTCGGAACATTTCCGCCAGCTTCGGATTATGTGCCGTGCCTTCAGATACTGTACGGATCAAACGGGTTAGCGCGAAATTAGAATCCACCATGTTCATGGAAGGCTGTCTCCCTTCTAAATGTCAATCGGTTGTTCCGAACGACTATCAACAATGATGTTCAACAAAACCCTTACATCACCAATTTAATGTCATACCATCTAAATGTCAATATATTATTCATACCTGTTCAAGCATATTATTATATCATTCAAATATATGCAAAAAAACCTGACGGCATTCCCGACAGGTGTTCAGTATTTATGAGACATGGTCAAACCGATTTAAATTTTCGCTAGCTTCGTCGACCGTGCAATCGCAGTCGATTCCCCTTCAATCAATATCGCTTCCAATGTTGTCCGGTTCGGAGTCCTTTGCTCTTCGCGCAGCATTAAGATATGCTCGAAAGCGATTCGCCCTATTTCTTCCTGCTGCTGTTGCAAATGAGTAAAGGAAAACTGGCCGTTAACTGCCGGGCAGTCAAAACAAATAATGGACAAATCTCCGGGAACGGACAGCCCCAGCTGTCTTGCCGCATCGCGTGCCAGTAAGGCGATGTTGTACTCCATTGCGAACAGAGCCGTGATATGCGGGTTTTTTCGGAGATGTTCCTTGATTTTGAGGATATCCTTCACCCGGTTTTCATCCGTAAACGCGCTTGGGAGCGTCGATAGAATATCGTCCAACCACAATTCGCGATCGACGGCAATTCCTTTCTCGGCATGCGCCTGCACGAATCCTTCGATCCGTTCCTCCACCGCAGTTGTATCGACCGGAGGCGGAGTCAGCAGACCGATATGCCTATGGCCGAGTTCGAACAAATATTCGATTCCTTGCTTCGCTCCAGCCGCATTGTCTGTGCATATGGATCCGGCCGATATGCCTTTCAAATGACGATCGACTAGGACGAAGGGAAATTTTCCGATGACGAGCTTTAATATTTCCGCATTAAAAAATTCTCCTTGCGCGGGCATAATAATGAGCCCATCCACTTCCATTTCAAGCAGCCCTTTGATCGTCTCTTCTTCATACGACGGGTTGCCGAATGTCCGTCTCACGATTAAATAACTATCGTGCTTTCGGGATGCTTCCTCCATCCCATGAACAAGTCCGGTACCGTAGCTTTCCGAGAAGTCGGTAATCAGGAGTCCAATCAAAGGCTTATTTCCAGATTTAGCGCCTCTTCTTGGAACACTTCCGCTGTCATCGGCAGGTGCTCCCGTCCGTTCCCCCGGATCGGCCACGAACGAGCCTCGCCCCGGTTTACGTACAATCAGCTTATCGACCGACAGCATTTCGAGCGCCTTTTTGCTTGTAATCCGACTGACTTTGTACTCGTCGGCAAGCTCTTTCTCCGAAGGCACGCGGTCGCCAACGGCAAAATGCCCGTTTAAAATTTGATCGCGCAAAGCAGCGAAGATTCGTTCGTACATCGGACTGGTCATTTCCTCACATCCTCCTTAGAGACAACCCTAAATCAGCATATTGTTTTAAATAATATACCATGATATATCGTACGCGCAAGATACGCTTTATTTTCAACTCACGGGATTCAGGGTTACGAAAAAGGAACGCGATGCCCGCCAGCCTATACGAAGGATCGTGGATTAACATTAATGAAACCGGAATCAATCAACTATTCCAAACTGATACGGGAGAGCTCTAGCCAAGCGCATCTTTGATGTCGAGCTTGACAAAATTTCAGCGTAGTTCAGGACTAAAAACAAGCGATGCGGGAAATCAAAAGGATAAAGCAAATCCATTCGAGCAGAACCAACCGATTGCCGTCAAAAGAACCAAGCTAAGCCAACCGGCTTTTAGCCCATCGCACAAAGGGGGAAATCGCGCAGTTGAAAAAGAAATCTCTGAACAAGCCTTGGCGTCTCATTAAATATGCGATGATCGTCGAAACGAGCAAACGGCTATCATCATTATATATGGGGCTCTTAGAGACGGGGGGGCTGAGCGCTTTCATTGTTCAGTGGAAGGAAAAAACCGTTTTCGCAAGAGGAGTTTATCCGTGCATTTTCATTTGAAGCCGCAACTAACGTGAAAGAATGGCAGTAGAAGTCGATGTTGTTTTTCCCAAGCCCCCGTTGTGAGGTATAATAGGCTCAACTATACATGATCGACGGGCAGGGGCGTGGAAATATGGATCGCAAGCCGGCCGGCGGGTTTTGGAAGAACGGCGTCATGCTTATGGCCGGGGCGGCTCTTTTATCCAAGCTTATCGGGGTGTTTCAGAAGATACCGTTGCAAAATATCGCAGGGGACAGAGTGTTCGGCATCTACAACGCGGTATATCCGTTTTATCAGCTTGCAGCCGTGCTGGCAACGGCGGGGTTGCCTACTGCCGTATCGCTGCTCATCGCGGAACGGCTGCGCAGCGGAGAAGATGCGGGCGGTGTGCGCCGGACGCTGTATGCCGCCATGCTGTTGCTTGGATGTACAGGCATTATCGCGTTCGGACTGACGTGGGCCGGGGCGGACGAGCTGTCGCGGCTAATCGGAGACCGGGAGACGTCAGGCGCGATTCGCGCTGTTTCCACGGCATTGCTGTTCGTGCCGATAGTGGCGGCGCTGCGCGGTTATGCGCAAGGGCTTGGACGAATGGCGCCCTCGGCCATGTCGCAGCTTGTCGAACAACTGGTCCGCGTTGGCGTTATGGTGTTCGTGCTGTGGCTAAGCTGGTCGGCGGGCTGGGGAGAGGCCGATATTGCGGCGGGCGTGATGAGCGGCTCGGCCTGCGGCGGAGTTGCGGCGCTGCTGTTCCTTGCTCTGATCTCGTGGCGCCGCCGAAGAAGGACGCGGATGCCGAAGGAACGAGGAGCTCTGCGGGCCGATATGAAGCGTCTCGCCGTTGTCGCGTTGCCTGCGGCGCTTGGCGCGGTCGTTGTGCCTGCCGTTGGCGCGGTGGACGCGTTCACTGTACCGCGGCTGCTGCATGAGAGCGGCATGGCTGAGGCTGAAGCGATGAGCGCCTTCGGTGTATATAGCCGTGCGCAGCCGCTTGTTCAGCTTGTCGTAATGATGGCCGGGGCTGCGGCAGCGGCAATCGTGCCGGGTTTGGCGCTCGCGAGGATGCGAGGTGCCTATGGGCAGTTAAGCCAGCAGCTAGCGGTGACGATGCGCGCTGCATGGGGTACTGGCGCAGCCGCTTGTCTAGGTCTGGTTTTGTTGGCAGAACCGCTTAATGTTATGCTGTACTCCGATTCGAAGGGAACGTTAGTGTTCATGCTCGTTGGCGTTACGGCACTCGCGGGCAGCGTGAATGCGGTAGCTGCGCCGGTGCTCGCCAGCCTCGGCGCAGTACGCGCTCCGGCGCTGCTGCTGCTAACAGCAGCGCTGCTCAAGGGGGGGCTTAATGCGGTGCTTGTGCCCGCATACGGAGCGGAGGGCGCCGCGGCGGCCGGCGTCGCGGCGCTAGGCGCGACAGCGCTGCTGAGCGCGGCGGCCGTGCACCGCGCCGCCGCCCTTAGCGGCGCGCCGATACCGGCGGCGCGCGCAGCAAAGGCAACGGCTGGCGGGCGTTCCGCCGCCGCCGTTACGCTCGCGCTCGCGGTCATGGCCGCCGCGCTGCTGCTCTTCGAGCGCGCGCTAAGCGCCGCGCTCTTGGGCTTGCTGCCGCCTCGGGCGGCAGCGGTTGCGCTCGCGCTGACGGGCGTTGCCGTCGGCGCATGCGCCTTCGGCGTCGCGGCTTTGCGCGGCGGCGCCGTCAGCGCGCGCGAATGGCGCGCGTTGCCGGGCGGCGGCAAATGGGCCGCCCGCCTCCGGCATTGGCGGCTGATCCCGCCGGATTAACAAAACAGACTTGCGCTATTTCTTCAAACCAACCGCCATGCAATCGCGCCCGACGGTTAGCTCGCCAACTTAGCACCAGGAGTGCAGCAACCGTTGTCGCATTACCGATACGCATTACCTTTACTAAATGAAACCGAGGAGGCCGTTACATATGGCAACAAACTCAATAACCGTCATCGGGCTCGGCTCGGGCGATCCGGACCAGCTGACGCTAGGTGCATTCCGCAGGCTGCAGCAGGCCGATCGTCTATACGTCCGCACCGCCGATCATCCGATGATGGCGATGCTGCAGGATAACGAAATCGCGTACCAATCCTTCGATTACCTCTACGAGCGGCATGAATCGTTCCCCGATGTGTACGCAGCCATCGCCGACACGCTAATCCGTGAAGCAACTGCAGGCCAATCGCTCGTATACGCCGTTCCCGGCCATCCGATGGTCGCCGAGCGTACGGTCCAATTGCTGCGCGAGAACGGTCCGGAAGCGGGCATCGAGCTGGTAATTATAGGCGGCGAGAGCTTCCTTGATCAAGCGTTCGTCAGCCTTGGCATCGACCCGATCGAAGGATTCGCGCTGCTTGACGCTACCGATTTGCAGCCGTCCTTGCTGCAGCCGCAGTTGCATACTCTTGTCGGTCAAGTGTATGATGCTTTTACTGCTTCCGACGTGAAGCTTGCCTTAATGGAGCGCTATCCCGACGATTTTGAAGTCGTCGTAGGCCATGCGCTTGGCGTATCCGGCGAGCAGCAAATCATTCGCGTACCGCTCTATGAGCTTGACCGTACGCCGGGCTTCGGAAACCTGTCGCTCATCTGGATTCCGCGTTCGGACGACGCATCGCTTCGCAACCGCACCTTTGAGCGGCTGCACGAGATCGTATCGATCCTTCGCAGTCCGGGAGGCTGTCCATGGGACAGAGAGCAGACGCATCAGTCGATCCGCAAAAACTTTATCGAGGAGCTTTACGAGGCGCTTGAAGCAATCGATAACGACGACCCGGACGGCATGCAGGAGGAATTCGGCGACGTGATCCTCCAGGTGATGCTGCATAGCCAGATGGAAGAGGAGATGGGCGCATTCTCCGTTTTCGATGTGATCCAGTCGCTGAACGAGAAGCTCGTATTCCGCCATCCGCATGTGTTCGGCGACCAGAACGCCGACGACGCCGAGGAAGCGCTGGGCAATTGGGAGCAAATGAAGGCGGAAGAGAAGCGGATGAAAGGGACCGATAAAAGCCGCAAATCGGTGCTCGATGGCATTCCCCCCGATCTTCCAGCCTTGATGAAAGCTTATAAGCTGCAGAAGAAAGCGGCTAAGGTCGGATTCGATTGGGATGAGCTCGGTCCCGTGCTTGCCAAGATCGAAGAGGAGCTCGCTGAGCTCCGCGAAGCGATTGCAAGCAAATCGGAGGAGGAGCAGGCTGCGGAGCTTGGCGACTTATTGTTCGCCGTCGTGAACGCATCGCGGTTCATCCATGCCGATCCCGAAGAGGCTCTTTCTCGTACGAACAAAAAATTTCGAAACCGATTTTCGTATATTGAGGAGCAGCTTCGTATAAGCGGCAAACAATTTGACCAGACTGATTTAACAGAAATGGATCGCTGGTGGGAAGAGGCAAAGCGCCAATCATAGTTCTCATTCGTCACAAATCGCCTTTATTCCTCACTATGTTCAAAAAAATTTCAAATAGCGGCAGGATTTTTTTGCTCTCGAGCAGAATATGTATTCTGCATGTGGAGTAAAAATTACCAACCACGGCGGCGTGCAGAACGCTGACCCCAAATAACGGTATCACATTAGGAGGATTTAATGATGAACAAAACAGACCTGATCAACAACATTGCAGAAAAAAGCGGATTGACTAAACGTGACGTAGAAGCTGTACTTAACGGTTTTCTTGGCGAAGTAACTGACGCTCTTGCTGGCGGCGACAAAGTACAATTGATCGGCTTCGGTACTTTCGAAACTCGCAAGCGTTCCGGCCGCGTTGGCCGCAACCCGCAAACCGGCGATCCAATCACGATCGCCGAAGCGAAAATCCCTGCTTTCAAAGCAGGCAACAAGCTGAAAGAAGCGATCAAGTAGTCTAATGCGTCTTGATAAGTTTCTCAAAGTGTCCCGATTGATCAAGCGCCGCACCGTTGCGAAGGATGTATCCGAGCAGGGCCGCGTATGGATCAATGGCCGCGAAGCGAAAGCGAGCAGCACCGTCAAGGCCGGGGATGAGCTCCAAATCCAGTACGGGCAGAAAATCGTAACGGTACGCGTCGAGCGCATCGCCGAATCGACCCGGAAGGATGAAGCCGGAGAGCTGTACACTTTGGTGAAAGAAGAGCAGCGCCCGCGCGAGAATCTGCTCGAGTGGGAGAAATAAGCACATACGCGCCTATGCGCACATAACCGCCCGGTAAACGTTACGTTTGCCGGGCGGTTTTTTTATTTACAGTTATGAGCAACTAAACTGTGCAACGGCATTTTGTCGAACTACTGCTAATCGTCATTAGCGTCATCATCGATGCCCGGCTTAAGCGAGTCAAAGCCGGTTCTAAAACTCGTCCAACCCCCATAAGCTAGTCTTAAAATATAGCGAATAGCGGAGGACGAGTCTATGGTGGACCAAAGCAAGAGCCAGAAGCGCCAGGAAGTGAAGATGTTAAACCGCAAGCTGTTGGAGCTGACCGGCGTCATTAACGTAGAGAGCTTTGATAGCGAGGAGTTTCTGCTAGAGACGGAACTAGGCTTCCTAACGGTCAAAGGGCAGAACCTGCATATGAAACATTTAAGCCTTGAGCAAGGCCTTGTAGCCATCGAGGGGCTCGTCCATTCGCTCGCCTATCTGGACGGCAACGCCTCTACGAAGACCAAAGGCTTGTTCGGCAAGCTGTTCAAGTGACATTAACCGTACAATGGATGACGATGGCCGCGATGCTGCTGTCGGGGATCGGGATGGGCATCGTCTTCGACGGCTACCGCGTCGTATCGAACGAGCTGAAGTTCCCCCGCTGGTGGCTCCCGGTGCTCGACATCGTCTATTGGATGGCAGCGGCTCTGGCCGTGTTCCGGGTACTGTACGCAAGCAACAATGGCGAGGTGCGGGCGTACGTATTCATCGGACTGGCTGCCGGCGTTATCGTCTATTACTTTTTGTTAAGCAAAATCGTGATCGGCACTGTCAAATGGATCGTTCGTGCGGTACGCGCGCTCATCGCGTTTATCCTTAGAGTATTGGACTTCGTAATTGTCAAACCGCTCCTATTGCTCTACAAATTGATTAAGGTAATTTTAGGATTTGGGTCTGCGCTCACTATTTTCCTGCTAAAAATTGTGTTACAATTGGTTCGTCCGTTTTGGCGGCTGCTTGTTTGGATGACAAGCCCGGCCGTGCGTCCGCTGGCGCGTTGGCTTGGACCTTATGTTGCCAAATGGCGACTTCGGGAGCGAGTGAGCAAGCTCGGATTTACGATCGCCCAATTGTGGAGCAAATGGTTGAGGAGGCCCCCGCGTACATGACGACTGCAGTGAACAAGCAAACAACAAACGCTGGATCGAAGCGCCGAATCCGGATGTGGCTATTTATCGTAGTCCTCTTTATCGGCTGGGCGGCCTATACGCTCGTGGGCAAGCTGCAAGAGCAGCATGCGACGAATGCGCGATTAGCGGCTATTCAGCAGCAATTGGAAACGGCGAAGACCGATACCGAGGCATTGAAGCAGGAGATCGAGAGGCTGAACGATCCAGAATATATTTCGCAGCTTGCAACCAAGGAACAAGGCATGGTATACAAGGGCGAGACGCAGATACAGGTTGTAAGATAGGGCGGCGAAATCGGGTGAACGTCTGTTGACCTTACTTCTTCCGTTCGGTTATAATCACGGTAGTAGCGATATTTTTCCGATAAAATTGATTCTTTGGAATCATATTATCGAAATCATCGACTTTGCTTTACGAATCGCAAAACTAAGCGTATGCTTACGAAGTAAGTTTTGCTTCACCCAATTCGACTTTCATCGAATTCAGCTTTGCAAAACTAAGCGTATGCTTACGAGGAAGTTTTGCTTCAATCCATTCGAATTTCATCGAATTCAGCTTCGCAAAACTTTTAGGGAGGAACATTTTATTTTATGGCAATTGAAGTGGGCGCCAAGTTAGAAGGAAAAGTGACAGGCATTACGCATTTCGGGGCATTTGTCGACTTGTCGGGAGGTGTCACGGGTCTCGTTCACATTTCGGAAATCGCTGATAATTACGTCAAGGACGTGAAGGATCACCTCAAGATCGATGATGTCGTGAAGGTCAAAGTGATCAACGTGGACAAAGACGGCAAGATTGGCCTTTCCATTAAGCAAGCCATTGACCGACCAGAAGGCCAACAGCCGCCACCGCAACGTGAGCGTACAGGCGGAGCAGGCGCAGGCGGCGGTGGTGGAGAACGTTTCAACCGCGGAGGTGGAGGACAAGACCGAGGCGGCCGTCCCTTCAACAAGCAATCGTCTGGCAGACCGGCTTACGGTAAACCGTCATTCGAGGATAAAATGTCGCGCTTCCTGAAAGACAGCGAAGAACGCATCTCCTCTTTGAAGAAAAACACGGAGGGCAAACGCGGCGGACGCGGTGCCAAGCGGGTATAAGCTGAATCGTTATCCCATCATACATCAAGCAGAACCTTTATGGTTCTGCTTTTTTTGCGTCTTCTCGCCATACTATCGTCCTACTCTACTCGCTGCATAGGCACATCTTCGTGATGAGGGACTTAGGTTGTCGGATTGCGTCCGCGACCCGTCTCGTCCAAAAACTTTTCTCCGATCCTCCATCAATACCGACAGGTTACACCCACCATTTGACAGTTAAGCGAGATAGCTGGCGACGATTTTTGTTGAGCCGAATTTGTCAACAGAAGGAAGACATGGCTGTGCAAAGCCTTGCTGGCGCTGGGTTTGGAATGGTCATGACAATGACTGCGCCTGCAATTGTTTTTGTCGGAAAAAACTTTTTGACGCATTCCGTTAACTGACAAACTTCATGCGGACAACCTCCTATAATGAAAAACACAACAAACTCGGAATGGTGGTGTCTGTTTAGTGGAAAAGGAAAATGTGGTGCAGCTCCCCGAAGGAAATCGGACAAATCTGATTCAGGTCATGATGCGGAAAGGACGAGAATGGGCGGCAGCGCGGCATTTCATTCAAGTTCTCTTAGCCAAGAAGTGGACGTTTCTGCTCGTTGCTGTCGCATTCCTGCTTGGAAGAGCGGTCATTCTAGGGTCATTGATGCCATTCGCGGCAGCTTACTTCGCGGTCATCTACTTTTTGAGGAGAGACATTTACTTATGGGTGGCCATTTCGCTCGTTGGCGGCAGCTGGTTCGCGGCCGATCCGGCGCCGATGTGGATTGCGATGGAGATTGCGGTCTTATTCTTATTTCTTAAAGGGTTGGAGTCCTATGAACGTGCGGAGCTCACGTCAGCTCCGATCGTCGTGTTCGCAGCGACACTGCTTGTCCAGTTGTTCGGCGTGTTCATAGGCGATTCGCTAAGCTGGTACAATTTCATGCTTGTCGTCGTGGAAGCGGGGCTCAGCTTCGTGCTCACGCTCGTCTTCATTCAGGCGATACCGGTGCTCACGATGACGAAGAAATCGGCCTCTTTGAAGAACGAGGAAATTATATGTTTGATGATTTTGCTGGCGTCGGTGATGACGGGGGCTGTCGGATGGGTGCTCTACGGGTTATCCGCCGAGCATGTCATGTCGAGGTATATGCTGCTTCTGTTCGCCCTGGCAGGCGGCGCTCCGCTGGGCGCATCGGTCGGCGTCGTAGCTGGCCTTATCCTGAGCCTGGCCGATTACGGAGCTATCGTTCAGATGAGTTTGCTGGCGTTCGCCGGACTGCTGGCGGGATTGCTTCGCGAAGGCGGCAAAATGGCAACCGCTTTCGGGATGCTGCTTGGCACGTCGATCCTCTCGATCTACGTAGGCAGCCAGGCCGATGTGATGTCATCGACGTGGGAGTCGGTAGCCGCCGCTACGATGCTGATGCTGACGCCGCGTGCGATGATTCGCACCATCTCTCGTTACGTGCCGGGAACGAACGAGCATGCGAAGTCGCAGCATGAGTATGCGAGACGGGTCCGCGAGGTGACGGCGGACCGCGTAACGCAATACTCGGATGTATTCCGCCAGCTGTCGCGCAGCTTTGGTCAACTGAACAAGAGCGTGACGGATGTCAAGCGGGAGGATGAGATTAATCACTTTATGGGTGCCGTTGCACAGAAAACTTGCGCTTCCTGCCATAGACGGGATGCATGTTGGGAGGACAAGTTTTTTCATACGTACAAGATGATGACCGATATGATGACGACGGTGGAGGAGGATCGCGTACCGCGCAATAATAAGGACGTGCCGAAGTCTTGGACGACTCATTGCGTCAAAACGCCGCTCGTGCTCGCCGATATGCAGCAGCAGTACGAGCTATATAAAAATAATATGCACTGGAAGAAGCAAATATTCGACTCCAGGCAGCTTGTCGCCGATCAATTGCTCGGGGTGTCGCAGGTCATGGAGGATTTGGCAAGGGAAATCAAGCGCGAGGGACAGACGTTGCATCTGCAGGAGGAGCAGATCCGGGAGGCGGTCGAGGGGCTCGGTTTATCGATACAGGGCATCGATATTGTGAATCTGGAGGAGGGAAATGTAGATATTGAGGTGTATCATACATTCGGGAAGGGGTTTGATGAATGCCGCAAAATTATCGCGCCGTTGCTTAGCGATATACTAGGCGAGCATATCGCGGTGAAATCGGAAGTTCCGCCGCTGAAGAGCGGAGAGCCGACGCTCGTGATGTTCGGCTCGGCGAAGCAATTCGAGGTAGAGACGGGCATCGCCGGCGCGGCGAAGGGCGGCGATCTGCTGTCGGGAGACAGCTTTACGATGACCGAGCTTGGCAACGGCAAGTTCGCGGTGGCGATCAGCGACGGCATGGGCAACGGCGAGCGGGCTCGCGAGGAGAGCAGCGCGGCGCTGTCGATCCTGCAGCAGCTGCTGCAATCGGGCATGGATGAGAAGCTGGCAGTGAAGTCGGTCAATTCGGTGCTGCTGCTGCGCTCGTCGGATGAGATGTTCGCGACCGTGGACCTTGCGATCGTCGATCTGTATTCCGCGCAGACGACGTTCATGAAGATCGGCTCGACGCCAAGCTTCATTAGGCGTGGCAATGAAGTAATTCCGATTTCGGCCAATAACTTGCCGATCGGTATTTTGCAAGAGATCGATGTCGACATTATCTCGGTGCAGATGCTGCCCGGCGATACGCTTGTTATGATGAGCGACGGCATTTATGATGCCCCGGGTCACGCGGTCAATAAAGAGATGTGGATGAAGCGGATTATTAGCGAGCTGAAGACGGAGGATCCGCAGGAGATGGCCGATGCGCTGCTCGAACGGGTTGTTCGCTACCATGAAGGCGAGATCGTTGACGATATGACGGTACTTGTCGCCCGGATTGACAAGCATATGCCGGAATGGGCATCGTTCCGCTGGCCGGGCATATCGAAGGTTGAGCGTCCAAGGACGGTGAGTTAGATCTTATCAGGCCAATATCTTGCGCCTCATGCATGCCTTTGAGCGAAGAAGCATGATTTCGTAGCGACTGAGCAGGCCAGTTGCCGCGACATCATGCTTTTTGGCGTTGCCGTTGCAGTTTCTGCAACGAAACAACGAAGCAATGGCAGGATAGGCATTAGGATTTATTCATCCCCTGCTGCATCATGCCGATGATATACATAGAAGAGAGTACATATTTTTTGCTAGTCTAGCTGTTTATCTCTCCCGAAATAGGCAAAGCTGATAGGAAGACTATGCTTTCCTTCAGGAGGGATTTCAAGATGAAGCAGATTTTATTAATAACGGATGGTTGCTCGAACGTGGGCCTAAGCCCGGTCGTGGCGGCGGCGCATGCGCAGTCGGAGGGGATCTCGGTCAATGTCGTCGGCGTGCTCGATCAAGGCGATGCGGGCGAGATGGGCGCATCGGAGATCGAGGAGATCGCCCGCGCGGGCGGCGGCTTGAGCAGACTTGTCAATATGCGCCAGCTATCGCAGACGGTGCAGATGATGACGCGCAAGACGGTCGTGCAGACGATACAGCTTGCCGTGCAGAAGGAATTGAAGCAGGTGCTCGGCAACGGTTCAATCGAAGCCTTGCCGCCGGAGAAGCGCGGCGAGGTCGTTCGCGTCATCGATGAGCTTGGCGAGACGTCGTCGCTCCAAGTGGCGCTGCTGATCGATGCCAGCGCAAGCATGAAGCCGAAGATGGCGGCGGTTGAGGAAGCGATTCGCGATCTGATGCTTAGCTTGCAGGCGCGGCAGGGCAAGAGTGAAATAGCGGTGTTCCACTTTCCTGCATCGCGGCATGGCGACGACTGCGCAATGGATCTTGGCTGGACGAGCCACTTGAACGGCGTTCATGCGATTTTTCCGAAGCTGCAGATGGGCGGAACGACGCCGACGGGACCGGCGCTTATGCAGGTCATTGATTTTTACCGTCATGGGGATTATGGTAAACAGAGCAGAGATGAAACGGATGGGATGATGAGTGGCTACGTCGTTTAAATGGGAGCTGCGGCGAGGAGCGACCGTCACCGGCAAGTGGAATCAAGGTCGCTACAGGGTAGAGAAGCTTCTTGGCGAAGGCGCTAACGGTAAAGTATATCTCGTGCAGCAGGGCCGTACGTGGTATGCGCTGAAGGTCGGCGCCGATGCCGTCGATCTTCAATCCGAAATTAATGTGCTCCAGTCCATCGCGAAGCAGAAGCGAAATGGGCTGGAGCCGTTTCTGTACGACGTGGACGACTTGTATGGGCCGGATGGAAAGGAGTATCCTTTCTATATCATGCGTTACG
Source organism: Paenibacillus harenae (assembly GCF_030812415.1). GTDB lineage: Bacteria > Bacillota > Bacilli > Paenibacillales > Paenibacillaceae > Pristimantibacillus > Pristimantibacillus harenae_A. The sequence continues at coordinate 29,724 of NZ_JAUSST010000010.1, read as the reverse complement.
TAAGAGGATTGACGCTCGCCGACTATTTCAAGAAGCAGGGAACGGAGTGGTTTCCGCTGGTTGGGCTTAATTTGCTGGGGAAGCTGTCGCATTTGCACGAAGCGGGTTGGGTATTCGGGGATCTGAAGATCGAGAACGTACTCGTTGGCGATTACGGCCATGTCGAGCTTGTCGACTTCGGCGGGGTGACGGCGAAGGGCAAGAGCATTCGCCAATTTACCGAGATCTATGATCGCGGGTATTGGAACGGCGGTCCAAGATCGGCGGATGAGCGTTATGATATATTCTCCTTTGCCGTGCTGTGCATTCAACTGCATGAGCCGAAGCAGCTTCATCAGTTGACGCTGGAGCTGTTGCCGCAGAATCGCTCGGCCGACGAGCTGCAGCAGATCGTGGAGAGCAGTCAAGCGCTTAAGCCGATTGCCGGTTGGATTCGCAAGGCGCTCGCCGGCGGGTTCATGAATGCGAAAGAAGGTTATGAAGCTTGGCGAGTGCTTATGCACCGGAGAGACACTCACCGTCCATCGTCCACGCCGGGCTGGCTCAAGGGGCTTGCAGCGGCATCGGCGATTCTGCTGGTTACCTCGGTATATTGGTTGCTTCGCAACATGCTGTGACGATGGACCGTATGCGTCAACAGAAACGGAGGCAGCATTACTTATGAATTTGCAACAGGAATTAGAGAGGGCGGCAGCCGAGCGGCAGCTATGGAGCGAAGGCGACCGCATCGTCGCAGCCGTATCCGGCGGTCCGGATTCGATGGCGCTGCTGCATATGCTGTCGTCTCTCATGAAAGCTGGCAAGCTGAGCGTCAGCGTCGCTCATGTGAATCATGGCTTCCGTGTTGAAGAATCGAAGCGGGAGCTTGCCGTCGTACGGGATTATGCCGCGCAATTAGGCGTGCCGTTCGAGGCGATCACGCTCGATATGCCAGCCTATATAGAAGAAACGCGCATGAACGGACAAGCGGCGTCGCGGGAGCGGCGATACGCGTTTTTGTACGAGGCCGCGTCGCGCTTCGGGGCGACGCGCATCGCGCTTGCGCATCATGCCGACGATCAGGCGGAGACCGTGCTTATGCGTTTGCTGCGAGGAACGGGCTTAACGGGCCTAGCGGGAATGGTCTCGAAACGCCGCGAAAAAAACGTGGAACTTATTCGGCCGATGCTGCGTATGAACAAGTCAGACATTGTTCGTTACTGCGATGAGCACGACATACCCTATTGCATGGACAGCAGCAACGACAAACGCACTTATTTTCGTAATCAAATACGTCTGGATATTTTGCCTTACCTCACGCAGTTCAATCCCCAGCTTCCTCAATCGCTGCAACGGCTCGCCGATGTGGCCGGGGCGGAGGACGAGTGGATAGAACAGCAGACGGCATCGCTTTTTTCGCAGATTGTCACGGTCTCCGAGGGAGAATATGCGGTAAGCTGTGCCGATTTACGCGGCTTTCACGTCGCTTTACAAAGGAGATTGATTAAACTAATATTAAGGTATCTTTCAACGGGCACGGAAAACATATCCTTCGAACAAGTGGAAACGATGCGGCTTGCCGCGGCGGAGCACGCTCCTAGCACTTGGCGAATGGATGCGGGTGCAGGGGTTAGGTGCATGAGGGAATACGATAGTCTTCGTTTCGTTCAAGCTTCGCAGCAGTCGCATGGGCGTCCTGCTGACGAATACAGCTTCGAGGTGAACGAGACTGCATCGGATATCGATTCCGTCTCGGGCTGGAGCTTTCAATTCGATCGTATTCGAAGTATCGACAGCCGAAAGCCGGCTTCGAGGTATGAGGCTTGCTTCGATCTGGCGCAGCTTGCTTATCCGCTCACTTTGCGCAACCGTCGTCCCGGCGACAGAATTCAAGTTTTAGGATTAAATGGTTCGAAAAAAGTGCAAGATATGTTCGTTGACGAGAAGCTTGCTCCGTCGGAGCGACAACTTTATCCGCTGCTGTTCGATGCGGCAGGACGATTGCTATGGATACCCGGTATACGGCGATCCGCTCATGCGCTTACGGTGCGTGATACGCAAGATGTGCTGTTCATTAGGGCGACCCGCGGTTAACGAATAAGACGCACTGGTACACTCATAAACATAGTTAAGGCGTAGGGGGATCCGTATTTTGCGTAACGACATTCAGGAAGTGCTTTATAATGCAGAACAGATTCAGGCAAAGGTAAAGGAGCTTGGCGAGACGCTGACCCGGGATTTCGAGGGGCGCAATCCGCTTATTATTTGCGTTCTTAAGGGCGCATTTATTTTTATGTCGGACCTCGTTAAGGAAATCGATGTGCCGCTGGAGATTGATTTCATGGCCGTATCGAGCTATGGACAATCGACGAAGTCGTCGGGCGTCGTCAAGATTATTAAAGATCTTGATGTTTCGGTCGAAGGTCGCGACGTATTGATCGTGGAAGACATTATCGACAGCGGCCTGACGCTTAGCTACTTGATCGATGTGCTTGAGCGGCGCAACGCGAAGTCGGTTACGATCGTTACGCTCTTTGACAAGCCGGCGCGACGTACCGTCGATCTCGAGGCGGACTACAAAGGCTTCACGCTGCCGGATGCGTTCGTTGTCGGGTATGGCCTGGATTACGCTGAGAAATATCGGAATCTTCCGTATATCGGTGTCCTTAAACCTGAGGTTTATGAAAAGTAAACACGCAATTAACCGTACATGCCCTCTCCATCTTGCCTCTATTGTTATGGAAAGTCATGCTATGGTAAAATATTTTAAGCGCCTGAGAGGAGGTTGGGGATGAATCGGATCATCCGTAATACTGGATTTTATTTAATCATCTTTTTGGTGACCGTTGGGATTTTTCAATTTATCAGCAGCCAGAATAAGACTACCGTTGGTTTAAGATACGATGAGCTTCGCACGGCCATTGAATCAGGCAATGTAGCGGAATTAAGCTTGAAGTATGAGAACCAGACTTATTTTGTTACTGGTAAATATATTAAAGCTCCCGAGAAGGCCGAGAGCGACCAATTCGTATCCCGGATTAGCGTCAGAGCCGAGGAGCAAATTCTTGAATGGCAAGAGAAGTACGGCTTCAAGATGGAAAGCAAGGAAATGGATCAGCCAAGCATTTGGCTTACGTTCCTTACGTCCATTATTCCTTTCGTCATTATATTCGTCCTGTTCTTCTTCCTGATGAATCAGGCACAGGGCGGCGGCGGCAAAGTTATGAATTTCGGCAAAAGCCGTGCACGCTTATACAATGAAGAGAAGAAACGGATTACGTTCGAGGATGTCGCGGGTGCCGACGAGGAGAAGCAAGAGCTCGTCGAGGTTGTCGACTTCTTGAAAGATTCTCGCAAGTTCAACCTGGTAGGCGCACGCATTCCGAAGGGCGTATTGCTTAACGGGCCTCCGGGAACAGGTAAAACGTTGCTGGCCCGCGCTGTTGCAGGCGAAGCAGGCGTACCGTTCTTCAGTATTTCCGGTTCCGACTTCGTCGAGATGTTCGTCGGCGTCGGCGCATCGCGAGTAAGGGACTTGTTCGAAAATGCGAAGAAGAGCGCTCCATGTATTATCTTCATCGACGAGATTGATGCGGTAGGCCGTCAACGCGGCGCCGGTCTTGGCGGCGGCCATGACGAGCGCGAGCAGACGCTCAACCAATTGCTTGTCGAGATGGATGGTTTCGGCGCTAACGAGGGCATTATCATTATTGCCGCAACGAACCGTCCGGACATTCTTGATCCGGCCTTGCTTCGTCCGGGACGCTTCGACCGTCAGATTACGGTCGACCGCCCAGATGTGAGGGGACGAGAAGCGGTGCTGAAGGTTCATGCCCGTAATAAGCCCCTTTCCAAGGACGTTCGTCTTGATGTGATTGCGAAGCGTACAACGGGCTTCACAGGCGCGGACTTGGAGAACCTGTTGAATGAAGCGGCGTTGCTTGCCGCTCGCCGCAACAAGAAGGACATTGCCATGCAGGAAGTGGATGAAGCGATTGACCGCGTCATTGTCGGTACGGAGAAGAAAAGTCGTATCATCAGCGATCGCGAGAAACGTATCGTCGCCTACCATGAAGCGGGTCATACGATTATCGGTTACTTCCTGGAGCATGCCGATACCGTTCACAAAGTTACGATCATTCCTCGCGGACGCGCCGGCGGTTACGTCATCATGCTTCCGAAGGAAGACCGCATGCTTGTAACGAAGCAGGAACTGCTTGATAAAGTTACGGGATTGCTCGGCGGCCGCGTAGCCGAAGAGCTGTTCATCGGCGAAATCGGCACAGGCGCTTACAGCGACTTCAAGCAAGCGACAAGCATTGTTCGCAGCATGATTATGGAATACGGCATGAGCGATAAGCTCGGACCTATGCAATTCGGCAGCACTCAAGGCCAAGTGTTCCTGGGCCGCGATATCGGTCATGAACAGAATTACTCGGATGCGATTGCTTACGAGATCGACCAAGAGATGCAGTCGATCATAGGTGAATGCTACAGCCGTGCGAAGAAGCTATTGTCCGAGAAGAGCAAAGAAATCCATCTGATTGCCCAAACGTTGCTTACCGAAGAGACGCTTGAGTTGGATCAAATCAAATCGTTGATCGAGACGGGCGCACTTACGGATAGCGACTCGGTAACTTCCGGTTCGGCAGTGGGAGAACTAACATCCGTTCCAGTCATTGAGACGGTTGGCGATGTGAAGGTGCGCATTCAGACTCGCGAGGACGAAGCGGCTGACGCTAACGGTCCGAAGCTTGAGAAGCAGGATACGTCTGAGGAAGATCCGGATAATAACAAATCTTAATAAGCTTGGCGTCCCTTAACGGACGGAGGCCTTAAACGGCAGACCAGAGACGATTGTCTCCGGTCTGCCGTTTATTTTATGGCACAGGACGCCGGAATCGTTTCTTCTCAAAATATAGGAGTATAAGGTTTCCGCTTACATGAATGCCCATATATCACCGCATACCGTTTATCGACGACGTTACATCCTTAACGACATCAGAAAATACGGAACGTTAGCCTCGTTATAGGGCGGCTTAAGCCGTTTATGCTTGTTTACTAATGTTCGGAAATAGCCTATAATTAGGGATGTGATTCTTTAACAAATATCAGCAATAACTAACCTAGGAATCACATCTTCCGGTCGATATGTAACATTATTGTTACATGAAAGCGTCTCCTTTGATTTTATGTTACGAAACCTAACATTAAATCGTTGACGTTTATTTTTTTGTAACTATAATGAAATAATAGCGGCCAAAAACAGCAAGAATAAAGAAGTAAACGGGGTTGCGAGGTATTGCCAAATCAGGTGCGAGGGAGAGAAAAAGTATGAAGAAAACACTTAGTACAATGCTTATGCTTATTATTGCTGCAACGCTTGTGTTATCGGCCTGCGGAGCCAAGACCAATAACGAGGGTGCAGCTGGCGGCAACAACGAAGGCGCCAAAGAAGAGGAAGTGAAATCGGACGGCAGCGGTAAAGATTTCAAGATCGGTATGGTTACCGACGTTGGCGGCGTTCACGACAAATCGTTTAACCAAAGCGCGTGGGAAGCGTTAGAGGATTTGACGGCAAAAACCGGCGCAGCGACGAAATACTTAGAGAGCAAAGGCGACGCCGACATGGAGCCGAACTTGAATAAGTTCGTGAAGGACGGTTACAATCTCACTTGGGGTATCGGTTTCTTGTTCAACGATGCTTTGTCGAAAGTAGCTAGCGAGAATCCTGAAGCTAACCTCGCTGTTATCGACAGCGTAATTGAAGCCCCTAACGTAGCTTCCATTACGTTCGCCGAGAACGAAGGCTCGTTCCTTGTTGGCGTTGTTGCCGGCCTTATGACGAAAACAGGCAAGATCGGATTCGTAGGCGGCATGGAAATTCCGGTTATCAAGAAGTTCGAAGCCGGTTTCAAGGCTGGCGTAGCGGCTGTTAAACCGGAAATCGTTGTAGACGTGAATTACACGGGTGAATTCGGCAAGCCAGACCTTGGCAAGATTGCCGCGGCAACGATGTACGACAAAGGCATTGATATTATTTTCCATGCAGCAGGCGCAACGGGCAATGGCGTATTCAATGAAGCGAAAGCTCGCAAAAATGCAGGCGACGATGTTTGGGTAATCGGCGTCGATAAGGACCAATCGCTTGAATTCGGCGATGAAGTCACGCTTACTTCCATGATGAAGGGCGTTGAAGCTGCCGTATTCAAAATTTCCCAAGATTTGATCAACGGCACATTCGCTGGCGGTACAACGCAAGAGCTTGGACTTAAGGATAATGGCGTTGGCTTGCCAGAGACGAACAAAAACCTTCCTGAGGATGTCCTCAAGCAAGTAGAGGAATTCAAACAAAAAATTATCGACGGCGAAATCACGGTACCAGTTGAGCCGGCTGCATAATAAACGAACAACTGCAAGTGCAGTAATGGAAAGTAGGGACATAAGACCGGCTTCTGGGCCGGTCTTGTCTTTTGTTAAGTGAAGATAGCACTCAATACGGTAATTGACCGGGGAGATGATGAAGGAATGGACCGGAACTTGGCGGCTGTACAGTTAAAAGGAATAACGAAACGATTTCCTGGGCTAGTGGCCAACGATTCGATCGATTTTGAGCTCAAAAAAGGTGAGATACATGCGCTGCTAGGCGAGAATGGCGCAGGTAAATCGACACTCATGAACATCTTGTTTGGGCTGTATCAGCCGGATGAAGGCGAGATTTACGTGAACGGCGAGAAAACGGTTATCGATGGAGCGGCCAAAGCGATTGAGCTTGGCATAGGCATGGTGCATCAGCACTTTAAGCTTGTTCAGCCGTTTACGGTGGCGGAGAACATCGTGCTTGGCAATGAGCCGAAGAAAGGCTTGAGCATTAACTATAAGCTAGCGAATGAGAAGGTTCGGGACATATCCGAACGCTATGGTTTGAAAGTAGATCCGCAAGTGCGGATTAAAGATATTACCGTTGGCATGCAGCAGCGGGTTGAAATACTGAAGACGCTGTACCGGGGCGCGGAGATCGTTATTTTCGACGAGCCGACGGCTGTGCTTACGGTGCAGGAAATCGAAGAACTGATTGAGATCATTCGTAATTTGGCTGCCGAAGGCAAATCGATCATCATTATTACGCATAAGCTGAAGGAAGTTATGGCGCTAGCCGATACGGTTACCGTCATTCGCCGCGGCAAGGTAGTGCGTACAGTCAGTACGTCGGAGACGGACGAGCGCAAGCTTGCCGAGCTGATGGTTGGCAGAGATGTATCGTTCCAGGTGGAGAAGACGAAGAACGAACCAGGTAAGACTGTGCTTTCGGTAGACTCGCTGCAAATGAAGGGCGAGCAGGGCAAGCAAGTGTTAAACGGTGTCAGCTTCAATGTTCGAGCTGGCGAGATTGTAGGCATTGCCGGCGTTGACGGCAATGGTCAGAGCGAGTTGATCTATGCCATTACCGGCATGCGTCAAGTAAGCGGCGGCAGCGTGAAGCTGAACGATCGGGACTTAACGAATAAGTCGCCTCGGAAGGTATCGCTCGCAGGCGTTGGACATATTCCGGAGGACCGGCATAAGCACGGACTCGTGCTCGATTTCACGCTTAGCGAAAATATGATTCTTGGAAGTTACTTCGAGCCGGAGTTCGGTCGCGGCGTGTTCATTGACTATGGAGCAATGGACAAGCTGGCAACGAAGCTGGTCGATGAATTCGACGTCCGTACGTCGGGCATACATACGCATGCTCGCGCGTTGTCGGGAGGCAATCAGCAGAAGGCGATTATTGCCAGGGAGCTTCATAGCGATCCCGATCTGCTCATTGCGGTACAACCGACGAGGGGGCTCGATATCGGGGCCATTGAATATGTGCATAAACGACTGGTTGAAGCCCGCAACCAAGGAAAAGCGATTCTGCTTGTTTCCTTCGAGCTGGATGAGCTTTACTCGCTATCCGACCGGATAGCCGTCATGTATGAAGGCGCCATTATGGGCGAGGTCGATGCGGTTCATCGCGACGATCAGCAGCTCGGCCTTATGATGGCCGGCAACCGGCCCGAACGAAGCCATCTGGAGAAGAGGGGGTAGCCTAAAGTGGACACATTCAAAAAGATTTTCGTCAAATCATCGGTCGGTATTCCGCTTGCCGCTATCGTGCTTGGCTTATTATTCGGAGCGATTGTGATGCTTGCGGGCGGCTATGATCCGATATTGGCGTATACCTCTCTTGTTCAGATGTTATTCGGCAGTCCGTACGATATCGGTGAGGCGATTCGCGCAATTACGCCGCTTATCTTTACGGGGCTTGCCGTTGCGTTCGCCTTCCGGACCGGCTTATTCAATATCGGTGTTGAAGGACAATTCATGATGGGCATGACCGGCGCGACGCTCGTCGGCGTTGGTCTGGAATTGCCTTGGTATCTTCATGCTCCGCTTGCCGTCATTACGGGTGCTTTGTTCGGCGGCATCTGGGCGGGCATTGCCGGTTATCTGAAAGCGAAGCGCGGCGTGAACGAAGTTATATCGTCGATTATGCTGAACTGGATCGCTCTGTTTCTCTCGAATTTTATCGTGGCGAAGTTTCTGGTGCAGCAAGGCCAGCAGAAGACACCTGACGTGCATGACTCAGCCAGGTTGTCGATGGATTGGCTCGTCGGGCTGATGGGGAACGCCCGTATGCACTGGGGCACTTTTGTTGCGATTATTTGCGTGGTCGTGTTCTATGTGCTGTTATGGCGGACGAAGCAAGGTTTTGAACTTCGCGCTGTCGGGCATAATCCTGACGCGGCGCTATATGCCGGCATGAACGTCAAGGGCACATTGGTGAAGTCGATGTTCATTAGCGGCATCTTCGCCGGTCTTGGCGGCGTGTTCGAAATATTGGGCGTCTTCGGGTACCAGACGGTTATGGCCGCCACATGGGGCTATGGCTTCGACGGCATCGCTGTTGCTCTGCTTGGCGGTAATACACCGGTAGGCGTACTGCTTGGCGCCATCTTGTTCGGAGGTTTGTCCTACGGCTCCGCCGGCATGAACTTTGGCGCGGACGTGCCGCAGGAAATCGTACGGATCGTGATCGGTTCGGTTATCTTCTTCGTTGCTTCGCATGGCATCGTGAAGTTTTTCTTGAAGCCTTTCCTGAGCAAGCGCGCGGAAAAACGGAAGGAGGCGGTGTAGATGAACGTTATTGAAGTACTGGGGCAGCTGCTCAACATTACGCTCGTGTTCTCGACTGCGCTTATCTTCGCCGCACTCGGCGGCTTGTTCTCCGAACGGTCCGGCGTCGTTAATATCGGACTTGAAGGTCTTATGGTGTCTGGCGCATTCGCGGCAGCTGTCGTTACCGATTATGCGATACAGGCGGGATTGGAACAATCCGCTCCATGGATTGGGCTTATGGCGGCGGCAATATACGGAGTAATTTTTTCGCTCTTGCACGCCGTTGCTACCATAACGTTCCGCTCCGACCAGACGGTCGTCGGCGTCGTAATCAACATCTTGGCACTTGGCCTTGCCATCTATTTGACTAGAAGCTTGTACAATGACTCGGGACAGACGACGATGCTGGACTTCGTATTCCAGAAGTGGGCGATTCCAGGACTATCGTCCATTCCGATCATCGGCAACGGCTTGTTTAATTCGTATCCGACGACTTATATTGCTCTCATCCTTGCGGGCATCAGCTATTTCGTGCTGTTCCGTACGCCGTTTGGCCTGCGTCTTCGCGCGGTGGGCGAGCATCCAAGCTCTGCCGATACGGTCGGCATCAACGTGACGAAGTATCGCTACATCGGCGTAATGTTAAGCGGCGCATTAGCGGGGCTTGGCGGGGCGACGATTACGCTTACGACGACAAGCAGCTTCGCCCACAATACGATTTCCGGTCAAGGTTTCATCGCCCTGGCGGCGCTTATATTCGGCAAGTGGAATCCGCTTGGCGTCGTAGGAGCGGCGATGTTCTTCGGCTTTGCGCAGGCGCTGCGCAATTTCGCTCAGCTATTCGAATTCTCGAAGCAAATTCCGGCCGAATTTTACTACATGCTGCCATACGTGCTGACGCTTGTCGTTCTCGCCGGAGGCATCGGACGTTCGAATGCCCCTGCGGCGCTCGGCGAACCTTACGATCCGGCAAGACGTTAATTGATCCTCAATTCGATCGTTGAAGGGCTGTTCCCTAAGTGTTCTTAGGGGCAGCTTTTTGCTATTTATAGGCTTCTTTCCATCGTTTCCGCACTTATTTGGAATAATTTCAAAAATGGTTCTATAAAAAGGCGTTTACGCATTGACAGAGCCATTTACCAAGTGTAAATTAAATCTTAATCAAATGAATTTATCCCTTTTGGTTTAAACTATAGGCAAGCGACTTTCTAAGTTTGTGCATCAATTCACAAAGTAGCATTTGCCGCATATCGGAATGGGAATCGACGCCCATCCCTCATAAGAGGAGAGGATCCACTGTGGAAGCATTAGCGCTGGAACGCAAGGCGGAACAAAACCGGGAACTGCGCGAGAGGCTGTTGCAATTAAAGAAAGAACGTAACGCCATTATTTTGGCTCATTACTATCAGCGCGACGAAATTCAGGAAGTAGCCGATTTCCGTGGCGATTCGTTCCTGCTCGCACAGAAGGCCGCGCAAACCGATGCGGAAGTCATCGTATTTTGCGGGGTTCATTTTATGGGAGAAAGCGCGAAGATTCTTGCTCCTAACAAGACGGTCATCATTCCCGATGAACGTGCAGGCTGCCCGATGGCGGACATGGTTAACGTGGACGGATTGCGCAAGCTGAAGGCCCAGCATCCGAACGCGAAGGTCGTTACGTACATCAACTCGTCGGCCGAGATCAAGGCGGAGACGGACATTTGCTGTACGTCGGCGAATGCGGTGAAGGTCGTCAACTCGGTTGAGGGAGACGAAGTCATTTGGGTACCGGACAAAAACCTTGGTCACTACGTGCAACAGAACACGGACAAAAAGATGATCATTTGGGAAGGCTACTGCAACACCCATGACATGCTTACCGTTAAGGATGTTGAAGAGATGAAGGCGAAGTATCCGAACGCCCAGTTCGTCGTTCACCCGGAATGCCGCCCGGAAGTCGTGGAGCTTGGCGATTTCGTCGGAAGTACAACCGCAATCATTAAATACTGCAAAGAATCGGATTGTCAAGAGTTCATTGTTGGCACGGAAGACGGAACGGGATATCAGCTTCGTCTGGATAGCCCGGGCAAAACATTCCATTTTGCATCTAAATATTTGGTTTGCCCGAACATGAAGGTCAACAATTTGAAGAAGCTCGTCAAAGCGCTGGAGACGATGCAGCCTCAGATCTACGTACCGCCGCATATCGCGGATCAAGCCCGTTTGTCCTTGGAGCGCATGCTGCTGGTGAAGTAGCATGCGCTTCACCCATGCTCAAATTTGAAGGAGCGTCATCATGATTCCTAGATACTTGGTTGATGTGCAGCTGGATGAGCTGCCTGTTGTAGAAAAGGATGTCATCGTTATTGGGGCCGGCATTGCCGGTCTTTTTACCGCTATACGGTCTAGCGAGAACAACTCGGTATTGATGATTACGAAAAAGTCGCTGCTCGACAGCAATACCCGTTACGCGCAGGGAGGCATTGCCGCAGTTATATCGGACGAGGATTCGCCCGCCTATCATCTGCAGGACACGTTAGTAGCCGGTGCCGGCCTGTGCTCGCGGGAAGCGGTGGATGTCCTCGTTCATGAAGGGCCCAAAGGCGTGCGCAGTCTCATCTCAATGGGAACGCAGTTCGACGTGGAGAATGGGGAGTTCGCGCTTACGAAGGAAGGCGCTCACAGTCAGCGTCGTATTTTGCATGCCAACGGAGATGCGACCGGCTATGAAATCGTTCGAGCTTTGTCGGAGAACGCAGTCAACAATCCGAAAATTGAAGTATGGGACGATCACTTCGTGATCGACCTTGTGACGCAAGATGGCGTATGCTGCGGTGCGATCGTACAGAAGCCAAGCGGACAGAGAGTGTTCGTGCGGGGCAAAGCGGTTATATTGAGCTCTGGCGGCGCCGGCCAATTGTATCGTTATACGACGAATCCTGAAGTTGCGACTGGCGACGGTATCGCAATGGCTTATCGCGCAGGCGCTTACATTCAAGACGTCGAATTCATTCAGTTCCATCCAACCTCGCTCTGCTATCCGGGTGCACCGCGCTTCCTTATCTCGGAAGCGGTCCGAGGCGAAGGGGCTTATTTGCGCAACATTAAAGGCGAACGTTTCATGGAGCATTATCATGAGCAACTGGAGCTTGCCCCGCGCGATATAGTGGCCAGAGCAATCGTCAGCGAGATGGAGGAGACGAAGTCGACTTTCGTCTACATAGATATTACGCATGAATCGCCGGAAATGGTGAAGCATCGTTTTCCTACTATATATGAATATTGCTTGAGATACGGTCTCGACCTCACATCCGATTGGATTCCGGTCGCTCCCGCGATGCATTATATGATGGGCGGAGTCAAAACCGATCTAAATGGGGAAACAAATATAAAGCGGCTCTTCGCCTGCGGCGAAGTGTCCTCGACGGGCGTGCATGGCGCGAACCGCTTGGCCAGCAACTCGCTGTCGGAAGCCATCGTGTTCGGCCGTCGTATCGTGAAGCGAATTAACGAGCTGTCGCCGAACGATGTTGTTCCTATTATCGAGGATGAGCTTGGGCGCGTCAGCGCGCCGATGCAGGCGATCGTAGAGAAACGGCTGAAGCTGCAGAAGATTATGGTGAGATATGCCGGCTTGCGGCGCGATGCCAAAGGTCTTGAGAAAGGTCTCGAGGAGCTGAAGCGCCAGCTTCCGATCTATCAATCCGTGTTAACGAAAACGGAGGAATTCGAGTTCGCGAATCTGCTCACATGCGCGCTTCTGACGACGGAATCGGCGCTGCAGAGGCAAGAAAGCCGCGGCGGGCATTACCGCGAGGATTACCCGTACCGCGACGATCAGAACTGGCGCAAGCATACGGTGTTGCACCGTTTATACGGTATTACGGAGGAGCGTATTGAAGATGTTTGAGTGGACAGCGGGCGGGTATGATACGGCAATGCGCGATCAGATTCGCGATTGGCTTGCAGAGGATATAGGCAGCGGAGATATTACGACAGAGACGACGATACCTCGCGGCTCGCAGTCGAAGGCTGTTATCCATATGAAGGAGAGCGGCATTATCGCAGGTCTTCAGATCGCCCGGCTCGTATTCGAGGTTGTAGATCCATCGCTTAACTTCCATGCGATGGCAGAGGATGGCGAGCGAGTGGAGAAGGGCAAGATCATCGCGATTGTAGAGGGCAGCACTCATAGCCTTCTAACGGGAGAGAGGCTCGCGCTGAACCTGATGCAGCGCCTATCGGGCATCGCAACGAAAACGGCTAAGTTCGTCGAGGCGCTTGCCGGCTTGCCGGTAAGACTTGTCGATACGCGCAAAACAACGCCCGGCCACCGGATGCTGGAGAAGTATGCGGTCAGAGTGGGCGGCGGCTCGAACCATCGCTTTGGTCTATATGACGCGGTGATGATTAAAGACAATCATATCAAAGGCGCGGGAGGCATTCGCGCAGCGGTTGAAGGCGCACGCAGGCAAATCCCGCATACGATGAAGATTGAAGTGGAGACCGAGTCGCTGGAGCAGGTGCAAGAGGCGCTGGATTGCGGGGCGGACATCATCATGCTGGACAATATGCCGAATGAGCGAATGATGGAGGCGGTTGCCCATATTAAAGCGACGTCCCCGCATGTTATCGTGGAGGCATCCGGCGGCGTGACGCTCGATACCGTTCATGGCATGGCGGCCTGCGGCGTCGATGTGATCTCGGTTGGCGGACTTACGTATTCGTTCCAGGCGCTGGACATTAGTCTGGATCTGAATGAGAAGAAGGGCGGCGAGCGGCGTTGATTCTCGTCATCGATGTAGGAAATACGAATATCGTACTCGGCATATACAAGGGCAAGGAGCTGCTTCATCATTGGCGGCTCAGTACGAACAGGTCGGCTACGGTCGATGAGTACGGCATTAATATACACAATCTGTTTCAATTCGCTGGCGTAAAGCTGGATCAGATGGACGGCGTCATTATTTCGTCGGTTGTTCCGCCGCTTATGCGGACGCTGGAACAGCTTTGTCTGAAATATTTGCGCAAGACGCCAGTCGTTGTTGGACCCGGCGTGAAGACCGGTCTGAACATTCGTTATGAGAATCCGCGCGAGGTCGGTGCCGACCGTATCGTCAATTCCGTAGCGGGCATCGAGAAGTATGGCACGCCGCTCATCGTCGTGGACTTCGGAACGGCAACGACATTCGATTATATCGACGAAGCGGGCAATTACTTAGGCGGCGCGATTGTACCGGGCATCGGCATCTCGACCGAAGCGCTGTATCAACGCGCCGCGAAGCTGCCGAGGATCGAGCTGGTGAGACCTCGAAGCGTCATTGGACGCAATCCGGTAACGTCGATGCAGGCGGGAATTATCTTCGGCTATGCCGGGCAAGTTGACGGTATCGTGAATCGCATCCGCAAGGAATTCGGCGTATCTCCTCGCGTAGTGGCGACCGGCGGCTTAGCCGAGCTGATCGCTGCCGAATCGGAGACGATCGAAAAGGTCGATCCGCTTCTAACGCTTGAGGGGCTGCGTATTATATATGAACGCAATCAGGAGGGACAATCATGAATGAGCTGATGAGGGATGTACTGGTACGCGGTATGGCTTGGGATGGGAAGCTTCGCGTGTTCGCGGTGCGCACGACTCAGCTTGTAGATGAGCTGCGCAGACGTCATATGACGTATCCGACGACGACAGCAGCGCTTGGCCGGACACTCACGGCGGGCGCGATGATGGGCGCGATGCTCAAGGGTGAAGAGAGGCTGACCATTCAGGTCAAAGGCGACGGCCCGATCGGACAGATCGTCGTCGATGCCAATGCGAAAGGGCAGGTTCGCGGTTATGTGGACAATCCGCAGGTACAGCTGCCGAGCAATGCGCTTGGGAAACTGGACGTGGCAGGCGCGGTAGGCCGCGAGGGATATATACACGTGATTAAGGATCTAGGTCTGAAAGAGCCTTATATCGGAAGAGTGCCGATTGTATCCGGCGAGCTGGGCGAAGACTTTACTTACTACTTCGCGGTATCGGAGCAGACGAACACGGCCGTAGGCCTTGGCGTATTGGTGGATGAGGATAATTCCGTTTTGCAAGCCGGGGGCTACATTATTCAACTGCTGCCGGGCATCGAAGACGCGGATATTACAAGATTGGAGCAGGCGCTAGGCGCCATGCCTCAGCTTACTTCGCTGCTAGCGCAAGGTGCGACCCCCGAAGACGTGCTGCATAGGCTTGTCGGCCAGGACGAACTAACCATTCACGATACGTTGGAAATTGAATTCCATTGTCCATGCTCGGTGGAGCGTATGGAGCGCACCCTGATTAGCCTTGGCGCGGCGCAATTGCAAGAAATCATTGAAGAAGACGGAAAAGCGGAAGTCGTTTGCCATTTTTGCAACGAGGCGTATACCTTCGAACGGGATAAGCTGGAACAACTGCTCGATCAAGCGAAACCGAAGCCGATCCAATAACCGGAGGCATTAGGGGAATGAAGAAATACGAGGTGCTGAAGGCCGTTGTCATCCTTCAAGCCGTATGTATGGTTGTACTTGCCGTTGTTGTCGTCGTCAAAGTGTGGCCATGGCAGCAGCCGCTAATAGGTGACGGAGCGCAGGGCAATGAAGAGTCGGAAGGCGTAGGAGAAAAGGACGGCAATCATTCCCCGGACAAAGGGCAGATCGTTGCCAGAGTGGGCGGAGAGCCGATTACGATGGCGGAGCTGCAAGCCGAACTGCATAGGCAGTACGGCGAGGATGTTCTTCGGGACATGATGCTCCGCAAAGCGATCGAGCTTGAGGCTGCCAAGTCGAATTTATCCGTATCGCCGCAGGAGCAGACTCGCGAGCTGGAAGCGATGGCCGAAGGCTACGAGAGTGAAGCGGAATTTTACAGAGTGATGCAAGAGCAGCTCGGGTTGTCGAAGGAGCGGCTGCTGCTGGATGTCCGCTATCGCCTTTTGTTTGAGAAAATTGTCGTTCGCAGTATCGATATCGACGATAACGAGGTTGAGCAGTATATTGCCGAGCATCAGGATGAGTTCAAGCCGAGAGAGCAACTGCATCTTCAATGGATATTGACGGAGACCGAGCAGCAAGCTGACGACGTGCTGGAGAAGCTGATCGAAGGGGAAGATTTCGCGATGCTGGCACGCACGTACTCGCAGGATTCTTTTACGGCGGAATACGGCGGCGATCTCGGGCTCATTGATGCGGACGACCCGTTCTATGACAGCGAGATGATGGATACGGCAAGCCGTCTGCAAATTGCCGAAATGGCAGGACCGATTGCCGTGGACGGCGGGTTCGCGATTATTCGGCTGGCGGAGCGCAGAATGACAACGAGCATGACCGAAGACCGGCTGAAGGACGCGGTTCGCAAGCAGCTTGCACTGGAACAAGCCGGTCCGATGAATGAGCAAGAGGACATGCTGCTTGCCAAGTATAATGCGGTCAAAAACGAGTAGGATCTCGCCTTACTGCATAATGAATAGCGGGATTAGAATATAGCAGCGGAATCGGTCAAAATATAGAGAAGTCGCTATTGACAACGGATGCAAGACATTGATAAGATGTTATTAGTTAATAACCTACTAATTTAGTCGGAATAGGGAGGCATTCATTTCCATGGCTAGAATCGTGAATAGTGTTACAGATCTAATCGGGGATACACCGCTTGTCCGTTTGAACCGTCTCGTACCCGAAGATAGCGCAGAAATCTACGTGAAGCTGGAGTACCAAAATCCAGGCGCAAGCGTGAAGGACCGTATTGCAATCAGCATGATCGAGGTTGCCGAAGCAGAGGGCGTGCTTAAGCCTGGCGATACGATTATTGAACCTACAAGCGGCAATACAGGCATCGGGCTTGCACTTGTCGCAGCGGCGAAAGGCTATAAGGCTATTCTTGTTATGCCCGAAACGATGAGCCTTGAGCGTCGCAACCTGCTTCGCGCTTACGGTGCGGAGCTTGTTCTGACGCCAGGATCCGAAGGCATGAACGGTGCGGTTCGCAAAGCGGAAGAGCTTGCGCAAGAGAACCCTTCGTACTTCCTGCCGCAACAATTCAAGAACCAGGCGAACGTGAAGATTCACCGCGAGACGACTGGTCCTGAGATCGTTGAAGCGATCAACTCGCTTGACGGCAAGCTGGACGCTTTCATCGCGGGTATCGGCACCGGCGGTACGATCTCTGGCGCCGGCGAAGTATTGAAGAAGAACTTCGACGGCATCAAGATCTACGCGGTTGAGCCTGCGGCTTCCCCGTTGCTCTCCGGCGGCAAGCCAGGCCCTCACAAGATCCAAGGGATCGGCGCTAACTTCGTGCCTGACATCTTGAACCGCGAGATCTATGACGGCGTTATTACGATCGAGAACGAGGATGCATTCGAGTACGCGCGTCGTGCAGCGAAAGAAGAAGGCATTCTGTGCGGTATTTCTTCGGGCGCAGCTATCTACGCAGCGCTTCAAGTGGCCAAAGAGCTTGGCAAAGGCAAACGCGTTGTAGCGATTGTTCCAAGTAACGGCGAACGTTACCTCAGCACGCCGCTTTTCAACTTCGACAACTAATCAACAATAACGATAGCTTCATATCCAAGCCTTCCATTCCTCGGAGTGGGAGGCTTTCTCCATTTCGCGCAGCGCCGGGTCATGAAAGAGGATGGGTTCGCCCTTTTCTTTTGCCTCGCTATTCTGTATACTAGGCAAAATAAGTAAGACGAACGGGGGTTGAGGGTGATGGTCACCGATAGGAAGCAATGGGTCCGGTGGCACGCCGAGCGGAAATATACGACGCTTCCGTTGCTTAAGGAATTGCCGATTCAGGACCAAGGCGGCGGACTCGTCACTTCATGGGAAGAAGCATGGCAGGACGCCTCGCCGTACGCTGTCGTGCTGGAGAGCGGCAAGGATGGCAAGTATACGTACTTAGGCTTGCATCCGGATGCGATTATTCGGGGCAAGGGCCTCTCGGCCGAATCGGTTTCCTACGAATCGCTGGAGGAGCAGAGCCGCAGGAAGTGGCAAGGCAAGCCTCTTGAGGTCATGAGGGAATGGATGGCGGGCGCAGTCGGGCCGCGTCTGGCTGACGGACCCAAATGGATCGGCGGCTGCGTCGGCTATTGGAGCTATGATGTTATACGCTCAATAGAACGTCTTCCGGAGCTTGCGGACGATGATCTGGGATTGCCGGATTACTTGTTCATGCGAATGAATGAGCTATGGATTATCGATCATGAGCGCTCCGTCGTCTATTGTGCCGTCCATATGCCGATTGATCCGAACGCCGATGAACAGCAGCTGCATGCAGCCTATGATCGTGCGCTGTCGCGCGCGGAAGGGATGACGGACTACTGGCTGACGTGGTTCGAGGAAGAGAAAGCTTGCCGCAGGGCAGAGGCGCTTAGGGAGAAGCGGCTTAAGCTCACGGAAGCGGATCGTCTGCAAATCGACATTGAAGCGATGAACGATATAAGCTCGCCGTTCAAGAAGCAGGCATATATGGATGCCGTAGAGTCGATTCGCAACTATATCGGCCAAGGCGATGTGTTTCAGGTCAACCTGTCGCAGCGTCAGAGCCGTGCGATCCATACGTCGCCGGAAGAGCTGTACGAATGGCTCAGACTTTTCAACCCGTCGCCGTATATGGGCTTCCTGCGCTGCCCTGACTTCCAGCTCGTATCGGCTTCGCCGGAGCTGCTCGTCGAGCTTCGGGACGGCAGGCTGGCTACGAGGCCGATTGCCGGAACGAGACGCAGAGGGCGGACCGAAGAAGAGGATCGCCAGCTTGCGGAAGAGCTGATCGCAAGCGAGAAGGAGCGGGCCGAACATATTATGCTCGTCGATCTGGAACGCAACGATCTCGGCCGCATATCGGCGTACGGGACCGTTGAGGTGAAGGAACTGATGGTCATCGAGCATTATTCGCATGTGATGCATCTCGTATCGCAAGTCGAAGGAACGCTTGCCGCAGGCAAGGATGCGTATGACGTCATTGCAGCTACGTTCCCGGGAGGCACGATTACAGGCGCGCCTAAGATCCGGACGATGGAGATTATCGAGGAGCTCGAGCCGGTACGGAGAGGTCCGTATACGGGATCGCTCGGCTGGATTGACTATAACGGCGATATGGAATTTAATATTATTATTAGAACGATGGCCGTAACGGATGGCGTCGCTCATATACAAGCGGGAGCCGGCATCGTGATCGATTCGAATCCGGAACGCGAATATTATGAATCTCTGAGCAAAGCAAAGGCGTTATGGAAGGCCGTTCAGTACAGCGAACAGTTGGCCGGCGCCAATAACGGATAAGAGGGGAGCCTGACGATGATCCTTGTAATCGATAATTATGATTCCTTTACGTACAACCTAGTTCAGTATCTGGGCCACCTTGGCGAAGACATTATTGTCAAAAGAAATGACGAGATCGACCTCGCGGGCATCGAAGAGCTTAAGCCGGATCATATTCTGATCTCGCCCGGCCCTTGCTCGCCCAACGAAGCGGGAATCAGTTTGTCGCTCATCGAGCACTTTAAAGGGGTTATTCCGATCTTCGGCGTATGCCTCGGCCACCAATCGATCGGACAAGCGTTCGGAGGCGATGTTGTCCGCGCCGAGAAGCTGATGCACGGCAAGACGTCGCAAATCTTCCATAACAGCAAGTCGATCTTTGAAGGCATGCCATCGCCTTTCACCGCGACACGCTACCATTCGCTTATCGTTCGTCGCGAGACGCTGCCCGACTGTCTGGAGATTACGGCGGAAACCGATGAAGGCGAGATTATGGGTCTTCGTCATAAGGAGTACGCGATCGAGGGCGTTCAATTCCACCCAGAATCGATCATAACGGAACATGGCCTGACGATGCTACGTAATTTCTTGCAAAATAAAACCGGAGCCGCGCGATGAAAGTAGGTTTGAACGGCTCTGTCAAGGAAGCAAGCGAAGCCGTGATCTCGGTCTACGATCACGGTTTTTTGTACGGTCTGGGCTTGTTCGAGACGTTCCGTACATATGGCGGGCTTCCGTATCTGCTTGACCGGCATCTTGGGCGGCTGCAGGCTGGCTGCGATCAGTTAGGCATTCAATACCGCGGAGAGCAGAAGCGGATTACCGAGCAGGTGACGGAGCTGCTGGCCGCGAACGGCTTGTCGGACGGCTATGTTCGATTGACTGTCAGCGCGGGCGAAGGCGAGCTCGGTCTGCCTACGGGCGATTATGAGCGACCAACCGAGCTGCTTCTTGTGAAGTCGCTGCCCCCGGTCGATAAATCGGCTCCTATGCAGGGAAGAGAGCTAAGGCTGCTGCAGACGCGGCGGAATACGCCGGAAGGAGAAGTTAGATTCAAATCTCTCCATTATATGAATAATATGATTGCGAAGCGCGAGCTGCTTGCCTCGTCGCCTCCGGCAGGGGCGGAGGGACTTATGCTGACGAAGGAAGGCTGGCTTGCGGAAGGCATCGTAAGCAATCTGTTCTACGTGAAGGATGGCGTGTTATACACGCCATCCATCGATACGGGCATATTGCCCGGCGTGACGCGCGGGCGCGTAATAGAGCTTGCGCGGGAAGCGGGGCATCCGGTGCAAGAAGGACATTTTACATGGGAAGAGCTTGTACGGGCCGATGAAATCTGGATGACCAACTCCATTCAGGAGCTTATTCCGATTTCGGCGCTGTCTGGGAACGAGAACGGAAGAAGCATGGCTATACAAATTAGCGACGGTTGTGCGGGTGAGCTGACGAGAAGCTTGCTTGGGCTTTACCAGGCGGACGCATCTGGCCATGTCGGAATTGAATAAGGCTTAGGAGAGTGACAGCATGAGCAGGATTGGTACACAGCACGGGCATTGGGTGTATGAGTTGAATGGCGGCATTCGGCTGGAGCTTGGAAAGCGTACGTTAATAATGGGCATTCTCAATGCGACGCCGGATTCCTTCTCCGATGGCGGCCGATATACGCAGGTAGAAGCTGCTGTAGCCCATGCGGCAGCGATGGTGGAAGATGGCGCTGATCTTCTCGATATTGGGGGAGAGTCGACGCGTCCAGGCTTCGAGCCCGTTCCTCTGGAGGAGGAGCTGCGGCGCATTATTCCCGTAATTCAGGCGGTCCGCAAGGAACTGCCGCATATACCGTTGTCTATTGACACGTACAAGGCTGCTGCCGCGCGTCAGGCGATGGAAGCCGGCGCTCATATCATTAATGATATATGGGGCTTGAAGGGCGATCCGGAGATGGCAGCTGTAGCCGCAGAGTTCGGCTGCCCCGTTATTATTAATCATAACCGCCATGCGCGGGACTACAATGACTTCGTACCTGACGTGCTGGCTGATCTGCTCGGCAGCGTCGAGATCGCGAGGGCTGCAGGCGTCGCGGAGAGTCAGCTTTGGCTTGATCCGGGCATCGGCTTCGCGAAGACGTACGAGAACAATCTCGAGCTGCTCGCCCGCTTGTCCGAGCTGTCGGCGCTGGGCTATCCGGTGCTGCTCGGCACGTCGCGCAAACGGTTCATCCGCGACACGCTCAGCTTGCCGACCTGGGAGCTTGCTTTCGGAACAGCCGCGACGGTTGCGCTCGGAATCGCGCAGGGCAGCCATATCGTCCGGGTGCATGACGTTCGCGAGATGAAGCAGACGGCTTTGATGACGGACGCTATTTTACAACAGATCAAGAAATAAGGCGTTTGCCGATGAGGGAGTGACGGAGTTGGATCTAATGGCGATCAAAGGAATGCGCTTCTACGGGTATCACGGCGTTTTTGCCGAAGAGAATAAGCTGGGCCAACAATTTTACGTCGATATCGTACTGCATATGGAGCTTGGACAGGCTGCCGAGACCGACGATTTGAACGCTACGGTCAACTATGCAGAGATCCATTCGTTCGCGAAACAGATTGTAGAGGGCCCGCCTTTCAAGCTGATTGAGGCTTTAACGGGTCACATTGCATCGCGGGTTCTGGAAGCTTATACTATGGTAAATGAAGTGACGGTTCGAGTAACAAAGCCGCATCCTCCGTTTGATATTCACTTTGACGGGGTAACGATCGAGATGCGGAGAAAGCGGGATGCAGATGGAAGAGCGATTCCCGCCTGACGGGCAGTCATTCGAAGCGTATGTCGCTTTGGGATCGAATATGGGGGATCGGGAGCAGCTTCTAATGCAGGCTATCGAGCTGCTCGATCGCGATCCAGCCATTGAAGTGCGCAGGGTGTCGGGCATTTATGAGACGGATCCTGTCGGATTTACGGATCAGCCTGCATTCCTGAACATGGCGATAGCGATTCGCACATCGCTTGCCCCTATCGAGCTGCTTCGCAAGCTACTCGAGTACGAGCTGCAGCTAGGACGGGTTAGGCAGGTACGTTGGGGACCGAGAACCATTGACCTCGACCTTCTGCTATACGATAATGTCAGAATGGATCAAGAGGAGCTGACACTGCCGCATCCGCGCATGATGGAGCGGTCATTCGTGCTTGTGCCGCTTAACGACGTTATCGTATTATCGCATACGCTGCGGAGCGTGGTCGCATTAGCGGCCGGCAGCGCGCTTCGGGATGGAAAGGAAGGCATCACGTTATGGAAAACAATCAATTGGCGCAGCGCGTCAGAGCCTTTCGGAAGCTGAAGGGTTATACACAGCAGGAGCTGGCCAAGGTGCTTGGCGTATCGGTAGCCGTATTAGGCTCGCTTGAGCGCGGTACAAGGAAGACAGACCCGAAGCTGCTTGGCCATATCGCCAGCACGCTCGGGATTGACTACGAGGAATTAATGTCGGATAACCGTGAATAAAAGGCTAGCGTCAGCTTAAGACGCTTGGATGAAATAATAATATGGAGGAGTGAGGAGCGGCATGCTGAAAATCGGAGACATCGAGATGAAGAACAGGGTCGTGCTGGCGCCGATGGCAGGCGTGTGCAACCCTGCTTTTCGATTAATTGCGAAGGAATTCGGAACCGGACTTGTATGCGCGGAGATGGTAAGCGACAAGGCGATTCTGCACGGAAATAAGCGAACGATGGAGATGCTGTTCGTTGACGAGCGCGAGAAACCGCTTAGCTTGCAAATATTCGGAGGCGACCGCGAATCGCTGGTCGAAGCGGCGAAGGTCGTCGATACGCAGACGAATGCAGACATTATCGACATCAATATGGGATGCCCCGTACCGAAAGTAACGAAATGCGACGCCGGCGCCAGGTGGCTGCTTGACCCGAACAAAATCTACGAGATGGTATCCGCAGTGGTAGACGCCGTGAAGAAGCCGGTGACGGTGAAGATGCGTATTGGCTGGGATGACGAGCATATCTACGCAATCGAGAACGCGCGTGCGGTTGAGCGCGCGGGCGGCAAGGCCGTCAGCGTACATGGACGCACGCGGGAGCAGCTGTATACGGGCAAGGCGAATTGGGACATCATAAAGGATGTCAAACAATCGGTATCTATTCCCGTAATTGGGAATGGCGACGTATTCTCGCCAGAGGACGCACGAAGGATGCTGGATCACACCGGCGTCGACGGCGTTATGATCGGACGCGGCGCGCTGGGCAATCCATGGATGCTCTATCGTACCATTCAGTACTTGGCAACGGGCGAGCTGCTGGGAGATCCGGCTCCACGCGAGAAGCTGGAGGTCGCTATTCTGCACCTGGACCGGCTGATCGCGCTGAAGAACGAAGCGGTAGCCGTCCGCGAGATGCGCAAACACCTCGCATGGTATTTGAAGGGCTTGCCGGGCGGTGCTCGCGTGAAGGATGTTATTATGGAAGAAACGGGCCGGGATCGCATGGTGGCGATTTTAGAAAATTATATTCGATCGTTGGAGGAAGAAGCGGAACAGGAACGCAACGGTAATTCTTCCGCTCCTACCGGAGCCGAAGAGATCATTCATTAATAGGAATGGCGGTCGGCGTTCATAGGGATGCGAGATGTCGGAGTGTGCTTCGTTTTTGGAGGCAGCGGCACTCGCATCGACATCGTTCGACAGATGTCGTCATGATACGGAATGTATGGATTCACGCCTAGATGAAACGGTTTCAAGGGGTCGTTTGGCTTTGATTGACATTGAGGGTAACTTTGAAATATAATCGTGCAATATAATCCAAAGAGACTCGCAAGAGACTCCTTCAAAGTGAAACGCCCCAAGGTATGATGGCAGTGAAGCGTAATATATTAGGTAACAGTGAATTCATACACGGTATGAAAATAAGTCACACGACGGGAGAATCAGATAGATGAACGATAAGCAAATCATTCTGACTCAGGACGGCTTAAAGAAGCTTGAAGAGGAACTAGAGACCCTGAAGTCGATCAAGCGTCGCGAAGTCGCTGAGCGGATTAAAGTTGCAATCGGTTATGGCGATATTAGCGAGAACTCCGAATATGAGGACGCGAAGAATGAGCAAGCATTTATCGAGGGCCGTATTATTACGCTTGAGAAGATGCTTCGCAATGCGCGGATTATCAATAACGATGAGATCGATATCGACACGGTGAGCATTGGTTCGATTGTAACGGTTGAAGATATGGAATTCGGCGATACGATGGAATATGCGATTGTAGGCACTGCGGAATCCGATCCCCTCCAAAATAAGATTTCAAATGAAAGTCCGGTTGGCAAGGCGATTCTAGGCAAGAAAAAAGGCACCGTTGTAGAAGTGAACGTACCAGCCGGAATCATTCAATATAAAATTATCGATATCAAAAAATAAGGTTTGCGATAAATGGTTTAGAAAGCTTCCTTGCCGGAAGCTTTTTGAGCGTTATCGGTTACCCTAACGTATCAGGGAGATGAACGAAAGTGGAACATGAGAACAACGGGCAGGGACAGGAACAGGAGCTAAGCGAGCTTCTGCAGATCCGCAGAGACAAGCTAGACGAGCTTCGCGCTTTAGGCGTCGATCCATTCGGCAAGAAGTTCGAGCGCACTCATAATGCCAAAGACATAATAGTAGCCTATGAGGCGACGACAAAGGAAGAACTGGAAGGCCATGCGGTTAAAGTCAGCATTGCAGGCCGTATTATGCAGAAGCGCGGCATGGGCAAGGCGGGCTTCGCGCATATCCAGGACTTAAGCGGCAAGATTCAAATCTACGTCCGCAAGGATACGGTCGAAGAGCATAAGTTCGCTGCCTTCGATCTGCTCGATATTGGTGATATTGTCGGCGTGCACGGCGTCGTATTCAAGACGAATACAGGCGAGATTTCCGTCAAAGCGCAAGATGTTGAGGTATTGACGAAGTCGTTGCTGCCGCTGCCCGACAAGTACCATGGCCTTAAGGACGTCGAGCTTCGTTACCGTCAACGTTATGTCGACTTGATCGTGAATCCTGACGTTCAACAAACGTTCATTTCCCGGTCCAAAATCATTCAATCGATGCGTCGATATCTCGATTCGAGGGGTTACTTGGAGGTGGAGACGCCAACGTTGCATTCCATAGCAGGCGGCGCTGCGGCTCGACCTTTCATTACTCATCATAACGCGCTCGATATGCAGCTTTATATGCGGATTGCGATCGAGCTTCATCTGAAGCGCCTTATCGTTGGCGGCTTGGAGAAGGTGTACGAGATCGGCCGCGTATACCGTAACGAAGGCATCTCGACGCGTCACAACCCTGAATTTACGATGATCGAGCTGTACGAGGCTTATGCGGATTACAAAGATATTATGGCTCTTACCGAGAATCTGATTGCGCATATCGCGCAAGAGGTGCTTGGCACGACGAAGATTATGTATCAAGGCCAAGAAGTCGACCTGACGCCGCAATGGCGCCGCGTTTCGATGGTCGATCTCGTGAAGGAGATCACCGGCGTCGATTTCAGCGTCGAGATGAGCGATGAGGAAGCCCATCGTCTGGCTAAAGAGCATAAAGTTCCGGTTGATCCGCACATGACATTCGGTCATATCTTGAATGCGTTCTTTGAGACATTCGGCGAACATACACTCATTCAGCCGACATTCGTTACCGGACATCCGGTTGCGATTTCCCCGCTGGCGAAGAAGAGCGAAGCCGATCCTCGCTTCACGGATCGTTTCGAGCTGTTCATCGTAGCTCGCGAGCATGCGAACGCCTTTACGGAGCTGAACGATCCGATCGACCAGCGCGAACGGTTCGAAGCGCAGCTCGTAGAGAAAGAGCACGGCAACGACGAGGCGCATGAGATGGATGACGACTTCATCCGCGCGCTTGAGTACGGCATGCCGCCTACCGGCGGTCTGGGCATCGGCATCGACCGTCTGATTATGCTGTTGACGGACGCTCCTTCGATTCGCGACGTACTGTTGTTCCCGCATATGAGAGAGCAGCGTACCGGCGAGTAGCTGGACGGGATAAGGAAATATATAAAAGCGCGGTTGCGCTGATGGTGAATAACCGTCTGGCGGCCGCGCTTTTTTTATTTTTCTCTACGGAATAAATGATGAAATGACTTTGAGCAAACCGATGAATGCGTATTCATTTAACGCCGTGAAATGTATGTCCTTAAATTGCAAATTCTAGTGTTGACAGTTTAATAGAAACAGTAATAAAATAGGTCTCTTTCGAATCACGAATGTTACATATTTATGCAAAATCATTACAAAACAACAATATCTCATGTAAATCGCAAACCATCCGAAAGGCTGGGACGCAAAGCCAGGAGTCTACCGTATCGATATGTATCTGATACAATGATCGTCCGACCGCCATGAACTGTCATGGCGGTCTTTTTATTTTATCAGAAGCCATGGATCACATATCATATTAGGAGGGTAATTATGATTAAGAAGAAGTGGTTAAAGTCCGCATTATTAATCAAGCTAGTCGTTATTCTGACGATCGGAACGGCAGGAACGGTATTTGCTCACGGAGGCAACGGTGGATCAACGAGCAATTGCAGTGGCGGCTACGTGGATCATGTTTTCATTATAAACAACAATTTCGAACTGCAAGATGATGGAGATGCCGTCGTTAGCGGCAGCCGCGATAACTCCAAAGTAAACTTGAACTGGGAAGCAGCAGACGGCTATGCGATTACTTGCGTGAAAGTTCAAGGTTTAACGAATCTTGAATATAATACATATGAGTATGATGGCGGCGCTCTAAGCGATACAGGTCTGCAAGCTCCTAAGTATGAATATTCGCTATGGGAGAAAGTGAAAGGCAAGTGGCAGTGGGTAAATTACTCTGTCGATCAAAGAATAGCTTACGTACAAATCTATTTCAAGGAGTTGCCTGCTCCAGGCTGTACGGAAGATTACGATTCAAGCACAAATATAGCGTAAGTAACAACGCGAACTCCTTTGAAGTTGGACCTAGCGGCAACAAAGTAGTTAGCGGTAAACTCGAGAATAACAAAAAAACAGTAAATTGGGATGTAATAAATGACACTGAGCTTTTGAATCATGATGTAGTATGCGTGAAGATTACTTGGAAATCGGGAAGTAAAAATAAAACCGAAACCACTTCTTATGGTTCAAACGGAGTCAAGTCCGGATCTGCAACTGCTCAAACCGATAGAATTAGAGAAATCGAGTTCTTTGTGAAAAAGACAGTCATTGAGCCTACTCCTAGCCCAACACCAGAGCCCACACCAGACGTAACACCGGGGCCGCCAGTAACAGAGACACCGGCAACAGAAACGCCGGCGACAGAAACGCCCGCAACACCGAAGCCTACACCAGTAGTGACATCAAGTCCTACGGAAACACCGGAAGTGACTGAAGAGCCTACAACGACACCAACACCAACTAATGAACCAACAGCAACTCCTGAAACAGAAGTTGTCGTTGACGAGGACGAAACACCTCAAGGGTCGGCAGTTGGTGACGAAGAGGAAGTTGTTGTTGAAGATAACAACGAGATTCCACAAGGTGCAGTAGGAGCTGATATCGATGCTGTTGGTGGGAAAGAAGCATCTGTTACGGGTACTGTAGTACCATTAGCTACACTTCCGAAAACAGGAGATACAAGCTCACTGCCTACTTATATGGTAGGACTTGGCTTGCTCCTGATTGGACTGCTCTCGTTCAGAAAGAAAAAGATAACAAAAGTATAAAATAATTTAGCAAATGCCCTGACAGCCGAGCCGAATGGTTATCAGGGCGTTTTTTTGTCGGCGCATAAATTGAACTGTATTGGTGTCGACGAGTATGTGTATTCGGTTGTAAAATTTTGATCTATCAATTTGCTAGATCGTATTGATTTACTAGAATCATATGGTACAATAGAACCATAGTGCTAGTCACGATAACGGCAAACTTACCGAAAGGTAGGGACGTAAAGCTAAAGGGCCTTACTAATGATGGCAGCCAGCTACCGAAAGACAAGGCATTTTTTATTTACTTCATAGTAGGACAAGTTTTGAAGAAGCGAATCACGATAACGGCAAACCTATCGAAAGGTAGGGACGCAAAGCTAAAGGGCCTTCCGAATGATGGCAGCCAGCTACCGAATGACAGAGCTTTTTTTGTTTTATAATAAGGGACAAGCAATCCCATGAAACTTTACACGATAACGGCAAACCTACCGAAAGGCAGGGACGCAAAGCTAAAGGGCCTTCCGAATGATGGCAGCCAGCTACCGAAGGGAGTTTTATTCATGCGCAAGTTCATTCTTATGTTAGTAGCCGCGTTCGTAATGATCGCATCGATAAATGTGACAAGTGCAGAAGCAAGCGAAAGCACAAATTGGTTGAATACAGGTAACTTGGATAAAGGTGTTGTATCGGTAGCATACCAAGTGAATGCCAATGTCAAAACAAAAGTAATGATCGTAAAAGGCGATTACAAATATACATACAACATGACTGCTGCCAAAAAAGTAGAACAATTTCCATTGCAACTTGGAAATGGCGATTACACCGTTTCGGTGCTTGAGAATACAGAAGGTAACAAATACAAAGTAGTTAAGAAGGAAACGGTTAACCTGAACCTTACTAATAGCAGCGTGGTATATCTGAACTCGGTTCAAAACGTCGCTTGGACAAATGCTAATCAAGCAATTATTAAAGCAAAAGAACTAACAAAAAACAGTAAAACAGACAATGAGAAAGTTAAAGCTATTTACGACTATATCATCGGCAACATCAAATATGATTACGATCTAGCGGCTAACATCTCGACAGATTACCTACCAAGCATCGATAAAACATTATCGACGAAAAAAGACATCTGCTATGGCTACTCGTCGTTATTCGCTGCAATGCTTCGCAGTGTAGGCGTTCCTACAAAACTTGTGATGGGAGACACGGAGTATGTGAGTGTGTACCACGCTTGGAACGAAGTGTTCTTGAACGGCAAATGGGTTATTATCGACACGACGGTTGACGCTGGTCTCAAGAAAAGCAATAAGAAATTCGATCTCATTAAAGACGCTTCGAAATATTCGGCAGCCAAACAATACTAGAATGAATAGCTAACGGACACGGTGCTTAGGCACTGTGTTTTTCTTTGTTCTTCTATAGTAGAAACTAGATAAAGTTATATAAAAAAAGTACTTGCAATGCTATAGGCGTCTGTGATATATTATCTAAGTCGCCGCTGAAACATACGGCCGACACGAAAGATAAATGATTGTTCTTTGAAAACTGAACAACGAGCGAAACTGCCAGTATATGAAGCTTCGGCTTCATTACTAAAGCAATAAAATGTTTTTGAGCAAG
>NZ_JAUSST010000009.1 GCF_030812415.1 Paenibacillus harenae | reverse complement strand
CATTTTATTGCTTTAGTAATGAAGCCGAAGCTTCATATACTGGCAGTTTCGCTCGTTGTTCAGTTTTCAAAGAACAATCATTTGTCTTTCGTGTCGGCCGTTTGTCTCAGCGGCGACTTTTATAATATATCACGTTTGCCTATCTTTTTGCAAGTACTTTTTTTCAACTTTCGACATTTTTTTTAGCTGTCGAATGTTTCATTAAGTTCGCTTCAAAAGCGG
The DNA here is from genome assembly GCF_030812415.1 of Paenibacillus harenae. Lineage (GTDB taxonomy): Bacteria > Bacillota > Bacilli > Paenibacillales > Paenibacillaceae > Pristimantibacillus > Pristimantibacillus harenae_A. The sequence continues at coordinate 235,447 of NZ_JAUSST010000009.1, read as the reverse complement.
CGATTACTAATTTAACATAGACTCTCAAGACAAGTCAACCCATTTGCTTAATCTTTTTTAACAACAAAAAAGCCGTGTGCCCATTCAATAGAATGGACAAACGGCGACAACTACATATCATGATTATGCACTATGATCGGCAAGTCTATAACGAAGCTCGATAATATCGGTGTCATCGCTTTCCTTCATGACGGCAACCTCGCTAATATAGGAACGCTTAACAAGCTTCTGCAGCAGGAGAGACAGGTCTACGTGAAGCACTTTAATCTCGGGATGATTCAGAAGTTCGGCAATACTCCACGGCTCTGATCTATTCGCCAAAATCTTTAACAGCAGCGAGCAGCTCGATTTCATCTTATTCATGACCGAAAACTCGCAAGCAAGCATAACAAGCTGCACGCGTTGTTCCAGCGTCTCCGGGCTTGCGGATAATTCTTCGTATAGCTTGTATATTCCCGGATGAACAAGGCGCATCTGTTTCCACACCGTAAGCTCCGGGTGACGGCCTTCTTCTATTAGAACGATATGCGCCCAATGATGCAACGCGGTCAACACATGCGAATAGGCATCCAACAAATTGCCGTCAAGCAGATCCTGCTTTGCTTGCAAGTATGTTCTTAAGAATCCTGAGAACTCGACAAGCTGCTTCTGTTCGCGCAAGGAGTGAGGAAATTGTAACAGGCTCTCACGCACATTGCCCAAATAGCTTTCCCGATCCAACAGAATCTCCCCCCGAACGATCCATTCGATAACACTCCGGTTCTCACCGCTCGAAATCCAAGCTTCCAAGCTCTTCTTATCAATTGATCTAATAAGGATGCGCTCGCCTTCGAATTGTACATGCTCGCTGCCGTTCTCTGCATTATCCTTATCGAGTACGGCAAGCACCAGCAGATCCAATCCGTCAATCAATGGATTATACGGATACGGATTTTCGATCGCTGCCAGACTGATAAGACTTGAATCATTGCAATACCAGTTGTTGAAATGATTTTTTATATGCTCCACTGTTTCCTCCATATAGCTAATCAGTTTTGATTAAGCTATAATATTAATCTACGGATTTAATTCTTTTTCGACAAGTCTGCTAACTTTTCCTGCTTTGTCCAAAAAGAAAAGCGGTCTCAATTTCATATGCAAATAGTCTCGGGAAGGATTGGAACAGATGAATAAGATCTTCTTTAAATCAGCTAAAATAAACGAATTCCGCCTATGGGGCTTAGTCTTCACGCTTGTCGGAATGGGCGTTATGATTCTCGGAACGGCAGGCATCGTGTTTTGGGGGCAAGCCGGCAAAATTATTGCCGCTATCTTCATGGTGATCGGAATGATATCCTTGCTTATCAGCGTCGCCGTCTACTTCTGGGCCGGCATGATGTCAACGAGCGCCACGATGCTTCAGTGTCCCGAATGCGGACGACCAACGAAGATGCTCGGCAAGACTGACCGCTGCATGTACTGCAAAACCATACTTACGCTCGATCCCGCGCAAGCGACCGCAGCTCCTTCGGAACAGCATTCGTAAAAGGAACGCAAAAAGAAACACCCTTCACGGTTTTCACTGGAAGGGTGTTTCTTTTATCCTATGCCGTTATTACGGCCGTTTGTTGAGCGCTTCATCAATCGTTGTCCATATCGCTTCCGTCTGAAAAGTTCGCTGCCACGTCGCAACTCCTGCGAGATCGTACTTGCGAGCCAACGCAACGCGAGCCTTCATGGATAAATCGTCCTCTATCCATATCCGCATGAGTGCGCCGTCTTCTGTATACTCTACATAATGTTGTCCCGCCGCTTCATCCAATACGGGCTTCAATTTCTTCTCTGCAATAATTTGCTTCACTTTGTCCATGCCGACCGACTTGGACGACACCTTTACAGCGCCATCCCTGCCTTTGGCTTCGGTCCATATTCTCGTATATAGAGGCATGCTCAGCACAAGTTTGCTTGCGGGAACGGCGTCCTCCTCCAAAATACGCTTCAGTGACGCCTCCACCCATGGAAGCGATGCGACTGAGCCGGATTTAGGACTCGATGCCCAATGCTCGTCATAAGCCATAACCATCATGTAATCAACAACTTTAGCAAGTGCTGGACGATCCAAAAATAACGACCACATTTCGCTACTCGACTTCGGCGTGACATCAATCGACACAACGAGACCTTGTTCGTGCAGAAGTGGAGTCAGCTCTCTAACGAATTGGACCAAATTTTGCTTATCGCTCGTTTTCACATTTTCAAAATCGATATTGATCCCTTGCAAATCGTACAGCTCTGCAAACGACAACAGCTGTTGAATCATAACAAAGCGTGTTTCCACAGTAGCCAGCGCCGCAGTCGTTTGTTCAGGCTCGAAGCCGTTGCTGAACAACGCCCACACCTGCATGCCTTTCTGATGCGCCCATTTGACGTAAGCCGGATCGGCCTTCCCGTTAATCGTCCCTTTGCCGTCAGCCAGTTCGAACCAGGTTGGGCTAACGACATTGACGCCGGGCATCGGACCGATTGCCGATGTTTTCGGATTTTTGGAATAAACGGCTTCCCAAGTCATATTGATCTTGCTGCCCAACACCTTCCATGCGACAAAAGCGGACTCGCGCGACGGTTGGGGCACCCGTTCGATCTCGGTCAGCTTTACGTCGCCTTTGCGCATATACCCGATGTTCCCATCCACGCTCTGTACAATCAGCCAGCCCTCCTCCTCGCCCCAAATACGAAGCGGTTCATTCAGCTCCAGCTTCTGGATGAACGGGGCCCGAATGGTAGGTTCCGTTCGGATTGCCGCGCCATCCGTATCATTCGCCTGCGCACGCTGCACGGCATCTCCGGCAACGAGCACGGTCACAATGCCCGTCTCCTCCACATATTCAACCTGCAGTCCGTATAGCTCTTGGAGCGGAGCTACAGGGATATAGACATCGCCGGCTTCCGTCTTCTCGGCAGCGATCGTCAAATCGAAGGGCTTCTGGTTAACCGTCGCCGTCAACGAATCCGTCTTCAAATGAAGCACTTTGTTCGCCGTCGTGAAGATGATCGATCCCGAATCGTCCTCGTAATGGACCGGCTTGTCCGCCCCTAACAGCTGCTCAAGAACGGGAAGCGGCAGCTTAATCTCGTTATTTTCAATAATAGCGCCTTTCTCCGCCTCTGCACCACCGATTATAATGGGGTGTTCAGAGGTATACCCAGGGTCAGTCTGCTCTCCGTTCGGAATAAATTTCATATATCCGTACCAGCCGAGAACGGCAGCCGCTGCGATTACAAATAACAAAAATATAATTCCGATTCCGATTCCGCTCTGCCGTCTACGGCGCGGCGCTCGGCTTTGAGCCGTTTCCAAACCATCACTCTCCTCTATGTCTGTAGATCAGTATAAACTGAGTTATATACGGATATTGTATCAAAATAGTTACAGCTTCGGGCATGCTAAAACTTACCGAGGGATAATGTTAGCAATAAAAAAACGTGCAGATTAGCGGAATGCCGCATCCTGCACGTTACTCTGATGTTTAATTGCTCTGATTTATTAATTGATTTGCCCGGAGCATGGAGGACAAATACCGTATATCTCCATGCGGTGTCCCTCAACCATAAATCCGGTCTCTCTTGTCGCCGCACGCTCTACGTCGAGCAGCGGCGGGTAATGAAAGTCAACGATTGACCCGCATTTCTTGCATATGGCATGGTAATGATCGGACAGATCCGAATCAAACCGGCTGGAATCATCGCCATAGGTCAATTCACGCAATAAGCCTGCTTCAACGAATAAACGCAGATTGTTATATATCGTAGCTACGCTCATGCTTGGATAGTTGGGCGAGAGCGCTTTGTAAATCTCATCTGCTGTCGGATGCGACATGGAGTCCATTAAGTAGCTTAATATGGCGTGACGCTGCGGGGTCATACGGACGCCATTCATTTTCAACTGTTCAAGTGCTTGCGTAACGCTGGCTCCCATTCCCCTCACGCCTTTCTTAATAATTATTCTTATTACTATTGTACGTTCTTCGTTCGGAATTTGTCAATGAAAGCGCATCTAAATCAAAGCCCGGCTTTTTTCACCGAAATGCTGTTGTTCGCATTAACCTGAATACGATGCGTTCCCGTCCCTACTGAGCCTCGAATCGTTTTCTTGCTAATGTCGAACGGGAAGTCGCTTGTGATATTGCCAAAAGTTACCGAGCCGTAAATGGCAAAGTCGCCATGTTCCGGCAGCGCGAGCTTAATTTCACCTACCGAGCTGTCCAAATCCCAGTCGCCGCCTACACGATTGCTGTTCACTTCAATCGTTCCGTTAAGCGTATCGGCTTTGAGGGAAGCACCTGCTCCCGTTATTTTTATTTTGCCGTTTTTCGTCTCCGCCTCTATATCTCCGCCAACGTCTTGCAATTCCAAGCTTCCATTCAGCGTATTGGCATAGAGCTGTCCTTTGATTCCGGTTGCTGTGATCGTGCCGTTCTTCGTCTCAATCGAACTGTCCCCGTTCACGGCTTGCAGTTCGACGTTGCCGTTGATGCCTTTCACCTGTATTTCGCCTACGACATTGCCTACCTTAACATTGCCGCTGCTGATTCGAATGTCCAGTCCGCCTGGCAGCAGCAAGCCTGACACGTCGACCGCGCCGAGCTCCGCTTCGATCTTCAGCTTGACGGCATGCTGCTCACCCTTTCGCTCCGCATTTCCAGACTCAGGAAACTCGGTTGGCGAGATCGTTGATGAGGGGCTTTGCGGCGGAGCAGTTCCTATCGTTTCTATGGCAAATGACTTATCGCCGCTTGCCTCATCGGTAACGACGGGTTGATCTGCATTGGTCGGCGGATCGGTCGCAATCGGCTCCTCGACATATACTTGATCCGAGAGCGCCATCGGAACGGTCAACGTCAGATTCATTCTGGGCTTATGGCTGCCGTTAGCGCCGTAGGCTTGGCCCTTCGCCTCGAAAGCAACTTCGTCGCCCGGCGTTACCTTAACCGTTGATTGTTCGGCAATCGAATCGGCCTCCGCTTGGTCCTTCACATCGACCCATACCGTCGCGAGCAACTCCATCTCCTCGACATCGCCGGAACGCACGGTAACTTGCCCGTTCGGATTTACGATTCGAATATGCGAGATATTCTCGTCAAGCGGTACTTTAACGACCGTCTTATCGTAACGGTACCCCGTCTCTTCGCCATATTCCGAAATGCCGCTAATGTCCACATTCCATTGATCGAGCCACTTGAAAGGGAAATCGGCATATTGCGTAACGACATAGGCTGTCAATGAAATAACGAGCGCAACCGAAATACCGGCAAAGTCGAGCCTTAGTTTCTGGACGATTTTGCGCGAACGAAGACTGTATATAATCATTTCGATACCTAGCATAATAAAGATAACCGGCCACCACTGGCCAAGCAGCGCGATATCGTTCCGGCCTTGGATCTGATCCCACAGAAGCAAGGCGCCTACCATTACTATTAATACAGCTGCCGTATACCGGCCTAATTTGAACATAGTTACCACCAGCCTCTTCCGCGTAAGCACCAATAATACAACCGCAATCGCTATAATGACCGGCCCGACGCTTAGTTCAGCCAGCTCGTTCATCCACGGCAATATAGCGTCAGGGGGCTTAACCAATAAAAAGAGCAACCCTCCTGCAGCAGTCAGTGCAATCCCGTGAGACAAGCTTGCCGACAAGGGGATACCATCATCGCGCTCCAAGGTCTGCAACGAATCATATACGCTCAAGAAATAAAAAACGGGCAGCATAAGTCCCAGATAAACGATTAGCAGCAAATGCCTGCCTCCGTCCGAGTCGGCCAACCGGATGATAGCCGTTACGTCCAACAAATAACCGGCAAGCAACAGCAGCCCTCTCGGGTATTGTCCGGCGTAGAGGTGACCCGTGCCAGGCAAGAGAAAAGCTAGAATGGCTGCCAACCATCTTCGTTTACGACGCGTTACTCCGAGCTTACCCAATGCACGCCCTCCAAATGCTTAATATGCTCCAGCAAAGCAAACAATGGTTCCGACTTAGGTATCAGAATGTGAAAATGAAGCACAATACGCCCTGTATCGTGGTCGTCCTCGCCTTCTTGCAGCAGCATTTTGCGGATCACGATCTGCTTGTCGGAAAGAAGGGTATTAATGGAGCGGAGTATTTCCGCCTGGTCCGTCGCTTCAATCTTAAGCAGCTGTTCCTTCTTCGCTCTTATATATCTTTTCTCCAGCTTATTAAACGCCCATAACGTAAGAAGCACCATTACCGTCGTAACCGAAGAAGCAAAATAAAAGCCGGCGCCAACCGCAAGTCCGATCGCCGAGACGACCCACAGCGATGCCGCTGTCGTCAGACCGGTAATCGATTTGCCGGTGAACAGAATCGTACCCGCTCCTAGGAAACCTACGCCCGTAATAACGGCTGCCGCAAGTCTTGCAGGGTCAACCCGTACATTCGGTTCATCGACGAACGCAGAGAACCCGTATATGGACAGCATCATGAGCAAGCATGAGCCGAGACAGACAAGTATGTTCGTACGCAAGCCGGCGGCATGCTTCGACTGCTCGCGCTCCAAGCCGATCAATCCGCCAAGCAGCAAGGCAAGCATAAGTCGAAGAAAAATATGAAGTTCGCTAATGTACCAAGGGTTATCAAGTGGATTCATGTGCTAATCATCCCGACCTTTCTACACGTATTGTAACATAATTGTATGCGAAACATTGCCCATACAGGCTAAGGCGATCACAGAAAAGGCAGGCCGTAAGCTCCTTCGAGCCTCACAGCCTGCCTTCGTACGATGAATGCGCATGCGGGATAAATGAATCGCCCGCTTATTTCAGACGCTCGATCAACAGCTTATTGACGAGTGCCGGATTCGCCTTGCCCTTCGTTTCCTTCATGATCTGGCCGACAAGGAAACCGATTGCCTTATCTTTGCCCGCTCTATAATCTTCAACCGATTGCGGATTCGCTTCGACGATTTGGTTCACGATGCCGACGAGCGCTCCCTCGTCGCTAATCTGAACGAGACCTTGCTCCTCAACGATTTGTTGCGGCAGCTTGCCCGATTCCAGCATGGACTTGAATACGGTCTTGGCGATCTTGCCGTTGATCGTACCTTTCTCGAGAAGGCCGATCATTTCGCCGAGCCCTTGGCCGGTCAGCTTAACAGCTTCCAGCTCAAGGTTGTTCGCGTTCAAGTAGCCGAGCAGGTCACCCATAATCCAGTTCGATACGGCCTTCGCATCCTTCGTGTAGCTTAGGCTTTCCTCGAACAAATCGGCAAGTTTCTTGGACGAGGTAATCACTTCCGCATCGTATGACGGCAGGCTGTAGTCCTGCGTATAACGTGCTTTACGCGCATCGGGAAGCTCTGGAATCGTGCTGCGGACGGATGTTTTCCACTCCTCGCTAATGTGCAGGCGGACAAGATCCGGATCCGGGAAGTAACGATAGTCATGCGCTTCTTCCTTGCCGCGCATCGAGAACGATTTGCCCTGCGCGTCGTCGAAGCGACGAGTCTCCTGAATCACTTCGCCGCCGCTATCGAGAATTTCCGCTTGGCGGATTTGCTCATATTCAAGGCCCCGCTGGACGCCGCGGAACGAGTTCATGTTCTTAAGCTCGGCTCGCGTGCCGAATTTCTCTTGGCCATAAGGACGAAGGCTGATGTTCGCATCGCAGCGCAAGCTTCCTTCTTCCATCTTAACATCCGAAACATCGCAATATTGCATGATGGCCTTCAGCTTCTCCAGATATGCCTTTGCTTCCTCAGGCGTGCGGATGTCCGGCTCGGATACGATCTCGACGAGCGGCGTTCCGACACGATTGAAGTCGACAAGCGATGCATAACCGCCGTCGACGTGCGTAAGCTTGCCCGCATCCTCCTCCAAATGAAGGCGCGTGATGCCAATTCGCTTCGTCTCACCGTTCACTTCGATGTCGATCCAGCCGTTCTCGCCGATCGGCTGATCGTATTGCGAGATTTGGTACGCTTTCGGCGAATCCGGATAGAAATAGTTTTTACGGTCGAACTTGCTGACGTCGGCAATCTCGCAATTGATCGCCATAGCGGCTTTCATCGCGTATTCAACCGCTCGGCGGTTCAGTACCGGCAGAACGCCGGGATGCCCTAGGCAGACAGGGCAAGTATGTGTATTCGGCGGTGCGCCGAAAGCCGTGGAGCAGCCGCAGAAGATTTTGCTATTCGTATGGAGCTCCACATGGACTTCCAGCCCGATCACCGTCTCGTATTTGCTTGCTTCAGACATTCGTATCGATCCCTTCGTAAACGTATATAACCGCTTATCGCTCGCTTTCGCTTATAGCTGCGGGCGCAATTTATGATGCTCGGTTTGCTGCTCGTACGCATGCGCGGCGCGCAGCACTGTCGATTCGTCAAACGCCTTGCCGATAATTTGAAGACCGATTGGTAGTCCGTCCGCAATACCGCAAGGTACGCTGATCGCCGGAATGCCTGCGAGGCTGACCGGAATCGTACAAATATCGTTCAAGTACATCGTCAGCGGATCGCCGACTTGCTCGCCGAGACGGAAAGCGGGCGTCGGAGCTGTAGGACCGATAATGAGGTCGAACTTCTCGAACACTTGGTCGAAATCCTGCTTGATCAACGTCCGTACCTTCTGCGCCTTCAAATAATAAGCGTCATAATAACCGGAGCTAAGCGCGTAAGTGCCTAGCATAATACGGCGCTTCACTTCCGGGCCGAACCCTTGGCTGCGCGACTTACGGTACATATCGATCAGATTGGCCGCGTCGTCTGCGCGTACGCCGTAACGCACGCCGTCGAAGCGTGCCAAGTTCGAGGACGCCTCCGACGATGCAAGCAAGTAATACGTTGCAATCGCATAATCCGTATGCGGCAGCGATACTTCTTCCCATGTTGCGCCCATCGATTCGTATACTTGGAGCGCCTTCATGACCGCTTCCTTCACACGCGGATCGATGCCGGCACCCAGGTATTCCTTCGGCACGCCGATACGGAGCCCTTTCACATCTCCCGACAACGCGGAAGTGTAGTCTGGAATATCAACGTTAGCGGAAGTCGAATCGCTTGCATCATAACCCGCGATTGCTTGCAATACGTAAGCCGAGTCCTCGACGTTTTTCGTAAGCGGACCGATCTGGTCAAGCGACGATGCGAATGCGACGAGACCGAAGCGCGACACTAAGCCGTACGTCGGCTTAAGGCCTACGATCCCGCAGTAAGCCGCCGGCTGACGAATCGAGCCGCCCGTGTCGGAGCCGAGCGCGAAGTAGACTTGTCCGGCTGCAACCGACGCGGCAGAGCCGCCGCTCGAGCCGCCCGGCACAAATTCCGTGTTCCACGGATTGCGGGTCGGGAAGTAGCTAGAATTCTCGTTCGAGCCGCCCATTGCGAACTCGTCCATGTTGAGCTTGCCGATTGTAACGGATTGAGCGGCTTTCAGCTTGCGAACCGACGTTGCATCGTAGATCGGGTTGTAGTTGCTCAAGAATTGGCTTGCGCAAGTCGTAAGCAAGCCTTCCGTAACGATATTATCCTTAATGCCCGCAGGCAAGCCGAACAACAGGCCGCGTTCGCCGCCATCTTGCAGCTGCTTGTCCAGCGCTGCAGCTTGCTGCTTCGCATTCTCTTCATTTAATGTAATGAAAGCTTTGATCTCGGAATCCGTCTCCCCAATTCTCGAGTAAGAAGCGTCTACCAGCTCGGTGACCGACAGTTCCTTCTTGTTCAGCTTGTTATGTACGTCCTGAAGGCGCAAATCAAACAATGCCAACAGTAGTTCCTCCCTTCAAAATAAACCCATTCTTATTATTCAAGCACCGCAGGTACTTTAATTTGTCCGTCTTCCTCGTCGGGCGCGTTCAGAAGAACCTTCTCAATCGGCAGCGATTGGCGTTCTACGTCATCGCGCATGACGTTCGTTATCGGCAGCACATGGCTTGTCGGTTCGACATTGTCGGTATCCAGACTGTTCAGCTTCTCCGCATATTTCAGTATCGCGTTAAGCTGCTCGGTGAATTGCGACTTCTCCCCGTCGGTTAGCTCAAGCCGCGCCAGCCTTGCTACATGCTCGACATCTTGTATCGTTATGCTCATAGGTGCATTGTCCTCTCTCAAAGGTTTGGATGTTGCCTTATCCTGCAATCATTCTTCCTATTATAGCTTAAGATCGCGAATAACATCAACGTTAGGAAAGGCAGAATAGAAAGACCGCCCTCCCGTTAATCGAATAACGGACAGAGCGGTCTTCTCCGTACTTTAAATCCAGGCCTTCAAATTAATCTGGCGAATGAAGTCCGCCGGACTAGCCGGTTCGGCGCTTGCCGGCTCGGCTTCCACCTCGTCAGCCTCGCCCTTCATAATCCGGTAGAACAGCTGCTCGTTGTGGGTAGCCAGCGCATAGTCGATGAGTGCCTCCCGTTCAATCCGGTCGATCTCATCTTGAATGAGAACCTCTTCAAGCTCAACGTCCTCGTCCGGTACCAGAAAATTGCGATTCGCCTTCGGTACTCGCAGCACATAGTCGAATACGTTGTCTGCGTTACGGTCATAAGCAATAATATAGCCATAATCCCCGACGGGTAAATTTTGTTCGAAATGGTCAGCCACTATGACGACCTTTGTGCCTAATTGTAGCATCGTCTCAACTCCTGTTTCATCGTCGCTGATTCTATCACTATTATCCTACTAAAAAATAATAGCGGTGTCCAATCGCGAGGAAAAGAAGCTGCTGGAAGAACGGTACGGCTGGTTATGCGTCCTATCAATCTATCGCGGGCGATCCCCGCAGAACGCCTACCGATATTATGAGCGTACCGGCTATGACGATAAGACTGCTAATAAGCGACCATCCGAAAGCCGATGTACCGAATTCGGCGTTGGCTGCTATCATCGTGGCGAAGCCTCCTAGCGCTCCAGGGCTCCAGCCAGCCTGCTTAGGCAGCAAGGATGCGAGCAAGGAGAGCAGCGCCGCAAGACCAAGCGAGGAGAAAGCAGCCCCAGCCGGACTTCGAAGCACAGTGCTGAACATTAAGGTGAACGACATAACAACCGAAATCCATAAACCGTATACGAGCATGCTGGATACAATCTGTTTAGTTGGCACTGAGCCGATCAGCAGCTCCGTATAATACCATGCCCCCGCATAGCCAAGCGCCAATGAGCCCCAAGCGAGAATAAGCATAGCCGACCATTTGGATAAAATAAACGAAGCGATCGTTACCGGCTTCACAAGAATAAGCGATGCAGCCCCGCTGTTTCTCTCAGACGACACAGCGCCCATAAAGACGAGCGCGAGAATAAGCAATCCCATCGTCCCGAATTGCGGCAGCGTCCCGGCCATGACGCTCGATGCGTCCGGCAATGGAATATCAATGACCGCGCCTTCGGGGAGATTGCCGGCTTGCTTCAATATGACCGGCATGTAGTAACTCGATACAGGCTGCATGATGCCAAGCAATAGGAACACAAGCGGCACCCAAATTAGCTTGAAGCTTCGAACAAGCTCCAGTAGTTCCTTCTGAATCATAACGAATAAGCGTATCATTCAGACACCACCTTCATGAAGAGATCCTCCAGAGATGAATGACCGACCTTCATATCCAAAAGCCCAATCTTCTCGCTCGTAAGCTCCTCCAGAAGCATTTGCCTCGCTGCATGAACCTCCGATACTTGAAGCCGCGCATGGTTGGCGGATATTTCTATATGTTTGATCAAAGCGGCTAAGCTGTCCGGCGAGGACGTTGATGCTTCGCCTTCGCGGCGCATCCGCGCCTTCATTCCGGCAAGCCAAGCCTGTGAATGGGCATCGCTGTCTACCGTAAGCTCGATAACCGGCTTGCGATTCTCGTACTGAATCGCTGCTATTCCGCCTTGCAGCGCGATTTGCCCCTCGCGAATGATGATGACGTCATCGCATAGCGCCTCGGCATCATGGAGTACATGCGTAGAGAACAACACGGTCGTTTCTTGCTTAAGCTCGCGAAGCAAGCTTAGCACGTCCCGCCTGCCGACCGGATCCAGCGCCGATACCGGTTCATCCATAATGAGCAGCTTCGGGCGATGAATGAGCGCTTGGGCAAGACCGAGCCTCTGCTTCATTCCGCCGGAGTACGAGCCGATTTTTTTGCCGGCAGCGTTAGCTAGACCCACTCGTTCCAGCAGCTTCGTCGCAGCCGCCTTGGCTTCCGATGTTGCAAGACCGCACAGCCTGCCTGCATACACCGTATATTCATAACCCGTCATCCAATTGTAGAAAGACGGCGATTGCGGCAAATAACCAATCCGTTCACGGTGGCTGCCGCCTTCACGCACACCTTGGAAGCCAATTCGGCCGTTCGTTGGGGCAAGCAGACCCGCAAGCATCCTTATCGTCGTCGTTTTTCCCGCTCCATTCGGTCCCAGAAGCGCAACGCAGTGACTTTCTTGTATGGCGAAGCTCATGCTCGTCACAGCTTTGAAGCTGCCGAACGTCTTGGTCAGCCCTTCCGCCTCCAGTAATACGGTCATCGTCCGTCCCTCCTTCCGAAGAGGAAGAATGCGATCGGTCCGAATAAGCCTATGAGCATGATAATGAGTATCCACATCAGCTTCGATCCGCTCGTATGCTCCGCTCTAACGCACATAACAATCGCGATCACCATTAAGACGATCTGTATAACTAGAATCGGTGCTATTATCGGTAATATTTTCGACAGCACTATTGTTTCATCCATAATAAATACCCCTTTATTTATTTATTCATCGTTGCTTCTATTGCGGTTAAACCAGCCGCTGCGAATAAATATCCAATAGAAAATAATCGGCAACGGAAACTGAATCAGCCCCCATAACGCCCAAAACCAAGGCAGTCGCTCCCTCTTGCGCGCATCGAGATACAGCCATGTCGATTGCGTGCCCAAGACGAGCAGAAGAAGAAGCCAGAACCACACCGACTCCCGCATCATCTGTTCCATCGTCGACTCACCTTCTTCTTGCCGAACATAACTGCAACGCAGCCTATCGCGGTGCATGCAATAACAGCCTGCAGAACTACGAACCAAACCATATCCCGCTCCAAAAGCCACATCATGCCGCCAAACAGGAAGCAGCCGATCAGCCACAACAGTAGCAGATCCTTCCATTGCTTACGGCGAATCGTCTGCTTATGGGCGCCTACAAGCGCCTCGAACTCGAACATATCCGGCGTAAAAGGCTTATGCGCCTCGTCGAACTGCCTAAGCGAATCGCCTATTTGATTATCGAACCAGCGTTTGTCGTCTGTCCCATTGTTAGGATTGTCCATCATCGCCCAACTCCTTCCGCAGCTGCTTCAAGCCGTTATGCAGCCTTGATTTCACCGTTCCAACAGGAAGATCGAGCATGCTTGCAATCTCCTCCTGCGCATATCCGTAATAATATTTGAGCAATATAGCCATGCGTATATCGCCCGGCATGCGGCCTATGGCGTCAAGCGCCTCCGGCCAATCCCCCATCACCGTCTGTGTCTCATATCGAATTGCCCGCAGCGTCTGCTCCTCTTGCACCCATCTGCGTTCCCGCTCTTTGCTGCGAATGCGATCAACATAAATTCTGGATGCGATCGTAATAAGCCATGTCGAGAACTTTGCTTTCCCTTGAAAAGTGCCTATTTTCTCTATCGCCCGCAGCATCGTTTCTTGCGTCACGTCCTCGGCATAGCTCCTGTTCATCGTCAGCTTAAGCGCATATTGAAATAAGAATGAATAATGCTGCTGCAATAACTCCGAGAGTGCGCGGGAATCACCGCGAGCTGCTTTCCGTATTAGACCCTGCTCGTCAACCACAACTGCGCTCCCCTCTTTCTCTCCTTCTAAAGCTATGACGCTCACGTCAGCCATTTCGTTCATTCGTCACAAAAAATAACCGCGAAGAATTATTTTCCTCGCAGTTATCCGCTATTCGTATCTGGTTATTCATTACTGAGATGACCTGCGGCTATACCAACGCCACACCTGTTCAACGTTCGTCTGCTCCAAACACGCTACCCGGTAATCGAGCGGACTTCCCATCGCTTGCACGGACAGCGTAAGCAATTGTTTGCGCATCTGGCTGCGCGAACGCTTTACGCGCATCACGATGATCTGCGGACGGCGGATCAAGTACGTCGATCTCCCAATGAAACGTCGTCTTAACGTAAGCTGACCATTCTCCAGCAACAGCCCCGCCGACTTGTAGCAGGCATATCGCCATCCGATCACGAGCGGCAGCAATAGAAGCGACCAAAGCGCCGCTGACTTGAATACTACGATAGCTGCCCCGCAGAGCACAATCGTAATAAGCAGCATAGTTCTTACATAATACAGAAGCGCGCGTTTCGGCGCACCTGCAAAGCCGGCTTTCGGGGCATCCTTCAACTGAGGCACGAAAGCTTCAAGAAGCATTGGAATTTCTGCCCGAGATATATAGGGGTGAAGCATCATTTGCTCGTTTTTGTCCGAAGACACGATTTGCAACTTCACCTCGGCATGCCCTAATGCTTGCCGGAGCAGCCCTTCTTTCACGATGACGGCCTGCACCTTCTTCGGATCGAAAAGAAACGTCTTCTTCTCAAGCAAGCCGTAGGACACGGATATTTCTTTACCCACTCTCCTGGCTGTATAGCCGCTATACTTCAATATATATAACAGTATCGACAGCACCCATGCCGCAACGAGTCCAAGCGAAACGATAATGCCTATTAACAAATAACCGGGCATGAGGCTTGCCGAATCCTCGACGACATTTTCGAAGAAGTGATCGGGAAGCAGCGCTTGGATGAAATCGTCGGCGAACGAATATAGACCGGCGGCGAACGCCGCTACCAGCCCGAAATTCATCGAGGTCGCCGCCGCCTTCAGCAGCTTAGTTGCATCCAGACGGAACCCTGCGTCTTCTTGAGAATCGTCTAGATCGGTTCGAGCGTGGCTCACATTCGTCGTATCATCTTCGGAAGCTGCTTGAACGGCTGACTCTCCTTGATGCAAATGCGTATCCACGCCCGCTTCCGCTTCCCGATCCTGGAGATCAGGATCGGCAGCTATCTGTCCGCGAAGCACAAGGCGAATATGATTCGCTTCGCTAATGGATAGTGCCGGCAATATCCCATCCGCCTTCTTATTGCCGCCCGGCGTCTCGATCTTTACTTGCGCCACGCGCAGCAAGCGATGGACGAGCTGCTGCTCCACGTTAACGGAGTGAATACGGGTGAAATAGATCGTCTTTTCATCGCGGAAGAAGACGCCCTTGCGAATAATGATTCGGTCCGCTTCCACCCAGAACCCGAATTTTCGCCATTCCATATAACCTAGTAAGAGCAACAATACAGCTAAAGCGCTGCCCCCGGCATACCAATACCAGTCCAGCTCCGACCATGCCGTCCCTCTAACCAGAGCAATCAGAATAAATGGAACAAAGCCTTGTATCGTATTCACAAGCGCAAAAAAAACGTATACCGGATGCAGTTTGCGGCGCTGTGTCTCATTCATCCTGGTCGTCCACCTTCGCCAGCTTGCCGATACGCTGCTTAAGCTGCTGCGCTTCCTCCAGTTTCAACCCGCTAATCTTATGCGTCGTCGCTGCCGTTACGACAGAGACGCCTGCCAGATTGAACTTGCGCATAAGCGGCCCGCTCTCCAGCTCCACATGCTGCACACGCACCATAGGAACAAGCACATTGCTGATGAAAATGAGTCCCGATTGAATTTCCAACTCATCCTCAAACAGCTCGTATTGAAACCGTGCGTACTTCGCCTTCGGTATAATCCAAGTAAATAGAACAAGCGATAAAATGAACAGCCCTAGGCTAATCCATACCGGTATAAACGTCCAATCCTTCCACAACGCTACTATCAAATACGCGACAATGATGAGAAGAAACACGCCGTTCATTATCAACTCGCTGATCCGATACACTTTGATGTAGTCGGGATGCAGTCTCTTCGTTAGTTCATTGTTCATTGCAAGACCCCTTTTTTAATAAGGAAGCACGATGAGCCCCAGCGGCGTTCGCGTCAAGGCCCTCGCTCCTTCCCGTTCTATAAGATAGCTGTTCTCTACGCCAACGACGCCAAAACCCGGAAATGTAAACTTCGGCTCTACCGCGATAACCATTCCTTCTTGAAGCGGAATGTCGAAGCCCCTGGCCAGCACCGGCCATTCATCGATCTCAAGCCCGATCCCATGACCTAGAAATTTGGCGCGATCCGCGCCAAAGCCCATGAAATGATCGGCCAATCCCGCTGACTCGGCGCCTGCAAGCGCATCTGTGTATAGCTGGGAGCATATTGCCCCCGGAATCATGTGCTGCTCCGCATCCAACAGTAATTGCTCCGATCGTTCATATGCCGCCATAAGCGGCTCGCTTAACTGTCCGATCACTGCCGTCCTCGTCTGATCGATCACATAACCATCGATGCAGCAACCAATATCGATCAATATGGGCTCATTGCGCTTTACCGCCATGGTACTCACGCTTTGAGGAGATGCCGCTCCAAGTCCCAGTCCTCCGGCCGGACCATCAAAGTATGATGGTACGGCCGCCGCCGCGCCCGAGATGACCATACCCGTTGTAATCTCTTGATTGTACCCGCGCATTCTCATCATCCCGATATGGCCGCGCTTCCTAAGCTTATATTCGAGCGAGGCCATCCATTCCAGCTCCGTTACGCCTTCCCTTAACTCGCCGAGCGCCTCCTCCAGCGATTCGGATACGGCAAGAGCGGCTCGCTCTATACGGCTAATCTCCCATGATGACTTAATCATCCGAAGCGTGCGAATCATGCCCGAGCCATCGATCAGACCGCAACGATCCGGCGCACCTAATAGTTCGGCAAGCTTCAGATAGGTTTGGGCGGGCAGTACATCAAGATCACAAGTAATCTTGGGCACCCGGCCAGCACCAAAAAGCTCCGGATAGTCTCTCTCGAGCGTTGCTCTGAGCTGCTTGAAGCTGCCAAGCTCCTGGGCGCGCAGCGGCGTCTCCTGCCCCGCGCGCCACAGGCTCCGCTTCACATAGAAAGTTGGCTCGCCGCTACACGGAACAAATAAGTATCCGTTCTGCATCGAGCCGCTCAAATAATAAATATCAACGTTTTGCGTAACCAGATAAGCGTCCACTTGACCTGCTTGCATGGCCGATTGCAGCTTTCCAATCCGCTCCCGCACCAGATCTGCCGGAATTCCCATTTCTATATGTAAGTTGTTCATATGCTCCACGTTCAGCCCCTAACTCGAATTCCCTCCTCTTATTAGACCAATTTTCCAATTTTGCGTCAACCTTCTATGAGCTCGGCCGCCCCCTTTATGTACCATTCGATCGGTTCAAGCATGCGAAAAGCACGCGGATACGCTACTTTTGCAATGATAACGACGCTTGGCCTATTAAGCGTAACCTCATAGTTATAGCTATCGTTACGATAAACGTATGGAAAGGTTACTTCCGAATTAACAATCTCGAACACGGCAAGCTCCACCGGCTCGCGAAGGAAAGAATCCGGCAATGGTTCTCCCGCCTCGTTCAGGCGCAGGTTGTGCTGCAAGTAGGTTGCAGCCGCGGTTGCTGCTTCCGCTGGAGCGATGCGCAGCTCGCCATTGCCAAGCGCCGACTCGTCAATCTGCTGCGCAGCCGCATGGGCAGCCCGATTGATCGCATGCTTGCCGAGGAACAGCGTCTGCATCGCCAGTTCCTCTTCGACTTGCATCATATGAATCGATCCCCATACGGTCATCATCAATAAAATTAGCAGCAGCTTGTACACGGCATCGTTCCGTCCTTCCTTCTTTCTATGCGTTTAGAGCCAAAAACCGACGGGCTATGGCACGAACTCGCTCATCTTCATGCCAAAAGCCATCATTCTCTCGTCCGCCGGTGGAGGCGATAAGCCGATCAGCCTGTCAATTTGAAATAAATTTTCATAAGGATAGCTTGCTGTCAGGAACAGCCCCGTGCCTCTCGGCAAGGGGGCGCTGGGATTACTAGCATTAGCCCCGCTCTCCGACTTCACCTCGAACAAAATCGACTCGCGCTTCAAGCCGAATGCCTCCATCCGGACTTTCGCCTGCTCGAGCATTGCTTCGCTAATATAACCGTATGTTCCGCTTGCCCCGACCTCAAGCAAGTAATCGACTTCCTGCTGCAGCACCGCCTGTCTAACAATAAGCACATGCTTATAGATAGGCGAAAACATCATCCAACAAACCATCCCCGCGAATAGTACGAACAATAAGATTTGCTTCATGGACTCATCCGCCTAATATGATCGCTTATCGCTTCTCCCACCCCGTTCACTTGACTATTCATGCCTTCATCCCCTTCTGCGATTGCCGTGTACAAGAGCACCGCCGTGATGAGCAGAAGAGTCGTTATTAGGATCGCTCTCATCTTTCGTCACCTCCGACATCTTCCAGCTCCCGCGCGATTAAGAGGATCATTATGGTACAAGAGCGCCGATCTTCGTATTCGCGGCGTTGCCTTGAGACTCGATCTGGCTGCTGGTACCTGTCGTATCCTTGGCGATAATCGTGTTGAACAATACGATAACGACGACAAGCAGCATGACTGTCATTAAAATATTACGCATGAGCACTGCACCTCCTTTCCATGAATCCGAGTTAACTGAGCGATTGGAACAGCTTCTGACCTTCCCGTACCCACGGATAGATGAACACCTGGAACGTATACAATATCGGAATGCCCGCTACGATAAACAGAACATACGACGTCGATTCCTTCTTACTCTCCTTGGCAAGCTCCAGTTTCTCCTTATAATCCTCAATCCTTGCTCTCAAGATATCGTAATACTGGATGCTTTCATGCTGGCGCAGCGCGTCGATCGTTTCGACGAAGCTTAGCCCCTCGTCCGTTCCCAGCTTTCTCTTGAAACGCTGCAGCGCTTCGCCCGCATCGTGATACCATTCGGCGAGCAGCCGCTCCAGCTCAGGGCGCAGCGCTCTCGTGAAAGGGACGCAGCGCAGCAGCTTGGCATGAATATGTAACGTTGAGTCTGACAAATATAGCAATTGATTACTTACCGCATAAATTTCCTTAGTCATTCGCAACACCCGGACTTTGCGCATCGAAGCGAGCCATGTTTTGTCCACCATAAGCAGCAATGCTGCTATCAGCAGCCCGCCGACGGTATAGCTAGTGGATGCGGTCAACATATGCAAACTGCCGGCAATCAGTAGCATAATGGTTGCGGCAACCACAGACGCGGAAATCCCTATTTTTCGAGCTAATGCATACCACGCTGCATCAAGCGTATAACCGCAGCCGCCAAGCAGCAGCTCACGCTCGGCAAATGCCGCGCTCTTCCTCGACACCCGGAACAGCCTCAGCAAGCTTTCCGGCGTTTCCTTCGTTCGCCAGCTTAGCAGCGACAGATGCTTCCAACGTATGTGACGTCTCGGCAGCAGTTGCAGCAACGCCCTAAGAGCTATTGCCCCAAATACGAATTGCCCGATCGTCGCTGCAAACGAAATGAACGATGCCGTCCACTGATGCATAGCTGAATCTCCTCCTTTACATCTTCTTGCGCGACAGCCATAACCCCATCAGGAAGGATGCAAAAATAAGTACCATTGCGTTGAGCAGCATATCTCTTCCGCCGGGATCGACCATGTAATAATAGTAGGAATTATCCTTGTTGTACCGAATATTGATGCCTATGAAGAGCGCCAGGAAAAGAAGCGGCGAGAAATTCGCGATTCGGATCTCCAGCAGGCGATTCCTCTCCTGCTCGTTCGCCCGTCTTGCCTTGCGCATATCGGTTATGAGCTCCTCCAAGCTGTCCGTTATCGTGACACCCTCCGTTATCGCAACGCGCAGGATGTTAACGAAATAATCGGCCCATATATGGCCAAGCGATGCCGATAATAGCCTCAAGCTCGCTTCATCGTCGCCCCGCACCGACAGGTTGCGATACAATTGCTCGAATACAGCCTGCATCGGGCCAAGAAGCCTCCTCTCTTCAATAGCCCGCTGCAATGCGATTCTTACTTGCCGCTCGCCGGTTACCAGATAACATTGATAAAACAACTCCACCGCAGGCAGAAAATCGATTTGCGTCTTCATCCGTAGATTGGCCAGCAGCGCTCGCAGCACCGTATATGGCATTAATCCAAGCAGCAGGCCGAATAGGAGCGTCCCCTTCGCGCTTTGGAAAAACAGTCCTCCTACCGCTAACCCGACTATCAGCGCCAATACCGAGCTGAGGGCGAGCGTAACCGGCTTAATGCCTAACTGCAGCGCCTCCAGCAGTTCAGAGAGATGACGGTACAGACGCTCATTGCCCTTGAACGCTTCGGACATACGATAGCGAATGCCCGTACGGTCCTTATAACTCAACCGATTCTTCAAATGACGGTCGTTCATCCATAATTGGAGCAAACTGTATAACGCTGAAAACAGTACGATGCCAAGCAGCAAAAACGCCGCTATAGAGGACAACCTATCCATCGGCCGCACCCGATCTCGCAAGCCGGGCTGCAGCTCTTAAAGACGGCGGGCTAGGGAAGCGCCAATCATCGGCCTCTTCATCGAACAGCACCCAATTCCGCACGATCGTTCTGCCGTCCTCCCAGCATAATTCCCCGATTCGGTTCACGATCCGTCTCCCTCTCCACAGCCTCATCTCGATCCCAATCTCCGTTACATACTCCGTAATCCGCTTCGTGAGCCGCTCTGGATTCATCCCGCGTCCGTCCAGCATGCACATATCGGTGATCGCCTCGGGAACATCCTCAAGGCTGCCTGCGTGAACCGTCGTCATACTGCCGGAATGTCCCCTTGTACAAGCGCGCACGTAAATATTAGCGTCCAAATCACGAATTTCCGCATGGATGATACGTCTAGGCGACTGCCTAAGCGCCAGCTTGAACGCTTGATCCGACCGATGCTGCGGATCGTCCTCCTCCGTCTCGTACTCGACGATGTTTTTGTCCGGGAAGTCCCGTCCGAGCATCATTTCATGCCTGCCCTCGATCGTGATGATCCTTTCATCTCCAGGAAGCTCGGCGATAAGTGCCTTCATCAGATTCGTTTTCCCCGAGTTGGTCGCTCCGATTATAACCACATTGAAGCTTGCCGACAGTACGGCGAGCAGCATGTTCCGTATTCTAGCGTTAATCGTGCGCATCGAGGGGGCGCATAACATATCCAGACTAAAGCTTCTTACCGTGTAGAAGCGAATCGTCAGCGTCGGCGACGACGTGAAGCCGAAGCCGGTCATCGTCACCCTCGACCCGTCGCGGAGCATGACCTCCGCCCATCGCTTGCGCGGATTGATCCGGTCGTTGTTATAGAGCACCAAATTCTGTTGAATGCGCTCAACGTCCCTCACGCTCTCAAAGGAATAAGTCGATGCCATCGTCTGACCGCCTCTAACCTCGAAAATCCGCTTTCCCACCACTTGTATCTCTTCCAGCCCATCCTTATCGGCCAACACCAGCTCAAGCACGTTAAGTCCGATCACTTCCGCGAACAACGCTTCCGCAAGCGTCTGGTAAGGCTGCTGCACACCCTCCAGCATATGAATGCGAAGCCGGATGAGCCGGTCCGTTATAACGGCGAGCACCTGCTCCCTTTCCTGAACGAAGCCAAGCACGGCCCGATTAAGCGTCTCCGTATATTGCTTGCGCTCGAATTCGGTCAAGCCTTGCGGCGCGCTCAAGTACGACCTTATGTCTTCTGCCAGCCGCTGAAATTCAGTCGGCTCGTTGTCCGCATGCCGATCGAGCCCCTCCGGCTTATCCGACGCCATTCGAGCGGGCCTGACCTGCGCGGCGAATTCCGTTGGCGAGAACTTCCCTTGCCCGGCCGTCATGAGCTGCTACCTCTGCGATGCGTCATCAGTTTGCGATGCCAAGGCTGCTTTCGCAGGGCTTTCTGAATTGGGCGTATGCCCTGATTCTTTATCAATTGCTTGGCTGGCTCATTCATCGCTTGCTTGCCTTGTGCGTCTCCTCTTAGCCACTCCTCATAGCGCCCGCTGTCCAGTTGCCCGAACATCGATTCGCTAAGCTTGAATTGGCCGAGCGACGATGTGCCTAACTCCTTGCATATATCTTTCATTCGATAGCCTCCAGTTCCATGCGAATTTTGGATAATAACCGTTTCGTATTGATCGGGCGTGACGCCGAACAACGGCGATACTTGCGTGATCCACCGCTTGCCATCCTCCTGAAAATGCGACAGCGCGGACGTCGTTACTAGTATCCGTACGTCAGCCGAGCGCAGGGCGCAAACCGTAGCCGCATTGTCCCAATAAGCGCTAACGTCCAGAATAACGAACGCGAACGTCTGCCTCGCAACGTCCAACAGATGATCGACTTCCTCCGGAGTAAAAAACTCCGCTTGATCCCGTACCATATTGCCGAACAAGATATGCAGATTAGGCAGTTTCGTGATCGGACTGGCCGCTCTGCGCAGCTTGTCCGGCGTTAGCGATTGCGCGATGAGCTCCGGTCGGAGCTTGTCGAGCGATACCGAGGGCTCATCCTCTCCGAGAAAACGATGAATCTTGGCGCTCTTAAGGTTCAAGCAGAAGTATGCAATCGGATCAATGCTTGCTTCCGCCATTCGATAAGCGGTCGCGAAGGCCGCTGAGGTCGTTCCGATATTCGGCGTTGTCCCGACGAAAGCGGCAAGCGATGCCTCGGACCGGCTCACGACCTTGTCTCCTCGCCGCTCACCTCTATATTAAGCGAATCCGGACTATAGGCAACGACTACTTTAAGCTTCCCGTCCTTGCACAGTCCGTCTAGTTCAAGCCACTGCGCTTCCGTCATATTCAGATTCAAATATTCGATCATGCCGTTTGCTTCCCGCCTTGAAGCGTACATCTTCTCCTTATCGCCGTCCGCCATCGACATGAGATTCGGGTTGTCCATATTGTCGATCTCGACGTTTCCTGACGACTTCACGGATGCAACGATAATGCTTTCTTCGAACAGCCTCCTGGGTGCTCCTTCTCCCGATGCGTAGAGCAGCACCTTATCTCCTGCGCGTATGCCGTTCGAGATCGAGCGGATATACTCCTTTGGAATTTGGAAGGTCGATTCGGATGGCTTCGGCTGCAAGTAATAGCTCCCAACCTTCCAATCCAGAATCG
Organism: Paenibacillus harenae; assembly: GCF_030812415.1. GTDB lineage: Bacteria > Bacillota > Bacilli > Paenibacillales > Paenibacillaceae > Pristimantibacillus > Pristimantibacillus harenae_A. Next base: position 212,355 of record NZ_JAUSST010000009.1, on the reverse strand, counting down.
GCTCTCCCGCCCCAAGCGGTATGACCGTTTCCTTGCCCTGCGCCGCTGCCGCATCAACCAGCATGTTCGGCGCCCATGCCGATTCCGGTATATGCTTATAGGCCAACATATCCGTCGTCAGCCTCTCGCCTGTGCCTATGAAGCGGCTCGGAACAACGACAGCTACCGTTCCTTCCCTCTGCATCTGGATTCGCTGCAGCTGATACAGCCCCGCTACAAGCGAAGCCGATAAGAGGGCGGCAATCAAACTAATCCATAAATTCCTTCTCCTGTTCATCGCTTCTCCTCTCCGAGCGCATAAAAAAAGAACGCAGCGGTAGCCATTCGGCTATACCACATGCGTTCTTCGCAATACTTGCTCTCATATATGAATTCAACAACCAACTAAGCTCATAATAGCAAATGACTGAATATTTTGTCTATCATTATTTTCCCATTTGTTTCTATAGCCGCCCATGGCAACGCAAAAACAAGCCATATACCATGAGAAATGTCGCCATCCCATGCCATATGGCTTGCTATCGTTTAAAAATCGATTAAGCCTACGCTAATCAACAGGGCATCGTCAACCTTACGCATCGTCTCATCGTCCAAATGCGTAATTTTGTCAGTCAGACGCTGCTTATCGATCGTTCGAATCTGCTCAAGCAGGACAACGGAATCACGATCAAAGCCATGCGCGGCCGCCTCCATCTCTACATGAGTAGGCAGCTTAGCCTTCTGGATTTGAGCTGTAATAGCCGCTACGATTACGGTCGGACTGAAACGGTTGCCGATGTCATTCTGAATAACGAGCACCGGACGCACACCGCCTTGCTCCGATCCGACTACGGGCGATAAATCCGCAAAAAACACATCTCCGCGTTTTACGATCAAGCTCTACACCCCGCTTACGAGACGGCCAAGCGTATGATCGGCTTCTTCCTCCGCTTGAAAAGCTTCCGAGGCCATGTTCAGGTTAATTTTCGCCATCTCCATGTATCCGCGCTGCATCGACTCACGGATTTGACGTTTTTTGCGCTCCACGAGATACAGCTTCATGGCCTGCCGAATAAATTCGCTGCGGTTAGAATTTTCTTTGGCGACAATTCCGTCAACCTCCTCCAGCAAATGATCGGGCAGGCTAATCATGATTCTTTTCGTATTTTGCACATTGGCCACCGAACTCGCACCCCCAAAACTTTTCCAAAACCCTAATACTCATTATTGCATTATATTGCCGACACTATACTCAAACATATCTATGTCAGCCGTATATCAAATATGCTGCATGCCTTCATGCCTCATCCCGGTAGATCAACTGTCATACTACATTCGCGTTAAAGTGCGAAACTCCTCTTACGCAGTGACAAATATCCAAATATAATTTTTGGAAAAAGTTTATGCGAGTGCGTTCGTAATGGCCGCGACCTGTCCGTTCTTAACGTAAATCCGTGGAACTCGTGCCGCAATCATGCAGATCAGCTCGTAATTGATTGTGCCTAACTGATCCGCTACCTCTTCGACCGTAATAACGGACCCGTCCTGACGGCCGATGAGCACGACCTCTTCTCCGGCTTGAACGGGCTCCGGATCCGCTTCCGTCTGTACGCCATCAAGCGCAATCATGCACTGGTCCATACAAATCGTGCCGCGAATCGGACGTCTCACCCCGCGTACAAGGCCATGAGCCTTGCCCGACAGCATACGACTGAAACCGTCGGCATAACCGATCGGCAACGTGCCGATCAGCTCCTCGCCTGCCGTAAAATATCGCGTACCGTAGCTGATGCCCCAGCCCTCCGGCGCAGTCTTCACCATCGCCACTCCGGTCTTAAGCGACATGACCGGTTCAAGCGCAATTCTCTGGTTATTCACCTCGGCAGAAGGATACAAGCCGTACATGCTAATGCCAAGACGAAGCATTCCGCCAGCCCATTCAGGCGTGTCGATGCCCGCAGCGCTATTCGCTGCGTGAATAATCGGGATCGGCAGCGCTTCGCGACGGACGAAATCAACAACTTCGCTGAAACGTTCATGCTGCAGCCTCGTGTAGCTCTTGTCGGCCTCGTCAGCCCGGGCAAAGTGAGTGAACATCCCTTCGACCTCCAGCTGCCCCACATTAAGCGCCTTCCTAATGAAGGCTTGAGCGCCCTGAAGCCCTACAATGCCCAGTCTCCCCATGCCTGAGTCGATCTTAATATGGACCTTCAGCTTGCGTCCTTCAAGATCGTCGTTAAGCTTGGATGCCGCTTCGACAATATCTTCCCGGAACAAGCTGATTGTCACATCATTGTCTCTCGCCGCTTGCAGCGCATCCGATGGAACGAAGCCGAGCACCAGAATTGGCGTACGAATGCCGGCATTGCGCAACTGGAGCGCTTCGTCCAGGAAGGCGACACCCAAGTAGTCAACCCCGGCCCGCTCAGCTTCCCTTGCGATTTCGACGGCCCCATGACCATACGCATTGGCTTTCACCGACGCCATTAGCCGGCAATCCGCCGGCATCGCTTGCTTGAAAGCTTGCAAATTATGATTCAGCGCATCTAAATTGATTTCTACCCTTGTCGGGCGATAAAACGATTCCAAGTCGTTCACCTTCTCCTCATCTGACAGCCACAACAGTCCGAGCAGCAAACATCAATAGAAATAATGTTAAACGTTGCTGCTAAGACTGTCAATGAAATGGCGTCCGGATTCGACTAGTACGTCTTGGAAATTGCAGAATACCGCTTCTATTACTTATCGATCTCGCCTTGCACCGATTGCGCGATCTTAATCATCTCGGTTTGCGGCAGATTCGCGCTTGTGAGACGGAATTGGCTGCCTTCATACGTCCACGTAAGCGTCTTCTGATCATCGACCGTAGAGTTTGTCAGTTCGCCGATCGTGAATCCAAGATCAACCATATCGCCTTCTACAAGCGAAGTTGCCATATCCTTCGGCTGCGTCTGGATCAGCGTATACGTGTATTCACCCGAATATCGGTTCATGACGCCAGGATTGCCGCCGAATACGATATCGATCATATCTTGCCAGTTAGAGCCTTCAGGCGTATAGGATGGACCCATCGCAACGAACGGCGCATCTGACTCTCCTTCCACGCCAGCCGAAGTTTCCTCATCTTCAACGCTTGGCGCATCCGGATCGCCGTTCGTGCCCGAACCTTTATTGTCGCTGCCAACCGCACTATTGTCCGGCGATTGATCGCCTTCCGTAGCTTGATCGCCTTCAGCCGCTGCGTCATCTTCTTGGACTGCGGCATCATCGCCGCTATTTTCAGCCGATGCGTTATCGTCGTCCTGCTCGGGAGTAGCGACAGTCGGCTCATCGCTGCTTTGGCTCGATGGAGCGGCGTTCATATTGGCTTCCGTCTCGAATACGCTCTTATCGAACTTCTGGCCGAACTCGAACGAATCGAATTTCACTTCGACCATGACGGCCGCATTCGTATCGCTGACTTCTACCTTCGACGGGCGGTAGTCCGATTTGTTCAGCCAAATTTTTTGGCGGGCAAGCGAGCCGTTATTGTAGTTCGCCATAACGTCGAACACGTAATCATTCTCTTCGACCGCGAATTCACGCTGGCCGTCTACCAGAATGCTCTGAACGAGTGTTTGATATAAGTAAACTTGGCCTTGATTTTGCGGCCAATCGCTTTGGAAGCGGAATACTTTATTGAGCTTTGGCGTTAGTACGAACACGCCGTCATCGTTGCGAAGCACAATTTGGGTAATATCCTTTTCCTCATTCGTCAGCTTGATTCGATAGTAGGTTGGCTTCTGATAAGACACCTCAACCTTGTACGTGAGCGGCTGTTGACTCGTGTTCAGCGTCATCGTCCCGCTTCCTTGATAGCTCTCCATACTGTTGACTACTTTGTCGAGATCCTTAATTACGGACTCGGCGTCCTTCGTACCGCAAGCGGCTGCTATTAACGAGAAACATAACAAGATTGCCGCGGTCCATGCAATGCGACGCATGAAATCATCCCCTCTGCACAATGTTTTATAACTGATACCATTCTTATGAGGGGACTTGACCAATTATGCGGACTAGTTTGACAAGCCTATAAGGTATTTAACTGAAATTAGCAATCCCGGAATATCGTATCCACGATACGCTTTGCATATTGGGAACGTTCTTCCTGCGTTTCCTCCCTGCCCGTAAAGCTCGATTGGAATGCATGCTGAAAACAGCTTCCCAGCAGCAGATCAGCAGCAGCTCTCGCATCCATTCCCTCCGGGATTCGGCCTAGCCTCTTTTCTTCCAGCAAATAGCCTTCTACCGTTTCATTCGCCCTATGCGGGCCTTCGTTGCGCGATTCGAATCCTTCGCGATGGCGGTCCAAAATACCCGGTTCGGAAAAAATAGAGCAAATCATGGACATCGAGTGATTATAATCATTTAGCGCCGCCAAAGCGACTTCTTCCATATTGCCGCGTACGGTTCCTTTTCCGGGCAGGCTTCTCAGTGATGTCATAGCGGCCATCAGCATTTTTAATTGGTTCCGTACGACATGGAGAAATAAATCCTCTTTGCTCTTAAAATGGTTGTATAGCGAGCCTTCCGAGCAACCGGCCGCCTTTGCGATTTCCTTCGTTGTTGTTTTGGCTAGTCCGTTTGTCAGTAATACTTGTTCCGCCGCTTCAGCTATTCTGATTTTCAAATCCATTCTTAATCCCTCATTCTATTGACATGTAGTAAATGGCTAAGTATGCTAATATTATGAGTGTGCACTCACTCAAAGTCAAGGCAGGGCTGTCTGCCTCTGATGCTGCTCTACATCGCCTAATGAGTGTGCACTCACTCAATTTCAAGAGAATGGAGGATTTTAGTCATGAAACCCCAGAATTACAGCAATTACATGAGAACAATACCTGCTTTTCATTATTTTCTAGTTCCTCTCGGGTTAGCAACATCAGCCGCTTCTATCGCATATTTGTTTGTTGCTGAAAGGAGCTGGGAAACTCTGTTTACTTCCCTGATTGCCGTATCCCTTTCACTCATGGCCGTCATGACAATGGTTTTTGCCCGCATGTTCGCTTGCAAAGCCCAGGACCGCGCCATTCGCGCGGAAGAAAACTTGCGCCACTTCGTCCTTACGGGCAAGCGGCTTGACCCGAGATTGAACATGAGTCAAATTATTGCCCTTCGATTCGCATCAGACGACGAGTTCTTGTCATTATGCGAGCGAGGCGCTGAGACAGACATGGCTTCGGACGACATCAAACGTTCCATCCAGTCATGGAAGGCCGATTACGATCGGGTTTGAAGCCTCATGCAAAATACAAAGATACACGGAGGGTAAAAAATGAGCATGCTGATTGAAACGTTTAAAAGTACAACGATGAAAATGCTGGCCACCTACTGCCAACAATACTTGAATGCCAACTGGGAGAACGTATGGAAGCAGCATTTGCCCGAAACCGAGCGTATTTTTGCAAGAAACGGGGATTCGGCTTACGGCTTCTTCTGCATTAAGCTTTTTCATCCTTTGGTGGCAGAGCTGGCCGGCGCCGGACTGACACCCCGCCCGGTCCTGCCGGGGAGCTTTGTCCAATCGGATGAGCGTTGGGGACCGCCGGATGATCGGGAAAGACGGTTTTGGAGCGTTATTTGCCAGACAGACGGCAGAGAGCTGGGAACGCTGGTTACGCGAATATTCCATGATCATACCCGTCTTCGTATACCGAGACCGCCGCAAATTTATTCGATTTCCGTAACCGACCATACCGATATTCCCGATGTGATCATCCAATCAGAACCAAATGAAAGGAAATATGGTTTTTATGCATGAAACACCGAATAACCGTATTGCGCGTACCATCTTTATCGTGCTTACGTGGCTGTTTGCCGGTTCCATATTGCTTCAGGTTTTTTTCGCAGGTCTTGCGCTATTCGTCGATTCGAGCAATTGGCTTGCTCATGTGAGCTTCGCCAGATTTTTTGGCTTGCTTCCCTTAATGATGATTGCGTTGGCGTTGATCGCCCGCTTGCCCAAAAAGACGCTTTGGAGATGTGCCGGGTTGTTCGGCATGATTATCGGGTTGTTTCTTACAGCCATATTTTCCTCGCAAATCGGAATATTATCAGCGTTGCATCCGTTAATCGCGCTTCTATTATTTTGGAACTGCATGGTCATTATTCGTTCGGCTTAATTCGGCCGTATATTAGTCTCGAAGATGAGTAAGAAGAGAGAGCCGAAACGTTTCGGCTCCTCCTTTCTTGCTTCCCGCTGCTGGATTGTTCGCGCTTCTTCTGCCAAAAGATTCGACGATCGGCAGCCGCTTGCTTGGGCGGTACATCCATATTCCCGTAACTTATCGTATAATTATTGAAGGTGTGCTCGCGTGAATTGCATATCAATGATGAACGAATGGTTATGGCCAAGAATCATAGGGGATGTGCTGTTGGCATGAACGACGAAAAACTTTATTTGCAATATATGCGTACCATTACGATAAAACTAGACATCGGCGAGAGTTGTCCGTTACCGCCGACGGAATATTATCGGTTCGGCGTAAGTCCCGACTGCGATATTGTCTGGTCGGAAGACGGCCTTTCTCAGGATATGCACGTATTCGCCGGAGACTTATTTTATATGAGACCCGATCGTCAGCCCTTGCTGCGCAGCTATACTTCCTCCAAGGCGAGAATTGTATTGATCGAGTTCGCGTGCCAAGATAGCCAGGGACGCCTTGCAGCGATCGATGATCGAAACGCGCCTCATTCATTCCGCTTTCCGCAGATGAAGAACTGGCTTCACGCCTTCACTGCAGACGAACAGAATGCCGGCTTGTCCGAGCATTGGCAGTTGCAAGCTCGGCTCTACGCCATTGCCGCAGAGTATGCGAAGGGGACGCCGGACAAGCACGTCGCAAGCGAAGCCGAATTGAACGCCTACATCGAGAAGACGAAGCGAACGATACACGGCAGCTACGATTCCGCGCTTGATATGGAGCATCTGGCGCGCAGCTCCGGCGTAGGCGCGAGCCAATTCTACAAAGCATTCCGGGAACGGACCGGCCTAAGCCCGCTGAAATACGTCATTTCCACGCGCCTTAACGCCTCGCTCCGTTTGCTGGCAGATCCTTCTGTCTCCGTTTCCGAGGCTGCTCATTCCGTCGGTTATCTCGACGAATATTATTTCAGCCGGCTGTTCAAGAAGCAGATGGGGCTCACGCCTACCGATTACGCAGCGAGAGCGCAGGTATCCATCGCCAATCTTAGCCCCATCTTCACCGGCGACCTACAGGTGCTCGGAATAACGCCTCGGGTCACGACGCCGCGGGATTGGCATATGAACCCTGGCATTAGAGAGAACTGCATAGAAGCGATACGGCAGGCCAAGCCGGATCGGATCATTTCCGGCCCCATTCCGGAGGAGCTCCATGACGAGCTAAATGTTATCGCCCCGTTAACCGCATATCAATGGCGCTCTTACTCTTGGAAGAAAAGACTGCTCGAATTCGGTCGGCTTCTTGGGATAAAGAGCGTAGCCGAACGGTGGCTGACAGAGTTCGGACGCAAGACCGATAACGCCCGTAAGCATGTCGCCGCCCAATACCCGGATACGCCGTTCGTGCTGATCGGCATTCGGAAGGACGCGATGTGGATCTACGGCAACGAACGGCGCAAATTCACCGACCTCCTGTACGAGGAGCTGAGATTCGGTTCTCCTCCGGCCGTCGATGGACTCGGCTTTCACGAAATCGCGAGCTTGCGGGAGGCGGCGGAGCTCGGCTGCGCCCATGCGCTGCTTCTGATCGAATATGCGGCGTCCGATACCGACATCGCCTCATTAGAGAACGAATGGAGACAGCTCCATGCCTTCGAATCGCAGGCGTTGTCCATCCGGCTCCAAGGACCCTTTCTGTACAACGCAGCCATGCATGAGCAGCTTGTCGACCAGATCGTAGCCCTGCTGCAAGCCACCCCAAACAACAACAAATAGAAAAATCCATTTAGAAATCGGAATGTCCATTCCGGTTTCTTTTTTATTCGTGTAACATAGGGAACTATCGGTGGTTTTGATTATCATTATCATTTAAGAAGAAGGAGCGAAGAAGCGCCAATGAAACTCGCCTACTTATGGATTGCCTTCCTGGCGCTGTCGATCGTCTCCTTATTTGTAGGCGTAACCGACTTGCGCCCCTGGGATCTCTTCTCGATGACCGAGCAGCAGATGCAAGTGATGCTTGTCAGCCGTATTCCCCGCTTAGTGAGCATATGGCTTGCGGGTATCGGCATGAGCGTAGCCGGCCTGCTCATGCAGCAGCTCGCGCGCAACAAATTCGTCTCTCCTTCGACTGCCGGCACGACCGATGCTGCCAGCCTTGGCGCGTTATTATCCATTCTGCTCGTGCCGAACGCCCCGCCGCTCATGAAAATTGCCATTGCATTCGTGTTCGCGCTGATCGGTACATATGCATTCATGCGAATATTGGATCGTATCCAATACCGCGAACCGATTCTAATCGCGCTTATCGGCCTTATGTTCGGCAGCGTCATCGGTGCGGTCACAACGTTCCTGGCGCTAAAGTACGATCTGCTGAACAGCATTAACAGCTGGCTGAACGGCGACTTTTCCGTCGTGCTGAAAGGACGCTACGAAACGTTATATTTGAGCGTGCCTGTCATCGCGATTGCTTATCTATTCGCCAATCGGTTCACGATTGCCGGCATGGGAGAACATTTCGCAACAAATCTCGGCCTGCATTACCGCAGAGTCGTGAGCATCGGACTCGTCATCGTGGCGCTCGTATCCTCGGTTGTGCTGCTTACGATCGGCTCGTTGCCTTTCCTTGGGCTGATAATCACGAACCTTGTCTCGCTCTACCGCGGCGACGACCTGAAGAGCAGCCTGCCGCATACCGCCTTGCTCGGCGCCGTATTCGTGCTCGGCTGCGATATTATCGGACGCATTGCTATCTTCCCGTACGAAATACCGATCGGATTAACGGTAGGCGTGCTCGGAAGCGCGATCTTCCTGTATTTGCTGCTAAGGAGACCATCATATGCGTGACCATTGGAAGCTGCTGCTGCTCGCCGCGCTCGCACTTGGCCTAACAGCCGTATTTCTAACGATCGACGCCTCAGGGGATTGGGATTACGTCCTGCCGCGCAGAGCGCGCAAGATCGGCGCTATCGCGTTGACGGGCGCAGCGATCGCTTATTCGACCGTCGTGTTCCAGACGTTGACGAACAACAAGATTCTGACGCCTAGCCTCATTGGACTCGACTCGCTCTACCTGCTGCTGCATACCGTCATTATATTCGTATTCGGCTCATCGGCCTTTACGGCGATCGGCAAGCATGAACAATTCGCGTTGTCTGTTATTCTCATGGTTGCTTTCTCCGGACTGCTGTTCCGGATGCTATTCCGAATACAAGGCAGGTACTTGTACTTCCTGCTGCTCGTCGGCATCGTTTGCGGAACGTTCTTCTCGAGCATATCGTCGTTTTTGCAAATGCTGCTCGATCCGAACGACTTCCTGCTCGTGCAGGACAAAATGTTCGCGAGCTTCAATAACGTGAACTCCGATATTTTGCTTATGGCAGCATTAATATCGATTGCGGCAGTATCGGTATTCTATCGCGAGTTCAAATATTTGGACGTGATTGCGCTGGGTAGGGAGCATGCCGTAAATCTTGGCGTACCGTATGACCGAACCGTTCGCAGGATGCTCATATGCGTTGCCGTGCTCGTAGCCACATCGACGGCGCTTGTCGGCCCTATTACATTCCTTGGATTGCTCGTCGCGAACGTCGCTTACCGGGTAGTCGGCACATACCGTCACAGCACTGTCTTACCGGCAGCGATCCTCATAAGCGTAGCGTCCCTAATTGGAGGACAGCTCGTCGTTGAGCGGATATTCACCTTCTCCACCTCGCTAAGCGTTATTCTTAACTTCATCGGTGGCGGGTACTTTCTTATTTTGATGCTGAAGGAGGACAAAACATGATTGACGTGCGCAACGTAACCAAACGATACGGCGCAGGACAAGGCATTCACGACATCCATGTGCGTATCGCCAAAGGGCGCATCACTTCGCTTATCGGACCTAACGGCGCGGGCAAGAGCACGCTGCTCTCCATCATGAGCCGGCTGCTTCCTATGGATGCCGGCGAGGTGAGCATCGACGGCCTTAATGTCGTGCAAACCGACAGCGAGCGGCTTGCGCGAACCGTATCGATCTTGAAGCAGACGAACGACATTAACGTTCGGCTGACCATTCAACAGCTCGTTGAATTCGGCCGCTTCCCCCATTCTCGGGGCAGATTGACAAGCGAGGACAAACAGCAGGTCGAAGAAGCGATCCAATACATGGAGCTTGAACCGCTTCGCAATCAATATCTCGACAAGCTAAGCGGCGGGCAGCGACAGCGTGCGTTCATCGCCATGGTACTCGCCCAGAATACGGAGTACATCCTCCTTGACGAGCCGCTTAACAATCTCGATATGAAGCATTCCGTTCAAATCATGAAGGTGCTTCGGCGGTTAACGGATGAACTCGGACGCACGGTCGTGCTCGTCCTGCATGACATCAACTTCGCCTCCTGTTATTCCGATGCGATCGTCGCCATGAAGGAAGGGCGTATCGTCCGTGAAGGGCCAACTAACGAAATGATCGATTCGGCGGTTCTGAAGGGCGTCTACGATATGGATATTCCGATTCATCTTATTGACGGCAACAAAATATGCGTTTATTTCTCTTGAGTTGTAACGGGAATCCGCGGTTCCTGGATGACTATATACCAAATGAAGCAAAGAGGAGTGTATTCAGAAATGAAGAAGTCATTCGTACTCATCATTCTAACTGTCATGCTTGCATCCGTCCTATCGGCGTGCGGCGCCAGCAATGCAAACAAAAGCGGCGGTGCAACGACCGCACAGGCGGAGGCTGCAACGAACGCGCCAACCGTTGCGCCAACGGAAGCGCCAAGCGCACCTGCCGAAATGACGATTAAGCATGAGCTAGGTACGGCAACGGTGAAGACCAATCCAGCTAAAGTCGTCGTCTTTGATTATGGTGTACTCGATACGCTTGATAAGCTTGGCATTGAAGTAGCAGCAGTACCGCAAGAAAGCCTTCCCGAATACCTCGCGAAATACAAGGACGGCAAATATGAAAATGCCGGAACCTTGTTCGAGCCCGACTTCGAGAAGCTGAACGCATTGAAGCCGGACGTTATCTTCATCGGAGGCAGAACGTCGGAAGCTTACGGAGAATTGAACAAGATCGCTCCGACGATCCTTATGTCGGTCGACTACGCCAATTATGAGCAATCGTTCGCTGCCAACCTAACGATAATTGGCCAAGCGTTCGGCGAAGACACGGAGGCAGCGAAAGAACTTGCAGCCATTCAGGCTGCAAGCGCCGACCTTAACGCGAAAGCGGCTAATGCCGGCAAAACGCTAATCCTTCTGACGACAGGCGGCAAAATGTCCGCATTCGGACCCGGTTCCCGCTTCGGCGTCATTCATGACGTGTTCGGCTTCGTACCGGCCGATGCAGCGATTGAATCCGATACGCACGGACAAAGCGTATCCAATGAATATGTACTGGAGAAAAACCCCGACATCCTGTTCGTTGTCGACCGAGATGCCGTTGCGGGCGGCGAAGGGGCACAACCCGCAAAACAAGTCATCGAGAACGATCTTATCAAACAAACGAACGCTTTCAAAAACAATAAAATCTTCTATCTCGATCCTGGCTATTGGTACTTGTCCGGCGGAGGCTTGATCTCTGGTACGGAAATGATTAATGAAGCAGCAAAGGCGGTTGAATAGTCGATGTTAAACCAAACGAGAACGATCTTGGTCGAGCCCGGCAATGCGGATAAAGTAGTCGAGCGTTTCAGCGGACCTAGCGCCTTGGACGGCCGCGAGGGTTTAATCGATATAAGCGTTATGGTCAATAAGAAGAAGAAAGAGCAAGAGGAGGTTATCGTTACGATCCGCTGGGAATCCGAAGAAGCCTGGAAGAACTGGGAGAAGAGCCCGGAGCATATCGCTGGGCATCGCCAGAAGCGCGGAGAGCAGCAGTCGGCGCCGGAATTCGTCATCAGCACGACCGTTAACTTTTATAACGTCAAGGCAGTCAAGGCAAACGGCCAAGTTCGCACCTTTCTGAGCGAATAGGCATGAGTGTCCATACGATCGGGTCCGGGCAGCAAGCTGCTCGGGCCTTTCTTTTATCTGACATCCACCGCCGGCAGCACCATCTCCCCGTCAGACGTCGTAGCCCTTCCCCGCCTTAAGCCCAGCTTCCAAAACCGACCGGGGACTGTTACGAAAGCTTCTGCCGATCTTTACAATAAAGGTATAGCTGAGAGGCAGAAAGGAATGGTTAACAATGAAAAAACTGTTTCGTTCGACAACGGACAGCAAGCTTTCGGGACTTTGCGGAGGAATGGGCGAATGGCTGGGCATTGACCCTACGATAATAAGATTATTAGTCGTTATCGCATCGTTCTTCAGCTTTGGCGCAGTGGCCGTCATCTACTTAATTGCCACGTTGGTTGTTCCGAAGGCGAACCAAGATTTCAGATTCGTAGATCACTACTAATATTATTAGACTATAAAAGGAGAGCTGATGAAGATGGGAATTTTGAAACGCGTAGTTAGCATGACGAAAGCTGCGGCCAATGAGATGTTGGACAAGATGGAAAATCCGGTTATGATGCTGAATCACTATTTGCGCGACTTGGACGAGGAGGTCGCTAAGGCCGAACGTGCATTGCCTCAACAGCAAGCACAGGCTCGCATGCTTCAAGCGAAGCTTACCGAGCTGAATGAGCAAGCCGCTTATTACGAGGGCAAAGCAATTCAGGCAGCATCGGAACAACGCGAAGCTGATGCTAGATTAGCACTTGAAGCGAAACTCCTCTACATGGAGCAAGTGGAAGAGAAAGCGCGTTTGCTGCAGATCGCAACCGATGCTGCTGCCGAGCTTGCAGGGCGCATCGAGTCGTTGAAGGAAGAGAAAGCTCGCCTGCAAAGCAAACGCACGGAGCTAATTGCTCGCGTCAGACAAAGCGGTACTGGCGCAAGCGGCCATCCAATGTCGTCGCAATCGCTGCAGGGCAGCGAAGCTGCTAGAGGCTTCGATCGGATCGAGCAGAAAGTAATGGAATGGGAAGCGCAGCGCGAGCTGTCCAAGAGCGCATACGGCTCGCCGTCCACGCAAGGCCATGCAATAGAACAGCAAAACGAGATCCGCAATGCTCGCATCGACGAAGAGTTGAAACGTCTGCTCGAGAAAAAATCCGTCGGCTAACATAAAAGTGGACCGCCCTGCTTCCAGCAGGGCGGTTTATTTATTATACTTGCTAATATTCCCTTAATCGAAAGGATGGTACCTTCATGTTCACGCGTCCGGCAAGCGACGAATACTCGCCTTACCAAAATCAATACGTTAGCATTGTACCCGATGGAAATATTGTAGAGCTGCTAGAGCGCCAGCAGCAAGAAACGGTCGATTATTACGCCTCGCTGACTGAGCAGCAGGCCTTATACCGCTATGCCGAAGGCAAGTGGAGCTTGAAGGAAGTGCTCGGACATATCGCCGATACGGAAGCCATTATGAGCTACAGACTGCTTCGCATTGCCAGAGGCGACCTTACAGCGCTGCCGGGCTTCGAACAAGACGATTATATAGAACCCGCTTCCTTCGACACCCTATCGAACGACGAGTTGATGGAGCGCTATACGAGCATTCGCCGCTCGACGTTGTCTCTGCTTCGCACGTTGCCGGTTACCGCTCCGGCAAGGCGAGGCATCGTGAATAACAACGAAATAACTGTCAATGCGCTCGCTTATATCATTTCCGGCCATGAGCTTCATCATGTAAAAATGATTAGAGAGCGGTATACCGTCTAGCTGTTGTCATGCTTGCAACGGAATAAGCCCCCGCAGCGTGCGTTCACGCGGCTGGGGTCTTGTTCTATTCAAGCTATCGTGTCATTCAACCATGTTCGGAACGCTTCAACGTGCAGAGACTTGTCGCTACTCCGCCTGCCGAAATGGTCATAAGAGACAGCATGAAGCTGTCGCCAGGAAGCACCCACTCTCCGATGCTTATAACCAACAAATCGATAATGAGCACGATGATGCCGACGTTGATTTTAACGAACCCCGATAAATATTCCGCGACCAGATCCGTTCCACCCGTGGATACATGGTAACGCAGCATAATGCCGATCCCCGTCCCGATAATAAAACCGCCGATAACAGCTCTCGTAAAGGCCGTCCACTCGATGTAGTAACTAAAGTAATATTGATAAGGCTCCATTAAATCGATCAAGTAGCTGGATAACAGCAAACCGCTAATGCTGATGAACAGCAGCTCCCGATTGTGAAACCATATCAACACAAAGATCGGAATGCTGGACAGCAGCATGACCAAGCCGATCTTGATGCCAAATAGGTAATTAATAATAAGCGCAATGCCGATAACCCCTCCGTCAAGAATGCCCAAGGGCACAACGAAGATATTAATGCCGATCGCGATTAACACGCTTCCGACGATGATTGCTCCGATTTTGGACAACGATAACATCTCAACCAGTCCCTTACAAATAGCCTGTCTAATCTATATGTTTCAATAAGGCTTGGCATGAATGGAAATGGAACGTACACTCTAAGATAGAAATGGATTATACTTGACCTAAGTGAAAGACGATTACAGGTCCACGGATGGGAGGAATACATATGAAATACGAGGTGCTGTACCAAGGCGCGTTCGCGCTTCTGAGAGTAGGACTTAATCGGGGCGAGAAGGTCAAAGCCGAGTCCGGCGCAATGGTATCGATGTCGCCTACGATCGATCTGACAGGCACGGTTGACGGAGGGTTGATGAGAGGCTTCGGACGGATGCTTAGCGGGGAGAAGTTCTTCTTCCAGGAAATGACCGCTGCAAGAGGTAACGGAGAAGTATTGCTCGCACCCGCCGCAATGGGCGATATTCAGTCCATCGAACTGGACGGAAGTTATACGCTCAACGTACAAAAGGACGGTTTTCTGGCCGGATCGGACAGCATTCAGGTCAATACGAAAATGCAAAATCTCGCCAAAGGCTTATTTTCCGGGGAAGGTTTCTTCATCGTCGAGATCAGCGGAAGAGGCACTGTCTTCCTCTCCTCCTACGGCGCTATTCATGCGATTAATCTCGCGCCCGGCGAAGAGGTCATTGTCGATAACGGCCATCTGGTCGCCTGGCCGAGCTATATGCAGTACAGCATCGAGAAGGCATCGAAGGGTTGGTTCTCCAGCATTACGAGCGGCGAGGCGCTCGTGTGCAGATTCCGCGGCGAGGGTGTTATTCTTGTCCAAAGCCGCAATCCGGCAAGCTTCGGCAGTTGGGTTAAACAATTCATTCCGGCAAGGTGAGACGGCTATCGACTTCCTTTTGGCGGCATGGGGCGTTTCATTCGGGAGCATACGAATGCTGGGCGGAGCAGAGAAGCTTGGGCAAACCCGGCTTCTCTGCTTTTTTTCTCTATCCTATACACTTGAAAGGAAAGGACGCTAACGTTACGATGTCGAACAAACCAATCGGAACAATCGTTCAACTGAACAGATACCCTGTCAAATCCTTTGCCGGCGAGAGCTTGGCTTCGTGTCGCGTTGATGCACATGGCTTATATGGCGACCGAGCTCGTGCTTTCATCGACGATACGAAGGATGGCTGGGACAGATACTATACCGCTCGCGATTACGCGGGCATGCTTGAGTACAAGGCCAAGCTCGCCCGGGAAGGCTCGGAGCAAGCGTTCCCTCCTGTCGAAATTACAGGGCCTGACGGACGTATTTACGAATGGAATGACAAGCTGTTAGCCCGGATTCAAACGCATGCGAGGAACAAGCTGACGATGGTGGACTATGCGCCTGGCAACGAAGGCTTGCTGGCTGTAGACAGCGCCGGCATACTCATCATTACCGACGAGTCGCTGCGTTTGTTGGAGCGGTTATGGGGCAAGGAGCTAGACAAACGACGGTTCAGAGCCAATATCGTGCTGGCGATCGACAAAGACGCGGGCCATGAACGAGAGTGGATTGGCAAACGATTGTCAGTCGGTGAGGTAAGGCTCCAGATTCATTCCGAATGCGAACGTTGCTCGATGATTACGATTGATCCGGATCGGCTCGAGAAGGATAGCACCCTGCTCAGGACGGTGAACGAAAAGCTCGGTCTAAGCTTCGGCGTCTACGCGAGCGTCGAGCATACCGGTCGATTGGCCGTTGGCGATGCCGTGTATATGACGGAATAACCGTGCGCCTAAGTTCCTGTAGCGCACGGTTATGAGCAATAGACTAGATGTCAGCTACGAATTGATGCTGTACGAGCTTGTTATAAAGCTCGTGCGACTCCATCAGCTCCGCATGCGTGCCCTGTCCCGTCACTTCGCCCTTCTCCAAGACGACGATCCGGTCGGCTCCGCGAATGGTCGAGAGGCGATGAGCGATGACGAGCGTCGTTCTGCCTTGCATCAGCGCTTTAAGCGCCTCTTGTACAAGCCGCTCCGACTCGCTGTCGAGATGCGCCGTCGCCTCGTCGAGCAGCAGAATGTCCGGATCGCGCAGGATCGCGCGGGCAATCGCCAAACGCTGGCGCTGCCCGCCGGACAGCTTCACGCCCCTCTCTCCTACCTCCGTCTCGAAGCCCTCGGGGAGCGAGGATAGAAAGGAAGTCAAGTTCGCTTGCCCGATCGCCTCCCTTAGCCTAACTTCATCGGTCAGATCGAGTAGTCCATAGGTCAAGTTATGCCGGATCGTTCCTGCCATCATCGGGCTATCCTGCGAGACATATGCGATTCGCCTGCGCCACGCCTCCAGCGGCATATCGGCAATGGGATGCTCGCCATACTTGATGAAGCCCGAGCTAGGCTCATAGAAACGCTCGATCAAGGAAAATAACGTCGTCTTGCCCGTACCGCTCGGGCCGACGAAAGCCGTCATCTGTCCCGGTTCTATCCGCAGCGACAAGGATTGCAGCAAGCCGCGATCCGGCGTGTAGCCGAACCCCACATCGACGAATTCAATCGGTTGCTTCGTTGCAGCGGAAGATGCCTCATATGCATGATGTTCTGCCGCATCCGCATGTGCATACTGCTCGGGATGTTCGTCCAGCAGCTCTTGCAGCCGCCCAGAAGCCCCCATGGCTTTCTGAAATTGCGTGAAGAACGAAGCCATCTGCGTGAACGGCATCACAATCTGGAACATGTATAAGATGATGGCGACCAGCTCTCCCCCGCTAAGCGAGCCTTGCGCAACCCGCACGCCGCCGTATCCGATCAGCATCACGAGAATGAGCAGCATGACCGACATCATTAGCGGCGATACGATCGAGACAATCTTGGCCTCCTGCAGCCCGAATCGAAACAGTCTGGCGATGCGGAAGCTGCCCTGCCGCTTCTCCAGCGGCTCGGCTAAAGAAGCCTTCACAAGCCGAATATCGGACAGCACGCGGCCAAGATCGCCTTGAAACAGCGCCGTCTCGTCCTGCATCGCCTTAGACACTTTGAACATCCTCGACCCGAGCGGCCATAGGATGAGCAATGCAGCGGGGACGGCTACGAGCATGAGAAGCGTCAAGCGCCAATCGATCGTCAGCAGCAGGATGACGCCCCCGACTACCGAGATGATGCCTCCAAGAAACGATATCACATGCCCGACGATAAAATCTTTGATCACGTTCGTATCGTTCGTTACACGGCTCATCGTCTCGCCCGAGCTGTTCCGGTCAAAGAATGGAATCGGAAGCTTCAATACCCGGCCCCATACCTCGCCCCGCAGTCCGCTTATGACATATTGGCCGATGTATGACATCGTATAGACGGAGAAGCCGGACATCGCCGTCTGCGTCAGAAATACAGCTCCCAGTACAAAAATCGTTGCCGCCCTCAGGCTCGAGGCAGACAGCTCCTCGACCATATCCATCGTCAGCAAAGGTATCGCCAGCGATAGCGCCGTCTCTCCTATACCTAACAACACAGCGGCGGCAATCAACCAGGCAGCCGGCTTATGCTTCATTATTAGCTTGAAGAACTGAACGACATTCATACCGGCAGCTTCAGTTGCCCCTGCTCTTGATTCTTCCCTATCCTTCATCTCGAACATCTCCCCTAGCCAGCTTCTTAAGCGCCTCCACGTGCTCAAATGCGCTCGCGAAAAAAACTTCCTCTTCCTTCGTGAAGGCATTCGGGAATAAGAAAGGATCGATGCTTCCTTCAATGTTGCCGATCGCTTCAATCTGCGCGAGTTCCTGCTCGCAAAGCCCTTTAATAACCGTGCTAAGCAGACTCTCCAACAAAAACAGCATTTCCACTCCCATTGCCGCTACCTTTTCATCCGAAGGCTCCATACCTTGTTTATGAAGCTCCTTCATCCGCAACAATATCGCGATCATCTGCTTCTCTTGCTCCAACCGTTCTTCCTTGGACATGCCCTTCATATAAATAGCGTCGACCACCGAGGATGGCATTTGCCGCGACAGCCATTGCTTCTGCACCTCTTCATGCTGAATGCTATGAATGAATACGAGAAGCAGATGGCTATCGACCTTGCCCGCTCCTTCCACGAGCTTCCGCATGCGCGAGATCGTCTCCATTACCCGTTCAAGCTGCCTCTGCTTCTGCTGAAGCATTTCATATTGGGCCGCCAACGAGTGCTGCAAATCGACCTCCGGCCTCTCTAAATAACTTCCGATCTCCTCCAGCGAAAAGTCCAAATATTTGAGCGTTAAAATCTTTTGCAATTGCAGCAGGTCCTGCTCGGTATAAAAACGGTGGCCGTGCTCATTGCGGATGGACGGCGCGAGCAGTCCTTTGCGGTCATAATATCGGAGCGCCCGCTCCGTTACACCCGTCAGCTTGGCGAAAGCGCCTATGGCGTACTTCTGATTAGGCTGCATATGTGGATCCATGCCTGCACCTCCTGGCTTTAGTATAGGACTTGACGTAACGTCAATAGCAATCGTTTCATTGCTAATTTAAATCGTTTTTTTCGACATTTATCCCTAAAAGACCTGCTGTACAGTTGTCTATTAATCTACTATTCTAGCGAATAATGGGACAAGTTTCGTAGTATTTTTAATATTTTAGGGGGATTTTAGCAAAAAAGGGATTGAAATAAACTTCGTTCCCGCTATAATAATCATGTGAACGTTGTGTGACAACGTTAATCGAACTTAAGGGAGCGAATCAATTGGATTACAACAATCAGCCGCAAGTCAATCCTTACAACGGGGGGTACAATCCGAATCAGCAAGTATCGCCAGTTATTACCGTTAAGGACTGGATGCTGCAAATGCTTATTCTGATCATTCCAATCGTCAACATCATCATGATGTTCGTGTGGGCTTTCGGCGAAGGCAACCCGACTAAACAGAACTATTATAAAGCCGCTTTGCTGTGGGCATTGATCATTACTATTCTTTATGTGTTGATCGTCGTACTATTCTTGGGAACGTTCATCGCGTCACTTGGATCTAGCTACTAGTCGCCATACTTTCTATATACCAATTAAACGCGCAAGGCCTCATCCATCAAGGATGAGGCCTTCTTCTTCACCGCTATCGCTGCTTCCTACAGCGCGCGGAATCGGTATACGCGGCTTGCATAATCGCCGTGGAACTGCGGTACCTTGAGTCCGGCAAACATCAGCTCGTCGCCGCCGTATGCGCCTTCCCCGCCATCAAGCACATAATCCCGATTCGGGTCGAGTCCTTTCAGACGGAAACGGTCCAGCTTCGGATACGGCTCTTGAAGAACGGAGGCAAACACAACGAACGCCTCGCTCTTATCCTTCGCCACGAACATCCATGCCGTCTCGTTGCCCTCGAACGGACTAAGCAGGCGATAGAAGTCGCCGAACTGCACCAAATGACGGACTTCCTTATACAGCGCTACTTGCTCTTTAACCGTTTCCTTCTCTTCCTCCGTAAATCTCGTCAAATCCAGCTCATAACCGAAGTTGCCCGACAATGCGACATTGCCTCTTGTCTCAAGCGACGTCACTCGGCCTACCTGATGGTTCGGCACGGCCGATACGTGAGCGCCCATGGAGCTTACCGGGTACACGATGCTTGTACCGTATTGAATTTTCAGACGGGAAACCGCATCGGTATTATCGCTCGTCCATGTCTGAGGCATATAGTAGAGCATTCCCGGATCGAAGCGTCCGCCGCCGCCCGAGCAGCTCTCGAACAAAATATGCGGGAACGAGCTCGTAATCTTCTCAAGCACCTCGTATAAGCCAAGCATGTAACGGTGTGCCGTCTCGCGCTGACGTTCCGGCGGCAGAAGGGCCGAACCGATCTCGGTCATGTTGCGGTTCATGTCCCACTTCACGTAAGTGATCGGCGCGCTGGAGAGAATATCCGATATCACTCGTACGATATATTCGCGAACGTCCGCACGGCTAAGGTCAAGAATAAGCTGTTGACGAGCCTGCGTACGTCTCCGACCTTCAATATGGAGACACCAATCCGGATGCTCGCGATACAGCTCGCTCTCCGGCGAGATCATCTCCGGCTCGAACCATAGGCCGAACTGCATATCGAGTCGCTTCACGCGGCTGACGAGATCTTCCAGTCCGTTCGGCAGCTTGTTGCGGTCGACGAACCAGTCGCCGAGCGAAGTCTTGTCATTGTCGCGCTTGCCGAACCAGCCATCGTCGAGTACGAACAGCTCGATGCCCAGCTCTTGTCCGACTTTGGCGATCGATTCGATCTTGTCTGCATTGAAGTTGAAGTACGTCGCTTCCCAGTTGTTGACGAGAATCGGACGCGTCTTGTCGCGGAACTGACCGCGAGTCAGTCTTGAGCGATACAGATCGTGGAAGCTGCGCGACATGCCGCCAAGTCCTTGATCGGAGTGAACAAGGACAACCTCCGGCGTCTGGAACCGCTCGCCCGCTTCCAGTCTCCAGTTAAAGTCGAACGGATTGAGTCCCATGAACAGGCGTGCCGAATGGAACTGGTCGACTTCGACGCCGGCAACGAAATTGCCGCTATAGACGAAGCTCGCCCCGTATACATCGCCATGATCCTCGTCCGCTCCTTCAGCCAGAAGGGCGATAAACGGATTTTGCACATGGCTGCTCGAACCGCGGCGGCTCTCCACCGACTGCATGCCAGGCTCTAGCTTTCGCTTATGCACGTGACGCTCGCGCGTCCATGCGCCGGACAATTGCAGCATTTCGAACCGGTCATGCGCGAAGTCAAGGCTCATGCTAAGCGCCCGCTGCAGTTGCAGAGTCGAGCTGCCATTATTGATTATCGTAGCCGAGCGAGTAATCGCATCGAAGTTCACGAATACCGTATAGGCAAGAACGACCGTAAGGCCCGTCAGCTCATCCTTCAATGTCAGCTCCAACGTCTGAGCCTCGTCATCTTGCTCCGTGTATACAGAAGGCAGACCTGCAAGCTCCGGCTTGCCGCTGCGAATCGTATGCGAAGCATAGCTAAGCTCCGAAACGGTCGAACCGTTCGGCAGCGCCGCTTGAATGGCCGGCGTCCGGAAATCGGAGCTTCCGTAAGTCGGATATTCCTGCGGCAGCGTATCGAGCGACAACGCGAGCTGGCTCATATCCGTGCTCGGGCTGAACGAAGCGCGCTCCTTAAGCTCCAGCAATCGGTCAAGCTGCAAGCCGCGAACCTTTTTGCCCCAATACAAGTGCGCCGGGTAACCCTGCTTCGTAAGCTGAATAACGTAGCTCGTATCCTTCGACTGCAAATGAAATACCTTTTTCAGTTCATCATAATGAATAGACATTGTCATATCCTCCAAACGGTTCATGTAATATCGTGCAAAAAACTAAGCCTTATACCCGCAGCTTTCCCTTACCATCAACGTCGTGTTGACCTCGACGTGAACGGCTGCTTCACGGCCTTCAATGCGCTCCAGCAGCAACCCCGCCGCCGTTCTGCCCATCTGCTCCGTATGTGCGCGGACGGTAGTGAGCGGCGGGCTCAAATACGCAGACAGCTCAATATCGTCGAAACCGATAACCGCCATGTCTTCCGGCACTCGCACCCCCCGCTCATGCAGGGCCCGCAATGCGCCGACAGCCATCGGATCGCTGGCGACGAAACAAGCCGTCGGAAGCTGATCTTGGGCACGATCCAGCAGCTTATTCATCGCCTCATAACCTCCGCCGGAGGACCAGTCTGCCATCACGATCCGATCCGGGCGGTACAAGCCGCGTTCATTCAATAGCAGATTGAAATAATGGCGCCGCGGATCGATGCCTTCCTGCGCTTGCATCGGCTGATGGCTCAGCGTATGCAAACGATCTTCGCCGCTGATCATCGCAATGGAAGTATGACCAAGCGCAAGCAGATGCCCGACCACGTCCTTCATTGCTTGCTCAAAATGGAGGTTAACCGAATCGCAGTCATGCGGCGGCGTATTATGGTCCAGAAACACGATTCGATCCCGATTCGCATACAGGTGATTAACGTCCTGATCGTTAATCGAGCCAACCACAATTAACCCGTCGAGCTCGTGCAGCGGCTGCCATTCGTCCCGTCCATTGCCGCGAAGCACCTTCATGATCGAGAGTCCGAGCTCTTCGCAGCGCTTCTCGATCCCTTTGCGTATGGAGAAGAAATAAGGATCGTTATGCTCATCCTCAAGCGATGACCACATCAGCAGTCCGATCTGCTGCCTGGACAGCAGCTCTTCTTTCTTCATCCGCCGCAATCGCGTTGGCTTATATTGGAGCTGTTCGGCAATGCTAAAGATACGGGTTCTTGTCTCCTCGCTAACCGATAAAGTCAAATCGTTGTTCAGTACCCTGGATACGGTGGCAGCGGAAACACCGGCTTCTTGCGCAATCTGTTTTATCGTTGCCATGTCGCACCTTCTAATTTAGTTAATAATTTTACTAAACGTTTAACAATGCCTATTTTAGCAAACGAGCGCTTTCAATACAAGCCCGCCTGCAACTTTTACATGGCGATTGCGTCTGACATCATACAATAGCATTTTTGACACTAACCTAAGTAGAGGGGATCAAAATGATAATGAAAAAGCTCATGTTTTCAATCGCACTGTTCGCGCTGCTAATCGGCTGCTCGGCAAACGGCGGCGACCCTGACAATACAGGCGGCAGCCCTGTTGCGAGCCCTGTCCCTACCAACGATAACGACAACCAAGCTAATCAAGGCGGTGACGAGCAGAACGGCGATCATGCAGCAGCGACTAGCCAAGAGGCTGCCGATGCCGTCATTCGCGCGTTGAAGGACAAAGATTTGACGAAGCTTGCCGCGGTTATCCATCCGGAGAAGGGGCTGCTATTCTCCCCTTACGCCCATATCGATCAAGCAACCGCGCTCGTCTTTCAAAAGGACGAATTGCCTGATTTGACCGATGCAACCGTTCGTACGTGGGGCGTCCATGACGGTTCAGGCGACCCGATTGAGCTAACCTTCGCGCAATATTACGATAAATTCGTTTACGACAAACCGTTTATCGATGCGGAGAGCGTTGGCCAAGATGAGATCCTTGGACATGGAAATACGATCGTCAACATCGATGAAGTATTCCCGAATAGCTATATCGTCGATTATCATTTCAGCGGCTTCGACAAGCAATATGAAGGGATGGATTGGGAAAGTCTCATCCTGGTGCTCGAGCAGCATGAAGGGTTTTGGTACGTGAGCGCCGTCGTTCATTCGCAATGGACGATCTAAGCCAAGCAGGAAACGTCAAACGGCTGGCAGAGAAGGAACAATATCCTTCTCTGCCAGCCGTTCTTGCTTATTGCGATCGCAGAAACTTCTCCAACTCCGCTGTATCGTAAGTTTTGTAAACCAGCTTCTCGTCATCGAATACAAGGAAGGCAGGAAATGCTTCAAGCTCGAATTGTCCCTTCACATCGATAATCACGTTATGATCCGGTACATATCCCATGAGGGCAAGCCCGCCTTTCAGTGCCGATGGGATCTCCTGTTCCATTTTGCTGTCGTCATAGCGTTCATCGACATTCTCGCCGCTTACGACGACTGTATGCAGTCTGCCTTTGCCCTGAGCCAGCCATCCCATCCGCTTATACTTCTCCTGCTCGGTCATCTCCAGAACGACAAGCTCATCGAGCTTATCCGTGCTTGAATCAGGCGGATAGATGCGTACTCTCTGACCCTCCTTTAAGGTCGCGAGATCTACTGTCTCTCCTGCTTCATTACGTATAATGGTGCTACTCGTGAGCCTGCCATGATACTCCGCGCCCCAATCGTTCTGCCCCGGCCCTTTATCATTCCGATGCGCCCAATCCGAAATGTCTACGATCACTTTCCCTTGCTCGGCATCCACTCTTGAGAAAAAACCGATTAATACATCGTCCTTATATCCCCCTTGCGATCGCCCGCAGCCTGTCGCAAGAAAGGCAAGCACGAGTATAAGCATGACGGCGAACGACCGACAACCGATAGAACGCTTCATTCATTTTGCTCCCTCCATTTTTCCATTCTAGACGGAGGACATGCTCATTAAGTTGCTTCGCTAGCCGATAAACTTGCTTATCTCGTCGTTGACCTCGTTCCGCTGCTCCCACATCAATCCGTGACCGCTATTATACAGCCATATCAATCGCGAATTGGCGATGCCTTCGTGCAGCGCTTCCGCCAGCGGCGGTTTGCTGATCTCGTCATGAATGCCTTGGAGAATCAAGGTAGGCACTTTGATCCAAGGCAGATCGCCGAATAACACCTCATCCCTTAGCGACTCCATCACTGCCGCCGTCGAATAACCCGCTGCCTGAAGATTCATCTGGAAAAACCAATCCGCTAGAGGTTCGCCGACATTTTGATAGAAGAACGAATACGTCAGATCCTGCAGCATTCTCGGGCGATTGTTATACGTCGCATCGATAAGCTGATTCACTTCTTCCTTCTCCAGGCCGTACGGAAACTTCGGACGCTTGGTGAAGCTGGGTGCAGCAGCAGCGAGCAGCACCAGCTTCTTCACGCCGTACCCTTGGTAACGGGCCATATACCGGATCGCAATCGCGCCGCCGACAGAGTGCGCTGCAAGCGAGAAGCTCCGTAGTCCAAGCGCCTCGACAACGCAGCGGATATCGTCCGCAAGCCTATCATAGCTATACCCTTCCCACGGCTTGTCGGATTGGCCGAAGCCGCGAAGGTCGATGCCGATACAGCGATAGCCCATCGCCGGCAGCACGCCAAACTGATACTCGAACAGCTTATGGCTCGCCGGCCAGCCATGTATGAACAGGATCACGTTCGTGCAGGACGGATTCACGTCCTCTACGTATATTTTCACATCAGTCTCCACTTCCACGTAATACCCCATGCCGATTCCTCCCTTAGACACAACTGAGCTCTCATTACAATCAGCATACGCGTCTTGCAGGCAATGGGTGAACGCCTAAGCCTAACGGTTGTCATCGATCTTCTATTAATCTGATTTCAACTTCCCTATTAATCTAAGATCCGATTGGGTATAATTAACAATAGATTCCAATTCATAGATTCGGGAGGCAGCAGAAAAAATGAGTAAAACAACGTATGAGGAGTTTGTGGAGCAGGTTAATCGCTATCGAATATTCCCGTTCTCGGATTTGGTAGCCGAGTACCCATCGCTTACTGCAGCGGCAGCCGATAATGAGTGGCATACGGGCACGGAGCTTGATCCATGGCTTTGGCGGATCCGTATCGTAAAGGACGGTTATGCGGCGTACGGGAAGTTCTTCGGTACGAAGGCCTCTTTCGTTCATGTAGACGCCTTTCCGCTTGTTAAGGTGTTATTATCGGGTGGAACAACGGTTGAGGCAAGGTACCGGGACGGCTTATTATCAACGCATGCGTATAAACTTTACGAGCTTATCCGCGAGGCAGGCAATATCGATTCCCGGCAATTACGCAAAGCAGCCAAGCTCGATGCGAAGGAGCAGAAGAAGGAGTATGAGTCGGCGCTCGTCCAATTGCAGAACTTCGGCGACATCGTCATTACCGGCGCGAAGGAAAACGATCATGACGGTGGCTGGAGCAGCATGTGCTACGAGACCTCGGACTACTGGCTGGAGCAACTCGAGCAGAGGCCGGACAACGATATACCGGAGGCTCCATCGATTCAGCAGGCCAGAGACCAGATCAGCACCGGTCTTCGCGAGTTGTGTACGACGGAGAAGTCATACGGCTATTTTGCCAAAAAACTGAAATTAAACGCCTAAGTCCGCGGACTTAGGCGTTTCATTACATCGACGATTGCTGCAAGCATAATGCCGGCGCTATACCTTATTAGATCAATGAATAGAAACCCATGACCCAAGACGAGTCCGCCTAGCGTCGTATGTCTGATTGCGTTGATCCAATTCGCTTGATACAGCTGGCTGAACTCGATCGCGAAGCATATGCCTATACTTATGACTATCGCCCATGATACCGGCTTATTCACCCACAAGCATCGAACGCTGCAATAGATCATGCATGCCCATAAGGCATCTCCGAAATGATCGGCGACAAAGGGCGGAAGCGCCTCCGAATACATTCGAACGCCAAGACCGGAGGCTACGATTAATAGTATGGCAGCCATATAATAGAGTCTGGCTTTCATCATCGCTATTGTCCCAGCAGCTCTTGGATGAACGGCTCAGCTCCGGACTTCGTAAGCTCATAGGTGATTTGCCCAATTGTGCCATCCGCCCGGACGAAAAAATTAGTCGGGATCGCCGTTATGCGATACTGCGCAGACACGATCCCTTCCCTATCGAGCAGCGTAGGCATTTGGACGTCGTAGGCTTCAAGGAAAGCTTGTGCCTCTTCCACGCTGTCCTCCGTTGTCACGTTCACGGATATAATGTCGATCTCTTCCTTGTATTTCGAATAAATATGGTTCAAATCCTCGGCCTCGCTCTTGCAGCCCGGACACCAGGAAGCCCAGAAATTAATCAGCTTCGGCTTCCCCGACGATGCCGTTACTTGAATCGAATTACCCGCCATATCCGGCAATTCGAAGTCGATCATACGCTCGCCATATTGTTCCGTAATCACCGTTTCGAGCGGTATCGATTGCTCTATATAGTTGTATATCTGCACTCCGCCTATGAGCAACGCCGCCGAGACGATCGTTCCGGCGAGCGCCGCGAGCAGCTTCTTCTTCACCTCGGATGCCCTCCATTATTCAACGGTTTTTATTTATAATCACAAAATGCGAAGTATGATCTTGCACGCTTATATATTTAACGAGCAACGAAATTTTGTTGTCCTCGTTAAGGCTGCGCCAATAAAAATCAGCCGTCTCCTTCATGGAGTCGAATATAGGTATCTCTATAGGCTCGCCGATAAACGGCCGCAGCACCCCATGCTCTTCCGATCTATAAGTATGAATGCAATGTCCGATTCCTGGCGTAAAGGAGCTGTAGTGATAGAAATTGCGGATGCACACGGCCTTGTCATTGTTATTCGACTTTAGGATCGATAAGCTGTATTGACGTGCGCGGGTATCGATTACTCCCGATATTCGCGGCGTATAATGCGGCGGGTCCGGCTCGTACTGCCTCTCCTTTAACGCATCCTCGAACGTAAGGCCTTGGGCGAATCCGTCATGCAAGGTGTCCGTCTGATCGCCGTTCGATACAATGTGCTGCTCTTCGTGCACTCGAATCGGATGATAGATAATTAAGGAAGGGTCCTCCAGCTTCGAGGGGTCGTAGGCCGCGTTCCTCACGCTATGCCCGTCCAACTCGAACACTCGATTGCGGCTATTGTCGCTTCTCCCCATAATCCAATAGATTTGCGCGTAGTGCTCTCCCGAAGGCGTCATTCCAATCGTTAACGTTCTGCCTGGATACGGGTTAGCAAAGAGCTGCTGCTCAACATTCGTCATCCTGCCATCCACCTTTATATCATTTTCTACGTTTCATCCATCATATCCCTACTTTTGGCAAAAAGAAATACCGTCTTCTGCAAGACGGCATTCCAAGCGTGCAACTATCGACTATCGATTATGCTCCAAATAGATTTCCGCGAAACGGGCAGCCGGCACCGGCGGACTATAAATGTAGCCTTGAACGGCATCGCATTTATGCTCGCGTATAATGCTAAGCTCCTCTTGCGTCTCGACGCCCTCGGTTACGACTTTCAAGTTCAGGTTATGGGCAATGACGATCAGCGACTTGAAGATCATCTGCTTCTTGAAGTCGGACACGATGTCGCTAATAAACGATTTGTCGAGCTTAAGCGTATGCAGCGGAATATTTTGCAGATAGCTTAGCGAGGAATAACCCGTGCCAAAATCGTCCAGCGACAGCTTCACGCCGAGGTTCTGCAGCTCATGCAGCACTTTGAGCGTATGCACCGCATTATCCATGAAGATCGACTCCGTAATCTCCAGCTCGATCTGCTGCGGCCTTATTCCGGCATCGGATATAATCCGTTCAATCGTATGTACGATATGCTTCTGCTGGAATTGCAGCATCGACATGTTGACGCTGACCGACATGCCGGTCATCCCCATTCGCTCCCATTCGCGAATTTGCTGGCATGCCGTATGAAGCACCCATTCCCCAAGCGGAATGATGAAGCCCGTTTTCTCGGCAATCGGGATAAAATCAAGCGGCGATACCATGCCGAATTCCGGATGCTTCCAACGAATGAGTGCTTCCGCGCCATAAATTCTGCCCGTCGTCATCTCGATCTTCGGCTGATAGAACAAGGTGAATTGGCCATGCTCAAGCGCCTTGTACAGGCTGTTCTCAAGCATAAGCTCCTTCTTCGGCACATCGTTCATGGACGGCGAATACATTTTGGACGTGTTCCGTTCCTTCTTCGCTACGTACATGGCAATATCCGCTTCCTTCACGAGCTGATCGCCCGTATCCGGTTTCATCTCGCTCTTAATGCCTATCCCGATGCTCGCCGTTATGTAGAACATCCGCTCGTTAATGACGATTTGCTCGGCAATCGCCGTCAGAACGTCTTCCGCCAGCATCAGCGTCCGATGCAGATGATTGACGTTCTCCAACAGGGCAATGAACTCGTCGCCGCCGAAGCGGAACACTTTGCCCCGCGCCCCGATCGCTTTCACGATCCGGTCGGCAATCTGCTTCAGCAGCTTATCGCCGCTTCCGTAATCGAGCGTGTCGTTAATGACCTTGAAGCGGTCCAGATCGATGAACAGCAGCACGAAATGACCTTCGGGGCGCGGCATTCCGGAAGCCATTATATTTTCGATATATCGATGGTAGGCGTTGCGATTCGGCAGTCCGGTCAGCAAATCATGCGTCGCCTGATACTCGATCAATCGCTCCGTTTCGATGCGGTGATCGATCATTTTGTTGAATTGATCCGCCATATATTCGAATTCGTCGTTCGACTGAATATCGAGCTTATGGTCCATGCTGCCAGCCGCGACAGCGCTCGTAACCTGAATGACCTTGCGAATGTTCTCCAGTATAATGACGCGTACCAAATAAAGGATAATAAACGACATCAGGAAGAGCGCCCCGACCGTAATGGAGATGGAGTCGACCAAGCTCTTATGGAAGTCCGTCAGCATATTGTCCTTCGGGATAACCGTCTCGAAATGCCACATCTCATCCATGATCGGAATCGGATAAAACAACCTGAACACTTGTCCGGACAGCTCTACATCCGACGTGTATCTAAGCTCGGGCTTAGCGCTTCTCGGAAGCATGTCTCCATCCTCGCCCGGCCATGCAACATAAGGTTTCATGACAAGCTCGGGATTGAGACCGTTAGCGAGATAACGATTCCCCGATGTAACGATATTCGCATAGCCCCCAAGCGGATGAATTTTCTCGACTTGCGCCTGAACGACCTCAAGGGAGATGTCGGCGCCCACCATTCCCAAATATTCGCCTTGTCCGTCTAGAATCGGCAGCACGAGCGAGGTCATCGGTATTTGCTTGCCTTCAACTTCATACATATAAGGCTCTATAAGCGAAAAACGTTTCGTCCGTTTCGGAATTTGATAGTACGCGCCTTCGACCTCATCCTCGTAGTTCTGGAGAGGCAGCACCTCAATAGCATCTCCCGTGCGAACCGCGTACGGAATGAAGCGTCCGGTCTCGTCGTCATAGCTAAGCTTGCTTCGATGAAGCGCGTCCTTGCCGTCGAAAGCGTTCGGCTCCCATAGCGTATAGACGCCAAGCACATTCGGGTGCTCTTCCAGCACCTTTTGCAGGACGCGGACGATATAATCGCGATTTTGCGCTTGATCCTCGCGCATCTGATCCATGATCGATCTTAACGTCTCGAGAACCGCGATCGTCTCATCGAGATTGTTCGCGAACCGATGGGAGTAAGCCATGGACTCGGTCCGGGCGAGCAGCTCGCTTTCCCTTAGATTCGTATCGTAAAGCTTGCCGAGGTGGGCAGAGACCAATATGACGAATGAAAGGAGTATAAGCATCCCCAAGGATATGACCAGCTTCTGAGCGATGCTTAATCGAATCTTCCTCACTACTCTATCAGTCCCTCCAAATTGGACAAGCATAAATCGACGTTATTTGCCAAAATATGATATGGGTCTAGTATACTTGACAAATTATAGACAGTACAATGCTAATTGAATAAGTTTCCATGTAAAATAATCGACAAAAACCGCGTTGGTTTATAGCTGCTTTTGGTTGCAGAATCAGTCGAGCAATTGGCAATCAACACGTAAAGCTGCCTTGCTTTCGGATGCGGATCAGGACGAAGCGCTAAAGTTTTAATATCGGCAAACCAAATAGAGCTCCTTACTTCTCTTAGGAGCCCGTCTCCGGACGTTAAATGACAATACCATATTTTAACAAACTTCTGCGCAATACGGCCGCCATGATGTTATAGCCAAGTACATTAGGATGCAGGGAATCATCGGCCAGTTCCGGCCGCAATGTTTTTCCGTCGGGACCAACTAACTGGGCGTGATAATCGATATAGATTGCTCCTTCGTGACTAGTCATTTTTTTGAGCGCGATATTCGAAGCGGCGAGTAATTCGTTTCGGGTGTCGCTGCTGCAATTGGGGCATTGAATAATGGGTTCAAAATGAAAGCAAGGAATGTTTCTGCCCGAAGGAAGGCTCGAACCGACTATCGGCATTATACCGTTGCTCCTGGCCAGCCGTACCATCATCGTAAAATCCTTTAAAATTTCATCATAGATTTGTCCGGGGGTTCTTCTCTGGTCCCCTTCAACGGCATCCAGCCTCCAGGTATTGTTTGTTCCCCCTAAAATGTGAACATATTTAGGTTTTAACTGAATGACGTCTGCCGGAAAACGCCGTAACATCGTCGGCGTAACGTCTCCCGCAATCCCTCGATTAATGATAAACTTGCCCGCTGAATGAAAATAGACTTGTAAATCCCAATACTGCGTGATCGATTCTCCGATAAAATCAAAATCAACTGCGATAGGATGTGAGAGAAGTTGTTCATTGTAGCCGTCGTAGACGGACCGCAAACGATCGGCCGCGGCAATAAACGAGAAGGTTCCAGGTCTAATAATGGGCGTTCTTTGTTTAGGCGGAAGCAATACCATTCCTTCTTTCTAACCGGAATTCGATCTCCATTCGAGCAAAATAGCCTCCCCGGCCGCTCCGGCTCCGATAATAATGACATCGTAATCAGTCTTCTTCATAAGCGGTCCATTCAAACCGTCAAGACCCTATATTATATTGGTTTGGCGGTCATCTCATGTACTGAGGTGATGACGGTGTACCTGAATATTTTTCGGCAAGCCGCCGAATACGTAAGAGTCCATGCTCCTAACGTGATAATCTGTCGATTGCTTCTGCCGAGCTGTTACCGGAGACCTGCAAGCATATAGGGGCAGCACCCCTGCTTCCCGTCCTTTACGTCACTAGGTATATCGAATACCGGCATCGTAATATACCCATACGAACAAACCCAGTACCTACAAGGTACTGGGCCATTTTGCGAAGCCGATATTCTGTCTATAGAAAATCATCGATCAACGAAAGTCCATTGATGATTACTCAATGAAGAGTTCATATCGAACCTTTCGTTCGGAATTCGAAACTTTCCCGGATGGATTGAAATCGAGAAAAGGCGATGCATGGATAATCTCCCATACCCCGCCTTTTCTTTATTTTCACATTTTTTAGAATTAGGCAAGCTGTCTGCAAAGTGAGCGAACCTGCTTTTGTGACAGCCACCTCTTCTATTCGCGGATTTAGAACAGGCCTCTATCCGGATGTTATTGCTGCTGCTTCGTATCCTCGTTTTGCTGTTGTTGCTTATGCTCATGTTCATGGATATGCCAGCCGCCGGAAGGCTGCTCGACATGGCCTTTGCTTCTGCCGCCATGAATCTTGTACAGCTCCTCGCGCAGCTGCTCCTCGCTCTTGCCGTCTGTCTTAATGCCATGCTTAGCGGCAATATCGCGGAGATGCTCCAGCCGTCTCGCTTTATGCTCAGCCTTATAGGCTTCCCATTTGTCCTTATTCGCCGTCTTCGCAACCTCTAGCTCCTGCTTAAGCTGCTGTGCCGTCTTGCCCGAAGACTCGATGCCGAAGTATTGAGCCATCTCTTTGAGCCGCTCAAGCCGATGCGCTTCGAAATCTTTGCGCGTCATATGCCCATGATGATGCTCCTGCTTCGCGTCTCCCGGCGTTTGCGCCTGCTGCTCGGAGACGTTAGCCTCCGGAATCGAAGCCGCCCAGACCGGGGCAGCGAACAATAGGGCAGATAGAGCGAGCGCCGGAACGAACCATTTTGCTGTCATGTATGCCACTCCTTCTACCTATAGAATCGTGATGCTAAAGAGGAAGCAGTCCTCTACTGGATTATTTTGCCCAAGCACGACATCCTATAGACATGAAAATGGCATATTTCGACAAACTCGCGGCGAATGAAGTCGAAGTTGCTGATTCGGCTGCTCCGGTTGCTATGACTGCTCTGGCTTCTCCAACTTCTCCAGCTCGCGCAGCAGCCAGTCCTTCTCGAAGTGTTCGCCGATGAACACGGCGACGTCATTCACTTTGCCCTGCGGCTCGATTCGCATGAAATCGGATTCCCTGTAAGCATATTGGAACAGGAACCGGCTCGGCGCATCCGTGAACGTCACGATGCCTTTCGCCCGGTAAATATTGTCCGGCAGGCGCTGCAGCAGCGCCTCGAACGCCTCGCTTCCGATCGGTCCCCGCCAATAATGGGTTATGACCATGACATGGTCATGCGAATGATGATGGTGGTGACCATGGTCATGCGTTTGCTGCTCCGCGCGTTCGTGTTCATGCGAGTCGGTCTCGCGGATAGTCCTCGGCGCCTTAGAGCTCATCGCCCGCTCCAGCCAGCTCCAATCATCGATTGCGCACCGGACGGTAGCCGTTGCAGGTACATGCGGGTTAACGTCGCCCAACAATTGCTGCGCCTCGACAAGCTGCTCAGGTTCGAGCTTGTCCGCCTTGTTGAGCAGCAGGACGGTCGCGCACCGAATTTGTTCCTGCATGAGCTTGAACGTGCGCCCTTTGCCGCTTCGCGAGCGCGCAAGCAGCTCCGGACCGTCTACGACGGTAATGACGGATCGCAGATCGATCGGCTTATAGAGCGCCGCTTCCGTTACGCCGTCCAGCGTCTCCATCGGATTCGCCGCCCCCGTCGATTCGATGAATAGGACATCAGGCTGATGCTCGTCAATGAGCATGCTGATCTCCATACCAAGATCGCCGCGGATCGAGCAGCAAATGCAGCCGCTCAGCATTTCGGCCATCGGCACTTCCTCTCCGAGCAGTTGCCCGTCGAGATTCGTGTCGCCGAGCTCGTTCATAATGACGGCCGGCTTCATGCCTTGCTCCTTGTAATAATCAAGCATTCTGGTAAGCAACGTTGTTTTGCCGCTGCCCAGAAACCCGGACAATAGATGTACGGGTATAAGTCGTTCATTCTGTTCCATATGTATATACTCCCGCTTCGTAATGAGCTATTTTAGCAAATCTCCATATCCATTATATCGTAATTATTACGTTTGTTCATCTTTTTGCGGACGAGAGATTGTATGTCCATACTTTTTTTTAGTCACCCAAACTTTTTGTTTGATTTCTAGAGGCGCCAGTAGTACCATAGGTTCGAAAGTACGTATGAAAGGCAGGAAACGAATGGAATCCATATCGCAGGAGCTATCTTTTCTAACGGAACTGGCACAAGGCATCGGCGCCCAATTCGGGGACAATTGCGAGGTCGTCGTGCATGATTGGTCGAAGCCGGTCGACAGCACGATCGTCGTCATCGAGAACGGGCATGTCACGAGCCGCAAGGTCGGCGATCCCGGCACGAATCTCGGGCTTGAGATTATGCGCGGCACGGCTGCCGGCGACAATCGACATAACTACGTCACGCAGACGAAGGACGGGCGGCTGCTTCGCTCCACCTCGATGTACATTAAGAATAATGCAGGAACAATCATCGGCGCTTTATGCATCAACTTCGATATCACCGATCTCATGGTCGCCGAGAAGACGCTGCAGTCACTGACTGCCAGCGGTCTTGCGCCCGTACGGGAATCGTTCGTCAGCAGCGTCGGCGATCTGCTCGATACGCTGATCCAGGAAACGCAAGAGGCGGTCGGAAGACCGGCGGCGCTTATGAGCAAGGAAGACAAGATCAGGTTCATCCATCTGTTGGACCAGAAAGGCGCTTTTCTCATCAAGAAGTCGGGCGAGAAAGTATGCGGCTACTTGGGCATATCCAAATACACGTTGTACAGCTACTTGGATGAATCCAAACAAAATGATCCTGAAGGAGAGCTGACGTAAATGAGCGATATGGAGGCGCAAGGCAGCATAATGGCGCTTAACGCCATCGACGAACTGGAGACGCCTTGCATCGTCATCGAGAACGGGAAGATAGATGCCAATATTGAAGCGATGGCGCAAGCTGCCGCCCGCTGCGGCGTGGCGCTGCGGCCTCACGCGAAGACGCATAAGCTGCCGGAGCTGGCGCTGCGACAGCTCGCCGCCGGGGCGACGGGCATTACCGTTGCCAAAGTATCCGAGGCCGAAGTGATGGCGGCCGGCGGTATGCGCGATATCTTCATCGCCTATTCGCTGGTCGGCGCGAAGAAGATTAATCGCGCCATACGGCTCAGCCTTGCAGGCGTGCGGCTAATCGTCGGCGTCGACAGCCTCGAAGGCGCGTCCCGCCTATCCGAAGCCGCGCTGGCGCAAAGCACGGTGCTCGAGGTTCGGCTGGAGATCGACACCGGCCTGCACCGCACCGGCGTAAGCGCGGACGCTGCGATCGCGCTGGCTAAACAAATCGCCGCGCTGGGCGGTATCCGCTTAAGCGGCATCTTCACGTATCGCGGCGCGATGCTTGCCGGCGCCTCGACGCTCGACCTGCAAGCGGCCGGACATGAGGAAGGCCGCCTCATGAGCGAAGCCGCTCGTCTGCTTCGCGATGCCGGCATCGCCATCGAGGACGTCAGCGTCGGCTCCACGCCGACGGCGATTTACGCCGCCGAGATCGAAGGCGTGACCGAGATTCGGCCGGGCACTTACATTTATCAAGACCGCATTCAAGCCGCCTTCGGCGTATGCTCGCTTGAGGCATGCGCCGCGACCGTGCTCGCTACGGTCGTCAGCCGTCCCGCCGACGATCTGGTCATCATCGACGGAGGCAGCAAAACGTTCGCGACCGACGTGCAGCCCGGCCATCCGCCGCTCTATCTCCAAGGCTTCGCCCATGTCGTCGGAGATCCGGAGGCCGTGCTTGCGCGCATGAACGAGGAGCACGGCATGATTTCCGTGCATCCAAGCAGCGCATACCGCGTCGGCGATCGGCTGCGGCTCGTTCCCAACCATATTTGCAGCACCGTTAATTTGCACAATGCCGTGTACATCGTCGATGAAGACGGTCGATCCCGCAGCGTTCCCGTTGCCGCTCGCGGCATGCTCGAATAAGGAACGAACGTAACTGGAGGCGATCCCCCTTATGCTGGACCTCGTATTAAAAAACGGAAAAATCGTCGACGGCAGCGGCAATCCTTGGTACCGCGGCGACGTCGGCGTGAAGAATGGGCTTATCGTCGCCGTAGGCAGCGTCGACCAAGAAGCGCAGAGCGTCATCGACGTATCGCGGCAAGTCGTCTCGCCGGGCTTTATTGACGGACATTGTCATTCCGATCTTATGATTCTCGATCATCCTCATAGCGAGATCAAGCTGCAGCAGGGCGTGACGACCGAGGTCGTCGGCAACTGCGGCCTCGCTCCGGCGCCGCTTGTGCGAGGCCGCACGGAGCAGCTTCAAGCGTACGTCCAGCCTGTCGTCGGCAGTACCGAATGGAAGTGGCCGTGGCAGACGGTGGGCGAATATATGGACTACGTCAGCCGCTCGCAACCGTCCGAGCATATCGCGACTTATGTGGCGCATGGCGCGCTGCGCATCGCGGTCATGGGGTTCGATAATCGCCCGGCAACGCAACGCGAGCTTGAGCAGATGAAGCGACTGCTCGAGGAGGGGTTGCGTTCCGGGGCAATCGGGCTGTCCATCGGTCTGCTCTACGCGCCGGGCAGCTACACCTCGCGCGAGGAGCTCGCAGAGCTATGCAGCGTCCTGCAGAAGTATAACGGCCTGCTGTCGACGCATATCCGCGGCGAAGGCAATAATCTGCTGCCGTCCGTCGCCGAAGTGATCTGGATTGCCGAGCGTTCCGGCGTATCGCTTCATATCAGCCACTTGAAGGCGGCAGGTCGCATCAATTGGGGCAAAGCGCTTGAAGCGCTTGAGCTGGTCGAAGCAGCCAGAGCGCGCGGCACGGATGTCACCGTCGATGTATATCCGTATGCCGCCGGCTCGACGACGCTCACGACGATACTCCCTCCATGGGTGCTGGAGGGCGGCATCGAGTCTGCGCTTGCAGCGTTCCGAGACCCTGGCCAGCGGGCACGAATTAAGGAGGAACTGAGCCATGAGCAAGATACATGGGACAACCTCGTCTGCTCTACAGGCTGGGACAGCGTCATCGTCTCCTCTGTACGGACTGCCGCGAACGCTGGGCTGGAAGGCAAGCCGATCTCCGAGATTGCCGAAGCGCGATGCATCCATGCCGTCGATTGCATGATGGATCTGCTGCTGGAGGAGAGCGGGCAAGTCGCCATTGTCTACTTCCATATGTCGGACGACGATGTGACGCAGGTCATCGGCTACGAGAAGTCGCTCATCGCCTCCGACAGTCTCTATTGCCAGACGGGCAAGCCGCATCCGCGCACGTATGGCACGTTTCCGAGAGTATTCGCGAGGTATGTTCGCGAGAAGCGCGTCTTGTCGCTGGAGCAGGCCGTTCGCAAGCTAACGTCATTCCCCGTGCAGCGATTCAAGCTTGGCAAGCGCGGGCTCATCGTACCCGGTTATGCCGCCGACTTAACCGTATTCGATCCCGACGCGATCCAGGATACGGCTACGTTCGGCGATCCGCGCCAATATCCGACCGGCATCTCCCACGTTATCGTTGCCGGAGAACTTACGCTTGCGAACGGCAAGCATACGCATAAGCGCGAAGGGCAGCTTATTCGCGCCCAGCACTGCTGCACGCATTAACATCCCACCCCAAAAGGAGCTGTGTCCTGCATGTCCATCATCGATCAGAAGCTTTCCGAGCTCGGCATAACGCTGCCAGAAACGACGGCACCCAAGTTCTCTTATATTCCGGTCAACCGAACCGGCAATCTGATCTACACGTCCGGTTTCGACTGCCGCATGAACGGCATCCTCATGTATGAGGGCAAGGTCGGCTCCGATCTGACGATCGAGCAAGGCCAAGAAGCGGCTCGTCAAGTCGTTATCAACCTGCTCGCAGCTATGAAGGCTTACCTTGGCGATCTCGACCGCGTCGTCAAGATCGTGAAGATTCTCGGCTTCGTCAACAGCGCCCCGAGCTTCGGCGACCAGCCGTACGTCATGAACGGCGCTTCCGATCTGCTCATCCAAGTGTTCGGCGAGAACGGACGGCACGCCCGCTCCGCTATCGGGACGAGCGACCTTCCGTTCCATACGCCGGTCGAGATCGAGCTTATCGCAGAGATTCGCGATTAATCTTGAACAGGGCAAAACCCCCAGTCGCCTGGGGGTTTTTATTATCATCCATTAATTAGCGGATACGCATTTATACTGATTAGCAAGCAAGCATTGGTTTACTAAAACAGGCAAGCACGGGATATGATGACAAGCAGAATGAAAAGTACAAGTATAATTCCTATGCTCGAGAATGCGCCGCCGACTCCAGTTCCGCAAGGTCCAGTTCCAACACCTGCAACAGGGTAAGATGGTGCACAGTGGTGTCCGACGTTGGCACCTGCTACTCCATAGCTCATTTGTTCATCTCCTTTTTCTTAAGGTACAGTATCC
Source organism: Paenibacillus harenae (assembly GCF_030812415.1). Classification (GTDB taxonomy): domain Bacteria; phylum Bacillota; class Bacilli; order Paenibacillales; family Paenibacillaceae; genus Pristimantibacillus; species Pristimantibacillus harenae_A. The sequence goes on along the minus strand of NZ_JAUSST010000009.1, from coordinate 174,036 downwards.
TATGTATAAACGCACAAACGGTATAGGCGATTGCAGAAATTGTGCGTTTGCTCATTTTTAATTGGAGCCCACACCCTTTGTCATACTCATCCGCAAGCGCAGCGTCAACTCGTATTCCCGCCCGAGTTGTTCTTCATGCCCTTCGCGTAAATCCAGCACAGCAAGAGAAGCGGCAGAACCACGCAGAACGTCTGATCGAACCAAGGCCAATAATTCTCGATGATATCGTAATAGCTGGTCGTGCTGGGCGTAACGACAACGGAGCAGACGAGTACCAGCATCCCAAGCGGAATCGTGAGCATATCGCTCTCCTTCAGTCGCATCAACACCGCAATCCCCTGGACTAAAGCGTAAAAATAAAGCAATGTTTTAAAATAGACCGTAATAATCCAAATAAAAGCCAGTATGGCCTCCATCCGCTCCAAAAAATTGCCTATGTTGATTTTTTGAGCCAGCACGTACGTGGGATAATATTTTGTCTCCATCAGATTTGTCCCAAGCACAAGCACGCATAAAAAAACGGTTATGAATAAAACGGCACCGCCAATCGCAAAGCCTGTTAGAATCGGTTTCATCTTGTTTCCGCCGGCAACGCGAGGAATAATCATTAAGAGGACGATCATCTCATTGAAGCCGACCGCATAGGCATGCGACATTCCCTCGAACGCCGGCATGAAGCCTTTAGCCATGATCGGCTTCAGATTGGACATTTCAATTTGAGGAAGCAGGAGAACGATCAAGAAGGCAAATAGCAGCATGAATATGGGAAAAAGCAGCTCCCCCATGCGCGCAAACGCTTCCACGCCATAGCGGTAAGCGATAATGACGACCGTCATAAATACGATGATGATGGCGTTGACCGGCGTTTCCGGCATCATCTGCGTCGTTAGAAATTGGCTCATTTCGCTAGTCAGCGTAATATGGCAGAAAAAAAAGTAAAAGAGAAACAGCAGGCTGACCAGACTGCCGATCCATTTGCCCATCGCCTGCTGCGCGCCAAATATAAGCCCCTTGCCCTGCAGTTTATTGGCGATCGCGCCATAAAGCACCGCCGTCGCCAGCCCCGGCACAAAACTAAGCAGCATCGATATCCACGCATCCTGCTTGGCAAAGTTTGCCGTAAGGGTCGGGATGACGAGGATGGAGTCACCAATGGTGCCCAATACGATCAATATCGTGAATTGCCGAATAGTAATTTTCCCGTTTTCGTATTTTCTCACGGCGCTCCCCTTCCTCATCCTTAGGCCAGCAACTTACTTCAACGGTCCATATATGATCTTAATAATCATGAACGGATTCGGCAGGTTCACTTCCATGACCAGCGCTCCGTACAAGGCAGTCGCGATAACCAACAGTACGGAAAACACGATAAGCTCCCGCGTCCTCTTGTTCTGAATCAGCTTCGGCAATTCCAAAAAAGCCGCGGCTGCCGCGAGCGCGATGACACCAATTAACGAAGACATTCGTGATCCCTCCAATAGGTATTGCAGTTGCAGTTATTGCATCGTCGTATTGCCGGTCGTTCCCGTTTTGCGGATAAAAGCTTCAAAATGGTAACTAACCTTTAGTTCCGGAAACCCTTCGTCGCTCCAATTCTCCTTCACGCGTTCCCAGTATTGCGGGTAACCCTGACCGAGCTTGTTTCCGAATCCGAATACATCGGACTTCAGCGATTTTGCTTTTTTTACGGATGCCTCCGCATGTCCCTTCATCACTTTCACGATTTCACCCTGCAATCTTTCTAGTACAGCCGGATCCCTTAAATCTACATCTTTGCACATCCGGTCTACGACGTTCGCTTCCGTTCTGATCGAAACATTCGCTTCGGGCTTGCCGTCCACGATCTTCATCTCAATTTTTGATCTAGAAGAAATAATCTCGATTCCGATATAGGTTCGTTCCCCGCATGGCAGCTCGAGCGATGTACTATCCAGCTTATCGGTGATGTCAGAATAGCCTTTGCTCTCCTCCTCATTCAGCCATCCGATCAATTTATCTTTTTTGAACACGGCAATGCCCGTATAACGGTACCGGCTGGAAGGCTGGTAGGTCTCTATATTTTCCTTGTGCTGCGCCTTCTTCTGGCTGCCCAGTAAATGAATACCCGTTATCGCAAGCTCGTTTCCTTCCGACGAAAGCATGTCTAACATATCGTCCACGTTAACGGAAACCGTTGGCGCCCATGATTTTTCAGACGTTTTGAGCGAATGAAGCATATTTTGCGTCGGCAGCCGCTCGAGCGGCGTAAACAGCTTTAATACGTCTTCCGCCTTCATCCCCTTGGCAATAACGAGATTAAAGTCCATTCTCATTTCATTGTCGCGCAGCGTATTGTCCATGAATTCGCTTATTCCCCGCCTGGCCAGCTTTTCTCCGATCACGTACATTTGCAAGTGGCCTAAGTAGACTTTACGCGGTGCTTCCGCAGTGACCGAGCGAGCAGCTTCAAAGGCCGTTTTGCCTCGACCCTGGTATAAGGTGGTGGGAGGGCGTTGCCCGCTCCGGTTCAAAGTCGAAATTTCGCTTGGATTGACGACCTGAAACGATACGACGTACTCCCCGTCCTCCCAATCCATGCCTACGCCCAGCACGATCATCAGCTCATTCAGCTCGCGCCTGCTCCAGCAGCCGGACAGTAACAGCATACAGACAAGAATTAGCACTGCTTTTCCAAAGAGTTTGCGTTTCATCCTCCTGTATGCCTCCTCAGCTTCGCTTCCTAATCCTTGTCCTGTTGCTTGGCTGCGCTGTGCTCGGCCGATTGAAGCTGAACCACCGCGGCAAACGTAGGATAGAGTCCCGATTATCAGATCCTACGAATGGACCGAAAGGCGCCATAAACGGTTCGCCGAAGGATCGCAATGCACACAAATGCAGAAGCAGGACAAACAATCCCATGATGATGCCGAAGAGACCGAAGCTTGCCGCCATCCCCATAAGGAGAAAACGCAATATCCGAATCGGAATCGACATACTGTAGGCCGGCAGCGTGAACGTCGAAATGGCCGTAACCGAAACGACGATAACCATCGCAGCCGAGACGATTCCGGCTTCAACCGCCGCTTGGCCGATAACGAGCGTGCCAACGACCGAAACGGCTTGGCCGATTGCCCGGGGCATTCGAAGCCCGGCCTCCCGCAATATTTCAAAGGTGATCTCCATGAGCAACGCTTCGACAAATGCCGGAAAAGGAACTCCTTCCCGCTGAGCCGAGAGGCTAATGAGCAGGGAGGTAGGCAGCATATCGCGATGAAACGTCGTTATGGCGATATACATGGAAGGAAGAAGCAACGAAATAAATACGCTGATGAAACGCAGCATACGCAGCAGGCTGGCGTAAATCCAGCGTTGGTAATAATCCTCGGTCGATTGAAAAAAAGCGACCAGCTGGGATGGGACGACAAGCACATTCGGCGTCCCGTCTACCATGATCGCGACTTTCCCTTCCAGTAATTGCCCCGCCACGCTATCCGGCAGCTCCGTATTATAGATCGTCGGGAATAACGAGAATCTCTCATCCTCGATGAGCTCCTCGATATAGCCCCCGTCGAGCACTCCGTCTATGTCGATGGCTCGCAATCGATTCCTGACCTCGTCAACGACCGACGGCTTGGCAATTCCGTTCAAATACATCAGCGTAACGTCCGTCTTCGTCACCCGCCCGACCGAGATCGTCTCCAACCACAGCCTCGGATCTTTGATCTTCCTGCGTACAAGCGACGTGTTGATGCGCAGCGTTTCGGTAAAGCTTTCGCGCGGCCCCCTTACGGAGGTCTGGTTCGTCGACTCGGTAACCTCGCGCCCCTTCCATTGCCGAATGTCGGCGCGATACGCCTCGCAGCTGCCTTGAAGAAGTATAATGGCCTCTCCCGAGAGCATATTGCGATAAAGGCTTGCCATATCCGGGACCGTATGGATGGAACCTATGCCGTGAAGCAGCTCCTCGGCGAGAACCGTCTTGTTGACGGCGTCGCCGTCCTGTTCGCCATTGCCTTGCAATGAATATTTCAAGACGTCGAATATATAGCTGTTAACGATAGCCGAGTCGGACAAGCCGTCTATGTAGATCACCGCGGCCGCGACCAGCTCGCTTCTCTCGAAACGAATTTCCCGTATGACCAGATCGTCGCTTTTGCCAAGCTCCAGCCATATGCGTTCGAGATTGACTTTGACATCCGGTTCGATCGGCACGCCCGTATGCTCGTGCGGCGGCAGATTTTCGACGGATTCGCGGTAGGATTCCTTCGTTCGATTGATCTGTTTCTTTGGATGAATAGGCCGCTTCGGCATAGGCTTTCGACTCCGATTTTCATGATCTCTACCCATTATGACCATTGCGGCTTAGGGATAAACGGCGACGGGAGTTCCCAGCAAAGTGCGATGCGAATAAACCAAAGTGTATAAAGAGCTATAATCGAAACAAATTCGTATGGAATACGTCTGTTAAAAAAGGAAAAGTTCAAAAGCGGGGTTATCGAACCTAACAGCCATTGAAAGGAATGGAGAAATGAGAAAAACGATATTCGTCCTATCTCTAGCAACGGCAATCATTGCAGCATTTATAATGGGTTATCTAGCAAACATAAAAACAGATGGTGACTATCTAGAACAAAATGAAATGGTGTCAACGAAGAAGCAATTAATTAGCCCACACGAAGGCGTTAATACGAATATGGAAACGGATCTAGAGAAGGAGGAGGATAAAACGAACGAGGAGACGAACGAGAAGATAATATGGTATGAAAAAGTATTGGGTCTTCTAACGAATGGAGAAAAATTAGATTACGAAGAAATAACGTCCGATAATGACGAAATCGTTGTTTATTTGAAAAATACGCCATCCGATTATTATGAACGTGAAGAGTTGTTGATCAAATTGGGCGTTGAATTCGCAGGATACGACTCCGTTTCATTCTGGTATGATGAGGAACAAGCAGAATTATATGTTGATGGAAAACTGGATAAAAATGAAGATCCACTATTGCCCCCTTACACTGGAGTGTTCGGAGAAATAGCTAGAGATGCAGATGATCGTTTGCATTTGCTTCTTCACGGCTCAACCGGAGGACCTCTGGACCTGAATTTCGGGAAATACAATACGTCAAACTAAAAAGCGGCTTCCCTACACTGCGAGATACTAACCGCTTAGTCGTAGGGAAGCACACAATGAGTAGATACCATACGAGGTCTTCATGTTCGGTCAGATTAGACCTTTGCGGTGAATAATCGTTAGAAGCCGGTAGAAATCCTCCGAGCTCTCTTCAGGCTCATAAAGAAGGCCAGCGCCTACTGCGGCTTCCACCGCCGCTTGCGCATATGCCGGTATGTTCATTCTTTGTTTGTTCTCCAGATACTCCACACGCTGCGCTAAATGTTGGACGGTCGTCTTAATGCTCTCCAGCAGCGCCTTCTCTTCCTTCGTCATCGTCTCTCCCCCTATGGTCGTTTGTGCCAGCTTGGCGGTTACCCGCTGCTTGAATTGCAACCAGCCTGTCCACCTTCCTTTGTCGTACATGAGCCGCGGACATATTTTACCGGACCAGTCATAATGTCTGCGAAGCCGTTCAATGCCCCAGCCTCTTTCAGTTAAAAGCCTGGCCACGAGTTCGGTTGCTTGGTCCAATGTCCGCTCGTAGTTGCCGCTCTCGCATATTTCGATAGAGATCGATGTCCGATTGCCGCTGATCATCGGAACACTGCCGTCGCCTGCATGCCAACTATTTTCCCAAATAGGAATGCATTCGATCGCTTGATGCTCATCTACTACAATATGATAGGAAGCTGTTCGATTGTTAGTTGGATTGGCAAGCCAATCCCGTTCATTCCTTGCTGTGCTCGATGGGTTGCCCGTGTTATGCACCGTAATCGTCGTCGGTTGCAGCATCGGATGTGCGGGACGGCGATTGCAAGGCGTGCCGAGCGGGATGTGATCTATGATGTAGTTAACCGCTCCCATTCTTCGTCTCTCCCTTATCGCTCAGTTGCGCTAGAAACTGCTTCAGCTTGCCTGGCAACGGTACGCCGATCGTACCGAGATTTTCGATGACGGAGAGACCCTCCCTGCCAGCGTAGAAGTAGACCGCCGCTGTGCGGAAGATTGGGACTCCGGGCTGCACCCAGTCGTCCATCAGCGCTGCAAGACCGATCACGAACAGCACCGTAATCTTGCGCACTCCGCCCCAGAACATCGCTTCGCTGTCGATGAGCTTCGTCTTAATCGCCCCTAGCACGCCCGTCACATAGTCGACCAACATGAGCAAAAGCAGCACCTGCAGCGCCTTATCCCACCCGCCGAGCCAACCCGACACGATAACCCCCGCCCCAGCGATTGTGCTGCTGAGGGCGGTTTCTTTGCCGCCTGTTCCGATAGCTGCAATCAATACTGTAGACACCGCTTCTTTTATATGATTCATTCGCCTGTCTCCCTCCTAAAAGAAAAGCCCCGCCGAAGCGGAGCGTTTATAATACGCTGATGGTTGCAACGGTTTGTCTTCAAAACGTCAGCGATTTCGTGAATGCAAATTGGGCGCCGACAACGCCAGTACCTCCGTTAAGAATATTTTGACCGTTCATTTATACGCCACTTTTCTCGCGGAATGCAAGCGCCATGTTTTCTACAATAAAGTCGAGTTCTACGAAAGCTCCCGACTCTACGTTAACGCTAAACAACCGCTTAACCGTAGTGCCGGCTAATTGGTTGCTTACAATTGTACCTGCGTATTTTAGCGCCTCCCCCTCCGTATCCAATTATAGATGATGCGTGCACCATTTTCGTCTAAACTTATTAGCCATACATAATCCATACGTAAGACCCGTTATGTTTGCGAAAGCGCCACCGCTATTTGCCTTTTGTACTGTTCGAGTTACCCATGCAGTGCCATTCCATGTCCTGACTTCGGATATTTTGCTCAACCACGCCGATCCGTTCCAAACTTTAATGTTACCGTAGTTAATGTTGAATGTGTTATACACCGCCAAGGGCTGATCCTGCTATAAGGCTAGATAAACTGATAGCTGGATATTGGTTTTGACTACTTACTGTAGCTACGGTAGCAGAATTCCTAAAGTTGTGAAGCAACTGCCAGGTATCTGTTCCCGGTAAAATACTTATACAGATTCATTTGGTAGTTGAAAGGTGCAACAGCCGCATTACTAGAGATAATCAAAGCATATAGATTCCTTTGGCATAGGAACGTTCAATCAACGCAGTTGCACCTTTAACGGACTACGGAATGTAAGCCGATCATTTTACTCTCTGATTTTGCTTTAACCTGTGCTAGTGTTAATATAGGTTATCCCTCCTTACGCTTTGCCGATATGTCCTTTTTTATCGAATGGACATCATCGGAATTACGCTCATACTGTTTGGCAAGTGATTCAAACTGATCGCTGATTTCGTTGATAAACGTTATCAACTTATCTCACGCTGACGAGCTTCCTCCTTGGTACTCTTGTGTTCCTGTAGTTGGTACAATAACAGCGATATGAACAGTAATGCCAATAGTCCCTGTTACATTGCCCCGCTGATTAGCTGTGTTGACCCCTCCACGGCTACCCTCTTGACGACTTATTAAAGGGTAGGAGCGCTATGCACCTGCCCTACTTTACAGTTACATTGTTCGAACCGTCCCACCGTTTTGGCTTACTAGCCACCCACGCCGAACCATTCCATACACGAACCGCTTTCACATCAGAAACCCATGCCGACCCGTTCCATCGCTTGATCTTTGAAAAGGAAAACATAAAGTAATTGTAGATCATATTTCGGGTCTGCCCTGATGCCGCATACTTGACGTACAGTATACTGAGCCGGGAAAGTTTGACTTCGCGTTCCATAGCCCCAAACACCGAGTAAATATAGGTAGTCGTCGAGGTTTCTTGTAACGTCAGGAACTCCGTCCAAGTATTGAAGTCATATTTATAGACCACGCACTTACCATTGATTCCATTAGGATTGCTAGTAGTATTTAACGGCGATTGCAAAAGCATATATATATTTCCAGCATTATCGGAGGCTAGTGGGACAGCTATTGAATTACTCCATGTCTGCGAAGCTATTATCTCTACAGGTACGCTCCATGTTGAAGCGTGGTCAGTGGATATAGTAATCTTAGGTACTGTGCTGCCTGTACTAGAATCTTGGTCCGATGTTGCAACAATTACCACTTTATTGTCAGATGAAACGGTGATACTTGGGACGCCAACTGTAAAATGGTTAACCCCGCCATAGTCAATATCAGTCTTAGTAACAGACCAAGTTCCTGTAGACTGGTCACGTTTAGCACAATAAACTAGAGGATCGGCTGTGGTCGAATTTCCGTATTGCAAATATGCAACGTATACCCACCCGTCACTTCCCCGTGCAATGTTAGGAGCACCGGCCATATTCACGGATGGTGCGTAGGTTGTCCAAGTTCCGCCACCATTGTCACTGTATAAAACCCGGCAGCGTATTCCCGTGCCTGAGCCGGATGCGCAGGCAAAATATATCTGTTGCCCGTACACCAAAATATCAATGGAAGATACATCAGTGATTAGCGAAGAGTTTGTAAGTAACTGCGTCCATATCCCCGTATCGCCATCATACTTGCCGATATTTACATACCCACTTGAAGAGGTACAGCCTACATAGACGCTGTTCCCGTAGGAATGCACCGCATAAGGCAAAGATACGGACCCGGAGCTCGATATTTGATCTTTTATAAGAGTCCACGTACTACCCCCGTCTGTCGAACGGTACAGGGCTACGTAGTAAGTGACCCCGTTGAAACGCGACGCTGTAATGTATATATGACCGTTGTCAGTTGTCGTAATAGCTCGCTTTGACGTTCCCCAAAAAGCATCAGACGGTAATGAAATTTCAGCCATTCAGCCCGCCCCCTTTATACGCTCGTATCAATCCATATATCATTAACGGCGGGGCTTGTCGGCGCTGTCGTAGATACAGTGATCTTGTTCGTAATTTTCGCCGCAACCGCTGCATTTGCGAACGCTGACGTAGCTATTTGCGTTGTATTTGTACCTACCGCCGCTGTTGGGGCGGTCGGCGTTCCTATCAGCGCTGGACTCGCTAACGGTGCTCTCGTCGTATCCGTTGGATGTACGTGATCTTGGCGTGCAAATTTCGGAGACGTACCTACAGCCGCTGTCCCGTTAACCAACGGAGTAGTTGTTCCCGCTTGACCGACAACGTAAGCAGTTGTCGCTAGTTGTTGAGTACTTGTATCTGCGGCCGCCGTAGGAGCTGTAGGCGTGCCCGTTAATGATGGAGAACCTAGTGGAGCTTTTAATCCGAGCGCTGTGATAATCGCTGTGATTGTCATTGACGGAAGCGTGTACCAAGTAGCGGTGCCCATAACACCTTTTATCACGTTTGCGAGCTTAGACCACAAGCGAGTAGGCGTGTCTGCTCCCGCAGATGCAACTACCGTATCGTCAATTGTTCGGTTGCCTATAACGGTATCCGTCGCACTATTTGCCGTTCCCGCGCCCGCCTCGATACCGCTGAGCTTCGTTATTTTCGCGTCGAGTAAATCAACGTTTGCATTTAAATTCGCAACCGTAGCGTTATCGGTCGCTTCTAGTTTCTTTATTCCGCTTGGCAGCGTCTGCATATTATGGTCCCTCCCACGTTTCAAGTTGTCCGAATGTAAGCCCGGCCAGTGTGCCGAAAGTAGTCCCGTAGTCTTCGAGCTCACCGAACGTTATATAGATGAACATATATTCAATTCGCAAATGGGCAGGCAACACGCCACGTATCACCTTCTCCAAATCTGCTAAATTCGGAGGCACGCCGAGCGTCGAAACAAAGGTTACTGTAACCTTATAACCGGCGTAATCCTCGGCCACCTCAACTACCCCATTCGAATAAGCTTCCGCCACCGACTTAATCAGCCTCGCAGTGACTGTCCCCGTCCCGCGAAGCTTCGAGCGGATAACGGCCCGACGCTGATCGTAGGGTTGGCCTGCGGATGGCTTAATGCCAAGTTCCCGCTCCCATCTCGCCAGCCCCCATGTAGCAGAATCTATGAATCGTTGATTAAAACCAGCATCAATTGCCGTTACTAAGCTATCCAGTTCTTCACCTTCAGCCTCAGCTAACAAACGAAACTCTTTAATGACCTCATAAAAGCTAGGCAGATGACCTAGCCACTCTCGTCCCATGGGACTTGCCAAATCATTCACTCAAGGTCACCTCCCCGATGACGGCAACCTGCCCAGGCAACACGGTGACATTTAAATCGCCGCCATTCACCGTCAAGCTCGCGAAATCGTGAATGCCCGGTACGTCAAGCAACATCGAGCCGATTCGAACGTATTTAGGAGACGGATCGCTTGAGAAAGCGATGCTACGCAAATAGGCTTCCAATGCTTCACTGAAAGCTATCTTCACCGTTGCCAAATTTGATGTGCCTGTTAGCTCAACACTAGCTGAAACGTTAATCGCTACTCCCTGCGCGGCAGTGACCGTTACGTTTGCTCCAATCGGCGCTACACCTTCTCCTGTGCCCGCCACGGGACAAATATATTGCTGCACGTCATCCACCAACTGGCTAGTCGCCGGCTTTTTGTTGCTGTCAATGACGACAACACGAACCGTACCCGGTCCGTTCCACAACGGCTCAACCCTGACATCGCCCACGCCAGCTATCGACAGTGCCCACTTCCGGTAATCGGACTGATTGCCGCTCGTACCCGGACTTTGAATCTCGGCAAAAAATCGGCTGCGCAGCAGATCATCCGACTCCTCATCCTCGCCTGGCACCAATATATCCATCAGCATAGCGGACGCAAGCCCATTTACGTAATCAATAGGAAGCAGGGCCCCGTACGGCTCATTGCCGCTGCGCCCGACGGACTCACACTCTAGCGCATATTCACCATCTGCAAGGCGTTCAATTGCCCTGAAGTTCAATTGATTAGCCGAGAAACGACTGCCGATCGGAATATCAAACGGCGTATCGCCCCCTCCATAAAAGCGTCCCAACCGCTTTGCTTTCGTAGCCGGTTGCCTTATAATCCCGAAATCGGCTGTTCGCCTGCTCAGATACTCACCACTGGACGTGTCGCCAAAGGTTAACGCCATCTGAATATCCAACTGCGCGTACATTTCGCCTAATTCCGCAGCCGCAGGCGCCAAAGCGTCATAAATAATACTGCCTTCACGCTTATCGACGTCATTCGGAACGCGATCCAACATGCGCTGCAACAAAGAAGTAAATGTTACGTTCTCATACATTTTGCCTCACCTCCTCTCGAAAGCTGCCAAAATCAGATACAACGGTGAAGGCTGCAAGCGCCCCATCGCCGTCGATCTCAATGACAAAATCATTCACTTCGCTAATCCGGTCATCCTGCAGCAACGCTTCGCTTACCCGTCGCTTAAGCTCGGAACGGACGAATGCCGGATCGGCACCTACCAGTCCCTCCAGTTCAACGCCATAATCGGCACTGTAACAGAAGAAGCGGTAACGTTCTGTCTGCAATATTTTGAATGCCGATTGCCTCACCGCATCTAGCCCATCCGTTAGACCAATCACGCGATTACCCACAGAATCCAGCTTATACGTTCTGCTCGTCTCGGTCCGCTCTCTGAGCTCCGCCTCGGACAAGCTAGTCCCTTGCGGAATCATGGGCGCACCACCTTATCCAGCACTACGTATTGTTGTCCGCCCTGCACGCGAAGCAGAAGCACGGCATCGCCGGCCTCAAGCCCCTTTCGAATAACAACCTTATTCGTCAGCGCTTCTCCAGTCGAACCTTCATATGAGTTATGACTATGTGAAAGATCAACTTCCATCTTCGTTAAGCTTTCCGGTACAATCAAAAAATCCTCCGGCAGCGTGAAACGTGGATCCACGTTCACTTCCAGAGGATTTACACTCGTTACTTTTCCGACTAGGACAGCCATCGGGTTGCCAGATGCGTATGCTGCCGCGCCGGCTTTTTTGATCGAATCAAGCAATGCCATCAAATCACCCTCAATTCCAGACTCATCGTATGCGTATCCGCATCGAATTTATGCGTACAGTCTTCCACGAGAAAATATTGGCTAATATCGAGTTCCTGAATCACTACGGGAATATAACAGCCCGCGCGTACACGCAGATCGCCAATTGCATCAATGCTAAGGGTCCTCTGCTCGCGATTTTTCAAGGTCAGTAATTGATCGACAAGCGTCTTGATCTGCGCCTCATTCATTTTTTCATCCGCTTGCTGATACAGCTGAAGCCGCCCCCACTTGGCAATATTAGCGCTGTCCTGACCAACATGAATATCCCGTTTCCCCGTCTTCTTATTGTCTTGAAACACTTTAATATGGTTGTACGTATCGCTGTCGATCGAACGCTTATAACCGTAATCGTCCATCAGACTCCAATCGCCGACAACGATGTCCAGCTTCATCTCCTTAATATTGCGAAGCGACAGCTTGCCGAAATTATCGTATAGAAAGAAGTTCCCTCCTTCATTAATCAGCGTCAAATCTAACGCCTTGCAAATAATGTCCAGCAGCTTCTTATCTTTTTCGGCCATTGACGGGATTTTGTAACCTGTATCCGAGATAGTCCCGAGCCTCAGTTCAAAATCGTCAGCGATTTTCTTCACGATTTCCGACGCCGTATTATTTTTGAATACATACGAGTCATTAGCAAGCAAATATCGGATCTGGTCATAGGCTGTGATCGACACGCTCTCGTCCATGCCGGAATCAATCTCGAATACATAACCGTAAAAGACACCTGTGCCATCCTTCATTACGCGAATAACATCGCCTGAATTAACCGTAAATTCGTCGCTTTGGAACAGGCTGCCCTTTATAAGGGTTAAGCTAAGACTGGATGCCGATCCGATACGTTTCGTTTTGTACGTCAGTGACGGAACAATACTCGTTATATCCCACACCTTACCGTTGCGATTATCGATTAGTATCTCCAGCATCGCATCACTCCTTTAGCTTTAATATTTTGCCTTCGAGCGCATCTTTCTTCAACAGCTGCCAATCTTTAATTTTGTTCCACCGCTTAATATCTCGTGCTAGTGTCGCACTTCCAAGCTGCTGCTTTGCCACTTTTATAAGCGTATCGCCTTTAGCCATCCTATACGTCTTAGGGCTTTGACGGTCCGAGGGTCGACTCGCCTTTTTCTTGACTCCGGTTTGATTATTATCCAGAATCACTTTCCTCGCACCGTAAAATACGAACTTCTTCAGCCCGATGCTATATTCGATGTCCGAAGAGCCCGCGATTTCCGACCATTCGAATTTCTCGATACTAACCGCCATATTCAGATCAAATGAAGCGCCCGTAAAAACTAACCTGATCGGATGCTTCGTTTTCATCCAGTTCAGGATCAAGTTCACGTAGTAAACCGGCTCGTACAGTACCTGACTTGCAACGAAGGCATAGTGATTGACCGGGAAAACGCTTTTGAATGAAATATCCGTTAACTTTGGACTCTGAATGACATTAATCTCGCCAAGACCGGAAACCTCGTAGGTTTTGCCTCCACCAGAATCCCCAATAGAAATATCCGGCGGATTAACTGGAATTCGGAAGCCCTCCTGCTGGTTGTTATAGCTGAGCCAAATGCCATAATCGGTATGGTTGTTCGTCAGCATTATGCATACACTCCTTCTGCGGAGGTCGCGATCTGCTCATTGAGCGTCCGCTCGATTCGTCCGATGATCGTATCAATGTCGTAGCCGTTGTTAATATCGCCGGTCTGCACGCTAACGCTCGGCTGCAAGGACACGAAGTTTTGAATGTTCTTCATCTCGGCGAGCTCCCTCATCGTCTTCAAATCCTCGCTCGAAATATCGACGGTTTCGTTGATGCTTCCGACTTCGTTGACTCGGTTGATGTTTGGTTGGGTTCCACCCAAACCCTGGGTACCGGGAGGCTGTTCAGCAATTTTACCTCCGGTAGCTTCCTTGAGCTCAGCCCCCAGGTCACCTAGTCCGTTATTGAGATTGCTCATGAACCCCTTGCCCGCTTTATTACCTTGGTCGAAAGCATCGCCTACATCCGTTTGCGCCATCTTGTACTTCGACGGATCAAAGCCTTCCTTATGATTCTCGGGATCGAACTTCTCCAATGCGCTAGCCTCAAACTCGGCTATCAATGGGATCTTAGCTCCGCTGATGGCGTTCAGCTTCTCGATTAACCAATTGACATTATCAATAAGTTTATTGATCAATCCCTCAAAGTATCCGAGCACCGTTTGAACTAGATCAAAGAAAAACTTCCGAATGCCATAAGTTGCGTCAAAGAAAATATTCACGAAAAATCCTACTACCTCCAAAATGATATTCCATAATCCAGCAAACAAGTTTTTCAATACAGTGAAGAAAGCATAAAAGACGCCAGTAATAATGCCGACAACAGCTTCTGTTTCTGCTCCAAAATAAATCATAATGCCAATTAAAATACCAATCGCCAAAATGATAAGCAGTATCGGCCAGTTAACTAACAGCCATGCAGCTGCTTGCGCCAGTACAGGGGCTACCATTGTCCATAAAGGGGTAAGAAGTCCCCATAGTGCTGTTAATATGGTTGGCAGCAGAACAGCACCGAGCAATGCGAAAACAGTCGCTATCGCAGGCCAGTATGCAATAAACTGATCTACCAGCCATAATGCCCCTTCAGCAACGACAGCCAGCATTTGGGCTACAAACGAGAGCCCAGCACCGAATATATCAAAAAATGGCTGGAGCTTACCTGAATTAAACAGCTCGTTAACTGCAGCAAGAATCGGTGTAAAGGCCGCAATTGCTCCCGAACCTGCTCCTGCGAACCCAGCTTTAACCTTATTCTTTAGAGCGGCTATCTGCTCATTCGGAGTATTCATGGCTGTAGCTAAAGCTTCCTCTCCCATATTGGCTTTCACAAGAACTTGATCGAGCGCATTCAGGAATCCATCCACGCTATCCTCGCCAGGATTCGTGAATTTAGTAATATCAATACCCTCTACGATTTCGGGACTCATATTGAATTGACTGGCTATGTCCGAAAAGTCGCCGGAAGACAGTGCATCTTTGATCGCGGACGCTGCTCCTTCCACACCACCTCCACCGATGTCGAACTTGGACATTTTCATGGCCATCGTCGACATACGGTCTAGTTGCGAAGTGTCGTTGGCAGCTGGCATAAGCGTGAGCGCAGTTTTTACCCCTTCTGTTACATCGACACCGTTATCTACCGCATTTTTGCGTATATGATCGAATAATGGACCTCCGGCTTCCTCGCCACCGCTTCTTGCAATGAGCATTGCTCGCATTTGATCTTCTTCCACGGCGCCCGATATGGCCATTTTTATCATTTTCGCAGCCGTTTGACCAGCTTTAACAATTGCCGTTTCCCAAAAGGTTGCCCCTTCTTCTGCCTGCGCTGCTAAATCTGCTGGCGGAGGAGCAGCTTCTGGAGGAGCTGGATTTTGGGTCAATTCGTTTATAGCAACGATTGAGCTTAATATATTTCCTATCCCAGCAATTACTTCAAATGGATCATCAAAAAGCTCACGAAAACCGCGTCGACCGTTGTTGCCATTGTTACCGTTATTTCCGTTATTATTAGGATCTCCCGACCCGGAGCTTTGATCTGCAGCTTCTTTCAACTTCTTAATTGACTCCGTGAACTCATTCATTGAAGTCGTTGCCTTCTTGAACTCTGTATCCATCTGCTCAATTTCTTGTTTAGCTGCAGAAACACCTTCAAGCAAAAGCCTCCCTTGCTCCGCAAGATTCATGAAGCTTACACGAATATCAGCAGCTATCCCTATATTAGTTCCCCTGACTACAATCATAGCTCTCTCTGATATCAGTGTATCGAATTGACTTGCCATCCCTTCACCCCCTTCACACGGGCAAGAGCGCTCCCGATGCCGAGAGCGCTGCCCGTCCTTATTTTCGTTTCGATCTGGCGCGCTGCTTCTTCTCGCTCTCGATGCGGACGTCGATCATGGCATAGATAGCCGCTTTCTCGCGGCGGGACATCGCCATCAGCTCGTGGGGCAAGATGCGCAGTTCATGGAGGGCGTAGTAAGCGTAGTTCGCTTCGCCGTCGCCCTCTTTGATTAGTTTTTTACGTCGTCAGCCAGATCGTTCAAGCTTTGGTTGAAGCCGTTAATGTCCTGTACGCGCTGGACGAGGGACGCATATTCGCCCGGACGCAACATGGTGCGAAGCAGATTTTCCGCTCCCATGACGCCGTAAGACTTTTGCAGTTCCGAATCCTTCAAGTTCGGGAAATGAATGCTGCTGACGACCAGCTTCGCCAAGTATTCATCCGTATTCGTCTCGGGCACGAATACCCCATTCTTGCCCTTCACCTTGCGCGTCGCCGATTTGCGGCAATCCTCGTTCTCCGCCTCCGTCATGCTGCGAAGCTGCCATGCAATCGGCTCGCCCCCCGCATTCTTGAACCGATTCGATACGATAAAAGGTTCTGTCTCCTCAGCAGCAGCATGTTGCGCAAAAAATAAACTTAGTTCACTCATGTTCGTCCTCCGATATGTTTATATGATTTTAATAATTTAAATGCCTGCAAGTCTCGTGAATGAATCTTGAATATCGACGCCTTCAAAGGTAAATTCCAATTCTTCCTCCAGCGCCTCGCTCTCCGTATCAAGCTTGCCGATGATGACCTTGTTCAGGTTCACGTTATAAAGCGTTACTGTCTGCTTGCCGATGGTTGAAGCCGGATCCTCGTTCACGATTACGACGTCGAAATAAGAATCGATACCCGTTTTCACGTAGTCCAGCATCATTTGGCGGAACTTCGTCGTTACGTAATAAATCGTCATGCTGCCTGTACCCGACCAGCCTGTCGCCTTATGCTGCAAGCCGCGGTGTCCGAGCGTCTTGATCTCGGCCTTCGTCTTCTCGATGCTCGCTTCCAGCGTTTTAATATAGAACATTTCCTCGGTTTGTCCGTTAATATTGGCGTATGCCCGTCCCTCTTGGCCGGAAATCGTATCTCCCGCGTTCAAAAATGCCATCTTACTTCACCGTCACTTTCATATATACTTTTTCTACGCTGTCCACCGGTTTGATATATGCATCGATAAAGATGCTGTCAGCAGACTCGCCGCTCGAAACGGTCAGGTCTGTCTGCGAATCGAACTGCTGAATCGCACCGCGGCGCTGCAAGCTGTCCAAATACTTCACGCATTCGCTCCGGAACAGACTGCGACCGTCCTGGCTATTGTCGATCTTACCGATATACGAGGCTTCGAAAATATGTTTAAGGTCGTTCGCAATACCGTCCAGCACGCGAATGACTCGGTTTTTAGCAAAAACTTGGCTCTTTCCGTCCGCAAGAGTCGTCAGCGTATTAATGTCCTGCTCGACGATAGCTCGGCCGTTGCTCGCCGTGAATACGAATTCGCCGGCTTGCAGCGCTGCCTCGATCTGCGTATTCGTATAACGAACATCCGCATCGACGGCGTCCTCGTACGCCTCGTAAGTCAGAGACTTGTTCATTGCAGCGCCAGCCGTTGCGGCTGCCACCCATACCGTTGCCTGTTCCGCGTCAACGATAGTGCCGTCTGCCAGCTTCACGCCGTTTTTGACGCTAATGACGCCTTCATGATCGGCAGCCGGATATTTCGCGAGCACGACCTGGATTTTACGGCCTTCTACCTCGCGAAGTCGGCGGGCAAATGCGGCATAAGCCGCTTTAAGCGACTCGTCGCTAGATACGAGCGCGATGGTATTGAAATCTTGCAGCTCGATCTTCGATAGGAAGTCAATGTGTTGCTGATTCGTGATCGAGCCGTTCGTGCCGCCTGCAAGCCGCGTGCCGGCAGCTGCGCCAAGAGCGCCCGTGCCGCTGAATTCGACGAAAGCATTCGGTTCAAGAGCTGCAATGCCGTCAACCGTCTGAACATCCACCTGCACACTCGATACGTAAGTAATAACATCGAACAGTTGACCGTTATCGACGTTTTCTTGAACGGCAACCTTCACATCATTGCCTCGTACGCCGCCGAATTTGGCAGTCGCCGTAAGATCGCCTATCGAAGCGTTCGCTTTCGCACCTTCGTTCAATCGATACACAAGCACCGTCTTCGCACGATTCAGCGCGCTTGCCAGCCCTTGCAGCTCCGGTGCGTCAAGACCGTAACCGAGCAAGCTGAATATATTCGACTCCGCGTTGATCTCCATCATTTGCTGCGGCTGACCCCAGTTAAGGATGAGCGGAACCGATACGATCCCTCTTTCCGCGATACTGTTAACTGCCTTTTTCTCGCCGACCACATTAATATAGACGCCGGGACGAATTTTGTTTTGCGTTGTCCAATTTCCTCCTGCCATGTTCTACATGACCTCCTTTGTCAAATACGCGCTTATTAGTTTCGTTGCTTGTTCATGCGAGTAAGTTTCGTCCTCGTCCAGCACCGCGGCTAGGACGTCCTTATCGGAAGTCGAATACCTTCTCGCCGCAGTCAGCTGCGACTTGCTGAAGCATCGCTCCGGCTTCGTCTCTTTCCTGTCGTTCTTCCTCATCGAAACGCACCTCCGTCTTCCAAGGTTTAAGTTGTTGCTCCTTGCTGCTACGCCTCAATCACTCCTCTCGGATGGGTGCAAAAAAGGGACAAGCGGCTCATCCCTCAGCCGCTTGTCCCTCGCTCATGATCTCTTGCACAATATCATATTAGCACGGTTTATTCGGCGATATCGGACATCCGGCGGACAACCTGCGGACATTAAGCGGACATAAACCGGACAAGCTCCTGGACCGCCTTTTGTTTCCATCTGCGGAACGTGCGATCGACAATGCCGAGCTCCGAAGCAACGAATTCCGCTTGTTTTCCTTCTATATAACGAAGCTTCAGCAGTTGCGCATACTGGGGCTCGAACTCCTCCAGAGCTTCAAGTGCTTCGTCGATCTCCCGCTTCCGGCGCTCCAAATCCTGCAGCTCGCTGATCTTATCGAGTACGCCTCTATACCCCTCCGAAGAGGATGAACCAGCCCGCGCCTCCAGCACCTTCTTGATCTTGCTCTCCAATTCTTTGAGCAGCTGCTCGTCCTCCGGGCTAGCCGACTCACGAACTCGTTTCACTTCCTTTAATTGTGCCCGCGTCCCAAGCGGATATTTGGTCAAGTTCGCATGCGCGGCCGATTCAATCTGCAGCTCCCTCTCGTCCAAGTACATGCAGCTAGACAGCTTGCGCAGCTCTCTATGGAGCTCTTGAAGCTTGTCGTCCTCAGAAACTGCGCTTAGTCGGATGCCCGGTCCGACCGAAGTTTTCTCAAGCTGCTTCATGCGTGCGGTCAGACGACGATAAGAACTAAGCAGATCCAGTACGATTTCTTCCTTATTCATTAGATATGACCTCCTATTTATCGGCTAAGTATTTTAAATACCCTTTATTACAAAAAAATATAGCTATCATCCAGTATTGACAATACCATCAGCGAGAAATATACTAGCTGTGAAGTATTCTTAATAGCATCCCCGCTATTTGTCCGACAGCTATATGCTTCCTTCTGATGATTCTCATTTTATTCGGTATTTATAATACCGTCAAGTAGTTTAAATACCGAATTGATAATAATGGAGGGTATTCAAAATGTCACTAGGTTCACGAATCAAGCAACTACGCACGGAAAGAGGGCTGACGCAGCAGGAGATTGCTGCTAAATTGGAAATGGGCCGCTCCAATTTCGGTCATATCGAGAATGACCGCGTTACGCCGACGAGCGAGGATTTGCAGAAATTAGCCGATATTTTAACCACGACAACCGATTATTTGCTCGGCCGCGACCATTCCATGGCAACAATACCCGAATGGGCTACGTATAAAGATAAGCGCGACTTCAAGAAGCTGCTTGAGGACGATGGCGAAGTCATGTTCGACGGCGTGCCGATGAGCCCAACTGATCGGCAGCGCGTCATGGATGTGTTAACCGGACTGTTCTGGGAAGCGAAGCAAATGAACAAGCATAAGAAGAAAATAGAGCCGCAGGACAGTAGATCTGATGATGCCGAAAGGTAGTTGTTGCTATGGATAAACTAATTAGGAAGCTGATCCGAAAGTTCCAGACCAACGACCCTTTCACGATAGCCGAAGGGCTTGGCATCCATTTGCGTTATGCGGATTTGGGCGAGGGTACCCGGGGCGTTTATTATAAAATTTTGCGAAGACGTTTCATCGTCATTCACGAACAGCTGCCCGAAGACTGGCGCCGGTTCGTCTGCGCGCATGAGCTTGGACACGACCGGCTGCATCCCGGCTTCAACCGGTTCTGGCTAGACGAGCAATCGTTCTTCAATGTAGGAAAGTACGAGCGGCAAGCGAGCAAATTCGCCGTCCGATTATTAACAGCGGGAGATGCACTCGCGCACAGCGAAACGCTTGAGGAGCTGCTAATGCGCAACGGCGTGCCCGTAGAGATGCAAAAGTTTTATTTTTAAACGATGGGACTGCATAGACGATAAGAGCCATTTCTCCGAATACGGATGAATGGCCCTTTTTTTGGCATGCGTTCACCTCTTTGCCCAAACGGACAGGTTGTCGCACAAGCTTGTCAGCAAATCTATGAATATAGTATCTCACTCTAGCGCCAAAGGGGTGAGATAATGACCAAGAAACCTTCCAAACCAACACGAAATATCGTTAAACCAAAACAGCGAACAAAAGCTCCAGCCCGCGGTTGCGGCATCCTCCCGAAAAAATACGGAAAAGCAAAAGCATCGGTTCGTTGTTTAGTCCTGTCTATCTACGTCGCGCCCGGTTCTACGCTGAACCAGACGACGCTTAACAACCACTTGAGAAGCTTAAGCGATATCTGGCAAGCCTGCGGCATTTCCTTCGCGTACCGCTTCGTGAACGCTGACGGCTCAGGCACTTTCATGAGGATAGAAGGTCCCGTAGTCAATCCGAATGCGTTCGTATGCGGAGGAACGTACCGCGATCTCGATCCATACTTCCAGGAATGGTTAGCCTACCGCCCGGGCAGCTTGAGGACGGATATCGCGATTTATTACGTTCGCGGACCGCTGGTCGGCGGCGCGATAGGCTGCGCTCCGTTCATTACGCCTAACGGGCGCGCCGTCATCGTGACGAACGGTTATACCGACAACGTGCTTGCCCACGAGATCGGCCATGTATTGGGGTTGGGACATGTTCCGGTCACTCCGGCTAACAGAAGCAACCTGATGTATCCGTTCAGTTTCCCGGAAAGCCGTAATTTGACAAGCGCCCAATGCGTTATCGCGCTCCAAAGTCCCGCCCTTCAGGATTGCACAGCCGCTGCGTCAAAAATCATACCCAAGCGCAAAAAAGCCGTTCCCGTCTACAAGAAACCTTCTTCCACTTTGCAACCGCCCAAAGGAAAACCGTTCGCAAAACCACGCCGTTACCCGCGGGTCTAGAGGAAGTTTTTATCGCCAATTCGAATGATGTGGTAAAATAGGACATAGCCATACACTACGATTATGAGGTGTCCCATGTCCATCAGCTTCACGTCTTCGATCATCAACCGATTAAAGAGAGAAATTGCCGATATCCAAAAACAGATAACGAACGATAAAACGAAGCTGGCAAAAGTGAGCGCGAAAATAAAACAGCTGCAAAAAGACAGCAGGGTAAGCTCCTCGCCTAGCGATCTGAGCAGTAAGATGTCTCAACTCACGAAGCTTAAAGACGAGGCATCCAAGCTTGAAGCCGCGCAAACCGATCTCGCTAAACAGCTTTCCGCCAAGAATGCCGAGTTGAGACAGCAGACGGCCAAATCCACCAAGCCTAACTCGATTTAAAACGGAGCAAGAGTATAACGGGATTTTCTCCTGCTAATTTCACACCTTCTGCTGATTTGATGCAAATAGCTGGAATTTCTCCAGTTAAATCGCAATTTTTCGGATGAATTCGTCATCCTCAGCCAAATAACAGGAGTTTATCCAGTTAATCGATTGAAAACATCAGTTTGAAAATAATTAACTGGATATTTTCCAGTAAAATTCGCCCACCGAGCTTCAGCTAGTTAGTTCAACTTAACAAAAAAAGCTTCCCTCCGGCATTATCCGATGCCAGGGGAAGCTTTTTTCACGCTGTATGCTATTTCATTTTCACAAGGTTATAGTTTTTCTTGCCTTTGCGGATAATGATGAACTTGCCTCCGATCGCTTGCTCGGACGAAACCGCAAACTCGAGGTCGGTGATCTTCTCGCCGTTCATCGAGATGGCGCCGTTCGACACGTCTTCGCGCGCTTGGCGCTTCGAAGGCTCGATGCCTATCTCCACAAGCCATTCCACGATGTTTTTGTCTTCGCTTCCGCCGCTCGCTTCAAACGTCGGCATATCCTTAAAGCCTTGCTCGATCTCGTCCGCCGTAAGCGAACGAATATCGCCGCTGAACAGCGCCGCCGTAATGCGCTTCGCTTGCTCCAGCATCTCTTCGCCATGCACGAAACGCGTCATCTCTTCGGCCAACGCCTTCTGCGCTTCGCGTTTATGAGGCTCGGTTTGCACCTTCTCCTCCAGCGCATCGATTTCCGATTTGCCCAGGAACGTAAAGTATTTCAAGTATTTCACGACGTCGCGGTCGTCGGTGTTCGCCCAGAACTGGTAGAACTCGTAAGGCGTCGTCTTGTTTGGATCGAGCCATATCGCTCCGCCGGCCGTTTTACCGAACTTCGTGCCATCCGCCTTAAGCATAAGCGGGATCGTCAGGCCAAACGCCTTCGCCTCCGAGCCTTCCTTCTTGCGAATAAGATCGAGTCCGCTCGTGATGTTGCCCCATTGATCGGAGCCGCCGATTTGCAGTTGCACATCCTCATGCTGGTACAGGTGCAAGTAATCGAGCGATTGAAGAATTTGGTACGAGAACTCGGTGAACGAAATACCGCTGTCCAGCCTGCTCGCTACGACATCCTTCGCCAGCATCGTGTTGAGGTTGAAGTTTTTGCCGTAGTCGCGGAGGAAGTCGATAATATTGATTTTATGCGTCCAATCGTAGTTGTTCACCATGCGGATCTCATTGTCTCCGTCCGTGATAAACAGCTTACGCAGTTGTGCACTTAGCGCATTCACGTTGTCCTGCACCTGTTCGAGCGTCTGCAGCGAGCGCTCCGTCTGGCGTCCGCTTGGATCGCCGATCGTTCCCGTCGCTCCGCCGATCAGAATAACCGGACGATGTCCGGCCAGTTGGAATCTCTTCAGCACCATGAACGGAATCAAATGTCCGATATGCATGCTGTCGCCCGTCGGGTCAACGCCGCAATAAAGCGATACCGCCTTCGTATTCGTTAATTCGCGCAAGCCCTCCGCGTCCGTCTGCTGATTAATGGCGTCGCGCCATTCGAGTTCGTCGATAATGTTCATAGCCATGCTATGCAACTCCCCTTTTCTTCATGAATGTCTGTCAAAAACAAAAAAACGCCCCTAGTCTATTGAAGACATAGGGACGATTCATAACCGCGTTACCACCCAGATTACACCAACCACTTATCAAAAAAGCCGTCAGTGCCACTCTCGGCGATGTATCGTTCACCATTCCGCTTGGCATTACCCAAGATACTCCGGAGTGTACTTCGCGATCTCTGTGTGTGCCAGGTCCCATCGACCCCTGGCTTTCTGTAACAGGGACAAAGCCGCTACTGCGCTCGTTCAACGTATATAACGTATTAGATTACGACAAGTATAGAGAATTGCGAATCGAATGTCAATAAACGAAACGAAAACGAAATCCCCTCGTTACATAACTCGTTATTCGGCTCGATCAATCAAGAATCGCCTTCCGATTCCCGCACAAGCAACGACCAGAACACCCCCTGCAATTAGGATCGACTCGACGCTTACAGCATCCCCCAGCGGGCCGAACAGCAGCATGCCAAGCATGAGCGCAAAAGAATTCGACACCTGCATGAAGCTGAACACGCGCCCGTGCATCTGAGGCTCTACCTTCTCCTGCAGCATGACGGTGAGCGGGGAATTAAAGGACGGTGACGTAATGCCAATCAGCAGATTGAACAACAAATACAAGCCAAAGGTTGGCGCAGCGCCGAGTGCAATCATCAGCAGCCCGTAAAGTGCACAAGCGAGAAGCATCGTTAGCAGCCGATTGCGAAACCCGCCCCATGACGCTATGATGAGTCCGCCAATTAGCATACCCGCACTAAATGTCATCTCGCTAGCGGATAGACGCCATACCTCCGAGCCGAACGACCGGCTAACCATTAACGGCGTCAGAAAGGCGGCTGGACTAATGAGCAGCATGACTGCGAATAGAAAAACAAGCAAGCGACGGATATAGGCATGCTCCTTCAAGTACGCAAAGCCTTGCTTTATTTTTTGTACGCCGGAATTTCCTTCAGCTGCCTTATTGGCAAGCGTCGACACTGTAATCCCCGACATAATGCCAATCCCTATCAGCGCTGTTACGACATCGATAAGCAAGGCCATCTCGATCGTCGCCAAAGCTAACACCGCCGCGCCCGCTGCCGGAGACAGAAACATCATCAGCGAAGAAATGCTGCTGTTGATGCCGTTCACCCGCATGAGCCGTTCCTTCAGTACGAGCTGGGGAATGATTGCCTGAACGGCTGGCGTCTGAATGCCTGTGCCGAATGAGCGGATAAGCAAAACCGGATAGAGCAGCCATATGTCGTTATAGCCTGCCAAGAACAATATTGCCAGTGCGAACGTTGTGATCGCAATCATGCCATCGGCCAGCATAATTATCGTTTTGCGATTGTACCGGTCAATCCAGACCCCCGCGGACAGTGAAATTAGAATCTGCGGCAAGAAGCCGCACACCGTGGAAATCGTTAGCATTGCCCCCGACGATGAATGCAGCGTGATATACCAGATAATCGCGAATTGCACCATGGAGGAGCCGAAAAGGGAAATCGTCTGAGCGGACAGAAACAACGCTATTTTCCGCTGCCAACCATTATAGTTATTGTTTTTGTCGTAATGCATAGCTAGGAACACTCCTGTTAATTGTTATCGTAAAACGCAAAGAAGCTGCCGACAAAATCGTCAGCAGCTTCTTAATCCTACATTACCGGCAGAAGGCATTGCGAAATAAGCGTAAAGATATACGCTTTTTTTCCAATAATGCGATCTGCCGATGATATAAGGGAAGCGTGATAGTTAAGCTTCCCGATTAAGCTCCGCACAACGTTTCATCGATTTGTCCATTTGTCCGGAGCAGCGTTTCGGATAACGTTTCACAGTGTTCAAGCGACTAGTGTCCATCAAGCGAACATCCTTTCATTTGATGCCATTTTAGTATGGCCATCCAATGATGTCAAGAATGGAACGATACAATCTATTCGACTCCGTAGAATCGCGCACAGTTGCCCCCAAGTACCTTTTCCCTGTTCTCGGGAGATAACTGATCCACATACTGGATCACGATGTTCATGACGGATTGGTAATCCCGGCTTAACAGGCATACCGGCCAGTCGGAGCCGATCATGAGCCGGTCAGGTCCGAATGCTTCGAACACGACGTCCAAATAAGTCGTGAACTGCCCCGGATTCCATTCCGTTATGTCCGCTTCCGTAACCATGCCCGACAGCTTGCAATATACGTTTTGCTTGGCTGCCAGTGCCTTTATATTTCGGCTCCATTCGGTAATCGAGCCTTCTCTAATTCTAGGTTTTGCGAGATGGTCGACAACGAATGGCTGCTCCGGCAACTGCTCCACTAGCTTGACCGCATTCGGCAGATGCTTCTCGAAGATTAACAGGTCATACGTTAAGCCGTACTCGCCGAGCAACTTCAATCCTCGTAAAAATGGTTCCCGCAGCATGAAATCATCGTCCTGCTCATCATGAATAACATGCCTGACTCCCTTCAGCTTCGGATACTTGCTGTAGATATCCAACTGCTGGCGAACGTCCGGCGAGCATAGATCTACCCATCCGACGACGCCTTTGATGAAGTCATTCTGTTCCGCTAGCGCAAGTAGCCACTCCGTCTCCTTCAGCGTTTGCCTTGCTTGCACCGCGATAGTCCCATCGAATGCAACGGATTGCAGCAACGGCTTCAGATCCGACGGTAAAAACCTCTGCATCAATACGCTCTGCTGCTCGCCTATCCACGGGTAGTCCTCAGCCCGATAGTCGATAAAATGCTGGTGCGAGTCGATTCGCATATGTTTCGCCTTCCTCCTTTCGCAGGGTTACCATGAACGATTAAGGATCGGTCTCAGGATGTGCTGCACGTCCTGGAACAGATCAAGGTCAATCGGTTCGTTGATCCATGCTGCGTTTTTGATAATATTGTCAGGGTTCGCCGTGCCGACGAGCGTCGTCGGGATAGTTGGATTGGCAACCGAATACTGGATGGCTAGCTTGGACAGGTCCTTACCGCGCTCTTGGCATAGCTTCGCTGCCGCCAAGCATGCGCTCTTGATTTCCTCGGTTGCCGGATGCCAATCGGGAGCTCCTTGCTTGCTGAGCAGTCCCATCGAGATCGGAGATGCGTTAATGAGCCCCACCCCTTTTTCCTGCAGCAGCGGCAGCAATTCCAATAAACGGTTGTTGTTCAAGCTGTAGTGGCAATAGGAGATGATGGCGTCCACGTGGATCTGCTCCAGTACGGCGCGAAAAATATGCAGCGGGAATCCCGTGATGCCAGTAAAGCGGATTTTCCCTTGCTCCTTCAGCTTCTGCAACGCCGGGATACTTTCCTGTATGATTTGCTCCAGATTGCCGTATTCGATGTCATGCAAATGAAGAATGTCGATATAATCCGTGTTCAACCTTGCAAGACTCTCTTCCACGCTGCGGAAGATTCGGTCAGCCGAGAAATCGAATTCGTTCTCTCCATAGCGCCCCGCCTTCGTCGACAGGATGAAACGGTCTCGCTGGACCGTCTTCAAAGCCTTGCCCAGCACGCTCTCCGCCTTGGTCAGCCCATAATAAGGCGATACGTCAATCAAATTAATGCCGAGATCCAGCGCCTCATGGACGGTACGGATCCCTTCCTTTTCGTCGATGTTCTTAAAGACAGAGCCGAGCGAGGACGCACCAAAACTAAGTGCGGACACGTTCAAGCCTGTATTGCCTAAAGCCCGATATTCCATGCGATCAGCCACCTTTACAATCTATTAGATAAGATTCCATTGCAAAACTTACTTAACTTTACTAAGAAAGTATAACGGTTGATGGATTATAGTGTCAAACAAATAAAACACTCCCCTTACAAAAAGAGGAGCGTTCGCATTTTTCTGTAGTTCGCGCTATATCGCTCGCTGATCTCCTCCAACATCAAACAACCGCTTGATGAGGAACGCAGCCGAACCGATCGCCGCAGCATACTCTGCCAGCTCAGACACGACAATTTTCGTATTGCGCCCGGCATATTTCATCTGGTAGCGCTGCGCATGATTATGTATAGACGTAATGAAGCTTGAACCTGCCCGCGACAGCCCTCCCTCAAGGACGATCATTTCCGGGTCAAGCAGATTGACCACCTTCGCCAGCGCGAGACCAATATATTCAGCGGCATCTGCGATAATGCGCTGTGCTGTCTCATTCCCAAGGCCAGCAGCCTCGAAAACATCCTTCGCTTCAAGCCGATCTTCGTCCGCTTTCCTGCGAATATTAGTGTCATTGAGGACACCAATCTCCGCCCGCGCGCGTCTGACGATCGCATCGCCTGAAGCAAGAGCTTCCAGGCATCCCGGATTGCCGCATACGCAAATCGGGCCGTCCTTTTCCATCGTCATATGACCCAGCTCGCCCGCGCTTCCCGATCCTCCGCTGAACAATTCACCGTCAAGAAACAGCGCCGAGCCAATTCCATGCCCTAGATTGACACAGATGAAGCTGTTCATATCGCCGCGTCCATAACCGAACCATTTCTGGGCCATAGCCATCGAGTGAGTCACATTATGGACAACCATGGGAAGCGCGAACCGTGTTTTCAACGCAGGCAGCAGTTCTACCCGCTCCCAATGAAAGTCCGGAGAGAACAGAACCGTGCCGGTCTCGTAATCAAGCAGCCCCGGCATGCCGAGTCCGATACCGAGCAATCTCTCTTGCTCGACGCCTGCCTGTGCGATAACCGCCTCGATGGTAGCTGCAACTCGATCAATAATTTGCTCTGGCGCATCCTTGACCATCGTTGGCACCGAATGCTCGTACAGAATGTTCGCCGACATATCCATCAGTATGCATAAAATATTCGTCGTTCCTATATCCACGCCTACAATATAATGGCGATCCGCTACGAACTCCAGCAGTTGAGGCGGCTTGCCCCCGCTGCTCTCCCCTTTGCCCGCTTCTTTCACGAGACCTCTGCCGATCAATTCATCCGTTATTTTCATAACGGTTGGAATGCTAAGGCCCGTGCTGCGAGCGATCTCCGCTTTGAAAACTTGCCCCGATGCACGGATGGCCGATAACACATTTTTTTTATTTATCGTATTGATGACGCTTTTATCTATTTTCATTGCTGCTACGCACCCGCTTAACTTAATTCATTTTCTTAAGTAAGTGTATGAATGGGTGCAGGGAATGTCAAGCTAAACCGTATATTAACTGCCCTTTCAACTAATAAAAAAGAGGCCTCCCACAAGTTCACTGAACTCGGGAGAAGCCTCTATTTTTTAGTCCTTCACCTTAAAAGGTTTTGGACTGGTCTTACATCATGCCACCCATACCGCCCATGCCGCCCATGTCCGGCATGCCGCCGCCTGCGCCCTTCGGCTCAGGTTTGTCAGCCACAACCGCTTCAGTCGTCAAGAACATCGCTGCAACGGATGCAGCGTTTTGCAGAGCGGAACGCGTAACCTTGGCAGGGTCAACGATACCTGCTTCGAACATGTCAACCCATGCTCCGGTAGCAGCGTTGTAGCCTACGCCGATTTTTTCGTTTTTCAGACGCTCAACGATAACGGAGCCTTCTTGGCCTGCGTTCGCTGCGATCGTGCGGATCGGCTCCTCAAGGGAACGAAGCACGATGTTAACGCCCGTTTGCTCGTCGCCGTCTGCTTTAACAGCGGCAACCGCTTTGTATACGTTCACGAGAGCAGTACCGCCGCCCGATACGATACCTTCTTCCACAGCTGCGCGAGTGGAGTTCAGGGCGTCTTCGATGCGAAGCTTACGCTCTTTCAATTCGGTTTCCGTAGCTGCGCCGACTTTGATTACCGCTACGCCGCCAGCAAGCTTAGCAAGACGCTCTTGCAGCTTCTCGCGGTCGAACTCGGAAGTAGTTTCTTCCAGTTGCGCGCGGATTTGGTTAACGCGGGCTTTGATGTCGGCCGAGTTGCCCGAACCGTCAACGATGATCGTGTTTTCTTTCGTGATGCGGATTTGGCGAGCGGAACCGAGTTGGTCGACAGTCGTCGATTTCAGCTCAAGGCCAAGCTCTTCCGTGATCACTTGCGCGCCAGTAAGAGCCGCGATATCTTGCAGCATCGCTTTACGGCGGTCGCCGAAGCCTGGAGCTTTAACCGCTACGCAAGTGAACGTGCCGCGAAGTTTGTTGACGATCAGCGTAGCTTGCGCTTCGCCTTCCACGTCTTCTGCGATGATCAGCAATTGCTTGCCGGATTGAACGACTTTCTCAAGAACCGGAAGGATCTCTTGAATGTTCGTAATTTTTTTGTCGGTGATCAAGATGTACGGGTTGTCAAGAATCGCTTCCATTTTGTCCGTATCCGTAATCATGTAAGGGGAAACGTAGCCGCGGTCGAATTGCATGCCCTCAACCACTTCAAGCTCCGTAACGAAGCCTTTCGACTCTTCTACCGTAATAACGCCGTCGTTGCCGACTTTCTCCATCGCTTCCGCGATCAGTTGGCCGACTTCCTCGTCAGCGGAGGAGATCGATGCAACTTGCGCGATCGATTGTTTGCCTTCGATCGGTTTCGAGATGGCTTTCAGCTCTTCGACAGCCGCTTTAACGGCTTTCTCGATGCCTTTGCGGATAACCATAGGGTTAGCGCCCGCCGTAACGTTTTTCAAACCTTCGCGAATCATCGCTTGAGCAAGAACCGTCGCAGTCGTCGTTCCGTCGCCTGCTACGTCGTTTGTTTTTGTTGCTACTTCTTTAACAAGCTGAGCGCCCATGTTCTCGAACGCGTCTTCCAGCTCGATTTCTTTTGCAATGGACACGCCGTCGTTCGTGATGAGCGGGCTGCCGAATTTTTTCTCCAAAACAACGTTGCGGCCTTTAGGACCAAGCGTTACTTTAACCGCATTCGCAAGCGCGTCAACCCCGCGCAGCATAGCGCGGCGTGCGTCTTCACTAAATTTAATTTCTTTAGCCATGATTTTCGTGACCTCCTAGAATTAGGTTAAGTAGGTGTTGCTTCTTACCGTCTTGCCTTCTATGTGACCCGGTTAGTTACGGGCAGCTTATCCGAAAATAGCGTGAATGTCGCTTTCTTTCATAATCAAATACTCTTTGCCCTCGTATTTGATTTCTGTTCCTGCGTATTTGGAGAACAGAACGCGATCGCCTTCTTTAACTTCCAATGCAACGCGAACGCCGTCCTTAAGCGTGCCGCTGCCAACTGCCACCACTTTGCCTTCTTGCGGCTTCTCTTTTGCCGTATCCGGCAATACGATTCCGCTAGCAGTCGTTTCTTCCTTCGCGATCGGTTCGATCAATACGCGTTCACCCAAAGGTTTAATCATTGAAAATAGCCTCCTTCTAATTTTGTCGCTTATTGGTATTTCGTTAGCACTCGTAAGCATTAAGTGCTAACAATCATTTTTATCATACTCATTTTCACATCTGATTTCAAGTGCTTGAAAGCTATTTTGCGATAAATTCACAAGTCCTTGCTTATGTACGGTCGAGACGGCAAGCCTACTTCTTAGCTTATCCCGTCAAAGCGCAAATCATGAACTAATTATTTGATTGCTTTATCGATTGGAAAAGGCATGCCCGACCACGCCTTCCGCGACGTCCAGTCCCGCTGCGTTCCGCTCCAGAAAGGATGCGCATCAGGCAGGCCCAGCGGAAGAAATACAGCTGCGCTTAGATAGAGGCTGCCCGTGGAGATATAGTGTTCGCCAACGCCGGGCTGATGCCCGCAGAAGCCGATCGTCAGCCAACCGTCCGCCGTGAAGTTGCCGGGCAGCTCGAGCGTACGGCGAATAACGGCGGTAAGCGCGCTTCGAACCTGCGCAGGATCGAGGCCGGAGGGCAGATCATCCCGCAGCGCGCTCTGCGCTAGACTTTGGAAAGCGCCGAACCGATACGCAAGCGACCTGCCGATCGGCGGATAAGAACCGTCCGGTGCAATTAGACGCTCCTGCACTTCGGCGAATCGACGAGCCCGCGTATGTATCGATTCTCGCATCGCGCTCCATTCTTCGTAGGCATCGCCTACCGCCGCCATTACATCCACAAGCATCGGCTGAATAACGAAGCTGTTGTAATAATCGAAGTGGAATTCAGGTCCGTCTCCATATACGCCGTCGCCTAGATACCATTGCTCATGCTGTTTTAACGCGTAATCGACGCGCATGTGATCCCAATCGCTCTCTCCAAGCAGACATAATGCCGATTCAATGGTTGCCGCGAACAGCAGCCAATTGCTGAATACGGGCTTGCGCGATCGCGTCAGCTTAAGCGCATTCACGACATTAGCCTTCACGCGCGGCTCAAGCGCTCTCAGCAGCTCATTCGGCGCGCGAAGCAGCGCTTGCGCGAGAAACGCCGCATCGACGATCGGCTGAAAGCCGTCCCCGAAGTTCATATAATCAGGCGAATCCGGATCGGTAGCCGCATCTAAGCAGGTGCGGGACAGTTCCACGTAACGCTCCCGGAGCTCCCCTTCCGCACCGTACCTCTCTCCGTTCTCCAGCCATGGCGCGATACCCGACAGCAGGCGGCCGAACGCCTCCAGATGCGAGTACTTGCCCCTCTCTACCGTTGATTCCGCATTGCCGCTGCTCGTTTCAATCGGCATGGATAGTTTCAGACGCCGCTCCGCCAGCGCCTCGAGCACAGGGCCTCCAATCGCATCAAGCTGCTCCAGCCAATAGTCGCGATCCTCCACCTCATCGTGAATCGACTTCCCGCTACGCATCCTATACCCGACTCTCCCTTCAGCCTGGTTTACCATCATGACCACCTTGCTCTCTTAAAGTCTGCACAGCTAGCTGCTTATATGGTAAATTATAACCTATTTTCTATCAACCTACGATCCGCCAACACGACTAAAAAGATGATCAGTGCACAAAAAAACCGCACAACGACGTCTTAGCATCGAATGCGGCTTTCCTGACTGCTATCTATTATTCCGGGCGGTATTGCAACCCGTTCATGATGAACACCGTCATATCTTCAATCATCATCTCGATGGAATCTTGTTCTTTTCCCTTCAACACCGTCCAATAATCGTTATCACGGTAAAACAGCAGCGCACCGAGGATCGACATTAGCGCCGTATCCAACGAGCGGAAAGTGAACTTGCCTTGTTCGCGCCCCCGTTCCAGCCATATTCGCAACTGCACCCACGTCGGCATCACATGTTCGCGAATCTTCTGAATCCGGGGCGTGTTCAATACAATCTCATGCTGCGTAATTCGTGTCAGCTCCGGTTCCGCTTGGCGATACAAAGTTACCTCTCGAATAATTAACCGAACGCCGGCGACCGGGTCGATCCCGTCGTCCCTTAGGGTGCGTATTTTATCATTGGGAAAAAAACTCTCGAACAAAGCCGCGAACACATTTTCCTTGCCGCCAAAATGATACGATACAAGAGCGACGTTAGCGCCTGCCTCCTCGCAAATTTGCCGAACAGACGTACCTTCGAAGCCGTTCTCGGCGAACAGCTTCTTGGCAGCGCGCAATATTCTGATTTTAATATCGTTATCCACGGTCGTCATCGCGTTCCTCCGTCAAAGCTGTTTCTTATTATTGTGTCTTACCTGACGTCATTCGGCAAACAAGCGATTAACCGGCTTTGTTCCACTACGATTGCTTATGGCTTGCAATGGCAGCCGTTGGCTGCGGTACAGGCTGTGGACGCTTGATTGCCACCGCGAAGACGCTAATTGCGGCTGCTACGACAGTAATAACGATAAGGCTAAGAAGATCCGTGCCGATCGACGGACCGCCGAAGAGCAAATTCATATTGCCGTCGACCGCATAAGTAGCCGGAAGGGCACTGCCTAAGCCGGTGTAGAAATCAGACAACAGTTCGCGCGGAACGATTGCCCCTGACGATACAAGCTGAGCCGATAGCAGCATAATGTTGAACAGCATGCCCGCCATGCCGAACAAGTACAGGAACATTTGGGACACGAACATGAAAGTCAGCAGGAATACGAATTCGAACAGCCACAGCAGCAGGAAGCCTTGTTCGATCTGCCCGCCAAGAGCCACGAGCAAAGTAGCGCCTACCAGAGATACGAACAAGGCCGCGACCGTATTAATGATGCTGCGAGCACCGAATCGTCTCCATCTGCTTACTTGCCCGCTTACGGCCATCGATGATTGCTCAAGATTCATCCCCATAATCATCGCTCCTACGTAGGATGCAAGCACCATCATCATCGGAACCATCTGGTTGTTCATTCCTTGCACGATATTTGTCGATTGAATATCCGATACGACACGCTGCGACAAGCTTGCGGCAGCAGCCGTTGCTTGCTCCTCCGGCATGTTCAGGCTGCCAAGAACATTTTGCAGACCGGCCGATACCGCTTGAGTATTGATTTCCGAAGTCATCTGCGAAGCCGCGCCGCTCATGATGCTCTTAATAAGAGCAGGATTCGACTCGTTAATCAAATATTGCACCGAAGCTTGTTCGCCTTGCACCGAAGCCTTCTGCGAGAAGTCAGCCGGAACATGTACGACCATCTGCAGTTCCCTTGCATCAAGCTGCTCTTTCGCTTCTTCGAGGTTGTCGATCTGAACCATATCGAACGGCAATTCCTTCACCAGATTAGCGGCAATCTGCTGACCGAACTGCGTATCCTCGTTAACGACCGCAATACGCAACTGATCGACACGGTCGGTTACGCCGTTATAACCGGTCATCCATATAACCGAAAAAATAATTTGAAACATAAGTGCCGTAACTATACCGACGATCGTTGTCGGCCGCTTCATGAATGCCTTTATTGCTGTACCCATTCCTATCCACTCCTCTATCTATCTATTTAAACAAACGTTTAAAACATTCGTTTAAATCATACTGCCCGCAACCCTTTTTGTCAACATAAAAAAAGAAGAAGGTCTCCCTTCTTCTTAACCAGTATACCCGCTTAGCCTTGACCGAATTCCGCTTCCCATTTTGCATCCTTGTCCTGCTGCTTCCGATAGACGAAGCCAGACAGTATGACACTCACCTCATAAAGCAGTATCAACGGTATGGCGACCAACACGTCCGATATGAAATCAGGCGGCGTTACCGTAACGCCAATGAGGATCATAATAAAATAAGCAACGCGCCGCATCTTGCGCAGCCTCGTCGGATTAAGCAGCCGAATCGCCGTCAGGAACATGATGACGAGCGGCAGCTCGAACAAAAGCGAGATCGGAATCAAGATATTGAACATAAACGTGAAGTATTGCGCGATTCCGTACGTTTCTTCCAAGTTCAAATGCTCGGACACGCTTCTTGTGAAGTTGAAGGCGAGCGGAAATACGACAAAATACGAAAATGCGAGTCCGACCAAAAACATAATAAGCGCAAAAGGCACATACTTGAGTGTCGATCTCTGCTCATGCTCATGCAGCGCAGGCTTGACGAACGCCCATAGCTGATAAGCTATAACCGGCAATGCTATAATTAACGCGATGACGAAAGCAAACTTCATATACATGCCGATACCGTCCCATAACGAGAACGTATGCAAGGATATCGTATTCGCCGGCTTCTGGCTCATTAGGAAGTTATAGAACGGCTGCGCAAGCAGCAGACCGACAATAAGCCCTAATGCAAGAGCGATCAATATGTATACGATGCGTTTGCGCAGCTCCCCTAGATGCCCGAGAAGCGGCATAAGCCCTTCTTCGCGAATAAGCTGCTTGCGCGATTTTTGCTCTGTCGAGCTATTTTGATCCGATCCCATCAGCTAGATCCTCCCATCTGCACGAACGGCCATCATCAAACGTAAACGTCTATCGCCGTCCGCTGTCGACAAAAGCTTAATTTCAAGTCTTGTCTTTCAACAAAAAAGCGGGCCCGGTCAGTCCGGAAGCCGCTTATTGTCTTTCTCCAAATTGTCTACCCGATTCACTTCGACGCGATTCGTTTCCTTGTCCTTACGATCGTCGTCCTCCATGATATCTTTCGCGCCTGCCTTGAATTCCCGCAGCGTCCGTCCGAAAGCTCGTCCAAGCTCTGGCAGCTTGTTGGGACCGAACAGCAGCAATGCGACCAGAACGAGCAATATGATCCCCGTTGCACCTATGCCTGACATTCCATAACCCCCTAAAATTCACGTAGCTAACCACTTCAATTCATCTGTATGACAATGCGAAGCTCGCTTCAACAGCCATATAGCCCCCCATACCCCATATCCACAATGTCGTCCTGCATGATCGTATCTCCAGCGAGTATACGAGGCAGCAGTACATCGAATGACGTATAAGGATCGTGCATCACGCAGCCAGGCAGACCCATAATCGGCACGCCGTCCAAATAACCGATCAGCAGCATGGAGCCTGGCAGCATTGGCGTTCCATAGCTGACAATATGTGCTCCGGCCGCCTTGATCGCGCCTGGCGTACGATCGTCCGGATCAACCGACATTCCACCTGTTACTAGTATCATATCATACCGCTTGCTTAGCAAGTAGTGTATTTCCTTGACAATTATTTGTCGATCATCGGGAGCGAAGCGTTGTTCCGCTACCTCGGATCCAAGCGCTTCAAGCTTGTTTCTTACGGCAGGACCGAATTTATCCTCGATTCGGCCGCTGAACACTTCTCCGCCGGTCGTGAGCAGCCCCGCCTTCAATCGATGAAGCGGACGCACGCGAATGGGCGCGGCTCCTTCGTGAGCAGCCCGATATTCGGCTGCCAGCCGCTCGACAGTCTCCACCCTCGCTTTCGGAACATACAGCGGAATTGCCCTCGTTGCAGCCAGCTGTCTTCCCGGCTGAGCCACCGTATTCGTCTTCACGGTAGCGAGTGCAATCTCGCCAAGACGATTAATGGCATCAACGATTTCGCGATCAATATGAACGAGTCCAAGCTGGCTAGCCTTCAAGCTAACTTTGCCCTCATGCGGCTCCGTTAACGTTATTCCTTCTCCGAACAGAGCTCTGGCCATCCGTAATGCAGCATCATCCTCATGGAGATCGTTATCTCCAAGCTCCATGATGTAAATATGCTCTTTGCCGATGTCGAGCAGCTTGGGAATGTCGGCCTCCGTCACAAGATGCCCTTTCTTGAACAGACGTCCTTTGAACTGGCCGGGTATAATCTGCGTCAGATCATGCGCAAGCCGCAAACCGATCGCATCGTATACGGATACTTCCCTCAGCTTCGTATGAGCAGATGCTGCCGTTATTTCATTATTTTCATTTATATGACTCATGCTCGATGATCTCCCAATCTTCCCGACAAAATGTCCAATGCATGCGGAAGTTGATCCATAATCGCCATCAAGCTCTCATGAACGCCCTTCGGACTGCCCGGCAAGTTAACGATCAGGGAATTGCCGCGAATGCCGCATACGCCTCGCGACAGCATCGCACGTCTCGTCTTCTGCAGAGCGCCCATGCGCATAGCCTCAGCAATACCAGGCACAACGCGATCGATCACTTTCATCGTGGCCTCCGGCGTAATATCTCTTGCGGCTAGTCCCGTACCGCCTGTCGTAAGCACGAGATCCGCTTGAAAATATTCCGTCATCTCGATGATTGCCGCCATAATCTCATCCTGCTCGTCTGGAACGATCCGGTAATCGACAATTTCCCCGCCGAGCTCTTCTTCGATTAGCTCGCGAATCACTTGTGCGCTCGTATCTTCGCGTTCCCCTCGCGAACCTTTATCGCTTGCCGTCAGTATGGCTACCTTCCAACGCATCTGCCGTTCCTCCCATCCCGAGTCCGATTACGGGTTTGCTCTAAATTCGGTAATCGCCGCTCTTGCCGCCGCTCTTCGCGATGAGCCGAGTCGGTCCGATAACCATATCCTTCTGCAGCGCTTTGCACATGTCGTACACCGTCAGAGCGGCCGCGGATACGGCGGTTAGCGCCTCCATCTCGACGCCCGTTTTGCCGGTCGTCTTGACTGTTCCTTCTATATAAAGCTCGTCAGCTCCGTTATCCGTGAACACGATGTTCACGCCCGTTAACGGCAGCGGATGACACATGGGTATCCAGTCCGACGTTTTCTTGGCGGCCATTACCGCTGCCACCTGCGCTACGGCTAGGACGTCGCCTTTGCCGATCGTTCCTGCCTTGATGCGCGATAGCGTGTCCGAGTTCATCTTCACCATCGTGCTTGCCGTCGCCGCGCGTGCCGTCGCTTCCTTGTCGGATATATCTACCATGCGCGCCCGGCCTTGTTCGTTAAAGTGAGTCAGCTCCACTCGAATCGCTCCTTCTATCTGTACTATACAAGCTAACTTTAAATAATAGTCGTCAACATAAGAGTCAATCATCTATATTTTCGAATACAATTGCCGCTGCGTCAATATTCCGTTCATACGAATATCATGCGGCTCAAGCATCAATTCCTCTACCAGTTGGGCTTCAAAAGAGGCTCCGATCCATTGCATGCGAACACCGGTTATGCCTGCGTCAAGCTGCTTCGCAGCGAACCGATCATAATAGCCGCCGCCGTAGCCCATTCTTCCACCCTTCAGATCGAAGGCTAGACCGGGCACAAACACTACGCGCGGCATCCGCTCGGGATTAATCTCCTCGGCTGCTTGCGGGTCCGGCTCCATAATTCCGTATGCGCCAGACTTCAACTGGTCCCAGCTCTCCAAGCGGTAAAGCGTCATGGATCGGTCGACGGCGTTGCATCTGGGCACGATCACGTCCAGCCCCTTCTCCCAACCCCATTCGATGAGAGCAGTAAGATCCATCTCGCTTCGGAACGGCACATAGGCCATAAAGGCTTCTTCCGAGGCCGCCTCCAAATACGCCGCTGCATGTCTGCACGCCGCCTTCGACCAAGCTTCCCGCTGCTCCTCGCCCAGTCCGTTCCGTATTCGCGTCATTTCCAAGCGAATAGCCTGCTTCCCATTAAGTTCCTTATGATCCATCAAGGGCAGACCACCTACTCTATGTCCCGTCATATGCTTCCATTTATTTTAGTTTACCACTCTTATACAACTTTCGCCAATGGAAGCGCCCTTTTATGGTAAACTAGAGAGGATGACAAGCAACAAATTTCGTTGCAATTATTTGCTGGAGGTTTCAAGATGCTGCTGCAAGTATCCAACATAACGAAGAGCTATGGCGTTGACGTCGTGCTATCGAATATTTCTATGCAAGTGCTGGAGCGCGAGCGAATCGGACTCGTTGGCGTGAACGGCGCAGGCAAATCGACATTGTTAAAAATTATTGCCGGGGAGCTTACTGCCGACTCCGGTGATATCCATAAAGCGAAAGAAACGAAAATCGGTTACTTGGCGCAAAATAGCGGCCTTAACTCGGATCGGACCATCGAGTCCGAGATGAGAGCCGTCTTCGCCCATCTGCTGGACGCTGAGCAGGAGCTTCGCGATCTTGAAGTGAAGATCGCCGATCCTGCCCTGCATGACGACGAGAAGCGTTATGCAGATACGCTGGAGCGTTACGCCAAGCGTTCGGACTGGTTCCGCGAGCAAGGCGGATTCGAGATCAACACACGCATCAACAGCGTGCTGCACGGCATGGGCTTCGGGCAGTTTCCGCCCGGTACGCGTATTTCCACATTAAGCGGCGGGCAGAAGACACGGCTCGCGCTCGCTCGTATCCTGCTGCAAGCACCCGATCTGTTGATGCTCGACGAACCAACGAACTATTTGGACATCGAGACGCTGACTTGGCTCGAGAGCTACCTGCGCGGTTACTCCGGCGCTATCGTCGTTGTCTCCCATGACCGTTATTTCCTCGATGCGCTCGCTCAGACCATTATTGAAATCGAACGGCATGTATCCAAGCGGTACACCGGTAATTACAGCCGGTACATGGAACTGAAGGCTGCCGATTATGAGAGCAATATGAAGCAATACGAGAAGCAACAAGATGAGATTTCTCGTTTGGAGCAGTTCATACAGAAAAATATTGTGCGGGCTTCCACGACGAAGCGGGCGCAGAGCAGACGGAAAGCACTGGATAAGATGGATCGGCTCGACAAACCGATGGGCGACTTAAAGAAAGCCTACTTCAGCTTCGAAATCGAGCGCATGACCGGCAAGGACGTGCTGGATGTCAGCGGCCTTTCGGTTACGTTTCCCGGGCAATCGAAGCCGCTGTTCAATAACGTTTCCTTCCAACTATCGCGCAGCGAGACCGTTGCCTTAATCGGACCGAACGGCATCGGCAAATCGACACTGCTTAAAGTTCTCGTCGGGCAGAACGAACCTACAAGCGGCTTCTTACGTTGGGGAACAAACGTGAAAATCGGCTATTACGATCAAGAACATACGCGTCTAAACGGAAATAATACGGTTCTGGAAGAAGTTTGGAGCGCCTATTCCCATATGGAAGAAGCTCGTATTCGTACCGTCCTTGGCAACTTCCTGTTCAGTGGCGAAGACGTGTTAAAGCGCGTCTCGTCGTTAAGCGGCGGCGAGAAGGCACGCGTATCGCTCGCCAAGCTCATGCTTGCGCAAGCGAATGTCCTAATTCTCGATGAGCCTACCAACCATTTGGACTTATTCAGCAAAGAGGTGCTCGAGGCGGCGCTTATGGATTACGAGGGCACGCTGCTATTCATCTCTCATGACCGTTACTTCTTAAACAAGATGGCTGAGCGCATTGTCGAATTAAAGCCGAGCGGCACGGATCATTTCCTAGGAAATTATGACGATATGATAGAGAAAAAAAGCGAGATTGAGGAAGCACGCCTAGAAGCGTTAGCCAAGCAATCGACAAACTCATCCAAGTCGGCAGCAATTGACAATGCGCCTGCCACCTCGTACGAAGCGGACAAGCAAGCGAAACGTGAAGAACGGAGCCGCCAGCGCAAGGTCGAGCAGCTTGAGCAAGACATTGCTAACGGGGAGCGGCAGATCGCTGAATTAGAAGAGAAGCTGGCAGATCCTGCTATCTTTAATGATTATGTTCGTATTCAGGAAATACAAGCCGAAATCGAGAAGCACAAAACAGCTCTAGCGAACGCGTACGAGGAATGGGAGAAATATATGTAACGGCGAAATGGGGGAATCTCTTTATGAAGCATTCCAATCATACAATTTCCGGACAAACCATGGAATGGTTAACAAACGTAATTAAACCGTCAGCTTGTGTGCAAACGATACATCGACTGCAAGGCGGCGTGTCGTCTATCGTTCTTAACGTTACCGTTACTGCCGAAAATCGGGCAACAAGCTATGTACTGCGCCAGTTCGACAATCACGAATGGCTGGAGCAGGAGCCCGACCTTGCCCTTCACGAAGCGGAATGCCTGAAATGGGCTGCTCTCGTGAAAGTACCAACACCCGAACTGGTAGCTTTCGACGAGAGCGGCAGATTAAACGGTCATCCCTCCGTCCTTATGACGAAGCTCGAAGGTACTGTTGTTCTAGAACCCGGCGACCTTAATCAATGGCTGGATCGGATGGCTGCGGCACTTGCATCGATACACGAAGTCAACGCGGATGATTTCCCTTGGAGCTACTATACGTATAGCGATATTCAAGCTTTGCGGCCTCCATCCTGGTCTGCGCAGACCGGATCATGGAGCGAGCTCATCGCGCTAGCTCAGCGTCCTCGCCCATCGTTTAAGCCCTGCTTCATCCATCGCGACTATCATCCAACCAATATTCTTTGGCAGGATGACAAGGTTAGCGGAATTGTCGATTGGGTGAATGCATGCCAAGGCCCTGCTGGAGTCGATATCGGACATTGTCGGCTCAACCTTGCCTTGCTTTACGGCGTAGAGGCAGCAGACCGGTTTTTGGACGCCTATGTCGAATATGCAAGCTCAACATTCACATACGACCCTTACTGGGATGCAATCTCCTTATGCGACGCCTTCTTCGACTCACCTACCGTCTATCCGGGTTGGACGGATCTTGGCTTCGAGGGGCTGACAGACGCTTTAATCGCGGAACGTATGGACTTATATATGATTAGCCTCGTTAATCGTATAGACAAGAAGCCGGCTGAACACGAATAATTCGTGTTCGACCGGCTTCTTCTCAATACTGCTCCAAGCTGATTAAGCCCAAACGCTGCGCCTCTTTGATCGCTTCCGAACGAGACCGCACGCTTAGCTTCTCGAATATTTTAGATAGTTGATATTCAACGTTGCGCTGGCTAACATGCAGCATGGCTGCAAGCTCCTTATTGCTAAT
The DNA here is from genome assembly GCF_030812415.1 of Paenibacillus harenae. Taxonomy (GTDB): domain Bacteria; phylum Bacillota; class Bacilli; order Paenibacillales; family Paenibacillaceae; genus Pristimantibacillus; species Pristimantibacillus harenae_A. Next base: position 132,637 of record NZ_JAUSST010000009.1, on the reverse strand, counting down.
GCCCGTCGCCACCTCATGCAAAATCGTCTGTTCCTTCTCATTAATCGATACGTCCTCGATCGACAGCTCCTGACGTTCAAGCTTAATCTCGTTTCTTCGCAACTGCTTCAGAAGCGAGATCGGAATGACCGCGTCGCCCCGCATTGCACAGCGAATCGCATTATGCAATTGCTCCCTCGATATCGTCTTCGAGATGAAGCCTGACACGCCAGATTCGATTAACAAATTAAAGTGTGTACCGATCTCATAGCCGGTATAAATGATTACTTTGCGTTCGGCATCCTGCTGTATTAACCGCTTTGTCAATTCCAAACCGCTTATGCCCGGCATGTTCAAGTCGCATAAGATAAGATCGAAGCTCTTCGTCTGAATCAGTTCAAGCGCTTCTATAGCAGAGAGCACGACCGATACTTCCATATCGGGGTCTTGCTCAATCATCGTTTTTGTCCCTTCGCCTACTGAAGGATGATCGTCAACTAATAAGATACGAATCACGCGAAATCCCCATTTCCGACAGCCCAGAGGTCATTTTCTCCGGTATTAAAATAATTACTTCGAGGCCGCTTCCCCGCTGCGAATGGAAGGTGATGTCGCCTTCAAGGCTAGTCACTCTCTCTTTGATGCCTGATAGCCCCATATGCTCGAATGTCGCAATCATTTGATTGACATCCATTCCGATGCCATCATCCTTATATCTGAAATAAATCACGTCATGCTTCATCTCTAGCTCAAGCCGAATGAGCTTGGCATTGGCATGCTTGTCCGCATTCCGCAGAAGCTCTTGTACAATTCGATAGATCGCCGTAATCTGCTCCTCGTTAAGCGGACGGTCGAACGGTTTCGCATGGAAGTCGACCTCAAAGTTAACGCGCATCAGCGTTAGCTCGATAATAGATTCGACCGCTTCAATAACCCCCATCTCCTTAAGGAGGGGAGGACGAAGCTCATTGCATGTTTCCCGAATTTGATGGATAACGTCTAACAGGCCTTCCTTAATATCTTGCAGCTCCATGTCGAGCTTGTCTGTCATCGGATGATCCATCATGATTGCTTCAAGCTTGCGATACCATAAAAGCTGATCCTGAAGCGCCGAGTCGTGCAGATCTGCGGCAAGCTTCCGACGTTCATTTTCGGACAGGCAGAACAAGAGGCGCAGCACCCAAGGCGAGGTATTATGCTCCTTCTTAAGCTCCGATTCCAAATCCTCGATCAAACCTTCAATTAAATACAGATTCTCGAACACAATGCTGGCATAGTTCGACATCGTCTTCAGCCAGCGCAGCTCATCCGAGTTGAATCTGGTATGATTCGTCTTCATGCCGATCCATAGAATATGGTAGCGGGTACGCTGCCGACCAATAACAAGTCCCAATCCATAGGGTAAATCGATTAACTCGCCTACTTGCATCGAATAAGAGGCTCCAAGCAGAAACTCTCCCGTAATAAGCTCATCGGGCTTCTCGCCCATTGGATAAACGACGTTCTCGGAGTAATCGACAAGCAGGAAGTGAATTCGATTTACCGGAAGGAGCTCATTGATTTCCTGTTTTAGAATCTCCTCCAGATCGGCCTGCTTCATCACTCGGGCTATTTTGCGGGAAAACCGGTCAAGACTGTCCTGATAGCTGTACATCGCTTTGAACAGCTTTGGACGGTAACGATGGTCGATTTGTTCCTTCGCGTAAAGGAACAAGGTCATTCCGATATAAATAACGACAAACACGATGAATCCGCTGCTCCATGTCGAATTGTAGTTTGTGTTGCTAACAATAAACAACAAAACGACAGCAATAGCCATCGAAGGCACAATGGCAATTAACGTATAATATTTAAACCTTGTTAGGATAAAGTCAATATCGAATAGTTGATTGGAGGTCAACAAATAAAAATACACAATGGGAAGGACGAACAAAAATAGTGCCGTAAATGCTGCCGGTAATATTTGCCCTCCTCCGACTAACAGCGGAAGCAGGTTCATCGTCGTAAACGGCGTAAACGCCACTATATGGGATACGAGCGTAATCTTGAACAAGGAATTTAATTTGGTATTGCGGTGGTTCAAAAACTTGCGTATGAGCTGAATAATAACAATGAAATTGCTAAAAAACAAAATTCCGAAATACAACATTTTTATGTAGAAAAAGACTTCTGTTGAAATGTACGAGGTCCATACATAAAGCAGGCAGCTTACGGTAACTGCAAAAAAAATAACACTTAAAAATGCTATTTGCTTCTTGCGAATGAACGTCACATTAAAACGGCTTAAGTACTTATTCATGAATAACATGAACGAAATAGGGATATTCGGAAGCAATAAGTAAAGCAAGGACATGCCGATCCGATCGCTTCGGTAGGTTGCGGCGGAGCAATAATAGCTTAAACCGATAATAACAAAAAAAGATATAAGCATTAATGCCGCTTTATCATTTCTGCGTTTCATATAGAGAAGAAGGGATAACGCCGAAAAGATTAAAAACGAGGTTAACGGTACGTATAGCTGGATAAGCATCTCCCAACTGGAATGATCGCCGTCCCAGCCTCTAGTAAATGTAATGCTTTGCATCGTGCCGTCCGAATGTCTAATAGACACGTCTTCAGCCTTTTCGATCCAATTGAACTTATTCGCATTCTGGTAGTGAGCCGCCGGAACTCCGTTAACCGTGAGAATAACATCTCCGGCTCTTATCCCCTTGATTTGGGCTTGTCCGGCGGGCTCTACCAGCTTTACGACATACTCGCCAGCTTCATTTCGAAACACTTCTGCTCCGATAAACGGCTCCCGTACAATGATGACAGTAATATACGTTAGTATCGTTAATATAGCTACAAGGAGTAGAAGAAAAGCTGCTCGGTTTCGTGTGTTAGTGCTCACTGTTTTTCCTCCGCATCCTACACCATAATAAACGATTTCTTACAGCCAGTAAGACAGCTTGTAGTTTTCTTTCTTGTCGTTTTTGTTTTTCAGTTCGCCGAGAAGAGCTTTTTGTTCAGCTACAGAAACACCCGCTAATTGTACTTGTCCACCCATAACCAAAGACATTTTTTCCGAACTGCTTGCCAATTGACGAATCGTTTCTTTTAACATTTTAAACTCCTCCGCTTCTCTACTAGAATATGATTAATTATTACACATTTCTAATATAGCAGGAAAAGTTTCGACAGAAAACGCAAAAATGATTCGTATTTACCGAAATGGGTTTTGCGCGGTTTGTATTTATGCAATTTCGCCGTTCAACATGTGCAAAAAATCCGATTTCCAAGGACTTATTTCCTGCATGGAATCGAGCAACTCCTCGAAGCGGTTATAGTGCATTCGGCTCATGACAGCGCCATATAAAAGCGCACCTGAACGCTCGACCGCCTCTTCGAACATCTCCGATCTTCGCTCCACGTCTTGAATGCTAAGCAAACCTTCGAAATAGTCGGCAATCCACTTGTCCTCGCCGGATACGCTCTCGACCAAGTACATCGTCAATAAAGTGCGCTTGCGTTGCAGGAAGTCGCTTTTCTCGTCCCATCTCAGCAAATCGCGAAGATCGTTGCGGATTTGTGCCGCAATGCCGATCTCCTGAGCATATTCGGCAACGACCGGCTGCCAAGGCTTCCCTGCGGCAATAACCCCCGTCATGCATGCGAACAGAAGCAGCGAGGCCGACTTCAGCTTTACCGTTTCCAAATAAGACTGCTCATCCGATGCCATATCCATTAAATCGAGCATTTGCCCATTTGCCGCTCGCAGGAGCTGGTCGTTCATCAGACCGATGAGCGCTAAGCGAACCGCTTGGTCGAACTCGCAGCTCTGCATCGCTTGCTGCGACAAAGTCAGCAGCGAGGAAGCGACATGAATCGCAATCGGAGCCGGCACTTGCATCCAGCTTTTCCCGGGAGCATCCTGATCCTGCAGATCGTCGAATATATCGGACGCCAATATGAACAGTTCGACCGCTGCCGCCGCTTGATAGATGGCTGGGGCCGTTCCGCCGAACATTCGGTAATGGAGCAACGTCAATTGGCCGAATTTGATCGATTCGCCAAGCTTGTCCTCCGTAAACTGAAGCGCATAGCGCAACAGCGGTTCCGCAGTAAAATACCGACCGACCATGTCGCGCATATGCTGTTCGATAAGGGTATTGCCGTTTATCATCCGCTTGCCTCCGAGAGATACAATTTATTACCAAGTATACTATGATTCTCTCAAGTAAACATCCGATAAACGACATTTAGCCATTTATCAAGACCAAGCGATTTGGATATGCGGTCCATGAGTCCGCCGTTTTTTCCATCGCCAGACTGTCTAGTCTGTTCGTCATTCGCCTCCTCATCTAGTCGGATCATTAATCGCGATATCATCTCCATTCTCTTCTCGTATAACTGTGTCTTCCGGGCTGACGGACTGCTGGTGTGATCGCCATGATCCATTTGCGCAAAGCCCTCCTTGAGGTTTACATAAGCAAATTGAGCGCGTTTATGCTTTCATCCGTAATAAGGATAGGCCTATGTTGTTCATCTTTCTTGGATTCGACCGCGTAATGCATATAGACGGCCTCCATCGTCATTCCGCCTCCTGGCAAATTCGATATAAGAGCCGCCGGACTATCGCATGCAACCATTTCTCCTCTTCGCATAACGGCTATGTGATTGCAGTTGCGCTGAAGCTCCTCCATGTCATGCGAGGCGACAACGATGGTCTTCCCCTGCCGCTTAAGCTCAAGCAGAAGCGACCAATAATCTCTTTTGGCTGCCGGGTCGAGACCTGTCGTCGGCTCATCGAGAAAAATAATATGAGGATCATTCACGATTGCGATCGCGAGCGCGGTACGTTGCCGCCAGCCGCCCGACAGGCGTTTAACTATTTTATCGGCATAAGGTTCTAAATCGAATTGCTTTATTATCATATCCAGATCGTTTTTGCGTTTGTAAAAGGATTGGAATAGTTCCAGCGCCTCGCGAACATTCATTTTATCGATCAACGTCGTGCTTTGCAGATGAATGCCGATGTCTTCCTTTAATAAATCCGCCTCAAACAAAACATCGCGTCCGAGCACATGAATAGCGCCCTTATCGGGCATCCGCAAGCCCATCATCATTTCGAGCAACGTCGTCTTGCCCGCACCGTTCGTGCCGACGATTCCGAATAGCTCGCCTTTCCTTACTTGAAACGATACTTTGTCAACCGCTTTGTTCGCCCCGTAATGCTTGCTTATCGAGCTTACCTGAATGACTGTCTGCATATCCATTTATGATTGGCCTCCATTCACGCTTAAGCGCAGTTTGAGCTGCTCGTTTTCACTGAAAACAACATACTATAACGATAACGTATGCTTTTTATTTTTTCACCGAAAACCTATCTCGTAATTCGCGCAAAAATTTTGCGCTCCGCAATGAGAGCGCAATCATGGGCCAAAACCGGAAATGCGGCTTATTTCGACTTACACACAAAGTTATCCACATATCTGCATAAATTGTTAGTTAATTCAGTCGATACCGACAATTTGTAGCTGTAACAATTTCGCGATAAATAGCGTTTCGATTAAACTGTTAACAACTCCCTGTTAAATTGTCCACGTTATACACATTATCCACAGGCAGGCTGTGAAAAAACTATCCCCGTTTACCCCACATTTACAAACTATCGAAAACATTGTCGTATCAAGGCTTCGGCAAAGTTATACACAATTCGCTTCGCCTATGTGGATAACTCAGCATTTTGGAAAAAATCCTTTTATATCCGCCTTCCAATGCACATGACATGGGGGGAGAGACCCAGGACGCCTAGGTCTCCTGCCATTTCTACCATCAGCTTAACGGCCTCCGCATAGTCTTCATCGCCTTGCTTACGCCAATATTCCAAATGTTCCTTTTGGAACAGTCCAGCCGTTCCTGATGAGCCTACCAGCTTCACGCATTGGAAGCCATGCGTCTGCATGAACGACTCTATCTCCTCCAGCTTAAAGTAGTAAGCGCCCGTGAATCTGCCTTGATCCCGATGATTGAACACGCCAGTCTCAAGAAACTTTTTTATTCCGTTTATGGAATCGTTCGGCTGCCAATGCTGTGGATACAATAGCGACGTCATAAGATGTCTGGTTCTCGTCATCATCGCAACGAACACATAACCACCGGACTTCGTGACGCGATATAGCTCAGACGCGGCTTGGTTCCGCTCCTCCTCCCGCTGCAGATGGTACAGAGGGCCTAACATAAGCGATGCATCGAATTTCTGATCTTCAAGACCCGATAAATGCGTTGCATTAAAGGAATGAAAACCGCGGAACTGGCCCAGCAACCCCGTTTCCTTTGCCTTCCCACGAGCCTGCTGTACGAGCCTCGGCGTTAAATCGTTAACGGTCACTTCATAACCGCGCTCGGCAAGTTTAAGCGCATATCGCCCAGGCCCGGCGCCGTTATCGAGAATATGGCCGGATGGAGGAAGGAAGCGACGCAAATAGTGCCAATAAGTTTGGAACTCAAGCGGTTCTCTCTCCAGCCGTCCCCATTCATCGAATCCACTGTAATAATCGACAACTTCTTTCATCCTCATCCGCTCCCGTCGTTAGTTCGCCTTCTGGTCCTTACTGCCTGAGACCGTTCTGCTTCCTGTCGTCATCACCGCTTGATTGCATGCCGAGATATAAGCCTGGGCCGCTGCCAATATAATGTCTTTGTGAATCGACGTGCCGCGGAATCGCTGCCCCTCATGGATAATCGACACGACCGCTTCTCCGTGGGCATCCTCGCCTGTGGATATCGAATGCAGCTCCAAATCCTCGAATTCGGCGGCAACCGGAATGGCCTGTTGAATCGCATGAATAACCGCCTCGACCGGTCCTGCGCCAATCGCTATATAAGCGTTCTCCTCGCCTCCTTCATTCTCCCGGATCGTAACCGTAGCCGTACGCGAACGTTGCGTGCCCGAATGTACTTGCAGATCGACCAGCACGTACGGATCAGGCTGCGTCTGCGTCAAATCGCCGGCAATGCGAATCAGCTCGTCGTCCGTAACGATCTTCTGCTCATCGGCCCTTTCCTTGAATCGGTCGTATACGTCTTGAAGCTGCTCATCGGTTAACACGATGCTGTATTCGGATAAGCGATGCTTAATGGCATGACGGCCGGAGTGCTTGCCGAGTATGATCATGTTGTGGGATATTCCCATCGCTTCAGGATCCATGATTTCATACGTGCTGCGGTTCTTAAGCAAACCGTCTTGATGGATGCCCGATTCATGCTGGAACGCATTGCGTCCTACAATCGGTTTGTTATAGGCGATCGGGAAGTTCATCGCCCGGCTGATCAGACGGGATGTTTGGTAGATCTCTTTCACCTGAATGTTCGTTTCCGCCTGCAGCGCGTCCTCGCGCGTCTCGATCGCCATGACTAATTCCTCCAGCGAGCAATTGCCCGCACGCTCGCCAATGCCGTTGACGGTTACCTCGATTTGCGTTGCTCCGCCCTTGATAGCCGCTATGCTGTTGGCAACAGCAAGCCCCAGGTCATTATGATTATGCGCGCTGTACCTAACGGTCTCCCCGCCTCTGGCTTGCTTGCGAACCGCTTGGAACAGTTCCGTCACTTCATCCGGCATCGCATAACCTAATGTATCCGGCAGGTTGATGATCGTCGCGCCTTCGGCAATAACCGCTTCTACCAGCTGAATGACGAAGTCGCGGCCGGAACGCGTTGAATCCATGGCCGAGAACTCGATCTCGTCTACGAATTGCTTGCCGTAGGCGACCATTTTGCGGGCAATCTGCACAACCTCGTCGCGTGATTTGCGCAGCTGGTGGTTCAGATGGATATCCGAGGAGGAGATGAACAGATGCAGTCTTCTGCGCGCCGCATCCTGCGTCGCCTTAACGGCGGCGTCAATGTCTGCCTTGACCGCGCGGGCGAAGCCGGCGATCTCCACCGTTTGCAGCTCCCTCGATATTTGCTGTACCGCAGCGAATTCACCGGGGCTGGACACGGGGAAACCCGGCTCGAGGACGTCGATGCCCAGCTTCGCCAGTTGTCTGGCGATAATGATTTTGCGTTCTGGCGCTAAGGATGCACCTGGCGATTGCTCGCCGTCTCTTAATGTCGTATCGAAAATTTGAATTTTTTTCATATCGTTTGTCATTGGAATGACCTCCTAAAGTTGTTTTGGGGTAACAAAAAAAGCCCGCCATCTCTTATCTGCATAAGAGACGACAGACTTTAACATCTACCGTGGTACCACTCTAATTGGCCGGACGTTCGTGTCAAGCCCACTCGTTGCCCGATATCGGAGGCCAGCCGTAACATCCTATCCGGATAAGCTGCATGCCGCTTTATCCCATTCAGACGTTTCGCTCCCAGGCGAGCTTCGAACCTTAAGCTTCGACTACGTTGCACCATCCCGCAGCTCTCTTGCGCAGCGGCTTATGAACCTCCGTATGCCGCTTATTTGCCAGCTTTGCGTTCTACTATTCCTGTTCTTTGCGTTTGATCCCTATTCGATTGGCAATAAAAAAAGCCCATCGTCTCTATAATCAAGAGACGACAGGCTATTACGACCCGCGCGGTACCACCCTTGTTGACATCCCGTTCCCGTCCTTTAACAGTCGAGTATGGATATCCACCTTAAGCATAGGCCAACTCCGGATGTTGACGCCATGCACCCTATTACGGAGGTTAACCGTACCAATGTACCCGCGCTACCGAAATAATGCATCCCGCATCGTTTCTGCGCTTCCATTGCTCCGCTCCCAGGCGAGTTTCAAGCTTCCTTCGACTGCGTCGCACCGTCCCGCAGCTCTCTGTTGCCGGCGCCTCTGAAGGCTGACGGCCGATCCCGGATAAACTTTACTATTCCTGATCCTTGCGTTTGTAAGTATGTTGTTGAAGGTTTGTTGCTTATTATATGCCCCGGAAAGTTATCTGTCAATTCAGCGCGGAGGAAAAATTTTTAGTCAGCTTCCGACCGACCACTCTTCCAGCGACAAACCCGGATCGGCTTTCAGATCGAGACCGCTGTATTGACCGCGCTTCAGCTTAAGGTTGGCAGCCGCTCCGATCATTGCCGCGTTGTCCGTACAGAGCGAGAGCGGAGGGATAAGGAGCGGGACTTGGTTCGTTTCGCACTTCGCCTGCAAAGAAGCGCGCAAGCCGCGATTGGCCGCTACGCCGCCGCAAAGAAGCAGCTGCTTGGCCCCGAATTGCTTAACCGCTCGCAGCGCTTTCGTTACAAGAACCTCGATAACCGATTCCTGGAAGCCGCGGGCAAGCGCCGCTTCGTTCAGCTCAAGTCCCTTCATCTTCGTTTGGTTAATGACGGCAAGTACGGCAGACTTGAGACCGCTGAAGCTGAAGTCGTAGCTGTCTGCTTCAAGCCATGCGCGGGGAAGCGGGATAGCTTCTTCCGCTTCGCTCGCCAGCCGGTCGATGTAAGGCCCTCCCGGGTAAGGAAGGTGCAGCGCTCGCGCAACCTTGTCGTACGCTTCTCCGACTGCATCGTCTCTCGTCCTGCCGACCATTCGGAAGCTGCCTTCGCGCTCCAGCAGCACGAGCTCCGTATGACCGCCCGAGACGACAAGCGCCATGCAAGGATATTCCATCTCGGCGACAAGCTCATTCGCGTAGATATGCCCCGCTATATGATGCGTTCCAATGAGCGGAATATCGAGCGCCATTGCAAGGGTCTTAGCCGCGACAATACCGACCAGCAGTGCGCCAACGAGGCCCGGCCCCTGCGTAACCGCAATAGCGGAAATATCGTTCAGCGTAAGCCCGGATTCCTTTAACGCCTGCTCCATAATAACCGTTATAGACTCGACATGCTTGCGCGAAGCGATCTCCGGTACGACGCCGCCGAAACGCTCATGAATATCGATCTGACTGGATACGACATTCGACAAGATCTGTTTGCCGTTGCGAATAACGGCAACGGACGTCTCGTCGCAGCTCGTCTCGATCGCCAATATAATACGATTAGCCTTCTCCGAAGCGAGGCTAGCACTTTTCTCTAGATGACTCACTGTTACAGCTCCTCTGTCTTCAGCCGTTCACGATCAAGCTCCGCCCACATAATGAGCGCATCCTCGTCGTTGTCCGAGTAGTAGCGCGGCCGTATGCCGGAAGGCTCGAAGCCATGCTTTCGGTACAGCCGCTGCGCGTTTTCATTCGACACCCGAACCTCCAGCGTCATCTTGGCCGCGCCAAAAAATACGGCCGTCCGCTGAAGCTCTCCAAGCAGCAGATCTCCCAGACCTTGACCGCGGAAGTCGACCTGCACGGCAATATTCGTCACATGCGCCTCGTCCATAATGATCCACATGCCGCCGTAGCCAATAATATCGCCGCTGAATTCCATGACCATATATTTGGCAAACATATTGTTCAACAGCTCATTCGTGAACGCTTCTGTCGTCCACGGACTGGAGAACGCTTCTTCCTCAATCTCCACGATTGCGGCAATGTCGGCTAGCGTCATTGCACGGAACTCCAGCTTATTGACGTCTATGCTCATCCGTTTACGCCTTCTTCCGCTTGCTTCTCCTTCAGCTTGACTTCCGCCTCCGTAAGCTGCGTATAGTTAGGGGCAAACGTATGGACATTCTCGGAAACTCCCGATGCCAGCAGCTGTTGACCCAAATAGGCAATCCAGCGCCCTTCCAGTACATAAGGCTGCCTCGCCACTTCGATGCCGATCTGCTTTCCTAATTGCTGCAGTCGCTCCGCTTCCGCCTCATGCTGCGACAGGTCGCCAGCCAGCCATATTTTGCGAACGGGCGAGGATAACTCGGCACTAGCCTTTGCCCGTACAATAACGTCATCCACCCAACCGTGCATAAGCTTCACGGCGTCGTTCTCCCAACGTTCCCATTCGCCGTCAGACGTCATGCGGAAGCCGGAGCTGTACACTTGTCCGCGCCTCGCGTCCATAATCGGAAGCACCCATTGCTCGCCGTTCTCGGCATGGGCAGCAAGAGGCACGGACGCCTCTAACGCTTCGATTCCGCGCTGCAAGGCGCCGTAAGCGATAGCCTCGAGGCTCGACACGCCGACGAGCGGCTTTTTCCATACCCATGCGAGCGTCTTGGCGACGGATACCGCGATTCGCATGCCCGTGTAGGATCCCGGGCCTTTGCCTACCGCGATTCCGGCCAGCGATTGCTCGGTCACGCCGCAGCTTGCGAGCAGCTGCTTCAGATGCGCAACGACATGTACGGAGTGGTTGCGTTCGGCTAACGACTGCACCTCGCCCATCACCTCATTGCCATGAACGACCGCTGCGGCCATGGAAGCGGTCGACGTATCGAGCGCTATGACAGGTCCTTCTATCGATTTGCTATGTTGCCGTTCCAGTCTCATCCGCCTGCTCCTATCTCATGTAAAGCGTCGCACAAGCCCGCATACGGCTCTCCATACCCGGTTAGTACGATCCGTCTTGATTCGTCGCCCGTATGCTCGATGAACAGCTCCAGCCTATTCGGCGGTAACAATTCTTTAATTAAACTCGCCCATTCCACGATCGTCACGCCGCCGCCGTAGAAATAATCGTCCAAGCCAAGCTCGTCCGCCTCTTCCAGCGACAGCCTGTATACATCCATATGATAAAAAGGGAGGTTCTCCCCCATATATTCCTTGATGATCGTAAAAGTCGGGCTGTTCACGACTCCGCTAACGCCAATCGCCTTCGCGAATGCCTGCGAAAATCTCGTCTTGCCCGCGCCAAGATCGCCGTCCAGAGCGATCGTCGTACCGGGCTTTGCCCAAGCGGCCAGCTGCTCCGCTAGCCGTATCGTATCCTGCTCCGTATGAGCGAGCCAGCTTCCCTTCCCTATCCTTTGCCGCATCGATATCACCTGCTTTTTTATCGCTTAAAATGATTATAGCCGCGCTTCGCAAGCTGGACTCTTTTCTCCTGCTTGCCGCTATGGCTGACGCCCGCCGCCCGGGCACGTACCAGCTCAACAGCGGCATCGCCCGCCTCGATCTCGCCAATCAGGAAAAACGGAATGCCCTCCTTGCGGAATAGCTCAAGGGCCGCTATGACCGACGTTTTGTCTATTGTTCCCAACAACGCGTAATCTTCTCCGCCATAAAGCATCCATTCCAGCGGATCCATGCCTGCTTCCGAGGCATAGGCCGCCATGCTGCCGCTGCGCGGAAGCTCCGTCTCGTGCAGAACAACCCGCACGCCAGAAGCCTCGGCGATCTCCCATGCTTCGCTTGCGAGCCCGTCGCTTACGTCATTAAGCGCATGACAGCCGAGGCCATGCGCCGCAAGCAGCCGGCCGGCCCTTACGGACGGCGCCGGCCTTCGGTGCGCTTGCACGATGACCGGATGCGCCGCTTCCGCAGCGCCATCCACCCGCTGTGCAAGCAGCGCATGCAGACCGGCCGCCGCCATGCCGACGGCGCCGGTCACGAAGACGGCGTCGCCCGGCATAGCGCCCGAGCGACGCAGCGCAAGCGCCGCCTCGACCGTTCCCGTCACGGTCACGGCGATGACCAAATGCTCCGGCGACGACGTCGTATCGCCGCCGATCACGGCAACCCCATAGCGCTCGGCGCATGCGTACAACCCGTCATACAGCCGTCGCATCCGCTCCGGCCCCCATGCACGGGGTACGCTGACCGACACGAGCGCATGCAGCGGGACGCCGCCCATCGCGGAAATATCGCTTACGTTCGCGGCTAGTGCCTTATAGCCGATGTCCTCTTCACGCATCGTCGCATCATTGAAGTGGACGGTTTCCACCATCGTGTCAACCGCCAGAAGCATCCGCTTTGGCGCGGCTACGCCTTCCTCCGCCAGCCCGACGTCGACGATCGCCGTATCGTCGCCGATACCAAACACGACGCCGCGCCGCTGCTGCCACTCGGCGCTCTGCCTCTCCCCGGTCCAATGATGAATACTTGCAAATTCATCCAATGCTTCGCGCTCCTTCGCTGCCAACTTGACGCGTTACTGTTAATGAATATCGCGTTTCTTGAACCGTCCGCCCTTCACGTCATGGATATTGCCTACCGCAAGGAACGCTGCAGGGTCAAGCTCGGTTACGATCGACTTCATCTTCGCCTCCTCGAGACGCGTAATGACGCAGAAGATCACCCTTTTGCTGCCGCCCGTGAATCCGCCTTCCCCATGCAAATACGTAACGCCGCGGCCAAGACGGCTCATGATCGCGTCGCCGACTTCCTTCCATTCCTCGCTAATGATCCATACCGCTTTCGATTCATCGAAGCCCTCGATCGTAATATCGATCATCTTGTAGGCGATATAATAAGCGATGAGCGAATACATGGCCCGATCCCAGCCGAACACGAAACCCGCGCTGCTGAGGATGAACAGGTTAAGGAACATTACCGTTTCGCCCACGGATAGCGGTATCTGCTTATTGAATACAATGGCAACAATCTCGGTACCGTCAAGCGAGCCTCCGAAGCGGATAACCATGCCGACGCCGACGCCCAGAATAACCCCGCCGAATATAGCCGCGAGAAACGGTTCAACGGTCAGCGGAGGCACAGGGTGAAGAAGCGCCGTTCCGATCGACATGAAAGATACGCCGTACAGCGTCGACATCGCGAACGTCTTTCCGATCTGCTTATAGCCTATAAACAAGAAAGGGAGATTAAGAACGAAAAGGAAGAGTCCGAGCGGCCAATCCGTTAGATGCGAGACGATAATGGAAATGCCTACAATACCGCCATCAATAATGTGGTTAGGAACCAAAAAAATTTCAAGCCCTACGGCGACCAAAGACGCTCCGAGTGTAATGAACAGCACTCGCTTGAGTATTTCCAGCTTGGAGAGCTTATGATGCTGCAATGTTGCCATCTACGCACGCACATCCCCTATCCCCTATCGGGTCTTTACACATTATTTTACCTTAACCATCCTATATATTCAAAGAAAAAACGGCAAGCCTCCCCGGCGGACGGCTTGTTGCCGTTCTGCCAGGAAGGCTTGCACGTATTAGGGCCCTATCGCTAACCAATAACCGCGAATGCCTCTACGCCGGCCGGAATCGTCTTCGTACGGAAAACGGTACCGCTATTGTCATAGATCTGGATCGCGTACGGGACACTGGTCAGCGTTTCGACCCGGCTGAAGAATACAACACCGAAGCGGTCGAAAAACGCGGTTTGCACGAGCGTTGTCCCTTGGTATAACGCTGCATTGAAACCGGTCGTGTTGAACGGCACGCCATTGGCATCGACCCAAAGCACGGTCAAACGATTCAAGTAAGGCCCAAGCGGCTGCGTCGCGCCCGTCGTTCTCTTAATAACCTTTTTCTTCCCTTTCGCGCCGTAAAATGGCGGCTTCACGCGATTCGCCATTCCCTCACTCCTCCGTTTGCATATGCCATAACATATGCGGCAAGGACGAATCCCGTGTGGTCAGGCTCCCGGCGCGATGAACCTATATTTGCATGGCCATTCCTAACAAAACAACGCTACAGCTCGTTAATTATCGTAATATGCAGCATGTCCTTCAGTTCGATCTCGTAAGGAGACTTCGGCTCCGTGCCGTCCGCTTCCTTAATGATGCGGATGCGCGGCCGGTGTACGGCAAGCTCATTATTTTCCGATACGACGCCAATCTGACCCGTACTGAGCTGCAGCGTAGTCGCAACCGGGTAAATGGATATATGCTTGCAGAACAGTTTGATCAAATCAATATCAAAAAACGTACCTCCGGCCGCGAACAGAAATTCGATCGCTTCGCTGGACGTATAACGTTTCCGATGCGGCCTAGGCGAAGTTAAAGCGTCGAACGTATCGGCGAGCCCAACGATCTGGCCATACATATGAATCTCGCTGCCCTTTAGTCCGCGCGGGTAACCCGAGCCGTTAAAGCGTTCATGATGCTGCAATGCACAATGAGCCGATACGATCGAGATATCGTGATATTTGCGCAAAATATCGAATCCTTCGGTTGTATGATTGCGGACAAACGCATATTCTTCCGGCGTCAGTCTTCCTTTGCGCCCAAGGACGCTATCCGGCACCTTCGTCATTCCGATATCGAACAGCAGCGCCCCGATGCCCAGCTCCTCGAGCTGATTGCGGTTGAATCCTTTGGCGATGCCCATGATGCCGGCAAGTACGGCGACATTGAAAGAATGCTGAAAGAGATAGGCATCCTTGGAATGAATGCTTGTCAGATTGACAAGCAAGTTAGGCCTCGTACTAAGATCGGACATGATCTGTCCGAATACGGATCGGAACGTCCGTCCCATATCCGGCGCAATCGTCCGCCCCTTTGAGTTGTTAGGCTCTTTGAAGGCGTTCATTGTTTTGTAGATCGCATCGACCGCCTGCTTGCGCGTCTCGTCTCGGACCGTCTCCTCGGGAATAATATCTACCGTCTTCCCGTCCTCAATTAACAAAAAATCGATGCCTAAAGTGCGCAATCGATCGATGTAGCGATCATTCAGTTCAATACCTTCGCCCAGTAGAACGTTTCCATTATCTTGAAAAATAGGTTTTGCCAGTTTATCTCCGGGCTTTACCAGTTCAATTTGCACTTTTCTCATTTCGACTAGTTCCCGCTTTCGACAGTTTGGATTTCATTATTTTATCAGATATCCAACTGAATGACCACGATAATAGTAGCAGAAAAACCAATAACCCGGAAGCTGCGCCTCCGGACTATTATGCCAGCTTTCGCTTGACGATCCTGTTTCTGCCGTTGTACTTGGCCTCATACAATGCTGCATCGGCCTGGGCTAATATTTCTCGCAAATAGGCTTTTGGATCATCAATGACGGATGGTTCGAAGTGTTCGATCGAAACAACGCCCATACTGATGGTAACCGATATAGACGGTTCTCCCGCACCGATCTGCACCCGGTTGCTCTCTACCGCTTCTTTGACCAGATCGGCGATGATGTCCGCCTGCTCGCGGTTCGTATGCGGCAAGTAGACGGTGAACTCCTCGCCACCATAACGCGCCAAAATATCGGTCTTGCGCAGCGCGCCCTTCACGGCATTCACCGTGCTGCAGAGCACCTCATCGCCAACGAGATGTCCATACTTGTCATTAATTAACTTGAAGTAGTCCAAATCGAATAAGAAAATGGAAAATGAAATCCCGAATTTCAGGTTCATCATAACCTCTTGCTCCAACTGCAGCAATAAGTACCGGCGATTATAACAGCCGGTCAGGCCATCCGTGATCGCCATCTGCTCCAGCTTCTTGTTCGCCTGGGAAAGCTCGTCTTGCATAAGCATCAAGTCCCGGTTGCGATCATGCAGCTGTACGTTTTGCCGATTCGTCTCTTCCACAAGAAGCCTAAGCTCCGTGACGTCCTGGAATGTAAGCACGCGACCGATAGCTGCTTTCTTCTGATCCAGAATCGGTGCAGACTGTATAATAATGTGTCGGAAACGATCATTCTTCAGCTCCAGCTCGAACTCCACGCGATCCATTGGGCGGTTTCGCACCTCGTTGAAGAAAGCCTCGAAATCTTTGGCCGCTTCATCCTTGAACGTTAAAGCAATCGTTGCCGTATCCAGTTTGTCGCCGATGCGAAGCCTAATGATCGGTTTAATGACCTTATTCACTTCAATAATCGTATCGAATTCGTCCAGCACGATGATGCCCGTAGACATCGTATTCATCACATCGCGCTGAGCAATCTGAATAATATCCAGCACCTTATTGCGGCCAATGGCATGTACCAAATAAATGGCGGTAAGCGTCATGCCTACCGATACAAGCGGTACGTAGCGATATACGTAATCAATGAACAAGACATTGACGACAAGGTCCGCAAGCGAGAACAGCAGGTGGGTCATCAGTCCGATCAACACGGTTCTAACGAGCGTCCGATGCCTCTTCGATTCATCTGTGCGCAGTTTATAGATCATAATGATGAACGAAACCGCCACATACAAGAGAAGCTGTCCAATCATGACCCAATATAGCGGTCCATGCTGAAGCTGCTTCCCGGAAGCGATCGTATCGTTAATGGAAAGAAACATGCCGTCAGGATTGAAGACGATTGCCGCGACAGAAGCAAGGGCAGGTATCGCCAGCATGAATAAACGACTTTTTCTAATAACATACGATTGGCCTGTGAAAAACAACGTCAATACGAACCAACCAATACCAAGTAAGGACAGGCCTACGTAGGAGATAGACAAAAATAACAACTGATATTCCGTGTTGCTTGCGGTCTGCGCCACGAATTGAAATATCGGCCAAATCATAAATACGATATGGAGCAATAAATAAATACGATGCAGCACCGTAATGGAATTGGAAGAAAAGACGTAAAAAAACAAGCAGAACAAAATGAGAAACATTGCCGGGTCTATCCAGAACATCCATCCCAATTCGGTTCACCCATCCATCGTAATAGCCATCTTCTTCCATTGTATCAAATGTAATTGGGATCGACAATCGCGTATTTGCAGCGCTTCATCATTGGGCTAACGCGCCGGCAATCGTTCAGACAGCACTCGCTCCAAAGCCGGCGATACGCGAAGGAAGTTTTTGAACTGCTCATACTGCTCCCACTTCTTGTCCGAGAAGACCAGCTTCTCGCCGCGTACGGCACGGATCAGCAGGTTTTTTGGCGTATGCTCGGGATCGACGAACTCCAACATTTGAACCTTATAGCCAAGCGCCTCCAACAGCGTTCCTCTTGCGGCATCGGTTGCAAGGGCTGCGAACCGTTCCTTGAGCAAGCCTTGCGACAGGATCGGGGACAGCAAATCATTGTCGATCTGCCGGAACAACTCATGCTGGCAGCAAGGCACGGACATGATAACGGATGCGTCCCAGTTGACAGCCTTCGCCAAAGCTGCATCGGTAGCGGTGTCGCATGCATGCAGCGTAACGACCATATCGGCCGATTGCAGCTCCTCATACTCGGCAATATCGCCGACAAGGAAGCGCAGCTTGTCGTAGCCAAGCTTATTCGCAAGCTCATTGCAGAACGCGATGACGTCCGCTTTCAGATCGAGCCCGATGACGTTAATGCTCCGCTTCTGCTGGGTGGCCAGCAAGTGATACAAGGCGAACGTCAAGTACGACTTGCCGCAGCCAAAATCTACAATCGTAAGCTCGCGGTCCTTCGGCAAATAATCCAGTACATCCGTCACCATCTCCAAGAAACGATTGATCTGGCGGTACTTGTCCTGTTTCTTGGCATGCACCTTGCCGTCAGGCGTCATGATGCCAAGCTCAACGAGAAACGGCGCAGCGTTGCCTTCCTCGATAATGCGCTGTTTCTGGCGATTATGCTCGAGGCTCACCTGCTTCGCTGCCCCGGTCGGAGCATTCGATAGAATCGTCGCTTTGCCCTTCTTGTTGAACAGCAATTGAACGTCCGCCGATGGCGTCTTAATAAGCGCCTGCTTGTAATGCTCATCCAACAGGGCGGAAATGCGTTCCGGCGCATTCTCCTCCGCAACGTTGTCATGCGTTACTTTATTGGCATAATGGGACTCGAATTGATAATGCAAGCCGTTCTTCAATTGAACCTTGCGAATAACCGTTTTGGGGGCAGCATTCCCGTCCTTGCGTCGCAAGCCGCTCAGCGTAGCCTGCATCAGCTCGCCCTTTCCAACCCAATCCTTGATATGTTGCCGCCATTGTTCTGTCATGCTGTACGTTCACTCCTAATGGTTCTCTATTCAACCCAGCTCATACTGGGCATGCAGCTCTCGAAGTCCTTGCTCAATCTCGTGCCTAGGCAATCCTCCGGCCTCAAGCCGCTCGTCGTCAAGCAGCAGCAGCCTTCGATACATATCCGCCGCATCCGCTGCCGAGAGCGCGCTGTCGTCCAGCAACTCGTGCATCACATTTTCCACCTGGTCATAACGGCCTTCCGCTTCATGCCAAGCTGCCAGCAGTCTCTTCGTATGCACAGGTAGCTCGTAAGGCCGCAGCTCCTCCAGCAATTCAACCACCTGTTCATTCGGATTCACGATGACCGTCTCGGCGTCCGCCAAGGATAACCTCAAGAAGAGGCGAAGCGCCTTTATCGACAACATGAAGCTTTCGTCCTCCCGGCCAAGCTCCCCGTGAAGCTCCGCCTCCTGCCGGATAAGTATTGCAATCGCGCCTAGCTGATCGGACTCGAGCATGCCGTTCGTCGTCATCATCCGAAGCAAATCTTCATCCGATAAGGAACGGATCAGCTTGCTGCTCAGCCGAAATTTTTTGTCCAGCAGCTCGTCAAGCACGAGCAGCGCTTCCTCCTGCTTTCTCTCCCGCCTAAGCTGAAGGATCTGACCGACCGCTTCCGTCATCTGCTCGATCATCCGCATGAAATAATCCCTTTGAAACAACCGCACTCACTCCCCCGTCTAATGCCCATGCCCATTGCTCGCGATTTATTTCTGTACCGCCTGTCTCAAAGAGCAGTAGCAGCCCAGGCGGACGAGAGTTCTTAC
Source organism: Paenibacillus harenae (assembly GCF_030812415.1). Classification (GTDB taxonomy): domain Bacteria; phylum Bacillota; class Bacilli; order Paenibacillales; family Paenibacillaceae; genus Pristimantibacillus; species Pristimantibacillus harenae_A. The sequence continues at coordinate 113,257 of NZ_JAUSST010000009.1, read as the reverse complement.
ACGTTCAACATATCCGCAAATCGGCTAATGATAGCAATCAGCTCTTCCGGCTGCTCTACCATCCCCATATGCCCGGATGATTCCAGCTTTTGCTGAATAGCGCGGAGTCCAGCGGCAGCAAACGTGCTCTCTGCAGGAATAAGCGCGTCGGCAGCCCCTGCAACGAGCAATACCGGCAACGGCGACTGCCTGATTAGCTCCGTCCGGTCCGGGCGCTGCTTCATCCCCCTTGCCGTCCCGACAGCGCCTTGCAGCGAGGTCGCGTAGCCGATCTGCTTGCCGCGCTCAATATCCGCCTGCCTGGCTTCGGCATGCTCCGGCGCGAACAGTTTCGGAATAAGCCCGTCTACGAACGGCCTAACGCCATCCCGCTGAAGCGTTGCCGCAGCCTTGTCGCGATTAAGCTTGGCCGCTTCGCCGTCTTCTTTCGCCGTCGAATGGATGAGGCCGAAGCCGCTTAGACGCTCGCCGTACTTCTCCGCGAAAGCGAGCGTAATATAACCGCCAAGCGAATGTCCGAGCAAGCATGCCTTGTCTACCTTCACCTTCTCAAGCAGACTCTCGATATCGCTTGCATACATCTCCATGGAATACACTTCATCATCCGATGCTGAACTTAGTCCATGGCCCCTTGCATCCGGGGCAATGATGCGAGCCGTGCGCGACAACGGGCCAACAACGCGTTCCCAGTATGCCGAGCTTCCGCAATACCCGTGAAGAAGAACAATGACGCCGCCGCTCTCGGCAGCATCGCCTGCGGACACTACGGATGAATCATAATAAGCCAATTCAATCCCGTTATTTAATTCAACTTTCGCATTCGCTATCGAAATCGTCTCTCGTTCTGCTCCGTTGCCCATCTCGCAACACGCTCCTCTATCCGTTTCTATAATGGAATCGGCAGCTTGATCAATTCCTCATCGCTGCTGGCCCCCGGTTGCATCCATGCTTGCTCCGCCGCTGCAGCTACTTTGCCCGCCATCTGCATGACGAAGTTCAGCGACGTGGTCTGCAGCTTCCAATACGCTTTCGGTCCATGGCTATTAACGACGCCGGCAATACTATAATGCCCTACGGGCGGCAATTGTCTTCCGATCGCCTTGCCCGGCTGCAGCGCGCGATTGGCCGCGATGAAGCTGCCAATCGACTTCGGATGCCCCAGACAAGCGTCAATGGCAATAACCGTATCCCGTTCTCCTACTGTGGCTTGTGCATGAGCGACAGTATGGGCGTCGCAAGGCTCCGCAAGCGTGCCGATGACGCGCGGCCACCCCCGCTCCCGAAGCAGCGTCCCGACGAGCGGCCCGAACGCATCCCCCGTCGATCGATCGGTTCCGATGCATACGAATACGATGCGGGTTCGATCGGGCTGCTGCTCCGCGATGCGCTGGAAGAAGCTGACCAACCCGCTATCCCGGCTTTCTTCCTGCCTCGTCTGCTCAAAACGTTCAAATTCAATTGTCATATCCATGCCTCACACTCAATCGTTTGCTCTATTTTATGAAATAACAGGTATTGCATTGATTGTATCCAATTTCGGTGCGAGCTTCAATTTATGAGCATCGACGTTCAAAAAATGTTACAATGTCGGAATCACCCATACACGCCGTGCGCCGCCCTAGCAAGCGGCACAGCAATTGAAGGAGGAAATCCGATGACGAATCTGGAATCCCATACCCAAGAAAATATTGAATTCATGATCGAAACGATCAAAGCCAAGCTAAAGATGGCTTCTGCGGCAGCGATGCAGGCTTCGTCCTTCAAAGTCGAACACTACGAGGATATCAAAGACTTATACGAAGTGGTCGCATCGAAAGACAAGTTCAGCATCAGCGAAGTGGAAGCGCTCGTATCAGAGCTGGGCAAGCTGCGAGGAAAATAATCCTATTTGATTAAACCTTTATTACAACCATACATTTTATTCCATTAACAGGCATTAAATCACAGCATACGATAGAAAAACCGAGTGCAGCTATGAAATGACTGCCTCGGTTCTTTGTTGTCCCCTTCTATTCTTGCTCATCTACCGTCGTCTCTGCGGCTACGATGGATAGCTTGATTGTAACATCCTTGAGCTCGCCCTTGAGGAAGTGAGCGATTCGCTCCAGCTTGTCCGCAAGCTGAGGTCCGCTGAGCGTCGTATTCAAATGATAGTCGAAGCTGTCGGAAGGCTGTTTGGTCTCCTGCAAGTAAGCCGGTTGGCCTCTCCAGCCGCGCTCGCCGTTTGCACCGTTATGATTCAACAGCTGCTCCTGCACGGGATAAAATTTATCGGATTTGTTCACTACACGCTCATAAATGCGCAGCTTCTTCAACAACATATAATATTGCGCGGAATGTTTGAAATTCCAGGCTTCCCGAATGTCCTTCAGCGTATAATCCATCTTCCATCGTTTCAATTTCTCCACTTGCTCGTCTGTGCTCAGCTCCAAAAACTCATCTAACGGAATCATCTTCTCGGTCATATCGATCCTCCTGATAAATTGAATGTAACGTTACAAAGCAATTATGCAATAAGAAATGTTTTTCCTATAAAAAATACCATAAAATTTTGTAGTTTACAAATTAATAATTTATTATTATTCGCATCGCAATGTGTAAGTACTTTACAATGATTAGCAAAATAAAGAAGAAGCAATCGGAATTGCTTCTTCTTCAGGTTAACTTTCGATTAAGCCTTTTGCAGACCCATGGAGGAAAGGAATCGGTCGAATGCGGCAGCGCCTTCGGCATTTCGTTTGAAGACGCCGGCATCCTTCAGCACTTCGAGAAACTTGTCGCCGGTCTCCGCTTCCACGATCTCCTTTGCCCTTTCGGGCGTACAAGCAGAGCCGAACCTCGTTACCAGCTCTCTCATCCAGGCTGCATGCTTGCTGAGCGGATGCGAGGCATCGTCCAGCCGCTTGTCGCCAGCGTCGCTCTCGCCCGTCAAGTAAGCGGCAATCTGCTCCAGCTCTTCCTTCAAGCGGCCCGGAAGCACGGCAAGTCCCATTACTTCGATAAGGCCGATATTTTCTTTCTTGATGTGATGCAGATGCTTATGCGGGTGGAAGATGCCGTCCGGATGTTCCTCACTCGTGCGGTTGTTGCGAAGCACCAGATCAAGCTCATACTCGCCGTTGTCGCGCAGTCGGGCAATCGGCGTTATCGTATTGTGCGGAATGCGTGCAGCGCCTTCCCGCTCCGTATAAGCCCTCACATCCGCCGACTCATCGCTGTAGTTCCGCCACTCATCGAGCATGCGGCATGCCGCGCTATGAACCTCCGCTTTGTCGGCGCCGGAGAGGCGCACGACGGACATCGGCCAGCTAACGATGCCGTAGCTTACGCCCGGATGCAACGAATCGGCGAACCTGTTGTCTTCAGGCGCGACCTCCATAGGGAAGACATGGCGTCCGGCCTGATAATGGTCATGGCTTAGAATCGAACCGCCGACGATCGGCAGATCCGCGTTCGAGCCAACGAAGTAATGCGGGAATTGCTCGACGAAGTCAAGCAGCCTCGCGAACGATGCGTGCGTAATGACCATCGGCTCGTCTTTGCCCTTGAACACGATGCTATGCTCGTTGTAGTACACATAAGGCGAGTACTGGAAGAACCATTCCTCGCCTTGCAGCGAGAGCGGCACGACGCGCAGATTTTGCCGAGCGGGATGGTCAGCCCGTCCGGCATAGCCAACATTGGCGACGCTGAGCAGGCTCTTCGGATATTTCGACTGCGGGAGCGTCTTAAGAAGCGCAATTTCCTTCGGATCCTTCTCCGGCTTCGACAGATTGATCGTGATCTCCAGCTTGCCGTATTCGGTAGGATGCAGCCAGTAGTCGTTCTTGCGGATCCGGTCCATCCGAATATAGTTCGAATCGATGCTCAGACGGTAGAAGGCGTCAGTCGCCGCCTTTACGCCTTCTGACGCAGCCAGCCGCTGGAATGCGGCTGCTGCCTCGGAAGCGCGGGGCATGAGCAGTCCCATAATTTTAGCGTCGAGCAAATCGCGGAACGTCGTGGTATTGTCGGGAATAAGACCAATGCCATAGCCATAATCAAGCAGCGGCCCGAGCAGTTCAACAGCGCTTTCCAGCTCCTCATCAGGAGCTTCGCCCTCCATTGGCTCCGTGAATTGGAACAGATCAAGCATCGCGTTGCGCGCAGCATGCACGTCAAGCGCTTCAATCATGCCCCGCTGCTTAGCGAATTGAAGCAGTCGTTCGATTAGCAGAAGCGCCTCGTCGGCACCTGTAGCTTGTGCCTGCGCTTGCAGTTCGGTTGTCATACGGTATTGCTCCCTTCTCTATATTTAAACAGCTATCGCCGTCAGATGACGGCGATAGCTGACGCATGCATTATTGCTTGTCGTTATAGCCGTTCGGATTAGCCGAATGCCAGTTCCAAGCGCTCTGGATAATGTCTTCGAGCTTATTGCGCTTTGGATTCCAGCCAAGCTCCTTGCGGGCCCGGTCCGACGAAGCGACGAGCACGGCAGGATCGCCTGCGCGGCGAGCTTCCATAACAGCCGGAATCTCTTTGCCCGTTACGGCGCGCGCGATGTCGATCACTTGCTTAACCGAGAAGCCTTGACCGTTGCCAAGATTGTAGACGGCGCTGTCCGCTCCGCCGCGAAGACGGTCCACCGCAAGGACATGCGCATCGGCCAAGTCGCTTACGTGAATGTAATCGCGGATGCATGTGCCGTCTTCCGTCTCGTAGTCTTCGCCGAATACCGAAATATGCGGACGCTGGCCAAGCGCCGCTTGGAGCACGATCGGAATCAGATGCGTCTCCGGGCTGTGGTCCTCGCCGATCTTGCCGCTCTCATGCGCGCCTGCCGCATTGAAGTAGCGCAGCGATACGAACTTGATGTTGTGGGCCACATCGAACCACTTCATCATTTTCTCCATCGCAAGCTTCGTTTCGCCGTAAGCGTTCGTCGGCAGCGTACGGTCGAACTCGTCGATCGGCACGTTCTCGGGCTCGCCGTAAGTGGCCGCCGTTGAGGAGAACACGATTTTGCGAACATTGTGCTCATTCATCTTCTCGAGCAGGCACAACGTGCCGTACACGTTGTTATGATAGTACTTGCCCGGGTCCTTCATGCTCTCTCCGACCAGCGAGTTCGCCGCGAAGTGAATAACCGCATCGATCTCGTTCTCTTGGAATACCCGGTCCAGGAAATCCGCGTCGCGAAGATCACCCTCGTATAGCTTGCCGCCCAGCAGCGCTTCCTTATGCCCTTGCTGCAAGTTGTCCACGACGACGATTTCCTCGCCGCGTTCCTTCAATGCCGCTACTGCGTGGGAACCGATATAACCGGCTCCTCCCGTTACTAATACTGCCATCGTACATTTCCCCTCTCTTTTGCTAATTGCTGTTGCTCGTTGGACCCTTATTAAACCAGTCGTTCTACGCCGTTGCCGATAGAGCATACATAGAAATCGGCTGTCAGGCCAGTTGCCGCTTTATATTTGCTTCCTACTTCTTCTTTGAACGCTTCGACGCTGTCTTCATGGACAAGCGATACGGTACAACCGCCGAAGCCTGCTCCCGTCATCCGCGAGCCGAGTACGCCCGGCACTTGGCGCGCCGCCGCTACCATCGCGTCCAGCTCGTCGCCCGTTACTTCGTACAGATCGCGGAGCGAATCATGCGAGCCGTTCATCAGTTGGCCGAATTTCTTTAGATCGTTCGCACGCAGCGCTTTGATCGATTGGAGCACGCGGTCGATTTCTTCCACGACATGCTGTGCTCTGCCCCGCACGACGTCGCTCTTAATCAGATGTTTGGCCGAATTGAACTGCTCCAGGCTAAGCTGTCCGAGCAAAGTCAGGTCCGGATATGCGGCCTTCAAGTCTTCAACGGCTTGATCGCATTCGCTGCGGCGCTCGTTGTACTTCGAATCGACAAGACCGCGGCGTTTGTTCGTATTGCCGATCACGAGCTTGTAGCCGTTTGGTTGGAACGGAATGAGCTCATATTCCAGCGTATCGCACATGAGCAGAATAGCGTGATCGGCTTTGCCGTTTGCGACCGCAAACTGGTCCATGATGCCGCTGTTGACGCCGTTGAATTCGTTCTCCGACTTCTGCGAGAGGAGGGCGATCTTCACCTTGTCGATTTCGAGCCCTTCCATCGTCTGCAGCGCGAATGCCGTTACAACCTCGATGGATGCCGAGGAGGACAAGCCTGCGCCGTTCGGAATCTCGCCATGGTAGAGCAAGTCATAGCCGTTCTTGAAAATAACGCCGCTTTGCAGAAGCTCGTATACGATGCCTTTCGGGTAATTCATCCAGTCGTCCGCTTCGTCGTAAGCGATCGAATCGATGGCGAACTGCTTCGATGCCGGAAAATTGGTCGTTGCGAGCCCGAGCTTGTTGTCGTCGCGCTTGCGGATCATAAGCGTCGTTCCGAATGTTAATGCCGCAGGGAATACGTAGCCGCCATTGTAGTCCGTATGCTCGCCAATCAGATTGACGCGGCCTGGCGCGTGGAATACTGCGATTTCATTGTTTCCCTCGCCGTATTGGTGTATAAATTTTTGTGTCAGCTCTTGGAGATTTGCCATTTGCTATCACGATCCTTTTTCTCTCGAATATAATTCAGCTATTGCCATGCCGGCTTAACCGCCGCTTGGACGGAGCAACCGTTTGACTCTGAACTTAGTATAAAATAATTGCTCCGAAAACAAAATGGCGCGAAGTGCTCATTATATGGATTTATGTGACTTTCGCAACGCTATTCGGACATGCTATCATAGTCTTAATACGTTGTAGGTTGCGGATTTCATACAAACGGGTAAAGCAGGTGTAAAGTCAGATGCAGCAAGAAATGTATATGGTTGCGTCCAACCCGGTGCATGCGCAAGGGGAGTACGCTCGGCTGAATGTCTTATTCGCGGGGGAGAGCCAAACGAAGCCGTCGCATCGGCTTGGCCCAAAAGTGTATGATTTCTATCTCATGCATATCGTGCTGGATGGCGAAGGCGTTTTCCAGTGCGAAGGCAAGAAACATTCGCTTCGAGCGGGCGATACTTTCCTGATCGAGCCGAAGCAGCTGATCAGCTACGAATCGGACAACGCCATGCCGTGGCGCTATCGCTGGGTCGCCTTTAGCGGGGAGCTTGCGCCTGAGCTCGTTGCTGCGGCAGGCTTTCGCATGGACCGTCAAGTTATCGGAACGGAGAAGTGGAAGCGGGCGGCACTTCTATTCCGGCGCATCTACCAGACGTTCAAGGTTGGCGGACCCGATGCTCATCTGTCCGCAACAGGCTATTTGCATTTGCTGCTGGCCGAATACGTGAAAGCGATGCATGCCGACGAATCGGACAGCTCGGTTCGCACCGCCCAGGGCGAAGGAGACCGACTGCTGCAGCAAATGATCCATTACTTATCGTCGCAATACACGCATCCCGTTTCGATCGAGCAGATGGCGGAGTCGCTAGGGTATAACCGAGCCTACCTTTCCCGCTTTTTCAAGCAGCGGACAGGCGTATCGCCGGTCACCTTTCTGCTCAAGCTGCGCATCGACAAAGCGCGACATATGCTCCGCGAGCGGCCTGAGCTTACGGTTGAGCAAATCTCGGCTTCCGTCGGACTCCAGGATGCTTTGTATTTTTCCAAGCAATTTCGCAAGCTATACGGGCAATCGCCAACCTCCTACCGCGACTCCATGAGAACGATGCGGGAATCCTAAGCAAACCGTTGTTTTCATCCCCATCCGGCATCGCCCGTCGCTTGCCTATCACGTTCATATTCACCTAAATTCGGGCATACTACGAGCGGGAGTGATGACATGTGAAGGAGCTTCATACAGGACGTTTATACTGGCCGGGAACGGTGGGATCGACTTTAGAACAACCGGCTCTTAAGCAAAATATAAAAACCGATGTCGCCGTCATCGGGGGCGGAATGTCGGGAACGATCTGCAGCCATGTATTCCTGCAGAGCGGCCTATCGGTTGCCATGCTGGAGCGCGGACAGATTGCCGGCGGCAGCACTTCCGCCAATACGGGAATGCTGCAGTTCTGCAATGACATTATGTTATGCGATCTTATCGATCAGATTGGCCAATCGGACGCAGTTTCCTTCTATAGAGCTTGCAAACATGCTGTCGACAGGATCGAATCAACCGCGAACCTTCTTGATCGGGGTGTAGACTTCAAGCGCAAAAGCAGCCTGTATTATGCTTCCAGCGAGCAGGACTTGCCCAAGCTCAAGAAGGAATACGAAACGCTTCGTAGGCATGGCTTCGATGTGGAATTCTGGGATGCGGACAAGATTGCAACGCACTTTCCGTTCCGCAAGCCGGGAGCGATCGTAACCCATGGAGATGCGGCCATTAATCCTTACAAATTCGTTAGCACATTGGCGAAGCATGCGGTGGATGCAGGCTTGATGGCCTACGAGCAGACCGATATCGTCGAGCACCGCATGCATGATAACGGCTATCATGTGCTCCTAACCGCAGACGGCTTCGAAGTAGAAGCGAAGCATGTCGTCTACGCGATCGGCTACGAGCCGGAAGAGCTGCGCGGCAAATTAATCAAAGCGAACTTGAAGCGATCGTTCGTTATCGTTACCGGTGCAGAGCCTAACCTGACGGATTGGCATGAGCATTTCTTCATTTGGGAGACGGCCCGTCCTTATTTGTATATGCGCACGGATAACTATAATCGGGCCTTCGTCGGCGGAATGGACGAGGATATCGAGCAGCCGTTGCACGGCGCGCAGGCGCAACGCAAGCATAGCCAGAAACTTTACGAGCGGCTGCGATCGCTGTTTCCAATGTTTGAAGCGCCAGTCGAGTATGAATGGAACGCAACCTTCGGCGAGTCCTGCGACAACCTGCCTTTTATCGGCGAAGATCCGGCTTGGCCCAATGTGTTTTACTGCTTAGGTTACGGCGGCAACGGCTCTGTTTACAGTATGATTGCAGCCGATCTGCTGCGAGATTTAATTAAAGGGGTGCCTAACGGCCTCGCCCCGATCGTCGCTCTTGACCGTCAGTCGCTTAGCCAAGTTCAATGATCCTTTTATTTTCAAAAAAAACCGCCTGATTAGCTGCGTTATAACGCAGCCAATCAAGCGGTTTTTTTGTCGGCGTATCCTTAGGCGCCTGCGACGATCAACGACGCCCCGCAGCCGCGGAACACGGCTTCCGCAGCTCCAAGCCGCGACAGGTCCGGCCCGCCGTCCTTATCCATCAACGATTTGCTCTCGTCCGTTTCGACGATCAGAACGAGCGAGCCCTCGCTGAGCGCTTCCGAGCATATTTCCGTCTCTTCGTCGTCAAGCCCAAGCGCATGCAGGGAGCTTGAATACTCTTTCGCGTCGAATAACGTCAGCGCTGCGATCGCAGCCGGAAATCCGCCCAGAGCCGTCCCCGATCCCGAGGTGCCGGCGCCTAAGGCGGCAACCGTGCCCGGTCCGCCGAACCCTGCCGCCTCCCCCATGGCTAGACTGCCATATCCATGCCCGTACTGATGGTCATCTGTCTGCGCCATCTCGCGCATCTCATCCGCATGTACGTCGCTCTCCGCCTCGATTCGTCTGGAGTGCTCGGCATCTTTCGCAAGTACCTTCAGTTCCCCCGTCGTAACCCCCGCCTGCTCCAATTGCTCAATGGCATCAATCACTTGCTGTTGGCTTTCGAACACACCGATTTTTCTTGCCATTTCGATCGTTAACCTCCTAGAACGTAGATAGAAGCAACGATTCGCTGCGAATCATTGCCCTTCAGCTATCTTTGTTATGCCCCTCCGTCGCGAGATTGAGTCGTATTTTGGCATATTGATGCTTATTTTGCCTATCGCCCGCGTATTGTCCTCCACAGGTTGTGCATACTTGCGGTTCGGGTTATGATGAAGGAAGTAGAATGGGAAAAAACGGACAAGCAGGAGGCCAATCGATGATACATCGGATGCTTCGCTACCCCTCGGGCTGGGAGTGGCATGTCCTTCAGCACGCGGGGCATCGTCCACGACAGCACCTGCCGAGCCGGAAGGATTCCGCCAAGCAAATTGTTTCAGCCCTAACGGATAAGAGCATAGCAGAGCTTGCCGAACATGCATCAGAGCAATCGGAAGCCGAGCAACATATAGAACAATTAAAGAAGCTGTTCCCGGAATGCGCCGATTGGATGGACACCTGCGAAGGCCGGCGAACGAACCAGATTATCGTGGAAGACACCGGCGAGCAAGGTCCGTTAGTTTATGGCACGCTGATGTTCCAAATCACGGAGCACCACGACGATATACAGCCTTTTCACTTCTGGTTAGCCGGCAAGCGATTGATTACGATTCATGACGATATGCGTTTGCCATTGCGATTGCAGACGATCTCGCAGACGAAGAAGCTCGGCGAATGCAATACGGCGCCGGAAGCGTTATTCGCCATGCTGAACGTTATCCTGGAGCCGTTTCACGAGGGGCTCGACGGATTCGAGACAAGGCTCGGCGAGCTTGAAGCGACGATGCGGAGCGAGAATCGTACGGGCTTGATCGATGTTATTTTCGAACGGAGATACGAACTGCTTCATTGGAGCCATCTGTTCATTCCCGTTCGCGAGCTGCATGGGGCTGCCAAGGAAGCGTTCATGAACGATCTCATGGAAACCGAGAGCTTCAAGCGGATTACGCATAAGCTTGATCGAATCGAACTGCTGCTCAAGCATTATGCGCTTGAGATCGATACGCTTATCTCCATGGACGATGCGATCGCGAGCTTCCGCGGCAACGATATTATGAAAACGCTGACGATCTTCACCGTCTTGTTCTTACCCGCAACCATTGCCGGTTCTCTCTGGGGAACCAACTTTAACAAGCTGCCTTGGAAGGATTATGCTTGGGGCTTCACGGCTATGATGACGATTATTATCGCTATAACGACTGCCATCTATATCTGGTTATGGAAGAAAGGCTGGACCGGCGATCTGTTGCATGGACGCAAGCCCCGAATGATATCAGGGCAAGAACCGCCGAGCCGTCTTAGCCGGTCTCAGCGAGAACGGTCGAAGTCCGGCAGAGCATCGGCCGCGCAGCATGCTTCGGCAATGCTGTCTTCCGAGCTGGCTTCTCCTCCGCTAAGCCGATCACGCAAGAAACGGACATAAGCATAAGAGAAAGGAAGAAGAGTCCGGCGCTGCATCGCAGTCGACCGGACTCTTCTTCCTTTCTATCGTTTGCTTACAACTACAGCTTCACAGGCAGTCCCGACAGCGCCGACTGATTCGCCGCTATCGTAACTCGATGCGTAAGCCATGCATCGGCATAGGTGGAACGAATTCGCGAAGAATCGCCCGTCCTTACCGCATGAAGGAAAGCATCATTCTCGAGCTCGTACGGATTCGATCGGTTCGCGTATTCCGTTCTGCGGCCGGCCTCCACATCGAGCAGCCCGGCATGGCTAAGCTCCAGTACGCCTTTATTCGTATAAATATGAAGACCTGCGCGGTCTCCCGCCGGAATCGCGCAAGTGTTGCTGATCGTCGCTACCGCGCCATTCTCCAGCTTAAGCGTTACCGTCCCTACATCCGGTACGGTCACACCCTGCTCGACGTCAGCCATAACGCGCGAGCCATAAGCAGCATACACCTCGCTTACTTCGCCAACCGTATAACGAAGCAAGTCTACGATATGCGTCGTTTGCTCAACGAATTGACCGCCCGAGCCTTCCATCTTGCGCCACCAGCTTACGCCCGGCATCGATCCCATCCAATAGCCGAGCGCCATACCGACTGTCCGCTCGCGGAGCAGCTCCTGAGCGCGGCTCGTTCCGTCCATGTAGCGGAAGTGATAACCGACTGAAGTAATTAGCTTCTTGCCCTCTATTTCCTTAAGCAATCGGGCAGGCGTCTCCTCATCGGCCGCAAGCGGCTTCTCTACCAAGAACGGAATGCCTCGCGCAACCAGCGCTTGCTCGATCTCGCCGTGCGCGAATGGAGGCACGCAGATGTATACCGCATCCAGCTTCCGGTCGTCCAGCATCGTATGTAAGGAGCTATAACCTCTAGCGCCCTCGTATTTGGCTGCCTCCTGATCGGCCTTCTCCTGCGTAGTGGCCGTGAATGCGGATACCTTAACGCCTTCTAGCTTGGCCAGCTTCTCGGCATGCATGCGGCCAAACCAGCCTGTGCCAACGATTCCAATTTGCATCGTCATTTATACGGCTCCTCTCGTCTAACGATTGGGTTAATTAAATTATACGTACCGCTTACAAAATGCACAACCAACGAAATGAGAAGAATCGTTTCAATAAAATCCGCAGGTACCCATTGCCTCTCCGCATCATACTATACAACAACGATAGACCGGAATGAATGAACGGAGGAATGCCGATGGGAATAACGATGCGTAAGTCGACAAGAGCACAGGATCTTGATTTGCGTACCGCCATGTTTCTGGCTGCGGTTTGCGGACAAACCTATATACAATTCACGAATCATGCGGACGGCTTATTTCTAGCTCCTCGCGGGTACGGCTTCGTTGGCGAATTTAAAGCCAGCGCCTATGACAGCAATGTAGAACGTTTCGGCTTTGTGCTGACAAGCGAGCAAGCATCCGTCCTCGCATTCCGCGGCAGCGGGTCGGCCGAGGACTGGGTTGCCGATTTCATCGCCCAGCAAACGGTATACCGTCCTGTCAAAAACGCCGGGCAAACGCATAAAGGCTTCACCGACATTTATATGTCAACGCGCAACGAAGTGCTAGCGCTCATTCAGACGCTGCCGGCCGACAAGCCGCTGTTTATAACGGGACACAGTCTCGGCGGCGCGCTCGCTACGCTTGCAGCCATTGATATAGCGAGCAACACGGGTATTCGATCGCCCATCGTATATACGTTCGGAGCTCCGCGGGTAGGCGATCCGAAGTTCGTTCGCGCTTACAATGCGATCATCGACACGCACTGGCGCTTCCAGAACGAGTTTGATATTGTACCGCATCTGCCGCCGCATGTTTATCAATCGCCCAAGACGAAGCTGACCTATTACTACCTTCATGTCAAAGGCGAGGTGAAACGCTCGTTTCGGATGGGTTCGATATCGGGCAACCACATCCTGTCCAGCTATTTTGCCGACTTGGTGAAGGAAGATCCGGCATTTGCCTTATCCGTCTGCAGCGAGCCGCCGGGCTGGTGTCCGGCTGTAGAGCTCTAGGCTTTTTCTGTATTCCAAAAAATAAAAACGCATTCCCCGACGAGCAGAGCAGTCAAAATGCTCGCGGTGAATGCGTTTATTTATAGTTATGCCGGCAATACGTAAAGCAATATTGCGAAGAAATGAACGATCGAACCGCCCAGCACGAACAAATGCCAGACAGCGTGATGATAAGGAAAACTGCGCCACATATAGAATACCGTTCCGAACGTGTACAATAAGCCGCCCGTAATCAGCATTTGGACCCCGTCAGGCGCCAGATGGGTCGTCAGCGGCTTCCATGCGAATACGATGATCCAGCCCATCGCGATATACACGAGCGTTGAAGTGAACAGAAATCTCGATGCGAAAAAAGACTTGAATATAACGCCGGCAACCGCAGCGCCCCAAACGATCCCGAACAGCACCCAGCCGAGCGCGCCTTGAACGATATGGAATAAAATCGGCGTATACGTCCCGGCGATGAATACGTAAATAAACGAATGGTCAAGCGCCTCGAACACTCGCTTCGCCTTCCCGTCCGGAAAGCTGTGGACGAGCGTAGACGCCAAATAGAGCAGCAGCATGGCCGAACCGTATATCGTGAAGCTGACGACGTGCATGGTTGTCCCTTTCAATGACGAGAACACGATAAGCAGCACTAACGCGGCAATGCTTAACAGTACGCCGATACCATGCGTAACCGCGTTCGCGATTTCCTCGCGTTTCGTATACGTATGCGTATTCGCCATAGCGGCGGGCCACCTCCATACTTTGCTTGATGATTATCAGTTTAAACCATCACAGCCACCCTTTCAACCATCCCCGCACGCTGTCGATCGTTTTGTCCAGGTTGCAGATCGATTGCTCGTCCGTATAAGGTTTCGTATGGCGAAAATAATCGGCATGCCCGCCAACCGTCGGAATGCCTTCCACATAGCCGGGCGCATACTTCAGCCGATTCCATTTCGGCATCGCTCGCCCCGCTGCCGACCAGCCTCCCCAGCTTCCGATCCGGCTGATCGGATCGTTAAGCTTGCCCATCCCGTCAACGGAATGGAAATAGCTTACGCGTTCTTGCAGCCTCGGATCGATCGGCGTTTTCGGCGACCCGACCTGTACGATGCGAATGTCGTTATCCTCGCCGTATTCCTCCATCATCTTCGCCGCTTGATATGCGGCAGCGCCGCCGCCGCTGTGGCCGATAAGCAGCATGCGCTTATTGTTTTTGTTCTGCTTGATGGTATGAAACGCTCGCTGCCCGCCGATTCGCCCCGCCGTCATTCGGTTCGATAGATCGCTCCTCACCTCAAGCACTTGCCTAACGACATTGCGGCTTGCATCTCCATAGGGGAAGAGCACATGAATTTGAGGCTCGATGCCGTCGTCCCGAAACAGCTTATCCAGTTTTTTTCTACATTCGTTGAAAGAACACGTAGTCGTCGCCACTCCGGCAAGCAAGTATATGCTAAGCGATGATGTATCGTTGTTCGCCGTCATAACAGATCCCTCCGAATTCAGAAGAAGTTGTATTAACATTATGCGGGAGCTTGCGTGAAATCATGCTTCAATGCAGATGTCAGTTCCTTCTATTCCAACTTCGTGTTTTTTTGTATGCCGTTACATTGTTAACTCCGAAATACAAAAAGAGCGATAAGGCCGTCTTGCTCCGTGGCCCTTCGCTCCATTGGCACTGCTATGCTGCCAGCGTTACACACCCATTTTTTTGCGCTGATTGTTGACCTTCTTCGTGTTCTGGCTCTTTAACTCTTGCGTGCCGGTCGAATGATGTTTCTGACCTGGCAGCCCGCCTTGCGCTTGTTTCTTCTGCGCCAGCAATTGCTTTACGCGTTCAGCTTGCGATAGCTTCTTCGGCTCTTCAGCAGCTCCGTTTTGTTCGTTCGTAGACATAGGTTCACCTCGCTTTATGTTCCACACATTCTTATTCTACTACAGTTATATATCTGGTAAAAGATCCTTTGCGAAGTCGGGCTACCGCTTGTACCCGCCAATTCGCCATCTCTGCCTGACGCTCTGCCGGCTCCGTCGTTACGATTACGGCCCGCGCGGCGAATCGCCTCAGGTTGCGCAGCATATCAAGCTGCTCTTCCTCAGGGAGAACGGAGCATAGATTATAGGGCATATCGATGATTGCCGCATCGTAATGACCAGTCAGCTCACGCATATCGCCAAGCTTCACCTTGTCAGCATATCCGAAATGCGCAAGATTCAATCTAGCGCCGCGCACGGCTAGCGGATTCAGATCGACGCCCTCGATATCGATCCCCATCGACATCGCTTCAATCAACACCGTACCGATGCCGCAGCACGGATCAATAAGCTTCACGGCCCCCGCCCGCCCCGGGGCGGCTATATTCACGATCGCCCGCGCCGCCCGGACAGGGAGGGCGGTAGAATAGTTTTGCGGCTTCTTCTGATGCTCCAGCCATGCCGCGCTATTCTCCTCGCATGGACCGAACAACCATCGCCCATTCCACCGAATAAGGCCGAACAACCGATCCGGTTTACGCATATCGGCTTTCCCGCGGATCGCCGCGCCTGCCGTTCGCTCATGCTGTCTGCGTTCCTCGAAGGCGATCGGCGGTTCGCCGGTCGCGCTCGTGAATAACACTTTAAACGTCTGGCCTTGTTCCAGCTCGACACCGGGCAGTTGAGCCACGAGCTCCTCCATGCTGTCCGCACATAACCGGGCATGAATCTTCCTTCTTATGAACGGGCTTCGGTCAGCCGTTATTTCCACATCGCTCTCTATGGCGCCGCCCGTACAGGGCTTGCGCAGCAGCAGGCTTAGCTCAAGCTCGCATAGCTCTGTCTCGTCCTCATGGCAAGCGTAGGTGTAGATGAACATGTCGCGCCTCGCCTTTCGCGTTAATCATTCATCGGCTCCCGCTCCGGCTCTGCGCCGGCAGCGTCCGATGAAAGCTCCCCCTTTGCAGCAGCGGCTGCTTCGACGCTCTTCGCCTTTCTGTAGCCCCCGCCGCTCTGCTCGTGCCCGCCCATCAGCTCATGCAATTCCTTTTCCAAAGACCTTATCGTCCGTTGAAGCCGGTATTGACGAAGCAAGCCGAATAAACCGACCGTCAGACCGCCCAAGAGGGTCGACACCAGAATCACGAGAATAAGCGGTGT
Source organism: Paenibacillus harenae (assembly GCF_030812415.1). GTDB lineage: Bacteria > Bacillota > Bacilli > Paenibacillales > Paenibacillaceae > Pristimantibacillus > Pristimantibacillus harenae_A. The sequence continues at coordinate 96,985 of NZ_JAUSST010000009.1, read as the reverse complement.
CGTCGTTTTGGCGAACAGGAAGTTCACTTGAACGGAGTCGACGTTGATGACGGCGAATATCGCAATAACAAGGGCAAATACGAACGCCGAGATCAGCATGCCTTGTCCCTTCATCTCATTCCCTCCTTTTCTCCAAATCGTACCACAAAATCGAAATCATTTCTTAGCTATTGCAAAAAAGAAGCAAAAGTCCTTCCGCGAAGCGAAGCGGTACTACAGGAAGTTGGTACTACCTAGCATTGGAAGAAGCTGTGATAATTACGTTATCGACAACGAACAACGAACATCAATATTCCAAAAAAACAATTATTCATTCGGGAGGCTCATCTAATGGAATCTTTTCAAGCGAACGCAAATGCAAATGTTAACGCCAATCATACCCGCAAGCCGGCTAATAACTTCTATCGCCGCCGCAACACGCCGACTTACACATTCATGGCATGGGGGGCGTTCCTCATCGCTTGCGGTTTCGAATTCATCGGCATTTACACGCTTAAGCAAGCCCTTTCCGTGCAAGGCTATTACGCCGTGACGGGCGTCCTGCTTATTATCACGTCATTCCTACTTCAGAAGGTTGCCCGCGACAACGACGAAGACAAATTCCTGAAAGAGCAAAACCCACATTACAGAAACAGAAATACGTCCGCCTTCTCGTTCCTTGCATGGGCCGGCTTCATCATCGCCATTCTCGCTCAGTATATCGGCATATTCAATCTGGAAGAACCGTTGTATGTCAAAGGCTATTACGCCATCGCCGGCGCGTTCCTCATCGTCTCCTGCCTCGTGCTTCAGAAGACGATCCGGGATAACGAGGAAGATAAAGCTCATCTGAACATGGCAGACGACTACCAAGCTTAACCATATGCAAAGCAAAACGGCGCTGTTTCTCAAGGTTGAATCACACCTTGGGGAACAGCGCCGTTTTTACTAATTAGGAAGCTTTGTTTTTGTTGTAAATATCGAAGGCTACCGCTGCCAGCAGTACAAGACCTTTAATAACTTGTTGTCTATCGATGCCCATGCCAATCAGCGACATCCCGTTATTCATGACGCCCATTACGAGACCGCCGATAATAGCGCCGATAACCGTTCCGATACCTCCCGTCGCCGATGCGCCGCCGATGAATACGGCCGCAATCGCGTCAAGCTCGAAGTTAACGCCGGCCTTCGGCGTTGCCGCATTCAGACGCGCTGCGAACAACAGGCCCGAAAGCGCCGCAAGCACGCCCATGTTGACGAATACCCAGAACGTCATTCGTTTCGTCTTCACGCCGGACAGCTTAGCTGCTTTCTCATTGCCGCCAAGCGCGTAAATATGACGTCCCATAACCGTCTTGTTCATAACGAACGTGTAGATGATGACCAGTATGAACAAAATAATCAAGATGTTCGGAATGCCTTCATAAGTAGCCAGCACGTAAGTAAACACGTTGATAATCGCTACGATGGCAACAAGCTTAAGCACGAACAACGGAGCGGACACAACGTCGAACTGGTAACGCTGCTGCGTCAAGCGATTGCGCCATTCTGTGAAGATGAGAATAAGCGAAAGCGCGAGTCCGACTACGATCGTCAGGAAGTGGACATCGCTGCCGCCGAACCAGTCCGGAATGAAGCCGGAGCTGATGCGCTGGAAGCCGGCAGGGAAAGGCGAGACCGATTGACCGTCTAGTACAACCATCGTAAGTCCGCGGAATATCAACATACCCGCAAGCGTGACAATGAAGGACGGTATTCGGACATAGGCGACCCAAAACCCTTGCCATGCGCCGACGAGTCCCCCAATAACGAGCGATATGATAATCGCTAACGGATAAGGCATATGCATATCGACCATTAATATGGCTGATATAGCGCCTACGAAAGCGGCGATCGAACCAACCGAGAGATCGATATGCCCGGTAATGATAACAAGCAGCATGCCGATTGCAAGCACGAGAATATAACTATTTTGCAGAATCAGATTCGTAATGTTGAGCGACTTTAGCAAGATGCCATCGGTCAAAATTTGGAACAGCACCATAATAAGTACTAAGGCAACGATCATGCCGTATTGGCGGATATTGCTTTTGAATAACTTGCTTAATGATTCCATCTTACGTTACCCCCTGCTCTTCGTCATATATTTCATCAGCTTCTCCTGCGAAGCTTCCTCACGGGTCACTTCGCCCGTAAATCTTCCTTCGCTCATGACATACATGCGATCGCACATGCCGAGCAGCTCCGGAAGCTCCGATGAAATAATCAGCACGCCTTTACCTTCCATCGCAAGCTGATTAATGATCGTATAAATTTCGTATTTGGCGCCAACGTCAATGCCGCGCGTCGGTTCATCGAGAATGAGCACCTCCGGCTCCGAGAAGATCCACTTGCTCAGCACGACCTTCTGCTGGTTGCCGCCGCTTAAGTTGCCCGTCTTCTGCAGGATGCTTGGCGTCTTTATATTTAACTTCGTACGGAATCGCTCCGCCTCGATGATTTCCTGATTTGCGTTAACGACCGTGTTTCGCGATATTTTGTTCAAACCGGTTAACGTAATGTTGCGCTTAATATCGTCCATTAGAATCAAGCCGTAATGCTTGCGGTCTTCCGTAACATAGGCCAGGCCTTGGTCAATCGCTTGATTAATCGTATTCATCTGTACGGGCTTGCCGTTCAGCAGCGTCTCGCCGCTAATGCGTTTGCCGTATGATTTCCCGAAGAGGCTCATCGCCAGCTCCGTCCGGCCTGCCCCCATAAGTCCGGCAATGCCGACAATCTCGCCCTTGCGAATGTACATGCTCACATCGTCAATCACCTTGCGGTCTTGCGTCTCGTGATACACGTTCCAATCCTTCACTTCCAGAATCGTATCACCGATTTTCGGCTCGCGAACCGGGTAGCGCTGCGTCAAATCGCGACCGACCATTCCTTTAATAATCCGGTCCTCGTTGATGTTGTCCTTCACCATATCGAGCGTCTCGATCGTCTTGCCGTCGCGAAGAATCGTAATCGAATCGGCTACCTTCGTTATTTCGTTCAGCTTATGGGAGATCATAATAGACGAAATTCCTTGTTTCTTAAAGGTGAGCAGCAGATTAAGCAAATTTTCGCTATCCTCTTCGTTAAGCGCGGCCGTCGGCTCGTCCAGTATAAGCAGCTTCACTTCCTTCGACAACGCTTTCGCGATTTCCACTAGCTGCTGCTTGCCCACGCCGATGGAGGAGATGAGCGTATTCGGCGATTCGTTCAGACCGACGGTCTTTAGAAGCTCCTTCGTCTTGCCGATCGTATCATTCCAATTAATGACGCCACGCTTCGCCTGCTCGTTACCGAGGAAAATGTTCTCCGCTATCGATAGCTGCGGGATAAGAGCCAGCTCCTGATGGATAATGACGATGCCGAGACGCTCGCTCTGTGTAATATCCTTGAACTCGCAGACGTTGCCTTTGTACAAAATATCTCCCGTGTACGAGCCATGCGGATATACACCGCTTAGCACCTTCATGAGCGTCGACTTGCCCGCGCCGTTCTCGCCCATGAGCGCGTGAATTTCGCCTTCCTTCACCTGCAAATTCACGTTTTCGAGCGCTTTGACGCCTGGGAACGTTTTCGTTATGCCTCTCATTTCGAGAATGTTGTTAGTCGCCATTTTAGGATCACGCCCTTACTGTTATTGAAAATGATTTAGTGACAGCCGCAGAAGGGCCGTCACTAAATCAGGAGAGCTTCGCCACAAGGTTTTCTTACTTAAGCTGATCTTCGGTGTAGTAGCCTGTGTCGACAACTGCTTCTTTGTAATTTGTTTTGTCAACCGATACCGGTTCGAGCAAGTAAGAAGGTACGACCTTCACGCCATTGTCGTAGGTTTCGGTGTCGTTGACTTTCACTTCCGTAGCTTTGAGCACGTTGTCCACCATCGATACGGCGATCTTCGCCAGCTCGCGAGTATCCTTGAATACCGTCTGCGTCTGCTCGCCTGCAATAATCGATTTGACCGAAGCAAGCTCGGCATCTTGGCCAGTTACGACAGGAAGCGGGTTGCTATCCGAACCGTAACCTACGCCTTTCAAAGAGGACAGAATGCCGATGCTGATGCCGTCGTACGGTGACAATATAGCGTCTACACGCTCAGAAGAGTAGTTCGCGCTAAGCAGGTTATCCATACGGGATTGAGCAAGGGAGCCATCCCATCTAAGCGTTGCCACTTGGTCCATCGTAGTCTGTTTGCTGCGAACAACAAGCTTGCCGCTGTCGATGTAAGGCTTCAAGATGGACATTGCGCCATCGAAGAAGAAGTAAGCGTTGTTGTCATCCGGCGATCCTGCGAACAGCTCGATGTTGAACGGGCCTTTGCCGTCTTTCAGGCCAAGCGCCTGCTCGATATACGAACCTTGCTGTACGCCAACCTTGAAGTTATCGAATGTCGCGTAGTAGGCTACATGTTCAGTCTTCTTAATCAAACGGTCATAAGCGATAACTTTAATGCCTTCCTTGTCTGCTTTTGCAAGAACGTCAGACAGCGATTCGCCGTCTACAGCTGCGATAACAAGAATGTCTACGCCCTTCGTAATCATGTTCTCGATCTGGGATACTTGGTTCTCGATTACGTCTTCTGCGTATTGCAGGTCTGTCTTGTAACCAAGCGCTTGGAATTCCTTCACCATATTCGCTCCGTCGCCGACCCAACGCTCGGACGACTTCGTAGGCATCGAGATGCCGACATATCCGCTCTCGCCGCTTCCGCCGCTTTCGTTATTTGTGCCTCCGCATGCCGCAAGTACGAATACGAGCGCTGCTACGACCATTAGAGTTAATCCTTTTTTCATTGTGACAATCCCCTCTCATCTCTACTAAGATTGCTGGTGCACAATCAATATACAGCGCAGGCCAGTCCATCGTCTTTGCAATAATCTAACCTTTTTTATAAAAAATAAACCAGCCGCGTTGATTGGCAGGTACTACAGAATGTTGGTACTTCCTTCCGTTTGCGACTCTACAGCTTCGTATTCCCGTTCGAGGCAGGGCATCCCACGCAAGGACTTTGGTTTGCCTCCATCCTGCTCGGAGGACCGGCAGGTTTTTTTGTCGGCATAGTTGGGCTAGGAGCTCGTTTTCCTAAGGAGGGCCGCGGGCGCCACGGCAAAACGATCGCTTGGACGGTCGTCATCGGCAATGGGGGCTTGTTATTGTTCCTGTTTCTGTACATGACGTTCGGGTATGTGTTGTGGGGCGTTTAGCAGAAAAAAGAAGCTATCTCTTCGACGACTCGTACAGTCTTCGTTAGGGATAGCTTCTTTATGATTAGTTGTCGTCTTCGTGGAAAGCCGCGCCTTTGCGGTACTGATTCGGGGAAACGCCAACCGCTTTCTTGAACGCGGTGCTGAAATAATGCTGCGTGTCGTAGCCGACCTTTTCGGCGATTTCGTTGATCGGCATATCCGTTGCATTCAGCAATTGAATCGCCTTCGCGATGCGCGTCTGCGTCACGAGGCTCACGAAGGAGGAGCCAAGCTCCTGCTTGATGATACGGCTTAAATAAACCGGAGACACCTGCATAAGCTGCGCGAAAGCCTCGAGACTCATATCCGCTTCCGTATACGTCTCTCGGATATAATCCTTCGCCTTGCGAACGAGAGGGGACATCTGCGCTTCCTTGAAAATACTCGATTTGCTCTGGCGATAAACAGCGGGAATCGATAAGAGCCCATTCTCGATCGGCTGCGCATGGACATGTATCGAAATTTTCAAATACGCTTGCACAGCATGCTGCATATCGGATATAAGCGTCTCCGGGACTGTCCCCCAGACGATGGCGACGATTAAGCCGGAATGATCGCGGAACATCGTCTTCTCATAGCTTGCGAGCATCTCCCCGATGATGTTTTCGATGGCAAACATGAAGAGCTGGCGGTCGTTTTCCTTGCGGAGCTGAACGCTCGTCACGACTTCAGGCCACCTGATGACACAGAGCATGTCGGGAGATGCCGCAGGCAATTGGAGAAACTCAAGCTGCTCCCGCAGCTCGGTTTCGGTCATCGTCCCTTCGATCCATTCGAGACAGAAACGCTCGCGCATAAGCGGAAAGTTTTTGGCGATTTGCTTCGACGCCTGCTGCAGATGCACCTCTTGCTTCTGCGTCGCTTCCAGCTCATGGCGGATGCGCGTAAGCACTTGACGCAGTTGCTCCGAATTAGCCGGCTTAAGGATATAATCGTCCACGCTTAGCCTGATCGCTTCCTGCGCATAAGCGAACTCGTCATGGCCGGTTATAATAATGATGCGGCATTGCGGGAGTTTCTGCCGCAGCTCCTTCATGAGCTCGATGCCATTCATAATAGGCATGTTAAGATCCACCAACGCAACCTGTATCCGGAGAGCCAGCGCAAGCTCCAGAGCCTCCTCCCCGTCCTCCGCTTCGGCGCATACGCGCATGCCGAGCGACTCCCAATCGACGGAATCGCGAACCCCCTCACGGATAATAGGTTCGTCGTCAGCAATTAATACTCGCAATAAATGATCCATTTCCGTCCCCTGCCTAACCCGTAATATCCTTCAATATCGGATGTACGATCGTCACCGTCGTTCCGACGCCTTCTTCGCTGTCGATGGCCATGCCGTATCGTTCGCCGAAAGTAAGTTGAATTCTTGCCTGCACATTTTGAATGCCGTAGCCTTGACCTTGCCATTCCTTCCTGTTGTCCGCCGAGTCCATACCATCGGTTTGCGTGACGACAGATCCAGCTATTGCTTGGCGAAGGCCGGTTAACTTCTCCGGTGTCATTCCTTTGCCGTCGTCGCTGATTCGCAGCAGCAGGGAGCCGTCCTCGGCCTTCGCCGTAATCGCGATATGACCGGGTCCCCGGCGCTCCTTAATGCCGTGATAGATCGCGTTTTCCACAATCGGCTGCAGCAGCAGCTTGAGCACGTACAGATGCCGAACGTCATCCTCCACGTCAAGCGTATAGTTTAGCTTATCCTTGTATCTCGTCTTCTGTATCGTTAAATAACTTTGAATATGCTCGATTTCATCCGACAGCGGAATAATATCGTTCCCTTTGCTGAGCCCGATACGGAAAAGCCGCGACAGCGATTGAACGACTTCAGCCACGTCTTCCGCCCCTTTATTGCGGGCCATCCAATGAATCGTATCAAGCGTATTGTACAGGAAGTGAGGCTTAATATGAGCCTGAAGGCTTCGCAGCTCCGCCTCCCGTTTCTGTTTCCCTTGCAGCTCCGTAAGCAACAGCAGCCGGTTCACCTGCGCGAGCATCGTATTGAAGCTGCGGCCTAGCTGGCCGACCTCGTCCTCCCGCTCGCCCCAGTAACGGATCGTCATATCGCCGGATTCGGCTTTTTGCATGAACGACATTAATTGGTTGATCGGTCTTGACATCGAATACGCCAGATAGATGGCAGCCGCAATGCTCAGCAACGATAAGAAGAAAACAAAGCTAATGACATAGAAGCGGATCTCTTGTACCTCTAACGCCGATTCCTTCGTGGAGAAGACGCCTACCGTCGTCCAGTCCGTGAAGGTGGACTTCCGGTAGATGAACTGCAGCTCTTCTCCTTGAACCGTCTTCGCGAACGAGCCTGCGCCCCCCTCCAACGTCCATTCCTTAGGGATGTCGCGTATAATCGGCTTCGCCGGGGAATAGATATGGCTGCCATCATTATCAATCACGAGCAGATAACCCGTCTTCCCAAGCCGAACGTCCTTCACGGCCTCCGCGATTACACGCAGCTTCAGATCGATAAGGACAACGCCCTCCACTTGCTGCGTTTCGGGATTCAGAATTGCCCGCGCGACGGAAATCACCTCATCTTCGGTGTAGTTCGCATGACTCGTGATGTTGCGGCCGCTCGGCTTTCCGACAATTTTGAATATCCCTTTACTATTCACGGCAGCCTTGTACCAGCTCTCCTCCGTCAGCGTCCTATCGCTTCGCGCATACAATTCATTGCTTATATATTCACCCTTCCCGTTCACGACCATAATGCCTGCAATCTCGGAATAAAGCGTCGTGAACCCTTGCAGAAATTTACGCATCGTGTATTCGTCGTCAGCGCCTGCTTCCCCTCCGCTGCTGCGCTGCAGAAATTGCTTGACGCCGGGATCAAACGCAATGAGATACGTCATATTTTGCATATTGCTGACATAGAACTCGAGAGACCGATTCACTTTGCCGATGAGCTGGATCGTATTCTCGTTCACCTGTCTGCCGACAATCCGCTCCACCGTATAATCGATCAGCAGCCCGAGTCCGATGGATGGCAAAATGCTGATGAGCAAGAACATAATGATCAGCTTGTAGCGGATCGGCAGATTATTCATTTGAAAAAACTTCAGCTGCTTTATGGCCATCCCCTCATTTCCTCAGACGCAGCCCTGTTATTTCGCATAGAAGCTGTCCACGTTTTCCTTCGTCACGACCGTAATGCCCGTATCGACATACTTTGGCAGCGGCAAGCCTCCCGGTACGTCCGTCGCGCTCTGCTCCGTCATGTTGTGATGCAGATGGAATAGGAATTGCATCGACCAATAGCCCATATTCCAAGTGCCCTGCGCCAGCGTCGCCGAGATTGTTCCATTGCGCACCATATCCAGCGTTCCTTTATCGATATCGAAGCTGATGATCTTCATGTTCTGATTGGCCTCGAACAGCTTGCCTACCCCAACGCCGCCGTTTGCCTCCGTCACGAAAAAGCCTTGCAGATCGGGATGCTCCCTGTACATTTCTTCGGCCACCTTGCCCGAGAGGAGCTGATCGCCTTTGCCGTCCTTGATCGCCACGACTTCGATCTGCGGATATTGCCTATTTATTGTCTCTTGGAAGCCGATCGTTCGCTCCTGATGGTTTAATTGCTTCGGCAGCGTAATGACGCCGACCTTGCCTTTGCCGCCGATAAGCTCGGCCATCTTGTTCGCAGCCGTAACGCCCGCATTGTAATTGTCGGTGGCCAGGAAGGAATACGCCTTGCTAAGCTCGGCCCCCGAGTCGAATAGTACGACTGGAATACCCGCCTCAACCGCTTTATTGATCGATCCGGTTAGCGCCTCGGCGTTCATTACGGTCAACGCGATGCCTGCCGGCTTCTTCGCGATAACCTGCTCCAGCACGGTTACCTGTTCATTCACGTCATATTGCGTAGCTCCTCTGTATTCCACCGATACGTTCAGCGCCTCGGCAGCGTCCTCGAACCCTTTGATCGCCGTCTTCCAATACTCGATGCCGGAGAGGAACGTCACCATGACGTACTTCTCGTCGATTGTGCCGCGCAGTCCTTCATCCATCTCATCCCACGGATTGGCTGCGGTGTTGCGGAATCCGTTGTTTTGGCTATAAAACATGAACAGCATGAAAGTAACTATCAAAAGTCCGTAAATGACGAGAATTCTTTTCATCGTCGCAGCTCCATTCTGGGTCGTAATCGTCGTACCTATCGTATCCTACCTATTATCCTGCGAATTACCGCCGCTTACCATACCTGACTCGCGAGCCATTTCATTATAGCAGTTAAATTGAATTAGCGGAGCAGCTTTAAGCGTTGTACTTAACGCATACAAAAAAAGCCGCTCCTCCATTATCCGAAGATGAGGAGAAAGCGGCTATTCCTTCATTTCATATTCCCGCAAACCGACATATTTGCCCTATGCTACAGGTTGGGTTGCTTTGAACATGTCACCGTCTGCCCCGTCGCTACCGCCTTCTGCATCGTAAGCGCCAAGTAATGATCTTGCGACGCTTCGGCCAAACTATAGAAGGAAGGCCGCATATGGGCGGCATATTGGCCCATATGGAGCAGCGATGTGGCAACGGCAATCTCGTCATCGGTCAATCGAGCCGGAGCGAACGGATTGCGATACAACCACTCATCCCCCGCGATGATGCCGCGATGGTAGTAACCCTCCAGGTTGCCGTTATGTCCGGTATCGACGCGGCGCAGCTCCGTATAAATCGGTGTCGTATAGTCAAGCATATAAGCAGCTTCCGTGCCAACGATCTCGCCTTTGCTTCCACGAACGAGAATGCGATCACGACGAATCCATGAAAAATATTGCTCTCTCGTAAAATCATATACCGCCAGCTTGTCCCCAAATCGAAGTGTCGCAATGGTTTGCTCGGACGAGATCATCTTGCCATCCGAAGGGTCTCCGTCTCTGCCTCCGCTTCGCATCATCGGCGCCGTGAATCTCTCACCCTGGATGACCGCCGGCTCGTTGCCGATGCCAAGCAGTTGTCGGATCAAGCTAATGCCATGATAATCATGGGCGGCGGATACTTGCACATGGCTAATCTCCCCAAGCTTTCCTGAACGGGCCAAATGGATTCGTGCTGCGTGCATCGGCTGATACAGGTACTGCTCAGCTACTTCTACCTTGGCAGTCCGCGGAATGGATTCTAATAAAGCCGTAAGCGAATTCAGATCGGAAGCCGGAGGCGTCTCCGCCAGTACCGGAATACCCTGAACAGCCAGCTCTTCGATAATAGCGGGCGCTGCCGTACGGGGCACGGATACGACCGCGAACTGAAAATGCTTTTGGGCTTCCGCTACGAATTGCTCGACGGAACCTACGGTATGAACGCCCCATTTTTGCTCCATGGCTAATGCCTTATCCTTGTCCCTAACAAGCATCGTATGTACGCGGAACTGCCGAGGGAGCGCTTGCGCGATTCTCAAATAAAACTCGGCCCTCCAGCCTGCTCCGATAATTCCGAAAGTAATGAATGACATCCCTGTACGCCTCCTCGATATGTGGGTCAATAGAAAAAAAGACCTCCTGGACAGAGGTCTTCGTTATGCCGTTCTAAATGATGCGGCGGCTTGCCGTTGCTTGCTGCCTGTATAGTTATGCAGCTTGCCGTGATAGACGAGTTCGAGCAGCGGCGTATTGACCAAGTCTGCCGGTTTAACGAGCAAAGGCGATTTGTCGACCAAGTTCACGCCTCCTTGCTCGAAGACGGATGCTACGAATTGGGAACAGAAGTAGGCATATTCCCTCTTCATCTCGATATTGAACATGACGCCGAACATGCCAAGCAGATTGTACTTGTATTGATCCCGGTTCTGATCCATGAAGTTGATCTGCGTTCGAATGCTCTGGTAGGCGTGCTGGCTAATCGTACATCTATATAAGGCGCAAGTCGAGTGCTCGAAGAATTCGGCTCGCACATCTTCTTTCACGAAACCGCCAAAAAAAGGATTGTTCGGATTTTTCCTGCCGAAACTATATACCTCGTTCAAGTTGCTGTCAAATGCTATAGATGCATGATTCATCGGATCCTTAGTAAACCATTTAATCGTTCTTGTGAATAACGTACCTGTATCCGTCAACAGAACGTATATTTCAAACTCTCTATTCATGCCGTACAACCTCCACATTAAAGAACTCTTATCCTCGTATTAACTTTAATGCAGGAGCAACAAATCCTAAACCTGCTCAGGTAATAGAAGCTACCTCGACCTTAGTCCAGTTTTGTAAGTGTCAGTTGTTAGCAACAGCGGACTCGCATTAACAGATGTTCCATTCGGAAAGCCTGTCTCTATTTTACTGGATAATCCCTATTTCCTCAACTGGCAGTTCGCCTATTTGCTTCCTCTTTTTCCCTGATAGATCACTGTTGCATTTTGGCAATTGTTGATATAGTAGAGAGGATTCGGATTACCCTTGTTTCATATATATGCGATTATTAAGTTTTTATTAGCCCCGGACTGATGAAAGTTCAGAATAGGAGTGCGTAGAGATGGAATGGTACGATAAATATAAAGAGCGCCTTGCACAAGTATATACGGTTGCCGAGCAGACAATTGCCGAGTTTCCTGCGCCATTGAATCAGGTAGGACTCGCCTATGCCGATAAATTCCATCCTGTGAAGCATGACAAAGGGCAAAACTTTATTTGCACGCTTCTGCCATACTGGATGAAAGACACCGCCGGAATCACGAATGAGCAATGCGATCAATTTGCTATAACGAACGTATACTTGATGCTCTACTTCTTCATTCAAGACGATGTGATGGATGATGGTCCGGCTTCGGATGTGAAGGAGAAGCTGGCACTGGGCAATCTTCTCTACTCGAAGATGCTTCGTATATTACGAAACCTATTTCCATCCCATTCGCCCTTCTGGGACTACTTCGATAGGTATGTGAAGGTATGGGCTAGCAGCGTTGTCAATGAATCGGCTAACAACCTGTTTGTAATAGATCCGATTCAAATCGCGTATAAAGCAGGACCGGTCAAAATCGCCAGCACGGGAACACTTCTGCTGGGAGGGAAAAGCGATCTTATTCCCGCGATCGAAGAAGCCGTCGATATTGCCCTCATGACGCTTCAAATGGCGGACGATTGGGTCGACTGGAAAAAAGATATGCAGGAAGGCAGCTATAACAGCCTTGTTGCCATGATCGAAGCGAGCCTCCAGCCGGGGGTTCCCGTAACCGAGGATATCGTTAAGACTTATATTTACGTACGCTGCTGCATGAATGATTATGTAGAGGTCGCTCGCAGCAGGCATCGGTATTTAGTTTCATTGAATGCACGGCTTCCTGAACTAGAAAGTTACAACCAATATATATTAGATCGTTTGACCCAAACATCTGAAACTATCGAATTGAATCGCGAACAGATGAAAAAAGGAGGATTGAACTACTTTTTCGAAAATCAAGGTCTCTAATTCCAGAAAGTCAAGTAGTATAAACCTATTTTTTGTCGAAAAATACAAATACAAAAGTAGATTTTGTCGATTAGGCGTGATAGACTGAGTATGGTAATCTTATACATATTCGGAAGGGTGATCGTATGTCCGCGCATAAGTCCTTGCAGGATCAAATTATTCAAAAAGCTTGGGAAGACGCTAAATTCAAGAAAAAACTTCTAGAAAATCCGAAAGCAGCGGTCAAAGACGCCTTCGGAACAGAAATTCCAGATTCGTTCGAGGTCGAAGTATTGGAGGAAACCTCTTCGAAAAAATATTTCATCCTCCCGCAAAGCCCCGTTGAACGGTCAAAAGAAACAATTACACAAGAAGGAAATGCTGACTACCCTACGTGGGACTAATCGATACATGACAAATGCCGAATGCTTATTGCGCATTCGGCATTGTTTTATCTATATACGGCAAATAAATAATAGCTTCCGTTCCTTCCCCTATGACACTGTTGTACTCGAGTCGGCCTCCCATGAGTTCTATGATACGAAACGTTACCATTAATCCTAGCCCCGTACCTTTTGTTTTCTTCGAATAATAGGGCTCCCCTAATCTTTTTAAGTCCGACTCATGTATACCTTCTCCGTTATCCCTGATTCGAATTATAATTTCATTGGAATCGATCCTACTCGCATAAATTTCGATTAGGCCATCATTTTTGAAAGCTTCAATACTATTTTTGATGATATTGATAAGGGCTTGTTTAAATTTGGATGAATTGCCCTTTACGTATAGATCCGGCATTACTTCCGATTTAATTATTCCTCCTTGCATAGTGGCTAGCGGAACTAAGATACCTTCAATTTGATTAATTTCATCTGCCAGGTTGAGAATATTAGTGTTTTCAATTTGCGGTTTTGCGAATGTGAGAAAATCGGTAATAATCTCCGAAGCTCTATCTAGTTCCTCAATCGCTAAATTCATGTATCCCTTATCTTTTTCGATAGAAGTCCTATGACCAAGAAGTTGCAAAAATCCCCTTGTTACCTGCAAAGGATTTCGAACTTCATGGGCCACAGAGGCCGCTAACTGACTGATCATTTCCATTTTCTCCGACCGTTGCAGCTCGTTATTGAAAACCTCTAACTGTTTAGAATACTTTACAACTTGCTCGTAGTTTTCCATGATTCTCCGGACCAATATAACTAAGAGCGATGCTAGGAAACTTAGAACCCCCCATTTCCAAAAATAAACATCATGACTTCGCTCTCTAGCAAAGTACCATATAATCTCTGTTACTCCAATAGCTGAAAACATGCCAAATCCGACCGTTAATATGATAGCGTCTTTATTATTTCGCGTGCAGTACATAATGAGCAAAACAACCAAAATGACATTTCCGATAACAACGCATAAAGCAAATAAAATTAAGCCTATTAACATATAACCGTTTTTGATATCCTCCGAAAAGAGACCTATTACAGAGAATACGATATTCAATAAAGCAATAATGATTTGAATTTTTCGTATTTTCGTTATGATACCGTATGGGCCTTTCCCAAATATATTTTCAAAAAAAATGTAAATGGCCGGCATAAGCAAGGACGACGCTATATCAAACAAGTAATAAAATAACGCGCCGTTTCTCCCTGCCGCCGAAAGCAAAAAAGGGGAATAGGATAAGATCATAAGCCCCACAGATAATACAATGGTACTTAAAGAAAACCAGCTAACTAGATATGATTTATTGAGGAAAATGACGCATAGAAACGCGGTAAGAGCAACAAATAATAAAGATGCGCCTAATATGACATCCAATATGCCTCTGTTCATGTAGTTTTTACTTAAGGACTTATATTCCCCGATTATCGCTGGCTCTTTCAAACCAAGCCACTCTCCGCTTGTTGTTTGCAATTTAAAATAAATATATTCTTTCTCTTCATCAAGCTGCAGGGGGAGTAAAATCTCATTTTTGTTATAGTTATAATTTCTGTTTGTTGAATAGACCTGTTGTTGATCGACATAAATAAACACATTTTTTGCGGTTAGTTTGCTTAAATAGAGCACGGGAAGAATTAAATTTACATCGGGTATCCTAAATCTTAACCAAGCAACATGAATGCCCTCCGGTTTAACCGGCAAATCCTCCCCATAGGAAACAGGGAACCAGCCCCCCGCCTGCTCGTCGGACATAATGTCCTCGATCGTGGCATCGGGGTTGGTCTCCCATTTCATTTCCCATTCGTTAATGAAGATGGTATCGTTTTCTTCTGGGCTGGCTTGCGCATAGGAGGGATGAACTAGTACGGACGAAAATATCGTGAACATGAACGCGATTAATACGATATATTTAAGCAAACCCTTCATACATGCACCTCAGAATGTCGGTAATTGATTGATACTTCTCTAAATAAAGTTCGACAATCTTCGGCAATGACCTTCTAGCAATTCCTTAATTTATGGAAAATTTTTTAATCATAGCTCCACGTATTTGTCGTGATGGATGAAATAAAGTCCCGCCTGCTTCACCGGAAATCCGAAGGTGTCCGTCCATTCGGCCGCATAGGCCATAACTTGATGCTTATAAAATTCGACAAATTGCTTCCCGTTCTCTAATGCGAATTGGTCTGTTTTAAAATCCACAATAACCCAGCCGTCTTCTTCCTCGAATACAAGATCAATGACGCCGCGGATCAGCTTCTCCTGCCCGCCTTGCTCCCGCTTAATCATGAAGGAAAATTCGAAATGTCTCTGCTTCGCCTGCTCACTGCGTTTCCATAGGTTACTCGCTATGGTCCTTTCAATAGCTGCCATCGCACGACCGCGCCATTCCAGCTTAAGTCCTTCTTGCTCGGACACCATTTCGCAATAATCCGGCAGTTGTTCTACCAACATCCCTTCACCAATCGCCTGCAAGCATCGATGAACGGTATTTCCAAAGGCCACGCCTCCGCCGTCGGTAGGTCTTGGTAGATATCCTGAACCTGATCCCGAACCTGCGCCTTTGGCGAGTGCAGTAACACTTGTTACTTGGTACGTCTCTTGCGAGGCAACCGCAGCGTAAGCTTGCCAATTCTCGAAGGCTTCTTCTAATCTGTGATCAGACTTAATTGCAAGCCCGGGAGCGATAACAGCTTCGAACGGCTCATCCTCCAGTTCTTGTTGACCGCTCAGCGAGCTCGCGAGCAGACTCCAAGGATCAATGGCCGGGCGCACCGGATAACGGCTTACAATGAGAAGCTGCTTCGCCCTGGTTGCCGCCACATATAAGAGACGGTCCGTCTCGGCATGCATGAAAGTTCGTTCGCGCTCGGATAGACGCTCCCAGCCTGCCGGCTCGCCGATCATTTCCATATGATTGCTGTCCTTCGGACGAGATATGGTGAAGTGGCCCTGCGGCGGTTCGGATAGCCGATCGATATGCTCCATCGCATCGTGGCTTGTGTCCCCGCAAGGCGATGCAAGAAATACGATAGCAGCTTCCAGCCCCTTCGCCCGGTGTACGTTCATGATACGGACAGCTTCTCCGCTGCCTGCGAATAGGCTCGTTCCTTCTATCCCGCGCGATTCCGTTAGACGTTGCAAGCAGCTTGTCAGCTTACTCCAATCCGATGCCGCTTCTGAATCGGCTCGCACCATCTCAAGAAGCTTAAGGAGCGTACCGCTTCGCAATGCGCCTGTCCGGCCTACAGCGGATAGCGGAAGCAAGCCAAGATCATGCACGATATGCG
Source organism: Paenibacillus harenae (assembly GCF_030812415.1). Lineage (GTDB taxonomy): Bacteria > Bacillota > Bacilli > Paenibacillales > Paenibacillaceae > Pristimantibacillus > Pristimantibacillus harenae_A. The sequence continues at coordinate 80,619 of NZ_JAUSST010000009.1, read as the reverse complement.
TTAATGCGGCAAGCGCGGGCAGCTCCCTAACAACATCGGCGTATCCGCGCAACTTAAGCAAGACGGCAAGTACGGGCTTTGCATGATCCGTCAGCTGTTCCTCCGATGTCTTCGTGTAGATGGACAACGAACCAGCCTCTTTGCGAAAATGATACAAAGCATTATCGCTCACCCCAAACAGCATGCCTCGCAGGACGGCCAGCAGCGGTATTCGGTTCGAGCTATCGCCTAGCGTCTGCACAAGCTGGTAGAGAGTATGCACCTCTTCATAGAGAACTTCGCTTCCTGACGTATCTGCAGCTACACCGTACTGCTCTAACTTGGCTGCATAAAGGTTAATAAATTGCTTATGCTTCAGCAGAATCATGAAGTCGCCTGGAATCGCAGGCCGCAGCAACGGATTTTCTTTGCTATCCCTCTCTTGTATGTTGAGCTCTCCGCCGCATGCTCTGGCTATATATCTAGCAATGCGGTCGGCGTCCAATTCCGCGATAACCGCTTTGCGATCATAATCGACCTTCGGTATCGTGATCGTAAATACGCCATGGACGGCGCCTTTGCCCTTAGGATTAGGCTGCTGCGTCAGCATAGGCGCGAATGCGGCTTGGCAGTCGGACGGCTGCTCTACTTTGGCGAACTTGCTCTCGAATGCGTAGTTAACGTAGTTTCCGATGCTCTTAACAGAGCGGAAGTTGCGTGTTAGCTGTAGAACGTCGCCGCATAACGCCACTCTCCCTTTCACGAAGTTATACGTCGATATGTCCGCTCGACGGAAGCGGTAGATTGACTGCTTCGGGTCGCCGACGATGAATAAGGAGCCGGGGCGCGGAAGCTGGCGTCTCCAGTCGTTCTCCTTCGGATCGGTTCCAGTAAGCAGAAGCATCATCTCTGCCTGGATCGGATCCGTATCTTGAAATTCATCTACGAACAAGCGGGTGTACCTTGCTGCAAAGTATGCACGCACCTCCCGATGCTCGCGCAATAATGCTGCGGTTTGCATGAGCAGATCTTGGAAGTTCAGCTTCCCTTCGGCGGCACGCCTGTCACGGCAATACTTCACGGCCGGTTGAACGAAGGCGATCAGCTTAGGATGCATATACGCTCTCCAGCGTGTAAGAAATGGCCATAGAATGCCGATCTGCCATTGATGCAGACGCTCTAATAGCTGTTTCGCCGCTTCCTTGTCGGACCACTTCTTCTGTGTAATCTTAAGCTCCTTATCAAACTGCTTGGCAAGCGTCAGCACGTTCATATCATGTGCCATTGAGCTCAGCAGCCGTATCTTGCCCGCTTGTTGAATCAGCTTCTGAAGTTCATCGTGGCCGCCAGACGGAACATGAGTTGGAATATAGCGATTCGCCTCATCCAGCAAAGGAAAAAGCGATAGCCGAATAACATCGAAATCCGGACGCGGCGTCGCTTTCGTATGAACCTGAATGTCCTCGTACCCCGATACGCGATGGTAGACAGCGCGTAAATCCTCCACATCTATTAAATGCTCTGCGAGCTCATCAATATGATGTTCATTGCCTTGTTCCCGGAGCATATCCAAATAGTCGTCCCAACAATCGTCTCTGAATTGTTTGTCCTCCTCCTGATCCATCTCACGGAAGGCAGGATCCAGCTTCGCCTCTATCGGACGCTCCCGCAGCAATCTCCCGCAGAAAGCATGGATCGTGCCAATGAAGCCTTCATGAAGCCGGGCCATCGCTTGCGCCAGCCGCCTCTTCTCCGTTTCGTGATTGCTTGCCCGCAACTCCTGCTCAAGCTTTATTCGGAAGCGGCTGGACAGCTCCGATGCGGCTTTGTTCGTGAACGTTATGGCAGCGATCTCATGTACTTCGGTGCTACCCGACTTGATAAGCGCGATCATACGACCGACAACTGACGTCGTCTTCCCTGATCCTGCGCCGGCCTCAACCAATAAAGTAACGTCCAGGTCGCGAGCAATTCGCTCGCGAGCGACTTGATCGTCATCCACCTGCTGCTTAACCATGGCCGTTCACCTCCGTGATGGATCGTAGATGGTCTGCGTTCGACTCATACGTTCTCTTTTCCCTGAAATGAACCGCATGATCCCCGCATACCGCTCGATAATCGCACCATTTGCAATGCTCGGGGTTATCCGTAGGGGGAAACATGCCTTGACCGATAGCCTCGATTACCGAGCTAACCAATGCGGACAATTGTTCCTTGCGGCTGTCGTTTTGCTCGCGAATCGCTTCCTCGCCGAGCCCCCTAACCGTTGGAAAATAATACGAGGATGTGACGACGCTAGCTTCTCTATCCAGTCCCGAATGCCGCAGCAATTGCTGAGCAGCGACGCTATAAAGCGCTAGCTGTACCTGCGTGCCCCCGGCAAAGTAGTCGGCCTCCTTGAATCTCTTCGGACTGCCCGTCTTGTAATCATAGATCTTATACTGGTGCGGTCCGATCTGATCGACTCTGTCGATGTACCCTTTCACCGGAACACTGAGCCCTTCTGCCAATTCAACCTCCAGCGGATCGCCCATGTCATGAAGGGGAAGCTCGAACCATATCGGCATGGAAGTACGCCCCCGTTCGCTTGCAAAGAAGATTTCCGTATCTTGCCGAATACTTTCGCATTCCTTGCGATATACCGATGCACTCGGTGCCGGAATAAGCTCCGCATATTCGCGAAGCGCCTCTTCGGTTAAGCGTTCAAGCAGCAGCCTATCGTGCTTCGGCGTCATTAATTCTTCTGCCAAGCCTTGTGCCGATGCAGCCTCCAAGTAACGATTATAGATAGCATGAAGGAGATTTCCCTTCTGCATCGGATCCAGCCATTGCGAACGATTGAACGCAGGAGCGCTAATCGCCCGAACGCCCAAAATCTCGTGATAAAAGTATTGAAGAGGACAACGAGCGAATAACTCCAAGCGGCTTGCGCTCAGATGTGGCTTCGAGTCAATGTCGGCAGCAATCGCTTCGCAGCCGGTATTAATCATACCGTCGAATTCCGAAAGCGTTAGCTCTTCCTGTCTCGCCGAAGCTGCGCGTGCCCCTACTGCCAGGTTAGGGTACAAACGAAGCAAAGCCTCGCCACCCTCCCTAATCTGTCCGTTCGGCGCAACAAGATGAGCCAGCATGGCGTCGGTACCGTCCAAAGAACAGGGCTCTGACGCACTCCCGAAATAACGCTCCGGCTCACCCAAATGCCGGTACACCGTTTCGTAGTCGGCTTCCCTATCGGCGCTGTTTAGTCGATAAAGCTGTACCAGTTCAAAAGCCGGATAATGCTCGGTGTTCGCCGCCGTATCATAGGAACCGTAGCTGCAGTAGCAGTTCCCCGTAATAGAACTAAGGCGGCTGCTCCTCTCCGCAAATCTAAGCTCCGTTCGCTGATTGCTTGTCGGCAAGCCTCCGCTTATTCGCGCCCGCTCGACATCAAGCAGAATGGGATGCTGGCGATTCGATAACGCCCAGCACTTCTCCGTCATACCGACGATAAATGTATGCTGGCGGCCACTCTGTCCCCCATCGCAGAGCGACGTCACATGCACCGCTCCCGGTTCCTGTAGGGGCGTAACAGAGATACGGATCCCGCTCAATACATCCCTGACAAACGAGATGGCCAAATGCAGCGGCAGCTCACCCTGCTGACCGCTAACCCTTTGCATCGAGGCCAGCATTTCCTTCATTCCGCTCAACGCTTCGCGGTCGCTTGCATCCCGAATGGCCGCATATCGATCAACGAATGTGATCATTTCCGCAAGGAGAGCGACGGGCGATATTTGTTGCGTATCGGGCAGCCCTACAAATAGTCGGCCAAAAAAAGTATCGAAATGCCTCCAAATAGCTTCAGACTCCCGAATGCTCGCCAACCGTTCGTCCGCTTCATCCATCTCGCTGCTTCGTTCTGCATACGCCTTAACTAGCTTGGCAGCAAGCCGATAGCGTTCCCGCCCCCATCCGATAGCTGCTCCTTCCAGCTCGCGAGTGAAGGAGGAGGTCTTTATACGTTGCTCCTCGTCATTCCCTAATGAAATGACTTGCCGCTTCAATGCTTTAACTACGAAATCAACGTTAAAATTCGATTCCAACCAGCCTAAATAGGACTCTGCCGCCTTGCCGGTCTGGCAATACGAGATTGGCAGTCCTCCGGAAAACGTACAATTCACGCCGTACATACGCGACATCGAATAAATAGCTCCCGTGTAGGCCTCATCATCAGACACGATAATCTCCGTCTGATCCCATGCCATCCGCTTCTGTGCCATCATGCGGAAGACGCTTCGAACCTCCGCCAGCGGCCCCACAGCATGGCGGAAAGCAACGGAAGCCATCGGCAATGGACGATCTCCGTCCAACCAGCCCGGAGCACGGTCGACCATGCATAGCCGATTAGGATCCGCCAGGCATTCCAGCATCTCTCGATGAACGACAGGCCACGCATCAATAGGATCCGTCACGATCAGCTCATGGCGCTTCGGCAGCTTGCGTACAATAGGCAGCAGACCGGCGAAGTCGCTAACCTGATGCTCGATCAAATACTGCTCGTAACGATCAAGCAGCCGCTGCATGCAGTCGCCCTTCGCCTTGGATTCGAAGTGCGACGGCCATATATCGCGTGCTTGCAGACCGGCTTCGCGAAGCTCGACGACTGCTTCCGCAAAGGCCCGCACGACCCCCGGCGTAATGCTGATTCCACGCAAGTAAGCCTCGCCCGCAACGCTCGCTTGCACGAGCAGCTTATGAATAACCCAATAGGCTTCCTCCCGGCTTATATAACGGATTCGAAGCTGTGCCAATGATAGCTCAGTCAGTTGAAGCACCCATGATGTCAATGTCCGAATCTCGGCGTGCAGCACGGCACCGTAATCGCGAACGACTCTTTCGGTTAGTCTATGACCCTCTGCATGACTCTGAGCGAGCAATATCTTCCGCTCAAGCGGATTGCTCCCTAACCACTCATAAAGCTGCTTAACCTGTCGGCCCGCTATCATCGTTACGCTTCGACCTCCCGTTGTCATTCCAACTTTTCTCAATTATAAACGTTTGTTCTGACAACAGGGTGTCACGAAATCCAAAAAAAACAGCCCATTCAGAAGATAATTTCCGAATGGGCTGATTAACCTGCCAACGATTATGAAAGCACTTTGCGCTTAACCGGGACTTTCCGCAGCAGCAAGAAGACGGAGGCAAATACCAGAGCTACGATGCAGAGCGCCAGAGGAATAACGGCAGCAAGGCTTGCACGCTCGATATCGTATGCCTTTTGCAGGATCGAACCGATCCAATCGGCGGATATGACGGTCTCCATCGCCATCGCAGGCAGTATCGCAAGGAGTATTAACACCACGGCCAGCTTCCAATTAAAGCGGTAGAAGCAGGAACCGATCAACCACCCGCTGCCGAAGAAAGCGATGAACAAGAAGAAATATTCGACGAAAATCAATCCGAATTGCGACGCATCCTTGAACAGGTGAGGATTGCTAAGCTCGAGAGGCCAATCGTACTTGTCATAAATCCACTGCTCGATCGGGTAGCCTATCACCATAATAATTGCCGAAATCGCCGAGTAGACAACGAGCAGTCCGCTTACGCCCCAGATGAAATGCCTCCTCGTCACCCCGTTCGAGACGAAGCTGGCAAGCGAGAGCGGCGTCATCAGAATGCCGATGACGAGCAAAAATACTTTAGGCGAGGTGGACGCCCCTTCCCATATTCCTTGCGCATCCATCTCGGCCCCGACAGTCGGCGATCGAAGAATAACCCCAATAGCCACATAGATACATAAGAAAACAAGCCAATAAATGCCGATCGTCCAACGATAGGTATACAATAACTTGAGCGCTACATTGATCGCGGGATGTCTTCTCTTCCGATTCATTGTTCATCGCCCTTTCGTTTCGTCATATGGACAAACAAATCCTGCAGCGATACCGGGCCCAGCTCAAGCCCTTCGGATATCGCCCGTTCGCAAGCCGCATCGTCCAACTCGCCGAACACGGTAACCGATTTCGTACGGCCAAGCTTCTGTTCTCCAAATACCGTCTTTCCTTGTGCGAACCGGTCGACGGCTTCGGCCGGTCCGGTGACGGCTCTGCCCTTCGTTCGGATCGATTCCGTCTCCTCATGCACGATGAGACGCCCCTTATCGATGATAAGAACCTCCTCGAACAAGGAGGCTACCTCTTCGATTAAATGAGTGGATAAAATAATCGTGCGCGGGTGCTCCATATAATCGTTTAGAAGCTGTTCGTAGAACGTGTACCGGGACGGCGCATCCATGCCGAGATACGACTCGTCGAAGATCGTAACCGGAGCGCGGCTGGCAAGGCCGATCGTAACCCCCAGCGCCGACTTCATACCGCGAGACAGTGTCGTCGCGCGCTTCTTGAGCGGCAGATCGTACAGCTTAACGAGCTTCGCCGCATAAGCATCGTCCCAATTCGGCCAGCAGCTGGCTGCCAGCGAAAGCGCGTCGCGCACGCTGAATCCTTCGTTCATATGTCCGCTTTCTTGAATGAAGCAAACCTGCTCCATCATTTTAGCATTTTCGAACGGAGCTTCGCCCCCGATCGAGACCGAGCCTGCCGATTGTAGCCGGAAGGACGCCAGAATGGACAGCAGACTTGTTTTCCCCGAGCCGTTGCGCCCGAGAAGACCGTATATTTTGCCCCCGTCGAGCTTGAAGGTCAGGTCATGCAGCGCGGTAAAGCTTCCGTAGCGGAGCTGCAGCTTATTCACCTCGATACCAAGCGTCATGCTTCATCCCTCCCTTTCACGGATTCGATCCGTTTAATAATGTCGCCCACCGGCACGCCGATCTTATCCGCCTCGGCCAGCATCTTGTCGACAACCTCCTCGAAAAACACGTCCCTGCGCTGCGCGAGCAGCGATTGTCTTGCCTCTCCGCTGACAAACATCCCGATCCCTCTCTTCTTATACAAAATCCCTTCGTCCGTGAGCAATTGAAAGCCCTTCGCAGCCGTTGCCGGGTTGATGCGATAGAAGGCCGCATACTGATTGGTCGACATCACTTGTTCGTCCTCTAACAGCACGCCGCTAATAATGTCCTCTTTGATTTTGTCAGCGATTTGCTGATAGATGGGGCTACGGTCGTCGAACACGTTATCACCTCTTCACTTATATGGTTCATTAGTTATGTAACTAACTATATAACCATTAGATTTTCCTGTCAATCCCAATTTTCAATTCGCTTGTCCAACGACAAAAGGACCGTTCCCTTCTTTTCGAAGGAACAGTCTCTGGTGAGCATTTCGATTGCTCTCATGTCCAACACGGTTACATAACCTCTTTACGCCTCATCGTTCCGTATAACAGTGAGAGGCTTAGCACTATCGTTGCAATCATAACCGCAATAGCGACAAAAGGATAAAGAACCGGCAAGCCAAACAGACGCACGAGCATCTCCATGGCCGCTATGCTGCCGCCTTGGATCTCCTCGATTAACTGTTCGTCTGTCGGCAATTTGCCCACCTCTGCATGTACAACGGATGGCATTGCGGAAAAGTTGTAAAGATTGTTGAGCTATCATTTCCCGAATATTAAAAAAAGAAAAAAGCTGCGTCTCCGCAGCCATGCTTCCGTATTCTACTCTATCGCAATAATAGTTCAAGTCACTTCCTCAGCGTCAACGACTGAAAATGAGGCGCTCCATCGCTCATCGGGACGGTGTGGAAATCGATTATTTCGAAATGCCGCCCGAATATAGGAACGATGTCCTCATCGAGATACATCGAGAAGAAACGTTTGGGCTCGTAGGTATCCTGCTCCCATACGCCTTCCGTATCTTGACCTCCATATACGCCGCAGAAGAACAGACCCCCTGGTTTCAACACCCTTTGGATTTCGCGCAGCACCTTTGGCAGATCGTTCTTCGGCACATGGAGCAAGCAATTGAGCGCGTATATCGCATCAAAATGGTCGTCCTCAAACTCGAGCTCATAAAAATCCATCGTGTTCGCGCGCAGCCCCTTGTCGAGACAAAGCGCCACCATTTCATCGGATAGATCGACCGCGAACACGTCAAGCCCGTTTTGAGCAAAAAACAAGCTGTCCCGCCCGGTCCCCGCTCCGACTTCAAGCAATGATTGGCGGGCTTCTTGCTTCAAGAGGCTTAGGAAACGCTCCCGTTCCTGCTCCTTCCAAGGCTCGATGCCGTTTTTGTTCCGCTGCTCGGCATGCTGGTTATACGTCGTGCGTAACGATTGTTTGTCCATTTATCCCGATCCCCTGTCTTAGGTTGAACTTTGATTGATTTTGTCATTGAATTCGACATTCGCATGGGAGTTCCCTTCCAGCTTGGGGGCATCCTGTGGGATAATAGGGTCAGATACCGTACAAGAAAGGGACACTTATGAACGAAACAAAGAAAAATGCACGATCTCGAGCGGGGATCATTTATTCCGTCTTTCTTCTGCTCCTTGCCGGGATGCTATTCGTTCCGCTGCCTTATTACCTTTACCAGCCGGGAACCGTTGAGAAAATCGCGAATTACGTCAAAGTAGAGAACGGTGCGCCATCGAAGGATGGCAGCTTCAGCCTGACGACCGTCTTTAGCTCCAAGGTCGGCAATACCTTCACGCTGCTCTATGGGCTGCTCGCTCCCGACACGGAAGTTCGCAAAGCAGCCAAGGTGCGAGGAAACCTGACTGACGCTCAGTATAAAGCGCTGCTTGAACATATGATGAAACGATCGCAAAATAGCGCCGTCGCCGCGGCGCTCGAAGCATCCGGCAAGCAAGTGCCGGTGAAGTATACCGGTATTTTCGTTCAGTCGATCTACGCGGGCTCCAAAGCGGAGGGAATTATATTCCCCGGAGATATTATAATCGAAGCCGACGGGCAGTCCGTCACGAAACTTGACGATATGCTCGCCATGTTGGACGCCGGGAAAAAGCCTGGCGATACGATCAAGCTCGGCGTTCTGCGCGATGATCAACAGCTGGAACTAGCCGTGGAATTATACGGGTTGGCGGGAAGCGATCCTCTATCAAGCAAGGCGTATCCGCGAATAGGACTCGTAACGGAGGATCAATTCCAGATTACGCCTCCCGTTAAGGTCGAATTTACGGTATCCGACATCGGCGGGCCGTCCGCCGGTCTCATGTTCGCCCTTGAGATCGCCGACCAGCTGGATCCAGCCGAATTGACCCATGGCTTGACGATTGCCGGTACGGGTACGATCGACGCGTCTGGCAAGGTGGGGCAGATTGGAGGCATTCGCGACAAAATCATTGCTGCCGACCGCGCTGGCGTCGATTTATTCTTCAGTCCCGCAGACGCGAACCCGAATGACAGCAACGAAAAAGATATTTTGGACGAGGCCAAGAAGCGGGAATACGATATAACGATCGTTCCTGTGCGTACGCTGGACGAAGCGCTGGAATACTTGGAGAATCTCGATTCTACGGCATAAGAGAGCTTCCTATTTTCCCTTCCGTCGACTCGCCCGTCATTCAAGTAATACCTTCAAGTGCTACGTTAACATATTTAGCTTGAGAACCTTGCTGTATCGCTGGCTCAGCGACCCCAAACCGAAATATTGCATGAATGTTGTATGATGATTTTAGAACAGGTTTGGAGGGGTTGCAGAAATCAACCCCGATCAGACGAAGCAGTTCGTCACGATGTATGCGAGCTTAAAGAATTTTGACGATAAAGCGGTTCAAGATTTAGTGACGATTCCGAAGCTCGCTTTCGCAGGGGAGCAGGATTCGATCGTATATGGGAACAAATTCGGAGGCGTAACCGTGGACATCATCGGCTTACTGCGGAAGAACAAAGCCTTGTTGGAGCAGCTCGGCTGGGATGTGGTCGTTCTTACCGGAGACGACATGGACCACACGAAAGCGATGCAGCCCGCCACGGCATTGCCGCTTATCAAGCCTTGGCTGGCAGATAGGCTATAGCTGGCATCAAATCAAAGTACGGATGCTTCAGATAAGGATGAAGTTGATTGGGTCCGGTTTTCTACCTTTCGTTTGGAATACTCTTTCTTTTATTAAACCATTTACTTAGGCTTACCCATATGCATAACAGCGGAATATAGCCGTACAATAGAATCCATCCCGACAAGGTCATCGCGGAATCCAGCTTTTCGATCGTCATCGGGCTTTTCATCGGAAGCATAATGACAAACACGATACCGCTGGTTAACCATAAGGAAGGTTTTGCTTTCAGGCCGACCGTTTTCTTCAGGATTCGGACGCCTCCCCACATGCCCACGCAGCATGCGGAAATGATCACGAAAAACCAAATGAAAATATAAATATAATCAAACCTTTCAAGAAACGGAAAGCGGATGACTTTGGACAAAATAAGCGTAGGCCAGATGGTATGCTCCAGCTGTTGAATATTAAAAAAAGAAAAGCTGACAAACGCGATGATCAAAGGAATTAAAGTGGAATGGGCAACCGCAAGATGAGCCCATTTCTTGGATTTTTTCTGATTTTTGATAAAGGGATACAATAAAAGCAAAAACTCTACCCCTAACAATGTGCTCAACGAATGGTAGGCCGACTCTGCAAATTCGTAGGGGCTATGGTTGAATAGGGGGAGAAAATTCGTCCAATGCGCTTGCTTCAGCGGGAAATAGAGAGTCGGAATCAGCAGGGTGGGAACGATGATGCAGACGAATAAAATGCCTGTAATGACCCTTAAGCCTCCGGATACAAGGTATGCGGTAGTCAACAGGAACATAAGCGATAACATCCAAAGCTGCGTATAAGGAAAAACCCAGACATGTATGACTTCCATGTAGGATCTTAGTTCGTTTACGATAAACAAAAGGATATAGGCATAGAACGCGAGAGTCAGAAGGCTGCCGAGCCGCTTCCCGAACAACTGGTTGTGCAGCGATATAAGGTCTCCATCCGGTGCATTTTCCAGCAAAAAAAACATCATCGCAATAATGAAATGAAAACTTATCCCCACTGCCGCAAAAGAAAACAAAGAGTCCATTTCAGCCCCTTTGATAATGCGGCTTTGGAAAATCAGCAAGGTGCCGCCCATTTGCGTGCCGTGTATTAAAATCCATAGAAGGTACGGAGATACGGTCAAGCTTTCCTTTACTTGTTTTTCCACCGGATATCCCCCTGACCCCATTATTCTCCGACTCCGGACTTGCTTAGTTGCGTACGGAATTGAATATCGTATTTGATTTTTCCGTAGTCGGCCTCATAGAACTTTTCCTCGTTCCAGCTTCTTTGGCGAGACCTGATCAAATCTCCCATGCCCAGCGGGTCAACCTTATCATTCACGAACTTGTTCAGCAACGCGAGAAGACGGCTTCGGATTTGCCCTTCCAATTGTTGAATTAACGAGTGGGTATTTCCCTCCACATCGAGAGCAAACCACTCCGGGTATTCGTTTACCATTCCGCTCAACATGAAGGAGTAGGAGACCAGAATCTCATTCTGATTGAAGGTAACCGTTCTGCTCTGTTTGCCGTAATTAACGGTAAAGATAGCCGGAGCTTCATTGGAGCCCTTTTTGATCATAAAAGGAACGTCTCCCCGCATCGCGTCGCCTTGCAGCAATTTAAAATACAGCATTTCTTCCGGGTTCAGGACGAACTTCAACCGGTCATCCTTGAAAATCCCGTAACCGCTAATCTCAATATCCTTTTTTTGGTTTAATTTGAGATAAGGCATAGAAAAATCCCGCCCCGTGCCGTAATAATCAAACAGAACGGTTGAAAGATTCGAATAAGGGATCATTTCGCGCTTCATATTTTGTTCGATCAAATGATAAGGAAACTCTTGGCTTCCTTTGCCTGCCAGACTTTCGGATACGGATGCAAGGGATTCATCGAAAACGGCCATAATCACATAATTGCTTATTAAAGGGTCTCTGCATATTGTTTTTAAAAAGGCGGACAATCCTTCGCCCGCCACTTCCTTGCTGAAAGCAAGCATTTTCAGCTTTTCAATCCGGATTGGCTGCGCGGATTGGAAGGCCATCTCTTTCAGGATCACCCTGGTTTGCTTCGCTTTTCCTTGAAGAACTTTTATTTTTCCTTTCTCCTCATAATCGGAATACAATGCCGAGCCCGTATAACCGGAGTCGCTTTTGTCGAATCCGAGAACGGTCAAGATCCGGATATGGTCGATAACGTTCGCATTGCTGCAGCCTGTCAGGACGAGCAAAGCCATGAAGGGAATCAGCAGCAAACGCATCATGCTACTCATTGTCAATATCCTCCTTGTCTTCCTTCGGTCGATATCGCTTATCGGATTTCGGTTTTAAAAACTTGCTTCTGTTTGTCGTGTACTGGAATGAGGCGCGTATGACGCTGTCCGCAAAATTGCCTGTCCGAAACGGGAATATCGGCACCAAGTATGGCGTCCCTAACGATCTTAAGCGCAGTAGGTGCCCTGCAAGAATAAGGAACCCGGCGACAAGGCCCAGTCCGCCCCAAATGCCCGCAAGCAGGATAAAGGGAAACCGCAAGAGCCGGATCGTATTCGCCATTTTGAAAATGGGAGTCGTAAACGAAGCGAGCGCCGAAAGAGCAACGATGATCAGCAAAATATTGCTTGTCAGCGCCGCGTGAACCGTCGCTTGTCCAATCACGATTCCTCCTACGATCCCTAACGTCTGCCCGATTTTCGTCGGCAGCCTTGCTCCGGCTTCCCGCAGCAGCTCGATCGTGAGTTCCAGGAAGACGGCCTCTATGACAGGCGGAAACGGAACTTGGTTGCGCGATATGATAAGCGGCTCGATCAAGGTTTCCGGCAGCACCTCGAAATGATAGGTTAATACGGCAACATATAACGGAGCGGCAAATATGGAGAAAAATATGCTTAAAATTCGAATGATGCGAAAGAAGGATCCGAGTATCCAAGGCAAAAAATAGTCTTCGGGCGAAATAAAAAAGTCCAAAAATGTAGACGGCCCGGTAATGACGTAAGGCGAACCGTCCGCGAAAACGGCGACTTGTCCGGATGTAACGGCATAGATAACGCGATCCACCCTTTCCGTCGATAGAAACTGAGGGAACGGCGAATTAGAGTTATCCGAAATGATCTGGTCAAGTAACGAGCTGTCAAAAACAACATCTAAATGAATCGCTTTAAGCCTCTGCCGAGCCGTCTGCACGTGTTGATCGTTCGTAACTCCATCCAGATAAACGATAATAACCCGCGTGTTGGACACGGTTCCGATCGTTATTTCTTCGACGACTAATTCCGGTACGGCAATTTGCTGCCTGAGAAGGTGAATATTGAGATCTATATTTTCCACAAAGCCGACTTTAGGTCCAACGACGCTGAATTCATTTTCGGTTTCATTGCTCTGGCGGTGACCAAGCTCCTCTTGACTCACGTTTACCAAGATGAACTCATGTTCCGCCTCGTTGAGCCGAATGACGGCATATCCTTTAATTAGCTTTTTCCCCACTTCGTCCGCATCATGGGTCACCTTCACGTCATCTAACGGGATCACGTTTTTAATATCTTCCGGATCGTTTAGCCGTTCGATATTTTTTTGAATTTCCGATACGAGAAAACGGTTTATTTTCATATGATCCACGAGGGACTGATAATAACTGATTTGAATGCGGACGGTATCGTCGCCCTCGAACGGGGAAAATTGATGAAAGTCGCTGGATTTGCGCGCCAATCGAAAAACCTCGGCGATCGTTTTCCGGGCGTCGTTATTTAGATTAGCCGAATCCTTAACAGGTCCGTTTTGCCGCTCCATAGTCTGCTCCTTGCCTACACCTGAAGTATGAGTTAACACCATTATGATCGGCGATCCAAAGATCCATACATTCCCTTGGTCGCGATAGCGCTCCAAAACAAAAATGGCGAACGAGGTTAAACCCCATTCGCCATTCATCATCCTATTTATTTCACGAAATACGCAACGATGGTCGAAATTTCAGCCCGTGTAATCGCGTTTTTCGGACGGAGCGTCCCGTCTTCGTAGCCTTTGACTATGCCTGCCTCTACAAGAGCAGTCATCGCTTCTCTCGCCCACGGCGAGAAACCTTCCAGATCGGCGATCTTCGTGCTGTCGGCCGATGCCGCAGGCAGCCGGTCCTTCACTGCACGGTAGAGAATGACGAAGGCTTCCTCTCTCGTCATCTGCTGTCCCGGCCTGAAGCTGCCATCCTCGAAGCCGCTCACAATGCCTGCTTCAACCAATGCTTGAACGTACGAATTGTACCAAGCATTCTGCACCGTATCGTTGAACGATGACGAAGGATTTGACGGAGCCGTCATACCGAGCAAGCGGAACATGACCGACGCATACTCGGCACGGGTCATTTTCGCGTCAGGCTTGAAGCTGCCGTCCGGGTAACCGCTAAGGATCTGCTTCTCGGAGAGCTGCGCAATAGCTTCCCTCGCCCAATGCTTCTCCGTATCCTTAAATGGGGCTTGCGGTTGCGTCGGTTCAGTAGGAACCGTCGGATCTACCGGCTTCTCAGGCTCGGTTGGCTTTTCTGGTTCTGTCGGTGTTTCCGGCTCCCCGTTGCCATTGCCATTGCCGCTATTCGGCAGATCGCCTACGGCGAAGCCCCAAATGTCCGACAGCGTATACCCGCTATTCGCGTCTTCGGCCGCCGCATACCATTCGTAGTAACGGTTTTCCTTCAAGCTTCTCCACGTGACGGTTGCTTCCGATCCGCTGGCGACATTTTCAACCGAGCCGATCTTCTGGTCGGTATACGCTTTGACGCCAAAATAGTCGGTAGCGACGCGTTTATTCATCTCTCTGAGGTCAACGTCCATATCGAACTCATCCTTGCCCGGGTACTGGGCCGGATCGTAGTAGTTGTAGTCGTCCAAGTATGGCGAATACGTCTTCATATGGATTTGATTGCTCTCCACATCGAACTGCATCAAGCGGATATAACCGAGACCGCCCATCTCCGCGCCTTGGTAATCGGCTAGCATTTGGTATACTTTGCGGTCCGGTGTTCCGTCCCCGTTATCGTCGATATTGTCCACGAGCGTCTCGGCGTCATGATAATGGCCGGAGAGCGTAGCGATGACGTTCGGGTTCGGTACGACGACGCGCTCATAGATTTTGTCCGCAACCGGTGCCCGGTTAGCCGATACGAGCATGTATTCATGGAAGGCAAGAATCGCCTTTCTGTCCGGATGCGCCGCGACGGCGTCGTTCACCCACTCAATCTCGTCATCGCCGATGTTCCAGCCCATGTACACGATAATGAAGTCCACGCCGTCGGCGGAGATCAGGTCGTAATGGCCGCGGTTATTTTGGTAAGAGCCGCCGTAGTGCGGTTCGTCCTTGAAGCGGTCTTCACCGTAATGCTTCCAATAATAACTGTAATCGCCGGTTTGATGCGACACGTCATGGTTGCCGGCAAGAACGCCGTAAGGCATGTTCGCGTCTTCCAGCACTTTCATGCTTTTGTTCGCTTCCGCCCACTGATAAGCTTGATCGGCATCGTCGACAATGTCGCCCGTATGAATAACGTACTTGATATTCATCTCGTCCTGCTGCTTAACGATCCAATCTACGTTGCCCTTATAAATTTCCGGATAGCTCTCGGAATAATATTGCGTATCCGACATCCAGATGAAGGAGAAATCATATTCATCCTGCGTTACCGGCAACTCATCCTGCACCATTGCATGAATGACGCCGCCCGTATTGTAGTCGCCTGCCTTCACCGTTGCGCTAAGCGTAAAGTCTTCTGCTCCGGCAACTTTATAATCCAGCAGCGCCCACTTGCCCTCCTTCTGATCCCAAGCGTACAGGCTGACTTTACGCCCTTCGAGCGACTTGCCGCTCCACTCGATGTCGACGCGGTCGGTCGCCTTCACCGACGCATCCAGCTTCATATCGAAGCGATGGTACGGGAACTGGTTAACGGAATCGTTAACGAGGTACTCGCCGTCGACTTTTCCGATCTTCGCATAATCGTCCGCCGTGAACGCCTGCTCGCCGCCCGGCTGAAGCTGCTTCGGCGGCTCCGTGTCGGAAGCGCCGGAATACGCTGTGAAGCCTTGCTTGCTTCGTGCATCGAAGTTAAACCCTTTGTAGAAGGTCAGCTTCAGCAAATCGCCCATCGGGTCGTTTGCCTTCACCGTTAAGCTCGCACGGTTCGTCGTTAGGCTCGAGCCGTTAAGCGGTGCGATAAGCTCCGGTTTGTCCGGATTTTCATTCGGCACCTCGAACGTGACGGTACGTTCGCTTGCATTGCCTGCCTGGTCCGTCGCTCCCACGATAAGCGTATGCTCCCCGCTCGTCAGCTTGCCGGAAGAGGTCGCATAAGGAAGCTCGATAGCGTTGCCGTCTAGGGCAGCCGTTACCGATTTAACGCCCGCAAGGGCATCGCTCACATCGGCATCGATGATCAGATCGCCGCGATACGTCTCGCCGTCTTGAAGCGAGGTCTCAATGACAGGCGCTGTATTATCGACCGTCACCTCTGCCGATACGCTGGTTGCTCCGCCTGCCGATACCGTTACCGTATGCTTGCCGTCCGGAAGCTCCGTCGTATCCCATGCGAGCGCCTTGGAGCGCAGCACCTCTTCTTCAAGCGTCAAGTTGAACTCGATCGCCGGGAATTTGCCCGCGCTGTCGCCCATCTTGATGTCCTTCGCCTTGTCCCCGTACAACGGATCGTATATGACTGTCCCGTCTGCAAGGACAAGCCGCACGTTGCGCACTCTAAAGTCGTCCTTGTTCTCTTCCGGACGGTTATCGAACGGACCCGTCTTCGTTCCCGCGCGAATCGCGATCTTATTATCGCCAAGCTTCAGCCTCTCGCTGGCGATCGGGTAGTTAAGCGTCATAAACGTATTAATCGGGTCCATGAACGTATATAAAATCTCGTCGCCCATCGTAACCGCATTTTTGAAGTAATAATTGACCTCAGCCGCTTCGAAAGCAAAGTACGCGTCATGCTCAAGCGCACGGTACGTGCCGTCTTGGACTGCTCCGTCCACGGTCAGTGTCAGCGCATCTGCATCCTCGCTCTCAGAAGTGGCCTTAAGCTCGAATATGCCGGAAACGAGATTGCCGTTTTTCGCGTTCAACCGAAGCGGCGAGCGATCGGAGCCGCCGGTAATGCTTACGCGAACCGGCTCAGATTGCTTCGTGTTCGTACCGTCGGAAGCCTCGAAGTAATATTCGACATAAGCTTTGCCCACCATATCCGGCGATGCGACGGTAAAGTGGAACATTTTATCGTCATAGTCCTCATACAAATAATGCTTCGTATACCCCGCATCTGTATTCGTTTTGACGTAAATGGCCGCCGTCCGAACCTCGCGGTCATCCTGAACGTCGGCAACGAGCCCCAGCGATTTGGACTCCGCGATTTCCGTTAACGCCGTCATGTCGTCGATGACAGGAGCAACCGCATCGACTGCCGGCTCGATAGGTTCCGCAGGCTTCTGCATGTCCTCGAGCGAACCAGGCGTAGCCGCCTTCGTGCCCACGCTATATTTGAAGGATTCGACCGATCCGCTCCTCGGATATGCGTAGTAGAGACCCTTGCTATCCGACGTTTCGCCGCTTAACGAGCCGTCATAATAGACCGCCGATATTTCCTTGTGGGTATTGGTTCCGATGACAACGCCCCTTCTTGAGCCGTTCGCCATGCCATCCGAATACACTTTAATGAGCGTCTTGCCTTCCACCAGGTTAACGCCGAACTGGTCATTGAAGTCCGCTGCCGTTTTGGCTGTATTGGCACTATTAATGACCCAGAATACGATGGAGCTCTGCGCGGCAATACGAATGTCCTCGCGGTCCGTTGGCCAGATCACATCTGCGGAAGGACCGGAATCCGTATAGCGATAATAGAGCTTATAATCCTGGAAGTTGATTTCATCCGTCGTATTGTTGTACACCTCGATAAACTCATAACCGTCCGCGGTGCCTACGTTCACGCTGTTAGGAAGCAGCTCAGTAATAAGTAGCGGAGGCACTTTATTCGCATCAAATGCAGGGAAGGCGGTCACCGACAGCTCGTAATGCTCCGTTTCGACCGTATGCACGCTGTCCTTCGCTTGCACGTAATACTCAAGCTGCGACTCCACCTGAGCCGCCCTTGGAATCGAAGCCTTGTATACGCCGTTGCCCGTGGTCGACATAGCGGCGGCCGCATACAATTGCTGAGAAGCCGACTTGTAATAGAGCATAGCCGTTACCGCATCGTCGGTCTTTCCTTGGTCGCTCTCCGCATTCGCGATCGTAACCGAGATCGCAGCATCACTGCCTAATTGAACGCCAGCCGAAGGCGTATGCGTAATAACCGGCGGCATATTGCCGCCCGGCGGTATCAATTGCTCCGCCGCAACCGCGCCCGGCGTTGCCGCGGCCGTGCCTGCGCCAGCCATCATCAGCATGCTCGTTCCGCTCAGCGGAACACTATAGAAGATGCCTTTGTCCGGCTTCGTCTGATCATCGTTCTCGTACCCGGCCGAGACGATTTCTTTTCCGCTCTTGCTCTTAACAATGAGCGTCCGCGGGCCTCCGTTAGCCATGCCGCCTGTCTGATCCAAGCGGAACAAATCTACACCCTCTACGAGCGTCGCTCCGCCGTAATTGGCATTGAACATATCGGCCGTTGCTGTGCCGTTGTCCGCATTCATAACCCATAAAACGATAGAATCTTTTGCAGGGATCGTTACCTCATCCGCCGTCTGCAGCGGCCAAGACGTATCGGTGCCGCCATTGCGGTAGTAGAGAGTATAATCTTTCAAGCTCTTCGCTTCTGAGGATGGATTATACAGCTCGATGAACTCATAGCCGTCCGATGCTCCGATATTCGTCGAGTCAGGAACGAGTTCCGTAATGAGCAAGGAGAGTTCCTCCGGTTCAATAGCAGGCGACTCCTCTACTGTTGTAACATTCACCTCGTACACCTCGGAGACAACAGCCGGATCACCCGACTGATCTTGCGCCTCGATGTAATAAGAGAGCGCGCTGTTATCCGCGAACGCTTCGTGCGGGATAACTGCCGTCAATCCGTAGGCCGTACCGCTAACCTTAGCCACTGCTTCTCCACCCAGCTTCGCGTACTCGGTCTGCGCATCCGTCTTATAGTAAACCGATGCCGTTACGGTTCCGATGTATTCGGACAGCTCTGCCGCGATCGCATAGTCGCTCAGCCCCGTCTCTGCGGCAGGCGTATGAGCGATTGTGGGTGTCGATTCATACGAAGTACCGGCCCCCGAAGGCTCGGCAGGCACTTGCGACGCTTCCGCCAAGCCTGGCGTTGCCGCCTTCGTTCCCGGATTTGTCATCATGCGCATCTGAACCGATCCGTCGATCGGATATTTGTACAAAATGCCTTTGTTCTTCACCGTCTGCGCATCGTTCTCGTAGGAGGCCATTGCAATGACGGCACCGCCCGCATCCTGAACCATGATGTCGCGTGGAGCCGAATTATGGAGACCGCCTCCGCCGTTTAAGCGGATCAAGGATTCGCCTTCAACCATGCTAGTCCCGTAGTTAGCGTTGAAATCATCCGCCGTTAGCGAGGTGTTAGCCGCATTCATAATCCAGAACGCGACCGATTGGCGTGCCGGAATAACGATATCCCCGGCAACAACCGTCTCAGGCCAAGGCGTATCCGTTCCACCATTGCGGTAGACGATGGAATAATTGTCATCAAAATCGATAGCCTCATCCGTATTGTTATATACCTCGATAAATTCATAGGCATCCGTTGAAACGCCGGTCACATTCTCGCTATCAGGCACTATTTCCGTAATCAGCAGCTTAGGGATTGCATCATAAGGTACGGAGATCGCACCTGCCGGAGCAGGAGTCATTCCTAGCATCATGCTGCCCAGCAGCAGGACTGCCATTCTTTTTCTCAACTTGTTCAAGCGTTAAGCACCTCTTCCATTCTTTTTCCAGGCTGGTTCGCACGTTGGTTCAGTAGTGCATTTTACAGCTCGTATGTATGAGTGGCGTTAACGTTCTATGAAAAGATTGTAAAGGAGGTATGAGTGAGAAATGATTTAAGGTGCCAATTGCGTCTATTGGATTTATAATAACGACTAGAAAGCCATTAGGAGGATTATAGAGAATGGGGTATGTTTCCGAGGTATCGAAGCAATTGTACGACTATCTTCCCGCTTTAACGAAAAAAGACGATTTCGACGCGTTCTGGTCGGACACCATTCTGCAGGCCAAATCCGTACCTTTAAATGCTAGGAAGCAGCTGGTGGGTTACCCAAGCTCGCAGGTCAGCGTATATGATATTTCTTATTGCGGAATGGACGAAACGAGAATCAACGGATGGTTTATCGTTCCTGCCTTCTTGGGCAAAGACCGCTATCCGTGCATCATTCATTATCACGGTTTCACCGGAAGCCGCGGCGTCCCGTCCAACTTCATGCACTGGATCATGATGGGCTTCGCCGTTCTCTCGATCGATTGCCGCGACCAAGGCGGCAGCACCGGCGACAGCGCCGACTATACGAGCGGGCACATGATGAACGTTGTCAGCAAAGGCGTACATAACAAGCACGAATATTACTTCCGTCACGTCTATATGGATTGCTTGAAGGCGATCGACTTCGCTTGTGGGCAAGCGGAAGTGGATCCTGCCCGGATCGTAATCGAAGGAGGCAGCCAAGGAGGCGCGCTGGGCATGGCGGTATGCGCGCTCGACGACAGACCCGTTCTGGCGCTGGTCGACGTGCCAAGCAACAGCAACCTCGTATGCCGCGTCGAAGGCAATCACGGCGCGTTCGCGAGCGTTGCCGAATACTTGAAGAGACATCCGGAGCAGACCGATCTCGTATTCGATAACTTGAGCTATTTTGACACGATGAATATGGCGGACCGGATTAAATGCCGCGTCTATGCCTCGGTAGCGCTGAAGGACGAGGTTTGCCCTCCGCTAATGTACTTCGCCACCTATAACCGGATCACCAGCGAAAAAGATATCGTCCTGTATCCGTTCAACGGCCACGAAGGCGGAGGCGCCGGACATACGGAGAAGAAGCTGGCATTCGTACGCGAGCATTATTCGGAATGGTTTGAATAAGAGCGTAAGCTCTGCTCGCTGCGCAGGACATCCATCTGCTCGAACAGGATTAGAAATATAATGCTTACCCGGCTTCAAGAGGCGCAACCATTGCGCCTCTTGTCTCGTTTATTGAAGTAATCGGACTACTACGATAGTTGTGACGTTGTCTATATAAGAGGAGGGTATATATGAAGATGCGAAGAAAAGGCTTATTGGCCGCGCTGCTAGCCATCTTGCTGCTGATCTCGCCTGGAGCTGGGGAATTATTCAGCGGCAAAGCAGCAGCGCAAGGCGAGATTTCCATTACGGTAAACGGAGCGCCGCTGAACGTGTCGACGCCTGCATTCATTGAGAACGGCAGCGTGCTTGTGCCGCTGCGTGAGATTGCGGAAGCGCTCGGAGCTGCGGTCGGTTACGGGACAGGCGAGAACGGAGCAAAATCGGCTACGCTTGCCCGCGGTGAGCGATCCGCTACTTTGACC
Organism: Paenibacillus harenae; assembly: GCF_030812415.1. GTDB lineage: Bacteria > Bacillota > Bacilli > Paenibacillales > Paenibacillaceae > Pristimantibacillus > Pristimantibacillus harenae_A. The sequence goes on along the minus strand of NZ_JAUSST010000009.1, from coordinate 59,172 downwards.
ATTGGATCGGCAATTATGATCGCCAACGGAAAATCGATTAAACTCAGCGTTGCTCCCCGGCTGCTTGGCGATGTAACGATCGTACCTCTGCGTGCTCTATCGGAGTCGCTCGGTACAGTCGTTGCTTGGGACGGAGCGAACAAGGTCGTTACGATTAACGAGCCCGAAGAGCTGCCAGTCATCGGAACGGCCGCGAAGCTGAAGGAGATTATGCAGGCAGCCGTATCGAACGACGATCGGTACTATATGACAGGTGGCGCAGCCATGGAGGATTCTAAGGAATCCTCGCAATCGGAAGGCGGCGCTGCTGCCCCTGAAGCTGAAACGGCTGGTTCGGGCGGAGACTACTCGGGGACAAACGTGCAAGTTGCAGGCGTCGATGAAGCCGACTATGCCAAGACGGACGGAAGGTTCATCTATCAGATCAGCGGCTCGCAGGTGCTAGTCATATCGATAGCCAATCCGGCTAAGCCTAGGCTTGCCGCGCAGCTCGACTATGCATCGGAGAAAGGCTTCATTCCTCAGGAGCTGTATGCGGACGGCGCAAGACTCATCGTCATCGGCGGACAGAGCGCGTATGGCAACTACATGTATGACGGCGGTCAGATCGATGCGGCTGAGCCTAGTGCTACGGAGGCAAGCAGCGCGGCCATCGAAACAAAGGATACCGTTACGCCAACGCTTGTCGACAAGAAAGCCATTATGCCGCCGATCCCTACTCGCAATCTCGTCAAAACATTCGTGTACGAAATGAACGAGTCCGGCCTGCCTAAGCAAGTGAGAATGATTGAGCAAGAGGGCAGCTATATCGACTCCCGCAAAGTCGGCAGCGCGCTATATATCGTAAGCAACAAATTTAATCACTACTATACAGTACTCGAAGACGGCAAACCGATCGACTCGGAGACGGTTCGTTCCTTCGAGCCTGTATACGGCGACTCATCGATATCCGATAAGCAGCTGTCCTTGCCTCTTTCAGACATTCGTTATTTCCCGAATTCAACGGATAGCAGCATGCTGCTCATCGGCTCGCTCGATCTCGAACAGCCGGAGCAGAAGCTGCAGCTATCGGCGTATCTCGGCGCTGGCCAGACGGTGTATGCATCGGAGAAACATCTCTATGTAACGACAACGAAGTATGTACCGTCGAACAACTCGGGTTCGGAGCAAACGCAACTTTATAAGTTCAGGCTTGATCAGGGCCATATCGTCTATGTCGGCGGCGGCTCTGTTCCTGGCAGTCTTTTAAACCAATTCTCCATGGATGAGCATAACGGTTACTTCCGAATCGCCGTCACGAAAGGTAACGTTTGGGCACGCGGCGCGGACGGTGCAACGAACAATATGTACGTGCTGGACGAAAATTTGAAAGTAATCGGAAAGCTGGAAGGGCTCGCTCCCGGCGAGCGCATCTATTCCGTCCGCTTCATGGGCAATCGCGCTTATATGGTGACGTTCCGCAACGTCGATCCTTTATTCGCAATCGACCTGCGCAATCCCGTCAAGCCTACCGTGCTCGGCCAGTTGAAAATACCGGGCTACAGCGATTATCTGCACCCGTATGACGAGAATCATCTGATCGGCTTCGGCAAGGAAACGGTAATCGTATCGTCAGGCGACGGCACCGACCCGGATTCCGCGACCGCCTTCTATCAAGGGATGAAGATTGCCATGTTCGACGTCACCAACGTCAATAAGCCTATCGAACAGTTCAAGGAAATCATCGGGGATCGCGGCACGGACTCCGAGCTGTTAAGGGACCATAAGGCGCTGCTGTTCTCCAAGGACAAGGGGCTTATGGCGTTCCCGGTGCAGCTTCACGAGATCAAAAACAAGGAAAATCTCAAACCCGGCGAATTCCCCGCATACGGCGAGTTCACCTACCAAGGCGCCTACGTATATAAGGTGGATTTGAAGCAAGGCTTCACCCTGCGCGGAACGATCACCCATCTGACCGAGGAGGATCTGCTTAAGAGCGGGCAATACGGCTTCGATTACCGCAAAGCGGTTAAACGCATCCTTTACGCGGGCGATACGCTTTACACCTTATCGGACAGTATGGTGAAAGCCAATAACCTCGATAGCTTGAAGGAGCGCGGAAGCTTAACTTATCCGCATACTTCGCAACAGTATCCAGCATACCCGGGCGGTCCGGAAGTATTGCCGATGCCAATAGTTGTTGAATGACAAAGAAGGCCGGAAACGCACCACTCGCGATTCCGGCCTTCACTATGGTGCACCTATATATCAGCTATGTTGGATTTCTGCACTAACTTCGTATGCCGATTTTCGTTTTATAGCGATCAGTGGAAAAGTTACTGCAAATATCCATCGTAGCGTATAGAAACGAGTTCAAATACAGAAAGTTACTGCTCAGATCCAACATAACTCTAACTGATGCCTGAAGCATCAATTAATAGCTGTAATGACAGCTTGCCTTATCCCAAGCCTCGCCCCACTCGCTGTCGCTTAGAAACAAACACGTCTCTCTGACCCGATCTTGATCTCCCAGGGTAAATATCACTCTGTGCGTCCGTTTCCGACCGTCAGCCATAAACGAAACGTCGGCCCTCCCGCTGCATACGCATCCGTCATCATAATCAACCTCTAATCCACGGTAGGAGACCGCGTAGAAACCTTTATCCTTTAAAGCCTGTATATGGCTTCGCCAGCCTTCCTGCGCCGTCTCGGCCTTCCCGTCCGAACCAGCTGTCATGGAAAGCTGTTTGGCAGCCTCATCAAGCCGGCCTGCCGCTAGCCGGTCAAAGAATCGCCCCGCCGACCTTTCCGCCTTAAACACTTCGATGCGGATTACAACCTGATAAGCAAGAAGAACCACGAGATAACCCGCAACCGCAAATATCGCGATTTTCATAATAAGCTTCACCGACCGTCTCTCCTTCTATTGCATCGACTACCGGCTCGTATTGGCGCTTGCCAATTGCCGTAAATACTCGTAATCTACCGTCTCGCCTTGTGCCTTATAGAAAAAACCTTTGTACCTTACCGTATCTTCGGAATTAATAATAAACCGGTTTATCACTTTCCCTTTATGGTTGTAAGCCGTGAGCCTGTAGCTGTATCCCATGTAGCCGAGCGCGAATTTATTTTTTGTAAAAGTTACCCCGCCGATGTCCGATACGATATGCTCGATCGTTGCCGGATCCGTAATGTCCAGTTCATAACCCGATCCGCCGTCAAATATCGTTATTTGGGACACCTCTTGCGGATTGGCATCCATCATCTTGCGAGGCAAATAAGTGAGTCCATACAGCAGCAGCATGCACGCACAGGCAATAATCACCAATAGAAACGCTCTTTTTCTATTAAATTTCACCGTTCCCGCCCCCTCAGCTGAATACAAATCCGCCAACATCCTTATTTTAACAGATAACGGTTGAAGGGGAAAATGTTGCTCGTCGTCTCCTAATAAGGTCCGATACCATCCTTTTTCTAGCTTTTTTTTGGTATGATAGAAGCAACGCATCAGAACCGTTAAGGAGGAATCCCTTATGTCAGATCAAGATGACCGCGATGAGCTTGCGGGACGCAGGCGCAATAAGCTGAAAGTCATTCATTTCGATAAGAACGGCAAAGACTTGATAGAATCCGAGAAACCGCATGAATCGTTCGAGGACGTAGCCGGGCTCGAAGAGGTGAAGAAGAAGATTCGGATGAACTTCATCCTGCCGCTTAAGCAGCCGGAGCTGTTCGCCGCATACGGCCGCGAAGCGGGCGGAAGTCTGTTATTGTACGGTCCTCCGGGCTGCGGCAAGACGTTTCTGGCAAGAGCGGTTGCCGGCGAGATCGAAGCGAATTTTCTCCACATTGAGCTGCAAGCCATATTAGGAATGTACGTCGGACAAAGCGAGAACAATTTGCATGACCTATTCGAAAAAGCAAGAGAGAGCAAGCCTTGCGTCATCTTCATCGACGAGCTCGATGCGCTTGGCGGCAGCCGCAATCAGATGCGGCAGCACCATGACCGGATGCTCGTCAACCAGCTGCTGCTCGAGCTCGACGGGCTGCGCACGTTCAACGATCAAGTATTCGTGATCGGCGCGACGAATACGCCGTGGTACCTCGATTCGGCGCTGCGCAGGCCTGGCAGGTTCAATCATCTCATCTTCGTGCCGCCGCCGGAGGAAGCGGAGCGGGAAGCTATCTTGAAGCTCAAGCTGGCAGGCAAGCCGCTCTCCTCCCTTGAATTATCCAAGATCGCACGGGAGACGAAGCATTTCTCCGGGGCCGATCTGGAGCAGATCGTCAAGGATGCCGTCGAAGCCGCTATGGAGCGCATGCTGCAATCCGGCGAGCTGGAGCCGATCACGCAGGACGATATGAAGAAGTCCGCGAAGGGGCGCAAAGCAACGACGCTCGATTGGTTCGCCACGGCGAAAAACTATGCGACCTTCAGCGACGTGAACGGAGACTATCAGAACGTGCTCGACTATATGAAGGCGACGGGCTTGAAATAATCCATTATATCTATTCAGTGAGGGACTGCGGCTATGATATACAAGGAAGCAATCGAGCTGCGATACAGGAAAGTACAGCAGCTTCTGGAGTGGAAACGGTACAAGGAAGCTATTAGCGAGGCACATGAGCTGATTCGCGAGGAGCCGGAGGACGCGCAGGCATTCGCGCTGCTCGGACTTATTCATACGCATGCCGAGGATTATCCGCAGGCGCTTCATTGGTCTGCCGAGGCGCTGAAGCGCGAACCCGAGAACGAGCTCGCCTGGTTCGTACGCGTGAACGCCTACTACGATTCGAGCAACTACAAGCTGACCGCCGAGGCGCTGCAGGAGGCCCAGCGGATCGATCCCTATCAGCCTCACTATTATTTCATAGCTGCCAACCTAAGCTTAAAGAAAGGCAACTTTCCCGAAGCGAAGGAGCATGTCGAGGGCGCTTTGGAGCTATCTCCGGAAAATCCGCTCTATATCGCGATGCTCAGCTACGTCGAGGCGCTGCTCGGCCGGAACGAAACGTCGAGAGCGCTGGCCAGGTCTTCGCTGCGGCTCGAGGTCGAATCGCAAATGAACTATTTGATGTTGGCATGGGCGGCCGACAGGCGCGGCGACCACGAAGACCATCTTCAAATGCTGAAGCATGCGATCCATCTCGATCCGGACGATAAGCAAATCCGCGAAGAATATATCGCGGGACTGCAGAAGAGCTATCGACTATATCGCATCCTGCTTGCGCCGTTCAAGCTGCTCAAGCGAATGAAGCCCTGGCAAATTCTAGTGACGTGGATGGTTGCGTGGCTGTTGTTCCGCCCGCTCGTCATCGTATTTCTCGTCCTCTATATTTTGATTCATTGGTCGACGAAGCTGCTTGTACACGTGAAGCTGTTTGGTTGGTCGTTCAAGAAACGCTAGCGGCGAACCAACCGAAATGTAGCTTCGTGTCGTTAGCGCCCATTGCCGCTAGAAATTCAACTAATGAATAGAGCCATACTGAACAGGAAAGGGATGCCCTGACGATCCATTACGATCACGATCGGGGCACCCCTTTGTCTGTTTATTCCATGTACAGGCTGATAATCTCGAACGGCTTGAAGTCCAACCGCACGGCGCCATCTTGAATGTCCAGCTTATGCAGCTTCTCTTCGAGCAGATTGACGATGAACGCTTCCTTTACCCCTTGAGGCAATCCCACGGTTACGCGCTCGCGACCGCCCGCCGATTCATACATGCGGTACACCGTTCCTTCCGCCCGCTCCGCTTTCTTGATCGTATCCAGCAGTACATGTTCGCTCTCGAATTCCGCCATTGCAAGTTTCGGAGGCAATACCCCGATGGTAACTCCGGCTTTGATGCGTCCTGCTTCGCCAACTGTTGCCTCCATGGTGCGTACCGGATGGTTAAGCTCGGCTGCCCGGCGGACGACCTGGGCGCTGCGCCAATCGGCTTCATGCGGAAGCAGCGAGTACGTAAACGCATGCTCTCCTTGGTCGGCGGTAACGTCGGGCCATCTCGGCGAACGCAGCAGCGACAACCGCATCGTCGTTCCTTTGATGTCGTAACCGTACTTGCAATCGTTCAGCAGGCTGATGCCGTAACCGCCCTCGGACAAATCCGCCCAGCGGTGGCCGCATACCTCGTATTGCGCTTGCTCCCAGCTCGTGTTCGTATGCGTCGGCCGCTCCAGCGCCCCGAACGGAATTTCGTAGGTAGCCTTGCTGGCGACGATGTCGACCGGAAAAGCGACCTTCAGCAGCCTATGCTCCTCCTTCCAATCCACTTTTGTATGAAAGTCGACTCTCTTCTGTTCGTGGTACAAAACGATATCCTGCTCCACCGTCGATCGCCCGAGCTGCCACTTAAAGCGCAGCGCATCATGCGTCCTTCCTTGCAGCGCAACTTCCTTGGAAATCAAGCGGGCAGAGGATGCGCGCTGCGAATCAAACCGCGGATCGATGTCCCACGCGTCCCACGAAAGCGGCTTATCGAAGAACAATTGGAGCTCGTTGCCCTTCTCTCCCGCCGCGATCAGCTCGCGTCTCGCCAGCTTGTCGAACCAGCGTATAATCTCGCCGGCTTCATTGAATTGGATGAGGTAAAATTCGGTTTCCCAGATATCCTCGAATACCGTTCCGGAAGGGGGTCCTTGCAAGACCGCACCCAGCGCCGGCTCCTCCTCGCGCAGCCATATGGTCGTATAACCAAAGGCCGGAATACGCTTCGCTAGGATGGTGAAATTCACTTTGCCGGGCAATTCACTGTCATCCATGACGTCGAATGGAAGCTGTTCTCCGTTCGGATCGAATGCCGCAAAGCTGCGATACCTCTCATCGACTGCGATCGATACGATCTCGTCGCGCACCCAACCTAGACTGTTAAAGACGACATAAGGCAGTCCCTCGCCTTCCGCCGCGACCGCCGAGGCAAGCGAGCGAAGCGAGGCGGCTAAACCGTCTTCGCCAAGCCGGAATACATCCGCATATTCGGATGCCGATGTCTCATACGTCTCCGGTATCGCCGTGCCGGGAATAATATCATGGAATTGATTCAGCAGGATCAGCTTCCAGCCTTCCTCCAGCTTCTCCGCTGCGATACTGGCGTCTCGTTCGCTGGTTCCCAGCGCATGTCCCGCTAACTGGCTCCATATTTCCGCATCCCGGTACAGCACCTCGGCTTTGCGATTGTTCCGCTTATTGCGCGCATGCGTCGTATACGTCCCGCGATGCAGCTCCAAGTAGAGATCGCCGTGCCACTTCGGCAGCGATTGCTTACGCTCGCCTACCCTTCGGAAAAATTCGGCCGCCGTGCTAAATCTGCTGATCGGCAGATCGACCATCATGGATGAGCGCTCGACAAGCTCTACCATCTCGCGCGTTACGCCGCCTCCGCCGTCGCCATGCCCGTACAGCAGCATAAGTTCGTCCAGCTTGTCCTTATGGCGGTACGACTGCCAATGCTCGTGTATGTCCTTCGGCTTTGTATGCTCGTTCAACCCATGGTTCAAGTAGGAGACGACGGACGTGCCGTCGATGCCTACCCAATGGAACAGATCGTAAGGGAATACGTTCGTATCGTTCCAGTTCAGTTTCGTCGTCATGAAGTAATCGACGCCCGCCAGCTTGAGAAGCTGCGGCAACGACGCGCAGTAACCGAACGTATCGGGCAGCCATTCGATATTCGACGTTCGACCGAACTCCTCCTTATAGAAGAGCTGGCCGTGAAGAATCTGGCGCACGAGCGACTCGCCGCTCGGAATGTTGAGATCCGGCTCTACCCACATTCCGCCGACGAGTTCCCAGCGTCCTTCCGCTACCCGCTGCTTCACCTGCTCGTATAGCTCCGGATAATGTTCCTTCGCGAAGGCATACAGCAGCGGCTGGCTTTGGGTATAAACGAAATCCGGGTATTCCTTCATCAGCGTATTCATCGTAGAGAACGTGCGGCTTACTTTGCGTACCGTTTCCCTGACGGGCCAGAGCCAGGCGATATCGATGTGGGATTGCCCGACCATGTGCATCGTCCCGTTCGCCTCGGGTAATGCCGCATATACGCGGGCCGCTTCGACCAGTTTCAGCTCGAGAGCGGGCGCCCACTCTTCTCCCGGCTGCCCTGCGTCCCATTGCCGCTCTGCCTCGTCCATCGTCTCATGCAGCGTATCCCTCAGCTTCATCCGCTTCATATCGTGCTCGGGAAGCAGCAGAATTGATTCGAACAGCGCCTGCGCGCTGTATAACAAGCTTTGAATCGGCTTATCGACAAGCGCCAGCTTCAGGCGCAGATACGGCATTGGCGGGTGAATCGTCGACTGTGCATTAAGCGGATCCGCGGGCTCCGGAATCGGATCGTAAAGCTCAATCTCAACGAGCGGAGATCCCCCGGCACCGTCCAGATGGAGCGGAACGAACGTATGGTTGCGATCGAGACCATGGTAAGGCATACCGTTCAGCCTTAACATGCCTTCGCCCCCGCCTCCTCCGTCCACGATCAGGCCGTACGGAGAGCCTGTCGATTGCCAATCGGCAGGAATGTCGAGCTGCTTCCGCAGGAAGTACGTAATGCCATGCTTGCTGTTCAACGGCTCCAGCGGCTGGAGAACATAATTCTCCGTCTCGTACTCGTACACGCCGGGCAATACGTAACGCGCCTTGCGCAGTTCCCACACGGGGAGCTCAACGATCTCCCGCCACTGCAGACTGCCTAGCTTCTTCAAAAAACGGTTTATTCGATGCATGCCGCAACCTCGCTTCGTACAAATAGATGAGTGCTGATATAATCCTCGGCGTTTTTCCCAACCATGATGATGAATTCGCCGTCTTCGACAACCGGCCCGAAGTCTGCGCCGATAAGCTGCAAGTGCTCGCTCGTCAGCGTGAAGCTCACCGTCCGTGTCTCTCCCGGCTGCAGCCGCACTTTACGGAAGCCTTTCAGCTCCTTGACCGGCCGCGTCACGGAGCTCACTTTATCCGCCACGTACAGCTGCACGACCTCGACACCCGCCATAGGCCCAATATTGGTCACTTCAAGCGTGACGACCGTCTCGCCGTCCGGCCTGATCGTAGACTCCGACAAGCGCAACCCGTCATAACGGAAATCCGTATAGCTAAGCCCATAGCCGAACGGGTATTGCGGCTTATTGTCCATCTCCAAATACCTTTTCCCTCGGCTTCGTTTTGCATTGTAGTAAACGGGAAGCTGGCCGACGTCCTTCGGTACCGATACCGTCAGACGGCCCGACGGATTGGCGTCCCCGAACAATATGTCGGCAAGCGCATGGCCGCCCTCTTGTCCAGGATACCAAGCCTCGACGATCGCATGAATATGCTCGTCGATCCATGGCTCGGCGATCGGCCGTCCGTTCATATAAACAACGACGACCGGCTTGCCCAGCTTATGGACCTCCTGAATAAGCTCAAGCTGCACGCCCATGAGCGACAAGCCGGCACGGTCGATGCCTTCGCCGCATTCCATATCGCTCCAGGCATGCTCCGTCACGACGGACGCTCCCGTGCGCAAATCGATCGTCCCTTCTCCGAAGTCTCTCGCGCTGGAACCACCGACCGCCATAATGACGACATCGGCCTGCTCGGCGCAAGCGAGCGCCTGCTCGAAACCTTCGCGCGAGTCGCCCTTGATCCGGCAGCCGAGCGCGTACAGCAATTGGTCGTCCGCGCCCTCTCCGAGCTTGGCACGAATGCCGTCAAGCAGCGTGACGACCTGCCCCCGCTGCTGAGGCGACGTGTAATCGCCCAACTGATTGTACATCTGGTTCGCGTTGGGTCCGATGACGGCGATCTTCCGTGTCTCCTTGCTGAGCGGCAGCGTCCGCGCCTCGTTCTTCAAGAGGACGATGCTTTCTTCCGCGACCTGCCTCGCCAGCCGCACATGCGCCTCGCAGCCGATGACTGATGCCGCGAGGGCCGGATCGACATAAGGATTTTCGAACAAGCCAAGCTTGAACTTCATTTCCAATACGCGCTTGACCGCCTCGTCCAATACGGACGTTTCCAGCGCCCCCTTGTCGATCGCCGACCGCAAGTGCTTGCCGAACATTTCTCCCGACATTTCCATATCGACGCCTGCCTTCAGCGCAAGCACCGCGGCCGCCTCCCCATCCTCGGCAACGTCATGGCCCCAAGCGAGCATGTTAATGGCCCCGCAGTCCGTAATGACGAAGCCGTCGAAGCCCCATTGCCCGCGCAGCAGCTCTCGGAGCAAATACGAATTCGAAGTGCAAGGCACGCCGTCGATTTCATTGTACGCGGTCATGACCGACAAAGCGCCTGCTTCGATCGCTTTGCGGAACGGCACCAAATCCGACTCGTGCAGCTCGCGCAGTCCCATATGCACCGGCCCCGCATTGCGGCCGCCCTCCGAGCTGCCGTATGCGACGAAATGCTTGAGCGTCGCAATGACGCTGTCTTTCCCGTCCAGCCGGTCGCCCTGCAGCCCTTCTACAGCTGCGACGGCCAGCTCGCCGATCAAATACGGGTCCTCGGCGAAACATTCCTCCGTCCGCCCCCAGCGCGGATCGCGAACAACATCAAGAACGGGGGAATACGTCGCCGCCCCTCCCTGGCTTCGCGTCTCCAGCGCGATAGCCTTGCACATATCGCGGTAGAGATCGACGTTCCAGGTGCTGCCCACGTTCAGGGGCACCGGAAAGACGGTCGCTCCGATCGCCATATGACCATGCGAGCATTCCTCGCCGAACAAGATCGGAATGCCAAGTCTGGAGTTCTCGATGACGTATCGCTGAATGTCGTTGACGGCTCTTGCTCCCTCCTCCGGCGACAATCCGTTCTCTAGCGTTACCTCGGTCCAGGGGTCGGCGCGAAGCACGCCGTACAAAGAACCTACACCGCCGTTTCTGACTTGGCTGCGAAACGACTCTGTGAGCTCCGCCTTTCCATCCTTCTTTATATATGTTTTCCAGCCGAACGGTTGAAGCAGCTGGCCTATTTTCTCGTCCAAGGTCATTTCCGCGAGCAGCAGCTCCGCGCGTTCCGGGACCGGCAGCGATGAATCCTTATAGCTCATCGACGATTCTCCTCTCTGGTGTCCGTAGATAGAAGCAGGAAGCAAACCCGGGGGGGTTGTACTTCCTGCCGTAGGTACAGCTATTGCATGGTCTTACCGCTCTTATGGCTTTACAGGTAATATACGATTGCTCGGCTGTCTTTACCGCTACTCTTTCTTGATCGCATTGCCGTAAATCTCCAGATATTTAGCCAAATTCAAGCCGTCGAAACCTTTCACGTACGCGTCCCAGTCCTTCTCGATGTTTTTGCTGCCGATAATGAATTGCGCCATGTTGGACGTTACGTAATCTTGAATCGAAGTCGTCAATTGCGATGCCGCATCCATGTCGTCCGGGAGAATGAATACGCCCGAAGGATATATTTCTGCCGGCGAGTAAGGCGCATAAGCGTTAGTCGCTTGCGCAAGACGCGTCTCGTAGCCGTCCGCGGCGAGCGGGTCTTGCCCTACCGCGAACAGATCGCGGAATTCCTTGGACAAATCCTTCGGTCCCATCAGCGACCAGCTGTCGTTGCGGATCAGATCCGGATCGGCTTCCGGAATGCCGAAGAAGCTGTATTTTGCCGCTTTGCCGTCAATGTTTTTCTCGCCGTCTTCGGCTTTCTTCCAGCCAAAGCCTTCGACCGTGCCGTATTCGCTCATCAATGCGCCTTCTTCGCCGAAGGCATAGTCCATGATTTTGATCGCCGCGATCTGCTGCGCTTCGGACGCTTTGTTCGTCAAGGCGAACTGGAAATCGCCGATGCCCTGCGAAGCGCCCGCCAGCTGCACGCCGTCCGGTCCTTTGAGCGGAGGTACGATGACCCAGTGCTTATGTCTCGTTTCCTTCCCGTCGTACGGATTAACCAAATAGCTGACGAGCGCCGTCGTAATGGAACCGACGATCTCGTCTCCCTCGCGGTTGCCGAGCTGTCCGACCGCTTGATCGTTCTGCGTGAACGAAGCCGGATCGATCAAGCCTTCCTTGTACAGCTTGTTCATGTAGACAAGTCCTTGCTTCCAAGCTTCCTGGTTAGCGGCAAACTCCACTTTCCCATCCTTCAGAATCAAATACTTGCTGTTGTCGTTATAAATAAAGGAGTTCATTAAGTAAGCGTCGATGTTGCCGTTCCATACGTTCTTGTTCGGTGCGCCCGTCAGCGGAATTTCGTCGGCTTTGCCGTTGCCGTTCGGGTCCTGCTCCTTGAAGGCCTTCAAGACGGTGTACAGCTCATCGGTCGTCTTCGGAACAGGCAATCCGACCTTGTCGAGCCATTCCTTGTTCATCCAGAATTTCTGCGAGAACGTGCAGTGGTAACATTCGTTGAGGCGCGGCAGCGCATAAATGTTGCCGTCGGTTGCCGTGATCGCTTCCTTGAAGTACGGCTTCTTCTCCATCATCGCCTTAATGTTCGGCGCGTGCTTCTCGATCAGATCGTTCAATGGAAGGAATACGCCTTGCTTGCCGTAAGTAAGCAAGTCGGTATGCGTGAATTTGCCTTCCAGGAACACTTCCGGATAATCGCCGCTCGCGAGCAGCAGCTGGCGCCGGTCGGTAAGCGCGTCTGCAGGCGCCAGATCCCACTTGATCTTCACATTGAATTTTTCCTCGACATGCTTCGTATAGCTGTTATCTTCCCAAGCCGCTTTGCCCTGAGGAGCAAAAAACGTCATTTGGACCGGACCCGATTCTGTGTTTGTTGTTCCGGCGTTGTTCGGATTATTTTCTTCGTTGCCTTTTCCGCAAGCCGACAAAATCAATGTAATGCTTAATACGAGCGCAAGCATGGAAAATACCGTTTTTTTCAATGTTACCCCTCCCGAATAATGGTTCGTTAGAATTTAATAATGACCTTCCCGTCACCAAACAACAAGCCCGCGTGTAACGGCATCCCCCCTCTCAAATCATTTCCGTTGCGGTACAGACCTAATCAAGACGTCAAACATGCCTTGCGCTTAATGGATCAGCCCTTCAAAGAACCGATCATGACGCCTTTGACGAAATGCTTCTGCACGAACGGATACATAATGAGCACCGGAACGGAAGCGACGACGATGAGCGCGTATTTGAGCGCCTGCTCGAAGCCCTGCTCGCGGATTTTGCCTGCCGTGCCGGCAAGCATCTCCGGATCGGCGGCATTCAGAATCAGCAGGTTGCGCAGCACGTACTGCAGCGGGAACAGCTTCTCCGATCTTAAATAGATCAGGGCATCGAAGTAGGCGTTCCAATGTCCGACGGCGTACATCAGCGTCAATACGGCGAGTATCGGCTTGGATAACGGCAGGACGATGCTGAGCAGAAATCTCGTGTCGCGGCAGCCGTCGATCTGTGCGGCCTCGGACAGTTCCCCGGGAATCGACGATTGAAAAAACGTTCTGGCGACGATAACCTGGAACACCGACAAGGCGCCGGGCAGCCACATCGCCCACCTCGTGTCGAGCATATCGAGATCCTTGACGAGCAGATAGGTCGGAATGAGACCGCCGTTGAAAAACATCGTGATCATGAGCAATATCATAATGGCATTGCGGCCGTAAAACTTTTTGATCGATAGCGGATAGGCGAGCAGCACCGTGAACAGAAGGTTGATCATCGTGCCGAACACCGTATAGATAATCGTGTTGTAGTAGCCGACCATCAACTGCGTGCTGTTGAAAATCGATTTGTACGCCCGCAGGCTGAACTCCACGGGGTACAACCATACTTGGCCGGAGACGACGGCTCGCGGCGAGCTGAACGAAGAGCTTACGATATAAAGCATCGGGTATAGCACCGCAAGCGTCAGCAGAGCCAAGAAGATGTAAATGGCAAGCAGGAACAGGCGATCGCCGAACGGCTCTTTGATTTTCATTGTTTGCACCCTATACTCTCCTCCCCTTACCATAGGCTCGTCTCGGAAATTCGTTTGGCAACGAAGTTCACGGAAATTAACAAGATCAGGTTGATAACGGAATTGAACAAGCCGACGGCGGACGAGAAGCTGAAGTTCGCGCCGACGAGACCGACTTTGTACACGTAGGTTGAAATCACCTCGGAAGAACTTAAGTTAAGAGGATTTTGCATCAAATATATTTTCTCGAAGCCGACCCCCATCACGTTGCCGAGACTTAGGATCAGCATAATAACCGTAATCGGGATGAGCGACGGGAGATCGATATGGATAATCTTTTTCCATCTGGAGGCGCCGTCCATTCTGGCCGCTTCGTACAGAGAAGGATCGACGCTTGCCAGCGCCGCGATATAAATAATCGAAGCGTACCCCATTTCCTGCCAGACGCCCGACCATACGTAAATCGACTTGAAATATTCCGGAATGCCCATGAAGTTCGTCATTTCCTTGCCGAGCATCGTGAACACCCGGTCCACGACGCCGACATGCGGCGTCAGCATCAGCATGACGATCGATACCATTACGACCGTCGAGATGAAGTGCGGCGCATAGGTAACCATTTGCACCGTTTTCTTGAATACGCCGGTCCTGATCTCGTTAAGCGCCAGCGCCAGCAGAATCGGAATCGGGAAGCCCGCAATCAGCGAGTAGAAGCTGACGCCGAGCGTATTTTTGATAACGAGCCAGAAGTTCGGGGATTCGAAGAAAGCCGTGAAATGCTTCATGCCAACCCATTCGCTGCCCCAGATGCCTTGCACGACGTTGAAATCCTTAAAGGCGATCTGTACGCCGAACATCGGGACGTATTTGAAAATAATCAGGTAAGCGACAGGCAGGAGAACCATGAAGTAAAGCTCCCAATGTCTCATGATCTTCTGACGTACCGTTTGTTTATTGCCGGGCTCTTTGCTTTTCCGGATGGTTGTTTGATTGAACGCGTTCGCCTGTGCATGATCCACTTGGCATTCTCCTTTGCAGCGATTTTGCGATAGCTTGGTTAGCGGTTTGCTTGTGTCCTGGTTCACACTCCGATTTTATCCCCTTTACAAAAAAACCATCAATTCGTAAGATTCTCGCATCTCCCCATTTTCGAAAGCGGGCGGAAGATGACAATTTTTTAGCGAAACAGCCCTCTATGATGCATTTTTCACGCAACCTTAATAATTCGCCGACTTCCATATCGATCTCCAGCGGCGCCGTTTCCGCATAACAAAAAAGCCTTGGGCGCGCGGCATCCCGCAGGCTTAAGGCTTCTTGTCCGATTATGCATTTTTCGCTTAATTCGCTTCCCCCAGCTGCTTGCGGAAGTCTCGCGGCGAAAGGCCGACGACGTTCTTGAACGCTCTGTTGAACGAATTGTAGTTGTAATAGCCGACCTCGCTGCTGATCGATTGCATCGACTTCTGCGTTTCCAGCAGCATCTTCTTCGCGTAATCGATCCGCAAGCCGATCAGGTAATCGACGAAGTTTTCTCCGAACTCCTCCTTGAACATTTTGCTCAAATATTTGGCGTTCAAATGGAACTTGCCGCTCAAGTAATCGAGAGACAGCTCGGAATTGGCGTAGTTTTGCTCGATGAAGGAACGAATTTCGATAATAAGCCCTTTGTTGCTGTGCGAATCGCGCTGCGAATTGATTTTTTCGATCAAGGTCTCGAATATGCGCCCGCTTTCCTCCTGCAGCTCATCCAGCGTATCCCACCGTTTGACCAGCCGCTGCAGCTCGTTTTGAATATTGCGCCAGATGGTTCGGTAATCCTTGGACAGCTCCATCAATTCTCCCTCCAAATGGTGCAGGCAGAACTGAATCAAGCTTTCGATCTCTTTGCGCGGCAGCAGCGATTCCCTGATTTGGGCGTAAAATACGTCCAGGTGCTTCTTCCAATCGGATTCGGCAAGACGCAGCGCCTGGGAGAGCAGATAGATCGTCTTGAAATATTCCTGAATCTCCTGTTGAGGCCTAACGGTATCTTCCGCCGAAATGAAGCGGTTGGCGCCTAGCACCGCCTTGAACTGCAGGCAATAGTTGGCCATTTCGTAAGAAAGGTGGATTTGCTCGATCGTCGTTGCCCGCTCGCCCAGCCCGATCGTAATGTTGAAGCTTACGTTCTCTTCGATCCACTGGCGGCAAGCATCGACAATCTCCTTGCTCATGGCGACCGGGTCGGGCTCCGGCGGCAGCCATAAGATGAGCGATATGCGATTGTCGATCGTCCATTCCGTCCAAACGGCCGCCTTATTGTTTTTGGCCGTTTCTTGAATGGCGCTGTATAACGTGAATTTAAGCAGCGATTGGTCGCGTTCGTTATAGGTTTCGGTAAAGGTTTGATAAGAGTCGATTTCCATCACATGAACGAACGCGATTTTGTCCTGTATATCAAGGTCGTAGCTGCGAAGCTCGGCAGCCCAGTCTTTGTCGCTGATTTTGACGTTTCCCTCAAGCACCTGGCGGAAATGATACTTTTTTTGCATGATCAGCTTTTCCCTGTATTGCTCCTGGAAGTGCTTGGTCTCGCTGACGAGGCTCTCGAGCGTCGTTTGGATGAAGCCGAACTCCCCGTCCTTTTCCTTATGCGTTCCTGGCGGCTTGAGCGAGTAGGTCTGAATCAACGTAACGAGCTGCTGAATCGGCTTGTAATTCCGTTTCGTTACATAGATCACCCATAGGATTCCGAAAGCGACAACCGCGATCGCCAGCACGAACCAGACGTTATAAAAGGTGAGCGCGAACTTCAGTCCCTTCGTATCCATGATGCCGCTATTGATTTGCCACCCCGTATAGGGCGAGGTGAAGGTGGATAGAATCGCCTGCGAGCCGCCGTTCGTCATCGTATCCTCAGTCTCCGCATCCACGACAACCTGTGCCGCCGGCTTTGCGGCCAATATATCGTTGCCCGCGCTATCGATCATGCTGACGAAGCTGATATCCGAGTTGTACATCCGGCCGACCAGCTCCTGCAGCTTCGGCAAGCTGACGTTTACGACGAAATACCCTTTTTTCTCGTTGCTGATATACGGCGCTTCCTTCACCAACGTGATCACATTCTCGTATTCGGGCGTATCGAACGCGCGGAATTGCCGCTTCCCCGTCCATTTGACCGCGGCATCGCTTTTCTGATAGTTCATAATGAAGTCCGCGTCCCGGAAGTCCCCTACGGAACGCGGCGCATCGCCGAGCAAGGCGCCGTCGCTGAAGCGGATGAAATACACCGAGTCGATGATCGGATAGTTGAATTTCAAATCGTCCATGACCTTGAGCGCCTGCATATTCGCGAACACATCGGTGCTGGCGCTGGTGAAATAGCGATTGACGTTACTGTTGCTCAGAATTTCCCGGACAACGCGATAATCGATGTCTTTAAGAGACTTATCCGTAAAGTGAATGACTTGCTCCGCCAGAAACTCGTTCGCTTTGATCGCTTCCCTGCGATTTTGTTCGTTCAGCGTTTGGAAGAAGACGACGAATAAGATCATCGTAACGATAAAAAAGACCGGCAGATACGATAACAACAAACGGCGAAACCACATATTGTTCAATGCTGTATCCCCTTCCCCTTCTGCTTCTCTTTCTGTTATAACCCATCCCGCGCGGGATGAACAAGCATTCGGATTGATGGTTATGATATCCAAGCGTTAAGAGTGAACAAAGAACCTTCTATGTATTTCAAAAAAAACTGACGCCTGGTAGAGCGACGTCAGTTTATTGTCGTTGTCATTATGAGAGCGTAAGCAACCGGAAGACGTGCGCGGCAGGCACCTGCTCCGATAGCTCGGATAACGGCATCGTCACGCGAAGGCCTTCCTCCGTCCGTTCGAAGCTCGCCTTTTCTCCCGTATGAACAAGCTCGATGCCCGCAACCTCTTCGGAATAAGGTATCGTAATCTCGCTCGGAACAGGCTGATCGTCACTCTCGTACAGACGGAAAGCGTACACCGTGTCTTCCTTGCAGGTAAAGGCGTAATCGCCCGTGAAGTATGGCGCGCATATTCTCGTCCCGTATACCGCCTCGCCGTATACGTTCATCCATGCGCCAAGCTCTTTAATCGCGGCGATCGCTCCTTCCGGAAGCCGGCCGTCGGGCTGCGGTCCGACATTGAGCGCCAGATTGCCGCCCTTGGACACGACCTCCATTAAGATGCGCACGACCTGTCTTAATGTTTTGTACTTGTCCTCGTAGCGGAAAGAGAACGAGGTGCCGAGCGTAATACAGCTCTCCCATGGGACGCTGAGCGGCTTATGCGGTATCGATTGCTCGGGCGTAACATAGTTTTCGTAAGGCCCCCCCACCGTTCGGTCCGCCGACAGCAGCCAAGGCTGCGTCAGACGCGCGCGATCGACAAGCTCGCCGAGACGAATGTCCTGCGGAACTCTGCCGCCGTCACGCACCCAGCCTGCGTCCAACCAAAGCACGTCGATGCGTCCGTACTTTGTCAGCAGTTCCATCATTTGCTCATGCGTGAATTGAACGAATCGCTCCCATAGCTCCGGATGCTGCTTCGGATCGTATGACGGTCCCCGCCACGTATCGTTTCCCCGTTCCATCCCGGGCGCCCAATAGGTTGGCGTATGCCAGTCGGCCTTGGAGAAATAAGCCGCGATAGCCAGTCCCTTGTCGCGGAACGCGTCGAACAAGTTTTTGCAAATATCGGCGTATTTATGCGTACGGAATGGCGTATCCGGTCCCGTGATCCGGTAATCGGTCGTTTGCGTATCCCACATGCAGAAGCCGTCGTGGTGCTTCGTCGTGAAGATGAAGTATTTGAAGCCGCCCTCGGCGGCGATGTCCGCCCATAGCTCCGGCTGCAGCCTAACCGGATTAAACGTCTTGTTGAGATCAAAATATTGGCGCTTCAGCTCTTCGCTGTCGACGCCCCAGTCGATGCCGTCCCTCGACCAGTCGCCGTCTTCGTCGCTAAGCGCCCAAGATTCGACGACGCCGAGCTGCGAATAAGGCCCCCAATGCATCATGATGCCAAGCTTCTGATCCTTGAACCATTCCAGCCTATCCAGAATAAGCGGATCGGTCGGCTTCACCCATTCCTCCTCGCTGCTGTAGTTATGCACGCCGTTATGGACCTCGTCCGGCGCTTCATCCGGCTGTCCTCGTTGTTCTGCCGCTATCGTTTCCTCATTGCTCATTCCGCCGTTCCTCCTCATTGATCGTTATTATGTCCGACTCGCGGCTGCATGCCGCCGCCTTCTGTTTTCAGATATAATACATCAACGTTGCCGCACGCAATTGCCATGTTTCGCTGCAATTCCCCTTTTTCGTTAACGGTTTGTAAAGAATGGCCGATTAGGGAAAGTTACCGATTTTCCACAAGCTTGATTTTTTCGGAAAGCGGCCGCTTTTCTGGGCTTGGGGGGTACGCTGGAACAACGATCCGGCCTCTAAATGACCGGAAAGCCAAAACCGCCTCATTAGCGTCCCTAAATCGAACGAAATGAGGCGGTTTACGTTTAAACCGGATATTAGTTTCCCGAAATGCCGCTATAGCGCTGCGCCCAACACGGTGCCGAGTGTAACGCCCGGGCGGTGAAGGCATCTTTATTGGTTTGGGGTCAGCCTGAACACCGCTTGATTCTCGCCGACCACGGCACCGCCATCGTTGCGGATCTCCTTCGGCGCGAGCGCATATAGACGCTCGATCGTATCCGGATTGCTGTAGCCGATCTGCTCCAGGATCGAGGCGATGACGGTAGGCCAAGCGTCCTCCGAGCCGTCAAGCACCTTGAGGGCGAATCCGATTCGTTCCTTCCGCAAGGCGAACCCGTAGACGCCCTTCGCCCCTCCCTTGGCAACGATATTGGGATCCTTCAGCAGAATCGAGCAGATGAACCATGGCGCCGACACCATCTCGGCATGCTCGTTCATAAGGCGGCCGATGTCTCCTGCCGCCCGGCTTGCGGCCTCGTCGGCGATCAGATCGGGACATGCCAGCTTCAGAAACATGCGGGCAATATGCTTGATCGGCAGCGCATGGACGGGAAAGCCGCAGCCGTCGATGCCGACGTGAATGTGCTCCTTCGGATAATCGGCCATGTAGGCAATCGTATCGAGCACCTCGGCCTGTGCCGGATGATGCGGTTCCCCGTAGCTCTCGAGAGGATACCCGCGAAGCTTGCTGTACGCTAGAATACCCATATGCTTGCCCGAGCAGTTATGGTAGAGACGCCTCTTCGGCTTATGCGCGAGCAGCATTTCATCCCTCGCGGAGGGGCTAAGCGGATGGGATCGGGAGCAGATCAGCTGCTCCTCGCCAAGTCCGATCTTAGCCATCATCGCTTCCAGCGCCTCGACCTGATACGGCTCCGCGCGATGGGAAGCCGTCATGAGCGTCTTCTCTTTCCCGGTCAAACCGAACGCTTCGGGCGCCCCATGCACGAATGCGGGAATCGCTTGAAACGGCTTGGCCGCCGAGCGCATATAGGCCGTCCATTCCGGATCGCCTGCCCGATAGACGACTTGGCCGTGCTCATCAACCCCGCATACATGCCCGAAGTGAATATTTTCCAGCTTGCCGCCGCGATATTGCTCGGCTAGTCTGACTGCGGTTTCCATCGCGTACCTCCTCGTTTCCTAGGTGACTTTCGGAAGCTGAAGCTGCTCCAGCTTGTTCTCGTTCATCAGCTTGTGGACCAGCTCGGCGAATAGGCTGTTGGCCCATGCGAACCAAGGCCTCGTATACTGCTGCGGATCGTCGACATGAAAGCCCTCGTGCATAAATCCCGTGCCAGCGTCCGTATCCATGATCATGCGCAGCAGCTCCGCGATCTCCCCGTCGTCACTTGAAGTAAGCGCCTGCATGGACAAGCCGATGTGCCAAATGTAGCCGGGCGGCGTATGCGGACTGCCGATTCCCTTTCCGCGCGCTCCTTCATAGTAATAGCGATTATGCCTGCTCAGAATGAAAGCTCTCGTGTTCAAATAAATCGGGTCGTCAACGCTCGTATAGCCAAGATAAGGCATAGCAAGCAAACTCGGCACGTTTGCGTCGTCCATCAGGTTGTAGTTGCCGAAGCCGTCGGTTTCGTACGCGTAGATATCGCCGTAGACCGGATGGCGATAGATGCCGTAGGTCTGGATGCCGTAATCGATCTCCTCCTTGAGCGTCGATGCTTCATTGCGGAGTTCCTCATCGCCATAGACATTCTCCGCGATTTCCTCCATATAACCGAGAATGACGCTTGCGAACATATTGGCGGGAATTAAATAACCGAATGTGCAGGCATCGTCGCTCGGCCTGAAGCCCGACCACGTCATGCCGGTATAATTGACGGGCATGCCCAGCCGGCCGTTGCGAAGCGTATCGCTCTTCGGGCCGCTCGTACGCGCGAAGCGGTACGGCGACTGTTCGAAATGCCGCTGCTCCGTGCGCCACAGCTTGATAATCGCCATCATCGTTTCCCGGTAAGCCTCATCGAACAGGACGTCTATGCCGGTCTCCTTCCAATACAAGTAGCTGAGCTGGATCGGGTAACATAACGAATCGATTTCGTATTTCCGCTCCCATACCCAAGGATTACGCTCGGTCAGATCGTCCTCGTAACGGTTGTCGTTGTCTTCTTCGTTGAATGCGTTCGCGTACGGATCGATGCCGATATAGCGGATCTGCCGCCGAACCAAGCCTTCAATGATTCGCTGCAGCTCCCGATCCTCTGCGGCCAGCGGCAAATACTGCCTCACTTGCGCGCTGGAATCGCGAAGCCACATCGCCGGAATGTCGCCGGTAAAGACGAACGTCGTGCCGTCGTCCAGTAATCGGGTCGTCGTCTCCAGCGTATTAGGAAAGCATTGCTTGAACAGCTTCAGCAGCTGCGGATGATGCTTGAGCTCGCTCTCGGCCTGCTCTAGGCATCGCCTGACGGATTGCGGTAAATTCATCTTGCTCGCCACCTCTCTGTCGTTGTCTCTTATTCGCATGTCTTAGGGATGAATGGACGTGATGCGTGCTTTACTTTATGGATTGCCAATCGATTTGATAGCGTTCAGGCTTGCTTTCGCGGCGGCCACTTTGTCGGCGGAAACGGCGCTTCTTCCCTGGCCGTCCTTTCCCCTCACGCCGGTTCCCATATGGATTTCGGCGACGCCCGTCGCCTGCACGAACGGAATGATCGACTCGACCGTGAGACCGCTGCCTGCCATGAACACGATTCCGAGCCGTTTCGCCTCGGCCTGCAGCTGCTTGACCTCCTTCAGCGCCGTCCGGACATCCGCCTTCCCGGCGGAGGATAACACGCGGCTAATGGATGGGAAAGCAGCCAGTTCCGCGAGGGACGCTCCCAGATCGGGACTCTCGTCGATCGCCCGATGGAACGTGACCGGCAGGCCGCCGGATACCTCCAGCAGGCGCTGCACGGCGTCCTTATCGATTGCTTTGCTGCCGTCCAGCGCGCCGAGGACTAGGCCGTGCGCGCCGACGCGGCGAAGCGCCTCGATATCGCCGCGCATCGCCGCCAAATCCTCGCGCCCATAATGGAACGAGCGGCTATGCGGCCTGATCATGACATGCACCGGTATGCCAACGGCCTCGATTACGCTTGCCGCCATGCCGATGCTTGGCGTCAACCCGCCTTCCGACAAAGCCGCGACAAGCTCGATCCGGTCGGCGCCGCCTGCTTCGGCGGCGATCGCATCTCCAACGGTTTCCGCTATAACTTCCAACATGTGAATAACTCCTTTCATTCGCCGTAGACGGCAAACGATCTGATGAAGGGCTCGCCTTCGCTTTCCAGGACGGTAAGCCGATAGCGCGCCGATTGGACCGGCACGGCGAGCGTATCGATTTTTTTGTGCCCGATGGCGCTGCCGCCCGAGATCGCGATCCATTGTCCATCGATCCATGCTTCCGCGACATAAGAACGGACGCGCTCGCCGTGCTTTATGTCTTCCATGAGGACGAGACGCTTAACCGGCGAGGGTGTGGGAAGCTCGACGACCGTCGTGCGGCCGCCCTCCGCTTGCCCAAGCGAATGGCCGTACCTGCGCTTCAGCTCGGTGCCGAATTCGGCCAATCGGCTTACTTCCTCCTCTACGAATAACCCTCTATCATCGGGCGCAACGTTCAGAAGCAGAGTCGCGCCATGCCCGACGGATCGCTCGTACAGATCGATCAGCTCATCGAGGCTCCGAAGCGGCGTCTCGTCGTTCGGATGCCAGAACCAGTGATGTCCCCGGATCGGCACCGGGCATTCCGCCGGCACCCATGCCGGCGTATCCGGCAGCCAAGCCGTCATGTCGCTCGTGAACATGCTGACCCGCGCCGCTTCCGCCGCATTCCAGCACGGGTATGGCGCGAAGCCGTCTTCGTTGCCTACCCAGCGTACCGTCGGCGCCCCCATATTGAATACCATGGCATCGGGCTGGTACCGCCTAACAAGGTTCATAATCCGAGGCCAATCATAGGTTCTGCCCTCCGAGCCCGCGCCGTCGAACCACATTTCGACGAGCGGGCCGTAGCCGGTCAACAGCTCCGTCAATTGCTCGCAATAAACGTCGTCATAGGCCGCTACGTCCGGATACCTTGGGTCATGCCGGTCCCAAGGCGATATATAAATGCCGAAAGGCATGCCCGCCTCCCGGCAGGCGTCGGCGCATTCCCGTACGACATCGCCTTCTCCGCTCATCCATGGGCTGGACTTGACCGAATAATCGGTTGTCTTCGTCGGCCATAGGCAGAAGCCGTCATGATGCTTCGCGGTCAGCATGAAATACCGGAAGCCCGCATCCTTGGCCGCCCGCACCCACTGGGCAGCATCCAGCGCCGAGGGGTTGAAGGCGGCGGGGGAGTCGTCCCCGGCCCCCCATTCGCGGTTGCAAAACGTATTAAGCCCAAAGTGGCAAAACAGGCCCAGCTCAAGGTCTTGCCACGCGGCTTGCTGCCGCGAAGGCTTCGCAAGCTCCATCTCAGCCATCTCTTCCCCTTCTTTCCTTGTCTGTTATGCGGCCAGAAGCCATCCATTTAACCGCTAACCGTAATTTCGACTTCCTCCGGCCGGTATACGGCCAGCAGTTCGCCGCTTGCGTCCGCGGCGAACATGACCGTACGTTCCGCTTCCATGAGGAAGGAATACGAACGGCATGTTTCCGGGTCGGTAATCTCCACTTCCGCTTCTGCCGCATACTCCGAGACGAAGATATACAGCGCTCCGTCCCGGAATGCCAGCTTGCGCCCGTATAGGCCGGGCAGCTCGCCGCCCTTCAGCCAGAGCAGCTCGGCCTCCACGCCGGCATGGCCAATCGCGTAATCGTACACCTGCGCAAGCGAACCGGTACGTTCGTTCAGCTCGATCGGCAGCGGGCACCAGAGCAGCGTGCCTTTGCCTATTTTTCGCGTCGTCAGAGACATTGAGCCTGACGCTCCCTCGTCCATCGTACCGGTTTCCTTGAACGCCTCCGCTAGCCGATTGCCTCCGAACGATACGGGTATAAGCCTTCCTTCCAGCTCGAGCGCTTCCTCGCGCAGTACATTGCCGAGCTTCGTTGCGCCAAGCAGCCCGATCATCCTGTCACTCTGCCGCCAGTATTCGTCGAGACTCATTGGCCCCGTGAACAGCAGCGTTCCGCCTTGCTCCTTTACATGCTTCAGGATCCGGCTCAGCGCATCGCCGCTGAAATTATGCGGGCTCGGCACGATAATCAGCTTCGGCGGCTGATCGGAGAGCGATTCCAGCTGATATTCGCCCATCGCCCGGAACGGCTGCTTCAGCTCGTAAGCCATCGTCCGGGTCAGCTTCGTCGTTGCAGCAAGCGCGAGGCTGCGAGCGGAGAAGTCGTTGGAATACGGATACACCACGACGATATCCTCCAAGCGGCGGCCTTCGAATAAGCAACCGATCTCGCCCATGAATCTGCCAAACTCATAGGAGATGTCGGCTTCGGGCTTCTCCGTCCCGTCGGCCCTGACCGCACCGATATTCGACTCGTTCACGTTGTTCATATAGACATTGATATTCCACACCCATTGCACGGCCCCTGCCGAGCCGGTCGCAAACGCATAAGCGTATTTGCGCTCCAGCATGTTCCTCAGCTCCGTCTCGCTGCGTTTCGCCTTCCCGTCCGCCGTTTCGACGTACATCATGCCGGTCTCCTGCACGAGGCACGGCTTGCCCGGGCTTTTGGCGAACACGCCGTCCCAGATCAGATCGTCCATTTGCCACCAGGAGTGAACATTCGTATAATCGACGACGCTTTCGTAGAAGAAAGGGGAGGGGCGTTGTCCGGCCAGCGCCTCGTCCTGGCCTGCCGTAACGAGCTGCAGCGGCGCAATGGCCCTGATGACGCCGCCAAGCTCGCGGGCCCACCGGTTATGCATCTCCATCGTGAACAGGCAGTAATCGAGCCACGGATTGTTCCTGCTCGGAACGATCGCCGTCGGATAGAAGTTGATCTCTTCCTTGCTCGGCGGAGCAGCAGCACTGAAGGATGGCAGTTCCAGCGGCGTCATGTTCCACCGCTCCTGCAGCAGCCTTATATCGCCGTCATGGCGCTCTTCCAGCCAGCGGGCGAACAGCTCCCTCTCGAAGACGTCGCCGCTCGTTTGCGGACCGCTGAACGTTCTGTCCGGCCGGAACATCGAGGGCTCGTTGATGAGATCCCAATGAACGTGCATGGACCCTGCATGACGCTCTGCAATCGCCGCGACGAATCTCTTCTGCGCCTCGACGCTTCTCGGATCAAGATACGGATTGACCCCCTCCCATGATTCCGGCGTAAAAGCAAAAAACGTAAAAGTCAGCTCGAGACCGTGTTTTTTGGCGGTCAGCATAAAGGCGTCGATTGCCCGCATCGCCTCCTCGGACGGATGTCCGTCCACGAACATGACATGCCGCCACGCCGTCCAGATGCCCGTCCTGATGTAGTTGATGCCTGCCTTCTTCATCTGGGCCATGTCTTTGTCCCAGACCGCCGCGTTCGGCAGGAACAAAAACTTTCGCGCAACGTCCGAGGCCATATACGTCATTCCGATAATCGGAAACGGCTTGCCGTCTTTGCGGAAATAATCGCGGTCGCAGGCAAGCGGCTCTCCTTCCCCGAGAAGCGCGGCGTCCCAGCCCCAGAAGCCTTGACGGTAGATTCGCCGCTCCCCTTCGCTCGATAAGGCGGCGCATTCCGCAACGTAATAGCCGGGCGCTACCGTTACCGGAATCGGAAGCCGGACCGTCGACAGCCTGCCAGTTGCTTGCAGCGCGGCTTTTCCGATCCACAGCTGACTCCTCTTCGTGCCGACTACTTTGGCGATGCTGATGCTGAACTGCCACACGACTGATGGCCGCGGCTGACAGTCGGCCCTTCTCCCGAGGTCCTGCAGCTGCAGCTTGAACACCGGCCGCTCGCCCGGCTCATAACAGGCATAATTCGGCATAAACCAAATTTCTGTGACGCCTCTGGCGCAATAATCTCTCCATTCCCGTATGGAAGCCGCGCCGCCCTGCGACCAGAAGCCGGCTTCCATCGTCTGGTTGACGAACATCCACCGTCCCCCCGCGAAGTCGCCTTTCGTGTTTTCCATCAGCACGACCGGAGCCGACATCTCCCGCCCGTCGGCTGTTACTCCCTTAAGCAGCGGATGAATATGAACGTCCATCGGGCCGCTCGTGCCTCCCTGGCCGGGCAGATCATCCGCTTTCGTCGCATGGAGCACGAAACCGACCGTCGGTTGCACCTCGAAGAGGCGCTCCTTGCCCGCAAATAGAGGAATATCGGCATTTGCTTCGTATAACACGATCCTGGCAGCGTCGACCGCGAGCATCTCATGAATGTTCAGCGCTTGGTGATAGGCCGTCTGCACCGGCTCCGTCCGCCACCGTCCGTTGTCGAGATAGACGGGAACGCGCAGCGGCTCTCCGCCGATATGAACGAGACCGCCCCCGCGCTTCAAGAAGGCCAGCAAGGCGGGCCAAGCCTTCTTCGGCACGTATTTGCCATGCAGATAGACCAGGCAGTCAGCCTTCGCAAGCGCCGAAGCAAGCTGTTCCGCGTCCGCTACCTCGCCAATTCCGGCCAAGGCCGACAATTGCTGCCCGTTTGGCCTGACGCCTTCATAAGGGAACGACGCATCGTAAAATAGAACGGTATGTTTCATTCGCATTCCCTCCCGGTTATCCCTTATCTAAAATTTTCATTGGCTCTTAACGTCTCCGTCCAACATAGGCGAATCCGTAAAACGAATAACCCGTTCCGTCGACCCGTGCAGCTCGAAGACGATGATTTCATTGGCTCCCTCGCGCAGCAGCGGGGCCGGCACGTACAACGTTTTTTGCGGACCCCTGTTCCAATAGCGACCCAGGTTGAAGCCGTTGACGAAGACGACGCCTTTCGTCCAGCCGCTCATGTCGATGAACGTATCCGCAGGCCGTTCCACATCCAGATGCGCCCGGCAAAAGAACGGCTGCTTCTGCTCCTTCGCCGCCGCCCCGCCATAGGCGATCGCCGACACGTCCTCAAGCGGAAGCGGATGAATGCTCCAATCGAATAAAAACTGGAAGCCGAGCCGAACGCCCTCCGTAATGCCTTTGCGGTCCTTTAAGTACGGGCCGTAGTTGATCCTGCCCATATTCTCGACCACGATCCGCAGCTCCGCCCCGCCGGCCGGTACTTCGAAGGAAACGGTCTGCTCCTTCTCCGCCCGCTCGATGACGCCGACGAACGCCTCGTTGACGAACACAAGCGCACGGTCCCTCACCTCCTGCACATGCAGCTGTTCCATCGGCCTTGGACCGGAGATGCGTGTCGTATAGACGATAAAACCGCAGCTTTGCCCGACCTTCTCCATCGGGAGCGGCACCGTTGAGCGCACCGCCTCCGATAGGGCATCCAACTGCCCGAACAGATTTCCCTGTTCCTGCATCTCAAGAACGCCGTATGCGATTCGCTCTGCCGGGGCAGGCATCAGTCCCTCATTCACGGCGGGCGTGAACGACACTCCCGCATGCCGGGCAATCGCCTCGCGAACAGCGCCGTACTTTGCCGTCGGCTGTCCAGTCTCGTCGAGCGGAGCGTCGTAATCGTAGCTCGTTGCCGTCGGCTCGTAATGGTCGTGCAGCTGGGCATTCGCTCCGCTGCAGAAGCCGAAGTTCGTGCCGCCATGGAACATGTAGAAGTTGACCGACGCTCCGGCTGCAAGCATCTCCCCGAATACGGCGGCTACGTCCTCCGCATCCCTCGTATGGTGCGGCTTGCCCCAATGGTCGAACCAGCCGTTCCAATATTCCATGCACATCAGCGGCCCTTCCGCCTCGTATTCGCGCAGCTTAGCGAAGGAGGAGGCTGGGCTGGAGCCGAAATTGGCGGTCGCCAGCACGCCCGGAACGGATCCCCCCTGCAGAAGCGCATCCGTCGGGCCATCCGACGTGAACAACAGCACCTCGACCCCCCTGCGGATCATCGCGTCCTTCAAATAGCGCAAATAACGGCCGTCGTTGCCGTAGCTTCCGTATTCGTTCTCGATCTGCATCGCGATGATCGGTCCGCCTTTCGTGCATTGAAACGGCGCGAGCCTTGGCAGCAATTCATCGTAATAGGCATCGACTCTGTCCAGAAACGGCTTATGATGGCAGCGAAGCTGCATATCCGAGTCCGCAAGCAGCCAGGCTGGCAAGCCGCCGAACTCCCATTCCGCGCATATGTAAGGGCTAGGGCGAACGATGACATGCAGGCCAAGCTCCGCCGCGATGCGCAGGAAGCGCTCGATGTCGGCCATGCCGCCAAATCGGAACTTCCCGGGCTTCGGCTCGTGAAAGTTCCACGGCACATAGGTTTCCACCGTATTGAAGCCGCAAGCCTTCAGCTTCAACAGGCGGTCCCGCCAATATTCGGGTACGATCCGGAAATAATGAACGGCGCCCGATATGAGCTGGATCGGCTCATGATCGTATATGAATTGATCTCCTCTTGCCTCGAATATACCCATTACATCGTCAGCTCCCAGAAAGCTACTTTTTGTCTGTTCCACGTATAGGTGACGTGCAGCTTGCCTCCCGCTTCTGCAACGGACGGGTACGAATATTCGCCCTCGTCCTCCTCGAGCGCGAGCGCCTGCTCCCACGTCTCCCCGTTGTCGCCGGACAAGCCGATAACGAGCGGCGTTCTCGGCCCCCAATTGCTGCCGACCGGGTTGTACGCCAGCGCAAGCTGGCCGTCAGGCAACCGCGCGATGTCGATGCCGCTGTTATTGTTGGGCAGCGAAGTCGCATAGGCGGCGCTCCAGGTTGCGCCGCCGTCGCTTGAATCGCTGCGGTAGATGCGGCCCTCCGTGCTGCGGAGCAGCATATGGACTTGATCCGGCGCGGATTCCCAAAGCGCCGGTTGGATGACACCCCTGCCCGGCTCGCGCGGAATGTCCGTCGCGATCATCGCGCTTCGCTTCCACGTCCGTCCACGATCCGCGGAGCGGTCCACGAACGCCTCCCAAGCCTCCTGCTCCAGCGAAGCCGGTGCCAGCCAAAGCCCGCTTCGAAGCTTGATCGGCTTGTTGCGAACGGGGCCTCGCCCCCCGCGGTCGCCCGGCACGAGCTCGGCTGGCGGTGACCAGGTCAACCCTCCGTCGCCGGATACGATGAACCGGGTATACCAGTCCGAGAACGTATGCCCGACTTTGTAGAACAAGTAGAGCTGGTCGTCATCCTCGAATAATACCGGATTCCAATGCGGCATTCCTTCCTCTTGGGCTGCTTTCACCGGCGGCGACCATTGATCGCCGTGCCGGAGCGACATCCATATATCGACATCGGGATCGCCCTCGCATGTACCGCCGAACCAAGCGGCTGCTATATCTCCGCCCGACAGTCTCGTAACCGTTGAAGCATGGCAGCTCCCGAATGGGACGTCTCCTTCGAACACATAACTTTTTGTTCCGTTAATTGCGGTCATTGGCAGCCTCCTTGTAAACAAATTCGCTGACTGCTCTGACCTTAATCGGTTTTCAGAATCCGCTCAACGGGAAATATTCAAGTTGTTATCGATTTTCCGTTACGCGGTGACTTGTAGCGGGGTAATACGGGAGGAGACGACAACTTCACGATTTTCGGAAAGCGGGTCGGAAGTGGAAAATGGTGAATTAAGAAGCGAATTTCGTGAAAAACCGAAGCAAGCAGAGCCCCTGTCGCTCCGATCGCGATAATCCGCTACGGATTCAACAGGGGCTCTGCCCGATGGCTGCTATTCTAAGCGTACACGCGCGCTTCGATCAGCTCCGCATAAGGCGGAGCCGTTCGTCGCTCTTGCAAAACGGAAGCTTGCGCGCAGCCGCTATTGACTGCCTTATATACGAAGAGAGGAAAGCCTAGACCGGTGCACGACGCACCGCTAAGGCTTTCCTCTCTTTTTTGCCGCTATATTGCCCTCATCCGATTATTCCTTGCGTTGTGCTCGACTTCCGCTAAGCCGAGATGCTCCAATAACGGAGGGACGTACATGCCGAACCGGCCGCGAAAACCTTTTTTCAATCCGTACCAACCGCCCAACCCGAATCGACGATAGTCGAGCAGTCGTTACCAACCGAGCTTGTGCTTGATTTGCTGCGTCAATTGCCCGGCCATCAAAGCATGCGTGATGACGGTCGGATGGCCGGTCTCGCCCATGCCGTCCCGTTCCCTGTTCGCCTCGTCGAACAAGAAATGATGCACTTTGGCGTCTCCAGCCGCATGTATGCGATCATAGGCTTCGCTTATATATTCCTTGACAGGCGACGATCGAAAAGGCCCTAACGTCATAAAGATATGCGCTTCCGGATAATAGCTCCGTATACGCGCGACGAATGCTTCGTAAGCGCTCACGAACTGAGCGCGGTCCAGCTCGTATTTACTGTCGTTCGTCCCCAAATTAATGACGACGACATCCGCCGTCCACTCCGCGAAATCCCACTTAGGTTCGGCATGCAGCGCATTCAATCGCTCGTATTGCGCGGTCATCGTATTCACGCGTTCGTCACCGTAGTTCACGATCAACCCGATGCCGGAGACGGCTGTCGTATGCATCTCTGCGTCTAACGCTTCCGCTGCAAGCGTACCGTACGCTTTGCCGTTATTCTCATGCTCGGCGATATTCGGATCGCCGTCCTTGCCCTCGTTGCCCGAGCCCGCGCTGATCGAATCGCCGATCAACTCGATCCTCCGCGCCTTACGCGGCGGCGGCTTAAGAAACAGACCGCCCTCCGGCAGCTCTATGCCGAGGAAGCGCACGGTTCCGAACATGGCCTCCGTACGCTTGCGGATGACGAGCGTATGGGAGCCATCCCCGAGCCCCGTCGCGATGTTCAGCGCATGACCCGATTCATCGATATAATATTTGCGCGGTTCTCCTCCGTCGACCGTTACGTCAACCCATGTATCGTTCCGTTCCACAGCCGCTAATCGCATGTTAGCGGAACTCCCTTGGAAACGTACCGTTATCGAACTTCCCGCCCAAGCGAGCAACGGTCCGGCAGAGTCGCTCCAATCCAATCTGCCCGTATATCGTGCATGCGCTTTCATATCGAAGCCTGTTGCTGCAGCCTCTTCCTCATTTATGTAAGGCTCTTTCCTTTGTTCCATAATCGCTACAGCCCGCTTTCCCTTTATTTCGAATGCAACGTCAGTTCGTACTTGCCTCTTCACCCAACGACCTTACATTATGTTAGCATAATCAACTAACAATCATCAATCCAATCTCAGATTTGTTAGCGAAGCTGATAAGCGCAAAAATGCCGGCAGGCGACTCCATCCGTTGTTTTTAATGAAACGAGAACAGTCATGCGCAGCTTTTAAAGCCCAGTCTATTGCACATACTGCAACCAGCTGTCAGAGAAAAACAGTGAGGGATGCCACGGATACCTTATGCAGCAAAACAAAGAGACTAGCTGCCTTTTCCTTAGCTAGTCTCCGCTTCTAATCGTTTATGCGTCAGCACCTTCAAGCACCTTCAAGCACCTTCAAGCACCTCGGCAACCTTCCGCACGCGCTGCTCTACCGTTCCGCTAAGCAACGTATACGGGATGCCCCGCTGCTCCGAATCCGCTATTATAGCGGCTTGAAATTCCATGCGCTGCACATCCCCCGAGCGATCCCACGTATCGTCGTACGGAACGTCCGTGTCGCACACGAATACGAGATCATATCGCGTTGCTGCCAGTTCAGCCAGTTCGGCCAATCTTGGATGCGCTTCCCCATGATAATAGAGGCTAAACATGTACGTCGTGATTGCATTCGTATCGACGAAGGCATAACGCCGCGCTTCGCCGAACATCCCTTCCTCCCGCTCTATATGCCCTTCGGCGATCTCGACGAGCTGCTCCTTCGATAAGCGCCGGTCGACGTGATGCCGCTCCCAATATTCCCGCCCGTATTCGGGCATCCATACGGTATCATATCGCTCGGCCAGCGATGCGGCGAGCGTCGTCTTCCCCGTCGAAGGGGCTCCCAATAGCACGACCTTCGTAATCATATCGCGGTAGACGATAGGATCCAGGAAGGCTCGCTTCTCATACGGCGACTCGCGCACCGCCGTTCCCGATACCTTATACGTCGTCCTCTCCATATCGACCCGCCGATCGGCAGCCCCAAGCGCCTCGCTCATATGCTCCCCATAAGGCTCGCTCGAATAGAAATGCGTAATCCGTTGCCCGTCCAGCAGCCCTAACACATATAACTCATGCATCCGTTTTATTTCCGGCGTGTAGCCCATCTCATTCGGTCCGCCCCATGCCTCGATGACGCGAGCCCTCGGATATAACTTCCTTATCCAGCCAGCCCGTACTGGCAACGGAATGTCGATCGTCTCGGGGCAATCATAGATGATGACGATCACGTCATCCATCTCGCGCAGCGCCGTTTCTACGACATATTGATGGCCCCGGTGGAACGGCGCGTACTTGCCGAGCGTCAATCCAATCCGGCGCTCTCCCATGTCGCCACCTCCTGCTGTTTTTTCCAAGTAATGAGTCCCGATATGGCGATGCATAAGAAAATAACGTACAGGAAGGCGAGCATATTCAAGTCTTTATATAAATACATGCCTACCGACAGTACGTCGACGACGATCCAGCAGTACCAGTTCTCCAGTATTTTGTACGACAGCAGCATTTGGGCAATCAGGCTTAACATCGCGATGAAAGCGTCAGGATAAGGAATCGATGCATCCGTATAAGTCGCCAGCACGTAACCCCATATTCCTGTTCCTGCGAACAAAGCGACTAGCAATATACCCGCTAACCGAGGAGATATTCGCCGAGTCGGCCTTACCTCAGCCCCGTTTCGTTTCGTCAGCCAAATGACCCAGCCATATATGCTTAAGATGAAGAAGAACACCTGCAGCGTCATATCGGCGTACAGCTTCACCTCGTAGAACATGTAGAAGAAACATGCAACGTTAACGAGGCCGATCGGCCAAGCCCATATCTTCTCTCTTGCGGTTAACCACACGCTTAGCAGCCCTGTCGTCGTCGCGACGATCTCAAGCGTCGTCGTCGATGTGAAATAAGCAATTCCAAGCATAATGACCAGTGCAGCAACCAACGTCCACGGTTTATTCATCGTCCTCTCCCCCGTTTCCTAAGCTGTTACCCGTGATGCTGTTCGATCAAGTCCATCTTCAGCTTGTATGCCGCCTCGCTTAAGCTAATTCGGTAAGTCTCTGGGTTAAGCTTGCGCAAGTATTGCGGCCAGAACAGCGTAAGCTGCTCCGCATGATATTGCTGTATGCGATCAAGCTTTGGAAGCTCGTAAACAAGCGCACCATCCGCGAAAATCGTCTGCAAGAGCGGAATCGCCTCATAGTGGTCGACGTACTTGTGCATGTACGGATGCACCGGATCGAACAGCTTAATCCGCTCCCCGTCCACGACTCCCTTCTCTCCCTTGAGTGTTACGTAATCCGCCTCCGCCTTGCCCGTCCGGGTATCCACGATACGGTACACTTCCTTGTAACCCGGATTCGTTACTTTCTCGGGGTTGCCCGATATTTTAATAACCGGAACGTACCCGCCGTCCTTCTCCCTGGCTACCAACTTATAGACCCCGCCGAGAGCCGGCTGATCGGCTGCCGTAATGAGCTTCGTGCCAACGCCCCAGGTGTCGATCTTCGCGCCTTGCGCCTTCAGGTTGAAAATAATGTTCTCGTCAAGATCGTTCGATGCGACGATCTTCACGTACGGCAAGCCCGCTTCGTCGAGCATCTTGCGAGCGGTCTGCGATAAGTAGGCGAGGTCGCCGCTGTCGAGCCGGATCGCCTGCATCCGTTTGCCCCTGCTCTCGAGAAGCTTCGCGACTTTGATCGCGTTCGGAACGCCGCTCGTCAGCGTATTGTAAGTGTCCACGAGCAGCGTCACTTGATCGGGCAGCGCCTCCGCGTATTTGCGGAACGCCTCCTCCTCCGTATCATGGCCTTGCACCCATGCGTGGGCATGCGTTCCTTTGGCGGGAATGCCGAACATCATGCCCGCGCGCAAATTCGAAGTCGCATGGAAACCGGCAATGTACGCCGCCCGCGCTCCCCAGACCGCCGCGTCCGCTTCCTGCGCTCTGCGCGTGCCGAACTCCAGCAGCCCATCATCCGGAGCCGCTTGCTTCACTCGCGCCGCCTTCGTCGCAACGAGCGTCTGATAGTTCAAAAAGTTAAGCATCGCCGTCTCGATCAATTGGGCTTCGAACATCCGCGCCTCTACGCATAGGAGAGGCATGCCGGCGAAGACGAGGGTCCCTTCGGGAGCGGCGTACAGATTGCCGGTGAAACGAAAGGTGCGCAGCTCCTCCAGGAATGCCTCCCGATAGTTCTCCTCCTGCGTACGCAAGTAATCGATCTCTTCATCGCCGAAGCGCAGCTCTTCGATATAGCGGACGATGCGCTCCAGCCCGGCGAATACCGCGAAGCCGTTGCCGAACGGCAGCTTGCGGAAATAAGCCTCGAATACCGCCTTGTCGTTCGCCGTGCCATGCAGCCAATGCGCGTACATCATATTGATTTGATATTTATCGGTATGAAGCGTTAAGTTAGGTCCGTTCATGTTGGCTCACTCTCCTTCTTTCTCTACTGCAGCGCCGAGTGTATGGCGGAAATGCCCCAGCGCCCAATCATGCCCCGCTTCATTGAAGCTCGCAACCGCATCCTCATGCACATGGATCTCGAAGCCCTTGTTGTACGCATCGACCGCCGTATGCAGGACGCAAATATCGGTGCATACGCCGACCAGATGCAGCTCGGTAATGCCTCTCTCCCGCAGCTTCAGCTCCAGATCCGTCCCGCAAAAAGCGCTGTACCGCGTTTTGTCCATCCAATAGATCGTTTCCTTATGCTGCTCATATACTTCATCCAGCTTGCCGTATAGGCGACGTCCCTCGGTATCTCGAATATTATGAGGCGGGAACAGCTTATGCTCCGGATGATAGCTGTCGTTCTCCTCGTGAAGATCGACCGCCATCACGACAAAATCACCCTGCTCTGCAAATTGCTTCGTCAACTGGGCGATCCGCCCCTCGGTCGCCATACCCGGCTCGCCGCATGGCAGCTTTCCAACGACAAAATCAATCGTGTAATCGATTACGATCAATGCTTTCATCATCGACACCATCCTTATATTAATATTTTCAAAACGACAATATGGGTCTTTAAAAAAGAAGGCCTAGCTGTAAATGGACAACTGAGGCACATAATCGGTAAATCGGTAAAGCTGCGCGGCGCGTTGGGAGTAGCGGTTGGACATCTTTGGCTGGCCCGTCTGATCTATCGCTTCCTCGATGAGCCCTTTACGGCTTTGCGTGGACGTTATTTTGCGAATGAAGTTCTGCTCCTCGAATTCCGGCACGACCGTCTGGATCACTTGATACAGCTCGCTGATCGTGAATTCCTCCGGCAAAAACTGCTTCGCGATCGTCGTCGTCAGCATGCTATGACGGATTCGCTCGAGCGCGTCTCTCAGCACCTCGTTATGATCGAAGGCGAGATTCATCGCCAGCGCCTCTTGGGCCGTGAACAGCTTAACGTCGGCGGCATCGTCCGCCGCCCGGCGCTCCGCAAGCAGCGATTCGTGGACGAGAGCGAAGAACGCGTGAGAGATAATCCAGCCCCTGGGGTCGCGCCCCGGCTTGCTGTATACGTTGAAGTACTCGATATGAAGTCCCGATACCCCAGTCTCTTCTTCTAACTCGCGCTCCGCGCAGGCTTGAATCGTCTCC
Organism: Paenibacillus harenae; assembly: GCF_030812415.1. GTDB lineage: Bacteria > Bacillota > Bacilli > Paenibacillales > Paenibacillaceae > Pristimantibacillus > Pristimantibacillus harenae_A. The sequence goes on along the minus strand of NZ_JAUSST010000009.1, from coordinate 23,147 downwards.
GTCTCCTTGGCGAAGCCGCCCGGGAGCGCCCACTGGCCAACGAACGGCCACCGCTTCCTCTCGATCAGCAGCACTTGCAGCTCTCTGAGCGGGAGCGTCTTCTTGCCTATATTTCTCTCGGTGGACGTAATGGTGAATATAACGATATCCGCAGGCGCGCCATCAGGCGTACGATAATGACTGGATGAATAGCTCGTTTCGTTCTCGTTATACTCGGACACTGGACTCACCTGCTTTGAATGATTTAGGGCGATTTGATAACAATAATTCGATAATTTCGTTTTGATAATATCATTATGACATATACAAAGTGAATGTCAAGCTATTTTTTCCAAATCAGACACTGCCTATTCACCGATACGCTCGATATTCACTGGCCTGCTCGATAGTGTCGTTTTGGGAAAATAATTGCAGGGTAATAGCGGGATTGCCTCATTTAGTTCGATTTCAAGACGCTAATGAAGCGGTTTTGGCGTTATGAGGGAAAAAGGTTTAATTAGTTTGATGAAATGCCGTTACACGTACACTTTCGGCTGGTTAGCCCGAATTAGTTCGGCGAAATGCCGTTAAAGTGTAGGGGCTATTTTTATCTCTACAAATGCCGATAGCGTTTGCGTATAGAGGGAGAAACTCCTGTTATTTTCATACAGAGCCATAAACTCTCCGCTCTACGCAAAAAAAAGCAGGACTTGAGCTTCCGCTCCTGTCCTGCTTTTTACTTGAACCAGCCCTTCTCCTTGAAGCGGGTAATCGCCTCGATCCGGTTGTTGACGCCAAGCTTATCGAGAATGACCGAAATATAGTTGCGGACCGTTCCCGTCGTGATGAATAGCTCGCTGGCGATTTCCTTCGTGTTCTTGCCGTCGGCGACGAGCCCCAGCACTTCCTTCTCGCGCTCGGTGAGCGGGTTATTGTCTTGCCCGCCGTATGCCTCGTCTACTAGCTCGGTTGCATAGATTCGGCGGCCGGCCATAACGCTGCGAATCGATCCGGCCAGCTCCTCGCTTGGGCTATCCTTGAGCATATAAGCGCTAACGCCCGCTTTCAACGCGCGCTCAAAGTAGCCGGATCTCGCGAACGTCGTAAGAATCATCACTTTGCAGCCGGAGCCCTTCAGCTCTTCGGCAGCCTCCAGACCGGTCTTCACCGGCATCTCGATATCCATAATGCAGATATCCGGCTTATGGCGCTGGACGAGCGCTATCGCTTCCTCGCCGTTGCCAGCCGTTCCAACGACTTTCATATCGTCTTCAAGATCAAGCAGCGAAGCAAGCGCACCTAGCAGCATCCGTTGATCCTCCGCAATAACGATGGTAATCACGCTTCCGCCTCCTTTGCCGGCTGAATGATCGGAATAGGCACTCTCATGAGCAAGGTCGTTCCCGCACCCTCGACTTCGCCATCGACCGATTGAATCTCCAAGCTTCCGTTAACGAATTCCAACCGCTCCTTCATGCCTTGTAGTCCGTTGCCGCGCATGGCCCCAGCAGGATTCGCGATCCCAACGCCGTTGTCTTGAACGCGGATAACAAGCTCTCCCCGCCTAGGCTCAATCGCGACGAGACATTCGGACGCCCGGCTATGCTTAACGACATTCGTAACCGCTTCTTTCAAGCACATGCTGAGCACGTTCTCGATAAGCAGCGACGCATCGCTCAGCTTTACTTCGCCTTCGAGGCGGAACTCGATTTCCGCTGCCTTCAAAATTTGCATGACGCGGAACATTTCGTCCTCGACTCTCGTCCCGCGCATCTGCGTCACAAGCTCCCGGACTTCCTTAAGCGCCGTGCGGGCCGTCTGCCTCACGTCGTTAATCTCGGCTTGCGCTTTGGCCGGATTTTTCGTGATGAGCTTGCCTGCCAAGTCGCTCTTAAGTCCGATTAGCGACAGCTTCTGTCCGAGCGTATCATGCAGGTCGCGGGCAATCCGCTGACGCTCCTGCATCGTGATCAAATCCGAGATTCGTTTGTTGGCATCCTCCAATTGTCCTTGCAATCGGCCTTGCTTAACCCGATTGTATGTGTTGACAGGCAGCAATATAACGACGATCAAACAAATCAACACAAACGGAAACTGCGATACGAACAGCGGATTCGACGAGACGAAACCGTAGTTAATCGTGATGAACGTCGTAATCAAATGAACGGTATACAAGGTGAAGAAGCCGATTCGGTTCTGCACGTTCCCGATGAATAACGCCAGGAAAATCGAGAAATACACGTAGCTGAAAAGCAGCGTCATCGCGATCGAGATCACGATCTGCATACTCGTCCAGAAATATAGCTTCCACCCCTTCGATACGAAAGAGAGCACGTAACAAACGAAGAACAGGACAATCATCAAAATCCCGTACACGATCTCATACGTCGTCGAAGATCGAAATATGAAGTAAAAAGGAAGAATGCACAGGACGACCCAGACGTACGGGCTTAGTCCTGTGCTTTTATGGAAGATTTGGTACCAGTTTTGCATCGGAATTCTCCTATAGCCCGGTTGCAGGCTTCCTTGCCGGAGTTGTCTGTATGCTTGTATTGTAGCATATACCGGCGTCTCGGCAACCCATTACTTGCCTTGCAGGCTAGGCCTTGTCGTGCTTCGTTTGGCAGCTTTGCCGGCTGCTGCCGACTGTTTCAGGCGGCCTCTAACCTCTCTGAAGCTGACGAACTTGCCGTTCGTTTCATCCCATAGACGGAATTTCAACGATTCCAGACTTTCTTTAATCGTTATCGTCGTTGCGTTATGAAGGGGAGGCGTCGAATTATGCGCTTCCTCCAAGTAATAGTTAGGTACTTTCGGGCTCAAATGGTGGACGTGATGGTAACCAATGTTGCCCGTCATCCATTGCAGCACCTTCGGAAGTTTATAGTAAGAGCTGCCGTCTACGGCTGCTTTTACATAACTCCATTCGTCATTGTGCTCGAAGTAGGAATCCTCGAATTGATGCTGAACATAGAACAGCCAAATACCGAGTACGCCGGATAGGTAGAAGATCGGACCTTGTACCAGCAAGAAAGCTTCCCAGCCGATTGCCCAGCACAACAGCGCGTACAGCCCCACGATAAGCGCATTCGTCAGGTACGTATTCATACGTTCCTTGCGTTTCGCGCCTTTGCGGTTGAAGCGGTATTGAACCATAAATACAGCGATTGGACCTAGTCCGAACATCACAAACGGATGGCGGTATAAGCGGTAAGCCAGCTTCAGCCACTTAGATGCTGCCGCGTATTCTTCCACGGTCAGAATCCACAAATCGCCGACGCCGCGTTTGTCGAGATTGCTGCTCGTCGCGTGGTGAATCGAGTGCGTGTTTTTCCATTGCTGATAGGGAACGAGCGTTAAAACGCCTGTTATCGTACCGATAATATCGTTGGCGCGGCGGCTCTTGAAGAACGACTGGTGGCAGCAGTCATGGAAAATAATAAACGTCCGAATGACGAAGCCGGAAGCGACGATCCCGATCGCAAGCGTAAGAAGGTAAGAGATGGATAAGCTATAGTATGCGGCATACCAAAGCAACAATAAGGGTATTACCGTGTTAATGAGCTGTCTAATGCTCGATTTCAATTCGGTTTTTTCGTATGGCGCGACTTCTTTTTTTAAGTTCGCTTGTTTCTGCTCTGTCATGCAAACTCACTCCTTAATAGTAGTGCTTGGAAGATACATCAAGCATTTGTAGCCGTACAGCATCTTCACTATTCATTGTAAAGAAGAAACGTCATGTCCTGTAGTCATAAACGTCAAGAGGTCTATATGACATTTGTCATATAGACAACGATATTTTGGGTGACTCTTGTATGTTCTTCCACAATTCCCCTCTCCGTAACCGTCATTTTGCAAAAAAAAAGAAAGAGACGCCTACAGGCCTATGCCTGCGTAATGCGCCTCTTCTTCATGTCTGATCCTGAAACCCTGCTTAGAATGCCCAGTTCCCTTTGCGGAAGATCGGGATGACCGTGCCGTCCTTCTGGATCCCGTCGATATCCATCTCGGCCGAGCCGATCATGAAGTCGTTATGCGTAATGCTGCTGTTCACGCCGCTCGCAATCAATTGTTCGGGCGACATCGTTTTGCCGCCTTCGATGTTGAAGGCGTAACCGCTGCCGATGGCCAAGTGATTCGATGCGTTCTCGTCAAACAACGTGTTGTAGAACAGAATGTTCGATTGCGAGATCGGCGACTGATGAGGCACTAGCGCCACTTCCCCCAAGTAATGGGAGCCTTCGTCGATTTCAACTAGCTTTTGCAAAAACTCATGTCCTTCTTCCGCTTCCGTTTCTACGATTCGACCGTCCTCGAAAGTCACCTTAAAGCGGTCGATAATGTTCCCGCCGTAGCTAAGCGGTTTCGTGCTGGACACGTAGCCGTTCACGCCTTCCTTCAGCGGCACGGTGAACACTTCCTCGGTAGGCATGTTCGCCATGAACGGCACGCCTTGCTCATTCGTGCTGCCTGCGGCGACCCAAATATGTTTCTCCGCCAGTTCGATCGTAAGATCGGTGCCAGGCGCCGTGTAGTGAAGCTTATGGAAGCGATATTCATTGAGCTTGTCGCTCTTAGCCGATAAGGTCCGGTGATGATCTTCCCATGCCTGCACCGGATCTTCCGCATGAAGCCGTACGGAATCGAATATGGCGTTCCACAGCAGCTCTACAGCTTCCTGCTCGCTCGCATTCGGGAACACTTTTGCCGCCCATTCCTTGCCCGCTGCCGCGACAACCGTCCAGCTAACCTTGTCAGCCTGCGTAGCCCTCCGGAATTCACGCAAGCCTTGACCTGCGGCCTTCTGGAAGTTCGCGATCCGTTTGGAATCGATCCCTTTAAGCAAATCCGGGCTGGAGGACACGATGGAGATGAATACCGCTCCGCGATCGACGAAAGAGTTGCGCTTATCCGTCTCCCATTGCGGGTACTCCGTAAACACTTTATCGTCAGCCTTTTCGTATTTAAGCCTCGACAAAGCGTCGTCCATCCACTCCACGTGTACGTTCCCCGCTCCCGCATCGTAAGCCGCGGCAGCTACGAGTCGAACGAAAGAAGCTTGCTCGACTGCGCCGGTAATGAACACCTCTTGTCCTTGCTGAACGTTCACGCCTGTTTTGACGATCAATTGCGCATATTTTTCTAAGTACTGTTCGAATGCTTTCTCCATCGCTGGCATCTCTCCTTTATACAATCGTCTCGGGTGGGAGACCTCGGATTTTATCCATCAATCATACCATAACGAAATGGCTATTGCTTGCTCACGCGATACTTCCGAATAGCAAAAGATATATGACAGTATGTTGTCATGTATTAATTGCTAAACTACAAGAACAGTATGACAAATATGAATAAAGAGGAGCATCCGAATGAAGCCATTGGAAGGAAAAGTAGCCGTCGTGGCAGGAGCAACAAGGGGCGCCGGGCGCGGCATTGCCGTAGGCTTGGGAGCAGCGGGAGCGACGGTTTACTGCACGGGAAGAAGCATAAAGGGCAGCCCATCGGATCTCGGAAGATCGGAGACGATCGACGAGACGGCCGAGCTCATAACGGCTAGCGGCGGAATCGGCATTCCTGTTCGCGTCGATCATACCGACCCGTCGGACGTGCAAGCCTTGTTCGAGCGAATTAAGGAAGAACGCGAAGGACAACTTGATATCCTCGTCAACAATATATGGGGCGGCGAGAAGCTGAGCGAGTGGGGCAAGCCGTTCTGGGAGCAATCGCTTAGTAATGGTTTGCTCATGCAGGAGCGTGCTGTGAAGGCCCATCTTATCACGAGCTATTACGGCGCGCCGCTTATGGTTGCCCGCGGTCAAGGACTCATCATCGAGGTGACCGATGGCATCGACTATCGTTACCGCGGCAATCTGTTCTACAGCTTGGCTAAAATCTCGCCGATTCATCTTGCAGAATCGATGGCTGTGGAGCTTAAGCCGCACAATGTCGCTGCCATTGCGATTACGCCCGGCTTCCTTCGTTCGGAGGAAATGCTGGAGCATTTCAAAGTAACCGAGGCCAACTGGCAGGATGCCGTCAACCACAGCGACGATCCTAACGTCGTTCACTTCTCGCAATCCGAGACGCCGTATTATATCGGAAGAGGCGTCGCCGCGCTTGCTGCCAGCGCCGATCTCATGTCCCGCACCGGACTCGTGTTCCCCAGCTGGACGATGTCCGACGAATTCGGCATCGTCGACGTCGACGGCAGACGCCCGCATTGGGGCAGTTACGCGAAGGAGCATGGCTTCCTGTAAGCCATGGTCACTCCTTTCGAGTTCTGTAAGCTCATATGCGCTCTTACAGACTCAAATCAGGGGTTACTCTTCACCTGTAAGATCATATATGCACTTACAAGCTGCTCAATCATAGAAAAAAATCCGTAGCTACGTTCGAAACGCCAAACATATCCACGGATTTTTCACTTAACCGTTAACGATTTCCCCGCCGTTGATATGCAGCATCTGCCCGGTCATATAGCTCGAGTCGTCGCTTGCAAGATAGACGTACGCTGCCGCCAGCTCGTAAGGCTGTCCCGCTCGTCCCATCGGCGTGTCCGAACCGAACGTGGATACGGATTGCGCATCGAACGAAGCCGGAATAAGCGGCGTCCAGATCGGCCCGGGCGCAACGCCGTTGACGCGGATGCCCTGGGCCGCAAGGTTGGCGGCGAGCGCTCTGGTGAACGACACGATCGCGCCTTTGGTCGAGGAGTAATCGATCAGCGTCGGATTGCCCTTGTATGCCGTGATCGAAGCCGTATTGATGATCGAAGCCGGCGCTTTCAGATGCGGCATCGCCGCGATCGTCAGGTAGAACATGCTGAACACGTTCGTACGGAACGTCGCATGAAGCTGCTCCGCTGTAATATCCTCGAGCTTCTTCCTTACATGCTGCTCGGCCGCATTGTTCACGACTATGTCCAGCTTACCGTAAGCCGAGATCGTCTGCTTGACGACATCCTTGCAGAACGATTCGTCTCCGACATCGCCCGCGATCAGGAGGCACTTCACGCCTTCCTTCTCAATAGCCGCTTTTGTCGTTTTTGCGTCGTCATGCTCGTCCAGGTACACGATGCATACATCCGCACCCTCCTTGGCATAGGCGACCGAGACGGCGCGCCCTATTCCGCTGTCACCGCCCGTGATGATCGCAACCTTGCCCTTCAGCTTACCTGCTGCTTTATACCCTTCCCATTCGAAGATCGGCAGCGGACTCATCTCCGATTCGATCCCCGGCTGGCGGTTTTGGTTTTGCGGCGGAAACACCGGCTTTTTATTGTTCGATGCGTTCGTCATCTTTGATCAGCTCCTTATATTTTTGCCGTAAAAGATTTCGTCCATCTCGGATTTTAACCGGCTCGTAATCTCTTCTTGCTCCTGTGGCGTCAGCGTGTCCTTCGTGTAACCGAACAAATAGTTGTTCAGATCGAACTGCTTCAACTTGCACTTCGTATGAAATACGTTTTCCTGATAAATATTAACGTCGATCATGTCATACAATGCTGCTTCTTCTTTCGGAATGTAGTTCTGGATCGAATTGATGTCATGATCGATAAACAGCTTATCCCCGTAAATGTCCCTCGTGAATCCGCGTACCCGGTAATCGATCGTCATGATGTCGGTATCGAACTGATGGATCAAGTAATTGAGCGCCTTAAGCGGCGAAATCTCGCCGCAGGTCGACACGTCGATGTCAGCCCTGAACGTGCTGATCCCCTCGTCCGGATGGTATTCGGGATAGGTATGAACCGTAATGTGACTTTTGTCCATCTGCATGACGACAGACGCCGGCAGTGGCCCGGGGGACTCTTCGTACGATTCCGTCGGCACTTCAACGATTGGACCTTCCGATACGAGCAGCGTTACGCTTGCGCCCTGGGGCACGTAATCCTGCTTGGCGATATTCAGGATATGAGCTCCGATAATATCGGACACGGCATTCAATATTTTCGTCAAGCGATCGGAGTTGTACTGCTCGTCGATATAGGCAATGTAAGACTCCCTCTCCTCTTTCGTTCTCGTATAGCAGATATCGTACATGTTGAAGCTGAGCGACTTCGTCAAGTTATTGAAGCCATGCAGCTGTATCCGTTGCTCCGGCGTTAGCTTCACCTTGTATCCCTCCTTTTCCTTCCTAACTACTATTACCCGATTTTTTACGGCCGATGCGGCTTTCGAATAACGACTTGAAAAAAAAGCATCTTACGCCCGGCCTAGCCGAGGCGTAAAATGCTTTGCATACTTGATGAATTATCTTTTTAGTTTCTTTCAGAAAGGACATCGGATCTCCTGTGAAAAACGGCATCGAAGAAGGATAATCGCCTTGCAGTACAATGGCAAGCTGATTTAAGGCGATCAGGAGCTCCGCTCGTTCATTCTCATTCAATTGAAATTGAAGGCCATATTCATATATACCGGAGTCCGCCTCTTTGCACCATGCGATTACGCCGGACAGCTTGTAAGAACGACCTGAAATCACAATATCAAATGCAAAAATGATATCCTCGTTTACGGACATTTTCACGCCGACCATAAAGCGCAGTCCGCCAGGTCCAATATTGCGAAGAAAAACATCGGTACTGCCTAATAGCAGTCGCCCGATGTCTTCCGCATCTACCGGACCTCTTACAGCCTTCTGTTCGGCGGTAACGTATAAAAAAAGGTGTTGTCCGAGCGGTCTATGGACCGCCTTGGACAACACCCTATTATGAAAATACTTACAGCCGCGGATCGATTTCCTTCTCCTTGGCCGTCTCGAACAGCAGCTCCGCTGCCGCTGCCTTATAGCTCTCGTTCGAAGCGTTAATGTCCGCGAACGGTATCGCTAGCATCCGATTTCCGAGGCGATGCTCGTTCAGCGACGTTCGAGCCTTGAGCTGAATGTTTTTCTGCTTCAGCAGCTTGCCGTACTTATGTGGGAAACGGTAATCGTACCCGTAAATGATCGACAAATACTCCGGGTTTCGCACCTTCATATATGGAAGCGAACGCTCATCCCGCTCCTCCGGCTTAATGACAACGCCCTCCATATGCTGCCCCACCGTCAGCTTGGCGAAGTAACGTTCTGCACGCCCGTAGCTGTCTGCCTCTGTCAAATCCAACAGTACGAATTCATCGTCCGACAAAAAACGGTACATTTCCGAAGTTGGCCAATCCGGCAGCGACTCCTCGCCGTTCTCGTAGACGATCTTAAGCAGCGCGAACGGCTTATACGTCAGTTCGCCCGCTTCGGCATACAGCTCAAGCTGCTTCTTGTACGTTTCATAGGCGCTAATATGCTCTTCTAGAGGAACGTACTTCCCTCTCAGCTCGGCAACATGCTTATAAGTCTGGTAGACGTTCGTCCCATACTTCTCGCTAAGTGCACCCTTCGCCAGATGATGCTGATCCTTCTCGAAGCCGCTGTCCTCATATGAAGCAAGCATTTTATTCATAGCCTCCTCGAAGCCGCTGCCAGCCAGATGAGCAAGCTCTGTCTCCAGCGCCTTGCCAATCGGCTTGAACTGCCTCTGAACGAGCCCGTCGCCAAGCGCCAGCCAAGGAAGCAGCTCGCCGTCCAGCAACAGCAGCTTGATCGCATTTGCCTCCATGTATTGTCCGAACTTACTCAGAAGCGATTCATACACCGGTGTCAGCTCGATCGCGTTAATCTTATAACCGTTACGGCTAACCGCGAAGCACTGTTCCGTCTCCTTGTGCAAATACACATTGCACCTTGATCCCATGTACTTCGGCTGCAGTACAACCTTATGGATACCCCGGCTCGCAAAATAATCCAGTCCGCGAGCCAGCGACTCCAGCTCTCCCGCAGCTTCATCCTTATCCGCAGGCGACATCGTGCCGGATACGAAGTTGATCCTATTGTTCGATATATATTGCAGCCTCCGCGCATCCTCGTCTCCCAGCTCCTGCAACGACACTTTGCGCTCTTCCTTGAACAAGAGCGGCAACGGTTCTGACGATACGGCAGAAGTTGCCTTCTGCGTCTTGAAAAAGGGCTTATGCGCCACAATGACCCCTGTCAGCGCATTGCCTTGCACAACTCCCGTATCGATATGAATCTTGTTCTTGATACGGAACGACTGCTGCGCCGCAATGTGTCCGAACAGATGGTACGGGTGGTTGCTGACCGCTTCGCGCTTCAAGAAGGGCAGCTGCTCTTCGAGCGGCGCTTCGCGATCGATGCGGAAGTTGCGCTGATGGCGCTGCGAATCGGTATCCAGCTTGCCGATATATTTGTTCTCGCAAGGGGCATGCGTCACGTAGAACGATGGCGTACGCGTGCCGATCAGGCGATAGAACGGCTTCGACAACGAGACCAAATGATCGAATTTGTCCAGCAGCGACTTAGCGTTGGCGAGCGTGACGGTCGAATCGAAGAAAGAATCCAGCAGGTCCTGCTCCACTCCCTTAATTTCGCCTTTCAAATACTTGCTGACGAAGTTCTCGTGGTTGCCGAGCACGAACAGGAAGTGCTCCTGATTGTCGTGAAGGAATTCGATAATCTCCACTGTTCGCCCGCCTTTATCAATCCAGTCGCCTGCGAGCAGCACTTTCGTATGGCGTGTTTTGTCCGTCTGCGCGAGCGTATTGCCATCCAGGACGAAACCGAAGCTCGCAAGCAGCGCCTTCAGCTCATCGACGCATTCATGCACATCCCCAACGACGATGTATTTGCCGTCTTGAGGCAATGAGCATGAAATAAATTCATCCATATCCGCGATCACGACCTTATAATCCGGATTTGCGGTGCCGTCCTGCGGAGACCAGAAGTTTTTGGCCCGGACCTTATGAATCTTGCCGTACTTTTCCCTCGCGAGCGATCCGAGCACGTCCTTGCGCAGCCGATTAATATGGGCCGTAATCAGCTTCTTCGAACGCTCCGAAGCGTAATAATCGTCCCGCTTCTTGTAGTCGAACAGGATGACCTCAAGATTATAATGATTGGCACGAGCGATATCGCGCACCTTTTCCCTGAAGTCCTCGGCCAAACCGGTCGTGTCGACGACAACGAATTCCGCGTTCACCGGGAAAGACGTCACCATGCGCAGCCGCTCGTAGAGCATATTGAACGCTTGCCCGCTCGCTTCAAGCATGATTTGATCGTACTTATCGTACTCATAGCCAAGCAGCTCCTGACGAATGCCGTCAGAGGACAAATACTGTACGTTCGCCTTCACGCCGCGCGCTGCATCCTCGAAGCCGAGCTGGGGAATAAGAACATTTTTCGCGAACGTTGTTTTGCCGCATTCCGTCGAACCGATCAGCATAAAAATCGTATGAACCTTCGTTTGAATTTCCATTTGTCCTTACTCCCCCCTCTTCTTCAAAATCGCGCCCTGCGTCGTCCTTACGCCATTCACGCCGTCGCCAATGGCAACGAACTCGCAGGTTACGTCCAGCGGTGCGATAACGCCATGCAGCCACACTTCGAACGAAGCACGTCCCATTTCCCATTTATGATCGTCATGCCGGAAGTCGTCCAGCTCGTAATACATATTGAAATCGGCGTTCGGCGTTGTCAGCACAAAATGGTCGAAGTCCACATTGCCGCATATTTGCACAATAAGCGCGGCCGCTTCCGCCTCGCTCATATGTTCGATCACCTCGGTCATGACGACATCGACCCGCTCCCCATTGTATTCACCGAGAAAATGGTCAATAGAGGCATGAGTCACGATATTGTCGAGCTCCTTCGCCTGCGCCTTGCGCTGCACAGTCTCCAGCAAAGGCTCATTAATATCGATGGCGTAATAGCTGTCTTCGATCTTCGCCGCGAACGGAATCGCATAGAAGCCTTCCCCGCAGCCGACATCCACGATCGCTTTATTGAACGGCAGCACGCCGCCGATGAAGCTGCGCCTTTGCTGCGCGGTACCGCCGAATTCGAAGCTAATCATATAACGATCCGACTTTTCCAGTTCCGCCTTATACTTCTTGAATCGATCTCTCGTAGACAGAAAGTTGCGGGCGAACAGGCTGCGAATGTAGAACGGCGCATCGATCAGTTGTACGCTCTTCATGTACTTCACGAGCAAGTCATCCGACAGATCGAGGTACTCCTCCCCGAACAACGCCAGAAACAAGCAAAGCACACTTGCGACATGCATGAGCTGATGCAAGCTTTTCTGTGTTCTAATCGTGAGCGAATAGCTTTTATGCGCGAGATGCGCGATTTCGAACGTGAACCCCTGCATATGTTTATTGAAAAACTCGATATACCGTACCAAATGAATATGAATCATGTTGATATGGAGCGTATGCTCGCAGCCTTCCACGTCCCGCGCTTCCTGCGCCTTCATTGGCGCCGAGAAAAACTCGTTGATCGCCGCAAGCGGAAACAACGGCGTATTATAGCGGGACACGTTCAAGTATTCGAAATCGTCCTTCGCATGTTTTTTGTACGATACCTCATTGTCGGCATCCTTGAAATAAATATGGAACGACGACGGCTCGCTGTACCAGCCGTATGCGATTCCTTTCCTAACGGCCCGAAGCATCATGCCCGCATTCGGATTTTTCTTGATCACGAACGACAGATCGGGATTCGTCGAGCTCAGTTGTACGATTGCCATCTCTTAATTGCCCCCTATGTACGATCCTCTATTGCTAGCACTAGCCCCATACTTCCTTCAACACCTGACGGAACAGACCGTCGAGCTTATCTTCAATCAGCGATTCCGGCGCTTTATGCGCAGCGGCAGCCCTCTCGAAGTAAGCAAGCTTGCTCTCTATATACGCGTTAATGACCTGCAACTGCGGCTCGTAATCGAGCTCGTCTCCTGCTTTCTTGCGTGCAAGCAACTCCTCGACGATAGCACGCAGCTCGCTTCCCTTAGCCATATATGTCTTCACGAGCAGCTCGAATTCCATCGGCGGCATCGTGCCTTTCGTATCGATCCATTCGCAGGCTAAGAGCGGCCTTAGCACATAGAAATACTTTTTGATCCGAACCTGCTCGCCCTGCAAATATTCGCGATAATTGCCTCTGGCCATATTCAGATAGTGAAACATACATGATTTCGGTGAAAAAGATAACGGCGAGATCTCCCGAATCCGACTCGCGACCGTACGGTTCTCAAAATACGGTATCGGCGACTGCAGCCACTCGAGCAGCGGCGGGTTGGACTTGCGGAACAAATTCAACGCCTTCTTCAAATCCCATCCGTTAATGTCGAGCATGTCGCTGATCGGCCGCTCGATGACGTCTCTGCCGCTGAATATCGACAGGTACCATTCGACCGGCCGTACATAGATGAATCTCACGTCGTAATCGCTGTCTTTGGAAGGGAAGCCCCAAGCCCGGCTTCCCGATTCGCAAGCATATAAGATTCGAACGTTTTCCTCCCGCTCGATGTCGCCTAACTGCTGCAATATTTCATAACGGACTTCGGTCATTAGGGTCACTTCCTCTTCTCACGAATATATAAAAACTTGATCTGCTATACGCCCTTCACCGTTGCGAGGGGCTTGCACTTCGCTACTACGTTAGCAAGCCCCGCGCGGACGACGCTTTCAATAATTTGATCGACGTCCTTGTAAGCTTGCGGGGATTCATCGATCAGCGATTCCAGCGAGCGCTGGTTAACGACGACCTCATCGTCTTCGCCGACGCGCATGGCGGACGCGAACTCGTCTACCGTAATGAGCCGCTTCGTTGCGCTGCGAGACCGAATGCGTCCCGCTCCGTGGCAGATGGAATGGTAGTTGTTTTTGCCGCCCGCACTTCCAACCATAATATAGGAGGATGTTCCCATCGAGCCTGGTATAAGCGCCGGATGCCCCGTGGCCGCATAAGGCTGCGGATTATCCGGATGCCCTGCCGGCAGCGCCCTCGTCGCTCCTTTGCGATGAACGAAATAATCGCGGCCATCATGCTGCTCCTCCCATGCATAATTGTGCATGAGATCATATAACGTGCTCATCTCGAACTTCGAGCCGAACACTTCCTTGCCCGCCTCGCGGATTGCGTAAGCAATGAGGTGGCGGTTAACAACGGCGTAATTCAACGAGGAATATAGCAAATTAACATACATCTCGCCAAGCGGGTGCGACAGCGGCGCGAATACGAGCTTCGGATCGGCCGTGCCAATGCCCTCGGCCCGCATCATCTTCGCAATGTCATTGCTGCAATATTGGCTGACCGAGCCTCCCCAAGCACGCGAGCCGGAATGGATCATGACGGCAACTTGGCCGTCGAACATGCCCCAGCTCTGCGCGATATCCCGGTTCTCCTCCGCAATCTCGATCGTATGAATCTCCGCGAAATGATTGCCTCCGCCGAGCGTTCCCAGTTGGCGGTGCGAGCGATGCCACACGACCTCGGGGAAGCGGTTCAACGCTTCCTCGTCGAAGCTGAACTTGCTGCGCTCGACATGGGTGAGCGAGCTTGCTTTGCGCGGCGTGTAAGCATCAGGGACATATTTCTTCGGCAATCCATGCAATCCCTTCTTCAGCACATGCTCCAGCCGAATATCGGAGAAGTGGCCCCTGGCATGCTCCTCTGCCGGCAAGTATTTATCGATCGCCTTCACCAGCTTGCGCCGGAGCTTAATATCCTTTAACTCATCTTTGTGCATATTCGTTAGATGTACCCGCATGCCGCAGCCGATATCACTGCCGACAATAGACGGCGATACATATCCGTTCTCGGCTTGCCATACGGCTGTCGTACCGATGCACGTTCCTACTCCGACGTGTACATCCGGTGTATAGCTCATATAAACTAAATTCGGTATTTGCAAATTGTTGTTGGCCATTTCGAACACTTTGTAATCGAGCGCGGAGAACAATTCGGGTCCGGCATACACATGCACCTGTCCCGATGGCAGTCCTACCTGCTGATAATACATTTCTTTCATAACTTCTCTAACCCTCTCTTTGACTGAAATGAACGCAAAAAAGCCGCAGACGATCCTCATCGTCCACGGCTTTATTACGCCTATGCTCCTGCTACTTTGCGCAACGAATTTCAACAAGCGCGGAGTATTAGAAGACAGTCGAGGGCCCCGATGAGGCCGACGACATGGACAAGCTATTAAGCTGTAGCTGATGTTGTAATTCGACAGGTTGATTATAGCCCAACATAGTGGTCGGCCTCCCTTCATTTGATTCTCATCATAATAAAGCCGCAATCCGGCTTTGTCAACACTTTTATTTCCAGAAAATTAACAATCGCAATTAACCGATCCAAATAGTCCTTGCTCTTACGACTTCGAATCCGCTGGGAAAACAAGCCCCAGCTGCTTTCTCGCCTCGTCCATCACTTCCATGGACAGCATCGAAGTAGCAAGCGAATTAATGGTCGATTCGGTCTTGCCGGCCTCGACCAGCTCGATAAATTCCTTCGCTTCGTAATACATCGTATGGCCGGAGGTCTGCTGCGACAGGTCTTCCTCTCTGCCGTCGCGATACTGGATGACGACTTTCTCCGGCTCGCTGATTTTATCGATGACGATGCTGCCGCTCTCGCCCTGAATCTCGGAAGGGAGCGAGGACTGCGTTATTTTCGAATACATAATGACCGCATCCATGTCCGGGTATTTCAGCAATATGCTTCCTTCGCCATCAACGCCTGATTCCAGCATGACGCCTGTCGCCTTCACCTCATCGGGCTTGCCGAACAACGCCACCGCTTGATAGACGCAATAGATGCCGATATCCATCAAAGCGCCGTTCGAGAAGGCCGGATTGAACGCGTTAAGCACCGTACCCGCTTTATAGGCATCATATCTGGATGAGTACTGGCAATAGCTTGCAAAGAAACGGCGCACGGTACCGATCTTCGACAAATGCTCCCGAATCGCCCCCGTACCCGGCATTAATGTCGACTTCAGCGCCTCCATCAGCAAAACGCCGTTCTCCTTCGCCGCAGCGATCATTGCGCCAAGCTCCTTCGCGTTGGATGCGATCGGCTTCTCGCACAACACGTGTATGCCATGCTTCATGCACTCGATCGCATACTGGGCGTGATAAGAGTTCGGGCTCGCAATGTAGACCGCATCAATCTCTCCGCTTGCCGCCATGGCAGCTATATCCGTATACGTATTCGGTATATGATGCTTGGCTGCGAACTCCTCCGCACGCTCCGCCGTACGCGAATAGACAGCCGTTAATTGGAAAGACGAGACCTCGCGCGCCGCAGCGATAAATGACTCCGTAATCCAGTTCGTTCCGATAACTCCGAATTTAACCATCGTATATTCCCATCCTTGCTGCATTTTAATTAAACTGTTCTAATCTCTTACGAAAACCGTTGCACCTAGAAGTATAAATGTTCGTATAATAGGAGTAAAGCTTGCGGCTGCTTGAAACCTACTTTCATCGATACAATAACCGGGAGGCTTGCATAATTGGATAAATTCATACTATTCATCCCAATCCTTATCACTTACATCATTGTACTCCTCATCTGTTTTGTCCAAAACAAACCAAAGGACGGCATCTTATTCGGGATTGCGCTCCCGCCGGAAGCACTGAACGCCAAGCAAATGCTCGATTTGAAAACATTGTACAACCAGTCGTATACCGTCTACTTTACGATTTCCTTGCTGGCGGTAATCCCATTGTTCGGACTAACCAGTTTCTTCTCCTTGTCGCTTATTTATACGATAATGTGGCTAGCCGTCTTTCTGTACACATCGAGGTTGCCCTTTATTCGCGTCCATCATAGGGCCGCTATGCTGAAGAGAGAGAAGAAATGGTTCATAGGCGAGCCGCTTACCGTTCGCATTGACGGCAAAATAAACGACTTGCAACAAGCGACCATTTTATCCGCATGCTGGTTCGCCGTTCCTGTGGCTGTCGCGTTAGCGCTCATCATCCTATCATTCCAACAATCGGACATGCTGCTGCGAATGACAGGTGTAGCATCGCTTGGCATAACGTCCATCTTGTTCGCTCTCTCGGCCGCCTTTACGAGAATGAAGCCGAAATACTACAGCGAGAACAAAGATGTTAACGATGCAATTAATACGATCGGCAGACGGTACTGGTCTATTTTATGGCTGGCCATGGCGATCTTCGAGAGCGGTTGCGCGATTACTGGCTACCTGATTTTATCCGGGGGCAGCTCGTCGACCTTTGTATTTTGGCTCATCGGCATCTTGCTCGTTTCCCTTGTGCCGCTGGCTGGTATTCTGTTCGTTCATAACAAGCTCGCTATGCTTACATATGATATTGCCCATACGGATGGACAAACAGTCCTTACCGATGACGATCAATATTGGCTCAACGGCTCCACCTATTATAATCCGAACGACCAATCGGTAATGGTACCGAATAGAGTCGGTATCGGAACTACGATAAATATGGCAACTCGGACGGGCAAATGGATTCAGTACGGAACGTTCTTCGTTTCTTTGGTAATCATCATTCCTCTCGGTGCTTTTGCCGTTAAGTCCGACTACATGGCGCCTGTACTAACTATTGAGAATAGCGGTCGCATTACAATCGATTATTCGCCTTACAATATCGATTTCCCGTTAAATGATGTGATGGAGATTACGCTTAAGGACACCGTTCCTTCGGGTTTTCGCACGAACGGCATGGCAACCGCCGCTTATGCTAGAGGCAGCTTCACCCTTGATTCGCTCGGCAAGACCAAGCTTTATATTTACAAAAACAAACCGCCTTACATCATGATCAAACTGCCCTATACCTACATCGTCTATAACGAAAATGACCCTGCCAAGACGCGTGAGCTTTACGCCAGTCTCCTCGCTGCAAGCAAACAAGGATGACCCTCCCGGGTCATCCTTGTTTGCTTGCGATTACGGTGCGCCATATACGAATCGCTCAAGGCGCTCGATCGTTTGCTCGTCAAGCTCTCCCGAGTTGTCGAAGTAAAGCACGGATCCCGCCGGTATGTTCCATTTCAACTTCCGAGGCACGAGCGATGATTGGCTGAATTCATGCCAATGCCCGAGCTTGTACTGATCGAGCTCCAGGCCCCGGCTGGCAATTCGCTCATAATGCAGCCTATCGTCCTTCAGTTGAACGAACAAGACCAATACTTCCACATCTTCCAGCGTTGCCCCGATTGACGCCAGCTCAGTCTCAATCCATTGCGGGTCTTCGGTTTCCTTCGTAAAAGGTCCGATCACGAGCGCATCGTTTCCGATCGTCACATTCTCAAGCGCAGCATCCATCGTTATACGGTAACCGAGATCACGGCAAAGCGACTTGTACGCTGCCGAATCCCTGTCGCTCGGGTCTAGCCCCGCTTGCGTCATAAGCGCAACGGCAGCAGGACGAAGCATCGTATCCATATCGAACAGCGCGGCTCCACGCCTTGCCGCCAGCGCCTTCGCCAGCGTCGTCTTGCCCGCACCCGCACCGCCTACAAAAAACACCAGTTTTCTCATCGCGCTTGTCTACTCCTTGCCTTCGCATTTCTCGATGACGATGAAACAGGTACTATCGGGCAAAGGTACACGCTCGCCGTCTTCGTCATACAGCTGCACCTTGTCAGCTAACGCTTCCGTATAGCCCGCCTGCAAATAATGGCTGCTCGTTATAATCCGGGCGCTGCTTCCTAGCGTCAGCCGAATGAAATCATGATAGCCGTTCGGCGTGAAATAACCGAATTGCTCCTGTACCTCATGCACATAGGCCTCTTCACCCCATGTGTACGTATACAGAAACTCCATAGCGTCGTTAACCGGCATCCGTACCTCATTATCGCCGAGTCGCTCGAAGACGATTTTACGTCCGGCGAAGTCCTTGCTGTAACGCTCCAAGCACGGCATGGCATCGGACTGCAGGAAACGCAGTATTCTCGTCTGCTCAGGCGGATCGGTCATAATGCCATCCCGGATAATAATACGTCCTCCTTCGGAGAGGACATCGTACGCGCTGCGCAGCGCCGCGGCTACCGTGTCGTAATTGAACTTGCTTCCGTTATAAGGAACGTAGGAGTATAGCTCATGAATGATCGATGAGAAAATAACGGTATTTATGCTGCCCGGTTCTACATAATCTTTCAAGTTAAGCGCATCGCCCTGTAGCACTTCCCAACGGTGGCCGCCAAGCTGCTTCTTGCGATTCAGCGCCTCTACGACGTTGGTCGAAATATCGATACCGATCGGTTTCTTGTCCGGCAGACGCTCCTCGATCAGATCAAGCAGCACGCCCCCGCCCGGGCCGATGTCGATAACGCGCTCGCCGACGACGTAGTCGAGTATAATTTTTTTGTAATCCGCGGTCTGGTTCATATCGGATAAGTAAACCTCTTCGTTGTGAAAACGGTCGTACTTGTCCCTGCGCAGCTCGAACAGATCGTACAGCAATAATACAGCCCGCTCGTACATCGGCGACTTCTCGGCCTCCACGCAGAAGGCGATCAGCTTCTCCGCCGCCGCGGAAAACTCGAATTCGACAAACAACGTATCCTGGAGCTCATCCTTCTGACTTAGCTTATACTTCAGATGAGGATTGCCCTGCACCGCGAAGCCCTCTCGAATGATGTTCCAGTCGAGCTCGTTCATATACTTCTCGATAATTCTTTGCTTGTAGACATTTATTTTTTTTTCGCCGCGATAGTCGTAATACATCGCGTTCATCAGCCTCTCGAAGCTGATATGCCGCACATCGTCCAAACCTTCAGAGCGGCCGACGATTGCCATCGTCTTAACAAAGTGCTCGAGCGAGAAGTCTTGAAGCGCCGGCTCCGCATACCAGAACGTCTTCTCGGTTAGCGGTTCCAGCAGCTCATGTATTCCATATTTTTGATCGAGCTTATGATAGATGTTATCGAACGTCTCGCCCCGCTGGATCGAAACCGTACGCATTCTTCTAAGCCGATCTTCGATCTGCTCCCGCCTTGGCGTACGTTCCATGACCAGCTCGCGAACGCGCTCAGCCACTTCCACGCTCACCGCTTCCCATAGCTCGGGCGCTACCGCCCCGATCACGCAGTGGTTAAGCTTTAGCAGCAGCTGCTCCAATTCCGCTGCCGTTAGCAGCCCCTTATCCACGATCTCAAGCAAGGCAGCTCCTTCGGACTGCGGAATTTCTCCGCGGATTTGTTGCCCGATCAGCCCATGAGCTTCAATAAGCAGTTTAATAATCATAGCCTGCCCACTATCTCTCGCACCATGCAGCGAACGCTCGTACAGCTGAGCCGACCCGCTATTATGGACAAAAATATTAACGCCTTCCGACTGCCAGCGCATGCGGTCCTTAATCGTTCCGCCCTTGGCCGTCTCCGACCACGCAAGCACCTGCTCGAGCACATCCTTCATCCAATAGGAGAGTGCCTTAGAATCGAGTATACGCAAGCTTCTCTCCACATAATCAAGTACCGGATTGGCGTTCGTAAGCTCCTTGAGCGAGTGTATGCGCTCCACATTAACGATTCTTTCTTCCGCAGATGCAAGATAATGAAGCCAAGGATGTTGGGCCGGGCTGACCGCCTCGTCTTGGCGATAGGCTTGGATAGCTTGCAGCAATTGCAGCATAGATAATCATCCCCCTTCTCATGAATGCTTTTATTTCTTCTGTAATTCCCGCCATACCGTCTTATTGCTGTATTGTCGTTCATCGCTAATGTCCTTGCCGAACCAATCGGGGGCATCGAAGGCATGCGCTTCGCTCTCCGACTCGAACTCTATCTCGAGTACCGTAAGCTTAAGCTGATCGTAGATGTCGATCTCTATTACCGTATCGTTCCACTCAGCGGTAACGCGGTTTTTCGTCAGCGGCACAGCCTGGAACGCATTAACAACCTGCTCGTATATCGACTCGTTAATGCTATATTCGATTTCTTCGCGCGCTAGGCCGTTCCCTTGCTTGAACGTATGCGTGAAGGTTAACTCCCCCGTCGCCACATTCGTAATCTTGCGCACGCGCAGCTCCTGATCCACATCTAGCGCTAAATACGTCTGTTCGATTCGCTGCTCGGATACGATGTGAATGATTCCTTGTTCAGCCAACCTCTCGACCGTTTCTTGCAGCAAAAATTTACGTTCAATCTCCATTGCCATCTCATGTCTCTCCTCTAAGGATGCTTAGATTCTGTTAATCGTCCTCTCCGAACAACTCTCTTAGCATCCTCTCTTTGTTGTTTAGAAACTGCTTCATAATGACGTAGTGCTCCGTCTCCTCCATCGTCGTTAACGTAATTCCTTCCGGGCTTAGATTGTAGACATAGGAGTCCGGATAGGCCATTAGAATCGGCGAATGGGTCGCAATAATGAATTGGGAGCGCAGCTTGACGAGCTCATGCATGCGCGAGAGCATGGCCATCTGCCGAAGAGGCGATAACGCTGCCTCCGGCTCGTCCATAATATAAAGGCCATTCCCGCCAAAACGATGAAGGAACGCTGCGAAGAACGACTCGCCATGGGACTGCTGGTGGAGCGATTTCCCCCCATAAGACTCAATGATCCGCCCCCCAAAACCGGGCTCACGATCCATCTCGTCTATATTCGTCGCCAGATTGTAGTAGCTCTCCGCCCGGAAGAAAAACCCGTCTCTCGGTCTCATAACGCCTCTAACCGGCCTCATATACTCATGCAGCTCCGAATGCGTCGCTTCTGTGGAGAACGAGAAGTTGATCGTTCCGCCCTCCGGATTGAATCCGAGCGCAATCGCGATCGCCTCCATTAAGGTTGACTTGCCCATCCCGTTCTCGCCGACGATATAAGTTACCTTCGGGTGAAAGTCGAGCCGATCCAACTCTCGGATCGCGTTAAGATTGAACGGATACTTGTCGAAGGAAGGGACAAGATCGCGAAGCAGACTAACGCTTCTTAAATAAAGCCCTAACTCGCTTTTTGTCATGGTGAAGCCTCCCCGTTATTTCAACCTTTTGCCGGCGCGCAATTTCTCTATCGACTTCACGATGCGGTTTTGTCTCGTTTCTGCTTTCTTGGCCTCTTCAATCCACGTTATGTATTCTTTCTTATGCGAGTAGGAAAGGGCATCGAATGCCGATCGTGCTTGCTCGTCTTGCTCCAGACCTGCTGCCAAGTCATCCGGAAGCTCTATTTCACGCGGAGCTGTATCTAGCTCCATTGTCATATGAACGCTCTCTCCCACCTGGGCCTTCGCTTCATTACGCAGCGATTTGTTAACGACCATATAGTGCGAACCATTGCCATGAGGCATTAATGACCCTCTGTAGGGGAAGCCGTTTATCGCTCCTTTCACTCGAACCTGTGCCTTCGTTCCGTACAAATGTTCTATGGAGCAGGGAATCGTAACATACGTCCAAGTCCCTATCCCCTCCGGTCTTACGAGGACCGCTTCAAACTCAATCATCACAAGCTCCTTCCGTCGCACCCGCGCCGATAAATAGGTCTAACTCTATTGTAGCAACGAATGGCCTAGTTTCACAAACCGCTTTTATCCGACGAAAAACAGGCAAAGAAATCGAACTAATGGCATTTATCACGGCTTCCTGCATTGCGTTAAAATGATTCTATTGCGTTACTCGATCGAATAAGTGGGTGAGGTGGCTTTATGGAAATACCATTGGAACAGCGGCTGGAGCAGTTGCATCATCGCTTGACTGCACTATCGGCCAACAAGGAGCTCTGGCAGGATAACGAGATCGTCGAACTATGTCGGCAAGTCGATCAGCTCATAGGCGAGATACATCGGAACAGAAACCAATGACGGACGAGGCAAGGATTGGACAACAGGAGACTGCGGTGGACGAAGCATTGTTCACAGCCGTTCTGCAAAACGACTACTCCAAGGTCCGTCTGTTATTGCTGCAGGGGGCTGACGCCAACTTCACCAACGAGATAGGAATAACGCCGCTTATTGCCGCCGCGCTTCACGAGAACATGCGAATCGTTTATATCCTCATCCAGTGCGGAGTGGATATTGAGCGGACTGACCGAAACGGCGCTACTGCTCTAGACTACGCGATTCGTCATGGAAGAACGGCCATGGTAAGGCTGCTGAATCGGCTTCTAAGCGAACAAAATAACCGTGTCTAAATCATTAAGCTTGCCCGTTTGAAAACACAAAAAAAACCTTGCGGCAAATAGCGCTAAGGTTTTTGCAAGTAAGCATGAGTGCTTACACGCTGAAAACTGAATATGAACGTTTTGAATGAATGCTTTAGCTGTTGCCTACAGGTTGTATGGACCGTATAAGCGTTTTAGGATAAGCCCTCGACCGATTAGTATTCGTCAGCTACACACATTGCTGTGC
>NZ_JAUSST010000008.1 GCF_030812415.1 Paenibacillus harenae | reverse complement strand
AAAAACATTTTATTGCTTTAGTAATGAAGCCGAAGCTTCATATACTGGCAGTTTCGCTCGTTGTTCAGTTTTCAAAGAACAATCATTTGTCTTTCGTGTCCGGCATGTGTTTCTCTCGGCCGGAATTAGAATATACCATGGCTTGTCCTGTCCGGTCAAGCTTTTTTTAAAACTTTTTTGACCGGCAGCAAAATCAGTCAACCATCGTCCGTTTCGCCTTACTCATCTTATTACTTTCTCCAACGAATTTCAACACCCAAGATAATCCGAACGGGAAGAGGCTGACAGACGAATAAAGCAGATGGTCACGTGCCTCGTGATCATTAAAGGAGGCCATGTACCGGAAGAGGAACAGCGTATTGTCGATCTCGTCTATGACGGTAAGCAATTCAGCTACTTGGAGTCCAATCGTATTCCAACACGCCATACTCACGGAACAGGCTGCACATCCTATGCCGCTTTAACAGCTTTGCTGGCTTATGGCAAAACCGTAACCGAAGCCTTTACATACGGCGAAAAACTTCATCCAAGCCGCTATAGAGAACAAGCTCGGTATTTGGAGGCGGATATGGACCGACTAACCATTTTGCTTACCGGAGCCGTAACCATGCAACATCTATTAGGTAGGAACTATCCATCGGCATGTGATATACTGCAAAACAACTATAAGTCACTGGAGGCGTATACAGATGAAAATTTATGTCATTGTCTCATTTAATGAAGAAGACGGTATGGAGAATGTATATGTAGGCACGGACGAGGAGGAAGCTCTTTCTTTCAAACCCGAGGACTTCGATAAATGTGATGCCCTGTTCGTCGAGATTTGGGAAGATGGCGGCAAGACAGATGACTTTCGGCTTGAACATGTATCAAATGAACCAGCAAGTGAATAATAAGCAAACGAATGCAACCTTTTATCCGGACTCGCCGTTTAGTTGATGAAATTAACAGCCATAACGACTCAAAACAACAAGAAACGGACAAAGATTACGGCCCTCATTATCGCATGCTCTATTCTTATGGCCGGCTGCGGTTCCGGTACGAATGAAGCGGCAAGCAGCGATCCCGCCAATACGAACACATCGGCTAACGCGAATTCCTCCGTTAACGGAGCAGGAAACGACACCGCATCGAATGCTCCTGGATCGGACGCATCCACCTCCGCGAACGATACGCCAGCATCGGATACGCCTGAGTTTGCGGCTGCTGCTACAACCAGGCCAACGGAAACGCCTGCCAGCGACGCGGCTCCTGTAAAGCCTACGACCAAACCGGCAGTAAAGCCTACATCAAAACCGGCAGCCAAGCCGACTGCTAAACCGATGGCAAAACCGACGAAGAAGCCGGTTGCAACGGACAAGCCGACTCAGAAACCTGCCGCTGCACCGAAGCCAAAGCCTTCTCAGAAACCTGAAGTAACGGTCAGCGCCTCCGATATCGTTGCCAAAATCACCGCGGACGTCGAATTGCCTCGTCTTGTAACGGTAGAAGGCGATCGCATTAAGGATGTATACGGCATTGAAGCCGGCACCTTATTATCCGATGCCGTATTCATGCAAGCGATGATGAACACGAAAGCAACTGAGCTTGTTGTCGTTAAGCTGAAGTCGGATAAGGACTACGACGCCGTGAAGGAATCGCTCGACAAGCGCGCAACCAGCATCATCAAGACATTCGAAACTTACTTGCAGGACCAATATGAAGAAGCGAAGAACTATCAGATTCTACGCAACGGCAATTACGTCATGCTTTCCATATCGAATGACCAAGAATCGATTGCAGAAATTTTCAACGATTTCTTCAAATGAGATAACCGGCATCACTTTGTACCCGAGGCTCCGGCACCTGTGCCAGAGCCTTTCTCATTTCCGATCATGCCAAAAAGAGCCGCTAAGGGCTCTTCTGTCTACGCCTATGATCAAAGCAGCTTAGACTCCACTTGTTCAATCTTGGCACAGATGTCCTGCTGCCATCCCATGTCCCCGCTATCGTGAGCGACAAATGCGAGCGACTTCAAACAATCCAGCTTGAACACCAGGTCAAAATTAACGGCTAAGCAATGATCAAGCTCCAGCTTCTCATCTTGCAGGAGAAAATGATATCCGCCGAGCAGCTTCGCTTTGTGCGTGAGCTCCGCGAGACGGCGATGTACGGGATGTATGCCAATCAAGAGCGCACAGCCTCCTTCTGGTTGCATGTGTTCCGCCAAGCAAATGCATACGCCAGCTTTGGCTTATATTAGCATTTCCTTTTTTGGAGACCTGCAAACGATCGGAGCGCTGAAGCCTTCTCTTCGCGATGATGTCTTACTCGTACATATCCGTCCATGCGTTCAACTGCCGCTTCAATGCAGCTCTAGCCGATTGCGGCTCCATAATCTCAGCCTCCGGTCCGTACTGCAACACCCATTTCATAAACTCCTTCTCGTTATTCACTGTAACTTCGAAGAGGAGCGAGCCGTCCGGCATATCCTTCATGCGGGGTTGAACGAATAGCTCCTCCTCCTTAATATATCTCGCAACCTCGGCAGAGAAGCGTACCTTAAAGACCGTATTTTTGTCGCCGCGATCGATGGACCATGTATTTTTCAAATATTTTCTAATATTGAACCGACTTTTATCGAACCTCAAATCGGTCAGCTCGGCCTTCATAAATCGACTGATGCGGAACGTGCGAATATCTTGCTTCAGATGGCAGTATCCGATCATATAGAAGCGCTGGTCGCGCGGCACGAGATAATACGGGTCTATTCGCCTCTCAGTCGTTTCGTTGCGATACTGCGCATGATACACGGTATCGATCGACCGATGTTCAAGTGCCGCCTGAAGAATCGGCTGCAGCAAGTTCGCGCTCTCCTTGCGATACGCCGGCGTACCCATTTGAATGAGGTCGGCAATGCTCTCCATCATTCTGTTCTGCTGCAGCTTCTCTTTCTTATGCGTGGCCATTACTTTGTCGTAAGCCGTATCGAAGCCCGGCGGCAGCTTCTCCTTATCCAGTACAGAAGGAAGGAGCGAGAAGACGAGTGACTCCTCCTCGGAGAAGTCCAGCGGATACATAAAAAATTTGCCTAGAAAACGATAACCCTTCCCTCTCCCGTCGTTCGTAAGCGGTGCAATGAAGTCAATCAACTCCAAATCGCGGTATATGGTACGAATCGTAACATTGCATTTCAGCGCTAAATCAGCGGCAGTAATCCCTGGATTGGTCTGAATCGCGTTAATAATATGGAACACACGAATAATTTTATCTACCATGCCGCTCGCCTCGTTCGATCAGATTCATGCTTATTCTAGCATACAGTATATGAATATTGAGGAAATAAATGTTCCCTTATTCAAAGGAATGCTGAGAGGTTACCTGGTTTTCAGGTAACTTTAGGTTGTTACCCGATTTTCGGGTAATATTGCGAGGTTACCCGATTTTCGGGTAATATTAGGACAATACGTTAATAAGATAAGGAGGTTTATACGATGCCTGATGCATTATCTGCCCTATGTATAATCGCCGATGTCAAATCATCGCGGGCAGTCGATAAGAAGAACGAGTTAAGAGAGATAACCGAAATCATCAATAATAAAGTCGAATCACGACTTATCACGCCCTTCTCCGTTCGTAACGGGGACGAACTCTTCGGCATTCTTAACACTTATTCCGATGGCTATCATGTGCTAAAGGAACTGTTCATTCTTTCTGAAGAAAAGAATACGCCTCTCTATGTAGGGGTCGGATTAGGCTTCATTACGGACGAGGATCTGAACAACCCCCATGAGGTGAACGGATCATCCATTTGGCACGCCTCCAGCGCCCTAAGCAGCCTAAAGAACAAAAAGAATCGCATACAGCCGCCGAATTCGGCAAGCAAGACGTTCTCATGGCAAGTCAAGGCAACGTCGTCCATTCCCTATGAGTCGCTTAACTTTCACATTTATTTCTTATTCGAACGGCTAATGAAACGGACAGACAAGCAAAGAGAAATCGTACAAGCCGTTGAAGAGCTCAATGACAGCAATAACTACACGGAAATCGGGCAAAAGCTGGGCATCGACAATAACATTGTCGTGAATATCAGCAAAACGTTAGCTAGAGCAGACTATCATCTAGTTGCTGACGCCGAACGCAGCCTTTGCCGCTTGCTCGACTACTTCCAACAACAGCTTATACTCAACAAAGAACGAGGTGAACAGCAATGAATCTGGCGCTCATCCTCTTCATAGCTTGCTTCTGGTTCAGTCAGTTGTTTTTTAACGATGGCAGCAATAAATGGTACACGTATAAATGGGTTCAGCGCGCCATTCTTTATGCGGTGAGCTCTTTCGTTGTTGCTTATGTTGCTGACGCCGGGAACTTGTGGCTTCTTCTTGTAGCTGCCCCGCTTACCGCAATGATCCATTACCCCCTACATATAAAGCTGCTGCACAAATACAAAGACACCTTGCTTTACTACTCGGTCTATCAAATCATTCAAATAGCCATCATCTATGTTATCTTATTCCTACTTGGGCAAGCCGATACATTCCGGCAGCTTGTTGAACAATTAAAAACGATGTTATTCGCAAATGAGCTATATCTCAATCACGCTATGGTTATTCCTATCGTATTGCTGATTTTGGCTTTCCTTACCGTCATTACGCCGGAAATCGTAAGCAAAATACTACGCAGCCACACTCATCCGATTAAACGACCGCAAGCAGAGGTCGCTGCATCTATCGAATCGCTTATGGACATTTCTTTATTTACGGATCAAAGCCTTAAAGGTCCTGCAAAAGAAGACATGACGATTGAACGACAAATCGAGATGTCCATCAAGGACGTGAACGACGAGAACAATAGTAAGAAAGAATCTATTAAACTTCAATATATGTGGTACAACACCGCCGACGATTCGGCAAAAGGCAAGTACATCGGCATCCTCGAGCGCCTGCTGATCTGTCTATTCGTTATTTATGAAGTATACCCCGGTCTCGCATTAGTTGGAGCAATGAAGACGTTGGCCCGCTTCAAAATGTTCGATAACAGGGCGTTCGCCGAATATTATCTAATCGGCACTCTGTTCAGCCTGCTGATTGCTGCCGCATGCGGCTTCTTGCTCAAACGTCTGCTGGTCGATGCAACGATTGTGTAAAAGCCAAATACCCCGATTTGGCCAATGCGGCTTGGATCGGGGTATTTTTATCAACCTATTTTACACCATGATTTTGCACATATCGTTCGTGAACTCAACCGGATCTTGGATCGGCAATCCTTCGATGAGAAGCGCTTGGTTGTAGAGCAGGCTTGTGTACAAACCCAACTTTTCTTTGTCGCTTGCGAAGGCAGACTTCAGCTTGCCGTAAATTTCATGGTTAACGTTAATCTCAAGCACCTTGTCCGCTTTCACGTCCTGGCCGCTAGGCATGGCTTGAAGAACCTTCTCCATCTCGATCGTAACCTCGCCCTCGGCGGACAGGCATACCGGATGGGATTTCAGACGTTTCGACGCTTTAACCTGCTTCACTTTGTCCGTCAGCAGGCTCTGCATATAGGCGAACAGCTCCTTGCTGTCGTTCTCCTCCGCCTCGTTCTTCTCGTCCTTCGCATCGGCTTCGATGCCCAGATCGCCGCTCGATACGGACTTGAACTCTTTGTCCTTGTATTTTGCAATAATCTTGATTGCGAATTCGTCGATATCGTCGGTGAAGTACAGGATTTCATAACCTTTGTCGGATACGAGCTCCGTTTGCGGAAGCTTCTCGATACGCTCGATCGAAGGGCCGGTAGCATAGTATATATACTTCTGATCCTCCGGCATTCTCGATACGTATTCATCCAGCGTCACTTGCTTCTTCTCTTTGGAAGAGTAGAACAGCAGCAAATCCTGCAGATCGTCCTTGTTCATGCCATAGTCATTGTACACGCCGAACTTAAGCTGTCTGCCGAAAGACTTGTAGAAGCTCTCATACTTCTCGCGCTCTTCCTTCAGCAAGCTTTGAAGTTGACTCTTGATCTTATTCTTAATGTTCTTCGCAATAAGCTTCAACTGGCGGTCATGCTGCAGCAGCTCGCGGGAAATGTTCAGAGACAAATCCTCGGAGTCGACCATGCCTTTGACGAAGCTGAAGTAATCCGGCAGCAAGTCGGCGCATTTGTCCATAATGAGTACGCCGTTGGAATAGAGCTCAAGTCCTTTCTCGTATTCCTTCGTATAGTAATCGAATGGCGTGTTCTCCGGAATGAACAGAATCGCATTGTACACAACCGCGCCGTCCGCGCTCACATGAATATGCTTAAGCGGCTTGTCGAAGCCGTAACGCTTCTCGAAGTAGAAGTTCTCGTAGTCCTCGGCGGTCAGCTCGTTTTTGTTGCGGCGCCAGATCGGCACCATGCTGTTGACGGTCTGCTCTTCTTGATACTCCTCAAACTCGTTCTCGCTGTCTTCCTTCGGACGGGAGCCTTTCACATCCATCTTGATCGGATAGCGAATGAAGTCCGAATACTTCTTAATAATCGAGCGAAGACGGTACTCTTCGAGGTATTCGTCGTAGTTGTCGTCTTCGGTGTTTTGCTTGATTTTCAAAATAATGTCCGTACCGACCGTAGCCTTCTCGCCGGTCTCGATCGTATAGCCGTCTGCGCCAGTCGATTCCCATACGAAAGCCTCGTCGCTGCCAAGGGCGCGGGAAGTAACCGTAACCTCGTCGGCTACCATGAATGCGGAATAGAAGCCTACCCCGAACTGACCGATAATGTTATGGCCGTCCTTCGCTTCGTTCTCCTTCTTAAAGGCGAGCGATCCGCTCTTGGCGATGATGCCGAGATTGTTCTCCAGGTCTTCCTTCGTCATGCCGATGCCTGTGTCGGAGATCGTCAAGGTGCGGCTCTCTTTGTCTGCCGTTACTTTAATGAAGTAATCTTCTTTGTTGAACACGAGCCCGTCGTCGGCGAGCGCTTTATAGTACATTTTATCAATCGCATCGCTGGCATTCGAGATCAGTTCCCGGAGGAAAATTTCCCGCTGCGTATAGATGGAGTTAATCATCATCTCCAGCAGTCGTTTCGATTCGGCTTGAAATTGCATCTTCGTCATTAAGGTAATGCTCCCTTCCATTCATTCTTCTGCGTTTAGCACTCAATGAATCAGAGTGCTAATTCTTTCTTTTATATACCATACCTGCTTTTTCAATGTCAATACGGAAGCGGCAATTCCATCACGCTTGCAGCCGCATAATCTTCTCTCGTTAACGATACGTTCATTTAACTAAAACCAAGCGTAATGACGCCTGCCGTTATAAGGAGCGACGATGCGATCCTTCTTGCTCCCTGCTTCTCGCGCAAAATCATGATGCCCATGACCGATCCGAACACCGTCCCGATCTCCCTCATCGGAGCGAGCTGAGCGACGGGACCAAGCGATAAAGCAAATAAAAACAGCAAATAACCGCCTGGAGCGATAATGCCGCTTACCAGCATCGTCCTTCCGTTCTTAACAAGCTCCTGCTTCATTCCTCCGGAGGCGACGGCCCCCCACGAGAGCGCAATCAGATTGCCGATCGACGTAATCTCGTTCAGCAATACAGGCGGTGCGTAAGCAAGAGCCATCTTATCTACAACGATATAGCTCGCAATGCACACGCCCACGGCCAAAGCAAGCAGAGGCGCTTTCCATGAACCTGTGTTGATCTCTCTCCGTCTCAACAGTTTAATATCGCTAAGCGACAAAATGCCGGCGACGATTGTCGCAACTCCTAGCCAGCCGTATATCGACAACGACTCGTCAAGCATCGTAACCCCGATGAGCGGAACGAGCAGCGGACTTGTCCCCCGCATAATCGGGTACACCTGCGATAAATCGCCGGCCGAGTACGCAGCCGCGAGCAGCAGTGTATACAGCCCATGAAGAACGGTAGACGCCAGAATGATCCACCATCCCGTAGCATTAATAGAGGCGTTGTCCCATTCGATGATTGCCCAAGGCAATAACGCAATCACTGCAACAAGCTGGCAATACCAAAGGAACACCTTTTTATTCATGCTTTTCTTCGTATATAAGTTCCATATCGAATGGAGAAATCCCGAGCAAAGCACAAGTATGAACGCCGTCCCTGCCATTGTCAGCCCCAACCTTTGCCGCGAGAAATACGATCGCCATCATCGTACCATCTGTCGGATGCGGCTGACTATCATCTTTTTCCACGAAGATATGGGGAGAAAAAAAGCAGCCACGGCCCGCTATCAGCTCAAGCGGGGTGACTGCCTCATCTCGCCCTCTTCCTCGTACCAAGGGTTAAGGTGAATCAACACTTCTTCTACATCGTCATGCTGCTCCATAATGAGCGCTTTGATTTTTCGGGATACGTCATGTCCTTCCTGGATGCTAAGCTCCGCGGGCACGCCCACGCGAACGTCGATCATAATGTAGCGGCCGTGCTCCCTTGCGCGTAACCGATCGATACGCTTTACCTCCGCCACGGAGAACACGAGCTCCTCGTACAGCCCAAGCTTTTCCGAAGAGACCATCTTGTCCATTAGGACATCGATAGACTCGCGCCCCATATCTACGGCCAGCTTCAAGATTAAGGCCGCTACGATCAGTCCCGCGATCGGATCGCCGTACATGAGGAACGAGATGCCGTAAAAATCGCCGATCAGACCCGCTCCGATACCGACAACCGCCGCTATGGAGGCGTACACGTCGGCTAGATGGTCGTACGCCGTAGCGAGCAGGCTCTTGTTATTCGTTCGACGCCCTAGCCGGATACAGTACATATACAGCCATTGCTTCCAAATAAACGAGATCGATGCCGCAATAAGCGCAATCATACTCGCTTCCTCGGCTGGATGTAACATCGACTCCACCGAATGATACCCAATGTACAGCGCCGCGATCAGCATTATAACCGCAACGATGGCCGAGCCGATTACCTCTGCCTTCCCGTGTCCGTACGGATGATCCCCATCTTGCGGCTTCTTGGCAATAACGGTCGCGCTTAATGCCGCCGCTGCGGCAATGACGTCCCCTGCGTTATGTATGCCGTCCGCTATTAGAACCTGGCTGCCTGCCAGTACGCCTACAATCAGTTTAATTGCCGTCAGAAGCAGATTGCTAATCAGGCTGATTAATATCGCTGCCGTTCCCGCTTGTCTGCTTGGCTTCTCCATCGCTATCCCCTTCTGTCCGCGTTCCTTATCTTCCTCTCTCTTCGACACCTGATCCATTATACAAACAACTATTCATGTGGGTCTAGAGAAACAGTGTTGCAGGAAATAAGAAGTTTTATGGCCGTACAATAGACTTTGAAGGCTCTAACTTTGTTGCTCTGACGCAACATCTATCGTTTTCTGTCGAAGCCCGAATAAGAATCGCATCCGCGCATAACGGCAAGCGAACTGGTTATCCTAAAAAATGCCATAGCGGATTTTCCTATAGAAAGCATGTAAAGCGGGGTGAGCTTATGGATGTACAGGAGGATCTGGTCAACCATTTAACGGAGCTGCGCAAAAGGCTGCTCATCGTGCTCGGCTGCTTCGTCGTCACAATGAGCGGAGGCCTGTATGTGTCGCCCGGCATACTGCGATATATTAAATCGGGCCCTACGGCAAGCGCTGTCGAATGGAATGTATTCTCGTTCACGGACGGCTTGTTCATTTACTTGCGCTGCGCCTTCCTCTTCGCCTTGCTGTTCACGCTGCCCGTGCTGCTCTACCAGGCATGGGCGTTCGTGCGTCCCGGGCTGAAGGAGTCGGAGGCAAGAGGAACACTCGCCTATGTGCCCGTATCGTTCGTGCTTTTCCTTATGGGCATATCGTTCAGCTACTTTCTGGTATTCCCGATGATGCTGAAGTTCATGATCGAGATGAACCAGAACATCGGCGCGGTGGAGACATACGGCATCGATCGTTACTTCACCTTTCTGTTCAGCGTCGTATTCCCGCTTGGCGTCGCTTTCGAGATGCCGCTTATCATCTTGTTTCTAACAAGACTCGGGCTGCTGACGCCGCAGCGTCTTAGAAGCGTACGCAAATACGCCTATGTCGGACTTGCCGTTGTCGGAGCGTGCATCTCGCCGCCGGACTTCGTCTCCCACTTATCCGTCACCATACCGTTGCTGCTGCTCTTCGAGATCAGCGTGCTCGTATCTTGGCGATTCTCCAGACGCATCGCCCCTGTCCCGTCCGGAACATAAAGGTACCATCAACACCCATTCCCATGCATGACTATGCAATTAAAGGAGACGATCCACATGTTCAACAACATCGGTGTTTCCGGGTTGGTTATTATTCTCGTCATCGCGCTGATCGTATTCGGTCCGGCCAAGCTTCCGCTGCTTGGACGCGCCTTCGGCGATACGCTCCGCGAGTTCCGCAGTTCGACGCGGGGCATCGTCGACGACGATCAGGCGACCTCCGCTTCGGAACGCAAGGATGACGTGCAGAAACTGCTATAGCTGCTTTATTAAGCGATAACAAGAAGGCCGCCCACCGCGTTGCCGCGGGAGCAGCCTTCTTGTTTTATTATGACAAGCTTAGACGAGCATGCCGCCCTTTTCCCTGTACTTCATAATGCCTTCCGCCGCGCGGTAAGCGAGCGCCCCTACCGTAGCTGTCGGGTTATAGCCGGCATTCTGAGGGAAGGAGCTTGCTCCCATCACGAACACATTCTCGGCGTCCCACATTTGACAGTAATTATTCGTAGCCGAATCGGCCGGAGATGCGCCCATAATAACGCCGCCTGTATTATGCGTCGATTGGTAGCTCATTATCTCGTAAGGGCCAAGCTCCTTCAGGTAATCGATTTTATCGGCACCCATCTCTTTCAAAATACCCGAGCACTTCTCGGCCAGAAACTTCGCCATCTCGCGGTCTTGATCTTCGAAATCGAAGGTGATGCGAATAAGCGGATCGCCGAACGCATCCTTATAGGTGGGATCGAGATCGAGAAAATGGTGCTTGTACGCCATGGACGAGCCTTGTGTCCCTACAGCGAGCGTACGATTCGCATAATAGACGGACTTGGCTTTGAAATCCGCTCCCCACGAAGGCGTACCCGATGGCGTCGTATTGTTCTGAATCGGCCGCGCTCCGGTCTGACTGAGCGAGATAACGCCGCCATGGATGAATTTAAGATCAGAATGGTCGAAGTTGTCGCCGTTGTAGTCGTCGATCGATACGCCGAGCGCACCCGCCCCAGCGAATGTATTGAACTCCTGCTTCTCGAAGAAGCCGGCCGCGCTGCCCTTGATAACCTGATAGGCGTAGTTGCGGCCGATCGCCCCCGTTCCCTTAGACGGATCATACGGCTTGCCAATGCCGGACATGAGCAGCAGCCGAACATTGTTGAACACGTAGCTCGTCAGGACGACGATATCGGCAGGCTGTACGATATCCTCTCCGGTCGTGACGTCGGTATACATGACACCGGTAGCTTTGCCGCCCTTATGTAGAACACGACGAACATTGGAATGGGTCCGTATCTCGAACTTGCCCGTTTTGTTCGCTACAGGAATGACCGTTACGACCGGATCGGCCTTCGCGCCGTATTCGCACCCGAAGCGCTCGCAGTAACCGCAGTATTGGCAGGCCGCACGTGAAATGCCGTCCGGGTTCGTGTAATCCTGCGACAGGTTGGCCGATGGCATCATGTAGGGCTTGAGCTTAAGCCGCGTGGTCGCTTCCTGGAACATCGTGATGGCGGGAGACTTCTTCATCGGCGGCGTCGGATACGGGCTGCTTCGTTTCCCGCCATAAGGATTCTCCTCGCCCGAGATACCGGTCGTTTTCTCGAACTTGTCGAAATACGGTTCAAGCTCGTCGTAGGTAATTCCCCAATCCTGAATCGTCATTTCGGCCGGAATTTTGTTTTTCCCGTATCGTTCGATAGTCTTGCTGCGAATTTCAAAATCATAGGGCAAGAAACGGTACGTCTGTCCGTTCCAGTGTACGCCTGCGCCGCCAAGCCCGTCTCCGAGCAGGAACGAACCGTATTGACGCATCGGCAGGGCGCGAATCTTCTCGTTGCTGCGGAACGTAATCGTCTCCTTGGACAAGTCCTGCATCAACTCGTAACGAAGCGCGTAGCGCAGCTCGTCATGTACCATGTAATAATCTTCGGTCTTCCGTTCCTTGCCCCGTTCCAGACCGACGACGTTCAGGCCTTGCTTCGTCAGCTCGGAGGCGATAATCCCGCCGCCCCAGCCGACCCCTACGATGACGACGTCGGTCTTCGGTAATGTCTTGGCCATTGCGTGATCCTCCTCTGAATGCTAATTCATCGCCAAATGGTCCTGCAGGCTGCTTGGCTCGATTTTCGTAAAATCCTTATCGATCGCATCGAGATAACTCATCTGACTGCCCGGGTAATTGCGCATCTTCCAGCCGCTCATATTGGCATTTCCGCCATAGAGCGGATCGCTGTACGCGCCCTCAAGCGTACTGCTTCGGAGCATCTTGAAGAAGCTGCCCGCGGAGATCGTCGTCAGCTTTACAGTATCGGCCTCGAACGCCTTCAGCACCTCGTCCTGCTGCTCCGGCGTCAGCTTCACGAAGCGCGACTGGTATTGCTGCTGGCTATAGTTCTCCAGCTCCCGAAGGCCAATTTCGAAAATTTCGCGGCGCTTCAAGCGGCCTTGATAGCCTTGCTCCTTCTCGCCGGCGAAGAATGGCGGAGACATATAGTCCCGGCTGTTGAAGCCCCACTCTCCGGCAAGCTGGTGATCGAGAAAGAACGCTACGCCGAGCGAAGTTGCTCCAGGTCCGGTATCGTCCTCTGGAAAGATGCGCTCCATCGCGCTTTCGGCAATTTGGAACTGCTCTTGAGTGAAGAACATGAGCGCCTGATTATAGTTTTTCGGAGTAGCTGCCTGCTCGCCATTTGTTTTGTCCGGCGCAGTCTGCTCAGTCGTTTTCGGCTTTATTAGCGTACCTAATGCTCCCCCGACGACAAGACCGCCTAGCGCGTAGCCCGAATTGACAAGAAACCTGCGTCGTGAGCTGCCGTCAACCGTTTTTCTGCCCGCTGTCTTCTGTTGATCGTTCTCTACCAAAACTTGCACCTCCTGGTCATCGTCTCCTGTTCGCTTTATTATTTTCCAACATTCCATGAATATTCATTTAATGGAAAGGGTCATTATAAAGGCAGACCGCTCATCTATGGAGGCTGATGATTGAATGACCGTTATGAGAAAAACGCATTCTGATGCGATAAGCAAGCTGCTCGCCGTATCTGCCGTCGTCTTAACCATTGCCGGATGCTCGAACGGGGCGGCGGACGAGCCGCAAACACAGGTCCAATCCGACCACGCCCATCATGCCAAGACGATCCATGACTCGTCCGTTATACCGAGCGAGAATGGACCGAAGCAATATACGACGAATAAACAGGGCCATACGACTAGCGGCTTGGGGACGAACGTCTATAGCATGATCGGCAGCTCCGGACTGAATGCCAGCGGCTTCTCCGCCCATCTCGAATCGAGATTGAGCGGAGCAGGTATTCCCGACGTCCGTGTCTTCGTATTCGACGATACGGTTATCCTGGCAGCCGAGAAGCGCGAAGCGTCCGCCTCGGAATACGATGCCGTACAGCGCAAGGTGCTCGACCAGACCGAGGGCATGTCCAGCAAAGGATACTCGCCCGATTCCGGGCTTGGCGGCATGAAAGGGACAGACCAAGGCGCGCACGACAATCTATCGATGGCGGCTAGCCGGATCAAGTCGTTCATTGGCGCGGATGTGAAGGTGCTGACCGTAACTGGACCGAAAGCGGTACAGGCGATCGAGCAAATTCGCGAAGGCGCGATGGCGGACAACATCTCGCCGGCCAAGCTTGCCGCCAGCTTCCGTACGTTGCTCGAGCTGGCGATAGCCGGCGGCCGGCAATAACGACAAAGAGGCCGACCCTCTTAAGGTGCGATGCTCCTTAATAGGTCGGCCTCTCATTATTTCAGCTGAGTCGCTCGCGCTCTTTTCTACCATTACTACTTTTGGCACTTACAAAATTCAATGAATATTGGTAGATTTACAGCAGTATTGTTTTTTTCATACGATTATATGAAACTCCCATACTAGCTATTGTAAAGAGAAAAAGACTAAACAGTTGACAAGACTTTTCAGATAATGCTAATCTAATTGGAGTTCGTTATAAAGAACGGCAATTTGACTTGGCTTTATGTGTAGGCCTTTTCTATTTGTTTCCATTTTCTCATTAGACCATAATGGTCTTAAAAAGGAGCTAGTCTTTATGAGCAAATTTCCACCCTTAACTCCATCCGATCGCATTGCTCAGTGTCCGGGTAATATTGTCAGCGACATGGACGGCGAGAAAGTGATGTTAAGCGTTCAGAACGGGAAATACTACAATCTTGGAGCAATCGGCGGGCGTATATGGGAACTGCTGCCCTCTTCCACATCCGTGAACGAATTAATCAATAAACTAACAATCGAGTATGACGTAGATCAAACGACATGCGAGCAGCAAGCTATGCCTTTTCTGAACCATTTGCTGCAGGAAGGCTTAATTCGTCTTGCTGAAGAGGCAGAATAATCGTGAAGTGGCTGAAGAGAATTCGAGTATTGGTTTTATATGACAGAAAGACGATTCTGTTGCTTGCCGAAGCCTTTCTGTTCTTAGGCTGGGCACGCATTCTTATTACTTTGCCTTTCTCTAAAGTGGCTCCATCGCTAGGCGCTAAATCCGAGGAAACGACATATAGCGATACGCTGGACAATAACCGCGTTATTAAGGACATTTCTCAAGCTGTAAACGTAGTAAGCAAATACACGCTGTGGGACAGCATGTGTCTTGCTAGGGGAATCGCCGGGATGAAAATGCTAAAAAGACGGCGCATAGCAAGCACGCTCTATTTAGGAACTGCAAAAGGGGAAAACGGGGGATTAATCGCGCACGCATGGTTGCGTAGCGGATCTTACTATTTGACTGGCGCGGATGTCATGCAGAAGTTTATTATTGTAGAGAAATTCGCCAATAACCCATTTTAGGCATAGTCAAGTCATTCACAAGGGAAATGGAGGAAGAAATCAATTGAACTTAATTGGAGAACGAATCCAAAGTATTCGTAAGAACAAACAGCTCTCATTGTCCGAACTATCGGAACGGGCAGGAATTGCAAAATCCTATTTGAGCTCGATCGAACGCGGCATACAAAGCAACCCCTCTATCCAATTCCTTGAAAAGATCGGAGGTGTTCTAGGTATTTCCGTTGAGGAGTTTCTTCAAGAAGACTCTCCGCAGAGCAGTGCCAAAGATCAGATCACACAGGAATGGATCCTATTAGTGAAGGAAGCGATGGACTCTGGTGTAAGTAAGGAGGAGTTCAAGCAATTTTTAGATTCCGTCAAAATGAACAATAGACGAAATTAGAAGGAAATGCTAGGCCTGCTTTATATTAAACGTTTGATTCGGGATTCCATTCCCGTCGGTTAATTTAGTGAATATTGTCCTTACGTCTCCTGCTGTAAACCCTAATTTACGGGCTTGCATTAACAATTCAATCCAGTCTTCATCCAGCGGCTCATGATCATATCCGTTGTTCTCCATATTCACGCCTCCGATCGGTAATCGTCTGTTTATGCGGCGAACTGCTCAATTTGCATGATACCCAGACATTCGGTACTTTCCTTCGTTTATCACAATACCAGTATAAACCAATCGGAGGAGGTTTGTCGTCGAAAACGGTCGAAGTGAGAGAAGTTTATTTGACTAGTTTTGTCGAATTCCCTCAAGAGATGCTATCAATTTACGGTCATCAGTGTCTGATTACCTAAAAGATGGGCAAACATCCCGCCATTCTCTTCAGCCAGATGGGTAAACTTTCCTTTTTGAACGATACGGCCTTGATCTAACACAACGACTTGATCCGCATTTCGAATAGTCGACAAACGATGCGCGACGACGATGATCGTCATCGTTCCCTTTAAGCCCTCGAGCACGGCCTGAATTTTCGCTTCATTCTCCGTATCAAGCGCACTCGTTGCCTCATCAAGAACTAAAATAGACGGCTTGCGCAGCAATGTCCTGGCAAGAACGAGCCGCTGCCGCTCACCGCCCGAGAGCCTGATTCCCCGATCGCCAATCAGCGTATCGAGCCCCTGAGGCTGCCGCCTTACAAACTCCGATGCAGCTGCATCGCCCAACGCCTCCCAAAGTTGATCTTCGCTCGCACCGGGTTCCATCATCAGCATATTTTCTCTGATCGTCCCGTTGAATAAGAAAGGATCCTGCGGGATATAACTGATCGACTTCCGGAGCGATAATAAGTTATCACTCGAAAGACGTCTGCCGTCTATGCGCACTTCTCCGTTCTCCGGTTGCAATAGCCCCATAACGATGTCGATGAGCGTGCTCTTGCCCGCACCGGATCGACCTACGATCGCCGTCATCTCGTTGGCGCGAATTTGCATATTAACATGGCGGAGCGCATAGTTCTCTCCTTCCGGGTTATATCGGTAGCTTACGTCTACGCATTCCAAAGCTTCTTCAAGACGGATTGGCGATACCTGGCTATATTCATGGAATCCACCCTGTACTTCCTTGGAGGATTGGCAGTCATCGATAAGCCCCGTTAACGATTGGAAAGCAGGCACCGACGAGGCGATATTTTCCAAGTTGGATTGCAACCCTATAAACCGCGGCCAAAGTCTGGAGAAGATAAGAATAATCAACAACAACTGCCCCCCTTGTACCTGGAACAATGTCGATGAGAAATAAATAAACGCGGCGATAATTAGGGATGAAGAAAGCTTGAAATAAAGCTGTGAATTCAATCGGAGTCGTGAGCTCTCATATCGCTCGCTAGCTATTCGGGTGCTCCAGTCCTGAAGCCATTCATTACGCGATTGTTCCAGCATATTGCTTTTTATATCTTTGATCCCATTGAAATGATCCGTAATTCCGCCGATATAGTTGCGTGCCAGCTCCGCAGAGCGGCTCCCAACCATCTGGGCTCTCTTGATAAAATATCGGGAGAACAACGCAATCACGAGTCCACAGCCTAATACGAAAAGCGTCAGCTTAGCGGACAGCCAAAAAGCAATTCCGATTTGAATCAAAGTAAAAATGGCGGATCCCAGAAATTGGAGGAAGAGATAGGTTCCGTTCGTCACTCTTCCAAGCTCATCGGTTAATGAATTAATGAGATCGGATTTTCGCTTCCTAATAAAAAAACGCCAGTTCGCCTGAAGGATTGAACGATAAATGTCCAGCCGAAGATGATTAATGAAGCCGGTATGGATTTTGATATCCCTTAGGCTCAAGTTTTTGTTAACTAAGCCTTGACCCACAGTCAGCACAATAAACGCAGTCAGGATCCAGATTATAGATTGGGACTTAGGCATGTCTTGGAGAAATCGAAACCTATCGAGAAAAGACCCCGTGCCGGTTTGCAAGTCCAAAATACCGCTGATTCCTAAAAGGGGAACCAACAGAAGCATTGCCATACCGTCAAGAAAACTAATGATCATCATCGCAAATAAGTTGAGATAGAGGATTTTCCCAGCGTACTGATGCATTTTTTTTGTAAAGTACAAAATATGCTGCATATCGTTTTCATCCTTTTAACGATCATTTATTTTCGGGTTATGTATGGCTTCCAATATGCAGGCTACTAATTCGGGCGACGTCAAACGGTTCTCG
This sequence comes from Paenibacillus harenae, assembly GCF_030812415.1. GTDB lineage: Bacteria > Bacillota > Bacilli > Paenibacillales > Paenibacillaceae > Pristimantibacillus > Pristimantibacillus harenae_A. Next base: position 325,923 of record NZ_JAUSST010000008.1, on the reverse strand, counting down.
GGCCTAATGAGCTGAAACATATCGATCTGATTCGCTATTGCCGCGGAAGTATCAAAGTGCCATTGCATGAGACCTAAGCGGGGAATAAGAAATTGGCGAAACGTATGATTGTATAGCGTTTGTAAACGATCCAGCTTGCGAATCGGTTGAATGCCGACTTCTTGATCTTGCCCGGCTTTCACAAGCTCAAATACGCCTGCAAGCTGCTGCGGTTCATCCAAGAAATGTTCCGTTACCGGAATGCTGAATTTCGTTTCCCTGCCGTATATCGAGCGATAATCGTTGCTGCTCATGCCGAATTGGTCTAAGCTTTGCTGCCATAGCTTTTGATGCGGATAAGAAGGCGTAACTATGGCAGCCTTCTGTTCGCCCGTTAGCGAGACGGCGATCAGATCATCGCTTAACAGCGGGAAACCTTCCCTCATAAGCGCCGATGCCAACGTCGATTTCCCCGCTCCGGACTCGCCAACGACGGCGTACGCTTTGCCTCGAATAGACACCACGCTGCCGTGTAGAGGATAGGTCCGCCGTTGCATCAATACCGCGCCCATGCACGTGCCGAGTATATAAAGACGCATTAAATCGATGTCGGCATCCTTATGCCGGGCTACCGTAATCGATTTGCCGTCACGAATGCAATAGCAGGCGGTATTCGGAATATAGAACAACACATCGTTCCCTTGCACGACATGCTGATAAGGGACGTTCACTACTTCATCTTTGAACGGTGCAGAATCGTCAATGGTTATCTCCACATCGACATGCTCTGCTGCAGAAAAATGCCATCGCGGCAGCTCCGGTAACGGAAGAGGGCTTCTAATGGATAAACCAAACGCTTTGTAAACCATGCTTTGTTCCGTTAGTATCATTTCCATTCACTCCAGACATGCTGCTTGGGGCCGCTATAATGATGTTTAAAAGCCCTTATACATGGTTAAATGTATAGGGGCTCTCCCAACTGTAAATTAAGTAATGAAGAAATTAGCTAGTGAAACGCGGTTTCTCGGACCATTTGCCAGGAACGTACGCTTCGTCAGTCAAAGGACCGTTCGTTGTCGATGCCATTGTTTGGTTGACATCAAGGACTTCCAAAGCAGGAGCTTGCCATTCTTTTTTCGCTGTCATGTATATTCACCTCCTCTCATAACAACGATTTGATAAATCGGTAAACAATGAGACTGCGCATTAATATCTTAGAATCCGGGTCGGTAACGAAATCCGGACGGATATCCCCGCGAATCTTCAGCATCGCTTTCTCTAACGTATCCCGATTAAAGTATTGCATGACTCTTTCATCGGAGCAAAGCTGCTGAAGCTCGAGTCTGAATACATGCCAGTTCGGGAGCATTCGGTGAACCCAATCGGCCCCTTGTACGCCGCGAATGCGTTGGTTGAGCCTGATTTGATCGGGAAGCAGCTTATCCGTCGCTCTTCGGATTAAAGCCCGGTCAAGTCCGTTGCTCACATATTGGCTCTCAGGAACCGATAAGCAATAACGAATGACTCTAATATCATTCGTTGGATCACGCTTCCACACATTGTACCTTAGCGATAATTTCGTCGATAACGTATTGCTGGCGTTCCAATGAAACACCTCTTCGAAATGGTTCTTCCGATCTTCGTAAATAGAGGACGAGGAGAGCCATCCCCTCTCATCCATGCCATGCTCTTTAAGCTTGTCGTAGATGTTGGTTCTGTTAGCGAATTCCTGATTAATCAGCGTAGGCAGCTGATAGCCGGCCTCTACAGGAAAAAGACGGTCTATGAATGGAAAAGCAATTCTCGCAATTTCTGGAATTCTGCGCAATCTTGGGCCTCCCGCAAGATAGCTGTACTGATGCAGCTCGCGCGTCAATCGTATCCATCTGAACCGCTTTAGAAGGATTGCATAATAGTCGATAGCCGAGCCCCAAGATATGCTTAAGTTGCCCCGCCCGCCGTTAAGCAGCACGCCCGCATCTTCGTTGCTCGCCGCTTCAAACATTCCCTTCAGCCAGAAGGAATTCTCAAAAAACTTGTAAGGCATCTCCATCGCAGCAAGAAAATCGTCAACCTCGGAAAAAGAATCTTTCCCCTCGAAATCCAGGTAATGAGCCGTGATCCCTCCAACATGACGAACCGTAGCCTGAATGAAAGGACTCTCGTCGGCCATCATGCTTCTGGAAGTGAAATCTTTGAAATCCTTGGTTGGGATATAACTAAACGTATGTAATTTCTTATCCGTATTTCGAAGCGTCTCAGCCGTAAAGCTAACGACCGCTCCCGAGTCCAATCCGCCGCTGAGCTGCGCTCCGACCTGGCGATGCGTTCGCACTCTTGCAGCCACCGCTTCGCGGAAAACGTCCCGGAACGCTTCAACGTACTCTTCGCTAGACTTCAGTTTGAGAGGTTTCACATTAGTAAACGTATTATAGCGCGAAAGGGATACTCGATCAGGAGTAATAGTAATGCTATGGGAAGGTGGTACTTGCTCGATGTGCTTATAGATTGTCGATGAAGCGTCTACCGTATCGATCATGCCTGATATAGCCAAAAATTCAGCAAGCCATTGTTCATTCAGAGTTGCCGTTGCATGAGGCAAGGATAGAAGCGGCATGATTGTCGTACAGAAAGCAAACCGCCCTTTGTTGCGGAGATAATAAAGCGTACGGCCTCCCGAGAAGTCTCTTGCGCCAAAGAGAATCCGTTCTCTCTCATCCCAGATCATAAAAGCAAAATCACCTGCTAAATGTCCGGGAGCATCTTCTCCCCATTTATCATAGGCAAGTAAAATCAACTCGCTGTCAGTAATAGAAGTTCTTCTATCACGATCTACTTGCAGCAATTGAAAGAGTTGTTCGCGGTTATCGATAATAGCATCCGCCGTAATCGCCAATCGACGATTAGAATCATAGTAAGGTAAGCATTCGCCTACGGATTCCGGAGTAATCCATTGCGCATGGCATCCAAGAAAAACACTGTCCTCATGCCAGACACGCGATTCATCTGCAGCAAACTGCTCTAAACCGGACATTAGCTGATAGCCCTCATGTAAAACCACAGGCTCTTGGTTATATTGATAGATTCCGGTTATTGCACTCATCCTAACCTCCGAAGTTCTTTATAAAGAACAGCTTCAGTTTAGCACCTTCTATTTTCACTGTCAATTACCGCGGAAACCGTTTGAAAAGAGTAACAATTCATTCCTCGTCTTATCTAATACTCGTCGTAACCATTAGGATTCGAGCTTTGCCAACGCCACGTATCTTCGCACATTTCACGAATACCCTTGACCGCTACCCAGCCTAATTCATGATTGGCTTTCGTCGTATCCGCATAACATACGGCAATATCTCCCGGCCTGCGATCTACAATACGGTAGGCGATCTTTTTACCGGAAATCTGTTCGAACGCTTCTACGATTTCCAATACGCTGACTCCCCGGCCTGTTCCAAGATTGTAAATATGGATACCGGCATGATCAAGAAGGCGCTGAAGCGCCTTGAGGTGTCCCCGAGCCAGATCGACCACATGAATATAATCGCGGACGCCAGTGCCGTCGATCGTGTCGTAATCGTTCCCGTACACGCTCAGTTGTTCCAGTTTCCCAACGGCGACCTGCGAAATATAAGGCATCAAATTATTCGGAATACCGTTAGGATTTTCACCGATTCTGCCGCTTATATGAGCCCCTATCGGATTAAAGTAGCGCAGTATGGAGATCCCCCACCTTGGGTCGGACGCCGCTAAATCCTGTAGTACCTGCTCAAGCATAAGCTTTGTATGTCCGTACGGATTAGTCGCTCCGGTTTTTGAGCTTTCTGTAAGGGGTACTTGTTCGGGAGAACCGTAAACGGTAGCCGAGGAGCTAAATACAAGCTTATGAATGCCGTATTTATTCATCGTTTCGCAAAGAACCAAAGTGCTCATCATATTCGTCTGATAATATTTTAGCGGAATCCGCACAGATTCGCCTACCGCCTTCAAACCGGCAAAATGAATGACGGCTTCAACGCTATGATTTTCAAATATTCGCTCAAGGCCCGCCTGATTCATCACGTTCAGTTCATAGAAGGCGAACGACTTATTCGTTAATTCACTTATTCGCCTCAAGGCCTCAGGTTTGCTGTTGGAAAAATCATCCACAACGATAAGCTCATGTCCTGCCTCAAGAAGCTCTATGCAGGTATGGCTTCCGATGTATCCTGCCCCTCCTGTAACGAGTATTGCCATTAGACATCAACCTCCGGCTCTTGATTATTCTTGTTCCGCTTCATAAGCTTTCCAACCATTGATTTCGCGACTCCCCATAAATAGACGAACTCCGCCGTACGGTGAAAGACGATTACATAGACCAGATTAACGACCAGGAGGGCGATGACGCCTTTGCCGATCAACTGTACGAAGCTTGCGGCAGGGAGGAACCCGCATAAATAATGGGTCAGATAGAGCGTGCCGAATCCAACCAATGTGTATAGGGCAATCTGGCGAAAATGGTCGAACAACGGTTTTTGGAATACTTTCTTGTAAACCAGATACGGGGTAACCCAGAACGGAACGACTATCGCGCTTATGAGAGAACCAAGGAAAATGCCCGTAATTCCGATCTGGTGCACGAGAACTATGGATATGCCTAGACTGACGGCAGCCTGAACCAAAGGAGCATATCGGTCCTCATGAAAAATGCCGGCCGTCGTCTTAACCGTGGAAATCGAATTGCGCATGCCTCTCTCGTAGAACAGCAGCATCAGCACAATAAGGACTCCGCCGGTCATTAAATATTCAGGGCCGATCCATAGCTTGATAAACGGCTCAATAAGCACATAAAGCAGGATCGTCAGCAACGAATATAACCAGAAGCTAAAGAGGAGCATCACTTTATAAATGCTGTAAATCTTCTCTTTGCTCTCTACGGAAACCAAATTGCCGATACTGTGATATAAGTTGTTGAACACTTGATTGATAAATGTTCGTCCTATATCGATAAGCATTTTGTAGTTGGAATAAAGCCCGACAGCCACGATGCTGACAAAGGAGGAGATAAGGATGTTCTCCGTTCCCAATACGAGATAGCCGCCGACATTCTGAATAACGATCGCTTTCACATTTTTGATAATTCCGCCCTTGGTTTCGTCGTCAAGCTTGCCTATGACTTTGTGTTTCAGGAACGGATATTTCCGATTAACGATCGTAACAAGATAGATCGATGTGCAGATCGTAATGAGGCAATCGGCAATTAGAAACAGAATATAATCTTCGGTGTAATACAAAATACCGATCTTCAAGCTGGTGGACAAGATAGATGATAATGTGAAAACAAGAGTCACGATGTAGCCTTTTTGACTTACGTTCAGAAAGGAGCTTTTGTATGTAAATAAATAGGGAACGACTGTATTAACCAAAAATATAACGTAAATCAACGCCAAATTAGGGATGTCCGAATCCTTCACGATCGTATCCAGAAAAGGCAGCAGCGATAGTCCCAGCAACGTAACGACGAGCGCGATAACGAGGTAAGCTCGCTTGTACAGCCGCATCAGCTTGTTGATTTTCTCCTGATCGTTCTCCGCTACAGGCTTATACAGACTATAGACGATGCTTGAGCCGATCCCAGCCTCCGCCAGCGACAGCATGCCGAGAATATTAATAAACAAGGCGTTGACACCCAAATACTCAATACCTAAGCTGTTAATAAACACGGTTCTGGAAATAAAGCTTAGCACCGTAATGATGATCTGATTCCCTAACCCTGCCGCAATGTTGATAATGGAGCTTTTCGTTCTCATTGGCCGCCTCTGATTTTAGCTATCAACCGCATACTGAAGCCTTGCGTAAAAGGTAACCGATTAAAGAGCATCGCATATACGCCGATATCTTTGGTATCCCCTTGCGAAAAATCGACAGCGCCGTTTCGTCTCGTTACTTTCATTAAATAATCGACGGCGGAATTCGCGCCTTTCGAACATTCCTGCGAGATATCGCCGATTTTGGCGGCGTTGGCAAGGAACCAGCCTAACGTTGCCGTCGTCGATGAGTCGGCTCTGGACTCCGGCCGGGTAACGGTCCAGTTCCAATTCCCGCTCTCTCTCTGAAAGGCTAGTGCCGATCGTGCGAACTTGCTCACAGAATCGGTAAGCGCCTGCTTATGTTCATGGCCCGCAGGAAGTTCTTGCCAGGCGTCAATGAGTCCGATCGCATACCAGCCAAGTCCTCTTCCCCAACCATATAAACCAAGCGGAAGCTTGTCTTTCACTTGATAAGCGTGGCAAGGAATATGATGGCGCTCAAGCATTCCATGCTGCTCATATTCTTGGATTTGTTTGACTGCCAGTTGGATACACTCGTTCACCTTGTATTTCAGGCCATAGGTGACGAGAAACGGACAAATAAAGCCGATCGTATCCACATACCGATAATCTTTCATACCTTTTCGATAGAGGACTGTACCGTCTTCGCCTATATGTTCTCTTATCATATTCCAGGTGTAGTCGAGGGCCTGCTTGTATCGGTCAGGGTCGACATGATCGATTTTCATGATCGCGTAAGCAAGTATCGCGCCGTCAACATGCGCAGGTTTCTCTCTCCATTGGCCGTTACTGTCGAACTTCGTGTTTAAGTATTGATTCATGGCACTCTGAATCGCATCGTCTTTCGCTTCCTTCAACTGCTCCGACAATCCTAATAGCAGAGCTGCTTCTTGCCACTGCTGAATGGCGCTTTTTGTATAATTCCCCCGCAGCATATCGATAAAGACAAGCCTTGTATTATCCGTCACTTTAATCTTAGGCGTCTTATTCAACCACTCGCTGCCTACACGGACGATGGACCGCTCCCAATGGTTCCGATCCCGATATTTGCCAATACGGATGCGCCCGAACCAATCGCTCCATAATGGCACTGCATCGATTAACGCGATTATCGCTATGAGGCCCACAATGATTAAGCTCACAATTATCATGACAATCCCACCCTATTCGCTAGCTGATCCATTGATAAAGCTTTTGGATCTCGTTCTCCGTGCCAAGCTGCTCCTGCTTCAAGTGCTCGACGAATTGTTGCCTTAATCCTTCGTCGTCGATTAGCCGCTTAATGCCTTTATAGATAGACATAGGATCTCGTTCGACAATAAGTCCGTTTTGCCCATCCGTTAGCTGATCGTAGACCGCATCGAAATTTGTCGAAACAATAGGCTTCTGCAATATTTTCGCTTCGGTTAGCGTTAGACAACGCCCCTCGAATAATGAGGTCTGAACATAAATATCGCATTGGTTCATATACGGATATGGATTTTCCTGAAGTCCGGTCAGTATGAAGCAGTCTTCGAGGCCTTTCTCTCTCAGCATCGGTTCAAGCTTTCTTCTTTCTTCTCCTTCTCCAACCACGTACCATGTAACCGAATATCCATCCCGAATCAACATTTCGCATGCTTCTATCGCCATATCAAATCCTTTCATATGGCTTAAACGGCCGACGGATGCCAATGTTATACCGCTTTTCTTCATTGGCTTCACGTCCGATGCCATATCGATTACGGCTGCCGGAGATACGATATTATGCATAAGCACGATTTTATCTTTAAACATCGGAAAGCGGTTTTTAAGCACTTTGACGCTCTGCTCGGAAACCGTCACGATATAATCCAGCAATCTAAAGTGCTTGCTGTCGATAACGGGATCCATGCCCAATTTGTCATAATCGGTATGGATGAAACCGATTTTTTTAGTTGCATTCACTTTATCGGTCACGAAGTAGATCGGCGTCTTCTCCAGATAACCGATTGCGGCATCGTAGTTTTTCGTCAAGCGCTTAAGCGACTTGGAACTGTATTTCCATATGCGTTGCTCGCATCTTGTCCGGTTCGTCTCCGTCTTAAAAATATAACCCGCGCATATTCTTGCCCATGCAACACGAATATTGCCTTTTGTCGCACACTCATATAGCGCCTTCTTGATCGACATATCGAAATACTGATACTCCACGGGCTCATCCAATAAATTAACTTGCTTTGGTAGATTGTCCATGAATACACCCTCATGCCGAAACAACAGCAAATCCACATCGCATAAGGAATAATCGATCGATTGCAGCATGGAGACGAGCGACTTTTCCGCTCCTCCGCAGGTTAGGTTATTCATTACGATCAGAATGCGTTTCTTCACGGCTATCCACCTATTCGATCAGACTATATAATTTATGAATTTCATCTTCGGTCCCTAAATCAACCTGAGACAGTTCGTCTACCATTTTATTCCTAAGCTCGATATCTTTAATAAGACGTTCGATGCCGGCAGCAATAGATTGTCCGTCCATATCTACAATCAAGCCGTCTACGCCATCGTTAATTTGATCTTTTGCTGTACTGAATCGCGTTATTACGATTGGCTTGTTCAATATTTTAGCCTCGTCGATCGCAATTGATTTTCCTTCGAACTTCGAGGTTTGAACGTAGATATCAGCCTGCTTGATATAGGGATAAGGATTGGATTTCAAGCCTAACAATCGGAAATGCTCGGTAAGCCCTTGTCTTTGGATCAGCTCGGTCAGCTTTTGTCTTTCTTCCCCGTCCCCGATTATATTCCATTGAATCTTATAACCTCTATCCACCAATTTGCTGCAAGCTTCAATCGCCAGCTCAAACGCCTTCTGATGGTGCAGGCGACCTACGGATAAAATAACGACTTCTTCCCCTCTTCGGTCGAACAAATCGTCTTGCTCCTTTTCCGCCATTCGTTCAATCATGCTCGGAGAAACGATATTATGAATCACGTTGATTTTGTGCACCTGCTCAGGGAACCTTTTCTTCAATATCGAGGAACATTCTTCCGATACGGTTACGATGTAATCCAGTTGGTCGAAGTAATGCTTATCGAAGTTCGGGTCCATTCCCAATTTGTCGTAATCGATGTGGATCCAACCTATTTTTTTGTCGGCTTTGACCTTCTCCACGCAAAAGTACGTAGAGGTTTTCTCCAAGAAACCAATAGCTGTATCGTATTGCTTCGCAATCGGCTCCAAAAACCTAGCCAAATACCGCCAATTATATTGTTCCCGAATCGATTCGTTTTGGGCATACCGATTCTTCAGGCTGAACATCATCCTATTGTAGGCGAGCGGCAGCTTGCCCTTGAAGACAAGCCTCTGGACGGAGGATAACATCGGCAGCATAAATAGGTGATATTGCTCGGGGAGTGGCAGCACGTTAACCTCTTTTGGAATAAGTTCCATGAAGAGGCCTTCATGCTTAAGTAAATATAAGTCCACATCATAAGAATCATAATCGATTTGGCTCAGCAACGTGATTAAACTGCGTTCTCCGCCCCCAGAGCTTAAACTGGGCATTACGAATAATAGATTTTTCTTCATATTCACCTCAGCTTAACTCTTGCAAGTGTTCGACTGCTTTGTAAGACATTTGCTTAATACCAGGGATCGCTTGCTTAAGCGCTTGTTTGATTTCGTCTTCTTCGCTTACCATCTCGTCGAATTTGCTCTTGAGCATACTGCCGCTCGATATTTCTTCGATACCTAATACCAGCTTCTCTTCTCCGAAAAGATCGGTTGCGATGCCTTTCGATTTCACGCTGTATCCTAGTACCATCGTAGGTACGAAATTAGAATAAGCCGCAATCGTGGCATGCGTTCTTGCTCCAATAAAAAATCTCATTCGTGCGATATATCCCTTATATTGAATAGCGGTTAAATTGTCCGGCAACAGAATAACTCTGCCCGTATGTCTGAACTCGTCATAATAAGCTTTCAGAACCTCGTAATCATTGTTTCCATTCTCGATGACGTGCGGCGTCAACGCGATCGTCATATCGGTCGTGCTTAAGATATGGTTGATTAATTCGCGAACCGCACCTTGCGATTGCTTGTTGCGTTTCCATACGAGCGGACTGAAATTCAATCCGACCGTATTCCCTTCGCTCCATCCTACAGGCAGAGGCAGTTCTTCCTTCTCCATCGTAAACGCGGAATCCGCACAAAGCTTTACGTTCTGAAGCCCCTTGCTCTTCAGCATATTATAGGTTAACGTTTCGCGCGCAAGGATCAAGTCGAACTGTTTAAGATCCTCCAGCTTCCGCTCAGACATATCCTCTTCTCCGATTGAACAGCCCCAAAGAACGAGTTTCTTGCCTTGCGCTTTCACTCTTCTGTTTATTTCATACCAGTTCGGCTGCTCCCCGTAACAATAATTGTCTCCGCCAATAGATAAGCACACGTCAACATTCTTAATATGCTTAATGATGTTCTGTTCGATAATGCCTAATGCATAGGTTTCATCCCGCAGCGCTTTAAAGCGCACCGAGGCAACAAACCAATCGAGGGAATACTTCTTTATTGTCTTCTTCGACCCATCGTAGATCTCGTCCAGCGATGTAATGATTTGGTCCGTATGCGGCTTCTCGGAAGCCAGATACACTTTCGCTCCATTAATCTTTTCCTTGATAATCGTCGTTGAGGAGCGAACAATAGCCTCGCAGCCTCTGTTCAAGCTGCCTCCGTGCGCAAACATCATAATTTCCATTTTTTCGTTTCCCTCCAATAGCTAGTATGAACGGTTTCTAAACCTTATGTAGGTGGTTGCTCCTAGCAAACCTACCGTTAGTTTTGCCTTTATCAAATTCACTATCAATTTCTCGTATCTTCCTAAAGTGCCATATCGCTCTTGGCAGAAGATAGGAAGTGCTTCCCTGACCGAGCTATTCGATATCATTCGTTTCACATACCTATACCTCTTCCAAAAGCTAACACCACTATTCGGTTTGAAGTAGGTATAAATATACGAAATGGTGCTGGCTAGCAGACGAATGGATTTTAGTTCATGAATCCTATGAGGGGGCATTATCTGCTTATATACGGGCGGCGGGTCTAACTTGAATACCTCCAAGGCTTGGCGAAAGTAATCCTGTTCCAATACGTTTCTAGTTGCGCTTCCCATGACTTCGCGATAGTGATATCCGGTGAAATCGATGTATTTCATAGACTTCGCTTCACTGAAAAATAAGATATTGAATTGCCCGTCTTCCCCCAGCGCGACTTTTTCGGGAAATATAATACCATTTTCTTTAATGATCTGGGCCCTGTAAAGCTTGTTCCAAACCGAATTCAAGTAATCAGTCGCAAGAAACTGAGGCAGCAGCTGTTGTTGGATGAAAGCTAGCTCGAGGCGCACATTCTGCTCAAACGGATAAGTAGTCACTACTTTATGCTCGCCAAGCTCGCTCTCGAAATTGGAGATTACCGCATCGCACCGATCCACGATCGCCGCAAGATACAACCTTTCGAACATATCCGCCTCAACCGTATCGTCCGCATCGACAAATCCGATATATTCGCCGGTTGCTTCCGCTATGCCGACGTTTCTTGCCATACTTACGCCTTGGTTCGCTTGGTTGATTAATTTCATTCTAGGTTCGTTGGGGATGATTCGTTCTATTATCTGGCGGCTGTTATCCTTCGAACCATCGTTTACAAATATGAATTCACACTCGATGAGTGTCTGCTTCAGAAGCGATTCGATACACGGAAGCAAATATCGCTCCGCATTATAGACGGGAATTATGATGCTTACCTTCGGGTTCATGCGCTTTTCGTCCCTTTCGCAAATAATTGGTCAATGGATGCAGCTCTCATTTACGTTCGGCCGTCATTTTCCGCCAGCCCCATAAGAAAGGACGCAACGGAAAATACAATACATGCAGCGATTTCGGCAATGGGAGTGTCTCCGCATCTTCTGGGTAAGGGAAGAGGACGCTTAATACGTATTGCAGCTTCAACCTAGTCGTTAACAACGCGAACATATGACGTTTATGATACCGATCGACGTCTCTAGGAACAGGCACTGTATGTAAATTAATCATTTGTCCTAAATAGAACATCGCTTGCTGTGCGAGCCGTTGGGAACGGCTGTTAGCAGCTAATCCATGCAAATCCGCCTGGATGGTTGCCCCAAGCAGCTCCGATGCTAACGAAAGAGCTTGACCGCCGATATAGGAATAATGATGCTTTCGAAGAATAGTCTTGAGTTTGGAGCCATCCAGTTGTTGCTCCGTAAGTTGCTTAATATCGAGCAGCCAACGCAGCCTCGACCATCCATGCCTTGCGCCATGCGAGACTAGAAATTGGAACAAGTCCTCTCTCCCTAAGTAATGGATCGGGTGGCTGCTTAAAGAGCTAATCCTTCTGCGTTCCCATAATTGCTCGAAGCCCGGCTCCACTGAAGGCGCAGGATTTAGTCGCCAATGGACTTCAATCTTCATATTTTGCTCTGCATGATAGAAGGTGTAGTGGTGATGCCTCCACTTCCAATCATTTAGAATGGTATGAATATACTCATCCTTGGAATACCCGAGCGTAATCAACAAATCTTCCACTTTATGTAAATCCGCAATTGGAACCAGCAAGTCCAAATCACAGGACGTTCTAAGCGATATGTCTCCGTAGAGCTCCTTGGCAAGAACGGGACCTTTCAAGTACAATGCCCGAATGTTATATCCCGTAAAAATCTTATCCAGCCGCTCCATTTCACCGCATAACTGCAACATTTGAAACGTATTGACCCGATATTCGGTTTGTAGTATATGAATGACTCGAGATGGGATTAATGCTTCCGAAATCCCCTTGAGCTTATGATAGAGGTACGGATGAAGGCGATGATGGATGGATAGGTCAACAAAAGACTCCCAATTCGCCTCTTTAAACATCCTCTCCGGGATCTCTCCGATCTCCTCCGCACTCCCGGAACGGATAAATGCGAGGAGAAGCTGCATTTCTGTCGAGAGACCTTCTTTGTCAAGAGTGAACGGTTTACTCATAGTACTTCTCCTTCACCAAGCTAATAACATATGGAAAACGATTTCGTTCTCATTAAAGAACAAAATCAGCGTAACACTCACTCCAAAAGATTGTCAACTCTTTCTCCTTTACAATCATGGCGCATTCCCGGACAAACCTTGCATTAGGAACGCATCATGTCATAAAGCTTATCTAACTCACTGCTGTTACTGTAATTTTGTGCTTTGACATAATCCGCAAGTTTATCTCTTAATTCTTGATCTTTATATAATTGTTCGATGGCATCAGCTATGCCTTCTGGACTGATATTGCAAATCATGCCATCCTTTCCGTGCGTCACTTGGCTCGAAGAAGTAGGATAATTGGTAATAATGACTGGCTTTCCTAGTATTTGCGCTTCTGTAACGGTAACTGCTTTCCCCTCATATCTGGAAGGCTGCACGTATAAGTCGCATTGCTTGATAAAAGGGTAAGGATTTGTTTTTTTTCCACGAAGCAAAAAGGAGTCTTCTAAATGATACTCCGCAATGAGGGGCCGCAGCTCCGCTTCAAAGCCTCCATATCCGACGACATGCCACTTTATATTCGTGAGGCCTTTATTATGAAGAAGCTTTAGCGCTTTAATTGCCATATCGAACCCTTTGACATGGGATAGCCTGCCTACGGATACTAGATTAAAGAAATCGCCTTGTTGGATCTCTGTATCTACTTGTTCTTCAGCCAGCGCTTGCACAAATGCAGGGGAGGTTATATTTTCGATGGGAATGATTTTGTCCTTCAAACTTGGATACTTCAACAAAAACGATTGCGTACAAGCCTCGGATATGGAAGCGATCTGATCATATTGACTCCATCCCTCCAGGTCTAAGGCGTTGTCTATTTCGAGCTTGCTATAATCGGTATGGATCCAGGCAACCTTATGTTTTGCTCGAACTTTGGCAGCTATGATGGTATGCGGCCAAGCGTAGCTGATCGCAAGATCATATTCGTGTTGCAGTTCGGGGAGGAAACGGGATGCATACTTGGCTTCCAATTGCATTTGGATATAACCCGGGCCCTCGGAAAAATTCCATTGGCGTGATTTCCTGCTTGCTATGTACTTAGCTCGGATGCGATTCAAGCCGGTCCTGTAATGTCCCTCGCGTATACATTGTTTTAATGATTTGCGAAATACCGTATAGGCGCCTATCTCTGGGAGCACGTTCACCTTCGGCGGAATTAAGCTCATGAAGTCGCCTTGATGGCTGCATACCAGCAGGCTTACGTTGCAACGATCATAATCGAAGCTCTCCAGCATATTAATGAGGCTTCGTTCTATTCCTCCGATTTCCATATCAAACATTGAAATGAGAATTTCTTTCTTCATATGATCAAAGGCTTCCTTTCATCGCGGCAACAGACGCTTGATCATTTGCTTGTTCCCCAAAAGAGATGAGCCTGTTCTCCCGCTGGTTTAAAAATAGGGTATGGGGAGGTACAGTTCCCTTCACGATGCTGCCTGCCGCAATGACAGCGTGATCGCCGATGATCGTCCCCCTCAAGATCACTGCGTTAGCTCCGATCCATACATGATCGCCTACGACAACCTCTGATTTGATAAGATGGCCGTCTTCCGAATTTTTGTAGTTATGGTCATGATCATTGATGCAGACGTTGGGAGCGATCTTCGTATGTCTTCCAATGGAAATTCGCAACGCGCAATTGATTGTGCAGTTATCGTTGATGAACGACTTCTCTCCGATATGTAGCTGTCCTCCGGAGTCCACTCGTATACTCACGTTTTTTCTCATGAAGACGAACTTTCCAATATGAGCTTTAGATTGTTTATCGAATAATTCAATGGAGCTGTTTCCCTGCATGGAGAACAAATACCCTTGGATTCTTTTGTTATAAATAAGCTTATAGAACATCCCGCGAAGAAGGGCAATGCAATGCGATAGATTCATCAGCAAAGTGCTTAGGAGCCCTCTTTCTCGTATCTGCGTGAACAATGTTCTTGCTACTTTCTTCAGAAAACCCATAATGATATCTCCTTAATCGTTCAAGTCAGTCTGCCTGAATAACGTGACAAGCAGGTAACTTGCTCTATATAATACCCGTATGACAACATCTTGTATCAATGGAGGGTTTCATACAATGAAAAGCATTCTTGTATATGGCGCCGGCGGCCATGCGAAGGTCGTTATTGACGTCATAGAGAAAGCCGGTATTTATCGAATAGCAGGTTTGTTGGACGGGAATAAACCAGTAGGAACAAACGCATACGGATATTCCGTCTTAGGCGACGAAAGCTACATTCTCAGCGACGATAACATCCACGGTATTATTGTCGCAATCGGCGATAACTGGTTGAGAGCTAAGATTGTTCATGCCATTCGTGCAATCAAGCCGGAATGTGTATTCATTACAGCCATACATCCTCAAGCAACCGTTGCGAGAGGGGCCGTAATCGGCGAAGGGACCGTACTGATGGCTGGTGCCGTCGTTAATAGCGATACGATTATCGGCAGCCATTGCGTCCTCAATACAATCTCCTCGGTCGATCATGACAGCAGGCTTGATGATTATGTGACAATGGCCCCCCATGCCGCTACGGGAGGCGGTGTCCGAATAGAAAGCTACTGTACCATATCGATCGGTGCATCTCTGATTCACTCGGTAACCGTTCATGAGCATACCGTTATCGGAGCAGGCGCTACCGTATTATCGGCAATAGAAAGCTATAGTGTTGCCTATGGAACCCCAGCCCGTGTAGTAAGAAAACGCGAGGCCGGAGAACGATATTTATAAATTGTAGTTCGTTATAAAGAACATGTCAATGAATTATACCTATGAGATCTTTATATAATCGCTCTCATACCAGAAGCCTAATGCAATAACCGATTCATAGAAGAAGAAGCATGCATATAGAACCAAGATGATCAGATAGATCAGCTTCTGGTCATTTTGTCGAAAGGCTTTTATATTCCACGCAAGCAGAACAAATAAGTACTGATTAAAGTAAATAGCCATTCTCGCAAATATCCAGTTTTGAGTCGAAATAATCATAATAACAACGCCTAGCAGGGATAAGTTTACGAATATATCGATTTTAGGATAGAGCTCCCGCAGCTTATCTCTTCCGAAGTAGGATAAGATCAACGGCGCTGAAAAAACGATTACCCGTATAATATTCGCGCCGCCCTCCTGGAAATTCTGATATTCACCGTATTGGGTATCCTTCAGTGCAGAGAACAGCACCGATGAGAATTGATTGAAACCAAACACGATAAGCACCGCGATCAAGAGCAGAAAGAAAGTCGAACCCGTCCAAGCCTTCCTTCTAACGATAAAATAGATGGGGATCATAATTAACGCGCTCTGATGGAACAATGAGGCAATCAATACGACCGCTACATATTTTTTCCAGCTTCCTTCTAATATATATTTTGTCGCAATAAACAAAACAGCCGCGACTAAATATTGTCTAAGTCCATTCATGGAAACGACGAAGGCACCCGATGTGATAAAAGCATATAAGGATAACTCAAACAGTCGGGAGTACTTATAGAAGCCAATAACGATAAGCGTATTCGTTATAAAGGCCACAACGAAAACCAATATTTGCGGATCCTTCGAAATCGTCTGCAGCAGAAGCTGCAGCAAGTTGAACCCCAAATCCTTTTGCCCGTTCTTAGAGATCTCCAACATATAGTTAGTCGTCTCATAACTATGCATATAGAAGGGCGTATCGCCTACGTTTTTCTGTAATCCCGCGACCATAATTAAACATAAAGCCGCAAGTACGGCCAATAACTTATTAGGTTTAACCGAATTTTCGATTTCTATGGATGGAACGGAAAAATACCTGGCCATGAGGGCCAAGAAGTACACGGATGCTAAGGTTAGCCAAAGGACTGTCATTTGCGGCTCCCTTCTGAGTAAGTTGAGCTATGATCCCTTACACTGCTTTTGTTTCTGCAGCTTCTCCCTTCTTGTTGGCGTACACATTACTAGTTTGCACTCCTAGTCTTTCGTTTAAAAAACGGATCGTCCCTTTCCTCATCGGCTCTTCGGATAAGTGATAAAGAAGTACGCTGCTCAGCACGGAAAGGAAAAAACACCCCATAATAAGCAACCATTTATCAATGTCGGGCTTCCATAAGAAATAAATATACGAGAGAACAAGATTGTGAATCATGTAGAAAGAAAAACTTATTTTCCCCATGTACACCAGTACCTTATTCGACATCAAATACGATAACCATCCTTTTTGAAAAGCAAAAACCGTAATTACGACAGCCATGCAAGGGATAAAAATCAAACCGTAGCGCAGGTTCATTGTTAGCTCCGGTGCGACCAAAATCACTACTCCCAAAGCTAGCAAAACAGCCATCTCTACCAAAGAAAAAGTCCAGACCGTCAATCTCGCCATTCGATCTTTGTATTTTAGAAAAAATAGAGCTGCCATTATTCCTGCAATAAATTCCAATGCTCTAGTCACTGGAAAATAATAAAGCAGCCATACGGAAAAATTGCTAGAACTCGGATACATGAGATATACGCCCAGCACGACAGCTAGCCATACTAATGCTGCAACTGCTAATTTTAGAAAGTTGCTCTTTAACTTCTTAAGAATAACATACAGTATAAAAGGGAAAATCGCATAAAAAAACAGCTCATCCGAAAGGCTCCACGAAACACCGTTAAAAGAGATATTCCCGATTGGAATAAAGCTGTGGATAAGCATTAAATTAGTTCCTGCTTGAAAAACATACAAAAGCGGGTGATGATTTAAAGGGATAAAAAAATAGTACGGAACTGCAATAATAAATGTTACTACATGAATCGGGTAGATCTTAGCAAACCTGGCTATGTAGAACTTTTTAAGCTGGAGGCGGTCGATAGTCATCATTTTTTTGTAATAGTTATAGGTAAGAATAAATCCGGATAATGTAAAAAAGAAACTGACGCCAATGTATCCAAGCTTGTATTTCGAGAAAATTTCCACATGGAATAAAAAGACAAGAAGAGCGCCTATAAATCGGAATGAAGTTAATGCGTCCAACTGCTCCGGCCTAGCATTTTGATTCATACCCATCAATCTTCCCCCATTATTATTATTTGAAGACTGACTCCTTTAGCGCATGCTAGCATTGGATAGGGACAGTGTATGAAGGATACAATCGATAACCCGTTGCTGGTCCTCCGGAGACATGTTCGATCCTGAAGGCAAACAAAGGCCCGTTCTGAACAAATGCTCTGAAACGCTGGATTCCTCGGAATACGAATAATATTGCGCATCGGCATATAAAGGCTGCATATGTAGTGGCTTCCATACCGGCCTTGCCTCAATATTCTGAATCGATAATGCTTCAATCAGGTCAAGTGCCGATACGCCTGTAGTTTTCTCGTCTATCGTCAGTGTCGTCAGCCAGCGATTGGACTTCGTGTTCGCCAATTCAGGCATGAAGTTTATTCCTTGTTGATCAGCAAATACGTCATAATACCGATCGAAGACAGCTCTTCTCGCCTGAACGCGATCCTCAAGCACTTGCAACTGCGCCCTTCCGACACCAGCCAACACATTGCTCATCCGATAGTTGTAGCCCATTACGCTATGCTGGTAATGAATGGCATTGTCTCTAGCCTGCGTCGCAAGAAAGCGCGCTTTCTGCAACGCCTCGGTATCGTTCGAGACAAGCATGCCGCCGCCTGAAGTCGTAATGATTTTATTGCCGTTAAACGAGAAAATGCCGAATTTGCCTATAGAGCCGCTCGGCGCACCCTGATAAGTTGACCCTAGCGATTCCGCAGCGTCCTCGATGATCGGCACCTCGTATTGGTTGCATAAAGAGACGATTTCATTCATCTGTGCGCTTTGACCGTATAAATGGACGACAATGATAGCTTTAGGCAGTTTTTCCGCGCTTGCTGCCTCTTCTAACGCCCTTTTCAGGGCACGCGGCGACATATTCCACGTTTCTGGCTCCGAGTCGATGAAGACCGGCTCCGCCCCTACATACGAGATCGGATTTGCGCTGGCTACGAAGGTGAGGCTGGAACAAAATACGCGGTCCCCGCTGCCTACGTTTAACAAGAGGAGCGCCAAATGGATCGCCGCCGTTCCAGAGCTAAGCGCGACCGCGCCTTTCACGCCTGCATATGCCGCAATCTCCGCTTCAAAAGAATCTACGTTTTTCCCCAGAGGAGCAATCCAGTTCGTTTCAAACGCTTCATTAATATAGAACTGCTCCTTGCCGCTCATGTGGGGCGATGAAAGAAATATACGATCGGTGGTTGCCACAAGCCTCATCCTCTATTCTTATATTTAAAATGCTATCCTCAAATTTCGGCGGAACGTTGGCCTGCACGATTGCTCGCTTCACCTCTGAAGACGGGCATTGTAACATGGTTGCCGCTGGACACGCCTTCGGATTTCACGACCTTCAGAGCAGTAAGCGCAATAATCTTCAAATCCAGCAGGAAGCTGCGGTTATCGACATACCACACATCCAGCTCGAATTTCTCTTCCCATGAAATCGCATTGCGTCCGTTAACCTGTGCCCATCCCGTAATACCCGGCTTCACATGATGCCTTCGCGCTTGATCTTGCGTATATAACGGCAAGTACTCCATCAACAACGGCCTTGGGCCTACGAGACTAATATCGCCCTTCACGACATTCCATAGCTGAGGCAACTCATCCAGGCTAAGTTTTCTAAGCAACTTTCCAAACGAGGTGAGCCTAACCTCGTCCGGCAGCAGCTGGCCCGAATGATCGCGTTCATCGGTCATCGATCTGAACTTATACATATAAAACGGTTTGCCATGCATCCCCGGACGCTGCTGCTTGAATAAAACAGGCGCACCCAGCTTCGCTCTTATAAGAATCGCTGTAATGATAATGATCGGAAAAGCTATGATTGATAAAGGGATTGCTGCCAAAAGATCAAACAATCTTTTCATTGCGAGATCTCTCCTCACTTATTCGCTTTGTGACCGCCCGCAAGAAACTTTCGCATTCTCGAAATATTAGCAGGGCCCACTACTCTGCTTGCTATTCTTTTCATTTGCCCTCTTAGGCGGACGCTGGCGGGTAGCCATGATTGCGCAAAATGATGAATCGTATAGCTCTCATCCGTTCTATAAATACCGCCGTTAATATAATCATAGGGACTGAAATAACATCTCGGATAAAATGTGACTCCATTCTGCAGCACCTGATATTGACCGTTCAATTGCAAACCGTGCGCTTTGCATATTTGGCTGATTACTGCCGTATTGGTCGTTGTATCGTACCCGCCACCAGGCAATATAAAGCTCTTGTTATTATAATATTTGAGCAGTTCCTCGATCCATGGATGCTCCTTCACGGCACCCATTGTGCCCGATTGAAGGAAAGTCTCATCCTCAAAACCCGAGAAAGCTTCATGCGTTAGAAATCGCTCAAGCGGCTGAATGACCTCGACATCCGTATCCATATAGATACCGCCATGCACGTATAGAGCATGAAGACGCGCATAATCGCTAACGAATGCGTATTTCTTTGCCTCATACGCTTCCTTCACGTAAGGATTAACGTTCACGTCGAAGTTGTCTTCATTCCATTCGATGAACCGATAGTCATCCAAATGTTTCTTCCAGCTCCTCATGCATTTCTGAATCTTTTTCGGTTTCTCTCCTCGTCCAAACCAG
The DNA here is from genome assembly GCF_030812415.1 of Paenibacillus harenae. Taxonomy (GTDB): domain Bacteria; phylum Bacillota; class Bacilli; order Paenibacillales; family Paenibacillaceae; genus Pristimantibacillus; species Pristimantibacillus harenae_A. Next base: position 305,469 of record NZ_JAUSST010000008.1, on the reverse strand, counting down.
CAATAATGGACAATGCGAGGTATTTTCTCCGTACTTTCCAAATATGTATCCTCCCTTCCAGTTATCTCTTCACTGTCGCCCGATTGGTTCTCTGAATGTACAAATAGAGTAAGATGCCTGCTGGCGTCGCCAGCACCGTTGTCCATTTACGAGGCGACTCGTTAATGAATCTCTTATTCGCCGATATTAAGCTGCTGGATACATAGTGGATCGCTTCACGAAATCTTTCTTTGTAGGAGACGGCATGAAGCATCGCTATCTTTCTGAAGAAGGCAAAACCCTTCGGATTTTTCTTGTATTGCTTAATCATATTAAGGCTTGATCCATCCGGCATATATTCCACATGACAGAGCACCTCGTTCATAACGAGCAGCGGACACTGCTGGTCAATGAGAATATATTTGTAAGAAAGCGGACAATATTTCTCATCGGGAAAAATCGGGTAAGGAGGGATGCTGCTCGTGAGCTCGGATCGGTAGACGAGCTTCTTGTCTCCTTGCACCTTATGCTTCGCATATAATTCCGAAAGAGTCGACGATTTTAGCTGCTCCGGCATCCTCGTTCCGATCAGATCGCCTTTTGGCGTCGCATCTAAACCCACGATACCCGCATACTTATTACTTCCGTTGGCTAGCCAGAAGGCCGTTATCTTCTCTACTGCATCGTCCGCCATATAATCATCCGAATCGATGCATACATTCAATTCCGTATCGATTCGCTCGTACGCAGCGTTATGCGCACCGTGCATCCCTTGGTTCGCCTGAAAGTGATATCGAATGGGCACTTGTCCCTCAGCCTTCCAAGACTCCACGAGCTCCTTCGTATTATCCGTTGAGCCGTCATCGATAATAAGCCAAATGAAGTCTTTGCACGTTTGCCGCTTCAAGCTCTCGTAACAGAGATGCAGCGTATAGGCACGGTTATAGGTAGGTGTAAATACGGTTAACATGGGGTTCAATCGATAAACCTCCCGTTTACGTGTTCATTTTCATTTGTCCAAAATAATAGCTCGTCAGCCAGTCCGCCATCGAATCCGCGTCATAGCCGTTGCTTCGCAATAGTTCAGACGTATCCGCATGTTCATGGCTCATCCCGCAAACGACATTAGCCCACTGCTCGGCGGAATCCTTTAGGCTCACAAAATGGAGCCGGCCGGTTACATCCGTCTCCGTCGTAATCGTATCGGAGACGATGCAATTAAGACCGGCAGCCTGCGCTTCCACAAGAACGACGGGCAAGCCTTCGAACAACGAAGGAAATAGAAATAAATCGATACCCTGCAGCAATCTAGTAATGTCGCTTCGCACGCCTAGAAACTTGACGTTGCCGGATAAGCCGAGCTTCGATACCTTCGCTTCGATTTCTGCTTTAAGCCGCCCTTCTCCGACAAGGAGCAGCAGGGTGTCGGGGTTCTTCCGGTGAATCTCTTGGAAAATATCGATAAGAAACGTATGATTCTTCTGCTTGTTAAATCGCCCGACATGCCCAATAACCGTTCGGCCGCCTGCACCGATCTCGTCTCTTACCTCATTCCTTACTTGTTCGTTAAACTCAAAATCGGGAACGTGTACAGCATTGTTCAGCACCGTAATTCCATGTTGCTCTTCTACTTTGTTACCAAACAGCCATTGACCCGCTTTCTTGGAACAGGCAAAGTAATGGGTTGGATGCCCCTTCATCGAATACCTCGCGTATAATCGGAACGGCAGTTTCAGATCAATGCCCAAGTCGCTCAAGTGACTGTGTGCAATACGGCAGGGAATACCTGCCCGTTTAGCGGCTCTAAGTACAAATCCGCTATTCTCGTTAATATGGGAATGAACGACACGATACTCCCGATTTTGGCTGAAAAACGAATCCAGCGCTTTAAAATAGCGGTTATAATTACCTGGCCTTATCGCGGGCATCGGATATATTTTTCCGCCCATTGCCCTAATCTCATCATCGTAATGCCCCTGCTCGGTTCTATTCACCATAAAATCAAACTGAATTTTGCTTCGATCCATCCGGCGGTAATAATTCATGAGCATCGTTTCCAATCCCCCGCGATTCATCGCGGTTACGACTTGCAGTATTCGAACCGGCTTCACCTTGCACACCCCTCATATTCTTAACTCGTATCCAATTAATCGCTTCAAGCATGAAGTAGATTCCGGTTGCGTATCGAAGCTTGGCGCATCGGAAGAAAATCTTCCAAACGATTGGGCTATATTGGAGCTCAAATCCGCGAAATGAGCGTTGTATTCTTGAGTTGGAGACTAAAGCCTTTAAAGATTTTATTTTCATAAATAGAGACGACTTATTATCTTTATTAACGATATTAAGCCCCAGGCCTAATATATTCATGCAAATGCGGTTATTCAAGGCCCTGAAGTATTCTTCTTCCAGGTTTTTTTCCATTATAAAAGCCTCAATATGCGCATACAGCTTTTCAAATTTAGATGCTAATAGGGGATTGTAGGTCGATGTAATCGAGTCTGAATTCGCACGCCAGTAGTGGTAGTACGGCCTATTAAGAAATACGAAGGAATCTGCATGATAAAAGGCATACATATTAAAAAGAGAATCCTCGTTGCTGCCTACAACGCTGAGGTCAATGAAGCGTATTTCGTTCCCTTTGATGAGGCTGGCGCGGTAAAGTTTGGACCAGACCGTTCCCCATGCATCCAGAAACTCAGGGTTCCCAATCTCCTCCCGCAACGGACCGACGATCCGTCTCGTCATTGTTGCCTGCAGCTCTTCCTGGCGATAAACCGTCTTGTCGGGCATCTGAAAAACTTTTTCTTTGGCATGCGTGCCGAACTCGCGTATGTACGTACTCATCACGATATCGGCGTCTGCTTGCACGGCATTTAGATACATCTCTGCATACATCGCTGTATCTACCCAATCGTCCGGATCAACAAAACCGATATAATCACCCTTTGCCATTTGGATGCCCACGTTACGGGCGGAAGAAACGCCGCCGTTGCTCTTATTAACGATAATGATTCGGGAGTCCAACTTGGCGTATTGCTCCAAAATTGCACCAGTCGAATCAAGCGATCCGTCATTAACCGCAATGATTTCCATATCGGCAAAGCTTTGGGCTAATAAACTATCCAAGCATCTGGATAAATACAATTCCATGTTATAAATAGGAATGACGATGCTGATCTTGGGTTCCATTGTGTTCCCCCATCATGTAATCTAAATAGATTTCGCTTAGCTGCTGCCTAACCTGACCCAACGTATATTTTTGAATATGCGCCAGCCCCTTACTCCCCATTTCCTTCCGAAGCTCTTGAGAAGTACAAAGCGCCAGTATGCGCTCAGCGAAAGCAGCAACCTGATTAGGGGCTATCAGGTAACCGCTCACGTTATCTATGACAAGCTCATCATGGCCTCTATTATGCGTAGCTGCAATCGGCAGCCCGCAAGCCATAGCCTCCATAATATTAACGGGAAGCCCTTCGCGGAGGCTGCCCGACACCGCAATATCGCACATCGGCAGCACTTGATCGATATCGCTTCTATATCCAAGAAAATGGATCATATGTTCAATACCTAGAGAGGCGGCAAGCTGCCTGCACTCTTCTTGAAGCGGACCTCTTCCGGCTAAGAGCAGCCTCATTGCTGGAACCTCTTCCTTTATTAAAGCCATGGCGCCAATGATAAGCTGGTGATTTTTGTTCCCGTTAAACTCGGCTGCGTAAAACAATAAAATATCATCCTGCTTATAGCAATAGCTTTGTCTGAGTCTAGCCTTCTCCGAGGGCTGAGCAGGACGGAAGCGGCCGGTGTCGATTCCAACGCCATGAACATGGGCGATCTGCCCGGCCTTGAATCTATGTCCTCTCGCTAGATTGTAATCCTCGTCGTTAATCGTAACAAGACAATCCGTCATTCTTGCCAAGCTTCTCTCGATCGGATAGTACAAGAGCCAATTCAGGAGCGGCGCCCCTTTGCAAAAATGAAAGCCGTGCGCGGTATAAATAACTTTGGTACCTTTCTTCCTTGCCTCGCGGCCCGCCAGTCTTGCCAGGACGCCGCCAATCGGGGTATGACAATGAATAATGCTATAGTCGTTTTCCCCAATAACGGTCTTTAATTGCCGAAAAGCCTCCCTATTCCGAATGCTAAAGGGAGATCTTTCCATTGGTATATTGAATTTTTTGTCTACATAAGGAATATCCAGATCGCCTTTGGCAGCGATATGGACCTCCCAATTGTGCTGCTTGAACCATTCCAGAACCGGTAAGTGAAACGCGCTGAAATGGTAATCCACTGTTGCACAAAACAATATTTTGTTAGGCATGCATGCGTTCCCTTTCAAGCAATTCGGAAAGGTAACCAAGCAACTCGGGACGCAATTCATCCCGCTTAAGCGCAAATTCAATCGTCGTTTGAATAAAACCCATTTTATCGCCTACATCATACCGAGTGCCGTTGAATTGATACGCATAGACCGCTTCCGTCTTGTTCAACGTTTCGATGGCATCCGTCAGCTGAATTTCCCCGCCAGAGCCGGGCTTCTGATTACCCAATACATCAAAGATACCGGGATTTAGGATATAGCGTCCCATAATCGCGATATTGGATGGAGCATCTTGACGGTTTGGCTTTTCTACGAGGTGGTTGATCTTGTACAAGTAATCCTCGATCATCTGTCCATCGACAATACCGTACCGGTACACTTCTTCATCCTTTACGTGCTGCACCCCAATAATCGAGGAATTGTAACGTTCGTACTTCTCTATCATCTGCTTCAGGCATGGCTTCTCTGCATCGATGATATCGTCCCCTAGCAATACGGCGAACGGTTCTTCGCCAATGAACTTACGGGCGCACCAAATGGCATGCCCAAGTCCCTTAGGCTCTTTTTGTCTAATATAATGAATATCAATCATTTTGGAAGACTTCTGGACCTCATCAAGCAAATCCAGCTTTTGCTTCTCCAGCAAAATCTGCTCAAGCTCAATCGAATTGTCAAAATGGTCCTCGATCGCCCTTTTGCCTTTACCGGTTACGATAATAATGTCCTCGATACCGGATTGGATCGCTTCCTCGACAATATACTGAATCGTAGGTTTATCTACAATCGGCAGCATTTCTTTGGGCATTGCTTTCGTTGCGGGCAGAAACCGTGTCCCAAGTCCTGCTGCCGGAATAATCGCTTTTCTAACTTTAGCCATGTACGAGCTCCTCCTTGTCATTAAACCGTTATTGTTAGTGAATTAGGTGCTTCCTCTCTATTGTTCGCGAGATCTAGAAGCATATCCCTAAGCTCTTGGATCGAAAGCAAATGATAAATTTGAAGCAATCTCTCGATTCTCGGAAAATCGACCTCTGCGGATTTGCCTATGTAAATCTTAGGATACACCTGTACTTCATCGATCTCCGTATCCCTGAGCAGCTCTTCATACAACTTCTCGCCCGGTCTCATGCCTGTAAACACAATGCCGATCTCTTCAACCGAATAGCCCGACATGCGGATGACGTTTTTGGCAAGATCGACAATTTTGACCGGCTCGCCCATATCAAGCACGAATACTTCTCCACCCCGTGCCAAGGATCCGGCTTGAATGACCAACCTTGATGCTTCGGGTATCGTCATAAAGTAACGCACCATGTCGGGATGGGTAACCGTAACGGGACCACCCTTCTCTATTTGTTTCCGAAATAACGGAATAACGCTTCCTCGGCTGCCTAGAACGTTACCGAATCGTACGGCAACGAATTTGGTTTGACTGCGCCCATCCATATGTTGAATGATCATTTCCGCGATCCGTTTGGTTGACCCCATTACGCTCGTCGGATTTACCGCCTTATCCGTAGACACCATCACAAAGGTTTTGACGCCGGCTTTATCAGCAGCGTTTGCTGCATTCAAAGTTCCGATAATATTATTTTTAACCGCTTCCTCCGGGTTGCGCTGCATGAGAGGCACATGCTTGTGCGCAGCGGCATGATAAACGACATCAGGCTGGTGTTCTTTCATAACAGCGAGAATTTTCTCCCCATCCTGTAGATCCGCGATCTCTGTATAAAATTGAATTGGGCTATCCTTGAATAGTACCTTCAATTCGATTTCGATCGTATATATGCTATTCTCGCCATGTCCCAGCAACACAAGCTTCCTAGGCTTGAATTTGGAAAGTTGTCTGCATACCTCTGAACCGATTGACCCTCCGGCGCCTGTTACTAAAACGACTTTACCCGTCACATATTCGGAAATACTATCGATATCCAGCTCTACGGTCTCACGACCCAGCAAGTCCTCCACCTGAACATCACGGAACTGGCTGACAGAAACTTTGCCTGTCGCAATGTCTTCCAGCTTCGGAATAATTTGCGTTTTGGCTGTCGTCTTGGCGCATTCGTCGTAAATGGTCATCAACTGCGTTCGATTCAGCGACGGAATAGCGATAACGATATTATCGATGTTCAGCTGCTTCGCCTTTTCCTCGATGCATTGAACTCCGCCAATAACCGGAATGCCTAGAATATCAAGATTATGTTTTTTATCATTATCGTCTATGAAAGCTATTGGCAGCAATTCTTTGTCAGAACGGGCAAGCAGTTGTCTAACTAACATCGTACCGGCTGCGCCTGCACCAACAATGAGCGTCCGCTTAAAATGAGCTTCCGGCTTACTTTCGCTTTCTTGCTTAAAGTATGTACTCCTAAATATGCGCCAACAAAAACGGGAACCGCCTATAAACATAATATGCAGCATCCAGGTTACGAGCAATAAACGGTAGTGTACATCGTGAACAAGCAATTCTTGGATGATGGCAGTAGTTACGATGGAGAACGTAATTGACTTAGCAATAATTATCAATTCGCCTACACTTGCATACTCCCACACCTTATTGTACAGCTTGTAAACGAAAGCGTAGAAATGATGGCTAAGCAACAAAGCAATCGAGCTTACAACCGTCGGATAAATAAATACATTCAAAGATGCGCTTATGAGGAATAGACCAAAGAAAACAGCCGATAACACGATCAGTGAATCCACTACAATCAAAAACAATAATCTTTGTCTATATGCCAATCTTCCCACCCTTTCCATTTCATAAATACGAACAGTCGTACTTTATAAAGAACAACTCATCAAAAAAAAAGGATTTCATCTTTCGATTAACCCTTCTTATTATTTAGAATAACACCTACAATGTTGGCTTTAACAAGCTCCAACGTACGGCTCGCTTCGATCGCTTTCTCCTGCTGCGTCTTTCCGCTGTTTACGACAAGGACGACTCCATCACATCGGCTTGCAAGGTCACTTGCTTCAGGCGTCCCCAGCACTGGGGAACAATCAAGGATAATGGCGTCATAGTGCTCGGCTGCTTGTTCTAGAACTGAGGCCATTTTCTTCGTGCCCAGCAAATCCATTGAATTATGAAGAAAGGAACCGCTGGGCAGCATCGACAATCCATCGATATCCGTCTTCATCGTTGCAGAGCTAAATTCGATTTTGTTAGCTAGCACATCCATTAATCCCGTCGAAGACTGTACATTGAACACAACATGCAAGACCGGCTTTCTTATGTTGGCGTCAATAAGAAGAACGCGATCGCCTCGCTGGGCCATCGTAATCGCCAAGTTAACGGCAGCCACCGACTTCCCTTCCGCCCCGGAAGGAGAGGTCACGACCAAAGAACCGACTTTGTCTCGGCCTGAGGCAAATCGGATATGGTTACGAATCGTTCGATATTGCTCGGCAACCTCGGAGGTCGGATTCAGAAAGGCGATTAAACTGCTCTTAATCATAAACTTATTAGCCTTACGACCCAATAGTCTCACCTCGTACGGTTTGATTGCTCTTATGCTTAAACGTTTTTACCAAGTCTTTTCTCTTAATCTTAGGTACTTGACCTAGCACTTGTAACCCCAGCAGTTGTTCAACCTGACGTTTGGATCTGAGCGAATCGTCCAACGAATCCCTTAGAAAAGCAAGGGCAATCCCAATTGCGAACCCCGCCAGCACTCCAACATACAACATGCGATTGGATTTAGGATTAATAGGATACGGGTTTTGCGACTCTTCGGCTTCGGTAAGCACTTTAATGCCCGACAGGCCGAATGCAGCGTTTACTTCCGCCTTAAACGCATCTACCGTTGCATTCGCAATGGCGACCGCAAGTTTAGGGTTAGGATCGGTTGCACTAACAAGCGTAATAATGGACCCGTCTACGTTGGATACGCTCACCTGGCTTCTCAGCGCTCCAATGGATCGGTCCAGCTTTAATTCTTCTAGCACTCGTTCTATGACGATTGGTTCACGAATAAAAACTTTAAACGTCCCTAATGACTCAGCACTTTCCGCAGGAATGATGATACGCGAGGAGGCTTGATAATACGGGGTTTCCGGCAACGAATTTAAAAGTCCGCCAATAATCGTAAACAGGAGAGTCGATAACACGATGATCCATATTCGCTTCTTAATGACCCTATATAATTCTTTCAGATTAATCTCTTTCACCGGGACTCTAGTCGCTGTAATCGTTGTTGCCATTCGGCCTTCCACGACATCACCTGCTTGCAAATTATTTGTTAGAATGAACATTGTCTACTAATTTTAGTTCTTTATATAGAACGTGTCAACCTGATAATCCATCGCCGCATCATCGATAATGCCCCTATCTAACAGGCATATCCTTGCCACTTGTTCGTTTAATAAGCCGATTGATATAATGATAGAAAATTGTAAATCAGGAACGGAGTAGATATGAAATCAAGAAAACTTCTGACAAGACGAAGCTTTATTCAGAATAGCGGCAGAATTCTAGGAGGCTTGCTTACCGCTTCTGCGGGCGGCTATGCTTATTCCCGATTTTTGGAGCCAAAGCTCATTCAAATCGTTAATCAAACATTGTCCTTCGAGCGCTTGCCTGACTCCTTTGCAGGAAAAAGAATCGTGCTGTTCAGCGACGTTCATCTTGATTTTCATTTTGGCTTGGAACGCTTCGAGAAATTGATAGATACTCTGCAAAATCTAAGACCTGATATTCTATGCTTCACTGGGGATCTCTATGACACCGAGGTCGGATCCAGCGGGGAAGCCTGCGCAGCCATGCTTGATCGTTTGCAGGTACCGCTTGGAAAATGGGCCGTGCTAGGCAACCATGATCATATTACCGGTGCCGCTTCCGTTGACAAAGTGCTCACAAGAGGCGGCTTTACGATGCTTACTAACCGTTCGGCCGTCATAAATCATGAAGGGCAGCAGATTCAAATGGCAGGCGTCGACGACATTTTCTTCGGGCAATCCGACTTCGAAGCCGCGCTTGGGCATGCGAATGCGAATTTATTTACGATCATGCTTGCCCATGAACCCGACTTAGCCGATCATACCATTCTTTATTCCGTCGACCTGCAGCTATCCGGCCATAGTCACGGGGGACAAGTGCGTTTGCCTTTCATCGGTCACTTAATCGTTCCGGAGTTGGCCATGAAGTATCCGAGCGGCTTATATACGCTTGGTGAAGGAAAGCTGCTATTGTATACGAATCGCGGGATCGGCCATTCCGTTCACCCGATCCGCTTCATGTGCCGCCCCGAGATCACTGTCATCACGCTTCAACGATCCTAAGCAGCCGTTTACTTCAGACGGTTGCCGCTTGCTACGTCATTTGCTTTCAATGCATAAGTGACATTGTTGAAATTGTTTTTCTCAATGCGGTACGACGGTGCTCCAACCCCTGCGTTCACCGTGGAAACGCCGATCGCTTTCATGTTTGCCGTGATGGTGTTGCCTCTTATGACAGCCTTTAAAATATCGTATTTCTCTTTTCGTTTCCAGAAATCGTTCAGCTTGATGATTTCCGTTTCCTTCGAGGTGATCTTATTCGCCGAAATCACATTGTTCTCCAGCAAGAAGTTGGATGCGGATTGAATGCTGATCGCCTGCGAGTTGCCCGTTACCTCGAATTTCGAGTTTTTAATGGTAAGGTCCAGTTTCGGATGCTCGCCGAGAAATAAGGTAGATACCGTCGATGCGGATTTGAAAGTACAGCCATCAAATACATATTTCCCTGCCAAATTAGCAGAAACCGCCCCGAATTTCCCTCCCTCGGCACCTTCGATCTGACAATTATTATACGTCCCTGGAGGGAGAGTAAGTCCGTAATTCGAATTGAACCCCATGACTTTCAAATTATCAAACGTACTGCCGCCTTTGCCTCCGCCTGTCACCGCCCGCAAGGTCGGCTTGCCGACGATCGTTATGTTTTTCAGTGTAATCGGTTCTCCCCACACGGACAAACCAGAGTCCGTTGCCCCATTGCTTGTAATGGTCACATCCGTCACGCTGACCCCATTCCGAATTTTCGAGCTTACCACAAACAAGGAATCGATTAACTCCATATCTTTTACCGTAATATTAGGCCCCTGAAAATAAGTGTAGGAATCATTCATCCTATTCCCGATCACTTTGGCATCGTTTTCCACAAAAATTCGCGTTCCGTCAAAATGATTGTTGATGATCTGAGCACCTGAGAACGGGTCCGAAACAGCCACGCCAATCGCTCCTTTCGAAGCAAGATGGTTATCCTCCACAAGAGCGCCTCGGCCATCGAATAAAATAACGTCGTAGACGGCATTGTTATAAAATTCGTTCTTAATAATCGAAACATTGCTATTCAGAAATCCGTTGAAGTCATATCCGCCTTCCAGGTCAATTCCGGATTGAGGGGCAATCCCTTTCATATCATGAATGCTGTTGCCTGTAATGGTCACTTGATCGGCTCCGCCAACCGTTATGCCCTGGCGGCGATTAAATGCAAATTCCGAATTGTTTACCGCAACCTTCTGGCTGACCGTACGCTTCCAAAATTCCAGGTAAATCCCTTTCATTGCCTTAGGCTTGTCAAACACGAGATAAAACTTCGCAGTTTTAGCGGGGGGCTGAACGGTATCCCTAACCTTGGCAGCCGTCTTGGAAATAAACTTGCCATCCGCGGAATAGAAATAAACCTCGAACTGGTTGGATAATCCCTTGATATTCGATAATTCGAAAGACCTGTCATTCGCAAAAATAGGATTCTCGAAGTTCAACGCTGCTTTGGTAATGATTTTGTTGCTATTTTTTACTTGTCGGCCCGCATTGTCTATGGCGCCAGAGACAAAGTTTTTCTCATATAAATCGGTAATCATCTTCCCGTATCCGCCAATGACGAGACCATCTCCGGTGAAGTGGGTCACTTTCACTCCTTCAATCGTCACATTCGAAGCACCCTCCAGCAAAATGCCATGTCCGCCCTCGTGCGTTCCCGCACTGTGCTGATGATCCTTCTTCGTATAGTCGTGCGTCTCTCTGTCTCCCTGGTATACGCCGCCTCTGATCGTTACATCATGGATGCCATGACCTATGTATAATAACGAATAATTTTCTTTGCCGTTCGTTTCCTTCTGGAGGATCGCATCGCCCGGCAATTCAAAGAGCATATTGCTTACCATATTAATCCGGCTCTCTTTGGCAATCAGATAGGTGCCGGCAGGAAGAGAGACAGCCTTAATTCCCTTTTGGCTCGCCCATTGAAGCGCCCGATTGATCCCTTTCGTCGTCTCGGCGGGATGGGTGCCGTCATTGTAGATCCCCCAATCGGACAATTTGAATACATGCAGCTCGGACTCGGCAGCCGCTTCTTTCTTCAAGGATCCTATACCCGGCGGCAATGCAATCTGTATGGACATCAGTAATGCAATCGCGATCGCTAATCTACTATAGCGTTTCCACATGCTCTACGCACTCTCCTCATTCATCTACAAATAACCGATAACGTCGTAAAGATATTTTTTCGGAATCCCCTTTATATACTCATTTCTTCCCAGTTTGAACAAATACTCGATATCCTTATGCTCGATCGCTTGTAAATATGAATCCGGAAAATACGAATGAGATCCGCTGTTTTTTATGCATTCATTTACATTATAATTCTCAACATACGATTCAATCATTTTCTTTATGTTCAGTTCCGACATGTTGCTGCTGAATAGGTTTTTCAAGCATGTTTTCAAAGTATTAAGCAGCATCAGGCTGATTCCGATATACTGCTCGTCTCTGGAATCAAGAAAGTACTCCTCGATCACTTCTTTTTGTATCTCGTACCCGTTTACGGCGTCTTCGAATAAATAAGGCATATATTTGCTGGAAAATCCCCCTATTCTGTAATAGTACAGAGGAGTGGGAATAATTTTGACGCGCTCCGCCTTCAGGAATAACTCGATATTGTAAAACAAGTCATCGCCTAAGAAGTGAATCCGCTCCACATACTTTCCCGTATTGGCAAACAACTCTCTCTTGTACAACTTTGCCGATAGCGCCGACGGGAAAGGATGACCGAACAGATAGGCCGTAACAAGTTCCGTCCGCACTTCTCCCCCTGTATAAAGCTTGGGTTCATCGAAGTATTTGCTTTTCCCCGATCTCTTAATAAGAGAATTCCTGCCCAGCACCTTGTACCTGTTGCAAACGGTGATGTCGGCATGGTCCCTAATCGCATGGTTGTACAAAACTTCAATCATATCGACAGCGATCCAATCGTCTACGTCTACGAATAGGACGTAGTCGGACCGAGCAGCGGCAAGCCCTTTGTTTCTAGTTCTCACGCTGCCTTCGTTTTGTTTGTCAATCACCGTAATCCGATGATCTTGCCCCTTAAATGCAAGGCACAAATTCAGGCTCTTGTCCGTTGAGCCATCATTCACGAGGATGAGTTCGAAATCAGTAAATGTCTGACCTAAAATGGATTTAATGCATTTGTTTATATATCTCTCTGCATTATATATCGGAACGATGACACTTACTTTACACACCGAGGAGCCTCCTAATCCATGCTACGGTAAAACTATAAAGATTCTAACCCATGACTCGCTCCGATGCAAAAGAATGACGGATATACATTGTTCGATCAAATAAAAAAAGGAACTCGGTCATTCCGAATTCCTCTTGCAACTGCTTAATAACAATAGTAATACCACCAATTCGAACGGGAGTCGCCCTTATGGTCACCCCATTCGTCCTTATCGGACCATTTGTCTTTGCCGGTTAGCCAATCCCAAAAATCATTTTTGTTTTTATCATCATCATAATGATTGTTGTCTTTGTCTTTATTGTTCCCTTTATCGTTGCTGTTGCCAAAATAAGATGAGAACATCGTCGAAACCGAGCTGAAAAAACCATTATTCGATCTCGAATGATCGTCGCCCGAAGATGCGTATGCCGAAGTAGGAAACAGGATTGCGCTGCATAAGATGAGTGAGATGAGTATCTTATGATACTTGGACATATTAATAGGTCCCCCCTCTACCGCAAGTGGTAACAAAGACCTATATGGTCTTTGTTACCAATAGTATACTAAAGTAATAATCTTGTAAATACATTTAGATCAACGTATTCCCAGTATCCCGAACGCGATAATTTCCTTCCGGATGGTTGATCGCAGTCGTGTATGCGACTCCGCTTAAGACATTTTTGGAGAAGTAGGATTCTGCCTGACACGATAAGGACAAATTCCGATTTGCGCCTTTGCCGTTGAAGATATTATTGTACACCCTGAAGTTAGCAGAGCGGGCCCATATGTGAAGATTGGATTCATTGAAGGTATTGCTATACAAAGCGATGCTGGATCCTCCGCTAATAATAACGCCGCTTGGAGAATTAAATGTGTTGTTTCTGCAAATATCGCCTACAGAGGCTTCCCATCCATCCTCCCAATCGATGTCGCAAGACGGCATTCTTTTGCCATTCCGATTGAATCTATTGTTCTCGATGACCCAGCCTTGCCCACCCGTTAAGGCGATACCGCAGCTATAATTATCTTCAATAACACAGTTTCTAATAAAGCAGTCAGTGGGCATAATCATCGTCCTCAACATGGCCACCGCTTTAAAGTCGTTATCTTCATTGGTCGGAGCAGACTCCTGATATATCACGATTTTAGCGTAATAAGCGTTTGTCGGTTTTTCATAATTGTAATACTGCAGATTGTACATTTGCGATTGGATAAAACGATAGTTTCGATCATAAAAAAATATACTGTAGAGTCTGGAACGCAAGTAGGGGTAATTGAAGTAACCTTGCGTATAGCCTAACATGAAATGACCGCCAAGCTCACTAACATGTAAATAGGTGATATTTCTAAAACAGTTCTTCGTGCTGCTGTTATCGTTTAACCCTGTTTCCTCATCGATACTTCCTGCCTCGAAATTAGAGACACTCGGATGGCGCCGCTGCTCATCCGTCCCTCTTTCCACATGGGTAGCGATATTGAAGCCCGGGGATTTGCTTATCGTACAGTTTTCCAATCCGGAGCGATACGCATCGCTAATAATGAAGGTAATGCATTTCTCCGAACTGCCTGAGACGGCCGCAGAGTCGGCTTCGCCGTAAAACTTAGCATTAATGATCTTCGTATAGGACACACGGTCGAATCTGAACATGGTATACCCTGCAGCCGTCAGCGAACTGGGTTCAATATGGATGACCGAGTCGCTAAAATCAATGACCATCTCCGTCGGAACGAAGATCGTCCCGGCTTCAGGAGTAATTAAATAAGTGCCTAACGGAAAAACGATTTTCTTATAGCCTGTAGAGGATGCATAATCCAAAGCTTTCCGAATGCCATTTGTCGTATTTAAAGCATCTGCATTGTCGGGATTAATCGCATAGACTGCAAGCGGCACGTTATAGATCTCTTCATCGCTAATTACACGCACTTCCGGCTGCACGACAGTTACGGTAAAACTCCGCGAATAGGTCTCTGATCCATCGGAAGCGGTAATGGTAACTTCGCCGGCGGATATTCCTTTCAATACGCCAAAATTCACGCTGCATACTTCCGGATTCGAAGAGGTCCATATGACAATATTATCATCATACACGTCGAAAGGCAGAGTTGTGGCCATCGCTGCGAAGCTTTGTCCGATTTCCAATGTTTCCGGCTTTCGATTGATCGAGATCCCTGTTACTTGTCTGATAGATGTCGGAGGCTTGACTATGGAGGTGCCGACCTTAACAGGCACATAGTTGACGAATGTTTTGTCCTGGTAGGTTGAAGTAACCGAAATTAACGTTTCGCCCTCATGCAAGCCCGTCAATAAACCATCATTATCTACAGCTGCATAACCTTCATTGCCGCTCTCGAATTGGTTATTCACCAAAGCCGTGTATCTGGATGGACTCGCAACAACGGCTAAAACCTGATTTTCTCCCGATCCTAAAGTAACCTCCGACGGGTAAACCGTAACAGTGGATAGCGGCTCGCCGGTTTTGATCGAGTTATATTGATTTAATAGTACCTCGTCCGAAAGCGCTTTATTGTAAATAGAAAACGATCTGATCGTTGTCGCCGATTTATTCAATCCAAGACTGTTTCTGCGTATATGTAACGGACTCATCTTCAGAAAGGGAAGATGCTCGGAAAAATTGCTTAGTTTATTTTTGTTCAAGCTCATTTTACCGTTTATCGCCATGTCGAACTGTCCATCCGGATAGATACGAACGGAAACGACGTTTAGCTCATGGGACCCGTGCAACGTATCCGTGGCTGTTCGGTTGCCGTTTAGATGAACGAACCAAGAATAACCGCCAGTGCCTATTTGTTCGCTGCCGGCTGTATTCATGTACCCGATCCTTGTATTCGGATTAGCTGCTAAGTAGGCTAATAAATTCATTGCTTCCGATCGAAACAATACGCCTAACGTTTCATAGGCAACAAATTCAAAGGTTACGCCATTCTCGTTAAGATCCACTGCATTGTTGAAAATGTCCGCGCTCGGTGGGATACTCACGTATCCGTTGACGCCTAACGTTAACCCTCTATGGTCTAACCACCCGTCATTTACCCCGTCATGCTGGACATTGTGGAGCGTGCAGGGCGTATTTTTTACGGAATCATTCACTGTATTGGCCGTACTGCCGGCATACTTGGAAAAATCAAGATGGAATACTAAGCTGTCGTCTTGTTGGTTTGATGAAGGAAGAGTCGTTACGGAGATGCTTACGCCTTCGGAGGTTCCATATGCGTTTTTGGTTTTCACTGTAAAATCGTAATTGGTTTCAGCCTGCAGTTGATCGATAACGAAAGGGGAATTAGGAATATTTTTGCTAAATTCATTGTTAATATAAATATCGAAGCTGTCGCCCTTACCGTTCAGCGTCCACTGTATGGCTGCCGATGTCTCTGTGACTTCGACGACTTGCAGATTCGTTATATTATCGGGAAGGTTTATTTTATTAATAAATGAGGCAGGAATCCATCTCCCCTCATGGAAGGTGATGACATCACCTTCGACTGGATCATAGGAGGACGTATCCACGTCGGACAGACCATCTAAGCTCATCGCGGGTATGTTAGAGATCATCTGTGTGATGAGAGCTTTAATCTTATTTGCCGATAAGGTAGTAACGAAACTATTCTCATCTTCATCGTTAATGATGCTTGTTTCGATATCAGGGACATATGCTTCCCATGAGCTGGCGTCGGAGGTAGGATTTCCGCTGTTAGCATCTGTTAGGCTTCGAAAATGGCTTTCGTTATCCTGAACGATATCCCCTTTGTAATATATCGTCTGGTTGTTGTAGATCCCCCTTTGCGTTTTGTTGGATACGACCCAGCCTTCTAATGATAGTTCATTATTCAAAATCATTCATCCTCTCATTAATCATTCGTCTAGATGAATGCATATAGGCGTGAAGCGAATTTTGCACATTACGAAGTATATTCCTCTTGTGTTTGTTTATTACTCCCTTATAACAAAAGAGCGCCGGCACGAGAAGTTTAACTCTTCTCCCGCTGGCGCTCTCCTATGCACATGCTGCTTACTTACTTCTTCAATGCCGCGACAATCGCGTCCGTACCATTGATTCGGCTGATCGGGCCATAACCGAAGGCAAGCTCGCCGTCGATCGCGTACACTTGATTCGACTGAACGGCTTTCAGCTTCTTCCACACTTCGCTCTGTTCCCACTCGTCGGAGAGCGCGGCTAACGATTTATCGTTGTAGTTGAAATAGCCTAGGAAAATATGATCCGGATTAATCGCGCTAAGCCCTTCCAGAGTCAGCTCGACGCCCTCGCCCTCCGCTTCCTTCGGCGGCGTCAAGCCAAGCGGCTCGTAGTAATCGCCCGAATAAGCCGTGCCTTGCAGCCAGATCGACTTATCGCGTACTTGTAGATACGCAACCTTACCTTCTACGCCGCTCAATTGCTGCTTCGCCTGCTCGACTTGAGCGGAAGCCTCGTCAATCTTAGTCTTTACGTTATCCTCCAGACCGAAGATAGCGCCGAACTGCGTCATCACGCCCTGCCAATCGGTCCACACATTCGTCTGCTCTTCATCGATGAAGACCGTCGGAGCAATCTGCTTCAGTTGATCGGCGATGTCCTTATTCGTTGCGCTGCCGGCCAAGATCACATCCGGATCATATTGCAGCAACGCCTCCAGATTCACCTGCGTATTCTCGCCCACGACAACGACGTCATCGTATTGCGCGACATACGGCTTGTATACCTCGGTACCAAGGAACGACTGCTTCTCCGTGAAAGGCAGCGT
Source organism: Paenibacillus harenae (assembly GCF_030812415.1). Classification (GTDB taxonomy): domain Bacteria; phylum Bacillota; class Bacilli; order Paenibacillales; family Paenibacillaceae; genus Pristimantibacillus; species Pristimantibacillus harenae_A. Next base: position 287,926 of record NZ_JAUSST010000008.1, on the reverse strand, counting down.
AATCGCGATCGAGTCCAGATCGAAGTTCATCAGTTCCTGCGTCAAGCCCCAATGGACGAGCGCGACTCTCTTCGGCTGCGCATCGATCGTTACTTTCTCGCCGCCGGCGCTATCGACCGTTCTTGGAAAAGCAGCCTTGTCGGCGTTTCCCGTTCCCTCATTCGATGGGCTGTTCGTCGCTTCGCTCGGCGCATTCGTTGCATTGCCGCCTTCATTGTTCGAATCGGCTGCATTCGAGCATGCGCCGACTACCATCGCGATTAATAAAATCAAACACGCTGTCAGCAGCGGCAAATTTCGTTTCGTCATTTTCAATCTCCCTTTCGGATCTCATCTATCGTTGATAGCGATTCTCATTATCATCGTTAATAATATCATCCCGGTATCGCTTTTCAAATAGACGATTTCCCGAACCTAGGATGGATTATTTCTGCTCTCTTGACGTTTTACCTCCGTCGGAGAAAGACCGTAATGCTTCTTGAACAATCTGCTAAAGTAATAGGCATCGGCATAACCAACGCTTCGTGCTATATCGCGCACAGAGAACGGCTCATTCATCAGAAGCTCGTGGGCAACATTCATCCGGTACTTGATTAAATAATCGATCGGGCCAATGCCCGTGTATTTGCGAAACAGGTACGAGAAGTATTTGGCCTTAAGTCCTTGCTGGCCCGCCAGACTCTCTAACGTGATCGGTTCCATATAATGACGGCGGATATATTCGATCGTACCTTCCATCATCGGCTGGCTGTCGCTGTTTTGCTGGTATCGCTCGAACAGAAGCGCTTTGTTGACCAACCGATAGAAGAGCGTCTTCTTCTCCAGCAGCTCGATATTGCCAAGCCCCGTAGATAGCTTCCGCAGCTGCTCAATCATCTGCAACAGCGCAGCATCCATCTCGATATGAAGCTCGTTCACCTCGAACATCAAAGCTGGGACGGCATGTCCCGGAGCGGCTGGCATATAATGGACGAGAAAATATTCGAACTCCTGCGAATGCACGATAATCTCCATACGCCGATTATACCCGCCCAAGAACGCTTTGCCCGGATGAAGCATATAGCTTATGCCGTCATAAGCGAACTCCGCCTCGCCGCGAAGCGCGACAAGAAGAGCGCATTTCTTCGTAGGCTCGTGCTTATGGCCCCTGTGAGGTCCTTCGCCCAGCATCGTCCGGTATACACCGAACAGATCAATTGGCGTCTGCACGAAATAAGCGGCCAGATCTTCGTATTTGCTGTCCATACAAGCGCCCTCCCGCATCATGAATGATTATGATTCATTTTACTGTAGAACGGTGTATGACTCAACGTCGGTAGCGACTCTTCTACATACGAAAAAAGCCCGCCATGACTCACTCGTCATAACGGGCTTTCCTTCATCCGTATTATTTCGCGAAGCTATGGTGCGCAATCGTTACGACAACGTCGAGACTGGACCAGAACTCGCCCTTGGAAACCTTCGGATTAAAGAAGTATACCGCATTCTTAATGTTGTTCTTCCCGTTCAAGGCGTCCTTCGCTGCACGCAACGAGCTTGCATTAGGCTTGCTCTTGTCAAGCAGGCCATTGTGCGCCGGCGGGAATTGCTTGCCGGAATAGATAACGCCCTTAATCGTGTCCGGGAACCGGCTGTCCTTGACTCGGTTCAAAATAATGTTGGCGATGCCAAGCTGACCTTCATAAGGCTCATAGCCTGCTTCAACCATCGTAATCTTGGCCAGCAGCATCAAGTCCGCTTCCGTATACGGCTTAGCGGGAGTATCCAGAACCGAAGGCACGACCACCTTCAGCTTCGTTCCCGCCTGAAGAGCGGCTTTGGCATCCAGCCCATTGCGCTTCAACAGCTCCGCATTGGTGCCGCCGATTTCCTTGCTAATCTCATCAAGTCCGTACTCTTCCGTCGTGATGGCCGGCTGAACCGTAACCAAGTCCAGAATAGATTCTTCCGCATTCCAGTTCACCTTAGCGTGCATCAACTCGGCAGCATGGCGCAGCGGAACGTAAATTCTGCCTTCCGCCATGAACGGAGCGGCATCCATCAAGTAGCGGCCGCCATTGAAATAAACGACAGGTACGCCTATGCCGAATACGATTTTGTCCTTCAATACTGTATGTATCGTTGCTTCCTCGTTGTCATTGTCCCAGCTTACACTCGCGCCTAGCAAGCCAGCTACACGGGATACAGGAACATAAAGCCTTCCATCCTGCATTCGAACCGGATCGGTCAACTTCATAATCTCGCCATCCAGCTTAATCGTTACGCCTTCCACAACCGTACCAGCTTGCGCGGATACAGAGGATAGCGGCCCGATACAGAGCAGCAGCATCGTCAACACCATGACGACCGTCAGCCTGCTTATCGGCTTTCCTTCTTTGACCATGAGTACCTCCTGCATAATAAGATTTAGGTCGTATTCCGACTTACGTCTACTCGCAAGATTATAGCACGCTTACATGGCCCGTAGGATTAGGGTTTTCACAGAATTAAAATATTTAATTATTATTTTCCGCCTTTTTCTGCTCCTTTTTGGTCGTTTTCGGCGACTCGGAATCGTGAAGCAACGCTTGCCGACAGGGAATCGGATCGCTCCTTTGAACAAAAAGCTGACATGGATGAGCATCCACATCAGCTTTTTTCGTGTTGGAGCATGTTACGATCTATCTTCGCCTACTACGCCTCGGACAAATTTCTCCAGCGCCGCAGTATCCGTTATGCTCCTGTTGCATGCCTCGCTGCTCGCGCATAAATAGTTGCCAATCGCCTTATAGTAGTCTGCCGGAGCGTTAGCCGGCTTCGACTTCGTTACGGCCGTGAATAACGCCACTTCCTCATGCCGATTGCATAGGAAGCATACGCTCTTCTTGTTCGTCGGCGTGAATCTCCCTTCGACGCCAACAAGCTTGCCATCCAGCTCAGATACAAGGTACATACGATTCGAGGCAATATCCGTCCAGCCAAGATACGTCATACGGCGGCGATCGATGGCAGCCAGATCAGGCGCCTTCAGCTTCTTCACCTTCGGATACAGCTTCTTCATTTGCTGATCCGTTACTTGCGAGAAGCTCTCTACATAAGCCTCAAGCTCGTGCAAATAAGACTGGAATTGCTCCGTTCTCTGCATCGCCGACACGCTCTCCAGCATTTGCCGCTGTTGTTCCGTCGCCTCCGGAAACGCCTCGCTTATTTTCATAAGCGTGCCTTGTCTGACCGCTTCAATAACTTTCCGGTCGGCGATGGTAGTGCAGGCATGCTGAAGCTGGCCTACCAGCTTCTTAATCAAGTTATATTGATGGTTTCTAATGAATGGTGTTGTCATTGCTTCTCAGCCCCTTATTATGATTGGATAGCAAATAAGGTGCAAAGCCCATTATTAGAAACGATATAAGCAATCTCGGGCGATCTGTTCAAACGCTAGCGAATCACCCCATACAAAGTATCGCCCCTAAGTCAGGCTTTGCATGAGTCGCTACTTTTTCCGGCAAAGTGTTTTGCCATCTCTACCGACCTCCTTTGGTCAATCATTATTTATTATAATACGCCCCGCTTCCAGCTTCAATATGTGCCAATTTAGCGACGAATAACCGCTCATAGTTGACGATGATAATCGTTATCAATATAATGGAAATAGCTGCTTACTGCCTTTCAGTCGCCTAGGCGAATTATATACAGGAAGAGGGACTTACGAATGAGTGAACAATTGGAGCTATTCGATGTTACGATTATTGGCGGCGGGCCGGCCGGCCTGTATACCGCTTTCTATAGCGGGATGCGCGATTTGAAGACGAAATTGATCGAGGCCCGAGAGGAGCTTGGCGGCAGAATCCTGATCTATCCGGAGAAAATGATCTGGGACGTCGGCGGCATGACGCCTACCCTCGGCGAGAAGCTTATCGAGCAGCTCGTCCAACAAGCCAAAACATTCGACCCGACCATTGTGCTCGGTCAACCTATTACCTCCTTCGAACGCCAGGCGGACGGAACGATCGTTTTGATATCGGGGACTGGGGAGCGCCATTGGACGAAGACCGTTATTCTCGCTATCGGCTACGGTATCCTTCAGATGGCCAAGTTGGAGATTGAAGGCGCTGACCGCTTTGAAGTAAGCAATCTGCATTATACGGTGCAGGAGTTGGAGATTTTCCGCGGCAAGCGGGTGCTCATCTCCGGCGGCGGCGACTCCGCGGTAGACTGGGCGAACGCTATCGAGCCGATCGCAGCAAGCTTAACTGTCGTGCATCGCAGAGATAAGTTCGGCGGGCATGAGCGCAACGTAAGGCAGATGAAGTCTTCATCCGCCAACGTCCTTACGCCTTATGCGGTTGATTCCTTGCAAAGCTCCAATGGCAAAGACATCAACCAGGTCGTTATCAGTCATGTGGAGACAGGCCAGCAGCAACGTCTTGATGTCGATGCGGTTATCGTCAACCACGGACTGCGGTACAATTTTGGCCCCATTAAAGAATGGGGTCTCGATATGGGCGACTGGAACGTTAACGTGTCGAACCGCATGGAAACGAACATACCCGGCGTCTTCGCAGCGGGCGACTTCGTCAAACACGACAGCAAAGTTCATCTGATCGCCGGCACGTTCACCGATGCCGTCAACGCACTCAACAGCGCCAAAGTTTATATCGACCCGCAAGCCGATAAAGTCGCTTACGTCTCCTCGCACAATGCGAAGTTCAAGGAGAAGAACCGCCAGCTTGGCGTTCTGGTTGAAGATGACGAGCATTAATAATGACCTTTTTTTAAAAAAACAAACGGCCTCGCACTCAAAGCGCGAAGCCGTTTTTCTTGTATTTAAGAAATCCTATAATAACGATTGTCGAACCCTTGTCATTCATTTTCAAGGTATCTCGTCGCTGAGACCGTCACCCCTATTATTTTCGGAAAAGTACTCCTTCAACCCCTCCACGATCGCCCCAGCGACGCGGTCTTGCCAAGCTTCATCCAGCATTCGAGCTTCTTCCTCCGGATTGGTCATAAAGCCAAGCTCCATAAGGATCGCCGGACTCTCGTTTCCCTCAAGCACCTTCCATTGTTCCTGCTTGACTCCCCGATCGGGGAAGCCGGTTGCCCCGGCAAGTTTACGATGAATGCTGTTCGCAAGCGGAAAGCTGCTTGCTGCATCGTAGTACGTCTCCGTCCCCGAGACGCTCGAATCCTGAAACGTATTGCCGTGAATCGACAGAAAAGCATCTGCGCCTAACTCATTCGAGTATCCGGAGCGTTCCTCCAATTCGATGAACGTATCGTCCGTGCGCGTCATATACGGATTGTACAGCGGATCCTGTTCAAGCAGCGCGTACACCTTCCGTGCCAGGGACAGCGTAAAGTCCTTCTCCTCTTCGCCGCTCGCTCCGCCAGCTCCCGGATCTTTCCCGCCGTGACCGGCGTCAATCAGGATCGTGTAGCCCGGCAACCCATTGTCCGAAGCTTCGCCTGCGCTCCCGTTCCCCTCTGCATCCGCAGCTCCCGATAGAGCCGTATCGCCATACGTATGAACGGGCGGCTGCTGATCATAAGGCGGCCAGAGAATAATAGCCAAGGCTATAATACCCGTCAAAAGCAGGAGACCCCGAAGCCGCAATCGTCTGCGTTTCCGTCCTGTTACTCTCCTATCCGCACTCCCAAAAGGCCTTGAATTAACTTGCATTTGCGTTCACATCCATCTGCGACATCGTATCTTTATAAGAGCGTTCCATTCGTGCTTTGAAAGCGTCCGAAACCGACTTGTTATCCTTGTAGCCTTCCGCTGGCAGAACCCTATACGTGTACGCCTGCCCGCCGGGCTCCTTGTCTCTGTACACCCATGTCGGAACATAATCGACTTTGCTAATTGTCGTTTCGTTCGTCGCCATGTCCTTGCGAATCTCGAAGCGAACAATAACGCCGTCTTCCGTATACGCATTGTCGAGCGTTTCGGCCCGTTGATTGGATATAAAATTGCCCATCGAATAAATGACAAACGTTTTGTCTTTCGCTTCGCCATTTGCATCCAGCCACTCGGACCGTTGGATGACATGGGGATGACTGCCGAGGATGATATCCACGCCGGAGTCGGCCAGCATCCGCGCCAGCCCTTCCTGCGAGCTGGACGGCTCGCGCTCGTATTCGTTGCCCCAGTGGACGGAAGCGACGACGAGATCGGCTCCCTGCGCCTTGGCGTAAGCGATGTCCTCCTTCATCTTCTGCTCGTCCGCCACATTGATCATCGCATCCAGTTCATCCGCCGTAAGCATGCTTTCGAGTCCATTGACATGCTCCGTATAGGATAGAAAAGCAAGCCTAATGCCTTTGACCTCCTTCATCAGCACCCTCGATTCCGTTTGGTTCGCATATGTGCCAACGGTGTCTATTCCGCGATTCCGAATCGTGTCCAGCGTTCGAATGATCCCGCTTTTCCCCGTATCCAGACTATGGTTGTTAGCAGTAGTCAATACATCGAAGCCCGCTGCTTGGAGCGCATCCACCGCTTCATCGGGCGAATTAAAGCGCGGATAACCGGAGTAAGCATACTTATCCTTGCCGGCCGTTGTCGTCTCGAAGTTCGCGATCGCGACATCCGCTCCGCCTATGATCGGCTTCACCTCTTCGAATACCGGTTTAAAATCATAGCTGCCGGAGTCGTTCCGAGCGCTCTCTAACTGCGAGTTATGGAACATGATATCGCCGACGGCCGCAAGCTGAATCGTTACGTAGGATTGCTCTAGCTCCGGATCAATGAGGGATACCGCCGGGGGTTTCTGATTTCCGCCTGAATTTGCGGCAGCACCGCTCCCGCTCCCCTGCAACCATAAAGCCGTGCCAACCGCTGCGCCGATGACCGCCAGACCCAGCAATCCCGCCACTAGCTTCTTCCTCCATCCTCCTGTTCTTCGTCTCATGACTTTTGCTCCTTCTCTTCCACGTATTCTTCGTAAGTCAATCCGCTCTTGAATACATCGGTTGCCAGCTCTACCCCAAGATAACGAATATGCCATGGCTCATAAATGTACCCGGTAACGTCTTCCTTGCCCTTCGGATATCTGATAATAAACCCGTATTTGTGAGCATTGGCAGCTAACCATATCCCTTCTTCCGTCTCGCCGAAATCTTCCGTGAGCTTGAGCGATACGCTCTCGCTCGTCACGTCCACCGCAAGTCCCGTCTGATGCTCGCTTTGCCCCGCCCTTGCGCTATAGCGATTCGCCGCATCTTCTCCCGCCTTCTCGGCATAACCCGCGAAGAGCGCTTCTTGCGTCTTGAAGGATCGATAGCCTGAACGGGCATACAGCTTGAACCCTTCCTCCCCCGCTCCGGCAAACAACAGCTTGAGCGCCGTCGCCGGCTCTTCTCTCAGTTGATTCACTTCCGGATTCTCGAGCACGGTAGGCACGTCTACTTTCACCAAATCTTCCGGTATCTCGGTTTCTGCGAGAGGATGCTCTCGATTGACCAAAGCCTCGATCGTTCGATCGGCGGCCGCTTTGTCCGCTTCTATCCCATCGCCCATTGTCTCTTTCTGCGGCGTCTTCGTCTGAGGCAAGCTTCCTGCTTTCATCCCGCTCGCGCCTTGCGCCTGGACCTCCGCGTCTTGTCCGTCACATCCGGTTGTCACGCACAACGCAATCGCCGCTAAGGCCGTTAAGCTAACGAGCGTCGTCCATCTGTTTCTTGTCATTGCCTTTTCTCCTTATCTTCGTTGGTGGCTTGCTGCTAGTGTAACGGAGCGGCATATTAGAATTGCGATAGACTTGTAATGAAGTTGTAAAATATCAAAAAAAAACGCAAAAAAAAGAGACTGGCTTCAGTCTCTTTTTTGAACGGATGTGCTATACATACGTTTGCCGATCCATAATTGCAGAACGGTCATAATATCTTTGTAAAACCCGACTACTTCGCCCGAGCCTATGTTAATCAGCAAGCTTAGCGCAACCTCGTCCGTTTCTTTATTTTTAAAATACAATTCCGTCATATAGCCGTTCAGGTAGTAGCTGTCGTCCCATTCTAGCGCGTCCTGTTCATAATCGCCCATAGTCTCTATGAATTGCTCCGCAAGACCAACAACTTCAGTAAGCTTATATTTCTTACTCTCCGTTGGCGACGACGTTCGTTTCTCTATGTTCACCTTCGATAGGCCGATGACCTCGCCGTCCTTCGCATTCATGACGACGCCGTACATATCCTCGGAATCGTACTTGTTAATGATGGTGGACATGTAGATGCCGCCGGCTACCTTGATTAATTGCTCCTTATACTCGACCAGAAATCCTTGCTTCATGTCCATTTCGCTCGTGGCATCGGCCAGCACCGCTTTGATCTGCTGTTGGTCCAAGGAGCTCGTATCGATCATGGCATCATCGAGCGACAGATTATGGCCGAAGTACTTATTAACCGCGTTTACGCTAAGCGTCTTGACGGTATCTTCCGAGAGCAGGCCGCCATATTCCACTTCTGCGTCCGGCTTTTCTTGATTCGTTTTTTTGACCATGACCGTATTTTTCGAAATACCCGTATAGAAGCTGCCGCATCCGGCAAGCAGCGAACTAAATAACGAAACAACGAGCAGCGTTGCAATGGTTCTCATGATCCGCTCACCTCGATTACACGGTTTTGTTGCCAGAAAACGACCCGTATCGTCGTTCCTTGCCCGATAACGCTAACGACTTCGATCGCGGCTTGATGAAGTTCCGCAATGCTTCGGCATATCGATAGGCCTAAGCCCGCCCCGTTATTGTTCCTCGTTCTAGCTTTGTCCGCCATATAGAAAGGCTCGAATATGTTATCGATATGCTCCTCCGCAATGCCGCTGCCCTCGTCCGCGACTTCCAGCACGCAAGCTTCCCCTTGCATCGCTGTTCGGACCGCGATGCGTCCCTTCTCGCCTGAAGCTTTGACCGCGTTGTCTACCAGATTGAAAATAACGACCTTGATCAAATCCTTCTCCGCCGACAAGGGGCTATCCCCGCACTGCAGCTCAAGCTCGATCTGCTTCGCGCTGGCAATCAGCCTCAGTGAAGACTCCATCTCGGCTACGATGTCCTTCAAGTTATCCGGCTTCATCAGAGGCTGCCTGTCCGTCAGCAGGATCAAATCCATCAGCTTGGAGGACAGCGCCTCCAACCTCTTGCCCTCATTATAAATGACGTTAACCCCTTCGAGAAAAGCCGTTTCGTCGTATTTGGTCGTCCGCAAATAATTGGCATAGCCGATAATGGACGTTAACGGCGTCTTCAGCTCATGGGTGATGTTGTTGATAAAACGCTGCTGCGCGCTATTGTTGCGCTCCAGCTCGATGATTTTATCCTCGACGACCGATGCCATTTCGTTGAAGTTGGTCGCTAATACCCCGATTTCGTCACGCGATTTCAATTGAACCCGCTCCGAGAATTGGCCTTGGGCGATTTCTTTGGCGGTCCGAACCATTCTGTCGATCGGCCTCGTCAGTCCTTTACTGATGAGAAACATGACAATAATATAGAGCAAGCACGCGGCGATATCGATTTTGACGAAAAAGTTGTATTGCTCCACCCGTTCCGTATAAAGCGGGGTTACATCCTTGATATAAGTAAATCGATAGCTTTTATGATTAATGTCGGTTACGTTCGTCGTGAAGAGCAGGGTACGGCTGCCGATATCTCTCAAAATATACCGGATCTCGTCCGGCTGAAGCCCCTCCAGTTCCTCGCGATCCGTCGGCATGTCGAAGTCAAGATTGCTGTATATCGTTTTGTTCTGATCGCCCGCGATCTCCAGGTAATTGCCCTGGCCGCTGTTTTTCTCCACGAACTCTTGGGCGATATTCGTAAGCACGGTTTTCTCGTAATCGATGGAATCGTAAATGCGCAGAATCGGCACGATCGCGTTTACGCTCGAGTTGATGCTCATATTCGCGCTCAGCGTGTTGTTCATTTCCTGCTGCAGCATTTTGCTATGATTCCGCTCGATGACCATGATGGAAGCCGCATTGAATATGACGATGAACGTAATAATGGAGAACAGGCAAATCTTCTGCCAAAATTTCATCGGCTAATCCTCCAGCCTGTAGCCGATCTTGTAGATCGTCTTGATATGATCCTGCAAGCCGAGCTTCTTCCTGAGCGACTTGATATGCATATCGACGGTTCTCGTCTCGCCGTAGAAATCCCCGCCCCACACCTTCTCGATGAACTGTTCCCTCGACAGGGCGATATTTTTGTTTTTGAGCAGGGCAACGAGCAAGTCATGCTCTTTGGGCGTCAGCTCGGCGACTGCTCCGCGAACCGTCACTTCCCGCTTGTCCAAATAAACCTGGATATCGTGAAAAGAAATGACGGATTCTTCCTTGCCGTAGCGTCTCAGTACCGTTTCTATCCGCGCAAGCAGCTCGATTGCCTCGAACGGCTTGACCATATAGTCGTCCGCCCCCAGCTTCAGGCCGCTCACCTTGTCAAAGACGGATTCCCTTGCCGTTAAGAAGATAACCGGGATCTCGAGGGGACGAATCTTCTCCATGAGCTCGAAACCGTCCATGCGCGGAATCATCACATCGAGCAGGATCAGGTCGAACTTGCCGCTTCGGATCGTCTCCAGCGCCTCGATTCCATCATGCGCCTGCACGGTCTCATACCCTACGATCGTCAGATTCATCTTAATAATATTCGAAATCGAGGTATCGTCCTCGACGATGAGTATTCGCTTATTCATGTTCGGTCTCTGCCTTTCGTTCGTATCCGACTGCGTTACATTTCATTGTATATCAGCGGCCATCATGCTTGCAGCAGCAAAATTTGTAAAGGAAATGCTCGGTTAATAAAGAACACTCAAATCCATACACGGATTTGAGTGTCCCAATCGTAAGCTATAGGCTAGCCTGCTTGCCGACAAGCTCCCAGTCCGATGCGGTATAATTCCCCATATGCCATAAGGATACGCCCTTAAGCCCGTAGTACTTAGCGAGCCATATCTTCTTCGCTATGCTTTGCGTATCCTCATAAAAGAGTGCATGACTGCCGCGTGCGTCCACAAAATCGGCTTTTGTCACAAAATAAGGCATCGGCCATGAGCTCATCACACCCGACATCGCCAGCCGCTTCTCTACTTCCGGGATGGCCGGGCTGAGCGCGGGTCCGGTTACGCCATTTGCCGTAATCCACTGATTCGCCTGCTTGGAGATTCCCAGCACGAGCTTCTCTTTCGGAATCGACTGCAGCGCCGTTACGACCGTGTCATTAACGAGCGGCAACGGGGCCGAAGGCAGCTTGCTCACGTCATGCGTGAAGTCGTACGCCATCAGAATAACCGTATCGGCCAGCTTGCCGATCTCCTTCAGATCGTATCCTTTGTAATAGTGGATCGGAGGCACGGAAACGGACAACGTAAGCGAGCCTAGCCGATCCTTCAGAGCTTGCAGGAATCGAACGTATTCGGCCGCGCTTGCCGCATCCTTCAAGCCCTCGAAATCGATGCTTACCCCGGTGAACGAGTAGGCCGGATCTTTCAAGGTCGTTAGCAACGATTCGATAAAGGCCTCCTGCGCCGGCAGATCCTTCAGAAATTCCGTCAGCTTGCTGCTGTCGCCGAATACCATCAGCTCCTTCGCGAGCTTGGCAGCGTCGGCAGCGGCAATGACCTCCCCGTAGCCGCTCGGAATCCGGTTGACCGTCGCACTCGTATTCAGCTTAGCTGTTCCAGCGCTGCTATATTCCAGGTGGGACCAGCCGAATACGACATTTGCGAGCTTATCCATCTTGTTAATGGCCGGATAGGATTCGATCGCATAATACCCGGTAAAATCCGTCTTTTGCTCGGAAATCCGCTTATCCAATATCCGGTAAATAACGGCTGCCGCCTGCTTGCGAATAAGCGGCTCGCCGGGCTTGAAGCCTCCTAAATCGCCCTCCATAATGCCCCGGAACGATGCGTAGTAGACATAGGGTTTCATTGCGGCATTTATAGCCGAGTCATCCTTGAACGCCCTCGCATCCCGCTCCTTCATCCAATCCATAGTCAACCATTGCGTTTTTGTCTCTTCCGACTCCGATTCCAGCAGCGATAACCCTACAAGCATCGCAACCTCTTGTCTCGTAATCGTCTTCGCCGGGTGGAACGATCCTTCCTTATCTAGCAAACTATCGATCCAACCTCGCTCATAGGCAACCGAAATAAACGGCGCGGACCAACGATTCTGCGCGACGTCGCCAAGCGTCCGCGATACGGTTGCATTCGTATCCAATTGAGCTGCCATGACCAGCAATTTAATGAAAGCCTCCCTGGACAGGTCAACCTCCGGACGGAAGGTCCGATCCTCGTAGCCGCTAATAATGCCAAGCGCCGATAGCGTATAAATGGATTCTCGCGAATAATCGTTTTTCTCGTCTTTGAAAGGCTGCAGCTGAACGCTGTACGCGAAAGCGTTATTTGCGAATAGCAGAACAAATAGGAATACCAGCAAGCTCGCTCTTTTTAACATGGTAATCTCCTCCCCTTGAGTACGACCAAGTTATAGACGGCCTGAGGAAGAGAATAGTTTCAGCTTCTTTTTGCAAACCACTCGGATTTAGGCTTGCGCGCCGGCTTCGCCTTAGAGCCGTCGTACTTGGCTGCCGCGGGTTTGGCATAGGTCGATTGGGACGCTGCCGGTCTGGCGCTGGCCGGTTTCGAAGCTTTTGGTTTGGCATTGGTTGCCACCGCAACTTTTGCAACGGGTTTATTCCTCATCGGATAAGGATGCTCTTTAATTTCGCGAATGTTTTTGCCGATCAACTTCTCGATATCTTTAAGATTCGAAAGTTCCTCCACCTCGCAGAAGGAGATGGCGATCCCGCTATTTCCCGCTCTGCCCGTACGGCCGATCCGGTGAACGTAGGTTTCCGGAATTTCGGGGAGGTTGAAGTTGAACACATGGGAAAGCTCATCCACGTCGATGCCTCTTGCCGCGATATCCGTTGCCACCAATACTCGCGTTGCGCCGTTTTTGAAATTCCTTAAGGCATGCTGCCGATCGTTTTGCGATTTATTGCCATGAATGGCCTGAGCGGTAATTCCCGCTTTGGTCAGATCTCGCGTAACGCGATCGGCGCCGCGCTTCGTACGCGTAAACACCAACGCCGAAGCTATGGTTTTATCTTGCAGCAAGTCGTTCAATAGCGCTTGTTTCTTCCCGTTTTCCAACAAATAAATAGATTGCTCGATTCGATCGACCGTAGAAGATACCGGAGTAATTTCGACTTTCACGGGGTTAACGAGTATCGATTTAATCATTTTCGATATTTCCGGCGGCATCGTTGCCGAGAAGAATAGGGTTTGTCTTTTACTAGGCATCTTGGCGATGATTCTCTTCACGTCATGAATAAAGCCCATATCCAACATTCTGTCGGCTTCATCCAGCACTAAAATTTGGACATGCTGCAGGTCAATCCGTTTTTGATTGATCAAATCAATGAGTCGGCCGGGTGTCGCGATAATAATATCCGCGCCTTGATTAAGCGCCCGCTCCTGCACTTTTTGCGATACGCCGCCAACGATGGCGGAACACCGAATATCGGAATATTGACTATACGCCTTAATGTTGTCGGCAATCTGAATAGCAAGTTCTCTTGTCGGCGTCAAAATCAAGGAGCGAATGCGGCGACCCGTATTCGGGATCGTTTTCTGCTCGCTTAACAGCTGAATAATCGGCAAGGAAAATGCCGCTGTCTTCCCTGTACCCGTCTGAGCGCAACCAAGTAAATCTCTGCCTGCCAGTACGGCGGGAATCGATTGTTCTTGAATCGGCGTAGGCGCCGTATAGTTCTCTTTGCTTAAAGCTTTTAAAATCGTGGGTGAAAGGTTCAAATCGTTAAATGTCATATTGTCTCCTTAGTTATACCTTCATATATTAGTCACGCAACTATAAATATCCATTATAGCGGTCTCCACTAACCGTTTCTTTACGTCATAACATACAAGTATAACACAGAACGGAACCATATCCCATTCTCCGGCGCAAAACAAAAAAACCGCGCAGCATCAAAGCTTCGCGGTTGTGTCGCAATATATTTTTATAATGGCTGAATTTTAAAAATCGTTACCAGCTCGTGCGCGGCCCTTGAATGGAATCCGTTGCCCGGTCGATGTCGTTCATCATGTCTTTGATGCGATTCAATCCTTGTTCCAGCTGCTTTTGATGGGAATCGAGGCGGTGGGCAAGCGATCTGATCTGCACCTGCGTCGGTGCTTGCGGCGCATTCGACAGCTCGATCAGCTCTTTCTCTATCGCGTCGATACCGAGCAAACCCGTACCGAGCATTTCGATGCCGAACTTCGCTTTGTCGGCGATGTGATCGATTTTCGAAGCCGTTTCTTTCGCTTGATTGTTGCCCCATCCAGAAATGTAGTTGTTTTGACCTACGGGCGGTGTGTAATCACTCATATGGACAAACCTCCTTATTTCTGATATTTATCCGTGATTTCATCGATTTTGTTGGTTAACTTATCGATTTCGTCCGTCAAGGTATCGATTTCGTTCGTCAGTTTGTCAACGTCCTTGATATTGCGTTGAACTTCGTCGATATTGCTAGTCGAAGCGATAACTTTGGACATAACCTCTTGCGCAATGGACGTTACAAGAACCTGCACATGATCGGGAGCGTTCTGTCCGACTTGCCCAACCAATCGGTCGATAAGAGGTTTGATTTGCGACAATGTCGTTGCGGCATTCGTTAATTCACGGCCGCAAGAGTTAAGCTCGGAGTCGATTTTATCGGCAACCCGGTCAATTTTGGATTGTGTGATCTGATCGATTTCTCTTATTACTTTATCGATATCGTTCGCCATCTCGCGTACTGCGCCTTTTCCTACTAACATGGACTACTCCTCCAGTTTGTTTACAAATTCTTGAATCACCTCTAATTATAAGGGAGAAGCCCCTGCTCTTCAATCCAAATAAGGGAAATTCACCAATTTATTTATGAGGTTAACAAAAGCCGTAAACGATAAATGTTACTTTGAAAATCATGGAGGCCGGCGAAATGTTTGGCTGCGAGGGCATTACACCTTTTTTGGTTTATGAAGCGATCGGCGGAAGAGGTGGGTCCCAGCAGGAAGTTGGCGCACCGTACGCTCCGATCTGAAAGTACTGGCTGCAAAGTCGCAATCCGGATCGCATTCGATACGTTGCAGCCGCAATCGAATTTGGCAATCATTTATCCTTTTAATCCGCTCCTGCACATCGCTGTAGATTTGGTATGCATCCTGCCGCTGCAGAAATCAATCCAAACAGAACACGAAAGCCGTAGTGCTATTCGATGGCCCTTGGACCGTCGGTTTTGAGCATCTGGAATTTGCTAGGCTTGGTCCGCTATTTAGACAGCAAGGAATACGAGAATACAGCGGCGAATAAGAAATAAATGCTGTTTACTGTGACGGACACGAACCCCAACTACGACGAACATCCTTTTCTTCCTGACGGGCTGGATAGCTGAAACTTCGATTTAAGGAGAGGAAATCACTATAAACCAGAAAAATTCTTGTAAGTGACGAACAATATGTTTGGACTGTTTCCCCTAGGAGTGGATAATTAAAATTCAACATCGTCATTCATTAAGATAAAACGTTTTTTCTATTATGGAGGGACTGAAATATGTTAGTTAAAGTGATGTCAGTTTTCAACTGCGATTCAGAAAAATTATTTCATGAAGTAAAAAAATCAAAGTCTCTTGTTTATATAGGAAAGCCACTTGTAAAATTTGTACAATTACCAAAACATCCCTTACCAGAAGTGTGGGAAGATGGTAAGTATCCTATCAAGATGTATATTTTGGGGTTTATACCAATGGGTAAACAATGGATAGTCATATCTGTCCATAATGACAATAAACGTATTAGAGACAATGGTTATAGTAATTTAATAAAAAAATGGGACCACAATATACACTTAACAGATATTGGTGACAACAAAACTCTTTATGTTGATACAATAGATATAAATGCAGGTATATTAACATATTTTATTGTGTTGTTTGCTAATGTATTTTACAGGTGGAGACAAAAAAGATGGAGCAAACTTATTAATAATAAATTTAATTATAACGTTTAACAGTCCTCACAAACAAAGGGAGGGATCTTTTTGTCGTATCAAGCGCAGTTAACAAATTTAGAAGTTTACCTGCTACACGTGAGGATGCACGGATTAAAAGCATGATGGTAATTGAGGTCCCCGTTGTTGATACGCGACGGGCCATCGAGTTATATGTTGGACTGCTTGGGTTCTATATCGATTTGGAGAAAAATCCTCCGTCCATTTGAAATACCGAAACAGAATTCTTTATTTCTCCTACGACCGGTATAAAAATCATGCTTCAGAAAACAGACGGAAGTCATATAGAATTAGGGGGAATACAATGAAATTTGCTTATATGTTAGTAGTCTTATTTATTCTGAGTTCATGTGCATCGGTAGTCTCGGAAGAAAGCAGCGAAGATAGTGCTATAAACAATGAAATTACGTCCAGCACTGAACCGAATGTATTACAAGATTCCCCCGGATATTTAGTTGAAAATGAAGGGGAACTATCTATTCAGGATTCTGAACCGGCTTTTGAAATGTGTGTGAGAGCGCTGACTGACTATTATAAAGCGATCTGGAACGGTACGGATATTGAATTGGATACATTTATAGAAAATAAAAACCTTAAACAGTATACGCAAAAGAAAATTCAATCCCAATATGATGTGTATGCCCAATTTGATGATAAGGTGCAAGATATTAAGATTGGCGCTTGGGAAGTGGAGTATACAGATGATGTTGATGGAGGTTTTCTTTATTTAAAATTACCTGTGCAAGTTAATATGACTGTGGGTAGTCGTGGAGAAGTTACTGAGTTTCTTGTACGTAATGTAAACGGCAAGTTAGTCATTGTTGATTGGTATACGGGTACAAAAGATGGTTATGATTTCACGGTTCGCGGAGAAAATCTAACGATTAACAACCCCGATATTTGGAATGATAGTGAATGGGTAAAGAAGTTAGAAAGTATTACAGATTGAATTTTTTGCTTAATAAGGGATAATGGCTTAGCGTTGTAAATACGCTTTTACAACGCTAAGCCCTTTTTCAAGACGATTCTCCCGGCTGCTCGAGCTGACCGGCGGCGGCGTGCCAGTCTAACTTTATTTTCTCCGAAACGAACCGTTCCCTTGAAAGAAGATGGACGAACGGATAAATTAATTTTTTTAATCCAGAAAGATCCCGATTTGATCCGTCGTTGTTGGAACGGCAGATGCGTTCTGCCTCTGATGTCTATAGCCTTGATAACTTCCTCAGTCGTCAACGGCTTGGAATTCGCTTTCGCACTTCGGTTTTATCATTAATTTCCATACCGTTCCCTCATTCCGTCACTCGATACCCACCCTTTAATTTTCATATATTCAGACGAATTCCTTTTTAGAGAGGTTCAATCTTTATCCCTGCACAATAAGAATAAGCAACCTTACGGGAATGGCGGGTATCCGAACTCAATACCAAGTTATTTTTCAAAATTTACGCTTCCGAATCCATGAGACCGATGAATTCCCGGATCGGCTGTCGTCTATATAAACGAAGGCATAAATGAACACAAACTAATTTGACGAAGAGGTGTTTTGAAAATGGCATTAACGTCCGCATTCACGAGCTTCAACCTGCCTGTAAAAAACGTAGAACAATCGAAAGCGTTCTTCACCGGACTCGGATTCGAGCTCAACCCGCAATTCCCCGAGAACGAGAATTCGGTAGCCATCGTGATCGGCGACAACCTGCAGGTCATGCTGATCAAACAAGCATTCTTTAATACGCTCACGGAGAAGGAATCCGTCGATACGAGCAAGTATGCGCAGATGACGATCGCCTTGGCCTTCGAGAGCCGGGAAAAGGTCGATGAAATCGTGAATACCGCGGTCTCCTTGGGCGGGAAATTGCACGCTGAACCTGAAGATCATGGGTTCATGTATCATTGGGGCTTCGTGGACTTGGACGGCCATCTGTGGGCCATTAACTACATGAACATGGATCCGGCACAAGGTTGAGGCTAACGGAGAGCACGCTCGTACTAGGGTTCAAAAAGAAAGACGCCGGGCATCTTCCCCGGCGTCTTCTTCGATGATTAGTTTTGTTCGGTATAGGCTTTGAAATTGTCCATGATCGCTTGCCAGCCTGCTTGCTGGAACTCGACGGGATTGGAGCTTTCCGCATCGAACGTTTCAATGACCTCATGCCGATTCACGACATCGTAGGCGCCGCCAAAATCAAAGCCCATGCTGCCATCCTTCGCTTCCATCCGTGTCAGTAACTTGCCGCCGACCCGCAGATCGTTTTCGGCTCTCGGCGTATGCCAGTCCTCGGACGCTTGATTCCACTTCGTGATGTGATCCGGCTCGGTCCAATAGCGCCATACCTTCTCTCCTTGCGAAGCTGGGCTTCGGTCCGTCGGCACAGTTCCGCCGTTTCGGTATCCGGCAGTACAGGGCCGCGGTCGACCCAAACCACAAAAAACAGCACACCTGTGGTTTCCCAGTGAATGTGCTGTAAAATGAAATCATTCGAACGTGCGTTAGCCTCTTATCGATCCACCTATTCGTTGATACATACCCTATTTTTACCTATCCGCCTCGCCTAATACAATGCACGACCCGTCAGCGCTACTTCATACCGTTTTGTCGATAGTTGTACAGCTCATTATGAAAACGATGAAAGGGAATCGATAACACTTTTATTTTTCGTTTTATTTTTGTTTTCTTTTTCGAAGGAAGTCGAGAATTGTCTAGTTGGTCGATATATTTGTCCATTTTTTCACGAAGCTTCAGGATGAACCCAATCGCTATGCGAGATTTGGACAACTCTTGGAGATCCGCTGCAAGAGCCACGCTCAGACTGCGAATATCCGGAAGGTGCAACGGCTTATTCACGAAAAATAACTCGGGCGTAAAATCCTCGCGATATTCCTGTCCGGGTACTTGCTTCCAAAAGTCATTCCATTCCTCTAATAGTCCCGTTTCATACAAGAAGTACTTCAAAAACCCGCATAACCAAGCCGTACAGCTTGTATTCCTTTGTTGGCATCCTAAACCTGTTGCAAGATGCCGGCACCCTTGACAGCAGGAGCCTCCATTAGAGATGCAAACTTTACAAATGGAATCGGAACCGATCTCGTCTAACGCATGGATACCCATGGTAATGACATTCTGTCTGCTAACCTGTATGAAAGGCTCGTCCGACTCGTGAAGGGATGGCGAATCTTGATGCAATGAATCCTTATCCGTAAAGCCTGGCACTCGCATCCACTCCTTATACTCAGTAGTATAACCATGAAGGAGAGCGTGAGCTATGAAACAAAATACTTGCCGGTATTTTTTATGATTGCTGTTTTAATTATAGGACATCCATACCGTATTCCCCAAAACCTCAAAGCCTTGTTTAAACCAAAAGTTGCGCGATTTATCCAATGTATAGACATACATTTTTTTATTAGGGTATTTCGCTTTAAGCCAATTCACAAAGAAAGCCGCATACCCACTGCCTTCATATTCCTTCAAAACATCCAACGCTTCAATAAAGATAAAATCGGTTTTGTTTTTAATATCAATATAGAAGTCCTTTTCCAAGTACTTCTCATCGTCGCTGAAATAATCCTTTTCCGCCTTGTGAATCAACTGTTTCCCTTTATCGTATTCCCAAATCACGCCGTACCCGACCATATTTGCGCCTGCTTCAATGATATGGATCTCTTTCGGAATTTCCGAGCTATCCTTCTTGCTCAATTCCCCCGCGTGATAACCGGACTTCAATTCGCTTAATAAGGTCTGCATGTCTTGATCAAATGGTTTTGAAATAATTGCTGGCATTTTCTATCTCCTCTTCTCTTTCCCCTATTGTATCAAATCATTAGTGATGGAACCAAATATTCGATCTCTTGGCAGAGTGAGTAAAGCAAAAGGAGCTGTCCCGCAGCTCCTTTTGCAATTCAGAAGTTAAACATTGCATTTTCAGTCTATAAACGAAATCTTCCTCATGATCTTGACTATCTGTTTAGGCAAGAAGCAAGCTGCAGGAAACGCGATGAAGAAGGCCATTCCCCACGTCGTCAGCCATGTTCCAATAAACCCGAATCGGAATCCCTCATTGACCGATACCATGAAAAATGAAATAATCGCAGACATGCTTAGTGCCATGAGAAAAGCGAAGGTGATTCGTTCGTATTTTTTATTGATTTTCAATGGAATTACTCCTCTCTACAATGATTTGATCCCTTTCAAGCAGTTCCCCGGGGGGAATGGTCGCATGCGGACTCACGACAATCCCATTCCCCGCAGGATCGCGCATAAAACGAAAGTCGCGAGTAGATTCATCCTTAGATGCGATTATCGTAAAATAACGAAGTCCGATTGCGGATTGATCGGGCTGCGGACCGCCGCTGCTTTCCCAAACATGAAATCCGAGATGATGATGATAATTACCGGAAGAGACGAATACGGCGCCCGGGATTCGCATCGATACGTGGAAACTAAGATCTCGCACATAAAATTGCTCGGCTTGGCTAAGGTCTGAAACCCGAAGAAGAATATGTCCGATTTTCCTATCCGTTGCAATTTCGGGCGAGTCGGATTGTAATTGACGGCTCGTTTCCAAAAGCTTTTGTGCCAGCTCCTGAGAACTAAGCGGCATGTGCCGAACAAGCTCCTCCTGCGTAAAATCGCGGGTAATTTCAATAAGAATGCCATCAGGATCGTTTACATATATCGATTCGTTTACTCCATGATCAGAGATCATTCGAATAGAATAATCCCTATCGAGTATTCGCTTCAGATGCCGAGCAAGCTCAATCCGATTCGGAGCAAGTATGGCCAGATGATCGATTCCGGTTTCATTGGATTTTCTTTGTACCGCTTCTTCTTCATTCAAAATAATTAACGGCTGCCCGGCAATCGTACCCAATACAGCGGACCGTTTGGTTTTCATTAATACATGGAGTCCGATAATCGAATGATAAAAATCGAGCGATTTTCCCAAATTGGCGATGTTTAAAGACACATAACCTACTGGAAAAGAAGCAGCCAATTTTATCTTTTTATCTGAGATTCGTTCCATTTTATCCTACCGCCTTTCGTTTAGTTTGGCGTATCAACCACCGCGCTGGACCATGTAATGCAATGGTTTCTGTGAAGCTTCCGTATCGCCTTGAATGAGTTCGGACATAAACTCTCCGAGATCCTCCGGATCATACCAGTTGGATCGAGCTATTCCTCTTGTCACACGTTCGCGCGTTCGAATGGGACCAATCATTAATTCGTATATTCTAGGTCCGATAGACCCTTGTTCGGCAGCCATTGTCAGTACAAGCGATTTTTTGGCGGCATTGGTTAACCCGATGATTCCTGCTCCCGGATAAGGCGTATCGGCGCTTAGACCGCTTAAATGAATCAGGGCTCCGTCCTTCTTAAGCAACGGAACAAGCGTCCGCAACGTGCGAAAGTGGCTTGTAAGATTATCCTGAACAGCCTGCTCCCAAAGCTCGTCGCTCACGTCGATCAGGCTTCTATTGGCAGCTCCCCAGTTTCCAATGGTGACGATTGCTCCGTCAAAGTGGCCAAATTGCTCTTTCAATCTGTCGGAAACCTCGCGGCTCCCAGCCAGATCCTGATCAAGATTTTCTTGCAAGGTGATTAAATTGCCGGTATCAACGCCGGAGAGATAGGCTCGTAATTGTTCAAGCTTTTCCTCATTCCGGCTAAGCGCGACTACCTTCGCTCCATGCTGGAGGAGAAGCTTGGTGACACCCTCGCCAATACCTCCGGTTGCTCCTGCTACCACGATCGTTTTTCCAAAAAGCTTATTCATATCGATTCTCCTTTCAAACTGGGTTGTTGATGATGCCCTATGAATGCTATTATAAATACAAGTATCCAAACATATAAGTACGCACTTTAATGTGACATACTGTCTTTAACGATACTATTGAGAATGGAGCGGTTTGCATGGAAATTAAACAGCCTGAAACCTGCCGAAGTGGCGTGGAAACTTCTCTGGAGATTATAGTGGGGAAATGGAAGCCGATCATTTTGCTGCATCTACTTCACGGTGGAACCAAGCGATTCGGGGAATTGAAACGGCTTC
Source organism: Paenibacillus harenae (assembly GCF_030812415.1). Lineage (GTDB taxonomy): Bacteria > Bacillota > Bacilli > Paenibacillales > Paenibacillaceae > Pristimantibacillus > Pristimantibacillus harenae_A. Next base: position 265,834 of record NZ_JAUSST010000008.1, on the reverse strand, counting down.
TCCCCGATATCACGCAAAAGATGCTTACTACGCAGCTTCGTGAGCTTGAGGAACAAGATATAATTACGCGGAAGGTTTATCCTGAGGTACCCCCGAGGGTTGAATATTCGGTTACGGAATATGGGCGCGGCCTATACGGCATCTTGCAGCAAATGTATGAATGGGGCTTGGCCCATCTAGAACATATGGCTAAAAAAAAATCTTGATGGGGCCGTTTGGACTGACATTCCTAATGATTCCTAAAAACACGTCTGCTTATGCGCAGATTTTAATGAACAAGATTGATCCGGTGGCGCTAAACCGCACAGAAAAGTCCCGAAAAATATTTTTCGGGACTTTTCTGTGCGTATGAGGATGGATGATGGATTTAATGGTTACATGCCGCTTACAACACTTCCGATTCATTTTCCGTGGCGATTCTGCGGTATTCATTTGGTGTAATCCCATATTCCTTTCTAAAGGCGCGATAAAACGAACGCAAACTGTTGAATCCCGAGTCGAACGCAATCTCCGTGACCGGATTCGTGGTAGACAGCAGCAGCATCTGGGCAAGGGCTACCCTCCGGCCGTTCACGTAATCCCGAAACGAGGTGTGGAGCTGGTCGGAGAAGATTCGCGAGATAAGAAATTTGCTGACCCCCAATTCTTTGGAAAGCATATCGAGAGTCACAGGCTCCAGGAATTGAAGGTCCACATAGGCAAGAATCCTTTGAATACTGTCCAGATCTTGGGCGTATTCTATTTTTTTCAGGGATAACAACGGAAGGACATGCCCTAATATGACAGAGGTGTAAGCCTTAAGCAAACGGCTATCGCAATTTGCCGTATATCGCTCGTATAATGCTTTCAACAGATTCGAGACGTTATAAACCAAGTGCTCCTTGGGAACCATCGGATTACCTGGAATATGCTTCGTTAAATCTCCCGTAAAATCCCCTGGAAAAGCAGCATCGAAAAAAAACAGCAAGATCCGACTGCTCTCTGTTGTTTTGTAGCTATGGGGCTGATTGGGAAAAATAACTGCCATGTCCCCTTCGGACAGAACATATTCCTTCTGATTGATGGCAATATGGATCTTGCCGGATAGGACTATCGTGATTTCAACGTGTTTATGCAGGTGAAGGGGATAAGTATTATCGGTTGATATAAAGGCATGAAACGGTTGATGACGATGCTGATATTTGATTTTCACTTATAAGCCCCCAAGGTAATCGGATTTCCCTATAAGCAGTGAAGTGTTGCTCCTCTCTTGAAAAAAAACCTTAATTCTATACTACCTCACATTGGTACAAGTACAAGAATTGGCGCAAAAAAAGTTTTTTTTGGCAGGTGCGAAATCCGTACAAGCTATAAAATGATGGGAGGTAAGCAGCGTGGGGCTTACTAGATCTTCCAATAGGGAAAGGAGCAATAAAAAAGATGAAAAGTAAAGGTAACCAATTCAGAAGAATCACGTCCGTCCTCTTAAGCATTGCGATTGTATTTTCATTGGCTTGGGTACTTCCCGGCGGCACGGGTTCGGCTCAATCAATTGAAAGCGCTTTCTACGGTGCATCCATCGCCGCGTTTCCCGGCGCGGAAGGCGGCGGCGCTTATACCAGCGGCGGTCGCGGAGGCGACGTATACATCGTAACCAACCTTAACGATTATATCGATGACGATGAACCTATCGAAGGGTCCCTTCGTCAGGGGATTATGTCTACCCCGGAAGAGGGTCGTACGATTGTTTTTAACGTATCGGGTACGATCGAACTGAAGAGCTCCTTAAGGTTCAAGAACATCAAAAACCTGACCATCGCCGGGCAAACCGCACCGGGTAACGGCATTACCATCGCAGGATGGGAAACCAATATCAGCAATTCGGAGAACATCATTATCCGGTACATCTCCTTCCGTCCAGGCGCATCGAATGTATTTAACGGCAGCGATTCCATGGATGCCCTTTGGGGAAGAGACAACAACTACTTCATCCTTGATCATTGTTCCTTTAGTTGGAACACGGATGAGACCCTTTCCACCTACAGGGGCGAGAACGGTACCATTCAGTGGTCTATTATTTCGGAAAGCTTGACGCTCTCCGGACATTCGAAAGGCAGACATGGCTATGGCGGTATTGCGGGCGGAGATAAAACCACCTTCCATCACAATCTTTATTTGAACCATACCTCGCGCAATCCAAGACTCGGCGGCGGGTATGCCGGCGCTGCAAACGCAGACCATGTAGCCGTACTTCAATTCTCCAACAACGTGATCTATAACTGGGGCTTCAATGGGGTTTATGGCGGCGGCTATACGTTTACTAATTTCATGAACAATATCGAGATTGCGGGACCGGGTACAAGAGACACTGTGGTCAATCGGGTTATTGAAGCAGGGGAAGCCAAGAAGCTTGGCGGTTTCTACATCTCCGGGAATAGGATCAACGGCGAGAATACAGGCTTGTTGGATGGATCTTCGGAGTACGTCAAAAATTCCGGCGACGCCGGCGGCGACAATATAACCACCTTTGCGACGGAACCGTATCTTTCCGCGGACAGCACGGGGGTCAATCACGGGATTGCCAATCCGGCGTTTGACGATTATGTTCGAAACGGTGTCGTGGAAGCGAATGACCAATTGCTGAACGCCGTCTTGCAGCAGGCAGGCGCAACCTATCCGCGCCGTGATGCCATTGATGCAAGAATCGTTGCGGAAGTGGAACAGGGACTCGGAAGATATATCAATACCGAACACGAAGTTGGCGGATACATCACGGACTTTGGTGTCGTTGAAGAACAACGTGCCGCGGATTTTGATACGAATCTAAACGGCATTGCCGATGAATGGGAACAGGAAAAAGGAATTTGGGGAGCCGAGGATGCCTATAAAACCATTACAGACAACGGCTATACCTGGCTGGAGCTTTATATCAACGGACTTGTAGATATGGGGCATGCAGCTGAAAACCCCGATGCGGAAATGACGACGCCGGCGAACAATGCGCAGTTTGCATTAGGCGAAGCGATACCCGTGAAGATTAAAGCTTCTTCCGAATTCGGACACCGCATCGATAAGGTCGCGGTATACAATGGTTCCGAGTATCTGGGTGACGCTGTGTTAAAAGGCAACAAGTATGAATATACCATCAAGGGTCTTCAGGATGCTTCTCACTATATTTCCGCAAGAATAACGGACTCAGAAGGAAACGCGACTCAAACGACCGCAGCCAACATTCATATCAACACGGATGACCGTGCATTAGCTGACGGAGATTGGTCGTCGATCGATATCGGCAAGCCGGACATCCAAGGCTCTGCAAGCCTAACAGAGGATACGATTACCGTCAAAGGGAACGGAAAGCTTGGCATGAGCGAGGGCAGCACGGAACAATCGGAAGAATCGGATGCTGCCAAAGACGATTTTCATTTCGTCTATAAGAAAGTGACCGGAGATATGGAGATCACGGCTAAGCTAGAGGAAATTGGATCCGTTGACAACCATGCATTCACAGGCTTGATGGTTCGCGATGACCTGAAAGACGATAGCGTAACCGCAGCCCTGGGGCTTTCCTGGGTAAAGCTCTCCAAAACTTACAGCTGGTCAACCTATTTGGCAGGACGCGAAACAAAAGGCGGAGATTTTAATGAAATGACCGAAACGCTGGACAGCGCTTCGAAAGCCGAAGAGGCGGGCATTCAGCTTGTGCCGGACATTCCATTTAAGATCAACGGCGTCGAACAGGGTTATTGGCTCAAGCTTGTCCGCAAGGGCGATACCTTTTATGCTTACGGCTCCGCCGACGGCAAAGAATGGACACCGATCGGCGAGAAAACGGTAGCGATGAAGGGCTCGGTATATGTTGGTTTTGCCGTAGACAGCAATGATGTTGCAAATGATATCGAGCAGTTGAACTATGCGAAGTTCTCGAATGTTAGCTTTATGGGTAGTTTTAAACCTAAAAGCAATGATGATTTGGAATAGTTGATTTTATAACAAATATAACCCTGATTACACCCGTATGGGTTGATCAGGGTTATTGTTAGTGTCTTGATGATTTTATTTATTAAGCAAGTATAGCAACAATGACTTTTGAACATGCATCCTGTTCTCGGCCTGTTGATAGATAACCGATCTGTCCGTTTCGATTAGTTCTTCTTCAATTTCGTATCCGGGATGAATAGGCATATCATGCATGATATAAGGCGAGTACCCTTTAAGGTTTTCCCTGTTCAACTGAAATGGCAGCATTTGCTCCGTTCTTCGATTCTTCTCATCTTGGTAATGGCTCTCGTGAAAAAACTCCATATCGATCCATGTATCCGTATAAACAAAATTAGACCTGGAGACAGCCTCAGACAGATTTTTCAAGTTTTCCACATAGCCGCTTTGGTAAGCATCCTGCATCAGTTCTTCATCCCATGAAGGGGTGTTGATAATAGGGGTTACCAGCAGAAGCCTGATACCTAATGAAACACAGCCTGCTACCAATGAATTTGCTACATTGTTATGTATACCGACATAAGTAATCGTAATTCCCGAAAATGTTCCCGAAATCTCATAAACGGTCATCAAGTCTGCTAACGCTTGACATGGATGATATTTATCGCAACAACCATTGATTACTGGAACTTTGGAGTACTTGGCTAATTCAAGTAAATCGGAATGTTTCTTTAACCTCGCCATGATCACATCGCAGTTCCTTGATGCATACTGAACCTCATATTGTATGGGAGAAATGCTGAAGTTACTTGAGTCCCAATCCATCGTAACGGAGTATCCACCCAATTGATTAATTCCGGACTGAAACGATAAGTTCGTTCTCGTCGATGTCTTTTGAAATAGCATTAGGAGACCTTTTCTTTTGCAAGCACGATCATATTTTTCGGGGTTCTTCTTTATCTCAATCCCCATTTGGATGATGGACTGTAGGGTTTCTTTATTCCATTCTTTTAATGATAGTAAATGATTCACGGGTCACCTCTTCTGTATTTTTATGCATAATAATGAATATAAATTCATCATATTGTAATAGGCAATATGTGTCAACCGTCTGCTTCCAACCCTAAAACTTTTGGCAATCAATTACGATTGCGGTATCCATGAAGCAGCATTGAACGGATAAAGGCAGCCAAGCGTCGCATACCCGTGCGACGCTCGTCTGCCTCTTTTATTATTTAATGCCCGAGAAGGTTATGCCTTGAATAAACGATCTTTGAACCAGAAAGTAGAGAACGATGATCGGAGAAGTGACCAGGACGGAGGCGGCCATCAGCATCTGCCATTCGGCCCCGTGCTGGGTTTTGAATGCCTGGAGCCCTAGCATGATCGTGTACTTGCTCTCATCCGACAAATAAATGAGCGGTCCCTGGTAGTCCGTCCAGCTCCCCATAAACTGGAACAGAGCGATCGTGAGCAAAGCGGGCTTGCATAACGGAAGCATGATTCCCCAGTAAATGCGCAGCTCCGACGCCCCGTCGATCCGTGCCGCATCCTCCAATTCCTTCGGCAGCCCCATGAAAAACTGCCGCAGCAGGAAGATATAGAACGGCGCGCCGAAGAATGCAGGCAGCCACAGCGGGATGGACGTTCCCACCCAACCGAAATTTTTGAATAAAATAAAGATCGGAATCATTGTTACTTGATAGGGCACCATCATGACGACCAAGGTCAGCGCGAAGAGCGGCTTCGAGCCTTTCCAGGGAATACGGGCGATCCCGTAGGCAACCAAAGGACAGGCGAACAAAACGCCGAGCGTCGCGAGCCCCGAGATGGTCAGCGTATTGCCCAAGTACTGGAAGAACGGCACGTAGTTGACCGAATCGGGATAGTTGCTCCATACCAGCATGCCGGGAATCCATTTCGGCGGCCAAAGGAACAGTTCGTCATCCGGTTTCAAAGAGGTGGAAAGCATCCACACGAACGGCATCAAGAAGAACAACCCGACTATGATCAGAAAAGCATGCGCGCCTGCGTGCCGGATGCGTTTAATGGATAACTGTGATTTCATAGGGCGATGCCTCCTAATCTTTCCCTTGATAATAGACCCAGCGTTTCTGAGAAACAAAGATCAACGCAGTCAGAATTACTACGATCAGGAAAAGGACCCACGCCATGGCGGACGCATAGCCCATCTTCAAATAGCCGAACCCGTTCGTGTACAGATACATGACGTAGAACATCATCGAGTTGGCCGGCGTACCCTGACCGTTCGACAGCGTATAGGGAAGCACGAAATTTTGCAAGGCTCCGATCGTTCCCATAATGAGATTGAAGAAGATGACCGGAGTCAGCAGAGGCAGCGTAATATGCCTTAACCTCTGGATCAAGCTCGATCCGTCCACCTCCGCCGCATCGTAATAATCCTGGGGGATGTCCTGCAAGCCCGCAAGGTAAATGACGATGGACTGCCCGACTCCCCATAAGCTCATCAGAATGAGCGACGGTTTCGACCAATGTTCGCTCCCCAGCCAGGCAGGACCCGGAATCCCGATCTGTTCCAGCCAATGGTTGACGAGTCCGAACTGCGGATTGAGCAGCCACAGCCAAATAATCGTCGTCGCGATGGGCGGCACCAGGCTCGGGATAAAAAACAACGTCCGGTAAATGCCTTGCCCGCGGATTTTCGCGTTCAAGACGAGCGCCAGCGCGATACCGAAAACCATGCTGACCGGGACGAAGAAGACCGTAAAATAAAGCGTATTATAAATGCTTACCCAAAAGACGGGGTCTTCGAACAACGTTTGATAGTTCTCGAAACCAACCCATTCTCCGGCGTCAAGGATGCTGTACGAGGTGAAACTGTAATAGATCGACATAATGAGCGGATAGGCATGGAATAACAGCAGCCCCAGTATCCAAGGCGATGTAAAAATAACGCCGTATAACACCATTTTTCGCTCGAATCTCGTTTTCTTGGCTTTGATCAATCGCCTCTCCTCCTCCTTTAGCCGGCTTTTATTTGATCTTGGCCAATTCGGCGTCCACGTTTTTCTTGACTTCATCCAGCAGCTGCTGCGCCTCGCCTTTGCCGTTTATGGCCAAATCCTGCACCCGCATCGCTTCGTTCCATAAGAACGAGCCAACCGGCGTGACCGGTCTTGTAAACGCATTCGGCATCATATCCAAAAAGATTTTGAGGTTCGGGTTATCCGCCAATTTCAGCTCATCGTTAACCGAAGGCATCACGGTAATATCGTTGCCTGCAGTCGGACGTTTGCTCCACAGCAGCGTACCTTCCTTATGGGCGACGAATTTCACGAATTCCCAAGCTTCGTTCGTATGTTTCGCTCCCTTCGGAATCACGTACGACCAGCCGCCGGCCCATGTAATCGAAGGATAGCCGTCCGCCGCCGGCATTGGCGCTACGCCCCATTCGAATTCCGGCTTATATTTGCTTAGATCGTTCAATACCCAGTTGCCGTCGAACACAAAGCCCACTTTCCCCGTCCAGAAAGGGTTCATCCCCGTCTGGCCGATCGCGGTCGAGAAGCTGGTCAAATTTTCGATATTGTATTTTTTCGCGTAGCCGGCCATCCAATCCAACGCCTTTACGTTTTGCGGATGATTCGGAGTCAGCTCGCCATTCTGCTCCCAGGCGCCGCCCCAATTCCATGCTTGCGTATAGAGGAAGCCTTGATTCATCCATGGGATAAATCCGATCTCGTCATATTTGCCGTTCTTGCCTTCGACGAAGATGGCTTCCGCCATTTCATCTAATTCGGCTATCGTCTTCGGAGGGTTATTGGGGTCCAAGCCCGCTTTTTCCATCAGCGTTTTGTTGTAATACATAGCCCGGTTATCGGTACCCCACGGCAAAGCGTAAACCTTTTTCTCATAAACGCTTTCGTCCCACACGCTCTTGTAGTAATCATCCGGGGATACCCCGCCGTTCTCGACGAATTCGGTCAGATCGGTAAGGGACCCCTTGGCCGCCCAGGAACCGATCAAGAAACGGTCGAACAAGGCGACATCCGGCGGATTTCCCCCGGCGATCGCGGTCAGCAGCTTATCCGACGATTGCGTCTGTCCCGACGATTCCACGAACGTCATCTTTACTTTAATGTTCGGGTGCTTTTTCTCGAATTCGTCGACGACGTACTGTTTGAATTCCTTCTGATAATCCCCGCCCCAAGGGAACCAGAAATCGATCGTTACCTGATCGCCGGGAGCAGCGTCCGGTTCTCCGTTGTCATCGATGACGGATGTGCCTGATTTACCGCTGCATCCCGCCAGTGCGAGAATGATCGCCAAGCCGATTCCAAGCAAGGCAGATATCCGTTTCTTTCCCTTCCAACCGGTTGTGCGCGCGTTACTTTCCATTGTTTAGCCTCCCTATTCTCAAATGATTGCGTTTGTCGTTTTCTTGGGGGTGACTAAATTGTATCCGCTTTCATAACTGCCGCATAAGGCGTATACTTTTGTTTTTGGTGTGTTATTTTGGTTCATTCCGAAACGGGAACATCAAAGTGACCTTCGTGCCGCCCGCTGGCCCGCTATCCAAATCCAAGCCATAGGGCTCCCCGTACGCAAGCTTGATTTGGCTATTAATATTTTTGAGCGCAAAATGCTCCTCCTGCGTAAAATCGTTGTCTTCCAGCGCTTTTTTGATTTGCTTCAGCTTCTCGGGAGCGATCCCGACGCCATCGTCGATGACCTCGAAGTAAAGAAGATCGTCTTTCCGCGTCCAGCGAATAGCAAGGCGTCCCTTTCCCCTCTTGTTCTCGATGCCATGGTAAATCGCGTTCTCTACCAGCGGCTGATAGACAAATTTCAATACCTGCTTATCCAGCAATTCGTTATCCACCTCCAAACTCACTTCGAACTTGTCCTGGTAGCGCACCTTTTGAACCGATAAGTAGCTCTCTACCAGAGATACCGCCTCTCTTACCGTAACCATATCCCTTCCGTCGCTTAAACTGATCCGCAAATAATTGGACAGCCCGAATATCATCGTACTGATGTCATCCACCTTGTAAATGCGGGAAATCCAATGAATCGAATCGAGCGTGTTATAAATAAAATGGGCATTGATTTGGGAGCCCAGCATTTTCAGCTGGTTTTCCTTTTTCAGAAGCCGCTGGATGTAGAGCTCGTTAATCAGGCTCTTGATCCGCGATACCATAAGATTGAAGCTGTCGAACAAAATACCGAATTCATCTCGTCGATGATGCACGATCTGCGTTTCGAAATCCCCTTCCTTCGCTTTGCGCATCGACTGAAGCAGAACCCGAACGGGTCGATGCATCAGCCGGGAGATGATCCAAGACAGAAGGACGGCCACGACCGTGAAGCAGGCGGCGAGATAGAGCGTATATAACCGGATTTCATTGGAATCCTTCACCAATTCCCGTGCCGAAGCCATTCCGATGAGCTTCCAGCCGCTCGTTGCCATTTGATCATACACGACGACCGTTTCTTCGCCTGCAACCGTCTCGTTTCTAATCCCGCTTCTCTCCGTTTCCGCGGCCAGCTCCAGATCCAAAGGATGCATGATGCTTCCGCCGTCGGCGTCCGCCATAACGTTGTTCGCCCGATCGACAATGATTGACCTGCCCTCTGCATTAAAATCAATTTCGGCTAATATGCGTTGAATTTCACCCGGGTCAATCTCGATCAGCAGGATGCCGATAATATCCCCATTGCCCCAAATATCTTTCAAAGCCCGGCCGTAACAGAAAACGGGCTTAGCCTCCTCCGATGGCTTTTTGTTCGGTATAAAGGAGGGCCGGATGCCAAACCATACCACGTGGCCGTCAGCCTCTATTATTTTTTTATACCAATCTTGCTCCCGTTGACCGTTCCGGGCGGGGGACATCGTAGTGAACGTGGGATCGCTGGTCAAGGAATAGGTATAGGAGGCCGTATGTTCTCCGAGTACGAATACATTCGCCGTATCGTTCCTCAAATTGGCGAAGCTGGATAAAAACTTATTAATATGTTCGGTATTCTGCATTCGCTCGTAATTGTCCCGAAATCCGCCTAAAATCCCTTTCTGCAAATCCCTGTAACCGAAAACGTAGTAAGATCGGTTTTCATATTCCTCCAAGATCATTTCCAGTCTCTTATTTGCCTGCTGAACCGTTTGGAGGGCAACCTTGCCCGCATTCTGCTGGATAATTTCTTGCGCTTTGTGGAAGGACAGATAGCCCATGACCATAATCGAGACCGTCATGCTGACAAAATAAACAATGAACATTTTGAATCCGACGAACCGCCACTTCGATGCTCTATTCATCTTGGTTCCACCTCCAGAGATAAGTCGAATGCCGGTCGATCAGATGCCAAGATCGCGGTACTGGCCAGGCGTCACGCCTTCGATTTCTTTAAACGTTTTGGAGAAATGGCGGAAATCCGCGTACCCTACTTGGTCGGCGATTTCATAGATTTTGAGCGAAGAGGTCTTCAGCAGCTGCTTCGCTTTGTTCATGCGCAGGCGGGCCAGATATTTACTGTACGTTTCCCCGGCCTCCTCGTGAAACACCTTGCTGAAATAAGAAGGATTCAGGAAAAGATGCTCGGCCGCATCGTTCATCGTGATGCCTTTCATATAATGCTGGTGGGAAAACTGCATGCCGAGCTCGACAATTCTCGTGCGATGGCCGGACCCTCGCGATTCGGAAGCGCAATGCAGGAGAGCGTGCCGCAAGGCATCCCCAAGCTGCGCCAACGGAAGGTCTGCGTTTACGATGGTTTCGTTGAACCTATCGATCCCCGGCGCCGTCCTATACGGATGCGCCGCCTCCCACTTCTGCCCTAAGCTTTGAAGCAGAAGCCTTATCCCGCGGGAAACATGGAGCGGCGAAATGCGTTCGCGTGCCGATTGCGCATGCTCGATCAATAGGTCGACCCCTTCATGAATAGCCCCGTCGTCCCCCAGCTTCATGGCCTGATGCACTCTCGTTTCCCAAGAGCCGTCCGGCCCGACATAAGCGTGAGGCTTGTATGCCTGTACGGATAGCTGACCCGAATCGTACACTTTCCCGAAACCGTCATAGAACGCATTAGAACAGGCATGCAGCGCTTCCTCGTAGCATTGCGCCAGTTCGGTCATGCTCCCCGGACCGCTAATTCCGATGCTTATGGTGAGGCCCAAATAGCGCTTTGCCGCATCGATTATCGCCTTCATTTCATCCGGGAAGGCATACTTCCTCCGCTTCTTCTTGCCGTCGTAGGAGCTATCCCCCGAGAACAATACGACCATTTCCGCGTCGGCGTTATGGTCGATCGGACAGGCAACGGCTTGTCCCCGTCCCGCGGCGATCTCTTCGGCAATATTGGCTAGGGCCATACGAATCCATGAACGGTCCTTCTCTCCGGAGGCCTTTGGCCCCCAAAGATGGATCTTCACCGCGAGTACCGTTAGCGCATGCGGGTTCAATGTCATATTCAAGGCTTGCCACTTTGCTTCCAACTCGCTTGGAGGATCGACGATGCCGCCAAGCAGCAGCATCTCCAAGAAGTGCTGCCGGGCAAGAGGCAGGCTTTCGCGGATGCGCCCCGACATCTCCGTTAGATGATGCCGGCGTTCGTTCTCTCGATCCAGATCGCTGACGCATCTCCGCACAACTTCCAAAAGCGCCGTTTCCTCGATCGGCTTCAACACATAATCGTAGGCGCCGTATTTCAGAGCTTTCTGGGCATATTCAAAATCGCTGTATCCGCTAATAATAATGACATAGACTTTCTTTGGCCGATTCCTTAGCGCCTCCATTAAATCCAATCCGTCCATCCTTGGCATCTTGATATCCGTAATAATAATGTCCGGCGATTCGTTCCGGATCCGCGTAAGCGCTTCTTCTCCATCCTCCGCTTCCCCGATCAGCTCGATGCCTTCCGAGAGCCAATCAATCGTTAAAGAAAGGCCTTGCCGAACCCATTTTTCGTCATCCACGACAAGCAGCGTATACATGCCATCTCTCCTTTTGACACCCGGATATTTGGTCCCAGCACCTTGATATATTTCGTGCCGGTATTTGGTTATCCTGTTCGAAGAACATCCCCTCCCGGTACAAAATTCCGATTAGCGGGATTTCCGGCAAGTTTTACTCATCTGTATAAAAATGTATACTAAAGTCATAACGGATTAGGAGGTAAAGCCCTGTGAGCTATGAGACCTATTTTCAGAACAAAAGAGAGCAACATCTGGATGAGCTGAAGCAATTTCTAACGATACCGAGCGTCTCGGCTTTGTCCGAACATAAGAAGGACATGATCGACGCCGCGAAATGGGTAGCCGCCAAATTGGAGACGGCCGGCCTTGAGAAGGTCGAGATCATTCCCACCGGAGGGCATCCGATCGTATATGCCGAGCATATTCAGGCGCCAGGCAAGCCGACGGTGCTCGTCTACGGTCATTACGACGTGCAGCCCGTCGATCCGCTTCATCTCTGGGAGACGCCTCCCTTCGAGCCGTCCATCCGCGACGGCAAGTTGTACGCTCGCGGCGCAACGGATGATAAAGGACAGCTTTTCTTGCATGTAAAGGCTATTGAAGCGCTATTGGATCAAGAAAATAAGCTTCCGGTAAACGTGAAATTTTGCATAGAAGGGGAAGAAGAGATCTCAAGCCCGAATCTGCCGGCCTTCATGAAGGACAATGCAGACAAGCTGGCTGCAGACGTCGTACTTATATCGGACACCTCGCTTCTTGCCAAAGGAAAGCCGGCTATTTCCACGGGCTTGCGCGGGCTATGCTCGCTTGAAGTAACGATTGCGACCGCCAATACGGATCTGCATTCCGGCACATTCGGCGGCGGCGTTCCGAACGCGCTGCACGCGCTGGTATCCCTGCTCGCTTCTCTGCACGATGGCCAAGGACGAGTCGCGATCGACGGCTTCTACGAAGGCGTCCCGGAGCTTTCCTCTGACATGAGAGAAGAATTTCTCAAGCAAGATCACGATGACGAACAATTAAGAGCCAATCTCGGTCTCGAAGCTTTGTACGGAGAAGAAGGCTATTCGTTTGTCGAGCGGACCGGCGTAAGACCGACGCTCGAGCTAAACGGCGTGTATGGCGGATTTCAAGGCGAAGGCACGAAGACCGTCATCCCGAAGGAAGCTCATGCCAAGATTACTTGCCGTCTTGTCGGCGATCAGGATCCGGCGCGCATATTGGATAGAATTGCGGCTCATCTGGAATCCCATGTCATGCCTGGTGCGAGGCTCGTTATTAAACGCGGCGAACAAGCCCGCGCATTCAACATGGATCCCTCGCATCCCATGCTTCAGAAGGCGGCGGATGCCTATGAACAAGTGTACGGCACCCGCGCCCTGTTCACGAAGGACGGCGGGTCGATTCCGATTGTCGAAACGTTCTCCCGTATCTTGCAGGCACCCGTCGTCATGATGGGCTTCGGCCTCCCGGACGAAAACCTGCATGCGCCGAACGAGCATTTCAATCTGGACAACTTCGACAAGGGCTTGCTCACGATCGTAGCATTCTTGAAACAACTTTAAACTTATAAGAGGCTGTTTTTACCCGATGAGGGCGGTGGAAGGTGCGAAGTTGCTATACTGGATCATTGCAGCAACTTTAGGCTGTTTCGCGCCATATCGAGAGCTACATTGGATATTCGCAATAGACCTCTGTTTTGTGCCCAAAATGCCGTCAAACGCTCAAAGTTACCGCGAAAATCCAACATAGCAGCCAGAGTTTAGCTGCATACGCACACAGGGGCTGTCCCTAAGCCATTGGCTTTTGGGACAGCCCCAAGATCATTAAACAGAATCCGACAGCTCCATCCACAACGCCAGAAGCGCATCGAGCTTGGATTGCCCCTCTTCCCTCTCACGCCACCACGCTTCAAGCTCGGCGGCATCGCCGATGCGATCGAGACGCATCAGCTCTTCATCGGTACGAGCCAGCTCCGCTTCCATTGCGGCAATCTCAAGCTCCAGCTGCTCGCGCCTCCGCTCGATTTTGCGTGCCGGGCCGCTGCTGCTTTGGGCCGCTTTCGCTTCCGTCTGCAGCCGATCGGACGCCGGCGTCGACGCCGACGATGGCTCTTCTCCGCGCTTCTCCTTGAAATCATCGTAATTGCCGAGATACGCGGTAATCCTGCCTTGCTTCAGCTCCCATACGCGCTTTGCAAGTCGATTAATAAAATACCGGTCATGGGAAATCGCCAATATCGTTCCCGGAAAATCTTCCAACGCCTCCTCCAGCGCTTCGCGCGAGGCCATATCGAGATGATTCGTCGGCTCATCCAGCAAAAGCAGATTCGGCTTGCGCCTCACAAGCAGGGCTAGCCGCAGACGCGACCATTCGCCGCCGGAGAGCATTTGCAGCGGCTTGAACACGTCGGCGCCATAGAACAAATATTTCGCCAGCGTGCTTCGCGCTTCGCCTTCCTCCAAGCCTCCCTCGGTGCGGAAATAGTCCAATACCGTCAACTTATGATCCCTCGCCGGCTCCTGCTGTGCCAAATAACCGATTTCCACGTGCGCCCCCCGCTCCAGCTTGCCGGCATCCGGCTCAATCGCGCCCAGAAGCAGCTTGAAAAGCGTCGTTTTCCCCGATCCGTTATCTCCGAGCAGCATGACCTTCTCGCCATACGTCAGGCTTCCCTCTGCACCGTTTAATATGGCGTTTTCACCGAATCGTTTCGTCACGCCTTCGAATGAGACGACCCTGCGACCGGAACGATCCAGAGGAGATATCTCGAAATCCGCCGTTTTCCGCTCCAGGACGGGGCGTTTGACCGTCTCCATCCTCTCCAAAGCTTTGCGAATCGAGGCTGCCCGTTTGAAAAATTTCCCGTTATCTCCGATGCGTCCCCATTCCTCCAGCTGGCGAATCGTTTCTTTCATTTTTTTGATCGCCTTCTGCTGCTCCTGGAACTGGGCGAACTGTTGCAAAAGACGCTCTTCTTTCTCCTTCATATATCCGCTGTAGTTGGTGAGATACGTATATGCCTCCCCATCCTCCAGTTCGATCATTTTCGTGCCTACGGCATCGAGAAAATAACGGTCATGCGACACGATAACGCATGCGCCTTCATAACGCTGAAGAAACTGCTCCAGCCACTCGATCCCTTTGAGATCCAGGTGATTCGTCGGTTCATCCAGCAGCAGCAAAGCCGGACGGACGACCAACTGGGAAGCCAGAACGACACGCGTCTTCTCGCCCCCGGACAAACTGCCAAATTTCCGCCGGTCATTGCGTCGGTCGATTTGCAAGCCGCTCGCCACTTGAGCGATAGCCGTATCCATCTCATAGCCTCCGCCTTGTTCGAACCGCTCTTGCGCAAGGGCATACGCCCCTAGCAGCCGCTCCATCGCTTCGGGATCGGCGGACGCCTCGGAGCCGGACATCCGCTGCTCGATGTCCGACATTTCCCGCTTGACGGCCATCAGTTCCCGATAACCGTAGGCGAGCACCTCATAGACGGTAAGCTCCTCGAACTCCGCAGGGATTTGCGGCAAATAGCCGATCGGCAAATCCTTCTTGACGGTCAGCATGCCCTCGTCTATTTGCTCATGGCCCGAAATGAGCCGGAGCAGCGTCGATTTTCCGCTTCCGTTGCGACCGATCAAGCCGACCTTTTCGCCTTCTTGAAGCTGAAGCGTCACCCCGTCCAAAACAAGGTTCGCCGCATGGTATTTTTTGATCTGTTGAACGTTGACGATTATCATTTTAAAGAGCCTCCTGTTGGATGAAGACCCTACTTGATGCACAAAAAAAGAGCCGCGGCAACAAGCCCGCGACCCTCTGGATAATAAAGCGATCCGTTGTGGTTAAGGTAGGCGTCTTCTCGCGAATGGTTCAAACGTATGATCGTAATTGGACAGACTGATCCCGTTCGCGGAAAATGCATGAACAATGCCAGCCGTAGCAATCGGCAGCTGGCTAATACGGTTGTTGGCCATTTCGTGATTCACCTTCCTCACCCCCTTCACATTTGTATATCTACGTTAACATAAACCAAGTTATCATAGCAACATTAATTGGCATCGTACTATAGAAGCCCAGCCTACGTCCTTTTGTATACTCTCTCCGGTCTTCCGACAGTGCCGTAGGAGATGTCGGCGACCAGTTCGCCCTTGGCCACGAAATACTCCAAGTACCGCCGGGCGGTCGTGCGGCTGAAGCCGGCCATCCTCCCAAGCTCCTCCGCGGTGAGCACTTCCGGACCGCCAAGAATGAAAGCGAGGATTTTCTCGCTCGTAATCTTATCGATGCCTTTAGGTAGATAGGTATCCCTGTCCGCCCTATCGCCCGCTCCCCATAACAATTGATCGATTCCCTCTTGGTCCACCTGCTTGTTCGAACCGCCGAGCAGCGTCATTTGCTGATGATATTTCTGATAAGATTTCAGCTTCTCCTGAAAGCGTTCGAATACGACCGGCTTGATCATGAAATCATATACGCCGCCGCGAATGGCTTCCCGTACCGTATCGAATTCCTTAGCCGCCGTAATGATGATGACATCCGTGAGCGGATTTTTTTTCTGAATATAATGCAGAAGATCAAGGCCGTTCATATCGGGAAAATATAAATCGAGCAGCACCAGATCCGGGGCCAGAATGTCCAAATGCTCGTGCGCCTGCTGTTCGTCGGTTGCAATGCCGACCACTTCGAATCCCTCCAGCTTCTCCACAAACCGGCGGTTGATCTGCGCGATTCGAAGATCGTCCTCCACAATGACCACCCGGATCATAGCTCTCTCCCCATTTCTTTAGGAATCTTAACGGTAAAAACTGTCCCTCCCTGCGAACGGGAATGGTAGCTGATCGTTCCCCTTGCCTGCTGAACGGCCTGATTCACGATCGCAAGGCCAAACCCCCGATTGCCGCCCTCCTGCTTCGTGGAGAAACCGACTTCATACAAACGATCGGCCGTTTCATCCGCGATGCCGACTCCGTTGTCTTCGATTTCGATGAGCAAGTCATCGCCCGCATCGGACAAAAAAGCCTTTACCGTTTTCGGGTCGCGGTCCGCGGCAAGCACGGCCTCCAGCGCATTATCCAATAAGTTGCCGATAATGGTTACGAGATGATTCCGGCCGATATCGCCCGGAATGTCTTTAAACGAACTGTTTTTATCGATCTCCAAACTCACCTTAAGCTCGTTGGCGCGGTTGAACTTCCCGATTAAGATCCCCCCCAGCATGGGATCCGGAATCTCCCGCAACAGAAATTGAATAAGGTTTTGATGCACGTCCGTTTCGTGCGTAATGAGATCCATCGCTTCCTGATACGATTCCAGCTGGATGAGCCCGTAGATCGTATACAGCTTATTTGAATACTCATGCGTCTGCGAACGCAGCGCTTCGGTATAACGTTTCACCTGCGTAAGCTCCTCCGTTAAACGAAGCAGCTCGGATTTGTTGCGGAAGCTCGATACGGCCCCGACCACTTGATGCTGACGATCGAAAATCGGCAGACGATTGACCACGACCATGCTTTCGTTAATGACCAAATCTTGATCGAACTGGGCATCTCCGGATTTGATCACCTCGAGCAAACGGGATTCCGGTATGACGTCCCGAATATGCTTGCCGGTAATCTCCTCTTTCTCAAGCGGATCGATTAGCCTTATAGCCGTTTGATTGGCGAGCGTAATGATTCCTTCCGTATTAATCGCGATAATCCCTTCGTGGATCGTTTCCAGAATGGCTCTTTTCTCCTGGTACAACAAGCCGATTTCCTTAGGCTCGAGGCCGTGGATAGACCGCTTCACCCCGTTGGAGATTGCAATCGCCCCGCCGCAGCCGATCGTGAGCGCGATGGCCGCAAAAAAAATCATCGCGTTTCGATAAGTCGCGGCCGATTCATGAATGTCTTTCAATAAAATGCCTACCGACACAATGCCGATGATTTGATTATGATCGTCGTAGATGGGCGTTTTGCCCCGCAAGGAAGGCCCCATGGAACCGACCGCTTCCGATATAATCGATTCGCCGTTCAGTACGGGCCCGTTATCCCCGCCGACCATTTCTTTCCCGATTCGATCCGGCAAGGGGTGGGCATAGCGGATTCCTTCCCGGTTTCCAATGACGATGAACTCGGCATCCGTCTCCAATCGAACCTTTTCCACGATCGGCTGAATGATGGCTGCCGGGTTATCCTCGTCGAAAGCATCCTTTATTACGTCCATCAACGCTACCGTCTTCGCTATTTTAAGGGCAGAGGCGCCAACATTCTTCTGCAGCGTGTTGACCAGCATTCTCTCGAAACTAAACGTTAACGCAATAATGATGACGAATAAGAGCGTCCCGATTAACAAAATAAGTCTGGTTTGTAACCGCATTCAATTCCCTCCTTGCCTTTCTGTCCGGCGGGCGGCATTGCCTCTATTGTATTCTACATGCTTCCCCGAACATAGTCCCTTGAGCCGGTTCCGCCCGTAATTTTTATGAACAAAATAGCCAAAATGATTATTTTTCAACTTATGTCGTTATTCTGTTCAGCGCCAAAAAGCGATGTTAGTGTAATGGATATAAGTCGAGTAAGCGCTTACAACAAGATTTGAAACGCTTGCTTGATCGATGATCTAAGGGGGAATCGTTAAAATGAAACCTATAACGAATCATTGGAAAACCATAGTGGCGGCAGCTTTAGTCGCGGTTAGCCTTACGGCATGCAGCACGGGATCGAACGGCGGAAGCTCGAATGCGGCCGATTATCCGGAGAAACCGTTTATCGTCACGGCTCCATCTGGAGCCGGCGGCGGTTGGGATAAGACGGCAAGGTCATTGGCCAAGGTGCTCGGCGAAACGAAGCTGGTCGATCAGACGATGACCGTCGAGAACAAGCCCGGCGGCGGCGGCACCGTATTTATGGCGGAATACGTGACGAAAGACAAGGATGATCCTTACAAGCTGTTCGTCAGCTCGCCGCCTATTCTCATCAACAACCTGAAGAAAGAAGGAAACAGCCCGTACGGGTACAAGGATGTTACCCCGCTCGCGCAATTAACGAAGGATTACGGCGCGATCGCGGTTGCCGCCGATTCCAAGTACAACGATCTTCAAGCGTTAATCGACGATATTAAAGCGGATGCTTCCAAAGTGACGCTTGCGGGCGGTTCCGCTCCCGGTTCCATGGATCATTTGATCAGCGTGCTGCCGGCCTTCAAGTCGGGCGTCGATCCGAAAACGGTCAAATACTTGTCTTATGACGGCGGAGGCGAAGCCATTGCCGCTCTGCTCGGCAATAACGCGGATGCGATCGGAACCGACATCTCTTCCCTCGGCAGTTATTTGAAAGCCGGCAAAATCAAAATTCTCGCGGTCACTTCCAATGAACGGCTCGGCGGGGACTTTAAGGATGTGCCTACTTTAAAAGAACTGGGTCTCGATGCGGAATTCACGATCTGGCGCGGCGTATTCGGCCCGAAAGGCATGACTGCGGACCAAATCGCGTTTTGGGACAAAACGTTAAAGGCGCTATCCGAGAACGAAACGTGGACGAAAGAATTGCAAGCGAATGATTGGGCGAGCGAATACCGAAATTCCGCCGATTTCGCGGCCTTCCTCGGCGAACAAGAAGCCGTCGTGCAGGAGATGTTAACGGCGCTCGGCATGCAGAAGTAACGCGAGGGACCAGGGAGGGAGCGCCAGTCTCCCCTCCTTTCTTTATTCAATGGAGGTGAAGAGCATTGAACAAAACATTCGACCGATACGCCAGCATCGTATTTTTGCTGCTTGGCATAGGATTCATGTGGCAGAGTACGACGATTAGCTCCTCGGCTTACGGGAGTACCGTAGGCCCCAATATTGCCCCTTTCGGTCTCGGGGCGCTGCTCGTTCTGTTAAGCCTGCGTTTGTTCTATGAAGTCTTGAAGTCTAAGGGCCATAGCAGCAAAGCGGAGAAGCTCGATTACAAAAGGTTTCTCATCATCTTCGCCGCAGCGTTTCTATATGCGTTCTTCCTGGAAACGATCGGTTATATTATCGGAACCTTCCTCTTCCTCCTCGTCAGCTTTCAAGTGCTGGAAAGAGGAAAATGGCTGAAGTCGATATTGATCTCCGGGTTATTCTCAGCTGGCGTTTACGTCATCTTCGTCGTCATTTTGGAAGGTTCGATGCCGGGCTTTCCGTCCTGGCTATCGTAATGGAAAGGAGGCACATGAATGGATACCTTGCAATTTCTCGCAGACGGTTTTGCAACCGCCTTCCAATGGCATAATCTGCTGTTCGCCTTCATCGGCGTGTTAATCGGCACCGCCGTAGGCGTACTGCCCGGCATAGGTCCCATGAGCGGCGTCGCGCTGCTTATCCCTATAACGGCTTCCATGACCGGCGGATTGCCGCCGGAAGCGGCCGCAACCAGCTCCATTATTCTGCTGGCCGGCGTTTATTACGGAGCGATGTACGGCGGGTCCACGACGTCCATCCTGCTCAATACGCCGGGGGAATCCTCTTCCGTCGTGACCACCTTGGACGGCTATCAGATGGCCAAGCAAGGAAGAGCCGGAGCCGCTTTGTCGATATCCGCGATCGGATCCTTCGCGGCGGGACTTTTTGCCGTCGTCGCGCTCATCGTTTTAGCCGAACCGCTGTCGGAGGTCGCGATTAAATTCGGACCCGCGGATTACTTTTCCTTGATGCTCCTCGGACTATGCGCGGTCAGCGGCTTGGCCGGCAAATCCATTACGAAGGCGCTTATTATGACCGTGCTCGGCTTGCTGCTGGCTACCATCGGCATGGATACGGTGTCCGGCGTCGCGCGGTTTACGTTCGGCATCCCGCTGCTCTATTCCGGACTCGAGTTTTTGACCGTCGCGGTCGGCCTGTTTGCTTTAGGCGAAGTATTCAAAACGATACTCGAAAAGGATTACACCGCAGGCAAAACGGCAAAGATCGAACGGATCCTTCCGACCAAACAAGATTTGAAGGATAGCGCGGGGCCGATTGCCCGCGGCTCGTTATTGGGCTTTTTCATTGGCATTCTGCCCGGCGCAGGCGCCACGCTGGCTTCTTTCTTTAGTTATATTTTGGAGAAAAAGATGAGCAAAAATCCCGAATCGTTCGGCAAAGGCAATATCGCCGGCGTAGCCGCCCCTGAATCCGCGAATAATGCGGCATCCGGCGGAGCCATGATTCCGCTCCTTACTCTCGGCATTCCGGGGTCGGGTACAACCGCGATCCTAATGGGCGCTTTGATCATGTATAACATCCAGCCGGGTCCTTTGTTATTCGAGGAGCATCCTGAAGTGGCCTGGGGTCTAATTGCCAGCATGCTAATCGGAAATCTCATTTTGCTTGTTCTCAATATGCCGCTGGTGAAGGTGTTTGCCAAGATCATTCAAACGCCGCCGAAATACTTGATTCCGATCATTATCGCGATATCGATCTTTGGCGTTTACGCCGTTCAAGTGCAAATCTTTGATTTAATGCTGCTGCTTGCCTGCGGGGTTGCGGGATTCCTGCTTGCACGGAACGATTACCCTCTGGCTCCCCTTGTGCTTGGCCTAGTGCTGGGACCGATGATTGAAAATAACATGCGAAGAGCGCTAACGACGTCCAACGGCGATTTTATGATTTTCCTGCAAAAACCGCTATCGCTCGTTTTCTTGGTAATCGCGGCGCTCTGGATCATCGTTCCCTTCTTGTTAAAGAAGAGAGGGAAAGAGGTTGTCGTCAACGAGGAAGGTTAAGGAAGTACCCTAATTAACGATCAGACGGAGGCAGCTTATGGATAACAATAAACTCGGCGGAAAAAGCGTTATTCTCAGGCTCGAAATGAATACGAACGAGGTGCATTTCGGCCAGGTCGCATCCTCCATATTCGAAGCCGGCGGCGATATCGTCGCCATCGACGTCATTCAGACCAGCCAAAACAGCACAGTGCGCGATATTACGATAACCGTGACCGATACGGTCGACATAGGCATTATTACGGAAGCGGTTAAGAGCTTGAACGGCGTTCGGCTCGTCAATATTTCGGATAGAACGTTCCTGCTGCATCTCGGCGGGAAAATCGAAACGAAGCTGAAAGCGCCGATTCAGAACCGCGACGATCTCTCGCGCGTCTATACGCCCGATGTCGCGCGCGTATGCTTGGCCATTCACGAAGAACAGCGAAAAGCGTTCACCTTAACGATCAAGAGGAACACCGTTGCCGTCATTTCGGACGGAAGCGCCGTCTTGGGGCTTGGCAATATCGGTCCTTATGCGGCGATGCCCGTTATGGAAGGCAAGTCGATGCTGTTCAAGCAGCTGGCCGACGTCGATTCCTTCCCGCTCTGCCTGAACACGCAGGATACCGAGCAAATCATTGCCACGATCAAAGCGATCGCTCCCGGGTTCGGCGGGATCAATCTGGAGGATATTTCATCGCCCCGATGCTTCGAAATCGAAGAACGGCTGCGCGAGGAATTGGATATTCCCGTGTTCCACGATGACCAGCACGGCACGGCGGTCGTCTTGTATGCGGCTTTAATCAATGCTTTGAAAATCGTAAACAAACCGATCCATGAAATCAAAGTTGTCGTTTGCGGCATAGGAGCGGCGGGCGTAGCCTGCAGTAAAATTCTTTTGTCCGCGGGGGTTACGAACCTCATTGGCGTGGATCGGCACGGAGCGCTTATTGCCGGAACCGCTTATGACAATGCGATGTGGCAGTGGTATGCGGAGAATACCAATCCGAACCGCGAGGAGGGCTCTTTGCGGGACGTTATTCAAGGGGCTGACGTATTTATCGGTCTCTCCGCGGGGGGACTGCTGCGCCGGGAAGATGTCATGACCATGGCGGACAACCCGATCGTATTTGCAATGGCCAATCCCACGCCGGAGATTAGACCCGAGGAAGTGGAGGATATCGTCGGCGTCATGGCCACCGGCCGTTCGGACTATCCGAACCAGATTAACAATGTGTTATGCTTCCCCGGCATCTTCCGCGGCGCATTGGATTGCAGGGCTTCGACCATTAATGAGGAAATGAAGCTTGCGGCCTCAGAGGCTATAGCCTCCGCCATCTCCGATGAAGAAAGAAGCCGGCATTATATTATTCCGAGCGTGTTCAACCAAGCCGTCGTGAAAGCCATTCGCGATCTCGTCATCAAAGCCGCCATAAGGACGGGCGTTGCCCGCCGAATACCTCGAGAGTACAGATGAGGCTAAGCTAAATAATGAACGGGGGTTGTCCGATGAAAGCTGAAATTCGAGGCATCGTTGACATTAACCAAACGGCAGCCGATTATAAATCGAGCATCGTCCTGCGCGTCAGCGATACGAAGTTCGTCGATGTCAAAAGCATCCTTGGCCTGAGTATCTCCCTATACAAAAACCTCGCCTATAAACTTGAAATCCATGGCCCCGACGAGGAAGAAGCCAAATCCGCCATGATCGAGGTTTTCAACAAATATCATATTCATGTCGAGGTAAACCGATGAATCGTCGCCCCCGTGTCGAGAGACACGGGGGCTTCTTACGATTGTACGGCGTCTCCTTTATTCCCTTTGATAGGAAGGCTAATTTTGTGTTGCCTCATTTGCTGCTGTTCTGACCAGCGATTCGTTGGCCTCGCTGGTTGATTTCTACTCATATTGGTCGCTTATGGCGCTTTCACACGTTCTGCATTCCCGAGGGTAGTTATCCCAGACGACCTTACCCGTTTCTTGATCGATCAGTTTCGCTTTGTCCATGGTACTCGCATCCTTGATGCCTTCTGCCTTCGAATCATAGCTCCTAACGAACGTGTCGTCTACAAACAGATAAACCGCTATGTTACTCCATAAGAACGTATTGGGTACGAACACCTCCGCATGATCGAACTGCTTGGCGTAGTCAACCGCCTCCTCTTGCGTGAAAAAGGATGCCTGATATTTATCCCGCACAATGACGCTGAATTCCGGCAATTCAAATCCTACTGATTTCCGCCAATCCTCCGTCAGATCGACTATCTTAAAATCAATGAAACCCTGATTTTCAGCGTATTCCTGAGCCTCATCTAAATTATTAAAATCAGCGATTCGCTTATCTCCTACGTATACACTGATTATTCGAAAATCATCGTCGCCATCCTCTTCGAAATCAGTGCTTGCTTCCGTGTGAGCCTCCGTGTATTTTTCTTTGACCTGTATGCTGTTAGAGGCGTTTGGGTCGTCTGGAGAGGCATCCTCCCTAATACCCGTACTTTCCGTATCCGCTGCGAGCCCCTGCTCCTCTTGGAGCTCTTGTTGTTGCGACTTACTAGCAGGAAGCTCACTCGAATCAACATAATCACTGCTATGCACATAGACATCTACGTCATGATACTTTGCCTCGCCATCATACTGTACTTTTCCACGGACGTGATAGGATAGCGGCAGTAATTTGTAGTAGTCTACATACACTGTATAATTAGAGCTTCCTGCCAATTGGAGGTAGTCTAGCGCAACATCCGAAGAATCGGATACCACGCCCGCCTTCACGAGATTTTCAGTAAATTGCTTCAAATACTCGTGCGTAGGCGGTATCGGCATCTCCGCTTGCAACTTATAGGCAATCTGCTCCGCGACAGGAATCATCTTGTATTTGGAGTAGAGCGGCTCAACAACATATCCGGCGAGCTTAACCATTAGGAAGAACCCAATTAAGAGCGTGAGGACGAATAGGACTACATTTTTGATGAAACGCAATACAGTGAACATAAGGATTCCTCCAAACTGAACTTAGATGTCTATATTTATATCGGCATTCCAGAATGATCGTGAAGGTAAAGGCTTCTTCTTCTCGGCAGCTTACTTACTCTAACGCCGTGACCCAAATATAAAAAGCCGGCCATCGCGGCCGGCTCTTGTCATGCTATCGTTTCCCGTTCAGCGTAAAATTTCAAATCCATTGTTTCTTCTGTATTCCGGTTAATATCTACTAGCGTTTTCCGTTAGCGCAATAACCGGCTCATTTGATTCACTGCACTAAAGAGAGCTTTTACAGATGAGGTCATAATATCGACATCAATCCCGCAGCCCCAATATACGTTGCCATCCAAAGCTGTGATGCCGATATAAGAGACCGCTTGCGATTTCGAGCCTGTTCCCAGAGCGTGCTCCTTATAGACCAAATCGATGTATTCCATCCCGAGATCGGTCTGCAGCGCATTGCTGATCGCATCGAGTCTTCCGTTTCCCGTACCTGTAATTTCCTTGACTTCATTATCGGTCCGTATGGTGACGACGGTTTGAAATGCTTCATCGTCCGTAAAGCGGTATTTGATCAACTCGACAGGGGTTTTTATATTCACATATTCTTTCGAGAATATGTCGTATATATCATCTGGCATTAGCTCCTTTTGCAGCTGATCGGAGACGTTTTTGACGCAGTATCCGAAGTTTTCGCGCATTTTCGCCGGAAGATCGAGTCCGTACTTTTGCTGCAGCACGAACCCAATCCCGCCTTTGCCGGACTGGCTGTTAATGCGGATAATATCCCCTTCATACTCCCTGCCGATATCCTTGGGATCGATCAGCAGATAGGGGACCGACCAGTGCCGGCGTTCCTCTTCCTCACGCCATTTCATGCCCTTGGCAATCGCGTCCTGATGCGAGCCGGAGAAAGCGGTAAAAACAAGCTCGCCGGCGTAAGGGTGTCTTTCGCTTACCCTCATTTTGGTCAGCCGCTCATAAACGGAAATGATGGCAGGGACGCTCTCGAATTTCAGCTTTGGGTCCACCCCGTGCGAGTACATGTTCAGGGCAAGCGTGACAATATCAACGTTCCCCGTTCGTTCCCCGTTTCCGAACAGTGTACCTTCAACCCGCTGGGCTCCGGCCAGCATCCCCAGTTCCGCATCCGCCACGCCCGTTCCTCTGTCGTTATGCGGGTGGAGCGACAAAATGACATGCTCCCGGTAATTCAGGTGCTCGCTCATATACTCGATCTGGCTGGCATAGACATGCGGCATTGACATGGACACCGTTGCAGGAAGATTAATGATGACCGGGTTCTCCGACGTCGGCTGCCATATATCGAGCACGCGGTTGCAAATATCCAGCGCAAAATCCACTTCCGTACCCGTAAAGCTTTCAGGTGAATATTGGAACTGAAAGTTCCCCTCCGTTTCCTCCGCGCACTGCTTCAACAGCTTGGCGCCGCCCAAGGCGATATCGATTATTTCTTCTTTGGATTTGCGGAATACCTGCTCCCGCTGCGCTACGGAGGTCGAGTTGTACAAATGCACAACGGCTTTTTTCGCGCCTTGCAGCGATTCGAACGTTTTGCGGATAATGTGCTCTCTCGATTGGGTAAGCACTTGGATAGTCACGCCATCCGGGATCAAATCCTGCTCGATCAACGTGCGCAAAAAGGCGAATTCCGTTTCCGACGCTGCGGGAAAACCGACTTCGATCTCCTTGAACCCGATGTCCACGAGCAATTTGAAGTATTCCAGCTTTTCCTCCAAATTCATCGGAACGACCAATGCCTGATTTCCGTCGCGAAGGTCGACGCTGCACCAAATCGGTGCCTCCGTCATGTATTCCTTCCGGGTCCAATTCAAACTTGTCTCCGGTGGCATAAAATATCCTCTGGCGTATTTTTCAACATTTTTCATGGGTTATCCTTCCTTTCGTCCATATCCTAAAGTTGATCGCTCATGATCCGGCGGAATGCAAAAAAAGCCCTTCATCTCCGTTACGTTTACGTTAACAGAGACGAAAGACTGTGAAATCTTACGCGGTACCACTCTGAATTCGCGCCTTGGACGGCACGCACTCTGGCAGATGCGGGTTTGCAAGCACGGACAAACCTTATATCCTCCTGATGATAACGGTCAGGTTCCGGCTCCACCTACTTTGTCGGTTCAGCGAGCAACTCCAAGGCGAGTTCGGATTTCCTCCAAGGCTGTTTCGCACCTTCCAACAGCTCTCTGATCGAGTTGAAAACCTTACTATTCCTCTTCAACGTATTGAAATATTTAATTGTAGTTTATAACACTCAAACAATGTTATCAAGTGCCTGCCCGGTTTTATTGCTGCCGTAATTTTTTACTGAACTTTTATATCATTGTTCCATGTCATTTATTTGTACATCAGTCCGGGTTTCTCCCTCGATTGGCATGAGCTCGATACCCTTGAAATTGGCGTGAATGGTGTAGTATACAATGCCAACCTCGTCATACACACCCTTGCTGTCGATCGTTCCGTAAGTGAGCATTTCCGCCATAAAGTTATCTAAGAAATAGACGGATTCCTTAAAATCCTCAGGTTTTTTGCCGGCTTCCCCATTTGTACCTACAGTATCCTTCTGCCACTTCACAATGGCGATACCATCCGAATTAATTTCGATATACTTGATTAGTCCCCTGTATTGCACCTGATAGCGGAGTGCCTCTCCTTTTGGAAAAGTATAACTGGTATGAAAACCTTCTCCATTTGTTACGATTTCTTTATCCACAAGCGTGGTTGGAGTATGAATCGCAATTGTCCGCGCATCTTCTAATTTTCCGCTCATAAGTGTTTTGAAGCGTTCTTGGCCAGATGGCGTCCGCACGATCAAAGTCTTATTCGTACTGTTGTATTTCAATGTTCCCCCTAGTGTCTCTGAGAGAAAACGCAGAGGCAGATAGGTTCTACCTTCTTTAATCGTCACAGGAGCATCCAGCTTGACGATTTTACCGTTAACCAGGGCTGTTGTGGATCCACCATTAAGGCGTACGGTCGTTTTCATTTCTTTATTCGTTACTATTATCGTTTTCGTAGCCTGCTCATAGGAATACACTAGATTTGCAGGATCCTTAAAAGCTATTAGCTGTACCATTGTCCTGCCGTTCACGGTTAGCACATTGTCCTGCAGCGCGCCATCAATATAAACCACTATCGGTTTTTGGGGCGCAGCGGAGATTGAAGATCCTGAGACCAGCATTCCGACAATGGAAAAAAAAGCAACGGTTGCGATCATCCATTTTTTCATAAGCAAGTAAAACCTCCTCCATATTTGGATCCTAATACAACAAACGCCATTTTCGATAAAAGGTTGCAACCCTAATCGAAACATGATGATCAAATTCGGAAAAACGCAGTCGCCGTCTTCGTCGTTGACTCTGCTACCTCGTCTTCCGGTTTCCCGATGCATTGCGCAACCGTGTGCAAAATGTGCCGCAGGAATGCAGGTTCATTACGGCCGTCGGCCGGCTTTTCCTTCAAATCCCGCGGAGTCAGGAACGGCGCATCCGTCTCGATCATCAGCCGATCCAGCGGAATCTGACGGACAAGTTCCCTCAAATGCTTGCCTCTTCGTTCATCGCATATCCAGCCGGTAATCCCTATATGGAAGCCCATTTCGAGGTATGCCTTGAGCTCAGTCTGTGTTCCTGTAAAACAGTGAACTACCGCATGCTTGACCTCGTTTTCCTTAAGAATCGCGGCAAAATCCGAAAAGGCTTCCCGTTCATGCAGAAACAACGGCATATCAAGCTCGAACGCCAATCGAATCTGCTCGGCGAACCACTTTCTCTGCACATCGCGCGGCGAGAAATCACGGTTATAATCGAGACCGCATTCCCCGATGGCCACCACTTGGGGGAGTGCCGCCAATTGCCTAAGCTTAGCCATCGTTTGCCCGTCGCAGCTCTTTGCGTCATGGGGATGGATCCCCGCAGTAGCGAACAGCTTCCCCGGGTAACGGCTTGCATAACGGGCTGCATCTGTACTGTTCCTCAGGCTCGTGCCCGTAAGGATGAGGGGCTCAACCTGGTTTGCCACCGCCCTCTCTACGACCTGCTCGCGATCCTGATGGAACGAGCGATGCATCAGGTTGACTCCGATATCAATAATTGGGTTATTCATCATTCAGGTGCTCCTTTTCCTCCGAACTCCATATCGAATAGCATGCCGACGGCACGCCATCCGCTAACCACACTTCATTCCCTGCATAATAGAAGGTCACGCCAAGCTGCTTCGCGATGGTCGTATCCACCTTAAGAATAACAAGCTCACCTCTTCGGCTACCTGCCAAAGCAGCGAAATGAGTACCTTCCGATAAATGCACGTACTGCCGGCTCATCGGAACGATCCCTTCCTTCATAATCGACGGGAGAGCTTTCTCGTTCGTGCCATGGTACAGACGGGCCGGCGGGTCCCCCGGAACATATGACACTTTATCGTGACTATGGCCGTATCTCGCCCTGATGCGTCCGCCCTCGATCTCGAAACGCTGCTTGTCCGAGTTGCGAACCACCTGCTCTATATCATCCTGCTTTATTCCCGACCACTTGGGCAACGCTTTAATCGCTTCCAACAGCGAATTTACGGTGCATGATCCATCCTCGGGATTCAAAGCAACGCCAAACTCCCCAGGCGCATGCCGAAGCAGCTTGGTCATTAATTTGCTTAGCGTTTTTTCCATTGCTTGATCTAACATTTTTAACACCTTACTTTCGAATCATTCATTTTTCTCGATGTATCCCTTGCTATGATTATAACCAATTCGATCCGAGATGGGACGGGAAATAATGGTTTAAAATCAAATGGTATCGTTCTGGTTGTGCATGTTTAATTCTTTAAAACACTGACACACTGTTGTCAGACATAGTTGCTTACAATAGAGAAAACAACAAACCTTAGGAGGAGATTCAATATGAACACAAAACAAACATTACGGGGCTTTGCGACGATCAGCTACTGGGCGGAGGATATGGAAGCCGCGAAGGCGTGGTACGCGGAGCTGCTGGGCATTGCGCCTTACTTCGAACGCTCAGGACCGGATGGCCGCCCCGTCTATGCCGAGTTTCGCATTGGTGACTATCAGCACGAGCTGGGGTTGATCGATCGCAGGTTTGCTCCTGCCCAAGCAGCAGTTGCTTCAGGCGGTGCCATCATGTACTGGCATGTGGATGATATCGAAACGACATTCAACCGTTTGAAGGCTATGGGAGCGGAAGAGTACGAACCGATTCAACACCGCGGGGAGGGTTTCATTACAGCTTCGGTCCTAGATCCTTTTGGTAACGTACTTGGTATTATGTACAATCAACACTATTTGGACATGTTGACACGACTAATCCTTTCTTAAGCTACGTGGATTTCGTTGAAGAAGCGTTGTGTTTCGGCTGGATTGACAGTGTAAGAATCTGACGAAGCGCTCCTGCCAAGCCCAAGGTCGTTCCATCATTTACATATGGACAGGCATGACCATCTTGCCTCAATATATCTCTGAGGTGAATATAATGAGAATAGTTAAATTACTTATGCTAGCGGCATTGCTTGCGTTAACTTTATCCCCCAAAGCGGCATACGCAGCAGAAAACCCCATTGCCGTGTATATCCAGGATGAAGAGTTGTCTTTCGATCAGCCTCCTGTCATTACCAGCGGAAGAGTGCTTGTCCCGTTCCGCCCAATCGCAGAAGGATTAGGTGTCGATGTGTCTTGGGATTCGAAGACAAAACGAGTGACCGCCCAGTATGAAAGCCCGTTCAAAAGCAAAATCGTCACGATTCCAGTGAACGGAAAAACCGCTACAGTCGATGGGGCCATCGTCTCGCTAGACGTTCCCGCCAAAATCATTAACGGCAGAATCATGGTTCCCATTCGTTTCTTGACCCAATCCTTCGGGGCGAAAGTGAACTGGAACAGCAAAAGCCGTGAAATCGACATTACGATTTGGGAGTTGAAAGACACCGTCTTCAATCAATTCGAAAAGGACGGCAGCGTGGTCAATACCTATACAGAGTCCGGCTTTAATCAAAAGCTTAGCAACATGTACGACAATGAAGAGCTTGTTGCAACCTCCAAATGGACAAATCTGATGGATCCAGGCAAAATCGGCGTGGTTGCGCAGCATTATGGCTTCTTCCTCATAAACGGAAAATACCACGAGATCTCTCTCGTATTGGACGGAGAGCTTAATAAACAGGGGAATTTTGACGGAGATGTCATTTTCGAGCTGTATGACGACCAGACAGGGGAATTCGTCGACTCGTACTACACCTATATTGAAGACGTCGCTTATAACAAAGTGGTTAAATACAACGTCTACAACGCTGTACAAGCGGCGGGATGGGAGTAGAGCAAATTAATACAAGAAGGGCTGCCGTTCAAACCCAACGGCAGCCTTTTATCATTTAACACCTTACATAATTGCGTTTGAAACCGATTTGCCCTTTATCTACGGCCTTTTGAATATTTTCGGAAGCTTGCAGGAACTTGCTTTTTTTCTTATTCCGATTGACTTCTACCGGACCTACTTCCTTCGCGGTTTCGACCGCCTTATCATGGAGCGGCGTATAGGATACCGCGACGGTGTAAATGAAATTACTCATAGCGAATTTCGTTCGTTCGGGAGAATCGTGAATCGTATTTTTCACAAGTTCAAGCATTTGGGCGATTTTGCTTTCGGCAAATTCACCGTCCGGTCGACTGCCAAGCAGCCAGCAGTAGCAGCTCCAGCCCGCCGACATTCTCAGCTCTTCGCCGCTTGCACTCCATTTATCGGCTACTTCTTGCGCAATATCGGTTTCCGCCAAGGTTACTGCAACCACATAATCGGACAGCATATAGAAATAGGCCGTATCCATCCAACGATCGAAATCCGCTTCCGTCATTGCTTTCGGGTCTGCAATGATGCCGGCAAAGTACATGGCGTCGTAGTTCCCCGTGTTGTATAGCTGCTCGGCCAAAGGTTGATTCATTTTGATTTTCTTAGCGATGGGCTTCATAGCGCCTGTAGCCACGCCAAAAAGCGGTTCGTGCGCGCCATTGGACTCGTACATTTTCTTAAGCCGTTCCTTGCCGAGAGCTTCAAGCTCCTGCATAACCATTTCTGCATTCATTGTTCAACACTCCCTCTTACCATTTCAGGAGGACTTAATAGGCCCTCGCCTTTATATAAAGCAGTTTTCATCCGTCATGCTAATTGATTGGTTGTCTCCAAAAATTATTATACATCAATGCCTTAGCATGAAGAAGTAAGGGCTTTATCCTACTCATCCACTATTTACTCCTCTACATAGTTGGTATATATTAGTATTGTCATAAATGTAAAGTATTACCACTAGGCGAAAGGGGGGCAGGATGCGATCCGTTTTGAATCCATATTGAGAGGATGGACGATTCATGACCAAACTGAGCACAAAGCTATTCGTACTTGTTGCGGCAATCTCTCTTATCTTCTGCGTAACCGCATCGGCTAACCCTGCCATCGTAAGCTACGGAGGCTCCTACTCCAATACCCTCACCGCCGGTCAAGGATACGCTTACATTCTTCCTAATGCCAAAACAACCGGCACAAGCGTCAAGATTACGGCATCCTCGGCAAATACGCTCCGTCTTCATTATTACTGGAGCTACAACAATACGACGATCGACCTGGGCACAGCCATCGTAAACAGCACCAATTACAACGGCGGTTCGGGCTACTACAGCCCCGGCACGCTGATCACTGTAGTGGAACGCGTACCAGGATCTACAACGGCGTATCCTTCCGTATCCTACACGATTAGTTTCAATTAAAAGGAACATAAACCACTCCCGTTGAAATGCGATAGGGAGTGGTTTTGTTTTTTGATTACAATCGCAGCTTATCTTCTACGCCGTCTCTGATCTCCATTAGCAATGTGCCCAACCTATTTTGACCATGACCGTTACCGCCGTCTCCCCAGTAAGCATCATTGGTAGTATGTTCGACTATTGTACAGTCGCCCGTAGATAGAAGAATAGACATCTTTTCGAAGAGGCTTATTTCCCGCCCAATTTTGCCTCCATAGGCGTGCCCCTATATCTATGTAATTTCACTATCATGAAAGCGCCCGGATTATAATAGATAAGGAAAGAGCTTCCACGTGCGCTTCATGTAATTCTTATAGGCTTCCCCGAAGTAATTCGTTAACGCTCTTTCTTCGATCCTGATACGGTATAAGTACGCGCCTGCGATTAGGAGTACGTTAACGATTAGAGCAAGCCAATTATTAATGGACAACGCAATGCCCATGAAAATCAATATACCTCCCGTATAGGAAGGATGTCTGACCCATCTATATATTCCCCTGCTAATTAATTCGTGATCATCCTGGATTTGCACTCTTCCCGTAAAGTATCGTCCCAGAAACCAAATGGAGCCCCATCTTAAAATCATGCCTATCAGAAGGATAACGATACCTGCCCATGTGAATATCCACTTAAACTGCAAATGGTCCGCGTCCTGTAGCAGCAGCGCATAGTCGATGGATAGTACAGCAACAAAACAAACATTTAATACAACCACGGAGCCGTTGTCAACGTTCTTCGCATTTTTCCCCGATTTTACTAGAACCCAAATTTCGGAGGCGATTAAGATTCCGAATAATAAGATGAATACATTAGCGCTAACCGCCGATGAGAACAGATTAGACAGACTGCTCAATGCTCTTCTCCTCCTCCATTGCCCATATAAGAGGCCGTAAACGTGTATAAAAGTCTTTTTGCTCTTCAAAATCAAAAATCATAATATAATCTTCCGCGCCTAATAAATACTTGCGGTTGATCGGAATAGGAGAAAGCAATCTGAACCCGACTTTGTCGTATAAACGAATCAGGTGCGGCGAACATGTTAATAGCACTCCATCCGCTGACACTTTCGTTGCGAGCTTCAATGCTTGAAAATACAAGCGTACGGAGACCACGCCATTGCGAATGTCCTTCGCGGTCATCAATCTTCCAATTTCTAAATACCGTTTGTCAGGGTCTATTAAATCGACGATATCCGGATACGTTTCCACGATTTCTAATGGACTTGCAAAGGGATCCATACATCTAATCGTGCCTACGATTCGATTGCCTAAGTAAGCATTGTACAAGACCGCTTTCGCATCAAATTCATCAATAATATGTTCCAGGGCAATACGCCCAAGCTCATGATAATAAACTTGATTGCGCAATGCTCTTACATCGTTCCAGTCGGAGGCCGAGCGAACAACCCTTATTTCAAGCTTTGAATCAGCGATTCGCAATAATTTGCGCAGCGCGGAGATCTCTATAGTCATAACTTTCACCGCCACCCACTTCCCAATAAAATACCGGGTTAGATATAGCCCGAACTCTTTCATTTCAATCTCATACTAGTAGTATATCAGAAATGATAGGAGGGATTTTCCATGCTTGTTCATAAAATTTTGAAACATTCTCGCGGGAAAGCTGTTGTGCTTAAAACGGTTTCAGGGGAAGAAATAATAGGCGTCGTTATTAGAGTGAAAGGCGGAGTCGTCCAATTAAAAAATCAAACAAGAAGAAATATATTTGTAGTCATCAATAAAATCGTCGCTGTCGTAAAATAAAAAACGTTAAAAAGCGACCTCTGAGCGTGGCGCGGAATGTGCGAAGTGGCTATACTGAATCATTGCAGTAACTTTAGGCTGTTTCGCGCCATATCGAGAGCTAGTCTTTTTAAACTTGTCCAGGCAGATACCGTTTCTATTACTATTAATCTTTCATAACATAAAGTATTGCTAAGTGATTCTAGCAATACAATCAGAATACAAGGGGGTGAAAAGAATGGTAATTAAAAGAACAAGGATAGGAAAGTCAGCCTGCAAGAATACGGTCTACAAAAAAACGGTATTAAAAAAGACGATTTGCAGACAGTCGTTCGGTAAGAAGTGTATCAACAAAAGGTCTAGAAGAATAAATTCCGCGTTCAGAGCAGTCGCCGGCTTCAATCAAGAACTCCTTAACGGAGTTGTTACCAACGTTCGGTATCAAGTAGAAGAATTGGACCTTAACAATGAATATAATCCGGCGACATCGACATTTCGCCCAAAACAAAATGGTGTGTACAGCCTTTTTGCAAGCGTAAGCTTTGCAGCTCCTACTTTGATTCCGGCTTCCATAGGTTTAGAGATAAGAGTAAACGGCGTGCCGAGAATTTTAGACCAAGAAGATTTTATTTCTACTCGCGGCATGATTGATGCCGGCGGTATCATAAATTTAGAAGCTCGCGATAGAGTGCAGGTGTTTGCGAGGGTTGTTGATAAAAGCGTCGAAATTCAAAGCGGAGTAGCGACCCGTTTTGAAGGAGCTAGAATATCATAGAGAGATTCCATCTCGGACAGTTGCCCGGCGGCACATCATCGGCCAGCCGCGTTTCGTTGTCGACCTTTATCGTTGTAGCCAACTCGTATGATGACGGATTTTGAACGCGTGGGCATGCTGCATGTCTACGCAAGAAAAAGCCTGAATCCGCAGCCGGATTCAGGCTAACATGCGAGGAGGGGAAACGCCCTCGCTCTTATAAGTTCTTGCTCCATTCGGCTACTCTGCGATAGCTCTCTTCCTCGGAAATATCCTCCACCCGGGTCATAATCGACCACCGAATGCCGTACGGATCCAGAATGCTGCAGTAACGATCGCCGGAGACGAAGCTTGCAGCCGGTTCTCTGACCGTCGCTCCGCCGGCAACGGCCAGAGCTAAGGTTTTGTCGACGTCCGGTACATAAATGCCCATCGAATAACAAGCCTTTCCTTCGCCCGGCGGCGAGATCAGTCCATATTCGGGCGTCGCCGCTCCCAGTTGCAGGAAGCCGTTGCCGAAGTCGATATCCGCATGAACGATGACTTTGTTGCCTTCATCGCCAAAGTCCGTCACGCTTTTCGCTTTGGCTCCAAATACATTTTCGTAAAAAACGATCGCTTCCGCCGGGTTGTTCACGACGATAAACGGCGTAAGTGTCGTATAGCCGTGGGGCTTGCCGTTGCTCGTATATTGTCCGTTCGCTCCCGGTGCATGAATGTTTTCTGCCATCCTTATTCCCCTCCAATAATAAACGTTATCGGCGTACGTCGGCACGAAGCGAATTGCCGGTACCGGTCGAGCGCCTGACAGCCGCTTCTCTACCCTATTGCGAAACCGGCTTGCATCTGCTAGATTCCATTATAGATGCATGGCTATGCCCTGTATTGTAAAAAGGCGACCAAGCAGACATATCGTCAGGAGGTTCGTAACCGTGAAGCCAAAAGACAGCTCGTCCACGCGCGGCATCGTGCACGCGGGCGCCGGGCGGGACAAGTTCAAGCTGTCCCGCTATGAACCGGGACCCGCGCTCAGGCCGTTTGTCGAGCATTATTGGGCGATTCGCTACGAATTGCCCAGAGGGATATCGCATACGCAGACCGTGCTGTCGTACCCTAACGTCCACTTGGCTTTCGAGCAAGACGAGGAGGGACGCCGCGCGTTGGTGTACGGCATTCCAAGCCGTCCGTTCGTTCGCGAGCTTCGGGGTGCCGGACAAGTGTTGGGGGTCAAGTTTCGCGCAGGAGGCTTCTTTCCGTTCTGGCAGCGCGACGTTTCCCTCTTAACCGGATCGACGATTGCGTTAACCGAGGCGCTCGGACAGGAAGCATGCGGGTGGATGGATTCTGTGCTTGGCGCCGGCGACGATGCGGCGATGGCCGGTCAAGCCGAGGACTTGCTTCTATCGCGGCTTCCGGAGCGCGACGAGCAGGCCGAACTAGCAGATCGGATCGTACAGGAAGTCATGAACGACTTAGGCGTCACGAAAGTAGAGCATATGCGCGAACGAAGCGGATTGTCCATTCGCCAATTGCAGCGCCTATTCCGCAAATACGTCGGCGTAACCCCGAAGTGGGTCATCAAGCGGTTCCGCCTGCAGGAAGTCGCGAATCGGCTGGAGAGCGACGCGTCCGTGCAATGGGCGGAGCTCGCCGATCAATTGGGCTATTTCGACCAGGCGCACTTTATTAAAGACTTCAAATCCGTTCTCGGTCAATCGCCGTCCGCCTACCGCAAGCATTCATCCGGTTCTTAACATAAAAGGCTGCTCCGAAGTCATCCAGAATGACTTCGGAACAGCCCTGATACCAAGAGTTGCCCTTTATCGAGGCAATCGGCTCCGTTGGAAAGCCCAGTGGTTCGTCGGTCCGCGGCCGCCGCCGATCTTTATCCCGTCTTCGATCGCCGCTTGGATGAAGGCTTTGGCCTCGCGCATAGCGCTCTCGACCTCAAGCCCCCGAGCGAGTCCGGCTGCAAGAGCAGCTGAGAATGTGCAGCCCGTGCCATGGGTATGCCCCGTAGCTATTCGCTTGCCTGCGAGCTCGGTAAAATAACGGCCGTCAAACAGCAAATCCACGGCTTCCGCTCCCGCGTCGTGACCGCCTTTGATAATGACATACCTCGCACCGAATCCGGCGAGCCGCCTTGCCGCTTCTTCTTTATCCGCCTTACCCCGAATAGAGCTGCCCGTAAGCTGCTCCGCTTCCGGAATGTTAGGCGTCACGACTGCCGTAAGCGGCAATAGCTTGCCCGTTAAGGCGCGAATCGCCTCTTCCTGCAGCAGCACGGCACCGCCTTTCGCTACCATGACGGGATCCACGACAACCTTCGTCCACCCGAAATGCCGGATCGCTTCGGCAACGGCAAGTATGATTTCGCTGCTGAACAGCATGCCCGTCTTAACGGCATCGACCCCGATATCGTCGCCCACCGCATGGATCTGCTGAATAACCGCATCCGGGCTTAACGGATATACGGCCTGTACCCCCAGCGTATTCTGCGCCGTCACCGCCGTTATGGCGGACATGCCGTAGACGCCAAGCTCTTGGAACGTTTTCAAATCCGCTTGGATGCCCGCCCCTCCGCCGCTGTCGGAGCCTGCGATCGTTAAAGCCCTTGCAACCTGTTGTCTTGAATGTGTATCGATCTCCATCTATACGCTCAACCCCTTCTTCCAAACCGTTCCGGCGAGAAAGCTTGATTAAATTCGGATGCGTTCTTCCCTTCCACGCAATCGGCAGCAAGCATGGCGGTAGCCGGACTAAGAAGAATTCCGTTCCGATAATGGCCAACCGCGAACGCGACATGGCTGGCGCCCGTCAAAGATCCGATCAAAGGAAAACCGTCTTGGGTGGAAGGACGCAAGCCGGCCCATCGGTGAAACGGGATCTTGTTCTCAAGGAAAGGAAACGCTTGTTTGTTCCATTTCCTCAGCCGGTCGATCCCCTTATCCGTTACCGAAGTATCGAAGCCGGCAACATCCTCCGAAGCCCCGCATACTAACGTCCCGTTTTCTTTGCCTACCAGATAGCCCTGATTGCTAAAGACCATATGCCGAACAGGCTTCTCTTCGACCTCGTAAGCGCAAATCTGGCCTCGGATCGGGTACACGGGAATACGGAGGCCGAACGTATCGGAAAGCTCCTGCACCCATGCCCCCGAGCAAACAAGCAATCTGTCCGCGCTGAACGAGCGCTGATCCGCCGACTGAACGGCAATTTCATTCCGCCATTCGGTGACGGACAGCTTCCCTAAATTGTCATGAATCTCGACACCCGTTATCCGGCAAGCTTGCTCAAGAGCGCTTACGTAGTGCGGCGCGTAGAGATGGCTCTCTTCCGGCGTATGAAGTGCTGCCCGTACGTTCCTCGACAGATTAGGCTCCAGACGGAATAAAGCATCTCCTTCCAATATGCTGCCGGAGGATCCGAACTGTTGCTGCCACAGGAGTCTGCCTTCCAGAGCAAGCAGATCCGCCTCATGGTAGGCAATATAGAGACTGCCCGAGTTCGTGTATTCGAAATTGCGGCCCGAAACCTTCTTAACCATCTCTTGCCAATCCGGGTATAACCGCAGGCTTTGCAGACAAAATCGGAAAAAGGCATCGGGACTCTCCAGATTCTCGGAATAAGGCGCCAGCATGCCCGCGGCCGCGCCGGAAGCCTGCCCGCCGCAACGATTGATTTCCAGCACCGTTACCCGATGACCCCGTCTCTGCAATTCCAACGCGCAGGATAAACCGATGACTCCCCCGCCCATAACCAAAATGCTTTGTTTCATCTCGCTAACCAGCTTTCGTTATTTCAATTTATACTCGTCGAATCCGCTGCTTGCCGAAGCATACCGTTTCTTATCGATCCGTCCGGATAGATAAGCAAGCCTTCCGGCTTCAATGCCCATTCTCATCGCTTGCGCCATGCCGACCGGGTCCGTCGCTTTCGCTACGGGCGTATTCATCAATACGCCGGATACTCCGAGCTCCATAGCCTGGGCTACATCGCTCACCGAACCGAGTCCGGCATCCACGATGATCGGCACTTGCGCTTCCTCGACGATTAGCCCTAAGTTATACGGATTGAGAATTCCAAGTCCCGTACCGATCGGAGCCGCTCCCGGCATAACTGCCGCTGCTCCGGCCTCTTCAAGACGTTTGCAGATGATAGGATCGTCCGAAATATAAGGAAGAACGGTAAAGCCTTCTTTGACGAGAATTTCCGTTGCTCTCAAGGTTTCGATCGGGTCCGGCAACAGCGTGCGTTCATTCGCGCTAATCTCTACCTTGATCCAATCGCTCAAGCCGGAGGCGCGCGCGAGCCGAGCGATGCGCACCGCTTCATCGGCCGTTCTCGCACCGGATGTGTTCGGCAGGTAGATATACGGTTCATTCTGCAAATGCTGAAGGATGGAATCATCCTCCGTCGATTCCAGGTTTATTCGCCGAATGGCAAAGGTCAATACCTGGGCGCCAGAAGCTTTGATCGCTTCCATCTGTACGTATGGATTGGGAAACAGGCCGGTACCGATGAAAAAGCGGGATGTCAATTCATAGTTGCCTATACGTAAAACGTCGCGTCTCATTCGTCAACCTCCTCCTACAAAGTGTACAAGCTCAATCGGCATCCGGGGATGAACCTCCGTATCCGCCCATTGATCCGCTTTCAGAACGACGCCGTCCGCCTCTACGACAACCGGCTTTCCTGCCAATCCGTAATGTTCAATGACATCTTGAATCGTCCGAGCGTCCAGCTCCTGGCTTTTTCCATTAATGATAAGTTCCACGTGCCTTCCTCACCCCTATTTGTTCAGCTTACTCAGGAACGCTTCGCAAGTCCCTCTTACATCGCTGCTTCCGACAATCTCGCTAACTGCGCAAATCCGCGTCGCTCCCGCTGCAATCACTTCATCGACATTGCTTAGTTTAATGCCGCCAATCGCAACGAAAGGGATGCGGATATTCTGCGTTACCTCGCGTACATACGAGACACCCACCGGATCAACGACATCCGCTTTGGTCGCCGTTCGATATACGGGACCGACCCCGATATAATCCGCGCCTTGTTGCTGTGCCAGCCATGCTTCTTGAAGCGCATGCGTGGAAATGCCGATGATTTTTTCGCCGACGAGCTTTCTTGCTTCCG
Organism: Paenibacillus harenae; assembly: GCF_030812415.1. Lineage (GTDB taxonomy): Bacteria > Bacillota > Bacilli > Paenibacillales > Paenibacillaceae > Pristimantibacillus > Pristimantibacillus harenae_A. The sequence continues at coordinate 225,815 of NZ_JAUSST010000008.1, read as the reverse complement.
GCAAGGAAACATCGCCCTGCCCCAGATGAATGCCGTCCGCATCGACCTCCATCGCGACATCGATGTGGTCGTTGACGATAAAGATTACGCCATGCTTGCGGGTTAATTCCCGAAGCGCCCTGGCCTTGCGCAGCAGCTCCGGTTTGCCGCTTGTTTTGTCCCGCAGCTGTATAATATCCGCTCCGCCAACAATCGCTTCCTCCATCACCTCGATCAAATCCCGGTTCGGATGGAATTGCTCTCCTGTTATTGCATACAAACGGAAATCCCTCATCTTCCTTATCCCTCCCATTTAAGATCCGATATAACGGGCATACAACGTTTTGGCCCGTACCAAGTCATCGGTCCCCTGAACGAATACGCGGCCATCGGGAAACAGCACAAGCTGTTCGCCATCCGGCAGCTCTGCCTTGAGCAAGTAAGCATTCACAGTAATTTTTACGCATGCAGGCTCCAGCCTTTGACGCCAAACCTCCAGATCCATCGGACCGCTTCCGGCGATCTGCACCGTGCCTCGCCCGCATAAGGAAATCGCCGAGTCCTGATCGAACCTGTCCAGGGCAGGATACTCCTTCAACTGACAGCAAGGACAGTTATTCGTCGGCTCTCCAAGCTTCATTTCATAATAGTGGTTGTTCCACACATCGAATGTGACCAAGCTATTTCTTCTATTGTCATTAGCGTCGACTAAATACTTCAATGCCTCTACCGCCTGATAGGAAGCGACGATATCGACCACGGGAGCTATCACGCCGATCATATCGCAGGTTTGCCCGCCGGCATCCCCGGATTGCAGGAAGCAGCGCAGGCAAGGGGTACGGCCCGGGACCAGAATGGCGCTCATTCCCCGCGAGCTGACCGCGCCGCCGTACGTAAAGGGAATGCCCATGCGGAAGCAGGCGTCGTTTAGCAGAAACCTCGTTTGAAAATTATCCGTTCCATCCAGCACCAAATCCATGCCCATAAGCAGAGACTCGATATTATGAGCGGTGATATCGGCCACGATCGCCTCAATACGGACATCCGAATTGATCTTGCGGAGCTTCTTCTCCGCCGCGACGGCCTTCGGATAACCATTCAGCACGTCTTCTTCATCGTATAACATTTGGCGCTGCAAATTGCTTCGTTCCACGTAATCCCGATCGACGAACCGTACCAGGCCTACTCCGGCTCTAACCATATGATTGGCCAATACGGTGCCTAACGCACCCATTCCCACAATACATACCGCGCTGCTCCCGAGCTTCCGCTGCCCGGCTTCGCCGATCGGCGCAAACAGCATCTGTCTTGAATATCGTTCGTCCACCCGACCTGACTCCTTCGCCTATAAATGACGGAATGCTTGCTCTGCATTCACGTCCTGCTTGATTTGCCCTTGCTCCTTCAGCCATGCGATAATGGAGCTCCATGATTTCTCGGACTGGCTGCCGAAAGGCTCCATCCCCGCATCCATCAGAGGAAGCAGGATATCCAAGCTTTTTCTCTCGATTTCAGCGTCCAGCGGGAACTGTTCGTCTTGCTTATCCAGCAAAATTTGCAGCGCTTCATCCGGGTGACTCGCGGTATACTCTTGCCCTTTGGCGGCTGCCTCCATAAATTTCTTGATCGCATCGCTATTGCTCTTCAGTCCGTCCTCGCTGGCTGTCAGAACCAACTCATAGTAATCCGGTACGCCATAACGGGAAGGATCGAAAGCAATCAGCTTCTCGCCTTCCTTCTCCAATAACAACTTCTCATGGTTTATATAGCCCCCGATAATAGCGTCCACCTTCTTCGTGGTCATTGCCGGAATCAGATCCCAGCCGACATCCACATAATTAAGCTTCGCTGGATCCCCGCCGTCCGATTTCACCATCGTGTCCACGATCGCTTCATCGAGGGGAATCGAGGGATAACCGATTTTTTTGCCGACAAGATCTTTGGGACTTTGAATCTCTCCCGAATCGAGCACCATGAGTTGATTGAGCGGATGGCGAACGATCGCTCCGACGGATACGATCGGAATGCCCTCGGAGCGCGATATCGCCACCTGCATTTGATAGCTTAGCGCCAAGTCGGCCTTGCCGGTCGCTACCAGCTTAAGCGCATCATTCGTGCCGGCAGGCGTTTGGAGATTTACCTTCAATCCCGCTTCTTCGAAAAATCCCTGCTCCTCGGCGGCATACAAGAAGGTATGCACGGCATTCGGATACCAATCCAGCAGCACCGTAAGTTCTGTCTCTCCGGACCCCGTTTGCTTATTGGAGCCGCAACCCGTTACCCCTATTAATACCAATACTAGAGCAATATAAAACGATGTACCTTTTTTCAATGAACGTAACCTAAACATAAATGAACCCCCCCAATTTTATACCTATCGTTACGCGCTTCTGCGATGAGCAAGAAACGCCTTTTCCACTGCCAGCACCCCAAGGAACAGCAACACGCCCATGGCCGACAGCAGCAGCACGCCCGAGAAAACGGCATCTCCCCGCAGCATGTTGGAAGCCCTCTTCGTATACATACCCAAACCGTTTTCCCCGCCAAGCCATTCTCCCAGCGTAGCGCCTCCGACGCTAATGGCAGCCGCCATCTTCAGTCCGGTAAAAAATCCCGGCAGCGCGGACGGAATCTTCCACTTGAGAAAACGATCGCGCTTGCCGGCCCCCATCGTCTGCATCAGCTCCCCGATATCGGGATCCGCGGAACGGAACCCGTCTGCCGTATTCACGGCAATCGGAAAGAACGTAAACAAGATCACGACGGCAACCTTGCTCCATATCTCATAGCCGAACCACATTACCATAATCGGCGATAAGGCGATAATGGGAATCGTTTGGGACATGACAAGTAGCGGATAGACCGTCTTCTTGGCTAGGCCCGAGCTTTCGATCCATACGGCAGCCAACACGCCGAATACGGCGGAAATTCCGAGCCCGAGCAATGCCTCTCCCAGGGTCACGGCAAAATGCTTGCCTAGCACCTGCCCGTTGTCCCGCATGGAAACTAGCACATCCGATAGTTTTGGAATGATGTAATGCGGAATATCGAATAGTGTCGTTCCTGCTTCCCACCCGGCAACCAGCAGCAATCCGAAAACAAGCACGGGACCATACGCCGAAAGGCTGCGTCTCATGTCCTTCCTCCTTCTGCAGCGCGGGCACCGCGTCCTATCAACCCTAGCAGCTGCCGCTTCAAGCCGATGAATGCTTCCCCCAGCGCGATTTCATAGCTGCGCGGGCGAGGCAGACTAACGGCAAGCTCGCTAAGCGTGGCGATCGGAGACTGCGCCGCAACAAGCACCCGATCGGATAACAGCAGCGCTTCATCTACGTCATGGGTGATGAATAGAATCGTTTTGCGGTGCTGCTCCCATACCTGCAGCAGCCATTCTTGCATGCCGACACGGGTCAGCGCATCCAAGGCGCTGAAGGGCTCGTCTAGAAGAAACAGCTCCCCTCCTCCCAGAAGGGAGCGCAGGAACGACACTCTTTGCCGCATGCCGCCGGATAGCTCATGTGGATACTTGTGCTCCGTTCCCTCCAGCCCCAAGCCCGGAAGCAGCTCCAAGACCTGACGGCGGGCTTCACGCTTCGTTGATCCTCCTAGTTCCAGGCCTAACGCGGCATTATCCAGCACGGTTCTCCATGGCATTAGGCAATCCCTTTGGGGCATATAACCGATCTTCCCCAGCTTCGACGCAGCTGCTGCGGAGTCTCCCGTTGCTCCTATGGCAATCGTTCCAGCCTGCGGATCCAACAGCCCAGCCAGCAACCGGAATAGGGTGGTCTTGCCCTTGCCGCTAGCCGCTAGAATGCTAACGAATTCGCCTGGCCTAATATCGAAGTCCAGCGCATCGAACAAAGGAGGCTCTCCGGGAAAGGAAAAGCGAAGCCCCCGAACCGACAGCGCCAGCGGCCCTTCTTCCTTCTTGGGCATGCTCAAACCGGCCACTCCTCTTGCCGGTAGGCCATATCCCAGAACAGATACTCAAGCTTGGACGCGACGACGAAGCGTTCTTCCAGCCTCGCCAGCTCCTGCTCGGGAAGTCCTTCCGCCAATCGATCCATCAGACCGATACACCAGTCGGTGAGCGCTCCGAATTCCTCGGAACCGTACATCAGGATCCATTCGCGATACAGCGGGTGATCCAATGCGCCGGGAACCTTCGAGTAAGCGGCTCCGATCTCCCGGTAGCTCCACATGCACGGGAGCAGGGCGGCTACCACATCTGCAAGCGGCCCTTGCGCGGCGGTATCCAGCAGATACTTGGTATACGCTACCGTGGTCGGAGCAGGGCGCGTCTGCTCGAGCTCCTCGCGCGATACGCCGAAGCGCTCCGCGTATTGCCGATGGAGGTCCATTTCCACGTTCAGCGTAGAATGCAGCAGCTCCGCGAACTTAACCATCGTATCCAGATCCTGGGCCTTCATGCTGCCTATCGCGAACATCTTGGCATAATCGATCAAATACACGTAATCCTGTTTGAGATAATAGATAAATCGTTCGGGATCTAAATTTCCGTCTCTTAATTCCGTCAGGAACGGATGAGCGTGACTCTTCATCCATATCTCCTCGGCCGAACGGTACAGCCTATCGCTGAATGGGCTCATCGGTTTCCACATCACTTTCAATATGATTCAAGGATGAGTGCACGCTCTCCGGCTTTACCCGGTTGCACCAGTCCGCAATAAAAGCAATCATGACTTTCGCATAATCGACCAGTTCTCTCCAGTCCGTGCTCTCGTCTAAGGAATGAGCCTGCGCAAGCTCTCCCGGACCGTAGATAAGCGTCGGAATTCCCGCCCGTCCCAGCCAGCCTGCATCCGTAACGGTCGGGCTCATGCCGACGTCGGGGGGGGCACCGAGCACTTCTTGGTGGCTGGCGAACAAAGCCTTCAGCCCTTCGCCTTCCGTATTCAGCTCTAATGACGGGAAAATCTCTCCCCGCTCCTCGATCATCGACCGGCCTCCCCAGCGGAAGGTAGGCGGATGATTCCTCAGCCAAGGATCGCCCTGGGCGACCCGGAGCAGATGTTCTTCGATTTCGGCGGCAACCGTTTCATAATCCTCGTTCGGATAAAAGTGCACCGTAATCCATAAGGAGCAACGGTCCGCTACGAATGCCGCATGACGGCCTCCTTCGATAACCGCCGGATTGATCGTATTCGAGCCTGCCGGGAAACCCGGATAGGCTTTGGTCACCGCCCAGTGGCGCTCCAGCTCTTGAAGCCCGGCGATTAACTTGACCATCTTCTCGATCGCGCTGGCGCCTTGAACGCCGCCTCCCGCATGGATCATTCGCGATCTCATCCCGTCATGGTAGGTTACCGGGCTTTGTACCGTGACCCAACCGGTAATTACCCCGCCTTGTCCTTGAATGGCCAACCCGCTCGTATCCGCGACCACGGCTAAGTCCGCTTTATGCCCTCTCTCCATGCAAGCCCGGGTCCCTGCCTCGCCTGCCTCTTCGCCGATAACCGAATGAAAGAGCAGATCTCCCTTAAGCTCCACTCCCGCTTCCGCGAGCAGCTTCACGGCGAACAGAAGGGCAGCAAGCCCCCCTTTCATATCCGCCGTTCCTCTGCCGTAAGCTCTGCCGTCTCTCATCGTTAGCTTAAATGGATCGCCTTGCCACTCCCGCGCATCCCCTACTTCGGCTACGTCCATGTGCCCGTTCAACAACAGGCTTTGATAATGATCCCGCTGCGTGCCCGGCTTAACCGCGGTAACATTCGGATCGCCGGGATACACCTCCCATAATTCCGTCTCGAAACCGCTCGTTCTAAGCTGCTCCTCCAGATACCGCTGCGCCTTTAACGTATTTCGAGCCGGCGGGCTAACCGTAGGATAAGCGATCAAATCCGTCAGAAGAGTGAGCAGTTCGTCCTGCCTCTCCTCCGCTTGCTGTTGTACCCGAGTAATGATAGAATCCATCATTGCTTTGTTCTCCTTCGCTAGGAAGCAGGCGCGAACAATAGAAAAAAACCATTCGAGAATAAACGAATGGTTTGGATTCGATAAGTTCTCTACGCCAGCATTACCTGGATCAGATTAACGGTCAGGGAAATAACGTTCCCTATCTCAGCCGGACTCCATCCAGCACCCATACTCTATTATTAAATTAACTTTACTATAGCTCACAAGTCGGTTTTTCGCAACATTCTCTCTTCTGGCAATCCTCGAACCGGATAGCCGGCGTCCGTTGTATGATGGCAAGTTTCTTCAAGGATGCTACCGTTCCCTTCGCCCATGCCGGGATACTCTCGCCCCTCAGCGCCAACGCTCACTGCGTTTCTTCACATAGTTTGCAAACACATAACGCCAAGGAATGATAAAAGGAAAAATGACAACCAGCAAGCATGATGAAGCCGTTTCCCAGGTTGATTCATCCATTTGACCAGCCGTCCACAGCGGAAGAGCGACGACGATCAGCCAAATCAACTTCCACAGCAACTCCCACAGAAGCAAAGGCAGCATTTGCAACGGATACCGAAATCCCAAAACGGATAATAGCGAGAAGGAGGTCAGCATGCAGGCGACGACTCCGTCCATTAGCTCCCATGATTTCTCCGGATCGACAGCCTTAGCAATGACCTCCGGCCATTGTACGATACCAAGCCCTACGACAACGAGAAGATACAAGGCCCTTAACAGATATAGTCGTGACAACGAGACTTCCTTCGTTTCCTTACTTTTGCTTGAATTCAATTTTTATTCCTCCTATCATTAATTGTATTCTCGTTGCAACGAGCTAGCTCAACTATATGACTATGTTCTCGGCTAATCATGTGTACTACTTAAATAGTACACTAACACTCTTGACTAGTCAATACAATCTAGCGTAGAACGATACAAACCCAGTATCGTTAAGACACTGGGTTTCATTTTACAGATATCTTTTTGCAGGTCATAAGGTACTAAGCCGCAGTTCATAAAAATACTGCACAATGGGATGCTTTACCTTCATTTTTTCGGTCATGTTTAACATTCGCTTTTTCCCGACTCGCCTGTCCACCAAAGCTAGAATATTCAATAAAATATCCTTGCTCTCTATGCTATCCTCTATAGAAGTGGATAGAAACGTATTAGCTACAACGACAAAATTCGACTTGCTTAATGATGATTGTGCGGACATAAGCTCCTTAGCAAGTTCTGTTCTTTTTCTGCTTCTTGCCATTACTTGCAGACGATCTTCCGGAACGACTCCCTTGGTATCTTTTCTGACCGCATCTATTTCTTCATCGTTGATCGGAATTTGGATACCTGAATCGTTCTTGATTTCCAGCTCCGTCTGATACCATCTGATCAAGGTCGTTTTGTCGCTCATATTGAGTACCTTCTTCTTATCCACCGCAAGATAACAAAGTCCTGCTTTGTCTGGTAAGTAACGGTAGCTGGATGCAAGATATTCGACCCTTCCAACTAACGCAGGACTGAGAAAGCTCTCCAGCTGTTGCTTCAATTTGCTCCAGGACATGTCATTCTCCTATGTTCAAAAAATTCAAACCCTTAGCAGCCCGCGAAAACCTCTGGCACCATAATAGGATTCTGCTCCATTGTGGTACACGAAGACAGTGTCGTAGCGGCGATCGCAAAAGAGGGCTCCGCCGAGTTTTCTAATAGGAGCAGGCGTTATCACCCAACTCGATGTTTTCATATCGAAATTCCCGAATTCCTGCAGCTTCCGGTATTGTTCTTCCGTTAATAGCTCAATGCCCATGTCAGCAGCCATGTCCATAGCGCTATTCGCTGGTTTATGCTCTTTTCTTGACTCCAGCGCTGCACGGTCGTAACAAACACTTCTGCGGCCTTTAGGACTTTCCGCTGAACAATCAATAAAAATGTATTCGCCCGTCTTCTTGTCATGACCGACAACATCCGGCTCGCCGCCGGTTTTTTCCATTTCATTGAGCGACCACAGTTTTTCAAGATTAGCCTCGAGCTTTGCTTGAACATCGGCCCATATCAGGTCCTCATGGCGGTTCGTATTTTTTTCAAATCGGCCTTTTAAAGTTTTGAGTATGACTTCCATTTGTTCGTGTGGCAAATCCTTTTTTATCATGTTAGTTCCTCCTCATTTAATAGGTATGGCTCCCGCCTACAGCGTCTCCGTACTAAGCGTAAATCCTTCAATGACCGCATCCTCGTCGACCTCGATCAAGATGCAGCGTTTCCCTCTGTAATTGACCTGTTTCACATACTTTAAATCTTGCGGGCTGACCGAAATCGTGGCTACCTTCGTATCGATTTTAATCGATTTCGAAGTAAACTTCGGAATGACGCTGCTCGCTTTGAGTTCATAATTTTTGTCGTCGACAACCGTTTCGAACGCAAGTTCCACCTTTTCCGTCGTCACATTGTCCACGCCGCTTGCAGTCAGGAGATGTGCTACATCCTTATAATCCAGCTTCGGAGGCTCTTCCTCCTCATTCGTTTCAATGATCTGGTGAATTTCCTCGTACACATGAGCTATCGTTGCCGCATCGAGCTGATCTCCCGCCACTTCCTTCACGATTTCCTCGAAAATGGCTCTCTCTTCCTGCGCCGTTACGGACTTCTCGGCATTCAAGACTTGCTCGATAAAATTCGGATTCGGTTCATTGGATTTCCCCGCGCAATACATAATGCGGTTCACGTCGGAATAGTTGTCCGTCACGCTAGGGAAGAAAAAGCCTTGCTCCGGCGCGTTCAATTTGATGATCGGATCAACGAATACATTATACTTGAACTCCCTCTCGACATAATCGAACATGAGGGTGTTTCGCTGTTGTTCCGTGGAATTCACGCTGCACAGAATGAACGGATTCACGAATAGCTCGTCCTTTCCGCTCTCCTCGGCTTCTTCGTTCCTTTCCTTGGTCGGCCGAAAATATTGTCCGCGGACGAAAGTAATCACCGTATCCCGTTCATACTTGGTATCCGCCAACATTTTCTCCACCATCAGAATCATCAGATCATGCCATTCTTCCGAATCGCCGGTCACCAACGCTTGATGGAGAAGCACCTGCGAAGGGTCTTCGGCTTCATCCATAAACTTTAACTCGAATAACTTCTGATCCAATTCGCCCGTCAGCAGTTTTTTGAAATTGCTCATATACAGCTCCTGCTTCTCTCTGTCCAACAGGGCGAACGGCTGACGCTCGTAATGATAGATTTCGTTGCTTTCTTTCATAATGTACACGTTAAGAATTTCGAACAGGTTAAGCAAATCATTATCCAACTTAAATTGTTTGCGAATATGTGCAAGTTCTTTTTTTATCATGTTCCGTCAGACAGCTCCTATGTAATAAGATGGCCTTACCATTATAAACTAAAAAGGCTCAAGCCGCATGGGCTTGAACCTCGTTCCTTGCGATTGGGTGATTTGAGTAATCGTTTATTTATTAATATCAAAATCGGTAGCCTGTTCCGAAATTATAGTAGCGGGGTTGCGAACTTCACCTCCGGAAACCGGCTATCCGGTCCTTTCATTAAGATTCCGCCTTGATTTTTCAGATACATATCGAAGAAATCCAGCATATAGGCATTGATAACGGAGCTCGCTCTTTCGGGCGCAATCTTTCCTGTAATGCCCAGCATTTTGAAAATCGGAGAAATGAACTGTACGTCGGCAAAATTCAAATGCTCTGTATTGTCGATATAGAGGAATTGTCCCCCTGCAGCAACCGTTTCGCGCATCCGTTCAAGCTCTAACTTTTTATCTTGCGTTACTTGATCCTCCCACTCTCTTGTTGATCCCATACGGTTAAGCTCTGCATCCGTGTAGACCCGGTTATCCATCACCCTTTTTAATTTTTCGAAATAGCTTTCCGAGTTGATGAACAAAAACGGCTTTCGCAGACCCTCTCTGTCACGCAGTCGATAAAGCCCTCCATCTAAGTCTATTCCAACCGCGATTCGCGGATCGTAAGAAGCGTCATAGGCCGTCGCTCCGCCGATGGAATGACCGAACACCCCGACATGACCGAGATCAATCCTCCCTTTTAGATGACTTGGAATCTGCCCCGCTTGGATGAGCTCGAATTGGTCCAGCGCAAACGCCACATCGCCGGTTAAAACTTTTCCCAACTTGTCGCGATTTCCGCTTTCCGTCCGATAATCATGGTCCGGCGAGAATAAGTCGTCGGTTGTGCTGGTCGTGATTCGACCGTCCGGAAACTCGGTTGCAAATGTATTGTAGGTGTGGTCGATCACGGCCACGATATATCCGTGACTCGCGAGATTTTCGGCTTGCGACGTGTGGAGGAACCTGGAAGAGCCGTTGCCGGGATTCGCAAGGATCAGCGGGTATGAAGTCTGTGCCGAAGAAACTTCGGCCCCCGAATAAGCATGACTGGATACGTACTTCAGGTGTTGAAACGTAAACCCGGGAAGGCCATAGTCCGCGGCCATATAACGTAAAATCCGGGTATCGGGAATAAAGGGAGCGTACTTGCCGGTGCCAGCTTGAGCCGGATACCAGACCTGAACCATCAATTCCCTCTTGCCTGTCGCGGTTTTGACGAATGTCTCCTCCCGACTTGGATCGATGAAATGAAAGACTTGCGTGCCTACCGTAAACTCGCCGGTTGGCGCCGGAAAGTCGATTACGGGAAACACATAGAGGAAGCACCCCGTTACGATTAGCCCAATCACGATAAAAAGGCGGCCCAGCACCTTACGGATTCGCGAGGCAGTCCGAACGACTTTCGGCGTTATGAAAACGTCAATAAGCGAAAGCATAAGCATCAGGATCGTAAATCCGTATAAAAATAAAAGCTGAATCCTGTACCCTTCGACAAACAAATGTATCGCTAAAAAAACGGAGCCTGCTCCGCTTGTCAGGAGCAAAGCTGATCTTCGGATACGTTGATTGAAAATGAACAGGAGTGCCAACAAACAAGCACTTGAAAAGAATAGCAGTATTTCAAAAAACCTCACGCCAACTCCCCCTTAAAAATAATCCTATCAATGGTTAGTATAGAGGAGCAGCTAGGTTGATACTATTGATCTAGATGACAATTGCCTTACACTCTTGTAAGTTAATTCTTTTCGAAATATCATAGACGAACCCTCCTTGCTCGCATAATGGCCAACGGATGTTGACATATTTAATGAAAGCGGACATAGAAAACAGACCCCGTCGCCGGGGTCTTTTCGCTATGCGGTGTCGGAATGGTGAGGATGAACGGAAATCGCAGCATTCTAGCCCCCAAACAACTCATGGCATGATGACTATGCGTTAAGGGGATACGGCCGGCTGTAGCAGGGTCGGAGTTTTTTGCCTCGGCTCCTAAACTAGCGGCGCATTCCTCTACCACCGCCGCGTGACGGGGTAATTTGAGTGATTTTTTCTCCATTGACCGTAACTTCGCCGCCATTTAATTGAGCAGTACCATCCGCATCAAAGGCTGACGAGGCTTCAACAGTTATGGTGCCTCCATTAATATAGAGGTCGCCGTTTGAATCAAAGGCGTCCGTATCTCCACTGCCCATACTTACATCAATGGTTCCTCCATTGACTTCAATAACGACATTACCATCGGCTTTTTGCGAGGCGTTAATCCCGTCATCCTTCGCATACAACGTGATCTGACCGTCATTAATCTTGACGGAGGTCGCCTCGATACCTTCTTCGCTGGTCTCTATGTTAATAGTGCCGCCATCGATTTGAACAAAGCTGTTACCGCGGATGGCATCATCGGCAGCGGTGATATTTAACGTGCCGCCTTCAATATAGATATACCCAAGGGAATCATCCTCATCGTTTTCGCTATGCAGGGCATCCTTATCAGAATCTATTGTAATCGTTCCATCATTGATTAGAATGGCGTCATTGGCTTCTATAGCATCCGCCGATGAATGAATGGTATACTCGCCTCCGGTAATTTTAAGATCATCCTTAGAAGAAATACCATTGCCTTGATTCGATAAAATTGCTAAGGTTCCGGTTCCATTCAGGGTCAGATCAGCTTTGGAGAAAATAACCGCATCCAAATTGGTATCGCCATCCGCCACATAGCTTCCGGAAACCTCCATGCGGTTCTCACTGTCAGTGGATGTAACGAATACTTTATCCGCTGCTTTCACATAGATGGCAGGTGAATCTTCATTGGTTATACTTACGCCGTCAAGGACGATTTGAATTTTTGCATCCTCGGCAGCATCAACCACTACCGTCGCATTTTCCACCTCGCCGCTTAAGACATAGACGCCTTCCTTATTCAGTGTCACATCTTGATTGCTTTCCAAATTCATTTGTGTTGCAGTTGCAAGATCCGCCGACTGTTCTAAATCCCGATCACTGAATAATTCCGATGTGTCTGGAACGGAAGCTTCCGCTGTTGAGGTAGCGTTTGATGTTGTGCTTGACGTTGTGCTTGACGACACGGTCGAACTTGCTGTTTGAGTAGTTGCGGCAGCTTCCCCGCTGCCGACTTGTGCCTGAGAGCATCCCACGGCAGATACGGTAAGCAATGCGGCCAAAGTAATGGCGCTTATGCTTTTAATCTTCTTGGTTTTCATGAATGAACACTCCTCGTATAATGAATAGCAATCATCTGTTTATTATTCAGAAAGCATTATCGCTTCATGACTTAATCCTAATGCGGATAACTTAAATTAAACTTAAATAACGAATCCTAAAGTTCTCTATCCGATTAAAGTCAGCCAAAATAAAAATCCCTCAAACTTATCCGTTTGAGGGATTATAAAACACAATTCATATATAACTTTCAAAGCCCTTCTTATCAGGCTGTTTCCTGGCAGATACTTTTCGACTCTCTGGATGAACCGAATCAATCCCTCGAGCGAGTGCATCGGGATCGATGTTTACACTTATCCCGAGACGATCGACAATGAGGTTGCGAATGGTACTTTTTCCACTTCCATTGTTGCCTGCAAAAATGTACATGATCGATGTCATTTCATTTACCGTTGCGGAGCCAGCTATTCCCAACTTATTCGCAAGCACGTTCAGCAAATGTTTTCTTCATTCATGTTCTATAATAATGTCCGCGCAACGAATAATGAGTTCAGGCATTCCCGTGCCTGAAAACAGGATATGGGCTTCATAGCCGTCATCCATGCAATACAGTTCTTCATATATCCAGTGACTGCCCACAATATGCTCGTCATGCCTGATGATTTCAACTTTATCAAAAGTGATCTTATTGAAATTAGTGAACCCGCCCTCTGTGTCCATTCGCATGATAATCTGCTTGCCGGAGGTCAGTTCCATTACTCTGCAATCGTGAAAACGGAAATGGTTGCGAATATGTTCTGGAATGTTCTCCGCTTGTTGTGCCTGCCTATATTCATCTACGAGTAGCATCATGCGCTTTTCATTTTCTTTGCTCAGTTGCTTCAACTCGTGCAATACTTCTTTCGTACAATAGCCTAGTGAAAATACCCGCATATCCGCAATGCGGGAAGACAACTCGTCCGGCAGTTGATGAGCCGCTTCCTTACATCGATGCCCGTGATTGATGCTGAAGTCTTCCTTACACTTCACCTCGTCAAAAGGAGACCGGGCATCATAAGTCGCAATCAATTGCTGTATATGGGAAATTTGTTCGGATGACATATGGTAAACCAAAGTATCTTCTTCGCTGATCTTTTCCCCCTTTATCCAATTATCGAGAGGCACATAATACTTACCGTCCTGTTCCAGCATAAACCGAGGATCAACATCGTAAACCTCGCGCTGCATTTTAACAAATTCTCTTTCCTTTCTTTTATAGAGCCGCAAATAGAGTGCTTCGTCACGTACATACGCTCCCTTATGCGCTCTCATGCCAAAATAAAGTCCTGTCCGCTGGCATAGATCGTACCATGCTTTTGTCAAATATTTCACGCAACCCCACCTCTATGCCCTTAATCGATTCAGCAGCACGTTCCGACACTAGACACGCAAAACATTCATCTTCTGAATGTATTTTCATGCTTAATCATACAGGTAACCAGATGTAAAGAAAATCCTGCAAAAACAAAAAAGCACCCTCAGTCTGTTACGACGAGTGGTGCATCCGCAATTCGTCACGGTTCATAATGCCTTGAAAGGGGATTTGGGATTTTTGTAATAATAAAGAGAGGCTGAGCCCAGGCTTATATTTTCAAAACCAATTTTCCGACCGTGTTCTTCTCTTCCAAGAGCGCAAGCGCTTCGGCGGCATTTTCCAGAGGATACACGCCTTGAATCTCCACATGTATCTCTTTTCTTGCCAGCATACCCAGCGCTTCTCGCGCCGCTTTCCCAGTCTCCACAGGATTACTGTCGCTGTATCCGCCTAATGTAAAACCTGCGAACTGTTTGTTGGAAAACCATATTTGATTATAAGAATTTATAACATCCTGTTCTCCGCTTGCGTTACCCACTACAACCAGTTGCCCTAACGGGCAAAGCACCTCTAAGCTTTGTTTGCGCATGCTCCCCCCGACAGGGTCGAAGACGGCATGAACGCCTTTTTGTTCGGTTGCCCGGAGGGTTTGCTCCACAAAATCGGTCCGGACGAATAATTCGTCGTATCCAAGGGATTCGGCCAGTTTTACTTTCTCGACGCTTCCGACGGTTCCAAATACCTTGCCTGCTCCCAGACGTTTCGCCATTTGCCCCAGAAAGCTGCCCAGCCCGCCAACCGCTGCATGAACAAGTACGCTGTCACCCGTTCTCATTCTATTTACTTCTTTTATGGTCAGGTAAGCGGTAGTCAGATTTACAATGGAAGCTGCTGCTGTCGCTAAGTCAAGGTCAGCTCCCAATTGATCCAGTGGAACCGTCAGATCCGGCCGCACGTTCGCCATAGAAGCAAAGCCGTTAAGATCATGCAGTGTCATCGAGGCAACGGGTTGACCGATGTAGAAGCCCTTCACCCCTTCCCCGATGGCGCGTACATACCCCGAAACTTCCAAACCGGGAGTAAGCGGCATCGGAAAAGCCGAAATGAAATCGCCGCGGCTAAGCAACACTTCGAAATAACCTACTCCAGCATAAGCAACGTCAATGGTCAGCATACCGGGGGCTGGTTGAAGATCCGGCTTCTCTCGCAGCTGCAAATTTGCAGGTCCCCCTGGTCGATCTATAATGATAGCTTTCAATTTATATTTCCTCCTTGATTGCGAATAAGTCCATTATATTTAACGACCAAGGAGGTAACCAGTTTGCAGTTATACAGGTATCCAGACTAACAGGCTTATTTTCGAACCATATTCAATAATTTTTGCTCCGTGTCGGTACCTTCAATGGGAGTAAATACACAGCAGTGTATGTTTCCATTGCCGTTAAAATTAGAAAAGGAGTTCAATTGAAAGTATAATCGCCCTCCGACGAGGTGATCGATCGTGAAATGTATGGCTTTCTTTTGCTGCACATCATGCAAACGCCATAACGTTTGAAACTCCTCGTTTTCCTTGCACATCTGCAGCACGAATTCCTCAAACCAGGGATCGTCCGCCTTTTGGTCAAAATTCGAACGAAATACCCCTAACGTGTAATCGGCAAATTCCTTCCAGTTAACCAGCTGGCTGCGCAGGTTTGGATCGGTAAATATCAATCGTGTCATCACGCGTTTCTCAATTGGAATCGCATGGAAATCCGCAATGATTTCAGAAGCCATCCGATTGTAGGCCAATACCTCGGTTCGACTGCTTGCGATGATCGCCGGATAGTGCAATTGGTCAATAATGTTCTGAAGGTCTGGATATATTTCCTTAGCGTCCGGGTAAGAATCTCCCTCTCCGCCATAATTTGCCAAACGAAGCAAATGAAGATGTTCTTCTGAAGATAATTGCAAGGCTTTGCCGATGCTCTCGATCACTTCTCTTGAGGCGGTGACGGCCCGGCCTTGTTCCAGCCAGGTATACCAGGTGATACTTACTCCCGCAAGATGAGCAACCTCTTCTCTGCGTAATCCCGGCGTTCTTCTTCTTCCAAAGCGACCGTCAATACTGGCATGATCCGGCTTAATCCGTTCCCGGCGGGATTTTATAAAGTCTCCGAGGTTTTTGATTTTTTGATTTTCTGAAGACATGTTTCCACAGCCTCCTTCTTCGCGATCATGCATTTTGAATCTGGTGAGACCATCTTGCAATTGATCGCTGTGCGCCATTCCGATCAGATATTCTGCGCATTTCTAAACATTTTCTCTTTCTTGCAGGCATACATCCGTTGGTCCGCCTTGATAATCAAGTCGCCTAAGGCAAGCGGCATTTCAGGATTGAAATAATAAAGACCCAAGCTGATCGAAAGATGATAGAGTCTGCCGGCATCCCTATTAAAGCTATGCAGCTTATGCTGCATATTTGAAATCATCTCCTGTTCAACGCCCTCCAGGAGCCGAGAATCTCGAAGCGTATCCGGCACAACAACAGTGAACTCGTCGCCGCCCATCCGGGCTATAATGACGGAATTATGGAAGATCTCTTTCAATATATTCGCCGTATCCATTAATGCCAAATCCCCCATGTGATGACCATAGGTATCGTTGATTTGTTTCATTCTGTCCAGATCTGCAACGATCAGGTAAAAGCCTTTGCCTTCCTGAGCGCGCGCGTTCATATACTGCTGCGCCAGATTGAAGAAACCCCGCCGATTATAAAGGCTTGTCAGCTCATCGATAATCGACAAGTTATACAGCTCTCCTTGAAGGCGATGCCTTTCGATGGCGTAACGAATCGAACGCAGAATGACAGAGCTGTTGACTTGTCCTTTCATCAAATAATCCTGTGCTCCGTGCTGTACCGCATTTATCGCAACCTCTTCATCGTCAAGCCCGGTCAGTACGACAATCGGGATTTCCGGCGCTTTCTCCCTGAAGGCGATAATCGTTTCCATCCCATGGCTGTCGGGAAGGGACAGATCGAGCAAAACAACATGAAAGGCTTCTTTCGTTATGCGTTCGATGCCTATATCTAATTGATCCGCCCAAATAAGTTCAAAATTCTGATGCTCCGTTTCCGACATGACTTCCTTAATTAACCGGGCGTCTCCCGGATTATCCTCGATCAACAGCACTTTTATCATCGGGTTACCTCCTAGGCAGCTTAACGATCGTAAGCCAAAAATTTTCAATCGATCTTACGACTGTTAGAAACTGCTCTAAGTTGACTGGCTTGGTGATATAACAATTGGCATGCAGATCATAAGCCTTTAATATATCCTGCTCCGCTTCCGAAGTCGTCAATATGATGACCGGAATGTGCCTCAGCTGCGGGTCGTTTTTGATTTCGGCAAGAACCTCGGTTCCATTGATTTTGGGAAGATTCAAGTCTAATAAAATAATGTCCGGGATAATCGAATGCTGATAGCTTCCTTCTCGCCTTAAATAGGCTAAAGCCTCCTCGCCGTCTTCGACCACGTTCAAATGATTGGTTATTTTCCCTTCCTTCAGCACTTCGACGATTAAACGAATGTCCCCGGGGTTATCTTCTACCAATAGTATTTCTAAATGATTTCTCAAACTATTGTCGATCATCTAATTGTTCTCCTCCGACCGGCAGCGTGAAATAGAAGGTTGTCGAAGAGCCTGCTACCGACTCCACCCATATTCTCCCGCCATGGCGTTCAACGATTTTTTTGCAAATAGACAGCCCTATTCCGGTGCCCTGATATTTGGTTTTATTATGAAGCCTTTGAAAAATGAAAAAAATGCGCTCCGCATACTTTGGATCGAACCCGATTCCGTTATCGCGGACTGAAAACTCCCACTCTTGCCCCTGCCGTTTAACCCCGATATGAATGACGGCCTTCCGGTTCGCATCCCGAAACTTGATGGAATTGCCGACTAAGTTCTGAAACAGCTGCACCATTTGCGTAGAATCCGCCATGACGGTCGGCAGTTGATCCAACGAGATTCGAGCATCGCTTTCTTGAACGGCATGCTGCAGATTCGCCAGCACATGCTGAAGAACTTTTTCTAAATGTACGGGCTTCGGCTCTTTCCCCTTCGTGCCTACCCTGGAAAAAGCCAGCAAGTCGTTAATTAAATTTTGCATGCGCTGCGAGCCGTCCACTGCGTAATGAATAAAATCATCCGCATCCTGATCCAATTTCCCTTGGTATCGCTTGGCCAACAACTGTACATAGCTGGCCACCATCCGCAGCGGCTCCTGTAAATCATGCGAAGCGACATAGGCAAATTGCTCCAGCTCTGCATTCGATCCGGCCAGCTCTTCTTTTTGCCGCTTCAGCTCAAGCTCGTTATCTTGAATATTTTGCGACATTTGATTAAATGCCTCGCATAGCTGCAGCAGCTCGACCGGTGCGGTTAACATGCCGCTGTAGTCGATCTTATAATCATAATCGCCCCGCTTCAGCCGTTGCACCCCTTTTAATAAATGCTGAACGGGATGCTCGATATGATGCGAGATTCGCAGCATGGCGACAAACCCGATCGTAAGCACGATGCATACAATACTAATCATGACAAACAGCTGCTGATAAAAGGTATGATACACTTCATCGCGTTCGATTTCGTTAACGATAATCCATTTGCCGTTATTCGCCAGCTGATAAGTACCCAATACCTGCTTGCCGCGGTAGCTTTCATAAATCGAGTTTGACTTCTCTCCATACTGCGCCCGTTTTAAAATGTCGCTGCTTAATTGATATTCCATAACTTTCCAATCACCTTCAAAACGCGACTCGGTAATCAGAAAGCCGTTACGATCAATGACATACGATTCGCCGCTGTCGCCTCTCCGAAATTGCTCCAGAAGCTGAACGATCGTCTTTAACGTAACCGTTCCATAGATAACGCCTTTAAACTGGTTGCTGCTGCTCATAATCGGTGCAGAAAACAAAATCATTGGCTGTCTGGTCACGTTGCCTAGCAGCACGTTCGATATATATTCGTTCCCTTTAGCGGCTTCTTCCAAAAAAGTTCGTTCGGAAAAATAAGCGCCAATCTGGTTCATCGTGCTGAATTCTACAATGCCGTCCTTATTGGCGAAGGAAACGGCTTCAAACTCCTGCTGCTGCGAAGCAAAATAGGTAAGATTGCTTTGAATATCATCCATTTCCAGCTCTATCGTCGACTGCAAATGAGCCAGATTCCGAATTTCGGAAGCTCTGGCCGCTACCCAGCTGTCTATGGCTGTTCGCTGAATCGCACTATCCTTGCTCATCGAATTGATTTGGTCTTTTTTTGTTTCTTGATACTCCAGAATCGAATAAGACAATATCGTCAGAAGCCCAACCATCAGCACAAGAGAAATGCCCAAAAACCGCATTCGCGCTTTCAAGGTTTGCAGCCGAAATACCCGTAAGAAGAGGTTCACTCGCTGATCACCATCATTCCAGAATAAGGCTTGCTTTATCTTTTATATAATTCTCATCCGCTTCCTTCAATTCATTCGACAGCTCTTTGCCCGACAAAATGCGATTTAGCGCTTCGCTAATGGCGGCATTCGCCGATTGGGTAAACAAATGCCCCGGATTGATCGATGTCGGATGCAGCTGCAGCGCTCTCTGCACTTCCTTCATCGCCGGATTGCCGTACTCGGCAATGACATCTTTAAAAGCGGATAAAGCTACGTTTTTGCTATAAATCGCCAGCATCTCCTTGTCGAGCAGAAGAGATACTAAATATTTAGCTTCTACTGCATATAAGGTTTTGGCATTTATGGCCACCTGCTTGTCCGGCGCCGCGGCCATAACCGTTTTGCCGTTCTCATCGGGAATCGCGAAGAAGCCCATATTGAAATCGGAGGTTTTGCTGTCGACAACTCCCGGCGTCCAGCTCCCCATCAGCTGCATCGCGCCTTTACCGTCAATAAATTGCTGCGTTGACTCGTCATAACCTATGTGCATAGCATCCGGGTTGAAAAAACCGCCTTGTGCGAGTTCCTGAAATTTGCGGAGAGCGTCATTGACTTCAGGACCGTCGATTTTGGCTTTCCCCGCATAGACATCCCATTCAAAGTCGGGATTGTCCAGAAACTCCGACGTTGCGGCGATCGGCAGATAAGCGCCTTGTATGGTCCACGTGTCTTTAAAGCCGCCTAGTATCGGAGAGATTCCGGCTTCTTTGATCCTGGCGCAGAGCGCTATAAATTCATCCCACGTCCCAGGCGGCTGTAATTGCAAGCTATCAAAAATCGTTTTGTTATAATAAGCGCCAAAGGTGCTGACATCAAGAGCCCCGCCGTACGTTTTCCCTTTGTAAGAAACCGTCTGCTTCGCGGAATCGATCATTCGCTGCGTCCACGGCTGATCGGACAGATCCAGCAGGTAGCCCGCTTTGGCGTACTCTTTGATCTTCTGGGTAAATAGGATATCGGCAGCTTGGCCCGACGTTAACTCGCTGTCGGTTGCCTCGGCAAAATTCTGCTCATCCAATTTATCCCACTCTATCGTCGCATTCGGATACTTCTCTTTAAATTTCTTATCTACCGCATCCAGATATCCGTTTTTATCCTGCGCCCAATAAGAGACGCGAAGCGTAAACGTTTCATCGGTTCGATCTTCTTCGGGCACACCCTGTTCATTCTCCTGACTTGACTGCTCCGCCATGTTGCTGCACCCGGCCATTGTGATCGATAAGCACATTGCCGTCAGAACAAGGATCCATTTACGCATAATCTCTCTCCTCCCGACTAGTTATAAACCTCGAATTCATAAATTCTGGCATAGCCGTCATAGCCCGAATGCGTACCTTTTCGTAATATAAAGTCTAACATATCTGGCATTCGAGTGGATGCTTCGATCCGAATTATTTGTCGAATTTCCTGTTACGATGTCTATTCTTCTGGATTAACATAAGATCAATCCCCTTCGGTATGAATAGACCAAGCCATAGCTGACCAATTGGAGCAAAAGACAATAATAAAAAGGCCACGTCGATAATCCACATCGCACCTATTTCCATAAGCATCATAGAGCGTTATACGCGACATCGGAAATTAGCCGGTTCCAAAATAATGTGAAGTCCCTGTGATTGCGACATAAGCGAGAAGTTCAAGACGTTACACCTCCTTTGAAAATCGATAATTGTAAAAGTTCTCAACATCATAACCCTATATTAAAGCTTCATATGGGCATCAGTATGTCAGCGAATGTACGTTCGAGAAAAAGAAATAACCTCGCTTTTTGGGAAGCGAGGTTCATCGGTTATACACTAATATGTTCAACTCGTTTGCGAATATAAACACACAGTCTGGTGCACACCGAACTGATTTACATGCGCAATGAAAACATTCATATTTTTTAATACGCCTCAAACAGCTTTTGCAATATCGAATAAGATTGCTTCAAACGCTCTTTAGACTTTGGCAATTGCCACGTTTCCCACGTGTAAGCCTCCAGCTCCGGAAGCACTTTTCCCGTTGCTTTCGGCAAAGAATCGACGACTTGATTATCATCATCGACAAAGACCGCGCCGATATAAATTTGCTCAACCTTAACCGACGCTTCTACGCCATCTTTGTGCAGATTTCCGACAAATTCACGCTGACTCGGATCTTTTGCCTGGATCAGCAGCCACGGAATGCGCAGTTCAATAACGTCATCCGACCAGTTATAGTCAACAAGTGAGTTATAGTCCTCCGCTTCCGGATTAGCATTCCCCTGCATCAGCTTGCCTGTTTCATAGAAACTGAAATCGGTCACTCTGTCTTCCTCAGGCAAATACAGCTGCTTATTCAATACATAGTAGATGGGCGCAAATTTACCGCTATTATTAACGGGAACCTCCATGCGAGATGGAATCAGCTTTAAACTGCGACTGTACAAATATTCATACAAATCGTAATACTCATCAATGACGATACGAGAATCATGATTTTTATTAAGCTCAACAATAAAATCGACGCCATTGGAAAACGTAATATCTTTGATCATGGTTGCTGACATATTCCCTTGTTCAGGTACGACATCTAATAAAATACGAGGAGATGCTTTTTCCAGCAGTTCGCTTTTTAATTTGATATATAAATATTGCTCATCATAATCGGCAGCAAAATCGGTCGCTTCAGAGGGTGACGTGCCAAATAATTGCGTTCCTTCCCACTCCTCTGTATTTCCGTCTACTTTAGCTTTCAGTCGATCAAAGCTTAATAAGCCAAAATGCTGCTCATTTGTTTGCGTATTGGACCAGAACGGCCGGCGATTGGGATTATCATAATCCATCGTATTCCAAGTGCGCTTGAACCATTCATCCTGCCAGGTGAACACAAGTCCGCCAAGCAACCCTTCATGCATAATGTCTTCAAACAAATGCTGCAGCGTTTCTCCTTGCGCCTGCTCAGACATGAATCCTTGATTCCAGCCGTAAACATTCTCATGGGTCATTCCGCGGGAACCTGGAATGCCGAATTCAGCAATCAGAACAGGCATGCGATGCGCTGCATGCAGCTCCTTTAAATAGGCAGCATAGCTGTTTTTGTTGCCTCTAAAATCTACGTAATTTAAATAATCTCGATCATAGTTAAAAAAATCGGGGTAATAAGGGTACACATGATAGGAAGCAAACTCGCCAATGGCTTGCATGTCGCCCTTCGTATAGATAACATTTGGATTCACGCTTACTAAATCCTCATCTTCAGACGGTTCGGATGGATGGTCAAGCAAATCAGTTGTGACCCAGTTTGTAAAGCTCATGGGGCGCATCCAATTGTATTTATCCTTCTCGTAAACCGTGATCAAATCCATTTGTTCCGCCAGCCAACGTTCAAACGGCGCTGCATTTTCCGTCTCGAAATAGGTACCGTCATACTGTCCGATATTTGCATGCTTCTCATTCGTGCCGACAACCATTTTCGGGTACCACTCGATGCCCAGCACCCAGCCAACGACATATTTGGAGACATCCGCATCGTACAATCCCGAAGCATGACCTGCCTCATGCTCAATATAAATGTTACCATGAATGACATCAACCAAGCGTTTCATTTCTTGCTGAAACTGCGCCAGATTTTCTTTCTCATAAGCATCCAGCGACTCTTCCAGATTTTGCTCATTTATCCATACGCCATGAAGCACATAAAGCGGCTGTTCTGGATGCTCCTCGTTGTATTTGGCCAGCGCACGATAAAATCCGGGGGGATGTATGGTATATACGCGTATCATATTGGCATTCATCTCGGCAATTTGATTGAACCAACGGTAATATTCTTCCTCAGTAATTGCTGCTTCTCCAGGGAAAGCACCCGGTTTGCCCATTCCGATATTGACACCTTTAATGACAATCGGCTCCCATTTGCCATCCTTCATCACTTCAAAAGCTTTTCCTTGAATGCGCGCGTTATAATTCAGCTGTTCCTGATTCACCACTTCAATTTGTTTATCCTCAAAGTGTTCAACTATTTTCTTCATGACTGGCATATAAATCGACCAGTAAAAGGAACGATCCGCATACTTCTCCAAATATTTATACACCGTGGGCAAACCTTTAATTTGATAGATACTTGGCACACGCGATACATCATTAAAGTCGCCGGCGAAATAGTAACTCGTTGTATATCTCTTTTCCTGCGATATAATAGCTGCAAATTGCTGAGGGATACCGAACTCCTCCAACTTCGCAATTCCTTCATCCGTTAAATCCCATGCGTATCGCGCTAACATATCCTCTTCATAATTAGGCGTAACAATATCGAACCAGTATTGGTATTCCGTATTAGCAGATTTGCCAAAAAACTGTTTTCCTTTATCCGTGAATTGCACCTTGATGCCTGCTGTTGTGACATGCTTTTTCTGCTCTAATATAACAAGCTTCTCTGTCAACTCATTAAAGAGGATAAAACCTCCGTCCTTGTAAGACCAGTTATCCCCATATTGATCTACTACCCATTGCGGAATTTCTAAATTTTTATGATAATCCAGTTCATCGAAATATCGTCCAATCCAACCTGACCATGTAAGCCCTAAATAGTCTTGCAATTCTCTTCTGACTGGTTCTGATGTTGGAGAAGCAAATGAATTGAATTCAGCGATCAGCATACTTTTTTTAGGACTGGCTAAGCGAGCCGCAATATTCTGCCATTCTTCCATCTCCAGACCGCCGACAATTTTTTCAGAACGTTCGCCTAAACGCCTGCGCTCTGTAAAGTCATCCTTGTATACGCCATAAGTATCTGCTAAATAAATCACATCATAATGGTTGAAGTCTGCTGGAAACGGCTTTACTTCCACCTGTTTCGCAGCATCATTAGGAAGCGTACCATAGTAATGCTCTTTCAAATTATACGCTTGCTCATCAATGGTGTATTTATAATGATTTAAAAACCAGTTTACACCCAAATGCTCGCGATAGGTTTCATTAGGAACTGTCTTATCCAATATGGCCACGTTCAGGGGTTTTTCATCCTCTGCATACCACCATACAACCGGCGTAAGAAGAGCTGCTAAAACAACGATTACGATGATGACAATGATATAAATCCGCTTCATGCGCTTTTCCCCTTTTCAGCGATACCGACGCGTTTCATATTGCCCCATTCACTTTTTCCTATGACAAATCGGAATAAGCCTTCACAGCGCCATAACAGCGTAAGCGGTCGATACCAGAACATTTCAGTCAATGACAGCACAAGGATGTGCAACAGTTCTCTTTTTTTCGGATAAGTATTCATGCTCCAAGCCTCGAATAAGACGGATGCAACCGAAAAAATCATCCCGTAAATGATAAACAGCAACACCAGTGCAATTGCGATCTCATAATAAATACTTCCCATAAAAAAGGCCGCAACAATATAAACATAGCCCCCGAGTTCGATAATGGGGCCCAAGCATTCAACAAGCCAAAAATAAGGGAAGGAAATGAGTCCGATCGCCCCATATCTAGGATTGAGCGTCATTTTCTTATGTTTCCACAAACTTTCGATTAATCCTTGATGCCATCGTCTTCGTTGATTTCGCAGTACTTTCGCTGTTTGGGGCGCTTCTGTCCAGCATACCGGGTCTGGCACAAATTCAATCCGCTTCTTCTCCTTCTTCTCTTTAATCAAGCGATGAATATGGACGACAAGCTCCATATCTTCTCCTATGAGATTAGCCGAATATCCTCCGGCTTCAACCGCCCATTTTTTAGAGAATACACTAAAAGCGCCTGAAATAATAAGTACCAGATTAAATTTGCTTAACGCGATACGCCCCATTAAAAACGCTCGAAAATATTCGACAACTTGCATGATGACCAAGTAATTTTCAGGCAATCTTGTCTCATAAACGGAACCGAGCTGCATTTTCGCACCATTGGCGATGCGTATATTGCCGCCTGCGGCGACGACTTCTCCATCGGATAAAATAATCGGCTTCATAACACGCAGCAATGACTTCTCGTCCAATATGGAGTCTCCATCAATCGAACAAAAATACGGGTATTTCGACATATTAATCCCGACATTCAAGGCATCTGCCTTGCCGCCATTTACTTTATCAATTAAAATACAGTTGCTATAAATGGCAGATTCATAAACTTGGATAACCTGTTTTGTCGGAATATGCTCGCGGATCATTTTTTTTACAGGCTTCATTTCAAAATGATCAATGATCGTCTGAAGCGTGCTATCTGTAGATCCATCGTTGATAATAATAATTTCCGTTTGCGGATAGCGTAAATTCAATAATGAATAGACGGTATCGACAACTCCTACCTCCTCATTGTATGCAGGAACAAGCAAAGATACTGGCTTGGAATAAAAGGCATCAATATGCGCATCGTCATACTCCGAATGATCTAAACGATAACGCTTGCGTACGTCAAACATAGCCGTGATAAACATCATGAAATACGATATAATGACGAATAACATATAGAATAGAATGATGCCGCCAAAAAACGACATAGCGTAATCTAGCATTCTCATCTGCTTTCCTGCTTTCTCATTAGCGTTTCTTTTGCCATATCGACCGCATATTCGTCATCAGCGTATTGAATAAATTGCTGCAGTCTTTCACCGCCTTGTCGAGCTTCGGCGATCGTTTCGGCTGCTTGTGAACGTACCCACCAGTTTTCATCCTGAAGGAGCTGCTCCAGATACGTATACATGTTGGCTAGCGGCGCATGTTTGAAAATTTTGGCCGCCATCAAGCGCTCTTCCCATACATCCGAGCTAACAAACGGCAAATAGATCTCGATCTCATCAATAATACCGATTTCATAAATACCCTTTAAGGCTCTGATTCTGATCTCGGCATTATTATGAGATAGCAAATGCTTTAATTTATCAACGTATGGTGCATTTCTTCTTACGGCCGCCGTATCGATCAGCGCAAATTGAATATTCAACGACCAATCTTGAAAAGCATCAAAGAACCGGATGAATAGATCATCATCCAGCAATACAAGCAATCTTCGATATTCACTCTCGGAATAGCCGTCCTGCAGCTGTTTCAGCTTTTCCGTGAACAAGTCAGGTTGAAAAAGCGAATAGATTTTTAATAGCTGAAAACGCTCTTCCTTAGAAATTTTTTTATGCTCAATGCTTCGGCAAGTATCCAGTAATTCATCCATACCAAAATCAGCAATACGATATAGTGCATTCATCCGAGTACTCCAGCGTTTACTTGCCAAATCCTTTTTATAGAATTCCTTTAGGTAACGATTGGAAAAGTTTTTTATTTCCAATCGTATTGCCGGGCTTGCAATATTTTTGAGGTAGGATAAAAATATAATTTCAATGGCCTCGACATCCGCCCTGCTCCGTGGCACCAATCGAACAGAAAATAGTCCTTCTTCAAATAAATAGACATTCCAAAGCTGCGTAGATCGCTGCAAGTAGGACTTACGATTCTTGTTGAAAGAAGCTTCACGCTCCCGTTGGATAAACAAGTAAACCGTAAATAACCCTAGAATGGCTAATAGAGCGACTATGACGATTGCGAGAAAGGAAACAGACAAATGGATCATAACCAGAACCTCGCAAATGTCCGCTTGATTTTCGCCTCTAACAACCGCAAATTAAATGGTTTGACTATATATTCGTCTACGCCGCCTTCATAAGCATTAAGCATTGCACCTTCATAATTCCGTTCTGACATCATGTAAATAATAAACTTCTTAGCATTCGGCATTTTTCGCAAATTGTGCAAAATTTCGAAACCATTTTTACGAGGCAAAATATCATTCATCAAAATAAGATGGAGTTGTCCGGTTTTATAATGATCCATTTCCAAAAAACTGTAGCCATCTTCGTAAGTAGTAATGTCAAAGGTGAAATGAGGCAAATCCAATTGGTTAAGTGTTATCTCAAGCACTTGCCGAAATATTTCATTATGCTCTATAATGCTTACCTTTACTATCTCAATGGGCTGCATACGATAATCGGCAATCTCTTCAATCGTCCAGCTTGATTGCTCGTGATCAGCGAGCCGCTGTTTATTTTTGTTAATTAATGCTTCAAACGTAACATCATTGTTTCGTATTTCTGTAATAGAAGCTTTCAATTCTATGGGATGAGATTGTTCTTCCTTTAAAATAGAAAAAATCCGATTCAAAAATGCCTTTGCTTCAACTGCGCTGTTTTGAAGAAAGAAAATCCCCCAATGGTTCCCATCCGATAGCTGGAAAAGCAAATCCGTTTTGCGTATTTTAGATTGCAAAAAAAATGTAACATGATCTTGCACATGATGCTCTTGTTCATCCGATCCATGTAAAGAAGTCACAGCCTTTAAGAAGATTGCTGTTATCGGAATGCGCGAACGTATGATTGTCTCGAGCCAAGTTTCAAAGTACTGTTTTACTTCCCGCTCACCCATAATCTCTTCTATGACTGCTATTTTCCCCATAGTTGATCACCCGCCTAATATTCATCCTCATAAAATGTACAATATATAGTTATCTGGTTAGAAATCGGCGTAGATTCAAAGCGCATCAACAAGTTGACTACATTCTCATAGAGAGAATATCATAACTTGGCGTAAAATGTCGACTAATGCCATAATATAGAAAAATCAATCGGGCTACAAATTGATTGGCGAGACCAATTACTTTCGCATGTACATTTCTCCTTTCACGCAATAAAGCCGGCTGCTCTGATGGTTTCAGTGCAACCGGCTTTTTGAGGGCGGGATCAGCAGAAACGCCCGAGGATCCTGTTCATTCAGGGCACTCCCTCGATTGAACGCCAAATGGCGGTACAGGGATAACCACCTTGTAGCCGCCATTTATTGAATTGCTTGTTTTTCTTGGTTACAGATTCAATATCCGTGCGCGCCCATGTTTGAAACTTGGCATTCGTGCCGAGAACAAAACCAAAGCTGTGCGGATGCAATGGGGACGGCGATAGAGAGGACCTGTCCCGTTATCGCATTCATTGCCAGCAGCTTGCGCATTTCCTTCGACGTCCTTGGAGAACACCTGCTATTCTGCTACTTAACTGCTCCTGCCGTAATGCCGCTAGCGATTTTCTTCTGGAAAATAATATAGACGATAAGCACCGGAATGATCGTCATAAGAAGAGCCGCGAACAGCGGACCCCATTCGGTGCGGTATTGCATTTCGGCCTGCATAATCCCAATTTCGATAGGCAGTGTATACTGCGCGGGATCGTTGATCAGGATGGTGCCCACGATATATTCGTTCCAGATGTTCAGGACGTTCACGATGCCGACCGTGATAAGTCCCGGCTGCGACAGCGGCAGCATGACGCGGAAGAACGTTCCGTAATGTGAGGCTCCGTCGATAACCGCAGCTTCCTCGAGCTCCTTCGGCAACGACTTGAAGAAACCGACCAGCACGAACACGCCGAACGCGATGACGCTGGACGTATATACGAAGATAAGACCGATTTTGGTATTGATCAGATTCATGGAATCCATCAGGAAAAACAACGGGATAAGCGCCAAAATAAACGGAACCATCATCGACGAGATGTAGAGCAAATACAACCCGTTGCTTCCCTTGAATTTGTACCGGGCCAGCACGTAAGCAGTCGTAGCGGACAGCAGCAAGCCGAGCAGCGTCGAGCCGCCCGTCACCACGATCGAGTTGATAAAGTACACGTCGAAATGATACTTGTTCCAGACATAGGAAAAGTTCGACCATAGCAATGGAAATTCAGGCGGCGCCCACGGCGCGTTTAAGAAAAACTGCTCGTTGTTTTTCAATGCGTCTAACAGCGTCCACAACAACGGATACAGCACAGAGATGCTCCATATGACAAGAATAGCGAAGAAAATAAGCTTGACGACCGGATTTTTGATGCCCATATTCATTCTGTTGTCCCCCTTTGACCTCTAGCTCAGTTCGACCGATTCATGACGGAGCAGCCGCTGCAGGATGACCGTTGTGATCAGGGACAGAACGAGAATAAGCACCCCTATGGCCGCCGCGTAGCCGAAATGATATTGCCGGAAAGCCATCTGGTACAGGTACGAGCCCATAACATGAGTCGAATTGTCCGGTCCGCCTTCCGTCATGATCCAGACGATGACGAAGGAGCCGTTGAGCGTCGTCATCATGATGTTGATGATGGATACCTTCATCTGCTCCCAAATGAGGGGAACCGTGATGTTCCTGAACTGCTTCCACTGACTCGCGCCCTCCAATTGGGCCGCCTCGTAGTAGGACTCCGGAATATTCTGAATCGCTGCGATCAACAGAATCATATAGAAGCCGATACCCGCCCAGATGGCTGGAGGCAGCAGCATATAGATCGTATGCGAGGTGAAGCCGAGCCAGGCGATCGTCACCTTCTCTTCCGTAAACAGGGAGAGGAACGCGTTCAGGAAGCCGATCTGCGGGTTATAAATGAAGTTCCACAGCACGCCGATGACGACGACGGAGATCACGTTCGGGATAAAAAATATCGACCGGAAAAAGCCCGCCAGCTTAAAGTTGAAGCGTGTCAGAGCGACGGCGAAGAAGGTTGCCAGAACCATGATTCCGACGATCTTGCCCGCCACGAGAAGGTAGTCGTTGCCGATGGCTCTTAGAACGATCGGGTCTTTGAACATATTCGTAAAGTTGTCGAAGCCGATGAAATCCTTCGTATCCGACATCCCCGACCAATCGAACATCGAGTAGTACAGCGCCTGCATGACCGGATAGATGGTGAAGATGAAGAAAAATACGAGAGTCGGAACGATGAACGTGGCGATGAACAAGTTGCGCTGAAGCTTTTCCGATACCGACTTCATGCGGGCCGCCTTCCTTTCAAGTAAATTCGCGGAGGCATCCTTCAGGCTCGCGCCCTGGGTGCCTCCGCTTCCACGGTTTTTCAAATCGATAAGCTAGAGAATGTTACTTGACCTTGGCGACGACATCGGTTACGCGTTTAACCCACTCGTCCGGCGTAATCTTGCCGATCGTCAACGCATCCGTCGCATTCTGCATTTCCGTATCGACGTCCGCGTTGAACGTAATCGTCGGGATGACGACCGTGTTGGGATCCGTCAGATACTTCGCTGCATCCTTAACGAAGCTAGGCGCATTCGAGCTGCTGATGTCGCCTTTGATGTTGGAAGGAGCGCCGCTCAGCTCCGCCCACTGGGAAGCTTGAGCCTTGGAGAAAACGAACTGCAGGAACGCCTTCGCCGCTTCTTTGTTCTTCGCATTTTTTGCGATTGCGACAGTGGCGGTGGACGTGTTCGCGACGACCTTGCCGCCCGGCTTCTGAGTGAGCGACGGAATGAAGCCGAAGTCGAAGCCTTCCGGTACGTCCTTCGCCATTTCGTTCGGCAGCCAGAGGCCGTTGGAGATGAACGCGTCTTTATGCTGCAGGAACATCATTTGCGAGTCGGTATGGTTGATTTGGATGGCCGCCTTGTCGATCAGGCCCTTGTCGCGCATTTCCGCGATTTGGTTCAAAGCTGCGAGAACGGCCGGACTTTGGTAAGCTTCGATCTTGTTCGCCGCCATGTCTTGCAAGATCGTGTAGTCGTCGTTATTGTTCGAGACGATCGCCGGATACAGAATCGAGCCGTTGATGTAGTAAGGATATTTGCCGGTATGGATATAAGGCGTAATGCCGTCTGCCTTGATTTTCTCGCTGACTTCGAGGAACGATTGGAAGTCGGTCGGTTCGGCGTAGCCCTTCTCCTTGAATAAAGCCTTATCCCAGAAAATGCCCCACGAGTTCAGAACGAGCGGGATATTGTAGATCTTGCCGTCATATTGCTGCGGCTGTTGAGCCAGCGCGTCGAGGATCTTGTCGCCGTCGATGTTGTTGGCATCCTTCAGCCAGTCGGTCAGGTCCTCGAGTTGGCCGTCTTCGACCATCTGGCGGTCGTTCAGGTTCGGACCGTCAATGTAGACGAAATCCGGCGGGTTGCCCCCGATCCAGCGCGGTTTGTTCTGCTCGTTGATTTTCGGACCGGCGCTCTCCTTGATGTTAAGCTCCGGATTCGCTGCCGCGAAATCGGCAATGACCTTCTTCCACCACTTGTCGCCATAACCGCCGACGAAGTATTGAATCTCGAAATCGCCGGTCAGCTTGGTCTCGGACGAGCCTGTGCTTGGCTCTTCGGTTGCATTTGTGCTTGGATCCTCGGTTGCATTCGTGCTCGGCGCTTCGGTTGCGCCTCCGTTATTGCTGTTGCTGTTAGAGCCGCAGGCTCCCAGCAGCACGATCATCATGACAGCGGCAAGGCAAAGCGCCGCCCATTTTTTGTTTAACACCATAGTGCAAAAAACCTCCCCGTATATGCTGGTTTGCGCCATCTTCGGCGCCTGTAACCATCATATCGGGGAGGGCTTCGCGTCTCTATCGAATATCTTCCAAATAATCTCTAGTATTTTCTTATTGTGCGGCTGAACGCCGCTCTGCCCGCTATTGCCCGCTGCGGGTCTCCGCGAACTTCTGAAGCTGGTCGAGCGCGTCCTGCGGCGACAGGTTGTCGTAGAGGACGGCATCGCCCATTTTGCGGCTTGTATCCATAACCGCTTGCCAGGCGGGCTCCTGGATCGGGTAGAAGTTAGCCTTGCCAAGCTCCTGCAAGTACCGCTTCATCGCCGAATCGGATCGGGATAGCTTGCCTCCGACGGTAGACGTAACCGGGATAAAGCCTTCCCGGACGATCATATCCTCGTAGTTGTTGTCATCATACAGAAAATCAAGAAACTTCATGAGTGCCGTCTTGTCCGTATGGTCGGTCTGGAAGGAGACCAGCACATCCTGAACCCCGAATGAAATCGGCGGCATCCCGTCTCTGACCGGGAGCGGACCGCTTCCCCAGCGCAGGCCGGGCGACTCGCGCGTCACGACGGACGCGAAGTAGTTGCCGGAGATCATCATGCCGAGCTTGCCGTCGCCCATGATTCGTTGCTTCTCGTCGCGGGTCGTAACCGTCGGCTCCGAATCGGTCAGCCCTTGACCGTAAAGCTCCTTTAGATAGGTCAGTCCCTGCACATTCTCGGGAGAGTTGATGGCCCACTTGCCGTTCTTGATCCAACCGCCGCCGGAACCGAAGAAGAAGTAAGACAAGTAAGCCTGAATCTCGTCGTCCGTCAAATCCACGCCGAAGCCATGAGCCGCGCTCGTCTCTTTGATTTTGCGCGCGTCCTCCATAAGCTCGCTCCACGTCTTCGGCGGCGCCCCGATTCCCGCCCCTTCGAACAGCTCTTCGTTATAGTACAAGTTGCGAATCGATGCCACATACGGAAGCGCGTACTGCTTGTCCCCGATCCGATCCATCTGCATCAGATTCGGATACAGCTTGGCCCTCAGCTCCGGAGAAATAATCTCGTTCAGATCGTTCAGCTTGCCCGCATGGGCGAAATGGGCGTATACGTTCGTGATGAGCAGATCGGGAGGGCTATTCTTGCTCAGCATCGACGTGTAGATGCCATCCAGCACGTTCCAGTTCGCCACCTGAAGATCAACGATAATTTCCGGGTTCTGAATCTCGAACTGTCGTACAATATTTTCCAGGAACGGTTTGCTCTCCGTGCTGTATTCCGCGGCAACGAAACGGATAACCGATTGCTTCTCCTCCTCGGTGACGATAACCTGCGACTCCTTGTCCGAGCACGCCCCGAGCAGCGTTGCTGCCGACAGTATAGATACCAGCAATAACGCGCGAGCACTCCTCCGCTTCATTCCTATCCCTCCCTCTTCATCCCGTATATCCGACTCGCTACCTGAATGGAAACAGAAGCTTCTGGTTTTCCGGAGAGTACATGTTGTCTCTCGTCACGACGATGGAATCGATATACGTCATCCTCGGAACCGGCTTGCGGTCGATTAACTTCAGAGCCGTGCGCACCCCGAGATACCCCATGTTGAAAGGCCGCTGAACGATCATGGCGCTCAGACTGCCTTCCTCCATTAGCTTGATCTCGTAGAGCGAGCTGTCGAAGGCGATAAGCTTCACCACATTCTGCTTGCCCGCTTCCTCCACCGCTTTAGCCGCCCCCAGAGCCGCTGGCTCGCTCAGCGCGATGATCGCGTTCATGTCCGGTTCGGAGCTAAGAAGATTCGTCGCCAGCACATAGGCACGATCCTCATCATTTTCGCTGTAAAAGGTTCCGACGAAGCTGTTCTCGTTAGCATCGATCGCCTCGCGAATTCCCTTTACTCTCTCTGCCGATACGCTGGATGACTCGTAATCGCTCAGTACCGCCACGCGCGGGGCTCCCGCAGTTTCCGCAACAGCGATCTCTCCAGCCTCCCGGCCCGCTTCCGCGTAATTGCTGGATAACGTCACCGCATCCAAATCCGGATCCGTCGGCATATCCATCACGACCAGCTTGATGCCCGCTTCTCGGATTCGCGCAAGTACTTTCCTCACCCCGGCGTCCTCGATCGGCGCGACAACGAGCGCTTCCGGTTTCCGCAAGAGGACGTCCTCCAGCAGCCGAACCTGGGCCGCCGCGTCGGTATCCTGCAGCGAGCCCATGACCTCGAGCCGGGCACCGCTCCCCTTGACTCCCGCTACCGCACCCTCGCGAACCGTCTGCCAGAAGTCCGAACGCACGTTGGTGGATTTCAGCATAACCGCGATCCTCGGCTCGTTCGCCGAGCCTCCCCTATAGAGCTGGAAGTAAAAAACGAGGAATAGCGCGGTCGCCGCAACCAGCAATCCCATTCCCACCGTAAACCTCTGAATCCGCATCAGCCCATGCCTCCCGATCCCTCAATCTTAGGGATGCGAATGGTCACGCAGGTCCCCTCTGCCAGCTCGCTTCGGATGGAGATTCCGTAGGCTTGCCCGAAGTACAACCGAATTCTTTCGTTCACGTTTCGAATGCCGATCCCTCCGTTTTTCCACTCTCCGTCCGGCGCTTCCCAGATTTTCTCCAGCTGCTCCTCCGTCATGCCAAGCCCGTCGTCCTCGACCTCGAACACGATGCCGTCTTGCGTCTCCATTCCTCGAATGACGATCGTTCCGCTGCCCGGCATATTGCGAATGCCGTGATAAATCGCGTTCTCCACAAAGGGCTGAAGCAAAATCTTAAGCGTCTTGCAGCCCAGAATCGAGTCGGAAATCTCCAGTCGATAGTCGAGCTTGCTCGAATATCTCATCTTCTGAATGAGCAGGTAATTGGTAATATGCTCAAGCTCGATCCGAATCGGGACAAGCTCCTGCTCCTTCGTGATGCCCGCCCGGAACAGCTTGGCGAGAGCGGAAGTCATTTCAACGACCTCCTCATGCTTCTTCGTCTCCGCCATCCACACAATCGAATCGAGCGTATTATACAGAAAATGGGGATTGATCTGCGCCTGCAGCAGTTGAAGCTCGCTCTTGCGCTTGTTCTCGTGCGTGTCGAATATTTCCTGCATCAGGTTCTTGATCTGCCCGACCATCATGTTGAACGTTCGCGCGAGCTGGCCGATCTCGTTCATCTGCGTCACTTCGGCCTGCACGTCGAAGTTGCCTTTTTCCACCTTCCGCATGTTCCGCTGCAGATTGCGAATCGGCCGCGACAGCCGGCGCGACAGCAGAACGGAGATGACGAGGGAGACCGCCACTCCGCCGAGCGTGATGAACAAAAAGTTGATCAGCGTGCTTTTGTAGCCGATCAGGTCTTCCGCATAGGCGACCCCGACGATTTTCCACCCGAAGCTTGTGTCCTTGACCGAATAGAAACGTTTGCCCTCTTCGTCCTCCACCTTAAACGTAGTGCCGCTTCCCGCTCGTACAACCTCGGCGATCTGCTCGGAGCGCAGATTGCTGTAAATGAGCTGCTGCTCCGGGTGGTAGACGATATTGCCGCTGCCGTCGACAATGAATACGTAGCCTTTTTTGCCAAGGTTGATTTGACTGAGCAGATCGTTAATGACGCTTAAATTCAAATCGACGAGAAAAATGCCGTCAGCCGTCATGCCGTCCGAATTTTTCAGCTCCCGGCTCAGCGAAACGACCCAGCGATATTCGTTCTGAATGATGTTCTGCACATGGGGCTCGGAGATAACCGACTTGCCGCCTTCCCTCTGAGCGTTAACGTACCAGGCTTGCTCCTCCACCTTCGCATTCGGGTTCAGCGTCGTAATCCGGCGATCGGAGACGAATCGTCCGTTGTAGCCGAATACCATAATGGAAGCAATATCTTTGCGGGTGTAGAGAATGGATTGGAAGAGGTCCGAGATCCGCTTCTCATAAGGACGGCGTCCTTCGTTCCCGATGAAGCTGTTGCTGGAAATGTAATATTTCACGTCCTTATTCGTCATCGCGAGCAGGGAAATGTTCTCCATGTTATCGACATAGGACTGGATGTTCGTGTTCACC
Source organism: Paenibacillus harenae (assembly GCF_030812415.1). Lineage (GTDB taxonomy): Bacteria > Bacillota > Bacilli > Paenibacillales > Paenibacillaceae > Pristimantibacillus > Pristimantibacillus harenae_A. The sequence continues at coordinate 190,249 of NZ_JAUSST010000008.1, read as the reverse complement.
TGGTTGATGACTTCCTGAATATAGCCCTTCGAGTTTCTCTCGACGGCGTTGACGGAGAGCCGATACGCGAACAAGCTCGTCGCCGCGATCGTCAGCAGGATCAGAACGGAGAAAGCGAAGGCAATGCTCGATTGAATGCTCTTTAGAGGAAAAAGCGGGAATAACGGCCTGCGTTCTCGGAACATGTCAGCGGAGACTCTCCTTTGCCTGCTTCTCCCGGAAATCCCGCGGAGACGAGCCCGTATGCTTCTTGAACAGGATGCTGAAGTAATTCGGATCCGCGTAGCCTACCTGCGACGCGATCTCGTAAAATTTGAGCGAGGTGGCAAGGAGAAGCTCCTTCGCTCTCTCGAGCCGTACCCGGGTCAAGTATTCGACGAAGGTCTCTCCGGTATATTGCTTGAAGAGAAGGCTGAAATAGCTCGTGCTCATCAGGGTGTGCCGGCACAGGTGCTGAAGCGACAGCTTCTCCTCGGCATAATGCTCTTCAATGTATTCGGTCGCTTTGGCAATCTGATTGCTGGCGACCAGATTGCGGTTGTCCAGTGCGGACGCCGCCAACTCGCTCGCGATCGCCTTCAGCCAGACTTCGATCTCGTCCAGCGTTTTGAAGCGATAAATGTCCGTCAGCCACAGCTGGCGTTTCCTCAGATCCTCCGCCTCATGCGCACCGAGCTCTTGCATGACGTTCATGAGCGTCAGTACGACTCTCTGCGTCTGCAGAAATACCGCCTCGATCGGCATTCGCGAGCGTCTAAATTCCTCGATCAAGCACTCGATTTGGCGGCACGCCGCTTCTCCCGAGCCCGTCTTGACCGATGCGGAAAGCTTGCGATCCCAGTCGCCGGACAGGGCAGCCGGCATCGCCCAGCCTTGGCTTCCTTCCAGATCGTTGATGCTGAGGATCCGGTTCTTCCCAAGCTGAAATCGATAATCCAGAGCAGATTGGGCGCTCTTGTAGGATACCGGAAGCTGCTCCGGCGACGAACAGGCGCGTCCAATGCCGATCGTCACGGTGAACTTCAGGTACCTCTCAATGTGGTGCCTTGCTTCCTCCGCCATCCCGTAGGCCCCAACGTATAGCTCGTCCTCTCCTTCGGCTCCGTTCAGAATGACGACAAGCCGCTCTTCCCTCGTGCGAAACAGAAGCGCGTTACTACGGGTCGAGATGACCTCTTCGAAAATGTTATAAACGGCAAACCGAAAAAACTCCGCGTCGTGGCCATCATCCATCCATGCCTCGCGTTCGCCGAAGTCGTCGATGTCCGCCAGCATAACGATGAATGGAGGCGTCACCGCAGGCAACCCAAAAAACGCGAATTGCCCCTCGATCTCCTGCCTTCCAAGACCAAGCACGACAAGCCGCTCCAAAAATCGTTCCCGCAGCAGCGGCAAGCTCAGATGGAGCTGGCTGCGCAGCCGGCCGAGATCCTCGCGCCGCTTCGTCTCCTCGTCCATCTCCAGCCGGACTTTGACCAGCAGCGCTCTCATATCCTTCGCGGTGATCGGCTTCAGAATGAAGTCCGACACCTTGAGCCGGATCGCCTGCTGTGCATACTCGAACTGATCGTATCCGGTCAGAATGATCATTTTGATATACGGATAATTAGCCGAAACCATTCCCGCCAGCTCCAGCCCGTCCATAAGCGGCATGCTAATGTCCGAGATAACCAGATCCGGCTTGAAGGCTTCGATCGCTTCCCATGCGTCTCTTCCATTCTCGTAATCCCCGATCAGCGCGAAGCCGTGCTCCTCCCACTCGATCGTTTGCTTAAGTCCGTCCCTGACAACCAATTCGTCGTCCACAATGATTACTTTGTACATGGGCTATCCCTCCGCACGATCGATGTCAATGTCACTTTCATCATACCTGATGGCCTTGGTGGGGAAAGGGGGAAAAATATCTTATGAGAGGGGTATTAATATCTCATTGGGGAGGGGCGAAGAAACGGCGATAAACCTTGATCTCAACTTGAAATCAGGTTCCTCAAAAACGGAACATCCGCCGGAGCAAACGTATACTCCCCGAACTCCTCCGTCCTAACCCATCGATAGTCATCATGATCCGTCAGCACGATCTCCCCGCTTACGAGCTTCGCTTTGTAAGCGAGGAGACGAATCGTTATCGTCCCGTAATCATGCTCGTTAACGCCAAAATACGCATAAGGCTCGATCGTGATGCCCATTTCCTCCATCAGCTCTCTCCGCAGGCATTCTTCGGGCGATTCGCCCTGCTCCAGCTTCCCGCCGGGAAACTCCCACATCCCCTCCTGCGACTTCCCTTTTGCTCGACGAGCAATTAGTATTCGCCCCTCTTCATCCTCAATAATGGCAGCCGCCACTTCAATCATTTCCGTCCACATCCTATACGATCACTTTGTTCGCCACCGGCACCAGCGCTGCAGGCATGTCCTCCTTCAGACGCCAAATGATGCTCATCGGCTTGCTTCCCTCGTGCCTGACATACTCAGCCTCACCTAAGAAAACGAAAGAAGCGGTGTAGTTGTTTTCCTCTTTATACTCCCTCACGAACAGCGCGATCCGATTGCCCGTCTTTTTGTGGTTAATGTATCGTTGCGCCGTGCTCGTTTGCTCGGATATCCGGCTCTGCGTCTGCCAATGAAAGAGACGTTCATTCATCGCATAGTCCTCATACAGCGTCGAAGGCGAGAAATCCTTATCCGATTTATTCAGCGTAATAAAGAAAATATCCGTCTTCTTGTCTTCAAAATATTTCACGCCCTCGCATACGTCTAGCTTATATAATACAACATGGTTATTAATTGCTTAACCAATCAAAGAACACCTCCGATTGTTGGAAGGGATTAAATGGGACTTTACGCTGTTAAAGTGCAGAGGACGTTATGGAAGCTTGACATCTTACATATTTGTGTTAGAAACCAGTTACCCCTAAGCAATTATATTTATATTACATTCCTCTTTTAATCGTACTGGTTGTAGAAATCATTTTTATTAGATCCGGTAGGAAACGCTCACTAAAACCAGAAATAAATGAAAAGACTGCTAATGAGTAAGGGCTTTCAGCAAAAGCACCGAGAATTAAATTAGACTTTGATGCAATAATTACAAAAAGTCCAGAAATTATTCCAACTAAGAGCCTCGTGCATCCCTGAAGTATTATACTTCGTACAGGAGAATAAATGTCAAAAGATAATTTTTCAACATTATTTAATGTCGAGACAAATGCACCAGTTACCCCAGACAAACCACCGATTATCCAAAATAACAGAGTATCCATAGAAAATAAATAACAAGAAATTGCAACTAATAAAAGATATAAACACAGCGTGGAAAGAAAATACGAAATACGAATACTTGACTCTGCTCTTGCAATTATGGAAGTTCGAATCGTTTCGAATCCATTTAGTACATCTTCATCGTCGTTTCTTTGGAATGAAGCCGCTAAGGTAGAGGCAAGCTGTGAATAAATAACTTTTCTTTGTCCTCTTGGTAAACAAGCATTTGAGAGACTTAAAAGCGTATTAAACTCTGAGGCAGCTGGTTTGTGAAGATCGGGAATATCTCTATACCAGTATCCAACCCCATTTTTGTATGTCCTATATATCTCATAATTTCGATCATATGCTATAGTTTTCACAATTTTTTTATTTATTTTTTTTAATGACTTTTCAACATATCGGAACTCGGATTTTATATCATTTGTTTTTTGAATTAAGACTTTAGTAAAAACGGTACCTAATAACATACTTGCTGAGAATTTATATTGTCTCACGACAGTAGATTCAATTACTCCTTTTAATCTAACACATTCAGCTAACACCATATTCCCCCTATCATCTAAAGAATTTAGTTCCCAAGACAAGGAGTCATTTTTATCAATATAAATAAGATTCTCATTTGAGTTATTAAGCATTACCTTAACGCGATTTTCTTTTTCATCCATAAAAGTTGATACCTCCTAGATTGATGGCATAAATATGGGACTGCTAACCCCTGGCAGAGTTAGATGACGTTCGAAGATCTAGGTTCCCTTGTAATAATGGGAATTGATGGACCAATCCTATGTGCTGTAGGTCTGCTACATCAAACGCTATATATTTGGATTTTATATAAAAAACAAGATTATAGGATGCATGTCGGAGTATTATTTTCATTCCCTCAAACGAATCCCCATAACCTTCGCCAAATCCACTTGTTCATGATCCAACTCTACTTTAACGGTACCTTGTCGCCTCTGCTCACGCCATGCTACTAGATCCTCTTCTGATTCTAGCTTAAGCTCTGCAATCTCCAGGGCTCGATCAAAAATATACTTTGATGTATAAAGGAGCGAGTATATTCCCCTACCTCCCGGAACGATGGCCCGCTCACGTTTGACCCAACTCTCTACTGTGAACTTCACATACAACTTCTCCTCTGTCCCCCTTCTAGCCGGTCGTTCCAAGATCTCCTTACGCCGAACCACCCGCCAATCAACCACTTTACCATACCAGTTCACACCTATATCTCCCCGGGCAAGAAACTGATTTCGTGACTGGTAGAGTGCTACATATTCGAGCTGTGTTAATAAGGTATGATCAGAGATATTCTCCAACGGAACATGATAATATCCGTATCTCAGCGCATCTTCAAGCTGTGAGACTTCTCTGAGCGATCCGACCAGAACATTTTTACCTGTAAGCTTATTCCGATAGTACTCCTTCGTTCCCCTCGGACGAGTCGAGCGTTCATAAGCCTTTTCTGGGCTATCCATAATAATTTCATCCAAGAAATCCTCCATGAGCTTCGTGGAGTTGGGTAAAAATGGGAATGCGCCAACGTTAATCATCTCAATACTTTTATAAAACCGATGTTCTCGGAATTGTTCCTCATTATGATGAGGAAACAATACGTATGCACCGAACATACTTCGTTCGAGTTCACGACTCTGCGCGTCGGTATACACAATTGCATCTCTATAGCGATGCATCGTATTAATATCATCTTCCTCTGGACCTGGTATCTTGTACTTGTTGTAATATGGCGTACCCTCATAAGCCGGATTTAGGCGATACTTGGCATCGAAGATATATTTATATTCCGCTGCGGAATCATTTTTTCTGAGCGTAAGGACATTATCCGGCTTCTGCCCCAATGTCTCGCTATGATCGCCTTTCGGTAATGCATTATAGTAAAGGGTGAATATCTCACCGTTCTTCGGGTTTCGATAAACCATCCTCGCCTGCTGAGACTTATCCAATGTCACGAATACTCCTGTTCGGTTTACCTTAATGATGTCTTGCTTCAACAACTCATATTTCCGGCCGAGGAGATCATGGATCTTAAGAAAGCACCAATATTCATACAATTGGGCTAAATCCTTCATGGACAGACGGAACAAATCACTTTGAATGGATAAGCCTTTCATCAGCATTAGATAATTTCGATAGACTTCTCGATAGCCCGGAGCCATCTGCAACACAAGTGTTACCGATAGCTGCCTCATCTCCCCAACATTCAAGAAATCCATTTTCAGAAGACGTTGCAACTGCGTTTGCATAAAATTCAAGCGTTTAGTCAGAAGCGGGTCTTGCAGACGATTTTTTTCGGTTAGACGAGTTTTTAAATCTTTTAGCTTCTTGGAGATACGCAGCAGAACCCAGCGGACAAACCGATTTTCCATCGTGTCGTAATTGACCTGACGTTTCGTTTCAAGCACATGACTTGGATAAAAAAGCCTATCGTTCAAGGGAATAAACCCGAGCTTCTCATCCTGCACAAGGAGCTGCGGCCTCTTGGTTAGGTAGGCCATATTCTCCCTGCCAGCTCTCTTCACCCTTGCTGCTTCCACTAAATGCTTCTCGTACTCAAGCTTAGAATGGGGTGCAGCTTTGATTCGCTCCACGGCATGGACCAGTTGGTCGAACACATGCTGAAGAATAGTAAAAAATTCGGTTAAGCTTTGGTTGCGTGTTTCCTTTAACCCAGTGAGATTGTAAGTCTTCCGCATGAAATCAAAGGACAGATTATAGATCTGTTGATTCACATCGTGAAGAATCATTTGATAGTCTTGTTTATAATCGATCTTTGAAGGAAAAATTTCGAGTTGCAATTGAAATATGGGCAGCCCATTTAAACGAAGCTCCAACTCTGTGAGCCCAACTTCGTTTTGAAAATTCAACAAGCCGGAGATGATCATTTTCCCTAATGGTTTAACTGCCTGCCGGAGATAGACATTATCATGGTGAAAGGATAATGCCACCTCTTCTTTTTTCTCGATCACCAACTCATAACTTTGTGTTTCAAAAAAGATAGGAAAACTCTGATCCCCAGTCTGCCAGTCTGACAGCTCCCTAAGCTCCGGATTGAACACAGATATACTTTCAATGGTTAGGGATGTCGAAAGAGTGGATACCTGTAAACCGGCAGCCACCCATTTCTCCTCATTCGTTCGATGTAATTGTAAAGACTCCACCGTTGGATGAAACGGCTTGCCTTGAAAATATAAATTAAATAGGTTTGTCTCCACACGTAGAAGCTCCACGCTTTGATTAAGAGAGCCAGTATGAGGTGAAGCCATCTTCCTCTAACCTCCGTAGCATAAACGCAATTTTCCGGGCGGTTTGCGGATGTTTCACCGCTTCTGCCGTTTGGCTTGCACTCCATTTCATATATAGATCTGAGGCATCTTCCATTAGCTCTACAATCGGCAATGTCTTTCCCAAAGCTCCCTGCATCAGCTGTAACAATACACGTTTTACGGAAGAGCTACTCCCTTGAACACGAGGCAAAATCTTCTGAAGCAGTTGCAGATCAAATGCCGCATCCTCGCTTAACAACTGGAACCGTTCATTGTAAATCATGTAAAAACAAACCGCATCCCGAATCCGAAAGCCGACATGGGAATGAATCTCTTCTAGAATGCTGTTAATTTTAACAAGCTTTTCTGTTGTTCTCTGGACCAAATCGCGGTGATCTCGATAACCATCGATTAACTGAAGATACTCACTCCGTAAGAAGGAATTGTCTGCTCGAGAAGCTCCAACCGCATTCGAGAAATCGACTTCATCTGGGAACTGACTTAGATTAATGTAGTTAAACTCAATCGTATTCGCGCGATCAAGCACCTTTTTGCTGAAAGGATGCGTGGTCTCATCCATGTTCACGGTTCCAATCAAATAGACGTTATCCGGAAGAGACAAGTTACCATATACCGGTTGATCCTCGAGCCTTAGAGAATCCTTATGGATTAAGGGGGAAGTCACGATATGATCGTTTTGCCATTCTTGGGTCTCGATGATACTAAGCAAATCACTGAAATAATGCTCAACTCTAGCCAGATTCATTTCATCCAGACATATAAAATATGGCTTGTGACGATTGTTTGTTTTTGATGCCTCAACCAGCACCTCTGCCAATTGTCCCGGACGATAAGCTCCGGATAAATCTTTATAGCCGAGCAGATCAGACGGGTCGCTCCAGTCCGGCCTTACCGGGATGAGTGCGAACTGTTTATTTAGAGTTGTGGCACCGAGGGCCTCTGCGAATAACTTAACAAGCTTGGTTTTACCCGTTCCTGAAACACCGGCGAGAATCACAAAAGGTTTGGTTTTAAATGATAAATAGAGGTTCTCGATTAATGAGCCTGGATAGTGAAAGCCTTTCTGACCGATAAAATCTTTGATGTGCTCGATGCGTTCAGAAACTGTTAAAGTATCCAAAGGCTCATTCTCCTTATCCTCGTGAAAAATATACTTGTCTCCCAGCTTCTGAATGAATGCAATCTCTTCTAGCCAATTCAGCATGAACCTAGACCTGTTCTCCTGGGTGACCTTCCCCCATTCATCCTGCATTTGCATTCCAGAAATAAACTTCTCGTTGAATTGTTCTAAAGAAAATTCATTTAAGTTACGGACGATTATTATTGCCATATTTATTACTTTGATCAGGTTGCTGGTGCTGCTGGCGTCGCTATCTTTCACGGCTAGTTTTTGTCTGAGAAGTTTGACTTGCTCTGAGCTCAGCCTCCATAGGTTTGAATCAAAGGCGTTAGCATATTGGACACCTAAGGGAGTTAAAGAATAATGACTATTATCAATATGAATAAGACCGAGCTCCAATAATGCCCTACCAATATGCTGGATCCGCTCCTTTGGGTGCTTCACATCATCACCGGAAATTAAGACAGCTGATTGATTGGCGGTTAATTCATCTAATTCGATAGGGGTCGGAAATTCTTTTCCGAGATAAGCGATGATTCCATGAGCCAAGTAGAGATGAGCCATTGTAAATTTAAATGTTGGATTTGGCGTAGATACCGGGTTCGTTACTTTATCTGCGTAAAGTTTATAATTGGCCATCATATTTTCCAAATCTGCAGTCAGTTGTTCTTCATCTGGGATATGATCCCGCTCATAACGTATGTAAGCGATAGTAGACACTTGATAATCGCGTCCCAGACCACTTGATGTCAGGTGGATGTGTTCATCCTTTTGCATATTCTCAAGTGGCAGAAGCTCACGAATTTCCTGGACCTTTTGCTGGAGATACTGATACCCCTCTCTCTTGCCCCGATCCCTAAGCGGAACAGTAACCCCTTGGGCTAACGTCAAATAGACCGAGCTCATATCCTCGGCAAACAAATACACCACATATTCACCATACTGCGTCGTCTCAGTAATCCGCTTGTCCAGAACGGCAAGCCAAGGAATATTAGCCCAGTTCCCCTGACCGATAGAACCCTGTACTTTATACTTATCATCAATGAAGGTTAATTTCTTTAAATTTGTTGGAAGGGTTTGTCGGAGCAATGTACCCAATGGATGATTGGAGAATGGCTGTGTTTTAGCACTTATGTAGTCATTTATGATTTGAGTTAATGACTGATTAAGTGATACTGGTGCAGCTAAATTGTTATTATAGTTATCTAATTCGACCAGGGCATATCTCTGCAATTCATCCATAGTCTCCTCGTTTAACTTGTCCCAGATCGTCGACTTAAACGAGATGGTTAGTCCTCCGTTACTTTCATCAAGTATTGAAGATAACGCTTTAATCGGCGTGTAGAGCAGTGATTTGGTTTGGCTCAGCGTAAATTCAGTCCAGCTTGCAGCTACACCACTCGGAGGGGAGTCTACCTTTTTCCCTTCTATGATGCTGTTTTGAAAATAAGCCAAGAAGCGTCTACCTACATCATCGAGTGAAATGGCTTGATTAAGAGTGGTTCGATACTCATCTATTATTGAAAGGATAAGAACCATTTTATAGGACTTTTGTTTGCTTCTAAATATTGAGGATAATTCGGCGGGAAGTGGCATGATTGTGTCCTCCAGATCTAATGGTGCAAATATAGGACTATTATAATATAAACGTTAAAGACCTTAGAATATTTTCGAAAAATCCTACTTAGTCTATCATATAGCCCCGTCCAATCAGGCATCTACCACCTCTATGAGATAGACTCTCTCCATAAAGCCACCACGCTTCACGGCTTTATCCGCACGGATTCGCTCTAGTTCTTGAACGGTAACTCCAATCGTTTCCGCGAGAGCGTGTATGACTTCTAGCATGTCGGCCAATTCCTCGGAGGCTTCACTGCCGCTCTTCGCTTCTATGAATTCGTTTGTTTCCTCTTTCAGCTTCGCAAGCAGCTCTGTCTTATATTCATCATTCTCAAGAACGCGAGTTGTGAAAGACATGCCTTGATTGGTTATGATCTCTGGAATCCGATCTCGGACGAGTTTGTTATAATTGGTCATAAGGACTGATACCCCTTCTATTCCGTCGTTTTTGCTAGTCGCCTCATCAAGTATTCTTGAAGCGATTGATCTCTGCAATAGATATAACAGCCCTTCATTCCTCTGGACATCAGAATTTTGTAAATATTCTTGATAAGAGCATTAAGCCTGACTGGATCGTCCTTCAGCCCTTTTTTCCCTGTTTTGTCTTTGTAGTCTTTGTAATCAGAATATAACGTACCTGTAGCAGCATCGTACCTCAGGTCGTTCCCGATGATGACGCCGACATAATCAAACTCCAGCCCTTGCGTCGTATGAACGCAGCCAACCTGATCGATACCATCAGGATGGATCGCCCATGACTCGCGAATCGCATTGCCATTCCAAGGCATATTAAAGTCATGCTCTTCCAATATTACATCCTCGATCTGTCCATTCGCATTACCTTGCTTTGCTGGTGTCCAACTCCATGCATATCCGGCTAATAGACGTGCTTTGTGTCCATTACCTTGTTTATCTTTAATAAGATCATACAAACGATGTGGCGTATCTACAATCCGGAAATCGAAAAACTCCTTATCCCACCCGTTGAAATTACCTGTGTTCTGTATGCCTAGGACATCATCAACCCAATTTAAGTAGCCTTCTGCTCCCGCGCACCTGAATTGAGCGTGTAATGAGTATTCATAGATTTCAGAGCCAAGCTTCTTGGCAATTCTCTTAACTTCCTCTACCGTACCAATATCGTCTGGACGGATTCTCTGAAGATCATCTATGAAAAACACACTCGTTTTTGCGCTTTTGACAATATCCTCAATCTGATTTTGTCCCATATACATATAGGCGCCTTTACCCTTCAGGCGATGCGCTTCATCTACGATTAGGACATCGAATTGATCGGTCTCCGATTCAACAAAGCTGCCTGACCCCATAAATAAGCTCTTCGTTCTCATCTTCGATCTAGAGCTTTGTTTCGTCAGCATCTCTACCATCACATTCCGAAAAGAAGAGTTAGGCGCAACGAATTTGGCATTCAAGCTATGACGGAGCAAGCCACCAAGCGCATTCATAGAAATAACGGATTTCCCTGTACCAGGGCCGCCCTTGATGATGATCGTCCTTTTTTTGTCCTGTTTCTTAGCTAGTGCTACGATTGTTTCATAGGCAACTTTCTGCTCGTCGAGCAGGACAAAATCCGAGTTCCCCTCAAACAAAGCATTGATATGATCTACCAACGATTTAGAAGGCGTAATTTTTCCGTTTTCTATTTCATATAAGAGTTGCATTCCTTTGCCCTTGCCAACATATTTGAAAATGAACTCTTGCAGCTTCTTCGTTTCATGGGATAAGAATAGAGGTGCCTCCGCGATCGTTTTCTCATACTGCTCCGATTTGAGAGGCTCCGGATTTTTTTCGCGATAATTATGTAAAAAAGCCACGGAGTGCGCTGTGACATCCTGGTTATAAACGGCGGTATTCATGTCGACGATGAATTGTCTATAGGACCATGCTTGATAGGACGGATGGGTCGTTTCTCTCACGCCGCCGTTAATCGATGTTTGACTATATCTTCTTTTTCCGTCGACCATGCTTCTTCCCACTGCTTGAGCTCAACAATAATGAAATTTCGGTTCTGCTTATCGTCCTGACCGGCGATGATAAAGTCAATCCGTTTGCTTGTAGCCGGAATATTGTATTCGATCATAACCCCACAGTCGTCGGCAACTTTCGAGTTGCGAATAATCCGCTCCATGAACTGCATGGAATTATTCCAAGAGCGCCATTCCGAAACGGATGGTCGCTTTCCTAACTTTTCGATAAATGCGGTTTCGATATTAACGGCAATTTTATTCTCGTCCACTGCCTCTTTAAAGTCGGCAACAGAGCTGCTGTATACAATCATTGGGCACCTTCTTATGTAAGAATGTTTCTATCTGCATTTCAAACGAAACATATGTCGCGATAGCGATTGGCTGAGGACTGTTGGCGCAGATATGATCTCGTACAGGGATAGCACTCTATTTCGAGTTTGCTTTTGAAGCTTTCGCCCTCTCAATATGTTGATCCCTTACAGTTGGGTCTGAGATATTAAGCACAGCCAGCCTTTCTTTAATATTCCTAACTTCATCGTCCGTAAACCGCGGAGAAGGGTTCTCTGCTTTGAGTCTAGTCAGTTTTCGCTCAATAAATTCGGTAAGTTCCACGTCGTATACGATAAGCTCGTCCGAGCCGATCTTTCTCAGCTCAGGATCGATGCTGAATCTGCACCGCATTGTGAAGGAAATCATAGAAATGTAGATGACGTTTGGAATATCAGCCAGTTGCTGCTCCACCGCTTTAATATGGCCATAGTTCTGCATCAACGGGTTATACATTTTAAATCGGTTGCTTACGCTCCAATTCCGATCCTCGCGCGCCCCTTTGATCTCGCCATTGTAGTTTTTGGTTTCAATGACGAATATGCCATATGGGGTAACGATCAGGTGATCGATTTGGGAGTACCCAGTGCGCGATTTGGAATTTGGAATAAGCAGATCGTTTAAATGCTGGCATTCCTTCGACAGCTGATCCAGTTGGATATTGATTTTATGCTCACCCAACTCCCCGATACGGGTGGCCTCTACTTTCGGTTTGGATGGCTTTTTACGAGGAGATGCTTTTGACTCCGGTTTTGCTTTTTTAGATTGGAATAACGTCATCAATTTTTTAAGCATGCTGGAACTCCTTCGATACTGTCATTTGTTTTGGTATAATTCGACAAATTAAGTCGGAAGTCCTGCTCATATGAAGAAACTTGAATAAAAGGGGGGCAATTATCGTTAATTGAGTTCATTCATTGGTACAAGGATTTCCCTGTTTGTGCTCCAATAGAGTACCCATGCGATACATAAACGCCTTTGGCATATTAAGAAGCCTCAACAAAAAAAAGGCATTACCAAGAGCATATCCCGTAAGGGACTCTCACTGATAATGCCTCAATTAATGCTTTTAATGTACTTGGCTATCCAAATCGTTTCTAGTGGCGGAGCAGAAGTTTACACTTGGAAACATGTAAAAATAAGCAGCATCAAACTAACGCTCAAAATTTGCTTCCGTGATTGTTTTTGGGTTCAAAATTACACTATCATAGTATGCTGTGTCGTAGTACTTTAAAAACTTCGCTGAGTCACTCATGCTCGAAGGTGAAACCATAAGAAATTCATTTTCGAAAACATCTAGTATGATATAGCCAAGTTGGTTAACATGTGCAGTAAGTAAATAACTTTCAGAAGACCATCTCTACGGGTCTTGCAATCCAATATAATCCATACTAGAATAGCAATTGCATACCTACTACAGAGAGGTTGAATTCGATGGGATGGCATTCTCATAATGTTGATGGCAGGAAGTACACTTGGAACGTGGATAGACTATTTCCGTTGGCTTTGGAACTCCCACGTAAAAGAGTCAAGATTAATTCGATTCCAGGCCTGAACGATGACTGTTGGTTTAAAGGAAGCAGTAATCCGGACGCTCGGGTTCCGTCCATACGTAATGTCGCCAAGCATTTCAAACAAATGCTCGATGCTGACCTAAACTACCCTATAATCATCAGTACGGACAGGAATCACCTAATTGATGGAGCTCATCGCATTGCGAAGGCTCTTGCATACGGTTACGAAGATATCGAAGCTGTCTACATGGAGCTACCCGAACCAGACAGAATCGACTAAGCAAATAGCAGCAGCGGTCGTCCCCCCCCCCCCCGATGGCCGCTGTTTCATTTCCTGTTAGTACTAGACATGTAAAATAAAACAACTTTTTAAGTCATTGTTAAAACATAACCTGTAAGGCTACGAAATCACCAAATAGTCCATAATGGCAATCAAATCGTATTTTACAATGAAATAGAAATATATTTCAAACATAATACGCACTCCATATGTGTTGTATGTTGGTCACTAACAAATGACCGATGATATATCCAAATCATTGCGTCTTGCTCATGTTGGAGTGGTAAATCGATAATATATCTTTGGTGTTCCATCCGCTTGAACTTCGACCTTCTCAACCAACTGGTGAAGCATTTCTGGGGTAAGTTCATCTAGCTTTAAGAATGATTGTATTTCGTTCTTCAATCGCTCTAAGTCAAATTGAGTATTACTCTGAGAGGAAAATCTATGTTGCTGAACCTGTGCCTGTAATTGTTGTATCTCATGATTTGAAGTAGCAACATATTCTTGGTAGTCAGAATCCGAGACAGTACCATCAACGAGTTTTTTTATCAAGGCATTCTTAGAATCTTTGAGTCGAATGATTCTTTTCTCTAGTTCAGCAACTTGCTTTTCACGTATCTTTCGTTCTTTTTCAGCAGTTGCTTTGATCTTAATTAAAACCGCTGTTTCATCTAACGTCCTAGAGAGTTCCCGAATATCATCTAAGATAATACTTATCAGTCTGGCTTCTTTAATAGTGTGTTGTCCACAAGCATGTTTACCATGCTTTAAGTGCGTTCCACAAACATAACCTTCACGATGTTTAATGTACCACAAACTTTTACCACAATCAGCACAAAAAGCGACATTTGTGAAAAGGTGCTTCTTACATTTGGGACGCTTCTTCTTTCGTCCATTCATCATATCTTGAACCATTTGAAATTGTTCCCGACTAATGATAGCTGGGTGGGTATTGGGTATCACAATTTGCTCATCCAAAGAAACCTTGTCTCTTGTTTTGACAGTAACACTAATTGTCGTCTCTCTGCCTTGTACTAAATCACCAGTATAGTGAGGGTTAGTCAGAATCAGCTTTATTGTCGACCCATTCCAATACATACCTGCGTTCTTTTTTCCTACCGTCTGTGAAGGAGTTTGATAACCTTCGCGAGTAAGCGTTCTTGCAATGGCGTCGAACCCAATACCCTGTAAATACAACTGAAAGATTCGTCTCACTACTATAGGAGTATCGTCTTCTCGTAGAGATAGAACTCCGCTTACAACATTATATCCGTAAGGGGGGATAGACCCCTTAAACTCCCCCCTACGTGCTTTAGAAGCAAACGAAGACTTGATTCTTTCAGATGTTCTCTGTGATTCTTGTTCATAAAGCCAAGCGTATAAACCAAAATTTTCAGAACGACCTTCCATGGTATTTACTGCATCATCTAACGTGATAATATGAATACGATTTGTTTGAGCAATATCACGTATTTCATACGACAATTTACCGTTACGTGCAAGGCGGGACAATTCCTTCGCAAGAATAACATCAAATTTACGTTGTTTCGCATCGCTTATGAGGCGTTGTAAACTTGCTCTCTTGTCAGTAGTACCTGTCTCAACATCAACGTAAAACTCATGCACGTCCCAACCTTTATCCCCAATGTAACGATAGAATAAATCCCTCTGATTATCCAAGGATGATTTCTGTTCTTCCTTATTAGTAGAAACCCTTAAATATATTGCGCATCTCATAACCATGTTCTCCCTTAATTTTCTTGGTTATGAGAAGGTAATGTGGGTACATTTTCATTCTCTTGTCTAGTGATTTTATCTATAATTTTGCCTATTTGATCTTCTACAATTGGCATGAATAGGCTCATGAATGAAGCAGTTGCATTAGGATTATACACACGAATAACATTCATCAAAATATTCCCTCTCTCGAAGCACACCCCTTGCATTTTATGTTTTGTTTAGTAATTTCCTTATGTTTATCGATTAGTGGTTATCGTTGGGCTAATAATATTCAATGTAAGGCAGTTGCTTTATCTTTATTATTAAGTAAAATAAGAACTAGGTTTGTTTAATTTATTCCACGATCTTGGACTTTTTATCGTTATCGGCAAAATAACGTGTCCTTATCGACGGAAGTGTTATCTATTGGCTAATCGTCAATGGACTGAGACAGTTCCCTCTGGGAATTGTCATTTTTTTTGCCTCAGTTTTTCGATTGGCATATGTTGAAGAAGTGTATATTTTTCTTAGCGTTTGTTCATCGAACATCTCTTGTAGTCGTTGAAACCCTAGCATTCGTTCAATCTGGGCTATGTTTACTCTGTTCTCTAGTAGCCACGATAAATCCAGTTCATCAAACTCTGTCGGGTACTCAATTTCCCCAAGTACTTTCCCCGTCATGTATTCAAAGAACGGCTTCCCAATTAACTCAACCGCTAATCTAGTTGGAGAAAACTTCTTCATATCATTGGTACTTGGCTTGATCTCTAAGCGAAGTAAACCTCTTGACTGTTCAATGATATAATCTGGCTCTTTCATCTTGGTTAGCTGTGCTTCTTTGTCGTAGAAGATGATTCTGCTACTTTTGTTTCTGTATTCGACTGTCTGATCTTGGTTGTATGTTATGGTACTCTTGAAAGCAAATTTCTGTTTACTTAGCAATCTGACATACTTGGGAACTTCATTACCCACTTGAAAATTCCAACTTACATCACATCGGATGACTGTCCAACTAGAGTGCGGAATTTTTACACAGAATAATTGTTCTAGTCGCTCTTGAAGTCGATCAAAGAATACTGGAATATCCGTTTCTGTAACCTGCTGAACATTGTTCCCAAATAACAGCTTTGGAATGGAGACTTGAACATCAAGCATATGGCTACCGTCATAATAAGTGATGTATGGCAATAGTTCGTCATATACCTTATATGTGGTACGGAGTTCTCCTGTACTGCTGTTATAGGAGGTAAATGACTTCGGATTGTGTTGATTCAAGTAATGTGAATCAAGATCAATAAATCTTGCTCTTAGTTGTACAGTATCAAACATCTTTTCTTATCAAACCCCTTTTTGTTATTAGTAAATGATCATGTAACCTACAATCTTGGACGAGATTAGACATGTTATAAGAACGGGACGCTGTATGGCATCACTATCACCTCCTAATCGATGGACAATCCATTTTCTTTGAGTAAATTATCTAGTTTTTCGAAAAAGCCATTATGCTCGTACTTGCTTACAGAGGGGTGAATCCCTCCCCAATCCTTGTTGCTCTGATAATCCGTCAAATAATGCAGTACAAGTTCAATGGACTTGCGATGAGGTTCTTTATCGAGGACTGTTAGCAATTGTTCTATAAGGCGTTTATTCTCGTTACCGTCGACTAAATCATCGCTGACAACTTGCTGGACACATTCAATGAACCTCGCTTCTTCGTCACGTTCATGAAGATAACGGATGATTCCTTCATTCTGAGATACTTGTTGCTTAATGATGATTTCTTTCCCATCCTCATCTACATGAGGATATTCAACCTCAACCCACTCATCTGTGATATGGAAATAGAGAATTTGAATGTCTCTTTTCTCCGCATCCGTAAGTTCCTTTTGGAAAAGTCCTAATTCCTTGATGCCAAATAATTCTGAGAGTTGTTCTAATCGTTGATGCGGTATTTTCCTGCGTTCTTTAATCCAATCCTGAAATGTTTGCTTAGAGACACCAATTTTCTCAGCGACTGTCTTGTACTCCATGTGAAACATATCAGCTATATACTGTAATCCAATCACTTTCATCACCGCCATACTTAGTATGTCTTTATATCTCCATAATACCCGTGCATACTCGGTATGTCAAATACTTTTTTCGAAAAAAGAAAAGCCACGTGTAGGAATGCCCACAGATGGCTTTAATTCATGATAGTCAGAGGTGTAACCCCATGCTCCTAGATTATTGTTCTTATGCTATCCTACGAACCAAGCATCCCCAACAAATTCATTCCAATAAAGAATAAGACCTTTTGCTTTTACCCTCCATTCGCAGAATTGGTTATCCGAACCGAAAATTTCGTACAAATAATCATCGGGTTGTTTACTTCGGGCAAATTTGAGAATCTCCAATTCCTTAAAGTCAGTACATTCAATTTGTTGGGGAATCTTATCTTCAAGGAAAAGTGTTGCTTCACTAAACGTTGGATGTACGAATATCAATCTGCAATGATCAGTATTCTTAGCCACCCCATAAGGATTGAGTGGATGATCTGCCAGTATGTTTATCGATTCTATATCTACAACAATTTGGTTCTCAAATACTTGAATCTTCTCTACTACAGCATCATGAAAATCCAAGAAATCAAAGTAATCATCGTTAGTTGAATATTTCCATATATTCACGTTCCACACCACCAAAACGTTAATAAAAAATGTCTATAGAACAGTAGGATTTTTCATCCAATCTTCGATAGTATCCCTTATCTCATAACGATTTTTGGAATATTTCTCCCTTATAACTTCCCAAGACTCATTAACTTGTACCAGTCTGTATTGACCAGTGATACGACTATCTGGATACCATCCTAAATCAATGATAAGTTTTTCGGACTTTGGTAATATCCAATTCCCATCAACAATTTTCATCATTGCTATTTGCAAAATATCTTCCGTAAAATACTCGCAGTTTTCAATAAAACCGTCCCCAGTTTTACATGGTATCGGGTCTAAATCTACAAAATTATTAAAACAAATAGCAAATCCCACTGGTACTCTAAGTGGTAATAGGGACATATTGTTACCTCAATTCTGGATAATAAGGTTTCGTTGTCTAAACCCCTCTGCTCTTATTAAGCCATTCATCGTTGTTCCAAAGAACAGTCAATGCTCCAACATTTTGTATATGTAATCGAGGGTCACTTGAATGCAAAAAAGCGATCAACTTCTTTTGATTTCCGACAAGTAATTTCCAAGAATTATTTTGGATAATGTCTAGCACATGATACGCAGTGTCTTTATCTCGTGCATTGAATTTGTCGAAGTTCTTGAAAACAAGCACAAAGCCTTCACCACTAGGGACAATATCGGAGAGGCAATCATTGAAAGCATCTAGGTTTTTTCCGTAGTAATCTGGGAAATCAAGAGCATTACCTATTTCCAAAAGACAACTGTTCTTATCCCATGATTCACAATCAAAGATATAAACGTCGAATCCTTCTTCTCTTATATTTTCAATGTACTTTTCTAATATGCTTTGTCTCCAAAACATAACAATAGAACCGTTAATCATCAACGACTTCCATAGAACTTCCCGTAGCACTTTTCTTTCCCCCTATCATCATCAGAACAATGACCTAGATATACTATACCATATGTTGGCATTTTGCTTTCGTATCGTTTGTATTTTTACGTCTGGTTGCTGAGAAGATGTGTTCCACCCGATATTGCAAACAGATTCATCCATTTAGCTGTAAACCACCCCCGAGTGTCCTATCGCATCCAACTCCCGCTCCCTTGTGAAGAAAAAAAATACCCTCTCAATGAAGAGAGGGGAATCCCACATTAACTTCTCATTCGTTATTTCCGTTCCAAACTAATAGTGAACAGCACTCCACATGCGTCGTATGAGGAAACATATCCACCGGCACAACCTCCACCGTCCGATACCCGCCATCCTCGAGCACTCTCAGATCCCTCGCCAACGTCGAAGGATTACAACTCACATAAACTACCCGCTCAGGCTGCATCTTCAAGATCGTCTCCAACAGCGCCGGGTCACAGCCCTTGCGCGGGGGATCAACGACGATGACGTCTGCGGTGATACCTTCCTCGCGCCATCGAGGAATGACGACCTCGGCCGGCCCAGCCTCGAAAATCGCATTCTCGATGCCATTCAGCTTCGCGTTCCGGGCAGCATCCTCGATCGCCTCCGGCACGATCTCTACACCGTAGACTCGCCCCGCCTTCCGAGCGAGAAACAGCGAGATCGTCCCGATGCCGCAATACGCGTCGATGACATCTTCGTTGCCCGTTAGACCTGCATATTCTACGGCTCTTCTGTACAACTCAACCGTCTGCATCGGATTGACCTGGTAGAACGATCTCGCGGAGATCGCGAAGCGAATGCCGTCCAGTTCGTCATAGATGACGTCGCTTCCCCACAGCGTGCGAGTTTCGTCACCGAAAATAACGTTCGTCTCGCGCGTGTTCACGTTCTGCACAATGCTCTTCACGCCTGGCAGCTCCTCGCGGATGCGCTCTATCCAGCGGTCTGCCGATGGCAGCTTCTTAACGTTGGTTATGAGCACGACCATAATCTCTCCGGTCACGACACCGGTCCGAGCCATGACGTGGCGAAGCACACCGCACCCAGTCTCCTCGTCGTAAGGCGTGACGCCGAGCTCGCGGCCGATTCGCTTGACGACGCGGACAACCTCGTCGTTATGCTCGTGCTCGATGAGGCAATCGTCCATGTCGATGATGCGATGGGTGCCGCGGGCGTAGAAGCCGGCGATCAGCTCGCCGCTCGCGTTATGCGTGCCGATTGGCACGCTAGCCTTATTGCGGTAGCGCCAAGGCTTGTCCATACCAACCGTAGGATGAACAACGATTCCATCCGACGCCTCTCCCTCACCAGCCACATTCAACTTCCCGATCCGCACGAGGTTATCGACGACATGCTGCCGCTTCCATGCCAGCTGCGCTGCATAATCGAAGTGCTGCAGCTGACAACCGCCGCATTCCTTGAATATATCGCAAGGCGGCTCCTGCCGGTCCGCGCTCTTCTCCAGCAATTCTACCAGACGTGCATAGCCGTACTGCTTCTTCACCTTCATGACCTTCGCACGCACGCGCTCGCCGGGCAGCGCCCCTTGGATGAACAGGGTGAAGCCGTTCGCGCGGCCTACGCCTTCGCCGTCATGGGTGAGGCCGATAATATCGACCGTCACCTCTTCGTTCTTCTGGAACGGCGCATCCGCCCGTTCCTTCTCGGCCGCCGCATTGCGTCCTCTATTTGATCTACCGTTATGGCTGCCGCCCTTGTTCGTTCCTTTACGCATGTAATCTCTCCGCTCTGCCTTCATAGCCGTCCTTATTGAAAATCTAACTCCTATCATACAATACGGCCAGCCTCATTGCCATTCGCATGGTCATGGGACTAGCCGCAGCTATTAACGATATGTGGAAATGCCTGTTTCATCCGCAAAAATATTCAGGCGCGACGGCAGCACCGAGAACGTGCACGGCAGCACGCCGCCATATTCGCCGTCCAGATTGATCTGTACATAATCCGGTGTCGTCACCTTAAGCTCATTCGTCCGGAAGTGGATCACATGAGGATCATTCAGATGCTCCCCTCGCAGCGCGAGCGTAACGAGCTTGATGAACTCCGCCAGGTTGCACTTGCGGATGAGCAGCACGTCGAGCAAGCCGTCATCGAGCAACGAATCCGGCGCCAGCCGCTCGAAGCCGCCCACGGAGTTGCTGTTGCAGATCAGGAACATCATGAACTCGTCGTGGAACTCCCCGACGCCGGCCGCTTCGAACTTCAATTCGGTCGGGCGCAGGCGGGTCATTTTCTCCATGCCCTTCATATAATAAGCAAGCTGCCCAACCATCGTCTTGAGCTTGCTCGGTACATCGTAAGTGAGCTCCGTTAACGAGCCGCCGCCGGCGATATTAATAAAGTAACGATCATTCGCCTTGCCCACGTCAATCGGACGGGTATATTGCTGAATGATAAGGTCGCAAGCGTACTCCCAATGCTTCGGAATGCCCGTCGCTCTGGCAAAATCATTCGTCGTCCCCACGGGCAATATGCCCAGCGGAGGAATGTTCGGCTTATTCGCCAGACCGTTAATGACTTCATACAACGTGCCGTCGCCGCCCGCCGCGATAATCATATCGTAGCCGCGATCCGCCGCTTCGGCCGCAGCCATCGTCGCATCGCCTTCGCCGATCGTCGCGTGGCAACTCGTCTCGATACCGCCCTGCTCCAGCCTCTGCAGGATGTCCGGAAGACGCCGCTTCATCTCTTCTCTGCCCGATGTCGGGTTATAGATGAGCCTTGCCCGTTTAATACTCATACTTGATTCACACCCCTAACTATCCCATCCAGCTAACTATTCATCCTATTAATCAACGATTCTCTCCAGCCAGCTCGTCATCTGCCGCGTCAGCCATCGTTCAATCGCCGGATTCGGCAGCATCGCCCGTCCGTTGTACCGATAGGTAAGGCCTGCAAGACGAGTCGGCACGACATGGTTTGTAAAATAGCCCGGGCTCAAGAACAGCGGCACAACGATCACCGCCAGCTCCGGACGCTCGCTCTGCATAGCCGCAAGCTTAGCCGCAGCTTGATCGGGGAGCAGCATCGCATGCTCCGAATGAGCGAAGCCGCCAAGCGCCTCCAGACGCGCAGCCAGCAAAGAAAGTCCATGCTTCCAGCGCTCGTGGAACACCTTCTCCTTGCTGCCGTGCCCGATGAGCAGCACCGCTTCACGCTCCGGCGCCTCTGACAGCTCGGCAATGTTAGCCAGCAGCAGCTCGGCAATCTCCGGATCGTCGTCGATCGGCGAACCATACGTCACCTTCGCTTCTACGCGGAACGTGCCGAGATCGCCTTCGAGATCCGAAACCCATGGCAGACCGAATGCCTGTCCGATCTCATCCACATGCGTGCTGCCGGACGAGACGAACAGCGGCAGCACCAGCATATCCGTGACGCCGGCACGCTCCAGCACGTCGATACCATCCTGAATAAGCCGTCCCTCCACGATCTCCAGGAAGGACGACACGATAGGCACGTCGGCTAGCAGCGGGGAAGCCGAAGCCTGCCGAACGGCAGCATCGACGAGCTCCACCCAGCTGGCTTCCCTGGAGCCGTGACTAATAACGAGAATGCCCGCTTTCATAACGGGCTTACCTTCCAAGACGCTCTAATGCCATTTTATACCCGTCATTGCCGTAATTCAAACACCGTTTTACACGCGAGATCGTTGCCGTGCTGGCCCCCGTCTCCGCTTCGATCTGATTGTATGTACTGCCCTTGCCAAGCATGCGAGCGACTTCCAGACGCTGGGACAGCGACTGAATCTCGTTCACCGTGCACAAGTCGTCAAAAAACACATAACATTCCTCGACCGATTTCAAAGTCAGAACCGCTTCGAACAATTGGTCGATCGCTTTATCGTTCAGCTTCTTAAGCTGCATGAGCATTCACTCCAGTTAGTTATAAGGTATCTCGCGAAATATTGAACTATCGCTATTATTGTAGCTTTTTTGGACCTTTTTTTCAAACATTACCGTATTCACGCTTTACAGGATGGAAGAGCTCGCGGAGGACATGGCATGCCCGCCCCCTATACAAGCACAGGGCGAATATCATGGAAAAAGTTCGTCAATCGGGACATTCGTCCAATCCGACAAAACGCCTATGCATAGACTAATAAAAAAAAGGGTTGTGATCCGTGTGAATTATCGCAATAACCCGAGTGGCGGGGGCCCGCAGTTCCCGACGCACGGCACCTACCGCCAAGGGCAGAGCCAGCACAGCCAGTCGTTCAGGAACCATTCGAGCGGGTACAAATCAGGCGGGTTCAAATCGAGCGGCTTTAAATCCAGCGGGTTCAAAATGGATGCGGAGACGTCGGCCCTCCTTCCTGCCGAGCCGCCGCTTGCTCCGATTGTATTGCCGACGACGCAAGAGCTGCTGCCCGCCATACCGAAGGACCCGACGCTTAGCGAGCTTGTCGAGGCTGCGCCGGTCACGACCAAGACTGGCGGCTTCTCGCTCTCCAACTTAAGCGATATTAAAGGCTACATTGACCGGATTGGCGGAATTGACGGCATTCTGTCGACGGTGACGAAGGTGCAGAAGGTCGTCTCCAGCGTCTCCCAGATGGCGCCTCTGGTGAAAGTTCTGCTCGGCTCCTTCAAGAAATCGTCCGACGACAAAGTCGAAGACGACGATGCGCTGGAATGGAAGCCTTCGCGCAAGAGACGCCGCAAGAAATCGGCCGCTGGCGGCAAAGGCACGCCTAGACGTCGCGGAACGAAGAAGCGCCGCCCGCTGACACGCTAGCCATATGCGCCACGCCAGCAAGCTCCATCAAGGCTTGCCAACGAAGCACGGCATTCGATATGCTGCAACTATAAGTAACCATTCTTAAGTGAAGAACACCCCGGCTTTGGCGCGTTATGCGCTGCGGCTCGGGGTGTTCGGCTTTGTGTTCCTTCTATACAGCCACAATCCCGCAAGAGCGGTAAACGCAATCGGGATTACGCCTGAAGTCGGCATGACCAAGTATTCATAAGCGTCAGGTACGACCAGGTAGTTTCCCAGAAATAACGTATCCAAAACGGAATTTCCTATCGTATGCATGATCAGAGCCGGCCATACGCTGCGTGTCATGATCCATATTTCGCCTAACACGACGGATAAAGCAATAACGCCGATTAACATGCGCGGGATGAACGTGATCAAACTCTCGGTCGTGTGCATAATGGTAAAGGTGTATGGGATATGCCACGCTCCCCAAACAAGTCCGACGCAGCTATGAAAGAAAAGCCTGTTGGATCCCATCGAATACAGCCTCGGAGCTAGGTAACCTCTCCAAGCGAATTCTTCGAACATATTTTTGATAAAACTAGGTATAAGGGCCATCCCGAATGCAGCCAGAAAAGACGATGATAGATTCGCTGCATCCAACCACTTCAATTGATGTCCGATCACAATCATAATCGCAGCCAGGATGGGGAAGAACAGGATGCTCGCCATATAAGCGAAGCTATTCCCCTTCAGGCTTGGCTTAATGCCAAAATCCTTCCAACCGTCTCCCATGAAAGAACGAAGAATAACCATGGTGAGAAGAGGTGAAACAATCCAAATTAGCATGCCAAGGCTGCCGTTGTCATCCGTACCGGCCTTCATATCCACAAGCCGGCCTATCCATCCGCAGCTTAAGACGACCAATGAAAAAATAACGATATTTCTTAGCGTTTTTTTATCGTTCGCTCTTTCACTCATGAGTATCATCCTGCCTTATTCGTTTTTTAACTGCATGACGTATTTCTCGTACCACTCATTCAAAAACGTATAATAGTCCAAGCCGAATGTTAAGGTTGCCATTCTGCTTTCGATCTTCCCGGTGTCCAGAGGTTGTTGAAGCTTCGCTATCTGCTCTTGCGACATTTGTTTCATGATCGTCATCGTTGCGATCACGGATTTGATTTCCTGTAAATACTGCTCGACCAATTCAATCCTCCGGCCCTGTTCCACATAGTTAAAGAAATACATTTTCACAAGCGCGGGATCTCTTGGTTTTTCTAATTCGATCGCTTGGGAAGCCCAATGAATAAACGCTTGCTTTCCTTCATCCGTGATTCGATAGATCTTCTTGACTCTTTCCCCTTGATGCTGTTCGGAGCAGGTGACATGGCTACTGCTCATCAGCTTCTTCAAAGCGGGCTGAATGCTGCCTTGGCTCGCATTGTAGAAATAACCCGTGCTTTTTTCCATCGTTTTTTGCAGTTCGTACGAGGATTTATCTCCATCCAATAACAATCCTAAAATGATTTTATCCTGCATAGGCCCTCCATTTATATCTTATAGATATGTCTTCTAGATATATATGATAATGACGGATTCCATTTGTAATGTCAATAGTCTGTTTATATGTGTGTTTATATGTGCATAATTAGCCGGTAAATAAGAAAAACACCATCGTTGTCCACATGTGGATAACGATGGTGCCCTCAGTCCTAACTGCTATTTACCATCAAAAGCAACTCCAACCCTGCTCCCCCTCTACGCCAGGAAGAAGAGGTCGATCAACCAGAAGAACAACATCGCCATCAGAATCGTGATCGGAATCGTAATAATCCACGATATGACGATTTTGCCCGCGACGCCCCATTTAACGGCGGAGAAGCGCTTCGCGCTGCCGACGCCGAGGATGGACGACGTAATGACATGCGTCGTACTGACAGGCAGATGAATCATGGTGGCCGTTAAAATAACGGCAGCCGAACCGATATCCGCGGCGAAGCCGTTGATTGGCTCGATTTTGAAAATCTTCGTGCCCATCGTCTTGATGATCTTCCAGCCGCCGATTGAAGTACCGAGCGCCATAGCTGCCGCTGCCGACAGCTTGACCCACATCGGAACGGACATATCGTCCTGAATGCCTGCGGCAACCAGGGCGAATACGATAATGCCCATCGCCTTCTGCGCATCGTTCGTGCCGTGCGAGAACGATTGGAACGCAGCCGTTAAGATTTGTCCGAAGCGGAAGCCCTTATTCACCTGATGCGGACTTGACTTCGCGAATATTAACTTCAGTATCCACATGATGATAAAGCCCGCCGTAAAGGCGATGAGTGGAGATGCGATCAACGCCGTAATGATTTTCTTCAAACCTTCCGCGTTGACGTTGCCGATGCCCGCGCCGGCAATAACCGCACCCATCAGGGAGCCGATAAGGGCATGCGACGAGGACGACGGAATGCCGAACCACCAAGTAATCAAGTTCCATGCGATGGCCGACAGCAACGCTGCTATAACGATCTCGACCCCATGCTCCAGCTTGGAAGGATCGGCTACGCCCTTGCCGATCGTGGCCGCTACGCCCGTGAACGTAAGCGCCCCGACGAAGTTCATGACCGCCGCCAGAAGAATCGCGATACGCGGCTTAAGCGCCCGCGTCGATACGGTCGTGGCGATGGCATTGGCCGTATCGTGGAAACCATTTATAAAATCAAACGCAAGCGCCAGAAAGACAACGATCCATAATACGTACATATCCATATTGAATGACTCCTACCCTCTTGGATTAGCTATTAGCTGTTACGCATAATAATCGATTCCAGCGTATTGGCAACATCCTCGCAGAAGTCGGTCGTTTCTTCCAACATTTCGTAAATCTCCTTGCGCTTCATCAGCTCAATCGGATCCTTCACGTTGGCGAACAGGCTCTTGATACATACGCGAAGCAGGTCGTCGGCTTGATTCTCAAGCTCGTTCAAAGCGATATTCGGCTCGCGGATCGCAAGCAGCTTCTTCTCCGTCAGCAGGTAGATCGCTTTCTTGATCTGGTGAGAAGAGCGAACGAGAATGTCGCCGAACAACGTTATGTATTCATCCTTCTCGCGAATGTTGTACATTTCGAAGCGGGATGCGCATGCCTCGATTCCGTCCAACACGTCGTCAAGCGATTTCGTAAGCGCCATGATATCGTCGCGCTCGATCGGGGTAATGAACGTTTTGTTCAGTTCCTTCAATATCGTATGCACGTACTTGTCGCATTTGCTTTCGTATTCCTTCATTGTTTTCGCGAAAGTGACAACGTCCGACAGATCGGATACGCCCTTCGAGAAATACTCCACTGCTTCGACTAACGCGTCTGCCATTTCTTCGAACGTCTTAAAGAAAATGTCTTTTTTCCTGAACATCGTAATCCCCTTTACCCGACTTGATGTTTGTTTGTTTTAGGCCAAGCACTGCTATGACCCACAATATCTTATCACAGTTTAGCCGACAATTGTTAAGAGAATGTAAACATTGGTGAAAAGGTTTTAAAGTTTTCATTTTCGACACAAAAACAGCGGAATCCCGTCAAGGGGATCCCGCCGTCTTGCAACTGCAGCTCATGGATCCACACCTGTAATAACAGTGTTTCCCACGAACTAATTTTGTACCCATGTTACATGCTCCGCGAACGTTGGTTTGTTAGGCACGATGTGAAAAAAAGTTTTGCCGGGCACGAAAGGAAGCTCCGTACCGTTCTTCACGATTCGAATCATACCGTCCGGAGCGCGCACCCAATCCGCTTCGACAGCCTTGCCCTGCTGGAACAAAATAGCCGAGCCGCCCCGCTCCAGATCGACCGAGAGCCGTCCCTCGTTATCGAGCGTCTTATGGTTGGCGCCGAGCACGACTAAATTGGAAGCCGACAGCTGCTGGTCGTTATTCATATCGATATGCGGCTTATCGCCGATAGACCGTTTGTATTGCCCGCTCGCTGCGTCGTATTCGTAACCAACCTTATAGTTCTGCATCATGAACGTAATCGCAATGCTCGTTGCAGGGACTCCCGTTTCGGACGAGCCTTTCTCGGCGAACGTATACGTCGGTACGGTCACGTCCGTTTTATACCCCTTCTGATCCGCGCCTTCACGCAGCTTCTCCAGGCTCGTATACAAATTATGAGGCGCTTTGCGTTCTTTGCTCCGCCAGAAGGAACCGCCCGCATTCGATATTTCGTCCAAATAAGGCTTCTTCTGCCGCTGCAGAATCGCATAGCCGTCCGTGCTTCCTCCCGCATGCGCGAGCACGCTGCCGAAGCTCTCGCCAATATCAATCAAATAAGGCCGGATGCTTCTTACAGGTCCAACCGTATCCGCGATCGCTTCCGTGCTTTGAAAAATCGCGATCAAGCGCGTAATGCCGCCCTCTGCCAGCACCTCGTAGATAACGTCGGCGTTGGTGAGCCCCGATTGCGGACGGGCCGCCGCGAAGTTGTTGATCATGACGGCAATCGGCCGCGCCTTTGCTTCCTTCTCCATGGCAATGCCTGTCAGCGAAGCCTTATACGGAAGCGGCTTAGGCGTTTCGGGTATGCTCGTTGTGACCGGCGTATCCGTCCCAGCCGACGTCACCGGACCTTCCACCGCTTTGTTGCCGCCGCTGCATGCTGTAGCCAGAAGGACAAGCGCAAGCGCTGCCGTCTTGGCCACCGCTCCCGATCCTGCCTTGAATCGCCTTTTCTTGTTCATGGGCACCTTCCTTTATGAAGAAGAATATCGGATGAATTCGTTTACACCTTTCTCCCATTTAATCACAAAACGAACCGCTTGTCCCGATAAAATATGGTGCCGTCAAACGAAAAAGGACCGTCACCCTCCGATTCGACTCGAAGGCTGCGGTCCTTGTTTGCTTGCCGGCTTGCGCCTATATGCTCCAGTTATGCCACTCCTGCTGCTGGCGGTCGAGACCGCTTAACCAGTCGGAAGTAACGCGGATCGCTTCCTCCTGATGGCTGCGGCTGGAGTACGTATGATTCGCTTGAAAAATGATTTCTTTGTCGCATAATCCCTCGTTGCGCGTCCAGAACACCTTCTGGTAGAGGAAGCTGTAGTCGACCGGGATAAGCTCGTCGCTCGTGCCGTGAACAAGCAGCACCTCGCCGCCGAACTTCGTCGCCGCCTGGAACGGCTGATGCTGAAGCAGCGATTCGAAGAACACCTGTTGAAGCGTATAGCCGTTATGGTCGGAGCTTCCGGAGGTGACCGCTTCATCGTAGCTGCTTCGGCCGACGATGCGCACGATGTCGTTGAACGGATAAGCGACCGGCGACCATAGCACAAGCCGCTTGATTCTGCGGTCTCTAACCGCCGTCATGATCGCCAAAGCGCCGCCAAGGCTGTGGCCTAGCAGGACGATCCGCCTCGGATCTACGCAATCCATGCTGGCGATATAATTGATCGCGGTTCGCGTCTGATCGATCATCGACTCGAAACCAAGCGCGCCGTAATCGCCGCCGCTCTCGCCGCAGCCTCCGTAATCGAAGCGCAGCACATACGAGCCCTGCGCCGCCAAGGCGCGAGCCGCCTTGACGAACAGCCGATCGACGCCGACGCGGCTGCCAATGAACCCATGGCATATAATGATCGCTTGCTTCTTCTCCGTTTCCTTATGGCTTCCGTCCTTCGGATAATGAAGCGTTGCGGCGAGCTCCAGCCCGTCATGCCTCAAGGTGATAGGTTTTTCCATGCCGACTGCCTCCCGATAACCTATATATAATAATTCCTACCCGTATACTATGAATTGATGTAAACCTATAATAGCATCCGTTATGGCCGCTGTCAAATGCGATTTGGCCGGTGGCAGGGCCATACGTATGCAATCAATATTTTCATCCATATGGGGGATACTATGCGAGGTAACAAGAGGCAGTCTATATGCTCATACACGTTAGGAGGTGCTTCCTCATGCCGCTATGGCTTGAATGGTTGGATAATCATTGGCTTCCGGTTCTGCTGACCCTAGGCGTTATTATTGCAATCGTCTATGTCTTTAACAACCGGAAGCAGTTGTTCTATAAAGAGTAACGGCCTTGCCGCTCGGGCCTGCTTACGTCTCGCGTATAAGCGGCAAGCGGACCGTCACGATCGTGCCCGCTCCCAGCTCGCTGTCGATCGTGAGCTGACCGTCGTGAAGCTCGATAATTTCTTTGCAGATCGCGAGCCCGAGACCCGAACCGCCCTGCCCCGCATGGGCTTTATAGAAGTTTTCCGTCACATGCGGCAGATCTTCCGGGTCGATGCCGCAGCCCGTATCGGCTACCGTCACTTGCGCATGGTCATCCGTAGCGGTTGTCGTTATGCGAATCGTCCCGCCGGCAGGCGTGAACTTAAACGCATTATCGATCAGATTAATAATGACCTGCTTGAGCCGGTTCGCATCGCCGTGAACGACTATCGGGCTTTTGCCGTATTCGGCCACCAGTCTTACGCCCGTCTGGCTTTTGCGTACGGCTAATTGATGCACCGTTTCCTTGACCGGCCCGCTCAGGTCAAGCACCTCCGTATGCAGATCCATCGTGCGCGCCGACAGCTTGGAGAAGTCGAGCAGGTCTTCCACAAGACCGGACAACCGCTCCGTCTCCCGGCTAATGATCGACATGCCCATTTTGAACTCCTCGTCGTCCGTAGGATCGCCTTCCTTGAGCGTCTCGCTCCAGCCTTTGATCGAAGTTAACGGCGTCCGAAGCTCATGCGAGATCGAAGAAATGAAGTTGTTCTTCAGTTTCTCCCGCTTGTTCAGCTCGACGACCATCGAATTGAAAGTCTCCGCCAATTGGCCGATCTCGTCGTCATTCCTCTTCGTAGCTCTTCGCGTCCAATCTCCCTCCGCCATATATCTCGCCGCGCGAGTGAGCTCGCGGATCGGCTTTACAATGCGCTGGGCAAGAAACAAGCTTAACCCCAGGAAGAGCAGAACGACCGCCGTTCCGACCGCCGCGGCCATCCGTATAAGCAAGCTCACCATCGCATCGACCTGCTCGATCGAAGCCGAATACCGAAGCAGCGATACGACTCGCTTCTCGTTCCACAGCGGAATCGTGACGGACATGACCCGCTCGCCGTAATAAGGGTCAACGCCGCGCCAGCTGCCGGTCGTCCCGGCGATCGCCGTCTTCACGTCGCCCGTCGTATACCGGATGTCTTCGGCGAACCCATCCGAATCGATGCGGATCTTGCCCGTGCTGTCGAGCAGCTGCAGCCCCGTTCCGCCCTCGATCATATATTGCAGCATGTAATCGGCCTGATCCTGCACGCTAAGCGAGGAGAGCGATCGGCCATGCAGCGCAAGCGCCGTCTCTGCCCGCTGCTTAACCGAGCTATGCGCGCTCCCGTAATAATAATTCCACATCAATGCCGCGAACGTCGTGCCGAGCACCGTAACGACAAGCACGATCAGCAGGAGGAAGCTCCATACCATTCGGGATTTGACACTTCTCATTGCCTGACTCCCCGTTTCCACCGGTAACCGAAGCCCCATACCGTCTCGATGAAAGAGGGCTCGGACGGATTCGTTTCGATCTTCTGCCGAATACGCCGGATATTGACGTCCACGACCTTCAGGTCGCCGACATAATATCTGCCCCATACTTCGCTTAGTATGTGATCGCGGCTTACGCTTGCGCCCTCGCGTTCCATGAGCAGCCTTACTAACGTCCATTCCGTTGGCGTAAGAATGATCTCGCGATCCTCCTTCCATAGCTTCCGCTCGGGCACGGATAAGACGAACGGAGGAATACGGATTTCCAGACCGACGGAGGTGGAAGCGGTAGTGGCGGTAATAGCAGTAAAGGCAGCGGCATCAGAAGCATGTACATGAGCCGGAGTTTCGTTTTGTTCCACTGATGTGTTGCCGCCCCCGCCGTTCGTCATACCGGCTTCGCTCGGCACCGGCACAGCCGGCTCGGACTTCATTCTCCGGTACAGCGACTTGATTCTCGCGATAAGCTC
This sequence comes from Paenibacillus harenae, assembly GCF_030812415.1. Lineage (GTDB taxonomy): Bacteria > Bacillota > Bacilli > Paenibacillales > Paenibacillaceae > Pristimantibacillus > Pristimantibacillus harenae_A. The sequence continues at coordinate 158,818 of NZ_JAUSST010000008.1, read as the reverse complement.
GCCGGGGCTGAACGGCTTCTGGACGTAATCATCCGCCCCAAGCTCCAGGCCGTATATTTTATCCTCTTCCTGCGACTTCGCCGTCAACATAATGATGCCCATGCCCGGATACTGCTTGCGCAGCTGCTCGCATACCTCGAAGCCGCTAATCGTCGGAAGCATCACGTCGAGCAATGCGATGTCGAAAGGTCCTTCGGTTTCCGCGAGCGCAAGCGCGGCTTCGCCCGTCTCCGCTTCCGTTACCTCCATCTCGTTGCGCTTCAAGTTAATGCGCACGAATCCGCGGATCGACTCTTCATCCTCCAGCAACAATATTCGCATAGGTCACCGCCTGCTTCTTTTATAGGAATCATTCATTGCGGATCGTCAGATAAGAAGCCATCTGCTCCTCGATCTTCAGCATCTCGCCAAATGTGTTTTTCTCCGTTTCGTTCCAGCTTTGCGGAGCTTCCTTCACGAAGGAAACCGCGAATACGTTGCCGCTGTCCGCGAACAATTGCCGATACGATTTCATCTCATCCTTCCAGATCGTCTCCAGCGCCTCCCAATCCTTCTGAGGCACCGCGTACAGCGTGGCAAGCTCCGACTTCTCGTTGGCGGACCGGTTCAACACATCGATCGTCACTAGGCTATAGGGATCGTTCTTCGACTTGCGCAGCGTGTACTTGCCCGACCATTCCCCGGGAATCCGCATCGTCAGCCCGTAGCTGGAATCCGTAAATTCCTCCATAACGGGAGTGAAGCTTTCCTTCCCGTCCCATTGCACCCAGTCGTTGATCCAGACCGTATCTACGTAAGGCACGCCCGTAACCTCCGGTGCTTCGCGCACCCAGGACAACTCGATAATGCCGTCCTCGTTCACATCATCACTCATTGTCGGCTTTCCGCTTATGCCGGATGCTTGGTCATCCGGACTTGGGTATACGAGCCGTAGGCCCCTCTTCTCCCATACATACATAGAGGTGAACGTGCCGTGAGCTCCTGTGGATGCTTCGAGTACAATCCCGCTATGCCGGGGCGATATTTGGCCGATCAACAGCCTATCGTACGCGTTGACGTCGCTGAATAAACGTTGTTCCACGATTTTGCTCAAAATGCCATTGCCCAAGTTGAAGATCTCCAATTGAAACGCAGGCTCCTCCATCTCCCGGTTCGTGTGCGACTCCGTCAGGAGCGCAAGCTCGGTCTTGCCGTCTCCGTTCAAATCGCCGGTCTCCGCATAAGAATAAGGCAGCGATTCCAGCGGCTTCAATACGAGGCTCCCGCGATCGTTGCGTTCCGTCTTTCCATGAAAAGTATACAGCTCCAGCACGTTCGAGCTCTCGAAGGCGCCCGTCCAGCCGACCAGCAGCTCCATGACGCCGTCCTCGTCAAGATCGACAATATCGAGCCAAGCAATCTGCCTTGCCATAGGCTGCTCTATCCCGACCCACGACCTCCACTTCCCGTCCGAGTGCCTCAGGACCATCAGCTCCGGCGTACTGTACTCGTTGTAGAAGGAGACGATCGCCTCCTTCACGCCGTCGCTATCCACATCAAGGGTGCGAATCGCTTCCATGTTCTTCTCTCTTAGCGGCAGCGTCAGCTTGCTATAGTCGGGCAGCTCCTTCTCGATGGCTCGCACGAGCACCTGCTTGTCCTCCGCGATCCTCGGCTTCTGCAGCAAATCCGCAGGCGCCGCCGTATAGCGGCAACCTGCGGATAGGATAAGGGTGAACAAGGCGGCACTGAGAAGGCCGCCTATTCGTATTATATTTCCGTACAGCCCGGATCGTTGCGATGAGCGAGCCTTGTTCAATGGTTTTGCCTCCTCCTGTTGCATGGCGGCGGATTAATGCAGTTCATCTATGCCAGCGAACGAATAACCCATATCCGTTAGATCGTCTATAATTCCAGGCAGCGCCTCCACCGTATGAGCGATGTGTTTGCCTCCGAAAGAATGCATCAATATTATACCACCGGGCTTCGCTTCCGTTCGAATCATTTCTTGCATGTCGGCTACGGATGTCCCCGCCCAATCTCGCGTATCGATATTCCAGCCGATCATATGACGGCCCGTCTTCTCCAGTATTTCCTTAAGCGTATCCGACACCGCCCCGTATGGCGCGCGGAACAGCATGGGCGTGAAGCCTACGGCTTCCTTAATCACTTTGTCCCCGGCATTAATCTCCTTTAGGATTGCATCCTTGCCCAGCTTGGACAAGTCTTTATGATTGTATGTATGATTGCCGATCTCATGGCCTTCCTTCACGATTCGCTCCAGTACCTCGGGGCTCTTGCTTACTTGCAGGCCAACGACGAAAAACGTCGCCTTCACACCTTTTTCCTTCAGGATATCCAATATGGCCGGCGTATAACGTTTGTCCGGGCCGTCGTCGAAGGTGAGTGCGATAACCTTTTGTTCAACACTTTCTGCAGGGCCTTCCGGAACAATCTCGATTGGAACAACGTTCCCGCTGAGGTCATCGTCGCCTCCATCCTGCACCAATATAACTTCCCCCGGCTTGACTCCGCTATCTGCCTCGTCCTGCGCGCCGCCGAGATCCAGGCCAAGATCGGAGTAAATCTCATCCGTCTCCTGCTCGTCCCCATCCACCGCGTTGGCCGTCAGATCAAGAGTCTGGCTTACTGCACAGCCGCTCGTCCATACCATCACTGCCGCCAGCAGCACCATAACCAACCATCCCCGATAACGCTTCATTCTCCTCGCCATTACACTCACCTTCTACTCCCCCGCTTATTACTCTATCGTAGCGGAATGGTAGATGAAGAGAGTTACAAAATAGTAACACCTTTCGAGTGTATATGACATTTATTTTGGCGGCATTTGCGGATCGTAATGACTTTATGGAGGTGGTATTGCTTGTCTTGCAGCATAACTAAACGTATTTCTTATGTTTTAATTGCAATCGGAGTGTTAACTGGCGGATTACACCAATGAATATTCTTCCAACCTTTGGGTAGATTAACTCGATAAAACCTAGAGGTATGAGGTGTATTTATGGAATGGAGCAGGGTTTTTGGGCTTATATCCAGTGTCCTTTTGCTCATCGGTCCTTACCAGTTATTTCGTTTGAGAAGAGAATTTCAAAAGTTGAATGCATTACAAAGTGTCCCAGATGAATTTGCACGAAAGTGGGATAAACGGTTAACTTTAATAGGTGTTCTAACCATATTAGGAATAATCTTTGGAATAGCTTCTGTATTTTTAAGGTGAACGATTACGGGTACGTTAGTTGAACTTTATTCTTGCTGTGATGACGATTGGAGCCGGCATTCTGGGGCAGTACCGGCTTTCCCTATTTACTATCATTTGTTATTCTAATCGTTATACTCGCTTGTTTAATTTTGTAGGGAGCGTATATGGTGTGGAAAAGAAAATAAGTGTTGGATGAAAGGAGAAAATATGCATGTCGGAGTCCAATCGAGCTTTTGGTCAAGCGCTAGTGAAATCTTTAGTGGGCGAACGAGGACATCTTCCCATTGCTCGTGCGTTGCCAGATATTACAGTTGAGCTAGCAGGCAAACGTATGGAGGGTGCACCCTATACGATCTACCAGCTATTGAAACATATGAGCTATTGGCAGAACTTTTTGTTAACTTACTTGGATGGAGGCAAGCCTCAATTGCCTTCAAGTGTCGTGGAAAGCTGGCCGAGTGAGGGAGAACCAGAAAGCGAAGACGAATGGCAGTTGGTTATCAAGCAATTTCTGCAAGGAATCGATAAGGCCATTAGCTATTCAGAAAGCATGCAGCTTGATGAAACCTTAACCCACTTCCCAACGGAAACGAAAGCTGGCATTTTGCGCAATATCGCTTCCCATAATTCGTATCATCTTGGAGAAATTGTTCTGCTTCGTCGTCTGTTCGGCGCTTGGCCACCTCCCGGTGGAGGCTATCCTGCATAGCTTGGATTTGAATGGTTAAGGTCGGCGCGGAATATGCAGAGGTTAGCCGTCCGCATACGAAGGGGCTGTCCCTAAGCCATTGGCTTTCGGGACAGCCCCACTCTATGAAAGATTATGGTTTGGTCACAAGCTCCAGCTCGACAGGAATAGCTGCTTCCACTGCCTCGCCTCCGGCTACTTTCACCGCTGTTTCAATCGCCTTTTGTCCGATCGCTTCAGGCTTCTGCGCAACCGTGGCAGCCAGCGTACCGGCATTGACGGCGCTTACCGCATCGGCAGTCGCATCGAATCCGACAACGATAATGTCTTTTTTGCCGGCAGCTTCGATCGCCTGAAGAGCGCCTAGCGCCATTTCGTCATTATGGGCGAATACCGCTTGAATGTCACTGTTGCTTTGCAAAATGTTCTCCATTACCGACAGGCCTTTGGCACGGTCGAAATCAGCGGGCTGCGAAGAAGCGACTTTCACGCCTTCCTTGTCGTCTACAGACTTATGAAACCCTTCGCCGCGGTCGCGGGCGGCGGAAGTGCCGGCCGTCCCCTGAAGCTCGACGATGTTCCCTTTGCCTCCGAGCGCTTCCAATATATAATCGCCTGCCATCTGACCGCCCTTTACGTTATCGGACGCGATATGCGAGACTACGGTTCCGCCGTTAGCCGCACGGTCAACCGTAATGACAGGAATGTTCGCGTCATTCGCCGCTTCCACGGCCGTCACGACGGCGTCGCCATCCGTCGGGTTGATCAAGATAACGTCGACCTTCTTCTGGATCAAGTCTTCGATGCCGCTGATTTGCTTCGCCGTATCGTCCTGAGCATCTACGACGATCAGCTCCGCGCCAGCCTCCGCTGCCGCTTTCTCGGCGCCTTCTTTAAGCGTTACGAAGAATGGGTTGTTCTGTGTCGAAATCGACAAGCCGATCTTAACCTTGCCGTCCGCCGCTTGATTGCCTCCGGCCTCTTCCGTTGTATCCGTGTTCGTGCCGGTCGAGCAAGCGGAAAGCATGACAACTGCAGCAAGCAATAGCGAGAATCCGAGAGATCTTTTTTTCATAGTCGTTTGTCTCCTTATAGTTAGGTTTTATTTGTGTTTTTTCGAGCGGTCTAACAGTACTGCAACTAAAATGACGGCCCCTTTTACAACCTGTTGATAAAATGACGATACGTTCAATAGATTGAGTCCGTTGTCCAGCACGCCGATAATGACGGCTCCGATCAACGTTCCGACGATCCAGCCTCTGCCGCCCGACAAGCTCGTTCCGCCGAGCACGACCGCCGCGATAGCATCCAGCTCGTAAGAAACGCCCGCCGTAGGTTGGGAGGAATTGAGCCGGGAGGTCAAGATCAGGCCGCTAATCGCCGCCAATAAACCGCTGATGGAATAGACCCATACTTTTACCTTCGAGGTGCTGATCCCCGATAACCATGTCGCCTCCTCGTTGCTTCCGATCGCGTACACGCGCCGGCCGAAAGTCGTATGTTTCAAAATGATATATAATACTGCAAACGAGACGACCATCCAAATGATCGGCATCGGAATTTGCAGAAAATACCCTTTGCCCAGCAAGGCGAAATCTTTGTTCAAGCCCGTAATCGGCTTCCCGTCGGTGTAGACGAGCGTCAATCCCCGGAAGACGGTCATGGTGGCCAGCGTTACGATAAACGGAGCGAGCCGCCCTTTCGCAACCAGCAGCCCATTGACCGCGCCCATTGCCATGCCTGCCCCGAGACCGGCGATGACGGCAATCCAAGTGTCCGTTCCGCCAGCCATCAAACCGGCCGACAGCGCACTGGATAAAGCGAGGATCGAACCGACCGAAAGGTCGATGCCCCCCGTCAAAATAACGAACGTCATTCCGAACGCGATCAACGCGTTAATGGAAACCTGCCGGAGCACGTTAAGCAGGTTGTTGACCGTTAAAAAGTTTTCTGCCGAAACCGCAAGCACGATCATGATCAACAATAATCCGACTAACGATCCGAGCCCCTGGAACTTCAACCCTTTTCGTTTCTGAATCCCTAATGCATCAGCCTGCATGCTGTTCTCCTCCCCCTGTTGCGCACATCATGATATTTTCTTGGGTAGCTTCTTCTTTGGTAAAATGTCCGGATATTTTCCCTTCATGCATAACGAGAATCCGGTCGCTCATCCCGAGCACTTCGGGAAGCTCGGATGAAATCATTAATATCGCGACTCCTTCCGACGCCAGCTTGTTCATCAGGTCGTAGATCTCTTTCTTCGCCCCGATGTCGACGCCTCTCGTCGGCTCGTCCAAGATGAACACCTGCGGATTCGTCGCCAGCCATTTGCCGATGACGACCTTCTGCTGGTTGCCGCCGCTAAGCGACCCGACCGTCTGCGCGCCGCTGGACGCCTTAATGAGCAGCTGTTTCATCATCTTATCCGAAAGCTGCTTCTCCTTCGCGCCGCTCAGAAAACCGAGATTCGAAACCGTCGTCAGATTGGTCATGGACAAGTTGTCGCTGACGGACATGGGAAGGAGCAGTCCTTCATCCTTCCGATCCTCCGTTACAAGCGCGATTCCCGCGCGGATCGCGTCCATCGGCTTGCGGAGCGCTAACTGCTTGCCGCCTACGGATATCGTTCCCCGGTCAACCTTGGAAACACCGAAGAGCGCCTTGGCAAGCTCCGTCCGTCCCGCACCCATTAGACCTGCGAGTCCGACAATTTCGCCAGCCCGTACGGAGAACGAGATATCGTGCAAGATCCCTTTCTGCGAAAGCCCTTCGACCTTAAGCTTCTCCTCGCCGAACTTGATGTCTACCTTCGGGAAGCGGTCTTTGATTTCGCGGCCGACCATCATTTTCACGATTTGGTCCATATTCGTTTCAGGCACCTTCTCCGTGCCGACATACCGGCCGTCGCGCATAACCGTGATCCGGTCGCACATCCGGAAAATTTCCTCCATCCGGTGCGAAATGTAAATCATGCCGACGCCCCGTTTTTTGAGGGAAGCGATTACATCAAAGAGTGCATCGATTTCCTTGTCGGTAAGCGCAGCCGTAGGCTCGTCCAACACCAAAATTTCCGTATTCATCGATAATGCCTTTGCGATTTCGACCATTTGCTGCTGCCCGACGGACAGCTCGCCGACGATCGTATCCGGATCGATCGCGAGCCCGAGCTGCGACAGAAACCGGGTCGATTCCCGCTTCATTTTGCGCCAATCGATGAGCTTGGTCGGTCCGAAAGTAAACTCCCGGCCGAGGAAGATGTTTTCCATTACCGTCAAATGCGGAATCAGATTAAGCTCTTGATGAATCATGACGATTCCGAGCTGCAGCGCGGCCGATGGCGAAGAAAGCGTCTGCTCGACTCCCTTAACTTTCACGGTGCCGCCGTCTCTCATGTATATGCCGTTCAATATTTTCATCAAAGTCGATTTCCCGGCTCCGTTCTCCCCCATCAGAGCATGCAATTCACCGCTTTCGAGCGAGAACTGCGCCTGCTGCAGTACCTTTACTTCGGAAAAGCTTTTGTCGATCCCCTTCATCTCCAGCAGCTGATCTGTCATCTTGTGTAGTACCTCCCTTTCTAGAACGTGACCCCCGCGTGTAAAATAACATTCGCGTAAGGCGAGCATTCACCGGTGCGAATAACCGCTTTCGCTTGACGGGTCAATGCTTTAAACTGCTCGTGATTGACGATTTCCGCCTCCGCTCCGTCCAGCATCCGCTTCGAGAGTTCGAACAGCTCCGGATTCACTTTCTTCATTTCATCCGCAACCGTATAGCGTTCGACCTGCATTTCTTCCAAAATGGTCTCCAGCGTTTCCAGATAACCCGGCACGCCGCGCTTGAGCGCCAAGTCGATCCGTTTCACGCCGGGCGGTATCGGCAATCCGCTATCCGATATTACAATGGTGTCCGTATGACCAAGCTCGCTGATCAATCTCGACAACTCGCTGTTGATGATTCCAATCTTTTTCATGCTGCTTTACGCTCCCGTCTTCTGCTGTTCCTCCGCAAACCGCCGCGCTTCCGCTTCCGTCGGCATTCCCGCCTGCGCCCCGAATTTCGTCACGGCGAGCGCGGAAACAAGCGATGCGAAAGCGATTGCTTCCTCCAAACTCCGTCCGGCGGCGATGGATAACGCCAGACCGGCATTATAGCAATCGCCTGCGCCCGTCGTGTCGACTACCGGCACTTTATAGCCCGGTATCGTATGCATCGATCCGTTATCGTCCAAATAAGCGGAGCCGTCCGACCCGAGCGTCGTCACGATATGCGCGGCTCCCATTTCTTTCATGCGCTGCATCGCCTGCTCGAGCGCTTCGCCGTCTGTATCCATGCCCGTGTACCGGCCAAGCTCCGAACGGTTCGGCGTCATATAGTCGACGAGCCCGAACAGCTCGTCCGGCAGCGGCTGCGCCGGCGCCGGATTAAGCACGACCGTCTTGCCGAGCGACTTCGCTTTGCGGGCGGCGTATACGACCGTTTCCACCGGAATTTCCAGCTGCAGCAGCACGATATCCGCCTGCCGCAGCTTATCTTCGCTGCGGTCAATGTCGGCCGGCTCCACCCGGCTGTTCGCGCCCGGCACGACGACGATGCTGTTGTCGCCTTCGGCGACATAGATCGAAGCGACGCCGGTCGACATGCCGGCTACCCGCTTGATGCCGGATACGTCGACGCCGTCCTCTTGCAGGCTGCGTAGCAGCTCTTCGCCGAAGGCGTCTTCGCCGACCGCTCCGATCATCGCCGTCTCCGCTCCTAGACGAGCTCCCGCGACCGCCTGATTCGCCCCTTTGCCGCCGGGAATGAACCTGATGCGCTCTCCCATAATCGTCTCGCCTATTTGCGGATACCGATCGGTTTCGACGACGATATCCATATTCAAGCTGCCGATGACGACCAACTTAGGCTTGTTCATATGCCGTTTTTCCTCCTTAACGTCGATTCTCGGGCAATCAGCTTCACATCCAGCTCGTACAGCCGGTCTTCTTCGAGATTGCCTTCGATTTTTTTGATGAGCAGACGGGAGATAAGCGCGCCCATATCGTAAATCGGCTGCGCAATCGTCGTGAGCTCCGGCGCCGTAATCTCCGTCGTTTGAATGCCGTCGAAGCCGCAGACGGCGACCTGCTCGCCAACACGGATTCCCATGCGGTGCAGCGCTTTCAGCGCGCCGACCGCCATCAAGTCGTTGCCGGTAAAGATGCCGTCGATATCCGGATGGCGCTCCATCAGCCGCTCCGTCGCTTTCATCCCCCCGGCTATCCGGAAGTCGGCCGGCTCCAGCAGCGTCGGCGTATACCAATCGAATCCCTGCACCGATTGCTCGAAGCCGATGAGCCGTTCCTTCCCTGTAACCAGATGCTGCGGACCGTATATATGGGCGATTTTGCGGCAACCCACGTCCCGCAAATGCTGAACCGCCATGACGGCGCCTTCCCTGTTCTTGGAACGGACGACGCTGAAGTTCTGCTCATCCGGGCCGCGGTCCAAACATACGAACGGGATGCCAAGCTTTGTCAACATTTCCGCATCTTCGTGCCCGAACGTGTTCGAGGCAAATATAATTCCGTCGATATACTTCTGCTTCAGCGTTTCGATATATCTTTTCTCTTTCGTGCCCTGATCATCCGAATTGCCGAAAATAACCGTGTAGCCGTATGTGGCCGCGACATCCTCCACTGCCCGGGCGAGGTCCGAAAAGAACAGGTTCGAAATGTCGGGCAGGATGAGCGCGATCGTGTTCGTTTTTTTGCCGGCCAAGCCTCGCGCTACCTGATTCGGCGCATAATTCAGTTTCTCGATGGCGTTCTTGATCGATTGCTCCGTTTCCGCATTCACATAACCGCTTTTGTTCAAGAAACGCGATACGGTCGATACGGAAATACCGGCCAATTTGGCAACATCACGAATCGTTGCGATGGCGATCCCTCTCCTCATGCATCATGGTAACGATACCATGTATTTTCATAATGCCAATTTATTTGTTATTGATATGCTAATATAATGTATTTTTACGATGTGGTAACGTTACCACAACGAAAATATACCACAACTTTCGACAAAGCGCAAGTATACAGAATATCCCAATCTTGAAAGTGATGCGGTCATAAAAAATAGCGGTGCAGAAAGTTATTCCTGCACCGCCATTTTTCGTTTAGCAAGAGAAGTAAATCCCCTAATGTATTGTTATATCGTCTGCAATCGGCATTTCCATCATTCTCTTAACCTCTCCGAGATCGTCGGTTTTGCCGAGCGCCCACATTAATTTAGGAACGATCGCCTCCGTATTCATATCCTTCGATGAAATAATGAGCTCCCCGGCCGCTAATCGCCCTACCTCGTAAAGCGTCCGGTCTTCGCCCTCTTCCAGGCATTGCGTCGTCATAACGACAGCTACTCCCGATTGAAGCAGCTCGATTATTTTCCGAACCAGGCTTCTACCTTGGTTAGGCACGCCTCCAAGTCCGAAGCCTTCGATGATTACCCCTCTATAATGACATCTCAGAAAGTCAAAAAGCTCCGGCTTGGTACCCGGGTGCAGTTTCAACAAAAAAACATCCGGACATAAGGAAACCTCTAATTTCATCTCCGCGTCGCCGCGTAACAGCGAAACGGACTTATTGTACCTGATTTCTCCCTCTTCAATAAAGGCCGCGTATGGATGATTAATGCTTTCAAAAGCATGATAGCTTCGGGTTCTCACTTTCACGGCTCTAGTCCCGTGAATCGCCTTGCCGTCAAAAACAAGAAATACGCCTCCGATGTCTTCGGAGGCAAAGCGTACAGCGTCGACAAGGTTTTTGCCGGCATCGGTATTGTCATAATGAATAGGAACCTGCGAGCCCGTCATAACAACCGGCTTAGCGATATTTTGCAGCATATAGGAAAGGGCGGCAGCCGTATATCCCATCGTGTCCGTCCCATGCGTGATGACAAATCCGTCATAATCGCAGTAACTCTCATAGATGGCCTCGGCTATACGGACCCAGCATTCAGGCTGCATATTCGTGCTGTCTATTTCCATCAGCGCTTTGCTTTCAATTGTGCATCCGAGATTTTGTTCAAGCAAATAGCCCGCTATTTCCGCATCCGTTATGCCCGGAATCAGTCCGTTTGCCCCCGAGACCGATGCGATCGTTCCGCCTGTAGTCAGCAACAGCAATTTTTTCATAAGAGCTTTCCGAGGAATGCTTTCGTCCTTTCATGCTTCGGGAAATCGAATATTTCGGAAGGAGTCCCTTCCTCGACGATGTATCCCCCGTCCATGAAGATGACGCGGTCTGCCACTTCGCGGGCGAACCCCATTTCATGAGTGACGACAATCATCGTGATGCCTTCGCGAGCCAGCTCCTTCATGACGAGCAAAACCTCGCCCACCATTTCGGGATCCAATGCCGAGGTCGGCTCGTCGAACAGCATGACGCGGGGATTCATTGCCAAGGCGCGGGCAATGGCTACGCGCTGCTTTTGTCCGCCGGATAAACGATCGGGGGATTCATCCTTTTTCTCCGCCAAGCCCACTTTTTCCAACAGCTCTATTGCTCTTTTCTCATTGAGCTGCTTATCCAACTTTTTAATATGTTTCGGGGCGAGCATAATATTTTTTAACACCGTTAAGTGGGGAAATAAATTAAAGCTCTGGAACACCATCCCCACGTTTTCGCGCAATTTATCGATATTCGTTTTCGGTGAAGTCACTTCCACGTCGCCAATCGTAACCTTTCCCGACGTCACATCCTCAAGAAGGTTCAGACACCGGAGGAATGTGCTTTTTCCCGATCCCGACGGCCCGATAACGCAAACCACTTCTTTCTCCCGGACCGTTGTGGATATATCCTTCAGTACTTCCAACGAACCGTATTTCTTTCTCAGGTTTTGTACGACGATCATGAGCTGAACCTCCTCTCAAGCTGACGGAATAATCGGGTTAATATATAGATGATCACGAAGTAAATAGCGCCTACGATACCCCATATTTCAAAAGCGCGGAAATTAGAAGAAATGATAATTTCACCGTTTTGCGTCAATTCCCGAATACCAATGACGGACAGCAGGGACGTATCTTTAAGGCTTATAATAAATTGGTTTACGAAAGCCGGGATCATTCGACGCAGCGCTTGCGGTAAAATGACCAGCCTCATCGTCAAGAACCGGCTTAGCCCTAAAGACCGGGAAGCTTCCACTTGCCCTTTATCAATGGAAACAATGCCTCCGCGGACAACTTCCGCAATATAGGCGCCCGCATTCAAACTAAGCGCCGCGATTCCGCCGATCTCTTCCGATATTCGAATGTCCAGAAAGGCGGGCAAGCCCAAATAGATAAAAAAGATTTGAACGAGCAGCGGCGTGCCCCGAATGAGGTCCACATAAAACGTGGCAACCCCCCGAAGGATCTTATTTTGGGATGTATTCATCAATCCCGCGATTAAGCCTATAACAAACGCAATGCACAACGAAATGAACGCCAGCTTCATCGTAATCAGAACGCCTTGCAGCAGCGTCGGCAATGCATCCAAAATAACTTGCAGCGAGGACATCAATGTATTCCCCCCTTCATCTTGTATTATCGATTATTTATTTTGCCGTTGTTCCGATATAAGTTTTAACGATTTCATCGTATTTCCCGTTTTCTTGCAGCTTTTTCAATCCATCGTTAATTTTTTGCAGCAGCTCTTCATTGTCTTTCCCGACGGCGATGCCATAAAAATCGCCGTTCAACCGGTCTCCGACAACTTTCAAATTAGCATCGGGGTCAACTGCGATCTTGTACGAAATGACCGGAAAATCCTCCAGCGTAACGTCGGCGTTTTTATTGACGACTTCCTGGTACATTGTCGGGCTGTCGTCGAAATATTTGATTTCCGCGCCGTATTTTGTCGCCAATTCCTCTGCCATCTTTGCGCCCGATGTTCCTTTTTTGATCGCGATCGTTTTTCCGGCCAAATCTTCCGGACGATTGATCGTCGTATTATCGGACCGAACGATAAGCGAAAGGCCCGCCTCGTAATACGGATCGGATAAGCTGACAACCTGTTTGCGCTCGTCCGTAATGCTGATGCCCGCAATGGCGCCATCCAATTGGCCCGCCGTGATTGCCGGAATAATCGCCTTGAAATCCATTGGCTTGAGCTCAACCTCGAAGCCCTCTACTTCGGCAATGGCGTTGATCAAGTCGATATCGATGCCGGTGTACTTCCCATCCTTTTCGAACTCGAAGGGAGGATACGTGGCGTCGGTGCCGAACGTGTATTTCTTAACCTCTTCCTTGTTGGTTCCCGTTCCAGGATCAGCCGTATTTTCATTTCCGCAGGCACTAAGCGTTAACGCGATGACAGCCCCAATTAACGATAAAACGATCTTCTTCATATAAGTCCCTCTTCTCTCTTCTTGGTTTTGTAACAATCGTTCCGTTTCACGTCCTTATCGTACCTCCTCCGCTACAGTATCCTACAGCATCCTACATGAACCATTACACACAATGTAAATAAACCTTACATAGAGAATAAACTTGCTCCTTACGGCCAAGGTGAAACGGCTAATGCCATCCTTTGGTGGCGTGGCGCGTTTCATTCCGGTGAAATATAGGCGTGAGTATAAGAGTGAATCTTATACTTTCCTATATTTAAAAAAAAGAATCCGTAACGTTAATCTGGACACTAACAGATTGAACGTTCGAATTCTTAAGCGAGGGGGATACAAAAACGATTCAGCTTTTCATTTTTTCCAGTACCTCTATATAAAAAACCTGCAAAAATTTTTTAATGTTTACTTTCCCTTTTTCGGGCTGCAGCTCTTCGTCCATAACCTTCATTCTCATCCGGATATCTTGAAAATCAAAGTAAAGCGGCGCATAATATTCGAATTTCGGGTTGCCGTAATCCGTAAGACCGATGGAAGCCAAATGATTTAACGCAGCCATCACGGTCCGCCTGATCCGCTGCTCGATCGCTTTGCTCTCCTTCTCTATATCGCTTTTGCTTTGTTTATAAGCCCGGGCTAAGGATTCATATAATTCTTTCAGCGGCGGGAAGTCGGCAGCCTGGCGCTGTTCGATTAAACATTCCATTAACGCAACGATATCTTTACTGCCGGTTTCGCCGATTATTCCCAAGTCCATTAGAATAGGCTTTACGACTTCGCGGGCGGTCGGTTCCCGGCGAACCGCCGTTGATTCTACGGGATCGAATTTAGCCAAAGATTGCTTGATTTCAATAATCTGCCGCTCGTATTTCCGCCGTTCGTTTACTTTCAACAATACGGCTTCCACTTCCAAACGGTTTATCGGCTTATGGATAAAAAATTCAATTCCGCTCTGATAGGCTTGCCCTACCAATTCTTTATTTTCGATTTGCGAAATCATGATAAACTTTCCGTTATAACCTCTATCCTTCAATTGCGTTATCGTCTCGATCCCGTCCTGATTAGGCATCAATAAATCGATCAACACAATATCCGGCTTCAGTTCAAGAATGATCTGAGTCCCCTCTATTCCTTCATCCGCAGTGCCTGCAACCTCGCCTAGCTTGCACTGCTCGATAATGTTTTGCAGCATCCGCCTGCTGACTGCGTCGTCATCCACGATTACGAAAGATATCGACATCTGCTCCCCCCCCTTTTTGTAAAGCGGTTATTGGAATATGAACGTAAAACCGCGCACCGGCTGCCTCCCCCGATGATTCCGCTTCGATCACGCCTCCGAATGAATGAACAATATCGCGTACGTGAGAAAGCCCGATCCCTGTTGCCGCAATTCCCTCTACATCAAACTTTGTCGTAAAGCCCGGTTCGAAAATAATCGAAATATCTTTTTCGGAAATGCCGTCCCCTGAATCCGAAACGACAAAAACGATTTCTTTTTCCTTTTCGACAACCTGCACGGTTATCGTACCGTTCTTCTCAATGGCTTCCACGGCATTGGATACCAGGTTGTTAAGTATCGTCAATAGAGGAATGTAATGCGGGGTATGGAAGTTTGACTCCGCTTCTTTTACGATGACGATTTTTTTGTCCAGCATCTCGCTGTATTTTTGATTTCCTTTTACGACGAAATCGAGAATTTCCGGCAGGCTCAGGTCGACCACGATTTCAGTGTCGTATAATTTCAGCAAGCCTGCCAATATACGCTGGGAATCCTTCTTCACTTCGTGGATCTGCTGGGCGACCCCCAATGCTTGTCCGCTGTATCCGTTCAAGTTCTCTTCCTTTAATTGACGGGCAAGATTAAAGCTGTCTACGGTAATGGACTCGATCGTCTCCATTGATTTTTTCAAATAAAAGACTTCTCCATACAAACCCGCGCCGATGTTGATCATTTGCTCCATCCGTTTTTGCTGCTCCGCATGAATGAAACGCATTTGACTAATCGAAATGCTGCTGTAAAGCCCGATCACAAAATAGCTTCGCACAACCGCTACGGCCATTAATTGAACCCATTCCCCTAGATAAAAAACATGCGTATCAAGCAGCATTCCGCGTATGAAGAGCTCGGTCACGTTGCAAGCAAAATCGATGACTGAAATAACCGCGCCTAAGACCAGAGGGTGAAAGTCGTTTATTCTATGTTGAAACCTGCTCATTCCAAATGCGAAAACGACATAATAAATGCCGGCCGCCACGTTGTTTTGTATGCTTTCCACGATGGAAAAGGTGCCCGTAGCGATCATCCAATCCGCCGCCTGGAACACCATACTGAATATCCCTGTCAGGATTCCGATCGTTAAATAAGACAAGTGGCGCATAAACAGCAAAAAAAACAAAAAAATGCTGACACCCAGACCGATACGGAAATCATCGCCGCTGAAGGGGTTAATCTTGAATTGCGCGCCGATCGCCGTAGCCAATGCGATAGCGATCATTTGCAGTCTTTCGTTTTTAATAATATTGTTCATCCTTCGATCCGCCCCCAGCCTGAGAGTCAGAAATTGTACACTAACATATCTTATTTATGACATATATATTAACATAGATTTGACATTTGTTGAACTCATGGTAGAAATTGAAAGGCACCTCAATCGAGGTGCCTTCGAGAAACATAGCGATGATAAGCTCCATGAAAAAGACCGCCCGACATCGATTTCCGTTAGGAAAAATGATGTCGGGCGGTCTTGAACCGCAGCCGCTTCTTTAACGAAGCGCTTTGGCAGCGATATCGGTACGGCTTTGCTTGCCTTCGAAGTCGATAACGCTGACCGCCTCGTAAGCGCGTGCGCGCGCTTCGGCAATGTCTTTGCCTCGGCCTACGACGCCAAGCACGCGTCCGCCGTTCGTGACGAACTCGCCGTCCTTCGATGCCGTGCCGGCATGGAACACAAGCGCGCCTTGCGCTTCAGCTTCCGCAAGGCCCGTAATGACGCGGCCCTTCGGATACGATGCCGGATAACCTTCGGATGCGATAACGACGCACACGGCTGCTTCGTCATCCCACTGGATGTCAAGGTCGCCCAGTCTGCCGTTGAGCGAAGCGAGTACGATGTCGACAAGATCGGTTTTCAGTCGCGGCAACACGACCTGCGTCTCCGGATCGCCCATGCGAGCGTTGAACTCGATCGTTTTCGGACCGTCCTTCGTAATCATAAGGCCCGCGAACAGAACGCCGCGGAACGGCCGGCCTTCGCTGACCATCGCTTTTGCCGTAGGGATAATAATATTCGTGATCGACTCGTCGATGATCGCTTGGTCGATATGCGGAAGCGGCGTGTACGTGCCCATGCCACCCGTATTCGGCCCTTTGTCGCCGTCGAAGATCGGTTTATGATCCTGTGCAGGCACCATCGCGCGAACCGTCTCGCCGTCGACGAATGCCAGAATGGACATCTCTTGTCCTTCGAGGAACTCCTCGATGACGATCTGGTTGCCCGCATCGCCGAATACTTTGTCGACCATTGCTTCGCGAAGCGCCTTCTCGGCCTCTTCGAGCGTAGCTGCAACCGTTACCCCTTTGCCTGCGGCAAGACCGTCGGCCTTGATGACGATCGGAGTAGACTGCTCGCGCAAGTAAGCGAGCGCCGATTCGTAGTTCGTGAACGTCTCGTATTTCGCAGTCGGGATGTCGTATTTTTTGAGCAGGTTTTTCATGAAAATTTTGCTGCCTTCGATTTCGGCCGCGTTTTTGCGAGGTCCGTACGTTGGAATGCCCTCTGCTTCGAAAGCATCAACGATGCCGTCTGCGAGCGGATCATCTGGACCGATGAACACGAGGTCGATGGACGCTTCCTTCGCGAAGCGAGTAAGCTCGGCGAATTCGCTGACCGCAATCGGCACGCATTCCGCAAGCTGCCCGATACCTGCATTGCCCGGCGCGCAGAACACTTCCTTAACTTTCTCGCTTTTCTTGAGCGCCCAGACGATCGCATGCTCCCGTCCGCCGCTGCCAACAACCAATATACGCATATGCTGATCCCCCTATAAGTTGCCTATTTATTAAACAAGGGGCACGGCTGTGCCCCTATTTCAATCATTAGTGTTTGAAGTGGCGAACGCCGGTGAATACCATCGCGATGCCGGCTGCGTTAGCCGCTGCGATCGATTCCTCGTCCTTGATCGAGCCGCCCGGTTGGATGATCGCCGTAATGCCCGCTTTGGCAGCAAGCTCAACCGTATCTCCCATCGGGAAGAACGCATCGGAAGCTAGCGCGGCTCCTTTAGCCTTCTCGCCTGCTTGCTCGATCGCGATGCGAGCTGCGCCTACGCGGTTCATTTGACCGGCCCCTACGCCAACTGTCATATCGTCCTTCGCTAGAAGGATCGCGTTCGACTTCACATGCTTGACGACTTTCCATCCGAACAGCAATTGCTTCAGCTCTTCTTCCGTCGGCTTGCGGTCAGTGACGAATTGCAGATCGGCTTCCGTCACGCTATGCACGTCGCTCTCTTGCACGAGCATGCCGCCAGCTACCGAAGTAACGATCCATTCCGGTTGGCGTTCTGCCGCCGAAGTGAGTGCGCCTAGCGTGAGAAGACGTATATTTTTCTTCTTCGTCAGAATGTCGAGCGCTTCCGGCGTGAAGTCCGGCGCGATAATGATTTCCAGGAAAATGCTGCCGAGCAGCTCAGCCGTGTCCGCGCCGATCGTACGATTAGCCGCTACGATGCCGCCGAAGATCGACGTCGGGTCAGCCGCGTACGCTTTTTCATACGCTTCGTGGATCGTTGCGCCGATGCCTACGCCGCAAGGGTTCATGTGCTTAACCGCAACTACCGCCGGCTCGTCGAACTCTTTCAGGATGCCAAGCGCCGCGTTCGCGTCGCTAATGTTATTGTAGGATAGCTCCTTGCCATGCAATTGCTTGGCTGTGGAGATATTGCCCTCAGCAGCAAGCGGCTTGCTGTAGAAAGCAGCCTTCTGATGCGGATTTTCGCCATAGCGAAGGTCTTGCACCTTCTCGTAAGTAACCGTGTACGTCTCGGGAAGCGGCTCGCCCATTTGCTTCGAGAGGTAATCCGAGATGAGGGAGTCGTAAGCAGCCGTGTGCCGGAACACTTTGGCAGCGAGACGTTTGCGCGTTTCGAGCGTCGTGTCGCCTTGCGCTTTTACTTCTTCCAGAATCGTGCCATAGTCGCCAGCGTCGACAACGACCGTTACGAACGCATGGTTCTTGGCTGCCGAACGAAGCATTGTCGGGCCGCCGATGTCGATGTTCTCGATCGCGTCCTCGTACGAAACGTCCGGCTTCGCGATCGTTTCTTTGAACGGGTACAAGTTAACGATAACGAGGTCGATGTAGTCGAGGCCAAGCTCCTTCATCGCCTTCTGATGCTCTTCGTCGTCGCGAACGGCGAGCAGGCCGCTATGTACCGCCGGGTGCAGCGTCTTCACTCGTCCGTCGAGAATTTCCGGGAAACCCGTCACGTCGGAAATGCCGATAACCGGTACGCCTTCCTTCTGAAGCAGGCTGAACGTACCCCCTGTCGAAATAATTTGCACGCCTTGCTGCGCCAGCTCGCGTGAAAACTCCACGATGCCGGTCTTATCCGAAACACTGATTAACGCTCTGCGAATAGCCACGCCAAATTCCTCCTCATCTATATGGAACAACAATTTTTTAGCTTTATTTCGCTGAAACTAACCTTAGTTTGTGGAATAGAGCTAATTTCTAGCTCTATTCGGTCAGCTTCGCCACGTTCCGTCCGCCAACTAGCGGCGGATTGTCACATGCCTTCCATCCAGCGACACGCGGTTCTCCGCGATGAGCTGGATGACGCTTGGCAGCAGCGCTTGCTCCGCTGCGTGAATGCGCTCGGCGAGCGACGATTCCGTATCGTCGCTCGCCACCTCTACCGGGACTTGCGCGATGATCGGCCCGCTGTCCATGCCGCCGTCCACATAGTGGACGGTGACGCCGGTCAGCTTGACGCCGTAAGCCAGCGCCTGGCCGATGCCGTTCACGCCTGGGAAAGCCGGCAGCAGCGCCGGATGAATATTAATCATCCGGCCGTAAAACGGCTCAACCAGCACCGATGTAATGATCCGCATGTAGCCGGCCAGCACAATGAGCTCAACGCCGCGGCGCTGCAGCTCGGCGATAATTTCCGTCTCGTAAGCTTCGCGAGACGGATACTCCTTCGGCGTGAACAGGAACGTGTCCACGCCCGCCTTCCGCGCGCGCTCCGCAACGGGAGCCGCAGGCTTGTCACAAACAAGAAGCTCGATGGTTACATCGAGCTTCCCCTCTTGCACCGCATCCACGATCGCTTGGAAGTTCGTGCCTTGTCCCGAAGCAAAGACGGCGATGCGAAGCGATGCCATTATACGTCCGCTCCCGTAAACGTTACGATGCGGCTTCCTTCCGTAACCGTTCCGATACGGTAAGCCTCCTCGCCAAGCTCCGCCGCTACGCGCAGCGCAGTCTCCGCTTGATCCGCCGGTACCACTACGACCAAACCAACGCCCATGTTGAACGTGGTGAACATATCGCGGTTCGTAATGTTGCCCTTCTCCTGCATCAAGCCGAAGATCGGCAGAATCGGCCACGAGCCGTAAGCGATATCGACGTTAACGCCTTCCGGCAGCACGCGCGGAATGTTCTCGATGAAGCCGCCGCCCGTAATATGCGCCATGCCCTTCACGTTCACTTGCTCGATCAGCTTAAGCGCCGATTTCACGTAAATGCGAGTTGGTTCGATCAATACGTCGCCTAGTCGAGCTCCGCCAAGCTCTTCGAGCGTCTGCTCCAAAGAGTAGCCGGCTTCCTCAAGCAGCAAGCGGCGAACGAGCGAGAAGCCGTTGCTGTGAATGCCGCTCGATGCGAAGCCGATAACCGCGTCACCCGCCGCAATGGTCGAGCCGTCGATCATTTTTTTCTTATCTACGATACCGACCGTGAAACCGGCGATGTCGTATTCACCTTCCGAGTACATGCCCGGCATCTCTGCCGTTTCCCCGCCGATCAGCGAGCAGCCCGCTTGCACGCAGCCCTCGGAAATACCGGCAACGATCGCTTCGATCTTCTCGGGCACGACCTTGTCGCATGCCAAGTAATCGAGGAAAAACAAAGGCTCGGCGCCTTGCACGATAATATCGTTCACGCACATCGCTACCGCGTCGATGCCGATCGTGTCATGCTTGTCCATGGCAAAAGCAAGCTTCAGCTTCGTGCCGACGCCATCCGTTCCGGATACGAGAACAGGCTCCTCGTACTTGTCCTTGTTCAGGCCGAACAAGCCTCCGAAGCCGCCAAGCTCCGCCATAACCTCCGGACGGTAGGTGCGCTTGACATGCTTCTTCATCCGTTCAACCGCTTCATTGCCCGCCGCAATATCGACGCCGGCTTTTTTGTACGCTTCTGACACTTTCGGTCAACTCCTTAAAATGTAATGCATGCTTTATTTCTGCCACGCTCTGCCTCGTTCTAGCAGCTGCAGCTTTTGTCCGATTCTTCGTTCACCGGCGTCGGATAATCGTTATCGAAGCAGGCCAGGCACATACCACGGTTGTAAGCTCCGTCATTGCCGCCGACCGATTCCACGAATCCTTCATCGCTTAGGAAAGATAACGAGTCCGCGTTGATCTGCTTCCGGATCTCCTCTACCGTCCGGTACGAAGCGATCAGCTCCTTGCGGTCAGGGGTATCGATGCCGTAGTAGCACGGGTTTTTGAAAGGCGGCGACGTAATCCGCACATGCACCTCGGTCGCTCCTGCTTCGCGAAGCAGGTTCACGATACGAAGCGAGGTCGTGCCGCGCACGATCGAATCGTCGATCATGACGACGCGTTTGCCTTCCACGACTTTGCGAACGGCGGAAAGCTTCATCTTTACGCCTTTCTCGCGCAGCTCTTGGGAAGGCTGGATGAACGTCCTGCCTGTATATTTATTTTTGATAAGTCCAAGCTCATAAGGAATACCCGTTTGCTCGGCATAACCGATCGCGGCCGAAATACTGGAATCGGGCACGCCCGTTACAATATCCGCGTCCACGAACGATTCCTGCGCAAGCTGACGCCCCATCCGTTTGCGCGCCGAGTGAATGTTGATTCCGTTAATATCGCTGTCCGGGCGGGCAAAATAAATGTATTCCATCGCGCAAGTCGCGCGGCGCTCCACTTCGGCATAACGGTCTTCACGCATGCCGTCAGCGTCGAAGATCAGCAATTCGCCCGGCTGCACATCGCGCACATATTCCGCGCCGATCGACTCGAACGCGCAAGATTCCGACGAGAATACGAATCCGTCGCCGATGCGTCCCATCACAAGCGGACGAAGTCCGTTCGGATCGGAAGCGACGAGCAGTTTATCGTTCGTCATGATCAGGAAGGCGAAGCCCCCGACAATACGCTGCAAAGCTTCCTTCGCCGCCGTCTCGAAGTCCTTCGAGGAACGAGCGATCAGATGCGCAATAACCTCCGTGTCGCTTGATGTCTGGAAGATCGATCCCGACATCTCAAGCTCCTTGCGGATTTCCGGCGCATTGACGATGTTGCCGTTCGTTGCAACGGCAAGGTCACCGTCGCGATAGCGGAAGATCAGCGGCTGCGCATTCGCCAGCTTGCTCTCTCCAGCCGTGGAATAACGAACGTGGCCAATCGCCCGGTCGCCTTTCAGATGGTCAAGCTCGTCCTTGCCGAACACTTCCTTAACAAGCCCCATGTTGCGGTGGTAAGCGAAGGCATTGCCGTTAGCCGTATCGACCGTGCAAATACCCGCGCTTTCTTCGCCGCGATGCTGAAGCGCATGCAGGCCGTAATAAGAGAGGCTCGACGCCGCCGGGATATTGAATACCCCGAAGACGCCGCACTCTTCACGCAGTTTGTCGAAAATATCGTCACGACCGATACCCTCGTTATAATGATCTCCCGTCCAAAGCAAAGGTTTGCTTATTTCATCAGACATGGAATCGCATCCTTCCAGACCTTCTCCAGTTGTTTGACCGGCGCGTTGATGCCGGACTTGCCATTTACGTTGATGGAAAGGCTGCTGCCTTTAACCGTACCGACTGTAGCGTTGATAACGCCTTGCTCGTTCAGGTAAGCCGTCAATGCCGCAGCATTGTCAGGCTTAGCCGAGAGCAGAATACGCGATTGCGATTCGCTGAACAGCAATTGATCCGCGCGAAGCTCGGTCGACAAAGCGATCTCTGCGCCAAGTCCGCCGCTGATGCACGATTCTGCCGCAGCTACCGCGATGCCGCCTTCGGACAAGTCATGCGCCGATGCGACAAGGCCTTTTTGAATCGCGCCAAGCACGGCTCCGATTACTTTTTTCTCCGTTGGGAGATCGATTTCCGGCGGACGTCCGCTAGGTGCGCCTTCGAGCACGTATTGCAGCTCGCTGCCGCCGAACTCTGCTTTTGTCTCGCCGATCAGGATGATTACGTCGCCTTCGGCTTTGAAGCCTTGCGTCGTAATGTGGTCGACGTCGTGCACGAGACCAACCATGCCGATAACCGGCGTCGGGTAGATCGCGCCTTTCGCGTTCTCGTTGTACAAGCTGACGTTGCCGCCGATAACCGGCGTATCGAGCACGACGCAAGCTTCGGACATGCCGTCTGCCGCTTTCTCAAGCTGCCAGAACACTTCAGGCTTCTCCGGGTTGCCGAAGTTCAGGTTGTCCGTAATCGCAAGCGGCTCTGCGCCGGAGCAAACGATATTGCGCGCCGCTTCGGCAACGGAGATGCGTCCGCCGACTTCCGGATCCAAATATACATAACGACCGTTGCAGTCCGTCGTCATCGCAAGCGCCTTGCGCGTGCCGGGAATCGTCACGACTGCCGCGTCGGAGCCCGGCTGAACAGCCGTCGACGTACGAACCATGTAGTCGTATTGATTATATACCCACTCTTTGCTCGCAACCGTAGGGGAAGCAAGCACCTTTTCCAAAGCGCCGTTCAAATCCGTGATTTCGGCAAAAGCAGCCGTGTCCACTTTCGCATTGTCGCGATAGTAAGCAGGCTCTGCAGAAGGCTTCTCATAAACCGGGCACTCGTCGACGAGCGCTTTGACCGGCATATCCGCCACTTCTTCGCCTTGGTGGAACAAACGAAGACGTCCGTCATCCGTTACTTTGCCGACTTTGGCGCAAATAATGCCCCAACGGTCGAAAATTTCTTTCGCTTGCGCTTCATGCTGCGGTTCAACGACGAACAGCATGCGCTCTTGCGACTCGGAAAGCATCATTTCGTAAGGCGTCATGCCTGTTTCGCGTTGCGGAACTTCGTCCAGGTACAGCTCAAGGCCGTTGCCCGCTTTCGAAGCCATCTCCGCGCTGGAGCAAGTAAGTCCAGCCGCGCCCATATCTTGAATGCCAAGCACGATACCGGAATCGATCAGCTCAAGCGTCGCTTCCATAACGAGCTTCTCCATGAACGGATCGCCGACTTGTACCGCCGTACGCTTCTCTTCGGATTCTTCTGACAGCTCGACGGAAGCGAAAGTCGCGCCGTGGATACCGTCGCGGCCCGTTGCAGGACCCACGTAAAATACCGGGTTGCCTACCCCTTTCGCTACGCCGCGTTGAATTTTATCGTGATCGATAAGTCCTACGCACATCGCGTTAACGAGCGGGTTGCCTTCATAGCTCTCGTCGAACATGACTTCGCCCGCAACGGTAGGGATACCGATACAGTTGCCGTAGCCCGCGATGCCGCTGACGACATGCTCGAACAAATATTTAACGCGCTCATTCTCCAGATTGCCGAAACGAAGGCTGTTCAGAAGAGCAACCGGACGTGCGCCCATCGAGAAAATGTCGCGGATAATGCCGCCTACGCCCGTAGCAGCGCCTTGGAAAGGCTCAACCGCCGACGGATGGTTATGCGATTCGATCTTGAACACGACCGCTTGGTTGTCGCCGATATCGACGATGCCTGCGCCTTCGCCCGGTCCCATGAGGACGCGAGGGCCCGTGATCGGGAATTTTTTCAGGATCGGTTTGGAGTTCTTGTACGAGCAATGCTCGGACCACATGACGCTGAATACGCCGATCTCCGTATAGTTAGGCTTACGGCCGAGGAATCCGCAAATAAGCTCATATTCGTAATCGGATACGCCAAATTGGCTGTAAATTTTCTGATCGGCAATTTGATCCGCCGTTGGTTCTTTAGCCGTTAACTGCTGCGCCATGTTGTTCCCTCCATGCATTCAAAATCGATGTGAACATCCGTTTGCCGTCTTCCGAGCCGAGCAATTGGTTGACTGCGCGCTCCGGATGCGGCATCATGCCGACTACGTTGCCCGCTTTGTTGCTAATGCCCGCGATGTTCTCTACCGAACCGTTCGGGTTCGTGTCGCCTGCGTAGCGGAATACGATTTGGTTGTTCGCTTTCAGTTCAGCCAGCGTCGCCTCGTCGCAGAAGTAATTGCCTTCGCCGTGAGCGATCGGAATAGTGATCATCTCGCCTTGCGAGTATTGGTTCGTGAATGCCGTACCGTTGTTAACGACCTCAAGCTGCGTTTGGTGGCAGCGGAATTTCAATCCGTTATTGCGGATCAAAGCGCCGGGAAGCAGTCTAGCCTCGGTCAAGATTTGGAATCCGTTGCAAATGCCAAGAATGAACTTGCCCTGGTCGGCAGCTTTCTTCACTTCGTTCATGACAGCCGCGAATTGCGCGATAGCGCCGCAGCGCAAGTAGTCGCCGTAGGAGAATCCGCCCGGCACGAGAATCGCATCGTATGCGGATAGGTCGGTAGCCGTATGCCATACGTAGTCGACAGGCTGGCCGATCGTTTCTTCAACCGCCTTGTAACAGTCGATGTCGCAATTGGAGCCTGGAAATACAAGAACCGCAAACTTCATCGTCTTATCCCTCCAGCTCAAAACGGTAATCTTCGACAACCGTGTTCGCAAGCAGCTTCTCGCACATCACTTTGATGCGCGCTTCGGCTTCTGCGCGGTCGTTCGTATCAAGCTCAAGCTCCAAGTATTTGCCGATGCGCACTTTGCCGACTTCGGCGAAGCCCATCGAGTGAAGCGCGCCTTGTACGGCTGTTCCTTGCGGATCCAAAACGTTTTCTTTGATCGTGACATAGACGGTTGCCTTCATAATAGCCTCCTGGAAATGTGAGTTTTCCCTTTGCGGGCATGAGCTGGGAAAAGGGATCGTTCGCGAGTGCGCAAGGGTAATTGTCTCCGTCGCATTAGCAATCGTAAATTTTTAATTACACCTTCATGTGTAAATTTACGATAGCTAGACGCGAGCGCTGTCGCTCTACGACAACAACCCTTGCTTCCCTCTCTTACCCATTTTCCATAAACTCAAAAGCCGCTGCGGGGTGGTCGGTGAAGCTTGGACAGCCGCGCTTTGCGCTTGCGCGCCCGCTGGCTGTGAAAGAGATTGGTTACTGTTTTGAGACGGCCGCGGGGTACACCACTGCCATGCTTAATTGAGCAGCCGCACTCCGTTGGCTGCGGTGATTTGGCTGGATTTCATCCAGTCAAATCGAGCGTTTAGAGCCAAAACCTGCATTTGGCTGTATTTTGTACAGTCAAATGGGAGCCAAAGGCTCGAAAACCGGGAAACAGGCGCTTTTGATTGGATGTTTACAGTCAAAGTGAGAAAAAAAAGATAAATGTTACTTTAGACTGGACGAAATCCAACCAAACGGCGCGCTTGCATCAGACTAGACAAACCTTTATAGTTCAACGCCGACGAGGCGGCGGTAGATGTCGCGGTAGCGGGCGGTCGTCGCCGCTACGACGGATTCGGGAAGCGGAGCAGGCTTGCTGTCGCGATCCCAGTCGGAGCCTAGCAAATACGTGCGAACCGGCTCCTTGTCCATGCTGTCGATCTCGATGTCGAAGGCGTAGTTGCCCTCCGCCCAGAAACGGGACGAGTCCGGCGTGAATATTTCGTCGATCAGAATGACTTTGCCGTCGATAAGTCCGAATTCGAATTTGCAATCGGCAAGAATGATGCCGTGCTTCGCGCAATAATCATGCGCGAATTCATAGAGCTTGATGCTGTGGTCGCGAAGCTCTTCCGCAAGTTCAGCGCCGACCATCTCGGCCATCTTCGCGAACGGGATGTCCTCGTCGTGGCCGGCGTCGTTCTTAGCCGCAGGCGTGAAGATCGGCGCCGGGAAGCGCTCGTTTTTGCGAAGTCCCGCAGGAAGCTCGATGCCGTTGATCGCGGACGTTTGCTGGTATTGTCTCCAACCATTGCCCGTGATATAGCCTCGCACGACGCATTCGATATCGATGCGTTCCGCTTTGCGGGACACCATGATGCGGTTGCGAAGCAGCTCGGGCTCGGTAACGAGGTCGCCAAGCTTCTCCACGTCCGTATGCACGACATGGTTTTCTTGAATGTTAGCCGTCTGCTCGAACCAGTACGCCGACAGGCGGTTCAGCACATTGCCTTTATCCGGCACGGCCGGGTCGAGCACATAATCGAATGCCGAGATGCGGTCCGTCACGACGATCAGAAAATGCTCGCCGAGATCGTACAATTCCCGCACCTTGCCTTTATAAATAAGAGGAGCCTTAACGTAATCGACAGCGGTTGACAAAGCTTGCGATTGCACGGTCATAATAGCCCACCCTCCCCTAGATCAATCCAAGACGCGCGAAGATCGTGTCGACATGCTTCAAATGCCATGCCGGGTTGAAGCAATCGTCGATTTCCTCAGCCGACAGCATGCTCGTAATCTCTTCCGTCTCGCTGATGATATCGCGGAACTGACGTTGCGTTTCCCAAGCTTGCATCGCGCGCGGTTGAACCGTGTCGTACGCTTTCTCGCGGCTGAAGCCTTTGTCGATCAGCTTGGTCAACACGCGGCCGGAGAAAGGCACGCCGTAAGTCGCTTGCATGTTGCGCTTCATGTTCTCCGGGAACACCGTCAAGTTGTTGATAATGTTGCCCAGACGGTTCAGCATGTAGTTAAGCAGCATCGTAGCATCCGGCAAAATAATGCGTTCAACCGAAGAGTGGCTGATGTCGCGCTCATGCCAGAGCGGAATGTTCTCGTAAGCCGTCAGCATATGTCCGCGAATGACGCGGGCAAGACCGGAAATGTTCTCGCAGCCGATCGGGTTGCGTTTGTGCGGCATGGCCGAGGATCCTTTTTGACCTTTCGCGAAAGGCTCTTCCACTTCACGGAATTCGCTCTTCTGCAGGGCGCGAATTTCCGTTGCGAACTTGTCGAGCGAGGACGCGATAAGCGCCAGCGTCGCCATATATTCCGCATGACGGTCGCGCTGCAGCGTTTGCGTCGAGATCGGAGCAGCCGAGATGCCAAGCTTCTTGCACACGAATTCTTCGACGAACGGATCGATATCCGCGAACGTGCCTACGGCGCCGGACATTTTGCCGAACTGAACGCCGTCGGCCGCATGCTGGAAACGCTCCAGGTTGCGCTTCATTTCCTCGTACCAGAGCGCTACCTTCAGACCGAAAGTCGTCGGCTGCGCATGAACGCCATGCGTACGGCCCATCATAGGCGTATCTTTATATTGGATCGCTTTGTCGCGTAGGATTTCAATGAAACGCTCGATGTCTTTGAACAAAATCGCATTGGCTTGAAGCAGCAGGTATCCGTTAGCCGTATCGACAACGTCGGTCGAAGTGAGGCCATAGTGTACCCATTTGCCTTCAGGGCCCGCTTTCTCGGATACGGCGCGCGTGAACGCGATCACGTCATGGCGCGTGTCCAGCTCGATTTCGTAGATGCGGTCAATATCGAATGCCGCCGACTTGCGAAGCGCCGCGACGTCTTCCTTCGGAATCGCGCCAAGCTCGGACCAAGCCTCGCATGCGCATAATTCAACTTCGAGCCAAGCGTTGAACTTGTTCTCCTCTGTCCAGATCGCTCTCATTTCCGGTCTGCTGTAACGCTCTAACATAAACGATTCACACCTTCCAAATATTCGTTTCTTGAATCCATTCCAATGCTGCGTCGGTCGTAGGGGCAAGAACGTTCACATGGCCCATCTTCCGCTTGAATACCGCTTCCTTCTTCCCGTACAGATGCACCTTCGGCGCAACGTTCAACCGCTCCGCCGACTCATCCTGCCGCGCCATAAGCGCAAGCAGCGGCTCTACATGCTGCCCGAGCACATTTACCATAACGACCGGGCTCATGAGCGCCGTATCGCCAAGCGGCAAATTGCATACCGCGCGCACATGCTGCTCGAACTGCGACGTCCGGCAAGCTTCCATCGTATAGTGGCCGCTGTTATGCGGCCGCGGAGCCAACTCGTTGACGAACAGCTCGCCGTCCGCCGTAACGAACAGCTCTACCGCGATCAATCCAACGACGCCAAGCCCTTCGGCAATGCGCATCGCCAGCCGTTCTGCCTCGCGCTGCACGTCCTCGCCGATGCGGGCCGGCACGATGGATAAGTGCAATATATTATCGACGTGAATATTTTCCGCAGGCGGGAACGCTTTTATTTCGCCCTGCGGGCTTCTCGCCGCGATTACCGACAATTCTTTGTCGAACCGGATGAACTGCTCCAGTACGAGCTGTACGCCCGCACGCGATAACGTCTCGTAGGCTTCGACGATTTCTCCTTCGCTGCGGATGACCCATTGGCCTTTGCCGTCGTAGCCGCCCATCGCCGTCTTCAGCACGCATGGCGTACCAAAGCGGCCAACCGCTTCGCGAAGCTCGTCCACGCTTCGAATCTCGCTGTAGGGCGCGACGCGAACGCCCGCCGCTTCGATCGCTTGCTTCTCGCGCAGCCGATGCTGCGTCGTATAGAGCAGCTCGCTGCCTTGCGGCACGTACGATTCCGCCATCAGCATCGCTGCGACTTCGGCATCGACGTTCTCGAACTCGTAGGTGATGACATCCGAGCGCTTCGCAAGCTCGCGGGCCGCTTCGCGGTCGTCATATGCCGCGATGATCTGCTCCGATACTTGCCCGCATGGCGCATCCGGCGTCGGATCCAGCGCGATGAACCGGTAGCCCATCGCGCTGCCCGCGTTCGCCATCATGCGGCCGAGCTGGCCGCCGCCGAGAATGCCGATCGTACTGCCCGGAAGCAGCGTCTTCACGCTCTCTGCGGACGGCTTATTGCCCGCACCGCTGCTCATAGCGTTTCACTGCTTTCCAGCACTTCCTGCTTGATGCGCTCGCGGCGCGCTTCTACGCGCGCTTGCACTTCGGGATCGAACGCGCCGAGCATTTGCGCGGCCAGCAAGCCTGCGTTCGTACCGCCGGCGTTGCCGATCGCTACCGTCGCTACGGGAATGCCGCCGGGCATTTGCACGATGGAGAGCAGCGAATCCAATCCGCTCAAATTCGAGGACTTGACCGGAACGCCAATAACCGGCAAAATCGTCTTCGCAGCGACCATGCCGGGCAAATGCGCAGCTCCGCCGGCTCCGGCAATAATAACCTTAAGCCCGCGTTCCACCGCCGTTTCCGCGTATTCGAACATCAAATCCGGCGTCCGATGCGCCGACACGACCTTTTTCTCATAAGGAATTTGAAGCTCCTCCAGAACGTCGCAGGCTAATTTCATTGTGTCCCAATCCGATTTGCTGCCCATGATGACGCCTACCTTCGCAGACATGCGATCAAACCCACTTTCATCTATAGAATGTATGAAACAGAAAAAGCCCGCAAGCACCGTAACCAGGTATGCTTCGGGACAAGAGCGCGGAAGCAGCCTTGAGGCTCGCTGCTCCCCTTGCGTGTGATCGATAAGCCGGGCTAGATCGTATGCTGCCTTAACCTTTGAGACAACAGAAGGCTGCTCCGTCTGAGAAGCAACCTGTATGTTAGCAACATGGCCTCTTACCGCTTATATCGATCGTTCCGCTTGCGCTCGTAGTCCAGAAATTAAGGTTTCCGGGTAGAAACATTCGGGCCTTCTCCCGAAAATATACGAGTTATAATAAATCCTTTTCGCTAGCTTTAACCGTAATAGTCGAAACTTGGCGAACAAGTCGCGTACCTAAGGCAGTATGCTCCGCCTCAAGCCTACTCTAGTTTATCTAATCGCCATAGCACTGTCAATAAAATACGAACATTAAAAGACGAAGTTTTATAAAGGTTCGTTTTTTTGAATAAATCGATCGGAAAATCAGAACAGAATGCCCAAAAAAAGGGCTTTCGCCCGCTTACATCGCATGATGCAAGCGCATAGTTTATAAACAGCAACCGCGATCACGTGGACTCGCGATATATGTTCATAGGAGGATATAGATGTCTTTTCCGAATGACAATCAATACGTACCGGTAACGCTGGACGGCGTACCCGTCACCGATCCTGCTAGAGATGCGTTTCCGGACGAGACGGATATTGTCGGTAACAGCTCGTTCCCCGCCGCTTATTACGCTTACGACGGCACGAACGTTTATTTTCGCATGAGGCTTAATGCCGATCCAAGGTTCAGAAACGGCTTCCTCAACTTCGCATGGGGCGTTCTATTCGACACCGACGGCGTTGCTTCTACTTATGAATGGTCGCTCACCGTCAATGGATTGGACAATACGCTCGAGCTTGTCCCGAACACGGTTCAAATTCCGAACAGCTTCAACGATCAGGCTGAAGGCGCAGATGGCAGAGGCGTCCCGAGCTTCAGCGTGCCGATCATCAACTTCGGCGTCGCTCGCGCGAAGGAGGTCGAGGATGGATCCGCGTTCGGCGGAACGGGCAATTCCTTCATCGATTTTTTCGTGCCTGCCGCGACGCTGTTCTCTCTCCTTGGGATTACGGCCGCTTCCTCCCTTCGCTTCTTATTCTTTACCTCAACGAATGCAAATAATTTCAATAAAGACTTTATTGATCTCAAGGGCAGCGTGCTAAGCGCCGCTTTCTCCGAACGGACAGACGACTATTCTCGACGTCGTCTTGGCCGACGAAGACGAAGAATAGACTTTTATTGATCGAGTAGAGCCGTTCCAAGCTGCGCTTGCGCAGACTAGGAACGGCTCTTCTTGAATACATATAGATTAGCGTCTTCAATGACAAATGCAGGTAACTAATTGTACCGACAAGGAGGAGCGGCAAGCATGCATATACATGTCGTGCAAAGGGGGGATACGCTCTGGGAGCTATCGCAGAAATTCGGCGTCCCTCTGAATGACATACTCGCGGCGAACGGCCTATCCGGCGAAGAACCGCTCGTAATCGGCCAAGCGATCATCATTCCTCGGCAGGCGACCAGCCATAAGGTCTTGGCAGGCGAAAGTCTGTGGTTAATCGCGCACCGGTACGGACTCTCGCTGCAGGAGCTCTTGGCCGTTAATGAAATCCGAAATCCGGCGTTAATCTATCCCGGCCAGATCATAACGATTCCGCCATCTACGAAACCGTTGACGGAGGTGAACGCCTACACGGAGAAATTCGGAGAGACCGGCGTCGGCATCGTGAACGAGATCGGCCCGTACTTGACGTACTTAAGCCCGTTCAGCTATCGCGTCCAGCTTGACGGTTCAATGGCTTCGCTGGATGATTCGGCGATTATCCGGGCGGGGTATCAACATAGAGTCGCGCCGATGATGGTGATCACAAACTTCGAGAACGGCACCTTCAGTCCCGATATCGCCCATGCCGTCCTGTCCAATGAGACGGTTCAAGAACGGCTTATAACCGATATACTGGCCGTCATGAAAAACAAGGGCTACCTGGCGCTCAACGTCGACTTCGAATACGTGCCTCCTGCCGACCGCGCGCTTTATAACGCTTTTCTGCAAAATCTCGTTGATAGACTGCACCCGAGCGGCTATCTCGTATCCACGGCGCTGGCCCCGAAGATTAGCGCGGAGCAAACCGGCACTTTGTACGAGGCGCATGACTATGCGGCTCACGGGAGAATTGTCGATTTTGTCATCTTGATGACCTATGAGTGGGGTTGGTCAGGCGGACCGCCGCGTGCCGTCGCTCCGCTCAATGAGGTCGTCAAGGTGCTTAATTATGCTCTTACCGTCATACCGGCCAATAAAATCATGATGGGCATGCCTCTGTACGGCTATGATTGGACGCTCCCTTACGTGCAGGGCGGCAAGTGGGCGCCTACGGTCAGCCCGCAGGAAGCGGTTCGGCGCGCGGCGAAGTACGGCGCGGAGATCAAATACGATGCCGAGAGCCAATCGCCTTACTACAATTACTACGACGAGCAGGCACGCGAGCATACGGTCTGGTTCGAGGACGCCCGCAGCGTGCAAGCAAAGTTCAATATCGTGAAAATGTACCGATTGCGAGGCGTCAGCTACTGGGTGCTTGGCGTTGCGTTCCCGCAGAACTGGTACGTTCTGAATGCCAACTTTACGATTAAGAAGCTGGTTTAACTCCTAAATCCTATTCCTTGCCCTGAGCAACCCGAATGCCCCAATGCTATGTTGGATCCGGCAGTAACTTCGAGCGATAACGAGATGTTTCCGAACCTATGTTGGATATCTGCATTAACTATCCTCCGATAGCGAGCCTTCCCCCCCTTTAATGGGCGAAGTTCCTGCAATTATCCATCATAGACGTCTATATTGCCTCCAGAGGCGGCTTTATCCTGCAAATATCCAATATAGCCTCCATACCGCATCAAAAAGGCTGTCCGATATGCAGGCTGGATTAGACCAGAACCGCTCGGACAGCCTTTTTTTGCTTTTATTGCTCCAGCCAAACCGTCTTCTCGGAAGCCGGCGCACGTTTGGCGGCAGGGGCAGTCATATCGGGATAGCCGATAAAGATCAGCCCGACGAGCCGTTCCGCCTCGGAGAGGTCGAACGCTTCCTTCATCGCCGGGTGGTACATCGGATCGCCCGATCGCCATACCGCGCCAAGCCCGTTCGCATGAGCGGCTAACAGCAGATTCTGCACCGCGCAATGAGCGGCGGCTAATTCCTCGGCCAATACGGCGCGAGGGTCTTCGGACGGCGAGCATACTGCCGCGATTACAACCGGAGAACGGAACGCCTTCGTCCGCTCCTTCGCCAGTCGCTCCTCAAGCTCTTCCCCGCTTAGCTCGGGCAGCTGCGCTGCCGCGACTTTGGCGTATCCGTTGCCCAAAGCCGATCTGCCCTCGCCCGTCATCACGATAAACTTCCAAGGCTGCGTGTTAAAATGGTTTGGTGCCCATACCGCCGCATCCAGCAGCTTCTCGATTGCTTCCCGCGGAACGGGATCATTTTTCACTCTCCCAATCGATCTTCGTCCCTGAATCGCCTCTTCCAATTGCATGACGCACTCTCCTCAACCCATATGTTTGCTTTCGACTGCCTGCCGTGCCCATTAATCTTTGAACAAATGGAGATATTCCCCGTAGCCTTCCTTCTCCAAATCGTCTTTCGCTACGAAACGGAGCGAGGCCGAATTGATGCAGTATCGCAGTCCCGTCGGCTGCGGGCCGTCGTCGAACACATGGCCCAGATGGGAATCGGCTTCCTTGCTTCTGACTTCTACGCGCACCATATAATGGCTCGTATCCGTGTGCTCCTTAATTGACGCAGCCTGCAGCGGCTTCGTGAAGCTCGGCCATCCGCAACCGGCATCGTATTTGTCCCGCGAGCTGAATAGCGGCTCGCCCGATACAATATCGACATAGATGCCATCCTCGGTATGATCCCAATATTCCCCCGTGAACGGGCGCTCGGTTCCGCTATTTTGCGTTACCTCGTATTGAATAGGCGTTAATCTTTGCTTCAACTCGGCGGCGTCCTTGCGCATCGTCCAGTTCTGCGAGATGAAGGCGTCGCGTCCCGAGCCTTTGCGGTACATTTTGTAACGGAACGGATTCGTCTTATGGTAGCCTTGGTGGTAATCCTCGGCCGCATAGAACGGGCCCGCCGGTTCGATCTCGGTCACGATCGGCTTGTCGAAGCGCCCGCTTGCCGCCAGCTCCTGCTTCGAAGCTTCCGCCAGCTTGCGCTGCTCCTCCGTAAAATAGAAGATGCCCGTCCGGTAGGAATCGCCCCGGTCATGGAACTGGCCGCCCGCGTCCGTCGGATCGATCTGGCGCCAGAAGATGTCCAGCAGCTTCTCGTACGGGAACACGTCCGGATCGTAAGTAATGAGAACCGCCTCCGCGTGCCCCGTCGTATCGGAGCATACCTCCTCGTACGTCGGATTTTCCTTATGCCCGCCCGTATAACCGGAGACGACCGAGATGATCCCCGGCATTTCCTCGAAAGGCGATACCATGCACCAGAAGCATCCCCCTGCGAATGCGGCTTGTTCCGTGCGGCCCTTGCCGCTATTATTCGTTAATGGTTGATCCATGTTGATCTCCCTCCAATGACGTGTAGATTGAGAAACTTTCTCTCCTATTATACATGACAAGAGGGGCATACAACAAAGGATACGGCAAGACCTTTATTCAAATAAGCTTCCCGGCAAAATAACGAGCAGAACCGGCAGCGAGCTCGCGCCCGGCGACGAGAAGCGAATCGTTACCTCCGGAGGCGCCAGCAGCGCGGCATCTCCCTCCGGCATTTTCTGATGGTGCAGCAGGACGCCTTTCGACGGATCGGCGAAGCCGCCGGCCGGCACCGAGATGACTTTGCCGTTCACTTCGATCGCGCCAAGGAAGTTGCCCGCCCGCGGATTGAACAGAATACGCGTACCGTATGCAACGTCAGTCAGCTTGATCGTATTGACGGCGCCGTATTCGCCTCCGTCAACCGTTGCTTGTCCCGTCATGGCGTCGATTCCGGTTATCGATGTACCGCGATGCCCTAGGCGCAGCTTCCTCGCCGTAATCCCTAGCGGTTCATTCACGACAAGCGATAAGTCCGTTTCCGCGAACGTCCCGCGATTGCCCACCTTATCGAGGCTAGGAAGATTTCCGACAACATCAAGCGGATCCGTGCTCTCCTTCAGCGCCATCGTCGTATAGGTGAGCGGACCGTCCGAATCGACATCAAGCAAGCCGGAGAAGCCGCCGTTAGGGTCCATCACGATATTGTCGAGCTCGGGCAGCAGGACAGCGGAAGAATAAGGCTCGATGGTCATAACGCGCGGCTCTGCTCCCGTTAAATACCTTTTGACGGCGGCATATCCGAATTGAAGCGCATTATGGCTTGGGCCTGCGAGCCCCCGGTTGCCGATCGTCAGTTGAACCGCTTCGCTCTGCTCGTTCGTAACGACAACCGCTAGCTTCATTCGCTCAGAGGATCCGTTGCAGTGATGGATGAACAGGCGCCCAGCCCCTTCAAGCTCGTCCTCGTACAGCAAGCCTTCGTCATAAAAACGTTCCGGCGCGTTGGACATATACAGGGTGCGTCCGCCCCTCGTCACGGTTACGGCCGCTTCCTCGTACGTATTCATCAGCCTTGTGTCCACATCGAACATCGCTCCGGGGTTGCCGAAGCGCATATAGTATTCGAACGGCGTGTACAGGACCTCGTCCGTCACCTTGAGCTCTCGGGTTAGCGTGCTGCTGTCTCCGTCGTTGTCGTATGCCTTTTGCGTGATCGTATAAGTTCCCGCTTCAAAATAAACCTCTTTATAACCCGTCCACTCTACCTTTGCTATTTTGCCATCGGGATCGTAACTAAGGTCTTGCGTCAAAACCCGCTCCCCGCGTTTAACCTCGATCGGCAGATTGAAATCAGCCACCGGCAGGACGTTCGGATCGGGCTGAATAATAATGGAAAGCTGCGCATTCGTCTTATCGAATGCATAAGAGCCTGTCCAAAGCTGCGAGATAGCCGATACCGGAATATGCAGCGTCCCGTTGATACTTACGGCTGGCGCTGCTAATAGCTTATAGCTATCGTTGCGTCTAGCGCCTCGCATATTCACGTTCAATGTCACTCTGTTGGCATATGTATCGATATGGGTGCCGGTCTTGTCGTTGTATACTTTCGCTCCGATAGCCGACGCGATCAAGCGGATCGGAATCATCGTGACTCCTTTGACCACAGGCATCGGAGCGGCGGTCGGCTTCACGATCCCGTTCACGCTGACCCGCTTCTCTCCGTGTACGAACACGATCCGGGCAGGCTTGCGTTCCGCCGCTTCAGCCTGATGCCCCCATCCCGCAGTTGTAATGAAAAGAGCTAGCGATAAAGCAACAATCCTGTTCATTTTAGGCTTCTGTCCACATCGTATTGTCGGTCTTTGCTGTCCTTTGATCGTAAGATCCCCTCTCTATTGGCAAAAAAACTTTCGCAATCTGGCGAAAGTTAGACGTCATCAGGATAAGGAATGTTACGGAGTATACGAGGTATTCAATTATTTTCCACCAAGGAGGGTATTTCGGGATTGTTGTTGCTGGTTACTTGATAGGACTGCTATGTTGGAATTCTGCAGGATAGAGAGCCCCTAAGAAGCCCGACTCGTTGCTATATTGGATTTTTGCATCAACTTCGCTCTTGAACGGCTTGAATGAAGCTTCCCGAAGGAAAGTTAGTGCGAAAATCCATTATAGGGTCTGAGAACCACTAAATCGGCAAAAGTTAATGCAATTATCCAACATAGACGTTAGCGGGGACCGTTAAGTTTAGCTTAGTTTAAGCTCATCGGATGGTACGAACAATATAACGCCCCGACTCTTATGACACGGTTTACCAAAAACAGACGCTGCCTTAGCGAAAATCATTCATTTTCCAGCTCCCCGATGAATAACAATCAGCGTATGCCATTTCTTCTAAAATGGAGGGCGTCTTACGTTGATTACGATTAGCCTATGCATGATCGTGAAGGATGAAGAGGACATTATCGGCCGCTGTCTCGATACGGTAGCGGATCTGGCCGATGAGCTTATCATCGTCGATACAGGCTCGACGGATAATACGCAAGCGATCATTGCGCGATATACCGACAATAAGTTTACATTCGAATGGATCGATGATTTTAGCGCTGCGCGCAACTATTCGTTCGACCAGGCGACCAAAGACTATATTTTGTGGCTGGATGCCGACGATGTGCTGAAGCAGGAAGATCGAGACAAGCTGCTCGCGCTTAAACAGTCGTTAGACCCCTCCATTGATTCGGTTACGATGCCGTACAATCTCAGCGAGGAC
The DNA here is from genome assembly GCF_030812415.1 of Paenibacillus harenae. GTDB lineage: Bacteria > Bacillota > Bacilli > Paenibacillales > Paenibacillaceae > Pristimantibacillus > Pristimantibacillus harenae_A. The sequence goes on along the minus strand of NZ_JAUSST010000008.1, from coordinate 121,588 downwards.
GAATTCGGCAATGTGACATTCAGCCTCCGCCGCAATAGATTGGTCAAGCGCGAGCGGCATTTTCGCTGGATCGGGCAAGTCCATGAATACCTTCAAGTGAACGGCGCCATTATGAACAGCGATATAGCCGTTACGCATAGAAGCACGAACCATGAGCGAGACTCGGACCGTAATTTGAAAATTTACGAAAAGCGCGTCGCCGCCGGCGAGCAGTTGTCGCCTCGCGACCTGTATTACTTCGCTAACGAGCTTAAGGATCACGCGCAATATACGAAAGCGATCCAATATTACGAATCGTTCCTTGCTACCGGGCAAGGCTGGATCGAGGACAATATTTCAACCTGCGGCAAGCTGGCCGATTGCTACCATGCGCTCGGCGATTCGCAGATGGAGCTGGAATCGTCGCTTCGTTCCTTGCAATACGACTTGCCGAGAGCGGAGTTCTGCTGCCGCATCGGCTACCATTTTCTGAACAACCACAATTACAACAGCGCAATCGTTTGGTACAACATGGCGACCGAGCTGAAGCTGCCGGACAATCATCTCGGCTTCGTCAACCCTGCCTGCTCGACATGGCTTCCGCACCTGCAGCTTAGCGTCTGCTACGACCGCATCGGCCAGTACGAGCTTGCCTGCCGGCATAACGAGATCGCTTTGCAGTATCGTCCCGAGGATCCGAGAATGCTGGGCAACCGCGCCTATTTCAGCACAGTTCTTGCCAAGAACGCAGCCGATGCCGCTGAAGGCGAGGCCGATGCCGATGGCAACTGACAAGCCTCCGCGTATTCTGATCGGCAGCCCCGTCCGCCAGACGCCCGATTTATTAGCCATTTGCTCGGATGGTTCGTTAAGCGTTAAGCGCAATCGCCATATGTTCGGCTGCCAATGTCACCATTGGCGGACCGGCATATGGCGTTATTTTTTGCAGCTGGCACGTATTGGCACCTCGGATTATGCCCGCATCCGTTAAAGCTTTGTTACAATTAGGTGACATCCGCAACCATTCGGGTTAAAATACGGTCTAATCTATTTGAGAGGTTCAATCTGCAGTTCCGTTCATCCGTTCTTCTTCGCTAATTACAAACAAGAGAGGTGAACGCATACATATGAACGATATCGCTTTGGATTCGAGAGCGGGCGTCAGCACCGATATGACACGCCGCAAGAAGAGAAACGGCCGGGCATTAATCCTGTTTGCCTGCCTATGGCTCGTCCTGATTTCCTCCGGTATTTACGGGGCCAAGTGGTACACCGACCGTATCCAGCAAAATATTAGCGCAAGCCTCGAGCGGCAAACCGCCAGCCAAATAACGGCGATGCAGCAAACCTACGAGGCGCGCATGAAAGAGCTGGAGACCAACTATACAGCCGATATTGCCGATCTGGGGGCAAAAGTCGATGCTCTGAACGAGCTTCTGACCTTCACGAAGGATAATGCCGATTCGAAGACGGATAACAGCAACAAGCTGTACACGCAATTGAATGAAGTGAAGAAACAGCTGAACGAACTGCAAAAAAGCCTGGAAGTGCTCAAATGATTACGAACTTGACCGTCAAAAGCTTCAATCGGACCACCCTGCTCGCCGTCGCTCCTTTTCTCGGCATTATGCTGTGGCTGCTCATATCCGATATCGTTGTGTCGTTATCGAAAGCTGCTTTTCCGGCAGCTATTGCCGAGCAAGCGCCGCTTGATTCCGCCAAGGTTGAGGAAGCGTCGGCGGGACTGGATATCGCTAATCTGATCGCAGCCGAGACGAGGCAGTCGATTCAGAAACAGCTGAAGCTGTACAACCAGACGAATGCGGAAATGGCGAAAATCTCGTCCATGGCCGCCTCGAATGCGATGAAGCCGCTCCTGATCTACGACCGCAACATAACGGGCAAGCTCGGCAAGCCTGCTTCAACGATCGAATCGGACAAGCTCCGCGCCCAGCTCTTCTACAAGCAGGCGGAGAACTTTAAGTACTATGCGCTGAAGGTGCAGCTGAAGTCTGACCGCGCGATGACGATGACGCTAGGCAAAGACAGCATCGGCTCATCCGAGACGACGCTAGCCGCAGTGAAAAGGCATAAGGCAGTCGCCGGCGTGAATGCGGGCGGTTTCGCCGACGGCGGCGGCAAGCGCTATCCGCTTAGCACGACGATCGTAGACGGCGAATATACCGGCGGGTTCGAGGCGACCTATGCCGATCTGTTCTTCGTCGGGCTGAACGACAACAACGAGCTGATCGGTGGCAAATTCAATAGCCGGCAGCAGCTCGATGCGAAGAAGCCGAAGTTCGGCGCGTCGTTCGTCCCCGTTCTGCTAAGGAACGGAGCGCCTACGAAGATCCCGACCAAATGGCAGACGAGCCCGAAGCGTGCTCCGCGTACCGTCGTGGCGAACTACAAGGACGATCAGCTCCTGTTCCTCGTCGTGGACGGCTACAATGAATCGGGCAGCTCCGGCGCAACGCTTGGCGAGCTGCAGCTGCTGCTCCAGCGGTTCGGCGCTGTTGACGGCTACAACCTCGATGGAGGAGGCTCTTCCTCCCTTGTGTTTAACGGCCGCGTCATTAACAATCCGTCGGACGGGCAGCTCCGTAAGCTGCCAACGCACTTTTTGTTTTTCAAATGATAATCGCCGCAAAAAAGATCAGCCCTCGGGGGCTGATCTTTTTGCATTGCTGAATATACTAGTAGCATAATCCATGGAACGACACTCCTAACCCGCCTAAAGAAAGGAGCGGCATAGATGGGCATCGCAACGAAATGGTATCGCAAGTCGCTGCTCACGGTCGCCGGCATTCCCGTGGTCGAGAAGCTGTCCATGCGCTATGGACGGAAGCTGGCTGGCAAGTTCATCGCCGGCGACACGCTCGCGGAAGCGCTGGAGGAAGCCGAGGCGCTGAATCGGCTTGGCATTATGGTTACGCTCGATCACTTGGGCGAGGGCATTAAGCAGCTTAGCGAGGCGGCAGCCTACAAGGAGCAATACTTGAAGCTGCTCGATGGCATAGCAGAGCGCAAGGTCGACGCCAACGTCTCGCTGAAGCCGACCCAGATGGGACTTGCGCTTAACCAGGACGCCTGCTTGTCCAATATTCGGGATGTCGTGAAGCAAGCGCGGCATCACCGCAATTTTGTCCGGATCGATATGGAAGATACCCCGCATACGCAAGCGACGATCGACATCGTGCGGAGACTGCATAAGGAAGGGCTCGCGAATGTCGGCACGGTGCTGCAAGCGTACTTGTTCCGAACGGAGCAGGATGCGGCCGATATGATCAGGGAAAACGTCAATCTCCGCCTCGTCAAAGGCGCCTACAAGGAAAGCGACTCCGTCGCCTATCAGCAGATGAGCGAGGTGCGCGGCCAACTGAAGAAGCTCGCGAAGCTTCATCTCGACGAAGGCGTCTACACGGCCATCGCCTCGCACGATGACCAGATCATCGACTGGGTGAAGCAGTATGCACGCGATAACGGCATCGACAAAAGCCGCTTCGAATTCCAGATGCTCTACGGTCTTCGCTCGAACAAACAGGCGCAGCTAGCCAAGGAAGGGTATCGGATACGCTGCTACGTCCCTTACGGCGTCATGTGGTATCCCTATTACACGCGCCGGCTGGCCGAGAAACCCGCCAATCTGATGCTCGTGCTGAGGAATATGTTCCGGTAGCTTTGGGTTAGACTCGCGGCAACTTTGGAGGCGGGTTGCGGATTTGCAAGGAAATGGCGGACTCTGTTGGAAATCCAATAACGATTTATTTGGTTATTCGATATTTGCGGTCTAACCATTTCGTAATGTAAATAATCGCGACGCCTCCAATGAGGTATACGTATCCGCCAAATTCAATTGCATATCCAAAGGGAGGAACAAGCCTTGGCAGAAAAATAATACCGATCATGAAAAGGTCCTGTCGGGGAAGCCCGCACTTCCCCCTTAATCATTTTCTCCTTTTGAAGACGCAACAATATCGGATAAATGGATCCTTCACTTACGTCATTCAGGCCAAATTGCTGAAGCTTTTGCGAGAGTTCATATCCATATACCATTTCTTTATCAATAATGGACAAAATACATCCTTCCAAAATTCCTTTTAACAATTGACTTCTCAGAGACATGATTTTTTCGTCCTTACTTTTATATTGTTTGCAAGATACTTTATTTAGTGAAGCTACCTTGCTTAACAAGATAGCTCTGTCAAATTCAATATAGTCGATTATGCGCTTCGTGTACAAAGTCTGACTTTGGGACTACCGAAGTAGTATTATGTCATATTGTGTCTATTTGTTCTTTATAAAGCACGAAAAAAGTGGTATAGTTTTCCTACTTGAATATGCGCCCAAAGATACAAGGCTGCAATTGACCTTGGGTGGCCTATTTGAACAACAAAGAGATCAAGGAGTGCGTTGTATCATGGTATTTGCCTCATATGAATTTATTTTTTGGTTTTTCCCGTTCGTTTTTGCCGGGTATTTTTTACTATCCAAGTTCGAATCGTTTAAATTTCAACATTTTTTTTTAGTCCTATCATCGCTCGTTTTTTACGCTTGGTTTAATGTATCTTATTTATGGATCATTCTGTCATCCATTCTCATTAATTATCTCATTTCGAAGTGGATGAACAGCTCATCGGATCAAAGGTCTCGGAAATTCATATTCATATTAGGAATTGCATTTAATATCTTTCTGTTAGGCTACTACAAGTACTATGACTTCTTTGCGGATAACTTCAACTCATTATTCGGTACAAGCTATACGTTAAAATACATATTGCTCCCTTTAGGCATTAGCTTTATTACCTTTCAGCAGATAGCCTTTTTGCTTAGCTCCTATCGAAATGAATGGAGAAACAGCGACTTTCTGCGTTATTGTTTGTGCGTATTGTTCTTCCCTCATCTTATAGCGGGACCTATCGTATTATACAGCGAGCTGATGCCGCAATTCGGCGATAATAAGCGACGCTTCATCAACTGGGAAAACATTGCATCGGGTTTCTACATTTTTGTATTGGGACTATTCAAAAAAATAGTTATTGCGGACACGTTAGCCGTATGGGCCAATAACGGCTTTGATAATATGGGGAATATCGGTTTTTTCGCGGCATGGGCGACGGCTTTGGCGTATACGCTTCAAATATATTTTGACTTCAGCGGATACTCCGAAATGGCGATCGGCTTAGCCAAAATGTTAAATATCGATCTCCCCGCTAACTTTAAGTCACCCTATAAAGCGAGAAACATAGGCGAGTTTTGGCGCCGTTGGCATATCACCCTTAGCAGAGCGCTTTCAGAGTTTATTTATAAGCCTCTTGGGGGAAATAGAAAAGGCGAATATCGTACATACCTCAATATCGGCATCACCTTCTTTATAAGCGGATTTTGGCATGGGGCCTCCTGGCTGTTTATAATCTGGGGAGTCCTGCACGGCTTCGCAAGCATCATACATCGGATTTGGACTAAAACAGGATTTAAAATGAACCATTATGTTGCCGTTCTTATCACTTTCTTGTTTATTAATTTTACATGGGTCATTTTTAGAGCGACGAGCATGGAGCAGGCGATACGAATTCTTAAAGCTATGGTCATTCCGAAGTCATTTGACGTCATGCAGATCGGGCTTTTATATTATGACGGAATCATGAATTTGCCTACTATACTTTGCACGCTCATCATCTTGGCAACATTATTGACGCTGTTGATTATTGTGTTTAAAGCCACTAATGCGCTTGAGCTTGCGGCGATTTTTAAAGTCAATAACTTAACTGTTTGGAAAACGAGCGTCGCGTTGTTTGTTTCGATCATTTGCCTCGGAAGATCAAGCGTATTTATTTATTTTAACTTTTAGGATGTGTGCACATGGACAATATAATAAAAGGTAAAAAGTTTATCCTGTACGTCATGCTGATTTTAGTTTTTTTGCTCGCTGTTACGGCTTCTCTAGGATATATCATCGATCCAAACCTTTATTACAGACCATCTAAATTCGACACCTATTACAGCGAAGCTTATACGACTGCAGGCCTTATGAAAAACTACCCCGCAGAAGCGGCTATCATCGGCTCATCGATGATGCAAAATACCGATTTGGAATTAGTGAAGAAAACGCTGGGAGTCGAGGCGGTAAAATATACAAGGAGCGGCATGACTGTAGATGAAATTGCCATGCTTGTCGACAGAGCGACTTCTTTGGAGAAGAACCAAGTAAATACGTTTATCATTAACGTCGATTCGACGATGTTTAATAATGAGAAAAGCTCGCCCTATACGAAATATCCGCAATATTTATACGATGATAGCCTAATTAATGATATGAAATATGTCATTGGCTTTGAAACGTGGACCAAATTCATACCGTTCATGCTCATTTACAATGCCTCTAACCGTCTCGATAATCCTGTATTTAATAAATTAACCGGCATTTTCTCTAACAGCACGGATATGAAACGGATGGGCGACTGGAGTCAAGGAACGGCATTCGGCGAAGATATCGTCATTAATAAATACGAAAACAATGCCGAAGCCGTTTCCGAACAAAACGCGGACGGAATGTTCGACAGAATGAAGACTAGATTCGAAAGCGATCTGTACCCGGTTATTCAAAAGAATGATGATCGGCAATTTATCTTTTTGTTGCCCCCGTATTCCGCGCTTTATTGGTATGAGGCTGAACGCAAGGGTTACGTGAATATACTATTTGAGTTTAAGAAGTATATGGTCGCCCGGTTGTCGCAGTTAAACAATGTCGTTGTTTACGATTATCAAGATTATGAAGGGATTGTAGACTTAAATCACTATAAGGATACGACTCATTACATTCCTGCATTCAATGATATGATGATTAAGAGCTTATCTGACTCGACTTATAGGATCAATGAGGATAATGTCGATCAACGTATTAACCAGCTTAAAGATAGAATAACAGCGTTCAAAACCAATGAAGCCGCTTGGTTGAATGAAACTTAAACTTAAACTTTTCTATATTGCAAAAGAAGGAGCAGCGCCGGTCCAGCGCTGCTCCTTCTTGCTTGATCTATACGACTATTCGCCGCCCATGAATACGTAACGGTAGATAATGAGCACGGCCAAAACCCACATGAGCCAGTGAACGTTGTACTTGCCTTTTTTCGGAAGGTTGCCTACTGTCGCAAGAACAACGTACGTTACGATACCGAACGAAATGCCGTTAGCGATGCTGTAAGTGAAAGGCATGAACGCGATAATGAAGAACGCCGGAATGCCGTATACGAGATCCGAGAAGTCGATTTCCTTCACCGATTGCATCATCAGCACGCCGACGATAATAAGTGCCGCGGCCGTAGCCGCGCCCGGAATAAGCGCAACGATCGGCGACAAGAAGATGGCGAGCAAGAAGCAAATACCTGTCGTAACCGCAGTCAAGCCTGTACGGCCGCCCTGCGCTACGCCTGCGGAGCTCTCGATGTAGGCCGTTACCGTGCTCGTACCGAGTACTGCGCCGCCGCTTACGCCGATCGCGTCGACGAACATCGCTTTGCCGACTTTTTTCTTGCCTTCTTCCGGATTTTTCATAAAGCCGGCACGGTTAGCCGTACCGACAAGCGTTCCGAACGTATCGAACAATTCAACGAATGTGAACGTCAGGATAACCGTCACAAGACCAACCTCGAACACGCCTGCGAAGTCGAAGTGCCAGAAGTTCAGCTTGCCGAAGTCCGGCACCCAAGTTTGACCCGTAAATGCTTCTTTCACATTAACTTCGCCGGAAATCATACCGATTACCGTCGTGCCCAGAATACCGAACAGAATCGCGCCCGGTACGCGAAGCACCATCAATATACCGATAAGCAGGAGCGCTACAACCGTAAGCACAACCGTGCCGTCCGTGAAGCTGCCGAGTCCCATAACGGTTTCCCCGCCGCTGACAGGCGTGAACGCGCCAGCCTTAATATCCGTGAAGCTGGATACGGCGATTGTCATCAGTCCGCTGTTTTTGAGGCCAACGACCGTAATGAACAAGCCGATACCGACCGTAATCGCATGCTTCAAGCTGTCCGGTACTGCCGTAATAAGCATTTGACGAACTTGCGTGACAGTCAGAATGATGAATATGATACCGGAAATAAAGACAGCCGTTAGACCCATTGCCGGTGAAATGGGTTCATCCGTTGCCGCCGAAGCGATAACGACTGATGCGAAATACGCATTAAGACCCATACCTGGAGCAAGCGCAACCGGGAAGTTGACGAACAGACCCATTGCGATCGTGAATATGCCCGCCGCAAGCGCCGTAGCAAGAAATACTGCAGTCCAGTCCAGTCCCGTCGGCGTGAGTATGATTGGATTGACGGCCAATATGTAAGCCATCGTCATGAAAGTCGTCAGCCCCGCCATAATCTCTGTTCTGACATTTGTCCCGTGTTCCTTTAAGCGAAAGAAACGTTCCATTTTGATAATAACCTCCCAAAATTGTGGTGGAACAAACAAAGAAGCCTAGTAACAATGTGATTACCACATTTTCCTAGGCTCTGCAAAAACGGAAAAAGTATACACGCCGGACCGTGGCGCGCTTCTTCCGATTTCGTAGCCAGGTCATTTACGGTGACCGAGTAGAGACTCTCAAGCCGATTCTTGAGATTATACGAAAAAATATGCTGTTGTTTTCCGTCTCCAATTTTAAAGAAGTTTTGTCGAATTTGTCAACAACTTTTACGAACATTATACTTTGAAAAATCGTCCAATATTCGTCTTTAAAAAAATGGTAACGTTACCACTGTAAAATCATTTATTCATTTCCGTTCCTATCCACTATTCCGCGAAAAAGTTCGGCAAATACGCCTTGTTCGCAAGCAGCATTTCATCCAGTAACTGCTTCGCGACGGCGATGCTTGGAACAAGCGGATGATGCACCATCGCCTGCAGCGCTATGCCTCTGTCGCCGGTTATCGCGGCTTCGATCGTTAACGATTCGTACGTTTTGACCGCATGCAGCAGCCCTGTGATTTGCTCTGGGACGCGCTGAAGCGGCAATGCGATCGGGCCTTGGGCCGTCACGACGCAGTTGACCTCGATGCTCGCGTCCTCGGGGAGAAACGGAATGATGCCGTTGTTGCGAACGTTCAGCGTCTGAATATCGCGTCTGTCGGTATAAAGCGAGTGCATCAGATTAACGGCCGCTTCGGAATAATAGGCGCCGCCGCGCTTCTCAAGCTGCTTTGGTTTCTCGGTCAGGTTAACATCCTTGTATAGCTCGAACAGCTCCGCCTCCACGCGGCTAACGACATCGGCGCGCGTACCGTTTTTCTCCATCGACTCCTTCATCTCGGCGAACATGACGTCGGTCATGTAGAAATAACGGAGATAATAGGTCGGGAGCGCGCCAAGCGACGATAGGAAATCATAGTCCCAATCGAAAGCCGCGACGTTCGTCGCCGAATAATCTTTGCCGCCTTGGATCATTTCCTGCAGCTTGTCTTCGCCGTTCACATAGGCTGCCGTCACCCAGTGCAGGTGATTGATGCCTACGAATTCCGGAAGCACCTCGCGCTCGGCAACGCCGTACTCTTTGGCCAGAAACTTCTGGAAGTTGATCGGCGAGTTGCATAGGCCCACCGTCTTTACCTTGCTATGTTTCTGTACCGCTTCCGTTACGATGCCCGCGGGATTGGTGAAGTTGAGCAGCCATGCCTTGGGGGCAAGCTCCTCGATATCGCGGCAAATGTCCAAAATGACCGGAACGGTGCGCAGCGCCTTCATCATCCCGCCCGGACCCGTCGTCTCCTGGCCGATCACGCCGTGCGAGATCGGAATATGCTCGTCGCGGCGCCTTGCCGCCAGCAGGCCGACACGCATTTGAGTCGTCACGAAGTCCGCGCCCGCAATCGCCTCGCGACGATCCAAGGTCAGCATCACTTTGATCGGAAGGCCCGCTTTCTCCACCATGCGTTTCGCAAGCTCGCCTACAATCTCCAGCTTATGCTTGCCCTCTTCAATATCGACGAGCCATAGCTCGCGAACCGGCATTTCATTGTATTTATTAATAAATCCTTCGACGATCTCGGGCGTGTAGGAAGAACCACCCCCGATGACTGCGATTTTCAACCCCTGCTTATTCATTGTGCTTAGCCTCCTCGTATGGGTTATATGGTTAATAAGCCGATTACTGCTCACTGCTTAGCGGAACGTGATGTTCCTAAGCGCCTTGTCCAGTACCCCATCGATCGTAAAACCCGTTTGATCCATCGCGCTCATGACGGCGCCAACGACCGGATCGACAGCAAGCTTCACGACGCTCGCATGAGGCGCAATGTCGCCGACCGCTTCCTTAATGGCATCAACCATATGGGATGTTGCGCCCCGCGACAGCACGCTGCCCGTCAACACCACATCGAATGCGTCATGCTGCATGTACAGCCGCTTAATGAGCGCGTTAACCGAATTCGCCAGTTCGCTTCCCGCTTGCCGCAAAATACGAATGGACACCGCATCGCCCTGCGCGGCCGCTTCGAACAACAGCTTGCCGAGCGTATTCGGCGGACGTTTGCCATGGTCAAGCGCGTCATCGTACATCGCCTGCACCGATGGATAACCAAGCTCCTTCGGGACGATGTCCGTCAGCAGCGTCGGCTGCTCTCTGCCTTCCCATCCGCGAATCGCGCCGCGAAACGCATGGACCGCCAGATCCGTGCCGGAGCATTGGCCGTCGCCGAACAAATAGCCGAAGCCGCCGTATTGCAGCTCCTCGCCCTTCGCATTGCGGGCCGCGGCATTGAATCCGGTGCCGCTAATGATGACGGCGCCATAGGAGCGTATCGTACCCGCCCGCATGCCAATCATCGTATCGCACGCGATTGCATGATGTTTGAAGCCAAGCGCCGCGATCATCGGGCGCAGGACGACATAATCCGGCTCGCGGTCGGCTCCGGCAAGACCGAAGTACGCGAAGTCCACTTGCTCCTTCGCCACGCCCGCTGTTTGCAACGCCTCTTCACATGCTTTGCCGATGTTGGCTCCCGCCTCTGCGAACGCCGTCTGATGGTTGCCGTTGCCCGCATAACCTTTGCCGAGCACCTGTCCTCTTTCATCGACGAGCAAAGCGTGCGTCTTGCTGCCTCCTGCATCCACGCCTAGAAATAGAATGAATCTCACATCCTTGTCCGATCGAATCGTCGAAGTCCAATCGATCGTATCTTTGATATAACCAGCATATACAAAAAAAGCACCGCGCTCTCCTGCAATGGCGCGATGCTCTGATACAATCTTACTGTTTTTGCCCTTTTCGCAAGGAGGACGGCGAAATGCCGAAGTATTGCTTGAACAAGCGGTTGAAGTTGGACAAGTTGCGGAAACCGCAGGCCTCGGCTACCTCAATCATCTTATGATCGCTCTCCCGCACTAAGCTTGCGGCATGCGCCAGCCTAAGCTGAATCAAGTAATCCATCGGCGACGTTCCTACCACTTGCGTAAAAAGCGCGCTGAACCTTGAGGGGCTAAGATGCGCCCTCTCGGACAGCGAACGAAGCGTCCATGGCTGCGTATAATCGGATTCAATCGCATGAAGCACTTCGCGGATCGTTTCCATTCCCCGAAGCGGCTGGTCGCCGCCATCCTCGCGCTTCATGAAATAACGACCCGCAAGCGCGGCGAACTGAATCAGCTGCGCCCGTACGATAGCCTCGTAATGCGCTTCCTTTCGTGCATATTCCTCCGCCATGACGGCAAGCGTTTCACGCAGCTTTGGGAGCTGCGGACGGTCTCGATCAAGCACGTATTCCAATGACAAGCCACGCTCGCGGAAGGGCAGCAGCAGCTCCTTGTCGTATCGGTGCTCCAGCGCCAAGTAGGCCGGGTCGAACATGACGACATTCATGATGAGCCCCTCCGATTCGAACGCCCGGTGCAGATCATTCGAGTGGATCAGCACGATATCGCCTTGCTGGAAGTCGTAGCGGTTACCGTTGATGAGATAATAGCCGCTGCCCTCTAGTATATAGTTAATCTCCAGCGCCTTATGCCAATGCAGCCGTTGAAAGGTCGGACTCACGCCGCGCGTTTGCGTGATCGAGATCGGAAAAGCGGGATTAAACGTAATTTCATCTTTCGTAATCGTCTTCGCAGTACTCTTCATCGCGGCGGTTCCTCCCCCTGCTTGTATGACCAATCCTTCGATTATAGCAGAGTCAGTCGGCCGATTCATAAAGTGGCTAAGCCGCAATGGCTTGGGACAGTCCCTCTTTTATTTTGAAGCAATAACTATTGACAACATTTGCTAAACGCGATTATTATATAACCAATGGTTAGTAACCACAGGTTACTTTTATATCGATTAAGGGTGCTACTTTCTGAAAGAGGTGTTGGGGAATGGACTTTTTGTTATTTATCTTTTTGTTTACCGTTGTATGCGGCTGGATTGATGCCAGGATTACCCCGAAGGAGGCGAAGTAAATGTTTGCTGGACATTTCGGCCTGGCTGCCGGAGTAAAGGCGATGGCGCCAAAGGTTCCCTTATGGGCGCTTATGGTAAGCACTCAGTTGCTCGATATCGCGTTTGTCCCTTTGCTTTTGACGGGGGTAGAGTCAATGGAGCCGATCGGAGACGGTGGTTACGGCGAATCCATTATTCATGCCGATTACTCGCACTCGCTTGTTGGTGCTCTTGTGTTGTCCTTCATTGCGGGGTTGATTGCTTGGCGTGTATGGAACCGGCGCAGCGCGGTTATTATAGGATCGGTTACTTTCAGCCATTGGCTGATCGATTTGGTCGTACATCGGAGCGATATGCCCATTTTGGCCGGTAATTTCGGGGATTTGCCGTTGCTGGGTTTCAGGCTATGGGAACTTCCGACCGTTGCCGCAATTTTAGAGCTAGCCCTTGTTCTTGTTGGCGCCATATTGTACTTTAGATCGGCGGTGGCGAGGTCTGGCGGTCAGAAGGTTAACGGTGCGAAGAGATTTCAAGGCTATCTGGCAGGGTCGATTATGGCTCTATTGTTGATTTTGGCGTTCGTCAGCGACTATTTCTCGATATAAAAAGACCTCAAAACGAAAAAGAGCCCTTCCTGCGCGGCATTCCGCGTTCGGAGGGGCTCTTTGGCTTACTGGTTATGAAGCTGCGTACTTATACTTTTTCCCAACCCTAAATAAAGATTTATTGAACAACGCAGTTAGAAGAGAGTATTTTCAACTTTATTAATGCATGTTTATTCCCACTCGATGGTTGCAGGCGGTTTCGACGTTACGTCGTACACGATACGGTTGACGTTGTCGACTTCGTTGACGATACGAACGGAAATTTTCTCCAGCACGTCCCAAGGGATACGCGCCCAGTCCGCCGTCATGCCGTCGATCGAAGTAACCGCGCGGATGCCTACGGTATAGGAATAGGTACGGGCATCGCCCATAACGCCGACGCTCTTCATGTTCGGTAGCGCCGTGAAGTACTGCCAAATCTCGCGGTCGAGGCCGGCTTTGGCGATCTCGTCGCGAAGAATCGCATCGGATTCGCGTACGATATGAAGCTTCTCTTCCGTTACTTCGCCAAGCACGCGGATCGCAAGACCCGGACCCGGGAACGGCTGACGCCATACGATCGCTTCCGGCAGGCCGCATTCTTCGCCGACCTTGCGAACTTCGTCCTTGAAGAGCGCTTTAAGCGGCTCAACAAGCTTGAACTTAATATCTTCCGGCAAGCCGCCGACATTATGATGGGACTTGATTGTTTGCGCCGTAGCCGTACCGCTCTCGACGATATCGGTGTACAGCGTTCCTTGCGCCAGGAACTCGAAGTTTTCCAGCTTGTCCGACTCTTCTTGGAACGCGTAGATGAATTCGTTGCCGATGATTTTGCGCTTCTGCTCAGGGTCGTCTACGCCCTTCAGCTTGCCAAGGAAGCGCTCCTGCGCATCGATCTTGAGCACCTTCATATCGAACTTGCCGACGAAGGTTTCCATTACGCCTTCGGCTTCGCCTTTGCGCAGCAGGCCGTGGTCGATGAACATGCAAGTAAGCTGGTCGCCGATCGCTTTGTGCAGCAGGATCGCTACAACGGATGAATCAACGCCGCCGGAGAGGGCGCAAAGCACTTTTTTGTCGCCGACTTGGTTGCGAATGTCTTGGATCGTATCTTCGATAAACGATTCCATCGACCAGTTGCCGTCGCAGTCGCAGACGTTATACAGGAAGTTGCGGATCATTTCGTTGCCGAACTCCGAATGACGCACCTCTGGGTGGAATTGCACCGCGAAGAACTTGCGGTCCGCATGGCTCATAGCCGCAACCGGAGCATGCTCCGTGCTCGCGTCGACTCGGAAGCCTTCCGGCAATTCAACGACGTGATCGCCATGACTCATCCATACCGTCTGCACTTTGTCGAGTCCGAAGCCGATATGCGAACCTTCGATAAACTCGACTTCGGCTTTGCCATACTCGCGTTTCCCTGCGCGCTCTACCTTGCCTTGAAGCTGATGCGACATCATTTGCATGCCGTAGCAGATGCCGAAGATCGGAATGTTCAGATCGTAAATAGCCGGATCTACAAGCGGTGAATTTTGTTCGTAAACGCTAGCCGGTCCTCCCGAGAATACGATGCCCTTAGGCTGTAGTTCGCGGATCCGCTCTACCGGCGTGTTGTAAGGCAGCAGCTCGCTGTATACGCCCAAATCGCGAATACGGCGTGCAATTAGTTGGTTGTATTGTCCCCCGAAGTCGAGAACAACGATGATTTCATTTTGCTTAGTCATGACCGAGCCTCCCTCAATAGATGTAGTAATTATATATAAGGGGCTTCGAACGAGTCAAGGCGAATGCGCGCGTGCAGGAGATTTGGCAAATATTGGAGCATTGTCTAAGCTAGATCAGATAATGTTGTGGCGTACGCGGATAAAGAATGACTGGATGGAGATGGAGTTACTTCTTCCTCCGCCGTCCGCATACGACGAGCCGAGTGCTGTAAGAGCGAATATGATCTTACACGATCTAGTAATCAGTTACTTCTGTAATGTAAAAGCAAATATGAGCTTACACCCGCCGCAGCAGCCACCCATCCGTCGAGCAGGGTGCTGTAAGAGCGAATATGCTCTTACACAAAAAGCCGTCCACATGCTGCTCGTGGACGGCCCTCAGGGTCATGCGCCAGCTCGATTATTGATTCGCTTGGCGCGATGCTTTGCTTGCCGAAGGAGTGCTCGCCTTCGGCGGCTGCTTGATGAGCACGCGCAGCGCAGCGCGCAGCTCGGCAGGTGTCGGCGCGCCGGACCAGCCGCCAGGCCGGCCGAACTGCGCTTGCTCCAGCCAGATCGTCATCTGGCGGAGCGCGTCCTGTTGCGCCGCAGCGAGGCCGGACTCGGCTGCTGCGGCATATTGTCGCGCCGTCTGATGCGGCGCGCGCTCGCCGAGACGGCGATGCAGGAGCGGCGCGAGCGCCGCAGCGACGGCGGCGAAGCGCTCGCGCAGGCGCGTCTCTTCGCCGCCGGGCGAGGCGTGTACGCGGCCTCGCCCGCTTCGGCTGCGCGGCGCGAGCGCCTGCGCCGGCGGCGGCGTTTCGCCAGCGCCGCCGCCTACGGCTGGCGCGGCAGCTTCGCCTTCGCCGCGCCGAGCAACGCCGGCGTGGGCCGCGCCATAGCGGCGCAGCGCCAACGCCAGGCGCAGCCGATGCCGCTGCGCGGCAGTTACGGCCGCGAGCGCAAGCGCAACCGCGGCTGCGCCTGCGGCGCCGGCAGCGGCGGGCTCTGCCGCCGCGCCCCTCACGGCGCTTTGCGCCGCCTCCGCGAGCGCATCCGCCGCTCGCGCAACCGCCGAGGCGGCGCGTTCCGCCGACGCCTCGAACGAGCGGGCTGCGCCCGCCAGCCACGGCGAGCTCGCCTCGCCGATCTCGCCGCCGGCGCTGACGCCCGCCGCTCCGCTGCTTCCGGATGCGGCGCTAAGCGCCGCCGCATCCTCCTCCGACATGACGCCGCCGAATCCCGGCGTCGGATCGAACGGCACCCAGCCTGCGCCTGGGAAATACACTTCAACCCATGCATGCGCATCCGAAGCGCTGACTGCATAATTAGCCGGCTTAACGCCGCCGCTGGCCGCTTCATCCCTCGCGCTTGCCCCATCCGTTCCTGCCGAGCCGGGCACCTCCGCGCCAGTCTGGGCAGCCCGCTCCGCCCCCGCCTCGCCTGCCGCTAAGTCATCCGCCAACCTTGTTCCCGGCGTAAAGCCTTTCACCCATCTAGCGGGAATGCCTTGCGTCCGCAGCATGACAACCATCGCCGACGAGAAGTGGACGCAATACCCGCTTTGCTGCTCGAACAAAAAATAATCGACGAAGTCGGCGTCCGCAGGCGGCACCGTACTGTCCGCGAGCGAATACGCATAGCTCGTCCGCAAATAATCCTCTATCGCCTCCACCTGATCGTAGCGGCTCGTTAAGCCTCCGCCCGCAACCTCGGATGCGAGCGCGACAACGCGTCCGGGCAACGATTCCGGCAGCTGCAAATAAGGCTCAAGTTCCTCGTCAAGTCCGGAAGCCGCTGCCTCGTCGCCCCCGTACTCCGCCATCTGGCCATCCGCATATTCGCTTAACGCGCGGAGCTGGACCGCCTCCGTAATCGGCAGCACGCTTTCCACCGTGTAGCGCTCAACTTTCGTCGATTGCGATGGCGCATAGAGAGAGTCGGTGCGCTCGTTATACATGAAGCTGCCCAGTTTTCTGCGCGGATCGGAAGCAATAAGCTCCGTTACGCGGCTATCGCTGCCCGAAGCGAACAACGGCATGGCGGCTACCGGCTCGTTCCATACAATCATCTGCCGAATGACGGTTTCCTCGCTCGCCTCGTCCGATTGCATCGCTTGCGCCGCTTCGCCATCTGACGATTTGCGTACGGGCATAAGCGTCACGCTGCTCCAATCGTTGCTCCACCCTCTGCCGTCGTACGCATTCTTCGACTCGCCCCGCCAATAAGCCTCGACCGGCGAGCTTCCCGTAAAAATGATGCGCCTATCCTTCCGAAGAGGCGCTCCCAGCTCGCTATCGTCGAATCCGTAGCCGATCAATCCGCTGCCGGAGACGAAACCTCCCGAGCGTTGAAGCGTTGCTGTAGAAGCTCCCTGATTGCCAAGCGAACTTACGGCATGCTCGATCTTCTGCGATAACGATTGCGTCCAGCCGGCAGGCGCCATCGTTGTCTCCTTGCCTCCCGCGAACAACAAGCCGCAGCCGATTATCGTAAGCACCAGGAAGGCAGACCCCGTCAGCCATCCCGTATCCAGACGCTTCACCGCGCCTATGCCCGTTTCCAATAACCGCTTTGCCCGCGGTATGCTAACGATCGCGGCCAGCATAAGTCCCTCCGCGACCGTGCGCAGCAATCCGCCCATGACATCAATGCCGAGCCAGGCATGAAGCACGATTAAATAACAAACCGTAATACCCGCAAGACCGATGGCTGTTTGTCGGAGCCAAAGCAGCGCTTGGAGTGCCGGGGCAAGCATCGCCCAGCCCGCGAGCAGCATGAGCGTCCGCAATTCGCCCGACATTGCCCATAGACCATTGTTGGCCATCATGGCGAAGTCGTCGCCAAGCAGCGTCGGAAATTCAATGATCCATTCGATAAACCCTTGGCTGTCGCTTTTGTACATGAACGCAAGGGTGAAAATACAAAGCATGACACTGAACGTAATCGTAACCGCCATCGGCATTCGGAATAACCCGGCAGCCAGTACGCAACCAATGACGGCAAGCAGCGCCATCGGTTGATAGATAGCCGCCCATTCGCCGGCATTCGTCCAAGGCAGCAGCCATTCCGCCAGCAAGCCGAACAATAAAGCGCTCGTTACTGCCCGATAAGCCAAAGAATGTTCAGGCATGCTAACGCGATTCGAAGCCGGGGCACCGCCCAGTCCCCCCATCTTGCCCTCCGCATTCGATTTAGGCATAGACATGCCGCTCGCCCCCTTCCTCGGCAAAAGGAAGCTCGTTCATGCCTGCCGGAATAGGCAGCCATGTCACTTTCACGCCGCTACTCTCCAGCCACTTCTGCTGCTCTCTCATCGCGTAAGTCGGCACTGCGCTCTGCACCGCGATGAACAGCTCAAGCCTGCAGCTCTTGGAAGCTGCATAAGCAGCCAAATCTCCCCATTTCCTGCCGCTTCGCCAATCGCCGGTAAAAGCCAGCACCGCTCCGCCCCGCTCCATAAGCCGCTCTTCGTGCAGCAGCAAAGCCGCTATCGACTCCCCGCCGTCGCACTTCGCGCGCGACATCGCGAGCAGCAGCTCCGATACGCGCGTCAGGCTGTCGCCTTCCAGCCCCGACCGCACAACGTTAATAACGCCCGCTCCAGCTCCGCTCCCGGAGCTAACGCCTGCATCTGCTCCTTGCTGCATAAGCAGCGTCACCGGCGCGCCCGCTGCGGCCGCTTGTTCGGCGGCAAGCGCCGCCCAGCCCGAGCAGGCGTCAAACAACCGATCATTGCGGTCATAACCGGCCGCGCAAGTATCCAATACAATGCACGTACCGGCCGGTGTCTCAAGGCTATGCAGCTTCGTCTGCAAGCCGCGCCCTTTGGCCGCCGATCTCCAGTCCATATGCCTCAGCGAGTCGCCGTCGCGGTAAGGCCTGCTGTCCGGCCCGATACCGGCAGTCTTAGCTACGGCTGCTACATCCTCGCGGACATTCGTGCCCATATCGCGTCCCGTGCCCGTATACACCGTCTCGATACCGTCCGCGGTATATTGCGCGCCCCGCTCAGCCTCATCCATCCGCTCGCCCGTCGGCAAAGCCGGCAAGACGACGATCGCTTCCGAAGGACAGGCCAGCCGCTTCGTTATCGTCGTCAATCCAAGCCAGTCGCCGACCGTCACCGTTAGCGGCGCGAAGGAATGACTCCCTCGGCGCAAACGGCGCAGCTTATATACGATCTCCTTTTGCTTCTCCACAAGAGGAATGAATACCGCTCCGTACACGACGCGGCTTTCCTTCATCGTATAAGCGTTCGCGATTTCCTCGCGCACAGCGATCCATACGAATGGGAATGCCACGCGCCTAGCGATCGACAGGCGTATGCCGGCTTCGCCGCCGTCCCTCAGCATGACGCCTTCGACTTCACGGATAGCGCTTAACCCTGTCGCAGCTAGAGCCGGCGCGGCTCCGCTTATAAGACCGATCATCGTAAGCACGGCCGCCATGAACCATTCCACCGCTCCGCCGCGCATCGCAACAGCCGCAATCGAGCAGCCCCAACCGGCTGCAATCAGGCACCAAAGCCACCATTTCGTCCGATAAGCTCGAATGGAGGCCGTTTCTTCATCGTCGATATGCGCATCTGCATCAAAAAGACTGCTCATCTGCGCCTCCCCGCCCCTTGAGCCGAGCCGGCGCCTACAGCCGCAGCGGGCCAAGGAACGTCGCGTACCGCCCGCTTAACGACGGCAAGGGCATCTGGCGCATTAGACGAGGCGACATAACGCATCGCCAGCCGATGCGGAAGCACGGCTTCCGCCGTTGCCAGCACATCGTCCGGAATCGCATAACCGCGACCGTCCACATAAGCGCTTGCCTGCGCGGCACGCAGCCAGTCGCGCAGCGCGCGCGGGCTAAGTCCAAGCAGCACCTCCGGCGCCCGTCTCGTTGCATCCGCCACCTGCACCATATATTCGATCAATGCCGAATGCATATGCGTCTGGCGCGCTTCCGCCTGCATTTGCAGCCATTCCTCGGTCGCAATGACGGGACGCAGCCGTTCGGGTTCGACCCGCTTCCGGTCGGCGTATTGCTCCAGCATCCGCTTCTCCTCCGCCGCTGCCGGATAACCGATCGACAGCCGCATCATGAACCGGTCAAGCTGCGCTTCGGGCAGCGTATTCGTTCCCTCGAAGCTAAGCGGGTTTTGCGTGGCGATCAGCATGAACGGAACCGGAAGCCTGCGCGTCTTCCCTTCCACGCTAATGCGCCTCTCCTCCATCGCCTCGAGCAGCGCGGACTGCGTACGCGGAGAAGTACGGTTAATCTCGTCGGCCAATACCACATTGGCCATTATCGGTCCAGGCCTGTAGACGAGCTCGCTTGAGCGGGCATCCCAGACTACTCCGCCGATGACATCGGCCGGGAGCATATCCGAAGTGAATTGGATTCGCTTGAAATCGCCGCCGACAACGCGGGCGAAAGCTTGCGCAAGCATCGTTTTGCCGACGCCCGGCACGTCCTCCAGCAGCACATGCCCTCCCGCGAGCAGCGCGATCAGCGTATGTCTAATGACGTCTTGCTTCCCTAGCAGGACGCTCTCTACTTTGACTAGCAATCTGTTTAGTAACACTTGGGGAGGTTCAGCCCAGTGACTATGCGGCAGCTTATCTTCTTCCTCGGACAATTGGGGAGCATTCATCGTATAATTCGCCTCCTGAAAAATAAATCTATCTATTTTTCAGTCTCCCCAGCTTACTCTTGCTTTAGACGTGCTAGAATCGCTATTCGGCTGCTATTTTACCCAAATCTCGCGACGTTCCTCATCATAGACGTAGTCCGATATCGCGAAGCCGAACTTCTTAAGCGTAGACCGGACGGGCACGATAGCCGCCTCTGCTTTTCCTTGCACCCCGCCGAGGGCGTAATCCGACAGCCAATAGACCTGCTCGCCGTTATAGTAGGTCTCTATGACGCCGCTATCCGGATCAAGCTCCGCGCTGCCCCCTATCCATTCCGCCAGCTTCGTGAGCGGCACTTTAATCGAGCCTCCGCTTAGATCGTACTCCTCCGGCGTCAGCACAAGCTGCTCTTCGCCTTTATGAAGGACCAGATTCGGCTCCAAACCGGCCGGCTGCGGCAATTGCATGCGCTCTCTGGCGATCTGACCCGCATATTGCACGAGCGCCGCCTTCTCGTTCTCCAACACGGCAGGCCTGCTCCACTTCAGCTTTTTTGCGAGTGTAAAATGGATCGGCGTAACTTCCTCTGTAATCGGGGCGAAAGAATAACCTTTGTCCTTATAATAAGAAATAATCGCTGGCAAAGCGTTCGCCGATTCCTCATGTCCGCCGCCGTCATGCAGCAGCACGTTCAAGCTGTCCGCAAGCTTCGAGTTCTTAACGGTAGCGATGATTTCGGACGCCGGTACGCCGCGTCGCTTCGAATCCCCGCTATCCACATTCCAGTCATGCACGATGTAACCCGCCTCGGCCATCGCGTCGAAATAACCTTGGTCGAAGTTGCTGTACGTGCCTCCGGGCGCACGGAATAACGACGTCCTGACGCCTGTCGCGCCGAAGATGGCTTCGTCGGCCTTCATCACCTGCTCCGCGAATTCGGCGAAACTTCCGTAAAGCTCCTCATATTTATGATTATAGGAATGATTGCCGATGGCATGGCCTTCCTCCAGCACTCGCCTTGCGATATCGGGATGCTGCTCCACATGCTCGCCGAGCATGAAGAAAGTCGCCTTAACGCCTTCCGCCTTCAAAATATCAAGCACCTGCTCCGTGTGCTTGCTTGGACCGTCGTCGAACGTGAGGTAAACGGTTTTGCCGTTTGGCTTAGGCTGCGCGGGAACGACCGTCTCGCTGGCAGCGCGCTCCGTTTGCGCGGCTGATTCCTTCTTTACTGCGGCATGCTCGGTCTCCGCGTCGTCAGCAGCCTCATATGCGGCCGGCTCAGCAAGCAGCGGCTGTTTCTCGGCATGCCTAATCGGAGAAGCAGGCGCAAAGGCCGGCGGCTCTGTCGCCGTTGCCTCTACGGCCGCTTCCCCTTTGTAGACTGCCCATCCTCCAAGCTCAACCATCGTGAACCACACCACAATCACACAAATCGCCGCTTGCATCGTCCGCCGCATCGACATTGCCACCCTTCTCTACCATCATCGTAATGAAAATCATTCATGTGGTAGATTATATGAGCGGCAAGTCTAGTAAATGACAGCCTTCTATAAATTGCTCTACTCTTTCTCTTTGCCCAAACCAAACCCTATGATGAATATAAGATGTAATTCTCCACCTAAATCGATCCAAACCATGGCATCTCCAAAAATAAGATGGATTTCTCCAGCTATTTCTCCGTCTGCCTTGAAGGAAAAGCGACTTCTACCGTATGAATGGAATATAAGTCGGATTACTCATCTAATCTCCGCGTCGCTTGCCCTTTTTTCGAAAAGAAGTCGAATTACTCCGCTTACGCCTCCCCTTCCCGCTCAAGCCAAAAAAACGCGCCCACCAAAGCGGTGCGCGCGTTTCTATCATTGATCCGATCCGTTAAAATGCAGGCACGATCGAGCCTTTGTACGTATCCTCAATAAACTTCTTCACTTCCGGCGAG
This sequence comes from Paenibacillus harenae, assembly GCF_030812415.1. Taxonomy (GTDB): domain Bacteria; phylum Bacillota; class Bacilli; order Paenibacillales; family Paenibacillaceae; genus Pristimantibacillus; species Pristimantibacillus harenae_A. The sequence goes on along the minus strand of NZ_JAUSST010000008.1, from coordinate 99,344 downwards.
CGAAGCGCTGCGGCAAGCTTCTTGATCGCATCCGCATCCTTGTTGTCCGAACGGGACACGAGGATGTTCACGTATGGCGAGTCGCTGCCTTCGATGAACAACGCATCGGTTGTCGGCACGAGATCGGCTTCAAGGGCGTAGTTCGTGTTGATGAGCGCCAGATCGACCTCGTCCAGCACGCGGGGCAGCGTCGCCGCTTCGACTTCCCTGATGTCCAGCTTCTTCGGATTGTCCGTAATGTCGCCGACCGTTCCGTTCACGCCGACGCCTTCCTTCAGCTTAATCAAGCCGTTCGTAGCCATCAGCGCAAGAGCGCGGCCGCCGTTCGACGGATCGTTAGGAATGACGACTTTGCCGCCATCCTTCAACTCGTCGATCTTCTTGATTTTTTTCGAATAAGCGCCGAACGGTTCGATATGAACGGCCCCCGCGTTAACGAGATCATAACCTTTGTCCTTATTGAACTGCTCTAAGTAAGGCGTGTGTTGGAAAAAGTTGGCATCGATCTGCTTCTCGTACAGCTGCGTATTCGGCTGTACATAATCGTTGAATTCAATGATGTCGAGCTCAATGCCTTCTTCGGCAAGCAGAGGCTTAACAACCTCCAATATTTTTGCGTGCGGTACGGGCGATGCGCCGACCTTCAGCGTCACTGTCTCCGGCTGTTCGCCGGCATTGCCGGCATTATCGGTCGGCCCAGCCCCGTTATTCTTGTCCTGTCCGCAAGCGGCCAATGCAAGCACGAGCAGAAGCGTAACGAAAATATTTCCTGTTTTTTTCATGTATAGCCCTCCTTTGAAAGTAGCTTTTCTCTAAGCTGTTCCTTTATTCCTTATTTGCGGCTGTAGCGGCGAACGAGCGCGTCCCCTGCCATCTGGAGCAACTGGACCAGGACGATGAGGAGCACGACCGTCACGAGCATCACGTCGGTTTGAAAACGCTGATAGCCGTAACGAAGGGCAAGGTCGCCCAGCCCGCCGCCGCCGATAACGCCCGACATCGCCGTGTACGACACGAGCGTCACCGCCGTAATCGTCACCGCGGCCATCAATCCGGGGCGCGCTTCGCTAAGCAGCACGCGTCGTACAACATCCCACTTGGATGCGCCCATCGCTTGGGCCGCCTCGATTACGCCGCGGTCGACCTCGCGCAGCGACGTCTCCACCAGTCGCGCGAAGAACGGCGTCGCTGCGACGACAAGCGGCGGGATCGAGCCTTCCACGCCAAGCGAAGTTCCCGTGATCCATTTTGTAATCGGCATAATCATAATCATCAATATAACGAACGGCACGGATCGCAACACGTTCACGATAACAGACAAAATGCCGTACACCATCGGCTGCTGCAGCAATTGCCTCCTTGAAGTCAGGAACAACACGATACCGATCATCAAGCCGAATATAATCGTGAACAGGAGCGAGGCCGCCATCATGTACAGCGTGTCTTTGGTCGCTTCCCATATCTCTTCCCAGCGCACATTCTCGAAGCTCATCATAACGTATCCACCTCCAGCCCTTCCTTCCGCAGAGCCGCGACGACGTTATCGATTTCAAGGTCTTCGCCCAGCAGTTCCACGATCAGTTGCCCATAAGGCGTTTGCTTCATCCGCGACACCGTTCCCTGCAAAATAACGAATTGCACCGGCGTCTGCTTCACCGCGTTGTACAGAATCGGCTCGTACGTAAGCTCGCCCACGTAGGTCACGCGAAGCAGCCGTCCCTGCCGTTTCTCCAGCAGCACGCTTGCAGCGCTCGTATCGGACACTTGATCGACGAAATCGCGCGTCACCGGATGCTCCGGCTTCAGAAAAACATGAAGCACATCGCCAAGCTCCACGATCTCGCCTTTGTCGATGACCGCCACCCGGTCGCATATCGAGCGGATGACCTGCATCTCATGCGTAATGAGCAATATGGTGATGCCGAGCTTTGCATTAATATCTAGCAGCAGCGACAAAATCGAATTCGTCGTCTGCGGGTCAAGCGCGGACGTCGCCTCGTCGCATAGAAGCACATCGGGATTGCCCGCTAGCGCCCTCGCTATGCCTACCCGCTGCTTTTGTCCGCCCGACAGCTGCGCTGGATATTTGTCCGCATGCTGCTCGAGCTGGACAAGCTTCAGAAGCTCGTCTACGCGATCGCGCACAGCAGTTCCCGTCAGCCCCGCCAGCTTGAGAGGAAAAGCGATATTGTCGCGAACCGTCGACATCGAAAGCAGATTAAAGTGCTGAAAGATCATGCCGATCTTCCGGCGCTGCGCCTGCAATTGACGCTGCGACAGCTTGGTCAGCTCCACTTCTCCGACCTTCACCGATCCGGAGGTCGGCCTCTCCAGCAGATTGACGCACCGCAGCAGCGTGCTCTTTCCAGCCCCGGAATGGCCGATAATGCCGAATATTTCGCCCCTCTTAACCGTTAAGCTTATATCTCGAACAGCCTCTACCGAGACGGCCCCAACCTGGTACGACTTCGTGATGTTATGTAGCTCTATCAGATGCGTATGCCCCCTATCGTCCAAATGCCGCTGCCGCTCCGTACTCCCTGTTACAGCAAGCCATATTGTATAAATAGGCTGTCGCAACGGTCAACGAACAAAATATCCCAGTCCGCCCATTCATGGTCTATTGTCTCCAACAAGTTTTGTTTCATTAATGCTCGCCCGTAAAAAAAACGACGACTAATCCATTTGCTGATCGATATCGGATTCGCATAACGGCTAAATAATCACCAAGCAAGCAGGTTGTCCGTCGGAGATGGCTAGCGATGGGGCTATATTGGATACTTGCAGGATAGAACGGCTTATTTAGACGTATCAGATGGCTATATTGGATTTTTGCAGAAATACAAGCCGGAATCCGTTGAAATGGGCTCATAACGAGTACAGTTACTCTAAATTTCCAATGTAGCTTGGAGCCCTCCTCCAAATCAGCTAAAGTTACTGCGAATATCCAACATAGCTATAGTTATGACAACAAAGAAGCAGGCAAGGGATTATCCCCAGCCTGCTTCTTTGTTGTTGCCTATTTGCGGTCCAGCTCTTGAATAGCCTCGAGCACCTGCCGGACATGGTCCTTAATCTTCACTTTGCGCCACTCGCGTACCAGTTTGCCCTTCTTGTCGATCAGGAAGGTGGAACGCACGATGCCCATATACTCTCTGCCGTACAGCTTCTTAAGCTGCCAGACGCCGTACTTCTCGCATACTTTTTTCTCGGTGTCGGCGAGCAGCAGGAACGGCAGCTCCTTCTTCTCCACGAACTTCACATGCGACTTGACGTCATCGGCGCTTATGCCGAGCACAACGGCTTCCAGCTGTCGATATTCCGCATAAGTATCGCGGAAATCGCATGCCTGTTGCGTGCAGGTCGCCGTCAAATCCTTCGGATAGAAAAACAGAACGACCGGATGTCCGATGTAATCGCTAAGCTTGACCGTTTCGCCGTTCGAAGCTTTTAGCGTGAAGCCCGGCGCTTTTTTGCCCAATTGCAATTGAACCATGCTGCTCTATTCCTCCTGATTCAGCTCGAAACCTTAAGAGCCCGCTCCTCTGTATCGTTTGACGCCGTTATTCCAGAACGCGAGCCCGAGCCCGAACACGATAATGCCCATGATCGGCGTGAACCAGGCAAGGCGCGACAGATCGTCCGCCTTTTGCTCCAGGAAGTACGACGCCGGAATGACGCCGACGAAGGCGAACGGCAGCAGCCAAGTGAGTACGAAACGAATCATTTTATTGTAAATGTTGACCGGATAGCGGCCATAGTTCTGAATGTTATACATAAGCGGCACGATGCCTGTCGGCGCATCCGAGTAGAAAGACAACGCGCTGAGCGCCGTATACAGACCCGCATAAATAAGAACGGCGCCGATGACGAACACGAGCAGCATCACAATGTCCATTACATGGAACGGCAAGCCGAGCTGCGTCCAGCATATAACCATAATGACGGCGCCGACGAACGAGCCGATCAGCGACGGCGGATCGACATTTTCGAGCAATACTTGATAGAGGTTATGAGCCGGCCTGGTGAGTACCCGGTCCATCTCGCCCTTCACGATATAGCGCTCGCTGAAATTCCAGATGCTGAAGAACGTACTGAATATACCGAAAGGAATCATGAAGAAGCCGTAGACGAAGACGACCTCCGCCTCCGACCAGCCGCCGAGCGACGGCGTATGCTGGAATACGATCAATATGAAGATCAGGTTCATCCCTTGGAACAGCAGATCGGACAGCACTTCAATCCAGAAGTCGGCGCGGTAAGTCAGACGCGTCTTGGCATAGTTCTTTAAATATTCCCAAAATAGTTCCGCGTATCTCATCTCTGGTTATCCTCCTTGCACGAACGTCCGCTTGCGTGCTGTACGCCACACGAACCAAATCGGCAGTAATAGTCCTAAAAACCATACGACCTGCAAGCCAAGTACCCCGGCAATCTCGTTGCTTGGCGTACGGCCCGTGAATACCGCGCTTGGCAAATACGTAATCGCTTGGAACGGCAGCCACTGCATAATCCCCGAGAGCCAGCCCGGGAAGAAAGCGATCGGAACGACGACGCCGGAGAACAGGTCGACCATGACGCGCTTCATGCGCATCATACCCTCGTTATTTTCGACGAAAAAGGCGAATAGGCCTGTAAGAATATTGATTTGTGAATTGATCAGAAAGCTGAAGAACAGCATGACGAGATAGATCAGCCATGTCGAGAGATCGGTCGGCAGCTTCACCGGGAACAGCAGGCAGACGACGATCATGCCCGGCACCATGAACAAAAGCATGCGGAACAAACCTTCGCCGAACCCTTGCATCATTTTCACGAACAGATAGGAATAGGGCCGAATGAGTTGAACGGCGACGCTGCCGTCGCGTATTTCATTCGCTATCTCGCGGTCCAGGTTGTTGAAGTAGAACGCGCGCGCCATCCACGAGACGGCGACGTAAGTCGTCATCTGCGCGACGGTAAAGCCGGCGAGCGACTCCTTATCGCCATAGATCGCTTGCCACAGAAAATAGTACGCACCGATGTTAATGGCATAAATAACGATACCGCTATAATAGTTAACGCGGTAAGCGAGCATCATCAGGAAGCGTATCCGAATAAAGTCGATATAAGCGCTCATCATTGTCCGCTCGTCTCCTTCGAGACTTCGGCAGAGCCGGATGAGTAGATGCTGCGGACGATATCGTCCGTGTTCGTCTCGAAAATTTTGATGTCGCGGATTTCGGTACCGGCCACGACCTTCGAGAGCGCGTCGGATACGTTCACTTCGTGCGGCAGCCACATTTTCGCGGTCACGTCGTTCTCAAGCGACCATGTTACAGCAAGCTCTTCCGTCAATTGCTGCAGCTTCGCCAGCGGCGTATGCCCGGCGAATTGGAACTGAATTTCGCGGCCCTTGCTCCAGCGGCTCTTCAAATCGTCAAGTCCGCCGTCATAAATAATGCGGCCGTCGTCGAGCATAATGACACGCGAACATAACGCTTCAATATCTTGCAAGTCATGCGTCGTGAGCAGGATCGTCGTTCCGTGCTCGCGGTTCATCTCTAATAAAAAGTCGCGGATCTCCGTCTTCACGACTATATCGAGCCCGATCGTCGGTTCGTCGAGGAAAAGGATCGACGGATTATGCAGCAGCGAAGCAACGAGCTCGCAGCGCATCCGTTGTCCGAGGCTAAGCTTGCGGACCGGGCGGTTAAGCAGATCGCCCAGTTGGAGGCGTTCCACGAGGTTGTCCAATCTTTTGCGGAAGTCCGCTTCCGATACGCGGTATACTTTGCGCAGCAGCTGGAACGACTCGATTACTCCGATGTCCCACCATAGCTGGGAGCGCTGACCGAATACGACGCCGATGCCGCCTACGAATTGCTCGCGATCCTTGTAGGGCACGTAGCCGTTGACCTTGATATGGCCGGCTGTAGGCACAAGAATGCCGGTCAGCATCTTGATCGTCGTCGACTTGCCTGCCCCGTTCTCGCCGATATAGCCGCATATTTCCCCTTGCGGGATTTGGAACGAAATATCTTTGACCGCCGTTACCTCGTTATATTCGCGCTTGAACAAGTCCTTAAGCGCACCCGACAGCCCTTCGCGGTTTTTCTGAACCTTGAATTGCTTGCGTAAATCCTTCACATCTATAGCCAGCATAGCGTGTTGTCTAGCTCCTCTCGTTCGACATTTCCTGGGAAATTACGATTTTTTATTGGCTGAATCGATAAAACTTGCTTCCAAGCAGCGTTCAGCTTTATAATTTTATGATATGTAATATTACATTAGATAAGGGCAAGCGTAAACGCCTTGTGTCAACCTTTGGTAACACAAGTTTCGTTTCACGTAGAAATACAGGACGATAAATGCAGATTCCATGCATGAATCCTTGTATTTAAAGCGTAAACGCCTTGTGTCAACCTTTGATAACACAAGTTTCGTTTCGCGTAGAAATACAAGGCGATAAATGCAGATCCAGTGCATGAATCCTTGTATTTAAAGCGTAAACGCCTTGTGTCAACCTTTGGTAATACAAGCTTCGTTTCGCGTAGAAATACAAGGCGATAAATGCAGATCCAGTGTATGAATCCTTGTATTTAAGGCGTAAACGCCTTGTGTCAACCTTTGGTGATACAAGCTTCGTTTCGCGTAGAACCACAAGATGATTATGGCACATCTCGTACGTTAATTCTTGTATTAAAAGCGTAAACGGGTAATGCCGGCTTCTGATGGCGAAAGCTTGGTTTCGTGCCCGCTCTTTCATGAACGAAGGATTTTTTGTTTTTTCACAGCATAAATATGGAATATTCGGCGTCAAGTCAACTTCTACGGGATGGAACAGCAAATATTATTTGAATTCATAGCAATCGCATGATTTAGACCACTGAAACAACCCTATACTGCAAATATTAGGTTCATACTAGTTTTCATTGTCTTCATGCTATCCATGCATGCCAATAATCGAGCTTTCATACGAATCAGTCTCTGCGCATTGAAAGGAGCACTACTAACGAAATGCAAAACAAACCGAAGACCAAAAAAACTTGGAAATGGATTCTCATCAGCTTCTTGGTCATCATTGTCGCCGTCGTCGGCTACGCCATCTATTGGAGCGTCGGCGTATATAATGCTTTGGATAATTTCCAGGATCCAGTCGTTGAGTCAACGCCTAACGGCACATCGGAAACGCCTATACCGGTACCCGAATGGGAAGGCACGGAGCGCGTCAATATTTTGCTGCTTGGCGGCGACGCCCGCGGCTTGGATGAAGGAGAGAAAGCCCGTTCCGACTCCATTATGGTCGCTTCGTTCGACCCTGTGACGAAGAAGGCGCATCTATTATCCGTCCTCCGCGATACGTATGTCGAGATTGAGGGCCACGGCCGCGGCCGCATTAATACGGCACTTACGCTAGGCGATTACCCGCTGGCTATGAAGACCGTTGGCGACTTGCTCGGACTTGATATTCAGTACTACGTGTACACCGACTTCGAAGGGTTCAAGGCGCTCGTCGATACGATCGGCGGCATCGACTTCTATGTCGAGAAGGATATGCGTTACACGGACAACGGCGACCAGAACCGCTATGATATAGACTTGAAAGAAGGCTTCCAGCATCTCGATGGGGACAAGGCGCTTCAATACGTTCGTTTCCGGCATGATGCGATGAGCGATTTCACCCGGACCGAGCGGCAGCGCAACTTCCTTAAGGCGGTAGCCAAGGAGCTTCAATCGACCTGGAACCTCATTCGGATGAAGGAGATTCTTGAGAGCGTACAGCCTTACGTCGATATGAACTTGTCCGTCAACGACATGCTGAAGCTTGGACAGCTCGGCGTGAAGAGCCATGTAGCCGGTACGACGCAAGTGCCTCCGATGGAGCTGATCGCGGAGGATCGCGTAGGCGGCGCATCCGTTATCGCTGTTAAGGACGAGGATGAGCTTCACGAGTACATTCAGGAACTGCTGCAATCCGACGAGACGATTCCTGTCGTATCCGAGACGCCTGTTCCTTCGGATAACGGCTCGAATGCAACTAACGAGTAACGATAAAGACGTAGGCGGATGGATGGTATCCGCTTGCGTCTTTTTTTCATGATTAAACTCGGAGCCGTCCATATTCGCATTGTACTTTTTGGCGCGGCTTTTGTATTCTAGAAGATAGCGTTTTGAATGTGTTTAATGAGGAGGAATACATACCATGACTTTGCAACGACCACAATCCGGCGTCCTATATGAGCAAGCTCTGGCACATATCGTAGGCGGCGTCAATAGCCCGTCCCGCTCGTACAAGGCGGTAGGCGGAGGCGCTCCCGTATTCATGAAACGGGCAGAAGGCGCGTACTTCTGGGATGTCGACGATAATCGATACATCGATTACTTGGCCGCATACGGGCCTATCATAACGGGTCATGCCCATCCGCATATTACGAAAGCGATCGTAACGGCCGCGCAGAACGGCACGTTGTACGGAACGCCAACCGAGCTTGAGATTACGCTCGCTCGCATGCTGAAGGAAGCGATCCCTTCGCTTGACAAGGTTCGCTTCGTCAACTCCGGCACGGAAGCGGTCATGACGACGATTCGCGTAGCCCGCGCTTATACGGAACGAACCAAAATCATTAAATTCGCCGGCTGCTACCACGGCCATTCCGACCTTGTGCTCGTCGCAGCCGGCTCTGGGCCTTCCACGCTCGGCATTCCGGACAGCGCGGGCATCCCGACAAGCATCGCGCAAGAGGTCATTACGGTGCCATTCAACGATCTTGAAGCGCTTAAGCTTGCCCTGGACCGCTGGGGGGACGATACGGCAGCGGTTATGGTCGAGCCGATTGTCGGAAACTTCGGCATGGTTATGCCCCATGAAGGCTTTCTTGAAGGATTATGCAAGCTGACGCGCGAGGCTGGAGCGCTAGTCGTTTACGACGAAGTCATTAGCGCGTTCCGCTTCCACTATGGCGCAGCTCAGACTTACGGCATCTTCCCCGACCGCGCCGCTATCGAACCGGATCTGACCGCCCTTGGCAAAATCATCGGCGGCGGTCTGCCGATCGGAGCTTACGGCGGCCGCAAAGAAATCATGGAGCAGGTCGCTCCGCTCGGACCTGCCTACCAAGCCGGCACGATGGCCGGCAATCCCGCCTCGATCTCGGCGGGTATCGCCTGTCTGGAGCTGCTTCAAGAGCCGGGCATCTATGACCGCATGGATAAGCTTGCCGCCCGTCTTGCAGACGGCCTGCTGTCAGCGGCAAAGGAACATAGCATCCCATTAACCGTTAACCAGATTAGAGGGTCATTCTCCGCTCACTTCTGCGACCACAAAGTGACTAATTACGATGAAGCGCAGGACACGGACGGAGAACGGTTCGCCAAGTTCTTCCGCCTTATGCTCGATCAAAGCATTAACCTTGCCCCTTCCAAATATGAGGCATGGTTCATGACGACGGCGCATACGACTGACGATATCGACGCAACGATCGAAGCAGTCCGCAAAGCGATGGCACACCTGTAAAGTCAAATCGCTCCCCCGCACGACAGAAGGCAGATAGATACACTTTCTGTATCTATCTGCCTTCAACACATCCATATTGGCGAATAGTGCTGCTTTCCAGTACTATTCCGTTCAACCAACCGCCTGACGCACCATTATCGCCGTTCTCTCAGACAGATAGATATACTTTCTATATCTATGCGCCAACTACACGCGCAATTTAGCAGAATAGAGCTGCTTTCCAGCACGATTCTAATTAACGTTGTTTAAAATTAACAGCCTATCATCCGCATCCGTCGGAATCCCTCTACCGTCCGTGTTATTCGTGATCACGTAGATTTGTCCATCGTGTACCTTCACGTCGCGCAGCCTTCCCGCGCCTGTGAACACCTTCTCCATCTTGCCGGCAACCGTATCATAGCGGTAGAGCGCTTCTCCTCTTAACGTAGCGATCAACAGACGATTTCTCTCATCCATTGCGGCTCCTGAAGGCGCAATAGCCTCTTCCCCCGTATGATATAGTGGAGCGATCATCCCGCTGCGATTGTCGTCGCCGTACACGGTCGGCCATCCGTAATTGCCGACTGCCTCGATCCGGTTAATCTCGTCATGACCGCCCGGATCGCCCGATGGCCCATGCTCGGTATTGAACAGCACGCCCTTATCGTCCCATGCAAGTCCTTGCGGATTACGATGACCATAGCTGTACACATACGAATTAGCAAAAGGATTGTCGGCCGGCACTTTGCCATCCAATGTCAGCCTTAATATTTTGCCCGCCAGACTGCTTCGATCTTGAGCAAGCTCCGGCTGCTGAGCATCTCCCGTCGTCACATACAGCATCCCATCCGGCCCGATAGCCATTCTGCCGCCATCGTGGTTAGCTGCTCCAGGGATGCCTTCGAGCAACGCGCGCACTTCGGTCCATTTCCCTGCATCCTGCTTAATAAGAACGATACGGTTCAAAAGCGCACCATTCTCTTCATAGGTGTGGTAGGCGTAAGCCAGTCCCGTCGTACTGAAGTCCGGAGCCAGCAGCAAGCCGAGAAAGCCGCCTTCCCCTCTATGTCTCACGCTCTTGCTGAGTTGTACGGATTGACGCTCCAAGGCTCCCCCCTCCAGCTTAACAATAGCCCCTTCCCGCTCGCTTATGTACACCGTATCCCCGTCAAACTCAATGACCCATGGAATCTGTAGTTTCTCGGCGAGAACCGAGTAAGATTCGTTCGATTCAGGCGCAGCCGTTGGATCCGCTCCGGAAGTCGGCTCACCGCCAATCGTTGCAACCGTCGTTGGCACAATCGTTGGAGCAACCGTTGCTTTGCCTGCGTTTTCAGCTCTGTTGTTGTCGCAGGCTGCCAGTATGAATGAACATACGATAACGACAGCCGCTAACCTGGTCATATGCGCTTGATTCATCGTCTATCATCCTCTCTCGCTATTAATCGAAACTATCATCTTTTCATGCATTATAGACAATTTCCCGAAGAAACCAACCATAGCCCGCACACTATGCAAAAAAAGGACAGCCACTTGCGCTCTAACGTGAGGGCATGCTGTCCTTCTGCTATTCCTTATTCATTTGCATTCGCCGCTGCCAGCGCTGCGATTAACTCGTCTTGTATGCGACCGTTCGAAGCCATCACATTGCGTACGCTCAGATCGTACGGCTTGCCGTTCGTATCCGTCACGATACCGCCGGATTCTTGGATCAGCAGCGCGCCCGCCGCTAAGTCCCAGCTGCTCAGGCCGATTTCCCAGAAGCCGCTTAGGCGTCCTGCCGCCACATACGCCATATGAAGGGCAGCCGAACCGGCGATTCGAAGATTGCGCACCTGCGGAGCTACCGCGGCAATGCCTTTCAAATTAACGGGAAGCGCATAGTGATGATCGGCTGGAAGTCCCGTCGCAACAAGGCTTCCGCGCAGCGTCTCCTCGCTCGATACACTCATCCGCTTGCCGTGCACATAAGCGCCTTTGCCCTTCTCGGCGACAAACAGCTCATCCTTCACAGGATCGTATACGACGCCGACGATGACGTCGCCCTTATGAGCAAGCGCGATCGATACGCAGAAGAACGGGAAGCCGTGCACGAAGTTCGTCGTGCCGTCGATCGGATCGACGATCCATAAATATTCGGCATCCAGCTTGTCTTCCAGCGCCTTCGCAGACGCTTTTGGCCCGGGCTCAACGCCTTCCTCCCCTAAGAAGGAGTGGTGCGGGAAATGCGTCATGACCAAATTTTTGATCAGCCGTTCGGAGCCCTTGTCGATCTCCGTTACAAGATCATGGGAAGAGTACTTTATATCAAGGCTAGCGTAATTGCCAAGCTTTGTCTTAATCCATTCGCCTGCTTTCGAGGCGCAATTGATAGCAACAGCGGTAAAGCTTTTGCCTCCAACGACGGAAGCGTTAAGCTGGTCACTCACGGTCCATCACTCGTTTCTTTGCATGATTTTTAGTAAATCCATGTATGGCTTTACATACGTATAAATAGGCTGTTGCGTTTCGCGAAAAAAGTTAATGCAGCGTCTACTCAAAAAGCCGATATTCCCTCAATGATCAATTGTGCTGCCAGCAGCAGAAGCGTGACCCGCAGCAGCCACATAAGACCCTTGCCGCTCATTCGAAGCGCAATATAGGCTCCGGCTTTGCCGCCAATCCAAGCGCCGGGTACAAGCGCCAGCACGAAAAGCCAATTCGTCTCGCCCAGGAAGGCGTGCATCCCGCTGCCGAGGATGGAAGATAAGAAAATAACAAACATCGACGTTGCCGTCGCCACATGCGGCGGGAATCGGAATAGCAGCACCATAAGCGGTACGAATAACGAACCTCCGCCTATGCCGAACAAGCCGGATATAAGACCCACGCCGAATCCGATTAACAGTGCGGGAAGGATGGCATAGCCGTAACTGTGCGTCTCTCCGGAAGCATCCGTGAAGCTGCGTTGGATCGGCCATTCGCGCGTAAACGGTTTCATATAATCTCGGGCAATGAGCAAACCCGCCATAAGCAGCATAAAAATACCGAATACGAGTTGGAACACGCCGTCCTTCAGCAGTCCCGTCAACGCAGAGCCTGCCATAGCCGCCGGCCCGCTCGTAATGAAGAATAACCAAGCGCTCTTGAAATCGACGATTTTGCGCTTGGCATAGGATAACGTCGAAGCTAGCGCCGTCACGACGAGCACCGTTAACGATGTGCCTACGGCAGTCGCATGTCCGATCTCCCCGCCCGTAAGGACTGGACCGAGCAGCATTAGCGCCGGCACGATAATAATGCCTCCGCCAAGCCCGACGATGCTCCCGAATATGGCAGCAACCGCGCCAAGCACGACAAGCAGCAGCCAACTTAACATCATAAATCACCACTCTCTAGTTGTGAACGTTGGGCCTGTTTCCAGCATGCAAGCTATTTACGTTCAGAACAGCACCGCCAAGGCGATCCCTTGACGGCGCTGTTCACGATTATTCTTAAATGACGATTTCAATGCTTGCACCATCGATCACCCTCACGCCTTTCCCCTGCTTCTCCAGCTTGCCAAGCTCGTCCATCAGCTTGAAAAGCGCTTCGTCCTTGCTCTTGGCCTCCAGCATGCAATCGAGGTATTCGGTTGCTGGCGCCGCTTGGCGAAGAAAGCGAAGCAGAGGCAGCGGCTCGACGAAGTCGGCATGGCCTCTAGGGTCGGTTACGCTCTTCGGGCTGGAGGCATGGATCTTCGGCGGCAGCTCCTGCACCGAAGACATGCCTAACCGCTCGCGCTCGCGTTGCCAAGTCTGTACGATTCGCGGCCATTGCTCACCGCACAGCTCGTCCTCCGAGATGCCGCCCGGATTCACCGCATGATGGTGAATATCGAGCACCATCGGCACGCCAACCTGTTCCGCGGCAGCTAGCGTCTCGGCAACATTAAACGTTTTATCGTCGTTCTCTAGCGTAACTCGGTGCAGACAGCGCGGCTCAAGCGCTCCGAACTGACGGACGAACCGTTCGCGGGACGTTTCTTTATCGCCGTATGCACCGCCCATATGTATATTGCATTTTGTCGCTTCGTCCAATTCCATCGCCTCAAGCATCCGCACATGGCTGTCCAAGTCGATGATCGAACCCGCCAGCACTTCCTCGCGCGGCGTACTGAACACGCAGAAGTGGTCGGGATGGAACGATACGCGCATGCGGTTTCGCTTGACGAAATCGCCCAGCTCCCGGAACGACGGCGTCAGCGCCTCGAACGGATTCCAATCGGCGAGCGCTCCGTGCGTCGCAAGCGGTATAAGCTTGGACGAGAACCGGTACATCTGAACATCGCTAGCCCGGCAATGCCTCAATATGCGCAGCGTATTAGCCAGGTTCTCCTCGGCGAGCCGTTCCAGCTTGCGAATGCCCGCTTCACGGTCATTCAGCTTGGCGAAACTTTTGTACGTCATCGTCCTCGAGGGAGATGCGTTCTCAAGCGTCAAGCTCATCGCTACGAAACCGAATCTGACGATCATCGGCTACTTGCGGTCTCCAAAAAACATTTCATAAGCAAGCGCCGTCTGAATGCGCGACTCTTCCTCGGTCAGCTTTCTCACAAGCTCCATCTCCACTTCGGTCACTTCTTCGCCTTGAAAATTGATTTCGGCGATAGAAGCCAAGATGCGGACAATCGCGATCGCCTCGTTATTTGGCGTATAGGCAATAACCTTCTGGCCCGTCGGAAAGACGCGAAATCCGCTCTTGACCATTTTGCCCCTTCCATACTCCAACAATTCATACAGCTCTTGCTCGGACTTGTATTTGCATACGGAATTAAATTCGGTTGAGAAACCCATATTGACTACCTCCCTTCCTTAAAATATTCGAACCCACCCAAACCCTCCCTTCCAAGGGAGGGCTCCGAGGGCTGCCGCCCTCCGGACACCCGCTTTATGAGTAACGTTGGCGCTGCAAAGGCTCTCGCGAGCTTCGTTTGAGCTTGGATCGCTAACGTCCCTTGCGGGACATGCTTTACTTTTGACGCGCTTAGATTGCCTTATTTGGCGGATGGAGCAATCCAAGACTTTAGATCGCGTCGCCTGAGAAATCGATCGCTTGCTTGTCGTTGTAGCGAGCCATCGCAAGGTCGATCAGATTGTCTAGTAGCTTCTTGTACGGGAGGCCCGTTTCCTTCCACATGAGCGGGTACATGCTGAACGGCGTGAAGCCCGGCAGCGTATTCACCTCATTAATAAGAAGCTGGCCATCGGACTTCCGAAGGAAGAAGTCGACGCGCGACAAGCCGGAGCCGTCAATCGCCTGGAAAGCGCGAACGGCCATCTCACGAACGGCTTCCGTCGTATCGGCAGGAATTTGAGCCGGTATTTGCATCGTGGACTTGCCGTCGATATATTTTGCCTTATAATCGTAAAATTCATTGGACGGAGCGATCTCGCCCGGCAGCGAAGCTTTCGCCTCGTCGTTGCCAAGCACGCTGACTTCGATCTCGCGCGCATCCACGAACTCCTCGACGATGACTTTGCGGTCGAAGCGGAGCGCGTAATTAACGGCTGCGATCAATTCCTCGCGGTTTCTCGCTTTCGATACGCCTACGCTGGAACCCAGGTTGGCCGGCTTCACGAAGCAAGGGTATCCGAGCGACACTTCGCATTCCATAACGAAATAGGAGGAGTCCTTCTGCCATTGCGTTCGGTTGAAGTACCGGTACACGCATTGCGGCAAGCCCTCTTGGGCGAACACTTTTTTCATAATAATCTTGTCCATGCCAACGGCAGAAGCGAGAACGCCGGCGCCGACGTAAGGAATGTTCGCCATCTCGAACAAGCCCTGAATCGTGCCGTCCTCGCCGAACGTGCCGTGCAGCAGCGGAAAGACGACGTCGATCTGCTGCTGCTCGTCGCTCGTACGACGGCCGACACTTGCGAACAGAGGCGCTAACGCCGCTCCTGTATCGGAAGGCTCGCTGGACTCGTAACGCAGCTCCGCCACGCTTGCCGGCCGGCCCTCCAGCACCGCTCCCGTCTTCCATTCCCCTTGCTTCGTAATATAAAAAGGTTTGATTGCGTATTTGCTATAATCGAACTCGCCCATAACGGCAAACGCCGTTTGTAGAGAGACCTCATGCTCTCCCGATTTCCCCCCGTATACAAGACCAACTCGAACTTTGCTTCCCATGGCACATCCTCCGGTACGAATAAATTTCATAACTGCTGTATCCATTTGCTTGCTGTTTGCATCCCAGTCATCACTTCAAAGCTTACATGAGGTCGGCAATATGAAAAAAACGATATTTCGTCTGTTCCGTCCATGCGTAAGAATCGCGATAATCCCAATAACGATGCCGGCTGGCTACGGTATTGGCGTTAACGAGCGGCATCCCCGCCGCATCGAACGCGGTTACGATCGTACTATGCTGGAATCGGTTATCCCCGTTCCAATCATACGTTATAATATCGCCAAGCTGCAGCTCGTCGGCAGAAAATACGCTCTCCGCGCGCATTCCCGATGTTCGCGATCCGCCCAAATAATGCGTTAAAGCATTCGACACGGCCCAACTGAAGCTCCATGATTCCTGGCCTTTATTTCTACCTTTATACCACCAGCCGCTTTCTCTTTTACCAGTATAGTTCATTGGGGCATTACCTGCAAAGACGCATTGGGATACATAATTCGTGCAATTCACCTCAAAAAGCTCATAGGCGGGATTGCCCTCGTTCCACCACCGGTCGGCGTAAGCGGCAACCAAATCTCTCCTGTAGGGAATACCCGGCTGACGGTGTTTGAATTGAGGGAATAGGTCATAATTTAAGTATGGCATCGAGGGCGTAGAGCGCTCGCCTTCGGAGAATGTGTAATCGTCCACTGTCATCCAGTTTTCGGTTGAAGTCCCATAACGCGGCCTGCGTTCGGATATGATCGGCTCGACGCGCATGACGTCCCAGCTTTTTCCTGCCGGGCACAACCATAACCGCTCGTATTCGGATCTCTCCTCCATATAGAAGCGGCCCCGCTGCTCCATTCTCCTTCTAATATGAAGCTTAATGAGCACCGACACTTCGCTTGGAGACTCGTTGACGCGCACAAGCTCTGCTTTCGTCTCGCTTCCCGCGGGAAGAACGCCGCGCAGCAGCTCCCGCTCGCGAAGACGCTCAAGCCTGCAGCGAAGACGCTCGCAATGCTCCGCGTCCGTCACGAAGTCGGACAGCACCTGGACATGCTGCTCCGTCTCGGCTTGATTGTACAAACTAATGTACCGGTGTACGGCAGACTTCCATCCTTCCGCTTCTCCTTGTTGACGCTGCAGCCCGTATTCCGATGCACGCAGGAGCGATGTAAGCTTAGGCTGCTTGGTCGAATGACTTAGACTTGCCTGAGGCTGGGGCTGATTGGCCGCATTGCGCAGGCGCTGCTCCTCCTCGGCGCGTTGCTGCGGCGACCCGGCATTTGCCATGAGCTTAATGCCCGTCTTACGCGAAGAGCCGCTGCCCTGTTGCGACGACGTTTGATTCCGTTTATGACCCTGACTAGGCTGGCTGACTGGCGGCCTTTGACCTGTACGCGACATCGATATCCCTCCTGCATTTGACAGAATAACTGATTAATTATATGAAACGATGCACCGATTCATGTAACATCCCGTTAACCGTTTTTTCGCCCCCTTTCGCATGTCTCCAAGGACATAATTGGTCTTTACGCAGGGGGTATTTTAACGCTATACTATAGCTATAAGGAATTTGAAATCCTGTTTCACAGAGTGAAACAAGGGTTACATTTTATACAAAAGGAGAATGACGATGTCTAAACAAAATCAATACTCCGTCCGCACCACGCTTGATGCCGGCGGCAAGTCGTATGCATACTATCGTATCGACGGACTTCAGGAGCAAGGGCTTGGCGACGTTTCGAAACTGCCTTTCTCGATCAAAGTATTGCTTGAAGCAGCCGTTCGCCAATTCGACGGACGCGCAATTACGCCTGAGCACGTGAAACAGCTGGCTACTTGGGCTGACGGACGCGAGGACAAAGAAATTCCTTTCATCCCTGCCCGTATCGTTTTGCAGGACTTTACCGGCGTACCGGTTGTCGTTGACCTTGCGGCCATGCGCGACACCGTTAAGAAAGCCGGCGGCGATCCGAAGAAAATCAACCCGCTCGTCCCGGTCGATCTCGTTATCGACCACTCGATCATGGTTGACGCATTCGGCAGCCCTGAAGCTCTTGAATACAACACGAAAGTCGAATTCGAGCGCAACGAAGAACGTTACCGTTTCCTTCGCTGGGCGCAAACGGCGTTCGATAACTTCCGCGCGGTGCCGCCGGGCACAGGTATCGTTCACCAAGTTAACCTGGAGTACTTGGCATCCGTTGCCGCAACGAAAACAATCGACGGCGAAACCGTCGTATACCCTGACTCCCTTGTAGGCACGGACTCCCATACAACGATGATCAACGGTCTTGGCGTCGTAGGTTGGGGCGTTGGCGGTATCGAGGCGGAAGCAGGCATGCTCGGACAACCGCTTTACTTCGTCATGCCGGAAGTTATCGGCTTCAAATTGACAGGCAGCTTGGCGGAAGGCTCTACGGCAACTGACCTTGCATTGACGGTTACTCAAATACTTCGCAAAAAAGGCGTTGTCGGCAAATTCGTCGAGTTCTTCGGCCCTGGCTTGTCCAACATCAGCCTTGCCGACCGCGCGACGGTTGCCAACATGGCTCCCGAGTACGGCGCAACGATCGGCTTCTTCCCTGTCGACAGCGAGACGCTTGCATTCATGCGTCAAACGGGTCGTCAAGAAGAACAAATCGAGCTTGTTGAAGCTTACTACAAAGCGCAAAGCATGTTCCGTACGGACGAAACGCCGGACCCTGTTTTCTCCGACGTTATCGAGCTTGACCTCTCGACAATCGTTCCTTCGCTTGCCGGACCGAAGCGTCCGCAAGACCGCGTTGAGCTGACTTCGATGAAGGAATCGTTCAACAGCATTATCCGCACGCCGATCGACAAAGGCGGATACGGCCTGAGCGACGAGAAAATCGAGCAATTCGTTACCGTTAACCATAATGACGGCCAAGTGTCCAAAATGGGCACGGGCGCCGTTGCGATCGCAGCTATTACGAGCTGTACGAACACATCCAACCCAAGCGTAATGCTCGCTGCAGGCCTCGTCGCTAAGAAAGCGGTAGAGCGCGGTCTGAAGAAGCCGGCTTACGTGAAGAGCTCCCTGACGCCGGGCTCGCTCGTCGTTACGGAATATTTGAAAAAAGCTAACCTGATCGAATCGCTCGAAGCGCTCGGCTTCCACGTTGCAGGCTACGGCTGCGCGACTTGTATCGGCAACTCCGGTCCATTGCCGGACGAAGTAAGCAAAGCGATCGCCGACAACGATATGACGGTAGCGGCCGTATTGTCCGGTAACCGTAACTTCGAAGGCCGCGTTCACGCTCAGGTTAAAGCGAACTACCTGGCTTCGCCGCCTCTCGTTGTTGCTTATGCGCTCGCGGGTACGGTTAACATCGACCTTGCAAGCGATGCGATCGGCTACGATCAAGACGGACAGCCGGTATACTTGAAAGACATCTGGCCTACGAACCAAGAAATCAAAGACGCAGTTGCGGCTTCGCTGAACCCGCAAATGTTCCGCGACAAATACGAGAACGTATTTACGCAAAACGAGCGTTGGAACGCGATTTCCGTACCGGAAGGCGAAAGCTACGAATGGGACGAAAAATCGACGTACATCCAAAACCCGCCGTTCTTCGAAAGCATCGGCGACGCGCTTACCGACATTGCCGATATTCCTTCGGCAAGCGTGCTTGCGCTTATGGGCGATTCGGTTACGACCGACCATATCTCCCCTGCCGGCAACATTACGGTTAACAGCCCAGGCGGCAAATACTTGATCGACAACGGCGTTGAGCGCAAAGACTTCAACTCGTACGGTTCCCGCCGCGGCAACCACGAAGTGATGATGCGCGGTACGTTCGCGAACATCCGCATTCGCAACCAAGTGGCTCCTGGCACAGAGGGCGGCGTAACGACTTACTTGCCAACAGGCGAAGTGATGTCCATCTACGACGCATCGATGAAATACCAAGATAGCGGCAAAAACCTTGTCGTAATCGCCGGTAAAGAATACGGAACGGGAAGCTCCCGCGACTGGGCTGCCAAAGGCACGTACCTGCTTGGCGTCAAAGCCGTTATTACCGAAAGCTTCGAGCGTATTCACCGCTCCAACCTTGTCGGCATGGGCGTGCTTCCGCTTCAATTCCAAGAAGGCCAAAGCTGGAAAACGCTTGGCATTACCGGACGCGAGACGTTCGACATTACAGGCCTGAGCAACGACGTTCAACCGGGCGATACGGTTACCGTAACCGCTACTCGCGAAGACGGCACAACGTTTGAATTCCCGGTAATTGTTCGTCTGGACTCCCTCGTTGACGTAGATTACTACCGCAACGGCGGCATCCTGCAAACGGTGCTTCGTCAAATGATCGCGAACATGTAATAAAAGTGAAAACGGGATGGTGCAGGTGTTATCTGCTCCATCCCGTTTCTATTTATCGACTACGCCTTTCCCCCTCTATCATCCTTCGTACCGCAAGTACGTTTGCCGAGTTAGGTATGTTGGATTTTTGCAGTAACTTTCCGAGGTTTTGACTATCGAACGAAGTTACTGCAGATATCCAACATAGCTCGTTTCTTTAGATTGAAACGAAGGAGGTGTCCCTTAGCCTATGGCTTTGGGAACACCTCCTTTTTAAATCCTGCTTACACAATCATCATGCCTAGACGCTTGGCCGATTCGATCATCACAGGCGCATAGCCGCGCATCGTGTCCATCGTCAGTCGGCTCGCAGGACCCGATACCGACAAGGCGGCAACCAGCTTGCCCGAACGTGTCAGAATCGGCGCCGACAACGCCGCAGCGCCCGGCTCGCGCTCCTCGAAGCTCGTCGCGTAGCCCTGCGCAACGATCTCGTCCAGCTGCTGCTTATACTGATCGAGGTCTATCGCATACAGCCATGCAGGATCGACGAACAGCTCCTGTTGAACGTGGGGCTCCGCATAAGCGATCAACACTTTGCTGGACGCTCCCGCATAGAGCGGCAGCCGCGCCCCGACAGGCGCCACCCGCCGCACCGGCTGATTGCTCTGCACCGCTTGAATCCGTATACGCTCCGAGCCGTCCCGCACATAGATGCTGACCGTCTCTCCCAGCCTGTCGCGCAGCCGCACCATCTCCGGCAGCCAGATCGTCGCCTGATCGTCCGAACGGGACAAATTAGCCGACAGCTCCCATACCTTAAGCCCCAGATGATACCGCTCCGTCGCCCGGTCACGCTCCAGAAAGCCCTTCTCTTCAAGTGTGGCAAGCATGCGGTGAACCGTACTCTTATGCAGCCCGATATGCTCGGCTATTTCCGTCATTGCCCAATCCGTCTTCGTCGTAAAGCAGAGTAAAATATCAAGCGCACGATCTACCGCGCGTACAGTCGTTTTGCCTTCCTCCATGCCGCCCCATCCTCTCTATCCGGTGTTTCATTCAATGAAACTGATTCTCATTTCAGTATACCCTATTGGTTCTTAAGCCGTAAAGAAAAGTCTCTACGTTACAGCTATATTACAAACGATTAACATCTTGTCGACATCAATTGACAGGCTACTTCATCAGGACTACGATAAAAGTACTAGACACAAAAGAACGCTTACATTTTTAGTTTAGCCGCCGCTTCTCTCCCTGCCACTACGACGCAACCGGAAGCACCATTGAAGGAGGATGACGATATGAGCACAACAACAATGACGCAACGGCCGCTGGAATCCGGTTTTTCGGGCAGCTTGCAGCCGTTCCCTTTCATCGACCCCGACGGGCTGTTTGCGAAGAGAAAAGCAAAGAGTCGCGTCAAGCATTTGGTCGTTGCCTCTATCGCCTCCGTCACTGCCATGTGCTTGCTGGCTATCGTTATCTTTCACGGTTATGTTGCTTGGATGCTCGCTTATCCATACGTAGCTCCGCTCACTTCCAATCCGAAAGCCGCCATCGGACTTGAATACGAAGACGTTGTTTTCCCAAGCCATAGCGGCCATACGACCGTTAGCGGCTGGTTCGTTCCCGCAGCCGGCTCCGAGATAAGCGCTGCAGACGCGTCCGATGCCGCATCAACGAGAACCGTCGTATTCAGTCACGGCTACGGGGCCAATCGCGAGGAGACATGGGTACCGATGTACGATCTCTCCAAGCTGTTGAACGGCTTAGGCTACAATGTGCTGCTATTCGATTACGGGTATGCTTCCAAGGAATACAAAGCGCCGGCTACAGGAGGTTTGGAGGAATCGCAGCAGCTTCTCGCAGCGATTGATTACGCCAAGTCGCGCGGTGCGGAGGACATCGTCGTATGGGGCTTCTCGATGGGCGCCGGTACGGCTCTGCAGACCGCGCTGCAGACCGAGGAGATCGACGCAATGATTCTCGATAGCATGTTTGTTCCAAGCCCGGAGGCTTTGTTCGATAATTTGAATCAATTCGTAGAGCTGCCGCGCTTCCCATCGTTGCCTCTCATCAAATCCCTTATCCCTCTGTGGACGGGATCGAGCTTCGGTTCCATACCTGCCGAAGAGGTCGTGTCGAATGATTATGAAATGCCGATCTTCGTGATTCACGGCACAAACGATGTGAAAGCGCCTTATGAGACGGCAGAGGTTGTCGCATCCGTGCAAGGCAATCCGCTCTCCCGCTCTTGGATCGTGCCTGACGGCCAGCATGAGATGCTGTTCCAAGTCCATCCGCGTGAGTATATACAGCGGGCAGCGCTCTTCTTAAGCCAAGTGGACGGCCAATTGCAAGCCGACAAAACGTTATAGCCTAACATTAAACCAACTTAGCACGACATAACCCCTATATGCGACGAATACATCTACCTTAGATGCATTCTATAGTTGCAGCACATAGGAGGCGATGGCCGTGCTTTTTATTTATGGCAAACTGATGCCTGTAAGAGCAATGGAACTTGTCCGTCACTGGAAAATGCAAGAGAAAGAGCATAACGCCATCATCCTGCAAAGCGCTCCATATCTGGACCTGCAATATGCCGGCTTGTTGCAGTCGTGGGAGCCCGTGTTTGCCGGAACGGCGCAATACGCCAATCAATGGCTGGAATCATGGCTTCCCCATCCTACCCGATTGCCGGAGCATGCCGAACATACCGTCGATGCGCTCATTGACACCGCGCTCGAGCAATCCCATCGCTATGTCGAACAGCTTGAACAGCTGTTAGGCGGCAATACGCCGCAGAGCGCACGGACGATTATCGCCCATTCCATCCGCGAGACGAATTACTATCGCGGGCTAGTCGGCGCATACAGGCAAGCCGCCAACAGCCCAGGCAACCGCGAGCTGCGCTCTCCGCTTGCCCAAGTGCCGATCGGCGGGCATACGTTGCCGCCCCTTCCTTACGATTATGACGCTTTAGAGCCTTATATCGATGAGATAACGATGCGTATTCACCACGACATTCATCATAAGTCGTATGTAGACGGTCTCAATAAAGCCGAGACGCAGCTGCAGATCGCCCGCGATACCGGCAACTTTGACCTCGTCAAACATTGGGAGCGCGAGCTTGCCTTTAACGGAGCGGGGCATTACCTCCATACGCTGTTCTGGAGCGTCATGTCTCCCCATGGCGGAGGCGATGCCGCAGGCCCGATCGCTACGCAGCTCGCGAACGATTTTGGCAGCTACGCAGCTTTCAAGAAGCAGTTCAGCGAAGCGGCAGCTAAGGTCGAGGGCAGCGGCTGGGCCATCCTCGTATGGAGCCCCCGCAGCAGAAGGCTAGAAATCTTAACCGCGGAGAAGCATCAGAATTTATCGCAATGGGATGCGATCCCGCTGCTTCCGCTGGACGTGTGGGAGCACGCCTACTATTTGAAGCATCAGAACAAGCGCCCCGACTATATCAAGGATTGGTGGAGCGTCGTCTACTGGCCGTACGTGAACGAGCGCTTCGAGGATGCGGCCCAGCTTGTCTGGCGGCTAATTAACGATTAAACGCATCAGAAGGCCCCGATGCTCCGTTCACACAGAGCGTCGGGGCCTCCCCTTGATTAGTGATTTGCTACCAATTGCCTCTTTGAGCCTGGAAAAGCGTCTCTATCATGCTCGAAAGCTTCTTAAGCGTTGGCTCGGCGGAATCTTGCTCGAACAACGTCGGGAAAACTTCTGCGAATTCTTTAGGACGCTTATTAAGAATGCCGTAATGATTGACAGCCTCCGGATTCAACTGGAACGTTGCAGGCACGGAATCCGCCGTCTCCAGCTTCATGATACGAAGCAGCTCGTCTTGCTGCACGAGCGGTTTGTCATTATAACGTGGGTTCTTCATCGCAAGCGCGTTGTAATTCGCGAAGCGCACCGCTTCATCTTCATTGTCGCCGGCCAGCGCCTTCAGCAGTTCCACTGCCGCGCTCTTGTTCGGCGAATCGGCCGCAATCGCCAGCCCCGTCGTCAGCATCGTATTATACCGGTTTCCATCTGCAAACAGAGGCATTCGAGTTATTCGGAGATCGATATTTTCATCCAACAGGGAATACAGCTCGGACGGCCTCCCCATTCCTAGCGCTATAGGGCTGCTCTTGTTCACCCCATTGAATTGCTGAACGCGCATATCCGAGACATATCGCTCGAATGCGGATACCGTCGATTCACTGTCCAAATATTGGATGAAGCGAGTGCCGTCTTCCGAAGTATAAGCGCCTCCAAGCCCTTTAATGATGTGCTCTACCGCATCGAACTCATCGGGAATATCGGTAACGTAGCCTTCCGCGTTCAGTTTCTCCGACGCCGCGACGAAATCATCCCACGTCCAGCCCTCATGCGGTACCGCAATATTCAGCTGGCCAAATACCCGCTCATCGTAAAAAACAATCATCGGTTCGCTCTTTATGGGAAGCATGCGTGCCGTTCCGTTCAACCTCGTCCGGTCGACCAGCTTCGCATATGACTCATTCCATCCTGATATCTGCACGACAGGATCAAGGTTCTCCAATTCGTCAACACCGGCAACCCACTGGATCTGATAAGGCACTACCTCGATAATGTCGGGCAACGGCTCTTGAGGAATCGTAGAAGGCTCATCCGTCATGAAACTAATATCGATCAGCTCGATCTCCAGATCGGGATGCTGTTTCAGGATGCCTCTCAATTTATCGTATATCGGTCCCTTTGTGGATTCATCAAGAGGATGTACATACCCGCTTCCAATAATTGTGCCTCTATTGATCGCAATCCGCAGCTTGCCCGACAGCCTCTCCTCATCCCCCACCGGATCGGTATTATTTTGGCATGCCGAGAGGAACAACAGTAAGACAATTGATACACTGATAATGGTTCTTCCTATTCTTCTCATTAAGATTACGCCCCCTTACAGCTTTCGTCTGGTAAATACCATTCGACTTGCGATTCATACATCTGTTTATAGTCGCCGCCTAACTTCATTAGCTCGTCATGCGTGCCCTGCTCGATCAGTTCCCCTTGTTTTAATACCAAAATCCAATCCGCTATACGGCAGCTACCTAACCGATGGGATACGAGAAACGTTACTTTGCCTTCAGACAGCCGCTTGAACTGGCGATATAGCTCCGATTCGGCATTAGGATCCAGCGATGCAGTCGGCTCATCCAATACGACAATCGAGCCGTCATTAAAATACGCCATGCCGAGCGCAAGCTTCTGCCATTGGCCTATCGACAACTCCTGTGCATTCTGAAATCCCGCCCCTACCAGCGCATCGTAGCCATTGTGCAATCGACTTATAAATTCGGATGCGCCGGATAAGCCGGCTGCCGCCTCAATCGCCGAGAGATTATCCATAAGCTCCACGTTTCCAAAGCCGATATTTTCTTTGATACTTCCGTGATAGTGTACATAATCTTGAAATACTGCCGATACGCGTTTCTTGAATGAAGCGACATTGATTTCCTTTAAATCAACATCGTCATAAGTAATACTGCCCTCGTAGCTTTGATGAAGACCAATCAGGCAATGAATGAGCGTGCTCTTCCCCGCTCCGTTATCCCCTACGACCGCGACAGTCTCGTTTGCTTTAATGCAAAACGATATATTTTTCAGCGCCGGCTTCGTGCTGCCAGGATAGGCAAAGGAAAGGTTGTTGACCGTAATGCCTTCCTGCACCTTGCCGGCAAATTCGAGTTCTTCATGAGCAGTTCGTTCCTCTTCCGTATCCATGAACGTAAAAAATTGTTGAATAATCATGCTCTCTGCATAAAATTGCGATAAACTGTAGGCTACATTTTTCATTTGCGATTGCGTCGACACTATAATTTGTGACACGGCTACAAACGTGCCGAGCGACAATTTCTTGGAATAGCACACCCACAGCACGTATACGGAGTAGGCAAGTAAAGACAGCGTGTTCCAACCATCGATACCCGAGCGCGTGCTAATCGACTTTCTGTCTACTTTTCTTTGTTCATGCGCGTTTTTCCAATAGTATTCGCCCCATTCCTTTAAGAAAGCAGGCGCTAAACGATAAATGCGAAGCTCCTTTGCCGCAAAACAATTGGTGAGCAACTCAAACAAATAGACAAACTCTCTTTCTTGCATATTTAGAAACAACGAAATTCGACGAAAATCCAAAAAAGGAATTAACAATTCTTTAATTACAATATTTATATTATTTTATACTAAATATTCAATCAACCTTACAAATTCTAGATAATTACAATGATTCCCCATGTTGATTCGAATAACTTGTCGAGGTTAGTCACTTTATGTAAATTAATGTAATCGGTTTATCCATTGCGATTTATCTCTTTAATGAAGCATAATGCGATAAAAAACGGGTCGGCGGCTCCCTTATAAGAGAGCCGCCGACCCGTTTCAACTATTATACCGATATTGGGATTCTATTGCTTCAACAACGCAAGAAACTCGGAGCGCAGCGCAGCGTTGCTGCGGAACTCGCCGCGCACCGCCGAGGTGACGGTTTTGCTGCCCGGCTTCTTCACGCCGCGTGCGCACATGCACAGATGCTCGCCTTCGACGACGACCATAACGCCATGCGGTGCAAGCTCCTCATCCATAATGTCGGCAATCTGCGACGTGATGCGTTCTTGCACCTGCAGTCTGCGCGTAATCGCTTCGACCAGGCGCGCCAGCTTGCTAAGCCCGGCGATCTTGCCGCTCGGGATATACCCGATATGGGCCTTGCCGAAGAAAGGCGCCATATGATGCTCGCACTGGCTGTAGTACACAATGTCTTTGACAATGACTAGCTCCTCATGCTGTTCATCGAACGTAACGCCCAGCACTTCCCGGGGGTCAACCTCATAGCCCGCGAATATTTCCTCATACATCCGAGTGACGCGCGCGGGTGTCTCCAGCAGTCCCTCGCGCTCCACGTCCTCGCCTACCAGCTTCAATATCTCTTTTACGTGGTATTCGATTTGCTCCCGGTTGCTCGTTACCTTTGTATTGACGTAATCTTTCCTTCCCGCCACGTATGGTCACTCCTTCCGGATCATTCCTCTTAACTCCCGAACAAATGCCTTTATTTACGAGGAAACTTTTGATTTTTCATCATGTTTTGCGCGCGGTTCATTTGCTGCTTATTCAAGTTATAGCCCATCTGCTTGGCCATCTTTTGTATCATCTCTGGGTCATTCTGCATCTTCTCAAGCTGCTTGCGCAAATAGAATACGCCGACGAAGAAACCGCCAACTGCGCCGACCACTAATGTAACGATAGGAAGTACAATGTTTAACCACATAAAAAAATGTCACCCGACCCTTTCTAACTCCTGCTGTAATAATTTCATTCATGATAGCATGTTCGCCCTTTGTTCGCAATGAACAGCCATCATTTTCAATCTCTAGCATTCCGCCCTATCGCAAAGCATCGATCGCCTTGGCGATATAAGCCTTGGCTTCCTCGTCGCTCTCCCTCTCAAATGCCGCAAGAAGAGCCTCTCTCGCCTCTGCTCCCCCGATTCGTCCCAGCGCCCAAGCCGCCGTTCCGCGAAGCACCGGCCTCGTATCCGACTCAAGCACCTTCACAAGCTCAGGCACGGCGGACTCTTCCTTGTAATTGCCAAGCGCAATGACGGCATTGCGCTGAATCGGCTTCTTGCCTCGCCAGGCGGACGAACTGCGCGAATACCGTTCTTGGAACTCCTTGTTGCTCATCGAGAGCAGGGGTTCTAAGAGCGGCATAACAAGCTCCGGATCGGGCTGCAGCTCCGGCTGATGCGTCCAGTTCTTCCCCTTATTGCTCGGGCATACCGTCTGGCATGTATCGCAGCCGTATATCCGGTTGCCTATCTTGCGCATAATCGGTTCTTCAACGAACCCTTTGGTCTGCGTAATAAACGAAATGCACTTGCTTGAGTCGAGCTGTCCCGGCCCGACAAGCGCATCCGTAGGACAGGCATCGATGCATATGGTGCAGGAACCGCACTGATCGGTCATTTGCTCGTCGGGAGGCAGCGGGATATTCGTTATCATCTCGCCGAGATATACCCACGAGCCCCATTCCGGCGTAATAACCGCGCAGTTTTTCGCGCTCCAGCCCAGTCCGGCGCGCTCCGCTACCGCACGATCGACGAGCTCTCCCGTGTCGACCATGCTCTCCACTCGCAGACCTTCCACGCGCTCGCGCAGCCAAGCCTCCAGCCGCGCCAACCGGTCGCGCAATACGCGGTGATAATCTTCTCCCCAAGAGGAACGGGACATAATACCGCGTCGTGCGCCGCGTTCCGACTTCGGAGGGTTGTCCATCTTGGACGGGTACGCAACCGCTATCGCGATGATCGATTGCGGGTTGTCGAACAGGAGCGCCGGGTTCGTCCGCTTGTCGAGATCCTTCTCCTCGAAGCCGGATTCCCTGCCGAGCTCGCGGTGGCGTACTAATATTTGCTTCAGCTCCGTGAACGGATCAGCCGATGCGACCCCGATCTTATCGATGCCGAGCTCGGCCGCCGCCGCTTTCATCTCTTCCTTCAGCTTGCTCCACCGATCGTTCATCGCTTACAGCCTGCGGATCGCTTCGCGCGCAAGCTCATCGCAGCGATTGTTCCATTCATTGTCGCTATGACCCTTGACTTTGACGTATTCGACGGTATGCGTCTTCATAAGCTCCCATAGCGCCTTCCATAAATCCTGATTTTCCACCGGATCCTTCTTGCTGTTCTTCCATCCGTTGCGAAGCCAGCCGTTTATCCAGCCTTTCTGGAAGCAATTGACGACGTAAGCCGAATCGCTGTAGACCTTGACGGTGCAAGGCTCCTTCAACAAGCTTAAGCCTTCGATGACCGCTTGAATTTCCATCCGGTTATTCGTCGTATGCTTCTCTCCGCCGGAAATTTCCTTCTGCTTCGATCCGTAGAAGAGCACCGCTCCCCAGCCGCCAGGCCCGGGATTGCCGGAGCAGGCTCCGTCGGTATAGATCATAACTTCCTTCATTAATGTTCTACCTCCCAAGTTCTAAACGAGTGGAATGCTTTACTTATGCTTAGCGCGGATTTACGCTTTCGCTTTTTCTACAATCCGCGTATTTTGTGATAGGGCCATAAAATATAATCCGCCCTGCCTTGAATCAGACTTCGCGGTACAGTGCCGAATATTCGGCTGTCCAAGCTCGCCTGCAAGTGACGGTTGTCTCCCATAACGAAGTACCGCCCCTCCTCCACGACGCTTGGACCGTAATTCATGCCTTCTATAGATGTGTCGATATAATTCTCGGTGACGAGTTCTCCATTGCGGTACAGCTGATTATCGTAGATCTCGATCCGATCGCCCGGAACGCCGATGATGCGCTTAACGAGAAACTTCTTGTCCCCGCTTCCTTCATCTGGCTCCTTCAATATGACGACGTCGCCTACTTTCGGCTTGCCGACCAAATATACGAATTTGTTGACGAACAGCCATTCATTATCGACCAGCGTCGGCTCCATGGAATGACCCTCTACCGTAGATAAGTTGAATACAAAAAAATGGACGATAAGGACCACCGCGAATGCGGCAATAAGCGTCTTCAGCCAATCCCAGGCCTCGGAACGCCAAGTCCGTTTATTGCTATTGCCCATATTGGAGGATGGAGATGTTTCCGAATCTGCCATTGTCATTGTTCCACCTCGCCGTTTGCCTGCAACCACGCTTCGTAGTAGGCTGCTATCTGCTCATCTTGGAAAGGCGCTTGTCCTCGTTCTATTCTCAACAGCAAGGAGGATAGTCCTTCTTGTACTTTGTCGTCCACCATCTGCGGATAATGATAAAGATTGCTATGAAGCTCATATTCATCCCGATCGACGACAAAGCATCCTCCGTCGGTCGTGCGAATGACATCCAGGTCGTAATCGATATATGTCAGCACGTCCCCTTGCAAATAAGGAGGCGAGGCGATGTTGCAATAATAGCGTATGCCGCCCTCTTCAATAAGCGCGACGATGTTATACCAAATGCCGGGTATGAAGAAGGAGACGGCGGGAACTCGGCTAATCCATAACTTGCCGTCCGATTCCTGTATCGGCGTCTGTCTATTAATAAGAACGATCATGGACTCTTCCCGGTGTTCCGGAACGAGAAGCTCGCTCGGAACGAGCCAATTACGCTGCCATGTACGATGGATGTGGCCGTTATGCTTGAAGCTCTTGATAACACAGTGCATGTATCGTACCATACCGTTCTCCTCACACCTGTCTATAGTAATAAGAAAAGCATATCTCACCGCCAAAAGCAATGGCGATGCAGATATGCCCCTGCACAAATTATGATTGCAGTAAATCCGCGTTAACCCGTTACGATGCTCAGCTTCTGGAATGACCGGAAAAAGTCGTTGGACGCGTAGCCCATGGACTCATATAACGGCAATACCGGCTCGTTGTGCTCGTCCGCGGTAATGAGTATCTTTGTAACATGACGCTGTTCGAAGCGCTGACGCAGCCCTTGGATAAGCGACTTGCCTATTCCTCTCCGTTGATGCTGTGGCGATACGGCGATCCGATAATAATAACCTTTGTTATTATCGATCGTTCCGATAATCATTCCAACAATCTCGGAATTTTCGACAGCGACTAGAACCAAATCGCTATCCCATGACAATTGACGTGCAAAAGCTTCCATCGTTTGTTCGTAGCACTCCTCGGTTAACACTTCTTCGAGAAGAGCTGTAATCGGTCTGTAATCGGACAACTGGAAGGAACGTACGTTCATTAAATTAACACCTTCTATTTCTTGTCATAGTGCTGCTTCTCAAATATTATACGACAAAATCATACGAATTCCTTCTAAAATCTTCGAAATTCCTTATAAAAATTAAAGAAATCTTCGTTTTTCTCTTGAAAACGCTTTATATAAAGCGTTTTCATTCATTTTATATCTTTTTATGTTAAAAATACGTTAATGGACCTAATCCCTGAATATTCGAGTCCCTTCTGTGTTACGCTATGATGGTTGCTGGGAGACGCTCTTTTGGGCATCCTACTTTTGCAACAATAATGTTGATTTATTCAATCCGATAAGGGATAATGGAATTGAGAAGTTACATATATTTAGGAGGTAATAATAATGGCACATCAACTACCGGCATTGCCTTACCCGCACAACGCGCTTGAGCCGCACATCGATGCGACTACAATGGAAATCCACCACGGCCGTCACCACAACGCATACGTGACGAACCTGAACGCGGCACTTGAGTCCGCTCCCGAACTGCAAAGCAAATCGATCGAAGAGCTGATCTCCGATTTGGCTAGCGTACCGGAAGGCATCCGCACGGCTGTTCGCAACAACGGCGGCGGCCATGCTAACCACAGCCTGTTCTGGGAAACAATCGCGCCGAACGCTGGCGGCGCTCCTACAGGAGCTCTTGCAGCGGCAATCGAGAGCGAGCTTGGCGGCTTCGAAGCTTTCAAAGCCGACTTCGCGAAAGCGGCAACTACTCGTTTCGGCAGCGGCTGGGCATTCCTTGCGGTTGCTAACGGCAAATTGAAAGTATACAGCTTGCCTAACCAAGACAGCCCGATCATGGAAGGCGAAACGCCAATCCTCGGACTGGACGTTTGGGAGCATGCTTACTACCTGAACTACCAAAACAAACGCCCCGACTACATTGCAGCGTTCTGGAACGTTGTAAACTGGGCTGAAGTTGGCAAACGTTACGAAGCTGCTGTTAAGTAATCGTTGCTAATCGAAGAGCGGCACTGTTCTCATTTCTGAGGGCAGTGCCGTTTTTTTGTTGCAAGCTCCTTACACCGGATAGGCTAATGCCGCATAGGATACATCAAGACATTTGCCTATTCGGCTGCATGAAGGAGATTGGATGCTAGCATGTATGATACTTATGGCAACTATAACGAGCAGCAGTACTATGCGGACGCACGGCAAGCGGCAACCGCGGGCGGCGACTGCGGCTGCGGCGGGCCGCGCGTAGCCAGAGACCGCGGACTAGTTGGTCCGGGCGGACTTCCACCAGGTCCGGGACCGTTCCCTCCAGGGCCAGGGCCGTTCCCGCCAGGGCCAGGGCCGTTCCCGCCGGGGCCGGGGCCGTTCCCTCCAGGGCCAGGGCCGTTCCCGCCAGGGCCAGGGCCGTTCCCGCCGGGGCCGGGGCCGTTCCCGCCAGGGCCGGGGCCGTTCCCGCCAGGGCCGGGGCCGTTCCCGCCGCCTCGCCCTCCATTCCCGTTCCCATTCCCGGTGCCGATTCCGTTCCCGCTGCCGTTCCCTCCGGGGCCTCAAGCGTACGTCACCGTAATCATTAACGGCGGCGCGGCATTCCCGTACGTAACACAGCGTTATTTCGTACCGTATCGCCCGGGAATATCGATTTATTGGGCACTTGCCCAAACAGGCGCTGTCCAATTTACGCCGAACGGGTTTATTTATGCCGTTAACGGCATTCGCATCGGCGGACGCGTCAGCTACCGGTTGAGGCTGAACGGACGCGTCATCCCTTCGACGCTGTTAAACTTCCCGCTGCAGCCTTATGATGCTGTCGGCATCGATCTGATCTACACGCCTTTTCTTCGCGAAGACGAGGAACAGGAAACAACCAACGTCGGCCACTCTGAGCAATAGTTGCTGCTTGGAGCAGCAAACAAAGAGCTCGAAGGAGCGTCTCCCCGGACGCTGACTTCGAGCTCTTGTTTCGCAGACGGCAATTAACCGATTACTTTGCCCTTGCCGCTTAATAGCTTCAATATGTCATTTTCATATCCGACGCGATACGTAACTTGATACTTGCTTAGCACATATTTGCCGTCGACACGCTCGTCTACCGATATGATCGCCGTAACCGTCGCTTCATCGGTATCGCTCGTCTTCACGATCATGTCGTCGATAACGACATTTCGTGTCGGTATGTATCCTTCGCGGAACTTCTCGTAGCTCGTGCCTTCCTTCCAATTGCCGCCGAGCAGCGAATACGCGTATACATAATCGGCATTGTTCAAGCTGTCGTAGAAATGAGTCACCAAGTACTCCGCATACTCTTCCATCGAAGCTTTCTCCGGCATTAAATCCGAATCGTCCGTGAACGAGAGGGCCGGCAGCTCGGCCATCGGCTGCTTGGACCATTCCTCTGCCATCTCGATGATATTAACGATCGGAATGCTGAATCCGATCGAGCCCTGCTCGATTCCCGCTGAGTTGATGCCAAGCACCGCTCCGGACGCTTGATCGACGAGTGGTCCGCCGCTGTTACCCGGAGCGATCGGAGCGGAGATTTGATAGAGATCGCTATATTTGTAAGGTTCAATCTCGAAGCTTCTTCCCAGGCCGCTTATAATGCCGGTCGTCACCGTATTTTGAAATCCTAACGGACTTCCGACCGCCAGCACATCATCGCCAACCTCGGCTTTTTGATCCCGCACCAGCTCAAGCGGCTCAAGGCCTGCCAGACCCGGCACTCTGACAACCGCGACGTCGGTTTCCGTGCTTATACCGATGACCTCGCCTTCCAGCTCGCGAGCATCTGCCGTCTTGATCTTCACATCCTGTGCTCCTGCAACGACATGGGCGTTCGTAATGAGATCGCCTTGCTCGTTATAAAGGAAGCCCGAGCCTTGCGTGCCGTTCTCTGTCTCGATCATAACGACAAGCTTCTGTGTCTCAAAAATAATATCCTTCAGCGTCTTAGACCCCTTCGACCTGCTATCGTCGGAGATCGCAAGCATCGGTGCTCCCGTCAATTGCTTAGGCACCTCGGAGCGTACCGCCCATGCCGCGATGCCTGCACCTCCGATAATGAAAAAAGAGGCGATCAGGCTCATCCATGCTCCCGTCCGCATCCTATCGCCTCCTAGTCCAGATACCATGTCGCATGATCCACGACAACAGTTGTATTTTCAACGTAAACTCCGTACACCGTACCGCTAAAGCTCATGGCCTCGCCCGGTTCAATGTAGTCCGGCGTCGCTTCGGCTGTACCCGTGCCGATCTTGTTTTGCTGGGCGTCGTATACGGTATATTCGACCACGACCGTATAGATCGGACGCGTGGCCGCGTTTTTGAGCTCCCCGTGAATGTTCAGAACGCCGAACTCATCTAGGGTCCCTTCGATTCGGACGACTTCCACCGCAGCCGTCTGATTTTTCAGATCCTCCTCGGCTGCTTTCTGCATCGCATGCTCAATACGCTGCTGCTCCGCTTGTTCGTACTCAGCCTTCGCGCCGGAAATTTTGCTTTTTAACCCAAGCAGCCGCTCATCGTCGCTAACATAGAGAAGCGCCTTGTCAACGGCATCCATGGCGTCGTTGTATTTTTTCTTCTTAAGATGACTTTCCGCTTCCTCATAACCGATATCTACGATTTTCGCCTTAATTTGTTCGCGTACGGCCGTCGCCTCATCGCCTTCAAGCCCGCTGGCCACATTAAGCTTGGCAGCCAGCTCGTTGATTGTCGTAGACGTATCGAGCTCCTGCGTCAGCTTCTGCAGTGCAAGCTCGCTGCTTAGCGTATCGAGCAGTTCCTTCGATTTGCCGAAGATAGGCTCAACCGTGTCCTTCAGATCTTCCTTAACCTGTATAAGCAGGCGCTCCGCGTCGATCAGCTTGCCATCCGCCAAATGTCCTTTAGCCGATTCCAGTAATCCTTCATAACCGGCTGCAAGCTTAATAATGCCCTTGTCCGCCTGCACAGGAGCAAAATCCGGTCGGAATAGAGCAGCCTCTTCCAGCGATGCCAGCGCTTGATCATATTTGCCTGCCAATGCGTCTTCTCTTGCCTGCTGCTGCAGTATAATAACCTTATCGTTCAGCCGAGACTCATAGCCGTAATAGACGGTCACTGCTGCTGCCGCTATAACAGTTAGCGCCACTGGGGTCAACCACATCCACCAACTGCCTCCATTGCGCTGCCTGGTTACTACTACGTCTTGTTGTATATGTATATGGGAATGGCTCAGCTCCGCGCCGACAGCCGATTCATTATCTATTGTATCGATGACGGCATCTATGGCTGCTATTGGTGACTGCTCAACAGCTTCTATAAGCAGCTGTTTGCCGCATTTATTGCAATAAACAGCATCCTCTGGCTGTAATTTCCCGCATTGATGGCAATGCACTTCCTTCAACTCCCAGCAGTATGTTCTCTCTCTATTTCGCTATTTCTTTCCCTAGCAATCTACTTCACTCTATTCTACATGACTTATATGTTTTATACCAACAGTTGGGAAATGAAATTTTTACAAGTCTACAGCCATATAAGTTATGCAATTAAAAAAAATACGAGCGCAACCGTCCGTTACCACGTGACATGGCAGGCGAACTTTTGTGCACTCGCAGCTTCGTTATATGAAGTTATTCCATCTTGCTAGTCTTCGACCTCATTTCTTCAATAAATCGCGACCGTTTGTTCCAATAATCCGAAATTTCGCTGCGGAGATTTTCTTTTGCCCCCTGCAACGTTTGATCGGCTAAAAAAGTCGATGAGCTAACTACTTCTTCTAGCCGCTGCCCCATACCGAAATAATCGTCAAGGCTCGGTTCGAACGCTCCTGCTTGCGTCGTCGTTTTGAAAAATGAAGCTGTTGACTTGCCCGATAACAGTGACGAGGATTCCCCGAATTGATCCACAATGGATACGGAGTCGGTCCGCAAGCTTGCCAGCCCTTTACGCATATTGTCGGCCTGCACCTCCTCCGACAACAGATAAATCATCACCTTGTAAGCTTCCTCCTTATTCATCGCCGCACCCGGCACTCCGATATATAGCGTTTGCTTTGCCGGCGCAAGCAGTTTCTCGTCACTGAATACAGGATAGCTGACGGCATCCCATTCCACATGGTTCATAGTCAAATTGCTCTCTTGATCATAAAAACCTTGCTTCAATTGCGTATCGTCATACAATGAGCCTGCTACCATAGCCGTTCTGCCACTTGCGAATGCGGACATGCTACTGTTCTTTGGGGATTTTCCGTCTCTCTTCTCCTCACTTTGGAGACTGTTTAGCTTTTTCACAAAATGCTCCATCTCCGTCCACGCATCCAATTCGTAATCAACCCGCTCCGTTTCAGGGTCAAATAAACGAAGTGATAGTTGGCTCGCAGCGAGGTCGTAATCGGCTATATCTAGCGCTGACCATTTCTTCGGATTCGAAACGTTTTCGGCAAGTACGGTAATATCTTCCCAAGTCATTCCATCTGTAGGGTAGGGGACATTCATCTCATCGAATATCGCTTTGTTATAAAACAATCCTGTAACATTTTGCCCTAATGGCAGTGCATACAACTCACTATCGGGTGCGAATGATCGAATGTCCGCAAGCGCCGATTCATGTATATCAAGGTCGTATTCCTTTTTGACATGTATGGGTTCCAAATAGTCGATTTCTAATAAAAGCGGAAGAAACCGACTGTTAAATACGATAAGATCTGGAACTTCCCCCGATTTAAGTTTCACAAACAAATCTTTTTGCCCTGGAGGAGCAATAATAAACGGCGTGTGGAACTCATTGAACTGAAATGCAGTATCTTTGAATTGCTTCTCCAAGTGCTCGTCAGCGTATACGCCGGAAGGAATTCCGGAAGACTGATCAATATTTGTAATTTAAAGATAAATATTACAGGTCGATCATTATAAAAACAACCCGTCAATTTCTTGATTTGACACCTTACAAATGATTGTTTCTAAAACTAAAAAAATACAGGTAAGTAATTGTTGACCTGTCTTCCACGCATCCCCACAGCGCTTTTTTCCAAAAGAAAAGACCGCCTTAACTTAGGCAGTCTCACTTGCATGCTATAGATTAGTCAGCTTCAATCGCTTCAGCAAATAACGCTTCACGTCGGCCGATAGATCGTCACGCTCCAGCGCGAAGTCGATCGTCGCTTGCACGAAGCCGAGCTTATCGCCAACATCATGCCGCCTGCCGTCGAAGCGGTACGCCGACAAGGAGGAGATTCGATTCAGCTCCTGCAAGCTGTCCGTGAGCTGAATCTCACCGCCCTTGCCGGGCTTCGCCCTCTCCAGCAAATCGAATATAGCCGGATCGAGCACGTACCGGCCGACGACCGCATAATTGGAAGGCGCTTGTCCGGGCAGCGGCTTCTCGACGATGTCGCGAACGCGCGCGACCTTATCGCCCGTTTCGATATCGACGATGCCATACTTATGCGTCTGATCCCATGGCACTTCCATAACCGCTACTACCGACGATCGATCACGCTCATAGATGTCGATCATGTCGCGCAGGCACGGCGGCTGCGACACCAATATATCATCGCCGAGCAGAACGGCAAACGGCTCTTCGGCAATGAAGCGACGAGCGCACAATACCGCATGCCCAAGCCCGAGCGGCTCTTTCTGGCGAACGTAATAAATATCGGCCAGCTGCGATATTTCCTTCACCACCGCGAGCATCTCCTCGTTGCCCCGCTCCTCGAGCTCGGCTTCCAGCTCTGCCGACTTGTCAAAATGATCCTCGATCGCCCGCTTATTCCGTCCGCTTACGATAATGATGCTTTCGATGCCTGACTGAACGGCTTCCTCTACAATATATTGAATGGCCGGTTTATCGATAATAGGAAGCATTTCCTTCGGCTGCGCTTTTGTAGCCGGCAAGAACCGCGTGCCAAGTCCGCCTGCCGGAATAATCGCTTTACGAATACGCTTGTCCATTTGTGATCGAAGCCCCTCTCTAAGGTTATAAATCGCATTACTTCATTTTAACCTTATTTACAGGATTATCCAACCCCTTCGGACAAAGGGCACAGAGGCAACTGAATGACAAAGCACGCTCCCACGTTCTGATCGGCTTCCGGATCCAGCATGATCGAACCGCCGTGAATCTCAACAATCTTCTTCGCAATGGACAAGCCTAGTCCGCTTCCGCCTTGGCTTCGATCCCTCGATACGTCGGCCTTGTAGAAACGCTCGAAAATACGTTCCCGATCCTCCTCGGCAATGCCTACGCCCGAATCTGATATACGGACAGTCGCCTTGTCGTCCCTCTCCGTCAGCTGGAACGATATTTTACCGCCCTCCGGCGCAAATTTCATACTGTTAGCGAGCAGGTTGAACCATACTTGGCTAATTAAGTCCTCATCGGCTGTAAGGACTGTCTCCTCCATCATCAGTTCGACGGTTTGCCGCTTCGCTACCCAATGCGGCTCACAGGCAAGCACGACGTCTCGAAGCTGCCGGTCAAGTCTATACGATGCAGGGTGATACGGATGCTGCTGCGAGTCGAGCGAAGCCAGCTTAAGCAAGTTTTCGCTCAGGCGGGACAGCCTCGTGCTTTCCTGCTTAATGATGCTGACGTAACGATTCCGCTCCTTCTCCGTCAACTCCTCGCTGCGGAGCGCCTCCGCGAAGCCGCCGATCGACGTGAGCGGCGACTGAATTTCATGAGATACGTTCGAGACGAAGTCCTGACGCATCATCTCAAGCTGAGACAGACTGAGCGCCATTTTGTTCATGCCGTCCGCCAGTTCCCCAAGCTCGTCTCCTCTTCGAGCGGGCAGCCTTACCGTGAAGTCCCCTTCCGCCATCCTTCTGGCTGCAGAGGTCATCAGCTTCAGAGGCTTGACCAAATATCTGGCCGCTACCAGGATAAGAATGCTTCCCACAATAAGCAGCGTCACAAGCAGCGTCACTGCCGTCCATATAAAGTTGCTGTTCTGCGGAAACCGGTTAGGCTGGACGAACATCGCCCAGTTCATATTGCCGAGCCGCACTAACCGCCCAATGGCGAACGGCGCAGGCGGTCGCTCCTCTTCCGTCCTGTTGACGTTGACACTGACACGATATCCGCCCAACACATTCGATAGCTGTTCCCGCGTAATTTGGCCCATTAACCGCTCACTGCCCTCGCCCGCCCTAACCAAAGTTCCCCTCACGCTAATGGCAACGATGTTTTGCCCAAGCTGCTTGGACATTTCCTGCAGAAATTGTTCCATCGAGGCAGGCGCGGAAACCGCATAGAGCTGCTCGATCCGCTCAATGGCGCTGTCTATTTGTCCCGGAAGCTGACCTCTCGCGTCACTCTTGAACATTTGATTCGTGAACAAAAAGGCGACTCCAATGCTAATGATTACAATAAGAAGAAACGTCGCTGTAATACGAAAATATAAGCTGCGCATTATCCGCATTCCTCCAATCGATAACCGAGACCGCGAATGGTCACAATGCGGAACCGATATTTCTCCTCAGGAAAACGGTCACGCAACCTTTTAATATGTACATCGACTGTTCGTTCATCCCCCGCGTAATCCATCCCCCATATTTGCTCGATCAATTGATCTCTGGAAAATGTTTTGCCCGGGTAGCTTGCCAGCTTGAACAACAGCTCGAACTCCTTCGGCGGGAGCGTAATCTTCTCGCCGCTTGCGCTCATCTGAAAGTCCGCTTGGTTCATCGTAACGCCGCCGAACTCCACCGAATGGGACGACGCAATGCGATACCGCTTCAGCAGCGCCTTCACGCGCGCCACAAGCTCCGGCGGGTCGAACGGTTTCACCATATAATCGTCCGCACCGAGCTCGAAGCCCTTTACCTTATGCGTCGTCTCCCCTTTGGCCGTCAGCATAAGAAGCGGTATATCATAGCTCTCGCGCAGCGCTGCGCACAGTGCCCATCCATCCATTCGCGGCATCATAATATCAATAATGGCCATATCCGGCTTCACGGCTTCCAGCTTATCGAATGCATCAACGCCGTCGACCGCCTCAATGATCTGAAACCCTTCCCGTTTCAAAAAAAGACCGACAAGCTCGCGAATATTCGCGTCGTCGTCCGCTACAACTATTTTGGGCATAGCCAATCCCCCCCATCCGATTGCCAGTATGTCATAGTCATCATACTACATGAACATGAACGTTAGATGAACGGTATTGACATTGGTTACAGTTTATAATAATTTTAAATTAAGATTTAATACAGGAGGATCACGACTATGCATAAAACAATTATTATCGGTACAGGACCTGCCGGATTAACGGCAGCTATCTATTTAGCACGCGCCAACATGGAGCCGCTCGTAATTGAAGGCTGGCAGCCAGGCGGCCAATTGACGACAACGACAGAGGTCGAGAATTTCCCGGGTTTCCCTGAAGGCATTCTTGGCAGCGAGCTGATGTCCAACATGCGCAAACAAGCACAGCGCTTCGGCGCAACGTTTAAGACTGGATCCGTAAAGAGCGTCGACTTCAGCAAACGCCCTTACACGCTTGACGTAGAAGGAATCGGACAGATGCAAGCGGAGTCCATCATCATCTCCACGGGCGCATCCGCGAAATACCTGGGCATTCCGGGCGAGCAAGAAAATATCGGACGCGGCGTCAGCACTTGCGCTACATGCGACGGCTTCTTCTTCCGCGGTAAAAAAATCATCGTTGTCGGCGGCGGCGATTCCGCTATGGAGGAAGCGGTGTTCCTGACTCGCTTCGCTTCCGAGGTTCGCCTGGTTCACCGCCGCGATGAGCTTCGCGCTTCGAAAATCATGCAAGACCGCGCGCGCGCCAACGATAAAATCGTATGGAGCTTGAACCGTACGCCGGTTGAAGTCGTGGCGAACGGCATGGGCCTTCAAGGCCTTAAAGTGCTCAATAACGAGACGGGCCAAGAAGAGCTGCTCGAGACGGACGGCCTGTTTGTTACGATCGGCCATACGCCGAACACCGGCTTCCTGGGCGGCCAAATCGATACGGATGAGCAAGGCTACATTATCGTGAAGCCTGGCACTTCCGAGACGAACATCCCTGGCGTTTACGCTTGCGGCGACGTACAAGACCGCAACTACCGCCAAGCGATTACGGCAGCAGGCAGCGGCTGCATGGCGGCACTGGATTGCGAGAGATACTTGGAATCGCTCACTCACGAAACCGTCAATTCTTAAGATTTTCTTATTTCACTAGTACGAATCGTACAAATTATGTATAATTAAAGCGTTGAGAGATAAAATATAAAGGCAATGCTACCGCATCCTATTTTAGGAAAAAGGTACAACCTCGGCTGTATAAGCAGAGGTTGTACCTTTTTCATGTTTATCTCTATTTCAATTACCAACAATCGTTGAAGGAGCGATGAAAGGCATGCTATTGGAAGCCGTATATCACCGGCCCAAACAGAACTGGGCTTATGCTTACGACGGAAAGACGCTTCATCTTAGAATCCGCACGAAGAAGGACGACATCGATTCGGTCCAAGCCATTGTCGGGGACAAGTATGCCTGGAAGCACACCAAAACAACTGTCCAGATGAAGATTTTGTCGTCCGACGCTTTGTTTGACTATTGGGAGACAGCCGTAATCCCTCCCTACCGCAGACTTCGTTATGCCTTCCAACTTATAAGCGGCAGCGAATCCATTTTACTTAGCGATAG
The DNA here is from genome assembly GCF_030812415.1 of Paenibacillus harenae. Classification (GTDB taxonomy): domain Bacteria; phylum Bacillota; class Bacilli; order Paenibacillales; family Paenibacillaceae; genus Pristimantibacillus; species Pristimantibacillus harenae_A. Next base: position 58,065 of record NZ_JAUSST010000008.1, on the reverse strand, counting down.
AGGCTTTGAGCTAACCGTGCCGGACAATCCGGACTCTTTCTTCGATTTCCCTTATATAAATCCTGTCGACGTGTTCTCACCGCCTGCGTGGGTGAAGGACGCCGTCTTCTATCAAATATTTCCGGAGAGGTTCGCGAACGGCGATCCTTCCATCGATCCTGACCAAGTACTGCCGTGGGGGAGCACCGAGCCGACGCCAACGAATTTCTTCGGCGGCGACCTGCAGGGCGTTATCGACCACTTGGATCACATTGCCAAGCTTGGCGTAAACGCCATCTATTTCACGCCTGTCTTCGAGGCGACGACCAATCATAAATACGATACGCGCGACTATTTGAAGGTCGATCCCCACTTTGGAACGAATGCGAAGCTGAAGGAGCTTGTCGACATATGCCACGAGCGCGGCATTCGCGTGCTGCTTGATGCCGTCTTCAATCATTCCGGCCGAACATTCCAGCCATTCGTAGACGCTCTTGCAAACGGGCAGCAATCGAAGTACGCAGACTGGTTCCACGTTCGGGAATGGCCGCTACAAGTAATTGATGGCATTCCAACCTACGAAACATTCGCTTTTGAACCTTTGATGCCAAAGCTGAACACGGAGCATCCTGAAGTTAAAAAATATTTATTCGAGGTTGCTAGATACTGGCTTGAAGAGATTGGCATAGACGGCTGGCGGCTGGACGTGGCTAACGAAGTCGACCATCAGTTTTGGCGCGAATTCCGCAAGACGGTCAAGGAAGTAAATCCTGAAGCCTATACATTAGGCGAGATCTGGCATGATGCAATTGCTTGGCTTCAAGGCGATCAATTCGATGCCGTCATGAACTATCCGTTCACGAACGCCGTGCTTGATTTTTTTGCCTATCGGACCATCGATGCCGACGCTTTCGCCGCGTCAATCGGTAAGCAGCTCGCCGCCTATCCGCAACAGGTGACGGAAACCGCGTTTAACCTATTGGATAGCCATGATACACCGCGTCTTTTAACGATTTGCGACGATAACACGGATGCCCTGAAACTTGCTGCCCTATTCCAGCTCACGTACCCGGGGACGCCATGCATCTATTACGGCGACGAGGTAGGCATGAACGGCGGAGGTGATCCTGGTTGCCGCAAATGCATGGTTTGGGAAAGCGATGAGCAGAACATCGACCTGCTGGATTTTTATACGCAGGCCATTCACTTGCGCCTTGAGCATCGCGCCCTTCGCAGCACGGACATCCGTTTCGTCCATATCGGTTCGGCGGACGGCACCCTCGTCTACGAGCGCCGAGATGGCAATGAACGGTTGCTTATCGCAATGAATGCCCGCGCCGAAGCAGCCGATCTAAGCCTCTCTTTTGATAACGAAGCATTGTCTTCCCGAACAAACTGGATGACTCTTCTGTCCAGCATCGACGCTAATTCAACAGTTGCTGACTCCAGCATTGCTAACGGCCAATTCAAACTCACTCTTCCAGGCTACGGCTATCGTATTTTCAAACAAATCACTTAAGTTCAGTAGCGCCCACCATGCTGAGCTCCTTCATTTGGCATCGTGCCCAACTGTAAGGAGCTCCTCATTTACTTCCCTCACCGCTCATCTCATCCAGTCTCATCTCGTCTCATCTCCTCCCATTTATCCCCTCGCGTTTATCTTTATCTCATCTTGTCTCATTCCGATTCTCTTCTTAACTCCAATCACTCCTGCACACCGGGTTTCTACCAACTTCATCTAACACCTGAACATAGCACCTCCATATTCTTACCCCAGCTTCCCCCCTCCCATTCATTTCTCAAAATTGAAGGTGTCGCCTTTTCCCTTTATCACACTCTCCCCTCTGCTCAGAATTCATCATTTAGTGTTTTATCCAATCAGTAGTCAATCATCATACATCCCCTCGAACACAGCTCAATCCCTAGCATCATCCAAAACCTACTTATCCGCACCTTCAGATCTATGCCTTAGCTCCCTTCCCATCATACTTCTCAAAGCCTGAAGGTTTGTTACCCCTTTTTTCCCTTTATCACACTCTCCCGTCTGCTCAGAAATCATCATTCACCAGCTTATCTTCTAAAAAAAATTGATCTTAGCCCCAACATCTGTTATTCTTAAATAAGAACAAATGTTCCTATTTCTTCATAGAGGGAAGTGATATCGTTGAAGGTAAATATTGAACAGTTCCAAAAGCAATATGCCAACGAATCAGACTGCATTCCCCTTGTATTCCGGATGAAGTGGCCTACTGGTTATCACTGCCCGCGCTGTGCCTGCGCAGCTTTTTATATCATTAACACACGCAGATTACCACTATACGAATGCCGGAAGTGCGGTCACCAAACGTCGCTTACTGCCGGTTCGATTATGGACAAAAGCAGAACCCCGCTGCACAAATGGCTGCTTGTTATGTATATCGTCTCTGCTTGCAAAACGAGCATTAATGCCGTCCATCTGGCCAAGCTCATTGCTGTCACATACAAAACAGCTTGGAGCATGCTTAACAAAGTTCGCCGAACCATCACCGACCTAGATCACACGATCCTTCTTTCCGGGCATATCGAAGCGAAGCCCGACATTTATACGCGGCGTATTTTCCACTCTACCGAGACGTTGCAACGCGAGCAGTCTGTCATCGTTGGCCGTACGAAATCATCTACTGGACCTTCCTACTACAAAATTAAGCTCGCCCCTACCCAACTAGACCCTAGAAAACCTTTATCCCAAGCAGCCGAGGACGAATTTAGGGATACCCATATTGACCCTGCAGCTACTCACATTGACATCATTCGCAAACCTATTATCCCTTGGGGCAGTCATCCACAGCTTCGACAATTTGCCCCTGCAGCCTTTCAATGGATGAATGATACTTTTCATGGCATCAGTGCGTCCATGGCACAGTCTTATATGGATGAATACTGTTTTCGAATAAATACAAAACACCTCACTCCATCCCAATCTTTTGAGCTGCTGTTAGGACACTCACTTACTCCAAATTTAGCAAAGGACTTGGCATACTCAAATTCTCTATTGAAATGGGCCATGTAAACCTCTAAATCTTTCATCTTTGCTACTTGCATCTTCGCTTCTTTGCTTCTTTGCTTCTTTGCTTCTTTGCTTCTTTGCATTTTTGTTCCAGCTCTCCAGCTTAGTCCGGTGGTTCTTGAGCTATGTTTCTTTCCTGAGTTAAGGGGAGGGTGTGATAAAGACGCGAAAAGTATAAAGCATAAGGCATGCTGTGAAAGCCAAAAAGCATACGGTGTTAGGGGTAAGGGGGGTAAGGCATAAGACATCCAGCCTAAGGCATAAAGCATACAGAATAAGAAATACACTGTAAGGCTAGTGCAACAGTATATTGCAACACTAGTCTAAACAGTGAAAAGGCTAAGTCATAAGCATTCACGGCGAATGACGAAGGTATGCTATTAGGCTCGGTTTTCTGAGTTAGAGGGAGAGTGTGATAAAGGCCATAAAAGGTTAAGTGGGATCGGAACTTAGAGGAGTTATTTAGTACGTTTTCGTTTTCCTTGGCGACGATCTCGCGTTGATGGAAATAGGGAACGACTCCTCCACATTGAGGAGCAGTTCCCTGTCGGATGTTAGGCCCGCAGGGCAGGTGGGCGGATTATTGAGCTTGCTTATTTTAGAATGACCGTGCTGTATGCCGGAATGGATAACGTGTCGTTGCTCAGCTTCGTGTTGGAGTCGGTCTGGTGTGCGACAGTTGTGAATACGCCGAATCTTTCCGATGACGCAAGCTTCGCTGATTGGGATTCGTTCGACAAGTTGTGTACGACAAGAACACGTTCCTTCTTCGTAACGCGGATGTATAGGCTTAAGCTCGTGTTTGCGGAATCAAGCGCATATTCGGCGATGGTGCCATCGCGTAAGGAAGCCTCTTCGTTTCGCCACTTCATAAGTCTGCGATAGTGGCTCAGCATCGATTGCTCATCTGCTTCCTGCTCCTCTACGGAAACAGCATCTGCTGCAGCGTTATGCTCGGATGCTTCCCATGTTGTCTGCCCCTCCCCGCCTTTCGGGTCGCTATACCAGAGCATCGGCTCGCGAATAAGTTCATCTGGCTTAGCGCCCTTCATGCCTAGCTCCTCGCCGTAATAGATATACGGGTTGCCGGGGAGGGTCAACAATATAGCTGCAGCCATCTTCGCCTGCGAGATGTTGCCGTTCAAGACGCTCATCGTGCGATTCTGATCGTGATTGCTAAGGAAGGGCGCATCGACAAAGGTTCCTCCCGATGATTTCTCATAGATGCTGTATGCTCTCGCCAGCGAGAAGCCGAAGTCAGCGTCCCGCTCGTTCGCCACGGCGCCAAGCATCCGTCCGGCTAAGTCGAAGTGAAAGGCGGAATTAAACGCCTTATCGAAGTATGGCGCTATAACCGATATGGAATCCCATACTTCACCGATTAAATATGCATCGGCATTTACTTCGTTCAAGCCAGAGCGGAAATGTTGCCACCACAATTGATTGGCTGCCTGTATTTCCGGCGAGCTCATCGTCGACGAGAAGTCGCCGTATATATGCTTGGCAGCATCAAGCCGGAAGCCATCCACTCCTTGCTCCAGCCAATACCGACCAATCTTCGCCATTTCCTCGCGGACATTCGGTTCATCGAAGTTCAGATCGGGCATGCCTCCCCAGAAAACGCCCAAATACTTATCCTCCCCCGACTCATGCCACGGATTGCCACCTACCGCTCCATCCGCTTTGACCTTCTCGTCCTTCGGCACAATCTGATACCAGTTACGGTAAGGGCTAGCTGGATCGGTGAGCGCTTCTTTGAACCAAGGATGTTCGCTGCTCGTATGGTTGACGACCAGATCCATAATGACTTTGATGTCGCGCTTATGCGCTTCGGCGATTAGGTTTTTCAAATCGTCAAGCGTTCCATAATCGGAATTAATTGCATAATAATCCGTCGTGTCATAACCGTGATAGCTTGGAGAAGCGTTGATCGGCATCAACCATATGCCTCCAACACCCAGTTCCTGCAAATAATCGAGCTTGGCGGTCACGCCATTCAGATCGCCAATACCGTCGTCGTTCGTATCGTAGAACGAGCGGACAAATATTTCGTAGAACACGGTCCCAGGCTGCTCATCAACGGCATGCTCTACCTGCGCAGGCGGAACTGTGGCAGGGTTAGCCGTTTCGGATGGATCGTTCGAACAGCCTGTTGCCATCAAGACGATCGTCAGCAGAAAAGCCGCGGCAAGCCGCAGCCCTTTTTCCCTTCTCCATACCTTTCTCATATCGTCACCCTTTCGAAGCGCCCGATGTAAGGCCCTGCACGAGGAACCGTTGCAACAGCACGAACAGCAGCGTAATCGGAACGGCAATGAGTACGGCGCCGGCGGCGAACATGGTAAAGTTGCTGTTTTGATAAGAATTGACTAAGTCCCACATGCCGACCGCTAGCGTCCATTTCTCCTTCGTGCGCAGGACCAAGTTTGCAAAAATAAAGTCAACCCACGCTCCAGCGAAAGTTGTAAGCGCGACGTAGATCAGGATCGGACGTCCTAGCGGCAGCATGATCCGGTAAAAGATTTGCAGATGACTAGCACCGTCGATACGTGCCGATTCGTCCAAGCTGCGCGGGATTGTATCGAAGAAGCCTTTGATAACAAAGCCGTTGAACAATACTGCGCCAGCCGCATAAACGATGATGATGGCTGCATGCGTATCGAGCAGATTAAGCTGCAGCAAGAAAATGTAGACGGGAATAAGGCTCATGAATCCCGGAAACATGCCAAGTACAAGTATTGTAGATAGGATTGTCTGTCTGCCTTTGAAGCGGAAGCGAGACAACGCATACATACTGACCGTGGACAGCAAGGTCGAGAAGATCATCGACAACGTAGCAATCTTCAAGGTATTCAGATACCACCTGTCGTACTGGAACACTTTCGAATGGAATAGCTCGTAGTAATGGTCGAACGTAATCGTCTTCGGAAAAAACGTGGCGCTGTATAACGATGTGCCCGGTCTAACGGAAGAAACGAGTACCCAAAGAGCAGGATAAATGCAGCAGACCGCAATCACGATAAGAAACAGATAGCTAAGCGTTAAGCGTAATCCTTTGGTCATTGGATCATATCCTCCTCTTTAAATGATTTCGTCCGACGGTAGTTGATGATCGAGAACGATGCGATAAGAATGAAAATAATGATGCCTATCGCAGATGCCATATTGAACTGGCTGTTGTTAAGCGTCAACTTGTATAGCCAGGTTACGAGCAAGTCGGTACTGCCCGCGTACTGATAATCGCCATTGACCGGATTTCCGTTCGTTAGAAGGAAGATCAGGTTGAAGTTGTTAATATTGCCTGCGAATTGCGTGATCAGGATCGGTGCCGTCGTGAACAAAACAAAAGGCATGGTGACGATGCGGAATTTCTGGAATGCAGATGCGCCATCCACGTCTGCCGCCTCGTAGAGATCCTTCGGAATCGCCGTTAATACACCCATAATAAGCACCATCGACACCGGAATGCCTACCCACATATTCACGACTATTGCGGTTACCTTAGCCCAGAACGGATCGGTCAGCCATGGCAGGCCGCCAAGCCCGAAGCTGGCCAAGTAGTTATTGATCGGCCCGAATTCGCCATTAAATAAGTTTCTCATAATAAGCAGCGATATGAGCTGCGGAATGGCATAAGGAAGGATGAATATCGTACGCCATAGCTTCTTGAACTTCATGTCCTTCTGCTCAATGACAAGCGCTACGAACAAACCGCCAAAGTAACAAGTAATCGTCGCTACGACAGCCCATACAATCGTCCACGTGAATACGCCTAGAAACGTTCTGCTCCATGTCTTAAGACTAAGCAGGTCGACAAACGTCTGAAAACCGACCCAGTCCACCAGCTTGGCTGGCGGAATATGTTGAGGCATCGAGTAATTCGTAAACGAAAGCAGCACCATGAAAATAATCGGCATGATGGTCAGGAACAGTACGCCCATTCCGGGTACGGCCAGCATCAACAGCGGAAACTTTCGATCTGTAATGTAGGCCAGCGTTTGCCTGAAGGTAGCGGGTCCCCCTCCATCGTCCCTTTGCTTTCCCGTACGATACGCGTCGCGAATATTCATAATATAAATGATGAGAAATACAACAAATAAAAAAATAGCAATTAGTCCGTCTATCAACAGAAAAATCGAGTGGTCGCCCTTAATCGGCTCATACATCTTGCCAACTTTAACAAATCCGCCCGTTTTGTCCCCGAGCGTTACAATTCCCCAAACGGCATGCACCAAATTCGGTATGAAGTATCCGAGCGAGCCGGCGCAAGCGATCAGCAAAAGGAGTCCCTTCCAATATTGCCGGTTATATAGCTGTCCAAGTCCCATGAAAAAAACGGACAAAACGGCCGCGGTGTTGCGATGACGATTCATACCGCCTGGCTCCCTTCCATGATGTTCACCCGCCGAAGCTGCTTCGGCGGGCGAACGATCATTCCTGTTATTGTTTATTTCGTTGCGCCGGAGTTGGCATCTTTAATTTGTTGCACCGCATTGTCCAGCGAAGCCTTCGGATCCGTGCCTTTGTCCCAAATGTCGGATAGCGCTGCGCCTGCCGGCGTCCAGACGTTGCCCATCTCCGGAATCGATGGCATCGCTTGCGAGTTGATGAACTGCGCTGCGAATGCGCTCGAGATTTCATCCGCTTTGAACGATGGATCTTCCATCGCTGCTTTGTTCGAAGGAATAGCCCCCGTCGCTGCGAAGTCTTTCAGTTGGTTCTCCTTGTTCGACACGAAGCTTGCGAACAGCTTCGCTGCGTTCGGATATTTCGTGAATGTGTTGACATACCAAGCTTTAACACCGGAGAACGATATAGCAGGTTTGCCATTAATCGTTGGCAACGGAGCTACGCCGAAGTTGATTCCCAGGTTTTTGAAATCGCCCACTTTCCATGGTCCAGTAATCGTCATCGCCAGCGATTTGTCTTGGAATTTGCCTTGGATAATATCCGCGGAAGCGTCGCCGGAATTGATAGGCAGGACTTGTTTCAATGCTTGATAAGCTTTCAAGCCTTCTATCGCGCCGTCATTGTTCAGACCGATGTCTGCTGCGTCTTGGCCGTTGCTGCCGAATACATATCCGCCAGTGGAGGAGAAGAAGATATAATTAAAATAGAAATTGCCAAGCTCCCACATAAGCGTGTATTTTTTAGCGGCTGCGTCGTTGAAGGTTTTGGAGAACTCCATAATTTCTTCGAATGAAGCTGGCGGCGTTGGCACGAGATCCTTGTTGTAGAACAAGCCGTATGTTTCGACGGAACGCGGGTAACCGTACAAAATGCCGTCCACCGTTACTGCGTTAACGGCTGCTTCAGCGTTGCCCGCAATCGTTTGATCGCCGTAGAAATCGTTCGGCATAACAAGGCCGGCAGCAATCGCTTTGCCCAGGTTATCATGCGGGAACGTTACTACGTCTGCGCCGATCATCGCCGGACCGTCCGTTGTCAGCTTGCCGACTTGGTCCGGCGATTCCACTTCCTCGATTTTTACTGGGATGTTGTATTTGGCCGTGAACTCTTTAGCGATTTCTTCAAGCACTGTGCGTTGGTTTTTGCTGTCCCATACAAGAAGCGATGCGCCCTCCTCCGGAACGATATCCGTTGACTCTTCTACCGCTGGCGGCGCTTCTGTCGCAGCACCCGCGTTGTTCGCATTGTTCACTGCCTTTGTGCCGTTGTTTGCGTTTCCCGTTTTGCCTCCGCTATTCGCGCCTCCGCAAGCCGATACGATAAACAGGGCAACGATTAATGACATTACAAACCACTTTTTCATGCGTAATGATCCCCTTCCATAATGTGTTTTTGCTCTTCCGAATCGTACGCCCATTATTTCGCCTATTCTCGTACGTCTTTTTGTGCAAACGTTTGTACAAGTTCTGAGAAAAAACGATGTAAAAGCGTCTAATTGCCGTTTTACATCGTTTTGGTGGCGGTTATCTGGAATGAAAGCGTTATCTTCGTGTGCTAATCATACATCAGGGACATGGGTTTGTTAAAACGTTTGCACAGTTCATTCTAAACAGTAAATAAAATGATCTCTTCGGTTTTCTTCGTTTTTCTTTATTTCTATCAGTTTTTCACTGTTTTTTTAGAGCTTACTTAAGATATATATTTACATTTGAGCAACAATTGCATTAGGATGAAGCATATAGCACAAACGATTGCGCGGGTGGAGGCAAAAATCATTATGGTAACCATTAAAGATATTGCAAAAGTCGCCGGGGTATCCCCTTCTACGGTGTCCAGGGTCGTATCCAATCACCCTCGAATAAGCAAAGAAACCTCGCAAAAGGTAAAACGCATTATGGAGGAGATGGGCTATCATCCTAATGTAATGGCCAAAAGTCTTGTCTCCAAGACTACGCAGACGCTTGCGATCGTACTCCCTCGCCCAGCCGAGGAATTGTTCCAAGACTTTTTCTTCGGTGAATTGCTGCGCGGTATTTTGACGCAATCCGCGAGAGCGGGCTACGATATGCTGCTTACCGCGGCAACCTCGCCGCATGATGAATCGGAGACGGTCTCCCGCCTTGTGTTCGGCAGGCGAGTGGACGGTATCATTTTGTTGTCGTCACGGGTGAACGACCCTCTGATCGATATGCTCGACAAACATAAATTCCCGACCGTCCTAATCGGCAGAACGGATGAGCATCCGAATATCCTGTCTGTGGACAATAACAATGAGCAAGCAGCTTATGATGCCACGGCGCATCTTATCGTACAAGGACATGAACGAATCGGATTCGTGAGCGGTCCCCCGGCGCTAACTGTCGCTCGGGACCGGATGCAAGGATATCAGAGGGCGCTGCGCGAGGCGGGTCTTCCTATCCGCTCGGAATGGGTCGTAGAAGGAGAGTTTCTACAACAAAGCGGCTACCGGGCCATGTCATTCCTGATGGGCTTGCCTGAGCGGCCTAGCGGCCTCGTCGTCATTGACGACGTTGTCGGCTTCGGCGTCCTGCGCGGGCTAACCGAGCTCGGCTACAAAGTGCCGGATGATCTAAGTCTAGTCAGCTTCAACAATATTGCGTTGTCCGAGCTGGCCCAACCGCCAATCAGTTCAATCGATATCGGAACGTATCAGCTTGGCTATACCGCTTCTCAAATATTGATCCGTCTCATCCAAGAAGAAAATGTTCATCAGACACGGATGATTATTCCTCATCGGTTAATCGTTCGCGAATCATCCATCCACACCGTTGCAAAAAGGAGCTGACCATATGAATACCAACAAGCCCTATCTTGTCGATGCCATCATCGGCAATTCCAAAACGCTCGCTTCCCTTGGCCGCACGGGAAGACTATACCGGCTCTGGTGGCCGAACATCGACATGCCTCAGCATGTCGATGCCATGCGCACCGGCATCAAACGAGACGGATCCTCCATATCGTGGTTCGATAGCGAATCAGACGGCTGGAATCACGAAATTACTTACGTGCCAAAGACGAACATTGTAAGTATCGGCGCTCGTTCTGAGCAGCAGCCGCTGCAAGTGGATAGCTTGCATTTTGCCACTCCAGAGCATGACATACTCGTACGTGAATACCGATTTACTAACAATGGCGAAGGCTCCATTTCATTTGATTTTATCGTACATTCTTCCTTCCTTGTCAGCGAAAATCGTTTGTACAATACGACGGCTTTCAATGCTTCAGCTGACGCATTGATTCATTTTCGGCATAAGTACTTTTTTGCGCTTTCGAGTGCAAACGTATGCACAAAATATCAAGCAGGCCTCAGCTGGGATTTGGTCCAAGAAGGGCAGCTTTCCGGAAACGTCATCGATATGCGTCCTGACGGAGCGCTATCTTGGCGAATTGAACAGCTGGCTGCCGGCGAATCCATAACGATCCCGCTCTATATTGCGGCAGGACGCGATGAGGCAAGCTCCCTTGCACAGCTAGAAATAGCGAAGTCCAAGGAATGCTCTGAATGGGTAAGCGAGACGACTGCATATTGGAGACATTACTTAGCTTCAGCAGCTCCCTCCCCTATCGACAATGCCGATATGACTGACCTATATGAACGGTCCGTTCTTATGTTCAAGCTTATGGCCGATCATCAAACCGGAAGCATTATTGCCGCGCCCGAGTTCGATGAGACGTTCTCACGCTGCGGCGGCTACTCCTATTGCTGGGGACGCGATGCGGCATTCATTACAACGGCGCTCGATAAGGCAGGCCTTGGCGAGCTATCCGACCGTTTCTACGCATGGACGCTTACTTCGCAATCGCCGGACGGCTCATGGCAGCAGCGCCATTATCATGACGGCGCTCTCGCGCCTTCCTGGGGATTGCAAATCGATGAAGGAGCCTCAATCTTGTGGGGCATGTGGCAGCATTATTTAGAGGGCAAAAATATAGAATTCGCTAAGCAAATATGGCCTGCCGTCCAGAGTGGCGCCAACTTCCTGACGAACTTCCTCGATCCTGCAACAGGCTTGCCTGAGCCAAGCATGGACTTGTGGGAGGAGCGCGAAGCTTCGCATACCTATTCGTCGGCTGCCGTATATGGCGGTTTGACGGCTGCCGCTAGCTTCGCCAAGCTGCTCGGCAATGATGAGGCTGCGGCACTGTGGTCATCCGCTGCTTCACGCATCGCGACCGCTATTCTCGAGAGCGGTTGGAATGCGGAGCGCAATAGCTTCTATCGCGGCTTAAATATTACGGTTAACCAGCCCGCCTATGAAGAAGCAATTGCTGCCGGGAAGGAAGCTTTTATCGTCGAACTCGACAAAGGTTATCGCAAATATAAGCTGCGCAATGATCCGATGATCGACATCAGCCTTCTAGGGGTGTCGGTTCCGTTCGACGCGGTATCGAAGGATCACGAATATATGCGACGCACTGCCGATTCGATTGAAGCGGCGCTTACCGTGCCTGGAGTTGGCGGCATTAAGCGTTACGAAAACGATCACTACATCGGCGGCAATCCATGGATTCTGACTACGTTATGGCTGGCACACTATCGCATCCAGACCGGCAGCTTGGATGAGGCAAAGCGACTACTTCAATGGGCGATTGAACATCGTACCGAAACTGGCCTGCTCCCTGAGCAGGTCGATAAGGAAACAGGCGCAACGGCTTGGGTCGTGCCGCTTACTTGGTCGCATGCAATGTTCGTATTGGCGATCTTCATGCTTGCGGAGGCTGAGGCTAATGATGCCGAGGCTGGTATTTTACAAGGATCAAGCAAGATTCAAAAATAAGGATAATGTTTAATGGACGGAAGAGAGAAGTTCCTCTCTTCCGTCTCTTTATGATGGCTGGCAGAAGGACAATATAAGGTTGACAAAATCTCATTTTTTTATAATAATTATAAATAAGGAATTGATCTAAATATTGTTGATTTGATAATACAGGTATCACTATTGTGTATTGACTTGCCATTATCTGCAAATACTATGTTTCGGAAAGGATGATCGATATGAATACGGTACAACAACATCTGAATCGTCAAATTGCCAATTGGAGCGTCCTGTACATTAAGCTGCACAACTACCATTGGTACGTGAAAGGCCCGCAATTTTTCACCTTGCATGAGAAGTTCCAGCTCTTCTATGAGGAAGCCGCCCTGCATGTGGATGAAATCGCAGAGCGCCTGTTGGCGGTGAAAGGCCAGCCGCTTGCACGGATGAGCGACTATCTGTCGGCTGCGAGCATAAAAGAAGCGACTGGCGACGAAACAGCCGAGCAAATGGTCGATCAGTTGATCGCCGACTTCACGGTTATCATCGGTGAGCTGAGGGAAGGCATGGAAGCCGCTCAAGCAGAAGGCGACGAGACGACTGCCGACATGCTGCTCGCGATCCATACCGCTCTCGAGAAGCATGTATGGATGCTAAGCGCGTTCAACGGAAGATAATAGGTTTCAATCCCATCTGAACGAGATTTTCCCGCAGCTACTTGCGGGAGGACTCGTCTTTTTTAACATAGGGCGCATGATGCTTATTTTCGCTTTATCACACTCCCCCTTCTGCTCAGAAGAAAGAGAGGATGGTTATGGAACGGACCGTTCATACGATTCTGATCCGATGGGATAGTGTGCTAAAGGGTTTATAGTTGTGGTCGGCTAAGTTGATAACACGCCAAAAACGGTACACCATGGAATGATGATGGCGGAATAGGTAAAGCGGATGAGCTGAGCTCATCCGCTTACAGAGATATGGATGATCATTAAGCTAGCTTAATGACGCAGCTTCCGACCTTTCGGTCGCCCCAGTATGCTTCTAGGGTGTCGCCGTCAACCAGCGCTGCTACGCCTGCAGGAGTGCCGGTATAGATGATATCGCCCGCGCCTAGCCCGTAGTTTGCGCCGACAAACTCGATAAGCGCAGCTACGTCGAAAATCATATCGGAAGCTTGGCCGCGCTGCGCCTCTTGGCCGCTGCGAATGAGCTTGAATGTTCGCTGCTCCAATGCCGCTTGTCCCGGATACGGAAACCACGCCCCAAGCGGCGCTGATCCTTTGAAGCCTTTGGCAGGGAGCCAAGGCTCGCCCTTCGCTTTAATCTTCGATTGCACATCGCGCAACGTCAGATCGAGTCCAAGCGTCATGTCGCCGATGATCTCGTCAGCCTTCATGCCAGGACCGTAATCGCGTCCAATTCGCAGCACAATCTCTAATTCGAAGTGAACCTCGCCTACGCTGCCCGGAAGTTCAACGACGTTGCCGTCCATAGGAGCAAGCGCATGCGTTGGTTTTGTGAAGACCATCGGAGAAGTCGGCACATCGTTGCCCAGCTCCAATGCGTGAAGCCGGTAGTTTCGGCCAATGCAATAAATGTTGCGGATATCGTTATCGCCCATGATTCGACCAGCCTCCATTATTTGTTCTGTGCGGCGATCTTCTCCGCTAATTCGTTCAATTCCGTCCAGCGATCCATCAGCTGTTCCAGCTTCTCTTCCAGCTGCTGCTGCTCGGCCGCAAGCTCCTGCAGACGCGCCGAATCGCTGCTGGCCGCTTCCATATCCTCGGAAGTCTTGGCAAGTTCAGCTTCCGCCGCTTCAATCCAGCCGTCGATTTGCTCAAAATCTCTCTGATCTTTATACGACATCTTCAATGACCGTTCCTTGCCCCCGCCCTTGGAAGCTTCTTCAGACTGCTGCGCCCCCGCTGCCTTCGGGGACGATTTGGAAGATGCTGCTGCCGATCCGGCAGCCCCCTCCCGCTTCACGGCCGTTTCCTGATAGTCCGAGTAATTGCCTGTGTGATGCGTAATAACGCCTTCGCCCTCGAAGGCAATAATCTTGTCTACCGTGCGATCCAGGAAATAGCGATCATGGGAGACGATAAATACGACGCCGGGAAAATCGTCCAAGTAGTCTTCCAGAACGGTCAGCGTCGCGATGTCCAAATCGTTGGTCGGTTCGTCTAGGAGCAGCACGTTCGGCGCGTTCATCAACACGCGCAGCAGTTGCAAGCGGCGCTTCTCGCCGCCGGACAGCTTGGCGATCGGCGTCCATTGCATCGTCGGCGAGAACAAGAAGCGCTCCAGCATTTGCGCAGCGGAAATGAGCGATCCGTCGGCCGTCTTCACCTGCTCAGCATCTTCCCGAATGTATTCGATGACCCGCAGCGATTCGTTCATTTCTTCATGCTCCTGGGAGAACCATCCGAGCTTCACCGTCGGACCAATATCGACGGTCCCCTCATCGGGCGCCAGCTTACCGGCTATCAACTTCAGCAACGTCGACTTGCCGCTTCCGTTGCGGCCAACAATGCCGACACGGTCCTCCGGCACGGCAATATAGCTGAAATCGCGAATCAGCTTGCGGCTTCCGTAGCTCTTCGCGACATTCTCGATCTCGACGATCTTCCGGCCAAGTCTGGACGAGGCGACCGATACGTCGAGCTTGCCGCCCGCCTGCTTCGGCGCATCCGACTTAAGCGTCTCGAAGCGGTCGATGCGCGCCTTCTGTTTCGTCGTCCTCGCTTTCGCCCCGCGCCGAATCCAAGCCAGCTCGTTCCGCAGCAGGTTCTGGCGCTTCGACTCGGAAGCGGCCTCCCGCTCCTCGCGCTCCAGCTTCAGTTCCAAGAATCGGCTATAGTTCGCCTGGTAGAAATGCGCCTTGCCCTTGTCCAGCTCAATAACCCGATTGCTGACGCGGTCAAGGAAGTACCGGTCATGCGTAATCATAAGCAGCGCCCCGCGTCGTTTCTGGAGCATGCCCTCAAGCCAAGCGACGGAATCGTTGTCGATATGGTTCGTCGGCTCGTCCAGAATAAGCACGTCGGACGGCTGCAGCAGCGCCGCAGCCATCGCGACACGCTTGCGTTGTCCGCCAGAGAGCGTGCCGACCTTCGCTTCGTAGTCGTAAATGCCAAGCTTCGAGAGCGCCACCTTCGCTTCGCTCTCCAATTGCCAAGCGTCCAGCTCATCCATCTTCTGGTTCGCTGCAATCAACTGCTCCTGCAGCGCCGCATCATTCGGCTTCAGCTCAATGGCTTCCATCGCGTCGGCATACGCCCGGACGGCGCGAAGCTGCGGCGACTGCCCGCCGAGCACATGCTCCAGCGCCGTCTCCTCCGGCTCGAATGCCGGATCCTG
This sequence comes from Paenibacillus harenae, assembly GCF_030812415.1. Classification (GTDB taxonomy): domain Bacteria; phylum Bacillota; class Bacilli; order Paenibacillales; family Paenibacillaceae; genus Pristimantibacillus; species Pristimantibacillus harenae_A. The sequence continues at coordinate 42,489 of NZ_JAUSST010000008.1, read as the reverse complement.
CGCCAGCATCCGCACCGTTACGCGGTTGCCGATTGCCACGGAACCGGCATCGGCAGGCTCTATTCCGGCAATAACCTTCAGAAAGGTTGACTTGCCGGTACCATTGACGCCGATAATACCTACTTTATCGCCGTCTTCAAGCCCGAATGTCACGTCCTCGAACAACAGCTTCTCGCCGTAGCTTTTCGTTATATGTTCAACAGATAATAAATGCATAATACAAACCTACTTTTTTTGTTATTAGAATTAGGCCGCATCTTGCTGTGCAACCATTCGTATCATACCATAATCGGGCACGATCTTCACTTCGAAGTCATGTTGCCGCTTCTATCATCGTCATCGCCCCAGATGCCGATATAGATGATATATGAGAGGAGTGATTCTGCATGAATAACCCCTATCTGTTCATCTTCACCGGCACGAGCGGCTCTGGACGCAAAACGACCGCACACCGAGCCCTGCAAGGCAGCGGCATCGTCCATATCGCCTCCTTCACAGACCGTCGGCCGCGTAACAAGGAGCGCCCCGATGGGGATTATCGCTACGTAACCGAGCAGCAGTTCGACAGCTTGTATCACAATGATTTTTTCGCAGAGTTTGTTCGTATTGATCATCATCGCTACGGCATCGGCAGACGCGACCTCGATCAAGCGCTGAATAGCGGCAAGAGCGTCTACATTATTCTGAATCGCGAAGGAGCCGAACGCATTCGCAACCTGTATGGAGAACGGGCCGTGCGTATCTTCATTTACACGGACAAGCAAACCGTATCCGAACGACTCGAAAGCAAAGGCACAAGCTATGAGATTATCGACAATTACTTAAGCCACTATACGGAAGAAGTAACTTACCGCAAGCATTGCGAGCATATCATTGAAAATATCGCGATCGAACGTACAGTCGAGCAGATTAAAGCTATCGTGAACGGCTATCACGCCGCTGAAGCGTAACGATTGCGGATCGCGGATCAAAGAAAGCCGGGCGCAGCCTCCTTACGGAGCTGTACCCGGCTTCTTATTTTTCGCTTAAAGGACGATTAGCGCTTGCCGATCATATTCTCAGGACGAACATATTCGTCGAATTGCTCGGACGTTAGCAGGCCGCTCGCAATAGCGGACTCCTTAAGCGTAAGGCCTTTCTTATGCGCGTTCTTCGCAATAGCAGCCGCGTTCTCGTAGCCGATATGCGGATTGAGCGCCGTTACGAGCATAAGCGATTGATCTAGGTTGCGCTTGATTACCGCTTCGTTCGGCTCGATGCCTACCGCACAGTTGTCGTTGAACGATACCATAGCGTCAGCCATGAGCGCGACCGATTGCAGGAAGTTATAAATAATGACCGGCTTGAACACGTTCAGCTCGAAGTTGCCTTGGCTTGCCGCCATGCCAATCGCCGTATCGTTGCCGATGACTTGGCACACGGCCATCGTTATCGCTTCGCTTTGCGTAGGATTGACTTTGCCCGGCATGATGGAGCTGCCCGGCTCGTTCTCGGGAATAACGATCTCGCCGATGCCGCAGCGCGGGCCGCTTGCCAGCCAGCGAACATCATTCGCGATCTTCATGAGGTCGGCCGAAAGCGCCTTGATCGCGCCGTGCGTATACACGATTTGGTCATGGCTTGTGAGCGAGTGGAATTTGTTAGCCGCCGTAATGAAGGTTTTGCCAGTCAGCGCCGTTACTTCTTCCGCTACCGCTACCGCGTAGTCCGGATGTGCGTTGAGGCCTGTTCCTACCGCCGTGCCGCCAAGCGCCAAATCGCGCATCGTATCCACGCTTTGCACGAGCATCGCACGCGTACGGTCAAGCATCGAGTACCAGCCGCTGATTTCTTGGCCAAGCGTAATCGGCGTTGCGTCTTGCAGATGCGTACGGCCGATTTTCACAAGATCAGCGAACTTCTCCGACTTCGCGCGAAGCGTGCCGTTCAGCAAGTCAAGCGCGGGAAGAAGACGATCCTCAAGCGCGATAACGCCGGCAATATGCATCGCCGCAGGAAAGGTATCGTTCGAGCTTTGGGAACGGTTTACGTCGTCATTCGGGTGAATGCGGGCAGCGCTGCCTCTCTCCTGCAAGATTTGGTTGGCGCGGTTGGCCACAACCTCGTTCACGTTCATGTTCGTTTGCGTGCCGCTGCCTGTCTGCCATACGACTAGCGGGAAATGCTCATCCCATTTGCCGGCCAGCACTTCGTCAACCGCTTCGCCGATAACGGCCGCTTTCTCAGCATCCAGTACGCCTAGCTTGTTGTTGGCGAAAGCGGAAGCTTTCTTAATAATAGCCATCGCATAGACGACCTCGATCGGCATGCGCTCTCCGCTGATTTTGAAGTTTTGCAGGCTGCGTTGCGTTTGTGCGCCCCACAGCTTGTCCGCAGGAACTTGAATTTCACCCATTGTATCCTTCTCAGTCCGATAATCCATTCGCCTAACGACTCCTTTGATCTATGATTAGTCTCTTAAACAGTTCTGTTTCTGTTATAACGCTATTCGCCGCCAGAAGCAAGCTTAGCGGGGTTGCTTAGAGCCGCTGTGTCTTCCATCCTTCTCTATCATCGGGAGAAATACGGCCCTTTCCTCCGTCAGCTTGTTCGGAGCATGAATCGACAGCATCAGTTGCCCCCCCGAACGCACGGAACAACATGCCGCACTTGAAGCCATTCATGACAGAACGCCATCCACGGTTTGTTGTTAGGGACTACGTACAACGTTCCGTCACATGTAGGTATAGGTGTATGAATAGGCATAGGTATATAAAAGCGCCATTCGGAGCTTGTTCCCCCTATGGCGCTATACATGCTTATGATTGCTGGACTAGAGACCCTTCGCCTCGCGATAGGCTGCTATGTAAGCGGCCGCCTTCTTCTCGATCAGGGAGAAGTCCCCCGTCTTCACGGCATCCTTCGTCAAGTCGGAGCCAATGCCTACCGCCACGGCTCCAGCCTTGATCCAGTCCTTCAAATTATCGAGCGATACGCCGCCCGTTGGCATAATGTTCGCTTGCGGCAGCGGCCCTTTGATCGACGGGATGACGCTTGGGGAGTAGAGGTTCCCCGGGAACAGCTTCACCACGTCAACGCCCAGCTCAAGCGCGCTTTGAATTTCATGAATCGTCATCGTGCCCGGCATAACCGGGATCGCATAACGGTTGCAAAGCTTGATCGTATCCGGGTTGAGCGCCGGCGCAACCACGTATTCCGCTCCTGCCAATATCGCTGCGCGAGCCGTCTCCGGATCAAGCACCGTGCCAACGCCAATAATCGCGAAGTTATCGGCGTCCGGCGATACATCGCTCGAGTATTCCTTCGATAATTGTTCGATTGCGCGGAGCGCGAACGGTACGGTCATCGTAATCTCGATCGCCTTAATGCCGCCCTTGATCGCACGGCGCGCCATCTCTGCTACTTCCTCCGGAGAGTCTGCGCGCAATACGGCTACAACGCCCGCTTCCGTAAGCTGCTGCAGTACCTTTAGCTTCTTCATCCTGTTAGCCCCTCTTCCCTTTGTGTTCTTATTTGTTCGAAAATGTTCGATCTATCCATTGCCCATTATAGGTGTTTTCGAACAAATACTCAATCGTTGTTCGATTTCGTATAATCGATTTCCAGGAACTTCTCGACCTCGGATTCCCAGCGCTCCTGTACGAATTGCTCGTGAAGCGGATGCTCGTTGTATGCCTCATAATCGGCCCTGCTCGCGAACTCCATGGCGAAGCCGTAATCATAGTCGTTTTTCGCGCTAACCTGGTTATAGACGCGGAAGTTCGATACGACCGGAATCGAAGTCAGTATACGTTCCCCATCCGCCAAAAACTTGCGTTCCGCCTCCGAGCCCTTCTCATGCTTCAAGCTAAAAATAACCGAATGCAAAATCCACTGCTTCGCTGTTCCCGACATAAATATCTCTCCTCTGAACTAGTAGTTTAATAGTTTAAAAATACCATAAATAAGCTGGCGGAACGAGGCATTCATTCTAAAAGTTGCTGCTCTTCGGTTTGATTGCACTTTCTGCAACAGATTGGCGCTTTATCCCCCGTTTCATACCCTCTCGTTGCACTATCTGCAACAGATGCGCTCAAACAGACCTCCTACACCCAGTCATATCACTATTCTGTTGCAAAAAGCGCAACTGAAAGCCTACTAAATAGCTATTACAATCGATTCTGTTGCACTTTCTGCAACAAGATACCGACCTTTCCAAATTTGAATCGTAACCTTACCTTCTTCATTCTATCATGAGGGCAGACGAAGAACGTCCCGAAGCCATTACGGCCTTGGGACGTTCTTTTTTTACGACAAGGAGGTCGATCGCTATCGATTTTGATCGTGCATATGACGAATTTATTAAGGAACATACGGAGACCGGATGTTTGCCAGATGCTGCTTCAGCTTGCGCTTGCTCCTTACCTGATCCGAAGCCGCATCACCCTACTGCCGACATTGCCGGCCTCCGAGCGGGAAGTGCTTCGTCTTGCTTGGTCATTAGGTCGACCAATTCGTCCGTCTGACGTGAAGACTGCGTTGCAAATCAACTTCCGAACAGCGCGCAACCGGCTGCAAACCCTATCGACAAAGGGATTTATAGAGCCTCTCCCTACGGGAAACGGCGTTAGCCAGTACAAGCTCACCGATCAAGCTACCTTGCAACTTTTTCATATAGCCCCTTAAACGCTGACAGACAGCTGTCAAGGTTCGGCCGTTATAATCAAGTCTATACTAGTCATATCGAGTTCGAAGATAGAGGAGAAGGTTAGCGATGAGTATAAGGACACTCAGCAAGCGAGAGCTGAACCGAGCGCTTCTCGCGAGACAAATGCTGCTGCAGAGGGAGCGCATTTCCCCGCTCGAAGCCATCCGGCGACTGGTCGCCATTCAAGCGCAAGCGCAAGAGCCGCCGTATTATGCGCTCTGGACGCGGCTCGAGAACTTCAAGCAGGAGCAGCTGTCGCAATTGCTGCTTGATCGGGAAGTCGTACGCATCGTGCTGCACCGCTCCACGATCCATCTCGTCACTGCGCAGGATTGCCTCTCATTCCGCACCATTCTGAAGCCGATGCTGGAGAGCAGTCTTCACCGCGCGATTCGCAGCGGCCTCATCGACGCAGAGCGCCAAGAACTGCTCTCCCGCGCGCGGGCGCTCACGGAAGAGAAGCCGCGTACGCTCGACGAGCTCGGCAAGCTCCTCGCGGAGAAGCTGCCCGGCTACGATAAGGCGGACTTGGCAAACGCCGCCCGCAATCTGCTGCCGCTCGTGCAGGTGACGCCGCGCGGCGTCTGGGGCGCCGGCGGCCAAGCCTGCCACACGACTGCCGAAGCTTGGCTCGGCAAGCCGCTGGAAACGGATGCAGCGCCGGACGACATGCTCCGGCGCTACTTAGCTGCTTATGGTCCTGCCTCCATCAAGGATATGCAAGTATGGTCGGGCATGAGCAAACTTAAAGAAACGATCGAACGGCTGCGTCCCACCTTGCGAACTTTCCGCGACGAGCGAGGAGTGGAGCTGTTCGACGTGCCGGATGCGCCGCTGCCTGACGGGCATACGCCCGCTCCCCCGCGCTTCTTGTCCGAATTCGACAACATGCTGCTCTCCTATGCCGACCGCAGCCGCATTATGGATGAGAAGTACAAGCCGCTCGTCTTCACGGTCAACGGCATTATCCGATCGACCTTCCTCATCGACGGCTTTGTACGAGGACTATGGAAGCTGGAACAACGCAAAGGCGAAGCCACTCTCGGCATCCAGCCCTTCGAGCCGTTAGCAACGGAAGCGGAACGAGCCGCACTCATCCAGGAAGGCGAGAAACTGCTCGAGTTTGCGACCGGCGCGGATTGCCGGCACACCATTCTTTTCCTATAAATGAACGCTTTGCTCCTGCTCGCCTGCACCAGGTCCTCTAGCCGTCCGCGCCTTGCCGCTGAACGTCAGGTAGGTCCACATCCGCAGCAGCCGCTCCAATGGTCCGTTCTTAAACGAACGCAGCATGAAGCTGGTGACGACCGCCTGCACGCTATAAATCAGCAAGGCGAGCAACAAGCCGTTCAGCACGCCGATATCGCCGAACCATCCTAAACCGTAGCCATAAAAGACCGTCGTACAAATGACCGTCTGCATAATATAATTCGTCATCGACATTCGCCCTATAGCCTGGAAAGCCGACACGACAACATTACTCTTGGATATCGAACCAAGTACGGCGGCCATTGTGAAGATATAGCCGAGCGCAAGCACCAGCCCGCCTGTCGCAATGAAAGCAAAGCTCCATGAGGAAGATATTTGCCATACGGCGACCGCTTTCAGCGCTAATCCAATCGGCACGAACAACACCGCAAGACGTGCATTCGCGCGCCTTTCCCGAAGCGGATTGTGAAACCATTGCTTACGCGCCGCGACAATGCCGAACAAGAACATCGGCAGCAGCATCAGCGGCGCTAGCGCAACCGACGCCAGCATCACGCCAAGCGGCAGCCCCAGCGGATCCTCGTTAAGCCGAAAATCCATGACTTCCGTATAGCTGCCTTCGCCATACACCGCTATCGACTGTTCCACATACTCATTCATCCGTGAAGTAGCGCCCGTCGATTCTTCATCCGGCAGAAAACCAATTAGAAGCATGACCGTGCTTAACGCGATACCCCAGACGAGCAGCGTCTTCACCTTCCGATTGACGAATAAGAGCAATATGAACCCCGTTGCGCCATAGGCAAGCAAAATATCTCCTTCCCACAAAAGCACGCTATGCAGCATGCCGAAACCGATCAGCAGCAGAAAGCGCCTAACGAGCGCCGGCCCCTGCCTCAGTCCTTGCTGAACCAAGCTTTCTCTCAGCTTGAATAAGCTGTACCCGAACAGAAACATGAAGATCGGCATGAAACTTCCTTCCACGAAAACAGTAAGCAGCTTATGTGTCATCGCATCCAGCTTCGAAGGATCGAAGTGCTCCATCTCATCCTTGCCGTAAATCCCATACTGGAAAATAAGCATATTCGAAATTAAAATACCAAGCAGGCTAAATCCGCGGATCGTATCGATCATTCGCACGCGGCTTCCCGTTTCCAACCTATTATCCATTCTCTTATCACCTCGGACCAATTGTAATACGCTATTTTGAACATCCGGATAACAGCACTGTAACATCACCTTAATTTTTCCAAATTCGTTCAACTCCCGTTAAGGTTTATATGCTAGCATGAAGCCATATAGATTACTCAAAGGCGGGATTTCCATATGTACACGCATCGAATCGTTATCGTCGATGACGAGCCCTCCATTGTAAAAATGGTTCAGCTTGTGCTTCAAAAAGAGGGCTTCCAGCATATCCATGCGGCCGGCAGCTGCGCGGAGGCGCTGGATACGATCGCACGCCACGAAGCGGATATAGTGCTGCTCGATATTATGCTGCCGGACGGCAGCGGTCTTGAGCTGTGCCCGAAAATCAGAGCCCTCGGCAACCCTCATATTTTATTCATGACAGCCAAAGCTTCCGACTTAGATATATTAACAGGCTTCGCGATGGGTGGCGACGATTATATTACGAAGCCGTTCAATCCGCTCGAGATTGCGGCCCGCATCAAGGCGCGGCTGCGGCGGATCGAGGAGACGGGCACATCCTTTCCGAGAGAACTGCCGCCGAAAGCTCAAGCATCCGCTCCAACGATTTATCGTTTTGGACGCTTCCAACTAAGCGAAGCCGCAGGAGAGCTTCTGGTCGGCGGTGCCGCCGTCCCTTGTCCCGCGCAGGAATTCCAGCTGCTGCTCCACTTCTGCAGGCATCCGGGCATCGTTTTCTCAAAGGCGCAGCTCTATGAATCGGTCTGGGGAATGGACGGGCTCGGGGACGACAATACGGTCATGGTGCACATCCGCCGCCTTCGCGAGCGCATTGAGCTTGACCCGAGTGTGCCTAATCATCTAATAACCGTCCGCGGCCTCGGATACAAATTATCGAAGGAGCAGACAGGCGTATGAAGGTCAGGCGAAGGATGGCATTCCATTTTACGTATCAGCTCATTATTTATTCGGTCTTCCTGCTCGTAGCCGTGCTCGTCTTCTTCATGTTTCTGTACAATCACATGTCCAACAACGAGATTAAGCGTAACTTTCCCGCAGGCGCGCTGGATTCTATCATCTCCGAAACGTACTACCAAAACGGCGTCGTGACGCTTCCTACCCATTGGAAAAAGTTCATTGCCGAGCATCAAGTTTGGCTGCAGGTTGTCGACGAGAACGGGAAAGTCATCTTTGACATGAACACCAAGGCCATGCAGCCTCATGCCTATTCGGCGGCGGAACTGCTGACGATTTCGGACTCGGGCCAATATGGGCATTTTGCGATAGAGACCGCTTTCGATCTTACGTATTCGTCTCCTATTCTGTTCATGCTTGGTTACGAAACCGAACAGCTTGAGCTGCTGAAAGGCTGGTTCGACCGCTACCAGAAGAACGGGCTTGTCGCCGAAGAGCATCTGTCGGATTTGCATGCTCAGCTGCAGGAGGCCGGGAGCACCCTAACGATCATCGATCGCATGGGCAAAATCATACAAAGGGTCGGCGAAGCATCTACCGACCCGTCCGTACAAAGCTATGCGCCGCTCGAAGTGCTGGCTATGCGCCAAGCACCGGGCGAATTCGACGCTGCGATTACCGTCTATCAGCATGACGGCCGGTCGCCGACGTGGATCGTTCGCGCGCCGATGGATCCGGGAGCGCTCAAGCAGCAACCCGTCATCGTAGATATCATTCGTCTATTCGTTGCGATCGGCGCCGTCTTTTTACTTCTTTCCATTGGCATTACGATGTGGCACGGCTACCGTTACGGTCAACCGCTCATCATGTTCACAGGTTGGTTCGAGCGCATGGAGCAAGGGCAGTACGAGGAAGTATTGACAGCGCGCGACAGGCGGCGCGTATTCCGCAAGAACGGCAAACTGCGGCTGCATTACCGTCTGTATAGAGAGGTCATTCAGTCGTTCTATCGCATGGCCGAGAAGCTGGCTCAGACCGAGAAAGACCGCGCCGAGCTGGAGAAAACCCGCGAGGAATGGATGAGCGGCATCTCCCATGATTTGCGAACGCCGCTCTCTGCCATTCAAGGCTATGGCTATATATTGGAGAGTCCTTCCTCCGAGTGGAATCGGGAGGAGCTTCGCGAGATGGGACGAGTGATTCGCGAGAAAGGCGACTACATGCTGGAGCTTGTGACCGATTTCTCTCACGTGTACCAGTTGAAGCATCATTCGGAGGCCGTGGAGCGGCAGGAGCTGGAGCTAGGCGAGCTGATCCGCAGAGCCGTGCTCAAGTACGTGAACGATGCAACATTAATAGGATATGAGTTCGTGTACGAGGACGACAAGCTCCCCATTCCGATTGTCGGCCATGCAACTTGGCTTCATCGGCTCATGGATAACCTGCTGTCAAATGCGGTGAATCATAATCGACCGGGTATAACGATCACCGTCACAACGGGCATGCTGGGCGGCGAGCCGTATATTAGAGTAGCGGACAACGGACAAGGGATGGACGAGGAAACGAGCCGCAAGCTGTTCGATCGCTATTATCGCGGTACGAATACCGAACAATCGTCCGCCGGCTCCGGTCTCGGCATGAGCATCGCGAAGATGATCGTTGAAGCCCATCACGGGCGCATTGAAGTTCGATCAACGCTCGGAACGGGTACGGAGATCAGCATTTACTTTGCAACGACGTCGTCGTAACTTTGCCGAAAGTCTTGAAAAAACAGAGCATGGGAAGAGGGTCCGTACGGGCTCTCTTCCTCCCTTCAAGGGCTACTTATAGCTAAAACCTATAAATGATATAACTTTTATATATTTCCGAAGAGGCGGTTGACTGAGTAGTATGGGTTTAACAATAACAAGGGAGGCACATGAACATGAACCACATCGTCAAACAGCAATTCGATGCCGTCGCGCAACAATATGACCAGCAGAGACGCCAGCTTATCCCCCGTTTCGACGACTTCTACGGCACGGCGGTTCAATGGCTGGAGCTTGATACGCCTCGGCCTAGCATCATCGATCTTGGCGCAGGCACTGGCCTGTTATCCGCCTTCGTATTGGCGAAGTACCCGCAGGCCCATATCACCTTGATCGATTTCAGCGAGCACATGTTAAGCCAAGCCCACCGCAGACTTGCCTCTTATGAGAATGTGACCTATATAACGGCAGATTACTTGAACTACCCTTATGAGCAAGCGGAAAGCTACGATGCGGTCGTCTCGTCCTTGTCCATTCATCATTTGACCCATCCTGACAAAAAATCGCTGTTCCGAACGATTTTCCGCCTGTTGAAGGACGGAGGCCTCTTCATAAACGCCGATCAGGCCGAAAGCATGACGCCAGCCATCGATCGACGCTACATGGAGCTGTGGAAGCAAGCCGTCCACGCTACCGACCTCCCGATCGAAGCGATCGAAGCGTCGATCGAACGGCGGAAGCAGGACATAAACGCCAAAGCGTCCGACCAGATCGATTGGCTGTTGGAAGTCGGCTTTGCGAATGTCGATGCCGTCTACCGCCATCATGAGTTTAACGTGTTTTTCGCTCAGAAGATTTAACCCCCGGCACGGCTGCCAGGAAGCGGAAGCAACCAAACGCGGCAACCACAAGAATCGCGATTACGGCGACAAGCGGTATCGCCGTTTCATTCCCGCCAATGCCGACGAGCGGCGCAGCCAATCCGCCGATAATGAAGCTTAGCATGCCAAGCAGCGCCGAGGCGCTTCCCGCGGATTCCCCTTGGCTCTGCAAGGCCAGCGAGGTCGTTGTCGTCGAGACGAGCCCGACGCTCGATACGAGCAGGAAGAATCCCGGGACGATCAGCTTCAAGCCGGCTCCCGTCCATAAAGCCAGCAACAGCAGCACCGCGCCGAGTGCCGACAACGTCAGTCCGCTCGCGAGCAACCTGCGCGCGGCGATACGGCCAGCAAATCTTCCGGCCACTTGGCTGGCGATAATGATGCCAGCGCCGTTCATGCCGAAGATGAGGCTGTACGTACGCGGCGACACGCCGAACAACTCCTGCAGCACGAAAGGCGAGCCCGAGATATAAGCGAACATGGCCGCCATTACGAAACCTTGCGTCAGCGCATAACCCATGAACGACCGATCTCCGGCGAGACGGCGGAACGTCGATATCGTGTTGCGAATGCCTCCGCTTGATCGCCGATTCAGAGGCAGCGTTTCTTTGAGCCCGAACAGGATGGCCAATAGCATGAAAGTGCCAAGTACGCCCAATATTGCGAATACGCCGCGCCAAGACGTATAGACAAGCACCTCAGCCCCGACGATCGGCGCCAATATCGGAGCAGCCCCGTTAATAAGCATGAGCAAAGCAAAAAACTTCGTTAATTCCACGCCGGAATACAAATCGCGCGCGCTCGCCCTTGAGATAACGATGCCGGCAGCGCCCGCAAGTCCTTGAATGAATCGCAGACCGACGAACACCCATATGTTCGGTGCGAAGAAGCAGAGCGCCGATACAATCGCATATACAGCGATGCCTATAATTAGCGGAATGCGACGGCCGCGAACATCGCTGATCGGACCGGCGAATAGTTGCCCGAGCGCAAGTCCCAGCATACATGCGGTTAAGCTAAGCTGCGTCGCGGAAGTCGTCGAGCCGAGCTCCTCCGCAAGTGCCGGCAATGCGGGAAGATACATATCCAGCGATAGCGGCCCTATCGCCGCTAACGATCCAAGCACAACCGCGATCCATAATCGGCTTCCACGCTGCGTAGGCGCTGCCAAGGATTCCGTATGATTCATCTATTAATCCCCTCATTCCCTGCCATAAAACCTGCGTGCCGGGCAAATCTACTCTTTCCCGATGACATAACCGTTCATCTGAATATGAGCCTCGAACATCTCCTTTGCACTCGGCCTTTCTTCACGCGGCAACCACGTATCTTCATCCCATATCTTAGAAAATTTAAGCGCGCGCGGACAATGCACGAAACATTCCTCCACTTCCACCTTCACGACGAATATCGGCGGCCTGCCATTCAGATGCATGCTCTCCATGAGCGAGGGATTGCGAACGATTGATGCCTTCCCGTTAATCCGCAGCACCTCCTCCATCCCCGGCAGTATGCAAATCATGCCCAATCTCGGATTCGCGAACAAATTGTGCATCGAATCAATCCGTCTATTTCCAAGACGTTCCGGGAACGCAAGCGTCCTATCGTCCAATACTTTAATGAAGCCCGGTTCGTCCCCGCGCGGCGAAACGTCGCATAGACCTTCCCCGCTTGCCGTCGCCAGGAAAAACAATGGGCACTTCGCCAAGTATGCTCGGATATGGTCATCGATTACCGATATCGTTTTCTTCACGACTGCCTCGTGCGGCATGCCGACAATCTCTTGCAACTGCTGGATGGAATGGATAGCTTCGTCCTCGGAAGGATTGTAGTTCATGCCGTTTTCTTCCTCTCATCTACTATGTAGGTAAGCACATTGTATCAAATCTATTTCAAGGGTAAAAGCGCATGCTCGGAGGGTACTCTTTTACAATATCATCATGATTTCAAAATAATGGGAAAATAAATGATTGCTATGATCGATATGAAATTTACGTAGTAGTAGATTTGACCTATACCATTTCACTATGAGAAAGGTGACCGATTCCATGCAAATGAAAAAAATGCTGGCTGTTTCCATGCTGGCGGCAACTCTCGGCGTTACAGCCGTCAATCCTGTTTTTGCCCAAACCCCGGTCAAGCAGGAGGCTGTCCAATTCAGCCAAACGACATTCCTCGTGAATGCCAATCCAGCCGTTCTCCGTTCGATTCAAGCTTCCGGCACGACGCTCGTCTCCGTACGCGATTTCGCAAAGGCCATTGGCGCAGACCTGCAACTGGCTGACGGTTCTGTGACACTCACACTGGACGGCAAATCGGTGTACGTTAACCCGGGTGCAGGAATGATTGCCGCTAGCAGCACGACACCCGCGCTTTCTTCAGCCGCGAAGATGGTTAACTACACGATATTCGCAGATCCATCCGCACTGGTTGAAGCGCTTGGCGGTACATATGAAGCAGATGCCGATGCCCCTGCCATCGCAACGGTCGAGCAATTGACATTCGCCGAGCACGCAGTCTGGGCTGGCGGTGCCCGTCTTATCGTATCGAACAGCTCCGAGAACGGCCGCGAGGATTACCTAGTGAACGCCGCTAACGGCAAGTATGAGCTGCTGCTCTCCTCCGCCAACACATCGGATTTGGTTGTTTCGCCGAACGGACAAAGCGCAGCTTACACAGATGCTAATGGCGCTGTGTATGTGATCGACCTGAACAGCAAGGAATCCAAGCAAGTAAGCACGGACAGCTCGATCAAGAACGAGCTGCAGTGGTCGCAAGACGGAACAGCCCTCTTCTACCTGCAAGGCGACAAAAGCTCGGTTATCGCGAAAGTGAACCTGGCCGATGGCACCGTAACCAAGGTGCTTGAAGACAAAGTCGATTATAAAGCGAACCTCGACGTGTCCGCAGATGGCATGAAATTCGCTTACACGGTCAACAAGCAACCGAAAGTAACGGCAGACAGCAGCGTCGACGTTGCACTGGACGATGTCGCTATCGATGCAGCCGGAACGGAAGCGCAAGTCTACTTCTACAATTCCGCTGCGGCAGACAACAAGCCGGTTCAACTGACGAAGGACACGGACGATAAAGTGTTCATCGAGCTGGCGGCTGACGGCTCCAAAGTATACTACGTAAGCGTAACGGCAGACGATGCCAGCCTTGGCAAAGCCGCGTCCGTCTCTACATCGGGTACAGAGGCTGCTCCGGCTAGCGTATTCGCACAGAAGGATGTATACCAGCTCGCGCAAGGCGCCGAAAGACTATACCTGCTGACAGCAAACGATGATTCAACGAATGCCGTTTACGAGTTCGATACAGTAATCGGCGAAAGCAAGCTTATCGGAGCGGTATCCGATAGCGTATCCGAAATTATCGTATCGCGCCACGGACACCTCGCCGCGCTGATCGACGGTCAGCTAGCCGTATCGGTTAACGGCCAATGGAAAAACGTTACTCACTAATTTAATGGAGGGAAATTTCAATGAAATGGTTTAAACAACTTACAATCGCCATGCTCGTAGCCGTGATCGGCTTCAGCTCGGTAACGGCCGTACAAGCGGCAAGCAAGCTCAGCGGCAAGATTGTCATTAACGGCTCTTCCGCCCTGCTGCCTCTCACGCTGCAAGCAGCAAACGAATTCAAGAAGCTTCACCCGAAAGTAAAGATCTCCGCATCGGCAGCCGGTTCGATTACCGGACCTCAGGCGGTTCGCAAAGGGATCGCGCAGATCGGCGCCGTAGACTGGGACGCTTCCAAGGACGTTCCGGGCTTCAAAAAGTTCGAAGGCCAAGTCGCACATAAAGTAGCCGTCATTCCTTTCGCGGCCGTCGTGAACAAAAACGTAACGGCAACGAACTTGACGACGAAGCAGCTGCAAGGCATTTTCTCCGGCAAAATCAAGAACTGGAAAGAGGTTGGCGGCAAGGATGCCGATATTATCGTCGTCAACCGTACGTTCGGCTCCGGTACGCGCGTTAACTTCCAAGACAAAGCTTTGCAAGGCACCGATTTCATGACCAAAGGCGACAACTACAAAGAAGTGAAAACAAGCGGCGATATGAAGTCGGCCATCGAAACGACGCCTAACGCCATCGGTTACATGGACCTTGCTTACGTAACGGACAAAATGGTTGCCGTGAAAATCAATGATATTGCGCCTACGGAAGCTAACGTCATTAACGGCAAGTACAAAGTGTGGGGCTACGGCTACTACATGACAAAGGGCGAGCCTACCGGCGCTACGAAAGAATTCATTAAATACGTGCAAAGCACGAAGTTCCAGAACGGATCGCTCAAGAAGCTGAAATTCATCCCGATCTCGGCTATGAAATAAACGACGCAAATTTCTTTTGAATGAATCGCACATGAAAAGAGCGGCTGGCACGCGCATGGATGCGCATTGCCCGCCGCTCTTTCGAGAGAGGAGCCCCTGATTATGCTGGATTCAAACCCTGCCGCCGGCAAAGCGCCGCTTCGCGCCGAGCTAGGCCGTACGCTGCTGGCAGGCAGCGGCAAAAAGTTCGACCGCCGTTCGCGCTTATTCGCAATGAATCGCATGTTCCGCTACCTCTGTATCGCGGCCGCGGCCTTCGTATGTCTTATCCTGGTTCTCATCCTGTTTCTTATGCTGCGGACCGGCGTGCTTACGTTCAACCATATCTCGTTCGCCGACTTCTTCTTCTCTTCCGATTGGACGCCGGAGAACGAGCAATACGGGGGGCTTGTTTTCATCTTCGGCACCTTCGCCTTGACGGCGCTTACGCTGCTCATTGCCGTTCCGCTCTCGCTTATGATCGCGATCTTTCTGTCGGTGTTCGTCCCTACTTGGCTGAAAAACGCGCTTCGCCCGATTCTCGACCTGCTCGTCGGCATTCCGTCGGTCGTATACGGCTATCTCGGTTTGACCGTACTTATCCCGCTCATCCGCGACGTTACGGGCACAGGCATGGGCGACGGGCTGCTCGCTGCGGCACTCGTGTTAACGATCATGGTACTCCCTACCGTTAGCCGTATTAGCGACGATGCCATTAGCGCCGTGCCTGCCAAGTTTAGCGACGCCTCCTATGCGCTAGGCGCAACAAGATTCCAGACTGTTTGGAAGGTGCTTCTTCCGTCGGCTAAGAGCGGCATCATGTATGCCGTCATACTCGGCATGGCGCGCGCCGTCGGCGAGACGATGGCCGTCGTCATGGTCATCGGCAATACGCCGCAGATTGCCGACAGCCTGTTGAAGCCTACCTCCGTCTTGACGAGCAATATCGTCATGCAAATCTCGAACGTTCCTTTCGACTCGACATGGAACTATGCGTTGTACTTAATGGGCTTCCTGCTGCTGCTCATTTCCCTTCTGATGATCGTAGCCGTTCGCTGGCTGCAACGGAGAGGAGAGCGCGTATCATGAAGAACCCTATTAGCGCGAGTGCAACCGCCGCAACTGCCTCGAATCCGTTTCGGCGCGACAACAAGGGCTTTAATCGCATCAACGACCGCCTCTTCTCCGGTGTGATCTGGACCGCGGGGGTCCTTATTATCGCGTTTATTTTCGGATTGCTTTACTTGATCCTGCAGGACGGCCTTCCTAAGCTAACGTGGGACTTCTTGTTCGGTCTGCCTAGCGAAATCGATGAAGGCGGCGGTATTGGACCTACGCTTCTGAATTCCTTTTATATTTTGTTTCTGTCGCTTCTCATCTCGATCCCGCTCGGCATGGCGGCAGGCATCTATCTGGCCGAATTCGCGCCGGACAATAAGCTGATCGGCTTCGTGCGCGTATGCGTGGAAGGGCTGGCATCGGTGCCTTCGATTATTTTCGGCTTGTTCGGCATCGCCTTGTTCGTCGAGCTGTTCCAGATCGGACTCACGATACTCGGCGGCGCAATCAGTCTCGCCTTCCTCAACCTGCCCGTACTGACACGTGTTACGGAGGAATCGATCCGCGCCGTCCCCGCCGAACAGAAGAGCGCCTCCTTCGCGCTTGGCGCAACGCATCTGCAGACGATCATGCGCGCTCTTATTCCGGCGGCGCTGAACGGCATCATCACCGGCATCTGCCTCGTCGCCGGCCGCGCCTTCGGCGAAAGCGCGGTCATCATCCTCACCGCTGGCGTCACGACCTCCGGCGAGATGTGGGACTTCAGCCTGTTCTCCCCCGGCGAGACGCTGGCCGTCCACCTGTGGTACGTCCAATCCGAAGCGATCGTATCCGACGCGCAGGAGATTGCCCAGAAGGCCGCCGCCGTGCTCGTCTTCGTCGTACTGCTTATCAATCTGCTGTTCCGCATCCCGCTATGGCTGAACAGCCGCAAGACGCGGCGGTAATTGCTCCACCTCGCTCGAACGCCTATGTTGGATTTTCGCACTACCTTTTACCGGTTAGCGGGCATTTCCAAGGCTATGTTGGATTCTCGCACTAACTTTGGCTGAAAAGCCTCGTATACGGCACTTCAGTTCGAAGATGATGCAGAAATCCAACATAGCTCTTAATGCTGCTTTATAGCGGTATACTATAATGCCAAAATCCAATATAACCGTGGGGGTTAAAATAGCCCTTCTTGTACAGCCCCGTTCCGTTTCCTACCAACCAACTCTGCATTATACTGAGACAATAACCCTGTAGAACCGGAGGAAAACATGGAACGGAGGCCTATTCTAGCGATTCCGAAAATGAATCGAACACTGTTTGCCCTTAACCACGGTTTCATCTAAATTCTGTTTCAAGCTGCCTTGCTTGCCGGGTCTGCGGACGTACTGATCTCCAACAAATGCCGGTCAGAGCGGATATTATTTGTAGCGTGCCGGACTCCCGTTCCATCTGCCCCTTGTTTTTTTCCATCGCCTTGAGCTGCTCGAAGTTGACACTGATCTTGATCACGACGTCCATATCGCACTTTGCGTTAGAAGAATATTGCTTCGAGGTTTCCTCTTCATCCTTCTTCTCTGCTGTTTGCTTAGCTCTTCCATCCGTATTTGGCTGATTTGAGCCTCAATTTGTTGGATTTGCTCCTTCAACGCATTGACTCGCTCCATACGTATTTTGTCATCCAAGTTTTTGTTTTGATTAACCGACCCTATTTGCTCGCTTAGTTGCTTGGATTGCTTCATCAACTCTGAAATTCGTTTATCGGCAACGTTTTTACATTATGGATTAATCTAGGAGAAGAACAAAAATCCCGCTCCTCCTGCAGCTATGCTGCCAAAAGAGTCGGGATGATTTAAGTTGTCCTATGCTGCTTGCTATTGATCCAATTGCTCCGGTTGTTCCGGCTGCTGCTCCTGCGCCTGATGCGCTTCTATAAACTGAAGCGTCCGGTGCAGAATCGCTGCGCCCTCCGCGCGTGTCAGCACATGCTGCGGGTTGAAGTTTTGCTCCTCGTCAAGCGAGACGATTTGGTATAGTAAAGCTCGGTTAATCGTGCCTTGGTAAGTCGCTGTAATATCCTCCTCGTCCTGGGTGACGATCAGCATCTTAACCATCGGATACTCGCCCGTCTTCTCGACGGCCTGGACGAGATAGTGAACGAACTGCTCCTTCGTAATCGGAGCTCGCGGATCGAAATCCGCAGGTATATCAAGGCCGTTATAATGCGCGATAATAAAATCTTCGGCATACCACGCCTCATTTCTAACCTTCGTATAGTAGCCGTCCGCTGTCGGTGCTTTTTTGAAATCAATAGCTGCTAAGCTGATTTGCGTCGTGCGAACGATTAGCGATATCGCTTGGGCATTGGTCATGCTTAGCTCGGGCCCGAACTCGGCTTCGGTGATCCCCTTCACAATGCCTCTCTCCTGCAGCGACTCAATCTGTGCCTTGCTCGAGCTTGCTGCAATATCTCCGAATGCGGCAGCTGCTCCCTCTTCCGCAGCGAATGCCGACGCCGAGAAGGATACCGCAAGCAGCAGCGCCGCCCCGGCAATTCCGCTTTTCCAACGTTTCTTCATGATGTACCGCCTCTTTCGTGGTCGTTATGGCGTAAGCAAGCTTACAACTTCCTAACGATAAAAGCGAACCGAAGGTTGCATGGGCTGAACGGCCGGACTGCGGAATCTGCCGGCTGTGTAAACTACAGCGCTTCGGCCACTTCCGAGCCGCTCTTCGCTTTCTCTTGCAGTCTGCGGACATTAGCGTAGAGCAAAGAAAAGCCCGCTATGCCAAGCACGGATAAAGCGCCACAAATGAAGTACATCGTCTCCGCTCCCGATTGTTCGAACAGCACGCCCCCTATGAAGCCGGCCGCGATGCCCGACAAGCCGCCCCAAACGAGCGCGTCAAGCTTTCTCCCCCGCCCAATTCCTTAATATACAAGGCAACGAACGTATTGTTCACTGAATTTGGAATGGATAACACTAACCCGACGAACAGGAAGATGAAGAACGCCCGGCTTGCGAACAGGGAGCGACAATTGACCTTGCCGGCCTTCACTGCCGTCTTCTTCGCCTCTCCGCGCGGAAGCGCGAAAGCAAAGGCCAGCGAGAACAGCATCATAATCGTATATATCATCCATAACCGCTCGATGCCAATTTGACCGATAATCGGCCCTGCTGCCACCGCCATGATCCCCCATCCGAGCGAGCCCCATAGCCGAAAAGTGCCGAAGCTCCGGTTCGTGCCTTCGATGCTGTTCAAAATTAAAGTGTTGCTCTGCGAAAACAACGGCATTTGGAAAAAGAAGAAAAAAAAGCATCGACGCATAAATAAACGTATAGGATTCCGAAAGGAACACGAATTGCATAGTGATCATGCTGCCGAGCAGCATCAATATTAGCGTTAAGCGCAAGTTCCGGAAACGATCGCTCAAGTAACCCCAGAATGGTTTCGCGACGATCGAGACGATTGGTCCTCCCGCCATCAGCGCTCCGATCTCAAGCGTTGAGAAGCCGATCGACTGCAAATAAAGGGCAAAATAAGTGCTATTTATCGTTAATGCGCCATAGATAACGAAGTTGAATCCTTTAATCGTACGATGCGCATGCTTAACATTCGCTGCCATTCGTTAAACTTGAACGGCGGTCGATTGCGAGGAAGCGATCGCTTCCTCCGCCGTCACTTCCCGTCCTAAACGATCCGATAAGTAAATGCCTTCGCTGATGAGCATCGTTCGCAGCGCTATGTCAGCCGTTGGCAGCAAAGGCACTCTGCCTTGCAGCGCGGCAATCCAATGCGCCTGGGATGAATCATACGCATCCTCATTGTCGCGAATGCGATGCCACCGCAAGTCCATCATATCCAGATCGAGCGTACTGTCCATGTCCATATCGCACACCGTGTTATGGAAGGTGAACGGCCTTGTGCCCCCGTCGGCTTGTTCGCTCGGCAAACGGACGCCGCCCTTCGAGCCGGCGATGCTGCTGCCCTCGAAGCGCCCATGTGGACGGCCCACGCCTCGATAATATCGAGCGTCAGGCCTCCGGCGAACCGAACGAAACCCGTACCGAGCTCCTCGACATCGAAGCCGCTCGTCTCACTCCGCTCCTACAGCATTTTTGTTTCCTGATAAAGCTTGCCCGTCACCCGCTCCACCTCTGGATTGCCGAGCAAATAAAGGATTTGCGCTATATGGTACACCCCCATATCGAACAAAGCGGATCGAAATGTTCATCGATAATTCACCCCGCCATTGATGGATAAGTTGCCTACGCCTTCATTATAAACCTGCAGCGCGCAGCCCCTCGGTGTACGATCCTCTTATGCAGGGGGAAATTTCTATTGCTTCCAGCTATTTTTCATGACCAATATTTCAATATTACTGTATAGTGGGCTTTTCTGTTAGAATGGGAATCACGAGTCATAGAACGGGGGACACTTACTTTGGATTACATTATATTGGATATTGAATTTAACGGCCGCAAGTTCGCCAGCGAGCTTCCTATGGAAGTGATCGAGATCGGTGCGGTACGCCTGGATGAGAACCTTCAGTTCAAGGATGAATTCTCGTCGCTTATTAAACCTGTCTATTTCTCCAAACTAAATAGCTTCATTAAGAAGAAGACCGGCATTCAGCAGGAAGACATCGACACGGCCGAAGGCTTCAAAGCGGTCATCACGCGATTCAACGATTGGCTGAAACAAAGCGACGATCTGCTGCTGTTCACTTGGGGCGGCGAGGATATGAAGCGAATCATGCTCGATACGCGGATGCATAAGCTCGATGACAGCTTCTGGACGAGCCTCTATTATTATGATTTGCTCAAAGGCTATTTGCGCTTCCGAAACGTAACGAACGACGTTAGCGTCGAGACCGCGCTTCAAGAGCTTGAAATTATAGCGGAAGGCTCCGCCCACCGTGCGCTTGACGATGCGAGGATGACCGGCGAGGTGCTTCGCAAAATTTTCGACCATCTGGATATGGACTTGAAGCAGCAGTATAAGGATATGTACACGAATGCCAAAGAACGCCGACTCGTGAAAAACGCGGTTCGCACGATGATCCAACGCAAGGCGCCTGCCGAATGGGAAGTGCTCATCGAGCATTTTCTGAAAGACAAAATCGTTCTGACAGACGAGAAGAAGGTCGCTGAGCTTCAGCAGTATTTTGCCGCGGAGCTGGAGAAGGCGAAGCAAGCCAAGACCGGCCAAACCGTTTAATGGGCTTAAGCTGCCCGAGTGAAACGACAGCATCGGAGAATCAACAATCATGACCGACATAACTTCCAAACCAAGATCAATTGCTCTTTATGATCTGCTCTATATGATAGGTATCATTGCCATCTCGTTCTCCTCTATATTCGTTCGGTGGTCGGAGGCCGACGTCGCCGTCATCGCGATGTACCGATTGTACTTGACCAATCTGCTTATGCTCCCGTTCGTATGGAAGTACAGGCATGAATTCATGCGGCTTAGCGCGCGGCAATGGCGTTTGCTCGCCTTATCCGGCGTCATGCTGGGCGCCCATTTCCTGTTATGGATGGCTTCGCTCCGTCTCACCACCGTCGCGAGTTCGACCGTCCTGCTGACGCTTGAACCGCTGCTCGTCATGCTAGGCTCGTACTGGCTGTTCCGCACGAAGGCGAACCGGATGATGCTCTGGGGACTTGGAATCGCTTTGGTAGGATCGATCCTCATCGGAGCTGGCGACTTCAGCCTCTCGGGAGACGCCTTGCTTGGCGACGTATTATCGATGCTTGGAGCTGCAGCGGTTGCCGTCCATATGCTTGCCGGTAAGCAGCTGAGGAATGAAATGAGCGCATTCGTTTACAACTTCGCCGTATTTTTGCTCGCGGCGACATCGCTAGCCATGTACAATATTGTGCTCGGCAATCCGTTTACCGGCTACAGCGAACGCGAATGGGGCTTATTCCTGCTGCTCGCTATCGTGCCGACGCTGTTCGGCCACTATCTATTCAATTGGCTGCTCAAATATATGAACGCTGCCGCCGTATCGATGGCCGTTCTCGGCGAGCCGGTCATTTCCTCGCTGCTCGCTTGGTGGCTGCTCCATGAATCGCTGTCGGGCTATCAGCTTGCGGCAGGCTGCTTCATCCTCTTCGGTGTCTGGCTGTTCATCCGGCACGGCAAGGAGAAGGTATAGCGGCTTAAGCTTCCCGACATGCAAATGCGAATCACTACTGTAGTTGCATTTTGGGACACTAATTCGCTACCGAACCTAAAAACCACCTCATTAGTTCCATTTCGGGAAGTTAATGAGGCGGTTTTTGCTTTTACGGGGCTGAACCTGCATTTTAGTTTGACGAAATGCCGTTAACGACACTTTCCCTTCGCGCAACATGCTATTCCCGCCTTGTCGCTTATTTCGCCTTGCTGCTCCGCATCGCCGGTACGACCTTCAGTTCGCCGTTCTCGTTCTCGATGTAGCGTTGGTACGCCTCCGATTCCTTCGGAATGAGCGCCATCTTGCCGTCACCGTCGAAATGAATGCCCCAGCCATACTTCTTCGGCAGCATCGATGCGCGCAGGCAAGCTTGCGACTTGCCGAAAAACTCGTCCCAATGCTCCTGACGGCGCCCCGCCAACTCTTCTTCCGCTATTTGCTTATGCCGCACATACACTTCAAACAACAATTCCTCTTGCGTATACCCGTAAGGCTGACCGGCAGCCAGCTCATATTCCAAGCTTGGCTTCGTTCGGCCGTCCTTCTTATCCGGCGGTATGATCCCTGTCTCTGCCGGGCAATCGGGCGCCACCGTAATAAATGTATTGTAATAGTTTATATTCATCCTATAGCCCTCCACTTATTCAATTAGCGTAAGCTCCTTCTGTTCGATCGGCGCAACCTCAATGTGACAGATCATATGGCCGTCCGGATCGAACTCGTCGAACAAACAATGATGATTTCACGGCGACGTCCATTCCTCAAGCCAGGTTACATGAATGAACGCGCCTCCAAGCTCTTTAACCGCCATCGTTATCGCTTCCCATATCTCATTATTATCGTTATCCCCGCATGAAATAAACGTATGCCGCTTCACGAATCAAACAGATGCACCTAAAATATTCACCCCGTCACCATAAAACGGTTACCGTCGGGATCGGTAAAATAGAAAAACATTTTGCCGCCTGCAAGCTGCACATTGCTGACGAATGCCTGCCGCTGCACCAAACCCCGGTAAGAGTGGCATATCGCCTTCGCATCCCTTCTTCGGAACGCTTCGACCAACGCCTCGAAGTCAAGTCGTCCGTATTCGGCTTGCTCTGCCCTCGTCCGCTCAGGCCCGCTCCCGTTATGATCGAAGGCAAGCCTGCCAGCCAGCTTCTTCAGTCTGCCGCGGGCACGGCCGAGCGTAACCTGCACCGCTCCTTCAGCCGCTCCGATCATCACCCCCGTCTCCTTAGCCGTGAATCCGAATGCGTCCATAAGGAGCAAAATAACGAGCGCGCGAGGCGATAGCCGATCAGCGAGCGTCTCTAGAAGCTCTCGCGTCTCTAGCCGCAAATCCGGCTCGCCCCTATCGATTGCAGCAGGGTCGAATACCTCATGCCTTATTCTGCCTTTCTTCCGTATCTTATCCCGCCAAGCGTTAAGCGCGATTCTATACATATAGGCATGACTAATTTCACGAGATGGATCGTTCTCCAAAGCCCTGTAAAGCTTAAGCAGGACGTCTTGCTTTAAGTCTTCGGCCTCCCATCGATCTCCCGCAATTCGTACGCAGTACCGATAGATTCGATCTTGCAACTGCTCCGCATACAAGCTGAACCCTTGCCTCGCGTCCACTAGCGTCTCTCCCCGTTTCCATTATTACCAATTAGTATAGTAAACGCGGCGAATATCAGGATACACTTTTCCGAACCTATTCCGTTTAATTTCATCATACCGTTGCGCAGTATTTGTGACAAGCGGCCCGCAACAACGGCAAACGTTTATGTTACACTAGACAAAGCTGCAAATGCACGGTAAGGAGCGCACTCATAATGAAGCTAATTTCATGGAATGTCAACGGCCTGCGGGCTTGCGTAGGCAAAGGGTTCATCGATTACTTTAACGAAGCGGACGCGGATCTGTTCTGCGTTCAAGAAACGAAGCTGCAAGAGGGGCAGATCAAGCTGGAGCTTGGCGAGAACTATCACCAGTTCTGGAACTATGCCGAGAAGAAGGGGTATTCCGGGACGGCTATTTTCTCCAAGCTGAAGCCGCTGTCCGTTCGCTACGGACTGGAAGAGGACAAAGAATTCGAGGGGCGCGTCATTACGCTGGAATTCGATCATTTCTATTTGGTTAATGTTTATACGCCTAATGCAAGGCGAGACTTGTCCCGGCTGGATTACAGGCTGGAGTGGGAGGAGCGCTTCCGTACGTACTTGAAGCAGCTCGACGAGCTTAAGCCCGTCATCGTATGCGGCGACCTGAACGTTGCCCATCAAGAGATCGATTTGAAGCATCCGAAGCCGAATACGGGCAACTCCGGCTTCACGGCCGAGGAACGCGGCAAGATGACGACGCTGCTGGACAGCGGCTTTATCGACACGTTCAGACATTTTTATCCCGATCGTGCCGACGCGTACAGCTGGTGGTCCTTTATGCCGAAAGTGAGAGAGCGGAACGTGGGCTGGCGTATCGACTACTTCCTTGCTTCCAGCCGGCTTGCGCCGCAGCTGGCGGACGCGCAGATCGACTGCCACATTATGGGCAGCGATCATTGTCCGGTCGTGCTGAAGGTGAACGGATTGGATTAAAAATAGGCCGAGCGAAGCGTGGACTTATGTCCGCTTCGCTCGGCCTGTTCTCTTATAGCTCACTCGGCATATTCAGCTCCTGATAGAAGCTTAGAGCGGAGCGCATTTTATCGACATATGCTTCCTCTCCGCCTGTACACATGAATTTGATGCTGCCGTTCCCGTGCCGTTCCGCGATGCCGAACCGATTCATAAGCGCCGTTAGACGTTTAATCGTCCCTACGTTGCCGTCTACGATCTGGATATGAGCCGGCAGCACTTGTCTTAAGATAGAGCGATAGAACGGATAATGCGTGCAGCCAAGCACAATGATGCCGTATTGGTTCAAATCATATCCCGCCAGCTTGCCAAGGAAATAGTCCCGCATCAATGCCCTATCGAACTGCAGGTTTTCGCAATAGCCGACGAGCTCGGGCAGCGGCAATGAATCGACGATGCCCTCCTCGTCCACGCGGGACACGAGCCCATAATACTTAGGCAGCTGCAGTGTGAGCGGCGTTGCAAATACGAGTACGCGCTTGCCCGTAGCGCGGTTCATCTCTACCGCTGGCTTCACGGCCGGCTCCATCCCGACGATCGGGAATGAATACTTCTCGCGAAGCTCGGCGACCGCTATGCTCGTCGCCGTGTTGCAAGCAATAACAAGCGCATCGATACCCGTTGCTACCATTGTCTCGACTGCTTCAAGAACATAAGCTCTGACCGCTTCCATCGGCTTCGTGCCATAGGGAACGTGGAGCGTGTCCGCCATATACAAGTAATCATTTGCAGGAAGGCGCCGCAATGCTTCCGACAATACGGTCAACCCGCCAATACCCGAATCCAAAAAACCAATTGTCATTGTCATCTATTCCTAACGTATGTAGTGAGAACTGTTTTCGCAATCTAAACACAAATTAAAAAAAGTATATTCCCAGCATAGCGCGACATGCTGCTGTAAGGCAAGAACAGAGTCTTCCAGCAAGGATGCCGCCGCTTATTGCCTGACTATACTTTTACCTGCGAGATTGCCTCTCTCATACGCAAAGTATTGCTTCTACGAGCTTTATATTCCATAGCCTGCCGCGCCTTTGACGGCTCCCGTGCGATTCGCGAGCGCTAGGCGGACCTTGTGCTCGTCGAGCAGCGGATAGTCATACAGCAGACCTTCATAAACGGCCTCCATCTGAGGGTGCTGACGAAAGTCTTCAGGTGTTACTTTCGTAGATGGGCGATCCCATAGCTCAAGGCCGCCTCTGTTCAACGCTTCCGCTACGAATTGGGAGCAAAAGTATTCGGATTCCGGATTATAATCGACCTTTAGCATAATACCGATAACACCGAGCAGATTATAGCCGTAATCGTTCTTATTCTGTTCTATGCTTTGTACGAATTGCTTTATCATCGCAATCTGCTGTTCGGTTACGCGGAACCGGAGCAGCGTACAGCTTGTATCCGGATGCATGCGGTAGACGCCATCGTAGACGTTTTCTTGAACGAAACCAGCCAGCAACGGATTGTTCGGCCTCATGCGCCCGAAGCTGTACACTTCCTTAAGCTCCACGTCGAACGCTAACGAAGCATGATTATAGGGAGCGCTCGTAAAAGCCTTAATCAGTCGCGTGAACAGCGTGCCCGTATTCGTAAGCAGCACATAGATGTTATTTTCCGGGCCTTCGCTTTGTTCCAAACGATCGGGATTGTACAGCACGGCGCTCGCCTCTTCTCATTCAAGGATGAAGAACGCCGGTCCTGCCCGCGTTCTATTTGATTTGAATATACCAGCGGCTAACCTGCGCGTATAGTACCAACTATGCGTAGTACCTACCCCGCACAGGAAAAAAAGAACAGGACAGCCGCAGCGATCATCGTCTCATCGTCTGCCTCGTCCTGCTCTTATTTTGCCGAACCGTTATGCTGTCGTCTCGCGGCTTTGCTTCTGTTCCATTCTGTAGCTAATGGCCGTTAAGACTAGTCCGCCTAACGTCACAATGGCCGCAATCCATGGCACATGATGAAGACCGATGCCGTTCACGGCAAGGCCGCCAATAATTGCCCCTCCCGCATTGCCGAGGTTGAAGGCCGATTGATTCGCCGTCGAAGCCATCGTCGGCGCATCCTTCGCCATATCCATAATGCGCATTTGCAAGCCGGGGACGATCAGAAACGAAGCCATGCCCCAGATGAATATCGTTATGACCGACAATACTTTGTTGTCCACCGTGAAGAAGAAGATGAACAACATGACGGCCAGGAAAGCCAGACATGCCATCAATGACGGCATTAATCGCCAATCGGCCAGCTTGCCTCCGACCAAATTGCCGACCGTCATGCCGATTCCGAATAAAATAAGGATGCCGGTGACATATTGTTCATTAAAGCCCGTAATCTCTTGCAGCAGCGGATCGATGTACGTGAACGCCGTGAACACGCCCCCGAAGCCGAATACCGTTACGAAGAAAGCGAGCAACACCTGCCTGTTGCCGAAAATCTTAAGCTCCTTGCCGATGCTTGCTTTGCGGTTATGAGGAACCTTGGGCACGAACAGTATGATGCCTGCGACGACCAACAAACCAAGTACCGCTACAATGCTGAACGTCGAATTCCAACCGAATTGCTGGCCGATGTAAGTGCCGAGCGGAACGCCAACGATATTGGCAACCGTAAGCCCCGTATACATGAGCGCAATGGCGCTGGCCCGCTTCTCCGGGCTAACCAGTCCGGCTGCAATAACCGAGCTGACGCCGAAGAAAGTGCCATGCGCCAGCGAGGTTAGGACTCTGGCCAGCATAAGCACCGAATAGTTGGGTGCAAGCGCCGCAAGCGCGTTGCCTGCAATGAAGATGACGAGCAAGGCGCATAGCAATTGCTTGCGCGGCATGCGAAGCGTAAGCACGGTCATAACCGGACCGCCGATGGCTACGCCAAGCGCATAGCCGGTAATGAGCTGACCGGCGCTGGCGATCGAAATATTCAAGTCCTGCGCTACATTCGTCAGTAAGCCCATAATTACAAATTCCGTCATACCGAACGCGAAGGTGCCGAGGGTTAGCGATAACACTGCGGCCATGATC
Source organism: Paenibacillus harenae (assembly GCF_030812415.1). Classification (GTDB taxonomy): domain Bacteria; phylum Bacillota; class Bacilli; order Paenibacillales; family Paenibacillaceae; genus Pristimantibacillus; species Pristimantibacillus harenae_A. Next base: position 14,716 of record NZ_JAUSST010000008.1, on the reverse strand, counting down.
GATCCCGCGGGTTTTGTCCCCTGCCGGACAGTTTGATTCATCTGCATATCCATATCCGTTTGCTGCTCTCTCTTTTCTATTGACTTATATAGTTAGAAGTTATTGCACGCATGATCCTTTAGGCGCAACTTGACTATGATAGCTTACATCGCGATGGTTTGGCAACTAGCAATAAGCCTGCATTAAACATGCATTAAGCTCGCCTGCACGATCCAACCTAGATTTCCGCACTCCTTTCATCAAGTCGGGCTGATTATGACGACATAGGATGGATTTTTGCAATCATTTTAACTTTCTGCTTCTCTACCTAAAAAACTGCGACTGACCACACAACATACGAAAAGATGCATTGAACGAAATAACTGGAATTCCTCCCGTTCATATCCCCGGTTTTCAATCGGATAGGTGATTTCGGTGAATTAACATGAGGATTTCCCGTTATTCTATATTTCTGTTTGATTTCCCAATAAATAACTGGATTAATTCCCTTTATCTTAACCACAGTAGAATTGTTTGTTCATTGATTGAGTCGGCTCAGAGAAAAAGATAGCCCGGTATCCATCCCGGACTATCCCCTAACTGCGAAGCAAGACTACATCATTATTGCTTTCGATTTCTTCTCACCCATATAATCATTGCTGCTGCAATGAGCAGCACCAGAGCAGCAATCAACACATAAATGTTAGAGCTCGTACTGGCCGAAGCTGCCTCGTTAGCTGCCGGGGACTGCGGCTCTCCGCCATCCGCGCTAAGCGGCAAGTTCGATCGTTCCTTCTTGACGTTCATACCGATCGGCTGCGGCTGCTTCCCATCTCCGAGCGCTTTCAGCTCCTCTGCTGCCGAATCCAGCGGCTTCGTCATATTGCAAATGGTCGTATGAAGCGCCGCCTCGCTTTCGTAAGCGGAAACGATATATTCGGCCCCTTCCACGAAATTCTCGATGCCGCAGCTCGCCGAGCTAAGCGCCGTATATACCGCCGTTCGCGCCTGCACGTCACCCTTCCACACCTGGGATACCTCGAACTGTACTTCAACCGGATCGGCGGAAGACATGATTTCCTTCTCTGGCGGCTGCGTCACCGTAAGCACTTTGCCTGCGAAGATCGCACTGCTGCGCTCCATCTCGTCCTTCACCTGCGCCTCTGCCGATTGCACCATTGCGCAAGAGCACGCGAACGCTTTGCCCGGTTTTACGACCCCTAAACAAAACAGCATGGTTATTGAAAGAATGATCATCGTTACCTTGTTGCCCAATCCCATCACCTCGAACTAACAGACGGCTTATCTCCCTTATTTGTTACATTGCAATCTGCCACGGCATCCTGACGTTTATGTTAAAATAAATAACGATATAAAGCTTGACCTTATTGCCGAGAGGAGCGCAACTGTGAAACCCAACATAACGATTCGCCTATATCAAGACTGGCTGGACACGGTGAAGGAGATTTTTCGAGGATCCGGCCAACCGCTGTCCGAAGAGCTAAGCGACCATGAAGTTGCGGTCGCTTATTACAGCCAGACCGCCTCATCCGATGAAGAAGCCCAGCAGCTTAGCCTAGCAAACGCCCAGCGGCTGCGGGAGATGGAGCAGATCCTGCTGACGAACTTCGAGGCCCTTATTCTTCCGGACATTCGCAAACGTACCGGTTACGAAGGCGACCAATTCACTTTCCGCTGGATTTACCAGCAAGGCGAGCATGTGATCGAAGAATATTCCGAATATCGGATTCCGCTTTAAATGCGAAAACGCCGGCCTCTCCATCAACGGAGCAGGCCGGCGTATTTGTCTACTGCTGCTTATTTCTCGGCTACAAACGGTTTATCCTGCGAAACGGCGAGCTGGTGCAGGTATACGTTCGTTCCGTCGCCAATCGCGTAATTGAGCACCCTTTTGTTGACCGGCACGAGCACCGCGCGATACAGCGTCGGGAATACCGGAATCTCCTCGACCATCAATTGCTGCCATTCCTTATAAATGCCTTGGCGAACCTTCACGTCGAACGCTTCCTTCGAGATGCCCTTCTTCAGCAACTCATCCTGCTTATCGCTTGCATAACGCGGGAAGTTGTAGATCGCTTCGCGTCCATACAGTCCGGACGGATCGACGTCGATGCCTACCCCCCATGCGCCTTGGTACACGTCTACTTTAGGATCGTCCTCGCCGTTTGCGCCGACGCGGTCGTAGAACGTGTTGAACTCGACCATCTCCAGATTCACGTTAAGTCCGATTGCCTTCCATGATTGCACGTAGTATTGCGCAAGCGGTTCGGCAATGTCGCCGCCCGTCATCGAGATAAAGTTAATGACAAGCTCGCTGCCGTCCGGATTCGTACGGAACTCGCCGTTTTTCTTATAACCGGCGTCGTCCAAAATTTTGTTCGCCAGATCGACATCGAACGCAAGGCCCGGATTCGACGAATCGTGATACTCCGGGTGCGACGGCGGAATAAGCGTTGTCGCGTTCCAGCGCAGGCCATGGTAGAACTGCTTGCCGACCTGATCGTTGTCAACCGCATGCCACATCGCTTTGCGGAGGTTGATATCGGCCATCTTCGCTTTCGGATTAGGCACGACCTTGCTGCCTTCCGCATCCCATGTCCCTAGCTTAAAGCCGATATACGTATACGCGCGATCGATATTGCCAAGGAACTCGACGTTCGACATGCCCGCGTTATCCGGATATTGATCGACCGGGAACGAATCAACGAGATCTACGCCGCCGCTCTCCAATTGCTGTACGATCGTCGTCGGATTAATCACTTTAAGCGTAACCTTCTCAAGGGCCGGCTCGCCGCGCCAGTAATCCGCGTTCTTCGTATATACGACGGATTCGCCTGGGGTGATGCTCTCCACCTTAAACGGTCCGAAGCCGATCGGCTTCTCGCGCACTTCCGGGGAAGCGGATATTTTCTCGACCGGAATGCTGCCAAAAATATGCTTAGCCAACGGATAAGTCCAGATGCCGCCCGTCAATAGGGATGGCGTCGATTCAATGTAGGTAATCTTAAGTTGCTTGTCGTTAATCACTTCGATACCTGAAATTTTATCCGCCTTGCCCTCGTGGTACTCGTTCATGCCTACGATATTCGTGAACGTGGAATCGTAGCGAGGACCGTCATACTTCGGATCGCCGATGACCAGATGCGCGAACTCCCAGTCCGCGGCCGTTACCGGCTTGCCGTCATGCCAGTTGACGTTGTCTCGAATCGTGAACGTAAAGGTGCGTCCATCCTCCGACACCTCGTAGGTAGCGGCCCCGTCATTCGTGAATACGTAGCTTTCATCCCAAGTCAGAAGTCCCTCGTCAAACCAGCCGAGCACCTGCGAATCCGGGTCGCCCGAGTAGAAGTTGAAGTTCAGCGTGCCTTCGAACGGCGTGTCGGATACAAGGCCGAACGTCAGCGAACCGTTCTCGATAGGCGTGCCTTCGTTTTTCTTCACGTTGCTGAAATCTTCTATGGAGTAAAGTCCGTCGTCGGGTTCCGGCGTTGGTTCCTTTACTTCTTCCGTGGGCGATGGCTTGTTGCTGCTATCCGCCGGTGGCGGTTCGTTCTTCTCGTTCCCGTTGCCGGATGAACAGGCTGCAAGCAGCAGCACCAGCGCGAGCAACATGGGGACGAATGCAGACCTTGTAAACCGAAAGCTTCTCATCATAAATCTTTCTCCTCCTCATCATCCTTTTCTTTGTCTTGCGTCCGTCGCCCGCTTAAGCGCTTGACCGACATTATTTATACATAGCATCAGAACCAATATGAGAACCGATGCGGGTAACCATATCCACCATCTCGACTCCAGCGTCTGCGGATCTCTTGCATAGCTGACTAACGTGCCTAGACTAGGCGTGCTCTCCGGAAATCCGAAGCCCAAGAACGAGAGTCCGGATTCAAGGCCGATATTGGCAGCCAAATTCAGCGTCATCGTGACGATAATGATCGAGCTTAAGTTCGGCAGCACTTGCGAAATCATGATTTTCAGATGCGAGGAGCCCAGCGTCTTGGAGGCCTGCACATAATCGAGCTCCCTCTCTTGCAGCGCCTTGGAGCGTATAAGCCTTGCGATGCCCATCCATAGGAACGCCGTCATAATAAGCGAGAAGGAAACGACGTTGTACTTGGGTACCGCCGTTACGAATGCAATAACGATCATGAGCGTCGGCAAAATCATGAAAAAATCAACGAAGCGCATAAAGATATTGTCGACCGTACCTCCAAAGTAGCCTGATATAAGCCCGATGAGCACGCCTATGAGCCCCGTCAGCACAGTAACGATAATGCCGATAGACAACGAATTGCGCGTGCCTATGATGAGCTGCCCGAATACGTCGCGCCCGCCATAGTCGGTACCTAGCCAATGCTCGGCCGAAGGCGGCTTCTTAAGCGCGAACAGATCGATGGACACAATCTGCTCTTGGTCGAGCACGAAGGAAATACCGTAGACGAGCAAGATGACAATCCCCAGAAAAAGCAGCGATACGAAAGCCAACCGATCTCGAACGAGCTCCCGCCACAAAATATTCCAGCTCGAAGGGCTCCTGCTTCCTATGCTTACGCCAGGTACCTCGGCGTATGTCTTCCTCATATGGTTCACCCCTATGCATCCATCTTGGCCGTTATTTAATCCGAATGCGCGGATCGACGGCGCTTAATGTGATGTCCGATATTAATGCACCGATAATCGACGCAGCCCCGTACAACAGGACAAGCGCGGTAACGACGCTGAAATCGCGAAGCGAGATCGAGCTGAGGAACAGCTCGCCCATTCCGGGATAGCTGTAGATGCTCTCAATAAATACCGTGCCGCCGATCAGTCCCGTAATTTCATAACCGAAGAAAGCAGCGATAGGCAGCAATGAATTGCGCAAAATATGACGGTTATAGACGCGCGACTCCGACGCTCCCTTCGCTCTTGCCGTTACGATGAAGTCCTTCTGCTTCGTATCGATAATCTCGCTGCGAAGCAGTTGGACGGTCGTGACCGTCGTAATAAGCGCCATGGACAAGGCCGGCAGCAGCAAGTGATAGAATTTGCTCAGAACGTATTCAAGCGTCCCCGGCTTCATCCCAGGCTCGACGCTCCCCCCGGTCGGAAACCAGCCGAAATGGAAGCCGAATATCCATAGCATTAACAAGGCGAATATAAACAGCGGTGCGGCGAAGCCCAAGTACGTATAACCCGTAATGAAGCGATCCGCCCATGTATCGTTGTAGCGTCCGCTCGTAATGCCAAGAGGAATGGCGATCAAGTAAGTGAGGATCAAAGTCACGATCGATAGCCAGATCGTATTCATCATGCGCTGCCCGATTAGATCGGAGACCGGCATTTTGAAGCGGAACGATTGTCCGAAGTCACCTTGAAACGCCTTCGTAATCCAGTCCCAATACTGAACCTGCCACGGGTTGTTCAGACCTAGCCTTTCCCGCTGCGCTTCAAGCGACGCAGGGTCTATGCTGGGATCCAGCAAGCCTGTCAGCGCGTCGCCCGGCATCGCCTTCGCCATCAGAAATACGAGAATGCTTAATAAGAAGATTTGGGGAATCATAATAACCATTCTTCGCGCTACTGTCCTCCACATCGCTCTCAACCTCTCTCAGGCAATGCCGCTAGATGTGTCTTTGTAATAGGCTTCAAGGGTAAGGCAAACCCCTCGTTGTCGAAATAGCTGTCGTGCGCCCTCTCGTATTCCTCTCGCACCGCCTCGCGATAAATATGCTGCTTGTCTCGCTGCAACGGGTCGATGTTCGGAATAGCCGTGATAAGCCGCTTCGTATAGATATGCTGCGGATTGCCGAAAATATCGGCCGTCGTTCCTTGCTCCACATAACGACCCTTGTACATAATGCCGATATGATTGCACATATGACGAATAATGCCGAGATCATGACTGATTAACAGATAGGTAAGCTTCATTTCCTGTTGAATATCCTTCATGAAATTAAGCACTTGTGCCTGCACCGATACATCGAGCGCGGACACCGGCTCATCGGCAATGACCAGCTTTGGCTTCAAGGCAACGGCTCTCGCTATCCCGATCCGCTGACGCTGGCCGCCCGAGAACTCATGCGGATATTTGTAGATCATTTCCGGGCTCATGCCGACCTGCTCCAGCAATTGCTGCACCCGAAGTTTCTCCTCCATAGGCGACAGCCTCTCGAAGTTCCGCAGCGGCTCGGCGATAATATCAAGCACCCGTTTCTTCGGATTCAAGGAGGAGTACGGATCCTGGAAAATCATTTGAATATCCCTGCGTACGTCGAGATGGCTTCTTCGGCCGCCTTTGGCCAGATCATAGCCTTCGAACAGGACGCTGCCCGACGTGATCGCATTCAGCCCGATAATCGCTCTGCCCGTCGTCGTCTTGCCGGATCCGGATTCGCCTACGAGACCGTAGGTTTGCCCCTCCTCAATCGATAGGTTAATGCCGTCTACCGCTCGCACGGGAGGAATCTTCTTGCTAAGAATGCCGCCTCGGCTCGGAAAATGCACCTTTAAATCCTTCACCTCAAGAAAGGACATGTATATCGTTCACCTCCTTCTGATCGGGGAAGTGAAAGGACTTGTAGCATGTGCACCTGACGTAATGTCCGGGAGCGATTTCGTGCATGGTTGGATTGTCTTCATGCGCGGATGGATCTATCCACGGCATGCGAGAGCGGAAGCGGCAGCCTTGCCGCGGAAGATTTTGCAGGGAAGGCACGATGCCTTGAATGACATGCAGTCTGGATTGCGATTCTTTGGAAGTTGGAATGGAATGCAGTAACGACCTGGTGTATGGGTGTTTGGCTGCGGATAGGAGCGTATATATATCGGCGATTTCCACAATTTGTCCTGCGTACATGACGGCGACGCGATCGGCCATCTCGGCGACGACGCCAAGATCATGCGTGATTAAGAGAATACCGGCTTCGCTTTCGTTCTTTAGTTTCTTGATTAATTCGAGGATTTGCAATTGAATCGTAACGTCCAGCGCTGTCGTCGGCTCGTCCGCGATAAGCAGCTTCGGCTCATTGGCGATCGCTATCGCGATGACGACCCGCTGTCTCATCCCGCCGGATAGTTCATGGGGAAATTGCCCATAGGTATGCTCCGGCCGCGGTATGCCGACCTTGGTCAGCAGCTCGATCACTGCCAATCGTCGTTCCTTCTTGGAGAGCTTCGGCTGATGAAGAAGCAGCGCTTCTTCGATCTGAGCGCCTATAATCATTAATGGATTAAGCGCGGAGAGCGGATCTTGGAAGATCATACCGATCTCCTTGCCTCGCAGCTTGTTCTGCTTGGACGGGGGTAACGGGACAATATCTTGTCCCTTATAGTAAATATGTCCTTCGATTCTAGCTCTCGTATGAAGCCCCATGATAGAGAAGGCGAGCGCGCTCTTGCCAGAGCCGGACTCTCCTACGATCGCAACAATTTCATTTTTGCCGATCGTCAGCGTCACGTCGTCAACGGCGGCATAATAATCGTCGGCAATGCGGAATGAGGTGGTGAGATTTTTAATGGCTAGCAGCGGATCATTCAATGGAATCCCCCTATCGACGAGTCGCATTAAACCTACCTTAATTTTCTGATTATTCAGAAAATAATTAACAGCATTAAACACTTCAATTAGTACCCCTATGTTCATCCTCTTATTTTCACCATATGTTAATACTTGGTTAATAAGTTGTCAAGACTTTATTAAGCCAAGTTAATGATTGTATAATATGCAGCTTAACAGTGTTACTAATTAATAAACGATAAAAACTATAAACCCAATTAATGATTACTCTATCATTCCTGCCCATATAGCGAATGACTTGTTACCTAAATCGTATATTCAATATCGGCCCAGGAGCAAAAAAATAAGGATTGACGATTACCTGGATTTGCTGTAGTTTCTATTTGTATCATTTACGTTAATAAATTAATGAAAACATAAACATTATCTTTCACGCCCCGAACTCAGCGCATAAGCAGCACCTTCCATGTAATTGAGACTCAGCATTTTTTAACTAAATGTAAGCGCTATCAAACTATAAACAGGAGGTGATAATAAGGGCCTGGCAAGTGGGAAAAGCAATTCCAAATAAAACGATGATCAAAGGAGAGTAGCGAAGATGTTCAAGTCAAGAAAGAGGATTATTACCTTGCTTCTGTTGTCCGCCATGCTTGTTTTCTCATCCGTTTTCCCCGTTTATGCCGCAACCTGGTCTCTTAATGGCGATACGAACGTGCATGATCCGGCTTACATCAAGGAGGGGAGTACGCACTGGGTATTCAGTACGGGCTCAGGTCTCCAAGTACTCTATTCAACGAACGGTACGACGTACAACCGGTCCTTGCCGATCTACACGTCGAGGCCTTCATGGTGGAGCACCTACGTGCCGGACCACACGGGGCTTGATGTATGGGCCCCGGATATTTTCTACTACAACGGCAAGTACCACCTGTACTACTCCATCTCCACCTTCGGCTCTAAAGTTTCTGCGATCGGCTTAACAACGACCACCTCCATCTCCGGCGGCGTATGGACAGATCAAGGCGTCGTTATCAGCTCCGACAACTCCACCAACTACAACGCAATCGACCCAAACATCATGCAGGCCGCGAACGGCAACCTATATATGGTTTTCGGCTCTTGGAGCAGCGGCATCTATATTACGGCCATCAGCAAAACAACGATGAAGCCGACGGGCAACGCTTACCGTATCGCAACCAAGTCCGGCGGTATCGAGGGTCCGAGCCTCGTCTACAACAGCAGCACCGGCTACTATTACTTATTCGTCTCGATCGGCGTATGCTGCAACGGCACGGACAGCACTTACAAGATTGCCGTCGGGCGTTCCACGAACGTGCTTGGACCTTATTACGACAAGAACGGCGTCGATATGAAAAACGGCGGAGCCAGCGTCATCGACAGCGGCAACAGCGCATGGGTCGGACCGGGCGGCCAAGACGTGTCAGGCACGAACGTCATTGCCCGCCATGCCTACAGCGTAGCGGAGAACGGCGCTCCGAAGCTGCTCATTAGCGATCTGTACTGGGATTCCAGCGGCTGGCCATACTATAATTAACGCGTGAAACAAGACCTTTCCAGAGCTACGGTTCTGGAAAGGTCTTTGAGTCGTATCTAAAGCCAAATAAACTTGATCAAATACGTAACGATAAGTCCAAAGGCAAACAAGATACCGACACTATGATTCTTCTTTTCATCCTTCTCGCTTGTCCCCGCATCCACCAGCCATACAGCTGCGATTAGAAGCACCTTCAGCCATATTGGCAAGAAAGGCACAGCAAGTCCAATGATAAGCGCAACAATTGATAACAATACTCTTAGCTTCACGGCTTGACCCCTTGTCCTTTTTTTAACGTCTATATTGGATTTTTGCGTTAACTTTTGACGGTTCAAGGTGATATTAGAGCCTATGTTGGATTTTGGCACTAACTTCCTTCGGAAAGCTTCGTTCCATCCGTTCAAGCTAGAAATTGCTGCAAAAATCCAACATAGCAGTTAAGCGCCCTCCCAAGGGGCCTCTATCCTGCAGAAATCCAATATAGGACATTAATAAGGCATGCCTCTTCCTTCCAAATGCGCCTTCAGGTTCATTAGCGACATCGTGTAGCCTTCCTGCGTCGGCACGGCTTGCTCTTCCGTCTCATAGCCGGTCTCCGTTATCGTTACGGTCGTTCCTCCATTCTCCTCGTCAAGCAGGAAGGAGGTGACCATCGCTGGTCCTTCCGATTCGAACTCCCACCTGAGAGCGAACTGCTTCAATGGCAAGACGGATACGATAGTTGCCTTGAGCGTAACCACGTCTATGCCCTCATGATACTCGTTAGGAGAGTGGTGGAAGTAAGCTTCTCCACCTTCAAGAAGCTCCGGTACGTCCCAAGGGGAACCAGGAGAATACCACTTCGTTAATTGCTCTCCTTCCGTCACTGCTCCCCACACAAGTTCCTTGGAAGCATCAACCCAAATGCTGCACTCCACGACGACCTCGCTAATCTCGCCCGGATTATTTATCTCAGTCATCCAAACCCTCCTCCATTCTTCGATTATATGCATATTCGTTCATTCTACCTTTGCGGTTAGGCAAACGCTAATCGCTTACCCGTATGCAAACCGCTGGCCGCCGCCTGCGATAAAGAATGCGTGATGCCCGAACAATCTCCTATGACATGCAAATTCGCGATGCGGGATTCGAAGTCCTTTGACGTGTCCAGCATCGGCGCATAAAACTTGGCATCGACGCCATACAGAATCGTATCCTCATCTACCGCTATCCCAAGCAGCCGCTCCATCGCATCAACGAAAGACAGCGATATTCGGATATAACTATCGGGCAGTTCATCGACGAGGTTCCCCCAATCCGCCTTCAACGTCGGCTTTATACGGTTGCTTGTTCCGCCGGCTTCCGACGTTCCCCGCCCCTTCCTAAGATCGCCCAGTCGCTGGGCAACGATGCGGTCTCCCCCTTGATTTATGCCGCCGATCACCTCACGCGCATAGGTATCGGCTTCTTCCAGTGAAGCGAAGTAACTCGGTGCGAACAAAGTAAAGTTCAGATTCGGCGACCCTTCTGCCTGCTCCCGGTAGTTTTGACCGTCTGCCATCACGAGTCCGTCTTGGTATTTCCGTATGACTCTCCCTCTGGGATTCATGCAATAGGTCGTAGCGGTGAATCCTTCCCCCGAGAATCGCAGCTTTGTTTCGAACTGCTCTTGAAGAATCGCGTCCAGCTGACCTCCGAACATCTCGAACCGCAGGCCGATGTCGAGGCGGGCGATTTGCTGTGAAATGCCCAATGCACGGCATTGGCCAGACCACCACTCCGTTCCGCTTCTTCCTGTTGCGATTATCAGCTTCTTCGTATATATGGGATCACGCTCAGGGATCGATAGCTCGAAGCCTTCCGGATGCTCCCTGATAAGACTGACCTCCGTCTCGAAAAGGAAGGAGATTCCGCGTGCCAGATCGTCGAACATTGCCTGCAGCACCTCTTCGGACAAGGCGGATCCTAGATGTCGCGTTCTCGTCGCAAGCACGTCGAAGCCCGCTTCCCCTGCCCGCTTTGCGAGCAACGGATTTTCCGTGCTGTACATGGCCGCTTGTCCAGCGCCATAACGGCATAATATATCGTCTACTTCGTCCATAAGCTGCAACGCTTTGCTATAGCCTACTTTCGTTTCGAGGTCGCCTCCGAAGTCGTTCGTATAGTTATACTTCCCCTCAGACTTGCCGAGGCCGCCGAAGCCGACGTACTTCGCGCAGGAGGTGCAGCCGCAGGGCCCGCCCTTATCCAACGGGCAATACCTTTCGTTAAGCGGCTTCCCTTTATCGATCATTAATACGCGTTTGTTTCCTTCGGCCAGCGCATGAGCGGCGAAGATTCCGCTTACCCCTGCACCTATGATGACAATGTCGAACAACGATGTTCCTCCCCCGGCGCATGCCATTCACGCTGTATTTCGGACGATTCCTTTGTTATATTTGGATTATACCGATATAATTCAAGTGGGGCTAGTCTACCGAAGCCCCTATACTATAGAACGCGCAGGTGACTACCATGATTGAAATAAAGACATCAAAGCTTAGCAACGGAGAATTGAATCGAGGCGTATTCGCGACAGTCGATATACCCCAGGGAGTCGTTTTTCATCAAGCACCCGCACTCCCTTATCCGAACGAGGAGCATGTACACCTGGAGAAAACGATTTTCGCTGACTACGCATTCGAATTCGGAGAGCATCACTCCGCCCTGCTGCTCGGCTACGGGATGTTGTTCAATCACTCCTATACGCCCAACACGCATTATGATCTGAATTTCGATAATCTCACGGTTGACTTCTACGCCTATACCGACGTGAAAGCCGGAGAAGAATTGCTGATCAACTACAACGGCGAGGTCGACAATGAAGATCCGCTTTGGTTCTATGAGGAGCAGGAAGCGAAGGAAAAGAAGTCCGAATAACGACGAAGAAAAGGCCGATCCGCTTATGCAGCGGGTCGGCCTTTCTTTATTAGTTGAACCGATAGGTCCAGAAGTGCTCGGTACCGAAGCGATCCTCAAGCTCCTTATAGCTCAGCCTCTTGCCGCCAGCCCATTCCGGCGGCTGAAACTGCGAGCGATGTGCGGAAATCGATGCCAGCTTTGCTTTCAAGAACGGTCTCACGTCTTCATAGACGTCGGGACTGCCAATCGATTCTTGATGATTTTTGGAAAAAGCTATGCCATGCACGACAGGCCGCTTCTCCCTAGGCAATTTGCTTATAATGCGAACGACGGCCTCGCCGGTTGCATCATGATCGGGATGAACGCTGTACCCAGGATAGAACGTGATAACGAGCGACGGGCGCAACTCCTCGATAATGGCGGCAATCGGCGCGTCCAGTCTCGCTGGAGGCTCGAACTCGACCATTTTATCGTGAAACCCCAGCAGGCGCAGATCTTGAATGCCGATGGCCCGGCATGACACTTCAAGCTCCAGCTTGCGGACGGCCGGAAGCGTCACCCGATTGGCGAAGGGAGGAACGCCCATATTCCTTCCCATCTCGCCGAGCGTCAAGCACGCATACGTCACTTGCGCGCCTTCATGAATATACTTGGCCAGCGTGCCCGACGTCGAATAAGCTTCGTCGTCCGGATGCGGGAATACGACGAGAATACGATCATGCTTCATGGTTCTCATCCCCTCTCTTATCAGAACGGCGTGCGGCTAAGCTGCAACGCGACAACCAGCTTGCCCTGCCCGTCATGGCCCGCCATAATAAGCCGCTCCGTATCGTTCTCTTCATAGTGTGTAAGTCCTTCGGAATAAATCCAGCCGCCTTCCGTCTTCAATCCTACGCGATAAGGCCCGTTACCTGCGATCGATCCATGGGAATATCGTATGACCGCATTGCTGATGAAGGTAGCCGCAGGGTGCTTGGAGCTATCGTAATGGCTCGCGTACGCCCCGGATGTCATCTCCAAATGAACATATAAATCTTGATCCTTAAACTTATCGATTGCGCTTTGAACCGTCCCAGGATGGATTGGCTTCATCCTCGCACCTCCGTTTTCTCCATACCCCAGTAGGGTTTGAGGTGAATCTGTATCAATTATTCATACATGCAATATATCGCGTACATATGCTAAATGCAACCTGATCTTCTTGCGTTTCTCCTCTACGAACATAAGGCTGCAATTGTGGTATCCAACTATTCATCCCCCGAGTACATTTAGTTTGATCTCCATATCCGTTACCTGACAAATGTAGCTTGCACGCGCTCGGATTTAAGGAAGTACGGAATCCAGAGCGCGCATACAACCATGTTACGAATAATATCGCCTAATGCGGTATCCACGCTCGTTTCCCTGGTGAGCGGTATTTGATAAGCAAAAATCGGATCGATAATAACAATAGCTAGACCAGCCTGTTGAGCATCGGTGATGACGAGCTTTGAATACACTTCCAACGGCTTCCTACTTTCGTGGTCGGAATATGGTTGTATCAGCGCATCGTCGATTCCTTGCTTTTTCAGCCAAGTAAGTAAGAAGTGGTGTAGTTTGTGTGACGAGAGGTTTTGCGTAAGTTGCGCCTCCTCGGAATACTTCGTTAGAATTTTCCGAAGCCACGATCTGTATATGTCTTCTTCCACGTCGATTCAAACAAATAAATCGCATGTTTTTTCTTCATCGCGTCAGCGTATGGCCAACAGCTCTTTAAATGACTGTGGAAACATAAGCATTTTGGGTAGATTTGTTTTGTATTAGTGCAATGAGCACATTCATAGATTTTGGTAATATGGTAGATTTAAGGTAAAAAATAATGGAGTGAAGATGGATGAGACGACGGTTTATGCTTTTAGTTTGTGGATTTTTGCTGCTGACGCTGCTACTGCCCTTCCAGGCAGCCGCCGCTGAGGTCGGTTCCGCGGTGGCAGCAGAGAGTTCCAATTCGGGTGTAACGATGGTTGTAGGAGGAGTTACTCATACTCTTGCTCTAAAACAGGACGGAACGGTATGGGCGTGGGGAGAGAACATTCTTGCCCAACTGGGCGATGGAAGCACGACCAACAGATCTTCCCCCGTTCAAGTAACCGAGCTCGATTCGGTGATTGCCGTTGCTGCAGGCAGTGCGCATAGTTTGGCACTAAAAAGCGACGGAACCGTCTGGGCGTGGGGAAACAATAGTAATGGTCAACTGGGGATTGGAAGAACGACACTCCCCAGTTCTTCTCCCGTTCAGGTAACCAATCTTAGCTCCGTGGTCGCCATTGCTTCAGGGAGTCACCATAATTTCGCAATAAAAAGCGATGGAACGGTATGGGCGTGGGGTGGGAATTGGAACGGTCAACTCGGCGATGGAAGCACGACAGAGCGATATACTCCCGTTCAAGTACAGGGTCTCAGTTCGGTGATCGATGTTACTGCGGGCGCTTACCATAGTTTAGCAATAAAAAGCGATGGAACTGTCTGGGCGTGGGGAAACAATGATTATGGTCAAGACGGGGTGCCTGGCGGCTTAACCTTACACGATGGAACCAGTCTTGTGACCACCTACCGTCATACTCCTGTTCAAGTACAGGGGCTCAGTTCGGTGATCGACGTTGCTGCGGGCTATGCTCATAGTTTGGCACTCAACAGCGACGGAACCGTCTTGGCGTGGGGATTTAATGGTGGTGGCCAACTGGGCGATGGAAGCACGACCAACAGATCTTCCCCCGTTCAAGTAACCGAGCTCGATTCGGTGTCCG
>NZ_JAUSST010000007.1 GCF_030812415.1 Paenibacillus harenae | reverse complement strand
CGTGAAGCCCCCCTCAAGATGAGATTTCCCAGTATGTAAGACCCCTTGAAGACGACGAGGTTGATAGGTTCGGGGTGGAAGCACAGCAATGTGTGCAGCTGACGAATACTAATCGGTCGAGGGCTTATCCTAAAACGCTTATATGGTCCATACAACCTGTAAGCAACAGCTAAAGTTCGGCAAGGCAATCTTTCGTATCCAGTTTTCAAGGCGCAATGCCTTGAGATTCAACCGCACCTCTTTGTAATGTTCCCTGATAGCTCAGTTGGTAGAGCACTCGACTGTTAATCGAGTTGTCACAGGTTCGAGTCCTGTTCGGGGAGCCATTCATGCTCTCATAGCTCAGTAGGTAGAGTGCATCCATGGTAAGGATGAGGTCACCGGTTCGATCCCGGTTGAGAGCTCCAGATCACTTTACATAAGTGAATATAAGCTTCAATCAATCACAGCACGGCCCGTTGGTCAAGGGGTTAAGACACCTCCCTTTCACGGAGGTAACAGGGGTTCGAATCCCCTACGGGTCACCATTCATGGAGGATTAGCTCAGCTGGGAGAGCATCTGCCTTACAAGCAGAGGGTCGGCGGTTCGATCCCGTCATCCTCCACCATATCGCTGCTGGGGATTAGCCAAGCGGTAAGGCAACGGACTTTGACTCCGTCATTCTCAGGTTCGATCCCTGAATCCCCAGCCATTTTAGCACGAGCCATTAGCTCAGTTGGTAGAGCACCTGACTTTTAATCAGGGTGTCGAAGGTTCGAGTCCTTCATGGCTCACCATAGTTTTAACCGCATCACCCACGCGCGTATGGCGGAATTGGCAGACGCACCAGACTTAGGATCTGGCGGGCGACCGTGGGGGTTCAAGTCCCTCTACGCGCACCATATTATGAAGAAACCCTTGGAGATCAAGGGTTTTTTGCTGTTTATTTTTAGTTATTTAGGGGATTTTATAACTAAAACATACCGGAGGATAAATCGATTGCGAATATTGAAGATTAGAATTGGCATGATCGCGCTTTTACTTCTATCGCTTCTCGTTTGCAGTTGTTCGAAACCGAATCCTAAAGAGACGGATTTGCTGCATATTGCCTCTAAGGCTCGACAGCAAGAGAAATCCGGAAAGGCAGAGCACAAAAAAGTCATTTTGCTTGTAGCTGATTCTCTTTTGTACCAATCGATCGACCACGGCTTGAAGGAGAAATCGCTGCCGGCTATTAAGAGCTTGATTGATCATGGACAATATTATAAAAACGTAGTCAGCTCGTTCCCGACAATGTCGGTTACGATAGATACCACTTTGTTAACGGGGGCTTACCCGAATGAACATGGATTGCCCGGCCTCATCTGGTACTCGGAAGATGAGAATCGCATCGTCAATTATGGAACAGGACCAATGGAGATAATCAAGCAAGGCATTAAGGAGATTGCCGACGACACGCTAGTAAACTTGAACGGAAAGCATATTAAGCAAACGGCGAAAACCATTTATGAAGAAATCGATAAGGCGGATAAGATTACAACAGGATCTATTAACGGCTTAATCTACCGAGGCCCGACCGCGCATAAGCTGTCCATACCGCAGTGGATAAAGACGCCGATCTCGCTTCCCGATCCGATTAAGGTGAAAGGTCCTGATTTCTTATCGTTCGGCGTTTTCACCAATCCGCTCGCGGATAAAGTGAAGCTTCCCGTTCAAATTACGGATCGCTTAGGATTCACGAACGAATTTGCGCTTCAGACGACGGAGTATTTGATCCGTCATCAATTATTGCCCGATTTTTTGTACGTGTATTTGCCTGATTTGGATCAGAAGCTTCATCGCCGTGGACCGGACGATATGGATGGCGTGATTAAGCTGGATAATCAGTTGCAGAGGCTATTGCAAGCCTTCGGTTCAACAGAGAAAGCGATACAGGAAGTCGTCATTATGGTAATCGGCGATAGCGGAATGAGCGATATTTTGCCGAAAGACCAGGATCCGATCGTAGACCTTACCAAGCTGCTGAAGGATTATCGGATTCAGAAGCCTGGAGCTGACATTACCGGGGATACGGAGATTGTCTTAGCGGTCAACGAGACGATGGCTTACGTATATAAACTCCATACGCAGCAGACGCTCCCAAACATAGCAGGCAAATTAATGAATGATAAAAGGATCGATCTCATCGCTTGGAGGGAAGGCGATTGGATACGGGCTCGCCAAGGGGGGACGGGACGCTCTTTGTCGTATCGCGCCGGAGGACGATGGAAGGATGAATACGGTCAAAGTTGGACCTGGGAAGGCGATGCCTCCGTTATGGGGATGGGGGTCGATCAGAAACGAAGTCGCTTGAGTTACGGCCAGTTTCCGGATGGTTTGCAACGACTATCGGGCGCACTGCATTCGCACAAAGGGCAATTTTTCGTTGTAACGACGAAGGAAGGCTATGAGTTGACGGGAGGGAGCTCCCCGGAGCATACAGGAGGCGCCGGGCATGGCGCGATGAATGCGAATGTTTCGTTAGTGCCGCTAATTGTTGCGGGCACGAATCATAAACCGGATAAACTGCGGATGGTGGATATGAAAGACTACATTTTGGACTTAATCCGGGAGCGGCAGTAAACTCTATTGTTCATTTTTCTTATATGACTGACGATATAGTTCTGTATAACTAGGAACAATATTGGAACTAAGGGAGTATGAGGAAATGTCGAGAGAGAGAAGAACGATAAGGGGAGTCGCGATTGCGCTGTCTGTTGCGATAGGATGCACGTTCGGCGGGGGAAGCGTACCGTTATTATGTAAATCCGGGAAGCCAGAAGCGGCGATTGCGGCATCGGCAACGGCGGACGTTGCTAAGCCGGAGATTGAGTATTGGCGTAAGGCAGGCGACGGTACGCTGTATGGGCCTCAACTTATAGCAGCCGGCAAGCTGGTCACGGTAGCTTCAAACGGCTGGATCAACTACTTGGACGGCAGTGGAAGGTCGCTTAAACGGTTGAATGCCTATACGGATCTTTCGGCTCCAGCCGTTAATAAACAAGGGCAAATGTACGTTGCCGGGAAGAGTGCTAGGCTGTACCTTTATGACAGCGCGGGTGTCGGTGGACAGGCGGCTCTTTATTATTTCTCGGGCAAAACGGAAAATTTGCAGCCGTCGAAGACGGTGACTGACGGCGGGGGATTGCCGTATTTTGCTTATCAGAACGCCATCTTATCGCTTGATAAGGATGGAGCGAAGAAAGCTGCGCTGCTTCCGAAGGAGGTATCGGTGACTGCGATTGTGGAGGCTGGGAAGGGCGTTTATGCGATTGGCAGCAACGGTGTGCTGTATGCGGTGCAGGGGGAAGCGATTACGTGGGAGGCGGCGCTTCAGAAGCCGCTCATGGGAGCGAAGCTAGCCGCCGATCGTAGAGGCGGCGTCGTGCTTGTTGCGCCGCAGGCGGTAGCGGCCTATGAAGCGGACGGCACAGTCCGCTTCAGTCGCGAGCTCGCCGCCGCAGCGGCAGGGGGCTGGACCGAGCCGGTAATGGCTACCGGCCCGGACAGCGCAGAGACGGCAGTTGCCGCCGAGCTTAGCGGCAATGCCATCGTGGCCTTCCGCGCGGATACCGGCGCGGAAGCATGGCGCGTGAGCGCCACCGGGGCGGGCGGCTTCGCGCCCGCCGCGTTGACGCTGGCGCCTGCGGCTGCTGCGCCGGCGTCAGCGCCTGGAGCTAGCGCCGGCGTCATCCTCGCCGGCGCCCGCTCGGGCGCGGTGTATGCGATCGACGGCTCTGCCGGTCGAGTCGCATACACCTATAAGGGCAATGCCGCGCTGCCAGTCAGCGGCATTGCAGCGCTGGGTGGCGGACGGATCGCCTACGCGTCCGCCGATAAGCTAATCGTGGCGGGCCCCTATCGGTCCGTCGCGGTGACGTACGCGGCAGCGGCGATCTCGCTGCCGCTCCATGCGCGGCTCCTGCTCACGGACAAGCTGAAGCTGTCAGCTCCCGTCGCCGTCAGCTATGCCTCGGGCAATCCGGCCGTTGCCCGCATCGACGAGAAAGGCATGATTACGACTGTCTCCGTAGGCTCGACAAACATCTCTGTCGTCGTAACGACAGAGGGCTACAAAGGCGAGCTGAAGCTGCCGATCAAAGTAACAGCGGCCACTTTGGCACACAAAACCAAGCATGAGCTGAAGATAGTGAAGGTCGGCAATCAGTCGTATTCCGTCCAAACGGTGGCCATTCCGAAAGGGATGCCCGTGACCGTCGGGTTAGCCAGCCGCAAAGTCGGGGTCGTGCAGCAGTTAAGCGGCATCGCCAAATCCTATAACGCCGAAGCAGCGATTAACGCAACTTACTTCGAAGCTTATGGCGGCATTCCTGAGCCGTACGGCACCGTGATTACCGAAGGCAAGGTCGAGCATATCGGCAATACGGGCACGGCGATCGGCTTCACCTGGGACGGTACGGTTGTGATGGATACGCTGCGGGTTAAGATTTTAGGAGGAACGAACGGCTCCTATCAGTCCCCGAGCAACTGGTACGCCTACTTCGTGAATCGGACGCCCGTCGCTGGTTCGACTTCGGCTATTATGTTCACGCCCAAGCGTGGCGCTAAGATAGGCTTCGCCTTCGGAACAGCGGTTACGCTTCGCAAAGGCATCGTTACGAAAATAACCAAAAACACGAATGCCGACATCCCGTCAGACGGCTACGTACTCGTCTATACGGGAGCGGAGGAGAAGCTGGCTAACCGCTTTAAAGTCGGTACGAAAGTCGAGTATAAAATATCGATGACGAATATGGCCGGACAGGCGATCAGTTGGAGCAGAGTTCATACGGCAGTTGCTGCCGGACCGCGCCTTGTCACGAACGGGAAGCTGACAGTCAATCCGGCTCCGGAAGGGTTCAGCAGCCCGAGGATCTTAACCGATTCGGCAACCAGAAGCGCGATTCTCGTGAAAAAGGACGGATCGATTGTTCTCGCGACGGTTGGAGCTGCAACGATCAAGCAGTGGGGCCAGATTATGGTCGCGCTCGGCGCTCAGCAAGCGATGAACTTGGACGGCGGGGCTTCCTCAGGTCTATATGCCCAAGGCGAAATCATTACCGCTCCGGGACGACTTATAAGCAATGCGCTCGTATTCGGCAATAAGCTGAAATGGTAAGTTTACGGTAAGGGGAGGATGTGGCCGTCATAGAACGGTCACATCCTTTGCTTTGTATGAAGACAGAGTGAAGGTTTGATGAAAGAAAGACATTGACATTGTCAGTGATAACCATTATCATTATTTACGTAGTGATAATCGTTATCACATTTTACCTAATAACGCTAATTATTTATATTGAGATATAGCCTGAACCAGGCAGCGGAAGGAGCGTGCATGTCTAATGATTCGTCTTACGACTTCGAATCTCGACATTGCTTATGATGATCGTCTCATCGTTCAAGATTTAAACATTGCAATTCCTCAAGGGAAAATTACGGCGCTTGTTGGAGCGAACGGCTCCGGCAAATCGACGATCCTGAAGACGATGGCCCGCATTATGATTCCATCCAAAGGCAATGTACTTCTAGACGGCAAATCCATTCATAAGCAATCGACGAAGGATGTGGCGAAACAGCTTGCCATTCTCCCGCAAAATCCTACCGCACCCGACGGCCTAACGGTATCCGAGCTTGTCTCGTACGGCCGCTTTCCTTATCAGAAGGGCTTCGGCTCGATGACAAAGCAGGATCGGGAGATCGTGCAATGGGCGGTCGAAGCGACGGGCATGTCCGAATTCGCCGATCGACCGGTCGATCATCTATCCGGCGGTCAGCGCCAGCGTGCTTGGATCGCCATGGCTTTGGCTCAAGAGACCGATATTTTGTTCCTTGACGAGCCGACGACATTCCTCGATATGGCGCATCAGCTTGAAGTGCTTCATTTGCTGCAGAAGCTCAATGAATATAACAATCGTACGGTCGTAATGGTTGTCCATGATCTGAATCATGCGTCGCGGTATGCGCATCATATGATTGCGATCAAGACGGGCAAGGTTGTAGGCGAAGGTTCGCCGATTGAAGTCATAACGCCGGAGATTATGCGCGAAGTGTTCAATATCGAGGCAGATATCGTACCGGATCCGCGTTCAGGCGTACCGCTGTGCTTGCCGTTCGCGCTTGCCGCTCAGCCGACTGCGGATAAAGTGATGATGGGCCGTTCAGAGCCGGAAGTGGTTATGGCTGCTGCTGGCGCCTAGCTCTATAATTGAAGGCCGTGCTTCCTCAGTGGAACACGGCTTTATTTACTTTTTTTGAGGGTAGAGCATCGGATTTCAGCTGTTTCAAAAAAAGTTGAAGTTTTTCTTAAAAAACACTTGCAATCTGTTTCTCTGAGTGATATATTATTACTTGTCGCCGCGATGATAACTAACAGAAACGGCTGACGAAACAACGTGCGGAAGTGGCTCAGCGGTAGAGCATCGCCTTGCCAAGGCGAGGGTCGCGGGTTCGATTCCCGTCTTCCGCTCCATAAGATTGCGGCCTTAGCTCAGCTGGATAGAGCGTTTGACTACGAATCAAAAGGTCAGGAGTTCGAATCTCTTAGGCCGCGCCATCTTTACTCAATTGCAAGTTTCACTTAATTCGGGATGTAGCTCAGCTTGGTAGAGCACCTGGTTTGGGACCAGGGGGTCGCATGTTCAAATCGTGTCATCCCGACCATTTTGTTTGCGGGTGTAGTTCAATGGTAGAACTTTAGCCTTCCAAGCTAATAGCGTGGGTTCGATTCCCATCACCCGCTCCATAACGAAACGACAAGAACCTGATAGGGTTCTTTTTTGTTATGGAGACAAAGAGGGGAGAGAATTCCCACACGCTACAGGCGTGGGTTCGACCGACCGTTAAGGCTGAGCGAAGCAAGCCGTCAAGGTCGAGCGTCAACTTTTCGACAGGACAAAGCGAATAAACGCTTTTAGACGAAAAGTTGAGTATTCCCATCACCCGCTCCATAACGAAACGACAAGAACCTGATAGGGTTCTTTTTTTGTTATGGAGACAAAGAGGGGAGAGAATTCCCACACGCTACAGGCGTGGGTTCGACCGACCGTTAAGGCTGAGTGTCAACTTTTCGACAGGACAAAGCGAATAAACGCTTTTAGACGAAAAGTTGAGTATTCCCATCACACGCTCATCATTTCCGAATGTACGAAGCCTTGATCATCAAGGCTTATTTTGCTTTTATAGATCACCAGGATAGAGAACCATCTGATGTAACAAATTAAGGGAATGCGGTAGACGGGAGGAGTAAGCCTGCTGCTCCGTTTTTAATGCTATCCCTCGGAATTATTGCCCGGATTCCTTTTCATTAGCCCCTCGGTTCCGGATTCAAACACCGAACATTGCAAATAAACAGGCATGAACCTATTCGGATAGGGGCTTCAACCCTGTTCCGTTTTGTAGTATGATAAGAGAAGTTTATATTCGAGTCAAAAGAGCATTTCTTTTTGCGTGCGCAAAACGAACATTATGCTTATGAAGTTGGTTTTGCATTCGCAAAACTGGAATTACGCTTACGAAGAAAGTTTTGCATGCGCAAAAGTTTGAGGAGGAACAAGTATGTCGGATCAATCAGCATCTACATTGACGGGCAATCGGCCGCAATCGAACAATCTGCTGCGCCGGGATGTCCGTTTTCTAGGGAATATACTTGGCGAAGTGCTTGTGCACCAGGGCGGGCGAGAGCTGCTTGAGATCGTCGAGCAAATCCGCGAGACGAGCAAGGCGCTGCGCGCGGAATTCGTGCCGGAGTTATTCGAACAATTTAAAGGAACGATCTCGTCCCTGAGCCCGGAAATCCGGCATCAGGTTATTCGGGCGTTCGCGATTTACTTCCAGCTTGTCAACATTGCCGAGCAAAATCATCGTATTAGACGGAAACGCGACTACGAGGTATCGGCAGGCGAATCGGTACAACGCGGCTCGATCGAAAGCGCGGTTCAAGAGTTGAAGGAACGCGGCATCGCGATTGAAGACGTGCAAGACATTTTAAGCGGGATTTCGCTGGAACTTGTCATGACGGCACATCCGACGGAAGCTACGCGCCGTGCGGTGCTCGATATCCATAAGCGTATCTCTAATGACGTTATGGAGCTGGACAACCCTACGCTTACGTTCCGCGAGCGCGAGAAGCTGCATGAGAAGCTGACGAACGAAGTTCTTATTTTGTGGCAAACGGACGAGCTGCGCGATCGCAAACCTACCGTTATTGATGAAGTGCGCAACGGCCTGTACTATTTTGACGAAACGTTATTCGAGGTATTGCCTAGCGTCTATGAAGAGCTGGAGCGCTGCCTGGGCAAATATTATCCGGACGAGAAGTGGCATGTGCCTGACTATCTGCGCTTCGGCTCTTGGATCGGCGGCGACCGTGACGGTAACCCGTCCGTAACCGCGAAGGTAACATGGGAGACGTTGACGCTTCATCGTCAGCTTGCGATCCGCAAGTATGAAGAGAAGCTGAACGGCCTGATGGATGTACTCAGCTTCAGCACGAACCTTGTTCAAGTGTCCGATGAGCTGGTTGAATCGATCAGACTAGACCGCGAGCATGTCGAGCTGAAATGCGTTGACCTGTGGAGAAATACGAAAGAGCCTTACCGCATCAAGCTTGGCTTCATGCTGGAGAAGCTCGCGAATACGCGCGGCGAGTCGCTGAAGGGCTCGGCGATGCGCTACAACCATCCGAACGAGCTTCGCGAGGATCTGCTTGTTATCGACCGCAGCCTTCGTCATCACTTCGCCGATTATGTAGCTGACACGAATGTCGCTACGCTTGTTCGCCAAGTGGAGCTGTTCGGTTTCCACCTGATGGCGCTTGACGTGCGTCAGCATAGCCAAGAGCACGAGAACGCGATGAGCGAGATTTTGGCCAAAATGAATATCGTTTCCGATTACGCTTCGCTTTCCGAAGATGAGAAGTCGGACCTGCTGCATCGTTTGCTTAACGATCCGCGTCCGCTTACGTCCAGCCATCTGGACTACTCGGCTTCGACGCGCGAATGCTTGGACGTATACCATACGATCTATCGCGCACAGCAAGAATTCGGCGTAAACTGTATTTCCAGCTACCTGATCAGCATGACGGAAGCGGCAAGCGATATGCTTGAGGTTATGGTGTTCGCGAAGGAAGTCGGCTTGTTCCGCCAGGAATCGGACGGCACGGTTCGCTGCACGCTGCAATCCGTTCCATTGTTCGAGACGATTGACGACCTTCATGCAGCTCCTGGCATTATGAAGCAGCTGTTCGAGATGCCGATCTATCGTCAAGCGGTTGAAGCACGAGGCAACCTGCATGAAATTATGCTTGGTTACTCCGACAGCAACAAAGACGGCGGCGTTGTCACAGCGAACTGGGAGTTGCGCGTTGCGCTGAACGACATTACGGCTGCCGGCAAGGAATACGACGTGAAGCTGAAGTTCTTCCACGGACGCGGCGGCGCACTCGGTCGCGGCGGCATGCCGCTGAACCGTAGCATCCTTGCACAGCCTCCGCATACGGTGGGCGGCGGCATTAAGATTACCGAGCAAGGCGAGGTTCTCTCCTCCCGTTACTCGATGCAAGGCATCGCTTACCGCAGCTTGGAGCAAGCGACTTGGGCGCTCATCACAGCGGCGCGTCTGGCAAAATATCCGGAGCAAGCTCAGCAATCGGAACCGGAGTGGGATGACATTGCCCGTTCGATCTCCGAGACGGCGCTTACGAAGTACCAAGATCTGATCTTCCGCGATCCGGACTTCTTGACGTACTTCAAGGAATCGACGCCGCTGCCTGAGGTTGGCGAGCTGAACATCGGTTCTCGTCCGTCGAAGCGGAAGAACAGCGATCGTTTCGAAGACTTGCGTGCGATTCCTTGGGTATTCGCATGGACGCAAAGCCGTTACTTGCTGCCGGCATGGTATGCGGCGGGTACGGCGTTGAAGCAGTACGCAGGAGATGATAAAGACAAGCTTAAGACGCTTGGCACGATGTACGAGAAGTTCCCGTTCTTCCGTACGCTGATCGACAATTTGCAAATGGCGCTGGCAAAGGCCGATCTTGTGATCGCGAAGGAATATGCGGATATGATCTCGGACAAAACGATTCGCGACCGCATCTTCGTCCAAATCGAGCAAGAGTACAAGCTGACTTCGGAGATGATTCTTGCCATTACGGGTCAAACGGAAATTTTGGATAACGTGCCAGTCATTCAAGAATCGATCCGTCTGCGCAACCCGTACGTCGATCCGCTCAGCTACATGCAAGTGCAATTGCTGACGGAGCTTCGCGCATTGCGTGCCGACGATCAAGACGATCCCGAGCTGCTCCGCGAGGTACTCCTTACAATCAACGGAATTGCGGCAGGCCTTCGTAATACGGGCTAATGCTACAAATAAGAAGAGGCGTTACAGGAATCAAATCCTGTAACGCCTCTTTGTTTGTTGTATGTCTAGAGAACGTCTATGTTGGATATTTGCCTTAACTTCAGTTCTGCAGGAATCCAACATAGCTTCAACAAAACTTCGACGGGCGCTTCCCAATAATCAAATACCGCTCTCCGCTCCGTACCAATTACTCTGCGGTACCAACAGCGTTGTCATTATTCACGATAACGATCTCTGCGTTCGTCATGCCCGGGATGGAGTCCGTCAATTCGTTTGCATGGTAAGCGACGATTTTGCTTCCGGCAACAAATCCGCTATCGAAGCCCAGCGAATAGATCACTTGCGTAGCTTCGCCGATGTTCAAAATAATGTCGTTGCTCGTGGAATCATCCGAACCGACATTCACGTACACTTGATCTTTTCCTGCGCGATCGGATGCTTCGATTGTGCCTTCCACTTTATTGCTCTGAGCAGCCTTCACCACAAGCTTATCGGCATGTGTCTGGGCTGGATAGATCATTGTCATTACCTCGCCGTAATACGCCTCTACGCGCGCATCCTGCTTCAGCGCATCGGCTGTCAGGCTCTCGCCTTTCTCGTTCACGATCTCCGTCTGCTCATCAACCGTCAGGATGACGTAATTCACGCCGCCTTGCTCCATCGGATTGCCGATGACCGTTATTTGCTTATCTGCGATGTTCGTAATGATGCCATCCGTGCCCGGAGGAACTTGCTCCTCGATGTCGGTGTTCACCACGAGGTACTTGGTCGTCGATTGCGGCGGGATGCTCTTCGTGACTGCTGGTCCGTATATAGATCTAACCGTCATGCCCGTCTTGATCACGTCAGCTTTGATCGCTTGACCGTTCTGATCGAAGATTTGGACATTATCCGCAAAATGCAGCACAACCGTTTCCTCGGAAGACGAATAAATATTCGAACCCGTTACGACAATGCCGTTATCTTGCACTTCGCCGACCGTTCCCTCGATACCGGTGAAGCTGTTGTCTTGGACGACGAGCGTCAGCGCCGTTCCGCGTGCGGGAAGACTTTTCGTAATATTAGGGCCGTAGAACGCCTTAACGACCTTTTTCTCGTCGATGATTGTTTTCAGAGCTACGGTCTTGCCTCTGGCATCAATAATCTTCGTATCTTTCGTTATGTTCAGGATCATTTCGTTCTGGTCGGTAATCGCGAGTCCGCGACCTTTGACCGTTATGAATTTACCGGAGGCGTCGTTGACGAAGTCGGTGATCTGGCCCCAAACGGCAGGCACTGCTATGGCTTGCTTAACGATCTGCCCTTGTCCGGTATGGATGGGTGCCGGCGGGATGTCCTGCGCGCCAGCAGTCAGCGGTACGGCAGCAAGTGCCATAATGGATGCGGTCGCTAAAACTTTGTACATTTTGTTCATCTGTCGTTCCTCCTGTTGATACGTCATTGTTTGGTTACCTACTCATAGACGAGGCAAATGGTGGAATGTTGCAGGAGGTTAATCGCGGTCGCTCATCCTCGAATGATTTCGATGAAGTTTTTCTTATGTTCCTTTATAAGACAGTTAAGTTTGCTTTAAGGTACATCCTGCATGATAGAAACATAGCTAATCGAACTAGTAAATAATAAATAGTCTTAGGAGGATGATCGACATGAACGAGAAGGACAAATATACGGCTCATAACGGAACTTCGCATACGAATACGCAGGATACAATGGGCACGAAGACGAGCACGACTTACGTCTATGATTCCCAACTGCAGAAGAAGCCGTCGGAGCTTCAAGCTTCCTATGAGAAAGAACTCGGCATGCACATGGATCTCATGTCCGTAGGAGGCGGCCATCGCTCCAAGCGAAGCCACAACTCGACCCGGACGATGCTGGCGTCGTTCCTTATCGGCGCCATGGTCGTAGGCGGCTTCGCGTACGCAGCAGACCGCAACAACTTATTCAGCGGCGGCAGCGCGGCTGCAGGCTCCGGAACTGCCCAGGTTGCAAACGGCTCCGCACAGCAGGATGCGGGACTTACGACCGCGTCGCTTGGCTCGGACGCGACCGTCGCGCAAATCTACGAGGCGGCAAGTCCCGCCGTCGTTAAGATCGAGACATATACCGAGGCGAGCAGACAGAGCACGATGATGGACGATCCGTTGTTCCGTCAGTTTTTCGGCGGAGAAAGAGGCGGCGAGCAAGGGCGGGAGCAGGAAGAGCAGCAACCGTCCGACCAGTCCAGCAGCAGCGAGCTTGCGCTTAGCGGCTCCGGGACAGGCTTTTTCTTCGAATCGGATGGCTACATTCTGACCAACGAGCATGTCGTGTCCGGAGCTAAGGAAGTGAAGGTAACCGTCCAAGGCTATGACGAGCCGCTTACGGCACAAGTGGTGGGATCAAGCTATGAGCTTGACCTTGCGGTGCTGAAAGTGACAAGCCCGGACGGCAAGGCGTTCCCTTCGCTTGAGCTTGGCAACTCCGACGAGACGCGAATCGGCGACTCGGTCATCGCGATCGGCAACCCTTATGGTTTCGACCAGACGATGACGATGGGCGTGCTTAGCGCGAAGGAGCGTCCGATCACGATTGCGGACGACCAGGGCGAGCATGAATACGAGCATCTGCTGCAGACGGACGCATCGATCAATCCCGGCAACTCCGGCGGTCCGCTGCTCAACGAGGAGGGACAAGTCATCGGCATTAATACGGCGGTTAATGCAGAGGCCCAAGGCATTGGCTTCGCGATCCCCACGACGACGATTTCGAAAGTTCTGGAGCAATTGAAGACGAATACGCTGTAAACGGAGAGGGCATTCATATAGGGAGCAGTAGTCAGGAACGAAATCATCCTGGCTGCTGCTTGTTTATTTTAATAGAACAAACATGAATCCCCGACCTAGGTCGATTGCCGACCCGTTGCCTTAACGATATAATAATCAGAATGGTTGGCATGGCGGTGCAGGAGGAACGAAGCGTGAAGCAGTCGAAATCGTATTGGTTTTCGGTCATTATTGTACTATTCGGCGCGGCCTGCTACGGCGTCTTGTCGCCTATCGTCAAGCTTGCTTACGATGCGGGCTTCAGCTTCGAGCAAATTACGGTGCATCAGATCGGCATTAGCGTCGTATTGCTATGGTTGCTCGTGCTGCTTCGGCCGAAGCTATGGCGGAATCCTTTTCGCCGCGGTAAATGGATCATGCTGGCGATTGTCGGCATTTTCGGCTTATGTCTCACGACAGTCTTCTATAATATGGCTTTGCAGCGGCTGGAAGCATCTTTCTCAATTGTCTTGCTTTTTCAGTTCATGTGGATTACGATTTTGCTAGAATGTTTACGAATTCGAAGGTTTCCGAGAAAGCTGGAGCTTGCGGCGATTGCCGTAGCGATGGCCGGCACGCTTCTTGCGGCAGGTTTGTTCGAGGAAGCGGGTCTTGCGCGAATGGATTGGATCGGGGTAGGCTATGGCCTGGCCTCGGCTGTTACGTATAGCTTGTTCTTGTTCCTGACGGGACTTATCGACACGGATCATGATCCGGTTATGAAATCCGCGATGATGATGTCGTTCGGCTTCATTGCTATCGCTTTGCTGTATGGATCCGGGTCATGGGCCGGCGAGGCGGAATGGGAAATGCTCGGATGGGGAACGGCACTGGCGCTGCTTGGCAGCGTGCTGCCGGCGATCTGCTTCAATGCAGGCATTCCGAAGATCGGAAGCGGGCTCGCCTCGCTGCTTGGCGCGGTGGAACTGCCGGTCGCCGTCGTGAGCGCTTGGCTTTTCATTAACGAGAAGCTAAGTTCGGGCAACATAATAGGCATCATACTTATATTGATTGGAATCGCCGTTGCAGAGCATTCTGCAAGGCGAACGACCGTACGCACGGAACGTTTGGAGGAGTAAAGGTGAATGTAATGGAGGCACGCTTGGCGCGCCTGTCGCTGAAGGGCGATCAGGGAGCGTTCGCCGAGCTTGTGAGCCTGTACCAGGATAAGCTGTTTCATATGGCATACCGAATGCTGAACAATCGCCAGGAATCCGAGGACGTTGTTCAGGATACGTTTCTTCGCGTATACAAAAACTTGGACAGGTACGATGAAAATTTAAAATTTTCGACATGGATTTATAGAATTGCTACCAACTTATGTATTGACCGATTGCGGAAGCGCAAGCCGGTATATTCGCTCGACGCGGAATCTACCGAACATGAAGGGCTCGACGGCTACTCGATGATTCCAAGCGATGACCGTACGCCGGAGACGGAGCTGTTGTTGTCGGACACGCAGCGCATTATCCATCAGGCGATCGAGACGCTGCCGCCTAAGTACAAGACGGTGATGACGCTTCGGTACATGCAGGATTTGTCCTTGCAGGAAATTGGCGATATTATGGATATGCCGGTCACAACGATTAAGACAAGGGTTCACCGGGGACGGGAGTTTCTGCGCAAGAAGCTCGAGCATAAGCTGTAGGCAGTTGCCCATGCATCCAAAATGGGAGAAAAAAGCGGCGGAAAAAAGTGAAACATCCTGTCATTCATAACGTATCCTATAGCAAGCGTAAAACGGGCCATGCTGATGCAAGACGATCGTGGCTGCTTTTTCGTGGCATTATTAGCGGCAGAGAAGCGATATTTCTGCTGTTTTAGCGTTATTCGGAACAATAAGAACTACTGCGGAAGCAATGGAAAGAAAGGACTGGCTGCCATGAATTGCAACGTCGCCATCGTTTGGATGCATGACTATTTGGACGGCGAGCTGCCGCGTGAAGATATTACGGAGCTGAAGAAGCATTTGCTTTCATGTCCTGCTTGCCGCAACCGGTTTGAACTTTTGGAGAATACGGAATCAGCAGCATTCCGCTCTCTATCGGCGGCTTCGCCGCAATCCGGTTACGACATGCAAGCCTCGGAGCAATTAACGAACAAGATCATGCAGCAGCTGCCGATGAAGAAGGTGAAGACGCGGAACGGCTTCGTTCGGTTTATTTACCGCTACCCGGGCGTGACGGCTGCCGCCGTATTTCTGCTTGTTATGCTTGGAAGCTTCTTCACGTTATGGGAGGAAGATACAAAGCTGGTCGTTGCGGGCGAAGACCTTCAGTATGTTATTATAGAAGGGAACACCGTTATCGTCCCGGAAGGCGCTCATCTAACTGGCGATCTGACCGTGGAGAACGGGCGGGCCGAGGTGCTTGGCGAAGTCGACGGCAACGTAACCGTCATCGACGGTACGCTTAATCTCGCATCGACGGGGCATATTGCAGGGCAGAGCCGCACAATCGATCAGGCGCTTGATTGGTTCTGGTTCAAGGTAACGCAGACTTTTGGCGGTCTAGCCAATTAAAGCGTCATGCCTCCCTCGTGCAGGGAGGTATTTTTGCGTACGGCTTATGCGAACGGTAAAGTTTTATCAAAATAAAGGATTTCCAATCCCAATTATAGAAAATAATAAAGTTGAATTCCGATAATAATCGATAGAAAGCCGAATAGTAAGGCAAAGTATCGGATAAGGCCTGAGAAAACTTAGGTATCGGCTGTTGGGGGTTGGCATATGAGCTATTTCTCGGATTTAACTTGGCATGATTGGTTGAAGGACATCATCGATGTTGGCATAGTCAGCTTTATTATTTATAAAATGATTTTGCTCGTTCGCGGCACGCGTGCCGTTCAATTGCTTAAAGGGATCTTCGTCCTTGTCGGTACGTGGGCGATCAGCACCTGGTTCAATCTGTACACGCTCAAGTGGCTGATGAATCAGATGTTCACGTTCGGGGTCGTTTCGGTGCTTATTATATTTCAGCCGGAATTGCGGCGGGCGCTGGAGCAGCTTGGACGGGGCAAGCTGTTCTCGAGGACGTACTCGATGGAGCGGGACGCGGTGAGCGAACAGGTCGACGGCGTCATTAGAGCGGTTCAGCATATGGCCAGCCGCAAGATCGGGGCATTAATCGTATTCGAGCGGAGCACGGGCGTGAGCGAGCTGATCGAATCCGGCATTCAGATGGAATCGCGGATTACGTCGGAGCTCCTCATTAATATTTTCACGCCGAATACGCCGCTGCATGACGGTGCGGTCATTATTCGGGGCAATCAGATCATGGCTGCGGGCTGTTATTTGCCGCTGTCGGAAAATCCGTTCATTAGCAAGGAGCTTGGAACGCGCCATCGCGCGGCCATTGGGGTTAGCGAGGTAAGCGATGCGATCTCGGTCGTCGTCTCCGAGGAGACGGGGCAGGTGTCGCTGTCGCTGAACGGCATGATCGTCCGCGATATCAACGAAGAGTCGCTTATCTCGAAGCTGTTCGAGGAGCTGACGCCGAAGACAAGCCCGAAGAGCAAGGAGAAGTCGATTATGTCGATTTCGTCGTTCTTCAAGCGGAAAGGAGGAGGCCATGGATAAGTGGCTAAGTCACCCGACTGCGCTTAAAATTATTTCGTTAGTGCTTGCGCTGTTGTTATGGGCGGTCGTGCATATCGATCCCGATTCCTCGCCGCAGACGGTTACATCGTCAATCGATACGAAGACGATTGAAGCGGCGAAGATCAACGTTGAGGGACTCGATACGGAGAAGTTCGCCCTGACGGCGATGGAGCCGACCGTTGTGCGAATCGACGTGCAAGGCAAGCTGTCCGATCTGCTGACGGCTTCCTCGATCGACGATTATAAAGTGATCGTGGATGTTAGCGACGCGAAACCAGGCATTCAGGAATTGCCCCTCGTTGTAAAATTGCCTAAAGGTATTCAGCTCGTATCGATGTCGCCGCGAACGGTAACGGTGCAGATGGAGGAAATCGTAACGAAGACGTTCGATCTGCAGGTCGTTGCGGAGGGCAAGCCGGCGGAAGGTTTTGTCGCGGGAGAACCTGCGGCGGTTACATTCTCGACGGAGACAGGCGAAGCCGGCGTTCAAGTGACTTTGCCCAAGGACGATATGGAGCGCGTCGGAAGCGTCGTGGCGTCCGTTAACATTGAGGGTGCGGACAAGACGGTCACGGAGAAGAAAGCGAAAATCGTCGTCTACGATGCAGACGGCTTGGAAATGACGAATGCGATCGTTGATCCGACCAATATTATGGTCGAGGTCAAGATTACGCTGCCTTTCAAGAAGGTGCCGGTACAGCTTCGTTATACGGGTACTTTGCCGGACGGAGTCAGCATTGAATCGATTAAACCGGGGATTGAAGAGGTTACCGTCTACGGCGATCAGAAAACAGTCGATGGGTTAACGGTCTATGACGGTGTCGTAGTCGACTTGTCGAAGGTGAAGAGCTCCGGGACATTCAATGTGAAGACGCAGCTTATTGACGGCATTAAGTCCGTCGATCCGGAAGAGATCTCGATCAGCGTATTTGTTGATCCGACGGAGACGCGCACTTTTAGCGGTATGACCATAAATATAGAAGAGCTTGCTGAAGGGTTAAAGGCTGTCGTTCGAGCGCCGGAGTCCGGCAAGTACGACTTGACGGTAAGCGGAGCGGGATCCGTCCTCTCCAAGCTGGAAGCAAGTCAGATTACGATTGCAGCGAATGTCGCCGGTCTTGGACCAGGCGTTCATACAATACCGCTGGACATAGCGCTTCCAGCCTATGTGCAGACATCGGTTGGGGACGGCCGGTCGCTATCCGTTACGATCGAGATCGTGGATGAGGGGGCGGCTGGAGCGGGTACGGAAGAGGAACCGCCGTCGGTCGAGACGGGTACGACGCCAACCGATACGCCCGCCGCCACTCCTGATCCGGGAAGCGGTAACGGCAATGCAAGCGGTAACGCAACGAATAGTGGCAATCAATGAAGCAACGGGTCGTTCTTATAACATGTGAATAAAGGAGAAAAATGAAAATGGGGAAATATTTCGGAACTGACGGCGTACGCGGCGTTGCAAATAGAGAGCTTACGCCTGAGCTGGCATACAAGATCGGCCGCTGTGGCGGTTACGTACTTACAAGAAAGGCAGAGAGCCCGGTCGTCGTAATCGGTCTCGATACGCGTATCTCCGGCCCGATGCTGGAATCCGCGCTTATTGCAGGCTTGTTGTCGATTGGCGCTAACGTCGTACGCTTAGGCGTCGTATCGACACCTGCCGTCGCTTATATTACACGCGAGCTTAACGCTGACGCTGGCGTTATGATTTCCGCTTCGCATAATCCGGTCGAGGATAACGGCATTAAGTTTTTCGGCGGCGACGGCTTCAAGCTGTCGGATGACACGGAGCTTGAGATCGAAGCGCTTATCGATGCGGCAGTCGACGAGCTGCCGCGTCCTGAGGGCGGCGAGATAGGCGCTGTATCGATCTATGACGGAGCGAAGCAGCAATACTTGGATTATTTGAAAACGACGATCAAGGGCGATTTCATCGGCCTGAAGATCGTTCTGGACTGCGCGAACGGCGCAGCTTACGAGCTCGCTCCGACCGTATTCCGCGAGCTTGGCGCGGATATCATTACGGTAGGCGCCGAGCCGGACGGCCTTAACATTAATGCGGGCGTCGGTTCGACGCATCCGGAGTATCTGCGCGAGGAAGTGTTGAAGCATGGCGCACATCTGGGCCTCTCCTTCGACGGCGACGCCGATCGCTTGATCGCGATCGACGAGAAGGGGGAAGAAGTGGACGGCGACTTCATTCTATGCATCATCGGCGATGCGATGAAGCGTGCGGGCAAGCTGAACCATGACACGGTCGTAACGACGGTCATGGCCAATATCGGCTTCTTCAAAGGCTCGGAGAAGATTGGTCTGAAGACGGCTCAGACGGCTGTCGGCGACCGTTACGTCATGGAAGAGATGCGTCGCGGCGGCTATAACCTTGGCGGCGAGCAATCCGGCCATGTCATCTTCCTCGATTACATTACGACGGGAGACGGCATTCTGACGGCTCTGCAGCTAGTCGATACGCTGGCGGCATCGGGCAAGAAGCTGAGCGAGCTCAAAGAGCTGATGCGCAAGTTCCCGCAGGTGCTCGTTAACGTTCGTGTCGAAGACAAGAGCCGGTACCAAGGCAATGCAGCAATCGAGGAAGCGGTGAAGCAAGTAGAGAACGAGCTTGGCGACAACGGCCGCGTGCTTGTTCGTCCGTCTGGCACGGAGTCGCTGATCCGCGTCATGGCGGAAGGTCCGGACAAGGATCAAGTGGAAGCTTACGTTGCCCAGATCGCTGACGTCGTTAAAAGTGAGCTTGGTTAATGGTAAAACATGTTATTCTACTTGAAGGGCGGCCTAATGGGCTGCCTTATTGTAGAATCCGATAGATAGCTCGAAGGCTGAGAAGACGGACCGGCTGGGTAGGGAACCCGGCTGGTCCTTGTTTTTGGCAGGCTAGTGCCGCTAAAGGACATGCAAATGTCATATTTGGCAGCTGGTAAGCTGTCCATTTTCAGAAAACAGGTTGCAGAAAGCACCCAGATTGAATATGATAGAGTATGATTCAAGAAGGAAAGCGAGGGTAGAGGTTAAATAAGCAACATAAGCGCCAGAGCTTGCGTGATAAATGGAGTGCGGTTAGTAAACACTTTATTTATACGGGAAGCTGACGAGGTGAAGGTGTTCGGAACATTCGGCGGGGACCTTCCGGTAAAACAAGCCAACCGAAAGCCGCAAATCAAAGAGGCCGGGCGACCAGTCTTACAAAATTGCGGCAGGCTGATATTGATCCCGTATGTCCAAGATGCTGCCTGCGGGGCGAGCACGGGCAGAAGGGTTACATTTTATCGCAACGTTTGGGATTAATTTGTGACAACTTCATAGTGCTTGTGCCGCACATTGGCAAGGCCGGCATCCGGGCGAAGGCGGGAAATACACCTTACGGAGGCTTATTAAATATGTGTGGAATAGTTGGATATATTGGTAAAAGGGATTCGCAGGACATTTTGATCGAAGGCTTGAAGAAACTGGAGTACCGCGGTTACGATTCCGCAGGTATCGCTGTTTTCACCAAGAACGGACTGGAAATTACAAAATCCAAAGGACGTTTGGCTAATCTCGAAGATAAGCTGAAAGGCGATCCGCTGGAAGGCTCCGTCGGTATCGGCCATACACGCTGGGCAACGCATGGCAAGCCGTCGGACGTGAACTCGCATCCGCATACGGACAACTCGGCGAAGTTCTCTGTCGTGCATAACGGCATTATCGAAAATTATCTGGATTTGAAGGATGAGCTTGCTGCGAAAGGCCATGTATTCGTGTCGGAGACGGATACGGAGATCATCTCTCATCTGATTGCCGAAGAATACGACGGCAATATTGTCGAAGCGGTGCAACGTGCTGTGAAGCGCATGCGCGGAGCATACGCGCTTGGCGTCTTGACAGAGTATGAGCCAGAGCGCTTGGTAGCCGTACGTTTCGCAAGCCCGCTCGTTATCGGTATCGGCGAAGGCGAGAACTTCATCGGATCCGACATTCCGGCGATCCTCGAGCATACTCGCAACGTCTATATTTTGGACGACGGCGAAATGGCCGTATTGACACGTAATGGTGTCGAACTGATGACGACAGAAGGCGAAATTATTTCCAAGGAAATATTTCATGTCGATTGGGATCTAGTAACGGCGGAGAAAGCCGGTTACGATCACTTCATGCTCAAGGAAATTTACGAGCAGCCGAAGGCGTATCGCGACACGATGCTTGGCCGCATTGCCGATGACAACAAATCGGTATTCTTGAAAGAACTTACAATGACTTCCGAATATATCAAATCGATTCGCAAGGTGCATATCGTCGCTTGCGGTACGGCGTACCACGCAGGACTTGTCGGTAAATCGGTCATCGAGTCACTTGCCCGCATACCGGCAGAAAACGATGTCGCATCCGAGTATCGCTACCGTTCGCCAATTATCACGCCTGACACGCTTGTTATCGTTGTGAGCCAATCCGGCGAGACAGCGGATACGCTGGCAGCGCTGCGCGAAGCGAAACGCAATGGGGCTCGCGTCCTCGCGATCACGAACGTAGTCGGCAGCTCGGTTGCCCGTGAAGCGGACGATGTGATCGTCACTTGGGCAGGACCTGAAATCGCGGTTGCTTCGACCAAAGCTTACACATCGCAGCTGATCGCGTTCTACCTGTTCGGCTTGCATCTGGCTGGCGTGCTTGGCACGCAAGAGCAATCCGCAGTCGAAGAGCTGATCGCAGGTCTGCACCAGTTGCCTGAGCAAGTGGAGAGCATTCTGGAGCAATCCGTTGTGCTGAAGCAAGTGGCGGAATCGATCTCGCATCACAAGAGCCTATTCTTCATCGGCCGCGGCGTAGACTACGCTGTCGCGCAAGAAGGATCGCTCAAGCTGAAAGAAATCTCGTATATTCACTCCGAAGCTTACGCGGCAGGCGAGTTGAAGCACGGTACGCTCGCGCTGATCGAGGACGGCATTCCGGTTATCGCGCTCGTTACTCAAGAAGCGCTATACGAGAAAACGCTCAGCAACATCAAAGAAGTGAAAGCACGCGGAGCACACGTCCTCGGTATCGCTAACGCCGGCTTCGAAGCCGAAGCGGCAAAATCCGTCGACGAGCTGTTCACGATTCCGAAGACGCTGCCGCTTCTAACGCCAGCCCTTTCGGTCTTGCCGCTTCAATTGATTTCGTACTACGCTTCGCTGGCTTTGGGTCATGACGTTGATAAGCCGCGGAATTTGGCGAAGAGCGTGACGGTGGAGTAAGAGGAGATTAGTAAACAGAAAAAATGTTCAGTGACATTAAAGTTGGTGTCTTGACAATATAGTTGGTGCCTTTTCAATATAGTATGTGATTTAACATTATAGTTAAGTTCTGCTGATTCACTACAATAAAGTTTTGTTCTGAGCAGAAGCAGCTAAGTGTCTGGTGATAAAAAAGTGTTGGCCCATCAAGTTAGTCCCGATGATGTGATTCATGTCATCGGGACTCTTTTTTTATCTTAAAGGGGTGTTAGAATGGCTTCGGTTGGGGAAAGGATTAAACGGATTAGAAAGTTATATGAGTATAACCAAGTTGAATTTTCAAATATGATAGGGGTCTCACAAGAACGGAATGGCTCAAGGCAGAGTTGGAGATCGAAGCTGCTTCCCCAATCCAAGAACCGGAATTTTTCGTCGCTTTGTTCCACTGTATCTTCTATATTGGCGATTAAAATAGGACTCGGATGGCGATAGTGAAGCGGATTTTCGGCATTTGTTAACGTTAACGGGACACGTTATTTCCATCCAGCAACTAAGACGAGGCTGCCGGAAAGATCGGCAGCCTCATTAAGCGCTTTTGGGCAGGATTATTCAACCACCCTTCAATTGCAAGGTCGAGGTAACATTCTCACCAGTCAGAACGTCTAATAAGCAATTTGGGAAAAGAGGAATGTAAAATGAGACTTCGAATGATTATTGTCATCATTGCTTGTATTGCTGTTATAACAGGTTGCAACGAGAAAACAATATCAATAGTTCAAATCAAAGACTTGTTTGAAAAACAAGGTATTCCCCTAGAAGAGCCAACAGAATTAAATAAAGAGAGTGTATTTTTAATGACCTTGAATGGTGTCGCACCTGAGCCTTTTATAATCAATGACGATCAGTTAATCAGCATTTATATTTATTCTTCCGGTAGTGGTGCTAAGAAGGGAATAAGAGATTTTGAAGATAAGACGGCAGCTGCTGATGTGGCAGCACATGAAAAATATCAAGTTGGCAATGTGTTGATCATTTATGACAACGAAAGCTTTAAAGATGTTCGAGTTGAACAGGTGATTAAGGAAATCCAATCTCTTGTGTCCTAGTTTAACTCGATCCTCATCTGAAGATGTCGGATTTCGTCGATTTCGCCTATTTTCTTTAAATAATCATTGGTCAGCCATCTTTCTGCTATTGCCCCTAAGTAGGGGGAGTTCACGATTCAATGAGCTCACATCGATTTACGATACTCGTTCGGAGACATGCCGGAGGCGTTGCGGAACAGTTTAATAAAGTAGCTGGTATGCTCGTAGCCTAGCTGCTCTGCGATTTCTACGATGGTCATGTCGGACTGATTTAATAGCTCCTTTGCTTTCTCCATCTTCGTTCGCGTAACGAATTCGACGAAGGTTTCCCCAGTTTCCTGCTTGAAAATACGACTGAAGTGAGACGGATTCAGATTCAACCGATGGGCCATCTCGTCCATTGCGATTTTCTCTCCGATATGGGTTTGAATGTAACGTTGGGCTTCCGCGATCTCCCTCCGTACCGAATGGTCGCGGAGCGTCTGAATATCGGTCGCTTTCTCTTCGAGAAAGATCCGAAGCCATTCCAAGAGATGCTCCAGCGTTTCGATGGAGGCGATTTGTTGCTGCTGCAGCTCGCTGTTGAAGTTGGTCACGAAGTTTTGCATCACCGTATACTTGAGCTCGAGCTCCAAAGCCATTTTCAATACCCAGCTTTTGACGGATTCGACAGGATACACACGTACTTGAATGAACGTTCCCCATCGATTGACCGTGTTATGAATGAGCGCCTTCTCTCCTCCAAGCATGCTGTCCTTCAGCTCCTGAAAGGCTTTGGCATAATGCAGGAACAAATCTTCTTTCGTCGTTTGGAGCGGCCGCAGCTCCGCATAGACGAGCTCTCCTGCATAGAAACGGAACGTCTTTACATTCATCAAATCTTGTAATTGCTTCTTCAATTGCAGGAAATCCCGAGTCACATCCCCGCGATAGAACGAGATTCCGATACTAAGATGCTGGTGCACTAATTGTTGAACGCGCTTCATCTCGGCTCGGATGTCCTCATGAAGATTACGTTTCAACGTGGCCGGGAAAGGAAACAGAAGGAAGTATTGGCGTTCGTTCAGTACAAGCAAGATAACGCCGTCGAATTGAACTAATTCCTGCAAGGCGTTATCGATGACGAATTGCATATTAATTGCTCCGCCAAACCGGATTTCCAGCTCGAAGGAACGCTCCGGCAACACTGCAACAGGCAGGTATGGAATGCCAACACGGAGATGAATGCCCATTCTCTCGGCTTCGTCGTTCCATTCCGCTTCGTTCCATATCGGCTGCTCCAGCAGCTTGCGAATAAATCGGGTATGAATGGCGGATAGATTTTGCTGCACGACGTTCTGGAGCTGGAGACGGTTGTCCTCGGCTTGTTTCTCTTCGGCTAACAAGTAAGCAAGCTGCTGAAGAACGGTAACGACATGCTCCATGCGAAGACTTTCCTTCAGAATATAATCGTTTACGTTAAGCTTAACGGCTCTCTGGGCATATTGAAAATCCTCGTGACAGGATAAAATAACGGTTTTCAAACGAGGATTCGCACCGCGTGCCTTCTCGATGAGATCAAGACCGTCCATCACGGGCATGCCGATATCCGTAATGAGAATGTCCGGCTGTTGCTTCCGGCAGGCTTCCCATGCTTCGCCTCCATTGGAGCAGACCGCGGAAAGCTCAAGTCCAAGCTTGGTCCAAGGAATGATGTTGCTTAAATAATCAAGCACGGGGTAATGGTCGTCTGCAATAACGACTTTAAACATGATGTTCACCTACTTCTACAGGTTCGGCCGGCTCGGCAGCAGGCAATATTAATACGACCGTCGTCCCTTCGCCGTACACGCTATGAATGTTCAACTCGAAACGGTCACTGTATATTAGCTTCAATCTGCTGTACACGTTAAACAATCCGATCCCGGAGGCGGTTGTACGCTCACCTGCAATCATCTGCTCTATTAAGACCTGCTTCTGGACATTGAATCGATCCTTCAGTGTCTGAAGCGTCTCCGGTGTTATGCCCAGACCATTGTCTTCGATCGTGATGCGCAACATATGAGCATTCGTTACTACCTTAATCGTGATGATACCGCCGCTCTGCGTAAAACCATGTTTATAAGCATTCTCAATGATTGGCTGCAAGATAAACCTTGGTACGGTGATGGTTAAAGGGTCCGGATGAATGTCCAAGTGGCACTCGGTCGGGAACCTCATCGTAAATTTCATTAAATCAATATACTGCATCGTCGTTTCAATCTCGGCATAAAGCGTCACGAATTCATTCTGCCTTGACAAGCTTGCCCGCAGCAACGAGGCTAAGGAGCCGACAACATGGGCGGTGTCTTCATCATGCTTCAATAATAATTTCAAGCGTATAGAACTTAGGACATTGAACAAAAAGTGCGGATGTACTTGCGCCTGCAGCATCGCCATTTCCGCTTGCCTCTTCAATTCTTGTTCGATCTCTACCTGCTGGAGCATCTGCTCAATCCGATCTAACATCATGTCGAATGAGCGTCCTAGCCGCCCAATCTCGTCACGGCCGCGAATATTGGAGCGATATTGCAATTCCCCGGATTCCACCTTCTTGGCCGCCTGCCCCAGCAATCGAACCGGTTTCGTGAACCGCCTTAATAAATAGGTTAAAGCAAGTAAGAAAAAAACGCCAAACAGCGATTGCAGCAATAAAGCGGACTGATAGAAGGTATTTAATTTACCGGTAAGCTGCTCGTAAGGAGCCAGGCTTACGAGTCTCCAGCCCGCGTAACGAAGAGGAAGCGAGAGATGAATTTGATTCTCTCCTCGCAGGTGAATGATACTTGGCGATGAGCTTGTCTCCTCGTTCATAATCGTGCCGAATGGCTGACCAATTACGTCGGCATTTCGATTGGATAGAATGCAATTGTCGTCATTTAGCAGGTAAACATCCTCTTCCATACCGGCGAAGAGATCCCGAATGGAGTCTTCCGTTCGACTGACAATCAAATAGGCGAAGGGGGCTTTGTCAATTGTCTCCGTCAATGCCCGAGCCGTCAGATAGACATATCCTTGATCATGGTCTAGCGTCGGCAAGTAGTTTCGCAATCCACCCAAAAATAACGTTTCGTATGCCGTCAGTCGGGATATCTTGGCGAACCAGTCTTGCTGAATAAATTGCTGAGGCTCGAAATCGTAAAAGGAATAATCGGAATAAGCGCGGCCATCCTTTGTAAGCAACGTAAGCCGTAAGTCAGGCTTCTCTCCCGCAATC
Source organism: Paenibacillus harenae (assembly GCF_030812415.1). Taxonomy (GTDB): domain Bacteria; phylum Bacillota; class Bacilli; order Paenibacillales; family Paenibacillaceae; genus Pristimantibacillus; species Pristimantibacillus harenae_A. The sequence goes on along the minus strand of NZ_JAUSST010000007.1, from coordinate 364,340 downwards.
TGCTCTAACCGGGTCGTCAGCTGTCTAGCAGCAATCGGATGATCCCGGGCTTCTTCCAGCAAGGTTTTGATCTCGGGATCGAATTGGACGAAATTCGAGATAGACACAAGCTCTTCCATAATCGCGTTGGCTTGAGATTGTACGATGGCAAGGGATTGCGTTGCTTTCTCAAGCGTGTGCTCTCGAATAATTAACTTGGAGTAGTAGCTGCTAATATACAACATAGCTACCGTAGGCAACACCAGACAAGCAATCGATGTCAGGATCAGCTTCTGCCGCAAGGATAAATGTTTGGGATTCCATATAACACTCATGATTTGTGCCACCTCTCGCAGCCATTCTTCTTTATAAAGCAATACTACAGCATGCTGAAGAACCATTCATTCAACATTTTTTGCAATACGGGAAAAAATATCGCAAAACTTTTTTGATATAGAAAAAATCGTTGCATGTTTGCCTGGAACGAGGCACCTATAATGAGGAAGACACAGAGGACAGTGAGGTGGCAAATTTGGAGCAGACAACGAGAAGTGGATTGGATCAGGGGGCGAGAAAAGGGAAGGCTCTCCGAATCCGTAAGCAAGGGTTTTACGACATGATTAATGGGTACGTATTTATTTTGCCAATGTTGTTGTTGACTATGACGCTGGTCGTTATCCCGATTATTTTGTCAGCGGTGATTAGTTTTACCGAGTGGAACTTCATCGCTGGACTCGAAGGGCTGAACTTTATCGGTTTTGAGAATTATAAGGATTTGTTGCATGATGAAGGGTTCCATCGAGCGCTTCGGAACAACGTCATCATGATCGCGGTCGTCCCGGTATCCATGCTTCTGGCGCTGGTGCTCGCGGCTTTGATTAACAAAGCGACTTACTTTAAAGATTTCTTCAAAGTCATCTACTTTATGCCTTTTATTTCGAGTTTCGTGGCGATCGCTTTACTATGGAGAGTCTTGTTCCATCCCAACAGCGGACCGATTAACGGATTTTTGCGGGGAATCGGCATTGAGAATCCTCCGCTTTGGCTGGCGGACCCGCAATTCGCGCTGATTGCAGTCATGATTATTATGGTTTGGACTTCGCTTGGTTTTAACATGGTCATTTATTTAGCCGGCTTGCAAGGGATTCCCAAGGATATTTACGAGGCGGCCGACGTGGATGGCGCTTCTCCTGTGAGACAATTTTTCAGCATCACCTTGCCAATGCTTTCGCCGACAACTTTCTTTTTGCTCATTACAGGGGTGGTTGGCTCATTCAAGGTTTTTGATCTCATTATGGTGTTGACCGGCGGCGGTCCCGCCGGCTCTACATCCGTCATCGTTTATTACCTTTACGAAGCGGCATTCGTTAACCTGCAATCCGGTTATGCGTCGGCTATGGGGATCGTGCTGCTGCTCTTGATCTTGTTCGTGACGCTTATCCAATGGGTGGGTCAGAAGAAATGGGTAAATTACTAGGGGGAATACACATATGCAATCCGTCCGCGCGAGCCGCCTGTTCGTCACGGCTTTAATGGGAATCGCCGGGATATTATTTATCCTGCCATTCATATGGATGTTATCGGCCTCGTTCAAGCCTGAATTGGAGGTCATGACATACCCGATACAATGGATTCCAAAATCATGGAACATGCTAGAAAATTACACGCAAGTCTGGTCAGGTACCGTTCCATTCACTCTTTATTATTTGAATAGCATTAAAGTGACGTTGATGGCGACCGCATTGTCGTTAGTCATCTCTGCTATGGCCGCTTACGGATTTTCCAAGGTGAACTTCAAAGGCCGGGAAGCTATGTTTATCTTAGTGCTGGCTACTTATATGATTCCTCATCAGGCGATCCTTGTTCCGCAATTTATGATGTTTCGTTGGCTTGGTCTGTTCGATAGCCACCTGGGTCTTGTATTGCTTGCGGCATCGGGAGTACTTGGCACGTTCTTGCTGCGCCAGTTCTTCATGAGCGTCCATAATGAAATTATCGAATCTGCGCGGATCGACGGCGCGAATCATTGGATTATTTTCTTCCGGATAGGGCTGCCGTTAGTCAAGCCGGCGCTTGCGACTTATATGATCCTGCGTTTCATCTGGACATGGAACGATTATCAGAATCCTCTTATTTTCCTGCGCTCGGATGCCTTGTTCACGCTTCAATTGGGGATTCGGAAGTTTGCCGATTTTAACGGCGAATTTTATTCGCTTATGATGGCGGGAGCCGTTTCCGCAATCTTGCCGCTGTTGATCATCTTCATCGTAGGCCAGAAACAAGTTATTGAAGGTGTGGCCTCGGGAAGTGTCAAAGGATAGATAACTATTGTTCAAGGGGGAATTTCTATGTTGAAGAAGAAATGGAATCAGGCGCTTGTCGTTTCAGCTTTGGTAGCGCTAGCAACAACAGCATGCTCTGGGACAGGCGGCAATAGTCCTGCAGAGGAGACGGTAGGCAATGGATCTTCAGACGGGGCAGTCACGATTAAATTGCATACTTGGTATCCGAAGAAAGCCGATAATTGGGATCTCGTAATCCAGGAGTTCGAGAAGAAACATCCCGATATCAAAGTGGAGTTCCACTCCGCGGAAGACAACAACTCGAACGAATATTATAAAAAACTGGATTTGGCCGCGGCTTCTGGCGATGACTTGGATGTTCTTATGTTTAGTAACATGGCCTTTCTCAGTCAGCGCGCCGAGCTCGGTTTGTTAGAGCCAATCGATACGTATTTAGAGAAGGATGGCGTCTCTCTGGCGGACGAGTACTCCGCGGACACACGCATTGAAGATGTGACATATGGTTTGCCAGGCAAGCTTTCTACGCCGATGGTATTCATCAACGAGAATCGTCTCCAGGAAGCGGGACTGGAGCTTCCGAAGGAATGGACCTGGGACCAGTATATGGAGTATGCCAAGGCGATGACGACGACGGCAAACGGCAAAACGCAATACGGCACCTACTTCCACAGCTGGATTCAGTTCGGTTATTTCATTCAGAATATGGGGCAATCCTCCACCGGAGCGAATCTCACGACGGACGATGGCTTGAAAGCAAATATCGATACTCCTGCTATAAGGAAGTCGCTGGAGATTCGTCTGCAAGGAGAACAAGAAGGATCGGCGACGCCTTACTCGGAAATTGTGAGCCAAAAGTTGAATTACCGTCCACAATACTTTAACCAAGATACGAGCATGATTCCGATGGCATCGTTCTTGGTGCCGGAAGCAGGGGGAACGGAGCAAGTACCTGCAACATTCAAAACCGTGTTCGCTCCATTCCCGACGATGAACGAAGGGGATCCGATCTCTGCCAACGTCGGCGGCGATGTGTTTGGCATATACAGCAAATCCAAGCATAAAGAAGCAGCTTACACCTTTATCCGCTGGTTCACAACGGAAGGGATCGTCTTGCAAGGCAAGAACTTCCCTTCGTGGAAAAAAACCGATCTGAGTGAAGTTGTAGACAACATCATTGCAGGCACGAAAACGCCTGAAATGATCGATAAGGAGTCCTTGATGTACGTTCTCGAAAACACGAAGCAGACCACCGCTGCTGTCGCTGTTCCGTACCATGCGGAGTTAGAAAAGGTGTTCTTGGAGGAGTTCGATAATCTGATGTTATCCGGCGGCGACATTGATACGACGATTCGCAACACGCAAGAAAAGGTTCAAAAAATTATTGATTCCAAGCAGTAAAAGGTTTTGTACAGCGCGGGTGGGTATTCGCGCTGTACATCTATTATTCATGATGAGGAGTGATAAGGATGTTATACCCCATCAATACGTCTTCTCGCTGCGTTATCGATTTGTCCGGCATTTGGAATTTTAAAATCGATCCCGGGATCGGATTACAGGAAGGATGGCAGCTGCAGCCGCTAAGCGGCGCGATTGCGATGGCTGTTCCATCTTCATACAACGATGTCGGCGTGAACGCCGAAATTCGAAATCATGTAGGTTGGGTTTGGTACGAAAGGGAAATTATAATTCCGAAGGCGCTTACCTCGCAGCGAATCGTTCTTCGGTTCAGCTCGGCAACCCATGAAGCGAAGGTGTATGTCAACGGAACGTTGGCGGTGGAGCATACGGGCGGTTTTACACCGTTCGAAGTGGAACTGAACGGCCATCTGCTACCGCATAAAAATAGGCTGACAGTTGCCGTCAATAATATTTTGGATGAATCGACTCTGCCCGTGGGACATTTCGTGGAGCGCGAGATTGAAGGTTTGGGCAAAGTCGCTCGGAATAATCCCAATTTCGATTTCTTTAACTATGCGGGGCTTCATCGTCCAGTGAAGATCTACACGACGCCTTGGAGCTATACACAAGATGTACAGATTATATCGAGCGTCAAGGATGACGGCTCCGCGGAAGTGAGCTACAAGGTTGACATCGTCGGCGAGTCCGACGTGCGTGTCAACATCCTGGATGAAGCGGGAGCCGTCGTTGCCCAGAGAGAAGGGATGCAAGGGAGTTTCTTGCTGGCGGAGGCTAAGCTTTGGGAGCCTATGAATGCTTATTTGTATACTTTAAAGGTCGAGCTGGTTCAAGGCGGAGAGATCATCGACGAGTATGATCAACCCTTTGGCATCCGGACTGTGGAAGTGACTGGCGGCAAGTTCCTAATCAACGGCAAACCGTTCTACTTCAAAGGCTTCGGCAAACACGAAGATTCGCCGATTCATGGACGCGGCATCAACGAGGCGGCGAATGTTATGGATTTTCGATTGATGAAGTGGATTGGCGCCAATTCGTTCCGTACGTCCCATTATCCATACTCGGAAGAAATCATGAGACTGGCCGACAAGGAAGGATTCGTAGTTATCGACGAGGTGGCGGCCGTCGGTCTGCACTTGAATTTTATTCCAACTCTATCGGGTGGGAAGAGACGGGACACGTGGAAAGAGCTGAGAACCCATGAAGCGCACCGGGAAGCAATTCGCGAACTAATTGCACGAGACAAGAACCATGCATGCGTTGTCATGTGGTCTATCGCCAACGAGCCTGCAACTTCTGAGGAAGGAGCGCGCGAGTACTTCGAGCCGTTGCTCCGATATGCGAAGGAATGCGATCCGCAAGGACGCCCCGTCACCGTGGTAACGCTTCAAGAAGGGAGCCCGGAGCATTGTAAGGTATCGGATCTGGTTGACGTTCTCTGCTTGAATCGGTATTACGGCTGGTACGTCGAAGGCGGGGAATGGGAGATCGCGAAATCGAGACTCCGCCAGGAGTTCGAAGGGTGGCGGCAACGCTGTCCAGAGAAACCAATCATCATGACGGAATATGGCGCGGATACGATCGCAGGCTTCCACGATGTTGATCCCGTCATGTTTACCGAGGAATTTCAGTCCGAATTTTTACAGGCGAATCATGAGGTATTCGACGAGTGCAGCAACTTTGTCGGCGAACATGTATGGAACTTTGCCGATTTCAGCACCAGTCAAGGCATCTTTCGCGTTCAAGGGAACAAAAAAGGGATATTTACGCGTGACCGCAAGCCGAAATTAGCGGCGCATGAGCTGAGGAAACGGTGGGAAGTCATTCCGAACTATTATTATAAGAGCTAACTCGCTTACGACATTGATTCAATTCTGATTGGAAGGTGAATGTATTGGAACGTTAAGCCAGTAGTGACCGGAAAGTTCCATACCGACAATGGCTTCGGTTAGACAGTGTGCAGCTTGGAGCGACGTCATCGACACAGCTCATCAAACTGTGTCCGAAAGATTGATGACATTATGTAAAAAATGGAATAAGGAGCGCCTCGGTATGATGGGTTTGTCGACAACACATCAAGGAGGCGCTCTTACTATGAAGTTTAAGCAATCAGACGCAGGTCCGACCTCGAGCCGCGATCGCACGGGCTGGACGTTTATATTTATAACCTCTGAATTCTCAAACTTTAAATGTGAATATCAATGAATTTCGATCGATGGGGAGGACCGCAAGGTTCTGCTTCTTTTTATTGTACGGAGATTTATCAAAGAAAAAGCGCTTACAGTGGAGATCCGTATCATTTGCAAGCGTTGTCATATGTGGACCCCTAGAATGGACATTGGAATAACCACCCTGGTTTATCCAATGGAATTCTAGCGGGTGCATTTTTCTTTTCTAAAACGGACATGAGCTAAATGAACAAATATATCGGACCTTACAGAAAAGCGAAAAGCCCAAATATACGTTAAAGTCAATACATCATCCGGAATTCATAAACAATATGTACAAGGCAAATACTGAAGAAGTAACCAGAGAATAGGAGGGGGTAATCGTGAAGACGTTGGTACTAGTCGCTCATCCTAATATGGGCAAATCTCGAGTGAACAAGGCTTGGATTGAGGAAGTAAAGAAGTATCCGGATCAGATTACCGTGCATGATTTATATGCATCCTATCCAGATTGGCGGATTGATGTTCAAACAGAACAAGAACTTGCGGAAAAGCATGATCGGATCATTTTCCAGTTTCCGTTTTATTGGTATAGTTCACCTCCGCTTCTCAAGAAGTGGTTGGATGATGTCCTGACTTACGGTTGGGGCTATACATCGAAAGGTGGAAAGCTGCGAGGGAAGGAACTTGGGTTGGCAATTTCTATAGGTGGCTCGGAAATTGATTATCGGCCTGGAGGCGGTGATCTTTATACGATTCATGAGCTCCTTAGCCCTTTCCATGCTACGAGTAATTTAATCGAAACCGACTTCTTGAGGCCTTTCACGATCTTTGATACCGATGATAAAAGCGAGGAAGAATTAATATCGAACTCTCGGCAATATGCAGAATATCTGCTTACTGATGAGATTATGAGGTTCCAAGCAGATAACGTACTGCAAAAATAAAACAATGGAAGAAGGAAGCAATATGACAAATCAAAAAGTTTGGTTTATCACCGGGGCAGCAAGAGGCATTGGTTTTGAAATCCTGAAGGCTGTGTTGGAAACCGGGGATAATGTTGTTGCAACGGTCCGGAGTTCGGCGGAGTCTTTAGCTGATAAATTAGGAAATCCGCAGAATCTTCAAGTTGTTCTTCTGGATATTAACGATGAACAACAGGCGATAGCGACTGCGAATCAAGCCGTGCAGAAATTCGGCAAAATTGATGTCCTTGTCAATAATGCAGGGTTTGGGTTGTTGAGTGCCGTTGAAGAAGCCACTGCTGAAGAGGTGACGAAAAACTTCGAAACCAACGTTTTTGGCTTGTTGAATGTGACCCGGGCGGTCCTGCCCCATATGCGTCAAAGACGTTCTGGACATATCATCAATATCTCGTCAGTTGGCGGATTGAGCGGTTATATCGGATGGGGCGTGTATGGTGCAACGAAGTTCGCTGTTGAAGGATTGACGGAGTCACTTGCATTGGAATTGGCTCCGCTTGGGATTCATGCGACCGTGGTAGCCCCGGGCTTCTTCCGTACGGAATTTCTGGATGCTGCGTCGCTAACGCGGTCAGGTAACATCATTCCGGATTATGCGGAAACGGTAGGAGAAATGAGAAAATTTGCTACCCAAGCAAATAAGAAACAACCGGGCGATCCCGTCAAGTTGGCCAAGGCAATCGTACAGGTTGCAAACGCGGAGAAGCCGCCGGTACACTTGCCGCTTGGAAAGGATTCGCTGCAAAGATACCGGGAAAAGACGGCTAATTTTGAAAAAGATATACAGGCATGGCATGACGTTATTACAGGTACAGATCATGATGATGTCTAATTTCTAAATCGAATACATTCAATTGAACCGGGGGGCGCTCGCACTCCGGTTTTTCAATTCCGATCGTTATACGCCGGGCAACTTCACCTGTGGATGGCGCTTAAGTTTGTTACCTTCATTCTGCTTTTCGCCTGGAATCGATTCAATAGGTCTTTATTCATATGATCATCCTGGTCACATTTGTTATGACTGTTTGTATTTCTTTCAAATTGTCCGGTGTGCTTGCTGTAAGCAACCAAGGGTAATCGGGGTATGCCCGTGGGCCGCAGACGAGCTGGCTGCCAAGCGACTCTGATCATTGAGTGAAGAACTCACAAGAGTTAGATTTTCCATCTGAAAATTTTCTTAACGAGTGGAATTTTATAAATGCGGAGGCGGTAGGATCATACTACTCGTAAGTATGGTCCTTGTTACCATGGATCCGTTCCTAGCAGTTGAACAATAAGGAGGAAATACAGTTGTTTTTGCGAGCCGAAAAAGTAATAAAGATTCCTCACGGTCTAGCCAGAGAACCGCTTAATCAGGGGATCTTGAAGATGAAAGGACTTACAGTCGTAGAGTCTTGTACCTTTACAAAAGGTTTAAAGGGAACCATGTTTTTGGAGGATCATCTGCTTTTGTTTGTACTAGAGGGAACCTATACGGTAAGATTCGGCAGTCAGGAATATATCATACGGAAGAATGAAATGGTTCTGCTGCAGAAATCGATCATGGTTGAATATGAGAAATCGGGAGAAGAAGGATCTGACTATGTTTTGGACTATATGATGTTCTTTCTTAAAGAAGAGCTACTCACCGGATTTATCAAAATGGCATATCTCGAAAGTAACTATCCATCAGCGTTAGTACCGGTATCTGTCAAAGCGGTCAATGAACGATTAATTAATTATATCTATTCACTGAAACCGTATTTCAAGGAACCCGATAACATTAGGGATGGATTAATTAAAGTGAAATTGTTGGAATTATTGTTTGATGTTGCGGATGCTGACGAACAGTTTATATTCCAGTTTTTACAGCTTAAGCATTCAAAGAGGAAGAGCATAACGGAGGTGGTGGAGCAGAATTTAACCAACCCTGTCTCGCTAAATGATCTTGCTTACTTATCAGGCAGAAGTTTATCAGCTTTTAAACGAGATTTCCAAGCGATCTATAATACAACATCACCTGTACGCTGGATCCGTAATCGCCGGTTGGATATCGCGAAAGAAATGCTGCTTAGCACCTCTTTATCCGTTACGGATGTTTGTTTTTCGACAGGATTCGAGAGTGTGGCTCATTTTTCCAAGGTATTTAAAGAGAGGTTTGGTGTGGCTCCATCCACATGCAAGCAACCCCTGCAAAAGCCCAATCATGGGGCTCCCCTTAAATTCTGATTCAAATCTTTTGACGAAGACGGAACGGATGGCAATCACGGACTATCCGTTCTTCCCATATTTCAAACTTTCCCACCTCTCCCACTTAAGAGCCGAGTAAAGTGTTAGTCGGAGAATTTCGATTCGAGCACTCTTGCTTTCCAATTCGTATTTAATTGGAACGTCCCGGAAGAACGCGTTGGAATCCATGCAAGAAATATCATCATCGGACTTTAATGGCGGAGTTTTGCAAGGATTGGTGGGCAATTTTAAGTTGTAATTGACACAATTTAAGGTTTTGCAAATCGATAGCCTAGACCCCATACCGTTTGGATATATTTCGGCTTTTTGGGGTCTCTCTCGATCTTCTTCCGTAGATTCGCAATATGAACGTCGATGGAACGTTCATTAACATGGTAATCAATGCCTCGAATGATCGTAATTAATTCATCGCGTGTGAATACTCGATATGGATGGTGATAAAAAACCTTCAAGAGTTCGAATTCTGAAAATGTTGTCTGAACCATATCACCATTGACCGAGATAGACCGGCGAACCGGGTCCAATTGCAATTGCGGAAAATGTTCAGTTGCTGGAATTTCCGGACCGTTTTCCGTAGAAGGTGGTTGCATTGATTTGCGGATCGCTATCATGATTCTTGCTTTCAATTCCTGCATACCAAAGGGTCTCGATAAGAAATCGTCAGCCCCTGCAGTAAAAGCCTTGATTATTTCACTTGCTCTGGAATTGATAGAAACAACTATAATAGGTGTTTGCACTTGCTGTCGCAAAGTTTTACACAACGTAATCCCGTCCACATCCGGAAGCGAGAGGGCGAGCAATACAACATCCGGTGCAAAGGAATGAAATGACATGAGTCCGTCCTGAGCCATAAAAGCGGTTTGTACAGTAAAGTCTTCTTCGGCAAGATACATTCGAACCATATCGGCAAAGACGACATCATTTTCAATGATCAAAACCTTCATGAGTTGTCTGCCCTGCTCCAATCTGAGGATTTAATTAGAAAATTTTTTATACTTGTGTTGTTCGATTACAATCATTCCTGCTAACACTAAAATCTGAATTGTCATCATTAGTAAAGTTCCCATCCAACTGAAGGCGTTGAACAAAAGAATGAATAAAGATAGAGCGGCTGCTCCAAGTCTCGTTCCAACTGGTCCAATGTGAACCAATCTTCTGAATATGGCGCTCCCGACAAGGTATAAGGCAATGCCGCCATTTAAGTACCATGAAAAAGAGTGTACCGATTCGTCGTTAAGGTGTTTAATGGCTACTTCGATACCTGAAGCAGAGATGACAATGCCAGATATCATAATTAAATGAGTATGCCAATAAGCCAGCATAGCCAAACGAGCGCGTTTCTCAAGCGATGCCTGCAACATATAATCTTCAGCCAGTATCGTATCCATGTGAAAATAACTCCACCATAAAGTGATGACGATGGCCAAACTCAAAATTATAGACACAAATAAAGTGAATTTGATTATGAAATGGCTGGAACCTAACCCTATGGACAAAATGGTTTCTCCTAACGCAATGAGCACAATCAAGCTGTGCCTTTCAACAAAATGCCGAGTGTTAATAACAAAATTATCGCCTTGATTTTTAAACGAAGCGTTCAGAATAACCAAAACAGCTGCAACCATCAACCACCAGCTCCATGTATACCAGGTATTCAATATTCCGGAGGCAAGAACCAAAAGAGCTGCTGAAAAGTTAAAAGGAGCTAAGTGTGTAATTGCTTTGATCGATGTTACATGAGGTGAATGTTTGAATAGAAGAATATGAATGATCGTAACAAGTAGAAAAGCGATGCCGAACGGAGCGCCACCCGCCCTGAAAATAGATGGAATACTAATGGCCATAATAAGAAAGCCGGCCATACCGCAAAACATCAGCATCCTATAAATAAATCGGTCTGTTCCGATATTATTTGCCAGCCAAGCATATCCTCCATACATCCACCAAATTACGGTCAGAACCAATATAGCTTTAAACACATCCAATAAGGAGTGTGCATCGATCACTAAATGGGCTACCTGAGTAATGGTGAAAACAAATACCAAGTCAAAGAAAAGTTCAAGGTAGGATACTTTGGCTTCCATATCAGCTTTTTCAGAGTCTCCGCGCCGCAATTGATGCATAGTGAGTCACCACCAGTTATTATTTTTGTTTGTTCTTGTCGATTGATAAGCTTACTATACCGAAATTTTACGAGGTTCGCTTTTCTACAAAGTTCTAACTTATTGTTCATTTAGCCCATGCCTGAAAATTAATCTTGCAAAAGTGTGACTCCTAACTAAGAATCAGATACATCATATCCTTAAGAAATAAAATGCTGAAAAGAATTTATCGAACTCTCGAATTAATCTCCGGAATAAAATAGACGATCCTGATCATCGTTCTCAGGATCGTCTTATTTTATTTTTGGTGTTGTTGACGCTTGGGCAAGCCGAATTGCCGCCTTTGGACGATCGAATGAAAATTCGATTCCTGCGGCTCGGCGGTGACGGGTAAATCCATCGCTTTAGGTTATAATAAATGTAAAAGAATAAAACCCGGATCGCTGGTAACGAATTCAGGGATGCGTCAATAATTGTCCGTTATGGGGGCAGCTATTACCGATCTACGGGTATTGATATATCGGTAAAGTATCATGTTTTAGATTTGTTAGAACATTAAATGAAAATCTTAAATAGAAAGGAGGAATCATATTGCTCATAAGGTCCAGTAAGGTTGTAAAGGTGCCTCTAGAATTGACAACTGCTCCATATCATCAGAGTATTTTAGAAATGAACGGGTTATCTGTCATAGAATCGTGTACGCATACACAAAATAACGCGGGAAGCATGTTTCTTGAGGACCACTTGCTTTTGTTTGTACTTAAAGGTAAGTATACCGTTCGCTACGGGAACCAGTCATATACGGTAAAGAAGAATGAGATGGTTCTCTTGCAGAAGTCAATCACTGTCGAGTATGAGAAGTCGGGGGAGAAGGACGAGGAATATTTGCTCGACTATATGATGTTTTTTTTAAAGGAAGATTTAATTAACGAGTTTGTCAAGATGGCCGATCTTAAGCCCTCCTATCCTGCGGCTCTTGTTGCAGTATCGGTTAAATCAGTAAATGACCGTCTTATTAGTTATATTGAATCTCTAAAACCTTATTTTAAACAACCTGACGAAATAAGCAGTGGGCTTATCAAGATTAAACTGCTTGAATTGCTATTTGATGTGGCAGACACAAATGAAAATTTTTATTTTCAGCTATTGCAATTGAAACGGAAAGAAAGAAAAAGCATTACGGAGGTTATTGAAGAAAACATATTTAATCCCGTATCTTTAAATGATCTCGCCCATTTGTCTGGAAGAAGCTTATCAACCTTTAAGCGGGAGTTTAAAGAAATTTATAATACTTCTCCTTTATACTATATACGTAAGCGTAGGATGGATAAGGCAAAAGAGCTGCTGACTCATACTTCACTCTCTGTAACTGATGTCTGCTTTTCTACGGGATTTGAAAATGTATCTCACTTTTCAAAAGTGTTTAAGGAGAGATTTGGTATTTCTCCATCGCTGCTTAAAAAACCGCTAAGATTAACAGAATAGATAAGATTATACGGATGCATAGGCTTGAGTTCCCCCCTTGGCATAATTTTTGCGATGTAAAAGCGCGGATATTTGGAGGTTTCCAAACGCCAACATTTTAACATTAAAACGTTGGCGGGAACCCCGAAGCGGTTATTGACCGAAAACCGATCCCCCGTTCACATGGATCACCTGTCCCATCACATAAGTGGAATCGCCCGATGCTAGGTAGACGTACGCCGGTGCAATCTCCCAAGGCTGGGCGTCCCGTCTCATAGGATGATCAAAACCGGCCGACATATAAAGCTGCGGAGGCAGCGATGCCGGTTGTAGAGGCGTCCACGTTCTACCCGGAGCAACTGCATTTACACGGATTCCGCGGTCGATCAGCGACACGCTCAAGGAACGCGTAAACGTGTTAATCGCGCCTTTGGTCGTTGAATAGTCGATCATCCCTTTAAATCCGATATTTGCGGTTTCTGAAGAGGTGTTGATGATCGTACTTCCCGGTTTCAAGTAAGGGAGAGCCGCTTTGGTGAGATAGAACATCGCAAAAATATTCGTTCGAAAAGTCCGTTCCAGCTGTTCGCGCGTAATGTTTTCGATGCTCTCCTGATAAAACTGCACCGCCGCGTTGTTGACCAGGCAGTCGATTCGGCCGAAAGTGCGGTTCGTCATTTCCACCACATGCCCGCAAAATGATTCTTCTCCGATATCTCCGGCGAGCGTGAGGCACCTTCGACCCAACTGATTGATCCTTGCCGACGTCTCCTGAGCATCCCCGTGTTCATTGTAATATACGACGACGATGTCCGCTCCTTCTTTGGCGAACGCGTACGCCACAGCTCTTCCAATCCCGCTGTCTCCGCCCGTTATAATCGCTACTTTATCGCGCAGCTTTCCGCTTCCGGCATATGCGGGATTTTCGGAAACGGGTCTTGGAATCATGATGGATTCGATACCGGGCTGCTGGGGTTGATACTGCGGCGGATAGTAAACCGGAATCGTTTTACACTCGTTATAACTTCCGTAAATGGGCTTCATGATATCCCGTCCTTCTTGAAAGCTGAGATATCATAACTTATGCCCATTGTGGATTGGTGATGCCCATTTTGCTTGATCGGCTTAACAGGAGTGTTTTTGTTTTTTTATTTTTACCTCCATAAACAAACTTGCAAAATATGTTTCGATTAGGGGGACCCGATAGCGGTGGGCATCGGAATAGGGAAGACTTAATGCCGGGTACGAACGCCCCAGAAGAGAAGGCCCCTTGTTCAACATCGGTAAAATAATTGTCCGGGGTTCCGATTGAGTACACTAAGTTAGCAAAGAGTTGAAGTAATGGAAGCGGGAAAAATTCTCTTGAATAAGGGAAATTTCTAATGGTTAGAAGATATGAAATGCCTAAAAGAATTAGAGGCATTTCCAACTGCAGCCGTTTCGCTCAAGTCGTTACGAATCATTTCGGATGAATCACTGTGCAAGCCGCTTACCCTTCATTTTTTTTATCGCGAAATAAAGAACAAACAGCAGAGGGATATAAGCGATAACGAAATAAAATCCAATTTGCGAAGTGAAACGGCTTAAAGCATAGATTTTAGTCTGATCGTTAAATGGTTGAGCCGCGATAAAAAGGAACGCGAGTACGACAACCAAAAATAACTGTGGCTTTAACGCAAACAATCTTTTCGTTATTCTTGTGCAACACCATAATGGAATGCAAACGGTTGGGATGATGATCATGAGCCAAATAAAAATGAACAGATATTCGAATCTCTCAAGAAATGGCACTTCGATGATTTTCATCATCTCTAAGGTAGGCCAAAGAGTTCGACTCAGATGTCCTTGGCTGAAATAAAGGAGGGTAACGATTAATAGCGCCAGATATTTGATTGTGCTAAAAAGCAGGGCGAAATGCGCCCATTTTATGTTAGTTTGCGGGGACTTTAAAAATGGAAAATACAACAGCAATGATTCAAAACCGAGAAAGACAACACTCGAAGATTGCGAGGACTTCAATAAGTCTGAGAAAGAATGGTTGAATAGAGGGAAGAAATAACTTAACTGCCCGTATTGCAATGGAAAATATAACGAGAACATGAGCCCGGTGGATAATAGTACGCTAAAAAAACAAAAACCCGTCAGGACTCTGAAACCTCCGGTTATTAAGTAGTATAAAATGATAAGCAGCGCAAGCGATAATTCCCACGTCTTTAAAGAGGGGAAAATCCATACCCGAAGGATGTTGATGTAAGCCAGCAGGACCGTAAGCGCAATAATAAAGAAGTATCCGATCAACAATAGGGATACAGCGTTCCCAAATAACCTGCCGAAGCAAAAACGGTGAATATCGATGATATCCTTGGAGGGATTATTCAGGATCTTAACCATCATCCATAATACAATATGTAAGCATAAACCTGCGATAATGACGGCAATCCAAGAATCTTGTCCGGCGCTTTCAATAATCTGACGTTGAAAGCTGAGCATGCCGATTCCCGTTTGAGTGGAATGAATGAGAAAAAATACAAGAAAGCCGGACATTTTGAAATTTTCTTTAACTGCGCTGTGCATTATGTCCCCACCCCTGATTGAGAAAAGATAACTTCAGTATGGATGATAAAATTAAGCTTTGGATAGGTGTCTCTATAAAAATCCTCTTCGTTCCATTCTTTTAATTTTCCCCTGTACAATTCTCCAAACCCGGCAGGGTCGACGTTATGAATTTGGAATTTTTCGATTACGGCAACGATCTTCCGCTGAAACTCATCTTCGACTCGATTTTTCAGATCGCTCATTTCTTTATTGTCCATCAAGTTTACGGTTGCCGGATATTCTTTGATCTGAGCATGTAAAACAAAAGAAACAACAGCCTTTTCATTCGTGAGGGATATGTTCCTTTTTCCATTTAACAAATTCATTAAAATGCGTTCGTTTTTGCCCGTTGTCAACTCCAATTGCCCTGTCAGGTTTTTATCTTTCAGAAGCTTTAGAAAAAAAGCCTCTTGACGGTTGATCTGCAGCGTGAATTTTTCTCTTTTAAAGATACCTGCCCCATCCATATGCAATAGTCCGTCCGGGTCTATATTTACAATCGGCAAGAAGATATCTTGGCCTTCGCCAAAATATTGATTCAGCAATATGTGTAAATTTGTTGTCGGCGTATTTCCGTCCTTCATATTTTGTTCAATTAAATTCGAAAAATAATAAGGCGGTTGTTTCAAAGAATGCGTGAGTATCTTGTTCGAAGTTTGATTGGTTAGAACAACGGTAGTATTGCTTCCCATCACGGAATCGCGGAGAAGCGAATTGATAAGCTCCGATAGTCTATGCTTTGCAAAGTCTTTGCTTAATACCAATGTACGGGTCTGGCCAAGCGCGATCGGGAACTGGGATTGGGCCGTGAACGACGCAGTAATGCCTTGAACCGTGTCCGATTGTCCTGCCATTAATAAAAGCGGACTGCCCCCATGCGTAGTTTTGTACAACGGGTACGATGCAAAGCCCTTTATGGCTTGTCCTTCCATGTCATATCCTAAACTTTGCACAATCTTTATTTCATCAATGATTTGTAATTTGGCGCATCCCGATAGAACGAGAGCCAGCGATAAGCTTAGACCAATCATCTTCATCGTATCTTCTCCTGGGTATAAGATTCTATTCTTCGTTAAAGTTGTCCCCTTTATCCTTTCTCGGACGGACGTTGTACCGTTTCTGCGTGAGCGGACGCAGGTACCCCGGGCGTAAATAAGAGAATTCGACGGAAGAGCGAACGAAACTGTCTCGATAATCCTTGTAACGGAAAGGGAACATAGGGACGAGATAGGGATTGCCTAACGATTTTAGTCTCAAGAGGTGTCCCAGAATAAGCACAATCCCCATCATAATGCCAAGTCCCCCCCATAGAGCGGCAAGGCCGATTAACGGAAACCGTAAAAAACGAATGGTGTTCGACATTTTATAAATAGGAGTCGTAAATGAAGCAAGAGCGGATAGAGAAACGAAAATGAGCAGAATATTGCTTGTGAGGGCGGCAGCTACCGCCGCTTGCCCGATAACAATACCGCCGACGATACCCAGCGTTTGGCCCACCTTCGTGGGGAGCCTGGCTCCTGCTTCGCGCAAAAGCTCGATCGTTATTTCTAGAAACAAGGCTTCCACGACGGGCATAAAGGGTACGTCGACTCTTGAGTTGATAATGGAACCCATGAGTTCCCTAGGGATGACCGAATAGTGGAAACTAGTTACGGCTACATAGATAGGGGTTGCCATAATGGAAAAAAGAACACCGAAATACCGGATGAGGCGAAAGAAGGAACCAATAACCCACGGGAGATAATAATCTTCAGGAGAAATGAAAAAATCGAAGATCGTTGCAGGTCCGATTAATACATACGGAGAGCCGTTGCATACGATGACAAGCTGTCCGGAGATCAGAGCATATTTGATCCGGTCGACTCGTTCGGACGTCATAAATAAAGGGAAAGGCGAATTGGAGTTATCTGTAATGACTTGGTCGATAAAAGAACTATCGAAGATGACGTCGAAATCAAAATCAGAAAGTCTTTGTCTAACGGTGTTAACGTGTTGAGGGCTTGTTATCCCGTCAATGTAACCGATAGCGACTCTAGTTTTGGATAAGGAACCGACGGTGCTTTCTTCAAATTTGAGTTTATCCGACTTGATGATTCTGCGAATCAGTTTCAGATTGGTATCGATATCTTCGACAAACCCGACTCTCGGTCCGACAACGCTGTATTCGTTTTCGGTATCGTTATTTTTGCGAATGGCGCTGTTTAAATCACCGATATTGATTAATATTCCTTCGTTATAGTTTTCGTCCAACTGTATAAAGACGGATCCGTTCATTAAATGCTCCATTATTTCATCGGCTCCAGATGATACCCGTATATCCTCAATAGGGATTAGAGCGCGCAATTCCTGCAGATGATTAATACTGCTCTCCGGAGTTTTGAGAAAGGTCAATATTTCGTGATGCAATTGTTCTCTGCTAATGAGCGTATTGTAATAGGACAAATAAAAAGAGTTCCATTTCGTATGCACGCTGGTTTGCGCAAAATCGTCGGATCCGGATATTTCTTTTAATGAGTCGTGGAAAGTTCTTTGCATGTGTATACCACCTATCGGCTTATGAAAATAGTCATGAGCGTATCATTTACCAACTATAAATTTGTTATTCATAGATGTCGGGAATTAAAATGGTTCCGAAAATGGGTATTGGAGCGATTACTCCATGGAATAAGTGATTTTCTCTATCCTCTTATCGCTGACAGGCAGTTGCATGTTCTGTTGAATAATGATTATATTGTCTCATAAGTAGCAATTCCTTTCTGATAAGTTCTTACTTAATACGAAAGTCACCCCGAAATGATAAGACGAATAATCTTAAGGAGTTGAGCTCGAATGAAAAAGTTTCTTTTGCCTACGATCTTCGTCGTCGCCCTCATCTTTGCCGTAGGTTGCAGTAATGCAGATCGGAATGCAGCAACATACAAAGTAAATGGAGATATTGATGTAGTAGAAAAGACGGGGGGAACTGTGGAAGGCGTTAAGTCGGAATACATTGTTAAATTAACGGACATGCAGCAGGAATCTGAGTCGAACAAAAGTGTAGCTGTGAACGGGACGTTCTCGATAACAAAAAATACCTCGATCTACAAACAATCAGGTGATAAAAAGGAAAAGACAGATATTTCGGCAATCGAAATAGGGAAAAGTGCAGAAATTATTTGGCGTTTTGCAAACGATCATCTTACTGAGGCAGTTGAAATTAACATTAAATAATGAGAAAAAGCCAGCGCGGTTGCAGCTGGCTTTTCTCTATTTTAGGTGGTTGAGTTGAGTCGAACCATGTTCCACGCATAACGGTCAGGATCGGAACCCCGATCTTTGATCGTAGCATTATTCGCGTAGACTTGCATCCGCGCCGAACCGGAGCCATCTAAGTGGATTGCATTAATGCAGCCAAGGTCCTTGAAGAGCTGACGCAAATCATACAGCGTAGCATTCGCTTTCGAGATGGAATTTTCGTTTTACAGGATTCTTAACGAAATGTATAGTTTGATTGACGTAATGTAAGCAGCTGTCCTATGAACAGCTGTTTTTTTATTTTATATGGACTTTCGAAATTCAGGTTAAAAAAACTTCCCATCTTGTTGCGGTTATCTTTATTGGGTATATTAATTTTTACGGTTATGATTTCGATCATGGCTGCAAATGATTACAGTGCCATCATTGTCGTATAGAAATGACAGCGGTTACATCAAAGGCGTTATTTCGCAATTGAATCAGTCCATTTCCCCGAAAAGCAATGATGTGAAAAGAATTATGGAGTTCCGCGAAATAACTTGTCCTATTATAGCCGCCATCATCATTTCGGACGGAGGCTCCTTTTGTTTCGATTATTAGAAAAGGATGCGGGAGGTTTTAAAATGCTTAAGGTATTGGTGGCGGAAGACGAGCCTTGGATCAGAGCGGCCATTGTAGAGATGGTAGAGGGTCTCGGCCATGATATTAAAGTCGTGGGCGACGCAACGAACGGCATAGAAGCATGGCACATGATTCAGCAATTGTGGCCGACAGTATTGATAACGGATATTATGATGCCGGTGATGGACGGTCTGGAACTGGTGCGGAACATTTCGGAGAATAAAATCCCGATGGCGGTCATTATCATCAGCGGATATGAAAGTTTTCAATACGCGCAAAAAGCAATCAGTTACGGGGTAAGTAAATATCTGCTTAAGCCTGTGAAACGGGAAGAACTTCAGGACGTTCTGTTCGAAGTGATGGGGAAATTGACGGAAATCGAGAAAATGAACCATTATTTGATTAAAATCCAGACGTTTTTCGATACGATCAACGATATTGACCCGGCAGGGGGCATGAAACGCCTGTACCAAATTGTTGACAATATCCACACGATCAAACATGTAAACTACGGCGCTTATTTGAGCTTGCTCCGGATTGTGGAATCAAAGATCAGCTCCCTGTTGAACAGCATCGAAGCGGAACATTCCTTGATGACTCACTTCAGCGGGGCTTCGGATCCGGAAATTCGGCAGCATCTGGGCAAGTTGGCGGAATCCTGGTTTCTTCACCCAGAACGCAATAAAAAGGAATTCAAACAAATCATTAAATCGGCATGCGATTTCATTCATGAACATTACCAGGACGATCTTACACTGACGCAAATGGCGGAGTATACGGGTTTAAGCATCTCCCATTTCAGTTCTCTCTTTAAGAGGTATACCGGAGAGTCGCTCATTGCTTATATTAACCAGGTGCGGGTTGAGAAGGCGAAGGAATGGCTGCGGAACTCAAACGATAAAATCTACCTGATCGCGGAAAAGGTCGGATTTTCAAGCCAGCCGTATTTTATACGGGTGTTCAAAAATGTGACGGGGATGTCCCCGAATGAATATAGAAAGAGCATGGGGATATGAAAATGAATATGAAGCAGCGGTTTCAACGGTTGTCCTTAAAGCAGAAAATAGTCGCCAGCTTTATCAGTATTGCATTGATCGCTGTATTGTCCATGAACTACATCTCTCACTTCTACTACAGCCGGGCGACGCAGCAGGATTTTTACAATATTGCCGAAACCACAACGGTTAGTCTGAACCATCAGTTGGAAATATATTTTCAACAGATTGCCAGATCCACATACGCCATGAACGCGGGTGTGCTGCGTTATTCGAGCATACTGCAGCAGGACAATTCGAGCTTGATTCAGGATTGGCTCAGGGACGATTCGACGATGAGTCTGGAGAATCGTTACATGATCAGAGAAATGCTTAACAAGTATATTGCGTTTAATTATCCCGAGATCGAGGACATCTATCTTATGTCGCAGGATCGAAGAGTTTTGCAAGCGTCGGGCTCTTTCACGGATGCTGAGCTGGCAAGACTTCTATGGTACCAACGGCCCCTTAATACAAAACTGGAAATATTCCCGACGTTCTACGAGGACCGTCGAACCATTCCGCTCATTGCTGTTGCCATTCCCATCTTTGACGTGAAAGATACGACTTTATCGGGTCAGCTTGTATTGCATATGAGATTGACCGAAATCAAGAACATGATTGGAAATATGCGGATAGGCGATACGGGCTACATCCTTATGGTATCCCCGGACGGAAGAATCGTATACCACCCCGACGAGGACATGCTCGCTTCCCCAATCGGGGAAACCGAGCTTTCGTGGCTTACGCTTAGCAAGCCAAACTCCCTTCAGACATGGCAGGGCAAGCAGTATCTTGTTTCCTACAGCATTTCCGAACTGACCGGTTGGAAGACGATTGCGTTGGTGCCTCTGGGGGAGATGGCCACTGGTCTGCAAATCGCGCAGATATCCGCCGTCGTCGTGATGGGTTTGCTTATTCTGCTCATCATGATTTCGGTACCGTTCGCTGCAAATCGTATTACAAGGCCGATGATTGAGCTGAAAAGAGCGATGGAAAAGCTGCAGACCGGCGATTTAACCGTACGAGCGCCCGTCACTCCGGGGAGCGACGAGATCCAGTTGCTTAGTTTAAGCTTCAATCGTATGGCCGGACGGCTGAGTGAGCTGGTAAATACGGTATACAAAATGGAGCTTAAAGAAGTCCAGACGCAGCTGCTTCAGAAAGAAGCGACGATTCATGCACTGCAGAATCAAATCAACCCGCACCTCTTGTATAACACGCTCGATATCATCAAAAGTATCGCGTATTTGGAGGAGGTCCCGAAGATCGAAAAGATGGCGGAAAATTTGGCATCGTTATACAGGTTTACGGCAAAGCTGGAGCAGTCGGAGATTAGTCTTGCAGAGGAATTGGATCATCTGAAGAGATATCTTGAGATTATCCATATTCGGTATACCCGGCATTTCGAAAGCAATGTTTATGTGGATGATAAATATAAGCACGCGCGCATTATCAAGCTTTCTATACAGCCTATCGTCGAGAATGCTGTGAAATATGCGGTTGAGCCCCGTAATGGAAAGGCTGCAGTTATGGTCAGCGCGTATCCCGAAGGAAATGACTTGATCATTGAGATTGCGGACAATGGGTCCGGAATCGATGACACTATTTTGCAAAATCTGAAAGAGCGGCTGATGATGATCACCAAACAGCCCAATCATGGAGTGAAAGCGTCTCAATCACTCGGACTAACAAATGTACACAGCCGGCTGGTACTTTATTACGGACAAAACTACGGAGTCGATATCCATTCCTTCCCGAATCAGGGGACTGTCATTTCGGTAAGGATTCCGTTCATAAAAAAGGATAACATTTCGTGAGATTGTACAATTTTAGAGGTATGAGAAGGATCTATAATTAACAATGTAAACAAAAACACCATTAGGGGAGTGTTACAATGAAGCTTTTGAAAGTGGTTACATTGTTGTTGCTGTCTCTCAGCCTGGTTGTCGGTTGTTCAGCCGGCAACAGCGGCGGAAATGCAACGACGGAAAACACGTCGACAAACACGGAGGCGGCCCCAACCGAGCAAGCGGCGAATAATGAAAAAAAGATTCCAATCACGATCGCCGTAAAATATTGGAATGGTGCGAAATGGGCGGAGGATCACCCGACCATCCAGTATTTGAACAAGAAATTCAATATCGACCTCAAGCTGCAGATCATTAACGGAGGAGAATACGGCGAAAAGTTTAAGGTCATTGCAGCCTCAGGTGATCTTCCGGACGTTTACAGCATCGGCGGATCTGATTTTCTTAATTGGCAATCCGAAGGCGCATTCGTAGATTTGATGCCATTATTGCCGAATTACCCGAACCTGAACAAGGCATATCCGGCCGACCACGAAGCGGTGAAAATGCTGAATCCGAGCGATAAGATATTCGGGTTAACTAATATCTCCTGGATCGTCCGGGACACGGTACAAATTCGTCAGGACTGGTTGGACAACCTGGGGATAACGCTTCCGACTGCCGATGAGTTTACGATCGACAAGTTTTATGAAATCGCAAAGGCATTCGCGACGCAGGATCCCGACAAGAACGGCGTTAACGGCGATACGATCGGCTTCACTGGATCTCTTCCACAGATCCGGAATGCGTTCGGCATTGCGAATGAATGGATGGAGAAAGACGGAAAGCTGATCCCGCGGCAGACGCAAGTAGAGGAGTATAAGGCTTATCTTGCCTTCATGAAGA
The DNA here is from genome assembly GCF_030812415.1 of Paenibacillus harenae. GTDB lineage: Bacteria > Bacillota > Bacilli > Paenibacillales > Paenibacillaceae > Pristimantibacillus > Pristimantibacillus harenae_A. Next base: position 341,516 of record NZ_JAUSST010000007.1, on the reverse strand, counting down.
AGGCTTATGACGAAGGTGTACTGGATAGAGACTTCGTGCTTCGCAAAGGCAATGAAGTTGAGGATATGATGAAGGGTAACAAGCTGGGAGTGTTCAACTATCACAACGGCTACCATCTGCTCCAAGGGGACATCAAGAAAAACAACCCGAATTTGAATCCGGTGGTCGCTCCGATGGCTCCGCCTATCGGTCCGAAGGGGGATCGAGGAAACAATGCATATGTGAACGGCTTGGACAAGGTAGTCATCAACGCCAAAGCGGATGCGGACAAGATTGATCGGATCCTGCAAATCTTCGATTGGTGGGTCACCGATGAAGGCACCTCGGTCATGAAGAATGGCATCGAAGGCATTCACTATAAGAAAAACGCAGAGGGCAAATACGAAGTCACCGACAAGTGGGAAAGCGGCTTTCCCCGGTTCTTGAACAGCTCATTGTTTACCCGTCCCGGCACCGATTTTATTATTTTCGCCTGGTCGACTGAGGAAGATATACAACGTCATAATGCCTATACGGAGCTCGCAAAACAATATCCGTGGACGAATGATGCCGGGGGACTCGAATTCTATTCGAATACGTACAAGGATAAATGGGCGAATTTGAACACCAAGTTCGAGGAAGCTGTTTTACAGATCATTGTTGGCAAACAACCGATCGAATATATCGAACAGGCTTCCAAGGACTGGATGGCAAACGGCGGAGAACAAATCATTAAAGAAATTAACGAAGCAGCCAACAAATAACCGATTTCAAGAGCATGGTTTAGGCAGGCCGCAACTTCACTTGCGGCCTGTCCTGCTCTTGGCGGTTGTGCCCGCGACGGAATAGGAGGGAGCTAAGAGGTTATGAGTCAATCCGCCATACAATCTCAGTCTGTTGGAGTCAAAAGGATTGCTGCGGCGAATGCAAGAGCGAGGTATATGAAACGCGCATTCCCGTTTTATTTGATGATTTTCCCCGGGGTGCTGTTATTCGTCATTTTTCGCTACCTACCGATGTTTGGTGTGTTCATCGCATTTAAAGACTACACGCCGTTCCGAGGCGTCTGGAAGAGCGAGTGGATCGGATTCCAAAATTTCGTCCGACTCTTTTCGGAACAGGACTTCTTGCTTCTGTTGAAAAACACATTGTACCTGAATCTGCTGGATACGTTCATCGGTTTCCCTTTTCCAATTCTGCTTGCGCTCCTGCTCAATGAAGTAAGAATCAAATATTTTAAAAACACCATGCAAACCATATTATACGCGCCGCATTTTTTATCCTGGGTCGTTATCGTAGGGATCACGGTGTTGTTCATGCGTTCGCAGGATGGCGGCTTGAACGTTCTCCTCGATGCTTTAGGATATGCACGCATCGATTTTATGACAAATCCGGACTATTTTCGCCCCCTCTGGTTATTCCATAATATTTGGCAAGGGGCCGGTTGGGGCGCAATTATCTATTTGGCGGCGATCGCCTCGATCGATCCGGCATTGTATGAGGCCGCAACGGTGGACGGCGCCAGCAGGCTGCGTCAGATCTGGCATATTACGTTGCCATCGTTGAAGACCATCATTGTGATTATGTTTATTTTGCGGCTCGGCAGTTTTATCGATGTTGGCTTCGAACATATTTTCTTGCTGCAAAATCCGTTGAACCTGCAAGTGTCGGACGTATTCGAAACGTACGTGTACCGCATAGGTCTCGTGCAGGGTGACTTCAGCTACTCGACTGCGGTCGGATTGTTTAAATCCGTCGTTGGACTCGTAATGATTGTCGCAGCCAATACGATCGCCAAGCGGCTCGGAGAGGAGGGAGTCTACTAATGGTGAAACTAATGTCGAAGGGCGACCGGGTTTTTACGGTCTTCGTATACGCCTTCTTGATCGCTTTCACGCTGTTGATCCTGTTTCCATTGTTCTATGTCATCTCAACTTCGTTCGCGCCGGAGCGGGACTATTACACGCGGGGATTCTTCCTCATCCCAAGCTCCTGGACGCTCGAAGCCTATCAATATTTGTTGTACAACCCCAGCTTCGTTGGCGCGTTAAAGAGCTCCGTCATCATTACCTTCTTCGGAACCATCATCAGTATGACATTAACTTCTATGATGGGATACGGGTTGTCGGAACGTTGGCTCAAGGGTCGAACGGCGATTAATTTTATGATTTTGTTTACGATGCTATTCTCCGGCGGTCTTATCCCAAGTTACCTGGTCGTGTCCGGTCTTCATCTCATCGATACGTATTGGGCGCTTTGGTTGCCGGGAGCCGTCAGTGCGTTTAGCGTAATTGTCATGCGCGGCTTCTTCGGATCGATTCCTTATGAGCTTAAGGAATCTGCAAGGATCGACGGATGCGGGGAATGGAGGCTTTTTGGAACGATCATCCTTCCTTTGGCCAAGCCTGTGATCGCTACGTTTACCTTGTTTGGTATTGTGGGAAACTGGAATACTTATTTTTCGGCCGTGATCTATTTTAACGATGCTTCGAAATGGCCGCTGCAAGTATTTCTGAGACAGATGTTAATCCTGGAAGACGAGAAAATCGGTCAGCTTGCCGAACCGATATTTACGTACACTCCGTCGGCGCGTATGGCGGCGATCCTGATTACGGCAATTCCTCTGCTGGTCATTTATCCGTTCCTGCAGAAGTATTTCAACAAAGGCATGTTCATCGGATCGCTTAAGGGATAAATCGAGCTGGGATGAGGATAAAATCATGATGAATAAAGCTTATATTTTCAATGGGGTACCGTGGTTCGATCAAAATGGGGAGACGGTCAATGCACACGGTGCTTGTATGTTAAAGGAAGGAGATAAATACTATCTTTTTGGAGAATACAAAACGAACGATGTTAATAAGTTCGTGGGTTTTTCGTGTTACTCCTCTTATAACCTATCGGATTGGCATTTTGAAGGCTTGGCATTGCCGCCGCAGGAGCAAGGGCTTCTTGGGCCTGATCGAATTGGAGAACGGGTAAAGGTATTAAAGAATCATAAAACCGACACCTTTGTCATGTTGATGCACACGGATAATTTGAAATACGCGGATCCGTGCATAGGGCTTGCGACTTGCGATACGATTGACGGTACATTCAAGTTTCAAGGATTGCTGCTTTTCGAAGGGAAGCCCATAAGAATGTGGGATATGGGCACCTTCGTTGACGAGAATGGAACAGCTTATTTATTGCTTCACGAGGGCGACATTTATCGGTTAAGCGATGACTGTCTGACCGCAGTAGAAAAGGTTGCGGAAAATATTGCGCCTGGCGGTGAATCACCGGCCATGTTCCGCCACGGGGACAACTATTTTATGATGTTTTCCAATAAAACGAGTTGGGAAAGAAATGACAACTATTATTTCGTTTCGAACAACTTACATGGACCTTGGAAAGAACAAGGATTATTTTGTCCGAAAGGCAGTTTAACCTATAACTCTCAGTGTTCCTTTGTCTTTTCGTTAGAAGCAGATGGGGAAACAGTACCGATTTATATGGGGGATCGTTGGTCATTTCCTCGTCAAGCTTCAAGCGCCACACAGGTTTGGCTGCCCATCACAGTTCGAGAAGACATTTGCTCCATCCCTGAATATTGGCCGGTATGGGCGAGTGAATCGATTTCCCAGGTTTTTCTAGAAGGCATGAATGAACCTTTGCCGTCTCGTTCAAATGGGCGAGGAGATTCAGTGAGTTATCCCTTTGAAGGATCACAAATTATGGTTTACGGGATAAGTGATTGTCATGGCGGCTATGCGGAGTTTTCCATCTATGATGACACAGGCGAACGTATTCATCACGCAATTATTGATTTTTACAGTTTGGTGCCGGATTCCAATATGAAATACGTTTCCCCGAAACTTTCACATGGAAGCTATACGCTGAAAGTCGGAGTAATGGGCGAAAATGGGGTCTGGTATAAAAAAGACGGTACGCAATTCGGCAGTGATGACTACTTCGTAACACTTGAAAGTGTTAAAGTCTGCACTTGACCTGAAACTGCTCGGCTCGTTGAAGGGCTGACGGCTTCATTAAAAGGAGAGACTTTGAGCTCCGCTCGAAGATCCCTATAATAGGAGGAAACTTAAGTTGGCGCTTATCATTGACCGTAATACGACTTACCGCATTCCGAAAAATCCGGCTTCGCCAATCCGCCATGCTTTGGAAATGGTGAAGCGGGACCATGAACAGGTTTTTGGCGCTATTCCAAGACTCATCTCGGCGGAGGATGAGCAGGCCGACGTGGTCGTCCGCTATGCTGTGCCCGAAGACCGGTGCCCGGAACGGCCGGAAGCGTTTAGCTTCCGCTTCGTGAAGGATGGTGGCAGAACACAGCTTCACATTGTTGCGGGCGACGATCTCGGACTGGTCTACGGCATGCTCGAATATAGCGGAAAGCACCTCGGCGTCGATCCGTTCTGGTTCTGGGCGGACCTTCCTCCCGTGCGGCGAAGCCGCGTCGAGCTTCCGGAGTGCGATTGCGATTCGACGGAGCCGTTCGTCCGGTTCCGCGGTTGGTTCGTCAACGACGAGGTGTGCCTGATCGGCTGGAAGGATGAGTATCCGCCGACTCGCGAGGTATGGCAGCCTGTATTTGAAGCGCTGCTGCGCTGCGGAGGGAATATGGTCATTCCCGGCACCGACCTGCCGAGGCACGGCGTGCATGCCGATCTGGCTGCGGAGATGGGATTATGGATTACCCATCACCATGCAGAGCCATTGGGCGCCGAGATGTTTCTGAGAGCGTATGAAGGAAAGAAAGCGAGCTATCAAGAGAACCCGGAGATGTTCGAAGCATTATGGGAAGAAGCGATCGAGAAGCAGAAGGACCGCAACATTGTTTGGGTACTATCTTTCCGGGGACAAGGAGATCAGCCTTTCTGGATTCAGGATCCCGCATTCGACACGCCCGAGAAGCGCGGTGAAATGATCAGCCGAGTCGTACGCAAACAATACGAGATGGTCCGCAGCAAGGTGACCGATCCGCAGTGCTGCGTCGCGTTGTATGGGGAGATCTCCGAATTGTACAAAGCAGGGTATATCTCCATTCCCGATGACATTATCAAGGTATGGGCAGATAACGGATACGGCAAGATGGTGTCCCGCCGCAACGGCAACGAAAACCTGCGAATTCCGTCCTTGCCCGGTCCAGCGGATGACGGCAAGCACGGCATTTACTACCATGTGACGTTCCACGATCTTCAGGCCTCCAATCATTTGTCGTTATTCCCGGCTCCAGCGAAGTTGATCACAGATGAGGTAATGAATTCATTTCGGGCTCGCGCGAAGGATTACGTGCTCGTGAATAGCGGCAACATCCGGCCGCATGTCTATACGCTGGACTTGATACGGGAGCTGTGGACGCGGGGGGAGGCGGATACGGATGAGCATCTTGGGTCGTTTGTCCGTCGGATGTTCCCTTCAGGTTCTTCGGAAATCGCCGAGATGTTCCGCGACTATGCACGGCGGACGATTCCTTATGGCCCGAACGATGACGACCGGGCGGGGGACGAGTTCTATCACCATCCGGCCCGTCAAATCGTCGGACACTGGTTGCAGGGAAGATCGGAACATAGGGATCGCCGCTTGTATTGGGCGACGGGAGTAGCCGATTTTCCGGAGCAAGTTGAATGGTTTCGCCGGACATGCGCGGATGCCGTCCAGGGGTGGCGCGAGCTGAAGGAACGGATCGAACGGCTGCTTCCAGAGCTTGCGGAACCGGATCGCCGCCGGCTGAAGGATCATTTGCTGCTGCACGTAGAGCTGCATTTATCCGGCTGCGAGGGCTTCGACGCACTTGGGAGATCGTACTCCGCTTACCGTGAAGGAAACTATCCGCTGGCGTTCGTGTATGCATCGCAAGCGATGTGGAACTATCGGAAGGGCCAAGTCGCGCTGCAGGAAGCCGAGCATGGAAAGTGGGCTCATTTCTTCCGGGCGGACTGGCTGACGAATATCGAGAGCACGGTGCAAAATATGGACACGCTTCGCCGCTGGCTGCGCATGCACGGCGACAGCCCCGATTTCTTCGCGTGGTACAAGCGTTTTCTGATGCCGGAAACGGAGAAATATATTTATTTGGAGAACACGCACCGCAATCCTCTCTCGGATGACGAGCTGGCTATGAGGCTGGCGGATAAGTTCGGCGTTTAAGCGTCAATTTTAAGGGTTTCTTGCTGTCATTCTTGAACATTTATTAACATTCGGTGGTCGGTGGTGAGATATTTTGGGAAAAACAACGATTTATTTGGCCGGCGATTCGACAATGGCGGATTATCCGCCTGAATCGCACCCTATGCAAGGCTGGGGGAACAAGCTCCATTTATTTATCCCCGATTCCGCTCGGGTCATGAATAAGGCCGTGTGCGGGAGAAGCTCCAAGAGCTTTATCGAGGAAGGAAGGCTCGAAGAAATTTTACAGACGATCAAGCCGGGCGACTTCTTGTTTATTCAATTCGGTCACAACGACAGTAAGGAAGATGCCGAAAGACATACAAGTCCCTGGAGCACGTACCATCGGTATCTATGGCAGTATATCGACGGAGCGAGAGCGAAGGGGGCGCATCCCGTGCTCATCTCGTCCATTTGCCGCAGACATTTTGACGTTGATGGCCTATTAATCAACACTCATGGCGACTATCCAAGATCGATGGAAGCGCTCGCCGTTCAGGAGAAAGTCCCTTTTATCGATCTGTGCGGCCGAAGCGCCGTCGCGTTCAAGGAAATGGGAGACGCCAAATCGAGAGAATGGCTGACCTGGCTGCGCCCTGGCGAACATCGGAATTACCCTGAAGGGATCGAAGACAATACGCATCTGAATGAGCAAGGTGCAGAGGCTGTCGCACGAATGGTGGCCGATGCCATCATCAAGCTGAACCTGAATGTTGGAACATTATTCGGTACGAACAACAAGTAACACAAATGTAAATCGCAATTTAATGATCTTTGCCAATCCATTGGAAGTCAATCCTCCGAGTCCTACCGACCCTGATGTCATCTATCTTGGACCGGGACTTTATCAACAGGACTATCCCGTGTCAAGCGGCAAGACGCTTTACATCGCTGGTGGAGCGGTCATCCAGGCGGGATTAATATGGATAATGCCACCAATGCCAAAGTTATAGGCCGTGGTGTGCTTGATCGTCCCGATAAAATAGGAAAATCCGCTCACTATACAAAATGTGGATGGGATAGATGTATTTGGCGGTAAAAATATTACTATCAATGACGTATTTTTCCGTACTCATGATGATTGTATCGCGATATACGGTGCGCGCGCAAATGCTGGAAAAGTCTGGTATGGAGATACCCAAAATGTTTCGAAGCAAAATGGAACACAGGTTCCACGGATTCTAGCACGATCTGGGTATTCGAGAAACAGTAAGTATGAAATGAAACCAGCAAGGACCGGAATCGCCAAAGGGCATTCCGGTCCTTGTTGAGTTAAAGGTTCTTTTCGTAAATGGATGAGCTAATTCCGTTTACTCAGTGACGGGTGCGAACAATCCATGCTGCACGGCTTGTTTCACCCACTCTATGAGCGGGGTGCCCGGTACAGCAGTACGCATTTCGTCAATGACTTGGTCTGGCTTTGGCAGTAAATGAGAATTTAATCCAATCCATTTGTACGAGTCTGCCAGGCCTGCTGCCGTTTCCTTGCCCAGCATTGGAGCTAACGCTTCTTCGAACGCTTCCACTGGGAGAGGGAAGAACTGTATCTCCCGATCCAATGCGGCACTGAATTGCTCAGCCAATTGATTGCCGGTCAGCGCCTCAGGTCCTACGATAGGCAACGCCTGCCCTGCCAGCTCCGGATGGTTTAGCGCATATACGCCGTAAGCAGCCGCATCTTCCATGCTGATCCAGGCGATTGCACGATCGGCTGGTACAGGATAAGCCAATGTTTGGTTGCCTACAACGCCGGGGATAAGGAAGTTTTCCATATAAAATACAGGTTGAAGGATGATAGACGGAATTCCGCTTTGCTTTACATAAGCAATCAATTCATTTTTACTATCATTGGCAGCGACACCTGTAACATCATCCGGAACGATACCGCTGGTATTAATAACGAGAAGCTTAACATTTGCATGTTTGGCTGCATCGACAGTATTGCGGATAAATTCGCGTATGCGCTCCAGGTTAAATTCCACAGGCAACAGCAGGAACACTTTGCTGACTCCGTCATGAGCTGGAGTGAGACTTCCTGCATCCGAAAGATCGCCAACAAAGGCTGTAATGCCTTGTTTTTGAAGCTGAGCGGCCTTTTCCGAACTTCTCACGATCGTATGAACAGCGTATCCTTCTTTCAGAAGCTTGCGTGCGACTGCGCCGCCTTGCACGCCGCCAGCTCCATAAACCAATATTTTTTCCTTCGTTTCCATTGTTCATCATCCTTTCGTTTACTAAAAGTAATTTAGTGGGTATAGTTTTATAATAAAGATATAGAATGCATTTTGTAAGTACGCACATTAGGGATATATAGTATCCTTGAGGATACCTTAAGAAGGAGGGAAGCGGAGTGGATAATCAACACTCACAATGCTCACAATGTCCGGTTGAATTTACGGTCAATATGGTTGGAGGCAAGTATAAGCTGCTCATTTTGCACAAGCTTGCGACTCATGGCGTTCGACGGTTCAATGAACTGAGAAGGGAATTTCCCGATATTACGCAGCGTACACTCACTCGCCAGCTGCGTGAGCTCGAAAGCGATGGGCTGATTAACCGGCAAGTGTATTCTGAAATCCCACCCAAGGTAGAGTATTCGCTATCAGAGACCGGGAAGAGTCTTTATCCCATCCTCCTCCAAATAGAGAAATGGGGCTTAAACTATCTCGCAAATAACTAAAAATAAAGCGATGCTTCGTACCCGTTGTTGCGGCGTTATGTAAAAAGGGTTGCGGGTCTGTGAGCGACAAAAAGTCCCCACCTGTTCACCATGATGGGGACTTTTATGATCTAGCAATGCTGGGGCCTTGATATAGATGCAGATATTTTCCAGTAACGATTTGATGCTGCAAAAGCAATACATTCAAATGTCTAATGAGATTTCCGTTGATCTCTTCAAGCAAGCGATTCACTGCTGTTATTCCGATTTCGCTTACAGCGTATCGTACGGAGCATAACCTGGGACGGTTCGATCGAAAATTTAAGCGCTGCGATTATATTTGTAGCCGTTCCGACCATAGCGATGTATTTATTCATTCTTACAGAGATACATTTTCTCGGGGGTTGTTGCAGGAGCTGTATATGAATAGGTTTACTCTGACATCACGGGATATTTAGTTTGAGTTGGCGTTATGACACAAAAGAAACAGCTAGGTGAATCCCTGGCTGTTTCTTTTGTGTCATATACAATAATGGATTAAGACGTATAAGGTACTGCCCCCCAGGCGGCCAGCTCCATCTCGAAATCGTTGGCGAAATCCGAGCTGATCGGCGTGACCCGCACGTTCGCGTTAGACTTCCAGATGTTGATCGAGTCGTTGGGAGAAACGCCCTCATAGATATATAGTCCCTTGGCCTGCTGCTGAACAGGATCCAGCTTCGCCTTCCAGATGCCACGGCTGCCGCCTGCGCCGACCGCCTCCACGCGAACGTCCTTGTGCCAGATAGCGCCGAGCCCGATTTCGGCGCGGAAGGCTATCTTGTTCAGCCCGATCCTGCTGCTATGGTCGGCCAGAATTTCCACTTTCCTGACGCTGACGGCTGACCAGTGGTCACGGATGAATTGCTTGTAGGCGGCCACCCTTGATGCGACCTCGAAATTGTCCGCGACGAACCGCCTCCCCCTTGCGATTGCGGGGACATACACCTTGTGCCAGTAATCGCTTACCATTCTGCGGGTGTTAAAGACGGGCGCGAGTGAGCTGATCGATTCCTTCATCATGTTGATCCATTCCGTCGGGACCGCGTGCTCCCCCCGCTTGTAGAACAACGGAACAATCTCTTCTTCGAACAGTCGGTAAAGCGTTTCGCTGTCCTGCTGGTCTTGCTGATCAGGGTCGGTGTCTGTCGCGCCTTCGATGGCCCAGCCGTTTCGCCCATTGTAACCTTCCACCCACCAACCGTCTAGTACGCTGCAGTTGAGTACTCCGTTCATGGCCGCCTTTTGTCCGCTTGTGCCGCTCGCTTCCATTGGCTTCACGGGCGTGTTGAGCCAAACGTCAACGCCTTGGACCAGCTTTTTCGCCTTATCCATCGCATAGTTGTCCACGATGTAAACGCGGCCTTTGAACCTTTCCTCCCGGGATATCTCCACAATTCTTCGGATCAGTTCCTTTCCCGGTCCGTCCGCGGGATGCGCCTTTCCGGCGAAAACGAGGCAGACCGGGCGCTGTGGATCGTTCAGGATGTGCGCGAGCCTCTCTAGGTCGCGGAAGATGAGCAACGCCCGCTTATAAGTCGCAAACCGCCTGGCGAAACCGACGATCAACGGCCCATCACCGGACAAGTCAAGCGGCAGGCCGAGCTCCCGGACCATCTCGGATTTCGCCCGCTGATGCTCCTCCCATAGCTGGGTGGCTGGGATATCCCGAACAGCAGCCCACACGTCCAGTTCTTCGGAGCGGACGGCCCAGTCGGACGGGAGGTACCGGTCGAACAGCATCTTCATACCGTCAGCCAGCCACGTCCCGATATGGACGCCGTTCGTGACCGAATATATTGGAATGTCCTGTCTCGGTATATGCGGCATCCAGCCGTGGAATAGGTCCCGGGTCACCTCGCCGTGCAGCTTGCTCACCCCGTTCACCTTAGAGGACGTGCTGACCGCAAGACGCGTCATGTTGAACGTGCCGTTCAAGCGGCCGAGCGACAGTACCTGCTCCCTGTCCGTCCCGAGTTGCCAGTAATAGTCGCAGAAATAACGGTCCATCATGTCGATGGAGAAGACGTCGTGCCCTGCCGGAACCGGGGTGTGCGTTGTAAAGACGGTGCTCGCCTTGACTGTCTCGAGTGCCGTCTCGAACGGCACGCCTTCTGCGGACAGCATGCGGATACGCTCGAGCGCCAGGAACGCTGAGTGTCCTTCATTCATATGCCAGACTTCCGGCTGGATGCCCAGCGCAGCAAGCAGTCTTGCACCGCCGATGCCGAGGATCATCTCCTGGCTTATGCGAACATCTTGTTCACTCGGATAGAGTGTGTCGGTCAAACGGCGGTCCTCGTCGCTATTCGATTCAACGTCGGTATTGAGCAGGTACAGCGTGACCGAGCCCACCTGCACGGACCACGCTTTCGCATAAACTTGCCTGCCGCCCACCCTAACTTCGATGATGAGAGGCCGTTCCTCGGCATCCCTCACGAGCTGAACAGGGTAGGTGCTCGCCTCCGGATCGATATAGGGATACAGATGCTGCTGCGAACCGCCCTCGTTGATGCTCTGTTGGAAATAACCTTTACTATAAAATATGCCTACGCCCGTAATCGGAATATTCATGTCTGCGGCCGCCTTGATATGATCGCCTGCTAACACGCCAAGGCCGCCCGAGTAAATTGGTAAGGACTCGTCAAGTCCGAACTCTGCCGAGAAATAAGCTACACCGCCGTTTGGCATTATCCCACCTCATTTTCGCGAAAAATTGCGCTTTGTCGTGTAAGCGCCTGATTTGATGCCTCTATACCATATGCCGGGTTGCGGTACACGTGCCTATGGCAAGCAGGAGCCATAGTATGGGCAACCCCGGCAGGCCGCGTCAACTGAGATCCTTGCCGACCTGCCACTGAGCGTTCGCATAGGTCGGATTTCATTTCGGTCCGCAGCTGGTCGTTTGGTCCGAACATCACAAAAATGGACAGTGTCATTCGAAAAATGATCCGTAGATGGGGCAGAAAAATATGAACTGCAATGACGATATGAAGGAGGAGTCGACAGATGCAAGCGGATACAACGCGTTATGGGACTCATGCGAGTTCCACCAGGCAATATTGGATTGGCCGCTCCCAGAACAACGATCCATACCTCAATGGACGAGTGGATGACTTCCGTATTTATAACAAAGCTCTTGCTGCCGCTGAGATTGCTGCCCTTGCTCAATAGATCTCGATAGAAAAAGCAATAAGCCATCCTATAGAGGTGGCTTATTGCTTTTCGGCATTTTACAGTTCTGTGCTGCAATTATTCGAAGAGCTCTTCCTCGTCAAGGAGCGCTCCCGGATGATTAGCCTCCTTCATGGGGCTTGGACTGAAGTTCGGTGAATACCGCCAAGTATTTCACTTCTTCGGAAAGCGGAACGACAGTATGCTCATGCAGCGAATTAAAATAAAGGCTGTCTCCTGCGGCGAGTTGATATTCCGTGCTTCCGACGTTGTATCTCATCTTCCCGGAAATGACGTAAATGAATTCTTCGCCATCGTGCGAGAAGGTATGTTTATTTATATCGCCCTGACGTGCAATGAATATATACGGTTGCATGATCTTGTTGTGCCTGGTGGAGGCGAAGGCGAAGAACGAGTACCCCTTGTTGGTATTCAGCCATTTGCTGACATCCTCGTACTGGCTCGCACTCACCATCACTGTATCGTTGCTGGTCTGCTCTTCAAGCAGATCGGAGACCTTGACGCCCAGGGCGTTGGCAATCTTCATTAGTGTCGATACGGCCGGCATGGCGCTGCCGCTCTCGATTTTCGAAAGCATGCTTTTGGTAATTCCGCATATTTCCGCGATTTCTTCCTGTGTACGCTTCTGTTCTCTGCGTATTAGCCGTATCCGTTTTCCCAGATCCATAAGTACCTCTTTCATCGTACGATAGTTTTCTTGTTTAATATACTTCAACTAGGTTGAACTTGCAACAAAACTACATAGTAAACTCGATTAATTACTTTATCTTAGAGATAGACATCTTAGAGATAGCGCTTGCAATGGATTAATGCATGATGTATTATGATCTAAGTTCAACTTGGTTGAATATTGATTAATTTGGTGTAATAAATATTGATCTTGTTGATTTGAATTTGGAAAGAACGACCTAATCCTATTCATCATTCAAGGAGGAGAAAGATTCATGAAAACTTACAAGGTTGGTTTGATCGGTGCAGGCGGAGTGACGGAACTTCACCTGATTGGCTACCAGGGTCACAAGGATCGGGTGGAAGTGACGGCCATCTGCGACCCGAACGAAGAAACTCTTAACCGCAAAGCGGACCAATTTGGTATCCCGCAACGGTTTTCTAATGTAGATGATTTCATCCGGAGCAGCGGAGTGGATGTGGCCATCGTGTGCACACCTACTTCTATCCGCAAGCAAGTTGTTATTCCGCTTCTGGAAGCTGGTTTCCCGCTGTTTGTCGAGAAGCCGTTCTCCGATACACTGGGGGATGCCGTTGAGATTACAAATAGGGCTGCAAAGCTGGGCGTACCGGTATCCGTCAACCAGAATTTCCGCAGACATTTTACGTTTGATGTCGTGAAAGGAATCGTGAACGAGGGCAAGATCGGGAAGGTAACCTCGATTCTGTTCAATAACCTGTTCTTCCGCCAGGATAGCGGCTGGCGTTTGCAGTGCGAGCGGCACGCGCTCTCCGTTATGGGCATTCACTGGTTTGACGGCTTCCGCCAAATCCTGGGATCGGAAGCCGTGTCGGTGACGAGCCTGATGCGTTCGTCCTCGGCGATCGAATGCGCAGGCGAAACCGACGCTACCGTTCAGGTTGACTTTGAGAACGGAGCGATCGCTACGTACGTCCAGAGTTTCTCTTCATCGTTTCCGAGAACCGAAATGATTGTAATCGGCGAAACGGGTACTCTGTTCTGCACACATGGCAAGGTGGAGTTGTACCGTGAGGAGTCGAAGTCCCCGCTACAAACCTGGGACAACAATATCTCGCGAGAAATTGCGACGTTCGAGGGACTGAATCATTTGCTGGTATCGCTGGAGACCGGAGCCGAAGCTCCGAACAGTGCGCAGGACAACCTGAACACAGTCGCCATGCTGGATGCGGCGTACCGATCCGCAGCGGAGCAGCGGACCGTTTCGCTTAGAAAGGGCTTAACGACATGAGCCTGAAATTCGCTTTCTCACGGCCTACCCAATCGGACGAAGAGACGGGCCTGCTGTTCAGGGAATACCGGACGGCGGGATATGCGGGTTTGCAGCTAAAGATGGGCCAATACGCTCCGTATCTGCAGGAGCCTGAGCGTTTCATGGAGGAGTGGGGATCGTTGCCGGGGATAACATCCGCCTTGATAGCGGGGTGCGGTCTCGACGACGATGGCCGCTCCAGTCTGGAATCGCTGTTCGCCTTCGGGAAACGCATCGGAGCCGAACGCATCATAATCTGTCATGGCATTTCCCGCAAACACGTTACGCATGACGACATACGCGGCTATGCCGATGTACTGTCGGAGCTTGGCAAAGCGGCTGAGCAGCAGGGGTTGGCGCTGTCGCTTCACCATCATTTTGACCAGCCCGTCATGTACCGAGAGGATTTCGACTTGTTTTTCGGTAGCCTGAAGGAACCAACTGTCGGTTTGACTGTCGATACGGCGCATCTTGTGAAATCGGGGATCTCGGATATCGCCGAACTTATCACGAGCTTCGCCCCATTCATCGACAACTTCCACATGAAGGACTACGCGGGCGGAAATTGGCGTGTGCTGGGAGAGGGAGAGATCGACTTCGAACCTATCTTCCGTGCAATTCGCAGTATCGGGTACGACGGCTGGATATCAGCAGACGAGGAAAGTGGCGGCGACATCCGGGAGGGAATGCGGCAGTGTCTGGATTTTCTGAAGAGCGGCCTGCAGCTGGCTGACAATCCGGACAAGAAGTGAATACAATGAAATCCCCATCGCAACGGGGGATATCGTTTCACCTATGTCAGCATGGGGGGTAACATCATCGCGTTTCAGAACTACACTAAAAAAGCAAAGGAGGACGAAGATGGCGACGATTACGAATTTAAGCAAGCAAGACGAGGGCAGAGTAGCGGACATGGGATGGGGAAAGATTCATTGGTTGTGCGGCAAGGAGATCGACCCCGATGCCGAAATGACATTCGGGATGGTATATATTGAAGCGGGCCAGGAAAACAATCGACATATCCATCCGAATTGCGAGGAGATTATCTTCGTCCTGTCCGGCGAATGTGATCATTCTCTCGGTGACGATGTGTTCCGCCTGGAGCCAGGCATGATGCTGCGCATTCCCCGCGGTGTTCCCCACAATGCCAGGGTCACGAGCTGGGAGCCCTGTCGGATGATTATCGCCTATTCATCGGCGGATCGGCAGACGATTGGCGAATAAGGGAAAGGTTACTGCGAAAAACCAACATAGCAACCAGAGTTAGCCACCCGCGCATACGAAGGGGCTGTCCCTAAGCCATTGGCTTGGGACAGCCCCTTTTCACAATACGGCGAAAGGTAAGGTAGGTGCACTTGAATGATATTGTCAGGTGAGTTAACGCCCCGTCATTGCACCCGCCTCACTACGCCGCGCATCCAACTGCTTCTGAACTTCGTTTCTTACTTCTTCAATGCCCGCTTGCTTCAGCTCCTCGTTAAACTTGGGGAGGATCGAGTCGACATCGACGGTACCCGTCATGAGGCTTGGATAATATTTCTTCCAAACCATCTCAACGTTATCGATTTGGGAGGTCAGCTTGGATAGATCGGGAGTAAAGCCGAGAACGGCGGACTTGATGGCTTGCGCGTTGTATTCGCGGAATAGCTCCCATTTATCGAGGGGTTCCGGGTTATCGCCGCCCATGGTTCTCAGGATAAACCAGTTGCCCTGCGTATATTGGACTCCCGCATAGCTTGCCGGCGCATCCGGGATCGGGTTGCCATGGCTGTCTTTGCCGGGAATGGGGATCGCTTGTCCTTGTTCATTCAGCGTGTAATGAACGCCTTCGATACCATAATTGAATAAGTTTCGTATTTCGGGGTCGGTATTGAGCAGATTCAGAAACTTAATGCTTTCAATGGGATGCTTGGTGTTGGCATTGACGGCCATGATTCCTCCACGGACCGATTCCGTCGTGACGACGCTAGGAGTTACGGGATTCGATACGACCTTGTAGCCGCGATCCTTGCTCCAAGTCGTCTCCGAGAGCGGTCCGCCGCCTGACGATTTCCAGAACACTTTATCCCCGCGCTTAAGTCCGCCAGGCTCCCGGAGCGCCGCGTCTTTGTTAATGAAGCCCTCCTTGTAATAGCGCCGCAAGGTGTCCAATACCTGCCGTGCTTCCTTTGTTTCGAAGATATTCACGACCTTGGCGTCAGGGTCCAGTGATTTCACCATCAAGGGAACCTTATGGTTCACGATATATTCGTAGCCATAGAGAGCGAAGAAATTATGCGAATCGCGATCTAGCTCCATGGGGATATAGGTCTGCTCATTCTGCTGAATCATCCGGAACAAAGGTTCAAGCGATTCCAGCGTATTGTACTTGGCAATGTCGATATTGTACTTGTTCACGATGGAAGCAGGGTACATCCAATGATCGCGCACGGCCAGTTCTTTATTGGTCGGCACGCCATATATGCCGCCATCATTCATTTGCAGTCCTTGCCAAAAGGTTGGGTCAATGGCGTCGTACATATCTTTACCCAGACTTGTCAGATAGCCGTCAAGTCTTAGCCATGCACCGCGCATCGTGGTGGTTGCATAGTTGGGAGCAAAAGCAATGTCGAAAGGAGTTCCTGCGGATATTAGCGTGTTCAGCCGGTCTTCATACTCCTGCCAACCAATCTTAATATAGGTGATGGTCACGCCGATTTTACGAGCCATGATTTCATTGATCTTATCGTTTACGAGCTTCAGATCCTTGTCTGGCTCTCCAATCGTGTAATAGATTAGATTGACCGTGTCGCCTTCGTACTTATCTTCGTTGTTTCTGCTAGGCTGCCGGGAGCAACCGGTCGTATACGCTTCGAGCAGCAGTATAATACTGATTGTGATGAAGATACATCTGTGTCTAGAGCACTTTAGCATCGATATCCTCCTCCTTTCTGCCAAGCTCGCTGTTAACCTTTTCCCCGCAGATCGGAGGGAGATTTTCCGAAAAAAGTATGAAAGTGAGTATAGAAATAATTGAGATTGTTATAGCCGACGGAAAGCGCGATAGAAGAAATCTTCTCATCCGACGATTGAATTCGTTCTTGCGCGAGGAGCATTCGGTAAGCCATGAGATATTCTGAAAATTTCATTTCGGATTCTTTAAGAAATAATTGTCCAAGATATGTGCTGTTCATCTGGAAGCGCTCGGCGACTGATTTCAAGGTGATATTCTGAGCATACTCCGTCTTGATCATCAGCAGAATGCGGTTGACCAGCTTGGATAAGCTGTCATAGCTTACGCCCAGTACGGGATCCTTGTTTAAACTCTCGCAGCTAACGTTACCTATCGTCCCATGGAGATCTTCAACAATAATCTTCTCTATCACTTGCTGCAGCTTTATGCGGTCTACAGGCTTGAGCAAATAGTCTTTGACGCCGCAACGAATGGCCTCTTGGGCATACTTGAATTCGCTATAGCCGCTCATAATGACATATTTCGTAGGGATATGGAGCTCATTGAGTTTGAAGATCGCTTCATAGCCAAGATTTTTGCCAATGCAGACATCAAAAATCGCGACATCCGGCACCAGATCGACAACCATGGACATGGCCGCCTCCGTAGATTCGCAAGTATCGATCCGACTGAAACCGTATTGTTTCCAGTCCAGAATGCGCTTCATTCCCTCCAAAATCTGAGGTTCGTCATCGATAATCAGCAGTTTGTACATGTTCAATCACCTCTTTTGAAATCCGTACGGAAATCTTGACTCCAGCTTCTTCGTTATTCGCAATCTCGATCGAAAAGCTTTTTCCATAAAAAAAGTGAAGTCTGGTGTATACGTTGCGTAAACCGATACTCTCGGAAGAAGGATCGTCATGGTTGGACAGTGTACTTCGCACTGTACGTAAACGGTCCGCATGAATACCGCGCCCGTTATCCACGAATTCCAATACATAATGTTCTTCGGCTTCCCAGCCATTTACGACATACAAGTTAAACGCATTGCTGGTGCTAAAGCCATGGACGAAAAAGTTTTCTGCCAAAGGCTGCATCCAGAATTTCACGGTAGGGATCGAGAGCAACGCTGGCTCTACATTGACTTGATAATAGAAACGTTCCGGATACTTGAATTCCATAATCTCCAAGTACTTCTGCAGCAATTCCAGCTCGCTCGCTATCGAAATAATATTTTCCTTTTTGACGATTTCGCGATAGAGCGCCCCTAGCGTAGCAATGGCATCGGCGGTGTCCCTGTCCTGATTAACAAGGGCAGTGGAGCGGATAACCTCTAACGTATTGTACAGAAAATGAGGGTTGATTTGATTTTGAAGCGCTTTCATTTCAGTCTCTTGCTGTTTGAGTTTTAGCAAATATTCATTGCGGATATGCTTATCCAATTGTTGAATCATATCGTCTAGTTCCCTTGCGATCATGCCGTATTCGTTGCGACGATAACGGGCAGGGCGATTAGGCGTGAAATTGGCTGTTTTTACGCGTCCGATCGATTGAATGATACGGTGCAGGAACCGGGAATCATCCCGCAAATTGTACACAATGAGCAGCAGTACGCTAATCATGGTCGTTAGGACGATCAGAAAGATGGTGATCAGCATGTTGGCATGCTGCCGAATGAGCATGGACAAATCAACGATGCTAACGAATTTGAAATTGAACTTGGTGGACGGGAAGGTGATATAAAAGCTATGTTCGAGAAATCCTTTCGAGCTATAACCGTGACTTCGTCCATTCGCCGCCGCTAGACGGGCTAATTCCTTCAAGTCTTGGTCCTGTTCGTTGCCGATCAGGTAGATATCACCGGAAGCGCTGACCGCCGCAGCCTTTCCCAAACGATAATTGGATATGGATTTAAAGATTTGATCGCTGCTGACCAAGAAGCGAAGCTCCCCCAATTCCTTGGAGCCCAGTGCCAGATCCGATAGTTTCTTGCGATATACGAAGCCTTTTAGAATCGTATCGCGGAAAGCTTCGTCTGTATTGGGAAGACCGAACATGAAGCTTGCAATTCCGTTATCGTTAAAGCGTACGACATTGCCGTATTGGTCGGTATGCAGACTAACCTGCGTTATTCCGCCTTGCGCCCAGCTGTACAGGTAGGTTTTAATATCCTCCGGGAAGGATACCAGCGGCTGCGAGAATTGGCTGTTTTGCAGACTATCGGTCAAGTATCCTTCGGCACTGCTGCTCAAAAAGCTGCGAGCATCATCCATCAGACTATGATTGGAGTATATGCGCTGCATGTAGGCCTCGATTCGGTCGGCATCGTACTGGAGCTCATTCTCTACGCTCGCAAAAGCATTTGCCGCCTCTAATCGGGCATCGCTAATCCATTGATTCAGCAGCATCGCGCAGGTCAGAATGCCAAGCGCGAGACCAATGGTCACGACGAAGACGACATAGGCAATAAACTTGTAACGATAAATTTTGATTTGCAGAAAAGAGCTCATCGAACACCTCAATTGCGGCAGCTCATCGAAAGCAGGTATTTACCACACTACTTTAACATGATTAAGCAAAGCTTCATAGGTAGCGGTAGCAAGAAATAAGCATCCCATACAGAGTGTCTCGATAGGGGATGCTTATTTGTTTTTGCTTACTTGAAGTAGCTGTTAATTTGCTCTTGAGCGGCTTTCATAATCGTGTCCATGCCGGCGGACTTTAATTCCGCGGTAATCTTCGGAATCATTTTCTCCGGATCGGATGCGCCCGTAATGAGTTCGTATTTGTATTTGTCCCATACCGCTTGGCAATTCGCGATTTCGGTCTGAAGATTGCCGATGTCCAGCGCGAAACCGAGTACAGTGGAAGATGTCGCTGCATCGTTCAGCTTTTTAACCTGTTCCCATTGATCCTCGGGAGCGCCTTTGGTAACCGCCAGATTAAAGAATGTGCCTTGGGAGTAAGCTGCCAGCGGCCAAGTATCGGAAATGCGCTCGATTACTTTTTCGCCATCGACATTTTTGTAGTCTACGTCCAGCTCCCCGAATGCCAGCATGTTGCGCAGCTTCGGATCCGTGTTGACCAGTTCGAGGTACTTCAATGCTTCCTTCTTGTATTTCGAATTCGCGGAAATCGCGTTCAGGGAGCCTTGGATCGTACTCGTTGTATAAATAGGTCCGAAGTGCTGAACCATATCGTACTTTTCTATGGCGTCATTGATTTGCCAGCTTATTTCTGCGCCAGGGAACGCCTGCGCGGCAAAGAACGGTCTGCCTTTGTCGTTCTCTGTTTTCGTCGGAGCATCGGGGTTGATAATGCCATCCTGATACCACCCATGCAGGAGCTTCAGATCGGCCATAATGTCGGGCTGCTCGAGAACGGAGACGACCGTGCGCGATGCATCGTCGGTTCTAACGCCGATCGGAGAGAAGCCCAGCGTTAAATCGTCATAATGGTTAAAGAAGCCGTTCAAGCCTTCGCCTTGCGTCATCGGCAACGGGTAGAAGCTCTTGCCTTCGCCGGACTTTATGCTGCGCAGAGGTTGATCAAGATCCTGCAGCGTTTTGATGTTGTTGATGTCGATATTGTACTTCTGCACGTATTTATCATCGTACACCCAATATTGCGTTAGCGATGAATCCTTATAGGTCGGAACGGAATAATATTTGCCGCCGATTTTCGTGCCGTCCCATACCTTTTCGGGGATCAATTTGTATAATTCCGGGGTTTCGCTTTGAACCAGATCCGTGATATCGGCAAAAGCTCCCATAGCTACCTGCTTGCTGTATTTGCCGCTGTTGGTGAACATAATGTCGAACGGTTCGCCCGTATTCACAATCGTGTTTATTTTGGTGTCCCACTCGCCCCAGCTGGCTACCTTGATGTCGATTTTCACGCCGATTTTCTCGGCTGTGTACGCATTCATGGCATCGATCGCTTTGCTGAAGTTATTAGGCACTTGGCCGCCGATGAGCCACCAGACCAACGTCGGAATATCCTTGCTTGGTTCTTCGTTATCCTTTGGCGCATCCGTAGCAGCTGCCTGCGGTTCGTTTGTCGCGGATGGAGAGTTCGAGCCGGAGCAGGCTGCCAAGGCAGCCGCCAGCAGCGTAAGGATACAAAGCGCAGAGATGAGCTTCCAAGATTTCTTCATTTCATTTCCCCCTTATTGAAGTTGTATCACCGTAACGGTTGCACGGTGAACTATGATAAACCAAGCTAGCTTGGTTTATTTCGTTGGTCATCCTTTGACGGCGCCGATCGTTAGTCCGGAAATGAAATATTTCTGGAAGAACGGGTAGGCGAATGCCACGGGCAGAACAATGATAATGGCTACGGCCATGCGGGCGGATTCCTTCGGCATCGTAGCGACAAGCACGGCATAGCTGACGCCCATGCTTGCGGCGTTTTTGGCAAGCGCATCCACATTGCTCATCAAGCTATTCAGCAGTGCCTGCAGAGAATAGAGGTTCTGGTTGTCGATATAGAGCATCGATTGGAACCAATCATTCCAATAAGAAAAGCAGAGGAAGAGTCCAATGGTTGCAATGACCGGCAAGGAGATCGGCAGGATGATGGAAAAGAAGATTCGCTGCTGGCTCGCGCCGTCGATTTCGGCAGATTCGATCAGCCCGTCGGGAATCGTGCTTTTAAAAAAAGTTTTGCAAATGATTACGTTGAACGACGAGACGGCCAGCGGCAGAATAAGCGCCCAGACGCTGTCTTTTAGCTCTAATAAATTGGTATTAATGAAGTAGCTGGATACGAGACCGCCATTGAATATCATCGGGATAAATACGACCCAGGTCAGAAAGCCGTTCAGCTTGTAGGTTGGGCGGGAAAGCACATAGCCCATGGAGGCGGTAAGCAATACGCCGATCGCAGTACCGGCCACGGTTACTAGAGCGGATATGCCGAGCGCCCGCAAAATCATCGTTCCTTGCTTGATGACATAGGCGTAAGCCTCTCCGGACAATGCAATCGGCAGCAAATGATATCCTGTCTCGCGTATGGAGTTCTCGCTGGAAAAGGAAATGGATAGAACAACGACTACGGGTATGACGCAGAGCAGCGCCAAGATGATAAAGATCAGGTTGAAAAAGAAGTCTACGACTTTGCTTGTACGGTTAAATTTCTCAAGCCCTGTTTCGTAAGCCGTTCTCGTTGACAATGTTTTACCTCCTTACATCATCGCGCTATCGGGATCGATTTTGCGGACAATCCAATTAGCGGCCAGAATAGTGGCGCAACCCAGAACGGACTGCACGAATGCGGCAGCGGCTGCCATCCCCAATGTAGCGGATTTCAATTGTTTATAGACCATGACATCGATTGTGGTAGACACGTTGAACAGGGAATTGGAATCTCGCGTGACCTGATAGAACAAGCCGAAATCGGTGTAGAATATACGTCCAACCGCCAAAATAAACAGCATGACGATAACGAGCTTGAGCATGGGCAATGTAATAAATCTCGTCTGCTGCCAAATGGAGGCGCCATCGATAACAGCTGCTTCATAGTAGGTGCTGTCAAGACTTGTGATGGTTGCCAGATAAATGACCATGCCATAGCCTAAGCCTTTCCATATATTCAGAAGAATCAGGAAGTACGGCCAGTAGGCCGGTTCCATATACCAATTAACGGGATCGCCGCCCGCATTGACAAGCATCTGATTGAGAATCCCTTTATCGAAGCTTAGGAACGCCCAGCCTACGGCCGATACGACAACCCAAGATAGGAAGTAGGGGAGGAACATCATCGTCTGATAGACTTTGCTTGCTTTGCGGCTGTGAAGCAGTCCGATCATAATAGCGAATAGAACGGGCAGCACGATGCCTAGAACGATAAAAATAATGTTATATCCGATGGTGTTTCGAATAATGATCCAAGCGTCGTTCGACTTGAATAAGAATTCGAAGTTTTTGAAGCCGACCCAGGGACTGTTAAACACATTGCTTAAGAAGCCGCCGCTGATTCTGAAGTTTTTGAAGGCGATAATAATCCCGAACATAGGCAAGAAACAAAACAAGATATACCAAATCGTCGTAGGCAATGCCAAGAGGGTGAGTTCCGTATCCTGCTTGTGCCAACGTATTCGTAAGCGCTTTCTTTTATTTTGTCGTTCAGCTGCCTGGCTCATGCCTGTCGCTCCTTCCGGTGTTTTCTTGCCTGTATTGCACTCGTTGCGTTCATTGTATACTGGGAGGATCCGACGCTTCTAGACAACAAACTTGATACTATAGTCAACAAACGTTAGATTAAAAAAATCGCTTACAGTCCATGTGCAATAGCTCGAAAGCAAAAAACTTTTTTACAGCGTGAAAAATAATGGGCTCCTCGATTGTATTACTAGTGAAAGGGAAACTTCTTAAGTCAGCCCGGTCTAAAAGTCGAATCTAAAAAAGCACAAACCATTAACTCTACGAGGTGAAAGAAATGAAAACAAAATTCAAAATGATTACTCTATCCACAGTTACCGCTTTAACGTTATCCTTTGCAGGACAAAGCTATGCGGCGATCACCCCTTTCTCGGATATAACGAATGTCGAGGCAAAGGATAAAATTATTGCTTTGCAAGAACAAGGCCTGGTCCACGGTATTTCGGATGACTTATTTGCCCCTAATGCTACCGTCACTGCGGCACAAGGCGTTCAGCTTATTGTTAAAGCCTTGAATCTGAATCTGGATCTCGTTCGATTCCTTGTAGAACCTAAAGCGACGGATTACTTCAAAAACGCAGACAACGATGCGTGGTATGCGAATGCCTTAATTACAGCAAGCGTTAATGGAGTCGTACTGCCGGCAGATTTGGATCCAAACAAGAAATGGACTCGTGAAGAGTTCACTCATCAGCTTATCAGCACCATTGAAACGCACAGCAATCTTCCGCAGATTAAACTTGTTCCCGCCCAGATTAACGATAACGCAGATCTAACCATTGATTATGAAGGATCCATCCAACGTGCACTTGCTTATAACGTAGTGAAGCTGGATGATCAAGGGAACTTCCATCCAAAAGCCGAAATCTCCCGTGCAGAAGCAGCGGTACAAATCTACAATGCACTAGAATACATGAAGGCGCACCCTGCACCATCGCCACAACCAGATCCGGCATCGGAAACAAGCTCCAAAAGGTCTCCATCATCAACAATTCCACAAATACCAGGAACAAAATAAGTTCGTGGGCAATAAAATCGGTTTCATTAGGCCGCCTAAGCATTTGCTGGGCGGTTTTTGTTTTCAATGGAACTTGGATCAATAATAGCCATCATCCTATAGTTAGTCACTTCTCGAATACTCACTGGACCAAGGTCCGGCACCGATTCCATCCGCCGGGAGGATGATGAGACCTAGAAGAAAGGGATACAATGAGAGCAACAAAACGAGAAAGCGTGGTTGTGATCATGAAGAAGCCAAGCGCCTTGCAGGCGTGGAAAATGCTCGTCCTCTCGCTTCCCAAAGGAGTCGCGGCATTCGTAATCATCGTAGCCGGATTGTCCGTTAGCATTCCGCTGTCGGTATTTCTGATCGGCGTACCGTTGCTGGCCGGGACGCTGGTCCTGTGCCGTACGATCATGGTCGGGGAAGCGAACATCGCGGCAGCCTGGCTCCAGGGACAGGAGAGTCCTGCCGCTTCCGCTCCGCCGAGCTCGGCTTCCGGAGAGCAGCAGGGGTGGCGGTCCTGGCTGCTGTCCGTTCTGAAGGATGGAAGATCGTACCGCGGCATCCTGTTCGGGATTATGCAGCTTCCGATCTGCATCGCGGCGTTCACCTTCGCCATCGTACTACCCGTAACGGCTTTTGCGGCGCTGCTCTCGCCTGTCGCTTACGAGGTAAGCATGCGGCTGTTCGATTTTAACTTGTTTTCGAGCGAATGGGGGCTGGACCGCTTGCTCGACTGGAGCTTGACGCCCGCCCAGCGCTCTTGGATCGCCTGCGGGGTCGGGGCGGTATTCGCGATGTTGCTTCCCCTGCTGCTTAAAGGGCTCGGCCGGTGGTACACGGCTTGGATTCTGGGCGTCGCGGGCCCCGAGCCCGTTCGGCGCCAACCAAACCCGGAAGGGGCTTATACCGGCGGAAAGTATACCTTTGAAATGGAAAACCAACAGGGCGGGGTCTTCCAATCGGAATTCGGCACGGATCCCGCTACCCGTAGAAATCGCCCTTAATCTTGCTGGAGAGGCGCTTCCGTAACCGATAAACCGGAAAGCCGGCCAGAGCGTATAATACGCACTGGTCGGCCTCCGTTTTTTTTCTGTCCGGCGAGTGCTGCTGGTCCCCTTGGTGCCGCAAAAATAAAATAAACATGTGAACCAAGCTAAACTGGCAGGTTAATTTAGTTGCAAAAAAAGGCAAATAGGCGGAAGGTTTTTTCTTCCCCTTTTTGCTATGCTGGACGGAATGAAAAGCAGCCGGCCTGATTGTACAGACCGGCTGTCTTTGTCATACTTCACGGAAGCTAAGCCGTGGGCCTGACAACGAGTTCGTTCACATCCACCCCCGCAGGCTGCTCAATGGCGTATGCGATGGCCTGGGCAATGGCGGACGCCGGGAGAGCATTGCGACGGTACGTCCTCATCAGTTCCTTGGCCTCATCATCTGTGATACTATCCGCGAGCTCGGATTCCGTTACTCCCGGTGAAACGAGCGTTACTTGTATGCCGCTGCCCGTCTCCTGCCGCAAACCCTCGGTGATCGCACGTACGGCATACTTGGTTGCGCAATATACCGCTGCTGTCGGAGAGACCTCATAGGCACCGATGGAAGCTATATTGATCATGTGGCCGAAGCCTTGCTCCTTCATGACGGGAAGCCCGGCAGCAATGCCATGAAGAACGCCGCGGATGTTCACATCGATCATCCGGTTCCATTCGTCGATCTTCAAGGCTTCAAGGGGAGAGAGCGGCATCACGCCGGCATTGTTCAATACGACATCGACGCGGCCGAACCTACTCCTGGCCAAGCGGATGATTGCTTGCATCTGGTCAAGCTCTGTCACATCCAGCTGTTGATAGACCACCGAACCGCCTTCTGCATGAATGGCGGATGCCAGCAATTCCAGTCTCTCCATGCGTCTTGCACCCATGACGACATGAGCGCCAAGGCTTGCGAGCAGCCGCGCTGCCGCTTCACCGATACCGCTGCTAGCCCCCGTAATAACAACTACTTTTCCTTTAACTCCTGACATTGGACATCTCTCCTTATTGGTTCAACCTTCTTAAGCTGCAACCGCTTGTTGCAAGATAATTATGGTTCCAATCGAGAAAGAGGCGGTAGCTGGATATTACGTTGGTCTTGCCTAATCCTCCAACAGATTTTATTGTTAAGATAAGTATGGAGAGAAAGGGAGGTGATACATACGTATGGATGAAATGTCCTTTAAGCGGAGTAGGGAATTGGTGCAGCTGATCGATCGATTCGCCGCGCATGATGGTACGCATGAGACGCTGATTCCCGCATTGCGTTTGATTCGCGCGTCGCGTATATCCGAGCCGGTCTATTCCGTCTATGAGCCGTCCCTTTGCATCGTTGCGCAGGGCTCGAAGGTTGTTATGCTGGGGAAAGAGAGCTTCCAGTACGATCCGGACAGCTACTTAACAGCTTCCGTGCATTTACCAATTGCAGGCCAAATCATCGTAGCTTCACGGGAAGCGCCGTATTTAAGCCTTCAATTGCAATTCGATATGACCCAGATTCTCGAAGTCATTCAAGCCTCCGAGCATACAGGCCGCAGCAAACGCGAATCCGGTCGGGGCATAGTGGTCAGCCGAATGAACGATACGCTCTACGATGCTGTTCTGCGTCTTGTCAAAATGCTGGAGATGCCGCAAGATATCCCGGTGATGGCGCCTTATGTCATCCGCGAAATCATATACCGGGTTCTGCGGAATGATCAAAATGCCGCCCTGAAGACGTTTGCTTTAATCGGCAGTCATGCACAGCGGATCGCGAAGGTGATTGAGCGCCTCAACCGCGACTTTGCCTTGCCGCTGCGCATCGATGAATTAGCTGAGGAGGCTCGGATGAGCGCCTCTTCCTTATATGATTACTTCAAGGATGTAACGGGAATGAGCCCGATCCAATACCAGAAACAGATTAGGCTGCAAGAGGCGCGCCGTCTGCTCTTAACCGAAACGACCGAAGCGGCCGAGGCGGCATTTCAGGTCGGCTACGAAAGTCCCTCCCATTTCAGCAGGGAATACGCCCGCATGTTTGGGCTCCCCCCGGTCAGAGACATCCGTCGCTTGCGCGCTACGCTTCTTCCTAGCGGGGGGACTTCATAGGCGAGAACGCGGAGCAGATTGCAACATATGATCAGGGCAACGGGCAAGGAAGGGAGCAAGGGCAAAACTACCTCGAGTAAAGCGCAGCATCAAGCCCAATCGGGACTTGTCTCTTTCTTCGTCCGGTTATAATTGTTCTTGACTGTGTAATAAAACCAAATCATAAAGGTTTGGGAAG
The DNA here is from genome assembly GCF_030812415.1 of Paenibacillus harenae. Taxonomy (GTDB): domain Bacteria; phylum Bacillota; class Bacilli; order Paenibacillales; family Paenibacillaceae; genus Pristimantibacillus; species Pristimantibacillus harenae_A. The sequence continues at coordinate 314,116 of NZ_JAUSST010000007.1, read as the reverse complement.
CCAAATAAAACACGAAAGAATAGCCTGAATTCCAGCCTTTCTGAAAGTTATAAACGTGTAAACGAACAGCGAACGCTTCGAACGCAACCGCTGCAATGGACCAAGCCAGAACGTATAAGCTGATTTTTAACCCTTCTAACCTCCACCTGTCAAAAACATAAAGAAATAGATACGAAAAAGGGCTATATAAAACGAACGTAACCAAATCGAACCATTCATATTGTTTACTATCGTTTATATCATATAGATCCACCGGAGGGATGCCGAAGTGAAAGTCGGAATACATGGCGATCCCGGATCCAATGAGCAAAAAAACGATCGATATGATGGTTGGAAATCGGCGTGGCAGCATAAGCGTTACGGTTGTGATGACTAAGAAAGAAATAATCAAGAACCATTCGTTGGCATCAAAGCTTTCGGCTAATTTCAAATGGTTACTTCCTTTCGGGCCATGAATCGGATTCTTTTAAAAACCAACAGCGTTAGCAAAACGTTAAAAACCCAATTGGCGACCGAATACCAAACGCTCCAATTGCCGCTATGGCTAAGGACGCCAAGCCATTCGGCCAAATATTCAATTCCGACAAACCCCATGATAAAAAGAACTCCAATTAACCCTTTGATCCACTTGCGATCCAGCGATTCATGGAGTTCCAGATACAACATCATACAAATCGGGACAATGATACTGCGAATCGAATCATATACCAGGAATTGAAGCCAATGATGCGATAATTCGACAAGCTTGTAATTTAAGCCCATCATCCAGAAAAAATTATTTTGGAGCAACAATACGAATACCCATATGACGATTCTTTCGAACAGATGCAGTCGGCGTTTCGTTACGGAGTATGAAAGAAGAAGAAGCACGGAAATGCTGCAAAACACAACGAGAGCCAACGTTTTCCCACCTTAGCCAATAACTTTACATCAATTATTTCCTGGAGCTGATGCGGTTATACAGGAGGGGAACGGCAACCAGCCGTAACGCGTATGGTTTTATTTTTTATTACGAGTAGTCGTTTTGTGTTTATTTCCTTCGCTGTCATAGGTGATCCATTCGCCAACAGGCTCGCCCTTGTCAAAATACCCTGAACGCTTAATTGATCCGTCGGCACGATACCATTCCCAATAGCCGCCCTCGCGTGTCATCGGTCATTTTTCCCTTTGACCACATTGTTTTTCCGTTTGCGTGATACTTGATCGTCAAGCCATCAATCACTTCCAGTTGCTTTTCCTTCACACCGTTTGGGTGTATCAGGTCGCATTTTTCATTTTCCATGACTAGCCTCCGATAATCGGGTTTTTGTTCATTATATCGAAATCCGGCGCTTTTGTAATTCGAAAGGCCTTGTGCCTTAAGTGTTGACCTCGTGTATTATTTATCCCTTGAAATTAATATTTCGCCTTGCTAATTAATGAAGTCGCGCATCAGACATATCGACTGCCAATAGGTGTTTATGGTATTATTTGAGAGAAATAGATTCATATCGTATAAGGAGGCTATGTAATGGGAACAGGTAGTCCGGTAACGATAAAAGTAGAAACAATCGTTCATTCTTCCATAGAAAACGTGTGGGAATATTGGACGGAACCGAATCACATCAAGCAATGGAGCAAGGCTTCCGATGACTGGCACACGCCGCACGCCGAGAATGATCTGAGGGTCGGAGGCAAATTCGTCTCGAGAATGGAAGCCAAAGACGGCAGCTTTGGATTTGATTTCGGCGGCGTATACGACGAGGTGAGCATTAACGAGAGCATCTCCTATACACTCGGCGACGGTCGTAAAGTAAAGATCGCTTTTATTCCCCAAGGAAACGACACGCAAATCATCGAGTCGTTTGAAGCCGAAGAGACCAACGCCGTCGAAATGCAGCAAGCCGGATGGCAGGCTATTTTAGATAATTTCAAAAAATATGCGGAGACGGCTAACGAAGCGTAGAAACATTCGAATTATTTAGAAGCGCATGCCGACATTGGCATGCGTTTTGCTATATATGCCCGGCAAGCCTACCTTATTATTTTTTCGTTGACACTACTTACCAAGCGTTGCTATACTATGTGACATTACATACCCGATTGTTTTTATCGGATTTATTATCATGATGGAGGTCAAGCCTATGAAACGTACAGGATTCATTAGCACGAAGCTGGTTGCTGCTTTTTTGCTCTCGTTCTCTCTATTGTTTACGCAAGCGACCGCATTTGCCGCGACGCCGGAGACGGTGAAAGCCGTAACGACAGCCCCTGCCTCAGTTTCCGCTAAGGACGGCGCTGCCCAGTACAAGCAGTTTTTGCAGGAGAAATACGATATTCAGCTTTCCGGCAAAGTAACGAAGGGTCAACTCATCTCGGCTGTCGCCGACATATTTGATTACGAGCCTTCCGGCAAGGAAATTGCCTTTACGGATTTGGCTGCGGACGAGCCGGTGTTTAATGCCGCTGCCGCCCTTTATGAGAAAGGCATTTTGGCAGGACCGTCCATTCAGGCGGATGGGCAGCTTACGAATTACGTGGCGGTTGCGATCGCGCTGCGCGCCGCGGACTTGAAGGAGCTTGCGTTGACCTACCCGGCGGCAAAGGCGGATAGCGTGCTTGCAAAGCTTCAGGTGAAGAAGGACACGCTTAGCGCGAAGGCTGCGCAGGAGGTTGCAGCCGCATTCGATACCGGTTTGCTGCCGGCTTCGCTTGGTCAAGGCTTTAAGCCAAACGCCCCGGCGAGCGACGAACTGATCCACTCGCTGCTGGGCCAGGTGCTTATTACGAAAGGACTTTATAAGAAATACATCGGCTATACGAGCGACTCCGATATTTACGCGAAGCTTTCCACAGCCTACGAGACTTCGGACCTGATCGACGCACCGAAGCTGCAGAAGCTGGTCAACACGGCGCTTGAGCAGGAGCTTGTTACCGGCTACAGCATCAAGGATACCCGTTTTGAAGCCAACTTCATAGACTCCTTGTCGCTTATATACGGTCATTCGGATTTCAAACATGCGCTGCAGCTGATCGGCTTGCTGCGCAGCGAAGGAATCGACGCGAAGGTGCAATTCGAGCCCAAAACATCCGCCTTTCTATTCCTGGCCGACTGGGGAGATCCGGGACCGAATGTGGTGAAGATCGCAAACGGCAACTATATTGCGTTCGCTAAGGAATACGATCTTGCGTTCGAATTTACGACAACGGCGGACAAGGCGGCTTTCGACGGGATTATTGAGAAATACGCAAAGAAAAATGCCGAGGATCAGCAAGGGCTTATCTTCGGCTCATGGTGGCAACCGCTGTATTACTCGAACACAGAGCTTGCGGGTTACGAGCAAATTACGAACAATCTCATTTCCGATCCGGACAGCACGTACACCGTTAATTCGTTCTCGCTAAAAGAAGATTCCGCGAAAGTTGTGCAAGGTTTTAAAGCGATTGATCCCGATGCGGTGATCACGCCTTTCGCATTCTGGGTAGACAAGCCGTTCTTCCGTTATCTGCACGGAGAGGCCGCTTAATCCGGGCTTACGATAGGGCAAGTTCACTTCGGCTGCACATGCAACGAAAAAATACTTTGAAATAAATAGCGCCAAATGAAAAAGGCTCTCCCGGTCAGCTAATTCAAGCTGTTAGGGAGGGCCTTTATTGGCGTAAAGCGGAGCAGGATCATATAAGCTATATCAACATATCTGCAATTGGGCTACCGTGTTTGCGATCTCCCGCGCGGAACTCGGTGTCACTTTGAAGTATTTGCTTATATCCGGTTGTGTTGTGACTACACAACCTTTTCTGCAGGACCTCATGCACTTCCCGAAATTAACTTCTACCTGTCGACTCATACCTAGCTGCTCGATTTCATTGCGAATGGATGCAGCAACGGCTTCAATTGCTTCTTCGCCATTATTTTTAATACACATCTTCCCATTACATACCAAGATTTTATTGTTCATACCCAAGTCGTCTCCTCCAGACAATTAGTTGCTCACTTACATTCCCAATGATGAAGGAACAAGTATGACAACTGTATGTCTGTGTTCCATACCGATAAAGATAGCATTAAAAGTTTGGCTCGAAAAAAGGTGACAACGGTAATTGAAGTATGACAATCTGTTGTCATACTTTTTTTTGTATCCTGAGATCAGATCAAAGAATCCATCCAATCCAATACACAGGAGGAACAAAATTCATGAATAACATCAACGTACAAGTACAAGGAAGAAACAACGCGGGGGGCAAGGAAACGGATATTCATCCCTTTCGTATCGAGATTCCGCAGGCAGAACTAGACGACCTTCAAAACCGGCTTGCTCGTACCCGTTGGCCGGATGAGCTCCCAGGCGTAGGGTGGAGTTATGGAACGCCGATGAGTGTCGTTAAGGAAATGGCCGAATATTGGCTTAACGACTACAATTGGAACGAATATGAAGAAAAATTCAATAAATATCCACAGTTCATCACGGAGATCGACGGAACAAATATCCACTTCCTTCATGTCCGTTCCGAAGAGCCGAACGCGATGCCGCTCATCCTAACTCACGGATGGCCAAGTTCATTCGCCGAGTTCATCGACATGATCGATCTTTTGACGGATCCCCGCAAGCACGGTGCCGATGCCGCCGATGCATTTCATGTGGTTATTCCGTCTGTGCCAGGTTATACTTTCTCGGGACCGACCCGTGATACCGGTTGGAATTCTCGCCGTATTGCCGGAGCATGGGCAACACTCATGAACCGCTTAGGATATGAGCGATATGCGGCACATGGCGGTGACGGCGGCTCGTTGATTACACGCGCACTGGGTATGGTCGATCCCGACCATGTAGTCGGCGTACATGTGTTACAACTGTTCTCTTTTCCTTCGGGTGATCCGACTGAAATGACTGATCTTAGCGAGGAGGAGATGCGCCGTCTTCAAATCCTATCCAATTTTAGCGAGAAGGCAGGTTTCTCTGCAATCCAATCTACAAGACCACAGACATTATCCTATGCTTTAACCGACTCGCCGGCAGGTCAGCTTGCCTGGAATGAGCTTCTCATGGGGATGGGAATAAGCAATCTGCTTACTCGCGATCAAATCTTGACCCAGGTGATGATGTATTGGCTGACTCGGACAGCGGGGTCGTCTGCCCGGCAGTATTATGAGGACGCCCATCCCCATGCACAGCATGTAGTGAGCAATGCACCGACGGGCATAGCCGTGTTCGCTAACGATTTTCAATCCATCAGGCGCTTCGCAGAACGGGACAATACCAATATCCTTCAATGGTCTGAATATGAGCGCGGCGGACACTTTGCAGCCATGGAAGTGCCGGATATCCTTACAGAGGATTTGCGGAAGTTCTTCCGTCAGTTCCGATGAAACAGTCTATACGTCGTACATCATCGGATACCTTATGGCGTTTGGACCTGCCACCATTCAGGACATGCAAACCTGGTCCGGCATGACTAAGCTTCAAGCAACCGTAGAAAATCTTCGACCTCGTCTACTAACCTATATCGGGATGAGCACGGCAGAGAATTGTTCGATACCCGGGATGCTATGCATCCGCATCCCGACACTCCTGCTACGCCACGCTTTCTGCCTGAGTACGACAATTTGCTTGCATCCCATGCCAACCGTACTCGTGTAATCGCGGATGACTGCCGCAGACGGATCATGATGGGAAACGGCATGAGAGCCACCGTGCTTTTGGATGGTTTCGTATGCGGCGCATGGAAAATTGTCTGGCAAGGAAAAACCGCCGTCTTGGTCGTCGAGCCTTTCAGGAAGTTATCTCGGGAGGAACGATCATCTCTTTCGGAAGAAGGAATAAGGCTTCTTCGATTTTCGGCGATAAAAGCAACGGACCACGAGATCCAGTTCCTAGACGAAACGTGAAATCGATTTACCGTTCGGGTTGGATCCATTTTTGCGTAAAGGCTCTGGAAACCATTCCGGAAATAATATAAAAAATAAAGGAATGGTAAAATTTCCATCCATGATACGAAACAGCTCCAACCCAAACCGAAAAGGGTTCCCCGACAAAAGCAAATAGCAGGGCTCCCCCTAGAAGAGCCATAGAAAAAGTTCTCCATGTCTTAAAATATTGGTATATTAACATGAAAAAAACAGGAATAACCGAGAAGTCAAAAGGCATTGCAATTAGGCTTACGGGAATAAACTTTATGGGGTATGTCCATATATTCAGTTCGCTTCCAAGGTCGTCTAAAAAAGTCGTAATAAGAATCAGCATAAGCCCGAACAACCAAATAGACAGTGCTCGATTCCGGTCCAGAAGGTAAATGAATATGAACCAAGGTATGATTGTAGCGGAACAAAGAAACCACCATGTCCAAGTAAACAGCTCATCGGTAAGCCAGTTTTCAATCGCTAATCGAGCGTATTCCTTTTGAAGATCATTCATAAAACGGATAACCGCGTCCATATAATCCACCACCTGCCAGTACTTTTTCCGAATTTCCAATTATTATACTGTGAAGGTTGCAAGTCGCCTAATCAACTCCTCCTGAATACAACTGAAGTATTAGATGATTCAGGAGAGGATGTTGGCCGTGCAAGTTGTTCCTCATGACCCCGTTCAAGGATGGATTGCTTACACTTCGGACCGCGGTGGAACGTTCGACATTTGGCTGTACCGACCGCAGGACGGTCTTAATTTTCGACTCACGCAAGGGCTTGGTGCGGAATATTCCGTTCCCTATTGGTGTCCGGTCAGTAGAAGAATCGCTTTCATCGGCATTGACAACGTGGTCCATCTGCTGGATACCATCACGCTCGCCATTGCCCGAATCGACCAAATCGAACCCTATACGCTGCTGGATTGGTCCCCGGACGGCCGTTTTCTCACGTATGTCAAAACCGGGCGAATCGTCATCTACGATACTTTCTCGCATAGCAGCTATGCCATCTCGGAGCCGGGCGCCAGCGATGTCCAGTGGTTTCCTTCGGGTACGGAGCTTCTATTCGCGGCTCCGGATTCCAATGGCATCACCCAGCTCTTCCGCATCCGGACCGATGGCACAAGCCGGCGACAAATTACGCAAAATACGGACGGACCGCTTCATGACGTTCGGCTTTCCCCGGATGGAACCTTCGCGCTTTATACGTTCCCCGGTGTCAGCATCTCCATCATTTCGACGGTGGATCTAGCCACCGGCACCGTCTACACGTTGGATGGCGGACCGCTCTCCAAAAACTATTTTCCGGCATGGTCCCCGGACTCCCGGAGCATCGCCTACAGCGCAACCGCCTATAAGGAGCCGAATTATTATTCTCTTATCCAAATCGACAGCCGTACGGGCCAGAATCAAAGGACGTTGGCGGTTTCGGACTGTTTCGCCGCTCCCGTCGGCTGGTCGCCGGACGGCAGCAAAATTGCGTATTTATCGGGATGCGAAGGTGAAGGCAGCGCTAGTCAGCTCTGGATTGTCGATATCAGGAAGCAGGTGACGGTGAACGTCCTTAGCGGCGGCCGGATTACCGCCCTGCAATGGTCATCTCGCGTCAGAAGGGTTCCGGAAAATATCTACACGAGCTTCGTGTACCGGGTGTCCTTTCCGTATCCCTCAAGCTGGCGCCGGGTCAGCGAAGAGCGGTACGAAGGGCCTGGTGGTTTTTTTCAGGTATCCGCGATTTCAGCGGGCGACCGGATTGCCGATGTATGCAGCTCCGAAGCCTTTCATCCCTTGATGCCTTACGGCTCTTCTCCTCGGATTATTATGATAACGATACAAAACCGGGAAGCTTGTTTTATTTTTCCGTCGGCCGACCAACCGGCGGAGATGAACAAACAGGCCGCACTCATCGTGAGATATCCCCGCCCAGTCCAAATCGGTGAAACGTTCTACAATTATTTTATCCTGTGGGCCGACGTCAACCATATCCGCCAAATTGGCAGGCGACTGTCGTTCCATTAGCCATCCTTCGTTGATGGCTGTTTTTTTTCAATGAATAAATGAATTGAAATCCAACATAATAGTCAGGTACACCTAGCAATCGATTGGAGGATAAAACATGCTCGATAACCTCGAGAGCAACTATGATTGTGCCAATGCAGGAGATGATCTGCATCAACTCAAGCAGGAGCTCGAATCGCTTCGCGAACAGCAAGGAGAAGACAAAGAATCACAGGAAACGATCAATCGACTTGAAAATCAAATCTCATTCATATTAAACAAATGTGATATCAACCATTAGTCTGAATTCGAATAAACAACGAATCCCCTTCTTTACCGGATTAAGCGGTGAAGTAGGGGATTCTTTGTTTTCTGTACCTAATGACGAGTTCTTGTAAATGGCAATATGCAAAACAACAATAACATATCTTATAACGACTAAAATATATTGTAAAACGATAAACCTTGTGATAAACTCAACTGCAGAATAACAAAGAGAGGTGTATTTATGAAACGAGGAGATAACTCCAATGAAACCAATCATGCAACTGCTGCACTTTAGCTATCATCAGGTGATGAGCTGCCTATTTCCTGTTGCGATATTCGGAACATTATTCCTTTCCGGAGTAATAGATGTGCCCTTCATTTACCGATATGATGCCATTCTTCTTATACTGCTTGCAGTGCAGTACCTTATGTACCGCAGCGGATTGGAGACACGCGATGAAATGAAAGTGATCTGTGTATTTCACATTATAGGGTTGTTGCTGGAAATATATAAGGTAAGGATGGGATCATGGTCATACCCTGAGCCCGGGTTTACGAAGTTGCTCGGAGTACCGCTCTATAGCGGATTTATGTATGCAAGCGTAGCGAGCTTTATGTGTCAGGTTTGGCGCAGACTGAAGATGGATATGACCGGCTGGCCGGGGCTTACTTCAGCTGGATTACTGGGAGGGGCCATCTATCTGAACTTTTTCACGCATCATTTTATTCCCGATTTTCGTTGGTGGCTGACGGCGCTTGTGCTTATTGTCTTTTGGAAGACATGGATCCTATTTCGGGTTCGGACCATTACTTATCGAATGCCCCTGACACTTGCTTTTTTCATTGTAGGTTTTTTTATCTGGTTAGCCGAGAATATAGCTACATTTTTTAATGCTTGGAAATATCCTGACCAGCATCAAGGCTGGCAACTGGTCAGCTTCAGTAAAATCAGTTCGTGGTTCCTTCTGGTCATTATTAGCGTCATTATTGTGGCTCAGCTCAAACATGTTAAAGCTGGCCGCAAAATTCATGTAAAGTAAAAATTTCAAAAAGGATAAAGAGGAGGCTCGTCCATGAGCAATGAACCGATCGTAAGTTTACGCAACGTGACCAAGAGAATCGGACGCGCAACGATCATCGACAATGTTTCGTTCGACGTACCGAAGGGGGAAATCTTCGGGTTTTTGGGTCCGAATGGAGCAGGCAAGACGACGACGATCCGCATGATGGTCGGACTGATGTCGATCACTAAGGGCGAAATCAGCATTAAAGGAAAAAATGTAAAAAACGAATTCGAGCAAGCGATCCGTCATGTCGGCGCTATCGTGGAAAATCCTGAAATGTACAAGTTTTTGAGCGGGTATCATAACTTGATTCATTACGCGCGCATGATACCGGGTATTACGAAGGAAAGGATCAACGAGGTGGTCTCGTTGGTGAAGCTGGAAAACCGGATTCACGACAAAGTGAAAAAGTACTCCTTAGGCATGCGTCAGCGTCTCGGCGTGGCCCAGGCGCTGCTTCATAATCCGTCGCTGCTTATTCTCGATGAGCCGACGAACGGCCTAGACCCGGCTGGCATACGCGAGCTGCGCGATTATTTGCGCTATTTGACCAGGACGGAAGGGATCACCGTAATTGTCTCAAGCCATTTGTTATCCGAAATGGAGCTGATGTGCGACCGGGTAGCGGTTCTTAACAAAGGCAAGTTGATCGACTTGAAGCTCATTCAAGATTTCATCGGTTCGAACAACGGAGCCCAAACTTTCTTGATCGAAGCCTTGCCCGCCGAACAGGCTCTTGCGGCAATATTGGGAATCGAGGGAGTCGAGGATGCGAAAGCCGCACCGGAAGGGCTGGAGGTTATAACCGAGCGGGACCGCATACCGGAGATCGTGGCTCATCTGGTCCGGTCGAATACGCAAGTTTACGGAGTCCGCGCGCGGAATCAATCGCTTGAGGACCGGTTCCTCGAAATGACGGGAGGCGAGCAGATTGGTTAATCTGATTCTTAACGAAAACATGAAACTATACCGTCGTTGGCGTACTTGGATTATGGTAGGACTGTTGGTTACGGCTGTTCTCTTCGGCAGCATCGTGGAGTGGTATTATGACGACAAGAACGCACCGGAAGGCGCATGGGAGGAACAAATCACCAAAGAGAAGCTGGAATATGAAACGAGGCTGAACGACCCGGAATTGGACGCGGAAGACAAGGCGTACATTCAGGAACTTATCGCGATTAACGATTACCGCTTGGAGCATCGTATTCGGCCGGAATCCGGTACGATGTGGGATGGCATTAACGGTTCGGCGCAGCTGGTCATCCTAATTACGCTATTCACCGTCATCGTAGCGGGAGATAGTTTAGCCGGAGAATTTACGACCGGCACGATTAAGCTGCTGCTTATCCGGCCGGCGAGCCGGCTCAAGATTCTTTTGTCTAAATATATTTCGATGTTGTTGTTCGGCATTTTCCTGCTCGTTATCCTTTTTATCGTATCCGTCTTAGTGAACGGTTTGCTTTACCAGTTCGAGCACGTGAATTTGCCGTTAGTAAGCGTCAACGGCGACGGTCAGGTCATTGAGAGGAATATGGCCGCCAACCTATGGCAAACGTATTTGCTTAACGGAGTGTCTACGATTATTTTCGTCACGATGGCTTTCATGATTTCTTCCGCATTTCGCAGCAGCGTGATGGCGATCGGGTTTTCCATTTTTTCATTGTTTGCGGGCACGATCATCGTGGAGCTCATTCAGTCGTACGAATGGAGCAAGTACGTGCTGTTCGCCAATATAGATCTGTCGCAGTATTTAAGCGGCCAGCCTTACCAGGAGGGAATGACCCTCGAATTTTCCATCACCGTGCTGGCCGTCTACTTTATTATTTTCAATTTGGTTTCTTGGCTCGTGTTCACGCGCAGAGACGTGGCTTCATAAATAGGGAAGGGGCTGTTTCCTGAAGCTTATGAGCTTGTTTCTAGAAGGTCCAACGAAATCGTTGTTTAAGGACCGTGCGCGACCGAATTTTAATCGTAATTGAACCGGTGGTTCGAACAGCTCCTTTGTCTCTTTGACAGTTCTGCTTAATCCGGTTAAGCCATTTCGTATGGCTAATAAACAGATTTCTAGGTTTACAGGTTCGGCGGGACCGCTGTGATAAATTGGCTTGGAACCGGTAGTTGACGGATTTCGTTTTTTTATGTTGAGTCAGAAAGAAAATGATAGTGACAGGAGCCAAACCGCGGCCGAAGCATTTTTTTTTGATTCGGCATTATTCTTCGTTTGGGCCCGGGAGACGAGAGGGGAGGAGGGATCGATTCTTTGTCTAGCGATAGGTTGACGACTGCATGTTCTTGCGGCGCCAATTCGAAGGGCGGACTCTCTTTCATTAAAAAATCGTGGATTTTCTTCATGTGCGCTCACTCTTGGACTTGAACGGTAGCTTTTACCCGATAGGTGCCTGTTACAAGGTCACCGAACATGTAAAAGCCGCCGGCGTTTGTTTTGGTTATGTCCGTTACCGACTCCGTTCTGAACGATAGGATGAGGAGACTCATAAATTTTCATATAAAGACATGGGATCGTTCGACGATTTCATGTTTTTTTTGTATAGCCATTCGCGGCCCTTACAATTTCTTATCTATTCTATTACATTCGCCGTACAAAGAACCCGTATAGTTCAACTATGTTAGGAAGAGGGTTGGTGGTTGAATGAACACGACGCATCGAGAGGTGTACGGCAGCATGGGTACCCAAAAATCCATCGTTCGCAAGCATACGAAACGTTTATCGATCTTGAAGGAAAATGCCGCAGGCTATGCATTTCTCGCACCTTCATTAATCTTGTTTTCTGTATTTTTGTTTTATCCGCTTATTCAGTCGATCTACTTGAGTTTTCACCTAACGGATCCGCGAGGGAATGTAGCCTCTTTCGTCGGTCTCGATAATTTCACCCAGTTATTTGCTTCGCCCGTCTTCTGGAATAGCCTTAGCGTTACGATGAAGTTTACGTTGCTCACGGTTCCCGCAGGTATCGTCGCCGGACTTCTGTTGGCCGCTTTGACTCATACGAAGCTGAAAGGGATGAGCATATTCCGTTTTATTTTCTCCTTACCTGTCGCGCTGTCGGTAAGCACGTCGTCCGTCATTTGGATGATGCTTTATCATCCGACAACGGGCATGTTCAATTACTTTCTCTCGAAGCTGGGAGCTGCTCCTGTTCAATGGCTGATCGATCCGACCTGGGCGCTAATCTCTATCTCCATTATGACGGCTTGGATGAATTCCGGGTTTAATTACATCTTGCTGCTAAGCGGCTTGCAAGGAATCGGAGATGACATTCGGGATAGTGCGCGCATAGACGGTTCCGGCCCTTTCCGGACTTTTTTTCGAATTTTGCTGCCGCTGCTTTCGCCGACCGTTTTTTTCCTAACCGTCGTATCCGTGATGAACGCCTTTCAATCCTTCGGGCAAATTCATATTTTGACCAAAGGCGGACCGGCCGGCTCGACCGAGGTATTCGTTTATTCGATTTACAAGGAAGCCTTCGTCAATTATCAATTTGGAACAGGCAGCGCGCTGGCGCTCGTGTTGTTCGCCATGATTCTGCTTCTTACATGGATCCAATTTCGATTTATCGAAAAGAAGGTGCATTATCAATGACAGCTAACCGATTGCTGCGCGCATCGCTCATCTATTTCGTTCTTATCATTGCGGCAACCATTGTCCTTTACCCGCTTGCGTACACCTTTCTTGCATCGCTGATGACGTCGGAAGAATCATCGGTCTATCCGCCAAAACTGTTTCCTTCGGGCTTTTACTTAGGGACTTTCCGTACGGTGCTTGATCTGGTGCCGCTTCAATCTTTTATTATGAACAGTTTTGTCGTCTCCGCTGCAATTATGGCCGGACAAGTCCTGATAGCAAGCATGGCTGCCTATGCCTTCGTATATGTCGCTTTCCGCGGCAGAGCGCTTTTGTTTGCGATTTTCCTCTCTACGATGATGATTCCTTGGGAGGTCACGATTATCCCGAATTACCTGACGATCAAATCGTGGGAGTGGCTCGATAGTTACCAGGGGTTAACGGTTCCGTTCCTCGCATCCGCTTTCGGAATTTTTCTGCTTCGCCAATTTTTCATGCAGCTTCCGCGGGAATTGTTCGAAGCGGCGAAAATCGACGGCTGCGGCCATGTAAGACATTTTCTGCGAATCGTACTGCCGTTGTCCCGTCCTGCACTTGCTTCTCTGGCGGTTTATGCGTTCCTGAACGCATGGAATATGTATCTCTGGCCGCTCCTTGTGACGAGCAGCGATAAGATGCGAACCGTGCAGATCGGCATTAGCATGCTTCAATTCGAAGAAATGACCTCATGGAATCTCGTTTTGGCGGGAGTCTCGCTTGTCCTGCTGCCATCGCTTCTTCTGCTTATACTTGGTCTGAAACAGCTGGTAGGCGGTCTGACAGCCGGAGCGATAAAAGGGTAAAGTCATTTTCGAGTTAATCGTGGATATTGTCCTCGGACATTCCAAATAAAAAAAGAGATTAAGGGAGAGAGACAAATGAAAGCAAGCAGGTTTAAAATAGTCATGCTAATGGCTACGGCAATTCTGATGGTGTTTGTTGCGGCTTGCGGAAACAGCGGATCGAATGGAAACACCGAAAATACGCAGACAAACGATCCGGCAGCGGCCGAAGAAGGAAACGGTTCGGAAGAGACCCAGACAGAAGCTCCGAAGGAGCCCGTTAAAGTGATCTGGTGGCACTCCATGGGCGGAGAGCTTGGCAAAGTGGTCACGCAGCTTGCGAACGATTTTAATGCCGCGCATTCCGACATCCAGGTCGAGGAAGTGTTCCAAGGCACTTACGACGAGAGCCTGAACAAGATGAAGGCTTCCATGGATGCGAAATCGGGTCCTTCATTGATCCAAGTATACGAAATAGGCTCCAAATTCATGATCGACTCCAAGGCTGTGACGCCGGTTCAGAACTTCATCGATGCCGATAGCTATGATATTTCCAACCTGGAAGAAAACATCCTCGGATACTATAAATTCGACGACCAGCTGTATTCGATGCCGTTCAATACCTCTAATCCGGTTCTCTACTACAACAAAGATATGTTCAAGGACGCAGGCCTCGATCCGGCAAACCCGCCGAAAACATACGAGGAAGTAACGAATGCGGCCAAAGCTCTGACGAAAGACGGCAAGACCGGAGCATCCTTCGCCATCTACGGCTGGTTCATGGAGCAGCTGTTCGCGAACCAAGGCGCCGAGTATGTCAACAACGGCAATGGACGTACCGCTTCCGCAACGGAGTCGCAGCTTAACAGCGAAGCCGGCGTCCAAACCGTCACTTGGTTAAAGGAGCTGCTGGACAGCAAAACGGCTCTTAATCTCGGACGTAAAACGGACGATACGAAAAAAGCGTTCCTGGCCGAACAAATCGGCATGACGCTAGATTCGACAGGAAGCCTCCGCGGCATAGTAGACGGTGCAAAAGGCAAGTTCGAGGTCGGAACAGCCTTCCTGCCGAGGCCGGCTGGCGCATCGGACGGCGGTGTTGTGGTAGGCGGTGCTAGCCTATGGATTCTGAACAACAAGCCGGAAGCCGAGCAGCAAGCTGCCTGGGAATTCATCAAGTATCTGGCCGAGCCGAAGACGCAGGCGCAATGGCATATCAATACCGGGTACTTCCCGATCAATAAGCAAGCGTATGACGAGCAGAGCGTGAAGGACAATCTCGTTAATTATCCGCAATTCCAAACGGCCATCGACCAACTGCACGCAACAAAGCTATCCCCGGCAACGCAAGGCGCAGTCATGGGCGTATTCCCTGAAGCGCGCCAAATCGTCGAAGGGGCCATGGAAGAGGTATTCACAGGCGCCAAGGACCCTGCGAAAGCTCTGGACGACGCCTCCAAAGCCATCACCGATAAGATTGCCACTTACAATAAAACGGTTCAATAATTCACATGAGCTGTTTCGTGTAAAATTCAGAGGTTAGCTTTGTATGCAAAAAGGGGCCGTCCCTAAGCCATTGGCTTTTGGGATAGCCCCTTTTTTGTTGTAAATTTACTGATTCGCGTCTAGCCCCAATCTGTTGCTGCAGTTCCGAATCAATAATGGGTCAGTAGGAACTGTTCGATCTCCTTATTTATTTCAACCAAAAATTGTTTTGATGGAAAGTGCCCCATTCCATAAGTAGTCGCAGATGCTAAGTTTGGAATAATCTCATTCGCTCTTTCGACGATTTTTTTGGCCGGGAAGAAAATATCGTGTTCTCCAACCACGACCATAGTAGGGGACATAAACCGTAAAAGCTCGTTTTTCTCGGTTTGCTTCGGCATATTTTGTTCCAATTTAACAGAAGTGAATAATTCGCCAAGAATCTGCTTGTCGAGTTCATCCATGCTATGATGGGACATCGCATCGGCAATGTTTTGCAGTTGGTTATCGGAAGAGGTCCGATTGAATAGGATTAACGGCAGCAATATTTTTTTTATCATAGTCAATTTCGAACCTATTTCAAGGCCGGAAGGCGCAACAAGAACGGAGCAGGCGATTCTCTCAGGCATATAAGTTGCTAATCTTAGAATAATGCCGGCGCCATAAGAAGGTCCAATGAATCCGCTTTGTTTTATATTGAAATGATCCATTAGATCTGAAACCCATAACGCAAAGCTTTCATCTTTTGCTGATATTCTTGATTCCGAGCTATAACCCGGATGGCCGATTGTATCGGGCGCATAGATACGATATTTTGTTAACAGCGGGGTAAACCACGATAAGGTCATCGGATTTATGCAATTACCTCCTTGCAGAATGAATAGAGGCTTACCGTTTAAGGGTCCCGTGACCAAGGTGTGCGTTTGTCCAAATCGTGTATCCACTTGTATTCTGTCAAACTCCGCGTCGAATAATCTTAAGTAAGATTCATAATAATGCTGAATTCTCCGCTTTCCCTCTTCGCTCTTATAAATGGTATGATGTTTAATGAAAATCACCTCTTTAAACGTAATTAGATGCGGATCTTAATTAATGTGCTTAAAAAAACAAAAAGAGCCTATCAACCAATGGTCTATGCTGAGATTGGCATAGTATACCCTTGGTGACAGACTCCTCCTAAAAAATAATATTCGATTAGCACAACTGTACTATAACGGCAATTAACGTTCAACTTATAAGTTGTTAAGATGGAGTGGAGGTTGCGTCATGAGGAAGAATGCAATAAGAATTGCTATTGCAGTAATTTCGATAGCTGATATCGGTTTTCTTCTCTTTACTTTATCTAATTTTCCTGCTATTAGCTCTGAGGAACGTCCTTTAAGGATTTCGTTTTGCATCTTTTTCTTACTTGGCAATATATTTTATTTTTTTAGGTATAAAGCTTTATTCATAAATAATAAATAACTCACATCCTGAATCATGGCCTCTTTTCTTATTCCGTCAATACGGAGCCAACCGTCTTTATCGAGACGGTCAGAGGAATAATAAAATAGTGATCCCCACCTTTGACAATATAGGATTTGAGTGTATATTGAAATTGGTTTTGCTAATAACTAAATAAATGGATTTATCGGAGGAGCCTGCAACAACGGGCTCTTTTTTGCGTTCCGGTTTACAATATTTAACATGGGGGGGGTAAAACGATGCATGAATTTAACGAGACCTTTATTCAATTGTTGGTGCTTTTAGCGGTTTCCATTTTTGTTATCGGCATTTCCAAGAAGCTGAACCAGCCTTATTCGATTGCTCTGGTCATTGTGGGTCTGCTGATGGGTATCACGAATATTCCGCTTCTAGAAGAAGCCGAGTCCTTTATCACGCAGTCGCATGTATTTCAGGCTATAATCATTTCTTTATTTCTACCCATCTTATTGGGTGATGCAACCTTAAAGCTCCCGTTCTCGCACCTAAAGGAACAAAGCAAACCCGTACTGGCATTAGCTTTTGGCGGTACGCTTATGTCTTTTCTTATTATTGCTTTATCTGCGTATTACTTATTGGATCTCCCGTTAATCGTAGCTTTCACCTTTGGGGCTCTAATGAGCGCAACGGATCCCATAAGCGTCATCTCGATTTTCAAATCTTTAGGCGTACCGAAATCGGTTGTTACGATCATTGAAGGGGAATCGTTATTCAATGACGGCATTGCCGTGGTGCTGTTTCAAATCTCGTCGGTGTATCTGCTCTCCTACATGGAGTTAGGCTGGTTGGGACTAGGAAGCGGTTTGCTGCTGTTCTTGAAATTCACGTTAGGCGGTATTCTGATCGGAGCCATTTTGGGCTACTTATTCTCGCAGCTGATTCGAATTTACGATGATTATCCGCTCGAGATTGCATTTTCGATGCTCTTGTTCTTCGGAAGCTTCTTCATAGCCGAACATTTTCATGTATCGGGCGTCATTGCGGTTGTGGTTGCCGGTCTAATATTCGGGAACTATGGCGCCAAGATCGGTATGTCGGAAACAACGAAGGTGAATATTAACTCCTTTTGGGATGTCGTTACATTGATAGCCAATTCCCTCATCTTCTTGATGATCGGCATTGAAATCAAAAATATCGACTTTACGGATAAATGGTTTATGATCATTGTCGCAATTGCAATCGTGCTTGCGGGTCGAACAATAGCGCTCTACGCAAGCGTTCATTTTATTAAAGGATTCTCCCGCTCATGGAAAGCGATCCTTAACTGGGGAGGACTCAAAGGGAGTTTATCGATAGCGCTCGCCTTAAGGTTACCGCCTTCATTCGAAGGCAGAGACGATGTTCTTGTCTTGACGTTCAGCGTCGTGCTTTTCTCCTTGCTTGTACAAGGGCTAACTATAAAGCCGCTCGTTATGAAGCTTGGACTTAGCGAGAAGCAAAAAAACGTTTGAAAAAGGAGAGGCGTTTAACCGCCTGCCGGGGCTTTATCCATCTCCCGAACAGCCTCCCGGTCGACAAATCACCACATCGATCACCAGATGTGGTGATGCCGCGTCCCTGCATAATCATGTATATTCAGTTCAGGAAAGGAAAGCATGCAACGAAAGAATCGGGGTGCAGAATGAGTGAAACGCATGAATCAACGGAGGACCATCACGTTTCCGAACTGTACGAAATTCGCCTCAAGGGACATCTGGATGCCCGGTGGGCCGATCGATTCGAGGGCCTGAGCATCACCCTCTTAAGCGACGGAACAACCATCCTCTCCGGACCGGTGGTCGATCAAGCCGCATTACATGGGTTTCTGAAGAAAGTGCGCGACCTTGCGCTGCCTTTGGTCTCGGTCATTCAAGTTGTTCCCAAACAGGCGAACGGGGCGGATGTCAACGCGGGTACAGATCAGAATCGTTCCACCGCTGCCAAAATCAGAAATCAAGGAGAGAAAAAATGAAGACAACAGCCCCGAATCTCATCCGTTGGACAGGTTTAGCAGCGATGTTGGCTGGGATCCTTTTCATAGTCATTCAGCCGATTCATCCACCTGAGAATTTAGCGTCAGTCACCACCGATGCATGGGCAATCATTCACTACTTGACCATCGCCATGTCCCTCTTCGGCCTGCTCGGCATTTCGGGAATTTACTTTAGGCAAGTGAAAGAGGCCGGTTGGTTAGGTTTGGCCGGCTTTACCCTGTTTAGCCTCTTTTGGTTAGCTACGACGGCCTTTACATTCGTCGAAGCTTTTATCTTGCCGCTGCTCGCCACCGACGCACCGGAATTTGTGGAGGGCTACTTGGGGATCTTCGGCGGGTCCGCCAGCGAGGTTAACCTCGGAGCCCTCCCGGCAGCAGCTCCGTTAGCAGGGGGGCTGTATATTCTTGGCGGCTTGCTGCTTGGCATCGCTTCGTTCCGCGCCGGTATCCTGCCGCGGATGGCGGCCGGTCTGCTTGCCCTCGGTGCCGTGTCGACCCTCGCTGCTTCGCTGCTCCCGCATCCCCTCGATCGATTTTTGGCGGTGCCGATGGGTTTAGCTCTGGTTTGGCTGGGATATTCGCTTTGGTCTGAACGGCGGGAGAAGGCCTCGGAAGTGGGTAAATCCGTCCAAGGAGCTGTTAATGAAATTGGAAATATACGATAAACCTGCATCTCGGAGAACCGAAGTGCCGGCATAAGCAAGTTCGGCAGAGTGATGGGCCATCCGCAAGCGGCCAGCGATTCCAACCCGCACGGCATAGACTATAAATAAGAACGCCCCCATTTGCTCGAAAGAGCGAAGGGGGCGTTCTTTGTTTTCGGCTATGCCCGGGTTTGATTATGAATTTCGCCCCATCCGCACATTGCTTGCTCATCCTTGTTCGAGCCGGATTGGTATGGTTAGGTGAGGGGTAGGGTACCATAAATACTGGAAATTGAAGGTAACGGAGGAAAGATAAACGTGGATTTTTTCAAAAGCCAAGAGTCGCTGTCCGCAACGGGATGGATTTTGCGCAGTATCGTCGGTTTTATATTTCTGCTGATTTCCGCCAAAATGATGGGTCAGCGTTCCATATCGCAGCTTAGGTTTCTTGATTTCATTATCGCGCTGACGCTCGGCAACATTATTGCCCATCCGCTGTCGGACGAGCATCTTGGGCTGAAAGGCTCGATGATTACGACCGTTTCGCTCGTTATTCTTTATATATCCGCAATCTGGCTGAGCCTGAAAATCCCTTTTCTCAAGCAATTTTTTGATCCCCCGGCGGTTACCCTTATCCAAGATGGAAAGCTTAATTACCGGAACCTCTCGAAAGCAAAGCTGCCTATTGAATTTTTGTACGCGGAGCTGCGGAAATCGAACGTCGAGGACATCTCGAAGGTCGCCTTTGCGGCATGGGAGCCGGGCGGAACGCTATCCGTTTTTGTAAATAGCGCTTATCAACCCGTAACGCCTTCGGACTTAAAGCTGTCCACGCAGCCCTTCAACCTGACCAAGCCGATCATTAGCGACGGCCACATCGAGCACGCGCTGATGCGGGAGATCGGGAAGGACCGCGCCTGGCTGGAAAATGAAATTAAGCCACTCGAATTGAGCAAAGTTATCTTGGCAACGGTAGACAGCAAGCTAACCGTCCAGGTGCATGAGGTTCGGAAGCCAAAAACCCCCTGATTCAATACCGATGATCCTTCCTATAATGCAATGGAGAAACTCCCGTCACGCTTTTAAAGGTTTTGTTGAAATGGGAAACATGCTCGAAGCCCACCGTTTCAGCGATCGCATGTACCTTCTGACGGGAGGTTCTCAGCAGCTTTTGCGCTTCGCGGATGCGGATCACCCGAATATACTCGCTAATATGGAAGCCGGTCAGTCTTAAGAAGATGCGGCTTAAATAGGCCGGACTAATGAAATATTGTTGTGCCAGCTTCTCCAGCGTTAACGTATCGCGAAAGTTCGTTTGAATATAATTCGTGATTTCGGACACCTTTTGATGCATCGGGTGGTTTGATTGCGGCGGTATGGGAGCGACTGCATCGATACGGTGCAAGCAAATCAGTAATCCGACGAGCAAATGACGCGCATAAGAATCGTAGAAGGCTTGCTCCTCTTTGCATTCCCCGACTAATTGGATAAGGAGACGTTCGATCTCCGGTTGCTCCTTGCGTGGAATCCTTACTACAGCAGATTGCCGAAAGGGAGACAGCTTAAGCAGTTCTCTGCTCGCCTCATCGAGAAACTCCGCAGTGAAATGAATAAGTACCCGCTCGAATTGCTCCACCTGGGAGCTCGCCGTGGAATGGAGGTCATGGGGAACGACGATGACCATGTCTCCTTGCTGCGCGACATGCACGTTGCCGTTAATAAAGTACACGCGTTCGCCTTCCATTAAGTAGTAAAGCTCATAGAACGTATGCGAATGAGGCCGAGGCATGGAAGAGAAGCCGTAGCGGCGCATACGTTGGATGGAAAATGAAGAACCGTCAATGGTGAGTTTTTTTTCTACTTGATCACTCAAATCGTTTCCCCCTTTACCCGTTCAACTAACATTGGAATCTATCTTATCATATTTCATAATCGCGATCTCCTGATCATGTCGCTCAACAAGGCAAAAAGTTAACTGCTGCATATTGCGTGAAACGCTTGAAACATTAGATGATGCAAGTAGATGCGACTAGATCCGTGTAAAATAGATAAGCTTCATATATAATCATGAAAGCGGTTTATTCTGATGCGGCACGCAGGAGGATGCAAATGAGCAGATATTTATTGCGCTTATTGTCATACAGTCTTTTACTAGGAATGATCCCGGCCGTACTCATCGGAATTGTGTCCTATTTCATTGCTTCCGGGGATATCGAGGGCAAAGTGAAAGAGGAAAATATGCAATGGCTCACGCAAACGCAGATGCGCGTAGAACAGATGCTGAAGTCCATCGAGAAGTCGGCTACGCAATTCGCCAACTCTTCTATTGTGAAGACGGCCATGAACGTCTCCTACAGCCCTTCGGACTTTGAACCGATCAGGGATCTGACCGCTGAAATGTACAACCTTCAATCAAGCGCATCTGACGATACAGAACGATGCAGGCATGAATGCCGGGCAAGCGGTCGCGCTCTACGCCAATGCGGATCGGTTGATTGCCCGCGATGTAAGCCTGCTCGGACATCAGGATACGTTGTACGCTAACAACGGCCGTCACTATTACGTGGACAGTTACATCGAAGGCACGGTCGATTTCATTTTCGGCAATGCGACGGCGGTATTCGAGAACAGCGAGATTCATAGCTTGTGAGGAGGTTATGTGACAGCAGCCTCAACTGGGGCAGGCAAAACGGGTTATGTATTCATCGACAGCCGGATCACGGCGGATCCAGGGATTACGGGCGTTGCCCTTGGCAGACCTTGGCGCGGAGATGCAAACGTCATCTACGTGAACAGTTACCTTGGCGAGCATATCGCTCCCGAAGGCTGGAATAACTGGGGCAACGCAAACAATGAAAAGACGGCTCGTTACGGCGAATTCGCAAGTTACGGCCCTGGCGCCCACCCGAAGAGCAGACTCGGCTGGACGAAGCAGCTGACCTTGGAGGAAGCGGAACAATATGCGCCATCCATCGTACTCGAGGGCAACGACGGTTGGAATCCGACCGCGATGGTCACTATGGCCGATAGCAACCGCGAGCTCGCGCAGTTGACGGTGAACGGCACAGCCTTGGAGGGCTTCGACTCTTCCCATACGGAATACGAGGTCGAGTTGGATGATATCGGCGTTGTCCCGGTTGTCGCAGGACATGCGCAATCTGATGCCTCCGAAGTAACCATCATCCAGGCAGAGGCAGTTCCCGGCACGGCTGTTGTCCAAGTTACGGCGCAAGACGGTGGAGTAAGGAGCTATACGATCACGTTTGCGGCAGCCGACAATCAGGCGCCAACCTTGCAGCTTATCGTTGATAAGCCCGTCTTAAAGGCACGCGGACATCAGATGGAGACGATACAAGTAACGCCTCAAGCAACCGATGAAGGCTCTGGCATCGCTTCTGTCACGCTGCTTTCCATTACGAGCAGCGAGCCCGAAGACGGCGAAGGAGACGGCAATACCGCATCGGACATTCAAGGCGCGGAGTACGGTACGTCCGACTTCGAATTCGAGCTTCGTGCGGAGCGATCGGGTAAGGGCGATGGCCGAATCTATACGATAACCTACGAAGCGGTTGACTTCGCCGGCAATCGAACGACAGCGAATACAACTGTTCTCGTCGAGCATTAAATCATAGAGCCTCCCCCATATGCGAAGATTCAGCAGCGGCTCGAAAAGTCCCGATGAACCTTTCTCGGGGCTTTTCATTTTGTCGGGTTTAAATCTGTTGTAAGAATCGAGCACAGCCTCCATATTATCTTTGACAATGGGACGGGCAATTCATATGATCTAAATAGGATTGTAAAATTATGCAAATGGGGCCGAATGCGTATGGCGACAACTGACTGGGTGAACAAAATTACTGAAATCACATTGTTTGTGGAAGATTTGCATCGTTCGAAGGCATTCTACCAAGAGACGTTCAAACTCGCGATCATATATGAAGATGAAAGCTGCGCGGTGTTCGATTATGGCAATACAAGCATCAATCTGTTAAATCAATCGAATGCCCGCGAATTGATTGAACCGGCGCAGGTTGGTCGCTGCGGAGATGGCGCGCGGTTTCAATTCACGATCCAAGTGCCAGATGTTGACCGGGTATGCGATGAGCTGGAAGTGCGGGGCGTTAAGTTATTGAATGGACCGATAACGCGTCCCTGGGGGCGGCGGACGGCTTGTTTTGCCGATCCGGACGGGCATGTGTGGGAGATTGCGCAGGTGATGTAATGAATGGGATTCGCGGGGATAGGATCTGGATGTTGAACGATTCTTCTGCTATTATCGAGCGATACATGCGGGAATCTGGACAGATATTCGATAGCAAGACGGAAGACGGAACGAAGGCGCTCGCCGAAAAAGAGTGGCCCAATATCCGGTGTGAAACTTGAGGAACCTCCCAACGCGACAATCAACCCCGAGAGCAAGGATGAAATCATAGCTGGCCTGGAGCAGGTGCTAGAGAAGTTGGCCTACTGGACGGGGTGCGTAGATCTGGCGAATCCGGCTTGCAAGGTGCGCCATGGCTGGTTTGGCTGGCTTAACGCGCGTGATTGGTTTGAGATGGTTGGTATGCACAGCAGGCACCATTTGCGCAAGAAGGCGAAACTGGACGAGAAACTGGCGGAGGCAGGCATAAGATAGCCCGATTTTCTAAGTTAAAGCAAGAAAAAACGCATTGTCTAGGAGTCTACGACAGTGCGTTTTTTTGTGTTCTTGTGTTCTATTTTAGTGTTGTTGCAGTTCCTTAGCTCTTCATCCAATCAATCGTTCAAAGCGGCGATGTTAAGCCCGTGAAGGCGTGCCTGGTCGGCAATCATGCCGATCTCGACGATCTTGCCATCCACAAACGTGAATTCCAAAATGAATAGCGGTTGATCCAAATGACCCGCGACGATGCCTACCGATCCGTTCACGAGCACCGGCATCATGCTGCGGGCACGATTCGCGAATTGCTGGACCTGCTTGAACACAGCCTCTGAACCGCGAACAACTGGCACATTTGCGACCGGCGCGAATGCGGGGTCGTTTCGAAGTACGACATTCGGGTCCAATACCGAGAGCAGTTTCTCAAACTCTCCGTTACGCGCTGCGGCGAGGAATGCATCGACAAGCTCCCTTTTTCTCTGAAGCTCTGCAGTTTCCGAAGTCGATTCGGCACCCTGGACTCGGCGACGAGCGCGGCTCGCAAGTTGCCTTGCAGCGGCTTCGTTGCGCCCAATAATGAGAGCGATCTCCGAGAAAGACAATGCGAATACATCGTGAAGCACGAACGCAATGCGTTCAGAGGGATTCAACTTCTCGAGGACAACGAACATCGCATGACCGACGGAGTCAGCCATCAGCGCTTCATGCTCGGGATCGCTTCCGTCTTGATGACCGGTAACCAGTTCAGGTGCGCTAGCCATCACAAGCTCATCACGCCTCGATTTGCGTGTTCGCAGCATATCAAGACACACTCTCGAGACGATGGTTGTCAGCCATCCTCCTATATTTACTACTTCGCCAGTATTTGAGCGGATGAGACGGATCCATGACTCCTGCACAGCGTCATCTGCTTCGCTCCGTGATCCGAGCATCCGGTATGCCACCGTCTGCAAATGATTACGATGCGTCTCGAATTGTTCAACAAGCCAATTCTGGTCGTTCATGCCCCACAATCCCTCCCTTCGTTTCTTATTTACTTATTTGTCGTATGAAATTCTGTAAATGTGACGGAGTTGCACGAACTACAGTTTTTATTTTCGAAATTCTCATTACAGCACTTTTCGCCGTTTCTGTCACGTTTCCTTCATGACCTACGACATAGTTAGTGACAAGGGAAACCCGTCTATGTGAGAGAAGAGTCTACCGGTTGTCCGTTGTAAACAATTAAACCAAGGAGATGATTGTTGTGAGTACGAGTTTGATCCCTTTTCTTGAAATGAACGGAAGCGCGAATGAGGCCATCGATTTATACGTGAAGGCGTTGAATGCCAAGGTCACCTATATGCTTCGGTTCAGCGACATGCCGAAAAATCAGGAAGCTCCACTGCCGCCGGAAAAGAAGGACTGGGTGAATTACGCCGTCTTGAAAATTGGCGATTCCGAACTACAGATTACCGATAATTTTACCGGAAGCACCTACGAAAAGGGAACGCAAATCACCATTGTAGTTCAAACCGACGACAAAGAAAAAGCGGCCCAATATTTCGAAGCATTGAAGCAAGGCGGTCGAGTGAACGACCCGCTACAAGCAAGTTTCTTCAGCCCTGCTTACGGTAATGTAACGGATAAATTCGGTATCACGTTCCGGATCCTTACAAAAGGACGTCAGTGATCTATCGCTCCATTGAGGAGTAATTAACCTGACGTGAATCTGCTTTTTAAATACGTTGTCATTCCGTTAAAGGGAGACGATAGTTGAACACTGAAAGGGCTGCCGCATGGCAGCCCTTCGTTACGGTCAGTATATGACCTTTACGTGTTTTGGAGCATAAGGTATCATTTTAGGGTAAAGTCACGAGTTGGAATTTGGAAAGGAGCGATAGCTCAGATGTTAAAAATCGGAGAGTTTTCAAAACTGAGCCGCGTTTCGATCAAAACATTACGATATTACGATGCTATGGGGCTGCTGAGACCAGATGTCGTGGACGAGAACAATGGCTATCGCTATTATTCCGAAGCACAGCTATTGACCGTTAAGCGAATAGTAGTATTTAAGGAGCAAGGCTTTACTCTGGAGCAGATCATCCCCTTTTTGGAAGACCATATATCGCCTGAAGTCGTGAAAAGCAAGTTGACGGATAAGCAGATAGAACTCCACCGCATCATTGAAGAGTCGAAGAATCAACTGAACGAAATTAATGAAAGGATTCATCGCGTTGAAGAGTCCGCTAATCGCAATGGAGATGAGCATTCGATCTCGATCCGCGCTGTAGATCCGCTGCAGGTAGCTTCCATTCGTGATATTGTTCCCTACACGCAACGATGTCTACTGCTTGATGAGGTCGCTCAATACGTGCGCATTCACGGCGATTATCAAGAGAGTTCGCTGATTGTAATTAAGCATGACCATTACGCAGAAACGGATCAAGTTGATCTTGAAGTGGCATTGCCCATAATGAAAAACATTCCGAGTAGCAACAGAGTGAAGGTTAGTTCACTGCCCAGGATCCATGCCGCGGCTTCTCTTATACATCGTTGCGATCCCTACAGCATTACTTGTGAGGCTACCATGGAGTTGTCGTCATGGATCTCCGTCAACGGATACACCCAGGTTGAGAGGGCCCCTATCCGGGAAATTTATATAACCCCTGATCAAGATATTTACGGCAGGATGCGCCTATCGGAATTGCTCATTCCGGTAGAACCCGTCTAATAGCAAATCTTAATATCGATGCTCCATTCAGCCTTTGGCGAGTGGAGCATTTTTTTCGTTGAAAGGCTTGACTCTCCCCTTAAAGGGAGAGTGTACAGTAGGGGTACAAATAACAAGGAGTGGTGAAGCATGAAACGGTTGCACGGAAAAACGGCACTAGTAACTGGCGGAAGCAGGGGGATCGGAAAAGGTATCGCATTAAGGCTTGCGGAAGAAGGGGCTCTGGTAGCCGTACACTATGGCAATAACCGCGAGGCTGCGACGGATGTCGTTCGAGCCATTAAGGATAACGGAGGCAATGCTTTTTCAATAGAAGCGAAGCTTAATTCCGTCGCCGGCGTTGCCGAATTGATCGAATCCCTGAGGTCGGAGCTCACTCGAGCGAATGGAGACAGTAAGTTTGACATTCTCATAAATAATGCAGGGATTGGAACGTCAAATACATTTGAAGAAACAACAGAAGAATCGTTCGATGAGCTGTTTGCAGTGAATGTAAAAGCGCCTTATTTCTTAATACAACAAGCGCTGCCCTTGCTTCGTAACGAAGGACGCATTGTCAACATGTCTTCCGGGGTGACGCGCATCGCATATCCTCAACTCATGGCCTATAATCTTACGAAAGGGGCTATTAATACATTCACCCTGCACCTAGCGCAATTGCTGGGACCTCGCGGGATTACGGTGAATGCCGTTCTTCCCGGTATTGTAGATACCGACGTCAATGCCTCATGGCTGCATACACCGGAAGGACAAAAGTTCGCTAGCGAACAGTCTGCATTCGGCAGAGCCGGACAACCATCCGATATCGCGGATATCGTAGCGTTCCTCTCCTCATCGGACAGCCGCTGGGTAACGGGGCAATTAGTGGACGCAACAGGAGGTTCGCATTTGTAAGTCTGGCGGGGCACTCAAGGGTGTGATAAATGTTAGATAGCACGAATGTTGTTAAACCTAACGGAGAACATTAGTGGAAGAACCAGGGAGCAGATTGCCGCGGCAGCTGCTCCCTTTCCCATTGAACGGACAAGAACATATTTCCAAGAAGCTCCGTGATAGCGCGGCTTTTTTATTTTTGTGATTCCTCATTGAGGACGGCCCAATAGCTTTTACTTGTAGGCAAAGTAATTAATTAGAAACACTACCTTGACAGTCGTGGTAGTGTGTTGTATTATACAAACATGGAGGTTGATTACATGAGCGAGAACAAAATTACATCCGACCTGCTGCGAGGACATACCGATACGATGATTCTACGGCTCTTGTCCGAAGCTGACCGCTACGGGTACGAGATTGTCAAGCTGATTGCCGAGCGCTCGGACGGCGAATATGAATTAAAGGAGGCCACGATGTACTCGAGCGTCCGAAGGCTTGAGGCCGATGGCGATATCGAGTGGTATTGGGGCGATGAATCGCAGGGCGGTAGGCGTAAATATTTTAGGATTACCGGAAAGGGCAAAGATGCATACGCCCGCAACAAAAGCAATTGGGAGTACGCGAAGCGCGTGCTTGAAAACTTATTATAAGGAGAGATGATATTATGAATCAGAAATTGACGAATTATTTGAATGGCGTATTTACGCCATACGATGGAGTAAAAAGCGTCACCGAATTAAAGGCCGACCTGCACTCCGATTTACAGGAGCGGTTCCTTGAGCTCAAAGCTGAGGGCAAGGACGATGAAA
Organism: Paenibacillus harenae; assembly: GCF_030812415.1. Classification (GTDB taxonomy): domain Bacteria; phylum Bacillota; class Bacilli; order Paenibacillales; family Paenibacillaceae; genus Pristimantibacillus; species Pristimantibacillus harenae_A. The sequence goes on along the minus strand of NZ_JAUSST010000007.1, from coordinate 285,880 downwards.
CAGCGTTTAAGATGACGATTGAGAGTATCGGCGACATCGAGCAAACGATCCTGGAGGTCGCCAACCTCTCCCGCTCGCTGGAACGTCAGGTGGTGACGAACTTCAGCGCAAGCAACCTGGCGAAAAGCGACTTTGCTGGGGTTACCGCGCATAAGGGGAAATTTACATCAAGCGCGCTGCGAGGCTCCGACTTCACGAACGCGGACTTGACCGGCAGCTCGTTTGCCAGCAGCGACGTGCGAGATGCCCGTTTCGACGGCGCAAACCTGACCGACTGCAAATTATCCACCCTTGACCTTTCAAATGCGAGCTTCAATAAATCCATCCTTGTAGGCACCAACTTCAGCAAATCGGGGATGGACGGAGCAAAATTCACAGGAGTAAAACTGACCGACGTCAACCTGACTATGACCGATCTCAGAAAAACCGTCTTTGAAAACTGTATTTTCGACGGGGTGGACTTCACAAATACCGATCTGAGCGGGCAGTGTCTTGACGGCCAAACCTTCATCGGCGTCAAGTTCGACAAAGCGGCGTTGAACGAAGTTTCGTTCAAGGGTGCGACACTCAAGAATGCGTCTTTCCAAGGGTCTTTGTTGTCCAAGAAGTACTACCGTGCCATCAAAACCGTCTGCTTTGACGGCGCGATGATGGATAAGTTGACCTATGCTGCGCTCAAAGGCATAGAGGCCGATTTGTCAAAGGTTACGGTTATATAAGGTTATAAAAAAAATCGTGATTGTGGCCACAGTCCCATTGCTTGCCGGCTAGCAACTTGCGTTTTAGTTGAAATTCATTATCGTAACAAACAACCGCAATTGACAAACCAACTACTACGTGTTACTTTATAGCAGTAGTAAGTGATACTGAATATCAGTCATACAGAATAGAATAGGGTGATTGTGCTGGAAAACCTAACGGAAATGCTCAAAGGGGCGCTTGAGGGCTGTGTCCTTGAAATTATAAGCCGCAAAGAAACCTACGGCTACGAAATTACGCGGCGGCTGAACGCCCTCGGCTTCACGGATGTTGTGGAGGGAACAGTGTACACCATCCTGATCCGGCTTGAAAAAAACAAGTTGGTGGAGATCACCAAGAAGCCCTCCGACATGGGACCGCCTCGAAAGTTTTTCGCGATCAACGACGCGGGGCGCAAGGAACTGCGGAAGTTCTGGGAAAAATGGGAGTTCGTATCATCAAAAATTAATGAGTTAAAGGAGAAAAGACAATGAATTTTTGGGAGAAAATTACCGGCAGCGACATGACTAAAGAAATGAAAAGGTTTGAATCGCGAGCCAAAAAGCTGCCGGCTGATTATCAAGCGGCATGGAAAAAAATTAATGCCAATCTTTGGTCGCACTCCGATTTCACCGGTCGCAACCTCATGCCAATTCTTGACGGTGTGCTTGGCCTGCTCGAAGAAACGGCAGCGGACGGTCAGAGTGTCCAAGAGGTTTTGGGCGACGATATCAAAGGATTCTGTTCAGCGCTGGCCGGTGAAGAAGGGGCAAAGTCTTTTCGCGACAAGTGGCGCGAGCAACTCAACAATAATATCGTTAAAAAATTAGGTAAATAGGAGGATAAAATGAGAATACGAGATATCATCGAAAGCAAAAAAGAGTGGCGAGCGCACGTGGCGCGTGTCAAAGCGCTTCCGCAAAATTATCAGATTGTTTATAAAGAGATTCAAAAATATCTCTTTAAGGTCGGCCCTGTTGAGCTGACCGAAGGGACGGGTATGCTCTCGGGGATTATCGATCTTTTCGAAGAGGGCGCGGCCTTGGGGAAAGGCGTGCTCGAAGTGACGGGCAGTGACGTAGCGGCTTTCTGCGACGATCTAATCAAAGATTCAAAAACTTACGCTGACATCTATCAAGAATCTATTGACCAAAAAGTTAACAAGGCCATGAAAAAGGGTACGGATAAAAAAAAGTAAAAGGGGGATATCGGGATGGAAAAAGCAATTGAAGTAAAAGGATTGCAAAAATCCTACAAGCAGCTTCAAGTCCTAAAAGGCGTCGATTTCGAGGTGGAAAAGGGCAGTATCTTCGCCCTGCTCGGATCCAACGGGGCGGGCAAGACAACGGTTGTCAAAATCCTCACCACGCTGCTTAACCAAGACAGCGGATCCGTTACCGTAAACGGAGTAGATGTTGCGTCAAAACCCGAGAATGTGCGGCAGGCGATCAGTCTGACCGGACAATTCGCCGCCGTGGACGAGATTTTGACCGGACGGGAAAATCTGATCATGATCGCCAAGCTGCGATACCTCAAAAATCCGCGTCAGGTTGCGGACGACTTGCTTAAACGCTTCGGCTTGACAGACGCCGCCGACCGCAGGGCGTCTACTTATTCGGGTGGTATGCGCCGCAGGCTCGACATCGCCTTGAGCCTTGTGGGTAATCCGCAGATCATTTTCCTCGACGAGCCGACGACTGGGCTTGACCCCGAGGCGCGCATCGAGGTTTGGAAGATTGTCAAGGAGCTTGCGGGCGGCGGCACGACGGTACTCCTAACTACGCAGTATTTGGAGGAGGCTGAGCAGCTTGCCGACCGAATCGCCATTCTGCATGAGGGTAAGATTATCGCTAAAGGCACGCTCTCGGATCTAAAAAAGCTGTTCCCATCCGCAAAGGTGGAGTATGTTGAAAAACAACCGACATTAGAAGAGATATTCCTCTCCATCGTCGGCAAAAAGGAGGCAAAGTAAATGGAGACGGCAAAGAATCATTTCTTCACCGATATTAGCGTTATGCTTGGTCGTTCCATGCGCCATATTTTCCGCAGCATGGACACCATCATCACGGTCTGCATCACTCCGATTGCGATGATGCTGCTGTTCGTCTATGTATTAGGCGGCGCCATTCAAACCGGAACGGATAACTATGTGAATTACCTGTTGCCAGGCATACTGCTTATGGCGATCGCAAGCGGAATAGCCTATACGGCTTACCGTCTGTTTATGGATAAGCAGCGGGGCATATTCGAGCGGTTTCACACCATGCCGATTTCACGTTCCGCCTTGCTTTGGGGGCATGTGCTGACCTCTCTGGTGTCCAACGCCATAACGGTAATCGTCATCATTCTCGTAGCGCTCGTTATGGGTTTTCGTTCGTCCGCGGGAATACTGCCGTGGCTTGCCGTAGCCGGCATACTCGTGTTGTTTACGCTGGCCTTAACTTGGGTAGCGGCGATTTCCGGACTGTCCGCAAAAACGATAGAAGGTGCAAGCGCGTTTTCCTATCCGCTTATCTTCCTGCCGTTTATCAGCTCGGCGTTTGTGCCGACCGATTCGATGCCGTCGGTCGTTCGCGCCTTTGCCGAAAACCAGCCGGTGACCTCGATCGTGAACGCCATCCGTGCGCTACTGTCGGATCAGCCGGTGGGCAATGATATATGGGTCGCTCTTGCATGGTGCGTCGGGATTTTGATCGTAGCCTATTTCTTTGCAATGAAGGTATATAAAAAGAAAGCTTGAAAGAGTAATCGAATTCTCATTGCGCTAACGGGTACGAAAGTTCAATTACAACAGGCTGCCGGCATAAAACGGCAGCCTCGTTGAGCTAACTGGCAGGGTAATATTAATGATATAATTTTTAAACACTGACAGAAAGTTGTCAGTTATCGGCCCGTAAGATAAACCTGTAAATCGTTCCAAGTTAAAAAATTATGGGTGAGGGGCCAGATTTTCATGATTGCTTTTTTGTAGCATTATTAATGGTTATACTCATTGCGAGATCATTAATCTTGGTTGGCAAATTGAGGGCTACCAGATTAGATTCAAAAAAGAAAAAATGGTGGGTAATTTTGTGGCGGGGACAGTCTGGCTGGTGAATTCACGACTGGTACGATCAAGCTGCTGATCCGTCCGGCGAGCCGGCTTAATGTTTGAAATATAAGGTTCAATCAGCCTGAGCGCTTGACGCTTAGGCTTTTTTTTCGTACGTCCAGCATAGGCGAGTCTGTAGGGGGAAGTCCCAATCGAAGCCACGTTACGATAATCAGTTGACAAATCGATCCTGTTCAAATAAAATCAAATTTAACGATCATCTAATTAGACGAATATCTAATTTAATAAATAACTAATCATGAAAGGGGGTGATCGCCATACAGCTGGATAAAGTAGTCAATTACCATAAAGCACTCGCCGACCCTACGAGAATCAAGATGCTGATCCTGCTTGCCGAGGGGGAGCTGAACGGTCAATTATTGGCAGGAAAGCTGGGCGTAACGCCTGCGACCATTACCCATCACGCTTCGAAACTGCGGGAAGCCAGCTTGATCAACGAGCGCAGGGACAAGAACACGATATATTTTTCCCTGAACGATTATTTCATCAAAAATAACGCGAATGCGGCGGTAAACCTCATTTACCGGACAGCCGAAGGAGGCATAAGCGACATGGATGACAGCCAAAAGCGGATGAAGGACTCCGTTCTCAAAAATTTCTTCGTGGCCGATGGGAAATTGAAAAGCATTCCGGCTCAGCTGAAGAAGAAGCTTATTGTATTCGAGCACATGATTTCGAAGCTGGAGCTCGGCAGAAAGTATAGCGAGAAGGAAATCAATGAGTTCATTAAGAGTTTCCACGACGATTTTGCAACGATACGCAGGGAGTTTATTATGCATCAATATATGTTCAGGGAACAGGAAATTTACGAACTGAATCCACCGGAATTATGGACCAAATGGGAAGCTCTTTCGTAACAATAAACCATCTTATCATCTTTTTAACACAAGTGGTCCCATCTCTTTCAGCGTAGTATGTCCCCATCGTTCAATAAGTTTGCAATAACTTTCCGCATCCAGCATCTGTGCGGCTATATCAACGATCGTCATGGACCAGGCCACCTTAGGAAGAGACTTCGCATCCGCCGGCCTTGAAATTCCCTTAATGCGTCCGGGGCCATGGGCGGCATCCCGGCGAATCATTTCCGTAGTATGGCCTTCCTCCAGGTATTTTCGCAGCGCGGTTTGCACCCAGACATACAACTCATCGCTGTAGCCCTCATGTTGAACCATGTAACAGGCGACAGTGAGAAAATGAACCCGTCCATAAGCGGGATCTGTGAACTCGAGTGCCATAAATTCGCCGAAAATCGATTCGCACGTCTCGCCCAAGTGTGTTACGGCACCGCACTTAGTGCAAGTATCAGACATGTATAATACCTCCTTAGCAAACTCCTTAGCACCGCATTCCACATTCATTACATACAAGCTTTTCGTAAACTAAAGTGTTTTAATTTTAGCTGCCCACTGGCGAATCAGCGGGTGATATTCATGCCACGAATCCCATAACGAACGAGCCCACTCGATAGATTTTTTATGCAATGCTTGGACATCCGTTATCGGCAGCAGGTCGGCTACCGTAATCGTACCGTTCTGTGAAGGGGGAGGTTCGAGCCAATTGAACTGGTCGGAATAACGGGTCACGGCTTGAATCATTCCGCGTCTCCATGCAGGGTCTCTAACCTCGTATTCGAACATGAGGCATAAGTTGATAAGGTGACCGGTCACCGATTGGATCGATTGTGGAGACGGGGTTCCCGGGTGCTGAACCGCGTATGCATCGACACTAATGCGATGAGCATCTGCACCAGCGTCATTACCGTAGAATCGCTGAAGAATTTCACCGAATGCCGCCCAACAGCCCGGCGAAGACGTCATATAACGATGTATCGGGCCGTTGAAAGGGGGGAAGAGGGCTCCACAACCCATACATGGTTCCTTATGAGGCTTTGGATACATAGTCGTGTTCTTGTTCGTTTTCATTTTATTCTACAACCTTTCAACATTAAAGAAGTCCCTCCAGGGGATGGATAACGCCGACGCAACCTTAATACCTGTCGCTTGTAAATACCGTTCGACAACATGATAGCCTACTTCGAAACCTGCGAGATGAGGAACTCCGAAGGATGGATGCCCTTGTGCCGCCATGAGCGGATCACCATAAAGATAAGCGGCAACTATGTGCGCTTCCGTACAGTCCGCTTGAGCTATCATAAGTTCATAAACATAATCGAGCTCTTCTCGCGTTAATGGAACAACAACCGGTGGCCGCATACGGCCTGCATGGATTTGAGAACCATAGATGTTGACCATTACGTCGTCATATCTTATTTTTCTGTAATATCCTGCAACGTTTGCAAGCGTTTCCTCCCAGTTATCCGGGGGCATAAAACCGATTAACCCTGGATGCTCTATATCAGAAAATACACTTTTTATGAAAGCAGCTGCCAGGCCCTCCAATACCATGGCTTCCCCAAGCGAGGTCGGGGAATCCGTGTTTCGAGCATTTTTCCGAATGCCATGGATGAAGCTCCTGGCGAGAATATAATCGAGACGATTCAGATTACCGGTCGTTGGCCATACGCGCAAAAACAAATAACCGGGGGAGCGTCCATAACAACTTATCCCCGATCCGTTCAACATCAGAGTTCCGTTCGCGCAATCTGCCGGTAAGATGACAACGACCAACCGCTCCGGCAAAAGAGAAGAAGGAATGGCTTTCGCCATCATTTCTAACGTTGTCTTAATTCGTTCCTGTATCATCAGTCTTTGCGATTCGTCAAAGCACCACTTAGTTGCCTCTATACTCCTTGTCGGATTGAACAATCCATATTGCTGCTGCGCTTCCAATATGTCGATGCCATCGCTTCTAGCGGCGGACAGAATATCGAAGTCCCGGTAGCGTTGTCTTACTCTAACTTCATTCAAAATGGTAATGATGCCATGTTCACTTTCTGCCCATTCCAAGTAGTTAGGTAGGAGTCCATTCGGGTTGGTCCGTTCCGTAAAGAATCGGGATAGTACAGTCAGCGTATTACGAAGATCAATTTGCATGGACTCCGGCCTCCTCGCCAAGTGATTACCTCGAATATTTTTGTAAAAAGTTGTCGGATTCTTGCAACAGCGAAAAACAAATATGTTGATCTTTTTCCGTACTGTATCGTTCCAATCCTTGGAGCAAGCTCAAGATACTATCGTTCATGTGTTCAAGATCCTTCATTAATTCAGGTAAGGAAAGGGACTCTATCTTCATGAGTTGTATGTCTTTTAAACGTTTATGTGTGATTTTCATAATAAAGATTTTCAGAATAGATACCAAATCTTCATCTGTCACCATCTTTTTCCCTTTGCTTTTCTTTAGAGAAAGAAGCCCCAAGCTATGATAATAAGAGATTGTTCTTTCGGTTATCCCTGTCACTCGTTCTAAATGGCCGGTAGTATAAATCTTTACCCCCCCTTTGTTACTATGATACGGGCTACCGTTACGTCAAAGTCAATATACTTGATTCGTTTCCCGCAAATTAATTATCGGCGGAGGACGCGTGCTGCCTTGGTTCGGCATCTGGACTACCCTGTCGTCTTCAATCATATGGCTTGTTGTATGGTCGCTTGTCAATTTCGTGCATTTGGCTTGCTATTATTACGTCTATGTTCAGAATACAAAGAAAGGCCGTTTACCTTCTGGTGGTACGACCCCTCATGTAGAAACTTGGAAGTCCTACAGCAACAAGGAATTCACCCAAAATAGTTGTTTTAGTTCCGAGAAGTAAGGACGACGAACAATACGCAATAATTTGTTTGAAAGAATGCAAATCTTGCAGTAGAATTGGATTGATTTAAGTGAGGTGACAATGATGGAGAGTAATAGTGCCATATTTTCAAAGAGGAGACCGGCTATTCGATTCATCAATATATTACTTACAAAAGGATCCTTGTCGCTTGATTTCCAACAATTGCGCATATGGACCAATAGTAAATTAATCATAAGATCGGTATACTTGTTGTGCATATGTCATTTGCTCCGGCGGATCGGTTGTACAACCATATTGCAGAAAAATTAATCCGAGTAACTTGACTTTTGTCATCAGGGTGTGTGCCAGGAGGGATCCTAATGAAAGCGTTACCTTTTTATAGAAATACTTTTTTTACCCGTCTCATCTTATCGTTTACGGCATTAGCTGTCGTGCTGCTCGGACTTACAGGAGGTTACCTGTACACGCAGGCTAATCAAATGATGGTGGACGAAATCGCCAGGGATAGTCAACGACGTCTCGTTACAGCAAAAGATTACGTAGAACAGACATTGCTGCGAAAGTACGAAGAAAATCTTCAAAATAAGGCCGTAACCACAATTCTCACTCGGAGCAGCTCGAATTTGAACTATTTGCTCAATAATAGTTGGTCAGAAAACCTCGACCGTGTATTGTCATTACAACAAGATCTGGAGATTTTTAAAACAACAATTGAAGGCGCTTCCAATATAACCGTGTTTTTTCATCAAGGAAATTATGTCGTATCCAGCGATCTTTTCTTTGAAAATCCGGAAAACTCCACAGACTTCGTTTTTATTGAGGGGCTTCCGCAAATGACTCCGAACCGATGGATGGTCCGGACGTTGCCGGACGGAAAGCAGGCAATGACGTATATCGTAAAGCTCCCGTACGGGATAAGAGGCCCATCGCCGAAAGGATACCTATATGTTGATGTCGATATGGAGTACCTGAAGCAGGCCGTCTCTAAAATCATGCACTCCTCCTTCGAGAGGTTCTATATATTCGATGCAAACGGGAATTTGATCCTGCAAACAACCGGAGCGAATCCGGAAGATGTCGGGTTGATCAGGCAAGCCATCAGATCCGGTAAGACCGTCACACAGATCAACGACAGTCTAAGTGGCACATTCGTATTATCGCATCTCGCCGGTCAAGAGTCGGAACACAGTTGGACCTATGCGATGGATCGGCCGATGAATTCATTTGTGCTGGATACAAAAAAATTGAAAACCAAGATTTTCGTAGCCTGCTGTCTTATGCTCGTGTTTGGGCTTGCGGTTTCCTACCTGATTTCCAAACGCTTCTATCTCCCGATGAAGAAGCTGATCCAGCATGTTCGCAACCTGTATCAACCGGGTCTGAACCCCGGCCATGCGAACGAATATATGATAATCGGAAATGCGCTGAATTTCATGGACCAAAAAATCGTCAGTTTGGAATCTCAGGCTAAAAAGAATGAGATGAAAAACCTGGTGATGGGCGCTAGTCTCAGTCTGGAACATGTGGATGGCCTTCTACAGGATTGCCTCTATCAAGTGGTGCATATTCAACTCATCGATGGCGATAGCGAGACGTTCAAAATGCGATACGAGCAATTCGACTTCCCCGTGCCATGCGAGATTGTTTGCTTGAATCCGCAGGAAGCGGCCATTATCTTTTTCCTGGATTCACGGGCAGAGGCGGATGACGGGGTGATCGCTGTGGGATTGGACAAATTCCAGGATGAAGTAAGAGGAGAGCTCCGGTTTGGAGCGGGAATCGGCTCTTCGGTCGAATCGGCTGAAAAAATACCTCTTTCCTATCGAGTGGCTCACCAAGCGTATCGCTACCGGTTTATGTACGGTCATGAAACCATCATTCCGCATTCGAGAATTTCCGTTTTCGATCCGAAGCCGCCGCAGATTTCACTGGGTGCATTTCAGAATACGCTTAAGGCCGGGGATGTAGAGAGCGTCAATGAATTAATCGATGAATTTGCTGCTGTTCTGATGGAGAGGAATATACAGCTTGAATCGGTGGAGCTTGCGCTTCTCCAGCTTGTATCCGCACTGTACGAAACGATCATTGAGCTGGAGCTGCAGCAAATCGTTCCTCCTTCCAATCTGTTTGACGAGTTGAAGAAAGATACGCTGGCAGACACGATCGCATCGATCCGCAACCTTTCCGAACGTATTGGGGTCCATGTACGGGATTCAGTCAAGCATAATCAAGCGGGGGTCATTTTCAAGCTGAAAGCCTATATCGATGAGCATTTGCACGAAGATCTTTCGCTTAACATTCTTTCCGAGGTGGCTTCGCTCGCTCCCTCCTACATTTCCACCTTGTTCGGCGAAGTGATGACCGAATCGTTTACCGAATACGTGACCCGAATTAGACTCGAAAAAGCCGCCCACTTGCTGCAAGAGGAAGACAAGTTGTCCGTCACGGAAATCGCGTCTCTTGTCGGGTATCGCAACCTGCAATATTTTCATGTCAAATTCAAAGCGCGATTCGGTATTACCCCGGCTCGGTACAGACAAACGAAACAAACGTCGAGCGCGGCCAATTAGCAAGATTTCTATAGACAAGCTGTTTACAGCTGAGCTTTTACTTCCATTTTTGTATTTGAATACTTTAAAAATCGGAATCCCTTGCTTTCAAAAAAAAAAAGAGGGAGGTCAAACCAATGAATCAAAGAAAGAAACAAAGAAAAAAAACTTTGCTGGGTTTGACAGGCATTGTCTTGTCGATGACGTTCGTCGCGGTCGGTTGCGGCAAGCCGGGGTCGTTTGTTGAAACTGTGAAGCCTGAGGCCGACGACAAACGGATCGAGATTACATGGGCGAACAACTTCAATGCTCCTGAAGCTGACGACAACTATGTGCAGAAACAGCTGGAGCAGAAATTCAACGTCAAAATCAAAAATGTCAAATTGGAACGGCAGGGATGGAAGGATAAATTCAATGTCCTGCTTGCTTCCGGTCAAATTCCCGATATTTTCCCAATCGATGCGAACGAGATCGATTTAGCCACATGGGCGGATCAGGGCATCATTGCCAGCATTTCCCCGGATGAAATCAGAAAAAATATGCCGAATTATTCGAAAGCACTGGAATCGTTTGACGCCGGCGCATGGAATGCCGGTTTCTATAATGGAAGGAACTGGGGAATCCCAAAGGTATGGCCTACCGGCAATTCAGGCATGATCCCCGGTTATAATGAAGCATGGTTGAAGAAAATCGGCTACAACGAGCCTCCGAAGACGCTCGCGGGGCTGGAGGATGTGCTCATCAAATTTGTGAACAACGACCCGGACGGCAACGGCAGGAAGGATACGTACGGCATGTCGGGCCGAGGCAAGCTCCCGATCCAAATGTTTACTTCCGTATTCTCGGCTTATGGCGTATCGCCGTATCAGTTCAAGTTGGGCGCAGACGGAAAGGTTGTGTATGGCGGGATCACCGAAGAAACCCGCTCGGCACTCAAGCTTCTGAATAAGTGGTTCGAAGCCGGACTTATCGATCCGGAGTTCATAACAGCAGATAACGGCCAGCTCAATGAAAAATTTGCCAACCAAAAGATCGGCATGGTCGATAACATGGGTTGGCGCAACTTCGACGCTGATTCCGTATATATTAAGAAGGACGCTTTGGACAAGGGGCAGCACGTTATCGCCGGAAAGCCGGTCATCGGACCGGCCGGCAAATCTTATGCCCTCTCATACGGCGCACGTCAAGCCCCTGTCCTGTTAGGCGTGCAGCTTGAGAAAGATGAAGCGAAACGGGTCAAGATAGAGCAAATTCTCGAATACGTTGCAACAAATCCGGAAGGCTGGCTGCTTACGGTTTACGGAGAGAAGGGCGTCAACTACGAGATGAACGGCGACTTTGTCGTCGCAAGGCCTAAACCGGAGGCCTCAAAAGCCGGCGCCGGCAGCTTCTACAACCCACTCTACAATGTTGATACTTCCATGCTGAAATATAACACGACCAGCGAATCATTGAATCTGAAGGCGAAGCTGGATAGCGGTTACGAGCCGCTCAGGGACATTATTGGCCCGACCGTATTGACCGCCAAGGCGAAATATTGGGCGAGTTTGCAGACTCTGATGGACAATTATTTGATTAAGGCCATCATCGGCAAAGAGGATACGGATAAAGGATTCGACGATTTTAAGGCGAATTGGCTGATATCCGGAGGTCAAGAATTGACGGACGAAGCCAACAAGGTATATGCGCAGCGGCAAAAGAAGTGATCGATTTTATGCCCCTAATATTTCCCGAAAAACCGAAATCGGCTTTTTTTTTCATTTCCAAAGAAATTAACATCCGATTTTGAAAGAATTCAAAAAAAAACGAATGAAATTGACATGGAAAAAGCGCTTTCAATCGTTTACATTTGGGGCATAGCGCCAGGGACACAACCTGCGACGATATCCGCGTAGAGGATTTTGAGCTGGGCCAGCTGGTCGACATCCATGTAGTGTGGAATGAGAAATATAACCCTGTTGCCGGTAATGAGCACACCCAAGGCATTCAGTTTCGTAAGTGACTAAAGAACGGTTCTGGGCGATCTGGGGGACTGAATACAAGATCAGTCTCCCCGTTCGTTCTCCCAATAGATATATCGAGGGGGATAGCCAAATGAAGGTAGAACGTGCAGGGGGAAGGCTAAAACGCCTCTATAAAAGAAATACTTTATTGATAAAAATCTTATCATCCTATTTAGTTATTGTTATCGTGCTATTATCCGTTTTTTCCTTTGTCATATTTCGTACCTACAGCAATAAAAGTATAGAGCAAGTAAGTCAAACCTCTGAAAATTTTATTTCGCAATCTTATTATATTGCAGATTTGATGCTCATAAATGTTTATTATAACTTTTATCAGTTATTTATTAATGGTCTGGATAGTGATCTTAATTATGGTTTGTATGATGATAAATCAGATGCATTCGCCGATCAAGATGTATTAAAGAAATTAAAGCAATACGTGAATTCAAATCCGCTTATTCGCTCCATTTATATTTATAATGCAAAGGCTGACAGGGTAATATTCAGTATATCTGAGTTAGGAGAAGGGATTCAGTCGACAACTGATTTTTTGGATCAAGATATCATCCATTTTCTGAGGAATACAGAACAAAGCGTTTCTGATGAATTTTTTACAAGAAAAGTGGATTATGTAATAAACAATAAAAATATAAGCGAAAATTTCTTGACCTTGGTTCTTACAAACACTTCAAATAATGGTGAAGTCGAATCGTCATTAGTTATTAATTTAAATGAAAGAATACTACAGCAGATGGTTACCAGTGGAAGTGCCGGAGATCTTAACCAAGTATTAATCATGTATAAAGACGGTAATGTGTTATCTCATGATGACACTTCTATGATCAATAAAAATCTTGCCAATGAAAGCTATGCGAAACAAATCATGTTGTCTAACAATGAAAAAGGCAGTTTTATAACGAAGATTAATGATAAGGAATCACTTGTCAGCTATGTGAAAGCAAAGCATTTAGGCTTGATATTTATAGGCATTGGCGAATATAGCAAGCTATTATCGTCGGCCTATTCTATGCAAAAGACATTATTGATTATAACGATTATTTTCATACTTGCAGGCATCATTTTAGCTGTATTTTTTACATCAAGTATCTATAATCCCTTTAGAAAATTGCTTCATAAATACAGACTGGATTCAACCAGATTGTTGAATGACAAGAAGAAGACATTTTTAGGGAAATTAATTGACGGGGAAATGGACGAAAAAATCTACGACAAAGATTATATGATGGAATGCGGGGTAAGTTTTGACGATCCATTCTTTTTGACCCTTGTGCTTAAAATGGATGCACTTGAAAATATTCTTTCAGGTAAATGGTCGAAAGACGTAAAATTAGTGAAATTTGCAATTCTTAACATTGCATTTGAATTCTTCAGGGAAAAACGATTTAAGGCAGAGGGCATTGATAACGGACACGATTATGTAAGTATTATTTTAAATGTAAATAATAGCAGTGACGAGATTGTGCGTAAACTAATCGATACGACAACGGAAATACAAGATAAAGTAGACAAATATCTGAAGATTTCGGTATCAGCGGGAATAGGTGATATTGTAGAAGGATTTGAAGGGATAAGCAAATCCTTCCAGAATGCACGGGCAGCTTCGAATTACCGAATTATATTCGGTAGAAAAGCAGTCATAGAATATGGCGATATAGCTGAACGAAATCATAATGATCTCCATGAATATCCTTATGATATTGAGAAGAAAATGATCGAAGCCATAAAAGAGCGCAATTTAAGGAAAATTGACACAAGCCTTAATGAGTTTTTTGAAAGGCTTGCTTTATATAGTGCGGATGAAATACAAATAACGGTGTTGCAGTTAGCCGTGTTGCTTACAAGGACACTAAGCGGTTTAGCCAAGACTAGTATTGAGAATGGAGAATACAGCATAAAGGTGCTTGTTTCTGAGATCCAGACTTGCGAAACGTTGGAGGAAATTAAAACGTATCTCTATTCACTCTGCTCCAAATTTGTAGAAACAAAAGGCAATGATTCTAAAGAAAATGTAAAAACCATTATTGCGAATAAAATTAAAGATTATGTCGGAAAGCATTATGATAGTGTGAATATTTCAACGGATACAGTAGCAAAGTATGTAGAGCTGTCTCCGAATTATGTCAGGTCTATATTCAAAGAGATAACGGGTATATCATTGTCGGATTATATTACCCAATGCAGGATGTCAGAAGCGCAGAGACTTCTAATTGAAACGGATGATCCTGTCAGCAGGATTGCTGAATTGGTTGGGTACCCAGAGAATAGCAAGCACTTCTTTACCGTATTTAAAAAACACTTTGGCAGTACCCCGGAGAATTATAGAATGAGTATCCATGATAGCGGGAGTCAAAGCGAGCGAACTTCGCATGGGTAAAGTGAAACAGAAAAAGAGCCGGCAGCGGACTTGACTATGTTGAAGTAGTCATCTAAGCTGTCGGTTCTTTTTTTCTTGTAAACCGCCTGAGTTCAAATAGCATCGGGATCCGTTGCAGTGCGTTTTTGAACAGGTTCAAAAACCATCAAACCGGCATTTTGACGAAACGAGAACTTGAACACTCATATGCTTGGTATTAAAGTCATAAGGGCAAGGCTTTCAGTGTTACCGACGCGAGCCAAGAGATTTATTTAGCATATGGGGAGGATGATAAATGTGAATGTAGCTTTGAGCAATAATAAAGCAGACAGCGTTGTGATGAAGAAGAGAAAGAAGAGCATCATATCAGATGTAAAACAGAATTTCTATTTGTACTTGTTAGTTTTACCAGGCGTTTTATATTTCTTGATTTTCAAGTACCTGCCAATGGTGGGGGTCGTCGTAGCTTTTCAAGACTTTAATGCGGTGAAAGGATTTTTTAAAAGTGAATTTGTTGGTCTGAAAAACTTTGAATATTTCTTCACATCAAAGGATTGGCTGATTGTAACCTGGAACACGGTGTTTTTAAATATATTGTTTCTTTTTACCGGTTTGTTTTTTGCGATCCTTATTGCCATTGTGCTATCCGAAATTAGCAACAAATATTTTAAGAAAGTGACACAATCTCTTGTCATTCTGCCGAATTTTATTTCCTGGACATTAGTTTCGATGTTTGTTTTTGCTTTACTGTCGACGGATATAGGACTTATTAATTCCGTTTTAAAAGCGTTTGGTTTCATTCAAGAAGGACAGGAAATCAGTTTTTATTCCAATCCGGATTTGTGGGTTGCAATACTGGTTGTTTTAAAAATATGGAAAGGGGCGGGCTTTGGCTCCGTGATCTATTTGGCTGCTATAGCGGGCATTGACCAGGAAATCTATGAAGCGGCCAAAATTGACGGAGCCACCCGTTTGCAATGTATAACAAAGATTACGTTGCCGCAGCTTAAAACAACAGTCGTGCTGTTGACCTTATTTGGCATCGGAGACATATTCCAAGGGGATTTAGGAATGATTTATGCGATTGTAGGCGACAACCCTAACTTGTATCAAACGACCGATGTCATTGACACTTATGTATTCCGGATGCTTAGGCAAATGAATGACATCAGCATGTCTACTGCGATCGGACTTTATCAATCCCTTGTAGGTTTAGTCATCGTATTTGTAACAAATCATCTTGCAAAAAAATATGATTCGGATTCAGCTATTTTCTAAAGGAAGGAGATTAAAAATGAAAAGCAGCTTGGAGAATAAAGCAATAGACACCTTTTCTTATCTTTTTATGATTATATTTTCTATATTTTGTATTTTGCCTTTTATCCTTATTATATCAAGCTCCGTATCAGACGAAAAATCTGTCCAATTGACCGGCTTTGCTCTTATTCCAAAACAGTTCTCGTTGCTTGCCTACGAGGTCATATTTCAGGATAACACCATATTCACCGCTTACAGGACAACGATCATTTTCACGGTTGTGGGTACGATCCTTTGCCTTATCATTACCAGCGCTATGGCTTATGCGATTTCCGTCAAAACGTTTACTCACAGAAACAAAATTGCTTTTTTCGTCTATTTTACGATGCTGTTTAGCGGAGGTTTAATACCTTCTTACCTTCTTATCTCCAAATATTTAGGATTAAGCGATAATATCCTGGTTTATATTGTACCGGCGTTGGTTAATCCGTTTAATATGTTTCTGCTCAGAAACTTCTTCAAGCAAATACCGGATTCGCTGGCGGAGTCCGCCAAAATAGATGGAGCGAATGACATCTATATTTTATTTAAAATCATCCTTCCATTGGCAAAACCCGCACTGGCAACGATCGGATTGTTTTATGGACTCGGTTTCTGGAACGAATGGTTTACAGCCACCCTTTATATTAACGATAAAGATCTGTACTCCTTGCAATATCTGATCATGAAGGTGTTGAGAGAAGTAGAATTTATGTATCAATTGGATTATATGCAAGGAGTTATAGTGGATTATGTAAAACCAAATAATACGGTCAAAATGGCTACAGCTGTAGTCACTGTAGGTCCCATTATTTTTGTTTATCCATTTCTGCAAAAGTACTTTATTAAGGGATTAGTTGTTGGAGCTGTTAAGGGCTAAACCCGCAAAAGCGGTTTAGTATATATGCATTGAAAAATAAAAGGGAGGAAGAAAAATGAACAAAAAGTTTTTAGTCACGCTGCTTGCTGTAATCATGCTCGCTACATTATTTGTTGGATGCAGCAGCAAGACGCCAAACAAGCCGGCTGAGAGCACTGCGCCTAACAGCAATGCGGCAGAAGGTACTGAACCCGCAACAAGGAAGGATCCGGTTACGCTTAATATTCGTTTCTTCGGGAATGAAAACGGGCATTATCGCGATGTCGATCCCGCCTTTAGAGAGTTCGAAAAACGGACGCAGGATACGCTTAATACGAAATTGAATGTTACATTTACACCGCCTGCCGACTATGGAACAAAGCATGAATTATGGATGACATCGGGAGAGGACATCGACCTCTTTATCCCGTGGTCATTGCCTAAATTTGCCAAAGACGGTGTATTGGCAGATTTAAGCGAATACTTTAACAACCCTAAATATCCCGGACTTCAAAAGGCTTTCTCAGAAGAGTATATCAATGATAATAAGATCTTTGGCAAAACCTATGCTATTCCGGTTACAAACTCTTTCATGGATATGGAAGGTGTATGGTACAGAAAAGATTTGTTAAAGAAGTATGGAATGAACGATATCAGCAGCTATGACGATTTGTACAACTTCCTAGAAAAAGTGAAAGAAAACGAAAAAGACATGATCCCGTTTGGAAACTACGGAAATACGGCTTTCTTCAAACTATTTACCGATATCAATGCACAACAGCTGGAGGGGAAAGTATTTCCATTTACCGGCCAAGGAAATCCGAAGAGAAACTTCGTTTACGTTCAAATCGCCGAAGATGGGAAATCCGTTGCGGGTGTGGCGGCTTATGGCGATCCGGCATCCGAATGGGCAAACTTTCATCCCCAATACGGTCTGAATTATCTGATGAACCAGTTTAATCAAGCGAAGCGATTTAACAAATTCATTCCGGCAGATACCTTGACAAACACGACTGGAACAGGTATGCGTCAAGCTGCCGGATACATGACTGTAGGCGGTTTCAAGGGGAAAGAAGCCGAGCAAAAGGCGTTAGATCCGAATGCGGAGATCGGTTTCTGGCCGATCTTCAAGAATAATCAGGAAATGGCGCCTGGAACGCAATCTACGGATGGCAAGGCATGGAATTTCATGGCAATACCTGCTTCTTCTAAAAAAATTGACAGAACCATGGAATTCCTGGATTGGGTATTCTCCAGTCAAGAGAACAATGACTTATTCACTTATGGTATCGAAGGTAAAAACTGGGAAGCTGTAGGGGATAAGGAGTGGAAGATTCCGGATGGAGTCGATCCGGCGAAAAATTACTCTTTCCCTGGTTACCAGTTGACCTGGAATCCGACATTGACCAGAATGCCTGCAGGATTGCCGGAGGAGATTCGACAATATACGGAATATCAATTTAAGCCGGACACGTATCAGAAGCATGTATTGGCAGGATTTACATTTGATCCAGAGCCTGTAAAAAATGAAATGGCCAAATGCAACACCGTTATGGATAAGTATCTTCCATTCTTATTATCCGGTTTTGGCGAAGTTGAAGAGAATTTGGCGAATATGAATAAGGATTTGAAGGATTCAGGTGTAGATAAAATTAAAGAAGAATTGAAGAATCAAATCAATGCCTTCCTCGCTCAAAAGAAGTAAAATATTCTCAGGGAAGAACCGGACTATACCTGGACGGCATAGGCCGCACAACCGACGGGTCTGACCTGGGCCAATGGGAGGAGGCAGCAGCGCCAACCAAAGATGGCAGATTGTAATCTGAGTATATTGAATACTTGAGTATATGCCGCTCATTTCCGTTCGGGGGTGAGCGATTTTTTGATGTTACACGCTAACGGGTACATGATTCTAAAGAAATCAAAATAAAGTAAATGATTTTGAAATTGATGAAATGAGCAAGAATTGCTAATCTAAGCTAGATTCAGAACCTTTGGGCTAATCCGATCTGCTCGAAACGGATATCTTCATTCGGCCATGAAGGAAGCATCATATGGTGAGTATAGTATTTGCTTGAGTTTAGATGATAGCGGGAAAATATGGTACACCGTTAAGCGTAATGGGGCTGAGGTTGCTAGGCTTGGACTGCACCTTGCCGATTGATTGACGATAGTTTCGAAGAGGCATGATCTGGGAGGGAGAATGGAAATCCGGTTGCGTGCCTATTTTGAAGGTACTGCATTGCAATACGTTATACCGGAGCAGGAAAAATTAAAAAGTTTTACCATTATCCAAGAAGATATACGGTTTTACTTTAAACGAAGATGAAGATGACAGCATATCCTCTTATGTGGAAGGGACTACGCCATTCGCAACGCCATAGCGTACTTTCATAATTAAGGTAACACATGCACATATGCTGGCAATGGGCGTTATTGTGTACAGTCCTATGCAGATGATGTTCTGGTATGATAAGCCGTCGGATTGGAATGGTGAGGAGGAAATTGAATTCTGGGAGCAAATTCCGGTAACTTGGGATGAGTCAATCGGAATATCGGGTGAGATCGGAGAGGTTGTTCAAGATGAATTAACGCCAGTAACCGAAAATTTGATACGGCGGCGATTAAACTAACTCAGTTGGAGGTACAACATGTCAAAGGAAACAAAACTGATTACGTATCCAAAACCCGCAGGGGTAGCGGAAAATCGCGATTTCACAGTCAGGGCAAGACCAGCGGGCGGCGATTGGGAGCAGCTCTTCGTCTATGATGTCAAAGTCGATATGCATCTGGTCCGGCATGCCTCTATGGCGATGTTCGATTGCTCGGGCCCGATTGAGATTGAAGTGACGAAGAACGAGGGGACAGCAAAGGACTGCGTGATTCGTCCATTGTCGCGCGGCGTTTCTTATGCGCTTAACGGCAACACGATCACGTTTACCATTGATGGTCCACAAAAGCTGTCGGTGGAAGTGAACGGTGACAGGTTCCATAATCTTCATCTGTTCGCCAATCCGCTCGAGCAGGATGCGCCGTCCCCTGACGGGCCGGGCGTCGCTTACGTGAAGCCGGGCATCCACCGGACCGAAGAACTTCTTGCGCTGCTGACGGCCGCGGGAACAGACGGCAGCGAGACGCATACGCTCTATTTTGGGCCGGGCATGCATCATTTGGAGGAAGTGATTCTGCGAATCCCGTCGGGGAAGACGGTGTATATCGCCGGGGGAGCGGCGGTCGCGGGCTCGATGGTATGCGACTCCGTCAGCGATGTCACGGTCCGCGGCAGAGGCGTTCTTTACTTGACCGAATTCGGGCGATTTTCCGCATTCCGCGGAGTACGCATCATCTTCTCCAAGCGGATTCGCGTCGAGGGAATTGCCCTTATCGATCCGCCGCATTACAGCATCTATATCGGCAAGTCCGAGCAGATCCGGATTACGAACTTCAAAGCGTTCAGCACGAAGGGCTGGTCGGACGGGATCGATATGATGGCCAGCTCGGATATCGAGATCGAGGATGTGTTTATGCGCAATTCCGACGATTGCATCGCGGTTTACGCCAGCCGTTGGGATTATCAGGGGGACACGCGGAATGTCGTCGTCCGTAATTCCGTCTTATGGGCGGACGTGGCTCATCCGATGAATCTCGGCGGGCACGGCAATCACCATAAAGGGGACGTCATCGAGAACGTCCTGTTCGAAAATATCGATGTGCTGGAGCATCATGAGCCGCAGCCCGACTACCGGGGCTGTATGTCGATTAACTGCGGCGATAACAATACGGTCCGAAATGTGACCTACCGGAACATCCGGGTTGAACCGTTCGAGCTCGGACGGCTGTTCGATATCCGCGTGCTCTTCAACCCGAAGTACAATCCGGTACCGGGCAAACGAATCGAGCATATCCGCTACGAGAATATTTCTTTCACCGGGGATAACGGCAATCCGTCGCGGATCGGTGGGTACGATGCGGACAGGACGGCGCGGCATATCGTATTCAAGAATGTCACAATCAACGGGAAACCGGTGACGGACGCCGAATCGGGCAACATCCAGGTGCTTCCGTTTGCAAATAATATCCGATTTGAATAACGCGAATATCTTAGACGGAAGGTGATCTTATTTAAGTCAATTTCCAATACATATTTTAATTTCAATCGAACCGATCCTTCCTCCACAGCGTTATCTCTACATGTAGAGACCACAAAGGAGGAGTTATTCATGTTAACACGATTTAAAAAACTGTTTTTGATTACTGCCATGTGCACGACAGTCATTGTCGCTCCGCTTGGCACTGCGTCTGCAGAGGATTCGCCGTCTACGATCAAGTCGGATGCCGATACGGCAGCTGAGCTTGGGCTGCTTATCGGGGAAGGAAATGGCGTGAATGCTGCCTATTTGGGCAAATCGTCAACGCGTTTGCAAGCTGCTATCATCTCGCTCCGTCTTAATGGAAAACTGAATGAAGCGCTGGCCTTTACAGGAAACAACAATTTTTCCGACGCAGATCAGGTTGGCAAAGCCAATCAACCCGTTCTGGCCTACTTGAAGAGCAATCCGGAGCTGGGCTGGCAGGGAGCGGGCAACAACCGTTTTGATCCTAGCGCAGCAATCAGCTCTCAGCAATTTTACAAAGTGATATTAGAGAACCTCGGTTATAAAACCGGAGCAGACTTTACATACCAACAATCGGAAACCTACGCAGCTTCGCATGGTTTGAAAGAGATTGCCGGCATGTCGTCGCTGCAGAATACGCATCTGGCAACAGCACTTGTCGAGGCACTGTCTGCCCATACGAAGAATGGCAAGCCGTTCTTTGATACGCTGCAAGCAAGCGGAGTCATCGCTTCCGGATCTGCATGGCCTCAAGGCGAGCGAATCGGTATTGGGCAGGACGACAAGCTCGGCAAATATTTTACGGATAAAAACGGGCGTGCGCTCTATTTCTTCACGAAGGATGCGGAGGACGTTAATTCCTGTCAAGGAGATTGCTTGAAGAACTGGCCGATCTATTACGATGCCAATCTTCAAATACCGGCTTGGCTGAATAAAGCCGACTTCGCCGTTATTACCCGCACGGATGGCACCAAGCAGTTAACTTACAAAAATTGGCCGCTCTATTACTTTGTAAAGGATAGCAAACCTGGCGATGTAACCGGCGAGGGCGTAGGGGGAGTTTGGTTCGCTGCGAAGTCGGATTACGCGATTATGCTTGGTACCTCGAAGGAAGCGGGCAACTATTTGACTGACGATTATGGCAGAGCGCTTTACTATTTTGATAAGGATACATCCGGAAAAAGCGTTTGCGAAGGCAATTGCCTTGTCAATTGGCCTGCCTATTCAACATCAGGCGTTAGTGTTCCATCCACGATCAAAGGAAGCGATATCGGAACGATTACCCGCTCGGATGGAAGCAAGCAAGCTTCAATCAAAGGATTCCCGCTCTATTATTTCATAAATGACAAGGCACAGGGAGACTTGAACGGGCAGGGTGTCAATGATGTCTGGTATATCGTAGATCCAGCCAAATTTAATGGAACGACTGCATCGACAACGCCAGCCGAACCGACGATTAAGACGTACAACATTGACATCAAAGAGTACTCCTTCGGAACGGAAGCTCTTACTATTGAAGCAGGCTCCAAGGTTATCTTCACGAACTACGACGAGATGAAGCATAATGCGGTTGCTCTCGATGGCTCCTTCTCGACTCCTTTACTCGCTAAAGGCGAATCCTACACGGTAACGTTTGATAAACCGGGCACTTATAATTATTTATGCGAGCCGCACATGTCATTCATGACCGGTCAGATCATCGTAAAGTGAGCGTGAAGACATGCGAAAAATAACATACGGATGTTTGACGCTGGTCCTGCTTCTCCTCTTCTTATCGGGCTGCGGGGCCCAGGAGGAAAACAAGCATGCAGCCCACAATGAAATGGGAATGACAGATGCTCCCATAAACTCAGAAGCTGCTGCGTCCGCATCCCCTAGTCCAACCGATGTTGTCACCCTAGCGCCGGAGCCGGTTGAAACCGAAAAGCCGAAAGAGACGGAAAAGCCTGAAGCTACGCAGAAGCCGGCTGCAACGGAGAAAGCGACAGAAGCGACGCCCAAGGCTACTGCTTCTCAGCCTAAGCCTACGCCTGCAACGCCGGTCAAAACGGAGAAGCCGATCAAAGAGACCGAACAGCCTTCCGATGCGGTAACCGTTCATACGGTTGAGATTACGAACTTCGCCTTCACGCCGGAAAAACTCGAAATTTCGCAGGGCGATATCGTTACCTTTATCAATAAGGACGAGGTGAAACATTCCGCAACGGCCGACAATGGGCAATTCGATACGGAGTTGCTTGCCCAGGATGAAAGCATGGAGGTTACCTTCTCGGACGCGGGCGAGTTCGGCTACTATTGTATACCTCATCCTGGCATGAAAGGGACAATCGTCGTGAAAGAAAAGTAATCTCTCTTTTGCTAAAAGATTAGGAGCAGCCGTTTCAGGCTGCTCCTGTTTCTGGTAACATAAAAAAAACGAGCCTGTTGTGGAGGCGCAAACGATGCATAATCTGACCGATCATGAACTCATGCAGCTAATTAGAAAAGGCAAAAATAAAGCGCTGTCCGTTCTTTATGACCGGTATGGCGCTTTGGTGTATTCCTTCGCCATCAAGGCGGTTCGGGATGAGCCAACCGCGAGAGATATCTCGCAGGCGGTATTTATGCGTTTATGGACGACGGAGTCGGAATACAACCCCGAGAAGGGACGTTTTACAAGCTGGCTCCTTACCATTGCCCGCAATATAACGATGGATCATATTCGAAAACAAAGAAGAGACGCTTCCGGCCTTGTACAACTAACAGACCAGCGCTTTAACGAATTGCCTGACCAAACGGGCTTATCACCCGAGGAGCATGTGGAAAGGCATTCCTTAAGGGAACAAATTCAGCAGGCATGCAAGCATTTATCCCAATCGCAGAAAACGCTGATCGAGCATTTTTATTGGCAAGGCTATAGCTTAACGGAGCTGGCACAGCTGTATGATCAGCCGCTCGGAACGGTCAAAAACAGACTTCATCAAACGTTGAAAATACTGCGAAGGCATCTTGCCGCAAAGGGGGATCTCTAGATGAATGACGAAGCATACCGCGGCAATTGCGCAGTCATACTCGATTATCTATCGGGTGCTTGCTCCGAAGAGGAAAAGGAAGCATTCGAACGTCATTTGATTTCTTGCGATTCTTGCAAGCAAGAGCTCGCCGAATTGCAAATCGTATGGGAGGAACTTCCCTTGGACATGGAACGAATCGAGCCTCCGGAGGATTTGAAGGAGCAAATAATGGCTGCTGCCAAAGCAGCGCCTAAACGCCGTAAAGCACGGACTGACAGAAAGCTATGGAAAGCGGCAATTGCCGTAGCGGCGGCAGCGCTTATTTTTGTCAGCGGGTCGTTGTTGGATTATCCTTTCGTTAAAAATCAGGATACGCGGCTAGAGACCATTGAAAAAGCTTTAATGGCTCCGGCATCCGAAATTATGCAGATTTCGATGCTAAAGGCGGAATCCACGGAGAGCGAGCATGCGTATGGCGTCGCATGTATCGTAGACAATGGAAAGAGCAAGCAGTTTGTCGTCTATGTATTCGGAGCCCGGGAAACGAAAAACGAGGAAGCTTATCAGGTCTGGCTTTTGCGGGATGGCATAAGGTCGAGCGCGGGCACGTTCCGGGTTAACGATAAAGGGGTAGGGCTGCTCGTGATGGGAATAGAGTCCGAACAATTAACCTACGATAACATCGGAATAACTCTGGAGCCCGACGAGACGGGCGATCAGCCGCGCGGTACGAAAGCTTTCGGAACGGATGCCGCTTAGTAAAAGAACATAAGCCAAACTTTTTTTAACATAAATAAAGTTTAACAGCTATTCCAGAAAGCAAGCTGATATCAGGAATTCCATGTTAGTCTAGCGACTTGCGGATTCAGTGCGATGCAGATAAAATATGCAATAGCATTTGCGCAGGAGGGAGCAGCATACAGCATGAAACGAATTTGCGTATATTCCGGATCTAATCCGGGAAACCATGCCGATTATGAAAATTCCGCCATCGCTCTGGGCAGAGCAATGGCAGCCAAGCATATCGAGCTGGTCTATGGCGGCGGCAAGCTAGGCCTGATGGGGCGAATCGCCAACTCCGTATTGGAATCGGGGGGCAAGGCGATCGGCGTTATGCCGCGGGGACTATTTAGCGGCGAAGTGATGCATACCAAGCTAACGGAGTTCTACGAGGTTTCCAATATGCATGAACGCAAGGCGAAGATGTCGGAGCTGGCGGATGCGTACATCAGTATGCCGGGCGGGCTCGGGACGTTCGAAGAGCTGTTCGAGATGGCTAGCTGGGCGCAGCTTGGCATTCACAAGAAGCCTATCGGACTCCTCAATGTAAGAGGGTTCTACAATCCATTGGTTGAGCTCCTCAAGCATGCCGTACAGGAAGGGTTCATGAGAGAATCGAACCTCGAGCTGTTCGTAGTTGAGAGTGATCCCGAAGCGTTGCTGGAGCGACTTGCCGATTACCAACCGTCTGAGCAATCGTTCAAATGGAGCGAACTCAGTTCTAAACAGTAGAAATGAACTATCATAGTGCCACCATTGACAAAAGGCTGTCTCAAACTAACATGGCGTGGAACGTGCGAAGTGGCTATACTGGATCATTGCAGTAAAACTTTAGTCTGTTTCGCGCCATATCGAGAGCTATATTGGATATTCGCAACATAGACCTCTGTTTTGTACTCAAAATGCCATCAAACGTTCATACGCACAAAGGGGATGTCCCTAAGCCAGTGGCTTCTGGGACATCCCCTTGCTTTTGTTTGGCTTAACGAAAGATAGCGTCAATCGTTTTGAGATCGTCTTCCGATAATTGCACATCCAGCGTGCGCAGATTGTCTTCGATTTGCTCGGGGCGGGACGCGCCTGGAATGATGTGATCGACTCCCGGTTGCTGCAATAACCAAGCAAGCGCGATCTGGGCTGGCTCTTGACGCTTTTGTTGCGCAAACGCCTTGAGCTGCTTCACCCGTTCAAGGCTTTCCAGATAAGCCTCTCTTTGAAAGAGGGGATGGTTCATCCTTGCCGTATCGGTGAATACATCGTCTTTGTTATATCGGCCTGCAAGCAGACCGGAGGATAACGGGAAGATCGGGATGACCGAGATGCCATGCTGGAGGCAGTAGGGAATGATTTGTTCCTCGGCCTTCCGCGCAAGCAGCGAATATTCAGTCTGCAGGATATCGAGATGTCCATCGGCGTTAAACAGCTGCAATTGATTGAAGTCCAGATTGGATGCGCCAATCGCCCGGATTTTCCCTTCGCGTTTCAGCTCTGCCAAGGCGGCGGCAGCCTCGTCAAGCGGGGTATGACTATTCGGGAAATGAAGGAAAAAGATGTCGATATAATCGGTTCCCAGACGCTGAAGGCTGTCTTCAACGGCTTGGCGCAAGGCCGCGGGGCTATTGTCGACTTCCAGGCCGCCTTCCACGAATTGCGGATTGGAGGAGGCTTTGGTAGAAAGGACAACTTGCTCACGAATGCCTCTCTGTCGAAGCGCCTCGCCGATCAGCTCTTCCGATCTGCCTAGCCCATACAGATAGGCGGTGTCAATAAAGTCGATGCCATGGTTAAGCGCCGCATGAATAATTTTTTTTCCCATGTCCTCGGTAACCTTCGGATACATCATCGTGTTGCCGACTACGCCAGCGCCAAGTCCAATATGAAAGGCTTGCAGTCCCGTCTTGCCAATTGCCGTTTTTGTGTTCATGCGTGCAAAATCTCCTTTTCGGTTGTGTATTCACCTGCCGGTGGGCGGTTGAACACATTCTACAACCTGGTGTTAACACCAGGTCAAGATTATCGATTAAAGGAAGTATGCAGCAGGGCTAGATGCCATCAATTCGTACGGATGCCAACCTTGTGTCCCGATTGCAATTTGGTTTCAATCAAATCCCATATTTGTTGAAGCTGCTGCTGCTGATCTTTAATTTTCATCTGATAATTTTGCAATTGAAGGGATACCTCCGGGCTCATCGTCGTGTCTTCAGCATTTTGCAGCTTGAGAAATAGCTTGATTTCGTCCAGCGTCATGCCGATTTTTTTGAAGCATTTGATGCTGAGCAGCGTTTCCTTATCCGCTAAGCTGTATAGGCGATGACCGTTCGGCTTGCGTTCAACCGGCGGCAAAAGCCCGATTTTCTCATAGTAGCGAACGGCATCTTCGGTGATATCGCATATCTCCAACATTTGTTTCATCGTGAAGCCCTTAGTCATCTAGGCTCGCCCGCCTCTCTAAACTCCGTTTTATTCCAAGTATATGGGATCAGGACAAATGGATGCAATTCTGCGGCAAATAGACAAGTATCTTGGAAGTAAGCAGGAATGATGTTGTTCTATAATGAAGAGGCGATCACCGGAATCAAGAGCGGAGGATGGGATGAATGGTTATGAAATCGGAAAGTACGAATCATGCAAATTATAGTTGGACGATGCCGGAGGTTCTGCTGCCGGAAATACCCGATTATGAGGTGCGGTTAACCGACTTCGGCGCGGTGGGCGACGGGAGAACCGACAATACGGAAGCGTTCAGACAAGCGATCGAAGCATGCGTTAACGCCGGGGGAGGCCGAGTTGTTATTCCGCCGGGCATCTGGTCGACCGGCCCGATTAAGCTGGCGAGCCGGCTGGAATTGCATGCCGAGGCCGGGGCGGTCGTACGGTTCAGCAAAGTGTTCGGCGATTATCCGCTAATTGTATCCCAGTTCGAAGGGAGGCCGGCGATCCGCTGCCAGTCGCCGCTCGATGCCGAAGGCACGGAACATGTGGCGATTACGGGACAAGGCGTTTTCGATGGCGGAGGAGAAGCATGGCGTCCGGTCAAACGTTGGAAAATGACGGATAAGCAATGGGACCGTCTGCTGCGCTCCGGCGGCGTTGTCGATGAAGGAGAGGACATGTGGTGGCCGTCCGCGGCAGCAATGGGAGGATCAGCCCTTGTAAAGAGGCTGATCGACGAAGGGAAGCGGGAGCCGGCGGATTACTTGCCTTGCCGCGACTTCTTGCGCCCGAACCTGCTCAGCTTTCGGAGATGCAGCCGCGTCCTGCTGGACGGGCCTACTTTCCAAAACTCGGCGGCATGGAATCTGCATCCTTGGGCGTCCCAGCATGTGACGATCCGGAATGTAACGGTGCGCAATCCGTGGTTCGGGCAGAACGGCGACGGACTGGATATCGACTCTTGCCGTTATGTCGTCGTGGAAGACAGCACATTCGACGTGGGCGACGACGCGATCTGCCTGAAGTCGGGCAAGGACGAAGCGGGCCGAGCGCTTGGCTTGCCATCCGAATACATCCGGATTAAGGACTGTACCGTTTACCACGGACACGGGGGATTCGTGATTGGCAGTGAAATGTCCGGGGGCGTCCGCCATGTCCATGTCAGCGATTGTACGTTCATGGGTACCGATATCGGTCTTCGGTTCAAGAGCGCCCGAGGACGCGGAGGCGTCGTCGAGGATATCGTCATCGAACGTATCCGCATGACGGACATCGCGGGCGAGGCGATCTCCTTTCACCTCTTCTATGAAGGCGTCGAGGGCTCGGGATCGGCACGCGACGAATCGGTTCCGGTTACGGTCGGGACGCCGGTGTTCCGCTGCATTCATATCAAGGACGTCTATTGCGATGGAGCAGAGAAAGCGTTTCTCGTGAACGGCCTCGCGGAAATGCCTCTTGAAGGGGTGACGGTGCAACGCCTCGTCGCATCGAGCCGGCAAGGCGTCGTCTGTCACCACGTCAAGCGGCTCGTGCTTGAGGATGTTGCGCTTTATACGGAAGAAGGGCCGCTCGTGAAGCTGCACCAGAGCATCGACGTGGAGATTGTCCGTCTAGGCGGCGCCGGGAGAGCTTCCGGCGAAGCCATGTTGGCTGTATCGGGCAGCCTCACTGCGCAGATTGAATGCCGCGATCCGCGAACGGCCGTCACGCAGCGGTCGGTATCGGCAGCCGCAGACGCGGACGGCAATGCGGCGGTTCGCATCGGCTAGCGCTCGCGGACGCCTTGCGTGCAGAAATAAAAAAAAGGCGAAACAGAGCTTAGAGAAGCTGCTGTTTCGCCTTTTTGTTTATTTATTATTTTGCCGCGTACCATTCCGAGAATTGCTTCTGATACTCAGCGATATAGGCGTCGAAGCCTGCCGCCTTCAGCTTCTCGAGCGCTCTCGGGAAGTTTTCCTCGTAGTCTAGGAAACCGCTGGCGATCGGCGCCAGAAATTCGGAGAAGACGCCGTTGATTTTCGTTTCCTCGTTTTTGACCGGCGTATTGTCGAAGTTGAAGCCTGCGCCTTTGGAAATAATCGCTTCGTCGTCCCAAGCTTTGTATTGCGCGATGAAATCGTCGGGCACGGATTTGTCGAAGCGGATAAAGTTTTTGTTCATGAGCAGCCAGTCGGGAATGAGCGAATCCGTTGTATTCCGCGTCAGGCGGCCGTTCTCGTCAAGCGTGTAGTCTTTATCCAGGATGCCGTAGGCGAACAGATCGTACAGCTCCTGATTTTTTTGCAGCAGGTTGAAGAACATGACGTAACGTTCCGGATCGGCGGCATTCGCCGACACGAACCAAGCGGTGCTGTACGTGCCGCGGCTGATCTTAGGCAGATCCTTGCTCAGGAAATAGTTCGTCAGCTTGGCACCCGGAACCGCCTGCGAGATCGTCGCCGCCCCTTCGAACGGGCGCGCCGCGGTTCCCGCCCAGAACATCGCCTTGCCCGAATTCCAATCCGATTGCAGCTGAGGCGTATTGGTTGCGGCGTATTTCGGAATGATTCCCTTCTCGTACCAGCCCCTCATAAGCCCGGAGTAGGCTTTGAACTCCTCGCTTTCGAACCAGCTCATAATCTGATCGTTGTCCGCAGATTCGTCGATCGCCAGGAAATCGTTTTGCCAATACAAATTTTTGTCCGTGTATTCGTACATTAGCATCCTGCGGGCATCCGTGCTTGCGTAACCTATAAGCTCGGGGTGAGCGGCATGGACTTTATCGTAAAATTGCTCAAGCTCCGCCAGCGTCGATACGCTGTTCATGCCGACCTCCTCGAGCAAATCCTGGCGGACGAGCACGCTATAGAATTCGCCGGAGTTCGGCTTGTTGCCGACCGGAACGGCAAATTGCTTGCCGCCCAGCTGGAACGCTTTGAACGAGTTTTCGTCGACCGTCTTTATCATATCCTCGGCAGCGGTTCCCATGAATGGAGTCAGGTCGGCGTACAGCCCTTTGGCTACCGACTTGACCATGTAGTTCGTATCGGTATAGGTCGCGAAATCTTCGCCTGTCGACAGCATCAGATCGGTTTTGCCGCCGCCGTATTCGGTCCATGGAATGAATTGAAACTCGATATCCGCGTTGATTTCTTTTTTGACGATATCCTTGAATTCCGCTTTGGCCAGCTCCTTCATCCGCGGCGATTCCTCTCCGTAGAGAACGATCTTCAGCTTGGCCGGCTTAAGCCCGTTGCCAGCGCTTTCATTATTGCCGCCGGCAGTAGTTCTCTCCGGCGTTTCGCCAGACTCTCCGCCATTGCTGCAGGCCGTGATGAGAAGCAGCGTTGCGAGGAACAGACTTACCCATACTCGTTTTTTTAACATGCGTGAACCCTCCTGTATTGGTCTGTTTATTATTGTTCAATGGCATGAGGGAACGGCCTCGTTAATCGTTATAGGATGGTTCCATCATACCATGTACAACCGGTTCTATCATGAGCTAGCCTTTAACGGAGCCGACGATGATGCCCCGGACGAAATAACGTTGAAGGAACGGATATAAGACGGCGATCGGCAGAACGGTCAGACAGGTCATGGCCATCTTGGCCGTTTCGAGCGGCGGAGCGATGACGGCGCCGCCGATCTGCGCGCTGTTGCCGGATGCGAGATATTGAATGTTGGCCATCATGAAGTACATCATGTATTGAATCGTATACAGCTTCTCGTCCGAGATCAGCATCAGCGACAAGTAGAAGTCGTTCCAGAACTGAAGCGCATAGAACAGCGAGATGGTGACGAGCCCGACCTGGCCGAGCGGCAGCATGATCCGGAAGAAGATGCGGAAGTGGCCTGCGCCGTCGATTTGAGCGGATTCGATAATCTCATGCGGAATGCTTTTGAAATAGTTGGCTTGCAGGTACATGAGAAACACATTGAGCAGGTAAGGAACGAACAGCCCCGCGAGCGTATCGTCCAAGTGATAATATTTGGTGCTCAAAATATACCAAGGCAGCGTGCCCCCGCTGAACAGCATCGTGAAATACGCCAGGAAGGCGAAAAAATTACGGTAGCGGAAGCCTTTGACCGTGATGACGTACGCATAGGCGGTCGTAACGAGTACGGCGCATGCGGTGCCGAGCATCGTGACGACGACGGAGGTCAGATAAGCCTGGAAGATCTGATCCGCCTTCGAGTCGAACATGAATTTGTACGTGTCAAGGCTGAAGCCTCGGGGCAGGAAGGAGTAGCCTTCCGCCGCGAGCCTCGCTTCCGTCGAAAGCGAGCCGGAGACGGCGAGCACGAACGGCGCCAGACAGACGAGGGCGAATAGGCCGATGCAAAAGTAGAAAGTAACGATAAGCGTTCGATTTTCCTGATTAGTAGCCATAGCGCATGTCTCCTAAAATAGTTTGCTTTCTTTGTCGTACCACCCGGCCAGCTTGTTCGCGACCAAGACGAGCAGAAATCCGAATACGGATTGATACAGCGTAATCGCCGAAGCGAAGCCGAACTCCCCTGAACGAATCGCCGTTCGATACACGTACACGTCGATGATATCGGTCGTCGGCAGCAGCAGCGGATTGAGGAACGTAACGCCCATAATCATGCTGAGATCGCCCTTCAGCATGCCGCCGATACTGAGCAGGCTCAGCAATATAATGGAAGGAATGAGCAGCGGCAGCGTAATGCGCGTCATCAGTTGAATTCTGGAGGCGCCATCGATTCGGGCCGCTTCGTAATAAGCGGTGTCGATGCCTTGAAGGACCGCGTAATAAATGATCGCTCCGTAGCCGGCGCTCTTCCAGATATTCGCGGCGACGAGAATGACGACGAACATCCACGGATCGGAATACCAATCGACCGGCGCCATGCCGAACGTTCCGAACAGGCGGTTGATCAGCCCCTTATCGAAGTCCAAGAGGGAGAACAGAATGGCGCCGATGACGATCCAAGAAATGAAATAAGGGAAAAACATGACGCTTTGCGTGATTTTGATGAACGACTTGCTTCTCAGCTCGTTCAATATAACGGCGATCGCTACCGAGAAGATGGTGCCGGATAGCATATACAGCACGTTCAGCATGACCGTGTTGCGCGTAGCGCGAATGGCGCTGTCCATGCTGGAGAAGAAAAAATCGAAATTATCGAAGCCCGCCCACGGGCTGCCGAATATGCCGCCGTTGTAATTGTAGTTTTTGAACACGAGGATGAGGCCGCTCATAGGCAAGTAGGCGAACAAGATAAGTACGATAACTCCGGGCAGGGCAAGCAGCAGCAGCGGGCTGTCGTTGCGCAGCGATTGGAGCCGGCTCTTGCGGCCGGCAGGTCTGGGCCGCTGTAACGCTTCGTCTGACATCGTGATTCACTCCTTCAAGATCTCTGTAAAATGGAAGCCCGTCGTCGCTTGCGGTAACGAAGAGGCGGCTTGCTTACCTGAAAACAGCATATATCCGGCGGAAATGTAAGCGCCATCACAAAGAAATGAAATCGCTTAAATATGCCCGGTTCAAGCGGCTTCAAAAAAGTGAAAACGCTTAAATAAACTGATGTAGTGCGGTTTTTGGCGACTTTTACGGCGTGCGCGGACGTACCGAGGGCGAAACGGAATGGATAAACAAAAAAATCCCTCCAAGATTTCCTTGGAGGGATTTTTGGTTTGAGGAGAAGGTTAAGGCGTCGTTGAAGAACCGTCATCCGTCGCATCGTTTGAATCGTCGTTCATCGCGGGCTCATCGCCGGCAGGCGTATCCGCCATGGCGTTGTTTGCAGCTCCATTAGCGTTGTTTGTCGTTCCGTTAGCATCGCCGTCGTTCGTCCCATTGTCGTTACCGTTGCAAGCCGCCGCTGTAAATACGAGCATGGCGCTCATGGCGGATACAAGCATGAATTTGGTGAGTTTGTTGAGTTTGCGTTCGTTGTTCATCGGTATTCCCCTCTCGGCTAATGGTGGTGTTGCTTAAAGTGTTGTTAAACCACCTGCCGAAAATTGAAACAAAATACTCGATGAGAAATCTCTCATTTGATTTCTGGCGGCGGTAACGTGAGTATGCAGGCTGCTTCAAGATATGCTCTCGTTGCACATTATGGGTTCGGAAGCCGAATCTGTTGCAGAATATGCAACGAAGCGAAGCGAATATGAGCAGTGATGCCCCGCAGCCGCTCACAAAGCGCGTCCTAACATGGAGTGCTGCGCTTCTGCTCCGCTTTGCGTTAGCCGTTTTGCTGCAGGATATGGTTCAAGCGCCATTTGGAAGGCGTAACGCCGTAACGTTTTTTGAACAAGGTGGTGAAATAGGTGCTGCTGCCGTAACCCGACTTTTCGGCGATCTCCCGTATATCGAGCTCCAGCTCGGTCATAAGCAGGGTGCGCGCATGCTCCAGCCGGATGAAGTTGACGAAGTCAGGGAAGCTGCTGCCCGTCGCCTCGCTGATGAGGCGGCTCAGATACGGCGGACTGATCGCCAGCATATCGGCCAGACCGTTGAGCGACAGCGTCTGATCGCCGTAATGCTTGCGGATATAGGCCATCGCTTCGCTCGCCACGTTTCGGGTTTGCACCGTATTAAGCTCCTTCAGCTTCGCGCAGGCGTTCAAGCAGAGCTGCTCCAGCCAGCCGCGAAGCTCTTCATAGCTCGCGATGCGCCATATGCGCTGATAATGCTCCAGAAAGTCCGAATGCCGCTCGATTCCGTCCGTAAGGCTGGCATCGCCGATTTTATTCAGCTCCGATGCGAGTCTGGACAGGGCGATCGTCGCTTGCTCCGCCCGGTAGCTGCCCGCCGCGGACAGCAGCCGCTCGATTGCTTTGGGAATCAGCTCCAGCTCCTGGTTCCGGACGACTTGAAGCACAGCTTCGAGCGTAGGGTCCGGTATCGGACTGCCGTTCAAGTGAATCGTATCGTCCGTATAGATAACGGTTGCTTGATTTTGAAACTTCATATATTGCAGGCAACTGCTCGCTTCGTCGTACAGCTGCTTCAGCTGATCCGAATCGGTAGACAATGAGCTGATGCCGATCGCGCAGGTGATGCCCGGCCATGGCCGTATTCGGCTCTCAAGCTGCTCCCAACGTTCCCGGGACAGGCCGTAATCGCCGAAGCTGCCCGCCGTCGTCTCGCTGACGATGAGGACGGCCGACTCCGGATGCGGGAAAAACCCGCGGCAGGCAGCCATGTCGCCGAACAGCTCTTCGGTCAGCTTGGGCAGACGCTTGATCTTCTCCATCCATTCTTCGTCGTTCATGCCGTTCTCTGCGCCGGAGCGATCCACTTGCAGTACCGCCACGCCAAACGCGGCGTTGCCGGAAGAATCCTTGAGCGGAGGAAGCGCGGAGGGGAGATGCTCGCCGGACCGATAGGGCGAGGTGAGCCAGCGCAGCAGGGCGCTGTCCTCGTTCTCGCGCTTCAGCTCCCCGAACCGTCCGGCGATTCGCTCCAGCTCCCGGTTCGCCTCTTCGAAGCCTCCGCCATGCGCGAAGTCGCCGGACAGATTGCGGATGTTGCCGAACAAATGGCCGATCGGCTTATACATGCGATGCGAGACGAACGCGGCAACGGCCGAAGCGGCGGCGATCAGCGCCAGGCAAAGCCCGATCA
Organism: Paenibacillus harenae; assembly: GCF_030812415.1. Classification (GTDB taxonomy): domain Bacteria; phylum Bacillota; class Bacilli; order Paenibacillales; family Paenibacillaceae; genus Pristimantibacillus; species Pristimantibacillus harenae_A. Next base: position 251,360 of record NZ_JAUSST010000007.1, on the reverse strand, counting down.
TCAGTTTCAAGGCGTTCGATATGTCGCGGATGCTGTCCTTGTAGGACGTCTCCGAAAGAAACCACAGTTCTCCCTGCTGCGCCTTGCGATACGTAATCAGCTTCTTGCTCCCGTTCCCGGACTTCCATATGAGCGTACCGACCTTTCTCTCTCCGTTTACGATCGGCCGCAGCATGTCCTGGTCGAAAGTTGTTCCGGGCGGCCCGTTCTGCATGAGGAGCAGGCCCTCCGCGTCCAGTACCGCATATCGCGTGCCGCCGTCATCGCTGCTTCGAAACACGTTTTCCTGAAGCTTCCGCAAATTGATCGTCATGGCGATCGCTCCGTTGTATTCGCTGCTGCCGAAGGCGCGGTCATTGAAGAAGGTCGTCATCAGCGTCTCTTTTGCACCGCTGTTCATTGTCGCCGTCCACACATACGGGGATTGCTTAATCTCGCTGTCCTTCACGCGCTCGAACAGCTCCTCCTTGGCCGATACGCTGAGCGGGTTGTTCTCGAACATGAGAACCGGGCCGTCCTGCCCCATGATGTAGGCGTTCTCCAGAAAGGCATTGACCGTAAGCGTGCCGCGCATTTGGCTGAGCGCGCTGTACAGCTGGTCGCTCCAGCTGCTGTCTCCGCTCTGCATCACCGTATTTATGTTCGGGTTGCGATAGAAGTCCATTGTATAGTTCTGTACCATTTCCATATACTTGGCGAAGACGGTTTCCGTATTTAGGAGAACGCTTTCATTTACTTGATTGACATTGTCGATCGTTTTTTCCCGGAACCAGAAGAACAAGGCGGTAGCCAGCACAAGCACCGAACAGATCGATATTAAGGTCAGACTCATAAAAAATCTGATTTTCAGCTGCCTTTCTCCCCTCATAGCCATCGCTCCTTTACGCTATTAACTATACACATATTTGCAAGGAAACGTAATGCTTGACCGCATATTCTATTTGTCCTAATAGCATGGATATATAAAAAACGAGAAAATAAGCAAGGATGTTTGAACATTATGATGTATTCTTGAACTATACTTGAATAGGCTTACATTTTATTCCGTGCAGGGAGGTAGAAGCATGCGCAAGTTTCAAAATCCGATTCTTTCGGGCTTTTATCCCGATCCATCCGCCATACGGGTCGGCGAAGACTATTATCTGGTAACGTCCAGCTTCGAGTTTTTTCCGGGAGTGCCGATTTTCCACAGTAAGGATCTTGTGAATTGGCGCCAGCTTGGCCATGTGCTCGACCGGCCGTCCCAGCTTAATCTGGACGGCATTCAACCTTCAAGAGGCATTTGGGCGCCTACGATTCGCTATCATAACGGCGTCTATTATATGATTACAACCTTCGTAGACAACGAGAAGGAGTGCCATAACTTCTTTGTCACGGCAACCGATCCGGCCGGCAGTTGGTCCGAACCGGTATGGCTGGAGGATGCGCCGGGCATCGATCCTTCGCTGCTGTTCGACGATGACGGCAAAGTGTATTACACCGGCAACCGGGTTCCGCCGGAAGGCCAACTGTATCCGAAGCATATGGACATCTGGCTTCAGGAGCTGGATGTGGCCAGCGGGAGGCTGATCGGTCCGAGAACGAGCATTTGGCAGGGAGCCCTCAAGGTCGCGCACGCCCAAGAAGGGCCGCATCTGTACAAAATCGGCAGCTGGTATTACTTGTTGATTGCCGAGGGAGGAACCGGCCATACCCATGCCATTACGATCGCGCGCAGCGAATCGCCTGCCGGTCCGTATGAGGGCTACAAAGGCAATCCGATTCTGACCCATCGTCATCTGGGGCGAAGCTATCCGATCGTCAACGTCGGTCATGGCGAGCTGATCGAGACGCAGAAGGGAGACTGGTGGATGCTCTGTCTTGCTTCCCGTCCGTATGGCGGCTACTACCGCAACTTGGGGCGCGAGACGTTCCTTGTTCCCGTTAGTTGGGAGCGCGAATGGCCGGTTGTTAGTCCGGGGAAAGGGATCGTGGAGCAGGAAGGGGAAGCGCCGGACTTGCCGGAGGCGGCATGGCCGCAGCTTCCGGCACGCGATGATTTCGATTCGCCGGAGCTGGCGCCGATCTGGAACTTTATCCGCACGCCGCGCGGCGATTACTGGAGCTTGAGCGATCGTCCCGGCTCGCTGCGGCTGACTTTGAAGCCGGCGTCCATCGCCGCTGTCGACAATCCTTCTTTCGTGGGAAGAAGACAGCAGCATATGAGCTTCCGGGCCGAGACGGCGCTATCCTTCGCGCCGCAGGAAGCAGGCGACGCGGCAGGTATCGTACTTTTGCAGAACGCCGACTTCCAGTTCCGTGTAGAATACGGAAGTTTCGACGGCGTTACGGAGATTCGGCTTACGCAGCGGAAGCACGGAGAAGAGAACGTGCTTGCCGCAAGCTCGTACAGCGGAGAAAACCTCGTGCTGCGGGCGGAGGCGCACGGCCAGCGTTACGGCTTCTACTGGCGCGGAGTCGAATCGGAGCAATGGCAGGCGCTTGCCGAGGAAGCCGACGGCACGATACTGAGCACCGATATGGCTGGCGGCTTCACCGGCGCATACATGGGCATGTACGCAGCCTGCGCCGACGCAGGCCGCACCCATTATGCAGAATTCGATTGGTTCAGCTATGAGCCGCTTGATCAGGAGTAGGGAGCGGTAAGCGAAATAGGTTCGCCTAAGAGAAAGGAGTGCAGCTATGCTGATTACCGTATCCGCCCGTGAAAAGGATAAGGCGCAATACAGCCGGTTACAGGAGGCCATCGACGCTATTCCGGAGGGGTTGGAAGAAGCCGTCACGATTCGTATCAAGCCGGGGCTCTACGAGGAGAAGGTGACGATTCCGGCATCCGCGCCGCCGATCCTGCTGCTCGGCGAGGATCGGGACGGAACGATACTGACCTGGTCGGATAACGCCCATACGCTGGGCGCGGACGGCGAGCCGCTCGGAACGTTCCGCACGGGCACGCTGAACGTGTTGGCCGAGTCGTTCACCGCGGAGAATATAACGATCCGCAACGCCTCCGGATCGGGGACGGGACAAGCGGTGGCCGCCTTCGTCGATGCCGGGAAGGCGGTATTCCGCCGCGTCAGGCTGCTGGGCGATCAGGACACCCTGTATACGGGCAAAGGCAAACAATATTATAACGAATGCTACATCGAAGGCGACGTCGATTATATATTCGGCGCGGCTACGGCGGTATTCGACAGATGCCGGCTGCATAACAAGCGTTCGAGAGGGTATATAACGGCTGCTTCTACGCCGCAAAACGAAGCGTTCGGATACGTGTTCCTCGATTGCGCCATTACGGGCGGCGAAGGGGTGCGGGACGTTTATTTGGGCAGGCCTTGGCGGCCATACGCCCATGTGGCATTCATCCGCACGTCCATCGACGAATCGATCACGGCGGAGGGTTGGCATAACTGGGGACAGCCGGATCGCGAGACGACGAGCCGCTACGAGGAGTTCGCCAGCACGGGAGCGGGAGCTGCAGCCGATGAACGCGTATCCTGGTCCCGCCAGCTGACGGCGGAAGAGGCGGCTCGCTATCGGATTATTCAAATTTTCGACGGCTGGCATCCCGAGGGGTACTAACCCGCGGAGCGGGAGGGAGAAAGGAGAGTGCGATGACGATGAGCATTGAACGCTATTTGAACTTCCTGACGGAGCAAGCCGCCAGGAACAGGACGGCAGGGGAAACGCCGGGCAGCGAGGAGAGAAGAACCAAGCTGGCGGAGGCTTTCAGCCGGCTGCTCGGCGAATTCCCGGCGAATATGGATGAGCTTAAGCCAAGGCTGCTTGAACGGCGCGAATGCGATGGCTATGTGTGCGAGCATTTGGAGATTGCGACGCTGGAAGGGCTGAGCATGACGATGTACGTGCTGGTGCCGAACCAACCGGCGGCGGCTCCGGCGCCTGCGGTCATCGCTCTGCACGGCCATGGCTACGGGAACCGGGAGATTGCCGGAATGGGGCCGGATGGCTCGGAGCGGGCAGGCGATCCCGGGCTCCATAAGGATTTTGCCGTCTCGCTGGTGCGGGAAGGGTACATCGTAGCCGCTCCGGAGCTGATCGGCTTCGGCGAACGGAGACTCGCGGAGGATAAGGAGGAAGGGCCGGGCAAAAACTCCTGCTTCCGGCTCGCTGCGCATCTGCTTATGACCGGGCGGACGCTTGCCGGCCTTCGCATCCGCGAAACGTCGCGCGTCATCGATTATTTGGAAAGCAGGGCCGGTGTGGACCCGAACCGGATCGCGATCATGGGCATCTCCGGCGGCGGGCTTGTCGCGGGCTTCACGGCGGCGCTTGATCACCGAATCCGCTGCGCGGTCGTCAGCGGTTATGCCAGCTTGTTCGAAGAAAGCATATTGGCTCGTAATCATTGCCTGGACAATTACATTCCGGGAATTCTGCTGGAAGCGGAGATGCCTGAGCTGCTCGGGCTGATCGCGCCTAGAGGACTGTTCCTGGAATCGGGGAATACGGACCGCGTGTTCCCGCGAGGGGCGGCAGTGAAGGCATTCGGCGAGTTGCAAAGCCTGTTTGCGGCGGCGGGAACGCCGGATGCGGTGTTATGCGATTTTTTCCATGGTGGACATGAAATAAATGGGGGTCCGGCTCTTGCATGGCTGAGAAGACAGTTGACGGAGCCAACCGCGGTCAAGGGAGGAGAGGCAGGATGACGACAGAACAGAAGCAGCTTCAACTAGAGGGCTGGTCTCGCAGGATAGCCGATACGATCATGGGCCAATGCCGGGAGGACGGCTTTCACGACTATCCGCTGGAGCGCTGGGCTTATGTGCCGGGCATGCTGCTGATGGCAATGGCGCGCGCGGGCAAGCAATTGAACGAGGAGCGTTATTATTCCTTTATGCATCGCCACATGAATCATTTCGTGGCCGAGGATGGTGCCATCGGCACCTATACGCTGGAGGAATACAATCTCGACCAAATCAATCAGGGCAAAAATTTGTTCATGCAGTATGCGCGCACCAGCGATAAGCGTTATGCCAAGGCGGCGCACACGCTGGCCGCTCAGCTTATGAGCCAGCCCCGCACCTCCGAGGGCGGCTTCTGGCATAAGAAAGTATATCCGTTCCAAATGTGGCTGGACGGTCTGTACATGGCATCGCCTTTCCTCGCGGAATACGGCAAAGTATTCGAGCGGCCCGAGCTGCTGGATGAGACTGCGCATCAACTGCTGCTTATCGAGCGCAGAACGCGCGACAAGCGCACCGGCTTGCTATATCACGGCTGGGATGAATCGGGAGAACAGGATTGGGCGGACTCGCTTACCGGATTGTCCCCGAACTTCTGGAGCCGGGCGATGGGCTGGTATGCAATGGCTCTGGTCGATTGCCTGGAGCACTTCCCGGTCACGCATCGGAAGCGCGGTACGATCATCGGCATCTTCGAGCGCATGTGCCATGCGCTCGTGCGCGTGCAGGAGCCGTCGAGCGGCTTATGGTATCAGGTGCTGGATCAAGGCGAGCGGAAGGGTAATTATTTGGAGGCGACCGGCTCGATCATGTTCGTCTATGCGATGGCGAAGGGCCTGCGTCTCGGCTATCTGAGCTCGGGTTTCCGCCCTGCAATGCTGAAGGGCTATGAAGGCATTATCGGCAGGTTGGTAACGGAGGACGAGCAAGGCGTGCATCTCCATCAAATATGCTGCGGAGCGGGGCTTAGCAAGGACCGCAACGGCTCGTTCGACTATTATATTTCCGAAGCGGTCGTCTCCGATCATTATATGGGCATAGGCCCGCTGCTGCTGGCGTCGCTTGAGGTGGAGCAATTGCTTAACGCCTAGCGGATGATTTGGATGCAAGCTGCCGAGAGCAACTGAGTTAACTGGAAAACCTCCCGTTAAAATAGCCTCGATACCTGATATGCGGGTAAATGCGAGCAATTAACGGGAGAAATTCCAGCTAAGAAGCATGACGCTACCCGTCATGCTTTTTTTTACGGGATATATTCCCGTTATTTTTTGCGCAATAGACTAGGCAAGCCGTTCCGCGGAGCGCTAAACTATTAACGAAGTCGATAATCGGGAGGCGTTTGATATGAAAACAAATCGATTACAAGGGCAAACTCATGAGGGGCTTAGCGCATAACTGCCCATAAACTGCGCGATTCCCCGCCGAGAGGGGAATAACAATTGAAGACAAACGCATTGCGGCAATACGATTACCATGTATGGGCGAACAAGAAGGTGAACGCTTATTTGCAGGAGCTTACCGAAGAGGTGTATCGCAAAGAAATCCAAAGCGTGTTTCCAACGATCTACGAGGCGATGGTTCACATCCATGTCATCGATTGCAATTGGTTGACGTTTTTCGAACAAGGCGGAGTTACGGACATGACAGCGGAATACGTGAGCGAATTAATGGAGAGAACGAATCGCCTTGCGGCCCAAACCAAGGGCAAGCCAATCGAAGAGCTGGATCTGATGATGAGCGAGCTAAGCGTACGGTTGCGTAAGTTTATCGCGGAGCACGAAGAGCTTGAAGCAATGTGTCCGTCGGGTGCGTTTCAAGCCCGTTACGTCGATTTCATCCAGCATCTTGTCAATCATGGAACGTACCACCGAGGAAATGTGACGGCCATGCTCAGGCAGATCGGACATCCTGGAACGCCGACAGACTTTGGCTTCTACTTGTATACGTTAAGTCAGCATTAGTTTTAATTAGGTCGATTGAAGTTTTAGTGAATGCTGACTCGGATTTCCCGATTGCTTTGCGCGAATAAAGCTATGTTGGTTTTTCGCAGTAACTTTCCGTAGGTTGAGGAGGTTTCGGGAGCTATACCGGATATTCGCATTAACTTTTACCATTCTCTATAACACCCTGCTTCACGCGAAGTTAATGCAGAGATCCAACATAGCCCTCCAACTATGCTCATATCGAACGAAGTTACTGCAGATTTCCAACATAGCTCGTCGCACTGGATTGAAATGAAGGAGCACCACCATTACCTTCGCTTGAAGGAGCTGGATAGAGAAATAAACAATTACGCCGCTTAGATGGGGCGAAACGGTTGACGTTGCATCTTTATTTCGATATTGTTAGAAATATAGAAATAACTAATATATGAAGGAAGGCGTGGTAAGGATGAGCCATATACCTTTGTTAGTCATAGTCGGTTCTGGACCGGGAGTAAGCGCCGGTATAGCCAAGAAATTCGGAAGCAATGGCTTCCGAGTGGTTCTCATATCAAGAACCAAATCATCTCTGGAACGCAGCTTGGAAGATCTTCGAAAGATACCTATTGAATCGCACGGAATTTCTGCAGATGCATCAGAACCGGATTCATTAAAAGCTGCCTTTAAACAGATAAAAGACAACTATGGAGCCACCGATGTTTTGGTATATAATGCGGCACATATCGTGCCGGGAGACCCCCTTTCATTAACCGAGCAGCAGCTTATTGAAGATTTTAAGGTGAACACTGTCGGTGCGTTGACCAGCGCTCAACAAGTAATTCCGGATATGGTCGAACGTAAACAGGGGACGCTCTTTTTCACTGGGGGCGGTATTGCACTGACTCCAAATCCACTGTATGCCTCTTTATCCATTGGCAAGGCTGCGATCCGCTCGCTTGCGCTTTCGATTGCCGAGACATTGTCTCCTTACGGAATTTATGTAGGGCAGGTTCTAATCGATGACCATGTCCGAAAGGGGACGTATTACGATCCGGACCGGATAGCCGATGTGTATTGGGAATTATATAACAAAAAGGACCAGAAGGAATATTTGTTTAAAGAGGAACTATAGCGCAATGAACAAGGCTGCCCCATGTTTCACCTCCAGAAGGATAACTCCCCTATCCGAAGCTTAAGCTAACGGCGAACTTAGTTTTGTGCCATGGAGCAGATTCCGATCCGGCAACTGCTCCATTTTTCATCAATGGCTAAAGCGCCGTTATGCGCAGCTAAACCTTCTCCCATATCTAGGACTTGACATTAACACTAGTGTCACACTTTATGATGAAACTAATTATTGAAAAGAAGGGAGTTCGTGATTTGAAAATAAGTAAAATCGCTAAACTAACCGGGATCAGTGCCAGATCCGTCCGGTATTACGAGCAGAAAGGATTACTCACGGTTTCTCGTCATGACAATAATTATCGTGAGTTTGATGATTCTATTGTTGAACTGATAAATACGATTCAACTGTATCTTGGTTTAGGTTTAACAACGGATCAGATTAAGGATGTTTTATATTGCAAGCACTCCGAAAATTCCGGAAACGGACTACATGACAAAAAAGACGAGTACTGCGAAGAACTAATGCAAGTATATGAGACTAAACGAAATGAAGTAATCAGACAAAGGCTGGCATTGGAAGAAGCTCAAATACGTTTGGAAAAGCAAATTAACGTAATGAGAGAAAACCGGGATAAATGGGTATAAGGCTTAGGAGGATGAACAATGACCATTTTAGTAACGGGAGCAGCCGGTAATGTTGGTCGTCATGTTGTCGATCAACTTGTTCAGGCCGGCCAACGTGTGCGTGCGATGACGCGAAATCCGGCAAATGCAAACTTTCCGGAAGGAGTTGAGGTCGTTTATGGCGACCTTACTGTACCAGAATCTCTTGTACCGGCATTGAACGGCGTTACAGGGATGCATTTGATCACTTTCAGCAGTGAAGGATACGGACCACTGCAGACTGGACCCGAGATTGTTGAACTGGCTATGAATGCCGGCGTAAGGCGAGTCACGGTATTGTGGAGTGGTGCGAATGGCCCAGTGGAGCAGGCAGTGGAAGCCAGCAGCCTCGAGTGGACCTTTCTCCAACCTACCCCAGAGTTTATGTCCAATGCATTATTGTGGGCGGAGTCCATCCGCATGGAAGGTGTTGTTAGTGAGCCATTTGGCGGCTCTTTGGATGCTATGATACACCCCGCTGATATAGGCAGTGTGGCTGCATCCGCGCTGATCAACCCCGGTCACGCAGGTAAAATTTATACGCTGACCGGTCCCGAAGTGTTGACCATTCCCGAGAAAGTTCGCACGATCAGTGCAGCGATCGGAAGGGATATCCGATTCGTTGAGCTCACCGAAGAGCAAGCGCGCGAACGCATGAGGAAAAGAGGGGCTCAAGAGGACGTTATCGATTTTGTAATAGGATGGCACGCCAACCCTCCAAAATCTGCGTATACTGTGGTTCCGACTGTCGAGCAGGTCACTGGCCGTCAAGCACGCAACTTTGCCCAGTGGGTGTCTGAAAACGTTCATCACTTTGAATAGATCTTACTTTTTGTACGAAGGGTGATCGTTCAACGGGTAACGATAGCTCCGGCAGCCGGCCAATCGGCTGCCGGTTCAATTGAAGTAACCGGCAGCATTCCAACGATACCCATCATTTGTAGTTCTGTGATAATGGAACGCTATCGATGAGATAGAAAATTTGAAGCATTGTTTATCGATGATTCATGGTACTAATGCAAAACGAATATGAGATCATTCAGCTTATAGAAACTTAAAGGCTGAAGCAGGTCACCTCAAACAGGATTCCGCCAAGAGCAGTGAAGTACAGGGTGTATCCATTCCTTACTATGCCGGGCTCATTCTCCGTCGGGATATTGGCTTCTACAAGTTTCGTGTAAAATTGATCCACATCGGACTTGGTTTCAACATAAAACCCTAGATGAAAGTCTTTTGGGTAAGTGTATACCTTTTTTGAATTAGACTGCAGAACCAGAGTAAACCCAGTCCTATCAGTCATCACGGCAATGACGTCTCCTTTTTGATCTGACAATTTAAAGTCGAAAAGATTGCTAAAAAAATCTCTTGCCTCAGTCAGATTGTTTACACATAGATTCAAGTGGTTCAGATTCATTCGATTTGTCTCCTTTTATTATTTTTCTAATGGTGTTAGATAAATCTAATGGTATTAGATTACGGGTATCTGGTATAATTGTCAAGTGAAAGAGGTGAATGGCTTGGCAAGGAAACGAAAGTACCCCCTGCATATAAACTCGGCAATTGAAGAACAGCAAACCGGTTATATCCCGCTTGATCGGATTCGGATAATAGAAGCTGCCTTACAGTTATTGAATGAGATTGGCTTAAAAGAATTAAGCATGAGGAAAATAGCAGATCAATTGCATGTGAAAACAGCCTCCTTATATTATCATGTCAAAGACAAGGAACAGTTGATGCAGCTACTCACAGATAAGATAAGCGGGGAATTGCTCTGGCCGGAAACGTCTTTGCCATGGGAAGAGCAGGTATACCAATGGGCGGATCAGTTCAGAAAGGTTCTGCTCGCGCACAAAGACGCGGTAGAATTGTTTAATCAAACGATTGCCGTGGGATATGAACGGTTAACGCAAATCGAAAAACTATATCAATTACTCGTCTCGGCAGGCTTTTCTGACCCCCAGGTTCCGTGGATCGCGTCAATGCTGAAAAGTTATGTCCTTGGTTTTGCAGCCGAAGAGGTTCGCCTGAATGCTATTGCCGGGAAGGAGCATTCTTCATATGGGGAATTGGAAGATAAGTATGATAGCTTTTATCGTAAACTGCCGGAGGAACGGTTTCCGAATGTGGTTCGCCTAGCTTCTTATACCACAAAATCCAGTGTGGATAATGAATTTAAATTTGGATTGGATGTATTAATAGACGGGTTTACGGCAAAACTCGCACGTGAAAAATAATGAACTTGCCGTTATAGCCGGCGCGGAGAACCGTACCGCAAGTCATTAAGCTGACGGAGAACGCTAGTTGAATCAGCAATCTAAAACCTTCTATTAGAAGCAAGCCAGAATTAATTGCTCTAATAGGAGGTTTTATGATTTTAATCAGCGCGCTTAATTTGATTGTAACGGGAAAGCCTGCGTGGAAATTCAGGAATCTGGCATGGGGGCGGATAGAAACAGTCGGATGACAAGAACGTGTACCAATTCAATCCCGCGCAAATCGCGGTTTTTTTTATTTTATCGGAACACATTCTTGTCACTTCTCAGTGTCAAGAATGTGTTCCGAATGCGGCCAAGAATATTACCGATTCCCGGCAGCTGAAAGGCCATACGATCAGCTGCCGTTGTCGATGTAACGGACGGTTATCTAGCATTGCTAACTGACGCAGACGTTTTCATGCGGAGTTGAATATGTTGTTGACAGGACACCGAATGGTGTCTTATAATTAAAACGTCACCATATGGTGTCCAAATGGAAACTAGTCATTTTGAGAGTGTAGAGCAACGAAATCATTCACTTGAATCAACAATTATGAGGAGGAAACAAAATGAGTACGATCACTGGTGCGGAAACAACCGCGAAAGTAGAAACCCAGTCCAGAGGAAAAATGATTGCTTATTGGACAGTCACAGCATTACTGGCAATGTCTATTACGTTAAGTGGTATCGGGCAACTGATGCAATATGGGGGGAATGTCGAGTTAGTGACTAACATTGGTTTTCCATTATACGTCACGTACATTCTCGGCAGTTGGAAATTGCTTGGAGTCATTGCTATCGTCGTGCCAGGCATTCCTAGGCTTAAAGAATGGGCTTATGCCGGTATCTTCTTTTTAATGACTGGCGCGGCATTATCTCATGCGTTTGCCAACGATTATGGTGAAAACGGGTTTAATTTGATCCTACCGCTCTCGTATGCCGCACTTAATATCGCCTCGTGGGCACTGCGCCCGAGAAACCGCAAGCTTTAAGAGGCCGGACTGGTACTTGACCGAAAAGTCGGCAGGGAAACGCTATTTAGGTTAAACGCCGCTCCACTCAGGGAAATTCAAGATTGGGTGGCTTTCTACAGCAAGTTCTGGAGTGCGAATATGTTGCGTTTGAAACAACTGTTAGAGGAGGAAGAAGAATGAGTTTAACATTAACCTTGGATTTTCAGTACAAGACAACGATCGAGAAGCTTTGGTCCGCCTTAACCGATTCCAGCAAGCTTGCCAAGTGGGTGGCCAACATCCACACCGGTCAGCCGATGGAAAATGATTTTAAGCCCGTCGTAGGACACCGTTTTCAGTTTCGCACGCAGCCGAACGAATACTGGGATGGCATTATAGAAGGCGAAGTGCTTATCGTGGAAGCACCAAACCGGGTTTCCTATACCTGGGCCAGCGGTGGGGAGAAGCACACGATCACCTGGACGCTGCAGGATTTAGGGGACGGCCAGGTTAACCTTCATCTCGAACAAACCGGAATTTCGAATGAACCAGCACTCAATGGTGCTAAGTATGGTTGGAATAAATGGTGCGGCGATCTTGAGAAGGCGTTGGAACAGTAACCGCATTCGGTACCAAAACATGGAAGGGAAATAAAGAGATAAGAGGAGAGATGAAAATGTCCTATATCGTTGAATTCAAAAATGTGTCTACGGTTGGTTTAGAGTCTTCGCCTGTAGCAGAAGCGCTTGCTGGTTTGCGTGCTAATGAAGCCCGTTACTTTATGAGCAAATACAAGCATGAATTTGCGGTTGTGCCAGCTAGCGAAAGTCAGGAGACCCTAGATTATGTGAACCGGATTCTGAAAGAAGAACGTGATATTGAGTTTGCGGCCAAACCTTTAGCAACGTCGCGTTTTCAAGTGGAAAATATCAAATGGGCCTTCGTCTTTTATGAGGATGGTCTTGAGGTCAACGTCATGTATACGGTGGATGACCCTAAGAAGCGGGCCGTTGGTTTTAAGCTTTCCGAAGGGATGGAGGTGCCAAAGGAGTTGGAAGAGAAGTTTAAGTTTGCTAGACAGAAGTCTAAACTAGCCGGAACAATTCGGGGCTCGTTTTTTGTAATTAAAGGAGAATATTAAAGTAAGCAAAAGCGACTTTATGCGCAGCGTTCGAAAGAAAGCGCCAGGTAATATGACGGGTACGATAGTAAAATAACGCGCCGATCGGAATCCGATCGGCTTTGTTTTGTACGGGGGGATGAACTCGATAATCGGTACTGATTCTTGTCACTTTTCGGTAAATTTTTGATCCCTTGGTCTGGTACGTTTATATAGCCCCCACGATATAAGGTTGTAACTTACGGCTCCGCTTGAGGAAAAAGAATCCGGCAGGGGAGCCTTCCTCCGCTTTCTCTAAAAATTCGCGCATGATCTTAATGGCGTTATCTTGAAAAAGACACTTTCCGAAACCGGAAGAGAACTGGTTGCTGAGCTCCTAATCAGTTAATTGGCTTCCGATTTTTTTGAAGCACCGAATAACCCTGACATAAGGCTGTCAGGGTCGATGGCTTAAACTTATAAATGTAAGCAAGAGAGAACGACAACCCCAAATTCGAGGAGGCCATTCCCATGACAGTGAACAACCCAATGACAAGCCAAGTAAGCCAAGAAAGCAACGACATTAACGAAATTCGTCCTTTCCGTATCGAGATTCCGCAAGCCGACTTAGATGACCTGAAGCAGCGTCTGTCCCTAACGCGTTGGTTAGACGGCCAATCGGGCACGGAATGGAAGTACGGCGTATCCAAGGACTATCTAAAAGACGTGGTCAGTTACTGGCAGGACGGTTACGACTGGAGGAAGTTCGAAGCGCGTCTGAATGAATACCCGCAATTCACGACGACCATTGACGGAGCGAACATCCATTTCATGCATATCGAATCCCCGGAACCGAACGCCATTCCGCTGCTGCTGACGCATGGATTCCCCAGCTCGATCGCCGAATTTCTGGATCTCATCGGTCCACTCAGCAATCCGCGCGCCCACGGCGGAGATCCGGCGGATGCTTTCCATCTTGTCATACCGTCCGTGCCGGGCTTCGGATTCTCTGGCTCAAGTCTGGATACAGGATGGAACATATCCCGCATTGCGAAAGCGTGGGATGAATTGATGAGTCGCCTCGGTTACGATCAATACGGCTCGCATGGCAGCGATCTTGGCGCTCTCGTCTCCAGGGAGCTCGGTCTTATGAAGCCGAAAGGGCTGCTTGCGCTTCACGTGCTCCAGCTGTTCTCTTTCCCATCGGGCGACCCCGAGGAAATGGCGAAGCTGACAGAAGAGGATGGTCGAAGACTGCAATTCCTTGCTAACTTCCATGAGCGTGCCGGTTTCAATGCGATTCAATCGACTCGGCCGCAAACGCTCTCTTATGGGCTTGCAGACTCGCCTGTCGGTCAACTCGCTTGGATCGCGGAACTGTTTAATGGATTTGGCGATCATATCGACTTTATCGATCGCGATTCCTTGCTTACGAATACGATGATCTACTGGTTAACCAATACGGCAGAGTCGGCGACTCGGATCTACTACGAGAATGCGCATATTCCAAGTCCTGTCGCTCAGGAAGTGAACGCTTCTCCGACCGGGCTTGCCGTATTCGGCAACGATTTCAAGTCTATCGAGCTCTTCGCGAGAAGGGATAATTCGAACATCGTCCAGTGGTCGGAGTTCGAGCGCGGTACGCATTTCGCTGCCTTCGATGAACCCGAGCTCCTTGCATCCGACCTCCAAAGCTTCTTCCGCCGATTCCGATAAAATGAAAACCGGCTGTGCAACAACAATAGCGATCAGCCGGTTTTTCTTGTCCTAACTATAAAAGGCATTTGCAGTCCAGTGTAGAATCTTCCTAAGAGTGAACATGGCGATTCATGATTCGCATGGCCGTTACACCAAGGAGGATTCTATAATGAAGCTGGACCGCCTGCTGGCGATTACGATGACCCTGCTCAATCAGCCGAGAGTGAGTGCGACTGCGCTGGCCGAGCGTTTCGAAGTTTCTTTGCGTACGATTTACCGGGACATGGAAGCCATCAATCAATCGGGCATTCCTATTGTGTCCTACCCCGGTGCGGATGGGGGTTATGAAATCATGTCAAACTACCGTATCGATAAGCAAGTGTTGACGCTTGAAGATTTCTCGTCCATCTATGCGGCTCTTCGCGGCATCCGAACCGCGACGGACAGCTCTGACGATCACGAATTGCTAGACAAGATCGGAGCGATGATTCCTGGATCAGCCGATACCGCTAAGGCTGATATTTCGCGGATCGATCTCGATTTTAAGCCAACCCCCAACGACAAGCTGAAGTTTGGGCCGCTGCACGATGCAATCAAAGAGCTGCATCTGGTCCGTTTTGCTTATTTGAACAATAAAGGCGAGGAATCGGAACGCACAGTAGAGCCGATGGGGCTCTACCTGAAAGGTTATGTCTGTGCCTCTTGCGATCCGAGGTCCGCAACTTCCGGTTATCCCGGATCCTCCGCTTGTCGGTGCTGCCAGAGATATTCGTACGACGGAATTATACCCTTCAAGATGTGGAGAAGCAGTTCATGAGCAAAGCCGACTTCTCGAAGGTAGAGGTAGAGCTTCATTTTGCCCCGGCGGCGAGGACGAGAGTGCTGGATGAATTCGGTTTCGATCAGATCCATGACAACGAGGATGGAACATTGTCGGTTACTGCCCATTATTCCTCCACGAATCGTGCACTCCAAACGGTTCTTAGCTATGGCACTCAAGTTACCGTGATCGCGCCGCTGGACTTCATCGAGGAGTTAAAGAAACATATTCGAGGCATGACGGAGAAATATGGGGTTTAGAATTTGAAGTATCTGTAACCAGTTGTTATAATGAAGCCATAAATGGACTGCGTGTAACTGGCGAACATGGGTAACCATGAGGGAGCACGCGGATGACTAGCCGTACGCCTGGGCAAAGGTAAGGGGATACTCCCCTTGCCTTTTTATGTTTCATTCACCTGGAAAGGGATGATCGGATGACAGCAGCCAAAGTGATATTGGATGGTAATCAAGTTGCAATGGACATCAAGGAAAAATTGTCGGGCAGAGTTATGAGTCTCTTGGAGCAAGGGATTGTCCCTTGTTTGGCGACGATTTTAGTTGGCGACGATCCGTCATCGGCCACCTATGTACGTATGAAAGGAAACGCATGTAAGCGACTCGGTATCCGATCTATACGGGTTGAACTGCCCGAGAATACGTCGACAGATGAATTAATCGCGGCTATTCAAGAGCTCAATGCCGATCCTAATGTTCATGGCATATTGCTGCAACACCCCGTTCCTCATCAAATTGACGAGAGAGCGGCTTTCGAAGCCATAAGCATTGAAAAGGACGTAGACGGGGTAACGACTCTCGGGTTTGCTCAAAACGCTTTTGGTTTCGCCGATTTCCCTTCTTGTACGCCAGCAGCGATCGTTGCTATTTTGGATTATTACCATATACCGATCGAAGGGAAACACGCCGTTGTTATTGGGAGGAGCCCAATTCTGGGCAAGCCTGTGTCCTTAATGCTATTAAACAAAAATGCAACGGTAACGACATGCCATTCCAAAACGACAAATTTAGAAGATATCGTACGATTAGGGGATATTGTAGTGGCGGCGGTCGGCAGGCCAAAATTCGTTCAAGGCGACTGGATAAAACCGGGGGCTGTCGTTTTAGACGCTGGCTATAACGAGGGCAATATTGGAGATGTCGATTACGCTGATTGTTTGGAGAAGGCGTCTGCGATTACGCCTGTTCCGGCGGGGGTTGGGCCGGTGACGATAGCTACATTGCTCAAACACACGGTTGAAGCAGCTGAAAAACTGGCCGATTTCCGTAAAAATAGCTAACGGAAGACGACTGCCACTAAAAATGAAACAGCAGCGGACTGAGACTTGAAAATAAAGTCTTAGGCTGCTGCTTTTTATTATGCTGATAATGAAGTTGTTATTGAGGAATCGCTTCCTGCTCAGAACCTTAACCGCCTAATATTTGGTCATACTTCTCCGCAATCTTTCTCCAGTCTGAGTTCCCCCAATCACAACCTTCGAGCAGTTCCTTAAGCTTGACTTCGACCCTTGGATCGACGATATGATTACGTTGCAAATGAAGATCCAAAACAGCCAGCAATACCTTTGCCATATCCAACCCGCCAACGTCCATAGACGACAGGTCCTCCGGAAAAAACTTCACCCGCATATTGTTCGCCGTAGCGCTATCCTCCTTGGAGTACAACAAATCATAGAGTATCGCAAACTTTTCCGCAAACTCCGCGCTTTCGATCGTTCGGAAAAAAGCAGGCTCGTTAACTTCGGCGTTCGGGGTTCCGATAAAAAGCGTATTGCCGCCCATATTGGTCACCATGAATCTTCTGTCATCCTTTAAGTCTTTCAGCATTGATATTCTTGGAATGCCCGAACGAGGGATTTTGCCAAGGTTTTGTTTTAGTCCGTTAGAGAATGCCTCGTGTACCGCGCTGACATCATCCACTCGCAGATAGCACATGCTTGGATTTTCAGCAGGCAATGTTTTTTTGCTTCCGTAGAAGTGAATCTCTAGCGAACCGTACTGTACAACCGCATAAGGATTCGGGCGAGTATAGGTCTGAACGATTGTGAATCCGAGGTTTTCGTAAAAGGCGACCTGTTCCATTATGGACGGACACGGTAAAATAGGTATGATTTTATCCATTAGCGTTCAACTCCTGCCGGGGGATTTATAACTTACAACCTTATCGTACAACATTCATGCAAATGATAAGGTTTGACCGAACCGACATACCTAAGAAAGAGAGAGAGAGAGGTGATGGCATAAACAGAAAGACGCTTGGAAGCGTCTGCTGCACGAGCCCGTCAACATCTATTTTAAGCAAAGTGTAAGAGCATATGTGATCTTACGAGAGAGGCTTGGTTTGTGACTGCGTCTGTAAGTGCACATAGGCTCTTAAAGAGCCAATAACCATAGTACATCACGGGTCAGCCATAGAAAAAAAGCCGGAGAATGGATCCCTGCATGCGAGGGATATTCTCCGGCCTTTTTTTACGAAGTTTCTCAATCTAGTGAGCCTGACGAGGTATCGCTTTCGTCTTCTTGTTGACTGCGGCGCCTTCCTGCTCCTTCAGCTCGGCAAGCAGCTTATCGCCTTCGACGTCGAGATTCGGAAGCGACTTGTCGAGCCACTTCGGCAGCCACCAAGCTTTGTCTCCGAAGATTGCCATGACGGCAGGGACGAGCGCCATGCGAACGAAGAAGGCGTCGATCAGAATGCCGATCGCCAGCGCAAAGCCGATCTGTTTGATCATAATATCATGAGCAAAGATAAAGCCGGCGAACACGGAAACCATAATGACCGCCGCGGCTATAACGACGCGGCTGGCCTGATCGTATCCTTGAATGACGCTTTCCTTGCCATGATGCCCATGAACGTAAGATTCGCGCATCGAGCTGACGAGGAACACTTGATAATCCATCGCGAGTCCGTATAATATGCCGGTAACCATGATCGGCATGAAGCTGAGCAGCGGGCCGCCCGTGTCGAATCCGAACAGGTCGTGCACCCATCCCCATTGGAACACCGCTGTCGTGATTCCGAATGTAGCGAGTACGCTGAGGAGGAATCCGACCGTCGCTTTGACCGGCACGATGATCGAACGGAATACGAGCAGTAAAATAATGATCGAAAGAATGACGATAATGCCGACGTAGAGCGGGAATACCTCAGCCAGCTTCGACGACATGTCGATGTTGATCGCGGTAAAGCCGGTAACGCCAATCTTAACATCATGCGATTGCGCCATGCCGGAGTCGGTGGCGCGAAGCTCTTGCACCAGATCTCTCGTCTCTTTGTCCGTTGGCCCTGTTTTCGGAATGAGGCTGATGATGGCCATATCGCCGGTTTTGTTGACGCCCATCGGCGTTACGACCGAAACGTTGTCATGCTGCTGAAGTTCTTGAACCAGCCCGCCAAGCGTCTCCATTGTGATGGCGTCCGAGGAACCTTGCGGTTCGGCGACCAGAAGCAGCGGACCGTTGAAGCCCTCGCCGAAACCGTTCGAAATCGCGTCGTAGCTTTGTCTTGCAGTCGTGTCCAAGTTCGCTGTCGCGCCTGAAGGAATACCCATTTCCATCTTCGCAACAGGAATCGCGGCCGCGCCAAGAATGACAATGACGGCAACGACAATGGCCCAACGGCCCTTCACGACGGCTGTTACCCAGCGGTGCGCGAATCCATTCGGATTCGTGTTGCTTTGGCTGCTGACTTTCGCGCGTGCTTTGGCCGAACAGATGCGTTCACCGACCAGTCCGAGCAAAGCCGGCAGCAGGGTCAGAGCAACCAACACATTGGCAAGAACGGCTACGGCGGCAACAAGCGCCATGGCGGACAAGAAGCCGATACCGATGACAAGCATGCCGCAAAGTGCAATGATAACGGTCAAGCCTGCGAAGAACACGGCACTGCCTGCGGTGCCGACCGCTCTGCTGGCTGCTTCCTTAGCGCTAAGTCCCTGTTCGAGAATCATGCGGCGCTGACGGTTCACGATGAACAGCGAGTAGTCGATGCCGACGGCGAGTCCGACCATAAGCGCCAGAACAGGCGTAAGATCGGTCATATGGAACACGTTAGAGAAAGCAAATGCCCCGCCTACGCTGATGCCCACGCCCATAAGAGCGGTTAGAAGCGGCAGACCCGCGGCAACAACCGAACCTAGCGTCATGAAGAGAACGACGGCGGCGACGGCAATGCCGATCGCTTCCGTCGAGCCGATTGCCGGCTTAGTAGCAAGCGAGTCGCTTGGCAATGCGGTAATCCCTGCCTGCTCCACAGGCATTACAGCATCGATGACCAAATCGGGTACCGTTTCGGGCAGCGACATTTGCTGAACGGTGAATTGGAATTGGAAGAGGGCAACGCTGCCGTCCGATGCGATCATAACGCCAGGCACGGGAACGCCGTCCACCATCATTGGGCCGTATGGAGGCAATTCGCCTGCGGCTCCTTGAGCGGCCCCGGCTGCTGCATCGCCTTGCGCTGCTTGGCCGGCTTGCGCAGCGGCGTCGGTCATCGATGCTCCGGCTTGCGCAGCCAGTTCGATCGGATTAATGACATAGTCAAGGTTATATACTTTATTAACGGCTTCGGTAATAGAGGTCAGACGCTCTGCCGTGTCCAGACGTTCGCCCTCGGGCGCCGTAAACACGATGCTCGCTTGACCGCCGGAAGCTTCCGGCAGCTCTGCCGACAACTGGTCTAGCACCTTCTGCGATTCCGTGCCCTCGATTTTCATATCGGACGTGACATGGATGCCGTTGACGCCCAATATGGCGAGCACGATGCCGAGAATCGCGATCCAGCTGACAATGAAATACCACGGTTTGGAATAGGCGGATTTGCCCATTTTGTACAGGAAAGTTGACATGCGTTAGCGTTTCTCCTTTGCATGCATAATATTTATGTTGACCTAATGATTAAAATCCTTTGCGCAAGTAATCGAACATCGTATCCAAATAATGATCGAACGTAACGGCCTCCGGCGCTTCGGGCGCTGATTCGCCTGGAAGCAAAACGTTCATACTGCCGTCAAGCAATGGCAGCACGGCCCCGTAAACGGCGCCGACGAGCAGGTGCGTGTATCCGTCGGGATAACGTCCGCGGGACAGATCGCTTATAACGTCTTGTGCCGTTATTTGCAGGCTGCGAAGCGCGCTGAGAATGTACGGCTCAAGCGTCGGGTTCTGCTTCGAAAGCGTTAAGAGCTGACGCAATTTCCATAAATGCTCTCCCGTCAGCTGCAGTTTCATGAGCTGGTACAGGATGTCGAGCGGCGTCATGTCCTCGTTCAAGCTTCCGATCCAAGCCTCGACTTCATCCGCGCCGTTAAAGATGACGGCGGCCATCGACACCGCTTCCTCCTTGCAGGAGTAGTAGTTCGCGAACGTTCTTCTGGAGTACCCTGCGCGCTGCACGACGTCCTCGACGACGAAGCCGTCCAGTCCTTTCGCCAGCGCAAGAGCGAACGCCGCATCGGCAAGCGCATTTGCGGTTGCTTCCCTCTTGATATCGCGTAAGCTTTGTTTGTTCATCAACTGTCCGCCTAAGCGCTCACCTCATTTCATAATTATATTATTGCCCAATGGGCAAATATGCACAATGAGCAAAATGTTACGGTTTTGTGGCGAAAGCAAAAAGTCTTGAAAATGCTAATCAAAAAGTCGGAATTATGTTAGCTAACTAACAAGTAATGCAATATAATTAGGATGGAATTACATTCGTTTTAGGGTAAGGAGGTGCAGAATGGGCAAAGAAAGATCGGTTGCGCTGGAGCTTAGAACGTTGAGGAACTTGTTGAAACGACATGTGGACGGGTTCATTCATCACAAGTACGGCGATCAATTGACCGGCATGCACGGATGGGCGCTGAAGTTCTTTGTCGATAACCGGGATAAGGAGATTTTCCAACGCGACTTCGAGAATCAGTTCTGTATCAGGCGTTCGACCGCGAGCAAGATTTTGCAGCTGATGGAGAAAAACAACCTTATCACAAGACAATCCGTTTCCTACGACGCCAGGTTAAAGCAGATCATTCTAACCCCGATGGCCATCGAGTATTGTGAAGCCATTTTCGGAAAGTACGTCGAATTGGAGCGAGAATTGAAAAAGGGATTGTCGCAGGAAGAGCTGGATACATTTTTCACCGTGCTGGATAAAATCAAAAGCAATTTGGAGTAGCGGTCGTCATCGTTGTCGGGACGGCTTTCATTAAAGTAATATTGTTAGTAGGCTTACAGTTCTATTGCTAACTACAGGGAAAAGGAGCGTTCGGTAGATGCTTAAGATTTTGAAATATTTCAATCCGAAAAATGTTTGGTTTATTATCGTTAGTACCGCGTTTATCGTGTTCCAGGTATGGCTCGACCTCAAGCTTCCCGATTATTTGGCGGAAATTACGAAGCTGGTGCAGACCGAAGGCAACTCCTTGAGCGAGGTGTGGGAGCCGGGCGCTTATATGCTGATGTGCGCGATCGGAAGCTTGATCGCTTCCTTCATCGTCGTCTATCTCGTCGCGCAGAGCGCCGCATCGCTCGCTAAGCGACTAAGAGGCTTGCTCTTCGACAAGGTCGAATCGTTCTCGATGGCCGAGATGAACAAATTTTCGACAGCGAGCCTCATCACTCGCTCCACGAACGATATTACGCAAGTGCAGACGATCGTGGCGATGGGGCTGCAGGTTATGATCAAAGCGCCTATTCTGGCAGTCTGGGCCGTTGTGAAGATCTCCAGCAAGAGCTGGCAATGGACGCTCTCTTCCGGCATTTCGGTTGCGCTGCTTCTGCTCATGATTGCAATCGTCATCTTGTTCGCCATGCCGAAGTTCAGAGCGATTCAAGGATTAACGGATCAATTGAACCGTGTAACGAGAGAAAGCTTGACCGGTCTGCGGGTGATCCGCGCCTATAATGCGGCTCCGAGCCAGGAAGCGAAGTTCGAACACGCGAACAAGGAATTGACCGACGCGAATCTGTACACGAGCCGATTAATGGCGTTAATGATGCCGGTCATGAGTCTGATCATGAGCGGATTAAGCCTTGCGATCTATTGGATCGGCGCTTATCTGATCAACGGGGCGGATACGGCTGCAAGGCTCGGCTTGTTCAGTGACATGGTCATCTTCTCTTCCTATGCGATGCAAATCGTTATGGCGTTCATGATGCTGTCGATGGTATTCTTCATGCTGCCGCGGGCGTCGGTATCTGCCAAGCGCGTTATGGAAGTGTTGAATACGGAACCAAGCATCAAGGACGGCAGCTCGAAATCATCAAACCAAGCTAAAACTGGAGAGATTGAATTCCGAAATGTCAGCTTCAAGTATGCCGATTCGGATGAATATGTGCTTCAAGACATCAGCTTCGTTGCGCGCAAAGGCGAGACGGTTGCGTTCATCGGCTCGACTGGCAGCGGCAAGAGTACGCTCATGAATTTAATTCCGAGATTTTATGACGTGACGGACGGAGAGGTGCTCGTAGGGGGCGTGAACGTCAAGGATTACTCGCTTCGGGATCTGCACAACAAGCTGGGTTATGTCCCTCAGAAAGCAGTATTGTTCACCGGAACCGTGACGTCCAACGTCGCTTATGGCGATAACGGGAAAGCGGCAGGCTCGGCGGATGATGTGAAGAAAGCGGTAGCGATCGCTAAGGGCACAGAGTTCGTCGAGAAGCTCGAAGGCGGATACGAGGGCAGCGTGTCGCAAGGCGGAACGAACTTGTCAGGCGGCCAGAAGCAGCGGCTATCTATCGCTAGGGCAGTGTACCGCAGGCCTGACATTTACATTTTCGACGATTCCTTCTCTGCGCTTGATTACAAGACAGACCGTCAGCTGCGCTCCATGCTGATGCAAGAAACAGCGGACGCTACCAACCTGATTGTGGGACAGCGCATCGGAACGATCAAGGATGCCGATCTCATCCTCGTTCTCGACGAAGGCAGAATCGTAGGAAGAGGCACGCATCAAGAGCTGCTGCAGACCTGCGAGGTCTATCGTCAGATCGCTAACTCTCAGTTGTCGAAGGAGGAGCTCGAAATTGGCTAAACAGCAGACCGCAACAAAACCAAATATCGATTTCAAAGGCACAATGGGCAAGCTGGTCGCGTATTGCAGGCCGTACCTTCCTCTTATTGTCATAGCTTTACTGCTGTCCGTTGTGGGCACGATATTTACGATTATCGGACCAAGTCAGCTGGAAGCGATGACCGATCATATCACCGCGGGCTTAATGGGCGGGCTCGATATGGACGCGATTGCCCGTATCGGTATTCTGCTCTCCGTCCTGTATGGATTAAGCGTCGTCTTCTCGTACTTCCAAGGCTATATCATGGCTACGGTCACGCAGAAGGTATCGAGGGGGTTGCGTACGCGCATCTCTCAGAAGATCAATAAGCTTCCGCTCAAGTATTTCGACTCCAACAGCAACGGCGACGTGCTAAGCCGCGTGACGAACGATATCGATACGATTGGGCAAACGATGAATCAGAGCGTCGGGATGCTTGTAACATCCGTTACGATGCTGGTCGGCTCCTTGGTTATGATGTTCTACACGAATGTTTGGATGGCACTCACGGCGATCTTGTCGACCTTCTTGGGATTTGCCTTCATGACCGCGATGATCAAAAAATCGCAAACGCATTTCGTACACCAACAAGCGAACTTGGGAGCGATGAACGGCCACGTCGAGGAAATCTTCTCGGGCTACGATGTCGTTAAGGTTTATAATGGGGAGCGGAAGGCGAAGGAAACCTTTAATGAAATTAACGATAAATTATATGAAAGCTCTTGGAAGTCGCAATTTCTATCCGGCTTAACGATGCCGCTTATGATGTTCGTAGGCAACTTCAGCTATGTGGCGGTTTGTATTGTCGGGGGCGCATTAGCGATGAACGACCACATTTCGTTCGGTGTCATCGTAGCCTTTATGCTTTATGTCCGGTTGTTCTCGCAGCCCCTTGGGCAGATCGCGCAGGCAGCAACAACGTTGCAATCGACGGCAGCCGCTTCCGCGCGGGTATTCGAATTCATTGAAGAGAACGAGCTGGAGGACGAGAGCGGTAAACCGAAGGTACTTAAGGACGTTAAGGGCCAAGTCGAGTTCAGGAACGTTACGTTTGGGTATAATCCCGATAAGCTGATCATTCATGACTTCTCGGCCCGTGCTTTGCCCGGCCAGAAGATCGCCATCGTTGGCCCGACAGGTGCCGGCAAGTCGACTATCGTTAATCTGTTGATGCGATTCTACGAGTTGAACGGCGGGGAAATTGCTATCGACGGCGTTCCGATCCATGAGATCCCTCGGGAAAACGTGCATGAGCAATTCTGCATGGTGCTGCAGGATACTTGGCTGTTCGAGGGAACGATCAAAGAAAATATCGTCTTCAACAAGCAAGGCGTTACCGATGCCGATGTGAAGAACGTCTGCAAGGCGGTCGGCATTGACCATTTTATCCGAACCTTGACGCATGGCTACGACACCGTATTGAACGAGCAAGTGAACCTTTCCGCCGGGCAGAAGCAGCTCATCACGATTGCGAGAGCGCTCATTGCGAACGCCCCGCTGCTCATCCTCGACGAGGCGACGAGCTCCGTCGATACGAGAACGGAGCTTCTCATTCAGGAAGCGATGGACCGGCTGATGGCGGGACGCACTTCGTTCGTTATCGCGCACAGGCTGTCCACGATCAAGAACGCCGACATCATCCTCGTGATGAAGGACGGCGATATTATAGAGAGCGGCAATCACTTAGAGCTGCTTGCGGCGAACGGCTTCTATGCCGATTTGTACAACAGCCAGTTCGAACATGCGGAAGCGGTTATATAGCAGAGACCTACGCTCGAATAAAACTTTAAAGAGACGAGTCGGAAGCTGGATCGATTACATATCGGTTCAGCTTCTTTTTGTGTGCCACGCATGGCGACTAATTAGGAGCCTTATACTATCCGCTCAGTCAAGATCCCCACTTGTTCTGCCCTGAGACGAGGTGGATCAGGCATTTCATTCTTAACCACCATCCCCTTTGTGCATATGCAGTTAACCTCTGGCTGCGTATTGACATGGAGTGGACTCCAGACTGTAAACTTAACGGGTGGGAGTAATACGCTTAGAAATCAGCCTATTTGGTGTTTCTATAGAATAGAAGGAGGGCAAGCCCCATGAGAATGGCAGAAGTAAGCGCCAAATATGAGCTGTCGCAAGACACACTCCGCTATTATGAACGAATCGGACTGATTCCTCCTGTAAACCGAAATAATAGCGGAGTAAGGAATTACACGGAAGATAACCTAAAATGGGTCGAATTCATTAAATGCATGCGAACCGCGGGCCTTCCAATCGAAGCGTTAATCGAGTATGTAGGATTGTTTCAACTAGGCGATGAAACCCTTGAGGCTAGAAAAGAGCTCTTAAAGGAGCAGCGCGATTTGCTATTCGCAAAAATGGGAGACATGAAGAAAACGTTGGAACGTCTCGATTCCAAAATCGAAAGGTACGAACAGACCGTAGGGGAAAAAGAAAAATTACTAAACAATCTTGAGAAATAATCTTGTCTTGACTTTGAGTTAACTCCAAGTGGGATAATATAGACGGTCAAGAGGAAAACAGTCATCGGGGAGAACATCATTTGAAAGAATAATACGACTTGGAAAGCAGGGGAATCGGATGGAATATGCGAAACTAGGAAATACAGGCTTGGATGTATCTCGGATCTGTCTTGGTTGTATGAGCTTTGGTGAAGCCGAGCGGTGGACACACCCTTGGGTGCTTGATGAAGAGAAGAGTCGACCGATTATTAAAAGGGCTTTGGATCTAGGCATCAATTTTTTCGATACGGCGAATATTTATTCAATCGGATCAAGCGAAGAAATTGTAGGGCGGGCTTTGAAGGATTATGCCAATCGAGATGAAATCGTTATCGCGACGAAAGTTCATTTCAGAATGCATGAAGGGCCAAATGGTGCTGGCCTTTCCCGAAAAGCAATCATGAGCGAGATGGATAAGAGCCTTAAGAGACTAGGAACAGATTATGTGGATCTGTACCAGATTCACCGCTGGGATTACAATACGCCGATTGAAGAGACGATGGAAGCCTTGCATGACGTGGTGAAGGCAGGTAAAGCAAGATACATCGGAGCATCTGCCATGTATGCCTGGCAGTTTCTAAAGGCGTTACATGTAGCCGAACAACATGGATGGACCCGGTTTGTATCCATGCAAAATCATCTAAACCTTATATACCGTGAAGAAGAGCGGGAGATGATGCCGCTTTGCAAGGAAGAAAAAATCGGCGTTATCCCATATAGTCCTCTCGCTTCAGGTAGATTGGCGCGTGATTGGTCCGAAACAACCCATCGTTCCGAAACCGACCAAGCTCAGAAATGGAAATACGATGCAACTGCAAATGTTGACCGAGTCATTGCAGATCGGGTAGCTGAAATCGCAGAAAAACGCGGTGTTCCCCGTGTTCAAATCGCACTTGCCTGGTTGTTGCAGAAAGAGCCGGTGACAGCTCCAATAATTGGTGCTACAAAAATAGCCCAACTCGAAGAGGCGGTAGGTGCTCTTGCGATTACGTTAACGCAGGATGAAATGGCGTCGCTAGAAGAACTCTATGTGCCCCACCGAGTAGTCGGCCCGCAGTAAGACAGTAGGTTATAGAGAGAGTTGCCGAAGTCGCCGCGAAGCGGACGTTCCGCATGTGCAAGTGGCGCTTGCGTGGGTACTTCAGAAAGAATTCATTACCGCGCCGATCTTAGGCGCGACCTAGCCGCATCACTTGGAGGACGCCGCGCCGCATGGCCGATGAAACTGGATGAAGACGAAACCGCGTACCTTGAAGAGCCTTATTTACCGCACCCGGTTATCGGACACTAAGCAAAAGACGGATCTCGGTCTACATCGTGATCCGTCTTTTTTACCGTTTGTACTTTAACAAACAATAGTCCCGCATATGTAGGGGTATTTCCATATTAGACTTATGCTGAGCGTAACGGTCAATCTGTTATTCATTGTATCTACGGTTGCGGTGATGAACGATGACATGGTTTTCATGCAGATCCATGTCATGACTTCATATTACGGGACGACTGCTAATTGTCTATGTATCTCATCATTTCTGATATGCCCTTCAATTGATTTGCCAATTGTTCATTTAACTTCTGCAGAGTTACCTGGAAAGAGTGTTCGACAGCAGTTAAATCTTGTGTCTCTAAGGCTTCAAGTAACGGTTTCATTCTCTCAATGGAATAGACTGTCTTCCTTAAACTGCTGATAATAATAATTTTTTTTAATTCTCGCTGTGTAAAGACCCTGTATCCGTTTTCCGGATTCCTCTCAGAGCGTATTAGCCTCTCCTTTTCCCAATGTCGAATAGCGGATGGATTAACGCCAGCTATAGCGGCAACCTCCCCGATTCTCATGTCTTCCGTTATCAATATGTTTCTATAACTAGAGAAATCGGTTTTTCGAATCAGGCTTATGACCTCTTCGATTCGTTGCTTTTCTGTTTGAATGTTGTATTGCTGTAGATTGACTAACCATAGAGCCTGTTCTCTGTGGCCTTTCTTTATTAACCTCATGACATCGTAAACGACAGGAATATCGTATCCCTTGATTAAAGCGCGTAAGGCAACGAATGCTTGAACATGGAACGATGTGTAACATCTTCTTTTACTTGCTGTTCGCGGTACGTCGGGTACCAAGTCAAGTTCTTCATATCGTCGCAAGGTGGTCGTGCTAACGCTAAGTTTCTTGGCAATCTGCTTTGGCGCATAACTGATTCCCATTGTTGCTCACCTTTCCTTTAAGTTAAACCTTAAACTTCTACAACAATATTAAACGAAATATTAGGTTTCTGCGCAAGGGTTCAAGGAATACGAAACGAAATCTTGCATGAATGTTGTATGATCAAATATGAGCGGATGGAAAGAAAAGAATACGAGGAGGAATGACATGGTGAAACGCTGGCCTAAAGAAACCATAGCGGCGGGCCGTCGTCATACCGTCGGGCTTAAATTGGACGGCACGGTGACAGCTGTGGGCGATAATAAATATGGCCAATGTGATGTAGGAGGCTGGAGCGATATTGTGGCGGTCGCGGCTGGTAATGTTCATATGGCGACGAACACGGGTAATGCTCATACAGTCGGTCTTAAATCGGACAGTACTGTGGCGGCTGCGGGTTGGAATAAGCATGACCAATGCGATGTAAACGACTGGCGCGATATCGTAGCGGTTGCGGCGGGTTGGCGTCGTACCGTCGGGCTTAAATCGGATGGCACGGTGGTAGCGGTGGGCCGAAATAATGAAGGTGAATGCAATGTAAGCGGCTGGCGTGATATGGTGGCGGTCGCGGCGGGCGACTGGCATACCGTCGGGCTTAAATCGGACGGCACGGTGGTAGCTGTGGGTAATAATCGGTATGGCCAATGCAATGTAAGCGGCTGGCGCGACATAGTGGCGGTAGCGGCGGGTTACCTTCATACCGCCTTGCTTAAATCGGACGGCACGGTCGCGGCTGTGGGTTTGAATAAGCATGACCAATGCGATGTTAGCGGTTGGCGCGGTATTGTGGCGATTGCGGCGGGTAGTCATCATACCATCGGCCTTAAATCGGACGGCACGGTGGCGGCTGTGGGATGGAATGAATATGGCCAATGCAATGTAAGTGGCTGGCGCGATATTGTGGCGGTTGCGACGGGTTGCGCTCATACTATCGGCCTTAAATCGGACGGCACGGTGGTTGCTGTGGGTGATAATGAATATGGCCAATGCGATGTAAGAGGCTGGCGAGGCATCCAACTGCCCGGCAATTAGTTTTCAATATTAATAAACATATAATCATGTGGAATAAATAAACAATTTTACAGTACTAGGAGGTCGTGAAATGGCGTTTCCGACACATATTGTATCGGCAGGCGGAATTGTAGAAGATGGCGATGGAAATATCCTATTAGTAAAAGCCCATGACGACGGTTGGGTGTATCCTGGTGGGATAACTGAAGTTGGAGAAAACCTGATTGCTGGCGTGATTCGTGAAATCAAAGAGGAAAGTGGAATAGACGCCACTGTTAGCCATTTAATTAGTGTTGTCTCGAATACAGCGATCCATAAGTGGTATGACGGTGTGACTGATGTTCCTACGAAGGTCATGTTTGATTTCGTGTGCAAAGCTGTTGGTGGAGAGTTAGCTACTTCCGATGAAACGAGCGAGTGCAGGTGGGTTCCAAAGGAAAATGTGCTGGATTTGATTACTTTACCCGCAATCCGCATGCGTTATGAAGCTTATTTGAACTTTAACGGCTCTGTGAATTATATAGAGTACGTCACTGCGACAACGTCAGAATGTAATGTCAAGCTTCAAAGGCGTGTTTAGTTGTACGAGGGCTTCGTGTTTTAAAAATTCTTTGCACTATCGGTACGATAGCTTAAACACGACTTGAAGGCAGCCGACAATACGATCGGTTGCCTTTGTTCGTTGAAGTAACTGGCAGACTCCGTTAATGACGTAGTACCCCTAATCAAAAAACAGGAACATGGAGATATGAGATTTGAAGATCCATAGGATAGATCATGTGGGTGTAATCGTAAATGATTTCTCTGCCGCTAAAGAGTTTTTTCTCGTTATTGGTCTTGAAGTGCAAGGGGAATGGGAAATGGAACTGACAACCACGTTTATGCTGCGAAACCAAACGGAGGAATAAAGATGCAGGTTGGGAATAATCAGAATAATCATCGAAGGGTAACCGTTCAAGCGCCCTTTAATTTCGTTGTATTAGATAAACTGGAGGAAACGGCTTGAATAATCCTAATGAGTTTTTTATTACTAGGAGGGCTATAGATAGTCTTAACGACAAATTAGGGCTTCCGGAAATAGATCAGTTTTCACAGGATTGGGAACATGAAGTTGCCAATTCCATCTAGAGTTATTGAGTTTATTTCATTTTATGAAACTGCTGATCTGAACCATGATGAAAAGTTCGCTCTGATGAGCTTGATCATTTCTTCTTATGATAACTATTTAAGCGAAGGTAATTTCCAAGAGAGTACCTGGGAGAATATAAAGAAACATTTAGTTCGCGATATGGATTTACACAGAAAAACGATATTATATTGGTCATTAGTCGAAGAAGAACTTGATGATTGTTTTTGCATTACACCGAATATGAGACAAATTTTTGTACCATAATTTATCGTTGCGCTAACGGGAAACGGTAGTTCAACATCAACATACGGCAGCTGGCCATGATCGGCTGCCGTTTTTCATTGAACTAACTGGCAGAATAACGCAACGAACAGAAGTTGCCTGCGTCTAATAGCTGAGAAATATGAAAGGAGTTGAATGAGAAAGATGACAGCATCATTTTCACATAAGCCCGAAGGATACGAATGTCCATTTTGTCGTGTTTCGGGTATCGAGCGACCTAATCAGGGAACAAAACAAAGGGATATCATCTATCAGAATGAAAAGGTAACGGCATTTATAGCGAGCAAATGGTGGCCAAACAATAAAGGACATGTTCTTGTTGTCCCTAATCAACATTTCGAGAACATCTTTGAACTCCCTGCGGATTACGCTGTTGAAATTCACCGCGCGGCTCAGCTTACAGCGTTTGCAATGAAAAGTACATATGGATGTGATGGGATTTCTACGCGGCAACATAATGAGCCTGCTGGCAATCAAGACGTGTGGCATTATCATTTCCATGTTTACCCTAGATATGTGAATGATCAACTTTATCTGACAAAGGGTTCTCAGTCCGATCCAGATGAACGCTCTTTCTATGCTGATAAGTTGCGTTCTTGGATAAAGGAAAACATTTAAGGTCTAGGAGGAGCGAATGATAACCCTAGTAGGAGATGAACCTGAGATTACGTGGGCCTTACTAGAGGATTTGGAAAAAAAATAAGGTTCTCTCATTAAGCTAACGGGAGACGATAGTGGAGGAGCTTGCTATACAGCAGCTTCTCTTTTTTTATTGAAGTAATGGACAGATTAGCGTGGTAATATAAGTAAAATGGCTGTGTAGAGGTGGTTCAGTGAACATTAGAAGCGCTGTGTTGGATGACGTTAAGGGCATTGTACATGTGCATGTTGAAAGCTTAAAATCATCGCATGTTGGCATCCTTCCTCAGGATTTTCTAAACAATTTGACACATGAGTGGTCTACTCCTAGATTTACAGAAGCCTTAAGCCAGCCTCCAAAAGACGTTAGCTTATTGGTTGCGGAAGATGAACAAGGACAAATTATCGGTTTTATCTGGGGTGGACCAGAACGGAAAGGAGATAAGAAATACAAAGGAGAAATATATGCCATATACATTCTAAGCGAATATCAGGGTGTTGGGGTTGGACGGCAGCTAGTTAGAGCTTTAGTTGAAGATTTGATAAGTATTAATATCGTTTCCATGCTAGTTATGGTGTTCGAAAGAAACCTCGCATCCCGTCGCTTTTATGAAGCTATGGGGGGACGTAATATACGTGAAGGTCTCGCCATTGTGAATGGTGAACAATACAAGGACGTTGTTTACGCTTGGAACAATATCAAGGCAGTATTAAGCTAACGGGCAGGATAGCTTAACAGAACAGCAGTACCACTCTAATTTCCAAACAGGTGAACGTAACATTCATTACTAACAGAACGTCTATGAAGCATCTAAGAAAAAAGGGGAATATGAAATGAAATTAATGATTATTTTACTCCTTGCATTTGTGGTTGTTATGACAGGCTGCACTAACGAAGAAAAAGAAGATAGTAAAGTTACCCTGGAAAATGTTATTCAAGCAATTGGTGCTGAAGGTCCTGAATTAATTTCAGAGGGGCAAAGAGAAGATGGTGCTCTTGAAAATGTTAAACCATACATGTTCAGTATTGCGAATTCAAAAGAAAATGCCAAACCTGAAGCAATTTACGTTTATATTTTTGATTCGGAAAAGACTGTAAAAGATGCAAAATCAAAAGGTAAGTATTCGGTAACATCATTAACGGCTATCGAACATTATGAGCAAAAAAATGCTTTAGTCGTGTATTTTGCCAATGGCGGTAGGATTGAAAAGTTCGGGGATAAAATTCAATCGGCAATGCAAAAGTTATAACTCAATTCGCGGGCGACACACCTGCAAGATGTAGGATTGCAGTAAATCATTAAGCTAACGGGGAACGATAGTTCAATCATGACACGACGGCAGCCGGCCAGAAAGATCGGTTGCCTTTGTTGAGCTAACGGGCAGGATAGTTCCAATTATGGTAATATGAGGGTAATCCTAAAGGAGGCGAAATCACCATGAAATCTAAGTTGGGAATTATCGTTCTGATATGTATGATCGCATTAGTTGGTTGCTCTAAAGTTAAAAATGTCAAGGAGAATGAGTATAGTGTTCAAGATGTTATTAATGCTTTTGAATCACAGAATTTAAAACTTATACCATACGGGATGGCAGGTACAATACCAACATTGAATAAAGTTATCCCAGAAATGAGTTCGGTTGAAGACGTTGCAACTGTAGATCATTCTGACCCTGAATTGGTTTATTTTTATATTTTTAATACAGAAGCTGGTCGTAAATCTGGTATAAAAGAATTTAATAAGGAAATGAAAAATGCCAAATTCACAACGTATCCTTTTTTATATGAGAAAGGAAATATACTCACTATTTATTGGGCTAAATCAAAAGAAAAGCCGCTCCTAAATGAACAAATCAAATCAGCAATTGAAAAACTATAAAGGTAAGACTTACCTATTAAGCTAACGGGGAACGATAGTTGAATGAACGCAGCGCAAACCAGGCCGTTTCAGGGACTGGTTTTTTAGAATTTATAAACATCCATTTAAAATGGAGAACGTTAGTTGAACAACAAAAGGAGCAGTTTGCGACAGCTGCTCCTTTCTTCTAGCCGGTGAAAGTCTCGTTGTTGCTTTGCACTTAATCCGCCTCATGTTCACGCGCATCCTTAAACATTAATATTACCGCTGTTATGAATAAGATAGCGGTAATTACGCAGCATTCCGCGTAAGTCATGCCAAGACCGAACCACAGTTCGAGGACTGCGTAGAGTCCCGCCGCTGAGCCTGTAAAAATGCCGATGCACGCGATTAGTAATGCGATGATTACGAACATGTAGCGGCCAGTGTTTGGTTTGTGCAATGTTTTTTTCCCCGGATTTAGAATTAACGAGATCCGCTCCATAGTCGCCAGAAGCACGGGTGACTTGTTTAGTTTTTTTCTTTTATTTGGTGACAAAGTTATCTCCCCTATTATCTTGTTATATTCTATTTCGGAACTTGGACTGGCTAAGTTAAGGCCTGAAGAGATTCCAAGGGCGAAACTGGACGAGAAACTGACGGAGGCAGGCATAATATAGCTACCAAACGGTGGAGCGAATTCAATTTCCCATTCGGTATGTTTCAATCTCTCTAAGCAACCGATTTATATTAGAACGGATATACGTATTGTCCTCGTATAGTCTACTCAGCATAACTCCGCCTTCAATAACAGAGGTAATATAGATGGCCATTTCTTGGACCTCTGTCTCTTCTTTAAACTCCCTTGTTCGATACCCATCCGAAGAAGAGAACGAATTAGCTCCAAAAAATTCGCCATTGCCATTTTCGTCTTTTCCTTTAATGACGGATGGGCGTCATCGCTCTCGATCTGCCCTTTTGCATACCGGTGACACGGCTCAAATCCGAGATGGAGGAACCAAATTGAATAAAACGGCAGCTTGTCGGATGATAAAATCCCTGGTCTTTTCCCCTTTTCTCATCGTATCCTCCTCAAAAAAACCAATCGATCGTTATATTGATTATAAAACAAATAATGCGTCCGTCAAAAAATCGTAAATGTATGTAGACAGTCAATGAAAAACATGGCACATCAGATACGGTAGAGTATGATGGCTATGAAAAATCATTTAGTTAACATCCGACTAAAACACTTCCGCATATCCGAATTGGAGGAGTTAAAGGTAAGTATTGACATTTCATGTTCGATAATATACTTTTGATGTAGACCGATCTTCATAATTGGAGGAGAAATACATCAATGGATAAATCCGCACGTGAACGTTTTATTGAAGCTACAACACGTTTAATTGAAATGCATGGCTATCACGGCACAGGGCTAAATCAAATAATAAAGGAAGGTGGTGCCCCAAGAGGATCGCTTTATCATCATTTCCCTAATGGCAAAGAGGAACTTGTTTCCGAAGCAATTGATAAACTGGGTCAGGGTGTTGCCGATCAAACACGAAAAATTCTCGATAGTGCCAATTCGCTCTCTGATGGGGTTTACTCCATATTTCTTTATCTGTCAAAAAAATTTGACGATTCCGATTGTGTAATAGCCGGATCTATTGCATCTGTTGCGTTGGAAACCTCCCATATCAGTGAAAAATTACGGGAAACGTGTAAAAGGACTTATGATTCATGGAGGTCGGCTTATGAAGAAATGCTATTAGAAAGCGGATTTTCCGCATCCCGTGCAGCGCAAATCTCTACGTTTATTACAGCCTCAATCGATGGAGCGATTATTTTGTGCCGTATTAACCGAAGCTCGGAACCGCTGATGCATATTGCAAGAGAAATAAAGATTCTTCTCGAGCACACTCGAGATCTGGAATAATGTATAGCAGAGAAGTAGTGAAGATTATGATATACGAATCATTTATTATCTTTCAATTATGTAGATCGGTCTACTTATATATTGAGCAAAGAAAATAAAACGAATAGGGGATGACTGCGATGAATTTGGAATTAAAGGAAAAAGTGGTAGTGGTGACAGGAGCATCTAAGGGTATCGGTAAAGCAACTGCGAAACAATTTGCAGCGGAAGAGGCTCATGTTATCATTACTTACGCTAACGATCAGGAGACAGCATCACGGACAGCCGAAGAAATTCGGGCACAAGGACTTTCCTGTCAAGCTGTTCGTTTGAACTTGGAAAATAGTGAAAGCATCCAGAAGGCAGTCGAATTTGTAGGCAAAGAGTTTGGTGGCATCGATGTATTGGTCAATAATGCAGTTTTCTGGGGAGGAGCAGCGCCAAAATTTGAACCATTTGAGCATACTTCGACAGATAGTTGGTTCTCTGTTATCGATCAAAACTTGAAAGGCACTTACCTCGTTACCAAAGCTGTTCTTCCCTATATGAGAAAAAGGGAATGGGGCAGACTTGTCCATGTGTCTTCGAATCTTGCAGAAGATGGCATGACGGGTGGAACATCGTACACAGCAAGCAAATCTGCACTATCTGGGTTTAGTAAATCATTATCGCTAGAGCTGGCAGCGGAGGGGATTTTCTCAAATGTGGTTATGCCTGGTTTTACTCTAACAGAATCGAATGCATCGGTTTTCCCAAAGGACTTATTGAAAAAACATGCGGAATCAATTCCTGCTAAACGGTTAGGTACACCAGAGGATGTTGCCAATCTCATTGTTTACCTTGGTTCGAAAGCCAATAGCTATGTGATTGGAGAAACAATACGCGTAACCGGGGGGCGATGAGAAGGTAACGTTGGTGGGAGATATCTGTCTATTGCGTAATGATGTACTTTGTAGATGAGATCGTTTATTACGGGGTACGATAGTTGAATGAACGCAGCGTAAACATCCATTTAAAATGGAGAACGTTAGTTGAACAACAAAAGGAGCAGTTTGCGGCAGCTGCTCCTTTCTTTTAGCCGGTGAAAGTCTCGTTGTGGCTTTACTCTGATCCTTCAGCTTGTTCAAGCGGGATACGGATGCTTATATTACAGCATTTAATCCTGCTCAAATTCATGCGCATCCTTAAACATTAATATTACTGCTGTTATGAATAAGCCGGTCATTACGCAGTATTCCGCGTAAGTCGTGCCAAGACCGAACCACAGTTCGAGGACTAATTACCTTTTATAAAAAAATGGACTTTGTTCAAACAGGAGCTCACTCTTTCTATATGGGTGATGAAGAACAAATCGATTTTATAATGACCAAAACACTCATATAGAGCAAACGAGGAGGAGAAAACCATGTATATTCCTTCGCACTTTCACATTGATGAAATAAAAATCGCTTACGACCTTATCAAGGAACATAGCTTTGCAACGCTAATTTCACAACAAAACGGAATACCCGTTGCTACTCATTTACCTTTAATTTTGGATAATGAGAACAAATACTTATATGGGCATCTTGCACGTCCGAACCCTCAGTGGAAGGATATCAGCAATTAAATTGTCTTAGCCATTTTTCATGGTCCGCATTGCTATATCTCCCCTTCATGGTATGAAACAAATAAAGCAGTTCCAACATGGAATTATGTGACGGTTCATGTATACGGCGGAGTCGAACTTATTGATGATGAAAATGAGTCAGCGGATCACTTGCATGAACTGGTATTGAAGTATGAGGCTCCTGATAGTTCATATCGTTTGCAAGATGTAGACGCTGACTTTATCGCCGGGATGAGTAAAGGGATTCAAGGATTCAAAATAAGAATCAACAAAATAGAGGGAAAGGCTAAGTTAAGCCAAAACCATTCCGTACGACGGCAAGAACTTGTCATCAATCAACTGGAACGGTTTTCGAGTGGGGACGAACAGAAGATTGCCTCACTAATGAAAGCGAATCTCAAAAGAAGATAGCTTAAATGCATGTTGTTAGCCATGTCCATTACCCCCCTTTCTTTGCCCAAAAGTTGGATGCCAAATGGTTAAAATCGGACAGAGAAAGTTTTTTTGCTGATCGGAACGAACGACCTCGCCTGACATATCGAAGGGAGGCGCTGATATAAAAAGATGTATTAATTGCAATCTAACCATTTATTTCCTTCAATATTGATAGTATAATTTTACTAGATTTCATTTAGTTCTTTGTGTCTATATAATTGGAGGGATATTGTGAAGAAATTAGTAAGTATCATTTTATTGTCTGTCATGCTTGTATCTATGATAATGCCTACCATCGCTTTAGCTCATTCAGGTCGTACGGACAGTAGCGGTGGACATAACTGTTCTGATAAATCCAAGGCTAAAGGATTGTGCACCGGATATCATTACCATAATGGTGGCTCGAGTAGCTCAGAATCAAGTTCTTCAAATACAACT
This sequence comes from Paenibacillus harenae, assembly GCF_030812415.1. Taxonomy (GTDB): domain Bacteria; phylum Bacillota; class Bacilli; order Paenibacillales; family Paenibacillaceae; genus Pristimantibacillus; species Pristimantibacillus harenae_A. The sequence goes on along the minus strand of NZ_JAUSST010000007.1, from coordinate 214,050 downwards.
ACCCAAATTACAAAAGTAAAAGTAATCAGCAATGAATATCCAGAAGCTTCACACTGTAAGAAGATTAAAGATGTATATGTATCTACGGATACATACTATATTTATTATGAACGGATCTGGGATTGTAATTACTATACAAATAGTGGAACAGTATATACCTATTTAGACTTAAACTTATTTGTTGATACGAAACAACAGGTTTTAAATAAACAATTAATTAGCGTTAAGTACTCAACCTATATCTCTGTCAGAGATTTTTCGAAGGCTGCTGGTTATAGTCTTGAGATTGATAAGGCAGGGGACATTGTTCTGAAAAAGGAGAAGTCGACGATTAAAATAGTTAAATCAAATAGTAATGTACTTCTTAATGGCAAGGCGACAGATGTTACTGCCGAGATCGCAGATAGCACCTATTACATTCCATTAAGATCTGCATTGAAATGGGTAAATGGAAGTATTTCCTCTTTGGATAGTTATAATCTTTATATTTCAATAGCTAACTAATTTAAAAGCCCGTAAACAAGACATTTCGAGGGAAGCGTCTTGTAATTCAAAGAAATAAACATTCAAGCCGAGCTTCAACCAGGATTCTGTCTTGGTTGAAGCTTGGCTTATTTTGATGCATAAAAGAAGATAAATGATTGTAATGACTTAAATGTTTGGCGTATAATGCCTTATATATACGTAAGCGTCAAACTCTTCCCACCTTCAACTACTACGCTCGCTATGAGATCATGAGTTTAACCTGAGTATGGAGGATATCTCATGAATGCTAATGAACAACGCAGACAAGATTGGCAAGCACGCATCGCAGCCTATCGGGCAAGTGGCCTCACAATGAAAGCTTGGTGCAACGCAAATGAGTGCTCTGTCGAACAATTGAAATATTGGCTTTACAAAATAAAACGTGGTTCATCCCAGACTACTCCAGACCCAAAGACTTCTCACGTACAGTTTGTACCTCTTGCCGCTGTTGATCCACCGGGCAGCGTTTTTTCTGCTCCTTTTCTAATCCTTCATATCGGTGAGATCAGGGTTGAGCTTCATTCCGGCTTTGACCCGAAGCTTCTGCGCGAAGTGATTTACGTGCTTACTTCATCATGCTGACCTTTTCAAGCAATCAGCGTGTGTTTCTTGCCTGTGGTTCTACCGATCTGCGCAAGTCGATCGACGGACTTGCTGCCATCGTCCAGGAAAGCTTCGGCTTGGATCCGTTCTCTTCCGGCTTGTTCGTATTCTGTAACCGGGCATGCAACAAACTCAAAATTCTTTACTGGGATTATAATGGATTCTGGCTTTACTACCGCCGCCTGGAACGGGGCAGATTTCAATGGCCTACAGGCAAGGAGGAAGTTGTGGCCATTTCAAGCAGGGAGCTCCGCTGGCTGCTGGATGGTCTTTCACTCAGCCAGCGGCAAGCTCATCCCAAGGTCAATGCCGTTTCCGTCATTTAGTCACATCTTTGTAATCATTTCGTCATAGGTCCTTACAGGGATTAGGTGTTTATTATCTAATGAGTAAAGTATGGAAAAACATGCAGATACGCCAACCATTGAATCTCTACAACAACAAATCATCGAACTATCGGCTAAGCTTAAATGGTACGAAGAGCAGTTCCGCTTAGCGCAGAAAAAGCGATTTGGTACTTCTAGTGAGCAGACGCACCCGGATCAATTAGAGCTCTCATTGTTCAATGAAGCCGAAATGCTGGCATCACCTGTTGGTGAAGAGCCGCGGGCTGAACAGATTACCTACGAGCGTCGCAAGTCATCCGGCAAGCGAACAGAGGATCTCTCCAAGCTTCCAGTAGAAACCATCACCTATTCACTGGAAGAAGGCGAGCAAGTATGTACGTGCTGCGGTGGTTCTCTTCACGAGATGAGTACGGAGACGCGCAATGAAATTGCCGTTGTACCGCCACAAGTGAAGGTCATCCGTCACGTGCGAAATGTGTATGCCTGCCGTCATTGTGAACGTGAAGATATTGAAACCCCGATCGTCACAGCTGTGATGCCAAAACCTGTTTATCCGGGAAGTTTGGCATCACCGTCGAGCATGGCTTACGTAATGAGCCAGAAATACGTCGACAGCTTGCCGTTATACCGGCAAGAGCAGCATTTCGCGCGTCTCGGATACACGTTATCTCGTCAGACGATGGCGAATTGGATGATCTATGGTGCACAGAAATGGCTCATGCCATTGGTCTCCGTGATGAAAGCTTATCTGCTAAGGCAGGATGTGCTTCATGCAGATGAGACGACGCTGCAGGTGCTGCGTGAGCCTGGGAAGTCTGCTCAATCGTCCTCGTATTTGTGGCTGTATCGCACCGGACGCGGTGTAGCACCGGCGGTCATCTACGATTACCAGAAGACACGTGGCGGCGAGCATCCACAAATCTTCTTATCCGGGTTCAAAGGTTATCTGCATGTCGATGGTTATGCGGGCTATCATAAGGTTCCTGGTGTGACTCTTGTGGGGTGCTGGGCACATGCGCGGCGTAAATACGATGAAGCGTTGAAAGCAGCCCCGCCAGCGACCAGAGGTAACAAGGATTCGGTGGCTAGTCAAGGACTGGCTTACTGCAATGCTCTCTTCGCCATTGAGCGCGAGCTGAAGGATGCTTCGCCAGAAGAACGATATGCCGAGCGAAAGAAGCGGAGCCTTCCGATCCTGGAGGCTTATTCGGTATGGCTTAAGCAGCAGCGCTCTCAAACACTGCCGAAGAGTCTGGTTGGAAAAGCGATTGCTTACAGCCTGAATCAGTGGGAGAAATTGACCACCTTCCTGAAGGATGGTCGGCTCGAGATCGATAATAACCGCAGTGAGCGCTCGATCAAGCCATTCGTGATCGGAAGAAAGAACTGGTTATTTGCGAATACGCCTCGCGGCGCGAAGGCAAGTGCGGCGATCTACAGCGTCATCGAGACGGCGAAGGAAAACGGACTTCTTCCATTTCAATATTTAAAGTACCTGTTCGAGCAGCTTCCGCAGCTTCCGGATTCACAAAATCCAGAGGCGCTCGAGCCGTATTTGCCATGGTCATCTTCGCTTCCGATTACATGTCGTTTTATGTGTTAGTCATGGGCAAGTTTGAGGTTATGTGTTACCCATATGCAAGAAAAATGAGCAGAAAATCTTTAAGTACACAGTACCCGTTAATTAATCCATAGGTATTGAATTCAACCCAATCCCGCTTCCTTCGCCCTCAATATCGCTTGAGCACGATCGGCTACCTGCAGCTTGCTGAATATATTCGTGATATGATTTCGCACGGTTTTGGGACTGAGGAAAAGCCGGTTCGCCAGATCTGAATTGGAGAAACCTTGAGCGATCAAGGTTAATACTTCCCGTTCCCGTTCCGTAAGATCCGGTAGAGGGACGGATTCGGTCGAAATCGGCTTCAATCCCGAAAAGTATTGCATGAGACGGCTGGCTATCGATGGACTAAATATGGCCTCGCCGCTGCTGACCGCGCGTATCGCGCGAAGCGTTTCCTCTTGTCCCGCTCCTTTCAAGAGATATCCGCGCGCACCCGCTCTCATGGCAGAAAAAATAGAATCATCATCATCAAACATTATCAGAACGACTATTCCAATATAGGGTAGAGACAGCAAAACGCGAAAAACGTACGCTTACAATTGTGTTGTATCGTGATCCGGCCATAATTGGTTAAATTGTGTTACGTTAAGGTCATTGAAACGGTTGTTGTTAAAGCGAGAATTACACAACCCAATTGCCTTTGTATTGCATCCTTTAGCGTATGGAAAAATAGCTATTTTACTGAGTTTTTATCCTTTAGCGTACGAAATCCGCGTTTTGTTGGCGATACCCCTACACGGAAAGTTGACGAGGTTCCTGAACAAATTCGAATTGCAGGGAGATGAAATATTGAAAGCTTTTATTTTTGATATGGATGGCGTCATCATTGATAGTGAACCAATACATTTTGATATTGATGTTAAAACAATGAATTTTTTTGGGGTTACTATTTCCCCTCATGAGCTAGATGAATTTGTAGGAATGACCAATCCAGAAATGTGGAAGATTCTGAAACAAAAATTCAATATCTCACATTCGGTATCTGAGATCATTGAATATCAACTTTCATTAAAAATTGAATTGATAAGATCAACTGAAATCGGTCCAATTAATGGCATATATGAATTAATTTTAGAACTTAAAAAGCTCAATATTTTATTAGGAATAGCTTCTTCTTCTCCGATCAAATTTATTAACGAAGTATTATTAAAGTTTAAAATACTGGAGTATTTCGATTGCATAGTTAGTGGCGAAGAAGTAGCAAAAGGCAAGCCAGAACCGGATGTCTATTTAGAAGCTGCAAAACTTTTGGGAGTCGATCCGTCTGAATGTATTGTTCTTGAAGATTCAAAAAATGGAATTCAATCCGCAAAATCTGCTGGAATGAAATGTTTTGGATTTATAAACCAAAACTCAGGGAATCAAGATCTATCAAAGGCAGACATTATTGTTAACTCAATTAGAGGTATCAAGGTAACCGATCTTTAGAAGGAATAATCAAAGTGGTCCAATTACGTCAGATAACACAGTATTCACGCTTTGTGTCTATACAAACGAAGAAGGAGCTGCCGCGGCAGCTCCCTTTTTTTACATCTTCACAAAATGAGATGTTTTGTACGGATGTCCCTCACGTACGAATACAAATTCAATTTCAAGCAGAATATGTCCCTCAGTTCATTACGACCGCTGAAACAACAGGAAGTTGAATGACCAGTGGGCCGGATTAGCTTAGAGTAAGAAAATACGCTAAGCCTTCGAATGTTATCGGCTTAGCGTATATTTTCGTTAAAATGTTGGCGGGACCCCAGTTAGAGGTGGTCAGCGGCACTTTGGTTGTGGACGCTTTAGCTGTTGTTCCATAACACATACTTAATGAACTGATTAGATATTTTCAATTTGATTATGTTGTGATGAAAAAACTTTCGTTTTTAGCGTATACAACCGGACATATTATGGTAATCTATTTGCTCATATTTATTGTTGACAGGTTATATGGACAAGAAAAAGGTATCGGTGCTAAATGATGACTTTTGGCATTTGCTTCTGTTCATAGCTGTCATCAGCCACTTTCTTTGTCGGTGAAATCGGAACCGCCATTGACGGTGGCTTTTTCCTTTCGTCGCCGCCATCATCTATAGGAGGGTGATGAATATGAAATCAAGAATTAAATTCGTGGTATTTTGACATGGAAGTGATTTATTGATATATAAAGCGTTTTCATATTTCCTTATAATTTAAGTTATCAAATAAATAGGGGGAGTAAGATGAATGCCAGCCTGACGAAAGTTACGAATTCCTCGATCGTGAGAAAACGATTCCAGTCCAGGGACAAATACAAGCTCTTTTTGATGGCGTCACCATTTCTGATTTTGGTGCTTTTGTTTTCCTACCTGCCGCTATTCGGGTGGATTTATGCCTTCTATGACTTCCGGCCGGGCATTCCGCTGTCCCAGAGTAAGTTCATGGGCTTTTATTGGTTCACCTCGATGGTTTCGAATCCTATCCAGCGCCAGGAATTGTACCGGGTTCTGACCAACACGTTCGCCTTCAGCGGATTGGGTATGCTGACGTCGGTTCTTCCGGTTATCTTTGCAATCCTCTTGACGGAGATCAGGAATTCTGCGTTCAAGCGGATCGTCCAGACGATTACTACGTTGCCGAACTTTATTAGCTGGGTGTTGGTCTATTCGTTCGCGTTCATGCTGTTTTCCGTCGATAACGGTTTCGTGAACAATCTGTTGTTCAAGTTGAATTGGATCGAACAACCGACGAACATTCTTGCCTCCAGCGAACATGTGTGGCTGCGGATGACGCTCTGGGAAGTGTGGAAAGGCCTTGGCTGGGGAGCGATCCTATACATCGCTGCGATCACCGGAATCGACCCGGAATTGTACGAAGCGGCTAGGGTGGACGGCGCCGGACGCTTCCGCCTGATCTGGCACGTGACCGTACCGGGCATCATGTCCACCTACTTCGTATTGCTCGTCCTGTCGATTGCGAGCTTTATTAATGCCGGGTTCGATCAGTTCTTCGTGTTCTCCAACGCGATGAACATGAATCATATCGAAGTGCTCGATCTGTACGTATACAATGTCGGGATGGCGAACGGTAATTACGGGTTCGCGACTGCGGTCAGCATCTTAAAGTCTTTGGTCAGTCTGATCCTCTTCTTCGCAGCCAACAGCTTATCCAAACTTGTTCGTGGAGAAGGCGTAGTCTAGAACCGGCAAGTGCAATCGAAAGGAGAATACACCTCAATGGGTAAACGAACCAAATTCACCTTATTTGACATACTGAATTACACCATCATGATCCTGTTCACATTGGCCTGCTTCTTTCCTTTTTATTATTTGTTCATCAATACGATCAGCAACAACGACCTGAGCAGCAACGGGTTGATCTTGTTCTACCCGAAAGGCATACAATTCAGCAACTATGCCAATGTATTCCAGATTCCCGGCATCGCCTTTGCTACCTTCATTTCGGTGTCGCGCACCGTACTCGGCGCGGTTTTGACCGTGTTCGCCTCGGCATTTCTCGGTTTTCTGTTCACGAAAGACATGATGTGGGGACGCCGGTTCTGGTATCGTTTCGTCGTTATTTCGATGTATTTCAGTGCCGGTCTGATTCCGTGGTTCCTTATCATGTATAATCTCCACTTGACCAATAATTTCTTGGCTTACATTTTGCCGGCGATCGTTTCACCATTTAATGTCATTCTGGTCAAAACGTTCATCGAATCCACCCCGGCGGCCTTGCAGGAATCGGCGATGATCGACGGGGCGGGACATCTGAGAATTTTCTGGCAAATTGTCATGCCGCTCATTACGCCGATTCTGGCTACGATCGCGATCTTCTCGGCGGTGGCCCAATGGAACACCTTTTTCGACAATCTGTTCCTGGTTTCCAATCCGAAGCTGTTCACGCTCCAGTTCATTCTGTATCGCTACATGAACGAGGCGACTTCACTTGCCCAATTGATGAAGCAGTCGTCCGGAATGCAGCATATGAATCTGGCGGAGATGCCGACGGCTACTTCAATCCGGACCACAGTCTCGATGGTTGTCGTCGCGCCAATCCTGCTCGTCTATCCGTTCTTCCAGCGTTATTTCGTCAAAGGCATCATGCTCGGGGCCGTGAAGGGGTGATTTCCCTTCCCGGTTCCCCATTATTCTGTTGAGGAGGTGATGCATGCTTCTGATAACGCTTTACATGAGCCGGGAAATGACTCGGCTTGAGGGCAATGCCCATGAGAAAGAAGGCTGGATAATCCAAAAGGAGGTTTCAACACACATGAACAAAGAGAAGAAAAGGACAGGCCTCGCCGTTCTGATGTCTGCGATGCTGGTCTTGTTGTCAGCATGCGGAGGCGGCGGCACCAACAATCCGACGGGCAACGGCTCGACGACCACGCCGCAGACAAGCGCGGACACAGGCAAGACGGATGCTTCCAATCTGCCGGATATCACGTTGACCGTATTCGACAACTTGGCCAACTATGCCGGGATTCAATCCGGCTGGTTCGGCAAGCTGGTCAACGACAAGTTCCACATCAAGTTAAACATCATCGCTCCCAACCTGACGGGCGGCGGGCAGAAGGTCGCCACGCAGATGGTTTCGGGAGACCTGGGGGATCTCGTCATCGGCCTCGGCGGCAAGGATTATACCGATGCTATCAAGGCGGGCTTGCTCCTCGATTGGAACAAGAACGGCTTGCTTGACAAGTACGGTCAAGACATCAAGAAATACGCGCCCGAAGCGCTGAAAGCGAACAGCGCTATGTTCGGCGGCGGCACGGCCATCTACGGCGTCGGCGGCAACGTCGGCAGCGGAACCGGTCCGAGTGAAGGCTCAGACATGGGCTTCGGACCCAATCTCCGTTGGGACTTGTACCAGCAGCTGGGCAGTCCGAAAATCAAAAATCTGGATGATCTTCTGAACGTTCTCAAGCAAATGCAACAGCTGGCACCGAAGAGCGATTCCGGCAAACCGACGTACGGCTTCTCGCTATGGTCCGATTGGGACAGCGACTACTCGATGAACGCGAAGGTTACTGCTCAATTGTTCGGCTATGCGGAAGGTGACAACTACAACAACAACAGCCTGATCCTTACGAAAGCCGACTCGAATAGCTGGCAAGGCATGCTGGACGACAACAGCTACTACATGCAAGGCTTGGATTTCTTCTATAAGGCCAACAAGATGGGATTGCTTGACCCGGACTCCTTGACGCAGAAGTTCAGCAATGTCAGTGATAAGTATAAGGATGGACAGATTCTCGCTGCCCAATTCCCGTGGGCGTCCAATGTCTACAATACGCCGGAACATCTGAATGCGGGCAAAGGTTTCAAGTATGTTCCTATCGATACCCAGAAGGTCTGGTCCGGAGGATATAATCCTTACGGCAGCAACGGTATCTGGGCGATTGGCGCAAAGACGAAGTACCCCGAGCGCGTCATGCAGTTCGTGAATTGGCTTTACACGCCGGAAGGCATTGCAGAGTCCAATTACGGGCCGAAAGGCTTGCTCTGGGATCTGAACAGCAAAGGCAAGCCTGAGCTGACCGATCTGGGTTACAAAGCGCTGCCGGCAAATAACGTTCCGATCCCGGATCAATACGGCGGCGGCAACTTTAAGGACGGCACGAACCAGCTCAATAATGCCACGCTCGCTTTGACGATGATCAATCCAGAGACGGGCGAGCCGTATGATTATACTCTGTGGACATCGTACCTGGAGCACAATCCGGATCCGGTAACCAAGAGCTGGAGCGACGCCATGGGTGTGCTCACCCAGAAGCAATACGTCGTGAAGCATGACTTGATTTCCGTTCACCCCGCGTTCTTCAATGGGAAACCGCCTGCCGAAGAGCCTGCCGACATCAAGCTGAAGCGCGGCGAAGTGGGCAAGGTCATCAAGCAATATTCCTGGCAGATGATGTTCGCGAAGAGCGACGATCAATTCAACAAGCTGAAGCAGGACATGATGACGAAAGCAAAAGGTCTAGGTTATGACGACGTCATCAAGTGGCAAGCCGATCAGTACGAGAATACCGTAGCCACGATGTACAAGAAGTAATAAAAGAAGCATATCGCTAAACACAAGCTTTCCTAATCCGTGCAATCGGATGCGGAAAGCTTGGAGTCTGTCCGACGAAAAAACAGATTCCTCGGACAGACTCCTGACTGTTTTTGCGGGCTGAATATGTTACGATGAGGACAGAACTGATACATGAGCCGCTGGAGTGGTCCCGATGCGTAATGCGATTCGATTTCCGAAACAATTGAGCGTCAAAGCGAAGTTCGTCATCACCTTCCTGTCAAGCTTGACGGCTTCCATGGGGTTTATGGGATTCATCCTGTATGATCAAGCTTCGCAGGCAGCCATCGATCAAGGGAAAATCTTGATGATGCAAGATGTCCAGCAGATGAAGGACAGTCTTTCTCAGAAAGTGACCATGGTGCAGTCTCTCTCGGAGCTCATCGCGTCCAGTCCGAGCATCCAGAATTTTCTTGGCAGCCCGTTTTTGAGCCAGCCTTATCAATCGCAAGAATACCGGGACAACATTGCCCCGATTATCGGCAGTATGTTCCTGCAAAATAAGTATCTCCATTCCATCCGGATCTACGTAAAGAACCAATCGCTTCCCGAGCTGTATGACGGGTTTTACCACCTCTCAAGGATCGAGGCGGAACCTTCTTATGCGCCGTTCATTCAAGACATGCACCGGATCACACGATGGAGGGGACTTCATAACGAGCATGTCCTTCTCCCCTCCCCGGGGTCGATCCGACATACGCAGGTATTCTCCTACGATCACAAGATCCTCTCAAGCCGTTACACCGACATGGCCGGAATACTGGAGATTGAAGTCGACCGCGATGATTTCTTTGCCTCTCTTAAAGCTTCGAAGGACCATTATCGCGGAAATGTCTTCGTCGTGGACGCTTCCGGCAGGGTGGTCTCCGGATCGTCCGGCCTGACGGATCTGACCGATTATGGATTGCAGGGCTTGCCCGGGGACGTCAAGTTCGATCAGGTCATGGACGTCAAGGGCGTCCGCTCCATCGTGATTTCGGCGCCTCTCGACTGGCTCGATCTGCGCATTGTGGGCATTTATCCGGTCAGTCCGTTCATCGACGGCATGAAGCATTCGTGGTCAAGAATGTTCTTCGTCCTGCTGGCGGTTTTGTTAGCCCTCTGCCTGATCGTATACGGCATCACCTCCCGGCTGCTTCGAAGGATGAAGGTGCTCGTACGGGCGATGAGGGAAGTGCGGGAAGGCTCGCTCGACGTCTCGGTCCCAGTTGAGTCGAACGACGAGTTCACGCTCATGGCGCAGAGCTTCAACACGATGACCAGGCGCATCCACGATCTCGTGGAGACGGTGTACAAAAGCCGGATCGTCGAGAAGGAGGCGGAACTGCGGGCGCTGGAATCGCAGATCAATCCTCATTTTCTGTACAATACGCTGGCTACGATCTCGTGGGTGGCGCGCAAGGTACAATCGCCGGAGATCACGAATATTGCCAATGCGATGGCGAAATTTTACCGGCTCGTGTTGAACAAGGGGAAATCGACGATCCTCGTATACGATGAGATCGAAATGGTGCGCGTCTATGCGCAGATCCAAAAATTCCGGTTCGAGAATATGTTCGATATCGTTTTTGACGTGGATGACAAGGTGTATCCCTATACCATTCCAAAGAACATTTTGCAGCCGCTCGTCGAGAACGCCCTGTCACACGGTATTGAACCAAAGCGAAGTCACGGCACGATCATCGTGAGAGCGTATCAGACCACGAATCATTTGGTCTTCCAGGTGATCGACGACGGCGTCGGTATTCCGCGCGAGCGCGTTCAGGCGATGTTGAGCGGCCAGATCCGCCGCTCTAGCGGAAGCGGATACGCCTTCAAGAACATTCTCGACCGTCTGCGCGGTTATTACGGCGATGAAGTCAAAGTTGCGGTCGTCAGCCGGCCGGGTGTCGGCACTTCGATCAACATCACGCTACCGAAGGAGTGAATCATCGATGTATTCTATCCTGATCGTCGAAGATGAACGCTGGGAGAGGGAAGGCCTGGTCGACTTCCTGGACTGGAACGCCATGGGCATCACCATCGCGGGTACGGCCGTCGACGGGATCGAAGGCTATGAGAAAGCGATGGAGCTTGCGCCGGACATCATCGTCGCGGATATCCGCATGCCCGGCATGAACGGACTCGAGATGGCGCAAAAAATCCGCGAAAGACTGCCGGATGTCCGGATCGTCTTCTTGACGGGATACAGCGATTTCGAATATACGCGTGAAGCAATCTCCTTGCATGCCGACGACTATGTGCTCAAGCCGGTGGAAGAAGAAGAGATGCGCACCTCCATGCTTCGTGTCTTGAAGATGTGCGAACAGATCCGTGCGCGCCGCCGGGAAGAGATGCACATTCAACGAAGGCTTCGCTCCGGTGAACGGATGGAGGTGGAGAAACTATTGCTCAATCTGTTGACGGGGCGGGGAAACCCGGAACAGGTGATCGCACAATTGTCGGTTAAGGAGGTCGAGCTTTGCTCGAAGCCGCTCGGCGTCATGGTGATTGTACCACCCACGCCGCTGCCCGACGAGGAGATCCGCCGCCTTTTTAACGAGTCGGGTTACCTGGTTCCCTGCGACTCGATTGCAGGCGCCGTGACCGCGGTCGTGCCGCTCACGGAACAAGCCGCTTCGGACGACACGAGTCGGATTGCCGAGCAGCTGCTTGGTTTATGGAAGGCATTGTCCCCGCTCCCCCTTACGATCGGAACAGGCAATTCCGCGCCCGGTCTGCTCCACTCCGGGACTGCATACCGGCAAGCGCTGAGCGCGGCACAATACGGGGTGTTCTACGGAATTGCCGGTGTCGTCACGTCCGAGATGGAGGCGGAGGCACGGGACAGCTACACAGAACGGTCGTATGCCTTCCTGACCGCTTGGCAGGAAGCTTCCCGCCAAGTGCGGCTTCATATGCTCGCGCTGCAAGGGACAGCCATTCACAAGGAATTGGATCGCATGTTCGCCTCCATCCGCAGCCACACCGGCGCCGGCAAGCATTATATCGCCACGCTGATGAACGGCTTGATCATCGACCTGTCCATGATCGAGGACGATCGCGGCGGGGACAAGGGACGCATCCAGGAGTTGTTGGGCATGAACCGGCTCGGGGAAATGTGCGGCTATGTCAGGGATTACGTCGACGGTTTGTTCGCGCGATTGGAAACCAGGCGGATTCACAAGACCGATTACATCGTCGAGAAGACGATCCGCCTGATTGAGGAAAAGATCGGTTCTAACGACCTGAGTTTGTCCATGCTGGCCGATGAGGTGTTCGTATCCCCAAACCATCTCGGGGTGCTGTTCAAGAAAACCAATGGCAAAACCGTTCATCAATATATCATGGAGACGCGCATGCGAAAATCGGAGGAACTGCTGCGCATGACCAAGTTGAAAGTGTCGGAAGTGGCGGAGCGGGTAGGCATGATCAACATTTCGTATTTCTGCAGCGTATTCAAGCAGTATTACGGCGTCAGTCCCGGTGAATTTCAGGAAACCATGCTTCGGCGTTAAAATAGCCGAAGGACTTCTGGCCTGGGAAAAGGCAGCCATCGTCTGGAACTGATCCTAACAACTCTATTACGAATATCAGAAAAGCAAGATCATATCATTATTCCATGACATTGGCCCAAAATACTATCCAAATAAGAGGAGGGGGGCACCTTTCCAAACTAGTGCAAGGTTATGCACCGCGCGAACCGCAGATTCTCATCTCGACAAAGGTTGGTACGGCGCTTGAAGCGAATAAGCACCTCATATGTGAAGCCGGCACTGGGACAGCGGAACATCTTGCTGCTGTAGATCCGCCGGATCATATGGGGGTTCACGACCACCGCGGCGAACTCCCGGACTAGAACCGTCACAGTCTCCAGATCAGTCTCTTGGTACCAGCGCCTGCCCTTATCCGTCTGACCCCGCATCTTGATGATGCCTTCCCGGTTAGGCCGCAGGATGGAGGCATCGGGTCCCTTCGGACGAGGAGGCGGAACGGGCAGGGGCCGTTTGGCTCTGATCTTGGGCACGGGAGCTGGCTCGGCAATAACCGCGTCGTCTGCAGCTTCCCACATGGCAGTTGCCTTTTTGCCCTCTTACGGCAGGTACGGCATGTTCCTCTGCGGGCGCCCTTGCCCGACCTTCTGCCGGAGCGGCGGAGAAATTGTGAGAGGGGCTTGGTTTTGCCGCAGGCAGAGCATACCTTGCCGCTGCGAACTGACGAACATTCATACTATGTGGACATCAGACAGTGCCTACCAGGCGGACTATCTTGTATACGCTGGCGAGACTCCGGCAGATGTTATGAAAACTTATTGTGACCTAACCGGTTATTCTCCGGATTTTCCGGGCTGGGCAGGAGGTTTCTGACAGTGTAAGCTACGTTATGAATCTCAGGAGGATTTGCTTGAGGTTGCACGGGAATATAAAAAAACGAGGCATTCCCATTGATGCAATTGTCATTGATTATTTCCACACCCGGGCATCATTGAACCAAGCGGAGGTGACAATGAAATATGGTGTTTTGGAGAAGATAACTATCTCGTTCTTAAAAATCTCATCGAACTTCGGGAACGCATGAAACCATATACACAGAAGTATATGGATATTGCAAGTAAAACCGGTAAGCCTATTATGAGGCCGATGTTCTTTGATTATTATCAGGATGAGAATTGTTATACTCTTGAGGATCAGTATATGTATGGTGAAGATATCCTATTTGCACCAATTGTTGAACAGGGACAGGAACAGCGTGAGGTTTACCTGCCTGAAGGCAACTGGATTCATGTATTTGATGGAAAGACTCATACAGGAGGCCAAATCATAATATGCCCTGCAAAACTGCACGAATTTATAGCATTCGTAAAAGAAGGCAGTGAGGCCATAAAAATCTTTGATATATTACTGGAAAAATAATTCCAAATTCTATCGGGAGGCAATATTATGAATAATTTGCAAGATGATGTAAAAATATTAATCTATACCCGTCAGCCGGATAATGAATATACTGAATCTTTAAGTAACAGTATTCATTTTGCTTATTGCCAGGGTGATGATGATTTTAAGCCGTTAAACGAAAATTACGGAGTATTATTCGCTTTGGGTACAATTGATGAAAAAGGTGTAATTCATGAAAAAGGACTGAAGAACCCATACCTGTTTCGGACTGCAGAGGGTTCCTTTGGAATTGTGGCCGTGAGGGTTGATGCAAGTGGAAATGATGACGCTGAAAGTAAAGGACAAATCCTGCTGTGGACCTCAGAGGATCTAATCACTTTTCATGATTGTGACTTGGTTAAACTGCATGAAGATTTGTTTGTTAAAGAAGCAGCATGTGAGTTTAATGCTGCTGATGAAGTGTATGAATTATACTGGGAGGACAATAAAGGGAATTTTTATGTAAACCGATTAAACAAATCAATGAGTATAGACAGCATATCCGCCGCTGAAGCGGCAAATGCGTATGAATTCCAGCACCCCGTTGTAAATTTATCTAATATAAGACAAGGTAATATCCTTTCCGTTGACAGCATTAGGGGAAATAAGATTAAAGCAAATTGGACCCCGATTTATAATACAGAAGTACGGGTACCGGATAGTGTGAATATAACATCTCCTGAAGAGTTGGAACTGGTAAAAGCAGAGGCGTTTTATTCAGATGGTTCAACCTCAGAAAAGCAGGTAAAATGGGACTACACAGGAATGAATTTTTCTACTCCGGGAACTTATACAGTTAAGGGGAAAGCAGTACAAGAGACGTATTCATTCCCATTAGCTCGTGGATATGCAGACCCTGTAATTCTTCCATGGAACAATAAATATTATTATATTGCAACGAATGATAATGTGAATGATATTGGTATCTATGTACGAGAAGCAGATACCATATCAGAATTGTTCGTTCCTGGATTTAAAGAAGCTGTCATTCTGGATGTAGATGAAGAAAAAGGCTTCATACAGACATTTTGGGCACCGGAATTTCATGTGATTGGAGATGATTTATTCATACTTTTTGCTGCCAGCGGAAAAGAGTGGGGACCACAATGTCATATGATGAAATTGAAAAAAGATGGAGACATCATGGAGGCCGAAGATTGGAACGCACCTGTGCGAGTGAAAAAGTCAGATGGAACATATTTGGCACAGGATGGTATAACATTGGATATGACATATTTCAAGGCTGATGGCACTTCATGCATTATCTGGTCTTATAGAAAAAATATTGGAACACCACTTGATACTGGTTCTATGCTGTATATTGCTACGATAGATGAAGAAAATCCTACCATGCTGACAAGTGAACCTGTGCTTCTTTCCAGACCACTATTTGGTTGGGAAAACATTCAAGGAACAATCAACAATGAAGGCCCATACCCTCTTGTTACTGATGATATGGTATATATAACATACTCTGGCGGGGGAGCATGTGGTTATACATATGCTTTAGGGCTTTTAAAGATACCACGGGGCAGAGATTTTCTGAATGTTAATGAGTGGGAAAAAGCAAGCACCCCTGTATTGTCCTACTATTCTATTCCTGGAGTATACGGGCCAGGGCACAATTCATTTTTCAGAGATTACAATGGTAATACTATGATTATGTATCATGGTGAAGAGGAAATCGTAAGTTTTGGTACACGATGTTCAGCTATGCACAGAGTTCATTTTAATAAAAAAGGAGTACCAGTATTTAATATGTCAAGTGAGAGAGACTTGGATCCCAAATTGTGTGACCTTACTATTAAAGTTGTTGTACAATAAGCACAACATCGAGTGAAACAGTCATGTGACATTGAGTCAAAGCTAAATAGGGCTTGCTGAACAAGTTTCCTACTGAGCCTAGGCGAAACGAAGGACGCCGAGCCCAAGAATCCTGAAAAAAAGCAAAAAGAGAGTCCGTAACCACGTCTCCAGATTCATGACGAGGAACTGGGTGGCTATCACGGTTAGACTGTTCTCCGCTTTACGGGCTCGAATGCGGCTCAGTCCTAGTTTGCGTTTACCTTCACCGAACTTGCCTTCGATCGCGTTACGTTGTGCTGCGTCTTCGCGTTCCTGCTTGCGATCGGCGGCTGTTGTTCCTTCTTTCGATGGCCTCCCGAGCTTCGGGCCGCTCATGCGAATGCCCAGTTCCTTGCAGTACTTCAGATTGTCTCTGTTGCGATAGATCTTGTCTGCGAGAATCACTGCGGGGTAGTATCCGAACCGGTCTTTGTACGCTTCTACCGATGACTGCAGCGTCGTTGCTTCATTGAAGTTGTCCCATTGCACCGTTTCGATCCAGACGTATCCATTCACGAGACTGGCCGCGATCTTGAGTAAGGGAACTGCTGACTCCGGAGGAACGGCTGCAATATTTGCAAATACCGCCCGATCTCGGCGAATGGGAATTGGGCACTTACTTCACATTTACCCAGCATGACCTTGAAATCATCCAGCAGCGGCGAAGAGAGTATAACCAACTCGGCTTTGCCGTACAGCTGTGCGTACTTCGCTATCTCGGCTGGACGCTTTCTGATGTAAAAGAAGTGCCTATTCAAGTCCTTCGTTATATTGCAAAGCAAATCAATGTCAATATGGAGTCTTTTGCATATTACGGCGAACGGGAGGCCACGAAATACGAGCATCTGGAGGAAATTCGGAAGGAGTATGGATACCAGACATTTACCTTGAGCGAGTATCGCATAAATTCACTGCTCAGAAAAACTCCTCTTATTGGGGTAGAGACAGCAAAACGCGAAAAACGTACGCTTACAATTGTGTTGTATCGTGATCCGGCCATAATTGGTTAAATTGTGTTACGTTAAGGCCATTGAAACGGTTGTTGTTAAAGCGAGAATTACACAACCCAATTGCCTTTGTATTGCATCCTTTAGCGTATGGAAAAATAGCTATTTTACTGAGTTTTTATCCTTTAGCGTACGAAATCCGCGTTTTGTTGGCGATACCCCAATATGAGGACTAGTTTCCATGATGCGCCCTATTGCTTCGATTCCATTCATATCGGGCATTTTCAAGTCCATCAAAATGACGTCAGGCTGAGTACTTATAGCAAGCGAAACGGTCTCTTCACCCGAAGATGCCTCCCCGATGATCTCCATGTCTTCCACCGATGAAAGAAACGCCCGAAGACCGGTCCTGAAAAAAGGATGGTCATCCGCAAACATTACTCTAATTCGATCCATAGCCCACACTCTCTTTCGAAATAGGTAATCGGGCAAAAACAACCGTACCTCCGCCCGATTGATCATGAATTTTGAATTTACCGCCTAATTCTTCTGCCCGTTCCTTCATGGAATAAAGACCGACGCCTTTACGCTGTGCGGTTATTCCAATCCCGTCATCCGCTACTTCAAGGTAAAAATCCCCTTCCAAACGGATATGTATGCGGCAATTTCGCGCTATTGAATGTCGAACGACATTCGTGATCGCTTATTGTATAATCCGATAGGCGGCAACCTCAACCGCTGCCGGCAGCATAGGCAGGCTATCAGGTGCTTCCAGCACGAAACGAACCTCGCCGGTTACTTGCTCGACCTGCTTACGCAGAGCAAAAATCAATCCCAACTCATCGAGAATCGGAGGGCGAAGAGCGTATACGATTTGACGTATATTTTGCTTCTAAGTTTAGCCGAAAGAGTGTAAGCGTCAAATAGCCCCACCTTGTAAAGAGGAGGGCTATTTGACGCTTACATATATACTTCGAAAATGAAACACTTACCACCATGGATAGGAGGACCTGAGCATGTTTCAAGAAGAGCGGATAAACGCTATTATGGAGCACTTGAATCAACACCAACGCATTGATATCAAAGAGATTTGCCAGCAATTCGACGTATCTCGCGACACCGCCCGCCGGGACTTATTGAAGATGGAAGAGCTTGGTCTCATCATCCGTACGCACGGCGGTGCTGTTTTGCCGAAAAAAACGAAAGAAATATACGAGTATAAAGAACGTTTGGTAAGAGAATCGGATGAGAAACGCGAGATAGGGCTTTTCGCCGCTTCGCTTGTTAATAGCGGAGATTTTATTATGATGGATGCGTCAACCACGGTCCAATTCGCTGCAGAACATATAAGTTCCGAAAATATCGTTGTCGTAACCAACTCGATCGATATCGCGGATGTGGCTTCAAGAAAAAAAGCGGTAAGAACGATTTTATTAGGCGGGGAATTGCACCCCCGGCATCGGTTTTTATTCGGGCAATCCACGCTGGATAAGTTATCCGATTATCAGGTGGACAAATTATTTCTTGGCGCCTGTGGAATTACGGCTAATGGCTTATCTTACTCTCATGAGGAAGATGGAGTCGTTAAGCGGGAGATGATCAAACGGGCAAGCCAAGTCATTGTATTGGCGGACCATACGAAGTTCGGAGATCAAATGTTTTACAAAATAGCGGATTTGGCATCCATCGATTTGTTGATCACCAACCAAAAGCCGGATAAAGAAATGATGGAAAAGCTTGTAGAGCATCAAGTGGAACTATTAGTCGTATCGGAGGCGGATAAAGATGATTAAGCTGATTGTCAGTGATCTAGATGGCACTTTATTGGACCATGCACGCCGGATTCATGATAGAGATCTAGCAGCCGTTCGAACGGCGCTCGATGAAGGATTCGAACTATGTATTGCATCCGGAAGGATGTACTCGGAAATCAAGATCGTCATGCAGGAATTCAAAGATCGTTATCATGCGATCGGTCAGAACGGAGCAACGGTTCGCTCGAACGATGGGGAGCTTTTGGCATTTTCCGTATTCGAACCCGAAGTATCTTCTCGAATCCTTCAAGCAACCCGCGGCTTCGATCAATTCGTGAATTTCATTCATTGCAGCGATGATTCCTTTTATTTGAAGGAACGTACGGACATAACACTTCCGTATGAAGCACGCATACTAACAGCTTGTACCGTGCGCGGGGACTTAGAGACAGCTTTACAAGAAGATGAATTAAGATGCAGTAAGCTTTCCTACCTAGGCGACCTTAAACAATTGTATCAATTGAAAGCTGAGCTGAGTAATCAATTTGAAGGTAAAATCGAAACGTTTATTTCCGATAAAGACTGCCTTGATGTTATGCCGGTTCATGTATCGAAAGGAATAGGACTATCGCTGTTGATCCAAAGGTTGGGACTGCATCCAAACGAAGTTGCGTGTATAGGAGATTCATTCAACGATTTATCCATGTTCGCGATAACGAAACATAGTTATGCCATGAGCGGCAGCCATGTTGATATAAGAAACCAAGCCGGCACGGTAATCCATTCTGTAGCTGACGCGATAGATCACATCATCTCCTATAACCGGTCTTTTGAACAGAGCTAGGGTTCATGACCGAGAGCCGGCGCTTTGCCGTGCTTCGTTTCCGCCATATTTCATGGTACGATGTTGTACATGAAAATCGAATTCGAAAATCAAACGATATCCTTTAACGTTCTATATGGAACGAGATCAAAGCTCTCTATTCAGATGGATTCATTAGGGCACATAACGGTTAAGGCGCCTAATGGTACAAGTGATGAACAATTAATGCGGGCAGTGGAGCGACATGGTAAAGCGATACTGGGCAAACTTAATGCTATAGCGGCGGCACAGGCTATCCCGCAGACAAGAGATTATCAGGAGCAAGGGAAGTTTCTCCATCTGGGAAAATATTATTTTCTGCATGAATTAATCGAGACGGATGGGCTTAACGAGGATGAGCTGAAGAGCAGGCTTAAGAAGTTTTATATCTCGAGCTGCAAGAAGCTGGTCGGCGAGCGAATCAAAATCTATCAAGCAAAACTGAAAGTAAAACCAAAATCGATTGATGTCGTAGAGTCTACAACCAAATGGGGAAGCTGCAGCTCGGATCGGCATTTACTATTCAATTATCGGCTGGCCATGGCTCCGATCGACGTCATTGATTATGTCATCGTCCACGAGCTGTGCCATCTGCTTCATATGAACCATGATCGTTCGTTCTGGCGACGAGTAGGAAGCATCATGCCGGATTATGAGGAAAAGGAAGCATACTTAGCGAGGCATGGGCATGCGATGACCCTTTAATAAGATGCCACTATCATCAAGGTTTGAGGATAGTGGCATTTTTTTTCATTTTTTTTGACGGAAGCGTCGATTTTGCCCTTCGTGGTTCGTCGTCTTAATAGAAGCTTGAAAGTTGGAGAGGAGATTAACGATGAATACGGTCATTTCAAAAGACGGTACGAAGATCGCGTACGACAAGGCGGGCCAAGGGCAGGCGCTTATTCTGGTAGCAGGTGCGTTCAGCTACAGGAAATTCCCGGGGCAGGTGCAGCTTGCCAGTCTGCTGTCGGAGCATTTTACGGTATACAATTACGACCGCAGAGGACGCGGCGATAGCGGAGACGCGTTGCCATACGCCATAGCGCGCGAGATTGAGGATCTTCAAGCAATGATGAACGAAGCGGGCGGTTCGGCCTACGTGTACGGCTTGTCGTCCGGGGCGGTTCTTGCCTTGCAGGCGGCAGCGAGCGGGGTGAATATGACGAAGCTAGTCTTGCATGAGCCGCCGTTCGTGGTCGATACGGCAGGTCACATGCCTCCAGCTCATTTTACGAAGCGTGTTACCGAGCTAATTGCAGACAATCGTCGGGCAGATGCGATCAACTATTTTATGACGAAGGGGATGGGTGCTCCGTCATTTGTTGTCGGCTTGATGCGATTGATGCCAGGCGTATGGCCTCGGCTCATGGCCGTCGCCCATACGCTGCCTTATGACGCCGCGCTGCTGGATGGATATAACGAAGGCAAGCCGCTTCCATCGCAATTGTGGAGCGGAGTGACGATGCCCGCATTGGTGCTTGAAGGCACGGAGAGCCCGATCTCGCTGCGTCATGGTGCTCAGTCTCTGGTCGAAGTGCTCCCCAATGCGCAACTGCTGAGCCGGAAGGGGCTCGGCCATACGAAGAAGCTTGACGCCAACCGAATTTCGAAGGAGCTTTTATCTTTTTTTATAGGTAAGCACTAGCTTTATTTACAACTCAATTCTTTCTGGAAGGAGGGACTTAAACATGCGATTTATGCTGCTCGTGAAGGCGACAGGCTACACCGAGGCCGGGGTCGATCACTCCCCGGAATACAGCGATGCAAGGATTGCGTACAAGAGGGCGCTTGACATGTCGGGCGTGCTACTTGCCAACGAAGAGCTTCAGCCCAGCTGGGCGGGAATGAGAATAGGGTATTCGTCGTACGGCAGCGAGCCAAAGGTACAAGCAGGCCCATTTCCAGCAAATCAACAGCTCATTGCGGAGTATGCCTTAATCGATGTGAGGACGGAGGGAGAGGCGCTGGGTTGGGCGCTCCGGATGCCGATTCCCGAAGGGCTCGGCGGGTTCGAGATCGAATTGCGAAGGGTGGAAGACCGTTCGGATGATTCGCAGGACCCTCGAGTGCTGGCCATGAAGGAGGATTTGCAGAACCAGCTCAGCATGCTGAGGGGAAACCCTAAGCTGTAGATATAGTGAGCCCGCCAATGGCTAACGTAACCGGGTTTCCTGTATTGCCCTGCCTCCAGAACGTACGCCGGTACCTCATTACTTAAGCTGGCTGCCGATAGATACCGAGCTTCCCAATCACCATCGAAGCGATAGCTTTGGCGCTTTGATGTTGGGGCCAGTCACAGGGAGCTTGTAGATGCGGTATGAGAGAAAGGGGATGGGCACCACCTTCTCTGTTCTGCTCGACCATTTTGCAGATGGAGAACTGCCGATTGGATTTGGTAGAAAGCTTGTCCCGTTTCGGGCTATCGCCTAACGCCCTAGGTGTATCTATACGATTGCGATTGAATCGGGGCAGGGCCAGCCGGCAGTTTGGAACCGTCACTTTTTGGTTAAGTTTTTTATTTGCAACGTTAATTCATCGATTTGTTTTTGCATATTGACCATGTTCGCTTCTTGAGCTTTTTGGTTCTGTTGATCCTGGTAGTCGCTTGCTACGCTTTCTTCCAATGCAAGGGCGGCCGCGATTGTAGCCAAAACATCACCGAACACATTAACTGCTCCGGCAATGACCGCAAGCTTGGCGGCGGCGTAATTATCGGTCCCGTTAAAATTCGGTTGTCCGGTACGATCTGGATTAGGCTTGTATTTGTTCGATGGTTTTGTTCCTTTCGCAGGAATCGAACGCAAATGAACCTTCTTCCTGTGTTTGATTGTACTCATCCCGTTCTGCTTTAGATTTCTATAAGTTATGCTCGATTGGGCTTGCATGTGCAATTCGGAGGTGGTCATTCATGTTGAACGAGCAGCAAACGTTTGCGGCGCACGAAGCATTGGAGCTCCACGAGGCCATTAATCTCAAGACGTTATACGATGGCTGTTACGAAGTCCGGTACTCCGGAGATCAAGGCGGTGCTTGCCAAGCGAATTGGACGAAATGATCGACGCGCACGAGCGAATCATGTCGTACATGATCGAGCGCGGCTGGTATCATCTATGGCATCCGATCGAACAGATCCAGCTGGACCTGCAATACAAACTGCTCTGAACGCCCCAGTGCTATAGCGGCGGAATACGATAAAGACAAAGAAAACCTTGAGAAATCAAGGTTTTCTTTGTTTCGGTCTTTATTTTATTTCGCGGATAGCAGGCTTGTCGTAATGAACTCAAGCTGCGCTTCAAGCGACACCGGATCGTTATATGTGTCGGCAGCCGGGTTCAGTTGGAATACGTTTCCTGCTTTTACGGCCGGCAAGCTGGTCCAGATGGCGTTGTCGTAGACGATCTTCGGATCGCTTGTATCGCCGGACCAAGGGCAAGTGAAGACGATGTCCCCGGCGTAGTCGGGAAGCTTCTCAAGCGAGATTGAAGCCCAGCCCGTGCCGCTGTCGATCGATTCCTTCTGCGCTTCCGGCGGTGCTTTGAGACCGAATTCGCCATAGATGATTTCGCCGCCGCGACCGAAGTTGTGTCCGAATACATATAACCCTTTGGAATACGGGTTCAAGATCGATACGGTTTTGTCGCCTACCGCGGCTTGGACCTGCGGTTTCAGCTCGTTAATCTTTTTCTCCCAATCCTCAACCCAGGCTTTAGCCTTGGCTTCCTTGCCGGTCAGCTTACCGAAATCAAGCATTTGGTCCTTGTAATGGAGCTTGCCGTATTCGACGGCGACAACCGGCGCGATCTCGGCCAGCTTGTCGAGACCTTCCGTCCCTGTGTAGGCGATGATGAGGTCGGGATTAAGCGCAAGGATCTGCTCGGGGGACGGCTCGTCGCCTAAGCTTTCGACGCCGTCGACCTTTCCTACCAAATACGGATTCGTCAGCGCACGTTCAGGCGCGCCAACAAGCGGAGCTCCAAGGGCTACGAAATAGCCCGTATAAAAAGCAGTTGTATCAACGATTCGCTGGGGGTTTTTCGGCACTTGAATGTCGCCGTTGCCTGCTTTGAATATAACGGTCTCTCCTTCGCCGGATACTCCTTCGTTGCCCGTTATAGCGGGCGCAGAAGCAGGTGAAGCGGTAGCCGTATTTTCCGCCCCGCCGGAATTGTTCGCCGTTTGCCCGCAAGCTCCGAGCACGAATGCGACTGCCAAAGTGAACGCAAGCAACGCGTAAAACTTACTGGATTTGAACAAAATAATTCCACCCTTAATTAGATGATATTGATAATCGTTATCAATATAGCATAGGTTCTAGAAGTTGGCAATTCTTTTTCAGAGTGTAGCTTTGGAGAGCTGTCCTGAGGGAGGATTCGTTATCCGTAGGACTTTCACGGCTAAACTTGCTGGACGTTTCATAAAAAAAGGTTGCATCGTATCTATTAGGCATGGTATATTACTACTTGTCTTGTTACGCGGAGCTGTGGTGTAGAGGCCTAACATGCCTGCCTGTCACGCAGGAGACCGCGGGTTCGAATCCCGTCAGCTCCGCCATTTCATTCATAAACCAGTTTGAGCAGGAGCTTGCCTCCTGCTCATTTTTGCATATGAAGGAGGCTTAAGGCCGCCATGAGAGGACGATTCGCCCCGACGCCTTCGGGGCTGATGCATATAGGAAATGCCAGAACGGCTCTGCTTGCCTGGCTTCAGATACGAAGCGCGGGCGGTGCATTCATCATGCGGATGGAGGACGTTGATACGGCCCGTTCCCGTAAGGAGCTGGCCAAGCTGGCGCTTGAGGATTTGCGCTGGCTCGGGCTGGACTGGGACGAGGGGCCGGATGTCGGCGGGCCTAGCCGTCCTTATACGCAGAGCGAGCGACTTGCCATGTACGAGGCGGCACTCGTCAAGCTGGAGCAGGCAGGGAGGCTCTATCCCTGCTTCTGCAGCCGTGCCGAGCTGGCCGCCGTTGCCAGCGCGCCGCACGGTCTTGGCAGCGAAGGGCCGGCTTACCCCGGCACATGCCGATCGCTTACGCTGGAGCAGCAGGCCGAGCGAAGCCTGCACAAGCTGCCGTCGGTTCGCTTCGCCGTCAACGCGCGGCCGACCGGCTTCGATGACGGCGTTGCCGGCCCGCAGCGCATCGCGCCGGGAGCGGGCGGCGACTTCATCGTGAAGCGGGCCGACGGCCTGTTCAGCTATCAGCTCGCGGTCGTTGTCGACGATGCCGCGATGGGCATCACCGACGTGCTGCGCGGCGCGGATCTGCTCGACTCGACTCCGAGGCAGCTTCAGCTCTATGAAGCGCTCGAATTGCAGCCGCCGCGCTTTGCTCATGTGCCTCTGCTGTTCGGCCCTGACGGCAAGCGGCTCGCCAAGCGGCACGGCGGCATCTCGCTCGCCGCGCTTCGCGAATCCGGCACGGTTCCGGAGCAGGTCGTCGGCTGGCTGGCCTTTGCCAGCGGGCTCATCGACAAGCACGAGCCGATCCGCGCCAGCGAGCTGGTCGAGCATTTCAAGCTCGATCGTATCCCGCGCATAGGCATGACGGTAACGGATGACATGTTAAAACGACTGCTAGGCTGATGAGCCAGGCAGTCGTTTTTTTCGGCAAAGGATTGATCTCCCCTTAATGATTCGAGAAGCAGTGCTATGAGGATGCAGATTACCGACTGCGATCATGCGCGTTTCTTCGTAGTTTCCCAGCTTCGCAGCCATAGACGAGAGAAGACGAGCAGCAACCCTTGCAAGCAGCCGTAAACGAAGAAGGAATAAAGCAGGTTCCAGTTCTTATGCGTATACACGCCGACCAACGTCCCGAGCCATTCGATTCCGACGCCAAGCAAGGAGCAGCAGACAATCCACGCGATAGTCGACGGTCCCCGAATCCGAAATCGCGCATAGCCATATATGAAGAAATAGGCAAAAGGGCCGTAGACCAGATGCAGGGCGACATCCATCAGCTCGAGCTTCGGGTAATCGTTGATGTCGTAAAGCTCGAACGGCGGAACGGCAAGCGTCGCATCAAACAGTTTCGGCACAGTAATGCCGAACAATACGATCAACAGGCTGACCGGGAAAGGAAACAATCTTCGGGGCAGAAACAAAGCAGCATAACCGGCGGCCAGACTGAGGATGATGGACCATTCGTTAGCGTCGAATCGTTTTGGAAGCGGCAGAGGATTCACGGCAGAAGCAACTCCTTTCGTACCAAGCGGCGAAATGCGGTCATACAGCCCGAATTGATCCCCAAGAGGACGATCCAAGCGAGGGCGGACCAATAAATGCCGTTGTTGGAGTATCGAATGATGCCCGTCCATTGAAACAACGGCTGTGCAAGGAGGAGCAACGCACCGGTTACGACGAACGCCGCAAATCCTGCAGTCCTAGATCGCTGCTTCCATTTATCATAAAGCTGCAAGTAGAGCAGGACTATTACGGGAAATATGATGAAGCGGACTGCCACGGACGCGGCTGCTTTGTCGGGGCTTTCGGGCAGGGACACGAGTTTCAGATTAGTAAGTACGCTGAACTGATAGGTATAGAAGTAAACGTGAACGATTGCGTTGAACCATAGCTCGAGCAAGTGAAGCCGTTTCGGAAGGTATGCGAAAACAAGGACGATAATCAGTGTTGCAACAAGATAAGCGCCGAGTACCATGCTGATTTTCCTCCCTCTTCCAGCGATTCGAGGTTAGTATGTTACCGATTCGGGAGATTATTCCTTTCTTATATAACGGATTTTATATTTTTTCTGGGTCGCTGCCTCACCTAAACATGCATATTATTTAACGCATTCATCCAAAATAACTTGAATTTAAAAATAGAATGGAGGCCGTATCCTTAATGAAACAAGATCAACTAAGCAACTCCAATATGGAGAAGCAGCCGGTTGCCTTTACCAATTTAAATCACTCGGGAACAAGCTATGCGCAGAATGCGATCGAGCATGTACCGGCGGAGAATACCATTAACGAAGAAGCGTCAGAAAATTTGGCCAAACAGGTTATGCAAAATAAAGATAACGACATATTAAAAAATGATAATGAAGCAAGTATACGAAAGTAACGCTCCAAGGGTACTTATGAAAACACTCCTTATCGAATCTATCCCTCCCGCTTTCTGCGGGAGGGATTTTTCGGCTAAGAGCCGGCTTACGCTTCCTCCCACTGTTTCTGCCAAAACAGCCGATATCCTTTGGTCGCGACGATCTTGATGATCATATAGACGGGGATAACGATTAGAATGCCGATGATACCGGCCAGATCGCCGCCTACAAGGACAAGGATGATCGTCGTCAGCGGATGGATGTCCAGCTGCTTGCCGTATACGTACGGCGCGATCAGATTATCCTGGATTTGCTGCGCCGCGGTGATGACGACAACCGACCAGATCGCGGTTGACGGCGATTCGATAAAGCCGATGATGACGACCGGGATCGAGGATATGAACGAACCGATAAAGGGTATGAAGTTCAAAATCACCGCCACCGCAGTCAGCAATAGCGCATAGGGCAGATCGATGACCAAAAACCCGATATACATCAGAAGACCAAGCGCAATATTAATGATGACCTTCCCTACGATAAAGCTGCTAAGCGCCTCATCGATATCGCTTACGACTTCCGCTGCATCCTTGCGAAACCGAAGAGGAACGAGGTTGACGAAGGCTAGGCCGAATCGGTTTCCTTCCTTCAACATATAGAACAGAATAATAGGGAAGATGATCAGTATAATGGCGATATTCGAAAACAAAGCAAACATGCCGTTTATGTAATTGCTCACAAACGTATATCCCTTGTTCAAATATTGGGTTAATGCGCTCAAAGGGCTTCGATCTTCGGGTATGAAACGGGACCATAGCTCATTTCGCTCCAGCACCTTTACTTGATCGTTCAACGCATCGAACAGACTCGGCGCATTGTCGGCAAGCATCGTTAGCTGTTCTCTCAGCGGGGGCCATACCAATATGCCGAATACAACGAGCATGATGGAGATTGCCGCATAAATGAGCAAAATCGCCAGCGTACGGTTTATTTTGTACCGCTCCATCTGGTCAACCAGCGGCCGCAGCAAATAATAGAAGAAAACGGACAGCATAAGCGGGATCGTAATAACCGTAAAAAGCGATACGATCGGCTTGAATATAAAGTTGACTTTGGCTCCCAAATAAACAATGACCAGAAAGAGAATGATCGAGATGCAATAGCGGTTGAAGTTGTTCAGCTTGGTCATCCTATCCCCTCCGGCTTTTTTATGTAACCGTACCCGTCAAGGAATGATTTGAAACAACTTTGCTCCCGTCTGGAAACGACGCTGGCAATGAAAGCAACCTTCACCTTCTCCGTTTCCTGAAAAGCCAACGACGCCAACCGAGCCCGAGCCTACGACAACCTTCAGCGACGTTGCCGAGCACTGGGCTGCAGCGAACATCAAGGAAGCGGTCAGTGCCGGCATTGTCGGCGGTTACCCGGACGGGACGTTCCGTCCTAACCATACGGTGACACGGGCCGAATTTGCCGTCATGATCATGAATGCGCTGAAGCCGAATAGCGAAGGCTTGCCGTTAACGTTCAGCGATACGACGAATATTGCGGCATGGGCGCAGCGAGCGGTGGCACAAGCCTTGCAAGCAGGCATTATCCATGGCTATGAAGATGGAAGCTTCCGTCCGAATGCACCGATTACCCGCTCCGAGATGGCAGCCATTATTTCAAGCGCGTTGAAGCTATCGATCGAAAAGGTCGATGTTACGGGATTCGCGGACAATGATATGATTCCGGCCTGGGCAAGAGGAGCGGTAGAAGCTCTCCACCAGCTGGGACTCATCCAAGGCAAAGGCGATAACGCATTCGATCCTAGCGGCAAGACGACGAGGGCGGAAGCGATTACGGTATTACTGAAAATGCTTGCTTTGCAGAGCGAGTGACGATAAGAGCGCGGGCGGCAACCGGGTACGTTGAACTTGTTGCCGCTTTATATTGCCCGTTCGGCCAAAACAGGAAACTCGTTTCGAAGCAATTTCTCTTTTTTGAAAATTGGCGACCCAATATTGCGAGCGGCTATATCGGTTACATATGAATCATGACGATCCGCGCGAGGTGAAAGGGTGCTTGGCGAAGCTTGGCGCAGCATGGCTCCGAAAAGAGCGGTCAAGTCGTATAACGACCAAGGAATTTCATTCTAGTTCGCGAGCCAGTGCGCAGGAGCGGTAAGCGCGGCGGGGAGCTTCGTAGAGGCATCGCCCTTCGCCGCATTCATCTGAGCCTGAGTCAGGAAGAGGCTCTCGGATAGATCGGTGCCGCGAATATCGGTATCGCGGAAGTCGGCGCCGATGAGGTCGGCCGCTCTCAGATCGGCCCTTCTAAGATCTGCCGCAATCAGATAGGCCCCCCGTAGATTAGCGGCTCTTAGGTCCGCGCCTCTCAGCTTCGCACCGATGAGATCGGCGCCGCGTCCCGCTTTCTTAGGCCACTTGGGCTGCGTCTTGATTTGCCGCAACGTTTGCTTCCGTACTCCCTCGCTTGCTTGAAGGAGCAGCACATTAACGTCTGCCCGATGCTTCGCTATATCGATCGATAGAATCTCGATTGGCTTCATGAGCGTAAGACGTTCCGTTTCTTCGAACGCGGAGAGGAGCGCGCCCTTGATCGTATCGTCATCACGCGCTAGCCGGAGCGCTTCCGCCAAATACCAGAGCAGCTCGTGAAGCTGCCATATGGTCGGAAAAACCTCGTACATTTGCCTCGCTGTGTCCGGTGCTTCGCGCCAGCTTCGCCCGCCGTAAGTGATTTGGGACACCTTCTGGCCTGCCCCGAAGCAGTCGTATACCGTGCAGCCGCGAAATCCCCGCTGACGCAAAGTATCGTGAACGCCGCAACGAAAGTCGTCTCTTAAGCTGGGACAAGGCTGCCCGGCGCTCTTGTCCATCCCGAAGTCTACCGAGGCCGAGAAGGGGAGCGATACGCAGCATAGGCCGAAGCAGCTCTCGCAATCGGCTTTAAGCTCTAGGGCGTAATCCGTAGGGTTATTATAGCTATGGTTCTTGTTCTCATGATTAGGTTGCATGGAGTATTTCCTTCCGTTTAAGTACAAGTACAATCCTATGACGAAACTTAGAAAACTCGTCGTTTTAACTATTTTAGCAGATTTACTCCCTTCATGTCCTTGTTGCTTGCTCCATTGCATAATCTGCTACGAATGGGATAGAAACGGCGGTCTAAGCGCGCTGTCGTTGCAGAATGGATAGTAGGGCCATTCACAGCCAGATTAATTTGAAGACATCAAACTAAACCCAAAATACTCGAAATCGAATTCATATTTCAAAATTTTAACAAATGATATAAAATAAAGTGGTTATAGAGAAGTGGTGTTTCATTCGACTATTCTAACCCAAAAATAAACAGAGGCGGGGGCGTTCCGATGAACGAGGTTTTACAACCATACGTGCAGGGCTTTCAGGCTACAGGCAATTTACGAATGGACATTAAGCAATTTTTCGAGGCAAACAATGATTTGGAATCGCTTGATCATACATACAAGGTAGCCGGAGTCGCGCTTCGGGTTGCAGAACGATACGAGGCCGATTCGAAGAAAGCCGTGATGGCGGCGTTCCTGCACGATATTAGCAACGTCATCCCCGTGAGCGACATGATGGTTACCGCAGAGAAGCTGGGGGTCGCGATTATGGACGAGGAGCGGACGTATGCCCGAATCGTTCATCAGAAGCTGTCGAGGGCAATGGCAGCTCCATTGTTCGGGATCGAGGACGAAGAGATCCTTAATGCCATTGAATGCCATACCACTTTAAAGGCGCAATCGACGCTGCTCGATAAGGTACTGTTCATCTCGGACAAAATGGCTTGGGAGCTTCCAGGCGAGCATCCATACCTTCAGGACATTAAGGATAAAGTGAACAACGACCAACTCATCGAAGGCATCTTGATCTATCTCGATCACCTATGGGACAACAGGGCGAACATGAAACTCGTCCATCCATGGCTGATCGCAGCTCGGGAGGAACTATCGAACGATGAGTACAAAGGGTATTAAGATGAAAAAAGCAGCGTTGATGCTTGAAGGAGAATCAAGCGGATGCAAATTCTGCCTTAAACTCGATTCCGTATCCGACGATACGGTCGATCCGTTCACGTTCATGATCCATATGGCCGACGGCACGACGGAAACGAAAACAAACGCCGACTTCGGAATCATGCCGTATATTCACTTGCTGCCTGGAGAGTACGTCGAGCTGACGAGTAAGGGCGACAAAACGATTGTATCAAAGGTTGATGCGAGCCTCGTTAAGGTTGAGCGAGTGGAACATTAGGTCATGACGAATCATCAAGGCGGTCAGAGTCCTATTTTCATACCTGGCTTTTTTGTTCGTGCTACACCTCCGTTACGGAGAGTGTAGCACGCTGCTCTTCGATCTGGAGCTTGGCCCTCGTCGGGAAACGCCGATCGTGGATGAGACGGTCCAAGCCCAAAAGATCAAGCTGGTCCGGTTATTCCGCGGAACGTTCTACAGCCTTCACAAATTTTCCGGGGGCGTATTCGACCGCGATGGCAACGCTCGTATCGACTTGCTTGATCGACCATAGCTTCGTTCCTTTCTCGTAATAATTGGAGTAATTGACGGGAGATAAGTTCGTCGCCTCTAGGGACATCAACATAATCTCACCTATTGTTTCTTCTGCCTCGGTTATTTCCTCGGTGGTTATACGATACAATCGACTATCCCATGTGACTAAAGGATAAGGGGTAGAAGCGGATGAACGCACCTCTATGTTTTCTGGATTTTCGGTAGTTTTTTGGCTGCTGCTCGTCGTAGACACATTCATAGCAGAGGAGTCGGCTTGCTCGTTCTTTCCCCTGTCGGTTGAATCGCCATTCGAGCAGGCACTGGCGAAAACGATCATTAGAACAATAAGTATTTTCCTCATCTGATTATCACCTCATCCTAATGACGTAACAAGCCGACTGTATGTTTCGGATTAATTAATCTTCTTTTTGTCCAGCTTCTTATCGGAGGCAATATTCGTAAATGCATCCGATTCGCCTACATAAATCCCTTCGTCCTCGTTGATCGGAATATAGCTCTGATCACCGATTTTGCGCAGGAATAGGACAACTTCTTGCCCTTTCTCCAAGTAGGTGGTTGCATCGGAGAAAACAGTCACGGAGCCATCGTGACCGCCCATTTGCGATACCGTAATCGTTTTGCCGGAATCATGCTCGCCTTTCAACACCTCTAAGATCTTTGCGTTAACATCAGTCGTGTAATTGGTGTAATCGCCTTTCTTGTACTTGCTCCCGATTTCTTTCGTGACTTGGGCGCGTACGACGAGGTCGGCGGCTTCTGCCATAGCTTCCTCATCTTCATAATATACGGCCCATGAAGGGTGCACGTATACGCCGTCCTCCATTTCAGCCGGATCGGTAAGGGTGGCTTCCGATGATGAGCTTGTCTCGAGCGGGTACAAGCCATTTACAACGCCAATGTCGTTTGCCGAAGGAGAGAGAGCTCTCGCCGGCGTGCCGTCGGACTTGAAAGTGTGGGGATGCATAATAGAGCTGGTCTCGGCAACGGACGTATGTTCCAAGCCAAGCGAATGTCCCACCTCATGTGCGGTAAGAGCTGCAAGAATGCTGGAGGTATATTTGCTGTTCGAAGTAAAGTAAGTATTGATGTTTAAAATAGCTTTCGTAATAATGCCGCCGGATACAGTGAACGTACAGTTGCCGTCCCAAGTGGCCATCGATGTATTTACGTTATAGGCGTAATAGGTTGAGCTTGTACCTAACGTTGTCGTTACATTGAAGTTCGTACTGTTCCTCCATTTGGCGGCTCCGGTTCCCCAAGGCGTCGAGGCGCTCGCGGAATCCACATACATGGTCTTCGTCCTGCTCGCCCATTTGCCGAATGAGGTGACGGTTGCGAATACCGGCGTGCTGTTCACAAGCAAAGCGACTCCGGTCAGAACGGCGGCGATACCAACTAACATTCTTTTTTTACCCATAAACGATTCCCCTCCTTAATGTTTCAATACGTTTAATGCTTCTTTTCTGTAAAAAAAACCAAATCTATCCTATTAACGAGCGGACGCGAATTATAGTTGCAGTAGAGAAGGTAATTTTAGTTTCATAGAGAATGGAAAGTTGAAACGTTGGATTGTATCAGCATTTAAGGGGGAGCATGATGGAGAAGCTGCGGTTAACGAAGCCGACAGAAGCTTTGAAGGACGCTTATATGGAGTACTATAGAGAGTGGCTGCAGAGCGGAGAGGATGCCGTGCCTTGGGTCGTTAGCAAAAATCCTGCCGATTTCGAAGGGATGCTCGCATGGTATGCGGAACGGGAGAAAGGAATAAACCTGCCTGAAGGCTGGGTGCCTGATTCGACCTACTGGCTCGTGACGGAACAGAATCGACTGCTAGGCGTTGCGAACCTCAGACATTCGCTGACCCCGTTTCTTATGGATAGGGGAGGGCATATCGGATATGGCATACGGACGTCGGAACGCAGGAAAGGGTACGCGGGCGAGCTGCTGCGGCTCGCGTTGATCGAGGCTAAACAACTGGGCATTAGCGAGGTGCTGGTCGTATGCGACGCAATCAATACAGCCTCTGCCAAAACGATCCTCAAAAACGGGGGCAGCCCAGACATGGATTTTATTGAGGAAGACGGCAATGTGATCAAAAGGTTCTGGATACGCAATGAATAAGCCGAGCGGTACGGAAGATGGGTTTCCGTTGACCGCTCGGCTATTTCACTTGGGTAAGGGATAGGCTCACCTTGTAATTGCCGAATGCCAGCAGCTCGTCCAAGAACGAATTGAGCTCATCATGCGATACCGTGCGAACTTTTATCCAGTAGCAACCTTCGCCGCTGACGCGATGAGCCTCGGCAATTAACCTGTTGTTTTGTACGTACGAGAGGAATGATTGATGGGCATCGCTTGATTGCAAGAAAACAATGATGAACGCTTCCACGATTTGACCGATTTTCTTCGGATTCCAGCGTACCGTATAACCTTCAATTACGCCTGCGTCCTGCAGCTTGCGTATGCGGGCTCCGACCGCCTGGCCCGTCAGATGGACAAGCTGTCCGATTTCCTTATGGGAGCGGGTAGCGTCCTCCACGAGATAGCGAAGGATATGAAGATCGACTTCGTCGAAGGATGGGTTGCTTAGCATTATCGTTTTCCTTTCATTGTGAAAGTAGAAGAAGCGCTTTCGTTTCATGAGGTTATGTGTCCGGGTACTGAATTATTTTATAATTGTAACAGAACCCATAACTTATAGAGAAGAGGAATACTCATGAAGCTTCAATTAATTCGTCACGCTACGCTGCGTTTGCAATACGCCGGAATCGAATTTCTCGTCGATCCGATGTTCAGTGATGCAGGCGTTAATCCGCCGGTAATCAACACCGCTAACACGAAACGCAATCCGCTCGTTTCATTGCCTTCATCCTACGAATCGGATTTCTTGCCGCAAGCGGTGCTGGTATCTCATTTGCACCCCGATCATTGGGACGAATCGGCAGCCGTTGCATTGCCGAAATCAACGCCGATCCTGTGCCAACCGGGTGACGAACCGGCGTTCCATAAGGCAGGCTTCTCGGAAATAGCGGCTATCGAAGAGTCGATCGTATATAAGGGCGTTGCCATTTACCGCACCGGAGGACAGCATGGTACTGGAGAAATCGGTCAAATGATGGGCAACGTATCCGGTTTCATGTTGAAGGCCGAAGGCGAGCCGACTTTATATATTGCGGGCGATACAATTTGGTGCGATGAGGTCCGTGAGGCACTGGATGCGCATCATCCGGAGATAACGGTCGTCAACGCCGGCGGCGCGCGCTTCGTTAAGGGCGATCCGATTACGATGGATGGAGACGATATCGTGAATATTTGCGGGTATGCTCCTTATACGAAGGTTGTTGCCGTGCATATGGACGCCATTAATCATTGCCTCGTCACGCGGGAAGACTTGCGCGAACGCCTTGTTGCCGATAGTCTTGTGGAGAGAGTTGCGATTCCAGAAGACGGCGAGTGGCTTATTGGGTAAAAAGCGACGCATCGCAGCGGGGGATTGGAACGACTATGAACGGTTCGACTTGAGGTTGGACGGGATGGATATATTCGAGAGAATGAATTCGGGGAAGACCGTTCAGCTTTGATCAGCCCGAGCGATTCGGTAATCATAATTGCTCTTGCACAGCTGCAACAGCTCGTACTTGATTCCTCGCTTTGGTATTGCGATCTTGATTGAGGATGCGCCGCGCCGATTGATCGCGGCGCGTACTTTCGCAAGATCGCCAATCGTGTTCACGATCAGCTCGCTTGGCCTGGAACGGCCTTCGAGCTGCGGATTATATTGCGCCATGAGGAAATCGTCATAAGCAGCTTCGCCCGGCGCGCCATCAAGCGAGAGCAGTCGAAAGTCGTTCAGCATGCCCTCCTTCACGCTCGCGATCAGCACGTAAGTCCCTTCAAAGTAGAGGATATCCTGATCGATAGCGGCTTGCCGCTCCACGATCTGCTTATCCGACGCCTGCTCCAGGTTGCGAATGTTAAGCAGCAGCCGCTGCGCTTTCTCGAACTGCATGTGCTCTGCATATTGCTCCATCTTCGCATACAATGCCTCCATTAACCCTTCTCCCTGATCCGCCAGCAGCTCCGACGCTTCGCGTACTTGGTGCAAATAATCGGCCTCCGATACGAGCCCCTCGCATACGCCGCCGCACTTTCCGATATGGTATTGCAAGCAGACGCGCTTCGGCATAGGATCGCAAGTGCGCAGCCCGTAATGTTCGGCCACGAACGCCAGCAGCGCGTCGCGATACCGCGAGCTCTTGAAAGGACCGAGCTTTTCGCCGGTCGCTTCCTTGGAAAGACGGTTTGCTTGATTGCGGTAATAGACGCCGAGACGCGGAAGCTTCTCCTTCGTAAACTGCAAGTAAGCATAGCCGCTTTCTTCTTTCATTAGCGCTCGGTTGTATGGCGGCTTATGGCGTTTGATCAGATTGTTTTCCAGAAGAAGACTTTCCGCTTCGTTATTGACGAGCACGATTTCGATAGAGGCGATTTCATCTACGAGCTGTTTGATTCGTTTGTTCTCATGCTGCTTGGTGAAGTAGGAACGCAGCCGATTCCGCAAGCTTTTGGACTTGCCGATATAGAGGATGCGGCCGTCCGCGCCTTTCATCATATAGCAGCCAGGACTTTCTGGATAATGTGCGGCATTGAACGTAAACGGCAACGAAAGCATCCTCCTTTGGCGAGCGTCCTATTTTATGGCATAATGGAATAATAGCAGCTAGCTGCTAGCTGCATACATATCTATTAAAGCGAGGTGTTACTAAACTAGTTAAGCGTTATGCTCATTATACATAATGCACAATCTGCAGGAGAAGAGAAAGGCGGTAAATGATTCATGTACGATTATATTAAAGCGATTATATTAGGCATAGTGGAAGGCCTGACGGAGTTTCTTCCCGTATCGTCTACCGGTCATATGATTCTAGCGGGCGACTTGTTGAATTTCGAGGGCGAAGCGGCGGATACGTTCAAAATCGTCATCCAGCTAGGCGCGGTCATGGCGGTGCTCGTTCTGTATTGGACAAGGTATATGGGCATATTAAAGGACATGCTGGCCTTTAAATTCAAGACGCCGGGCAAGCTGAACGCCCTGCATCTCATCGTTGCCATGATCCCTGCGCTAATCGTTTATTTGGTATTCAAGGACTTTATCAAAGAGGTGCTGTTCGGGCCTGGTCCGGTGCTCATCGGCCTTGTGATCGGCGGCATACTGATGATTATCGCCAGCCGCGTCAAGCGCAAGGTGACGGCGGAGAACACCGACGATATCACGTACAAACAGGCACTGGGAATAGGCTTGTTCCAATGCTTCGCCCTATGGCCGGGCTTCTCCCGGTCGGGCTCGACGATTTCCGGCGGCTTGCTGCTCGGGACGAGCCAGAAGGCTGCAGCGGACTTCACGTTCATCATCTCGGTGCCGGTCATGTTCGGCGCAACGATACTCGATATGTACGATAGCCGCGAGCACCTGAACTCGGACGCGCTGCTCTTGTTCCTGATCGGCTTCATTGCCGCTTTCGTCGTAGCGATGATCGCGGTCGTCACGTTCCTAAACCTGATCAAGAAACTGAAGCTGGAATGGTTCGCGCTTTACCGCTTCGTGCTTGCGGCGGTGTTTTATTTCTTGATAATGCGCTAGATATCGATATTATTCTGTATCGGGACAAGCAGGCAGCGGCATTCAAGCAAGCTGTTGTCCCAAGATTGGAAACTGCATAAAGCGGAGAACGGCCAATTTAGCAAATAGGTGGTTGGACGCCTTGAGGCGATCATGACAAGTCGATACGCGAGGGTAAGGGCATTCGTGAAATTATTATTCCGAATGCCTATTGCATTCGTTCTAACGGTGTGGTAAATTATGCGTATGGAGTTATTGATTGATCAATTACTAATCAACGAAGAAAGGAGTATGAACGGGCCATGGATAAGTCCGCAAACCGCAAAGAGCAAATTCTTGAAGCAGCCGTTCATGTATTTGCAAACAAGGGCTACTACAAGGCAACGACGGCCGACGTCGCCAAGCATGCGAACATATCGCAGCCATACGTGTACAATTTCTATAAGAGCAAGGAAGAGCTGCTGCTTGCCGGGCTGGAGCGGTCGATCGAGCGAATCGTTCATTCGTTCTCAGTTATATCAGGCAATAAGAACAACGTAGAAGAGCAAATGATCGTTGCTTACGAAGAACTAATGACGACCCGCAAGAAAGAGATCCTGCTTCAGGTTCAAGCGCTGGCGATCCGTGATACGGATGTACAACGAGTCATGACGCAGGGACTTAACCGGGTCAAGGATTTCGCACTGGGCAAGTTCCGGGAAGCGGGCTTCGAGAACAGCGAGCAGAAAGCGGCCATGTTCGTGGCAAGAGGGATGTTATGCAACGTTGCACTGGCGCTGGATTCGAAAGAATTGACGCCGCGCAGCATTGCGGGTAAGAAGAATGGCTGATGGCATTCTTTATTTGTCCGTCCGTTATTGATTAATCAATAAACAACGGGCAGACGGCGGTATAGGGGGAATGGGGAATTGAACGTATGTAACTTCTCCGCATGCGAATGTATAGGCGAGTCGAACAAGGTCTGATGCACGTAAATAATTGGTTAATCAATAATTACTATTGAGGAGGAAATTAAATGAATAAGATTAACAATAAGACCCGTCCGGATGCCGCGGGACGGAGGAGCGCGAATCGTTGGTGGGCGCTTGTCGTTCTTGCTTTGGCGCAATTTCTGGTCGTGCTCGACGCGTCGATCGTCAATATTGCGCTTCCGGCCTTAGGCGAGGATCTCGCACTGGACACGACGGCGTTAAGCTGGATCATTACCGCGTATGTATTGCCTTTCGGGGGCTTGCTGCTGCTGGGCGGGCGTCTGGCGGACCGTTACGGACATCGCCGAATATTCATGATCGGCATACTCGGCTTCGCAGCAGCTTCCGCGGCAGCAGGCCTTGCTTCATCAGGCGGGTGGCTGCTCGCTGCTAGAGCGGTGCAAGGCGCATCGGCCGCACTGCTCGCACCTGCCGCGCTTGCCCTGGTGACGAAGCTGTTCACCGAGCCTGGCGACAGGGCGAAAGCGCTTGGGATATGGGGCGCCGTAGCCGGAATCGGCAGCGCGGCGGGCGTACTGCTCGGCGGCGTGCTAACCGGCGCTTTCGGCTGGGCTGCCGTTTTCTTCGTCAACGTGCCTATCGGCTTCCTCGTGCTGATCGCGATCCCGGCTCTCGTGACGAAGGATACGCTGGGCGCTACGGCAAAAACCGACATGCCCGGAGCTATTACCGTGACTGCCGGACTTACGCTATTCGTATACGCATTATCCGAGGGCGAGCGCGCCGGTTGGGCATCGCCGGTAATCGGCATCCTGCTGGCCGCGGCAATCGTATTGCTGACGGCATTTGTAATCATCGAGAAACGCAGCGCCAATCCGCTAGTGCCATTCAGTATATTCCGCAATCGTTCGGTATTGGCCGGCAACGTCGCGACGCTGCTGATCGGCGGCGCAACGACGGGCTTGTTCTTCGCTCTCTCCGTTTACATGCAGGCCGTGCTTCATTACGATGCGCTTACCGCGGGACTTACGCAGCTGCCGCTTGCAATTGCGCTTGTCGTTGCAGCCGGCGCCGTTCCGGGCGTCATGAAGAAGATAGGTCCGCGCATGTCGCTGGCAGCTTCACTTCTTGTATTCGCCGCCGGCTTAGTCTGGTTGTCGTTAGCGCCGAGCGACGCCTCGTTCGCCGCCCATCTGCTAGCTCCGACGATTGTTCTCGGCGCAGGTCTGGGAGGAGCATTCGTTACCGGTACGCAATTGGCGGTGCACGGCGTATCTCAACAGGATGACGGCCTTGCGAGCGGACTTGTGAATACGAGCCAGCAGATTGGCGGAGCAGTCGGACTCATCCTGCTTGGAATGTTGTCTTCCTCAAGGACTGCGAGCCTGCTCGCATCAGGCAAGGAGCAAACCGTTGCTCTCTCCGGCGGCTTTTCCTGGGTATTCCTGGGTGCTGCGCTACTTGCGGTTATAGGAGCGGCGGTCGCAGTCGTCCTCCGCGGCCGCTCAGCCAATCGTGAAGCTTTGCTAGGAGGTGAGACCATTGTTGAACGGTAAGCTAGCCGTCATCGACGTGATTTTGTTGGCCGTCATCGCATTATGCATGATTAGCTGGATCGATTAATCACTTACTGATTATTTATTGTTCAATCAATAATTAAAATGGAGGTTAAACGATGAACGAATGGAAAAAGAAGCTGTTCGTATCGAGAGCAACGCCAACCCTCGCGGTGGTTGCCGTGCTCATCACGCTGTTCACGTTCTGGGATTAGTCGAAAGACGGTATGTCGATTCGACTGAGAACATGTCGATTTCCGAATGAATGAAATGCTACGGCAAGCAAGCGATTAGCACCATGTCCAATTCTTTGTCACAGCAGAAAAACCAAAATCCGATATAAAAAGGAGATGCCTTCATGAATAAAGCATTAGTAATTAGAGCTGCCAGCGGGCTCGGAAGCTCGATAGCCGAGGAGCTCGCTTCGCGAGGCATAGCAGTGACCGTCATGACAACGAAGGAGGGCAAGCCGAAGAGGCGGTTAACCCAGCTTCAGGATGCGACGATTATGCAAGGTAGCCGGTATAGCAAAGAAGATATCGTCAGGGCTGGTGAAGGCGCAGATACGATCTTCTTTCACGCCAACACCACCTATGACGAGAAAGCGAAAGTAGGCGAGAGCCTGCAGGCTGTTGCAGCAGCGGCGGGTATGTTGGGAGCAAAGCTCATCATTGCCGATGGGCGTTATCGGACGCTGCTCCCGCAGTACGAACAGCTTCTGAAGGATGTCCACGAGATAAACGCAGCGTCCACGATCGTTGTCCGGCTTTCAGAGCTGTACGGGGCAAATGCGCGAAATACGCCGCTCCATTACAGCTTTAAGCAAATCGCGAAGGGGAATGCGGGAATCGAGCTTGGGGATATGAATGTTGCCGGCGACTATATGTATTTGCCTGACGCAGCCCGGGCAATCGTCGATCTGGCTCTGCAGGAAGAGGCATACGGCAAAGGCATTCAGCGGCTCACGGGTATGCAGCCGATTAGCGGATCGGAGCTGATGGGTATCATGAGCTGCGCAAGCGGAGTTGCGCTTAAGGCGAGGCGGTTAAGCGGATGGAAGTTGTCCCTGCTTGGCATGATCGAAGGCGAAGAATGGACGGAGCGGTTAAAGATGGTTGATCAATTAGCTAAGGATGAAGCAGGCGAGGCGCGTATTGACGTGCTGCTGGCCGCGATAACGCCCCACGATGCCGCGGTCCGGGAGACGTTCGCCATGCTGGCGAAATCGAGATAGCCAAAATTGCATAATAAAACGAGAAGAAGGCTGATGTAAGAGCTTTCTTCTTTGCTGTCGAAAACGCATAAAGCAGTGGCGTATCACCGATTTTGAAAATGATGGAAAATACTCGTTTTTATTTTTGCAAAAGTCTGCTATTCTACCTAAGAACGGAGCAAGGGGAAAGGAGTGACTACATTGAAACCGGTTACGGTATACGACATTGCAAGG
Organism: Paenibacillus harenae; assembly: GCF_030812415.1. Taxonomy (GTDB): domain Bacteria; phylum Bacillota; class Bacilli; order Paenibacillales; family Paenibacillaceae; genus Pristimantibacillus; species Pristimantibacillus harenae_A. The sequence continues at coordinate 173,432 of NZ_JAUSST010000007.1, read as the reverse complement.
GAAGCCAACGTCTCGGTTGCGACGGTGTCGCGCGTGCTTAACAATACGGCGCCCGTGAAGAAATCAACGCGCGAGAAAATCGTAGAGCTCATCAACAAGTACCAATTCCAGCCCAATGCGCTGGCCAGAAGCTTATCGAAGAAAGTGACGGGCATGATCGGGGTCATTCTGCCCGACATTACGAATCCGTTTTTTCCAGAGGTGCTTGCGGGCTTGGAGCAGGAGGCGAGAAGCAAAGGGTACACTTTTTTTCTGTGCGATACCGTATCGACGAACGGGGATTCCAAAGAGCAATATGAGCGGGAATCGCAATATTTGAACATTTTGCTGGAGAAGCAGGTCGATGGGATCGTCATTATCGGCGGGCGGATCAACCTGGCTAGACCGACCAAAGAACATGTAAACGAGGTAATCGAAGTTAGCAAGCGCGTGCCTACGGTGCTCATTAACGGCAGCCTGCCGGGCCATCCGATGAACCGCGTGTTTGCCGATGAACGAGAAGGGGCGGAGCTTGCAACGCAGCATCTAATCGATCTCGGCCATCGCGATATCGCCTTTGCAGGCGGCTATAGAGGGATGTCCAATACGCTTCAGCGCATACAGGGGTACGTACGCACGATGGAGCGGAACGGGCTTGCCGTCCGCAAGGAATGGCTGCTTGACGGCGGCTTCTCGGTCGAGAGCGGCAAGCGGTTCATGAATCAGCTCCTGCAGATGGAGGAGCGGCCGACGGCTATTTTCTGCGCGAATGATCTAGTTGCCATCGGCGTGATGAAAGTCGCTTACAAGGCCGGTCTTCAAGTACCGCAAGACTTGTCGCTCATCGGCTTCGACGATATTCCATATGCGGCGAACAGCATTCCGGAGCTGACGACCGTTTCCCTGAAAGGTTACGACGTAGGCCGAGGCGCTGCGGACATGGTGCATAGACTGATCACGAAGAGCAGGGCTAGCAGAAGCACGAGAGTAAGACCGGAGCTTGTCGTTAGGGAGACGACCGCCCCTCCGCGCTAGGCTGAATTTCCGGGTAAAAAAGGAATTCGAAAAAAACATATTGACAACGCTTACATCGATGCATAAAATCAAGGTGTCTTCACTTTACCAGTTGTCACGCTCACAAATGAAACCCGTTACATTTTGCTTACGGTTATTTCATGCATAGATCAACGAAACAAGATACACGTCAGGATACCGCGCTCAAAAAAACAACAATCGCTGTTTTTTTTTTCGGTCTAATGAGAGTGTATTTATTTTTGCCTAAAATGTAACGGGTTTCATGAAACGGGTTGCATATTTCGAATGTCATCGCGAATATTCGCGGTTTAATCACAATGGCTGTAGGGGGTTATGGCATGGGCATGGACATCCAGGCGAAGACAGTCGTTCAATTCGAAGCAGAAGCGGTACGTATACATGGCAAGCCGCAGGTGCTGCTCAGCGCATCGTTGTTTTATTTCCGGATACCGAGGGCGTATTGGAAGGAGCGGATGGAGCAGCTTAAGGCATTCGGCTACAACAGCATCGACGTGTACTTTCCGTGGAACTACCACGAACGGGAAGAAGGGGTATGGGACTTCGGCGGAGAGCGGGATATAAGCGCCTTTTTGGCGGAGGCTGCCGAGACGGGGCTCTGGGTCGTAGCACGGCCGGGTCCGTACATCTGCTCCGAATGGGATGGCGGCGCGCTGCCGGCTTACTTATTCGCCAAGGACATGAAGCTGCGGGATAACGACTCTTCGTTTCTGCGAAGCGTGGCAAGCTGGTTCCATCGGATTTTGCCGCTGCTGAAGGCTTATCAGGCAGGAGAGGGCGGCACGGTTATCGCGGTGCAGCTCGACAATGAGCTGGACTTCTACGATTGCTCGGATCCTGCCGGTTATATGACAGCGCTTCGCGATATGGCGCTGGCTCATGGCATCGCCGTTCCGATCTTCGCATGCGCCGGTCAAGGCGGCTTGCCGCAAGCTTCGGGATTCGTAGACGGTGTCGTTCCAACCTGCAACTTCTACCCGGACAATCGCGATCCCGATTTCGAGTCCAAAGTGCTGCACTATCGCGGGCTGCTGGCCGATCGGGGGTATCCGCTGCTCGTGACGGAGACGAATAGAGCGCATTACTTGCTGCGGAGGCTGCTCGGATGCGGCGCCAAGCTGTTAGGTCCTTATTTGCAAGTATCGGGCACGGATTTCGGCTTCACGAACGCGACGAACAACTGGGGCAAGCCGCTTGCCTTCATGACGTCGGATTATGACTTCGGCGGCATGATCTCGCCGGAAGGGCATATTCGACAGGAAGCTTACGAAGGCAGGCTGCTCGGACGATTGCTTGAAGCTTATGGAGCTTCGCTTGCGGCAGCAACGGTAACAAGCGCGGAGGAATCGGCGGGTATCGCAATCGCCGGTGAATCGGAAGGAGTCGCAGGGCCCTATTCGTTGTCGCTGCAAGGCGGTGGGCGTCTGCTGTTCGTTACGAATCTGGAGGATCGCGATAAGGAAATCGCGCTGATGGATACACAAACGGGCGGAAGACCGTTCGTACTGAAGGGCGGCCGCTCGTTAGCGCTTCCGTCGCAGCTGCCGCTGGCAAGCTGGGGCGTTCAAGGGGTTATCGCGAGCTCGACGGCCGAGCTGTACATGGCGAAGCCGCTAACGGGCGGAGCGGCGATCGCGTTCCATACGGACGGAAGCGGCAGCATCGAGCTGAAGCTGGAGGCCGGCTGCTTTGTGGAGACGGCTGAGAACCTGACTGCCGAGCCGAATGGCGGCGAGGCTCTCGTGTTAAGCTTCGACGGCACGGAAGCGGCGTCATGCAAGGTGCGGCTCGCGGGCGGCGGCGAGCTTACGCTCTATGTGCATGGCAGAGAGGCAGCGCTCTATGCCGAGGGCCCCGATGAGCGGGGAGCCATCCGCTTCGGCGAGCCGATCCGATATGAGGGAGCCGGGGAGCATCCGGCGATCGAATATGCGTTAAGCCCGGTCGATGCGGCTAAGCCGCTGAGCGACCGCGAATCTCTAGACGGGAAGGCGGCAAGCGCAAGCCGGTTGGAGACTCAAGGGATATACAGAGGCTACGCTTGGTACGAAGCCTCTGTGAAAGCCGGCGGAACGCCGGTACAGGGCGTGCTGATCCGGCAAGCGAGCGATGTCATCTCGCTGTATGCGGACGGCGACTACGTCGGCACGGCAACGCCGGGCGGCGGCAGCCGCTATATGCCGCTAAGCGATCCGCAACCCCTGCAAGTCGGGAAGCTGCTGGCCCGCACCGAAATATGGGGGCATACGAATTTCGATGATCCAAGACTTCCGGCGCTAAGGCTGAATGCGATGAAAGGCATGACCGGCATGGCCGCCATTAAGGCCGTACGAGATCTAAGCCGCAACTGGAGCGTATACCGCGCAGACAAGCGTGAGCTTCAAGAGGAGCTCACGGGCGATATAGACCGCAGCCTATGGCCGATCGTCAGCTTCGGCGGGTGGCTGTCTCCTGATCATCCGGCGTTCGAGTATTATAGCCGCTCGTTCGCAGCAGCGGACGATGCCGACTCGTGGACGCTTCATTTCCAAGGCTTGCAGTCGCATGCGACGGTATATGTAGCCGGTACGGATGCCAAGCTTATCGTTAACCCGTTCGATCCTTATATCGACATTACGCCGTACGTCCAGGCGGGCCGGCAGACCTTGCTGACCGTATTCGTGGAGCGAGTGCTCGGATTGCCTGCCGGCAGAGTTCTCTTGTACGAGGGCGTCGAAGCGACGGATTGGTCCGTCGCCGGAGCGGAGGAGCAGAAGCTGGCAGCCGCGGCGGACGAGAAGCGAGGGCAAGCGGTGCAGGCGGAGCTGCCGATCGCGCTTGAGCCGGGTGCAACGTCTTGGCTGTATGGGAATATCGTCAATTCCAGTGGGGGAGCAGGCTGGCGCGTGACCGTCGCCGGCAAGGGGCTGAAGCTGACCGTCATGCTGGAGGAGCGGATCGTCGGCAGGCTATGGCTGCCATCCGATGACGATCGACCGGTTCTAACCGGAGGCAGCCCGAACTCGGTTTACATTCCGGGCGCATGGCTTCAAGACAACAAGGGCAAGCTCCGTATTTGGATGGAGGCTGTCGATCGCAGCAATCCAGGCACGTTAGAATCCATCTCGTTCCAGCCTGTTCAATGCTAGGCAACAAGGAGGGATTACGATGTCAACCGCTCTGAAAACGTCCATCCCGAGCAGCAAGCCTTTGCCTGCCGGCTCGGGACGGCTCAGACGCTTCTGGAACAACAAAACGTTATTGCTCATGTGCTTGCCGGCCGTCCTGTTCTTTATTGTTTTCGCCTATTTGCCGATGCCCGGCTTGTACCTTGCGTTCATTCAATACAACTACTCGGACGGCATATTCAAAAGCCCTTTCGTCGCCTTCGACAACTTCCGCTTCCTTGTCATGAACGGCGACTTATGGCGTCTGACCTTCAATACGGTTGCCTACAATATCGTCTTTATCGTGCTGGGCAATTTCCTGCAAATCTTCGTCGCCATTCTGCTTAACGAGCTGCGCAAAAAATGGTTCAAAAAAGTATCGCAAACGCTCATGTTTCTACCGCACTTCATCTCGGCCGTTCTTATCGGCCTCATTGCATACAATATCCTCAGTTATGACTATGGCCTTCTGAACGGTTTACTCGAATCGCTTGGCATGGAACCGGTCAAAACCTACTCCAATCCTACCATTTGGCCTTTCATTATCGTCCTTACCTTCTTATGGCAGTCTACGGGTTACGGCTCGATCATTTATTTCGCCGCCATCATGGGGCTCGACAACGAAATAATCGAAGCATCGGAGATTGATGGCGCGAACGCGTTCCAGCGTATTATTTACATCATTATCCCGTGGCTGAAGCCGACCTTCATCATTCTGATGCTCTTCTCGCTCGGCGGCGTGCTGAAAGGCAATTTCGGGCTATTCTACAACCTCGTCGGCGCGAACAATACCGCGCTGTACCCAACGACGGATATTATCGAGACTTACGTATTCCGCGCGCTTATGACCAACTTCAACTTCTCGATCGGCAGCGCGGTGAGCCTGTATCAATCGGTGTTCGGCTTCATCGTCGTTCTGACCGCGAACTGGTTGGTAAGAAGAGTGTCTCCCGAAAACTCTCTCTTTTAGGAGGTGACAGTTATGGAACAATCGGAGGAGTCCAGAAGCATACGAACCGATATAAGCGGCATTATCGTCAGGGTGTTCGGCTATGTTTTTATATCCTTCTTCGCGCTTTGCTGTCTGCTGCCGTTCCTGCTCGTTCTCGGCACGTCTTTCACGACGGAGGGAGCGATCAAGAAGTTCGGTTTCAACTTCTGGCCGCGCGAGTTCAGTACGTTCGCTTACAAAATCGTTTTCGAGAATCCCGATATGATGATCGGCTCGTATCTCGTCACGATAGCCATTACGGTTGTCGGCACAGCGATCGGCCTGTTCTTGGTCGCGATGACCGGCTACGCGCTGCAGCGGCCCGACTTCGGTTACCGCAACGGCATTTCGTTCTTCATCTACTTCACGACGCTGTTCTCCGGCGGCTTGGTGCCGTTTTACCTGCTTATGACGCAATATTTGACGCTGAAGGACAATTACTTGGCGGTACTGCTTCCCGGTCTGCTGAGCCCCTTCCTCATTATTATGATGAAAAGCTTCGTCCGGTCGATCCCGCATGCCATTACCGAATCGGCCAAAATCGACGGAGCGGGCGACTTCACGATTTTCCTGAAGCTGATTCTGCCCATGACGACGCCTGCGCTGGCGACCATCGGACTGTTCATCGCGCTGGGCTACTGGAACGAATGGTATAACTCGATGCTGTTCCTCTCGTCGGATTTGAAGTACCGTCCGCTTCAGCTGTTCCTGTACAACGTCGTCACAAGCGCCGATTTCATTCGAAATTCCGCAGCCGCCTCCAATGTCGAGCTGCGCGACGTGCCGCTGGAATCGATGAAGATGGCGACCGCCGTCGTGGCGACGGGGCCTGTCATTCTGTTCTACCCGTTCGTGCAGCGTTACTTCATTAAAGGGATTACGGTTGGCGCGGTAAAAGGCTAGTACTTGGAGTTTGATGTGCCGTAGGCCGTCGTCGCAAGAACGGTCTATTCACATAACGGGCATAGACCCGATTATTCAAACCAAAGGGGAGAATAGCAATGTCCAATTTGAAGAGGATTTCCGCGGTGCTGATTGCGATCATGATGATCTTCGTAGCGGCCTGCTCGGGCAATAACGGTGGCAATAACGAGCCGCCTAAAGAAACGAATGCGGGTGGCGCAGCAACGAATGCCCCTGACAACCAGGCCGAAGGGCCGGATACGTCCAAGTTCGTTAAGATCAGCTACGTCGTACTCGGCAATAAGCCGACGAACGGCCAGTTCGAGAAGGTACTTGGCGAGGTCAATAAACTGATGAAGGAAAAAATCAATGCCGAGCTGGAGTGGAAATGGGTAGAATGGGCGGATTGGCAAACGAAATACAACCTGCTGCTCGCATCCGGCGAAGCGATCGATCTTATCACGATCGGCACGGACTGGCTCGATACTTGGGGCAACGCGCAGCGCGGAGCGTTCATGAACCTCGACGATCTGCTGCCGACGTACGCGCCGCAGACTTGGAACTCGATTCCCGAAGAGGACTGGGCAGAGAGCAAATTCAACGGCAAGATCGTACTCATTCCCGAAAACGATTACACGCAGTGGGTCAACCACGGCTTCTTCTACCGCGGCGACTGGGCGAAGGAAGCGGGTATTACGGAGCCGGTCAAGGATTGGGAAACGATCGGCAAATACTTGCAATACATTAAAGACAACAAACCGGATGTTATACCTTGGGATGCGGCGGCGCAAACGAGCACGTTCGGCGGGTATGTCGCTTCCTACTCCGATAATCTAGAATTGCCGATAGCGACAGGCTACTTGCCGATCTATGCAACGAAATCGTACGACGAGAAGTACACAGTGAACAGCCCTGTATTCGAGGATACGTTCGTTAACTTCGCAAAGCTGATGAAGGAATGGGCGGACAAAGGCTACTGGCGCGAGGACGTATTGAACAACAAAAACGATGCACGCGCAGCGCTTCGCGCAGGTTTGTCTGGCATGGACCAGCATCATACGCAGACGTTCGGCGGACTGCGCGTCAACATGGACAAAGACCAACCGGGCTCCGAACTGCAAATGTTCCCGTTCCACCGTACTGGCGGTAACAACCTGATGGAGCTGTCGATCACGCATGGCGGTACATCACTCGGCGCGCACAGCAAAAATCCGGAGCGCGCGCTTATGGCGTACGACCTGATCCGCAACGACGAGCAAATTTATCACCTCATCAACTACGGTATCGAAGGCGTACAATATGAAGTGGTAGACGGCAAACGTCAGCTGCCGGATGGCTACGACGAAGCGAAAGATTCGTTCTATGCCGACTTCTGGGGCGGCCGCGTCGACAAGTTCGAAATTCCGAGCGTTACGACTTGGGATCAACTCGAAGAGACGCTGTATGCCGAATATGACGGTTACAAGAAACCGTATCCTTACGGCCAATTCGTCTTCGACAAAACACCGGTCGAGGCTGAGCTTACCGCCGTCACGCAAGTATCCGGCGAGATGGGCCCTGCCATCACCTACGGCAAAGCCGGCGACCCTGTCAAAGCGGTCGAGGAATTCCGCGACAAGCTGAAAACAGCGGGCTACGATAAAGTGCTTGCCGAGCTTCAGCGCCAGATGGATGCTTACAAGAAGCTGATCGAAGGTTAATTTATTAGGATAAGAAAAGGACCGGAATCGAACGTATTTACGTTCGATCCCGGTCTATTTTGCATGCGGAGCATTATTTCAGATCTTTCGGATCTCCGGTAGATTCCCTGATTATAAGCTCCGTCCTAATATGCGTCGTTTGAAAAGGTTTGGTCGGGTTTTTGATTCGAGATAGCAGCATATCGGCCGCGATAATGCCCATTTCGTTATTGAATATATGGACCGTAGTCAGATGAGGCTCTACGATTCTCGATTCAAGCGAGTCATCGAACCCGCAAACCGCGATATCCTCCGGTATTTGCATGTTTTTGGACTTTATTGCTTTCATAACGTTAATTGCAATAAAGTCATTTGCACATACGAATGCCGTCGGCAGCTGTTTCATATTGTCCAATTGCCTATCCAACCAGTCTGTTTCGGAAGAGAAGAATCGATCCTCGTCCGTTATGCAGTAGGACAAGTTCGTTTCAAGGTTGCAGTCGGCTATTGCTCTATTGAATCCCGACCAACGCTCATTGAAGCTTTTGCAATGGTTATAATCCCCGATAAATCCAATCTCGGTATGTCCGTTTTCAATTAATTTTTTTGTCATGGCATATGTGCTGAATTCATTTTCCATCAAAATGAAATCGGCCTTTAGATCGCTGTAAAATACATCCGCGGCAGCGTCAATGAAAATCGCAGGAATTCCTAAGTCTGTAATCATCTCGCTATACCGCTTGTCGAACATTTCAATGCAAATAATTCCATCCACTTTGGACGGTTCAAAGTTGTTAGGAAGGGCAAGAGCATTTATTTCGGCCTCTCGTACAATATGAATGGACAAGTTATAGCCCTCTGAGCTGATCTTAATCTCAAGCCCGCTTATCAGGAAAGAGCCAAAGTGGGAGAGAGTGGGCAAATTACAGGTCAGCAACGCAATATTTCCTGGGTTTTTCGGCATAATACTTTCCGAATCTACGAAAGCAAATTGCTTGTATTTCAGTTCGATCGCTTTTTTTATGACTTTGTTTTTGGTTTCCTCCGGAATGCCGGGCGTACCGTTTAAAGCTTTGGAGGCTGTATTTCTTGATATGCCTAACGCGTCTGCGATGTCTTGTATTGTTATTTTTTCTTTGGCCATTTTTAGGTCCACCTTTATGGATAGTTAACGATAAGCACGACTAATTAACTTAAATGTATATTATCTACACTAAAATATCAATTATTAAATTTACAAATGAACAATCATATGAGTGTATTTGTTTAGTTGATAGTAATTTGCAAAAGTGAAAATCGAAGGTGTTCAAATGACCAAATCTGCACAGTGTTTATTTGGGTGAATAGCTTGAAAGAAGAGTCTTCAGCGCTAAATTGCCAGAAAAACCGTGTAGTAATTCGGTTTTTGTGCAAATCGAACAATAGATATGGACAAAAGAAGGTTACAAATGTCGAAAATAATTTTGTTAAATGTATTGACTAATGACAGTGGTTCTTGTTAAATTGTAAATGCGAAAGGAATTGTAAGCCCTTTCTAAAAGGTGCATATGACAAAATCTATTTACTTAATTGTTAGGACGGAGGTTGTTGGATGCAGGAATCCATAATGAAGCCGAGCGGGAAAAGCGCTAGAACGGGAAGCCGAGGCGGGATAGATGCAAAACTGCAGTTCATCAAAACGAATTACTTTCTTTATCTGCTTATCGCGCCGGCCGTAATTCTTACTCTTTTATTTAAGTACGTTCCAATGTACGGCGTTATCATCGCATTCAAGGATTTTAGCTACAGCAAAGGAATAGTAGGAAGCGATTGGGTCGGATTCGAGTATTTCACCAAATTTTTGAATTCGCCCAACTTTGAACTGATCTTTATGAACACGTTGAAGTTGAGCGCATACGGATTGCTCCTTGGATTTCCAATACCGATCATCTTGGCGCTGATGCTGAATCAGCTTCGTATAGCGGGGATTAAGAAAAATATCCAGCTCGTCTTGTATGCTCCCAACTTTATATCAGTCGTTGTCATCGTGGGCATGCTCTTCGTGTTCATGTCCCCGACCGGACCGATTAACAAAATCATAACCTTAACGACGGGGCATCCGATTACGTTTATGTCCGACCCGGAATATTTCCGAGCCATTTATATTTTATCGGGGATATGGCAAGCGGCGGGCTGGTCCTCCATTATATTTGCGGCCGCTTTGGCGGGGGTCGATCCCGAGCTCCATAACGCGGCCAATCTTGATGGGGCAAACCTGCTTCAAAGGATTTGGCATATCGATTTGCCGACTTTAAAACCGGTTATGGCCATTTTGTTCATCTTGTCTGCCGGAGGCATCATGGCGATCGGACACGAGAAGGCGTTCCTGATGCAAACCGCGTTGAACATGCCAACCTCAGAGATTATTGCAACCTATGTGTACAAAGTGGGCTTGAAGGCAGGCGACTATTCCTATTCCGCGGCGATTGGACTTTTCAACTCCGTTATCAATATCATCATGCTGGTTGTCGTTAATGCCGTCGTAAAAAAATTGAACGAAGGGGACGGCCTTTATTAATGAAAGGAGAGAGGCGTTATGAACGTTAAGCCAACTCGCTTGGATCGTGTTGTTCTGACGATCAACTACATTTTGTTGACGCTTACGGTGTTAATTGTGTTACTTCCGTTACTTTACGTGGTTATGGCGTCTTTTATGGAGCCGACGGCTTTGTTGAACAAAGGCATTTCCTTTAATCTTGCCGACTACAGCGTGGAGGGCTATAAGCTTATTCTTGCTAATGAGGCGATGATTCGAGGATTCGGAAACGCCATCTATTATTCGGTATTCTTTACGGTTGTTACGGTGGCCGTGTCTCTATTCGCGGGGTATCCGTTAGCCGTAGAAAACTTTGTAGGCAAGAAATTTTTCATGACTTTATTCATGATTACGATGTTTTTCGGCGGAGGACTAATCCCTACGTTCCTGGTCATCAAAGAGCTGGGCATGCTGAATACGGTATGGGCCATTGTTCTCCCGACGGCAATCAATGTATGGAACATTATTTTGGCAAGAACCTTCTTCAAGGGAATACCGAAGGAGCTGAATGAAGCGGCCAAGGTCGACGGTGCCTCGGAGATGCGAATATTCATGGGAATCGTCTTGCCGCTTTCCAAGCCAATCATATTCGTTCTGGCGTTATATGCATTCGTCGGGCAATGGAACTCCTATTTCGATGCGATGATTTATTTGGAAGATCAGAAGCTGTATCCGTTGCAGCTCGTTCTGAGGTCGATTTTGATTCAAAATCAGGTCGATCCGGGCATGATTACCGATCGGACGGCGATGGCTGAAATGAAGCGTCTGTCCGAAATTATCAAATACGCATCAATCGTTATTTCCAGCTTGCCGCTCCTTGTGATGTATCCGTTCTTTCAAAAGTATTTTGAGAAAGGTGTCATGGTCGGATCGCTTAAATAGCGGATTCGATTGACATATATGTTTTTATATCAAGAGGAGGGTCAAACAAAATGAAACACGTAAAGAAAACGGCAGCTATTATCTCATTATCCGCATTTATGGTAGTGACGGGGTGCAGCGGCAATAGTCAGGATAACGCGAACAACGGAACTGCGGATTCCGGCGGCGCAAGTTCGACGCTTCATTTCATGACGCAAAGCACGGTGCTCGCGCCGGCCGATCCGAATGACAAGCTCGTGTTCAAGCGGATGGAAGAAAAAACAGGCATACACATCGAGTGGAAGAACTATACGAATGACATTTTCGCGGAAAAAAGAAATCTGGCGCTCGCGACGGGCGACCTGCCCGATGCGATCTTTGACGCCGGATTAAGCGATTACGATCTATTGAAGCTTGCGAAGGACGGCACAATTATTGCGCTCGACGATATGATCGAAAACCAAATGCCGAATTTCAAAAAGGTGCTTGAGCAAGTGCCCCAATATAAAGCGATGATTACTGCGCCGGACGGACATATCTATTCCCTCCCTTGGATTGAAGAGCTGGGAGCGGGCAAGGAAAGCATCCACTCTGTGAATAACATTCCTTGGATCAATGTCGAATGGCTTAAAAAGCTTGATTTGAAAATGCCTGCTACGACGGAAGAACTGAAGCAGGTATTGATCGCTTTCAAGACGCAAGATCCGAATGGCAACGGCAAAGCGGATGAAATTCCGATGTCGTTTATCAACTCGAACGGCGGCGGAGAGGATCTCGGATTTTTATTCGGTTCCTTCGGAGAAGGCTTGAACTGGGATATGACGCTCGTCGGCGTTGACGGGAAAGTCAGCTTCGCGGCGAATAACGACAGCTTCAAGGAAGGCGTTAAATATTTCAATCAATTGTATAAAGAAGGTCTGATTGACGTTGAGTATATGACCCAGGACTGGAATACGTACATTGCAAAAGGCAAAGAGAACATTTACGGCCTGTATTTCACTTGGGACAAAGCGAACGTTACCGGCATGAACGACATATACGAACCGATGCCTGCGCTTGCTGGACCTGGCGGCAGCAAAAACGTAACGAGAACGAACGGAATGGGTTTTGACAGAGGAAGAATGGTCGTGACGAAAGAAAACAAAAACCTTGAAGCGACGGCGAAATGGATGGACCAGCTGTATGATCCGCTCCAATCGGTACAGAACAACTGGGGAACTTACGGGGACGATACGCAGCAAAACATCTTTGAATTTGATGAAGCCGCTCAAATGCTCAAGCATTTGCCTTTGGAAGGAACGGCGCCGGCTGAATTGCGCGGCAAAACAAGCGTTGGCGGGCCGCTGGCGATTTTGGATTCTTACTATGGCAACGTAACGACGATGCCTGACGACGCGGCTTGGCGCTTGGATATTCTGAAGAACGTATATGTGCCTGATATGAAGGCGGAAAATATTTATCCGCGCGTATTCTTCTCGCTGGAAGAGTTGGATCGTATATCGGCCATCGAAACCGATTTGTTCGCTTACGTCCTCAGAATGCGCACGGAATGGATCGAAAACGGTAAGATCGACGCGCAGTGGGATGAGTATTTGAAAGAATTGGATCGCCTGGGTTTGCAAGAATGGCTGCAGATCAAACAATCCGGTTACGACAGAAACGCAAGTAATTAAACAGGATTGAAAGGGCCGGAGCATGCTTCAGGATAGGGAACATGCTCCGGTTTTATATTTATACGAAATGGGAGAAATGACAATGACAATGACAATAACAAACTATAGAGAGAAATACCGTGCTCAATATCACTTTACGCCTCCTGCCAAATGGATGAACGATCCGAATGGAATGGTATATTACGATGGAGAATATCATTTGTTCTACCAGCACCATCCTGACGGCACGACCTGGGGGCCGATGCATTGGGGTCATGCGATCAGCACGGACTTGATTCATTGGGAGCATCGTCCGATTGCGTTAAAGCCGGATGGGAACGGCGCTATTTTCTCGGGAAGCGCAGTCGTGGATTGGGAGGATACGAGCGGCTTTTTCGAAGGGAAGCCCGGATTGGTTGCGATCTTTACGCATGCGGATGTTTACCCGGGTTCCAATCGTACAAGGCAGCGTCAGAGCCTTGCTTATAGCTCGGACAGAGGCAGGACTTGGACGATGTATGCGGGCAATCCGGTACTGGTTAATGAGGGCATTGCCGATTTTCGTGATCCGAAGGTGTTTTGGCATGAGACGGCGACAGCAAAGTATTGGGTTATGATTCTTGCCGCTGGTGACTGTGTGCATATCTACACGTCCCCTAATTTAATAGAGTGGTCGTTTGCTAGCGAATTCGGCGCGGCGGAAGGCTCGCATGATGGCGTATGGGAATGTCCCGATCTGATCGAACTGCCGGTTGAAGGTAAAGCAGGTGCGAGCAAATGGGTTATGATTGTGAGTATCGGGGACAATGCCGAGTTTCAAGAAGGCTCAAGAACGCAATATTTCGTAGGGCAGTTCGACGGCCGTGCGTTCTCGAACGACGCTTCTCCCGATACGGTGTTATGGCTTGATCACGGCAGAGACAATTACGCAGGCGTAACATGGTCGGATGTATCCAAAGCGGACGGAAGCAAGCTGTTCATAGGTTGGATGAGCAATTGGAAGTATGCCAATCTCACTCCGACCGTCGAATGGAGAAGCGCAATGACGCTGCCGCGTGCGTTGTATCTGAGAGAGGGAGCATCTGGGATTAGACTGGTACAGGAGCCTGTATCGGAGGTTCGTCAGCTTCGATTGCCGGATCGGCAGTGGCAGGAAACGGTCATCGGTCCTAATCATAATTTATTGTCCGGCGTAGAAGGCGATTGTTACGAATTAAGTTGCGATATCGATTTGGGCGAAGCGGCAGAAGTGGGCTTTAAGCTGCGCAAATCGGAGAAGGAGGAGACGGTTGTCGGTTATGACGCAAGGAGTCGATCGCTGTTCGTCGACCGCTCTCGATCCGGAAAAATCGACTTTCATAGCGAGTTCCCTTGCAAGCACGGCATCCAAGCAGCGCTTCCTGGCGGACGTTTGAAACTGCGGCTGTTCATCGACCAATCTTCCATCGAAGTATTTGCAAACGATGGCGAAGTCGTCATCACGGATCAAATATTCCCGGACGCGACAAGCACGGGCATGGAACTGTACGTCATCGGCGGCGAAGCGAAGGTGGTTGCGCTTGCGCTGTATCCTTTGAAGTCTATTTACTCGCTTGCGACGGTATAAAGATGGCTTCGAAATGCCTCCAGCTTTCCAGTGGAGGTATTTTCTTTAGAAATGACTGATGCCAATAGGAGTTGACTATGATGAACGTCGAAGAGATCATAAGGGAAGTGCCTCAGCTTAACGATGGCTTCGAAAGCGTGGAATCGCTTAGCGGCGGGCTGTGCAATCAGACGTATAAAGTGCGGACCAAACATCGCTCTTACGTCCTGCGCGTGAATAGTAATCAAAATGAATATTTGGGCTTAACGCGGAGCTCCGAGGTGGAAGCGATGAAGCTCGCGAATTTGAATGGCTTCGCCCCGTCAGTTATTGCGGCAGACCGTCCCGAACAATTCCACGTGACGGAATTCGTGGAGGGGCGCATGGTCTCGCATGAGGATCTTGAGAGCGAGCCTATGGTAGACATGATCATCGATCGTTTGAAGCAGATTCATCGTATGGAAGGCATATCCCGGCAACTCACGCCATACCAGCTTATTCATGGTTACCTGAGCGGCGCTGAGCAATTTCAGATCAAGCCCCCTGAAGCATTAAGCGGCATATTGCGGCGGGTTGAGGAAATAACGTATAAACGCAGCAATGATAAAGCGTTTAACAACAAGTTTTGTCACAACGACTCTTTTACATGCAATATGATCTATACCGGCGAACAATTGCAAATTATAGATTGGGAGCTTTCCGGATATGGCGACGTGTTCTTCGAGCTGGCCATTATTCCTTTTTCTAACCGATTTACAGAAGCTCAGGAGAAGGATTGGCTGAGGCGCTATTTTGGCCATTATGAAGAAGAACAATTCATCATTTTGCAGGATATGAAATGGATGTGTATGGTTCGGGAAGTCGCTTGGGGCATGTTTTACAGTGGTCTTAAAAAAGAAACATCATTGCACGACTTTGATTATTACAAGCATGCTGAATATGCAATCGATCGGTTAAATCGAGGCATTTGCTTTCTATAGATATAATTGGATGAGGTGGGGGCGACTATGAGGATTGGTGCAATTGAGGCGGGTGGTACCAAGTTTGTATGCGGGATTGGAAATGAGGAGGGCATTATTGAGGACCGGGTTCAATTCCCTACCGAGCAGCCCGAACGTACGATGGCACACGTTATAGACTATTTCAAAGATAAAGGGGCGCTAAGTATCGGAATCGGAACATTCGGTCCGATCGATATTGACCGGACTAGCCCGACATATGGCTATGTAACAACAACGCCTAAGCAGGGTTGGGCCGAGTTTAATTTTATCGGGACGCTAAGGGATTCGTTCGATGTGCCGTTCGGATGGGATACGGATGTGAATGCAGCTGCGCTTGGAGAAGCTACATGGGGAGCGGCGAAAGGGCTGGACAGCTGCGTCTACTATACGATTGGAACAGGAATCGGCGTCGGGATTTATGCGGATGGGAAGCTCGTTCACGGGCTCGTGCACCCGGAAGGAGGACATATCTTGACTCGCAGGCATCCCGATGACGGCTTCGAGGGGTTATGCCCGTATCACGGCGATTGCTTGGAAGGCATGGCAGCGGGCCCTGCTCTTGAAGCAAGGTGGAAGGTCAAAGGCAGCGAGCTTCCGGAAAACCACCTGGCATGGACGATGGAGGCGTTCTATATCGCGCAGGCCGTAACGAACATCATTCTGACGGTTTCCCCGAAAAAAGTCATTTTAGGCGGGGGAGTCATGAAGCAGATGCACCTCTTCCCTATGATACGCGAGGAAGTGAGACGCAACTTGAACGGATACGTCAATAACGGGGCTATTCTCTCCCGTATGGATAGCTACATCGTACCTCCCGCGTTAGGAGATCATGCGGGACTTAGCGGCGGCTTGGCGCTTGGGTTGGAAGCTCTTCGCCGTTCATAGCAGTTAATAAAACAAACGGGCAGGCGGCCCCAAGGCAGCCTGCCCGTTTGTTTTTTTATTTTAATGTCATAGCATGCAAATCGCCAGAAGTGCAAATCATTACGATGGAAATCCAATCACCGTTATATGGTTTGCCTTGCCCAATCCCCTTACAATTAAGAACAGAAGGAGGGGAATTAAGACATCATGTTAGCACAACTATACAAATACCGATGGCAATATGTAATGATTTTTCCTGCCGTGTTGCTCTTGTTTCTATTCAACTATATCCCGATGGCGGGGATTCAAATCGCATTCCGCGATTTTCAGATCGGCTCCTCTATTTGGGAAAGCCCATGGGTCGGAACGGCGAACTTCGCGTTTCTGCAAGAACCGCAGTTCTGGGTCGTCGTCAAAAATACGCTGTTCATCTCCGTATTGAAATTCGTATTCGGATTTCCGGCTCCGATCATCCTTGCGTTAATGATCAACGAATTGATGCATAACGGCTTCAAACGGTTCGTTCAGTCCGTCAGCTATTTGCCCCATTTCTTCTCGTGGATTGTAGTAGCCTATATCCTGCAATCGTTTCTGACGCTGGATGGAGGTCTGGCCAACGATCTGATTGCGAAGATGGGCGGGGAACCGATCTTCTTCCTTGGCTCGGAGGAGTGGTTCCGGCCGATGATCGTCTCCAGCGGTCTATGGAAAGAGGTAGGCTGGAATACGATTCTATACCTCGCGGCTATATCCGCCATCGATCCGCAGCTGTATGAAGCAGCCAAGGTCGAGGGTGCAGGGAAGTGGGCGCAGATCAAGCATGTCACCCTTCCGGGCATTATGCCTACCGTATCGATCGTGCTTATCTTGAGCATTCCGAGCCTGATCGCCGTAGGCATGGATCAGATTTATCCGCTTATGAATCCGGCGAACATGCAGGTAGCGGACGTTCTCGATACGTATGTGCTTCGAACCGGCCTTCAGCAAGGGTATTTCGGAATGGCTACCGCAATCGGGCTGCTGTCCTCCGTCATTAGCCTCATTCTGGTCGTGCTCACGAATCAGCTATCCAGAAAATTGAACGGCGAGGGGTTATGGTAAGCGATGAAACGTACAACTGGGGAAAAATTATCGCAAGGCATCGTTATCGCACTCATGCTCCTGTTATGCTTATCCGTGCTCTATCCGTTCGCTTATATGCTTGCGATATCGCTGAATGAGGGGACGGATGCCGCGAAGGGCGGGGTTTACTTATGGCCTCGAGCGTTTACGCTGATCAATTATGAGATCGTGCTCGGGAATGAAGTAATCCAGCATGCCTATCTCATTACGATTGCACGTACCGTGCTCGGAACGATAGCGGGTCTTCTGGTTACGCTGATGGTCGCTTTCGGTTTGTCATATAATCGGATTCCGTTCCGCAAATCGATATTGAGCTATATTTTGATCACGATGCTCTTCAGCGGCGGGCTCGTTCCGCTTTACATTCAATTGTATAATCTCGGACTAATCAACAATTTCTTGGTCTACATCATACCGGCGATGTTCTCCGCTTGGAATATGTTCGTCATGCTGAAGTTCATCCAAGGCATTCCGGAGGCGCTCATCGAGTCCGCAGAGCTCGACGGTGCAGGGCCGTTCCGTATTTTGTTCCAGCTCATCGTGCCATTGTCTAAGCCGATGCTTGCCGCAATCGGGTTGTTCACCGCCGTCGGCCATTGGAACGATTGGTTCGCCGGAGCGTTCTACGTGACCAAGCAGGACTTGATTCCGGTTCAAACGTTCCTGCAGCAGCTGTTGCAAGCGCAGGATATGTCGGCCATTCTCGGCTCGAACTCGAATCAGGAAGCGCTCGCCAGAGGCTCGCAAATGCAGAACGTAACATTAATGTCGGTGAAGATGGCAACCGTCATGGTAAGCGCCATTCCGATTCTGTGCGTGTATCCTTTCCTTCAGAAGTATTTCGTGAAGGGCGTACTGATCGGCTCCGTCAAAGGGTGACGGAGAGCTCGCAGAGGGTATAATGATTAACCATATACCAGAATGAACGAATCCGAATAAAGGGGAGAAGAAAGAACATGATGAAAGGCAAATGGGTGAAGAGAAACAGCCTGCTTGCGCTGGCTGCGGTTTTATTGGTCTCGGTTATCGCCGGCTGCTCCGGTTCGAATAATTCGAACAAGGAACAAAACGGCGCCAATGCGGAACAGGGCGGCGGAAGCGCGACAGGATCGCAAAAATTCAATCTTTGGCTGGGCTGGTCGGCAACGGTCAACAATGACAGCCTCGTGCAGAAATATTGGAAGGAAGAGGAGCCGGGCGTCGAGGTGGAGCTTGAGGCGACACAGGGCGACGCGGTAACCGCGCTTAACCTGAAGCTGAACACGGGCGGCTTCGAGGATGCAGCCGTATTCAATCGCAGCGAAATCGTGAAAGCGGCAATGATTCGCTCCAATAAAGTGTTATCCGTTGAGCAATATTTCGATATGCCTGATAAATATCCTAATCTTGCGGCGATTCCGAAAGAGTATTTGGAAGATATGAAAGACGCCGATGGTCATATTTGGTCGATTCCGACCTGGTTTGATCAGAACCCGGACAATCCGTGGCCGGGCTGGGCTTCCCAATCATGGCTCGTCCGCACGGACGTCTTGGAGAAAGCCGGCATGACCGTAGAAGAATTGGCTACAATCGAAGGAGTCGAGGCGTTCCTGAAAAAAGCGGCCGAGCAAAAAGACGAGTCGGGCAAGCCTTTGCTTCCGCTTAGCTTTTTAATGGACCCGAACGATACGGCAGGCTGGAACGATGAGAATACGGTGTTAAGCACGTTCGGCGTTACGACGGGCGGCGGCATTATCCCGGCAGAGAAAAAAGGCGAGGAGCTCGTCCTTCTGTATGACGACCCGCAGTATAAGGCGGCTTACCAATGGATGAATAAAATGTATCGTTCCAACTTGGTAGATCCCGAGGTCGTAACAGACAAAAAGGAACGCTACAAAGAGAAGAACAAAGCGGGACGCGTAGCGATGAACGTAGGCAGTTTCTTTAATGTGGATTCTACGCTTTGGGAAACGCTGGACGGACCGACGGAGCCGGGCTGGTTCTATCAGGTCGTTCCATTCCCTAAAGTAGAGGGCGTGGAGAAGCTCGGAGCGAACACCGTCATCAATCCGTATCCAGGCTATGACGTTTACATTAGCAAAAATTCCAAGAATGTAGAGGCGATATTGAAATTCCTCGATTACACGCTTCAGCCGAAAGCGGAACAGCAGCATGTCGTTAACGAAGGACCGGTAGGCAAGTTCTGGGGATGGGTCGACCAGCCGCTGGGAACATGGAAGTTTATTGACGAAGCATACGACAAAGCCCGTAATTCCGGCGAGCCTGCACAGAAAGCAACCGTAACGCCGGAGCTGTACATGTTGTCTTCGTACAATAATGACTGGTATCCATGGTGGAACACTGTAAACGAAAAAGCCGGAGGAAAGAAAACGTCGGAATTCACGGCAGCGGTTGGACAAATGGGCGCCGTACGCAGCACGCAACCCCATGACTTGGTTAAAGCAAAGACAGGCGGCTTGATCGAGAAATATTTGCCGGAGCTGGAGAACATCCGCAAGGAATACCGTGCGAAGTTCATTATGGCTGCAAGCGACGAGCAGTTCGAGTCCACTTGGAACGCGTTCCGCGATGCGCTCGAGAAACGGGCCCACTGGACCGAGGTTAAGCAAGAATGGCAAGAGCAATACGAAGCATTATTGAACGCGTAAGTTAGCTATAAACGATGACGGAGCAGCCCCTTTCGGGAGGTTGCTCCCTTTTCCGTTGTTGCGATTGCCATTACACTAAGGAAAGGAGGGATACGATGTCATTACGCCGCAGCTTAGAGAGAATAGTGATCGAATATACGAGCAAGATGAACCTGCGAGGGAAAATATTGATCCTTTACGGCGCTATTATTTTCATTCCTACCATATTTCTAGGAGTGGGCGCGGGCTATTTTGCGCTTGAGAGCTTTAGAGACAATTATTTGGTCACGATAAATGAAGCGATGCGCCAGACCGTTCAAAATATAGAATTCCGCAAGCAAAGCTATGACGTGCTCGCCACGCGGACGGCGACGGACGGGGAGCTCATCTCGCGTTTAAGCCGCGATTATTCCAATATGTTCGAGCAGCTCAATACCGTCGAGTACGTAGACCGCTCATTCGTATTCACGAGCAAATATTTGCCGGGCATCGAAGATTTTCGGATTTACCATAACAATCCGATGCTCGTGCAGGACGGGCGGCTGCTCTGGAAGCCGGAAGGGCGTATTTTGCAGCCGGGCTTCAATGAAACGGATTGGTTCGCGAAGGCGAGCGAAGCCCCGAGCGCGCTGCTATGGAGCAACGTGAACAAGGATAAGCTTGCCATTTCCCATAAAATCATGAGTCCATCCGGTGACTTGCAGGGCATCATTTATTTGCTGCTGGACTATAAAACGGTTTTCGGCGAGCTGTTCGACCGACCCTTCAGCGGATCGGGCGAGTTGTCGATCATGGACGACTACGGCACGATCATCGTCTCCTCCGATCCGGGGAAAATCGGAGAGAAGCTTCAAAATACATCGCTAAATGCGCACTGGGAGGAAGCGAGTTTATCCGACGGCATGACGGTGGATGGGAATCTGCTCATGGTAAGGCCGATCGGCCCCAATTGGCATGTGGCCGCGCACATTCAGATGGATCAGCTGGAGCGCCAGTCCAAGATGATCCTGTACGGCATTATCGCCGTTATATTCGTATTTCTGCTATGCTCCACCTTCTTGATCATGACGGTGCTGAAAAACGTCGTCTGGCGTATTCGCAAGCTCGGCACGCGTATGTACGATGTCAGTCAAGGGCAATTCGACGTCAGCATCCGCAACACCGGCAAGGATGAGCTTGGCGATCTGGAGGTTTTGTTTAATTCGATGTCAGGCCGCTTAGGCATGCTGGTCGAGGATATTACGCAAGCAAAGCTCAAGGAACGCGAGCAATCGTTCAAAGCGCTGCAGGCGCAAATCAATCCGCATTTTATTTATAATTCGTTAAGTCTGCTGAGATGGAGAGCGATGGACCTTCAAGACGAGACGCAACTGCGCACGATCGACGCTTTGACTGCCTTTTACCGGCTGGCGCTGGACAACAAAATCAATGTGACGCAAATTAAGGGCGAGCTTGACCATGTAAGAGCTTATTTAGACATTCAGGAAATGCGTTATCCGGGCAGGGTCACCATCGAGTGGCATATCGATCCGGAGCTGCTGGAGCTGTACACGATCAAGCTGCTGCTGCAGCCTATAGTGGAAAACTGTTATTTGCATGGCAACATTACGGGAAAGAAAGGCGCCGTCATCCGAATTTCAGCGCAGTTGGAACAAGATCATGTTCGATTCGAGGTGTTCGACAACGGCAGAGGCATCCCGGGCGACATGCTGGAGCAGATCCGATTAGGGAAGCAGGCGGGGAACGGGAACGGCTTCGG
The DNA here is from genome assembly GCF_030812415.1 of Paenibacillus harenae. Classification (GTDB taxonomy): domain Bacteria; phylum Bacillota; class Bacilli; order Paenibacillales; family Paenibacillaceae; genus Pristimantibacillus; species Pristimantibacillus harenae_A. The sequence continues at coordinate 151,635 of NZ_JAUSST010000007.1, read as the reverse complement.
CACGGCCAATATTCGCGAGCGGCTTCAGCTTTACTTTGAGAATAAGCATCGATTTACCGTGGATAGCAAAGAAAACGAATGGACGGCGGTAACGATTGCGATACCTGCATGCGTCCATAGGCCGCAGATCAGGAAGGTGATGTGATGTTGTTAAAAGCGCTGATCGTAGACGATGAGCCAACCCATATTCAGGGGCTGGAGCGTTATATCAAGTGGAAAGAGCTTGGCTTCGATGCGCCTTACACCGCAGAGTCCGGTCAGGAAGCGCTCGAAATCATGCGGAATGAGCCTATCGATGTGCTTATATCGGATGTATCCATGCCCGTCATGACGGGGATTGAGCTTGTCGCGAAGAGCAAAGCCATTCATTCGCAGCTTCAAGTGCTTATGATTAGCGGCTATAACGAATTCGAATTCGTGCAGGAAGCGATGAACGTCGGAGCGCAAGCCTATGTCCTCAAGCCGATTAAAGTGGAAGAGGTAGAGAGCAAGCTGACCGGGTTCCGCAAGACATTGACGAAGCTGAAGCAAATCGAGGATCAGGCGCAGGAGCTTCAGCAGAAAGTAAACGGCAGCTTGGACATCGTCAGAGAACGGTTCGTAGCGGATGTCATCGGGGAAGCCGGCGTTAATCTGGAGATGCTGCATTCTTGGGATGGCTTGCTCGAGCTTCCCTCCATGCCGCGGGAAATCGGGATAATCGTCTTCGGCTATGACCAGTTCCATACCTCTGGACAGGATGCGAGAGAGAGAGTCGTCATCGGAACGGGATTTCTGAAAGCGGTTCATGTCGGTTTATCCGATTATGAGCATATTTTTGTGGCGAAGACCGGTGCCGATGAAATTGTCGCCCTGCACATTAATTTGACCCCAATGGAACGCGCTTCGATCGAAAAACAGCTTGCCTTTATCCAAAACGTGATGCAGGAGCAATACGGATCGACGGTCACGATCGGCAATAGCAGGTTGTGCTCGGCTTGGGAAGAGGTGCCGTTACTGTACAAGGAAGTCAAATTCATGATGGCAAGATCCCGCTTGATGGAGGGCGGACAGATTTTGCATTACGATCGCTTGGAAGAATCGGATTTTCAACAGTTTCGGCTCCGTGAGGAGGTCATACCCGAAATTATAGGGCTGACGGAAGCGGAATCGGATGTCCGCAAGGTTGTCGATTACGTGAACAATGTGTTCGATATGCTGCTGTCCCAGCCTGCCATGTTGTTTACTTATATGCAAGCGTTCGGCATGGCGCTGCTCAGCGAGCTGGCCCGCAAGCAGAAATGGAACAAAGAGCTGGGCGGGGAAATGAATTTGCAGATGTGGCAGAAGTTGATCGATTGCAGGAGCGAGGCGCAAATTCGGGACGTCGTACTCGATTACATTCAACGCTATAAGGTCATCGAAACGAAGGGCGAAGCGAACCAACGGCATAATCTAATCGGCAAGGTTACGGCGTATTTGGAGGCGCATTTCCAGGAGCATATCACGGTGAAGCAAATCGCCGAAATCCATCATCTGAACGCAAGCTACTTAAGCGTGCTGTTCAAAAAAGAGATGGGAAAAACGATTTCGGATTTTTTGCAGGAGACGCGCATGAACAAAGCCAAAGAGTTGCTTCGCGATCCAAGCATTAAGGTATATGAGGTGTCTGAGCAGGTCGGGTTTCAAACTTCCGCTTACTTTGCCTATTTATTCAAGAAGACGACGGGATATTCGCCGCAAGAATATAGAGATTACCATTAGCGCGATAGCGGTTGTACGATAAGAAGATCAGGAGGCGTTTAAAGATATGGTAATAGAATCAATGGCAGGCTCATGGAGATTTCACTTGGATGCTTCTAAGCAAGGGATCGAGAATCAATATTTCAAAGAGAAGTTGTCCGATGAGATTCAATTGCCCGGGACGACTGCCGAGAACCGTAAAGGCGAGTACAACACGGCGAGGGAAATTGCCCATTTGACCGAAACGTACCCGCTATCCGGCTATGCCTGGTACCAGCGCGATATTCATATTAAGGAAGAATGGGCAGGCAAGCCGATCCGGCTGTACATGGAACGAACAAGAGTGACGCAGGTGTGGATCGGCGAGGAATGGAAAGGAACGCAAAACAGCGTCAGTGCGCCTCATGCGTATGACCTTGGCATCATGACGCCGGGAACGTATCCTTTAACGGTGCTTGTCGACAATAGCGGCTTGCCGATCAAGGGCGGACATATGACGTCTCCCGATACGCAGACGAACTGGAACGGGCTGCTGGGCCGGATTGAAATACAGGTGTTGGAACCGATTCGCATGGAAAATATCCAAGCGTTTCCCGATATAGCGAAAAAGTCCGTAAGGTTAAGATTTAATGTGCTTAACGATACGGGGCTCCCGGCGGGTGCTTATATCTCGATTACGGCTTCGGACGTGATCGGGGAAAGCGAAAGCTCCGACAAACCTAGGGAAATGATAACTATGATTCATTCGGTACCGGGAAGCCAGACGGTAGAGGTGAATTATGAGCTTGGCGAACGAATAGCTTTATGGGATGAATTCACGCCCGTCCTGTATCGCTTGCGCATGAGTCTTGAGGCAACCGCAAGCGGTGAGTCTTACCAAGACGAGCAATCCGTCACCTTCGGCATGCGCCAATTCGGCACGGAAGGCACGCAGTTTAGTAACAACGGCCGCAAAGTGTTTTTGCGGGGCAAACATGACGCGCTCGCCTTTCCGTTAACCGGTTATGCGCCAATGAACGTGGAAGAGTGGGTACGGGTACTGACTATCGCCAAATCCTACGGCATCAATCATTACCGGTTCCATACATGCTGTCCGCCGGAAGCGGGTTTCATGGCGGCGGACCTGGTCGGGATCTATTTCGAGCCGGAGCTGCCGTATTGGGGAGCTTTCCAGGAGCCGGGTGAAGAGGAGTACGACGAAGCAAGAGCAGAATACTTGCATCAGGAAGGGCTGCGCATCTTGGAGGCTTACGGCAATCATCCGTCATTTGCCCTGTTTACGCTTGGCAACGAATTGCATGGAAGCCGCAAGGCGATGACCGACCTGCTGAGGGAGTACAGGGAGCGGGACGGCAGAAGGTTATACGCGGAAGGGGCGAATAACTACTTCTGGGCGCCTTCCTTCACCGAAGAGTCCGATTTCTGGGTGACGATGCGAACGGGACACGGCGACTCGGTCGTACGGGCTTCGTTCTCGCATGCGGACTTGCCGCTCGGGCATGTGCAAGCAAGTTACCCGTCAACCGAAATCGACTACCGGCATAACCTGCCGGATATCGGGGCGCCTATCGTCGGCCATGAAATCGGCCAATATCAATCGTTCCCGAATTTCGGCGAGATCGACAAGTATACCGGCGTCCTGCAGGCCCGTAATTTCGAAGTATTCCGCGAAAGGTTGGAGCAAGCGGGCATGCTGCGGCAGGCTGATGATTTCTTCCGCGCTTCCGGACAACTGGCGGTCATCTGCTATCGCGAAGAAATTGAAGCCGCATTGCGCACGCCGGGTTTTGGCGGATTCCAGCTGCTTGATCTGCAGGATTTTCCGGGTCAAGGGACGGCATTGGTCGGCGTATTGGATGCGTTCATGGATTCGAAAGGATTCATCGAGCCGGAGCAATGGCGTCGATTCTGCTCGGAAATCGTATTGCTTGCCCGGTTCCCGCGTTATACGTATACCGAGAATGAGACGTTCGAAGCGCAATTGGAAATGGCCAACTATGGCGGAAGCGAGCTGACGGACGTGCAGCTGGAGTGGTCATTGAAGCAAGGCGATCGGATCATCGAGTCTGGTGCGACAGCGGCAATGGCCGTCGGTCAAGGTACTTTGTCGTCCGTAGGCAACATTCAAGCGGACCTGTCCGCCGTGAAAGCACCAGCCAAGCTGGAGCTGGAGCTGAAATGGAAGGGCGGCGGCATCTCGAATGCGTACCCAATCTGGGTATACCCGGCAGAGGTGGATACGAAACCCGATAATAGCGTCCATGTACGTCGATCACTCGATCAAGAGGCGCGTGCTCTGCTCGAAGAAGGCGAACGTATCTTGTTGATTCCTGACCAGGAGCAGCTGACTTCCCATATCGAAGGAACCTTTGCCTCGGATTTCTGGTGTTATCCGATGTTCCGGTCCATTTGCGAAGGAAAGGACGCGGCACCAGCGCCGGGAACGCTCGGAATTTTATGCGATGAGCAGCATCCGGCCTTTAAGGCGTTTCCGACCGAGTTCCATACCAATTGGCAATGGTGGCCGATACTAATGAACTCGCATTCGCTAGTTTTGGATGAATGGCCGGATGCTATCCGCCCAATCGTACAGGTCATCGACAACTTTGAACGCAACCATAAGCTGGGCTTAATCGTCGAAGCCAAGGTTGGCCGAGGAAACCTGCTTGTATGCGCGAGCGATCTCATTGGCCAGGCAGATAAGCCGGAAGCGCGTCAGCTTCTTCATAGTCTGCTTCAATACGCGGCTTCAGCAGAGTTCAAACCGTCCGAGGAGTTAAGCTTCGAGCAGCTGCGCAGCGCATTGGATCCGAATGCGGCAACCGAAAGGCAGTCGCACCGCGGCCAAGCCGTAATTAATCCTTCTTATCCGAACTAAAAGCTTGTAGACACGCAGCGTTGTTGGTCGATCGTGGTATCGGCTCGCAATTGAGCGATATCTGTTAAGTGGTGAATTCCGACTTATATGGTTAATTTGCTATCAGAGACGCTTAATAAGTCGTAAAATCCAGCTTAATTTCAAAGGTTTGTGCGGAATGAGTCTTGCTAGTAGGCGGATGGTGAACTTAAGTCGGTAAATCCATCTTATATTTTGAAGATGAAGCGGATTGTGAATAATAGGATAGAAAATCCGGCTTAAATCGATCTACCCATGAACCCAAAAAGCACCGCTCTTTACTCATAAGAGCAAGGAGCAGGTGTTTGGTATTAGTATGGCTTGTCTTCATCGCCTCAATAGTGTACTTCCAATTAGCTTTCGATAATAACAAAATAACTCTATAATAGTATGGAGATTATCGATCATATCATATGCCCGATAACAACAGCGCAATAACCGAGATCGTACTTATAATCTATAGCATTTATTATTCGTTAAGGGGTGGAGAACGTGGCATTGAAGACGATTAATTGGGGTATCGCGGGACCGGGCTGGATTTCATCTAAATTCGCCAAAGATTTGGCCCATGCCGAGGGCGCAAAGCTTGTAGCCGTCGGGGGCAGAAGCTTGGATAAGGCGGAGAGCTTCGCCAAGCAATTCGATATACCGCGTGCATACGGCAGCTTGGAAGAGCTCGCCGCGGACGGAGAAGTCGATATTGTCTACATCGGAACGCTGCATCCCGCACATAAGGAAAATGCGCTTACGCTGCTGCGTGCGGGCAAGGCTGTTCTATGCGAGAAGCCGTTCACGATCAATGCGGCGGAAGCGGAGGAGATGATCCGGTTCGCGCGCGAGAACGGCATCTTCTTGATGGAAGCGATGTGGACGCGCTACTTGCCGCCGATCCGCAAAGTGAGGGAATGGCTGGCTGAAGGCCGTATTGGCGAAGTGCGCATGGTGAAGGCCGATTTCGGCTTCAATATGGGCTGGGCGCCGGAGAGCCGTTTGCTTGATCCCAAGCTTGGCGGCGGTGCTTTGCTGGATGCGGGTATCTATCCGGTATCCTTCGCTTCGATGTTATTCGGCGAGCAGCCGGCGAAAATCATGAGCAGCGCCCGAATCGGGCAAACTGGCGTGGACGAACAGTTCTCGCTCTTGTTCGAATACGAGGGCGGACGGACGGCGGCGCTGAACGGCGCCGTGCAGCTCGGCATGGTAAGCGACGCTTACATCTATGGCACGAAGGGCTATATTCATGCACCGAACTTCTTGTTCGGCAAGATGGCATCGCTCCATGTCTCGGGTCAGGAGCCTATCCTGTTCGAGGATGGCCGCGAGCCGGACGGCTACTACTTCGAGGCCGAGGAAGCGATGAACTGCCTGCGCGAGGGCAAGCTCGAGAGCGCTATAATGCCGCTTGACGAGACGCTCGCGATTATGCGAACATTGGATACGATTCGCGCGCAATGGGGCTTGCGTTACCCGGCTGACGAACAAGACTAACAGGCAGTGATAATTGTACAATCGAGTCGCCTGGCATTTGGCCGGGGGCTCGATTTTTTTAGGAGGGCCAGGAGATATGGCAAGGGAATTGGAAAAAGAGGCTGTCGTAGCGGTTACGGGCGTTCCGGCCGAAATGCTGGAGGAGTCGGAAGGCTACGACGGAAGCGTCGTGTTCGTATCGGGACTAACGGGCAAAAGATACTCGGTAGCGCCTGTATGCGAGGTTGCGGCTTGGACGGCCGAGGAAAAGCAAGATATGCAAATGTTCGGCGAGCATGAAGGGTTATGCGTCTACGAGCTTAAGGCTTGGTGGGGCAGTTTGTTGTAATAATCGCCAATCGTTTCCGGCGGGGTTGCATTTCCCTGGGGATAACCTATAAAATATTATTAATCATGTACAAGTTTCATTTAAGGTACTTAATTTATGAGCGAAAGAGAGCGGGAACAGTATGGGTCGCAAGTGGAATAATATTAAAGAGAAGAAAGCTTCGAAAGACGGACAAACAAGCCGTATTTATGCTCGGTTCGGCCGTGAGATCTATGTAGCTGCCAAATCCGGCGAGCCGGATCCGGAATCGAACCGCGCGCTGAAGGTCGTGCTGGAGCGCGCGAAGACGTACAACGTGCCGAAAGCGATCATCGACCGCGCAGTTGAGAAAGCGAAGGGCGGCGCGGAAGAGAACTACGACGAGCTTCGTTACGAAGGATTCGGTCCTAACGGCGCGATGGTTATCGTCGACGCGCTGACGAATAACGTGAACCGTACCGCTTCCGAGGTGCGCGCCGCATTTACGAAAAACGGCGGCAGCCTTGGCGTAAGCGGCTCGGTTGCCTATATGTTCGATGCAACGGCGGTCATCGGCCTAAGCGGCAAGACGGCTGACGAAGTGTTCGAAATTTTGGTGGAAGCGGAAGTAGACGTTCGCGACGTCATGGAGGAAGAGGATTCGGTTATCGTGTACGCCGATCCGGAGCAATTCCATGCGGTGCAGGAAGCGCTCAAGAACGCTGGCGTAACGGAATTCACCGTTGCCGAATTGACGATGCTTGCGCAGAACGACTTGACGCTCCCGGCCGACGCGCAGGCGCAATTCGAGAAAATGCTCGACGTCATTGAGAACCTCGAAGACGTGCAGCAAGTGTACCACAACGTCGAGTTGGAAGAGTAGAACACAGAAGCAAGACGAAGAGACGGGGCCGCGGCCCCGTCTCTTCTATTTTCCGCTCTCGACTGCCAGCATGATTGATGTTTATCTATTTTATCAACGCTTGTTGAGCGTATAGTGCTCGTATGTATCATTTTCTATCTCGATCTGTCCTCTGTAGACGAAGCCGCATCGCTGGATAACTTTGATTGAGCCGATATTGTACGGAAGCGCTATGGCGTTAAGTGCTTCGACCCCGGCATGCTCGAATAAGTAGTTGGTCAAGCCGCCGACTGCCTGTGATGTATAGCCTTTGCCGCGGTGATCCTTGGATATGGCGTACATCACCTCACGATTCGGCTCAGGCAGACCATCCTTCGGTCCGGTGCAGCACCAACCGATGAAGGCGCCCGATTCTTTGTGTACTATGCCGAGACGAAGCCTTAAATCGCCGACGGGAAGTCCTTCTTTAGCCTGTTCCAGAAAAGCATGATTCCCCGGAATCTCATAGTTCGCCAGCCAGTCGGCACGCTGCTCCTTGGACACGTTCCATCCCGGCAGGAACGTATGGATCTCCGGCTGCATCGTCAACGCGTGAAGTTCATCCAAGTCTTCATTCCGGTACTCGCGTAAGAAGACGTCTTTGCAGTCAATAGTGAAATATGGGCTCATCGTTCGAGGACTCAACTCCGATAACGTGGATTTGTCGCTTTCATAAACTCCATTCAAATGTAGCATATGATCGCGGCTGGCGACATGTAGAGAAAAGTTATATTTATTTTGGATTTCTGTGCAATTTTAATAGTTCCTGCGAGTAGACGCCCCTCTTCCAATATGACAAAGGCGTCTTTTTGTTGTCCAAAAATGAGGAAAAGGAGTAGTTGATGAACTTTCTGAATGAAGCCAGACGGCAAAGCATTGCGACAAATCGGAATTTCCAATATAAGCGATGTCAATTCGCAGCTCATCAGTAATTTATACGAATAAACAATAGTCCTCGATGGCATTCTAGGATTAGAAAAATTTGTTTGCCCGGAGGACATTTACATGACGAAACGGCTCCGTAGAACGCGGAAAGACGTTTACCCCGCTTCTGAAGATTCCGCAAGTGAATTCAACGGGAAAACATTTTCGGATAACCTCGAGCAGAATGAGAGCTTTATTAAAATTACGTTTCGAACTAGCTCGGATTTAGTGTGCCGTAAAATTCGTTTTCAAGACGACGCGCCGAGGAAACTGATCGTTTACCTCAATACACTCGTGGACGAACAGAAATTGAATGAGCAGATCAGGACGTCTTTTGCTATGCTTCAACAGGACCATTATGCTCTCGAACCGGAGGTTACAGAAGGCGAATCTACGTCGGCTGTCAATCAGATTCATACGTCAACCTGGGGGGAGATGATACGCCTCCTATTGAGTGGATATGCCGCGGTTTTTACCGAGGGCGATGCCCAGGCCATTTGTTTAAAGGCAAGCGCCTCGCTTCGAAGAACCTTCGAAGAACCCTCCTCCGAACCGGTTATTAGAGGATCCAAAGAAGGGTTCGTCGAGAGACAGTGCGTCAATTTCGGCATGCTGCGCCATTATATCCGTAGTCCTCGCCTGAAATCAGAGGATTTCATCGTAGGGGATCTGACGCAAACCAAGGTGCTCGTTGTTTATATCGATGGGCTTGCCGACGAAAGCATCGTGGATGAGGTAAGGAAAAAAATAGCTTCCATTCAAATCGACGGCATTCTGGAATCCGGCGCTATCGAAGAACTGATTGTTGACGATCGCTTTCCTTTATTGCCTCGCGTACAAGTAACAGAAAGGCCGGACGTTGTTGCAGGCGGTCTGCTGGAGGGAAGGGTCGCCATTATCATTGATAATACCCCCTTTGTTTTAGTCGTTCCCGTCACGTTCTGGACGGGGATGCAGTCCGCAGAGGATTACAATACACGCTTCCCTGTGGCAACTTTCTCCAGGTGGATCCGATTTCTCTTTTTGATTGTCGCCATTTTTGCTCCTTCCTTTTTCGTTGCGGTGACTTCGTTCCATCAGGAAATGATCCCGACCAGCCTGCTGCTCAGCATAGCATCTGCACGCGAGCCTGTACCATTTCCGGTCATGATAGAAACGTTATTAATGGAAATCATGTTTGAAGCGCTGCGCGAGGCAGGCGTCCGATTGCCGAAGGCGATTGGCCAAACGGTTAGCATCGTAGGCGGTCTTGTCATCGGAGATGCGGCCGTGCAAGCGGGTATTATTTCGACGCCGAGCGTTATCGTTGTATCTACGACGGGCATTGCAGCCCTTCTCATTCCGCGGTTTAATTTTGCCAACGGAGTCCGACTGCTCCGCTTTCCTATTATCCTATTGGCGGGTTCTTTCGGTTTATATGGAATTGCGCTCGGTTTTTTGGGGATTTTGCTCTATGTTGTCCATTTGAAATCGTTCGGGGTGCCTTATTTTACGCCGATCGCACCCTTTTCGATTAGAGCCGTGAAGGATGTATGGTTACGGTCGCCTCGGGTAAACGGCCGCAACTTTTCCGTTCCCGCTACCGAGACTTCGGTCAAAGCACGGAGACAGGAAGGGGGAGGAGGTAATTGAATCGGTGTATGAGCATGACAATTACGATGCTGCTTATTCTGATACTGGGTACAGGCTGCTGGGACCGCAAAGAAATCAACGATATCGGTCTCGTTATGGCAACTGGTCTAGATTTGGCGGACAACGGACAGATACAAGCGACGCTTCAGATAGCTTTACCCGCATCTTCCTCCCTATCGACAGGTGGAGGCTCGAAACCGGGAAAGTTCTTTTTAATATCAGCAGTAGGCAAAAACGGGCTTGAACTTGAGCAGAAGCTTCAGCAGAAGTTGTCGAGAACGTTATTTTTTTCACACCGCAGCGTGATTCTGATCGGGGAGGATTTGGCTAGAAAAGGTATAAATGACATTCTAGATGTGTTCAACCGCAACCCGCGCAATCGTTTGAAAACGTATATGCTGGTCGTGAAGGGGAGGAAAGCGGCAGATTTGCTGCAAGTCGACTATCCCTATGAGCTCGCTCCCGCAGAAGCGTTGAAGGAAATGGAAATGCTTAAGGGGGAAGGAACGATTGTCACGCTGCGCGATTTTATGATCGCGTCGGCAACAGGGGGAATGTACCCGACAACCGGAGTATTGGAGCCCGCGGCTTTTCACAGACCTGGGGAAAAAACGGCGGACAGGCTGTTTCGCATAAACGGGACGGCCATATTCAAATCGGCTAAACTGGCCGGTTTTTTGAATAATACGGAAACGCATGAATTTCTTTGGTTCAAACATAACAAGAGGACGGATAAGATCGCTGCCGATATGCCAGACGGCCAAGGCAACGTCGGTTATTTAATAACCTCCAGCAACTATAAGATCGATGTCGATTCAAGAAGCGATCCGCTCAAGTTTCACATCCGATTGAAAGCAATAGGGTACCTGTTTGAAAACAACACCCCTCTTGACGTAACGGACCCGAAAAATCTTCAGGTTATAAATAAAGCGCTTGAGGATCATATCAAGCTGGATATGCAGGCGTTCCTCCGTAAAATCCAAACCGAATATCATACGGATATCGTCGGTTTCGGCCAGGAGCTGCAAAGGCATAATCCGAAGAAATGGCGCGCCCTGGAAGAAGAATGGGATCAATATTTTAAAGCTGCCGACGTATCGGTATCCGTGGCTGTCACCATCAGCAACACCGGAGCGATCGGACCGCCCCTGCAGCTGAAGGAAAAGGAGATTGAGAAGTGATGATTATCGTACCGGCTGTTTATATCTTTTTTCTTGGCGTGTTTACGATCTTCCAATCCCGCCGCCTATGGATCGGTCAAGACAAACGGGAGGCTCTGATCTGCGCGCTGTCCATGACCTTGTCTGCTATCGTCGGCATGCTGCTGATTGCGGAAGTGGAATTGCCGACTTTTGTCCTCCCATACAAAATCGTTTTTGAACCGATCGGGAAATTGATTTTGTCTCCTTAACGCTTCGCCAGCATTTGCTTGACCCTGGCTATGGCAAGCAGTGCCAGGGGAAGCAAGCTTTGCGTAAAAAGAGCCAAAATCGGATAGGCAAACGTTATCCAGGCTTGAAATTCGTCTGAATTTTTAAAAATCCAGACGGAACCGACGGCGGACAATACGGTAATCGGAACGACCGTTTTTCGGTAGTTTTTTGCTCCAAACAGCTGAGTTACGCTTATGCAAAACATGTAAAGCAGCATGGAAACCTTGATGGAGATGCCAAGGACCCAGATCGTGATGGCGATAGCTTCCAGCCTCTCCAAGGGACCAACGATATCCGTATATTTGATGACGTTCAAAAAAGCGAATTTCATCCTAGGGGTGATCGGACCGAACACCATGATGGTCAGAATATCGATCGCCATGATCAGCAGCGCGGTGCAGCCTAGCGAAATTAGCAATTTCCCGCGCACCTTCTGCGGCTTCTCGTTTAAGTGCGGCAAAAACCATCCCAAGAAAAAAAATTGGCTCATCCAGGCGGACGGGACGACCGAACCCCTGATGACCGGAATGATTCCTTCAGAGAGCACCGGGGTCAATCGGGCAGGATCTACATTCCGTAACGAGAAAATGAAGATGGGGAGAAGCAACAATACGACAATCAAAACGATAACTTCGTTGCACCTGGCAATCGACTCGACGCCGGAAAGAACGGCAAGGCTGCAAAAAATCAGCAGCGTTAATATTAAAACGAGAGACGGTGTATTAAGCATGAGAACGGTATTCAGAAATCCGGCATGCTCATTCAAGGTGCTGGAAATAAAGAAAAACAAGTAATAAGTACAATAGAATCCGATCAGCTTGCCAACCCATTTTCCGCATATCGCATTAGCATACTGTATTATCGTCTGGCCGGGATAACGCATAGCCAGAGCCGTCATAACAAAGATGTTTATAAGGCCCGTTGTCGATGCGAAAATGACGGACATCCAGGCATCTTGCTTGGCGTATCCAACCATAATACCCGGAACGGATAAGATGAGGGTTGAAATGATAAAGGTGAATAAAAGTAAACTGATTTGATAGCCGGAGATTTTTTCACCGATTTTCACGAAAGTAACATCCCCCTTCACAATCCCCTTTATTATTTCCTCCTTTTTCCATGCATATTCTTATCTTGACAAGGAACGATTTCTTTTATTACTGAGTCTACCCTCACTACGATGTGAGGTGCTTCATAGCCTCCTAATTGAAAGGTCGGGTAACATAAAATAAATAATAGATCCAACTGTTTGGGACGCTTCTACCATGAGCTGGTGTAGGAGTCGGAGGACGGTCTGAAAACCGATGGCGGGTTACTAAAATTGGTTGGATTAAATAATTTGCTGCTGTCCGTGTTGACATTCCTTTTCCAAAGTGTATATAATGTGTGCAACATTAAACATTCGGATCATGCCTATGAAGAGCATCCAACTCGGAGGCGTTTTCGTCAAGAGTATCCCGTAGGGGGTACGTCCTAAGTTAACCGGCCCGCCCGTTACCGCGGAACCAAGAGGATCGAATCGGCGCTTGCCGCTGCTTCGGTCAAGTTGGGTGGCACCGCGAGCAGACGCTCCTCGTCCCAATAAGACGAGGGCGTCTTTTTGTTTTCCAAAAAACGAGGAAACGGACGGTGCAGCATGCAAAACACGATGCGGAATTACAATTTCAACCCAGGACCGGCGGCGCTGCCGCTGGAAGTACTGGAGGAGGCGCAGAGGCAATTCATCGCTTACGGCGGAGGCGGCATGTCGATCATGGAGATGTCGCACCGCAGCCCGGCGGTCGAGCGGATGGTAGAGGAAACCGGGCAATTGTTCAAAAAATTGCTTGGCTTGCCTGACGCGTATCGCGTCTTATTCATGGGCGGCGGAGCGAGCATGCAGTTCGGGCTCATCCCGATGAACTTTCTGAAGGAAGGGCAGACGGCGCATTATATTTTATCGGGAAGCTTCTCGGATAAGGCGTATTCGGAGGCGCGCGCTGTCGGCAACGCGGTTGAGGCAGCGAGCGGCAAGGATTCGAAGTGGCGGGTTTTGCCGGATACGGCGAGCCTGTTGCTCGGATCGAATGCCGCATACGTTCATATGACGACGAACAACACCATTGAAGGCTCGCAGTTCAAGCACATCCCGGATACGAATGGCGTCCCGTTGATCGGCGATATGACGAGCGACATCATGAGCCGTAAGCTGGACTTCAGCAAATTCGCGATGTTCTATGCGGGAGCGCAAAAAAATATTGGACCGGCCGGAGTGACGGTCGCCGCCGTTCATGAAAACTTGCTTGCCGATTGCTCGGAACGTATTCCGACGATTATGAAATACAGCACGTATGCCGACAACGATTCGTTATACAATACGCCTCCCGTTCATTCGCTGTACATGACGAAGCTCGTCCTGGAATGGACGGAGCGGCAAGGCGGCATCGCGGCAATGGAGCAATCGAGCAAAGAGAAGGCAGCTCCGCTCTATGGAGTCATCGATGCAAGCGACGGTTTCTATCAGGGGATTATCGGGCAGCCTTACCGTTCGAACATGAACGTCACTTGGCGCATGAGAGACGAGGCGCTGGAGAAGCAATTGATAGCCGCTGCCGAAGAGCGCGGCATCGTGGGACTGGCGGGACATCGCAGCGTCGGCGGCTTGCGCGCATCGATCTACAATGCCGTTCCGCTTGAAGCATGCGAGGCGCTGGCTGACCTAATGATCGAATTTCAGCGGGTTCGCGGATAAGGAGGAGATTGCTCATGCTGAATATGGCGTTTATTCGCGAACATCAAGCGGAGCTGGAGCGGATTGCGGCGAAGAAGGGGATCGAGGTGTCCATCCGCGAGCTGATTGAGCTCGATGATAAGAAGCGCGGGCTGCTGCAATCGATCGAAGGTTTGCGGCATACGCGAAACGAGCTGTCGGAGCAAATCGGCAGGAAGCTCTCGAGCGGCGAGGAGCAGGACGCGGATCGGATGAAGCAAGGGGTAAAACAGTCGAATGCAACGTTAACGAAGCTGGAGGCGGAGCTTGGATCGGTGGATGGGATGCATGAGCAGCTGCTGCTGCTCGTACCTAATATCGTTTCGCCGGATACGCCGGACGGAGCTTCGGATGCCGACAATGTCGAAATCAAGAAGCATGGCGAATTGCCGACATTCGAATTCGAGCCGAAAAACCATGTGGAGCTGGCCGAAAACCTCGGCATGCTCGATATCGCCCGCGGCGTGAAGATCGGCGGCAGCCGAAATTATGTGCTGAAGGGCGCGGGCTTTCATCTGCACCATGCCGTTCAGCGGCTAGCGGTGGATGTGCTGGAGGCGGGCGGCTTCATGCCGGTGGACGTTCCGATGCTGGCTCGCGGCGAGTCGTTCCATCATTCGGGCTTCCTGCCGCTAGGGCAAGATCAGCTATTCCGGCTCGAGGAGGATAATAAATATCTTATCGGCACATCGGAAGTAAGTCTCGTCTCAGGCTACAGCGGCGAGATCGTCGACGTCCGCGAGCCGATCCGCCTGGCGGCGATGTCGGCCTGCTTCCGCCAAGAGATTGGCTCGGCGGGAAGAGATGTCCACGGGTTGTACCGCGTGCATCAATTCGCGAAGGTGGAGCAGGTTGTCCTATGCGCAAATGATCACGAGTTGTCGGAGCGGATCCTGCAAGAGATGACCGCGAATGCGGAACGAATTTTGCAGTTGTTGGAGCTTCCTTATCGCGTCGTAGCCGTATGCATCGGCGATATGTCGCAGAAGACATATAAGCAATACGACATCGAGACGTGGATGCCGAGCAGGCAAGCGTACGGAGAGACGCATTCGTCGTCGAACTTGCTGGACTTCCAGGCACGCCGGGCTAAGATTAGGTATCGTGCAGCGGACGGCAAGCTGCATTATTGCCATACACTAAACAATACGGCCGTCGCCACGCCTAGAATATTGATCCCGCTGCTCGAGAACCATCAACGCGAAGACGGCAGCATCTACGTTCCGAAGGCGCTTAGGCCTTACATGAAAGGGCTGGAATATTTAGAACGCTAGCCGCTTGCGGCTCAGGCTATGCGATTATGCGACGCAGCGGCTCTATATCGCCTGCAGCAGTATCGTTGCCCCCCAGCGCCTAGCTGACGAATCGGAATTCGGCGCACGGATATAATTATAGTGGGCGGCAAGATTTTACAAGGCGAATTAATGGTATAATGGATGCTATCGACAAGAATGGAACGATAATGACGATGTTGGAGTGGTGAATGAAGCATGGTAAAGGCTAAAGGCGGAACAGGCAGAGGCACGGACAAGAAGGGTTGGAATCGTTGGCAGGCAAGCGCGAAGAAAAAAGCCGCGAAGAAAATTTTCGGCAAGCCTCAAGCTAAGAATGCGGACGGGGCGAAAACAACGGCAGTTAAGAAGCCGTAATGTATGCTGCATAGATGACCGTAGCTAAACGTGAACGCGTAGCTGCGGTTTTTTTGGATCGGCATAGATAGCGTGGCTGCAATGGGAAGCAATCATAATGAATAAGCAGGTGAGCCTATGGAGGAGCAGAAAGGAACGCCCCCGGATGCAAAAGCGTTGTTCGTGCAATATAAGGGGAATAAGGTAGCCATGCATCGTGCGGATGTACTGGAGTCCTATAAGACTTACGACATAAGCATAGAGGAAGAGAATGAGTGGTATGCGGAAATAATCGATTCGCTCGCGAATAAGCTGTCGATTATGAACTGGGAAGCGGTGACCGAGCTGGAGGCGCTGGCTAAATACTACCCATCACCTCCTATTTTGGAACGTGTGGTGTCGTTTGCCGATCGGCATATTTCGGGTGCGGACAGTTTGGTAAGGCTCGTGTACGCGGAGAAAATGATCGAGCTCATACTGACAATGAAACGAGTGATAACGACCGAAGCGTTGCATAGCGTGAGCAGGACGGCGGTTCGGATTTTTCAAGATATTATCGCCAAGCCGTTAATCGAAGATGAAGGACATTCGATGCAGGTTTTTCAACTAAGAGATAAACGTTCGCTTAACAATAGATGCAAAATCGGGCTGGATCGTATTGAAGAGCTGTTGAATTGAGTGCTGATTCCATTATGTGGAAATGTACAAAATTGTTCTTATTCATACTAGTGCTGGTTAAGAGACGTAGAGAAACGCTCGGCCAAACGCTAGGTATCGTGGAAGAAATTGGCGCAAGTAAGACGATAGTCATGCTGGAAGAAACCCTCATTGTCCATGAACATAGGTTCACGGCCAATGAGGGTTTCTTTATTGACGGACCAGGGCCCTATTCGGATCAAGCAGCAGCTCCTTGATCCGTTTATCCTCGCATTCCTCTGCAATGGAGAAGGCGGTTGTCTCACCGTCGCCATGAACGGCATACGGATTGGCACCGGACTCCAAGAGCATGCGAACCGCCCAATATTCCTCGCACTCGACCGCTTTCATAAGTGCAGTCGTCCCGTTATCCGTTGCCTTGTTCGGATCGGCCTTCCCATTCAGTAATAGCCGAATGACGTTCGTATAACCGCGGCTGCCGGCATACACCAGCGGAAGACTGCCGTGGTTGTCTCCCTCGTTAGGGTCTAGTCCGAGCGAGAGAAGCTTGCGTACCATATCGCTCCTTCCGTGCACGGAGGCACGAATAAGCAGGGTGCAGCCGTAAGCGTCTTTCTCGTGAAGATCGGCGCCGTTCATAAGCAGTAATTCCAACATCTCGACATTGCCGTTCTCGGCTGCCCGATGCAGGGCCGTTCGCCCGTCGCGATCCTTCGCATGAACGTCCAGGCCTTTGTGCAACATCGCATGAACGCGGTCGAGCCTGTTGTTGTAAGCGGCCCGAACGAGCTTCGGCTGCCCCTTCAGACGAGGCCGGCCTTCTCCGTAGTAAAAAATAATATCGTGAGGCGTAGTCGCATTGCCGCCGTTCATATTGTTCCGCAGCGTCCGTATAGTTTCGGAGGGTCCCCACGGCAAGCTCCACCATCCGAATAGAGCCGTAAATAAGGAATAAATTATTTTGAACGTCATATGATTCAGCGAACCTTCCACAACCATCCTTGAGGGAAAGGTAACCGTCACCCCGAATGAAATAACAAGTTCGTGGAATACAAGCTTCGTATCAGGAGTAATCAGTTCTCCCTCATATTCGGCACCGCCGTTGTAAATAACTTCCTTATTGTTCATAATCCATTTGCGCATGCGTTTCGTCCTGCGCGCTTCCTTCCGGAAAAATAGGATTACTACAAGAATTGCGATTCCGAGAAGCAGCATGAAGAGATTATCTCCACTGCCATTTTCGGCCAATCCGATAATGCCGCCCACGATGAATATGCTAGAAATAATGAAAAACGCAATAAATACGATCAACGTTCATTCGCTCCTCTCATCTAAATGATACTATCGGCATCGTTGACCTTTATATGAAGTGCGAATAGCCGATCAGTCGAAAGATTAGCTATAGTAAAAGTTTACCAACAAAACCGTGGACACCTGCATCCCTATTCCCTTAAAATGGGATTTATCATTAGGTTTCATGAATCCCCATAATTGCGAAGGTTTGTCATCCAAGAGGCTGCCGAGCAACACATTAAGAAGGGAGTACGAGTATGCAAAATACAGTAACGATTCATGAGGGCTGGACGGATGCAACGGCGGAAGGAGTCGGTTATGACTCGCAAGCCATCCGCAGACTGGACGACCATTATGCGGATCTGGTCGAGAAGGGAACGATTCAGGCGGCTAGCTATTTGCTGGCGCGCAAAGGAAAGGTGTTCGCTCATCGTTCCATGGGCAAGCTTCGCGGCGAAAGCGGCAATGGCGATATTAAGGGCAATGGGGCGAACGAAGATCTTAAGGTAGATTCGATACGCAAAGTCTACTCGATAACGAAAGCGGTTACAGCCGTAGCCATCCATCAACTCATCGATCGAGGGCAGCTATTCCTGACACAGTCGGCAGGCAGCATTTTGCCGGAAATGAACACGGATAAGCATAAAGAAATTACGATCTTCCATCTATTGACGCATACGTCCGGATTGCGCGGAGACCCAGGCTTCTATACCGAGCCATATGGGCTGCCTTGGTTCGAATGGGCGGTAAGAGAGCTGAAGGAGCAAGGCAACGACATAGGCTGGATTAAAGCGGTGCTTGCCGGTCCGCTGCAAAATATGCCCGGCAAGGAATGGATCTATTCGACGAGCGCTTTCGCGCTTCTCGGGGAAGTTATCGCGCGAGTATCGGGCAAGCCGTTCGATCAATACATTCATGATGAGATTCTGGCTCCGCTAGGGATGGACAGATCATTCTTCGACGTGCCGGAAGCGTACTACGACGAAGTGTGCTGCACCAATGATTGGGAAGCGGACAATCTCTATCGCCCTCGCAAGAGAGCGGACGACGCACCGCCTAGAGCGGGCAACGGCATGTTCTCGACCCTATCGGATTTATGGCGTTTCGGCCAGATGATGCTGAACGGCGGGGAGCTTGACGGGACGCGCATCGTGTCGAAGCGGGCGGTAGAACTGCAAACCTCGAATCACTTGCACGGCGTCCGGCATAACGGCTGGGGCAGCAAGCAGACGGATTACAAGTACGGCCTGGGCTGGTCGCTGGAGCACTATGACTTGTGCAGCAAAGGAACGTTCTCGCATGAAGGATTCGGGCATTGCGGATTGTTCGTCGATCCGGCGGAAGAACTCGTCTTCGTCTTTTTCGTGCCAGGCCAGAAAGGCTATACGAATGAATCGGTTATCTTACCGCGCGCGATTGCATGGTCGGGCTTGCTCTAATAAGCAATGATAACATTAGGAGGGATATCCGTGACGATAACGGGACATATGGATCGGCTTCATATACTGGACTCGGGTTTCGATCCGGCGGTTAAGGAGCGTCTGGACCGGCATTTTGAGCAATTGGTTAGTGAAGGCAAGGTGCATTGCGCATCGTATCTGCTATCGAGGGACGGAACGGTGTTCGCCGAAGAAGCGTTCGGAAAGTTAAAGCATGATCAAACAGACGCCCTGCTGCGGAATGATTCCATACGCCGAGTCGCGTCGGTGACGAAGCTGTTCACGGCCGCTGCGATATTCCAGCTCGTGGAGCAGGGCAAGCTGTTCCTGCGCCAGTCGGTCTCGGAGTGGATTGAGGAGTTCAAGCATCCGATGTACGAGAAGATTCAGATTTGGCATCTCCTTACGCATACGTCGGGCATTCAGGCCGATCCCGGCTACTATATGGAACCTTATCCGATGGGCTATTGGGATGTGATGTTTGCCTTCCAGCCGGAGACGGAGGGGCCGTTCGCGGTGACTGATCCGGAGGAGCTGGAGAAGCAACGCCGCTCGGCCTGGATACGCGCCGTTCTATCCGGTAAGCCGCTTGCCGCGCCAGGCGAGCAGTGGACCTATTCCTCGGCTGCGTATGCAATTCTCGGCGAAGTCATTGCCCGCGCAAGCGCCACAAGCTACGATGAATACGTATTGGAGCGCATCGTGAAGCCGCTGGGCATGAACAGGACATTCTTCGAGGTGCCTGAGGAACTGCATGCGGAAGTGTGCATCATTAACGACTTCGAAGTTTCTCGTCTGAGGAAAGATGACAGGAAGTATGGGCCGCCGCGTGCCGGCGGCGGATTGCATTCGACGCTCGGCGATTTGTTCCGCTTCGGCCAAATGCTGCTGAACGGCGGAACGCTGGACGGCGTACGCATTTTGTCGCGCAAGTCGGTGGAGAAGCTGACGGACAATGCGCTTGACAGCGGCATCAAGGCCTTCTGCTGGGGCGGCAATATCCAGTCGATGACGTATGGCATCGGCGCATCCCTTACCGGGCCAGGCGAGTGGATTCCGGAAGGGTCGTTCGGCCACGAGGGAGCCGGCCGTTGCAAGCTCCTTATCGATGCGAAGAACAAGGCAGTCATTGTATTTTTTGTTCCATCCAACATGGATTGGTGTCCGGAGTCCATGATCGGTACGCAGAACTTGATCGGATCGGGATGGTTATAAGCAGAATATCGGCCGTCATTCGCGCGATCGGATTCGCCACCTACAAGGAGTGGGCGGCGTTCCGTTCGCATATGGCGGCTTCGTTGCTCGTCGGCCCGGTTCTGTTCCTCGTTCAAGTATTTATATGGCAGGCAATGTACGACGGCCGGGAGACGCTGAACGGTCTATCGTACGCGCAGATGCTGTCTTACTTCGGGGTTGCGACGCTTATCCATTATATATCCTTCGATTTCGCCGATTGGAATTTGCAGATGCTCGTGCGGAGCGGAAAGTTCGTCACGTTCGCTCTTCGGCCGCTTCCGCATTGGCTGTTCGCGCTGGCGCAGAAGCTTGGGCATCGCTCACTCGCCCTCTATGTAGAGGTTCTGCCGGTTATGCTCCTGTTCATATTCGTATTCGGCGTGAACATGAAGCCGGCAGCGCCGTGCCCAGCGATTCTATCGATCCTGCTCAGCTTCCTGATGAACTTTCTCGTTAACTACTGCGTCGGACTTACGGCATTCTGGCTTGTACGGGCAGAAGGCGTAAGGCGCGTGTTTCTGCTCTTGAAGGACGTGAGCGCGGGCGTATTTATTCCGCTCTCGTTCTTTCCGGATATTTTGCAAAAGATACTGTTCTTCCTGCCGTTTCAGTTCATTACGTATTTGCCGACTCGTGTATACATTGGGCATTATGAGCTGGCAGGCATGGAGCTGACGCTTGGACAAGCGGTCGGCTTACAAGCCGCAGCCGTTGCCGTTATGGCCGCATTGACGCTTGCGCTTTATAGCGCTGCACTAAGACGATTCACGGGGGTAGGCGTATGAGGGGAATAGCATTATGTCTGGCTGCCGTGATGCGAACGAAGCTGGCGGAACAAATGGCATATCGAAGCCATTTTGCCCTTAGCGTGCTGCTGCTTGTCATTGGCGATCTAGTCGTGCCGTTCGTTACGCTGCTCGTATACAATGCCGGGGCTTCCTTTCCGGGCTGGACGCTGCACGAGGCGCTGCTTGTGCAGGCGGTGTTCACGCTTGCCAAGGGAATCGCGTTTCCGTTCTTCTTCGGCATGGTCGGAACGACGCTGTCCCAGGTGCGCGAAGGAACGTTCGACTTGCTGCTGCTGCGTCCTCGTCCGGTGATGATGATGGCCATTCTTACCGGGTTTGATCCCGACGACTTCGGCAGGCTGATTAGCGGATCGGTACTATTCGGCGTAGCGCTTAGCGGACTTTCCATCCCATCGGGCTTCGCATGGCTGCAATTCGTGCTTCTGTTCATCGCCTCCATCGCAATTCTATGTGCCGTTTCGCTGTTTTTGTCGGGAATGCTCTTCAGATGGGTTGGCAGCAGCCGCGTGTTCGATATATTCGACGCCGTTACGCGATTCGGGATGTATCCGGGTACGATCTACTCCAAATCGGTGCAAAATTTATTAACCTACGTGTTGCCTGTAGGGCTCATTGCATTCGTGCCGGCGACGGCTCTTCTGGGACGCAGCGGCTGGGGCACGCTATGGGCGCTGCTGCCTGCGGCGGGCATCCTCCTGCTTGGGGGATTGTTCTGGAATCGGATGCTAAGAGGTTATACAAGCGCGGGCGGCTAATATGACCGGATTATTAAAAGGAAGGGATGTGCGAGTTAAACCGATGATTGAAGTTCGCAATCTAACGAAAACTTATATGACCCATGAACGCGGTCATACGCTGCGCGAGGTCGCGAAGAACCTTTTTCACCGCCCGATGAAGGAAGTGAAGGCGGTTCACGATCTTAGCTTCACCGTACAGCAGGGCGAGATGCTCGCGTTCCTTGGACCGAATGGCGCAGGGAAATCGACGACGCTGAAGATGCTGACCGGCGTCCTTCACCCGACCTCTGGCGAGGTGAGGGCGCTCGGACTTGTGCCGTGGAAGCAGCGTCGCCAATATGTTGGCAGGATCGGCGCGGTATTCGGGCAGAAGTCGCAGCTGCTATGGGATATTCCTCCTGCCGACGCTTTCTATATGAACAAGGCGATCTACGGCGTGGGCGACCGCGAATATAAACAGACGCTGGATGAGCTGGTGTCGCTGCTGGAGGTTGGCGATGTGATGCGCAAGCCGACGAGGCAGCTATCGCTCGGCGAGCGGATGAAATGCGAGTTCATCATGGCGATGCTGCACCGACCTGAGCTCGTCTTCCTCGATGAGCCGACGATCGGGCTCGATATGATCGCGAAGGAAAATATTCGCGGCTTCATCCGCAGCATGAACAGCCAAGGGGTCACGTTTATTCTAACGACGCATGATCTGGACGATGTCGAGATGCTCGCGGAGCGGGTCATGGTCATTAATCATGGCGCAATCGTCGTGGACGATTCCTTGAGCGGGCTAAGGGGGAGGCTCGGCGAGAAGAAGTCCGTCAGGCTGACGACGGAGACGGCCGTTACGGGAGAGGGACTGCCGGGGTTGTCCATTGTGGAGCGGATCGGGCCGCTAGAGATCGCGGTCGAGGTCGACACCGCCTTGCTTCCGCTGAAGCGTTTTATAAGGGAGTTCAATGAGTCCTACGGTATTATCGATATGTCGATCGAGCAGCTTCCGATAGAAGCGGTCATGAAGGAGTTGTATACCGAAGGCCTTTCTTTTGTGTCTTCGGCGAGAGAGCCGGAGGTCATAAAACGATAAACATAGAATGGCAAGGAGTGTTATGGCTATGAGCGGATATGATTGGAACAATTGTCCAGATGATGTTAAGGCGCAGACTGCTGCGATGAGCGAGTATTTGGCAGCAACGCTGGAGGAAAATCTGGTGGGCATTTATGTTCACGGTTCGATGTGTTTGGGCTGCTTTCAGCCGGCGCATAGCGACTTGGACGTATTGGTTGTTACGCGTCTGACGCTGGACAAAGTTACGCGGTTCGAGCTTATGAAGGGCTTTCTGTCGCTCCATAGCAAGCCGATTCCAATAGAGATGAGCATCATAAGCTATGGTGATATTCATCCATGGAAGCATCCAACGCCGTATCAGTTTCATTTCAGCGAATATTGGCGGGAAAGGTATGAACAAATGGTCGCCGCCAACGACATGAGCTTCTGGGATTTCAAGGAGCCGGCGACCGACGGGGATTTGGCATGCCATATGACGTTAACGAGCCAGCAGGGCATTTGCCTATTCGGCCAGCCCATTGAAGAAGCGTTTCCTATCGTGCCTGAGGCCGACTTCTGGGATTCGATCTACTGGGGCATCGACTACTTCGACGATCTGAAAGACGATCAACTCGTTACCGGTCTGCTTACGCTGATCCGAATCTGGTCGTACAAAGAAACGAAAGTCATCCTATCCAAATCTCAGGCGGGGGAATGGTCGCTGGATAGTCTTCCGGCAGCGTATCATTCCATCGTGCAAAATGCAGTCGACGTATACAAAGCGGCTTCTGAAGCTATTCCATATAATAGAATCGATTTGGAAGAGCTGAAGCGATATGTGATTAACGAGATTAGAAGCTAGGTATGCGACTCTAGCTATAATTTCTTTTGAGAATATGAAACATTTGGAATAAATACTGCGTTAGAAGCTTGAATACAGGAGGTGAGGTGCTTCTAATGCAAGATCGCTTGGTTGCAATAATTGCCCATCCCGATGATGAGTTTATGGCAGCAGGATTGCTCATAAGGGCCAAATCGCTTGGTTACAAGACGCATTTGATTAGCGGCACGTATGGAGAGGCCGGCAGAATCAAAGGCCAGCATTTTCGCGGCGATAGAGAAGAAGAATTGAGAAGCATCAGGCAAAAGGAATTCGACGTATCTTGCCTGCTGTTGAACGTGGATCGCTATCATAACCTTGGTTTACCGGACAATAGGGCGGCTGATTGGGATTTGGAGACAGCCTCTCGCGGCCTTGAGGACATCTTAATAAACATCGGGCCATCCATTGTGGTTACCTTCAATAGAGACGGCGGCAATCATCATCCAGATCATATCGGCATGCACAAAATAACGGTACAGGCATTTGGCTCACTTCCGAGAGGCGATTATAAGCTATACTTTAACACTCTCTTTCCGCGTAATTTCTCGCAAGTCCATGCCTTGCTGGAGCTCCCTGCTCTATTGATGGAAAAAATGACGATCGATGACAATGAGGTTTCCGCAATCCTCGCATTGACGAACGAGGAGCATCTGATGAAGCTGAGCGTACTGGATATATACAGAAGCCAGTTCCCGGATGAACGCGGACTCTATTATAAAATGCCTCTGAGAGTGCTGGAAGCGGTTTCGAGGTATGAATGCTACGAAAACTTCGATAAAGGCAATGTGAATCATCCGCCAGAACGAAGCGACGCCGATGTCGTATTATTTGATTTATTGCTATGATGGATATACTTCATTTCAAGCAGCTCTACGGTTAGAGCAGCTCATATAGCCGCTCCTGCATGCGGATAGGCGACAAGCCGTCAGCCTAGCAGGAGCGGCTGTTTGCCTGCTCAGGGGTAATACGTGAAGCCCGGAAACCGGACAACCGGCGATTTAACCTTATGAAGCTTGCTTGCGAAAGCCGCATCGACGTTCAAGTTGCTCTCTACGAGCGGCTTAGGCGTAAGCGCCATCCACTGATTCAGCGAAATATCGACGAAGCGGTCGCTTTTGAACATTTCCAGAAACCATAACGATTGCTCGCCGGTATTCTGGATATAGTGGCCGTAAGCGAACGGCACGTAACCGACGTCGCCGGCTCTATAGTTGAACGTACGGGCTGCTCCGTTGCCGGCGAATACGGTCATCCTGCCTTGACCGCTCAAGTAATATTGCCATTCGTCTTGGTTCGGATGCCAATGCAGCTCGCGCATGCCGCCCGGCTCGATCTCGACAAGAGCCGCAGCAACGGTCTTGGATATCGGAAAATTAGTCGAGTCCACGATTCTGACGCTCCCCCCGGACGTCTTAATCGGAGGCTGCGCGAGCAGACGGTGCTTGAAGCTCAGCGGAATCGTACCGTAGGGAGAAGCGACGGCTTCGGACATGATCGGTCCTGGAATATCGTCCTGGTAGATATACACCTGTCCGCCAGGAATACGATTGAAGTCGCTGACCGGCACGCCGAAGTTCGCAGACAGCACCTCGGGCGGCGTATGCGCGAACCAATCGGAGATAGACAGCGTGTTCAGATCGGAGAAGCTGCCGTCGTCGAAGACGAGCAGAAACTCGCAGCCTTCCGCCAGTCCCTGAATGGAATGGGGCAATCCGGGAGGGAAGTACCATAGATCGCCTTCCTCCACGTCCGCGATGAAGTTCCGCCCCTGCGCGTCGACGGACGTAATGCGTGCGCTGCCGAGCAGCATATAAGCCCATTCCGCCTGCTGATGCCAGTGCAGCTCCCGCACGCCGCCTGCGGTAAGGCGCATATTCACGCCTGCCAACGTCGTCGCGACCGGCAACTCCCGGACCGTTACTTCCCGCGACCATCCGCCCTCATTCAGCTGCATATGCGTGTCCGAGAACGAGAACTTCAGGTTCGGTACTAGGCCGGCATCCGTAGCCGGAGGAACAAGCATATCGGGGTTCTCCCGATCCCTCATAATATCGCGCGGGCCGTTATCCGTTGCGCCCTCATTGCCCCTGATCGGCTGTGGAATGTCGCCGTATACCGATGCGTATCTTGCGTCCTTATCCATTCCCTGAGCCCCTTTCCTTCTTGCGTTCCGTGCTCGTTGCCTACCGAAATGCTGCTACTTACAACTTTATGCCGAGGGCTTGGTTCATATGTTGCAGCTCCTGCTTCAAGTAACGATAGAGCTTCGAGGCGGCTGGCTTAAGCGGATACTGTTCGGCACGGCAGGCAAGGCCTATTGTCATATGAATGCCGTCGTTGTTCACTTTGCGGATGACGGTTCCTGCTGGTGGAGGGTTCAGGACCACTAACGGAACAAGCGCAATTCCGAATCCGCATGCCACGTAATAGGGGAGAGCGGCCATGCTGCCTATTTCCACAGTGTCGGATAGAGTTGTTTCCGTTCGCTGAAGAAGGAAAGATAACTGCTTGCGGTAGGGGCAATTGGCCGAGGTGATCAGGAGGCGATGTCCCTGAATATCGGTTAGCGCAATGTCCGCGGTACCCGCAAGCGGGTGCTTCTCGGGCAGTAATAAAGCGAAGGGCTCGGTGAACAGAGGCTCAAAACAAAGCCGGTCACCAAGTTCGGGCACGGAGCATATCGCCATATCGAGCTCGCCCTGCTGCAGCCGTTCGCTAAGCGACGGCGTACCCGCTATCTCTACAGCTATACGTATTCGAGGATAGTCAGCCATGAAAGCGGATAGTAGAGGCGGAAGCCGGTAGCTGGCCGTCGGTTCGTTGACGCCTAAGCGGATATGGCCCGCCTCCCCGGATCGCGCATCTGCGATGGTAGATTGGAGCCGTTCCAAGTCTTGGGCAATAGGGAGACTTTGTTCATAAAACATTCTGCCGGCTTCGGTCAGTCCGATTTTGGTCCCCCGTTCAATGAGTTGAACGCCGAGATCGGCTTCCAATCGTTGGATTTGCATCGTGACGGTCGATTGCGCGTAATTCAGCTCTTCGGCAGCTCGTTTGAAGCTTCCGTAAGCGACGATGAGCTGGAATGATTTGATCGCTTTAAGATCCATAGAAAGCTGCTTGCCTCCTTTGGGTAGTTCAATATTATTGAATTATTAATTCGAATAATTCAATTATACGAAATTGAAGCTTCGTTATAAAATAGGTATAGGAATTGTTTTTAATCGAGGGGGGAGTTTATATGGACCTTCATAACAAAGTCGCACTAGTTACCGGGGGAGGAACGGGAATCGGAAGGGCGGTCTCGATCGAATTGGGAAGGCGGGGTGCAAGCGTAGCGGTTAACTATGCGCATTCGATTGCCGAAGCGGAGGATACGGTACGTCTGATTCAAAAAGCGGGAGGACGGGCCATCGCGGTCAAAGCCGACGTCTCCAAGGACAAGGAAGTTCGGGAGATGGTAGCTCAAGCGGCACAAACATTCGGGACTATCGATTTTCTCGTCAATAACGCCAGCATAACCAGGCATATACCGCTTGTCGATCTCGAAGCCGCGACTGAGGAAGTATGGGATGAGCTCTACGATGTCAATGTGAAGGGGATGTTCTTCTGCGCCAGGGCCGTTGCGCCGCTAATGAAGGAGAATAAGCAGGGGGCGATCGTCAATGTGGGCAGCATTGCCGGTCTGACGGGGGCCGGCTCTTCGCTGCCTTATGCGGTGTCGAAAGCGGCCGTGCATGGTCTTACGAAATCGCTTGCCCGCGCGCTCGCACCCGCCATTCGAGTGAATAGCGTAGCGCCCGGCGCCGTCGCGACGAGATGGTGGGAAGGCCGCGAGGAGCAAATGAAGAAGCTGAGCGGCAACGTGCTGCTGGAGCGGGTTTCCTCGCCGGATGAGATATCGCTTCTCATATGCTCGTTGTTGGAGCAGGAGTCGATGACCGGCCAGATCGTGACGATCGATTGCGGGCAGACGCTTTAAACAACGGGGATGCAATGGTCGAGAAGCTGAGAATGACGTCAATAAGACGGCTATCTCAGCTTCTTTGATTTGGGGTTTTGGTTGTTAGCTGCTAGTGGCTACGTCATCCGTAAGCTGCTTTTTGCCCCATTTTTGCATCCATATATCCATTTCATTAAGCGCATAACGAAAGTCTTTCCCTTTGTCCGTGAGCGAATATTCAACCGTTACCGGCACGGTCGGAAATACTTCGCGATTAACGATGCCCATCTTCTCCAAATGGCGCAGCGTGTCCGTCAGCGACTGCGTCTTCACGACTGCCACGTTTCGTTGCAACTGCTTGAAGCGTTGCGGACCTTTGTTCAGCTCGGCGATGACAAGGAAAGACCATTTCGCCCCGAGTATTCGCAATACCTCGCAGATTGAAGATAGTTCTTGAACCTCTTCCTCTTTCTTTTCTTTCTTTTCCGCTGGTTTGTTCATAGCCGTCATCCTTCCTTCTACTTACTTATAGTAAGTAGATCCATTTATCCGGACAATGTCCAAATATTTTGCCTTCTTACATTAATATCGTTACCTCATTATAATGACAATCAATCGAGTAAATGCAAGTGAAACATTCGATTATTTTGCAGAGATGGAAGGGTGGAGGAAGGAATGAATAAATTTCTTGTTTACGTAATCGCGTTAGGCGCGTTTCTGGTTGGAGCGGCGGAGCTTGTCGTATCCGGCGTTGTGAGTGCGATAGCTGGCGACTTGGGTGTCTCGTTAGCCTTGGCGGGGCAGCTGGTGACGGCCTTCTCGCTATCATTCGCGATTGGCACGCCGTTCCTCATTGCTTTGACATCGCGTTGGACCCGCAAAAAAGTGTTGGCGGGGGCTATAGCCGTATATATCATCGGCAGTCTCGTTGCGGTCGCAAGCTTCAATTACGAGACGCTTATCGTGTCGCGAATTATTCTTGGAGCCAGCGCCGGCGTGTACACCGTCGTCGCCATTAGCTCGGCTGCAAAGCTTGTTTCTCCGAACCGGATCGGTGCCGCGATTGGGACGATTGCTTTCGGCTTCAGCGCTGCGATGGCGCTTGGCGTCCCTCTTGGCGTCGCCATTGCCGATTGGTGGGGATGGAGGGCGATCTTCCTTGTACTAGGGGCTCTTAGCCTGGTCATTCTATTCATCTTGCTCCGCTTGCTGCCGCAAATCGAAGGGGATGCGCAAGCATCATTCCGATCGCAGCTAACCGTGTTGAGTAACCCAGCAATCAGCAGCGGTCTTCTCATTTCGCTTATGGCATGCGTAAGCAATGCGGTGCTGTTAACGTACATTGCACCGTTCCTGACCGATATACTTCATATGAACAACGTGGCGCTTGGCGGAATCATGCTGATGCTCGGCGTGTTCGGCGCATTGGGTTCGCGGATCGGGGGGTATGGAGCGGATAAATGGGGCGCTGGGCAAATGATCGTCGGCAGCTTGGTTCTTACTGCGCTTGCCCTTGCGTTCGTACCCGTCTTCACGATGGCGCCCATTGTCGTGCTCGTGCTGCTGGCGTTATGGATGAGCTCGGTCTTTATGACGGCACCGGCGCTTAATATGTACTTCATCCAGCAATCGCCCCGGTCTTCCAACTTTGTGCTCAGCATCAACCTGTCCATCATCCATCTGGGCATTTCTCTTGGCGCCGGAGCGGGAGGAGCGGCCGTCAATGCGATCGATACCGTCCTCTATCATCCTTGGTTCGCAAGCGGAGCGGCATTGCTCGGCTTAGCTGCTGCCGCGTTGTCGTTGTCGCTCAGGAGGAAGAGAAGCAGTCGCCCGGTTGCTCAGTAAATGGAAACAGCCCTGCTGCCGTAATAGGAGCAGGGCTGTTCTGTTGGTTCCTCAGAGGAGCTCGAGCCATTGCTCCTGCGTAACAGGTCCGAAGTAGTACGGCAGATCGATGCCGCTCACGAGCTCTTTCAGCGCAGCGGCATCGTAGCGCGTGCCGACGAGCCGCCGAGCGATTTCGCTGCTGTCGCCTCGCCCGAAGAAATCGCCGAAGATGACGGCGTCTACGATGACGCCTTCCTCGACTTGCAGTCGCACGTCGAACGTCCCTGCACCCTCGATTCGCTTCGTTTGGCGCATATTGAAGGCAGGCGAGCGCCCGTAGTTCCATTCCCAGCTGCGGTAACGCTCGTCCGCTAGTTTTTGCACATTCGCCCAGTCCTGCTCGGTCAGCTCGTAGAACGGGATTTCGCTCTGATCCTCGAAGATGGATGCCAGAATATGCTGGCGGAATTGCTCGATTGTGATCGGCTCGGACAGAAATTCCGTAATATTGGCTACGCGGCTTCGGATGGATTTTGTCGATTTCGACACATATTTCTCGGCATTCGCCTTAAGCGCGGAGACGACGTTCTCGATCTCCGAATCGAACAGCAGCGTGCCGTGGCTGAACATCTTGCCTTTGGTGGAAAACTGCGCGTTGCCCGATATTTTGCGCTCGCCGACCTGCAGGTCGTTGCGTCCCGTCATTTCGGCCTCGACGCCGAGTTTACGAAGCGCCCGGACGACCGGCTCGGTGAACTTCTTGAAGTTGTGGAACGACTGACCGTCATCCTTCATGATGAAGCTGAAGTTCAGGTTGCCGAGATCGTGATACACGGCGCCGCCGCCCGACAACCGCCGTACGACATGCAGCTTATTCGCTTCGACATACTCCGCGTTGACCTCTTCGACCGTATTTTGATTTTTGCCGATAATGATCGAGGGCTCGTTGATGTAAAACAGCAAATAGTCGTCGTTGTCGGGCAACGATCGAAGAATATATTCTTCCAAGGCCAAATTGAGCGTTGGATCGGTGATGTTGTTATTGCTTATGAAACGCATAGGTCTTTCTCCTCCGGTATATAAGGTTACAACGCATTATACTCCGATGCGGCACGTCGTTCAAACGGCAGGGCCCTCCAGCATAAGCAGTTCGCGCACATCCTGCTCGGTCAGAGAGGTAAGCTCTTTCTCTCCGCCGGGCTGCACGACTTCGTCGATGAGGTTCAGCTTGCGCTGCTGCAGGTCGACCATCTTGTCCTCGATCGTTCCTTGCGTGACGAGGCGAATGATCTGAACGACGTTGCGCTGCCCGATGCGATGCACGCGGTCGGCAGCCTGCTGCTCGACGGCGGGATTCCACCATAAGTCGTACAGCACGACGGTGTCTGCACCGGTTAGATTCAGACCGGTTCCGCCTGCCTTAAGGGACAGCAGGAACAGTTCCCGCTCACCGGCGTTGAACCGGCTGCACAGCTCGACGCGCTCGGCAGCGGGCGTGCTCCCGTCGAGATAGAAATGCGATACGCCTTGATCGGCAAGCTCGCGTGCGATGATGCCGAGCATCTGTGTGAATTGCGAGAAGATGAGCATTCGCTTGCCCGCGCTTCGGCATTCCTCGATAATCTCGAGCAACTGCTCCAGCTTGGCGGAGCTGCCTTGGTAGCCCTCGACGAACAATGCAGGATGATCGCAAAGCTGACGAAGTCTCGTAATGCCTGCCAAGATGCGAATCCGATGCTTGTTGAAGCTGTCTTTGTTCAGATGCTGTACGGTATCCTGCCGCAGCTCGGCCAAATAGGCGACGTACAGCTTCTTCTGTTCCGGCAGCAGCTCGGACGTCTGGATGGACTCGATCTTCTCCGGCAGCTCGCCAAGCACATCGCGCTTAAGGCGGCGCAGCAGGAACGGGCGGATGCGCCGCGCGATCGTCTCGCGCTGCAGCTCGCCGAATTGCCTGCGGCCAGGGAACAGCTGCGGGAAGACGACGTCGAAGATCGACCATAGCTCCTCTAAGCCGTTCTCGACCGGCGTTCCAGTAAGCGCGAAGCGATGTCGCGCCTGCAGCGCTTTGACGGCTTGCGCCGTCTGCGTCGCGTAGTTCTTGAACGCTTGCGCTTCATCCAGGATGAGCGTATGGAAAGTTTGGTCCGCATATTGCAGAATGTCTCTGCGCAGCAGCGGGTAGGACGTAATGATGACGTCGGCCCGCGCGGCGCTTGATGCATGGCTTACGATGTCGTTGCGCTCCTCCTTCGTGCCGTCGGCGATAACGACGCGAACCTCCGGGGCGAAGCGGTGAAGCTCGTTCCGCCAGTTGTAGATGAGCGAGGCGGGCGAGACGATAATTGCCGGCATCCCTTCGCTTCGTATTTCCGGGAGCATGGAGACGACGAAGGCGATGCTTTGAATAGTCTTGCCAAGGCCCATATCGTCGGCGAGGATGCCGCCGAATCGGTAGTGGGCGAGCGTCCGCATCCATTGGTAGCCGTACGCCTGATAATCGCGAAGGATGCCTGCAAGCGTAGGAGGAACGGTGAATTCAAGGTTGTCGGGATTGCGCAAGTTGTCCAGCAGCTGGCGAAGCGTCTTGCCGAGCTTGACCGTATCGCTTTGAGACTGCCGATCGGCAAGTCGAAGCCCGCGGACCGCCGGAATTCGCATGTACTGTCCGAGCAGCTCGTCGCTTACGAAGCCTAATTCATTAATAAGGCGGATGATTTCTTGGAACTGCTCGGTTTCGAGCGGCATAAGCGCGCCATTCGGCATGCGGTAATACCGGCGTTTCTCGCTGAGTGACTTCAGAATACCTTTAATTTCGCCTTCCGGAATGCCGTCGATGTTGAAGGTGAAGGCAAGCCAGTCCGTTCGCTCATCGACGTCTATCCGGACACGCGGCGGGGCATGCTCGGCGAATAGCCTGATCTTAACGGCGCCGGTGGCATGAATTTCGGCCAGCTTCTCGAGCTCCGGCACAATATGGTACAGAAACTCGTACTGGGCATCCTCGTCGTCTATGAAGTAGCCGCCTTCCGTTTTCCCGAAGCTGTCCTGCTCCATGAGCGACATAATGCGCCGTTCTTGCTCGCCGTCCCGCATAAGAATACGGTCTGAAGCGCGCTTCGTCGATTCGACGTTCAGCGGATTAATGATGTGGCGGCCATAATGAAATTCCATGCCGATCAGCAGGCGGTCTTTGATGCGGTCGAGATAAAGCTTGGCCCGCAGCGGCATTCGAATAATGCGTTTGGACACCGCTTCGGAGATATGGACGGTACCGAGCTTCATGAGGCCCGGGATAACCTTTTCCATAAAAGGCTCGATCTGCGCGGATGCAATGGTCAACTGCTGCTTGTCCGCTTGTTCGAGCATTTGCTTTAGCTCGGCTAATCGGTGGCATTGTTCGCTCGCCGTCTTCAGCAGCTTGCCCTGGGATAGGACGATTCCGTAGTCTTCCATAACAGCTAGCTGCTCGAGTCCTTGAACCTCAAGCAGGCAGCTGTCGGCGGTAGTGGTTTCAGCCTGATCGAAGCGGAATTGCAGCGGGATCGCCTCGTCCGTGACGGTTACGCCTGCATAGAGGCGTCCGTCTTGCTCGATTGTTGCTGCGGGGGCTTGACCGAGAGCGTGCAGCAGCTCTTCCCATGAGGCCGGAGGAATGAGCAGCATGCGGTCTCCGCCAGCGGTTCTGTTACCGCCGGACAAACCTAGCGCGCTCTCCCGGATCAATGATTCGTTGCGGTAAATGCGTATGAGCCGCTGCAGGACCGCATCGTCTTCTTGGCGGAAGCAGTGAATGGCGGGATCGTAAATAAAATGCTTCGAGAACGGGTATGGCTTTCTCCGGTCCACGCAATTGAGAAAATCTCTAATCCGCTGCACGATATAGGGACGCTTCGGTCCGGCCTTCAGCTCGATGCCGAACATCAGCTTGCGATTGCCGTAAGCATGCAGCTTAATCGTGAATTCGGCCTCAAGCTGCATCCTGGAGTCGAAGAGTGCGCCTGCGCCCGTCGGTCTGGCCGGCCTGTCGCCGAATAGGCCAAGCAAGCCGGTTACGAGCCGGTTGTCGTCTTCGGCGGCGCGGATCTGCTGTTGCTTGTAACGCTGGGAGGATCGGCTTTCCGAGCGGTCTGTGAACGTTGGCTGCTGCTTGTCCTGGGTGTCGAGATTATAGGAATAGGAATGAACGGGCGAATCTTCCCCGAATTGCTGCTCGTGGATATGCAGCAGCACGCCCGCGACATGCTTGCACAGTTTGTCGGACGAATAGAAGGCAAGACAGGTGCATTCCGCGTCAACGTCGCCGTTGCCGTCTATGTTGACGGTTATTTCATAACGGTTGTTGCCGGAGACAACAGCCTCGTAGAGGTGAACGGAAGCGGTGGCGTCTTCCGAGGTTAGCGCCACTTTTCCTTCCTGCTGGAGCGCTTCGCCTCTGGCAAAGGAAGTCTCGCCGCATAACAATTTGATGATGCGTTTCGTAAGTCGAAAACTCATAACCGGTTCATTCCTTTTTATTTGAAAATACGAATCGGATATCTGATAGGGAAAAGAGTATATCCGTTATTTTAACACATCATAGGGAGGACTTCTTTATAGGGGGATGCAAGTATGGCATCGGCGGCCGTTTGCAGTATAATTAAGTTATTTCGTAGGCGGAAGGAGTGTTATGGGATATGCAATATCGTAGATTGGGCAACAGCGGATTGAAGGTTTCCGCGCTTGGACTTGGCACGAACGCGTTCGGCAAGCGAGCGGATGACGATGCGTCGAAGCGGATCATCGACCTGGCGATAGAGCGGGGCATTAATTTTATCGACACGGCGAATATATATGCGGGCACGGAATCGGAGCGAATCATCGGAGAAGCGCTTGCAGGGAAGCGTCAACAGGTTGTACTCGCAACGAAGGCCGGTCTCGTCCGCGGACCGGGCGACAATGAGCGCGGATCCTCGCGGTACCACTTGCAGACAGAATTGGAACAGAGCTTGAAGCGGCTCAAAACGGATTATATCGACCTCTACCAAATCCATACGTTCGATCCGGACACGCCGCTTGAGGAAACGTTGCGGACTCTCGAGGACATGATTCGGTCGGGCAAGGTTCGTTATATCGGCGCATCCAACTATTATGCGTGGGAGCTGATGAAGGCGCTTGGCATCAGCGACCGGCTCGGACTGAATCGGTTCGTCTCGACGCAAACGAGCTATTCGCTTGCCGATCGAACGCCCGAGAAGGAGCTTATTCCGATGTGTCTGGATCAAGGCGTCGGCATTATTCCTTATTTTCCGCTTGCGGGGGGCATATTGACGGGGAAATACAGCGCTGCGGTTCGAGCGCCCGAAGGCTCGCGCGCTTCGGCCGATCCGAGTTTCGGCCGGTTCATTACGGAGCAGACGCTTGCGCTGAGCGATCGGGTTGTCGCGCTGAGCGAGAAGGCGGGAATGAGCCCCGGCGTGATGTCGCTCGCTTGGCTTATGGGGCGGCCGGCTGTCTCGACGGTTATCGTAGGGGCAACTGGGGAGCAACAGCTGGAAGATAATCTGAAGAGCGCCGAGATTTCGTTGGATGCCGCAGTTGCTGAGGAGCTGGATGAGATTAGCAATCCGTTCCGCTATGGCAAGCCGCTGGCTGTCTATCGATTGCCTCGAAAGTAAGAATGGGTATCGAGGGCGATCGAAGAGCGTGGAGTGCGGAGTGACGAGTTCCTAGTTCCGAGTAGATGAGTTACATTAGATCAGGGGTGACAGAGGTGGAAGTGAATTTTTGCATCACATGCGGCAGCAAGATGGAGTCGCGCGACGTCGATGGGACGGTTAGAAAAGCCTGCACATCCTGCAGCTATGTCCACTGGGGGAATTACAGCATCGGGGTAGGCGCGCTCGTCATGAAGGAGGACAAGCTCCTGCTCGTTCGCAGGGCGCAAGAGCCCGGCAAAGGCTACTGGACGAATCCGGGCGGGTATATCGAGCAGTTGGAGCCGATTGAAGAGACGATTCGCAGAGAGGTGCAGGAGGAATGCGGCGTAGAAGCCGTCGTCAAAAGCATCGTGGCGCTTCGCGATCAGCCGAGAGGCATACATAATATTTATATCGCATTCG
Organism: Paenibacillus harenae; assembly: GCF_030812415.1. Classification (GTDB taxonomy): domain Bacteria; phylum Bacillota; class Bacilli; order Paenibacillales; family Paenibacillaceae; genus Pristimantibacillus; species Pristimantibacillus harenae_A. The sequence goes on along the minus strand of NZ_JAUSST010000007.1, from coordinate 116,009 downwards.
ATATGGATTACGCGAGCGGCGAACCGACGCCTGACGGCGTGGAGGTCGATGCGGCGGGCTTCTTCTCCTTGGAGGAGATGGAGGCGATGAACGTGGCAGGCTTCACCCGCTGGCTCGTGGACGTCGCCTATGGCGCCCGCTCGGAGGGCTTGCTACAGGACGCGAACCCGGTCGTACCGTTGAACGGGTATGGGTTGTTCCGGGCTTAGTAAGATGGATGGGCATATGCTTTTGCATTGTTTTGCGTCGTTGCAAGTTAGTTAGCAGCATGACTAATGACTAACATTGATGAATGATTTATAATGATAAAAAATGGCATGATCGATTTTTATGAAAGTAACATTTGGTGAAGCACACCGTTCATCCTTGGACAATTACGTCCGGGAGAACGGTGTTTTTTTATTTTAATGCTAAAAGGGGAGTAATGGGGATGATGGCGTCTATCGAGCGCGAGCAGCAGTTGAGGGGGAAGGGGAGCGAGGTAGATCAGGCTTACGGAAAGTGGATCGCGTCGCATATGGAGAAGCGGGACATGGCAAGCGAGCGCAGACGCAGGTTAGTTGAGCGTAACGATCATGGCGAGCATTCTTTCGTTCGTAACGTTTGGTGGCCGGTCGTAGGAAGCCTTGATGATCTGCATCCTGAGTACGAGGTAAACGATTATCGCGACGGCAGCCGTTTTCTTGATTTTGCGTATATTCGAGGGGGACAGCGCATCTCCATTGAAATCGACGGTTATGGGGGACACCATCGAAACGCATCGCGACGAACGTTCGGGGACGATCGCTTTAGGCAGAACCAGCTCATGTTGGACGATTGGAAGGTAATTCGATTCTCTTACGACGACGTTGTCGATAAACCAAGGCAATGCCAGCAATTCATTCAGCAGATGCTGGGTAAGTTCTACGGCGTAGGGAGACGGCAGGTAGCCGATCTCGAACTCCCGGCGATTTTGCGCGAATTGCTAAGATGGGCGCTTAAGCATGGGCAAGGGTTCGAGTTTAGTCCGAAGGAGGCGAGGGGGTTGCTGGGTAAGGACCGCACGACGATATATAAATATTTGGATCGTTTGAGAAGCCTCGAAATAATAGAGCCAGTTGCTGGTGGGCAACGAATTCGCTCCTACCGTCTTACGGATAAAGCGCTAAAGCTGTATCCGTAGCAACGGGCGGCGCTTGTAAACAGAATAGGATGGGAAATCCCTCCTATTCGCGCAAATATGAGTTACTGGAGGGAGGATAGGTGGAGAAATCCGACTTATTAAGGTGGGAGCGACGAAAGGAGGAGAGAAAGCGACGCTTGTAGACAGAATAGGATGGGAAATCCCGCCTATTCGCGCAAATATAGGTTACTGGAGGGAGGATAGGTGGAGAAAACCGACTTATTAAGGTGGGGGCGACGAAAGGAGGAGAGAAAGCGACGCTTGTAGACAGAATAGGATGGGAAATCCCGCCTATTCGCGCAAATATGAGTTACTGGAGGGAGGATAGGTGGAGAAATCCGACTTATTAAGGTGGGAGCGACGAAAGGAGGAGAGAAAGCGGCGCTTGTAGACAGAATAGGATGGGAAATCCCGCCTATTCGCGCAAATATGAGTTACTGGAGGGAGGATAGGTGGAGAAATCCGACTAATCAAGGTGGGAGCGACGAAAGGAGGAGAGAAAGCGGCGCTTGTAGACAGAATAGGATGGGAAATCCCGCCTATTCGCGCAAATATAGGTTACTGGAGGGAGAATAGGTGGAGAAAACCGACTTATGCCCGAGGGATTTTAGTTGAGACCGCCGTGTTGAGGCAGCGCAGCCGCCGCACAATGCCCGCCGCAACAGGTAAAGGGAGCAAGCCAACCAGCGGCATGCTCCCTTCACACCCTTCCTCGCTTTCCCGCTTTCCTCGCTTCCCAAGCTTCCCAAGCTTCCCAAGCTTCCCAAGCCTTCAAAGCCTACCCATTAAAGCCCGAGGCGAAGTAGGCGTATTGAACGAACTTCTTCACCGATGGGCGGGCTTTGCCGCTTTGGTCGAGCGGCGAGGAGTCCTCCTTGGACGGCTTGGCGTTGACCTCGATCAGCCATACTCGCCCCTGCGTGTCGATCGCCAGATCGATTCCCAGCTCGGCGAAGTGGCCGGGGATCTGGGAATCGATCCCTTTGGCGATCAGCAGCGAGACGCGCCGCAGCTTCGACAAGCCGCCCGCCGCCGCGGACGAGCCCGTGCGCGCAAGCGCGGCTTTGACGGTGCTGATCGTCCCGCCCCGCGCCACGTTCGAGACGAACTGGTTATTTTCCGCGATCCGCGCCACGATTGACGTAATCGTCCATTGCCCGGTCTCGCCCCGCTGGACGAGCGCCCGGAAGTCGATCGGTCTGCCGTTCACCGACAGCAGCTTCAGTCCGCGTTGGATCTGGTGCTGGCTCCTCTTCAGCTTGGCAGCGATCGAACCGTAGAGCTTATCCAGCGTGGAGAAGGTTTGTGCGCGAATGCCGGTCACATTGTTCACATGGCTCGTATAACCCTGCTCAGGCCCGCCTCCCCGATACACCTTCACGATGCCTTTGCCTAGACTGCCGTTGATCGGCTTAATGAAGACGACCTCGTACTTGCTGCACATCGTCTTCAGCATCTTGGAGCCTCGCAACGGATACGACTCCGGCAAATATGGCTTCAGTGAAGCCTCCTTCTTAAGCGCCTCGAATACTTCCGTCTTATTCAAATATTTTTCATTGAAAAACACGGCGTTATGCCGTTTTTTCGCATAGCGAACGAATTGCTGCACGCCCGGCAGCCTCTCCTTCCTGCGGGACGTGATGCGATTATAAATGATATGGGGTACGGGAAAGCGTCCACGCACCCAACTGTCCGTATAGTGCCACCCCTTGATCGAATCGCTCTGGCTCATGACATCCTCCTTCGTGAAAAAGAAGATGGACGCGCCATAGCTTTTGCACAGCTCGGATAGCTCATAGCAAAAAGACGTATTAGTGCCGAATGGCATCTCGGACGAATTTCGGTTAACGCGGCTTACGATAACCCCGATGAGCGGGCCAAGCTGTATGGTTTTGGTAGAGTTTTTATAAACAAAGCTTAATAACTGTTCGTGCTTGGCACCCCACTTGGCGGCAAGTTTCGCATCGATTTGCAAGAAGCTGCCCTCGGTTGACGGTTCAACCGTAATCTCTTGCCTGGCGGAGCCAAACGATAGAGTTAGAGGCGTACGATAGGGGATGTTCCATCTCTTGGCGTGTTCTTCGCTGAGCAGCAGCGAGGGACTGCTTGCGCTTGCACCAGGCTCATCCTGATTGATGCGCAGCGTTACCTTTGTACTATTCATGAATACTCCTTCCCAGCACCGACTTGTTCAATCGATTTCACTGCATGCAAGCGTCAATAGCCTCCAACACGGAACGTCAATTGGAACGTTCTCCGAACTGGATTCTATAAGGCAAGCAGCAAGCAGGCGCTGTTAGGCGGATGTAGATCGGATAGCGCGAACGGAGGCCGCGATCTGACCGAACAAACGCGGGTTTGAATGATAGCGGAATAGCTGGTACTGCGGCTTCGTATTGGCTTCTACCAGCCAAATCTTCCGGTCCGTATCGATAGCGATATCAAGACCAAGCTCAGCAATTTTTGGAAAATGCTCCTTCATTGCCGCTGCGATCTTAAGCGATATCTCTTTGATTCGTTTATACCATTCCTGGCCGTCTTCCTTCGTAACGCCTAGCGCAGTATACAGCCTTATCGCTTTGCCGCCGTTGCTGTGGTTCGTTACGAATCGATTCGGTGCGGCAACCTTTCCCATTATGCCGAAGAACCGCCAGTCCCCATCCGGCTTCAGATGAAGCAGGGCGCGAAAGTCGATCGGGTTGCCTTTTATCTGGATCAGGTCGATGCCTTGCTGAACGATATATCGCTTATCTTTGATCAGTTGCTTCAGCTTTAGAGCGGCGTGCTTCTTACTCCGGTACTTATGTGTGCAGGATGCCGTTCGGATAATATAGTCGTCTTTCTCATGCGTAACCTTCATAACGCCCTGCCCTTTCATTCCAAGATCCGGCTTGAGGAAGAGGACAGTGTATTTATCGATCATTTCAATAAAGTTTTTCGGCGTGAACAGCATCGTGTCGGGCAAATATTCCCTGAGCAGCGGATCACTCCAAAGCGACACATGCTTCAGCCACTTTCTTCCGGGATACCTGATCTGTTTGGCTATCATGGCGAATTCTCCTCCGTGCTTCTGTAAAAGCGACTGTATGCCTTGCAATAGGCTCCGATCGACGTCATTCATGTTATTCGAATGGAGGCCAAATCGTACCTGTCCCCTGCCGCATTCGTGAAATGGGTGATAGCCTAAGGCCCGCCCCCACGCGATTGTCATAGGATAATGCGGAAGAGTAGATCCAGACAGGAGAGCGAATTCATTATGACAAAAATATTGGGGATCATGACGCACCGCGTCTCCCGCCCGCAAGCGTTTAACCGCCAAGCCAAGTCCGCGATTGCCGAGAAGTTCGACGGTTTGCTCGTATACACGCCGAAGGATGTCAGTATCAAGCGACGCGCCATAAGCGGCAGCTTGTACCGGAACGGGAGCTGGGCGAGGGCGACGGTACCTTTTCCGAAAATGAATCTCGACATCGGCTTCTATACCCCTGCGGATATGCACAGAGCGACGATCGTAAAGAAGAGCAGCCGGCTGCCGTTCACAGCCTACGGTCTCGGCAACAAATGCCGGATTCAGAGCCATCTGGTGCAGTCCGCCTACTTGAAGCCATATTTGCTGCCGACAGAGCAGGTGAAATCGGCGGAAGCGTTCATTGCATTTCTGAAAAAGCATGAAAGCGTCATGCTGAAGCCGATCAATGGATGGGGAGGCAGAGGCATTATACGTGTTACGCTTCATAAGGAGCATTTCACCGTACAACGGGACGGCAAGAAAAATCAGCAGTTGCCGCGAAGCGGGCTTGGAGGTTATATTCGAGGCGTGCTGGGGACCGGCAGGCACTTGATGCAGAAGTGGATCGATATCCGGGGCAGCAGGGGCGGGGTATTCGATATTCGCGCGCTTGTGCAGAAAAACGGGAACGGGCAGTGGCAGACGTCAGGAATGGCTGTTCGCGAGGGTAAGCGCGGCAAGATTACTTCGAACATTAAAAGTGGCGGCAACGCCTTTGGCGTGGTCCAGTATCTGACAAAGGAATTCGGCGCTGAAAAGGGCGAAAAGCTTACAGAAATGGTTGCGGAGGTAGCGGAGTACATCCCTTCATTTCTGGAAAAATCGTACAAATCCAGACTGTCAGAATTAGGGATCGACCTCGCGGTCGATACGAGCGGCAAGCTGTGGCTGATCGAGGTCAACATAAAGCCCGGAAAGACGATCATGAAGCGGGTTTACGGGCACAAAGCATGGGAGCAAAGCCTTCATATCGGCTTTCAATATGCGCGACAATTATTAGAAAAATAAGAAAAATATCGCCCGATATCGCTTTCATTAGGAGATGTCGGGCGATCTACATATGGAATAGGCTGACAGAAAAACGGCAACTGGTTAGATATACCAGCGAAATGGGGCAGCAAATCTTGCTATTATAGGGGTATATCTCAGGCTAAGGAGCTGATAGGATGAAGAAGAAGATTATCGTATTATCACTGGCATTATCTCTTAGCGCGACGGGCGTTGCTTTCGGGGCTGCAAGCTCGACGAAGGCGGATGCGATCGCCAAATACAATAAGTATATTAACGCAGACAGCTATGTAAAGGATGAATTGTATAACGTGGCGGATTTCCGCGCCAAATACGCAGGTCAATCCGGCACTTTGGCATACAAAGTCGTAGAGCGAGCAATATGGTATATGGAGCATGGTTATTTAGTATACGGTCATGGCAGCAAAGCGTACGGCAAATACGGCTATGAGGATTGCTCGGGTTTCACGAGTCTCGTATACGGCGACTTCGGCTATAGCCTCACCGAAACGTCTAGAAACTATGACAGCGTCGGCACCAAAGTAACGGGCGTCGGCAAGAAGAAAGTGAATGGCAAATGGCAGCTTACCGGAATCGAGAACCTGCGCATCGGAGATCTTCTGACATGGCAAACAACGGATCACATTATGCATGTTGCGATCTATATGGGTACGAATCGCAACGGGCAACCTGTCGTTATCGGTACGCGTGGCGACGGCAATCCGACCGCGCTGGGTACTATAGACGGCTGGTCCTATTGGTGGGGAGAGAACTTCCATTCAGCAAGACGCGTTCTGCCTGACGCAGCCTTTACAGGCATGGCGGGCAAGACTGAACAGGCGCCGGTAATTCCAAAGTCCTACATACTTCCGCCCCAAAAATCGATCCCAAAGTGGGATAGCCCTATCGTACAACAACCTGACCCGACACCGCAACCGCCGGAAATTGTCAATCCAGGGGAAGAGCAGTCGGACAAGCAGTATGTGGCAACGAAGAAGGGCTGGGTTTCGCTGAAAGCATCAGCCAGCTCAAGCTCTTCGACGGTAGGGCGTTTGGAACTAGGACAGAAGGCTGAACTTGTGAAAAAGGTGAATAGCTACTGGTATCAAGTGAAGGTCGACGGGAAGCTGGTCTATATTACGACAAGCAGCACGTATACGCAGGTCATCGGAGGCTCGACAAGCGGCGGTTCGGCGCCGCAGGCGGAGAAGAAGGACTACGTGACGACTGTTAAAGGCTGGGTATCGCTGAAGGCGTCGGCAAGCTCGAGCTCGGCAACGGTCGGCCGTCTGGAACTGGGACAGAAGGCCGAACTTGTGAAGAAGGCGAACAGCTACTGGTACGAGGTTAAAGTAGACGGCAAGAGCGTCTATATTACGACAAGCTCGACTTATACGAAAGTAATCAACGAGTAACTCATTGATTAATAAGGAAGAGGAAGGGACGGAGTTCCGCATCGAGCGGAGCTTTTTTCCTTCCTCTATTTTATTTTGACGGACAAAACTTCATCTAGGCACATATCCATACGGAGTCATTCGCCTACTCATATAATGTGTTGTGTTGCGGTCTCGACCCCGAGGGGGACCGCTCACTCAGGTACAGGTTAGAGAACGGAGATGAATCATGAGCACGGACATTACGATTGCCGCGGTCGGCGATTTTCTAATCAAGACGAGAATTATTAATTCAGCGAAGGTATCGGGCGATAAAGGATATTCCTTCGATCCGATATTCGAACCTGTCGCTTCCCATTTGCGCAGCGCCGACTTTACGATCGGCAACCTGGAAACGAACTTCGGCGGACCGAAAGCAAGCGACTATTCCATCGTGAAGCGGCATCCGAAGACGAACTGGCCGATGTTCAACTGCCCTGATCCGTTCGCCGATACGCTCAAAAACCTTGGCTTCGATGTGCTTACGACGGCCAACAACCATTGCATGGATTGCGGCATCGGCGGCCTTAAGCGAACTTTGAACGTTTTGGACAAAGTAGGCATTGCCCATACGGGCACGTTTCGCTCGCATAGCGAGTCGCAGGAGTTGCTTATTCATGAGGTCAAAGGGATTAAGATCGGCGTTATCGCTTACACGAAGACGACAAACCAAATACCGGTTCCTTCCGATCATAAATGGGCCGTTAATCTCATCGACAATGCCAAGATCGTTGCCGATCTTAAGAAGCTAAGGGCTGCGGGCGCCGAGGTTATTATTGTATGCATGCACTTCGGGAAGGAATACGGGATGTATCCGAACGACCAGCAGAGAACGCTTATTCCGTTGTTATTCAAGAACGGAGCCGACATTATTCTAGGCGCTCATTCGCATGTTATTCAACCGGCGTTATTTTATGAATCACGAGATATATGGGGCACGAGCAAGCGCAGATTCGCGATCTATTCGCTGGGCAACTTCATTTCGACGAGGCTGTACTATAACGACCACACGCTGACCGGCCTTATTACGCGCATTCATGTTCGCAAGAACGACAATGGCAAGATCGAAATCAGGAACGTCGAGTTTACCCCGACCTGGACGCGCATTACCAAGAACGGAGCGAGAAGCAAGTTCCGGATACTGCCGATGGCCGAGACAATCAAGGCGCAAGCGGGAGGAAGCGGCGAGCTGAACCGCATGAGGAAGGTGCATGAGCATGTGAAGCGGCATTTGAAGAGAAGCACGGATGCTCCGGAGTTAAAGGTTATGTAGCAGCGCGGTTGAAAATAATAATACCCTATTAACGCAGGTTCTTTCCTTGCGCTTGATAGGGTATTATTATTTGTTCAGTCTATGCCGGTAAATAGATCGGGAATAATTGCGTTTTTTGGATAACGATTACTTAATAACGCGTCTTGCAACGATAAATCTTTCTTTGTAGTAGCTGCTATAGACGTTGGAGATGACAACGTCTTTGCTCACGCTTGCGTTGTGGATCATTTTGCCGTTGCCGATGTAGATGCCTACGTGGCCAACGTCGCTTTTGTTTTTCGAGCCGCCATTCCATGTGAAGATCAAATCGCCTTTCTCGAATTTGCCCCAAGCAACCCGTTGTCCAACTTTCGCTTGATCGTCGTCGTCTCTGTTAACGAGCTTTACGCCGACATTCGCCAGTCTGTATGCCAAGTATGTGAAGCCGGAGCAGTCCGTTTTGTATGGAGGCTTGCTCTCTTGACGCTGATTCCAGTGCACGTAATCCACTTTGTTTTTAAGGGAAATAGCCGTTTGGACAACCTTGTTTCGTTTTGCCTCAACGGATGCAGATGCTGCGAAGCTCACATCGTTCAACAATGCCGTAGCAGGGATGCTTACCGCCATCATGAGTACCGCAAGTTTTGTTTTGAAGCCTTGTTTCATAAGAGTATCGCTCCTCTTCAGTAGTGTCACTCGTATTATAAATTTAAAAATAAAGCGCAGAATACCCTGCAAAAATTGGCATAGTAAGCGCTATCATTCTGCTGACATAGCGCAAAGCGAGCACTGGCGCGGGTTTGCCGAGCAGGCGCAAAGATAGATGAGCTTGTATGAATATTTTTTTTCTTGTTATGGATCTTTCGATATGTTAGAATGGCGAATTTCGCTTGCCCTTGCCAAAAGGATGGCGTTAGCCGTCTCGCCTTCGGTAGAATGCAGCAGGAAACAGTGATAAAATGAGATAAGAAGGTAACGGAACGACAAGAGATGGGAGCGGCGGACGATATATGACTGTAGACTCACAGAAGGATATTGACGGACTTAAGGAAATCGGACGAATTGTTGCGATAACTTTAAATGAAAAGAAGCGGCAAACCGAAGCGGGAATAACGACGAGGGAGCTTGATGAGCTTGGCGGAAAGCTGCTCAAGAGCCATGGCGCTTTCTCAGCACCTAAGAAGGCGTTCCACTTTCCGGGACATACTTGCATCAGCGTTAACAATGAAGTGGCGCACGGTATTCCGGGCAGCCGTATAATAGAGCCGGGCGATCTGGTCAATATCGACGTATGCGCCGAGAAGGACGGATATGTGGCGGATACGGGCACGTCCTTCCAAGTAGCGCCGTATACCGAGGAGATTCAGCAGCTTTGCAGTTTTACGCATGAGACGATGATGAAGGTGATCTCCTCGCTGAGGCATGGGGTGAAGGTGAATCAGATCGGCAAAATGTTCGAGCAGCAGGCGAAGCTTGGTGGGTACCAGATCATCGGCGATCTATGCAGCCACGGCGTCGGCCGAGCGGTTCATGAATGGCCGCAAATATCGCCTCTCTATAATAAGAGGGATAAGCGTGTACTTCGCGAAGGGCTCGTTATAACAATAGAACCTTTTCTCTCCACGGGCGCGGACTACGTCGTGCAGCAAGCTGACGGCTGGACATTATGTACGCCGGACAAGAGCGTGGCAGCCCAGCACGAGCATACGATCATCATTACGAAGGAAGCTCCGATTATTTTGACGGTGGCATAGTTCATTGCAAATGAAGAAGAAGCTGCCCTTATGGCGCAAGGGCCTAGGCAGCTTCTTTTTTATTTTCCGGCCTGAAGTTACTGCCAAAATCCAACATAGCTCTAAACATGCGATCAGCCGGCAGCACACATTAAGTAAACCAAATGTCGCGAAAGCGAACCCAACCGAGCGATTCGAGCGAGATGCCGCGAACGGACGGGTGAAACGCCGTCTTTAGATGTTTCCGGTATAGAAAAATGAGGCTGTGCGCGCGCTTTAGCTCTTCCTCGATCTGTAGAAACAGCGCCTTCCGCTGTTGCGGATCAGCCTCGGATAGAATAGATTGAAGCTGGTCGCCAAGAGCCCTGTATATAGCGGGCAGCATATGCTGCTGCATGCTTTTGTACAGATCAACGAGACGGAGCTCCCGGTGCTCGTCTAACATGATGGCGAACAAAAGGAAGTCGGCTTCCAACCTCGACTTTCCTTTGAACTCTTCGGCGGCAATGAGCCTTATTTCAATGGCGACCCCTGCCGCTGCGCATACCTGCTTGATCAGCGCGGCATCGGATTCATACTGCGGAATCGTTGCCAGCACAAGCTTTTCGCCATTATAACCAGCCTCGGCGAGCAGTACGCGTATTTCGGCTACAGATGTCGGATCGCTTTGTTTCATTCCGTCGGGTGTTGCCGATTCTTGGTGAAGCCAAAAGCTGATCCCTTCCTCGATGACATCGCCGGAGAGCAGCTCGAGCAATCGCTCCCGATTAATGGCAAGGTCGATCGCTTCGCGGATGGAAGGGTTCGCAAGCGGGCCATGCTTCAGTTCGTTGACCGTTATGAACTTGCAGGTCATGCCCGACTGGCGAACCTGCTGCCATTGCTCGCTCGCCGTTTCGCTCATCCGTACGTTGTGCATGAGCTGGAAACTCGCAAGCTCGGGCGCCATTAAACGATCCTCGACCTCCTCCAGCGTCCATATCTCGACCCGATCGAGAAACGCCCTGCCTTGGAAATAAGGGGCGAATGCCTCCAGCACCCATACGCCTTGTTCATGACCGGCCAGCTTGAAAGGCCCGGTACCGACGGGATTTTCGAGGAATTGCCCGGTCTCGGCATCGCATGCGTCTTGCGGCACGATTGAAGCTCTATTCGTAGCGAGAAACGATAAGAAAACCTCGTTTCGTTCGGCAAGCCGGATGCGAATCGTCGTATCGTCCGGCGTCTCCATCGATGCAATTCCGGCATATACCCAGCCGTGGAGGCCGCTTGGCGCGAGCTCGCGCAGCCGCTCCAGCGAGTACTTCACGTCGGACGATGACAGCTCGCGTCCGTTATGGAAGAGAACGCCCTTGCGCAAGTAGAATGTCCACAATGTTCGGCTCTCATCGACTTCCCAAGCATGCGCAAGATGGGGCAGAATCGACTCGCCCTTCGCATCCATGCGGACAAGTCCATCGAAGAGCTGATTGACCAGATGGGATTCGCCCGTGTAATGGATAGCGGCGGGGTCAAGGGAATGGATCGTCTGCGGGAGCGGGAAGCGAAGGATATCGGTACGCCGATTGCCCTGCACCTCGGAGTGAAAACCGAACTGACCGGCAAGCCATTGCTGGAACCGGACTTGTACGCTGGCGGATTGCTGCGCCGATTGCACGATCGCAAGCGCGCCTTGCAGATCTTGTTTATGAACGAGCTCTTGCGCCTCTTGAAGCATTAAGGCGTCCGCTCCGGCTATGAACGTAAGCAGCGATCGGTTGCCCCGGCCGCGCTTCGGTTGCCATTGCAGCCACTCTTCCTGCTGCATCCGCTGCAGCAGCATAACCATATTGCGATGCGTGCATGCCAGCAGCTCGGCAAGCTCCTGTGTCGTCGCTTCTACCGATGCCCCCTCCTGCACATGGGCGTATGCGCGTCTCAACGTTAAGTAATGTCGGCGTATTTTCAACAGCGAAACACTCCCGTTCTATAAAATATGAAATTTCCAGTTTTGAATTTGCACTTTTTGTTCTTGTTTTCTAGGTTACAATAAAAGGAGCTTCATCACAAATCGGGTAAAGTAGAGGTGTAAGACATGAGAGATCCGGCGCCATGGCAGAAGAAATACGATACAATGGTCGTACTTGCATGTGTTTTCGGACTTCTGAGTCAATATTTGTTCGTAGAAGCGAGGGCAGGCCTATCGGTGCTCTTGTTCGTAAGCGCCTTCTATGGACTGTTTTTCTACGCGGTGAAAGGCCGAATCGGCGGCTTCGAGAAGTGGCGGGGGCAATTCAGCTCGGCGTGGACGCTATTTGTGCCGATAGGCTTACTGACGTTGACCTATTCCTTGTTCGCGAATGACGTATTCCGGGTATTGAACGGATTTGTGCTATTCGCTCTTATTATTTCGCAGACGGTGCTGCTGACGAAGAGCAGCGCGCTTCCATGGTATCGGGGCAGATTTTATAGGGAGCTGCTGTTCTTGAGCATCATTAAACCTTTCTCTTATGTGACCGTGCCGTTCAGCTTGATCGGCAGCCGGCTAAAGGATAATGAGCGGGGCGACGCGAAGCATGCCGCGGTCAAAAAAGCGATTATCGGCTTGCTGCTAGCTGCACCGCTGCTGATCGTCGTTATTACGTTATTGGCATCGGCGGATTCGATCTTCCAGTCGTGGCTGAACAAAATTCCAGAGCTGTTCCGGCTAAGGACGGCAGGCGACTTATTCGGACGCGGACTGTACGGCGGCGTTATCGCGCTGTACGCTTTCTGTTATATATGGGTACTGCTGTTCCGCAAGACGAACGTCGAGTCGAAGGATCCAACATTGAGCCCGAGCCCGGGACCAGCCTCCGTTCGGGAGCGAATGATGCTTGACCCCGTTACGGCAGGCACATTCCTTATCAGCATCAACGCGGTATACTTATTGTTTGTGAGCATCCAATTTTCGTATTTGTTCGGTGCTGCGGGCGGTATGCTCCCGGATGGTTCGGCTTACGCCGAATATGCGCGCAGAGGCTTCGTAGAGCTTGTTCTGGTATCGGTAATTAATGTGTGCCTGCTTCTCGTGGGACTTCATCGCATACGTAGGGCGGGCCGCGGTGGGGAGCTCGTACGCAAGCTTTCCTTGACGTCGCTTATCTTCTGTACTCTCGTCATGCTCATTTCCGCATACAGCCGCCTCTCCTTATATGAAGAAGCTTACGGCTATACGCAGACGAGACTGCTCGTTCACGGCTTCATGATCTACTTGACGGTGCTGTGCGTCGTTGCTGTTATCCGTATTTGGAAAGAGCGATTCTCACTGGCCAAAGTCTATATCGGCGTGTCAATCGCGGCATATGCGTTGATGAACTATATAAATATCGACGCAAGAATTGCGGACAAAAACATAGAACGATTCGAACAGACCGGCATCATCGACATTGCCTATTTAAGCACGCTTTCCTTGGATGCAGCGCCGGCGATGTATAAGCTGGAGAAGAAGCATCCGGAGCTGGACGGCATAGGCGATTCCGTAGCCGATTGGAGGAGTGAGGCAAGCTCGTATCGCGAGTGGCAGTCTTGGAGCCTGGCGATACAGCGCGCTAAATAATGAAATAACAGAAGGGAAGTTTGATCATGCGCCTTGCAAGATTACGAATGACGAAGAAGAGAGGGTTAATCGTGGTTATTGTTATCATAGCCTTAGCTATTTCTTTCTTTTATTTCGAAAATAACGCGATTACGACATCGACGTTGCGTATGCAATCGGATAAGCTGCCGAGCGGCTTCGATCGATACCGTATCGTGCAGCTATCGGACTTGCACAGCAAAATGTTCGGCGATAACCAGAGGCGATTAGTACGCAAGGTGAGCAAGCTTAAGCCTGATCTCATTGTGGTGACCGGCGACTTAGTGGACGCGAGGCGGTACAACGCAGAGAACAGCTTAACCGCCATGCGCGAGATGCTGAAGCTCGCGCCCGTTTATTTCGTGACCGGCAACCATGAACGGCGTTCGGGACGCTATGACCAGCTCGAGGAGGGGCTGATTGAGCTCGGCGTTCATGTGATGCGAAATGCAGGCGAAACCATTAAGCTGGGAGATGGAAGCTTCCGCTTAATCGGCATAGATGATCCGGCGTTCTACGGATATATGGGGAGTCAAGGCGCTGACGAGAGAATACGGAAAGCACTGGATTCAATCGATGAAGAGGCAAACAACAAGAAGGAGGGATCCTTCACGGTTCTGCTATCCCACAGGCCTGAGCTGTTTGACGTTTACACCTATAACCATATCGATCTGACCTTTTCCGGTCACGCGCATGGCGGACAGATCAGGCTGCCATTCCTCGGCGGATTGATTGCTCCGAATCAAGGTTATTTTCCGCGTTACGACGCGGGTAAGTTCGAGGTCGGATCATCAACGATGGTCGTTAGCCGCGGGTTAGGGAACAGCCTCTTTCCGCTAAGAGTTTTCAACCGCCCCGAGGTCATTATGGTCGAACTGACCCGATAGGCAAAAAAAGAGCCCCGCAGCAACGGGCTGCGGGGCTTAAAGTGTTTCTATATTTCAAAAGGGGGTTGAAACCTATTATAGCCGCCTATTATTAAAGAGGGATGAAAGAAATATTTCAATACGATTACAAATTATTGCTAATGCCCGATGCCTGATCTTCGCTGGCCGCCGATATAAGCTGCTTCACGGCGTTCCATTCGGCGAGATGCTTCTCCAGCGTATCGATAAGCTGGTCGAGCATATGCTCGAAGCCCAGCTGATCCGCAGCCTCAATATTTTGTACGGAGGCGAGCAACGAGCTGCTGAGCGGGCTGTGGCTCGGGATAGACGAAATAAGTTTGTACAGCTTTGCTTCGATTGGAGCAGCGGCGGCAGTCTGCGTCGTACTCTCTGCTGCCGGCAGTTCGGCGGCCGGAGCTGCTGCAGCGGGAGCAACCTTCGGTTCGGCAGGTTTGGCGCGCTCCGCTTTGTTCTGCTCATGAGTCGCCCAAGTCTCGAGCAGGCCGCTGCCTGTCTTGAACAGAAGCTTCGCTTTCGTGCTTTCCGAGATCGCCTTGTCCTTGAACAGCTTGGCGATCTTCTTCACGTCGCTGACAGGGAGCTCGTCCCGCGCCGCGATGAGCGCGAGCGGATCGCGATGCTCCATCGGCAAGTCCTTAAGAGGAAGCAGTTGGTCCTCGGTCAGCTTGTCTTTCCGAATCTCCGTTCCGCTCACGATCAGCTTCTTGACGGCGTTGCTGAACTTCAGCAGCTCGCACTTGTTCTTAATATACGATTCCGGCTTGCCGAGCTTACCGGACAAATATTTGGTCGAGCTGCGGAACTTCGGATCGTTCAGAAGCTTATTGAACGCTTCCGCCTCCTCGATCGGGGAGAAGCCCTCGCGCGTCAAGTTTTCCGCGATTTGCTCCAAATAAATTTCCATCTCGTCGGTCACGGTGGATACGATACACGGCATAGAAGGCAGCCCAAGCATCTTGCAAGCCTTGTATCTTCTATTGCCGTAGATGATTTTGTAACGGCCGTCGCCGGTCGTTCTTACTTTAATGGGAGACAGCAGCCCGATCTCCCCGATGCTCTTCATAAGCTCCTGCAACGCTTCATCGTCGAATTGGTATCTCGGTTGATCCTTATCTTCGTCAATCAAATCCGTAGTTATTTGGATAATGTCCATATCATTTCTCCTATCGTTCGGTTAGCATAACCTACTTAAGCGTCCGATGGGGACAATCGTATTATAACCTACAGATCGATATCTGGAAAATAAACTCACGCGATTTGCTTGCCTGTCGCCGTGATGATCGCCGTTATCTGCCCCTCGAAGCTATATATTTTCGCTTTCTGCTCGTTGATCTGCTTCGAATAAGCGAGCAACTTCGATAGCGAGCCGAGCGTCCGCTTCGAATCGCCTTTCTTAAGCGCATCCTTTACGATTCTCGCCTCCGCGTCGAACAGCTTCTTGGTGCTGCTGTTCGTAGCTTTGGCCGTCTTAATCTTCGATTCGTAGGATTCGATTCCCTCCAAAGTCTTCTTATACGCAGCGATCTTCTTGGCAGCGGCCGTTTTCGCTGCCTTGTAAGCGGCGTCCTTGCCGCGAATATCGTCGCGTGCAATGGCAACGGCTATCTTGAGGCTGTCCACTTGCGGCTTCAGCAGCGCGACAGCCGTCTTGCTGTCGATGGACTTCGCCAATCTCAGCTGGCTGTTCATTTTATCGTAAAGCTCGAATAAGTCGGCGTATTTCTCGCGCGTTTTGTCCGCTTCGCTTTTCAGCTTCGCGAGCTTGGCGGCGTCGACCTGCTTGATTTTTTCCCGCACGGCAGTCTCGGCTGTCGTGTTGCGGCTATGCAGCCCGCTTATGAACGTGTCCCATGAAACCTCTTGTTTCTGCGATGCGAGCAGATCGGCATATTGCTGCTTAAGCTTAGCCGCTGTCGTCTTGTCGGCGCTCGCGGTCATTTTGTCAAATGCGGTTTTGTACGTTACGGTGAGCTCGAACGGGGCGGCGTGTACCGCAGGTACTGCTGTTCCAGCCGCAATGATGACGGCAAGCAGCATCGAGGCAAGCAGAATCGGCCATCTTGGATTCATAATCATGATTCACAACCTCCTTGGATTTTTGACCCGCTGTAACAAAACGCAAAAAAAAAAGCACCGGCAAGAAAGAGCGCTAGCGCGCCTTCTCTTACGGGTGCTTCCATCGTAAGCGGGTCGTTATTTGGTTGATTTCCATCAATATACAGGACGGGCAGGAGATCCGTCAAGTGAAATTGAAATGGATATGAAGACGCAAACCGTCTAAAATTAAGCTCTAACGTTTTGTATATACGGGATGTAATTATGGCTTCTATAGAGAGCCAATGAAGGAGGAATTTCGGTGAGAAAAAATCGGTTGGGAAGCTCGGACCTGTTCGTCAGCGAGATCGGACTCGGCTGCATGTCGCTCGGAACGGACAAGCAAGCGGCAATCTCGCTTATCGTAGAGGCGCTGGAGGGCGGCGTTAATTTCTTCGATACGGCCGACCTGTACGATGACGGTTTGAATGAAACGATCGTAGGCGAAGCCATTCGCGGCAAGCGGAAGGACGTCGTGCTGGCGACGAAGGTTGGCAATCGGCGCGTGCCGGGACAGGAGGGATGGGTGTGGGATCCGTCCAAGGCGTATATCAAGGATGCGGTGAAAAAGAGTTTAAGCAGGCTGCAAACCGACTATATCGATCTGTATCAGCTGCATGGCGGAACGTTGGACGATCCGATCGACGAAACGATCGAGGCGTTCGAGGAGCTGAAGCAGGAAGGTCTGATTCGCCACTATGGCATATCTTCGATCCGTCCGAATGTCATCCGCGAGTATGCGCAGCGCTCGAATATCGTTAGCGTGATGAGCCAGTACAGCATTCTGGACAGACGTCCCGAGGAGGAAGTGCTGCCGCTGCTTGCCGAGAAGGGAATTAGTCTGATCGCCAGAGGCCCGGTCGCGAAGGGCATATTGACCGGTAATGGAGCCGCCAAGGCCGACAAAGGTTATTTGGATTACGGCAAGGAAGAGGCGCTGCAGGTTCGGGAGCAGCTTCAGGAGCTTGATTTGCAAGGGCGCAGCCTGTCGCAAACGGCGATTCGTTATGCGCTGTCGCCGCCTGCGGTCGCTATAGCCATACCGGGCGCGAGCTCATCTGCGCAACTGAGACTCAATATCGAGGCTGGCGGAGCACAGCCGCTGACGGGAGCCGAGCTTGGAGCAATTCGTATCATTGCGCGCGCCAATCGTTACGAGCAGCACCGCTAGTAGGTAGAAATGCGGAATAATAAGACAAATCTCATTGGTTACGAACGCAGGTTCATGGGCAAAGAGGTTTGTCTTTTTTTGTATTTACAGAACAAGTGTTCTGGGTTAATATGAGCTTGTGGTTATCAATTCCAATAATGACATTTGGCCGAGATAGGCTTTGAAAATAATTTTTTTCCGATGACAGGTTTGACTCGCATTCGGCATCTGTTAGGCAGGAGGGGTGAATCCAGATTGATGATTGAGATTGCAGGCTTAGGGC
Organism: Paenibacillus harenae; assembly: GCF_030812415.1. GTDB lineage: Bacteria > Bacillota > Bacilli > Paenibacillales > Paenibacillaceae > Pristimantibacillus > Pristimantibacillus harenae_A. The sequence goes on along the minus strand of NZ_JAUSST010000007.1, from coordinate 98,102 downwards.
AAGCGTCTGCCGAGACGCAAGAGCAGGAGCTGGTTGAGCGCGCGAGAGCCGGAGAGAATGAGGCGTTCGGCGAGCTTGTTCGCCGTCATCGGGCGAAGGCGCTTGGCTTGGCAGGAACGCTGACGAAGGATGCCTACATGGCGGAGGACATCGTCCAGGAAGCGCTTATACGGGCGTTTTTGCATTTGGGGACGCTTACAGATGCGAACCGATTCATGCCGTGGCTGCATCACATCATTCGTAACCAAGCATATATGAAGCTTAGGCGAGGCGGGCCGTATGCGAAGGAGAAACCGTTTATCGGATTCATGAGTCAATCGGGCATGTCCGAGCGTGGCTTAAATGATGGGGCGATGGATTGGAGCGACATCGATTGCATTCTGTTTCACTTTGCCAGCCATGCCGAGGAGGAGGTGCAGAGAGGCCATAATCCCGAGCACCATATGATGCGGCAAGAGACGCTGCAAGGCATTCATCGTCTTATTCACTGCTTGAGCAAGCGCGAGAGAAGCATATTCGAGGCAAGATTCTTCGGCGAACTGCCCCCTTCGGAGATTGCCGAATTGTTCGACATGACGACCGCTAACGTTTACAACCTACTGTCCCGTTCACGAGCCAAGCTGCAGAAGGAACGTATTCGCCATTCCATCAGCCTGCACGTGCAGCGCAGATCTGCACTAGGAATGCCAAGACGGAAGCTGCTTGCTCCTCATATATTATGAAAGGCTCATAGAACAGAGAAGGAAGAAGGATGACAATGGAGAAGGACTGGGCGAAGACATGGACTTCCGCTGCAAGCGCGATCCATGGAGCTGTCAGCTATACCGATAAGAAGCATTTGACGTTATCCGATGTCATGGGATATACGGGCCATGCTTTCCGAATGAACATCGATAGGGATACGATGCATATCGCGGCCCCGACCTCTTTTCCCGGGGGATACATACTGCGGCGAAACTTGTGCAATCTCGGCTTTACGAGCTGCTTGGCCGATCCGATGGCGCCGCTCACCCCGGATAAGGTGGAGAGGACGATCGCGCTCGTCCAGCAATCGATTGACCGAGGCGTGCCTGCGATCGCCTTTGATCTGTTCATTCCCGAGTTCGGCTTGATCTACGGCTATGACGACGATCAGCAGTTGTTTTACGCGAAGGATGTATCCAAGGACGGAACGATCTCCTATTCAGAGTTCGCCGACCCGAAGATTGACTTGCTGTTCGTGACGACGATTAGCGAGAGCTTGCCGCATTCCAAATACGAAATGCTTAGAATGGCGCTCGATATGATTGTTCAGCATGCAAGGGGCCGAGAGTGGATGCATATATTCGAAGGCAAATTCGTGCAGGGGCTTGCCGGATACGACGCTTGGATATCCGTACTCGAGCGGCGGAGCGCGGATGGTTATGGTCATGCCTATAACACGGAAGTTATCGCAGACGCACGGGAGCATGCGGCCCGGTTTTTGCAGGACATGGCGTTTCGCTGGGACAGCGGCAACGTGGTGGAGCGGAATGTACGCAAGCATGCGGGTGAAGCAGCTCTCTGTTATAGTACCGTCGCGGAGGCGCTAGGCGAGTTGAGGGAGCTGTTTCCTTTTCCCGAGGGAGGAATTCCGAATGATGGGGAGACGGCGGATAAGGCTATCGCATTATTGAAGCAGGCACAAGAAGCGGAGACGCGAGGCGTCGAGATATTGGAGCGCCTGCTTCATTTTATGAAAGAATATCATTCGGAGACTTGGGTGAACTGATTAGGAGGAGAGACTTGTTATGATTAAACGGATCGAATGCGCGTACGTCCCGGTATCGGATGTGGAGAGATCGGCAAGGTGGTATGTAGAGGTACTCGGTATGGGGCTCCGCTCAGAGGTAGAACCAGGCAAAGGGGCGATTATGATAATGGGCGATGGCGGATGGTTGTTCCTCCTCCCTAGTCCGGACATGACTCCGCTGACGTTTCCAACGACAGGCTGGACGGTGGATGGCGACCATTTCGAGATGTTCCCGATCTGCTTCGAGACGGATGATATTCAGAAGCTGTATAAATCTTTGCTCCAAGCAGGTTTGTGGCTAGAGGCCGAGGTGCGCGATGAAGGGAGCTGCGGACATCAGCTTACTTTCAAGGACCCGGACGGGAACAAATTTCAGGTGTGGCAGCAGCCGGAGTAATATGTAGCGGCAAGGGGGCGTCAATTACCGCTGCAGGAATTCATGTGATTGGCGGCCCTGGCTAACAGTTCAAAAATATTTGACTTCATTAACTGTATGAAATAGAATTACAGTATCCTTCATAGGAGGCGTTGCATCGATGAATAGTGAATTTACAGTCGCTGTTCACAGCCTTGTGCTGCTGGCTTACTTGCCTGAGCATATGGCGAGCAGCGAGACGATTGCGCGGAATGTATCGACGAATCCGACCCGTATTCGCAAAATTATGGGCATCTTGCGCAAGCATGGATATGTAAGCACGAAGGAAGGCGTCGGCGGAGGCTATATTCTGAATTGCGAGCCGCAACGGGTCACTCTTGCGGAAGTATACAAAGCATTCGGCGGTGGCACGCTTAAGCCCCACTGGTGCTCCGGTAATCCGGACGAGGAATGTCTCGTGTCCGCCAATATTGAAGGCGTGATGGATCATTTCTTCCACGAAGCGGAGCAGTATTACGTGTCGTATTTGGAACAAAATACGATTCATTCCGTTCTTGATCGAATCCGGCTTTGTCAGCAGAATCAGAAGAAGATATCGCAGCAGTCGCACCAAGTGCAACTGGAGCAGACATAACCGTATTCGGTTATCGTCTACTCCTAACTATAATGTATTTTTATTTCATACAGTTAATGGAATGGCATCAACCACTACAATAAAGCAGGTGAAAGCATGTCCGAAATTGATGAACAAGCTCAAGCTCAAGTTCAAGTTCAAGGAAAATCCATCCCGCTGTCCGTATTGGACGTCTCTCCGATTATAGAAGGGGGTACGGTAGCGGAGTCTCTTCATAATACGCTGGACCTTGCCCGTCATGCGGAACAGTGGGGCTATAACCGCTATTGGCTTGCCGAGCATCACAATTCGCCGAGTATCGCAAGTTCGGCAACCTCAGTCGTGATCGGCCATGTAGCGGCTGGAACGTCGAAGATACGCGTAGGGGCGGGCGGCATTATGCTGCCTAACCATGCTCCTCTAGTCATCGCCGAGCAATTCGGTACCCTTGAGGCTTTATTTCCCGGGCGCATCGATCTTGGCCTTGGCAGAGCGCCGGGTACCGATCAACTGACGGCGGCTGCGCTACGCGGAGGCCGTCGCGGCAACGGTCTTGACTTCCCCGACCAACTTGAGGAACTGCGGGCCTTCCTGGAGCCGGAAGGTTCTGAGCTTAATCGGGGCGTAAGAGCCATTCCTGGCGAAGGCCAGAATATACCGATCTGGCTGCTCGGCTCCAGCGACTTCAGTGCGAATCTTGCCGGACAGCTCGGTCTGCCGTTCGCTTTCGCCGGACATTTCTCCCCGGCCTTCACGGTTCCGGCGATGAACCTGTACCGCAGCAGCTTCCAGCCTTCAGACGTGCTTGAGAAGCCGCATGGCATGGTGGCGGTTAACGTAATCGCCGCCGATACGGACGAGGAAGCGATTCGTCTCTCGACGTCCATGCAGCAGCTGTTCCTGTCCTTCATCCGCAATCGTCCAGGTCCGCTTAAGCCGCCCGTCGACAATATGGATGAGGTATGGAGCGAGCAAGAAAAAGCAGCTATCCAGCAGCAGCTTGGATCATCCATAGTCGGAAGTCCCGATACGGTTAAGCAGAAGCTCCAGGCGTTCATTGAAGCGACTGGTGCGGATGAGATTATGATAGCAGCGCATATTTATGATCATCAAGCCAGACTGCGATCTTATGAGTTAGTGTCAAGCTTGATCTAATAGAAAGGAAAGGAGCTGTTCCCCGGGGATATGGGAAGCAGCTCCTTTCTTATGTCTTATGGGTTCGATTGATGACGCTGAGAGCACATAGGTTCTTACAGCATCAAAGCCGCATAAGCAGCGAGCGTGAAAGAGCAAAATACGCGCTTACAGAGCAAAGTGAACGCGTAGTAGGCGGAGTACTGGTGCTGTAAGAGCACATAGGTCCTTACAGCGCCAAAGCCGCATGAGCGGCGAGTGTGAAAAAGCAAATACGCGCTAACAAAGCAAAGTGACCATGTCCGAGGCGGATGCTTGGCTCAATGGAGCGTATTGTTGTATTATTCCATAGGCGGCCGCTTGCCCCGCAGCAGTTCCCGGATGGAATAACCGAAGTCCATTTGAAGATGCGGATAATCCTTGAAGCCTTCCCAATCTCCTCCCCATGAGAAGCCAAGCTTCTTCGCTATCGCTACGACCTCCAACCAGTCGGCTTTACTATTCCCGTTTCCATCGTATTTCATATCCCATACGACTTCGCCATCCTTCGTTCGAAGCGCGAAGTCGATCGCAAGGCCATAATTATGGTAGGAATGTCCGCCGCGAACCTGCGTTACGACGGGACCGTCCGTCGATCTGCCTTGTTCATACAGTCCGTTCTGTTCCTCGGTGGATCGGAAGCCGTCCGTAATCAGGATCGTGATGCCGGCTTCGGAAGTTTGCGCGATTAGTTCTTGCTGCTTGGCCGCTACTATCGGATGCAATTCCGTAACGGGAGGCACATTTATTTCTGGCGAGAAAGGCAGCTCTGAGCCCGATCGCTCAAACAGCTTCCATGCTGTGGCTGCAACAAGGAAGGCAATAATGAAAATAAGCGCCTGATTGCGTCTGCGCCTGCTTGAGGACTTCCGGTTGACCGGAAGCGGCGGCTGCGGCAAGCTGCCGGGCGTATAGGAAGTACGTTCGATCATCGTTGTTCTCCTTCAGTGTAAGCAAGAAATATCGGAAATATAGGCATTATAAGTATGCCGCTTAAGTCGGATAAGCTATCCGCTTATATTACCATACGAGCCTAAACTCCGCCCTAGTCTTAAGTCTAAAGTAAGAAATGCGTATGAAAAGTTAAACTGTTGACATTTTATCAGTTTAGATCTAAACTGACTACATGAAGAAGAAACGAGGTGATAAGTTGGAGCCAAACGACACAATGTCTGATTACAGCAAGCAAGACGAACGATTAGGCTTGTTGATCTGGTACCGCTTGTCCCGGGTATACGGCCGCAACGTTCGCGAGACGCAGCAGCATTTGAAAAAATGGGATTTGACGGTTGCCCAGTTCGATGTGATCGCGCAGATCGGCGAGCAAGGAAAGTTGACGCAGCAACAGCTTGCGGATAAGCTCTTTGTCACCAAGGGAAATATTACGCAGCTTCTGGCGAAGCTGGAGGAGCAAGGGCTTATAACTCGCGAGCAGCAATGGAAGATCAAGCTGGTATCGCTGACTAACAAAGGTAAGGCATTATACGCTCAAGTCGTTCCTAAGCAAGAAACGTTTCAAGTCTCGCAATTCGATGCGTTGAGCCGGGATGAGAAGAAACAGCTCGTTCGACTGCTAAGAAAAATTCAGAAGTAATCAAAACCATTTTGGGAGGTCATCACATGCAATTAAAAGGTATCCATCACGTATCCGCGATTACCGGCAAAGGGTCCGCTAACTTCGATTTTTATACAAGAATATTGGGTCTTCGCCTTGTGAAAAAAACCGTCAACCAGGACGACACATCGGTGTACCACTTGTTCTACGGAGACGAGAAGGGCAACCCGGGTACGGAACTGACGTTCTTCGAATTTCCTGGCGCACCGCAGAACCGCGAGGGCTTGAGCAGCATCTCTACAACATCCCTACGGGTGCCAAGCGATGCGGCGTTGACGTATTGGAAAGAGCGGTTCGCCGAATTCGGCGTCGAGCATGACGACATAATCGAACGCGCCGGACGGCAGACGATTGCCTTCCGCGACTTCGAACGGCAGCGCCTCGTGCTCGTATCCGACGAGAGCAACGTTGGCGTCGCAGCGGGCATTCCGTGGGCAAAAAGCCCCGTTCCCGCACCCTATGGCATTACGGGTCTTGGTCCCGTTCAATTGACAGTCCATAATGCGGAACAGACCGCTCTTGTACTGACACAGCTTATGGGCTTCCGCCAAAAAGGCCAATATGCTTCGACGATCGCAGGCCAGAAGGATATTGCCGTCTATGAGACAGGAGAAGGCGGCAGCGGCGCGGAGATCCACATCGAAGAGCGGAACGATCTGCCTCGCGAGGTGCAAGGCGTCGGCGGCGTCCATCACGTTGCGTTCCGCGTCGATAACGACGATGAGCTGCGCGAATGGATTGAACATATCCGCGGCGTACGAATTCCGAATTCGGGCTTCGTGGACCGGTTCTACTTCCGTTCGCTTTACTTCCGTGAGCCAAACGGCATCTTGTTCGAGCTGGCGACCGATGGACCGGGCTTCGATACGGACGAGGATATTCACCACCTTGGCGAGTCGCTCTCTTTGCCTCCATTCCTGGAAGGCAGAAGAGCACAGATTGAAGCAGGCTTGCAGCCGTTGAGCACGCCGATTAAATAACGTTTATCCGATTCGGTTATTGAGAAAATAGAAAGGTGTGAGGAGTATGAAACATATTTTCGAGCAAGGCGACAATCCGAAAGCGCCGACATTGCTGCTGCTTCATGGAACGGGGGGGAGCGAACAGGATTTGCTCGGCATCGGGCGGATGATCTCTCCCGGTTCATCGCTGCTGGGCGTTAAGGGCAATGTATCCGAGAACGGCCATGCGCGGTTCTTCCGCCGACTGGCGGAAGGCATCTTCGACGAGGAAGACTTGATCTTCCGCACGGAGGAGCTGAAGACTTTTGTGGACGAGAGCGCGGAGCAGTACAAGTTCGACCGAAACAACGTAATCGCTGTCGGCTATTCGAATGGCGCGAACATTGCGGGCAGCCTGCTTTTCCACTACGAGAATGTTCTGAATGGCGCGATTTTATTCCATCCCATGGTGCCGCGAAGAGGCATAACACTGCCCAATCTGGGCGGAACTGCGGTCTTCATCGGCGCCGGTGACAACGATCCGATCTGCCCGCCGAACGAGACGACGGACTTGAGTGCCTTACTTGAAGGCGCATCGGCTGACGTAACGCTGCACTGGGAAAGCTACGGTCATCAGTTAACGCGGGGCGAAGTGCTGGAAGCGGTTAAGTGGTTCAATACGAACTATGTCTTTAATTAACTAAATAGCGTGCGCTAAGCAGGTAGCCCGATGTTGACGGAGAGCATCGGGTTATTTGCCGTCTGAAAGGGCGGTTCTACAAAAGATAGAACTGCTGCCTTCTGCTCTTAGGGTTTATGCTGAGCGTATAAGAGTAGCTTCGTAACCTTGAGAGGAGAATGAATATGTTTCAGACATGGAACTGGAAACAGGCAACTCCCTATGCAGCTTCGAAGCTGATAGGCTCAGGGGTGCTGTATCTGGCAACTATTCTTATTCTTGACGGATTCCGCCACGTCGGTCATTGGCCGGAGACGGCCAAAGTTCCGCACTATTGGATTTTTTACTACGGCTATGCACCGCTATTTTCTATCCTCGTCGATTATCTGACGCGCAAGACGAACCCGGAAGATCACATTTTCATCAAGATCCCACTCTATCTGGTTGGTGGCACTTTGCCATTCGTAGTGCTGTTGGGCGGATTTCACTTATTCTCGATGGTGGCCAGTCTGATTGGAATAGCGTGTGCCAGTATCTATTACGGCGTCTCGAGCTGCGCTTATCGCTTTAATCGGCTATGGCCGTTTTCCAGCGTTATCTCGGTTGTTATGACGGTCTTTCTCGCCGTATTGGTTCTCTTGTGAGTAAAGTTTATTTTGAATCGAAATTTATCTTTCCTTTCGTACATTCTATTTTCTATGATTATGAAAGTAGAGTCGGGAGAGGATGCTTCTTATGAACATGATTGCTGAGTTGGAACAATGGATTGTCGAAGCGGATATCGGGAGCATGCAGCTTGCTATGGATAACGGATGGCTAAGCTCGGAGCAGCTGACGCAAACCTATATGAATCGGATACAAAAGTATGACGGCAAGCTGAGGTCGGTGCTTGAATTGAATCCGGACGCGCTGGATATTGCCAGAGAGCTGGACGAAGAGCGAGGCAAGAAAGGGAGCAGAGGCCGGTTGCATGGCATTCCGATTCTGCTAAAGGATAATATCGCAACGAAGGACCGGATGCATACAAGCGCAGGAGCATTGGCGCTGGCCAATTCCTTTGCCGCTGCGGATGCGCCGTTAGCCGGGCAATTGCGACTCGCTGGCGCTGTCTTATTGGGCAAAACGAATATGACCGAATGGGCGAACTTCATGGCTAGCGGCATGTGGTCGGGCTATAGCGCAAGAGGAGGACAAACGCTCAATCCGTACGGTGCGGTCGATCTATTCGTTGGCGGCTCAAGCTCCGGTTCGGCGGCTGCCGTGGCGGCCAATCTGGCAGCGGCAGCTATCGGGACGGAGACGGACAGCTCGATCATCGAGCCTGCGAGCCAGAACATGGTCGTCGGCATCAAGCCGACGGTTGGACTTCATAGCCGTACAGGCATCATACCCATCTCGCACAGACAAGACACGGCAGGTCCGATTGCGCGTACGGTGACGGATGCCGCGATTTTGCTAGGTGCATTAACGGCAATCGATACGGGGGACAAGGCGATGCTCAAGGGCGATCGAACGCCGATCCGGGATTATACGCCGTATTTGGATGCGACGTACTTGAAGCAGGCGCGTATCGGCGTTCCCCGTTTCTACTATCGCCTTCTTGATGAAGAAAGACTGGCGATTATGGAACAGGCCATTGCACAGTTGAAGCATCAGGGCGCGACGATTATTGACAACGTGATGCTGCCATGCCAGAACGCAGAGTGGGATCACAATCTGCTCGCAATCGAATTCAAGCAGGGCGTGAATGATTATTTGTCGACGTTGCCAGTCACCTCGGATGTGTCCGTACGCAATTTGCAGGATGTGATCACCTTTAACAACAACCATGCGGCAGACGCATTGAAATACGGTCAGGATGTCTTGGAATGGTCGGAATCGATGACCTTATCGGTAGACGATCCCGCGTATCTGGCAAGCGCGGCGCGTACAGAGGAGCTTGCTCGCGAGCGAGGAATCGACTATGCGCTGAAGGAACATCAGCTGGATGCGCTGCTGCTCCCGGCGATGCATGACGAGCAGGATCCTGCTGCCAAAGCGGGTTATCCGCTTATTACCGTTCCTGCGGGCTGGTCCGAGAACGGCTGCAGTCATCCGAACGGCTTCTCGACGAGAGGGCCTTTCGGCATTGCATTCGCGGGAACGGCATATAGCGAGCCGACGTTAATCCGGCTCGCCTATGGATTCGAGCAAGCGACGAAACGCCGCTTCCCGCCCGATCTTGATTAACGGTGCCTTGCAAAGCATCAGACAGGCAGTCCCTGCTCCTGCTTATTCTTCAGCTCGACGAGCAGCGCGTGCAGCTGCTCCGTCGCAAGCCCATGCAGCACGAGCCGGAAGCCGGCTCTGAGCGTCGTAAGCGGCACCATAGGATGCTTGTTGTTAATGAGCGCGAGCCGATCGTTGCTGCCGATGATTTTCGAAGCGAGAATGCCGATCGTTTCATCCAACTGCAGGGAATTGGTAGCCCGCCAGAAGTCGTTATCGGTCAGAAACAGCTGGTACACGGGCGTGAAGCATTCAATCGCCGTCGTCAAATCCACGAAGTTGGTCCACCGCTTCGGCATCGGCCCGATCGGAAGCGGAATCGACGAGATAGCGGCGAAGTTAAGCCGTTCTTGCTTCGTTACCTCCAGCTTGTTTTCCCGCAGCTCCTTATTCAGGTTGATGACGAAGTTGTATAAGTTCAAGTCATGAATGAGGAACAGATCGTCCTTCACCGGCTCCAGATTCGTTGGCTTTAGCGGGTTCATTGTTATGTTCACGCCCGGCACATTATCGCGAATGAACTGCAACACCTCCGATCCGAGATAGAAGTGGCGGAGGATCATATAGTTGGCACTCGGACTGACGAACGTCTTCATGCCCCAGTACAGTACCCGGTGCAGCAAGCGGGAGGAGGTGAGCGCCTTCGGTACAATGATCTTGTAGATTTGCAGTAAAATAATCATGAGACGGGCAAGCGGACGAAGCAGCGGAAGCAGAAACTGCCGCGATCGGCTGGAGCAGTCTTTCAAATAAGCGGCCTTCGCTTCTTCATTGAACGGAATGCTTTGATCGAGATAAATCGCCAGAAAAGGATTCGGGTCGTTCCGGTCATGCGCCATATTGCGAAAATAGTCGGCCTCGCTCATACGTTGTTCAGCTCCTCTAATTGCAGCAAATAGAGCCGGGCTGTCGTCTTCGCCGTCTTGACGATGCGAGCGGCAATGTCCGCCGTCAGCAGCGGATGCTGCACGACCGTTTCCAGCCGTTCAAAGTGAAGCTCGTCGGAATCGCTATGATAGAGCAAGAAAGACACCTGCTCGTCGTCCAGCCCCAGCTGGTCGCGGATCATCTCGCCCCAATATCGCGCCATCCGGCAGCCGAGTCCTTCGATAATCCACATGGCGCCGATCAGATCGACAGGATTGTCGCGGCTCGCTCGCTGGAACAGGTAGGCAGACAGCGCCTCGCTGCCGATATTTTTGTCCCCTGCTTGAATAGCCGCCAAGTCCCCGCCCACAGCTACGTAATTGCGCTCCAGAATTTGAAAATCGCGGTGCTCATCGCGCGCATGGGCAATAAACGCCGAACGCAGATCGATATGCTCGATCGGAATGTAAGAAGCTGCGCGCGCGATCCATTGCGACCCGTCGATAACTTGCTGGCGAATATTTTCCATAAGCGATTTGTAATCGTTCATTGTGAACTTGCCATGATACAGCTTATGGATGACGGGAACACGGGCCAGCTTCTGCTCGAAGTCGATCCATACGCGCACGAGCTGGCGAACGAGCTGCGCCTGCACATCATTTGAACTGTCGTACTTAAGCTGCGGCGCTTCGGGCGCCCGCTCCTCGAACACAGCCGGACTTGAAGCGTCCGTGGTCCCTACGACTGTCAGCAGCATATACGACGTTTGGAACCGGCCGCTCTCCGGCACCATGCATAGCACACGCTCGCCTGGAGAAAGCTTGCCGCTGCCAAGGAGCTCCTCCAGCATAATGTAGATCGATGCCGCCCCCGTATTGCCTCTCGTGTATAGATTCGTGTACCATTTCTCCTCTGGAATCGTTAAACCGCCAAGCTGCAGCAGCCGGAATATTTCATCACGGAAAAAATGCGAGGAATAGTGACACACCATCCAGTCGATAGCGGAAGGATCAACCGCGCCTTCCTCCACAAGCTCGAAAAACCGGTCAACGCCGACCTTCGGCATTTCGTTCACGAGCCGAATGTCCTGCTTCAGATTGACCGCACCGTCGTCGGCTGCTTCATGTATCGAACGATAATCAAGCCAGCTTGCATGATCCTTGTCATCCTTGTTAAACCCTGCGTACATGCACACGTCATAGTTGTTCGCATACGACTTGTTGTCGATCCACTCGATACGAAGCGACAGGCCGCTCGCGGCAGGCGTATTCTGCAAGACGGCCGCACCCGCGCCGTCCGACAGCATGAAGCGGAGGAAGTCGGTATCGAACGGCACGGCACTGTCCCGATAAGCCTGCTGCGCTTCGAACCGCGTATGCTTGAAGACGCGGCTAGGAAACTCGCTGGCACAGGATATGGCTATGCGGCTCTCGCCGGACAGTACTTGCAGATAGGCGTTCTTCATCGCCTGCATGCCGCTGGCGCAAACGCCGTGATGCGTCGCGATTTCCATGACGGGCAAGCCGGTCTCGGCATGAACCATGCTCGCGAAGCCGGGAACGAGCAGGTCGCCTTGCGTCGTGCCGACGGCAAGGAAGTCGATGTCGCTCTCGAGTGCGTTCGGGTTGCGATCGAGCGCATCGCGAATGGCTAGAGCCGCCATCCCGGCATTGCTGTACAAGCTTCGTTGCTGCTTATCGATGGCATAATGGCGGTAGCGGATTTTATTTTGTTCGAGGATTCGCCGCATGGACTTGGAGCTCTTGCCGTTAATTCGGCCGAGATAGTCTTCAATCTCCTCGTTGCCGACAGGCTCTCCCGGCAGAAACTTTCCCATGCTCGTCACATAGACGTGATTCATCCTGTACACCTCCTGAAGGATATGTTATATATCCCATAATCGCTGACGGGGCTTGCAACGGATAGTTCCAACTTTTTATGGTACTGGTGCGTTATCCTGAATTTTGATGAAACCATTTCCGTTCTCGTGTGTCATTGTATTAGAAAGAGGGTGAGAGACAGTTGGAAATCGATAAGCAATTAAAAGAATGGATGGAGCTTTATTACGATCGGCTCTGCTATGTAGCTTATTCGTATGTGCGGGACCGGAGCAGAGCGGAGGATGCCGTGCAGGAGGCATTCGTAAATGCGTATCTCAAAGTACGGCAATTGAAGGATAAGGATCGCCCTTATCCGTGGCTCGTTCGAATTGTCATTAATCAATGTCTGAACACGATTCGGAATCATAAACGCGAGAAGCTGGCCGGGCATGTTCCCGAGAGGAGCATCGCCAGTACCGAGGACGTGTATATGGAGCGCAGCAGAGATAGGGAAGTATATGCGGGCATTATGAGTTTGGAGGCCAAATTTCGGATGCCGATTATTTTGTATTATTTTGAGGACATGTCGGTCAAAGAAATGGCTTATGCTCTTGGAATCGGAGAGGGAGCGGCGAAGACGCGACTGGCAAGAGGACGGAAACAATTAGAGAATTTATTAAGAAGAGGTGATAGCGATGAATGTGGAGAGTCGTATTCGTCAGGCAAAACCGGCCTATCTCCGCGCTAATAGCGATCAAGCGGCAGAGGCTGTATGGGATAAACTGCAGCAGCGGGAGACCGCCCTGGTTCAAAAGAGAAGCCGCATAAGCAGAGTCAGTATCGCTGTTGCAGCCGCGGCGGCGGTCATCATCTGCCTCATAGGTTCAGGCTTCGTGTCGCCAATAATGGCGAGCGCGCTTAAACAGTTGCCGCTTATCGGCGGGTTGTTCGGTCAGGCAGGCGATGCAGGGCTGCAGACGGTGGCTGAGCAAGGAATGATCCAGAATGTGAATACAAGCGTAACCCATAACGGGGTGACGTTCACGATCTCGGACATGATGTATGACGGCACTCGTATTTCCATGGTGCTGACGAGAGAAACGAGTGACGGCAACAACCCGCCGCTTAAGAAGTGGGTGGACAAATCAACGGATACGTATATCGCTGCCTTGAAAAAAGGCGAAACGCCAAGCGATGTCATCGAGGTTCGCGCGAATGGCGAGAAGCTGGCGGTTTCGCGTCATCTGGCTTCTGATATTATGCATCACAATTCTTCCATTCTGACGATACAGCCGGATGTGGGCGTAACGGGTTCGTCGTCGTTCGATCTGCCGGAGCAATTCGAATTCGAGGTAAAAATTCAGGATGCGACCATTAACCAGGAGTTCAAGCTGGGCTTCCCGGTTACGAAGACGACGAATCAATATATCGTGCTTGCTTCCGAGAAAGCGAAGTCGCATGGCGATTATGATATGAGCATTAGCAAGCTGGAAATGACCGAAGCGACCATGCAGATGGAGGTTCGATTAGACTTCAAGGCGGGCCAAGAGATGGAGGCAATCGGCGATCATCTGGGCTATGATGTTCTGAATGAGCGTGGAGAGCTTGCGACGCTGCTGGGGGGCAGCTCGGCTGAAGGAACGGACGAGAAATCGTATGTGAATGTGCTGCTGTTTGAGCCGTTCAAGGAATTGCCGAAGACGCTTTTCGTTAAGCCTTACGTGCAGGAGAACAAAGAGAAGGTGTACATCAAGGAGCTTGAATTCACACTATCTGTGCAATAAAATAACGGCAGCCATCAGGGCTGCCGTTTGTTTTAATTAAAGTAGCTTCTCAATACGAAAGCAGGCTCATCGCCGGCATTGCCTTCAATATCAAAGGCATCATAATATCCATCAATGACAGCACGGCTGACGGTCTTGGTTTGCATATCGATCTTCACGATTTCGGTATAAAGCGGTCTGTTCGTCTCTTCTTGTTGCATAAGCTGGCGATAACGCTCTTCCAAGTCGCTATGAAGCATGAAGTAAATGCTGTCTCCGTGCCTTAGGAGCGGACCTATATCAGCATAGTTTTGGCGGAAAACCGTATTCACCTCATTACGAGCCAAATCAATCGCCAAAATCCGATAGCCTTGAACTAAATAATACAGTTCCGATGTTTCATCGACGATTAGAGAGCTCTCCCCCTGTGTCGTCATATCATAGATACCGTCCGGAGTGGAACGAGGATAAGCCAGCGTGCTTAACCAGTTCCCTTGTCGATCGAACCGCTCCAGGCGGTGATCAAGCAGCAAGACGACTTCATCCCTATAAGGGATGATTTTCTCACTTGCCCGGGCGTTTACTGTAAACCCAACATAAAAAGAGCGATACTGTTGCTTTTTGGCATCATATTGATAAAGGGAACCGTCGAAATAGTACCAAGTAAGTCCGGATGTTGTATCGTCGTACAATTGATGAGGCATGAATCCATCGAACATTGCCTTCTTCATGCGTGCCGTGGATTCGAATGGCAGTTGTTTGGTGTTCAGTAGCTTAAACTGCGCATCTACCGTTAATTGACCCGCGATGGACGCAATACGCAATTGATCGCCGTCAGAGGTTAGCCGGTAGGGGGTATGAACAGCGAACTCGGCTTCTACCTCCAGCTTGTCATTCAGCTTGATGACGCGTGAGCCTTCCGTATCCGAGATAAACCAAGCGTCTCTCCAACGAATGAAGTCCATCGCTCCTCGCCCGCCAGCCGCTTCCCCGATCGAGACCTTAACCGTGACCGGAAGCTCTCCAAGCTCGCTCAGCTGTCCGTCCGTATATTCATAGAAATAACGATCGTATAACACAAACCATTGCGATCCATATTTGCGGAATACCTTCGCGTAACCGTAATCTCCTTCTCTTCTTACTTCTTCCAATGCGCCCAGCAGCTCTTCAGGGATCGATTCGTTCGTATTAAAATCCTGATAACTCCAATCCGGAATCTCGTAGCTGAAGTATGGTGGGATATAAGCAGGACGTTCTTCTTTCTTGATGGCGAACTCTTTTAAGGGCGAAGACCATAGATGACGGGGAGACGCTTCTTCCGTGTTAACGAAATCATATAAGGAAATATATTGGGTCATTCCTCGCACGTCGTACTCCGCAAGCATTCCTCTCGTCGTGATCAAGCGTCCTTCTGTCGTTGGAAAATAGTCATACGTCGGCGTATTGGTATCGAAAGGCGCGTCTTCTTTGTACTGAATCACTTCAATCTGCTCGGGCGTAGCGCGGGTGAAAGTGGAGTTATTCAAGGCCTGCCACTCGCCTTCCCATAGCCTCGGCTCATAAGGCATATACGCAAACGATAGGTCGAGATAGGATAGGGCTTCATCGCCAGCTTCATTGCTGAAGCGGCCTATGAGGCGGTTTGCGTGCTCCTTTGGAGAGAACACTTGCTTCACATCGGTTAAGCTGTAGTCCGCATAACGAAGCACATAGGGATAAGCGGATTGAAAATAGAGGAGACTGCTGTATTCGTCGGCAAAGCTATAGATGGCCGAGCCTTCAGGTAATGGAAAGGTATGGACATTTGTGAAATAGCGAAGTTGATTATCTGTCCCGGGCTCTTTCGGATTCGGCGTGAACGTTATTTGGCTGTTGTTGGGAATCCATTCTTTATGTGAGGGAGCGACGATATACTCGGAAAAATTGGATATGCCGTTGCGCACCATGATGAGAAATATACTGGGTTCATTGGCGGCCGTGACGGCAAGCACCTGTTGCGGGCCAAAATAAATGTTGTCTAGCTCCGTAATTGCAGGCGTAGGCTGCGTCTGCACCGAGATCCATGCACCACGATGTCCTTCTTGCTCCAAACTGCTGTCGATAAGCTGAGTGCCTATAAGCAGGGCATTCCCACTAACCCATGCTTGTGTGGTGAGGGATTGTTCCCATGTATAAAGTACTCGCTCGTCTACTCCGTCCGATGAGTAATAAAGATGAGAGTCCTGTACGTAAATGCTGTTTTGTTCCTTCTTCCAAAGCACAAGCGGCTCTGCCGTATCGGGATCAAACGGTTCTGCGGGAGGGGTCCAGTCCGGCGCTGCGTCAGCAATCGGTTGTGTCGAGACAAGACGCGTTGCGGCAGGGATAACCGCCTCGCGCTTAGCATCGGCTGACCAATAAAAATAAAGGATGATCGTAAGCATCGGAATAACGATACATACGGTCCAAATGATTCGCCGCCTGCGCAGCTTCATAATAGCCACTCCCTCATTCATCTCGCAATTCCTTCCATTTATTGACGAATGATACAGACCGAATGTTGCTGTCAGTGGAGTTACATGCGGCAGTCGTTACGCGTAACTTCTATACCGACTCCATCACATAAGCGAGCAGAAGCGCTGCCGTATTGACGACGGCGTCGGCATGCGTCCGCTCCATGCCGTGCGAGGCGTGCACGCCAGGGCCGATAAGGGCTGCGCGGATGTTGCTTCCTCCGCGGAGGGCGGCGGAAGCGTCCGATCCGTAGTGCGGATAAATATCGACCGCATACGGGATCTGCTCTCGCTTCGCGAGCTCAATGAGCCGGCTCGTCATATTGTAATCGTACGGGCCGGAGGAGTCTTTGGCGCAAATCGATACATCCAGCTCAGTCGTTGACAGATCGTCGCCGATCGCCCCCATGTCGACGGCGATCATCTCCGAAATGTCGCTTGGAATATGGGAGCTGCCGTGGCCGACCTCTTCGTACGTGGACAAGATGAGCTTGAGCGTATGGGCAGGAGTTTGCCCCGACCGTTTCAACCATTCAAGCAAACCGAATAACGCGGCCACGCTAGCTTTGTCGTCGAGATGGCGTGATTTGATCCAGCCGTTAGGCAGAATGCGCGTCCTGGCGTCCCATGATATGAAATCGCCGACGGCGATCCCCAGCTTCTCGGTATCCTCCTTCGTCTTCACGGCTTCGTCGATCCGAATCTCCATATTCGCCTCCTCGCGTTTCCAATCGCGCGCATCGGTATACACATGAACGGAAGCTTTGGTCGACAATACCGTTCCTTCGTATGTACGGCCATCCCTCGCATGAATCAGGCAATATTCCCCTTCTACCGTATGCATCGCATACCCGCCAATCGGCGTGAACCGGATCATGCCGTTAGGCTTGATTGAGCGAACCATTGCGCCAAGCGTATCGACATGGGCGGATAAGCCGATTACTCGTCCGGTGTCCTGCCCGGGAATCGTAATGATCGCATTTCCTTTTGGGGTCATTTCGAGCGAGTATCCAAGCTTCCCTGTCTCGGCTTGCACATATTTCATAACGTCCATGCAGTATCCGCTAGGGCTCGGAATTCGCAGCAGCGCCTCCAGCTGGTTAACGATATATTGCCGGTCAAGCTGGGATGCGTAAGCATCAGGCATAGTTAAGCTCTCCTTCCAATGTTCGAAGTTATTCTTGCAGTTTGGCATAAAAGCGTCGTTTTGCCGTATGGAGCTTTTTCTTAAATAATAGGCTCAGGTAAACGCCTTGTATAGTGCCGAGCAGGAATGTACCTAGCGATGCGGGCAATCCGATGACTAATATAAGTATCCCGGCTCCGAAGTTTCCATCGTCGTTTAGGCTGGCTGGGCCGCCATTAAGATTGGCAAAAGCAACGATCCCAATAAAGAACAGCAGATACAGAATAGTTGAAGTAATCAAAAAGTGCCATTTTCCGTTAGCTGTAAAGGTGGTTGCCGCTATATTCGTCAAAAGCATCAGAAGTCCAAACAGAACGCCGACAACGATGCTCGTCTCCATTACTACCAAATCGATAAAGCAGATACTTAATATTGCGTGAAGCAGCGGACTGAAAAGTAATTCAATAATCCGTATTCCCTTCATAACAGCAGACCTCCCAGTTTCTGTAATTTCAATATACTGTAACAATTGCTGCGAAAGCAACGTCTAGCCTAGTAGTGAAGGCGTTGGAAGGGATGAGCATGATGAGAAGTTTGAAAATGACAATTGCTGCGATAACGATGATTTTGCCACTTGCATTAGCGGGCTGCGGCAATCGTGAGCCAGGGTCAGGTACTGGATCAACGCAGTCACCAACCGAAACCGAAACGGGTACGCGAGCCGAGACGAACAGCGGGGCGGGGTGGAGGGACGACCACGATATTAATGATACGAACGATGTTATTGCCATCCATAACAGCGTCAGCAATTGGGAGAAGCTCGATACCTTTACGGAGCTTAAACCTGGTACGCAGCGCATCGTACATTACACGATCGAAGGAGATCCTATATTTTACGACTTAAAATATAGCGATAGCGGTTTCCAGCTTCGTTACGATACGACAGCAGATAAGTTCGGGTCGCCGAGCGTTAAAGTTTACGATTGCAAAGGTTTCGAGAAGAGTGAATCGGATGTAGAGCTACGTTATACGCTAACCGGTTGTCAGGGGGATAACGATGAATTCGTCGTCCTGGAGCTGGACTACAACGTCGCGGAGCAGGATTTGTTCGAATTCACTTTGCTCTACGGGATTACGGAGAAAAACGAGGTTCATACGGCCGAGAATAAGCTTGTCAAGGATCTTCAAAACGGCGAGGTTGCGGAGCTGGACGACTTCAAGCTAACATCTCAAGAACGAGGTCTTATCTATAAGGAAATGGTGCTCGCGAATTATTTGGCGGAGAAGAAGCTGTCAAGTACTTGCAATGCGGAGCCTCATGCAAGCTATGACTTGACCGTACGCATTAATGGCGGCGAGAGACATTATGAATGGTCGGAATGCAATAGCGGCGAGGATAACGAGACGATGACGAAAATGGTGCGGAAGATTATCGCCATCGTAGAAGGGAAGAATGAGTACAAGGCGCTGCCGGCGGTTAAGGGCGCTTACGAATAATGGATGTTATCGAAGCAACGCATAGAGATGCTGGGCGGATTGCATCGCATATTCCTTGCGAAGAGGAACGCCTCCGTCCAGTACGACGAGGCAAGGGACGCTTGCGATCTGCCACTGGTCGCGCAGCTTGGGGGCATAATTAATGTTTATTTTGTAGAGCGGGGTGGAGACGCCTGTCGCTTCGGCAATTTCGAGCATCCGCTCACCCACCATGCAAGTACCGCATAACGGCGTGAAGAACAGTATGCCGGCTTTGCCGCAGCTGCTTTGAATGCGTTCAAATAACGCTGCTTCTTCGAGCTCTTTGATAGCCATAGTTACGCCGCTCCTCTTACTAAACTTCTTTAATTTAATTTACGTTATTTCATACAGATATTCAATATATCCTATTGTGCGAAAGGGGAATCCGAACTTCATGAGGATAAGAAAAAGAGTAATCGTTATAGTTTCCGCTGCGGTTATCGTTCTACTATGGGCGCTTAGCTTCTTGTCGCCTGAATGGACGATAAGAAGGCATATTTTAGAGCATCTGCAACCGATTAATAGCCTGAAGGCCGAAATATCGACGCTAGGCAAAGTGGATCCGGAATATGGGTATTTATATAACGTCGACGGTTTAATGGATACGACAACGGGCGACGAACTAGGTGCGGTCTATTTGAAAAAAGCGGGAATTTTCTGGTATGTAGCCAGCGCAGGCTCAGGACCATGATTGTTATAGGATGGCTTGAAAGAGGGGATGAATGAAATGAAGCGTTTGACGGCGGGTACTGGATTTACGATTTCATATCGGACGGGTCTACCGTTACGATGAGGGTTGATTCGACCCGCGACTCCTATGCGCAGGGCAAAGTTGCTACATATACGTGCCAAGGGGTTGCGATTGTGAAGGAGAAAAGCGAGGACGGCGAATGGATCGACTACTTGTCTGTCAGCGATTGCGACGGCGAGGAGAAATTCAAGCAAGGAAACGAATTGGCTTTAATTCCCCGCGAATATCAATGAGCCGCAGCGGTTTTCGAAAATGATGGATGAGGTGATGAAATGGTGATATCCCGGACTCGGAAATTTTTACTCATTGGTATCGTTGCGGCGGTAGTATGCGCAGCTCTTCTAGCGTGGCTGCTGCTGCAGGAAAGCCGGGACGAGGAAACCCTCATTCACCTAAATGAGAACCTGTCCGCTGCGGGTGCGCAACTCGCTCAAACCGAGCAGAAAATAATCGCTTCGTTTGGCGAAGGCGAGAATGTGGAAGGCTCTGGCGGGCATCTTCGGACATACGAGGCTAACGGTATTCGAATCGGTTTTTCCGGAGATCAAGACAATGATCTTTACGGCCTAGTAAGTTCCATCGCCTTCTGGGATCCAGCTTATGACGTGTATAGCATTAACATTGGGGACGATAGGATGGCTGCAATCGATACTCTTCTGTCGCAAGGTTACAAACATTTGACAGAGGGAATGTACCGCAATGGGGAATACATCATTTCATTGAGCGGCGCTGAGACGGTAGAACTCATTCAAATATGGTTCGACGACAAAGATTTGAGGGATAGGCAGTATTAGGCAATACAACTCAAACTATATTTGACCATAAATCTTGAACGATATATATACCTTTCTAATGCTAGTATATACCTATTTTTTCTAAAAATAGATTGTCGTCTAATCGCATTGATATAAATGTCCATGCCTCCAGTAGACTTCGAGAGTACTATACAACAAATAAAAATGGAGGTGTGTGCATTGGGTTGTCCTAAGCCAAGGCGAAAAAGCAGTTGCATAAAGGTAGGAACGATTGTTTGTCCATCAATGAAACCAAAAGGTATAAAGAAAAAATGCAAGCCGAAAAGAAAAAGTTGCTGCAAGAAAATTATTATCAAAAAAAGAATTGTTCGTGTAATAAATCGGATAAATAGAGCTGGCCGTGTTGGTTCTGCAGGATCTGTAGGATCGGCAGGTAGCGTGGGCAGCGCAGGGTCAGCTGGCAGTGCGGGCAGCATAGGTTCAGCAGGCAGTGTGGGTTCGGCAGGTTCGGTCGGCCCTGCAGGAGAAGTAGGCTCAGCTGGAAGCGTAGGATCAGCGGGTGCAGTAGGTTCAGCAGGCGCGGTAGGCGCTGCAGGTGCTGTAGGCGAAGCTGGTGTAGTTGGTGCTACTGGCGCGACTGGTGCCACCGGTGCGGCAGGTCTAGGACTTTCCCAGTATGGGTATATTTACAATCTTACTTCTCGGGTAGTTGCATTAGAAGAGGATGTTATTTTTGATTCCAATGGTATTCTTACGCCAGGTATTACGCATGCCCCTGGAACTACTACGATTTCAGTTAGCGAAACGGGCGATTATGAGGTTACTTTTTCCGTATCGGGTGTACAACCGAACCAATTTGCGATATTTCATAATAACGCCCCCGTTGCGGGAACCGTATACGGTTCGGGTGCCGGTACTCAAATAACCACCGGGCAGGTGATTCTCACTTTATCGGCCGGTGATTTCATTACGCTACGAAATCACACTTCAACTGCCGGGGTTACGTTACAGCCTGTAGCCGGCGGCACACAAGCAAACGTAAATGCCTCTATTGTTATTAAAAAGCTAAATTAGCTCTTTCGAGTCATGCGATGATTCGGCGCTTTAAACGAAAATAAGATTTAGTTCGTTTAAAGAGCAGGAGGCTTAGCATGACGGAAGAGCAGGAGAAAAAGCTGTCATTTTGGTTGTTTGTTGCATGGGCAGTGGCCGTTCTGGCAACGGCGGGAAGCTTGTATTTGAGCGAGGTGAAGCATTTTCCCCCATGCAGCTTATGCTGGTTCCAGCGCATATTCATGTACCCGCTAACGCTGCTGTTCGTAGTGGCCTATGCCAAGGGGGATAAGGGAATTGTCTCTTACGCGCTGCCGCTCGTTGCAATTGGAGGAGGCTTCTCGCTGTACCACACCATTCTGCAGAAGCTCCCGCATGATTCCACGTTGAATGCTTGCGGTCCAGTATCCTGCAAGGGCGACTATTTGAACTGGTTCGGCTTTATTACGATACCGATGCTTGCGCTAACGGCGTTCATTATAATCTTGGTGGCGCTAATTAAGATTAGAATGCTGGTCAAGTAAAGGAATCGTAATGGTTGAGAATCGTAGCAGCGTTATTTGTGATGTTGGGGGTTATATTGGAGTGTTATATTGGAGTTTGGCGGACCGTATAAACGTTATTTGCTACAAATGATGCTAACTATGCACAATAGGATTGAAATTAGGTTTCCTCGTTTCGCTGCTGCTCCAAATGGAGAGTATTCGGCGGAATAGCGTTAACGAGGTTCGTAACGGGAAGCGGCGGGCCGAATGAAGGGGTAATCATCAATAAAATCCAGTATCTAGTAGATCCTATAGGATCTTAATAGATACTGGATTTTTTTATATTCAACCAAATAAAAGCGTTTTATTTCGATTCTTCCGTTGTTTTGTTGTGAAGAATGAGGGCGTTTACACCATCATTAGCCGTCTTGGCAAGTTCGGCGAGATCGAGAAGCTCGATCAGATGGTGACCGGTCTCGCGAAGTTTTACCGGCTAACGCTTAATCATGGCAAGTTCATTATTCCGGTGGAGAAGGAGATTGAGCAGGTGAAGATGTATATCGAAATTCAGAAAATCAAATACGGCAGCCGGATCGTGGTCATGTACGACATAGAAGCGGACATCTATGGGTATGATACGGTTAAGCTTATTTTGCAGCCATTTATCGAAAATATTTTGGAGCATGCGTTGTTTCAAAGCTGTGTTACAATCAAGTTATGCGCATATCGGGACAAGGACACTATCTTCTTTAAAACCATCGACGACGGCGTCGGCATGAATCAGGAACGCGTCCATCAGATCAATCAACGGAGCAGCGGTGAGCAGGCAGGCTACAGCATTCGCAATGTCGATGAGCGTATCATGCTGCAATTCGGAGTACAATATGGTGCTTGAATCGGAAGCCGATTCGGAGCAGGTACAACCGTCCTTATTCGCATTCCATTTTTTAAGGAAAAAATATTTTAAAAAAAATGAAACCTAAACAATATAGGCTTCGTAACTATACGGTATCAGAATGCTGCACAAATTGCATAGCGTACTGAAACACTCCAAAGGGGAGTAGCTTTTACAGTAAAGTCGTCATTACGAGAATGACCTTCTCCGGCTTTATTGGCAACGTCAACGTTGTTAGCCAGACCTTTGCCTATTTAGGCAGAGGTTTTTTTTATGCCTCGGGAGATACTACAAATCAAAACGGAGGGATCAGCATGGATTTATCACTGTTGTTGGAGTACGGTTGGGTATTGCTCGTATTGATCGTACTGGAAGGTTTGCTGGCGGCGGATAATGCGCTCGTCTTGGCAATCATGGTTAAGCACTTGCCTGATGAGCAGCGCAAAAAAGCGTTGTTCTACGGCTTGGTCGGAGCATTCGTGCTTCGTTTCGGTTCCTTGTTCGCCATCTCGTTCTTGGTGGACGTATGGCAAGTTCAAGCAATTGGAGCGCTTTACCTGTTATTCATTGCGTGTAACCACATCTTCCGAAAGCTGATCGTCAAGAAAGCCGAGGACGAAGCCGACGAGGCAGCAGGCAAGCCTGTCAAAGAGAGGAAGGGCAGCAGCTTCTGGATGACGGTCGTAAAGGTCGAGATTGCCGACATCGCGTTCGCAGTCGACTCGATTCTTGCAGCAGTTGCGCTTGCAGTTGCGCTTCCGCCAACAGGCTTGGGTACGTTTGGCGGTATGGATGTTGGACAATTCACCGTTATTTTTCTTGGGGGCTTTATCGGCTTGCTTATTATGCGTTTCGCGGCATCCGCATTCGTCAAGCTGCTGGAGCGCAAGCCGGGGCTTGAGCTTGCGGCATTCTTCATCGTAGGCTGGGTCGGCGTTAAGCTGGCCGTCATCACGCTTGCGCATCCGTCCATTGGCGTTGTTTCCGAGCACTTCGCGCATTCGACAGGCTGGAAGCTGACGTTCTACATCGTGCTTATTATCATTGCCGCACTTGGCTGGTTCTTGTCGAGCGACAAAGAAAAAGAAGGCACTTCGCAAACAGCTGCTTAATCAGAATCAGATGATCGCCACCTTATAAAGTTGTTATCCGTTACGCCGTCATCTTCCTGTATAATAGGCTTACTGATCTGTTAGGTGGAGGAGATACGCGTGGCACAGCTTTATTACAAATACGGAACGATGAACAGCGGCAAGTCGTTCGAGATCATTAAGGTCGCACACAACTATGAAGAGCAGGGAAAGCCGGTCCTTATATTTTCGCCGTCGGTAAGCGCCAGAGGCAACATCGACCGAGTCGGATCGCGCGTCGGCTTCGAGCGCGACGCGATACCGGTTCACGATGAGACCGATCTGTACGAGAGCGTGAAGTCGTTCCTGAATCCCGGGGTACAGCATAAACAAATTTATTGCGTACTCATTGACGAGGCGCAGTTTCTGAAGAAACATCATATATTGGAGCTCACACGGGTCGTAGACGAGCTGAACATTCCGGTAATGGCGTTCGGGCTGAAGAACGACTTCCAGAATCAGCTGTTCGAGGGCAGCTACTATTTGCTCGTGCAAGCGGACAAGATCGAAGAGATCAAGACGATCTGCTGGTATTGCGACCGCAAGGCTACAATGGTTATTCGCTTCCGCGAGGGCCAGCCGATCAACGCGGGCGAGCAGATTCAAGTAGGCGGCAATGAAGATTACAAGCCGGTATGCAGACGCTGCTATAACCATGCATTCCGCGGAGGCGTAAGCTATGACTGATTCGTTGAGGACAGGCATTGGAGCGACGGAGGAGCATGCGTTATTGCTTATGGACAGCTACTTGCGCTGGACAGGCAGGGAGCTGGTCAACCGCGAGTCGGTAGATTCTTCACCTTGGTAACAGCCTATGGCTATGTTGACGACTACACGAGCATTCGAATATCGAGCACGGGCCGGCGCTTCTATATCAAGCAGGCAACGGTTTGGAATGTGATCGACGAAGCGGGTGTCTATAGAGGACAAGCAGCGACGTTCACGGAGTATAGTTATATCGAATGAATGGGAACAGGCTATACTGAGAGTAGACGACAAGGTCCTCTCTTGGTATAGCCTGTTTTTTGTGCCTAGGTTTGGTGTTTGTCGTGTCGCCGAGTCTCTCTGGCTTCGATTCAATAGCTCATAAAAAAAGCATCTCCTCCTAGCTGAGTTGGGCTAGCGGAGATGCTTTCTTTGCGTTAAAGCCTACTTTACGACGCCGCAAGCAATGCGGCCGCCGGAATTGCCCGAAGGATCGGTTACGTAGTCGTCCGCCTTCTCATGGATGACAAGCGCTGCGCCATCTGCCTTGATGATCGAATTCGGTTGTCCCGGCTGAAGCGTGACAACGGCGGTCTCGAGATCCGCGGTTACTTTGCCGTCCGCGCCGACTTCGATATTCGGGAGGTCGCCTCCGTGGAAGCCCTTCGGATTGTTGAACCCATGCTGCTTATGCGTCGGATTGAAGTGCTCGCCCGCCGACTTGAAGTCCGGCGGATCACATTTGCCGAACTGGTGAAAGTGGAAGCCGTGTTTGCCCGGAGGAAGCTTCTCTGCTTCAAGATGGATCATCACCTTGTCGCCTTTCTGAGTCAAGGTCGCTTTGCCGATCGCTTGGTTTTCCGCATTCACGATCGAAATCGAAGCGCCGGCAGTCTCATTTCCTTCGTGGGCATTTGCGGCTCCGAACGCTTGCGATTGAAGCATAAGCAGCAGTGCTGCCGTTATTGCGATAATTTTCATCGTGTATCGTTTCCCTCCACATACGGATCATGGTTTGCAGCCGCTTAAACGGGGCATTTCTAGTATGTGTATAAAAATGGAAGATATTCATTTTGATAAAATAAGATTGAGTTAATAACGGAATTTGATTGCGGCAATGTTTCCATTTATAGTAAAGGGAAAAAAGGAAACGAATGGGGTGAAAGGCATGCCGATTCATATCGGACTGGCCGGCTGGGGCGATCAGGATCGGCTGTACAAGTCTGGCACGAGAGCAAACGAGAAGCTGGGCGCGTACGCGAACCATTTTCCGGTCGTCGAGGTGGACAGCACCTTCTATGCGATACAACCTCGGGAGCGGTTCGCCAAGTGGGTGGGCGATACGCCGGTTACGCTTCACTTTGTCGTTAAGGCGTATCAAGGAATGACGGGCCATCTGCGGGGAGCGGGAGCTGCGGCCGCCGTCGCCAAGAACGGGGCGCTGCAGGACGGCATGTTCGGTGCGTTCCGTCATATGCTTGAGCCAGCGGTTGCCGCCGGACGGCTGCGGGCCGCGTTGTTCCAGTACCCGCCGTGGTTCGATTGCACGCGCGAGAACGTACAGCTGCTGCGGGAAGCGAAGCGGCGCATGGAGGGGATTCCCTGCGCGCTCGAGTTCCGCCACCAAAGCTGGTTCGCGCCGGATTTCCGCGACAAGACGATCGAATTTATGAAGAAGGAACAATGGATTCATAGCGTATGCGACGAACCGCAGGTTCATCCGGGCTCGGTGCCGACCGTCCTGGAGACGACGGATGAAGAAGTGACGATCGTGCGGATGCACGGGCGCAATGCGTCCGGTTGGAAGCAAAGCAGCGCGTCGAATTGGCGGGATGTGCGATATTTATATCGCTATAACGAGACCGAGCTGACGGAGTGGGCGGAGCGGGTTCGTCTGCTGGAGCAGGGCAGCCGCTACGTCTGCGTCATCTTCAACAACAATTCCGGCGGAGATGCGGCGGACAACGCCAAGCAGCTGATGGCGATGCTGGGCCAGCGCCGTCCCGACGGCGGCGACCCGCTCGAGCCGAAGGAGAGGGAACAGCCTGCCGCGGAGCAGCTGGATTTGTTCGACCTGAATCCGTAATGCGGTAGTACAGCGCGAATCGGCGCCCGCGCTGCTGATCCAACGTTGCTTAAGCGGCTAAGGACTGAGGGGACCCTAGTAAAGCGATGAGGGGCGTTTGGAGTAAGCTTGCGGACACGCAAGACTTTAATCGCTAGGAAATAAGCTGCAGAAGCTGATTTTTTCTTCGTTAGGGTATCTAGTGTCCGCAGCTTGCCTCTAACTGCGATTTTGCTGCAGATAAGGGCTTCTGTGTCCGTAAGGCCGAGGGTGACAGTCCAACAATTGTCGACGTGGGCCAATCTTTTGTCATACCTAGTGTTAATTTTGAGCACTAATCGGCCGCTGCACGCATAATGTGGGCGAATAGTGTCCTTACAGGCAACTAATAGAGCGGAAAATATCTTTTTGCGGAAAAAGCTTTGAATAGCTTCCGAAATGGAGCTAATCAAGGCTTTTTTGGCGTTGGAGACCTTTACTTTCCCGGAGTGACGCTAATCGTACTCGTGCCACAGTTAGCGATCCGCACCTCTGGACTGAAACCTATAAGCACGCGGGCTGACGCCGTGGAAAGAGCTGAATTGGCGGGTAAACGGGTGGATGGACGCGTATCCGAGCTTGTCCGCGATGTCGGTAACGGAGAGGCTGGTCTCGATCAGGAGATGAGCAGCCCGTTTCATAAGCAGCCTATGGCGGTAGGCGCTGGGCGAGTAGCCGGTCTCGCGTTGGAACAGCGCATGGAAATAAGAGCGCTTCAGACCGCACATGGCCGACCACGCATCAACCGACGATCGCTCCTCCGGGTGCGCGTCCAGATGAGCGAGCAGCTTGACGATCCGATAGTCGCTCGGCTGACGGGTATGAACGGCATTGTACCAGCTAAGCATCCAGGCATACAGCAGGCTGTTCGCGAGCTCGGCGCGGTAGCGGCGGGTTTCCTCGAATAGCTTGGCAAGCGTCACGAACGAGTCGTATAGCCATGGAAACGGCTGAAGCGTGAAGCGGCTTGGGAGCGTGTCGAGCTCTGGACAAGTCTCCTCTGCCGAGACGGTCTCGAACTTGAATGGCTCGGGAGCATGTATGAAATGCCGGTTAAGCGAGACCGGGCTGGCCGCATCCGTCGTCCACATATCGCAATAGAGATTGTAAGAGGAGAGGGGCTGTCCCGCCTTTACATGAAACGCATGCGGCTCGCTGGGCCGCAAAAAAATAAGCGTCTTCCGCTCGATCGGGTACAGCTTGCCGTTCACTTCCATCTCGCCCGGGCCGTCCTCGAACAGATGAAAGGCGTAGACGCTGCATACGCGCAGCTTCTCGTTCCAGCTGCCATCGTATAAGTAACGCATGGAGTCTCCGAGGAATGGCTTTAATTCGTTTAATTTTTTCATAGAGCGTCTCCTTATGATGGCGGATTATTCGTCAACTGATAGGATAGGCGGTCAAATACGGAATCGTTCTTCAATGGTACAATAATGGCGGATTTTACGATAGTGGCTGATTCGAGGCAAAGGACGATCGATCAAAAAAAGCGAGGGGATACGGGCTATGAAATTGCTATACAACGGACCGGGAAAAGACTGGTCGCAAGGGCTGCCGCTTGGCAACGGACGATTAGGGGCTGTCTTGCACGGCGGCGCTGGCCATGAAACATGGAACATGACGGAGATTACGTTCTGGTCAGGCAAAAGCGAGCGTTTCGGCGGTGCGCCTAACGCCAAGGAGAAGCTGGCGCAGATGAGGGAGGCGTTCTTTCGCGGCGATTACGCCGAAGGCGACAAGCTGGCCAAGGAGACGCTGCAGCCGAAGAAAGGAAACTTCGGAACGAACTTGTCGCTGTGCGACGTCTTGATTACTTACGCGCATGAGGGCGAGGGGCTGATGCGCGAACTGGATCTGGAAACAGCGGTAGCTTCTATTTCGTATCGCGGTCAGGACGCTGTTCCGATTCAGCGGGAATATTTCGCATCCCATGCCGACGGCGTCGTCGCGGCGCGCATCGCAGGCGAGCGCAAAGGAAAAGTATCATTCACCTTGCGGTTGCAGGGGAGGACGGATACGTTCGCGGCGTGGAACGAAGAGGACGGCGAAAGCATCGGCTTCCGCGCCCAAGCGACGGAAAGCATTCATAGCGACGGGACATGCGGAGTAATGGCGCAAGGGCTTGCGCGAGTCGCCATCGAGGGCGGGAAGCTGCTAAGCGAAGACGGACAATTGACAGTTGAGGGGGCGGATGCGGCGGTCATCTATTTCGCGGTCGCGACCGATTTCGGACGCGAGAACGATGACGGCTGGCTTAAGGAGAGCAGAGAGAAGGTAGAAGCGGCAACGACGTTAGGCTTTGAGAAGCTAAAGGAGAGCCATGTTGCCGATTACCGGTCGTTGTACGGGCGAGTTAGCCTTGGGCTCGACAGTCCGGCAGAGCTTGCTGAGCTACCGACCGATGTACGGATCAGACGCTTGCGGAGCGGACAGACCGGCGATCTGGCGCTTATCGCGCTGTTTTATCAATACGGACGTTACTTGACGATTGCGGGATCGCGCGAAGATTCGCCGCTGCCGCTTAACTTGCAAGGCATATGGAATGACGGGGAAGCGAACCGCATGGCTTGGAGCTGCGACTACCATCTCGATGTGAATACGCAGATGAACTATTATCCGACGGAAATAAGCAATTTGGCTGAGTGTCATGTGCCTTTGATGAACTATATCGAGCGTCTTGCCGAGGCCGGAAGGGCAGCGGCGACCGACTTTTACGGCGCGGACGGCTGGGTTGCGCATGTCTTCTCGAACGCTTGGGGCTTCGCATCGCCAGGCTGGGAGACGTCGTGGGGGCTCAACGTAACCGGAGGCCTATGGATTGCGATGCATATGAAAGAGCATTACGAGTACGGGCTGGACCGTCAGTTCCTGACTCGCCAAGCCTATCCGGTCATGAAGCAGGCGGCGCTCTTCTTCCTCGACTACATGACCGTGCATCCGAAGTACGGCTGGCTGGTGACCGGTCCTTCGAATTCGCCGGAAAACAGTTTCTTCCCGGGTGCTCCCGAAGACGGAGCACAGCAGCTGTCGATGGGCACCACGATGGATCAGATGCTGGTGCACGACTTATTTGTTTTCTGCTTGGAAGCGGCAGAGCAATTGCAGATCGATGCCGAGTTTCGCGCGCAGCTGCGTGCAGCGATTCGCCTGCTGCCTCCGCTTATGATCGGGAAGCGGGGACAGCTGCAGGAGTGGCTGGAAGACTATGAAGAGGCGCAGCCGGAGCATCGGCATTTCTCGCATTTGTACGGCTTGTATCCGGGCAGCCAGATCGATCCCAAGCAGACGCCGGAACTGGCTGAAGCTATTCGGAATACGCTGCTTGGGCGCATGCAGCAGGGAGAATTGGAGGATATCGAATTTACGGCGGCACTGTTCGCGACGGGATTCTCTCGCCTGCATGACGGCGATCGAGCGGCGAGTCACGTCAGACATCTGATCGGCGAACTGTGCTTCGACAACCTGCTCTCGTACTCGAAGCCGGGCGTGGCCGGAGCGGAGACGAACATTTTCGTCATCGACGGCAACTTCGGCGGCACGGCGGCCATCGCCGATATGCTGCTGCAAAGCCATGCCGGCGTGATTCACCTGTTGCCCGCGCTTCCGCAAGATTGGGCTAGCGGTTCTTATCGCGGGCTTAGAGCGAAAGGCGGTATCGAGGTCGATGCAGCTTGGGAGAGCGGGCGTCTCAGCGGAGCGGTCATTAAGGCTTACCAAGCCTGCGAGGTGAGCGTGAGATACGGAAGCCAAACCGTTCAAATGGTGCTAGAGGCAGGAAAAAGCCGCAGACTAGATCATGGATTGAATGTTAGGGATATAGCAGCAAAAAGGGATTAGGACAATACGACGGTCGGGGGGCGTTCGAAAGAACGGCCCCTAAATACTGCGGTTTGGGTTATCGATCGTTAAATATTGGGATTGTTTGGGCTTGTCCGCTGTTTTACATTGAAAGTGAGATTGAAAGCGCTTCGCAAATTCGTGCAACGAATAGGAGGAAATGACGAATGGTTAACAAAAAAAGATTGCGATCTCCGCGAGTCTGGCTCGTACTGCTTGCGGCCGTATTGCTTATGCAGACGGTCTATCTGACTCCGTGGAGGCAGGCCGATCGGAGCGTCGAAGCTGCAAGCACGGCTGCTGTCCAAGCGGACGACAGTTATTCGTTCGAAGCGGAAGCGGAAGGCCATGTGCTGTCCGGCAGGGCAGAACGCAAAACATGCGCAGAGGCTACCGAGTGCTCAGGCGGCATGGCCGTCGGCGGGCTATGGGACGGCTCGTCGCTAACGATGAACGGCCTTACCGTTGATGAGGCGGGCATATATACGATGACGGTGCACTACATCTCGGGCGATCCGAGATCTTTCGCCGTTAGCGTGAACGGCGGTGCAGGCGATCATTACGAACTCCCGCGCACGGCGGATTGGGAGACGCTTGGCACGTACGCGATCGAGCTTGAATTGCAGGCGGGCAGCAACGCAATCCGCTTCGACGACGAAGGCGGTTATTCGCCGGATATCGATCGGATCGTGCTCAGCAAATCCGGCACGGGAGGGCCGGGAGGGCCGTCCACTGGCTACGAGGCGGAAGCTGCCGTGAACGTACGGACAGGCAATGCCGCGGTATCTGCTTGTCAGCCGGCAACAGGCTGTTCAGGAGGCCTTAAGGTAGGCAATCTGTGGGGCGGTTCGACGCTGCAGTTCCGAGATATAGCCGCTGAGGAAGCCGGCGTCTATACGCTGAGCATCTCGTATGTATCGGGCGACCCTCGTCCTGTCTCCATTAAGGTGAACGACGGACTATCCGAGAACTACGCGCTGCCGAAGACAGCCGATTGGGATACGCTTGGTATATTCACAGTCGAAGTGGAGCTTCAGGCTGGAATGAATACGATTACGTTCGATGACGACGGCGGCTGGTCGCCCGACATCGATAAGATCGAGCTTGCCAAAGCGGGTGGTTCGGGCGAGGATCCCGGTCCAATCGACGATATTGGCCAGATCGGCGGCGTCATCGGCACGGCGAAGCATGGTTCGATTAAAGTGAACGCTCACGAGAAAGGGGCCGTGTTCTCGACCCATTCATACAGCATTACGTACAATACGGAATCGGGCTTGTCCGCTTACGCATGGGGGGACAAGACGATCGTCAAGGGTGCTTATGCGACCGCACAGCTGGAGGATCAACTGCTCGATAGCCGCCAGTACGGCGAGCATGTCTTCAAGCTAAGCGAAGTCGAGAAGATCAAGGACGGACACGGCAAGGGCGTCCGTATTACAATCGAGAACAGCAGCGAGGGTCTTCCGACGATGAAGCAGACGTACCAGCTATACGAAGATCGGCCTTACTTCCTTGTATCGCAGCAGATTGTCGGCAGCTTGGAGATGAGCGCCAGCGATACAGCTCCGCTCGTTGTTAACGCCAAGGGTGGCATAGACATTGGCAGCTACGGGGACAATCGCGTCCTTATCACGCCGTTCGACAACGATATGTGGTCGCGTTACCAAGCGCGGACAATCAATACGCCGCTGAACAACAACAATTACGTCAGCTCGGAGATGACGGCGATCTACGACAACGTCAGCCGCGGCGGACTCGTTATCGGATCGGTGACGCATGATACGTGGAAGACCGGCATTTACTGGAGCGGGTCGAACGACCGCCTCAATAAACTGAAGGTGTACGGCGGTTTCACATCGCAAACCTCCACTCATGACACGCTGCCGCATGGCAAGGTGTCGGGCAAGACGATCACATCGCCGCAGATCGCTGTCGGCTATTATAGCGATTACCGCAGCGGGCTTGAGAGCTACGGACAGGCGAATGCCGCTGTCGCTCCGCCTTTGAAGTTCGACCGCGGAGTGCCATCCGGGGTGCCGGTCGGCTGGAATAGCTGGGGAGCGTATGAAAGCTCGCTAAGCTACGACAAGGTCGTCAGCGTATCGAACTTTTTCAAGGACAACTTGCAGAAGACGTTCTCGAACAAAGGGACGGTCTACATCAACATGGATTCGTATTGGGACAATCTAACCGAGCAGCAGCTGCGTGACGCGGTTAAGGTAATCCGCAAAAACGGTCAGAAGGCAGGCATCTACTATGGACCGTTCGTCTATTGGGGCGACAATATGGCACAGCCGGTAGAAGGGACGGACGGTAAGTATACGTACGGCGACATCATCCTGCGTGACGCGGACGGTAACCCGCTGCCGAAGGTGGACGGCGCTTATGCGATCGATCCGACACATCCGGGGTCGAAGCAGCGCGTCGAATATATTTTCAAGAAATTCATCGATTACGGCTTCGAATATATTAAGATCGACTTCCTGAGCCACGGCTCGTTCGAAGGGCAGCATTACGATCCGAAGGCGCAGACGGGCATTCAAGCGTATAACCAGGGCATGGCGCATATCAACAAAGTGCTCGAAGGCCGCATGTTCATCAGCGCGTCGATCGCTCCCCTGTTCCCGAGCCAATATGCCCATGCGAGACGCATATCGTGCGACATCGATGGATCGCTTGGCCGCACTGAATATCAGCTTAACAACCTGACGTACGGCTGGTGGCAGAGCGGCACGATCTATCGTTATACCGACCCGGATTACATGACGCTTGCCAAAGGCGGTTCGTACAATGCCGCGCAAACGAGAGTGAACGCAGCTGCTATCTCAGGTACGGTCTATATGAGCTCGGATGACGTTAACGATCCTGTTGCGCAGGAGCTCATGAAGTCGCTGCTCACGAACAAGCGCGTGAACGACATCGCGACCATCGGCAAGGCGTTCCAGCCGGTCGAAGGCAATACCGGTTCAGCGGCCGCCGAAGTATTCGTCATGAAGGATAAGGACGATTACTATGTCGCGATCTTCAACTATACGAACGAACAGGCGGTGAAGTCTGTCGATCTGACGCGGGCGCTGGGAGTTAAATCAACTTCGAGGGTACAACTGACGGATGCATGGACGGGCTCGAAGCTGGAAGCGAAGGGAAGTCTCGAAGTCAGCTTGGAAGGCGCACAGTCGAAGCTTTACAAAGTATCCGTTAAACATTAAAGCAAGACAGCGCCAAACCACATAGTACGGAACGCTGAATAAAAAGAGGACCTCATCCGCTGTTATAGCGGGATAGGAGGTCCTTTCGCTTGCTCTTGGGAAATTTTCATTATGTACCGACGTTCTCGGAATATGCGGACAAG
This sequence comes from Paenibacillus harenae, assembly GCF_030812415.1. Lineage (GTDB taxonomy): Bacteria > Bacillota > Bacilli > Paenibacillales > Paenibacillaceae > Pristimantibacillus > Pristimantibacillus harenae_A. The sequence continues at coordinate 64,013 of NZ_JAUSST010000007.1, read as the reverse complement.
GCGCCCAACCTCTTTTAGACTGAGAAAATAAGGGACGTTTCGTCATTAATATCGTAACAATTCGCCGGCAAATTTTATTAATAAAACTCTACCGACATATATCAACAAAAACTAGTCCTTGGTACATATTAACAAATTATTATCCAAGTAGGATAATAAACTCAATCTTTAGTTGGGGGAGAGTGAGTGTTGGATTTGAAGAGAATAAAAATGTTAATGGCCGCTGCGTTGGTTGGTTTTTGTCTGTTTATGATAACCGCAGGAACGGCTTCCGCTTCTTCCGGGTTATGGCTCGACGAGAAACCGGGAGATTACAATCCGGAAGTCCGCACCTCAAAGCACCGTACCATTGGGAGAATTGGTTATTTTACGGACTATGGTCCTATAGGTGATTGGACAAACATTAGCGGCAAGCCACTTAAGGTAACAATAAGAATTTTTCCACCACCAGGAGATTTAAAAATCCTAGCCTGGGTTTATGATGCTGGAGGCATTCTGGATCCAAATCCGAAGCCGATCTCGGACGGCGTTGCACAAGTATATACCACAATAGTCCAGCCAAATGATAAACTTGTATATTATTTAGAGGCTTATGATTACGAAGAAATTGAGGAGCTAAGAAGTAAACCTATAATAGTGGTAATTGATGCTATACCGTTAAGCTAACACAAAAATCCCCGCCAGCCGAAGCCGGCGGGGATTTCACTTTACAATAGTGCACCTTCTATCGGAGCCAGCTAGCAAAATCCCATCCCAGCTTTTTGACTTTCCACGCAAGCTTCCCCGTTACGATGATATCAAGTCCCCATTTGCGTACCCACATCAACCCGCGATTTTGCCCAAGGCCGATGCCGAAGGTATCCAAAAAAGATTTGTGAACCGGCGCGGAACTGCCCTCCAGATCAGCCATCACGATTTTTCCCAGTCTTAACGCCTGCGGCCCTGCTTCTTTGCACGTCATCTGATCTGCCTTGCCGGTACTCGGATCGACGATTCTCGCACAATCGCCAATGCTGTATACGCCCGACATCCCTTGGACGCGATAACATTCATCCACCAGCACTTTACCTTCAGAAGCAAGCGGCAAGCCCATGCTGCGGAGGGCCGGATTCGGTATCAGACCAATCGTCCATATACACAGGCCAACCGGCAGACGATCACTGTTGCTGAGCGTCAACACTCCTGCTTGCTCCCGCATTGCCTTACGATTGTGAAGCACTGTCACGCCACATTCTCTGAGCGTCATCTCCAACTTTCGTCCGACTTTTTCCGGCCCTTCCGGGAACAGCTGCTCGTTCGCATTTAACAAATAGACGGAGATATCGGACGGATTCAGTCCTAGTGCCGCCGCTTCCTTCCGCATGGCCAGCACCAGCTCGGCGGACGTCTCGATGCCGCTGATGCCCGCCCCCGCAACCGCGATTGTCATAAGTCGCTTTCGTTCCTCAGGGTTCGTCTCGACGGCAGCCTTCCGCAGATTGGCACGCCAGCGCTCCCGGATGTCCGCCGCGGCTTGCGGGTCGGTCAAGGCGATCCCTCCCTTATCGGGATCCGGTCGACGAACAATGCTTCCGGCCGCAACTACTGAAAGGTCATAATGAATTCGGGCATCATTTCCTTGCGCATCCGTATATCGAATCCGTTTTGCCTTACTATCTACGGAAGTAACCGTACCTTGCAAGAATCCGACTCCTTCTGAACAATAACGCGTCCATGGGACCATAATCTCTTCCTCGCCTGCGGCCGGCCGGAACAACATCACTTTGCGCACATGACCGGGCTGCTTGTCGATCAGAACAAACCGAATACGCTGTCCGTGCGCCATGCCTCTGGTCTCTTCCTTTATTGCTTTGAGCGCCCCAAGCCCTGCATGGCCGCCTCCAATGATAATGCATGTTAAGTCGTTCATCTCTCATCATCTCCATTACATTTTTTACGCATATAACAACGTAAGGATCCGATTTGTGACAGTGTAAACGTCAATGAGAATTCTTGCATGAGCCCGTTTAAAGCAGCCATTCCTTCTTGCCGGTTTGTTGAGTATTATGAAAATTCTGCAGTCAACTACCTAAATCCGGACAAGCTTATCCGGGTTTAGCACGAAGTAGATTCTGGCCAACTTTCCGCGTCGGAGTTGCATAAACATAGCGAGCAGAGTTTCATCCCCCGAACGAATTACGATACTGGTCTCGCCATTCAGAGGGGCATACTCGAATTGAAGACTTTCCCGATAATGGGAATGTGCGCCCTTGAACCCGCCGAGCAGGTATCGGGCCACGCGATCGCGCGTTTGTATCGGACGCGTGGCCGCGGTTGCTTTTCCGCCTCCGTCGGCGACGACCATGACGTCTTCAGTCAGCAAAGACAGCACATGATCGACGTTACCTTCCTCAAGGGATGTGAGGAACCGGCTAACCCATTCCAATTCGACCGCTTCGGCCGCGACCGGCTCCTCCTCGGATATTCCCATCTTGTTTCTTGCCCGGCTCATCAGCTTGCGGCAATTCGCCACTTGCTTGCCGAGCAGTTCGGCTATTTCTGGATAATCGAAGCCCAGCGCTTCACGCAGGACAAAAACCGTCCGCTCTGTCGGCGTCAGCCGCTCGAGCAGAACGAGCATGGCGTAAGACAGCAGATCGCGGCGGACGACCGTCATATCGAGCGTATCCGCCTCCGGTGTCCGAATCGGTTCGGGGAGCCACGGACCGACGTACATTTCCCTCTTCTTCCGCGCCGACTTCTGCAGGTTGAGGCAGCGATTGGTTACCATTTTGCACAAATATGCCTTCGGCTCCTCCAAACGTTCGGGATGTACGTCGCACGCCTTAACAAACACATCCTGAACCGCATCTTCCGCGTCTGCCGCAGAGCCTGTCAACTGATAGGCCAGCGTGAACAGCAGCGCTCTATATTGATCGTACAGTTCCTCCATCCGCCGCCTCACCTTTTCTTGCTTTTAGGTATATTACAATCTTGGTTTCTTTGTTTCTATCGTAGCTTACTGCCTGCATCCCATGCCAGATTCCTGAATTTCCATGCAGGCTTTCCCGTTACAATCATATTAAGTCCCCATTTGCGTCCCCACACCAATCCGCGATTTTCCCCCATGCCGATACAGAATAAATCCATAATCGAGCTGGAGGATTTGTGAACCGGCGCGGGGCGGCCCTCCAGATCGGCCAGCACGATTTTCCCCAGTCGACCTGCCTGTAGCCCGCTTTCTGCGCACCTCATCGGGTCTGCCTTGCCGTTTTTCGGATCGATTATTCTGGCACAGTCGCCAATGCTATATACGCCCGGCGCTCCTTTGACGTGATAGGATCCATCCACCAGCACTTGACCATCAGGAGTAAGTGGCAAGCCCATTGTGCGAAGGGCCGGATTCGGAATCAGACCAATCGTCCATATAGATAGGCCAACCGGCAGACGATCGCCATTGCTGATCGTCACCACCCCTGCCTCCTCCCGAATTACCTTACGGTTGTAAAGCACTGTCACGCCGCATTCGCTGAGTATCTGTTCCAATTTTCGTCCAACTTTCTCCGGTCCTTCCATGAACAATCGTTCCTGTCCACTCAGTAAATAGACAGAGATATCGGACGGGTTCAGTCCCAGTGACGATGCTTCCTTCTGCATCTCAAGTGTCAGCTCGGCGGATGTCTCAATGCCACTGATGCCCGCCCCTGCAATTGCGACTGTCATCAGCCGCTTTCGTTCTTTAGGATTTGTCTCGCCTGCAGCTTTCTGCAGGTTGGCGCGCCAGCGCACCCGGATGTCTGCCGCGGCTTGCGGGTCGGTCAAGGCTATGCCGCCCTGATCGGGATCCGGTCGCCGAACGATGCTGCCGACCGCCACGACTAAAAGGTCGTAACGCATTCGGGCATCATTTCCTTGCGCATCCGTATATCGAACCCGTTTTTCCCCGCTATCCACGGACGTAACCGCACTTTGCACGAATTCGACTCCTTCTGAAAACCCATAACGCGTCCAAGGAATGATGATCTCTTCCTCGCCCACGGCCGGCCGGAACAACAGCACTTTGCGCACATGACCGGGCTGCTTGTCGAACAGAACAAACCGAATCCTCCGTCCGTTCGCCATGCCCCGGGTCGTTTCCTTTATTGCTTTGAGCGCGGCAAGACCTGCATGGCCTCCTCCGATGATGATGCATGTCAAGTCGTTCATCTTTCTTCAGCTCCCTTACGTTTTGCACATATAACAATATAAGGCTCTGATTTGTGACATCGGAAACGAGCGAAGACTGTTCAAAAGCATTTTTTGAGTTGATCCCTACCATCAAACGGTGGAGGGGCTGTTTGCTTTCACATGTATGGGACTAGTTATGTTAGATAGATAGACTTATCCTCTTGTATTCAATTCCACTAGGCTGCCAGTTAGTTCGAAAGGACGCTCCCACGCCTTCGCTTGGGCTACGTCCTTCAAATTATATTTCATTTCCAATTATTACCGATATTGCGCTACTAGTTTGTCCAGCATTTCTCTCATAACATGGATCAACTCGTCTGGCGCTTTTACCTTTGCATCGGTACCCAATCCAATAAAAAATTGGCCGAAAAACAGAAGACTGCTCGCAGGGATTTGATTATCCAGCCATCCTGTGCCGTCTTCTCGAACATGGATTTTGGAATAGGCCGTTGATTCGGATGAAAGATGCGTTTTGGGCAATTCGGACTCGCATCTCTGCACCCCTGTTGCAGTAAGCTCAACATAAAGTTCCATAGCTTGACTTTCCTCTTCAAAATAAGACTCCCAGTTTCCTGTATGCACATGAGTCAAATCAACGGCTTTCAGCTCGGACGGTTCAACAGATCTAACCCGGTCGCAGCGAAACAAGCGAAAATCGCGGCGGTGAAAGCAATAGGCCGGACAATACCAAAACCCGTTGCTGGCATAAATTCCGACCGGCTGAACATCTCTTGACCGCTTATGCTGTTTCGATTCGTATTCCATGCGCACTACTTTTTGATCGATCGCAGCATCCAGCAACAAGCTCAAAAAGGGCGTGCTTGCATGTCTCATCGGCGTAATCAGATCAAATCGTTTCCGCATCCGGTCGATACGGTCCCGAATATCTTCCGGCATATAAGAGTAAAATTTCCGCAACACTGAATCCGTTTCCGCTTCAAACGGAAGATCCGCGTAGTGCCTCAATGCATGGCTGGCAAAAAATACAGCAAGCGCTTCGCCTTTCGTGAAAGCAATCGGGGGCAGTATTCTCTCGTTAAGCATCTTATATCCCCCATGCTGACCGACCTCCGAATAAAAAGGAACCCCCAGCGCGCTCAACTCCTGCATATCCCGAATAATCGTCCTCGTGGAAACTCCAAATTCACTGGCAAGCTCTTTGGCGGTGAAAGACTTCTTTTTGTTGACGGCCATCATAATCTCGATCAGTCTTTTGGACTTTGCCATTATAAACTCCTTTTCATGTATTACGACAATTATTGTCACTATCATACGATATGATGCTAATGAAGTCCAAAACAATAAAGATTGGACAATCCAATTTAAAAGGAGAGTGTTTAAATGTCAATGCGCGCAACGTCGTTTATTATGCTGGATGGGCAAGCTGCGGAAGCAATTGAGTTTTACCGGGAAGCGTTGAACTCGAAATTACTGTTCAAAACTACGTACGGGGAAGGCAAGAATGCCGATGGTTTGCCTGAAGAAGTGAAAACCCGTATTTCCCATGCCGTATTGCAAACCGGTGAAAATGATATGATGGTCGCTGATCTCTTTCCGGGACAACCTTACGTAATCGGAGATCAGGTGAATATTTGCATTACAGCGACGCAACAAAGCGACATTGAAGCAATGTTTAATAAATTGAGCGAAAAAGGGCAAGTGTTGTTCCCGTTGCAAGAAACCGAATTCAGTCCTTGCTTCGGAATAGTGAAAGACCGTTATAACATTACGTTCCAATTCTATATGAATGATACAACAAGCAGTTGGAGCTGAAAATAAAAGGTATTGACCGGGGAGAAATCCCCGGTTCTTTTATGAAGCCCATCTACTAAAGGTCAGTCAGCTGCTCGACGTAGCATATAACTTAGCCCTCATCTAGTTGAACAGGTGAGGGCTATTGACGCTTACAAATGATCCGGTAACACATGTTATAGTAAACTGGAATTTTGAGTTGAGGGGGGGGAGACGGGTCGATTCGAGCCGCATTGTGCAGGACGACATTGACAAAATACGTCGCAATTGGGTTTCAGCAGCTTGTGGAATATGCCTAATGTGAATGTACTTTGCTACAGCCTAACCAAAACCAATTCGAAAGGAAGTTTGAAACATGGCTAAATTAACAGTCGGAACAGAAAACGGGCAACCCATTGAATTGTATTTTGAGGATCTTGGCGCAGGCAAACCTGTAGTTTTGATCCATGGCTGGCCGTTGAGCGGGCGCTCGTAGGAGAGTCAAGTTCCAGCGCTCATCAATGCGGGTTACCGCGTCATTACATATGACCGCCGCGGATTCGGACAATCCTCTAGGCCGTGGAACGGTTACGACTATGATACGTTTGCGGCGGATCTTCATAAGCTGATCGAACATCTGGACCTTGAGGACGTGACACTGGTCGGATTTTCGATGGGTGGCGGAGAGGTTGCCCGTTACATTGGCACATACGGAACAAGCCGTGTCAAAAAAGCCGTGTTGGCTGCTGCGGTTCCGCCGTTCTTCTACAAATCCGCCGAGCATCCGGAAGGCGGTCTGGATGAAGCCACCATTCAGGGCTTCCAAGACGGTTTAAGAAAAGACCGCATCGCCTTCCTTGACGGCTTCACTCACAATTTCTTTAAAGCAGGGGATAGAACCGACCTAGTCAGCGAGTCCTTCCGTGTTTACAATCTTGATATTGCTTCTTGCGCTTCGCCAAAGGGGACGCTGGATTGCGTTGATGCCTTCGGCCGGACGGATTTCCGTGGCGATTTGGCGAAATTCGATATCCCGTTGCTTGTTATCCATGGCGATTCCGATGCGATTGTGACGTTTGAGGTAAGCGGTCAACTTTCCCACGAAGCTGTTGCAGACAGCCAACTCGTCGTAATTGAAGGCGGACCGCATGGTTTGAACGCGACTCACCCTGAACAATTCAATTCCGCTTTGATTAACTTCCTTAAAAACTAAATCAATGAACAGACGCCGGGACATCAGCCAGAGTGCAGACTCTTGCGACCTGGCGTCTTTTTTGGTGTTCTGAGAATAGCAAAAAAAAAGCGTTCTTACTTACTTTGTTTGTATCTTGACAAAGATTGGATACGTCCGCTAATCTATGGTTTGGAGATGAAGGAAAGGGGACTCGAAAGCCAATGTGGACTTCCTTGTAATGGTTTGTTTGAATCTGATCGCGTGACCCGGTGAATGTTATTCCCCATTCGTCCAGTTAGTCATGCTGATCCTCAACCATTTCAAGGGACTCGAGCAACCGTTTGATCAACCGTTGCGCGGATACTTGATGTATCCGCTTTTTTTATTTATGTGCGGGATCAATCCATCTCCATACGATGAACGGTTCTCTCGTCTCCTCATAACAGGAGGTATATCTAATGACCAGATTGCAAGGAAAAACTGCCATCGTGACGGGTGCGAGCCGTCCGGGCGGAATTGGGGCAGCGATTTGCAGGGCATTGGCTCGCGAAGGCGCCAGCCTGTTTTTTACACACCTTTACGACTACGATAAAACCGTTAATCCGAGTGACGCAGACGAGAGTTGGCCCGATCTTTTCGCCGGAGAACTACGTCAATTCAACGTTCAAGCCGCACATATGAAGTTGGACCTCGCAGCCTCTGGTTCGGCAGTCAGGCTGCTGAAGGAAGTCCGAAAAACCGTCGGGCTTCCAACTATCCTCGTCAATAACGCTACGTATAGCGTAGATGCTGATTTCCGTCAATTAAATGAAGCTCTCATCGATGCGCATTGCGCTGTCAACGTTAGGGGCACCTTCATGTTATCTGTCGAATTTGCACGCATGCTTGAGGCCGAGAAAAGCGCTCGTCCCTCTTATGACATGCTCAGCGGGCGAATCATTAACCTCACTTCCGGCCAGGGTAAAGGGCCCATGCCCGGCAATCTCGCCTATGCCGCGACGAAAGGTGCCATCTCCGTCTTCACCGAATCGCTGGCTGCAGAGTTGGCGCCGCTTCACATTACGGTGAACGCTGTCGATCCCGGTCCTACCGATTCGGGTTGGATGTCGGAAGAGGTAAAAAGTGCCCTGCTTCCGCGATTCCCGATGGGCCGGATCGGTCTTCCTGAAGATGTGTCCCGTCTGGTCGCTTTTCTGGCAAGCGATGATTCCCAGTGGATTACCGGGCAAATCATTCATTCCAGAGGCGGTTTCTAATTAGGAAGACTGTTCATTGGGAGGGACGGGAGACGATAGCTCGATAATGACATGGAGGCAGCCGGTCACAACGATAGGCTGCCTCATTAACTTGCAGGATAGTTCGATCTTGTATATTTGAAGGAAGAACCGAGTGCAATTTAAAGATTGGGAAGTTTCACTTTATTAGAGAGCATTAAGTATTCTAAAGGCATACTTCAATCAAGAAGTGCTATTAACATCAAGGAGAGCTGCGGAAAGATAAAGGAAGGTACGTCATTTAAATACCATAACTTATAATCCCTTGGCCTTTAGAATACAATTGAACCGTTGAGGTGCAAATTATGAGCATAATCGGATTCATATCTCTTCTAACAGTAATAGGGAAAATTTTTGATAAAAAAAACCCGGCTGTGTGGACCATATTTACATTGTTAATTTTCCTTCTTCAAACAATTTTTGTTTTTATTGATGGATACTGTATCAGGTGTATTTTGGCTGGCACATACGATTTCAATAACTTGCTTATGGTTATTTATTCTGCGGCTGTCATTAGCGGGGCTGTTATTTTATACAAGATAGTTAGCAGTAAAAATATTAAGCAGAGAAGAATCATTATTGTAGTGACAATGATCATTTGTATACTTTATACTGAATTTTTTAATGGAATTCTAACATTTAATAGTAAACAGGATTTTTTTGCATATCAGCTTTCTTTAAAAAAATACTATTTCTTAGCACCATTCAAATTACAAGCAATAGACCCTTCAGTTGAACATTATAGAGGTCAAGATGTAGACGTTTATTTATTTCTATATAAGCAAATGGTTAAGCTCGAAAATGGAAAATTAAAATATTATAGAACTAATGGATTTGGCGAAAATGGCGATTGGTTTGAATTTGGCGTTCCAGAGGGACAACAGGTCTGAAAAAGAGTTTACAAACCAACTGCTATTGAAGTAGACCTTGGATTTTTAATCTTTATTTATTACTAACTGTATGATTAATCTTAGGACGGTGAAGGGATGCTTTACATTCGCTATGTTTTACTTTTTGTTATAAGTCTTGGAATAGGTTTATTAACGGGTTTCTACGGTATTGAATTAACAATTGCTCATTTTATACTGATTGTATTCGGGCTCTTGGTATTTATATTTTCAGATCGTATTTTTTCATTCTTCGTTCTTTTTTTCTCTCGTGATATGGACCGCGTTGAAAAAATTCTTTATAAACAAAAACATCCCTACTACGCAGCCCTACTCTATATAACAAAAGGTGATTATGATGAAGCCAATAAAAAAGTAGAACTTCTAAAAAAATGGGGCAGACAAAAAGAGATGCGGGCTTCTTTAAAAGCTGGACTAAATATAGAAATGTGTGATTTATCTGCAGCGAAGAAGGAAGCCGAAATAATCAAAAATCCCGAGATTCGCTCTTATAATTACGCCTTGATCGCGCTGACGGAAAATGAGTGGGAGTCTTTTAGAATGTACAAAAGCAAACTGAAAAATAAGGTTTTTCTGTATGTGCTTGAAGCCGAAGAGGAATTCAAAAAAGGGAATACGGAAAAAGCGGAACAATCGGGTACTCTGGCAATCGAAGCTTCAAGGGGACTTCAGAAATATTTATTGTACACGTCTTTGGCAAGGCAGCGAACCAAACCTAACCGAGAGTCATTTTTTTAAACACTTCAACCTATAATTACCTGAAAATTAACGCAAACGGGAATTTGGATTTATGTTTTCTTAACAATTGCGTGTTACGCTATCCTTACAAGAAAAAAAGGAGAGGATGCGAATGTTAACTACGCTGTTGTTGGTTTTCATATTTATCATGATCGGCTGGGGCGTAATATCTTCGATGACGGCTCCGAAGACCGACCATAAACTCCGCAGACGCGGGAGGGACGGCGGCTCCCCGGCCGAATATTCAGAATCCGGAAACTCCGATGGCGGCTGCGACGGCGGAGGAGGCGGAGGCGATTAAACCCCAGTTTCATAGACCTCGTTCAATCTTCGTAACCGATAAGCGTTCGTTGCGGATTCGCCTAGCTCCTCGAGAATGGTGTAATTCGCCCAAGCTCCCGCCACCGCTCCAATCCCCGGCACATCTACCACTGTTTTTTAACATAAAATAACGGTTATTTGGGTGTTGAAGTCAGAATATTAAGACTATAATGAATAGGAATTTCCTCATTTAGGATGGGCATATCGGAAAGCGTTCATTTTTTTATCGTTTCATGAAAGCGCAATCAAATGAAAGTAAGGGGGAGTATTGCCTTAAAGACTAGCAAACTTGCAAAATTTTTTATCAAATAATTAATGGATGGTGATAGAGGAATGAAATTTAAGAGAGCGCGACTTGCTAGAAAGATGCTTGCCGGTGCCTTGGCCATTCCCCTTCTGCTTACAAGCATGGGCGGGGCATCAGCTGCGGGGGCGGAAATAAAAACTTCGGCTGGCAAGGCCCAAGGCGTACAACTGGAATATCTTGATCGGGGTTTGGTTGCTGCTTCTACATCGGAAGGTGTTTTTCTTAGCTGGAGGCTTCTTGCCAATGAAGTGACGGGTTTTTCGGAGACGGGTCTGACTGGAGCGAACTTCAACGTTTACCGTAATGGCACCAAGATTGCGACTGTAGACAACAGCACCAATTACTTGGATAAAGAAGGAACCGCTGCCTCCCAATATTATGTAAGTGCTGTCGTCAATGGACAGGAAGCGGACGAAAGCTCTCAGGTTAAGCCTTGGGGGAATTCGTATTATGATTTGCCGCTTAAGAAGCCCGCTGACGGCATCACGCCCGCAGGAGAAGCTTATACCTACTCGGCAAATGACATGAGCGTCGGGGATGTCGACGGCGACGGCCAATATGAATTTTTCGTCAAATGGGATCCCTCCAATTCGAAGGACGTATCCCAAGTCGGGTATACCGGCAGCACCTATATCGACAGTTACAAGCTTGACGGAACGCTGCTATACCGCATTGATTTGGGTGTGAATATTCGATCGGGCGCTCATTATACGCAATTCATGGTGTATGATTTTGACGGCGACGGCAAGGCGGAATCTATGATGAAAACCGCTCCTGGCACCAAAATCACAACGTTCGATAAAGAAGGCAACGTCTCCTCCGAGAAGTACATTTCGATGCCAGAAGAGGATATCGAGGCTGGTTACAGCAATACGGATGACTACCGGATGAGCAGAGATGACTATTACGAGCACATGGTCGAGAAGTTTATGGGCTGGTCTGAGCATGAGGAAGTTAAGAACGGGAATTGGCCGGCAACTCTCGAAGAAAGCTTTGGAATAGATAACAAATACCAATATCCGCTGTCCAGAGTAGATGCGGAGAGCTTAGTCGACTACTTCATGGATGTATACGCCCCGAGCAGGAGCAGCCGCAACAATCTCAGAGCGTTCGAGGGCTTTATTGTAAAAGGGCCTGAGTATCTAACCGTATTTAACGGGGCAACCGGCGATGAGCTGGAAACGGTTCATTATAAACCCGGACGCGAGGACGATGGTCTCATGTGGGGCGACTATGCGATGGGAAGAATCGAGCCTGGCAACCGGGTAGATCGTTTCCTGGCAGGAGTCGCTTACCTTGACGGAGAGAAGCCTTATGCCGTCTTTGCCCGCGGGTATTACACGAGAACTGCTTTAGTATCTTATAGCTGGGATGGCAAACACCTAAAGGAACAATGGTACGTGGACAGCGGATGGACTCCGATGACGAATCCATTTAACGACGGACCTCACGGCAGGGACGGCACGGATCCTGAATTCGGCTCCATTACCACGCAAGGTGCCCATACCTTAAGCGCAGCGGATGTTGACGGCGACGGCAAGCAAGAAATCGTTTACGGATCGGCTACGATCGATCATGACGGCACCTTATTGTACAGCTCGATGGATGTCATGCCTCCTCAAAGCGCAGCTCCCGGAACCATAGCAAGATTAGGTCATGGCGATGCGCTTCATGTAACGGATATCGATCCGGACAGACCAGGACAGGAAATCTTCATGGTGCATGAGGGCGGCGTTTGGGCTCCGTATGGCTACTCCTTACGCGATGCGAAAACGGGAGAAATCATCTATGGCGGCTATACCGGCAAAGATACGGGACGCGGCATGGTAGGCGATGTTGATCCTAATCGCAAGGGTCTTGAAACATGGGCGGTTGGCTTGTGGACGGCGAACGGCGAAAAGATAGGTACGACCGCGCCCGGTACGAACATGAATATTAAGTGGTCGGCGGATATGACGACACAGATCGTGAACGGTGCCATTGAAGCCACTCCAACGATTGAAGATTGGAAGAAAGGAAGACTTCTAACCGCTGAAGGGACTAGAACAAACAACTATACGAAGGGAACTCCAGGTCTAGTTGCGGATATTTTCGGTGACTGGAGAGAAGAAATGCTCGTTCGAACGACGGACAGCTCCGCAATTCGCATATATCTAAGCACAGAGGTAACTGACCGCAAGTTATATACGTTAATGCATGACGCTCAGTACAGAGCAGAAGTAGCAAGGCAGAACACGGCGTACAACCAGCCTGCGTATACAAGCTTCTATTTTGCAGCCGATACCGATTGGGCCAATGTTCCGATACCGGATATCCAGTCTCCGGGTATGCTGGCATCGATAGAAAAGCTCATGGATGCTTATAAAGCATCAGGGGAGCTGACGGGTCCGCTAGTGCCGCAGTTGAACAATACATTAAAACAGGCAAAGCATCATCTGGACAAAGGCTCCGTAAAGGATGCGGTTAAGTTTATGGAGAAGTTTATTTCCCAGCTCGACAATAAATCGAAGCAGGATGATATCTCCCCACGGGCAGAGAAGAATTTGTCCTATCACGCCAATTTATTTATTAAGATGTCGGAATAGTTGATAGCCGGAACAACATGGATTCCAAGAGAATACAAGTATACGAAAAACAGGCGCATGCCTGTTTTTTTTGTTGAATGAAGTAGATTAGGGAAGAACGCGTCTTATTGAATAGAAGAATATAAAAGGATAATGGTTAAATGCAGCGAATAAAATTAAAGGCTCACCGGGACCAAGCGGTTCCGACCGAACCATTAGCAAGGTTAAAGGCTAGTTGACAGAGTGATTGGAGGAAAAAGATGTTTGGCCTATCCAGACTTCCCCAAAATGCGCGCGGTTGCCTTCTGTACGAGCCGCTGTTCTTAATCCCGTACAGCATGTTCAGCACGTATGCCACGATTTATATGTTTGAAATGGGGATGAGCGAGACGGCAATTGGCTGGGTCACCACGCTGACTCTGCTTGTGCAGGTATTCTCATCCTTCATCAGCGGTTATCTGACTGACAGGCTCGGCAGGAAATGGGCGCTGCTTTATTTTGACGTGCTCAGTTGGACGGTCGGCACCCTGCTCTGGGCGGTATCGCAAAATATTTGGTTCTTTATCGTCGCGGCTGTCGTGAACGGTTTTCAACGGGTTCCGCATACCGCGTTCTACTGCCTGCTTGTGGAGGATACCGAACCCAAGGACCGGACCTTCGTTTTCTCCGTTCTTCAGTTCGTTGCCATGCTTGGCGGCTTGTTCGCTCCGCTCGGCGGACTGCTCGTCGCGCATTACGGCCTGATTCCCGGCATGCGGATCATGTATATACTCGCCTGCGTTTGCATGACGATTCAATTCGTCGGGCGACATTTTGCCACCCGCGAGACGGAGATCGGGCTTCGCAAAATAGCGGAAACACGCAGCGTTGGTTTTATGGCCGGGCTGCGCGAGTACAAAGGGGTTATCCTAGGCATGGCGGAGAATAAGCCGCTGCTGATGATTTTCGGCGTCTACATTCTGTTCCAGTTCCAGCTTACGATGAAAGGCACCTACTTGTCGCTCTTTCTCGTGGATGATCTTAAGCTGGACAGCGGTCTTGTGTCTATATTTCCGGCCGTAACTTCTATTATTATGCTCCTCTCGATGTGGCTGTTGCTGCCCCGGCTGGGCGATAACAACCTTCACGCGGTCATGCTATGGGGCTTTTTCATCTCGCTGGTGTCCAATCTGCTGTTGATTCTCCCGCTCCCCGGGATGATGTTCTGGCTGATCGTTAGCACCGTTCTCGCCGCGGCGGGTACGATGATGACGTATCCGTATTTGGAAGCGGCGGTCGCCAACGCCATTGACGACGAAAACCGCGCAAGCGTATTTGCCATGCTGTCCGTACTGATTCTGCTTGTCGTATCACCATCCGGCATTATCGGGGGATGGGCTTACCGCCTCGATCCTTCCCTGCCGTTCCTATTGATTGTTTTATCGTTCGCGGCAAGTATGGCGCTGCTGGTGCTGTATAAGAGGATCGCCAGGAGTGATGAGACGAAGGTTGCCTGATTGAAATTTTTTGCACATCAGCCTCTTTGCTTGTGGCTCGCGAGCGTATATGGTTTAATCCTTCATTTCTGCTAAGTCGAGCTGACGAATCCGCGATTGTTCGGCAATCAACTCGATCTCGGTGATTTTACCCTCTACAATCTTGAGTTCGAGTACGAAAAGCATTTGACCGCGAGGAGCGACGATTACCCCCACAGATCCGTTTATGAGCACCTGCCGTGCACCCTGGGCACGACCTGCGAAGCCCTTGGCCACAGCTTCCGCACCGTGAACGATTGGCCATGCTGCGACCGGAGGAAATGCAGGATCCTGTCGGAGCACAACATCGGGATCTAGTACCGCAAGAAGCTTCCCAAAATCTCCCGAACGCGATGCAGCCAGGAAAGCATCTACAAGCTCTCGCTTTCGCTTGAACTCCTTGGAATCCGCAGTCGCTTTTGCTCCCTGAACGCGACGGCGTGCACGGCTTGCAAGCTGTCTGGCCGCAATTTCATTTCGCTCGATAATCGGTGCGATTTCCGAGAAAGACAAGGCGAAAATATCGTGCAATACGAATGCAATACGTTCGGCGGGGTTCAAGTTCCCAAGGACCATAAGCATTGCAAGACCAACAGAATCAGCCAACAATGTTTCGTGCTCAGGATCGCTACCGTCTTGTTGGTTATTCACTGGCTCCGGCACGCTCGCCAGCGTAAGCTCTTCACGCCTCGATTTGCGAGTGCGGAGCATATCCAGACATACCCTGGAGACAATCGTCGTCAACCATCCCCCCATATTCTCGACATTGCTGCTATCGGTGCGGCTAAGACGTATCCATGACTCTTGTACCGCATCATCTGCCTCGCTTAAAGATCCGAGCATCCGGTAAGCCACCGTTTGCAGGTGATTCCGCTGTGTCTCAAACTGTTCTATAAGCCAATCAGGATCATTCATTTATCATATTCCTTTCTTTGGTTCCTTTTTACTATTATGTCGTATGAAGCTTAACAAACGTGACAACGAGATGTACCGGAACTGCATGTTGCGCATAAAGAAATAATTTTCACTGTATTGGTCACGTTTCTTTGCTGACTTACGACATAGTTAGTGACAAGGGAAACCGGAAAAAACAAACTAGCGAAGGTGTCCCGGAAAAATATTAAAACGATAGAGATGAATGTTGTGAGCACGAATTTGAAACGGATAAAGGTATTTACTAAAATTAACGGAGGAGATTCTAAATGATAATTCTTTCGATCGTTCTTCAAAGTTTACTGGTCTTATACTACGCCTTTTCAGGTGGCGCAAAAATCGCAGGGGCCAACTACTGGGTCGATATATTCAAAAATCTTGAATTACCCCAGTGGTTTCGTGTCGTCACAGGAAGCGTCCAATTAGTCGGAGCTGCGGCACTCATCATCGGCTACCGGTATGAAGGAATGGTCGCTTGGGCTGGCATTTGGCTCGGGATCACTATGTTATTGGCATGCGTCGCGCACTTTAGGGTCAAAGACCCAATTAGCAAAACGACTCCAGCCATCTTTTTCACAGCGTTAATCATCGTTCTAACCATCATCAATGCGGATGGTCTGAGACTCCCCCTATCTTAAGGCAAGTCTTTACGGATGTAACGCCTTCTGAGCTGGATGCGGCAAATCCGAGGTTAACTGCCGGCGGTATTCGCTCTGTAAAAAATCTCTACCTTCTTGCCGCAACTCCATTCGGACTATCGATGAGAACAGGACCCCGACATTCAATCGTCAGGGTCCTGTTCTTGTCTATGTCAAACGTTAACGCACGTTGGAACTCGAGATCGAACCGCGAAGCGCCTGAACATCCAGCATCGGTGGTCGTCCGTACACGCGGGCATATTCCCGGCTAAACTGGGACGGGCTCTCGTAGCCTACGCGGAAGGCCGCATCGGAGGCTTGCGCGTTTTCCGTCAACATTAGGCGCCGGGCTTCTTGCAAACGCACCGTTTTCTGGTATTGCAAGGGGCTCATCGCCGTGACGTTCTTGAAATGTTTATGAAACGCCGACGTACTCATGTTTACGGATTTTGCGAGCTGCTCGATCACGAGAGGGCGTTCGAATTGCCTGTTAATCAACCGTATCGCTTGAGCGATGGTGTGCGCTTGGCTGCCAATGATCGCGAACTGATGGATGAGCGCACCTTGTTCGCCCTGAAGCACCCGATACAGAATTTCGCGGATCACGAGCGGCGCGAGAACCGGAACGTCCTCGGGCTCGTCTAGTAACTGCATGAGTCGCACGATGGCTTCGATTAATGCAGGAGACGTCTGATTTACGGCTATGCCGCGTGAGGCTTCTGCGGGAACAAAAAGGGGACGATTCGTCTCCTTGATGATATCCAGGATGACGTCGGTATCGAAGCTCAGTTTCAAGCTTAAATACGGGATCTCGGGCGAAGCCTCGATGATTCTGCCGATGATCGGCAATTCAACGGATGTGACAAGGTAAGTCGAGGGATCGTATCTATAGGTCTCGTCGGCTAGCGTGGCCGTCTTCGCTCCTTGCGCCACGACGCAAATCGATGGCTTATATACCGATTCCAACGGTTCCGACAACTCTGTGGCATGCATCAGCGTCAAAGAAGGCAAGGACGTCCGATGCGTGCCGTTCGAGGGAGCATGACGACTTATCAAGAGCGCTAGCTGTTGCAAGGCTTGCTCCTCGCGCAGTGAATCGTCCATATTGGGAGTTCCTTTCCAGAAAGGGTTGTAGTTACTATTTATAATAGCGGACCCGAAGAGAATTAGGCAAGAATTGAATAGGTATGATCTAACGGGTTTAAACAAAAATTGAATAAGATATATTTACAAGGTCGAGCACGGTGAAAAACCGTAAAACAAGATAAAGGAGAGAACGGAAATGAGTTTAAATGGAAAAGTAGCAATCGTCACAGGGGCGTCGCGGGGCATAGGCCGGCAAATAGCCATCCAATTGGGGCAATCCGGCGCGAAGGTGATCGTCAATTATTCGTCCAGTCAGGGAGACGCGAGTGAAGTCGTAAAGACGATTCAGCAATCCGGAGGCGAAGCAACTGCAATCCGTGCCGATGTAAGTAAAGTGAGCGAAGTTGAAGCGTTGTTCTCGGAGACGATCGAGCGATTTGGACGCTTGGACATTTTGGTCAATAATGCGGGCATCATGGAATGTACGGCTATCGCGGACGTAACGGAGGAGATGTTCGATCGTCAATTCGCGATTAATGTGAAAGGGACTTATTTCGCTTGCCAACAAGCAATGAAGCGCATGTCAACTGGTGGAACGATCATCAATTTCTCGACCTCGGTGTCTGGCGCGATGCTCCCGGCGTACAGCGTCTACGCCGCAACGAAAGGCGCGGTCGAGCAGCTGACCCGTCAATTGGCAAAGGAATTCGGTCCCAAGGACATCGTCATCAATTGCATTGCACCCGGACAAGTGTCGACCGAATTGTTCTTGAATGGCAAATCACAAGAGTTGATTGATTCGTACAGCCGAATGAACGCGTTTGGACGGCTTGGCGAGCCGGAGGACATCGCGAATGCGATCGAGTTGCTGGTCAGCGACAAAGCCCGCTGGATAACGGGACAGACGATTCGCGTAAACGGAGGGTTCAATTGAGTATTAGACTCACGCGAAGGCGCTGCCATGGAGATGTCTTTTTACAGAGAGCCTCGGTTGTTGAAAAGGGGAATGCACAATGGGAGTAAGCCACCATGCAGCTTGCTCCATTTCTGCAATTGAAGTAACGGGAAGGATACTGCGGTGTTTGTTCTACCAGAACGTGTATGCGCATCCAGCTAACAGGGGATCATACACCGTGGAGGTGTGCAAATATGCCAAACATCAATTCCAATAACAATTCAAACTTTGAGGAAATTTACAACCAATACCGCCAAGAGGGTCAGCAAGGAGCTGCCCAAGAAATTAAAGCGGAACCCGGTAAAGAACAAATTGTAGCCGTTCGAAAGAATGAGGACGGGGACATCATTGCTTTTAAGACGGCATCCGGTAGAGAACTCGATTATGTAACTGCTTTAGACGATGCGAAAAGTGGAAAATTGGCGCATGTTGATGTGTTCCACAAATATGGACGCGATATCATTCGCAGTGAACCGGACGGGTTTGACGGGAACAATTTAGATAACCTTCCCACTTTTTGATTTTAATTTATTGGAAAATAAGAAATCCCGCCGAGTAACCGGCGGGATACGTTTTTAGAATATATCCTCAGGTGAATTTCTCTAGCAACGATGCGAGTTTAGTCAACGTTGATGCAGACGGGCTTGAATTGCTTTTTCACTTTTTTCGATACTGTGAGGGAGACATCCCGGTCTGCTGACGGAACATTTTGCTGATGCTGGAAAGGCGTTTTCCCGTAGAGGCGGGCATAATTTCTCAATAAGTGGTTGGGAGAGAGGCAAGCGCATCGTGCAATTTCGTTCAGTGTGATAGGCCTATCGTATAAGGATCTTATATAGTCATGAGCGATTGAAATCCTTTTATACAATTCTTCTTTAGTCGACCTGCGTATAGCGTGGAGATTTTCGATTTCTTTCCAAGAATGGATCTGTTCCAGTAGAAGGGTCTGCATTAGCGTAAGGTATTTTTCTTCCAGCCAGACCAGGTCGTGCTTTAGGACTGGTAACTCTGCTGTTTTAAACGATTCAAGCTGCGTATTAAGTCCCGGGCTTATCAAATAAGTTTTCTCGAAAAATTCGATAGGGTTATGTTCTCGGTACGGGTCGGTTAATAGCCCGTTCGTCGATGTATCCAGCGTACGAAGCACTTCACCGGCCAAATCATTCCTGAAGAAAACGCAAAAGGACTCCACATCCTCCTCTTGATCAATGACCAAGTCGTAGAAACCGGGATTCAGTAACAAATATCGATTTTCATCGATTTCCCAGATGAGTTTTTTACAGAACGACTTATGATTAGAACGCCAAAGCCAGGGGATGGCAAGATTGTAAGTGAGGCTGTCAACGCTTCACTTGAAGAGCTAAAGCCTTGGATGAAGTGGGCATAGGCACAGCATACTGAATATGATTTAGAAATTGGGATAAGAGAAGCACATGTTAAGTTTTTACTCCGAGAAAACCTAAGGCTTCTTGAATGTTTGAAGGGTTCTGGGTAGTTCATAGCTTCTTCGAGCTTACACAATATTGACTGGGATGTATGGAAGTTTGAAATAGGTTACTGGATTGACACGCGGTATAGTGGAAAAGGCTATATGATTGAAGCAGTTCAAGGTATCTGTGATTTTGCATTTAATCAATTGGATGCTCGAAGATTGGAGATACGCTGTGATACAAAAAACAGCAAAAGCAAGGCGATACCTGAACGATTGAAGTTTAACCTCGAGGGTATAATTAAAAATGAAGATCTCTCAGTTGATGGAAGTGAGCTAAGGGATACATTCATATTTGCAAAGATAAAATGTTAAATGGGGTTCAGCCAACATTTTAACGAAAATATATGCTAAGGATGTTTTCAGCTTCGCATTGTGGTATTTCATAGCCATCTATTGACGTTAGCGGACACTATGACCTTACGCATATATGTTCTTTAATTAATTTTTAGTAATATGATGTTGAAGACGTAGCCCAAGTGAAGACGCAGGAGCGTTCTTACCCTATTGCGTTGAACTATTGGGAAGAAAGGTTTAATCCTTAATTTTATGCGTAGTTTGAGAAAAACCTGCGGAGGTGGATTGTGAGATACAAACTTATATTTTTGATTGTAAATGTCGTTTGCTTATTTTACTTATCGTCCTGTTCAAATGCCAATAATTCTTTTCAATCATCCGAAATCGCCGAGGACTTCCCAATCCCAAGAGAAGCGAAATTAATTAGTTTCGACAAGACATCAGAACAGTACACACTTACGAATGTAACTGAAGAGGACGGCTTACCTGAAAGTTATCGAACTGAGATTGAGATACGAAATTGGAAAGAAGTAGACCGATTGGGCGCAAAATATGTCTTCGAAAAAAATGGACATAAAATCAGTTTATTTATTTTCACAGGAAAAATTGAGTTAAGCAAACTTCAATAATATTAAGAAAAGTTTATTTAAATAAGCCGGAATTCCTTAGTGTAAGGAATTTCCGGCTTATTTTATGTACTAGGGGAGTTCAACTTTATACCGTTTTGCTTCTTTGCTTCCTGACTGGTTGTGAAAGTACAGGAATGGGTGGAAGCAAGGTTTCAACAGTTGCCTTAATTCATTCTGAATTTCCACAGTTGGTCTGCAACATAAATGGCATCTATAACGTCGAATAACTAAACGGACAATCATTTTGTATAATTCATGGAAAATTAGGAAGATAGAATCATATGCATTTCGAAACAGTAATGATATCATTAACCAAGTTTCACTAATAAATCCCTATTAAGGTTTTTTTAGGTGTTTTGTGAAACATAATAAAGGAGTGATATAATTGAAGAGGTTTTTCACTAGTTTTACGCTTTCATTAGTTTTAGTGGCAACTTTAGTTACCCCGATTTTTGCAACTCCATCAGTTAAAAACCCAGAAAAGATTAACCCAGAAAAGATTATTATTGAGCATCTAAAACAACAAGGTAAAAATTACAGCGTTGGCAGTGAAGATTACAATATGTACATTCATAATATTCCTTGGAATGTAGATACTTCTCTTTCCAAGCATCCTGAGTATGATGAACTAGTAATATATGCTATTAATTACGGAAAAGAAAATATGAATAAACAGATTATTCAAAAAGATGCTAAAGCTAAACAAGACAAAACAGAGCTTTCTGTTCAAAACGTCGTTGCACCAATGGCATCAACAGCTCTCTCTTACAATCGTCAACAGGTTGTAAATTATGCTTATAATTGGACTACAAACGGGGGCACAAAAAGAAATACTAACTTTGATATCTATCAAAACGACTGCACCAATTTTGGTTCACAAGCTTGGAACGGCGGCGGAAATGTAATGCGTTCTCAGAGCTCAGTACCAGGTGGTATTACACAAACGACCTCTTATTGGTACAGTTTTAAAAGAGGGACCTCATTTGACGTTTCGACATCATGGATAAGAGTTGTAGATTTTTACGGTTACTGGAGTGGGTATAGAGGAGTTATTACTTCATCTTATGCTGATACAGCATTTGACAAATCTATTTTAAGAAACAATGCAGAACCTGGTGATATCGTTCAACTGTCACCTACCGGTGGCGGGGATAAATATCACACTATGGTTGTAACAAAGAAAGATGCAAATGATATTTATTTCACTTACCATAGTGGACCAAATAATTTAGACGTAGTAGACAAGCCATTAGCCCAAATTACAGGTAATAAATTCTTTTTATTGGTATTCGGTTCTTAATATTATATTAACTAACTTCCGGAAAAACATTCTATAATAATTGATAGGTGTTTTTCTTTTTTATAGGGATAGCGACAACATTTTGACGGTTTTTTACGCTAGCATTAGCGGACGACGTGCATTCCTCCCTCCTGACGACCTTAGCGGATGTAGGAAGCCGTTTTCCGACTGCCTTATGACCCTGGTGTTTAGCGGTCATAAGCTTAGAGCTAAGTAAAGTCCGCTTTTCACACGTCATAAAGCCCTTAGCGTATATTTTCGTTTAAATGTTGGCTGGACCTCTAAATTTAACGATTTGGTTTAATTCTAACGGGAAGTATAGTTTAGTTATAAAAGTATTTTCAAAAAAGCGTGTGATATACTGATCGAAGCACGAGACTTGAGGGGGTTGAGAGAAACTATGGAGGACTCTATAGTTATGATAGCAGAACGAATTGCAGGCGATTTTCTTCTGGAACAAGTAAAAACTTCATATCAGATCATAGGTAAAGGCATGACAAATCAGGTTTGCGTAGTTGAGACGGAGAGTCGCAAAGTTGTTGTCCGCATGAACGATAAAGATACATTTCCCAGCTTTATCAAAGAAAAATGGTGTATCGAGCAAGCAGCCGCAGTTGGCGTTCCTGGACCTGAGGTGTTGTCCATTGGTATAGTTGATGAGACCGCATATATGATTCAAGCCTTTATTGAGGGAGACAACGGGGTAGACAGTACGGTTCCGGGGTCCGATGTTTGGAGGAAACTGGGCGAATATGCCAAGCTTATTCATTCGATTCAAGTGAAGGGATATGGAGGAGATCTGATTGATCCAATCCATGGCGATTTTCAGTCACCTTCTCATGCCGGATCAGACGGCAGTTGGCAAGGGTATGTGCAGTATAATATCAATAGTTTGACTGAGGATGATCGCTTGATTGAGCTTGGAGTAATCACTCAGATGGAATCGCAGAGAGTAAGAAAACTGTTTGAAAATTTGAAGAGTGAACCGTTCCGCTTCGGTTTAAACCATGGAGATATCTCTTTAAAGAATACGATTGTCAATCAGGCAAACCAAGTTATATTGCTGGATTGGAATGCAGAAGTAAGCGTGGTACCGCATGCAACTGTTGCTCAATTGATGCATTACCAAATACTGGGACTAGAAGAAAGCGCAAGTGTAGAGGAATTCAAAGCGTTTATGGACGGGTACGGAATAAGTGAAAAAGACCTTTCCGAAACTAGGCATTTGCTGCTATTAAGGGCTTTCGATAGCCTCAGGTGGGCTATTGATCGGAGTCCTGATCTGATTGAACCCTATGCTGCGTTTGCAAAACAAGTCGTTGACATGATTATGGATTAGCAGAAAATGATTCCCAATACGATCAAGCTTGTCAGTAACCAGCGAATACTGGGAATTAGTTTTAGTTGCGAGAGAGTATTGCTGGGGTAGTACCAGCAAAGCTGACACTACCCATCATGCCAAACGGAACGACAGGTTATCCAATAGGGGTGGAGGAATGGGAAATTTATGTCTTCAGTTAACCTCAGCAGATTGACCGCTTAACGTGATCTTAGGTGCGGCGCGCATGCCGATGTAGCAATATACTGAACCGTCCGTCAGTGTGGAGAAAACCACGGGTATCCTGTCCTGACCATCGATCCCCCCGGCAAATACTGTCTCCGACACGGGTATAAGCTCCATTTCAAGCGGTGGAGAGGGGTCTTTTCTGCCGTCGGAGATTTCGTATACCAAATGTAATATTCCGTTGTGTTCTGTGATGGTAATGACGACTCCTTCACGCTTATAGATGCCAACGAACGGTGTGATATCAACCATTGGTGGCTGCGGCGCTGGTTCAAAGGTGGCGTCCGGAATTCTCATGCCGGCTATTTCCTCGAACAATTCCCGAAAAAGAATCGATTGAAGCAAATCGGTGCTCCCGCCGTTGGTCAACAAGGCAATGGCCGCGCCGCTCCCGGGAACTATACGCAAATACCCGTTCTGTCCGATCGTGGCACCGTCGTGCCCAAACACAGGAACTCCGTTCCAGTCATAAATCATCCAACCAAGTCCCCATCCTATGTTGCCAGATGTCCACTTATCAGGCGTTTCGGCCGCTAGACGTTGCATGGCGGCTACCGACTTAGAAGTCAACAAGCGGGTATTGTCCGGCGCAAGGCCTCCGTTAAGATGCATCTTGGCAAACCGAATGAGGTCAGCAGCCGTTGCGCACAAAGCTCCGCCGCTGGGGCCGGACGAGCGCGGCAGTAGGTTCCAGAAAGGAGCAGGTTCCGGAATTTGACCTACCCCGCCGGCCAAATGCCCCATCGCAGCCCGAAACCGCAACACTTCCTCAGGCAGCGTTACCGTCCCAACGAGTTCAAGCGGAACGAGAATTCGGTCTCTTAAGGCATCGTCCCACGTCTGGTTAGTCACGACCTCGACGATGCGGCCCAACACGTTATATCCCACACTGCTGTAAGAAACGACCGTTCCGGGGGAGCTTTCCAACCTTAGCCCATTGCAAGCCTCGATGTAACGAGCCAAGCAGTCATCGCCGCGACCGGTGTCGATTGTAAAATCGCTAGTCAGACCACTACTGTGGAAAAGTAATTGACGAATTGTTATCGCATCGGTTCCTGGGACGGTTAGCTCTGGTAGAACATCTTTAACAGATGCGTCCAAATCCAGTTCGCCCGAATCTACAAGCTGCATCACCAGTACAGCCGTATACACTTTAGAAATCGAACCGATCTGGAACAACGAATCGGTTGTCGCTTCTACACCTGTCCCTTGATGCAGCAGTCCACAGGCCAGCGCTTTAATTTCTCCATCAACGAGCACAGCCAGAGATGCTCCCGGCACGTTATAGATTTTGCGCAGCTCATCCAGTCTTTTTTTCCAGTAATCTAGGTCAAAGGTTTCCGTTGTAATTTTCATAATAGACTCCTCCATTATTTTTAATACCGACCGAAGGTATGAATAACTCCAAAAATTTTTTACATGTCTCTCACCGCCATTTCAATGATTCTCGCTGTAAAAACGATAGTACACCTCGTAACGTTGGATAATTTGCTCATCTAATAGGTCAATTCCAATTCCATTTAGTAAACTCTGGAAGAACCGGCATCTGCGAAGCATTACCTCAGGTGAAGCTTCGAAAATCATGGGGCTTAACCATAGGTTACTTAGAAGCATCACCATCTCGCTAAGTTCCCTGGGATACTCTGATTTGATTGACCCATCCGATACCCCTTGTTCAATGATTGGCTGTATATAAATGGGCACTGCATCCTCGATCATGCTTTGTAGTTGGGCTGCCAATATCTTTGGATTTTTCAAAAGGTTTGGCGCCGTCGACATCATCTCCAGTTGTGCGGGATCATGATTCAAAGAGGCCCAAATTATTTGACGAAGCTTCTCCAGACCGTTTAGTTGCTTGTCATCCCGGACAGAGGCCAATTTATCTTCAACATCTTTGTAGAGTTGTTTTAGAACCGCAATCATTATGTCTTCCTTCGATTTGAAATGGTGGTAAATCGCGCCTTTAGAAAGCCCGCCGAGCCCTTCGATGATATCCTGTATAGATGTGTGTTCATAGCCTTTTTTTATAAACAGATTGAGCGAAACTCTCAGAATCTGGTTTAGTGTTTCTTCGGGATATTTATTCCTTGCCATCAATACTTCCTCCTTCATACATTCAGTCGGTATGTAAATACCATAAAAAAATTATGCAAGATTGTCAAGCTGGAATGCAGCATTGCATGCGCAGATGTTCTATCTTTAGGTATATAATCTTATCTTTCAAAAAATGGATTTGGTTCTCTGGTGTTATTTGATTTTTTCCTGATTATGGTAGGTTTAAATAAAGACATTTCATTTGGAGGGAAACGCGATGAGACGAAGGTTTATGCTTTTGGTTTGCGGATTTCTAATGCTGTCGCTGCTGTTGCCCTTTCAGGCCGATGCCGCCGGAACCGATCCCGAGACGCGCCTTTTCCAGGTTGACGGCATCATTCTTGATTTTGACGAAAACCGTATTGCGTGGAAACAACCGGGCTATCACGAAGTGCTCTGGCTGTACAACCGTACGGATAAAAGCCAAATAAAGATTTTCGATCCAAGCGAGACCGGGGCCTATTATCCCATTGGTATTCATTTGGCGAGGCTAAGCGCTGAAGGCGTTTTTTATTCCCATTCCCGCGGTCTTGGGTATTATGGCTCCGCGCTGCAAGGCTGGGATGAGCACTCGGGGGACCTACACGAAGTAAATGGGAATTTTGCGGTATTTACCAATGGTGTTGCGAATCTAGCTACAGGAGAGTTCCGAACATTACCGACTTCGGGTTTAGAATTTGCATCATACATCCAATTTGATTTGTCGATTGACGGAACGGTGGTTTATACGGATCCGGATCCCACTTCAGAATCCGGCCTCTACAAGTCGCTTCCTGACGGTACGTTGACGACATACGCGCCTTCTTCGAACTACCGGGCATACTCCGGGGCCATGACCGACGGAAAAAACATTATCTACAAAGCACTCGCGCGGGATGACGGAAGTGATTCCAAATGGTCGCTTCAGGTACGCAGCGCAAATGGCGAAATCACTACAGTAGCCCAGAATGCAGAAGACCAGTGGTCCGACCCCCAAACATCATACCAGATCAACAACGGATGGATTGCCTATAGGGAGTATGATGCGGAAAAAGATCGTTGGATCTTGTATGCTCGGTCTCCGGAAGGCGTAGAAAGGCAAGTGTTTGCAACCGACGGGGCGTGGAACGGCCCTCCCCTCTCCATCAAGAAGCTGGGACCGGACGGCACCGTCGCGTACAAGCTTGGAGACACAACTTACATTCATTCCGCCCAGGTAGGCAAACTCTTGTATTCCTTCAGCGGTCCGGGGGAATTAGAATACCGGGAGCATGTCTTCGCCGGCGGTCCCTGGTACCGAGTTGACGGCGGTTCGTTGTATTCGATTCAAGTTGCTTATCCTGAAGCGCCGCAGTGGCCTGAAGGCGACGTTCTGACGGTTACCGGTGTGACCTATAACAGCGTACATCTGAATTGGCTGCCGGCGAGGGATGAAACGGGTGTAGACGAGTATATGGTATTCCAAAACAACACGCTGCTGGAGACCCTGAACGGGGACGTGAACAGCTATGAAGTGAAGGGGCTGTCTCCAAACTCGTCCTACCTCTTTTCGCTGGTCGCCGTCGATGCCGCCGGCAACCAGAGTGTGAAACAAGAAGCGACGATCACTACTGCTGCATATGCGACTCCCGGCTCTTTTCAGCTTTCCGATTCCAGAACTTATTCAGATGGCTGGTACAATTATGAATTTTCGTTATATTACGGGTACATTTCGTCCTCAGGACAAGAGTTGAGCGGATCTTGGAGCCCCCCTGAAGATTTCCGTGGAGTCGTTAAGGTTTCCATGGGTTCCCCGGAAGGGGAAGATTATGACCTTAGCCTGGAGACCGTGGGCGAGGGCAACCGAACGACGGAAGATACGACAAAACTCCCGGATGGTACCGAGTTCAGTGCTGCCGAGGTACCCGAAGGTTACAGAGCAGAGTGGAGAGTTAAGGGACATACGGACAAAGATTATAGTCCGGATAAAAAAGTTTTCGTCTATGTGAGCATCAAATATGACAATCACTGAAGGTATTGCTGTGTTTACAGAAACTTAATGATCGGCCGAGGGATCGCCATTGTTTTTGCCTTTGTCCTTGAATGGTAACAGGAGCACGCGTGATAAATGTCTTAAGGTGGGTTATACGTCATTTGGTTGGAGGAACCCCTTACGGGTATGACTGCAACTTTGTCTTGCTTTCATTTCGTTGCTTTCATTATGACAGTGGAAGAAAGGGGTAAAAAGTTAAGTTTTCGATATATCGGTTTCCCCTTTTAAACAACTGCGGTATACTGACTAGTAATCGCGGTTTGTTGGGTTAACGAATGAGAGGTGTAAGGATGTCTGCTGAAGAGAGGTATCTGGCGTTGTACGATAGCTTTAATCCAGGCCATCAGCTGGATGAGACGTACGAGATCACACTGGACGAGTTAATGGAGATATTCTATTGTACGAGACGCAATGTAAAATTCGTCATACGCAAGCTGGTCGATCAGGGGCTGATTGGCTGGCAGGCCGGTCTGGGGCGCGGCCATCGTTCCCGGCTATCTTTACTCGTCCAGAAGGAGCATTACTTGTTCGAGCTTGCGGTCAGGCATGCGCGGAGCGGGGAGTACAAATACGCGTTCGAACTGCTTGAGCGATATGGAGGGAATACGGCGGCGCAGGAGCGGTTCATGGCATGGCTGACCGACCAGTTCGGTTATCATCAGGAGACAGGCCGGCAGCTGGATGGCTGCAGTTTGGACACGCTCCGCCTGCCGGTCTATCGACCGCTTACGACGCTCGATCCGGCAATGGTGTATTACTGTTTCGATTCGCACATGATCCGGCAGCTGTTTGACCGGCTTTTGCGTTTCGATGAATCGACCGGACGGATAATGCCCGGAATTGCTCATCATTGGACGAGAAGCGAGGACGGTTTGGCATGGACCTTTTATTTGCAGAAAGGAGTCCGGTTTCACCATGGCCGCGAGGTTGAAGCGGAGGATGTCGTGTTCACGATTGAACGCCAGCTTCAGGGGCTGCCGAACAGCTGGATGCTGGATGGCGTCGAACGCGTCGAGGCTGAGGGGCCGCGTATCGTAAAGTTTACGCTAAGTAAGCCTAAATATTTGCTGCCCCGCTTCCTATGCGGAAACTCGATGTCGATCGTGCCTAAGGATCTCGTGCAGCAGAGCGAAGAGACATTCAGCAGGCATCCAGTCGGTTCGGGGCCGTTCAAGCTCGTCAAATGGACTGAAGGGCATGTAGTAATGGCTGCGCATACGGATTATTTCGAGAGGAGACCGCATCTGGACGTTGTCGAGCTGATTCTCTTGCCGGACGATCGTCCTCTCGGCTCGCGGCCGAAAGACTGGAAGCAGCTCATAACCGACCATGAATCCGTTGAGGAGAAACCGGAGCGCGAATGGCAGACGATCGAGGAAGTGGATCAAGGCTGCACGCTCCTGACGTGGAACATGAATAAGGAGGGACCGCACAGGCATCGCGCTTTCCGGCAAGCAATTGATCTGCTGACGGACCGCAGCGGGATGATACGGGATCTCGGAGGAAACCGGAAATTAGCCGCTTCAGGCTTCCGTCACGAAGAAGGCAAGCCTAAGCCGTCAGAACAGGCTTTGGACAAGACACGCGTGAACGGCCTGCTGGCTGAAGCCGGGTACGCCGGCGAACCGATCACGATCAGCTCCTATTCGATTCATGAGCAGGATGCCAGGTGGATTGTGGACCGCTGCGCCGAATTTGGGATACGGGTCGAGTTTAGACTGGAGGATTGGCATACGATTCGGAATACCGATCTGGTCGCTTCCGTGGACGGGATCCTCTACGGGGTCGTTTTCGCCGAAGACGAGGTATGCGAGCTCGAATTGTACGAGCAAGAGGGCAGCTTCATCAAGGAGCATCTGGACCCCGAGTTCCGGCTGTGGGTGAAAGGGCGCATCGACGAAGCGATGGCGAAGGAAGGCCCGGAAGACCGCCGGCGGATTCTGCTTCAGATCGAGCAGCGGCTGCGGGACGAATGCAAGGTCATGTTTCTTCTTCATAAGAAGGTGACGACTCATTTTCACCCGGATGTCAAAGGGGTTAGCATCAACTCGCTCGGTTGGATCGACTTCCAGCATGTGTGGCTGGAGAAGCCGAGTGAGCACGTCAGTTAAATCGGCCAAAAGCGGTAGCCTAGGACTGTATTTCGCGTCCCGGGCTATCGCTATTTCATTTTGAGAGAAAACGGCTTTGGTCAGTTGCGTTTATTATAGCCCTATATTTGACCGTCCGCACGGCTTTGGCAATGGCATGCACGTATAAGGCAGTACAGGAATTTTCCCGCCAGTTATCCGGACGGTCCGCTTTGTCCACGACCTGATACCATAAGCCGGAGGCGGCATCCGGGTATTTCGTCAGCGCGATGAGCAGATTACGGGGCGAATAGCGCGGTGGAGTCGAACTAGTTACCCAATAGGCTGCCGCGGATCGCACGGTAGCCTCGTTAAGCTAAACATTCCTGTTAAGGCGATCATTCGGTGGTTTATCGTGTTTCGTATAGCTTCCGATCCGGGCGGTCCAATCGGTGGCGGCGCATCGGCCTCGAGCATTTTGGGTGCTGAGCAGTTACGATATGTATGATACAATACAATCATAAAATCAGACTTCCAAATACATTATGCATCTTAAATGCAGCAAGGAGGATTATTTTGTCAGTACATAATTACAGTTATTCAGGTTACCTTCTGGTGCATTTTATCGGGGAACAGCCTGACGGAGAGCAGGTCTACTTCTCCTACAGTGAAGACGGCCTGCATTGGAAAGACTTGAACGCGGGTTTACCTGTGCTGCGTTCCGAACTGGGGGAAAAGGGCGTTAGGGATCCGTTTTTGGTGCGCTCGCCCAAGGAAGACAAGTTTTATCTGATTGCCACGGATCTCCGCATTGCAAACGGAAAAGGCTGGGCCGCTGCGTCTGCTGCAGGAAGCCGCGACATGATCGTATGGGAGTCCGCCGACCTGGTGAATTGGTCTTCCCCTTGGGCAGTCACGCTTGGCGTACCGGGCGCCGGCTGCGTCTGGGCACCGGAGGCTGTATACGACGAGGCTGCGGACGACTTCCTGGTGTTCTGGGCCTCCGCGACGCAGGAGCCGCAGGAATATGAACGGAAACAAAAAATCTTCAGCGCCCGTACTAAGGATTTTCGAAGCTTCACACCTTCCGAAAAGTATATTGAACGGGAAAATCATATTATTGATACCACGATCATTGCCCACAATGGCATCTACTACCGTTATTCCAAGGATGAAACGACTAAAAATATCCGGGTGGAAAAAGGCGCATCGCTGGATAAAGGCTCGTTTGACAATCTGAGCGCTCCGGCTTTAGAGGCATTGGTAGGGGTAGAGGGCCCTCAAATATTTAAGCTTGGCGACCGCGAAGAGTGGTGCCTGATCGTAGACCGCTTTGCGGAAGGAAAGGGCTACCTTCCCCTGCTGACCTCCGATCTTGAAAGCGGTGAATTCCGGGTTCTGCCGGAAGGGTCGTTCGATTTGGGGAAAACCAAGAAACGCCACGGCGGAGTCCTCCCTATTACGGCTGCTGAATGCAGCCGCCTTCTGGCGGCGTTTGGCGACGGCCATCAGGTGTTGCCCGGGCAATTCGCCGACCCGGATCTTGTGAAGTTCGGCGACCGCTATTACCTTTATCCCACAACCGATGGCTTCACGGGCTGGTCGGGTACGCAATTTCATGTATTTTCTTCTGCTGACATGCAGATATGGGAAGACGAAGGCGTGATCTTGGATCTGGCGACGGAGGATGTGCCTTGGGCAATAGGAAGCGCATGGGCACCGGCCATTGCAAGCAAAGACGGCAAATACTACTATTATTTCTGCGGCAAAATGAAAAGCGGAGAGAGCGCCATCGGTGTTGCGGTTGCCGAGACTCCGATAGGTCCGTTTCACGCGCAGCCGCAGCCGCTTGTTACCATGGAACAGACGAAGCGGCTTGGGATCGCTATGGGCCAGGCGATTGACCCGTCGGTCTTTTTTGAAGAGGACGGCTCGGCTTACCTGCTGTTTGGAAATGGGCACCCCGCGATCGTACAGCTCGGCGAAGATATGGTAACTGTCATCGAGGATACGATGAAAAACATTGTCGGTCTGCACGACTTCCGGGAGGCGGTCACCGTTCTGAGGCGCGGCGGACTGTATCACTTCACATGGTCCTGCGACGACACTGGCAGCGAGGATTACCATGTGAACTATGGCACGGCAGAGCAGCTTTACGGGCCGGTAACCTACCGCTACCCGGTTCTTTTCAAAAATAAGGAAAAGGATATGCTTGGGACCGCTCATCATTCGATCCTTCAGGAGCCCGGCACCGATAAGCATTGGATTGCTTATCACCGGTTTGTCACGCCGCTGACCCGGTTTACAGAAGGAAAAGGCTATCATCGCGAAGTCTGCATTGACCCGCTTAGCTTCGGCGAAGATGGGCTGATGCGGCAGGTGCAGTTGTAATTGAATGCTAACGGGTAACTTTAGCTCAAAAATCATCAAGAGAAGGCTGCCGATATCGAATCGGCAGCTTTCTTCGCTAAGCGGCAGTAATACGCAATAAAAGAGGAAATCACACAGCGATAAAGAATAAATATTTGGTAGTGTTGCCCATGGATAACACTTACATATTTTTTTATAAATCATTTAATAAGGTGGGGGTTCGCACAAGGTTATGTTACTAGAAAAATTATTTCTTAACGTCCTTATCGTCTTAGCTCCAGTTTTAGTCTTAACAGCGTTTGGTGACCGTTGGCGGTACTCCAAATCTCCTTATACGATAGGTCTTTTGCAAGGGATTTCATCTTCATTTTGCTTGATTTTCTCATACTACGCACTAGATTTATACTGGGATCTCCGGTATGTCCCACTTGTGATTTCTACGGTGTACGGTGGACCGATTGCCGGTTTTATTAATTACCTAATGATTTTGGCTACCCGGACTTATTTAGGCGGAAATGCGATATTGTTTGGGTTTGTAAGCATTACGTTGGCGTTTTTGGGGCCTTTATTATTTGCCAAAAAAATCGCTCGATTAACCGGGAGTCGGCGAATAAGAGCAGTGGTCCTCATTTCCATAATCCCCTCTGTTGTTATGCTGCTTATTCTAATTTCATATACACTCCTCAAACAAGTTGAAAAGCCCTTGGATTTTGAGCCCATCTGGGCAGTCTTGTTTTTTGGATTAATTCAAACATTAGGGACTTGGTTATCTTGCACGCTTCAGGAATTTAACTTTGAACGAGCTAAAATGAAAGAGGAAATTCAACGTGCAGAAAAGCTAAAGACATTAGGTGAAGTTGCCGCATCCATTGCACATGAGATCCGTAATCCGTTGACCGTTGTTCAAGGCTTTTTACAACTCATGAGTGCAACAATAGTCGAGGGCAAAAATCGAAATTATTTAGAAATTGCATTAGATGAGCTTGCACGAGCAGAGCTAATCATTACTGATTATCTGAACTTTTCAAAACCGAAATTAACAAAAATAGAAAAGTTTTCTTTATCTGATTTAATCGAGAATATCACTATACTGTTAACGCCATTGGCAAGTTACAAAGGAATACAGTTCGATAGCCAAGTGGAACAGCAAATTTATATGCATACCGATCGCGGTCAACTGCAGCAAGCATTAGTCAACGTAATTAAAAACGCAGTAGAAGCTTCAACGGAAAAGGCAGTGGTACAAATAAAACTGGCATTAAAAAGTGATCGAGTTGAACTGAAAATAATTGACAAAGGCAAAGGGATGACCCCAGAAGAGATCCAGCGAATCGGGACACTGTTCTATACAACGAAAGAAAGTGGGACAGGGCTCGGCACCTCTGTTGCAGTACGATTCATTGAGGCGATGAAGGGAAGCATAATTTATGAAAGTGAAAAAGGCAAAGGCACGGTCTGCACGATCTCTTTTCCGTTAGAATTACAAAACAGCTTTTGAGCTCAGTGGCATGATTTAGATAAGAATTTTAGTATCTCGCAAGAAAGTAGCTATGAAAGGACTTCTCCGGGCCCGTTCAACGGGCAGAATAGAGCAAGGCACAGACAAAAAGGGGATCTATTTTCCTTGACTTTCGACTAAGGCGTCGAGGCATGCCTGCGACAAAAAAGCCTAATTTTTCATACATCATATGAAAGGGGGCGCGTATCCCATAGTAGATCGAAAGCGAAGAAAAACTAGAAAGGCTGTCTCAATCATTTTTGCTTTTACCGCTGTCATCGTGGTTGCTCTCGCATTCCCGACGTGGACACCTTCGATTAAAGGAGAAAACAGTATTGCCACGCTGGAGCAGGTGAAATTAAACGGTGCGTGGCACGAGATCATGATCCGCGGCGCCGACCGTAATAATCCTATCGTCATTTTCGTCCACGGCGGCCCCGGTTGCTCCGAAATCCCTTACGTGCGCAAATACCAAGAAAGACTGGAGAAGCTATTTACCGTCGTGCATTACGATCAGAGGGGCAGCGGCAAGTCGCATCAATTCGGGGAAGATTATTCGGGCGTGACGGCAGGGGTGTTGGTCAAAGACTTGTTGTCGCTTACAGATTTCGTAACCGATAGACTAGGGCAATCCAAGGTAATTCTAATCGGTCACTCCTACGGAACGTACATAGGCATGCAGGCAGCGGCTGCTTCGCCGAAGAAATTCGCGGCTTATATCGGAATTGGACAAGTCGCAAATCATCACGTCAGCGAGTTGGACAGCTTCGCTTTCGCGCTAGGACAAGCCACCGCATCCGACGATAAGAGCGATATTAGACAACTGGAAGCCATGCGGCAGAATATTGAGGCAGGGCGCGACATAACTCCCAGAAGTCTGATCAGGAAGTATGGGGGAGCGGCAAGATTAATTGACGATAACCGCGACTATGTCGAAGGTTTTCTAATGAACCGAGAATATAACCTGTTGGATGTAATTCGTTACGCAAGGGGGATTGCGTTAACGCAGGACCAACTCTTAAATGAAGAATCCATACGGCCGATTACGAGCTTGGTAGAGAAGCTGGAACTACCGGTCTACTTCGTAATGGGAGCGCATGATTACATGACGTCGACGAGTGCGGCCAAAGCGTACTTCGAAGCGCTGGACGCGCCGGACAAAACGTTTATCGTCTACGAGCACTCGGCTCATTACCCTCAGTTTGAAGAGGAGGAACGGTTTGCCGAATGGATGGGAACGACGTTCCGAAACGAATAAAAAGAGGGGCATAAGATGTTGAACCTCTTCCTTATTTCTTCAAATCGTTTTCTTGCTTCTTCCGAGTTGTCAGCATATAACAAGGAATAGCCAGCGTTTGGATCCGTCGGCAGAGCATTTTCGAGTGAGTATAAGTTTCATGTGTTTCATATTTGTTTCGTATTATGAAACAACCTCAAATTTCAAAGTGTTTCGATTAACCACGATATATTCGCCTGTTGATTTATTCATTACTTGAGACACTTCCTTGGTATGTGTTATCTCAAACCAATCATTTTGTATATCCACCAATAATTTTACTTCCACATCACTTTCTCCGTATTTTAAACCACTATAAGATAATTTCGTCATCGTCTTCATTCCCTTCTTAATGATTAATATGTGTCAAATGGGATTTTCCAATAAACAGCGATTTTATTACATCTTTTTATAGTACTTGAAACGGTAATAAGTGTTATATCCAAGGATAAACAGATAGGCAAAAACTAATAGCAATACCATTATTAAATCTATAGCCATAAAGGCAAATGCTGTAATTAAGGCTCCAAGTACAAAAACCATCATGTCATATGCTTTCGCTTTTGCCCGATTAGCGATTGCCAAATTACGCTCATCTTTCTTATCAATCTCTAGTTGCTTTGCTGCGGCGGGATTATTCTTCATAGCGGTTCGGACGATTATTTCTCCCATACCGTGACCGAAAATACCACAGCCAAGCCCAACACAGATAAAAGGCAACGCTCGCAGCATACCTTGTGGATCTTCAATTCTTTTGATGAAGTACAGACCACCTGCTAGTAGTCCTACGCCCACAAGGGTAAGAAAATATGACGAAATAATTTTTTTCATGCATTTTCATCCTCCTCATAAATAAAGATTTCTTCAATACTCATACCGAAAAAACGAGCAATCTTGAACGCTAAAAGGATCGATGGGTTATAACGTCCGTTTTCCAGTGAACCGATCGTTTGCCTTGACACTTCAAGAGCCGTTGCTAATTCTTCTTGCTTAATTCCGCGTTGCTTGCGGATTTCTTCTAAACGGTTGTTCATGCGTTCACCCTCCATATGGAAAGGGAGCTTTCCATATGGAAAATATATCGTGCAACGCAAGCAATGTCAAGCGTACTTTCCATTTTGATAAAGCTTTTCAATTCCAGAGCTACAGAGATTAATTGGCAGCCATTGTTACGCTCCCGCAAGAACGGTAGTTGAACAAAGTGAGGAAAAAGAAAGGGCCATCCCGCAAAAGGATAGCCCTAAAACTTGCCGTTACAGACAGCGCGGAGAACCGTACCACAAGTAGAGCGAAATTTTGAATTACAACTTTGCAACTAGGCTGTTTACAGCAGAGATGCAGGAATCAAGATGATACAGGAAGGTTCCGGGCCTCAACCCTTCGATTCCGTGCAGCCCAAATTAGCATAGGAATGGAGATCAGAAGACTGACCACAACCGGAACAATGGAACCCTCAAGTCCAAAATCGCCACCTGTGAGAAGTGCGGCACCGTTCACCTTTGCAGTAAATAGACCGGCAGCTGAGTGTCCGGAAACAGGAATGCCAAGCAAGCCCTCAATGGCATTCCAAGCAAAATGCAGTCCCATGGCAAACCACAAGTTCCGCCGCCACAAGAAAGCGGCTCCGAGCAGAACACCTGCTTCCAGAGCAATGGCGAACGCGCTCCATAATGTTGCCCCTGTATTCCCAAGATGGGCAACCCCAAAGAATAGAGAGGTCACAGCAAGTGCGAGCGGTTTCCCCCCCAGTTTATCAATGGCTTGAAACATAAGTCCACGAAAGATAAGTTCCTCGACAATGGCTGCTCCCAAAGCTGTTTCAATGGAGGATATTAGAACAGAACTCGTATCCGCAGAACTTGCCCATTGAAAGGAGTAGCCTCCCAGAGCCATAATAATAAAAGCGGACCCTGTGATAAAGATTGTCCCGGTTAGTACGCCCAAGACAGTTTCAATCCCTGCGCGCTGTCTAGATATCTCTGGAGTGGACCGCCGGGCCAGGTATGTCAGCGTGAGCTTATAAACCAAGATGGCCAGAAATCCCATCACTAGAGTAAAAACAAGGGAAATCATCCCCTCTGCGCTCTCTGTCAGCTGCCGGAATAACGTATCTATGAGAACAATACCGATAGCCCCCACAATCATCCAGACGATTGGAAAGCGCCAAAATGAACTCCAAGCACTTAAATTCCTGCCATTCTGCAGCATCTCTTTATTTTCAGACATTTTTTTCTTCATGTTTCACATCGCTTCCTCTGTTGTTTGATGCTATGAGTATAGGCTGAAAAAGTCATAAAGAGACAGTGCGCTTTTGTCATCATTTATTCTATGGCTATATTCAAAAAAAGCCGGCAACCCTAATAGGTTACCAGCTTCTTTGGGATCGGTTTTTTAATGATCCATAATTCCCGAATCTCGGGCTTTACGGGCGGCCTCCCGCCTTCCTTTCACATTCAGCTTCGAATAAATCGTTGAGATATAATTTTTAACCGTCCCTTCACTAAGATACAGCGCCTCGGCAATGTCTGGATTACGCAGGCCAGAAGCCAGCTTGTGCAGCACTTCTATTTCACGGGCAGTGAGCCCGAATTCATTATTTTTCGCAGGGGTGGTATTGTTGATGCTCTTGATCATTTTACTCGCCATTTCCTGCGAGATTAAAGTCCCTCCCGCCTGAACCACCCGTATGCCTGCAGCCAGGTCTTTGGGATGAAGGGCTTTAAGCAGATATCCTTCTGCTCCATAGCTTAACGCCGCTAACACATATTCTACTTCCTTATAGGAAGTCAGCATGATGATTTTGGTTGCAGGTATTCGTTCTTTAATCAGGGCCGTTGCGGCAACGCCGTCCATGACTGGCATATTGATATCCATCAATACAATATCCGGCATAAACTGCTCGCAGCCCTTGATGGCTTCTTCCCCATTCTTGGCTAAACCGACAATTTCCAGATCCTCTTCCATGGATAGGACGATATGTAAGCTCTCGAGAATTAACTCTTGATCATCGGCAAGCAGCACTTTAATTTTCACCATGCGGCATCACTCCCTTCAGCGGGATTTCGCATCTGACTTCGGTTATCACTGGAGTTCCCTCCCCAGATGATAGGTGCAGGCTGCCTCCCAACCGCTCAACCCGATGTTTCATCGTGGTCAAACCGAAGCCGTAATTTAGCTTGTCGATCGGTTTGCCGTTATTTCGAACGGACAATTGCAGATTGCTCGCAGAAAATCTAAGCTCCAGATGCAGTTGAGAAGCTTTTCCATGTTTTAGTGCGTTTGTAAAGGATTCCTGGATGACCCGAAGGATCGCTTGCCGTACTTCAAAACGTATGGACCGCTCTGACCCCGACAGGCTCAAAGTCAGGGCCGTACCCGTGTGCTCCCGGAAACGGGCCACAAGGGATTCAACCTGTCGGATCAGACTTGGTTCCTCTTCTTCCCCCATCTCGTGTACGATGTTCCTCATTTCGTCCAGATTTTTCTCAGTCAATGTTCTTAAGCGAATTAACCGGTCTTTGGCCTCGGCAGGCTTGCTATCCATAAGGGCAATAGAAGCATCAAGGCTCAGAATGAGTGAGATAAAGGAATGCCCCAGTGTATCATGAAGTTCCTTGGACATGCGGTGGCGCTCTTCAAGCAGAGTCATTTTCTCGATCTCGGCCGAGTAGTGAGTTAACAGTTTATTTTGATGCTCTACTTCGGCTACCAGTTTATTCTTCTGATAATACGCATTGGCGACGAAGCTTGCCCACATGCCGATGAAGCAGAACAGCAGATTGTCTGTCCCGATACTTAGGGATTGCTCCCAAGATAATCTTAGGTAAGACTGAAAGGAAAAAGGAATGACAACAAGTAAGGGAATGATCCAAAGGGTTTGCTTAGTCAATAAGTACCCCATTGTAAGACTCGGCAGCAAATAGTCCGCTTTAGAAGTCAGATCAGGATGAATGACAGAATTCACATAATAAGATCCGCCAAGCAATAGCTCCAGTATGCAAAACCAGACTTTGTTCATCCGGCGCCCAGGAAACCAGAACAGCAAAGGGACGACAAGGGCTATGCTCAGCCAGATCGCGTTTAATAACGTTCGGTTCGAAAACTCACTTACTGCCAGAACCCGGGACAACAGCAAAATATAATGATATAAACGAAGAGCGAATATACCCCAATCCATGAAAGATAATATTTTTCTCATATCATCATCTTACAGGAAATCTAAAGGGTGAATAATAAAAGATTTCTCAAATACAGTTTAAACGAAACGTCTAAGGGATGCTAAGAGGCGTTCTTTTAGAAAGGTCTCCTAAGTCCGATCATGCCCAAGTGGTAATCGTATCTAATGGTAATCGGTAGGATGGATAGCCTTCTTTGCTCGCTTTGCCAATCGAAAGCAGCATGACCGGCTGGAATCGCTCCTTGTCCAAGCTAAAGACCTCCGTG
Source organism: Paenibacillus harenae (assembly GCF_030812415.1). Classification (GTDB taxonomy): domain Bacteria; phylum Bacillota; class Bacilli; order Paenibacillales; family Paenibacillaceae; genus Pristimantibacillus; species Pristimantibacillus harenae_A. The sequence goes on along the minus strand of NZ_JAUSST010000007.1, from coordinate 24,624 downwards.
ATTCGCTCCTTGTCATAACCCGCCATTGGGTTGGTGTCATAGCCGTGGGCGCGAGCTACAAGCATCAGTTGCATCGAAACAAGTCCCGAGTCCAGCATGTTTATGTCGTGCAAGGCGGATGGAGTCAGGCTTGCATAATACGATCTTGCCTGCTGCAATTGCATATCCTTGATGTCCTGCGGCATATAGCCAAGTTCTACTGCTTTATTAAAAATCTCGTCCATATATTCGATATTGTTAGCGTCGTAAAATACCGCAATAATAGCCGAAGATGTCAAAACTTGTGTCTGGTTGAAGGAGGCCAGTGGCGCAAGTTTTTCTTTGCCTTCGGCGCTGTCGATCACAAGGAAACGCCAGGGTTGCATGTTAATGGCAGATGGAGCGCGGGAAGCTTTTGCTAAAATTTCGGTCATTTCCTCCCGACTGATTTTCACTTCGGGATCGTAAACTTTAACGGAACGACGTTCCAGTGCAATTTTATTGAAGTTGTTTGTTTTCTGGTAGTTGCCTGTAAGGATGCTCATGCAGGTTTCTCTCCTTTTTCGGTTGAGTTTGGAAATGATGTTGCTTATCATAACTATTAAGATGGTAAACTATAAAGTATACTTTATAGCAAGCGCTAAAAACGGGGCGATGGTCATGAAGATAAGTGAAGTAGCAAAAAGTATTGATCTCCCGATTTCAACGATCCGTTATTATGAGCAAATAGGCATTATCACGGATGAGTATGTTTTGAGGGATCAAAATAATTATCGGATTTATGCGTCAAATATCATTCATCATCTGAATGTTGTTAAACATTGTTTGGCAGTTGGCTTTTCGATTCAGGATATCAAATCAATGATCTCGAAAAACGGAATGTCGAAGGATGAGCATGTGAGCCTGATACAAAATAAAATTGCGGAAATTGAAGCCGCTCAAAAAAAATTAGATGAATCCAAGCAAAATCTGTATGACATTCTCATGTTGGACATTACTTGCGAAAAAGGGTTTGGGAAATATTAATGAATACTTAGCAATCTGAATTCATTATCCTTTTTATGAAGTATTGATTAATCATTCTGCCTGTCACATAAGTAAATGTAGAACAGAAGATAAGCAAGTGGATTGGGGCGGCACGATGATCGGTGCCATCTGGCGGGAAAAAACAAGATGAAACCTTGAGGAATGCTGTATTCGGGAAGTTTATGAGGAGATAGGTTACCGCCGTAAAATTGTCAATGAAATAAAAGATAAGGCAGGGGCATTTGGTCCAGTTGAATACCATGTAACATATTTCGAAGTTGCAATTTTAGGTGGTCAACCAAGTTTTTATTACAGTATTTCGAACAAAGAGCATTGAGCTAACGGGTACGTTAGCTCAATAAAAACAGCGGTAGTCTAGGACTTTATTTTCTCGTCCGCGGCTGCCGCTGTTTTTATAGTTGGGGTCAGTCTAATACTTTTTTTACGAGATCTGACGGTTTTATAATTCGAAAAGCCGCGCGGGATCAGCATATCCAGTCTAATACTTTATTTTCTTTCTACACTGCAGGAGGCTGGGGATTAATAGCAAACGGTAGACCGACAACCTTTGTCCAGGTATAATTAACGATGGTAATATTTAACGATTTATATTTAATTGCCTGGGGAAGGACTGTTGCGGATGGCTTTATCTCTTTATTCTCGCAAATCGTTGAAATTCGTATTGATTGTATGCTTGCTTTGCACGTTGCTGCCGGGTGTCTTGCACGCGGCTGCGAACAATCCGAATACCGGCTATGCCGACAAGCTGAAGCAGCTTGGCCTGTTCGCCGGTACGAACAACGGATATGAGCTGGACCGGGCGCCGACACGGCTCGAAGGTCTCGTCATTTTGATTCGGCTGCTGGGCAAGGAGAAAGAAGCGCAAAGCCTGAGCGGCGACCCGGTGCCGTTTACCGATGTACCGAAATGGGGCGCCGGCTTCGTCAACTACGCCTACCAAAACAAACTTGCCCAAGGGATCGATGGCAAACGGTTCGGCTCGGGCAACGCGATGACTGCGGTGCAATACGCCACCTTTATTCTACGGGCGCTTGGGTACCAAGACAGCCAGGGCGACTTTACCTACCAAGAGGCGCTTAATAAGGCGGCGGGCGTCGGTGTAATCGATACAGCGCTGCGCGATCAGCTGGGGCAAACGAAGTTTTTGCGCGGACATGCCGTACAGATTTCGTACCAAGCGCTGAAGCAGGCGTTAAAAGGCCAATCGACCACGCTTGCGCAAAAGCTGATTAACGACGGCGTGATTACGAAAGCTTCCGCAACCCAGGCCGGCCTGTTCGACGCAGGCTCAAGCTCCGGCGGCGATAAAACCGTCGTCACCTTCCCAGATCCGGGACTCGAACAGCTCATTCGAGCCGCGATAAATAAGCCGACGGGAGTTATTTACCGTTCCGATGTCGCTCAGTTAACCTCTCTGAACAGCGATCAGAAGCATACGCGAATCCGGTCCCTTAACGGAATCGAAGCATTGCAGAGCTTAACGCATATCGAACTCGACGATAACTTGATTAAAGATCTTACGCCTTTAAAATCGCTTACCAAGCTGCAATCGCTCAGCCTGGCAAGAAACTCGATTGAGGATTTGTCCCCGCTAAGCGCGCTGAAGCAGCTCGAAAGCTTGAACGTCGGCTACAATTTCATTCGAACGCCGGACGTTCTGGCCCAGTTGCCCGAGCTAAGCTCGCTGTTAATCAACGATAACGGGATAACAAGCATCGATAGCCTGGCAGCGCTAAAGAAGCTTAGCTTTCTGAATATTTCCTACACCGCCGTATCCAACATTAACGTCATTAATGGAATGCCGGCGCTGACTACGCTGAACCTGGACGGAACGCCGATTGCCGATTTGTCTCCTATGAAGGGCAAAACGTTAAGCGGCTACGATTCGGCTGAAGAAATTCAAGCCTTGGGCAAAAAGGCCCGCGAAATCATAGAAGTAACGATTAAACCCGGCATGACCGATGTGGAAAAGGAACAAGCCATTCACGATTATTTGATCGATCTGGTCACGTATGACGACAGCGAATTCAACCGCGGCATCCCGACCAAGACCAGTCCATACTCGGCATACGGCGCTCTGATCGAGCAGTATGCGGTTTGCGACGGATACGCCCACGCTCTGCAAATACTGGGCAAGCTTGCTGGCCTGGATATGTTTTATATTAGCGGGCGCTCCAGTATCGAGCACGCATGGAATCTTATTCGTCTGGACGGCGTTTACTATCACGTCGATGCAACATGGAACGATCCGGAAGACTTGTGGGGCGGAGCTTTGCCGGATTCTCCTGAGGCAGAGCGGCTGTACGAATTCCACAAAAGAATGAACTTTAATGTCACGAACGAAAATCGACAGCTTGCCATAAGCTGGGACTCTGAGCGGTATCCATCTTCAAATCAACAAGAACCGTCGGCCGGAAATCATTCCATACAAGTTTCTGTCAATACGGAAATTCCGGTTGCTCGCGATCTGCTGGTTTGGGTAACCCTGAAGCTTCGCTATCAAGACGGCGATGTTCAAACGGGCCGTAATGTAAGACAGCCTATCGTGATCCCGTACGGGATCAACCAAGCTACGGCAACGGTTAATATTCCTGCGGAAATTCCGATCGAGGATGGAGGCGTCACCTACTACTTAAGCTACGAAGCGTACGAAACCGAATACTTTTTCCATCTTGTCCAGGATCTTTTTTACAGCCAAGATCGGGGCATTACGTTTACCGACAAGGAGAAAGGCATTCTAGAACCGGGCGCTCATCTCAAATTTACAGTGCTGAAAATAGGCAGTAAAGGCATGACGTACAATCAGGCGGCAGCGCAAGGTCTGAAGGATCAAGCTGCTCTGGACGGCTTTATGTTCGACTATACGGAAACTTACGTAGGCAATTCCATCCCTCCGTATAACCTGTATAAAGCCATCAATACGCAGCCCGTAACGCTCCCGCCTCATAGCGCCATTTTCGTATCGGAGCTGCTCATCGGCACGGAATTCGAAATGACGTCATGGAAATATTTATACGGAGAAACGCCCCTTGCGGCAAATCATTCCGATCAGCCGAAGGTATATCAACCGGGCGAGCTTGCGTACACGCTTCGGCCTACGAACGAGAGGCTGAAACGGACGGCGGATGTATATTTCCGACTCTCCGTATTCGACGGCAGCTTTGACGAAAACGACTATCAAGCCGAGGCAGCCCAGCATAAGGTTGTGTTCCAGGATCAATGGGTTAAGCCAAAGCAATAGGAAGCGACAATAAGGCCGGAAACCGCTCGTATGAGTGGTTCCGGCCTACTCTGTTCCTACAGCAGCGTCTCCGCTCCGTCTATGAACACTAAATAAAGTATTAGACCGGAAAAAAAAGTGTTAGACTCGGAAAATAGAGTTGTAGACTGAGAAAATAAAGTATTAGACTGCCACCACTTCATTAAGCTAAACGGGTACGATAGTTCCATAAAAACACGGAAGCAGCCGACCACAATGGTCGGCAGCTTCATTACGCTAACTGGCAGTTATCTTCAATAACCTCAAAATGTTTAGTTAGATTCGTGAGTTATATTCTGGAAAGCGGTGATGCCGAAAATGCAAGTTATAAGGGAGTTTTCAATTAGTGATATTGAAACGATAACCGAATTGATGAGTGATTTAGCCCATCCTGCATCAAAAGAACAGATGCAAAAAAGATTGGAGAAAATAACCTCAAATCCAATGTATTGTACTTTTGTGGCTGAACGCGAAGGAAAAGTGGTTGGAATGGTTGGCCTTCGTCAGCTTTACAGCTATGAAGGGGATGATCCTGTAATTCAAATCTCAGCATTGGTTACAAAAACAGAGTATAGAGGGCTAGGAATAGGAAAAGAGCTTATTAAACAAGCAGAAAAATGGGCGAGGGAAAACGGGGCAAACGTTATTGTTCTGACTAGCGGCAATAGACCAGAACATGAAGAGGCACATCAATTCTATAAACATTTAGGTTACACCGTTTCTGGTTTTCGGTTTTCGAAAAGACTCTAGGGCATTAAACTAACTGGGAACGTTAGTTCAATCAAGAACAAAGGCAATTGACCAAAATGATGGGTTGCTTTTTCTACGCTAATGGGAAGGATAATTCATCTGGTCACCGAATACTTAACTCAGGTTTTAGGTCGTAAAATGATAAGGGTGATTTAATTGCCAAATGATTACGTATGGGGAATTTTCGTTGCTGATGGTTCAATTGGTTTTCCAAATTTCTTTCCAATAGGTATTTACACCACACGTGAGTTAGCTATCAAAGAAGTGGAAGCCTTGCCAAGAGAGCACAACTATCAAATACTTCGAATGCCGCTAAATAATAACTTCGCATATTACCATAAAATGAATGGTAAATTGGTTGGGATGGATTCGATCCATCATGAACATTTTCATTTCAAAGATGAAAGTTAAACCAATTGGTTGTTACGCTAACGGAGAACGATAGTTTAACATCGAAAGGGCTGCCATGTGGTAGCCCTTCATTAAGCTCCCTCGTAGAACGTTAGTTCAGAGCATCCAGGAGCAGTTTTGCCACCGCGGCAGTTGCTCCTTCTGTCATTAAGCTATCTGGCAGTAGAGTGGAATAAGAATGTTTTAAAAATGGGGTACGCGAATGTTATTGACTCGGATAACCATTGGTTGACAACGAGCCATTTACGGGATTAAAATTACTCTTTATGTATTTTCATAATGTGTCCCATAATGGAGAGGTGGTAAAAACAAATGATTCGTGTTGGGCTAATCGGTGATTATGATCAAGAGGTCAAAGCACATGAAGCAATCCCCTTGTCTATTGAGTTAGCGGCGAATGATCTCGGATATCAGGTCGATTTCGAATGGATAGCAACGCCTTCGTTGGAACAAGATTTCGAACTGAAGTTGGCAAATTATCAAGCGCTTTGGACAGTACCTGCAAGTCCTTACGCAAGTATGCAAGGTGCGCTTAATGGCATCCGATTTGCTCGTGAACATCAGGTTCCTTTTCTAGGAACCTGCGGCGGCTTTCAACACATGATCATTGAATTTGCCAGAAATATGATGGGACTTTATGAAGCAGATCATGCGGAAGAAAATCCTGGTGCCTCCTTAATGTTGGTTGCTCCTCTTACATGCTCTGTGAGTGAAAAAACGCACACTTTCAGACTCACATCAGGTTCAAAGGTTGCGACATTTTATGGCAAAGACGAAATCACTGAACAATACGGCATTTGCAATTATGGCTTGAATCCAGAATTTGCTCCTCTGTTAGAACATGCAGGGATGCGCATTGTTGGAGTAGATGAAAATGGTGAAACTCGTATAATGGAGCTTTATCAGCATCCCTTCTTTGTCGGAACACTATTTCAGCCCGAACGCTCTGCTTTTAATAAAATAGTACATCCGTTAATCAAGGCATTTCTCCAAATAGCAATGAAATAAATAACATAAATTTACATAGGTGACCCCTCTTCAGAGGGGTCTTTGTTAATAGAATTTATTAAAGGTTAAAGAGTGTACCCAATTAAACAAATGTAAATTTTTGTATTGAACTAACGTGGAACGATAGTTGAACACCGAAAGGGCTGCCGCGTGTTAGCCCTTCGTTACGCTAACTGGCAGTTTAGCTCAATATCATACGCGGAAACCGATCTCCTGGTAGAAGAACGATTTATCAGGGGAATTGATGAAAATGATTGGAATAACTAATTCCTAATACTTCCAGATACGTGGTATTCTATTCATAATCCGAGTTTTCATACCTGATTTAAAGTAGGAATATTGGGGGGCGATAACATGATTCTATCTGAACGATTGCCATTGGCAGCAAGTTTGTACCCTGAGGCGCCAGCGCTTTTGAGTCACGGGCAGATTATAAATTATGGGGAACTTCATCGACTCGCTGAACAGCTCAGCCATGATCTGTATGACGAGGGTCTCCGGCCCGGTGATCGACTTGCTCTTCTCGGGGATCCTAATCCCCAACTTGTTCTAGCGCTTTATGCCGCGGTAGGGATCGGTGTTATCCCACTTGTGCTGTCCCCTTTGCTAACTGTAACCGAGATAGCAGCCATTCTTGAGGATGCTGAACCGCACATGCTCATCCATGACAATCGTTACTCCGATACCGCTAACTACACGATACAACTTCTCTCGAATCCTCCGAAGCTGTTCAGGACGAAAGAAGGTTCGAGTTCTACTTCGCTGAATTCTCCTTTACGGAAGAAGCTTGAGCCGCCTCCAGTTGGTACTTGCAAGCGAAGTGCAGACGATACAGCCGTTCTGATCTACACTGGCGGAACAACAGGCATACCGAAGGGGGTAATGCATTCGCATAACGGAATGGCAGCCTGGAATCAATTTACTCCTTCCGCAGGTTTCGGTTATGATATCGGACGTCGTGTACTGGTGCTCAATATATCGCATCTCGTTGGGCAGTTCCAGCTGTGGGCGACAATGGCTGCAGGAGGATGTCTGGCCTTTCTGGACGAGTATCCAGCAAACCGTATACTGGAGTCCGTGGAACGCGATCAAATTACGCATCTCAGCACTGTCGGCCAGTTACTTCGCGACCTCACTCGAGAGGCGTCCTCAACCGGCAGGGATATGCGAAGTCTGAAGGTGATCGGTTGCGGAGGGTCCGTCATTGCACCGGAAACCCTACTGGACGCGATAGCGCAATTCCCGGGAGCATTGATTGTCAACAATTATTCGCAAGCGGAATGCGGAATGTCTATCAGCCGATCTTTTCCCATCCAGCATCAAGACGATCCGATTCGCCTTCGATCAGTAGGTCGTCCATCCGATCTAGCTGACCAGGGTGAAAAGGCCTTCCATGTTCGGATTATTGCCGGTGACGGTCGGGAGGCAGCAGTTAATGAGCCCGGTGAAATAGTTGTTCGCGGCGCGCAGACTATGATCGGGTATTGGCGCCAACCGAAGGCCTCTAACGAAGCGATGCCCGACGGCTGGGTTCGGACCGGGGACGTTGGCTATATGGATACCGATGGTTATCTTTATGTATTGGATCGCCTGAAGGATATGGTAATAGTAGGCGGTTCAAACGTGTATTGTGCTGAAGTGGAGCAGGTGATCGCAAACCATGAAATGGTTAGTGATGCGGCCGTGATCGGACTTCCACTTCTCTGTGAAGGTGAGACGCTCGTCGCTTGCGTAATTCTGCGGGATGGCGGTAGCTTGAATCTGGCACAGTTGCAAGCGTTTTGTGAACCAAGTCTCGCACGGCACAAATGGCCATCTCATTTATTCATCCTAGATACTTTGCCTCGAACGGCCGTGGATAAGGTGGACAAAAAGCAGCTGCGTAAGCAACTATCCTTATGTTTATCCGAAGAGTTACGCTAACGGGAGACAATAGATTAACAATTACCTGAACGAGGCTGCCGGCATAATCGGCAGCCTCGCTGAGCTAACTGGCAGGATAACGCAACTTTCGCCTATATATATAGTCCTAATTTATGGAATATCTACCAATTATGTAACCGAGGTGGTGAGAACAATGAAAATGACCATTATTTCCTTCATTTTTATACTTGCAATTACTGGGTGTAGTTCTGGTGCCAAACATATTACAAATACTGATTCCGTTGCAGAAATGGCGGTAGCGTCGGTGGCGTCAGATGATTCTGAACTGAGGGCAGATGAAAAGCAAAAATACTCATTGATTTCAAATGTTACCTTTCATGTATTAAAGCAAGAATACCTTAAGAATGAAGATAAAACCAACTCCAATGTAAGTGTTTTATACAGGGTGTATCAAAAATTTAATGGTTCTAATGACAACATTTCTGACCAATTTGAAAGTGTTACCATACCACATATAGTGAAGAGTACATTGGAAGCAAAACTTCATTTAAAAGAAAACGACTCTAAATGGCTAAGATTGAAGGCTTCAACTATTGTAAGTCAACAGGTATTAGACCAATGGACACAAGAGAACTATAAAGCAGAAATGGAATATTGGGAACAATCGAAACAAGGTTTGACATTTGAACAATTGATTAAGTGAATAAATTTGGTTTTCATCATTCAACTAACGGGTACGATAGCTCAAACACGACATGACGGCAGCCGGCAATACGATCGGTTGCCTTTGTTCGTTGAAATAACTGGCAGAATAGCTTAGAAAACTTAAAAAGCTTTGAAACTATAAAACTAGTTTTTGCGTCACAAACAGAGTAACCAATCGAAGCAGGGGGCTTTTTTCACTTATTTCACAGTACCCTTTAGCATAAAACTTCTTAATCGGATTACAACCATGTATTTCAATACCCCTATTTTTAATTTTCACTTTCTTGACTACGATTATATTCTTCTTCATGTTGTATTTTATTAACAGGAAGCATTCTCGTAAAGAATTCCTTGATCACTCTAAGATCGCATTGGATATAATCAGATTCATTTTTGTTGTCATTGTAACAATAAGCGCTGTAACAGGAAACCTTATTAATGACCTTAGCTTTTTTACTCAAATGATTCCTGATTTCAAAAATGATACTAATTTGGAGGAAGTAAGAAGTTATTTCCGACTCACTTTCCAGATCCTTGCTATTCCCTTTGTATTCTCTAGTACTTTACTTAGAATTTGCAGTCGACTGGCTGTTGTTAAAAAAATAACAGTCTGTAGAGTATGTGCATTTGGTCCTTCAATTTCGGTTGGAGTTCGATACACGAAGGGCCGACGTGAACAATTAGAGGCAGTGACGAGTTTGTTCTTTTCTAGACTGGGACTAAATTTCTCAAATTAAAACACACTGAGCTACCAAAGGAAATAGAAGGAAATGAATCTTCGTATCTAGAAGACATACAGACTGTGCGCATGACGCGGCAGACTGTATGGAAAGTCTTGAAATAGGGGGATAAGCTTGATGCGAAATCAAGGCAGAATTGCGTTTCTGTGGATGAATTACTTTTTGTTAGGGATAAGCGTTTTGTTTTATATTGTTCTCCTGCGGGCACCGAGCGTCTTTTTGGAGGGAGCTGCTGCCGGAATGATTGTGTATGGTGGATGTTACGGGTTGATCCGTATCGGGTGGCAGAGGGTTGTCAGAGGGGCGCTGCTTGCAGTATTCTTTTCCATATTTGCTTTTGCATTGTACACAGTATGGTATGTTCTACAGAAGCTCTAGTATCTGCATAACGGTAAAGCTTCATCACTCCTTGTAAAAGCCCTCTTCAGTATGCAAGAACGTAAGAGGGCTTTCGCTTTAAGCTGCAACGCTTCATGAATTGTGGGGTTAAACTCAAGCTAGAGCTCTTATCCTCGGATGCCAAGTCGGTCTTGCTAACGCACAGCTGTATCCGGCTGGAGCATCCGGAGCTGGCCGCAATCGCCCTTCGTCATCGCAATTCGTTTGCGCAAGTCTTTTTGCGCTGCATTTGAAGCGCGGGTGCCTATTAGTAATGAGAATTATAGAGACTATAAGAAATTTGCTGGCCAACTTGAGTCTAAAGATGAAATGGTTAAACAATAAGGTGTAATGTATCTAAGTTCCTTGGTATTTATGAAAATAGTTTTAATGATTAAAGTTTATAATTCAACAACACATCGTTACGCTCCCTCGAAATGATTCAGTTTCCTAACCCAGACTCATGAATTCGCAGGATTTCACCCTCGTGTAATTGTGAGAGATGAAGAAATGTGGGGCCGAGCCCTTTTGCGTAACATCTCCCGATACTCCGTGCTTCTTGTCATCCTGCGAATACATGAGCTGATGAGGATTAATTGGTTTTATGCTGCTTGTGGGCTCGTATTTCAAGCAGCTTCTGTGCATAAGGAATACGCTCAAGAATGAGTTGGAGCTCGTGTTTAATTTGTTCAAGCTGGCGTTGGGCCAGGTCAAATTCTTCGAGCAATTGCCCAAGATGAAGCTTGTAAGCGTGGAGTGCCTGAGTGGTGCCCACACTGGATTTTGCAAGTGAAATGAGTAGTTCAGCGCGTTTAACTCCAGCATGACGCTTCACAAATTGCTTCCAACCATCAAGAACCTGTTCTATGTTTAACCGACTGATCTCTTTCGGTAAAGGAAAGAGTCTGAGTGTAGCGATAGCACTGGTGCAGGTAAGGATTTTAAAGACCTGACGAAGTTCAGGGAAAACAATGTCTACCCAGCGATGAATCTGGTTAACCGCAGCGTTGAGGCGCTTGGTAACCGTTTCTCGGTTTGCCATTAGAATACGCAGTTCCTCGTAAGCTTCGGGATGAAAACGAACAGGGGAACGGGCAGAATAGTTAGATACCATTCAACATGCTTTACCATTAATTCCCTATTTAGGAACATGCAACTATAAGAAAAATGCGTCGTATAAAAGGTAATCAGAATAAAAGAAGGGGGATGTGCAATGAATTTCCGCATGAATATTCTATTTTTAGTTTTTGTGACTTGTATGACTGTTCTATCTGGATGTACTAGCAATGACAGCCAGTCAGAGGGTTCGATTGTTAAAGAAGAAAATACAGTCGGTAAAGAAAATAATATTGAAATACTGGGATTAACAAATGGAAATAGAAAAGTAACTTCGTCTCAGTTGAGTCAAATAACGAAAGATATGACATACAAAGAAATTATATATGCGTTAGGAGACACCAAGGACATTGGTTCTGGATTATATATATTCAGATATGAATATGAAAATGGTGAATACCTCGACTTTAACTTTGGAGGTTATGGGATAATAAGTGAAGAAGACTACCAAGACATTCAAAACATGTTGAATAAAAAACGATAATTCAACTGACCGCCCCCTAAAGGGCGGTTTTCTTTCGGTCATAAAACAACACTAAGATTTAACATAGCCTTTTCTTTAGGCGTTCTGAAATGACTATATTCACCCATCCTCCGCAATCACTATCCTTGGAATTATAACATTAATTAAACCTACGTGTTAAACTAACGGGCAGGTTAACGCAGTGCCATTGTAGAAGAATAAGTCATAAAAGATGCTTAGGAGATTAGGTGGGGGTAAAGAAATGACAGAGCTTGAAAGAAATTTAGTAATCAAACTTTGGAACAGCAACATTTCTGAAGATAAATTTAGAAATGAATTCTTTATGAGTGAGTTTCCTGAGCAGAAAATAATAAAGTTATTAGAAAGAGCACTTGCACACTCGACATGAGGATATCGCAAGAAATCTACAAAAATTAAAATCTCCAGAAAGTATTGAAAGCTTGTATGCAGCTGCACTGTTAAAGTTAGAAAGTTAGAGTTACTTGCTCAATGTGACAATGAAATTATCAGAGGTTTTGTTAAAAAGAGACTTGTGTAGAACAGGAAATACGATACTAAAATTCCAACCCATCGTTCCTTTAACGGAGAACGATAGCACAATGACAACAGGCTGCCGAATTTATCGGCAGCTACTTTATTTTCTTTTCATAGTAAGACGCTCCATGCTGAACGCTTCACGGCTAATTGTCCAAAGAAAATTAAGAATGAGACTGTAAAACAAAGTGTTTTCTTAGTGCTTAGGTTAAGATATGTCCCCTGTTTAAGCATTACATGCTACCCGCGTACGTTCTTTAATTGGTAATTGGAAATGGAATATAATGAGGAGGATGTAGCCCAAGCGAAGGCGCGGGAGCGTCCTTTTTAATTGATCGGGCAGGATAGTTCCAATATAGGATATTGATATTAAATGGACCTGGATGATGGATCAGCGGGGGGAAAGAAAATGAATAAAACCGACCGGCAGCTTGCCATAATGCTTGAACTACAACGGAGCAAGGTATTGAGAGCGGAAGATATGGCTTCTTTATTTGAGACGAGCGTGCGGACGATATATCGAGACATTCAAGCCCTGAGCGAAATGGGGGTCCCAATATTGGGAGCTCCCGGTCAGGGCTATTCCCTGATCGATGGATATTTCCTGCCGCCGGTCAGTTTTTCGGCGGAAGAGACCGTGGCCTTGCTTATGGGAACAGATTTTATCGAACATAGGTTGGATGGTAATTACGGAACTGTGGCTCAGGCTGCCAGACGCAAGATTGAAGCTATTCTGCCGGAGCCAGTGCGAGATGAATCGGCACGCGTTCGGGAAACCATGCGGCTTCTTCACGCTAGTGAACCGTTAACTGGCTTGAAGGAAAAAGACTATCTCGGACAAGTGCGGCGGGCGATTTTGGAGCGGCGAAAAATAAAGATTTCGTACCAGAAAAAAATGCCGGAATCGGACGGCAATAGGAAGAGTATGCGTGAGGTCGATCCGTACGGACTGGCGCTCGTTCAGGGCAATTGGATCTTGATCGGACGCTGCGACCTGCGGCAGGATATCCGCCATTTCCGCTTGTCGCGAATGACTGAGCTAGTCGTGTTGGATAAGTACTTTGTTATGCCGTATGGCTTTAACTTGAGCCATTACCGTCCGCCAGATGACCGCAACGAACGCGTGCTGATTCGGGCCAATCCAGAAATAGCCGATAAAATCGTCGAGACCGGTAATTTTTATATGGAAGCGGTCGAGGAGCGGATAGACGGTGTTTGGTTCCACTTTCGCGTTCGAACGCCGGAGGAATTGCTGCATCTTATCCTTAGTTGGGGAGGAGACGTCGAGGTTGTGGAACCGAAGTCTTTACGCTGCCGGATTCGGGAAGAGGCCGAAAAAATTTTAAAACGCTACTGACATGCTGTTGTCAGGAGCGTTTTTTTATACTGGGATTATACCCAGGATGAATGAGGAGTGTTGTTTATATGAGAAGTACAGCAGAAGCATTGCAGGCGTTTGAAGCGACGGTTGGACGGTATTTAGTTGAACTGGAAAACCTCGATATGGAGCAACTACATGCAAAGCCGAACGAGGAGGAATGGTCGATTGGGCAAATGTATATGCATTTGATTCAGTCGGCTCAATTCATGCATCTGCGTAATGTTGACCAATGTTTGGCGGGAAGCGAAGCTGTGCTTAGGAGCACGGGGGAAAAAACGGAGAATGGCAAGGCCGCGTTTGAGCTTGGAAGTTTTCCGCCCATTCGGATACGGGTCCCGGCTTCACCACAGTACACACCGCAGCAGCCGGAGTGTAAGGAGCAGCTGATAGAAGGACTTCGTGGCGTAGTGGAACGGATGAAACGTACTGAAATCGCTTTGAGTCAGGCGGTGGAAGGGAATAAAATCCTTCATCCAGGTTTCGGCGCGTTAAACGCTACAGAGTGGTTTTTGCTGGTAGAAATGCATTATAGGCATCATCTATTGCAACTGGAACGTTTACAAAATTTTTTAGAAAATTGCCAATAAGAAAGGGACGGAAGATGCCGAATGAAATAAGCCAGCAAAGCCGTTACTGGATTGGCGTTGTAGCTGCTTCACATGTACAACGAGCTGTACAGGGTGGATTCGCGCAGCTCTGTCATGGCGAAGCTGCACCCCTACGTCGGATGTGTCCTGGTGATTGGCTAATATACTACTCTCCACGGACGGACATGTCGAAAGGGAAGTCGCTCCAATCCATTACCGCCATTGGACAGGTTGCGGATGACAGCGTCTACGAATATCGGATGTTCGAATCTTTTGTGCCATTCCGTCGGGATATCAACTACGTCCCATGTCGAGAAGTAAAGATTGCCGATTTATTGGAACAGCTTACCTTCACAAGTGGCAATCGCAATTGGGGGTATAATTTCCGATATGGCCATTTCGAGATCGGAATCGAAGATTTTCTGACAATCGCTGGTTCAATGCTTGGCGATACGGAAGACTTCCAACATAATTTCCAGTTCCTTAAGGATGGACCAACCGGCGGGTTCTTCGATGAGAACGGCGCCCTCCAATGGTAGCGTGGGTGAAAATATATCTTTAAGCTAACGGAGAACGATAGTTCAATGAATGTTGGAGGACAAGAACATATATGCATAGAGAGCTGTGCGCTGCGCGGCTTTTTCATTTTGCGGATATATGTTCTTGTCAAAAGCGAAAGACAAGAACATATATCCGAAGCCATATTAGGACAAGAACATGTTATCATAGCCGATTTTTTTGGCCGGCAGCCACATCACTCTTGCGTAGTACGATCGTACGTATATAATTGGAAAATTCACAAACAATATATAGGCCAAGCGTTACAGAAAAGATGTAAATACGGAGGAATAAGAAAATGGATGATATTCGTGAAATTCCACAGCCTGACATCCCTGAAATAGAGGAGAGGGAATTCCCAGAGTTTGAACAATCGACTCCGCACCCGGATGACGTGGATACTCAAGTCTGTACCTAGTAGCACACTAAGATGATTTTCATTTCATGGGCCTTTTGGAATTTGATTGCGAAGGAGATAAACATGACTAAGTCGCAAGCTATAGGGAAAGTAGATCAGACCAAAGAAGTTCCTGCTAAATACAGTGAATCAAACGAATTCAACCACGAACGCAATCAAGTAACTAAAGCGCAAAAACAAATGGCATCTCAAGAGACAACGGGAGTACTTGATCAAGCATAAAACGTCTCAAGGATAATGTGTAACAATACAATTTACTACTTTCGACATCCATAACCGATGAAGGAGCTGCCGCGGCAGCTCCTTTTTCCTTTTACATCTTCACAAAACAAGAAATTTTGTACATCTGTACTGGCAGGCATGAAGCTAACGGGAGTTTAACTTAGCAATCCATAGGAAACAATCCAAGCTGAAATGTGCTAAAATGCAACTAATGTAGACATCCCTCATGAACAAAGGAGCACTAAAAATGAGAAAACTCGTTCTATTTTTGCACGCATCGCTTGACGGTTTTGTAGAAGGGCCAAACGGTGCAATGGACATTGGCTGGATTTCCTACGATGGTGATTTAGAGAAATACGCGAAAGAAATTCTAAGTACTGCCGACACCGTCATTTGGGGACGAGGGACTTATCAATTAATGCACGGTTATTGGCCATCTGTGCCTTCGAACCCATCAGCTTCGCAGCATGAACGGAATCATGCCGAGTGGATCGATAAGACAGCAAAAATCGTTTTTTCCACGACGCTGGACAAAGTCGAATGGAACAATTCCAGACTGGTGAAAGAAGATGTCGAGGAAGAGATCAAGAACCTCAAACAGCAGCCAGGCAAGGATATGGTCATCCTCGGCAGTCCTAGGATCGCACACCACCTTATGCAGCTTAATTTAATCGATGAGTATAAAATTACGGTTTCTCCCGTCCTGATCGGCAACGGATTGCCGTTATTCCAAGGTCTCAAGGAGAAGGTCAATCTTAAACTTATCGAAAACAAGACCTTTGATTCTGGAGCCATAGGTCTCGTTTACCAGTCGGTTAGATGACCTTTGTCTCCTAAAATAGATTACGCTAACGGGGAACGATAGTTCAATGCAGCCGGGCATCTACTCCACAATCGATTTTAGAGCTTCTGCGGCAATTGTCTTAGCTGCCTCGTTGTTTTGCGCTGAGCTCTTCGCAATAGTTTGGAGCGCTTTCTTTGCGATCTCCAGCTGTGTGGTTAAACGGTCAGCCATTTTGGCGATTTCGATGGTAAAGTCGTCTGTTAATTCACCATTCCCTATTAAGACGACCGCAGTAAATTCAAATCTATTCTTCACCTTTGTTCATCTCCTTCAGCTTGATTGCATTGCTGCGTAGTCGGTCCTCCAATAGACGCACGCTGGAATCCGATGCAATTTCCCATTGGACGAATATTTAAATCATAGGCTACCAAATGCTACTTTGTAAATATTCACTCATTTTACCCATCCTCACGGACACGCGGCATCTGCATGTTAAGCTAACGGGAGACGATAGCTCAATGAAAACGAAAAAATGGCAGCCGACATAATGGCTGCCTTTTTCTCACCTAACTGGCAGGATAGTTTAATCGGTTCTCGAATATTTTATCAGTTGGATAATTTAATGAACGTTGTGTATATAACGTTGTCTGAATGATACGCTAATCTTATATGTGAGGGTGAATTCGTTTGAAGCAAGGACTTATTGTGTTTTTGAACGGAACTTCAAGTTCAGGAAAGACTAGTATTTCTATGGAACTAAAAAATCAGAAAGAGATTCCTTTTCATCATTTATCCATAGATGATTTTTTTCGTAATTACTTTGATTTTATTAATAATAAATTTCCAGATATTGAACCTACAAAAGAAGTGGATAATATCGGACAAATAATTTTTGATCCCATAGTCTCAGTATACTATGCAACAATTAAATTGTTTTCAGAAATGGGTTTGAATGTAATCGTCGATACCGTAATCGACAATGACAAGCGGTTTAATGATTATCTTGATGTACTTTTTGATTATCCTACATTATTTGTAGGTGTAATATGCTCGAAAGAAGAACTCACAAGAAGAGAGCAAATCAGAGGAGATCGAGAGATTGGACTAGCAAATTCCCAGTACGACAAAATATATTCTTTTAATGAATATGACCTTGAAGTAAATACTGAAGAGTTGAGTCCAACAGAGTGTGCCGAAAAAATATTAAGTTTTATTATGTCCGATCAGTATTACTCTGCATTTAAAAAATTAAGTAAAAGAGAGATTAGTGTTTCATAGTAAAGCGAATCCATCAGATAACAACATATTCAAGCATTGGGGCTATTGACCCTCGGTCCTTAAGCTAACGGGAAACTTTAGCTCAATACACAACTTAGATGAAGCTGCCGCGGCGATCGGCAGCTTCATTGCTTTAACGGGCAGTATTTTTGACTAGCTCTTGTTTTTATGCTCGAGATAATGGTAACATTTTATGGGAACATGTGTTTGTTTTTTTGTATTTTCCAACGGATAGGGGGAATAGGCGTGGTTGAAATTATTGAAAAAGTGCAATTTTCGGTTATTGGAAAATTAGGAAAGAGGTTTGCTAATGAAGCATCCCAATGGATACCATCATTATGGAAAGAAGCAAATAGTAACTTTATTGAGATAAGCAATCTCGCCAACCATAATCATGTGCAAACGGCTCCCGTTTGTTTCGTTAAGGAGCCGATGTGTACATGATTCAATTGACGAACCGCCAGGCACGACAATTTCTGCTATTGAAGCACGGGTTGTTGGGCGAATATCATTTTACCGGAAAGCAGGGAGTATTGGATTTTGTGCGGCAGGTCGGCTGTATTCAATACGATCCCATCGATGTTTGCGGAAAAAACGCCGAACTGGTGTTGCAGTCGCGAATCAAAGGATTTACCAAGAACATGCTCGCCGAGTTGCTGTATCAAGATAGAATCCTTGTCGATTATCCCGACAAGAACTTGGCCATTATCCCTGTCGAGGACTGGCCGTATTTTGAGCGGTACAGGCAGGCCGCCCGACAACATGCCAAGCGCTATCCCGAAATGGAAGCGTTGATAGAGCAAGTACGAGCTCACATCCAAAATCACGGTGCGCTAAGTTCGGATGATCTAAAATTGGATGGAAATTTCGCTTGGCGATCGGCCATCCATTGGAGCAGCGGAAACAATTCATCCCGGTCGGTGCTGGAGCAGATGTACTCGACAGGCGAGTTGATTATACATCACAAAAAAGGAACGCGTAAATATTACGATATCGCCGGGAAGTACATACAGCCAAATCTGCTGAATGCGCCGGAGCCGCTGGAGGGCGAGCTTGAGCATCACAAGTGGCGAGTACTGCGTCGAATCGGCGCTGTTGGACTTTTATGGAATCGCGCATCCGATGCCTGGCTGAACATATGGGGATTGAAAGCGGAGCAGCGCAACGAGGTTTTCCGCCAACTGTTGCACGAAGCTCGCATTGTTGCTGTTGCCGTGGAACAAATGAAGGATATACTTTATTGTCGCACGGAGGACTTGCCGCTTATTGAAGCCGTTCTGCAAAATCCAGCGCCGAAATGGCGTTGCGAGCTGATTGCCCCACTAGATAATTTCATATGGGACAGAAAACTTATCAACGAATTGTTTGAATTCGATTACACCTGGGAGATTTACACGCCTGCAATCAAACGGAAATTCGGCTATTATGTGTTGCCTCTATTATACGGAGAAAGCCTCATCGGACGAGCCGAGGTAATCGCGGAGCGAAAAGCCGGGACGCTCGTTGTTAAAAACATCTGGTACGAGAACGACATAAAGCAAACAAAGCAATTGCGAACAGCCTTGAACAATTGTTTTCAAAATTTTGCATTATTCAACGGATGCGAGACGATTTCGACAGAGTATATGAACTGATATTTCCAGTTCCCCGGTAACATTTGCCGACAAGTTTCCGCGTACGATCGAATATGGGGTGAATGTATTTGATGGAGTCTATCTCATTAGAAAAATTATACGAGCTATTCATTGATACGATTAAGAACTGTGGAACTTATTTACTAAGTTCAAATGATCCCGTAATTGCATATAACATCTTTGAAGAGTTCGATGTAGGCGCAGTTTCATTTTTACTTCGTAACAATTTACAAACGGGGAACGATAGTTCAATCACGACAAAGCGGAGGCCGGCCATTCGATCGGCTGCCGTTCGTCGTTGAGCTAACTGGCAGGATACTTCCACGAAGATGCAGAAGTAAACTAGGAAAACCCTTTAGTGGAGATGGTTTAAATGAATGAGATTTTAATCCAAAAAGTTAATCATCTGGATACCCGAAAGTTATTATTATTGGTTGAAGAAAGCACGAGTGAAGGATTCCGTCACCTCAAACGATTGGTAAACGACTATGAAACTGGTGTAAATAAATTCGATAAAGATGGGGAGGCGGTCTTTATAGCTTATCAAAACAACGATATTGTTGGAATTTGCGGATTAAATCAAGACCCTTATGCGAATAGCAATGAAGTTGGTCGTGTCCGTAGACTTTATGTCTCGTCAAGAGTACGTCGATTTGGTATTGGGAAAATGTTAATGGATTCGGTTATCGCAGAAGCTAGAAAATGTTATACGATGCTTGTACTAAAAACTGATAACCCGGTTGCCGATGTATTTTACCACTCTATTGGGTTCACGGTTATTACTGATCCAAAAAATGAAACTCATTATCTTCGATTAAATGGCTAAGCTAACGGGACGCTAGATCAACCGGTCGGAGGATTAATATGCACAAATACATTTATTGGCACGCTTTTTTCAAAGTGAACAGAGAGGAAAAAGTGCATAAGCTACTTACAAGATTTAATGAAGTATGTGACATGAAGGGTACTCTAGTTTCGTGTGAACGTTATTGGAAGGACTCCTCCTTATTCGATGTTGTTTTTAGTACACCTTTAAATAAGGACGAAATTGCTGATGCTGTTTTCGCAGCATTAGTCATCTCTCACAAGTTGGCTTATCAATGGGAGGTTACTGGCCCGTACATTTCTGAACCAGGGATGTGGGGATTTCGCGGATTGACCACTAAAACCAAGGTCACTGGGATTGAATGGATCGAGTTTAGGGTGGAGTCCGAGATAAGTGATTGAACTATCGGGGAACTTTAGCTCAACAACAAGACAGCCGCCGACAATACATCGGCAGCCAATTTTGAAGAGAATCTAAATGTTAGGTGACATGAACAAAAACCAACACGATGTTTTAGAAAAGAGCAAAAAGAAAAAACAAGAACTAAAAAGCAACCGCAAATGACTAGACGCTCAATAACTCTTGCCGCTCTAATCTTTCCACCTCATCATCATGTAAAGCTGCTCGACGCTTTAGGAGTTCATATGTCTCGCTCCACTCGTCAGGGTATCTTGTCCATTGAATTCGCTTATTCAGCTCTCCAAGGGCATGCTCTACTCTATTTCTAAATTGTTTCCATACCATCTTAGCTTTGTAATAGTCACCGTTATTACGAGTAGCATTCACTACGTCATAGCAGAGTTTATCTTTTCTGGAAATCTCCATACTGATTTCATCAACTTTAAAAAGAATTTCTTTTTTGAGTTTGGCGTCAATCTCCATAGTTGCGATCATTTCGGCCATAATAGAAATTATATTGTGATTATTTTGAGCTGAGTGATTAATACTTTCAGCGAGTTGGATAGTCATATATTTTTCCCTCCTAGTAACAGGGATAGTTTTATAAGGTGCTGTTACCATTCTGGTTTTATATAATACTGTTCGTTAGAAGGGACTTTTTTTAGTCACTAAGCAAGTGATAAAGAATTAATTCATTTCTGGATTTCGTTGTGTTACTCAACTAACGGGACACGATAGCTTAATAATGACAAAGAGGCAGCCAATCACAACGATTGGCTGCCTCATTATGCTAACGGGCAGCATAGTTTAGTAATTGCAGCGAATTAATAGATCAAGAAATCATTCCATATTATGGGGGTAGCTTGAATGAATGAAACGAATAGTAAATTTTATACAGGGGATTTGACCAATTCCACAATTGAAAATGCCAACTTACATGAGACAACAATTAGGTTTGCAAACATGAAAAACGCTCAAATCATTCATGTTGACTTAACTGGTTCCACGGTCCGAGCGAGTAATCTATCTGAAGTATATCTGGAAGGTAATGCATGGTGGGGTATGCACATGAATCAATGCGATGTTTTTGGATTGAATTTTGATTCTGGAACCTTGGAGGATGCTACGGTCTCCAACTCGGATCTTGTAAATCTGACGATCAATAACTGTCTAATTGATGGTTTAAAAATTAACGGTGTCTCGGTAAAAGAGTTGATTGAGAACCATCCCGATTACCGTTTTAATGGGGAATCGGTCCCCAAAAAGACACTTTATAACGAAGCCAGAAATCGAACTTAATTATTAAGCTATCGGGAGACGATAGTTGAACAAAATAAGGAGTTGTTTGCGGCAGCTGCTCTTTTGTTTATTAAGATAAAGATCAGGGTACAGGAATATCCTTCAGATAATTTGTTAAGCCCAAGTGGATATATGATAAAGGGGGATTGCTTATGAACAAAAACATGTCGATTGAGGAACGATTAAAAATGGCTAAGCTCCAAATACAGGAGGAAAAAAGTTATCTAAGCGACCTTCCCATTGATACAGCGTCAATCTTTCAAATAGTCAAAAAATTTATCGATCAATGGGATCCTTTTGGCCTATTAGCAATTGAGTGCCCCCCAGACGAATACGAATCCGAAATTCGCCGTATTACGATTTATATTACTAAGCATCTCAATGACTTGGACGTGCATGAACTCGAAAAACATATCCGATCAACATTTGAGGATACCTTTGAAGAGGATGTTGTTCAAGACCAAAGGTCGGTTGATGTCACCAATGCAATTTTTACTTCTTTGAAAGAAGGGAAATTCATTTTCCCATGTTGATTTGGACAGCGGAAACCATAAACTACTGAGGGACCAGAAGGGCTGCGCTTGGCTGCCCATCGTTCAGCTAACGGAGTACGATAGATTGCTGAAATGTGTTACAAAAGGAAAGGGAGGTTTTTATGCCAGAGAACGATTCTTCCGTAATTCTGCCGCTAGATAAGTTCGGGAAGTTTATAATGAATAACCTAAGAGACAGGGCAATTGATCATTATGATACGCTCAGTAATGGAAAATGTAAGGCTCCTTCATTGCGACAGATTCAGGCTGAGCTTAATCAATTCAATGAGGAACAAAAAAATATAATACGAACTGTTATCTTTAGCTGTGTAGGCAATGGAATACACGACCTACTCTTTGCATTACAAGAGGCTCATGATAATAATGAAAAGATTGATGTGTTTGTAGATGGGGTGAATGTGGCAGAAGTAAGTGATGGCTTGCAAGGGGAGCTATTTACAAAAAATGGCTGGTATCACCGATTCAGCAAATTCGGACTGATTGGTGAAGAATGATTGCTGTTATTAGGAGCGCTCGTTACGCTAACGGGTACTATAGTTTAACAATCCAACCAGGACGAGGCTGCCGGTATGAAACGGCAGCCTCGTTGAGCTAACGGGCAGAATAGTTTAATCATTTTCGCGAATAACTTCAATAAGTGGGTTCATAAATATGTCCGTATCTCGGATCAAATTTGAAGGAGGAACAAATAAGCCGTATGGCTTCTTCTTTATAAATAACTTGTTGGGCTCAAACAAAGGAATCAATACATTTTTATTGTAAAACGATAAATGAAGTGATAAAATCAAAAATGAGGTGAAATAGATGAATAAAGAGACGCTCTTTTTAAAAGTTGTTCTGGTTGTTATGGCAATTCCTGCATTAGTGATGTGTTTTTATGGACTCCCAGCTATGGTGCATAGTATGATGCCGGATTTCCCGGATATTAAAGTTTATCTTTCCGCTTTGGCTGCGTATGTGGCGTCTATTGCGTATTCATTTACGCTACTTCAGGCATTTAAGCTTCTCAGGTACATCGATACAAATACCGCTTTTTCACAAACCTCTGTTTTAGCGCTTAAGAAAATAAAGCGAGCGGCGGTTGTCGTATCACTCATGTTTGCATGTAATCTCCCGCTTTTCTACTTTGTAGCTGACGGCGCAGACGCACCAGGCGTCATGGTCATCGGGCTATTTATAACCTGTGCTCCAGTCGTAATCGCAGTATTTGCCGCAGTTCTTGAGAAACTGCTCAAAAACGCGATCGAGCTCAAAGAAGAACAGGAGTTGACCGTATGATAGTGGTTAATATTGACGTCATGCTTGCAAAGCGGAAAATGAGCGTTACTGAGCTATCGGAGAAAGTCGGCATTACAATGGCGAACCTGTCGATACTTAAAAACGGAAAAGCGAAAGCCATTCGAATCTCAACACTCGAAGCGATCTGCAAAGCACTTGATTGCCAGCCTGGAGATATTCTAGAGTATCGGCAGAGGATTGAATAAAATAAAAAAACCCGCCGTACGTCGAAGATGTAAGTAATGATGAAGAGTTCGAAAGCTATATCAATCCTAACGACTACATAGCCTTCGCCTTTGAGGCTAACGGCAATATGACACTATACCAAAAGAATAACTCATTAATATTAATGCTTGCTCATGACCATTGTTTTGAGCACATTACACCCCTTGATGGTGGTTATCCGGAATATACAATATACAGAATTAATGATTGTCCAAACTTGTTGCTTGGGTTGAAGAAGTTGCTAAGCAAGAACTAAGTAGATTGATAACACAATGAATGATTAAGCTAACGGGAAACGATAGTTCAATGCAGCCGGGCATCTACTCCACAATCGATTTTAGAGCTTCTGCGGCAATTGTCTTAGCTGCCTCGTTGTTTTGCGCTGAGCTCTTCGCAATAGTTTGGTGCGCTTTCTTTGCGATCTCCAGCTGTGTGGTTAAACGGTCAGCCATTTTGGCGATATCGATGGTAAAGTCGTCTGTAAATTCACCATTCCCTATTAAGACGACCGCAGTAAATTCAAATCTATTCTTCACCTTTGTTCATCTCCTTCAGCTTGATTTCATTGCGGCGTAGTCGGTCCTCTAATAGACGCACGCTGGAATCCGATGCAATTTCCCATTGGACGAATATTTAAATCATAGGCTACCAAATGCTACTTTGTAAATATTCACTCATTTTACCCACCTCACGGACACGCGGCATCTGCATGTTAAGCTAACGAGGGACGTTAGCTCCATCAAACAACCAGGATGAGGCTGCCGAAAAGATCGGTGGCCTCTTTAAGCTATCGGGCAGCATTCCTATAATGAAGAAATACGAGGTTTGAGAAACAAAAAGACTCCTTGGTAAGATGTATATGGGTCCCAGATGCTGGCCAGCGACC
>NZ_JAUSST010000006.1 GCF_030812415.1 Paenibacillus harenae | reverse complement strand
TGGGGATTTAATGGTGGTGGCCAACTGGGCGATGGAAGCACGACCAACAGATCTTCCCCCGTTCAAGTAACCGAGCTCGATTCGGTGTCCGCCATAGCTGCGGGCTCTTCGCATACTTTGGCGCTCAAAAGCGATGGAACCATCTGGGCGTGGGGATTTAATGGTGGTGGCCAACTGGGCGATGGAAGCACGACCAACAGATCTTCCCCCGTTCAAGTAACCGAGCTCGATTCGGTGTCCGCCATCGCGGCGAATGGTAACAGTTTTGCGGTGAAAAGCGACGGAACCGTTTGGGCGTGGGGGAATAATTCGATTGGCCAACTCGGAGACGGAACCACAACAGACCGTTATACTCCCGTACAAGTTGCCAATCCTGAAGCGCCACAGTGGCCTGCGGGCGACGTGCTGACGGTTACCGATGTGACCTATAACAGCGTACAGCTGAATTGGCAGCCGGCTACGGATGAAACGGGCGTAGACAAGTACAAGGTATACCAAGACAACACGCTGCTGGCTACCCTGAACGGGGATGTGAACAGCTATGAAGTGAAGGGGCTTTCTCCAAACACGTCCTACTTCTTTTCATTGGTCGCCGTCGATGCCGATGGCAATCAAAGTGTGAAAAAAGAAGTAAAGGTCGGCTCTTTTCAGCTTTCCGATTCCAAAACTTATTCATACGGCGGATCCAGTTATGAGTTTTTGTTATATTACGGGTACATTTCGTCTCCAGGCCAAGTATTGAGTGGATCTTGGAGCCCCCCTGAGGGTTATCATGGGGTCGTTAATGTCTCCATGGGTTCTCCGTATGGAGAAAATTATGACCTTAGTCTGGAGACCGTGGGCGAGGGTAACCGATTGCCGGAAGATACGACGTTACTTACAAATGGTACTGAGTACAGTGCTACCGAGGTGCCCAGTGGTTACAGAGCGGAGTGGAGAGTTAAGGGACATACGGGCAATGATTTTAGTCCGGATAAGAAAGTTTTCGTCTATGTAAGCATCAAATACGACAATCACTGAAGATATTGCTATGTTCTCAGCATGGTAACAGGAGCACGTAAATTAATGTCTTAGCGTGGGTTTTAAGTCATTTGGTTGCGGGACCTCTTGAGGGAAGGGAAACGATAGAACAATAAAAGCAGCGGCAGTCTAGGCCATTTGGGCACCTAGTCCGTCGCTGCTTTTTTTTTTAACGAAAAAAGGCTAATAAATGGAATTTAATATTCGGCTTATCCGGGTGATCGTACCGGATTAGCTTAGAGTAAGAAAAAACACCAATCACGACATGACAAAGGCTTAGCGTATATATTCGATAAAATGTTGGCAGGACCCCATGCCCATCAAGCTAAAGGAAAATACTACCTCCTCAAAACGAAAAAACGTTATTCTTTCGGTAGACTGACTAATGAAAGGATAACGTTTTATGATGAATCTTGGTATTTCAGACGACCTTCATTTGTTTTCACAAGAACTGGAACGACATTTGTCTCCTCTTGCTCTCACCCAACTAGCCAAAGAAACAGGATTCGTCACACGAACCAGTAAATATCGTGCGCAAGATTTAGTCGCCTTATGTGTATGGGTGAGTCAACGAATAGCTACGACCTCTCTCAACCAGCTTTGTAGTACGTTAGAGGCAACGACAGGGATTCTTATGAGTCCAGAAGGACTGAATCAGCGTTTTAATTCAGCTGCTGTACGTTTTCTACAGTAGATCGTTTCGCTTTTACTCCAGCAAACACGCTATTCGTCTCCCGGACAGCTTCGCTCCGTCCTATCAGGGTACAGGAGGATGCAGTCACACCGCTGGTGTTAAAATCCAACTAGAATATGATCTGCAAAGTGGACAGTTCATCCATCTGCATACGAGTCACGAAAAGGAAAATGATAAAATCCCCATTTTCCAAATCGATCATTCTCGCTCATCCTCCACTACGGTTTATTCTATCCCCATAGGTTCATTTACCCCGTTAACCATTATTCGCGCTAACTATTCATTATCCTTTTAATATAACTCGAGCTTGCACACACTCTCTCTCACCCACCTCCGTTACGGACACCAGCGACGCTAAAACGCCAAATTAACCTTCGTTTTGCGAGGTTGCGAACCAAGGTGACCTTATTGGCTCCTATTCCTAACAAACCAGTGCAGCATGTCGCAGATAGAGTCCAGCGTGTCCGTAAGAGATAGGCTCAGCGGGTAAAACAACAATTAAGGTCTCTGCTGTCCGCAGCTTCGATTAGGCAAATGCAAATCTAAAATCAACATCAGACGATAGCCAAAACAAAAAGATAACCCGGTCCCCTTCCCTATCGGAAGACAACCAGGTTATCTACGGCCTTGCCTTTGCTTTTAAGCTTAACAAGCTCAGCTACGCTTTCTTACCCTTTAACCGAGCCGGCAGCCATGCCTTCAACGATGCGGTCGCTCAGGAACAGGAATGCGACCAGGATCGGCAAAATGCTGATCATGAGCGTAGCGCCAATCGCGCCCCAATCGGTTGTATACTGGCCGATGAAGTTTTGCACGCCGACCGTAAGAGTCTTGAAGGAATCCGAGCTAATGAACGTATTGACGAAAATAAACTCGTTCCAGTTGTAAATCATGTTAATAATCGAAGTTGTTGCAATCACGGAGCCGGTCATCGGCAATACGATCTGGAAGAACATCCGGTTGACCGAGCATCCGTCAATGATCGCCGCCTCCTCGACCTCGCGCGGCAGCGCATAATAGAATCCGAGCAGAATCATAATGGTGATCGGCATATTGAATGCGACGTACGTTAAAATGAGCGACAGCGGATGATCGATCAACCCCGCCTTATTGAACATGCTGAACAGCGGGATGAGCGTCGAATGGACAGGGATCATCATTGCCACCATGAACAGGCCAAGGACAAGCGAGCTGCCCTTCCATTTCATCCGGGTGATGGCATACGTCACGAGACTGCCAAGGACGACGGTAAGCGCAGTAGCGACGACCGTAATCCATACGCTATTCAGAAAATAAGTGTCGATATTGCCTGCGCTCCATACCTTGCCGTAGTTCTCCCATCGAGGGTTGGTCGGCAGCGACAGCGGAGGAAGATTGAACACTTCCTGATTGCTCTTCAGCGAGAAAAACAGCAGCCATACAAGCGGGAACAGCTGCAGGGCAGCGACGACAATCAACACGATATAGAGCAGTGCATATCCCAGCTTAAGCAGGACGCTCGAACCCTTCCCCCTCGATGCGCCGCCTAGTTGTCCAGCGGTTGTGCTCGTCATGAAGCTTCCTCCTTCCTTATGAATATTGAATCGTATCTTTCGTAACGGTCATTTTGCGGATAATCCACGTAGCTATCAAGCAAATGACGAGCAGGAAAAATCCTACCGCGCTGCCGTAGCCGAAATCGTAAGCCCGGAAAGCCTGATGGTACATGTACGAGGCCATGACTTCGCTAGCTCCGTTCGGTCCGCCGTCCGTCATGACATAGATCAGGTCGAAATATTTGAGCGAGCCTACAACAGCCAGCACGATCGTCACTTTGATAACTTCCATTGCGAGCGGAAGCTTGATTTTGTATGCGATTTGGAACGCATTCGCGCCGTCGATCTTCGCCGCCTCTTCCAGCGACGTCGGGATATTCTTAAGCGCAGCATAATAAATCAGAATATAGAAGCCCGCATATTGCCATAGAATCGGGATGAACAGAGCGAACAGCACAAGCGACGGCTCTGCCAGCCATGCGGGAGGATTAGCGACCCCAATAGATTCTAGAAAGCTGTTCATAATACCGTTCGTAGGATGATAAATTTTGAGCCATAGCTGCGCGATCGCAACCGAAGACAGAAGCATCGGAATCAAGTAAATTTTGCGGAACAAGTTCGATCCTTTAAGGCGTGCGGATAATACCATAGCAACGATTAAGTATAAAATAAGGCTGAGTGCCGAGAATACGGCGAGCAGCAAGGAATGTCCGGCACTACTCCAAAAATTGTCATCTTGAATGAGGGCGCTGTAATTGTCCAGTCCGACAAACTTCATAGCCCCAATGCCGTTCCATTCGTTAAGGCCGTAATAACCCGTCAGCACGATTGGAATGTATACGACGGCCATAATCAACAGCAGGGAAGGCAGTACGTAGAGCGCAATCATTTTTTTATTCGACATTACCTTATCCAAATGGGCCGACTCCTCTCTCTAAGGTCATAACGCAAGAGGCCGCTTATCCGGCTGCCGCAGCCGGATAAGCAAAGCTTCTTATGCTTTATTGCTTTATATTCGTCCGCTTATTTAGCTACGGCAGCGTCGTGCTCCTGCGCGAATTTCTCTGGCGTTACAGCTTTGCCGAACAGCGATTGAATCATGTTCAGATGCGTTTCAGCCGCATTAGCCGGCATTTGAACGTCTGCGAACAAAGTAATGCTGCTTGCTTGGTTCATTTCGTTGAACAGATCGATGTAGAGCTGCGGAAGCTCAAGCGCCGATGTGTCCACTTTCGTAGCAGGAATAACGCCTGCGCCCGTTACGGATTGCTCGCCCCACTTCGTTACGAAGTATTCGACGAAAGCTTTCGCTTCTGCTTTTACTTTGGAGTTTTCTGCGACGAACAAGCCTACTCCCGGTCCGCCTACCCAGCTATTGATGTCGCCTTTGCCGCCTTCAACCGTAGGGAATTTGAAGAATCCGACTTTGTCGCGGAACTCTTGCGGAATATCGGCGTTCGTCGTCCAGTTCGGAAGCTCCCATGTACCCATCAGGTACATTGCCGCTTTCTCGTTCGTGAACTCGGACTTCGCTTCTTCGTTCGACAAGCCGTTGAAGCCTTTCACGAAGGCATTGCCGTCAACGAGCGATTGAACCTCGGTAGCAGCTTTCATCAGGTTTTCGTCCGTGAACGAAGCTTCGCCTTTGATTGCTTTGGACAACGTCTCTTGACCGGCGAAGCGGTCAGCCATGTACATGTACCAAAGCGAGCCCGTCCAGCGGTCTTTGTTGCCAAGCGCGATTGGCGCTACGCCGTTGTCGCTAAGCGTTTTCACGACTTGCTTGAACTGATCGTAAGTTTGCGGAACTTCAAGGTTGTATTTCTCGAAGATCGCTTTGTTGTAGTAGATTGGAGCAATGTTGAACTCTAGCGGCAGCGCGTACGTTTTGCCGTCAACCGCATAGGCTTCCGTTGTGCCCGCTACGAACTTGCCGTTCAATTCGCCGCCCAGCACATCGTCAACCGGCGTGAACAGGTTGCCTTCAACGTAAGGCTGCAGGAAGCCGGCCGCCCAAGTTACGCCAACGTCCGGAAGCTGGTTGGAAGCTGAAAGCACTTTCAATTTGTTTTTATATTGTTCGTTGTCCAGTACCTCTTGCTTGATCGTTACGTTAGTATGTTCAGCTTGATAATCGTTGATAATTTGGTTAACGATTTTGTTTTGGCCGGCGGATACACCCTCTGGCCATAGATGCATGAAGTTGACCGTCACTTTCTTGGAATCGCTTTCAGCTGCGCCCCCATTTGCTGAGCCTTCGTTGTTAGCGCCATTATTGCCGTTGTTGCCGCAGCCTGCAGCTACCATTGCCAGGCAAAGCGTCGTCATGAGCGTGATGGACCATTTCTTTTTGAACACGTTTACAACCCCTTTTCTGATGTTGTTTGTTTGGTTCGTCTTGCTTCAAAATAATTGTAGCAATGCGGTTGCAACGTGGTAAGGCTATGTGAATTGGGAAAAGTTCTACTTTTATTGGATTGTCTCTTCCGAATGCGCGACGCTCTTGCGATATTGTCCCGGACTCATTCCTTCGATCGAGCGGAATACCTTTACGAAATATTTGGCCGTCTGGTAGCCGACCTGGTCGGAGATCTCGGCAATCGTCTGCCTCGTGCCCGATAACAGCTCCTTCGCCCGTTGTACCCTCCTGCGCGTCAAATACTCGCTGAACGTTAATCCCGTCTGCTCCTTAAACAGCACGCTGAAATAGCTGGCGTTCATATGGAGATGGTCGGCAATATCGCGCATGGAGACCGGTTCATGAAGATGATTGTCAAGGAACTGTATGGCTTCATGCACCTGCGCACCGTATGGCTTCCCTTGGCGGACGGTCTCCATTAGCTTCGGATCTACTAGCCGCTCCATTCGTTCGACCCGGTGTATGTCTTCCTCCCGCTTCAAAGCCAATTCTACCGCTTGAACAAGCTTAGTTTTATCTAGAGGTTTCAACAAATATTCCAATACGCCAAATTGCAGCGCTTTCTGTGCATAATCAAACTCCGGATGTCCGGATATAATGATGACGACAGGCGGATGCTCCATCGCCTTCACTCTTTCAACAAGATCGAGACCGCCCATTTCCGGCATCCGAATATCCGTTATGAGCAAACTTGCCGCGTTCGCCTCTAGCCACTTCAGCGCCTCGACGCCGCTCTCCGCCGTTATTATTTTGTAACGGCCTGCCGCCCAAGCCTCCAACGACTTGCGAATGCCTTCCCTCGTTCTCGGTTCATCATCTACTACCAATATCGTTTTCATAATCAGCTCTCACTCCCGTATTCATTCGGTATTTCGAAAGCAATCGTCGTACCACGGCCCTTCTCGCTGCGGATAACAAGCCCGTCGGTATCCGATTCATAATATAGCTTCAATCTTCGGTCCACGTTAGCAATTCCGACTCCGTTTCCTTTAGCGGAACGGTTATACCCGATTTGCATCGCGGCATACAGCTGTTGAACCTTGTCCGTATCCATGCCCGGCCCGTTATCCGTTACTTCGATTCTCGTATAGCCTGTACGAGCGGATGGCAACACGATGATCTCGACGGTTCCTGGTCCGATTTGCTGTTCAACGCCATGCGTAATGGCATTTTCCACTAAAGGCTGGATAAGAAGCTTCGGAATCGGCGTGCGTCGGCAAATGTCGCCAGCGGCGATTCGCCAGGACAATCGATCAATGAGCCGCATGTCCATAATCTTAAGATACCGTTCCGCGTGGTCGAGCTCATCGCTGATCGTTACCCATTCATCTTCGTCCGGGCGAGCGATGACATAACGGAACAGTCCCGACATTGCCACAACTACTTGCGACAGCTCCTCTTCCCCTTTCTCGTCGAGAGCCCAATAGAAAGCTTCCAACGTGTTGAACAGGAAGTGCGGATTGATCTGGGCTTGCAGCGCTTTAAGCTCCGTGCGGCTCTGAATGATTTCTTTCTGATAGACGACTTCGATCAGCTCATTAAGCGAGCCGACCATCTGGTTGTACGTATTGTTAAGCTCGTTAATCTCCATAGAGGACGTCGAAACGTCGATCGGCTTCAGCGTCCCAAGCTTCGCGATGCGCATCGCTTTAATAAGATTCAGAATAGGCCGAGTAATCATGGTCGATAGGATGAAGGTGAGAATGAGGAACAGCAAGCCACCTACCATGACGGATACGATAATAGCGGTACGCAAGATTAAAATGCCTTCCGTCGCGTACCGGGCAGGCGTTAAGATGATGATCCGCCAATTCGTTTCTTCCGATTTTTTCTGAACCGCAATATATGCCTCTTCGTCGATCTGCACGGTCTCTCCGCTTTGCTCGATCATCGAGCCGATATCCAACTCCTTGGAAAAATCGGATGCGATAATCTGTCCCGAAGCGTCGACGAGCCCCATCGATTCGCGAACATCGTTTTCCTCCGCCTGCCCCGATTCCGTCAGTTCGAAGTAGTTTTTGTCCATATGGACCATCAAATACCCCGCATGGGAAAAAGACTTATCGATCAGCCGGATATGACGGATTGCAATCACGACATTCGGATATCGCGGATCCATGCCGTACCATACGAGCCTTCCCTTCCCCTCGTCGGCAAGCGTAATCCGATCCTCGGAAACGCGGCTGTCCAGACTGACGTCCGTAAGCGGTAATAGCATACGATAGTCCGTCGTGAACAGCTCTAGCGATTGAATGCCCGTCGCATAAGGCGTATATTTGCGAACCTCCTGTTGCAGCAATTGGCGCTCCTCGAAGCTGATTTTCCGGCCTTCGACCTCTTGCGTCAGCAGCCGCTGGATCGTTGCGTTCGTCGCTACTTGCGCGGTCAGCGTGTCGATCTGCTTCAGCAGCGCATCCAGTTTGCCGGATGCTTGCACGGCTGTCTGCTGAATATGCTTCTCGGCATTGTTGCGGAGCAGGACCGACACCTGATCGTACGTAAACAACCCCACAGAAGCCAGCACAATGACCATAACAACCATGAATCCAAGAAAAATCTGGTTGCGTAACGTATTCATCGAGGCAAACTTATTCAATATGCACACTCCAATCTGGATTCAACTATATCGGTAAGGATGAGAGCTTCAGGCAAACTCATTTATAGTTTTGAAATTTAATATACACAATAAAGAGCAGAAAATGAAACGTTACATTTTCAATTTGTTGGTTTAGACGGTCGCCGTAAGAGCGAATTCGCTTTGGCGGACGGCGCATTTCCGCAGCTTGCCGACTATAAGGATACTAGTGCCTCCCACAGCATAATTGTACAACCGCTCGCTCGACGATTGCCCGCCTGTTAGTGCGTATTTGCTCTTACAGACAATATACTTCTACGGTGCGATTACCGTAGCACGCATGCACTCTTACAGCACTACCATACAACCACTCGCTCGACGATTGCCCGCCTGTTAGTGCGTATTTGCCCTTACAGACCGCACACTTCAGCTTCTCCATCCCTGTAAGGGCACATGCGCTCTTACCGCAACGTCTTCTTCTCCACTTCATGAAAACGATTAAGCTCGCCGATGATAAGGCTCCGCCGAAATAACCTTCTCTACTTTGCGATAGACCGCAACCATATCTGCCTAGTTGGCGTCAAACCTTTTATCTAACATCTGGAGGTTGTACCTATGCAGCTAAGAGGGTTTGCGATAGCCTGTGCGATATCAATTGTATTGAGCGGTTGCAGTCTGAACGAGGATCAAGCGAGGAAGGAGCAAGAAGCCGCTCCGGTTGTCGAACCAGCAGTCATCGAAGCAAACGTCACGGATGATCAAAATGCGGGATTCGATGAAAATCAAGCGGTAGCTGCGGTGCTTAAAGAGAAGCCGGATTTTCCGCCATCTGGCCAAGCAAAGGAGATTGAGGTTGTAACAGGAGGCAAGGCGCCAGGAACAAAAGTCAAGGGAACGTTATCCACCACAGTAGCCGCCTCCTCCTCGCCCGGCAAATATACGGTAACGCTTATGAAAAATTTGGATTATACGATCAATGAAGAGGTCCTGCGCGGCTATTGGATCTACGAGGTAACACCGGAAGAGACCCGCCTAGTAGAAAGCAACGACAATACGATCCTCATCGAGACTGTGAAGTAATATGGAAAACAAAGAAGCAGAGCATGGGCGAGTCTCTAACCGCCCTGCTCTGCTTCTATCGTTCTATGCGAAAGATCGTCGATCTAAGCAATTCCATCGCCTGAGACAACTGCTCTAGCTCTTCGCCGGACAAACCCCGGACACGCTCCCCCACCCAATTCTCCATATGAGCAAAAACATTGCCCATCAGTTCCTCCCCCTTAGGAGCGAGACGTACATATTGCTTCCTCTTGTCCTCATCCGCATCGTACTTCCAGCATAACGATTTATCTATCAGCTTCTTAAGCTCACGGCTCGTATTCGGCATGGACATATCTTTGCACTCGCTAATTTCACTAACCGTAACCGGCTGCGATACGGCGATAAATTCAAGAATACCGTATTGGGCAGGCGTAATGTCCTCTATCGAAAATCCCTTAGTCACGTTATGCTTCATTTGGTGAACGTCGGTTATAAACGCAATCAATTGTTGGAACAACTCTTTCTTTTCCACTTCGAATCACCTCTTACCGCGTACAATAACAAATTTGTTGTCACAAAACAATTATCATTTGACAACTATAAGAACCGTGTGATATTTTTTAGTTATCAAATGATAAGTAAAGAGGTGACTGTGACATGAAAACGCTAATTATTTATACCCATCCGAATCACGAGAGCTTAAGCTACGCTTTTTTGCAGAAGACGCTTGAAGGCATTGGCGAGAACCCGAATATCGAGGATGTCAAAGTGCTGGATCTGTATGCCGAGAACTTTAACCCTGTCCTCATCTTCAATGCAAATAAACGCCGACGCGATATGCACGCCGACCCGGCTTTAACCAAGTATCGCGAACAATTGTTATGGGCAGACAAGATTGTATTCGTCTATCCGATCTGGTGGGGGCGCCCCCCTGCCATGCTGCTCGGCTACATTGATCAAATGTTCGCTTCCGGCTTTGCCTACCGGGATAAGGGAGGACTGCTGCCCGAAGGTTTGTTGAAAGGAAGATCAGTCGTATGCATTTCCACCATGAAAGGCCCGGCCTTCTATCCGCTCTATTGGCTCAACAACTCGCACCAGGTACTCATGAGAAAAGCGCTCTTTAAATATGTAGGCATCAAAAAGGTCAAGTTTTTCGAATTCGGCAGCATGGAGAGCGCGAAGGGGAAGCACGAGCAGAAACTGAACAAAATTTATCGCTATTTCAGAACGTTAACGAGCTGACGCAAGCATAAATAGACAGCCATTACTCCGGGAGAAGAATGGCTGCCTAACGCAATCTATTAGACGTTCTGCGGCAGGGCAACTACGAATTCCTGCTCGTTGTATGTGAAGTAATCTTCCAAGATTGTTTGCCTATCGTCGAGAAACAACTGCTCTGCTACCGCCGATGCGATCTTCGGCACGCCGAAGCGCATACCCGATAACGCTGAGGCTGAGACTCCAAAGCTAATGAGCGCGGAATAGCTGAACGAGAATAGTCCGTGCAGAGGCTTCCTCCCTTCTTCGCTCCGGCTCATGAAGGCGAAGCCGGGGCTTAAGTATGGATGGGCATCAAGCACCGGACTCGCTACCTCCGCAGGAGCTTCATAGCGGTCGCCCCAGCGTGCAATATGGCGCTCCACCAATCTCAATTCCGGCCGGTAGGCAGGGTCGGTCAGCAGTCCCGTACTAATAATAAGAAAATCGAAGGAGTGCTTGCCTTGCGGCGTCGTTACGAGTGCCTGACCTCCAACTGCTTCCACCTCAAGCCAAGGTGCTCCTAGATGCAAGCGAAAGCCCGGCCAGGATGCCGCTCTCTCGAACGTATCGTTCGTCGGCGGTTGATTGTGCTTGAAGAAATGCGCCATGACCTCGTATTTATCTTTATCCTCCAGAGCTGCGAACCGCTCGATCATGCCCGAGCCTTCCATCTGACGAATCGGATTAATGCGCGGGAGTTCCTTGCGGCGTACGAATACGTGAACCTCGCCGACACCTTCCGTAAGGGCGAAGTTGGCGTTGTCGAACGCTGAAGCGCCGCCGCCGAGTATGGCGATTTTTTTCCCTTTGAGCGCATCGAAGTCCATTTGAGCCGATGTATGCGCATATAGCATAGTCGGCAGGTTCTCCGAGATCATCTCCGGCACATGCCATTCTCCCCCGCCTTGAATCCCCGTAGCAAGGACTACTTTCCTGGCAAGCAACGTATCCGACGGGGCGCCGTCGCCATTAATATGAAGCCGGTGCACACCGTCCTCCGTCGGCTCGATCAGTTGAAGCTTGACGTCGTTAATGACAGGCAAGCCGAGTACGCGACGGTACCAGCGCAAGTAGTTCATCCAGTCGCCGCGCGGGATTTTGTCCACCTGCTCCCAGCCCTTCACCCCATGCTGCGCTTCCCACCAGGAACGGAACGTCAATGACGGGATGCCCAGATCGACGGACGTCAGATGTTTTGGCGTGCGTAGCGTCATCATGCGCGCATACGTCTCCCACGGACCTTCATAGCCTTCCGGATTTTCATCGATAACCAATATATTCGATACACGTTCGCGCAATAGCGCGAAGGCGATGCTTAAGCCGCTTTGCCCGCCGCCGACGATGACAACATCATACACATGACCTTCTGAATGGCTGCGTGGACGCACCCAATTCGGACCTCCATAAGCGAGATAAGAAAGATCGGTAGCTACTCGTTCATTCAACGCTTCCAGACTCATATCCTCACACCTTTCTCCTGGCTCCCACCACAAACTTAACGCCCAACACTTTCACTCAACTATGCATGTTAAGTTTTTAGACATAGCGTGTTAAGTTAATGTTCATTCTATCTTATCTAGCTTGTCTTTGAAAGATTTCAGACAATTTTCATAATCATGCATAAAATAACCGCCTTTTATTGTTCACCATGACTATAGCGCTGAAGCAGGATAGCATAAATGAGGAGGTATTCATAATACGATAGGCCGCACTTCGATTCAGACGGTAATATTCGCTTTAATCTGAATTGTACCTTGTTCTTGTGAAGGTACTGACCGACAATGTTCAACGAGGGAGTTAGTACAAACGGCAGGAACAATCCCCCCCCTCCCTACTACGACCTGAAGGAGTGATGGTGTTGAACACGATTCATAATAGACAAGAGCCAATGAGAGGTCGTATGGCATAATAGAATGCAACTCTCATTAGGCAATGGGAGGCCATTAGGGCAATGATGCATTTAAACAATATGATTCGGGGTACGGTGAGTTCTATCCCATCCAAGCTATTGCTTCAATTATGGGAGCATGATGCAGGTACGTTGAAGTTTTGGAGAGCAAGCAGCAATTTTGTTTACACGTTCGAGCGAGACGGAGCACGATATTTTCTCCGCTACATCCACGAGGAAGATAACACAACCCAGCAGATTGAAGCCGAGCTTGATTTCATCCTTTATTTGATCGGCGAAGGCTTTCCGGCCGCGGTGCCTGTTCGTTCCAGGAATGGGCAATGGATGGAGACCATTGAGACCGAGCAGGGACGTTATTTCGGAACGGTCTTCGAACAGGCCAAAGGCTCGCATATTCCTCTTGAGCAAATGTCCGACGGCCACCTGACTAGCTGGGGCAAGGCGCTAGCGTCGCTGCACCATCTATCCGAAAAATATCGTCCGGAAACGCCGTCGCGCAAAAGCTGGGAGGATGCGCTAACATTCATCTCGTCAGTCTTGCAGCGTTACCCTAAAGAAACCGTTCTTAGTCATGAACTTTCACTCTTGCGGAAAGAGCTTCAAGCGCTGCCGGGCGGCGAGGGACTTACCGGCCTTATTCACTATGATTTCGAGACCGACAATATGTTCTATTCGGCGGAGGAAGCGCAATTTTACGCCATTGATTTCGACGATGCGATGGTTCACTGGTTCATAATGGATGTGACTTCGGCTATATCCGATCTGCTTGGCCAGGAAGGCAGCGAAGAAGCAATGCGACAAGTCCAGCAGTTTCTTGCTGGATACAGATCAATCAAGCCGCTAGATGAATTTTATATAGATCGAATCCCCCTCTTCCGAAAGTTCGCCGATCTCTATACATTTGCCAGATTGCTGCGCAGCGTCGAGGGAATGGACGAAACACAATCGCCCGAATGGGCCATCACGCTTAGAGATAAGCTGTTGCGGATCTGCGATCAAATTCGCGAGCGGCATTGCCCAGCAGTCAGACTCGCGCCGATTGATCATGACAATTGGCATGAATGCACCTTGCTTGAAGTGACGGATGAGCAGAAGAACGTCTTCCCCGTCCCGGCCGTCTATTGGCTTGCAGAATCCGCGTATTGCGGATTCACTCCGCTAGCAATTTATGCAGGCGAACAATTAATTGGCTTTACCGTTTATGCCGTTGATCAAGCCGATGGCGCTTATTGGATTATGGCTTATATGATCGATCATAGATACCAGAATAAGCGCTTCGGGAAAGCCGGCATGATCGAACTCATCCAATATATGAGAGAGAGGCATAGCTGCGGCAGCATCTTTCTCGGACACCGAACGGGCAATGAGCGGGCAGCCCATCTATACGCTTCTCTTGGATTCCGGATTGCAAACCAATCCGAACAAGAAATCATTCGCGAGCTATCCGAGTAATTCGGGAGCCTTCATCGCTGCAAAAGCTTATAACCGCCGATACAAAAAATAAAGGCTGTCTCAAAAGTGTTGGGCGAAGGGGTCGTTCATGGCATGGAAATTGCGAAGTGGCCATACTGGATCATTGCAGTAACTTTAGGCTGTCTCGCGCCATAACGAGAGCTATATTGGATTTCGCAACATAGACCTCTGTTTTGCACTTAAAATCCCGTCAAACACTCAAAGTTACTGCGAAAAATCCAACATAGCAGCAAGAGGTTGGCTGTGCAAGCACAAAGGGGCCGTCCCTAAGCCATCGGCTTTTGGGACAGACCCCTTTCAATTCTATAAAGTTGCAGACGCTTCTCTTATGAGCGGGATCAACAAGTCAGCATCAGCGGACTGGCCGCGCTTTAGCTTAATCGTCTTGCGCTCAGGCGGACCTTCGAATAGCTCGTCCGGCATCGTAAGGCCGGAGGTATTGAAAATAACAAAACTCACCGCATCCTTAGATGTCGAGATAACCGCAGCGTACTTGCCGTTTTTGAGAAAATGGGGCTTCTTGTACTGTATGCGCTCCTGAACATCCGGGATGGCGCGATGAACGATTTCACGCAAAGCTTGGCTTAGCTCAGCGTGCCACGACTCCGGCAATGCTTCAATAAAATCCGTCACTTCTTGATTCATTTCTTCATTCTCCTCCGTTATCGTCATAACCAAGCTTACTTCGTCTCGTGCACAATCATCCAGGTTACGCCGAATTTATCCTGCAATTCTCCGTATGAAGCACCCCATGGCTGCTTCTCCAAAGGATAATTCACTACTCCACCCTCACTCAGACCCGCAAAAGCGTTCCTTGCTTCGTCCTCGCTCTCGAAGCCAAGCGATAGGTTCAAGCTTCTGTTGCCCGCCACCGGCTCGAAGGAATCGGACATGAACAGCGTGTTGCCGCCTGCAACCGTCATCGCCAAATGCATAACTTTGTCCTTGAACGCCTCCGGAATGCCGGGAGTATGCTCATGCGTCATGACGGATGCAATCCCTCCTCCTAGCGATTGCTTATAGAACTCCGCTTGCGCTCTTGCATCCTCCGACATTAATTAAGGGGTTAGTTGAACGTTCATTTTTTTCATCAACCTTTCTCTCTTCGTTTTAGTTGAAAATCCGCTTTCTACTATGACGACGAATAAAGAGAAATGAAATCGACATGCCTCAGAAAAAAATTCAATATTTCTATTTCAGTTCGGTTAGATCGCATTCAGCCGCACGTTTCAGCAGCAGCTCGCGTTCTCGCTCGTTGCGCGTTAGTGCTGCTGCCAGTTCGAATTGCTCGCGCGCCTCGGCGGCTCGTCCCAGCTTAACGAGCAAATCGCCCCTTACGCTCGGCAACAAATAATAGTTTGCGAGAGCTGGCTCCGAGGCAAGCTCCTCGACAAGCTGCAATCCAAACGCAGGGCCGAAAGCCATGGCGATCGCTACAGCCCGGTTCAGCTCCACGATCGCCGACGGTTGGACGCGCGACAACGCTTCGTATAGGGCGGCAATTCGTACCCAGTCGGTGCTTGCGGCGACCGTTGCCTGGGCATGGCAGGCTGAGATCGAAGCTTGCAGCGCATACGGACCAAGCGGTCCTCCTAGCGCCCGAGCACGCTCCAACGCAGCTAAGCCGCGGCGAATGAGCAGATGATCCCACAAACCGCGGTTCTGATCCATTAGAAGGATAGGCTCGCCGTTTGCGCCTACGCGGGTTCTGAATCGCGAGGATTGAAGCTCCATCAGAGCAACAAGCCCGTGCACCTCCGACTCGGCCGGAGCAATCTCGGCAAGAATACGCCCAAGCCTGAGCGCCTCCCGACATAACGTCGGGCGCAGCCATTCGCCTCCCGATGTCGCCGAATAGCCTTCATTGAACATTAAGTAGATCACTTCCAACACCGCCGATAGACGCCCCTTAAGCGCTTCGCCCGATGGGGCTTCGAAGCCGACCCGTTCTGCGCTCAGCGTTTTCTTCGCGCGAACGATCCGCTGCGCAACCGTAGACTCCGGAACGAGGAATGCGCGCGCAATCTCATCGGTTGTAAGCCCGCCGAGCAATCGCAGCGTCAGCGCTACCCTCGCATCGCGCGACAATACAGGATGACAGGAAGTAAATATGAGACGGAGGAGATCGTCGCCGACCTCTCCGTCCACGGCTCTGTCCACTTCATCCTCCGTATACAATTCGCTCCCGCGAGCCATCTCTTCATACTTCTGGTCGCGCAGCTTGTTTCTGCGCAGCAGATCGATCGCGCGACGCTTCGCCGTCGTCATCAGCCACGCGCCCGGATTATCGGGAATTCCCGTCTCCGGCCACTTCTCCAGCGCGATCACAAGCGCATCCTGAGCCAAATCCTCGGCGAGGCCGACATCGCGGACCATCCGCGCTAATCCGGCGATCAACCTCGCCGATTCGATGCGCCAGATGGCGTCTATCGTACGCCCCGCCAACGAATCGGTCATTATGGTTTAGACCTCTCAAGCTGCTCGCGAAGCGCAATCTCCTTGGCCAGCGTTTCCGGATCTTCCATCAAATCATGCAGGTCAATCACCTGTCTAAGCTCGATCTGACCTTCACCGAAGCCGTGAGGATCCGGCATGCGAAGCGCCCATTCGATCGCTTCCTCCTTCGACTTCACCTCGATCAGCGTATAACCCGCAATGATTTCCTTCGCTTCCGTGAACGGTCCGTCCGTTACTTTCGGCTTGCCGCCCGGCTCCGGATACGAGATGCGAATGCCCCCGGAGCTCGCATGGAGCCCATCTGCCGCAAGCAGCACGCCGGCTTTGACCAGCTCCTCGTTATAGCGCTGCATGGCCTCGATCAGCTCCCGGTTAGGCATTGTCCCTGCCTCCGAATCCTTGGTTCCTTTAACGATCATCATAAATCGCATCACATGACCTACCCTCGTTATAAATGTAAGACTTCACTGCTCGTTCAGCCTTCATATAGACGACGATCAGAATTTCCTATAATCGACATCGAACAAACAAGTTTCCGCAATTCTTCTTCATAATACTGGATAATGAAGGATGATGCACTATCAATCCTACGTCCCCAAACGCAAAAGAAGATTGCAGTTGCCTGCCATTTGGCAGCCCTCTGCAATCTCCTAATTTATACATGATTAAATGTCAAAATCAAGCTCGTCAAGGCTCGTGCCTGACTGTTCCGCCGGCGTAAGCAAGCGGTCCAGAATCAGCTTCTCGAAGTGAGCGAACCCGCTGTCCTTCACGCGCGGACGGGCAAGCGTGATCGGAATATCGAGCGCTGCCCGCCCTTCATCGATTAGGATGACCCGGTCCGCCAAAGCAACCGCTTCGCTGACATCATGCGTGACGAGAACCGCCGTGAAGCCGCGCGTCTGCCATAACCGTTCGATGAGCCGCTGCATATCAATACGGGTTACTGCGTCCAGCGCTCCTAACGGCTCGTCGAACAGCAATAAATGCGGATGGCCCACAAGAGCTCTAGCAAGCGCTACG
Organism: Paenibacillus harenae; assembly: GCF_030812415.1. Lineage (GTDB taxonomy): Bacteria > Bacillota > Bacilli > Paenibacillales > Paenibacillaceae > Pristimantibacillus > Pristimantibacillus harenae_A. The sequence continues at coordinate 613,835 of NZ_JAUSST010000006.1, read as the reverse complement.
CGCTGACGCTGTCCGCCCGATAGTACCGAAGGCCACTCCTTCGCCCTGTCGGCAAGCCCAACTAATTGGAGCGCGGCATACGCCTTCCGTTCTGCTTCAGCCGACTTATCGACGGTCAGTCCGATCTTCACATTTTCCAGTACGGTCTGCCAGGGTAACAATCTCGCATCTTGAAACATAAAGCGAGTATCCTGATTAATGCCCGCGATCGGCTGATCCTGCCTCGTCAGCGAGCCGGAGGATATCCCATCGAGCCCGGCGAGCAGCCGGAGCAGCGTACTTTTGCCGCAGCCGCTTCGGCCTACGATAGCGATGAACTTGCCTGGCTCGATCGATAGATTAAGGTCATTTAATACCGTCTTCTCGCCGAAACGTTTGGATACCCCGTCTAGCTTGATCGATACGCCGCGAGCTGACGCTTCTTCTTTAAGAACACTTTGTCGCGCCGGCCCTGGTCCTAGCTCGAACTCTTCGACTGCGGCACTGCTTTGGCGAAGTGGGGATGCCATTGCAGCCACCTCCTTTCCAGCCATTTGGCCGTTAGATCCGACAGCTTGCCGAGCAACGCGTATAAGATAATAGCAAGAACGACGACATCCAGTTGGAAAAACTCCCGTGCATTCATAGCCATATAACCGATCCCGGAGTCAGCTGCAATCGTCTCGGATACAATCAAAGTCAGCCACATAATGCCAAGAGCGAAGCGCACTCCGACGAGAATCGAAGGCATCGCCCCCGGAAGGATGATGCGGCGGTACAACTGCCATCGGTTCAGCCCGTACACATTGCCCATCTCAATGAGGCCTGCGTCAACGGACCTGATTCCATGCAGCGTATTCAAGTAAATCGGGAACATAACGCCGAGTGCGACAAGAAATATTTTCGCCGCTTCTCCGATCCCGAACCAAGCAATGACGAGCGGAATCATCGCCAAATGAGGAACATTCCGAATCATCTGCAGTGTCGAATCGGTCAGCTTATCGGATAGTCCAATAACCCCATTCAACAATCCAAGCACGAACCCTATGCCTGCGCCAATTGCGAATCCAATCGCGGCTCTCCAAGTGCTAACGGCGAGTGCCTCAATCAGCTCTCCATTAGCAAGCAGCGAGACCGCGGCTCTGACGACTTGATCCGGCGACGGCAAGGTCCGCGAGGAGATGATGCCCGTACTGCCCAACACTTGCCATACCACTAGAATAAATACGGGAATATACCACGGCAGTGCTACTGTTGTGAACTTGCGAAAGGATCGGTTCATATCTTCCTCTCCATTAATGAGCCGAAGCTCTAGGGGTAGGCTTGGCGACGTTCGCAATGATTTCTCCGAACGGACTAATGGAGGTCGGGCCCGATAATGGCTTCTGGTCCAGTGACAACAACGGGAACAGCAGCTCCGCGACACGATAAGCTTCCTCCAGATGCGGATACCCGGAGAAAATAAAGGTCTCGATCCCGAGTGCTTCATACTCCCGCATCCGCTCTGCGACAATCTCCGGGCTGCCTACGAGCGCAGTACCCGCTCCGCCGCGGACAAGTCCGATTCCCGACCAAAGATTCGGGCTAATCTCCAATTGATCACGGCTGCCCTCATGCAGCTTCGCCATTCGCTTCTGGCCAACCGAGTCGAAGCGGCTGAAGATACGCTGCGCCGCGGCTATCGTCTCATCATCGACATGCTGGATCAGCTTATCGGCCGCTCTCCACGCTTCCTCCTCCGTCTCCCTTACGATGACGTGCAGTCGGATGCCGAAGCGAAGCTTACGTCCTTGCGCCTCCGCAAGCTTCCTCATCTCGGCTATCTTGGCAGCCACGTCGGCAGGAGGCTCGCCCCAAGTCAAGTAGACATCGACTTGTTCGGCCGCGACCTGCTGCGCTACCTCCGAAGAACCGCCGAACCAGAGCGGCGGATAGGGTTGCTGAATAGGCGGATAGAGCACATGACCGCCCTTCACTTGAAGATACTTGCCATCATAATCGACGTGCTCGCCCGCCAGCTCTTTGCGCCATATTTCTAGAAACTCGCTTGTAAGATGGTAACGCTCCGTATGGTCCAGGAACAGACCGTCTCCAGCCAATTCGACCGGGTCGCCTCCAGCCACCACATTAATGAGCAGCCTGCCGCCGGAAATGCGATCCAGCGAAGACGCCATTCGAGCCGCCAGCGTTGGCGACATCAAGCCCGGACGAACCGCGACGAGGAACTTCAGCCGTTTCGTTGCCGGTACGAGCGAAGATGCCACAATCCAAGGATCCTCGCAGGAAGTGCCTGTCGGAATCAATACGCCTTCATAACCAAGCCGATCTGCGGCAACAGCGACCTGCTGCATGTAGTCGGCATCCACGGCACGCGCGCCTTGGCTCGTGCCGAGATAGCGACCATCTCCATGCGTAGGTATAAACCAGAATACATTCATCATTAATCACCCTTACCTTTATATTGGATTATTTAAGAATCGCATCGTTAATATCGAGCTTCTTCGGAATCAGCTCCAGATTGAAGAATGTGTCGGCAATCGCTTGCTGCGCCTTAATCAGCTCTTCGTCAATCGGTTGAACACCGTAATTGCGACGTCCTGCCGCCAGCAGCAGCGACTCTACATCAATACCAAGCTGAGGAGACAGCTTCTCCGCCAGCTCCTGTGGATGGTCCTTCGACCAAACATCGATCTTGTCCGCTTCCTCAAGGAGGATATCAACGATATCCGGATATTTCTCTGCGAACGCGCGTGTTGCAAGGTAGAACTCGTGATTCGATACGACGTCCGTACCGTCAACCAATATTGTACCGCCTGTAGCCGTCTGTGCCGCAGCAAGGAAGGGGTCCCAGATGACCCATGCGTCTACGCTGCCCTTCTCGAACGCTGCCCGCGCATCTGCCGGCGGCAGGAACTTCACTTCAATATCTTTGTAATCGACCCCAGCCTTCTCAAGCTGCTTCACAAGCAAGTAGTGAACGTTCGATCCTTTGTTCAGCACGACGGTTTTGCCCTTCAGATCCGCTACCGACTTGATCGGCGAGCCTTTCGGTACAATGATGCCCTCGCTCTGCGGACTAGCCGGTTCATGAGCCAAGTAGACGAGCGGCGCTCCAGCTGCCTGCGCGAATATCGGCGGCGCTTCTCCCGTATGTCCCAGATCGAGGCTGCCTACGTTCAGCGCCTCCAGTAATTGAGGACCGCCTGGGAACTCTATCCATTCAATCTTAATGTTGCGCTCCTCGCTCAGCCGCTTATCAAGGGCCCCATCCGCCTTCAAAATGTTAATCGTCCCGTACTTCTGAAAGCCGATCTTGATCGTAATATCTCTCGTTTCCTTATCTGCTGACCCTTCGTTAGCCTTCTCTCCGCTATTCCCGCATGCCGACAGCGCCAGCGTTAACGCCAGCAATGCCGTCGCCATAATTTTGCGATTAGTCAAATATGCGCCCAACTTCTTCTTCATCGTCCATAACCCCTCTCGTCGCTTCGACCCTCATCCAATCGTTATAAACAGACAAAGGTCTCCCCGCCCGCACGTTAAGTGCGTTTAGAGAGACCTCCGGTGATCCGGTAGCGCCTGATATATTATTAATCCAATGGGTTAACTTGTATTTGATAAAATCATAGCACCAGCTTAAATTGGCGTCAACAATTTTTTCGAACACCGCGAGAAAAACAGATCGGCTCGTTGCAGAATTGCAACAGACTAGCCTCCATCCTTACCTTTCTTCAGTTGCCGTTGCACTAAATGCAACGGAATCGAGAGATAAGCCCGAAATCAGCAGGGATATCCGTTCATCCGTTGCATTTACTGCAACGAAATGCCTCTATCAGTACTCTATAAACAGAATCTGTTGCATAATGTGCAACGAGAGCATGACGCCACTATATGAAAAAGACTTTTCACTCTCACCCGTATTTCACGAGTCGAGCGAAAAGTCTTGCACTCCTTCTATCTAGGACTAACCCGCTTCATTCAGTTCGGACGATCGCTCTCGGCGAAAATATTGCCGAGAAACAAATACAGTTTCAAAGCTTTATCGCGATCGAGCACGATCGCATTCTCGGCGATAAGATTCAGATCGTCCCCGATTGTGGCGGCAATGATCCGTATCTCGCCTGTCTCTTTGTCGTAGGTCAGAACCGTCTCTACTCTATCTCCGTGCGTGCGCGCAGTCGAATCCATGTAAACGCAATCCTCCTCTTTCAATTCGGTATAATACTATACCTATTCGAAGAGTAAGAGATTTACGCCTATTTCTTCTCCAGCCTCGCCATCGCTTCAAGCAGCATGACACCGCTTAGCTGGACGCTCAATTGAATAGGCAGCATAGGCGGATTCACCCAAGATGGACCGCATAGTCCAAGCTCGCGGCTGAGCCCACGGTCCCGCAGCGACAAGGCATTCGCTTCAATGACCGCGAAGATGGCATCGCGTTCTGCGGGTGGAGCAACCTTCTCCATTTCCAATAGATAACGGATCAAGATCCCTTTGAACAGACCCGTATCGTCGATCCCCTCATCCGGCAACAGCAGCGTCTCGGCAGCGCACAGCTCTTCGAAGCATGCTGTCGTCGTGCGGCAAGCATCCTGCAAATACTGCTCATCGCGAGTGGCCAGATACAGCTCTACGCCCGCTCCAATGAAGACGCCTTGGCAATACGTGAACTTCCAGTCCTTGTCGATCCGCCCGTCGCCGAGCCGGTTGATCCCGTCCCAGACGAAGCCGGTTGCGAGGTCTACTAAGTTCTCGCGATTCCACTCATAGATTCGAACCGCCCATGCCAGGTCTTCTGCCTTGCCATAGGCACGATACAGCCTGGCGGCCAGGATAGAAGCAGGGGCATTAGCCGGCGTGTTTTTATAGTCCAATTGATCCTTCTTCCAAGCCATGCCTCCACCCATATGATCGTTCCATGCCGTCTTGATGTCTTCCCACAGCTCAAGCGCGTTTGTCAGATAAGGCTCTTCGCCTGTCGCATCATAAGCCCGCAATAAGGCGAGTGCCGTCCACTCCATATCGTCGTAATAGTTGTGCTTGAAGGTGTCGCCGTTATAACTTCGAACGCCTTCAGCGAGCTCGCTTAGCAGTTCCCTGTAGGCTGCCTCTCCCGTCCGCTCCAAGCCGTCGATAAGCACATCCATAACATGCGCCTGCCACCAATAGTAAAAGTTCTCCTCGCCGAACGCTTTCGCAGGTGGATACCATTGATTCATCATGCCCAGCTTTTCGTTCCAATACCTGTCCTTTAAAGCGGCCTGGGCTTCATTCGCCACAGCGCTCCAAGCTGAAACGGATTGCTCCGGTATCCCCATTATGCGAGCGCCTCCTCCCCAATGAGCCCGGCAGCGCTCAGCCTCGTCGCCGCCTCAAGCAGCTTCACCGCGCTAAGCTGGACGCTCAGTGTAACGACGCCCTCCGGCTTCGCCGACCAATTCGGGGAGAACAGGACCGAGTCGCTCCCTCTGCCCTGTTCCCACAGCAGCTTGGCATTGGAGGCTAAAACATCGGTGACGGCCCGTTCACCCTCGCGGTTCTCAATCGCAAGCTCCGTCAAATAACGCACGTAGATGCCTTTGAACAATCCGCCGTCGCCTGTCTCCTCGTCCGGCAGCAGCATCGTCTCCGGATGCGCAAGCTCGGCAAGGGACGCCGAAGCCGATCGCGACGCATCGGCCAAATACCGGTCATCCTTCGTGATCCGGTACAGTTCGACGGCAGCGCCAATAAACACGCCTTGGCAATACGTGAACTTCCAATGCTTATCGATCTGTCCGTCGCCCAATCGGTTCATGCCGTCCCATACGAAGCCGGTCGCCGGATCGACGAGGTTCTCTTTCTGCCATTCGTAAATTTTCAAAGCCCACGCCAGGTCCGACTCCGACCCGAACGCACGATGCAGCCTGGCGGCGAGAATGGCCGCCGGCGCGTTCGCCGGGGTATTTTTATAATCAAGCTGCGACTTCTGCCAAGCGATGCCGCCTCCCATATGCTCATTCCAGCCTGTCTTAATATCTTCCCATAGCAGGAGCGCGGCTTCCTTGTACTTGACCGCTCCCGTTGCTTGATAAGCACGCAGCCACGCCAGCGCCATCCACTCCATATCGTCGTACAGCTCATTCGGCCAAACGCCGCCGTTGCGAGCCAGCAAGCCGTCGAAGAACACGCTTAACCTCTCGGCATACGAAGCATCCCCTGTGCGAAGAAATCCGTCCGTCAATACATCCGCGGCATGCGCCATCCACCAGTAGTGAAAGATCGTGTTGCATGCGCCGTCCGGGCACGGCGTCTCTATATTGTACATCCCGATCGATTCGTTCCAAAATAAGCTCTCCAGCGCGCTTTGCGCTTCGTCCGCCCGTCTTTCCCAAATCCCATGCACTGCCTGATTCATTTCTCTCTCTCCTCCAATCGCGCCCGTTGCTCCAGAAGCATGACGGCGCTTAATTGCGTGCTAAGCTGTACAGCGTTCTCGGGTGTCTGCGCCCACGAATTGCTGAAGCGTGCCTGCTCCGTGTCTTTGCCAAAATCCCATAAGCTTGCGGCATTGGTCTCCAACAGCTCGATCCATGCCTCCGGCTCGTTGTCCACTTGGATGAGCTCGCCTAAATAACGTACGAATATGCCTTTGAACAATGCCCCGTCGCCGTCGCCCTCCGAAGGCAGCATGCCCGTGGCGGAACTCGTAAGCTCCTCCTTCGCGGCAACGGCTGTCTTCCGCGCATCCGCCAAGTAACCTTCATCGCCAGTTACCCGGTACAGCTCCACGCCCGCGCCGATATAGACGCCTTGGCCGTACGTGAATTTCCAATCCTTATCCACTGCGCCGTCGCCTTGCCGGTTAATACCGTCCCATACGAAGCCGCTGTCCGGATCGACAAGCGTTTTCTTCTGCCATTCATAGATGCGAATGGCCCAATCGAGATCGTCCTGATCCTTCGTATGCTCATATAACCGAACGGCCAGTATAACGGCCGGCGCATTCGCCGGCGTGTTCTTATAATCCAGCTGCTCCTTGCGCCAAGCGATGCCGCCGCCCTGCTCCTCATTCCAGCCGGTCTTAACGTCCTCCCACAGCAGCCGAGCAACATCCATATATCTCTTATCCTGCGTCGCATCATAGGCGCGAAGCCACGCAAGCCCCATCCATTCCATATCGTCGTAATAGTCGTTCGGATATACGCCGGCATTCCGTTCGGCAATGCCCTCGTACATCCTTTCGAGCAGCTTCTCATAACGCTCATCGCCTGTGCGCTCATACCCGTCTACCAGCACATCAACGGCATGCGCTTGCCACCAATAGTTGAACGGATCGGTACAGAGCTGCGCGATGCAGGGCGATACATTGTCATATAGGCCGCGGCTCTCATTCCAGAACGAATCGGCCAGCTCCGCTTGCGCGAGATCCGCTCTCTCCTGCCACACCCCATCCGCCGTACCGCCGCTGAACGGCTTCCATACGCCCGCCGCCCATAGGCTTCCTCCGGCAAGAAGCGCTAACAGAACAAGGGAGGACGCCGCTAGAAAAACAATCTTTTTGGAGCCCATAACCGATCTCCCCCTAACCCTTGATTCCGCTGAACGCGATGCCTTGTATGAAGTAACGCTGCAGCAGCAGGAACATGACGAGTATCGGAAGAATGGCGACGAGCGCCCCAGCCATCATCGGGCCGTAATCGGTCTGATAGTTGTACGAGAAGGCTTGCAGTCCCATCTGAATCGTCGCTTTGGCCGGATCGTTAAGCACGATCATCGGCCATAGGAAGCTATTCCAGCCCGCTTGGAAGGTGAAGATGCCAAGCGTAGCCAAGGCCGGCTTCGTCAGCGGCAAGTAGATGCGCCAGAAGATCCTGAATTCGCCCGCTCCTTCGATGCGTGCCATCTCCATCATGTCGCTCGGCAGTGTAAGGAAGAACTGACGCATGAAGAACACCGCGAACGAACCGGACGCGCCCGGCAAAATAATGCCCCAGAACGAGTTCAACAGCCCGTTGCCGCCGGCGCCGAACAAGTCGTTGCCGCCGAACAGCGGCAGATGCTTCAGCACGTAGACGCTCGGGATCATCGTCACGATCCCCGGAATCATCATCGCGGCCAGCAGTACGCGGAACAACGGCTGATTCAGCTTGAACTTCAGTTTCGCGAAAGCGAAGCCCGCCAGCGAGCCGAAGAACAGGTTCATAAGCACGCCCGAAGCCGCGAGAATAAGGGAGTTCGAGAAGAACAATCCGAACGGAACGGTCGTGAACGCTTTAATGTAATGCTCGAACGTGATGTCCGTCGGAAACCATTTGATCGGCATCGAGAAAATATCCGAATCCGGCTTGATCGACGTTAAGACGCTCCAATAAAAAGGCAGGAACATGACGACCGCAATCAAGGTACAAAGGATGTAATACGCGAGCTTTCGGGCTACTCGCAGGGTTGGCGTGCTTCCGATGGTATCCATCGCTTCTCCTCCTTATACGACAGATTCTTCTGCCTTGCTGATTTTCATATTGATAAGCGAGAAAATAAGGATGGCCATGGCAAGCACGAAAGCCTGCGCGGACGCATAACCCATCTGCAGCTGGTTGAACCCTTGCTGATAGATGAGATAGACGGGTGTCTTCGTGACGTTCGCAGGACCGCCCTGCGTCAGCACGAAAGCTTGATCGAACAACTGCAACGCGCCGATAATCGACATCGTGCTAACGAGAAAAGTCGTCGGTCTTAGCTGCGGCCACGTAATATAGCGCAAGCAATCCCATTTCGAAGCGCCGTCCAGCTTGGCTGATTCGTACAAATATTCCGGTACGCCTTGCAGTCCCGCCAAATAAATAATCATATTCGAGCCGACGGATTGCCAGAGCGTCAGCATAATGATCGACATCATCGCCGTTTCCGTTTGCGCTACCCATGCAGGTCCGGTAATGCCGATCGTCGACAACAGTCCGTTAACGAGGCCGTATTCGGGATGCAGCAGCCAGATCCATACGGTAGCTGCCGCGACAGCGGATGTTAAGGTCGGCAAATAATTGAGCGTCCGGAACAGCTTGACGCCTCGCCATGCGCGATTCATCAGCATCGCGAGCGATAACGAGATCAAGATGTTCAGCGGAACGAAAATAACAGAGTAAATGAGCACGTTTTTGAACGTCGTCCATAGCAAAGTATCGTCAATCAGACGCCTGTAATTGTCGAAGCCTACCCAGTCTTTTTTGCTAATGACGTCATAGTTCGTGAAGCTGAGATAAAGCGCCATGAAGACGGGAATAACCGTAAATACGATGAACAGCAGCATCGTCGGCGCGATGAACAAATAAGCGGTTCGCGCCTGATGCCGTTCAAGCTTTCTCATGGAAGCCACTTGGACTACCTCCTTCTCGCTTCGGGCTGTAATGAAGAAAGGGAGGATGACCTCCCTCCTTCCTTCCCGCCGATTATTTCACTTCGTTATCCCCCAGCAGCTTATCGCCTTGCGACTGCGCTTTCGATAGCGTATCCTCAATGCTTTGTTTGCCTTGCTGCAGCAATTGAAGGTTCGGTGTCAGCGCGTCGCCTTCCATGACGGAGTATCCTGGATGCTGCGGACGGATCTTCGCGAATTCCAAAGTATCTAGAATCGGCTTCCAGAACGGATCGTCCTGGAAGAACGGATCTTCAAGCGCCGGCTTATAGCCCGGGATGTTGAAGCTTGTTTTCGCCCATAGCAGCGCGTTGTCCTTGTTCGCCGTCCACCACTTGACGAACTCCCAAGCTTCCGCTTGATGCTTGGAGCCCTCCGGAATAACGAGACCGAAGCCGCCCATGACGCTCGCTTTGTCGCCATTTGGTCCAGCTGGCGGCGGCACGATGCCGAAGTCGAGATCTTTACCGTATTTTTTATAAGTGCTAAGCATCCATGGTCCCGTATATTGCATCGCCAGCTTGCCTGTTACGAACGCGTCCGTACCTTCGCCAAGGCCTTGCTCGAAGCCGACTTTGTATACTTTATCTTTGTTCAGCATGCGATCCCATAGTTCCAGCACCTGCTTGCCTTGCTCGTTGTTGAAGTTCGTCTTGCCGTCATCCGTCAGCATTTGTCCGCCCGCTTGCTGCAGATACATGTTGAACAAGCCGTTGTCGCCCAGCGAGAAGCCGGATACTTCAAGCTTGTTGCCGTTCCACTTGGTCAGCTTAGCCGCCGCAGCTTCCAGCTCCGCCCATGTCGTAGGAGGCTCCACGCCCGCTTCCGCCAGCAGCTTCTTATTGTAAAATAACGCGCGAGCGTCGACAGTCAGAGGCAATCCGTATAATTTATCCCCGTATGAAAGCTCCTTAAGCGATTCCTCGTAAAACTCGCCGCGGGCCAGGCCGTCCTTCTCCATGAATTCGTCGATCGGATGCAGGACGTTCTTCGGCGCGTACAGCGAGGTACGCCATCTGTCCCAGAACAGGATGTCCGGCGATCCGCCGGAAGTCGCCGCGGTAAGGAACTTCGTAATCATATCCTGCTGCAGCACGTACTTGACCTTGATCTTGTCTTGCGATTTGTTGAACGCATCAACCATCGTCTCGAACTGGATTTGGCCTTCGCCGCCCCAGTCGCCCCAGAACGTCAATTCCACTGCGCCTTTGCTGCCGGTGCCGCTGCCATTGTCTCCAGACGGATTCTCCGCCCCATTGCCGTTGTTAGAGCCTGTGTTATTGCCGCTGCAGCCGGCGAGCACGGCCGTCGTTGCCAAAGCGATCGTCCCTATCTTGAACCACTTCTTCATTAGAACTAGCCTCCCTTGAATCTTTGAATGGTTTTCGTTTTCTCTAATTGGCTATGTTATAAGAGGATCGCTCCCCGTCTAACCGTCGTCAGTTGCGGACGCGTATGCCGCATACGTCGAGCACAAGCTCGCAAAACATCATGTTCGCCCAGGAGAACCATGGACGGGTATAAACCGCCGGATCGTCTGCATGAAAGCTTTCATGCATGAAACCCGTTCCGGCATCGGTATGCGCCATTCGATCAAGCAGTCCTTCCTTCTCCGCCTGGTCCTTCGCAGTCAATCCCTGCATTGCCAGCGCGATCGGCCATATGTACCGATCCGGCGTATGCGGACTGCCAATACCTGACGCTGCCGCCCCCTCATAGTAATAGGGGTTGCTTGCGCTCAAGATGAATCTGCGCGTATTCACGTAGATCGGGTCGTCCGCCGAGGCGTAGCCCAAGTAGGGAATGGACAGCAGGCTCGGAACGTTGGCGTCATCCATAAGGTTGTAATGGCCGAGACCGTCAGTCTCGTAGGCGTAAATCGTACCGAATGACGGATGCTCTACCTTCGCATATTGTTCGATCCCATGACGAATCTCATCGGCAAGCGCTGCTGCGCGGTCAGCCAAGTCATCGTCGCCCAACACTTGCCGTGCGATCTCCGTCAACCGGCGAAGCGAGGTGACGGCGAACATGTTGGCTGGAATCAAGTAGCCGTATTGGCAGGCGTCATCGCTTGGCCGGAAGCCCGACCAGGTCATCCCGGTTATGCCGACCGGCGTCCCTTTGCCTTCACGCGGAAGCGTATCGGAGTCCGGGCAGCCGAATCGCTCGAATGTATAATTGGAAGCGTTGTCATGATTCTGTTCAAGCGTCCACAGCTTTAAGATTTCCTCCGCCCCGTTACGGAAAGACTGCCCGAACTGCGAGGTCCGGCCCGTGTTTTTCCATAGCAGGTAGCTCAATTGAATGGGATAACATAAGGAATCGATCTCGTACTTCCGCTCCCAGATCCAAGGAGTCATCTCCGTCTTGTCATCCTGATGTCCCTTGCCGCTTGCTGCTTCGTTGAAAGCATTCGCGTACGGATCGTGAATGATGTACCGGAACTGTCTCTCGACCAATCCTTCGATCATATCGGCAATCTCGTCGTCGCCTGACGCCGCGAGTAGGAACGGCCGTACTTGGGCAGCCGAATCGCGAAGCCACATCGCCGGTATGTCGCCCGTTATTACGAATGTCGTGCCATCCCCCCCGCGCCTGATCGTCGTATTCCACGTATTCGATAAGCATCGCTCGAACATGTCTGCGATCCGCTCGCAATGAGGCAGCTTCTCCCTTACGACGGCAATCAAGTTCTTCACGGATTCGGGCAGCCGTTTCTCCGTCGTTAATTCCATCTCGTTCCTCCGTTCTGCTATGTATAATAAACCGCTTTCATATAGTTAGTATATTAGCATGTTAATGTTATGTCAATAACGGATTTTTAGGTCGAATCTAATATGCTGATATACTAATGTATTTAAAAAATAAAGGGGCTGTCCCAAAAGCCAATGGCTTAGGGACGGCCCCTTTGTGCGTACAAAGCTAACCTCTGACTGCTATGTTGGATTTATGCAGTAACTTTGGGCGGAATGAATGGTAAGTCCAGCACCATTGAGACAGCTTCCTTATGAATTGGCTTGTTATGTCCGAATCGGCGCCTCGCCCGTCGATTGGCCGATAACGAGTTTGGCATCCAGGGTTACTCTGTTATTGGTGGCCGCCTGCCCCTCCTTGATCCTAAGGACATGCTCGATTGCGAGCCTTCCCATCTCCTCTTCGTTCTGCCGCATATGCGTGAACGCATATGCCCCGCCGAGGTCGGTAGGAGGACTGTCGAAGCAGATCACGGAAATATGTTGCGGGATGCGCATGCCTAGCCGCTCGATAGCGGCTTTGGCCAGCAGCGCGATGTTATATTCAATCGCGAATACAGCCGTAATGGAAGGGTTTTGCCTCAAATGCGCCATCAGCCTATTCACGTCCCGCTCCACATTATCGTCATTGCGAAAGGAATCGGGAAGCGTAGAGAACAGATCGGTCACCCACAGCTCCTTGTCCACCATGATGCCTTTCTCGGCATGCGCCTGGATAAAGCCTTCGATCCGGTCCTCCACAGCCGACGTATCCGTTGGCGGAGGACAGAGGAACGCGATATGCCTATGACCGAGGGCGAACAAATACTCCGTCGCCACGCGGGCTGCGGTCACGTTGTCCGTGCTGATTGAAGCCGCAGCTACCCCCTTCAGGTGGCGATCGACAAGCACGAGCGGAAACTTGGCAATGACCAGCTTCAGAATCTCTTCGTTGAAGTACTCGCCCTGCGCCGGGAACACGATCAATCCGTCTACGCCCATCTTAAGCAGCTTCTGTATCGATATTTCTTCATTGTCGGGCACACCGAACGAACGGCGAAGCACCAGAAAACAATCATTGTCTCTGGACGCTTGCTCCATCCCGTAGATTAAACCTGTCCCATAGCTGTTGCCGAAGTCTGTAATGACAAGCCCTATGGTCGTGCAATCGTTCGAATGGCCGGTACGTCCTGCGCTTCTTGGAAGCTGGGATGCTTGTTCCGAATCGGAAGCACCCGTCTTAACGGATGAATCCAATACAAACGAGCCGCGGCCGGGAATTCGGACGATGAGTTTCTCGCCGGCCAGCAGCTCAAGCGCCTTCTTGCTCGTAATTCGGCTGACGTTGTACTCGTCGGCAAGCTCCTTCTCTGACGGTATCCGCTCGCCGACTTCGTATTCCTTGCTCAATATTTGGTTTTTCACCGTTTCAAAAATTTTCTCGTACATCGGCTTCGATGATGCGTCGTTCGCCATTCCTATACCTCCAAACTCCCTGTCCTGCTCTGGTTTTCCTCATATATTAGTTTTATCACATAATGATATATCATGCTATACTAATTTTGATTTTTAAACGTCGCGAACGTTGAATACAAAAAATCTCTCTCCAAAATTCGCCATTATCCGATATAATTATTTGGTGAAAGGCTAGCTTATATGCATATTGAATACGAAGTGGATTTTAATACTTTGCTTTTGACAAAAGGACCTCTCCCCGCATAGCATTGGGTTTCGAGGTCCTTTACAACACGGAAAGTAGACGTCCTCCTTCTTGATGGAAGCCACTTTGCTCTGGAAGAACCAAAATGGAGCAAACAGGATACGGCTTTCTCTAATGACTACGGCTTTGACGTTCTCTATGCGGACAGGCTTGTTAATGAACGCATCTTCGCGGTCAAGGATAACCGCACTCTTTATCTAACGAATACGAAGACTGGGCAGGCAACTGCAATATATTCCGCGGAGAAGCCTGTATAAGGCATAGCGGTTTCACCGGACAACCGTAAAGTCGCCCTTCTGATTGCATCGGAAGCAGCGATTACTACCGATGCTGACTTGATTATTTTAAGCGATAAAGGAAAAGTGCTCTGCAATAAGGAAAAGGCTGCTTACGTATTGCATAGTGATGGCTTCTTATTTGTCTATCCCAAGGCATGGATAGACAGTCATACGATTGCCGTTCCTTATTAAGGACGCAGCGAGCAAAGTTACCGGAGTAAAGTGTATGTGGATATGAACACGGATCAAATCGAAATCCGGGAGCAGGAGGTGCTTCCGGAACATGCTCAGACGCTTCTAGAACAATGGGCACGGAAGCCGGAGTGGAGTGTATTTCCTCGTGTACTGCCGGTAGCCCGTACGGAATCCGCATCAGCTAACCATTACGCCATTCAGGTCGATGACGGACAAAGCTGGCTTCTCGATATGGAGAAACAGCATGCCACTATTCTGGCTGACGCCATTCCGCTGAAGTGGACCTACGAAGGCAACCTGCTCCTCTGGAAACCAAACGCCCGGCTGTCTCACTACTATATTGGACTTGATTACAAGGCAAATTAAATAAGAGCAGCGGGTTGCCGCTACCCTGTTCTATGTTAAGAGGATACGGACAAACCCGTATTCCTGTTAAGCTGGATAACCTGCTCGCGTCTTGGCCCTACCGACACATTCGTAATGCTGACCCCAATGCCAGCCTCGACAAAACGAATATAAGCCTTTGCCGCTTCCGGCAGCTCGTCGAAGCTCCTCGCATGCGAGATATCACTTTTCCAGCCTGTCAACTTCTGCAAGATGGGCTTCGCTCCATTCAGCTTGTTCGTAGCAGGGAACTGGTCCGTTACCGTGCCGTCCTCCAGCTCATAAGCCGTACATACCGGAATCTCGTCCAGATAGCCGAGCACATCGAGATTCGTTAACGTTGCTTCCGTCGCGTCTTGGAGCAAGCAGCCGTAGCGCGTCGCGACCGCATCGAACCAACCCATCCGTCTTGGGCGTCCTGTCGTTACACCGAATTCGCCGGCGTCCCCCCCGCGCCGACGAAGCTCGCTTGCCTCCTCCCCTTCGATCTCGGATACGAAAGGACCTGCACCCGCGCAGCTTGAGTAAGCTTTGACGACACCAATAACATCCGTAATCGCCCGCGCAGGAATGCCGCTGCCTACTGGACCATAACCCGCGATCGTCGAAGACGAGGTAGAATACGGATAGATGCCGTGGTCCGGGTCGCGAAGCGCACCGAGCTGACCTTCTAGAAGAATCGATTCTCCCTTCCGGCATGCCTCCTGAAGCATCGACGTCGTATCGCCTACAAAAGGAAGAAGCCATTCCGCTTCCGTCTTCAACTGTTCCATGATGGAATCGACTTCAATAGGCTGTCTCTTATAAAGATGCTGAAGCAATACGTTTTTGGAGGCGAGTAATTGTTCGAGCCTTTCCCGAAGCCTGACCGTATCGAACAAGTCAGCTGCTTGAATGCCGAGCTTCGCAAACTTATCGGCATAGAATGGCGCTATGCCTCGTTTCGTCGAACCAAACCCTTTCTCTCCAAGCCGCTCCTCCTCCAGTTCATCAAAAAGCCGATGTACCGGCAAAACGACTTGGGCACGCTCGGATACGTATAGCTTAGGCTTCGGCACGCCTCGATCTACAAGTGATTGGTACTCTTGTGCAAGCATACCGATATCCAGCGCAACTCCTGGACCGATCACGTTGTTAACCGATGGGTAAAATACGCCAGACGGCAGCATATGCAGAGCGAACTTCCCGTAATGGTTAATAATCGTATGTCCGGCATTGCTCCCGCCTTGATAACGTACGACAAAGCTCGATTTTGCCGCCAGCACATCCGTCATCTTCCCCTTGCCTTCATCTCCCCAATTTGCACCTACAATTGCAGTTACAGTCATCGAATCGGCCTCCCAAGCTTGTTGTTGGTTACGATCCCCATTATAATGAGACGATTGATATAAATGAAATTAATATTAGTAATCATAGATATAAACGGAGGTAATGGTTTGGACATTAATCTCGAATGGTATCGCGTCTTTTATTGGATTGCGAAGTCGGGCAGTTTAACCGCAGCGGCGGAGCAGCTTCATATTACGCAACCGGCCGTAAGTCATACCGTCAAGCAGTTAGAGGATAAAATGGGAGGCGCTTTGTTCTTCCGGACGTCCAAGGGCGTCAAGCTGACAGCGGAGGGCGATGTGCTGCTGCGGTATATCGAGCAAGCTTTTCATAGTATATCGAACGGGGAAAAAGCCATCGCCGAGATGAACAATCTGAACAGCGGGGAGATCCATATCGGGGCAAGCGATACGCTTTGCAATCATTATTTGTTGACTTACCTGGAACAATTCCATGAGCAGCATCCTTCTATCCGCATTCACGTAACGAACCGGACAACGCCGGAGACGCTTGCTCTGCTGAAGCAGGGAAAAATCGATTTCGGTATTGTAGGATCGCCCTCCTCCGACAAACAAATTCACTATCTCAGAACCGCGCTCGTTCATGACTGCCTCGTCGGCAGCAAGAAATACGCCCATTTAGCCAGGACTCCCATTGCTCTGGATAACATCCGTCACTATCCGTTGTTGATGCTGGAGAATGGCGCTAGCACTCGTGCATACATCGATGAATATGCCGCCTCGAGCGGTATCAAGCTTATGCCCGAATTCGAGCTTGGCAGCATCGACCTGCTCGTCCAGTTCGCTTTGCGCGGCTTCGGGCTTGCTTTCGTTATTCGCGAATTCGTTCAGGAGCGACTGCATAAGGGCGAGCTCATCGAGCTAACATTGAACCCGCCATTACCGGATCGCAGCATTGGCGTAGCCACGCTTCACGGCGTGCCGCTCTCGGCAGCATCGAAGGCTTTCCTTGCGTTGCTGCCCAGCTATGATGAGCAGGCAGCAAGCCGTAAGTCAGACGCTTAAAATCACGAAAGCCGACGCTTTCCGTTCGACGACTAAACCGTGATTGACAGGAAAAGGAACGTCTCATATAGTTGCAAATACATACGTTCGGCAAACCGACGAATATCTAACCGGAGGAATAACGATGATACGAAAGCTCGAAACGGATCGCTTGCTGCTTCGCCCCTTTGAATTATCCGATGCGAATAAAGTGCAACTGCTAGCTGGAGACAAAGAGGTTGCCAGTACGACTCTCGCTATTCCTCATCCCTATCCCGATGGTGCGGCGGATCAATGGATCGAGGCGGCTCGTCAAGCCGCCGAGAATGGCGATCGGTATGCTTTTGCAGTTGTTCGAAAAGAAGACGAAGAGTTGGTCGGGAATATGAGCATCGGCATCGCACGACATCATAATCGAGCCGAGCTGGCATATTGGATCGGCAAACCTTATTGGGGACAAGGCTATGCAACCGAGGCCGCACGCAGAATGGTTCAATTCGGATTCGAGGAGCTGGAGTTGAACCGCATCCATGCCGCCGCGATGACCAAAAATCCCGCATCCTATAAAGTAATGATTAACGTCGGCATGAAATATGAAGGCACTTTCCCTCAGCATATTATGAAATGGGGACAATATGAGGATCTCGTCTTTTATGGGATGATACGAACCGACTTGCCTAAGCAGATGACCTTCTTTATCTAATCAGACAATAGAACAATAAGGGCAGTCCCACGGGACTGCCCTTATTGCTTCTCTTGAATTAGCCGGGTTCCGCATATCGGGCCTGCAGCTCGGAGAGCCGTCTCCGAATCGCCTCGCGCAACTCCCGAGGCTCCTCCAGTACGACCCCATCCCCTAGACCGATGAAGAACTCCGCGTAGAAGGGAATATCATCGCGTGACACATCCTTATCGATCGAGCCGCTTCCGTCTTCTCGTACCGCAAGCATAGAAGCAAGCCACAGCTCCGCCTCGCAGCGCTGGACGCCTGATCGGCTTAGTTCTGCCCGAAGGCGAATCGGATTCCTCGGCACAGCCTCCTCTCGCCTGCTTAGGCGAACAGCACCCAGATCGAGCGGTTCGGTGCCGGACTCGTCATACGACGCCTCGCTAACCCGATCGCAGCGGAATACGCGGAATCCTCGGCGCAGAAAGCAGTAGGCCGTACAATACCACAGGCCAGTATTCGCATAGATGCAGACCGGCTGGATTAGGCGGCTGCGCTCCCCCTCTTCCTTCGACTCATATTGAATGGCAAGCACCTTCTGCTGAACGGCCGCTTCGAGCAGTATGGACAAGCAGGGGGCTTCGCTCCTTCTTGTCGGCGTAACGAAATCGACCCGATCCTTCATGCCGTCGATCCTGTCCCGAACGTCACCGGGCATATGGAGGTAGAACTTATTCAGCGCAGAGGCAGACTCCGTTTCGAACGGCAATGAGGAGTAGTGGCGCAGGGCATGCACCGCGAAAAACATCGCCACCGCCTCTTCTTCCGTAAAAGCGATCGGAGGCAGCACTCTCTCCCTTATGACCTGGTAGCCTCCATGCGGACCTACTTCCGAATAGAGAGGCACCCCAAGCTCGCTTAACTCCTGCAGGTCCCTAAGGATGGTACGCGTGGAAACGCCGAATTCATCGGCAAGTTCTTGAACCTTGAACCGCCGCTTCCGGTTGACGGTCATCATGAGCTCCATTAATCGTTTGGATTTCGGAATCCGGACCGCTTCCCTTCAAATATATTTTATCGATGCTCCAGGTTTACGACATAATCTGTCACTATTATATTTTACGATAGAAATCGCCAGCTATACAAATCCATTAGGATAGGAGTGATTGACTATGCGTAAATATACCGTCTTGTTTTTTCTCATTATGTTCTTGATCGGCACCGATACGTTCCTCGTCTCGCCCTTGCTGCCGACGCTGCAGTCGGAATTCGGCGTTTCGACGGGAATCGCGGGATGGATGGTCGGCGCTTACACGCTCGGCTCTGCCGTATTCGCCTTGATCGCCGGGCCGCTATCCGACGGGTGGAATCGCCGAATCGTTTTGCTGAGCGGCTTGGTCGGATTCTCCATCTCGACGATTCTGTGCGGCTTTGCAGACAGCTTCTGGACGATGTGCCTGTTCCGCCTCCTTGCGGGCATTAGCGCAGCCTTCACAGCTCCTCAAGTGTGGGCATCGATCCCGGCTGTCATGCCTGTGGCAAGCATACCGAGAACGATGGGCATTGCCTTCGCAGGACTGGCTGCCGCTCAGGCGCTCGGCGTGCCGATCGGCAGCTGGCTGGCGATTAGCCATTGGTCCGTTTCGTTCTGGACGATCGGAATCGTCTCGCTGCTGCTGGCCCTGGCCGCGTTCTTCCTGTTGCCCGACATGAAGCCAAATGCCGGCACGAGCGTCCGCTCTTCCATCCTTCGCCGTTATGTCCCTCTGATCCGAAGCGGCAAAGCAAGGAGCGGCTTCCTTGCTTACCTGCTCCTTCATTTAG
Organism: Paenibacillus harenae; assembly: GCF_030812415.1. Lineage (GTDB taxonomy): Bacteria > Bacillota > Bacilli > Paenibacillales > Paenibacillaceae > Pristimantibacillus > Pristimantibacillus harenae_A. Next base: position 594,329 of record NZ_JAUSST010000006.1, on the reverse strand, counting down.
GGAGCGGCACGGCATTCGCCTTCGTCGGCAAGTGGATGACCGACCGCTTCGAGCTTACGATCGGGCAGATCGGCATCGTCATGATGTGCCTCGGGCTCGGTTCCCTGCTGGGCAGCTTCCTAAGCTCTCATGCAACTCGCAATCTTGGCAATGCAAACGTCGTGGCAGCGGGCATGTCGTTACTCGTCGTACTGTATGCGGTTATGCCCCAACTGACGAAGCTATCTTTTGTAACGACGGTCTATTTTATTATTTTCATGACGCTTGGGGTTGTTTTCCCGATTGCCATGGGAGCACTTACTTCGCTGAACGCCACTATCCGGGGAACGATCTCCAGCTTGGCCAACTCGACCATGAACGGCGCGAACACGCTTGGCGCATGGCTGGCGGGCCTGATCTATGTCCAGTTCGGCGGATATGCTACGATTGGACTCTTCTCGGCAATCTGCTTGGCCCTTTCGCTCGGGATGTTCCTGTTCGGCGGCGTCCTGGGCAAACGTTCGACGCAAATCAACCAAGAGTCGACATCCGCCTCTTAAGAAATGAAAGAAGAACCGTAAACCTCTGCGCGGAGATTTACGGTTCTTTCGCTGCGGATCATAAATTAAGTTCGACCATCGACTGGGCTCGAACCGGATAATCGGTTATGATGCCGTCGATCTGAAACTTCAGCACTTCCTTCATATTGCGCTGGCTGTTGACCGTCCATACCCATATTTCGCGACCTGCGGCATGGACCCGCTCGACGAGTTGCTCCGTCAGCATCACTTTCTCGATCGTATAGAAATCGACATCAAGGGCAGACAGATCGCCTAGCGCAAAATAAAGAATTTGTCCGATCTTAATCTCAGGCGCGATCGCCCGGATTTGCTGCAGCGTCTGGCTGTCGAACGACTGAATGTAGACATCCTCCTCCATACCGAAATATTGCACGAGACCTACGACGCTCCGCACCAGGTCGCCGCTCGGACCGTACGGCTTCAGATCGAGCAGCAGCTTGATTCGGCCTTGCGACTCTGAGAGTGCTTCGCTCAGCGTCGGAATAGGAATGGGATCGCCGTTCGCATCCCTCCCGATAACGATATCGCTAAGCTCTACGTAGGTGAGTTCCGATACGCGCTTCGTTACACCGGACACCCTTCTCAAATTATAATCATGATTCAGTACCGCTACTCCGTCCTTCGTCATCTGAACGTCGATCTCCACCGATTGGATGCCTTTCTCAATCGCGGATAGGATCGAAGGGAGTGAATTTTCCGGCGCGTTATCCGTATCCCCGCGATGGGCCGAGATGAGCACGCTCCACTTCGCATAGACGAGATTATCATTTGCCTTGAAGCCCAGGAACAACGCCAGACTTAAGTATACAGCGGCAATAGCTATATAAATCAGCCGAGTCCTCCGTCGCCCCTTGTCCCTCAAATAAGCAGAGATTCGCTCCTCCAACCTCCCCAGCCTGCTGCGGTATACGCGAACGCGATTCAGCGGCTTCACCCCTTTATTTCGCCCCAAATAATAGAAGAGCCGGGTCAGAAAGATCATATTGATCGGCAAGAGCAGCAACGTCAGCATATACGTCAGAATAGTGGACAGCGTTAGCGAATAATGGGCGGTAAATACTTTAAGCACATTAATATCGAGCCATGAAGGCAGCAATGAAAGGGTGTGGATCGATACGAAGCCGAAGCCGAAGATAGCTGCATTAAGCAGGAATAGCGAGAAGAAGAGCTGAAGCCTTCTCCCACGCGTCAATGCAAGACTGCTGCGGATCGCCTCCGTAATCGTCTTGCCCTCCAGCATCGTGAAGTGCAGCACGAATATCCAGCGCAGTACCGTATACAGTGCGGCGATCAACACGAGAATGTAAACGATCGTCATCGTCGTCGAAGCGGACATCACCTTGCTGCGCAGGAAGATCGGCACGTTGAACAGCGCGTAGAACGATGCGGACAGCGGCGAGTCGATGAACGGAATCAGAACAAGCAGGAATACGAGCAATTGCACGACACCGAAGCCGAGCAGGCGCGGCGTCTGGCGCAAGGTCGTGAAGAGCGCGTCCATTATGGTCACCTCTCTGCCGAAATACCGCTGCTGTACCATAATAATAAGCACGCATAATTCAATGAACAGCGCAAAGGAAGCGACAAGGCCAATCAGGATCAGTCCAAACACGCCTTCATAGCTGAGACCCAGCCGATACACCTCGCCGTTAAGCAGCGAGCCTGAGCCAATGACCGTCAGTACCCGGTTGAAAATAAACGTAATAACGGGAATGATGACGGCGCTCGTCAGCAGCATATATAAATATTCGAAAAGAAGCAGTTTCGGGTACGAGGCGCGAAAATCTCGAACGCTTTTGCCCAGCAGCCTCAGCATGGCTATTCATCCTATCTATTTAAGGGATGGTCGACGTACGAACGCCCACTATTTTAAATTATAACAAACGCATAAGCAGTATTCATTGCTCGGTAAGAGCGAGAAGAACGAAGAAGATGTTCCTTTTCGCGCAGTCTCAGTATAGCAATGTTCTCATCGCAGTCCAAGACACACAAAAAAGTAACCGCCTATTAAAGGAGGTTACTTAATTATTATTAGATCGAGGAGCTAGCCATGTTGCCGAGCTTATCCCTATCCCCATTGCTATAATCAAAATATACATAGCCTATTTCTTTTACATATATTAAGATATTATCGTTATATTTTTCGCTTATCACGCTGCATTCGGGGGGTTATTATGCTTCAAGCTTATTGGTACATAACGAAAATGAAGCTTCTTACCAATCTGACTTACCGCTTTGAAGTATTCACAGCCGTAGCCACCAACCTCATTCTTACGCTGGCATCCGTTTTCCTGTGGCAGACCGCCTATAAAGGCGGCTCCGGAGCCGTCGAAACGCTTACCCTGCAGGATGTCACGACTTACACCATTCTATCGATCACACTCTCGACGATCTTCGTTTGCGGCGTACAGGACACGATCTATTACAAAATAAGAGAAGGCCAGATCGTCACCGACTTTTACCGCCCGATTCCGCTTCTTGCCTGCTACCTCGCCGACGATATCGGCGATATGCTCAGTTCGCTCATGAACAAAGCGCTTCCGCTCATCATGTTCGCTTCCATCTTTTTCGGCATTCCTTGGCCCGCTTCCTTCCAAAGCTTCCTCCTCTTTCTCCCGAGCTGCCTGTTAAGCTATGCCATTCTGTGGCTGCTCAGCGCGCTCGTCGGACTGATCGCGTTCTGGGTCATGGAGCTCGGCAATATGGGGATGGTCAAAGACAGCATCGTTCGCGTATTATCCGGCAGCATCGTACCGCTATGGTTTTTTCCCGACAGCGTCCAGACCGTCTCGAAGTTTCTGCCCTTTCAATACACGTACCAGACACCGCTCGGCATCTATATCGGCAATACGAACGCGGGCGACGCCTTAACCGCTATGTCTGTTCAAGCCGCGTGGATCGTTATCCTCTTTCTTTTCCTTGCAGCCGGATGGGCGCGCACGAAGAAAAAAACATTAATTCAAGGAGGATGATGACCTGTTATGGTCTCCTCGATCAAGCACTATGTATCCGTCGCTTCCTGCTTCGCGCGCCTGGCCGTTCAGCGGCAGCTGGAGTACCCGCTTTTTCTATTCAGCTGGCTCCTTATGATCCCGATTCAATATTTCTCCGGCATTTGGATGCTCAAAATTATCGTCGATCGCTTCCAACCGCTGAACGGTTGGGATTTTCCCCAACTGACGTTCCTATACGGACTCGGACTGATCAGCCATGGCATCTTCGTCGTGTTCTTCATTAATACATGGAGTATCGACCATATGGTCATTAACGGCGGCTTCGACCGCCTGCTTCTGCGGCCCATGAATGTTTTTTTCCAGCTGATCGCCAGCTATGTGAACTTTATCGGTCTTATCGATTGCATACCGGGCATTATTATTTTTATCTATGGCTGCGAAATAGCCGGCTTCGAATGGTCGCTGGTCAACATCGGCAAGCTCATTCTTGTTCTGATCGGCGGTATTCTGATTCGAGCCGCCATGTTCACGGGCTTGGGCGCGATTGCTTTCTGGACGAAGCGGAACGGCTCCATGGTAAGCTTCGCCCTTACGATGCTGGAACGCGCAACGATGTATCCGCTCAGTATGTACCCTTATTTTCTGCAAGCGCTATTTACTTTCGTCATTCCGATCGGGTTCATCAGCTTCTACCCTGCAGCCGAGTTTCTCGGCACGGATAACGGCGGTCTCGAACTTCCGCTCAGCTTCGCGCTCTGGACGCCAGTTGCCGGATTGGTGTGTTTCTTGCTCGCGAGCGTTATTTTTAGATACGGCATGAAAAATTACGAGAGCGCAGGCTCATAGGGGGACATAACGAGCATGGAAGCGGTTATTGAAGTAAAGGATCTCGTGAAAGAATATATCATCGTGAAAAAAGAAAGCGGACTGCGCGGCTCGCTCAAAAGCCTGTTGTTTCCCAAAAAAACGAAATTCAACGGCGTAAACGGCATCAGCTTCTCCATTGCGCCCGGTGAAATTGTCGGCTACATCGGCCCTAACGGCGCAGGTAAAAGCACGACCATCAAGATGTTGACCGGTATTCTCCATCCAACCGCAGGATCGATTAAGGTATGCGGTATTTCCCCGCAAGCGGACCGAAAGGCGGTCGTCCGCAAGCTTGGCGTCGTGTTCGGGCAGCGTACGCAGCTGTATTGGGATTTACGGCTTGGCGAGTCGTTCGAGCTATTGCGGCGCATCTATCAGATCGACAAGGCGGCCTACGAGGAGAATCTCGCCGTGCTGACCGAAGTGCTTAAGCTTCATGATTTCATGAATACGCCCGTTCGCCAGCTTTCGCTTGGCCAGCGCATGCGCGGCGATATCGCGGCGGCGATGCTGCATTCTCCTTCCGTACTGTTTCTGGATGAGCCTACGATCGGGCTGGATGCCGATGCCAAACATGCGATCCGCAATTTTATTAAGGAAATTAATCGTACGCGAAAAGTGACGGTTATTCTAACCACGCATGATCTCGACGACGTCGAGCTGCTATGCAGCCGTATTATCGTCGTGAATAACGGGAAAATCGTCGAGGATGGTCCCATCGATTCGATCATTCATAAGTTAACGCCACACCGTATGCTCGTCGTAGAGCTTCAGGAGCCTTGCGACGATCTTTCCACCCCCAACGCCACCGTGATCAAGCAAGAAGGGCTCAAAATATGGTACCAGTTCGAAAAAGATCTCGTGTCCGCACCCGAACTGATCGCTGCGCTTTCGCAGAAGCTTCCTATCCAAGATATAAGCGTGAAAGAGCCAAACGTAGAAGACGCGATCCGGGAAGTGTATAAGACAACGGCGACGGTATAGTCGGGTATGCTTGTGCCTCTTTGACAGCCTCTTAGCTCAAAAGTTAGTGCAGGAATCCAACATAGCCTTCCAACCACGCTCCCATCGCGCGAAGTTGCTGCAGATATCCAATAGAGCTAACTCGTCGCACTACAATGAAGGAGGTGCCCCTAAGCCTATGGCTTTTGGACACCTCCTTCTTTCATCAGTACTTTTTGCTATAATCGACAAGGTTGCGCAAGCTGCCGGTCTCGCCTGATAAGTAAATCTTAATATTGTCCGCGAACAGCTTCACTAACCGCTCCGTGTTGCGAACGGTCATGCCGCCCGCATTATGCGGCGTAATAATGACGTTTGGCATCGACCAGAGCGGGTGGTCCGAGGGCAGCGGCTCCTGCTCGAACACATCAAGTCCAGCGCCGGCGATCTTGCCCTTTTTCAACGCCTCGATCAGATCTTCGGTCCGAACCGTCGCGCCTCGCCCCACATTGATAAAGTAAGCGCTGCGCTTCATGACGGCGAAACGTTCCGCGCCAAATACATGCTCGGTCTCGTTCGTGAGCGGCAAAATATTAACGATATAATCCGCTTCGCGAAGCGCATCATCGAGGCGGGTTGTATCGTAGACAACATCCGCCTCCGGCATGGCGCCGCCCGAGCGGCGTACGGCTAAGACGCGCATATCGAAAGCGCGTGCAATTCGGGCGACCTCGCGGCCAATCTCTCCGGCACCGACGATCGCAACCGTACCCCCGTTCATTTCCGCGAGCGTCGATGGGCTTTCCCATAAGCCCGTCTGCTGATTGCGAACGGCCGACGCAGTGCCCCTCGCCAGTCCGAGCATCATAGCGACCGCGGTCTCGGATACCGATCTGGCATGAACGCCGCTGGCATCGGTAAGCAATACGTTCCGATCCTCCAGCAGTGCAAGCGGCAAAGAGTCGATGCCCGACGACCAGCTCTGCACCCAGCGCAGCTTCGTGCCCTCCTGCAGAGCCTCCGTGTTCACCTTAGCATCCCAGCCGAAAATAATTTCCGCTTCCCGGTAATCGCGATCCTCGAAGCTTGTTAACGCGTTACCGAACTGTATCGATAACCCTGGCGCAGCGCTCCGCACCGCCTCCTGCTGCTCCGCCGTTAAATCAGGAAGGCAAAGGATTGATCTCATTTTCAAATTACCTCCTAAGTCATTGCACTCTCACTTATTCTAATCCGAACGAATACTCCTTCTCGACCTTGCAGATTCGTACCGTATAATTGTCATACCAGAACTGCTTGCCCTTATCCTGGGCTACTCGATGGGCCTCATTATTCTTCCAGTTGCCAATTGGCTCAAGGCTCTCCCAATAAGAAACGGTAATACCGACTCCGGCTGCATCCCTTGCGCTTTCGATTCCAATGAAACCCGGTTGCTTGCCCGCAAGCTCCTCCATACGGTCTGCCATATGGCCGTAGCCTTGATCGCCTCCTGTACGCTTGCTCGTAAAAATGACTGCGTAATAAGATCCATCCGGCTTATGCTCCATAACGGCCGCTCTCCTTCTGTCTTCTTCTTCTGTCTAATGCTGATTATAACACTTTAAAGGAATTTGTTTACACTTGGGCAATAAGTATCGGACAAGCTTCGTTTCCATTAAAACAAAATTAACGCCGTTTCCATGGCACCGTTATTTTCAGCTGGTCGGCTTTACGGAATCTATAGAAAGACGGGCAAAAGATTGATATACTGTTTTTGCATGCGTAAATAGATGGGGGCATAAATATGTTTGCGAAGCGACTGAAGCAGATGCGGAAGAAGAGGAAATTGACCATGCAGGAAGTGGCCGATTATGTTGGCGTTGCCAAAAGCACCTATGCCGGCTATGAGTCGGGATACCGTCAGCCGACGATCGAGTCCATACAAACGATATCACGAAAATTGCGTACGTCGGCTGATTATTTAATAGGTCTTACGGATTACTCCGAACTGCCGGCGGAGGTTAACCATAATGCAAAAGAATACTTAAACGTTGAGCAGCTTCATTGGGACGGCGTCCCTCTGGAGAAGGACGATCTCGATCTGATTCGCAATCTGCTCGACCGCGTGCTTCGCGACCGGGCTTTGACCAAAGAAGAATAAACCCCGGGGAATATTATATAATGATGCAAACGCTGCAAATATCAAACAGGTCAGTTAATGGTCAATCACGCCATTAACTGACCTGTTTTTATATGCAGGACAGCTACACCCGCCGCTGTACCCCAATAACCGCGATTCAGCAGTCTCTCCTCATTTTATACAAAAAAGCCCTCCATTCTACGATTCGCCGGCAAGTTTCGAAAGCGCCATTCGGAATGAGAAATCCTCTATCGAGACCTATTCAGGATGATCGACCGCGTTTAGAGGTAGGATTTATCGCCAAATAGAATTTCGGTTTTCGAATGCTCGAAAACTTATCCATTCTATTGTGGTAACAAATTACCCATGATGTGAATATAATTGTCGCGATGTATCGAATTGGCAAGTTTTTGTATCCGCTTTCATATCTTCTACTAGGGGATTTACCTTTGCTGCGTTCCGGAGATGTCGTTCTATCGGATGGTCATCTGCAAATAAGGAGGAATAATGGCATGAACAAATGGTTGAAACTCGTCGCCTTGGCCGTTATGCTGCTTGCGTACGATTCTTTTTACAACTTTTGGCCGGCTCGTGCCGAGTCGGGATTCTCACACTATATTACGCGCAGCGGAGATACGTTGATGGAGGGAACACTCGCGTTTCGTTTTATCGGAACCAACCAGCCTTTACTGAATAGAGCATGGACGGATCCGTCTGAAATCGAGGATGCAATTCGCGCGGCAAGCAGCTCAGGGATTAATGTCATCCGCTTATATCCGTTTGAAGTGTCAATGGGCAGCGATCCCGCAGGAACTTTTCGTCATGTGATGGGGCCTAATGAATATAATGAAAGCGCATTCAAGTTGCTGGATAAAATTATACAACTGGCAAACCATTACGATGTTCGGCTAATCGTGCCTTTCGTCGATAAGTATAACTACATCGGAGGGATTGCCGATTGGTCGGCTTTCCGCGGGAAAACGGCGAATGATTTTTGGAGCGATCCGACCATAAAGCAGGACTTCAAAAATTTCATTAAATTTGTGGTTCAGCGGACCAATACGTATACGGGCGTTCCGTACAATAACGATAAAGCCATTCTGGCCTGGCAGCTGGGGAACGAACTTCCCTCCACGGATAGCTGGATAAGCGAGATGGCCGCGTATGTAAAGAGCCTCGATTCCAACCATCTTGTAGCCGATGGAGGATATGTCCGCGCACAGGGAATAAGGACCAATGCACTTAATGACAGCCATATTGATATTATCGTTCCGCACATTTACAGATATCACAATGTCGACATGGTTACAAAGCTCAATGAGTGGAGAAATAGCACCAAAGGAAAAAAAGCGCTGATCATTGGCGAATTCGGCGACTTTTCCCCGGCGGATACGGAACAGCTGCTCGACATCGTTCAGAACAATGGAACATCGGGTGCCATGTTCTGGGGCAGCATGCATCATCACAAGATGGGCGGATGGCATTGGCCTCCGGTTGGGGCGTGGTCCTATTTGCGCTATCCCGGATTCGCAACCGGCGATTGGGCGAACGAAAAGGCCGCCATCGATCTGCTGCGCAAGTATGCCTACTCGATGAAAGGCCTGGTCGTACCTCCTTGGCCGACACCCGATGCGCCTGTTATGTTCCCTGTCGATTCCGTTCATACCCTCTCCTGGATGGGTGTCTCGGGGGCAAGCACTTATGACGTTGAACGTTCGACAAGTTCTTCCGGTCCATGGACAGCAGTAGGCAGCGATGTGACGGATGATATTACCGCACCGCGCCATCATACGTTTACCGTGCCGATCTTCGACGATGCATCTGCTCAGGACGGCACAAGCTACTACTATAGAGTGAAAGCGAAAAACGTGCACGGTTCCTATTCTCCGTATTCCAACATCATCGGTCCGATTAAGGCGAAAAGCGGGGTCATTGTCGATAAAGACAGCAGCGGCTACGCTGAGACGGGCACATGGGGGACTAGTACGCTGGGCGGCAGTTACGGCGGCAGCTCCCGTTACAGCAGTACCATTGGAAGTACGGCTACGTGGAGGCCGAACTTCGCGACGCCTGGATACTACAATGTGTATGTCCGATATCCTTACCATCAGGGTTCAACGAAGTATGCTCAATATTCGGTCTATCACAATGGGATAACGAACACTGTAACCATCGATCAGACGAATATAGCGGGCGGTCAGTGGCGCCTGATCGATACGGTATATTTCGCTGGCGGACCGGAAGAATATGTGAAGCTCGCGGCCGTTGGAGGCGGATCCAACAGAGCCGATGCGGTCATGTTTGAACCGCATAACTTTGGCGACAGCTTTCAAAACAATAGTTCCGGCAGCTGGACCCCTCTGAGCGGCAGCTGGTCTTTATCCAATGATGTCAGTCACGACAGCATTCCCCTAGTCAATAAAGTGTTGAAACAATCGGGCACAGGCATTGCCGAAACCGTTATCAATTCGACCTATTCCAACGCCACCGTAACCGTAGCCTTAAAAGCGTATGACAATCATATGGCCAACGCTTCTACCGGCTTAATCGCCCGGGCAAATTCAGATTTCTCCAACATGTACACCCTGCGCATCAATTATGATCTGAATAAAGTCCAACTGTACAAGAAACTGGGCAATAGTTGGACCAAGATCGGGGAAGCGAGTATGATAGCCACTCCAGGCACTTGGTATCTGCTTAAGCTGGTGATGGAAGGAAGCTCATTGCAAGCCTATGTGGACGGCGTGAAAAAAATCAGCGTTAACGACTCCAGCTTGAAAAACGGGTACATCGGTTTGCGGACGTACGATCAGACGGCTGTTTTCGATAACATCCTTGTTTCGTCGGACTGATCTTATAACAGCCTGCCAGCAGAATAAGCTGCCGTCGCCGGCAGCTTTATTATTTTCAACCCTTATTTCTATATAAGTGCTTTGCGCCGTTTCCGGTTTTAGCCACCGTTCGCATGGATCGTTTCCAGCCCTTTATTGACGGTCTTCATGATATTGACCATATCCGTGTAGGGCTGATCCTGCTGATTTACCAAGCCTGTATTGAAATTCTCGTTGTCTCTGCGTCCGGTAACCGCTTGATCAAAGTACGCGAACCAGCCCGATCCGACAAATAGCGGATGTGCCGTTTGGCTTTCGATGAAAGCTTTGAAGGCCATGCCTCTGTCCGCTATGCTGGCTGTAGCCGCATTGATGGGCGATAACCCGCGCTCGCTAGTGCTAAATGTATATTCCAGATTCAACAGCGGTTTTCCGAAAGCTTCATATCTGGAAAGCCAGCCTGCATCTTTCGCATAATTATCTACGGAAAAAGCATCCACAAATTCCATGGCTGCCGAATCCCAATCCAGACTGGTCCGCCAGGTGGGAACGATAGAAGAACCTAAGAACAAATGGTTCGCGTCATATTTTTCGATAATATTCCGGATCGTCTGGAAGTACGTTTTGGAAGCCAGCTTGATATAGTCCGATACATCCGCAGCCGGAACGCTCGCGACCGCGATCGACGTATTCTTTAATGCGTCAAATGATTCGGCGCCCGTGCCAAGAATCTGGTTGACGGCGGCAATGTCATTGTTATATCTTGGCGCAAGAAAATCCACAAAGGCGCCCTTCGCCGCAGAGGTCGAATCATACGTCAATATTTCTTTTACAATATCGGCCGTCCATCCGGCCTCGTTATCGTAAGTGTAGCCGATCAGCCACCGGTCATTCCTCGCCTGTTGAAGCCGTGCGCTCAAGGCGCTGTCGATAATGGATTCAGCCTGCGGATCGAACACATCGTACGTCCATTGAATCCTTTTCAAATTTAACGGATCTTGCAGAACCTCTATATAGGGAAACGTCACATTATTAGGCCTGGTCCACTTGCTAAAGGCGTTAAAGCCCCAATCGATCAACCGCTTCTTGGTGATTTCCTCCCACTTCGATTCATAGTTGCTGCCGTATTTTTTCATGACGTTGGCGACGACGAAGCTGACTCTTTCGCCATTTGTGTCATTGGCGTAAGCGGGAGCATAGACGCTAGGATCGGGAAGCTCCTCGAACACATTCCGGGGAGTGCCGTCCGTTTTATTAAACGGCGTTCCGTATCCCCACTCCCATATGCTTGTCGCATCCACGCCCTTTAAAATGAATTTATAGCCGTCCGGCGTAATAAACCACCATTTATTATCGATTTGTTCAAGTCGGAAAAATCCGGTGCTTTCGTACTGTCCCCCGCTTTTAATCCCACCGTACTGATCATATTTATTTCGGTCCAGCGAAACTTTCTCCAGCGCTTTCGCCTCATTCGCATATTCCTGCCGTAATTGTGCGTCGGTTGCAACCTTTCCCGTCCACGTTTCATAAATCCACTGTCCGTATTTATCCGCCATCATAGCGTCTTTCTTAAGCTCAGCCTGCATCTGCTCTACGGTAAAAGCAGCAGCCGGATTCTGCCCTTCATCGCCTGTGCCTTTATAGATTTGCACTTCCGTAAGCGGGATATGCTGATAGGCGTGCGACCGCTTCATATCGATGACAATAAACCTGGCCGTCTTGTTGTTCATCGGGATGTTTACCGAATAGTTCAAGGCGGTTCCTGATTTTGCATGCTTTCCGGCAATATAGTAATAATCCGTTGTAGCCTCGGAGCGGTATTTGACCGTAAATTCCTTAAATCCCCAATAGCTGTTAGGCGAATTCAATACGATGTTTATGCTGTCCAGCGGGTAGTCCTTCAGCAGGTCAAACACCACCTGCACCGTCCCTTTGGCGGTCGCGCTTCCCATCCATCCGGCATAGGTCGTCGTTAAGGCGTCAAGAAGTACGCCGTCCTCCGATGATACCAAGCCGGTTGCCCCTTTGTCGGGAGAACTGCCTGCATTCGGGGCAGGGCTGTAGTAATAGTTTCCGGTTCTAAGCAGCGTACCTCCCGCGAGAGCTCCTCCGGCAGGGATGAACGACGACACCAGCAGGATGACTAGAAAAAGTCTAAAAGCATCACCTCGATACCATCTATACCATTTCCTCATAACTAACCTCCACCATAATAGTCTCGACATTGTTGAAACGGTTAATCAATCCTGTAAAGCGCTTACATATAAATCACCTCCCCGCCGTATTAGAGTAACCGCGAGAACCGTGTTTAACACCTCCGTCACTCCACCTTCCGGCCTTCTGCGTCAAATTGCTTAATATACTCCACCAGCTCGGCAAAATTCACCCAAGAAATGCCTGCCTTCTGATCGGCTGCTCCATAAGACATAATCAGATCGTCTCCTATAACTATTCCTCCCGTTGTAAATAAGCAAGGCGTTGGATAATCGCTCGGCATCTCCCATTCCTGGCTGGCATACATCAATCGCTCGGAGCATCGATGCGCCACAACAGGGAAATCGTTATCCTGCTCGCGCAAAATCATGAAGGATTGCGTATATCCGAAGCTGGCATCTTTTTTGCCATGATAAGAAACCAGCCATTCGCCAGCCGAAATTCGGAGCGGCGCCCAGCTTGCCCCGATCCGATCCTCTTCCCAGTCGAATATACACGTCGCCAGCAGACGGTGGATTGCCTGCCGCAAGCGAAATCCTCCAGCTTTTCCGCCGCAGCGAGATAGATCGACGGTTTCTTTGCCCTGGCTCCTTGAGGGAATAAGGCAGACGTCATCGGGCGATGCAGCATCACATATTGCAGCTTCCCGCCAATCAGCATCTTGTTCGGGAACAGGAAGGCGTCGCGGTTATCGCTGACGTAGCCCTCCGTCAACGGGCATACATAGGCAAAGGCTTCCTCATAGCATCCCGATTTCAACTTATCCAAGTCCAGCTTATACAGCACGGTTACGGTCGGGTTGGAGCAGGCGGTCACGCGGAAAGGATCATCCCCCTCATGCACCCATTCCGGCACATAGTCGTTGCGCGTATCCACAGGCGGCTCCCGATCAATAAGCCAATACGGGCCGGGCGGAAACAGTCGGCATGCCGCGGACAGATAAAGCTCATCTTCTACCGGAAAAATTCGCGGATCTTCGATGCATCCGTTCGAATAATCGCGTACGCGGTTGCCGTGTATATCCGTAATATAAATGTCTTCATACCGCTCATTCAGGGCTGGGGCAATGGCCGGCCGGGAGAAATCGGCAGTCCACGTTCTCCCAAGGTCGCTGCTCGCCGCATAACCGAGAAAGATCGGATACGGGTCATGCTTGCCTTTCTTTCGCTTCCGGGACCATGGGCCCGTCGCCCGGAAGAGCATATGCAGCCGTTCGGAAGCCGGGTCCTTGACAATAGCCGGGTTCAACACCATTTTGCTTGCCCACTCGCAGCCCGGAACCGGCTCCAGCACCGGCTCCGGGGAATACCGGAAATGAGGCTTCATCCATCCGTTCCCCCCTATCCCTTAATGGCTCCGATCGTCATCCCCTTGATAAAATAGCGCTGCAGAAACGGATATAGGAAAATAATCGGCCCAATCGTAATAACTACCGTCGAAAGCTGAACGCCTGTCGCCGAAACGGGAATATTGATATTCGCATTCAAATAATCCAGATTCTCCGAATTGGAAACGATTCTTCGCAGCATCATCTGCAGCGGATGATTGTGCGGATCGTCAATAAACATCAGCGCGTTAAACCAGTCGTTCCAATAAGAAAGCGCGTAGAACAGGGCGATCGTCGCGATAACCGGCATGGAAATCGGCCAGATGATCCGGAAGAAGATATACATTTCATGCGCACCGTCCACGGTTGCCGCCTCATTCAATTCAAAGGGAAGCGTGCGGAAATACGATGTCATCAAGAAGGCGTTGAAGGCCGAGAACAAAAGCGGCAGCAGCAGCGCGAGCAATGAATCCCGCAGGTTCAGCCAGTTGGAAATAAGCAAATAATAGCCGACCAGACCGGGCGGAAACAGCATCGTGAAATAAATGTAGAAGGAAAGGACATACCGGTACTTCACCTTCGGATGGGCCGCTACATAGGAGAACATGGAAGTCATTAGCACGGCTGCGACGGTGCCTGCCGCCGTAATAAAAATGGAAACGAAACTGCTGTAGTACACCTGGCTGCCCTGGAATAAGAAACGGTAGGAATCAAACGTAAATTCCGTCGGGAACATTCGAAAGCCTTTGACAATCTGACTCTCCGCCGTGAACGACCCGATATACATAAGCCAGAAGGGAATAAAGCATATCAGAGCGAACGAGCCGATGCATAGATAAGCCGCTGCGGACACGGCGAGCTGCGAAGTATCCCGCTGTGCCATTTTCATGCAATCACTCCCTTTCTAGAACAGCTTCGAATCGTTATCGACCCGGCGGACAACCCAATTGAAGAACAGAATGGTGATGAGTCCCATAACCGACTGGAACAAGGCGACTGCCGCGGCATTGCTGTAACTGTTCATATTCGTGGACCTCAAGGATCGATACGTATACGTATCGATCACATCCGTAGAATCGAAGAGCAGCGAATTGTCTCCGATGATGCCGTAAATTAAGCCGAAATCGCCGTAAAAGATGCGTCCCAGCGAGAGAAGCGTCAGCACGATAATGGTCGGCCTCAGCAGCGGCAGCGTAATATACCAAATCTGCTGCCACCGCTTGGCGCCGTCGATTTTAGCGCTTTCATAATATTCCTCGGAGAAACCCGTCAAGGTTGCAAGATAAATAATCGATCCCCACCCTGCTCCCTTCCATACGAATATGATCGTGAGCAGCCAAGGCCAAACTTCCGGCGTTTGAAACCAGGAAATCATCTGAAAACCGAATTCCTTCAGCAAGCGATTAATCATGCCGTCCTGCCCGTTAAAGAAATTCACGACCATCAGATTAACGACGATAATGGAAATAAAATGCGGCAGAATGACAAGCGATTGCGTCACCTTTTTGATAAAGGAATGATGGATTTCATTCAGCAGCAGCGCAATGCATAAGGAGCATACGGTACCCGAAACAATGAACAGAAGATTCAAGTAAATCGTATTCAACGTAACCCCCAGCCAATCCGGACCGGTGAAAAAAAACGTCAGATTGTCGAGGCCCGCCCATTCGCTCCCCCATAGCCCCTTTGCCGGCATAAACTGCTTGAAGGCCAATATATGAGCGGACATCGGCAAATAAGAAAAAATAAAAACATACACAATAACGGGAATCGACATCGCATATAGCCATTTGTTCTTCCTCAGCTCCTGCAGAATCCCCATGGCCTACTTGTTCTTCCCAGCCAGATATTCATCCAGTTGCTTCTGATACTCCTCTTGGACTTTCTTCACATTGTCGTAAGCCTTTTCCTTAAACTTGGCCAGACCCTCGTTCGGTTCCACCAGCCCCATCACGATCGGATTATAAAACTCCGCGCCCGCATTGCTGAGTTGTGCCACTTCATTGGCTACCGGGCTTGGATTGAAGGTGAAGCCCGTCAGAATATCCGTTGTGAAGTTACCGGGATCCCTCTGCCACTTATTCAGCGCAATGTCATCTTCAGGCAGGCTGGCATCGATTCGATCCAGCTTCGGATTCCAGCCCCATGCGAAAGGAACGCCCGCATAAGGGTTATCTTTGATCGGTCTATAAAGACCTTCGCCCGCATCTTCCCAGTTTTTGCCCTTTATACCGTAGGCAAGAAGATCGTAATTATCCTTCTGGTTCAGCCAATTAAGGAATTGAACGGCGCGTTCTTTATTTTTGCTTACCACCGGAACGGCAATAAAATTGCCCGCTTTGTAGGTTGAGCTCAGCTTCATGTTGGGGTCGTATAAGGAGAAAGCTTCGGCAGAAGCTCCCGGAACCGATTTTTCAAGCGCCGTGCGGGTATTCAGATTGACGCCGAAATCGAAAAACGTGGAAACAGCCGCCTTTCCTTTGGCAAATTCCGCATTTTTAAGCGTAAGGGCGTCTTTGGCCAAAATTCCGTCCTGATACAGCTTGCGATATTGCTCGAAATTTTTCATAATCATGGGGTCCATGTTATCGAAAATATTATAAACCTTCCCGTCGTTCCCTTTGGTGTACAGTCCGGGATAGTTCAATACGGCGGCAATGTTGGCTGACGGATCAAGCATGTTTGCAAGTCTCAAGCCGATATGTTCCGTACCGTTAGGAATGAAGGGAGTGACTTCCGGAACCTTTTCTTTCACCAAATACATAAATTCGATCAGCTCGTCATAGCTCTTGATCGGTTCGACACCCAGCTGCTCCCGAATGTCCTTGCGAATGACGAACGTCCATGGGCGTATGAAATTCACTTCAAGCGGAACCGCATACAATTTACCGTTTACCTTATTGGCTTCCATCAGCTCTGCAGAGCGATTGGCCTTGATATCGGCCCCATATTTCTCGATCAATTCGTCCAGCGGTTCATAGAGGCCTGCGGCTATATTTTGCACCGGATTATTGTCCCAGATCAGATCGTAGTCTTCCGCGGAGGATAATGAAACTTGACGCTTCTGAAGAACGTCCGTCCATGGGATAAACACCACGTTCAGCTTCACATTAAGCGTACCAGCCAGACGGTTCTCCATCTCCGCCTTGACTTCATCCCAGCCCGCCGGCGGATCTCCGGGGAACATGATCTTCAATGTAGCCGGATTCAATCTTCCGTCTTCGGAAGCCTGCGGCAAATCGCCTGTTTCGGAAGGGCCCGGCCCATCCGAACTGCAGCCGGCCAATATTCCTGTCAGAATTAGCGATACCACCATTAACAAGAACCTTCTTCTTCTTAACTTCATGGTCTAACCCCTCCTGCTTGATGATCATCCGGACGGCGGCCGCGACGATTTCCGCCCTAGACCATCTCATCCCGCTTCTGTCTGATCATACTCGGGTTGTTCTGCTTCCGTACAGTCCGGTATCTAACAATGGGTACGAAAGTTGATAAATGGCAAGTATCCTTTTTCCAACTATGAAGTACGGATTTCTACGCTTTGTCTTGCGTATTTTCAGTACGGTATTGGTTCGGCGTCATTCCTGTTGCCCGTTTGAACAGGGAATAGAAGGTGCTCTTGGTTTGAAAACCGGACTGTTCCGTTATATCGGCTACCGTCCAATCGGTCGTTGTAAGCAGCTTGATCGCGTACTCGATCCGTTGGTTTGCAATATAGTCGGATAATGAGAACTCAAAACGCTCTTTGAATATTTGCCGGGCATAGTTTACGGATATGGACACATGAGTGGCAATATCGTCCACGGAAAGCATCGGATTATGAAGATGGTTGCGCACATATTCGATCATCTCGGCGGCGACCTCGTCCTTTCGGGTCGAAGCATTCTTCTTCCGGTGCTGGTCCATGATCTGCAGCAGCTCCCCGTACAGCCAAGAGTTCACTTCTCCAATGGTTGCGAATTGCTCCAGGAAAGTATGGATGCTCTTCATTCCTTGGAACGTCTTATAGTTCTTGAAGCTCTTCATAATCGAATAAATAATATGAGTCAGCTGCAGCTTGCATTCCTCATAGCTTAGCGCCTGCATATGCAAGGTAAGTTCATCCAAGTAACTCTTTAGAGCCTTATCGTTCCTAAGATTAACGGAATAAATCACCTGCTTCAGCAAGTCTTCATCCAGATTGCTGTCTTCACCCAGCTGATACCGCTCCAGATCTTCGGAGGTGAATACCCGATCCTCGTTATATATGAATCCGATCAGAGTCAGTTCGTACATCCGGTTATAAACGGTGTGAACATTGTCTTCCATATGAAGCACGGAGCTGACAGCCGCATGTAATTCCAGTTTCAGCCACCGTCTGATCTGAGCTCTTACCTCCTCCATCGCTGCGATGGCCAGCTCCGTATCTTCCCCTGAAGCGGACGAAGATATAAGCGCCACAAGGTGATCCGAGCTGAAATCGGCCGTTTCCGCGGCAAAGCCGTGATTCGCAAGGACTTCGACCATAATATTGCCCAGTGCATAGCGGAGCAATTTTCGCGAAGCGAAATCGTAACATTCCTTGAACCGCACATATGACTCCAGCCGTACGACCGCCATGCGGAAAGAGCCCGTCTGGAGGATTTTCGTTTCGCTTCTAATAAACGCTTCGACAGGTTCGGAAGCTTTCGAATTGAGAATCCATTGGCGCAAGAAATCCTCCTTCACCAAAGCTTTGCTGCTCTTGATCGACAAGTCCAATTGCTCGATCTGCTCGACCAGCAGATGAAATCCGGAATGAATCCACTCAATCTCATTATTGGCATTCGTTGTCTGCGCCATCGGATGCTTCTTGCCGAGCTTGCTTTGCAATTGAAAGGCCAAATCGCTAATGGGCTTCAAGCTGCGGTAGGATTGCCAGAACAAGAACAACAGTAAAGCTAACAGCAGAAAGATCGAGGATCCGATAATTTCCGTCCGGATCTTGGTTATTTTCGCTTGCCACAGAGAGATCGGCGACAAATGATAAACCTTCCATCCTTCAATAGGAAGCTGTGCCGTCTGAATAGACCAGGTTTCATTGCCGGACTCCCATTTCCAGCCCTGTTCTGCCGCCTCCGGCGTATCCGTCCCCATGAGAACTTCCGTCAACGCGGTATCCGTATTGCCCAGAATGAACTCCTTGTTTTTGCCTTCAATAAAAATTTTGTTCTGATCTTCCTTCGATATTTGCAGCATGTGCTCATTCAGCAGCGGCTTGCTGAACAGAATCGCCACGAATCCATGATAGTTCTGATTAGGCCCGGCTGCCGGCACGACAAGCGCTAGATGCGATTCGCCCTTCACCTCATGGTTGAAAAACTGCAGATACGGCGTTTTCTGACTCTTAATGTAATTAAGCATGGCTTGATCATAGAAATCCTGTATCGTATAAATACTTGAGTCTGAAGTATAGATTTGGCCGAGATTGAAGTTGAATAAATAAATGCCGTCTATGAAAGGCTCGCTGCTCCTAAACTCCCTTACGCTTTCGGCCGCTTTATTTAACGCCAGGGCGGAATAATCATTTTCGCCCATGTTGATCCACAGTGCGATATTTTCATCCGAATAAATTCTGAGTGCAAACTGACGCAATTTCTGCAAAGTAAATTCCGAGGTTTTCACGACCTGGTTCATTTTCTCTTGGTTGGACTTATTGATTTCATCCATTGCGCTTTGAGCGAACTGCCGGCTCAGGAACATGGTAAACACAAGGGTGAGCAAGCTTACGGCTATGCAAGAGTATAGAAAAATGCTGGAATACGTCTTCTTCGGCTTTATCCGGCTCCACATTTGCATCCCCCTGCTATTCGCGCAAGCGTAACGGCTGTCGCCGTTCTTTGGCGGCGTAAGCTAACGTTTCGCGGTGAATTCCAACTTGTCCAGTATGAAATTTATTAAAGAAGTCCGGATTTTATTACAATAGAGTAGAGCTTTCGCATCGGTAAACCTAATCCATTGTCACCTCCCCGAATAAAAAAGGCATGCGGAACGCAAAAAGCGCCATAGAGGATCATAGCTTAAGCTGTGATCCTCTATGGCGCTTTTTGGTGTATCCGTTAAACTGGTTGCTCAACAAAAAAAGCGCCGTAAAGGCACAGCTAATGCTGTGGTCCTTTACGGCGCTTTCTAATGCAGCATTTAAAGAAGATAAATCCTAGGAATCATAAACGTCGAGGTCTACGAGCTTGCCGTCAACATAAGTAAAATCCATTTTCGATACACCAAAACCTGCCATCGTTTCCGATACTTCCAACACTTCCAGGGATAGTGCCGTCCATTGTTTTTTCATTGTACTCCACCTCCTTTCAAGCCCGATTTCTGCCGTTTGAGAAACCGATAAGCGATCTAGCAGCATAAGTATATTTAAGTGAGGCTTTCAGTCTGCTCCGGCTTTAGGGCCGAAGAATCCTAGGAATCATAAACGTCTAGGTCTACGAGCTTGCCGTCAACATAAGTAAAGTCGATTTTCGATACACCAAAACCTGCCATTGTTTCGGATACTTCCAGCACTTCCAGCGAAAGAGCTGTCCATTGTTTTTTCTCCATTCTATTCACCTCCTTTCAAGTACAATTCGAATTCCTAAATCAACCTTTTGAGAAAACGATAGGCAATCAAGCTGCGCATAAGTAACTTTAGGTGAGGGTTATCAGCATCCTCGGGCTTAATTCCCGAACTCACCTTGCTCATCGATTCCTTCACTTGCATCAGATCCAAATAGCGGGAAGCCCGCTCATCCCTGCACAGTGCACGAAGCTCTTCATCTATCGACGGCCACCGCGGAATAATCCGATGCACCCAATCCATGCCTTGAACGCCCCGTGTCCGTTGATTCAATCGAACCTTGTCCGGCAGAATATTGTTGGTTGCTCTTCGGATAAGAGAACGCCCGAAGCCATCCTTCACATATTGTTCCACGGGGATCGACAGGCAAAATTTGATCAGACGTATATCGCTGGTCGCATCCCGCTCCCATATGCCCAGCCGGTAGGATGACTTCGCCGAAATGGTGCCCTGCATGCTTAAAACCGCCTGATTGCTGAAGTAATCCTCGCGTTCCCTCAGCATTCGATATGTTGACTCCCGCAAACCGACATCATACTGCGACAGCTTCTCGAATACCCCGGAGCTCCTTGCAAAATCAGCTTGAATGATGGGAGGTACCCCCGGTCGAAAAGAAGCCTCTTTTTCAGGAAAAACCTGCTGTCTAATCGCGCGAATGATTCGTTTCCGGCCGGTACCCAGCTGCCTGCCGTACAATGAAATCTCTCGGTATAATTGGAGCCATTGAAGCTTCTTCACCAGCAAGCTGTAATAACCGATAGCAGAACCCCAAGATATGGAGTAATTCCCTCTGGCTCCCGTGAGCAAGACGCCTATTCCTTGACTCGCCGCTTCTTCATGAATGCCTTTCACCCAGAATGCATTTTCGAAATTTTTGTATGGTCCTTCCAAACCGTCCATCCATTCATCAATCTCCGTAAAAGGACTTATCCCCGGGAAATCTAATAAGTTCGCCTTAATATTTCCTACATAATCGACGATGGACTGAATATAAGGACTTTCATCCGCAAACATGCTTCTAGGCGTCCAATCTTTGAAATCCCGCTCCGGAATATAGCTGAAGGCTTGCAAGCTCTTGCCTTCCTTGGCGAGCATCCTCGCTGCGAACCCTGACACCGAGCCGGAATCAAGTCCACCGCTAAGGGTTACTCCTACCTGCTTGAAGGTACGCAGCCTGGAGCGAACCGATTCTTGGAAAATTTCCTGAAAAGCCTCCACGTATTCGTCATCAGAGCCTAGAGATAGTCTCTCTTCCGGGATTAATGAACCATACTTTGCAACCGTAAGCTTCCCCTCTTGCAAAGTAAACGCGTGTGCCGGAGGCAGCTGCAAAACATCTGCGTAATAGGTCGTATGGACATCGACTGCATCCAAGAGCGTCGGTATCGCCAAAAATTCGGCAAACCTTTCTTCGCAGAGTCTCTTATCTATTCCCGCTAGGGAGAATAGCGGATGGATCACACTGCAGAACGAGAATTGATTCGAACTGCGGTGATAATACAGGGTCCTGCTGGCAAGCTGATCTCTCGCCCCATACAGCAGCTTTCTGCTTGCATCCCATATAACGAAAGCAAAGTCTCCAATTAGATAACGCGGCATCTCCGGACCCCATTTGCGATAAGCAAGCAGAATGAGCTCGCTGTCCGTAATCCCGCTTCTTCGGTCCCGCCCAATCTCAAGCTGCTCGAACAATTGCCCGCGATTGTCAATGATTGCATCAGCGGTTATAACCAGTCCGGATTGCTCATCCCGAAAAGGAAGCCGTTCATTAACCGATTCCGGTGTTATCCATTGGGACCGGCAGCCAAGAAGAACCGACGTTTCCTCCCAAACTTCAAAGCCATCTCCCGGAAAACGTTGTACGGCTTCCATGAAATCTGCAGTCCCATCTTCCGGATGCAGTGGCCTATCGAATTGTATAACACCGGCAATAACGCTCATGCAATCACACCCTATCGACTTATGATTCATTACACCTATTTCTTCTTGCCTTCTTAACGATAAAGAAAGCTTCCGTGAACTTAAACCTTCTTTATCTTTAAGAAGGGCCCTTATACGTTATAAAAGTATAAGGGCCATGAAAATAATTGGACTAGTAGTAAGTCATCCTAGGAGTCCTCATGAGGGTGACCATTATTGTTGCCTTTACCGTTTCTGTCAGGATACACGCCATTCTTTCCACCCATGGTGGCGCTGACATCAAGGAGTTCCAACGTCAGTGGCTGCCATTCTTTCTTGATTTCCTTTGTCATTTGCTTCACCTCCTTTCATGCTTGGCGTTAAGAAAATTGCCTTATAAACCGGTAAACAATTAAGCTCTGCATTAATAGTCTTACATTCGGATCAAAGGCTAATTCAGGTTTGGGCGAGTTTCCGATTTTCGAAAGCGATTCTTTTATTTGTTTCACATTCAAAAAATACGAAGCCCCGGCATCTAGGCAAAGCTGATGAAGTTCTTCCGTAAAAGCGCTCCACGATGGAATCATGCGATGGATCCAGTCCGCCCCCTGCACACCCCGAACGCGAAGATTGAAACGGACTTTATCGGGTAAATAATTTTCGGTCGATCTTCGAATTAAAGAACGGTCCATACCATTTTGAACATACTGTTCTACGGGCACGGATAAACAAAATCGAACCACCCTGGGATCACAGGTCGGATCCCTTTCCCTGACGGCATAACGTAACGATAATTTCGTTGATGACGTCCCCTGATGGTTTAAGAACGACAAATTTTCGAACTGATAGATCCTTGCCTCAAATTCGTTCATTGAAGAATCGGTTAATCCGACATCATGGTTTTTAAGTTTATCGAACACTTTGGTTCGATCCGCTAAATCCGGATGGATTAAAAGCGGGATATCCGGCGAGGGCTTCGAGAAAAAAGTCGGAGCCGGAAATGCCATTCTGCCGATTATAGGCAGCAATCGGGATCTCCCGATTCTCATATTTCTACCATAGAGCTTCAGTTCCTGGTGAAAACGTATCAAACGCAGCTTTCTTAAAAGCTGAGCGTAGTAATCCAGCGCCGGGCCCCACGAGATGGAGTAATTCCCGCTCCCTCCATTCAGCAATACTCCGACTCCGTCCTTCTCCGCTTGCTCGAGAATCCCTTTGATCCAGAATGAATTTTCAAAAAACTTATAAGGCGCCTCCATCAGCTCGAGCAGGTCATTCATTTCCTCAAATGAGTTTCGACCCGAGAAGTCTAAATTGTTGTGCGCGATATTTCCTACATGTTGAACCGTGGCCTCGATATACGGTCTCTCATCGGCAAGCAAGCTTTTCGGTGTCCAATCCACAAAATCAGAGGGAGGGACATAACTGTAGGTTTGTAATGTTTTCCCTTCCTGTCGCAACGGGTTTGCGGCAAAGCTTACGACAGCCCCCGAATCCAACCCCCCGCTTAAGCTTGCGCCGACCTTCCGGTATGTCCGGAGCTTCGATGTAACGGCTTCCTGAAAGACTTCACGAAATGCTTCTTCGTATTCGCCGTTTGTTTTTAGCTTCAGATTCCCGCCAGGAGTTATGAATGTCCCGTATTGCTCCAATGCAAGGTTTCCGTCCGACACCGTAATCGAATGGCCGGGAGGAATTTGATCGATATTATGATAAACCGTAGATTGAACATCGATCGTATCCAAAATGATAGGGATCGTGAGAAACTCGGTCAACCATGACTCATTCAGCTCCTTCTTGACACCGGAAACAGTAAACAGCGGATTCATCGCCGTGCAAAAAGCAAACTGTCGTGAATGGTGATAATAATACAGCGTTCGATTTCCCGACAGATCGCGTGCGCCGAAAAGTTGGCGTTTTTGCTCATCCCATATGATGAATGCGAAGTCTCCTATCAGGTATCGCGGAGCTTCCTTCCCCCATTTCAGGTATGCCGCCAAAACAAGCTCGCTGTCCGTCATCTGTTTCCGCCGGAAATGCTCCACCTGCAACCGGTTAAATAATTCCTCCCTGTTGTCAATGATCGCGTCTGCGGTAATGGCAAGCTTATGTTGTTCGTCGTAGTAGGGCAGCCGTTCTTTAGTCGATTCGGGTGTAATCCATTGCGCGTGACAACCTAAAAATACGAAACGGTCATGCCAAACCCGCACATCATGGGCAGGGTATTTTTGCAAGGCTTGCATCATGTTTTCGATCGTTTCGACAGTTACAGGTTCTTCATTACAATTAAAAACACCGGTTATCGCACTCATTATTACTCCAATCATTTCTAGTTAGATTTAATAGCGTCTGGAGTGACCGAACTAACTGTTAACGCCCGTTTGATAGTTAAGCAGTTGTCTGAACTTTCCTTTGGCCTCTTGAGACAGCTGTTTATAGCCGCCTTGCTGAATAACCTCGCCCTGCTCTATGACAATGACCTGATCCGCATTGCGGATGGTCGATAATCGGTGCGCAATGACGATAATGGTCATGCTTCCCTTAAGACGGTCAAGCGCCTCCTGAATCAGCCGTTCGTTCTCGCTGTCCAGTGCGCTGGTCGCTTCATCCAGCACTAGAATGGAGGGACGCTTCAATATGGCTCTCGCGAGTACAATCCGCTGCCGCTCTCCCCCGGACAACCGGATGCCCCTGTCACCGATGACCGTATCCAAACCTTGCGGCAGCATGCGTACGAATTCATCGGATACGGAGAATTTCAAAGCGTTCCACAGCTCGGTGTCCTCGGCATCAGGGTCAACCAGCTTCAAGTTATCCCGAATGCTTGCATTGAAGAGAAAGGGATCCTGTGCCACATAGCCGATTGCGCTCCGTAGCGAGAGAAGCTGTTTCTCGTCTCTCAGCGTAACGCCGTCAATCAGCACTTGCCCTCTCTCCGGTTGAATAAGCCCCATGAGCATATCAATCAGCGTGCTTTTCCCCGCACCGGACATGCCTACGATAGCCGTCATGCGATTCGCGGGAATATAGACGTTAATATCACGCAGAGCGAACACCGGCTCTTTAGGGTCGTACCGGTAGTTGACTTTTCTGCATTCGATCCCTTCCTGCAATTGAAATGGCTTTCCCCCGTCCGAGGACCCCGACAAGGTGAGCTCCTTCTCCTGCTCATATTCCTGCTGCAGCTTACGCATGGCTTTGAAAGCGGGCAGATTGGTCGCCAGCTGTTCGATATTCGACTGAATCCCGATAAACCTCGGCCACAGCCGCGAGAAGATGAGAACAACCAGAATCAATTGCTCAGCCGGCGTGTGGAAGACCTCTAGAGCTAAATAGACGAATCCGGCAATAAGCGTTATGGACGAGATCCGGTAGATGAACTGGGACAAAGAATTGACTCGTACTAATTGGATAACGTTGCTCTCCAGCTCCTTGCTCATGTTGTTGAACCAACCGATATGGGAGCGTTCCAGCCTGTTGCTCTTAATATCCTTGATGCCGTTGAAATGATCGCTTATTCCTGCAAAATAGCTCTGGGACAGCTCCGATGTCTTATCGCCAATATGTCCCGCCTTCTTAATAAACTTGCGCGAGAATAGAGCGAGTATTCCGCCGCTTATAAGCACGACGGCCGTTAACAACGGGGACAGCCAGAAGGCCAGACCGATTTGGATAACCGTAAAAATAATGCCCGTGACCATCTGCAGGAAGAGGGAAGTGCCGTAGCTGACCCGTCCGAGCTCGTTCACCATGACATGATGAAAATCCGACTTCCGCTTGCGGAGAAAGAACTCCCATTTCGCCCCAAGCAGCCCCTGATACGTTTCCGTCCGGAGTGAACGGACGAACCCTTGCAGAATCCGTGAGTTCAACACCATCTGGCTTCGTTGAAGCAATGCTTGTCCCCCTACGATCATCACGTATATCGCTAGTACGACAGGCAAGTTTAACTCGATCGACGATGACTCGATGAATTCGAATAAGGAAGAGACAAGCGGCACTTCATCCATATTCATTTGAAATACGCCTATAATGCTAAGCATGGGAACGATCATATAGATTCCGATGCCGTCCAGACAGCTGATCACGAATGTAGTGAACATATTGAGGTGCAGACGGAATCCTGAGACCTGGTGCATTTTTCGTATAAAATAGAATAAATCCTTCATAAGAAAAACCCCTAATGCGGATTACCGCTCAATTGGCGACAGAACCGCAGCTTCTGTGTGATTCCCGAACACGGCAACGACAGCATACCGTTCCAGTCTTTCATTGCCGGTTACATAATACGACCCGCTGCGCAGCCAAGCGTGAGCAATCATTTTCCCCGTCTCATCCCTGCCGCTGCCCAGATAGAGCGTACTCGCGATTCCTCTTCGCCGCAGCATCTTCATCGCCGCGACAGCCTTGACCATGCACTGACTTTCCCACCATGTGACGCGGCTCATCGCATGAACGGCCTTGGATACCTTACGATGGATGAGATCCTGCTCCATCGTGCTCGTATATGGCGTCTCCCTCATATGCTCGCCAAGAGAAGGAGCTACTTTTGCGAATGGCAGCAGCTTAAGTACCCTCGCCAAAGCTAAGTATAAATAAGCCTCCACATACATCCGCTTCAAGTCTGCGGGGTAAGCTATGAATCTCTTGACTTTTCTTATCGCTTTCCTATACAAGTTCATTATTCCTTTCTAACTTGTATGAGTCCTTCGGATTTAAGCTGCTGCAAGTAAGTATGAACTTGCTGTTCGCACGCTCCGGGCTCTATCTCATATTCGGTCACCAGTTGCTTAACCATATCTTTTACGGACACAGGGGATGCCATCAGCTCCCACACTCGGCCCCCGAGCTGGCCTAAGTTGTAGTATTTGCCGTTCTCGATGCTCAGCATGATCTTCTCCCCGTTCATTTCGCTTACGAGGTAACCATCCGACTGTACAACAAGTTCGTTAGCGGTAATGATGTCGACGCTCATGAAATAACAACCTCCCTTTTATTAGTCAGACTGACAATTTGATCAACTAAGCCAAAAGCAGAGAAACCGTCTGCGGGGCGGCGGAGCTGGTACACCGGAAGCCCGGAAGCAAGCCGGGAAATCGATTGAAATTGCCATTGCTGCAGGTTCAACAGATGGAGAAGGGAACTTCGATAGGTATGCACATTCAAGACATGAAGCCCTTCTAATCTGTTATAAGCTTTAAGAGACGGTTCTGGTTCTGGTTCTGATTCGGAAGCTTTGATAAGCTCAACTACCCCGGCGAGAGGGAGAGGCTCTTTGCAAAATTGGGACCGTATAGGCACCGCGTATTTGTTAACCCTTTGGTAAATCGATGAATAGTTGTGGGAAAGCATTCCTAATTGTTCTATGCTTTCCTCCCACAGCTTTTGCTGCGGATAGGACGGATAGACAGTAGCTGCTGCCGAATCGTTGGACAAGGAGACCGCGATAACGTCATCCGTCATCAATGGATATCCACTGCGTACAAACGCTGCGGCAAGAGTCGATTTGCCGGCACCCGATTCTCCGACAATGGCGTAAACCTTCCCGTCAATGACGACTGCACTCCCGTGCAGGGGCAGAATCCCTCTCTGCATGAGCAGTACGCCCATACAGGTTCCGAGCAGGAAAAGCCGAATCTTCGCCTCATCCGCTCCCGGGTACGGGGTTACCGTGATATGGGCACCGGATGTAATGCTATAAAAGGCTGTTTCGGGTACATGAAAGAGAAATCGACCGTTATCGAAACGATAATTGGCCGTTGTATATTGATCCTGGCAATCTTCCAGCGGTGGATTCAATTCAATTTCTACATCGAATTCCGAAATAATTCCATGTATTTCATATGCTTCAGGCAGAACAATTTCACTTCCAATGTTCAAACCAAATATTCGATAATAGTTCAGAGTAAACACCCCGTTTAGCAAGTCGTATAAATCTTGTATTTATTTATACTATTCGTATTAAAAATTCATTTTATGTCGCTTTTTTCTAAATAAAAATTAATTATTTATGATATTTCTCCAGAACCATAGAAACGGCCGGAGCGGAACATATAGAAAATGAAACGGTTTATATAGCGGCAGCAGAGACATATCTTCCACGTTTGGTTCCAGGTGATTCAGAAGATACCTCGCTCTCTGCCTGCCTGTCATTAGGGATAGAGTGTATCGAAAATAATGCCAAACGACGCTTTTCTCCGGTACCGGGTTTAATTTAACTATCCTTTTGATAAAAAACAAAGATGTTTTCGCCAGCCGAAGAGCCTTCTTATTATTCGTCACTTGATTCATAGAATGAGGAATCTTTGAATCAAGCAGATTAGAAGCTAAGATGAAAGCCTGCCCTGTGAATGATTGTCCACCGTACTGTCTAAAATAATCATGCATTTTCCCGCTATCTATTTTAGGCATTAAACGATCGATATCCATTAACCAGCGCAATCGAAACCAGGCATGCCTGGCACCGTGATCAGCAAGATAATAGAGCAGGTCTTCATTTCCTAAGCAATGAAATTCCCGATTCAATAAAAGAACATTATTTCTGCGTCCCCACAGTCGATTGAATGAATGAGAATCACTGGAGTTAGGATTTAATCGCCAATGAATTTCAACTTGTACGGAATTTTCTTTATGACGGAAGGAAAGATGATGCATCTTCTCTTTCCACTTATGATTTAATGAATGCTTATCCTCTAATTCATATCCAAGCCGTGTCATGACTTCCTCTGCTCTTTCCACATCTTCGACATCGAGCAGAATATCCAGATCCTTGGATGTCCTATGCGACATATCGCCGTAAAGCTGAATGGCCAAAGTAGGACCTTTCAACAAAATGGTGCGTATACTGTCGTCTGATAATTTATCGCAAATTTTATTCATCTCTCTAGTCAGCTGCATCATCTTAATGATATTGGAATTGTAATGATAGCGGAGCGTCTCCATAATATCGGCAGGAATAAGAGATGAACGGATTTGATTTAGTTTCAAGTAAACGATAGGATAAACACGATGATGCAAGGTTAATTGTATGAATGAATCCCACTTCATATTATTTGAAGCGTATTCTCGTATCCTCTTCTCATCCAACTCTTGAACGTCGCGCAGAATGAATAACAGAAATGACAATTCATTCGAAATATCGCTTAAATCAATTTTCGCTGCTTTTATCATGAAAGAACCCCACTATCATTAGAATTACAATTGCATGACAGGAATTTGCTGTTTAACGCCTTTATTCAGGCTCGGGCGTCCGACGGAATAATAAACGAATGCGGTTCCGAGCAAATCTTCCTCATTAAACACATTGCGTCCGTCGATCAGAATGGCCTGATTCATGACGGATTGGAGCAGATTCAAATCCACTTCCGCGAATTCATCCCATTCCGTTAGCAAACAAAGCGCATCGGAGTCCTGAGCGGCATCAAGTGCCTGATCGCACCATTTGACGCCTTCCTTGCCGTATAAGGCCTTGAAGTTTTCCATGGCAATAGGATCGTATGCTTTCACCTTTACGCCGTTTTCTACCAAATATTGAATGATTTCAAGGGCCGGCGAATCGCGGACGTCATCGGTATTCGGCTTAAAGGCCAATCCCCATATCGCGACCGTCTTACCTCTCAGCTGGCCGTTAAAGATCGTCTCCAGCTTTCGGATCACATTAAACCGTTGATCTTGGTTCACTTCCACAACCGACCGCAGCAGCTTGAACTCGTAATCGACGTTACCGGCAATTTGGATCAGAGCTCTGGTATCCTTCGGAAAACAGGAGCCTCCATAGCCGATTCCGGCTTTTAGGAACGACTGACCGATCCGCTTATCGTAGCCCATCCCTTCCGCAACCTTCGTTACGTCTGCGCCTACCTTCTCGCAAATGTTCGCGATCTCGTTGATGAACGAAATCTTCGTAGCGAGAAAAGCATTGGACGCATATTTGATCATTTCAGCGCTGCGGATATCCGTCACGATGATTTGCTCCGTCAGCGGCCGATGCAGCTGGACCATCGTATCGGCAGCACTTTGGTTATCCGCGCCGATGACGATCCGGTCCGGATTCAGCGTATCCATGACGGCAGAACCTTCGCGCAGAAATTCCGGCAGTGAAATGCTGTCGAACGGCTCGGAGGTGCGGGTGCCGATCAGCTCCCGGATTCGTTCGTTCGTTCCGACCGGCACCGTGCTTTTTACGGCGATGATTTTATAGCCGTTCATCGCTTCGGCGATATCAAGGGCGGCTTGATTGATATAGGCCATATTTGCCTCGCCGCTTGGCATCGGGGGCGTTCCGACAGCCAGAATGATAATGTCCGACTGCCGCACTGCATCGTTCAGATCGGTTGTGAAAGCGAGCTTTCCGGCGGAGCTGTTCTTTTCCGCCAATTCCTTCAGCCCCGGCTCATAGATGGGAATCTCGCCAGCCTGCAGCATCTCGATCTTCCCAAGATCCTTGTCGACACAGATGACCTTATTCCCCAGTTCCGCATAACAGACACCCGATACAAGCCCGACATATCCGGTGCCAATGACCGTAATGTTCATTCTCATCACTCCCTCTATCAAGCGTAAACGGCTTTCGCTACGCACGAACCGTTAGCTGCGTCTTTGCGCAGCTCGGTTCTGTGCCGTCCTCAGGCGGCAAAAGCTCGTTTCGCAGTGGAATATAGGCTGAGTCTAGGATTCAAGCTTATACTTTCCTATATTCTGAAAAATCGTCACCTACACCGTACATAATTGCATAATTTCATTCCAATCAAAGGCAAGCCGTACGATATCTTCTTCAATAAGCTCCGAACCGGTTTGCACCTCAATGATGTCCATTTCCGTCTCCGCCCGCAAACTGTGCTTGCTCTGTTTCGATATAACGAGCACATCTCCGGCCTTTACCGGGAATCGCTTATCGTTCAGTATCATCTCCCCGTTGCCGGAAACGACGGTCCATACCTCGTTCCTTAGCAGATGGTACTGGTAGCTTAAATTTTGGCCCGGGCTTATGCATATCC
The DNA here is from genome assembly GCF_030812415.1 of Paenibacillus harenae. Taxonomy (GTDB): domain Bacteria; phylum Bacillota; class Bacilli; order Paenibacillales; family Paenibacillaceae; genus Pristimantibacillus; species Pristimantibacillus harenae_A. Next base: position 563,037 of record NZ_JAUSST010000006.1, on the reverse strand, counting down.
GTTTGGTCAGCACTTCATTCCCGTCGGAATATTTCAAGTAATCAAGCACTCTGTAACGGCCCCAGCGCCGCTCCTCGTACATCGGACGCTGATCCGAGTGCTTCATGACCTCTTTGATCATCGGGCTTGATGCCTTGTCCGAGACGAGAATGCCATCCGGACTCGCGGCGACGATGACATTGGATAAATTAAGCAGAGTAATCGGAATTTCCAGTTCGTTGATAATATGCGTATTGGATGAACTTTCGGTAATGATTCCTTTGCCGATCAGCGGAGTCGCAATTTGCTCCGTCAGCGTGTTCCACGTCCCAAGATCCTTCCAATCCCCCTCGTAGGGCAGCGCGACGATAAGATTGGCTTTCTCCACCACCTCATAGTCGAAGCTGTTCTTCGGAAGCTTGTCGTACTGCTTCACCATCTCGTCGTATTGAATCGGAAGCCCGTTCGAAAGCAGGATATTAATGATGAAATCCAGCTTGAATGCGAACACGCCGCAATTCCAGAGCGCTGCCTGCTCAATCATGGCCGCCGCTTCTTCCTCGCGGGGTTTCTCCCGGAAGCTCTGTACATTCATATATGGCGCATCATGCGCAGTCCCGCTTTGCGGAACGATATAGCCGTACTTTTCGGAAGGATAGGTCGGTTTTACCCCCATAAGGGCCAAATCCGCGCCCGACTCGTTCAACACCCGGCTCAGTTCTTTGGTCTTGTGGAAGAACGACTCCTCCACGTAAGGGTCGACCGGCATGACCACGACCGTTTCATTCAGGCTGACGCCTTCAACCGAATACAAATAGGTGGCTGCCAGCGCGATCGCAGGGTACGTATCCCTTCTTTCCGGTTCGACGACCACTTCAATCTCGCTTCCCAGCTGGTTGTAGATCATTTCCACCTGAGGCTTGCTCGTTGCGATCAATGCATGTTCGCGAAGCCCGGCACTGGCAATCTGCCCCCAAACCCGCTGCACCATCGACTCAAGCTGCCCTTCCGAATTCCTGAGCACCTTCAAGAACTGCTTGGACCTAGAATCGTTCGACAGCGGCCACAGGCGTTTGCCCGAGCCCCCTGAGAGTAGAACAATTTTCATGGAAACTCCTCCTATTTATAGTAGTTAACTGATTTGCGAAGCGTTCGAATTTGTTGTTTGCCCCTCATTCTTCACAATCAATCGGGCGGACCCTATGCCGCTTGTCCATGTATGATAATAGTTGGAGTTCTTGCCGTAAGAATTGTCCAGCAGCGTATTCGGCTTGTCCATTAGGCAGGACAAGATGTGGCCGTGAAGCCTTGACGTCTGCACCGTCCGGTAACCGCTGAAGCGCTTGACTGCTTTATCCACCAGATAATCGGTGTACCTGCCCCAAATCGCCTGCATCGGCAGCGGAGTGCCGCCTTTCTTAATCATTTTGACAATGAGATTAATCGATTTCTGCTCCACCTTGTTGTACAGGGAGGCCCAGTCCAATAAATCGCCGCGACCCGTGGATTCGAGCTGCTCCTGCTCCGTCGTTTTCTCGATATCCGTACGGAAGAAGCAGAGCAAATCTTTGTCAGGGCTGTCTTTATGCCGGATCGGCCATAATTGATGGGCCATGTCAGGCGATAAATAAACGTTGCATCTATGGAATTTCTCGGTTGCGGCGCTAAAGGACAACGTGTCGCGGACGTAGAGATGAATATCTTTATGTCCATTGAATATTTGCGCCGTTCGGTCGAATTCAGACTCTTTTTTATAGAATATCGTCTGTGGAAGCATCACGATCCGATGGTACGGATAGCTGGTAATCATTTTCTCGCGCAGCTTCTGATGCGCCGGATACAGGTCGCCGAAGTTCCCTCCTCCATGCAGTACGATGATATGATCTTTCGGAATAGCCAGCGAATCGGGAAAATCAAGCACGCTGTAGCGTGCGCGGACGTGAATATTATAGTCCTTGAAGAACGCTTCCGTGCCTTTCATGATGAGCAGATCGCCGCCGTTGCTGTGAACGGGAATATCGATATAGTAAATATTGGAGCCCGGCGGAATAACTTCCGAAATTTGGCCCAGCTTATTTTTCAGTACATCCATAGTGTGAATATTCTTGCTCTGCATGATAGCCCTCTCCTCTACCTTTTTTTCTCTAACTTACACTGGAGCAAGAAATGAGAATCATTTCTGCCATCGATCCTAGAGAATCCACTCCACATTCCGTTTGACTTCCTTTGCCGGTACTCCCGCCACAAGCGTATAGGGCTCCACATCCTTCGTTACAACGGAACCCGCCGCGATAACGGCACCGTCGCCAATTGTGATGCCTTTCAAAATCGTCGATTTACAGCCGATCCAAACCTTATCTCCAATGAAGACCGGCTTCGTCGATTCGGTACCTAGAAGTTGATGATAATCGGTATCTATGATGGATACATCCCAGGAAATCGCGCAATGATTCCCTATCTTTACTTGCTCCTTGCACCTGATTTCCGATCTTCGATTTATGAAGGTATGATCGCCGATCTCGATCCTCGCTTTTCCCGATTCCAAATAAATGCCGATGTCTTGATGCAGGATGACGTTTTTCCCGATAATTAATTTGGAATTTTTAGCTTTGGATACGACGACCCTCCCGCAGACCCGAAGCAGGCTGCCTCCCTGGTCCAGCCTTGTTCGAAAGAACATGCCGAGCAAAATACGGTAGCCGTATCTGACATATTCCTTAAGGCTTCTCTTTCTTTGATCCATGCTCTCCTTCACCTCCATGGGGTGAAAATCCATCCTTCGTTCACAGCCCGCGGCAAGTCCGCTCATTTGCTGCTGAAATCGTAATAAAATTCAGAACGTTCCCCTAGCATCACCTTGTAGATGTCGTAGTTGGTGGCCATGACCTCTTTCAAGTAATCCTTATAAGGACGATCGGCTACATTCACAAGGCCCGAGTTGTAACGTTCTCCCCAAGCGCCTTCCCAGTATCTGCCCAGAGCAGCCTGGTCCACGTAATTGAACACATGCGCGCCCACAATGTTGTCAAGACTGGCCGCCGCCTCTACAAAGTTCCGGTAACGCGTTCCCCTCTGGAACTGATTCTCGGCCGAATTCTGAAGGAGCGGATCCAATCCTTGTTCCGTCGTACCGAAACCGAATTCGCTGATCAGAATCGGTTTGCCGCCTGATTTCGTGTACACATCATTCAATAGATCGCGATCCAGGTTATAACTGTAATAGTTGATACTGATGACATCCACGTATTTCCCTTCTACCTCTGCCATAACGCTCCGAAACTTCTCATTGTGGAACGGCGTCGTTAACCAGCGGTCTCCGAGAAGAAGGTGATTCGGATCATATTTGCGGTAGAGCCGCGAGACCGTTCCGTAGAACGTATCGAGATAGTACCTGAAAAAGGCGTCCATATCGCGCCAAGCCTGCGATGTCTCGATCGGCAGCTCCGCTTCTTTCAATTCTTCAAAGGATTCGAAGCTTGTCCCCCATTCGCTGTTGAATTTGTATATTTCTTGATACTTGTCCTTCAGCCTTTTAACCCAATGTCCTTTGATCGCCGCTTCGCTTGCCTTCAGCTTCGGCACATGGGAATAAAACTTATGGTATTCGTATTCGTTGTCGATGAAATATCCGATCAGCATCGGATCGTCCTTGCTCGGCGTAACTGCTTTGGCAAACGCCGCATCGAGCTTGGTTACCGCATCCGGCGCAAAAATATCGAATAGCGAAATCCCGTCTATCTTAGCCCAGCTCATGCTGCTCAGCGGAAGCATCTTCACGTAAGGCAAGTTGTTCCCATTGCCGTATTTTTCGGGCGAGAAGCCTCCCGCACTGTTAAATCCCCATTTTCTGATGCGCACGGCCGCTTCCGAATAGATCGCATGCTCGGTTGGAACGACCCCTGTTTTCCGGTATTTGTTCGCCAAATAGAACGAAAAATTATCGGTCCCTTTGTAAGCCGTTTTATATTCCTCCCGAATAGATGGAATCGATTCGAACAGCTCCTCCCGCCCCTTAACCATCGTATAGGTTTCATTGGCCGTAAGTCCGTTCACGCCTAAACTGAAGAAGAGATTGCCTTCCGGTGTTGTCATCGCTTTGCGGCTGCCCATCTGCTGAATGGCAAAAAAGCCCTTGTTCTGCAAGCCGTATTTTGCCGCGCTGCCTGCCAGACCGCCGAAACGGTCCCGGCCCGAAGGAGGCGTTAGACCGGCGTAATAGGAGGCGTCGGCCTCGGCATCCGCTTCCAGCTGCTGATCGGTTATCACCTTCTCGGGAAAATTAGCCGAAATCAGTTGACCGAACCGGTCCACTTGAATTTTATCGCTTGCGTTGAGCGTATACTTACGGATTGGACTTGGATCCATGCCATCCTTGACGGCATAGGTTTCCAGCACGTTATAACCTGTGAGCTCGAGCGGTTCGGAATAGTGCTGGAAAATTGACCCCTTGTTCAAACGGTAATAAATCTTTGCCCCGCTCGAAGCCGTGGTCAGTACGGTATGCAGCGATTCGGTGCTTCTGGTTGACTGGACCTTCACGGACGCGGTGCTTCGATTGAAAGTAACATTCGAAACTTGGGGCGACCAAGACCTCGATCCGTGCAGCTCGATTTTCAAATACCTCGTGCCCGCCGGCAGCGACGAAGCCTCGTAAGCGTACTTCTGCCAATTGGATACGGGATAGCCTACCGCGTAAGTTTCAGCAGAAATTTCCGTATAATCCTTTCCATTCACCGAGGTAAAGATCCGATGTTTCATGGTGGCATGCCCAGTGAAGAAGTAGCTGTCAACCATAAAAGAAGAAATATCGAAATCCGTCTGATAAACGATGCTCCCGGGATTCACTGTGGTACGTGCCATCCGATGCGAATCGTTGCCGAAGTAATAAGGCTTGTCTTTCGCAATATAAATGCTCGATTTGCTGTAAAGCTGCTCGAAATTGTCGAGCGGATCGTGCAATCCGATTGCCGTATCCAAAGAACCTTCGGGAATATAATGGTAAGCGGAAACCCTGCTTGCCGCTTTTTTGCCCGAAGCCGAATTCTTCACGGCGATCGTCTTTAATTTGAGCTCGTTCACCACTATAATCGGTGAAGTATAAAGCTTGCGCGTAAGAGACGTTCTAGGGTCGCTGCCGTCCGTGGTGTAATAGACGGTGTCGCCTGCAGCTGCCTTTTCCAACATGACCATAGAGCCGTAAGGGACGGACCCTGAAGGCAGATTGGCAGTTACGCCTAATGAACCATTCAGTACCGCTTTCCCGATTACCGGCGATTTAGCGATATCGCTGCCAGTGAATTCTACCTTCAAATATTTTGCGTCCCCGCGAAAGTTTCGCAATTCATACACGACCAGATTCACGTTATCCCCGTCATTGTAAATTTGCGGAGTCACTTCTTCATAATCGCTGCCATCGTGGGAGACATAAAAATTCGGCTGATTATACGGCCCGTTGTCATCGCGATAGTACGTATATAAAGAAAAAGTGTTTAGAGGTCCGTCTGTCCGGTAGGTCATGTATTCCTTAGGCATGAAACTTCGGACCACCCGGGTGGGATCATCGGCGCCGGCATATTCCTCCAGAGAAAGAGTCTCCGAACGTTTGTGAACGTGACTCCAATCCGCAAGATCGTCAACTACGATTTCAGTAGAAGTAGCAAAACCGTGTATGGGTATAAGGGTTATAAGTAATGTTAAAACCAATAACCAATAAAACAGAGTACGGCTGCTTTTCTTTATGTTTGCTACCCACTTCACCTCTTTTCTCCTTTCTCCCTTTGCTAGTTATAGGTTCGCAATACACCGCTGATTAAACCGTTATTGTACATAATTTTGCTAATATTGCGAAAAATCCGATTCTTATCGAAGAAGAAAATGACCGTCAACAGCATAAATACCGGAACCTTCATGACGGATTTGACGAAAATGCCCGTTTTCCGCTCCGAGCTGACCGCACTGCTTACTCCCTGCCAATAAATTCTCCGCAGCAGCCATTTCCGGCTAACTCTGCTGCGCGGAATTTTGTGCCGCACCCAGGCATGAGGCGTATAATAGACGGTATATTGGCTGCGGATTCGATCAATGAGCTCGGCCTCCTCGCTTGAAAGCAGGTTGCTTCCCACCCTGCCCAGATCCTCGCGGAAGGGTTTAAGCGAATTGAACACGGATTTGCGGAAAGCTACATTGGCTCCGAATGGGATGGCCGGCTTTTGCATTTCGACAATTTCATGGGAATAATCCAAAATGGTATAGAGCGTCCGGTTTTCCGGTAAAAGCCAAGTCGGCTCCTCCCCTTCCCATGCCGGTTCGATCCTTCCTCCAAGGCAGCCGATCCGGGGATCGGTCTCGAATAAGGAGACAATGCCGCTGATCCATTCCTTGGAAGCCACAGCATCATCGTCCAAGAACAGGATATATTCGCCCTTCGCTTCGCGAATCGCACGATTTCGGGCAACGGAGAGCCCTAGCCGTTCTTCGTACGCATAAATAATCGGAATATTTGTCATCTGATTGACTTCTTGAACAACCTGTTTGGTGTTGTCGGTGGACCGGTTGTCGACCACGATCACCTCAAAAGCATCCGTAAAATTTTGCCGTAAGAGACTTAGAAGCGCTTCTCTCACATCCTCTGCCCTGTTATGGGTGCAAATCGCTACTGTCGCTTTCATGCGTTCACCTCGTACCGTTTCGTTCCGGTATAAACTTTTATCATTTTCCCGGCTATCCCCTGCCAGTCCAGTTCTGCCAGTTTTTTCGAGATGTTCTTTTCTACCTCGTTCATATTCATATGGACTGACATCGCCAGCGCCTTGCGCAACCCGTCGGGGTCGGCAGGGTCGTATAAGATTCCGCAGCCTTCGGAAACATATTCGCTGAGCGAACCGAGCTTAGGCGCAACGACCGGCTTATAATGGGAGAGAGCGAGAATCGCGCTGCCGGAAGTCGTAATCTGGTTATAAGGCAGCACCATCACATTGCCCGCCCGTAAGTAGTCGACAAGCTCGCAATCATCCACGAAATGAGGATAAACCTTGATTCTGCCGTTATTAATCGGATCGATGTAATCCAATTTATAACCGGCGTCCACTTTTCCCGCTATGAGCAGTCCGGCCGATTCCAGATTCAGCGATAAGAAAGCTTCGACCAGCTTCTCAACTCCTTTGTAAGAGTTGATTCTGCCGATAAATAAGAACAGGAACTGTTCCGGCGGAATGCCGAATCGCTTACGGATATCCGTCCCATTGCCGACATAAGCATCCACGTAATGGCCATGCGGCGTAACAATCAGCTTACCTTCGCTCACTCCGAACGTTTCGATAACCTCTTGCTTTACCGTTTCACTCATGACGAATCCTTTGTTGCAGACGGATAAAATAAACTTTCGCATCATATAATCCCACTTCTTTTTGCCCGTGGAATGCGGCCAAATATTGTGAACGGTCCAAAATAACCGTACACCCCGTACTTTCAAAAACAAAAGAAGTCCGGCAAATAACATTGATTTCACGACCGTCAGCGGGAAAGTGGACGACTGATACGAGTAACTGGGCCAATGCATATGGACAATGTCTCCCTTTGCGGGTTTAAGGGTGTTCTTCGTATCGTAATGCTCCACCCGCATGCCCTTATCTACGATGGACTTCGTCAGCAATTCGGAGTATTTGTTATATTCGCTAACTTTGGGCCACATATAAACTGTTGGGTTACTCATCCATTCCACCTGCTCTTCCAGCTCTTTTGATGATCTTTTTTTCTCTCAGACGTTTGATCAGAAAGCGGAAATCGTCCTTGTCAAAAAGCATACCGGCAAACCGCACCTTGAACACGACCCGCATCGCGGCTATCGTGATCAGCATTCTTACCATCGCACCGATTAATAAAGATAAAGCTATTCCGTTCAGACCGTATAAAGGGGTAAACACGAAGAACAGTCCGATCGTAATCGCAAGCGCTATAACTTGCCGGATTAGCACAAGACCGGGACGACCCAATGAGTTGAACGAAGCAGCCAGAATCCATGAGCCGCCGCCGAGAATGCATTCGAACGACAGAAGATAGAAAGCGGTGCTGGCTTCCAGAAATTCCTTGCCGAATAAAATACCCATCAGGAATTTGCCGATGAACATGCTCGGTACGACCACGATCGTCATCAGGATAAGCGACAACCGGAAAGCCCGGCCGACCGTCGAAATAATCTTGTCCTTATCCAGCCCTGTCAATTTCGGAAAGATGACATTCGAGATGGCCATCTGAACCGTATTGAAGACGCGGGATAGCGCATAAACGACGCTATATAGACCGAAATCCCGCGGCGTGAGCATCGATAATATAATGATTTTGTCAAACTGCGAATACAAGGTTCCCAGAAGCTCAACCCCAAATACCCTGCTTCCGTAACCGAACAACGACTTGGCCGCAACCCGGTCAACCATACGTTTGAACCAATCGATCTTCAGCTCGCCCCTCAATTGGAGCAAGGACCAAATGACGACGAGCAGCGTGGTGACCAGGAAGACGAACGAGGCAGCGTGGATATTCAGCACTCCGACCATAAACAGGACGACGATACCCGCTAAATTAAACAGCGGAACAAACAGCCGCACACCGTTATAGACTTTGAAGTTGTCCGTGCTCTGCGCAAGCGCCGCAATCAGATTGACCGCAAGCAGCAGCGGAAGCATCAGCACGGTGTACCACCTGGCGGTCTGAATGACGTCAACAGAATAGTTGCCCAGCCAAACCGGCAGATAGATCCATGAAGCCACGCCCACAATGATGCTGACAGGGAGCTGGAAAAGAAATCCTGCCCTGATGTATTCCGCCCCTTTGCCGGCATGCCGCTTCATGTTGTAAATAAGGGAAGTGGGAAGCCCGAATCCTACAACTCCTACCAGGAAGGTCGACCAGAACAGAATCGCCGATAATTCCCCTTTGCCTGCGACGCCGAACATTCTCGCTGTCACGATGGAGATCAGCGTGGTTATGACCATCACCATAAAATTAGTTGCGCTGGTACGCAAAATCGTTTGAACCAAACCATTTCCATTTAATATTTTACGGATTGCCAATTGTGCCATAGACTACCTTCCCACGCCGGCCTTTATTTTTTTTCCGATGATATTCTCCGATTGCGCTGTACCGGTTACTTGATGCATGACGGATTGATATAATTCCGTATGCCGTTCAAGCAGCGATTGTTTGGTAAACCTGCGGCTATGTTCCAGACATTGTCCTTGAATCGTTCTTTTTTGTTCAGCCGTGAGTGAATAATATTCCATTAACTTGTCTTGAATCGCTCCTGAGCTGCCTGGCGCAAACAGATATTGCTTACGATTCAGCACAACGTCAGGAATTCCGCCTACAGCAGAGGCGTATACGGGCGTGCCGACTTGATAGGATTCGATGATGACCCGCCCGAACGGCTCTTCCCAAATCGAAGGAACAACGGTAGCATCTACTTGAGCCATAAGTTCCCGCGCCTCATTCGGCTTTACTTTACCGGTGAACACGATGCGTCCGTCATTCCGGCACGCTTCCGAAAGCTCCTCTTTCAGCTTGCCTTCACCGCATACATATAGCCGCTCGACTACTTCTTCCGGTAACGAGCGGACGGCTTCGATGATTTCACGAACACCCTTCTCCGGTTCGATTCTGCCGAAATAACCGATGCGCAGCGGTTTACGCTCGAAATCTTTCTCTCCCGCAACGATATCGCCATCCACGACGTTCGGAATGACCAGGTGTTCAGCATTCGGAAACAATCCCGCTTCCGTATGACGGTTTAAAATATGCGAAGATATGCCGACAACCGCGGATACCCGTTTGCTGAATCCAAGAGAGGTCAGTCTGTATAACCTCGCAATCAGCGGATTGGATATCGGCGAGCTAACCGGTGAGATGAGCGAGTAATCTCTTAATGTATGAACGATCGGTACACCCGCTTTAAAGAAAGCGGTCCATATCCCGGCTCCGAAACCGGATAAATTCTGAGTATGGACCAAATCAGGTTTGATTTCCTTCAATAGGTTCGCAACAGTCCCGATCTGCATAGGATTGTAAATATCGATAAGTCTGCGAGCCACCTTATTCAGCTTGCCGTGGTGTTCCGTATCGCCGATCCAATACAGATTGTTGTAAGGCAGACGATGAACCGTAACCCCGTTAATCAACTCTGACGTTATACCGGCGTTTCTCTTTTGTCCTCCGGTCGTAATGACATGCACATCGGCAACCGATTCAAGCGTTTCGGCTAAGATTTGCGTCGATATTTCCGCACCGCCAATAATATGAGGACTGTACAAACTATTTACAATAACGATTTTCATGCCTTTCGTCTCCATTCGCTATAGATAGGTCTAACGGGTAGTATCTGACCTTTAACCCGAACGGGAACTCGTACAGGCATACCGGTACGTATCGCTTCCGTCTCGAACCCTCCCCCGCGGATGAACCCGAACAACAACCAGAAATCCAGAAAAGCATAAGAATCAAAATTCATGACGAGTGAGATGCATAACGCAAAAGCGAATTTCGAATACGAATTTGCCCCGCAGCTGCGAAAAATCGAAACCAGAAATCCTCCAAAAAGGATAACCCCGATAAGGCCTTCCTCAGCGAACACCTTCGACACCATATTTCTCGACGTGGCTGCATCGGGTTTAATAAATACCAGATCGTACACTTCACTGAACTTCAATCCGCTGCTGAAATGCTGCTGTAGAAGGGAGGCAAACTCCGTATAATAAAAACCGCCGCCTACTCCAAAGATCGGATGTCTGGCAAATTCCATAAAACCGATGGCCGGAAACACCAGCCTGATAAAAAATGAATTATCATTATTTATTAATTGATTAAAATCGAACTGAAACCGATCCGTGAAATAGCCGCTTATCTTGAACGTTTCGATCAGAAAAGGCACGCCTACAACAACGACTAAGGCGCAGGCCGCCAGAACGACCAGCATCCGGCCTCTGTTCTTGTTCGTGACCAGTACATAAAAGAACAGTGCGGTCAGCAGCACGGTGTAAGCGTAAGCGGAGAATGAAAGAACCATAAGCAGCATAGTTGCGAAAAGCAGAAGCAGCTGCTTGCGGAACCCCTGCTTATACAGGAAGAACATAATTAACCCGCCGCTCAGCATATGAATCGCCGCCCATGAAGGCTCGCCGGACAACATCTGAATTCTCCGGAGATACACCTTATCCGCGAACAGTCCCGTAAAGACTCCAGAAAATCCGTTGCGTACGAAAAAGGAGTCGAAAAGCTGAAGAAAACCGGCAAAAAGCGGAGGAATAAAAGCTATCGCAATACTTTTTGCGATGCGCTTTATAATCTCCGGATCTTCCTTCGCTTGCCCAGTGACGTAGACCGATACCCGATACATAGAAAGACCGAACAGAAGCGTGATAATATGCGACGCGCTGCTGCCGATATCACCGTTGTTTGTTGCAACGATTAAGGAATGCCCGACGCTGTACATCACGAAGAGAAGAAAGAAAATATCACCCTTCTTGAACCTGAAGTCGGTAAACAGGAGCAAGACGGATGCAAGGAACATCGGAAACATAGATATCGGCCGATAGACCGAGAACTGGAAATAGGGCAAGCTGTCATACGTCAGCAGCATCAGGGATAACATAAAAAGCGCAATTACAAGATTTCGCATAACCAACACCTGCTCTTTGCGCAATTGCCCTACGATAGAATCAACTCCAGATTTTTACGGGTCACGGAGCTGCTGAAATGATGGGTCACGTAACGGATCGAATTGCGCGATACTTTTTCGTTTATCTCATCGTTGTCCAATAACAAGAGTACATTTTGTACCATCTCCTCATCCGTTTCGCAGACGAACAGATCCTCATGATTAATTGCATTGATGCCTTCGCTGCCGATCGGATTGGTTACGACTGGCACTCCCCAAGACATCGCCTCGACGATCTTCGTTTTGATTCCTGTGCCAAAAAGCAGCGGAGCGATCATTAAAGCGGCATCGCTTACGACCCGCTTAACGTTATCCACTTCGCCCGTTACGATAATGTCAGGATAGGCCTGCTGAAGCCTAAGCACTTCGGCAGTCGGATTTTTCCCGACGATATAGAACTTTGCTTTCGGTGCCTGCTGCTTTATCCTGGGCCATATCTGCTCACAGAAATAAACGACGGCGGAGCTATTGTGAGGGATGTCCATTTTCCCTACAAAGACGATCTTGTCCCTGTCATACGACCTTGGATTCCCCGTTGTTTTCTTATCCGGGTCGAATCTCATCGGGATGCCGAGACAAGAGTCATGGCTCACAATTTGCCGGAAGCTCTCCGCTTCTTTGGGTGAAGTAAAGATAAGGTGTTCGAAATTTCGGGCTGCGCTTTTCTCGTACTTGTGCAGCAGCTTGCTTTCGAAAGCGACAAGCCATTTTTGAATGAACTTCAAATTCGCAAACCGCTTGATGCCGGATGGGAGCTTGTCCGAAAAACCGCCGAATATGGACGGAATGTACTGAAACCATTGCAACTGCCGTTCATAACGCAATGACAGTAGATCATCGTAGCTGAGCACCTTTTGCGAGGCTCCGTCCGAACGGTATTCCGCTACGCGCACCATATCGTAAAAGATGAATTCCGGCTGCTCTTCCTCGATCTTTTCTTTGATCAGCCTATGCGTTTTCCGGGAGTAATAAACGGATACTTGCAGCGGCCACCTTCGCATGAGCAAGGAATAGACCAGCACATTGAACAGCTTCTCGGCCATACCCGGCAACTCCAGACTCACCAGGCGGGAAATCGCAGCCGGCTGATCCTTCAGGTACTTTTTGTCATCAATAAATGACAAGTTCACGATCTGGCAATCGGGATAAATATCCTTGATTTGCCCAATGTATTGCTGAAGCAGGTTTTTTCTGCCGTCCGTATTTGGAAAAGGCAGCCTGTTCGTAATAAACATCATCTTTTTCATTCATTTTCCGCCTTAGAAAGCATCTTTTGCCCCAAGAAGCACTTTGAATGTCTTGAATATGATTTTCAAGTCAAACCCAACGCTTCGATCTCGGATGTACTTCAAGTCCAGCTCAACCATTTCTTTAAAGCTTAATTCATTACGGCCGCTTACCTGCCAAAGTCCTGTACAACCGGGCTTAACGGTTAAACGCAGCTTATCGTAATCCGTATACTCCTTGACTTCCCTTACGAGAGGTGGTCTTGGACCGACCAAGGACATTTCTCCCCGGAGCACATTGATCAGCTGCGGGAGCTCATCGATGCTTGTTTTCCGTATGAACTTCCCGATTTTAGTAATTCGCGGATCGTTTTTCATCTTGAACATAGCGCCTTCAATTTCATTTTGAGCGAGCAAATCTTTCAGCTTTTCTTCCGCATTGCTTATCATGGAGCGGAATTTATACATACGGAACGGCTTCTCGTTCTTGCCGATCCTTGTTTGATAGAACATTACGGAGCCTTTCGGATCTTCAAATTTGATCAGAACGGCAACGACAACAAACAGCGGACTTAACAGAAATAATCCAACCAGCGAACCGATTATGTCGATGGCGCGTTTGAGTATCGAATTCACGGTATTCCTATATTCATTTGGAGTGTTCAATACCACTTCATCGCGATACTGCGGTTGCATAATTACTCAACCCCTATCCCTAGTAATTGTTTCCCAAGTTCCCTCTCCAACAATTCCCCAAGCTCGCTTAAGAGCTGATGCCGAAGTTCGTTATTCCGGAGCGCAAAATCGACCGATGTCATAATAAAACCGAGTCTTTCACCTACATCGTAGCGCTTGCCTTGAAAGTCGTAAGCGTAAACGCCTTTATCCATATTCAGCTTTTGAATGGCATCGGTCAGCTGAATTTCTCCGCCTGCGCCAATCTCCTGCAGCCCTAAATAATCGAATATATCCGGGGTCAGAACATAACGGCCCATAATGGCCAAGTTGGATGGAGCTTGTCCTTTCGGCGGCTTCTCCACAAAACGGTTCACTTGATAAAGTCGGCCCATCGTCTCGCCTGGATCGACAATCCCGTATCGGTCCGTCTGATCCGCATTAACGGTTTGAACGCCGATGACCGAACGTCCGGTTTGCTCGTACTGCTCGATCAGCTGCCTGGTGCAAGGAACGTCGGCCTCTACGATATCATCGCCAAGCAGAACTGCGAACGGTTCGTCTCCGATAAAATTGCGGGCGCACCAAACGGCGTGACCTAGCCCTCTCGCTTCTTTTTGCCTTATATAGTGAAGATTCACATTGGAGGATTTTCTGACTTTTTCTAAAATGTCAAATTTCCCTTTGCTCTCCAACGTATATTCCAGCTCAAACGCAATATCAAAGTGGTCTTCGATCGCACGTTTACCTTTGCCAGTCACGACGATTATGTCTTCTACTCCTGACTCAATGGCTTCTTCTACGATGTACTGAATGGTGGGCTTATCAACGATTGGAAGCATTTCTTTCGGCATTGCTTTCGTCGCCGGCAAAAACCGGGTACCGAGTCCCGCAGCAGGAATAATAGCTTTTCTCACTTTTTTCAATTGACTTCACCCTATCCTATATATATTTTTTTTCGCATTGCAGCGAGATGCTAAAAATGCGAGCTATGCTTTCGTGATCTCTGAGAGCATAGCTCGGATTTTTAGATAAAAATCCGAGGTAAAAAAGCAAAAAATAAAAATAGAAAAAAAATTGCTAGGGCATTTAACCCTTCCTCACGTCACGCCCTTGACGATAAACGTCTAAGGTCATTTGACCCACAGCATGACCGAGTGCCTCCGGTGGTAGAGGTGCAGGAGACATTACCTTCCCATTCAACCTATCAACTTGGAGTAATGACGCTAAGCGTCGCTGCTAGCTTCGTATGTAGTAGGAATAGGATTCCGATTGTTTTCGGTTAATGTTATTGAGAACAACGCCGATAAGATTGGCTTGCACATGCTCGAGAGAGGCCTTCGCTTTGATCGCGACTTCTTTTTTCACTTTTCCCGAATCGATGACAAGAACAACGCCATCGCTTTGGGTCGCAACGATTTGAGCGTCCGTTACGGACATGATCGACGGTGTATCGATGATGATTACGTCATACGTTTCCCTCAATTTATCAAGCAGCGCCCCCATGTGCTCCGACGACAGCACCTCTGACGGATTAGGAGGAGCCGGGCCTGCGGCAATGACCGACAGATTGTCCGTACTCGTATGCTGGATGACATCCTGCGGCTCTAACCGTTGCAATAAGGCTGACGTCAAGCCTTTATGGTTGGATATTGCAAAAATGTGATGCTGCGCCGGTTTCCGCAAATCCGCATCGATCACCAGCACCCGTTTGTTTGCTTGAGCGAAAGAAACCGCCATATTGGCGCATGTTATGCTTTTCCCCTCGCCCGGTTGGGATGAGGTGACCATTATGATCTGAAATTTATGGTCGATCGACGAAAACTCGATGTTTGTCCGCAGCATCCGATACCTCTCGGAAATCGGCGAATTTGGATTTCTTTCCGCGATAAGGTTCCATTTACGTATCAAGCGAGACATTGCTTCCCCTCCCTGCTCTTGGTGTTAGATTGGCTTTGCTGCCCCGATCTATGGCATCACTCTCTTTAAACTTCGGAATCGATGTCAGTACCGGAACCCCAAGCAGCGTCTCGACGTCTTCTTCGTTCTTGATCGTTTCGTCCAAATATTCCAGCAGGAAGGAAATGCCTACGCCCGCCATCAAAGCCAGGATGAACGCGACGGCAATATTCATAATCGGATTCGGGGCCACAGGGCCGCGCATCTCATTCGGATCCGCCTGATCCAAGACGGATACGTTATCAACCTTCATCAGCTCGGGAACCGATTTTTGAAAAACAGTCGCAACGGCATTCGCGGTATTGGCCGCCTTCTCATAGGAGCCGTCCCTGACGGTTATGGTCATGATCGGCGTTTCAATAACCGAGCTGACGCTTACCTTGCTTCTAAGCTCACCGTATGTATCAGCAAGGTCTGGGTACTCATTGATAACTTTTTTCATCATGCGAGGCGTTGTAACGATTTCTTTATAGGTTTTGATGAGTCCGATCGTGGAGCTAATGGAGCCTACGTCTATGCTTGGAAGCAGCGTACTGCTGTCCTTGTAGTCATTGACGATTAGGGTAGCGGAAGCTTCATACTGCGGTTCGATGAAATTGAAGGAGTAAAAGCCGATGGCTATGCAACTTACCGAAATAATTAAAGCAATCAATAGCAGCCTTCTTTTGATGATGATCCAATATCGTTTTAATTCCAAAATCGTCTCCTCCGTTACTCGTTCAGTCTACTTCTATTAGCATGCAATCAATGATTCATAACGAGAATATTATTATTATGTTATTCAAAACGAGAACATTTCGATGTGAGAAATTGTTGATGCGTCCCGCGTCATCATTTCTCGATTCTTAGATGGCCTTTGATCTCCCCATCTTCATAAAATCATCCACTGTACCGCCGTTTAAGACATGCTGCATCATATCCTCTGAACATGCATCAATTTCATTTCTCTTTAACAGAAGCGATACGAGCTCCGCCATGTCGATCGGCTCGTTTCTCGGATTATAGCCGGTCAATACAAGCAGTTCGGCCAATGATCCCCAATATCTCGCCATATTTTGATTGGCCATGGAAGGATCCTCGGATAATCTTTTCAAAAACTGCTTTAGCCGTAACTGTTTTTGCTCTTGATTCAAATTGTCCATTTCAACGAAATCCTCCATTTCCGAGCTTACTCGTTCTTATCCGTAAGTTCAGATTGCTACAGATCGACATATTACACAACAATAATTAGGAGGTTTTAATATTAGTAAAATATAATTTTTGATTTGTTACATTATGAACTTTGAAACTAGTATGGCACAGATTATATAAATTCTTGAGGGAATAAAGACATGTTGTGCTTTAGATATTCCTTCTCATTTTGATATTGATTCTCATAAGAACTTACTCCTAATTTATCCAGTTCTCCGATCATATACCATTGCGTTTC
This sequence comes from Paenibacillus harenae, assembly GCF_030812415.1. Taxonomy (GTDB): domain Bacteria; phylum Bacillota; class Bacilli; order Paenibacillales; family Paenibacillaceae; genus Pristimantibacillus; species Pristimantibacillus harenae_A. Next base: position 546,065 of record NZ_JAUSST010000006.1, on the reverse strand, counting down.
AGTGAAAAAAAATAGAAATTCACCAAATGAAAGCGCTTAATGATTTTCATAGTCATTCCGATTAAAGTCTCATTTCAGTATACCTTTAAACTGACCGAATCCCTTGTGGAATAAAGGCTGTAAACGGTTTCCATTTTTATTCAGGCACCCTTTTTCCGCAAAAAATAGGCCATGATTTCAATGCAAATCCAGGACTAATGTCCAGTGTCCTATAAAAACATGACACGAAAATGCATTCGACATTATTCGCAATCGATATATTTAGTTCGTTATAAAAAATGAAAGCGGTTTTTTGTCTAAAAAAAAGAAAAAAACGAGCTGTTTCACTTCAAAAGAGTTTGCTCGAGCTCTTAAAACATCGATATATGATAAAAAATTACAATTATTGCATCACGTTTCCGATTGTCTCTAGTATTTCTTTCCCAGCCCGAAATATGAAAGCAGTCGTCGCAACGCCCCTTGTGATAAGAAAAGCGTCGTAGGCATGTTGGGAATGGCTGGTCTTCAATGATGCCATTCGCATTGTCTTGAAATAACTCACCCCATCTTCTCCCATGCGTTCCCGTATGACACCGAACGATTCGCGCAGCCATTCCGTCTGCATTAAAGGAATTTGTTGACACTTAAGTAACCATCGGTTATATTATAACCAACGGTTACTTAAACGCAAAGTGAAACGAGGAGTTCCATAATGACGACAAGACAACGACTGCGCTCGGAAGAGACGAAGCAAGCGATTTTGACTGCTGCAGGCAAGATGTTCACAGGCCGAGGCTTCGAATTCGTAACGATGAGGGAAATAGCCAAAGAGGCTGGCTGCTCGCATACTACGATCTACATCTACTTCAAAGATAAAGAAGTACTGCTGCATGAGCTTTCCATGGCGCCTCTGCTCGAACTGAAAGATCGGTTCGAAACGATTGCCAGGCAAAGCGAACTAACACCGGAAAGGAAGCTCCAGCAAATCAGTGTAGCGTTCATCCACTTCTGCTTGCAGAATAAATCGATGTACTCGGTTATATTCATCACAAAGGGAACAAGAGTAGATCAAGAGCCTGATCTCCCCATCAATAAACTTCGCTTTGATTTATTTAACCAACTGGGGCATATACTTCAAGATTGCTTGCAATTGCAAGCACATGACGAGCGGCTGCTCACCTGCAACCGCATCTTTTTCTATATGCTGCAAGGGATCGTCAGCACTTACTCACAGACCGACGAACCTCTTCAGGACATCATGTCCAGACTTCATTCAACGTTCGAGGAAGCCTTCGATTCTCTTCTTATCGGTTTTAAATCCAAATTAACTAATGGAGGATGATGAAAATGAAAGCAACGCAAATCTCGAAGCATATTTGGAGCTTGAAGACGTGGATCTTAATCCCGGTTACGGTGTGGGTTGTTGTAGAAGAGGACGGGGTCACATTGATCGACACGGGGATTCCGACGATGGCGAAGGGCATTATGACATTCATTGAACGACTGCAGGCCGGTCCGCTCAAGCGCATCATTCTGACACACGGACATTCCGATCATGTGGGGTCTCTGAAGGCTATCCTGCGCAAATATAATGTGCCGGTATTCGCTCATCGCAAGGAAATTCCGTATATCGAAGGCGAGCTTCCTTACTCGGGCAAGAAGCTGATGACTACCTTGCAGAAAGGGACGACGCATGCTTTGCCGGAAAATGAGCAAGGTCAATTGCAGCCGATCGGCGGCTTAACGCCCTACTTCACGCCTGGACATTCGCCGGGGCACGTCGCCTACTATCAGGAGCAAGATCAAGTGCTGCTTGCCGGAGATTTGTTCTCGTCTAAAAAAGGAAAGCTTCGCAAGCCCCTCTTCACTCCGGATATGAGCGAAGTGTTGCAGAGCAGCACGATCGTCAGCAAACTGCTCCCTGCCAGACTGGAAGTTTGCCATGGCAGCTCGGTGTCTCAGCCGGCGGATCAGCTCGACGCATATATCGCCGGAATAAACAAAACCCATCCTAGCGTTACAGTGAGTTAACCGACACGTACCCTAAGTATCGATAATTAGGCGAGAACACCGGATTGCGATAACGCCGCTTGTCCTTGAAAGACGGCATTGGTCGCTCCCAGGGAATTCCCATCGGGGTCAAAAAAACCGAATCCGCTTATTTCACCAGGGTTAAGAACAACATGTTCACGGTTAGTCTTAACGCCGTGCGATGCGAGTTTCCGATGGAAGGCGGATAAATCCGGTACATAGAAATCAATGATGCTTTGCGTATACCCGCGGTTCGTGTTGTAAAAGCCTAAGCGGTCATCCGATTCTGTCTTGACGAGATAAATCGTTGGCACTCCGGCTACGTGGCCTGGGAACTGCATCATGGCTTCCTTCCATGATTGTTCATACTCGCCAAGCAATTCTAATCCGAGAAATTGGCAATACCAATCGACTGCACGTTTGAGGTTCGATACCGGAATTTCAATACTCGCAATGCGGGGAACGGGAATAACCGACATATGGGAAACCTCCTACATAACGTTTTTTGTAATCATAATAAATAAACGACAATTAGAAACAAAACCAAACAAACCTAGATGTCTTTTCATTTCTATAGCCCTGCTGGACAAATCGATTTAACACAAAGGGAGCGCGGACATCGTCCGTGCTCCCTTTTGCACATATTCGCTATGCACTGGACCGCCGCTATTTCCTAGCCGGCGCTTCCCAAATCCCTTGCAGCCAGGAATCGAACTCCTCGCCTTTGTCGCCTTCGTATGTATCGTAAATATCCGAACGCATCTTCTGCAGCTTTTCCTTAAACTGTTCGAAGGTATGCCCCTCCGGAAGACTTTTCTTGATGCGCAGCAAAATTTTGTTAAGCCCCTTAAAGAGCTCGCCCTTGTTCTTCGCTGGCATTTGCACATTTTCACCCAATTGCTTGAGCTTGCGGTATGCCGCCTCGCGCACCTGGAATACTTGATCGCCGGCCATGACATGATGCAACAGCTTAATGGTTGCGTCTGTATCCCATTGACCGAGTTCGTTCACGGCGTTCAAACGGTCTCTCCAGCTTGCCGTCCGATTGACCGCTTTCTTAAGCTCCTCGAAATTGTCCGGCAGCTCATTCACAGCATCAATGTTATTGTTGTTCAACGTTTAATCTCCTTAATCATCGCCATATTGGCAAAATGATGAATTTCATACTTGCGGCTTCTATTATAGCATGAACCTAACCAGCCTACCCGTATACCCTTAGTCCGGACAACAATTATTTTGTAATAACAAAGCGAGCTTCGGCTATGACGCTTAAATTGTAGCAAGCACAGCGAAGGGGCTGTCCCCAAAGCAATAGCTTAGGGACAGCCCCTTTTGCGCGAATGCAGCTAACCTTTGGCTGCTATGTTGGATATTCGCGGTAACTTTGAGCGTTTAACGGCATTTTGCGTGCAAGACAGAGGTCTATGTTGCGAATATCCAATATGACTCTCGATATGGCGCGAAACAACCTAAAGTTGCTGCAATGATCCAGTATAGCCACTTCGCACATTCCACGTCATGAACGACCCCTTCTTCCTCCGGTAAAAACAAAAGCAACCATTTCTTGAAGCACCAATCGAGCAATCTATGCTGCGACCTTCACTTTTTGAGACAGCCTCATCCTGCGGTTTATTTCTTGGTAACGGGAATCCAAATTTCACTGCGGTATTTCGGCAAGCTTGTGTCCTTGCTTTCATTCCACAACATCTCGGGACCCTCGCTGAGCTCATAGCCCGACATGGCGAACCACTCCGAGTAAATTCTCCCCCATACATTCTGCAGCGTGTCCGGGAATGGCCCGATTGCGGTAAAGACTGCCCATGTCGAGGCAGGCACGGACAGCGTATGCCACTTGCCGGAATGAGATGCGCTCGCAGCCACGCCGATCATATGATCGAGCTCCGTGTTCTCCGACCTGCCTTCCGTAAAGTTAAAGGAAGCGCTCAGAAACCCCATTGGTTCCACGTCCGACATCTGTCTCAGCTCTTGGATATCGGCCTCCGTGAGGGTCTGCGCCATGGCGGCAATCTCGGGATTAACGCCATGATAAATCAAAGGAACCCTTTTCTTAAGCCCGATAATCCAAAATTCGCTTTTTTCCACGATACGATAGTCCATTTCGTCTCCTCCTTGGATGGTGAGTTGGAAGGTCATAGGAGGGACGGCTTTGAGAGGAACGCCGCTGCTTCTCGCTTCCCTTGGGGTGACGCCATGCATCGTTTGAAACGCTCTTGCGAATGAATCAGGCGAATCATATCCGTACTTCATCGCAAGATCGATAATCTTGATGTCGCTCTGGCCCAATTCCAATGCGGCCAGCGCTAATCGCCTGCGACGGATATATTCGCTAATAGACATTCCGCACAAAGACGAGAACAATCTTCGAAAATGATATTCCGAGCAGCAGGCAATCTGTGCCGCCCTTTGAAAATCGATTTCCTCCGCCAAATGATTCTCGATATACCGCATGGCTAGATTCAACTGCTTTAATGGCTCCATCCCCTACGACCTCCCTTCACATCCATCTTAACAGCGGCGAAACGCGACTACCCGACATCGCGGGTATCGATTGTGCAGGGTGATCTTAAGAAGCCCGCGGCAAGAGAGCCGTGTTCGCGCTTCCCGGAGCGCTCTGCGAGAGCGCGGCAACCATCTGATCCGTCGGCTGCGTCAGCAGGGCGAAGAGAATAGCCGCCAGTTCCTGCTTGTTCAATATGTTCTTGGAACCGAAATCGGCTGCTCCGTCCGCATTCCGCTGAACCTCCGGCCCATGGATGCCAAGAGCGATCATCATCTGAACGGCTGGGATCGCCCATGCGTCGGTCTTGCCTGCAAGCTTCACATTCTCGAATAGCTGCGGCGAATACTGAAGGCTATACATGCGCCACAAGATAGCGGCTGCTTCTTGACGCGAAATAACGCGTTCAGGCTGGAATTTGCCAGTTCCCGTTCCTTTCACCATGCCGAGCTCGTAAGCCGTCTGGATGAAAGATGCCGAAGGATGCCCGTCCAAGTCGCTGAAAGCAAGTTCGGTCGTTTCACTGCCCTTCAAATTGCTCGATTCCAAAATAAATTGCACGTATTCCCCCCTTGTTACCTGCTGTTCAGGCTGGAAAGCCACGCTCGCGTCATTCGAATAATAACCAAGCGATTGAAGTGCTAATATTTGTTCCGCATAGGCGTGTTCGCCAGTCACATCGGCGAAGCCGGCAGGCGTTACGCCCTTGCTTGCGTAGCCGAGCGGGTTAATATAAGGCTCTTTCATATAGAGAACGTTTCCGTTCTCATCCAGCTTGAACGCGGTGAACTGATTCGTTAGCCCATCCACGAACAAGTTGGCATCCACTTGCTTCAACTGGCGAGGTCCGATAAAAGCGTCGGCAATCGTCAATCCCGCTTCACCCGTCTTCAAACCCGATACGAAGCTCTTGATTCGAAGATCCGAATAGTAGCCGGTGAACTTGCTCAGCTCATCGCTTGATGACGGCTTATATTCAGCAAGCTGAGCCGGAGCCGCATATTGCGGGAAGAAGGTCTGGATGAACTGCGGATAGAACAGGTTGCGGAGCACGCCTTGTTGGTTGTACGTCAAGAACACGCCGGTATTCTGCTCTGGAATCAGGAATAAATAAGAGCTGAAGTCGGTCAGATCGCCGGCTTTCGTAATGATCTTGGAGCTGCTTCCCGCACCTGGAATCTGGAACGGCGCTTCAAAGCCGTAAGTCGTATCCGGCATAAGCGGATGAATGGAAGAACGGTACACTTCCATCTGATCTACCGTCTTCTCCGCGAGTACTCGGCTCGTTTCGCCTGCCCCGCCACTCAGGAAGGCGATCATGAATTTGCCGATATCCTCGGCAGTCGAAAGCATGCCGCCATGCGGCATAACGGTCGGCGTAAGCGCATATGTCTCAACTTTCTGACCTGCCGCATCGTAGCCGGCAGCCAGTTGTTCCTTCAGCGAACCTTCAAGCTTGAACCCGCTGTTTTTCATGCCTAGCGGCTCGAAAACATTTTGCTTCATATAAGTCTCGAACGGTACGCCGCTTGCTTTCTCCACGGCTAGTCCGAGCAATAGAGAGGCGAAATTATCATACATATAGGAGCTGCCTGGTTTCCGGACAACCGGAGGCAAATTGGCTTGTACATAATCTTCAATGGAGACATTTTTGTCGAAATCAAAATGAAAATCTTCCGGATTCGGGTCCTGAATCTCGAATCCCGTCGTGTGCGTCAACAGATGCTCGATCGTAACGGGGATATTGAACGGATTAACAAGCTTCAAGTTCGGTACAACCTTCAGAACATCGTCCGTTAAGTTAAGCTTGCCTTGTTCGATAAGCTGCATGGCGGCCACGGCCGTAAACGTCTTCGATACGGAAGCGATACGGAAGACGGTAGAAGCCGGGTCTACCGCCTTGCCGGATTCTTTATCGGCAACGCCATAACCCTTCTGCGCGATGACCTTGCCATCTTTTACGACAACGACCGATGCGCCCGTGTAATGAGGCTTGGCCGCTTCCGACGCGAAGAACGCATCAAGAAAGGCAGCAGCGCTTTCCGCGTTCAGTTCTTTGCTTTGTCCGTTGCCTTCCGCACCCGATGCCGCGCCATAGACGGTTGTAGTCATCAGACATACGATCAACAATGCGGCAGCAAATGATTTGATCCATAGAGCGGTTCCAGGCATGTACGAAATCTTGTTCATTACTTCACTATCCCTCCCAAGTTTTAGGTGCCACGGTTAATACGCACCCAATTATTGGGAGGTTTCGCTTTTTGGAGGAAAATACTATAAACCTTTGCCGCCGATTGGACGCACGGGAACAGCGCTTGCTCCAGCAATCAAAGGCCGGCAGCGCTGAATGAGAGCCATTACCTTCTCGTTCTTCAACGATGCGGCATGCGCTTCGGCGCTTTCCCATAGTTCCATGATCCACAGTACGTCAGGATCGTCTACCGCCTCGTTCAAAATATAGAAAACACAACCCTCCATGCCCTGCAGCGTTTCGGAGGACTCCAGCATCGCCTTCGACAGCTCGTCTCGCTTGCCCGGCTGCGCCTTCAATTGACCGAACATCGTGAATTTACTCATGTTCATCTCCCTTTCTACGTTCAAGATCAGCTAACATCGCTTCATAATGCGCCGTTATTCCCGCCCCCGCTTCCGCCATTCTGCGAACGAGCAGCTCGGATTCTATCGTAAGTGCCGTACTGTACGGCATTAGAAAATAAGGCACATAAGTCAATAATGTCGAACGCTCCAACCGAAATACGGCCAGCTCCGGCTCTCGCTCAGTCAGCGCATGCCCGAACAGCCAATGCCGGCACAATTCGTTCAGCACCTGTTCCTGTCCGCCGATCCGCACGATCTCATACTCTGCCGTCCCATCGGAACCCGGAAGCAAGTTCCCGAGGAGAAATTGTTTAGCGGAAAAGCCCTGCGGGCGCCTGAATCTGTTCTCCGTCTCACGCAACCGGACAATACGATCCACGCGGAAGCTTCGCAGCTCCCCCCGATAACCGCAATGGCCGACCGCATACCAGCTCCCTTTCCAATAAACAATACCGTAAGGGTCGAACAGGCGCGAAGGAGACGCCTCCCCTTTGCCCCGGTCGTATTCCATCTCCAACGTTCGCCCCTGTCCGGTCGCTTCTTCCAGTAGCTGAAGAAAGGAGCGATACTTGCCATCGATAGGCGGATAGATGACTGACAAGCCTTCGCCATGCCGCTCGAGCTCGTCCAGCTGCTTCTCGTTCGCGTAGCGTTTCAGCTTATCCATCGCGCGGGTCAGCGCCTCCGAATGCGGATATCCGGCTTCCCTCGCGAACACGGAAGCGTGCAGCAGCCCCTTCTGTTCGTCCGCGTCGAAGACGAGCGGAGAATCGACGAACCGGCTCAGAATGCGGTATCCCCCATTCGGTCCCGAATCGGCGACGATCGGCACACCGCTCGCGCATAGCGAGTCCATGCAGCGATAGACGGTACGTACGTGAAGCTCCAGCTCCTCTGCCAGCTGCTTGGCGGTCATCCGCTTGCCCGAACGAAGCATCCAGAGAATCGATAACATATTGTCCGCTTTCGTCATGATCCAAACCTTCTTCCTTATATTCGGCGCGGCCTGGAATCGCTTATCACTTCCATCAAGCCAAAGGCGTCATGCCCCTCTCGACCCAACCTTCGTAGGTCGGTCCGTAGATATCCGGCGGAAGCAATCCAGCCTGCCTCATGAGTACCGTCATCTGCCCCCGGTGATGGGCTTGATGCATAACGGAATACCGCAAGGAATCCCCATTTCGATATTCCTCGCCCATGATCGCGATCGTATCGCCAAGACGGTCATCGCTCCATTGCGCCTTCATCGCCCGAAGCAGTGCCGCGTTAATCCGGCGGTATTCGCTTGCGATCTGCTCCGCCGATTCCGGCGTGGAGGCGCCTAATTCTACCCCTTCGAACTCCAGGCCAAGCGAGGACACATAATGGACTGAAGTGACCAAATGCCAAGCCAAGTCTCCCAACGTTCGGCGACCAGAGACAACTGCCTGCCGCAAGGACATATCGGTTAATGCGCTTAGCACCCGATCGGTCAATTCCGCCTCTTTCTCCCAATCCGCTACGAAATCCTCTATTGTAGTAAACATACCCATTCCTCCCGGATCGTTTTGAATTCGCCTTCCAGTGAATTATAACGCTCGATCCTTGACAGAAGCGGTCAGTCATTATAGACGGCAATAAATTTATTTTACTCGAATCGGAAGTCACAGGTCTTCCCTGATTTCCGACTGCCGCATATCGAGATTTAATATTCCTTGACAGGAATATTCCGTATGGGGTATATTAATTTTAAGCTAAGACAATGTGCGCTGGTGATGGGATATAGGATTAATTAAATATACATTTGGAGGAATGACTGAACATGACGGAAAGCCAAGCGACGAACGCCAATCAAGCGAACACGGAGGAAGGCAAGCTCATTATTACCCGTACGTTCAACGCACCGAGGGAGCTAGTATTTAAAGTATGGACGGAATCCGAGCACTTGAAGCACTGGTGGGGACCGACAGGCATGGATCTTGAAGTTAAGAAGCTTGATCTGCGTCCGGGCGGCATATTCCACTATAGCATGACCTCTCCTGAAGGCGATCAAATGTGGGGCAAGTTCATCTATCAGGAAATCGTTGCACCTGAGAAACTCGTATTCATCAACGCCTTCGCCGATGCAGAGGGCAACACGATACGTCCTCCGTTTAGCTCGGAATTCCCGCTTGAAATCTTGAATATCGTAACGTTCATCGAACATGACGGCCAAACGACCCTCACGCTTCAGGGCGGTCCTCAACACGCAACCCCTGAGGAGCACGCATTCTACAGAGGGATGTTCGAATCGATGCAGCAGGGCTTCGGAGGCACGTTCGACCAACTGGACGAGTATTTGGCGAAAATCTAACCTATCCGATTTTGAAAATAAGAAGGTCGTCACAGTCACCGATAAGGCGGGCTTGTTACGACCTTTTGTCTTTTGATGGCGTTATGTTTTTATTCCGGTCATGTCTATCGCGGTTAATTCGTACAGTTCATTCACCGTGCATCCCACTGTATCGGCAACCGAAATAGCCACCGCTAAAGGCATCATCCTCTTATTTTCTATATAATCGAATATCCGCTCCCGTTTATATTGCAGGGCTTTCATGAGTTCTTCTACGGTTATGCCGTATTCGACTAATCTCTCTTGCAGCAAGCAACGGCCAAGTTCAAATTTCATATCAAATACCCCCATGCATATATCGTTCAACAACATCCTAACCATTTCATTAAATATTAATCCTATTCTCCCCAGGTAGGCAGCGTTCAAGCATCATGGGGGAGAACAAGCCGATTCCATACAGGAGACGACAGGATGACCGACGTATTGACGTTGCCGTATGGCATAAGCCGCTCCACGAGCAAAGTCAGCGCATCCATCCCCGTAACGGCCGCCTTCATCACATAGCTAACTGTACCCGTTACGCGATGGCACTCCAATATCGCCTCATCGTTCACAATCCGTTTCTCGAATTCGATCGGCGATACCTTCAGCTCGCTCATCTGAATGATAAGCTGAATCGATCTTCCGACGGCGACGGGCGATACCTGAGCACGGAAGCCGGCTATGATGCCCTTCTCCTGTAAACGCAATAGACGTTCCGAGATGCTCGGGCGGCTAAGCGCCAACCGTTTGGAAAGCTCGCTTACCGTCATCCGTCCATCCTCCTGCAGCAATCGAAGCATCATCCGATCTAGTCGATCCATCGCTGCGCCCCCCTTCGTTTTGCATATTTTATGAGGGCAATTTGTTCATTGTTACATAAACTCACACGATTTCGATTCAGTTTCTTATATAACGGAATATGGCCGCGCAGTATCCTTATAATAACAATCAGCAGCGGGCGGTGCATCCTGGATGAGACCAACAACGGTTACCAAAATGAAGGCGCGGCGAACAAAATGGCTTCCTATTGCAATCGGTTGTTTTCTAACGGCCGCGGGCTTGATTATGCTTAAGCATGCTCAGGTCGTAACAGGCGGGACGGCCGGGCTCTCCTTGAGCCTGGCTCATATTTTTCATTTGAAATTTCACTATTTGCTGCTCATGATCAATGCTCCGTTCCTGGTGTTCTCCTATGCGGTGATGGGTCGCGCATTCACTCTGCGCACGATAATCGCCATTGCGCTACTCTCCCTTTTGACCTCGGCATACCCTCTCATTCCATACCCTCCCGTACCTCCCTTGATCGGCGCAACCGCAGGAGGCATCCTGATCGGAACCGGCGTATGCCTTTTATTCCAATACGGAGCTTCACTAGGCGGGTCCAATATCCTCGCGCTCTACCTCGGCAGGAGATACCGGATCAATCCGGGCAAGACCAACTTCCTCTTTGATTGCTTCGTACTGCTTATCAGCCTATCTGCCTACTCCCTCACGAGCATTGTACTCTCCGCGATATCCATTGCCGTGACCTCTGCCATAATCGCCATTTATAAGAAGACAAATAGCGAACACCGTCACAAGGACCTGCGTTCGCTAAAGGCCGTATTACACAACAAACGATCTGATCGATAACTCAAGTTGAAGCTATTTGCTGCTCATGCTTTCCTTTCAGGAATGCACTCCTCTAAATTTGTAAACGGTCGCATGCCTGTATAATTGACCCGGGACCAGCACGGTGGAAGGAAACTGAGGCTGATTCGGCGAGTCGGGGTAATGCTGCGTTTCCAAAGTCAAACCGGCGTATGGCTCATAGGCGATGCCCTCTTTCTCTGTATCGCTCCCTCCCAGCCGGTTACCCGTGTAAAATTGAATGGCGGGCTGCGTGGTATACACCTCCATCAATCGACCGGAAACCGGATCATGGACGCTGGCGGCAAAACCTCCGGAATGCGCGCCGTGATTAATGACGTAATTGAAATCGTAGCCCCCAGCCAGCCGCATTTGCGGATCGTCCGAACGAATTCGGGCTCCGACCGGCGTCGGCTCCCGAAAGTCGAGCGGCGTTCCGCCGACGCTTTGCACCTGCCCCGTAGGGATGAGCCCTTGCGTTACCGGAGTGAATCGGTCCGAGTGGATTCTGACGATATGGCCGAGAATATTCCCTTTGCCTGCGCCCGATAAATTATAGTAATTATGCTGAGTAAGGTTCACCACCGTTTTTTTATCGGTCGTTGCGGCATAATCGATTCTCAGATCATTGCCGTCCGTAAGCGTATAGACGACGGTTGCATCGACGTTACCGGGAAAACCCTCCTCCCCGTCTTTGCTTAGATAGCGCAGGGAAAGTCCGACAGCGCCGTTGCTCCATACTTCCTCGGCATGCCAGACGCGTTTATCGAACCCCCTCCTGCCGCCGTGCAGCGTATTCGGGCCGTCGTTGACGGACAACCGGAAGGTAACGCCATCCAGCGTGAACTGCCCGCCTGCGATCCGATTCGCGTAGCGCCCGATTAACGCTCCGAAATAGTTTTTATTGCCGGTTCTCCAATAGTCCTCCATTGACGGATAACCGAGAACGACATCCTCCAGCTTGCCGTTTCGGTCCGGCACCGTAAGGCTTGTCATAATGCCACCGTAAGTCATAATGGCCGCCTGCATGCCGTTCTTGTTGGACAAGACGTATTGATAAACATCTTGCCCTTCGGCCGTTTGGCCAACATATTGCTTGGTTATGCCGCCGCTGCGCAGCGCTTTATTTTGCCAGCCCGCGGCCGCTCCAGCGTGGATGATCGGCTCCAGCGGCGCCGTATTTCCGTACACCGGCTCCGGTCCATGGGGACTTGCTGCCCACCGTACGCCATTGGCAATGACCCGTAATACATGTTTGTTGTAGTAAGTAGGATATACTTGGTCCCCCGGACGGAAATAAAAGATTTTACCGAGCCCGCGTGAATACGTACATCCGCTGCGGAATACTTCCCCGCCCTGGAACCAGCTTATAAATATGAGCTCTTCGGGTGCAGGGATATCAAAAAACTCGCCGTACATTTCCTCGATCGGCAGCTCGAAGAATTCGCCTAACCCTTCCGTGATCGGATGCGAGGGATCGACCACCCACAACCGCTCCCGTTCGGCATCCGACCTCCATTTCAAATCGCATGTCGTTCCCATCAGCTTCTTGAATATTTTCGAGCGGTGTCCGGAATGAAGAACGATAAGTCCCATGCCGGAAAGCACTCTATTATAGATGCGCTCGACGATCTCGTCGGATACTTGCTCGTGAGCGAGATGCCCCCACCAAATCAATACGTCGGTATTTTGCAGTATTTCCTGCGACAAACCATGGTCCGGCTGATCGAATGTCGCTATACGGATCTCAAAATCGTTCGTTCCGATTCCAACAGCAATCGCCGCGTGGATTCCATGCGGATAAATGGCCGCGACCTTCGCTTCCGTTCTTTCATGAATAAACTCGTTCCATATCGTCACTCTGATCCTTCTTGCCAATTCCGATCCCCTCCTTTCTCGATGTATATGTCTCGCCCGCAGCAAACAATCGCGTTATTTGCACAAAGCCATCGCATATATTTTCTATATAGAAAGGAAGGGATACCATTTGAAACTTTATGTTGCGCGTTCGGGAGATACGCTACTGAAAATCTCCCGTCGATTTCAGATCGAGCCGGAACTATTGATGTCGGCCAATCCGCATATCTTGAATCCTTTTATGGTTATCGCAGGCCAGAGCGTGAACATGGATACGCAATTCACGCCGGCAAAGAACCAAAGAGTCGTCGCCCCTTTTTGCCCGCCTGTGCCGGAGTCCGAGTTTCTTCATACCTGGATTCCTCTAACAGATGCCGAGAAGATGGCCGAAACCGAATACGATGTGCTGATTGTCGGCTCGGGCGCGGGGGGTGGCGCAGCGCTTTGGCGGTTATGCGAGCAATGGGGAGATAATGGCAAACGGATCGGAATCGTAGAGAAAGGACCTATGTTCCTGCCGACACACGTCGCAAATATAGCGACTATCGACGGGGACAGCTTCAGATTGTACGCGCCTCCGGAAATAACCGATTTGATCGGGAACAGGCTCCCGGAATATCCCGGCATGAAGCTGATTTATGCTTTAGGCGGGCGAACGCTATTATGGGGGGCCGTCTCTCCCCGCGTTCCGGAATATATGAGGATAGGCTGGCCTGTTTCCAATGAAGAGATGGAGCTCTATTATAATATCGCCGAAGAGGTAATGAACGTGACGACATCGTATACGAAGGATTCGTCCATTACCCGCATTCTCCTCGAACGGCTACGGCAAAACGGTTTTTACAACGCGGACCATATTCCCGTAGCGACCGATCTGGATCAAACCCGTTACGGGAGGCTGAATTCCAACGTCTTTTTCAGTTCGATTCTTCTGCTTGCGAGAGCGTTAAGCCGGCGCCCCTTCGACCTTGCCGTCAATACCTATGCCGCACAAGTGGTTACGGAAGGCGGCAGGGCAACCGGGGTTCGGGTAATCACGCCCGATAGAAAGTCTCACATCATCCGGGCGAAGACGGTCATCGTGTCGGCAAGCGCTCTGCAAACCCCGCGTATATTGCTTAATTCCGGCATCCCGGGCAATGCGATCGGCCATTTTCTCACGAACCATTCCTACTTGGTCGCCACGGCAAGCGTAAACACCGAAGGCTTTCCGGAGCCGCTCGGCGCGCTCGGGATTGTCGTTCCAGCGCTTCCGAATCGTCCATATCGGCTGCAGCTCCAAGGACCGGAAAAGTTTTTCAACTACAGTTATGATAAAAAGCCGATTAAAGATGAATGGAAAATCAGCTTTTACGGCGCTTCGGGCAGAGTGGAATCCCGTTATGAGAACAGGGTGTATATCGATCCAAGCAGGGTCGATGCATACGGAATGCCGGAATTGCAGGTCGACTTCTCCTACAGCGAGAAAGACGAGGCCGTTATTCAAGAGATGTATACGTATATCCAGCAGGCTTCCTCGGCGATGCAATTGCGCCTGGAATTGGTGGACGGCGTGCCGGCTATTTGCCTAATGCCTCCAGGAGCGGACAATCATGATTTCGGAACATGCCGGATGGGCGATGATCCGCTTACTTCGGCAACGAATCGATATGGGCAAATTCACGGGGTAGAAGGTCTTTACGTCGCCGACAACAGCGTGCTCCCTTCAACCGGCGCCGCAAATCCGACATTGACAACCATAGCAATGGCAATCCGTACGGCGGATCATATCGCATATGGCCAATCGGATTAAAGGCCTCTCTTACACTATAGGAAAAACTGCATAACTATGGATAAAAAGCCACATACTAATGCCAAATCGAACCAGGCAAGGGGGTGACATTCCATGTGTCCGGATACTATGGGCGGTACGACTCCGAGCAGCGAATCAACGCAAGCGGCGGCCCAGCCGCAGTTAAGCGGAAACCAAGCGAGCAACGGCAATCCACAGCGGCCGATATCCGATCGGCTGGAGGCTAATCTCAGCCAGCTTGAACAGATCTTTGCCAAAAACTCGGACATCGTATTCCGGCACTGGAGTTACGGCCCCGATCTGCGGCATACGGCTTGCTCCGTCTACTATGAAACGCTGATGCAAGGCGAGATTATCAATTACATGAAATCTTCCCTGCAGGACCTCGTCACTCACGAGGTCGGACCGGGTATTACCATTACGCCGGAGCATGTTCGATCTTTTTTTGAGCATGACGGGGTCTCTGAGAAGAAAGCCGAGCTGCTGGAAGACTTGGATCAAGCGGTGGATCAAATTACGGCAGGCAATATCGTCATTTTTTTCAATCAATGGAATAAAGCTTTGACCTATAGATCGCTAACCATAGAATCGCGGCCGATTTCGGAGCCTGCCAACGAATCCGTTGTTCAGGGCCCCCGTGAAAGCACCGTTGAGAACCTGCAAAAAAATATCGGGCTTCTTCGCGTGCGCCTGAATACGCCGAAATTCAAAACGGTGTCGCTAACCGGGGGCGGCGAAACCAGGACGCGCGTCATTTACGGCTATGTGGAAGGCGCCGCAGACCCTGAGATGCTGAAGGACTTCGAGAAAAGAATCACAAAAATCAGCGAGACGGAAATTTTGGAAACCTCCTATATCGAGCAATTGATCGAGGATTCCACGTGGTCTCCTTTTCCTCAGCACCGATATACGGAACGCCCGGACACGGCGGTTGCCGCCCTGCTGGACGGCAAGATTGTGATCCTTGTGCAGGGTACGGGAAGCATACTGTTATGCCCGGGATTGTTTACGGAGTTTTTCCAATCCAGCGAGGATTACTATCAAAGAACCATTTACTCAAGCATGATCCGCTTCCTTCGAATGATTGCTTTTGCATTGGCATTGACGCTGCCCAGCATCTATATTGCCTTATCGACCTTCCATACCGAGCTGATTCCGACAGTGTTGCTGCTTGCGGTCATCGATACGAGGGAAGGCATACCGCTGCCGGCTTTCTTCGAAGCGCTTGTTATGGAGTTTTTCTTTGAACTGCTGCGGGAAGCCGGCGTCCGGCTGCCAAAGGCTATAGGAGCCACGGTCAGCATCGTCGGGGCTCTCGTCGTCGGCGAAGCGGCGATCAATGCCGGCATCGCGTCGCCGATCATGGTTATTATCGTAGCGTTGACAGGCATCGCTTCCTTTACGATTCCTCAATACAACATCGCTATCGCGTTGCGGATATTACGATTTCCGCTCATGGTCTCCGCTTCGGTAATGGGGGGATTCGGCATTATGATCGTTTTTTTGCTCATTTTGCTTCATCTTTGCAAGCTTCGTTCACTTGGACAACCTTATTTGACCCCTCTCGCTCCGTTACGGATGAAAGAGTTTCGGGATGTCCTCGTAAGAGCTCCTTTAAAAACGTTGCTTAAACATCCCCGCAAGCATACGCCTAAAGGCTAAACAGCAACTTGCAACCAATATGAACCAAGAAAGAATGAGCTTATGATGATGAAAAAAAGCATGATTGTTACAATATTGTGCGCCTTTCTGATCATCCTTCCCGGCTGCTGGAACAAAAGAGAGCTGGATCAATCCGGGTTTGCGATGGCTATTGCGATCGACCAAGGAAAAAACAAGCAGATCGAATTGACAACGCAAATGTACCGCCCGACCGCCGGACAAAAAGGCGGCGGCGGCGGCGGCCCCTCGGCGGAGACCGCGAACCTGCTGATTAAGACATCGGACGATTCTATATTCGAAGCGATCCGAGATATCCCCATTCATTTGGGAAGAAAGGCCAGCTGGAGCCATATGCGCGTTATTCTGATCGGCGAGAAGCTGGCAAGGTCGACCGACATCGGCAAGCTGATCGACTTTTTTTACCGGGATCATGAGCCGAGGCATACGATATCCATCATGATTGCCAAAGGGCGCGCGGATAAAATATTGGAAGTAAAGCCGGCTATCGAGCAGACGATCGGCCAACAGCTTTTGTTGACCAAACAGGTTACGTACCAAAGCGCCGCCAAGTCGATGGATACCACGCTGCTCAAATTTGCGCTGCAGATGAACAGCCCGCATAACGATTCGTCAATCACCTATATTTATAAGGACAAAAAAGAAAAGGATGAATTAAATGCGGCCGGTCTGGCCCTTATCAAAAAAGGGAAGATGATAAACATCCTGCCTCCCAAAAAAGTGGAGGGGCTTTTGATGCTGCGAGACGAGTTTAAATTCGGAGTTATCGAGATCCCCTGCCCGGACAAAGCGCAAACAGAATCGATCGAAGTGGTTAGCTTGAGTACAAAGATAAAGACTAAGCTGGCGGGGGACAAGGTGCACATACTCGTTAAAACCTCCGTGGAGGGGATCATCGCGGAATTGAAGTGTACGGACATCAAAACAAGAAAGGATGAAGAGGCGTTCGCCCGCAAAGCGGAAGAGGAGATAAAGAAACAAATGCTGTCGACCATCCGTTTCCTTCAAAAGAATAAAACGGATATTATCGGTATCGGAAATACAATTGCAAGATGGCATCCCAAGCAATGGAAAGGAATAAAGGAGAACTGGGATAGCCAATTTGCCGAAGCCCCCTTCGATATTCAAGTCGAACTACAGCTCTTAACGACAGGCACGACGATCGGAAAACCGGCTGTATCGGGAGAAGGCAAATAGCGAAGTTTCAGGAGGGATGCATGTGATAGAGCGCATAATTATATTGCTGCTTGCATACGGCTCTATTTCTCTTTACGACAGGTCTCATTTGAAAAGCGTGTCGAACAAGGCGGAAAAGGCTGTTTATATCGTTCTCATGCTCGCCTCGCTATATCTCGCTATCGACTACGCCCTGGCGTCTCCATTCGATTTCCCCGGGCTTTACGATACGATCGATCTCGTATTCACGGACTTGGCCCGGTTGATCGATAAATGGCTGACTGCGCCCAAACAATGACTTTACAGCAGCGGAGGTAATGCGTGTGGACAAACCGGAAACGATTAGCGCCCAGCAGCTGGGCGTGCTATTCTTCACCTTTATGACCGGATCGTCGATCATAAATATTCCTGCCCCGCTCATCGGCAAAGCGGATAACGGCGCCATACTGTCCCTTCTTATCTCCGGGGCAATGGGCATGGCGCTGCTAGGCTGCATGCTCTATCTGCACGCGCGTTTTCCCGCTATGAGCTTTGTGGAATACAGCCGCAAACTGATCGGAGTATGGCCGACCATCATTATTTCCGTGCTTCCTCTTTCTTTTATGATGCATATGCTGACGGCGATCGTTCTGGATATAGGCCTGTTCATGAGAAGCTCTATGCTTAGGGAAACGCCGATCTACGCTTTCACTTCTTTGATCTATATGGTTTCAGCCCTGACCGTTCGCGCAGGTCTTGAGGTCATGGCCAGGATGTTTACGATCATCATGATTCTGGTCGTCTTATTCGTCTCCTCCGTTCTGCTGTTGGCCATGGAAGATTACAATCCCGGATTTCTCGTTCCGGTCATGCCTGAGGGCATACAACCGGTGCTCAATGGCGCTTTTTTCACGTTCGGTTTTCCATACGCCGAGGTCTTTCTGTTCGCGATGCTCTTTCATTTCGTTCGCAAACAATCAAATAAACAAGCAAACAGCGGGCTGAACCGCCATATGTTCTTATCGTTGCTTATGAATATACTCACCCTGTGCATCTCCACCGCCTGCACGATCATGTTATTCGGACCGCTCGCCGGGATTAAAAAGTATTCGTTGTACGAGCTTGCCCGTACGGTCGAGGTTCAGGAAATCATAACCAGAATCGAGTCCGTTATCGGGATGTCGCTCATAGCCGGCTCCTATATGAAAACGACAATTACGCTGTACGTACTGTGCCTATACGTGACGCATCTGTTTAAGCTGAAGGATTATCGAACGATCGTGATGCCGATCACGCTAATCGCTTTCCTGAATACGCTGGTCGGCTTTGAATCCGATATGCAATGGGTTGAAATCGTTTCGATCGTACATCCGTTATGGGATACATTTGCTTTTGCCGTCCCTCTTCTACTCTTAACGGTCATCGCCGCGTTTCGAAAACATACAAACTAGGGCAAGCATGACGTCCCTGTCTGCCGCATATTCACCGATTCTCCCGAATAGATCATACTATGCGGCTCACTAAGGAGGAGAATCCAACATGCATCCCGCAAAATCATATGCCTTGTCAGCCAGTCCCCATACGATCGCGACTTTCCGCGCGCTTGTCGAAGCGATCGTTCCGAATACGCCGGAGCTGGCGCCGTTCGGAGCGGAGCAAACGATAGGCGCGTCGGAGCTGGGCGTTCAGGATTACATGATTTGGGAATTGGATCATACTCTTGCGCTATTTTTCGGCATGGAGTTGACTAATTTCCCTCTCTCCGCCCCTACCGCAGGCATGCTTAATTCGGGCGCTGTTCAGCTTGTCGCTTCGGGACATGCACAGCATGTTCCAAACGAATCGCTTTGGGAAACCAGTCCTTATTCCGCAATTGCGCCGCCTGATCGAATACGAGTGCTTGCCATGCTGGAAGAGCTCATAGTCGATCTTGGAGCGCTGCCTCCCCCTTACCGGGACGACGGCGGATTCGTCAAATTCATTGTGGATTATCTGGTCAGGGGTACCATGTTCGGACACTATTCGGAATGGTCGGCTTACGGAACGACCCGGCTCGACACTCCGACGGAACGAAGATTGGAACATTTCCCGATCGGTTGGCGTCAGGCGGGGTATCCGGGCGTCTCGTTAGGGTATCGCGCGCTTATGGGATTTCCTTTAACCATAGTGCGTAAAGGAGGAGAATCGACCATTGTATGATGCGGACGTCATCGTAATCGGCTCTGGCGGGGGCGGGGCAGTCATCGCCAAGGAACTGGGGGAAAAAGGACTCAAAGTATTGGTCCTTGAAGCAGGACCCTTCTACGGAAACAAGAAATGGCAAAATCCGAACAGCGAGCGCGGCGGAGAGTGGAGCTCCAGTTATAACGATCTGGACGTAGACCTTTATAAAAAAACCTATAACTCGTATGAGAACAACATGAACGATGTCGTATCGGGAGCGTTTCGCTTTGGACCGGCCGACCGCCGCCGCGACCCGTGGCATCGGGTTATGAAGCAAAAAGGCGATATTTGGCAGGTTTCCGGAGTCGGAGGAACGACGCAGCATTATTGGTCGCAATCCCCGCGCGCTTTCCCTTCGGCGGTTGACGGGATATGGCCGATCAGCTACCGCGAGCTGATTCCTTATTACGAGAAAGCCGAAGCCACCCTGCCCGTTCAATTCTCGCCGACGACTCCAAAGGAAGAGCTATTCTATTACGGCGCCAAAAAGGCCGGATGGACGCTGATTCCGACGCTTAACGTCGACACGCCCGGCTATCGTCCGAATCCCAATGCCATTCTTCGCGCGAACGAGCATCTGATGGACCCCAATTACTCGATGGAGCAGCTCAGCCATATGGAAGGCTGCACGCTTAGAGGGCATTGCGTGAACGGCTGCACCACCGGTCCCACAATGGACAAAATCGCTAAACGAGGCACGCTCGTCAGTTATATTCCGCTCGCTCTCAAGACCGGAAACGTCTCGATCCGGCCCAACTCCTTCACCATCAAAATATTGACCGAGCATGATCCGAAGGAAGGGCTTCGCGCAACCGGCGTGCAATTCAGGGATACTTGGACGGGAGAAATAGGCGAACTCAAGGCAAGAACGGTCGTCATGGCAGCCGGCTGCATCGAATCGCCGCGTTTGTGGCTGAACTCGGCGCTGCCCTATAATGCCTGGGTAGGCAGAGGACTGACCAATCATTACTTCGATTGGGTCGGAGGCGTTTTCGACGAGAAGGATTTGATGAGCATCATGGGAATGCCTGCCGTTTATCCTTATGTAGGGCATACGTCCGGCGCCAGAGTCGACATTCCGGGCATTGGAATCTTCCAGGTTTCCTGCCTCAGTCCCGGATTAATGTCCTTCTTGACCTACGGCTTTAGCGGAGCCGGATTCGATGCCTTCAATCCGCCCGAGCCCGGAGAGCCATGGGATATGAGAGGCAGAGTCGTAGGTCCGGAGTTGAAAGAATTAATGATGAACTATAGCCGGACGATGACGATGCTGCTTCTTACCGACGACGAGGTGCAGTTCAGCAATAGAGTCGAAGTCGACCCGCTGCTGAAGGACGAGAACGGTCCGATCCCGATCATCCATTATAAACCTAGCCCCAAAACGCTGCAAAGGCGCGATCAGTTGGCCAGATATGCCTGCGAGACCTTGCAGGCTGCCGGAGCCAAAAAAATTATCCGATCGGATCTGCCGACCGGCTTCCTGCTTCATCTGGAAAGCACCATGCGAATGGGATTTGTAGTCGATACGAACTGCGAAGCCTATCAAGTAGGGCGTCTGTTTATCGCCGATAACAGCGTGCATTTCAACGGAATCGGCGGACCCAATCCTACGCTTACCACGCAAGCGCTGGCAACGCGCACCGCCGAAAAGCTTGCCGGCAAATATTTCGATCAACCCGCCGAAATCGTGAAATAGAGGACAGCCCCCGACAACGCTACGATGAACAAAAAGGCGACAGCTTTTCCAAACGTCTTCATCCTATCCATCCTCCCTTTCGCTCCTATTTATTCCATATCCTTAATATGCTCGCCTCCTGGCGAGCATATTCCTTTTTATGAATAATCAGGAAAATTCCCGGGCAAATTATGCGATAAACAACCTAGGAGAACCTTCATATGATAAGAATCAAAGCTAGTCCGAAACGAATCGATAAACGCGTTACGGATCTCGTCCATATCGCCGAAGAACCGCTGTCCGACAATCTCGACGACAATGAGAAGGTGCTTCAGCAAATTTTCTCCAATTGCAACGACTTAATCATACGAAAACTGACTCTGTACAAATCAACCCGCTGCATAGCTGCTTACCTCGATGTGTTGGTCGACGAATCGCTGTGGAACAACGGTTTGCTCAATCCATTAGTGAAGCAAGAATTGGAAGATTTCGATAATCAAGGCGAGCTATTCGAGCAATTAAAATATCGACTGGCTTCTTTCGTAACGCCTCAGGTCATAAACAACCGCAAAGAAGCCGTTCAACGCATCGTCAGCGGAGATGTCGTTTTATTCATTGAATCATCTAATGCAGCGCTTTCCTTCAGCATTAAAGATCAATTGCAGCGCCAACTGGAAGAGCCAAGCTCAGAGGCCGTTATTCGAGGACCTCGAATCGGGTTTATCGAGAAGCTCGATGTCAATATGGCCTTGATCCGCCAACGGATCCGCACGCCTCAGCTGAAATTCGAAAAGGTCATCTTAGGCGCTGCTTCCCGTACCGACATTGCGATTGTCTATTTTGAAGGCAAGACACCTCAGAAGGTCGTTGAAGAGGTAAGGCAGCGCGTTTCCAAAATCGAAATGGACAGCATCCTGGAGTCCGGTTATATAGAAGAATCGATCAGCGATCATCCCTACTCGCCGTTCCCTGTCATGCAGACGACCCAGAGGCCCGATGTGGTATCGGCGGCCCTTATCGAGGGGAAAGCAGCGGTGCTTGTCGACGGTTCTCCGATTGCGCTGGTCATGCCGATCACGTATTGGTACGGCTTTCAGACGGTCGAGGATTATTATATGAACTTCATTTTCGCTTCGTTTCTGCGGTGGCTAAGATTTTTATTTGCCTTTATGGCGTTGACTCTGCCATCCATCTACGTGGCGGTAACGACTTTCCATTCGGAAATGATCCCGACCGGCCTTGCACTCAGCCTTGCGGCTGCGAGGGAAGTCGTTCCGTTTCCGGCGATGGTGGAAACCTTGATCATGGAGATTACGTTCGATGCGCTCCGCGAGGCGGGAGTTCGTCTGCCTCGTCCGGTAGGACAAACGATCAGCATCGTAGGCGCGCTAGTCATTGGACAAGCTGCGGTTCAGGCAGGCATCATATCCGCCCCAATCATTATTATCGTTTCCTTGACGGGAATCGCATCGTTCCTTATCCCCCACCCGGAGATGAACCAAGCCGTCAGCATGCTGCGCTTTCCAATGGTCGTTTGCGCCGGCACTTTCGGCCTGTACGGTGTCAGCGCGGCCGTGATCGCGATCTTGATCCATTTGACCAACCTGAATTCTTTCGGTGTTCCTTACTTGTCGCCGCTCGCTCCGCTGAACCCCTCTGAATTATGGGATGTATTGATCAGAGCTCCATGGAAGATCATGCACAAACGGCAGCGACGTATTCGACCGAAAATGGAGTTGGAAGAAAAATGAATCTCCGACGAATTTCCTTTAGTTGGCTGACGGTTTTCCTTATGCTCGCGCTGCTTACGGGATGCTGGGATCGAACCGAGATGGATGAACTTGCGTTTGTCATGGCTAGCGGCATTGATCTCGCGGATGACGGGCAGGTCGAGGTCACACTGCAAATCGCGCTTCCAACCGGAATTCCAAGCTCCTTGACGACGGGAGGGAAGGCCAAGAAACCAGTCCTGGTTGTATCGGCTAAGGGGAAGGACGGAATGGAGGCTTTGGGCAAGCTGCAGCAGCAATTATCCAGGCGAATCAATCTAGGTCACCGGGGGGTATTCGTATTCGGCGAAAAATATGCCCGCAACGGCATCGTTGAGGCTGTGGATACGCTTTTGCGCTCGTCGGAAAGCCGGTTCAATAGTTTTATCTTGACCTCATCCGGAACGACGGCCAAAGAAATTTTAAACTCTCCCTATCAGTTGGAGTCCATTCCGTCTATTGGCATAAGTAATATGCAAGATAATGACTTCAGCTTCTCGGTTAAAACCGATAAATTTATTGAGATGTCTGCTTCCTTGGAGGTTAGCGCCGTTACCGGAGCCATACGGACGATTAATAAGAAAACCGACAGCGAAACTTTCATGATCGATAAGTCGGCGGTGTACCGCAAAAATAAACTTGTCGGCTTTTTATCCGGGAAGGAATTGAAAGCATTCCGCTTGTTTAAAGGGAATTTCAACGGTATGCGATTCACTGTCCAAATGGAGCCTCCGAAAGAAAGCTACAAAGGAACCGTGGCCATACAGTTGTTGCAGGCGAAGACGAAAATACGCACTCGCATCCGTAATGGAATGCCTGAAATAGCGGTCGCATTGAAAGCGACGGCACAAATCATGGCTAACGATACACCCACGGATTTTAACAAAGAAACCAATCTCCATTCCCTCGAAAAGAAGTTTTCGGAAGAAATGCAAAAAGAGATGACGTCCATGATCTCGCGAACGCAAAATAAATTTAAAGCGGATATTGTTGGTTTTGGAAGGGAAATCCATATCGAGCATCCTTACTTTTGGAAAAAGGCAAAGTCCGTGTGGGCAGACCTCTATACAAAGGTTCCCGTTAGTGTAAAGGTTGATATTACAATCGAACGGATCGGCAGAACGCAAGCCCATCCGAATGTGCAAGCGAAATAATGAACGGGTGAGGATGGTTTGGGATGAAAATAACCGGCATACAAGTTTTTTGGATGATCGCCATCATGGATATTGGCATGACTTTAATCATGACGCTTACGCCGAGCTTGCAAGCCGCCAAACAGGATGTTTGGATTTCCATTCTGGTTTCCGGATGCATTACGCTGCTGGTTACTTTGATTACGACGAAGACTGCGCTGCTTTATCCGGGCCAGAATTTAATCCAATTCAGCCAGACGATATTGGGCAAGTGGCTTGGCAAAGCCGTTGTCATCATCTATTTTGTCCAGTGGTATACCATCCTCCCGATCGTTCTTCGCCAATTTACCGACGTCATTCACATCATGATCCTGCCGGCTACGCCGAAAGCGGCGGTTATGATCATCATGATTATTTTAATCGTCTATGTAACGAATTCGGCAGGAATCGTATCCATCGCCCGCACGACCGAAATTCTGGGGCCGCTCATTATATTGATGATCCTGGTTACCTTGATTTCAAGCATCAACAATGTGGACTTGCGTTACCTGTTGCCGGTCTTTGCGGACAGCGGGCTAACCGGCATTATAAATGGAGCGATCCCCCCCGCCTCCTATCTCGGGCATTCCGTCGAATACCTAATGCTTGCATCGTTTCTCTACCAGCCGAAGAAAGGGGCGCCTTATGCCTATTGGGCAATCATTACGGCTGTCTTTTTCGTGCTTATCTCTATGACGATGGCCACCGTAACGCTCGGCCCAAGCCTCGCGCCCAAAATGTGGTATCCTTTTTTCGAGATGTCCCGAAAAATATCTCTCTTCGGTTTTATCGAGAACTTCGATCCGCTTGTGATCGTGATCTGGGTAGCCAGCGTCTTCGTTAAACTAGCGATCTACTTATTTATTACCAGCTACGGCACAGCCCAATTTCTGAATATCAAAAACTGGAGAACCCTGACCTGGTTTATTGCTCCCGTGGTCTTGCTATTTGCATTGATCCCTAAAAACGTTACGGAAGCGACCGCCAACTACTTGCTCCACTATTGGGTCCCTTTCGTGCTGCCCGTTAACATGATCGGCTTGCCTTTGCTTTTGCTAATCGTCGGAAAGGCGAGATTGAGCAGCACTCAGGCAAAGTGAAAGCGAGTGCGGCCGGTTCAGGCTGCAATTCCTCTTCCGTTATCTAGTAAATAGCTTCTCTGCGTCTTCCAAGGCCATGGCGTGGCCGATAGAGGAGTAATCCAGCCATTTTTGCCCATCAAGCACATACACGCGGTTGTTTTTCACGGCTTTCAGGTTTTGCCAGACCGGATTATTCTCCAGCTCATCGAAGTTGGCTTTAGCCTCGTTGCCCTTGCTGATAATTACGAAGATGGCATCCGCATCGAAATCGGGAAGCACCTCCTGCGAGATGACCGCATACGGCTCGTCCGTGATTTTCTCCACTCCGTTAGCCGGTTTCAGCTTCAAATCCTCGAACATGATCGGTCCGACCGGACGTTTCATTCCCATCACGCGCAGCTCTTTGGCGGTCATTCGAATGGCCATTACCTTTGCTTCCGCGCCAAGCTCTTCATGAATCAATGCGCTTGTCTGTTCCGCCTTGGCTTCATAGCCCGTAATAAACGTTTCCGCCTCGGCTTGCTTGCCCACCTGCTCGGCAATTCTTCTCAAATGATCCCGCCATGTTCCTTCGTCCATGTCGATGCTGACCACCGGTGCGATTTTCTCGAATTTAGCAACGTCGTCTCCCGTTAGTACTTCATCGAGATAGATAACGTCAGGCTTCGATGCCAATACGGCTTCCATATCCGGATCGGCTGCGACGCCGTATTTTGCCACCCCTTCCAGACGATCCTTCACGTGAGGCAGAAAATCTTTTACATCGCCGCCAATAACCGAGCCGATCGGTTTCATGCCCAGCGCCAGAAGATTATTGGTAATATGAATCGAAAGCGATGCGATCTTTGCATTCGAATCCTGCTTCGCCGGCTCAAGCGATGGCGATGGTGCAGCCTCTTCCGTGCTGCCGGCGTTTCCCCCTGAGTTCGTCCCCGAATTAGTCACTTCTCCACATGCAGACAACAATCCTACCAGTAATACTACCGCCAACAAGAACAACCATTTCTTCAACTTCATTCATCTCCAATTCCATGATTAATCATTTACGATCTAAAATTTAATTTTAAACAACAGGTACAGAAAATACGGCCCGCCCACCAAAGCTACAACGACCCCCGCCGGTATGGCAACGGGTTGAAAAACAGACCGGCCGATCGTATCCGCCGTAACGAGTACGAGTAAACCGACAATTCCCGCGATCGGCAAAAAATAACGATGCTGCGGACCGGCGAGCCGTCTCGCTATATGCGGAGCGACTAATCCGATGAAGCCGATTCCCCCGGCCATCGCAACGCTCGCGCAAGACAAAGCTACCGCCGATGCAAGCAGTACGATGCGGTTTCTCGTTACGCGGCTGCCGATGCCCGCGGCGAGTTCGTCGCCAAGCGCGAAAACATCCAGTTTCTTCGATTGGCTGTAGATGAAAGGAGCCAGCAGCGCAATCCAAGGAAAAAGCGACCCTACATGAATCCATTCTCTTCCCCATACGCTCCCCGCCAGCCACCGGGAAGCGAACGAATAAATATCTTCATCAAGACGCAGTGACAAGAAGAGCGTCACCGCCCCGATTCCGGCTTCGATGGCAATGCCGACGAGAATTAGCCTAATCGGAGAAATGCCCCTATTACGGTCGTAGGACAGCAGGAAAATAAAGATTGCCGTCAAGACTCCGCCTGCGAAAGTGAACATCGGAATAAGCAATGCCGTCGGCCCTTCCATGGATCGAAAAAAAGAGACGAACACGATTAATCCGAACGCCGCCCCCGCATTAAGACCAAGTATACCGGGATCGGCAAGCGAGTTGCGGGATACCCCCTGAAGCACAGCACCCGCTACGCCTAAACCGATGCCTGCAAGAGCCGTTATAATAATTCGCGGCAGCCGGTATTCGAATAAGATCAGCTCCTGCTCCTCCGTGCCATTGCCGAGCAGCGTGCTTAAAACGTTCAAGGGGGACAGGCGAATCGATCCCGTATTCAAAGCAAAAACAACGACGCCGACAGCCGCGAGAAGCAGACATAAGGAAGCTGCGACCGCACGGCGCGCTCGGCTCTTCTCCAAGGACTCCATCTTACAGCTCCCTCCTTTCCTTGCGGGCAAGGTAAAGGAAGAAAGGAACGCCTACCATTGCAACCATGCCGCCAATCGCGAATTCGCGGGGCGGATTCACCATCCGTGAAGCGAAATCCGCCCATACTAGCAAAATAGCGCCAAGCAAAGCGGAGAACGGAATGCTTAACCGGTAGTCCACGCCGATTAACCGGCGCGCAATATGGGGAACGACGAGGCCGACGAAGCTGATTGCCCCCGCTACGGCCACGGATGAACCGGCCAAAACGACCGCCGCCGCCATCCCCAGAAGCCTGGTCCGTCCTACCCGAACGCCAAGGCTCGCGGCCGTAACGCTGCCCAAAGACATGGAGGTAATCGATCTTCCCATTCCAATGGCCCAAGCTATTCCAATGAATACGATAGGCGCCAACCATTTCAGATGCTCCCATCGTACCCCAGCGACGCCGCCCGCATACCAGAAAGCCAAATCCTGGCTGAGCTCGAAATAAATCGCTATGCCCGTGCTAAGCGCATGCAGAATCGAAGAAATGACCGCTCCCGCAATCGTGAGCTTAAGCGAGCCCATTCCGCCTCTCGTCGCTTTGCCGAGCAGCACGATCGCAGCTGTACTTAAGGCCGCTCCCAGGAACGATAAAAGCATGAGCTGCCCGTAAGTAAGATGAGGAAGCAGCGCGAAGCTTAACGCTACAGCGAATGCGGATCCCGCATTGATGCCAAGAATCCCCGTATCCGCCATTGGATTGCGTGTAACGCCCTGCATCAATGCCCCGGCCGCTGCAAAAGCCATACCCGTCAATACCGCTCCAAGCACTCGGGGCAATCGGTACACTTGCACGATCTGATGTGCCGTGTCGTCCTTATCGTATTGAAAGATCGCCGTCCACACCGATTGCAGCGTAAGCTCCTTGGCGCCGAAAGAGATGGCTGCGAACATGGATAACAGTAACGCCGCAAATGCAACCAAAAACCAAATAACTACGCGCCATCGTTGCCTATCATTCATCCGTTTCGCGATATTCTCCATTTCTAATCGATAATATTGATAATCATTATCACTGTATTATTATAACTTACCCTTCCTTATCGTCCATGACATATTCCAATCTCCGCTCATGGATAAATCAAAGATTCCGTATGAGATTACGAACGGCTCATCATTTCGGCTCCGGCAAGCAAACATGCAGCCTGTTCCAGCTGACGTTCGACCATCTGGGGAGCGTAAACAATCCATTGTTCCCAATCGACTAAAAAAACGTTGCCGCTCCGCACAGCCGAATGCTTCATCCAGCCCGGATCCGACCTCATCCACTGCCGCACCCGCTTGCGATCGTCGCTTGTCTCCACGGCGACGAATAAATAATCGGCTTCGTAATGTTCGATTTCATGCGGATCGATAGCCGTCCAATTAAATCCCATTCCGGCCGGATACAGATTGAGTTGTTCTTGAATCCTTACAGGTGGCTTTAGCTTGAGCGATCGATAAAAAACATGACCGATATTGCGGGCTCCGTACATGCGAAGCCCCATCGCTCTTGCCGAACAAACCGCAACGGTAGCACCGCCGAGTTCCCTCTGAAACTGAAGCCGCAGCTGCTCCGATTTTTCCTCATACCGCTCCAACCATTTATTCGCTTCCTCTGTCCGATGGACGAGCTCGGCAATCTCGAATAAATGAGAGTAAATATCTTTCGTATTCCATGGGATCGATACGATCGGAGCGATGTCGTTAATGTTTTCCAGCGCTTTCTGATAAACATTATCCTTGCACAATATCAGGTCCGGCTTTACATTCATGAAAGCCTCTCTGCTTATTTCCCATAGCTCTGACCTATGCCGCGGAAGAACCATCGCTTGCGACGCATGCGGCTGAATGCCCTGGAACTGCGCAGCGCAAGGCTGTATGCCAAGCGTAAGCAGATGATCCGTATAAGGATATGAAAGCGAGACGATGCGCAAATCCTTTTTTTGCATAAACAGGGTAGGCGAATAACCGCTCGTTTCCTTAAAGCGGCGGCTAAAATAAAACTCATCCCCATAACCGACATCGGAAGCGATGTCCCGGATCGTCTTATCGGTCTGCAGCATCATTTCTTTTGCTTTATTGACTCTCAAATGCGTAAGAAAAGAGACTGGCGTTTTGCCCAACCTACGTTTGAACAGTTGCGAGTAATAGGTCGGATGCAGCTCGGCGATTTCGGCGAGCTTGTCTACCCGAATCTCTTCGCGGTAATGGCTGTGCATATAGTGGATCGTCTGCTTCAGACGGTCCTCGATGTCGTTCATCGCGACCGGCGCAGCCTGCTGCAAAATCCCTCTAAGCAGATCGTATAAAAATTGCTGACCCATAAATCGGCTATGCGATTGTACACGCTTGCCTTCGGTGACCAGCAAATAAAAGTATCGTTTAAACTGACTTATGCTTGATCGTATCTGACCTTGGATCGGAAAATCGGTTTCCCTGCGAAAGACGCGTTCAGTGTCTCCTTGGTTCATTGAACGAAAAATATCGAAAGTCAACCAGTGCAGCTCCGATTGAGTTGAATGGCTTTTTTGCAGCTTTAAGCGCGTACCCGGAAGAAAGAGATGCATCGAATGGCGCTCTAGCTCGGCTTCCAACCCGTCAAGCCTCATTCCCACTTGTCCCTTGGCTATGAATAAAAGCGTATGATGCGCCAAGGGCCGGCTTTCATCCGACCATTCCGGCAACTCGTTATCTATTCGCGCTTCGAATAGCTCGAATATCGCATCGTTTAGAAATTGCTCCCCACCCAATCCGGCTGCACCCCTCTGCTTCATTTTACGCGATTAAGTCATCATAAGAATTATTTCCTTATTGTAGTCAATTCAGACTACCCCCGCAATCCCCTGCCACTGCTTGTTCAGGTATAAAAAGGCCGCTTCCAGCATTATTGTAACAATATGAATCGCGATTTGCGCGTTTAAGCCGGATGGGAGTGGTTGTATTGAAAATATGGGTTGCCAACAGGAATGAAACGCTTAGAACCATCGCAAATATAAACCAATTATCCCTTGACGAGCTTATGTTACTTAATCCCGATGTTGAGCACCCTGATCGGGACATTACCGGTAGACCGATCTATCTTCCTTCCATTACCGAATCCAATAGCGAAAGCCAACCGAGGGAGGAATTAGACAGCGGGCTTGCAGGACTTAGCGGACTCCCGGCTTGCCCGGTCGTACCGGGTCCGACTCTTAGCAATTGGATTCCTCTTACACCGATTGAACAGATGGCCGAGCAGGAATACGATGTTCTGATTATCGGCACCGGAGCCGGCGGAGGAGCTGTCCTTTGGAGATTATGCGAGCAATGGAAACGGGAAGGGAAACGGATTGGGATCATTGATAGGGGAGATCAGGTTATACCGACGCATGCACGCAATTTGGCCACGATGAACCAAGAGCGCCTCGTGGCTTATTTTAATTACTTATCCAACCCCTTGCCGGGCTCTATGCCCGAATATCCGGGCGCCAGGCAGCTATTTGCATTAGGAGGCAGAACGTTATTTTGGTATGCCTTTTCACCTCGTTTGAGCGAGTGGGATTTGGCTAGATGGCCTGTGCCCGTTGCTGAAATGGAAAGCTATTACGGCGTGGCGGAACAGGTTATGAATGTAACCGGATCTTTTGCCGAAGGCTCTTCGTTCACGGAAATTTTGCTGGAACGGTTGTGGATGCGCGGTTATTCCAAAGCGGCGCCCCTTCCGGTCGCTGCCGATATCGTACCTCAATCGTTCGGACAGTTGCATACCGATACGTTTACCAGCTCGATATCCCTGCTTGCCAGAGCACTGAATCAGAGGCCTTTCGATTTGGCCATCAACGCGCGCGCCGTTCAAATTCTCCATGAAGACGGAAATGTCAACGGCGTCAAGGTCGTTTCCCCCGATAGAACGGCTCACACCCTGAGGGCCAAAACCGTCGTGCTGAGCGCGAGCACCTTCGAAACGCCGCGTTTGCTGCTGTATTCGGGATTCCAACAACCGGCGCTGGGACATTATCTGACGAATCAATCCTTCGTGCAAGCGACGGGAAGCATAAGCACGGTCGACTTCCCATTCCCTTGGGGCCCCCTGAACATCATGATCCCGCAAAAACCGGAAACTCCGTACTCCGTGCTAATGACCGGCCCGGAAGCTTTCTATTGGTATCCCGTAACCTTGGAAAGACCGTTAACCGGCGAAACAACGGTCAACTTCTACGGTTACGGCAAAGTCGAACCTAGATACGAGAATCGGGTCACCCTGAATCCGTACAAAGTAGACGAGTACGGCATCCCTGAAATTCAGGTGCATTTTTCCTTGAACGAAAACGATTGGGACGTCGTTCGCCAAATGACGGCCGGGATCAGGCGCATTGCCAGAGATTCAGGCGTGCGTCTGGTTTCCCAAAACGGCAGGCCGCCCATCTGCATGACCCCTCTTGGAGATTTGCATCATGATTCGGGTACATGCCGAATCGGGGATGACCCCGCTACGTCAGTTGCCGATCCAAACGGGCAAATTCGCGGCGTCTCCGGCCTCTATGTGGCCGACAACAGCGCTTTGCCTTATATCGGAGCCGAAAATCAGACTTTGACAACGATTGCGCTCGCCATTCGAACGGCGGACCACATCGTTCGGCGTCATGGGAGTCCAACTGTTGTAGACTAACTCTTTTCAATTGCCGCCCGGTACAGTAAACGGCCCTCAGTGAACGATATGCGGTATTTGCCTAAGGCCGCCTCCGAATCGCCGCTTCATCGATATGCTTCTGCAGGCTAATCACATCCAACCGATTCCGAGCATAGTGTAAACGGTAATCGGCATTCGCCCATTCCGGGCAGACTCATTATCCCCAAGGGGGGCGGAAAATGCAAAAGAATTTCGGAAGCTATACGAAATGCGAGGAAATCCCAATAGCTCACCCGCCGCAGTATCAGCCGCAGCAGCCGGGCATCGAGTCTATCATGGTTCCACGACCGATATCCGAGAAACCTTCCTACACCGGGTCCGGCAAGCTGCTTGGCAAAGCGGCTATTATTACCGGCGGCGACAGCGGCATTGGAAGGGCCATAGCCTATGCCTTTGCCAAAGAAGGAGCGGATATCGCTATCGCTTATTATAACGAGCATGGCGATGCCAAAGAGACGCAGACCCGGGTGGAGCAATTAGGGCGGCGTTGTCTGACGATTGCCGGGGACATCGGCGACGAGGGCTTCTGCAAATCGGTAGTGGAGCAAACGATGCGCAGCTTCGGACGAATCGACACGGTCATCAACAATGCGGCTGTCCAAATTTATCAGACCAGTATCGAATGCATTACCCGAGAGCAACTGGAGTTGACGTTCAGAACGAATATATTTGCCATGTTTTATCTGGTCAAAGCGGCTCTCCCCTATTTAAAGCCCGGCAGTACGATCATTAATACGAGTTCCGAAACCGCGACGGAAGGATTTCGCGATCTGATCGATTATTCCGCTACCAAAGGCGCAATCAGCACTTTTACAAGGTCGTTGTCCCTGTCGCTCACCGCACGAGGAATCCGCGTCAATGCCGTTGCTCCCGGGACGACCTGGACGCCGCTTATTCCGGCATCGTTGCCGCCGAAATACTATATGTCCTCCGGCTACGACTCGCTCCTGAAACGAAGCGCGCAGCCGGCGGAACTGGCGCCGGCTTATGTATATTTGGCATCCGACGATTCCTCCTATGTCGTCGGTCA
Source organism: Paenibacillus harenae (assembly GCF_030812415.1). Taxonomy (GTDB): domain Bacteria; phylum Bacillota; class Bacilli; order Paenibacillales; family Paenibacillaceae; genus Pristimantibacillus; species Pristimantibacillus harenae_A. The sequence continues at coordinate 512,758 of NZ_JAUSST010000006.1, read as the reverse complement.
GGTCATCCATGTCAACGGGGGCTCTAGTTTCGGTTCTTAGATTTATTCGAGCGGTAAGGAGTGTCTGGAAAGGAAGAACTTTATGAAGAACAAAGCTTATGTCCGAAAGAAAGCTTTAATTATTCAAGGCGGTTACGAGCCTCATCATCCCCGCGAAGTGGCCGAGGTGCTCGCGGCGTTGCTGGTCCGGGAAAACTTCGAGGTCGAAATATCGGATACGCTCGGTATATTGGACGACCGGGAGAAGCTGATGCGAATGGATCTGATCGTTCCCGTATGGACGGTGGGATCGCTCACCCCCGCACAGCTGCGCAATCTCTTGGACGCGGTGAGCGGCGGAACCGGTCTTGCCGGGATGCACGGCGGCATGGGAGACGCTTTCCGCTGCGAGATCGAGTATATGCTGATGGTGGGCGGTCAATTCGTCGGTCATCCCGGAGGGGCCGGCATTACGTATGAGGTTCGCATTTGCAGCCGGGATAACCCGATCACGGCGGGCATCGGCAATTTTGTCGTCACAACCGAGCAGTATTATATGATTGTCGATCCGGCCAACGTCGTTCTGGCGGCCACCTGCTTCCCGCGCGCACACTTTCCGGAAGTTTGGAGACCCGTGTCTATGCCGGTCGTATGGATTAAGCAATACGGGAGAGGCCGGGTGTTCTTCAATGCTTTGGGGCACTCTCTCGATATCGTCGCCAGGCCGGAGGTGCTGACGCTTATGCAGCGGGGAATGGCTTGGGCGGCACGTTGACCGGGCCGGTCCCAAAGTCGTTCGAAAGGAAGTGATCTCTTGAGAATTTGTATTGCGAGCGACGGACATACTTTGCGAGCAATCGCGGACTTATACCAGATGCCGCTTGACGAAGTGACAGCACTCAATCCGCATATAGCAGAGCCTGACCGGAACATTGGCGGCAGCGCGGTAAATCTCCCCCCTCTGCATAGAGACAATAGGGAAAGGCTTTACATCCCCCCCGATTGCCAGCCAGCTCCTGAACCTGAAACCGGCTATCTCGACCAATGGATTCCGCTTACGCCGCTTGAAGACATGGAACGCACCGATTATGACGTCCTGATCGTCGGAACCGGCGCCGGAGGCAGCGCCGTACTCTGGCGGCTATGCGAGCAGCTCCGCGCCAAAGGCAAGCGGATCGGCATCGTGGATGCGGGCGGCCTTCTGCTGCCGACGCATGCCCAGAACCTCCCGACGATCAATGTGAAGCGTTACGTGCAGTTATTTACGAATCCCAAATTATCGATCCCGATCGGCAAGCGAATCCCGGACTTCCCTGCCGCGACACTGCTTCATGCGCTTGGAGGGAGAACCCTATTCTGGTCCGGCGTCTCACCGCGCATGCACCCTTCGGTCATTTCGCAGTGGCCGGTTTCGTTAAAGGAAATGAACTATTACTATAACATTGCCGAAGAAATTATGAAGATTTCCAGGGCGTATACGGAAGGCTCTGCGCTGACGCAGCAGCTTGTCAAACGTCTTCGGGAAGGCGGATATACCGAAGCTTCGGGCTTTCCGCTCGCTGCGGACACTTCCCCGACCCGTTACGGGCGCGTACAATCCAATGTTTTTTTCAGCGCCATGAATTTTTTCGGCTACTCCTTGAATCTTAGACCGTTCGATCTTGCCGTCAATGCGTATGCGACCAAAGTGCTGTCTCAGGGCGGAAAGGTTGCAGGAGTAGAAGTGAAATGCCGTAACCAAAGATCGTATTTTCTCCAGGCAAGGAATGTCGTCATTTCGGCAGGCGCGCTGGAAACGCCTCAGCTTCTGCTTCATTCCGGCATTCAAGGCGGCGCGGTCGGCCACTATTTGACCAACCATTCCTTTCTTATAGCGCACGGACTGATGGATAGGGAGAATTTTCCGGAGCAGATGGGTACGCTTGGCGTATTGATTCCCCAGACGGAAGGACAGCCTTTTCAAATTCAGCTTTACGGACCCGGTGAATATTTCTGGTACAGCTACGAGGAGCAGCCGCTGCGCAAAGATGTGGGCGTCCGATTCGAAGGCTTCGGAATCGTGGAATCGCGGTATGAAAATAGAGTATATTTGGACCCGAATCGGCTGAACGAATACGGCGTTCCGGAGATTCAGATCGACTTCTCCTACAGCGATAGAGACCGGGAAATCATAGAGGTGACGGCCCGGGCAATCGAGCGGGTATCCGATATCATTGAGGCGCCTCTGCTTACGGAGAATGGCCGTTCGGATCTGTGCCTTATGCCCGCGGGACAAGACAATCATGTATCCGGAACTTGCAGAATGAGCGTGAATCCCGCCTTGGGCGGTACGGACCCTTATGGCGAAGTATTCGGCATATCCGGCTTGTTCGTGGCCGATAATAGCGTTCTTCCCCCTATCGGCGCGTCCAATCCGACGCTTACGACGGTGGCACTGGCCATGCGTACCGCAGACTATTTGACGTTGCGGCTGTGATCCAGCGCTATCCGATCCAATTGCTAAACCCTTGACTTAAGTCGATGAATTCGACGATCGAGCTGGCCATTAAATAAACGAGTGCAACTCTTTGTTCCTTCCGAACTTGTAAGCGGCCGTCAGCGACAGGGCGAGCGCAAAGGCTAACAAGATGGCTAAGTTCAGCAGCACATCGGAGTCTCCCTGCTGCAGCCGGCTGACCGTGTCGAGCAGCCAGAACTGCGGGAGAAACTGGGCGATTTGCTGCATGAATGCCGGCATTGACGCGATCGGGAATAAGCAGCCGGCAAGCAGGCTGGTCGGAATGATGACCATCGTCTGAATGCCGTTCGCCGCCGCCCCGCTAGTAGAGAACGCCACGATTGTCAAAGACAAGCCAACCGCCACAAAGGAGAACAGTCCTAGCAGCAGGAACAGCTGCATGATCGGTATGCCGGACTCCATATGGAACAATCGGGTCATGACCGCCAGCGTCACAACAATTTGAATCAACATGACGAAGACGTTCACAATGACATTAGCCCCTACATAGGCACGGCCTGTGATCGGCGCGGCGAACAGTCGGAATAAGGTGCGATTTTCTTTCTCCTTCAGAATCATTGACGACAGATTGACGGCCGAGAACAACATGAGCATGACCAAGTAGCCTACGCTTTGCGACGATTGGCGATGCGAAACGGAGCGGTCCTCCACCTGATTGGTCGCAAGGTCAAATTCCGCATGAAGGAAGCTTTTGTACAGCTCGTCAAACTTTTCCTGATCACCGCCGGACGCACGGCCAATGGAGACCAAATTTCCGATGTAGGCATTCGCATACGTTTTGATATAGGGTGTTACCTGCGAGCCTTGAACAGAGGCTAAGGTGACGTTCGCCGGCCCGCTTGTGAGCAGACTATCTGCGAAACCGTTCGGCACAGTAAATGCGGTTTCTATCGCTCCCCTCCGTAAGAGGCCTTCTACCTCTTCCGCCTGAATCGCCTGCACTTCCACCTGTTCGAGCTTACCGATATACGTCACCAGATCTGCGGATACCTCCTCGCCGCTATCGAGATTAAGGACCCCGACCTTCAACGGAGGTTGATCGGCATTGCTATAGATGGATAAGGACAGCAGGATACCGAAGATCGGCAGACATAAGTACAACAACATCATTTTGTAGTTCTTGACCGTGTTCAGCGCCATTCGGCGAACGAGCCAATTCATCTCTTTCATTAAAGCCCCTCCCGTCTTCTCATAAGCACGATTGCCAGGGCGAGCAGCAGCACTGAGCACCCTATATTGAGCAGCATAGCCGGCGGAGCAGCCTCCAGTTTGCCCGCATAAATGATTTGCAGAATAGCGTCATTGGACCAGTGCAGCGGCGAATACGCGGAGAGGGCGTACATGAGACCCGAAGTCGCTTCGACCGGCGTATAAGCTCCTCCTACAAACGCCGCCACTTGAATGATCATCATCAGGACGCTGCCGGCTGCATTGCCCCTCAGGCAATAACCAACGGCGAGTCCGAGGCTGAGCGCCAATACGAGCTCGCTGAATAGGACCAGGAAAACAAGCCATAGATTCTCGCCCCAATTCGCGCCGAACATGTACTTGCTGAGCAACACGATAATGACGACGAAAATCGCATTTAGAACAAACGATCCGGCGATCTTGCCGGCAAAGATTTCACCCTTCGTAACCGGCGACGCCAATAGGCGAATAGCGGTATGCCCGCTTCTCTCCGTTTCGATGAGCTGCCCCGCCGTTAAGGCGCTATAGAGGATAATCATCGTTGTCACGGCCACGGCAAAATAGTCCAAGCTGCCAGGCTTGCTCCCCGTATCGACCGTCGTGTCGGCTACGTAATTGCCGTCTGCACCTGGAATGCCGCTCTCGATGAAAGTCAGCTTGTAACGATCCGTCAGCGGGGTCAACAACCCTTGAACGATGCCGTTCTCCATCGTCCTGCCGCTGTTGCCGTAATAGCTGATTCCTTCGCCTGCGACCCGTGCATAGCCCGTATACAGGCCGTTTTGCACATCCTTCTTCATGTCAGCTTCCGTACCGTCTGCTGCCTCCTCAAAGGTGATGCCGGAAGCTTCGCCTTCCAGAAGCAAAGATTCCCATTTTTCTTCTTCCGCCCCGCTAACCCCATCGAAGCTATAAATGACGCGTATCGGCTCAACCTTCACGGTTGCCTGAAAATTGCCGGACAGCGCCGTCCCCAAAATAAGCATCAGCAGAACGGGTGTCGCCAGCATGAACAGCAGCATTTTGACATCCCTGAGCACCTTCAATTCTTTCCCGGCGATCCGCAATAGATTCATTACTTCTGCCCCCTTCCTCTGTCGTCATAAACCGCTGCCCTATTCATCGCGCAGCGTGCGGCCGGTCAAGGTCAGAAACACCGTTTCGAGACTCGGCTCCTGCGCTTCGACGCCGCGAATTTCCACGCCGCTCGCCACGAGCAACTGGATGATTCTATTTAAATTATTGATCTCAACCGCGGAGCTGATATTGATCGACTGTTCCGCAGCTTCGACCGCGTTCACGCCAACGATGCTCTTCAACTGATCCAACGGGACACCTTCGGTCGAGCGAACGGCAATGCTGATGCTCTTCTGATTCGTAATAATCGCCTTCAGCTCGGCCTTCGTCCCTTCCGCAATGATCTTCCCATGATCGATAATCGCGATTCGCGAGCAGATTTCCTCGACTTCTTCCATGTAATGGCTCGTATAAATGATCGTACTGCCCATGCGATTCAGCTTCTTGACCGAGTTCAGGATATAGCTGCGCGATTGCGGATCGATCCCTACCGTCGGCTCATCCATGATGATCAGCTTCGGCTTGTGGGCAATCGCGCAGGCGATATTCAGCCTTCGCTTCATTCCCCCCGAGAAGTTCTTCGGGAAGCCCCCTTGCCGATCCTCAAGACCAACGAATTCCAGCGCTTCGACCACGCTTCGCTTCAGCTCCGCCCCTCGTAATCCGTATAACCCGGCGAAAAAGTGAACATTCTCATAGGCGGTCATATTTTCATAGATCGCCAAATCCTGCGGCACGAAGCCGATCGCCCCCTTCGCAAACCTGCCGTGCTTGGCGATATTCCGGCCCATGATCGTGATCTCGCCTTTCGTCGCGGAAAGCAAGGAGGCCGCGATCTGAATCGTCGTGCTTTTGCCTGCCCCGTTCGGTCCCAAGAAGCCGAATATTTCTCCCTCCTGCACCGACAGCGACAAATGATCCACGGCCGTATAGTCGCCGAATTTTTTCGTTAACTGATTGATTTCCAGTACATTCACCGTTGTTTCACCCTCCCGTTAACTCCGTTTCTTATGTTCTAATCGTACAAAAAAAGGACGTCCTTGCAGAAGTGCACAAGTTCATCCTTCTCCCCTGAGATTGTTCATGTCTTCTTTATCCTTCATGGGGTATACGGCATTAACGTCGTCACCGAAAAGCCACGCGATCCGTCGACGATGATCTTCCCGCCTACGGCCGCCGTCCTCTCTTCCATGCCAACGATGCCGATTCCCTTCACGATCTTCGTATGTCCCCGGCCGTTGTCGGCGACAGTAGCCTTGATTAGGGTGGGCAATACCTGCACATGAATCGACACGGCGGTAGCCTCGGCGTACTTCATCGTATTGGTGAGCGCCTCTTTCGTATTTTCCTGAATGATTCTCCAATGAATCGGGGTGATGAAATCGATATTCCCCTCATAGGAGAACGCCGTCCGGATCGGATGCTTGGCCGAAAACTCATCGACGAACAATTTCATCCGGTTGACGCCCATCTGTTCCGTTGGCGGCTTCATCCTCTTCAGATCGAACCGGATGCTCTCGATGCCTTCCTTCGAGATATGAATGGCATTGTCCAGCAGCAGCGACGACTTGTCCGGGTCGGTCCGGATTAGGCGCTTCGCCGCTTCCATCTGAATGAGCGCGCTGGTCATGGCATGTCCGATGTTATCATGGATGTCTTGGGACAACCGGTTGCGTTCCTCCAACTTAACCGTATATTCGCTTTGCCGCAGAAACTCATTGTTTTCCTGCAGCTTGACGTGCAGTCGTTCAAGCTCGCCGCGCATTCGTTCCAGCTCGGAACGCTGTCCGCGAAGCTTGCTGCCGTAACGATTTAGCACCATAAAGTAAATGAGCGCCACTGCCGCAATGAGCAGGTAGAGAAACATCAGGTCCCGAGGGATCAGTGCCAACGGGATCAGCATCAGAAGGAAAGAAGCTACCCCTCGTTTGCCTGCAACGACGGACGAGAGTTCGAACAGATGAGCCGGCAGCAGCAGAATCATCATCGGAAAATCCGGATATGAGGCGATAACGACTCCAATGGACAATACCGCAATGGCGGGACGAAGGCTCTCTTTTCGCAAAAGATAGAACAGCAGGTTCGTACAAAGATAGATTAATATGGCTAAAATAAACCAAGGCGTTACGCTTGATTCGGGTAATAGCGATTGGCCTGCCGCAAAAACGAGCAAAGCGGCTTTAAAGCCGATTTCAGGTAGCTCCGATGGCTCTCTTCGTTCGCTCATCAGGTCAATTCTCCGGTTAAATAGTAAATGGCGATTTGCGTGCGATGCGTGAGACCTGTTTTGCTTAATATCGAAGTAATGTGATTGGCGATCGTGCCCTCGGAAATGAAAATCTGTTTGGAAATTTCTTTGTTTGTCTTCCCCTTGGCGATCAGCGCCATGATATCCAATTCCCTCTCCGTGAAGAGGTTCTTGTCGATCACGGGGTGCCGGGTTCCTCCCGGAACCTCCGATTTCAACTTATCCAATACCGAGTCCTGAAGGACGTTATGGCCGTGGTACACCGTTCTAATGGCGTCGCAGATTCGCTCGGGATCGTTATTTTTCAGCAAATAGCCTTTGGCTCCGTATGTAATGGCATCTCTTATATATTCGTCATCGTCGAAAGTCGTTAAGATGAGCGGCCTTGCCGCTGTCCGCTCGGCGATCAACCGGGTCGCTTCCACTCCGTTCATCTCCGGCATCCGTACGTCCAGCAGAGCCACGTCGACCTCATGACGCTCGCAGTAGGATACCGCCTCCAGCCCGTTCTGAACCGTCGCCACGACCTCGAAGCCTTCGAACGTCGTTAAAATAATTTTCATTCCTTCGCGAATGAAGGAATTGTCGTCGGCTATTAGAACTTTAATATTCGGCATTAAGTCATCCCCTTCCATCCTCCCATTATTATGCTATAGGATGGCTGATAACGCTATAATCCTTGGGGATGTTTCAACTTGGCCGCAACGGTTTATTAATAATCAAGCGGACGTCGCTTGGGCTATCCGAAAGCAGATATCTTATCAGCAGTCGTTCGCAAATCCTAAGCAAAGAGGTGTCGTTATGAGTCAGACAAAAACTTCTTTTTACACGGGTGAGCAGGTCGATCAAGCAGGAGAATACATTTGCGAGGCAGGCAGGCGCACCGCACTGAAAGAAGGGGACAAATTCCCGTATTGTCCCGTGACCGGCCTCGATACGAATTGGTATTTGGCGAATTAATCGACTTTTCCGGTACGCTGCCATACGCACGCAAAGAACGGCCCGCAGGCATCTGGAATGCCTGCGGGCCGTATTCGTTCTACTTATGTTCGTCGATGCACCGAAATGGTATTACGAGCGTACGGACTGGCGCCAGACAATGGAGGCCCCTATCTTGACGGTGTCCCGGTTGACATTGCCTTTGATCAGCTCCAACAGCTCCTTGGCCGCCAGAAACCCGCTTTCGTAACGCGGAATTTTGATCGTGGTCAATCCCGCCAGCGCAGCCGCATCCGAATCGTCGAAGCCCGTAATGGAAATGTTATGCGGGACGGATATTTGATGCTCTTCGAAAGCTTTCATCGCTCCGACCGCCATATTATCGTGGCGCACACAAGCACTTCCGGATATTCATTGCTGAGGATCATCAGCTTGGCCGCTTGATAACCGCTCTTCTCGCGGTAATTCCCGTGATAGTAGTAAGTTTGATCAAAAGCGATTCCGTTCGCTTGAAGCGTGTCCGCGAAAGCGGAGAATCTCTCCGTATTGTCGAGCAAGCCTTGGCAGATGTCAGCTCCGTTTATTATTACTATAAACAACTTATCGCATTAAGAAAAAGCAATGAGGTCATGATATACGGTCAGTTCGAAACTTACTTGGATCAGCATGAGCAGATTTACGCGTATACAAGAACGCTCGGAGAAGAAAGCTGGCTGGTGCTTCTTAACATATCGGAGCAGCCTGCGGCCTGCAACATTGCCGACTGCGGCGCGGAGAAGCTGGGCGACATCGTCATCGGCAATAATGCCGATAGAACCAATCGGGAAACAATCATAGAGATGCTGCCTTACGAGGCAATTGTATATCGCGTATTAAAGCGAGGTTTATAAACCGCAAGCGGGACACCTTCGTTAAGGTGTCCCGCTTGCGGTTTTTTTGCACGTATTGCGGTACTAAGTATCGCTTTCAACCCTGCAGGCGACTTGCTCGACATCCATAGCCACTTGCGAAGAGGGTTCGGACAGGCTTCGCAAGGGAACTTCTTGTTCTTGCTCGGGTTGGCCGAGGGGATAGATTCTGGCTGTCTCATTCTCTTCATTCACATGCTGGATATAAATGCGAACCCCGTTGTATTCCACGTTCTCCATGGTCGGCGAAGCCGCAATTTCCCGAGCCCGTTGGACGTTCATCCTTCTAGCCTCCTCTGCTTCTTTTCATTACCAATTACATTGTGCGCGTATGAGGCGTGATCTATTCAGGCGTACAATTTTCAGTTGTACGCCGTTTTTTACTGTTTATTTCTAGTTTCCAATTAGGACAGATGTGGATATAACGCGGATACACCACCGGCAAAACCGCTTTGGATATTTCTGCTCACGTCATCGGCAACAATTTCATAGCTGTCGGCTTCTAATCCATCAATAGCAATTTTCGCGATATCCGCAGGATTGGACTTGGAAACTTCTAAGCCCGACGTCATGTCCGTCTCCATATAGCCCACATGCAATCCAGCTACTCTCACCTTCTGAGGATATAGATTTAAACGCAAGTCGTTCGTCAAAGCCCACTCTGCCGCCTTTGCAGCCGTATAACCACCAACAGCTCCCGAACTAAACCAAGATAATGCGGAAAGAATATTCAGAATCGATCCTCCACCGTTATTTGCCAGTATCGGTGCAAAAGCACGAACCATGGAAAGCGTGCCAAAGAAATGCGTATTAAACTCCAACTGTATTTGATCGAGATCACCGTCCAGCAAAGACGCGCCTGTAGACGATCCTGCGTTGTTGATCAAAAGCGTAACGTCCTTAGCTGCCAAAGCGGCTGCTGCTACCTCTTGAGGGTTTGTAATATCAAGCTTTACAGGTATTGCACCGGGAATGTCAATGGATTCCGGATTTCTTGAGCCGGCATAAACCTTAGCCCCTCTGGATAGAAGTTCAAGCGTAAGATAACGGCCAAGGCCTCGGTTCGCGCCGGTAACAAATGCGACTTGTTCTGAAATTTTCATTTTTTTTGCTCCTTTTATGATTTGATTTTGGTATAACAAAACGGGAAAACCGCACATGTAACGATTTAACGATTTTCTTAAGGAGGAGTTTTGGGAACAGGCAAGTCCGGTATACGGGAATGACCATTCTAGAAAACGCATAAGAATGAGCCATTCATGGAGAAACTTTGAGCAAGGCAAGACTTATATATGAGAACAATCATTCTAGAAACGGTATAAGCAATGATATCTTCTTAGGAATAAGCTTCACTGCAGCTCGGGCCTACTCATTTAAGAACGATCATCCTAAGGATAAGATAATTACTTATCTAAAAGCTTGATGGATAAATTGGCTATTCGCTGCAGTTTTTCTTTGGGAGTGGAGGTTCTTGTCATTACCCTTAACCCAACACATACCGTATGCAGATGTTCCGCCAGTTCGCCGGCATCGGTATTTGAGGTGAATTCTCCATCCTGCTGCCCCCATAGAATAATATCCTTGAGCAACTGCTCCGATAGTGTGAACGATTCAGTGGACTTTAAATCCACATCGGCATCGCGCATTGCCAATTCCACCGCCGAATTCACCATTAAACAGCCTGAAGGCGAGTCCTCTTCACCATCTATCATGAAACTAAAAATCAACTGAAGAGCCTCCGCTGCAGTCTTGGAGCGTTTAACTTCTCCCGTAAGCCCAGCATTGACTTTATCGCGGAACCGATCCATAGCTTTCAGAAACAGCGTATGTTTGTCGCCAAATGTGTCATACAAACTTCTGCGATGGATTCCCATATGCTCGACCAGATCAGTCAAGGATGTCTTCTCATAACCTTGTTCCCAAAAGAGCTTCATCGCCTTATCCAACACTACGTTCTCTTCGAATTCTTTGCTTCTTGCCATTCTTTGTTCCTCCTCCCATCGTCAATATAACATATTGAGAACGATCGGTAAAGAAAGTGGACGCATTTTCTTTGTTTTGACTGCTTTTACTTCTTGATCGCAGTTAATTCGTACAAATCTTGCAATACGCAGCGGCCAAGCTCGAATTTTATTTTAACATCCCCCTGCAAAAAGACCGTCTACCACCATACTAGCCATTTTTCCCGCTTCGAATACGACAGCAACATCTCAAAATCCCTTCTATGTTAAAACTTAAAGTGAAAGAAGAAGAGGAGCTGATGAGAAAATGAATAAGCTGAATGGAAAAGTTGCGCTCGTTACGGGAGCAAGCCGGGGAATTGGGCGCGCCATTGCATTGCGTTTGGCGCAAGAAGGCGCTATGGTCGCCGTTCACTATGGCAGAAGCATGGATGCCGCCGAGGAAGTCGTTCGTTTGATCGAGCAAAATGGAGGAGCGGCTTTCGCGCTCGGCAAAGAGCTTGGCGGTTCAAAGGATATCAAGGCGCTGTACGACGCGTTAGACGACGCGTTGGTTCAACGTACGGGCGACTATCAATTTGATATTCTCGTCAATAACGCGGGGATCGGTCTCGTGACCTCTATCGAGGAAACAACGGAAGACGTTTTGAACGATATTCTAAACGTTAATGTCAAGGCACCGTTCTTCCTCATTCAGCAGTCGCTTCCGAGACTCCGGGATGAAGGCCGCATTATTAACCTCTCTTCTGCTGTCACACGGATTTCGCTGCCTAGCATTCCGGCTTACAGCATGACCAAGGGAGCGATCAATACGCTAACGCTTTCCCTAGCCAATCAATTAGGTCCTCGCGGCATTACGATTAATGCCATCCAACCCGGGTTCGTCGCCACGGACATGAATGCCCCGATGCTGCAGGATCCGGCGTCTCATCAATTCGGCGCCGATTACTCGATTTTCGGCAGATGGGGCCAACCGGCGGATATCGCGGATATCGCTTCCTTCCTAGCTTCCCCGGACAGCCGATGGATTACGGGACAATGCATCGATGCAAGCGGGGGCTCGCATTTGTAAAAATCCGCAAAGAAAGAGGCTTTGCCAAAGGCAAGCCTCTTTTTTTACTAAAACTCCGCGCCTCGGACTTTGGAGAATACGATGGTATCTCTTATTATGCCGTTCACGTCGCACTTATCGCTCCGAAGAATGCCTTCCTTCGTAAATCCTAAACGTTCCGCAACGCGAGCACTCCGTATATTTCGGGCGTCGCAACGAATTTCAATTCTATTCGCTTGCAATTCATCTATTGCAAACCTTGTTATTCCCTCAACCGCTTCCGTCATGTATCCCTGTCCGCTAAAGAGCGTATTGACCCAATAGCCGATTTCAAACTTTCTTGCTTCCCAGTCTATCCGATGCAGACCGCTGCTTCCAATAAACTGACCGGTCGTCTTATGGATCAGATAGAGCCTTAAGTCCGATCGTTCCAGAAAATGAACTCGTCCTTGTCGCGAGATGATCTCCGAATCCTCTACCGAAGGAATCTGCTTCGCCCAGAGCATCCAAGGACGCAGTTCATCTATACTCTGTTTGACTGCCTCGTTGACCATTGCCCCGTCTTCCCAAAGGGGAGCGCGAATGATTAATCGTTTCGTTTCAAAACTCTCGGGTATTTGCAATAAAATAGGATCCGGACCTTTCATGGCTACCCCTCCATCAGGAATATATTCCCTATACTATAGAGCATGGGAATTTTTCCTTCAAGCTTAAAGTGGAGGATGGCCCCGCCCCCGCCCGGTTTCTACAGCAGCGTCTCCGCGCCGTCTATGTAGATTTCCGTTCCCGAGATATGACTGGATTGCTGAGAGGCTAGGAACAGGACAAGATCCGCTACCTGCTCCGGTTGGCCCGGACCGTGTTCCAGCGGCTGGCTGCCTTCCGGATATTCAACGGGAATGGTGATTTTGTCGACCTGCTTCGTACGCTCCGTACTTTCGCCGATATTGGTTTCAATAGCTCCCGGACAAATAACGTTGACGCGGATTTTGTAACGGGCCAGCTCCAAAGCGGCCATCTTGGCGAAAGCGACCTGGCCGGCCTTCGATGCGCTGTACGCCGACATGCCGAATCCGGAGAACTTCCGGCTTCCGTTGATCGAGCTCGTTATAATGATGCTGCCGCCGGCTTGTTTCATATGCGGAATGGCGTATTTGACGGTCAGGAACGTTCCTTTCAAATTGATGGACAACGTCTCGTCCCATGCCTCCGGCGTTAAATCCTCGATCGGGGAAAGCGTACCGTTAATGCCTGCGTTGGCGAATACGACGTCGATCCGTCCGAAGCGCTCGATGACAGACTGAACCGCTTGTTCAACCCGCTTCGGATCCGACACGTCTACGTCAAGGAATAACGATTCCCCGCCTAACTCGTGAATAGCCTTCTCCGCTTCTTCGGTTCGGTCGTCGTTCAAATCGAAGAGGCAGATGCCGGCCCCGTTCCGGGCCAAATGCAGCGCCGCTGCACGGCCTATACCCGAACCCGCTCCCGTAATGACCGCTACCTTGCCTTTCAATAACTCGCTCATACTCGTTGCCTCCTTGGATATCCGAATATAAACCGTTATACCCTTCTTTTGATCGCCGTAATCAAATAATAAGAGAAAGAGTACACCTTAGGTTATTGAGCTTTCCAAGTGAGGCTAGACAGGCTGTTGGATTTTCGAATTAACTTTGTACAAGAAGAGAAAGTTGGCGGGCTATGCTTAATGGTAGCCCGCAAGGACTGCCCGGCCCGCCTGGCGAACCGAGACCGGGGACACCAAGCCATGATTTAAACAAAACGATTCCATGCTTTGCCGCAAACCGTAAAATAGCCACCTGCGTCCGGAAGCTGCATGTTCTTACTCTTCATGCTGGGCAGTAGGGTTGATAGCAAAGAGAGAATGAATGTTACCGTCAGGATCCGCAAAAAATCCCGTTGTGTGCCCCCAAGACATGGACTTCGGCTCCGTAATCGAGGTGGCTCCCTTCGAGACAATATCATGATAGATATCGCGCACAGCTTCTGGCGATTCACATTGAAAATTAAGTTCAAAGGCTTGCCCCCTGCGTTCCTCTACAAAGGAATAATGCCCGTTCGTATTATCAGCCATTAGTGGCTTGGAACAAATCGCGAGACGAATGCCGTCATTTACGAATTCAACATAATGACTTTCCTCCATAACGACTTTAAATCCAAGCACATCACGATAAAAGCCGGCCAACCGGGAGACATCATTCGACAATACGGTTATCCCTTCTAATTGAACCCTCATCCATGCAACTCTCCTTTGTCATTGTTATGATTGCTCCAGATCATTACGGAACGCTTCCCCCCGCATGCAACCATTTATTTCTACTATTTGGAAGTAACCTCAATCATAGGGTAGATACGTTCCTCTGTAAACCTATTTTGTTGTTCCGAAGCAAGTCGTGGTACAATTCACAGAGCATAGTAACAAAGGAGAACGATAGGAATGAAAGAAATCGTGAACTGGAAAGACGGCGCTCATGGGCGTAAATTTATAGCTTCTTTTAGCGGGGGAAAAGACAGCGTCCTGGCGCTGTATAAATCAATGAAGGTTGGAGAGCCGATCGGACTCATCGTTATGATGGAGGAAGAAGGGAAACGTTCCAGATCCCATGGAATGCCCCCGGAGCTTATCCACGCCCAAGCTGAATCTATCGGCTTGCCCGTTTATACCGCGGCTGCAAGTTGGGACGACTATGAAAACAAATTTATGCTCCTTCTAGAACAAGCAAAGCGTCAAGGCGCAGAAGTGTTGGTCACAGGAGACTTGGATATGCCTGTTGAAGGCTGCTGGCATGACAAGGTTACCCAAAATGCCGGCCTGAAGCTAGGAATGCCCCTATGGGAAATGGATCATCATGAAGCTGTCCAAGAGTTTATAGATCTCGGTTTTATATCCACTCTGGTCACCGTAAATCTATCGCTGGGGATGCGGGAAGAAGATCTAGGACGAACGTTAACTCACGACTACATAAAGGAACTGCAAGCTCGCGGCATTGACCCGTGCGGAGAAGGCGGCGAGTTCCATACGACCGTAATCGACGGCCCTATCTTCAAGCATCCTATTCCTGTTCGCAAAGGCAACATAGTCAAGAACGGCGATTATGCCTTTTTGCCTTTGGAGCTGCTAGGCACTTAAAGAAGGTAACCTTGAATTGAAATGCTCATTTCGAAGTTACAACAACAAAGCCAGAAACCTCAGACGGTGAGGATTTCTGGCCATCAATAGGTAACTTTGTTGACTCCATGTTAACTCCACTCACGCACACTTAGAGTGTTGACTTCAATGTGAAAGTGCTGAACAGTCGTAAAGACCAGAGTCCTCAGTTTAGCGAGGTCAGTACACATCATAGTGTAAGATTGTTGACTCCATGTTGACCTCAAACCCGCGTCCGACGCGGCCTTTCGCTCTTACTCTTCTCCCGTCGCGATCGGATTCTCCTCATTACTAATCCAATCGCTCCAATTGTGGAATTGGATACGGTTCACCGCGCTGGCTATAACTCCAAGTTTTAAAACCATCCTTTGCCTGATTGCCTCATATCCTTCTCTTCTTTACCACAGATATAAATCCAAGAACGAATTACGGAACTTTCCCTGCGGATCGCAGCTAGCTGCGAGAATTTGGAAATCAAGGCGCTTCTCATAGAGCGACTTCAATCGCTCAGGCGCCATTGTGAACAGCTTACCCCAGTGCGGGCGCACCTCATATGGCTCGAGCGCTGCTTCTATGATCGGCAACACACGCTCAACCGCCTCATAATACGGCTTCCATGTAAAATGAATTCCGATAGAATCCCGGTTGTAGCTTGGACTCATCCACATCTGATCGGAGGCAATTGTACGTACTTCCGAAATATATAGATGCGGAGCGATATGCTCACGAATCTTGTAAATCGCCTCTAACGCAGCGTAGGCGTGGCTTCGCGGCACAAAGTACTCGCTTTGCAGCTCCTCCCCTGCACTTGGAGTAAACTCCATCCGAAAATGCGGCAGCCGCTCGTGCCAAGGCCCCCTTTTCCCTAGTTGCTCACTGCATGGCTCTGCAGAAATACCCGGTACGGGATGCAATGGCGCAGTAGCCCTTGTCGCCCCGTAGAAGTCATCCTCAACAAACGCATCATCCTCACTGGCGAGACGTTTCAACCACACCTGATTAAAGTGATCACTGCTCCAATCTGTAAATAGGCTGACGCTGTACGCACTCGAGAAAACATCGTCGAAATGGCTTTCCAGCCTTGATAAAGCCAGATTCTCAAACAGCTGTTGGCTAATTTCAAAGCTCGGCACGATGTCTAGTGTCAGCTTCGACACGATGCCTAGCGCTCCGAGAGCGACGATGGCTCCATCTGCTTCCAGCTGTTCACCGCGTGTATAAATAACCGCTTCTCCGCTTGAAGTTACAATCTCGACGGAGCGTACAGCGGTAGCGAGAATGCCATTCCGGTCCCCCGAACCATGCGTACCCGTTGCACATGCGCCAGCAATCGTAATGTGCGGAAGAGAAGCCAAATTATGCAGCCCATAATTGTTTGCATGCAAATAACGAGCCAACTCTCCGTACCGGATGCCGCCTTCCACCGTGACGGTCCCGCGGGAACGGTCAAGCTCCAATACTTGATTCATCTTCTTCAGGGAAAGCAGACTGCCGGGCGTATCGGCAATGCTGTTGAACGAGTGACGCGAACCAAGCGCTCTGACTTTATGGCGTTTCTCCACCCATTCCTGGAGCTGCTCCATTCGCTCAGGCTCGAACAGCTCCGCGGCGCTGTATCTGTAATTCCCCGCCCAATTGCGTGCCTCTTCCATCGTACTTTTCACTCCATTCCACGTTGTGCTATGCTAAACGTAATTCCTTCTAGAACTTGCCCTTCAGTCCATAAAAAAAACAGAACCACGACATCCCTCTCGCCGGGCTCTGTATTTTAATTCGCTTTCTACTCCCTTAACCCTCCCCCACCGCAATCGGATTTTCACCGTAACAGATCCAATCACTCCAGCTGTAACATAACTTATGGTAGGGTTCGCCGTAACATACATTGAGCGAAGTTTGAAGGGCACTCAACCGAGTGCCCTTCGTAATTTAGAATAGATGATGTTGTCTTGCAGTACGTCACTATTGATCTTTGTAGACCAATGAAAATAGCTTGTACAATTGGGTTCGTTAAGACTATCCACGACTTTCTGTAATATGGGCTGTAAAAGGCGTAAGCGATTCGTTGAGTCCTGTAAAACTCTTTAGTTACCTCTCGCGGTCGATCGGCTCGACTTCACCGCGGTAGCGCGGAGCTTCCCGCGAGTCGATGAACGTCGTCCCCCCACTGCCGAGCAGTTCCTTCACCTCGTCCATTTCAACCAGCATGCTGTGCTGCACCGTAGCAATGAAAGTCGCTGGCTGCGCCTCTCCCCGATCGGACGATACCGGCAGACCTTGCTTCGCCCAAGCCGAGATGCCCTCATCCAGCACATAGACCTGCTCATGCCCTAAATACTTCAGTAACCACCATAGCCGGGAAGCCATCGCTCCGCCTTGATCGTCATAAGTGACCACAATCGAATCGTTGCTTATTTCGCCCGGCCGAACGTAACCGTCATTGCAAAAATATCCGGAAGCGGATGGCGTCCGCCATGCTCCTCGACCTCGCCGGACAACTCCTTCTCCAGATCCATATAGACGGCCCCCAGAATATGCGACTCCTCATAGGCTCTGCGCCCCGCATCGGGATCGTCCAATCGGAAACGGCAATCCGCGATGACGAGATTCGGTTCTCCCCTATTCTCCTGTTTGCCAGATTGTGGCTTGGCGGGCGATAATAACTACGTCAGGCACTTATCGAACCGTTCGAAATTCGAAAATGTTCATCATCATCATCGTCATGGAGGTCATTCCTAAATGAGTCATGCACACCTGTACGCCTACATTCAGCTGGGAGATTCCAATCGAAAGTCGGCCCTCTGCCTGGCAGCCAAGAAGCTAGGGCAGCTTGTGCCGCTTAATGAAGGCCAGCCTGTTCTGTTTCCTCTGCAAGGGACGAAAAAGTTAGGCTCGCCCGTCCTGTTCCGGAAGCCGGACGGCAAGCTCGGCCTTGCGGCAGCCGATCATGACGGCTCCGAATACATCTTCGTCTACGATTGCGGCGAGGACTGGACTTTCGTTAACGAGCGTTACATACGCGTCAACGCCTCGGGCATTCCCGTAAGGGATCTGTCCGTATCCTATGACAAGGAGTTCCAAATATACAGACTTATGTGGTCGGACGGAACCGATGGCTACATGGCTGCAACGGAGGACTGGGAACAATTCAGCGAACCCGCGGGGTCGGATTATACGAAATCGCGGTCCGACATAACGGTCGAAGAAGCCGTGCAAGCATCCCGAATTGCGATTAGCGATTTGGAATATGCCGCGTTCCTCCGCCGATACAATAAGCCGCATAACGCCGGAATAACCGAGGTTTTCCCGGACCTTGCAGCACCCTCCGGTTCAAGCCTTCAACAACTTGGCCTGCCGGGTCAAGTAACAGCAACGTACAGCGACGGATCGGTCAAAAAGCTGGCCGTGACATGGGATGCGACTGGCGTCGACTTCGACAAGCCGGGTACGTACCCGCTTACCGGCCGCATCCGGCAACCGCAATATCCGAACCCGTTCATTAGAGAGAGAGCCGATCCGTATATCATCCATGATGCCGAGTCCGGCTACTACTACTTCACGGCGTCCTATCCCACCTATGGGCATGACGGCAACAACGAAGTTCAGCCGGACGGATACGACCGCATCGTGATCAGACGGGCCCGCACGATTGAAGGACTGGCATCGGCCGAGGAAACGGAAGTATGGAACGAAGAAAACTCAAGCGTCAACCATCGGTATATTTGGGCGCCGGAGCTGCACAACATTCAGGGCAAATGGTATATCTTGTGCACGGCCGGCGTCAGCGTGGACAATGTGTGGTCCATTCGCCCGATCTTTATCCCCTGCCATGGGGACGTGATGGATCCTGCCGCCTGGTCGCGCGACGGGCACTGGGCCGTTAACGAAACGAACGACGGCTCGTTCGGCACGTTTTCTCTGGATATGACTTATTTCGAACATCGCGGCACGCATTACGTCATTTGGGCGGAGAAGCCCGCCGGCTCCAGGCTGTACATGGCCACGATCGATCCCGGCCAACCATGGCGGCTGACAAGCCGAAGAATAGAGCTCTCCACGCCGGATTATGCCTGGGAGCAGGCACATGGCGACCAAATCGACGAAGGGCCTGCCGTGATCAAACAGGCGGGACGCATACTCGTCTTCTTCTCCGCCGGTACCGTCGATGCCAACTATTGCATGGGCTATCTGCACGCGGACGAGGATGCCGATCTGATGAATCTGGACAGTTGGACGAAGCACCCGTATCCGGTACTGTCCACCTGCGATTTCTCGGACGGGCAGCAGGGTCCCGGCCACAACTCGTTTACGGTCGATGAGCTGGGCAACGCCGTCTTGTGCTACCACGCCCGTACGGAGGGCGAGCCCGGCGACGGCGGGCTGAATGATCCGGGCCGGCATGCGCGGGTCAAATCGGTCCATTTCGCCCATGACGCCAGACCGATCCTCCATATGCGTGCTGAGGATGAGCTTCATCCCGCTTATGCCGACATCGCCTTCTCCGTCAAAATCATGGAGGCGGAATGAACGCTGGGTGTCGGGAACTAGACTACCTCTTCTATCGCCGCTTGGTATAACAAGTTGCCTTCACGGAACAAAACGCGGTTTTTGCGAAAATCTTGCGAATCCGGTTTAATCGGGTTCGCTTGCCCATTCGCAAAACGAATCTTATGCCCTTTGGTCAAGCTCCCGGGCTTTTCGTTCTTTTTGAGAATAAATGTTCCATGCTTCCCGTAACCCGCGTCGAATAGAAAGTGATAGCCATCCGTACTGAAGCCCGAGGAACCGGAAATCTCGGGATTCATAAAGGTAACCTTGGCCTGCCGAGGGCCGCTCGAGATGCAGCCAAGCGAGAAGTCGGTATAATAATAAAACCAAATCTCCTTCTCGTTAACGACATTAAGCGCATAGCAATCGGCAATGTCCGCCGCACGGTTTTCATAGATTTTGTTTCCGTGCTCATCCCAAGCCAGAAGGCCGCTTGCGCCAATGGGATCATCCCATCCGTAATTCCCGAATACGCCTTCGTCGAAGTAACTCGTCCAGATCGTGCCCTTCTCCGATACCTGCACGCTCTGAATCCCGTCTCCAAGCAGGAACTCTCGAACGCTATTCCCTTCATAATCGTAAACTTTGGCGTTCAGGTCATACTTTCCGGTTCTATAATAAGAGCATCGAGCCCCGACAAGCAGCAGATGATTCTGCAGCGGCTGTACGTAATGATAATGGAAATGCTGTCTGGGAATGACCGCTTCTTCGATTCTTTCATCTTCAACGATCAGCACCTTATAGGTATATGTTTTGTTTATAGCGGCCCGTTCCGGGATCTGGTTAATCAGCAGCACATATACGCGGCCATCCGCTCCGAACTGCGTTGAGATAACCTTGAATCCCTCTGTATACTCAGAAATATCGGCAAAAGGCTGCAACGTCACCGTTTTAGTTAACATTCTTCTTCCCCCTATTCGTTAAATACAACACCGTTCTCCGTAGTTGTTAACTGTATTATGACGGATCAGAACGGCGACTAACATGGCGAAAGTATGGCGAGGTACATAGAGACATAAAGAAAAAAAACACCCAATTGGGTGCCTAGAGAGCAGTGGCGCTGGCCATACGCACCGCGGACTACTTGACGTCCCGGCTGTGATGATCCAATAAAACAGGCCGGCTACCTCTCGAAAAAAAGAGCGCTGCCGGCCTTCTTTAGCAACCTCGTATCAAAAGCCCCTGCGAGACGCAGAGGCTTCGGAAGTCGTTTCGTTAGCCGTTAGTTGAATTTGCCCGCATCGATCGCGGCTTGTTTCTCATCCAGAATCTCTTGATAGCCCGATTCGAGATATGTTTTCTTAGCAGCCTCATAGGTTGCATCGAACTGGTCGGTCGGCGCGAGGACGACCTTCACGTACAGCTCTTGGAAGAGCGAGTTCAGATCGGCCTTGTATTCGCTGACTTTCTCCAGCACGACGCCGAACATAGCGTCCGGCGTGCGATATTCCGCCGTTTGCTCGTAATATTTCAATAGATCCTCAGCCAAATATTCATAGCCTGCAGGCGCCCAGTTGCGCAGATAAGCTTTGCGGGTTACGGCAGGATCGGCATATTGCGGAACTTCGATGACGAGTGCCCAGTAATCCTTGTTGTTGTTCTGCGACAGGACGGATTCGCCTTTGAAATCCGCGTTTTTCACGGCAATCCCCTCGCCGTCGAGCGTATAGTTCTGACCTTCAACGCCGTTCTGCAGGAAGAACAGGTTCTCCGGCTGGCTCATCCATTCGAGGTACATCCAGACCGCCGCGCGTTCCATTTCCGTGGATTCGTAGTTGATGCCCATGATGAAGCCGAAAGGCCAGTACGCGCGTCCTTGCGGCTTATATCCTTCCGGAGTGCCGGCCGTCGGAGGCAGAACAGCGAATTGCGCATCCGGATTGTTCTTAAGGGTCGCATCGATGACATCCGTATTGCTGGCCAGGTAAACGCCGTAAGTGCCGGTCTTGCCCGCAACGAATTCAGCCTTGATTTTGCCGTCATCGTTACGCAGATAGAATTCCTTGTCGATCAGGCCGTTATTGTACTGATAGTTCAAGTTGCGCAAGTAGCGCTCGCTTGCGGGAGTCGTCAGATCCGCTACGCCGAGATCGGAATAAAGCGCGCGTTCTTTCGCGTCGATCGGCCAATCGCGGAAGGCATAGCTGTAGTTGTAGTTATTTTGCAGCAAGCTGCCGCCGCCTGCTCCGAGTCCGGCTTCTTTCCATTTCGTCAGCATCTCGTTGTACTTCTCAAGGGAGGTCAGATCCTCCACTTTCATGCCGACCTTCTCCACCCAGTCTTTGCGAATCAACGTCGTATAGTTATCCGCAGACGGGCGGGCAGCGAAGAAAAATACATTTTTGCCGTCTACCTTGCCGTATTGTTCGATTGTCCCGCTCATGTTTTTCCAGTAGGTAGGAGCGTAATTGGCGATCTCCTCATAATTCAGCGTCTGCATGACGTCTTCGCTGTAGTATGCAAGCGCTTGCGGCATATCGTAATGGAAGAGGATATCCGGCGCCTTATGGGAGGCCAGCAGCTGCTCGAAGTCCGTGACCTCGCTGCTGCGGGTAATCGGGATAAACTTCACGTTTACGTTGTACTTGTCGCCGAATTCCTTCTGAATCCAGCGCGTATAGTAGTTGTCGGTTACATTCCAGCCCTCGAATGCACGTTCATAGACCGGAATTTCGAGATTGACCTTCTCGGGGAAGCCTTTAGAGTAATCGGCAAAGCTGCCTTCAGCGCCGCCTTCCGGGGCATTGGTTGCGGAATTCGTCGCAGACGGAGCATTTGTCGCGCCGTTGGTCCCCTTCGAATTGCCGTTATTGCCATCCGAGCAGCCCGCAAGAAGCGTGGCTCCCATAACTAAAGTCATCAACAAGGATGCGAAGACTTTCCTTTTGCTCATCTCTTATTCCCCCATTATTGTAATTTCGACTTGGGTTCCCTATTACTCTTTGACGGCTCCAAGCATAACGCCCTGGACAAAATACTTCTGAATAAACGGATAGACGCATAAGATCGGCAACGTTGCGAATACAACGCATGAAGCTTTAAGCACCTCCGGGTTGCTCAGCTGCACTTGCGTCGCCTCCAGCTGGAAGCTCTCGCTGGCCTGAATGACAAGATAATACAGCTTCAGCTGCAGCGGCCGCATATCTACATTTTGCTTAATATAGAACAGGGCGTCTTGGTAAGTGTTCCAGCGCCCGACCGCGTAGAAGAGAGCCAAGGTTGCCATGATCGGTTTGGACAGCGGGAGTACGATATTCACGAGAATGCGGAAGTGTCCGGCGCCGTCGATCCGCGCCGATTCCTCCAGGCTGACCGGAATGCTGCTGGAGAGGGCCGTTTTCATAATCAACAGGTTGAAGGCGCTGAATGCCGGAGGCAAAATAATCGACCACATGCTGTCCAACAAACCCAGATTGTTGATCAACATGTATTCCGGAATGATCCCGCCGTGAAAGTACAACGTGAACATAAAGATAACGGTCAGCGCCGTTCGGCCCTTCAATTGCGGGCGGGATAAAGGGTAGGCCGCGCAAATCGTGATGATCATGCCTATAATCGTGAAGAGCACCGTCACGACAATCGATACATACAACGACCGCAGAATGCTCTCGTCTTGGAGAATTTTTTTGTACGCCTCAATGGTGGCGCCTTGCGGCCAGAGAAACACTTTATTCGCGATCACATAAGCGTCATTGCTAAGGGACTTCGACACGACATGAACGAACGGCAGCAAGCAGACCAGCGAGGAGATGATCAGAGAGAGGCGGATCAGCACATCCCAGATATCAAAGCTTTTTTTACGATGCATGGCAAGCGTGCCATTGGATGTTTTCATGGTTCGCCTCCTTTCTATAACAATCCGTCTTCGCCGAGCCTCTTGGCAATACGATCAGCGAGCAGCACCAGCGCTAGCCCGATGAGCGCCTGGAACAACCCGAGCGCCGTCGCGCGGCTGAAGTTGCCGCTCTCGATCCCCCATCGGTAGACCAGTACCGGGATCGTGGTGGTATATTCCGTAGTGGCCTTATTCTGCAGGGCAAATACCCGCTCGAACGAGCCCTCCATCACCTTGCCCAGGTTCATGATCAGCAAGGTTACAATCGTAACGCGGATGGACGGCAGCGTGACATTCCACACCTTCCTCCACCGCCCCGCGCCATCGACGATGGCCGCTTCGTACATCTCGGGGTTGATGCTGCTGATCGAAGCCAAGTAGATGATTGTGCCCCAGCCCATGCTTTGCCAGACTCCGATAGCCAAATAACTGAACAGCCAATGCGTGTCCTCCTGCAGGAACGGGACACGATTCCATCCCATCAATTCGAATAGATTATTGACCGCGCCGCTCCCTTGGCCAAGCAGCTGGTAAGCGATCGAACCGATAATAATCCAGGACAGGAAATGCGGCAGATACAGCAGCGTTTGATTCACGCGTTTGAATTTGACGCCTTTGATCTCGTTGAGAAGCAGCGCAAGCACAATCGGCATTGTGAAACTAAATATAAGGTCGAGGCTGTTGAGCATCAACGTGTTGCGGACAGCGCGGATAAAGTCGGGTTTATCGAATATCTCTTGGAAGATTTGAAAACCCACCCAGTCGCTGCCCCAGAACCCCCTTGCGATCTTATAATCCTTAAAGGCTAGCACGAGCCCCGACATCGGCGCGTATTTGAAAACGCCGACAAAAGACAGTGGAATCAGAAGAAGTAAGTACAGCTGCCAGTCCCGCCGAAGATAATGGGTCATTCTCCGGTTACCCTTATTGTGTTTCTTTAAAGCGATTTCATTTTCAAGTGAAGCGCTTTCAACTTTCATCGTCTCACCTCCTCCGCATTAGGGCTTCCACGGCCGACTGTTTTGTTCAGACATTGGCGGGGTTATGCCTGCATCATATCCTCCCGTCATCCGATCCGTAAATCATGACTATTGATTCCATCCGTCATTTTTGATTTTCCCGTGTTATTACGCGGGATTTGAGACGTAATAATCAATTCCGATTGGCATAAGCAAAAATGGAGCAGTCTCCGTTGGTCCTTAGGGACCGAAAGATCAGCTCCATATCTCCATATCACTTTCTTGTCGTTCTCCGTAAGCGGATTACATCGATTCGGGTTCCGATGTTCTTCCGTGCTTCAATGCCTTGTAGCTGCTAGGCGGCATGCCCTCGTACTTGCGAAAAAAACGATTGAAGCTTTGGACATTGCCGTAGCCGACCTCGAAGGCGATCTGGCCGATGTTAAGCTTGGATTCCAGCAGCAGTTGTTTCGCCTTCTCGATTCGCAGCTGATTGGTGTAGTCGATCAGGCTTTTGCCCGATAGCTCGTACACGATCTTGCGCATATAGGAATAGCTGATGCCGATATCCTTCGCCATTTCTTCAAACACAATCTCTTCGCTGAAATTCTCTTCAAGGTAACGAATGATTCGCTCTCCGTAGTTGACTTCGCTTGCGCTGCGTGTAAAGTACTGAACAATCTCGCCGAAGAAGTCGTGCAAATATTGTTCCAGCTCGTCAAGCGTATCAAAGGAAGCAATGGCGGAATAAATATTTCCACGTCTCGCAAAGAAACGCGAAGTGCTGATATTGTTCTCCCTAAGATGCCTGATCGTAACGCCTACCAATTGGGTATAGATGAACAAGATATTGTCGTAGGAGATGTACTCGACCGACTGGATCTCGCCTCGAATGAGCTCCAGCTCTTTCATAATGCTGCCCTGATCCCCGATGTCCAGAAAATTAAGAATACGCCTCTCGCTGTTCGTTGGATAAATATACTTTTTACTCTGATCGGCTTCCTGCCTCCAGTAGGTAATGCCTCCGCTGCCTTCAATCATGCGATGCTTGATGACTTCCATCGCTTCGGCCACCCGATCGGCGATCATATCGTTTTCCGTCGCCTGGCTGCTGACCCCAATGGTTACGGAGTGGCCGAGCAGCTCCGCCGCTGAGTCCCTGATCATGGCAAGCGTCCGATCGATACCTTCGCAATGGCTTTCAAGCTCCGATGGACCATAATTGATAACGATAGCGAAGCAGCCTTCGCCATGATAGACGCTTCGTGCGTGAATCCCGTCCGTGAACAGGCTCTCGCATTTCCCTATGAGCAAATAGCGATGGTAATTACGGGTCTCCGGATTGGTCTTGCTCACATACCGCCTATACTGATCGATCGAAACAATGGCGACAACGTAATAGGGGTTCGGAAACATCTCGGCGATCTGTTTGGTCACTTCGCCCCTAAGCAAGTTGTGGATCGCGAGGCTGCGGGTATCCTGTTCCCGTTCATGCAGCAGCTTGTAGAGCCCTTCCTCCTCGTCTTGCATTCGTCTGAACGCCGCGTCAAGGAACACAAGCTCATTCTTGTTCCCTATAACTAGATTTTTACTGCGAGCACGGACGGCCCGAACCAGCTCCCGCAGAGGTCTCGACAGCCAGGTCGCGAGCAAGACGGTCAGCACGGTGCCTGCGACGATAATCATGACCGTAAGAACAATAATGTTGCTCTGCAAGGAGTGGGTCTTGGTCATCAGTTCGTCCATGGAATAAATGTTAACATTCCACCACCCGAACTGCGGTGAACGGGACCACGTGTAGATCAGACGCTCGCCCCTAGCCTCATGAAACGAATAACCCTCTTTCGAGCTATTCTCCAGTATCCCTTCAATGTGTGGCTGCTGTCTCCCGTCTGTAAGCAACAAGCTCTTGTCATTGTGCGAGATAATCGCGCCATCCGATCCCATGAGAAGATAATCATGTTTGCCCGGCTCCGAGGTGCGAAGGTAATCCCCGATTTGACTTTCCCGGATGTTGACGACTAAGAACCCGCGTGTCGTGGTCAATAGACGGTTCAGAGGAAGCACATACGAAACAACGTTTACCCCCGAGTCCAGTCTGCGCGGATACCATACGCCGCTGATCCCTCTTCTGCCGACAAACGCTTCCTCCGTCCAATCGATCGATTCATATCGCTCCAACATCGTAATGCCCTTGTCGGTCGAAATCACGTAATCCGAGTCTTCTAAATAGAAGTAAGAGGAATAAACGCCATTCACCCTGTGATTCAAGTTAAGCAGCTCCAGCAGCACGGCCTGCGCTTTGTTGACATTGCTATAATTGCCGTTAAGCTCATCGAAGGTCTCGAAATTACGAATGCGATCGAAGATGTTAGTGGCCGCAAGGCGCACCGCATCCTGAGCCAAATTGTTCAGCGCATTTTCATTGAGCTTGCGGTTTGCGTTCAACCCCGCCAATGAAGATTCCGCGATCGCGCTCTCTGAATTTTGCAGAATCTGCCCGCCGCTATACCAAGTCAGGATGGCCATCGGAATGGCCATGACGCAGAACAGAATCAGCGCCAGCTGCAGCATCATCGGGATTCGTTTCATGGTTTCTCTCCCTCTCCCCTTCATAAAAGCGCTTACAAAAAATCATTCAAGTGTATGCGTCACTCGAATATTCTTAGTACCCGGACCGTCTATCTAAAGACATTCTAACTGTAAGGACTGGAATTTAAAAGAAATTTTTGTCATTAGTTCCAGCTTGTCATATATAAATACAATAACAAAAAGCCGCAGTGCGCGGCTTTTCGACTCCATTAACTATTCCATTTTCTCAAAGTAATGGATCGGGCGAATCTCAATGCCCCACCCGAACTGCTCGCCCGCTGCCACCTGCGTAGTCGGATGCAAGGAAGCGATTTGGATCGCTTCTTCCATGTCCCTCGCCTCGATGAGGAACACGCTGCCGATCCACTCCTTCGTTTCGGTAAAAGGACCATCAATAACGGACACTTTCCCGTTCACCCGTCGCATGCTTTTGGTTTCCAAGGAGAGTCCCGCATCGATAACCACTTGATTGCTTTTGTAGAATTGCTCAAGATGGGGCTGACATTCGCCCATAACGGCGTCGATCTCCTCTTTGGGACGGGCATCCATTTTCTCTGGATCTAAATAACCTAAACACAAGAATTTCATTTTGAAATCTCCTTTCGAAGGGTATTATTCCTGCCTCTATAAAGAC
This sequence comes from Paenibacillus harenae, assembly GCF_030812415.1. Classification (GTDB taxonomy): domain Bacteria; phylum Bacillota; class Bacilli; order Paenibacillales; family Paenibacillaceae; genus Pristimantibacillus; species Pristimantibacillus harenae_A. Next base: position 485,155 of record NZ_JAUSST010000006.1, on the reverse strand, counting down.
AACGAACGGCACCCAACAAAATCGACACATCTTCCCTAAAGATTTTGTTCGCTTATACCCAATACAGGGTCAAAGCTCAGCATTTTCGTCCCGATTTTGTCGATGAAGAACCGATCATGGCTTACCGTAACGACGGCGCCGGGAAAATGGATCAACGCCTGCTCCATGACCTGTATGCTCGTTAGATCCAAGTGGTTGGTCGGCTCATCCAATATAATGACCGCCGCGCCGGAGAGAAGGCATTTAGCAAGCGCGACCCTTGCCTTTTGCCCACCGGAAAGATTGCCGATGGCTTTGCTTAGATCCATCTCCGAGAATTGCAGCATGGATAAGAACTTGTTCACCTTTTTGCGGGGTGCGTCCAGACCTAAACCGTACGTATTGACCGCATGGCTAACGGTATCCTTCGGATCAAGCTCCTCCCACATCCGGTTGAAATAGGCGTAGCCGACGCCTTTCTCCCAGGTCACCTCGCCGGACTCGGGTTTTTCCTGTCCCGTAAGCACCTTAATAAGCGTCGATTTCCCGCTACCGTTAGGGCCCACGATGACTAATCGGTCTTCCTTCTGAATATCGAAGCTGACGTTCCCGAAGATCGTCCGCTCGCCGTAGGTCTGTCCGATGTTCTTCACTTCGCACAACTTATCCGGAAAACGCAGCTTTTCGTAAATATCGGTGATCAGCACGTTCACGGGATGCGGCTCGATCCGCTTCTTGTTGTCTGCCAGTTGACGGGAAAGCCGGTCCTTCGACGTCTTCTTGCTCGCGCGGCTGTCAATCGCTTCGGATTCCATGAGCAGAAGCTCTTCCTCCCACTCGAACTGGCGATCCAGCTCTTTCTTGCGCATTTTCTTTTTGCGGACGTAATCGGTATAATTGCCTTCGTATTCCTGAAAATGATAGTTCTCGATCTCGATCGTTCGCGTAACCACTTTGTCTATAAACTGCCTGTCATGCGACACTAGAATCATAGCCCCATTGAACCGATACAGCCACTGTTCCAGCCACGTTATCCCTTCAATATCCAGATAGTTCGTTGGCTCGTCAAGCAAGACGACATCAGGCAGCTCGATTAACATCTTAGCCAAAGCCGCGCGGTTGCGCCAGCCTCCCGACAATTCGTCAATAGGCTGATTGCGGGATCTATCGTTGAACCCCAGCTTCGTAAGAACCGTGTTAATCTCGACGGAAACGTTCCAGCCGTCCAAATGCTCCATTTGTTCAAAAAGCTCCGCTTGTCTCGCAAGCAGCCGCTCCATCTCGCCATCATCGGTGACTAGACCCAGCTTTTCCCCTACTTCCTGCAGCTCGCGTTCGATAATCGCAACCTGCTCGAAGCACATCTCCAGCTCTTGTTGAACCGACAGGCTGCCCGTCATTTCCGAGAATTGAGAGAAGTAACCTATTCTAACCTTCGGATCTATATCCACTTTTCCGGACGTAGGCTCTTCTTTACCCATGATCAGCCTGAACACCGTCGACTTACCGGCACCGTTCCGACCGATAAGGCCGATGCGCTCTCCTTGGCTCACGCGAAAATAGATATCGCGAAAGATCATGGACTCTTCATACTTCTTAGTAACATTCTCCAAACGAATTACGCTCATAGCTATCAAATCACCCTTCTAACTCCGTCAGTCTACCGTGATTATACCATTAGAGCTCCGAACTAATCTCATCTCTATCCTAATCTCATAGAGGTAGCGGCCATGCTGATCGCACTAAACGTCAAAATGCCACTCCAAGCCGGAGTGGCATTCTTAACGGAACCTCCAATGTTGTGATGCACCCACCGCCCCGACTACTTCTTTAATAGAAGATACAAGAAGTAAGGCCCGCCGATGAGCGCGACCATAATGCCTGCCGGAATGCCGGACGGATCGACGAGATTGCGCCCAACGGTATCGGCGAATAAGAGCAGCCAGCCTCCCATCAGGACGGCGATAGGAACGTAATATTGATGGCGGCGCCCTACGATCGCTTTGGCGATATGGGGGGCCATCAAGCCGACGAACGCGATTCCCCCGGTGACGGATACCGCAGCGGCGGCAAGAGCGACGGCAGTCCCGAGCAGCAGCAGCCGGTTCCGGTTGATGGAGACGCCGGCCCCTACGGCAACCGCTTCGTCCATCGACAGCAGGTTAAGAGCGTTCGACTTGTACAGCGTGAACGGGAGCAGGATGGCAAGCCACGGCAGCAGCGCCCATACGAACGGCCAGTCCGCTCCCCAAATGTTGCCCGCCAGCCACTGCGCGATAAAATCGACCTTCCGATGATCGGCGGAGGAGATCAGGACGATCATTAGGCCGGACAAAGCGAGCGCGAAGCCCACGCCAACGAGCACGAGCTTAACAGGCTGCAGCCCTTTCCCTTTGGAATAGGAGAACATGTAGATGAGTGCAGCCGTAAGCAACGCTCCTAAGAATGCGACAATCGGAAGCATATAAGCGAAAGACTTCGGATCGAGCGGCGCATATAGGAAAAATACCGCTATCGCCACGCCGGCTCCCGCGTTGATGCCGATGATGCCGGGATCGGCCAAGTCGTTCCGCGTAATTCCCTGCAGGATTGCGCCGGACAGCGCTAGAGCCATGCCGGCCAGCAGCGTCACGGCGATACGCGGCAAACGGATGGAGAACAGCACGAGATTTTCCTTGTTGGTGCCGTGCCCGAACAACGTCTGAAACAGCCGATTGATGGACAGCGCCCCTGAGCCTAAACTCATTCCGACAATGATCGTCGCTGCGATGAGCAGCAGCATGACCGCGAAGACGATCATTTGTTTTTGAACCTTCGCGTTCGAGTTCATCACAGCGTCTTCACTCCTTTACGAACAACGAACAAGAAGAACGGGAGTCCGAGGATAGCCATGATCGCCACAACCGGCGTCTCGAATGGCGCATAGAGCGTTCGGCCAAGCGTATCCGCCATCAGCATGAAGGTCGCTCCCCAGATCGCCGACATCGGAATGACCGCGCGATAATCGGTCCCGAACAGCGCTCTTACGATATGAGGAATCATCATCCCGATGAACGCCATGTTTCCGACGAGCGCGACGGAGGCTCCGGCCAGCAAAATAATCATGATATACAATACCGTTTTGACGTATGCCTTGCGAATGCCTAAACCCACGGCGGCTTCTTCGTTCAAGCTTAAAATCGTAAGCGACTTGGACATGGTCATTGCAACGAGAATAGCAACGACGATGACAGGACTCATCGCTTGAACCTGTCCCCACGTCGTGCCGATTAGCCCCCCCGATGTCCACATCGTCACGTCTTTGGACGTCTTGGATAGGAGACTGATGCCGTCCGACACGGCATACAGAAACGCGGACACCGCCGAGCCGGCCAGCACGATCCGGAATGGAGACATGCCGCCTTTCCTCACCGAGCCGATGCCGATAACGAGGAACATGCCGAGCGCGGCCCCGATGAAGCAGACGAGCATGATCCCGACATAATTCATCTCGGGCAAAACGGCGATAGCCAGAGCCAGTGATGCGTTTGCTCCGGCGGTTAGACCGAGAAGCCCGGGATCTGCAAGCGGATTGCGCGTCAAGCCTTGCATGATCGCGCCGGCTACCGCAAGCGCGGCGCCCACAAGCACGGCTGCCACTTCCCGCGGATAACGAATTTCCCGGAGCATCGCGATTTTATCGTTGTCCCCGCCTTGGTTAGCCAAAATTAACCAAAGCTCGCGCAAGGATACATCCTTGGCGCCGAGCAGCATCGCAAGTGCGAACATAGCTGCGAGCGCCGCCAAGCTGATTATGATTTTGAGGGCAAAAGACTTAGGCTTCCGGCTGCCGCTCATATTGCCATTCCTCCTTCAAGGTCATAACGGGCGCGAAGAAGGCCGAGACAGCCTCCATTTCAATCGAGGCAACTCGGCCTTCTTCACCAGCCCGTGCGATAACGCGAACGCTTATTTCAAGAAACCTTCTTTGAAGATGTTCAGCAAATACTCGAGTGTCATCGGATCGCTGTAAGAGGAAGCTTCCGTGTCGATCTCGATAACATGATCGTTTTGGACTGCCGGAATTTTCGTCCAAGTATCGGATTGCATGAACGAATTGTCTCCCGTGGCGCTTCTGCTAAGAACGATATAATCGCCGGCATAGTCGCTAAGAACTTCAGTGGAAAGCGTATAGTAGCCAGGTCCTTGAGCGTCGGCTTTTACCTTCTCCGGCATGTTCAGACCCATTGCCTGATACAGAATTTCCGTTCCGCGAGCCCAAGCATTGCCGAACACGTAGAAGCTTTTCGAATCCGTCTCGAATACCGAAACCGTTGCGTTCTCGCCGATTTTCGCTTTAATTTCTTCGCCGGCTTCTGCGGCACGCTTCGTGAAATCGTCAATCCACGCTTGCGCTTCCTGCTCCTTGTTCAGCAGCTTGCCGATTTCGAGCTGTTGCGTCAAGTAATCCAGTTTGCCCCAAGTATAAACGACGGTAGGCGCAATTTCCTTCATCTTGTCGATATTTTTGTTATGCGTGCCGGCGATGATCAAATCCGGCTCCAGCTCGATGATTTTCTCAAGACTATCCTCGGATACAACTTCTACCCCGGCCAGCTTCTCCGTGAAGTGCGGGCTCTTATTCGTCCACTCGTCCACGCCGACGATCGTCCCTCCCAGCGCAAGGATATTCGGCGCGTTCGTCAGAGCGACGATACGCTTCGGGCTAGCCGGCACTTCTACCGGACCGAGCTCGGATTCATACGTGATCGTACCTGTATCGGCAGCCGGAGCTTCAGTTGCAGGAGTTTCGCTCGCAGCTGGGCTATTGCCCGGCGAGGACGCATTGTTGTTCGCGTTATTGCCCCCGCAAGCACTGATCATGACACACATCAAAACGATAAATGGAAGAAGCAGCTTTCTATTCATCATAAGACCCCTTTAATTGATATTGATTATCATACTCACATGTAGAATCATATATCGATATTCAAAGGATGTCAACAAATCGAAATGCGTCAAATTCATGAACAAACACCGTCACTGAAAGGGAAAAACCCGTTAGTGCGAAAATCCAACATAGCCCACCACCACCATTCATTCCGCCCGAAGTTACTGCGAAAATCCAAAATAGCAGCCAGTGGTTAGCTGCATACCCGCACAGAAGGGCTGTCCCCTAAGCCAATGGCTTTGGGGACAGCCCTTTATCCGAACGCATACCTATTTCTTCATCATAACCGTAACCGCGCTTTTCGGCTCCATACCGATGCCGATCGGCTGCCGATCTCCCGGCAGCTCCAAATCGATATTCACCGAACTCTCGCCATCATTGAACAGAACCACTGCGATCGAGCCGTCCGTATTTCTGAAAGAAACGGATCGAACGCTTTCTTCGCTGGAGGAGCAGCCTAGCCGCACCGCTTTGGGACGGATGACTTTACTGAAATGCGCCAGCGCATAGTAATCCAGCGTATACGTAAGCTCCTTGGTTCCTTGATCGATCCTCACGATACCGCGGCAGGTGCTTCGGCCGAAGCCCGGCACGGCCGGTCCGTTGTTCTCGTCGAGCGCCATGTTCCACAGCACGTACGATTTGCTGTAATTTCTTAAAATCTCGATGCCCGTCCGCATGACGTTGGAGAACGCTTGCTCGAACGGCGGAATCCACTCGCCTCCGGAGCCTTCCGTGAAATGCACTTCTTTGCCCGGAAAAGCATCGTAGATCTCGGTTTGTGCCGACGGCTTGCCGCCGTACCAGTGCCAAGCTACGCCGTCCACCTCGTCCACCGCTTGCTCCAGCACCGTGCGCGGATAGTCCGGCTTATCCCAGTTATGGTCATAGCACAGTATCTTCGTATTTAATTGATGCTTGACGAATTGCGGCTTCAAATGATTTTTAATAAAATCGCTTTGCGACTCCGGCAGCATAATCATGCCGGGGTAATGCACCGGCGAATACAGCGCCTCATTCTGCGGAGTGACGGCATAGATCGCTAGACCGTTCGCGGCATATGCCTCGATGTAACGGACGAAATAGCTCGCGTATGCCGAATAATATTCCGGCTTCAGCTCCCCGCCGATCATCGAGCCGCTTGTCTTCATCCAGCCCGGCGGGCTCCATGGCGAAGCCATCAGCTTCACGTCCGGATTGAGACGGACAGCCTCGGCCAGAAGCGGAATAATGTCCGCTTCGTCGTGCGCAATCGAGAATCTCTCGAGCCGTACATCGGTTTCGCCTTCCGGCAAATCATTGTAGCTGTAGAAATCCCGCGCATAATCGGAGGCTCCCATCGGATTCCGCAATACCGACAAGCCAATCCCGTCCTCCGCGTCGAACAACTTCTTCATGAGCTCCGCACGCTGCTCCGGCTCAAGCACCTGATTGATCAAATACGCGGCGGAGTCCGTAAAAGAAGCCCCGAACCCGTCCATCTCCTGATAGGTTTGGCTGTCGTCCACCGTAATCTTGCTTGTGACCGCCTCCGGAAACCGGGGTAATTGCTGCACGTTTTTCGATACGAACAATTCTTTTTCGCTTTTCGACTGATACAAGCTCAGCATGATGTTTCCCTCCTATGTCTACCGATCCCAAGTTGTCTCATCTTTTGTTTGCCCGGGACATCCTATCCGTCGTTGCCGGCCCCTATTCCAGGCCCAGCTTTTCTTTGTTCGCTTTCATTTTTTCATTGCGGATCTCGACGATTTTTTCCCAGCTGTTGTCGTCTAAGAACTTCTTGTATTCGTTCAGGACGCTTTCGAAACCGGCGTCATCCTTCGCGCGGATCATGCTCACGAGCGAGGAGTTCCATTTCGTATTGTTCGCGCTAAGCGCGCGCGCTTCCGGCGTGCCTTGATCCGGATTGATGTTCTCCAGAATGAAATGCGGCTTCAGCTTGCCCTTGCCCCATTCCTGCATCTGCTTGATCGCCTCCGGGAATGCGTCTCCGCTCAGCGCCTTGTGGCGGTCATGTCCGAAGAACATAAATTCGCCCATCCGGAATTCTTTCTTGAACTTATCCGGATTGCTCTGTTGAAGCTCCTTCACCGCCGGCAGCAGCGCTACCGTTCCGTCCGCGTTCTTCTGGTACGTCTCGCCCTCGATGCCGTAGTTCATCAGCATTTGGCCTTCTTCGCTGAGCAAATACGTGAACACTTGGATCGCTTTCGCCGGATCCTTCGCTTTCTTCGTAATAAAGCTGATCATCCAGCCGGTAATGCCCGATTGATTCAGCGTCGGAGCGTTGCCCTTCGTGCTTTGCGGGCCGTCGATCGCGATGTATTCCTTGCCCCTGTTGCCGCTGAAGAAAATTTGCAGATTGCCGCCTTGCTGCGGAGTTCCGTCGAGCAGCATCGTAGCGTATTTGCCCGCTTTCACCTTCTCCTCGAATGCCGTGCTGTCATCGGCAAAGCTATCGTCGCTGATCAAACCGTCGCGGTGTACCCTATTCAACGTTTTTAACCATGCTAAATAATCCTCGTCCAGGTTGCGGTTATAGAAACCGCCGTCCGCATCCTCAAGAGGCACGCCGATAAAGTCCTGCAGCGTATCGCCAAGCGAGCCTGTTCCTTCGCCGATCGAGTTGAAGCCGAATGGAATGAGCTCAGGGAATTTCTGTTTAATGTCCTTCAGCACGGACTCGAATTGCTCCGTCGTGCCCATAGCAGGCTGACCCAACGCTTCGTACACGTCCTTGCGGACAATGAATGCCGTTTTGGCAGGGATGTTGCCGCTGTTGTAGTCGTCTTGAGTGTTGGAGTAGTTCGGATAGCCGTATGTATTGCCGTCCTGTAGCTTGAACCAGTTCAGCGTATCCTGCGCCGCTACTTTATTGAAATACGGATCATATTTCTCCGCGAGTTCGTTAAGCGGAAGCGCCCATGTCGCAGCCTTCTGCACGATCGGAGAGTTCGAATCGAAGGTCGTTATCAAATCGGGCATGTCGCCGCCGGCAAAGAACGTGTTCAGCTTCGTGTCGTCGCCGGTAATGAACTTAATGTTAATGTTCAAATCTTCTTTGATTTTTTTCGTGACGACATCGTTGCCGAAATCGGTGTTCCACCAATCTGCATTGACATACCAGGTCAGATCCGTCGGCTCTTCCTTGCTGTCCAGCTGCCAAGCCGGCTTCTCCGCGTCCGGCGCGTAGCGGCCTTCAATCGAGGCTAAATCCTTGGAGCCGCCGGAATCCCCGCCCTTTGAGCAGCCGGATACGACCAGTACAATCGCCATCATAGCGGCAATAAACGCAAATCCTGTTTTCGCAAAGCCTTTGTTCAACTTCAACATGTTGTTGCCCTCCTTCGAATTCATGCATTTTGTGTAATGCCCTTGCTCAGATCCCCTCTTGAACGCCTCTTGCCTGCTCTTCTACTCTTTCACCGCCCCCAGCATCATGCCAGAGATAAAGTACCTTTGAAGTATTGGATACATCACAACAATCGGCAGCGTCGTAATGACGATCGTTGCTAGTTGGACCCCTTTTGTAGCCGTCTCGATAACAGCCGAGCCCCCGACATTTTGCATCGATTGGGTTTGCGACTGCACGATGATCTCATACAGCTTCATCTGCAGCGGATAAAGCCATTGATCGGTGACGTACAATTTCGTTGTCATGAAATCATTCCATTGCCCGACGCCGTTGAACAATACGATAGTCGCCATAGCCGGCATGGATAGCGGGATGAAGATGCTTAAGAAAATACGCCAATCGCCCGCTCCGTCGATTTTCGCCGATTCCTCCAACGAGTCCGGCACGTTTCTGAAAAAATTCATGAGAACGATTACATCGTAAAAGCTCAAAAGAGCCGGAATAATATAAACCCAGAAGCTGTTCAACAAACCAAGCGATTTGATCAGCAAGTAAGTCGGAATCATGCCCCCGGAGAAAAACATCGTAATGACGCCCAGCGCGACATAGAACTTGCGGCCGCGAAGCTTGCTCTTGCTGAGGGCGTAGCCGACCATGGCGCAGAAGAACACATGGGTAACGACTCCGATGACGGTTTTGGAAACCGAAATGAAGAACGATTGCCAAATGGTCGAATCCCGAAACACCGCCCGGTAGTTTTCAAACGAAAATTCCGTCGGCCAAAAAATAAAGCCGCCCTCGGCAAGCGCCCTGCCCGAGCTAAACGACGACACGATGACGTTCCACAACGGAACAACGATCAGGATCGTAATAACGACCAGCAAACATATATTAACCGCGTCGAAAACTCGACTGTCCCAATCTCCTCTAACTGCTTTCGTATTCAAAGCGAAACCTCCCCCCAAGATGCCTATAGCACGGATTGATTGTCATTCAATTTGCTCGTAATGCGATTGGCCGTCACTAGCAGAATGACGGATACGATCGAAACGCCAAGCCCGACAGCGGTTGCGTAAGAGAAATCGCCCTGCGTCATACCCATGCGGTACACGTACGAGTTAATGACCTCCGCTTTCTCCCGGTTTTGGGAGTTCATCAGTACCAGCGTCTGATCCAAATTCGAGCCCAACAGACCGCTTACGGTCAAAATCAGATTCAAGCTAATGATGCTCTTCATGTTCGGAATCGTAATATTCCAAATTTGTCTGAGCCGATTGGCTCCATCGATTTTGGCCGCTTCGTAATAGGTCGGATCGATCTTGGCCATGATCGCCAAATACAGAATCGTTCCCCAGCCCGCCTCTTTCCAAATGTCCGACAACGTTGCAATGAACCAATATTTATTGGGGTCGAGCAAAATATTGCTAGGCTGCGAGATGATGCCTAAGCCAAGCAAGATCTGATTGAACAAGCCCGTTGTCGAGAACCACGTAATCAGCATCCCGCCGAGCACGATCCAGGATAGGAAATGCGGCAAATACGAAATCGTTTGCACGAACTTCTTGAAACGTCCGAGGCTCAGCTCGTAGATCATAATGGACAGAATAATCGGAATGATAAAGCCGATGCCCAGCTTCAGGAAGCTGATTCCCAGCGTATTGATGACGGAGTCCCAGAAATATTTGTCCGACATAATAATCTTGAAGTTGTCCAAGCCTACCCAAGGCGCGGAATCCAGCGTATCGATGACGGTATAGTTTTTGAAAGCGATCGATAAGCCGTAAATCGGGATGTAGCAAAAAATAAACATAAATACGATGCCCGGAAGGATCATGGATTGAAGCTCCCGCTGCCGCCAGAAATCGACCATGAACCCTTTTACTCTGATATACACTCTGTTCTGCCTCCTCCACATAAAATGAAATCGTTATCAAAAAACGTTTTTATTTTTGCCGAGAACTCCCCGGTGACTGTTTGGCCAAAAATAATGGCGCCCAGGAAGCCTTCAGCATTACGTTACGTTACACGCGGACAGAGCCGCAGCCTTACTTATTCCGATCCCGTTTTATATGACTCGAGCCGCGAACGACGAGCTCGCCCTGCAGCATCTGGATTTTGCCTTGCTCCTTGTTCTGGATCATTCGAACAAGATGCGCGATGACCATATGGCCTTGCCGCGCGATCTGGTTGCGCACCGTTGTGAGCGGCGGCGTGAAATACTGCGCGATATCGATATCGTCAAACCCTACGACGCTAATATCATGCGGTACCTCGTAGCCCTCGGACTTCAGGGCGCGTATCGCGCCGATCGCGCTCAAGTCGTTACCGGCCAGGAACGCGTCAGGAACCTTGGCGGAATGCTTATGAATACAGGCTTTCACCGCATTATAGGAGCTTTCTTCTTCGAAGTAGCCATGCAAAATATAGTCCTCGTCGATCGGATATTGATGGTCGCGCAGCGCTGCCAAATAACCTTTCTTCCGCTGAACGCTGTCGAACATCGTATCCACGCCGGAAATAAACGCAATTTTCCGATGCCCGAGACTGATTAAGTATTGGGTTGCTTCATAGCCGGCGTTATAGGAATCAAAAGTGATGCTGCCCATCGTCTCGTCCTGCACGTTGCGGTCGAGGAACACCGCTTTGATCTTGTCCGCCTTCATCGCGGCAATGTCGTTCTCGTCGATCTTCAGTTCTTCGAAAATAATGACTCCGTCGACCCGTCCGCCAAGAATATTGCTCATAATGACCTGCTTATCCTTCGTCACGAATACGTTCAAGCCGTATCCCAGACGATCGCATTCGCGCGACATGGCTTCAACAAGCGTATAGAAATACGGTCCGGCGACGCTGGTCGTAAAGAAGCCCAGCATCTTCGTCGTCCCCGACTTTAACAACTTGCCGTTCAAGTTCGGCACGTAATTCAAACGCTTCGCAACGTTCAGCACATGCTGCTTCGTCTCCGGATTCAAGACATCCACGTCATTTAAAGCGTTAGAAACCGTCGAGATGGACACACCAGCCTCTCTAGCGACGTCTTTAATGGTCACTTTCCCCATAATTAGCTTCTTCCTTTACAATAAAAACGTTTTTATGCTTTTCAATTTAGCATAAAAACGTTTTTAACACAATAGTTATTTTTCTTCTCTTATGTCGTACTCTTCTCTGGAAATCTTGACCTGAGGATAGTTCGTCCTAGCCCATTCCTTTAACATCCTAAGCTGCGGAATCAACGATTCTCCTAGCGGTGTCAACGTATATTCAACGACCGGCGGAACCGTAGGAGTAACCTTTCGGCTGACTAATCCGTCCCGTTCCAGCTGCTTCAAGGTTTGGGTCAGCATTTTTTGCGATATTCCCTCTATGCGTCTCTTGATCTCCCCGTACCGGATCGTACCGTCCTCCAGGGCATAGATGACCAGCGCCGTCCACTTATTCGAAATAATTTCGAGCACATGCGTATAGCTGCAGATCGACAGGGATATGTCCGAGGTTTTCATACTTAACCACCCTCCTTGCGCACCTTGAGGTTCGTTAACCACCTTAAAGTGCCGTCTTACTAGATTTTAGAGCATGATTTATTATATGTCTATTCCACCGTAAGGAGAGATGTATAAATGAAAGCCTATGTTATTCAAGGAGGCTTTGGTCTTGATCATATTGTAGAGGTCGATCGCGCGATTCCGAGTCCTGCGCGGAACGAAGTGCTTATTCGAATGAAAGCCGTATCGCTTAATTCGCGGGATCTCGGGGTGATTGACGGGTATTATAACCCAAACTTGAACACGCCTCTTATCCCTGTTTCCGACGGAGTCGGCGAAATCGTCGCTCTGGGGGAAGAAGCGACAAAGTTTCAACTCGGAGAGCGCGTGAGCGGGATCTTTACGCAGAGCTGGAAAACGGGCGAAGCCACGCAAGAAAACTGGGTTTCTACGCTGGGCAGCCCTCTCGACGGTTTACTTGCAGAATACGTCGTGCTGCCTGAGGAGGGACTGGTTCGCGTTCCCGAACATCTGACCGATGCCGAAGCGGCAACCCTTCCATGCGCCGGCGTAACGGCTTGGCATGCAATCGTGGAAGAAGGCAAAGTAAAAGCGGGCGATACCGTTGTCGTTCAAGGCACGGGCGGCGTCTCCTTATTCGCCCTTCAATTCGCCAAGCTGCAGGGCGCCAGAGTTATCGTGACTTCCAGCAGCGACGAGAAGCTCGAGCAGGCAAAAGCGCTTGGCGGAGATTTCGGCATCAATTACAAGCAGAAGATGGATTGGGATCAAGCCGTTTTGGATTACACGGAAGGGCACGGGGCCGATCATATCGTCGATCTGGGGGGCGGAGCCACCCTTAACCGTTCTCTTTCCGCATTGAAGGTGGGCGGGCAAATCAGTATAGTCGGCATTTTAACGGGGGCCAGCGTCGAGGGCTTGGACATTATCCCTGCGATCATCAGAAAGGCGAGACTGCAGGCTATTAACGTCGGAAGTCGTACAATGTTTGAAAACATGAACGCCGCTGTCTCGCATCACCGCTTGCACCCGGTCGTTGATCGAGTATTCCCTTTCTCGCAAGCATTGCAGGCTCTTCAGTATATGGCCAGCGGTTCGTATTTCGGGAAGATTTGCATCGTGTTTTAATATAGTTAACCATCCTGAATCGCACCCCTTAGAATGGATAAAATTCTAGGGGGCGCACTTGGATATTCCATGCTAATTGCCGGCTGTTACTGTACGAATATCTCCTGAAGATGCCGCTGCAATCGCGAGCTGCTCGAACCTCGCCTGGCATCCGTCGCTGATCGGCGCTTGGGCCGCAACGCCTACTTTAATTTCCTCGGGGCAGTCCATTCCGAAATATCGGACCAGCTTCCAATGCTCCCCATCGAGCGAATAATGGAAGGCAAAACAATTTCCGGAACGCGCTGCTCTCAAATAAGGCTGCTTAACCTCTACCGGACTGGAAACGCAGTCGTCCGAGGTGTTTCTGGTGACAACGCTCAGAATGGAAGGCTGATCATCAAAAAATTCGAAGCATACTTTGGCCCAATTGCGGTCATCGGCCATAATCATCAGGCAACCGGAGTCGTACTGCTGATTCATCTCTACGCCGACGCGGGTTACAACGCTGAAATCGCCTTTTTGCAGCGTATATAGATAGGGAGCGGAAGCTTTGCGGGTTTCTCCGGATGGATCGATGAAAAAATCCGCAATTGCAGGCGCAGCGACCGATAAGCTGCCATCCGCTTGAAAAGTCCAATGGCTTGGTTCGTTTATCCAGTGCAAATTCGAAGATAGCGTTTTCTCATAACAGCCCTCAAATAAGTTCATCGTATCCGCTCCTATTAAGTAGTTTATTTCGCTTTAGTTCTCCGACACCATTTAAATATACAACAACGTTCCAATTTGATCCAACTCGATCATATTGACTGCTTGAACGCACATAACTATAATTAAGGTCATCTAACCCTAAGGAGAGATTTGTTGTTCTTAACCCAATAGTCTTATAACGAGTTGCAGAAGCCAACATCCATAGTCGAATCGACTGTGTGATTTGGGTTGTATTTCTCTACTCTACAATTGGTAAAGAACAGCGGAGATCTTTAAAGCCTGGGGTGGGTCTTATATCCTTTGCGCCATGGCGCATCCGGATCCTATTCTTCCAATAGGCGGCAAATGAACTCATGTTCATTTGCCGTTTTTTTCATGGCTTGCCGTTTCATGCGGGTAGCAAAGAATATGATCCGGGAAATCGGAAAATGCAGTGCTGCGGAAAGTCCCAAATCGAAAAAGAAGGAACGGTGAATGAACCCTTGAAATTAGAAACCAAACGGCTGGTTATGCACACCATCGACCTCCCCCTCATCGAGGCAGCGGCTCGGAGGGATACGCAGGCCATAGAAGCCATAGGATTTAAAACGAATGGCGAATGGCCTACCCCGGATTTTTATGAAGCGATCCCCTATTTTCGTGAGCTCCTGGTACGAAATCAAGGAACAAGAGGATTCGATTCCTGGATCATGGTAGCGAAAGATACGCAAGAAATCGTTGGAGGCATCGGCTTTCTGGGCGATCCCGATCCGAACGGCATCATCGAAATCGGTTTTGCTACCAATGAAAGTCACCGCCGCAAAGGATATTGCAACGAGGCCGCGCACGCACTGCTGAATTGGGCTTCGGGACAGGAGAACGTCCAGCGTATCGTCGCCAGATGCGAACCCGGCAATATCGGGTCTGCCGCCGTTTTAACGAAATTGGGTTTCCGCTTGGATCGCAAGGACGCGCAATATGAGTATTGGAATTACGAACCCGACAATCGGCATTAAAGCGCTGACTCGCAAATGGGTGTCGTTGGGTATCTAATCGCTGAAAAAGCCCGCTTTCTGTGCGGGCTTTTTGTCGATTTTAAGATGGGAACTTGACTTCCTGCCTTACTTCTTCAACAATGCTCCGAACCCCTTCCTCGATTTGCTCCGGCTGTACCCGCGAGATGCTGATCCGCAAAAACTTTTCCCGTTCCCTGTAATCCGATAGATAAAATCGCTTGCCGGAGACGACAATGATATTTTTTGCCGCAAGTCGCTCTATCAAGCGTTCCAGATTGACCGCCTGCGGCAGCTTGAACTGAACGTACACACCGGAACGAACATCCGAAACTTCGAGTAATCCTGCATCGTTATGCCGCCGCACCGCCTCGTTCAGAACGTGAATCCGCGAAGCATATTGACTGGATATTTTGCGTTTGTGCCGCTCGTACATACCATTTTTTATATACACTTCGAGCGCCGCCTGGGAAAGCTGCGAGGTATCCGCGTATCTTTTGTATTCGCAGAACGACACCATCAGCTTTTCCGGCAAAACGACGGCGCCGAGCCTGAGACCCGGAAATATGATTTTTGAGAAGCTTTTTAAATAAACGACATGCGACGTACCGTTATAAGAGTAAATGGGGTCGATGCCCGCTTCTTCGCCCAAATCGGCCATGTAATCGTCCTCTACGACGTATATATCATATTTGCTTGCCAGACGGGCGATCGTTTTCCTCTCGTTCGCGCTGTACGAGGTGCCGAGCGGGCTATGGTACCTAGACATGGTGTAGAAAAACTTGATTCCGCCATGTCTGAATTTCTCCTCCAATTCCCGTAAATCGATGCCTGTCGTCGAACGCGCGATTCCGCATACCGGAATGCCCTCCGCCTCAAGAAACCGCATATAAATATCATAGCTCGGCTGTTCGACTAGGATAACCGAATTTCCGTTCGGAAACGGCATTTTAGCCAATATTTCGAGCGCTTGGTTGGCACCTGCCGTTACGATGATCCTCTCCGCTTTGGCAAACACTTGATCTCCGGCCAAATGAGAAACGAGAGTATGACGAAGCGTTTCCATGCCTTTCGAATCGCCGCAGGTGAACAAGTCGAATTTGTAAATGTCTAAAGCTTTGTTCAAGCAGTGCTGGAAATCCAGATACGGAAACACGCTCGGATCCGGTGACGAGGAGGCAAAATCTATCGTCTTGCTCTCCGTTAAGTTAGACCGATTCCCCTGCTTTTCCACCACGTAATAACCGCTTTGAGCAATCGAGTAAATGGCGTGGCGTTTCTCCAATTCAGCATATGCCCGCGTAATCGTGCTGACGCTGCAGTCATACAGCTTGGCGGCATCTCGGACGGACGGAAGCTTTTGACCCGAAACGAATTGTCCTTCATTGATTTTTCGGTCTATATCGGAGAGAATATCCAAATATTTTTTCATTTCGCCCCCTCGCTTTCTATTGCTCATTATATAAGACTCGTGAAAGTGTTACGATACAGTTTGGAAAAAACGCTATGGTTGCGCATCGTGTATTGGATTAACATGTATTTACAACCACACAATAGAAGTATTCAAAGGAGTCGATCGAGAATGTCATCCTCTATTCATACCGATTTTCTCTCCCTATTCCGTGAACGTCATTCCGTCAGATATTTTGATGCATCGTACAAACTCAGCGAACAAGAAATCAAGGAGCTTTTGGAAGTCGCGGGCGCTGCCCCGTCGTCATGGAACCTTCAACACTGGAAGTTCATCGCCTTTACCGAGGCGACAGCCAAGGAAAAGCTGCTTCCTATCGCGAATGGTCAGAATCAAATCGTGGACTCTTCCGTTACCGTCGCCATACTCGGGGACTTGGAGGCCAATCGGAATGCCGAAACCGTATACGGGCCCGTCATTCGGTCCGGACTAGAGGATTCTTACGCAGGCTACACTTCCCATCAAATCCTGTTCGCTCAAATCGAAGAGGCTTATGCGGCAAGCGAATCTTCCTCCTATCGGCGCGACGAAGCCATTCGCAACGCATCGCTGGCGGCTATGCAGCTTATGCTGGCCGCGAAAGCGAAAGATCTCGACTCGGGTCCGATGGTCGGCTTCGATGCCGACGCCTTCGTCAAAGCGTTCAATGTCCCGCCGCGTTATGTTCCGGTCCTGCTCGTAGCCATTGGCAAGGCGGCTAAACCTGCCCGGCCTACCTCCCGCTTCCCGGTAGAGCAAACAATCATCTGGAACGGGTTTGAGTCCGATTGACCATATCTTTCAGGAGCGGAAGAAAAGCTCTTGAATGGAGAACCCGAAGAGGGCTGCGACAGCCTGCCCTACGGCAACCTGTCGCAGCCCCCAAACCCTGTCGTTGCGGACACCGCGATAACGGCAGGTGTACTTGATTTAAAGGACAGGTATCCGTTTGAGCCTCAGTTCTTCTACGGTTGTCAGACCGTCCTTCAGCGCCTGTTCACGTAACCGCAAGTAAAGCTCCGCCTTCGTGGCATTGATATAGGGCATCACAAACAAGACGCCGATGAAGAATACCAACAGGCCGAGAAGGATCCAGCCGAGAAAGCTTAGATCAAGCACGAATATGCGAAACTTATGTCCCCGAGTCATTTGCTTGCTTAAATCCACCGCGCGCCTGTAGCCAATGTTAGGGTTGTCCGCCAAAATGAACGGTACCATGCTGTATGCGTAAGATTTTACGATGCCCGGGATGATGAGGAGCAGAAACCATAAGAAGTTCAGAAAACCTCTCCAGAGCATCGATTTCACGATATCCCAATATCTTTGCTTGTTAAACGCAAAGCCTAAATGGTTGAGATTCACCTCATGTTCCGCCGATTGCTTGAAGTAACGCATCGAACCAACCTCAAGGGGAAAACAGAGAAAGATACGAAACGCAAGCGCGAACACAAAAACAACAATAAAAACGATTATTGCGATAGCAAGGAAAGGCGCCAGGGCTTCCCAATCCACGTCCATGCCGGAGGGGCCGGAGGAACCGGATGATCCAAAGTTTAAGTTAAAGCTCGGAGGGCTGCCGCCCCCACCGACGAATACCAGTATAATACTGACCAAAAAAGCCTTCCAATACGATGTTCGCAGCACCTCTTTAGCTTTTCGTTTTAGTTCACTACGGTCCCACATTGCGATCCCTCTCCCCATGTATACTTCGTCTTCCAGATTAGTAACCATAGATAATATAATACGAAAATCTGCGAATCATTCGTATAATCGTACTATTATGCGCCTTCACGTTTGTGAACGAAGCTTTTCCTTGTACTCGGTCGGGCTGCAGCCTGCATATTCCTTGAAAACACGGGAGAAATAGTGCTGATCGCTAAACGAAAGCGCATCGGACACTTCCTTTACCATTAGCTCCGGCTTGGCTTCCATCAGTCTGCAGGCTTCCTCGATTTTTAACTGCATGTAATAGTGCACAAAGGTGCTGTTCGTATACCGCTTAATAATGCGGCTAATATAGGACGGACTGACATGGAACTTCTGGGCCAAATCGGCAATAGAGAGCTGCGAATATTTGTGAAGCAGCACATAGCCGTTAATTTGCGCGAACAGCTCCTCTCCGCTTTTTCGATTGCGGGCATGGAGCAGTTCAAAGCTTTTCTCCGACCACTTGAGCAGTTCGGAGCTGAAATGGGAGTAGCTTTCCGGCTCGAACATATTCGGAATGTCTGCCGCAAGATTCATCCGCTCTTCCAACTCATCCTCGGGCAATGCTTGAATAAATGCGTTTGTTAATTCGTTCAGCAAATCCTCAAGCTCCCCTATTCGTCTGTTCTCCGTTTGCCACTTTTGCAATTGCTCGGCGAGCTTTAAGGTAAATCGCTCCTTCTGACGCTGATGGATCATATCTATGAAATCTCTGATGAGAGCTTTGTTATCCCAGCGTTGCTGCACGATAGGGAAATCGGTGTCAAGAAGCACGGAAGCCGTAAGGTTAAGCTCGTTATCAAGCTTCCGACCGTATTGCTCGCAGTGCGGCCCCATTTTGTCCCGTTCAACGGTTTGGAAGCTGCCTGCCATTGATAAGTGGACACCGATCTCAAGCAGACGGCTGCGGACGGCATTCATCCAGGCAGCGGCCGTAGGGAATTTTTCTTTGACCGCCTTTTGCAGCAGCACGATAAAGCGATTGGATGCGTTTAACGGGAGCACCCGGCATTTATAAGGGGCGCTTGCAGCAGACAGCTCGTTCTGCAGCAGCTGGGCGTGCCATTTATCGGCTCCTTCCGTAAAAGGCTGCTTGCCAAGCACAAATAAAAAGCTGATCTGCTCAAGGGGATCGGAGCTAAGCTCGAAGGCGTGCAAGTAAGCCGGATCAACCATCCCGCGGAGCGGTTCCAGCTCGCTCCTCTTGTCTTTCTTCAGTTGGTCGATCATGCGCTCCATGACCTCCAGAAGCTGGGGACGCTCCACAGGCTTTAGAAGGTAGTCGAATACTTGTAAATTAAGCGCCTTGCGCGTATATTCGAAGTCACTGTAGCTGCTGATGAGCAGCACTTTAAGCTGCGGATGCAGCAGCTTGGCTTGTTCGATCAGCGCCAGCCCGTCGAGCTTCGGCATCCGGATGTCGGTTAACAGGATATCCACCGGATGTTCATGCAAATAGTCCAGCGCCTCCTCGCCATTGTAGGCGGTCGCGACAACCCGAATCTCCAGCTGGGACGATTCAAGCAGCGCCTTAATGTTGCGCAAGATCGGCTTGCTGTCCTCTGCAATAATCGCCGTAAACATGGCTTCCTCTCCCTCCCGCTTAATAGAAGTCCTTCGTCAGGGATCCGATAATTTGTATGGTTGTGCCCCGCCATTCATCGGTATTGTTGTAAATGTTGAAAAAGAGGCGGTTTTTGTACATCAGCTTAAGCCGATTCACCGTATTAACCACTCCCATATTTCCAAAGCCCGACTTGTGCAGGTGCAGTTCATGCGTTCTTTCATCGGAATTATCGATGTTGTCCATGATTTCCTTTATTTTATCCGCTGCTATGCCTTCCCCATTATCGCTAATTTCAATAGCCCACACGCCATTGTACAGTTTGACGCGAATTTGAATCCGCCATGGCGGATCGGCATTGTCGAAAGCGTGCTCGATGCAATTCTCGACAAAGGGCTGAATGACGAGACGCGGCAGCTGAATGAGCTTGGCCGATTCATCGGCAATAATCTCCCACTCCAGATCGTCCTCGTAATTGTGCTGAACGAGCGACAAGTAATGTCTGGTATGCTCTAGTTCTTCTTCCAGCGTGACATGCTCATAGGGAGAAGACACAATGTAGCGCAGGCTGTCGGACAAATGCTTGCACATATCGGATACCGCATTGTTCTTGCCCTCCTGCGCAGCGATGCTGATCAAGTAGAGAACGTTATGAATAAAGTGCGGCGCGATTTGCGCTTGCAGCGCCGAGTTGCGCGCTTTCACCTCTTCATGAAGCGCGAGCTTCTCGCGTTCGATCGATTGCTGAAGCCTGTCAAGCAGCTCCTGGAAGGATTCGTTCAGCGCGATCAGCTCATTGTTATGAGCACGATTATCCACTTTAATGTTCAGATTGCCGTACTGAATCCGGGAAATTTGGCTGCGCAGCTTGCGAATCGGGAGCAGCAGATTTTTGCTGGACAAATAAATATAGGCGAAAGAAAACAGCATTAAGGCCGTGAATAGCAGAATCGATAGATATTTGACCGAATTGACCGGTCCGAGAACATCCTGGCGCGGCGTTACGACATAGGTTGTCCAGCCCGTGCTTAGCGACGTGCGGTAGGCAATATAATTTCGGGAGTGATCCATATACATGCCGCTGTTTTCATCGCTGGCCGTCATCAGCTTTGGCTGCTCGCTGCCCGTTTTGGCGCCGCTGGAGCTCGAGATGACTTGCTTATCTTGATCGATGATATAGATGTCGCCGGTAGCGATGTCCCTGGTCGGCATTTGCAGATAAGACTTGTCCAGCTCGATTGTCAAATAACCGAAGGTTTGCCCGTTTTGGTTAATAATAGCACGCGTAAAGATCGTCTTGCCGGACGGTTGTTTGCTTAGCATATAACTGCTTTGAAGCATAGACATGGCGTCTGAGTATTCGTTCATATAGGCTTCGACGGAAGGCGCATCCGAAAGGAGACCGATGTAGGAAGCGATGGCTTTGCCGTCGAGATTATAGATCGTCATATCCCTGATGTTCATGCTCGGCCCGATGGCCTCGAACATCATCGCCTTCAGCTCGCGGCTTTGCTTCAAGCCTTCGATGGTGTAGGTCGACTTGTATCCCGCGGATAAAGTATCGAAAATTCGCCTGTTGGATAAAATACGGTGCGATAGCTGATTTTGGCTATTGATATATTCGTCAAGCTGATTGCTTATATTGGCTGCGGTGAGCAGCTTTTCGTTTTCGTTTCGTTCCTTAAGCGGCTTGATTACCAGCCAGTTAACGTAGGCAAGAAAGCAGCAAAGCACGATTAGGAGCAGCACCAGAAAGGTCAGGAAAACCTTGGTTTGCAGGCTTGCGCGAAAAGCGAACAAACCTCTCCTCTTTTGTAAAAACCTCAAAATGATCACCCCAGCCGTCATTAATGCTCCTACTTTACCATTACGCCTCTCGGATGAACAAGCTTAAAGTTAGTTCAGAATATTACACATGGATTGTAAATGGGGATCATGTACCTTGCCTGATCCAGGCCCTATAATCAATCCTGTAAGCAGCTATCTCATGCACGCGGCTACAAACGCACAGAGGGGGAATTACATTGAAAACAAAAACTAAAAAAATGACAGTAAGCATCGTTACGGCATTACTGGCGGTATCGCTCGCAGCCTGCGGTGCGAACAACTTAAGCAACAATGAATCCGGCAACACCGGAAACGGCGGCAAAGGCGAGAAGGTAACGATCGAGCTGGCGATTTCCAAAAGCTCGCAGGATTCAGCGTTCGTAGCGCAATCGCTGCTCGACGAGTTCGAGGCGGCAACCAATATAAAGGTTAATCTTCAACTGCTTCCGGCAGAGCAAACGACAACCGTGCTGCAAACGAAGCTTGCCGTCGATGAAACGCCGGATATTGTCCAATATAACCTGGCAAGCGCAACGACCGACTTGAACCTGGAGCGCAATTTCGAGATTCTTGACAACGAGCCTTGGGTAAGCCGGATTCTGAACAAAGACGTATTGTCGGCTTACGGCCACGTATACAGCTTCCACGTTAGTCAAGATACGGGGATGCAAGGCGTTGTCTACAACAAGGATATGTTCAAGGAATTGGGCCTCGAAATCCCTAAAACCTTCGAAGAGTTCCTCGCCGTGTGCGAAGCGATCAAAGCAAGCGGCGTAACACCGGTATTTATGCCGTTCAAGGATGCATGGGCGGCGAACATTTGGCCGGCGGCAGCATTTGCCGACTATGCCGCGAAAAACGATCCAACGCTGTTCGACGACTTGAACGGCAACAAAAGAAAATGGACCGACGTGCCTGAATTCGAGAAATTTTTGGACCAGCAATACCAAGTGTACAAAAAAGGCTACACGAACGCGGATATTTTGAGCGACAGCTACGACATGGCCGTAGGCAAATTCCTGAACAAGGAAGTTGCGATGATGTTCATGGGCGACTGGCTGATCGAAAGCGTCAGCAAGCAAGACCCGTCTCTGAGCCTTGGCTTGTTCGCGATTCCTTCCGATCAAGATGCCAAACTTGGCGCAAGCCCGCTTGGCGGACAGCTGTTCATTCCTAAAAAAGCGAAACATATGGCTGAAGCGAAAAAATTCCTCGAATATATCGCATCGAAGGAAGTCGCGCAGAAGATCGTTGATCAGCAAGCCTATGTATCCAACTTGAACGACGTCACGACGCCCGAGCTTCCGGCTTACAAGCAGGAGATTGTCGACAACTACATTACGCCTAAGCTGACGACTTTGACGACCGACGCTTTCATGCTGGTTGACCGCAGCGAGCTTTACAGAAGCTTGCAGGATGAATTCACTGGCGCAAAAACGCCGAAGCAAGTGCTGGAAGCATGGAACACGAAATTTGCCGAGCTTATGAAGGATAAAGGCGTAGAAGGCTTCTAAGCTGGAACGTTCATTCATAATGGAGGAAATGCTGCTGCCGCTGCCCGTTAGCGGCGGCAGTTTGCGCTTAATGATCAAAAATATAGACGCTTGGTGGGATGTGCGATGTTGAAACGATCCAAAAGCATGTATGCCTACTATCTGGTCTGGCCCGCATTGCTTATCTATTCCGTGTTTTTCGTAGTACCGGCCATTATCGGCTTCTACTATTCCTTCACCGATTGGCGGCTTGACCGCGACACGATCACGTATATCGGCTGGGATAATTTCAAAAGAATTTTTTCGGATGAAACGCTTCTGCTCGCCATGAAAAACACGCTTATTTTTGCAATCGTAACCGTAATCGGCAAAAACGTTCTCGCCATAGCGCTCGCGGTTGCTCTGAACATGCGCCTAAAAACGCGAAATTTTCTTCGAGCGATCTTCTATTCGCCGTCGATTCTGAGCGTCCTTGTCATCAGTATCGTATTCACTCCGATGCTGCGCACGGAGGGCATGATTAACCGGATGTTCGAGACGATCGGCCTCGGCTCTTTCAGCCAGGCTTGGTTGACCGATCCTTCTATCGTTATTTGGACGGTTGCAGCCGTATCCATCTGGCAGCACACGGGCTTCCAAATGGCGATTTATTTGGCCGGGCTTCAATCCATCTCCAAAGAATATTACGAGGCGGCCACGATCGACGGAGCCGGTTTGTGGAAAAGCTTCATCCATATAACGCTGCCGCTCCTGCTGCCCGCTATCAACATTAACCTGATGCTCACGCTCATCGGCGGCCTGAAAGTATTCTCCGAGGTATTCGTCCTGACGGGCGGCGGCCCCGGCAATGCTTCGCAAGTCGTCGGAACGATTATATTGCGGGCGTTCGGCGAAGGCAGCTGGGGACTTGGCACGGCGATCAATACGCTGCTTTTCATTATCGTTACCATTATTTCGATTCCGCTTCTGATCTTTATGCGGCGCAAGGAGGTTGCTGAATAATGATCTTCAAACGCAAGCTGGCGCTGCGCAACTATGCGGTGGAAATCTTTCTGCTTATCGCTTCTCTAGCCATTATTTTGCCTCTGCTGATGATGATCTTCGGCTCTTTCATGACAAGCGCGGAGGTAACGAAGTTTACGATCAGGCTGCCTGACAAATGGCTGTTCTCCAACTACGTGAAAGTATTCCAGGAGGGCGGGCTGGGCAGGGCGTTCCTGAACGGTATCGTCATAACCGGCGTTTCCTCCATTCTGAATATCGTGACCTCCTCCGCGGCGGCCTTCATTCTGGCCCGCAGGGAGAGCAAGCTGTCGAGCTACTTGTACCTGTTCTTCTTCATGGGGCTGATCGCTCCGATGTCGACGATAACGACGATTCGCGTCGTGCAATGGATGGGCTTCTATGGCAGCGTGACTAGCGTCATCTTTATCTATGCTGCCCTTAATACGGCTTTCAGCATGTTCCTGTACAGCGGGTTTATCAAATCGATACCGAAGGTGCTCGATGAGGTGGCGTTTCTGGAGGGAGCGAATTTGTTCTCGGTCTTCTTCCGCATTATTACGCCGTTGATCGTACCGGTCAACGCAACGGTCGCCATCATGGTATTTATGTCCGTATGGAACGACATCACGATTCCGCTCTATTTCCTGACGGACAGCTCTACGTGGACGATGCCGTTGTCCGTATACAATTTCTACGGCAAATACAGCCGCGACTGGAACCTGATCTTCGCCGATCTGGTCATGACCTCGCTGCCGGTGCTCATCCTGTATCTGTTCGCCCAGAAGTATATCGTAAGCGGTCTGACAGCAGGAGCAGTCAAAGGTTGATTTCATATGCAATAACCCCGCTTCCTTGGAGGCGGGGTTATTCGTACCAATGAAACGCTCTCTAAACCCTGCTTTTTCTTCCATAAACCAAATATAACGTAATCGCGGACATGATCATCAAGATAACGGAATAGACCAACGTTAACGCTTTGGTGTCGGCCAGAGCCTGCGTATCCGTACTGTTCTTGATTACGATGCCAAGCGGCTGGTACAAAGGATGATAAAGGAACACGGTAAGATCGTAATCCGCCAATATACCGTTGAAATTCAAAGCAAGAACGGCAAGCGTTGACGGGAGTATAATGGGCAACAATACTTTTCTGAACGTATAGAACGTTTTGGCGCCCAAATTTTTCGCCGCATCCTCCAGATTGCCGTCCAGACTGAAGAAGGACGCCTTCACCATTCGGAGGGTAAATGGGATGTGCACGATGACATAAGCAAGAAACAGCATCCAAACCGTCCCCACTAAGATCGAATTTCCGATAATAAATCTTGGCGTATTAAACGTTACGATCAGGCCGATCGCGATTAATGTCGAAGGCAGCATCCAAGGGATCAACAGCGAATACTCCAACGCGAATGTCCACTTGTTCTTGTACTTATGCAAAATTCGCGAAGCCGCCAAGGCCAACGCAACAACGGTGACCGATGCCGCGGCCGCGTAAACGATGCTGACAAGATATGGCTTAAACGCCGACATGTCGGAGAACACCGTCATGTAATTGCTCAAGGAGAAGCTGCCAAGGCTGAGCGTTGCCGTTGATATGCTGTGCGCATCCGTGAACGAAAAGACGACAATAAGTACAACCGGAATGATATAAAGGAGAAACAGGCAGTACGCCGCGATATGCGCGGCAATGTTTCCGAACCTATTGTTGATTTTCTGCTTGACCATCTCCGATTTCACTTTGGAAACGGACATGAAATTCCCTTTCCGTTCGAACCGGATCATAATGGTTAACAGCACCAATGTGGCCAGGCCTAGAATGAGCGCCAGCAGCGCGGCTAAATCTCGGGAAGACACGCTGTTCGAAAAAGTGAGGATCATCGGCGTAATCGTTTGAAACTCGGCCCCGCCCAGGATCAGAGGAGCGGACGTTGCCGCGAGGCCCGTCAGGAAGATCAGAATCGTCAGCGCGAACATCGTAGGCTTCAAGACCGGCAGAACAACCCTCCATAAAATATAAAAGGTTGATGCGCACATGTTTTTCGCCGCTTCCACGGTTTGAAAATCGATTTTGCGAATCGCATTGCTTAGAAACAGGACATGGTTGGACGTGCAGGCAAAGGTCATGACGAATAGAACGGCCCAGTAGCCGTGAAACCACGTCGGATCAAAGGCAGGAAACAAACCAACCAACAGCTTGGTCATGAAGCCCGTTTCGCCATAAACGAATTTATACCCGGACACTAGAACGACGCCGCTATAGATCAGGGTCGTAAAATAGCCAAGCCTTAAAATCTTCGCGCCTTTGATATCGAAATACTCCGAGATCAGCACCAGGGCAACACCAACGATATTCACCGTAAAAACAAGGGACACGGCAAGTATAAAGCTGTTATACAAGCTCCTCATCGCGCGTTCGGACGACAGCAGCTTCTCCGCCGCCTCGAGCGAAAAATTGCCGTCCTTAAAGAAGATTTCATAATAGATATTGATGTTCGGATAGATCAGAAAGGCAACGACAAACCAAGCGATCAGACCGTATAACGCAAGCGAGGTCGGATTGACGGATGTTAGCCTTTTCTTCGTTTTAATTGCAATCAACCCGCTTCCTCCTTCCCTAGTACTGCAGAATATCGCTGGTCTTGATATAGATATCAATCTCGTCTCCGACGTTATGCCGGGCAAATCCGCTTTCCTTCTCGATGGTCTTGAGTTCTCCCCCGCCGGCTACCTCGATGACGTATTTGCTGTACAATCCGTAAAACTCCTGATCCGCGATAGTCCCCTTCAATTGCACGGCATCTGCCCCCGGAAGAGGATGCAAGCTCACTTTTTCGTTACGGATATAGGCTATTTTGTTAGGATCGATAGCGTCCTTCAATCGGCTGTTTTGGATCATCTGCCGATCAATCTTATTGATATCGCCAATAAAATTGCATACGAATTCCGTCTTGGATTGATTATAAACTTGCTCGGGAGTATCGACTTGTTCTACGATTCCATTGTTGAATACGGCGATACGGTCGGATAAGGTCAACGCTTCTTCCTGATCATGGGTGACGTAGATCGTCGTAATCCCGAACTTCTTTTGAAGACTTTTCAACTCGTTTCGCAATTGCACCCTTAGCTTGGCGTCCAGATTGGATAAAGGTTCGTCCAGAGCAAGAATGCTCGGCTTTAGAATCAGCGCTCTCGCGATAGCAACGCGTTGCTGCTGGCCGCCGGACAATTCCGATACTTTCTTGAATAGCTGATCCTCCTTCAAATCCACCTTCCGGGCAATGTCCCTCACTTCGCGGTCTATTTCTTCCTTCGAGGCCTTCTTGACGCGCATGCCGAAGGCTATATTCTCATACACGTTCATCGTCGGAAACAGCGCATAACTTTGGAATACCATGCCGATCCCTCTTTTTTCGATGGGCACATGGGTAATGTCCTTGTCTCTTAACCTGATCTGTCCGCTCGTAGGATTGATAAATCCGACCAAACCGCGAAGAATCGTCGTTTTCCCGCAGCCGGACGGACCGAGGAAAGTAAAAAATTCGCCTTCTTCGATATGCAGATTGAGGTTCTTGATCGCATGGAAATCACCGAACTTTATTTGAATATCGTTAAATGTTATCATAGCTGCCTCTATTGCATGATCTGCAATTCGATTTTCTCCACCCATTGTCCGATGTTGTCGGCAATGAAGCCCCAATCCAAAGGCTGTGCTTTCAAACTCGCATACAATTCCTTCACGGACTCATTGGCTTGCTCGGCTGCTTTCGTATTCGCGGGCATGGAGTTGAACTGAGCGGCGAATTCTCCTTGGACTTCGGACGTTCCCATCCACTCGACGAACCGCTTTGCCGTTTCAAGCTTCTTGGTTCCGTTCACGATCGCCGCGTGCTCCACGATCATAGGAACGCCGATTTCCGGACTTACGGTGCCCGCCTTCACTTTATACTGCTCTTCCTTGCTGCCGAGCGTACCGGAAACGACCGCTCCAAGCGGAGTCTTGCCGCTTGCCAGATTGGCGTAGAAATCTTCGCCTTCGACCGCTCTCACTCCGTTGTCGAACAATTGCTTCACTTCATTCCAGCCTTCTTCGGAAATGCCGAGGTCGCCGTTCGAATCCTGGTGTCTGGTCAGTATGCCGGCTACGACGAGCTGCGGCGTAATTTGTCCGAGCAAAGTAGGCGCTTCGTATTTGCCTTTGAACGCTTCGTTTTTGTACAGATCCGTCCAATCCTTAGGCGCGGTTTCGGCCGTGAATTGTTCCGGATTGTAGCCAAGCAGAATCGCTTGCTTCACAAGACCATGATAGAAGCCTTCGGGATCGTTCAAGCCCGTCTCCACTTCTCCGGCCCACTGCGGCACATGTTGAATCAGAACGTTTTCCTTCTTCAAGGTTTCATAGAGCATATTGTTCAAGCCGTATACGACGTCCGCAATCGGATTGTTCTTCTCCGCGATCAACCGGCTCGTCAGATTGGCGCCGCCCGCTCCGACGATTTCAATCTCGAAGCCGGCGCTTTTCGCTTTCTCGATCAGCCATTCGCCGCGGCCGTCGGAGTTCGCGTTCGTGTAGACAATCAGCTTCTCGTTCTTAACCGGTTCTTCGGCTGCCGGTTCCGACGTTGCCGGCGTGTTGGACGATGAGGTATTGTTCTCGGCATTACTGTTCGTATTGCCCCCGCCGCAAGCCGAAACGACTAGACACAGAATCAACAACAAGGATAGGCTTACCATTTTTTTCATCATTCTCTTTAACACTCCTTTAGGTTATAGGTTGATGGCTTTCGTATCCGTATTTCTAGATGTAAACGATTAATCCGTCATGGGCGACCACGATTCCCGCAGGTTTGAAAATGTCTTCGAATTCATCATGAAGCAGTTTGGAATTATGGCTGAAATGCGTAACGATGATGTGCCCTTCCTCTTTCAAAATGTTTTCTTTCCGAAATTCACGCTGAGCCTCCAGCACAGTCTCTATGCACATATGATTGCGGTCCCGGGATTTTCCCGTGTAGCCATGCGTGCAGTCGAGGATGGCGCAATCCACCTGTTTCCCCTTCAGCCATGCCCACGTAGCTTCCGGAAACCAGCCCGAATCATGTCCATACAGCAGCTTTTTGCCCTCCTTCTCGATCACGTACAACAGGCAGGTTTCCATGCTGTCATGATCCGCGAGCAGCGGTGTAACCCGTGCATCGCCCACCGTTATCGTCTCGTAGGGACGCAGCAGATGAAAGTCGAATCTTTCTCCCGCAAATCGGCCGATGGCGACTCGCGTATGGTACATCACCGCATCGTTCCCGTAGATATGCAGAGGATGCTGAAGCTCGTGCGCGATTCCCGTTCTCCGGCACTCCAAATCATAAGCGTTGAAATGATCGGAATGCGTATGGGTAACAAGCAGATGCTCGATAGCGCCCAAATCAATGTCGTCGCGAAGCGCCTGCATATACGAATCCGGCGAATAGTCGAACTTGATGACATCGTCTATGATGGCCGAGCTCCGCGTACGTATGTTTTTTCCTCCAAGCTTCCGGGCTTTGAGGCAATGCTCGCAGCGGCAGAACGCATTCGGAAAACCTTCTGCGGCCGCGGTTCCAAGAAAATGTATTTTCATCTTTGCTCCACCTGTCCATCCGTCCTAACGAACGGATTTCCTCTCTACGATCGTTGTTTGAATTTTTATGGTAATTTGTTTTTCAAGCGAATGATTCACGCGCTTCATAAGCAGGTTGAAGGCCGATTGGGCAAGCTGCCCGGTATCTTGTCTGACCGTTGTCAGGGGAATCGGGCTTAACGCCGATAATTGGATATCGGAGAACCCGACAATCGAAAGCTTGTCAGGAACGGAAATCCCCATGCTCAAGGCTGTATTCAAGGTTGAAATGGCAATATGATCATCCCCGCACAAAAGGGCTGTCATTTGCGGATTGTCATGCATGAAAGTTTCCTGTTCAGGGTCACTCTCGTTAATGCGTCTTGTATCGCAGGGCACGCTCCTGAAATGGATATATTGGTTTTTGACAGGAATCGCATGGTCGAGCAGCGATTGAATGTAACCTTGATACCGTTCCTCCCTGCTGGTAATGTTATCGATCGCGTTCGACGTGTATCCGATTTCCCGGTGCCCCTTCTCGATCAAATACTTGGTCATCTGGTAAGAACCCAAATAATGGTCATGATACACGCAATCAATCTGTACTTCGCGAAATATTCGGTCAATAATAACGATCGGAAACTGTTGCAGCTTTAATCTCAGCACCTGGTCGCTGCATGTCTTGCGTCCTTGGGGAAATAAAATAATGCCGCTTATCCCGCCTTCCACAAGCCTCTGCAGGCAACGATCCTCGTCTTCCTTATCCTTGCTTATTTTCAGAATAAGATCGGAATCGTGCTTTCGCGCTTCGCTTTCGGCCGCCGCGATTATTTTTGATGTGTAATCAGATAGATGCGGCACGATGAGTGCGATCTGCTTGTTCTGCTTCTCTTCTTTTGGAAGCGCTTTACTTTCTGGTGGCAGCGCTCCGATATTCGACGCTCCTCCGTCCTGCTGACCGGAAAGGAAGGTCCCTCTTCTTGGCAATCGGTACACCAGCCCCTGATCGGCCAGTCGCTCCAACGCCAGCTTGCTCGTCATTCGGCTGACGCCGAACAGCTTCGCAAGCTCGCCTTCCGAAGGGACGGGATCATGCGGCTGAAGCCTGCGGTTCTCGATGATGCCTAACACCTTATCGGCAATTTGCAGGTACAGTTGATTCGATTTCTTTGGCGCATGCGCATTTTTCATCTAAGGTTATCCCTCGTTTTTATCAAAATCATAGACTGCAGCGGCTACAACAATCGCCCCCTAATGATTAGTCTACAAAGAGCGTAATTTATGTCACTGACATATTCAATGACATACTCGTTAAGATTGTGTAAATCGGCGTTTTATTTCGGAATTTTTATTTATATCGCCCCTATCTATATCAGTGATATAACCCGCCGGATGAACGCTCATTCCACTACCCGCCACGGCACCAATCAGGAGGTTCGTACGTATGAATTGAAGTTCGAGGTATAATTGAAGGCAGCATAATAAAAGGAGGACCACATGTTTATCATCATCGGGCTCTTATTTCTCGCTTTGTACGCCCTTATCGTATTCTACATCGGTTGGAGCGGTTGGGCGTGGATGAAGCCGGCGGTATCGCGCAGGTTCCGGCTATTCTATATCGTTGCGCTCGTTTTTTTGGCATGTTCTCTCTTTCTCTCCAGAATGGTAGAGGGTTCCGCTATTTTGAGCGTCATCGGCAGCTATTGGCTCGCTCTGTTCAGCTTATTGATCATGCTCCTGCCGCTCGTTCACCTTACGGTCTGGCTGACGAGGCTGACTCGGCTGCCGCGCCATTCCATCCAGAAATGGTCGGGAATCGCCACTTTGATTCTGCTGGCCGGTCTCCTCGGTTATGGCAGCTTCAATGCTTATAGTCCGACAGTACGATCCTATGACATACATATCGATAAGGTTGGCCCGGAGAACGGCGAACTTCATATCGTGATGGCGTCCGATATGCATTTTAGCTATTTATCGGGAAAAAACCATGCGGAACGGATGGTCGAGGAAATAAACGCGCTGGAGCCGGACATCGTGTTGTTCCCTGGCGATATTGTGGATGACGATATTGTGCCTTATAAGGACAAAGGCATCGGCGATATTTTATCGGAGATCGAAGCTCCTCTCGGAGTCTTCGCCTCATTGGGTAATCATGACCGGTTCAAAGGCGAGACGGAGGAGTTAATCGGGCTTATCGAGGAAAGCGGAGTCGGAGTGCTTTATGACGAAACGATCCAGGTTGGAGACTGGCTCACGCTAGTCGGACGGAAAGATTACAGCGATACGGAGAGAGCGGAGCTGTCTAGCTTAACGGAAGACATCGATCGCTCGAGGCCGGTCATTATGCTGGAACATCAACCGGTCGAGTTCGATATCGCGAAGGATCAAGGCATCGACTTGATGGTATCCGGTCATACCCATCACGGACAGATCGCGCCAGGCCATTTAATAACCGATAGGTTGTTTGAAAATGATTGGGGCCACTTGCAGAAAGGGTCGCTGCATTCCATTGTATCCTCCGGCTACGGCTTCTGGGGCCCGCCGATCCGCATCGGATCGAGGGCGGAAATCGTGTCCATACATGTCCGTTTCTCCAATTCGGAAAGTAAGCGCAACTAGAAAGGACAACCCGGATACCCGGGTTGTCCTTTTTTGCGCTTGGCAGCGACTCCGAGTCGGGGTTATGCAACATTATCAATATGGATTTGTTGCGATAAAGCTTGCGGTTTTCACATAAATACGCGGATTTAATCTCAACTGATTGACGATGATTTCCGCAATGTCTTCCGGCTGCATAAATTTTGAATCATTGTTTTCTTTAATCAAATTTAAATCAAGCGCCAAATCCGTTGCAACCGTGCTTGGGTTTAAAGCCGATACGCGAATGTTGTTGCGGCGAACTTCCTGCGCGAGGGATTCCGTAAAACCGATCACCGCAAACTTCGACGCGCTATAAGCGCTTGAGGTAGCCGCACCGCTTAATCCGCTAGTGGAAGAAATATTGATAATATCTCCGCCGTTTTTCTGGATCAATTGCGGCAGCACCGCACGCGTCGCATAGTATGTGCCGAGCAAATTCGTATCGATGATACGTCTCCATTCTTCCGGATCCATTTCCAAAACCGTACCGAATGTCGCAATCCCCGCATTATTGATCAGAATGTCAGCAGAGCCTAGTTCGTTTTTTATGGCTTCGATCGCTGCTTCCACTTGCTCTTTGGATGAGACATCAGCGACTGCATAGGCTGCTTTAACGCCTAGACCTTCCAATTCGGCGGCAACTTGTCGTAAAGCAGCTTCATTTCTGGCAAGCAAACCAACGTTTACTCCTTCTTTTGCCAATGCGATAGCCGTTGCCTTACCGATTCCTCTTGCCGCACCGGTTACAATTGCTACTTTGCCTTTTAACGATTGTGCCATTGTAAGCAGCTCCTCTCCAATCTCTATTTTCTTACTGATTATACTACGGCGGGATGCAGCAATAAAACAAGAAGAGTAAACTGGTCCCCATACTCCGGACACTTTGAAAAGTTCCGATTGCAATTTACCAGAAAAGAAGGGGCATACATTTTTACTTTGAAGAATAAGTGAATTAGCAAATCATGTACGATCTGAAGGGGGGCTGCTTTATGAAACATCTTGTCAAAGCAATCGTGTTAGTGGCAATTTATTTGCTCTTTCTAACCAGCTGTTCAGGATCATCCGTACCTCAGACGGAAAACGACGAATCAGGTAACGATCCAACCGTTGAAGCGGTTGCCCGAACCCCGGAACCACCGGTCTCGAGCTCGAAGGTTGAGCAAATCCAAATCGACAGCCAAGCATTGGGCAAAGAGATGCATGCAACCGTTTATCTGCCTCCCGATTACAGCCCGGATTTCCGGTATCCGGTGCTCTACTTATTCCACGGTTACGGGGGCAGCCATGGCGACTACTTTACCTATCTCCATCTCGATGCCGTTGCCGACCGTCTCCTTCAGGAGGGCCTGATTCACCCGCTCATCATGGTTGCGCCGGAATACAGGAACAGCTTCGGCGTCAACTCCAAGCCGGGCGAAGGCAATGATCCCGGAAGTGTAAGCATCGGCCCCTATGAGGACTATCTGATTCAAGAGATTATTCCCTTTATAGATACCCATTACAGCACGCAAGCTTCCAAAGCGGGCAGGTATATTGGGGGCATATCAATGGGAGGTTACGCCTCCTTGTATCTCGGGCTCACTCACCATGAGTTATTCAGCAAGATCGGAGCACACAGCGCCGCTTTGTGGACCTATACTTCCAGCGACCTGTTTACCGATCAACGGGATTGGCTTTATTCGGATGAACGTTTGCGTTCCCTTCGGGATCCTTTTATACTGGCTGCTCCCGAAAATCTGAAGGAAATGAAGATCTACCTGGATGCGGGTAAGGGCGATGCTCTTGCGGAGAAGGATTACGAGTTCTATACGCTTCTAAAAAACAACAATGCCGTCGTCACTTGGGCAACCGCTCCCGGAGGGCATGATGCAGCTTATTGGACCGGACAGTTGGAAGCCTATTTAGGTTTTTATGCGGGCATCAGCAGAAAATAAAGTATTAGACCGGATGTCTTTATTCTATGCTTCTGTTTGAATAGATTTATCGTCAGATTCCATAATTAAGTTTTAGACTCATCGTAGAAAAAGAAACAGCGACAGCCAAGGACGAGAAAAGTCCTAGACTGTCGCTATTTCATTGAGCTAACGTCTCCCGTTTAGTGCTTACCAAGGAGTGTCAGAAGCTTTCATTATAACTTGTCCTTTTGGCACACCTGTTCCACCGTAAACAGTCACTGTGTAAGTGCCTGAAGGAACAAGTGGATTATAATCATTATTTATAAAATTTACTCCTACTCCATCTGCTGCAACGGTTTTATTAAAGATAATTGTACCCTTAGTATTATGCTTTACTTCAACTCTAAAAGCTGTTGTCCCTGTATTTTTTACATACATATTAATATGTGGATATCCAATCTGTATTGTCCATGAAGTACTTGGGTCTGCTTTAGTATTATTTAATAAATCCCAGTTTAGTGTACTGGGTTGGAGTGCCATAGGAACAATAACTGCCTCAGTTCCTTTTGTGGATGCTGTAGAGCCATTTGCCGAAACAGCACTAGCAGCTCCAGTAATAAGAGAAATAGATAATACACTAGTACCAATAATCTTCATAAATTTGTTTGTCATTCTCTTAACTTCCTCTCAATATAATTTTATATTTTTTTAACACGAAAAGCATCATAACACAATTAGTTTAATTCTACCAAATAACCTATATTAAGACATTTGACGACATTTAAGAATGATGTTTTCTGAGTAATAGGAACTAATTTTACCTTAAGTTTTTCAAAAAAACCTCTTTAGATCGATAATCATACATTATTAGACGAAATTATATAACAATATACCTATATTTTGAATACAAAAATAGGTAATGTACCAACAAAAAAAACGCAGAATTGTTGGTTTCAACGCTGCATTTTTGATGAAGTCATATTTTTCTCAACTTTTCGAGCTAGTTTTAATGCACCTTGATCGGTCATATTTTTCTCAACTTTTCGAGCTAGTTTTAATGCGCCTTGATCGATATATTTCATATAATAATGCGACAAAATAAATAAGGGCACCATGGAAACCAGAAACGTAATTGCATAGGCAAGATTGTAACTAAAATAATGAATTACCTTACTAAACAGAAACGCGGAGAACGTATTTAGAAAAGTGAAATGGATGAGGTAAAGGGAAAATGAAATCTGTCCTAAATAAACAAAAGGTTTCCATCCAAACACCTGCTGCAACACTTTTAAACGAAGTAGAGCAAATAAAATCATAGCAGAACCAAGAGTTCGCGCAAGAAGTCGTGGATCAATGTTAAATTGAATCCATTGATTGATCATTTTTGTCCAGACTTCTATAGGTTCGTACATAGTCCCCATTAATGAAGTATAAGGCGCTGAACCTAAGTAAATCCCAATTAAAAGCACAAGTACTGCCGTTATTTTGCTTTGTATCCATTTGTGCTTAAGCAAATCGGCAAGCAGCATTCCCCACAAAAAAGCGACAAAATAGGTTTGAATCAACGTAATGGATAAGACCACATACACAATCCATCTTTTTTTCACTCGTCCAAATAAAGCAAGAAAACCGAAAATTAAAAAAGAACCTAATAGCTCATAGCCCATTGTCCAAAGGACTGGATTGTAAGGATGCGCTTCAAAACGGAAAAAAGGATCAAAAATAGCAGCCTTAATAACGGTATATATATTTGTATCTAAAGCGTAGTAGTTCTTTTTCATATCCGTCCATGTTGTTCCCCATATTTCTTGGAGATGAAAGGCATTCGTAATAATTGCTAGATACACAAGCAATACGGATACCGCTGCAGGCATGGCGAGGCGAATGTACCTTCGTATGACGCTGGAATGCAACAATTTTTCGAAGGTTTCACTATCGAGCTCTTTTTCAAACATTTTGATACTGAGCACATAACCACTTAGCACAAAAAACAAACAAACGGCAAATTGACCATTATAAAATAAATTAATCGGAGAATGACCGTACCAGATATCCCATTTAAAATGAGCTTGTTGCGGTCTTCCATTTAACGCAGCTGGATAAAACACTTGTATGTAGTGCGAAATAACCACGGCAAATGCCGCGAGGCCCCTAATGCCATCCAAATAGAATAGCTTCTTTTCAAATGTCTCTTTTGTCATTTTTATACCTCATCTTCCATTAATGAGGTTAATTATAACATGCGGGGCTACGCGAATAATGCGTCTAAGTACCTCATTGTCGAATACCTGATATTCAGCTTTAGGAAGTACACCACTAAGTGTTTGATAATTCTTTACATGGCTATTTCAGCTAAAATCAAATAAAGCAAAGCTTCATTTTCAGTCCATTCCGTAAAACGAATATTGATCGCATCGGCTATGCTCCGTGCATAAAAAAATACATCGCCGTGGGCTTTTGACCCACTGGGCGATGTATGTATTAGATGCATTTCTTACGAGACATTCCCCAGCGCTTTATGAAATGCATCCTTAAATAATCGGACTATAGTCGCCGTCAAAATGATAGGTATAGTCGTTGTCGATTCGGATATATCCGAGTATGCAATGCCACCTATCCCTGTTAAAAACGCTAGAGTAGTTTTGATTATCTCTGTTACCTTCAGCAACCCATATTTCTTCCTCATTGCAAGCCAAAATGATCCCAATATGATCGTGTGAGTCATCGGATAGCAGCTTTTCATAAATGACGATATCGCCTCGCTGCGGAGTAAACCCTTCCTGCCCGTCATAACCTAAAAATCCGGTTTCGGCCAACTGAGCCCACTCTAACCAAGCGCCTACGCCAGCGAACCGACAATTACCGTTAGGATATCGAATCGGCATAAGAAATCCGGCTTCCCAACAACAATGATATACGAAAGCAGCGCACCAACTGTTCTGCAATCCTCTATAGATTGCTGCATCCGGCCAATACTTGCAGACTCCCCGATATTGTCGATCTCCTGGCACCCCAACGATGTTGGATCCCGCCAACGTCTCCGCAATGTCGGCTAATTTACTGCGTCTGCCCGTGTCCTGTTGATCCCCTGCGTCGCCACCAAGGGTATATTCTTTTTCCGGTAACTCAAACGGAATTGCCAACTCATGAACCATATTTTGAAGTCTGAGGGCATCCTGCGGCGTAACGTCGCGGCCCGTATCTTGAAAGAAACATTGCAATATGCAGGCATCCTTGACGACTTCCCCAAACGGACCATGAGTCCTATTTCTCTCCTCTTGATAGAAAATCGCCTGCAAGATTGTAATCTGCTCTTCTTTGGTTAAGATATTCATGTCTCTTAACAGCGGCCTCACCGCCTCGGAGCTATTGGGGCCAGGGAAAACAGGAATGCCCGTTTTATAGAAGTAATAGTTGTGAAGCAGCCCCGCGATCGCCGCGAGTTCCTGATTTAGGTTACGTTTCATCGCGAGCATCGAAGCAAAAGCAGACACCCCGTACAAATGTGCACATGCCTCTTGTTTCCAAGTCTCGCAAGGGATTGACATAATCATATCCTGAACAACGAAGCGAACGCTATCTAGCCTCGTATTCCTTCTCTCACCGTTCAACCTGTTCTCCTCCCATTTAGAGACTCAATACGGTTATAGACTCGTTGTTGAAATCTTCCCCATTGTCACGGAAGCCGAAGCTTTCATAAAGCTTTTTGGCATTGACGTTATCGTGTTTATAAGGGATCCAGCAATAATGTGCCGGCCCTGCCGGAAAGGTACGGATAAATTCCAGGATTTTTGTCATAGCTTCCCGACCGTAGCCCCGGTTCTGGTATTGCTTGTCAATCATCAGTCGCATGATGCAATAATTGTCAACTGCGATTGACGGTTCATCGTATCCGGTGATTCCATATGCCAACATAACAAAACCGACCGGCTGTTCATCCGCGTAAATGGCAAACGGAAATGGATGCCCCCCGTTGGTTGCAAGGACATAACACGAGGCCACGCTAGACAGATTGGACGCAACAAAGCTGCGCTGTTCGTCTGCAACCTCTAGGTTAAATATGGCACGTCGGTTTCCCAGCGTGATTTTTCTGAGCGTAATCATGCTAGGCTCTTCCTCTCATTAAACGTAATTGCGCCGCGGTCGCTTATATAACATACAATTTACACAAAAAAAGATATAGACTTATGTTGAATTTTTTTATAGACTATTATGTATCCATGGCTTTTTTAAGGATTACATATAAATGTCCTGTCCGTCTTGATTTGATTTATAGATTTCAAAATTAATCTAATCGCGCAGCCGCCAAACTCTGGCGGCTTTTTTTTGGATTTTAGGCATAAAAAATACATCGCCCAAGGCACGCAGCCCACATGGCGATGTATTTATTTGTGAATCCAAATAAAAAATCAAATGGTCAATAACAACTCCATGGCTACACGTTCCTTATCCGCAACCTCGAGCAACAGCTCGGAAACCTGGTTCAGCTCCTGATGGTTTCCCCTTTTTCCTGCATGGTCGATCATAGAAGAAACGCTTGACCACATCGGAGCGATTTCCTTAAACAACGAGTATGCCTGTTCTACTTTTGACTCTCCAAACAGATCCACGCATTCTTTAAGAAAATCCCGGTATAGATTTCGAAACAAAGCCCCGCCGGTTTCCGCTCTTTCCATTAATAAAGCAGTCAAGCCTAAATCTTTCTCAAGATCTTTGCTTCTAGATGGCCACTTCAGAACTTCACGGCTCATTTTTTTTATCCCTTGATTCCCTAAATTGCGAATGGGCGGATTTAAATAGTTATGTGCATTTTGGGTTATGGATGCTCGTATAGCGGGTATAAGCGGCGGAAGGGTATCTATCGATTCTATCGTAAAGGAGCGATTCCTGGAGCTCATTGGTCCCTTTGCGTTTCTAGCCATGGCCAAATGGGTCAAACGGGTCTTTAGCAGTCCACCCTGTTGTCTTGTATCCGCCATGTAGGCGTATTCGGCATCCGCGCCATATATTACCGCATAGTGGGCTGCAAAGTGCACTTTGTTCGTGAAATAATCCAAATAATAAGAGTCTAATTTAAGTCCAACCGGAATTCCGAGTTCTATGGAACTCCGTACATTCTGCCACGCCTTCTGGGCGGACGAGCTCTCTTGTATCCTGATGGTTAAGTTGAGCCGGGATGCGATGCAAGCAGTCAGCTCATCCGGCTTAACTCTCCCTCCAATGAAAGGAAAGTTCATGTTCTTCGAATCCCAATAAATGAATCCCAAGCCTTGCCCTAATCCGAATAACATCGGCTCGGATAGCCGAACTCCAGCAAATTGAAGCAAGTTGCCCATTGTTGTCGTCTCGCAATGTTCCCCTTGAAAAGGAACGAAACCTTCAATGATTCTAGACATGTTCCTTCGTCTCCTCCACCAATTCATTGATTATATCGTTGACGAACGTTTGCTCACTCTCAATAAGACTCATCGGGTGAAGAAAAAGCGCCCTTACGTAAAGCGGTAATCGAGCGCCGCCTTGCAATTCGTACATCTTCTGTACATTTTTTAATGTCTCTCCAAGAAAATCCAGCCGTTTTTGCAAAGCTTCAATGGCTTCCCCTTTTTTAATATAAGGTAAAGCGGCGAGCCCGAGATCAAACCGGTTATCGCGCTCTCGCGAAGACGATAGGCTGACGATGGCTTCATGTTTTAGAGTTGTCATACCCATTTCCGTTATGGCAAATCGGGTCGGCATAGGTCCCTTCCCGGATTTTTCGGCGAATTCCTCGTGCTCGATCAATTCTTTATTGCTTAACTTCTTCAAACCTGCGTAAATGGAAGTCGTACCGATATTGGCCCATTCCCTGTAGCCACGCTGATCGATTAACTTATTGATGTCATAACCCGAGATTTGATTACGTTCCGCGATAATTTGCAACAGCATAAATTCAACATTCGAAAGTTGATTCATGAATAGACCCCTCGCCTTTAATATTACATATGTACAATATAACATCAGTGAAATATTAGGTCAATGTCGAGAATGCGGGCTTCTTGTTTGCAAGCTGTTGAATGAAAAAAGGGCCGCCACAGTTCATACACCCATAACCCGTTAATGACTTCAAGCATAAAAAATACATCGCCCAAGGCACTTAGCCTACATGGCGATGTATTTAAAACTTTCATACTAGTGGATCGGGAAACAAGCTATAATGCCTTTGTTTGCAGACGGTTGTCATTTGTTTGCAGCAGTAAATTTCAACTCATACTGTCCTTCGCTTCCTGCTCGAGCAGCTCTAGCATTCGCGCAAGCAGCGCAACACCCTCGGTCTCCGCTTCTTTTGCTTCCCTTAGCAGAGAGATTGCCCGGTTCGCCTCCGCATCGTTTCCAGGCTCGCCACCGTGCGGGAATGGGAACATATCGCGCATCATCGACAGGTTGCCCGCAACAATGGCATACTGATCTGCGGCTTGGCAAGCCAATTGACGCAGCGGTTCATCCCCATGCTCCTTCCAACCGCTTGCCAACTCCTGAAGGAACTGCACGGCGAACTCGCGCGCATCGCATACTTTCCCTGTATTGACGGCATTGCCGAACGGACTGGCAGCTCTCCGCTCAAAGGCGTGTATCCAGGCATCGAACGCGGCCAATCCGTTGTAATGTCCCGCACTCTCGTTCTCATGGAACTGCTGTACATGCGCATGTTCGAGTGCTAGCTTCAGCGCGCCCCTGAGCATCGTTCGACGATCGATGGGCTTCGAGTCCATGATCGTAAGCAAATACAGCTCCGTCACCTCGCCGCGACCCAACTTCTCGTACGGCAGTTCGCCATCCCGACGAACATCGCGGCATTGCAGCATACGGGTCTCATCATCATAACCGTAGATGACACCCCATTCGGGTATGAACAAGTCCCAGCTTAATGCCGGGATGCCTGCGTCCAGACTCGTCTGGATCATCTCTAGCGCCGTTTCGAGCTCCTCCGGTGTCGGCGCGATATGATTTTGCCTGCCAGTCGTACGGACGATATACCCCAGATTGCGTAAAGCTTCCGCATGCCGCAGCTGCCAATCGAAAAAGGAGTAGCTGCCTACCTCTACCTCCTCGCGATCGATGATGATGCGGAACGCATGAGCGGTAAAGCC
Organism: Paenibacillus harenae; assembly: GCF_030812415.1. GTDB lineage: Bacteria > Bacillota > Bacilli > Paenibacillales > Paenibacillaceae > Pristimantibacillus > Pristimantibacillus harenae_A. Next base: position 444,274 of record NZ_JAUSST010000006.1, on the reverse strand, counting down.
CATAACATCCGTGTGGGACAACCCCTTTTTATCGGTATATTGTATCATGCTGTAAATACTCTCGGTGTCGGTATTGCGGCTCCACGTAAAATCACTTCTTGGACTTCCAGCCATTACTCATCATCCTTCCATGCGATACGAACACAAGGCGGAGCCAGCAGCTTGCGCTTCAGCTTGCCGAGTGCCCTTCGCTTCTCAATATACATACTGACGTGGACACGGAGTCTTTCATGCTGCACCTTCATCCGGGCACGGGATATGCTGTTGTAAATACTGGCAACTGAAGTATCGAGAAGCGCAGCGATGTCCTGGGGCGGCAGTTGGTCCAGGAAAAACCGTTCAAACACGTTCTTCTCGCGACTCGTCAGGCAATGCAGCAGGCTTCGGATGCCGTCGATCAGTTCCTTACGCAGTAAAGCGGAAGTTGGGTCAGACGCCTGCCGAGCTGACTCGAGCGTACTTAAGCCGAGACGGAACAAGACATCGTCGATATCCCAATGTTCCTTCTCCCTGTGTGCGGAGAGGACAGCCATAGCATGGCACGCATTTGTTGGTGCTGTCCTGCGATTCGGGAAACCCGTCCAGACTGTGAACGGCAGTTCCTTGCCGTGGGGTCCTCCCCGGCGCAGCTTCATGTACGCCTCATTGCGTACGATCCGCGATAACCATGGGGCGAAGCGCCTCTCATCCACCAGCGATCCAAGCTTGAGGAATGCCTTCACCAGCGCTTCCTGCACGATATCCTCGGCCATATGCGAATCCCGGGTCAGCGTTTGTGCAACGCCAATCGCTCTTGCCCGATGCCGACGCACCAACTCGCCGAAAGCGTCCGGATCGCCTTCCCTTGCCCTGGCCACAAGCTCCTGATCGGGCTTTGGCTGCTTTTCCGCTTGCAACATGACTCCCTCCTTTAGTCCACATAGGTTAGATGCCGCAGCTTCGGAATTTCTAACTGGAATTACTCAATCCATGTGGAAGCGTCATGCCTTTTTTTGTGGCATGGACGTTCAACTTCAGCCTGACCCGACGCCCATACAGGAGCTGATTTGCCAAACCAGCATCCCACGCGGCCTCTCGGCTCTTACTCTTCCCCCCACAGCCACCCGGAAGGGTGGAATAGACCTGGCAACAGGGCTGTTTGCAGCCTTGTTGGTGGTTGTTGGCAAACCGCAAGTTACGCGCCCAAACGTCGCTCCTTCAACCAACTCCGAATATTGACAACCAATTGTTCCGGATAGGTAAACCCATATGTATTCGCTACTTCTGAAGAGAGTCGGTTGAATAACTCAAAAGTTACGATTAACGCTTCCCAGCTTTTATTTTGATCGTATCCCCCGAACGATTGCTTCAAATCGGCAATTACGCCCTGCTCGGCCCATTGATCCACAAATTTTCCCGCATGCCATGTATCGTATTGCGAACCGTGAATGGATTTGGCGTGCCATTCGATCATCTGAAGCAACATTTGCTTGCAATCCTCATCCCTTTGGTAAGCGATCCACATTTCGCCGCGTAATATTTGCTTCGCCACGTATATACAGCCAAATCCAAATATATTTACGACTTGTAAAAAGGCTGCTTCGGTAATCGGTTGAACCTCAAACTCTGCTGTGTTTTTAGGGAGTAACCGTTGACCTCTCCCTGTTTTGTCCAGAAGAATTCTAGCCCCTCGCTGAAAGCCTTGAGGAATCCGATCGTTCTCGATTAAGCTCTCCAATTCTGAAACATGGCGAAATAAGAAGTCGACTTGTAACGCTTGGTCAAAGAGAACAAGTTTTTCCGGGTCTCCTCCAGCAGTGCGAAATACAAAGTTTGTCCAAACCTCACCAATATCAAGCAACCATTCATCGGTTCGAAAATAGTAATCCGGATTAGAGGCGAAGATAACCACATCCAAATCGGAAAACTCATCGAACGGCTTGTTAATCCTCGCTCTTGATCCCATGACATAAATCGTCATGATCTCGCTGTTAAGGTTGCCCCAGTCATATATTCGCTCTTCAAGCATCTCATAAGATATTATCGTCATTATGAATTTCTCCCCTCCCAAGATTCCAACTCAAATAAGACAAGTATAGGACTGTATAATAAATACTGCCTCTGTCTGAGGATGTATCTTACTTCCTGCATTCACTGTTCCGTTCCCAATGGCTGCACTGTGGCCGACTCCGGATTATTATGTAATCAACTCCGAACGATAATGAACCAAAACAAGCTATAAAAGCTATAAAGCTCCTTGTCTCTTGTCATCATTGCCCTCGTTAAGGAGCCTGGGCGCAGGAAATCCGCTTCGTATTTCTTTTCTTTGTTTTTCCCTTTAGGTTGTGCAGACGCACTCGTATTCCAATGGGTCTTGTGAACTGGCGGCTCGTTAACTATCGTCCCTGGCCTGAAAGGAAGGTCATCAAAATACTCAACACTCATAACGGAAATAAAATTGTTGAGCATTCGACATGGAATAAGTTACTATTAATGTGGGAAAAACGGCCTATCTTTGCCTAATTCGACATCTAATTCATAATAAAGGAGCTTCTCCAATGATTCGAAAGCGTTACAAAACCGTACTGCTTACCCTACTACTCGCCGTTATGTGCGTTACCTCGATAGATGTGAAGGGAAGCGCTGCGGCTCCTCAGGCAACGATCGGGATTAAACGAATCGTAACCTATCACAATTCAGCCTATGCCCTCGACGACAACGGTAAGTTATTCGCTTGGGGTAACTTTCACACAAGGGCAACCAATGAGCCGAGACGCGTTGATAACTGGTTTGAAGGCAAAAGAATTGCCGACATTGCGGTTAATGAACGAGGCTTATTTATTTTACTGTCAGACGGCACGCTTTGGACTCGCAGTGTTGACGTCTATTCCAAAATTCTACCTGCGCAGGTGGCCGGTATAAGCGGTATTACCTCCATTACGGCATCGGATTTAATCCTCTATGCTCAGGATACCGAAGGTTTCGTATGGACTGTCGGAACTCCGCCGCCGAATTTCAAATTAACCGCTCGCAAACGCAGCGCGATCATTCCCGATCTCGCTAAGATCGTTGACGGCTATGCGATTAAAACAGACGGTACCGTGTGGGACCTCGGCGAACAGGGCATGGACGAGCCCGCTCAAATACCGGGATTGACGGAAGTCGCCGATATCGCTAGCGCATTCCACGGTTCGATATACGCGGTAAAATCTGACGGTACGCTATGGGCATGGGGCGGGAAAATATACAACCCCATGGAACTAAGATCGGAAGATGAATTTCAGGAAATGCCGGTTCAAATCGAAGGTGTATCCAACATTCAAGATATTGCCTTAGGCAATGAGCATGGGCTGCTTCTTAAGCGCGACGGAACGGTCTGGACGTGGGGCGCGAACAACAACTATCAACTCGGTAATAGTCAGCAGAAGAATTCCGCCAAGCCGGTTCAAGTTCAATCGCTGCAAGGCATACAGAGCATCGTTTCCGGCCAATGGGCCGACCATTCTTTCGGCATTGATCGTAAAGGGAACGTATGGGCATGGGGAAGCAATGAGTACGGCCAAATCGGCGCGGATCTGAAAGCGGGGCGTGTCGCAAGCGCGCAGACGATATTTTTCCCCCGCGTGGTAGATGGCTCGATCAAGTTCGACAAGGTGAGTTATATGGTCGACGGCGCTGGCGTGTACGATGCGGCCGACAACGACAAAGGCCTCATCATCGCATCAAATGAGAAGGTCCTGCTCATCTCGAAGGATTATGGGCAAACCTGGACGAAGAAGCCCGTGCCTGTTAAGGCTTACTACCACAACCTCGAATACATCAGCCAGAATCAAACGTTCTATTACACGCCGTTCAATGCGGCCAAGCAAGTTACAATGTGGTCGAAAGACGGCCTAAGCTGGTCACCGCTTAAGCTCCAAGGAGCGGATGGCGCCACTTTGGAGATGACGAGCATTCGATGGCTTAATGGTCAGTATCTGCTTACGGGCACGGATGCGAATGCGGATTGGGATTACAGCACCTACGTTCTAGCCTCTAAGGACGGCATCAATTGGAAGCAGCTTGCCGAAGTGCCGATCGGGAACATGGATAATGTACTATGGAACGGCAAACAATATGTCGGTTTAGCGGGGGGCTATTCTTATTACGGAGCTCCGAAATCAAGAAATCAATTTCGCTTAAGCGCGGACACGAGCGGCGAGTTGATTGTGTACACTTCTCCCGATCTGAATACCTGGACCATGCAATCGGGCTCGATCAAATCCTTAAACTATACCGACCCTTTCTTCAACCCGAAGTTTCTTCGCCCGACTTACTTTGCGGAGCTGTATGAAATCAAGACTGACCGAACGATCGTATTGCATGATGATTCCGGCAACATCCTTGAGTCGAAGGACGGCATTACCTTCAAGATAACAAGAAAAGAGCCGCTCTTCATCGGATCTTCCTTGTCGGAGATTTTCTGGAACGGCTCGCAATATCTCATGTATTTGGAATATAACAACTTCGGTTATGTCCTCACCTCCAAGGACAAGATCAAGTGGACGAAGAAGAAAATCCCGAACATTCCGCGAGCAATCAATGTGCATAAGGTCGGCAATCGGTTCGTGGCATTCGGCTTCATGGGAATTGCGGTTTCCAAGGACGGCTTAGAGTGGAAAATCACCTCTTCACCTCCTCAGAGTATCGCAGCCTTCGACGTCATTAAGAACAATGGGCTCTTCATTGCGGTCGGCTCGCAGTCGAAAGACACCGGCGCCTACAACATCAAGAATATCCCTGCCGTTCAAACGAGCAAAGACGGATCCAGCTGGAAAACCGTATTCGCCGCAGATGTGTCCACGCGAGTAAGCGCAGAAATCCGATCCGTGGCAACGAGCGGCAAAAGATATGTTGCCGTTGGCGAACAACATTCATACACGTCTCTGGACGGGGCTAAGTGGACAGCGAACAAAATGCCTTCAGGCATCGATTTTCAGAAAGTCGTTTGGTCCGGTAACAAATATGTCGCATATGGATATGCAATGTCTACGAATGGCGCAGTAGTCGCGTCTAAGGTATTTTTCTCCGCAGATGGGGTGAAATGGACGGAAGCGTATAAGACATCCGGCTATTTGAGAGATATTGCCGCTCATAACGGCACCGTGGTCGCCGTCGGCAGGACTAGCAAAAATCAAGCTTTGGCCGTCTCCTCTTCCGATCTGAAGAAGTGGAAGGAAAGCCAGTTCGCCAACAGCCCCGATATCAAAGTTTGGGACAGCAGCAACGTTCCACATGGATTTACTAACGTTCAGTGGACCAAAGATCGCTTCCTCGTGATGTCGGCAGATATGTATTCGTCCAAAGACGGCGTCACTTGGTCCATTGAAAAAAGCGATTACAGCAAGTACACGAGATACAGTCCCTACGAGTATCTCGGCGGCCATATCATGTGGACCGGACAGGAATATCGACTTTATCATGTCAATTCGATCGGCATATCGACTGACTTGAAGTCGTGGGTATTCTATGAAATCGACTTGGGCGAGAGCTTGGAGCATCTGATCATGAACGACTCGGAGATGATCGGCTTCGGCTCTGAACACAGCATGTTTCGGATTAGAAGTGCCGCTTCGCGTCCTTGATCGCGTAATGGCTTGTGATCCGGAGGAATGCTGGCAATGTACCAGACCTGTACGTGACGTTGATAGATATTCAATCGGAGGAATAGCATCCGCAGCTTTGGGACAGCATGGTATTGACTTTACTGTGAACTAGATAGCTGCTCGAAAATCGAAACAGGCTCCTTCTGCAACACCAATTACTAATAGTAAAGGCCAGAATCCTAGCACGAGGAATTCTGGCCTTCTTTAAGTTTCGAGTGTAGGCTCGTTGCATTACGTATGAAAGCAGATGCGGCTGGTTATTATTTAGCAAACTCCAAAGAAGAACTGATCAAACATTGTAATGAGAGCACCTAAACGCTTTGTTTTAAACGAATTGCTCCTTTACTTTACTAATAAACAATTCGAATAGAATCTTGCATCTGGAGCTGGATGTTGGGAAACTCTTGATGGAATTCAATCATGACGGGTGTCAATAGTTCATCCAAATCACACGGTAGTACTCCCAAAACTAATTTTTCCGCGCTGCATCGTGCTCAAGTCGTTAATCGCATCATGAGCATAGTCCAAGTTTCTGAAAATTCGGCTACACTGTTCGTAAAGAATCTGTCCCGCTTCTGTTATTGCAATTCGCTTGCCCATACGATCAAACAGAGGCGTCCCGATTTTCCTCCTCTAACGCTTTGATTTGCTTACTTAAAGTCAGCTGTGCAATGTTTAGAAGTTCCGCCGCTTTCGTGAAATGCAACTGCGATTCTTTTTCAAACGGTAATTCATGGATATAACATAACACTCCCTTCTAGGTTCTTATTACATACACTCGGAATTGATCGCACATAGCCTTCATTGTACTAACGGTTATCGGAGGCACACTCATTCAGGCGGCCATAATCGTCATCTCAGCGTCCAGTGCGTTCTGGATCGTTCGCTCCGGAACGATCGTTGACATTGCAATCTATACGATCCGCAGCTTCATAAACTACCCGATCAGCATTTATGGAAAATCGATTCAACTGCTGCTTACTTTCGTCATTCCTTACGCATTCGTTAACTTTTATCCTGCGGCAGCGTTTTTGGACAAACTGGAGAGCGGGACGATGGCAGGCTTCTATGCGTATAGCTCAATCATCGTTGGCGCACTGCTCTTTGCGCTTGCATGCTGGGTTTTCAACCGTGGTGTGCTGCGCTATGACAGCTCAGGCTCTTAACGGTTTGGACTGCTTTTGAAGCTTTCCAAGGTTGGTATGACATGGCAAGCCAGCGTCCACGTCTCTCCGCACACGCTCCGGCATTTCAAGAACGGCTAGTATTTTCAGAGAGCAAGTGTTGATACCTTGTTGACTTGAACCCTAAGAGTACATCGCCTAAGGCATAGGACCCATATGGCGGTGTTGTATCCAAATCTTATATCCGGTTATATGCCTTTCAGTTCTTACTCCTCGCTCGGAACTCCAATCGCTCCGGCTGCCGGATTTGCTTCTACAATCCCATTGTTATTCCAAGCCTATTACACTGTAGTTATCGTTACACGATTAACTTATGGTACGGTTCTCCAAATCATCTAAGAGCGAATAGCTCATATATATAACAATTGTTAGAATCGAGGTGAATGCATGAGGATTTGGGTGGCCGGGGAAACAGAACCATTAGAAGTAAGAGTCAACGCCTTGCCGGTCCCCGTGTGCCCGATAGCTCAACCTGGCAAGCTTCTCTACCAATGGGTACCCTCCATATCCTTATTATTGGTACCGGAATCGGCGGTGCCGCCGCGCTATGGAGATTCTACGATCAATTGGGCAACGGCTCCCTCATAATTACGGTCCTTGCTCTTAATAAATACGATGTTTTATCCGGAGACATCACCTTTACGTCGGTGACGCTCCGTTCGTTGGTCAGAATCTGAACGGCTCTGGCATTAACGGCCAAATCAAAGCTTCCAAGACGAAGAGCTTTCCAGAAATACACGTTGGAGCCGTTGCAGTTTATAACTTCAAGTAATAATTCCGACACAGGGTGACCTCCCTGCCAAAGCCGTCTGAGCAGATGCTGATTAAAGGGCGAGCTATACCGGTTTACATGCATGGCCTGCTCTGCGATATGGTAATACGGCTCGATCTCTTTGTAGGTGATCGGCCAGTCAGCAAATTCAAAAGGAGGAATCCGAGGTGTGGTACCCTAGGCATGGTATCTCTATTGATTCCACAAGTGAAGCATCGTCCTTATCAGTTTAAAATTGGAGGAACGAAGACGTACTTTGAGTTCGATGTCTCCGGCAGAATCGTTCCACGATTTGACAATTACGTCTACTTGGATCCAAGCAGAAGGGATGAATACGGTATTCCAAACATCCAGGTGAATTTCTCCTATAATGAGAACGATAAAGCAGTTATGGCGCAAATGATTCAGGCTACCCATCAAGTCGCTTCCGTCATGAAAATGATTTTACCCTGCATCCGGCAGACCGGCGATATGCATCTGGCTTCCGGGGGCGGAGAACCATGATGCCGGAACATCCCGTATGGGGGATGCTGCCTCAACATCGGCATCCGGTCTTTACATGGCGGACAACAGTCTTATTCCCTCATTCGGCCCGGTTAATCCGACATTGACTACTGGAGCATTGGCCATACGTACAGCTGACCATATCGTTAAGCAATTGAATAAGAGATTCATTTAGAAAAACTACTATAATCATATCCTATCGTTTGACCGATTGGCCTCGGCAGACGAATTCCAGCTTCCCGTAATATTCTATTGTTATTTCCATCGGAAGAGCTTCAACTCATGTCTGCTTTTTGATTGGACTCACAATCAGTATCCTTTCGCAGATCAGGAAACTACCCTTTAATCGAACCAAGCAGCGCGCCTTTGGCGAAGTGCTTTTGCAGGAACGGGTATACAAGCAGGATCGGCAGAGTAGCCACAACGATAACAGCCATCTTCACCGTCTGCTCCGGCGGACGCGAGGCGAAGTCGTCCATACTTGACGTGTCTCCCGCTAGTCCGCTTGACAAAACGACAATTTGACGCAGAATAACCTGGATCGGCCATTTGCCGGCATCAGTAAGATATAAGATCGCAGTAATGTAGGTGTTCCAATAGGTTACCGCATAAAACAGCGAAATCGTCGCGATTGCCGGCATAGACAGCGGAATGACGATGCGGAAAAGGATGCCCCAATCGCTTGCCCCGTCGATCTTCGCCGACTCCTCAAGGCCCTCGGGGAGGTTCTGGAAAAAGTTGCGCATAATGATCAGGTTAAATGCGTTAATGGCTGTCGGAACGACCATCGCTGCATACGAATCAATAAGCCCCATCGACTTGACGACCAGAAATGTCGGAATGATGCCGCCGCTGAACAGCATCGTGAACACCACCACAAACATGATAGGGCGGCGCCCAGTTAAATCTCTGCGAGACAACCCGTAAGCCATCAGCGCAGTTAAGAACATACTGAACAACGTCCCCCCTGCGGTTACGCCTATTGATGTAGCCAAACCTGTCAAGACGGTATTCGTCGAGAAAATGTAACGGTAAGCTTCCAGTGACCAAGTCGTCGGAACCAGTACCAATTGCTTCGTTGCCAGCTCGCCGGCCGTCGTGAATGAACCGGCAATGACATGAATAAAGGGCAGGAATGTAACTAAGGCGATGACCAATAGCAGCGAGTAGTTCACAACATTGAATATGCGGCTGCCGATCGTTTTATCTTGCACCATGATGACTCCACCTTCTTCATAAATTAATAAATGCCTTCTTCGCCCGCCTTCTTTGACAGCCAATTTGCAGATATAACCAAAATGAGACCAACAATAGACTTGAAGAAGCCTACCGCCGTACTGTAGCTGAATTGCCCTTGCCGTAAACCGGCCGTAAATACGTAAGTATCGAATATCTCCGCTACCTCGCGATTCATGGAGTTTAAAAGGAGATAAATATGTTCGAATCCAAGTTCCAGCACGTCCCCGATCTTCAGAATCAACAGCACTACGATAACGCTGCGAATGGAAGGCAGTGTAATGTGCCAGATTTGACGCAACCGGCTTGCGCCGTCTATCCGGGCCGCTTCGTACAACCCCGGGTCAATGGCTGCCATAGCCGCCAAATAGATGATGGTGCCCCAGCCTGCTTCTCTCCAAATGATCTGAAGCACATACATGGGCCGGAACCATTCCGTGCTCATTAAGAAATTCACTTTCTCGAAGCCCATCATTACGAACAGTTCGTTTATGATCCCTCTGTCCATAGACAGCATGACAAAGGAGATCGAAACGATGATAACCCAAGACATGAAATGCGGGATATATACCACGGTTTGTACAACGCGCTTAAATATATTGATGCGCACCTCATTCAACATCAAAGCGAGAATAATCGGAACCGGAAAGTAAAACAAAAGATTAAGAAAAAACAACAGAAGCGTATTTCTCAAGATCGTGACAAACATCTGATCGGCAAATAACCGTTCAAAGTGCTTCCAGCCTACCCATGGGCTGTTCCATATTCCGTTGTAAGGCTGATAATCCTGAAAGGCGATTACAAGGCCGCCCATCGGAATGTATTTAAAAATGACGAAGAAAAGAAAGCCGGGAAGAATCATCATATACAAAGCCCGGTTTTTTATAAATCTTCTCCTTAATTCCGGTCTTTGCTTTTCTTTGACGACCATCTCGCTCAAAGCGGCTGTATCACGCATGGTTTCTCTCCCTTTCTGTACAGAAAATGTGGAGGCTGTCAGATGTTTACCGGCAGCCTCCGTCATTTTATAAACGACCTTTATTGCGCTGCAGCGTAAGAAGCGTTGAACTCATCAATAATCTTCTGACCGCCTTGCTTCAACCATTGATCCACAGCAGCCTGGAAGCCGGCCTCGTCGATATTGCCGAGCATGTAATTGTAGGTGGCGTCTTTAATAAGCTCTTGCAAGCGCGCTCCATCCTGATTGAACGCTGCCGAATCAAGCGCCACTGCCGGGTCGTGAATCAAATAGTTGTCGTTATCCTTTATAAGCTCCTCCGCTTTCGCTGGAAGAGGCTCGCGCTTTAGGTCGAGGAAGCCTTCGATTGTGGATATTCCGCCGATTTGCATCGACAAATACGGCTTTACCTCGCGTTCAAACGTTGCGCGTTCACTGATGTCGACGGCCATGCCGTCTTCAACCGTATAGTGCGTGCCCTCAATGCCCCATCGGGTCAGGTTCGCCATTTCTGCACTCATCATCTGATCGTAGAATCCAAGAATGCCTCTCAGCTCTTCCTCCGTTTTAACGGCCGATTTAGGGAAGAGCACGACCGCGCCATATCCCGGAATCGCCCAGACCCCATACTCTTTGCCTGGGGCCGCAACCCGGTTTTGGACGTCAAGCAGCCCACTCGGGTTGAGTTCGGCAATTTTCGGTTGCAAGGCGTTAACATCGCCCAAGGATCCGACATATACGCCTGCCTTGCCCGAAATGATCAAGTTATGTTGATCCGCCTTGACTGTAACCGGAAAGTCTTGATTCATGTAACCCGCGCTATGCAAGCGCTTAAAGAGATTCATCGTGTCCATGTATTCCGGCGTCATAAATTCAGGCACAAGCTTGCCGTCCCGGACCCCCCAATTGTTCGGCGTGCCGAACCAGGAAGCGACCGTCTTGAATGCGCCGTATATGAGGTCGTTTCGGTCCGCAAGACCGATCGTATCGTTCTTGTTGTTGCCGTCCGGATCCTCTTTCGTAAACCTCTCCAGCATGGTGAAAAATTCATCGGTCGTCGTCGGCGCTTCTATTCCAAGCTTATCTGCCCAGTCTTTCCGATAAATGATACCTTGGCGGGACAGTGGACGCTCTTGGTACAGCGCATAAATCTTGCCGTCTACCGAAGTATTCTTCAATACGTCAGGGCTAAGCTTGCTCAAGTTCGGGTAGTCTTGCAGCATAGGGCCAATCTCCCAGAACTGATCGTTGCGAATCGCATCGCGAAGCAAATTAAGGTTCCCGACATACGTCGCTTTCGGAAGCGTGTTAGTTGCGAATGAAGCGTTTATCTTCTCTTCATAGCTGTCTGTCGGCACCCATTGAATATCAAGCTCCGTATTCGTTGCCTCCTCGATCATTTTTTCGATCGTCGGATCCGGAACATCCGTTGTTTGAAGATTCGCCATCATTGTAATTTTTAAGGGCTCTTTCTTCGTATCCTCCGGCGCCTTCGTCGCGTCTCCCGCCGTATTCTGGCTGGCTGTCGGCGTTACCTGATTGCCTGCATTTCCCGAACACCCGGCCATCACTGCAACAGCTGTAACGACTGCCAGTACAGTGCTGACTTTTTTCTTTGGCATTTGTTCGACCTCCGTTTTCATTTAATAATTTTGTTTGCACCATCAGCATAGACTGATTGCGTTTTGTACGTATATAACCCGAAAATAACCAGTCCAGCCGAACAAGCTGTTTTGCCTATAATCCCGCTATTTTATAACCTTCAGTTAACCAGCGCTGTGCCGAATATAACCAGCAGAATGAGCCGGGCACGGCCGCTGTGGCGACAATACCCGGTCTCCAGCATTATTTGTTATGTGGTACCGTAATCTCAACAGTAGCAGTAGATTGGTTTCCTGCAACATCCGTAATCGTATAAGTTATCAGATAGATGCGTCCTTGCCCTTTGCCGGATCGCTCGGCGCTCAACTGAAACTCTGTATCTAAGGTTCCGATGTCGGCACCTACGATATCTCCCTCTGTATTCCCATCGCCTAAACCGTCGTCCGGTTCATTGCTTGTAATCGAGGTCAGCACAATCGTACTGACGCCGGAGCCTTCATCTTGCCCATTGGCGCCGATCGTTACGGTCACCAGCTTGTGGTTCTCTGGCCATAAAGTCTGTGTGCTCGGAACCAATGTCAAGACCGGCGCAATCTTATCGATGTTGGCGACAATCGCCGTTGCCGTTCCCGCGTTTCCTGCTTCATCCACAAACTCAAAGGTAAAGCTGCCGTTTTCCGTGAATGTGTAGCTGCTTGAACCGCCATTGTTCGTAATCGTCACAGCTTCGTTTGGCGTGATGGTCGCTACGACATCCTGATTGGTAGGCGCAGTTGTGCTGTGCTCCACTGTTGCCGTCGGTGCGACATTGTCGATGTTGGAGACAATCGCCGTTGCCGTCCCCACATTTCCTGCTCCATCCACAAATTCAAAGGTAAAGCTGCCGTTTTCCGTGAATGTGTAGCTGCTTGAACCGCCATTGTTGGTAATCGTCACAGCCTCGCTTGATGTGACGGTCGCTACGACATCCTGATTGGTAGGCGCAGTTGTGCTGTACTCCACTGTTGCCGTCGATGCGACATTGTCGATGTTGGCGACAATCGCCGTTGCCGTTCCCACATTTCCTGCTCCATCCACAAACTCAAAGGTAAAGCTGCCGTTTTCCGTGAATGTGTAGCTGCTTGAACCGCCATTGTTGGTAATCGTCACAGCTTCGCTTGGCGTGATGGTCGCTACGACATCCTGATTGGTAGGCTCAGTTGTGCTGTACTCCACTGTTGCCGTCGGTGCGACATTGTCGATGTGACCGGTGAAAAGATCATTTTCAACGTTCACCTCTTGTACGAGCACCCACATAAAATATAGTGCTTTGGCCGCTTTCGCTCTTACAACGATATTCTTCGGCTCAAGCTCTGTGCCGTTAACCATTTTGCCTCTCGCGATTCCTTTCTCTGACCGAATGAGACCCAATTCATAAGCATCCTTAACCTTGTCGGCCAATTCCGGCGATAGATCTGCTGTATCCGTAAGCTGCTCGTAGGAAACGAGCGGATAGTACATGACGCCTTTGGCGCCGGCATCCAGATTCGGATCATACTCCGGACTGCCAGGCACTGCGGTCGTGCCGTTGTAATCCGTCATATACTTCGTCTTTGTTGTGCCAAACCTCGCGCGATAGGCATCGCTCAGAATAGCGCCCATCACCTCACGGGTAAGCTTTCCGTTCGGATATCCCGACAACATCGATGAATCCACGTCCATTATCGCGCTGATAGCTGCAACAAATTCGCCCACCATCATATCTGCATCGGGATTAAAGTTGCCACTCGGATCCTTGTGCATAACGCCAATCTGCAGCAATTTCTCAATCTGGTTCCGATAATATGCACCCGCACCTGTCGTAGTATCGCCCGCCATTTCACGGAACACGTCCGCCCAATCGCCCGTTGCGATGGCCGTCTTGACGTCTTGTTTCAGATACGAAGCAATATTCGCCGCTTTCGGGTCGCCTGCGGATCCTATGCCCGTGATTTCCGTAACAATGATTCGAGCAAATTGTTTCGCAAGGGCTTCTTTATAATGCGTTCCGTCTATTTTGTTCGACGGATGACCGTTAGCGTAGCTTCCATCGTTGGTTTTGCCCGGAGTTTCCCCCGATTCGATGGACATGACGATCGCGGTCGTCGCTTCGACTCCGATGGCGTTGTAATATTTGATGCTTTCCGCGTTCAGATCAATCAGGGTGACTCCCAACTCTTCAGCTGCCTCTTTCATAATATCCGGGAACAGTCTGTTCTTGAAGGAGTTCGTATAGACATGTCCCGGCTGCACAGCGCCGTTGACTCTGGACATCGGCGTAATCAGTACAGGAATCATGCCGCGAGCCCGGATGGCAGGAATGTACACATCCTTGATATAGGTTTCGTACATCTCTTCCGTAGCGCCTCTGCCGAATCTGCTGTTCTCATCCGTACTTTCGTCGTTATGTCCGAACTGAACCAATACATAGTCTCCGACTTTACCCGTCATGAGTATGTCGTTGAACCGGCCTTCCGTATATGCGCTCTTGAACGAACGTCCGCCCATAGAATAGTTAACGACATTGACCTTGCTCAGGTCGAACATATTGTCAAATACCTGACCCCAGCCGCTCATCGGCGTTTCGTCAAAGGTGTAGGATTTGACCGTGGAATCCCCGAGCGTATATATCGTCGGAAGCGTTCCAGCCTGGCGCGGTTGCGGCGCGATCGGCGTAAGAACGATTTCCTGCACACCGACAGGCGTATTCACTTTGTTCGGTTCAATCTCGATATCAATGAAGTTCTGGCCGTTTACATAGTTGTAGGTCCATTCGTTACCGCTTGCAGTAATGAAATTACGGATAGGCACCAGCTTGGCTGCATCCCAGAATCCGCCTTTCAGAATCCGGCTCGTCTCCATACCCGATACCGATACGGTCGTATTCGCCGCATTGGAGGTCGTTTTGACATTAACCTGGTACGCCCCCGGAGGAGCCTGTATCCGAAATGCCATGCCATAATGGTTGTAGTTCGTACTCGACTCGTCAGTAAATTGCGGCTCGCTAATGACAAATCCGGTTCCGTCAGAAGTAATTTGAGCCGTATGCACTTGTCTAGCCGGCATCGCGCTGGTCTCCTGAATAAATCCATAACCAACCGAAGAGTTGTACAGCGGCACTCCGTTATCATAGACCACTGATGTGTATCCGTCTTTGGCCATGTTGGTAAAATTAAATTTGTAGGATGTCTGTTCCTCGACCTGATTCGGTAAGTTCTGAACAAAAGCAGCGATCGCCATCAGATCCTGAATATCGATTTTACCGTCCAAATTGATATCTCCCGCTTTGACCAAATCCCATTCGGAATCGGCAGATGATTTGCCATAATGATTCGTGACCCATCCGATATCCGCGACATTGATATCTCCGTCCTGGTTCACGTCCATCGGATCGTAATCGATATTGACGGCGTTGTTGAATGCTTGAATCGCCTGATTCAGCTCAAGGGCGGCCTGATCGATCTCCTCCTGTGTCGATGCTTCGTTGTTCTGGGCCGCCTTGGCGGCCTGGATCGCCGATTGAAGAATTGCCACCGTTCCGGACGGATACTGCCCTGCGCCCGTTCCTTCCACTGCGGCAAGGGCTGCAGCTTCAGCATTGACAATCAGGGAATGAAGAAGCGATTTATCCGAATTCCCGACCGGGCCTGACGGAACTTGTTTAACGACTTGTCCGGGCAGGGCACTGATTAACGCCGGATCCCAACCGTCCGAACCGGCCAATATTCGCTGCGGCGTATACCCATTTGCCTCATCAGCAGTAAATTGTCGGGTCCAGCTGAACCTCATCTTCGCATTGGCTCCCGGCCCGGTGCTGTTGTATTCCCCGTACCTGGCCGTCTCTTCGTTGCTGGCATTGCCCCAGTTGTCCCAACCGACGGCTTTGATGTGGGCATCCATCCAGGTGTTGATGTATTTGACATTCGCGTATGGCCTCCAAGGTCTGCCCAGATCGGCGGTTCTGTCCGTTGCGCTGATATTGGCATCTATATCCCAGGAGGAATCCCAGGTTCCTACCGTCACGGACGATTTTAAAGCAGACGTGCCTCTTGTTAACCTGGAGTTCAAGAACACATAACCGAATTCAGAAGTCGCATCCGTTGAAGCCGCTGTAACATGTCCTCCTGCTTTGCCGACGAATTTGATCTCCGAGCTTTCGAAGACTGCCTTCGCATTGCCGAAGATATAATCCCCATCGCCCTCAATAATAACGTTCTTAAAGTACTGTCTGCCGTTGCCCGCATATAGCGTGTCTTGAAAGCCAAGAACCTTTAGGTTCGTGAATACAGCGCGGTCTCCTGTTGCAGACAACGCAATCGCCGGAGCAACCACTGTTCTTGGAAACGCTGTATTTTGAATCGTCAAGCTGTCCGCCGTGAAATGGGCTCCTGTCACGCTGACCGAGTAGCTTTTGCCTGTGCCCAAAATGAGCGTTCCTGCTGGCAAGGTGGAGCAGAAGCCCTGAGCCGACGGTGATCCGGTCGGGTCCTCCTTGCAGGCATAGTCGTCGTAGGTCAGCACTGTGCCGTCGCGGCTTTCGCCGACAAAGCTGACATAAGGCTTGTTGACCAGAATCTTCTCCTTATACACGCCGTTCTTGATGTAAATAACGGTCCTGACCGTATTGTTCGACGGGATGGCATTTACCGCATCCTGAACGGCCGTGAAATCTCCCGTGCCGTCCTTCGCAACGACGATCATCGGCGCAGGCGTAGCAATGGCCGGTATAGTGGACGCGCCTTCTCCTTTCGCATTCGTTGCCGATACGATATAGTAATAGGTCGTGCCGTTCACCGCCGTATTATCGACAGCGGCCGTTTCGGTCAAGCCTGCACTCCAAACGGTGTACGGTCCGGCATAGGAGACCGCTCTCTTCACCGTATAGGAAGCAGCCCCCGGAACAGCATCCCACTTCAATTCCACCTTCCTGTCGCCTGGCTTGACGGTCAATCCGCCCGGGGCGGCAGGCGCTCCTGCCGTTATGGAGGCTGGCGAGGCGGCAACTTGCAAAGAGTTCATGCTTTCCATCCGTCCGTCGGAAGCGGAGACCACATAATAATAGGTCATGCCGTTCACTGCCGTCCCGTCCGTATATTCGGTCGGAACGACGTTCGCTGCGATCGTTGCGTACGGACCTCCGGAAATCGCACTGCGCTTCACTGTGTAATGGACAGCACCGCTGACAGGCTCCCATAGTAGCGATACCTGAGAATCGGAGACTGTGGCGGCGACCTTCGCAGGCGACGCAAACGGAGCAGTCGGTTTCGCCATAACAGGCGCACTATCGTCGCCCGGCGTTCCGTCGGGCGCTTGGCTTGCCAACGTATAATAATAAGCCGTACCGTTCGTTAATCCCGAATCATAATAGCTCGTTTGCGTGTAAGGCAAAGTGCTTGAAACCGTTGTGTAGGGTCCTTCTGAAGACAGGCTTCGCTTCAGCGTATACTGGCTTGCGCTTGAAACCTGGTTCCAGGAGATGCTTGCCGCCGAATCGCGGGCAACAACGGCGATGTTCGCCGGAGGCGGAGGAAGCGCCGCCGATGCGGTAGGCGTTACGGATTGCTCCACGGAATCGCTATTGCCGAATGTATTGACCGCGCTAATCTTATAGTAATAGGTCGTCTCATTCGTTACGGTCGCGTCGTAATAATCCAATTGCGACACCGGAATTTCCGATGCAATTGTCGTATACGGTCCTCCGGATGTCGTGCTGCGTTGAATCGAATACGATTCAGCATTCTTCGCGGCGCTCCATAACAATTTCACTTTGGAGTCGTAAGGCGTAAGGCTTTCCCAGACAGGCACATCCGGCAGCGTATTCGCCTTGTATACAATAATGTTATCCAACAAAAGATTTTGTGCCGTCGTGCCGCCGGTAGTTGCCAGATAAGATTTGGCAACCGCATAATCCGTCGACGCATCGCCGAGCGTCCTCATCGAGAACGGCTGGCCCTCCAGCTTGCCAAGCATCGTTCCATCGCTCGCCATGGTAACATAGTAGTCGACACGAAGCGTGGCGAAGTTGACAACCGCTTTCAGATGGTACCATACCCCGTTCGCAACTTTGTTCGCCGTAATATTGGTATAGACTCCGGTACTGTCTCTCCATGCAATATTTGCGCCTTTAAGGTCGACTTGAAAGAGCGTATCCGACGAACGGTTCTCATCATTGATCCCGCCGGACAATGTCAGGACCGTTCGGCCGCGGCTAATATCGTTCGTTCCGTTCGGGACGGTCGTATCTCCGAAGAAATACATATCCTGCTCGATCGTCAGGATGCCATCTTTCACATTATCCCCCAACGGTTTGGTGACGGCCGTGTAACCGCTGCCGTCGCCGACGGTTTGACTAAGGTGGTTTTTGCCGTCCAAGTCCCTCAGCAATAGAGCATCGGATGTAACGGCTTCCCCTCCGTCCATTCCCGATTGGCTGATGCCGACCGAACTGTTTGCGCCCGTAACCGTAGGCTTGTATCCCGCTACCGTCGTCGCAGGGCTTGTCGTTTTCGTCACCGTTGCATCGGTTACTCCATTAAAGTCATCGTTGATTAATGCGGTATTCCCGGTTGGCACGGACACGGCAGCCGATACTTTGCTACCTGTAAGAGGGAAGGACGCAAATATTATAAGTACGGACAACGCAATTATTAGCAATCTTTTCGATCGTTTCAATCTTTTCAATCGTTCCACTTCCTTCCTTATTGTGTGACACCGCGCGCGAGGCTCCCAGCGCGCGGTGTGCATAGTGCCATTCGAATCCATCAGACCCGCTTAGTTGGCAGAAGGAACAACTTGTATCACGGGTTGAACGGTCTGCAACACGGTGAAACTTTGAGCCGCCCCGTTAGAGGCTTTGAAGGAAGTGAAATCAAGCGGCGCTGCAACCGCAACCGAGACCGGCTTCGCTTGAAACTTCAACTCGATGAGTTCGCCGCCCGACGTGACCGCTCCGGCCGATCCCAGACTGGTTGCGATAATCCTGACCCGGCCAGGAACGTCCGTCTTCTGAGCCATTATCCGGAAATCCGATTTGAGCGAATGGGCGGAGACGAATTCAACAGCGTCCGTTCCGAACTGCAGCGTGAAATCAACTGCATACACTGACGTGTATGGAGAGGACGATACATGACTTAATCCAACCCGGTAACTGAACTCCTGCCCCGATGATACTTCCGCAGGTCCGTCAAGTGTTGCCACCGGGAAGTCGGCAAGAATTCCCGTTTGCCCGCTGATGGATACATAGATGCTTCCTTGAGCGCCGCTGCCGTCTTTGGCAGTTGCGACAACCTTGACGATTCCGTTATTTTTCGCAGTAAGCAGTCCGTCCGCAGTAATCATCGCCTTGCTCGTGGGCGTAACTCCGTTTATCTCAAACACTCCCCAAGCAACCGCCGGGTTTGCCGCATTGCCCGGAAGAACCGATGCCTTCAAAGACAGCGAGCCATTCTTCGACGTGATCGCATTCATTCCGCCCGTCGCGAAAACCGAGATGGAGGATACCCGTACGACGGCAATCGGAGCAGTGTCAATCATTCCAATAGACTCTTTCGGATTCCAACCATCGGAACCGCCAAGTGTGGACTCTATCGTATATTGAGCCGCTTCCTCCGCTGTCAATTGCGTCGACCAGTTGACCCGTCCGGCCGGGCCTGCTCCCGGACCGTAACTCGCGTATTCGGATAAGCGAGCGGTCTTCGAACGGCCGTCAACCCATTCGTTCCACCCCGTAGGCCGGATATGCTCCCCAAGGTAGTTATTGATGTACGTTGAGCTACCGTAATCCCTCCATGGTCTGCCGAGGTCTACCGTTCCGGCAGGCGCATCTGCGCTGGCAGTCAGTTGATTGTTGATAAACACGTATCCCGGCTGATCCTTTTCCGTGGATGGCGCCGTGACATAGCCGGGGCCAACGCTGTGAATGATGTTATTCTCGAAAACGATCGCAGAGTCTCCGAAAATAAAGTCCACGGTCCCTTCAATATGGCTGTCAACAAAATATTGCCGTCCCCTATTGGTCTCCAGCGTATCCTGGTAGCCCAACAGCTTCACGTTGCGGTAAATCCCCCGATCGCCTTCCGCATAAAGCGCGACGGCTTGCCCCGCAGTCCGTCCGGCATCGTTCCGAACCGTCATATTTTCCATCGTAAAGTCGGTTCCCTGCACCCTTAGCGTATAGCTGTTGCTTGTACCGAGCGGATTCCCGTCGGGGCCGATTGTACTTGCGGAATCTCCATTGACCAGAACGGTCTCTTCCCTGCTTTCCCCGATCATCGTGATCCTGTTCTTCGTCGAGGGAATAAGCACCTTCTCGTTATAAATCCCGTTCTTCACTTTGATGATCGTAAGCTTCGTGCTGTTGTCCGGAACGGCATTGATCGCATCCCCTATTGTGGTGAATTGCCCGCTTCCGTCTTTGGCTACAATAAGCAATGTGCCCGGTACTGTCTTCACCGGCAAGGAATGATAGCTCATGCCTTTATTATTGCTTGCCGCAACTGCGTAATAATAAGCGGTGTCATTGGCCAGACCTTGATCGGTGAACGATAATCCTGTCACCTGATCGGCGATCACCGAGTACGGACCGTTCTTGTCCGTTGCGCGAACCACTTGATAATCTGCAGCCCCGCTGACCGCATTCCACGACAACTGAACCTCCGAATCGCTCGGGTCCGCCTTGACGCCAACCGGCACACCCGGCTGGCCGATATTCAATACGGGACGAGCCGCTGCAACGCCGGATTCCAAGCCGATACCCGACTCGTTAGCGCCAGATACTTTGTAATAATAAGGTTGACCGTTCACGACTTTCGTGTCGGTGTAATTCGTTCCAGATAAATGTTCAGCGACAATCGTATAGGGACCCTCTATGTCCGTGGCACGTTTCAGCAAGTAATGGTCGGCTTCCGCTGCAGACGTCCAATTTAGCGTTACTTTGGCGTTGCCCCCCTCCGCTGTCAAGCCAGGCGTACCAATATGCGCTAAGGCAGCACCGCTCGCAGGAGCCGAGTCAACGCTCTCTCCCGCTACATTCGTAGCCGTTACAGTGAAATATTGGGTTGCGCCATTCGACACGCCGCCCGCCCGGTAAGCGGTTTCCGTAATATTGGAAGCAACGACCTCGTAAGGCCCCGCAGGGTCGGCCGCCTTCTTCACGGTGTAAAAATTCACGTTGTCCACGGCGTTCCAGCTCAAATCCAACTGCGAATCCCGGCTTTTCAATCTTAGTTCTGCAGGTGCGGCAGGCTTTGGAGCGGATGCCGACGGGGTGACTTGCACCTGGTTGGAATTGGCGGATTCGCCGCCGACACCGCTCGCCGTAACGACATAGAAGTACGTTGTCTCATTCGATACGGTGTTATCGATAAATGAAGATTCCAGCCATTCGGATTGGATGGTTGCATAAGGGCCTCCATCCGTTTCGCTTCGCTTCACGTTGTAAGAGGCCGCCCCTTCTACAACAGGCCATTTCAACTCGACAGCCCCATTGCCCTGCACTGCCTTTACTCCTGAAGGAGCGGCAACCGGCTCTATATACACCTTCACGTTATCCCAATAGGGGCTTCCCGTTCCGGTGCCCGGCGTGGAGAAATGAATGCGGCCGATGCCCTTTGCCTGCGTATCCGAAAGCGCCGTGCTCTCGAAATCAATTTCCGGCGTCACCGAAGGAACGCCATCCACATAAATCTTTGCTTTACCCGTGAGAACATTCGCTTCGATCTTGATATGGATCCATTGGTTGATTGCCGGCTGCTCATTCGTCACCTTGATGTACGTTCCGCGATGGTTGACGACAAATACATTCGTGCTCTCACCGGCCGGTTTACGAATTTCCAAGGACAACGGCGTTCTGGCGCCGTCTTGCGTTTGCAGTTGTAGCAAGCCGGCAGAGCCGATGACCCTCTCCTGCATGTAATCCGCTTCGACAATAACAGTGCCCTTCTGCGGTGCAAAGGTTTTCGCGGCTCTGGTGTTTACCGTACCCATGTCAAAAATCTGCATCGCTTGACTCGAGCCGTTTCCTGTACTCGCCGCTGGTACTGATTGAGCAATCAATTTATTCGTTTCCGTTGCCGGGTTCGGACTAATCAGCGTATAACCTGCCGGTATTTCTCCAATCGCATCTGACTCGAAATCGTCGTCTACGAGCCGTATGGTCTCAGCAGCCCCGGTTGGGGTCACGCTGACCTCCGTCGAATCGAAGCTTTCGCCGCCCGCGTTTACCGCCGTAACGACATAGAAATACGTTTTGCCTGCTATCAGGTTTGTATCGGTAAAAGACGGGGACGTCACGTTGGACGCGATCGTCGTATATGGCCCGCCGGGAACATCGCTTCGCTTAATGTTATAACCGGTAGCCACGCTCACCGGCGACCAGCCGAGCACCGCGCTCTTATCTCCTGCTGTTGCTTCCAACGCCTGCGGAGGCGTCGGGAAATCTGCCGCCAGCGCATGAAGCTCCACCCCGCTGAACAGAGACGTGTTGTATTTATTCACATCGTCTTCCTTTTTGCCGGCGTCCGCCGCCAAACCGATATAGACCGTTTCGGACATCGGCAAGTCGATGGCGGCAACCTGCTTCCAGGTCGTCTTGTCTGCGGATATCAGTCCTGTCAGCTGGTTTCCGATCCGGACAAGCTTCACCCAATAAGGCACCGAAATGAATTCATCCGGCTCCACCCTTACAGATTGACCGCCTGCGGCCTGGCGGCTGATCATGACGCCTTTCCTGCCGAATTTCACATAAGGTATCGCAAGCGTGGCCATATTGGAGGAAGGGTCCAACGTTTC
Source organism: Paenibacillus harenae (assembly GCF_030812415.1). Classification (GTDB taxonomy): domain Bacteria; phylum Bacillota; class Bacilli; order Paenibacillales; family Paenibacillaceae; genus Pristimantibacillus; species Pristimantibacillus harenae_A. The sequence continues at coordinate 421,588 of NZ_JAUSST010000006.1, read as the reverse complement.
GCGAATCATGACCCCCGCTTTCGCGTTGTCATCCGTTGCCGTAACACGATCGATTCGGGCGATGATTTCACCGTTGCCTGTTAGCGTCTGATACGCGAAGTGAAACGCATCGGCAGTACTGCCCGATATATTCGCGCCAGGGTCGCCGCCGATTCGCCCGGCAGACTTGACCGTTACCGTCTGCGCGTCGCCTTCCAGCTGCGTATGGCCTGGGATGCCGACAGAACCTATATCCTGCGATTGCCACGGATCGATTGGGCCTGTTCGGTTGACGTGGACGGCCACATTGTCCGACTGCGTCGACAATCCGGCATTGTCCGTAGCGCGAACGACCAGGTAATGGGTGCCGTCGGTTACGTTATTCCATTCGAAGCTGTACGGAGCCATTGTATCCTCCGCTATTGCAATACCGTCAACAATCAATTCCACTTTGGCAATCCCGTCGTTGTCGGAGGCGACAGCGTCCACCGTTATATGGCTCCCCTCATCTGTCAATGTGTTGGTAACGGGAGAAGTGATCGAGACAATCGGATTATCCGTATTTTTGTTATCGGCGTTTCCTTTCACGATTAAGTCGTGTAGATATACCTCCAGATTCGTATACCCTTCCGGAGATAAATTCGTCAGGTTTCGGTCGCCCGGATCAGCCGGGGATAAGCCGTTTGCCAATTCCCAGGCGTCATCCATGCCGTCATGGTCCTGATCAACCACGGTAGAGACGACCGTTGGATAATCGGGATACCCCCCCACCTCAAGCGGCGAGTTGATGTGCTGTCCGGTTCGGTTCTTCACATCCTGAACGACCCGGGCGTCGATCGCGTCGCGCTTCGGCAAAGCAGCTCCCGCACTTGCGAGTACACGATGGTATGCGTCTTGAGCGGATACAGGTACGTATCCGCCCTCCACCTGCACAGGCTGAGACAGCTTCGAGGCGGAGTCCTGCACGACGGGCACGCCAAGCCAGTTGTCTGCGGTGACGGCAGCGTCGCCATCCATAATGTTTCCGCTTACATACATTTGGCTGGACGGGCTGACTTCACTGAATATGACGTTGCGCACATTATAGTAAGAGTTCGGACCATATTTATAATAGTTATTATTCAAATTGTACTGCCCCTTGCCGCCGCCATAGGCTGAAAAAAGGCCCCAATTGTAAATCACGTTGTTGGTAGACTCCATGATGTCATACACAGGGTCGCCCCCCGAGAATCTCGGGTTGCGGCTCAGATTATGCGCAATGAGGTTGTTAAGAAAGCTGGCATGATTTCCGCCCCAAATGCCGGCATAGCCGTGACGTCCCTTCTCGTGAGAGCTCATCAGCATGCTTTCCTCGATGATCGACCACTGAACCGTCGTATTGTAATTGTTGTAAAGACTGAGCACCTCATCAACAGACCAACTGAAGGAGCTGTGATCGATGATGATGTTTTTGCGATCGCGCAAGCCGAAAGCATCGTCCTCGCTTGGTACGCGGTCGCCCAAGCGGAAACGCATATACCTGATAATGACATTATCCGCTTCCACAACCGTTGTGTAATCGGTTACCGTAATGCCGTCTCCGGGTGCGGTCTGCCCTGCGATGGTCAAGTTTGAGCCCGCTATTCTCAGTTTCTCCTTCAAGCGGATCGTTCCACCGACGCGGAAGACGACCGTCCGGTTGCCCTGGCTTACCCCATCCCGCAGCGATCCGGGAATCGGCGTTTCGCTGCTCTTGTAATCCTCAAGCGTAGTCACTTCATATACCTCTTGACCGCGCCCTCCAGTTACATATTTGCCCCCGCCTTCAGCGCCCGGGAATGCCGGCAGCGAATCGTTTGCCGCCTGAATGGTAGCGCTTACAGGAAACAAAGCTGCAAGTAAAGATACAATAAGAATACATGACAACCATTTCTTCATAAAATACCTCCCTTATCAAAAATACCTCCAAAAAAACTATTTATATAAACCAGAATTGTTCGCGAATCAGAGCTCATAGAACAATCCTGACAACATTCACCTTTCCTTTCATCTCCTATTTGTCTTCGAGTACGATTATGGGTCAGAATCATAATGGCAAGCTATACCTTATGGTTAACCTCTTTATGAATTCCGGCGATTTGCAGCCCAATAGCCTTCAAGCAACTTCATATGCCGCAAACAAATTAATGCCATTCATCTTCCAAAGTGAACAGAAAAACACCCTGCAGGCCTTTACCAGAACCCGCAGGGTGTGAAAACTTCTTATTTTCCTTTCTGGCGGTACGCTTCCTCATACTCCCGAATCAACTTATCGCCGCCGGACTTCCGCCATTTGTCGATTCCGTTTTTCCAGCCTTCCTCATCCAGCTTTCCGATAATAAATTTGGTCTGCGTGTCCATGATCATGATCTCCAGCTCCCTCCCTCGTTCGGCATAAGTGTCCGAATTCAGCGTTAGCGCAGGATTAGACACGATATACGCTTCGTTCTCCTTGTGAATCTTCTGGTTTTTGCGGAACAGCTCCGGCTGCAGAACCGGCTCTAAGAGCGGATTATGGTCTCCGAGGAACGGAAGCGTATCGCGATAAGGCTTAACTTCCGCAAGAAACAAGTTGCGATCGATGAAATCGGCATATTCGCCTCGATCCGTCCAATGCCTGCCTTCGATACCTTTGGAGAGTAGAGCTTGCATAGGCATCTCCAACAAGGCGTCGAGGAAGCTCAGTATCTGCTTCACTTCTTCTTCGGTACGAACCGAATCCTTGGGGATCGCCAGGAAGCCGGCATTCCCGCTTTCCCCCGGCAACCTGATTCCGTCCGGGCCCATGAGCGGTGCCACGTCGACCACAGCGGAAGGAACTGTATTGTTCAGCTTGTCCTGCCAGGTCTGGGCGTACCCGCCAACGATCTGAATGCCGGCACGGCCTCCATTGTAGAGTTTCACCGAATCGGCAGTACCTACTATCGCAAAATCCTCATTGATCAGCTTTTCCTGATAAAGCCGTCTAAACAGCTTCATTGTCTCAAAATACGGCTCGGTCATAAAATCCGGAGTAAAGCGTCCATCCTCCACCATCCATTTGGTAGGCGCTCCCTGAGATACGGCGATCCGGGTCAGCGTGGAATATATGTCCATATTGTATTGTTTGTCCAAAGCCATCCCATACGTATCGTTCACTCCGTTCCCATCTGGATCATTCAGCGTGAGTGCTCGCACAACCTTATACCAATCATCCAACGTAACCGGCGGTTCAAGCCCCAATTTGTCAAACCAATCCTTGCGGTATTGAACGGAAGCGCGGCCAAGCTCGCGGAACAGCGGTATACCGTATATCTTCCCATCGATAGAGATGTTGTCATAATGCATGGGGCTAGGGGCCGACAAATTGTGGTAGCCATTAAGCAACGGGCCTAATTCCCAGAACTGTCCCGCCTTCAATGTAGCAATAATGGTCGGAGTATAATCGAGTTTGATCAGCTTCGGAAGCTCTCCCGAAGCAATCATCAGCTTCACCTTTTCCTCATAAGCGGAATACGGAATCCATTGAATCTGCAATTCCGTATTCGTAAACGCCTCGATCGCCTGCTTAATTTGGGTGTTTTGGGGGGTAGTCTCCCCTGACAGACTGACCGCCATGGATAAGAAGTAAGCTTTTTCATCATTGTTTTTCTCATTGTAAGCTTCGCCGTGGCTTTTCCACCCGCAAGCGGTTAACGAAATGACAAGCATGAGCATGCCGAGCATACAGACGGAATAACGTTTCATTCGGTACTCCCCTTCATAATCTTTTCCCGATATTGCCCCGGCGTCATATCATACAGCTTTCGAAAGGTTCGTATGAATGCACTTATATTTTTGTATTGGAGCTGCTCCCCGATTTCAGAGATCTTCTTATCTGTTGTTTCCAGCATGACTTTGGCCATCCTCATGCGGTATTCCGATAAATAATCGCTGAACGTCATACCGATTTCCCGCTTGAAAACCCGGCTTAGATAAACCGGATGATAGTTAAGCTCCTGGGCGTAGGATTCCAATGAGATTTCCTGATCGTAATTTTCCTGAATCATCCTTACAATCCTGTCTGCGATCTTAATATACGTCGTTTCCGATTTTTCCGACAACACCTGAATCATCGGCGCGAACAGCACAGACTCGAACCAATGCACAATCTCATCCCTTGTCTGAAGGTACATAAGCCGTTTCACCGCGCCTTCGTCCTGCAGTACCTTTTTCAATGAAATTCCCTGATCCTGCAAAATGTAAAGCAGCCGCGAGACCAGCTGCATCAATAACAATTGATGCTCGTGCAAGTAACCGTCCTTGGGCAGCAGCGCATCCAGATATTGCCGAAAAATCTCCGAGACATTGTTCGGCTGCATCTCGCGGAGAGAATAAACAAGTCTCTCCTCCAACACTTTAAGATGGGAATGTTCATAGTGATCGACTCCGTGATTATTCTCAACATCCTCATAGTGTACAATAATATCCGGACCCAGGCTGATTCTGGTTTTAAGTGCCGACAAGCTTTCCCCGTAGGCTTTAACCGTATCCGTAAGCATACGATAAGGCTTGCTGATGCCAATACTGACCTGAAGATGCAAATATTCCCAGGAATTTCTTTTAATGCGCTCCGCTGCTTCGTACAATACACGCTTCACCTCTGCAGGGTCCGTCTTATCCGCAACGACGATCGTCACCTGAGTTTGATTCAGTATGATTGGCGTGAAGCGGCTGGAAGGCGGCAGCACCTCTTCGGCAATATTGTTGACGGCGTACAGCAGCAGTTCGCGATCCTCCTCCTCATACCGGGTATCCTGCAGATTATCGATCTGAAGCGCAAATACACCCAGATATGCCCATCCTGTCGGCAAGCCATTCAGGGCCGACCGGTAAAAAAAATCGTTCTCCGATATTTGGTCTGTAAACAGCTTAAGCACAAAAAATTCCTTCAGATGGCCTAAATGACCAAGCAGCTGCTGTTCCACCTGATCTCTTGAGAAAGCCAACGACTGCAAGCTGACTTTGATGAATTCAAGCTCATCGTTTCTAGGCGTTGACGGATGCATCTGCACATTACGGCCAAGACCTCTGGCAATATCCTGAAGACGCTGAATCGGACGATACATCCGCCGGCTGCCAAACAATGCGACCGCAAGGACCATCAACAATACGGATGCGCATACAATCATGGTCAGTTTTGCAATTTTTCTACTTTCCTTCGTTAGTTCCCCTATCGAAACAACCGAAACATAGGTCCATCCGTTATAGCCGGAGGAGCGGTATATGACAGCCTCCTCCTCACCGCCGGTTTGCATGCTAAACAGTCCCAGCCGCTCTTCCGGCTCCGATTCCAGCCGCTTGGCGACGGCAGCGTTAATTTCATCGTATCCCCCGGACTCTCCCGCTGCTGCTCCCACTATTTTCGTTCCCGTATGATCCAAAATATAATACCGATCCGAGGGATTCGAGGATGAGAGCGCTTCCCAAATGTCCGATGCTGCAATCCGAATGACAACAAGTCCTTGCGGCTTATCGGTCTGCGGGAGAATCGGAATTTTATGCACAAGAGAAATGGTTTCCTTCGGAACAGCCATGTCATCGCCGCCGGCTATCACCGATCCCGTATACCATTGAATACTTCTCGTCACCTTGGCGTAATCAAGGAATTCACTTGCATGGTTAAGAGAATCCAAGGATTTCAAACCATTGAGGTCTAATGCCCATTTGTGCTGAAGATTAATTAGATAAGCCTCCGTGATGACAACATCGCTGGATTGCAAGTTATAAAGCTCAACGGACAATTTGCGTATTTGCTCGAAGTCTGTTACGGTGTAGGATTCGTCCATCGATGCTTCCACAATAGAAGAATTTGCAAACTGCGTCGCGGATTTCTCAACAGACTTCAGCATTTGTTCCACACTCAGCTGAGTCTGGGCCAGCAGATGCATATTTCCCTCTTTCACCTTATCCACTATATCCCCAGATGCGATCGAATAAGAAAGGATACCGACGAGCACTGCCGGAAGCACCCCTATTAAAAGGCTGAAAGACAGCAATCGAAGCAAATACTTGCTCACGCAATTCCCCCTTCTGCTTTTCAACACTGATGTCAAGCCGTTTACTGGAACTTTCCTACATTCTTTTACTTTCAGTATACATTTGATCACACAAATTTCACAGCAAATATCAGTGTTTCTTTTAGAATATTCGGCCAATTCGGGACATGACGAGGGCTTGGAGCATCTGATCTTGAACGACTCGGAGATGATGGGCTTCGGCTCTGATCACAGCATGTTTCGGATTAGGACTGCCGCTTCGCGTCCAACTTGATGAGTTTACGATGTAACCACTTTCGTAAAGCCAATTGTTGACTTCGCGTTGGTTTCGGCGCACATTAAAAACAGAGCATCGGCATCTCTCTCGCCGTGCTCTGTTTTTTACTTTGCGTATCGCTATGCATTTTCTCGGCTCTCCTTACGTACCTTTATTACAATCCAAGCATTGGAAGTTGTTTTCGGGAATGATAAGTGAGAGACAATGAAATGCATTGTTTTAACTCATCTATTGGTATTTCCTCGTTATCACCGAACACAATTGCCCGATTGCCTTCAAAGTTGAATATATCACTAAAAACTTCCTTGAATGTAGCAACAAGCGTTGTGTTACAGTTAAAATACATTGCATACCGTTGTGGATTTGACTCTTTCCAAGCTATTCTGATCGTGCTTCCACGTTTTGCGATATAGCTAGGCTCACCCCATTTCAGGGTCTCTTTCAGGTGATCAATGCCTTCTATTTCCAATGCTGTATCCAGAATCAATTGGCGTAGAAACAACAACCTCTGTTGAATATGGTCCGGATAATGCTCGAACACGGCTGCTACCTTAGCGTTTTCAATCACACCTATGCTGATCAGCCCTTTCCTGCTGGCGTATGGCGATATATATTTCCACTTGCCCGTCGTTCGGATCGATATTCGGGCCATAATACTCAAAATCGCCTGTGAACGCCCGATCATTGCCGGGCTGTTGCGACCATTGCCAAATATCGGCCCAAGCCCGCTGCACCACCGCTATAATCGGTCCCCGCTCCGTGACGAATACCGCGTATTTCGCGGAGGGAACTGTGAACGTCGAGAGGGACTCGGGATATTGCCCCTGCATATTGTCCCGTACATGTACGCCGACCAACACTTCATATTGTCCGGCATCGCCTTTTTCATAGTTGAAGTAACAGCTATAAAAGCCAGATTGTTGTAAATGAAGAGCCGGATGTTCGCCAATATTGTGCGAGTGGAATTGTTCAAAAAGCTTGCCAATTTTGCCTTCGCCGCCTAATTCTGCTGCATTTGTCGTGACGGCGCTAATTCCGGCCAGCGTGAAAGTTGGAAGTTCCTCGATACGGGCAGGTTCCATTCTTATGCGATTTGCCGCATCTGCGGTCAGCGAGCTTTCAGATGGAGTCGCACTGTTGTGCGCCATTGATTTGAATTCGTTCTGTTTCATCCCTAATCATTCTCCTTATAGTTGAATGAGTTTAGTATAAAACATCAAACTTGACAACTATTTGTCATGTTGGTTTATCAATTCTATATATTTTTGCAGCTTGTTCTGCGCGACTAGCGATGATCTCACGCAGATGGAGAGGCTCAAGCACCTCTGCATGGTGACCCAAGCCGAGAATGAATCTATACAACCATTCATCTTCCGGGTACGCCTTCCTCACTTGCCAGCTACCGTCATCCAAGGGCACAAGCTCCTCGATGCCAAACCATTCCTCCGCTAAATGACGAGAGTCAGCACGGAAACGTAAGACGAATTCTGTCGCCTTTGACGGACTGCTCGGACTCTGACCAGTGGTACCCTCTTGCATTGGCAACTCTCTTCGAATGAATGTCCTCTCCGGAACGATCTCCAGCTCTTTCATTCTTTTCAGTTTGAATAACCGGAACTGCTCTTTCGTCTGGCAATAGGCTTTCAGATACCATTGTCTCCCTTTCATGATGAGCATATGCGGCTCTACAATTCGGTGTGTTACAACACCTTCGGCATTGGAATAGATGAATCCCGCTATTCGGCAGCTATCTACCGCTTCTTTTAATAGTTGCAGTTTAGGGCGCAGCCTCTCGTTGCCATCCCAGGGCGAATAGTCAATCAGCACACGGCTGGCTTTATGCTGGAATTCTTCGGAGTATTGGGGCGGGACAACGCTGTTGATTTTCTCCATTAGATGTCGATGCTGCTCGTTGCCATATGAGGTAGAGATGCTGCGCAGGGCGGTGAAGATGGCAGCGAGCTCGTCGTTGGTCAGCACGTTGCGGTCCAAGCGGTATCCTTCCGCCAGCCCGATGCCTCCGTTCGTTCCCTGGTAGGTGACGATCGGAATTCCGGCCCCATTAATGGCTTCGATATCCCGGTATATCGTCCGTACGGACACTTCGAACCGCTCTGCGAGCTCCTTGGCCTGCACCATACGACGGTTCAGCAGCAAAATAATGATGGATAAGAGTCTTTCCAGTTTCATAGTATGTACCCTCCATCACAATGGATAAGTAATTGCAAAACACTCAGACATACACTTTTACTGGATAATATTTCAATAGCTACAAATGATTATATCATGCCAGTAGCCTATGCCTCCTGGACCCTCACACGTACAGGCTTCTTCATTGACATAAAAGCGCTAGTACCAACCACCCACACAATTCCAGATTCATCTATTGCGTATATTTCAGATGACGTTGTGACGATATCTTGAATCCGGATATGCTCCAAATGCGATTCGGGTATGAAATCTAAATCTGTCTTTTTCATATGAAATCTTGTCTTTTGAAGCCATTCGATTGCCTCTTTATCGCCTACAATGGTTCTGTTTCCTTCCCCAAGCCGATAAAGAGGAGAAGCATGCTTCATCGTATAATATCCATCTTCTCCCGGCTGGTCGTGATCGAGGAAAAAGCTGCAAAGCTCTCCTGTTTGAAACAACACGAAGATTCTGAATGTCGTTTTGGCAATTTTCTTTACATTCTCAAGTAATTTGGTCGGGGCATACCTTTCCTCGTAGTAACTGTCGCTGATGTGAGCGCCCGAACCTCCCCATGCATACAAGTCTCCGTTTTCCGTTACGGCATATACGAAATGATGAGCCTGCACCGCTTGAACGACTTGCTCGAATTCTTTCCGAGGCAGTTCGGGCGATAAGCCGCGCCCTTGCTCATTCCTCCATACGTAAAGATCACCGTTATCGGTAATGGCGTGAACCGAATATCCGTCGCTATCAACGATTTTCACATTCTTCAAGATACAATCGCTTTTGCCATCCGTGATTTTGCCTAGTTGATCGTATGCATTTTTCCCGAAGCCGTAGAGTTCTCCTGAATTCGATATTGCAAATGCATCATACGCCGTTACATGAATGCTTCTAACCTCATCGCGAAGGAGCACAAAATCGTCGCTATTCCATGTCCGGCCATAGCTATATAACTTTCCGGAATTCTGCAAGAAATAGGCATCTCGTGATTTTACACCTATGTCCTTTACGCCTTGCAAGAGCAATTTTTGCGGCGTTGGAGTTCCATGCGGCGAATGCTCGCCCCAGCCAATTAAATCGCCTTTATCGTTGATCGCATACGCCGAATAGCTCCCCATCGCAACTTCGACGATGTGATCCAATATCTTTGCCGGCTTGTTCCTATTTTTAATAGAGTCATCACCCAGAACACCGTAGCTTTTCGAGCCCCAAGTGTAAAGTTCCTGGTCTTTCGTCACCATTGCCATCGTTAAGGAGCCTGGGCGCAGGAAATCCGCTTCGTATTTCTTTTCTTTGTTTTTCCCCTTAGGTTGCGGAGAAGTACTCGAATTCCAAGGGGTTTTGTGCACGGGCAGCTCGTTAACTATCGTCTCTGGTCTGAAAGGAAGGTTGAATTGAATTTGCAGATACTCGCAAAGATCCCATAGATCGAGCTCTTTGCATACCCAGTCCAACTCTTTCGCATTCATACTTATGCTTACAACTTCTTTTAACTTCTCTGCTTGAGGCCGTTTTCTTCTTAATCCGTACCCTTCTAATGCGGCACCTTGAATCAAAGAAGTGATTTTTTTGCCTGCTTGCAGCAAATGGATTTCCAGAACATCATCATCGAAATACTCAACGCTCATAACGGGAAAATGAATGTCCTTCGAAAGCTTCTTGGCCGCTAGAAACGTAGTTCCCCATTGCAGTGAATCGCTATAAATGCTAATCCATCCGGGAGAACGTTTACTGATTTGAATCTCTTCGAGGGTCGTTTGCAACATTGAGATTTCTTCAACGATTTCTTCTGCACGAATATGTATGCTTCCAAATTTGGAGCCCATCAGAATGATCCCCTTCCCATGTTAAAAAGTATATTCAATTAAGTGTTGAGTTTACTAGCCGAACGATCAGTCTGATAATCGTCCTTATACAGCAACAATTACTTATAGGAAAGGCCGGAGGAACTCCGGCCTTCTTTGTGTTATTTCTTAGGGTCAGGTTCGTTGTCGTCATTGTATTGTCGCCCTAGATGATGAAGGGATGTCGTTCCCTACCGCCAAGCCAAAGAGCTTGGTCTGCGGCACGCCAGCGCCATTGATTCTAAAGAGAGAGGCGTGGGCAGGAAGTACAGCTATGTCACGCCTATCGATGTTATATTATGGTTGTAAGGAAGTATGAATCTCGACGACGCTGCTGTCGTAGCTGTTGCCGTTCCATACCGTGTAGGACAGTTCGTTGCCTGAAAGGCTCCACGAAGAACTCACGGCGTTCTCGACGTCGGCTGCGATACGGGTCGCTTCATCGGACAGAAGATCGTGGACGTACAAGCCTTTGACCGTCGCGCCGCTTACCTCCGCTTGCATACTGTATGCGATCAGCCGTTGATCCGCCGACCAGGAAATTCCGCCAAGCTCCGCTCCTTCCGCGATCGTCTTCGCGTTCCCTCCATCCAGATCGCACAGCACAAGCTTCACCCTTGAGCCTTCGTATTGCTTCACCAGCAACTGGTTGCCGTCAGGCGAAGGAATGACGCTGCTCACGGAACCGAGCCCCGTATCTTTGGTCTCCTTGGTATCCAGATTGAGCACCTTCAGCGCTTCATCCGCATTGGTGTTGTAGTAGACGCTGCTGCCGAGCTTGGCTACGATAATCAGTGCGCCTTCGTTTAATTCGTCAAGAGCGGCGATAACGCCATTCGTGGTTGCCGTGTAAGCTCCGCCTGCATAAGAAGCACCGATGATGTTACCATCATCCGCCCATCTAGCGCTCATGGCTCCTCCGATGGGTTCGCCGGCCAGGCCGAACGACATCAGCGTTTCCAGGTTCATGACATAATAAGCGGGATCACCGAGCGTATACTCCTGATAGATGAGATGCTTTTTGTCCGGAGACAAGCTGGCGCCTCCCAAGAACACGTTCTCCTGTTCCTTCAGCGGCACGAGCTCGCCCGTCTTCAGATTGACTCGGTACAAGCTACGCGGATAGGAATCCGCCAGTTCCTCCAGCTTCATCTTCGCCAATGATTCGTTCTCCTTGGATACAATGACCGTATCCTCGTCCAGCCAGCCGAATATCTCCACCTTCTCGTACCGCTTGATGCCGCCCACCGTAATAGCCGGTCCGGCCGCCGGCTTCTTGCTTTCGTTATCAATGACTGTGATGGTTTTCCCCGGCTCCCGAATAACCTCGCGATTTCCTCCGTTATCTCCGCTGCAAGCGGTGATGGTTATCAGTAATGCGGGGACGCATGCCATAATGGCTATTTTTCTTCTGTTCAATGTGATCGCCTCCTTGATGCTTACAATACCAACCGAATGTTGCGAATGAACGAAGAGTTGTTTCCAAGTTGTAAACAATCTTATCGAGATTGAGTCGGGAACGTCATTCTGAACGTCGTGCCGTTGCCATCCGACTTCACGATGGAGATGCTGCCTCCCTGCGTCTCGGCATACCGCTTCGCCAGCGACAGCCCAAGTCCAGCACCGCCATGCTCCCTGGATCTGTTCCTATCCACCGTGTAGAACGCTCTAAAAATCTTATCCGTGACCTCGGCCGGAACGCCGATCCCCGTGTCGGATATTTCGATGACGACCTCATTGTCCCTGACGAAGTTGCTTACGCGGATGCAGCCGTCCGTCTTGTTATATTTGATGGCGTTGTCCAGCAGGTTCGCAAGCACGATATTCATATAATCCTTATCGGCTTCCATGTAGGCTTCGTGCAAATCCGTCTCCAACGCGAGGCCGAACTTGTCCATTTTCCCCTTTAGGCTGTCCAGCACCGACTCAATCGTTCCCCGTACCTCGAGCCTTTCCTTGTTATACTCAAAATCGTATTTCTCCATCGCGGACAATTGCAGCACCTTCTCCACCATTTCGTAGAGCCTCTGCGTCTCTCCGGCGATATGGGTTTTGGCCGTGGCCAACAGCTCCTCGTCATCGGGATACATGTCGAGCAGATCGAGGTAGGCTTTAATGGAAGTCAGCGGCGTCTTGAACTCATGAGTGACATTGCCGATGAACTCCTTCTGCTGCCGATCCAGCTCCGATAGCTTGCGAACCGCAAGCGCCAGCTTCTCCCGCTCCTCGTCCTTATCTCGCATCGTGGCCATGAGACGTTCGCTCATGGCGGCAATGCCTGCGCCGAGCTCCCCGATCTCGTCCCTCCGCTTCATGTCCGGCGTCGCGAACTGTCCCTCCCGGATACGGCCTACCGTATCGTTCAGCTTAATGATGCTGAGGGCGAAGGAGTTGAAAAACAAGTATGCCAAGAGGAAGCTGAGCACGAACACGCCCGCTCCGATATAGATGAACAATCGCTTGATCTCATTGTAAAAGGCTTGATGATCACGAAGGGAATAATAGAATTGGACAACGCCGACCTGCTCGCCCCCCGCGCGCAGCGGGGTTAAATAATACATGGACTCCCCTTCCACCAAATAAGCGATCTTGTTCTCCAGCGCATACGCCAGCGTCTGCTTGATGCTGCCAGATGGAGGAACCGCGGCCCTCCTCCCTATGACGGCGCCGCTCCCATCGTACAGGACGACGGGCTGCCCGCTAATCAGTTCCAGTTGCTCGCCGAACGCCACACCTTTGGTCTCCATGAACGTCTGGGGAACTTTATTGGATTGCTCCATTATGGATTGGATGAAATAGACGTTCGCCGTTTCGGCTTGCTGAGCGAGGAGCCCCTCCGCCTGCACGCGCTGATTCCGTTCGATTCCCTGCAAGACCAGCAGGCTGAGTACGAATACCGTGAGCAACAGAAGGCCGGCGAGGAACAGGCTGAACTTCAGCTTGATGCTAATTCTCACCGTTTCCTCCGGACGCCCTGTAGCCGATGCCATGGACGGTTTGGATGGTGTCGCCATAGTCGGGTCCCAACTTCTTGCGCAGCCGCTGCACATGAATATCTACCGTACGCGTACCTCCGTAATAATCCATCCCCCACACCAGGTCCAGCAATTGTTCTCTCTCGTACACTCTGTCGGGATTGGCTGCCAGCAGCGCCATCAGATCGAATTCCTTGGGCGTCAGCTCCAGCTTGCGTTCTCCCGCCATAACCGTTCTTCTAGCGACGTGCACCTTCACTCCGCCTAGCCGAACCTCATTCGGCTCCTTCTTCTCTCCGGCGGCCTGTATTCTTCTAAGCAAGGACTTGAGCCGCGCGAGCAGCTCCCGCATGTCGAAAGGCTTGGTCATATAGTCGTCGGCCCCAAGCTCCAGCCCGAGCACCTTATTCACGATGTCTTCCTTGGCCGTCAGCATGATTACGCCGATTCCACCTTTGTCCTGCACCTTCTTCAGCACGTCATAGCCGTCCATGCCGGGCAGCATCACATCGAGAATGATGGCGTCGGGACGAGTCTCGCCAAGACGCTTCGCGGCGGTATCCCCGCGATCGATGACTTCCACCGCGTAACCTTCGCGCTTCAAGGCATAGGAGATCGCTTCCGAGATCGCTTTTTCGTCTTCGATGACCATGATCTTTGCTTGCATTGCATTCACACCTGCCCTATGTCGTTATCGTTGCTTCAATTATAAGCGCTTTCCGGCTGGAACCAAAATCCAATCTTGCAGAGTATCGTTACGTGTGTAATTACGTTTGGCAGGACAGACGCTTACAACGGCTTCAGAAGCCATGGCCACGGCGACGGTGCGTATCACGATATCAGCGAATTCTACGAGCTGCTGAACCTGATGGGCGACACCACTGCGCTTATCGACGCCATGTACTTGATGCGTCAATATCAGCTTATTTTAATGAGAAATAGAATTACACAGAGTGTGTCGAGAAGAGGGAACTGTTACGATAACGCAGCACGCTTCAGAGCTTCCTGAAAAAATTTTCAGGCGGCTGAATTTGCTCCGTGTTGACTTTAGACACTTTTAAGTACAGCGCAAAGAGTACATCGCCACATGAGCGATGTACTCCAAGACACATACTAATATGCTGTTTAAGCCTTTTCCTCTCCCCCAACCGCCACCGGATTCCCCTCATAAGAGATCCAATCGCTCCAGCTCCCCGCATACAACCGTACTTTGCTAAAACCCGCCTCCTGCAGTGCGATGACGTTAGGCGTTGCAGTCACGCCCGAGCCGCAGTAGACGATGAGGTCGCGGTCGCGGTCCAGATCGGCGAAGCGCTCCGCTTGTGCGGCCGTATCCTTCCAGATGCCCGCTTCTGTAAGGCCATCCTTCCAGAAGCGGTTGATCGCGCCGGGTATGTGGCCAGCTGCCTTGTCCAGCGGCTCGACCTCGCCCCGGTAACGCGGCGCTTCGCGCGAATCAATCAGCGTCACGCGCTCGTCTCCGAGCAGCTCCTTCACCTCATCCATCTCTACAAGCATTGCATGCTGAACCGTCGCGAGGAATTTCGCGGGAATAAGCACCTTCTGCTCGGATGAGACAGGGAAGCCCGCGTTGACCCAAGCCGTGAAACCTTCGTCCATGACAAATACCTGCTCGTGCCCAAGGTACTTGAGCAGCCACCACAGTCGGGACGCCATCGCGCCTCCCTGATCGTCGTAAGCGACGACGCGCGATTCGTTGCCGATGCCGACGCGGCTGAGCGTGACCGTAAGGTCGAAATTATCCGGCAATGGATGCCGTCCGCCATGCTCTTCGACGGGAGCGGACAGATCCTTCTCCAAATCCAAATATACGGCTCCCGGGATATGCGATGTTTCATATAATTCACGGCCGGCATCCGGCTTGCCCATAAGGAAGCGGCAGTCCACGATCACGATATCCGGCTCGTACATGCGAGCCAGCAGCCATTTTGAAGAAACGATATTGTTCATTCTACATTCCGCCTTCCATCATCCGATTCATGGGTCCTATTATACCAAACAACAAGAAGGGCTGCCTCTATAGGCTACGAGATCCCCTACAAATTTTGTTCCGTTATCCCAAATATAGGGTCAAAGCTCAGCATTTTCGTCCCGATCTTGTCTATGAAGAACCGATCATGGCTTACCGTGACGACGGCGCCGGGAAAATGCTTCTGTCTTATTGTATGGTAAAACCGTTGTTCATCGTCTTTCCCTATTCCCGATAAGCGCTCGGCTTGCTTCATTTCATTCGTTGTTTATGTAAAAGGATACCTAAAAGCAGCAGTTCCCTCTACACCCAAGCATCGTTGGAATAACCCCGCTGCTCCCAATACCCGACATGCTCGCCTTCAATCAGCTCGATCCGGTTCAGCCATTTGACCGACTTGTACGCGTACATCTTCGGTACGATCAGCCGAACCGGGCCGCCGAGGTCGCTCGGGATCGGCTTGCCGTCATGCATGACCGCGACGAGCACGTCATCCATATCGGCTTGTTCAAGCGTGAGCGTATCTGTGTATACGCCGTCGCCTGAGTAGAACTTCACAGTTCGGGCGGACGCCTTCACCCCTGCTTGCTTCAGCAGATCCTTCAGCTTGATGCCCTCCCATGTATTCTTGTACACCGACCAGCCCGTCACGCAGTGGAAGTCGCTCACTTGCACCTCACGCTTCAGCGCAACGAACTGCTTCCAGTCCCACTTGCTGGATTTCTCGACTAGCCCGTCAATCGTGAACGACCAGTTCTCGTTCGTAAAAGTCGGGATCGGCGTGACCGTGTATACGCGGAATTGTCCTTGCGCTCCCCCGCCGAGCGGCGGCGACGATGCCGGGAGCGGCTGCGGGGCGGGAACGAGGCTGTTCGCATCGTTCTCGATCAGCTTGTCGAGCGTCTGACTGCCGCCGACTCCAAGGTTGCCTAGCGAATCTCCGACCCACTTCAGGAAGGACGGCCCGATCGTGACGGCAAGCCCCGCGCCGATAGCGCCTCGAATGAACGACCGGCGCGTATACACCGGCTGAGGCGCAGCAGGATGAAGAGCATCCTTATCGGCATTACGCTCATCTCCCCGCTTAACCGTCCGCCGATTCGGCTCCTTGAGCCATTTGACCCGAGTGAGCGAGTGATAAATGATGTACGGCAGCCCGATCCAAGTAAGCAGATCATGCACGACCAACGCGACGTTCGAGACGCGCGGCCCGACCGCCCGGAACTGCCACAGCAGCACGCCGGACAAAAACCAGCCGAGCAGAAGCCCCAGCACGATCAGCACATTGGCTCGCTGGGCGGGCTTATCCTTAAGCTGCTTCCAATGCTTGCCTGCCAACAACAGGTAATACAGCACGGGCATAATCGAGGCGATGCCTACGACGATATGCAGCCACTTGATCCATACTCGGCCTTCGCCAAGAATACCGCGCCAGAAGCCGCCCACCAAGACGAGTCCCGTAAGCGCCAAAATAACGACGATCCATCCGTTCCACGCATGCAGCGATACGAGCTTTTTGCCGAATCCTTTGCGCAGCCTCTCTAATATGCCACTCACAGGGTCTCCACCTCGATTCGGGTATTTTCAGGCATAACCGATCTTTCATCCGCTTTACGAACCGTAAACCAGAACCTGCTGCCTTGCCCGTTAGCTTGCTCTACGCCGATCTGTCCGAGGTACTGCTCCACGAGCAGCTTCGCAATCGACAATCCCAAACCCGCCCCCCCGCCTTCGCGGCTGCGGGAGCGGTCCAAGCGGTAGAAGCGTTCGAAGATGCGCTCTCGCTCTCGCTGCGGAACGCCTTCCCCTTCATCCGTAACGGTAAAGCGAACAAAGCCGTCGCCCCGCTCTTCTGATTCTATTCGAATAATACCTTCATGAGGGGAATGCCTTACCGCATTTTCGATCATATTTTGAAGGACTCTCTGCAAATGCCGCTCCAGCATGTAAACTTTAAGCGAGTGCTCCGGAAGAAGCACGCGCAGCTGCAAGGACTTCTTCTCGAGCTGCAAGGTAAATCGCGGAAGCAGTTCTACGAGAACATCCTCTGCCACCGCCGGCGAGTATGCAGTGTCTTGCTGCGCGCCTGCGTCCAGTGTCGATAGCTCGAATAAATCTTGAATGAGATCCCCAAGCCGTACGGTTTCCGAACGAATGGTCGATAAATAACGTCGATAAGTCGTTTCATCTTCGATTACGCCATCCTCGAGCGCCTCGGCATACGATTGCATAGAAGCGAGCGGGGTGCGAAGATCATGGGCCATATTGGCGACCAGCTCCCTCTGAGCGGACTCGGCCGCCTTCACTTGCCGGAAGCTTTGCTCCAGGCTGACGCCCATCCGATTGAATTGCTCGGCCAGTTGTTTGAATTCCAACAATCCCGTATCCGCGACCCGCGCTTCCAGATCCCCTGCGGCAATCCGGCCCGCGCCTTCTCCTATGCGCCTAACGGATGCTTCGAGCGGTCTGACGAGCACGAAGAATAACCCGGAAGATACGATACCCGCTCCGACCGTAGCAAGCGCAAGCCAGATGAGCTGCTCCTTGGTCACAAGCATGTATTGAAAAAAGACGAGCAGCAAAAGGATGATGAAAGCGATACTGATCGTGTTTGCCAGTATTAAATAGGATCGCAGCTTCATGAGAGGAATCCTTTTCCGTCCAGCTTATATCCAATGCCCCATACCGTCTTGATCCAGCTTGGATCGGACGGATTCGGTTCGATCTTCTCCCTCAACCGGCGTACATGAACCGTGACGGTTGTCATATCTCCTTCATAGGCAACGTCCCATACGTGATTAAGCAGTTGACTTCGGGAAAACACTTTTCCCGGATAGGCCGCCAGCAGCTGCAGCAGATCGAACTCTTTGGCCGTCAGCTCAACGTTTCTCCCGGCAATCTCTACCCTTCGCTCCGAAGGAAAGATCGATAACCCATCGAAGCGCAGCGCCTCCCGAAGCTGCTCCGCATCCTTTTTTCCATCCCTGAGAGCGGCAGCTTCGTGATCCCTATAGCCCGTTCGCCTTAAAATATTTTTGACTCGGAGCACCAGCTCTCTCGGACTGAAGGGCTTGGTCATATAATCGTCGGCTCCCATCGTAAGACCGAGCAGCCGATCCGGCTCCTCCCCGCGAGCCGTCAGCAATATAATCGGCGTATCCTCTGTCTGGCGAATCGTATCGCAAACCTCAAGCCCGTCTATCTTCGGCATCATCAAATCGAGCACCAGCAGATCCGGTCGATGCTCGCGCCACAGGTTAAGAGCCTCCTCGCCGTCGGATGCAACATAAACTGTGTTGCCCTCGCGTTCGAGATAACGCCGGCACACATCCGTTATATTTCGTTCATCATCGGCCACGACAATGCGAGCGCTCATGCCGATCCCCCCGTTCCTTCTTGCATCTTCCTTCTATTATAACGCCAATCGGCGACGCATTCGACTAGCTTGCAAAACAATCCCCCGCCAGTCAGCGAGGGACGTTTCCTACATTTTGTTGTCTTCCTTCATCTCGTCTTCCTTCATCTCGTCTTCCATCATGCCTTCATCCTTCTTGCCTTCTTCCATCATGCTGTCGTCCTTCATTTCCTTCTCTTCCATCATGCTATCTTCTTTCATTTCTCCTTCATCCATCTTCTCTTCTTCCATCATGCCGTCATCCTTCATTTCCTCATCGTTCATGCTGTCCTTCATTTCCGTGGCCGGCTTCTCGTTCATCATCTCGTTGTCATTCGAATTGCATGCGGAAAGCAGAAGCATCAAACCTGTAACAAGCACAACCCCGTACCTTTTCTTCATTTCGTTTCCCCCTTAGTCAAATGAACTAGCCTACTAATCGAAGCTTAAACGTTAAAGCTAACTATCCAAGAACGATCGTCTTGCGAAAGGATTATAAAAAGCTTACGAAAGTATGAACTCACCATCGTCCCACCTGTTTCACAGCTGTGTTTGAAATAGAGGGAATTTCTCCAGTTATTTATTGGAAATAGAACCGTTGGGTAGAATAACGGGAATTCCTCATGTTAATTTCACCGATATCACCCACCCTATTGAAAACCGAAGATATTAACTGGAGAAATTCCATTTATTTCGTTTGACGCTATTTAACGTATGTCGATTGGTCAGTCATAGAAAAAAACTGTTCCCATCGCACCATACACGCGACAGAAACAGTCTCTTCCCTTAAACCCATACAGTAGTGCTAACCTATGCGTTATACTTCGACAACGTAAACTCAAACACCATATCCCGATTCGCCGGAATCAAATACTCGTCATGAACGGGCGCGCCCCAGCTGTCATCGCCACCGACGCCCATTTGTCTTCCCGCAACGGTTACGACCGTATAGTGAACGTCCGGCAGCTCCCATGCGTGGGCGGCATTTTCAAGCTCGAAAGCCGTGTACGGCGACAGCGTGCATTCGACCGGCGCTTTCGGATCGGCATTCAGCTTCAAGCCCGCGCCGGTAGCATCGGTAATCGATAAGCGCCGAACACCCGTCCGGTTGCCCGACTCCTGCGGTACGAGGTAGCTGGAAGGCAGCTCGTCCACCCGCCGTTCGAACACGCCAAGACGTGCGCCGAACGCGCGATCGATATAGTTTTCTTCCGGTCCCATGGCATACCACTCGGAGCGGTTATAGTCAGCCGGTATTTTA
Organism: Paenibacillus harenae; assembly: GCF_030812415.1. Lineage (GTDB taxonomy): Bacteria > Bacillota > Bacilli > Paenibacillales > Paenibacillaceae > Pristimantibacillus > Pristimantibacillus harenae_A. Next base: position 401,637 of record NZ_JAUSST010000006.1, on the reverse strand, counting down.
AAAGATAACGCGAAGATCGGCAAATTCGGCAAGCCTTCGGCGCCGATATACTGCGAACGGACGCGCAGGCTTCCATCCGCGAATACCGTATAGGCCACGCTCACCTTTACTTCCGGGTGGATACTGAACGTATATTCGTAAGCAACCGTCGCCGTGTCGGCGGCATCCTTCGTCAGCTCCACCTTCACACAGCGGCGCGCCAAGCTCGCGGCATACCAAGCCCCTGCTTGGAAGCCTTGGTTATACCCTTTGTCGTTATCCGTTGTCGCCCGCCAGAACAGCGGCATCGGAGGCGCAGAGATCAGCTCTCGGCCATCGCCGTACCGCAATGATACAAGCGAGCCCGCCTGCTTCGAGAATATCATCGCGAAGCCTTCGCCGGAAACTCCGATGTTGACGTCGCCCTCGATAACGGTAACCTCCCCGGAAGCCTGCCCCGCAACAACCGATGGCTCCACAACGTAGACATGCTGCCCGAATGCGACTTCATGTCCGGCTTCTGCCCACAGACTACCTTCTGTCAATAGAAGCGACGCATGGATGCAATATTCGCCTGGCGCGGCATCCGCTCCCTCTGGAAATTCCAAGGTAATCATGCCCGACTGCTGTGCAGTTACAACCGCATTACTGGATCCGGCAAACACTTCCGTGCCGTCCCGATACAGGCGGTACTGCAGACTCAAGCCTTCGGTACTCTCGAACAGGTTCTCGTTCCGAACGGCGACCGCATCTCGCGCCACTACGAGCTTCACGTTTTGATACAGGAACTTAACCTCCTGCATCTTCGGCGTTTCCTTCCGATCGGCAAACACGATGCCATTGCCGCAGAAGCTGTAGTCGGTTGGACGATCATCGAAGTCTCCGCCGTACGCTAAGTACTCCTCGCCGTACCGGTTCTTCTTGACGAGCGCTTGATCGATATAATCCCAGATGAAGCCACCCTGATACATCGGGTACTTGCTCTCCAGCTCCGTGTATTTGTGCAACCCCCCTACGGAGTTGCCCATCGCGTGCATGTACTCGCAGCTGATGTAAGGCTTGGCCGGGTCCCCTTGCAAATAAGCTTCGATATCCGCCGGCCTCGCGTACATGCGGCTTTCCATATCGCTCGTATCGTCGAACGCCCGATTGTGGAACACGCCCTCGTAGTGCACCAAGCGGCTTGGGTCCGCCTCGCGGAAATAGTTAGATACGTTAAGGATGACCTCGCCTGCATACGACTCGTTGCCGCATGACCAGATGAGAATGGACGGATGGTTTTTGTCCCGCTCCAGCATCGACACCGCGCGGTCCATGACGATCGGCTGCCATTCCGGCTTATCGCCCGGCACGTTCCACGAAGGCTCGACCGCCCCCATCTTCTGCCAGGAGCCATGCGATTCCAGGTTCATCTCGTCAATAACGTAAACACCGTATTCGTCGCACAGCTCGTACCATAACGTCTGATTCGGATAATGCGACGTACGCACGGCGTTAATGTTATTGCGCTTCAGCGTCGCAATGTCCCAGAGCATATCCTCCTTCGTCACGACCCTGCCGCTGCGGCAGTTGAACTCATGGCGGTTAACGCCCTTAAATACGATTCGCTTGCCGTTTAAGCACATTAACCGATCGATCGTCTCGAACCGGCGGAAGCCGGCCTTCTGCACAATCGCCTCTGCCAACTCACCCTCCGCGTTCAGTACCGAAATACAAACCCGATATAAATAAGGTTTCTCCGCGCTCCATAGCTGCACTTCTCCCGCAGAAGCATTCAATGTCAACGAACCATTCTCGAAATGTCCCGATACGGCAGCCACCGGCTGGCCCGCCGCATCCTTCAGCTCTACTCGCGCCTGCGCCGCCGGATGCACCTTGTCCATCAGCCGCAAATCCACGGTTAAGCTGCCCTGCGAATAGGAATCGTCCAGCTCCGCACGAACGCGCACATCTTGTACATGCAGTTCAGGAATCGTATACAAGTACACATCGCGGAAAATACCCGAGAACCGCCAGAAATCCTGATCCTCCAGCCAGCTGCCCGTGCTCCGCTGATACACCTCGACGGCAAGCTTGTTCTCCCCCTCGCGCACATGTGGCGTCAGCTCGAACTCCGACGGCGTGAAGCTGTCCTCCGCGTAGCCAACGAACTCGCCGTTCATCCAGACGTAGAAGGCCGACTCGACGCCTTGGAACGAAATGTACACCGGATGCCCCTTCATATTCGCAGGCAGCTCGAACGTCTTCACATAGCTGCCGACCGGGTTCACCTTCGGAAGCTCGGGAGGACGTACGCCATCCAGTCCGTCCCACGGGTACATCGTATTGACATATTGCGGCGAGCCGAAGCCCTGAAGCTGAATATGACCCGGCACCACAATGTCCGGCCACCCCGAGTGATCGTAATTTACGTCATAAAATAAAGCTTCTCTCGCTTCCGCTCTGTCCGAATAGCTGAACTTCCAGCTTCCGTTTAGCTCATGCCGAAGCGCCATCGGCTCACCTGCTTCCGCTTCCTCCATCGTGCGGTAGTAGCGGTGATCCGAGTGGGCATCGAGCCGGTTCACGCGAAATACGCCCACATCGCCGAGCCATTCATAGCTTGCTTTCATTCCTGTTTTCATTCCTGCTCCCATTGCTTACGCTTCAATCCTCTCTATGCCAACATTCGTCAGTTTGTAAATGCTCTGTCCGCCTATATGCACGTCAAAGCTATCATTCTCCAAAACGACCCGAGGCGCCTGTTCCCAATCCTCGGTACAATTGTCCCGCTCGTCTCCGGGATTTCCGTATATGCCTGTCGCCATCCAATGGACGCCCGGCTGCAAGCTGGCCGTCACTGTCGGAATAACCGTCCGCGCATACATCACATTCGTATTCGCGTTCGGATGAACAAGCTCGGCTTGCCCGCCGCCATAGAGCAGTCGAATGCCGCTCGCCCCCCGAGCCGATACGGCCAGCGCTCCGCCCTCACCCTTGCTCTCTTGCAGCGTTCGTTTCCCTTTCCGATCTTCAACGCCGAGCGCATACCCGCCGTCGGCGGCGTCCAAATACCTGCTAGACGCGATGCGATGGATACGCACATGCCAAGGCGCTCCGACGACGAGCCACGTCCGTACCTCGACGTCGTGCCACGGCTTCCATACGGTATGAATAACGCCATCCCCGATCGTCGACCGCTCCGCTTTCCGCTTCACCCGGTAGATACGATCGCCTTCGCTAAGCGCAAGAATCGAATCGTACGCGCCCTGCGCAAGCCCCCACTCCGCCCGCGGCACGCTGAAGCCGAACCGATTGGAATACGCGAACTTTTCGTATTTGGCCGCCGTATGCGTATGCTCGTTCGTCGAAGGATGCCCCGCATTGAAGGCGACAATATGATCGCTCGCTTCCTGCCTCTGAATGATCAGATGAGGCGATTGCTGCACGGAGCGCTCGCCCAGCTCCGGCAGCGGCAGCTCCTCCGCCTGCCAGAACGGATGCTCCTCCGGCAGCGCCAGCGGCAGGAACGTCTTGAAGGCCCAGTATGGCGATCCCGGCGCATTGTAATTTTCCGCCATGACGAGATTCGGATACGCGTACCCGATCGACAGTCTGCCGTCCGCCTCGAAGATCGGCTGGGCGAACCACCAGCGCAGATGCCGAAGCACAATGCCCTTCATGACGCCATAAGGAAACACCTCCACGCCTGCATAAGCAAGCACGCTCCAGAAGGCCGCCTGCGAGAACCGGTACGTCAGGCTTCGTCCGTACGGCAGCGCGGAGCCGTCGCCCGCGAACCAGTAGATAAAGTCCTTCGCGAACGCCGCCGCCCTTTCCTTATACAACGCCGCCCGCTTCGGATCCTCCTCCCCCATCCAATCGGCGTAGATCAAGCCGTAATAGTGGATGGCGAAAGGCCCATAGTAGTCGCAATGCCCGCCGATGCCGTCCGAATACCAGCCGTCGGACAAGTAGAACTCGTCGATCCGATCCAGATTCGCGTCCATTTGCTCCCGGTCATACGGCAGACCAAGCTTCTTGAAGCCCAGATTGACCATAACGAGAAAGAAGAGCCAGTTGCAGTCGTAAACGGTGCGCCCGTTAATCTGGTTGAACCAATCATAGAACCGCCCCTTCTCCACCTCGCTCAACGGCTGCCACACTTGCTCCGGCGCAAGCGCCATCGCAAGTCCGAAGGATGCCATCTCCACCAGCTTCTGATCGTAATCGTTCACGACTCCCCAATATTCCGCATGCCCGGGATTCGTTCCGTTCCTGATTCCTTCCCTGTAGATGTCCCACAAAGCGGAATCGCCGCCTCCGGAAGCCAGCGGCGCAAGTCCCCACAACACGCGCGAGAAGCCTTCCATCTCCGCGGTTTCGCTCGTGCAGCCCGAGCCGGTCTCCCCCAGTTTCAGATGCGCCTTGCCCTCGCTGTAATAAGGAACAAGCGGCTCGCACAGCTGACGCATCGCTTCCTGCATATCCGCTCTCGTCGCGAGCGGATTGGATGCGATCGGCAATTGAGCCGATTTTTTCCCCATGCTCATGTTCACTTCTCTCCTCTCCCTAACTGCTCTCTACCAGAACAGCTGCTCATGTCCGTTCAATTGCGCGATTCCTTCGGCGAAGAAATAGTCGCCGTAGATAAGCGGCACATCGATGTTTCGGCCTTCCGGATAATGGCTCGTCCCGTGCAGGATCAGCCCTTCCTCATCGCTCCGGTCCCATGCTCCGTAATTCGTATACAGCGAATAAAGCATACGCTCCCCCGCGTTATAATAAAGCGAACGTTCCTCTTCCTTGACCAGCCTTGCGAGCAGCAGCAGTCCCGAAGCCGCGCAAGCTCCGGCAGAGGAATCACGGTACTTGACGACCTCCGGCGGCGTCCTGAAATCCCAATGCGGCACATGGTCCTCCGGCAAATTCGCGATGAAGAAATGTGCCACGCGCTTCGCCGCGTGCAGGTAACGTTCCTCCCTCGTGTATTGGTAGGCCAAGCTCATGCCGTACAATGCCCATGCCGCGCCTCGCGACCATGCGGAATCGGCCGCATAGCCTTGGCCGCCGTTCACGCCCAGACGTTCTCCGTTCACCGGATCGAAAATAACGACATGGTTGACCGAACCGTCTGGACGGATGAAATGCTCCAGCACCGTATCGGCATGCTCTACCGCCATATGCTTGTAGCGCGGATCGCTCGTCGTTTCCGTCGCCCATTGCAGCAGCGGCAGATTCATCATGCAATCGATAATCGCCCAACCTTCATTCCGGTCGCCGGGCCTCCAAGGATTCCAAGCGCGTATGAACTTGCCTTGTACGTTGAAGCGCCCTCCGAGCAAATTCGCCGCTAGCAGTCCGCGCCGCCGAGCTTTCTCGTCACCCAGCAGCTTATATCTTGCCACGCTTGTCAGCGTCCACATAAATCCGATATCGTGATCCAACCTTTCATAATCTAGAATGACGCCGTCCAGCTGATCCTCGCATGATTCCGCCAGCTCCCGCAGCCGCTCGTCCTTCGTCTCCCGATATACGAGCCAGAGCAGCCCCGGCCAGAACCCCGCCGTCCACCATGAAGCCGGCTCGAGCTTATACGTCCCGTCAACGCTCGCATGGGGAAATCCATCGCGTATCCGCAAGCTGGTGCTTGCGACCTTCTTCGTAATCCGCGACCACGCTTCCGCGTGCCACTCCATAATCGTTTCCATTGCGTCTCCTCCGCTCCAATCTTTTTCTATTGCATCCTCTCTCCATTAAGTTTAAAATCTAAAGCTTCACTGCTCTATAGAAACATGCTGTACTAAGTGTACAAACTTGCGGTTTTCATGTGAAAGGTTGTGTGTATCGTGCAATATAAACCATATTCCTGGCCGGATAAACCCTTTTCGCACAATTGTTCACTCTTAACTGCTTTGTTCACGGAAGGAAGCAGCATTTATGCACAAAGTAGAGAACGGTCTACTACCGTATGCCCCCTGCACAGGCTATAATTGAGCAGAAATGTACACCTTGGTGCAATGGAACAATATAGAGATTAAGGGGGAAATTCATTGCGTTTGAACATGATTAGAAGGAACGGGAAATTATACGTCCGGCTGCTGCTTGGGATCACACTTAGCATCGTCTTGGTGCTGCTGATCAGCTCATCCGTGTATTATTTCTCTTTCACAGGCATACTCCAAGACAAAGCGTATGAGTCCGATCTCAGCAATCTAAGGCAGACGGGACAAGCCGTAGCCAACACGACGGAGAGCGCGCAATCGGTAGCTTTCCAAATTTATCGCAACAGCGCAATTGCCAAAGTCTTGTATTATCAAAATCCGAATGCCTTTGACGCGCAAGCCGTCATGATCGACCTTAACAACTACTTGGCTACCATGCCTTATATCCAGTCCATATACGTATATAATCCTTCCGAGGATCGCTTCTATATATCCGCGCAAGAGGGCCAAAGCGGCATTCTTAAAGGAAACGAAGTCAACGATACGGGCATTATGGAAATACTGGACCATTATCAGGAGTATAAGCCGTTCGCCCCGATCCCAAGAATTATCAAGGCGGACAATCCCGAGATGGAGGATATGGGCGTCTATACCTATCTATGCTACGATGCCATCAGCTCCAACAAACAAATGAATTCTGCCGTAGTCGTCAACATTTCGGCTTCCTGGATCAATCGCGAGCTGGCAAGCAAAACGAATGAAAGCACCTCGCGCACGCTGCTCGTGGACGACCGGGATATCGTGCGTTCCGTAAGCGATCTCAAGCCTTTGCAGCTTAGCGATCAAGACCTATCGCTCATCAGGAGCGAGCTTGGAGAACCGAATGCCAGATACACGATAGCCGACTTTGAAGGGGTCAAATCTTTAATCTCGCGCACCTCTTCCGATCAATATGACTGGCACTACGTCCGCATATCGCCATATGACGAAATCGTCAAGGAAATGAAGTCGGTACGGGTAACTACGCTGCTGATCGCCTCTTCTGTACTGCTAGCGGGGTTGTTCCTGTCTTGGCTGCTCTCCCGCTACTTGTACGTGCCGATCAACAAAATCGAGAGCCGCATGGCGGATCTCGAATCCGAGCGAAGGAACAGCAGCTATACGATACGCCAGAACATTTTGCACAAGCTCGTTCAAATTCAAGAGTTCGATCCCCAGGTGCAGCTTGACAAGCTGAAAAGGGCCGATATCTCGTTCGATTTCACGAAGCCCTATCAGCTCGCATATCTGCGCATCGATCAATTCGAGAAATTGAAAAAAAACAATTCCAAAGATCTGCTGACCTACAAATTCGCCATCATGAATATTGCGACGGAAATATGCTCCAAGCACTTCCGTGTCGATTCGATCGAGCTGGAGGACGATAGCATCCTGATGCTGCTCAACGTCGTAGACCATTCCTTGTCGGAATCCGAGCCGCTTCATGCGATGCTCGGCGAAGTGCAGGCTGCCTGCTTGGAGTACATTCATATCGGCATATCCATCGCGGTAACGCCGGTCACCGATAACCCGCACCAGCTGCACGCGATGTACAAGCAAGCGAAGGAAGCTTCTTACCACCGTTTCTTCCAAGGCAGAAGCGCGATAATCGAGACGGAGTCGCTTCCGTTCACCGAAGTCAGCTACTCCTTCCCGGTCGGCAAGGAGAAACGGATGATCGATGCCCTGGTCGCGGGCAAGATCGATGAAGCCAAGTCGTTGTTCGCGGAAATCATCGGCGAGACCGCTCCGTATCCGATTCGCATCGTCCATTCGGCGGCTACGCATATAACTGTCTCGCTTGGCAATATGCTGAAGGAAATCGAGCGGAACGGATCGCTGCAGCTGGGCTTCAACGCGGAGCTGGCCGTGCCGAGGATCGAGGATTTCGAAACGCTGGAAGAGATGACGGACGCATACTATGCATTCTTCGATTTATTGAAATCCAAGCTCGTCGAGAAACGCAGCGGCAAACAAGAGGATCTCATACGGAAAATCACGCACCTTATTGAAACCCGCTTCACTGATCCGAACCTCAGTCTTAACTATGTGGCCGACGAGCTGAACATGTCTTCCTATCACATCAGCCGCGTCTACCGTCAGCAGACGCTGACAACGATCGTTGATATGATCAATCATGTCCGCATGGAGAACGCGAAGGAACTCCTGACGACGACCGAATGCTCCGTATCCGATATCGCCGAGAAGACCGGCTATGCGAGCAGCTCGTACTTCCATCGCATGTTCAAGAAGATATACGGCGTCACGCCGTCGGAATTCAGAAACGCGCATGCCAAGAAATAGCGCCGCAATAAAGCGCGGCAGCCTGAGGCGGAATCAATCCGCAGAGGCTGCCGCGCTTTTATTTTGCCTGCTTCCGATTATTGCACGCTAAAGGTAGCATCGCTCTTCTCGGTCGCTGTCGAGATTGAGTCAATTCTCAAGTTATAGCTGGAATGCCTAATGTACCGGGTAGGAAAGTTGTAGGATTGGAACGAAAACTTGCCGCTGTCCGCAAGCCCCGCTACTTTGTAGAACGTTGCGTCGGCAGCGAAGGCGCCTCCCGTGTTCGTCTGCGCAACCAACGCATAGTTATAGTGTCTTAAGAAAATCCCGGGATTGCTTTTCAATTGGAAGGAAACGCCCGCAGGGTCTGCCAAGCCGGGAACCATGATCCACTCGGAATTCGCGAGAGTCGGATTTTCCACAATCTTGGCGTTGCCGGCGTCATTGGCGATATATCTCGTCGGGAAGTTATGCGACGTCCATCTCGTCGTCACCGCAGCAGTCGCTGGAGTGCCATATATCTTGGCCTCCCAAAGTCTTGGCGTATACCAGTTGCCGGGGTTATTCCACAGATCGGCGTTCACCATATTAATCCGTACATACCGTGCCGTTGCATAGAGCGAATCCGTAGTAAAGCCGTAAGTCGTATTGCTCGTGCGATCAAGCGCTACCGTCCAATTCACATTGTCGAGGCTCGTCTCGATCTTGTATTGGTAGAAGCCTTCGGAGCCGTTCATCATCCACCAGGAAAGATTAACCGTCTTGATCGTATAGTTCGATCCGAGGTCAACCTGCCACCAGTGCGGCCATGTTACGCTTGTGCCGACCCATTCCGTCTGGTAATTGCCGTCATTCGCATAGCTTGCCGGATTGGTGCCTAATGCGGACTGGGCCGTTGCCGGCTTGCCTTGGGAGATGAGCGTGCCGTTGGATACGCCGGATACGGCCCCCGTAGCGGTATCTATGCTGATTTTCTCGTAATAATCCATCGAGGCCGTCGTACCGTTCAACGTCAGAGGAAGCCACACGTATCTGGAATCGCCTAGGGCGCTTGGATTCCAGCGATCTCCCACATAGATGTAGGAGGTCGTGCCGCTGCCCTGCACCGTTAGGATAAAGGCCGATTGAGAATAGAAGGTGGAGGAGTTGCCTATCGGCTGCAGCGCCGACCAAGGTCCGTTCAGACTCGTAGCCGTCGAATATTTCGCTTGGTTCGGATACCAGCCCGACGCGCCGGAAGTAATCAAGTAATAGATGGAGCCTTTCTTCACGATCGCCGGCGCTTCCCTGTGGTCGCCCTCGTATATCATATTCATCTCGGAGTCAATCGCCAAGTAGTCGGAGGTCAGCTTGTAAATTCTGAGATTGTAGTTGTTGTCGGAAGAGGAGATAAGGTAGGCTGTGCCGTCCGTATCCTTGAAGATCGTCATATCTCTGGACTGCATGCCGTTCGGTTGGAAGCTGCCATGGTAGGTGAACGGTCCAGTCGGCGATGAGGATGACGCAACCGCTACCCGTGCAAGCGAATAGTCCGTTCCGTTCTCGTAATGTCCCCACAGAACGTATTTGCCGGTCGCCACGTTATAGATCACTTTAGGACGTTCGATCTTGGAGCTGGCAAGCTCCGGGGCGGATGCCGTAGTGAGAGCATTGCTTTGGAATGTCCAATTCTTCAGGTCGGTCGAGGAATAGATCGCAACAGCCTTGAGATTAGCACTGTTGTGGATCTTATCCTCGCCATACCAATAATAAGTCGATCCGACCTGAAGAATCGAGCCGGCATGCGCTTGCAGCGAAGCGCCGCTCGTGTCCTTCCAAGGCGTTCCGTTTGTAATGGTTTGCGCTGCAGCTTCAGTGGAGATCGTGCCAAAGTTAAAGATACTAGCAGCAAAAGCGAGGGTTAACAATAATTTGAACACCTTACTCACAACAAATCATCTCCTCTTGGTTTGTAACTGACTCAGCATCAATAGCCGAAGACTTATGTAAGCGTCTTCAAAAATAGCGACACTCCTTTCTTCCCATATTTGTGCAAGCGATTCCTTACATCTATATAGCTACCATAAGCGCGCAAGCAATAACAGTGAACAATCCATGTATCCATGAACAAATCGTAAAACGCCGGGTTGAACAAATCCTATTGCGTTGTAAAAAGCGCAACGGCGTGTGAGGATGGTGTAGTTGACCCATAAAATAAGGGCTGCCCCCAGGTTCATAACCTTATGGGACAGCCCTTCAACTTGATTAATTGCTATTATTGAATACCTGCTTCAGTGAGATAAGCCAGCCATTGCTTCTTGTAGCCCTCTTGAATTTTCTCAAGACCGGCTTGCTTCGCTTTCTCCATGAAAGTATTCAATCCTGCTTCCACGTCTGCCACTTGACCGGCCATCAGAGGGAACAGATATTGTTTCTCCACTTGCTCAAGAGCCGCTCTCTCTGCTTGATATTCCGTGTAGTCTTCTGCAAAGCCAGTGTAAATATCCGGTACTTGAATTTTGTCCAGCTCGTCAAAAATCGCTTTCACGCCGTCATAGCTTGGCTCGAACAACATGAATTCCGGATTACGCCATGCCCAGCCTTGCATGCCTTCACGAGGGAAGCCGTTCGTATTCGCGTCGCCAACCATTTTGTAGTGGCCGTCTTCTACCGTATAGTTTGTACCTTCGAAGCCATATTGCGTAAGCAAGTTATAACGTTTGTCCGTTACGAGCTTCTCGTAGAACGCAAGCGCTCGCTCCGCGTTGTCGCTGCTCTTCGGAACGGCAAAGCCATTGTGGATCGGGTGAACCGGCGTCGCGTAGCCGTTCGTGCGGCCGTAAGGCGTGTAGCCCAGCTCCCAATCCGGATGAAGCGACTTCATTTGGCTCATCGTATTGTTATAACGAGTCGGGTTGTCGCCGATCATAGCGGCTGCCGTTCCGTTAGTCAGCTTGTCTTGGTTCGTATCTTTTTCGTTCAGCTCGTTTTTGGAGAAGTAGCCTTTGTCCGCCCAGCTTTTGAATCGTTTCAAATCTTCCAGATGCTCAGGCGAGCCCCAATATGCCGTAACTTCGCCCGGTTTTTGGTACGTAGCGAATACGCCGTAAGGCATAGGACCGACGATTTTGCGCTCAAAGTCCAGATAGGAATCGGACAACGTCTGGTCGATCGCACCGCCGAGCGCTAATGGCTGCATCGAAGGCTCGTTTTGCTTAATGCCTTCCATATAAGCCTCGAAAGTCTCGATATTTACAGGAGTCGGAAGGTCGTATTTTTTACGCAGATCCTCGCGCCACACGAAGCCGTTGGTTACGTATTCTTTGTAAGTAGCTGGGACTGTGTAGATTTTACCGTCGATGCGAACCGCATCCCACATATCCTTCGGCACGAACGAGTTAAGCGCCGGAGCCGCTGTTGGAAGCAATGGTTCAAGATCCAGGAATGCGCCCTTCTTCGCGTATTGCTGATATTGCGTCCATTCCGCCGTGAAGATCAAGTCGACGTCTTGGCCTGTGGAGAGCAGCAGCTTGTACTTCTGATCCCAGTCCGTCCAAGTCGTGAAGTTGAACTTAACGGTCGCGTTCAAATCTTCTAGCGCCATTTTATTAATCTCTGCTTCGACCTTAGGCAAGTCCTTCGGCGCGTTGCCGAGCATGTAGAACTGCAGTTCCACCTTCTTGGATGTGTCGATGCCCGTTTTTTCGCCGCCCTCTGTGGCTGCCTCTGTCGGACTTGGATTGTTCGTAGCTGCATTGCCATTGTTGTTGCCGTTGCTGCTGCAAGCGGCCATTGTTGATAGGAGCAATACAGATGAAAGCATAATGCCTGCCGCTTTTTTCGATTTTCCTAACATGTGAATCCTCCCTTTTCATGTGTACTATCTATGTTAGCCGATATTTGGCGACCCAAACAACGGTTCTAACCTAACCTTTGACCGCGCCAATCGTTAAGCCTTTGACGAAGTAACGCTGGATGAACGGATACAGCAGCAAGATCGGTCCCGTAACGACGATAGCCATGGCCATCTTCATCGATTCGGTCGGAACGCCGTCCGCCAACACGATGCCCGCGCCCGCTCCAATGTTGCTCAAGAATGCGGAAGTATTGATGATGTTATATAAGTAGAATTGAAGCTGGTAATTCGCTGCGTCGTTAATGTACATCGCCGACGAGAACCAGTCGTTCCAATAGTGAAGCGCAAGAAACAAGCCTACGGTTGCCAGTCCAGGAATTGCGAGCGGCAATACGATTCGGTAATAGATCAAGAAGTCGTTGGCCCCGTCGATCTTGGCCGATTCGACGACCTCGTCCGGCACGGCGGAGCTAATGAAGCTCCTCATAAGGATGATGAGGAACGGCGTCATTAACGACGGCCAAATGAGCGCGGACATCTTATTCGTGAAATCCAAGTAGTTGGTAATCAGCATATAGTAAGGAACGAGTCCTCCGCCGAACAAGGTCGTGAAGTAGATCAGGAACGAGAACAGGTTGCGGTACTTGAAGTCTTTGCGCTGAAGTACATAACCCGCCATTGTCATCAGCAGTAAGCCCAGCGACGTACCTACAATCGTCACGAATGTCGTCACGCCGTAAGCGCGGAACAGCTCGTCCGGTACCTGGAAGATGACTTTATAGCCCTCGAGCGAGAAGTCCGTCGGGAAGATGCTGTAGCCATTTTGCAGAATAGACGCATTGCTCGAAAGCGATGCCGACACGATAAGGATGAACGGCAGAATACATAAGATGCTGCCCACGATAACGACTGTATAGGCGATTAACCGAAACCACTTGGTGGCGCCGTCTTCTCTGATTTTCATATAGGCTCCCTCCTAGAACAGTGCATAATCTTTGTTGATTTTACGGATGATGGTGTTAACGACCATGATGAGCGTGAATCCGAAGATCGATTGGTACACGCCGGCCGCTGTCGCCATGCCCATGTCGAACGTTACGCGCAAGGAGCGGTATACATAGGTATCCAGAATATCCGTTGTGCTGAACAACAGGCCGTTATTGCCGACCATTTGGTAGAAGAGGTCGAATTGGCCTTTCATGATGCTTCCTAGGGCGAACAGCAGCAATATCGCGAATGTGTTCTTCAGCATCGGAACGGTAATATGCCAAGCGCGCTCAAAAATGTTCGCTCCGTCGATCTTCGCGGCTTCATAATATTCTTCGCTGATTCCCGTAATGGATGCTAAGTAGATAACCATGCTGTAACCGAAGTTCTTCCATAAGAAGAATAGGATAATGAAGACAATCCACAGCTTCGGCTTGCTGTATACATCAACCGGCTCTCCTCCAAGCTGCTGAAGCACCGTGTTCAGTACCCCTTGCTCGTAGTTGAATAGGTTAAATACGATAACGCTCAGAATAACGAACGATACGAAGTAAGGAAGGAACAGAGCAGACTGCGTAATCTTCTTGAACCATTTCCCTTTAACCTCACTAAGCAATACCGCAACGGCTATCGATAAGAAGTTAACTAATAAGATGAAAGCGACGTTGTATCCGACCGTATTGATCGTAAGCTCGGTCAGCTTGCCTGACTTCCATAGAAACTCGAAGTTTTTCAGCCCGACGAAGTCCATCTGGAAGAGGCTCGTATTGAAGTCGAATTGTACGAACGCGTAGTAGATCCCGATCATCGGCAGATAGTTGTTGATGAGAAAGTACAGCAGCGTCGGTACCAACATAAGAAACAATATCCGGTTGGTGTATAGCTCCCGCAAAACTCCCTTTTTCTTTAACATGCTTGTTTACTCCCTCCTACTGTTAGTGAAGCTTGTGTCTGTACTTGCGTGCTTAACTTGCGTCATTCACTTGCGTGCCTTTCTTGTGCGCCGTCCGACTGTGCATCGTGCCGCCGTACTGGCCTTGAGACCTACTATAGTTGACCGACAAAGTTCTACATAGTGAAAATCCGCTTCACTGCTGAACAAATCGCAGTTATGGACAGTGAACGAATCTGACATTTCTGCACAATAGCAGCTTTGTGCACCATAATCGGCACAGAAAAAAACAGGCCTTCGAATTGTTCATCTGATTCGAGAGCCTGTTCATAGTCAGTGCCTATGCTGTTTTCTCTTAATGAAAAGTATAAACGTAAATCAATAGCCACCCTTTGATCCCTACTGGATTATCTCTCTGCATGTATTTCTCCCCCCTTTTGCTTGAACATCGATCAATATTCTTAATCGGTATTCCTTACTCTTAAACAAAATGAAATATCACGCAATTTCAGGTGTTTCTTCTCCTTCACATAACGTTTCAATAGCTTCATACCCACTATTACCAATCAACGTTAAAAAGTCATCGAACGCACCATAGACCTTTCCTGAAAAGGGCATCATTAGTAAAAGTGTTCACTATAAGCCTCTCCTATGACTACCACACTTTCATCAATCCGTTCTTCATACGTTTCTACGCGCTCCTTATTTATATGCTCAATGGCACGTACAGGGTCTAAATGAAAGCTATCCAACACATTTGCCATTCGAAATGCAGGATGCGTCACTCTAAGTCCACCAAAGGATGATAAAAACCCTAACACTTTCTCATTAGGATCGTAACTCTCGATTTCGTAACCTTTCTTATATAAAAGAGTGTCTATTCTCCGTATAGGTGTCCAGCCTGACTTTTCTAATAAATCTTGTGTATGCTGACTGAGTTCCAAAAGTTTCACCTCCTTCTTCATCACTTTTACACATCAAAATAGAGTACTCCGTTTCTCAAGTCCATATGAAACTCACCTACAAAATGGCTTGATTTTATATAACTGTTGAACTCTTCACTGTATGCCCACTGTTGTATATCGCCACTGGATATTTTAGATTCAAACGCGGGATTCCAATCAGGAGTCAAATGCCATGTAAAAGACTTCTTAAATTTTTCCATTCCGCCAACAGTTGGATATATATAACCTTTCATCCAATACGAAGTCGGCCCGAAGTCTCCACCGTATGTATCAGCCGCCCAATAACTGTCATTAATTTCGCCGATATTAGGGAACCTGCTGACTAATGGCTCAATATCCGTTTTATATTCGATAGATTTATCATTTGAGTGATTTGTTAAAACTAAAATGCTCGTAGCAGCTATAACGATAATTAAGCAGAAGCAAATAATCATATATTTTTTCAACTTCTTGTTGCTCCTTCCTCATAACTGCTAAATGAAGTCTCTTATTTTATTATCGAACCATTAATGACCAACAGTAAGCTCTCGGATAACGTCGTTGTAAAAAAAAGAAAACCACATGGAGTTGTTACACTCGCATGTGGCTATCTATCCGGGTTGTTCCCGCTTTTTCTCGGTAGCAAATCCTCAAAGTCGCATGAAGCTACCGCCTTTATATCCAGCCACCCATAACGCTTCAAGCAGCAAATCGATCTGTGATATGTATTCGTTAACCTTGTTTACCATCAATTGCAAGCAGCAGAACAGCGGCGGCAAGACCCAGACGGCGATCCAACTGATTAGCAGTATCCAGTGAAAAATCGACATTCAGCTTACCGACAAACGGGTTGAAATTCTGTTTGAAGACAGTAATCGTCCTGTTGTTTATTTCCACGCTGAAGCTTTGTGGAATTAGGTTGGTCAGGAACCTTCTGAGCAGCGCCAACAAACTGTTGTCCTCTTTGATCAGCCCGATCTCCGATTCACTTGGATTCAGAATCACCCACTCATCCTTGAGAATCGACTTCATCCCTTTGCGGCGCAGAGAACCGAGCCTCTCTCCGGTCACAGCATCAACTACATCATACGTCGCCGAGAAATCGATAACGCTGCGCGCTTGAATGGTGACTAACTCCTTACTCATCGTTTCATCGCTGTAAAGCCGAATGTCCTCTTTCAGCTTAAAGGCTTTCATCTGCGAAAACAAAACCAATTGGCCGCTGTTGTCGTAAATATGAAACTTTCCTCCCACAATCGAAAGGATTTTTTTTCTAACCAAATATTGCGATTGACCCAAGTTCGGATTCATTGCTTAGCCTCCACTTTCTCTGCATCCTACATTTTAAACTCATTAAATACTAGCATCTTTAACGGTAGATTTATGTCAAATAATTAGAAAAAGCTGTCACCTGTCCATCCTATAAACGTAAGCGTCACACGTCACTTGGAGGAAGATTTTGAAAATTGTACTTCCATATTAAACCTGCACTGGGTAGCCCCACCGAAAAACATGAAACTATCCAATCCATAAAATGATATCATCTGTTTTTCTTAATTCTATTCCATTCTGAATCCCATAAATTTACAGACAGTTAAGGGCCGGTCAATCCGCCATGGCGGGATCCCGGCTCTTTCTACCTTCAGTTGCTCTTCAATAACTGATAAATGACTTGCGCGCCTTCGGCACGGGTCAGCACTTGCTTCGGCGCAAACCGATCATTGTCCTGACCTCTCACGAAGCCTATTGCCGATGCGGCATCGATGTAAGGCAGTGCCCAAGCTGCAACTGCTTTGCGATCCGAATACGCGTAGGAGGAAACAATCTCGGCCTCTTTACCATTCTTATAAGCATATGCCCTTACGACCATAACCGCCATTTCTTCACGGGTAATCGGATCGTTCGGCGCAAATATCGTCGCGCTCCGTCCAACAATAATTCCCGCTTCATTGACCGCGGCGATAGCGCCGGCAGCGGCATTGTCGCGATCGACATCGGCGAACACCGCCGTATCGGCCGATGTTAATTGGAGCGTACGCGCGATTAGCGTCGCGAATTCCGCCCGAGTCATCTGCTGCTTCGGTGCGAATGCGGCGTCGCTTATCCCACTTATAATCTGCTTCGCGGCAAGTTCTTTGATGACGTTGGAAGCCCAGTGATGTGCGGGTACATCATCAAAGTTCTTGTCGTATTCCAACGCGGCATATGTGCTGAAATGACGAAGCTCGGCAACGAGTTCCCCATCAATCAACTGACCGCCTACATACTCCAGCTTGCCGTCGTCCGCAACGTAATAGACGCCGAGCAGAGCGGGATTGGCATCCGGGCGAACCTTTAGACGAAGAGTGATAGGTTGATCGAACTGACTGAGCGTTGTTTCTTTACCGTCTGCGGTAATCACGGAAAGCTTGAACTCATAAACGTCCCCGGCCGCTTTCAAATTCAAATTAGCCTGATTTGAATTCTTATTCAAAAGCTGTTCCGTATCCGATTCGGATACGCGGTTGATGGCAAATGAGATTTGCGCTCCAGCCAGTTTATCGGCCGGCACCATGCTTTGCAGCTTCTTCAGCACGGCTTCCGGTATTGCAACGGACATCTTATCATTATTTAATTCAAGCTTACGATCTCCTATGATTTCAACGGCTTGGGCCGGTAGAAGCACTTGCTTTGTACCGTTCGCGATATCAACGGTTACTTTATCTTTCGTTCCGTTCTTTAAGCTTTCGCCGTTCACGATCACTTGATCCGGATTGCTAGACGGAGTCGGCACCGGCGGTTCCGGCGTAACCGACGGTTTCTGCGTTGCCGTTGGTTCCGGCGTTGCCGACGGTTTCGGCGTTGCTGACGGTTTCGGTGTTGCCGACGGAACGGCAGACGGGTCGCCAATGGTTAGATTGCGAAAATAAACGCTATTCACATCGTCGATGTCGCCTTCTACGGGAGGCGGATAACCGTTACCGAAAAAGCCAGCTTTGACGCTAGCGGTGTAAACGCCATCCGGCGGCAACATGATTTCGTCGCCCGAACTGGTAGCTGACAGCTTTACGATATATTCATGATCCTGGATAAGCAAGTTACTGTACAAGAAATTAAACGTAAGCAATCCGTCTTCTCCAAGCGAAAAATGAGTGATGTTTACAATCGAATTTGCCGTTACGTCTACAACCTCAAAGTCACTTATCTGCACAACGCCCGAATCGCTATTAAAGGTCGTGCTTGAGGAGTTATTAAATGGAAGTTGAATAACAACTCCCTCTCCTTCCCTGTTGCCCATCTTCGATGGGGTAAAACTGATAATATCAGAACCAGCGGGCAAATAGGTAGATGCCGTTACTGTATTCAGCAAGAGATTCCCAGGCATGCGATACGAACCAAGATCGAGCGACAAGTCGGATTGGTAGCTGTATGAATTGGGTCTATCGGAATCCCAAACCAGATCCAACGTATATGTCGAGCCTTCCAATTCGACTGTTAGGCTCAATGGCGCTTGCACCATGTTGCTATCCGCGAAATAATAGCGGAGGACACTATACTGCGTATTGTTGTCGTCATAAAGCGGTTCACCATAACTTTTCGTCGTAATCAGCGTAACGGAATTGTCGCTATTATTCGCACGGACCGAAACACTCGCAGGATCTTTTGTATATACGTATCCATCTATTACGGGTTCGTATTCATACGGTCCTATGGGCTGATATTTAAAATACATCACTGTAGTCGCCGCGAATGAAGCGCCTGGCATGAGCACCGAAATTACAATCGAGAATACCAACATCATACTTATTTTTCGGATTAGCTTGGACTTCATATCTTGTTCACTCTCCAATGGTTTCTTCTAAGTTATTGCTATAAACCATAACCCGTCGATATTCTTCTCCGCACACTCTCCTTATGGACCGATAGCAGCAAAAAGCCGCATCCCTAAAAAGGATGCGGCTTATATTCGCATCACTTCGGCGGTCTGGCGATCCAACGTGGGACCCATGACTTTGCGCGCACGCCTTGCGACGTGGTTGCCTTTATCGGTAATCGAAAAATAGGAAATATTAACTATGACTACCATACCATCGGTTGGTAGTTTGTTCAAACCATTTATACCCAAATTATTATTTTGTTATAGAATTTTTATAACGAGTACACGAGGGGCAGGTGTCGGATTTTATTTTCTATGCGCATCCCACTCGTATCTCGTATTTGCTGCGGCCGTCCGTCAACAGGTTGCCGGCGTCGTCATACGTATAATCGTATTCCTCTTAACGAATCGCATTCTCCGATGGATAAGCTGATTACGTGCGTTATACGTATAATTCGTGCCGATGATCGTATACCCTTTGCCGACTTCGCGAATTCGTTCAAAAAGCTTCGTCTGCTCGCCCGGCGGCAGGTTGACTTCGCCGTTGACGATGTTGTCGATCGCTGCAAGTAGATGCTCGATTTTACCTGTTTCAAACATCGTGGCTACTTCAACGCTTGCTCCCTCAGAGTCAGCGAAAGCAGCGCCAAGCTTTTTACCGTTTTCCTTTCTTTCCAGTGATTTCAGCCCGCCAAGACCAATTCGGCGATCGACAATGTCATAAAAAAGAAACCTTGAAAGGCATAGCCAATCAAGATCAAGGGCGTTATACGTATAATTCGTGCCGATGACCGTATACCCTTTGCCCACTTCGCGAATCCGTTCAAATAGCTTTGTCTGCTCGCCCGGCGGCAGATTGACTTCGCCGTTGACGATATTGTCGATAGCGGCTGGCAGAATAATTATTCAATTATCAAAAAATGGCCTTGAGGATTTCCCACCCTCAAGGCCAATAGATACCACCAGTCACAAACAAGTTGTATACTTCTTCTCGCAGTAGGTATAAACATGAGATTTTCTTATCTATTCACTTATGACATCAAAATAGATCACTCCATTTCTCAAGTCCATATGAAATTCACCTACAAAATCGCTCGATTTTATTGCCGAAGAGTCTGGTTGGAAAAGCGATTGCTTACAGCCTGAATCAGTGCTCGAGATCGATAATAATCGCAGTGAGCGCTCGATCAAGCCATTCGTAATCGGAGAAAGAACTGGTTATTTGCGAATACGCCTCGCGGCGCGAAGGCAAGTGCGGCGATCTACAGCGTCATCGAGACGGCGAAGGAAAACGGACTTCTTCCATTTCAATATTTAAAGTACCTGTTCGAGCAGCTTCCACAGCTTCCGGATTCACAAAATCCAGAGGCGCTCGAGCCTTATTTGCCATAGTCATCTATGCTTCCGATTACTTGTCGCGTTATGGGATAGGTATCGCAAAACTTTTGGTCTTAGATGGAGATGGAGCTAGTTGTACGTGATGGAAGCTTACATAAAAAGAAGATCCCCCTACCCAGCCAATTTGGCAAGGTGTTTGGTGATCTTCTTCGTTTTAGTGCCTATTCTACGACTTGCTTCCGAGAAACCGGGAGTATATAACCAGCGATCTACTTCTTGGACAGCCAGACGTCCTTACAATTCGGCTAGATATATATGTTTGTCGATTTCGGTTATGGATATAAGTTCGAAGATGTTATCCCTTCTCATCCATCTTACTCGTCTACATGCAGAACGGCCTTTCCGGTATACTGCCGTTCCATCAACCGGGCAGCGATTGATTGAATCTCTTTCCATGATGCTTCCACTTCAATTCGGGGAAGAAGTCTTCCTTCTGCGACCAACTGTGCAAGAAGACGCAAATCATCGGCGCCCGAATAGCGGTTCAATTCCTCCAGTAGAAACAGCCCATACAAAGTAGTCCCTCCCTTATGGATTAAATCTCTAACATCAATGGAAGCGTAAGGAGAGTTGGTATATCCCATCGTCACGCAGATTCCTCCAGACACCAGCGTCGAAAGAAGACCCGCCAGCATGTCACCTCCCACCGTGTCCAAGATCAGTTGAAATGGTCCGAGCCCTCTTGCAGCCGAATAGGATTCTCCCACAATCACTTCGCTCGCTCCGGCATCACGAACCAATTCGGCCCTCTTCTCCGTTCTGGCCGTTCCGACGACATATGCTCCCGCCATAGTGGCAAGCTGATGAGCGAACTGACCAACGCCACCGGTCGAACCTGTAATCAATACCCGCTTATGCAGCAGAAGTCCCCCTTTACGGAGAGCATACAGCGCACTTAACCCCGCAACCGGCAATGTGACTGCTTGAGCAAACGTAACTGTCTCCGGAATTTCGCTTAGCCAAGAAGTTCTGGCCGCAACCTGTTCGGCCCAAGCGCCAATGGGGAGCAGACCGACAACGCGGCTTCCTTTTTTCGGACCGGTTCCGTCTTGCGCAGGCTTCAATACAACCCCGGCAAAATCCCAACCGGGCTTTGTAACTTCTTCCCCGTTTAGCGCGTCTCTCACTTCCCCGCGGTTTAAGGAGATAGCTTTGACTTGAACGATTGCTTCCGATGGGGCAGGTGGAGGCATCTCCACTTCCCTAAATGTAAACCGCCCGAAAACAAGCGGGTCAGATACAATAGCACGCACCATCTCTATCTCCTCCAGATCCTATTTATAATTAAGTCCCGGGTTTGACCGGCTTCTTATAGGGGAAGTATAATATGTCGACAACTTCTGACCAAGTGCAAAACTACACCTGTTTAATATTGTCCTTCTGGAGAGGAGATGGAAATATGGACTTTCACTTGGATCTTCGTTCGGAAGCTAAAGTGTTAAAAACGCTTCTTGGAGAAATCGAAACGATCCGAACAAGCCGCTGGCACAAGTACCGGGAACAATCCCATCCCATGCTAAAACGTTTTACTCAACAAGAACTGAACGACGAGGCATGCGCAACTTATAAAAACTTGCTGACTAACCGTTCGCGACGTCTGCCGAGCAGGGAAACCGTTCTTGCGATTTCCAACTATCTAGAATGTACATCTTCGGAGAGCAACGACTTGCTTCTTGCTGCCGGGTATGTTCCGGAGCATCGCGAGCTTGAAGGGCGCTCGCTGAAGCTCGCGTTGGAACAGTCTCATCTGATTATGAACGCGCTCCCTCTACCGGCGATTATCGCTACCCATAAATTCGAAATCGTTGAAGCGAATAAAGCCTTCGGCCTTTTATATGGGATACCGGTTAAAGAACTTCCCCCTCAGCGCAGGAGTATGATCCATCTCCATTTTAATTCCGAATATCCGATCCGTTCACGTTCTACTTTCGATGCCGCTGCATTTCAACAATGGGAATCGCATGCGGTATATGGTATCCAGACCTTCAAACAGAATAATAAGTATTGCCGTTATGATGCATGGTACCGTAATTTGATCCGGCAATTTAATGAGCTTAACGATTTTAAAACGTATTGGAGCCGGGAAGTAACAGATTCCGAAAGCGATATATCGCAATCAAAGGTCGTGATGGCCCGGATGGGTGAAGGAACCGAATGGATGCCGATTCGTCTCCGACAAATCCATATATCCGTCAGCAGCCGCATGTACCCCCGAATCGAAGCTTTTCTGCCCGAGGATGAGCCTGCCCGAAATTTATTTACCTGGTTGGGATGCCCTGTCGAAGGAATTCTTCATGACAAGTTGAAAAATTACGTCTGAGCGCCTGTTTGGGGTTTTACTGGCTGAGGACATCTGTCCTTTCCCAAGTACCTGAATTTATTATTTAATAATGGTTAAGTCCAAATGAAGGAGAGTGAAAACTTGAGAGGGAGTATATTTGCTTTTTTAGGAGGAGCCTTCATTACATTGCAAGGAGTAGCCAATTCCCGGATTAGTCAGGATATTGGCACTTGGCAAGCGGCGGCGATTACCCAATTAACCGGATTTATAGTGGCCTTACTTATCCTGATGTTCGTCCGAGATGGAAATTGGCAAGGCTTTAAGCAAGTGAAGCCATTATATCTAACCGGCGGTGCTTTAGCTGCGGTCATTATCTTCAGTAATGTCACGGCTATTCAGCGGATCGGTGTTACCTTTACAATATCTGCTCTGCTGATCGCCCAGCTGTGTCTGACTTATTTAATCGATAGTAACGGTTGGTTCGGCGTAGTTAAGCGGAAGATGAGGCTGCCGCAGTTTATCGGTATCGGAATGATGATAGCCGGTGTGGTGATATTAAAATTTTAATTGATTGTACATTCCGGAATTTTCAGGCGAAAGGATGGAGGTTAAACCAAGTAATGAAAGAAATTAAAGATTCTGAGCAATTGAGTCGTTATTTGCATGCTCATCAAATGGAATCTATATTTAATGAATCATTAAAACCGCATTTGTCGCTATACATCTTTGATCAAGGTGAACTTATCTGTTCCCAAGGGGAACCTTTACAGTATCTGTATGTGCTTGTAAAGGGGAAGATTAAGATCTATACCACCTCGGTAGAAGGCAGGACGCTTGTTATTTCTTTTAAAACACCGCTTGAGGTCATCGGGGACATTGAATATATACGGGGTATCGACACGATCAATACGGTTGAAGCGGTATCGCCTGTCTGTATGATCGGTGTTCATTGTCGGTGGTTGAAAAAATATGGCAGCGATTATTCCCCGCTGCTGCAATTTTTATTAGAAATCATTACAAAAAAGTTTTTTATTAAATCCAATTCCATGAGTTTCAATTTGATGTATCCGGTGGAAGTAAGATTGGCAAGTTATCTGCTGTCTGTATCCTTTGATGAATCTGATTCTTTATTTAGAGGACAATTAAGCACATCCAGTCTAACGGATGCAGCGAACTTAATTGGAACCAGCTACAGACATCTGAATCGGGTCATCCAAAAGTTCTGTAAAGAAGGTCTGATTGAGCGAAACAAAGACTTCATCCTTGTTAAGGACAGGGAAGGATTAAGTGCGTTGGCAAATCACAATATCTACAAATAAACTTATTCTTCATGCAGCAGGCAAACCGTGCTATACCGATTATGAATCGGAGTAAAATCAGCAGGTAAGGGAGAAAAGCTTATGATTTCAGGACTAATAATGGCGCTTATCGCGGGTTCACTGGTCGGCTTGCAAAATATTTTCAACAGTAAGGTGAATGAACATGCGGGATCTTGGGCAACAACAACCTTAGTATTGGGGATGGGATTCTCAGCTTCATTGACTATCGGTTTAATTTTTACAGGAAAACAGATGTTCTCCTTTCAAAACATGCAGCCCTGGTATTGGATCAGCGGTTTGATCGGAGTAGGAGTCGTCATTTGCCTGGTACAAGGGATAAGGCTGCTGGGTCCCACCTTCGCCGTCTCTATCGTTCTGATATCCCAGCTAGGGTTTGCTTTATTGTGGGACTCGCTAGGCTGGTTGGGTCTGGACAAGGTTCCTTTT
This sequence comes from Paenibacillus harenae, assembly GCF_030812415.1. Lineage (GTDB taxonomy): Bacteria > Bacillota > Bacilli > Paenibacillales > Paenibacillaceae > Pristimantibacillus > Pristimantibacillus harenae_A. The sequence goes on along the minus strand of NZ_JAUSST010000006.1, from coordinate 377,450 downwards.
ACTTTCAACCAGTTGATAGGTGTGCTGGTCATAGTCGGTGGCATTCTTGTATTTAAATTAAGCGGACGTGAGACCGGAAGTCGACTAAAATGACTTAAAATCAGCAGGCATTTCTCTTGATAGATTCCTCGCAAATCATATGTATGAATTGAAGGGTAGGAAATCACATGAAAATCGAACTAAACCGTCAAGTTCTGCTTATTAATCGTCCGAATGGTGAGCCAAGCGATTCGAACTTCACTATTGTTGAACAACCGTTGAAACGTCCCGGAGAAGGAGAAATGCTAATCCGCATCTTTTTCGCCCTCTATCTGCCTATGACCACTAGAATCAGTATAGCTTAATGGGTTGTTACTTACATACGTATAAAGATTTAACGTAAGAGGGTTCTCAATCTCACCCTCATACGTATCCTCGGAAATAAACCGAGCTAGACGCGGGTCATAGTAGCGAGCTTGCAGGTAATGCGGCGTCCCAGCATGTCATAGGCATATTTCTCGCCAAAACCGTCCGGGAACGTCACTTTCGTCAGCTGTCCGAGCGCATTCCACTCGTATTTGCTCCGACTGTCTGTCAACAGGTTGCCAGCGTCGTCATACGTATAGTCGTATTCCTCGTAACGAATCGCATTTTCGCGATGGATGAGCTGATTACGGGCGTTATACGTATAATTCGTCCCGATGACCGTATACCCTTAGCCGACTTCGCGAATCCGTTCAAATAGCTTCGTCTGCTCGCCCGGCGGCAGGTTAACGTGCGTGATCTTCATGGCTTATTCCTAAAGAATCGTTAGTAAATAACTATAAAATCGAAAAGCTGACATCGGTTAATTACCGAAATCAGCCTTTCAGCAGCCACATATAGGGTCATATTATAGGTAAGTCTGCTATATTCGGCCTCCTTCATGCCTACGGACGAAACGCCAGACAGAAGAAACAAGATCATATCCGACTAACCGCTGCTCAATAGGTGATAAATCATAAAAATCACTGTGAATCATTTCGATGAGTTTAGGATGAGTTCGCCGCAAGGCTTTCGGTTGATGACTAATACCTGACTTACATCCGGATGATTAAGACATTCATGCAGCACTCCCTCACCCACCATTCCCGTTGTGCCTGAAATGATCACTTTCATTTCCGTCCTGTGTTCGCGAAAGTTGGCATGCATAGAAATCCCCCGTTGACCTTATTACGATTATGAATATTAGAGATGGAACACCATCATAAACGTCGTTTCCTCGGGATTCGAGGTAAATAGAATGTCCCCTTTATTTCGATTCATGATCTGCTTGCTTATGGCAAGCCCAAGCCCCGTCCCTTCCTTCTTGCTCGTCACAAAAGGCGTGAAAAGCGAATCTTTCATCGAACTGGGAATTTCCGGTCCGTTGTTGGTAACGGAGATTATATAATTTTCCCCATCAAGCCTGCTGGATACATTAATTTTTCTTCCCCCTTCGATTTGGTACATGGCATCTATGCTATTAATTAAAATATTGGATAAAACCTGTTGAATGGCGATTTTTTGAATATGCAGGGTTGTGTCCCGGATTGAATCAAAAGTAAGCTCGATGTTTTCATCAATGATCCGGGGCTGGATTAATGAAATAACGGTCTCGATGACCGATCTGGATGAAACATCAACAAACGATTCTTCGATTACGTCTTTTTTGGAGAAGCATAAAAAGCCGGTAATATGCATCTGTATATTCTGAAACTCGATTTCGATGATGTCCAAATAGGGAATGAGCTTGTCGTAAGAACGGTTTGATATTTGATGACGGATCATTTTGATAAAACCGAGAACCGAGGTTAACGGGTTTCGTATTTCATGGGCCATGCTTGCAGCCATCTTCCCGATAATTGTCATTCGAGCCTCGTGCAGCTCCGTAATGGTGCTCTCCTTATCTGCCAGGAGACGATCCGTACACTCGTTATAATAAACGAATACGTAGCGTTCGAATTGATCCAGCCGGTGATTGATTTTTCTGACCGCATGCATGGGAATAAGCTGATCGTGCAGCTCCTCCTCAATAAACCGCATCAGCGAATTTCTCCATATGTGGTTGCTGCGGAGCAAGTCGCTGCTTGATATTTTGTTTTCAAAAAGATTTTTATAATAATACGGAACCCGCTTTACATGCTCATGCTCTTCAAAAGGAATATCAGTATCCATCATAAAGGTGAAATAGCTGTGCGCTTCCTGCAAAAAGCTTGTCTCCTCATAAATCTGTAACCCGTTCTCATGAAACTCATGCAGCCAATTATGTATAATTGGATCTCTATTATTTCGTAAAACCGTCATGAATTGTAGTTCATCCATTATTATTAGCTCCTTGAAAGTGTTCTTGTTAGTTTCGATAAATATCGCTCAACTCCTTTTTTTGCAAATAAACTGCACCCCCTGTCCCGAACGACTGAACAGCGAAAAAGCCCCTTACGCCTCAGCATAAGGGGCTTCTCTTCTTCACTTTAAGGAGGGTTTCGCATTTAGTATTCAACGCCGCGAATTTTAGAGTGCTAAAAGCTTCGCTCGGCATATCGTTCTGGCGAAGCATCCTTCAGCTCGCGCTCCATGGCGAAGAGAGCATTGCAGTAAGCCAGTCCTTGACTAGCTACCGAATCCTTGTTACCTCTCGTCGCTGACGGGGCTGCTTTCAACGCTTCATCGTATTTACGCCGCGCATGTGCCCAAACCCCACAAGAGTCACACCAGGAACCTTATGATAGCCCGCATAACCATCGACATGCAGGTAACCTTTGAACCCGGATAAGAAGATTTGTGGATGCTCGCCGCCACTTGTCTTCTGGTAATCGTAGATGACCGCCGTCGATACACCGCTTCCGGTGCGATACAGCCACAAATACGAGGACGATTGAGCAGTCTTCCCAAGCTCACGCAGCACCTGCAGCGTCGTCTCATCTGCATGAAGCACATCCTGCCTTAGTAGATAAGCTTTCATCACATTGCCGGTGCCGAAATAGCCGATCCGCCGATGTCCTCGCGTACGCGCTCGCCTAAGCCATTGTACATGCGCGTAACAAGAACACATACGTCTCATTCGAATCATCATTCTACATCTAAAACAAGAGTTTGTTGGTAAAATTTTTTTATTCTAGCAACTTTACTTGTCACCAGTAATTGTTGATTTAATTTCTTTATTTGCAACAGTAAATCTATTGATTTGTTTTTTATCTCATTTTTATATTGATTATAGTTTATTCTCACATTCCTCCATAATCTTTTTTCAAGATTAGAAAAAGGAATGTCAGTAATAAAACCTACATCATCGTTGCTGGGATTTTGGATATAATTCACTTTCAACACATCTCCCTCTTTAATGTATTCAATCCAGTCATTGTTCTCTACTATATTCATAGCAACATAGGGTTTATTCTCTAATAGATCTAGAACTTCATTTAGTCTTATAAACCATAGAAGTATGAGCTCGTTACCAATTTGTGTTTCCTTATCATAAAAACCTACTACATTATCACTAAAATTAAGCTCAATTTGACCAGATATATCACCAACCTCCCGCTCAAATTGCTCTGCGCTTGATACTGAAAAGTATTCGAGGTCACTGTCCACAAATCTATATAACAAACTGAACATATCCATCCCTCCTAATAACCGAAATCAGAAAGTCTATTTTTATACGTTCCCCATGCTGTTTGAAAAACACCTTTATCAATTGCAACTGTTATACTTTCTCCATTAATTTTTGTTGTATACCTTCCATCAGTGACTCCTTTTTTTAACGCCTCATTAAATGCTTTTTCAACATAAGAAGTAACCTTCTCTTTGCTTAAATTTTTATTAAAGAAACTAACATTTGATAATTGTTTTTCCACTGCTTCTCTTGTTCTATTTTTCAATAAATGTGGGATTTGATTTTTAAAAGCTTCAAATGAATGACCATTCCAAAAATGTTATGGAAAAAATCAATAATTGTTCTATAGTCGGGCCTATAAATCCTTGTATCAAAACTAACTGCAAACACGTCATCTAACGCTTTTAAGATAGTTTCTAATTTGGTTTTAATCACTGGTAACTTAGAAATCCTAATTTAAATCTTTTCTTTCTATTTTTTCCACTTCAACAACTTGATAATTCTTAAACTTTATCTTACCTTCTTCATTCACTTTTGTGTTTTCCAGTAGTAAAATCTCCATATTGGTTTGCATCAGCAATCAACAAAGATAACGCTAAGCCTTTTTCAACAATTCATTATGACTATAAAAAAACCTTGAGGTATTAACCCTCAAGGTCGTAAAAGCTGTTTCTATCACTTTTCATACTCCCAATAGAAGTATGGGCTCAATTTAAGAGCAATCTCCTCCCATGATTCTCCATTACAATTTGAAATTATGCTCACTATCTTTTCTTTAATAATTGCATAATTGAATTCACTAACAATGAAATAACCGCGTCCATAAATAAAGTTTGTTGTTCTTATTTTTTTTTCAAGTGCTTTCGGTGTAATAACAGTGAAATCAAAATAATCACCTGCACTAGACTCTTTAGTTCCAATGCATGCTGTTCCTGATAATAGAAAGTCATCTCCTAAAACGACATTCTCGTCAACTTCTAATTTACCTGTAACCGTAGGGTTCCCTATTAAAACAATATCCTTTAATTCTGGAATAATCAAAACTTATTCCTCCTTCTTCCTCTGTTGTTTTACGGCTGTTGTATAGTTACATGGTAATTTGTAAGTTGATTGTCACGAGAAAAGTCAAACGAGTTCTTGAATGTTTCGTAGTTAGCTTCTAGTTCACCTGGCTTACTAGCTTTTTTACCTACCCTAACCCTTTTTGTTCCACCGCTACTAATGTACCAAGTATAACCATTATGACTCCAGCAACCGAGCTGAGTGATGTTCTTCACTTTGTTGTAACCGCTGTAGCCATCGGTTTGCAAGTAGCCCTTGAATCCTGCGAGAAACGCTTCAGGGTGCTCGCCGCCTCGTCCGGACTGATAATCATAGAGGATAATGTCGGGACCGAATCTGCCCGTACGATAAAGCCATAAGTACGATTTCGTCTGCGCAGCACGTCCTGGTTCCTTGAGTACTTGCAGGGTGGTTTCGTCGGCTTGTGCGATGTCGCGTTGCAAGAATTCTTTATGCATGTAGTTGTACAACGGCGTCAACCAACGCTCGCTGCCGGCAATGAGCCAATTGGCCATCGTCTGACGCGACAGCTCGACACCCAAACGCAAGAAGGCCTGCTCCTGCCGATAAAGCGGCAAGCTGTCTACATACTTCTGGCTCATGATGTAGGCGAGAATGGACGGCGAAGCAAGAGAACCTGCCGCCACAGGCGCTGGCATCGGGGCTGTAATAATGGGCGTGCTTGTTGCTTCCTGTTCGCATCGACGACAGGCATAGACGTGGCGCACATGCTCCATTACTTTCACTTCCGCAGGAATGATTTTCAGCTCCCGCCGCACTTCCGTGCTCATCTCATGCAGTTTACCTTCGCAGCAAGGACATACTTGCTCTTCTTCGCTCAGCTTATATGTCATTGTCTCAACGGGCAGCTCATCTAACTTCGCTTGACGAGCGCCGACCTTTTTCGTGCGCTTGTAGGTGATCTCTTCGACCGTTGGCTCTGGCAGGTCTGGCTTCGCCTCGGTTCTGCTTCATTAAAGAGCTCCAAGGTCAGTTGATCCGGATGTGTCCGCTCGCTGGATGAGCCAAAGCGTTTCTGCTGGGCCAAGTGAAACTGTTCTTTATACCAATTGAGCTCGGCTGAGAGTTCTGCGATTTTCTGAGCTTGTTTGGCTGTTTGTTGTTGTAGTTCATCTATTGTAAGTGAAGTTTCCGATGATTTTTTCATTTGACATATCTTCGCCATGCTCCTGGCCGTTCCCTGCTCGATTAGATGGCGAAATGGCGAACATATGGCTGCTACACGACCGTTTCCACTGCGACTACGGCATGGGCTTGTCGCTGATGAAGCGAAAGTCCATCGAGCAGCCAGCGAAGCTCGCGGGAAGAGATGCTGACGACTTGTTCACTGCTGGTCGGCCACTGAAACGTTCCTCGTTCCAGTCTTCGGTGAAAAAGCCAGAAGCCGTTGACATCCCAGTAAAGGAGCTTAAGCTTGTTGCGTCCACGATTGCAGAACACGAACAGACTCGGAGAGAATGGATTCAAACCAAAACCTTCTTGCACGAGTGCAGCAAGACCATCGATCGATTTGCGCAAGTCGGTAAATCCCGTAGCGAGATAAACCTGCTGAGCATGCGATAGCGTCAGCATGTTTCACTTAAAGCCTTCACAACTTCACGAAGCAGCTTCGGGTTAAAGCCGCTTTGAAGCGAGATGCTAGCGTGCCCAATTTGTACGACTAGCGGCGAGGCAGACATGCGGGAAGAGGCAGACTCTGACACAGAAACAGGGATGAAGCGAGGTGAACCGGAGGCAGTGTCTGTCGCTGCTGCAATTTTTTTGAGTGTTCGGGTCCAATATTTTAATTGTTCCAGGGTAACGTGATTAGCTGTACACCAGGCGGTCATCGTAAGACCGCTTGCTTTGTAGTCTGCTATGCGGGTCATCCATTCACGTCGTCGTTGTTCTTTTTTTGTCATGAGGTAACCTCCCGACTTTCTTAGGATGCCTTTATTTTCTCATGACTCATGAATGAATTGTAGGTGTGCGGGGTTTGACGCTTACGTATTCATAGCCAAATAACTTGTATGAGCTTTCTGTATTCAAAAACGAGCTGTTTGTTAAACTGCTGATTCAGTATGCCTTTTTAGCGCACGAGTTTCGATTTTAGGGCGTTCTGATGTTCAGGGAATAGGAGAATATAGGGTTAAAAGAAAAACCTTGATTGAGTGACGAGCACTCGATCAAGGTTTTCTTCAGATATGTCATTTTTTGAGCAACCAGTCATGAAAATACTGGCAAGCTTCTTCTTCTGATTGGAAGGTCTTAAGGCTTGTTTTACTTCCGCGTTCGCTGTAATAAACTTCCCATATTCCGTTTTGTTGACCTATACAATATGCTTCATTAGGAAGACCTCCTGTTAATGAATACATATCTGGTCTAATGTTTGATGACTTTAGTTTTGATTCCAACTCATGTAATTTCATCAGGGTTCCACTCTCCTTATATAGCCGCCTTTTATTAATTGCTCAATACTCTGATTTAACTTATATTGGGTACCTCCACCAGGTTGGTCAAACCATGGTGCAATTTTCCCACCTTTTGCATCCAATGGCTTTACAACCTCATACACATTATAAGGTTTGTTCTCTGTTCCGGGAGCTAAAGAACGCATATTATATGGCGTTCCCTGAGGAGAAACGAACGTACCCGACTCATAACCATATCTATCAATTTTCGTACCCGGTTGAAGAGTGATATCTTTCGGTGTGCCTGCAAACCCTTCATTCTTTGGCCATATTATATTTCCAGCATCGTCAATCCACTTATTTTCACCCGTACCCTTAGTCAAATTCTTCGCCCAGGTCCATACTTTTTTAACAACGGAAACTGTCGTTTTCACTAAACTAGGAACCTTGGCCAGTTGAACAGATACTCCAGTAATTCCAAATCCCACAAAACCAGAGCAATTGATATCGTAGGCACAACCAATGAATGCATCCGATATACCCGATTTATCCCATGGAAGATAAAATGCATTATTTGGATACCATTGCCCTGTGACCTTACCTGCATTAATTATAGATCTACCAAAGTTAGAGCCGTTGCTATCCTCAATATAATCCACATTAGGGCCGCTACTGTTACAATATCCTGGGTGCGAATAAAGCTTACTATTTACAATTGCTCTACACCATTTTCCAGTTGGATCCTCGTTACTTATAGGACTATTTTCAACATACATATACTGATTCAAGCTTTGTGGGTTCTCAATCTCGCCCTCATACGTATCCTCAGATATAAACCTTGCTGGACGTGGGTCATAATACCGAGCCTGCAAGTAGTAATATTGCGTCTTGCGATCCCAATAGTAACCCTTATAGCGGTATGGATTCTCTTTGACGAGCTCCGTTGTAATATTAGCAGTCGGTTCAATATCTACCTCAGCTAGAAGAGCAGACAACTCATCTTCTGCAACCGATACCGCTTCTACGGCTTCCGTGCCTTCTGTACCCTCAGCAGCATTACCAATACCCAGATGGTAGTCAGGTTCGGTATTTCCACTCTCGTCTTCCGGACCTTGAACGGATCCAGGGCTGCCGTTACCGGTGCCAAGGTCGCCGATCCAGCCGGTGCCCTCGCGTACGCGCTCACCTAAGCCGTTGTACATACGAGATACTAGGCCCCAAGCATCGTACTCGTAACGTGCCGCTACTTTGCCGTCTTTGTCCGTTAACGCCGCAACGTCACCGTGACCGTTGTAGACGTACCAGAACGTTTGACCTTCCATCGTGATAGTCAGCGGTCGGTCATTCGCATCGAACGTATACGACTTGGTTACATTGCCGCTGCCGTCTCGCTCTTCCGTGATAGCCCACGTATCGCCTTTATACGTGTATTGCGTCACTTCCTGCGTTGATCCAGTATGATTGAACTGCGTTTTGCTAATACGACGTCCCAACATGTCGTAGGCATATTTCTCGCCAAAACCGTCCGGGAACGTCACTTTCGTCAATTGTCCGAGCGCATTCCACTCGTATTTGCTGCGGCTGTCCATCAACAGGTTGCCGGCGTCGTCATACGTATAGTCATATTCCTCGTAGCGGATCGCATTTTCGCGATGGACAAGCTGATTACGAGCTTTATACGTATAATTCGTGCCGATGATCGTATACCCTTTGCCGACTTCGCGAATCCGTTCAAAAAGCTTCGTCTGTTCGCCCGGCGGCAGGTTGACTTCGCCGTTGACGATGTTGTCTATATGGGCTAGCAAATGCTCGATTTTGCCCGTTTCAAACATCGTGGCTACTTCAACGCTTGCTCCCTCAGAGTCAGCGTAAGCAGCTCCAAGCTTTTAGCCATTACCATTCAATAGATAATTCAGAGACGCCATTGATTTATTCGACTACGGCTAATCACAAGAAAAAAGCTACATAGAGGTTGTTACACTCCATGTAGCTAGGCTAGTTGAATCCCTTAAGTATCCAGTATATGGGGAATAATTTAACTCACTCTCTTTTTTCAAGTAAATTAATCTACTGAGAAATTAAGTGCCACAAATATCTACTTAAGAAAGCTCTGATTCTATAAAAATTGAAGAACATCATCCATTACTTCTCCATCTAATTCTTGGAGGTAATGGTATTGTGCAATAAGTTGAGCGTTAAGTAGAACATTTACAGTGGATTGAACGAATTCAATCGGCTCTTCAGACCGATAGTGGATAACAAGAGCAATCTTTTCATTTTCGATTGTTATTGAAGAAATATCGTTTGTTTGAAATGCATCATAAAATTCTTCTGGATCATCCTCTTTCCAGGATAATACATACTTCCAGAAACCTCTAGCTGCCTTTTCAAACGATTTTTTTTCAATTAAGAACTGTTTAAGATTTAATGTATCCATATATAGTCTCCTCATTAATGTAGAGCTTTACTAAACCAATCAAAAACATAAGTCCCATCCTTTTTTTGATACCCATAAATTCGATAATCACTAAATTCTTTATTCTTAACCTTAATTTCTACAGTATATTTAATCCCTTTTTTTTGCAATCCTGCTGATGATATATCCTTTACTCCATTTGTACCTTCTTTAGAAACAAAGCCTTTAGCCACGGATTTACTAAAAGCCTGAACAGCCTTTTGACCATTTGTCTTACCCCACTGTTTCATGACTGCATCAATTGCTTCTTTAGTGATGACATATCCCGATCTAAGTTGGCGGGCACCCGTTATAAAACCCATACCAATAAATAATGGATCATCTACTAATCTAATCTCTCTTACATTACCATATAGTAATTCATTATACATATCCAATGTTAATGATCTTACTATTGTTCCCGGTTTAAACAGACTGTCAGCATATATAGTTCTATCAATTCTGGATTGATACTTTAATCTAATAAGATTTGCCTGGGCATGTGCTGCCTGCATTTGGTCCTTATATCCAAGTGATTTGGCAAGCCCAAAGATAGCTTGATAGTAGGCAATTGAGTTTTTATCTTCTTGTGTATAAACCACACCGATGTCTATTTGCTGATGTCCACTAGGATCTATATAGTTAAGTGGATTATTAGTTACATACACATACTGATTCAAACTCAGCGGTGTATCGATCTCACCTTCATACGTATCTTCTGATATGAACCGAGCTAGACGCGGGTCATAATACCGGGCTTGCAAGTAATAGTATTGAGTCTTTCGATCCCAATAGTAGCCTGCATAGCGGTATGGATTCTCTTTGACGAGCTCCGTTGTAATATCAGCGGTCGGCTCGATATCTACTTCAGCTAGAAGAGCAGACAACTCACCATCTACAGTCGATTCTGCCTCAACGGCTTCCGTTCCATCCGTGCTTTCTGTACCCTCAGCAGCATTACCAATACCCGGATGGTAATCCGGATCGGTATTTCCACTTTCGTCTTCCGGACCTTGAACGGATCCAGGGCTGCCGTTGCCTGTGCCTAGGTCGCCGATCCAGCCGATACCCTCGCGTACGCGCTCACCTAAGCCGTTGTACATGCGCGTGACAAGACCCCATGCATCGTACTCATATCTGGCCGCTACTTTGCCGTCTTTATCCGTCAGTGCCACAACGTCGCCGTGACCGTTGTATACGTACCAGAACGTTTGGCCTTCCATCGTGATGGAGAGCGGTCGGTCATTGGCATCAAATGTATACGACTTGGTCACATTGCCGCTACCGTCGCTCTCTTCGGTGATCGCCCATGTATCGCCTTTATACGTGTATTGGGTGACTTCCTGCGTCGAACCCGTATGGTTGAACTGCGTTTTGCTAATGCGGCGTCCCAGCATGTCATAGGCATATTTCTCCCCAAAACCATCCGAGAACGTCACTTTCGTCAGTTGTCCGAGCGCATTCCACTCGTATTTACTGCGACTGTCCGTCAACAGATTGCCAGCGTCGTCATACGTATAGTCGTATTCCTCGTATCGGATCGCATTTTCACGATGGATGAGTTGATTACGGGCATTATACGTATAATTCGTGCCGATGACCGTATACCCTTTGCCGACTTCGCGAATCCGTTCAAAAAGCTTCGTCTGTTCGCCCGGCGGCAGATTGACTTCGCCGTTGACGATGTTGTCGATAGCTGCTAGCAGATGTTCGATTTTGCCGGTTTCAAACATTTCGGCCACTTCTACGCTTGTTCCCGCCCCTTCAGCGTCTGCAAAAGCTTCGCCGAGCTTCTTGTAAAGTCCAAGCTTCTTGCCGTTGCCTTTCTCCAATGCGTTCAGCCAACCGCAACCCTGCTCGTTTTATTTCCGAGGATACGTATGAGGGTGAGATCGATACGCCGCTAAGTTTGAATCAGTATGTGTATGTAGAAAATAACCCGCTTACTTATATCGATCCGACCGGTCATATGAAGTGGACTCAAATTGACGATTTGGGTAGAGGAACGTATAAGACTTGGTCGCATTGCCGCTGCCGTCGCTCTCTTCCGTGATCGCCCACGTATCGCCTTTATACGTGAATTGGGTAACTTCCTGCGTCGATCCCGTATGATTGAACTGCGTTTTGCTAATCCGACGACCCAACCTGACTTTACGAATCCGTTCAAAAGGCTTCTTTTGTTTGCCCGGAGGCAGGTTGACTTATGATAAAATGAAAATAAAAAAAAACCACATGGAGTTATTTAACTCGCATGTGGCTAATAAACGCTTCAAAGAATTGCTTGGCTTTGATCAATAGAACCTTCAGCCAAGTTGACGCTTGATGATGTGGTTCAAAGATTTCATCATGAGCATAAGGGACAATTAATGCTGTATGTCTTTAAACAAGCGATGCAGAAATAGCCGCTGTTCGACGTCATAACGCCCTTAAGACTGCTAACACTATCAGTCTGCCTGATTTAAGTTAGAATAATCAGGTGCATTTGATACTTCATACTCCCAATCTTGGCAAACTCATATAATCCAGATAAATCCAACTTTTTTACAAGAGCATCAATGGCTTGCCCACTGTTTTTATACATCCATCTGATTTTTTAACTGTTATAAATTCCATGCCTCTGTAGATCCATCTTATTTGCTGGTAACATTCTGGCAATACCTCCGTCATATTTAGTTCCATCAGCATTTTCAGTCCATGCACATTCACTGCATTCTAATAATATTTCATCTTTGCTTTCCAATAATAAATACCTTAAACCACCATGTAGGCAGTTTGGGCACTCCTTCTTTGATCTGATGGTAACCATATCCCATAGCCTACTTTCGATCAAGGCGTTTAAATAGTTAATGCTAATATTAGTGGGTTTAATGCGTATATACCAATTCAGCTCAGAATCCAGTTTAAATTCAGGATCATCTACAATATATTTTTTGGGCTCTAGACTCATTAATATGTTCAAATAGCTTTTTGCTAATATATCATTCGTGAAATATCTCCGATGCTTTTTTACCCAAGAGACTAAAGAAGAGTAATACGATTCGTAATTCGTGGTTGATTCCTTAACCATACTCACAAAATCATTCCACAGTTCTTCTTGAATTCGTTTTTTCATGAAGAAACCCCCTTCTTTCTGTAAAATTTTTTTATTCTTTAACAGTATACACTATTATCCATTTAGTCTTATCCCCCAAACTTTAAGTGAAAAATGCAGAGTTTTGCTAAAAAAAAGCTGAGGCCACTTGCAAAAAACAATTGGGACATAGACTGGTGAGCTTGCGGGAAAGTAGCATCCAAAATCTAAAAAACCACATGGAGCTGTTTCGCTCGCATGTGGCCACAAACTGATTACGGGGCATTGTACGTATAATTTCGGTTTATTCAAACATCGAATGTGTGCTACAGATACTTACTCCAAATATTGTATACCTCGTATAACTTTTTGTTATTTAATTGTTCATCGATTGTTTGTAAAGCACAGTTAGTAACAACCCTTATTGGATTTAATGCTCCATGTTTAAATCCAACAATTACTGGTTGATTAACGTCAACATAGTTTCTCGGCTTACGAATTACTCCCCAATTTAAATTGCTATACGATTTTAGAATTACAGCTCCAAAGTAAATTCCAATATCAATAATCATTGTTTCTGTCTCATCACTAAATTTTAGAGTGTCATTTTCAATTTCTTCTTTTAACCATTCTGGAGCATTACTCATTTCTTCTTGAATTTCTTCGGTTGTCTTTGTTACCCGTTGAATATTAGGAACAAACCATTCCCATAACGTAATCAATGAATCTTGTGATAAGTTTAAACCTGATTTTCTCTCCTTACTGGTTTGCTCATAATAGGTAGATAAGATTTCGATTCTCGATGGCACTTGCGAAATAAACCACTGAAAATAATCATCTGTTTCTCTTTTGGTCATTATTTCAAGTGGTATTATTTCGAATGGGGCTTTTATTATAGGATACATTTAATATTAACCTCTTTTATCATAAGCTATGGTTTGTAAAATCTTTAGTCCACTTTTCATACTCCCAATAAAAGTATGGGCTCAATTTAAGCGCAATCTCCTCTCTTACCCTAAGCTATCCAATCCATAAAATGGTATTATCTGTTTTAAAAGCTAATGGTAATTTATTAATACGCAAATCGATCCTAGCGACCATATATTCCAAATCATTATTCTTAAGATTAGATTGTGCCCATATTCTCAATTTTTCTAGATCCAGAAGTGTAGAATCCAACTGCTCTTTTTTTAATTCTATTCCATTCTGAATCCGAGCAATTTTTAACTCCTCAATAGCTCGTTGCCAAAACTTTGTAAAGAATTCTTCGCGAGATATTGGTATTTCAAAGCCTAGTTCAAAAGAATCATCCTCTTGATTCATTCTAAACACACTAACAGACATATTAGCCTCCAAACTGAGTTGAAAATTTATAGCTCGGATATTTGATCTTCAATTGATTAATCTCATTTTGAACCGCTGTTCTTAAACCTAAAAACATAGTTTTTTATGCTCTGAATATCACAGACTGATAGAAAAACCTCGACTTCCATTTGTTGTAGGTCCTGTTGAAGTAGCATTTTAAAAGGTGTCAATTCTATTTACCGTTTTATTATATATCAGTTTTTTGCCCATTGTTTTTCTGTTTATGGTACAGTCGGATCCGATATGCATAAAACAGAATCATTCTTTTCCTCGCCTCCCCATCGAACTCCATCCCAAAACAAAGGAAAACGGCATTAATTTGTTCTTGCATAATAATTTTGAAAATGACGTAAGTGTAGTCGTTCATGTGTTGGAATATCTAAGCTGTAATTGACTTCCCGAATCCGTTCGCCAAAAAGAGAGACCTTGAAGGCATTCCCCCAAGGTCTCAACAAGAGCTGAATAAGCTACGTTATTTACACGAGCTTAACAGGCTCATACTGAAATACTTTAATTTTATTTTCAATCAACACATCCCTCACCCTCGCACTAACAATCGTTCGTTTTAGATTCCCTCCGCCAATTCCATAAAACTCTAAAGATTGATTGAAATCTGCATATGTTGTGACTTTATCGGTATCATATATAATTTCCGAACGCATTATCGCATTGCGGGTGCATATGTCACAATGATTCTCATATTCAATCCTCATGGCATCATATTTCATTTCTGGTAAAATACTCGTTATGACTAACTGATAGAGCTTTTGTGGTAACGGTCTATCCTTATAATCAAACACATCTCGAAATTCGCAGCCAGTAAGTCCACTATTTTCGATTACATTTTTAGTATACTCCGTGACAATTATATCCGGATCATGATGCGCAATGTTTTGCTTCCCCATCCCTTTAGCATCAATCATCAAATCTGTTATTTGCTTTTTTCCTTCTCCGCATTTTGGACAAGCTATAGAATAATCATACAACGTACCTAATTCTTCAGAATCCGTTTTATCTCTATTCTCGTATGGAGCATAAAACTCTGCATCTAATAGAACTGCGCTAGCTATTTCTTTTTTTGTATATTCTCTGCGTTCAAATATTTTATGTTTTAGTCCTAATTCTTGAGATTTTTTTATTATACTTTGATAAATACTATCGCCGACGATAAGATTTCTAATCATAATCCTATTAGAATATGTCTTCAGTTCAATGTCATTTTCAAACGATATCTGTTCTCTGATGATAGGTATTACTTTATCAATTTCACTTATTGTTGTGTGGATGTCTATTCTGGCGAATCTCTTCATTCAAATACCTCCCTAATCAACACTAACTCCTTTTTGTCTAAAAAACGGTTTAAGAGCCTCAATATATTTTTTCCCTTCATCAACATATAAAATAGTTTTGTCACTATATACAGTCACAATTGCATCCCATATATCTTCCGCTTTCGCCGTATTAGTGTTTAATTCATTTTTAGAATTTCGGTACGGAATTAGCTCTCTGAATTTATTTGTAATTTTGGTATGTGTCCCTGGATCAATTGCGGTTGACAAAATATCATCTTGTTTAATACCCAAATTTTTTGCAAACCTCTTTTCAATCAAGTGATGCACTTGTATTCCTGAAATACCCTTAGCAATCTCCTTCAAGGTAGTATAATCTAATATCATTTTTCCCATTTGAATAGTTCCGCGGATTTCAGATTTAGACATTCCCTTGAATGATTTCACTAATGCAGATCTGGCTGCCTTTATCTCCGTTTTCGTCGCTCCTCGAACGATTTGTCCAAGTCCAGTCACACCAGGAGTAAATAAACCAACAACGTCTGCTCCCAACGAGGCCCAGTTCCATGGATTCATTGGATTGGCAGCTATTGCAACAACATCTATTGCAATAAAAACGATATCAGCTATTGTATCAACAATGTGCCCCGTTGGATCAATATAGGTAAGCGGATTATTTTCTGCATACATATATTGATTCAAGCTTTGCGGATTATCAATTTGCCCTTCATAGGTATCCTCAGAAATAAACCGAGCTAGTCGCGGGTCATAGTAGCGAGCTTGCAAGTAATAGTATTGCGTCTTCCGATCCCAATAGTAGCCTGCATAGCGGTATGGATTCTCTTTGACGAGCTCCGTTGTAATATCAGCGGTCGGCTCGATATCCACTTCAGCTAGAAGAGCAGACAACTCATCTTCTGCATCCGATGCCGCTTCAACAGCTTCCGTTCCATCCGTGCTTTCTGTACCCTCAGCAGCATTGCCAATACCCGGATGGTAATCCGGATCGGTATTTCCACTTTCGTCTTCCGGACCTTGTGTCGAGCCAGGGCTACCGTTGCCTGTGCCTAGGTCGCCGATCCAGCCGATGCCCTCGCGTACGCGTTCTCCTAAACCGTTGTACATACGGGTGACAAGACCCCATGCATCGTACTCGTACCTGGCCGCTACCTTGCCGTCCTTATCCGTTAGTGCCACCACGTCGCCGTGACCGTTATAGACGTACCAGAACGTTTGTCCTTCCATCGTGATGGAGAGCGGTCGGTCATTGACATCAAAGGTATACGACTTGGTCACATTGCCGCTGCCGTCGCGCTCTTCCGTGATCGCCCACGTATCGCCTTTGTATGTCCGGACAACTTACAATAGTGACATACCCCGACGGTTTTCCTTCGCGAGTTATCTCGTTTAACAGACATTCGCCATGCAGCGCTTAGTGAATTGGCCAATTATAAACGGCAGAATATAAACTTTGGCCATATTGAGCGGATTGCTGAGGCTTTAGAAATTGAAGATATTCGTAAAATCATTGATTTAATAGATACTGAAGATGAGTGAAGACCGCCCTTGAAAGGCGGTCTTCATTTTATTATGAAAGAAATTAGGTTCTATGGACGTGCTACCCAATTCATTCGGCACTGGGTGGGGGTAAAAGAAAGACCCCATGGAGTTGTTACACTCGCATCTGGTAAAAGAAATTCCCGATTAATTTAATACCTTGAATCTTCTGATGAATCCTTTGCAAAGTCCATGAGATAACCCGTCCTACTTACATTTTCTTCGCTCTTAATCTCCATAAAGATTTATTCTGAAGTTTGTACTATTGGTCATGCTGAACCTATTGAGAGAAACTAGCCTCAATATCATTCCATACTGCACTATTAGGTAATATATTTTGTTTTAAATCCCGAAAATTGATTTCAAACTCCACATGATCCCCCAAAACATGTGGAACTTCTATGCTTACTCCAAGTGAATCCTCTGTATAATAGGTAAAAACATTCGCCCCATTAAGGTCACTTATTTCATCAGAATTACGAAAGTAATTTTTCAACTCCTCGTTCGTGAATATGTTTATTTCGTCTTTGCTTTCCGCACCGACATTTAACTCAGAGTCAAACTGCACATATTTCCCTGTCTTGAACAATTCAATAAAGTTATCGTCAATACGAATTGTATCCTGCAGCCTAATTTTTTCACCTTTCTTAATATCAATATTAGTTGTAAAGAAAATATTGGTCGGATGTGCTCCGTCATTAACGTAGCTAGTTCCTCCATAAATAACGCTCAAAAAATTTTCTCCGATCCACATTGGAGTATAAACTACATCTAATGCAAGATTAGCAACTTCTCCGTCAAAAGTGTCTATTATTTTTAGAGCTTCACTTTCGATTAACTTATTTATTTTTTTCTCCATTTCTGTGTCGCCTGAATTAACGATTTCAGGATATTGAATGTTTATTTCACGATCTGTGTAAACCATCTTTTTAATTTCAATCTTTTTTTCTCCATCTTCTACATTAACCTTATTATCTTTTGTGGTGTTCTCATATTGTTTTTCGGGTTCTTTTCCATTATGTTTATCTGACATAAATGTAGGACCCTGTTCATATTTAATATTGCCGCAAGCTACTAATACAAATGCAAGAAATAACAAAATACTTATTTTCATATGTTTAAAGCCTCCTTCGAAAACTTGAGTTGATTCCCCAGTCTGTGTAGCTTGGTAAGGATGTGTATTTGCAAGCCATAGTAAGAATCATGTTATTGAATACAAAAATTGGTAGTAAAAGAGAGAGCTGTGTTTAAGTGGTATTATTTCCGATTGAAATTCTTAAAAATATTTACAGCAAGATTATAATACCGCTTTCTATCTTCTAGCCCGTTTTTTCCACCATTTACTACTTTAGTAATTTCTTCGACTGTAGCACCTTTATCAACTTTAGCATTTAGTTTTCTCTTATCCCAAAAATATCCTGCGCTTAACCAAGCATAGTTCTTTGCAACATATTCGGCACCTTCCATAATTTTTTGATCACCCATTGCATTTGCAAAATTTTGATAATTAGACCTTCCAGTTAATTGAATGTATCCAGCACCCCTATACTTGTAACCATCACCTTCCTCTGTATTTCCTAATTGTTTGCCTATTTTTGTTCCTGGCTCGTACTTTTTGAAATAAGACTTACCACCAAGTTCTATTGTCCATTTTCCTGCAGCCGATTCGTGACTTACTTGACTTAAAAAGTGGCAAATTCGATTAAAAGTTGTTATGTCATATTTTTGTATAGTTTTGTTTAGTTGATTTATCATTACTGTAGTAACACTATTCCACCCAAGTTGCTTTAATTGAGCAACTGTAACTAAATACTTCTCCTTTTCTTCAGGATATACAGTCCAATAATTCATACGAGTGTTCGTTGACTGTACGAGTCTATCTCCATTGGATCCAACAAACCCATACAAATACTCGTTGTTAAGTAATGGTTTACCAATATAATCACTATCAGGCCCTAAATACACAGATGTATCTGACTTACACTTTCCAGATCTTGCATACTTCCCGTCAATAGAAACACAGTAGTGTCCGGTTGGGTCCTTATAACTTAAAGGATTACTCTGAACATATGTGTACAAATTCAACGTAAGAGGATAACCTGTCTCACCCTCATACGTATCCTCAGAGATGAACCGTGCTAGGCGCGGGTCATAGTAGCGAGCTTGCAGGTAGTAATATTGCGTCTTCCGATCCCAATAGTAGCCTGCATAGCGGTATGGATTCTCTTTGACGAGCTCCGTTGTAATATCAGCGGTCGGCTCGATATCCACTTCAGCTAGAAGAGCAGACAACTCATCTTCTGCATCCGATGCCGCTTCAACAGCTTCCGTTCCATCCGTGCTTTCTGTACCCTCAGCAGCATTACCAATGCCCGGATGGTAGTCCGGGTCGGTATTTCCGCTCTCGTCTTCCGGACCTTGAACGGAGCCAGGGCTGCCGTTGCCGGTTCCGAGGTCGCCGATCCAGCCAGTTCCTTCGCGTACGCGCTCGCCTAAGCCGTTGTACATACGAGATACTAGGCCCCAAGCATCGTACTCGTAACGTGCCGCTACTTTGCCGTCTTTGTCCGTTAACGCCGCAACGTCACCGTGACCGTTGTAGACGTACCAGAACGTTTGACCTTCCATCGTGATAGTCAGCGGTCGGTCATTCGCATCGAACGTATACGACTTGGTTACATTGCCGCTGCCGTCTCGCTCTTCCGTGATAGCCCACGTATCGTCTTTATACGTGTATTGGGTAACTTCCTGCGTCGATCCCGTATGATTGCTAATCCGACGACCCAGCATGTCATAGGAATATTTCTCGCCAAAACCGTCCGGGAACGTCACTTTCGTCAACTGTCCGAGCGCATTCCACTCGTATTTGCTGCGGCTGTCCGTCAACAGGTTGCCGGCATCGTCATACGTATAGTCGTATTCCTCGTAGCGAATCGCATTTTCGCGATAAATAAGCTGATTACGGGCGTTATACGTATAATTCGTGCCGATGATCGTATACCCTTTGCCGACTTCGCGAATCCGTTCAAAAAGCTTCGTCTGCTCGCCCGGCGGCAGGTTAACCTCGCCGTTCACGATGTTGTCGATAGCCGCAAGCAGATGCTCGATTTTGCCCGTTTCGAACATCGTCGCTATTTCTGTGCTTGTTCCTGATCCTTCAGCGTCTGCAAAAGCTTCACCAAGCTTCTTGTAAAGACCAAGCTTCTTGCCGTTGCCTTTCTCCAGTGCTTTCAGCCAGCCGCAACCGCCGCCGTTGTTGCCATTATTTCCGTTTCCATTGTTACCATTGCCGTTGCCATTACCGTTGTTGCCATTACCGTTTCCATTGTTGCCATTGCCATTACCGTTTCCATTGTTGCCATTGCCATTACCGTTTCCGTTATTGCCATTACCATTGCCGTTATTACCGTTATTGCCGTTATTGCCGTTATTGCCGTTGTCGTTCCCGCTATTACCGTTGCCGTTACCATTGTTGCCATTGCCGTTACCGCCGCCGTTGCCATTCTCTTTGGTGGCCGAGTTGCCATTAGACAGAATGGAGACATTGCCGGACGACAAGCTTTTACCATTTCCATTACCGTTGCCGTTGTTTCCGCTGTTGCCATTTCCATTGCCGTTGCCATTACCGTTTCCGTTACCGTTGTTGCCATTATTGCCATTGCCGTTCGGCTCGCAACTAGCCGGCGGTTGTTCCCCACCTGGCTCGGAAGGCTCGGTTGGTTTGCCCGGCTTCATGCCGAACGATTCGAGAACCATTTGCACGAGCTCGTCCGTCGTAATGACTTTGTTTTTGTCCTCGACGGTTCCTTGAAGAATGGCTTTGCGCACGGTACGATTGCCCGCTCCGTCGTATTCGTACAGGATGACGTCTCCGTCAGCCGTCTCTACCCGCTCCAGCTGTTCCCTATTGTCATAGGCGTAGCCGCTCGTATCGCCCTGCTCTTGAACGCCGGTAATGAATTCGCGCTCATTATGCTCGTAATCACTGGAATGGAGCGACTCTTCAGCCAGTGTCGTCTTCTGCGTATCGATGAGATGCCCTGGCTTATAATCGATGGACGTGACAGTACCGTTCGGATATTTGACCGCCATCACATAACCGTCAGCATCGAATTCGTATTCGTACTTGTAGCCTTTGCTGTCCGTATAGCCTGTCGGACGTCCGACAGCGTCATAATCGTACTCGGTGCGAACGCCATTTACGATCTCCGCAGCCTTCTCGCCATTTGCATTATATTCGTAAACAATCGTATCGCCGTTCGGGTACACCGTTTGCTTCAGCTGGTTATTATCATAATAGCTGTAAACGATCGTTCCGTTCGCGTCGGTACGGGTCAGCATGTTGCCCGCATTATCGTAGGTGTACGCGTACCAGGTGCCGTCGCTGTATTCCTCGCGGATTTTGCGATCCATGAAGTCGTACTTAAACTTCGTTGTTAATCCGCCCGGCTTCTTCTCCTCCAACAAATTGCCGTTCGCATCGTATTGATACTCGAATACGTCCTGTCCGTTCTCCGCGCGAATAACAACCTTTTGCAGACGACGTCCAAGCTCGTCATAGTCATACTGCGTCAACTGCGTGTTGCCGTCCTGCTGGCTTGTCCGGTTCAACTCGGCATCGTACGTGTAGGAGGTAGTCATGCCTCCCGCAGCAGCCTGCGACTCGATAATGGAAGTCAAGCTGTCGCGCTCGTCATACTCGTACTGCACCGGTCCGTACACCGGACGGTTCTCTTCCAGCTTATTGCCGACCGAATCGTAGCGATAGCTGAACTCACCGCCGCTTGGCGCTTGCTTCAGCGTAACGCGTCCTTCGGTGTCGTAATCGTATTGCGTAGCCTCGCCGAGCCGGTTGTATTCCGTTTCCGTACGTCCGTCCAGGTCAAGATCATAGAGCTGAATGCGTCCCAGTGCATCCTTCTCTTCCAAAACATTGCCGCGATAGTCGTACTTCCACTCGGTATCCCGTCCCAGCGGACGGCGCTCCGCGGTCATATAACCCGCAGGACTGTACTCATATCTGGTCCACTGTCCTACGGCATCCTTCTCCACCAACTGCTGCCCTTCGGCATCGTAAGCAACCGTCGTCTGGTGGCCGTTGCCATCAATATACGCGATTGGCAAGCCGCGAGGGTCGTACTTGTATTCATTGGCGATTTGTTTGCCGGACAAAGTAGAGCCTTCATAATGTATCTCTTTCGCCAATTGTCCGTTGTCGCCATAGATCGAGCGCGTAACGTTGCCGTTCGGATTTTTCTCCACAACGACATGCCCGACTCCATCGTATACGTACTTCGTTAAAGCCGATATATTCGCTTCGCTAAAGTCGGTAGCGCCTTCCTTGTAGGTGATCGACTCCGTTAACTGGCCGGCCGCATCATAGCGGTATTCGGCAATATTGTTCAACCCGTCGATCGCGAGCACAAGATTGCCGTTCGTATCGTAAACCGATTGCGATTCGGTGCCGTCCGGCTCTACCCGCTTCGTTTCTCTTCCCATGACGTCATACTCGTAGGAGGTGACTCTTTCCTCGAGAACGCCGCCTTCCGTACGAATTATATTAAAATGCTCACCGTCATGAGTCTAGGTGAAAAGAAAACCACATGGAGTTGTGACACTCGCATGTGGTTCTGACCTATCTTGCCATTTAAAAAAATATTAATTTGCTTTACCTTATTTCCACAAGGGGCGGATTTACTTCTTCATTTGTCTCCCCAAACCATGCCATCGTCTACGGACTTTCTGCTCCACTAAAGTTCAAATGATCTGCTTGTGATCTGGACATCAGGGTTTAACTGCTTTAATTGTAAACCATACTCTTTTTTCATCCCCGAAATATGCAATGACTCTATATTCGGAAAGTACTCCTTCAGGTTGATTAAATCGACCTCTACATTGCATAAAATGAAATCAATATGCTTGACGTATTTCAGCCCTCTGATCTCTGATAGATTCATTTCCTTAGTACAGCTATTTACTATTAATACTTCAATTCCCTCGAAAGTTTTTAGCGTACTTAAATCCAGCTTTTTACAGCTATCCACAACCAGCCTTTTAATGTTGCTGTTATCCCCTGTAAAGCGTTCTAGGCTGCGACCTCCTAGTACATTGATATAACTTAAACCTGGTACAACTGCTATGTTACCTAATTCTTTAAATTTGCAGCTTTTAAAAGAAATTCTTTCGAACTGAATTTCTTTCCATTCCGCTAAATTTGGCTCTACCATCGAGCGATAAATATCTATTGTTTTAAGATATTTGCACCCTGCAACAGCCGATATATCCTCGGTTCGTTCCACATAAAGATCAATATGTTTGACTTTGGTTTGAGAAAGCTGAGATATATCCCTTCGTCGATTACGATGGGTTTGAATTTGAATATATACGCCTTTACTGAACCACTCTATGCCTTCAAAAGATTTGATATGTTGTCCATAGACAAACAATTTCTTCACGTTCTTAAACGCTCGCAATACGCCAAGATCAACTAAAGAAGAATTATAGTTAATGGTCAGCGTTTCAACTCGCTCAATGCCCTCCATCAGTCGCAGATGCTCAATTAAAGCATCCGCATCTACCTTTATGTCCGACTGATTGCTTATTTTCAAGCTGTCATATTGCGGTTCTATGTTTACTAATTGAGTAAAAGTGGATTCATCTACAGTAAGCTCAAGCGTCATATTATTTATCCTTTCTTTTTCAGCATAATGGAAAAACGCTTATCCCAAACAAGACAAAAGAAAGTCTTATTTGGGATACTGATATTATTATGCAGAAATTTCATTAGCATTAGGTAATACTGGATTCAATAGTCCTGGTACAAAATTACCCCAGCCATCTAAATATCCCCACAGTGCTTTTCCTTCTGCCTTCCAATAACTAAATTCTTCCTTATCAATATCCACTTTTTTCCCAACAGACGGGCCTGATTGATAGGTTTTAAAATATTTAGTTTTGGCAAAATAATGAGCTTTAGAGTATCCAATAGTAAATACTCCTCCTTCGTCTTGCATATAACAAGCTCAGCTTTTATTTCAATAGCATGTACAGTAGAATCAGGATGCGTGACTATTTCTTTCCATTTATGGTTTCCCATCCGTTTTTTAAGTTCTTGCGCTGTAGAGCCTATATATGTTGAGGTAACACCACTATATGGTCCTTCAATAATATATACGTAACCGATTAAAACTGGAGCCATACCGCTCGGATCCACATAATTCAATGGATTACTCTCGACATACACATACTGGTTCAAACTCAGTGGATTCTCAGTCTCACCCTCATACGTATCCTCGGAAATAAACCGAGCTAGGCGCGGGTCATAGTAGCGAGCCTGCAGGTAGTAATATTGCGTCTTCCGATCCCAATAGTAGCCTGCATAACGGTATGGATTCTCTTTGACGAGCTTCGTTGTAATATCAGCAGTCGGTTCGATATCTAGTTCAGCTAGAAGAGCAGACAACTCATCTTCTGCATCTGATGCCGCTTCATCGACTTCCGTTACATCAGTGCCTTCTGTACCCTCAGCAGCAGCATTACCAATACCCGGATGATAATCCGGATCAGTATTTCCACTCTCATCTTCAGGTCCCTGAGTTGAGCCAGGACTTCCGTTGCCCGTTCCGAGGTCGCCGATCCAGCCAGTTCCTTCGCGTACGCGCTCCCCTAAGCCATTGTACATGCGCGTGACAAGACCCCATGCATCGTACTCATATCTGGCCGCTACCTTGCCGTCCTTATCCGTCAGTGCCACCACGTCGCCGTGACCGTTATACACGTACCAGAACGTTTGGCCTTCCAGCGTGATGGAGAGCGGTCGGTCATTGGCATCAAAGGTATACGCCTTGGTCACATTACCGCTGTCGTCGCGCTCTTCCGTGATCGCCCACGTATCGCCTTTATGCGTGTATTGGGTAACTTCCTGCGTCGAACCCGTATGGTTGAACTGCGTTTTGCTAATCCGACGACCCAGCATGTCATAGGCATATTTCTCGCCAAAACCGTCCGGGAACGTCACTTTCATTAGTTGTCCGAGCGCATTCCACTCGTATTTGCTGCGGCTGTCCGTCAACAGGTTGCCGGCGTCGTCATACGTATAGTCGTATTCCTCGTAACGAATCGCATTTTCGCGATGGACGAGCTGATTACGGGCGTTATACGTATAATTCGTGCCGATGATCGTATACCCTTTGCCGACTTCGCGAATCCGTTCAAAAAGCTTCGTCTGTTCGCCCGGCGGCAGATTGACTTCACCGTTGACGGTATTGTCGATAGCTGCTAGGGTCTAAGGCTATGGTAAAAACAAAAAAACACATGGAGTTGTTTAACTCGCATGTGGTTAAAATCCAGATCATAACAGAGTTAATCAAAATATTTCCCGAATAAATCAGCCATGTAATCTTCAACT
This sequence comes from Paenibacillus harenae, assembly GCF_030812415.1. Classification (GTDB taxonomy): domain Bacteria; phylum Bacillota; class Bacilli; order Paenibacillales; family Paenibacillaceae; genus Pristimantibacillus; species Pristimantibacillus harenae_A. The sequence continues at coordinate 352,221 of NZ_JAUSST010000006.1, read as the reverse complement.
TGACCTGCAAGAATAAAAATAGGTTCTGGATAATCTGTATACTCTGCCTCTGAACGAATCTTACGATACAAATAGAACAATAAAGCTACAAATCTCTTATTTACTTCCGTTTTATCTTGCGAAAAATCCTTCATTGACTCTAATAAAATAAATAGTGCCTTAACCGCGATATCATCGATTACTTTGTTACCATTAAAATCTACTCCACGTAATGTGCTAGTAATTCTTTCAACTAAATACTCCATTTCCTGGTTCATTCGATCCATATCCATTTTTACTATCCTCCAAATTATTTATGAAGTGTAAACATTACACATCTTCCGGTCCCTGAGTCGAGCCAGAGCTGCCGTTGCCGGTGCCGAGGTCGCCGATCCAGCCGATGCCTTCGCGCACACGTTCGCCTAAGCCGTTGTACATGCGTGTCACAAGCCCCCATGCATCGTATTCGTAACGAGCTGCTACCTTGCCGTTCTTGTCCGTCAGCTCCGTAACGTCGCCGTGACCGTTATACACAAAACAGACGTCTGGCCTTTCATCGTGATGGTCAAAGGTCGGTCATCGGCATCGAACGTATATGACTTGGTCACATTGCCGCTGCCGTCGCGTTCTTCCGTGATCGCCCATGTGTCGCCTTTGTACTTGTACTCGGTTACTTCCTGCGTCGATCCCGTATGGTTGAACAACGTTTTGCTAATGCGGCGTCCCAGCATGTCATAGGCATATTTCTCGCCAAAACCGTCCGGGAACGTCACTTTCGACAGTTGTCCGAGCGCATTCCACTCGTTTTTGCTGCGGCTGTCCGTCAACAGGTTGCCGGCGTCGTCATACTTATAGTCGTATTTCTCGTAACGAATCGCATTTCGCGATGGACAAGCTGAAGCCCCCGAAGGCAGCCCAACTTCCTTTTTGTAAAGTCCAAACGGGATAGAGTGAAAAGAAAAGGCCGAGTTACGCTTTGAGTAGATTCATTTTGAGGTATTCTCGGCCTTTTAATCTAATTTTCAAACGTGTTCGCAACCCTTTTGGACCGAATAAAATAGGCTATCCATAAGCAGCCCCAGACCAGTCCAAAACATAAAACGATCCAATCCTCTATGTTCTTATTAGAGTCTATAACTTGCATAACCGTTATTCCCATCCTAAAAGCTTCCATTATGATTACGATTAACGGAGCTATCCGCAACTTTAATAAAATCCAAATTACTGAGGCCGACATCAATAGACTTACTAAAGTTAATTGAGCAACTCGGTATATTATTTTTTCAACTGTATTAATTCGTAACAACACGAGGTTTGTCATCATATCTGAAACACTCGATATTAACATAATGACTAGTATAACAGTATAAAACAATAACCACCCTTTCACACCTGCTAGATAACCTCTTGCTTTATTTCCTGTTGTCATATCTACTCCTCGTTTCTTCGTTTCATATTATTTTAGTTAACTTAGAGTAAGAGAAATAGGCCAATCAAGTGATTCTGATTGACCTATTTGTAGTTTCTAATAATTACTCAACTGAAAACGATTTCCAAATCACAATACAATTTAAAATTTCTTTTTTTTCTTTATCCATAGGTGAAAAAAAGAAAGTTATTCCCTTCATGTTATATTCGTTACCCATCGGATCGTATTCTAGATCCCCTTTCACTTGCTTCTTAACATCAGTTAAAGTTGATCCAATTCGTATTTGATTTTGAAATTTACCTCGAAAATCACCAAAAACAGAAATTGTGAACAATTTCCCCGTATGTTTATCGATAAAAAAATCAATATTCTCTGACTCTACATTAATACTATCTGGTGTTTCTTTCATGTTGTATGGAAAATCAATTAATTCAAGTAATTCATTTTTTGTAAGTCCTAATACAAACTTTCCAATGCAATGTCCTGCAATTATTTCTCCATATATAGATTGACTCATATGGTCCTCCTTAGTTCGAAATAACAGGAATACTTACTGTCATTAGTATAGAAGTATAAAAATGTGCGTTTTCATTAGCATTATCATAGCTATTTCTCCAATCTGCAATAGTTCCAAATGCTTTTTGTGCAGCAGTCGTTGGAGCAACTGAAACATGGTTTGTTCCGTCTTTTACTGCTTTTAACATTCCTGTCTCATTAATAGCTTCTAGAGTAGAGACCCAGCCTGGTAACATCATACTAGTTGACCATGATAGCGCTTCATCGTCCTTACCTTTTTTAACCCATTCTCCATTCCTATATTTCAGTACGTTTTTATGTTCTGCTGTTAGACTTTGGGCAGTAGACACATCTGACCTCCTGTAGATGAAAGTAACATCGTCATCATCCATTGCTTTTATGATCTTTTTTAATAATGATTTACTCATTTTCTTAACAACGCTTCTAGCATTAGGAATTGAATCTGCAATGGCTTCGACAAAATCATCATTTAGATCAGCTCGAACTTTATTTGCTTTATTTATAAAATGACTTTTCCTAATCCGAGTTACAGCTGAATACAAATTGTCCTTTAGTTCCTGAGATTTTGCATTTCCCCAGTCTTTATCTAGCTGCCGAACTTTCACTTGATCAGCGGTAGATAATTGACCATCTATCCCCTGTATCCAAAGACTAGGTTTTTCCCCAACTCCATCACATGATCTTGCACCTTCACAAGGCCTATGACCACTCGGATCAATATATCTTAGTGGATTGTTGTTCACATATACGTATTGATTTAAACTCAGCGGTGTATCGATCTCACCTTCATACGTATCTTCTGATATGAACCGAGCCAGACGCGGGTCATAATACCGGGCTTGCAAGTAATAGTATTGCGTCTTTCGATCCCAATAGTAGCCTGCATAGCGGTATGGATTCTCTTTGACGAGCTCCGTTGTAATATCAGCGGTCGGCTCGATATCTACTTCAGCTAGAAGAGTAGACAACTCACCATCTACAGTCGATTCTGCTTCAACGGCTTCCGTTCCATCCGTGCCTTCTGTACTCTCAGCAGCATTACCAATACCCGGATGGTAGTCAGGTTCGGTATTTCCGCTCTCGTCTTCCGGCCCTTGAACGGATCCAGGGCTGCCGTTACCGGTACCTAGATCGCCGATCCAGCCGGTCCCCTCGCGTACGCGTTCCCCTAAACCGTTATACATGCGCGTGACAAGACCCCATGCATCGTACTCATATCTGGCCGCTACCTTGCCGTCCTTATCCGTCAGTGCCACCACGTCGCCGTGACCGTTATACACGTACCAGAACGTTTGGCCTTCCAGCGTGATGGATAGCGGTCGGTCATTGGCATCAAAGGTATACGACCTGGTCACATTGCCGCTACCGTCGCTCTCTTCGGTGATCGCCCATGTATCGCCTTTATACGTGTATTGGGTGACTTCCTGCGTCGAACCCGTATGGTTGAACTGCGTTTTGCTAATGCGGCGTCCCAGCATGTCATAGGCATATTTCTCCCCAAAACCATCCGGGAACGTCACTTTCGTCAGTTGTCCGAGCGCATTCCACTCGTATTTACTGCGACTGTCCGTCAACAGATTGCCAGCGTCGTCATACGTATAGTCGTATTCCTCGTAACGAATCGCATTTTCGCGATGGATGAGCTGATTACGGGTGTTATACGTATAATTCGTGCCGATGATCGTATACCCTTTGCCGACTTCGCGAATTCGTTCAAAAAGCTTCGTCTGCTCGCCCGGCGGCAGATTGACTTCGACGTTGACGATGTTGTCGATAGCCGCAAGCAGATGCTCGATTTTGCCCGTTTCGAACATCGTCGCTATTTCTGTGCTTGTTCCTGATCCTTCAGCGTCTGCAAAAGCTTCGCCAAGCTTCTTGTAAAGACCAAGCTTCTTGCCGTTGCCTTTCTCCAGTGCTTTCAGCCAGCCGCAACCGCCGCCGTTGTTGCCATTATTTCCGTTTCCATTGTTACCATTGCCGTTTCCGTTATTGCCGTTGCCATTACCGTTGTTGCCATTACCGTTTCCATTGTTGCCATTGCCATTACCGTTTCCGTTATTGCCATTACCATTGCCGTTATTACCGTTATTGCCGTTATTGCCGTTGTCGTTCCCGCTATTACCGTTGCCGTTACCATTGTTGCCATTGCCGTTACCGCCGCCGTTGCCATTCTCTTTGGCGGCCGAGTTGCCATTAGACAGAATGGAGACATTGCCGGACGACAAGCTTTTACCATTTCCATTACCGTTGCCGTTGTTTCCGCTGTTGCCATTTCCATTGCCGTTGCCATTACCGTTTCCGTTACCGTTGTTGCCATTATTGCCATTGCCGTTCGGCTCGCAACTAGCAGGCGGTTGTTCCCCACCTGGCTCGGAAGGCGTGGTCGGCTCGCCCGGCTTCATGCCGAACGATTCGAGAACCATTTGCACGAGCTCGTCCGTCGTAATGACTTTATTTTTGTCCTCAACGGTACCTTGAAGAATGGCTTTTCGCACGGTACGGTTGCCCGCTCCGTCGTATTCGTACAAGATGACGTCTCCGTCAGCCGTCTCTAATCGCTCCAACTGCTCCCTATTGTCATAGGCATAGCCGCTCGTATCGCCCTGCTCCTTAACGCCGGTAATAAATTCACGCTCATTATGCTCGTAATCGCTGGCATGAAGCGGCTCTTCAGCCAGTGTCGTCTTCTGCGTATCGATGAGATGCCCAGGCTTATAGTCGATGGACGTAACGGTACCGTTCGGATATTTGATAGCTGTCACATAACCGTCGGCATCGAATTCGTATTCGTACTTGTAGCCTTTGCTGTCCGTATAACCTGTCGGACGACCGACAGCGTCGTAATCGTATTCGGTGCGAACGCCGTTTACGATCTCCGCAGCCTTCTCGCCGTTGGCATTATACTCGTACACAATTGTATCGCCGTTCGGGTACACCGTTTGCTTCAGCTGGTTATTATCATAATAGCTGTAAACGATCGTTCCGTTCGCGTCGGTACGGGTCAGCATATTGCCCGCATTGTCGTACGTATACGCGTACCAGGTACCGTCGCTGTATTCCTCGCGGATTTTGCGATCCATGAAGTCGTACTTAAACTTCGTTGTTAATCCACCCGGCTTCTTCTCCTCGAGCAAATTGCCGTTCGCATCGTATTGGTATTCGAAAACGTCCTGTCCGTTCTCCGCGCGAATAACAACCTTCTGCAGACGACGTCCAAGCTCGTCATAGTCATACTGCGTCAACTGCGTGTTGCCGTCCTGCTGGCTTGTCCGGTTCAACTCGGCATCGTACGTGTAGGAGGTAGTCATGCCTCCCGCAGCAGCCTGCGACTCGATGATGGAAGTCAAGCTATCGCGCTCGTCATACTTGTACTGCACCGGTCCGTACACTGGACGGTTCTCAACCAGCTTATTGCCGACCGAATCGTAACGATAGCTGAACTGGCCGCCGCTTGGCGATTGCTTAAGCGTAACGCGTCCTTCGGTATCGTAATCGTATTGCGTAGCCTCGCCGAGCCGGTTGTACTCCGTTTCCGTACGTCCGTCAAGGTCAAGATCGTAACGCAGAATGCGTCCCAGCGCATCCTTCTCTTCCAAAACATTGCCGCGATAGTCGTACTTCCACTCGGTATCCCGTCCCAGCGGACGGCGCTCCGCGGTCATATAACCCGCAGGACTGTACTCATATCTGGTCCACTGTCCTACGGCATCCTTCTCCACCAACTGCTGCCCTTCGGCATCGTAAGCAACCGTCGTCTGGTGGCCGTTGCCATCAATATACGCGACTGGCAAGCCGCGAGGGTCGTACTTGTATTCATTGGCGATTTGTTTGCCGGATAAGGTAGAGCCTTCATAATGTATCTCTTTCGCCAATTGTCCGTTGTCGCCATAGATCGAGCGCGTAACGTTGCCGTTCGGATTTTTCTCCACAACGACATGCCCGACACCATCGTATACGTACTTCGTTAAAGCCGATATATTCGCTTCGCTAAAGTCGGTAGCGCCTTCCTTGTAAGTGATCGACTCCGTTAATTGGCCGGCCGCATCGTAGCGGTATTCGGCAATATTGTTCAAGCCGTCGATCGCAAGAACAAGGTTGCCATTCGTGTCGTAAACCGATTGCGATTCGGTGCCGTCCGGCTCTACGCGCTTCGTCTCTCTTCCCATGACGTCGTACGCATACGAAGTGACTCTCTCCTCGAGGACGCCGCCTTCCGTACGATTCCGTTCGACTGTTTGCTGCAAACGTCCAAGCTCGTCGTACGTATGGACGTTAACCAAGCCTTCGGACGAAATCCACTCTTTCAGTTCGCCTTCAGGCGTATATTTGTACGAGGAAGTCGCCCACTCGCTGTCATTCAACTGGCGGCGTTCCTCCGTTTGATTGCCCCAGGCGTCCGTCTTATAGGCAAACTTCTGAACCGCTCCCGAGCTGTCTGCCTCTTCCGTACGTTCCTTCACGCGGCCGAAAGCGTCAACGGTCGAGGCAATCGTCTGCCCCTCCTCGTTAACCGATTCGACCTCGTTGCCGAAAGCGTCATAACGAACGCTCGCGACGTCGCCGGATTCGGATACCGTCCGAACGAGCTGGCCGTTCGTATCGTAAGATGCGGTCTGCGTATATTTTACCGCATTTCCATTCTCGTCAAGCGCAGGCGTAATCGTCTCAACCGTACGTCCCGAATAGCGGTACTCGACTTTGTTTCCGCTGCCGTCCGTCAAGCTGACGATACGGCCCATCTTGTCGTAGCTGAACTTTTGGGTGATGAGCGCTTCATGCCCCCCGTACAGGCTGTCCGCCTCACCCGTGCCGAGATCCGTCCCGTTCCACTCCGGAATCGCTCCGCCCGCCGTTTCCTCCACGATCTGTCCGTTGCCGTCATAGACGGAGCGGCTCCACGAGCCGTTAGGCTCTTTGCGCTCGATCAAACGTCCGGCAGAGTCATAGCGATACGCGGTAACGGCAATCTGTTCACTCAGATCATCGGCGCTTGCGACTGTAATGTTATCAGGCAAAACCGTCCGTATGAACTTCTTCTCTTCTACGATTCGGTCCCATGCGTCATACGCATACGCCTTACGGCCGCCGTCCGCATCGACGATCGCCTTCTGGCGTCCCGCCTCGTCGTACTCGACCGTCGTTGTTGCGTTGCCCGGCGACACGACAGTACGGACCAAATCCCCTGCCTCATTGTAAGCCGACTCTGTTACTACGCCGAGCGAATCGGTACGCTTCAGCATAAGTCCTCGATTGTCATATGCGAAGGATTCCTTGATTTGACCCTCTGTGCCCGTTTCCATCGGTACATGCGTAGAAGACAGTACGCGTCCCATGCCATCAAGCGCATAGGTTATTTTCGTAAGGCCGTCCGTTTCCTCGATCAGGTAGCCGCCATCATTGTAACGGAAAGTCTTCGTCATCGACTTCGACGCATCGCCAAGATCACGCTGAACCTGCTTCGTCACGCGTCCCCAAGCGTCGTATTCGAACGATTCCTCCAACCCTTCCGCCGTGACGCGGTTCGTCAGCCAGCCAACGGCATTGAACGTCTGCGTCGTGACGGCTTCATCGTCCGTGCCTGCATCGGTGATGATTTTCGTATGATTGCCATTCTGGTCATTCTCGTACGTTTCCCGTGCGCCATCCGTCATGGCGAATCCGTTCTCGTCATACGTGAATTCGATGATGTTGCCGCCGCCGTCGACCAGCTTTACGAGATCGCCTTTGGCATTGAATGTCTCCGTCGTTACGACGCTCGTCTCAGGATTCACGCCGCTGGGATCGACGGCCTTCTGCGACGTCGTGCGGGTAATGATTTTCCGCTTATCCTTGGTATACGCAATTTGAATTTCATGCCCGTCCGGGCCCGTTTCTCCCGTGAAGTCCAAAACGTCATCGTACGTATAGCGTACGATCCGCCCCGATGGACTTTGCTGCGCGATCAGAACATCCGCGTCATTATACCGATAACGCGTCACGCGGTTCATCGGATCCGTCACGCGGATCAGGTTATTGCCGCTGTATGCGTAAGAGGTGACGGCTTCCTTGTCGCCATCGACGGTGTTGACCGTTTCGATCTTCTGCGTCTTATGACCGTACTCGTCCCATAGCAGCTTGTATTCGCCGGACGGCAGCAGCACCGTTGCTTCGTTCGATCCATACGCTGCCCCGATGAACTCCTTGACCTGGTCCTGCTTGCGCGTCATGCCGATGCGCTCTACGCGGTTGCCTGAGCCGTATGACCAAACCGTCGTTACGGATCCCTCCTGCGCACCTTCCTCTTCGCGCTCGGTGTTGCCGTTGTCGATGACTTTGACGATCCGATGCCATTCGTCATAGACGAACCTTGTAACCAGCTGCGACGGAGCGCGGTAACCGACGAACTGCCCGTCCGCGTTGTACATGAAGAAGAACTTCCGCTTTTCGCCTTTAATCTGGTTGCCCAATGCGTCGACATCGGCAATAACCGTCGAGCTCAGCGTATCTTTCCCCTTCTCGTAATTGAAGGTCACGACTTCATTCCGTTCGACGTCATGGACTATCTTAATGCGGTAATCGGTGCCGTAAGCCGTCGATACCTCTTCCCAATCGAACGACATTTCCGTCGTATAGCGGTCCTGAATGAGCCAGAAACGGCCGTCGTTATGGAATCGGTAGCGCAGCTGATCCGGCCATTCCATGATGAAGGCGTCCGGGTCGGCCGAACTGGAATCCGGATCGAAGCTCAAGTTTGGAAAATGCTGCTCCTGCCCGTTCGCATACGTCACGTATTCGTTATTGCCCGCCGGCTGGAACCAATAGAGCGTTCCGTCGAAGCCGGCCCATGTGATATTGCCGTCCGGCCACTTCGTCAGACGGGAATCGAGGCTGAAGCTCCAGCCGTAGCCGAGTTGTCCGCTCACGCGGTTCTGATGATTATACGTCAGGAAAAAATCGAGATCGGCTCCCGGGCGCTCCTGCGTGAACCCGTTGAAGCGCTGAACGCCGTTGCCCGACGCCAGATTGATGCGCACGTTGTTTCCGGCAACCTGCGATTCCGCGAATGGAATACTAGCCGCATCGCCCGTTCCCGTGACATAGGGATGTACCGGCAGCTCTTCCTCTGTAACATTGCCTGCCGCATCCTCCGCTTTAATGCGAATCGTCTCTCCGCTTGCAGCCTGAATCGGCACCGCGCTGCGCAGCGGCAGCGCATCGTCCTGCCATTCCTTCGTTAAGGAACTCGCCCCGGTTACGGTCAGCTTCTTCAGCCCGCCGACCATGTCGCGCACTTCAACGGCAAGCTTCTCTCCGCCAAGCGGATGAATCGCCATGACCTTCGGACCGCTGCGGTCCAGTCGAATCATTTGTTCCTCGGCCGAATAGCTTGGCGCGGTCAATTGCTTCGTTGTCGGAGCGTCGCCTTCCTTTGCAGGAGGCAGCACGAAAGTGACGGTCGGCGGAACCGCCGTCAGCTTCCAATAATAGACGCCGTCCGGAAGAAGGCTTCCCTGCGCGTCTTTCCCGTCCCATGCGAAACGGTTCTCGCCGCTTTGGTTTTCCTTATTGCTAACGAGCGTATAACTCCCCTTCTCCTCATCCTTCTTCTTCATCTGGATGTTCTCGACGGACACCGTAACTTGATAGCCGGAAGGCGGATTTTTCGCCTCACCCTCCTGCTCGGCTATCCAGTCCTGCAAGCTGTCTTCCCAGGAAAGAACGGCTTGTCCTTTCTGAACGTCGAAGAAAGCGTCCGTGTCGTTCATTTTCAGATTCGCGCCACCGGAGCCCCTACGGTCCGGTCCGAGATCGGACATTTCTTCCAGCACCTGTTCATCTTCAAAAGAATAATAGCGCGGCGTTTCCGTCTTGTCCGGACCGTCCGTCCAGGCTTCCCCCGAATCGCCGTTACCCCCGGCATTTGCCGGAACGAGATTCGTAATAAACTGCCCCGCCGCGCTCGCCGCTTCCGCCCATATGGCGGCCGGAGCCAAGCCCAGCAGCAATGAAACGATTAATACGATCGATAACCCCCGAAATCTTCGAAACCTCATACCATTCTCTCCCGTCTCTCTGTTTGCTTGAACAAAAAAAAGCCGCAGCACCAAAACAGGCGCTCGGCTTGAGAGAAGACTCTAGAGGAGACACACGATTTCGGCGGTCTGGCGATCCTACGAGGGACCCATGACTTTGCGCCCCAGCCTCGCGGCTGGTTAGCCTTTTCGATTCATAGATTTAAACAAGATATGATATATTTGGATATCACTTTGTTCATTATAGTAGAATATGTCGATTTGTGAAATGTTTTTTCGGGACTTTATAATCAATATGCCAAGTCGAAGGAATCAATAGGATTGCGGATTATTCCCACCTTGTCAGAATGACCGGTCCTTCCTTCGTGATCGCCACCGTATGCTCGAATTGCGCCGACCACGCTCCGTCTCTCGTACGCGCCGTCCAGCCGTCATGCGCAATATACACATCGTCGCGGCCAGCCGTCAGAATCGGCTCGATTGTAATGACCATGCCCTCCTCCAAAATCACGCCCGTACCAGGTTCGCCGCGATGCTCGACGGTCGGATGCTCATGGATTTGTCTGCCGATTCCGTGTCCGACGAAGGAAGTCACGACTTGAAAGCCTTCGCGAAGCGCTCTCGTTTGCACGGCATGGCCTACATCTCCGAGCCGTCTGCCGGGATAGGCATGTTGAATGCCCTCCATCAGCGCCAGCATCGTCGCCTTCATTAGCTTATCTGCAGCAGCCGTTGTCCGGCCGAGGGCATACGTCCACGCCGAATCGGCCTTCCAGCCGTCTACGTCGGCGACCATGTCGATGGTCACAATATCTCCTGCCTCAAGCGGGACGCTATCGGGAAAGCCATGGCATACCACATCGTTAACGGAGGCGCAGGTGGCGAACGGGTATCCTTTGTAGCCTTTCTGCGCAGGCGTGGCTCCACGGTCCAGCATGAACCGTTCTACGAAGCGGTCGATCTCCTGCGTCGTCACGCCGGGGGCGATGCGCCCTGCGATCGCCTTATGGCAAGCGGCGACGATGCGCCCCGCCTTCCGAATGCCCTTAATATGCTCCTTGGACTTCAACTCCAGCATGACTGTGCCTCCTAATGGTTTTTTGCGCCAGCAAAAAAGCCAGCATCGTAAGCATTCGCTTAAGTTTTTGCGCCAGTAAGACGAAACGGTTCATTGTCCTTATGTATATACAATGAGTTTCGCGAAAAATATAGGCGTAAGAATAGTAGTGATACTTATTCGTTCCTATATTTCAAAAACCGGCTGCGTAAGCATACCCGCTTAGTTTTTGCCCCAGCAAAAAATCGGCTTTTGTAAGCGTATATATTTAAACGTTATTCGGCGAAACTCCCCTACATGACGGGTATTAGAGAACATTTCGGGTATCCTTCAAACGTTATGATGATGCGACAAATTGCGAGGCGAGGACGCAGAAGTTGCTAGGCGGTAACGAAGGCAGTAAGGGCATATAGGCTCTTACAACAATGGTGTAATTAGCTACTGCGGACGGGTAGGATCGTATGTGATCTTACCGAGCTGAGCTAGGCAGATGCGGGTGATTGGCGGCGGGCTGTAAGTTCGTATGTGCTCTTACAGGGAAGGAGTAACTGGTCACTTGAGCGGGTAAGGTCATCTATGCTCTTACAGGGCTGGGCTGGACGGATGCGGACGTTGGCGGGGGCTGTATGCGCGTATGGGCTCTAACAGCGATGGAGTAACTGGTTACTTCGGCGTGTAAGGTCATATGTGATCTTGCAGGACAGCGCTAGACGGATGCGGGACGCTGGAGGGGGCTGTGGGCGCGTATGCGCTTTAACACCGATGGAGTAACTGGTTACGTCGTGTGTAAGATCATATATGAGCCTATGCGCCGGAGCCGATGTTTGCAGGAGTGTGGCGGCAGACAAAAAAAGCCTTGCCCGTTCCATAAGGAACGGACAAAGCTCTATATTCGATACGTGTGCTCAACTGACCGAGGAGTTCATTCTGCCTAACTCGTCTTCCACCAATGTCGTCAATTCATCCTCGTAGCCACCTGTGATCCGGTACTTTCGAATGTAATCCTTCACAAATTTCCGCGGGTCCTTGGGTTGAAAAATTCTCGTGAGTTCTTTCAGGCTTTCCTTGACTTCATTCTGGCTATGTTTCGCCATGAAATCTCCTCCCTTATACGATGGATGGTCGTCCTAAACAGCAATGTACGAGAACGCATGCGGCTTATTCACCGCAAGACCCCCCTCGGTGCAGGTAACTCCATGGCCAATGAGTCACAATGTTTTAACTTTTCTTACTATTATAACATTTTGGGAACAATTATGAAAGTTAACAATTGTTAATCTAAGCGTTCGGCTTGTTCGGATATGGGCTCCGCAGCGAGCTCCGTATCCGCCGTACGGGCAGAAATCGTGACAGGAGGCGGGATTTCTGCCGATGATCGGGCCGCCGAAGCGAACTTTTCTTTACGAAACATTCTCAAATAGGCGACTACGCCAACGATGGCAACTGCCAGCCCGAATGCCAGCACCAACATCGTTACCCAACCTTCAACCATGATCCCGCCTCCCTCCCATATCTTAGTTATCGGACAAAACGGTCCAAATTATAATCAAATGTCCAAATGTTGACGCTTCCATATATTAGGTATTATAACGAATGCCGCAATGCGAAGCAAACGCCCGCATTGCGCCCTTATACGATCCGATATGCGGCGCTTGCCCAAGCGAGCAGCTTGCCTTCCTCATCCTTCACCTGGCCTTGCAGCGTCAGCGTCCGTTTCGTACGATGAAGCATTTCCGCTTCGCATACAAGCAAGCCGCCCTTGCTGCTCGATAGAAAATGAGTGTTCATTGTCGCCGTCACCGTGCGCTCATTCGGATGAGCAAGCATGACGACGAGTCCCATCGCATTGTCCATTAACGACATCAGCACGCCGCCATGGACGATTCCGATTAAGTTCAAATGCTGCTCGCCGGTATCCAGACAGATCGTCGCTTTCTTGCCGTCCGCCTGCACGACCTCGCAGCCTAGCAACCCCCAGAAGGTAGACTGCGCACGCGCAGCCAGCCGCGTCAAGAGACCGGCATCGTCGGCCTGCTGCACGAACCATTCCTCATCCATGACGCTCACTCCTTCTTATCAGCTGCGGAATCGCCCGTTGCCTTCGAAGCCGCCTCCGCTTCTTCCTCCTGAAGCCTGCGGCGCAGCACCTTGCCGACCATCGTTTTTGGAAGCGAATCTCTGAATATATATTGATGCGGCACCTTGTAAGCGGCTAACCGTTCGCGGCACCAGCGATCCAGCTGCATCTGCGAAATGTTCCAGCCCTCCTTCAGCACAATATACGCTCTTACCGTTTCTCCCCTGTATTCATCCTTCACGCCGACGACCGACGCTTCCTTGACGGACGGATGCTCGAACAGCACCTCCTCCACCTCGCGCGGATAGATGTTGAAGCCGCCGGCGATAATGACATCCTTAATGCGATCCATAATGGTAAAATAGCCCTCTTCGTCCATCGTCGCCAAATCGCCCGTATACAGCCAGCCATCCCGCAGCGTCTTAGCCGTCTCCTCCGGGCGGTTCCAATAGCCCTTCATGACCTGCGGGCCGCGAATGATAAGCTCGCCAAGCGAACCGGCCGGCAAGTGCTCGCCGGTTGCCGGATCGATGACCGATGCTTCCGTATCGGGAAAAGGCAGTCCGATCGTTCCGATCTTGCGCAGCCCCCAGATCGGATTCGCATGCGTGACGGGCGATGCCTCCGTCAAACCGTAGCCTTCGATGAGGCGCCCGCCGGTCAGCGCCTCGAACTGCTCTTGCACCTCAAGCGGCAAGGCAGCCGAGCCGCTTATGCACACATTGATGGAAGAGAGGTCGGTCCGCGGCGCATCCTTGTGGTGAATGAGCGCGACGTACATCGTCGGCGCGCCGGGAAAGATCGTCGGACGCTGCTCCTTGATCGTCCGAAGCACCGTATCCGGCTCGAAGCGCGGCAGCAGCACGAGCATTCCCGCTCGCAAGACCGACATGTTCATCAGCACGGTCAAGCCGAATACGTGGAAGAGCGGAAGCGCCGCGAGAAAACGCTCCTTGCCGTCCTGCGCCTTGTAGCACCAAGCCGACGTCTGCAGCGTATTGGCGACCAGATTGCGGTGCGTCAACATGACGCCCTTCGGCGTTCCTGTCGTGCCGCCCGTATATTGAAGCGCGGCAAGCGTTTCCCCTGTCGGCAGCACAGGAAGCGGTGCCGCCGAAGAGGAAACGGAACCAAGCAGCTTGCGGTACGCAATTACGCCATGCTTGCCGTATTCGATGTTGATGCGGATCCCGTCCTTGCGCTGCTTGAGCGGGTAGAGCAGATTTTTCGGAAAAGGCAATCCGTCCTTGATCGACGTAATGACGACATGCCGCAGCTGCGGCAGCGGTCCGCGCTCCGGCTGTTCGCCGCGAACGCGGGCGATGCGCCCCGCCAGCAGATCGAGGGCGATAAGCGCTACCGCTCCGCAATCGGCAAGCTGATTCTCCAGCTCCCGCTCCACATACAGCGGATTCGTCTGCACGACGATCGCCCCGGCGAGCAGGACGCCGTAATACGAGACGACCGCCTGCGGACAGTTCGCCAGCATAATCGCCACCCGGTCGCCGGGCGAGACGCCGAGTCCCGCAAGACCTTGGGCAAGCTTAACCGCATCGGCATGCAGCTCGCGGTACGTCATCGTTTTGCCCATGAAATGAACGGCTTGATGATTGGGATATTTATTAACCGCGTTTAATAGAAATTGGACGATGCTTTGGTCCGGATAATCGAGCGAAGCAGGTATTTCCTTGGGATAGTGACGCAGCCATGGACGCGGAAGCGGTTCGGATACGGCGGAGTGGACGGATTCAGCATCTGTTTGATCGACAGACGGCTGCTCACTTGGTAGTAGCGGGTCCTGCGGTCCGAGCGGTTCCATTGACGCTCTCCCCCTTTATACGACATAGTGCTCACTTCGGATGACGCGAGCGGCTATCGTCCGCTTCAGCGCGATCGTATCGGCAAGCGGCGCACGCATCAGTTTTTTCAAGACCGACAACTGCATCTGCAGTCCGTCTCCCTGCTCCATCGCCGCAAGGGCAACCTTCGCGATCGACTCGAGCCTCTCCATCGATTCCTGCACGAACACTTCCGTCATTGCGGCTGCATGCCCCCATTTGTCCGATACGGCAGCGCCTCCCGTCTTCTTCAGTTTCTTCGTCCGCAGCAGCGCGCTTTCCATCGCGAACAGCTCGATCATCATGTCTGCCAGCGAGCATAAGATCTCCTGTTCCTGCTCGAGCCGAATGCCAAGCTTCTGTACGGCTAGCCCGCCCACGGCCAGAAAAGCTTTTTTGGCCTGACCGATACGGTACGTTTCCTTGCTGAGCGGCTCGTCGAACGTCGGCAGCGGCATAGGCTGCGTCAGCTCGGCTTGCAGAGCTCGTGCTTTGCGCAGGATCGGAAGCTCGCCTTTGAGCGCTTTTTTCATCAGGGTGCTTGGAATGAGCATGCGGTTAATTTCATTGGTCCCTTCGAAAATACGGTTGATCCGCGAGTCGCGGTATATCCGCTCGATCTTGTACTCCTTGATGTATCCGTAGCCGCCGTGGATCTGGACGCCCTCGTCCGCCACGAAGTCCAGCGCTTCCGACGCGAACACCTTCACGATCGAGCATTCCAGCGCATATTCGCTGATGGCCGCCGCAATTCTGCTGCCTGCATCGGCAGCGCCTTCTCCGGCATCCGCCTCGGCCGAAGCCCCGTGCAGCATGCCGTCGATCCAGCCCGCCGTCCGGTACACCATGCTCTCCAGCACGTAAGTACGAATATTCATGTCCGCCAGCTTCGCCCCGATAAGCGGATACGAAGAGATCGGCTTGCCGAACTGCTTGCGCTCATTGGCGTATTTGGACGCAAGCTCGATCGTTTCCTTCGACGCGCCGAGACAGCCCGCGCCAAGCTTGAAGCGGCCGATGTTCAAAATATTGAACGCGATGCGGTGGCCCTTGCCGATCTCCCCGAGCACGTTCTCTACCGGCACTTGCACATCCTCGAAGAAAAGCGGACAAGTGGAGGAGCCTTTGATGCCCATCTTATGCTCCTCCGGCCCGACGCTGAAGCCCGGCATTCCCCGCTCGACGATAAACGCCGTGAAATATTCGCCGTCCACCTTCGCATAGACGATGAACAGATCGGCGAATCCGGCGTTCGTAATGTAGAGCTTCGAGCCGTTCAATATGAAATTTTTTCCGTCCGGCGACAAGCGTGCCGTCGTCCGTGCCCCCAGCGCATCCGAGCCGGATGACGGCTCGGTCAAGCAATACGCCGCGATCCGCTCGCCCATGGCAAGGCTCGGCAAGTACTTCTGCTTCTGCGCCTCCGTGCCGAAGAACACGATCGGCAGCGTGCCGATGCCCGTATGCGCGCCGACCGACAAGGCGAAGGACGAAGCACGCGACAGCGTCTCGGCCAGCAGCGTCGTGCTCACCTTATCGAGGCCAAGCCCGCCATAAGCTTCGGGTATGTCCGCGCCGAGCAATCCAAGCTCGCCCGCCTTTCGCATCAGCTCTACCGTCAGCTCGTAGTTCAGCGCCTCGATATCCGCATCGCGCGGCAGCAGCTCCGCCTCCATGAACTGCCGGGCGGCGTCTCCCATCATAAGCTGTTCCTCATTGAAATCCTCGGGCGTTACGACCGACTCCGGCGTGCTGTCCTCCACGACGAATCTGCCGCCGAAACGTATCGTTTCCGTCATGCCGATGGCCTCCCCTCAATCGTCCTCATCCTTATTCCGCTTCTCCATACACTTCAATAACGCCGGCTGCCCCCATGCCGCCGCCGACGCACATCGTCACGACGCCGATTCCGCCGCCGCGCCTCCGCAGCTCATGAATGAGCGACACGGTGAGTTTCGTTCCCGTGCAGCCGAGCGGATGGCCGAGGGCAATAGCGCCGCCGTTCACGTTCACCCGCTCGGGATCGATGCCGAGCTGTTCGATGATCGGCACGCATTGCGCGGCGAAAGCTTCGTTCAGCTCGAACAGATCGACCTGTTCGAGCGAGATGCCCGCTTTCGCCAGAGCCTTCGGCACGGCTTCGATCGGGCCGATGCCCATCACCTCGGGCGCAACGCCGGCCACGCTGTATCCGCGGAATGCAGCGAGCGGCGTAAGGCCAAGCTCGGCGGCACGCGCCCGGCTCATGACGATGACGGCGGCAGCGCCGTCGCTCATCTGCGACGAATTGCCCGCGGTCACCGTCCCTTCGCGGGCGAAGGAAGGCTTGAGCGGGGCGAGCGATCCGACCGTCGTCTCTGGCCTGACACCTTCATCCGTATCGAAGGTGAAGCTCTTCTCCCAGGGCCGGCCCGCGTCGTTGACGCCCGATCTCGTCGCGACGATCGGGACGATCTCGTCCTTGAACTTGCCGGCCGCGATCGCCGCCGCGGCCTTCGCATGGCTGCTCGCGGCGAAAGCGTCCTGCGCCTCGCGCGTCACGCCGTAGCGGCGGGCCACCTCCTCGGCGGTGTGGCCCATGCCCATGTACACCTCGGGCATCGCATCGACGATGCCCGGATGCGGCGAGAGCTTGAAGCCGGTCATGGGCACATGGCTCATGCTCTCAACGCCGCCGGCGGCGATGGCATCCGCCTCGCCAAGCCGGATCCGCTCGGCCGCGTAGGCGATAGCCTGCAAGCCGGACGCGCAGAAGCGGTTCACGGTGACGGCAGGCGTCGTCACCGGCAATCCCGCATATAGCGATAGAACGCGGGCAACGTTAAGCCCTTGCTCTCCCTCCGGCATCGCGCAGCCGATGATGACGTCCTCGATCCCCTCCGGCGTCAAGCCGGGCGCGCGCGCCAGAGCCGCTTGCAGCACGGCGCGGCCCATATCCTCGGCCCGCGTCTCCGCAAGGCTGCCTTTCTTCGCCTTGCCGACTGCCGTGCGCACAGCGGATACAATGACGGCATCGCGGTCGCGATCGACAAACAACGGTGAATCAGTCGACATCGTTCCCTCCCCTTCCATATATGGAAATCGCGCAAAAACGCTAATTGCGAAGCGGCTTGCCGGTGCGCAGCATATGGCTCATCCGCTCCTGCGTCTTCCTCTCGCCGCACAGGCTGAGGAATGCCTCGCATTCCAGATCGAGCAAATATGGCTCGCTCACCTCTGCTCCCGCCCGCACGTCTCCTCCGGCCAGCACATGTCCGAGCTTGCCGGCGATCAACTCGTCATGCTCGCTAATATGTCCGCTTAGCCGCATCGCCTGCACGCCCACCTTCAGCACCGCTTTGCCTTCCCGTCCGGCAACCCGGATGGCCTGCTCGGCCGGCGCGGCGTACCCGGCGCGGTCAAGCTCCAGCACCGCCCGCTTCGCCTCGGCAATGCGCGCGTCCTGCCGCATAATGACCGTGTCCTGCGGCCGCATGAAGCCGAGCTTGCTTACCTCGAAGCCGCTCGACGAAGCTTTGGCCAGCGCGATCGTCTCGAACATCGCGTTCAGCTGCGGCTGCAGGTCGCCGCCGGCAACGGTTCGCGAAGCCGCGAGCGCCGCCGCCTCCTTGCTGCCTCCGCCAGCCGGGATAAGGCCGACGCCCGTCTCGACGAGTCCGAAGTACGTCTCCGGCGAGTAAATAATCCGGTCGGCCGGCAAGCATGCTTCCACGCCCCCGCCCAGCGTCATCCGGTGCGGCGCGGCGACGACCGGGCGCTCGAGCCGCTTAAGCTGCAGCATGCTGCTCTGGAAGTAGCGGATGATGTCCTCGACCTCATCCCACTCCCCGTTCTGCGCCTCCATGAGCAGCAGCATCAGGTTGGCGCCGACGCAGAAGTTGCGGCCTTCATTGGCAATCACAAGGCCTCGCCAATTGCTGGCGACCTCCGCCGCGCTCAGGCGAATCGCCGACAAAATATCGCCGCCGATCGCATTGTTCGGCGAATGGAACTCCAGACAAGCGACATCGTCGCCGATGTCGATCAGGCTTGCGCCGGAGGTAGCGAGAATCGTCCGTCCGGAAGCTTTTAACCCTGTTAAGGAAATCGAATCCGATTCCCGTTCTTCCAGTTTATAGGATACGCCCGCCGCATATGACCGAATATTGTCCGCTTCCTTGTAAAAGCTCTCGTGCCCGGCCTCCAGCAGCTCCGACACCCATGCAGGCACGTCTTCGCCTTCCGTCTTCATGCGTGCCACCGACTCGCGCAACCCGATCGCGTCCCATAGCTCGAACGGCCCGAGCTCCCAGTTGAAGCCCCATCTCATCGCGCGGTCTACGTCCGCGATGGAATCGGCGATCGCATGAAGCTGGGCCGCCGAGTAAAGCAGCGTCCGCTTGATCGTCGACCACGCGAATTTCGCATAGCGGTCGGACGGATCGGTGCGCAGCAGCGCTCGCACCTTTGCCGCCGCTCCCTTGGCCGACTTCGACGCGTCGATAATCGGCGAGCTGATCGCCCGCTGCGCGCCGTACTCCATCGTGCCAAGATTCAGCGATTCGATGACGCTGCCTCCCGCGCCCTTCACTTTGCGATAGAATCCCGCTCCCGACTTCTCCCCAAGCCGACCTGCCGCGACCAGCTTCTCCAGTACCGGCGGCCGGGCGAAGACGGCGCGCTCCGCCGCATCCTCGCTCCGCTCCCTCACATTGTCGACGACATGGAGGAGCGTATCGAGTCCGACCAGATCGAGCATGCGGAACGTTGCCGTCTTCGGCCTGCCCATCGCCGGTCCGGTAAGCGCATCGGCCTCCTCTACGGTCAACCCGAAAGCAAGCGTATCCTCAAGCGTGACGAGCATGCCGTAAGAGCCGATGCGGTTGGCGATAAAATTAGGCGTATCCTTCGCGATGACGACGCCTTTGCCCAGCCGCTTCTCGCATACTTCCTTCAACAGCCCCGCGACGGCGGGATCGGTACTGGCGGTCGGCACAATTTCGACAAGCTTCATGTATCGCGGCGGGTTAAAGAAGTGTGTAGCGGCAAAGTGCCTTCGAAACTCCTCGCTAAGCCCCGCCACCATCGCTCCGGCTGACAAGCCGGACGTATTCGTGCTCACAAGCGTACCCGGCCTTCGCACGGAGGCTATGGCCGCTAGCACCTCCCGCTTCACATCGAGCCGTTCAACGACCGCCTCGATAATCCAGTCGGCATCTCCAAGCGCCGCCAGATCGTCCTCCAGATTGCCCGCCTTGATCCGCGTCGACCATGCGGCATCATAGAGCTGCGCAGGCTGCGCCTTCGCCATGCGGGCAACGGCCGCCAACGCCAATCGGCTTCGCACCTTCGCATCGGCAAGCGTCAGGCCTTGCCGTTCCTCCTCCGCCGTTAGCTGCCGCGGAACGACATCGAGCAGCAGGACGCGCATGCCCGCATTCGCCAGATGGGCGGCAATGCCCGCCCCCATAACCCCCGAGCCGATAACGGCCGCGGAACGGATGGAAGCGGCTGTTTTTGGCAGCCCTTTTGTAGACATAGTAGAACCCTCCTCTCATCTTGCACCTATGAACGCGAACCCTTTTCATCAATCTCCGAATACGCTCTCCGCAAGCAGCTCCGCCACGTCCCGCGCACGCACCTTTCCATCGTCGTCCGATAACGACTTAAGGCCGTCCTCCATCATCGTCAGGCAATACGGGCATGCCGAGCCGATGACGGTCGGCTTCACCTCGAGCGCCTGCGCGGTACGGGCGTAATTGACGCGGGTGCCGGAACGCTCCTCCATCCACATCATCCCTCCGCCCGCGCCGCAGCACATTCCGTTCGCGCGCGAACGCTCCATCTCCTTAAGCGCAACGCCCGGTATGGCGCGCAATACGTTGCGCGGCGCTTCATACGTATCGTTATAGCGGCCGAGGTAGCAGGAATCGTGATACGTAATCGTCTCATCAAGCTCGTGCACGGGCTTGATCGCCCCCTCCTCCACGAGCTGCGCCAGCAGCTCGGTGTGATGCTCGACCTTCACGTCCGGGCTTAAGCCGAAGTCCGGGTACTCGTTTTTGAACGTGTTATACGTATGCGGGCAAGCCGTAACGATTCGATGAATGCCGTATTTGGCCAACGTCTCGATATTGCCCTGGCAAAGCTCCTGGAACAGCAGCTCGTTGCCGATCCTTCTCGGCGTATCGCCCGAGTTCCGCTCTTCCGCTCCAAGCGTCGCGAAGTCCACGTTCGCAGCGCGCAGCAGCCTTACGAGATCGAACAGCACGCGCCTGCTGCGGGAATCGTAAGCTCCCATCGAGCCCGCCCACAACAGCATTTCCGGCGTGCGCCCTTGACGCTTCAGCTCCTGCATCGTCGGTACGCGAATGCCGGTCTTCTTCTCGCATTCCTCGATCCAAGCGGCGCGCTCTGCCCGAGGCAGTCCCCATGGATTGCTCTGACGCTCGATATTTTGCAGCGCGCGCTGGCCGTCTTGCGGCAAGCTCCCTTCCATTAACACGAGATGGCGGCGCATATCGATGATTTTGTCGACATGCTCGTTACCGACCGGACATTGCTCCTCGCAATTTCGGCAGGTCGTGCACGCCCATAGCTCCTCCTCGGTCATGACATCCCCGATCAGCGCCACGTCCTCCGGCTTCATCCCTTCCCGCTTCACCCAAGCCTGCTCCTGTGCCGCCATCGTCGGCTCGATCGTCGTCGTGCCCGCCGCAACGGCGGCGTCATCCCATGAAGGGAGAATGGCCCCCATCGTATGAGCAGCGGCCACCGCGTTCCTAGGCTGCCACAGCCCTGCAGGCATCCAAGGCGATTTGGACGTAATGGCCGCGCCTTTCTCCGTCAGATGATCCCGAAGCTTAACGATCATATGCATCGGGGACAGCAGCTTGCCGGTACTTGCGGCGGGGCACACGTTCGTGCATCTTCCGCATTCGACGCAGGCATACAGATCGAGCATTTGCTTTTGGTTCAAATGTTCGATTTTGCCCGAGCCGAACGACTCCGCCTCTTCGTCCTCCAGATTGAGCGGCGTCAGCCGCCCATGCGGCTCTCCTCTCCGATAAAGCAAATTAACGGGCGCGGTCAACAGGTGAAAATGCTTCGACTGCGGCACATAGACAAGGAAGCCCAGCAGCACAAGCAAATGCACCCACCAGAACAGCTCAAATCCCGCATGCGCCAACGCACTTTGCGGCTGCACGCCCATCCACTGCAGCATCCCGGATACTGGCTCGCTTACAGGCGCGTAGACGCCGGGCACGACATGCCCTTCGCTTGCCAGCCTCTCGAACGACAAGGAGAATAGGATCGACAGCATGAGCGACCCGATGAACCACATCACCAGCGACGGCTTCCATCCGCGCTTCAGCCGCGGAAGCCTCTCCCCATACCGCCTGAACGCTCCGTAAAATACAGCCAGCAGAACAAGCGATACCGTTAGCTCCTGCATCCAGGAGAACGGACCGTACACTTCCTCGGGGATCGGCAGCGGCTCCCCGCCTCTCAGCCCTTTCGCAATGAGGTCGACAGCGCCGAACTGGAGCATAATGAAGCCGTAAAAATAAACAAGATGCATCAAGCCGCTCCGCAAATCGCCCAGCAGCCTGCGATGGCCGAATACATGGGCGGAGAAGCCCTCGCCCCTCTCCCGCCTCGGACGATAGCGGATGAAGCGGTACGGCACGCCCAGCCTCATATAGCCGACTCGCCTTAAGACGACGGCAGCGAACAGCAGGGCCGCCAGCACTACAAACGCCGCAAAAAAAGTCCATCTCCCGAAGGTCGCAATCTGCTCCCAGGTCCAAGCGGCGTTTAGCGTCATAAGTCCGCCCCCTCTCTGTGCCGATACAGCACGGCGCAATGAAATTGGACAAGTAATAAAGCGCTTACACAAATAGCCGCGGTGCTCCATGTATATGAGCCTCTTCGCATGAACATGTCTTGATTGGCCGCGGTCTATTCGTCTGCCTGACTTCATATGGTAGCAATGATGGACAATGCCGGGAGCCGATATGGGATAAGCAATGTTCGGCTTTGCCGCTTGCATGCGAACGGCTTCTGCCGTCCCTTTGGCGGCGGCGGCTCGTCTAATAATAGGAATAAGCGAGGGGAGCTTCAATGTTGAAAATCGTGGTGCTGCTCAAGCAAACATTTGATACCGAGGAAAAAATAATCGTAACGGCCGGAAGCGTCGATGACAGCGCGGCCAAGTTCATTATTAACCCTTACGATGAATACGCGCTGGAAGAAGCGATTCGACTGCGGGATCAGCATGGCGGACAGGTCATCGCCGTCACTTGCGGCCCCGAACGGACGCAGGATGCGCTGCGTACGGCGCTTGCCGTCGGAGCGGATGAAGCGATTCGCTTGGACGACGACGGCAGCTTCGGCGATGACGGGTATGCGGCCGCCGCCGCTCTTGCCGCCCTGGTTAAGCCGCTCGAGCCCGATCTCGTGCTGGCGGGCTTGTTCGCGGTAGACAGCGGCGCCGGGAGCGTGGCGCTGCAGGTCGCCGAACGCCTTGGCCTGCCGCATGCTTCGGCGGCGATCAAGGTAAGCGTGATTGCCGCAGCCGAGCGTGCGGGATTGCGCGCTGCGCTGAACGAGGTCGACATCGAGGCCGGCCGCTACGCGCTGGTCGAACGGGATGTCGAGGGCGACACGGAGACGGTAACCATTCCGCTGCCGGCGCTTATTACGGCCCAGCAAGGACTGAACGAGCCGCGCTACCCGTCGCTGCCGGGCATCATGAAGGCGAAGCGCAAGCCGCTCCGAACCGTCTCGCTGTCCGAGCTGGCGGTTAACGGACCAAGCACGGATGCCGCCGCCGCCGCAAGCCTAAGCCCTGCATCCGACCTTTCGACAAGGACGGTACGCACCCGCCTGTCCGCCCCTCCTCCCCGTGCGGCGGGCAAAAAGCTCGCAGGCGCTCCTGCCGAGCAAGCCTCGGCACTAACGGAGCTGCTGCGGACGGAAGCTAAGCTGCTATAAGTCAGTCACAAAGGCGTGGGCTGAAACTTCTGTCCGCCCCTAAGTCACTGAACAATTAAATGAATTTCTCCCGTTACTTTTGTTGAGATTCGCTGATATCGTTGAATAGCCGGAATTTCTCCCGCTAATTCCCCTGGTACACGTCAACTGGCCGGATGAACTAGAATAACTGGAGTTTCTCCATTTATTCCACGCCCTCCGCCCTAACGCGCCGAAATAACGGGATAAACTACCGCTAATATTTTCATTTCTGCTGGCTAGTCTTACTGTGCAACGTCGCTTGCCATTTTTATATTTGCACAAAGGAGCTGCATACCTATGTCCAAAACGATACTCGTTTTTGCCGAGAGCCGCAGCGGCAGCCTGCGCCGCGTCGCGCTTGAGGCGCTTGGCGCCGCAAGGCGGCTGGCGGGCGCGGACGGCGAGGTTCACGCCGTTCTCGCCAGCTTCGGCGGCGCGGCGGAAGAAGCCGCCGCACTTGCTGCGCGGGGGGCGGATGTCGTGCACATCGCCGACGATCCTTCCCTCCGCGCCTATGCGCCCGAGGCGTACATCGCCGCCATCGGCGCAGCCATTGCCGCGGTGCGGCCGGACGCCCTGCTGCTCGGCCACACCGCCATGGGGCGCGAGCTCGCGCCCCGCTTGGCCGCGGCCCATGGCGCCGGCCACATCGCCGACGTCACCGCCATCGAGGACTCCGGCGATGGCGGCGACGTCGGCTTCATTCGCCCGCTCTACGCCGGCAAGGCGTTCGAGCGGCGCAGCTTCGTGCCGGGCAGACCGTGGGTCGTCACGGTCCGCCCGAACAACCTGCCTGCGGCCGAGCCGCTGGACGCGGCCGCGGGCCATACGGCTGCCGTGAAGGAGCTCCCCTTCACGGTGCCGCCGCTTTATACCGCCGTGCGCGGACTCGTCCGCCGCACGAGCGGCCAGCTCGATCTCGCCGAAGCCGACGTCGTCGTTTCCGGCGGACGAGGCGTGCGCAGCGCAGCGGGCTTCGAGCCGCTTCAAGCGCTCGCGACCGCTCTCGGCGGCGCGGTCGGTGCCTCCCGCGGCGCCTGCGACGCAGGCTATTGCGACTATGCCCTGCAAATTGGGCAGACCGGCAAAGTCGTGACGCCGCAGCTTTATATCGCCTGCGGCATCAGCGGCGCCATCCAGCACCTGGCAGGCATGAGCCAGTCGCGCGTCATCGTCGCCATCAACAAAGACCCCGACGCCCCCATCTTCGGCGTCGCCGACTACGGCATCGTAGGCGACCTATTCGAGGTCGTACCGCTGCTAACCGCCGAGCTCCAACGCGCACGCGCATAACGACAATCCACCCCACCCTTATACCTCTTTAGCACACTCTCCCCCTTACTCAGGAAACCTGGGTTAAAGGAGTAGTGTGCTAAAGCCATCTTAAGCATGTTAATCGAACGGCTGTCCGTTCCGTTCGTTCCGAGATCGTGCACCGCTCGCCTCCATTCCACATAACTGCCACATACGCCTCGTTTCGCCGCCTCACAAGCCAGCAATGAACAATCTCACCCATTGCCCCGCTTCTCTGACTTCCATTAATACTCCCTCCCCGCCTAGTCATGGGTTGATGATACGTTTCAACCCCTTTATCACGCTCTCCCCTCTAATCAGGAGCCGCAAAACTAAACCTTCTGAAGATTAAAACCAAGAGAAAAATCCCCAACACTTATGAATAACAGATCACTTACGTACGATAAATCCAGTCCGAACAACCCCTCATTCCTGAATTGCAAATTTCCCAATATCCCATCGCTTCCCGAACGGCAGATCCCAAAAACCTGAGCCAAAGGGATAGTGCGATAAAGCCCATTCGGACACGATCCCCCCAATCCTGCCATTCAAACTCTCCAGCATGAGCTAATGGGATAGTGCGATAAAGGGATTTTAAGGCATCTTGAAGATACCTGAACAAACAAAAAAAACGGTAAAGCCGGCTTATTCCCGCTTGAGGCTTGGCTCACAATGAGCTTTAGCTTCCATGCAAGAAACAACTCGGTTCACCGTTTGGTTCGTTCTTTTCATTCATTTCGTTTCATTAGTTTCGTTTTATTCATTTCGTTTCGTAGCTTCTCGTAACGATTCGCGTTCTATGTCTAAGCGTAGTCGATCCGGACTTCCCGAATGCAATCGGGGGACTCGAACCATTCGTCGTGCACCGCGTTGGTGACCGGATAGGCGCGCATGAGATAGGTATCCATGGCCTCCAGATGTTTGCGCAAGCCGGCGAATTCCGTTAGCTTCGGATTAAGCCAATCCTCGACGCCCTCTTCATCCAATATAACGGGCACGCGGGGCTGCCATACGGACATGGCGCCCGATGAGGCGGCTGTTATAATCGTGAAAGCGCGAACCTCCTGCCCTCTCGCATCCTTCCACGAATCATAGATCGCGGCCACGCCGAATACCGGTTGATTCGGGAGGACAACATGCATCGCCCGCGGATCGCGCTCCTGCCCGATTTGCTTGCGTCCGAAGAAACCGCTGCATGGCAATACGCAGCGCTGCTTGCGCAGCATCCGATCCAGGAACGGCTTCTGGGACAGCGTCGCATGATCGGCATTCACCGAATCCTTCGCCCAGAACGGGAACAGCCCCCATCTCGACTCCTGCATGGTCCGCTGCCCATGGCGATCGTTCATCACGATCGACACCGTTTGCGTCGGCGATACATTGAACCGGTTCGTATACCCTCGAACTACTTTACCTACTTGAAACCTCTCTACAATATCGCCAATTTCCCCCGTTAACGAAAACCGTTCAATCATCGCGCACTCTCCTTCAGCGTTGTTGAAACCAGTTTTTGATTAACGGAGGAAAATTATTCATGAATCCGATTAACTTCTACATCGTGAACCGTTTGCGGAATTTCAGCGGCGGCATGCCCGTATTGGAGGCAAACAGCCTCGAGAAATGCGGCGTTTGCCGGAAGCCCGTCTCTTCCGCTACGCGGGCAATCGTCCAGTCCGTCTTAATGAGCAGGAGCTTCGCCTGATCCAAGCGGTAATAAAGCAAATATTGCTGCGGCGTGCAGCCGAACACCTCGGTCATCGAGCGTGTAATATAGTTCGTATGAAGCTGCAGCACTTCACTAAGCATCGTGTTGCTGATCGGATTGCGGTAATTGAGCTTCAAATACGCAGCCGCCCGTTCCGCGACCGATACGGCTGCTTTCGCCGCGTCCGACCTCCAGCCCTCGTCCAGCATTTGCAATAAATGCAGAAAACGCTGCTGCCGATCCCAGAATGCGCCATGCGATGAGCTTTTAGCCGCCTCGTGCAGCTGCGAGAATATAACTTTAGCTTCGTCCGGATAGGTCAACTTCATATGCTTCGGCAGCCGAATGGCATACGTATAATAGTCGCCGCGAAGCGAGCCCGACTGGCTTCCTTCCGTCTCTTCCCAAGCGCCGACCGTCTGAAAATGAACCCAGTCGAACACCGTATCTTCCGAGCATGGCTTCGTTGAATAATGCCACCGATCGGGTCGCAATATGAGTACATCTCCAGGACCAAGCTTCCATCTGCGATTCTCTTCGGCTACATGAAGCGAGCCCTCATTAACAAACAGCAGGTCAAATACGCCCAAGTTGGAACGGTTCGGATGCTCCTCGCCTACACCATAGGTTAATCGATTCGATTCTATAAAAAAGGGCAGCGGCGGCGAACGAAATGTTAGTAATAATTCCTCTGACAACCTGATCTCTCCCAAGTGGTTCTTCTATGACCCTTCTAACTACTGCCATGTTACTTGAAATCGGATTCAATTGTCTACAACAAATAAGCAGGCTTCCAGCTATCCGGACCGGATAGCTCAAAACCTGCATTTTTTAAACTTGATTCCTAATTCACCAGTTCCACACTGGGAAGGGGCAATAGACTTTTGGCCAAACGCATATAGTCGAGAGATTGCAGGAGAGTTGATTCATCGGGATAACAGACGAAACGTTTGCCGCTAAGCAGCGACAGTACCTCTATCGTGACGGGAAGCACCTCGAACGCATGCGCGCAGAACACCGTTGTCATGTGGAAGAACGTCGAAACCGTTGCTTCATTCTCGTCGATTACGTATTTTTGTACCGTATAGCCGTTCACGGCTGAAACATCCTCGATAATCAGTTGAAAAATTTGCGAAAGCTCCATATCTATGGACGGCACGTAAGCGCTAAGCTGCTCGAATCGAACGATCGGCTCGCATGTCCGGTACTCCCCTGTCAGATACGCCGTTAAATGCGAAATCACTTTTTGCTTCATTTGCAAATAATGCTCGTTTGAATGAAATTTATAATAGCGATTGCTCCATCGCCGCTCGATAATAGCCGTTATCGACTGCTCCGTTCGCGCTTCGATCGGAAGCGCGTAAAATTCGTTCAAACAATGGCTGGCCGCATATTGCGCCAGCTGCTTCCAAGTCACATCCCGTTCACCACCCCGCTCGGCCTGGCCACGAGTGCTGCGCAGCAGCTCTTCCAGCTTGTAGTCCTCTAACCGCAATACTTCATGCATCCGGCTCATCGCAACGGCCGCCCTTCCGTCTGATTATCCTGCAACCGCAGCAAGTCCCGCTACTTGGCGGCCGACTCTCTTGCCTTGCTCCAGCTCTTCGTTCGAAGGATTATATTCGAACTTCATGCTCTCTGCAACGATCTCCGCGCCAAGCTCCCGCAGCTTCACTTCAATCGTATCGACAGCGCCGCAATAAATCGGGTATGACGTATCGCCCGAGCCGAATACGGCTGCTTTTTTGCCAGTGAGATCAAGGCCGTCCATCCCTTCGTAGAAATCGATGAACTCGTCGGGCAGCTCGCCATCTCCCCATGTGTACGCGCCTATAATGATGCCATCGTACTCAAGCAGCTCTGCAGCGGAAGCGTCGAACGCCTCCTTCGACACGACCTCCACCCCTGCTTCGGCCGCTCCTGCCGCGATCGCCTCCGCCATTTCTTCCGTATTGCCAGTCATGCTTGCATATACGACCAATACTTTTGGCATCCGACCAGCCCTCCTATCGTCTTCTAATCCCTATTCAATGTTTGAATCCCTTGAAACAGCGTGGCCATATATATACTGTCGCCCTGCAAATCGACGTCCGTAACCGGGCATCCCAGCTTAACCGAGAGCAGTGTCACCTGCTGGCCGATATAAGCAAGCCGAAACAATCCCTTGTCGGTGCACGCATAAATGTCGTTCCCCTTTGCCAGCACGGAGAAAATAAACGGCTTGCCGAAACGGATCCGATTGAAGCGCCCCTTCTTATCGCCGATAAGAAGCTCGCCTTTGTCGCTCGTACCGATCAGATGGCCTCTGAACACGGCCAAGCTGGTTACGCATGCCTGTAATTCGAAATGCGCCCAATCATCCATGAACCGATCATAGAGCGAAATACCGCTCTCATGCGCAATGACGAGATACTGCGGCAGGTTAATAAAATCGAATACCCTCTTGTCGGAGCATGCCGCCTTCTCCCAGCCTCCCGCTCCTTTCGACCACAGCCCGTATTCGGTTGCCGCGTAGGAAGTGCCGCCGATCAGGCGGTATTGGTAGCACGGTATCGTAAGACCGTCGTTCACCCACTCGCTGCCATCCCATTCATACAAGCCGTCGCTCGTGCAAGCGTGAAGCAGATCATGCTGCAATTGCAGCCGATTGACCGCCGCTCCGTCCGGCATGCCGCTGCCCAGCTTCACCCATTTCTCGGAAGCATCAATGGCATATACGCCATGCCCGACCGAAGCAGCGTACAAAAAGTCAGGCCCAGCCTTGATCGATGAAAAAGGGAACAGCAGCCAGTTCCATGGCCTGCTTGTTTCCGTCTGCATATGTCTCTCTCCTTTGTTTCAGGTATGTATGCTCGCGCATCTATGTCTCATTCTTATCTTCCCGTATCAGGTCAGGCAGAACCCGTCCCTGCGGCGTTAATTGGATTGATTTCATATTGTCTCCGGCAGTCCGGTTCTCCTCATGCAGCAGGACAGTCGCTTCCCGCTTATTCGTTACCATCTCATATAACAAGCCCATTAAAGAAACCTCCTGCCTTGGCTATCACTATTTTCATCCGCATTAACTGATAATGATTATCACTTTCGTATATATGATAACTATTCTCACTCATATTGTCAATCCTTTCTATCCTGTTTGCGGAAGACCAGTCCTTATTACTCAGTCCTATCCTTCAACTACCTACGCCGCCGCCTTAATCCGCCCTTCTCCCCCAGCAAAGGGATTAGTCTGGGTATGAAAGTTCGGGCCTTATCTACTCGACATAGACGAATCTATTGCTAGCAAATAACCATTTTAACAAAAAAAGGTTATTTATTGTAAAATAGCATACAAAATCCCAATCCGCTTCTACCGGGCATACATAATATAGGAACAAATAATAGGGAGGTGCTTCAACTGGGTTATCTAAACGAGAAAAAACGTTGTGCAAAAAAGCGTGTTGTCAAATGTCATCCAAAAAGAAAGAAAGATTGTGTCATCGTTAAGAAAAAAATCATAACCGATAAAATACTAGTTAACGTTCCAACGGGGCTCAGAGGACCCAGAGGACTCAGAGGTCCTAGAGGTCCGCGCGGGTACTATGGCCCGAATGGTGGTGGTGGCGGTACTGGAGGAGGCGGAGCTGTTGGTCCTGCCGGACCTGCTGGACCCGTCGGACCTGCTGGGCCTGTTGGACCCGCAGGGGCTGTCGGCGCTGCCGGCTTGATCGGTCCTATCGGGCCTACCGGTGCTACCGGCGCGACCGGCGCGCCAGGAACGACCGGTTCGATCATTCCGTTCGCTTCCGGTATCCCCGTAGTCCTTACTTCGGTATTAGGTTTAGTGTCGACCGTAAGTCTTGTCGCATTTGGCACAGCCCTTCCGGGAGTTTCCTTGATTGGTGGAACAATCGATTTGACAAGTCTTGCCAATATCGCACTTCTCGGTCCAAATATGGCCTTCTCCGTCCCTCGCGACGGAACGATTACTTCGATTTCAGCTACATTCAGCAACACGGCTACACTCACACTGACGGGACCAGCAACCGTAACTGCGCAGCTCTATAGCAACACAGACTTAACCAATAACGTATTCACCCCTGTGGCAACCGCTCTAGTAAATATGACTCTTCCAGCCGGATTGATTGCGATCGGCGATACGTTTGGCGGCATCACTTCGCCAATAGCCGTTCCGGTAACAGCAACTACTCGCTTGCTGATGGTCTACTCCGTTGCAGGCGACGCTCTTATCGAGCTGATTACGGCGACTGGTTTCGCAAGCGCGGGCATTACGATCAACTAATCGTATAAACTATAGAAAAAACCGCTCACATCAGTGGGCGGTTCTTCGCTATTTATATGAAACTATTAAATTAAAAGTTCAACTTCAGCTGCAGCTTAAAAAGAATACTTATATGATCGCCGCTGAACTGTACGTCTTGTACGGTAACGACGTCCTGCTGCGGCAGATCAAGCGGAATGACTTGCGTCTCTAGCAATCGCAGCGGCAGATGCACCTCTTTGACGGTTAACGCCCGAGGTCTTAGCACGATGTTCGGCGCTTGCCACTCGAGCTTGTACTCCGCCTGCAACTGCGCAGGCACGCGATCCTTGTAAGTAACATTCAGCCGTGCGATCAGCCTGTTGCCTTCAAGCTCGAATACAGCACCATCTAACGTCGTGTCCGGGGCAAGCGGTTCGGCGGACTCGGATAAATGCATTTTGAGCAAATTGTTAATATCCGCTTCGGTCAGCACAAGCTCCGGCTTCAGGTTCTTGATCATATTCAGCGCTTTATCCTTCACGCTAATCGGCTCATAATTCATCGTGAGCGCCTCATCGGGCTCGATATAGGTGATGAGCCACCAACCTCCCCCTGCTAGAAGCAATACGACGATTACGATGAAAACAGCAAGTCTTTTGAGTGCTTTTCGCATGGATGGCCTCCTTCTCGTCTAATTCTTCGACATGAAATGCGTCAGCCGGTAATGAAGATGCTATAATAGATCGATAATAATTATTGATATTCATGCAGATCGAGAGGATGGACGCTTATGAGTCGACACGTTGAACCTTCACCCCGCATCGGGCTTGAAGATATTGTACATGCACAAATGCATTTGAAAGATGTCATTACACGTACGCCGCTGCAATACAATCGCGTGCTGTCCGAGCGTTACGGCTGCAATCTGCTGCTTAAGCGCGAGGATCTGCAGATCGTCCGATCGTTCAAAATACGAGGCGCTTACCATCTCATTCGCTCCCTGTCACCAGAGACGCTCGAGAAGGGCGTTATCTGCGCAAGCGCAGGCAATCACGCCCAAGGCGTTGCTTATTCGTGTCAGACGCTAGGCATTCCCGGCAAAATCTACATGCCCAGCACAACCCCTCGCCAGAAGGTGACGCAGGTATCCTTCTTCGGCGGCTCGCAGGTTGAAGTGATATTGACCGGCGATACGTTCGACGACGCTTACGCAGAAGCTATCGCCGAAAGCCAGCGCAGCGGCATGGCGTTCGTTCACCCGTTCGACGACGCCATGATTATCGCAGGCAACGGTACGATCGGACAAGAGATCATGGAAGCTGCCGAATCGATTCCGGATTACATTTTCTTAACGGTCGGCGGCGGAGGATTGGCGGCTGGCGTTGCTTCTTATATCAAAATCGTGTCGCCTGCGACGAAGCTGATCGGCGTCGAGCCCGAAGGCGCGCCTTCGCTTCGCGTCTCGCTCGAAATGGGCGAAGTCACGCCGCTCGATCAAATCGACAAGTTCGTTGACGGCGCCGCCGTCAAGCGGGTCGGCGACCTCACGTTCGCGATATGCAAGGAGCTGCTGGATGACGTTATCGCCGTGCCGGAAGGCAAAGTATGTACGACGATGCTCGATTTGTATAACGAGAATGCCATCGTCGCCGAGCCTGCCGGCGCGCTGACGATTGCCGCTCTTGAAGCATACCGCGAGCAGATCGCGGGCAAGACGGTTGTATGCGTCGTAAGCGGCGGCAATAACGATATTGACCGGATGCAGGAAATTAAGGAGCGTTCGCTCATCTATGAGGGATTGAAGCATTATTTCATGCTGAGCTTCCCGCAGCGCGCAGGTGCTTTGCGTGAATTTTTGGACCAAGTGCTTGGGCCTAACGACGATATTACCCGGTTCGAGTACACGAAGAAGCATAATAAGGACAATGGTCCCGCTCTCGTCGGTATCGAACTGAAGCATCGCGACGACTACGCCCCGCTAGTGGAGCGCATGTCGCGCAAAGGCTTCCAGTTCGTCGAGTTGAACAAGGACCCCGTCTTGTTTAATCTATTGATTTGATTGGTATCGTGGCGCTCCTGCCGGCTTGCGGCGGGGGCGCTATTTTGTTTTACCAGGCGTAAGCGCGAGGCGCGTCGCCGCCCGGGCCCGGGAAGATTTCGTCGATCCGCTTCAGCTCCGACTCGCCGAGCTTAACCTCGAGCGCGCGTAACGAGCGCTTGAACTGGTCGAGCGTGCGCACGCCAATGATCGGCGCCGTCACGGCCGGGTTCGCGAGCAGCCACGCGAGCGATACGAGATCCTCCGGCTCGCCGAGCTCGTCGCAGAACTTGGCATACGCGTCCAGCTGCTTGCGATGCTGGTCGATCCGCTTCGCGTCGCCGCTGCGTCGTCCGCCGTCCTTGCGGCGATGGTTGCCCGCGAGCAAGCCGCCGTCGAGCGGACTCCATGGAATAACGCCAAGGCCAAGCGCTTGCGAAGCCGGAAGCACTTCGAGCTCAGGCAGCCTGCAGAGCAGGTTATACTTGTGCTGTTCGGACACGAGGCCGATATGTCCTCTCGCCTTCGCCTCTCCTTGGGCCACCGCAATGTCCCAGCCGGCGAAGTTGCTCGAGCCCACGTAGCCGATCTTGCCCTGCGCTTCGGCGTTCTCGAACGCTCTCCATAGCTCGCTCCAATTCACGCTGCGGTCAACGTGATGCATTTGATACAGCTCTATATGATCGGTTTGAAGACGCTTCAGCGAGCTCTCCAGATGTCTGCGAATCTTGTATGCCGACAAACCCGCCTCGCGATTAGGTCCATCATGATCGTCGTGCATATCGCCATATACTTTCGTAGCAAGAACGGTGCGCTCGCGTCTGCCGTCGCCCTGTTTGAACCAGCGTCCGATGATTTCCTCCGTACGCCCCGAGTTTTCGCCCCAGCCATAGATGTTAGCGGTGTCAAAAAAGTTGATTCCCGCCTCCGAAGCGGCATCCATAATAAGAAATGATTCCTTCTCATCCGTATCCACGCCGAAATTCATCGTACCCAGACACAAACGGCTTACGTTAAGACCTGAACGTCCCAGCTTCGCATACTCCATCTTCGCTATCGCTCCTTCAAATTTTAAATAGGCGGATATTAAATCCATTATACAAAAATAATATAAAGGATCAAAACTGAGTTCACGCTCGGATGACAAAAGCCCGTTATACTACCGGCAGGAGGTGTGCCTATGATTCGTTCCGATTATAACCGGCATCCGAAATTATTGATATTGTACGCTTCTTACGGGGACGGACATTTGCAAGTGTCCCGCGCCATTCAAGGCGCGCTGGAGGAGAGGGGCAATTACCGCTCCGTTATGATTGACCTGATGGCCGAATCGCACCCTTGGTTGAATGAAGTAACGAGGCGCTTCTATCAACAAAGCTATACCCTTATGCCTTCACTGTACGGCTGGATGTATGACGTTACGAAGCCGATCAAGCACAACTCGCTGTTAGGCGGTCTGCTGCATTCCTTCGGAAGCGAGAAAATAAGGCGAATTATCGCCGCCGAGCGGCCCGATGCGGTTATCCATACGTTCCCGCTGCTCGCCGTTCCGCCGATCGCCCGCAGGAGGCGCGCGTCGTACCACCCGCCCTCCTATGCGGTCATCACCGACTTCGATCTGCATCGCCGATGGGTCCATCCAAGCATCGACCGCTATTATGTAGCGACTGAAGATTTGAAACAAGAGCTTGCCCATATCGGCGTTCCGGGGGGCCGCGTTCAAGTGAGCGGCATTCCGCTGCGGCGCAGCTTCCGCACGCTCGATGCAACGGATGCGCTGTACGGCCGTTATGGCCTTTCCCCGGATCGGCCTGTCGTTCTTATGATGCCCGGAGCGCAAGGCACGCTGGCTGACCTTGGCGAGATATGCAGCCGCCTGCTCAGTCATCCCGGGCTTCAGATCGCGCTTGTCTGCGGACGCAACGAGCAGCTTCGAACCGCGACGTTAGAACAATTCGCCCTCCACCCCGAAGCCGAGCGGCTGCGGGTGTACGGCTTCATCGATACGATTCACGAGCTAATGTCGCTCGCTTCCTGCATCCTAACGAAGCCCGGCGGCGTTACGCTCTCCGAGGCTATTGCCGCCAAGCTGCCTATATTCGCCTACCGTCCGGTTCCCGGACAAGAGAAACAGAATGCGAAATATCTCTCGTCGAAGGGCGCTGCCACTATAGCACGCGACCCTGCCGAGCTCTGCGCGCAAATTATGAAACTGATTGACGATCCGATACGTTTAACTAACAGCAGGATAGTAATCGAACAGCTTCAGACGGCGCAGACGGCAGCGGACAGCATTGTTTCGGATATTTTATCCAGACACTCTATAATGGGCAGAGCTTCTATCCTATAAAATAAGGAGCTTATCCGTGCCGACAAAACAAAAACGCTGGTTTGGAGCGGAGATGACCCTCATCTCCATCATTATGTTTTTCGTCGAATTCGTCCGCGGTGCCGTGCTCGTCAGTCTGCTTCCGATCTATGGGGCGAAGACGCTGGGGTTATCGCCCGATGTTATCGGTGTCGCTATATCCGCTCACTATATTACCGATACGCTGCTTAAGATTGCCATCGGTTATTTGCTGGATCGTTTCTCGATGCGTCTTATCGTTCAAGTCGGGCTGTTCATATCGCTGATCGGCGTTTACCTGCTCCAATTCGCCGATCTTCCATGGATGTTCATCGGCGCGGCGGCTATATACGGCATCGGCATGTCGCCGATCTGGATCGTTTGCTTGACCAAAGTAACCGAGGGACAGCGCGGCACGCAGATGGGTTTCCTTTATACGATATGGTTTGTCGGACTTGGAAGCGGACCGATCGTATGCAATATTTTGCTCGATTACAGCTCCTCTTTCACCTACACATTGCTCGTCAGCCTGTCGGTGCTCGCCTGCTTGCTCTCCATGTTCATGAGCAAGCAGCGCGCGCAGAAGCGTGAACGGATGCCGATACGCGAGCAGCTTGGCGTCCTTCGCAGCAGAATGAGTCAGATGAAGCTGCTGCTGCCGGGCATGATTCTGCAGACGATGGGAGCGAGCATGCTCGTTCCTATCCTTCCTGCCTTCGCGGAAAACCGGCTTGGCATAACCGGCACGCAATACTCCGTGCTGCTGACGGTCGGCGGCGCATGCGCCGCGGCCGGCCTCATACCGATGGGCAAGCTGTCCGACAAGCTTGGCGGCAGGAAATGGTTTCTTGTATTCGGATTCGGATTTTTCGCCTTCGCGTTGTACATGCTGGCATGGGGACTTCCCTTTTGGTATTGTTTACTTATAGCGGTTGCGCTTGGTCTGTCTTACGCCTCCGTGCTGCCTTCGTGGAATGCCCTTCTCGCGGCCTACGTGCCGCCGAAGCAAGAGGGGCTCGGATGGGGTATCCTGTCTACCGTCGAGGGTGTCGGCGTTATGATCGGCCCCGTAGTCGGGGGTCTTCTTGCCACTTGGAACGGCGAGACGACCGTCGTATGGTTTAGCGCCGCTCTGTTCGGCCTTATCGGCCTCTTTTACCTATGGTTTCCATTCCATGCGCTTAGGGCAGGCGGGACTGCAACAAACAAGTAGAACGGAGTTAGATTATGAACGAATGGCAGGAATGGCTGCATAATTTGAGATATATGGATCTGGACCAAATTCAACGAACGCTGGAGAGCTACTCGCAGCTTGGGCCGTTGCCCGGGCTGCTCTTGCCGATGCTGGAATCGTTCCTGCCTTTCTTGCCGCTCATCGTCATCGTAGCCGCGAACGCCAACATTTACGGTCTGGGGCTCGGCTTCTTGTTTTCCTGGATCGGCGTGACGGCGGGATCGTTATGCGTATTCTGGATTAGCCGCAAGATAGGCAGACGATTCAAGGGATGGGTCATGCGCCGCTTCCCGAAGTCGGAGCGCTTCTTTAACTGGGTGGAGCATAGAGGCTTTACTCCTTTATTCCTGCTGGCATGCTTCCCGTTCACGCCTTCGGTTATCATTACGGTCGTGTCGGGCATCAGCAATATTCCGTTCAAGACGTTCCTGCTCGCTACCCTTCTCGGCAAAGCCGTTATGATCTTTAGCATATCGCTCATTAGCTTCGATATTGGCAATCTCATCGATGAGCCGTGGCGCATATTCGTTACGATTACAGCCGTTCTCGTCATGTGGTTCGGCGGCAAAAAGCTGGAGTCGCGCTATCAAGTAAACGGATGAGGTGAGCGTTAATGACAAGCTTATCGTTTACGGCGATGCACATACAGCTCATGTTCTCATGGCTCGGCTTCGGCGCCACGGCAATTGTCCTGCTCGTGGCGCTTCTGCTGCTTGCGGGGATGATCTTCTTCATTCGCATAGCCTCGAGCGGCGAGGACAAGCATGCCGAAATTCGCGAGATGGTCGAGACGTTATTCGGCACGCCTGCTCATCTTCGCCCTACCCAGCCGGGCGCAACCTCGCCACCCTCTTCGTCCTCGGCGCCGTCTTCCCTCTCCAAATCCGCAGCTCCGTTCTCCGAGCCTTGTCCGGCCTGCGGCGAGACGGTAACCGAGAACGACGCGCATTGTCCTTCCTGCGATCTCCGTTTGTTGTAGCCGGCTTAAGCGGCATTCATACAATGACTCCTTTTGTGGCAAACTGTTGATGATCTTCTGCCGAAGGGAGGATGCCGCCATGTCCGGATCACA
The DNA here is from genome assembly GCF_030812415.1 of Paenibacillus harenae. GTDB lineage: Bacteria > Bacillota > Bacilli > Paenibacillales > Paenibacillaceae > Pristimantibacillus > Pristimantibacillus harenae_A. Next base: position 314,363 of record NZ_JAUSST010000006.1, on the reverse strand, counting down.
ACCGTCCAATCAGCAACTGGCAGCCAGCAAAGCGCAATCGAAAGCCGATCGCCATCTCGCCAGCAAGCAAGCCGCCAGCGAACAGCAATCGACCGCCGACCGCGCCGCAGTGCCGAAGCACGGACTTTGAACATAGGAAGGTAGGTATTATACGATGAGCGACAATGAGAAGCACAATGAGATGCATCCGCTCTCCCATGAGCCGGTTGAGGTAGACGGCGTCTACAGGAACGAAGCGGGACGCGAGGAGAAGTTGAAGCGCGGAGACGTTTTTCCCGCCGATATCATACTCGGAAATACCGAATGGGAGCTCGTTGAGCTTGACTTCAGCAATCATCACCAAGGTACGACCGATCCGCGCTTTGTGCCGCATGATGACGATGACGATCCGGAAGCTCACATGCAGCATCCGCGTCGTCACAAGGGCAGCAACAAGACGGACGATTAACTAGAAGAAGCAGGCTCTCAGGCGTCATCCGGACGCCTGAAGCCTGCTTCTTTCACCATTAACCTTCCTTAACCTCACCCGCTGCCGTTCGCTGCTGTACTTGATCAACCAGCTTCTCCAGCCTGCGAAGGTGGTACGCATATTCGAATAAAGCCGCAGCGACGAAGACGAGTCGCTTGTTCTCGTCCGGATCCTCTATAATATAAGCGGTCAGATCCTTTACAAGACGCGCCTCGCGCTCTTCCTCCGGCTCGATCTGCGCATTCGGCTTAATTTTCTCTTCATGCTTCAGCAAAATATGCTCATGGTATTTGCTCATATCCTCGATCTGACGGTCGAACCGGACCGCCCATTCATTCGCGCTTGGCGATGCAAAATAATGCTCCTCGACCACGTCAAGCAGATCGGCGCCCTTCTGCAGCGTCTTGATCATCTGCTTGGATACGAGCAGCTTGCGGGCATGGCTCGTCTTCGTGCGCGCCAATATTTTGCGTTCCTCCTCGAAGACGAGATAGCGCTCCTCCAGCTTGCGAAGCGTTCCATGCAGCTTATCCTTCTCCTGACGGAACACTTGCTCCTTCATCTCGTTCGAAATTGCCGTTCGAAGCAACAGCGACAGCTGCGTGTACGCCCCGCTGACCTGCTCATTGAACTGCTTCTTCGGGCGCGGAGGAAAGACGAGTACGTTAACCGCGAAGGATGCCCCGATACCGGTAAGCACCATAAGGAAGCGTTCAATTGCCACATCCCAGCCTTGTCCGGTCGCCTCCATGATGGCGACGACGGTGACGAGCGTCAGGCTGATCGTGCTTTCCATTTTGAGCCGAATGCTAATTAATATAACGACGATACTGACAAGGCCGACCGCGATCGGCGTATGTCCGAACAGTCTGACCGCCGCAAGCGCGATAAGGGCTCCTAGCAGGTTCGTCTGCAATTGATCCGCGACCCGCTGCCAGGAGCGATAGATAGACGGCTGAATGGTGAAGATCGCTGCGACGGCGGCAATAAGCGGCGTTGCGAAGCCGAAGAGGCTGCTTAAGTAGATCGAGAGCGCGACGGCCATACCGGTCTTGAGCACTCTTCCTCCGATAGTCATTTCTTCACTTCCCCTTTCACGAGCAGCTCGCTGCTCGCCGCGCAGGCGCCGTTCACCCATAAGGTCAAGCGATGAAGCCCTTCATAATGCTTGCGCGTCGTCAAATCGGCGAACCGATGCTTCCTCTTGCCCTTCGCCACGGCTCCGCCCGCATATTCGCGGTCCGATAGCAGAAACCGCTTCTGCGACGTCTTGCCGCCCGACTTGACGAAGTCGATCCCGTACTCGATACGCACCTTCGTACGCGCAGTCTGGCGAAGCTGGACCTCGTAGCTCAGCTCTACTTCCCCGCCGATCGCAACTTCGGACGGCGTCACCGTAAGCGACGCCGCTGTGAATAGCTTCTGCTCATCTGCGGCTGCCGAATAGCCGAACAGATGCATGACCCGCGGCTCTGCGCGCTTAATTAAGGTGCGGCAGCCATGCCTGACGATCCAGTCCGTCCATTCATGGCGGCCATGCCATCTCTCCGCAAGCTCGATGACAAGCTCCGGGTGATCCTTGGCTATATCGTTCAGGTTGTTCGCCACGCTTTTGCGTACATACAACGATGAGTCCTGCTTCAGCTTCTCCAGGATCGGCCATATCGGCGATGGATCGCGCTTGAATAACGGAAGCGCCTGCGCCCATGGCAGACGCGGTCTTGTCCCCTCGCTGGCCAACCTTCTGAGATGCTCGTTCGGATCGTCTGCCCAAACGAGCATTTGTCGCATAGCACGCGCTTGATCCGACAGTATGAATGCCCGTATCGCGAACTCTGCGCTTGAACGCTGGGTGAATCTTGCGAGCGCCGTGAACGACAGCTCCCAATCCGGCTGCTCCAGCCCGTATACCTCGACGAAGTCAGGGAAAAAAATATAAGGCAAGCCCGTACATTGCTCGTCAATCTGGAACAATACCGCTAACGCCTCTTCATATTTGCCCGGCAGCTCTGCCCCGAGCGCCAGCGTAATCGCTCTGGCACGCGCTTTCAGCTCCAGGCGCTCCCACTCGCCTCCGCGCACCCGCTCCGCGAAGGAACGCTCGTCGAACGGCTGCCATGCGGCCTGCACCTTGGCTGCGAATTGTTCGATAAATAGTCCGTCGTATAATGCTTTTAACGGTTCGGCCAACTGGTTATCCTCCCTTATTGCTCTGTTATGATGAATTATAACGTTTGTCCGCGGGAAATGACACAAGCGCAGAGACTGCCTAGGTTGTTTCGCAGCAAAAAAAAAGCCCGAAAGACGCTCCAAGCGGAACGTCTTCCAGGCTACGGCTGCCGTCTCGATACGCTATTAACGGGCGAAACGCGAAATAATGTCTGCCAGCTGATGCGATACCGTCGCCGGTCCTTGGCTAAGCTGTTCGTGCGTATATTTGACGCGAACGAATGATTCGTCCATGTTCATGGCTTCGGCGAACAGGCTTGAAAGTCCGCGCGCGCGGCGGTCGATCTGAAGCACGATCTCCAGCTCCCGTTCAGACGGGAAGAACATCACTTCAACCTCGTCCAATTGGCCGCGGAATTGCGTCGTTGGCACGAATTCGATCTCCTGAACGAACGGCATGCTGCCGCCAAGGCGGGATGCGTATTCGCAGTCCGCTTTGCGCAGTTGGAAGCCGAGGTGGTTCATCGCTTCAAGCACTGTATTCATCTGCGGAGTCGGCACAACCTCGATCTTGTCGTTATCGCTTGGGTCAACGCCGCCGCGAACGTCAAGCTCCGTCTTCACCCATACCGGCGTACGAGCGAACGTGAGCGGCGTTTGGTGCGGAAGGTTGAACGAGAATGGCACCTCGCGATTCTCCCCTGCCTTCAGCAGGAACGGCGCGCTTACATGGTAGCGGCCGACTTCGCCGTTCTGGGTATGCTTCTGGTCGTTGCTCTCGCGCACGTATTGGGTCATGACGGCCAAGTGAATCGTCTCGATCTGCTGTTCCACGTTGCCTCCGCGAATCCTCACGACGCCGCGAACGACCTCTCCCGGCATGTAGCGCGACTTCTCCAAAACCGTATCGATTGTTGCGTTCCCAATCCCGATGCTGGCTAGAAAACGATTGAACATATGAACATCCTCCTATAAATTGGCTTTCGATTATCCATGCTGCTTCAAGTCTGTATGGTGAGTTTTTATACGTACGCCGTTCCGAACAGGTTTCAGCTAAAGTTCCCACTCCGTCCGCGTGCGGTTCTCCCGGCACTTTTCACTTTCGATCATTTTAGCTAGAATGATAGAATACATTTGCTAGATTCAGGGCAAACTATAGTTAATGAGGAGCAGGAGGAAGCTGTGTTGAAAATCATCAAAGAGTTCAAAGAGTTCGCCATGCGCGGCAACGTCATCGACCTGGCTGTCGGTGTCATTATAGGGGGAGCGTTCGGCAAAATCGTCACGTCGCTCGTCAACGACGTCATTATGCCGCCGATCGGGAGAATATTGGGCGGAGCCGATTTCAAGCATTTGAAAATTCAGCTTTACTCGCAGGAGAAGATCGATCAGCTCAAAGTAGCCGATGACAGTTTTGTCCCTCCGGTCATCGCTTACGGACAATTCATTAACGTGCTTATCGACTTTCTAATCGTCGCATTCTGTATTTTCATGTTGGTTAAGGTTATTAATATTTTGCGTCGCACCGAGAAGAAGAAGGATGAAGCGCCAGCTGAACCAATGGAGAAAGAGTGCCCGTACTGCTTGTCTATGATTCCGATCAAGGCTACCCGCTGCAAGCATTGCACTTCCCAGCTTGAGGCCGTTTCGCATGGCTGATGAGCTGTTCGACATTTACGATGAGCATATGAACCCGCTCGGCACGGCAACAAGGTCCGAGACGCATGCGAAGGGCTATTGGCATCGAACCATTCATTGCTGGCTGACACGCAAGGAGGGGGATCATCGACTGGTCCGCTTCCAGCTTCGGCAAACGACGAAGGATACGAACCCAAGCTGCTACGATATTACGGCAGCAGGCCATCTAACGGCAGGAGAGACGCTTACGGAAGCGGTGCGCGAGCTGGAAGAGGAGCTTGGCGTGCAAGCTCCTCTCGAGCAGCTCATTCCGCTCTGCCAGGTTCGCGAGCAATGCGAAGGGGTCGTGAACGGCGTTCCGTTCATCGACCGCGAGGTTAGCGATGTGTTCGGCCTCGTGTGCGAGACGCCTCTGGCCGAACTGCGGCTGCAGCCCGAAGAAGTGGCCGGGGTGTTTGAAGTAGAACTGGAGGAGCTGCTTGCTTTGTTCGAGGGCTCGCTGCCTGAATTGTCGGCTTACGGCGTGGAGCTGCCTCCGGGCGGCGGCCCGCTAATCGAGGCACATGCTGTTGTAAGGGCGGATCAATTCGTTCCGCGCGATTTTTCTTATTATACGAACGTCCTTCGCTCGCTCCGCAATTGCACGTAGAGCGGGTTTGCTTCCCTTTTGCGCGGTCCGTGCCCGGTCCGCGCATTCCCCATGCACGCTCCCAATTCCGGAACCATCCGTCAATCATGAAATGAATGTTATAGAACTCGGTGTTCCGCGGCGCCATATCGAAGTCGTTCAGCTCCGGGTTATTCCATAGCTGTGCCGCCATCGGGTGCAAGCAGCCATGCAGATTGACCTCGATGAAGCTGCCGAGCTCATCCACCGAACGAAACGATTGCGGCTGATAGGTAACGCGCTGCTCCGCTGCCGCATTATAGCAAGGCGCCCGTCTGATCGCATCCGGTATCCCGTTCCACCCGGCAATCGCATTCATGTCGTATCCTTGACCCGCGTACCAGTTGGCGACACGATAAATGAAATCGCGGTGGAAACGCAGAAAACGTTCCCCAAACCCCGGCGGCGGCATGGAACCGGGCGCCAAATGGTTCGTATGATGCCATATGCGATGCTCCTCCAGCAAGGCCGGAGGAAAATTCGGTATGCGCGGCATATTCTCACTCCTCGCTGCTCATTGCTTGTTCATCCCAGCTTATTTTTGCTGTAATAGAATATGCGCCGTAAAGGAGGTTGTGCCTGTTCCCATGGCAGGGAAGAGTAGATCCGGCAAGATTGTTTCTATAATAGAATTCATCACGGACATATTAGTAATCGTATACGCCATTTTGAAATTCTGGAAGTAAGCTTTTTTCTTATCTACATAACACAAAAACAGCCACCCATTAAGGTGGCTGTTTTTGTACTTTGATGCTGGTGAAGGGCATTACTACCTTTAAAGTACCTACAAAAGTAACTGTTTGGACAAATAAAAACCCCCTCTTATTTGAGGGGATCATTTCACCGGCGGCTGCAACGTATAATAAACCGGCCTATTACATTTAATGCACGCATATACGCGAGTACGTCCGATCGTCCTCCATCGAAAGCGCCCTTCAGCTTTACACTCGCATATGCCATTCTTCACAAACTCGGCTATCTGCTCACGATCTGATTCCCTTTTTTCCATATCATCGGAATGATACACATAAATAGGGCCCGTTTTTGGAATCTTAATCTCTTCCACTCGACCGTCTTTGTAAAAGTATAGATCAAGCACGCGGCCATCTCTGACGTTGTAGGTGTAGATATGTTTCTCACCATTTTCGCCAACTCGACCGCCCGGGGTTAGCTGTCCATATTGTTTGTAAAATGCGAGGGATTCCGCGAGAGAGTTAAATTGAGGAAGAGGTTTTTTAGGCATGTTAGTCCTCCAATTAAAAAAGTGCTGGACGCTAGACCCTGATAATCATCCAACACGGATGACGTTAAGGATACAACTGCCAACACTTAAATTCAATAAAATAAAAAGAGGCCCGGGTTAGCCCAGTCCCCTTTATCTCTTGCTTTTATAATATACCCTAACTATTTCAAAGTCAATCAGCTTCCGCCTTAATTCGAACATATGTTTGACCCGGGAAAGCCTTTAAACCGTAACCCCAGAAGTCTCCGTTTAGTCTCGAATAAAATTTAGTTTTAATTGAGTGGTATGGTTCATAGCCTCTAGCTCGACTAATAATTTTCCTTGCTATTGGATAGACAGCTAAGTCAGATATTTGATTCCCGTTCTCGTTATTAACCTTAGGAATAAATTTAAGATCAGTTATGTTAGCTTGAAATTCAGCAGCTGATACATTACCATTACCATTCCTCATTAGCCTACTAAACACCTGATACAGCCTTCTGTTATCCGCATCATCTCTTGACTCCGCGATTAACAGACACTTTGATGGCGAACCTTTAAAGTAGAAAAATAAACGTTCCATAATAAACTCAAGCGTCAAATTATATGGATTTTCAGGCGTTGTGTACTGCCTCATATGATCTGCTTTGTGAATCCCTGAAGCAATAATTTTATAATCAAGAGCATTCATCATTCCTGTCATATCATCCAAAAATGATTCTCTTACTTCCTTTTGGCGGAGAATACTAAAAACATCTTTCTGTTTTCTGATGTCTACTGAGTGGAATATTATATTCCGATGCCCCCAGTATTTATATTTTAACCCATCTATAATGGGGTTGGCCACATTGTAGTAATAATTGCTCTCAAAAATAATACCTGCTAGAGCGAAAACTGGGAACTGGATGTCAATGTGCTGCATACTATGGTCACCTGATTCATCTAAAAAAACTAAATGAGTGTGCATATATAGTCCTCCCTTCGGAGGGTCATTTTATCTAAATTAGACAATTAATCTCCGCCTTTCTATGGAACTTCTTTCCTATTTCCATAGATTAGCACTATTCTCCCGTTCAATACAAGAGAACCGATGTTCACTTTTTAAATAAAAAAAGGACTCCCCGCATTCCCAGCGAAAGGAGTCCCGTAGGTAAATCAACCGGAGAACTGTTACGCTCTCCCCCAATAAAATTATACCACATACGGTCTCCCATTACAGGAGGCCGAGCTGCTTTGCGAAGTTATATCCGATCAGCAGCTTTCGTATTCCCTCTTTATTGTTCTTTTTGACTAAAGAGTTATTGTATACTTCGCTCACTTTCTCAGCTATTCGTTCAGGAGTTACTTCTCCAGTGAATCCTATCTGCGGCAAAATAGGAGTAAGCATCAACACTTTATTCTTAGCGTTTTCCTTTAAAGATTCGATTTCGAATTTATTGCGCAAGTCTTTGACTCGGTTTGAAAATGCATATGCATTAACAACCTCAGAAGCTGTTGACTTCAAATATTCCAATCTCTCACCATACACTTCTAATGAAAGAGAATCCGCAATGGCCAGCTCAGAATACAACCGCGCCCACGGGAATGCTCGTCCAGGACATAACGGTTTGCCGATTGAATCGATCTGATAATGACCTAATACCTGATGCGAGTTGAGCGGTATTTTAACGCCGTATTCGGCTTCTACTACGGTTTGAATGTGCTTGTGTAGCCAACAGGTAGCATAGAATTGCTCCTCTGTTAGATCGCCATCTAGACCGTGACCGGGGTATCCTTCATGCTCAATGGATACGCCGTATTTGTTGGGATCGCCCATCAACTGCTTGATGATTGAAGCCGTAGGAGCTTGTATACGCCCTTGTGTCCATGCAGCCTTGTTAATGTCCACATATTGCACGATAGATCCGTCACGACCTACTCCGAAGTGGGAGGACGCTCTATTAGCCTTATTCGCAAATGTATTGTACATGCTTCCCATTGTGCCTACTGATATGTGATTGACGATGATGACCGGCACCTTCCCATTACGCTCGTTAAAGCTGGGTACTGGCTTGTCGATAATGTCCATCGTTGTACCCTCCTAGTGGTAATACGCCTCGGTATCGTCTTTCTGTACGTCTTTTTTCTTCTTGAAGTTCATAAACAGTCCGGCCGCCATGATCAGATATAGGATAATGTTAGCAGACATATCGATAAGCTCCGTCGAAATTTCGTAACCGAATGCTTCTTTCACAAATAGCGCGATAGCCGACAACAGCGGAATTAAGATTCCTTTATTAATGTTTGACATTTTGAACCTCCAATAGTTGATGTATTGTATTGCAGCGCGGACAGGAGATAACCCCACCCAATGCGGTAAGAACAACCTTCTTCTTCTCGTCGCTGTATCCGCTGAATCTAGCGGTGACGTAGGCGCATGCCATGTGATCCCTTCTTTCTGCAGCAATAGTTCCAATTTCTCTTCTATTCGCTGCTGGTTTTGTACGTATTGTTTAAATTCCGTTTTATCTTCAACGTGAAATAGCCGCTTTACCTGATCAGTAATGAGCTTGCGGCCAAAGCGGTCGATTAGAAATACAAAAGCCGCTAGGATGATGTACCCTAACGGCTTGTTCCTGTTTTCGATAAACCAATCGATGAAGTCGAACATGCGGCATCATCCTTATATAGTAGCGAGTCTTTGACGTCTTGACCGTAAAATAAAAGGACGATGCGTAATGTCTCATCGTCCAAAGCAGATTTCAGGTATTCATCTTCATGAAACTCAATAATAGGCGGATCGGTCATAGTTCCTCCTAAAGAAAAAGAGCCGCTGGGATGCTTTCCCGCGACTCTCTTCACCGATGCTTTCGGATTTGAGATTATTATATATCATAGGCGACAGACTTGTAAATAATAGATATAATAATACCAGTACACGGTTGGCTATATGGGCGGTCGGCTAATCCTCTGTGAAAGGAGGATGATGCTATGACAGTATTCGAGACGATGTATCTTATGATCGCATTCGCTACTCTCGTGTTGCTTGTCAGAAAAGACAAATAGACCGCCCCCGGCAAGGTTCGGTCTATCTCTAACCAATCTTCCAAAGCCTCCCGCTCTTTACGCGGCTGTGTACCAAGGGCGTAGATGCTTCCAACATCTGCGCTCTTTCTTATTTTAAGCATATCATGGTTGTTTTAGACGTGCAATATAACTTCTTCTACCTGATATCCCACTCAGTGCTGTCCGGATCAATGTTCGGAAAGATAGATCCGTCAAAGATACCAGAAATAATCGCCCAACCAAACAATAAGCAGAATATTGCAGAAGGTATTGCGATTAAAAATCCAGCAATAACAAGCGCATATGCGCCTATCTTACGGCTAAGAGGAAAACCGTTAATTTCAACAATGAATCCTATAAACCTTCTCGCTACTTCGATAAAATCGCGCATAAATCACCTCGTTATTCTAATTCCTAATTCACGTTTAATTTGATCGCTGTATCTCTTCTCTTCAATCTTATAAATCTTAAGTACTCGCTCCGCTTTTTGTTCGTCAGTTAGGCCGTTAGGGATTGATACAATACGACTAGTGATTGCATTTCCTAGTTCCTCTTGATACCTTGCGTACCGGTCCGCAGGTATTGTTATTTCTACACTCTCACCAGCGCGATTCGTACCATCTATCGTTTTAGATGGAGCGCTAGGCGCAAGCTTCTGATTCCCTGTACTATCGATAAGCTTCGAAACAATTTCAGCAGCCTCACTGTACGGAGCCACTTCAGAACGATAAGGATTCAAATAGCTACCGGCAATGCCTTTTGCATTTTCTTTCGTCTTACCTAGTGTTGTCTTGTTCGGCGGTAACGATTGAGATAGACCAGGAGTGCGTGTTTTGAAGTATGAACCGGTATCCTCTAATATGCCGTTGTTGTAGCTCGTCTTACGTTGGAAAGGATCTTCTCTCCGCGCTTCTTGAGCCAAAGCACTCGGGCTGAAACTCTTCAGGAACGATGTGAGTACCCGTGTAGGAGCGCCCAACGCTTTCTCACCTAATGTACCGCCGTATGATGGCTGGAATACGTCCTGTACACCCTTCAAGGTAGACATCCCATACAATGAGCCGTAAGCATCTTTGCCAGCTCCAGAAATCATTTCCGTGGCTGTTCCGTCGCTCTTGTTTTCTAGCCCAGCACCAATAGCGAGAGGGAATGCCAATGGTTGAAGCTTGTTATAATCGAACTGTTTATCTCCCTCACGGTATTTGGCTGCTTTAGCTGCTTCATCAGCACCTTTACCTGTTCCCATGGCTTGGAGATAACGTAATAGCGCCGATGTGTTAAAACGGTATTTGCCATGTCCAGCTTGTTCACGTACTGCATCTACGTCTTTATTTCCGCTATCATTAGCACCTGTAATTATGCCAATGTTGCTTAAATAGTACCCCAATGCAGACAACCCCGTACCAGTTAGGCCGAGAGATAGCGTTCGGATAGCTTCACGACGAGACGCATCAGATTTGCTTGTGAGCTGATACAGACCTTTGATAATACCGGCAGGTGTCATTGTGACCGCTGTTGATGCAATGTTAACTGGCGTTCGTACAAACGGGAAGATCGCACCTATAACGGGTTTAAGCACCTTAGCTTTGCCAGGAGGATTAGAAAGGAAGTTCGCTACGCTACCGCCTAGAGTATCATTCCGTTGGAACGTTGTGTTTTTCCCGATCCGGTCAGCTTGCAGAATAGCTTTATCAGGAGGATTATTCATGAAGTCCTCTATATGACGTTGAATGTTTTGCTTGCCTTTAATGCCGTTGTTAACTGCATCAAGATAAGCGATTTTCTTCATTTCTGACTGTTGGACCGATTTATACGTGCCATAGTCAGCGCCCTTTGCAACCGCCCCTAAAGACCGCTCTGCAATACCTAGCACGTTTTTAAGACTCTTATACGTAAGCCCTCGAATCTCGTTCGGTCCGGCAATACCCGATGGATTCACACCCTCCCAACCAGCTTTTGCACCTACTTTTGCGTTCTTCAACCAATTTGCAATAAATTTTAACGGATTCGTTCCGTATAAAGTGGTCGTTCTTGGTTGTTTAAGCAGCTTACTCATCGAAATGTCAATCATTGTGCCGAATACATCAGCTACGGTTCCCGTAGACGCCATAATCGGTCCGGATACGGTATTAACAAGTTGCGTATGAGTATTGAGCAACATTGAAATGTAACGCAGTGCCTGTATGCGATCCCACCAATTTGCCTTTTCATAGCTGTTAAGAATCTTCTGCATGGCCATATCAGCTCTAGCAGCATCATCACCCGATAATTCCGTTACCTGACGTGCCAGTTCACGAAGCTTGGATATATCTTCCGTCTTAACTGGGTTGTCTTTGATGTATTTCTCAACTATTTTTTCTTGAAGACTCGTTGGTTTCGGTGTCGGTCTAGTTTTCTCAAGAACATCATGAGCAATATCACTAAGCGCTCTTGTATCTACTTTAACTTTGTCAGCAGGAGGTATCACTTCATCAGTCAATTTAGCAACCTGTCTAAGCAACCCCTCAACCTCTTTGTTAGCCTGTGGCCTTATAACCTTTTCGCTTTCAACTTGAGCGATCTTTTTAGCCAACGACTTTACCGTTTGCAAGTATTTTTGTTCATCTGACACAACTTTTGAAGGCTTGACGAATTCCGCTATTTCATCCGAATAGTCGCGTAGCTTCTGAACATCCGCTTGGTCGAGAATTCCAACTTTGGCATCATCAATTAATTTACGTACTAAAGTAGCAGTTTCTTGAACGATTACCTTTTCTTTTGCCTCTTCTCCTGATAACTTGCGGAATGCTCTATTAGCTTCTTCAACCTTTCCAGCGCCGATATTTCGTGTTGTCCTATTAGCCAGTTTTTGAGCCTTGGCGAATATTTCAGCAGCGTGAGGGCGTACTTCATTACCAAAAAGACGAACCATATCATCAACATGAGATGCCGCTTTTACCCCGCCCTTTATGATCTGTGAAGCTACAACAATAGCGTGATCTGCCCATTCGTCGATTGGGAGTGCATTCAAACGATTCTTACGCGCTTGGATACGTGCTAAAGCTTGGCTCTCAGCATCATCAAAGAACTTAATGACCTTATCCCGTGTTCGAACGTCCTTTAGTTCTTTAGGAATCTGATCTTTTGGGGCTTTTGTTTTTACGTACTTACTTGCACGATCGAGCAGGTTGCTCAGCTGCTTCATATCCTCATTGGATACTGTCTTACCTTGTTCGAGATTATCCAATATCTCATTGAGCTTATTAGCTCTGATGCCGGATCCAATATTATCTTGAACTTCGGCAGCGAGTTCTTTAAACTTTATTTGTTCCGCAACGGTAACCGGTTTATTATTCTTTGCTGCCACACGTGCTAAATGAACTAACTGGCCTTCAGGGCTAAGACGCGATATGATCTTTGCCGCTTGCATGGATTGACCGATCTTTGTCAAGTCTTTGGCTAACTTATCCGCGATATTAAAAGCCCTATCATGCTCTCCTAACGCGTCTAACTCCTGCATTAAACGATACCCTGTAGCGATATGATTATCATCGACTGCTTCAGCAGTTATAAAGTTAGCTTCTGCTCTAGGCAGATCGCTGACACGCTTATTCGCTTCTGCAACTGCATCGACATTATGAACGATATCATACGTCTGATCTGTGTCCCTAATGCGCTGCTGGAGCTCGGGTGAAAAGTTCCCGTTGTTCAGTTGATTTTGATAGTTAGCACGCACTCCACGATTTTGTGGAGTCCCCGCAGTAACAGGAGCTTCAGCAGCAGATGATAACGTTGGCAACGATGGTTCTTGGAACTCGGGATCAGCACGCTTGATATAATCAATCGTCTGTGCTCGATCATTCAAGAGTGACTGCGCCTCATCCCCATACGATCCGGCTTTGTTGCCTCTCGACCCTAGACTTGCAATCTGCTCGTCAATGTCTGCCAATCGAGCTACAGCATTATCTATTTGAAGCCCTTCACGTCCTACTTGGTCGATTTGATTAATTGCATTAAGTTGGCTTCCTAAGACTCGTTTAGGAGCATCTGCAATACTCTTGATACCTTTGCCGATAAGCGGCACTGCCGCGCCTGCTGCGCCGCCTATTCCTGCGCCAAGAGCAATGTTAAGCGGATCAAATTCACGTTGTCTGAATGCTACATCGCCGGTTTCTTGACCTAACATATCCAGCGCACCTGCTGCACCGCCTCTAATAGCACCCCGTGCAATAGTCGGAAGTCCCTTAATGAGTGGTTTAAGCGCCATAGATGCTAATTTCTCTGCTGCTAGACCTGGTGCAAGGTATCCGGCGAACTCGCCAACTTTAGCAGCCGTGCTATCCTTGCTTTGCTCATACATCTGATTTAACCGATCGTCACCTAATAGGTTCAGCGCTCCACGTTCTAACGGCCTAGAAGCCCCAAAGGTAGCCGTATCTAGTGCGCCCTTCTTGGCATCAAACACAGCCTTATCGGCTCTCTGTAAGCCTGTGAGAGCCTTACCAACCCATGTATCTCCGATGGTATTCTCGTAGGCATCGGCAATATCCGTTAATATGCCTAAGTCTACTTTAGGACGCGGATCGGATCTGAACCGCTCATTGTCCGATTTCAACAATTGTCCCGCACTTGGAAGAGTTACGTTAGGTGCAGGACTTGCCGCTGTAACAGATGGTTTTGAAATTGGTGATAGTGTTGATCTTACGGCATCCATCTGCTTAAACGGATCAAAGACGTCCGGATCCATCGCTCGTACATTACTATCGATACCTGAAGCTGATTCGCTTACCACTTCCTGTTTCAGCCTGTCTCTGCGCGTGCTAGGAGCGCTAGAGGTAGACGTGCTACCTCCAGCAGACAGACGAGCCATGACACGCTCTTTTGCATCTTGTCCTTGTTTTAAACGGTCACGCCGTGCCATCTTCACCACTCCCTAGTACCATTTGTTTTTATCCCAGAAAGCGAGTGCTTTCTCAGGACTTCCGTATCTATCTTTCACATACTGAATACCGGCAACCGCCTGTTGGTACGGATCGCTCCAATCGACCTTATTACCGCCGTAGTTCTTGCGTGTGTCGTCAAGGAACTGGAACAATCCTGCAGCCGTAGAATTAGGGTTCTTAGCGTTGGCGTTAAAGCTCGATTCCCTTGCAACTAGCTCCATCAGAGGCTTGAGCCATGAGGAGTCGTAACCGCCGTCAGAGAGCGCTTTTGATACCGCTGCATTAGCTGAAGCAAACGCCTTCGGATTTCCTTTAGCATCTTTCTCAGCTTTGAAATAATTGTTGTAAGCCCCTCCACCATTAGCAGAGGGGCTATTCAGTTTCCCGGGGATAAGAATTTCTTATCAAGATCGGCTATTTGTTTGTCATTTAAGCCAATGCTGCGTAAAATGTCATTCTCCGCTGCCTCATCCAATCCGTATCCAATGACTGACTGGTACATCGATTCAAGGTCGGTTGCCGTTGGCTTTGCAATCTCTCCGTAATCATCCGGCTTAAAGAATTGCGGGAACCGCTGTTCAATATCTGAACGAACTTGGCTAGGTGTGAATGTGCTGTCTGCTGCTTTGGTATCGGCATTAGCCATATCGAAATCAAGTCCAGCCCAGCCTTGCGCGCTTCTATCTTCAAATTCCTCACGGTTAAGAGCCTGACCAGCCCAACCTTGGGCAATACTTTCAGCCTGTGCAATGGCATTTTGTGTCTTTGTACCGCGTGGAATGCCGTACATATCAGCAAGAGCGTCAGGTATCGTTCCGGTTTGCGATGCAGCCGTCCATAGATTTGAAAGTTGTCGTTGTTGCTCTGCGGTAGTCTTCTGCCCGTTAGGCAATGTTCCCGTAAGATCAGCCATTGTAATTCCTTGATTGAATGTCCGATCCATTGTATCAGCAACTTGATTGTAATCTTGCGCTTCACCAGCTAGCGTTCGTACTCCTGCTTTTCCGATGTTGGCCATACGTCCCTCAGTGCTGATGTTAGCTCCGAATAATGAAGGATCCACACCTAAACCAGAAAGCCTTGCTCGTAGCTGATTAGCTTGTTCGTGGTAGATATCTTTCTGCTCCGGCGTGCCTGTTTTCCAAGCTTCGCCAAGTTTAACGATTTGGTTAGCTATGCCGCGAGCTTCAGGTGAGAGGTAATTACCCGTCAATCCAGCCTCAGTGACGGAATTGTTGAAGGCCGTCTGTTCATCGTTGCTGTACATATCAGATACACCGAACAGATCAGAAGCATGTTGACGGTTCATATTCGCGCTATCAACGTACCGTTTGTACTGGTCCTCTATAAGACCTGGGAGCAGTTCGCGGTTAACTCTACCGTATTCTGCTTGTGCTGCATTAGAGGCAGCGTTGGCGTTTATAGTGCTGTTCATGATCCCGCGTCTATTCATCGCTGCGGATATGTCACCCTCTGCAACTTGCGTAGCCTCTTTTGCGCTCTGCATTGCTGCTTGGTATGTTGGATCTGATTGAATCGAAGCTAGGTCCATCTTGAACGGTTCGGGCGGCTTTAGAGCGTCTATTCCCTGCTGCCGGTACTTCATTTTAAGATTGTTATCGTACGCTGTACCGAGATCAAACGGCTCTGTTTTAACTGTATTGGTAGCTACTTTATTAATTCTGTCGAGTCCGGAGCCTGCTGTCTTGTGTGGGCTCTTCTTATGTGCGCTGTATAGATCTGCTATCGCCATAACGGTTCCCCTTTCTTGGCATAAAAAAGAGCCGGCTATTGAGCCGACTCTAGTTCTGCTATTTGTTTGTCGATTTCAGCAAGCTGTGCTTTTAGGTCTACCAGAAGCACTTCATTTTCTGCGATTATAGCATTATTGCTTGTAATTTTTGCTCGTTGGATATCCTTTGCCCACTCTTGGGTAATACCTTCAATATCTTTTTCAATTATTGCATTATCATTTAACAAATTGGTGTTTGCAGATTCTCTTCTTGTAATTTCTTCAGCAACTTTCCCACGCTGTTCATTTAGTATAACAAGTTTATGGGCCGCCGGCATTTCGCTACCGTCTGTTGTAGTAATCAGTTTAATCACCGCCTTTGACTCTTTTGTAGCCCCTTCAAACTCCACATCCGCGCCAAAAGATTCAGCGATATCACGAACAGGAGCGTAAGACTTTCCATCTACAATAATAGCGTTGCTTAACTGTGTATCATTCAATTCTACAATCGCTTCACCGCCAACCTTCTTACCTACCTGCGATATAGATTCAGCCAATGCTTGACCGGATACCATAAGTAGCGCCCCTGCTACAAATGCAATAACAACCTTTTTCATTTCCCGACCTCATTTCCAATTTTTGAGATCATTATATCACTAGATATGATATTTGGAAATTAAGTTGTTCGTATTCCATTGGAAAATGATATAGGCGTAGTTGCTGGCCCTCCTGATGTTGTCGCGACATAGACGGTACTTGTAGCTCCAGAGAAAGAATTAGCTTTTGCGTTTAGAGCTGTCTGCAATGATTGAATGTCACCAGTAGAATATAGTTTTGTCCACGATGGAACAGTAACCCTACCACTAGCACCGGTTCCTGGTTTTAAAGTGATTGTCGATGACGTACCAGTACCTTGTATCGTCAAGTTATCTGTCGCGGCTAAGTCGAAATTCCCTACTACACCTAAATTATAGGTGTTACCTAGTAAGGCGTGTCGAATTAGATTTACCCCGTTATCAAAGTACAACAACGGCTCTCCCGCATCACTGGCTTTTATATTTATGAAATTAGTTGCTGTTGCATAAGCGCCAAACAAATCTGAATCAGGATCAAACACAACGCGAGGGTACGAGTCGTCAGAGCTTTGTATCAGAGCCCCTGTGGCCGTCATTTTACCGCTTTTCGTAACACGCCATGGGGCTGTATCCTTGTCGGGGCTTCCAGCCCAAAATCTAGTGTCGTCAGCAGTAGTATCCTCGGTAGACATCCCGACATCTTTATCGATTGAAGACATATCCTTACTGTTTACTCGCCATCCCCCGACTTCGAAGACGTTCTTACTGTTGATGTAACCATTGATCTCAGACAGATTCTTTATGAGAATCCCGACCGTGTTGACTAGCTCCTCGAACCTCTTATCGGGGTCTTTGATCTGCAAAATAGAGTCAAGGTTAGGCAAACTAACTGTTCCCATAATACCCTCCTATATAAGCGGAAATTCGCGTTGATCCCTGTCCAGCTCGTAAACTGTGACCGGTCCGCTGCCGCTGAATTTTATTCGTACGTAGTTGCTGTTCGCGATCTGAGTTGGTGTTAAGATGATCCGCTTGCTCTGATAGTTTGTCGCTGGGTCGATGTATCCGACGAGTGTCCAGTCAGAATCGCCAGTAGCTGACGGGCTCAAGTAGATATTTAATGTGGATCCGGACGGCACATCACACATAATCCATAGCTTGAACCATCTAATCAGCTTATTGAGCGATGCGGATCCAAAAGGCTTGGAAACGCGCTCGAATGATATCGGCGTTCCGTTGTCTGTCGTACCGCCCAATTGAACTACCCTTCCATCATTGAACCCCATGTAGGCATTGAACGATGATTGCGCCATATGAAGCGCTGAGAAGTCCTCCCATACGGTCCACATGTCATACTTAGGGTCATAGACAAGAACGGTATCAGGAGCTGTTGAGGACGTTACTGGGATGCTACAGTAGACCTTCTCGCCGTCCGTGCCAATGCAGCATTTACTCCTTGCCGCTGTGTTCATTTGATCGATATAAGCCTGAACCGGTTGCGAGAAGTCCCTAGACGGTCTTGTACCTCCTCCGTATCGGTAGATACCTGTACGATGGATCATGAACACAATGCCGTTCAGCGTGACTACACACTTGTTATTGATTGCTCCAACCTCTAGATCAATCGGCTCAATGCGTACATTGGAGATATCCTCACCGAACAGTTCGTACATGGAATTCGGCTTGAAGATAGTTAAATGTCCAATGCCAGGACGCAGCGCATTTATCGTCTCGCCATCAGTAGAACTAACAATGATCTGAAAAGGGTCTGCATCGCTCCCTATGGTCGTTGTCCAGTTCGTTGGTACATTTAGCTCAGATGCGTGTACCGTGTTCCCTACAGCGGCAAATAAGCGGTTAGAATAGGTCGTGATGTAGTTGGCGCTTGACGGTGCTCCTGTTAATGTCTGTACGGTTGTGCCGTTATACCTTTGAACAGCATCTATTCCGTTTGATCCAATCAGATTGATCTCCGTTAAATTCCCCTTGAAGTTGGTGAACGACCACTCTGCTGCCGTGGATAGCCCTGTTTTAAGCGCCGCCCCCCACGATCCACTCACGAACCTGTGCCAGTTGCCGTTAGACACGGTGTGTAGTTCGCTGTTCTTCCAAGAAGCTAGACCGAGTATCGGATTCGCAAAGGCGCTGCCGAGCAATGAAAAACCCGACCTCGTCGAGAAGGCCGGGTAATTATCAGATGTTAAGTTTTTCATGTCAGTTGCATACTCATCAGCTATCGCGAATTGATCTAGCCGATTTATGCCACGGAATTCCCTCAATACGTGAGATGGCGCTACTTCTCTAACGCTGGGCCAGCCTCTCATTTAGGTCCTCCTTTCTGTGTCGCAGTATGGTCCGACTTGGACATTACGACAAACCGCCTCTTGCGATTTTTAGGACAAAGAATTTCCGTGTGTCTGCTGCGTTAGTGGATTTTATGATCATCGTATCTAAACTAGCATTTTGCTCGGCCACATATAATGCCCCGCAGTTTGCCGCGACTGCATAAGACGTTGGAATCACGACGAACGCATCGCCGTCATCGATATTAAAGAAAGTAATCGTTGCGCTTCCTGCTGTAAGTGTACCGGTCGCGTAAGGACTTGTTGCCCCTGTAGTGGTCTGCATATCCCCATAAACCGCAATGCCATTTGGGGCTGTTGTTTGACCGCTGATCATGTTTCCAGCAACAAATGCGAAATCAGCATTTAGCACCTTGTTTAGCGGTGTCGTGCAGTCCGCTATGTTATTTCCTGATATTTTGGCGCGTTGGCAGTTTTGATAGGATATACCTGTCGTGCATTTGACGATCTCATTGTTAGAGCAGTCACCACCCAAAAAGTCAGCAAAGAAAATTCCGATTCCGACATTGAAAATGTGATTGTCTTTTACAATATTGCTATTTGGCGTGCTTCCGACGTGAATCCCTGTTCCAATTGTTCCGACACCCGTTTCTCTTCCGAGAATGGTGTTATCTACGATGGAGGATTTGTTCATCATTTCAGTATAGATATGGAACCCTGGATCAAGCGTTTTAGACTGGAACGTATTGTTAGATATTTTCACGTTCGTACTTGTTGCGCTGTCCGTGCTCATGTAGATCGCTAGCCCAGTACCGTCATAATCCCTCATCGTATTGTTCTCGATGGTTACATTTTCTGTAGGTAGTGTTGATTTACTGAAAATAGCCATCGCTTCCGCTGTGACATTTTCAATCGTATTACCGATTATATCCAAGTCTCTAGCTCCACCATCGAACACGTAAATGCCCATTGATGTATCTTGACCCAAAGGGCTAGAACATTTGATGTAGTTATCAAGTAATTTCGTCTTTGTAACGTCTCCGAATACGGCGATACCTGAGTAGTATTGATTTTCGATCCAACAGTTGCTTACGATATTTCCATATCCGCCTATGATATTGATAGCACCAAAGTCGGCTCCTGCGATGGCGTGATTGTTGCAAGTATCAAAGTTTGATTCGGTAACAAGGTTTTTATTTCCGTTGAAGTATAATGCGCCGCTATTTCCCTCGGCGAAGTTGCATTCGATAACTTTGTTGAGATTTCCGATGATGGCTAAAAGATCCCCGAATCCGTAAAGTGTGGATCCTTGATCGGCGTGGTATCCAAGAAAGGATAACCCGCGAAACACATTATTGTTACCCGTTACCGTCATTCCGCCACCTTGACCATTTACACCAGGAATATCGCTTGTTCCTCTGCAGTCGATCGTTGCATTAACACCAGTAAACTCAGAATTACTAATCGTGAATTGTATAGGGATATCCAGCTTATACGTTCCAGGTGGAAAAAAAACTGTCCCTCCACTAACTTTAGCAGCATTAATCGTGACAAGTATCGACGTGCTGTCGTCTGTTACTCCGTCACCTTTAGCTCCATACACTTTTACATTGAAAATAAGGTCTCCCCAAATCTTTTGATTGTTGACGGAATTGTTTTGTTTATTTATCTGCTCCGATACCTTCAAAACCATTGCTACCACCCCGATTCGCTTAGAACCGATTCCGGCTCAGGTAATATTTGAAACACTTCTGCCAATTCAGCTTCTAAATCGGTGTATTGAATAGCGAATCCCGATGCTACGTCATAACGTTGATCGTCTTCAGCCAGTTCTTTGCATGGTCCATACATCAATAAATCATGGAAATCCTCGTCCAGCTGCGGTATAACGCCGGCCGATGACAGAGTTACAGGAGTTTCATAGTAGTAAATTGTCATCGTTGTATCTTCCAAAGGTGTTGGATAGATGCGTAAATACTCGTCGATGAACGTATGATATTGGCTCGATCCCGAAGAACCGCCAGTAAGCTGTTTTTTTGGATAAGACACGCCATCGATTAGCACATCGAATATCAGACGAGGCTTGATGCCCACGATGTAAGCGTAGGTGTCGGCGTAAATTTCATATTCGGAACTAGTCGGAATGCGATATTTGCGGAATATTCGCTTCTGCCATGTATCGATTAGCGCGATAATTTCAGCATCAGTTGACCCGTTAGGGTACTTCTTGCGTATTTTCGTTACAATTTCTTGTACACTAGGCATGGCATCACCTAGTAAAGTGCAAGGATGCCGGTCGCGGCCGTCCCTGTACTCAATACTTTAGTTACAGCAAACGGATATACAACGCCGGCAATAGCGCTTGCTATGGTAGCTGTTGAACCGTCCTCGAATTGGACCGCTACGTCTCCTGCAACGGATACCATTAATCCGTGTGTTGTCGCTATGACCGTGCTGTCGCTCGGCGTAACTGACGCTACTCCCGTCATTGGTGCTGTTATTACTCTCATTACGACACCCCTTTCAAATGTTCAATGATTTCTTCGTTGCTCCACTTATTCCATCCTTGAGGCTTATTAGCAAGCTTTGCCATGCGTTTCATCAACTCAGGGCGCTTGATTTCTTCCCTCGTTTCTACGCCTTTACTTGATTCACTGATTTCGCGCAGCAAACGGTTGGTTTCTTGCTGCTCTAAGATAAGGTGAAACATCAGATGATGCTCTGTCTTGACGAGATTTCTTTCGACTTGATCAAGTGGATTTAGCACTGTATCCCCTCCTAAATAAAAAAGGGGAGCATCAGCCCCCCTTCTTGTCCTCCATCAATCCGTTTTCTTGCAGTATATCCACGAATAAATTCCAATGTTCAACGAATTTTCTTTGTCCTTCATTCATTTCCTTGGTTGCTTTTTGCTTCTCCGTATACGGAGCTTTCCGTTTTTCATGCGTTACCGGTACACCCCACTGACTATTTGCCATAGGACACCTACCCTTTCAGCAACTTAATCTTCCAAGTGCCGGAAGCAAGGTCGATTGTCCCAGCAGTTGCATTAAACACGGTGATTTTCACCGCATTAGCCGCACTCACACACCCAACTGCAATAATGCCAGTAGCATCGTATGGAGCTGAAACAAGCACATAGTCACCAAATGCAGCACCAGTGATCGTTACAGCACTTGATGCTGTACCCGTATAAGTCGTTAAAGAAGCAGGGTCGAAAACGGATGAACCGTTAACGACCGCTGTAAATAGATCATTATCTCCAAGGGCTAAACCCGAGTAGCTTGTTGTATTTGAACTCGCCATGCTATTCCCTCCTTAGGACAATACTGTTCCTAGTCCCGGATTAACTTTCGCGATTGCTCTCCAGTTGTTTGGAGCAGCACCGTAGCGGCTACGAGCCTTGAACACGTTGTTATCAGTGTTCTCGTCAACGTACGACTTGATAGTAAGCGCCACGCGCTCAAGCCATACAAGGCCAGCGTACGCTTCGTTAAACGACGAATCCATCAAATACCACGAATCCGTACCCGAAGTAATGCCGGATGCATTCGTAAGGTATGGCGACATGATTACGTTCCAGCGTCCGAATTGAACGTTGAAGGAGTTGTTTGCCGTACCAGGAGCGCCGCTATCCGCGCCGATTACATCGAACACTTGCTTTTTGATGCGAGCATTCGCCGGAATGATGATCGTATCAGGCATAACATTGAGGATGTTGCCGTCATCGTCCGTAAACTTCTGCATGGCTTCCTCGACATAGGATAGCGCATCGTAAGAGAACGCATTGCCGAAGTAATTCGACTGTGCCGATGTGCCGCCTGTGATCGACGGGTGGTCCGTAGCGAAGAGCGCCTTGCCATCAGCTGCAGCGATATTGAAGGATGCATTGTTTTTACCGAAATTAATGCTTGTCGATGTGCCAGAGTTCAGCAAAGAAGTCGCAAACTTCTCACGGCCGCGATTGTAAGCCAGTGTGAACTGGTTTGCGCGTTGCTTGATCTTGCCCATCTTGGAATCCTCGATCATTTGTTGCGTAACTTCGAACGAGTTCTTCCACTCTTCTGGCTCGATAACCTTCGAGAAGCCTTCTTGGAAGGTGTTTCGCGGGTATGCACCGCCCTCACCGACTGCTTCAAAGTCGCCCAAAGCCGTTTCAGACGTGTATTTCTCAGCGTAATTGCTTGTTTCGTCCATCATAAATACGTTGTCGACGATGGAATACGCTTGGAACGCCTCGATTCCTTGCTCGACCATTAACTTAATCGGCTCTTGCGACTTACCATAGATAGAATCGTTGAGTCCCGATGCTTTATTAAATACAATACCAGCCATGTATTAGCCCTCCTCTTAGCGTCTAAAATACCCGCGCACTGTTGAATTTGTTGTTGCTCCGTCTGTTGCAGAAATCAAAAACACACCACTGGTTGTCGTCGCTGTGACGTTCAATCCATCGGTGTGCAAGGTAACCTTATTACCAACGAGCGTTGACGCAACGGTGGCCGTTGATTTAACTTCAAACTCGCGCTGCTCATCCAACCGCACAAACGGAATTTTCACGTCTGTACCGGCTGCTTTGGTTGCTAAAGCGATTGCTTCGGGAATATCCGTACCCGATGCTTTCGTTAGCCGGCCGCTTGTGAATTTCAAGGCCTCGTTAATTGTTACTGCTTCAGCGTTTGTCATCAAACCGTATTCAAACGGATCGGATGCGCCATCCATGCTTTTTACTGGAACAAATCCCATGTGTAACCCTCCTATTTGCTTATTGATTTACGATAATGTGTGATTAGATCTTTTTCCGTCATCTTCCCTTGGCGAAGTTCCTTCCTGAACATGGACCTGTAATTCGCCATAACCTCAGGATCCGGTGTGAATGTATCAACATCACTGCCGCCTTTGGTCGTTTTGAGGTGCGCCTTGCTTTGCTGGTTATTCAATGCAGATTGTTTAGCTCTAGAAGCTAAGTTCTGCGTGATGTGGTCCTGATGCGTTACAAGGTACGCTTCATCCCACTCGTAACCGGCTACGATCTTTTGAATCATCGCTTCCGCATTAGGAAGGTTCTGAATGTCCTCTACGGTCTTAATATCCAGTCCGTAGGTTTTATTCAACTTTTCCATTTGCGTGGCTCTGAACGACTCCTGTTTGCTCTTCTTAGCAGCTAGCACGTCTGGATGGTTCTCAAGCTTTTCGTCAATGAGCTTTTGAACCTCGTCAGGCTCTAACCCCATATCACGCCAGCGTTCTTCCTCAGCTTGACGCGCTTCTCTTTCCAGGTGCTGTTCTAATTGTTCGACGGTTGTGACTCCGATATGGCCCCATTGCTTGGCTACCACATCATCAGCCTTCTTAGCGCGAGCATCAGCTGCTTCGGCTCTCCGGCGCATCTCCGCGAACTTGGAATTTAACTCCGGGTCCTGTTTCTGCTCGGCGGGGACAGAATCTTTTACGCCTTCGTCCAGGTCGGCTTCTTGTTCGATTTCAACTTCATCCTGAGGGTCCACGACTTCCTCAAATCCTGCGTCTACAGTTGGCTCTATTGCTTCACTCATGCTTTACCTCCATCAAGAGTTTTTTGCGCGATCTCACGCGAAGTACTCGTCTTTCCGAGTGTCATTTGCTACCTCTTGCACGAAGGTCGCCGCCTTTTGTCACCTTAGGCTTTTTGGAGTCCTTGATGATGTTTTGCGGAGCCTTAACCATTGCGCTGGATTGGTTAGGAATCTTGTAATTTTCCTGTTTCATACTGTCACCACCCTTCGTTGTGCCCAAAATGGCATGAGAAAAGGCCACCGCTGCTCTGCGAATGGCCTGCTATAAATCTTTTGAAGTGTAACTATTATCTAGATCCAGCCTTGTTCCCACATTGTAGATATATTCTAATTGAGCCAAAGGACTGCGAACCTTAGCCAACTGAACAAGTGATTCGATGGCAATACAAACTGATCTACATTCTTTGTCATGAGGACACATTCGGCATAGGTCATGATCAACTTCACGAGAAACCTCGATTACACCACTCATAATCAGCCTCCCATTGCCTGCTTCATAATCTGCGCCCTAGCTTCAGGCGGAAGCTTCTTGTACATGTCCTGCATCGGACCAGGCAGGCTTCCAACTTCGTCATCAAATGATGCCGGCTGATTAGCTTGCTCTAACTGAGCTTGAGCGTTTTGTTCATCGATCATTGCTTTCTGTTGCTGTGCTTGTTGCTCCGCTTGTTGCCGTTCCTCTAACTGCTTCTTAATCAGCTTAGCGTTAGGGAATCCAATCTGCTCCATGATGCCCCAGAACTGAATAGGATCGATTAGACCGGCT
The DNA here is from genome assembly GCF_030812415.1 of Paenibacillus harenae. Lineage (GTDB taxonomy): Bacteria > Bacillota > Bacilli > Paenibacillales > Paenibacillaceae > Pristimantibacillus > Pristimantibacillus harenae_A. The sequence continues at coordinate 289,300 of NZ_JAUSST010000006.1, read as the reverse complement.
GCAGACATCTCTTTCGCTTGGTTGAAGATGAATATCTTATCCTTCGGCAACCCTTGAGCGCTATCAGCACTGAATATGAAGTCCGTGTTGTAGTAAAGCTTGCCCTCCCCATCACGAAGGACGAAAGCATACTTATCAAACACCTGCAGCATTTCCTTGCCTTCTTGATCCTTGGGAAGATACGGCCTTAGCTCATCATAGAACGCAAGCTTGAACTCCCACATGATCTCGAATAGCTCTTTGAAGGCTTCATACTTGTTCTTCTGCTTCGATTGCATCCTGCCGCTGGCTTGCTGGACCTGAATCTGCTTAGCAACGCCTGACTTAGCCGTAGGATCTTCCTTACCTTGGAAGCTATCCGTTATGCCTAGCATGGACTGAGCCTTCTTATAGGCATCTTGTATCCACATTAGCTCGGGACCGATGTCAGCTTGAAGATTTTCTACGCCAAATACCTGTTTTTGTTGAGGGGTCATTCGTATGATTTGGTAGGTTTCATCCGTTATCTGATTCGCTTGATCCTCGGCTAACGTAAAGACACTACCGCCTTTGATGATCTTCTCTTCAGCCTTTGTAGCAGCCTTCTTAATTGTGTCTTGCTGATCGCGTATAACATCAACATCACTCTGCCCTTCGAATGAGAAGTTTTTCGGGACGTTGATGCGGATAGAAAACGGGTATCTGGTAGGAACGAAATATGGAACCTGCGTACCTACTGGAAGAAGCTCTTTATTCCCGATCCTCATAGGCGCGGCAAGCGTCTCTTCCTTCTCAATCGTTGATTCAAACTTAGTTGAACCACACATAGCGCATTGGCCTGTTTCCTCGAACACTTCCAAATCCTTGACCTCGTTACAGCTTGTGCAACGATCCAACCGCCGGTAAAAGAATTTCGGATAATCTTCAAGTACCGTATGCTCAACCCAACTGAATTTACTAATGTCGTCGTCTTCGTCCTTGTACCAGCACGTTATTTTGGTGACTTTCTCGTTCTCGTTATTGAAAGAGTTTTCGTTTCCGGAAAGATTCGTTACGTCAGAGTGTTCCTCGCCGGCGTAATCAACATCTTTGCCGTAGTCTCTCATGATCTGCTCTTTGGTCATGCTCTCTAGCACAAAGAAGTAATCCATCTCCTGTAACCGGTAAATCCCCTGTTGAGGTATCAGTTGCTTTGGATGGCGGCTTATTAGCTGTATTTCGCCTCTGTGGAGCTTGTGCTTATAATCAGGGTTCCAAGCTACCTCGATGATAGAAAGTCCCTGTACAGGCGTTATACGCTCGTTATAGTCGTTGATGCGTTCAATGCCCAACTCTGCAATGTCATTCGCTAGGCTATCCTCGATCATCGTCGCCAACCAAGAATACTCCGGACGCTTACTCTTGACCGATGGCTGCGGTACTGTTGGATCAACCTGCGATTCCGTAAATTCGTATGCGATGTTATAGACCATGTTTGCCATCTTACTGGGCCGCTGCTTACTATTCACGTTCGCATCCACGCCACGCGAGCCAAGGTAGATGTATTCGCGCTCATCCATCGCATCCAGCGGATAACTGGCTTTCGATACTTCAAGCTTATTTTGCCAGTATTGCAGTCGCGCTTCTTGCTCAACCTCATCGGCTGCACTCTCTGCTACTTCACTGACGGTATCTAACATCTCTTTCACCGCCTTTCCAGCCGCTTTAAATGGCTTGAATATGTCCATATTATCCCGCCTTTACTAATCCCCATTTTTTGAGCAGATACGGTCGCTTATCAGCCGGCGCGTTCCAGTAGTCTTCACGCAAATCCTCAGGCAGCTTAGATAGATCAAACTTCTCAGTCATTTCATGACCATAGCTTTGTTGATCCCTAATCTGATAAGTAATCGCGAGACCCATTAGCAAGTCATCGTGTGCGCCATCCTGCGCCTCTGCTCTGCCGTTTTCGTTCTTCACGAAGGTTAGCATCTCTTCCAGCGTTGGAATGTCGTTAATGAGGTGTACAGACTCTTTAACGATAGTTACGAGATTCGCAATGATAAGCGGTCGTGTGATCTTCCCTGTGAGGAATCCGAAACGCTTCTCAAGCTTATGAGTGTAGCTGTCCTGAACCTCGCGAACATAAAGCTTCGGATACTTCCACTCCTCGAACTTCCTAAGCGGATAGGTGGAAAAGTTAACCTCGATGCCTACGAGAGCTGTGTTGTAATACTTAGCCAAGCAATACATCTGCCTTGCATAGTCAATCTCGTCATATTGCTGTTTGAGGACCGCTGCTTGATTGCCTGTTGTGTTGTTGATGATGTGGCCTGTAAAGTTGTCTGAACCTTCACCGGCCGTATCTCCACCAAGCACGTAAGGCAAGTTTGGCTTCGTATCCTCGTATATGGTAATAGCTCCGGCCGAATCGTCTACCCACTTGATTGATTCATCCAGCACCTTTGTATCATCGTGGTCATAATAAAAATAACCGCGTTTCAGCGGCTGTCGGTTTCGTAAGTATGCGATTCGTTCAGATACGATCTGTTTAGGGAATATCGTCTTGCCAAGTACGCCCCATTCTCCTAAACAGTAGACTTGATAGAAGTATGGGTCAGAGTGCTTAAACGCCTCTAGAACCGCTTTATCCTCGTCAGGCAGGAACGGGTTATCCAAGTACGTAGAATGCTTTGTGACCGCATTAGGCTTCTTCTGATCGAAGAATTCCTTCTTAAGCCAATGGTTTATGTCGATCGGGTTAAAGCTGATCATCATCTGTTTGTAATTCCTTGACTTACCACGCATCCGAATGTCGAGTTGCCGATAGTCTTCGGTGCTGATCTCGCTTGCTTCCTCGATCCAGACTGATGTAACGCCACTGATGGACTTTAGCTTTTCAACGTCATCCAATCCGGCGAACAGTATTTCATTCCCGTTTACACAGGTTATATGCAACTCCGATGTTGCTCCTTTAGGGATCGTGAATAGATCCTGGACACCCCAACGGTAGATTGTTTTCTTTATCTCAGCGAATACCGATTCACGCAACGTCTTAGCAACCTTACGGAGCACCAAGAAGCGATGACCAGTTTCGTTAAGCATCCGAGTGACGATCTTCTGAGTGATGAATACCGACTTACCCGATCCACCACCACCCATAAGTACCATGTACCGCGATTCATTCCAGTACAACGGGTAAAACTTTTGTGGTGTAAGGTTAGGCAGTTCGGTCAGATCCACATCAATCGTTGTCATCGACCGGTACCGGAGCTTGTGGCAATCCTACTTTGATAGCTATGCCACCAAGATGCTCGAGTTCTTGTTTGTCACGCCATTGCTTCGGCTTACGGTTCTTGAGCCAGAAGATGAGCGCTGTTGTATTTGGATGAGCGACCTTTCTTAGCTCGATTGGATCGCCTGTCATTTTGTTTAATTCTTCCTCGGTGTAATCATACCCAAGTGCCGCTTTAAGGAGAGCATTCTCGACCATTACGTCGATAACTTCCTTCCCGCGTTTTAAGGCCTCAGTTAACTCAGAGTGTTCCTTCTTGTACTTGTAAAACGAATCATGCGATATATCCAAGTTCTTATATATGTCCTCGTCAGTCAATCCATCCCTCGCCCATGCCTCAATTAGCAGTAGCTTGGGCTTAACATGCGTCTCGTATTTCCCTACTGCCATACTATCCCTCCTCTCATAACATATTTGCTATCAAACCAACAAGCATATTGCTTTAAGCAGAAGTTTGATCATCTGTTTATGATCGTCCAAGCTCTCTACACTGTTTCCGTTTAATAGCAACTCACCAGAATCACTAATGTTTAACTTATCAGTAGTTCCGTCCTCGTTCTTCCACTCAATGTAGTAATTTGGCGTCGGTAATTTAATTTCATACTGGTCCATTTGATCCCTCCTCTCACTTCGCTCCACGCATAAATCCGATTAAGACAACTCCTACTATCGCCCATACCGTAACAGTCAGCGCGATCATATCAGCTTACCTACGATCATGCCTGCCGTTATAGCGCCAATCATGAGTAGTATCTTTATGCGACGCTTTGCTTTGCGCTTCATGTGCATCACTCTATAAATCCAGTCATTTCCTTATATCCTTCAATGCCATGTTTCGTTACGCCTCTCATTGTTTCAAACGCCCTAGAAACAAAAGCGTGATCTTCTTCCGTCATTTGATCGTTCATGATCCGCTCTTGCAACTTTTCATTAACCGCAATACCACCATTTTCGATCATATCTTTCACTTGTTTAATGTCATACATCGCCAATCTCCTCCATCCATTCCTTTGTAACGATCATCTTCGTATATTCTAGCATTCCTAATGCTTCTGCATATGTCGGTTTCCCATCATGCTCATACTCGATTGATCCGTCTATCTGATTCATTGTGATTGTGATTCGCTTTTCCATTGGTTGCCTCCTAAGAACGACAAAAGGAGCCCATAAGGCCCCTCAGGTCACATAGAATATCTATTGCTGTGCTTACACCCTTATGGGTCAGCTTTAGATCAAAGTTGAATGCAACCCACCTGCTAGTGGACGGTTAGTGGTCGGGTTAGCTCCCATCGTTGAGAGGGGTTTTTCCCGTGCGTGTTATTAACCACTTTCATCGCAACCGGCATTCTTGCTAATTATACCAAGGAGGAAACGGCGTGAACAGCGGCTGCGCAAAAAGCTACCTGTTGCTCATTCGCCAGTTTCCTATAATACGATTATATACCGTCATACCTATCAAAAACCCATCAAGAAACACTCAATTCCTCGCATCTGTTGTGCATTTCGATGTATGGTACTTTCGCTTTCGTGAATCTTAGCGCATCCGTCAGCTTCGACAATGCCCTCTTATGCCGCCTCTCTACTGTTGCGATACTCAAGTTACGCTGGTTGGATATCTGCCGCAATGTAATATCGTGTACCCACTTCATCTTGATAACGATGCGTTCGTCGTCTGTGAGCACATCTAAAGCTCCCTCTAGATCCTCTACAATACGTTTATAGTTCTCATAATCGAGTAAGTCTCTATACGATGTCATGCCCATATCAGCGGCTTTCCCAACCATTGCGAAGAATCTCTCCGGCGCTCCCGATCCACCTTGCATTCCGCTGTAGTTCGCTATTCCTGCGCTTGGAACGGTTATATGACGCTCATAGCGAGATATTGCATATTTGTATGCCGGTAGCGATTTAAGCGCCTCTGTGATCTGTTCACGGTTCATTGTGCATCCTCCTCCGTTTTCTTCGTTTCCTTAGATCCTTGATAACCAATATTATGATTAGCGGTATGTCCCACACTTTCCATTTTAATCCGAACACTGGAACACCACCTTTTGTTTAATGACATTACTATATTTACATAAAAGGAACATCGCTTTTTAGGGCTAGTTCCTTTTGGTACGTTTATGTGGCTTTGCTATCCCATCAGTATTTCTTTAGCCTTAGAGTACCGTTTAGCCCTAGTCAAATCTTGTTGAGTAACTTCGCTCAATCTTGAAAGATCGGAATTATCCTCGATATCAAGTAGCTTAACGACTCTTGCGATTTCATTTTGTTTGGTTCTGGCTATGAACTCCATATACGTCTCGGATTCTCTTCTGGTTAAGTGGTCAATAGCCTCGACAATTTCATCACCGTAACCGAGTTGTCGTAAACCCTCTAGAGTGACTTCTGTATCTTCAACCACATCATGCAGCACTGCAACTATTCTGTTTACATCGCTGTCTGCCATTAACATTATCCTGAGAGGGTGAAGTATATATGGATGTCCACCCTTGTCATACTGCCCTTTGTGCATTGTTGTCGCCAATATTATTGCATCGTTCAACGTTGCCATTACGCTGCATTCACCGCCGACTGTTCAAGCTGTGCCAATCTCGATTCGATGTTGTTGAGTCGCTTTTCAAGTTCTGTCTCAACTGCTTTATCAGCCACTTCTCCGTTAGCGGAGTCGGTTGGTACTTCGGCATCCGATTGCGGGACGCTGGGAGGCAGTTCGTATGTTATCGCCGCTTCGGGAACCAAAACCCCACTGTCGCCAATGTCAACCGTAGGAGCTTCGACGTGAAACGTGTTGTTGTCGGTTTCGCCGCCTCCAAGTTTAGGTGGAGTGAGTTGCACCGTACCTCTGAATGTTTCTCCGCTTAACGCTAGTTCTGCTTGCGTCTTAATCGATTTATTCTTAGCCTGCTCCATCATCTGTTGCAATGTCGCATTAGGCTTTGTATGGCTTGGTATGATAATTGTGCTTTGTTTAGGCTTGTTGATCTCTTCCGTGAGTTTAGCGATCTGATCATCTTTCGCTTTTAACTGCTCAATCATCTGAACATTCTTTTCTTCTTCGGCAGCTAACGCATTTGCAAGTCTTATTCCTTCATCATCCAATCGTTCAATATGAGATTGAGCGCGTTCATAGTTCTCAGTTGCATATTGTTCCTTGCGGATCGATTCTCGCAGCCTTGTATCGATATCAATCAAGTTCGCGTTAAGTGCAGTAATCTCAGCATCCTTTGCCTCTAGCTGCTCATTTACCGATGTATGTAATGCTGTTAGGTTATCGTCTACTGCCATATCAACCATCTGCCGGAACATGGTCGCGAGTTCTTCATACTCGTTTATGCCGATCAATTTATGTCCCGTCTCTGCAGGTAACACCGCATCAAACACTTGATAAATCGTTTCTTTTATGCCGTTGTCGATTACTTGATTTCCGTCCATTTATATTCGCCTCCTGAGCAAAATAGTCTTACTCTATTTTATCATTTTTTAGCTGTAAATACCAGTGTTAAACCCTTATAAATCAAGGTTTTTACGTAATTTTACTTTTCTTTTGACGGGATCGTTTAGCAATTATAAAAGTCAAAATATTGCTAAGTAATTTAATATTCACTGAATTACTTCCACCATTTTTTTGGGTACACCCATACAAGAATTAACACAACCACTGCTATTCCAATAATTAAATATCCGTTCATATCCCCAACACCCTATCAACCATATCCCTCATAGCTCCAGCCCTTGGCTGCGTCTTACCTCTCAACCATCTTGTGATCGTGTGTTCATCCACACCGATATGATTAGCAAATTGACCTTGCGTCATGCCTCGTTTGCTCATATATTCCTTAATTCCTGAAATATAGTCCATGGCTTACCATCCTTCATACTTGATTTAATCAAAAAGTATATTCGGGATTATCTTTGAAGTAATCGTCTGAAGCTTTTTTGGCATCTTCAAAGTTATCAAATCTATCATATTCCTTGTTATACTTTCGGTTGATAATAAAGTTATATTTCCCAGTACTTTCGCAGAGGTATACTCCTCTTGTTCCACATGGCCCATTTGGTCCTGTATCAATTCTATTCCTTGCATTTCCCGAAGCAGTTACAATTCTTAAATTCTCGTTGGTATTATCAAAAGTATCGTGGTTTATATGATCTACAACCAATCCTTTGGGTGCATTTGTAAGAAGCCGATGCAAATAAGGATGTTCAATATCTTTATACTTAACAGATCCAATTCCATATATATGTTTTCCTTTTCCTGTTTTCACAAATTTTCCGGAGTAGTTATCAAGAATTTCTAACTTATTAGTACTTACAAGAAATTCAAGCACCCCTTTCTCAGTGTCAATGAATATTGTCGTTATACTTCCTTTTATTTCGTATCTGTTTCTAATGTCCATTACCTCCTTAAACACTTCTAAAATCGATTTTAAACCCATTCACAGTTAAAACCCTCTAGACTACCAATTCACTCTTACAACGTCTCTACTAGGCTCTCAGGAGGTCGTAGCACCCTTTCATGTTTGCGATGATCATTAAGTTTCTTTATCACAAACTCAGTAGAGATAACCGCGATCCCTTTTTTCTTGTTGTATTTCGCTTGTTCTAGCAATTCCTCTAAAGGAGTCATGCAATCACCATACCTTCTGATAGAATTTTGCGATCCCACTTCTCATATAATCCAGCTCTTTTTCCTTCCGACGTTTTTCCTTCTCCATCTTTCTCTTCCAAACTGTGAATTGATAGGCTGTCATGCACCGACCTCCTCCAACGTGATTATGATAAATGGGTGTTTGCTGTTCTCGCCCTTTGTAATCCGAAGCTCACGCACATATTCGAAATTGTCGTCTACTAGCACTCCAGCCTTTACTAATCCATCTTGAAGCATTTTAGCCGATGCAGCATAGTTGTCGGGATCTCGTCTTCTCTTGTCTGGGAAGTGAAACTCATACGTCATGTTTACACATTCGACGGGCCTTATACCTTGCTCTCTCACGATTATTGCTATGATATGCTCCCACTCTTTCTTTTCTGCTGCTATCTGCCTAAAGTGCATACGCCGTAGTTCATTTTGTGTTGGCGGGATATTGTTAATCTTGATTGTCTGCAATCTCTCACTCCCTCTCTGCGATAATAACAACGTCTCTAACATGCTTATCCAGCTTTTTCTTCATGTGCTCCGCTTCGATGAAGGGCATCCGGCGTTGACAAGTAAAGCTTCCTACTTTTAGTCGATAGGCTATCATTGTGATTCCTCCTTGATTAACAGATGATCGTAGTTGTACTTGTTCCCCACTACAACAAAAATATCAGGTTGGAAATTCGACCAAGCGCTTTTTGTTCCAGTTGCATGCCACCCAGTATGAGCCCACTCGATTACAAAGTTCACCCCATCTTTCTGCACGATGTCTCCCTCGTATATCTCCACTCCGTTAGAATCCTTTAGGCCGGTGTATTGCATGATTTCGCAGCGATCAGTTACATTCATTCCGTTCACATACATCTGCCCGTTTTCTCCTTCAAATCTCCATCCACGAGACCATGGACTAAAGAATCGCTTATCTTCTTTATGCCAATAACGAAACTTAATCTCTCTCATGATGCGTCGTCACCGCCCACGTAATAGCTTTTATACGATTGCTTCTGTCTCTTCTTCTCTTCTAGCGATATAACTGGCTTACCTGACCGTGTAGCCTTCATAATCGGGTTATGGCTAACTCTTTCACTTGGTCTGTTTGATTTCATTCGTATCATCTCCTCTATCTCATATTTCACCCTATTCGACCCTGTTCGGCCTACACTTCGTTAAGCGGATTCGGTCGCTTCGGTGGCGCTATTCGCAAGAGCTAAGATCCTAAACCCTACAGACCACGTTGCATCCTTTGCGAACACCGTTTCGACATCTTCGTTCATGTCTTTTTCGATAAAATCGCTCAACTCATTCCAAGCTTCAAAAAATTTGTGTGCTATGAAAGGAGTTCCTAAGACGAAATGGTATTTTTGGTACGTTAAAAATCGACCTTCCTTGTCAGTGATAAGAAGTTCCGCTGTATCACAATACCTGCGAAGGCTTACCAAGCTCTCTCTTTTGCCACTTTCATTCCTTCTCTGCCCATCCAGCACTAGATCATTACCTGAGTATCCCAATGGTGCTACGCTTGTTATCCGTCCTCCTGTGATTACCTCTACTCCGTTAACGAAATCTGTGATTGTTAACTGTTTCATCCCTATCACTCCTCATCTCATATTCCACCCTATTCGGCTGCCTTTTCCCGTTTTGAGTTGCGGTATTTGTTCATGATCTCGAAATGGAGCTCAACAACCTGTTCCGCATCTCTTAATGTGTCGTACTCCACTGCGATCTTTTCATCCACCCAAAGGAATGTTTCCCATGCTTTCGTTTCGAAGTCAGCATTTGCGTATGTCCTCCACGCACTCGATATCCTCGCTCTGTCATCAATACGAGTGTGAATCCCTGTGTTGATATCACTTTCTTTGTAGCTCATCCCTATCACTCCTCATCTCATATTCCACTTGCTCTGATTACCTGTTCCAACTCACCTGGATGCTCCTCTAAGCCAAATGCTTCTCTTCCTCGCTGCATCCATTCGTCAAAGTCTTTGTCGAATAATTCATAATCATCTGATTTTTTCATGCAGATACCTTCTTCCCGATCTTCTCAGCAAGGTATTTTTGTCCGTCTTCCGTTTCGTTAAGCCACGTCAGTAGCTTTTTAGTACTCCTGAGTGAAGTAGCTACGCCTAATCGTTTCATTCCCGTAACACTCACATCTATGCGGTGACTCCGATCACCATCAATGACCTTAACTTCCCAAAATCTAACTCCATACAGCGAAGATTGAAATAACACTTCAGCGACCATTAAGCTTCCTCCTCCGTCTTGTCATCCGATTCACGTTCATCTTCACAATGGCAATCATCTTCAAACACTCCGCATGCGTTGCAAAACTTTTTGATATTGAATTTTGTCACTATGCTTCCTCCCTCAACCTGTAATTCAATTCCCTGCCGCCCTCAATCACAACGCAAAAGTCGCGACACATTTCGTATATCCTCGATCCGATCGCCATATCGAAAGCGCACATTGCGTCAATGTCGAACTCGGACGATATGATTATTGGTAAGTTGTTCATATAGCGATAGTTGATAATGGCGAATGTCTGCTCAATTTGGAAGTCCGTCGGCTCTTTACGCCCCTTCCACATATCGTCGATGTACAGTATCGGAATCCGCTGAAGCAATCCCACTCGTTCCTCAAGCTCGTTAAGGTTGGCTTTAAGCTCGTTGAACCCTTCCACCCACGGGAAGTATATGAGACCTTCGCCGTTCCTTATCAAATGGTTACAGACCGCCATACAAAGGTGTGTCTTTCCGCTGCCTGGTATACCCAGCAACGCCATCCCGTTTTGGCGGTTGCTACGGATCTCTGCAAACTTCTTTGCATACGTTCCGGCTGACTTCCATGCGTTGTAAACCTGATCAGACATTCCCTCTTGCATGAAGTTTTTGAACAGCTTGGATTTGAATTCCTCCGTAATCTTACTTTGCTTCATAATGCGAGCTGCCTTATTCCTATCTTGGCAGTCCGAGCATATCCTCCAGCGTTCGCCATCCTCTGATTTAACGATATAGCCACCTTCATCATTGCAAATCCGACAAGTCGGTTGATGCGGACTTATGGGGGCTGTTGCCGATCCACCCTGTTCGGCCTTTAACAATCGATTCGCCTCCGCTCGCTTTCGGATAGCTTCCAAGTCGAATCCCTTGAGTGCCTGTCCTATGCTCTCCATTGTTGTTCCCCCCCACTGCGATAAATTTGTAATCCTTATATCTTTCCTCGTTTAAAAAGGTCTTTGGATGCTTAATGTATTGTTGCTCGGTTTTTTTCTTCTGGCATTCGGCTGAGTAATTCATAGCACATTGGATAATGAATGAAGACTGTTCACCTGCTTTAAGAACCTTTTGCCAAGTTTTAAAACAATCAGCCTTTTCGATTTTCCGAGGATACACATTCCAGAATTCATCGAATTCGGGTGTATATGTTTTCTTTGTTTTCTTTGTATCATCATTGTTACTACCTTGTTCTTGTGTGGTTGGATGCTGGTTAGCTGCTGGTTGGCTGCTGGTTGATTCTCCGTTGCTCTGCTGGTTACCAGTTCCTGACTCCCCTTGATCTGACTGGCTTTGTTGATGGTTGCTCTGCTGGTTGTACTTTTCGTAGTTTTTAACGCGATAAAGCGAAAACTTTGGAAACTTCTGAATCGGTTCTACCATTCCGTCAGAAACCAGCTTCTTGAATAAAGTCCTCAACCTTTGCTCGCTTATGCCTAACCTTTTGCTCCAGCTTATCCGGCCAAAGATGAATTGCCCTCGTTCTACCGTTACTAACTTGCCTTCTAGCATTGTCTTTTCAGGATCACTGGAGTACCTGGCTCGCAGAAGGATTTCAAACCACACCTTGAAATACTCTGCATCTTGGTATATCCAATGACTTTCAATTTCACGGTCTATACCAATGAACGCCAACTCCGTCACTCCCTCAGTTTATTGACTGTGACCCCGAATATTTTAAAAAGGTCCGTTCGGATAACAGTTGGATCATTTACGATTTCAGATCCTGTGTACCTCAAGATGATGTAACCTTCCTTTTGAAACTCTCGATCACGCTTTTTATCCCTAGCCGCTTGAGATTTTGTCTTCTCGTGAAACTCGTGACCATCGCACTCTATTGCTACTTTTTTATCTGGTCCAGTTACAACAACGTCTGCTTTATAAGGGCCAACAGGATATTGTGACATTATTTTGTATGTGATTTCTCCTGCGGTATCTCTAAATTTCAAAGCTTCTAGTGCAGCTATCCTTTCGATTGGCGACTCTATATTTCTCTCAATTGCATTTATCGTCTCGTATAAGTGATCTGTCACCCGAGTAATGAAAACTCGTCTCCAGTATTCGTAATCTTTAGTCACTCTTACACCACCATGCCTTCACGTTCTAATTTCTCAGCTATGGCCTTCTCAATCCATTCGTGTTTTGTCAGACCGGTATAAGCTGCACTAGCTTTAATCTCGCGGTTGATTTCTTCAACCAATCGAATTTGAAATGGAACAACTTTAGACATATCTATCAACCTCCTGTTTGTTATTTATATATCAAGTATATCACGTTACCGTTAGATTTGTAACGTTATCGATAGAATTAGTCTCATAACGTTTACTTTTCACTCGGTATGGTTATGATAAAAATGGGTGATGATTATGCCAATTAAAAGTAAATTACATATTCTAATGGGCGAACATAAGATTCGTAGCATTAATAAACTAGCAATTATGACTGAGGTGAGCGCTCCAGCGCTGCATCGTCTTTACGATGGATCGAACGTCCGTATCGACTATTCAACGCTGGAATCTCTATGCAAGCACTTCAACTGCTCTATTGGAGATATCATTGAATATGTGCCGGATGAGAAGGATTAGGCGTTCCTCTTAGGTGTATACTTCTTGCATGAGGTTACGCCGATCCCTTTCTTTGCTACGTAGTCATTAACAGTTGCTCCACAATCAGGGACAAACCATTCTCGTTTGCATGAATCGCATAAACTAATTAATTCCACCGTATGTCCTCCTCATATTTGAATCAGAATTTGTTATGCCTCACATACCACCATATTTGCGATACCATCGCTCAGCGTCCCAGTTTCTTATGCGTAGCTTGAGCGCTTTGATATGAGCGGTTACTTTGTCTCGTATAGTGAATTTGGCGTATCCCAGTTCGCCGGACTCGTTATGATGGCTCATGGTATATATCCTCCTGCTCTAGTGCGTAAGGGTCCAAGTACTTGCCGGTATACGTATAGGCCGCTTGCAATTTCATTTTCCGATGCTTGGCATCCGTCATAAGGCGAACAACTACCTCAGGCGACTCCATAACAGGGTAAGCCACCGCGCCGCACACTACATTTGTTTTACCTTTGTCTGTATAGACTGCTCTTATTTGATCTGCTTCAAGGTATACAGGGCCATCTGTGATAATGGCGGTCAGTTTAATCATTGGTATCCTCCTAGCGCTAATCTAGCTGTATCTTTTAACGTTTGTACGTGAACGAGTGCATTGCCTAATTTGAAGTCTCTAATTGCTTCTAGAGCATTTCGTAGGTCGTCACGTTCCTTCTCCACCTGATCAAGCTTGTTAAGTAGAAGCTGCACTCTTTTGATCCATACCCCACATTCATCAACCGAGAATGGTACAGGAATAATGCATCCGGGCTTAACTAACTCACGAATATCATCAATCTCAATCATTGGTATCCTCCTCACATAGGGCTAATAGGGTGGCTAGGCATGTAGCATGAGGGGCGCTACTTTCACCCATAGAACCAGCTGTCCCGAATTCAGCCACCCAAACATTAAGACCCATAGCTTCGAGTTTAAAATCCCATCCGCGCTGTTGCATCTCTTCTACCACTAGGCGCATACCTTCCCATGTGGTGGAGTATTGCGGCAATTCAAACCACACTCCTCGTTCGGAATTATCTTTAATCCAGTTATGGCCCCAACTTTCAAGCCACGTCCAATTCCCTGTTATATCTCCAAATAGTTTAATTCGAATGATCTTATCCAACTCTCTACCAGGCTGCATATTCTCAATCATTTGTTTGTTCCTCCTCGATCCATCTGACAACGCTACCTATCTTTTTAAGCTGTTCATTATCATAGGCATTAAGCCAAAACGATCCTTTGCCATCGGTCATTTCATAGTGTCCTTTAGAATTCTTTTTTACGAAAATACCTTTTCTACGCGGGTTATCAAGACTTGCATGTCCGTTTTCGATTACGTCACCGAATTTGAATTTATGCATCTGTATCCTCCTCAATCTCATGCCTGTGCTGTCGTATAGGATTATTCTGTAGGGCATTGGAGAGTGGAGAGGACTTGCCGCGCTCTCTTTCCAGCGTCTCCGTATACTTCAGGCGTTCTTGGATATGGGTAATCAGGATCATTAGGGTCAACCCAATCACATGAATAACGAATAGTCGGTGCATACCATTCCAATGCGGTCTTCATGGCGGCGTGTTCGGCGCGAAGTCTTTTTAATTCCTCGAATTGAGAATCTATAATATCGATGTATTCATCTTTTGTATGGGTTCCCCACGATTGCATGTATGGGATATTTTCAGATAGCAAAGAGTCTACTACTTCTTTGAATTGCGACGGCTGCATAGCATCGTACAATCCTACAGATAAGTACAATTCGTGATCCTTGATCAACGCCTCTTTGATCTCGGCTATCTTGTTATCCATTGGCATTGTCCTCCTTTTCTGTAGGGCATTGGAGGGACGATAAGACCTTTCGCGCATGGATTACTCCGCCAAGTAAAGTTAAATTTGATCTCCCATCATAAGCAATTTCCTCCAAGGCTTCCTTCATGGCGGTGTGTTCGGATAGGAGTCGCTCATTTTCTTTGGTCAGAGCTTCTTCAGCACATAACGGGCAAGTGTTTTCTCCTGTTTCGAGTCCGTTTGCATCCACATCAACATGGCAAGCGTCATAAGCGAAACCACAATCAGGACATTCCCACATGTTGTTGTTAGATTTTTTTGCTTTCTCAAGCTCGTCGAGTAGGTAGCTTATATAGGTTGGGGCGTTGCCTATGAGGTGGGCATCGGCTTCATGGTTGAAATTATTTAAGTTGTATGACCCAAATGTGGCTGCTATATTTTTTATAAATTTCCCTTCTGCATTATACGACTCAATAAGTACACCACCGTCACCATCCCATTTACCTTGTGTAGCCTTGCTCAACGCCTCTTTGATCTCGGCTATCTTGTTATTCATTGGCTTTTTCCTCCAAATGTCGTCTAAAGTCAGAGAGCCATGTGCGGCCCTCTGCTGTGGTATCGCATGCCGTGTGGCATTTATTGCAAAGGTGTGCGAGATCCGTCACCGTCGTGCATACCTCTATGCGCCATCTCCGTACCAAGTGTGCTGCTTCGGTTGCTAGGGCGTAGTGGCAACGTTCGCAGATGCCGTTAGATCGCTCTCTAAGATGTCTGCGTACTTTCGTGGATATTGAGCCGCGCTGTTTAGCTGTGGGCTTATTTCGACCGTATGAGGGCTTAGGACACGGGCTGAATGGTAGAGCCATGTATTAGCCTCCTATGCTGACTTCTTGTGTCCGTCCAAGAACTTAATCAAATCGTTGACCTTAATCGCTGGAAGATCATTCAGGCTAGTAAGTTCAAGACCGAGATAAGCATTAATTTCGCTCATTCCGTCAAATCCAGCATATTTCCGTTTCATTGCAAGGAGTTTAACTTGATTCTCGGATGCTAACTTCACACTCATATCTGTAGTAGTTTGAGATTGACCAGTAGGCTGTTGCGTTTGCTGTTTAGTAGTTTGGTTCGTTTGGTTGCTATGATTGTTCTGCGAGCCTTGTGGAGCTTGTGAAGACTTTTCTTCTTGCTGCGTATATTTGGTTCTGTCTTTTTCGAAGTAAACGTCTGCTGCAAAGCCGAGAGACTTACAAGCAACGCTGATAGCGTCTGTATATGCCATCTTGAAGCACTCGTCACTCGTATATAGTCCGCTTCTCTCTAGCGTTACAAATGAGCTTCCTCCCATGCCTGGGATTGGATAAGACCATTCACCGTCTACCTTCACGTACAGATTAATATCAACGAAGCACACAATTTCATCTCCACCACCATGTTCTAAGCGCTTTTCCGTGATCTCTGTACGCCATCCTATACCGCATGGACCGTAGACCTCAGTGAGCATCTTAATCCGCCACATTGGGTTGATGTCGCTCATGCCCTTGAGTCGTCCGCCCGTGATCGCCTTCAAAGCTTCAGGAGGTACGCTTCTAACCTGCTCGTACACCTTCATGTTTTCATTCATCTTCTGCCACCTCTTCGTATGTGGCTCTAACAAGCTTCACAACGTAATCTTCTGGATTCTTAGGCTTATAATGGCCGTTTATCCATGCATCAAAATGATCTTTATCGTTAAACCTTGCTGCTGATCGAATAGACTTTGCAGGCTCGTATCTATAGTTAACTGGTGTTCCATTCAAATGCTTCATAATGTAAAATTGGGCCGTTTCCATTGACGTTTCCCACCTTCGCTTTTAAAATGGGTACATAATCGTTTTTCTTTACCTGTCGGGCACTGTTAGCGCAGTGCCTTTTTCTTTTGTGCCGGCATCAGTCTATGTGAGTTAAGGAACAACACTCTCGCAATGTGCCGGCTATTTGGTCGGTTGCGCATCTGCTGCGCTAACCAACGATACTGTTCCGTTGTCACACTGTTCGTCACATCCGACGACTCCGCATATTCCGCACTCTTCGACATATTCCTCAACCTCGTTTCCGCAACATTCACAAGCATCATAGGTGTATGCCATACCCCACTGACTACCACCTAATGGGTAATCCATTCCTGCGCGCTTAATTATCGATCTATGACAGCATGGAGAAACTTTGTTCATGCAACTCTTTCCTTTCTTTGCTCGTATTTGAGCTTGTTCATCTCTCCAGCGTAGTAACAGTTGTCTTCGAATAGCGCTTTAGCTGTCTTGTTATCCAATGGTTCACCGTCTTGGAGGAGAAACCATATGTCGTCTAACTGCTTGTCCGATAGGGTTGGCTTGGTCATTTCTCTTCTCCTCTCAAATATCTCTGAATGGATGTAAAAATTCTTTTTCGTCGCTTTTGCCTTTATCATCTGGATGGCATAGTACATGCCGCCATCTGCTTCCAAACATGGGATCAACAGTACATACACGACCTACAACGGGCACAACGCCTAGCACGGTATGAAGCTCATCAGAGGTAGAATTTATAAATGATGCATACTGATAACCTGTCACGCTGCTTCATCCTCTCTCTTAACCAAGTCAATCACCGTATCAGGGTAAATGTCGTCGATGTACTCCACCATCGTGTCAGAGGCTTCTGTAAGCTGTGGGAGCTTGTACTTCAACCAGTTCATCACGCCTTCCATGTCCCATTTACCTTTAATGTTGCTGTTTAGTAGGACTTGGAGATGTTCGCGTATTTCTTGTGCCTCGCAAGGCTTGTCAGGGTGTGGGATGGATGTCATGCGTTAACCCCCTCAATTTTGATGTTGAGTGCTTCTAAGCATTCGTAAACTCCCAAGCGATACCCATAGTGCATATCTGTTTCATTTGCGTATTTTCTATACAGCGCTTTTACTTTTTCCTCCGGCGTTTCTTCAACCTCGTAGCCGTTGACAAGGGCTTTCATGATGTGGGTGTAGCCTTTTTCATGTTCTTCATCTAACCAATCAGTAGTGTTAGCAGTGATATAATTGATGATCACATTCATAGAAGGAGAATAAGTACCTTCTCTTTTGTACGCCTCACCAACGATGTAGAAATCAGTCAATCCAGCCATACGAACAATTCCAATTGCCTCTGCCACCTCACGCGGCAACTTCACTTTCTCACTCATTTCATCGCTCCTCTCAAATAAGAATCAAATCGCTTCTGCTGCTCCGTGTACCAGTACTCTGGGTGATTCGGATTGCGGACAATGGTGACGGGATGCGGTCGTTCAACGATCCTATGCAACATGCTTTTCATCCTCCTTCGTATGAATGGCTATGAGACTGTCTAGAAGGGCTAATAGGTCGTCTGCGTTGTCGTCGATGTATTCATGCAGTACATTGTCTTTGCGGCTTTCTGAGAGGGTGTATCGTTCGGATAAGAGGCGTTGTAGTAGGGTTTTCATGGCTATGCCTCCTCAAGCGGTTTGTAGTAAGATGAAACTTTATCCTTCATGACAACATGATTAGGTTCAAAATCTCCATCCAACACAAGATGATCGCTTCCAACACGGTTAATTGTGACTATAGAACCGTCATACACTTTTTTTAATCGTTGTCCTTGCTGGTACATCCCCGTTCCTCCTTCAGCTTCTTCTTCATTTCCTCTATCTGTGCTTCCAATTGCTCGATTAGCTTCTCGGTTAGCTTCATCTGCTCATTCACTAGCGGACCGTCATGCACGAAGTAATTGAGCGCAAGTTTCTTCTTGCCTTCCTCGCTCTGACAATGTTCTATTCGCATTAGGGTGAAGTTGTGGGATAAGTAGGCTACCTTCATGCGCCTTTCTTCCTGTGCTTATGTTTGTCTTTGTTGGCTTCTACCTCTTTTGCGTAACGTTCCAATACCTCGCGGGGGAAGATGGATAGGCTTATGATGACTTTTTCCATGGTTAGGGCCTCCTTATGCTATTTTTCCGTTTTCAGTAAGTAACTTATGGATGTATGCCATTCCTTTAGGTGTTACCAACGTTTGCGTTTTGTTCTCGATTCCGCTCGTTAAATGAGTTATGCTATATTGCCGAACATCGAAGTAACCGCGATCTAGGTATTCTTGATATGGCATGTTGTTGGTACGGAGAACTTTCATTTCCCTCAGGAAGTCGAATAGCTTGTTCCGGCCGTATCCGATCGTTTTCGAAACACGCTCCATCGTGAAATTGTTCTTTGCATTCATCGCGGTATCGTAAAGTGCAACTTTAGGTGCTTGGAGGTACAACTGCTCGTCACGTTCACGATTAAGCGCCATAAGAGCTTGCCGCTGACGTTCTTCATCAATCCACTTCTGAGCCCGATCAATCGGATCGTCGATCATATATGAAGGGCGGTCAATGCTGTATGAACCCGTTTTTCGTATGGATGGTATAACATCGCTTGTAATCCATTTGCGGAATGCCCTTGCCTCCGGTTTGCGGCTTTCTAGAATCACATCATATAGGCCATCTTCGCTGATAAGTGTCGTGTCCTGCATGCGTCCTAGGGTGTCAGGGATGGGGTGACTTGAAATCACGTCATCGGATAACCTTCTTTTTATGCCAGCCACTTGATCGATGTCCAAAACTTCGCAAACGTCTTTCAATATGAACCAAGGTTCGCCGTCCTTTTCGATGACGCGCAGTTCCTTTTCTCCAAAGTTGAACAGTTTCATTGATATTCCACCTTTCTGATTGGGATTTAGTGGTGTAAACTATCTATTAGCTAAGCAGTCTGTTTGTCCGGTCGCGTTTCGTGATCATTATGGGCAAAAAAAAGCTCATCGACTGTTACACCATAGAAATTAGATAGCTTCATTGCTAGTTCTTTCCGTGGGAATCTGTGACCAGTTTCAATCATGGCGTATGTGCTGTAAGGAATATCCAGTTCCTTAGCAACTTCTCGTAGGGAACGGGTTCCCCGCAGTTCTGCCATCTTCGTGTTCTTCATTGTCTCACTCCTTTCTTCACATATCGTGACCGCCTATTAACAATATACACTCACGATATGTGATCGTCAAGACTTATTTTCACAAATTGTGATCACAGATTCAATGTTCACGTAATGTGATATACTTTTAATTAGAAGGAGGTATTGTTACATGGCTTCTTTAGGTTCTAGAATTGCTTATTTAAGAAATAAAAAAGGAATATCTCAAGAGGAATTTTCGAAGGTATTAAAGATTGGTAAGAGTACTTTAGGTATGTATGAAACAGACAAGCGAGAACCTTCTCATGAAATGGCAGCTAAGATTGCAAAAGAATTTGATGTCACATTAGATTGGTTGTTGACTGGAAACGAAAAAGAGAGCGAATACACGCTCCCTGAAAGTGAATATGAACGTGTAATTAGAGAGGCAGAAGCACATTACGGGGTTAATCTGAGGGACAATACTGTTGTGAATGCGACTCTTCGGGAGTTGATTCTGGGGATCGCAAAATCAATGAAATCCGGCCAATAAGTTCGTTTGCATCAGAATCAATATTAGTAATACTTAATAACTTTGTAGCTATTTCCTGTAATTCCTGATCCATTCGCACAACCCCTTATCTTTTGTAACAGCCGCTTTATAGTAGATTAATGATAGCATATCGACTGAAAAATAGGAACGGCTGTTCGTATCTTTGTTCTCAAAACTGAAAAGGTGGCACGGATATGGAGCCTGTACCCGTCCGCTGCCGAATTCCCGAATTGCTTGACCGAATCGGTAAAGACCAGCAGTGGTTAGCTGATGTTACCGACAAGGGCCCGCAAAAGATATCCGATTATTGCAATTTGAGAACGGTTATGAACCTCCGCACTGCAAAGCTAATGGCTCATTACCTAAATTGCAAAATTGACAATATCTACGAATGGGAGTGGCAGCAGAAGTAGCTTAGCTACTTCATAAGACGGTTACACTTTTTCGTGTAAAACAGGTAAAAAATATCGACATTGGAAACGTTTACACCGACATTGTACGCCACATCACGTTAATAATCAATCGATTCCATGTCATATATTCATTGTAAACTCATAATTCTCATTTTGTCTGTCGAATTAAGTCGAAGGTAAATTACCGTTCGTGTTACGTCAACGGTCGATATTTAGTAATCATTTCCTTTAGAGTGATCAACTGCCTCCTAGAAACCTCATAAGTCGATCCATCAACGGATACTTCGTTCCCTTCTAGCGACTTTATTCGACAAACGTTTATAACGTTGTTCTTGTCGATCTGCAGAAAACCCATCGGATGCATGATATCTCCTATCTGCTCAATCGTTGATGGTACATAAAACTCCCCACTCTCAGCGGTAACAAGAATTTTGCGTGTCTTAACATTCTTGTGGATACAGAATATATTACCAACTTCTAGCATCAGCATATTATTGTCTTTATCAAACACCGGCATAGGCATAATAAGCCCTCCTTTTCTGCTCATTATTTCCATTTGTATGCCGATAAAATACATATAAATTACAGAGGATGGTGTTGGATGAAAGTTATCACTTTAGTAACATTAGCTGTTTTACTATCTTCCTGTAGTTCAAGCGTAGATAGTGACACAACAGGAAGCGCAAGTCCAATTGGAGATGGTTGCCCGTCAGGGTATCCAATCAAAGGAAATGCCACATCAAAAACGGGTGAATTAATCTACCATGTGCCTAGTGGCAATTATTATGATAGAACCGATCCTGAGGAATGCTTTTCTAATGAAACCGCTGCTGAGGATGCCGGTTATAGAAAGTCCAAACGATAAGGATGAGGTGTTATATATTGTATAAATTATATTTTCTATGCATCCTCAGTTTTATTTTAATGATTACAGGATGTTCAACGGAATCTCCTCCTCCAGAAGCTACCGAAGAACCAATAAAAATTGAACATAAATATTTTTCAATAGGGGAGCTTGTCGAAGGAATTGGTTTCAATTACATGATAAATAGTGTAAAGGTCAACAAAGACATACCTGCATTAGATGGTCATAATTGGGTTGTTATTGATGTCACGTTCGATGATACAACTGGACAAGAAGATGAATACACCGATTATGCGTCTATGTACGGAGATTTCGTTTTAATAGATGACGAACATAATATCTATGAACCGTACAATAGACAACAAAAGACAGAGTTTTACGGATCTACACGTGATTATGTATTATACTTGGTGCCACAGTCAAAAAGTGAGTTCATGCTTTTTGAGATAGGTTATTTTTTCGAAAGCTGGTCTAACTTTAATGACGAATCAAGAAATATAGTTAATATTAAATTTTAGATAATGGAGGGTAACATGAATAAATACTGGTCTGCAATAATTTGTGTTTTCCTAATATGTTCAACAGTACTAGTGTCGGTTTACTATATTGTAGATACCAACAAATATCAATTTGCTAACCATGGAGAAAATGATATCTTATTAAAATACAATAAAAAGACTGACGAAACGTGGTCTTATAGTTTATCTAAAGGTTGGATGAAGATTGAGTAGTAGAAAAACATAAGCCCCCTCTAGGGGCTTTTCTTATAAGGAGGAACATATGAACAGAGCAGCCATATATATTCGCGTATCGAGCCGTATGCAGGCCGATGAGGGCTTTTCGATGGAAGCCCAGCATGACATATTGATGGAGTTGGTGAACAAGAAAGGTTTGCAGCTCTACCGCGTATACTCCGATCCGGCAGTAAGCGGTAAGACTTTTAAGCGTCCAGGCGTTCAAGCGATGGTAGATGATATGAAGGCCGGTAGATTCGATACCGTTGTTATCCACAAATTAGACAGGTTATCCCGTAACCAAGGTGACTTATACAATTTCCTTCAGCTCATTAACAAACTTGACGTTCGATTAATAATCGCAGCTCAAGGTTCAGAGGAAATCGATACACGGTCCCCAATGGGCAAAGCATTCCTCATGTTCTCAGGGATATGGGCAGAGGTCTACCTCGACAACTTGCGTGAGGAGACGCTCAAGGGGCTCATTAAGAAGGCTCAGAAGGGCGGAAGGTATGGAAGCCGCCCCCTACTCGGCTACACGTTTAACGACGATATGGAGCTTGTTATAAAGGAAGATGAAGCTGAGTTGGTTCGTGAGGTATATAGGCTGTTCTTGGCTGGCTGGGGGAAAATGAAGATTGCCCGGCACATGAACGAAAAGTCGAAGGGAAAAGAAGGTGGCTTGTGGGATGCAGATAAGATCGATAAGGTCGTCACGAATCCACGGTATGCCGGATACAACCATTTCAAGCCCAAAACGTGGTCTGAGGATCGGCGCATCATAACCGAGGGAACACATCAGCCAATCGTATCTAAAGAAGATTTCGAAGCTGCTAAAAAGATTGTGAAGCGGCGCTTCAATTCCGAAATGAGTCGCAATTCTTATCTATACGCCTATAGCGGCATTATCAAATGTGGACTGTGCGGAGCGAATTTCAATGGAACAGCAACGACCGTCAACCGATCATATGGAATTGCGAAATATAAGAATTACGTTTGTCATAAGAATATTCATCACAAGCTATGTACGGCCCCTAAAATATCTGAAAAGAATCTCAACGAGTTGATCCTATCGCAAGTTATTTTTGAAGGTGGAGCGATCCAACCGAAAGTTTCTAAGAAGCGACCGAAAGTTGATATCCAGAAGGAAGTTGAAACGTCGAACCGGCGTAAAAAGAATTGGATGCTGGCGCTCGGTGACGGAAATTTAACATCGAAGGATTATGCAGCGTTAATTGAGGATGAAGAGGTGCGCATGGCGGGCGTGTTCGCTCTCATTGCACCGCTTGAGGTGGAAGAGAAAGAGTTCTCGCCTGAGGAGCTTCTACAACTTGTTACGGATCTTAAAAATAACTGGGAGCTTATATCGGAGGAAATGCAAAAAGAAATGGTTCAATCCATGTTCAAGAGTATTACGATTCACCATGATGGCCATCGATGGATAATCGATGAATTGAAGACGGTATAAACAAAAAAACACCCAAAAGTGGATGTTGTAGGTACTTTGGTGCTGGTGAAGGGAATTGAACCCCCGGCCTACGCATTACGAGTGCGTTGCTCTACCCCTGAGCTACACCAGCAAATCATCGATCGTCGTTCTCTCAAGAAAGACCTTTTTTAGAATAATAATTTTCGAGAAAAAAGTCAATACGTTTTGCGCTGGTTTTCGCTTCCTATATTGTGTCGATTTTTCGTCCAAGCATCCCCGTCCTTTCAGCATGACATGCCGCTATGCCGCATACTTATATGACAAATCCATTCGAATGGAGGTAGTATCTTGTCCGACAAAAAGAAGCAAGCGGCGGCAAGCCCTACACTCGTCTATCAAGCCGATTCGGTGCATTCCGCGACCGTTAACGACATTCGAGACAAGGTCATGCGCCTGTGCGGCAATCATATGAATAAATACGTTTGCGTCAAAATGTCCGATGGCCGCTGCTATGAAGGCGTCATTATGCACGTTGACCGAAGCTTCGTCTATTTGCAATGCACGATGCGCGACCCGCGATTGTTCAACAATCCGTATAATGCCGTCCTGCCGCTGATGCTCTTCGACCTGCTCGTGATTGCGCCCAGATAGCTAGACAAAACGCGCGTGCATCGGCAGCTTTTTCGACAACTGCGTGTCCTTTCTTGTCTCTTAAAGGTCTAAACCGACGATTGCCGTCATACAAATGACAAGGAAGGAATACGATTCGAGGCCTCCCGCTTCCATCTGCCGAAGCTGGGGGCTTTTCTTCCCCTCTAGTCCTATCGATGTTGTGCTATACTGGGAAAAAACCTCATCTCCGAAGGTGATTCCCATGCAATTTCTAGCCATGTTGTCGATGTTAGTGGACCATATCGGCATCGTCTGGTTTCCAGATGACGCCGGGTGGCGAATGATCGGCAGGCTTGCGCTGCCATTCTATGCTTACGCGCTTGTCCTCGGCTACTTCCGCACCCGTAGCGTGAACCTTTATTTGAAGCGAATCGGCCTTATCGCCATCATCTCACAGATTCCTTATATGCTGCTGTTCAAGCATACGGAGGTCAATACTGTAGGGACGTTATTCATCAGCCTGTTGCTGCTCATGCTTTTGGATCGCTGGAAAAGCAAGCCGGCTGTTCAGATAAGCGTTGCCGCTGCAGCCGTTCTGCTCGTCGAAGCGTTGCCGTTCAGCTATGGCGCTTATTGCGTCCTGCTGGTGCTTATATACCGCTACTCGTCTCCGTATTGGATGATCGGTTGGCATTTTGCGTTGAACGCGGTATTCGTATTTTATAAAGGCTGGTACATTCAATTGTTCAGTCTTGCTGCCACGCTGCTGCTCGTCTACTTGCCCGATTTCGTCCGAGCGGCCGATCGGATCAAGATTCCGCGTTGGGTCTGGCGTAGCTTTTATCCGCTTCACCTCGTGCTGCTTACCGTCGCCTGCTACTTGTTAACTTCCGAATGACGGTGCTTGGCCCTTCTAGCTCAGCAATCAGCCGCTCCAGCTCCTGCTCGCATTGCTCATCGGATAGATAACTTTCCTCTCCTGTCATGAGAAGCTTGCGTACGAAGCTGATGACTTGCTCGGGAAGTCCCAGCTCTTCCTCCCAGCCGCGATCCTCCAAATCCTCCGAGGCCTCGTAACCGGCGTACATCAAGAAGAGGAACAGATGGCCGAGTCCATACAGATCGCTCGTCGGGTGAGGCTCGCGCATGCGCCGCTTCACCGCCGCCCAGCTGTCCGATAACGCCTCCGAAGCCGCTGGCATCTCCTTAAGCTGCTCGCGCAGCTCCAGAGGAAGCTCCTCTCCGATCCGGCAGGCTAAGCCATAGTCGATCAAATACATGACCCCTTGCTTATGCAACACATTCGGTATGCGAACGTCTCGATGAACGAACCCCATCCGGTGCAGCTCCTTAAGCGGCTGCAACAGGTTCTGCAGCACATACAGCGCCTCGAGCACCGCGTAAGTGCGGCCATGCTCCTGCAACTCGTCCTCCATGCTGCTGCCGTCTATAAGTTCCATGATAAGGCCATCTTCATGGGCCATCCTCTCGTAGCCGTACCAACGCGGAATTTGAGGATGCAGCAGCTCCTGCAAAATAAAGCTTTCCCTCTCCAGCAGCCGCCTGCCCAACTCTCCCTTGCTCGGCTTGCTTCGCTTCAGCAATACGGATTGACCGCTCTGCAGATCATGGCAGGCGTATGCCTGGCCATAGCTGCCCATACCGAGAAACCGCTCGATCCGGTAGCGTCCTTGCCACTTCATCCCTTTCCGGAGCGGATAATCTTGCCAATGATTCAGCATCTCTGTCCATTTCCTTGCGATAAAATGAAGCATGGTGCCACCCTCCCAAAAAGTTTGCTTAGCAAACTTACTTCGTAAGCATATGCCAAGGTTTGCGAATGCAAACCTACTTCGAAAGCGTATGGTAAAGTTTGCTTAGCAAGCTTACTTCGTAAGCGTATACTAAAGTAAAGAACGCATGTATGCCTTAGTTTATGTATATATTGTATGCCCAGCTTACATCGCCTATTTTTTGTTGTCGAGCAGAAAACGGTCTCTCGCAGGAAACTTTGACGCAACCCCGCCGTACTACCTTACAAATGCAGGAACAGGAGGTCAGAGCGATGATTAGACATTTGCTAAAACGTTTGTTTTACTCCCTCATGGGCCGTAAAAACCATAGACGTAACCACTACAGCAGCAGTGACTATAGAAGAGGTCACAACCGTCCGCCGCATTATCCGCCACCGGGGCAACGAAATTACGGTCATGGCTATTACAAGAAAAAATATAGCAGCTTTTCCAGTTCATAAACCTGTTAGGAAAATGTGAGCAAAATAAACAAAATCCTTACGGTAGTTTCATAAGGCGCTAAGAATTGTACGTTAGAATAGGAAAAAATGATCGGAGGTGTTCGAGGTTATGATGCGAATCATTAACTTCAAAAAACGTTCTGTCCCCGTCTACTATCCTAACGAACAATCGGCATCGATAGAACTGCTCAACCATAAATTACATGAAATGGAACTGGATTTCGACTTCCGCAAAAAGTGGAGACGAATCAAATCCGTCGAAATGGTACGCGATGTCGCTATCTTCCAATATACGGACGGCACAAAACTTTATTTGGAAGTTTCCTAAATTTCTTAGTCAATAATTAATACACTTTATAATTAACTGCACTTCATATCATCATCTAACTCATAGATCGCCAAAGTCGTGAAAACCGCCAAATGCCAGGCGGTTTCTTTGCGTTATAAGAAGTGCGCCGGCAGTTTGTAAGCGTGTACATGCTCTTACGCAGCTTCACCGCACCCATGTTACTCCCCTTAAGCGCCTATACGCTCTTACAACGCTGCTTCGACGGTTGACGCCAGCTCGATGGAACGGGTAAGCAGCGTCACCCAACGCAAAGGGCTGTCCAAACAGACAATCAATCGTCTGCTTGGACAGCCCCAATCAAGCTACGCTTGGAATCGGTTAGTCTGAAGCTGCAAATCTTCGGCCATAGTCGCCTGCATTGCAAAGGCGGCCGCGATTTCTTACAATGAAGCCGGCGTTCCATTCGTTTTGATCATCGATAGATCGAGCTGGCCGGGATTCATTGGCTTGCCGAACAAGAAGCCTTGTACATAGTCGCAGCCCCAAGACTTGAGCAATTCGTATTGTTCTTTATACTCGACGCCCTCGGCTATAACCTCTAGGCCAAGCTTATGTACAAGATCGACTAGAGACTCGACGATCAACCTCTCCGCGCTTGGCAAATCGATTTCTCTAATAAAAGATTTATCGATTTTGAGACAATGAATAGGAAGCTGCTTGAGGTTGACGAGAGAGGAATAACCCGTTCCGAAATCGTCCAACGCGATACGCACGCCTGCGCACCGAAGCTTGCTTAAGGAGGACAGCACCTTTTCGGAATGTTTCAACGTCACGTTCTCCGTAATTTCCAGTTCAATAGAGCTGTAATCAATGTCGTGCTCATCCAAGATGTGAAGAACGGTCTGCGCGAAGGTCGGATCCTGAAGCTGTACAGGCGAAATATTAACGGAGATGATCAGGGGACCTAATCCGTAATTATTCATGCCGGCAAGCCTCTTGCATGCCTCGCGAAGCACCCATTCTCCGATTGGGACGATAAGTCCATTATGCTCGGCTATTGGGATGAACTCCGCCGGGCTAATGACGCCAAGCTCAGGATGCTTCCAACGAATGAGCGCTTCGAAACCTCTCATCTTGCCGTCGGATACCCGGAAGATCGGCTGATAGGCCAGATAAAATTGCCTCATGTACAAAGCCGGTCTTAGCGAAGCCTCGATATCGATTCTTCGATGCAATCGATAGGTATTGTCCAAGTTGTAAAATAGCGTCCGATTGCCGCCTTCGCTCTTCGACTGATGGAGTGCGGATTCCGCGCGGCATACAAGTTGCTCGCATGATTGCCCGTCCTCAGGAAATAGGGCAGCTCCAATGCTGGAGGTAAGATACAGCTCCGTTCCGTCCTCATCGATCGGGAGCTCGACCGCGTGCTTAATTGCTTCCACTGCGTGCAGGCATGAATCCGTTCCATGTTTGAGCTGCATCGATACCATGTACGTGTTGCCGCCGATTCTGCATACTGTTGCAGGCGAAGGTCCCGCTTGTTCCAGCCTTGACCCCACGATATTGAGCACTTCATCCCCGAATTCATGGCCTCTTGTTGCATTTAACCGATAGAACCGATCAAGGTCGACTAGGGCCACAATCAATCGATTATCGGCCGCACGCGCTAGATGGACAGCTGTTTCAAGTTGCGCGAATACTTCCTTACGCCCAGACAATCCGGTTAATGCCTCCATCCTATATCGCCGCCTTAACATTTTTTTCGTTAAGTCTATTCTGCCATACAACTATTAGGGAAATTTATGGGAAGGGTTTTAGTTTTGTTAGATATTTTAATAAACACATGGACAGGCCTAACGACTTATTCTAATAGGTCTTCCGTTCCTGTCGGAATGGTGTCCACGTCGACGCGGGTT
Organism: Paenibacillus harenae; assembly: GCF_030812415.1. GTDB lineage: Bacteria > Bacillota > Bacilli > Paenibacillales > Paenibacillaceae > Pristimantibacillus > Pristimantibacillus harenae_A. Next base: position 260,735 of record NZ_JAUSST010000006.1, on the reverse strand, counting down.
AATTTGCTCAAAAAAAACCATCCGCTTCGTTGCGAAATGGTTTCTTTGTCATTTTAGAAAATGAAATGTTTCTTGGAAGATGATCCATTATTATCTGCCTATGGTCGAGTGATCTGCTGTGTATTTGTAGCCAAACCCCCACACGGTACGAATGAGACGCGGCTCCTTCGGGTTCTGCTCGATCTTCTTCCGAAGATTGACAATATGTACGTCTATAGCGCGATCGGTAACGAAGGAGTCGAAGCCGCGAATCGTGTTAATCAGTTCTTCCCTACTGAACACTTTGCCCGGATAAGCCAAAAACAGCTTCATCAGTTCATATTCGGAAAAAGTCGTCTCTACCAGTTGCCCTCGTACGAGCAGCAGCCTTCTCTCGAAATCCAATTGAATCGGATCCAGATCGTCTAAGGCCTCGTTCGTCGCGGCTGCCTGCAGTACGGCCTCGGATATCGTCGTCTGAGAGCGCCGGATTAATGCTTCCACCCTTGCCGTCATTTCGTGCATACTAAAGGGTTTGCACATGTAATCGTCCGCTCCTGCCTTAAGCGCTTGCACGCGCTCGGACACTTCGCTCTTCATCGAAAGAATCATAATGGGCACGTTGGACCTTTTTCGAATGACGGCGCACACCTCCATTCCATCCAGGTCGGGCAGCATGAGGTCCAACAGCACAAGATCGGGACCGAACTCCGCTGCGAGCTTAATGCCGTCATCCGCACGATACGCCTGTGCGACGGAATAACCTTCTTCCGACAAATACATAGACAGCATATCGCTCATCATGACATCATCTTCAATAACTAGAACTTTATACATGTCGTCACCCTTTTTCAGGATTGAAGATTTCTGTCGATTTTATAATGTATCTCTACTATACAATACCGCTTTTATCTGAACAATAAGTTGTTAGAAAATTGTTAGGATTTATTGTCGAACAGAGCCGGGACATCCTTAAGCCCTTCCAGAAGCGTCGTAAGCTCCTTATTTAATTTATGAATGGAAGCATGCAAAATAACCGTATCCGGTTCGCTTTCCTTCAAGATCCGGTCGACCTCGGCTGCGGAAGCCGACAGCTCCGCAGCGGACAAATAGCCTGCCGCTCCCTTCAGCGTATGAACCATCCGCTTCGCCATGGACAGCTCCTCCTGCAGCACCGTTAACCGCAATTGATCGCAAAATGACAAGTAATCGCGGCGGAACTGCTCCAGCATATGAATAAAGATCGGCAGCTTGCCATTCACCCGTGCCAGAGCCCCCGGCACATCCATCCCTTCGATCTGCGGCAGTACCAGTTCGGCCTTCTCCTGCCCCTGCTTGCCGCTCTCGGCCTCAATCGCGCCATCCTCCCATAAGGCAGGCGACAGCAGCTTGTCCTTGCCGCCTTGCGCCAGCCAATACGTGATGACGTTCTGCAGCCGCTCGGCATCGATCGGCTTCGTGACGACGCCGTTCATTCCCATCTTCAAGTACCGCTCATGATCTTGCGTGAGCGCATTGGCCGTTACCGCAATGATCGGAAGCTTGTCGAACCTCGGCTGCTCGCGTATAATCCGGACCGCCTCGGACCCGTCCATAACCGGCATATGAATATCGATCAGAACCAGGTCCCAATGCTCTTCCTCCAGCTTGTTCAGCGCCTCCTGCCCATTCTCGGCAAGTCCGGCCTCATAGCCGCTCGCTTTCAATATTTCGAGAGCGACGAGCTGATTGATCTTATTGTCCTCGGCCAGCAATATTCTTGCTTTGCCCACTCTTGCCGCAGAACTTGCAGCCGCGACTTCCTTGCCGCTTGCCATAAGTCGCAAATCGGCGTCCGCCTTCTCTTCCAGTCCGCTAAGCGCACGCTGCAAGCTTATTCGCGTTAACGGCTTAATGAGCAACGTAACCGGACGCTGCGAATCAGGCAATTGCAGCATTTCGTCCCGACCGTACGAGGTCGTCATCGCAATCGTTCTTACGCCCCTCGCCTCCGCTACCCGGTGGAACTCCAGCCATGTCTCTACCCCGTACATGTCCGGCATCTCCATATCGAGTATAATGAGCTTCGGAAGCGTGCCTGCCCCAGTCCTCATGAGCCGCTCCTTCGCATTTTTCCAGGAATCGAAGGAAACGGGCGCCATTCCGAAAGCCTCCATCATGCCGCTCCAATGAGACCGCATCTCCGCATCGTCCTCGACAATCCATACCGGCTGCTCGGCCATATCGGCGTCGAGCTGCCAAGCGTGCTGCGCATAGGAATGAATGATCGGGAACGATAAGGTGAAGTTGAAGCGGCTACCCACGGCCGGTACGCTCTCCACCTTCAGCTTGCCCCCCATCAGCTCGACGAAGCTCTTCGAAATTACGAGCCCAAGCCCCGTGCCTCCGAACTTGCGCGTCGTAGAACCGTCCGCTTGCGTGAAAGGCTTGAACAGCTTATCGAGCTGCTCCTTCGTCATCCCGATACCCGTATCCGAGATATCGAATCGAATCCGCGCCGTTTCCCCATTTGATTCCATCTGCTCAACCTGAAGCTTCACGCGACCTTTGCTCGTAAACTTAATGGCGTTAATACATAGATTAAGCAGCACTTGCTCCAGTCTCATCGCATCGCCGATCACCGTCTGAGGCATGCGCTCCGAGGATTCAATAATGAATTCGAACTGTTCCTTGCCGCCCATGAATACGCTAAGCTGATCCGTCAGGCGGCTAAGCAGCTCATCCGGCTGGAACGGCAGCCGTTCGACCTCGATTTTGCCGGCTTCGATTTTGGAGAAGTCCAAAATATCGTTAATAATACGCAGCAGCGTCTCGGACGAGGTCTGCATCTTGTCCATATAATCCTTCTGGGACGAGGACAAGCCCGTCTTCCTCATCAGATGGGTAAGGCCGACAATACCGTTAAGCGGCGTACGGATTTCATGGCTCATGAGCGCCAAGAATCGGCTCTTCGACTGATTCGCCTCTTCCGCCTCTTCCCGTGCGCGTATTAATTCGTCTTGCACATGTATTTGCTCCGAGATATCGCGGGCGATACAGGAGAAGAACTTCTCCCCCGTCCACATATCCTGATGCGCGACAACGACCATCGATACATGGAGCAGCTCGCCGTCCTTCCTGAGCAATTGCGCGCCGCTTTCCCAGAAGCCTCTCTTCTCGGCAAACTTAGCTCCGCGCACGAGTTCCCCATACATGCCCGGCTGTACATGCTGTTCGACCAATTCCGAATGGCCATGCTCGTTTTCAATGCCCAGCATTTCCTTCCCGGCGCCATTCAAGTAGATGACTTTGCCTTCCATATCGACCGATGCGATTAGGTCCTTCGCCGATTCGACGATTTCCAGTAAACGATTGCGGGATTTCTCCACCTGTTTCCGCTCCGTAATGTTGGATACCATGCCTACGACGCCGGAGAATCGTCCATTGCGGTCACGCAAGCCGTTCGAGCTATGAACCGTCGGGATACGCGTGCCATCCTTATGAATGAAGGTCCACTCTCTTTCGTAGGAGAACTTCTCGTTGCGCAGCTCCTTGAATACTTCCAGTCCCGGCTGCACCTCGCGTCCCAATCGCTCCGTCAGCCTCTCCGCTTCCCTGTCGATCTCTTCCATATCCATGAACAGAAGCGGCGTAGCCCATCCGGACAGCTCCTCCGTCGTGTACCCGAGCATCTCCTCGGCCTTCTTGTTGAGATACGAAACGCGGTATTGATCGTCAAGCACGATGAACGCATACTGATTCTGGTTAATAATCGCCTCTAGCCGGTCGAACATTTCCTGCAAGTGCTCCATCATGCCGTTAACCGAATGAGCCAGCTGGCCGATTTCGTCGTTCGGCGTCGTGGCCAAGTGATTGGATTCGAAATCGCCGCTCGCCGCTTGCTCCGTTACGGCAAGAATACGCTCCAGCCGCTTGATAATGCCCTCGAAGTACAAGTAGAACGTAAGCGCGATAATCGCTTCCGATATCGCGATCGTAATAAAGATCCGCCAGAAGATCGGATTCAACATCGCTTCCAGCTTGGATATCGGCTCCTTGAGGGCAAGCCGCCATGGCGTCCCGTCAACCTTGGTGTAGAACAAAGCGTGCCGCCCCGATTGCTCGCTTATTTTCACATAGCCTTGATCAATCGTGGTGAGCTTCTCTGCAAAGGGCTTCAGACTCATGCCGTCATCATATAAGGAAACATTCTCCATGACACCGGAGACAGAGTTAAATATCATGCTTCCATTGTCGGTATACAGGTAGAGAACGGATTGGTCGATGTTCTTCTCCAGAAACTTATCGATTGCCGAGAACAAAATGGAAGCATAGACGACACCCTGTACTTCGTTCTGCGGGCCATAGACCGGTACGACAATTAAAAATTGCTTCAGACTGGAGAAGGAAGGCGTATACGGGTCGGTTATGACCACTTGACCTCTAATGGCATCTTGAAAGAAAGGCTCCTTGTCAATATCGCGACGCTCGCCATCGGTACGCAGCACGTTGCCGTCCTTATCCGCATAGCCCATTGCGTAATAGACGAATCCGCTTCGAATGAGCTCGCGCTGAAAATAAGTCAGCCTTGTGTCGTCCTTGCCGAACCTAACGGCGTCGGTGCGGCTCATGACAAGCACTTCCGCCTTGCGTATCGCCATCCAAGAAGACAAGTCGTTCGCTTGGATGCTCTGCTGGCTGCTTGCCTGCTCGATGGCCGATTCAGTCATCGATTCCTTCACGGCAGAGTAGTTGCCGATCCCCGCAACCAGCAGCGGAAATAAGGAAATCAGAATGATTAAGATTAGCCCTTTAGTCCGCAAAGACATTTTTTTCAAGTGTTGTTCTCCTCTCAGCCCGTCCGCTTTTGTATAATGCCAACAATAATTGAAACTATTATACCTTCAATTAGGATGTTTAACGAGATAAAGAGTTATAGCATTCATCCAAAAACACGGCAGGCTGAAAGTCGTATGCTCGCAAAAAAACCGGAAAACTGCCCATCGGACAGACTTCCCGGTTTCTATGTTTCCTTTATTATTCAGCAGCCAGTATGGTCTCGATACGAGCCAGCTCCGCCTCGCTGAAATCAAGTCTATTAAGCGCTGCCGCACAATCGTCAATCTGATCGGTACGGCTTGCCCCGATCAAGGCTGTCGTTACTCTTCCGCCTCTAAGCACCCATGCAAGCGACATCTGGGCCAAAGTCTGGCCGCGCTCTCCGGCAAGCTCATGAAGCAGCTTCACCTTCTGCAGCTTGCTGTCCGTAATTTGATCGCTCTTCAGGAAGACGCTTGGTCCGGCAGCCCGCGAATCGGACGGCACGCCGTTCAGATAACGGTTCGTCAATAGACCGCCGGCAAGCGGCGAGAACACGATCGAGCCAATCCCTTCTTGGTCCAGCACATCCTGAAGTCCGTTCTCGATCCAGCGGTTGAACATGGAGTAGGACGGCTGATGAATCAGACAAGGCGTGCCCAGCTCCTTTAAAATTTCCGCTGCCCGGGCAGTCTGTTCCGCGCTGTAGTTCGAGATGCCGACATACAGCGCTTTGCCTTGGCGTACCGCATGATCGAGCGCACCCATCGTCTCTTCGAGCGGCGTTTCCGGGTCTGGACGGTGGGAGTAGAAAATGTCCACGTAATCCAGCTTCATCCGCTTAAGACTTTGGTCGAGACTCGACAGCATGTATTTGCGCGAGCCCCAATCGCCGTAAGGGCCTTCCCACATATGATAGCCGGCCTTCGTCGATATGATAAGTTCGTCGCGATGCGCAGCCAAGTCATGCTTCAAGATTTGACCGAAAGTTTCCTCCGCCGAGCCTGGAGGAGGTCCGTAATTGTTAGCCAAGTCGAAATGCGTAATGCCGAGGTCGAACGCGCGGCGAACCATGGCTCGTCCGTTCTCGTAACGGTCGCCTCCGCCGAAGTTATGCCATAGGCCTAGCGATATTGCCGGGAGCTTAAGGCCGCTCCGCCCAACGCGGTTATATTTCATGCTCTCATAACGGTTATTAGCCGGTTCATACGCCATTCTTGTCATTCCTCCACCCTATTATTGGTTAACATCAATGCTTCTCTAGCATAGCTTTCCCGTCCAAGCCGGTCAAATGATCGTGCACGGCCTAAGAGTTCGCCGATCTTCCATTATGCAGGCCTCTATCATTCTTCTTGCGTTCCAGCTTCAGAGAAGGCGTGTTGCGAAGCGTTTCTTTGAAAAATTCCGGCTGCTCGGCCGCGAGTCTGATCCAAGCGTCCACGCATTTCGGGTCAAAATGCTTGCCGCGCTCCGCTTGAATAATATCCATTGCCGCCTCATGCGACATCGCCTTCCGGTACGACCTGGAGGACGTGAGCGCATCATATACGTCCGCCACGGCCGTCACGCGAGCCAACAATGGAATCTGTTCGCCAGCCAATTGATCCGGATAACCGCTGCCGTCCCACTTCTCGTGATGCGATCTAATAATGCCAAGCTCCTCCGGCATGAAACCGAGACGCCTGCATAAGTCATAGCCGGACACAGGGTGCTGCTCGATTACGAGCCTCTCCTCCGGCGTCAGCTTGCCCGGCTTGTTCAATATTCGGTCGGAAATGCGAAGCTTGCCTATGTCATGGACAAGCCCGCCTTGCGCGATAGCGCGCAGCTCAATCGACGAGAGTCCCAGCTCTTCCGCAAGCTTAAGCGCATAAAGGGCGACGCGGTAATTATGCCCCGCCGTATAGGAATCCTTCGCCTCCGTCGTCATAATAAGCTCCTTGACGCTGGGCGACATATGCGTATTGATCCAATCTCTCGGATTCGCCCGGAAGAGCAGCTTCACCGAGGTTGTAACCGACTTGGAGCTCATATATTGCCTCACGATACCGCCAACCATGACGATGACGGAAGCTAGCAGCATGAAGTGATAGAGCCACCAGCTCGCTCTCCAGGCTTCTCCGGTCACGATAATGAATTGCGCGATAATCATCCACCCCGCGCTATATACAATCGCAAGCTGCAACGGAAAGCGTGAGGACAAGTAGATTTGCAGATAGCGGTACATGGTCCACAGATTCGATCCAACGATAAATGCGCTAACGACCCATTTGGTCGGATTTTCCTTCAAGTGCGCCGCTTGAAGAAGATCGGGATAATGCCATATGGCGAAGCAGATCATACCTAAGGCAACGACCCATACAGGGAGCAGCCAGCGCTGCCACTTCGCAATCCACCTCATAATAAACAAATCAGCGGACAGGGAGGATAGCCACAGCCAGATGGCGGCGATTAAAACGCTGAGCTGAGCGGCGTTGCCCGCAATGCTGGAATGATGCATAAGAAAGCCTGGAGTAGACATGCCATGCAGAACGAATAACGCGGCAAGCGAGACGTAGGATAGGGAAACGAAGCTTATTTTGATGTTTCTCTGCCGTATGGCGACGATGCCGACCGCAACCGCAAGTACGAGCGCGAATAAAGATATGACGCTAACCATATAAAAATGCTCATTCGGCGCTTGAATGAATTTGTCGAATGTCGTGGACCTCAGCAATATATAACCAAGCCACGGAACGAGCATCGACAAAAAGAGACCTACGAATACTCCCGCATTTTTGCGCAAGCCGATACCTCCTACTCATCATTCGTCGTATATTATGTTGAACAACCGCGAGGCCCTGGCATGTAACCGCGCTCACTTAAGGCATGAATCGATTTTTACCGCCATACAATGGATGAATTTGTCTGGATATGACTATCATACCATCCCTCTCGTTTCCTATAAACAACGAAGTTTAACCCGCCTCCCGGTTCAAATCCGACAGCCAACGATCAAGCTCCCCGCGCGGCATCGGCTTCTTGAAATAGTAGCCCTGCATGATCGTACATCCGGCCGCGCGCAAGAAGTCGAGCTGCCGCTCCGTTTCGACGCCTTCCGCAACCAGCTCCAGATTCAATTGGTTTGCGAGCGTAATAAAGGTGTTGATGATCGCCCGCTTGGACGGCGAGTCGCTCTCTTGCATATAATGCTTATCGATCTTAAGCGTATGGAACGGAATCTGGTCGATCGCTCCCAGAAACGAATAACCGGATCCGAAGTTGTCCATCGATATCGTCACGCCCATCTCCTGCAGGGGCAATAGCTGACGAATGACCTCCGGGGCATCCTTCATGACGATCGACTCCGTGATTTCCAGTTCAAGCATATCCGGGGGCAGCGAAGCGTGCTGCAAAGCAGCCATAATCATGTCCATTAAGTTCATGCTCTCGAATACATTGATAGACAGATTGACCGATACGCCAAGCTTGCCGCCCGCAGGCTTATTCCAGTCGGCACAATCGGAACAAGCCTGCTCCAGCACCCAGCGCGTCATCCCGACAATAAGGCCTGTCTCCTCTGCGATCGGGATGAACTCATTCGGCGCAACAAGGCCGTACTTCGGGTGATTCCATCGCAGCAGAGCTTCGAAGCCGACCGGGCAATTGCGTTCAGCGTTCCACTTCGGCTGGTAATGCAGGGTGAACTGCCCGGAAGCGAGTGCGATTCGCAGCCCCTTCTCGATCTCCATTCTGCGAATCAGCTTCTGCTCCAACTCGCTATTGAAGGAGCAGAATTGATTTTTGCCCAGCCGCTTCGCATGGTACATCGCCGAATCCGCTGCCTTAAGCAGGCCAGAACGGTCCGTGCCATGCTGCGGGGCATAGCTGATACCGATGCTGCCCGTAATGTAGAGCTCATTGCCGCCCAGTATGTATACTTTTCTAATATCCTCCAATATCTGCTGAGCCATCGTCTCAACCGCCTGCCTGCTCATCTCGCCCGCCAGCAGCAGAAATTCGTCCCCCCCGAGCCTGAATACATACCTGTCCTCTCCGAGAAACTGCTGCAGGCGCGCGGCCACCTCTTTGATCAGCAAATCTCCGATGTCATGCCCGAGCGTGTCGTTAATCAGCTTGAACTGATCTAGATCAAGGAAAAGCAAAGCGCTGTGGGCCGAGCCGCCCAGCTTCGATTCAAAATGATGATTCATCGAGTGGCGATTCTGCAAACCCGTCAGAGGATCGCTGAATGCCATCTTCTCAAGCAATGTCCGATCGAAGTAGAGCGCGATCCACGTCACCATCATAATCATGAGCATGACAAGCGTAATGGAGATGAGCAATACGAGATCGGCCCCCTCTCTCGGAAGCTTCATTAACAGTTCATCATCGCCGCACCAGAATTCAGCCGCACTCATGCCTGTATAGTGCATGCCGCAAACCGCCAGACCCATCAGTGCGGATGCCCCCCACTTCGGCCAGCCCCGGTTGCCGCTGCGGCGAAACTTTGTGAATATGTATAGCGCCGCATAGGAGGCGATTACAGCAAGCAAAGCCGAGGCCGCCCATATGAGCGGCTTATAGGTAATCGCGGTGGCCGGGACGCGCATAGACGACATGCCGATATAATGCATCGAGACGATGCCCGCGCCCATAATGAAGCTGCCAAGCGCGAGCCTCGGCTTCGTCGCTTGCTTAGTCATCGTTAAATAAAAAGCGGCAAACGAACCAATAATGCTGGCAAAAAAGGAAATACTAGTCTCGCGGACGTCATAATGTATGGGAAGCTCCAGATGGAACGCGATCATGCCGACGAAATGCATCGCCCACACGCCGCTGCCCATGACGAAAGACGCGGCAACCAGCCAGCCCAATTGTGATTTGCCCGATGTGTTCGATATTTTATGCGTCAGATTAAGCGCGGAAAAAGCTACGAATAGAGCAATTAAAAATGACAATAATACAACCCAGCCTTCATAATACCCTTGCAAAATGAACAAGTGATCCCCCCATATCGCCATTAATCGACAAATATCTACATTACCTACTATACAATTAATACGAAACGACGATTGTTGCAAGCAATATTTTTATTTTAGATTAAGGTATTTTGCGAAGTGATTTGTTATAGTAGGTTAATGACAGGAAGATCGAAGGGAGTTTATCTAATGAATAACAATGAATCGCAGTCCAAAAAAGACGAAGAAAAAGCAACGGCTGCGAAGGAAGAGCAATTGACGCAACAGAACGAACAGCAGGACGAGCTGTTCGAGCAAGCCGAAGGTCAGGATGATATCGACCTGGAGAAAGCGGCCGAAGAAGCCTACGAGGCCGATGCGGAGCAACAAGCCGCAGCTGCCGCCGAAGCGCTGCCGTTGAACGCGGCAGGCCCGGTATCGGACGCACCTAAGGCTGGCGGCGGCAAAGGATGGATGATCGTATCGGCCGTATTGGCTGTTGCGCTCGTCATTGTTCTTATTAAGCCTCCATTCGGAAGCACGGGCGGCGCTGTCGCATCCGTTAACGGACAAGACATCCCGCAAAGCAAACTGTACGATGCGCTTGTTGATGCCGGAGGTCCTTCCACGCTGAACAACCTGATTACGGAAGAGCTTATTCAGCAAGAAGCGGACGCAGCCGGCGTTAAAGTAACCGACGACGAGGTGACAGCCGAGATCGATAAGATCAAAGCGAGCTTCGAGACGCCGGAACAATTCACTTCCACGCTTAGCCAATACGGCATGACGGAAGAAAGCTTGACTAGAGATACGAAGTTCCAATTGACGGTATCGAAGATTCTAGAGCCGAAGACAGACGTTACGGATGAGGAAATCTCCCAATACTTCGAAGCTAACAAAGATACGTTCACCGAAACGCCGACGACTGTTCGCGCTTCGCATATCTTGGTAGCTACGCAAGAGGAAGCGGATGCTATTCTAGCCCAATTGAAGGGCGGCGCGGACTTCGCTGCGATTGCAAAGGAGAAATCGACCGATACGGCTTCCGCAGCTAACGGCGGCGACCTCGACTTCTTCAAGAAGGCCGATATGGACCCTGCTTTCGGCGAAGCAGCCTTCACGCTGAAAGTCGGCGAGCTGAGCGGCGTTGTACAATCGAGCTTCGGCTTCCATATTATTAAGAAAACCGACGAGAAGCTGGGCACTTACCCTACGCTCGACGAGAAGAAAGAAGAAATTCGCAAGACGCTTGTCGCTCAAGAAGCGGGCGGACTGTCCGAGGCATGGCTGACTGAAATTCGCGAGAAAGCGAAAATCACGAATACGATGCCGACGCCGACGCCTGCTCCGGCGGCAGATACGGGCGCCGTTCAATAATAGCGATGCAATGAAAGAAGCTGCAGAACCGCGCCGGGCGCGAGGTTCTGCAGCTTCTTTGTTTTCATTTTATCGTGATCACTCGTATATTACCGCTTTAACTTCCTCGCTGTCGATATTCGTTTTATCGAACCAGACGAAGCCGCTGTCGATCTTCGCTGCCACCGTCTCGCCCTTGGAAGCCGCTACGGCCGCTTTGACCGTTTCATAGCCGATGCCGACCGGATTTTGGGAGATTGCCCCTGCCATCAGGCCGCTCTTGATCGCATCGATTTGCGCTTTGCCGGAATCATAGCCGATTACAGTGATTTTGCCTTCGGCCTTCATTTCCGTTACGGCATTGATGATTCCGATCGCCGAACCTTCGTTAGCCCCGAAGAAGCCTTTCAGGTTCGGATGCGCTTGCATCATGGCTTTGGCAAGGTCCGTCGATTTCAGATGGTCTCCGCCGCCGTACTGGATATCGACGATCTTGATGTTCGGATATTGCTCCTTCATCCGATTCACGAATCCGTCGCGGCGATCGATGCCCGTGCGGCTCGTTTGGTCGTGAACGATAACCGCCACTTCCCCTTCGCCTCCGATCAACTCGGACATCTTGTCTGCAGCCATACCCGCCGCGGCTAAGTTGTCGGTCGTAACGAGACTTGTAGGAATGTCGCTGTCCACGCCGGAGTCGAAGGCGATGACCGGAATACCGGCATCCTTGGCTTTCTGCAGCAGCGGAATCGATGCCTGGCTGTCGAGCGCGGCGAAACCTATGGCGCTCGGTTTTTTATCCAGCGCAACCTGCAGCATTTCCAGCTGCTTGTCGACCTGAGACTCCGTCTCCGGACCCTCGAACGTAATGTCGACGTTCAGCTCGGCTGCCGCTTTCTCCGCGCCGCTCTTAACCGCTTGCCAGAATTGATGCTGGAATCCTTTGGACACGAGCGGAATATACATTTTCTCCGCAGGAGCATCCGTAACGCCGTTACTCGTCTCTTCTGTTGGCTTATTCGTCACAGCCGGCTCATTGCCGCCATTCACGTTGTTGCCCCCGTTGCCGTTAGAACCGCACGCGCTAATAACCATGACAACCGCAAGCAACAATATAGATAAACCTTTTCTCATCGTTCACTACCCCTTTTTTAGAATGATTGATTTTTTGTTGCCTGTTGTTATGCTTTGCGTCGGCGCAAATTGTCCGCATATACGGCGAGCAGGATAACGAAGCCGACAACAACCGTCTGCCACTCTGGCGGTACGGACAGAATACGCAGTCCGTTGGTCAGCACGCTCATAATTAATGCTCCTATTACCGTGCCGATGATGGTACCCTTGCCCCCGCTAAGCGAAGTGCCGCCGATAACGACCGCCGCGATCGCCTCGAGCTCGTAGCCCATGCCTAGCGACGGTTGAGCCGAATTGAGGCGCGAAGCCATCAGAATGCCGGCTACGCCCGTGAACAGACCGGTAATCGAATAAATGGCGATTTTCCAGTTGCGAACGTTGACCCCGGATAGACGAGTCGCTTCTTCGTTGCTGCCGATCGCGAAGTTATAGCGGCCGACAATGGTTCGGGAGAGCAAGACGCTTCCGATAATCGCCGCTAGGAAGAAGACAAGCACGGCATTCGGAATATCGAAGCCGGGAATAATATCTCCCAGCAGTGAACCCTGCGAAAGCTTCATAAACACCGGCGTTTCCGTGAAATAAATCGGCTTCGTGCCCGAGATGACAAGCGCAAGTCCCTTGGCAATCATCATCATCGCCAACGTCGCAATGAAAGGCGGTATCCCGAGCCGCGCGATGGCTAGCCCCGACATGAACCCGCATACCGCGCCGGTAAGCAATCCGCCGACGATGCCGACCCACACCGGCAGCCCCCACATCGCAATGAATACCCCCGTCATGACCGAACAGAGCGTCATCACCGTTCCTACCGAAAGGTCTATGCCCCCCGTGACGATAACGAACGTCGAGCCGAGCGCGAGCACGCCGATGACCGCGGTCGACAGAAGAATGCCGACGAGGTTGGAGAATTGAAAAAAATTGCTGGATGCAATGGAGAAAAAAATAATCAACAGTATTAAGCTGCCGAAGGCGAGCAACTGCTGCAGCCCCGATTGAACGGCGAACTTCGATTTGACGCCAGCTATTTCCGTAATTCTCATTGTCCGATGACCTCCTTGTGCCTGCCCTTAGCTGAATCGATCTGTCGCATATGTCATAATCCTTTCTTGCGAGGCATGGTGATCGTTCATAAGCTCTCCCGTAATTCGTCCTTCGCACATGACGAGAATGCGATGGCTAAGCCGCAAAATCTCCGGCAGCTCCGAGCTGATCATAATAATCGATTTGCCTTCCGCCGCCAGATTCTCGAGCAGCTTATAAATTTCGTTTTTGGCCCCAATGTCAATGCCCCTCGTCGGCTCGTCGAAGATCAAGATGTCGCAATCTCTCGTCAGCCATTTGCCTATAATGATCTTCTGCTGGTTGCCCCCGGACAGAAACTTAAGCTTCTGGTTTATGCCCGGCGTCTTGACCCGCAGATCTTCGACGATTTGATCCGATACGCGCGCCAACCGCTTGTCGTTCATGAAGCCGAGAAAGCTTCTGAAGCGTCCAAGCGCCGCAAGCGCGACGTTCGTCTTTACATCCATATCGAGCAAGCATCCATAATGCTTCCGGTCCTCGGACAAATAGCCTATTCCGTTCTTTACCGCCTGATGGGGACCCGTCACGCGAACCTTCCGGCCATGGACGTATATCTCGCCGGCGTCGATCGGATCGGCACCGAATATTGCCCGCGCCGTCTCCGTTCTGCCTGCGCCGACCAGTCCCGCCACGCCGAGAATTTCCCCTTTGCCTAACGAGAAGCTTATATCGTGCAGCACGTTCTTCCGCGTCAGGCCGCGAACTTCCAGCACCTTCTCCATTTGCTCCGATGTCTGCCTATCGGGCCTGGTCGGCTGGTAGATGTCCCGTCCCACCATCATTGCGATGATCCGGTCGATGCTGATATCCTTCGTTGCAACCGTATCGATGTAAGCGCCGTCCCGCATGACCGTAATCCGGTCGGTAATCCTCTTCAACTCCGCCATCCGGTGAGAGATGTACACAATGCCGACGCCTTTCTCCTTCAACTGCGCGATCATGCGGAACAGCTCGTCGATTTCGGAATCGCTTAGAGCCGCGGTCGGCTCATCCATAATCAATACTTGCGAATCGTACGAAATCGCTTTAATGATCTCCACCAATTGCTGCTTGGCTACCGTAAGCTCCGACACCGGTGTCGTTGGATCGATGTCCAGCTTCATCTGCTTGAGCAGTATAGCCGTTTGCTTGTTCATTTCCTTGTCGTCCAGCAAGAACCGCAGCTTCTTTCGGGGCTCCTTGCCGATAAATATGTTTTGGGCTACCGTCAAATCTTGTGCCAGATTGAGTTCCTGGTGAATCATCCCGATGCCGAGCTTCTGGGCTGCCCTCGTGTCGGTAATCTGCACCTCCCGGTCCTTATAAACGATGCTCCCCTCATCCTTGCGATAGACGCCGGTCAACACCTTCATCATCGTCGACTTGCCAGCTCCATTCTCGCCGACAAGCGCATGCACTTCGCCGGCCCTCAGATCGAAACGACAGCCCTTCAAGGCGTGAACGCCGGCAAAATGCTTCTCAATGCCTTCCATGCGAACGAGCGTCTGATCCATCCATCCCCCTCCTTCAACCTCTTGATTCTTGCTGTTGCCTCTATTTTTGCATAAGCTGACTGCCTGCTAACATGTGATTTCTTCCTGTAAGAGTCGAATATTTTTGGGTATTGGCAACAAAAAAAGCAGAGTTCCCGCGACTCTGCTAGTTGGTGACGAAGGGGAACAATAGCTTCTGGTTTTCCTCTTCGTACATATTCTGTTTCGTAATGACCAAGGATCCGGTGTCGATGGTCCTTGGAACCGTGTTCCTTTTCACCGCGTCTATGGCCGTCTTAATACTCAAATACCCCATCTGGAAAGGTCGTTGAATAACGGTGGCCTTCATGACTCCCTCATCCAACAGCATGATCTCGTTAACCGAGCTGTCAAAGCCGATCAGCGTAACCTTATCCTTCAAGCCGAGCTCCTGGATTGCCCGGCCAGCGCCGACCGTCGTCGGCTCGTTCAATCCGATGATACCGACGACATCCTGCTGCGTCCGTAAGATTTTCTTCGCCATCAAGTATGCATTCCTCTCAGATCCCTCAACGTAATACGTATCGAGAAGATCAATATTGGGAATGCCGTCCAGAATCGAACGGGCACCCTTCTCCCGGTCGATTTGCGAAGCGGCATTTTTGACATAGCTAATAATCGCGACTTTGGCCGGACCTTCGACGTGGCTTTGCAGCACTTCGCCCGCCTTCATGCCCGCATTGACGTTGTCCGTGGCCACGCTGCTATGCGCTGCATCGGAATTGATTCCCGAGTCCACGATGATGAGCTTGATCCCGCTATTCCTGACCTTCTCGGCGATGGGGACAAGCCGGTCATAATCATTGGCAGCCAGTACAATGGCGTCGGGCTTCTCTTGAATCGCCTGCTCCACCAAGGCGATCTGCTCATCCACGTCCGTCTCCGTCCTGGACCCGGTGACTCGCACGTTCGCCTCGAATTCCTGCGCAGCCTCCTGGACCCCGTCCATCAGCACCTCCCAGAATTCAACCGAAGCGTCCGTCGATTTGATAATGACCGTAATATCGACAGGGTCTCGCTGCGTTAGTCCATTCCCCCAATATGCAACGCTTGCCGCGGCAATCAGCAGCAGCAGGACAATCGCCAGCGTCCGCCTGTACTTCCAGATCATCTTATGCCGCCTCCTATAACGGGGGGATGCTTAGGCAACCGAATGGTTACGGTTGTTCCTTCTCCCGGTTTGCTTTTGTATTCAAGTCCATATTGCGGGCCGAAATAAAGCTTGAGCCGCCCGTGGACATTGCCCACGCCAACGCCTTTGCCCGCTTCGCCCTCGTACTGTTGGGACAACAGCTTGGAGAGCTTCTCCTCATCCATTCCGTTTCCGTTGTCCTCGACGATCAGCAATACATCCGCGGCCGTCTCCTCGGAAGATATCGTGATGAGGCCGGGACCGCGCTTCATTTTGATTCCGTGATAAATCGCGTTTTCGACAATCGGCTGCAGAATCAGCTTGATCGTCTTGTACCGGCCGACAGTATCGCTTGTCTCGATGCGATAATCCAGCTTGTTCTTGTAACGCATCTTCTGGATCTTCAAGTAATTCGTAATATGCTCCAGCTCCGTCTCGATCGTGACAAGCTCTTCTCCCTTGCTGATGGATGCACGGAAGAGCTTGGCAAGCGCCGAGGTCATTAGAACGACCTCCTGGGATTTCTTGCTCTCGGCCATCCAAATGATGGAGTCGAGCGTGTTGTACAGAAAATGCGGATTAATCTGCGCTTGCAGCGCATTGATCTCGCTTCGTCTCTTCAATTCCTGATCCCTGACGACCTGGGACATCAATTCCTTAATTCTGCCGACCATCATATTGAACGCACGGGCCAGCCTGCCGATTTCGATGGTGGTCGGAACGGGCACTTGAATGTCGAAATTGCCTTTTTCCACTTCTTTCATATAACCTTGCAGCTGCTTGATCGGCTGGCTTACCCGCTGCGATACGAATAAGGAAATGACGATAGCGATGACGATGCAGACGAGCCCCAGCACGATGATCGATAGCCGCATCTCGTTCTGGTTGCCGACCAGCTCGCTCACGTAGGATACGCCGACGATTTTCCAGCCGAACTCGGACTCTTGTACCGTGTACATTCTACGGTTTCCGTCATCGTCGCCCATGAAAGTGCCGTTCTTGATTCGAAGCACCTCATCGATGTTCTCCGTCTTCAGCTTGCTATAGATGAGTTGCTGCTGCGGGTGGTATACAATTCGGCCCTCGGAGTCGACGATAAACAAATACCCCCGCTGGCCCAGCCGAATATCCTGCAGCATGTCGTTCATGACGCTGAAGTTCAAGTCGATCAGGAAGATGCCGAACTTCGTCCCGCTCTCTCTGCTTGTCAACTCCATGCTCAGCGATACGACCCATGGATATCTGTTCTTGAACACCGGCTGCACGTGCGAGGGCGAAATGACGTATTCGCCTCCCGCTTCCCGCGCGACGCGATACCAGTCGAGGCTCGGAATATCGATGAAGGGGTTCAGTGCCAGCTCCTTGTTGCCCGACACAAATTCCCCACTGTAGCCGAAAAGGCTCACCGAAGAAATATCGGCGCGCGAAACCGCCATCGATTCGAGGAAATCGGCAACGGCCTGCTTGAGCGCCCTCTCTTTAGCCGGATCGCCATCTTCATGCCGCGCCATATATTGCTGCACGTACGGATTGCCGTCCACCAGATCCGAGATATACATCATGCCGTTCACGTACGATCTTATATTGTTGTTCACTTGCTTCACCAGTTCCGTCGTATAGGTCTTCGCGTTCGACTGCACGGCGTCCTTGGACAGGAAATAAGAGACGACGCTCATAATAACGATCGTCATCAGGATAAGCAGAACGAACGCCAACACCATATTCGTCTGCATGCTTCGAAAGCGCAAAAAGGATACCAGCTTCATCCTTCGCCTCCCGCCGTCATTCTGCCGCGGAATTCCGTCGGCGTATCCCCCGTATGCTTCTTGAACGCGCTGCTGAAATATTGCGGGTCGCTATAGCCTACAGCGTAAGCGATTTCATAACTTCTCATGTTGGTCAACTTCAGAAGCTCCTTCGCCTTCTCCATCCGCTCGTGGATGACATATTCCACGAACGTCTTGCCCATATGCGTCTTGAAGAGGGTGCTGAAATAGCTCGCGCTCATGGAAACATGCCTGCACACCGTCTTTAACGACAGCTCCGGATCCATATAATGCCGCCTGACATAAGCCTTCGCCTTGTCGATCTGCAGCATGCTATGATCTTCCCGCATGCTGCGGATGGCGGTTACGGACCTGCCGCACAGCTCCTTCATCCAGCTCTCGATGTCGTTCAACGAAGCAAGCTGTCCCATCTCCGCAATCGGGTTTCCCGCTGCGCCGAACACTGCATCGGTATCGGTTCCCATTTCGTACAGCGTATGCATGAGAGTAAGCACGAAACGTTGCAAATAAATGTAACAGACATCAAGCGCAAAAAACTGGTTTCGGAACGTCGAGAACAGTCTGCCGATCCACTCGTCCATATCCTGCGGCGTGCCCGTCTTCAGCTTCGTAATGAGCTCGTTCTCCCATACGACGGCGGACAGCATAGCCGGCTTCTCGCGCCGTTCCATATCAGTGATGCGGATGATTTCGTTCGTGCCGATGACGAAGCGATAGACAAGCGCAGACAAGGCGGATCGATGAGCAATCGCCATGTTGTCCTCCCGCTTGCACGCATGCCCGATTCCGATCGACGCCTGAAGCGGCAGGTAAGCGGTAATGGCGGCGTGAATGCGTTCCGCCGCCATGCCCGCTGCCTCGCCCAGCACCTCCGGATCGGAACCGGACAATAGGACGAGCACGCGGTTTTCCCTGTCGCGAAATACCTCTGCCCCGGTATATTTCTCCATTACTTCCTTCGTAATATTGTAGATGGCGAATCGGAACAGCTCGTCGTCGGACGGCGTTGGCGGCAGCTTCAATTCAAGCTCGTCGACGTCGATAGCCAGCTCGACCGCGAAGTCCCCGCCCCAAGCGATCCCGAAATAATCGCTGCTCTCGCGTCGCTGCTTCTCCGTCATCGATGAAGCGACCAGACGCTCGAGAAACCGCTCCTTCAGCAGCGGCATGCTTTCGTTCAACTGATGCTTCAGTCGCTCATAATCTTTCTTATGCTTATTCTCCATATCCATCTGCCCGGCGATCCTTAGCAAAATCTCTTCCATCTCGACAGCGGTAACCGGCTTCATGATATAGTCCGCAACTTTCATCTTTAACGCTTGCTGGGCGTACTCGAATTCATCGTAACCCGTCAGAATGATGACTTTCACGTCCGGGTAACGCACGGAAAGCTCGCGCGTCAGTTCAATGCCGTTCATGAACGGCATGCCGATATCCGTCATGACGATATCCGGCTTCTCCCTGTCGATGAATTCCAACGCTTCAACGCCGTCTTCGCAAGTTCCCATGCAGACTAGCCCCATCGCTTCCCAATTCATGCCCTCCTGGATCGCTTCGCGAACCAGCGCCTCGTCATCCACAATCAACAGCTTATACATGGAGCCGTCACCTCAATGTCTATTCCTCTTATATCGCTCATTATAATGCCGACACCGGAATATGCCCATTTGTAATTATCGCTTTTTAGTCGAATTATTTCCTGAAGCCGCTATCCGTATTGCGTCTATGAGCATACGGACTCAACCTGCATAGAATACAACAATCGAAAAATATAAGCATGCGAAATACCCTCCCTTGTCTCGCATGCCGTCCCGGGAGGCCGTAAGGTGAGAATATTGCAATGGGTGAAACTGGGGACCACCATTCGCGTTTACTTCGGCAAGACGTCGGTGGAAGGCAAATATCAAGGCATCCGGGACGATACCGCAATCATCGTAACGGACAAAAACGCCATATTTTATGTACGATTGGGTTCGATTACAGCCGTTAAGGTCTGAACGGCAAACAACCGCGCCGTCGCTCGGAGGTGCGACGGGCGGGTTGCCGTTTGTTGATGCAGGGATCGATTGTTACTGTTACGGGATAGTGACGAAGGCAATTTGACGAAGAGGGATAAATTGGAGAGCACCCGTTGCTGATGTCAAAAGAACATTCCCGTTCTCGATGCCGGCAAATCTACCAGTCAAGGGAGGGGGGCCGCCTTCTGTCCCGACTGTAATCATCTGACCCAAGCTTATGTTGCGAAGAATCCCTAGGATCGAAGCCATTTTCGAGTCCGAGCCAGAGGAGCCAGCGCCGGCAACGGAGTATCCATTTGGTCTGCAGTATGACATAATCTTTCACCTGCCCTTCTCTTGAAGCTAATAACATACTATTCTCGTAAGCAGGAATGGCTTAGATGAATGAATTAGTAGAAACATCCATTCTTAAACCCTTATAAAACGTGTGAAAGGTATAAGGACGAATAACGGGGAAAGCTTTCTGTCCGCAAAGGCGCAGCAAGAACCTGCTCTTGCCGTATGGTGTACAAGATCGCTGCTATGGTATGATTTCTCTATGGATTTTTCACAATAAGCATCTACATATGGAGGTTATGTTAGTGAGCAACTATGGAGTACGTAACTACGTGGACACTTATTCGGTCTATGAGCTGACGGAGAAAAGCACGGAATCGCGCATCATCGTATGTCCGGAGCGAGGCGGCATCGTGATCGGCTGCCAATTGCACGGTCAGGAATTGTTTTATTTGGACAAAGCAACGTTCGAGCATCCGACCGCTAATATTAGAGGCGGCAATCCGATCTTGTTCCCGATCTGCGGACAGCTGGAGAACCTGTCCTACGAGTGGGACGGACAAACCTATAACATGGCCAATCACGGCGTAGCGCGTACGTCGGCATGGGAGGTTGTCGGTACGAGCGAGGAAGGCGAGGCTTCGATTACGATCCGGCTGCGCAGCAATGAACAGACGCTCCTCTCGTTCCCGTTCGATTTCGAGCTGCTGTTCACCTATGCGCTTAAGGACGGCAAGCTGCACACGCGCCAGCAATATCGCAATCTAAGCAAAGATAAGACGATGCCGTTCTATGCCGGCTTCCACCCTTACTTCGCAATCGATCAAGGCAAGAGCATCGTCTATGAGACAGACGCGTCGACATATCTCGATTACAACGACAACGTCGTTAAGCCGTTCGAAGGCGAATTCGATTTGGAAGGATTGGTCGAGTCCGTGACGCTGCTCGACGCCAAGCAACGCGAGATCGCCTTCCCTGTCGCCGGCGGCGTTCGCGTTCGGATGACTTACGACGATATATTCAAATACGTCGTTCTGTGGTCTTCGAACGGCAAGCCGTTCATCTGCGTCGAGCCGTGGATGGCGATGACGGGCGAGCTGAATCGCCAAGAGGAGCTTGTGATGCTGGAGGCGGGCCGGGAGCTTCGGGCCAATCTGACGATCGCTTGCGAATCCTAACGGATTGAAAGAAAAAAAGGCAAACCGTACCCTCTCGAAGCATGCTTCGAAGAGGCGTGGTTTGCCTTTTTTCATGGGTATAATCATGCTGCAACGCGCCTTAGTACCCCTCGCCCTTGCCCCCGGTAACGATGGCAATGCTGGAGCTGGCGCCGATCCTTGTCGCTCCTGCCGCAAACATTTGCAATGCAGTCTCCAAGTCTCTGACGCCGCCCGAAGCCTTCACGCCCATATCAGGGCCGACCGTCCGGCGCATAAGCGCTATGTCTTCGGCCGTCGCGCCGCCCTTGCCGAAGCCCGTCGACGTCTTCACGAAGTCGGCGCCCGCTTGCTTGCACAGCTCGCATGCCGTTACCTTCTCTACGTCCGTTAACAGACCTGTTTCCAGAATAACCTTCAGCTTCGCCTTGCCCTTGCATGCCGCAACGACACCTTCCACGTCGCTCTTCACGCCATCGTTGTCTCCCGATTTCAATAGACCGATATTAAGGACCATGTCCACTTCGGTCGCTCCGTCTTCAATCGCTTGCTTCGCTTCGAAAGCTTTGGACGCCGTGCTTGTCGCCCCAAGCGGAAAGCCGACTACCGTCGTAATCCCAACGCCCGATCCGGCCAGCTCGCTTGCCGCGAGCGACACCCAACCTGCGTTCACGCATACGGTTGCGAACTGATATTCCTTGGCTTCCATACATAGCTGAATCACTTCCGTCTTAGTCGCGTCCGCCTTCAGCAGCGTATGGTCTATCATTGACGCTACTTGCTCCGATGTATAATTCGTTTGATCACTCATCATTCATTCCTCCGATTTAGGCTAGCCTGTCCATATTGGGGGCGATTCGATACGTATGCTACTTATCATAATACGAACGTTTCAACGAAACAACAATGCAGCTTGCCAGCCTCGTGCCATGGTTTACTTTTACTCGCGCGGTGCGCTATGATAATGATGCTGTCAAAGCATTCCAACCTGGATGAGGAGGCATTACCGCCCTATGGACAATATGTTAGTCAAAATAAAAGAAGCCGCTGCCTACATACAAAGCCAGCTGCAAGCACCGCCGCGGATCGGGATGATTCTCGGCTCAGGCCTCGGCGTTATGGCCGATGAAGTAAAGGAAGCAACCGTAATTCCTTATGGCCAAATTCCGCATTTCCCGGTCTCTACGGTAGAGGGCCATTCCGGCGAGCTTGTCATCGGAGAACTGGAAGGCAAGACCGTTCTCGTCATGAAAGGCCGTTTCCATTATTACGAAGGCTATTCCATGAAAGAGGTCGTCTTCCCGGTCTACGTCATGAAGCAGCTCGGCATCGAAACGCTGCTCGTCACGAATGCGGCTGGCGGCATGAACCGCTCCTTCGCCGCCGGCGATCTGATGTTAATAACCGACCACATTAATAATACAGGCAGCAATCCTTTAATGGGTGCAAATATCGGCGAGCTTGGTCCGCGTTTTCCCGATATGTCGCAAGCCTACAACCGCGAGCTTCGCTCCATCGTCGCCGCTCAAGCAGCCGAGCTCGATATTCCGTTGCAGCAAGGCGTGTATGTGAGCATTTCCGGACCTACCTATTGCACGCCGGCCGAGCTCGCTATGATGGCATCATGGGGTGCCGACGCGGTGGGCATGTCGACTGCGCCCGAGGTAATCGCAGCCAACTACTGCGGCATTCGCGCGGTAGGCATTACGTGCATTACCGACATGGCGATCAGCGACGAGCTCGAGCCGCTTACCCATGAGCAGGTTGTCCGCGTTGCCGAACAAGCACGTCCGCGCTTCGTTTCTTTGGTTAAAGCATCCGTTCGCGCATTCCAAGTATAAGCTTTACTTTGCAACAGCGCCTTTGCTGCTCATAAGAGCGGCTGAGGCGTTGTTTTCGTTTGCACGCATCGGCTTTAGGTCGGAGAAATAGAGCAAATGTTTTTCGCTATTCCGTCCTAAAACACCTAATCAAAGCGAATAGGGCAAATGTGTAATTCGAATTTTCAGATATTTATAAAAGGAATTGGTTGAAAAATGGAGAATATTATTTGTGGGCTTTAACCCAAAAATATACAAATGGAGGATTGAGCAAATCATGCGTAAAAGGTTCAAATGGATGACGTCCGCTCTGCTTTCCGGTGCTTTGCTGCTTGGACTCATAAGCAGCGCTGCCGCAGAGGAGACGGCGGGGCAGACAGGGAAGCACATCACGCTGCTGCACACGAACGATATGCACGCGCGCGCGGTCGAGGCGACGAGCGGCGAGATGGGCTTTGCCAAGGTGGCCGGCATATTCGATTATTACAAGAGCAAAAATCCGAATACATTAGCCATTGATGCCGGTGACGCGATTCACGGCACGACTTTCGCCACGCTTGTGAACGGAGAAAGCGTCGTTGCCGCGATGAACAAGATGGGCTACGACCTTATGGTGCCTGGCAACCACGAGTTCAACTATGGTTCGGCGAGATTGATCGAGCTGGCCGGCAAGCTCTCCTTCCCTATGCTGAGCGCCAACATCAAAGGATTAGGCGCGAAGCGAATATTCGAGCCGTATATCATTAAGGAAATCGATGGCGTGAAGATCGGCGTTTTCGGCCTGACGACGTCGGAGACGGTGTACAAAACTCATCCAAAAAACGTGGCGGGACTTTACTTCGCCGACTCCGCTTCGGAAGCGCAAGCGATTGTCGACGAGCTGAAGGACAAGACCGATGTCATTATTGCCGTCGGCCATCTCGGACAGGACAAGTCGAGCTTTGATACAAGCTCGCGGGTCGTGAAGGAAGTCGCGGGCATCGACATTTTCGTCGACGGACATAGCCATACGGTGCTTGAAGACGGCCTCGTATCCGACAATGGCACATTGATCGTAAGCGCAGGCGAATATACGAAATACGTCGGCGTCGTCGACCTCTGGGTAGAGAATGGCGCCGTTGTCAAGAAGCAGGCAACGCTCATTAATCAGGCCGAAGCAGCGGACATCCCCCCGAACGCCGCAGTCGCCGAGATTGTCGCAGCTACGCTGAAGAGCCAAGAAACGATATTGGCCGAACAAGTCGGCGAATCGGCCGTCCTGCTCGAAGGCACAAGAGAGAAAGTACGCGCAAGCGAGACGAACCTCGGCAACCTGCTTGCCGACGCGCTGATCGACATCTCGGGAGCAGATGTTGCTCTTACAAACGGCGGCGGCATTCGCGCCTCCATCGATGCAGGCCCGATTACGAAAGGCGAAGTCATTACCGTGCTTCCGTTCGGAAATCAGATCGTAACGCTGGATGTGACTGGCGCCGACATTAAAGCCGCCCTTGAGAATGGCGTCTCCGATTATCCGAATGCGAAGGGCGCATTCCCTCAAGTGTCCGGCATCGCCTTCAAAATAGACAAGGACGCTGTTAAAGGAGAACGCGTGCATTCGGTCACAATCGGCGGCAAACCGCTCGATGATGCAGCGGTTTACACGCTTGCCACGAATGACTTCTTGGCCGCAGGCGGAGACGAATATACGATGTTCGGCAAATATCCGCAAGCAGGCATGTACGGCGCGCTCGACGAGGCGCTCATCGCTTATATTCAGAAGCTTGGCAAAGCGAATCCGACGATTGAGGGTCGTATTACGGAAGGCGCTAAACCCGCCGCTCCTTCCCCCGAGCCGGAACCGAAGCCTGAACCGAAACCGGAACCTGAACCGAAACCTGAACCGGAACCAAAACCGGAACCAAAGCCAGAGCCGAATCCGGAACCAAAGCCGGAGCCGAAACCGGAGCCAGCCGTCAAGGCGTATACGGTCAAGACAGGCGATACGCTATGGGCAATCGCGAAGAAATACGGCACGACTTGGCAAGTGTTGCGCGATCTGAATAAGCTGGTCAACGCAGACCTTATCTTCCCTGGACAAATAATTATTTTACCTTCTTAATGTAGCTAATTGTTAAATAAACGGGCTGTTCCAAAAGCGGGCAATAACCGCTTAGGGAACAGCCCGTTATTAGTTCACCGAGAACAGCATGAAGGTGTAGTCCTGCCCTATTTTTTTATTAATCGAAAATCATCATAATGGAAACCTGGCGCTACGACGCATGATACAAGCACAGGCTCGTCTCCGAGCGGCCGTGCCATCTGCCATTCGTTGGCCGGCACAAGCGCCTGCGGTTGATGTCCGGCAGCGATGTCCGGTCCGACGATAATTTCCTTCCTCGTATGAGGATCGGCCTCCGTCCCGCCGAGCGTGAGCAGCAACGGACTTCCCGAATGCCAGAACCATACTTCGTCGGAATAAACCGTGTGCCAATCCGAGAATTCCTCGGGGTGCAGCAAGAAATAGATCGACGATGCGGCAAAACGCGGCCCGGAATACGGAGCGCCCAACACCTGCTGCGGAATTTCAAAATCGGCCTTCCAAATTTCCTTGTACCATCCACCCTCTACATGCGGCTTAAGGTCAAGCGCGTGCACAAGAGGCGACAGTTCCTTCACCTTTGCTCCCATCCCTATCATCCTTCTCTCTGTTTTCTCTATTCTATTCACACAAAATCATTCATCCATTCTACCATATTAGCAACGTCCTATCGCTGATTATTTGAAATCGGCTATGCTTATCGACATTTATAAGATATACTTATAAATATAGACGAAGGAGGCGAGCAGATGAGAATGAGAATAAACACGCGGCATAAGCAAGAGCGGTTGTTTCGCAATCGGTTCATTAATCTGCTTATTATTTTGCCTCTGTTGCTCACAGCTCTATTCGCTTACCAAGCAGGCAACAACTTCGAGCTAACCGCCGGCTCCAGCCGGTTCAATCCCGTTGCCCGCGCAACTACCTGCTATGCCCGCGACGGGCGCTCCGCAAGCAAACTGCTTCAGCCTGTTCGCCGCAAGCCGGCGGCATATAAGGCTTCACTCGCCGTCTTATACGGACGCCCTGCTTATCTATCCCCGCTAAGCCAAACCATTCTGCAGCAGTTGAAGCGACTATTGCTAAAGCCCATTAAATATACGTCGGTGTTCATTGGTTAGATCTCGTTTTTTTGGTACAAGATACAAAAAAACGAGGAGGAAATCCTATGAATATCAGAGAATCTGATTTGCCTGGAATCGGACGCAAATATCAGATTATGACCCGCGGAGGCGATAAGCTCGTCATTATTATTCACGACGACGGACGCCGCGAAATGTACCATTTCGACTATGAGGATCCGGATGACAGCATCTCCATGGTGACGCTTGAGGACGAAGAGGCGCGTCAAATAGCGGCTATTATCGGCGGTATGACTTACAAGCCCAAGGCGCTCGAGACGATAGAGGTAGCGCTGGACGACCTGACGATCGAATGGTACAAAATCGAGCCGAATGCGGCTTGCATCGGCATATCAATCGGCGAAACGGATATTCGCCAGACGACAGGCGCGACTATCATTGCAGCCGTCGAGAAAGAAGCCAAGCATATTAATCCAGGCCCCGACTATATTTTCAAAGCGGACTCGACCCTTATTGTGGCCGGTGAACGGCAAAACCTTAAGCAGCTTAAGCTTATGCTCCAAAACGGGAGTCGATAATTATGGACCATTTGGTGCTGGAGATCGGTCTTGCCGTTATACTCATCGCCTTGGTCGGGCTATTGGCTGCCAAAATCCGTTTTTCCGTCATTCCTTTTTATATTCTAATCGGTATGGCCGTAGGGCCTCATGCGCCGCACTTCGGCGTGCTGGACTTTAGATTCATTCATAGCGCTGAACTCATTGAATTTATGGGACGCCTTGGCGTGCTGTTCCTGTTATTTTATCTGGGCCTCGAGTTTTCGGTCGGCCGATTGATGAAATCGGGCAAAGCGATTGCGGTAGGCGGCACGATTTATATTTTGATCAACTTCTCACTTGGCTTATTTTTCGGATGGGTCAACGATTTCCCTGTTGAAGAGACGATGGTCATTGCCGGCATTACGACGATCTCTTCCAGCGCGATCGTAGCGAAGGTGATCGTCGACTTGAAGCGGACGGCCAACCCGGAGACGGAGATGATACTCGGGATTATTATGTTCGAGGATATTTTCCTCGCGGTGTATATATCCGTGTTGTCTGGTCTTGTCCTTAGCGACTCCTCGTCGCTTGGTGGCGTGCTCCTCTCGGCCTCCTATGCGCTCGGCTTCATGCTGTTGTTCCTCATTATCGGCAGGAAGGCTGCCCCGCTGCTCAACAAGCTGTTCAATATACGCTCCAACGAGTTGTTCCTGCTGCTCGTCTTCGGCTTCTTGTTCCTCGTGGCAGGTTTCTCCGAGACGATTCACGTCGCCGAAGCGATCGGTGCATTGCTCGTTGGCCTCGTGCTGGCGGAGACGACGCATATGAAGCGTATCGAGCATATGATTCTGCCGTTTCGCGATTTCTTCGGGGCGTTGTTCTTCTTCAGCTTCGGCCTAACGATCGATCCGCTCGCGCTCGGCGGCGCGGTATGGCTATCGCTAGGAGCTGTCGGCATTACGCTTCTCGGCAACTTCGCAGCAGGCATGTTGGCGGGCAAGAGCGCCGGACTGTCGGCCAAAGCTTCGTCCAACATCGGACTTACGATTGTTTCCCGCGGCGAGTTCTCGATCATTATGGCTAATCTTGGCAAGGCCGGCGGTTTAATGGAGCTGCTGCAGCCGTTCGCTGCATTGTACGTGCTGATCCTTGCCATATTAGGCCCGCTGTTGACGAAGGAATCGAAGCTCATCTACAGAGGGCTGAACGCTATGTTCCGCTGGGATAAGCGGAAGCTCGTGAAAAAAACCGATCCGCCTGCTCCGCAGGGCGACAACGGTTAAATGGGAAAGCAACACGGCAGAATGACTGCTGTGTTGCTTTTTTTTTTGCTATGGCAAACGACCAAATGAAGAGTATCGCTATGTAAGCTTGTAGCTCGAAGATAACAGAGCGTTTTCCACAAGCGTTGAACCCTCATGCGCCTCCCTGTAAGAGCGTATTTCATCTTCCAGAGGGAGTCTGGGCTTGCGACCGCGTCTGTAAGTGTACATGGGCTCTCACGGAGTGGATATGCCAGTTCGAACTCGCTTGCCGCTTCCTGTAAGAGCGTATTTAATCTTACAGCGGGAGTCCGGGCTTGTTACCGCGTCTGAAAGTGCACATATGCTCTAATGGAGCGGATACGGCAGTTCTATCCCGCTTACGTGTCCGTGTAAGAGCGAATGCAAAACACGAATCGAAAACAGGCAGTTCCAGTGAGGTCGTTGACCCGTCGGAGCTGCCTGTTTTCGTCTACCTGGCGCCTACGCCGTTGCCGAACTGAGCTTTGTGCAGGCGGCTGTAGATGCCGCCCGCTTCCACTAGCTCATCGTGACGGCCTTGCTCCGAAATGCCGTCCTCGGTCACGACGACGATGCGGTCGGCGTTCTTGATCGTCGCCAACCGGTGAGCGATGACGAGCGTCGTACGGCCGACGGACAGCTCGGCCAGCGATTGCTGAATCGCCGCTTCCGTCTCGGTGTCGAGCGCCGAAGTCGCCTCGTCGAGAATAAGAATCGGCGGGTTCTTCAGGAACATCCGCGCAATGGCGAGACGCTGCTTCTGGCCCCCGGACAGCTTCACGCCGCGCTCCCCGACAACCGTATCGAGCCCGTCCTTCTGCGACAGAATGAACGCCTCCAGCTTCGCGCGCCGCGCCGCTTCCCAGATCAGTTCATCCGATGCGCCGAGCTTGCCGTAAGCGATGTTCTCGCGTATCGTGCCCGCGAACAGGAACACATCCTGCTGCACGATGCCGATCTGCTTGCGCAGCGATTCCAGCTTAATGTCTTGAATGTCGTAGCCATCGACGGAAATGCTGCCTCCATCGATCTCATAGAACCGCGGCAGCAAGCTGCAAAGCGTCGTCTTCCCTGCGCCGGAAGGGCCTACGAACGCAACCGTCTCACCGGCGCGGATCGTAAGATCGATATGCTCCAGCACTTTAGCGACGCCCTCGTAACCGAACGATACGCCCCGGTATACGATATTCCCCTGCAGCCGATCGACCTCTACCGCATGAGGCTTATCCGCAATGTCTGGAGCGGTCTCCATCAGCTCCGTGTATCGCTTGAAGCCGGCGATGCCTTTCGGGTAACTCTCGATGACCGCGTTGATCTTCTCGATCGGCTTGAAGAAGATGTTGGTCAGCAGCACGAATGCTACGAAGTCCCCGTAGTTCAAGTTGCCCTGCAAGACGTACCACGTTCCCGCGATCAACACGAATACGGAAACGAGCCGCATAAGCATATACGTGATGGACGCGTTCATCCCGATGATTTTGTACGAGATGAGCTTCGCCTCGCGGAAACGCAGATTGTTAACCTTGAACAATTGCTTCTCATGCTTCTCGTTCGAGAAGGCCTGCACCACGCGAATGCCGCCAACCGTATCTTCGACCCGCGCATTGAAGTCGGCCATGTCCGAGAACAGCCGATTTGCAGCCTTCGTCATCTTGCCGTTGAACAGCAGCACGAGCCAAATAATGATCGGAACGACGATGAATGTAATCACGGCAAGCTGCGGATTAATGAAGAGCATGATGCCGAAAGCGCCGATTAGCGTCATTACGGCAATGAACATATCCTCCGGACCATGATGCGCAACCTCGCCAATCTCGAACAGATCGTTCGTCATCCGGGAAATCAGATGTCCCGTCTTCGTATTGTCGAAGAAACGGAAGCTGAGCTTCTGGATGTGGTCGAACAGCTGCTTCCTCATATCCGTCTCGATATTGATGCCGAGCATATGCCCCCAGTAGGTGACCACGAAGCTTAATATCGTATTAATGGCATAAACAACGAGCAGTACCGCGCAAGCGGTTACGATCAGACCCCAGTTTTCGTCCGGCAAAAGCGTGTTAATGACGTAGCTGACCGCGAGCGGGAAGATCAGCTCGAGCACCGCCAGCAGCACGGCACAGAAGAAGTCGAGGAAGAAGAGCTTCTTGTACGGCTTGTAATAGGCAAAAAATTTACGAAGCATCTGGGACTCCTTTTCTGTCGAATAAGCAAAATCGCTTACGTAATTGATAATGATTTTCAATTAAAATGATATAAAATGATACCCCCACTGTCAATATTTGTTTCCTGACACTCGCTTATTCGGCAACTATTCATGTCGAACTTGAAAATAACGAGCCAACTCCCACTGCCCGTGAGCCTAACTTCACGGCGTATGAGATCTGGCTCACTAATCTGGAAAATCTGCACCAATCATCGCAAAATAATGAATTCTGCCTCATTAAATAACGAGTTGCTCCACTCGCTGGCGCACACTACACAGGGAACAGTTGAACCTGCGCCTGCTTGCCGCTGACTTGAATGCCCGTCTGCTTCTTGCCCGCCGAAGACAAGTCGGCCACGAGCCGCTCCAGAAGCGCCTTCGCCTGCGGACCTTCTTTGCCTTGAATGCGGACGACAAGCTGTACGGCATTGCCCGATTGCAGCAGCTTCTCGGCTTGCCGCAGCTTCGTATCGTAGTCATGCTCCTCGATATGCGGCGTAAGTCGAAGCTCCTTTACCTTGGCAGGCTGCTCCTTTACGCGCTCGGCTCGGGATTCCTTGCTCTGCAACTGCTTCGCCTGTCCTCTGCCGACGAGCTTGCATGGCGGCGGACTGCTCATGAGCGACACGCAGACGAGATCGGCTTTCAGCTCGCGAGCCAGCGCCAGAGCTTCATCCTTCGTCATAACGCCGAGACTCTCGCCGTTCAGCCCTGTTAGCAGCACTTCGGAAGCTCTTATTTTTTCATTCATTACTAATCCGGAAGCCATATTATGCCCTTCTCCTCTTCGCCTTGATTATCGTCGGTTAACGTCTATTATACGCCGGGAGCCGCCGGTTTTCTAATGCCAGGTACAGCCGAAGCCGCTTTGTCGGCCTCCTCCTTCTGCTCGGCCAAACGCAAATATTTGCGCCCGCGCCAACGGAACAGCGACACGATGCCGCGAACGTACTCGTCGAGAATCATGCAGGCATAGATGCCGATCAAACCCCAGCCGAGCTCGATGCCGACCCAATAAGCGAGCGCCGTTGCGAGCAGCCACATCGAGAATATGGAGGACCACATCGTAAATCGCGTATCACCCACCGCATTCAACGAATTGCCCAGTGCCATATTCAGCATTTTGCCCGGTTGCAGAAGAAGATTCATTCCAAGCAACGATACGCCGATCGCGATAATGTCCTTATTCGGCGTGAATAGGCCAAGCAAGCGGCTGCCGAACAAGTAAATGACGAGGGCGTTCACGGTGACGACAACGAGGCCGATCCATAAGGCCCGGTAAGCCGTACCGTAGGCCTCCTTGATCTTCCCCGCCCCGAATAAATGAGCAATCTGGATTTGCACCGCAAGCGCAATCGAGTAGCCGAGCATGAAGCAGAACGATTCGAGCGTGTTCATATACGTCCTCGCAGCCAGCTCGCCGGCGCCAAGCAGCGCGATGAAAGAGTAGATCAGCAACTGCGTGAATACCCAGCAGGACGTATTAACGCCAAGCGGCCATCCGATGCGCAATATTTCCTTAAACAGCTTGCCGTTGAACGTCTTGAAATCTTTAATGGCAATGCGATGTTCGAACGTAAACAGAAACATAATGAAAAGTACAATCGCGGCCAGCAGTCGGCAGACGACCGTTGAAATGGCGACGCCAAGCAAACCCCATTTCGGAAAGCCCAGCGCACCGAAAATAAATCCGTAGTTCAGAATCACATGGACAACGTTCATCCCAATGGCAATGTACATAGGTCCCTTCGTATTGCCGGTGTTGCGAATCGCCGTACTAAGCGCGGACATGAGCGCCACAAGCACCATGCCTCCGCCTACGATCGATATATACGTCTGAGCAAGCGGCAACAACGTATCGGGCAGCTTCAGCAGCGCAGCGATCTCGGTTGGCCAAACGTATAGGATCACGCTGAGCACCAGTCCAATGACCGCGCTGACGGATACCGACATAATGCCGATCGTTCTCGCATCGTGAACCTGGCGCGCGCCCAGCTTCTGGGCGATCAAGATACCGGCTCCACTAGCCACCGTCACGAGCAGCGTCGTTACCGCTTGAAACAATTGATTGGAGAAGCCCACAACGGCCACCGCGTCATCCGATATCCGGCTGACCATGAGCGTATCCGCCGCTCCGAGCAAAAACTGCAAAAACAATTCGATAAAAATAGGCCAAGCCAGCACCCATAATGATATTTTCTGTCCGCGATCCGCCATCCTATAATCCCCCTGCGCGAGCCGCCCTTCCGCGGTCTCATCCTCGTCTGTCTCAACCGTCGTCTTTTCAAATTATAGATGCTATACTGAGCTTGATGTATCAGTTTTACAACCGAAACTTTAAAAATTCAAACCTCGATGCTTATCGATAAAAGGAGGATTGTCCCCTTATGCCGCTTATTCGTATGACCATTCCTCCGCTCCCTCATTACATAACAGGCGGTCTGGCCGTTGCTCCCGGGGGACGCAAACATCCAAGCAGACGCAACATCGGCGTGTTTGATCTGCTTATCGTTACGGACGGTTGCCTCTATATGGGGGAAGAGGATCGTCATTACGATGTCGAACCCGGACATGCGCTCATTCTGCGGCCTGATGCCCACCATTACTCGACGAACGCGAACAAGGGGCAGACGACGTATTACTGGATTCATTTTCAAACGACGGGGGACTGGAGCGTGGCCGAACATGCGCTTGAGAGACCAACGGAAGACAGTCCGGCGATGTCGGTGCATACAACCAATATTTATACTACGAAAACCTTCGTCAAGCAGCTGCCGCAATTCACGAAACTGCTTCAGCCTACGAAAATGGCGAACTCGCTGCAGCGGCTTGTCCAGCTTAATACGAACGATCATATTCCAAGCGTCCGTTGGAAGCAGCAGCTTATTTTCCAAGAAGTCATCGAGCACTTGTCGGCGTCGATCGAAATAAGCGGCCCGTCTCCCCAGGCGCTCTGCGCGGAGAAAGCCGCTTCTTACCTTCGGGCTCACTACCGTTCGGACATTACGGCGCAGCAGCTCGGCGAGAGCATCAACTTCCACCCGGTCTATATCGCACGCTGCATGCAGAAGGAATTCGGCTGCGCGCCCTTCGACTATTTGCTGCGATTCCGAATCGAGCAAGCGAAGCTGCTGCTGCTGCAGACCGACCTTGCCGTGGCGCGCATAGCAGAGGAGGTCGGCTTTAACCACGCCGCCTACTTCACCTCCTGCTTCGCCAAATACGAGGGCATCTCCCCTCGCAAATACCGCCAGCAGTTCTCGCACGGTTAAGCGGGAGCAGCAGCAAGGCTAACAAAAAAGCCGTCCCCTTTATCGGAGGACGGCTTTCATATGATTTGTTACATGCTTGCCGATGTCTTGCCTTTCGCGGACAGCGGTGTCTGCTTCGGCTTCCGCGAACTGGTGAGCAGCCTGCCGAGCCTGATCGAAGGCAGCTCCACGTAGTAATAGCTGGCTGCTGCAGCTCCGAATGAAACGACGAAAGCGATCATCGCGATAAACGCCGTATCCAACGTCCCGTTCAGCCTATGCAATAACGTCAGTAAAATAATCATATGGTATAGGTAGAGGCTGTATGAGATTTTGCCAAGGAAAAGCAGCGGTTTTTGATGAAGCAGCTTCAATGCGCGGGCCGATGACATGGCCGCCACAATGAATACGGATGCGCCTATGGCGATCAGCCAATCACCTCGCAGCTCCGTAATATGTTTGGCGAACGATTTGCCGTAAATAACCCATTTGTACGAATAGCTGAATAACGCCGCAATCATTAGGACTGCAATCAGCCAGCCGTTAAAGCGGCTATATAGCTGCTTCAGATTTTCTCTATATTGGGCCAGTAGCGCCCCAACGACGAAGAAGGAAGCGTAGTGCAGCGAGATGACATAGTTGGTTGTATAGCGCGTCTCAATGACGCCGAGCAAATAGCTGCTAAGCAGCGAGAGCCCGATCGCAAGCGGCACGCCGGCCTTCCAGCCCCATTTTGCCACTAATATCATTGCAAATGGGAATAGCAGCGAGATGCGCATCTCATGGACAAGCGTCCATATGATCGGATTGTATTTGGTCGTATTGTAGTTCGTAATGAACCGCAAATGATCGCCGATCGACGCAAAGTCCGGCGACCTCGTCCATAGGCTATTGAAGTAAGGCGTCAAATCCGTCAGCTTATGCATAAACACAGCTTCCCGGAACAGTATCGCGATAAGTAACGCAGCCACGAACGGCAGATAGATTCGGCAAATCCGCTTAACGACATATTTGACGTACGATTGCTGTTTGTTGCTATAGAATGGCAGCGACAGTACGAAGCCGCTAAGCAGGAAGAACATAATAACGGCTTCATGGCCGCCCCAGAACGCATGCAGCGGTGAATATTTCAACACATTTAGCGGATACTCAAGAAAGCCCATGCTTGATGTATTCTGAGCCATAGGCATGAACACCAGGAAGAAATGTCCGATCATAACGGCCAATGCGGCCAACCCTCTAAGCGAATCCAATTGGTCATACCTTTGCTGCAAGTCACTGCACCTCAATTTCCAGTTGAACTTATTATCGACTTAGACGATTATATCGGATTGATGCAGGTTTGTCCGCATTTTTTTGTTTCCTACCCTCACTCAATTTGGAAATCGCCGCTAATGAGCGCGATCTTCTCCTGCTTCGGAGCATCTTCCAACGATACTTCTTTTACCAGTCGGTAAGTACCAGCCGGGAGCTCCCTCGTTAACGGAATGACCCCTTCGAAGGATCCGCCGGTACTTACCATATAACCGATCGAATTAAACATCATCATTTTATATCCAGCCCTATGCCAGACGCCGTCAACGGACTTCTCCAATGTAAAATCATCCCCGAACCGCAATTCATGCTTGGTAGAGTTCGTAATGAAGTAGTGTATTTCTTCTGCGGGCTTTAGAACCTTTTTCGTTAGCGTGAAGGTAAGCTTCTTGTCCTTTTGGAACTCATGCACCTCGCTTTCGGACGGCTCAAATATAATCAGCTTGTTATAAGCGGGGTTATCCGGGTCGAGCGCGGCCTCGATTTCCTCCGGACTAAGGGTAGGCGCCGGAGAGACGGTCGGTGATTCAGTTGGCACAGGCCGCTCCCCGCCCGTATTATTCGTGCAAGCGGTTAGAAGACTACAGAGAGCGATCATTGCGATACAACCTCGTATAAAATAAAGCTTTCGACGCAGCATGTCCATAGATGGTTATCCCCTTCTTTTCTTTAACTACATAAACGAGCCTCTTCATAAATTTGTTTCGGGCATGCTCAAAAAGACCCGAGCACCTCGGCAAGCTTGATTCGCCTGCCGGGATGCCCGAGTCTCGTTTGTATCTAGTATGATGCTATTGTCGTTTAGTCAATAAATCCAATCAGCTTAAGCGTACGTTGCAGCATCGTCACCGCTTCCGCGCGAGTAGCCTTCGCAGCAGGAGCAAACATATCGTCAGTCTTGCCTTCCACGATGCCCGCAGCGAGCGCTTCGGCTACTGCCGTCTTCGCCCAAGCCGCTACCGTCCCTGCATCCTTGATGGCAGACAACGAATTTGTTGCGTTTGCTTTCGCCGCAATCGTTGCCGCTGCGTCCGCATCCGCGAAACGAACGGCTTTTAGCAGAATCGAAGCAATCTCTTGTCTCGTTATCGTCTGATCCGGACGGAAGGTACCATCTTCATAGCCGCCGATTAGACCCGCTTGTATAGCGGTTTCGATCGCAGGCGCATACCATTTGCTCGCCGAGACATCGGAGAATTGGCCGCCGGCAGCGACTTCGTTCAAACCAAGGGAACGAACGATGATAGCCGTGAACTCGGCACGCGTAATATTTTGATTCGGGTCAAAACGGTTCTCGTCCACACCGCTCACAATGAGCTTCGATGCGAGCGATTCAATCGCCGATTTCGCCCAGTGGGAGGATACGTCGTCGAACGTTCTGCTTCCGTTAATGACCGTGTATGCGCTATTGCCGTTGCGTTTCATGTTAACCGTCGTATCCCCGCCAACCGCCACGAATGTTGACGGCACGAATGCGAGTCGGCCTGTCGCTTCATCGAAGCGGACGGCTGTTGCCGTATTTCCGTTAACCGAAGTACCCTTTAATGTAATCGTACGGTCATTATACGTTTCTCCGAACGATGCGATCGTATACTTGGTGCCGTCAGCACCTTCCGCTACCAATGTGAACTCCAGTGCACCCGCGAGCAAATCAACATTTTGGCTTGCAGCCGCCTGTTCGATCTGCTCGCTCGTACCGCCATTCGCAGGATTGATGGATACACGAAGCCTAATCGCTTCGGCTCCTAGCTGCTTGCTGATCTCGTTCCAGTCGATCGCCGAGAGCGGAAGCTCGTAGCTGACGTTATCGCCCTCAATGACGATCGTTAAGTCCGGATTCGAAGCTGCCGCTGCTTTCACGCTAGCTGGCAACACGACCGAGATACCGTTATTGCCAGGTGCACCCGCATCGAACGCAAGTTCATTCGTGCCCGCAGGAAGCTCCTTCAGCTTATTTGCGAATTGCTCTGCCGTAACGTTCAATTCGCCTGGCTTAGCCTCTGGCGTTGGGGTTGGTGTCGGCTCCGGCGTCGCGCTTGGGCTAGGCTCCGGCGTTGCCTCCGGTACGGTTGGCGTACTCGGCTGCTTCGGCGCTGTAATCTCGTACACCGCAACGGTACCGGACACCTCATGCGCCGCCAGCAGCAGCGCCTTGCCCGTCGGGCTCTTCGCGGCAGGCACGAATTTCAAGCCTTCCGGCGCGATATCGCCTGCTTCATTCGCTTCGATATTGCCATCCACACGGGATGTAATATAAGTCACGAAAGTCGGTTTCTTCGGATTCGTAATGTCGTAAACCATCACGCCGCTGATCCGCTCAAGGCCGATGAACGCATATGTTTTGCCTTCGACTTTGCCGACTTCTACATATTCAGGTTCAGGGCCTTTCGCCGCGCTTCGTACGTCCTTATCGTTGCTCTCTTCGTTATCTGCGTTAAAGTAAGGCAAATCCTTCGTTAATTGCTCGAACTGATCGCCGCTATCGAATACGAGCTCACCTGTCGAGGCGTCCCATACGGAGAACGAACGAGCGCCGTAACTATAGAGCCTGTCGTAGACACCGTTATTCAGGCCGTCCACGTTCGATACGTTCAACCTACCCAGCAGATTGTCCGCGCCGAAAGCGTTGTTTGTCCTAAACGCATCCAATTCCGCTTGCGTGAAGCCTTCATAATAGGCTTTATTAAGCTGGATGCTGTCTTTGATCGACTTGATTCTCTTCTTCTCGCTGAAAGCGTCATAATCCCGGTCGTCGCCTTCGTTAGCTGTCAAAATGTACGACTTGCCGCCATAGCCCGTAATCGCCATCCCGTCCGGCAAATACATGCCTAGTACAGGCTGCGGCTTAATATCGATAATGCTGTCTCTATCCGACGCATCGAAGCCGTTGCCCGGCAAAGAATGATCTTTGAAACCTAAAGCGTGGACGCTCGTCACTTGCTTCGACGTCAGATCGACCTCTGCCATTGCGTTGTTTTCTTGCAACGATACGTATGCTTTCTTGCTGTCAGCCGACACTACGATATATTCGGGCTCCAAGTCTTGCGCTGCACTGGATCCTGGTCCGAAGATCCGCACGTCCTCGGGAATCGTAACATTGCCGAAGCCTGCCGTCGCTACGTTCTCATCCGTCAATGAAGCGACTTCGCCTGTCACGTCGATAATGGACACCGAGCCTTCAGGGTCAGGCGTATAGTTCGTGTCCGGCTCACCTTCGTTGGCGACCAACAATTGCTTGCCGTCCGGCGAGAACGTCAGCATATCGGGCAGCGAGCCTACCGTAACCGAGGTAATCGGAGTGCCGTCCATATCCATGAACACGACTTTGCCCGGGTCGGTCCTCGGGCTTGCAGGCACGGATGCCGCAATATAATCACCCGATGGATGAACGGCCACACTTGTTATTCCATCCGGAGTAAAGCCTCCAATGTTGAAACTATCAACCGTTACGCGGCCGACTCGTTCAATCGTCTCTTCCTGACCGAGCTTGGAGAGATCGATAATATCGATCGCTTTCTCGGCCGAGTTGGTCGAGTATGCGCGTTTGCCTTCCGGGTCGTATACGACGATTTCCGTACCCGCATTCAGGTAGCCGGCTCCGCTGTCATAACCCGCGATTTTCTCCATCGAGAACGTTGATACGGCCGCTTCCGCCTTATTCAGGTTAACGGGGCCGATTACAGTGAACGCCATAAGTCCTGCAGCCGCAAGCTGCAGTGCTTTGCGGATACTTTTGCTATTAGTATTGCGTACGAAGCTCACAATAGTTCCTCCTACGATCTCGCGATCCCATTGTACCTATCCGATTTTTCGCTTGGCGTTCCTTCATGACTATATGATTCGATCCGAGCGTATCCTAGGTCAAAGTTAATCGTACAAGTCGACTATTAAGCCTATGTAAGCAAGATATAGAGTTATTGTAAATACTTCCAGACCCCGGTTATATTATGGCGCGAATGACGGATTCAATGTCCATCCATTAGCAGCATATACAAAAAAACGATCCGGAGGGACATAGCCGCCCTCCGAATCGCTTTGTTTCTTCCTATATAATATTACAGCAGTTCCTTGCGCAGCTCCGCTCCGGACTTCGGCGACAAATAAGCGAACGGAACATCGAATACCGTCTTTGCCCCTGCTTGACCTTCGGAGGCAAGCTTGTACACCGCCCGCGCATAAGCAACGAGCACGCTAGCCGTAAATTCCGGATTGCTGTCCAGCTTCAAGCCGAACTCGATAATTTGCGTACTGTTCTCGCCCGTCTTGCCGCTGCGAAGCACCATGCCGCCGTGGGGCATCGTCGAATGCTCCGCCTTCATCGTCGCTTCGTCGATAAAGCGAACCGTCGTATTATAGTCGGCAAAATAGTTCGGCATCGTACGAATCTCCTCGGCAATCGCCGCTTGATCCGCGCCTTCATCCGCTACGATATAACACTCGCGCAAATGCTTCTCGCGTGTAGCGAGCTCCGGATTTTCGCCGCTGCGTACCCGGCCCACCGCTTCCTCGCTCGGAATCGTGTACTGCACGCCATGCTTGACGCCCTTTACGCGGCGAATCGCATCGGAATGGCCTTGGCTGACGCCTTTGCCCCAGAACGTATACTCCTTGCCCTCCGGCAGAATCGATTCGGCCAGCAGGCGGTTCAGCGAGAACAAACCTGGATCCCAGCCGGTCGAGATCACACTGACTTTGCCGCTCGCGCTGGCGATCGAATCGACCTGTTCGAAGTACTCCGGAATGCGCGCATGCGTATCGAAACTGTCGACCGTATGGAACAGACGGGCGAATTGCGGCCCTTGCTCCGGAAGATCGGTAGCCGATCCGCCGCACAGAATCATAACGTCGAATTCGCCTGCCAGCTTCTCCGCCTCATCGATATAGTACGCTTTTGCCTCGGAAGGAATCGTTGCCGGGTCGCGTCGCGTAAAAATACCGTCAAGTCGCATGTCCGGGTTTTGTTTAATAGCCATCTCTACGCCGCGACCCAAGTTGCCGTAGCCTACAATCCCAATTCGGATCTGTTGTTTCATGATGCCTTCACCTCTTCATTATATAAGTGCTATCGTTAGATCCAGCCGCGCGCTTCCATCGCCGCTGCAATCCGCTTAATCGAAATCATGTAAGCCGCCGTACGCAAGTCGGTCTTGTGCTCCGCAGCCAAATCGCGAACCGCGACGTAAGACTGGATCATATTCGTCTCCAGTTTCTCCAGCACCTCGGCTTCGCTCCAGTAGTAATGCATCAAGTTTTGAACCCATTCGAAATAAGATACCGTTACGCCGCCCGCATTCGCAAGCACGTCGGGAATGACCGTAATGCCTTTGGCAGCCAGGACGCGATCCGCTTCCGGTGTCGTTGGGCCGTTAGCCGCTTCGGCTATGATCTTCGCCTGAATGCGGTCGGCATTCACTGCCGTAATGACGTTCTCGAGCGCAGCAGGAACGAGAATATCGACATCCAGCTCCAGCAGCTGTTCATTCGAAATCGAATATTGCTTGCCGTAATCGGCAATGGAAGCCGTATCCTTCAGTTGCCCGATCAGCTCCACGTCAAGCCCGGCCGCGTTGTAGATACCGCCCTTGGAATCGCTGACCGCCACGATCTTGCAGCCTGCCTCGCTAAGCAAGCGGGCGGCAATGCGTCCGGCGTTGCCGAAGCCTTGAATAGCTGCAGTCGCGCCTTCCACCGGAAGACCTTTGTCCTTAAGGGCCGCCAAGATTGTGTATACGCAGCCTTGCGCCGTTGCCTCGTTGCGCCCTTTGGACCCGCCGACGATTAGCGGCTTGCCTGTAATGACGCCCGGAGAAAATTTTCCGCTAAGACGGCTGTATGTATCCATCATCCAACCCATAATTTGCGGCGTCGTGTACACGTCTGGCGCAGGAATATCTTTGTCCGGGCCAACGAAATCGGCGATGGCTTCCATGAACGCGCGGCTTACGCGCTCCAGCTCGCCCTTGCTCATCGTGCGCGGATCGCAAATAACGCCGCCTTTGCCGCCGCCGTACGGCAGGCCGACTACGCCGCATTTGAAGCTCATCCACATCGACAGCGCCTTCACCTCGTCAAGCGTAACTTCCGGGTGGAACCGGATGCCGCCCTTCGTCGGTCCGATCGCATCGTTATGCTGGGAGCGATAACCTTCGAATACGCGAATCGAGCCATCGTCCATACGAACCGGGAAGCTTACCGACAGTACTCTTTTTGGATGCTTCAGGATGTTGGTGACATGCTCGGGGAGCTGCAATAGCGCAGCAGCCGCATCGACTTGCTGTTGTGCGATTTTGTACGGATTTAACGTTTCTTCAGCTATACTTACGGTCATTGTGTCTCCGTCCTTTTCTTACCACATCGGAATGTTTAAGTGCTATACAGCGATAAAGCGTAAAGAAAATCATTTCAGATTGGCGATAAAAACTTCCGCTTAAACGCGGTCGCTCATCCTCGAAGTACTCCGATAGGAGTTTTTCTCAATGTTCGGCTTTAGCGCGGCACTCTATTAGAGCTGCACTGAACGCTGATTTTTTCATTTTACCTGTTTCAATCTCTTTTTGAAACTATTTTTTAGCGTAATAATGCAAATATTTTACGCATTAGTCCATTGTCAACTTCATTTTCATTGAGTGTTAGTTTGAGTGACACCTGACATGAGAAGCTAAAATCGGCATGCTATCGGTGTTTTTTTCGCCTATATTTATTAAAATCTTTAAATATTAATTTCAATTTCACGAAAAACGTTCGGAAAACCGATTTTTCTTTTAATGTGTCATTTGATGTCACATTCATAGTTCGACTACTTACTTTTTTAGCTATATTGGATTTCTGCACTAACTTCGTTCGTTAAAAGCGAGGTTATAAAGCTATGATGGATTTTTGCACTAACTTTGTTCTCAAAAGGCGACTTCTAGGCGTCAGAGGAGAAAGTTAATGCCATTATCCAATATAGCTCGTAGAAGTGATCAAATCGTAGATAGTTGCTGCGAAAATCCAACATAGCTTCTAAATGCGCCGTTTCAGGAGAG
This sequence comes from Paenibacillus harenae, assembly GCF_030812415.1. Taxonomy (GTDB): domain Bacteria; phylum Bacillota; class Bacilli; order Paenibacillales; family Paenibacillaceae; genus Pristimantibacillus; species Pristimantibacillus harenae_A. The sequence continues at coordinate 218,965 of NZ_JAUSST010000006.1, read as the reverse complement.
CCTCCTAAAAAAAGAAAAACTGCTTCGAAAAAGGTCAACGACCTAATTCGAAGCAGTCTGAATGGAGTCTATTGGGTTACCTGCCTCTATGCCTTCTTGCGTTCTATGCTTATCCAGACAAGTCCGGCGGCCATAAGCGCCGCGCCGCCCAATTGCAGCATGGCAATCCGCTCGTCGAACAGGATATAACCCGCCGCAACGGCGGCCGCAGGAACGGCATATCGGAAGAAGTTCGAGCGGGTCGCGCCGACCTTGAACATGCAGGCGTTCCATACGACAAAGGCGAGCACGGTGCAGATGAGCACGTTATAGGCGATGGACAGCCATTGCACCGTCCCTAAGCTTTGCCAATCGGTCTGCCCCCACGAGCCGATCGTAAGGGGCAGCATGAAGATCGCGCCGAACAAAATCGTCCAGGTGCTCACGCGCAGAGCTGAATACTGCTTCATAAGCGAAACGGAGCTTAAGTTGAACAACGCGCCGATGATGCTGACACCGAACGCCATCGCGTTGCCTAACATATTGTCGGAGGAAAGCGCGAAGCCTTCATCGCCTCCGAGAATGACGAAGCACACGCCGATCATCGCGATGACGCCGCCAACGACAAGCCGCGACGTAATCGTCTCGCGGGTGAAGAGCGGCGCGAACAAGGCGACGAAGATCGGCCAAGGCGCTACATTAAGCAGCGATGCATTCGCTAATGTCGTATATTTGATCGAATACATGACCGTAATCTCAAGCAGCGTAATGCCGAGCAGGCCAATGAGCATCAGCTTCGGAACGAGACGCCAAGGAACGCCGATGCTGCCCTCCGTCAGCTTCAGGATGAGGAAGAAAAACGGAATGGCAACGCCAAACCGCAGAAACGAAAATATGATCGGATGGAACGACTCCATCGCCAGCCGCGAGATGCCGAAATTCGCTCCCCAGATTACGGCAACTAGCACAAGGCCGGTATAGCTCAGCCACTTCTTATTCATGATGTATGTATCCCCATTTTTTCTTATTTGCCGTGCATTTTGAACTCCACGAACAGTTCATTGTAGCTTTCGCATTCCCCTTTACCAATATCACTGAAACACTTGTGATTATACAGTATTACAGCAAAACGGCAATAGCAATGATAAAGTCGATTTCTGTCACATATTTGAATTTTTAGGGAATAACTTACACTTTATTGAGTTATCCTAGATTGGATTAGAATCAGGCGCGTCTATCGACCGAACCTAAATATACGATGGAAGGATTAAAAACGATGGCTGCAAATACAACCGCTGTTCAAGAAAAAGAAGTGACGGAACACAATATCCACCTCACAGCTTCGGAAACGGGTTTTCTTTGGATACATGGCAAAAAAGCTTTAACTCATCCGTTTAAGTAAATAATAAGATGAGCTTGAACTCAAATAAACTTGAAAAAGTATTATGGAGCGTAGCTTTCCCGGGTTTTGGGCAACTTCTAAACGGTAAATTTTTTAAGGGCATACTGTTGATTGGCATGGAGTTACTAATCAATGTTCAATCCAACTTAAACAAAGTGATCATATCCAGCTTTCGCGGCGACATTTCAGAAGCTATTGCACAAACGGATTACCAATGGTTAATGTTTTATCCCTGCATCTATATGTTCGCCATTTGGGATGCGTACAGGGACGCAGGAGGCGGCAATACGCCTTATGCCGTAGTTCCAATCGTATTTGGCGCGTATTTCGGAACGTTGGGCGTTATATTCTCGAGCGACATTTTCGGAGCTGTTTGGCTAGGTCTCTGCGGAATGTTTGCCGGGTTAAGTTTGGGATTGTTAATTAAAAAGATTTTAATTGCAAAGAGAAGCGCATAAACCAAAAAGAGGCAAGCCCCCTTTGTCCATGAACCTTCGTTCACGACAATCAGGACTTGCCTCATTTCCATTTCATTCCTTATGCTATCGTTGCCGTTGCCGTTTCGCTGCCATCTTCGCCTTTGGTCTTGCGATGGCTGAACGTGAAATAACCGTAAGAGAGAAGCGCGAACAGCAAGGCGATGCCTGCAAGAATCAGACTGTCGCTCCATAACGAGCTGTAATCGCCGCTCGATATGATATCTCTAAAGCCCGCGACCGAATAGGTCATCGGCAGCCAAGGCGATATCGCCTGCAGCCAATCCGGCACAAGCTCGATCGGGAACGTGCCCGCGGAGCTTGTCAATTGGAAGATCAACAGGATGATCGCAATGAACCGGCCCGGATTGTTCATCGAAGATGCGAGGAACTGAATAATCATCATATAGGTGATGCTCGTCAGAACGGAGTAACCGATAAACAATGCTGCATTCGTTACTTGAAGATCCAGCAGATAGAGCAGCGCCGCATCGGCGATAAGCGCTTGAATCGTGCCGATCGCCACTACCGTCAACGCTTTGCTCAGGAACCAGCTCCAGCCGTTCACCGGACGGATCATCGGATCGCGTACCGAATAAACGATCGTAAGCATCATCGCGCCGACATATAGGCCAAGCGATAGGAAGTAAGGCGCCAGGCCCGTACCGTAATTGTCTACCTCGCTGACCTTCTCCACATCAAGCTGGATCGGATCGGCGAACATGTCGACCATCGGATCGGTCAGATCGAGATCCGCCGTCTTATCCGACGCTTCGCTTAGCTTGCCCGATAGCTCCTGCGTGCCGTTCTCCAGCTTGAGGAGCCCGGTCGTCATATTCTTCGCGCCGTCTTCCAGCTTCGCAGAGCCGTCAACGAATGGTCCAACATTCGATTGCAGCGTGCTTAATCCGTTCGCAAGCGTGCCAATACCGCCGTCCAGCTTCGCCGCTCCTGCCGCAAGCTCTTTGCTGCCATCGGCCGCTGCTGACAGCTTGTCGCCGAACTGCTTCATACCGCCGTTGAATTGCTCTGCTCCCGCAACCAATTGCCCGCCGCCAGCACCAAGCTCTTCGGCTCCCTTCGAGGCTGCCGTGGCTTTCTCCCCGAGTTGGTCCAAGCCGGCTGTCAGCTTCATAAGTCCATCGTTAAGCTGATCTGCACCCGCACTTAATTGTTTCTGTCCTTCAGCGGATTTCGACAGTCCGGCCGCCAGCTCCCTGCTGGAGGCCAGCAGCGCGCTGAAGCTCTCGTCCTTCGCAAGCTCCGGATCGGCTTGCGCAAGCTGCGCCAGATCGTTCGCGAGCTTCGCCGCGCCGTCTGCCAGCTGCGCTTCGCCGGCGGCTGAATCGCTCAGCCCTCCTGCGATTTGCCCTGCGGCCCGCTTCGCGTCCTGGCCGCCATCCGCAAGCGTGCCGCTCGCATCCGCCAGCTGCGCTAAGCCGCCGGCAAGCTCGCTCGCTCCCGCGCCTAGCTTCGACGCGCCCGCGCCAAGCGACTCTCCGCCGTCAGCTAGCTGCTGCCGAGCAGCAGCCAATTGCGCAAGCCCGTCGGTAAGGCCCGCCGTGCCTGCGTGAAGCGCAGCGGCGCCTTCTTCCAGCGCGGAGCTGCCGTCCGCCAGCTTCGCCACGCCTTCTTGCAGCGCGACGCTGCCGCTGACCAGCTTGCTTAAATTTTGCTGAATGAGCTGCGCGCCATCCTTCGCTTTCGACGTGCCGTCGGCGATCTCCATCGCTCCGCCCGCCGCCTTGCCGATCCCGTCGGCCAGCTGCTCCATTTGCTCGAACACCGTTCTCGTATACGCCGACGTTATTTCCTTATTCAGCTCCGCCTTCATCGTGTCGACAGCCTTGCTGCCGATTTGCGAGGCTAGAAAGTTGAAGCTTTCGTTCGACAGATACGTGATCTGTGCCGGAACAGGCCGCTCGGAATTAAGCGATGCCGTCTTCTCCGAGAAGTCGGCCGGAATCTCAATCGCCATATAGTAGTCGTGAGCTTCCATGCCTTTAAGCGCGTCTTCTTTGCTTATGAAATGCCATTCGAACTTTTCGTTTTCCTTTAATTGTTCCGTAAAATCATCGCCGATATGCAGCGTCTCATCGTTAAACGTGTAACCTTTATCGGCATTAACGACTGCCACCGGCATTTTGTCCAGATGGCCGTACGGATCCCAGAAGGCGCTAATGAACATCGCCGAATACATGACCGGAATAACCATAACCCCTACGATCGAAATGAGCAGCATCTTGTTTTTGCCGATGCCGGACAACTCCTTGCCGAACTGCTTTAATCCTGACCACTTCATGTTCTCCACTCTCCCGATTACGATATGACCGTTTTTGTCATTTGGTCATTTTCTATTGAAAAAAAGGCATCCCGGTTATTCAGGAGCCAGAGCCAAACCTTCTTGCAAATAAAACCGCAATCGATCGGATACCTCGCTCTTATCGAGCGGCTTATACGCCTTATTCCAATCGACCGTTAACGCCATATATAATTTCAGCATGACGAATGCCGTCATCTCCGGATCGCACCGTTTAATCTCGCCTTTGTCTATCGCCAGCTGCACCTGCTGCTTCATGTAACCAACCACGGCCTGTTCAATCTGCCTGAGCCCCTCAATCGCCATCGGCGTTCCGATCTCGCGAACCTCATGGGACAGCTTCAGCGCCAGCTCGTGCTCTTCGCGGAATTCAAGCAGCTGCTCCAGCGCTGCGTACAAATTATCGAAAAACCGTTTGCTCGGATCGATAACCGTCTCGGCGACGAGCCTCATATCATGAAGCAGCTTCCTCATAATTTCTTGGAACAGCTCTTCCTTATTGGCGAAAAAAGTATAAATCGTCCCCTTGCCGACATTCGCGATCTTGGCGACCTGGTCCATTGTTGTCGCTTTGTAGCCAAATAGCGAGAACGACCTGCCCGCCGCTTCTAAGATAAGTTGCCTGCGATCAACAGCCATGCGTCCACCTCCATTCCACTTATGACCGATTGACCAAAAAACATTTTTAGTCATTTTTACTGAAGTCATCATAACACGACGGCTTTCCAAACGCAATACACCGAAATGCCGATTATTGATACGCCTCCTCGCAGAGATGACTTTTAACATGAATTAACGTTATACTAGGGGGACAAGTCCTGCATACTACTACATACGCAAAGGAGTGTTACCGACAATGTCCTATAAAGAAATTACGACCATTGAAGAATGGAACAGCGCATTCGAAGGCTCGGATTCCCGTCCCGTCGTTGTATTCAAGCACAGCACAACCTGCCCGGTAAGCGCGAACGCGTTCAGCGAGTTTAATCAATATTTGAACGACAAGCCCAGCGAGGACGTAGACTACTTGCTCGTTAAAGTAATCGAGTCCCGCCCGGTATCGAACCAGATCGCCGAGGATACGTCGGTGAAGCATGAATCGCCGCAAATCTTGTACATCGACAAGAAGGCTAAAGTATGGACGGCTTCCCACTGGTCCGTGACGAAAGCCCATATTACGGCCGTTCTCGACTAAGCTGACACTTGCCTCCATCGTAACTATTAGAGAAAACCCGAATTTTCCTGCTTAAATGCGGAAAACCGGGTTTTTTTACATTTTTACCTTTGAGATCTATTCAATAACCGTTGTCTTCTCCATTGCGGCAAAGAAAGCATAAGCGGCGCCGCCAAAAATGAATATCATGTTTTCCGACAATTATTATATAATGTCTGGGTACATTATTTTTCTTTAGAGAGGATTGGTACCGATGTTTGGCAAAATAGCAGCGGATGTGCTTGGCCTGAGCGACGTAGGCTCCGTTATTCATCCCGATAATTACGACAAGGTAGATTCCGATGATTACGTTTTGCACGAAGATAACGAGAAAATTTATTTCCTTATCAAATCGAAGGCCGACGAATATTGCTTTACGAATCTGGCGCTAATCCACCTCGACGGCACGAGCGCAATGAGCAAGAAGCGCACGCTTCGGCGTTACCCGTACGCAACGAACCCGATTGCGAACGTAGCGCTGGAGACAGCCGGAACGGTAGATCTCGACGTGGAAATTAAGTTCACGATCGGTCCTGTCGCACTTAATATCGACGTGCACAAGAAGCATATCGAGGAGCTTAAGGATCTGTACAAAGCACTTATGAAAATATCCGAGATTACGCATGAGAATAACTTGACGCTTGAATTCGCCAGAAACAGCCTGAACATGGCGTCCACGACGATCCAATCGGTACACAAGGGGGACTTCAACGTCGTATCCCAGTTCGATGCGATCAACAAAGCAGCCTTCTCTTGGATGGTCGATACGCATAAGCAATATAAAGTGAAAGATTACGGTTCGATCTTCGAGCGTTATATCAATCAATAGTTCTATGAAATATGGAAATAAGCCGGCGCAACATGCGCCGGCTTATTTTTTACTTACCAAAAGGAAGCATCGTGTCATATTAACTAACATATTCATTGCATAAACCTCACCTTCGCGTTTATATTTAAGTCATACACTGCTTTCATAACTTTATCTTAAAAGAGGTGAACGGAAATGACGAGAGAACTCATATTAACCGTCGATGACGAAGTAAGAATCGGCGAGCTCGTTGGCATGTACTTAACGAAGGACGGATTCCGCCACTTAAGCGCGACAAGCGGACGGCAGGCTATCGAGCTTGCCGAGACCGAGCAGCCTTCGCTGATCGTTCTTGACGTACTGCTCCCCGATATGGAGGGCTATGAGCTATGCGCGCGGCTAAGACAGAAAACCGATGTGCCTATCGTCTTCCTCACCTGCAAAGATACCGAAATCGACAAGGTAGTCGGACTAAGCGTCGGCGCCGACGACTATGTGAGCAAGCCGTTCAGCCCTATCGAGCTGGTGGCCCGCATTAAGGCCCAGCTCCGAAGGAACCGAATCGTTCGGGGCAGATCCTCCCCCGCCGTCACAAATTCCATCTCCTCCGAGCATGTACAGCTCCGTATCGATGCCCATGAAGTGTATGTAGACGGCGTTAAGGTCGAGCTGTCCGCCAAGGAGTTCCAACTCCTCGCCTATCTGATGCAAAATGCGAGACAGGTCCTTCCGACCGAACGTTTGTTAAGCCATATTTGGGGCTATGAGAACAGCCTCGACACGAAGACGCTGCAGGTTCATATCGGCCATCTTCGCAAAAAGATCGAGCGCAATCCCGCAGCGCCGGAGCGCATCGTCACCATTCGCGGAATCGGGTACAAATTCGATGAGCCCATTAAAGAAATATAAACCCGTCCTTCGGCCGCGCACCTTCGCCTTTCAGATGCTTGCGGCCATGTTGACCGTCTCTCTCGTCCCTCTTCTGCTGCTAACCATATTTGCGGGCAAGACCGTAACGTCGCAGTTGAATCACTTCAATTCGATGAATACGGCCTTGACCGAAAAAAACTACATAAGCATGTACGAAGCCAATATCGACGGGCAAGTCCGTGCCATCGACACCGAGCTGCGGCTCGTAGAGGATGCCGTATTGCTCTCGAAGTCGCTTGCCGAGTCTATCTTCTCGGTGAAGCATAACGCCGACAGCGAAGTTCCGATCGAATTCGCGTACGATACGGTCAAACAGCGATTCACAGAGAAAAATTCCAGCGGAGAAGGCGTCATATCGGTTCGCTCGAACAACCCGGATAACTATCCGTCGCCCGAACAAGCTCTCGATCTTGCCAAGGCGAAAGCTTTATTCCCGCTATTCAAGTCCGAAACTTCGCGCAAGCCCAATATCGTGTCCATCTACTATATCCATCCGCACGACGGCTCGTTCTTCTACCCCGAGTACACCGGTACGGCGAAGCGAGACCCTAACATACCGATATACGCCCTGACTTCCTATCGGTTCTATTCGGATGCGCTTAACGTGCGCCCAAACATTAACCGTGTCGCCTGGACAAAGCCTTACTTCGACATCACGCCGCGAGGCTGGATGTTTACCGCCACGACGCCTGTTTACGACGAGAACCGTGTATTGCGCGGCGTAGTTGCCGCGGATGTCACGATCGAACGTTTCGTAGACAACGTGCTCGATACGAGATTCGGCGACGAGAACGGCTACGCGCTCCTGCTGGATCGGGATCATGAACTAATCGCCGCCCAGCAGCACGGCATGGAGGAAATACAGGGGCTGCAGCTTGCGACGCTGTTCAGCAACGAAACAGTGGACAGCTATCGCAGCCTTAAGATTAACGGCGAGCAGAAGCTTGTATTCAGCCGCTCGATACCGACAACGAACTGGATTCTCGGCTATATCATTCCCGAGCATAAGCTGCTGGAGCCGATTCATAACGCTACGGAGAAGCTCTCCGCACAGACACGCGATGAGCTGGTCCTGCAGCTCTCTCTGCTCGGTATCGTCGCTTTCTGCTTATGCGTCACGCTTGCCTTCTACTTGCGCTCGAAAGTATCGCGACCGGTCAATCTGCTTACGGGCGCTTTCGCCGAGATGGGCGAGGGCCAATTCTCTACCGCTTTAAACGATACAAGGACGCTTGAATTCAACCAGCTGCTGCGTTCGTTCAATCGGATGTCTTCCAAAATCCGAGAGCTCATGGAGCAGCAGAACGAGCATAATGTCCAGCTTGAGCATAAGGTCGAGCAGCGGACGGAGGAACTAAGAGAGATCAACACCGAGCTGGAGATGCGGGTTAACGAGCTTATGCGAATCGAGCATTGGCGCAAGGAGCTGCTCATGAATATCTCGCATGACTTGAAGACGCCGATCACGCTTATTCGCGGCTATATCGACGCAATCACCGACGGCACGATTCCGCCGGCCGATACAGGCATCTACCTCAAGCGAATCTATGAGGATATTCAAACGATCAACCAGTTCGTTCGGAATCTGAACGAACTGAGTTTATTGGAGACGCGGCAGCTGAGCGCCGAGTTCAATCGCTTAGACGCCGTTGAATTCTTCGATACGGCAGCAACGAAATGGGATGTCTACACGCGGCTGGCGAAGCGGCCATTCTCTGTTGCCCGGCCGCAGCCGTCTATGCCGTTAATAGTCAACGGCGATAAGCATCTTATCGGCAGAGTCATCGATAACCTGATCGACAATGCGCTGAAGTATTCCGACGCGGACTGCCCGATCGTTTTCGCGCTGGAGCATACGGGCGAAGCCGTTATCTTTCGCGTCATCGACGCCGGAGCAGGCATTCCGGAGGACGCGCTGCCTTTCATCTTCAACTCCTTCTACCGCGTCGACAAGTCGCGGAACAGCAGCATTCCCGGCAGCGGCCTGGGGCTATCGATCGCCAAGGAAATCGCAGACATCCACGGTGGCGAGCTTACCGTCATGACGAACGAAGCGCATGGCAGCGGCTGCATCTTCTCGCTATCGCTTCCGCTGCAGCAACCAGCAGTGCCGGCCCTCACCTCCACCACCCATTCAACTTAACGCTATAAGTTCCCAGATGATCTTACAGATCAAAGTAACAAGTCACTCCTTAGCCGTTAGAGCTCATACGCTCTTACAACCTCCCCCGCCGTCGCTCACCCGTCCAGCCTAGCACTGTAAGATCATATATGATCTTACAGACCGCAGTAACCAGTTACTCCTTAGCCGTAAGAGCTCATATGCACTTACAGCCCCCCACCCTCGCATGCAGCCCGAACAAAGCAAACAGTCCGTTCACTCGCCTTCTCGCGAGTGAACGGACTGTTCTTTAGCAGATGCTTATTGCTTCGGATCTACGACCGGCAGGTCAAGCGTCGGCGTTTCGTTGAAGAAGTTCCAAGGCTTGATCATCGCCGTTACCCACTCCGTAGGCATGATCGGGAATTCTTCCGCGCGCATGACATGCGTCGTACCCGTGGTCAGCCATACGACCGAGTCTACGCTCTCGATATCGCGGTTTTGCTGCGTCCAGAGGCCAAGACCGGTGTCCGTGTTATGCGTCGTGTATTTGCCTTCCGAGTACAGCTCATCTTTCTTGTAAGGCGTTACAAAAATATGATTATTGATGAATTCCGCGCGTTTCAATACATAGTCCGTTTTCGTGAAGAGCGGCTCTTCCATGAACGGATGCGTGCCGCCCGCGAACGGAATGACTTGATAGCCTGTCGTATTTCCAAGGCTGTTCTTTTTCGATTCGCTCGAGACCAACACGATTTTGTCCGGATCGAATTTTTGAATCGCTTCTTGCTCGGTTTTGTACGTTTTCTCTACCGTAATCATTTCGCTGCGGGCAAATTCCGGATTGGCCACCGTAATCGCCTTAGGCAAAATTTCGCCAACGGAGTTCGTTTCGCCGTCCACGTCCATGTCCAGACGATAGCTGAAAATGTGCTGATGCGTCGGCGCTACGATATTCGGATCGACGAGCATGCCGTTGCGCGTATCCTTTGTAGCCGTTGGATCGGACATCGTTTTCGTATCCACCGCTTTCACTTGAGCAAGACCCGTTGCGCCGGCCATCAGCTTGATCGAACCGTTTTGCAGGAATACCCAGTCCAAAATGTAATCGTAGTTGCCGATCGTCGCAATCGCGCGAAGCACAAGCTCACGACGCTCTCTCGCGTCGCCGTTATGCGACCATTCCGCATCGGCGTAACGTTCGAACAGAGCAAACGCACCCTTGATCACATTGGCTTTCCCTTCTTTATCGTTAAGCGCGGCATCAAACAACGTCGCGTTCTTCGGCACATCCGAGCCCATATTGAGCGTGCGAACCGACAAACCCACACCGTATTCGCCGGCGTCCATGAAGATTTTGTAGAGCCAAGCCGGATCCGGATCTCCGTACGGAACCATCATGCCGCCAAGACCGCCCTCGTACATCACTTTGCGCTTGTTGCCGTTCTCCGTGTACGTAACCGTCGATACGATCGGACCTACGCGCGGATCCAAACGGAAGTGGAACTTCCAGTTCTGCCAATCGACCATCGTGCCTTTAACCGAGAAGCTTGCGCCTTCTGGCTGGGTAATGATAAGCGGCTTGATTTCATCGGTACGCTTTGTTTTGATAACCTTCGAATAGTCGTTCAGATCCGTCGGAACGGGAGGCGCTCCCGTTTCATAGATTTTAAGCACTTTCTTCGCATTCAGGTCAACGAGGAAGGAAAGTCCGTCCATTGGGTGAGCCATTCGATTCACCATGCCCTCTATTTTCGGGCGAGGTACGGAGATAGCTAGACGCGAGCCCGGTGGCGTCAGCTGAGGGCCATAATCGCCAAGCGGCCCATCGGCAAACGATACTTGCGTCAGGTCGGTAATACCGCGTTTGGCGAGCGCGGCGACCGCTTTTTCGTCCGCTTCGACGATAGCCTCCGATTGTCCCCATTCCGTGTAAAGCGGCCATCCGGTTTTGACTTCCTTCCAGTATGTGATTTTATCGGTATCCAGATCGACCGTGCCCTCATAAGGCTTATCGCCTTTGATAAGGGTGAACGTCGCTTGTCTTGGAAGCTTCGTGATCGGATTCGCATCCCAAGCCCATACCTTCGCTTTGTCGGGCTCTTCGAGCTTAATTTCGGAGAAGTACATGTCTTTGCTGCCGTACTGGGAATCGCGGATAATTTGCGCCGCTTTCTCGATTTCCTGCGGGGTAAGCGGGTTAAGCGGGTGGTAAACCATCTTATTGATTTCCGCCGCGCTAAGTCGATCGATGCCAAGCAACCCCGGCAAAAAGCTGACCGATGCAAAAGCGACAGATAAAGCGATAACCGATGCAATCATCTTTTTCTTTTTCATAGTTTCCCTCCGTTATGAACGATATTCTCGTGCGGTTATGATTGCCAGCCTGCATGCCCCTCCCCTATCTCGCGCCATCGCATCCCTCGTTTCCGTTGATCTATGTCATTTATCCTAACATGCAAAGGTAATAATTCACGGAGGCCAAGGTAAAGGTTGCATAAGATCTTCCTCTCCTTTCGGTAAAATCTTGTGCCGCTATGGGCTCGACTGGAACATACAAAAAAACCTCTACCCCCGCATTCACGAGGATAGAGGCTCTAACTTTAACGACGCGCTATACTTTAATGACAAAAGGAACAACGAACGTCTTGCCGTTACGCTGGAACTGTCCCCAAACTTTGTATAAGCCGCCGGGAAAGGCCGCTCCGAATACAGCCTGCGGGCCTGACGATGCCCAGTTAAGCGGATGAATATGGATGAACTGCTCCGTCGTCTGATCGATCGCGACAACATGGCCGACCGCGCCCAGGTAAAGCTCCAGATCCGTTATCGGCTCGCCCGTCTTCTCATCCGTAAACGTGTACGTCATGCTCATCTGCGTTTGCGGAGCAAGCTCATCCGAGAATGCAAGCGTCACCTTCATGCCGTCTACGCTCGCTGTAAGCTTATCGCTTGGCTCAAAGGCCGCCCTTCCAAGCTCCACCCCGCCAACCTGAACCGTCCCGGTTCTCGTAAGCTCGTTCATACCGGTCGGAACGAAGTCGACGTATAACTTAAACTTGCCGCTAGCCGGGAAAGCGATCGGCAGTTCGAACACTCCGCCGCCTTTATGTTCGGGATGCACATGCTGAAAATACTGCAAGTCTTCGCTCACAATGATGAGGTGCAGCAGCTTTTCATTCGTGATATCGAAAGCTTCGATCGGTTTATCGCCGCTACCGGTTATCGTTAATGCGAGCATAGCCGGCACTCCCGCTTGCGGATCGCCCTCCGGCCACTTCAACCGAATCGCGATTCCTTTCTCGGCGGCCGACTCGGCACCCGCCCCGGCGTGGCGATGCGCCAAGGACAACGCGTACGGATCAAGTAACGGATCCGATAAATCGCCCGTCGCTCCCGCATCTTTCGTCCCTTGCAACAGAAATATCGCCGCAAGAACGAGTACGAACCCCATCGACAATAACGTCCACTTGTGCTTGACCAATCTGCCACCCCCTGCCTCATCGATGCGCTATGAAGCTATTGTATAGAAACAGAGTAAAAGTAACGCCCTAGCAAAGTAAAAAACAAGTAAAGCTTTGTTAAAATTCAGCCAAGCTGCAATACATCCTTTTCCAGACCTTCAAGATGCGGTAGAATAGAGCTAGACGTAGAACGTCCTGCTGCCATTTTTGGCGAGGGCGTTCTTTTTTTATTTTTCTGGCCTGGGAGGCGTGTGGAATGGATCAGTTCGAGCTGGCGCATAAGGCGCTTATCGAGGAACATTTAGAGAGAAGGAAAGGCGAGCGCAAAGGACGTTTGTTGAGAGGACATAGCTTCGGCGAACGACTGCTGCTTCAGAACGTATGGTGGCCGCTATTCGGAAGCTTCGAGCATTGTCACCCCGAGTACGAGATCTATGATTGGAATCGCAAATCGCAGTTTCTCGACCTGGCTTACATTACGCCATTCGGAAGATTCGGGATCGAGTGCGACGGATTCCAAAGCCATGTGAAGGATATGGATAGGGAAAGGTTCAACTATTCGTTGAATCGAGACACTTTTCTCACAGGATTAGGTTGGAAAATGATACACTTCTCCTTCGACGACATCGAGCGCCGTCCGGAGTTATGCCGCATGCTGCTTCAGCATGTAATTGGACCCTATATGCTGCGCAAGGGTAATGAAAGCTTTGGCTCGGTCACGGAGAAGGAGCTGCTCCAATTCGCATGGCGACTAGGGCGGCCGATCCGCCCCAAGGATGTTTGCGACCTCTTAAACGTTGATTTCCGCACTGCGCGCAGGCTACTACTCACTCTTGCCGAGAAAGGCTGGCTGCGCAATGTTTCGCAAGGCAAGACAGCCCGTTATTACGAACTAGCCGGGAATGCACTTCACATGTTGCGGTAGGGTAGCGTTGTAGCCCATCAGCATTCGCCGACGTCGTATAATAGTTATCCAAGCTGAGCTAGTATGTCTCAGTGACCGCCACACCTTCCCCGGCCTCAGCTATGTTGGATTTTCGCAGTAACTTTGGGCTGAATTAGCGGGCGCGGGGAGCTATGTTGGACTTTCGCAGTAACTTCGAGAGCGTGACCGCCTTTTGGGCACAAAACAAAGGGCTATGTTGCAAATATCCAACATAGCCCCCGACATCGCGTTAAACCGCCAATAGTTACTGCAAACATCCATTATAGCCGTCTCTTACGCGCCGAATCCGCTCCGGACCGACGACATACTAACTGGCGACTTATACTTACCCACACACCTCGCCGCACCGGAGTAAGGTTCAACATTATGAGCTATGTTGGATTTTCGCAGTAACTTCGAGCTGAATTAGCGGGCTCGGGGAGCTATGTTGGACTTTCGCAGTAACTTCGAGAGCGTGACCGCCATTCGGGCACAAAGCAAAGAGATATGTTGCAAATATCCAACATAGCTCTCAGGTCGGAGCGATACCACCAATAGTTACTGCGAATATCCAATATAGCCGTCCGATGCGACGCTTCTACGACGCGACGTGTCGTACATATCAGCCCCATCCGACGATTAAACTACAATCCACTTTAAGCGTATGCGTTCAATGCAGCCTGCACGGCGAGGCCGGCTTCCAGCTCGTGGCCGTGGTGCAGCAGCGCCGCTTCGAGCGCGCCGAGAGTCAGCAGCACGTTGCGTTTGCTGCAGCTGTAGCCCATCGTGCCGATGCGCCAAATTTTGCCCTTCAGCACGCCGAAGGAGCTTGCAATCTCGATGCCGAAATCCTGCAGCAGCAGATTTCTGACCGACTCGCCGTCTATGCCTTCCGGGATCTCGACGCAAGTGACGACCGGCATTTTGCAGCTTGGGTCGCCGTACAGATGGAGACCCATCGCCTGAACACCGGCGACTAGGGCTGCCTCATGCGCCTTATGCCGCGCATAACGCTGCTCCAGCCCCTCCTCCAGCACAAGACGCAACCCTTCACGCAACGCGTACAGCATCGAAGTCGCTTCCGTGTGATGGTTCAGCCTAGCAGAGCTCCAATAATCCTGGAGCATGCTTAAGTCGAAATAATTGCTCTGCACGGGGCGCAGCAGCGATTCTTCTTCGCTGCCTGTCAGCAGGCCGCGCTCGATCTTCTTGCGCTTCGCGATCTTCGCAGCCGCGCGGCTATTGTACGTGATCGGCGACATGCCCGCCGGTACGGACAAACATTTCTGCGTGCCGCCAATAACGGCGTCAAGCAGCAGACGATCCGTCTCGAGCGCCACGCCGCCTATCGTGGCTACCGCATCGACGATAAGCAGAGCGTCCAGGTCTCGGCACACTTGTCCGATGCCCTCAAGCGATTGCATCCGTCCGGTCGACGTCTCGCCGTGAACGATCGCCACAAGCTTAGGCCGATGCGTCCGAATCGCCGCGACTAGCTCCTCCTTGTCGAAGACGAAGCCCCACTCCTTCTCGATCGTCACCACTTCGGCGCCGCAGCGCTGCGCGATCTCCGTGAGCAGATGGCCAAATCGGCCGTAGATCGGCACAAGCACCTTATCTCCCGGCTCGATCAAGCTAACGAGCACCGCTTCAATACCGGAACGCGACGTGCCGTCCACCGGAAACGCCCATTCGTTCTCGGTAACGAACAGCTTGCGCAGCATCTCCATCGTTTCATTCATAATAGAAGTGAACTCCGGGTCGAATTGACCCAATATAGGAAACGACATTGCCCGCAGCACGCGCGGGTCCACCTCAACCGGTCCCGGCGTCATAATCGTACGCGGCGATGGCGACAAATCCTTGTAAACCTTCATATCCGTTCCTCCTTATACCCCAATCTGTACAACAATTCCGCCAGTATCAGCACTCCGACAGCGAGCTCGCTTGGCGCGGTATACTCCAGCGGCGAATGCGAAATGCCGCCGCGGCTCGGAACGAACAGCATTCCAGCCTTGCATATATGCTCGAACATCACGGCGTCATGCCCCGCTCCGCTAACCATCCGCATCGAAGCGATGCCGAGCTCCTCGGTTATTTCATCCATATGCTGCTTCATACCGGCATCCATCGGAACCGGCTTCTCGCAAAACCATTCCATGCCGCTAAACCCAAGTTCCCGTTCCTCCGCGAGCCGCTTGAATGTATTCATCACCCATTCGCAGAAGCTGCCGAGCGCCTCCTCGTCCCCATGCCTGGCATCCACCGTGAACATCACCTTGCCCGGCACGACATTCGGTACATTGGGCTGCACATGAAGCTGTCCCACCGTCGCCACAAGCGGCGCACCCTGCTTCATCGCTTCGCGGCGCAGCTCCTGGATCATAGCGCTGGCGCCTTCAAGCGCATCTCTGCGCATATGCATCGGCGTCGTGCCCGCATGGTTCGGTTCGCCAGTAACCTCGAACTTCATTCGTCTTTGGCCGGCTATCGCATCCACAATGCCAATAGCCGCCTTCTCCGTCTCCAGCACCGCGCCCTGCTCGATATGAACCTCGATGAACGCGCCGATGTCTTGGCGGCGGCTGCTTCGGCCGGAGCCTTCCCCGAATCCGCATTCCCGCATGGCATCCGTGAAAGATACCTCATCCATATCCCGCAACCGAGCAATCTGCTCGAAGTCTCTTTTCCCCGCAATGCTGCCCGAGCCCCAATAAGCGATCGGAAAACGGCTGCCTTCCTCTTCGCAAAGCGAAACAACCTCAATCGTCCGCTTCGGCTTGCCGAATTGCTGCTGCAAATAATTTACCGCGAGCAAGCCTGCAGCAATGCCATAAGCTCCGTCATATTTACCGCCTTGAACAACCGTATCAATATGGGACCCTGTTATTATAGAAGGCGCATGCCGATCCTCGCCTTGTAATTTTCCAAATAAGTTGCCGACCTCGTCAAACTCGGTTTCCAGACCATGACTTGCCATTTTGACAGCTAACGCCTGCTGAGTATTCAGCCATCCTTCGGTGTAAAGCAGCCGCGTTATGCCGCCGTTTTCATCCGGGCTGAATGCAGCCAACCAATTCAATATGTGCATGATATGCGTCTCGAAATAAGTCAACAGCCGCTCCTTATCCTGCGGATGAGAAAGTACACTCAGCCCCATAGCTGCTCCCCCTCTCTTGTTAACAAAAAAAACTATCGGACCCACCTGCCGGGCTTTCGCGCGCTCAAACCCCGCTTCTCATCGTACACAAGCTGCCCGCCTAGATAAGTCGCCGCTATTTTGCAATGAAGGGTTTCGCCTATATAAGGACTGTGCTTATGCCGGTGATACAAATGATTGGTTTCTAAAGTATAAGGTTTGTTTAGATCAATGAGAACAATGTCCGCATCAGCTCCGACACGGATTTCGCCTTTGCCCTTATGCAGCCCGAAACGCTTCGCCGGCGCAGAAGAGAGCAGACGGCTCAGCAGAGTGAGCGGGATTCCGCGCTTCACATGGCCCTCGCCTATAATAAGCTCCATCGAGCTTTGCGCTCCTGCTATGCCGCCCCAAGCGTCGAAGAAATCATCCGCTTCCTTCATGGAAGCCGGACAAGGCGAGTGGTCCGAGGAAATCATATCCACATGCCCCGCCGCAATCTCCTGCCACAGCTTCTCTCGCTCCGCTTCATCGCGCAGCGGCGGAGAGCACTTGGCAACCGCGCCCTTCCTATCCAAATCCGCCGCCGTGAGGGTCAAATAATGCGGGCAAGTCTCTACCGTTACATCCAGACCGCGTTCACGCGCCCCCACGATCGCTTTCACGCCGGCCTCGCTGCTAATGTGAACGAAATGGAGCGCACAGCCCGTTTGCTCCGCATAGAACAATGCACGGTTAATCGCTTCGAGCTCTGCAATAATCGGCCTGGAAGCCGCATAATCCGCAGGCGACGACCGTCCTTCCGCCCGCATAGCCAGGCCAAGCTTCGATACGATCGGCTCGCTCTCCGCATGCAGCGCAAGCACTTTGTTCAAGCTTGCTATGATCTTCATTCCTTCGAGCAACGTATAGTCGTCCACCTCTCGGAAAGCATCCTCGCTCGGATCGCCAGGCGATGACATAAACGCTTTAAATCCAACCACGCCCGCTTCGTGCAGCGGCTTAAGCTCATGCAGCTTGCCCGGTACCAGTCCGCCCCAAAGCGCATAATCGACTTGCGACCTTCCTTGAGCAGCATCCAGCTTTTGCTGCATGGCAGAGACCGTAACCGTCGGCGGAATGCCGTTCAGCGGCATATCCACATAGGTTGTGCAACCGCCGGCCGCAAGCGCGGCGGAGCCGCTCTCGAAACCTTCCCATTCGCCGAGCCCCGGTTCGTTCAAGTGCACATGAACGTCAATCATTCCCGCCATGACGGTAAGCCCTGCTGCGTCGACGGTTGTCTCCGCGATATTCTCATCCAGTTGCTCGCCAAGCTGCACGATCCGTCCCTCCAGGATGCCGATATCGAGAACTCGCACCTCATCCTTCAATACGACGGTACCGTTTTTTATGATTAGATCCAGCTTTCCCTGATCGTTCATACGATTCGACCGCCTCTCGCAATGAAATTGTTCGCCTGTTTTATCTTTTTGCATCCATACTTAATGAAGTTTATGAAGCAGCCTCATTAAATAGTGAAGCTGCATTCACTATTTTTCGCGTCTCTCCGGCGGCTCCCGCAAAATAGTGAGTCTAGTTCGTCAGAAGTCCGATAACCTTCCAATATAGCGAGATCCTCCTCACTAAATAATGAGGTTACCTCACAACCACCAACAGTCGGCGATGTACCCAGACACCTTCGCATACAGCTTTCCAAATACAATCGGGCCGCGGACTATGAAGTCAGCGGCCCGATTCATGTAAGTCCATTAATGCCTGAGTTACTTCAGCTCTACCGAGATCAGGCTGGAGTCAACTTCCTTCAGCAAGCTTAGGTCGTGGTAAGATGCAGGCGTCGGAATCGTTTCGATATTGCCTACGCCTTTCAGGTACTCGCCGACAGCCTTACCGTTGCTTCCGTTCACGTAGGAGTCGCCAACTTCCATCGAGTATACGTTGCGGCTCATAATTTGCGTCAGCTCTTCCTCGCTAAGGTGCAGCTCGGGAGCCAATACTTTAATGGCTTCCTCACGGTTGTCGTTGATGTAATCCGTCGCTTTCTTCAAGCTGCGCAGTATGGCCTTCAACGTGTTCGGATTTTCCTCAATGAAATCGTCGGATACTTGGATCGTCGTATGCACGCTCATCCAGTTCACGTCGCCTTGTTTATCCGGCAGCTCGCTCTTCGTTCCGCTGAAGAGAAACTTGCCGCCGCCTTGAATCGCCTTCGTAATGAACGGCTCCCAAGCAGCCATCGCGTCGATGTCGCCCTTCTCCAAAGCAACGACCGCGTCGCTCGGCGCAATGTTCACGTATTTGATCTTGCTTGCATCCACCCCAAGCTCTGCCGCCATGTTATTGATCGCGATCATAACGTCGGCTCCGCTCGGAATTCCGATCGTTTTGCCTTCAAGGTCCTTCGCGCTATTCAGTACAAGCTTGCTCGAACCGACAACCGCTTGCGTGCCTGCTATTTGCGCCAGCGGGGAGATGATTTTGACCGGAACGTCTTTCGATTTAAGGATGATATCCATAAAATTCGTTTGAATGCTGACAGGCGCGCTGCCTCCGGCAACCATCGGCGCGATGTCCGGTCCGCTCTCGATCAGTTGGCTCGTTATGTTCAAGCCCTCTTCTTTGAAATAGCCGAGCTTATCGGCAATAATTTGCTGCGAGGAAATTTGCGCGTCACGAACGCCGACCAGGGTCAAATCAACCGTCTCCAGCTTTGCAGAAGCTTCCGTATCGGCAGGCGAATTCGTAGAAGTCCCTTCCGGTGAGTTGTTATTGCCGCCGCATGCAGCAAGCACGAATGTTAGCGACGTCAATACGATTGCAGATTTAAACCATTTTCCCGATTTTTTCATAGGTATTCCCTCCACTATTGTTTGTTTTCTTGTCGTTTCTTCAATTGCCATGACTGACCGGTCCAGCGGGAAGCACTACTTCTCTATTGCGTCGCGGAGTCCGCCTTTACGCCAAGCCGTGATCCTCCTCTCGACCAATTTCAGTAAGTAGGACAACAAGCTGTATTCTAAGCCGATAAGTATGATGGCTATGAACATATTGGTTGTATTGAGATAGTTTCTAGCGTCTACGATAATATAGCCAAGTCCGTCCTTTGCGCCCATCATCTCGGAGACGATGAGAGCGGAGAACGACAAACCGAGGCTTACTTGCGCGCCGACGAGAAAATTCGGAATAGCGGAAGGCAGCATCACTCTCGTGAAAATTTGCCGCTCCGTCGCACCCAAGCTGAGCGCCGACCGAATTAATGTGGAAGGGACGGATTTGAAGCCGTCGAGCGTATACACCAGCACCGGAATAAAAGTCGTCCATGCGATTAGGAGCACCTTCGGAAACTCGCCAATGCCGAACCAAATAATAAACAACGGGAGCAAGGCTAGCGCCGGAATCGGTCCGACCAGATTAAGAATCGGCGAGAACCAACGCTCAACCGCTTTGAACTTGCTCATCACGACGCCGAGCGCAACCGCCGCAGCGCTTCCGATCACAAACCCTAGCAGAATTCGAACCGTACTCGAAAGGATACTGTCCGTAATGATGCCCGTCTTCGCCAGCTCCCAGCCTTCCGACAGCAGCACGGTCGGAGCCGGAAGAAAGTTCGGGTTAAAAAACTTGACGGTTTCATTCACTCTGGAAAACAGCTCCCACAGTACAAAGAACAGCAATGACGGGAGTATGTTGTATTTCTGAAAAAACGAACCGAACGCCCCGGGTCTTTTCCCGCGCGCTTGCTTGCCGATAACTGCCGCCTCAGCTCCCGCGAGCGGGCCGGCACCCTTCACTGTCGACGATTTAGCTCCATTCATTACGAACCCACCTTTGCTGAAACCTGCTCCAAATGCTCTTCATCCATCAGAACGCGTTCGATTCGGCTCATCATTTCACCGAATCCATCCGAATGCGACGACCGCGGGTGCTTAATGCCAACTTCAAAAATTTCCGCAATCTCGCCGTGCTTCATGACAACAACGCGATCCGCCAAATAAACAGCCTCGCTAATGCTATGCGTTACGAACAAAATAGTCGGCTTCAACTGGCTGCAAATCTTCTGCAGCTCGACGCGCATCGTCTCTCTCGTCAGTACGTCAAGAGCGCCGAACGGCTCATCCATGAGCAAAATATCCGGGCGGCTTGCGAGAGCCCTCGCAATGCCGACGCGCTGCTTCATCCCGCCCGACAGCTCCGCGGGATAATGCGAAGCATATGGCTCCAGTCCGACCAGCCTCAAAAACTGTTTGGCCGTCTCCTTCGCCTGCGCTTTGGGCATCTTCTGCACCTCGGGACCGAACGAGATATTGTCAAGCACCGTCATCCAGGGGAACAAGGCGTGATCCTGAAACACCATGCCCCGCGATTTCGACGGCCCTTTGACCGCTTCGCCGTCAACCGTAATCCCCCCCTCATCAGGCAGCAAGTAACCTGCAATCATATTCAACAACGTCGATTTGCCGCAACCGCTATGGCCTAATATGCATATAAACTCGTGAGAGTGAACGGTGAGATCTACATTTTTCAAAATCGTTCTGCTGCCATAGCTCTTCCCAACCTGGCGCACTTCCAATTTCATTACCCCAACCCCAATTCATTTAATTGTTAACTTAGCTTACATGTATCGGTGATGTATAGCTACATCTTAATCGCATTCCATCCAAAAGTCATTGTTCACATTAACCAATAATCACAGATATCCCTTGAACATTATGAACAATTGCATATTTACAACAAGAAGCACAAGTGATACATTGATGTCATAAAACATAACATTTGTGCAAGGGTGGTGCCGTCATGCTGCTCAAAGACTTGCTGTCGCTTCCTATATATGCCAACGCCGCGGTCGTCGCAGGCCGCGAAGGCATGAGCAATACCGTTCAATCCATCACCATCATGGATGCTCCCGACATCATTCATTATTTGAAGCCGCAGGAGCTGCTTCTTACAACCGGCTACGCGATGAAGGATCATCCCGAGGCGTTGCTGTCGCTCGTTACGAGCATGGCCGGCGTTGGCTGTGCCGGTCTTGCCATCAAGACCAAACGTTTCTTCAGCGAAGTGCCGCCGGAAGTCGTTAAGCGCGCCGACGAGCTGCAATTTCCGATCATCGAGCTGTCGTTGGAACAATCGCTTGGCGACATATGGAGCCACTCGCTCAGCCATATTCTAGAGAAACGAACCGACGAGCTGAATTATGCTCTGACGACGCATAGGCAATTTTCGCAAATGATTATGCAGGGCAAGACGACGCAGGACATCATCGAGGAGCTGTCCCTGCTTATCAGCTCGCCCGTTCTGCTCATCGATGCGCATGCCGAACTCCTCTGTCACTCCAGCGGCCTGACAGAACTGCAATGCCGCGATTTTCTGCCAAGCCTGCAAGAGCGTATCGCCCCCAATCGCGACTCCGCAGTTGCAGCAGCTTCCGTGATTCAACCGATCATGACTTTCCAGCTCGAAGGCTACGTAGTTGCGCTCATTGACCAGAGCCATGCGCACTACAGCTTGTCCAAGCATGCAATGGAACAAGCGGCCAACGTGATCGGTCTGGAGCTTATGAAGCGGCAAGCAGTGAAGGAGAGATCTCGCCGGTACAAAAACGAATTTTTCTCCGACTTCGTGGATGGCCTTATCTCCTCGGAGCAGGAGCTCACCCATCGCATCAAATATTACAACCTGATGAATCACCCCTCCTACGTCAGCGTCGTCATGAAACGGGATACATCCTACGATACCGCGGGCGTCTCGAACGCTATCGAAGCGGACGGCAGGTTTTTATCGGAGCGCGATCGCCACTACAATGTGCTGAAAACCGAGTTTTCCAAACTTGATCAACGGTTCGTGTTATTCACGAAAAACGATTATTTCTGCGCGTTGATCGCGCTGCAACGAGGCATCGATGTAAAGGAAGGCAAGGGCAGCAAGTTTATGGAGCAAATGCGGCAAATCGTCGATACCCTTCACCGGGTACACGGCATCCCGATTTCCATAGGGATCGGCAACCCCGTCCCCCAGCTCCCGGACATTCCGTTATCTTACAAGGAAGCCGTGGAAGCGTTGCAGACCGGCTATGACGCCCGCAAGCGACAGTTTGTCCAACCCTATCGCGCGAAAAACTTCAACAACCTCCTGCGGATGATTCCGAAGGAGGAGCTGAAGGAATATTACGAGGATACGTTCAAGGATTTGCTCCAAATCGATGGCAAGGAACGGAGCGATCTCCTTAAGACGCTAAGCACGTTCTATGAGACGCATTGCCAGCTGGCCGAAACAGCCAAGCAGCTATTCGTCCATCGCAACACCGTCACCTATCGTCTCGATAAATGCGAAAGGCTCACCGGCCGGGACTTGCGCGACCCGGTCGAGAGCCTTCGATTCCGCACCGCTTTCTCGATGGAATCCATCGTCCATTCCGATTAGAGGCGCTTGCCGCACTTATGCTTACTTACACGCCGCGCTTAGCTTTACCGCAATTCAGCGCGTATCTGCGGCCGTATGCTTTAGCGTACTTGATGATTCTGCGCAGCATCGTCTGATCCGGCAGCAGCGTGAAAGGACAAGGATCGGGCGATGTATTCACTTCCAATATCCATGGCTTCAAACGCTTATCGAGCGCGAGATCAAGCCCGATCACGTTCAGCCCCGGATAAGCGGCACGCATCTGCTTCGCCGTAACGAGTCCGATATAGTCCATATGCCGCAGCAAGCGGTTGCGGTAACCCGCATCGGAATATTTCTTCAGCAGAAGCGCAGTTGGGTAGATCGAACCGCCCTGACTGCCGTTCGTGACGATTTTGCGCGGATGCGCCACCCTTCCGAGCGTGCCCGTTGCTTCCCAGCCGCCATGCGGCGACTTCTGCACCATTAAACGGATATCGAACGGCCTGCCTTTATGCTTAAGCAGATTAATTCCTTTTTGCACCACATAAACTTTGCCTTTCGTCTCCCTGACAAGCGCGCTATAGAGCGCGTCATAACTGCCAAACGACGACTTCCGCAGCCCGTTCTGATAGGAATATCCGCCTCTATTCAGCTCCACGCGCATAACGCCGATACCCATTTGGCCATCCACGGGTTTCGCGTATACCATCCCGTAATTTCGCAGCATGCCATATAAGGTTTTCTTGCTGAACAGCTTCGTCTTCGGCACATGCCGGCTTAGCTCTCTGTTGCGGAGCAGCACCTTCGTCTTCACCCATTTATCCTTGTACGACCGGCTCACCTTCACAACAGGCTCAGCCTTCTTCCGCTTTGGAGGCGCGACCTTTTTGCTATAGGAAGCCTGCTTATATTTCCGCGGCACGACCTTCCGTTTCACCGGTGCCGGTGCTTTCCGCACATATTTTTTCTTAACAGGCTCGACATATTTGCTTCCGCCCGAACGACTGTACTTGTTAGGCTTATAGGACTTGAACCTGCGCGCTGTTGGACCCCACTTCTTCTTCGTTACTTTGTAGGATTTCTTCTTCTTTGGTCTCGAATACAATCTCCGGTATCTATAGTTGCTCTTTATAGACACCTCGGCCTTTGGGCCATCCTCCACCTTGTCGGCTTTGTTAGCCGTTACCGCCTTGTTCAAATTCACGTCCACGTAATCCCTCCGTTGTTTTCAGTCTCTTGTTAACATATTAATCTAGTCAAAAAATAGCCCTAGGCCGCTATCGTCATAAACCGAACCGAGCCGTCTTCGCCAACATATGCTTTAGTAATTCAGCTTTGAATCTATGCGATAGGAGGCTCATACCTATGACTCTAGCAATGCCAGTTCAGCGGCAAGTTAAGCTGATAGGCAAGCTTCATCCCTGGTACGCCGAATGGCTCGCGCAGCTGGGGCTTCATTCCCATGTGCAAAACATTGCGGAGCTGCCTTTTGTGACGGCCGAGGTGCTTGAACGAGGGTATTACGCAGTGCCAAGCAGAACCGAACCCGGCTTATCCGTCTACAGGACGTCGGGGACATCCTCCGGCAAGCGCAAGGCCATCTATTATTCGGAGCCGGATGACGAGCGCTATATCGATGCCAAAATGGCTTCTTTCCGCGAGTGGCTCGGCAGCGATCTGAAGAGCGTTCGCAGAGCGCTTGCCGACATGGGGACCGGGCACGCGGCCAGCACGGCCGTTACCATATTCGAGAAGATGGGGTTCGAAGCCGATGCCTTATCCTTCTCCTCTCCGATCGAAGAGCATATCGCTCGCCTTGACAGCTTCAAGCCCGACTTGCTCTACACGATGCCCTCCATCTTAGATGGCATTGCCGCAGCAGCTGCAACGCCGTCCGCGTTCGGCATCAAAAAAATAATCGTCGTCGGCGAGATTGCCACCTTGGAATGGCAAGCGAATATGGCTGAACGCTTCGGCATCCGGCGGGGCGATATTTTGGACACCTACGGCTCCATCGAGATCGGGGCCATCGCCGCTTATTCGCATGCGCTCGGCAAATACGTCTTATCCGACGGCCTGTTCGGGGAAGCCGTACCGGCCGAACAAATCGATCCGGGCTTTGCTCCGCTTCAGGACAACGAAGGCGTGCTCGTGCTGACCTCTTTCGTCCGCTCTATGTTTCCCGCTATTCGATTCGTCACTTACGACGTTGTGAGAGATTTTGAGACGATTATGGTAGACGGCGTACCGAAGCAAACGTTCCGCTGCATCTCGAAACGGATCGGCGCGGAGCTGAAGCATGGCGAGAAAATCAGCCTTTATGACATCGAAGAGGTCGTGAACCGCTTCGTGCATGATGCGGAGCTGCGGGTGCGCATTAGCGGCAATAAGCTTGCCGTTCATATTAAGAGCAAGTCGCTGGATGAAGCAATGATGGAAATGATCCGGCAAGCGATCGAGGTTAAGATTCCTGAGATTGGCGAAATGATTCAAAACCGTATTTTGAGCGGGATTGTCGTGACGAAAGCGGCAGATGACGAGCAATTGGAACGGGGAGCGGTGAAGGCGAAAAAGATCTATTTTTGAAAGGTGGGCCATCGTGGTGAACGATAGTATATTGGCCATTATCGGGCAAACGCCGCTTGTGCGGCTGTCCAGACTATTCGAAGAACGCCGGGGCATACGGGTATACGCCAAGCTGGAGCTGATGAATCCGAACGGAAGCTCCAAGGACCGGCCCGCTGCGCGCATTATCGATCAAGCGATCAAGGACGGACGAATCGGCCCGGGGTCGGTCGTCGTCGAATCAAGCTCAGGCAATATGGCGATCAGCCTTGCTGCAATCTGTTCTTACCATGGCATGAAGTTTATATGCGTAATCGATCCGAAGACGTCCGAGCAGAACATCAAGATCATGAAGGCATATGGCGCGGAGATTGAATTCGTGGCTGAACCGGACGAAGCGACCGGTGAATTTTTGCCGGCACGGCTGCAGCGGGTACAGGAGCTTCTCCAGCGCTTACCGGGCAGCTATTGGCCGAACCAATACGCGAATGACAACAATTACGGCGCTCATTACGAGGGCACGATGCGCGAGATCGTCGACGAGCTTGGGACAGTCGACTATGTCGTCGGCGGCGTCAGCACATGCGGCACGATGCTCGGATGCTCCTTGTATGCGCGCGAGCACTCGCCCGGCACGAAGCTCGTTGCCGTCGATGCCGAAGGCAGCGTCATATTCGGCGGCGCCAAAGGACCTCGCGTGTTTCCCGGCCTCGGGGCAGGCATCGTCCCTCCCTTCGGGCAGTCGAAATTTATGGACATTTCTATGAATATACCGGAACGCGAAATGGTAGCCTGCTGCAGGAAGCTCGTTCAGAAGGAATCGATTCTTGCCGGACCCTCCTCCGGCGCCGTCATTGCGGCGATGTCACGCCTCTATGATCAGATTCCGAGCGGCTCCGTCTGCGCTGTCATCCTCCATGACCGCGGAGAGCGATACATGGATACCGTCTACTCCGACGCATGGGTCGAGCAGAAATTCGGCACTGCCATTCCACCGTTGAAAGGATAATGCTCGTGTTATATTTGAACGATAGTCATCTACGCATGGTCGGCTTGCAATGGAATGAACTTGTAAATAGCGTGGAGCATGCCGTCACCGTCATGGATCAAGGCGATTACGCCCAACCCCTGAAGCCTTATTTGCGCTACAAAGATCCGGCCAACCGCATTATCGCGATGCCTGCCTATATCGGCGGCGACGTGCAAGCCGCCGGCTTGAAATGGATCGCCAGCTTTCCCGGCAACATTCACCTCGGACTGCCTCGCGCGCATAGCGTGACCGTCCTGAACAATGCGGCAAGCGGCGTGCCGTACGCTATCATCAACGCACCGCTTGCGAGCGCCGCGCGCACCGCCGCCGTAAGCGGCCTCGTTCTTCGCCATTATTTGAAAGCCCATCCGGGGCGCCGCATGCGGGTAGGCATCATCGGATGGGGCCCGATCGGCCAGCTGCACTTCGATATGTGCGCCGAGCTGTACGGCGATCTCATCGACTCGGCCCTCGTCTACGACATTCGCGAGCCGAAGCTCGACAATATCCACTCCGCCCTGCGCGGCAAGACGCTTGCTGCGTCCACTTGGCAGCAGCTCTACGCCGAATCCGACGTCGTTATCACATGCACCGTCAGCAGCAATCGCTACATCGATGCGCCTCCCGCTCCGGGGACGCTGCTGCTGGACGTGTCGCTGCGCGACTTCAAGGCGGAAGCCATCGGCGGAGTGAAGGCCGTCATTGTCGACGATTGGAACGAGGTATGCCGCGAGAATACCGATATCGAGCTGCTGCACAAAGAGTGCGGCCTCGCGAAAGAACAGACGCGTTCGCTCGCCGACGTCGTGTGCCGCGAGGCGCTCGCAGCTTGGGGGCATGACGAGCCGGTGTTATTTTGCCCGATGGGAATGGCTTCGTTCGATCTGACCGTAGCCGACTATATGGTGCGGCGTGCGGAAGCGCTTGGGATCGGCGTAGGGTTGGAGTAGAGGTTTGAACTGGGGGTACTGGAGAGGTAGTTGGAGTAACTGGAGTGGCTGGCGCATTCGTTCGTTAATACCGACTCAGAAAAGCAGCATGACTTGGGCTGCAACAACCGACTAATCAGCAGCACTCCGCAAATTTAACTGGAATAACTACCTCTAATTTTGCGAAAAGTAGCCGATATGTTGGAATAACTGGAATTCCTCCCGCTAATCCTGCCCATATCCGTGCTTCTTGGTTTAGTCCGTATTATTAACGGGAGTTTTTCCGGTTATTGATGCATCGGCGCACGAACGCCACAATTTAGCGGGACAAAACACCTTTATGTTATTTAATAGCCCGAAGAATAGCCTGCATCCATGACGATGCAGGCTGTTTGCATGAAATTGTATTAGGCGAGCTCTAGCTCCAGCCCCAGAAAAAGCCGTCGCGCTCCCATGCCGCCTTGCCGCGATGAAGCTTGCGGAACGCCTTCTTCACCTCTTTGTCGATCGACTCGTTGCCGTTCTCATTCACGTAAATAAATGACTCGCCAAAATGGCTCTTAATATATTCAACCGCGGCCTCTTGATGCAAGATTCCCGCCGATTTCACTTCATTCAACATCCATTCCGCCACATCGTCTGCCGTATGCGCCATAATCATAACTCCTCCATAACATCGAATAAACGTTGTAACTATAACATAATCGGCTGCCGTTCACAAAAAAGCTTGGCACGTCGTATTTTGGAGAAGCGCAGTCAATCGTTGAAGCAATATAAAAAATGGAGCGTGAACGCAAGTTGTTCACACCCCATTTTCGGATAACATTTATGCGCTTTGCCAGGTTGACAGTCGGCAGCCGTCTGCTCTATATTTGGTTTAATACAATTTAATTGGATGATCAGCAATGAAAAGGGGCATTTTATAATAAAAATAGAATGCCTATACCTTTGGAGGTACACATGAATATCGACGATACGATAAAGCTCGATAACCAAATCTGCTTCGCCATATATGCCTGCTCGCGGGAGATGACCAAGCTATACCGCCCTATTCTGGATAAGCTCGGATTAACCTATACGCAATACGTCACGATGCTCGCGCTATGGGAGCAGGACCATATCTCGGTCAGCGCGCTTGGACATAAGCTATACCTCGATTCGGGAACGCTTACGCCGCTTCTGAAGAAGCTCGAGGCCGCCGGTCTTCTGACACGCACCCGCGACCGCGACGACGAGCGCAGCGTTCTCGTTACGCTTACAGAGGCAGGCCAAGCTTTGAAGATCAAAGCTTACGATGTCCCTCCACAACTCTACTGCCAGCTGGGCAGTACGCCTGAAGATGCAGAATCGCTCCTGCGGCAGGTCAATGAGCTGCTAGGGAGAATTCAACAAATTACCGGCAAATCCTAATCCAATCCAAACTACACACTACTCTCTATCTATAACCGATTTGCCGCAAAGGAGACTCGCTGCCATGCCTCAATCCACCTATCGACGATTTGGCAATACTTCATTGAAGTTATCTCCTCTTGGACTCGGATGCTGGCAATTCAGCAATGGAGGGGGCTTGATCGGCAAGTTCTGGCCCACGCTAGAGCCGAGCATAATCAATGACATCGTACGAACCTGCATTGAAGGCGGTATAAACTGGTTCGATACCGCCGAAATATATGGCAACGGACAGTCCGAGCAGCAGCTTGCCCGCGCATTGCGTGAAACGTTGCCTGCGGAAGCCCATGTTCACGTTGCTACGAAATGGTGGCCTATCCTTCGCACAGCCAGCAGCATTGGACGAACGATTAACGATCGATCGGAAGCGCTTGAAGGACGGAAGATCGATTTGTACCAAGTCCATCAGCCGTTCTCGTTCTCTACCGTCGGCAGCGAGATGCGGGAGATGATTAAGCTTGCGGAAGCGGGAAAGATCGAGTATATAGGCGTCAGCAACTTCTGCGCCAAGCAGATGATCGAAGCGGACCGCGTTCTGCGCGAGCATGGCATGCGTCTGGCCTCCAATCAAGTGAAGTATAGCTTGCTCGACCGAAGCATTGAGAAGAATGGCATCCTGGACACCGCCAAGGAGCTGAATGCCGCCATTATCGCTTACTCGCCGCTTGCGCAAGGCATTCTAAGCGGCAAATTCCATGACGATCCGCTGCTTGTCAAAACGATCAAAGGGCCTCGCAAGTTTGGCACCGCCTTCCGCCGGGAAGGTATGAAACGATCGAAGCCGCTTATCGATACGATGCGCCAGATCGCTTCCCATTATGACGCTACCGTCACGCAGGTCGCGCTCAATTGGCTCATTCATGCCCATGGCAATACCGTATTCGCGATCCCCGGCGCTTCCAAAGCGCAGCATGCCGAGCAGAACGTCAAGACGCTCCGCTTCAAGCTGACGGTTGACGAGATTAACGAAATTAGC
The DNA here is from genome assembly GCF_030812415.1 of Paenibacillus harenae. Taxonomy (GTDB): domain Bacteria; phylum Bacillota; class Bacilli; order Paenibacillales; family Paenibacillaceae; genus Pristimantibacillus; species Pristimantibacillus harenae_A. Next base: position 188,878 of record NZ_JAUSST010000006.1, on the reverse strand, counting down.
GAGGTGTCGAAATTCGTTATTCGGTAACCGAAAGAGGAGCAGCGCCTCATTCAGCGCTCCCCGCCTTCATTCCAATCTACGTATGAAGCCACCATACGCCTGCGCATTCCGGAACATAAGCCCTGCCGCTCAACGCACCGGCACGTTCCATATCCTCCCCGAAAAAGAAATCCGTCAAATGCTCCGCCTGCTCCGGGCTATCGAACTGATAATCCAGACGGATCCACTTATGCGAGAAGCCGAACTTTTCCGTTAATGCCGAATAATAGCTTAGCAGAAAATCGGGCGGATTCGGCTGTTCGAACCCCGTTCCCATCGTCTCGAAAATAATAATCGTCCCGCCCGGGCGCAGCACCCGTCCCAGCTCGCGCATGACCTTCTCGATATCTCGCTCCCAACTCGGATTGTTGCTGGATCCCAAATAACATATGCACCATCCGGCCACAATCAGATCGGCGCTTTTCTCTTCGAGCGGCAGCTCTCTCATATCGGCGGCGATTGTCCGCCAGTTGGTATGTCCGGCAGCGGCAAGCTTATTTGCCGCGATCCCCAGCATCGCTTGCGAGGCGTCTGTCGCCACGATGGACCGCGCATCGCCCGCGAGCACGGTCGTCAGTCTGCCCGTCCCTGCCCCCACATCGACAATATCGAGCCCCGCATATGGCCTAATCTCGTTGATGAGCATCTGCAAGGCAGGCTGTTTCGTAATCAAAGCATCGTAAATCTCCGCTTCATTCTTATAAATCGCTTCATGATCCGGCATAATGGCAATCATCCTTCCTGTATTGATATAACACTGCGAATCCATCGTAAAGCTTTCCCTTACGAGAAGGTCAACCCTCAAATGCATGCACACTCGCAATCAAATCATTCGATATGCTATTATACAAAGTGGATCATATACAAGGGGGATGCGTACATGCTGTTGAATAAAAGATTATTTGCAGGACTGCTCGTCATACTCGCCGTATTGCTTGTCGTCGCGACAGGCTGCGGGGCCAGCAAGGAAAATACCGGAGGCGACACGCAAGGCTCGGGCAACAATGAAAATGCTGCCGCAACGGAGCCGCCGCAGGAAGACGGCCCCGAGCTGCTCGGATCGGACAAGCATCCCGTCGTTACGATTGAGATGAGCAACGATAAAGCGATTAAGGTCGAGCTCTATCCGGAGGTTGCTCCGAATACAGTCAACAACTTCATCTCGCTTGTACAAAGCGGGTTCTATGACGGCGTTATTTTCCACCGCGTTATTCCGGGCTTCATGATTCAAGGCGGCGATCCCGACGGCGTAGGCAGCGGCGGTCCGGGTTACAGCATTGCCGGAGAGTTCTCGTCGAACGGCTTCGAGAACAAACTGAAGCATGCGCGCGGCGTTATTTCCATGGCGCGGACGAATGATCCGAATTCGGCAGGTTCGCAGTTCTTCATCATGGCCGAGGATAATACTTCACTCGACAATCAGTACGCTGCATTCGGCAAAGTTACGGAAGGGCTCGAAGTGGTCGACGAAATCGTTGCCCAAGAGCGCGACGCCAGCGACAAGCCGCTTGAACCGCTTTCCATGAAGAAGGTTACGGTGGACACGAAAGGCATGACGTTCGAAGCTCCGAAAAAAGTAGAATAACGCTTCTATCGCGGGCAGAAGAAGAGACGGCCTCATTATCCCGTTATCGGGCGATGAGGCCGTTTTTTTGCTATGCTACCCCTTCACGCTTCCTATAACCATCCCTTTAACAAAATATCGCTGTAGAAACGGATAGGTTAGTAATACCGGCAGTGCTCCAGTTATAAACGATGACGGCCAGAATATAAGTTGGCAGCAACGAAAGGCAGAAGAGCGCGAACAGCCTCGTTAATACTGTTTTTTTCCACATCCCGTTCATGAATAATGGTCACAGCCTCTCCCGAAACCTAAAAAATACTCTCCGGAAGGACATTCCAGAGAGCAATCGGTCCTATAGGTTGTTTAGATGATCGTAAACTTGTAATGGCCTGATCCTACATTTTGAATCCAATACGTTTGCCCCTGTTTTTCAATTCGATTATTACTGCTGCCGCCTGTATTTATTTTCCCGGAGCCGATCGCAGGAATTCCAACGTCAGCAGTTGTACCTACAGGAATTTGAACTTCCAGGTGCATCCCATCCTCATTTCGATCATACGCAACGCGAACAGCGCCATACGGACTTGCTATACTTCCTTGTGCTTTCCCGATGGTATGTGTCAGCGCAGGCTCGATCTTCATATTTCGATAACCCGGCGCTTCCATTCTTATTCCTAATACATAACTGGTCAGCCACTCTTTCACATGCCCCATCATGGCATGGTTTCTCGATCTCGCCATACCATGCCATAGTTCCTCGTAATTCCAATACTCCGGAAGAGTAGTCAAACCGTTATCTACAAAAAACTTATAGTTCGGCTGCGTATCGTTCATAACCATTCGATAGACCACATCGTTGTGGCCATACTTTCCTAATACGGAAAACACTTGTTTCAATCCGACTTCCCCTGACGATAAATGATAATCGCGTTGACGAACGGCCTCGACAAGCTTCCCGATCGAGCTTTCTTTGTTTTCCTCTAATACAATGCCGCTAAACAGCACACAGCCGTAACTTGACTGACTGTCATTCCCATACACCTTGCGCTCCGGTTGATAGCACTCCCTATGATTATGAAACCTGCCCCTTACATCCGATGCTTGAGATAAGAAACGCTCCGCATTCTCTGAATCGCGAAGTAGATTTGAAATTTGAGCCATCGTGCTCAGCAAATAATAATAAGCGCAATTCTCGACCAGCACTTTCGGCGTGCTTTCATTTAGTTGCCCCCAGTCTCCCATCTGCGCATAATTATTTAACAGGCCATTGACCGTTTGAGACTCCAGGTAGGCTATATATCGTTTCATCGCAGGATATGCTTTTACTAATATAGATTCATCTCCGTAGATCTGATAATACTCCCACGGCGTCAGAATGCATGCGCCGCTCCAGTTCGGATCTCTATGCAAGCCGACGATGCGATGATATTCCGGAGCAATGGCAGGGATATAACCGATCTGCTCGGTATCGCCGTTCCGAATATCGGTTTCGTCGGTTTGCGAATCGATCATATCCTGCACGATTTTCGGAATCCATGAACGAATGTCATATCCCGCAGCCATGGAGCGGAACATCAAGTGAGTCGTTTCAAGCCATCCGATCTTTTCGATTTGCGGGCAGTCCGTGAAGGAGAAGAACATATTGCTTTCAATCGACCGCTCCGTCATCTCGTTAATTTGATTAATTACGGGATTAGATGTTTCAAAGGTGCCTGTTTTTTCATTCGAAACTCTCAGAACGCAACAATTAAAATTAGTAATGGATGCTTCCCGTCCGAATCCCGCAACCTCTACGTACCGGAATCCCTGGTAACAAAATGAGGGATGCCAGCTTTCGTCTCCGGTACCTCTAACGGTATAGCTGTTCTTGATACTGCAATGGTATCGTTCACTCCAGCTTTGCGTGCAAGAGGACTGATCTACAGCCGTTCCCGCATCATTCAAGATTTCTGCCGGAAACATCTGAATTACTGTTCCTCTGTCCGTCTCCTTCATCCCGTGCAGCACGATCTCCGGAAAGCCCGCTACATTGCGTCCCATATCCACTAGCAAATGACCATTATTCAGCCTCGTTACGGATGCGGCCGGGAACTTTTCCGTTATTCGGGCGGGGTGAAACTCTCTTGCTTTTAATTTGCCGAGCGGCGGACTCATCAAAGCAGCATTCTGCCATCGGGTACGATCTGATCCCGGCATATCCCAGCCGCTGATTTCAGCAGTCGCGTCATAATCTTCCCCGCCATACCAATTGTTGAAGGTTATGGGACTGTCCGTTATTTTCCAACTGCCATCCGTTGCTGCCACGACTTCTATGGAGCCGTCTTCATAGGTCATTTCGATCTGGGCGATCGCTTTTTTCTCTCCGTAAATCCCTTGCCGCAAGTATCCGCTATCGTTTTTTTGATACCGATGTTCAGGCGCCTCGGTGTGATCATCCAACAACATAACAGGATTAACCTTGAAATTAACGTATTGTCCGTTTCCGATGACGATTCCGATTGCATTGGTACCGTTCTTTAATCGATTTGTAATATCATAGGTTACATAGTACACCGTCTTAGAAAAGTCGCTTTCGCCTGGATTAAAAAAATGATCGTCCAATCGGGATCCGTTTATGCTTGCCTGGAATAACCCTAATCCGCTAATATAAGCACGAGCCTTGACGATCCGCTTGCAATCCGGTACTTCGAAATCCGTTGCCGCTTGCGGAGCGGAAGACTTGTTGCCCATTGTATGATCCCCCTGCCCAATCCAGCTTGCGGTCCATTCATGATCCTCCAGCAGCCCCATTTCCCATGAGGCCGGTTCGCTCCATTCCGACTCTGTATGATGGTTATCCCACACTTTTACTTTCCAGAAAACCTCCTGTCTGGATAAGAGCGAGCTTCCATTATATCGGATCGCGTAGTTTCTCTCGTTCAGAACCTTTCCTGAATCCCACAAGTCGCCTATGTCGTTGCTTAAATAGTCTATTGAGGAAGCAACAACAATACGATAGGCGCCCTGATTCCGATTCTGCTCGCCTGACTCAAGGGTATAGCTTAACAGCGGGTTCTTGGTCTCGATTCCCAGTGGATTTTCCAAATACTGAACAAGTAAATTCGTAATGATCATACCGATATAACCTCCTGCTTTTGAGTTGCTATAACCGCTCCTATGCTATAATTATAGCTATCCCCATCCTGACAACATCCGCTAATAAGGACATAACATCCACGGATTAATGCCATAACTGTGTCGAGGTGAGAGTCAAATCATGAACGCGGTCATCCATCGATTTAAAGGCGAATATTTTTATAAAAATCATCTTCAGATTCATGTCAGCCGTTTTACGGAAGATTTTGAAGTTCCGTTTCATTCCCATGACTTTATTGAATTTAATCTCGTGGCAGAAGGAAAAGGATTCCATTATATCTCAAATCAAGTTAATCCCGTGCGCAAAGGCCAATTATTTATTATTCCGGTCGGAACCCCGCATGTCTTCCGTCCGGCTTCTACCGATACCGAGCATCAACATTTGATTGTTTACAACTGTAGTTTCGAACCAACCGTACTCGATGAGTTGAAGAGCATTCTTGTTGATTCGTCCCTTCTTCGCTTTATTGAGGAGCTTAAGGATACTGGCTTCGGTCTTGACTCTTATGACGAGGATGGCACCATTGAGAAGATTTTGTCTTCCATGCACAGAGAATACTCTTTATTGCGATCGGGTTCCGAGACTTTCATATCTACGCTGCTAATTCAGTTAATCATTGCCGTATATCGACTCCAAACCAATGTTAAACAAGGTACCATAAGCGAGAATCTTCAATTTGAAGTTGTTATCCAATACGTGGAGCAGCACCTCCATGAAGAACTGACTTTGTCGCTATTAGCCAGCAACTCCAAATGGAGCGTGCGGCACTTGCAACGGCTGTTCGTTAGATACACGGGACAAACTTTCGGGAAATACGTTCAGAACATGAGAATACGGAAAAGCTGCGAGCAACTGCACCATTCTCAACTTAAAATCAGTACCATTGCCGAGAATGTTGGCTACCGGCATCTCGAATCATTTAATTCCGCATTCAAGAAAATCATGGGGGAGACACCGAGTCAATTTCGTACGCGGATTTTCATATAAAACCTACCGATTCCAGCACATAGGAATGACCTGCAGAAAAAAGGTATAGTCCTCACCATTTTGGTGAGTAACTGTATCTTTTTTCTCATCAGCGTGGCTTTATCAGCGGCTTCTAGCTTGTTAAATGGTCTCAAGTCGAATATAATAATTTTATTAATTAGTTAATGTTAATATAAACTATATCTTTGTTTTAAGGGGGATCCACATTTTGAAGAAAAGAACAGCTCTAATCGCATCGGTATGCGTCCTCGCACTAATGAGCGCTTGCAGCGACAACGGCGGCGGCAACCGTATCGGTAACAACAATACGAACAGCCCAGCCCCATCGATCACGCCCGGGGCGGACACAGCCGCCAATAATTTGAAAGCGGTTACGGAAGCGGAACCGACCTTCAAGAACGCATCCGTGCATGATCCGTCGATTATTAAGGTCGGCGATACGTTCTATGTGTTCGGCTCGCATCTGGCGGTGGCCAAGTCGACCGACCTGATGAACTGGGAGCAGCTTAACTCGAGCGTTTATGACGAGAATCCGATTATTCCGAACGTAACGAAGGAAATGAGCGAAGGGCTCGAATGGGCCGAGACGGATACGTTCTGGGCAGGCGATGTTATTCAGCTTGCGGACGGCAAGTTCTATATGTATTACAGCATGTGCAAGGGCGATTCTCCTCGCTCCGCGCTCGGCATTGCCGTAGCGGACAAGGTCGAAGGGCCCTATACCGACAAAGGCTTGATTCTCAAATCCGGCATGTGGAATGATCTCGGCGCAGACGGCACGGTATACGATGCAACGGTGCATCCGAACGTCGTCGATCCGAACGTGTTCTTCGACAAGGACGGCATCCTATGGATGGTGTACGGCTCGTATTCCGGGGGCATCTTCATTATGAAGCTCGATCCAGCGACGGGTCTCCCCCTCGAAGGACAAGGCTACGGCAAGAAGCTGCTGGGCAATAACCATAGCAGGATTGAAGCGCCATACATTCAGTACGTAGAAGAAACCGGCTACTACTACCTCTATTTGTCCTATGGAGGGCTTGATTCCACGGGCGGTTACAATATCCGCGTTGCCCGCTCCGAGAACCCCGACGGCCCATACGTCGATTCGGAAGGCAAAGCGATGATCGATGCCTACGGTGCGTTCGGCACCTTTTTCGACGATCTATCCATTGCGCCTTACGGCGCTAAGCTGATGGGCAACTTCCAGTTCGATAACGTGGACGGCGAGATTGCGAATATCGGAACGGGATACGTGTCTCCGGGCCATAATTCCGTCTATTATGATGCCGAATTAAACAAAAACTTCATTATATTCCACACTCGCTTCCCGTCCCGCGGAGAAGGCCATGAGGTTCGCGTTCATCAACTGCTGATGAATACCGAGGGCTGGCCGGTCGCAGTGCCGCATCGTTATGCGGGCGAGACGGCCGAGAAGGTTACGGCCGAGAAGGTTATCGGGGCGTACAAGTTCGTGAATCACGGCAAAGATATTACCGCCGATGTGAAGGCCGCTGCGCTGATCGAACTGCAAAAGGATGGCAAGATTACGGGCAGCGTCAGCGGCTCTTGGAAGAGCACCGGCGACTATACGATCGAACTTACGATCGACGGCACCGTATACAACGGCGTTTTCCTCCGTCAATGGGATGAAGGGACTCTGTCCTATGTCATGACATTCAGCGCCTTGTCTGCAGAAGGTGTCGCGGTATGGGGCAGTCACGTCTCTAAAGAGTAACACCGCCTTCAACGATGTCGTCTGCTGCCAAGGCCGGTTCTTACCCATCGTCTCCTGCCTACACGCATGCATGTTCCGCGATTCTAATCATATGGTTGAATAGAAGCATGTATTAGGAAGGGGACGGTGCAGCAATGTATTCCTTTGGCCCGCCGAATGTCGTGGACATAACAAATCCATTCATTAAGTCCTTGCAGGGCAAATATTTCATGGGCGAGACGGACCAGCTTCAGCCGACGGATTCCAACCGCGTCTGGGCTGCGCTCGTCAATCCCTCTCACTCGGGCGTTAACCTGTACTTCGATATGTACGTGATCAGTAATTTATCGCATGACCCTCTCGTCTCGCAAATATGCTTCTGCAACGGCTTGCCCGCACGCGGAATGATGTCGCATGAAGTATCGGCAACGAATCTAACGTTTCACCCGAGGCCGACACCATGCGTTCAGGTGCAATTCGGCAGCGAGCTGGATCCGACGACGCTTGCCGCCGTTCCTGTCTCCACCCGCGTTATACCGGGCTATTCCAGCCTCCCGAGCGAGAAGGCCGGCCGCTGGATCTTCGGCCCTGGCCAGTCGCTGTTGTTCACGCTCACCGGGCCGATGCATCGCTCCGCCCCCGCCGTTCTATCGTTCGGCTGGTGGGAGGAGCCGGTAGGAAGGTACTGACTCATAAGAATGTAATGTGTACTACTCTCAGCCGAATAACGCAACCTTTTTGCGCTATTCTTCGACTGGCGCATCCGCTCACCTCACACTAATTATTCCCGCTCCTGCTCTATTGCCAAACTTGGTGCGTAGTCCTATAATTAAATTATTCAATTTAATTCCGATAAGGAAAGTTGGTATAGCATGAAAGAGATACCTATTCCGTACGTGCGAAGCAATCAGGCAGGTATTGTCCTTTTCTTAGTGGCATTCTTCATTACGCAAGCAACATGGATTGTTGCGGCATTGTTCATCATTCAGGTGATCGGCCTCCTATTCGGGGCAAAAGCGAATTTGTTCATTCGGATCGCTCGTCCGTTTCTAATGCAGCTTGCAGCGAAATCCCGGACGGAAGCAGCAGAACTTCAACGATTCAACAATTCGCTGGCAGTCGGCTTCCTCACGTTATCGCTGATTAGCCTCCTATTCGGCTGGACAGTGGCAGCCAACATCTTTGCAGCCATGATGGGCGCTGCCGCGTTCGCCGCGCTGCTCGGATATTGCATCGGATGCACGATGTACTTCCAATACAAGCAGTTCCGCGCACGCAGATTGCAACGCGGATAAGACAATAAGCGCTACCCGCTCACTTATCAGCGGAATAGCGCTTTTTCTCTCCTTACAGCTTAACAACCATCCGCTTGCGCGAATCACCCGCGAGCATTCGCTTCGTATACGCCGCAACCTCCTCCAGCCCGATAACTTCGCTCATGACATCCAGCTTATCCAGCTTGTAACGTCCGGCCAGCAGCTCCCAAACCCGGAGCCGCTTCTCCATCCGCGCCATAACCGAATCGATGCCGATCAAGCGCACGCCGCGCAATATAAACGGATAGACCGAAGTCGCAAGGTCGATCCCGCCCGTCATGCCGCTAGCCGCTACTGCTCCGCCATAGTTCAAGCTCGCAATAATCGTTGCCAGCGTTTTGCCGCCGACGCAATCGACTGCACCTGCCCATAGCTGCTTGCCGAGCGGCGCGGACGTCTGGGGAACGATCTCATCCCTTGATACAACTCGCTTGGCGCCAAGTCCAAGCAAATACCCGCTCATATCCGACTTGCCCGAGCTTGCCGTTACCTCATATCCTAGCTTGGAAGCAATAGCTATCGCCATACTGCCAACACCGCCTGACGCTCCTGTTACGAGCAAAGGTCCTTTGTCCGGGCTTAGCCCGTCCCGCTCCAGCTCGAACAACGATAACGCTGCGGTGAAGCCTGCCGTTCCGAGTGCCATTGTATTCTTCATCGATAAGCCTGCAGGTAGCTTGACCGCCCATTGCGAAGGAACTCGCGCATATTCGCTATACCCTCCATAATGAGAGACGCCAAGGCCGTAGCCCGTAACGAGCACTTCATCTCCTTCGCGATACAATCCGGAGTCGCAGGTCACAACGACGCCAGCGAGATCGATTCCCGGAACGAATGGGTAACTTCGAACAATATTGCCTCCTGCCTTGCAAGCTAAAGCATCCTTATAATTGACGCTGGAGTAGGCTACCTTAATAAGCAGATCGCCCCCCGGCAGATCATTCAGCCCCAGCATCTTCACCTGCGCAATAACTTCCTCGTCCTGCTTCTCTAACACAAGAGCACGGTAAGAATCCATATCCATCGCCATTCCTCCAGCCAGCCTATTTGCGTATCTATGCCCAAACAAACTCATATATGCATTTCCATGCTCAAACCATGTTAGTCCGAATCGTTTCATTTCGTCAAAGTAATTCAGGTGGAGGTAGTTGTCGCTTTGCAGGTCTAGACCCTTACACTAAAGAACATAACGTTGCTTTGAATTTGATTCGATAGCATCTTTTGAAATAATCGCTATTCCTTCATAATATTGTTATGAAGAAGATATGGATATGCGGTATATCATGTTTGCTCGTCGTTATGATCTCAGTTTTCTTGTACAATGTGAATCAATTTAATCGGGAGCAAAAGAAAATAGGAGAAGAATATGTTTTATTTTCAGAAACTTCGGAGGATAGTACTACAGCCAGACTGGAGTTTCACGGGGTTCCTTTTAAGATTAATCAAGATGGTCAAGTAATGATTCAAAGAAAGTATGGAGATCAGGCTGTAGCTTGTTGTACATAAAATTTATCTATAATATACGTAGAGACTGACTGAAATCAATGACGACCTTTCCCGGTTTCAGGAAAAGGTCGTCATTTTTTATTAATTCATAAAATCAGTTGACTTACCTGTAAAATACGTGCGTACTCCATTTAGAATACATTGTAGACTTCCGCTATAAGAGACTTTATTTATAGCTTACCGATGAATCAGAATTAATACCAAGCCGTACAGCGTAATTACGTCCAATCCTGTTAATCTATTCCGTCGGATGGACGTCGAAAGAGGTTATGCATAGGTTAAGCCGGACGCCGCGGATGCCGCTTATAGCTGAATCTCGAACAGTCTTGCCGTTCGAGAGGCAGGTAATGTGACGGTGAGCGAGCTGTCCGCCGCGTTCCACGTCCAGTCCGTTCCTGCCGCGGGCGCTGCCGGGTAGGCGCAGCGAATCGCCGGCTCGGCGGCGTTGCCCGGAGATGCCGGCAGCGGCAGCGTCACCTCAGCCGACTCGCCGGCAACGCGCCAGACGGCAACATACAAGCGGTCGTCTCGGCGCAGCCCGAGGCTGACCCATTCGTCGCCGTCGCTTGGCAAGCCGAGCGGCCAGAACGGCAGCGCTTCGCGAATGTCGCCGCGAATCGTCTTGTAATAATCGAGCGCTTCCTTCACCAGCTCGCGACGGCGAGGGCTAAGCTCGGCCAGATGGCCGCTCTGGTGGACGCGCAGCAGCAGCGCGTTGACCATGTTGAAGACGACCTCTTCGTCATCGCCCTCGCGCAGCGGATACGACCAGATCGCCGATTGCTCCGGCGTAAGCGCGGCCGGCGACCCCGCGGCAATCGCCGCATAGTTGACGTAGTCCTCCTGATCGCTCGTCGACTGAATGCTGTGGCGGCTCAGCATTGCGTAGTCCATCCGCATGCCGCCGCTTGAACAGTTCTCGATGACCAGTTCGGGGTAACGGGCGAATATGCTATCCAACCACTGCAGGTAAGCACGATTATGCTGCAGCAAACCGTCGCCCATGCTGTCCGCGTCCGTCTCCGTGCCGATGCCTGCATTAATGTTATAGTCCATCTTAATGTAGCCGGCCCCGTAGTCCTCCACCAAGCGGCGAATGACTTCATCCGCATGCGCGATGACCGCGGGGTTGCGGTAGTCGAGCTGGTATCGGCTGCGGTCCTTCACCCGCTTGCCATGCCGCATGAAGAACCAGCTATCGTCGGTCTCCGCCAGCTTCGGCGAATGGATGCCCATAACCTCCAGCTCCAGCCATAAGCCGGGAATAAGCCCTTTGCTGCGGATATAGTCGAGCACGTATTTGATGCCTTCGGGGAAACGTTCCTCGGAAGGCATCCACTCGCCGACACCGTCCCACCATTCGCCCGGCGCGTACCATCCCGCGTCGATGCAGAAATATTCGCAGCCGACATCCGCAGCTGCATCGATGAGCGGCAGCAGCTTCTCCGTCGTCGGTGAACCCCACAAACAGTTCATATAATCGTTGAAAATAACCCGAAGCAACTTATTATCGTCATTCTGCCTCCGAATAGCTCGGCGATATTGCGTCAATTGCGCAATCGCCTGCTCGAAGCCGCCTTGTACCGCGCCGACGGCAACCGGCACGGACTTGAACGACTCGCCCGGCTCGAGCTTCAGCCACCAGTGGTTGTCATGCTCCGTCGGACCGCTCAAATAAAGGTACATGTGATCGTTCTGATCGGACATCTCCGCATGCCACGAGCCGTTATGCTCGATCTGCCAGAACAGGCTGCCGCCAGTCTCCTTGTTCTCCAATACGCCCATCGGAAGATTCTCGGCAGCGGACCATGAGCCCGTATTACTGAAGGCGAGCCGCTTCGAACCGCGATCGGCGAGATGGGACAAGCCGATCTCCGGCAGCTTGTACGTCCGCCATTGCAGCTCGCTTTGCCAGCCGCTGTGCGCGACGGTCAGGCGCATCTTGTCGTTCCGATCCTGTATGCCTTCCTTATCCACGCCCGTCAAAGCGAACGAGGACACATACTCCACTTCCACCTGCTCCGAGCCTGCATTATCCAACTCTACCCAACAACGAACCGTCTGAATGCCATCATAGAATTGATAATGCTGCACCGCCCGCAGTCCCGTCTCGGGATCAACGAGCGTAACCGCGATCAGCCTGCCCAGCTCGTTCCGCGAGTCCTCATGTCCGCGGTACACCATGCGCAGCCCCGGATAGGAAGCGCGATGCGAGCGGCCATGATATTCGGCCCGATCCTCGCCGGTTAGCTGCAGCTCCAGCATGCGGAAGCCCGGCAGCTGGTTATCCTTGACCGCACCCGATTCCAGCGGCGCAGCGCCAAAGTGCACCAGCCTCACATCCCCGCTCTCCGTCACGTCGAACATGAGATATAACCCGTTTTCCTCAATCAAATATCTACCCGCCATCGTCCATTCATCCTCCCTTGATTACTAGTTGCCTCACCTTATACACTTTGCTTATCAATCGTAACTCTTTGCCTCCGCCCAACGCCTCCCCTACGGCTATGTTGGATTTCGCTCCAACGGTCAGATATCGTTACGGCGCCTCCCGTGTACAAAGAAAGCCCAGCACTGCGAAAGTGCCGGGCTCTATCCTCGAAACAGACTCCTATTCAGTTAGCTCTTATTGAGCAGAACCGAATTGTACCCATGCCTTCTGGATTTCGTCGATTGCCGCGTCTTTCGACTTGCTGCCGCCGATATAGGCTTGCATCAGCTCGCCGAATTTTTGGTGGAACGTATCCAGCGAGTAGTTGACTGTCAGGTCGCCGGATTTTTCCGTTTTCAGGATTTCTTCCATTTGCTTAGGCATATCCAGATCAGGCAATGGAGCGTCCTTGATCGGAGGAATGACTTTCGCTACGTTCGAGAACCATTGCTTGCCGTAGTCGGAAGTGTACAGCCAGTTGAAGAATTCGATCGTTTCTTTAGCTACTTTGGAATCCTTGTTGATGCGAAGCGCTTGATCGGCGCCTGTAATCAGTTGGTTCTGTTCTGCCTTCTCGCTAACCGGGTAACCTACGATGCCGATCTCGATATCCGGCGTGATTTTCTTGATCGCCTCTTCGTCCCATGCGCCTTTGCCTGTCATGAATGCCGCTTTGCCCGTCGCAAAATCGCTCACTTCGGCGTTGCTGTCACGCTCAAGCGGCTTCGTCGTGCCATGCTCAACCGTCAGGTCGATGAAGTTAAAGAAGTTGTTGTACAATACAGGGTGATCTTTGATCGTCGTCTCGCCGGCGATGAACTTGGCAACCAATTCCTTCGGCGTCGTGCCTGCATCTTCGGCAGCCGCGTTCACGAAGTTTTGGAAGATATGCTTCCACACCCACCACTCTTTGTAAGCGTTAGCGAATGGCGTAATGCCTTTCGCTTCAAGCTTCGCAATGGCGTCTTCCATTTGCGCCGTCGTTTTCGGCACTTCGGTGATGCCTGCGTCAGCAAGCAGCTTCTTGTTGTAGATCATCATCATCAGGTTGCCTTTAACAGGCAAACCGAGGATTTTACCGTCGGTGGAGCTCATGTTGATTTTTACGGCATCCGTCATTGCAGCCGCAAGCGGCTCGTTCGTCAGATCGGCGCTGTATTCGGCGAACGTATCGATGTCGCCGCCAGCCGTTGTCTGGAATACGTCCGGCGTGCTGCCGGCCGCAATCTTCGACTTCAATACCGTGTTATAGTCGGCTTGCATAATTTCAAGGTTGATCGTCACATTCGGCTTCACTTTTTTGTACTCTGCGATGTAAGCGTTGAATGCATCCGTGTATTCCGGCGATGCCGTGAACATGTTAATCGTTACGGCCTTGTCCGCACCGGCTTCTTCGCCGTTTCCAGCGTTCGTGCCGTTGTTTGTTTCATTGTTGCCGCCGCATGCGGCTAATATCCCGACAATCAGCACGAGACTGACCGACAGCGCGAGAAATCTTTTCAACATGGTGTTGCCCCCATTTCCCTCATTTGTTGTTGTCTTCGTAGCCTATTGTAAAGAAATCACAGTAGGATAAGAATGTACATAAGTGAATAGTTAAGGGTAAAAAAGTGTAGTTTGCCGTCGGTTCACTTTTTGCCACCTGCTTATATTCTCTTATGCGTCCTGATGAGCTGTACGATATTCCGAGGGCGATACGTTGTAATAGTTGCGGAACGCCTTGCTGAAATAGTTTTTGTCCTTATAGCCCAGCATCTCGGAAATATCTTGGATTTTCAAAGCCGGATCGCCTAGCAGCTCCTTCGCCTTGTCCATCCGCACCTTCTGGACGTATTCATGGATGCCATAGCTGAACTGTCCCTTGAACAGCTTCATTAAGTATTCCCGACTTAAAAAATATTTCTCCGCGAACATCGAAATTTTAATATCCTCGAAGTAATGGTCGTCGATATAAGCTTTAATGTCCGCGACCTCGAACGGCCGATTGGCGCTCTGCGCCTTGCGAATCAACTCGCTGTAATAATCGAGAACGCCGTAAAGCAGCGCCTCGTACGTCTCGAAAGAATCATAGTCGGCCGACAGTCCCATCGACCTGAGCGGATGATCCTCGCCGATCGGAAGCTGCTCCTCCTTGACGCCAAGCTCCAACGCCATGTCGTTGAGCAAAATGATATATTCGGCCATGACGCGGTCGGACTCCCCTATCGTGAAACGCTCGGCAGACCTCCATCGCTTCGTCAATTCTCCAAGTATCGATCTGGCATGCTGTATATTGCCCGTCTCCAGCGCGCCGCGAATAATCGTCATTCGGCCCGTAATCGAGACCGACGAACCGTCCCGTTCCCGTTCTTTCTCGCGCTCTTGTCCGCCGCCTTCTTTCCCTGTGGCGCCTGTCGCCATGACCGTCGTTCCTTTCAGACGGAGCAGATCGACGCCGTACATTGCCGCCCTCGCCCCGTCATAGGAAGAGGCAATGTCAAGCGCGTAGCCGCATGCCGCTCCAACGCCGATAACAACCGTTATGCCGAACAGCTCCTGCAGGGCGGAAGCCGCCCTCTTCATTTGATGGAGCGAATGGTAAGCGATATCCTCGCGATAGCCGCCTTTCATCGTCAGTACGGCAATAAGTTCGCGTTCCTGCTTCGGATTGGCGAAGCTGAACGACTGGAAGCGATCGCCCGCAATCTCGTTAAGCACGTTGGAGACGGCGAAGTGCAGCAGATCGGTATCGTTATGGAAGCGGCCGCTCCTTATGCGCTCCAAGTTCAGAACGCGAAGCACAACCGCCGCGAACCGATTACCGGGTTCGTCCGCGCCAATCAGCGGCAGAAAAGCCTCGTTCGATTGGCTCTTGAAGCTTCGTTCGATAATGGAGAGATATACTTTCTCCTTCAGCTTCGGAAGCGACATATTAAGCGTAATGTTGCGATTGATGAACTCGCTCTCGCGCTTGCGCTTCGCATCCAGCAAGTCGATCGCCTTGCGCAGCGCTTGGTTCAGATCTTGCCGGTTAATCGGCTTCAGCAGATAGTCCACGACCTTCGAGTGAATCGCCTGCCTCGTGTACTCGAAGTCGTTATAACCGCTAATGACGATGGTAAGCAGATCCGGATAATCGCGCTCCACCACTTGCAGAAACTCCATCCCGGTCATCTCGGGCATCTTCATATCCACCATGACGAGGTCGATCTTGTTCTCTGGAAGCAGCTCCAGCGCCATTCGTCCATCGGATGCTTCCAGCACCTCGCTAACCCCAAGCCCTCTCCAATCGCCCAATATGCGAATCGCTTCGCGCAGCGGCTCTTCATCGTCGACAATAAGCACTCTATACATAGCTGCCGCCTCCCCGCGGTAATAACATTTGCATCTCCGTACCGGCATTATCCGTCCTGATGACAAGCTCCGCTTCCTCGCCATAGAGCAGCTTCAGCCTCGTATTCAGATTCACGAGGCCGATGCCGTCGCCGGCATTGTCGCCCTGACGCTCGTCCCATTCCTTGCGGAACGACTCCCTTACCTGCTCTAGTCGTTCTTGCGTAAATCCGGGTCCGTCGTCATGGACCGAAATAACCGAATGCTCGGCATCCGCCCTCGCTCCGATACGGATCGTGACGGTGCTCGACACCTTCTCCAGCGCATGCTTGATCGCATTTTCGACCAACGTTTGTATCGACAGCTTCGGTATTTCCAGCTCCATAAGGGATTCGTCCCAGTCGTACACGACTTGCAGCCTGCTCCCGAAACGCGCCTTCTGCAGCGCCATATACCGCTCGATATGTTGCAGCTCCTCTCTGGCGCGAACGATGTCTCTGCCGCTGATCGCATAACGGAGCGTAAGCGCCAATGCATCGATCATATCGGCAATGTCGTAGCGCTCGCTCTTAAGAGCTTTGGTCGAGATCGCCTGCAGCGCATTATACAGAAAGTGCGGGTTGATCTCCGCTTCCAGCGCCTTCAGAATCGCGTTTTTCTCCACCAGCTTCATTTTGTACCGCTCGTTGATGAGCTCATTCGTCCGGCGCACCATCAGGTTGAAATGGCGGGACAAATACGCCAGCTCGTCCTTGCCGACGACCTCCGTCTCCGCCTCGAAGTCTCCTTTACTGAACCGGTTCATCTGATAAGAAAGCTTCTTAAGCGGCCTCGTAATCGCATTCGAGAAAAACGTCACAAGGATGAGCGCGAGCAGCAGGAACATGAATCCGATCAGGAAATTCAAGTTGCGCGTTGTTGTAGCGGCCGCATAGATCTGTCGGTATGGAATCGGCTTTACGAGCTGCCAGCCGTCCTGCTCGCCCGTGTTGTAGACGACCAAATATTTCCGATCCCCCTCCGACCACGTCAATCGCCCCGACCGCTGCTCATCGAGCCGCTCCAGCACCCCGTCAAGCTTCATCCGGTTGTAGAAAGAGGGATCGTCCATGGCGAACGGAACATGATCTCCCGGACTGAGGAACATGAGATGCTGGCCTTCGCTGAACGGAATATCCTTCATTATGTCGTCCTTCACCGACGAATTGAGATAGAACGACAGTACCGCCTGCGGCTCGCGAGACGCGATGGAACGCAGTACGCGGTGATACGCCATGAAGCTTGTCGTTGTATCGACGGGATATCCGGGCTTCGCATCGGCCAGTTCGAAGGATTGATAGGCTTGATTAACGGGATTGTCCATCGCCTCTTGAAACCAAGGCAGACGGACGATATTAGGATCGATTGCCGTTCGTACCGTAACGTTGTAATTTTCTTTCGTAAGCGCATAGTACTTGCCTTGCTCCACAACATACAGGTAGATCGCCTCTACGTCCTTGCGCGAGAAATACAAATTGCGCAAGTACTCCTCTACAAACATGCGGGACGCGTATTCCTCCGACTCATGCATGATGGCATAAGTTAGCTCGTCATAATTGATTTGCGGCAGCGACAATTGCTCGATCCCGTTCAAGTAGTCCTCCAGGTTCTGATTCACGAGCAGCAGGTTATTCGATGTGCTCGCGATGCTGCTCGCCACCGACTCCTTCTGGAGCATCTGGTACGAGATAAAGGTGAGCGAAGCAACGACGAGTATAATAATGGTCGCGAAAAGCAAAATAAGCTTGTTCGCAAGCCGCCTGTTCACATGTTCGATCAGACCCGTTAATGCCTTGGATGCCCGGTTAACCAATGGCTCATCCCTCCTTTTTATCGGGGCGCAGTCCGAAGCCTAGCTGTTCACCTTTTTACCCCTAACTGTTTTCTTAAATCCATTTTGACGCTCATAGCGCTGCTTTATAATCGAATGTAGCGATTGCTCCTTATCATACAATAAAAGATTGTTTTGTATAGGCTTTGTGCACATGAGGCCTACATGAACCGCAATGAAAGAGGTGTACTCATGTTCAAGTCTCTAGGGAGAAAATGGAGCGAGAAGCTTGAGTTCGGCATATTCACACTGCCCGTGCTGATCTGTATCGCTATCGCATTTTATATCCCGTTCGCAATGACCATTCGTTACTCCTTGACGAAGTGGAACGGTATTTCCAAACACCCTACGTTCGTAGGACTGGATAACTTCAAGCAAATTTTCACGGGTGACGCGAACTTCACCAGCTCCGCTTGGTTTACGATCAAGTACGCCGTATTGTACATCATCATCGTGAACGTGCTGGCGATTCTGCTCGCGATTGTACTCGATATGAAGCTGAAGTCGACGACGTGGCTAAGAGCGGCCTTCTTCGTTCCGTACATTCTTAGCCTTGTTATCGTCGGTTTCATCTGGAAGTTTATATTCATGCAAGGCTTCGAATCGCTTTACGGCAGTACAGGCTGGGGCATCTTCAGCCTAAGCTGGCTCGGCGAGCCCGGTCTTGCGTTCGTGTCCATCCTGCTTGTATCGGTATGGCAATCGATCGGCTTCTACCTCGTGATCTATATCGCCGGCCTTCAATCCGTGCCGGATGACTTGAAGGAAGCGGCGACCGTCGACGGCGCCGGACCTGTTAGGCGGTTCTTCAGCATTACGCTGCCATTGCTTGCACCGTCGATTACGATCTCGGTATTTATGGCATTAACCAACTCGATCAAAGTATTCGACGTCATTCTGTCGCTGACCGGCGGCGGGCCCGGCGGTACGACGTACAGTATCGCGTATGACATCTACCGCGATACGTTCCAGAACAATCTGTACGGCTATGGCACGGCCAAAGCGCTCATTCTGTTCGTTGCCGTCCTGCTCGTCACTATCATTCAATTAGCGATCTTCAAACGCAGGGAGGTTGAAGCCTAATGAAACGCAACCGCCAAGGAAAAGCCGGACGGATCGTGCTCGAAATCGTCATGGTCCTTCTCTCGCTCGTCTTCCTGTATCCGTTATTCTTAGCGATCAACAACTCCTTGAAGAGCTTCGGCGAGGTCATGACCGACGTTGTCGCATTGCCGAAGAAGCTCGTCTTCGAGAACTACTCGTACGTATGGTCGTTCATCGACTATCCGAAGCTGTTCTTGAACAACTTCATCATTACGGGCGTCGGACTGGCGGGTATCGTATTCGTCTCCTCGATCGCCGCTTATAAGCTTGCACGTACGAAGTCGCGCTCGAGCGCGCTTCTCTACATGCTCTGCATTATGCCGATGCTGATTCCGTTTCAGTCGATCATGCTGACCGTATTGCAGCTTGCCAAGGATCTTAACCTGTCCGAGAGCACATGGGGGCTCGGCGTTCTGTACTGGGGCTTCGGCGCACCGCTGGCCGTATTCATCTACCATGGCTTCGTGAAGGGTATTCCAAAAGAAATCGACGAGAGCGCGACGATCGACGGCGCTTCGGGCTTCCGCTTGTTCTTCAGCGTTATCTTCCCGTTGCTCAAGTCGGTAACGGCGACGATCATCATCATCGACGTGATGTGGATTTGGAACGACTTCCTGCTGCCGCTCCTTATGGTGAACGGTTCGCCGGATACGAAGACGCTTACGCTGGCCGCGTACACCTTCGTCGGTCAATATACGTCCGACTGGCAATATGCGATGACCGCCATGGTCATGGCCGTGCTGCCTTCGATCATCGTGTTCATCTTCTTGCAGAAGTACATCGTCAAAGGCGTCGTAGCCGGCGCAGTAAAGGGTTAATCGATTATAGGGTTAAAGGCGTTCAGCCGGAGCTGTCCTTGATGGACGGGCTCCCGGTTGAACGCCTTTTTTCTATGGCTGTTGCCGCGGCCGCCATGCTGCTAGCCCGTTACTTGTTTACTGGGTGCAATAACGGGAGGTTTTCCAGTTAATGATGGTCGGCAACTGCTTTCGGCAAAATTAACGGTATTAATTCCAGTTATTCCAACAACCTCGCGCTTGCGCAGCTCAATGTTTCCCTTCACCCGCCGAATGCAGCAATCCCTTTTTTCAAAAACGCCTCGAAGTGGTAAACTATTATTATCGTTGTCCAAACAGAAAGGCGGAGAACCAATGGTACATACGTTCAACATTGTTCCTGACACATACACGCGCTTCGAGGATGAAGCGGAGCTTATCGAAGAATGCAAAGGATGGGGTCTTCTGTCCGACAAGGCCAACAAAAGCAAGTCCTTTACGTACAAAGGCAACGGCATGAACCTAACGTGCACGATCGCCGGATATGTCGATTCCTACACCGCCGTTATCCAGTTCGAAGACGGGCAGCTCCACTGCGTTCATCCATCGTACTTAAAGGAAATGCAAGCCTCGAGTTACAGTCAGAAGTCGACGGCAACAGCGGCGTCCTCCGATCCGGAAGGCATCGGATCCATAACAACGGCAGAAGAACTACCGAGCTCAGAGGCAGCTGTCGAGATCTCGCAAGCAGCCGTAACAGAGGATGAACCGGCACCCCCAGCCGAACCGGCTGCCGCAGCATTGCCTCCTATCGAGGATATTTCCGAAGAGCCTAAGCCGAAGGCGAAGGAAAAGACGTCCAAGCGAGCACCGAAGCTGGCGCTTCCGGAAGAAAAGGTCAAGATGACCGCGACGGTCCAGGAATTCACGAGCGTACCGAACAACTTCTCCGATAACGAGGACGAGGTCATTATTTACGAAGCGGTATCGATTATCGATCCGGCGACCGAAGTCGGCCTTGCTTGGTCCAGCCATAGCGCAACCCTTAAGAAGCTGGAGCTTGAGGTTGGAGACACGTTAACTTTCGAATGCAAAATCGTAGCAAAGAAGCTGACGAAGCACCCCGTTCCTTACAAAATCAACAACCCCGCGAAAATCCAGAAGGTACAAGCTTAGCCTAGATACCGAAGCGAAGCCGCATAGAGGGATACGGTCCGAAATTTCGCCGTTCCCTCCTTGCAGCCGCAGGCCGCGATATATTATGCAATGGGACCAAGCACAAAAAAACGAACGGCCTCCGCAGCAGTCGTTCGTCTTCATGTCTTCGTATAGATGGGAGCATCCCTTATTTCGGGATGGTACCAGCGAAGCTGACATTACCTGTATCACGCCCGCTTTTTATACGCCCTCATCGCAAAGAAATAGGCTACGATCAAAATCCCGACGCACCACGCAAGAGCGACCCATATATCATTTCCCACCGGCTGATCCGACAACAGTGCACGAATGGCTTCCACGATCGAGGTCACCGGCTGATTTTCAGCGAAGACACGAACGACCGATGGCATCGACTCGGTCGGCACGAACGCCGAACTGATAAACGGCAGGAAGATAAGCGGGTAGGAAAAGGCGCTTGCGCCATCGACCGTTTTAGCAGACAGACCTGCAATGGCCGCTAGCCATGTCAATGCCAGCGTAAACAGAGCGAGTATGCCGACAACCGCAAGCCACGACAGTATCCCCGCGGACGAATGAAAGCCCATAATCAAAGCGATGAGAATAATGATGATAAGGGATATAGCATTGGATACCAATGAGGTGAGCACATGTCCCCAAAGAAATGCGGAACGTGAAATGGGCATGGTTTGAAACCGTTCGAATATGCCCTTCTGTACATCGTTGAACAGCCGAAAAGCCGTGTAGGAAATTCCGCTAGCAATGGCAATTAGAAGTATACCTGGCAGCAGGTAATTCACATAATTATCCGTTCCGGCTTGAATGGCTCCGCCGAACACATAGACGAACAGCAACATCAACGCGATCGGAGTGATGGTGACCGTAATAATAGTGTCCATGCTGCGAGAAATATGACGCATAGAACGTCCTAGCATAATGCCCATATCGCTGAAGAAGTGTTTCTTTACTCCATCCATTTACTTTCCCTCCCTTTTGCCGACGATTGCAAGAAATATATCCTCTAATGTCGGCTGTTTTTCAACATACTCCACCTTTGCGAGCGGGAACATCTTTTTCAGCTCCGAAAGCGTGCCGCCGGCAATGATCTTACCCTCATGAAGAATGGCAATTTTGTCGGCAAGCTGCTCTGCCTCTTCCAAATACTGCGTGGTTAGAAGAACCGTCGTACCGCCTTTGGCAAGCCCTTTGACAATCTTCCATACCTCGATACGCGCCTCAGGATCGAGTCCTGTGGTCGGCTCGTCGAGGAATATGATCTTTGGTTTTCCCACAAGGCTCAAGGCGATGTCGAGCCTGCGGCGCATGCCACCCGAATAAGTGGATACTCTGCGGTCTGCGGCTTCCGTCAGGCCGAAGCTTAGAAGCAAATCGTCTGCAACCTGTCGCGGGTTTTTAAGGTATCGCAGCTTGGCAATCAAGATAAGGTTTTCCCGTCCGGTCAATAATTCGTCAACGGCGGCAAATTGACCGGTCAGACTGATCGCTTGTCGCACATTCTCGGGTTTTGAAGCAACATCGAATCCGTTTACGGTAACGGATCCGCCATCTTGTTTGAGCAGCGTGGTGAGGATTTTGACGACCGTAGTCTTGCCTGCCCCGTTGGACCCGAGCAACGCGAAAATGCTGCCCTCTTCCACCTCGAAATCTACGCCCTTTAGGACCTGAAGATCCTTATAGGACTTTTTGAGCCCCGTTACTTTAATTGATTTGGTCAACATATTTTTATCCCCCCTTAAATTACGGTAACCTTAGACAGATCGACCTCCATGCCTTTAAGGGCGGCATAGGTCAGTTTATCCATCATTGCGCCGTCAAAGCAGATGGTTTTGATCATGCGATAGTACTTTTTCGTTAAAGCAAACCCGGGCTGGAAAGAAACATTTCTAAATGTAGCGCCCTTGAACGAAACTTCGGTTAATGCCGCTTTGTCAAACTTAACGCCGATAAACGTCTGTCCGTCAAAACACTGCCCGCTCAGATCAGAATGTTTGAAGTCAACCCCATCAAATAAACAGCCTTCAAAAATCGTTTTTCTAAGGTCGGTCATCGTTAACGTCACGTCGGTCAGCCTTACTCCCGTGAATTTGGCTCCGTCAAGCCCCGACTTGCTGAAATTGGTTCGTACAAGGATCGTCTTATTGAAGCTTGCATTTGCCAGGTCAAGTGCGGATAGGCTGCAGTCCGTCAGATTCGCGCCGTCAAAATTGGCTTCGCGTACGTCGCTGCTCTTAAACGAACTGCCGGTCAAATCTGCGCCCGAAAAGTCGGAACCGTGCAACGCGCTGCCTTTAAACTGTCCTTTATGGGCCGTAACGCCTGCAAAGTCGCTTTTCGCCAGGTTGCTTGCGCTGAAGTTCGTCACCACCTGACGTTCCAGCGAGCGGGAGAGGTTGGCGACCTCCAGGATCGTTTGCTCGATGTCGCCGATACTCTCAATCGTCATCTTAAACGCTGTTTCATCGTCCTTGCCCTCAGCTTTGAGTTCACGGAACCGCTCCTGCAAATCGGAGTGCAGGTCGGCCTTTAATTCGGTGGCGCTTTTTACTCCATCGTATGGCGTAAATACGCCGTTCAAATAATTCGTCAATTTCTGATTCATAACATCATCTCTCCCTATAATAAGTTTTCAAGCACGCGCTTTGCGTACTCCCAATTGCTTTTGTTGCGGGCGTAAGCATCTTTGCCCTTTCCGGTAATCCTAAAATATTTACGCCGGCCGCCCTGCGATTCATCGCCCCAATACCACTCGATATCGCCGTCGGCCTCTAGCCTCCGGACGCTCGAGTACATCGTGGCTTCCTTTAATTCATACTCGCCATCCGAGCGCTCGGCAATCAGTTTGACAATCTCGTAGCCGTAGCGGTCAGCTTCGGACAAGAGCCGTAAAATCATCGTATCGGTATGTCCTCGCAGCAGGTCGGATGTAATTTTGTTTTCGCTCATGTAATCAACCTCCATGTCTGTATAATACGACATACTACTGTGAGTGTCAAGGTAATATTTTTGTTCTAATACCTTGTTGAGTTAATATCATTCATATCGGTATCTAATGACTTGTCTCCATGGGATCACGTGAAGCGAAATTGGGAGTTGGACGAGTTTAATCGATCACTTTACATTTCTTCAACTCGATTCCAAAAACAGCAAAGAAGCCCCCCTGTATCAGAAGAGGAGCTTAAGCGATACTAATAAATTTCCCATTTAATTGCCATATGCTTTGCGGGTGGTGTCAGCTTCGCTGGCACTGCCCCATTTCGTATCGATGCTGATCGCGCCAACAGCCGTCTTTGCTTCAAGGCGGTGTTCGCCTGAACCGATCTTGCCAACCTTCTCGCTGCCGGCATCTACGCTGTATCTGGTCTCGCCAAGATTAGCCGTAACTTTGCCAAGATCGCTCTTCAGGTCGATATCCGCGGCTGTAGGCGTTTCCTCAAGCCGAATATCTATAGCGCCAATATCGGCCGTCGCGATGAGGTCGTTGTCGAGCTTGACGCCTTCCACGCTGATCTCGCCTGCACTCGTCTTAAGCTTCATGCTGCCCTGAACTCCGCTAATCCGAATGGCTCCCGCATCGACTTGAATGTCGAGGCTGCCCGACTTTACATCGTTCGCTTCTACGATGCCAAAATTGTTGCGGATCGTAACCTTATCGTACAATTGATCCGGCAAGGCAATAACGAGCTTACGGGAGCCGTTTTGTTTATTGGCGGCTAAGATCCCCTTCTGCTCGTCCTCGTTCACGGTCAGCTTCAGCTCTTTCGATTGAACGGAAGCATCGAAGCCGAACCGGTTGTCGATCGCTTTGTCCGTTCGAAGCTCGATCTCGGCCGTACCGGTCTCGCTTCTTGTCACTTCGATAGCCATCGCTTCCGTGTCCACATAGATGCTGTCGAATTCGTCTCCTGCAAAAGATTTCTTCTTCACATTCCATTCGCCCGATCCGGATTCCTCGCCGATGGTCGAAGCTTCGACCTTTTCCGTCCATTCTATCGCCTGCCCTGAGCAGCCTTGCAGGACAAGCGCGAATGCGAACGCCGCCGCAACAACCACGCCCGTCTTCTTATTCTTTATCATTGGTGAATTCTCCTTTGGCACGAACCGTTTTTTCCTTGCCTCTACATTCATTGTAGACGCAGAACGACTCGCTTCATTCTGACCGGAGTCCATAAAAGTCCTTAGACCTTGGTCGGGGAAAGCACGCAAAAAAGCCCGCGCGCGGCTGAATGCTACCGCAGGCGGACTCTTTTTTAGTTTTATCTTAGTACAGCTTGCCGGAGAACGGCATCACATTCGATTGGTTCGGTTGATTTGGTTGATTCGCATGATGCATTTGGCTCGGTTGAATTGGATGGCTCGCTTGATACATCTGGTTCGCTTGGCCCGCTTGATGCATCTGGTTAGCCATCATCGGCGCATCCGCTGCACCCTCGATGTACGTCTTCTGGCATCCCATATGGGAGATGCGCGGGATGTGGACTTGCGTCCCCGGTTGAAGCCCTTGGCCTGCAAGTTGCGGGTTCGCTTCGTCCAGTATCACTTTAGGAATATTGTACATGTGGGCGATCTTATCCATCGAATCTCCCGCTTGCACCTGATGCTGGGCAACGAACATATCATTGTCGACGATAGTGCCGTCCTCGCGGAACGGGAAGAACGGGAAGAAGAACGGCGAGAAGAAGAAGAACGGGAACAAAAAGCGGCCAGGGAAGAACGGGTGCGGGAACGGACGGAAAGGTCTGCGGAATCCTCCGAATCCACCAGGAACAAAACCACGATCCATTAAGTAAAACCTCCAATATTTTTTATAGTCATCTGTCTATATAACATATGGGCATTTGCTCATGGTGTGCCCCAGTCACGCGAAAATGGGCTTGTTCGTCTCCCTCCGCCCAGTCGGCTACAGCTTCTGTTCGAGATATCAATCCAAGTAGCGTTGCAGTAACTGCAACGGAATAACCCCATTTGTCCCCCGTATCTGACTCGGTTGCAGGGAATGCAACGGATCCTCCCAATTTGCACTATTCCGCCATGATAAGCAATGAATCTGTTGCTGTCTGTGCAACGAGCGCCTGCTATGTCCGTTGTTTCGCCCTATCCGTTGCAGTTTGTGCAATTGACGTGAGTATGCGATATGACCATTCAAGACATAGCCACCTTAGCCGTATTTTACAAATCATAGATGCATCGATTACAATCGCTTTATCACTTAAACGCATCGAAGTGTGAGGAGGATTCTGTTGATAAAAGCCGTTTTGTTCGATCTCGATCTTACCTTGCTCGACCGCGACGTCTCCGTGGAGCGCTTCGTCAGCCATCAATACGACCGTTATTATGCGGCTCTGCAACATATTCCGAGAGAAGTTTATGCAGCCGCCTTCATCGAACTGGACGCGGGCGGCTATGTCTGGAAGGACATTGTTTATGAACAGCTCGTACGTCAATTCGGCATTGAAAACATCACGCCGGCAGAGCTGCTGGACGACTATGTAGCGCAGTTTCACAAGAGCTGCGTTCCTTACCCCGGCCTCAAGGCCATGCTGGATACGCTCAAGACTGAAGGGTACGCGCTTGGGTTGATCACGAACGCGATCGGTGATTTTCAACAACGCAATATCGAGGCGATTGGAATCGAGCCTTATTTTGATGTTATATTGATCTCAGGTTGGGAAGGGGTTAAGAAGCCTCACCCGGACATTTTTCTGCGGGCGCTCGATAAGCTCGGCGTAGAGCCGGAGGATAGCGTCTATATTGGCGACCATCCGCTGAACGATGTCGAGGCCGCACGCCATGTGGGCATGAAGGGCATTTGGAAGAGCCATACCCGCTGGGAGCAGCCTGCGCAATTGGATGGCGTCGTTCATGATTTGATCGAAATTCCCGCACTCATATCGCGTCTCTAAACCGACTGCCTTGGAAGGAGTTTAGCTGTTATGGATTTTCAAACCGCGTATAACGCCTACCGCTCCCTGCTGCAAGCAATCGCTTACCGCATGACCGGTTCGCTGGCAGATGCAGAAGACATCGTCCAAGACGTATTCATCGAATATAGCAAGCTGCAGACTTCCGATATTGCGAATCCAAAAGCCTACATCATTCGAATGACGGCGAATCGTTGCATAAACTATATGCAATCCGCCCGGATGAGGCGGGAGCAATATGTCGGCGCTTGGCTGCCGGAGCCGCTTGTCAGCTTCGCGACCTCGGGCAGCGATAATCCCGCCGATCTCTACGATCATGCGGAAACCGTATCGTATGCCCTTCTCGTTATGCTTGAACAGTTAAGCGCAGTCGAGAGAGCCGTTTTCATCCTGCGTCAATCGTTCGATTTCGAATATAGCGAGATTGCCGATATTTTAGGTAAAACGGAGGCCAATTGCCGCAAAATATTTAGCCGCGCAAACGATAAGCTGCATAAACAATCGCCTGTTCTGCCGGACAACACGGCGCAGGCAGCACCGCTTGCGACCGCTTTTCTCGCGGCTGCCCGAGGCGGCAGCGTCGATGCGCTTGTCAGCTTGCTGACCGAGGACGCGCTGCTCACATCGGACGGCGGCGGCAAAGTCCGCGCTGCGATCTTCACGATTATCGGCAGAGAACGCGTTCAAGCATTCCTCGAAGGCGTCGTTGCGAAGGGTTTCCTCGGCGACTCGCAGAGCATGGCGCTTATTAACGGACAGCCGGGCATCGTCTTCTATAGAGATGGCCGCCCGCTCAAAACAATCAGCTTCCGGCTTGATGCGGCCGGGGAGCGGATCGAGCATATCTATATCGTGCTTAATCCGGATAAATTACAAAGGATAGGGTAACCTGTCACAAACGAAGCTCCTGTATTGTCTTTTTAATGAGACAGTCAAAAATAACCGGTGCATAACCGGAGAGGAGCCATCATCATGGAACAAAGAATGAATCTGGCCGGTGAAATCCCAGCCGCATACAAAGCGATGAGCGGTCTTGAGGCTTACGTACAATCGACAGGCATCGAGAAATCGTTAATGGAGCTAATTAAGATCAGAGCGTCGCAAGTTAACGGCTGCGCCTTCTGCATCGATATGCATTCGAAGGATGCCCGCAAGGCAGGCGAGACGGAGCAACGCATCTACATGCTGAACGCATGGCGGGAAGCGCCGTACTATAGCGACTCCGAGCGTGCGGTGCTTGCGCTGACCGAAGCGGTTACGCTAGTGACGCAAGGACATGTGCCGGACGATGTATATGCGGAAGCGGCGCGCCACTTCGACACGAAGCGGCTTGGCGAGATCATTATGGCGATCGTTACGATCAACGCTTGGAATCGCATTGCGATCTCCACTCGCATGATGCCGCAGTAGCTTGGAACACGCCAGCCTGACTGCTTAGGATTGATCCCTGCTGCGTTACGGCCTACGATAGAGGCATGCCGCGATAATCATATCGCGGTATGTCTCTTTTTCTACATTGACTGGTTCCTTGACTTGAATCATGTATTTACTGGAACTGCCTTACCGCCAACTATTTCACGCCCAGCCGGAGCCGATAGCTGAACAGCACGTCAAGCTCCCGTCCGGCAAAATATCGCTCGGCAACCTCGCGGAATTCCGCCAACTCCCCGTCCAGCGCCTTCGAGCCCTGCTTCTGCACGGCGCGAACGCCGCCTTGGCTTAGCGCAATGCCGACATAGCGGTCGGCGTCGCAGCGCTCCATGTTATGAAAGACGATCTCCCGCGCATACTTGAACTTTCCGCTCGCCCGAATATGGCCCAAGTGCTGCTCCTTGTCCGCCTTCACTGCCCGCTCCTGCTCTGGAATCAGCTCGGCGATAAGGATCTCCGACTTTGCGAGTAACCGCTCGTATGCCGACTCGACCTCCCAGTGAATAACCGGGGGCCAATCGCAGTCATATGCCGCGAACACGCCGCCATCCGTCAATACGCGGGCAACCTCGCTCAGCGTACCTACCGGTTCCATCCAGTGGAACGATTGCGAGCAGGTTACGAGGTCGATGCTCTCGTCAGCGAGCTCCAACCGGTCGGAGTACCCTTTCACGAACGAGATAGATTCTGCAGCGTCTGCAGCAAGTTTGCTAAGCGCTTTGCCTCGCATATCATCATTGGGCTCGACACCGACAATACGGTCGGCATGCCCCTTCCATACGAATGTAGACAAGCCCGTACCGCAGCCGAGATCGGCAACCGCGCCTGGCCTCCTCCCGAGATAAGTCGTCAGCAGCTCGAGAACCTTCTGCGGCGCCTCCGGGCGATAACGATTATAGTCGTCCTCGAAGCCCGAGAACCGGTTAACGTTATTTTGGATAACCGAATGAGAATTCATTGCTTCAACACCTCCGTCTCTAATTCATCACCCTTATTATGGATATCCATTGCTTTCGTTGCAATAGTCCGCCTCATAGAAAAAACCCGCCGACTAGGCGGGTCCATCCACGATCTAATACACTTATAGAAGCATTCTGTCCTGCTTCCTCATCTTATGATTGCGGTAGACGTAGACAGCCGTGCCGATTCTGGCGACAACGGGCGGTTCCGCCCGCTCCGCAAGGACAGATTCGCGGCTTCTCGAAGGGAGCGTCATCAAGTAACCGAAGTCGGGATGGTTGACCAGATCGGATAGGAACGCCGACTTCGTGCTGCCAGGATTGCGCGTGCGGTTAAGCGCTTCGATCATCCCCGCTGCGCTCTTAATGCCGACACCGTGACCATAGTAGAGATCGTTGGCCAGCTTGATCACATTTTCCCCTTGCCATTCCGGCCTGTCGTCGTCATGATCGGGATTCTCGAAATATAGGATATCTCCCGGATAAGCTTCAACGTAACTGTATAACGTAATTAAACGCAGGTCGTTGTCGTATGTCCAGTCGTACAGCAGCAAGTCGCGAAAGTGGCGGTTGAAGTTGCTTTCGCCCAGCGTCTCAAGCATAGCCTTGTACAACAGAATGACGATGGCCGTCGCGCATTCGAAAGCATACAGCTCGCCGTTCGCATAAATATCCCTAATGCCGTCCGAAGGAAGCACGCCCGGTCTTAGCTTGAAGCCCCCTGCCTCCGTACGACTCCAAAGCCGCTCGTTGCACCTTGATTTTTTGAATACCGCAAAGCTGGCTCCGCTGTCGTTCAAGTCTTTGGCAGCCTGCACAATATTCGATCTTAATACGAGCTCGAACTGCAGCGCTTGAAGCGATGGATACCGATACATCTCAGGGCTGCGTTCCTTCTGGCGCACGATGCTTCTTTGCAATTCCGTGAGCGGCAGCTGGCTAATCTGCTGCGCATTGCTGCCCGTTATATTGATCACCTTCATACCTCCATTATCCGCATTCGTGTATAGGTTATTGTACGTGAGCAGCTGTCTTTTGGTGAGGCGGATTCGTAGGAGGTCTTAGGGAACGATCATGAAACTGTCACAGACAAGCAGTCCGTTTTGTCATACGATACAAGTAATAATAGGAGAGGAAAGTGGGCATTTATGAAAAAAGAACATATCGTCCATTTCAAGGTTATGCGCGGCACTTCAACGGAACGAATGAGAGGGCTTGTGTACTTAGAGGAAAATGAGCAGCCGACTTCCCGGCATTTCGAGCAATGCCTGAAGCAATGCGGCTTCGAAGTTCGGCTTGCGAACAAGGAGCAGTTCATCTATAAGCCGGTTGATCCGAGCGAAGATTACACGATTGACGTACTCGAGAATTACGGCAGGCAAAACGGCGATCTGCAAAGCGACTACCTGGCCAGAAGCTTCATGAAGCCTAATCGACCCATCTGAATGTGCTGCTATTCCGCAGCACACTAGTCACCGGGCAAACAGCGAAAGGTTCTTTCGCTATTTCACGCCGAGCACCCGCCCAACAAGCTACTCCAGCCCCACCTCGAACTTCAGCGCCTGCTCCAAGTCTTCCAGCAAATCCTCGGCGTCTTCGATGCCGATCGATAGGCGGATTAGGCCGCCGGTAATGCCGAGCGCATCGCGCCGCTCCTTCGGAATCGAGGCATGAGTCATCTTGGCCGGAAGAGAAATGAGGCTTTCCACCGCGCCCAAGCTTTCGGCCAACGTGAAATATTTCAGTCGTCCAAGCAGCGCAACTGCCCGCTCCTCGCTGCCTGCATCGAAGGAAATGATGCCGCCGTAACCGCGCGCCTGCCGACCGGCCAGCTCATGCTGAGGATGGCTCGCAAGCCCCGGATAATAGACCGCGACCACCTCGGAGTGACCGTCCAAGTACGCGGCGATTCGCCGCGCGTTATGCTCATGGGCTTCCATTCGCAGCCCCAAAGTCTTCAGCCCGCGCATGAGCAGCCAGCTGTCCTGCGGGCCAAGCACGCCGCCCGTCGCATTCTGGATAAAGCGCAGCCGCTCGGCTAACTCCTCCGAGCTCACGACGGCAAGTCCTGCAACGACGTCGCTATGCCCGCCCAAATATTTGGTCGCGGAGTGGACGACGATGTCCGCGCCCAGCGCAATCGGCGTCTGCCAATAAGGCGTGCCGAACGTATTGTCGACGATGAACAGCAGTCCCGCCGCCTTCGTCCAGCGCGCCAGCTCCTCGATGTCCGTTACCTTCAGCAGCGGATTGGTCGGCGTCTCGACGAACAGCGCCTTCGTATTCGGCCGGAGGGCGGCAGCCAGTTCGGCGGGGTCGGTCGTATCCGCGAAGGTCGACTCGATACCCTGCCGCTCCAGAACCTTCGCAGCGATGCGATACGTCCCGCCGTATACGTCATCCGTTATAATGACATGATCGCCGGAGCGCAGCAGCCCGAATACGGCATGGATCGCTGCCATGCCAGACGCGAAGGCGAAGCCCGCCGTCCCTTCTTCCAAGTCGGCGATCAGCCGCTCAAGAGCGTGCCGCGTCGGGTTGCCCGTACGCGAATATTCATAGCCTTTGTGGACGCCGACACCGTCCTGCTTATACGTGCTGACCTGATAGATCGGCACGCTTACCGCCCCCGTATGCGGATCGATCGGTATGCCTCCATGTATGAGCTTTGTCCTCGGTTTCATGCTAGACGCCTCCGTCGTATATATTTTTGCTTAAATAGCGTTCGCTGCTATCCGGAAAGACCGTTACGATTCGGCTTCCCGCCTTCGCTCCCGCCGCCTCCGCCAGCGCCGCATGAAGCGCGGCTCCCGACGAGCTGCCGACAAGCAGACCCTCCAGCAGCGCTAACTCCTTTACCCGCGCGAATGCATCAACGTCCTTCACCGTATGAATCGCATCGAAGTAGCTGCGATCCATGAACGGCGCGAGCGCTTCAACGCCGATCCCCTCCGTTCGATGCGAGCCCGCTGCGCCTCCGGCAAGTATCGAGCCTTCCGGCTCGACGATGACCGTTTTCACTCGCGCATCCCGCTCCTTCAAGTAACGCGCCGTTCCCATGAATGTGCCTCCCGAGCCCGCTCCCGCAACGAAAATATCGAGCGCTCCGTCCATATCGCCCCAAATCTCCGGGGCAAGCGTGCGATAATACGTCAGCGGGTTATCGGCATTCGTGAATTGCCCCGGCATATAGGCGCCCGGCAAGGTTGCCGCCAGCTCCTCCGCCTTTCGGATCGCGCCGCTCATCCCTTCGGATGCCGGCGTATGCACGATCTCGCTGCCAAGCGCCCGCATAAGCCGCTGCTTCTCGATACTGAATTTCTCCGGTACGACGAACACCGTCTTAATGCCCCTCCGCACCGCCGCCAGCGCAAGACCAATGCCCGTATTGCCCGCCGTAGGCTCAACGATCGTCCCTCCAGGCTTCAGCCGTCCGCTCTCCAAGGCCCGCTCCAGCAGCATCTGGCCAAGTCTGTCCTTCACGCTGCCGCCCGGATTCATGAACTCCAGCTTCGCGTACAACTCCACGCCCTCCGGCAAAGGAAAAGCCGTCAACTGAATTAAAGGGGTACTGCCGATCAGCTCATGCACGTTCCTGTACATCACCATTCGCCGTCCTCCTCTCAGCTGCCGTCCGTCTTGACCGCTTCCATCAGCCACACATAACGGTTCATCGGACTGAGCGCAACATGAAACCCATGGGCTTCGAACATGCCAGTCAGCACATTTAACGTCGTATAATATTCAGACTGCAAATCTTTTAACAGTTCCTTATATCCCGCTTCTTCCACCGCCAGCTCGATGCTTCGCCTTGCCGCCTCATCCTGAAACGCCGTATCCGCGAAAATAATCCGGCCGCCGTCTCCGAGCCATGCCGCATATTGCCTAATCGCCTGCTCCTTCTCCTCATCCGTCAGATGGTGGAACGCGTACGTGCTAACAATCGTATCGATCGGGTCCGCAATGGCCGGATAATGAAGGAAGTCGCCCTCCACCAGCGTGGCGGCCAATCCCCGCTTGCCGAACTGCGCCCGCATCCCTTCGGACGGCTCGATGCCGTATACGCGAAGACCTCTTGCCAGCAGCTTCTCCGTCAGGTTGCCCGTTCCGACGCCGAACTCCACGACCGTTCCGCTTGCACGTACAGCTACCGCCTCCAAGATGTCCTCGTAACCCTCGAACACTTCCCTGTACTGCCTATCATGCCCTGCCACCGTACGATCGTAATGCTCCGACCACTCGTCGAACAGCTTGTTAAATTCGGTTCCCACTTCGCATCCGCCCTCTCTGGCCCGGTATGAAAACCAACCTTGTTCATATGATTAATCGTATATATATCGTTAACATATGAGTTCAGAGTGGCCAAGGTGTAAGCGGGAGCGACCTATAAGCCTTTTTGTGCGGCAGCCTATAAGGCAAGAAACGACGTGCAAAATAAAAAACCTTACCGCCTATGAACCCCAAGGTTCACGGAAAGCAAGGTTTCCCATCCGTTACTTCTATCCAAGCAGAAGCTGTTCCAGTTCGCCGGCCGCCAGCGGCCTGCTGAAGAAGTAGCCTTGCACCTTGTCGCAGCCTTGCTCCCGCAAGTAGGCTAGCTGGTCCGCGCTTTCCACGCCTTCCGCGATAACGTTCATGCTCATTCTTTTGCCGATCAAAATAATTTGTTCCACAAGCGTTGCCTGATGATTCGATTCCGCCCCGATGAGATCGATGAACGACTTGTCAATCTTCAGCGTCGAGATCGGCAGATGGGTCAGATGGCTTAAAGAGGAATAGCCGGTACCGAAGTCATCCAGCGCGATCTTAATATTCGTACGCTTCAGCTCGTTCAACTTCAAACTTACATGGTCGTACGATTCGAGCAGCACCGACTCCGTTATCTCAAGCTCCAGGTCTTGCGGATCGAGTCCCGACGCTTGCAGCGTACTCAGCACCATTTCGTTAAAGCCTGTCTGAAGCAGTTGCAGCACAGAGATATTGACGGACATCGTCAAATGCCCGAACCCCTTCTGATGAAGCTCCCGCAGAAATCGGCAAGCCTTCCCCAGTACCCATTCGCCGAGCGGCACGATCTGATGCGTATCCTCCGCTACCTTAATGAATTTGAGCGGCGACACACAGCCAAGCTCCGGGCTTTTCCAGCGCAGCAGCGCCTCTAGACCCGATATCCGATTCGTCGCCAGATCGATTTGCGGCTGATAGGCAAGCTCGAACTCATTAAGCTCAAGCGCCTTGTACAGCTGTTTCTCGATCATCATCCGCTCGGCGAAGATCTCGTTCAGCGGATGGTCGAAAACGATATAATTGTCCTTGCCCGCTTCCTTCGCCTTGTGCATCGCAATATCCGCACGCTTGACCAGCTCCATCATATCGCTGCCATGATCGGGATACAGGCTGATACCGACGCTTATGCTGATATGAATCATCGTGCTCTCCATGTCGACGGCTTGCTTGAAACAGGATAGAATGCTTCCTGCCGCCTCATGGATATGCTCCCGCTGCGCCAGACTATGCCATACGATAATGAACTCATCGCCGCCGAACCGATAAACGACGCCTTGTTGAGCGACAATCGACTTCAGCCTCTCGCTCGCCTTTACGATAAGCCGGTCGCCGAATCCGTGCCCCATCGTATCATTGATATATTTGAAGTTGTCGATATCCACGAACAGCAGAGCCGCATGGCCCTCTCTCCCCGCAAAAAAAGAATTGCCCACGTTTTCGTACAAGCCCAGCTTGTTGGGCAACCCCGTCAGCAGATCGTGGTAGGCCAGATGCTGCATCTTCTCTTCGCTTTCTCTCAGCTTCCGCTGGTTCTGGGTGACGAAATCGTATTGCTGGCGAAGCTCATCCTCGGCAGCCGTGATTTCCTCATAGGCGGATTCCAGCTCGTCATGGGCTTGTACCATCTCGCGATAAGCAAGCTCCAGCTTCTCTTCTACCTTCTTAATACGCTTAAGCGTCCGCCATATCAGGGCAAAGACGAGCAGCGCCGTAACGAAAATGAAAAACCAGCCTTTTATCATATTAATTTTCGCGATCCATCCGGCATTATTCGTAACTGCCGACACCGCCCGATCGGTTAGCAATATCCATAAGCAGCCTACAACAAAATAAACGCCGGCAATGCGGATCGACCCCAATAGCGGGCTGAAGGCGCGCTTATCTCCCCCTCCCTTGCCTTTCTCCCCGTAAGAATCGCTACTATACAGATGGGTACTTTTGTCTTTTCGTCTTTGCAGCATATGGCCCCCCATTCAACGCGCACAATGTTCACTGTAAATTTTTCTGCAAATTACCCGTAATTCCTCCATAATTCTATCATTTACGCAAACTAAAAAGGAAGGAACATAGCCCTGTCAGGCTAAATCCCTCCCTTACTTCCGAGCCATGCCGCTTACGCTAAGCTCTTATAATACGGATAATCCATCGCTTGCTGAATGTCCGCCGCAACAGCTTCGCCCCAGATCGACTCTATGAAAAAAAGCCCCAAGTCCACCGACGCGGTAATGCCGCCGCCCGTAAAGACGCGACCATCTTGTACGTACCGCTCCCTAACCGCCGTCCCGCAATAAGAAACAAGCAGTTCGATCGCGTTCGGATTCGTCGTCGCCCGCTTCCCCGTGAGCAGGCCCGCTGCGCCAAGAAGAACCGCGCCCGTGCAGACGGACGCCTTATAGGCCGCCTCCTCGGCCGTTCGCAGCCAA
Organism: Paenibacillus harenae; assembly: GCF_030812415.1. Lineage (GTDB taxonomy): Bacteria > Bacillota > Bacilli > Paenibacillales > Paenibacillaceae > Pristimantibacillus > Pristimantibacillus harenae_A. Next base: position 152,905 of record NZ_JAUSST010000006.1, on the reverse strand, counting down.
TCGATGAACGAAGCGTCGCTAACCAGCCGCCTCGTCCCCATTCCCCCCGGAAGGAACACGACATCGTAATGTCCCAAATGCGGCAGAACCAGATCGACCTTCACCCGCATGCCTCGATCGTCCGTAATCTCCTCCTTGGTTGCGCAATAATCCCAGGTCATGTCTTCCACCAGTCCTCGCTTCTTCAGCCACGTTACCGCGTTATGAAAGCCGCTGAAATCAAGCATCGTCATATCGTCGAATAAAATAAACGCCAGCCGCATCTTACCGTTCCTCCCGAACCGCAAAAATGGAATCAATAATAACGGGCAATCCGCCGCGCAACGAAACCGCTCCGAATACGGAGCGCGCATGCACGCCTCTGTCCCCGAACACCTCGGCCATCAGGTCGGAGAAGCCGTCAAGCACCTTATGATGCTCCGCGAAGTCCGCGCTCGCGTTCACGAACCCTTGCGCCTTCACGACGCGCTTCACGTTGTCCAACGAACCGAGATACGACTGCACGACAGCCAATATTTCAATCGCCGTCTCTCTTGCGCACTTGTATCCGTCCTCCGTCGTATAGTCAATGCCAAGCTTCCCTCTCGCTCCGCCGCTTGGCCCTTTGCCCGATACGAACAGTAGACCGCCTTCCATGACGCAGTTCGCATAGCTGGCTGCCGGTTCACTGGCTGTTGGCAGCTTGATGCCTAACGCTTCCAGCTTGGACGATGCCGTATCCGATGATGCTCCATTCCACATATCGATTCCCCCTAAACGCTTCTTTATTGCCGGTGCTTAGCTCACAGTCTATACTACAAGTGACTACTAACGAAGTGTCAGTTGGCAACTACTTTTAGGGGTCAGATGAAGAGAAGCAAGCGGAGGAATCAAACCGATGGACATTACGCTTAATCCGGGCGACGAAGGACCGCTCTACATACAGCTCTATAAACGAGTCAAGACGCTTATCCAGAACGGCAACCTGCAGGGCGGCGCGAAGCTCCCATCGGTGCGGGCGTTGTGCCGACAATTAGGCGTCAGCAAAACAACGGTAGAGACCGCCTACCAGATGCTGCTGGAAGAAGGTTATGCATCGAGCAAGCCGCGCTCCGGCCTATATGTCATCGATTATGAGCATCGGACATTCGCAAAAGCGAAGAGGCCCAATAACAAGGAAAAGAAGAGGTCCGCCGAGCCGCAAGCACCGATGATCGACTTCAGCCTGCTGACCGTCGACGGCGAATCTTTCCCCATTCGTCAATGGCGATCTGCGTTAGCGGAATCGCTTGCCATGAACGGCCGGTCCATTCACGAATACGGCGATCCTCGCGGTGAATACGGCTTGCGAGAGCAACTGGCGCGCTATTTGACGAATTCGAGAGGAGCGGTCTGCACAGCCGAGCAGATCGTCGTCGGCACGGGCATTTCGAACAGTATACATATTCTATCGAGGCTGCTGGGCGATGGCGCGGCCGTAGGGGTCGAGGAGTACGGGATTGCACAGATCAGAACGATTTTCGAGCAGCATCGGATCAAGCTCGTGCCGATTCCGAACGATGACGATCATAAGCAACCGAACCTCGCCCAACTTGAACGAAACCCGCTGCAGGCGCTCTATATGACGCCGTCCCATCGTCCAGCGGGCAGTCCGCTTCCCTACAAAACCAGGCAGCTGCTGCTGCAGTGGGCACAGAAGGGCGATCGTTATATTATCGAAGACGACTATGACGGGGAATTCCGTTATGACGGCAAAACGATTCCCTCCCTGCAAGGGATGGACCGCAACGATTCCGTCATCTATTTGGGCACATTCTCCAAGTCGTTCACGCCGGCGCTGCGCATGAGCTACATGGTCCTTCCAATCGAACTCATGGAAAGGCTGAACGGACTCGCGCAGATTCTAACATGCCCGTCGCGGATCGATCAGTGGGCAATGGGGCTGTTCATCGAGAAGGGGCATTGGTATCGTCATATTCGCAAAATGAGGCTGGTCTATCGGAGGAAGCTCGAGCGGATCATTCAATGCGTGGAGCGCCATATGCCCGGCAGAGCCGAGGTGACAAGCGACCGTGCCGGGTTGCATATCGAGCTGACGCTGCAAGCGGGCTGCAGCGCCGAGAGGCTGATCGAGCTGGCCGCTGCGTCAGGGGTACGCGTCTACGGGCTGCAAAGCCCCGGCATGCGCGGGCATAACGAAAAGCCCAAAATTTATTTGGGCTTCGGAGGTATCGATGATAGCGATATGGAACGCGGCATTCAAATGTTAAGTGAAGCATGGTCGACAGTATGGGGCTGAATGTGTAGCCTGTTATTTTTTTGCCAGCCTAACCATTAAAGATATGCCCTCTACGATCAGTCCGATTACGAATCCGGCTGCAATCGCCTCCATGAAAAAGAGGATGCTGGCGAGGTCCTCCCAACCGTTCATATCTCTGGAATAGACGACCATCCCGATAAGACCGGCCGCCAGGCCGGCAGTGGAGCATAACGCCAGCTTGCGCAAGCCGAGCCATCCGAAGAAGCCGAACAGGAACGAAACGCCCGTGCCGAGCAACAGAAACCGGATTGCATAATCGCCCGTAAACGACTGCCCCAGGAAGCCGAAACGAATAATCCATAGCAGCAAGGTTGCCATAAGCGCGGAAACGCCCGCCCAAAGCCACCATCGACTGCTCCTTGCAACAGGAAGCCACCTCATAATAACTGCCCCTCTCTTTTGCAACGCTTTTTGCTTGATGTCATTATTAAGACGTATTTCATGCTGCAATTGTTTCGGTACAAGGCCGGAATAGGCGTTACGTTATAGTCGGAGATTATGACCGTTATTTCTGAGCCAATCGAGTAGAATCGTCCAAGATTCGCTTCAGCCTTTTCATAGAATATAGTATTCTACCTGAGAGGTTGTGAGACTGATGGCTGTGAATTACAAATATTCAACGGGTCCGGTCGAGAACTCCGTTAATGTCGACACGACGTTCACCCCGCCCGGCGCATCGAGCTTCGTATTCGTCAAGGCGCTCAACAATAGTACCTGCAATAACGTCAGGGTGCGCGTGAAGCTGTTCGAATTGAACGGAGCGAAGAGATTGTTGACCGATCGTTTATTAACGTTAAGTCGATTTCAATCGGACTTCGTTATTCTTGAAGTGGCTTCGCTTGCCCAGTACGAAGTGCAAATCCTCACCGGCAACCGGAAGGTGCTCGTATCCGTTTGGGGCAAAAATGCCGACGGTCAGCTCGTAGCGGCTCAGCGCTTCACGCAACGGGAGCTCACCAAAGTTAAAATTAAACGCTGAAACATATCCATCTTTCATAGAACCTCAATGATCGGCGAGGCTGTCTATTCCACTAGCGAATAGGCGGCCTTATTGCCTCATATGACGACTATTCTTGTTAGTGATATAATTTATTTAATGTGATTTAAGGGAGATTGTACGAACATGGACGACTTGTTTGCAATGGATCAAGGCCAGTGGAATATGCTCATTCAAGACGTCGCCGACAACTTCGACGAGGCAACCGTCAAGCGCGGATACGCTTACTATAGACAAGGGCGCGTCCTTCATCTGTCGATGAGCGCGCCGCAGCACATTGAGGGCGTTGTAGAGGGAAATGAAAACTATGAGGTCGAGATGAATCTTGATTTTTTCACCTTAAATCATTGCACCTGCCCTGTGCGGAACAACTGCAAGCATCAATTTGCGGTGCTGCTCGAGTATGCGAGGCTTCAGAACCGGTCCGTCGAAACGCTTGTGAACGCCCAGCAATATGTGACGGGAAGGCCGGCCCCAAGAACGGCAACCTCCATGACGGTCGATCGAAGGCCGAAGCCGTCAGCGGCTAAGCCGGTTGTCGCATCCGCAGCGGAGCTGTCGGCCAAGGGCGACGAGCTGCCTCGAATGACGATAGAGCAATGGCATGAATGGTTCGCCCTCTGCACGGCAAGCTTGCAGGACAGAACAAGGAACGCGCAATATGCGCAGGATTCGCTGAAGTCCATTTTCGCCCATAAACCTTCGCTGTCCCCCGTTCTGGAGCAGTTTCTTCAATTGCACGCGCGCCTATTCGTGCTGCAAGCGCTGACGATGCCTATGAACGGCTCATCGATGCAGCATAACTTCTATATGGGATTCTTCACCCATTCCGCGGCGTCCGATGTGGAGAAGGAGATTATGGGCTTACTGGATGAAAGGCTTGCGCTAAGAGACGAACCTGAGCAATGGGAACGCGCAACCGGGACGCTTGCTTTCTTGCGCCGCAAAATGCTTACCCAGCCACGCAATCAATCATCTGCTTCCGCTTTTTATTTTGAGCTATGGACCAATTGGCTTCAGCCCAATATGGACGGCACGGAGCTGTATGCCGAGGAGCTGCGGCAGCTGGAGGCGGCTTCCGATACATTAGGGAGTGAATTGCGTGCGTATCCGTGGACGATCGCGCGGAGCTGGGCTTGGTTCGGACAAGAGAACGACCGCGAGTCGAGAGAGCTTCTGCTCGCCGTCAATCGGTCCGAATGGAATCCCGACGATCTGTTTCGTTTTTTGCGGGAGATGATACGAAATGAACAATGGGATCGCCTGGTTGAATGGATGACGTGGATTGGCTCTGGCATGACGGGCTTCTCCGGCAATGCGGAGCTGTTGTATTCCCAAATCTGGGATGTGGCCGTACGCCATCGTCCGGATGCCGAACCGCTTATGTGGGATGCGCTGAAGCGGCGGCTCCCGGCAAGCCTTGATGCTTACGAGGATAAGCTGAAGGCATACGGCAAGCTGCGCGAGTGGATGGACTACCAAATAAGCCAAGGAAGAGAACCGCTTGACTATCGTGTCACGGAATTCGCCGATATCGAGAAAAACGATCCCGGGTTGCTGCTTCCCTTCTACCATCAAGCGGTGGAGCGATACGTACTGCTTAAGAACAGAGCCGATTACAAAAATGCGGTCAAGCTGCTAAAACGGCTGGCCAAGCTATATAAGAAGCTGAAGCGCGAGGACAGATGGGAGCTCTTCTTAGGCTCGTTCCTGGACCGCCACAGCAGGCTCCGCGCGCTTTCGGAAGAACTGCGGAAAGGAAAGCTGATCCCATGAGCATAGGCACGCATGTCGATACGGCCAAGGTTACGGTCACTTTAACGACGCAAGGCGACGCCCTTCTTTACGGGCATAAAGCGAATCGCATTAGCGCTCTGAACGGATTGGTGCTGAAGCAGCTCTTGTTCGCCTGGCACGAGCCCTCCTTCTACGGAACGGAGCTCGAGGTGATGCAGGTGCAGAACACGGAGCTGATATTATTGCCTGCCGAGCAGGTGATTCCTTTCTTCTCCGAGCTGGAGCTGCTCTCTTCTATGGAATGGGAATGGGCGGGACATGGCCCGGCGATCGTCCAGCTCGCGCCTCTGTTGGCGGCAAACCTCGAGGAGAAGCGCTATATCCCGAACCTATCGGCTTTCCTGGAGGGTAAGCTGGAATGGAGCTGGGACGACAAGGATACAGATGCGGCTACGTTTGCGACACAGGATGGCCGGCAAGCCGGAGAAACTCCATCGCAACAAGACGAAGCTCTAACCGAAGGTCTTAAAGCCGCCTTCTCTGCGTCGGTGTTCAAGCGTTTCTATTCTACGGAATCGGAAGAAGCCGATCTGCGCAGAGAATTTCCGCTCTTGTTCGCGAGCGATCATTCGACTGTCGAAGGCATGGACGAGCAGGCTTGGCTCATGGCGATCGGCTGGAGGGCCGATACGGCGCCTTTCCGTCCCATGCTGCAATTGCTTGAGCCCGGCGAAGAGGAGCTGGAATGGCGGCTGCGGCTTGTGCTTCAAGATAAGCTGGACCAGACGGCAATTACGCCAATACGGCTTGCAGGGGACGGCAGCGCGCTCGGCTCTTGGCCCGCCTCGTGGTCAAGCTACGTGCAGGAACGCTCGACCGGATGGCTTGAGCATCTTCGCGCATGCTTGCCGGCTGAACAGCTGGCAGAGGTCAGTTCGGGCAGCAAAGATCTGCTAAGCGCTCCGCTATCGGATGAGGCCGCTTGGCAGTTTCTAACGACGGGCAGCCGCCGCCTGCTCGAAGCCGGCTGGCAGGTGCTGCTTCCCGCCTGGTGGGAGGCGGCCAGCAAGAAGAAGCCGCGGCTGCGCGCCAAAGTGAAGGACAACGCGGGCCGCGGGACGAACCGCTCGTTGTTCGGCCTCGACTCGCTCGTCGACTTCGACTGGCGAATCGCGATCGGAGAAGCCGATCTGACCGAGGAGGAATTCGCCGAGCTCGTCGCCCGGGGCGAGCGTCTTGTCCGCTTCCGCGGACAATGGATCTCGCTTGACCCTGCCCTGCTGTCGCAAATTCGCAAGCTGATGGCAAGCGTGGACCGTTCGGAAGGCCTTTCCTTCCAAGACGTTCTGCAGTTGCATCTTCTCGGAAGCGACGGCGGGAGCAGCGCCGAAGACATTGCTGCGGATGCGGCCGACAACGCGGCCCGCGTTCAGCTGGAGGTCGAGCTTAACGAGCATCTCGTTAAGCTGATCGGACAGCTCGGCTCGCAATCCGAGCTGCCGCCGCTAGAGCCGCCGGCCGGGCTGCGCGCCGAGCTGCGGGCGTACCAGCGCGACGGCTACGCATGGCTCGCCTTCTTAAGGCGTTTCGGCCTCGGCGCCTGCCTCGCCGACGATATGGGCTTAGGCAAGACCGTACAGCTAATCGCGTACTTGCTGCATATGAAGGAATCCGGAGGGCTGCCGGACGGCGCTCCTCCTGCCCTAATCATTTGCCCGACCTCGGTGCTCGGCAACTGGCAGAAGGAAATTCAGCGCTTCGCCCCGTCGCTCGGCGTCACGCTCCATTACGGCGGCAGGCGCAGCAGCGGCGACGCCTTCCTTGCGCAGACCTTGCAAGCCGACATCGTGCTGACCTCTTATGCGACGGCCACGCTCGACCAAGAGCTGCTGCAGCCGATTCAATGGGCTGCCATTTGCCTCGACGAGGCGCAAAATATCAAGAACGCCCAGACGAAGCAGTCGTCCGCCGTTCGCGGCATGCAGGCGAAGCACCGGATTGCGTTAACAGGCACGCCGATCGAGAATCGCCTCACGGAGCTATGGGCGATCTACGACTTCATCAACCCCGGCTTTCTGGGCAGCGCCGCGGGCTTCCAGCAGCGCTTCGTCAAAGCCATCGAAATCGAGCGCGACGAGAAGCGGATGGCCGACTTGCAGAAGCTCGTGAAGCCGTTCATGCTGCGCCGCAAGAAGAAGGATCCCTCTATCCAGCTTGACCTGCCGGATAAGAACGAGATGAAGACCTATATTCATCTTACGGCCGAGCAAGGCGCTCTCTATGACCAGACCGTGAACCAGCTCATGGACCGGATGCAGAAGCTCGAGGGCATCGAGCGCAAAGGTGCCATACTTGCCGCGCTTACGCAGCTTAAGCAGCTGTGCGACCACCCGGTTCTGCTGACGAAGGAGAACTCGGCTGTCGAAGCCTCGGTTAAAGGAGCAGCGGTTGACACGGCACCGGATTTCGAATCGCTCATTAGCCGCTCGTCCAAACTGGAGCGTCTGCTCGCCATGGTTCGGGAGCTGCGCGAAGAAGGCGAGCGCTGCCTTGTCTTCACGCAGTATGTCGGCATGGGTCAGATGCTGCAGCAGGTGCTTCAGCACGAGCTGGGGGAGCCGGTGCTTTACTTGAACGGCAGCACGTCCAAGAGCGGGCGGGATCGGATGATCGAGCAGTTCCAATCGCAGACATTGCCGCCGGCCGAGCAGCCGAACGTGTTCATCTTGTCCATTAAGGCCGGCGGTGTCGGCCTTAACCTGACGGCGGCGAATCATGTATTCCACTTCGACCGCTGGTGGAATCCGGCCGTCGAGAACCAGGCAACCGACCGCGCCTATCGGATGGGTCAGACCCGCGACGTGCAGGTGCACAAGTTCATTTCGCTCGGCACGCTCGAGGAACGGATCGACGAGATGCTGGAGAGCAAGCAGCAGCTTAGCGACACGATCATAACGAGCTCCGAGGGCTGGATTACCGAGCTGTCCACCGACGCGCTCCGCGACCTCTTCACGCTGCGGAACGATTTTGCCGAATAGGATATAGACGGACGGCAATGCAAGGCCCATAGACAAAACAGGGGTTATCCTACAGGTCGATCCATTCCGACCTGTGGGATAACCCCTTTATTTTATTGCGATTCTTCCCGCATCATGCCGACTCGCCGGCTCACTTCTTCCATCCCTTTCGCATCCTTCGCGAAGCTGAACTGAAACGTCGTTCCCGCCCCTACCTTGCTTTGAATGTCGATCTTCCCGTTCATCTTCTTGATGATGCCGAACGAGACCATGGTTCCAAGGCCCGTCCCTTTCTCTTTCGTTGAATAATACGGCGTCCCAAGCCGCCGGATCTGCTCCTGCGTCATGCCGCAGCCGTTATCGCTGATGCGAATAAGCAGCTCATCGTGGGTTTTGTCCGATCGAATCTCCAGTACGCCGCCGCCCGGCATCGCCTCGATCGCATTTTTGCCGATATTAATCATCGCTTGCCGGAACTTGTACCGATCACCCGCAACCAGAAGCGGCTGCCCAGCCGCAACGTTTTCCTTTATCTGAATGTTGTTATAGTTCGCGTAGGTGAGCAGCACGTTCGACAAATAACGAACCTCTTCATTTAAGTCGATATTTTCGACCGTCTCGGGGTCGGGTTTGGCGAGCGCCAAATAATCGGTAATGATCAGCTGCGCCCGATCCAACTCTTCGAGGCTGATTTGTTTGTAAAAGTCTTTTTTCTGCTGGCTTAAGTTAGCCGTTCCGAGCAGCTCGATAAACCCTCTGACGGTCGTTAGCGGGTTGCGGATCTCGTGGGCGACGGATGCGGCCATATCGCCCACGATCTTCATTTTCTCGCTGCGAATAACCTCTTCCTGCATATAGAAGTATTTGACCAATTTCTCGATTAAATAGATGCCGATTCCGACGATGACGCCCTGCACCAAATACGTTTGGAGCGTCGCGAGCGGCTTGCCGTAGAACAATTCAAGCTTCCCGATCAACGCGAAGTATATAGAAAACGCGATCAATTTAATGGAAGTGCATAACAGCACTGCGGCAATGATTTTATGAGGCAGCTTAAGAGTATGATAGCGTTTGTTAACCCCGTACACGACAATCAGACTCGGCAGCAACGCACAAATGTACAGAAGCTCGTTCGGACTGCCCAGCAAATAACGGTAGATTAGTAATGTGGCATATAACAGCAACGCGACGGGCATCCCGCCGTACAAGGATCCGATAGCCAGCGGAATGGAGCGAAAATCGTACGTGAGACCATTAATATGAATCGGGAAAGACATCGTTGTAATAAGCGCAATTGCAAAAACGATATAGAGCAAGAAGCGGTACAGTACCAGCCTGCCCTTCACCCGGAATATATAAGGATAAAACACAAGCGGGGAAAAAATAAGAAAAATATTCAACATAAAATCTTTGTAATAAGCGATCATAATTTCCCCCAGCCTCATACTCTTTTTTGACCTAAATATATCATAAAAGGACGCTATTGGATGCATTTGTCGGCAAGAAAAAAAGCGGCCCTCAGTCCCAATCTAGACTGTCGGAGCCGCTTTGTTTCTATGTTCTCGCTAGTGCTTTCGCTTGTAGTACGTTATCGCGAGCGCGAGCGCCAGAACGGAGCCTTTCACAATATCCATCGCGTAATAGGGAACGGAGAGCATGATAAGCCCATTGGACAAAATACCGATAAGCACAGCGCCCGCGAACGTGCCGAACGCATTGGGCTTGCCTGCGCCGAGTACCGAGTAACCGATAAAAGCCGCCGCGACCGCGTCCATCAAATAAGGGCCGCCCGCATTAACTTCGGCATTCATGACGCGCGCGCCAAGCACGATGCCGCCGATTGCCGCGAACAAAGCCGACACGAGATAGGCGATCAAGCGGTATTTGCCGACCGCGATGCCCGACAGCTTGGCCGCTTCCGGATTGCCGCCGATCATGTACATATAACGGCCATGCTTCGTGTAAGTCAGGAATAGGTGAACGACTGCGACCACAAGCAGCATAATGATGATGATCCACGGCACTTCGCCGAGCTTGCCGAAGGAATCGGGAATGACTCCCGTAGCAAAATCGCCGTTTGGCATGATCATATTTTGCGAGATCGTCGCCCCTCTTGTATACGTGAGCGCCACGCCTTGGAAGATGAACATCGTCGCCAGCGTCATCAACATATCTTGAATCTTGAAGTTGATGACAAGAAAAGCATTAATTAAGCCGATGACGAGACAGAAGGCGATGGAGACGACAATCCCGACGCCGACGCTCTGACCATGCCAGACGAACATCGAGATGACAAGCGCGTTAGAAACCGATGCCGTTGAACCGACAGATAAGTCGAAGCCGCCTACCGAAAGCGATACTGTAAGTCCAGTCGCTATAATCGTTACGATAGCAATCGAGCGCAATATATTTATAATGTTAGCGCCGTTCAAGAAGTTGTCCGTCATCGTACCGAATACGGCAACGAGCAGCAGGATCGTAATTAACGTCCCGTATTTATATAGAAAATCAAAGAAATTAAACCCTTTCGGGCTCCGATTCGCTTCGGCAGCCTTCATGTCAACAAGCCTCCAGTGCTGTACAGCAAGATCTCTTCTTCATTCGTATGCTTCGTCTCCAGCTCCTTAATGACGCCGCCGTCATACATGACGTACATGCGGTCGGTGATGCCCATCATCTCGGACATTTCGCTGGAGGCGTACAAGATGCATTTGCCGCGGCTGGCCAGTTCGGCCACCAGATCGTAGATGTCGCGCTTCGCGCCGACATCGACCCCTTTGGTCGGCTCGTCGAAAATATACACGTCGGCATCGACGAGCAGCCATTTGCCAATGGCAACCTTCTGCTGATTGCCGCCCGACAGATTGCGAACCTTCGCAGCTCCGCTTGGCGTCTTGATGCCAAGATCGCTAATGATCGAAGCAGAGGCATTCTTCTCCCTTGCCGCACTCAGCCAGGAGCCCCACTTCGTGAATCGCGATAGGACAGCCGCCGTAATATTGTCCGTTACCGACTCGTCTACGAATATGCCCTCGCGGCGACGTTCCTCCGGTACGAGCGCCAGCCCGTTCTTCACCGCCTGATGCGGCGACCGAATCCGCAGCTTGCGCCCTTGCAGATAAACATCGCCCGACGACGCAGAAGACGCTCCGAACAAGGCACGGCAGAGCTCCGTCTTGCCAGCGCCCACGAGACCCGCAAGACCGACGATTTCGCCTCTGCGGATGAACAAATCAACGTCCTTCACCTTGCCGGCATCGCGAATCGACTTCGCCTCGAACCATTTCTCCCCGATCGACCGTTCCTTCTTCGGGAACTGACCGTCCAGCTTCGCGCCGAGCATGTGCAGGGCAATCTGCTGCTGGCTCATGCGGCCGATTTCATCCCGCACGACCAGCTTTCCGTCACGCATAATCGTGATGTCGTCGCAAATCTCGTACAGCTCCGGCAAACGGTGGGAAATGAAGATGACGCCGACGCCCTCCGACTTCAGCTGCCCTACGAGGCGGAACAGCTGCTCCGTCTCGTTATGGCTGAGAGGCGCCGTCGGCTCGTCCAATACGAGAAAACGACACTCCATCGACACGGCCCGCGCGATCAATACCATCTGCTTCTCCGCAAGCGTCAGCTCTTGGACAAGCTTTCTCGTGGGTACCTTTACGTTCAATCGGTTCAGCACATCCTGCGCCGAGCGGTGCAACTGCTTCCAGCTGATCATATGCCGTCCCTTCATGTTATGGACGGTTTGTTCCATCATAATATTTTCGCCAACGGTCAAGTTAGGAATAAGTACGGTGTCTACTTCTTGATAGACGATCTGAATGCCGTTATCCTTCGCGTCCTTAGGCGACCGAATGGGGGCGTGCTTGCCATTCAGCCATATTTCGCCCGTGTAGTGATTGTACGCGCCCGAAAGCACCTTCATCAGCGTGGACTTGCCCGCCCCGTTCGCGCCGATCAAAGCATGCGCACGTCCGGCCAACGTATGAAAGTCAACATCGGTGAGCGCCTTCACGCCGGGGAATTCAATGGATATTGCTTTCATCTCAAGCCTGCTTGCCTCTCGCTCCGTCAACTGTCTACCTTCCTCTCCAAACAGGATAGAGCGCCCCCATCCGTATGGACAAGGGCGCCTGCTCTAGCTTCATGCAGCTAGTATATCATTATTTATTTTAGAAATAGATGCCTATTTGCCGTTTGCAGCCTTCAACGATTTGATCCACGTTTCTTCGAAAGCATCCGTCGTTCCCCAGCCGGGAATGATTTCGGCAAGCGTAACCATGTTGACAGGCTCCGCCGACTTCTTCAAGCTTGCTTGATCGATAAGCGCCGCTTCCAGGTTGTACGTCTCCGGAGTCTCTTCGCCGGCCAGCTTCTTGGCAAGCAATCTTACGTTAACCGCACCGATCATCTTCGGATCGACCGCAGCCGTCGATACCCAAGGGCTGTTCTCTTCTTGAATGATTTGCAGGTCGGCATTCGATACGTCAATACCGTAAATCTTGATTTCCGTGCGTCCTGCTTCGATCAGCGCTCTAGCCGCGCCTATCGCGAACGCATCCCATGTTGCGAAGATCGCGTCGATCTCGCCTTTCGGGTACTTGGTCAGCATAGCGGCTACCGCGTTTTGCGTGTCGACGGACGTATTCTCGTTTGCAACGCCGAAACGGTCAACCTCTTTGATGTTCGGGTATTTCGCCAGCGTCTCTGTGTAGACGTTGTTGCGGCGAACCATTGGAGGGAAGCCGTCCACCCACAGGTATACGATCTTAGCATCCTCGCCTTGCTCTTTCACGAGGTTATCCAGCGCGAATTGAGCGAGCGCTTCGTCATCCTGCGAAGTAAGCGTTACGCCGGATACGCCGGACAATTCGCCTACGGAGTCGAAAGCAACGACTTCGATTCCTTTGTCTCTCAGCTCCTGAACGGCCTTCACTGTTGCAGGGTCATCGCCGTGCGAGACGACGACGCCGTCCACGTCGCTGTTCGCCGCTTGGTCAAGCGCGTCGAGGAACTTCGCCGTATCGCCGTTCGCCGAGAACGTGTCGACGCTGAATCCAAGCGCCTCGCCCTCTTGCTTCGCGCCGGCAAGGAATTGGGCCGTGTGATCGTCTCCGCCGATCTTGCGGATAACCTTCAGTTTAATATCGCCTTTATCGGCCAGTGCCGCAGGAATGTCCGCTATTACTTCATCTGCCGGTTTGTTATTCCCGTTGCCCGCACCGTTCGCGTTCGCGTTGTTGCCCTTAGCTTGTCCGCAGCCTGTAGCGACGATCACGACCGCCAGCATCAGCCCAAGCATCGAGCGAAGTTTCTTGTTGTTCATTGCGCATTCTCCCCTTATACCATCTAAAATAATGATTAATACAAGTAATCCTATCGGATATTTAAATGAACGTCAATAGCTTATCTTTAATTGTTTGTGACATTTAATAGAATTGCCAACAATTTGTTCACACAATCCCCATTATACCTCAATTTCCCCTCATAAGACGAAAAAAAAATCCCGAATCCTCGTGAATGTTCGGGAAGTTTAATAGAACAAATATACGTTTTGGCGTTCGCCTTGTCCGTCAACGTATAACCGTCGTTGCCTGCTTATACCGAACTTACCTCGTTTCCCGGAAGCAGCTGGCTTAATTCCTCATAGCTCGACGCTATATGATGCGGCCGGTGCTCCGACTCCGGCATCACGCTCCGATGATTGAACCAAATCACGCTCCACCCCGCCTCAATGGCTCCGATTACATCGTTACGCCAAGAATCGCCAATATAGATGCTGTTCGCCGGCGTTGTCCCCGTCTGTTCGTTCACGTAATCAAATATCCTCCGGTCCGGCTTATCGTGGCCGACCTTGCCCGAAACGAATTGACGCTCCGGCGGGATAAGCGCATCGAGCTCCATCGCCTTGATCTTGCTCATCTGATGCGCTTCCGCCCCGTTCGTGATCAGCCCAACGATATAACCCGCTCGGTTAAGCCGCTCCAGCAATGCCCGCGCGCCGTCGAACATCGTAATGTCGAACTGGCAGCCGATATAGGCCGCCTGAATAGCCGCCGACTGCTGCTCGTTAACCTCTATCCCGAATTCGGCAAGCGTCAATTGGAACCGGCGGCGGCGCATAATCTCCGTCGCTTGCCCTTCCTCCATTTTGCCCGCTCCGCCCATCTCCAGCGACAGAATATCGCTATAATAGCGCATCCTATGGTACGCCTTCTCGTACGGAAACGTTTCGTTCACGCCTACTACGGCATCTACCGCTTTTCGGAACGGCATCAAATGATCGTATAGCGTGTCGTCTACATCGAAGAATACACCCGTATGGGTTAAGCTTATGTCCAAATTCATTGCCTCTCCTGCCTATCAATCGTTTTTTAGTACCTATTCTACCACTACACGTAGGGGATGGCTTCAACGATCGTTAAATGGATAAAAGAACCGCGTCCGAGAATGTATTTATTATTATCTCATCTGCAAAGGAGAAATGGCATGAATACGAGCCAAATCGAGTCGATTCGGGACGCGCTTCCTTTTCTCAGTTCCGTCGCCGATGAGGACTTGCGCGCAGCCGAGCTGGCCTCGGTCGATCTGTGTAAGATCATATGTGCACTTACGGCACTATGCTCGGCGGATGCGTGGCTTCGAAGGAGGCTGCAAGTGCGCATCGGCTCTTAAATTAAAAACGGCGGAACCCAAGGGTTCCGCCGTTTATTCAACTCCTTGCTACTTCTTCACAACGACCGTAATGGTCTCGCTCGAAGTAACGCCTGCCGCATTCACAAGCTCGCATCGATACGCGTATGTGCCTTTGGCCTTGCCGGTGATTGAAGTAACTGCGCTTTGCGCGCCCGGCGTGGATTCGCTAAGCGCCTTCGCCTCGATTAGCTGGCCGTTCTCGTAAAGACGGTATTCCGTCGCATTCGTTCCCCACCACATATTCATCATCACCTTGAACTGGCCGTCTCCATCCCAATTGTCGCTGGATAATACAGCTTTGCCAGGGTTCGCATCCTTCACGGCGACGACGAGCGGCGCGCACGAGGTTGTGCCGTAAACGTTCGTGAGCTCGCAAGTGTACGTATACTTGCCGTTCGTATTGCCTGTAATCGCGGTTGCAACGCTCTGAGCTCCGGGCGACATGTCGGTCAGCCTCTTCGTATTAATCAACACGCCGTTCTCGTACAGCTTGAACTCCGTACCGTTGTTGCCGTGCCACAGGTTCATCGTGACGGTGTAGCTGCCGTCCTTCAATCCCGTATCGCGACCGTTGTTGTCGCTAAGCACCGGCTTGCCGGGAGCCCCCTTCGCCAGCGGCTTCGCAACCGTGAAGCTCACGCTGCCAGCTTGCTCATTGCCTGCCAGATCCGTAACGATATATTGCAACGTGTGAGATCCGACAGCAAGAGTGGAAGAGTTAATAGCCTGACCGCTCGCAATATCCGCTCCGTCAAGCTCCAATTGCTCCGAAGCAACGCCCGAACCCGCGTCCGCGCTTATCAGCTCGAACATCAATGACTCACCCTGCGTAACGTCATGCACGACGCCGCCCGAATGCAGGAGCTGCGCGGACGGCGCTGTTTTGTCCAGCTTCAGCTGAAGCGACTTGACCGATTCCGCAGCGCCTGAAGCATCCGCCGAGTAATACTTGAGGCTTGTTGCGCCTTCGGAAGAAATCATGATAGGCTCTGCGTACACCGCATAAGTGCCATCGTTAACGGCATAATACGTCGTTACCGCATTCCCTTGTTCCGAAGTGCCGGTTAGCGTCAACGTTACATCCTCGTTAAACCATCCGTTCGCATTCGGCGAAGCGGACAAGGAAGCCGATGTTTCCGGAAGTCCGTAACTGTACACGTTATCCGGCAGCTCATCCAGCGTAATGACATATTCGCTGTTGAACACTTTATCCAGATGTTCTGCCGTATTGACGGCGCCGTCTCTAATGAAGTTGCCGGTCCACGTGCTGAACCAGCTCCAATCGGCGTTATAGATTTGAAGCAGATCCGGATCCGGAATCGGTCCGTTCTCCGGCAGCGTCACGAGCTTCTTGTCGTTCACCAAAGCAACGAGGCTGTCATACTTATTGCTGCTTGGGCTGTAATCGCCAGCGGCGTTGTAAATATCTGTACTGATAATGTCTACGACATCGTCGCCTGGATACCAATCCGGCGAAGCCGAGTTCCAAATCCAGATCAGGTTGTTCAGACTATGGTGGTTCGTCATCCGGTCGTACATGATGCGGTACAGCTCCTTCGCCGCTTCCGGACCGCTCGCTCCCCACCAGAACCAGCCGCCTTCCGCCTCGTGAAGAGGTCTCCACAGAACGGCAATGTTCTCGTCCTGCAGGCGCTTCAGCTGCACCGATATCGCATCGATGTCGCGGATCAGCAGCCCGTAATCCTCCGAGTCTTTGTTATCGAGCGCATACTGGAGGTTGAACGTTGTAAATTCCGTATAGAATCCTCTCCACCATTCCTTGCCAACTTCATTGCCAAACAATCCCTTCGGCGCGTTCCAGTGCCAGCATAAGGAGATAAGTCCGCCTCTCTCCGCCCAGTCCATTACTTTCTCGATCTCTTGCGAAGTTGATCCGTACTCCACGCGGGATGGCGAATACTCGATTAAGTCGGACGAAAATATTGCTGGATACTTGCCGGTTTGCTCATAGATCCACTCGACATCTTCCAGGGTTTGTTGGCCCGAAATCATTTTGCTGCCGTAGTTGTCCACGAGATAGTTCATGACCGCCTGCGCCTCCGGCGAAGCGTTCGGATTCGCGAGCGTCTTCGGCACGTTATGCGTCTTCGGCGGGGCCGTCGGCGTCAAGGAAATATAGTCGATATTGTACCATCCCCAGCCAGGCTCGAACCGAATCGTATTTTCACCCGCTTGAAGGAGCAGCTTGCCTGCCTGCTTCTCCGCGAATTCGGTCGTCTGCTCAAGCGGCACGCTTGCCACAGGAGCGCCGTTCAGCAGCACCGAAGTCTCCTTGAAGCCGAAAGGCGCATGATAGCCGATTGCAAAATCATACAGCCCTTCCGAAGCCGCATCGTAAGTCAGCGTAATCGAGCCGCTTCCCGGCATGAACACATAGCCCGTGCCCGAATAACCCGGCGTGTCCGTCAATATTGACGCACCTTCGCCGATTACTCCATCCTCTGCCTCGACGCGGTCGGCTGCAGGCTTGTCGGATTCAAGCGTAATGTACTCAATACCGTAATAACCCCAGTTTCTCGCAAAACCGATCGTGTTCGCGCCTTCTTGAAGCAGTACTTTGCCCGCCGAGTATTCGCCTGTCACTTCTCCGGCAGGCAAGATTGGCAGCTTGGAATTGCCATTAGACAGTCCGTTAACGAGAATCGACGTTTCCTTATCGCCATAAGGGGCGTAATACCCGACGATAAGATTGTACAGCCCTGCCGACGAAACGTTCACATTGAAATTTGCCGTTCCCGGATTCGCTTCATCATGCTCATAGAAGAAGGATACATAGCCTTCGCCGTCATATAGCGCATCGCCGCTGGCAGGAACCGTTCTGAATTCAGGCCCGTTGCCGGCCAGCAAAGCTTCGCCAGCCTTATAAGTGCCAACGACTTGCGTAGGCGGCTCCGGATCGACCGGAATACCGGTCAGCGCTGTCAGTTTGACATTATCCACGTAAATCGAGCCGTTGTAGACGAGGTCCATGTTCTTCTGCAATTGAATAACGAGCTCTCCTTGCGACGAGCCTGTCGGAATGATGACACTCTTATGAATCGGAACATAGTCAATGCCATTGATCGTCTGGGCTCCCGAAGCTAGCGCTGCAATATCATGGTTGCTGTAATCGAGCCCCTGCCAGCTTCCGTTCAGGTCGGTGCTGACGCCAAGCACGCCAGCGAAGGATTGCGGTACGTAGAGATCGTAGTCGATCTTCCCGTATTTCGTTAGATCAAGGCCGTGGTACACCCGAATGGCAGCTGTTTGCCAAGCCGCAGCGTTCGAGTAGCTCGTATTTATTTTGAGCGCGAATCCGTTGTCGGCGGCAGCCAGGTCGCCGCTTGCTTCCACCGAGACAAGCGCATCCCCCCAGCCGCCTTGCCAGCCGCCCGTCGTGCCATCCTCGAAATCATAATTCACATCCTCTGTCTGCGAGTATGCAACACCAGTGAACGGCACTAACAAATAAAGCAGCATAGATAACATAATGATACTGGACAACGATTTTTTCCTTGTTTTGAACAAGCCGCATCCCTCCGCATAATAAATTGGATTATAACGAACCGAATTACACCAATATTATACATTGAAGCGCTTACATAAAATATGGCATTATCATTGTTTTTTGCATGAACACTCATATGTTATCTAACAAACATAACAAATTGAAAAGCGGCTATGGACAAGAGTGCCTCCCGTTCACAGCCGCCTGCGTTATGGTGTATTGCTTGTTAAGATAAGCTGGATGACATTTTAGCATCGCGCTTCGTTCCTCTCCCGAAACGGAGCGCTTAAGCCGCTATTACCCATTCAGATTCGATTGCCCGGCGTATTGCAAAATCGCGATAGCAGCCCGCTCCCTTCGATCCGCATCGTCGCTGCGCATGGCGGCTTCCAATATCGAAAGCGCCTCTCCGACGAGATGAGCGGGTACGGCGGAACTTCCCTCATTTTGCGACGATCGATCCATGCTTGTCGTCCTTACTAGCCAGCTGGCCAGTTGTTCTTTCGAAACAGTCTTCCCGTATCTCGAAACCGAATGCGGCTCCTCCAGGAATGGAAGCAGCTCCTCCCTCAATTCGGATCGGTCGTAACCCTTCAACCAAGTGACGCCGCGCCGATGGCAGCCTCCGTCCTCTTCGTTATCGTAGCGGTCGACATAATAGTAATCGCCCACATCGCCTAGATGGACGGCATCGCCGTCGGCAATAAGGATATAGTCGCCGTCTTGCATGTCGTGCACGAAGCAGCCCAGCTCTTCAACCCTTCTTCCCAGCTCCGCATTCTCCGGGCCGTAAAGCTGTGCCAGCCTGGCGACAAGCTCCACTTGGCTTACATGCTCAAGATCGCCGATCCCCGCCACTCCCGCGCATACGAAGTTGTCATCCAAGAAAGAAGCCATGCGATGCTTCCCTGCTTGCGCAGGCTTCATTTGAAACAATTTCATCCTTCGTCTCCTCCTCTACCAACGAATTTGGGTGATTATATGCAAAATCCGTTCCCTCTCGCCCGAATCGATATTCCAACTCCCGATCTCTTCCCTCAAACGCGACAGGTTGGTATATCCTTTCGCCAAACCGTTCAAACGCGCAGCCACAGTCGATCCAACTAACTCCTCATGCGCAGCATATAGGCCGCTCAGCGCTACAACCGCTTGTGGATATCTGTGCAAATAATATTTTTGATGCCTGTCCTCCGCTGGCCAGAACTGTGTATGCTGTACGATCTCCGTATCCGGGGACGTCTCCCGCTCTTTCAGCACCGAATGAATGGCATCAAGCTGCGACTCGTGATGGTAGATCAATAAGGACCGATATTGCCGTCCCTTGTAGTCGTTAATATTGTATGGATTATGATTATCCCAGAAGAGCCGCAGAAGCTGCCCCAATGTTATGCTGACAGGGTCGTACGTAATCTGTACCGTTTCCGAATGATCGCCCATCTCGCGGTACGTCGGCGCAGGAATTGTGCCTCCCGCATAACCCGTGCGCGTGCGAACGACGCCGGGCAAGCTGCCGAACAATGCGTCGGGGCTCCAGAAGCAGCCCATGCCGATCGTCACCGTATGATGAATCGGTTCTGAGCCGATATCCGCGCCAGCATGCTCCCCATTACCCATCCCGCTCATCTGCACGACTCCTCCTTCAACAAATATAACTGGAATAGCTACCTTTATTGTAGCGGAAATGGTCGGTTTTTACGAAATAGCTGCTGCGGAACCCCTCCATTCAACCGCTGGTTGCAAAGCTTCATTCAACCAACATTTGATAGGCTGCCGAACGGCCGCATGCTATGCTGATATGGACAGTGCGCGCTGTACGTTAACCTTGCGGGAGGAATTGAAAAATGCTTGATTTGCGTCTGATTGGAGCCTACATTTCGAAGCTTAGGAAAGAGAAGGATCTTACGCAGATGGAGGTGGCCGATCAACTGAACGTGAGCCACCAAGCGGTCTCGAAGTGGGAACGCGGCGAGTCGATGCCGGATATCGGAACGCTGCCGCAGCTGGCGAAGTTTTTCGGAACGACAGTCGATGACATCATTAACGGCGGTCTTATAAACAGCGAGCACAGCCAGCATGCCGGTACGATTATTGAGAAAATAGCAGACAACGAAACCGAGCAGCTTGCCGATATGGTGAACGACGGGATGATCGAGGCCGAAGAGCTTGTGGAGGTTGCTCCGCTTATGAAAGCAAGCACGCTGAAGCAGGTGACCGATAAAGTGGATAAAACCCGCTTCAGCATGGACGTTATTCAGCAATTAGCGCCCTTCATCGACCCGGAAACCATTGACAGTCTCGTGCTTCAGGCAGCGGATCAACAAATACCATGGGAGACGGTAAGCTCGCTCGCCCCATTTATCAGCAGGGGAGCGCTTAGCGAACTGGTCGATCGGACGATCGCCGGCACTGTAGATCTATCGCACATTGTCGGACTCGCTCCCTTCCTCCACAATGAGCAGGTCGATAGGCTCGTCTTGCAAGCGGAGACCGGCAATCTGAACTGGGACGCCGTTCAAAGCCTCGCCCCGTTCATCGGCCAAGATACGCTCGGCCGACTCGTCGATCAAGTGGCCGATGGCAGCCTGGGCGCGGGTCGCATCGCGGGTCTAGCCCCCTTCCTTGCCAGGCAGCATATCGAGAAGCTGCTGGAAGGCATGAACGAGGACAATTACAACCCCGACCTGCTCGCCAGCCTCGCCCCTTTCATCGGGAAGGAAACGCTCAGCAAGCTTGTGGCAGGCCTCGTAAGCCGTATGAAATAATCGAGACGCATAACGAAGGGAAATTACCAATAACCGCGCAGCTACGAAGCTTCGCGGTTATTGGTTCAGATAGATCTACTTTTCTTCGTCTCAGTCGACATTCCAGCTCGCTATCATGCCTCTTGCCATTTCCATATCGGTTTCTTTGCCCGTAATAAGCGCAAACTTGGCTACCAATGCCGGGTAGGCGGCCCATTGCTCGGCGATATGCTCGGCCATGCGAGGCCATGTTCGGCCTCCCGCAATTTCATAGCGCGTTAGCAGATCCTGCAGCCCTTCCTTGCCGAATAGAGCATAGTAAATGACAAAGTCCTTGCCCGGGTCCCCAATCTCCGCCTCCGTCCAGTCAATCAAACCCGTCACGCGCTGCGTTTGATCCACGATAATATGCGGCGGATGCATATCTCCGTGATTTAGCACCGAATGCTTCGGCCAATATGAGCCTGAAGACAACCAAGCGGTCCAACGCTCGCTCAATGCGGCGGGAATGGCGAAGCTTTGTTTAATTTCTTCGATGTTCGCGGCAAAAGCTTCCCGGGCCTCCGTAGGCGACTTGATGCGAACGCCGGCCCGTACCGCCTCACCGTGATCGATGTTATGCAACGCGGACAACGTCTCGGCAAACGAATTGAAAAAAACATCCGACAGCGAATCCTGGGCGAATTGCCACGCATAACCGCCCCCAGCCGGATCAACGACGGCAACGGGCTGCCCGCTTAACAATGGATAAGCAATAAGCTCAGGCGTACAGATCTGCCAGTCGGGCACCTCGACGGGAAGATGCTTGCCTACGACTGCCAGCACCTTTCGCTCGTTTTCCGCTCGTTCCCATACATCGGAACGTCTAGGCTGGCGAAGAACCCATTCGCGGCCGCTATCGTCCTTCGCGAAAGCGACGAGGAAATCCATCCCCGATTCGTTCATCTCGACATGCTCGGGCGACAATTGCAACCCGTTACGCAGCGACAACACCAGCAGTTCTTGCTTCACAGTCTCATAATCATTTGAAAGTCGTTTTGTCATAATAGGTATTCTCCTCTTCGATTGAAAATAAAAAAAAGCACAGACATCATCTGTCTGCGCAGCCGTAATCGAAAGTAGAAACGCCTAAATACGCGTAAAACGAAGCACCCGAAAAACACGCAAAACAGACGCTCCCCGGGCGGGAGGATCACATTACGATAGACGGGCACACGTGTATTAGGCATAATAATCCCGATTACTCTGCACGAAACAGAGACGAAGCAATCATTGCAAGATGTCGCAACGCTTCATTAACCGAGAAAATTTACCACACGTAACCCTCCCATCGATAAGTTACCAACATAATAACATAGATGGCAGAATGCAGCCAGTTGGTAACTGAAGAAAAAGTCGTCGTTCTACCTTTCCTGCTACTCTTGCCGTCTAATGCCCTCTAGAAACAATGCCAGCGTCCGCATTGCTTCCTCGAGCGCATTCGGCCGTGTCTCCGCATGGGCCAGCCACAGCGAGGCTTCGTTAAGCGCGCCGGACAAAAAATGCGTCATCGCATCGACCGAAGCATCCTTCAAATACCCTTGCTCTTGCATAAGCTGCAGCTGTCCTCTTAACAAGCTCATCGAATGCGTCTCGTCCATTTCACGCCATACGTTCCAGCCCAAGATAGCCGGACCGTCGATCAGCATGATGCGCTTGCTGCTGTCTTCTATCGCAGCCATCACGAAGGCGCGGCAGCCCAGATAGAGCTGCTCCCATACGTCCTCCGACGTGGAAGCATCCTGCTCAATACGCTGGGCCACCTCGCGTTGGACGGATTCCAGCACGCTGCGGAACAGCTCTTTTTTGCTGCGAAAATGATGATACACCGCGCCGCGCGTTAGGTTCGCTTCAAGAACGATCTGCTCCAGCACGGTATCCGCGTAACCGTGCTCCGTGAAGTGCCGCCTTGCTATATCCATCAGCTTAAGAATCGTCTCATTCGTCTCTGCTTTCGTTTTTCTTGCCATAGGGGAACTCCATTCGTCTGCTTATCACCGTCTCAAGACGGTGCAACTAGTTGTCATTCATTGTAGCGGACGTTATCCAAGCTTACAAGTATTGATCGCGATAAGACTCGTCCGGCGGAATCACTTGAATCATATCGATCAAGACGCCGTTCGGATCGATTGTAATAAAGTGCCGCTGTCCAAACGCTTCATCCCGGATCTCCTGAATTAAGGGCAGCTTGGCTATCCGTACGAGGCGCTCATATTCGGCATCGACATCTTCTACCTCCAGATTTAAAATAAGTCCCTGCGCGCTCGACCGATGTCCCTCTGGAACAGTGGGATGATTTGCATCCAAAATGGCCAATTCAAACGGCATATCGCCGCTATCCAGCTTTAAGCTCACATACCAATCCGCCTCGAACACCTTCTCGAAACCGAAGTAAGTCGTATAGAAGTCTGTCGTCCTCGCCACTTGTCCTGTCTGGATGACCGGATAAAAACTCGTTACTTTCATTTGAATAGCCTCCTGTGCTCTTATAATGGAACCTAATTTCATGTTCACTTTAACATACATTCTGTATGTATGTAAATAACGTCGTCCAGAACGTATAAGGGAATGAAAGAAAAGAAGGTCATCCTTTGCATTGATGCAAGGGATGACCTCTTTATTTTAGTTGGCAAATCGTTTGAGCAGTCTGATCGTATTGATGTGCATTCCTTCGTGGTAGAGGGTGAACGTTAGGAACTCTCCTATCGTACTTAGTTGCACGCCAGAACCTGTCGTATAAGTTGGTGTGACTGGTTCGTCCAAACGGTCCAGCAATGCCTTATGAATCCGTTTTGGCTGCTCGGCCAGCATCTCCAGCAGCACCTCAAGCGCCGGAGGCTTTTCCTTCCAATCGGCAGGCTTCGTCCCTCTCGCAAACAACCGCTCGAAGCTCTCTGACAATTGCACCGGCTCACCGGCAAAATGAAACGCAAACTTCTCTTGCACCAAGTAAATATGCCCTAAGTTCCATCTCAAACTGTTGTTGAACCCTTCCGGAACGATATCCAGCGTCTGCTCGGAAATGCCCTCTACTGCCTTAATCGTAAGATTGCGGATAGATTCGATTTGGGTGAACAAATTTTCGTTCATAGGATCCCTCATTCTATTGTGAATTTTAATAGCTTAGGAGCAGATGAAATTCATTACCCATAGTTTACCATATGAATCCTCTCTGAGACATAGGAATACGCATTTCAAAATAGAGTGCTTGATTACCGTAATGGAGCATGTAGCTTTGTTTTATTCTTCTCGATTTTTCAAAGTTGAATTTTTGCGAGCTTGGTCATACATCAATCTTGTAATGATTCTCGCCTTGCTTTTCATGAAGATATTCAATACCCAAATCATCGTTTTTATGATTAACCGTGTCGTTTATGCATCTGCCAAAGTGATGGGTAAATGCAATCGAAGGCAATTTGTAGGGCAATTTAAGTTCTTTATGATGAAGCGTTTCGCATTCTTGCAATGCTTCTTCAACCGATTTATAGCCAATTTCAAAAAAAGGCTTCTCATATGGGGGAACGTCGCCGCGTGGTTCTGCACCCACCGTATGAATCTGGGTTGTCATTGTCATCAAAAGGCACACGGACAAACACATTATGAAAGCTCTGCTCGTCATAGAAGTTTCACCACCTTAACTTATTACCGGTAGTGTACCCATTCCCATCGGTGGATAAGAACCGTTTTGTAATAATAACTGCAAAAAACTCCCGCTAATTCCGCCCATTTCAGCGTCTCGGCCACCTACCGCCAATATTAACGCCAGAAAAAGGAGCTATTTCGTTCAACCGGCCGATAGCACTGAAATTAACGGGATTAATTCCCGTTTTTGCTAACCCCCAGCAAGCGTAGCCCATTAGAAAGAGGCTGCCCACAAGCTCGCTCATGGAACAGCCTCTCCCCTATCGACAAACCCGCTATTTTTTCAAATGGTACGGAACGGTCGTAACGATTACGTCTCTGCGATGCAGCAGGTTGGCCCGAATCATGAGACTGGTTTGATTGTGGAGGATATTGTGCCAGCCCTTCTTCGGAATGAACTGCGGGATGACGACCGTCACCTGATAGCTCGACTCGCTTGCTTTGCGCTGAACCGTATCGATGAACTTGAGCAACGGATGGATGATCGACCGATAGGGCGAGTGAAGCGTCACTAGCCGAACGTCAGGCATCCATTTCCCCCATTTCTCCTGGAATGCCGCTTCTTCCTCCCTTTCGAAAGGAATGTACACGGCAATAATCTGATCCGCCTTTAACGACTTCGCATAGTTGATCGAATTCTCGACGACATGCGTAATGCCGGCCACCGGCAAAATCATAACATTCCCTTCGATTACAATAGGCGGCTCGCATGTAGCCAGGCGGAGCTGCTCGCCCACCGCTTCATAATGCTTCTTAATCCGCAGGAATAAATAAATGATGAGCGGAAGGAACACGAGAATCGTCCATACCTGCTCGAACTTCGTCAAGAAGAACATGATCGTTACGACAAAGCTGATGAGCGCGCCCGCCGCGTTAATGATAAGCTTCGTGACCCAGCCCTTCGGCTTCTCGCGAATCCACTTCACGATCATGCCCGTCTGCGAAAGCGTGAACGGAATGAATACCCCCACCGCATAAAGCGGAATCAGATGCTCCGTCTGTCCATGGAACGCGACAATAAGCACGATCGACAACACGCCCAAAATAATAATGCCGTTGGAGTAACCAAGACGATCGCCCCTCGCGGTGAACATGCGCGGGATGAACTTATCCTTCGCCAAGTTGACTGCCAGCAGCGGAAATGCCGAGTAGCCCGTGTTCGCGGCCAGAATAAGAATAAGCGCCGTCGTACCCTGAATGAAATAATACATCAAATTCCGGCCAAACGTCTCCTCGGCAATCTGCGATACGACCGTCGCTTCCACTTTCGGCGTAATGCCGTAATAGTAAGCGAGCCAGACGATGCCTGAGAACAGCAGCGCCAGCAATACACCCATCGCGATCAGCGTCTTCGCGGCATTGTTCGGGGCCGGATCTTTGAAATTCGGAATCGCATTGGAGATCGCTTCGACGCCCGTTAGGGCCGAGCTGCCCGACGCGAACGCCCTAAGCAGCAGGAACAAGCTAATGCCCGCAACCGGCGTTCCGATTGGCGCATGCAGCTCCGGCGACACTTGGCCCGTCATCACGTTATAGATGCCGACACCGATCAAAACGAACAATGCCAATACGAACAAGTAGACTGGATAAGCTAGAATCGAAGCCGATTCCGTAACGCCCCTTAGGTTCAATATCGTGATCAGAATAACGAAAATTATCGCGATCAGAACCGTTTGCTCATGCAGACTCGGAAAAGCGGACGTAATCGCGTCCGTCCCAGCCGACACGCTTACTGCAACCGTTAATATATAATCGACCAGCAAAGAGCCTCCCGATATGAGCCCGGGGAACAACCCCAAGTTTTGTTTCGATACGACATACGCTCCGCCGCCATGCGGATATGCGAAAATAATTTGCCGATACGATAAGATCAATGCCGTCAATAATACTAATACGCCGATTGCAATCGGTACCGAATACCAGAATGCCGCTACGCCGATCGTAACAAGGACGAGCAATATTTGCTCTGGTCCATACGCTACCGAGGAAAGCGCATCCGAGGACAGAATGGCGAGCGCCTTCGACTTCGCGAGCTTCTGTTCGCCTAATTCCGCCGACTTAAGCGGACGACCGATCAATAATCTTTTGATTGAAGCGAACATCATGTCACCACCGTTAATTAATTGTGCAAAAAAGGCATAACAAAAAAAGCCTGCAGGGAACTCCCCGCGGCCCTAAATCCAGCCGAAGTTGATTCACCTCTCCCAACGCTTGCAAGGTTAGCTGACGGATTCGGGCGTTTAGAGTCGCCCTACCGCGGATGCTGCCTGCATGCAGGCGGCGATCGCGGATTCACCCCGGCGACGTGGCAAGCATTTGCCTGGCGTCGCAATTGGTTCCCCTGCTTCCCGCTTCAAGAGCGGAAACTCAGCGATTCGTGATCATATATTTAAATGCATAACGATCATAGTCCTCTGCGATTGGAAAGTAAACCGGCGTTTTCGTTCAAAAAACGTTAAAAAAGTCAGATGAAATGCATGAATGCGCATACATAAGAAGAATTCGCCTTGGATGTCTTCTCTTTGCGGATATAGGCCTCGATGTTCTTCGATCTTGTGCTTACGCTTAATAGGATGTCCAGTCCCTTGCGAACGAATTCGCCTTCGAATACGCTTTTCTGGATACCCTCGGAAATTAGAAGGATATTGGAGTATATAATCCCGGACGCAAAAGAGGCCGCCCCCAGGGCAGCCTCTTACTCGTTTATGATGATCTCTTACTAACCTTCTTATAACGATGCCAACAGCTCCGCTAGACGATCCAGTGTTTGATTGCCGCCTTCGATTGCTCCGTATTCCTTGACGACGAAATCGCGCTCCGCCGCTGTTTTGAACAGCATCTGCATCGTAATCGATGTTTTGTCCCCGTCTGCTTCGAACGTAACTGTCGTTTGGAATTGGCCCGGGCTATCCTCTTCTCCGTCACTGGAAGCGTAAACGAGGAGCTCCGGATTCCGCATGTCGATAAATACGATTTGATTCGGATAATCGACGCCGTCCGGCCCATGCATAATAAACCTCCATGCGCCGCCAAGCTTGAAGTCGAATTGCTGCGTCGTAATCGCGAAGCCCTTCGGACCCCACCAGTTGGCGAGATGCTCGGGTTTCGACCACACCTCCCAGACCAATTCCCTCGAAGCGTTGAACGTACGGCTTATTACGATTTCTCGATCCTTTACATCTTCCACTGCTTGATTCGCGTTATTCCCTGTCATTTTTATAACCTCCGCTATTTTGATGATTCTTTATCGCAAACGTTGTTCAATCCCATGAATTGAATATACCATAAAGAGAATATTCCTGTAAAGGAATATTTAATTTATAATATACCGCGTGAGCCAGTACACCTGACCTTGCTGTTCATATTTATAAAATATTTAAGTCATCTTAATAGTTCTTAATGTTTTCTTTCCGGTTTATTTAATTCCGCTCTCTATAATCAAGGGCAAGCTCGATATTCGAGAGGGGAGAAAATAAACAATGACTATTCAAAATATAGCCGTGCTGTTCGGCGGCCAATCTACGGAATACGGGGTTTCTTTGCAATCAGCCGCTTCGGTGATCGACCACTTGGACCGCTCCAAGTATGCGGTCATTATGATCGGAATAACGCGCGAGGGCGCTTGGTTCAGATACAACGGAAGCACGGATGAGATCCGGAACGATCGCTGGCATTCGCATGCGAGCCGCATCCCAGCCTTCCTATCGCCTAGCCGGTCTATAGCCGGAATCGTTGAATTGGCAGGCACGGAATATCGCACTGTACCTGTAGATGCAATAATTCCCGTGCTGCACGGCCGCAATGGAGAGGATGGAACGTTGCAAGGGCTGCTTGAATTGTCCGGTATCCCTTTCGTCGGCTGCGATACGCTTTCGTCGGCGATATGCATGGACAAGGCAATCGCGAGTTCGCTCGTACGGGCGGCCGGCATTGAAACAGCCGCAACGGTTACGGTATGGGAAGGCGGAGATATGGAGGCTGCGGCGGTTGAGGCTGCGAAGTTCGGATTTCCTTTGTATGTGAAGCCTTCCAGATCGGGTTCTTCGTTCGGCATCACGAAAGCTTATAATCGTTCGGAGCTTCTTGCAGGGATTCGCGAGGCATTCGCCCACGACAAGAAAGTTGTGATCGAGCAAAATATAGACGGGTTCGAGGTCGGCTGCGCGGTTCTTGGAGGCGGGGACGAGCCGTTCATCGCCGAGATCGACGAGATCGAGCTGGCGGGCGGGTTTTTCGATTATGACGAGAAATATTCGCTGCGCACCTCGCAGATTGTGCTCCCGGCACGGTTGGATACGGGACTTGCCGACCAGGTGAAAGCGGCGGCTCGGTTAATCTACAAGACGCTAGGCTGCACCGGACTTGCCCGAGTAGATATGTTCATTGCGCAGGATGGCCGCATCGTGTTCAACGAAGTCAATACGATGCCCGGCTTTACCGCCTCCAGCCGTTATCCGAACATGATGCGTCACAGCGGCGTCACCTATCCGCAGCTAATGGATCGGCTTATTGAGCTCGCTATCGCCGGGAAGGAGTTGGGCACGCGATGACCCATACGACCATTGTCAGCCTGGATAGCACATTCATTCATGCCGGGCCTATAGTACTCGTGAACGGCGAGCATCCCGTCATCGCGCCGCCGCTGGCGAGCAGCCTTATACCCGTCGCATCCGTTCCTTCGGCAAGCGCCGAGGAGCGGCAGCCGTTGCTTGAGCGTACATGCTTACGGCAGCTTGAGGCATGGCTTGCGGCAAGCGGGGCGTCGGGCAGCATCGGGATCGTCAGCGGTTATCGCACCCGCGAGCAGCAGCAGCAAATCTATGAACGTTCTCTCGCGGAGAACGGCTTTGCCTTTACGTCAAGCTACGTCGCTCTGCCGAACCGCAGCGAACATCAGACCGGGTTGGCCGTCGATCTTAGTGAACTGGCCGACAATGTCGATTACATCCGTCCTTCGCTGCCCGATCACGGCGTATTCGCAGCTTTCAAGCGAATGGCGGCATCCTTTGGATTCATTCAACGTTATAAAGAAGGCTTCGAATCGATGACGGGCATAGCGTGCGAACCGTGGCATTATCGTTATGTCGGCGCTCCGCATTCGCTTATTATGGAGCGGCATAATTGGTGCTTGGAGCAGTATATCGCGGTAATGAGGCGATTCACGGCCGATAATCCTTATGAGCATTGGAGCGATGGGACATTGACGGCAGAAGTCTATTACGCGAAGGCCTCTGAGACGCCGGAGACGACAATTCCGATTGGCAATGCAATCTCAAGGCATGAGTGGTCGGGCAATAATAGCGACGGATTCATCGTAACGGTCTGGCGCGGGCAGGAGCAGATGCTGTCGTGATTGCCTCTCAACGCGGCCGTGCGGGCGTTAACATCGACGGGTTCAAGCTTGTCGCAGCCCTGCTCGTCATTGCCGTTCATACCGGCCCGCTCATGACGTATAGTCCGCAGGCCGACTTTTTGTTAACCGGAATCATCGCGCGGCTGGCCGTACCTTTTTTCTTCATCGCATCCGGCTACTTCTTGTTCCGTAAAGCCATGAACGATTATGTAAGCAGCCTAGGTTGGAAGCCATTGCACCGCTTTGCGTTCAAAACGGCCAAGCTATACGGGATCGCTATTGTGATTTATATCCCGCTTAATCTCTATACGGGGTATTTTACGGCGGCGGAAGGATTCAGTCCGGGAGGGTTAGTCCGCGATCTCGTTTTTAACGGGACGTTCTATCATTTATGGTATTTGCCCGCATCGATACTCGGGATGTATATCGCCTACGCGCTTTATAGAAGCTTATCGTTGAAGGCAACGCTAACCGCAGCGTCCCTTCTGTATATGGTTGGATTGTTTGGCGACAGCTACTATGGGCTGACGGCTTCGAACGATACTTTATCGGGGGTTTATGACGGCATGTTCGCAGTGTTCGATTATACGCGTAACGGCGTTTTCTTTACTCCTTTATACTTTGCGCTAGGGGCTTTGGCGGCGCATCAAGCAGTCCGGCACGCGGACGGAGGCAGGGGGCTTTCTTTTAAAGCTAATTTCGCTGGGTTTGCAGTATCGATGGCTCTCCTGTTTGCCGAAGGAATGACGCTTCGCGGTTTGGAATGGCCTCGCCATGACAGCATGTACCTGCTTCTCGCTCCCTCCGTTTATTTCCTGTTCCAGTGCTTGCTCATAGGCAAAAACCGGCTCGGCATTTCCAAGAGTGCCGGGCTCTATATGAGACAGCTGAGCGCTTGGATTTATATTTTGCATCCTGCGCTCATTGTGGCCGTTCGATTTGCCGCGAAGGCGACGGGACTAGCCGATGTTTTCGTCGCGAACAGCTTGGTTCATTATTTAGCCGTGTCCGTGCTGTCCGTTGCGGTATCCATGCTCGTCGTCTATGCGGGAGCCCGGCGGCGGCGGCGCGACGCGGTGAATCATGAGGTTCATGCGGTCAAACACCGCGCCTGGGCGGAGATTAGCCTCACGAATGTGCGGCATAACTTGTCGGAGCTGAAGCGCGTGCTTCCCGGCTCCTATGCCGTTATCGCCGTCGTGAAGGCGAATGCTTACGGACATGGAAGCGTCCGCGTCTCGCAGCATCTTAGTGCGTTAGGCGTCAAACAATTCGCTGTTGCCGACATCGAAGAAGCCATTGCATTGCGGAACCAAGGCGTTCGCGGCGATATTCTAATACTGGGATATACTTCGCCAAGCCGCGCAGGCGACCTCAAGAGGTTCAAGCTGACCCAGACTTTGGTTAGCGCGGAATACGGCCGGCAGTTGGATGCGTGCGGCAAGCGGCTTCGCGTTCATGTGAAGATCGATACCGGCATGAATCGACTTGGCGTGCTGCACGACGATATGGACCGCCTGCTCGATTGCTACAAGCTCGAACGGCTTACCGTTACAGGGACGTTCAGCCATCTGTCCGTGTCGGACAGCCGGAAACCGGAGCACATCACCTTCACGCATAAGCAGCTGCAGCGGTTCGATCATGCGCTAGCCGTGATCCGAGCGGCCGGGTTCGATCCCGGTGTCGTTCATATGCAGAGCAGCTACGGCATCTTGAATTATCCGTACCGCGAGTATGATGCAGCCCGCCCCGGCATCGCCCTTTACGGGGTCATGAGCAATGAAGACGATGCGCTTAGATCGCAAGTCGACTTAAGACCCGCTCTCTCGTTGAAGGCGACGGTTACGCAAGTTAAGGCAGTTGAAGCCTATAGCCCCGTTGGTTACGGGCATTCCTATGTACCGGAACGCGACGTGCGGATCGCTACAATCTCGATCGGCTATGCGGACGGCATTCCCCGCGAGCTGTCCGTTCATGGAGGCTATGTCCTCATTCACGGTCAGCGTGCTCCGATCAAAGGCATCATCTGCATGGATCAGATGATCGTGGACGTCACCCACATTAAGGATGTGCAGCAGGGCGATACTGCGACAATTATCGGACAAGACGGCAGCGAGCTCATCACCGCAGGCCAGCTCGCAAAGCGCTGCGGCACGCTGACGAACGAAATTTTGAGCCGCCTCGGAAGCCGCATTGTCCGCGTTTATACGCAGGGTGGCTAAGCTGGAACGTCGGTTAGTTGAGCAAACTTGTCGAGTACAACACCCCAATCGATTTGCCTATGTTGGATTTCTGCAATAACTTTGCCATGATAATGTCTTTTCACGCCCAAATCGGCCTGCTAAGTTGCAAATATCCAATATAGCTCATCCTATGGGGTCATTGATGAAAAGTTACTGCAATAATCCACTATAGCCTCTCTTGTGGCAGCGATGCGGAGATAGTGCAGCCGTAATAAAAACCCTCTTGTGCACACAAAGGAAGCTTGCAGCTTCTCAATGCCGCACAGGAGGGTTTCTTTTTCAAAAAAATCCCCTTCTAGCTATTCCCGCAGTTGACCTATACCTTCATATATTTCCGCCATCCCATCCAATATCCCGGACAACATGGTATGCGAATCTTTGCTTCTCCACGACTGTGCCAGTATGACGTCGGCCGTCTGAATATAAGGCGCGTCAATGAGCTCTCCCTTCCGTACATCGAGCATCGTAGCCATGCAGGCAGGTGCTAGGGGGAGACGGTAACGACAAAAAAGAGCGCCCGCAGGCACTCTCTTTCATTCTTGACTTAACCAACATGGCATACCGTCCGCTCTATTCGACCTCTACCGGCTCAACGAATACATCCTTGAATTTATCGTAATCCGCTTGCCTGCATTCCATGACAAGGCGCGTGCCGTTCAGTTCATAACTCGTTTCTTGAATGTTCGCGTTCGTATTGAAATACGCCACGACGCGGCCTTCCGTGAACGGGATAATGACCTCGCACTTCACGTAGTCCTGGAAAATCCGTTTCTTCGTGAGCGTGACCAGCTCATCCAGTCCCGCACCCTCCTTGACGGACATATATACCTTATCGTCATTTACTTGCGGGTATGGCTCGTTCGTCAGATCCGTCTTGTTATAGGCAAAAATCATCGGAATATGATCGGCCCCCAGCTCCTTGAGCGTCGAATTCGTCACGTTGATGAGCCGCTTGTACTCTTCGTTCGAGTAATCGACGACCTGAATGAGAAGATCGGCTTCGGCCACTTCCTCGAGCGTCGAGCGGAACGCCTTCACCAAATAATGCGGCAGCTGGCTGACGAAGCCGACCGTATCGGTGAGCAGGAACGACTTGTTGTCCGGCAGCTCGATGCTGCGAACCGAAGTCTCCAGCGTGGCGAAAAGCATGTCTTTGGCGAACACTTGCTTGTTCGATTCCGGCATGAACGCATCGAGCAGCTTGTTCATGAGACTCGACTTGCCCGCATTCGTATAACCGACGAGACAGACGACTGGGATGCCCGTCTTCTGCCGCTGCTTGCGCTGAACTTGACGCTGCGCAACCAGCTTCTCAAGCTCGGTCTGCAGCGCGGAGATCCGATCCTCGATACGCCGGCGATCGAGCTCCAGCTTCGTCTCGCCCGTTCCTTTGTTCTTCATGCCCGATCCGCCGCCTTGGCGTCCGAGCGATTCGCGCAGGCCGACAAGCCTTGGCAGCATATATTGGAGCTGCGCCACTTCGACCTGCAGCTGCGCCTCGCGCGTCTTCGCCCGTTCCGCGAAGATATCGAGAATGAGGATCGTACGGTCGATGACCTTCTTCTCCAGCGAGCTCTCCAGGTTGCGAATTTGCGAGGGGGACAGCTCATCGTTGAAAATGACGGTCGACGCGTCGACGCCCGCTACGAGCGCGGACAATTCATCGATTTTGCCGCTGCCGATGTAATGCGAGCTGTTGATCTTGGCCATATTCTGGGTCAGCTCGCCAACCACCTCGATATTGCATGCTTCAGCCAGATTGCGAAGCTCTTCCATGGAGTAAGCAAAATCAGGCCGATCCTGTAAGTTTACGCCGACGATAACGGCTTTATTGTTAGGTTGTTCCATATAGTAATTCCTCCTTCAAGGTCCGATAAATACAAAAAAACACACTGGCAATGCAGCCTGTGCGTTCGACGAACGAAATAGAGAAGCCCGAGTAGGAGCTGCCGTTATACAGCAGCGAAGCGAGGTCATTCCGGACAACGATAGGAAAGAAACCCGTCACTACGGACGAGTACCCTTCAAGCGCTTCCGAAAGCATCATTTGGTTAAAGGCGGCATGAGTTATCCGATCAATCCATTCCTCTCATGCCAATCATAGTTCATATGGGTTACCTTTAATGAGGCAGACCTATCCCGAGTTCTCTGCACACAGGCAGAGTATTGGCGCTATTCAATTAGCCGCGCGAAATTCTAACTCGGATAAAGTCTATCACACGTAACCCTCCGTTCCCAATTAAAGTAAAGCCATTCTAACATAGGACAATGCTGAAAAGCAAACGTCAGAACACCATCGTTTTCTATCCGGTTGTTTCCGGTCGTTTGGACGATTCCCGAATAATCACTTGCGATTCGATCAGAAATTCATGCTTGTCCGCGAACTCGTTCTCGTTCAAGCTGTCGATCAGCTTCTCCGCCACAATCGCGCCCATCGCATACTTCGGCTGCTCTACCGTACTAAGCGGGGGAAGCAAGTATCTCGTAATTCGGTTGTTGTCCACGCCTATGACGGCAAGCTCATCAGGGATGCGAGTCCCTCTCTCCCGGCAAGCCTTATAGACGCCAAGCGCCATTTCGTCGTTCGCCACGTAAACGGCCGTGATCGGCAGCGATTTATCGAACAAACGGTGAATCGCCTCGTAGCCGCCTTCTTCCGTAAAATCGCCGTTATCGATCAGCATCGGCTGGAATGGAATTTGGCTGCTCTTGAGCGCCTTCATGTAGCCTTCGAGCCTCTCGTACGTTTCTACCGAGTCGGGATACCCTCCAATATAGGCGATTTGGCGATGGCCCTGCTCGATCAGATGAGATACGGCCTCGTACGAAAATTTGACGTTGTCGGTTTTGCAGCTCGGTATTTTCTCGTGGTCAACGGACTTTCCGATGACGCCTAGCAGATGGCCCTTGTCCGCATATTCATATAGCACGTCGTTAGCGAGAAGCGGCGTGACCAGGATAAGCGCATCGACGGTCCGGTTCGGCAGAAGGCTTAGGTATTCATGCTCCTTCTCCACCTTGTTATCGGAGTCGCAAATAATGACCTTATACTTTCTGGCGTAGGCCATGTTCTCGATACCTTTAATGATTTCGGCAAAATACGAGACATTGATATCAGGCACGATAACGCCGAGCGTCATCGTTCGCTGCGAGCGAAGATGCTTGGCAGCCGCGTTCGGATAATAGTCCATTTCCTTGATCGCGGCAAGCACCTTCGACTTCGTCCGCTCCTTGACGAGAGAGCTGTCGTTCAACACTCTGGATACCGTGGCCGGCGATACGCCGGCTAATTTTGCCACATCGACGATTTTTTTGTCCACCAATATAATCAACCTTTGTTAAATTACTATATTTCCTTACATTATAGGCATTATAGAAATCGATTTCAATACGCGCGGACGCTGCTGACGGAGGCACCTTGCAAAAGACAGCCATATTCATAAACGCTAGCGAACGATACGATTGCTCTGTTGGATTTGCGCAGCATAAAAGCCCTCAATTGGTGCGTGCGAAGAGCTATGCCGGAGTGTCTGCAGCAACTTTGTCTCCTAAGCCACTGCATTCCGTTATATCGGTGAGCTATAATGCGAAAATCCATTATAGCCCGTCTAGAGTACCAAAACGGCTCCAAGTTCCTGCAATAAACCAACTTAAGATTGAAACGGTGCCCGCAGACGTCAAACAGCTCAAGCTGTCTTTTCGGTCAAGCGACGCAACCAGCAATCGAAACAAAAACCGAGCAGTCTATTTAGACCGCTCGGCGTGCCTGGCTTCCATGCCGCTAGATCAAATCAATAAGCTTGAATAGGATAGCCGCCGCCTCGGCGCGAGTCCCGGTCTCGGTCGGACGGAACAGGCCGTCCGGCGAACCCTTAATGAGGCCCGCGTTCAACACCTGCTCCACCGAAGCTAGCGCCCACGCCGCGATGTCGCCGCGATCTTCAAGCCCATCAAGGCTTCCTGCACCTTCGGCCGCAGCAGAATCGAATCCGCCTAACAGCTTCGCAGCGGCGTTAGCAAGCGTAACTGCCATCTGCTGCCTTGTCACCTGCTCGTTCGGGCGGAAGGTTCCATCCTCGAAGCCGTGAACGATTCCAACCTCCACGGCAGCTGCAACCGCCTCCGCATACCACTCTTCCGCAGATACGTCGCCGAACGCTTCCGAAGCCTGCGCCGACGCGGATAGCCCGAGCGATCGAGTAAGCATCGCCGCCCATTCCGCGCGAGTAACTCCACCCTCTGGGACAAACCGGCCGTTACCGGTGCCGTGCAGGATGAGCTTCGACGCAAGCGCTTCGATTGCCCGCTCGTCCGAGTGCCCTTCTACATCGGTGAACTGTTTGTCGAACGACGCCACCGCGTATATGCTGTTATGATTCGATTTCAGAATGGCCGTTGCCGTTCCATCCGGCGCCAAGCTTATGGAAATCGGAATCGGATGGAGCTCGCCATCCTCATCGACCATAACGCCTGCAGCCGTAGACGGGTGTTGATTGCCTAGCGCTATAGACCGCGTCACGAAATGCTTTCCGAAGCTTGTTAATTCCCGCCATGCCGCATCCTTCCCTATCCACGCTTGGAACTGCACCGGGCTGCCGACCAATGTGCCGCCGTTATTCGTGATGGACGCGCTTGCCTCTTCGGCCGCCGCTCCCTTCGCAGCATGAATATCGATGCGAATTCGATCTCCAGATTCAAGCTCCTCAATGATAGCCGCAAGCGGCAACTCATAAGAGCCTTGGCTTGCGAGAACCGTAAGAACGAGCTTGCGGTTGTTTTTCGCGATTTCGCGAAGAGCGGATACCGGGAAAATCGCTTCCGTACGATCCGCCCTGTTTGCCCCGCGTGCGTCGAGCGTTACGCGGCTTACGCCGTCGCCTTGAGCAGCACTCGCAACTATCCCGGCGTCGACGCGGAAGATATCGAGCCGGCTTCCGTCTGCATGAACCTCACGCTTAGGCTCCATGCCTTTAATTACATTCGAGTCGCCTTGCCGCTCGATGATTAACCCTGGCGCCTGACCATCGCCTCCACCATTAAAGACAGGCGGCGGTGTTGTTCCCCGCTTCACCGTTACGATCGCACTGGCCCTGAAGCCGCCATCCGCTGTCGTCGCCTCAATGACTGCTTCGCCAACGCTTCGAGCCGTTACGACCCCGCCCTCTACCGTAGCAACGGCCTCATCGCTGCTGCTCCAGCTTACTTCCTTGTTCGCCGCGTCCGCCGGTGCGACGGTCGCCGTCAACAGCCCTGTCTTGTTAACGCCTAGATTCAAGCTAAGAGCGCTCTTATCGAGTGTAATTCCCGTGACCGCGATCGAAGGCGCAGCGTAGCTGTACACTTCAAAGTCGTCAATCGCCGCCCAATTCCCGCCGGGCGCATCCGAATAGACGCCGATCTCCATCTTGCCTGCCGTCACTTGAATCCCGTCGATCGCGAACAAGGTCCACGTTCCGCCACTGGCACTGCGCAGGTCCTTCGTCCGCTGGTCGCCGCCGTAGTTTTTCACTTCAAGCTGGAACGTATTTTGACCGCCGCCGGTGCGAACCCATGCTTGCACCTTGTAGGTGCCGTTCGGCACATCGAGCGTGCGATACGTCGATTGCTTGTAGTCGGAACCGCCCCAATGGGTCAGCTTGTATTGTCCGCGAGGCGAGTCGCTATCCACGAACGCGGCTGCCGATTGGCCTTCGGGATGCCACTCCTGCCAAGGACTCAGACTGCCGCTTTCGAAGTCCATATTCGGGAACGGAACAAGCACGCCCGCCGCTGCCGGCGTCGCCGTTACCGTATCGCCGGCCGGCGATTCGTTGCCCAAGTGGTCAACGGCCGTTACGGCGAACGAATACGCTCTGCCCGCCGTCAGCTTCGCGACGGTATACCGTGATTCCGGCGCAGGCTCGACCGATGCGCTCTTCACGCCATTCACATAAATATTGTATTGAAGAAAATCGCTTTCCAAGCTCGGCTGCCACGTCAGTTGCACCTGTTCCACCCCCGGAGCAGCCGAGAGTCCTTCCGGCGCGACGGGAGCTGTCGTCTCCGAGCCGCTATCCGTCGTTGCCTCATAAGCGTCCGTCGCCGCCGATTCCCCGCCGCCGTTATAGGCGCTTATGCGGTACGAGTAGGTTGTATCGCCGCGCAAGCCTTGATCGACATACGAGACAGCATCCTGCGGCGCCAATCCGATCAGCCTATAATCGGCATAGACGGAATCGGCTACCGTATCCGATTGCACGCCTGAACGGTAGATTCCGTAGCCGTCGGCATCCTCCGCGGGAGACCAATCCAGCTTCACATTGTATCCGTTAATGACGGAGACATTTACGTCTTGAGGCGTATCCGGAGCGGCTGCTCCATCTGCCGATGCGGGTGCTCTGGAGGTTACCGGCATTAGCTCGACGTCGTCGAAATTCACCCATTCTCCGGCCGCATTGTCCGAATGGACGCCGATTTCTACTTGGCCGTTCGTCACATGGATAGCCGGAATGACGAGCTGCGTCCACTCCCCGACGTAATCCGTTGTCGCTGCCGGCGCGTTAATCGCGGCGCCACCGTAATTTCTGGCAAGCAAACTAATATTCGTGCTGCCGCCCTTCTGGAACCAGACCGATGCCTTATAGGTCCCGTTCGGCACTTTGACGGTACGATATGTCGTCTGCTCATAAGCGTCGCTTGCATAATGGTTCAGCTTGAAGTTGCCGCTTCTTGGCTGAGCGCCTTCCTCCTTATGCGCGGACGCTTGCCCTTCCGGTGTCCAGCCGCTCCACCCGGCAAGATCGCCTTCCTCGAAGCCTCCGCCAATGGTCAAGTAATTATAGCTGTCCTGTACGAAATCGGAGGAGAACTGGAACCAGTTCAGATTGACATGGCCCTTGAACACCACATAGAGCGGCTGCGCACCGACAACGGCCTCCACCTGCGCCGCCTTCGTCCGCCATGACTGCGGACCGCCCGTATCGACCAAGTAGACGCCGCCTACGTAGGTTCCCGTCGGACTTCCCAGTCTGAATTCAATCGCTCCGTCGCCTTCCGCGGCAGCCCTAACCCGAACGCTGGCCGTACCGCTTGCGAATTCGGCATTACGATACGCAATATAGCTTCCATCCGTGGTCGAACCGACGAACCCGCCGCCGCCAGTATCATTGGCGACGCCTGTCGTTACGCCGGTGTAGTCGCTTGCATCCTCCGCCTCCGTCTTCGCGTAAGGGCTGATCGCCGAATCGCCGGACTGCGTGCCGCTCCATACGAACGTGGCTACAGCACCTGCCGGAAGCGTATACGTGAAGCTCTCCGAGCCCCATCTTACCTTGAACGGCTTTGCCCCGTTGGAAGAGTTTAAGGCAAGCAGCGCCTTCGAGCCGTCGGGATTCAAGAAGGCGGCATTCTCAATGCTGCCGCTGCCGAACGTATTCGACTTTATTCGGTACGCGCCGGGACGAATGAACTTGCTCGCATGGCCGAACGCATAGAACTCTTCGTTATACGTAATCTCATCCGTACCCGTATCGATCGTGACAATGCCGCGGCAATCGGTGCAGCCGCCGACTCTCGGTCCATGATTCTCGTCCAAGGCGATGTTCCACTTGAGCGAAGTTTTCGCCCAATGCCGCATCGCGCCGATCAACAGGTTCTGCGTATCCCATACGACATTGCTGCCGAAGTCCGGCGCGAAGTCGCCGCCCGAGCTCTCGGTAAAATAGATATCCTTGTCGGGATGAAGATCATGGACCTGCGACTGGTTTTCTACGCTGCCCGCATAACCGTGGAAGGCCGATCCCGCAATATACGGCTTCGCTTCCGGATCGTTCAAGACGTCGATCGGATAGACCGGCTCATCCCAGTTATGATCCCATACTAAAATTTTCGTATCGATGCCCGCCTCCTCGAAGGCCGGACCGAGCCTCTTGACGAAAGCCGCCTGCTCCTCGGGCTCCATCCGCATGCCGGGGTAATCGCCCGCTTCATGATGCGGCTCGTTCTGAAGCGTGACTGCATCAATCGCGATACCTTCCGCCTCGTAAGCTTGGATGAACTTTACGAAATATCGCGCGTAGACATCATAATACTCCGGCTTTAGCTTGCCTTTGATCAGCGAGTCGTTCGTTTTCATCCAGGCCGGAGCGCTCCAAGGGGAGGCTACGATCTTCAGCTCAGGGTTGATCTCGAGCGCTTGCTTGATTACCGGAATGATGTATGCGCTGTCATGTTCGATCGAGAAATGCTCGAGCGCGAGGTCCGTCCCCCCGGCCGGCCTATCGTTGTATGTATAGGTAGACGTTGCAAAATCGCTCGATCCCATAGGCAGCCGCATATAACTGAATCCCACGCCGCCGTCTGACAGGCCGAACAGCTTGTTCATCAGCTCCTCTCTTGCCGTCTCATCAAGCTCGTTATAGATGACATAGGCCGATGAATCGGTCAACGAACCGCCGAAGCCGTCAATACTCTGATACTTCGTATTCTCGTCGACATTGATCGTGAGTTCTTCCTGCCCGCTGTCCGCTTCGAAAAATACGTCCTCCTGCTCATCGAGAAGCTTGCTCTTGTCGCCCGTCGTCATCCACACCTTCACGGGCTCCGCCGAGGCCGATACGGCTGGAACGGAAGCCCCGCCGAAGCCCGACAATACCAAGGCCGCTATTAATGTATTGGCGGTCCAACGTCTCATTCTGTTTATTGTCACATCCATGCCCCTCTTTCCTTCAAGATGAATATAGATCCGAAATATTGCTTTACTTGGCTTTGTTCAGCATATAAGCCTGTTAATCACCTGGTTTGAATGTGCTTCCACCCCCTGTTTCAACTGTGAGCAAGCCTGCTGCCTTAATCTCCGGTGTTCATCTGAGTGGATAATATCACTTTTTGAAATCGATTTCAATATTAGATTCACAAGTATACAGCCCCGTCTAACTTAAAAATCCTTTAAACTCCACATAAATAGGATTTTACAACTACTACTACACCTTGCTTCCCATCAAGTTAAAATGAAATCGATTTACTTTTGTCGAATTTTGATGACAAATCCCCCGGCTCTTTGGGAATGGCTGTTACTGGCAATCTGTCCGATTTGAAGAGAGAAGCCGGCGAAGCTCGTTCCGATGCGTATACCCTAGCAGAACGAGATTAATGAGCCAGAACAGCAGCATCTCGCCGTCATAAAAGCCGCTTACGTATACGTAAACGCCAAGCAGCAGCATGCCAAGCACAACCTGCAAAGCATCCGCTTCCGCCGTAAGGGGCTTGCCCTTGCGCTGCCATCTTGTGATTACGAGCAGCAGCGCCAGAATAATGGCATAGGCAAGCGAAGCGGAGAAGCCCGTCAGCGCGCTCCATACGCCGAATGTTGCCGCGATGGCTTTGCCTCCTCTGCCTCTCATGAAAGGCGAGAACACATGGCCGAGCAG
This sequence comes from Paenibacillus harenae, assembly GCF_030812415.1. Lineage (GTDB taxonomy): Bacteria > Bacillota > Bacilli > Paenibacillales > Paenibacillaceae > Pristimantibacillus > Pristimantibacillus harenae_A. The sequence goes on along the minus strand of NZ_JAUSST010000006.1, from coordinate 111,226 downwards.
TGCGGCAGTCGAAGGGAGTACGATCCAATAGCCCGATACGGCATTCGCATGGACGATCCACAACAGGGGCGCATACCCTTTGGCAAAATCAAGCGCAATGCCCGCAAGGCCATACCCATAACCGGCCGTTCGCCATAGATTGAGCGCTCCGGGATTGCCGTCGCCATGCGCCTTCAAGTTACGCTTCGCAACGAGGCCCAGCCAGTAGGAGAACATAAGAGAACCGGAAATAAACGATAGCAGCGTCCAACCGATGATGATCGTCACTTTTTCCGACCTCCTACCTCAATACGACGCCCCTTCCACGCTACCCGTCCAAAGAACACAACTTGATACAAGGAATAAAGCATGATATAGAGGAAGAACACGGTGCTCAGCATATGAACGGCCGGCAGCCACTTGCCGAAACGGCCAGTGTAATGAATGAAATAGTAGAGCTGTGCCGTGTAGAGTACGTAACCTATGACGAGCGGCCACGCCCATTTCGTACCTATCGCGAAAGGCGCTGCCTCCGCCGCAATTAATCCAATCAACCATATTGCGACCAGCAGCGTCGTGAAGCCGCTTAGCTTGCCCGTGCTGATGACTGCTCCTTTGCTAAAGCCCTCGATCTCGCTGCGAATGCCGCCGGGGTACATGCGGAAGGAGACGACGCCATAGCCGATGTAATTGTTAACCGGTACGCCGGCCTCGATGAACTTCGCTCCAAGGTTCAAGTCGTCGAGCAGCTCCGACTTAATGCCCTCATGTCCTTTGGCCCGTTCATAGTCCTCTCTCGTCGTCAGGATGCAGGAGCCGTACAGCCCTTTATTTCGATTGGCCCGCTCCATCGGCGAGGTAAAGGCGCAGAGGCCGAGCAAATTCGGAATAAGCGCCAATCGCTCGTAGAACTTCTCCGCTTCATGATAAGGGACAACCGAAATAACGCCGCCCGTTTCCTCACGTACCGTGATCAGAGATTCCAGCGCATGCGGAGCTAGACGGACGTCGGCGTCGAGGAAGGCGATCAGATCGCCGGTCGACTGCAAATAGCCGTTCCATACGGCCCAGTTCTTGCCTGTCCATCCTGGCGGGGGCGATGAACCGGCAATCACTTTGACGCCGTAGCTCTCCGCAATCGCTCGCGTCCGATCCTCCGAGCAGTCGTCGATGACGATAATTTCGAACGGCTTATACTTTTGAGCCATAAGCGAGCGAAGAAGATGGGGTAAATTGCTTTCTTCATTCCTGGCCGGAATAATAATCGATAGCTTGCCGAAGGTCGCGGCCAGCCTTGCGGCAGCATGAGGAGCAGGAAGGGGAACCGTATTTTTGCGAAACAAAATAAATCCGGCTGAACAAGCCGGCAGCAACAGTGCGAGGATCCATATTCCCATCTCACTACCCCCTTCTATCGATTCGGACAATGTTTATTTATTAAACTATATTGCGCCGTTGCTCCGCCTATGAAGGTTATCTGCCAGCCCACGACGACAAATAAGACCAACCGGCACGAGCTGGTTGGCCTTATCTGATAAAGATCTATTGTTGAGGTATCGTATACGACGCCGTAAGCTCCCCCCAGCCTCCGCCATGGTACGCCTTTGCTGGTTGACGAGTGAATGAGCACATTCCCTTTGCGATGGAGCAGAGTAAGCTGGTCTCCTGGATAATCGATTTCGGCTCGCGGCCATTGATCAAGCAAACTTTGTTCTTCAACGGTAAACAATTGCTTATACAGGTAAACGAATTCCTTGGTGGACAACCGGATGCCGATTAACATTCTCGAATCATGCGTACGAACTAATAAATAATCGTCGAAGACAACTTCCACGGTAAAGACGGTATCGAGCCCCGTTATTTCCGACAAATCATAGCTCCGGGTGATCGTCCCGTCGGGCTGTACAAGCTTCAATACAGCTGCATCAAGCATGATGGCATTCCCGTTATAGGTGCTGATGCTTTTTTCATTGTCCCGATTATTCCAATAAAGAACGCTCGACCTTGCGACAATGGAGCCGTCCTTAATGATCGCTCTCGATATTTGGTCGTTAATATGAGGCTCTCCGAAATTATCGAAGATGGTTACAAGCAAGCTTTCTCCCAGCTTCTCCACTCCTATAGATACGGTTCCCCAGCTCCCATTCAACTCATGAACGGCATTTTTTATCGCTACCGGAGACGTATGGCCGTCGGAATAATAAAGCGTTTTGCTGTCGGTATTCAGCCATACGGTCGTATCCCCAATGGTCGTAGTAACATCCAACCGATGGAGTCAGTCGGTAGCCGCTTTTGCGGCTATGATGGATATTTGCATTAACTTTTGCTAGTTTAGGGAGCTCTCGGAACCTATGTTGGATATCTGCAGTAACTTTCCTTGGGTGAGCTTTATTTCAGCCGTTCAAGAGCGAAGTTGATGCAAAAATCCAATATAGCATTGGATCGGCTCTCCTAAGGGCCCTCTATGCTGCAAAAATCCAACATAGCATGTCTGCTTAGGCATTATAGGAACGGTATTAGTCATGTTATTTACATAGACGAATCATTATTTGGGAAAGTTTCCAGACGAGTACATTTGCAGTATCAAACTAACAGCGGCAGCTACACAGCGATACGGAAATAAACCCCGCAAGACGCTTATTAAACGCTTAACGGGGTTTATCATTTAGACAGCCGGCTTTTAACGGGTTTTACGGTATTTGGCCGTACGGAGATCGTTGATGACGCAGCTCCAGTTCAGTCCGTACGCGAAGTCGTAGACATGGCCTTCGGAACCGACATGGCAGTCCATATCATGCGCCACATCCTCTAGCTGCTCCTCGACGGTCTTCATGTCGGCGGCATTTGCATCGGCAGCAGTCCCGAGGGCTCGAACGCACCGGACAGAACGTCCATCAAAGCTTGATCCTGCAAGCCGAAGTTCGCGACGATCGCGTCTGCCTCGGCCTCGAATTCCGCCACGATTGTCGGATTGGACAGCGGCAGCGACACGATAACCGGCTTTCCTTTCATCATTTCTTTCATCTCCAGCACCGTATCCAAGTCGCTCTCGTTATGAGTCGCTCTCGTTATGAGTCGTGACCGTTTTGCCCCGGTACGCGCGATCCAGCACATCGCTCGCGCGCGGATCGCCGGCGATGCTGTGCTCACGGGCATGCTCGGCCGTATACGGCCTGTATTTCAGGCTGATCGGCACGTATCCGATGCCGCCGCTTGCCGCATCCTCCTCGCTGTAGCCAAGCGTCCGCTTCTCGTTACCCACCGTCGCCTCAAGCGTACCCCGAAGCACGATAATCATTTCGATGCTCGTATGCCAATGGTCCGGTTAATGCTGTGCAAGGAAACGTCAAACGGCAGGCTGTCATCCGTCTCCACCAGCTCGTACATTGCGTTGCGCCCTTCAATGGCTCCTTTTTGTCCGAATGCTCGTTATAATGGCAGTATACGCTTATTTTCGAACGTAAAGGAACAGGCTCCGAACATTTGAAAAGCCGACCTCGCGCTTAGGTTGATTTTGTGGAAACAATAAGATAGACTCGTTGAACGCGGGTATACGACATTACGGCAGCTCTGATCATATAAATAACATACGAGCGCCATTCATACATGGTTAATTATCATTATAGCAAGCCAAGGAGCGTGGCATCATTGAGCAAAGAGCAAGACTGGGCTGAAGAGCAGCTGAGAGTCGACGAGATTACATCCGTCATCGGAGAGCGAATCGGCAAAATCGAGCATGAAGTCGGCTTCGTGCGCAAAGATGTCGTGGAGATGCGGCGGGAGTTCTGGGACGAGGTCACGATGAACTTTATGGAAGAGGTCGACCTTGGCGAAACCTCTATTAGCATGCGGCAGCAATCCGAGGTGTTATTCGAAAGGGAGCATCGGCACAAAAATTCGGCGGAGGAGATTAAACGGCTTCGCAAGCTGCTCCAATCGCCTTACTTCGGACGAATCGACTTCGCCGAGCACGGGAACGAGCCGGAACGGATCTATCTGGGCATCGCCTCCCTGCTGGACAAGGACGACAATGAATTTCTCATCTACGATTGGCGTGCGCCGATCTCCAATCTATACTATGACAGCACCCCGGGCCCTGCGTCCTATCGCAGCTTGAACAGCGAGATCGAAGGGGAGCTTACGCTAAAAAGGCAGTTCGGCATTCGCGACGGCAAAATCCGGTTTATGTTCGATACGGGTATCACGATCGGCGACGAATTGCTGCAAGCCGTTCTAAGCCGCAGCTCCGACGCACAGATGAAAAGCATCGTCGCGACCATTCAGAAGGAGCAAAACCGCATTATTCGCGATGACCGCAGCCAGCTGCTCATCGTTCAAGGCGCGGCGGGAAGCGGCAAGACGTCGGCTGCACTGCAGCGCGTCGCTTATTTGCTCTACAAGTACCGCGGCCAGATCAGCGCCGACCAGGTCGTGTTATTTTCACCGAATCCGATGTTCAATAGTTATGTATCCACCGTACTGCCGGAGCTGGGCGAGGAAAATATGGTGCAGACGACGTTCCAGGAATACTTGGAGCGCAGGCTCGGCCATGAATTCAAGCTGGAGGATCCGTTCGAGCAGCTCGAATATGTACTCTCGTCCGCTTCCGAGCCGGGATACGATGCCCGCATGGAGGGCATTCAGTTCAAGTCCTCGGATCAATTCATGCAATTAATTACTTCCTATAAGGAAATGCTGCTGCAGGAGGGAATGATCTTCAAGTCCATTCCGTTCCGAGGCAAAGCGGTCATTGCCGCAAGCCAATTGAAGCAGAAGTTCTATAGCTACGACGCTTCGATCAAGCTGGCGAACCGTCTGGCCCTGCTGCGCGACTGGGTGCTGAAAGCCGTTGCGAGGCACGGCAAGGAGCAGTACGGGGAGTTGTGGGTAGAGGAGCAAATCGAGCTGCTCGATCAGGAGCAATACCAGCAAGCGTATGAACGGTATTTGGCCATGACGGGCGGGGACGAGGATCCGTCCGCGTCCGAGCAGGCGCTGAGCGAACGGGACATTATGGCCCGCATGGTCGTCAGCAGCAAGCTGAAGCCGATTCGAAAATGGGTCAAGGCGCTCCGCTTCGTCGATACGACCAGCTTGTACTGCGAGCTGTTCCGCAACGAATCGCTCGCCAGGCGGTTGACCGGAGACGGGACGCTGCCTTCTAACTGGCATCAATTAAGCAGGCAAACGATTGACCGCATTAAAGAAGGCGAGTTAGCCTACGAGGATTCGACGCCTTACCTGTATTTGCGCGAGCTTATGCTCGGCTTCCACTCCAATAACGGCATCCGGTACGTGTTCGTCGATGAAGCGCAAGACTACTCGCCGTTCCAGCTCGCCTTCCTGCGGCGGCTATTCCCTCGGGCGAAGATGACGGCGCTGGGCGACTTCAATCAAGCGATCTATGCCCACTCCTCGGCGCTGCAGGATGCTGGACCGCTCTATGCGCTGTATGGACCTGAGCAGACGGAGCTGATCTCGCTCACCCGCAGTTATCGCTCGACGCAGGAGATCGTTACCTTCACGCGCGGCATGGTGCCGGGCGGCGAGCATATCGTGCCGTTCAACCGCAGCGGCGAGAAGCCTGCCGTAACGGTCGTGAAGGAAAGATCGGTTCTTCACGAGGCTCTGGCAGCCGATGTCAGCGAGTTGATCGACCAGGGGTACGAATCCATCGCGATTATTTGCAAGACGGCCAAAGAAAGCGAAGCAGCCCATAAGCTGCTGACCGGCATGCTCACGGCAGCGCCAAGGCTCATTAAGAAGACGACGCCGAACTTCGAGAAAGGCGTTCATATTATTCCCGCCTACTTGGCGAAAGGCGTGGAATTCGATGCCGTCTTCATCTACAACGGCTCGAAGAAGCAATATTCACGCGAGAGCGAACGCAAGCTGTTCTATACGGCATGCACGCGCGCGATGCACCTGCTGCACATTTACGCCCTGGGCGAGCTGACGCCATTCGCAGCCTCGCAGCCCGACGACACTTACACGTATGTCCGGGTGGAGGCTAAGGATGCTGTCACCTCCCCCGTTGGGCAGGATTGAAATCCATCTGCGCTGCATTCAAGGTGCTATGTTGGATATCTGCAATAACTTTCGATCAAGATGCCTCATACAAGATTTTCAAGGCCGAAGTTAATGCGAAAATCCAACATAGCTGCCTATGGTGCCTTATAGACGCTCTCTATCCTGCAAATATCCAACATAGCCACTCCTCGCGCATTCTCAACCATTAACCATTAACCTCATAAATTATCTATTGCAGCCACGCTGACGATGTTTTTGCCCTTGTTCAGACTTGAGCCGGAAATATTTCGCCAAGCTATCGATCATCCCGCTAATGTCGGTTGCGCCTTTGCCGATCGCGATCCAATTGATCGTATCGAGCGTGTTATACAGGAAATGGGGATTTATCTGAGCCTGGAGCGCCTGAAGCTGCGCCTCCCGCTCATGGATTTGGGCTTTGTACTTTTCCTCGACGAGCGTGCGCACCCGAAGAATGAGGTGGTCGACGCTCCTCTCAAGCATGTGGAAATCGCCGTTAACGGGCGACGGCGCCTTGGACAATACGTTGGCGAACGGCAGCAGCGTAATGAGACCCATCAAGGTCAGAACGAGATAAATGCCGCCGTCCAGCGCGTAGTCTCCGAATTTTTTGCCCCGCATGTTATCTCCCCCTTACCAAATGCTTCTCTGCAAAAATTTGCAGCTGAGCATGTTGCCGATGACGATCAGCAGAAAGCCTACCGCGGAATTGAATAGACCGACCGCCGTGCTGAAGCTGTAATCCTGCTGCCCCAGACCCATGCGGTACACGAACGTGCCGATGACGTCGCCGCTCTCGTAGACGAGCGGATTGTACATCGTCAAGATTTGCTCCGTTCCGGCTTCCAGGAGGCCGCCGATCCGAAGGATGAGCATAGCATGATCGTTGGCATGATGCCCGGCAGGGTAATCGAGAACATTTGCCGGATTCGTCCCGCTCCGTCGATAGCCGCCGCTTCATATTGCTCTTGATCGATGCCCGCTATGGCGGCGATGAACACGATCGCATTCCACCCGATCTCCTTCCAGCCTGCGGTGAAGACGACGATACTGCGGAAGAAGGCGTTGTCGGTAAGGAACGATATCGGCTCCCCGCCAAACGAACGGATGATTTCGTTGACGATGCCGCCCGACGGCGACAGGATGTTAACGAACAGGCCCGAGATAATGACCCACGATAGAAAATGGGGCAAATAAATGATCGTCCGGATCGTCCGCTTGAAGAACATCCGCCGCACTTCGTTCAGCATCAGCGCGATGACGATCGGAATCGGAAACAGAATCGTAATCTTGTACAAGCTGATCAGCAGCGTATTGACCAGCACCTGCATGAACTCGTCGGAGTGGATTAGCTTCTGGAACTGCTGCAGACCTACCCATTCGCTGCCGGAGATGCCGCTGAAAATATTGAAGTCCTTGAACGCGATCACGACGCCGTACATCGGCGAATATTTAAACAACAGCAGGAAGACGATCCCTGGAATCAGCAGCGCGTACATATCGAGATTGCCGCGGATCAGCTTCCATCGGCGGTCGCCCCTCTTCAGTCCGGAGGCCTGCACGGTATCTGCTTTACTCAACCTCATCACCTTCTTTTCTCTATCGTGTTTTCATTGTAAATAACCGGCCGGAGGCTGAGTAGCAGACAATCCTTTGAATTATGGTCGAATGCTATAGAGTTTGGCGTTAGGGTGCCAGAGCTCGGCAAAAAAAAGGACGACCCTTCGGTTTAAGGTCGCCCTTCTTATTGAAATTCGTCACCTATTTCATAGATTAATAGACTTATAAACAAGCCATCCTGCGTTTGCGGAATAGTGTATAGCAATACGAGTAGGGGAGTGAAGTCTTATCAGAACGTACAAAGCATGCTTACTGGGAAGGAACGAGGTTCCGCCAGTTCGAACGAGGGCATCGGGGACCGCCTTCTTCCGCCTCAACGCCGCAGGCACCGAGCTCAGATTCCAGCTTATCGTCCGCAATATCACGCGAGTCACCGACGCCCACATTCATCTTGGTCCAAAAGGAGTGAACGGTCCTGTTGTCGTCACCCTGTTCGGACCGAATAAATTCGGTATTTCCGTAAGACGCGGCATCGTTCGGGGTGTCCTGACCGCTGCCGACCTATCCGGTCCTTTGGCCGGGCTAACGATTGCCGACTTAATTACCGAATTCAACAACGGCAATGCCTACGTGAATGTGCACACGGTCCAAAATCCGAACGGCGAAATTCGCGGCCAAATCAAGAGAGCTTAGTCGAGTTAAAACTGCATGGTGAAAAAGGACATTGTCTTCATACGACAAATGTCCTTTTATTTGCTGTTGTTTATCGTTCCGATGCTGCAGACAAAGACTTAAGCGGTTTTTCCGCAGGGCCTTCTATTACTTCGCCGGTAATGGAGAAGCGCGAACCGTGGCAAGGACAATCCCACGTACGGTCGCCATTGTTCCATTCGACTTCACATCCCATATGCGTGCATGTCGTATCGACAAGATAGAGCTTGCCTTCCTTATCCCGATAAGCTCCGGCCCGTTTGCCGGCAACGGTCACGACGCTGCCTTCATCTTCCGCCACTTCCTCGGGCTTCTTGCGGACGAGCTCCAGCTTGCCGGCAACGAGATGCTTGGCTACATCCACATTATCCGTAATCAGCTTGCCCACACCCGCCAATGTGATCGGCCGTGACGGGCTGAACAGCGGTGCGAACGGATTATCGCGCTCCATAATGAGATCCCGAATGAGCAAGGCCGATGTCGTTCCTGACGTCATTCCCCATTTGCGAAATCCGGTTGCGACGTAGATATTGTCCGTGCCCGACGTCAAATGCCCGATATACGGCAATTTGTCATCGGTGACCAAGTCCTGAGCCGACCAGCGATAAGCGATGCGTTCAGGCTGGAAATACTGCTCCGAGAACTGTTCCAGCTCCTCATAGTGCCGGATGGTGCAGATTCCCTGCCCCGTTTTGTGACCTTGCCCCCCAATGAGGAGCAGCTTCCCGCCGTCCGGCATATCGACCGAACGAACCGATCGTACCGGATCTTCGGCACTGATATACATCCCCCCGGGGTAATGCGCTTTTGACTGAATGCCCAGCACATACGAACGGTCGGCATGCATTCTGGCAAAATAAAGCCCAAGCGCTTCATAGAAAGGGAAATGGGTGCAGGAAACGACATGCTTGCAGGTGATGGAATGGCCGCTCAACGTCATGATTTTCGGACGACGGCCCTGCTCGACATCAACGGCGGTTGTTTGCTCATAGATTGCTCCGCCCGCCTTAACGAACGCTCCGACGAGCTCTTGCAAGTAATGCAACGGATGAAACTGAGCCTGCTTATGCATTACGATAGCGGCTTTATGCGGCACGGGCAGCTCAATATGCTCTGTATATGAGCTTGGTATGCCAAGCTTATGATAGGCTTCCATTTCGCTTTGCAGCTTGCCGATGTATGCATCCGAATCGGTAAACACATACGCATCCTGTTCCTTCAAACCGCAGCTGATGTCATATTCTTCGACCGTTTGCCTAATGAAGCTTATCGCATCGTCGGCCGCCCGGTAATACAGCTCCGCTTTCTCGATTCCAGAGCTTCGGATAAGCGGATCGTAGAATAGATCATGCTGCGCCGTAATTTTGGCGGTCGTAGACCCCGTCGTTCCATTTAGCAATCGGCCGGCTTCGATCAACGCGACCTTGAGTCCTTCCTTTGCAAGCAAATACGCCGTTGTAATGCCGGATATGCCTCCGCCAACTACGGCTGCATCGACCTCGATGCTTTGTTCCAGCGCCGGGTAAGCCGGAAGGTTTGTCGAGTCAAGCCAATACGATTTCGGATATTGAGGGAGACCAGAGGGTTTTGTCATTATTTTTGCTCCTTTATCAAGGTGTGTCCATATAAGATAAAGATTTCCCATAATGCACCTGTTTGAACCTTGCTATTTTGCAAATAAAAAACGACTGCCTCTTATTAGAAGGGAAGCAGTCACTTAGGATTGAATGCGTCGAAAGGCGCTTGGTGGTTGCAGGCAAAAAAATAGAGCGTCTCCCGAATCGGGAGACGCTCGCTAGCTTAATGGAGACCTAACGCGCGATACAGGATGACTGCGGCTTGCGCGCGAGTCAGCAGGCCGCCCGGCTGAAGCTCGCCGCCGATGCCGTTCACGATACCGGATGAGACGAGCGCCGTGACGCTGTTTTTCGCGTAATCCGCTACCGCGGAAGCATCCGTGAACCCGTCAAGGGAGCCGGCTGCTTCAAGGGGTTGCCCTGCCGCTTCGAGCGCGCGTGCCGTCAGCATCATCATTTCTTGGCGCGTGATCGGCGCGTTCGGGTTGAAACGGTCATTGCCAACGCCTTTCGCGATGCCGAGACCTTTCGCAATGCGAATCGCATCGTAGTAATAATCCGTAGCCGCTACGTCGGAGAACGCCGATCCTCCATCGCTCCGAAGCCCTAGCGCATGAACGAGCAGGAGCAGATAATCCGCGCGCTTGATGCCCGCCGCAGGCGAATAGGAGGTGCCGGACATGCCCTTAATGACGTCGCGCGCAGCCAATGCTTCGATTGCGTCTTGCGCCCATGCATAACGCCCGATATCATCGAAGCTTTTGTCTACGAAGGCAATCGCGTATGTGCTGAAGTGCGTCGTATGGAAAACGACGTTTCCGGTGTCCGCATCGTAGCGACCGTTCGGCACCGCAGTGGCTGCGCCGTTGTCATCCACATACCAAACGACAAGCTTGCCCGGTGCTTTCAGCTCTTCTGCCGTCGGCTTGTAAGGAGCGACAACCGTGACCGGAGCGTTATCGTTCTTCCATGGAACTACTTGATTGTTCACGAGCACCTGCAGGCTATACGCCGGGCGATTGCCGACCTGGCCGCGTACGGCCTCGCCCGCGTTATCCAGATTTGCCGGACCGAATACGATCGTTACCGTATCCGTCGATATATCCATGCCTGCGAGCATGCCGCCCGGCAGTTGTATGATGCCGATGTCCGTCTTAACCGAAATCACGTATTCCTCATCGGCCTTCAGAGCAGCCGTCGGCAATTCGATGGCATATCCGTTCGTTCCGGATGCCGGCTGCAGCTCGAATACGATTTCTTTCACGCCGCTGGCATTCTCGCCGGCTTTGTCCAATGCGTCGCTCAGCCTTTCGTTGCCGATCGTGCCAAGTGCGCGTCCGCCGGATGAAGTCGTAGGCACAACCTTGTCGTTCGAAGGATTGCCGCCAGGATCGCCGGCGTTGCCCGTGTTGCCTGAAGGCGCATTGCCGGTCCGCTTCGATACGACGGCAGACAGAGGCGACACCCGACCATCCGCATGAACCGCCGAAATTTTGTAGTAATAAGTTGTGGATGCAAGCAGATTCGAATCGTTGTAAACCTCCGCTTCAATGATCGCACCGTTCTGCTTCACGAACGGACCGGTTTCAGACAACGCACGGTAAACGTTGTATCCGATCGCTTCGTAAACGGCGTCCCAATTGACTTCAAAAGCTTTGTAGGACTTTGCTCGGATCTTTACATTTATCGGCGGATTCAGCCCTATATCGCCGCCATTCGCGAACGTAAGCACGCCGAACTTGGACGTGTCCTGGTAGGATTGACCCGAAGGGTCGGCCCAATTCGCAACGCTGTCTCTCGTGCCGTCGCCGTCTTCGTCATTATTGACCTGGATGTCGAAGCCGATGACGCTGCCTGCCGCCGGCGTAATCGTATCCAGCGAGATAGCCGCTTCTAAGACGTAACCTACGCCGGGTACGATCTTCGTTGCCGACGCGTAGTTGTCTTGGGAAGCGTGGCCGCCTACCGTCTTCACATTATTGAAGTTAATCCGGTACTGGCCGTCGTCGCTTTGGTAAGATGACGATTTTCCGTTATTTTGATCGACGAATATTTCTACGGAATCCTCTTCCCACGCATTCGCGCTTTCATCGCTGAGCGCCGTATCGGTTATCACCGCATAGATGTAGAGGTTTTCTTCGTCCCACAACGTTTTGAACTTGGCGGTCGATCCGCTTGTTCCTTCTACCCATAATGCCGTTTCCAGCTCGGATGCGCTTGCCCATGCCACATCCTCTTCCCCATCGATGAGCGGGGTGCCCTTCGCCGCCGGTGCCGATTTGGGAGAACCGATCAGCGTCAGGGAGCCGTAGCCGGCCGTATCTTGATGCTGCATGTTTCTTTGATCGCTCCATGATACGATTGCGCCGTTCTGGCCATGCTCCGAGCCGTCTTGAGCGCCCCCGGTCGTCACGCGGATGTCGAAGTACAACTGCTTGCCGAGCGTATTTCCGCTAAGCGGAATGGCAGCCTCGACCACGTAACCGCCTGATTTCTCCGCGACTTGGTTCGATGCTTGACGAAGGATTTCATATTTCGCGAAGCCTTCGTTCTCTTTTACGAATAACTCCACTTTATCCTCGTTTGTCTTATTGCCGTCTTGGACCTCTGCGAGGATATACAAATAGTTATCATCCCACAGCGTTTTGAAGCTTGCGCCGAAGGCGCTCGTTCTTTCCGTTTCCATCGCGGCAACGTTATTCCAAACCGCATCCGTAAGCCCATCGATAGCAGGAGTGCCTTGCGCGGCGCTGCCTGCCTTTGTAACGATCGGCAGCTTGGAAGGAATGATCTCCTTCACCGCTTCGACCATACCCCAATAAGCATACTTCGCTTGATGGCGTTTATCGAACGGGAATGGCGCGTCTTGACGAGTGGTGCCGCGATTATGAAGCCACGTATGGTCGTCCGCGAGACCCCAGATCGTTACGTTGCTGATCCAGCCATCCGGATTGTAAGCCGGCGTGCCAGAATCGGCATTTTTCCCGATCTCATCAAGCTTCACCAATTCCTCGAACAACTCCTTGTAACGATAACCTTGTTTGACAAGGATATCTTCAGGGATTGGATCGTAGGCGGTGCTGTTATTCGTATAAACGGAGATATCGAGCTCCGTCAGCTGGTTGTCGAAGCCCGCTTCGCCGAACTTCCGGATCGAGTCCGAAATTTGCTGGATCGAAGGTCCGCTCACGTTAATGTGCGTTTGGTGACCCACGCCGTCGATCGGCACGCCTTCCGCTTTAAGCTTAGTGACGAGATCGAACAAGAAATCGCGTTTTTGCGGATTATGCGTGCTGTAATCGTTGATGTACAGCTTCGCGGTCGGATCTGCCTTACGCGCCTCTTCGAACGCGACGCGGATAAAGTCCAAGCCGGTAATACGGTACCAGTAGCTGTCCCGCATGCCGTCCGGACGGCCTTCGTCGATGATCTCGTTCACGACGTCATAGGAATCGGCCGCGTCCGCATACTTCGCGACGACCGTCGATATATACGTTCGAAGGCGGGAAAGCACGAGCTCCTTATTCGTTTCATTCGCTTCAAGCCAGTTGCCCTGCGCATCCTGTAGCATCCAGTCGGCGCCCTGCTGATGCCACAACAACGTGTGGAACCGGAGCTGCATATTGTTGTCCTTCGCGTACTTCACTATGGCGTCCGCGCCCCCATAATTGTACGTACCCTCTGTCCCGTTAATCGATGCCGGCTTCATGGAGTTTTCGGCTACGATCGAGTTGTAATGCTTCTTAAGCAATTGATCCGCAGTGCCGGCGAACTGAGCCGGTTCTACCGCGGCGCCGATCTCGAAATAATCGCCGTACAGATCCTTCAAGCCGTCCAGCTCGGTCTGGATCGGCAGCGTTCCTTCGACCGGCCCGACATAGGTTAACGCAAAATCGTCCATATAGAACGTTCTTGGCTCGCCGTTGTCGTCCGCTGTCTCTACGTATGCGTTCAAGACGGTCGGTTTCGTTCTGAGCGTGAACTTGCCCGACAGCTGTACCCAATCCGCATCCGTTACCGTTGCATTGGAGGATACGTTCGTGAACGTGCTATCGCCGGATTGCACGCTGAGACGCAGCCTTGTCGGTTCTTCGCCCGGCGCCATCTTCACCCACGCCGACAACGTATATTCGTAGTTTTTGTGCATCTTGCCGAGAACGTTCAGGAGCGGTCCGTCATATTGTGCGGAAGCCATCGTCAGCAAGCTGCCCGTCCCCCCGCTCGTATGGTTGTCGGCCGAGGATACTTCAATTCCTCCATCGCCGTTTCTTCGTACCCAGTCGCCTTGACCGTCTTCGAAGCCGGTTGCGATGCCCGTTTGATCAAGCGTGCTCGGATCCGGGTCGGGCTCGACTTGGCCAGGAGTCACATCCTCAATGACAAACTCATCGATGTAAATATCGGCCGTGGAAGCAGCCGATTCTACATAAAGAAGCAACTCCGTCGCGCCGGTCGGAAGCATATAGCCCGTTTTGCTAAACGTTGTCCAATCCGTGCTCGTTACCGTCTGCTCCCCCATGATCCAATCGAACGTCTCTCCGATCTTCGACGTCACATGGAGCTTGTCGGAGCCTTCGCCCAATCTCACTTTAAGCGAAATATCGTACAAGCGGTCCTGCTGCAAATAGCTGAAAATATTAATGCTCGGGCTTGCGTCCTTAGCTGCGCGGCCTGAGAATCGGAGCGAGTGGCTGCCTGCCGATGCCTGGTCCGAAGAAATAGCTGCGATGCCCGATCCGCCCCATGAGAGCGGTTGCCATCCGCCTATGCTGCCATCCTCGAAATTTTGACTCAATACCGTCCTGCCCGCCGGCTCTTCAGGATCTGTTACCGGCAGCGCGACCAGCTTTGCTTTGAAGGTATCGATGTAATATGAAACCGTGGCATCGCCGGGAGCTTGCACATATAATTGATACCTTGCCGCTCTAGGGTCCAAGGTGATATTCCCTTTGATCTCCACCCAGTCATCTGCGGTGACCTGCTCCGATTTAACGGTTTTATACGCCTCCGGATCGTCTGCCGGCAAGCCGGTTTGTTTGACGGTCAGCTCCAGCGCGGCTGCGCCGGTCGTACCTTCAAGCAGCTTGGCATATACCGAGAACTCGTAGGTAGCTCCTTTTTCCAACGTATCCAAATACGCACCGGGACCGTTCCAGTTCGAGGTTCGCCCCGTCGTTTTCAGACTGCCTGCCCCGCTTTGCGCGGTGTCTGTTGATTGCGCGACCGTCTCCGTGCCACGCTTGAACCAGTCGTCCGTGCCTATGTCAAAATCGCCGGCAAGCACCGTATCTCCAACCGAAGCCGCTTGGGCGGTTCCTGCGGTCCAAGCCTGCGGCAGCAACAAGGCAACCGCGAGCAGCAAGGATAAGTAAACCTTAAACTTCCTTCCCATTCCACTTTTCCCCCTTAAGCATTAATGTTAAAAAGGTCCAATAAACGACTTCCCCATAAAAGATAAGCGCTTTCATAAATCAAAATGGCAGCGCTTCCCCATTACCATCGTAATCCGAATTCCATTATCGGATAACCCTAAAAACTATAGGCGTTCCTAAGAAAATTTATACAGATTTAGATATTCTCGAGCCTCAAAGTAAAAAAACGGCGGCGCAGGTACCCGAATCGTTCGCCATTGCATTCACTTTCCGGCATAGATAAACCCAGACCGCATGCGGCCTGGGTTTTCATGATTTTGATAACGCTTAAAGTTACTGCAAAAATCCAACATAGCAGCCAGAGGTTAGCCGTACACGAACAAAGGGGCTGTCCCTAAGCCAATAATGGCTTTTGGGACAGCCCCGTTTCATCGTTCTTAGAAACCTTTATATTGCGGTTCTTCATTTTCTAACTGTTGTACGCGGCCTTCGACTTGCTGCAAAATTTGTTGCGTTTGCTCGGCTGCGTTTGTGAAAAGAGTTTTTGCTTCTTGATTTTGCGTGCTCAAAGCGAATTGTTCCAAGCTGGCCTGAGCGCTTTTCAATGAAGCTACGCATGTTTTGACTTGGGAAGCTACTGTCATTTTATCCACCTCCTTAACAGGTTAATGAAAATGCAAACGAAAATAATGCTCAAACCTATCCCAAATACCTAGCTTAATATATCTCGATTTTTCGAAATCATACGCCGAGGAGAGAGGTATTTTCCGCTGAAACAAGCAAAAGGTTTCTTTTTATGAATAGAAAGACGGGGAACTGGAGATCTTGCATATATACTAATTACCATCAAGTGGAAATTAAAAAGCTGTCAGGAAAAAGGGGACCTTGAGAATGCCAGATTGGTTACTTATTGCTTTACGGACATTGTTGGCGATTGTCATTCTATTTGGAATGACTAAGCTATTAGGGAAAAGGCAAGTTTCCCAGCTTTCTTTTTTTGAATACATAACCGGAATCACGATCGGAAGCTTAGCTGCCTATATTTCGTTGGATTTGGACGCGAGATGGTATTTGGGTATCGTTTCCTTATCTGTTTGGGTAGCCGTTACTTTGGGGATCGAATTTTTGCAACTCAAGAGTAAAAAAGCAAGGGATTTTATCGATAGCAGATCAACTGTGCTGATTAAAGACGGAAAAATCATGGAGGAAAATCTGAAGAAGGAACGGCTTACGACCGACGAGCTGATGGAACAACTCAGGAAAAAAAATATATTCCAAGCGGCGAATGTTGAATTTGCGGTAATGGAACCAAGCGGAGACATCAACGTCTTGCTAACGAAAGAAAATCAACCTCTAACACCAAAGCACCTAGGCATCAAAGTCGCCCCCGAACAGGAACCGCAGACGGTGATCATGGACGGAAAGATCATGGATGAACCTCTCGCTACGATCGGACTCAGCCGTGAATGGCTGAATACGGAACTCGAAACGATAGGCGTCGCGATAGAAAATGTGTTCCTTGGCCAGGTAGACTCTTACGGCCAGTTATATGTCGACTTGTTCGACGATCAGATTGTTGTTCCTAAGCCTCAGAAGAAAGCTTCTTTGCTGGCCACTTTAAAAAAATGCGAAGCGGATCTCGAAATGTTCAGTCTGTCCACGAGAGCGCCAAAAGCAAAGAAAATGTACGAAGAATGCGCAAAAGATTTGGAACGAGTCATCGAGGAAATCAAACCGCTGCTCATTCGCTAGATAAGACGAAACAGGAGGAAGAATGATGGCCAATAACAAGAAGAAAAAAGCAACGCCGGTCCAACAGGAGTATCAAAAACTCGCCAAACAGATCGAACCGAAACGTCCCATATTCAAAAACTGTTTGCGTGCATTTCTTTCGGGGGGAGCGATTTGCGTAATTGGACAAGCGATTCAGGAAATGTTTGTTCATTGGGGCGGCTTTGACGAGAAAAAAGCATCCAATCCCACTGTGGCCGTGCTAATTCTTATTTCGGTTATTTTAACGAGTCTCGGCGTTTACGACAAAATCGCGCAATGGGCGGGTGCCGGTTCGGCGGTTCCCGTTACCGGCTTCGCGAATTCAATGGCATCCGCCGCTATTGAACATCGCAGCGAAGGCCTGGTTTTGGGAGTCGGCGGGAAAATGTTCAAACTTGCCGGTCCGGTTATTGTCTTCGGAACAGTAGCGGCTTTTTTTGTGGGGATCGTCACGTTCGTGTTTAAAGGCACCGGAGGAGGACATTGATATGCTAAAGGGGCATCAGAGCTGGATCTTTGAAAATAAACCGGTTATTCGCTCATCGGCTACGGTGGTCGGCCCATTCGAAGGCAGAGGTCCCCTTGCCAACGATTTTGATATCATCCATGGCGACTCCATGTTGGATGAAGACAGCTGGGAAAAAGCGGAGAAGGTTCTGATCGAAGAAGCAGCACAACTGGCTATCGAAAACGCAGGATTAACCAAGGAGCAGGTCCAATTCTATATCGGCGGCGATTTGATGAATCAAATCATCAGCAGCAGCTTCGCCGCCCGTACGCTGACGATCCCCTATCTCGGCGTGTTTGGCGCCTGTTCAACCTCAATGGAAAGCCTGGCTCTTGCGTCCGCTCTCGTCAATGGCGGGGCAGCGAAATTCATACTGGCCGGGACCTGCAGTCACAATGCAAGCGTAGAGAAGCAGTTTCGGTATCCAACGGAATACGGCTCGCAAAAACCTCCGACTGCCCAATATACCGTGACGGGCGCCGGCGCGGTGATCGTATCGCAAGAAGGCGAAGGCCCTGTCGTCACGTCGGCGACCATTGGACGGGTCATCGATATGGGAATCACGGATCCGTTTAATATGGGGGCCGCTATGGCACCCGCTGCGGTTGACACTATTCAAGCTCATTTTCGGGATTTGCAAATAGAGCCCGGCTATTACGATCTGATCGTGACAGGCGATCTTGCCAAAGTAGGCTATGAGATTGCCTGCAAATTGTTTGAAAAACACAATATACCCATGCATCAAACGGAGTATTCCGACTGCGGCATGATGATTTACGACTATGAAAAACAGATGGTTCAGTCAGGGGCAAGCGGTTGCGGATGTTCGGCCGTTGTCACTTACGGTCATTTATTGAACCGCATGCGTAAGGGAGAAATCAAGCGCATGCTTGTTGTCGCGACAGGGGCGCTCTTATCGCCGCTTTCGTTTCAACAAGGCGAGAGCATTCCTTGTATCGCGCATGCCGTAGCGATCGAAGCAGGAGGAATCTGATATGATTTTTTTATGGGCCTTTCTCGTAGGCGGCGCCATTTGCGTCTTCGGACAAATATGTTTTGATGCATTCAAGCTGACACCAGCCCATACCATGACGTTGCTCGTTGTACTTGGGGCAATCGCGGATGGACTTGGCTTGTATGATCCGCTCGTTCAATTTGCCGGTGCCGGCGCTTCCGTTCCTATCACTAGCTTCGGTAACGCGCTGGTTCACGGCGCTTTGGAAGAATTGCAGAAGGACGGATGGATCGGAGTCATTACCGGAATATTCAAGGTCACCAGCGCGGGTATTTCGGCAGCCATTATTTTCTCCTTTTTGGCAGCCTTAATGGTGAAGCCAAAAGGATAAGGCAAAAAACTCTTTTTTCTTTAAAAAAACCCGCTAACCACATGGATGATCCACATGGCTAGCGGGAATTTCTGTTTAAAGTCTTATTAAAAAAGGCGCTTTAGTCTACACTTGCCATCTTTCGTCTGAATATAATTGTGTTGAATAAAAACGGAGCTCTATGCTTACTAAACCTAGAATAGGGATGTGGTTTTTAGTTTAATGATGACGAAATCGGACAATTATTCCAAATTGCTACACAAGAGCTCCAGCCAGGCACAACTATTTATGAAGAAATTAGGCTGCAAGGAGAACGAACGATTGCATTTTATTTTGGTGCATGACGTTAAACCCAGCAATAGCCATAGCCATAGCGCTGCCGCTAGCCGTAATCCGGTAATTATGCTGCAGAAGCCGTTAAGGCTCGTAGAGAAACTCGTTCCCCAAATCAAGCTCGTGTCCAGCCGCAACAAGCCCGTACATTTGCTAAGCCATAACGCAAGAGGTTATGCGGTATTTATGGAAATTAACTACAGAGAAACACCGAATAGCCCTTTCCGAAAAATCAGAGCGCAATTTATCGATGTCGATCTTAACAAGATTTCAGCGACGTGCAGTACGAAGGAAGAGGCGATTCGGAAAATCAAATCGATAAAAGCGAACCCCTCCGAACAGATTCAATCGATCACCGTCAAACGAACCAAACATGGCCAATACCGGCTTGTAGTCCATCGGACAAGACGGAAAATCGCGCAGTTGAAGAAGCAATTTCTTAACAAGCACGGGAACCTCGTTAAACATGCGATGATCGTCGAAACGAGCAACGGCTATCATATTTATTGGGCGCTTAGAGACGGAGCCGTAAGCAAATTCGTTCCGATCCAAAAAGCATTAGCGCAAAAATTCAATTCTGATCCGCTAATCACAAATCTAGCAAGAGTCATGCGGATACCCGGCTTCTACCATATGAAGGATCCAAACACCCCTTTTATGGTTCGGGTCGTTCAGTGGGGAAGGAAAAAACGGTTCACTCAGGAAGAGCTCATCCGCACCTTTCGTTTGGAGCCATAGCTAAAAACCCGACCTGGATAGGTCGGGTTTTTCTCCATCTGCTATTTTTGTTCCATGATTCCGTTGAGCAATAATTAAACCATGCCGATTAACGGAAATAGGGGGATAATTTTTACCGAACATGGTTAACCTCTATAACCAAATGAAATTAATCGTCCATTAACAAATGAGCACTATACTAACCGTATAGTCGCACCTTACATAGGGGAAGGAATGGTATGTCGTGGGAATTCATACGTACTTTCAATCGCTTAACGATCTCGAACGTATTATTCGTTGCCCGGGAAAATTCAAGTTCGAGGAGCACAGCGTATCCGCCCACTCCTGGAAGGTTGTCCAATACGCCAAAACCTTGGCGGACATCGAAGAAAGCAATGGCGTCACGATCGACTGGAAGAAGCTTTACGAAATTACGAGTAGCCATGATTACGGTGAAATCTTTATCGGGGATATCAAAACACCGGTCAAGCATTCCTCGCTAGAGCTTCGCGGCATGCTGCAGCAGGTAGAGGAAGGCATGATTGCTCTCTTTATTGAGGAGAATATTCCAGAGGAGTTTAAGCCGATCTTCTTCAGACAGCTGCGCGAGGGGAAGGACGAAACGGTTGAAGGCCGTATTCTCGAGGTGGCCGACAAGCTCGACCAGATCTATGAAGCGTTTGCCGAACTTCGGAAAGGCAATACAGAGAAGGAATTTGTCGTCATGTACCGTTCTGCCATTATCAAGATCAAAGGAATCAGGCTGCATTGCGTCGATTATTTCCTTGAGCGCATCCTGCCCGATATGGTCAGCGAAGGGTCTAATTCTCCAATCGACATTGCCAGCATAACGAATGAAGCGCTAGCCACATAGGGCTAGCGCTTTTTTGGAGACAAGCATACCTCAAAATATTCGCCGACTCAGCCTTTGCCGGCAGCTTCCTTCGGCATTTCGATGACATCGTCCTTCGAGTCGGAGACCAGCTCCTTCGCCGACGATTTGAACTCATGCAGCGTCCGGCCGACCGCGCGGCCGAGCTCCGGCAGTTTCGAAGGTCCGAATATAATGAGCACGACGACCAAAATCATTAGCAATCCCGGGAATCCGATATTTTGCAGCATACGAACATTTCCCCTTCCTAGCCTTTGTTGGATCGGGCTGCTGCCCGTCGGTCAATCCTGGTTATGCGGAGTCGGGTAAGCCGCGACCGCCTCGATCTCGATCAGCCAATCGGCGTTGACGAGTCCGGCGACCCCGACCGTCGAACGGGCCGGCTTGACCGGATTTTCTTTTGTGTTAAAAAACTTCGCGTATGCGTTAAACCAACCCGTATAGTCGAACTTGCCTTGAAGCGCCGCATCCGGCGTGACGTAAACGCGCAGATAAACGACATCTTTCAGCGACAGCCCTTGGTCCGTCAGCTGTTTCTCAATATTCTTCATGATGCCTTCCGCTTGCTTCTCCGTATTTCCGTAACGTTCGTAGACGGTTGCGCCATCCTTGTTCAGCAGAGGCGGTACCGTACCGCTCGTGGAGAACGTCGCGGATTTGCCCGGGAGCGCTACCGCGCTTGCGATGGACGAGCTGGGACTGCCGTAAAATTCGGGCTCGTGCATCGGCGTTAACGGGAATTTGTTCGGCGTTACCGTGCTTGCGTACACGGATGCACCGATGAAACAGGACAGAATCGCTGTCCCGATCAAAACTTTGACATTGCGATTGATCGCCATAGGTATGGATCCCTCCAACTTATTAATAGGTATAATTGCCTCGCCCTAGCGGATTCCCTGCCTACTCCTTCATGACTCGTTGACTGATGTCGGTCACGACTGCCCTGGCCGATTCGATGCCGCCCGCCATCCATGCCGTGACGTAGCTAATATGTTCGCCGGCCAAGTACACTCTGCGGTCGGGCTTGCAGAGCGTAGGATAGACGGTCTTCCGCTGGTCGCCGGAATAACCTACCCAGCCCCCTTCGTTATACTTGATCTTCTTCCAATCGACGGAGAACGAAGCTTCGAATTCCTTGTGGTATTGCGGATGTATCTTCGCACCCTGGTTCAGCGCATGCGCTTCGCGCTCCTGGAACGTCATCCCGCCAAGCTTGTCCGCGTTGCCGCCGAACGCATAATAGCCGAGCAACAGCCCTTTCTTCTGCATATAGCCGGTAGGAGGATAATAGATGGACGAGATATCCATGTTCGTTAGCGTGTTGCCGCCGTAAATTTGCTCGTCTTCCTCCCAGAAGCGCCGCTTGAATTGAAGGCCGATCTTGCCCGCGGAAGCGTAGCCGACGCTTTCGATCGCATTCTTCATGTCCGGCGAGAAGTCCGCCTTGATTTTCTTCAAGACCGGCAAAGGGATCGTGCAGATGCAATAATCGCCTTCTACATTCTGGTATTCGCCTGTGGCCAAATTTCTGTACGTGACCGCGACGCCCTTCTCGCTCTGCTTGATCTCCGACACTTCGGAATGAAAGCGAATCTTGCCCTTAAGCCGTTTCTCGAAAGCCATCGGAATGGCATCTATGCCGCCTACCGGGTGGAACATCATCATCTGCTGGTCGTAGCTGTATTCGCTGCTCAGATAGTTGCCGAAGCCGGAATTCAGGATCGCCTTCATGCTGAATGGATCGCGTATAACGCCGGCATCCAGGCGAGCGCCCGGCTCGTCCTTATAGCCGCCCCTCGACGAGCCCTTGTAGAACAGATCCGCGTCCAATCCGCCTTCCGAACGCAAGTAGGCGACCAGCTTCTCTTTCTCGTCAGCCGTCAGCGGCATATCCAGCGCGTTCTGATTCACGGCCTTCGCCATCAGCTCGCTGACGTATCCACGCACGTCGGCCTTCGCCTCGCGTTTGCGAACCTTCTTGCCGGAGAGCTCCCCGACGTTCTCGTTATAGTAATACGCATGGTCGTTCACGTTGTTGAACGGCTCGATCGGAATGCCGAACTTGCGAATATATTCCATGGTGACGTGGAACTGCGGTATCCGCATCGGGCCTGCGTTCAGGTACAGCCCGTCGGAGAATCTCGCAACCTGCTTCGCTCCTCCGATTTCGGCTACCGTCGTGCCGCGGCGCACCGACCAGATTCGTCCTCCCGATCGTGCCCGGGCTTCCAGAATGGTGCAATCGAATCCGGCTTGGCCAAGCTCGTAAGCCGCCGTCATGCCTGCGATGCCCGCCCCGAGTATGACGACTTTTTTGCCACCGCGGCCGCTCATCGACAGCTCGTTTTTGTCTGGCGGCTCGTAATCCGCCGCTTTCAACGTCTCGGGCGACAATAACCCGAGCGTGCCCATGACGCTGAATACCGCAGCGCCGCCTCCGAGCTTCCCTACCGTACCTAGAAACTGGCGCCTCGACATCTCGCTTGGCGTTTTGCTAGATTCCATTCGTCTCCACTCCCATTCTTCAGCATCGAAGTGCTTTGTCCACCACACAACGACAAGATAGCATAGGCGAAGCGGAAGTTTCTATTTTTGTGTAAGGAATTCTGACATAGAATATTTTTGGCATCTTGCGGAACTTCGATAAACTTTGCGAATATAGGCTAATTTAACTAGAAATCGAACCCATTATATGCCAAATTACAAATCACTAGTTCATGAAGATCATTGTCTTTTGTGAATCGGCTTGCTAAAATCTCTTGCATACGAATGTAGATGTCATATTACCTATCGTCAATCTATCGCAAAAGTCATTCTTCCGGTATCCATTTATCGATCTAGGAGGCGAAGCAATGAGTTACAAAGTGATGAGCATTGGTATGGTTAGACAATTGACGGGCTTAACGGAGAGGCAAATCCGATACTACGAGGATCGCCAACTGATATTTCCGGATCGCACCTCCGGCGGCGCGAGGAAGTTTTCGTTCGAGGACGTGGAGCGGTTAAAGGAGATTCACCGAAAGCTAAGAGACGGATTCCATACATTCGAGCTTCGCAAAGCGATCATGTCCGAAACCGCTCATTCGATCAAAACATAGAGAGGAGAATGGGATAATGGGAAATTCGGTTCTTATGTCTTTTTTGGAGCACTTGGCCCAGCTGCGCAAACAACTCATTATTATCGCCGTCGTCTTCGCCGCATGCATGGCCCTCGGGCTGTTCGCCGCGCCTTACATTTTCGACGCGATCAAGAGCGCGCCCCCGGCTTCGCGGATGGAATGGAACACCTTCTCGCCTTTCGACGGCGTGCGCATTTATATGATCATAGCCATGGTCTTCGCCTTGACGCTAACGGTGCCCGTTGCGCTGGCCCTCATCTGGAGCTTCGTGAAAAAGGGGCTGTATCCTCACGAACGGGCCGCAACGATCCGTTATATCCCATACAGCGTCATCTGTTTCGTCGCTGGAGTCTGCTTCGGCTACTTCGTCGTCTTGCCGATGAGCTTCTCCTTCGTCAACAAAATTTCGGAGAATCTGAATTTGACCGAAACGTACGGCGTTGCCGAATACTTCGCGTTCATGTTGAACATCGTTCTCCCGATCGCCGCGGCCTTCGAGCTGCCGATCATCGTCATGTTCCTCACCAGGATCGGGCTGCTCACGCCGGATCGCCTCAAGCGCTCGCGCCGCTACGCGTATTTGATTCTGGTCGTCGTCTCCAACCTGATGACGCCGCCCGACATCGTCTCGGATTTCCTCCTTCTGATTCCGCTCATCGCCTTATTCGAGATCAGCGTTTGGTTGTCCGGAACCGTCTACCGCAAACGAATGTCCGCGGCGCCGGGCGCAGCTTAGGCTGCTAAGCGAATAACAAGAAAAAGAAGGTGCCCCTAAAGCCTATGGCTTTCGAAACACCTTCTTTTCCGTATCTTAACTATATTCGAAATCAAGATTAGCCGGCTCGATCGGCATTTGATCATCCGAATCTTGACCTGTCGTCGGCGTTTTCTCGTCGACTTCTTCAAACCGGAATTGATCGCCCCATACTTTGCCTTCGCCGCTCAACAACACCCCAAATGCGATGGCATGACTATGCTCGGAAACGTCCAGTACGACAGAGTACAGCTTCCAATCCTGCGTCCCTTGTATCGGTCTATTCTGCATATTATCGAACTGCAGGAGATCGCCGTTTTTGCGGTCGACCCGCATCCACAGGCCTGACCAGCCTTTTACATCCTCTGCTTTCACAAACGCCGTCAATCGCACTCTTTTGCCAAGATAACGTTCTGCACTGAACATTTGCATGAGGGTAGCAAACCCTTCAGCACGGACTTTGACCGAATGAAGCTTTACGGATGCAGTTCCGGAATGCACCTCTTTTTTGTCGAGCGCGATCTCATAGTCTTCCACGCGATTCCCCGTAACCGACCAGCCTTGCGGAATAGTTTGACGACTCATATCCATCTTCTCCTTCTTAATGAGCGATTTGGAATAGGTGCGATAGTGACCCGGCGTAACGCCATACCTCTTTTTGAAAGCTCTCGTAAACGCTTCTTGC
This sequence comes from Paenibacillus harenae, assembly GCF_030812415.1. Lineage (GTDB taxonomy): Bacteria > Bacillota > Bacilli > Paenibacillales > Paenibacillaceae > Pristimantibacillus > Pristimantibacillus harenae_A. The sequence continues at coordinate 85,873 of NZ_JAUSST010000006.1, read as the reverse complement.
GATTGAAAATGGTACTTAAGCGCAATATCCAGAATGCCGAAATTCGTATGCACAAGTTCCGCAGCAGACTTCGTTAAACGGCGGTCGCGAATATAATTGGCCGCCGTCGTCCCTATTATTGAAGTAAATATGCGATAGAAATGCCGCTGCGAAAACCTGCCTTCCCGCGCCACATCGTCAGGCCCAATCGATTGCGTCAGATGCCTCTCTATATAAGCTAGCGATTGATTGACCGATTTTCTGTGCGTCGTATCGTCGCCCACTGCAACCACCCTCCTTGTTTATAAATTATCATACCGCAAGAAGGACGTTTTGATCTTTTTTGCCATGTTTATGATTTCCTGGTTGGTGGAGGCTATTATAGTTGAATCCCGTTTGAAAGGATTATATTTCTTCGCGATTTGATTCAGTTGCTCCGACATGCAATGAACCTCTTCAATAAATACCGAATCCATGTCGTCTAATATTCATGTCCGATAACAAAGCAAAGAGAGTACCTCATGCGGTACTCCCTCTCAGGTTTAACAATTTAGCTCCTCATCGGTGCTAGCTCTATATTCACAATCGTATTATTACTTTACTAGCTCATCTATTTCACTCTTCAATAAAAGGTACCTGTGAACGCTTCTCATGATCGGCACTTTGGTTAGACTGCTTTTGTCTGCATAGGTTTTCATTTGATCTTTGGAAAGACCTAACAAGCTGCCTGCTTCCGTAACCGTTAACACGATTTCATTGCTTGTAGCATTAAAGGTTTTTTTCACTTTAAGATTCCAGTCTTCGAATTCATTCATAGATCGGCGCAACCTTCCTCTTCTTAGCCAACAACTTTCTTGACTTCATACTTCTATTATAACAGAAGTTCAGGTCATTTCCTAAACCAATCTGTAATAACTGTCATGGTCCTCCTTCGGATTCGGGGCTAAGCAGCTTCAGATAAAGAAGCAATTGAAGAACTTGCCGGTGAAAGGCCTATCTTTTCGATTACGGCAATAGTGAAGCACGGTCACTTATTGTCAATTCCCCCGATCCTTTCGATACTGCCGATCTTAATATCTCTCCGCCAGGTAAAGTTTTCTCAAAGATCTTGTCCCAGCCACTTTGCATTACCAAAACCCATCCATCGCGTCTTAAAAACTCTCCAAATCACTCCAACTAGGCATGGAACATGCGTGCTACCGATTCAATGTCTTCTTCCAGAAGAACACGTCCATACCGACCATCTTCATCTTGTTCATATTCGAAAGTCAACTCATACACAGACAGCAATTCCTTCATTTGCTGCTTCGAGAATGCCATTATAACATCTCTGTTCCGCTTAATGGCTTGAGGCTTCTCCCTCACAATGGTGTCAATAAACCCACCGAAATTAGCTCTAACTTCAGTAGCGTTCAGAACTGTTTGCATTCTGCGTGCCCGGCCGGTTTTTAGCACCATTCCCTGTCACGTTTCCCGCTCCAGCAAATACCGGGCCGTAAATTGGTCCGTAATCAGAACGTTCGCGTACCCTCCGCTCAGCGCGCCAAAGATGCCGTCAACCTTCTTCGCTCCGCCGGCAACGAGAATAGATTGCTCCTTCTGCTTCAGCTCGTCCAAACTGATGCCGATCGTCCGCTGATCCAGCTCCTCCGAGCATATAGCGCCGGTCGTGTCGATATAACGAGAGCAGATGTCGCCGGCTCCTTTGGCCCGAATGATGTCCAGTTCCTCCTCGGTAAAATAGTTCGCCCGAATCAAAACCGAATCCTCGGACGGCGCGCCTACCGTCACAACGGCGATATTAGACTGTTTGCCCAGCTCCAAAATGTTGCGGATATGGCGGTCCTTCTCGATCGTCTGCTTCACGATCTTGTGATCGACCAGAGCCGGCAGCGGGATGAAGTATGGCATCGTGTGGAACGCTTTGCCGAATAAGTGAACGACTTCATACGCATACGTATTCGTCTCTGAATGGCTCACGCCTCCGTTCAATTGCACGACCTTGACGTCACGGACAGGCTTGTCCTTCAGATGAAGCGCCACTTGATACAGCGTCGTCCCCCAAGTCGCGGCGATAATATCGCCATTCTTGACCGTATCGTATAAATAATGGGCCGCCGCCTCGCCGATATACTTTTTGACGACGCCGTCCTCGTAATGCGGCACCGACACGATCACCGCTCTCTTCAGTCCGAACTTCGCCTCCAGCCTTACCGCAAGAGCGCCGTTGTTCTCCCCCGGGTGGACGATCTTGATTTGCACGTATCCCTCTTCCTTCGCCTGCTGCAAGAACCTCGAGATGGTCGGCCGCGATACGCCAAGCTTCCGGGCAATTTCCTCTTGATTTTGATTCAATTCATAATACAGTCTTGCCGCATCTATCATTTTGCTAACCTTGTCTTCCGATCGCTCATCCGCCATTAGCACCCAACTCTTCTCAACATGATTCGCTATTTTTCTACGTACTTGCGTATTCGAAAACAGGCAATATACAAGCTTAATGCAATTTTAATACTATATATAGCAAAAACCCACAACCTCGTGCACGTGCGGTTGTGGGTTTTCATGGTGGCGGCGACTCGTGGTACAACAAATCCACAATTCGCTGCCACTTGATAATTCATATGTTTGGAGCCTGGCTCTTCCCGCCACACCGATGCATCAGTGGATTCTTTCCTTTCGCATTGGTGTCAGAGGCAGTTGTTTTATAAATTGGTTATGCTAATGATTACTTGAATGTTAGAAATGATATAATCAGCATCTGCATCCGAAAGACCTTTGCCTCTTTGGGCATTCACCGCGTTGATTAAAGCCTGCATCTGGTTAACGGCAGCCTTATGATTTCCTTTACTAATGGATTTTTGGGCATTCTCCAGTTTAGATAAGATGGATTTCTCTCTTCCGTTTGGCATATTGAGACTCTTAATATATTCAATCGACTGATCGATTAAGCTTGTTGCACTTACGTCATTGACGTTAATCGTGATGCTGCTGTTTGTAGTCAGAATACCATCACTTGCAACGAAAGTAACGTTTGCATACATGCCCGCTTGTGTATAATCCGGTGTCCAGCTGAAAACGCCCGTTGTCGGATCAAAAGTTGCTCCCAGTGGCAAATGGCTTGTGGTATACATGATCGCATTGCCATCTGGGTCTGTGCCGCTCACCGTAAATTGCAGAAACTCGCCTTCGTCCACCGTTTTATCACCGATTGGATTTAAGACAGGCGGGCGATTGACATTGTTAACGGTAATGTTTATAGACTCACTTGCAGTCTGACGGCCGTCAGTTGCAGTGAATTGAACGTTTGGATACGTGCCGGCTTGCGTATAATTCGGCATCCAATTGAAAACGCCCGTTGTCGGATCAAAAGCTGCTCCCGGCGGCAAATTGCCAACGGAATACGTTATAGTATCGCCATCCTGATCTGTACCGCTCACCGTAAATTGCAGCAACACGCCTTCATCCACCGTTTTATCGCCGATTGGATTTAAGACAGGAGTTGTAGGCAGAGGACTGCCTTTCAAATCGACGATCCGGCCTTCGACAGCGGAAGTAGCCGCCGTAATCGTTCCAACCTTCTGAATATACTTCGTAAATACCTCGTAATCCGGCAGGTACAGCAGATTGACGCGTCCCTCTTTATAAGCCTTCTCAAGCGAAGCGTAGAAGTCTCCGCCTTTGGCCGTGAACGCATTCGTTGCCACTTCATAGGTCGCCTTCAAATTAAGAGGAACGTATTTATTGCCGTTCTTCACCTCTACGCGTACGACGCGCTCGTTCACCGGCTTGGTCGAATCGTAGTCGAATCGCATGCCCGCAATATGCGGGAAGCGGCCGTCCTTCGTCGTCGTAATGGTTGAGACGCCGTTTTCAAGCGCATCCTTGATTTCTTGACCCGTTAACGAAATCGTAACCAGGTCGTTATTGAACGGAAGCACCGTGAGCACTTCCCCTTGCGTAATCGACCCCACATTGATCGAATCGCGGATGCCGCCGCCATTCTGCAGCGCGATTACCGCATTCGTACCGGCCGCTTTGGCCGCGTCCAGCATGCCGTCGGCGATGAGGTTGCCGAGATTCGTTTCCTTCGAGCGCACATCTGCTCTTACGCCGTTCAGCACGACATCCGAATTGCCGACCTCAGTGCCAGTCAGCTCAACAATTCCCGGCTTATACTTCGTATCGAGGATCAACTTCGCTTCCGCGTCCTCGGCCACAATATACGTTGTGCCGTTCTTCGCATCGATGGAGATCAGCTCTTCGTCCCACTCCGTCAGAACGCCTTCTTCATTAAACATGACTTCGAGTTTGCCAAGGAATTGGCCCTTCTCGCCGGCTTGTACGATAAGCTTCGGCGCGTCCGGGTCGGTATTATCGACAACCGCTTCCTCCAGCTTGGTGTGACTGTGCGCGCCAACGATAATGTCGATGCCTTCAACCGCTTTAGCAAGCTCAACGTCGGCATCGTAGCCAAGGTGCGACAGCACGATGATTTTATTAATGTTTTGCGCCTTCAGCATGGCAACCGCAGCAGCCGCCTTTGCTTCCGCGTCCTCGAACTTGACGTCGCCAGGCGAGGCGATGTTCGCCGTATCCTCCGTCGTCAGGCCGACGATTCCGACCTTCTCGCCATCCACATCCATAATAAGCGCCGGGTAGATGGTCTTATCGCTTCCCGGATTGCCGATTTCATTCTTGAACTTCTGACTCAAAATCGCGTCATCCGAGAAATTCACGTTGGAGGAAACGAACGGGAATTCCGCATTGCCGATAAAATCGGCAAGCACCTGAGAGTTTTTGTCGAACTCATGGTTCCCGAACGTCATCGCGTCGTAGCCGACCAGGTTCATAAACTCGAGATCCGCTTGGCCAAGATACTTGTTGAAATAAAGCGTACCGGAGAACACGTCGCCCGCATCGACGAGAATCGGATTCGTCGCGCTGGCTTTCGCATCCTTGATCGCCGTCACGCGGCGCAGGACGCTATTCGGCGAACTGGTCGTATCCAGGTTCGCGTGCGTATCGTTCGTATGCAGAACCGTGAGCGGGAAGCCGGATGGCTTGCTCAAGTCGATCTGCGCCATGACCGCATCGTGATCGGATACCCGCCCGTCTGACGGAGAGAAGTCCGCGTTCAAGTGGACAACGTCCGGCTCGGCATTCGCGGTCAGGTTTTTGCTGACCAGTATATGATCAAGCACCTGCGAATTGCCGTCATACGTATACGTGTACCTTTCATTCAACGGAAGCTCGTCGATCAGATTGTCAAGCTCGTTTCCTCTTACAATCTGTGCCGTTTCGGTGAACTGGAAGTCATTCAAGTCGCCTAAGGCCACGATATTGGCTTCCGGGTTTTTCGTCAGCACGTCCTTCACAAATCCGTTCACGATTGCCGCAATATCATGCCGCTGATCTTCGCTCGACAGTACAGGAGGTTGAACGACGCCGAACGGTCCGTTGTCGCCCCCTTTCGAATTGAAGTGGTTGGCAATGACAATCACTTTCTCGCCGTTAAATTCGAACTGAGCCGCAAGCGGCTTGCGCGAGCTGTTGAACGCACTGTTCGTCGGGTCGATCCGTCCCGGATTATAGGTCAATTCACCGCTATCGCCTGTGTACCCGACAGCTTCGGTTGCGGAACCTTTCCGGTTGTTCACGCTGCCCGTAAGGCTTACACGATCCGGATTGTATAGGAAGCCGACTCGAATGTTCCCGCCTGGCGCTCCGCCATCCTTTTTGTCCTGTGGAGCGATGTCTGTGTATACATAATCGGGACCGCCGGCAGCTTTAATCGCTTCGATCAAATCGGATGCATCCGCCTCGACCAATCCGGTATCCGCCTCGCCGTTGCCGTCCTGCATCTCGACGACGCCGATAATATCCGGCTTCTTCATGTTGGATACGATGGATTCGGCTAATTTCTCCGTTTTGGTTGCTCCTACGCCCGGATAATAATTTTCGATGTTATAGGAGGCGATTAATAATTTGTCTTCATCGACTTGAAGAGTAGTCGTTTCCCGCTGGAACGTATTTTGGGTAATAGCCGGCAAGCCGTTCAATGCCGGAATCACTTTGAAATTACCGTTGTTGTAGCCAATAACGCCTGTTACGTCGCTATTGAATTTGTCGCCTGTGCTGACCTGCTGCCCCGGATCGCCGTACGCGATCAAGAGACGCTGCGGATTCAAGTTGTTAGGCCCTTTCAGAACCAGTCCTCCTGCAGCTGTAAGGACGTCGTTTGCATCATTTTCAATTCTTGTCGGTATGTTGTACAGCATGGAATTGCCGCTTCCGCTTGTCCAATAAGGACTCAGAATCGTCGGTGTCGGCAGCTTAACGAGCATGCCCTCCAATGATTCATAGAAGTCGATTGCATCCTCTGCTGGCTGAAACTCCGTCATAGGAACGGTGTCATTGTCGATGATGGAGGATGGAATCACTCTGCCGTTCTTGCCGAGCGTGACAGGTTCAGGCACCGCATTGACGGGAGATACGATTGTTCTTGCCGTCATCGTGATTTGCGTAGACGTTAAATTGCCGGTGTTTCCTTCGTTATATTCGGATACCGTACCCGTCACCGTAACCAAATTCCCGATGGCCGGCTTCAGCGCTTCGTTCGTGCTGTATACGAAGATGCCTTCGGAAGTATTGATGTTAGTATCCGGGGTCGGATCCTGCATGAAGAAGCCTTTGTAAACGCCGGTGGCGAAGGTGTAACCGTACTGCGTTACGACACCTTCTACATCCGTAACCGTCTGGCCGGCATATTCCGACTTATGGGACTCGCCCTGAATATCGTGAATGCGCGGCGCCTCCGAAGCCTCGTACTCGAACGTATAGATCTCGCTGGTCTGGCCGCCAGCAACCGCAATCGCTTTAATGACGACATCTTCGCTCACCGTAATCGGTGAATCATAGAGCTGGCTTGCCTCTGATGGGTTGGTGCCGTTCAGCGTGTAGTAAATCGCCGCCCCGCTCGTCGGGCTCGAGAGCGTTACCGAGCTGCCGATGATAATGCGGCCTGCTCCCGGACTGGCCATGACCGAAAAGAGGTCCTCCACGAGCGCGCCTTCGTTCAGCGGAATAAACTGATAATCCGCGTTAAACTGCTTAATAACACCGGTAATTTTTTCAAAAGTTTTGTTTAAAGTTAATTTCGATAGATTGGAGTAGATAGTAAAGTTATTGCCGCCTTGGCTTGCCGTCACTTTGCTTCCGTCTTTGTCGACGATAGTCACATCTTCAAGCGTAACGAGTTCCGCTTCGTGAGCCTCACCGTTAGCCGGTGACAAATCCGCGCCCGTCAACAGCTTTGCTTCCGGTACGCCGGCATCCTGCTCTACGACCTCATACGTAAGTCCGGATTGAGGCTTGATTTCCTGCAGACCGTTGAAGATATCCATGACACCGCGAACTTCAACACGGTCTCCGATGTCTGCAAAACCCGGGAAATTGTACAACACGATTCCGGCAGTCTCATCCTGAATGTACGTCTCCGGTCCGTCGATGTGCGTCACAATGCCCTCGGTCCACACGTTCTGCCCTTTGACAGCCAAGCGGGCCGTGGCAACGTTCGACTTCTCCAGTATCGTATAGTCGAAAGTCGACTCCGGGCTATCCGGCATGCCTTGCGCCTGCGCGTAAGCCTTGATCGTTGTCGCTTCGCTTATTGTGATCGGTCCCGTATACGGCTCAAAGTTTTCCGTCCCGCCCGAACCGTACACGGCCGCATAAACAGAGGCACTTACCGTATCCGTTTTTAACGAGATCTCCGTGCCTGCAGGCCAGGCATTTGGTGCGGGCGAAGCCGTAACAGGGCTTACGGCAAGCGCGTTATAGCTGCTGTTGCGCGGATCCGGCGTTCTGACTTCGAAATCCGCTGCGTTGTTATCCGTATCCTCTCCGCGACTGCCTTCCGAAGCGCCTGCAGCCGCCTTCCGAATAGCCGCTGTCGTGCTCGATAGAGCAGGGGTCGGATTCGTCTCCGATAAGGTAGCGGTCCCAAAGCCTACCAAATCAATCGTAGTACCAGAACCGTCGACCAAGTCTACTTTCCCGTTTGAAGCGCCCAAGCCTAACGTTCCGACTGCATCGGGAGCAGGCAGATCCTTCGTCCCGCCGGTGCCTGCCGTTTGTTGAATCAGAAAGTAACCTTTTGCATGAATAGTGCCGTTTATTTCCGTCACATTATTGAAAGTACCAGTAGCACTTGCATAGCGTACCTTCCAATTCGTCATCGTGACTGGAATATCAGTCGGATTGTACAACTCGATAAAATCATTTTTATACTCGGCCCCGCTGTTGCCTCCGCCCCCGTATACCTGCGAAATCACAACATGATTAGCATCCGCTGCCTGTACGGGCGCACCAATGCTTCCCAGCGTGCTGCCGACAATCATAACAGCAGCCAGCATCATACCTGTCTGTCTCTTTATACGTGAAATCCAATGCCGCATGTTACTTTCACTCCTCTCTCCAACCTAAAATTGCATAATAACTAGCATTTCATCCTTAATAGAGTAGTTCAAAATTGTAATCAAAGCGTCAAAATGAAATTAAGTTCTAGTAAACATGAACATTTGTTCAGATGCGACAACAAAAAATCCCCTTTCCGCAAACATGCACGAGATCTGGTTACAGACTGTTTGCACGATGAAGTAAGGGGATTATTCGCTTTGGGCCCAAGCGTATTAGTCGCACCATATGATGTCATATAAACTATCATAAACTTATGTCGGATAGTATACAGCGGAGCCTTTCGCCTGTCAATCGGCTGAAACTACCTGTTATTTTTCGAGAAAATCCAACAAAAAAAGCTATCCACAGCGGCCGGCAGCCACCTCCTGAATAGCTTTTCGAAACCTATCCGCAACAACAACAGCTGGACGATTAGACTCGCAGTTGGTATACTTGCCGGAGTAGACAAGCCTATTCCATCCGGAAACAGGAGGCAATCGATGAGAAGATACAACTTCATAAGGCCGCTATTGTTGATTGCAATTGCGCTGCTGACGAAAAGTCTGGTGACTAATCTCTGCATGGTGTTTGGCTTAGGGCAGGAAACAGCGTCCAATTTAGGATTTATCGCAATGATTGCTGCAGCCCTTATCTTTTATACCCGCATAAAGAAAAATCGCCATAAATAGAAGAGCCTCAAACCCAGCCTCATGCAGGCTGGGTTTTCAACTTGTATTGTTGCCTGCTCAATCCCAGACCAACTATTCCGTAATCAGCCCGTGCGGCGTAATATTTTTCATCCGATAAGCGGCGGTCATGGATACGGCGTATGCCAGTACAACCATACCGATACAAAGCGAGGCGATTAAGGACAGCTTAATCGTAAACTGCACATTGTGAATGCCGGCACCGGACAGCAGCAGCGTCAGCACGGAATTCGTATAAAGCGAGCCGAGGGCACCGCCGATAAAGACGCCTGCCAGCATAATCGGAACGTAGCCGAGCGCAATTTGATTCATTAGTTGAAGCGTCGTGTAGCCCGTTGCTTTTAAAATGCCAAAATCTCTTTTGCGTTTGAGCAGCGTCGTTTTGATCACCATATACAAAATCAAGATAAGTGGTGGTCATTCGGCCCGATTGACAAATCAGGTTACCCTTTAATTCGCTGTTTCTTCCAGTAAAAACTTGATTTTGTTCAAATCCTTTTTGTTGGCCCTCTTCATCATCAAAGACATAAACGGAGTAAATAGAATCGAAAATCCGCTAGGGTTGCCTTTGTTGCGCAAAGTCATTCGAGTGGAATGACCGCTCAGAGACTCCCAGGTATAGGTCGTTTCCATCGGAAAAGGACCATCGGCCGTCCTCATGACAAGCTTTTTTCCCGGTGTATATTCGGCGATCTGATACACATAGGAAAGCTCCCTTCCAAGGAATGCAGCTTTAAATGCCACTTTAGAACCAACCTCGATCCGCTTCGGTGTTTGCCATTCAGCTGAGTTAATATTGACATACCATTCAGGTGCGTTGTCGGGGTTAGCGGCATATTCCGCAACTTGATCACGGGGACGATTTATTGTTATTTCCGTTAAAACATCTACCATATCCAATCCCTCCAATAAAAAATGAAAAGCGTGCATATACTCGCACGCCGTTTCACTTGCTTAAGCTAATAATTTCTCTATTGGACCCCAGTAATTGGCGTGCCATCCGGATGCGAGATGCTCGCCTTGTCCCTCCGGGAAACCGGAATGATCAAACATCAGCAAGGTTTCGGAGCCTTGCTCCTTTAGCTCGATTTTGATTATCGAGTAGATACCTTCTTCCCAACTAGCAGCACGCCAAGCTTGTACAATTCGCTGATTAGGTACGAGCTCAATGTTGCGTCCCAGGATCATGCCTCCAAAACAAGAAAACTTGCCGCCTTCTTCTGTACTGATATCGGTTGGAGCGCCACCGGTAGCCTTACTAAATTGCTCGCTGCTAATAAGAATATCGTAAATACGCGCTGGATTAGCTTTAAACGCCACTTCTTGATGAATCGCCGAGCCCGTCATTACGCCCCCGCCTTTAACTGCTCGTCTTTATTAACGAGCCACTGCTCCAGCATATCGACAGTCATGCTTTTCAGCATATCCGTGTGTTCTTGAATGGCGTGATGCCACATAGCCGCTTCTGCTTTATATTTGTTTTCATCCGTAATTTTGAATCCACAGTTGCAAGATAATGTATTCATTTTATTAATAATCTCCTTTAAATATAATTATTTAGTCTTTAAATTAATGCATAGCTTGTACTGACCACGGATCGACGCCCGGATCCTGGCCTTGCGCGATCAATTGCAGGCGAGACATGTAATGCGTCCAACCTTGCACATGTGAGGCTACTTCCGTTCCCGGCAGATCGTAATGCGTCAACACCAAGAGAGTTCCGTTATCTTTGGGAGTCAGTCTAAATTCAACGGTACTGGATCCAGGCGGTACAATCTTCGACTTCTCCCATCCCCATGTCATGACGATTTTCTCGTTTGGGATCATTTCTTTGTATTCACCTATCGCAATGTCGCTCCCGTTAACATCAATGCGATATTTGCCGCCGATACTCGGATCAAGTAAAACATGACGCCCCATCCAACGAACTAATTTATCAGGGTCTGTAAAAAAGGAGAACAATGTCTCCGGACGGCATTCGATAAAAATTTCTTTCTTGATCGTGTCGCTATTGCTTGTTGAAGTCATTTTTTCTTCTTTCCTCCTCTTCCGCTGCTTCCTTCAAGCGCATTAAGCTGTCATCCCAGAAGCTCTCGATGTAATGCATCAATTCGGCAAACCCTTCCCTCCTAATGCCATAAAATCGCTTGGTGCCTGCCCGCCTCACAACGACGAGCCCTGCCTCCTCTAGAACTTTAAGATGCTGTGAAATAGCTGGTGCTGAAATGTCAAAATGCGAAGCAATGGCGCTGGAGGTCAGCTCCTCATGACGGACAAGATGTAAAATATCTCTGCGCCTAGGTTCCGTTATCGCTTGAATGGCTTTATCGATCATGACGTTAATTTAGCATAGACTTAATTAAGTGTCAACTTAATAATGTTTCCCACGGTCGTTTCATTTGATTTATTTTGACCTGGATTCGTACAAAGTAATCAAGGCGTATTTATGAGTTGATCGATATGGTTAATATTGTATTTCACCATTCTCTCTATAAGCCTTAGTTTTTGAAACCGATATATATACATATATGCTTATTTGCTGATGAGTACCGTTGGTTATCAGATACCGGGAGGCTGCGAACATGTAATGCGGAGTTTAATGGGGATGATTAAACAGCATATCTATACAATTGTCGGAATGACATTGCTCGGTTTATTCTATTGGGCATGTTTGATTTACCCCTTTAAGTTGGTTCTAGGGATGGAACTCTATTTCGCTAGTATTTTCACTTTTATTGCGCTTAAAATATTCGGTTGGAAAAAAGCTGTTGGCTTGGCAGTTATTATTCAACTATTGGCCGTCGCTATTCTGCATGAATCTATGCATTCTTTGATCATATCGCTATTGGAGCTATTAGCCGCATCTCTTTGGACATTGAAAAAAAAGAGGAGAATATTATTACCAACCTTCTTGTTTTGGACCGTAATCGGTGGTCCGTACATTCTGTTGGTAAGCCTGTCGCAAGGACTGCATGTCAATTTTTATTTGATTCTTATTTTGGCCGTCCTTTTCATTAATGCTTTGTTTAATGCGTTATTGGTCGACGCGGCCTCGACTTATATTCCCTACGCAAGGCCAAAAAGCACGGGGAGAATCCATTTATCCCGCATGCTAATCGATTTGACGGTCTTTAGCATCATCGGATCTTCTTTTTTATTTATTCTTAATACAGGTCTCAACGCCGAACGAACGATGATTTCCGATTTAGGGACGCAAGCCGCTTCGACAGCAAGTTCAATCCTGGATTCTTATAAGCAATGGACAGGCGAACAAGTCCAATCGTTAACTCTTCGAAGCTGGGTGCAGCTTGGGCATCTGCAAGAATTAATACGGAACTCATCAGGCTCTGCTGTGAATCAGGCAGTCTTTTATGATGCCAAGGGAGAATTCATAAGATCCTTTCATTTCAATAATGAAGATTCGACTCTACTATGGATCGGACCGGGATATTGGAATCATATAACCGGAAATCTACACAAATGGGAACCCGTAAACACGCTTGCTAATTCCCCTGGCGAAATATTGAGGGAGACGGCATACGTTTATAAGCTTAATCTCGACGGTTCTACCCTCTTGTTGCGTTTTTCTACAGTTAAATACACGGAAGAAGTCATCCATTATTTTCTTTCTCAGTCGATAAACGTATTGTATATGGCTATAGTGATTGGCTCTCTTGCTCTATTTTTGCATCGTTTCGTGATTCGATCCATCAGACTGTTGGCCAAAATCACAACCGATTTGCCCCAGCAAATAAGGACCACGAAATCAACGGAATGGTTCGATTCTCATATTGAGGAAATTTACACTTTGATTCAGAATTTCTCGTTCGTTACGGAGCAATTAAAGCAAATTTTAAAGGAATCCAACCATCATGCTAATTACGATACCTTAACCGGACTTGCCAATCGGAGACATTTTAATGAATTCACCCAACACGTCCTTGAGACAAGTTCAACCCCAAACCAGTGCGTTGCCTTTATGTTTATTGATCTTGATCGATTTAAGCCTATCAATGATAGGCATGGACATGCGGCTGGAGACGAATTGCTCGTGCAAGTAGCCGATCGGTTGAGAAAGGTTTCCGGAAGCAAGGCTTTTGTGGCGAGACTCGGCGGAGATGAATTCGTCATTGTATATCGTGATACGAGTAAGTCCGAAACCCGAGAACTGGCGTTGCAAATTAGCGAACAGCTTCGGATTCCATTCATCATCAATCATCAAGAGGTCAATATCGGCGGGTCGATCGGAATAAGCATGACTCCAGACGATGGATTGGATGCGGAAACCGTGATTAAACACGCAGATGTGGCGATGTATATCGCTAAAGAGCAGAATGATCATTCTTTTGTATTCTATGAAGATATTGCGCATCAATTAGCGACAGACAATTGGGATATTGCGCACGAACTCCAGTCGGCGCTAGGAAACAACGAACTCACGTTGCATTACCAGCCTATCGTAGATAATCGGACAGGCGACATGGTTAGAGTAGAAGCGTTGGCGAGATGGCCTCATCCGATTAGGGGACTAATACCTCCAAGCGACTTTATCCCGATTGCAGAACAAGAAAATTTGATGGATATTCTGTCTGCATATGTGATTCGCGAAGCTTGTATACAAGGGAAACGATGGTCTGATATGGATGAAACTTCGCCCAAGCTAAAGATAAGCGTTAATTTATCTAAAAAACAGCTGGCGCAACGCGAAACCGCGGAAATGATAGAGAACATATTAAACGAGACGGGCTTCGCTGCAGACCTGTTGGAAATCGAGGTAACGGAAGAGGCATTTTCGGAAGATCTTGAACTCGTGGTCGCTTCCCTCCACGATCTGCGTAATCTAGGAGTTCGAGCATGGGTTGATGATTTCGGGAAGGGTTATTCTTCCTTGGCAATCATTGATCTCCTGCCCATCCATGGCATCAAGCTGGACCGATTATTTATTCAACGGTTGTCATACAAAAACAGTTCCTTTAGCATCGTTCGTCATATGATAAACCTTGCAAATGAACAAGGCTTGCAGGTCGTAGGAGAGGGCATCGAGCATGAAGAGGAGGCACGGCTTCTCATTGAGGCCGGATGTTACTTGCTCCAAGGCTATTACTTTGGAAAACCAATGAACGCTTCGCAGATCACAAAGGAGTTGTTCGCACGGGAGGAAACGTTAAGGGGGAGGGTGAGGCAACGTGGATACTAATGCCCGACTTCAATCGTTTAAGATCATCCTTCATTTTCTGCTATGCGTGGTCTTAATCGGTTGTTCCATTGACTCTCCACTCGAAGGTTCATTCACTTCGCCAGTTCCCAAGTCGGATTCAAGTCAAGACTCCGACACGGGGGACACCTTGCGGATACTGGCAACAATGGAGAATCAAAGTTTGATCATTGACGAATATCAAAAAAAGTTTCCTGATCGAACCGTACTATGGGACTACGCTACAGGGGATGCTTTTCTTCAAAAGCTGGGTGCAACGCCTGCCCCGGATCTGGTCATAGCCGGGAACGAGCTTCTGAACGTTTTAAGCGGATTCGACTTATTTGAAGATGTCGGTATAGAGCCCTATCACGCGGGGGGACTTATCCAGGAAAAGTGGTTTAATCGTTTGACGCTAACGCCATTTCAATCCATTGATGGTCAATCGCTTATTGCGATCCCGAAAGACTTTCCTATGGCAGGGACGTTCTATCGAGCCGACATACTAGAGGGATACGGTTTTCCTTCAGATCCCGAAGAGCTCGGAAAGTTTATGGAGCGCCCCGAAAATTGGATTCTGCTTGCCGAGACTCTTAAGTCTCATGGCATTGGGGTGATCAGTTATACTCATGATGCGCTCAATATGGCTGCGGCTGGATATGGCTATTTCGATCATTATGGAAATTATGCGAGAAACACCGAGGATTTAGTGCCGTATGCCTCGCTTACGCTTGATATTGAGCGCAAGGGTTTGGATTCGAACTGGAATATGTGGGACGATAAAGGTCAACAAGCCATTAGAGATAGTAAGTTGGTTATGCTATATTTGGGGGAATGGGGCTGGGACCTCATCAAACAGTGGGATCCTGATCATTACGCACAATGGAAGTTTACTCGGCCCCCGTTTAACGCTTATTGGGCTCATGGAGGATCCTTTTTCTCGATCATGAAAGCAAGCCCGAATAAATCCTCTGCATGGGAGTATGTTCAATTGTCGATGGAGATGGAGGGGCAATATAGAGAAAGTCTAAGCGGCTGGAAATGGCATCCCGACGTTAGAAATCACTGGTCTTCGCCGCTTGCGGTCAAGGCAGAGGAAATTTGGTCGAAACAGCTTCAGAATTTGATATACACGGATATATCCGGATCGCAATTGCTGCAAACGATGGAGACCAAGACCTTAGAGGAGCTTGGAAATGATCTTAAAATTCTTAACGGATTGTTCAATCTTTCGAATCAGACAGACGTGAACCATGAGTAATCGGTAAAGATCGATGACGGAGGTAAAATATCATGATGGCAAGGCTGGCGGACAGGAATACAATTTGCATCAAGGTGCGGGGGAATAAAGCATCATCCGGTTTCGCCGCGAGATCTGAAAGGGCATAGTGAACATTTGCCGGGAACATGACAATCAGTAGAAGGGATAGACCTCCAGCTGCCCAAGGAGCCGTGGGCCGCCATAGCAATCCTACAGCTCCTGCCAATTCCAGCAAACCGGTGAGCGTCACGATAAAATCCGGATATGGAAGGAAAGGCGGTACCATGCCAATAAGCTTTTCCCGCATCCAAACGAAATGAACAGTGCCCGTCAAGATAAACATGGCCGCAACTCCGCCCCGCAGCGCAACTGGCCACGGGCGCAGACGGTTTATTCCCGCAATTCCCGCAATGAGAATGGCAATAGTGACGACCACAAGAACGATCAGCGGTTCCATAAAATTACCTCCGATATGAATGATTAATGATTGGAATCATACAAACCATTTTAGAATCCCTTCATCACCATCAAGTATAGGATGATGATCGGCAGAAAAGTAGCGGCGACCCCGTAAATAGCCCATTGGCGCGAAGCGCGCCGATATTCCGCAGAGATTGTACCTGTCATTATACTATCGGCACTGGACCGGATCATTTTGCGTTGCAACGGAATGAGAATGGCTAGCCAAATGATCCCGGTAACCGACAATAAGATCAGCGATAGAGAAAGCCAGTTTATTCCTGTCCATGTGACGCCGGACTCGCTAGCCATCGCACCGCCAGAGACAATGATCATGACGAGACCGGGAATCGTAAAAGCATAGTCGGCAATCATGACGTTCTTAGCAGCCTGATGGATGACGACCGGATTCCCCGCTAGATCGGCCCGAATCTTCCAGAATGCCGCCGTAATGATATTACCGGCCATTAATAAGACGCCAAGCAAATGCAAGACTAACCATAATTTCACGTTTAATCACCCTTTCTTTCCATCTTCGGTGCCCGGATTTAAAATGCCGCCAATAAACGTCGTTAAATCTTGAGCTTTAAAAGCTGACTGTACCCGTGGAATACCCGAGCGGATTCGTAATCCGAATGTCATAAGCGTGAACATATCTGCTGTTTTCTCCGCATCCACAGTCTCGGTAATGACTCCGTGCCTCTGCCCCGTTTCAATCCACAGCTTGGATAAATGCACAGACCGATCGTAATACTGCTTCAATGCTTCTGCGACCAAAGGGTCATCTTCTTTTCCAAGCAAGTACAGCAACACTTTGTTCGTTACGTCATGCGGATTTTCATATGCAATGATGCTTTCCTTGATTTGCTGCATGGGTTCATTGAAGGTTTGCCGGCCATGCTCAACCGCATTCATAAAATTAACGTTTGTTGCTTCAAGACGCTCCTGCAGCACCCAGACAAAAATTTCGTTTTTGCTCTTTACATAGTGGAAGATTGCGCCTTTGGATAAGCCGGACTTGCCCATGATATCCTTCATCGTAATGGAATGACAACCATTTTCCCTTATCAATTCTTTGGTCGTGTCCATCAACCGTCTTATCGTCTGTTGCCTGCGTTCCTCTTGTTTCAATGCCGCTCCTCCATGTGAACTTTTATATTTTTATGTACTCATTATAAATACCAACCATCGGTTTGTAAATAGACTCTTTTATTTGGGGCCGTCAAATAATCCAGCTTACTGTTCGTTATTCGACTGTCTGAACGATTGCACGGTTTTCTCTAAGGCATATTCCAAAGGCGTTGCAGCCACGCCGAACCGTTTCGTGAATTTGTTGCTGTCCACGACAAAATCCTCTTCAAATTGGTACAGCATTTCTATGCTTTCTCTTGCTTCGGGTATGAACAGTCCGCCTAATCGCAGCATTCCTTTTCCCATCGTTCGGATGACTGCCGGGAATCCAGCCAATCGATACGCCATTTCCACGAATTCCCTTGTCGTAACGGTATCCGCATTCGGTACATGCCACACCTGTCCAAATGCGTCATCATGATCGCTGAGCACAACAAGCGCCTTTCCGAAATCATCGATAAACGTGTACGTATGCTTCCTATCCGGGTTACCGATTAACGTACATGCTTTACCCTTCACGATTGGGTTAAAAAGCCTTGAACCTGCGGAAGAATGATGAACGTTCGGACCGAAAAAATCAGCACCTCTCCCCATAGTCGCCTGCAAGATTCCGTCTTGATGTAATTTCGTCAATGTTCGAGCCATGGATGCCCTAACCTTACCTTTCTTAGTTACGGCAGAGTAAGGCAAATTCTCATGCATGCTCCCTTTTACCAACCCGTACATATACATATTCTCAGCCGCAACAAGCTTTGTCCCGGAAGCAATAACTCCTGCTATTATATTATCCTGAAAAGAGTTAAACATTTCGCCCCACTTGTGATACGGAGGCTGCGCGCATTGAAAAACGACCTTAGAGTCTTTCATCGTTTCCTTCGCTTGCTCTTTATCCATAAGGTCGGCCCTCTCTAACCGTACCCCTTGCGGGACCGCTGCTCTTCCATTGAAGCTGACCATTTTAACCGGTTCATCCCGAGCGACCAGTTCCCTCATTACAGACATTGCTAACGGCCCTGTTCCTAATATTAGATTCATTATTATCCTCCTCGCATTAATGGTGATAATAACAAAATAAACCCTATAGCTACTATAGGGTCAAGGCTTTTCGAACGGGAACTTGCAGTTCGACGATAAACTCCTCCGGCTTCATCATATGCGCCATATCGACAAGGTATTGCTCAATAGATGGACCGTTTTCGATGTAACCGTTATTCTCTATCCACTTCTGGAGCTTACCGTAGATCCGCTTGCATGATACATCGTTGGGAATTCCGCAGTAGAGGGCGGTAATATAATCATTTTCGGGTATGATGCGAGTATTGACGGTTTCCGGTCCTGCATGATTAAGGATGATACAAAATTCCAAGTCGGATTCCGCGCGGTCAAAGGTCATGATGTTCTCATGGTAGACGGTCATGATAGGATTCGTAATTAGATCGCTGGCATCGACCTTACCGAATAACTTCGTGAACTTTATTATGGAGGGTTCCATTCCGCAGGCATACCTCCCACGGTCAGATACCACGTGCCGATCGGGAAACCGCTTCAACTCCACTAGTACGTCAAGGTCTTTCAATCCATTTCCCAACTCCTGAAGCATAACGACCCGAGCTGTTCTCTGTTCGATCGACTTGACTGTTTTCTCCAGTCTTTTAATCTCATCTAACATCTCCTTTTGCTTGGATTCGAGCTTTATAAACAAGCTATCCAAGCTGTCGTTCTTCAACATCTCTCCAATTTCGTCTAACGAAAACTGCAGCATCTTCATGTCCTGAACAATCTTGACATAAAGGAGGTCCCGATTAGAGTAATAACGGTATCCGGATAGTTTATCCGTATGATTGGGAATCACCAATCCGATTTTGTCGTAATACCGCAAAGTCTGAATGGATATATTGCAGATCTTCGCCACTTGGCCTATGGAATAATATTGATCGTTACTCATAACCCGCAACCCCTTTTAATAAACAACCGCATCCTTATGTTAAAGGGATTTTGTGGATTATTCAATGTCTACCCATATTTATGAAATTCGCGGATATCATTATTGTTCCAAGGGAAATCTACTCTCAGAGTTGCGTGAGAAAGGGGGGGTGTTCCCTATGGTCGTTGTTATCTTTATTTTATTCGCATGGTTTTGTACGCAAGTCCTATTGAATCTGCGCCGCAAGCTCCCGCTTGTTGTCAACGTCCTTTTATTTATGGCTATAGAAGTCTTGCTTACTAACAAATTGACCATTAGCGGTTTCAGTCTTAAGTTATTCGAAATGAACCAGAGCATACCTCATTTTATAGCCTTGATTCTGCACAATGACTTCACCGTTACGTTCATCCTGCTTGCTTTCGCGAATATTTTTCTCACGTCGCCAAAAACAAGCGTTCGAATAAGTATCGCAATTTATGCATTCCTAATTCAACTACTGCTCGGCTCTGCACTACGTTGGAATCATGTACTTATATATAAAGATTGGAACTTCTTCAAAGAGTCCCTGATGATCCTATTGGTAATGGCATATACACTATTTTGGGGGAAGATCTTTCAGCGAATGGCTTCCAAGGAAGGGTGGATCCGGTAATGGAAACTGTCGTTTACGATCATCAATTCAACGGCAATGAGTGGTTCGTTATCGGGCTAATGTCTTTAGGCTTCGCAGCATATTGGTTGTTGCCGCGAACATTTTCCCCCTTGCAAACGATCTTCAATATGCTTATTGGCGTCACGTTCGGGCTTATCTTCGACCATACTATTTTTATTCCTCCCTTTGATCTGTACGACATTGGCGACAAATCAAGTTATGAAGTGTTTGATTTGTTTTCTTATCTGATGTATGCACCCTACGGATATTTTTTTATTTATGGGGTTGAACGTTTTCGAATTTATGGAATGTCGACAATCGGATATATTATTTTATGGACGGGCCTCGCTATCTTGCTCGAATGGTCTGGCCTCAAGGTTGGTTTATTCCACTACAATAACGGTTACAAGCTACTGTACTCCATTCCCATCTACTTGGTTTTGCAAAGTATTCACCTATCGATGTATCGAACGGTATTTTCAAGGCAGCGATGGCAGAGGCCGCGAACGAAGAGAGCCATACCCACCAAATAACGCAGTGCATCATTACCTTCATACAAAGCAGAAACCCGACCTGATCCGGTCGGGTTTCTGTTGGTTTACGTTTGATAAGCCTCTAAAGCTGCCCGCACCTCTTCCGGCGTATCCATATCCAAGATTCGCTCGGCAAGCTCTTTGCATTCGCTGCGGTTCAAATTAATAATTTGGCGCTTGATCTTTTGGATGGCGGACGGGGACATGCTCCATTCATGCAGTCCTAAGCCCATTAATAAGGGAGCCGCCAGAGGATCGCCCGCCATGCTTCCGCACATGCCCGTCCATTTGCCGTAACGGTCGGAAGCGTCGATCACTTGTTTGATTAACCGGATGACCGCAGGGTGGAAATAATCATACAGATAAGAGACCTTTTCGTTCATTCGGTCCACGGCAAGCGTATATTGAACCAAGTCATTCGTGCCAATGCTGAAGAAATCGACTTCTTTGGCGAAACGGTCGGCTTGAAGCGCCGCGGACGGTATTTCAATCATGATGCCGACTTCGATCTTCTCCGCCATCGGGATGCCCTCAAGGCGAAGCTGTTCCCGGACCTCCTCGAATATGCCCTTCGCTTTTCTCCACTCTTCAAGGCCCGAAATCATCGGAAACATCACTTTGAGATTGCCGTAAGCGCTAGCCCGCAGAATAGCCCGCAGTTGAGTGACCAGCAGGTTCGGACGATCGAGACACAATCGAATAGCGCGATAACCTAGAAAAGGGTTCAACTCATGAGGCAGCTCCAAATAAGGCAGCTCTTTATCGCCGCCGATGTCAAGCGTCCGGATAATGACGGGACATCCCTGCATCGCTTCCGCCGCCGATTTGTAGGCCTGAAATTGCGTTTCTTCATCCGGCATGCTGCTGCGGCTCATGAACAAAAACTCCGTACGGTATAGACCGACTGCCTCCGCTCCTGTTCC
This sequence comes from Paenibacillus harenae, assembly GCF_030812415.1. Classification (GTDB taxonomy): domain Bacteria; phylum Bacillota; class Bacilli; order Paenibacillales; family Paenibacillaceae; genus Pristimantibacillus; species Pristimantibacillus harenae_A. The sequence continues at coordinate 64,650 of NZ_JAUSST010000006.1, read as the reverse complement.
CAACAGGCCGAGCGCCTCTTCGGGCGTTCCGATATTCGCTGCGATTTCGACCTTAAAGCCGTCTGCAGTGACCGCCGCTTTATCCGCATAAGCCAACAATTGTTGGCGGGATTCCTCTTGAAGCCGCATCTTCTCACGCGTATCCTCAATCGTTTTCGTATCGGGGTTCACAATGCAAACGCCGGCAGCCCCATCAATCGCAAGCATATCGCCATCTTTAATTTGTTCAATACCGTTTCCCGCTCCCAGAATGGCCGCGATACCCAATGAATTCGCCAAGATAGCCGTATGAGAGGTTTTGCCGCCAATGCGGGTAACAAAACCAAGTACGAACCGTTTATCCAATTGAACGGTATCGGACGGGGATAGGTCATCCGCGACGATAATGACTTCTTCTTGAATATCGGATAACTGGCTGCCTTGCCGTCCTCGTACATACGAGAGCAGCCTGCTGCCCACATCCCGAACATCCGCAGCCCGTTCCCGCATGTATTCGCTCGGCATGCTTTCGAATATGCTGGCCGTCTGTAACGTCACCATTCGGACTGCCGTTTCCGCCGTCCACTTCTCCTTATGAATCAATTGCTCCATGGGCGGGAAAAACGAAGGATCATTCAGCATGCTGACCTGGCCTTTTAGAATGACCGCCTTCTCTTCCCCAAGTATGTCGTTCGCCCGAGCGACTAAAGCATCCAAATCAGCTAAACATTGCGTTTTTGCGGTATGAAGCAAGCCCGCTTCCATGTCCGGAGCGTCGGTTTTCCGATCCTTGACATCCTCCAGACGCACAGGCGAATAGACAAACGCTTTTCCTAATTTAATGCCTTCCGAAACCCCTAAGCCTTGAATGTTCAACTCCCGTGACATAGACCCGGGCCTCCTCTCCGTTTCACGCTGTTGTTATACTTCTCCAAATCCGCCTTCAACCAGCTGCACAAGCGATTCCAACGCTTTCTCTTCATCGGGGCCGTCTGCGGAAATCTCAATGACGCTCCCTTGCGCAAGTCCGAGCGTCATGAGTCCTAAAATGCTTTTGCCGTCCACTTTCACGCCTTGGTCTTTAAGCAAAATGTTTACCTGCGATTGAAACTTTGCCGCCTGCTCCGTAAACAATTGCGCCGGACGTATATGAAAGCCCGTTGCATTGCGAATGGTCACTTCTTTAGTCAACATATGGGTTCTCTCCATTTCCTTCTTCTATATGGTTTGCAGCAAGCCGATCAATTCCTCCGAATCTTGAACAGCGAGCAATTTATCGCGGAATTCCTCATCAATTAATTTGCGGGATATGGCGATTAAGATTTGCAGATGTTCATTGCCGGCCGCTGCCTCCGGTACCGCGATCATAAAGACGGCGGATACGGGCTCACCATCAAGCGAATCCCAGTCAGTCTGCTTCGCCAGCTTCGCAAAGGCTAAGCCGGGCTTGCTTACTCCGGCGGATTTACCATGCGGGATAGCTACCCCAAAGCCAATTCCGGTAGAACCCGTCTTCTCGCGGTTCATGACCGCTTCAAGGTAGGCAGACTTATCGGTAACGCATCCGGATAGCGCCAAAGCGTCCACCATTGCCTGTATGCAATCCGTTTTGTCCGAAATATCCAAAGGAATCAAGATCGATTGTTTGTCTAGCAGTGCGCTTACGTCCATATTAAACCCCTCCCGCTGCTTCTTGTTTTACCGGTTTTTTCAAAATACTTAGCATCAAAGCCGTCACGACGGTTCCGATAATAATCGCCAATGCGTACAGCCAAACTGGATTGACTAGCCAAACGACGAAAATTCCGCCGTGCGGCGCCCTGAGCGTTGCGCCAAATACCATGGACAAAGCCCCGGTTACGGCCGAACCGACCATAATGGAAGGGATGACACGGAATGGATCGCTTGCGGCAAAAGGAATCGCTCCCTCCGTAATGAAAGAAATACCCAGTACGGCCGCAGATTTTCCGCCATCCCTTTCCTCCTGCGTGAATTTCTTCGGAACAAGAAGGGTTGCTAGCCACAAACCGAGCGGAGGCGTCATTCCTGCCGCCATAACCGCTGCCATTGGGCCAAATTCATTGCTTGCCAGAAGCCCTACCGCAAATGTATACGCCGCTTTGTTGACCGGACCGCCCATATCGAAGGCCATCATCGCGCCAAGCAGCAATCCAAGCAGAATAGCATTCGCAGTACCAAGCGATTTTAACCACTCCGTCAAGCTGTCCATAATAAATTTTACGGGTTCCCCGATAACAAATACCATCAGCAAGCCTGTAATCGCTGTTGCGATTAGCGGAATCAATAGAATTGGCTTCAAGCCTTCCAGGTTTCTAGGCAACTTAATCGTATTTTTCAACCATTTGGCCAAGTAACCCGCCAGAAATCCTGCCGCGATACCGCCGATAAAACCGGCGCCGATTTGGGAAGCCAGCATGCCTCCGACCAATCCCGGGGCAAGACCTGGCTTCTCCGCAATAGAGAATGCGATAAAGCCGGCAAGAATAGGCACCATAAGCGCGAAAGCGGCGCCTCCGCCAATGCTCATCAAAGCCGCAGGCAATGATCCTTCTACTTTAAAAGCATCGTATCCGAACATGAATGAAATCGCGATCAGCAATCCTCCCGCGATAACGAGCGGCAGCATCGCCGAAACGCCGGTCATTAGATGCTTATACGGGCCCGTTCTAGCCGAACTGCGCTCCGCTTTGGATTTATTTACTTGCTTAAGATAATCGGCGGGATCGGAAGCCTGCATATTTAAAGCCTCATCAATCAAACCTTTAGGATCCTTGATCGCCTGTGCGACACGAACCTTTACGACCGGCTTCCCTTGAAACCGGGATTCGAGGACATCCGTATCCGCCGCAATGATGACCGCATGCGCTTCGGCGATTTCCTGCTCCGTGATCTCGTTTTCAACGCCGACCGCGCCGCGGGTTTCGACCTTCAGCTCGATTTGTTTCTCTTTTGCCGCTTTCGCAAGCGATTCCGCTGCCATGTAAGTGTGCGCGACGCCAGTCGCACATGAAGTAACCGCAATAATTTTCTTCATCATTTCCCCTCCTGTTTGTTTATACCTCGATTGTTAATCGGAAAATATCGACAAGACCCAACTTATCCTGCACCTCGTCAAGCGTACAAACCTCGGTTCCTGACTTGGAAGCGGTGACGGTCCCTGCCGCCGAAGTCCACCTTGCCATATCTTCGAAAGACTTACCGTGAACAAAACAATATGCCATTGCGGCTACCATGGAATCCCCCGCGCCGACCGTACTTAGCGGGGTGATCGGAAACGGCTTGGCGCGAATCGCTTCCCGTTCGCTGACGAGAATGGATCCCTCGCCTCCCATGGACACTATGACATAGGAAATTCCTTTGCGGATAAGCTGCTGCGCTGCGTATATGATTTGCTCGTCCGTCGTGAACGTTGAATCAAACAAGGCTTCCAGTTCATGAATGTTCGGCTTTAAAGCAAACGGCACCGCCTCTATTCCAAGGGCAAGAGCTTCCCCGTCGGCATCCAAAATCGTACGGACTCCTTGGCGGTTTGCCAGCTCGATCAGTCTCTTATAATAATCAACCGGCGTACCCGGAGGCAAGCTTCCTCCTAATACAACAAGCGATGCTTCGCTAAGGCTCAACTCGAAGCGTTCAACGAATTCCCCCAGCAGCGCCTCGCTAGGCGAGAAGCCGGCTTCATTCAATTCCGTCGTTTGTTTGGTCCGCTCATCCACCACCTTCAAGTTGGTGCGGGTTTCCCCTTCCGCCTCAATCAGATAAGAAGGGATGCCCTGCTCGCGAAGCTTCTCCAAAATAACTTTTCCTTCATGTCCTGCTTGAAAACCGAGCGCCTTGACGGGTACCGAAAACCGATGCAAAACTTTCGCGACGTTAATGCCTTTGCCGCCCGCATCCGTTCGGGTAGTCTTTATGCGATTCAACTCGCCGAACGAAAAATTTTCCACCGTCACGGTTTTGTCTACAGCAGGATTCAAGGTTACCGTGTGAATGGCATTCATAGTTCCAATCTCCTTGCTACCGTTACTTTTATTCCTTCTGCTTCCATCGTTCTGACCGCTTGTTCCGATATCGCGTCATCGACGATGCAATGATGTATGTCAGTTAACTCGGCAACCTTTGCAAACGATACCTTCCCGAACTTGCTGTGATCCATTACTAGTATGACTTGTTTGGCAGATTGTATCATTCGACGTTTCGTTTCCGCCTCTGTCAGGTTTGGCGTAGTCAGCCCGCCATCGGGATCCAAACCGTTAATGGCCAAAAACAGCTTATCTACCCGAATGGAACCAATCGCGCGATCCGCAATCGGACCAACCATCGCCTGCGTTTCATATCGCAAAGTTCCGCCGGTAAGAAGCAAATCGAGATGCTTCATCTGGTTTAACTCCTGAGCCACCATGTTCGAATTTGTAACCACGGTTAATTTCTGAAAATTTCTCAAATGCTTAGCCATAAAATACGTCGTTGTTCCCGAGTCCAGAAAAATCGTATCCTCTTCATCAATAAAGGATAACGCTTCCTGTGCGATTCGTTCCTTCTGACGGCGGTAGCGGTCTTCCTTTTCAACAAATGAGGGCTCTACGCTATCTTGTTGGAGCAAGACCGCGCCGCCATGGGTTCTGCGGAGCTGCTTGGCCTCTTCCAATTCCCTTAAATCCCTGCGGACCGTTGATTCAGAAACTTGAAAACGGTTTGCAAGCTCAGGCACTAACGCTCTGCCATGGCTTTGAATATAATCGACGATCTTTCGCTTTCGCTCTTCCTCAAATAGCATGTGTGTCACACCTCTCTTCTTGATGCCCATTTGTGAGTGAGTTTATTTTATCTTGCTCATATTTGATCATTTAATCTTATTTATGATTATATATGCCTATTTATAAATTGTAAAGCGTTTTCATTAGGAACTCCATTCATAAATGAGCATCGGAAATCGACAAACCACTCAGTGACGTAAGTTAGGTTGTCCTAATGTCCTTTATTTATCTTAACAAGGATTTAACACATGTTTCGTTAAGATAGGGTTGAAATAACCAATAAGGTATAGAAGGAGAGTCAACATGAAAAAAAATGTAGGCGGTTCGGAACGATCTCTGCGGTTTATAATCGGTATTGCGATATGCGGCTTATTTTTCGTGTTAGAGGACAACTTGAGATGGGTGGCTTTGATTGGGTTATGGCCTCTGGGCACATCTGCAATCAGCTGGTGTTTGTTGAATAAAATGATTGGCAGGAATAGCTGCAAGATTCAACACAGCAAGTAAAAATCCCACCTAGCGATGCAGGACAAAAGCGCCGCAGTTTAAGCGGCGTTTTTATTTTAATTTAATCCAATATGCAATAAAATGAATATGAAAGAGGTGATCATAATCCGTATTTTGATTATTGAAGACGAACAGGACCTTCTTAAGGCTCTCGCAAAAGGTTTACGACTGCAAGGTTACGCGATAGATACCGCCGAAGATGGACTATCAGGAATAGAACTCGTCACGGTTAACGAATATGATCTCCTAATCTTGGACTTGAATTTACCCGCTATGGATGGCCTTGAAGTTTGCAGAAAGGTGCGTGCACTTCTGCCGCAGCTCCTTATCGTCATGCTAACTGCACGAAGTCAGCCCAATGATAAAATTTTCGGTTTGGATCAAGGAGCCGACGATTACATGGTCAAACCCTTTCATTTCGAAGAGCTGCTGGCTAGAATAAGAGCTTTATTCAGGCGGGATATGAGAGGAAGGGATCCCCACTTGCGGCATGGGGAATTATTAATGGATACGACTGCAAAGATCGTGTGGTGCGGCACGAAAAGAGTTGAACTTACAAGGAAGGAATATGGAATTTTAGAATATTTGCTGCGTCGGCCAAATGAAACGATATCGGCAGAGCTGCTTTTGGAGCATGTATGGGATATGAACGCAGATCCTTTTTCCTCGACAGTGAGAGTTCATATCAATTCATTGCGTAAAAAACTAAGGGATGCGAAAAACAACGTTTATATTGAAACGGTGATTGGCGAGGGCTACAGACTGGGCAAACCAACAGCTCCCCATTCAATGGAGGAATCGTCGTTTGTTTAATGATTTTAAAGAGTCCGCTTCCCGAAGCTTTTACCTTAAAATGGTATTTTGGATTATTGCGATGTTTATTTTGTTATGTATATTCCTTGTCACTTTTATTAATGTGGTTGAGTTTATTTTCGATACAAAAAATATACTGTTAGTATCGACGATTGGTTTTGTTCTGACTATAGGTATCGGTGTTTTTTGCATGTTCAGATTCATTCGTATCGCCTTCCGCCCATTGAAAGCAGTTGTCGAGGCCACATCTTCGATCAATATTGAAACATTGGATACGCGTCTGGATTTAAACCAGCCTTACGACGAATTGACTCAATTGGCGCGCTCCTTTAATACAATGCTAGAGCGGATAGAGTCGGCGTTTCTTCAGCAAAATCATTTTGTTGCAGATGCGGCGCATGAATTGCGCACGCCTTTGGCCACGATTCGAACTCAAATAGAAGTCATTCAACTAAGCCAGGAAGCAACTGTTTCCCAATATCAAGAAACTTTTTCATCCGTGGAAAGAGCTTTGCACCGTCTTGAACAGTTGGTATCAGATATGCTCATTTTGACAATGGAGAAAAAACAGCCGCTCGCAGATCGCATTTCTATTTTACCGGTTGTAGAGGAAGCTTGGGAGGTTGTGAAACATTTAGCCGAAACTAGGCAAGTTTCCTTGTTGATAAAGGGCGACCTCGATATACAAGTTGTTGTTGATGAAGGGTCTATCCTTCGGGTATTTATTAATATGTTGGAAAATGGAATCAGGTATAATCGAGCAGGCGGAGAAATTACCCTAGAAATGATAAAGAACTCTAAACAAGTTATAATTCGGATACATGATACTGGAATAGGCATTCAGGAACAGGATAAATGGCGTATATTCGACCGCTTTTTCCGGGTGGATGCTTCCCGTTCCCGGCACAAAGGGGGTTCGGGGCTTGGACTGTCCATCGTAAAACACCTTATGGTGTTATACGGAGCAGAAGTATATCTGTTAGAAAGCTCTCCAGACGGGAGCACGTTTATATTGGAATTTCCACTTTGATTCTAGGCCCGTACATTCCCTTCGTTAACCTTCGTACCTTGCTTGGTTTAGCCGTTTCAGCGGAATCGCTCATCGTTGCTTCCTTCGTTTATCATTTCATAGATGGCGGCCATATCGACATGTTTGCGGACATGGTCGGCGAGCCGGTCGAAGCTTAGCTCTCGCAGCCTGCCGAACGGCGTTTCCTCTCCGGATAACGGCAATCCTTTGCTTTGCCGCGCATCGTTCAACCAATTGTGACGAAATCTGTCGTTATGAAAAATATGATGGATATACGTGCCCCATATCCGGCCGTCCCGCGATACGACTCCATCCGGGTGATACGATTCCGGCTCGTCTTTCAGACGGCTCGGCCGGATGCGAAACGGCTGCGCGACAGACTCCGTAAAAGCCGTTCTGCCCATATGAATTTCATAGCCTTCCACTGCTGCCGCTTCGCCAAAACCTGTCATGACGCTCCCGGTTACCCGCTCCGTCGTCTTCTCCTTAGCGAACATCGTCTCCATCGGAAAAAGAGCCAGCCCGGCAAGCTCCGGCAAGTCCGATTCGACTCCGTCCGGATCCAGCAGCCTCTCGCCCATCATCTGATAGCCTGCGCAGATACCAGCCGCTCTGCCGCCTGCTTTAATGTGCTTGAGCAGTAACGCCTCAAGACCGGATTCCCTCAGAAACAGCAAATCTTCCACCGTGTTTTTGCTGCCGGGTATAAGGACGATGTCCGGTTCTCCCCACTCACGCACATCGCGCACATAACGGAGGACGACGCCAGGCTCCTGCTGCAGGGGGTCGAAATCAGTAAAGTTCGAGATGCGGGGCAGCCGGATAACGGCAATATCCAGCTCATCGTTCGCAGCTGCGCGCGTGCGGCGGCCTCTGGCATCCAGCGACGCTCCGTCTTCGTCTTCCAGCTGCAGCCCTTCCAAATAAGGCACGACACCAAGCACCGGCTTGCCGATCCGACGCTCCAGCCATTCCAGCCCTGGCGTCAGCAGAGAGACATCTCCGCGAAACTTATTAATAATGATGCCTTTCACCCGGTCCCGCTCTCCCGGCTCCAATATTTCCATCGTGCCGACGACCGATGCGAACACGCCCCCCCGGTCGATATCGGCGACAAGCAGCACAGGAGCGTCGGCCCAGCCGGCAAGACGCATGTTGACGATGTCCCGGTCCTTCAAGTTCACTTCAGCTGGACTGCCCGCTCCTTCAAGCACCACGACGTCATAGGAGTCCCGGAGCCGGGCAAGCGCCTCACGCACAATTACGCCCGCCTTGGGCAAATAGCGCTCCCGGTATTCTCTCGCGTCAAAGTCGGCAAACGGTTTGCCGTGTACGACGACCTGCGACACCATATCCTTCTTCGGCTTCAGCAAGATCGGGTTCATGTCGGTCGTCGCCGCAATGCCGCAAGCGTCAGCCTGCATCCCCTGCGCCCTGCCGATCTCTTTGCCATCGGGCGTCACATAAGAGTTGAGAGACATGTTTTGAGATTTGAACGGAGCGACCCGCTTGCCGTCCTGCTTCAAAATCCGGCAAAACGCCGCCGTAAGCAAGCTTTTGCCGACATCGGACGCCGTTCCCTGCAACATCATCGTTGCCGCAGGACGACGAACGCCTGCACCTGCGCTTCCGCGGGCTGCTCCATATTCGTTGTCGTTCATCACAAAGATCCTCCTTGTTAAAGCAAAATTTGCGGTCTTCGGTTTATAATAGAAAAACAAGCCATTAATCTTCCGTTCTTTTCTTCTACGTCAAAATCATTTCGACTCTTCCCATTAAAACCCTTCTTTATTTTGCAAAATCTAATGAAAGCTAAGCATCTCCGTTGATTCATACAAACAGCAAAAATTCTAAATCCAAGCTTCATAAGGCACGCGGAGCGCTTTGCTGCAAATAATACAGAAAGACCACCGGTTAAGGCGGTCTTTTTGCTCCTGCGTATGGAGGCTTGAAAACTCTTTATTCTAGTTTCATGTAATACAGATTCGTAACGCTATCTTTTGTAATCGTATGTGCTCCCGGCGCAAGAGATACGCTAACAATGCCATTCGTCATCGGATAGCTTGTTCCGTCAATCTTGATTTTGGTGCCGTCTGCCGTATTGAACACCAATGTTAAGGTCGAAGCTTGAGTAGCGGTAAACGAAATGCTGGTCGCACTCTCGATTTTTAAACATTGCGTCAAAGTTAAACCGTTATAGGACACAGTCCCCTTCGATGTAGAAAGGCTCCCTTGAATATTGAAGAAGTCGCTTGCCGTTCCATCTGCGGTAAAGTTATGAATCCGTCCTCCGGTTGTCGGAGTTCCTGTCGGAACCGGCGTTGCCGTAGGCGTTGGAGTCGCTGTCGGCGCAGGTGTCGCCGACGGAGTTGGTGTCGGTGTCGGTTCTGTCGGGATTGAATTTCCCCCAACGGATACAAGCCGAGTGGCGTAGCTGCTTATTTTGGACATCAGCGCTGCATTAAGCGCATACGACGTATCATCAACGGAGTCATTAAACGTCCATGTGAAGTCTCCGTTATTCAGGCGTCCGGCTTCTGCCGTAACCACTTGTTCAACAGCGTTTACGCTATCCATGTTGGATACGTTTACTCCCGTATTGACGCTCGTATCAAAGTTATTATAAGCGGTTCCGCCTACTAATGCTTTGTAAGAGCTTGGAACGGTTTCATTTCTCGATGAAGCTAAGTACGCATCAAATGAGGTTGCATGGGCAGGGGCTGTTCCGGCATTGGAGTTGGCATAGATTAGACTGTCGGCATCGACAATCATGTTGTTATAGGCTTTAATCATGCCTCCGTTCTCGCCCGAGAACGCGCCTTCCCCTAATGCGTCCGTACCCTGCAAGGAGCTCATCATTGGGAACTTGGCATGTCTGAAATAATTAGACTCGACAAAGGCCGAACCTCCTGTTGTAATGCCAACGCCATATTTGGAAATTCCATCAAAGAAGTTATTGTAGATATGAGCGGATGCCACTCTTATACGCGGATGACGGGAGTCCGAATGATCAAACCAGTTATGGTGGAAGGAAACAAAAAATTCAGCCGACTCGCTCAAACCGACAAGCGAAGCTTTTCCTGAATCCCAGTAGTGATTGTACGAGATGGTAATGTAAGTCGATCCCTTTTTTAGGTCTGTGGAGCCATCGCCTTTTGCTTGGTCCGCATCTCCCCCGGCAGTTCCATAGAAAATATCATTGTTATGCACCCATACATTCACATTGCCGGTATCCATGGAGAGTCCATCGTCAGGGAATAACATCAACCCCAGATTTCTTACTTCCAGATTGCCGACATAGCGAAGAAGCAGTCCCCAGCCATACGCATAAGCATCGTCTCCGATCCCTTCGATCGTCGTATTCATTTCCGAGTAATTGCTGTTCCCTTTAACCTCAAGATATCCGCTGCCGTTAAGTTGTCCACTCATGTCATCGTCGGTGATTTGTCCAATCATTCGAATGGCGAGCGGTGTTTTATCGTAACCTTTTTGTCTAAGTACCATAATTTCGCCTAGACCAACAGCTGTTTGCACAGCGCCTGAGCTATTGATTTTCACGTCTAGAGTGACGGTTTGCGCCGTATCCGATGTTACATAGATGACTTGAGCGCCATTCTTGAGCGTTCCATTATCGGTATAAGCGCCCGAACCCGTACCATATTGCGAGTTTGGCGAAAAAGCAAATCCGGATCGGTCGTATGCCGTTACGGATAACGTACTTGTCACAGCGCTTTCCCTTGAACCGCCTGGCAGCATCGCCTCAACCTTTAGGACATAATTGCCGGCTGCCAGTCCTACGGCATCCGCTCTCCAATTGGATGGGTATTTCCGGATTAATTCAGTGTCGATTTGTTGGTACCCAGCATCCGATGCGCTTGCGGGCTTCACGTAAACATTATATCCCTGCGCATTGCTTACAGGCGTCCATTCCACGTATGCCGTTTCATTCCAGCCTCCGCTGCCCGTTATCGCAAGACCGGCAGCATGTACGGTCGGATTGGGTAACCCGCCCACCCATAAGGATACTGCGAGAGAAAACAACAAAACCATACTCGTTACGCTTGCCATTCTTTTCTTCAATTTAGTCCCTCCCATTTTTCACTTGCCGCTCACATGCTTGAAACCGTCTGCAAACAGCTGCATAGCTTCACTATTCACCTCCTCGTATAATCATGTTCCAAAACAACAGCAATTCTCAAACAACCTCAGTATATCTGACTCGAAAACGATTCCGAAACAATCATTTGCTCATATCGCTCTCATCCCGCGGCGTTACTGAGCTAATGATTATGTCGGACGAAATGAATGACACTATTAGCTCCCTAATGTCGTTCCATACAAAGCAAAGGACACCCTCTCGGGTGTCCTTTGCTTTCTACTCAAAACAATCTTAGTCGGCATGACCAATGGCACCGTCCCCCTCGTAAGCCCAGCCTTATTCCTTCACGGCGCCCAGCATAATGCCGGATACGAAGTACTTTTGCAGGAAAGGATATACGATCAACATCGGCACCATGGCGATAAACACCTTGGCCGCATTCAGCGTTCGGTTGGACAGCTCCGACAGCTTCTTATATTGCTCGGGGGTCAGATTGGTGCCGACCGGAATGTTGACGACAAGCTGCTGGATATAGGTCTGGAGCGGATAATTAGCGGAAGTGTTCATCAACACCAACCCGTTAAAGAACTCGTTCCAGTGATACACGCTAATGAACAACGCCACTGCGGCAAGTACGGGAATGGAGCAGGGGATGTACACGCGAAACAGGACCGACCAAGGACCGGCACCGTCGACCACGGCCGCCTCGTTCAGCTCCTTCGGCAAATTGCGGAAGAAGTTCATGATCAGGATCACGTCGAATACCGGTACTCCTCCGCCAAGCACCAACGCCCAGATCGTATCGATCAAATGATAGTTTTGAATGGTGAGATACCACGGGATCAGCCCTCCGTTAAACAGCATGCAGAAGACAAGGATCCACATGAACGTATTGCGCATTTTGAAATCCTTCTTGGGCCTTGCCAGCGGGTAAGCCATTAATACGATCATTAACAAGGAGAACGATGTGCCGAGCACGGTGCGCTGGATGGAAATCCAGAACGCGTTAAAGAACAGGCTGTCGCTGATAATCTCCTTATACGACGACAAGGAGAAGCCGATGGGAAATATCGTAACCAAGCCGGCATTAGCGGCCGATTTCTCGGAGATCGATACACAGAAGGTGTACCAAAGCGGGTATATGCAGCTAACGAGCAGAAGACCGAGGACGATGATATTGGCAATTTCAAACGTCCGCGAGCCTAACGTTATATTTCTGACCAATGCAGCGCCCTCCTTCAGAATACCGTGTAATCGGCATAGCGATACGCCAGTCGATAGGATATGAATATCAATACAAAGCTAATGACCGATTTGAACAATCCGGCCGCCGTCGCGAGCGAGTATTGCAGATTTTGCAGGCCCAGCCGGTACACCCATGTATCCAGAATATCTCCGGTTGAATACACAAGCGGGTTATACAGGTTGTACACTTGGTCGAAGCCGGCGTTCAGCACGTTGCCTAGACTTAAAACGCCCAGCAAAACAACCGTGGTCGACAGCGCAGGCAGCGTGACGTGCCGGATCAACTGCCAGCGATTAGCCCCGTCAATGGCGGCCGCCTCGTACAGATTAAGATTAATGCCCGTTAACGCCGCAAGATAAATAATCGCGCTAAAGCCGAATTCCTTCCACACGTCGGTGCCGATGACGAGCTGCCGGAATATGCCCGCATCCGCCATGAATAGTTTAGGATCGAAGCCGAACATTCCAATAACCGTATTGACAACGCCATAATAGCCGAAGATTCCGATTACGATCGTCGACATAATAACCCACGACAGAAAGTGCGGCAGATAAACGACGGTCTGCACCAGCTTTTTGTAGCGCAAGCTGCGTAGCTCGTTCAGCAGAATGGCAAAGACGAGCGGAACAAGCAAATTGAGCGCGATTTTGCCGACAGCGATGATTAAAGTATTGATGATAACCGTCTTGCTGTCATTAAGCTGAAACATATACTTGAAGTTTTCGAGTCCCACCCAATCGGATTTGAACAGCCCCGCTCCCGGATTGAAATTTTGAAAAGCCATCACAATTCCCGACATTGGCACAATACTGAACATCACAAGCCAGACCATACCCGGCAGCAGCATCAAATAATAGTGTTTCTGATGGCCTATTTTCCTCATTTCGGCTAACCTCCCGTCTTCCGAGAGCAAAGCTTGAGGAAGACACTTAAAACCGCCAGTGCCTTCCGCAAGCTTTCCCAAGGTTATTTCTTCAAGAGCTCTGCGACTTCCGCCGTAATCTCGTCTCCGCCTTGAGCCTTCCAGTCCTTCACGAATTTATCGAAGGAGTCGATGGACGCTTGGCCAAGGATGATTTTCATAACGGTCTCGTCCTCCATCTTCTTCAGGTTGGCCCATTTCGTTTCCATTGTCGGGGTCTGGTTGTAGGTTACGCTAAACACCTTCTTATCGATCGGAATCGTCGTGAACGGACGATCGCCGATCATGATGGAGTACAAGCGCTGGAAGTCGCCGAAGTTAGCTGTGTTGAAGTTGCTGACGTTCAAATCGTCGTACGGAGGCTTAATGACGTCCTTCACCTTTTTCGCATCCGCATACATCAGCTTGTACAGGCTGTTCGGCTTGTTATAATCCTCTGGATCGGTCTCGCCTTTCAGTACTTTCAGAAGCTCGACATACTCGTATTCCGTCTCATTGGCCGCGGCCATAACGTTGCGAAGCGGATACCAGCCCACGGCAACCGACAAATCAAAGGTCGCTTCGTCGCGTACAAGGGCATTATTCATGATCATGATGGCTTTGACGACATCCGGCTTGGCGTTTTTGCTAATAATGGTGTAGGTGCTGCCCGTCGTCTTCATATGCACATTCCACTTGTTATCGTCGGAATAAACCGGATACGCCTGCCAATTGGCAGTCGGATCGTTCTTGAAGGAATCCCCGTTGCCGTAGCCGCCATTCCACCATGGACCGAAGAAAATACCCGTCTGATTGGCATTGATCGGATCTCCTACGTTGTCACGGGTGCCTACCTCGGGATCGATAAGCCCTTTTTTGTACCAGTCAGCCAGCAAAGCCAATGTCTTTTTCGTATTGTCCGACGTCGTTCCATACGATACCGATCCGTCGCCATTATCAAGCCAGTAGCCCGGATATGCATCCATCGCGCCAAAAATCGGATCAAATCCTCCCATATTGTTGGAGGAAACGAGGAAGGTGGAATAAGGGAACGTATTTTTGGAAGGACCGGCAATACCGATCGTTTTGTCCCCGCCAAGCTTGTTGTCGATAAACGCTTTCGCAGCCTTTTCGACATCCGACACCGTTTTCGGCACCGGCAGCTGCAGCTTATCGAGCCAATCTTTGCGAATCCATAAGACATGAACGCCATCGGTATCCACCGTAATGTTCGGAAGCGCAACCATCTTGCCCTCGTAGCTGGCGTTCTCCAATGCACGGCCTTCGGTGCTCGCCATAATGTCCTTCACCTGCGAGGACTGATATTGCTGGAATATATCGGTGATGTCATACAGCAGTCCCGAGCTGGCCGCTTTGGTCATGAAGGAGCGGTCGTCGACGACCATGCCGTCCGGCAGCTTGCCCGATGCGATCGTCAGGCTCACCTTCTGCTTGAAATCGTTGCCGGTAGCCGCGGTCCAATCCACAATGACGTTGATGTTGTACTTTTCCTTGAGGTAACGCGTGTACTGGTTGTTGCTTACGCTGTCGCCTTCCGGCAGCGTTTTGTCCGTCGGGTCCACCACCATGCCGATATGAACATCGACAGGCTCCGGAAATCTGGAGAAGGCCAGGTCATCTCCCGAAAGCGCCGGGCTTTCAGCGTTCGAGTCCGGAGTTGAAGGCGCTTTCAAATTATTCGATGAATCATTGGAAGAAGTACATGCTGTCAAACTTAGACCAAGCAATACGACGGCAAGCAGCAATGCCATATTCCTTTTCATCTAATCCCTCCTTAAAAGAATTGCCAAGCCATTCTTACTTCGTAAGCAATTGCTTCGTTTCTTGCCTCCTCATTGTACATTGGAAGCGGAGAAAAGAAGTCAGACGGATGTGCCGTGTTTTGTGACGGATACGGGGCTGAGGTAGATATTTGTTCGATAATTTGCAATCATTCATCCACCTTGTGGAACTGGGCCCGAAATTCGGAGGGCAAGAGACGGGTCTGTTCATAGAAGAGGTGGGAGAAATACTTGGAGTCGTTGTAGCCTACGGCATGCGCAACCCACGCGATCGACTGATTGGTTTCGCACAGCAGGCGCTCGGCCGCTCTTATCCGCTCTTGCCTTAAGTAATCATTGAACGTCGAACCGGTCAGCTTCTTAAAGCATTGGCAAAAATAGCTTCGGCTCATGTGCACATGATCGGCGACGTTCTCGGCATGCAGCGTATTCGAGGCCTGCTCGCGAATGAACAGCACGGCCTTTAGGATGCTGGTCGTCGTATTGGTAAAATCGGGGGATGCCGCAACCTGCGCATAAACGCGTTTCCTGTAATCGCGCAGCCATTCAACCGCGGACCGGACGTCATTGGCATCAGACGGGAGCTCGGCAGCAAGTAGAATAACGGTCTCCATTTGCGACAACACGCGCATAAACAGCCCTTCCAGACGGCGAAAAGAAACCTTGGCTTCTACGGTCCGTTTGCATAAGCGCTGGAAGACCGATTCATTATATAGCCAGTAGTGCGAGCGCCACTCCTGCTCCAGTCTGCACCACTCTTCTTCCTCCCGTGAGCAGTCGTTTTGCTCGGGGGCAGGCTCAGGCGCGGATAACGCAGGAGGCTTGGCTGAATGATGCGGCATTTCTCCTGTCATTTGCTGCTGGATTCGTTTCAATATTTGCTCGTCGTCCTCGGATTCCAGGCGCACCTTGGATATATAATCGAGCACGCCCATGCGATAAGCCGATTGCACACTCTCGAACTCCTCGTGAAAAGATAAAATAACGGAACGAAGGCTCGGAAATCTTTGCCGCGCGACTTGAAGCAGCTCCATTCCCGACATGACGGGCATCGAGAGATCCACGAACATGAGATCCACCTCATGCCTTTCCATAAACTCCAGCGCCTTCGCGCCGTTCGCCGCTTCTCCAACAACAATCATATCGTGATTGGACCAAGGCATAATCGATATCAATCCTTTGCGGGCAAGCTTGTCATCGTCAACGATTAGTACACGAATCATATCGCTCACTCCTTTCTAGGATGGAGAAAAGGAAGGGTTAACGTAACCGTTGTGCCTTGATTCGGAGTGCTTTCTATACTCATACGGGCTTTATGGCCATAAAATGATTCCAGCATGGATCGAACGTAACGAAGTCCAATCCCCCAGCCTGTCTGCTGCTGATCCGGCGTGTCGCGCTGCAGCAAGGCTAGCGTCTCATAGCTCAGCCCTTTGCCATCGTCGCGGATCACGATGCGCACCATCTGCGCCGTTTCATCAGGCGTAATAGATATTTCCAGCTTTCCGTGATCGTCAAGGCCATGGCACACGGCATTTTCTACGATGGGCTGCAGGATGAACCTCGCGACGGGAGTATCGAGATAGGTCCCTTCCGCAATATCCAGATTCACCTCAAAATCATGACGCATCTGCTGCAGTTCCAGATAAGTTTGCATGACCTCTATTTCCGACCTGAAGGTAGCCGTTTCCTCGGATTTGCCCAAGTTATAGCTCAGCAAAAAAATCAACGAGGAAACGAACTTCTCGATCTCCGCCTGCTTATGCATAACCGCCAGCCACCGTACCGAATTGAGCGTATTCATCAGAAAATGCGGGTTGATCTGGTACGCAAGCTTTTCGATCTCCAGCTGATGACGGCGCTTTTCCTTCTGCTCCACATCCATAATCAGCCGCTGAATTTGCCGCTTCATAATATTAAACTGACCGAATATCCGGTCGAATTCATCGATCCCCGTATGATATCGGCTGTTGCCCATGTATCCCTTGCCAAACGTCCTCATTTCCTTCTCGATCAAACGAAACGGCCTGTTAATGAGCCTCCGCAATACTAGAGTGAGCATAAACATCATCAGGAGGGCAATGGCGAGAATCCAATACATATGGTTTTTCCACGTATAGAGCTCGTGATTGTAATAGGAGACGGGGAGAAGCAGCGTGATGCCGTAGCCGTAATCGCCTGTCGTTCGGTTCCATACGTAATCACGGGTCATACCCGATTCTCCGCTTAGCATGAGACTTTGGCCGGCCGCAAAAGCAGTTGAATTGCTGCTATAGGTTACCAAGCCCGCCGTATCGGTGAAAACAAGCGTATAGGGCATATACAAGCTTTCTGTAAGCGAATTCATATCCGTGGTGATATCCGACTTGGCTTCAACATAAACGACTAGCCGCGTTCCGTCCGAAAATCTAACCTCCCGTGTTACCGACACAACCAAATCATCGCTGAATCGGCATAAAGATTTATGCGGGGACTGGTATTTCAGCTCCCCGATTCCGGCGACGCTCGGCAAAGATTGCAGCGTGAAGTCGCCGCGCAGCGGCAAATTCGAATAAGAAGCTTTCCCGCTTGCGGGATCATAATACATCACCAGCTCCATAGCCGGATTCGAAAACGTAATTAATCCGATATTGTAGGAAATATCGCGCGAAAGAAGACGCTGACTATAAGCGCCCTCGGCAGAGATATACGTCTCCATCAGGTTGCCCACCGTGCCTTCCGGCGTCATCTGCTGCGTAACCTGAAGCAAGTTATTGTACATCTGATTCAACTTTGACGTTTGCTGGTACAGATCAAAAGCCATGGAGGTCTTGATTTTATCGCGCTGCATCGTGTAGATCGCATTGTAGGAAACAGACGCCATTAAGACGGCGCATCCCACAAAGCCAACGGTCAGAAATGCCATAATTCGTTTGCGAAGAGAGGAGAAAAAAAAACGATTGCGCAGCATAGACATGAAGCTGATCTTCCTGCTTGTGGACTTTGTAGATTTCATCGGGCGATTGCCGTTCACCTCCACCACCTCACAACAAGTATGGAACAATATTCGCTGTCTAACAGGTTTATCCTCCCTTGTAAGGAGGAAAGCTACTTTGCACACGAGCAAATAACGATCCGAGAAAAAGCAAAAACCACATCCTTATGCGGATATGGTTTACATTTTGGTGGAGCAGTACATGATCAAACAACTAGGAGGGACGAAAGGATTGTCTTCTCATCCACATCGTTGCAACCCACTTTTCCCCTTTGATCACTGGTGTACCTGCATGCAAGGTGAAATCGTTTAATTCATGACTACTGTAAAAATATTCGAAGTAGACCGCCATGCCTTTGTTAGGAAAAATAGAAATATCAAGCAAAGGGAACGCCGTTTCTCCGCCTTCCTCAACATCATTCAAATACATGATGAGCGTACTAATTCGATTATTGGCACTTGCTCGACTCGTTTCCGCGAAGAAATCATAATGAGGACGATACTCTTGGCCAGGGGTATAAAGCAGAACTTGCAAGCTATCGCCATGCTCGATTGGAATATTCATAATTTGAGAGAATCGCTTCTCGATTCTTGTAATCATCTCATTCTCCTCACAGAACACTCCGCTGCTCGTTCTAATATCATTAACTGCATGATCTCCGCCTATTTTTGAACGTTGCAATTGTTCCCTAGAATGATTAATCAGCTCTTCGCATTCCTCATCGCTAAGCACATTCCCTAATACGACAACCAGAGGTGCCTCATACTTCGCAAGAATTCGAATCTCTCGATCATCCGTCTTAATCGTATTTCCAATATGATCAAATATCGTCTGTTCTTTCTCTGTCGTATTCTCTATCATCCTTATACAGCCCCTAAATTAAGACATCCATCATATAAACATACTATAAAACGGAATCGATTGCTCTACTAAATTCAGAAAAATCAAAATAATCAAACTTCCTGATAACAATAGGATGAGAAAACAAGAGAAGCCCAGTAGTCAAATGGGCTACTGGGTTTCTTAAAAATTGTAATCTAATCTTAAGTTAGCGACTACAGGGCTAAGAAAAACCCCGACCTCTTGCGGTCGGGGCCCATCCATGGTAGAGGCGAGGGGATTTGAACCCCTGTCCCTCACTTTTCGCCGTGTACTCGAATGAATCGAATAACTCGACGACTGTATTTCATTATTGCTGATTAACACAGTGTTCGCCATTAGTTCTGTTTTTCCTTCGGACAAATCGAACAATACGAGCGTTCGCCGTCCGTCCGGTAATAAAGACAGCATGTCTTGCGAATCCGAAGCGGCTGCTCGTATGCGGGAAGCTTCACTTTGGGCGAGTCAAACTTGATCAGCGGATTCGACTTTTCCCCGAACAGGTCGCCGGGCGCCGACAGCAAATAATCGTAATCTTCGCGGATGCGCGCTTGCCTTTTCGGATCGGCAGTCACGTTGATTCCCTTTTCATACAGCCAAAAGACATTAACTGCCGTATTCTCCCACAAAGTAGCGGACGAAATGCGGTTGGCCTTCGAAAGCGAACGCCACAGCCTGGCGATGTTGCCAGCGAACAAGCTCCGAAGAATGTTGTCGCGCCATTCACGGCGGCCATTCTCCGAAGCTTCGCTCACGCTCCAATCGGTCAGCCGGAGCTTCGGCAGCCAGACTCCATCGTCCCTGAGCATGGACTCCACGCTGCAGTTTTCAAGGGCCGCATCCAACCCTTTGCCATACATCGTCATGGCGTAGAGCACCGGCGTTACGGTTAAGTAACTGTACCGTTTGGCGAACAGCGACCCGCCGACCGATCTCTCGGTAGCGCCGAACAACCCGGATACCCGATCGATATAACCGGTACATTCCTGTTCGTCCAGCAGCCGTACAGGTGCTATAGAGTGATTCTTGTCCACCGATGACTCAGAAGTTAACCGGAAATGAGCGGACAATGGTTCAAGCTCTTCTTGCGTAAACGAGGATTGCAAGGCGGTTGGCATATCGTAAGTTCTCCTTTATGGCTTATTGATGGCGGCTGCGGTACAACAGATAAATAAAGAACGGTGCCCCGATGCCTGATACGAACACGCCTGCCGGTATGTCCAACGGCAGAAAGGCGGTTCGCGCCACGACATCCGCCAAAGCCACCATCATGCTGCCGATCAGTGCCGAGACGGGCACTAGGTAACCGAACGCCCGGCCGACCAGCTTCCTGGCTATATGAGGCGCAATGAGGCCGACAAAGCCGATCCCTCCCGCAAACGCAACAGCCGCACCAGCCAGTGCAACACTGATCGTCAGCATGCCGATACGATGCAATTGTATTCTGACGCCCAAGCCCGCTGCCGTCTCGTCGCCCGTCTCCAGAACATTGGCCGATTTCGCGAACAGAAGCGACAGCGGAACGAGCAGCGCGACCCAGGGCAGCAGCGAATAGACATCGCTCCACTTGGCGCCGTATACGCTGCCTGTCATCCATAAATAAGCGCGAGTCGTCGAATATTCGTCGTTCAAGACGATCATCATCGTCGTTAACGCTCCCGTGCACGCCGACAGGCCGATTCCGACCAGCACAAGGCGTACGGGCGTTACGCCTTTTCGCCACGCCAAAGCATAGATAAGAGCAGAGACGGCTGCCGCGCCGACTATGGCCGCGATCGGAAGCCACTTGATGCTGACGCTGCCAGCCAGACGGGTTAAAAAAAACACGGCGGCGAAGGAGGCTCCGCCCGTCACGCCGATGATATCCGGCGAACCCAGCGGATTTCGGACCACTCCCTGCATAATCAATCCCGCGACGCCAAGCGCGGCACCGGCCAGCATGGCCAGAAGCATGCGCGGAAGGCGCAGCGTATGGATGACGAAATTATGTTCGCCGCTTCCCGCTCCGGTAAGATGCTTGACGACATCAAGCGGATTCAGAACTGTACTTCCGGCCGACAGGCCGGCAATAAACAGAATCGCCGACAGGAGGATCAACGTGAATATAACCGTTAACGCTTTCTTTCGCAGTAATTCAGACACCATTTCCGAACGGGTGAAGTGTTTATGCTGAATGTCATTGCTCATATGCGGCCGGACCTCCTCCGTGCAATATAAATAAAGAACGGAGTCCCGATTAATGCCGTCATTACTCCGATCGGCATTTCCTGCGGCATGATTACGAACCTGGCCGCCACGTCGGCAAGCAGCAGCAGACTGCCTCCCAGCAAAGCGCAATACGGGATGATCCACCGATAGTCGATTCCGACCAGCCCGCGCGCGATGTGCGGAATGACCAATCCGACAAAGCCGATAGAACCGCCTACCGCAACGGATCCTCCGGCCAGCAGCACTATGACGGCGATCATGGCTGTTTTGACCCAGAGCGTTTTTTGGCCCAGTCCTTTCGCCACCTCTTCGCCCGATGTCAAAATATTGACCGAGTGACCAAGCAAAAAGGCGGCAATCCATCCTCCCGCCATAAACGGCAAAATCGGCAGCAGCATCTCGACCGTTCTTCCGGCTACGGAGCCGGCCAGCCAGAACAAGACGCTTTGCAGACTTTGCTCGCTCGTCACCAGCACGCCTTGGGTCAACGACACAAATAAGGCAGAGATGGCAGCGCCCGCCAGCACAAACTTCATCGGCGACATTCCGCCTCTGCCGGTCGAACCGAGAGCATAAACCATCAGAGCGGCTGCAGCAGCCCCCGCAAAGGCTATCCACATATATTGTATTAACGAACTGACCGAAAAAAAGGCAGCCGCTGCCACGATAAAAAAGATCGCCCCGGAATTAATGCCGAATATACTGGGAGAAGCCAGCTGATTTTTCGTTAACGCCTGAAGGAGCGCCCCGGCAATAGCCAGGCTCGCTCCAATGACTGCGGCGATAAGCGCACGCGAAAGACGTGATGTCGTAATAATGACATGCTCCTGAACGGAAGCGTCATAACGGAACAAGGCTTCCCAGACCGTTCCCGGTTTGATCTGCGTCTGGCCGAAAGCCAGACTTGCGGCAAAGGCGGCCGCAAAGATGAGCAGCGTCAACGCCAAGCCTGCCCATTTGTAAGCTGTCCGGCGGAAAAGATGCGTCATTATTATTTCTCCAGTTCAAAATGCTCGTACAGTTGATCCAGCATGAGGTGAGCGGACTTGTAGCCGCCGCCCAAATTCCATACGACTTCGTCGATCTGGTAAACCTGATTGGCTTTGACGGCGTCAAGACTTTGCCACAGCGGGTGATTCGTCCATTCCTCGTACGTTTTTTGTACCGCTTCTTCGTTGCTTGGATCGGACAGGAAGACGAAGAATACGTCCCCGTTCATGCTTGGAATGCTTTCTTTATCCGTAAGTTTTACGACGACTGTTCCTTTAGCAGCTTCTTCTTGCTGGTACTCGGATTGGACGAAGCCGAGCTCGTGCAGAATATCTCCGGCGTAACCCGTCACGTAAATGCGCGCATGATCCGCTCTAAAGTTCAGCACCGATGTTTCGATCGGCCATTGATCGCCCAGTTTAGCCGCTATTTTTTGCTTGAAGTCGGCCACGCGAGTATCCCAACCGGCAAGAAGCTTAGTTGCTTCGGCTTCCTTGTTCAGCGCTTGCCCCATCAGTTGAACCGTATCTTTGAATTTAAACACGGTCTCGTGCGTAACCGTCGGAGCGATTTGGGACAGCTGCTCATAAACCTCTTCATGACGAAGCTTGGATGCGATAATTAAGTCCGGTTTCAGCTTCGCGATTTCCTCGAGGTTCGGCTGCGTCTCCTCGCCGACGAGCGGAACGCCGTCCAGATCCGCTTTCAAATATTCGTAAACCGGTAATTCTGCCCACGATTCAACAATGCCGACAGGCTTGACGCCCAGAGCGACAGCCACATCGGTCGCTCCTTGATACAACGTGACGACTCTTTGCGGCGTACCGGTAATCTTGGTTGTACCCATGGCATGCTCGATGACTCGTTCCTGGTTTTCTTGCGATTCGGCATTGTTTCCGCTGCCTGCTTGACTTTCGTTTCCGCCGGAATTCTGCTCTTGCTGCTGATTAGATTGTTCTTCCGGCTGGCTTGCTCCGCAACCGGAGATAATGAGTGCGAACATCAGCACAAATGCCGTTACCGCCATAAGCTTTTTTGACTTGAACATCCTGATTTTCTCCCCTTCTTGATTCCTGTATAAGTATTATCGATAATAATCATTCTCATTATTGCCTGAAAACAAACTCGAATCCGTCTAGGATACGAGTTATTCGTGTGATAATGATTATCATTACAAGAATGATGTTAGTCGAGATCAACCCGGATGTCAAGCTTATTCGAGAAAAAACAAGGCAGAAACATAGATCTTGCTTCTTCATCGGCTATGTAGAAAAAATGATTAACATAATGAACCTAATAATAACCTTATCTTAAAGCAACATGTGTCGACAAAGCAAAAACCACATCCTCATGCGGATGTGGTTTACATTTGGTGGAGGCGAGGGGATTTGAACCCCTGTCCGAAGATCACGCCACACAGGCTTCTACGGGTGTAGTCACGGTATTGATGTCACCCGAGCGTCGTCCCGTAACCGACTACGCGTTGGGTCAGCCTGATTATCTTCTTCCGTCGACCCCAGGCGGAGACCGAAGCGGCGTATCCCACTACTTGTTAGCCCCTAGTCTAGTCACATGGGCGATGCTAGGTAGGAGCACGCTCACAGGTTATTAAGCTGCGAAAGCGTAAGTTTGTTGTTGTTTGCCATTTAATAGGCTTTAGCGTTGATGAAGCAGACGACTCCCTGCTACCCGCAACCCGCGCTCGTACTATCCCCGTCGAATCCAAGAACGCCCCCATTTTGGCATAAACACTAGGCCGTTGATAATTATCAACCCCGATGTTTAGCGTCAATGAAGCTTCAGGATTAGCGAGCAACAACAGCTGATGAATGTCCAGCAGGCTTGTTATTGTTCAGTTGAGCTTGCGTTGTATTGCCTTTGCTACTGCTTTAGTATAACACGAATGTTCGGCTAATGCTCGTCATTGTTGTTGGCAACAATGGCTTATACCATCCATGGAAATGCTGCATCTATCTGGCGACCTTCTGTTTCTCGCGCAGCGCACGCTGAATATCGCGCTGTGCATCGCGCTTAGCAGCCGTATCGCGCTTATCGTATTGCTTCTTACCTTTGCCCAGTCCAATAAGCAGCTTTGCGTAACCGTTGCGCACATAAATCTTAAGCGGCACGATTGCATAGCCCTCTTGCTTGGACAGACCATACAGCTTATGAATCTGAGACTTATGCAACAGCAGCTTGCGCGCTCGCGTCGGATCGGTTGGATTATGAATATTGCCTTGCTCGAACGGGCTGATATGCATATTATGAATGAATATTTCACCATGCCGGATCGTTGCGAAAGCATCGCTTATATTCGCTCTGCCATTGCGCAGCGACTTGATCTCTGTGCCCGTTAGAACCATTCCCGCTTCAAAGGTATCCTCGATGAAGTAGTCATGGGAAGCTTTCTTGTTCTGGGCTAATTGCTTGCCGTCGGCTTTCTTGCCCATGCCGGTCACCTCAACTTTGCAGCGTAAAATGTTTATATCCAGAAATTTATTGTAACAACTTTGTATGGGGAAAGCAAGAAGCCCCCAGTCCCTATATACACAAAAACCGCCCTTAGCCCTAGGGGCTAAGGACGGTTCCGTTCAACGAGTAAGCTATTACAGCTTAACTACGTTTTCTGCTTGTGGTCCACGGTTGCCTTGAACAACGTTGAACTCAACGCGTTGGCCTTCTTCAAGAGTTTTGAAGCCTTCGCCAGTGATTGCGGAGAAGTGAACGAATACGTCGTTTCCGCCTTCAACTTCGATGAAGCCAAAACCTTTCTCTGCGTTAAACCATTTAACTGTACCTTGTTGCATGTGTAAAAACCTCCAAAAAAATAATATTAATATGCGCCTGGTTTGTCTTTAAACAAAAAATTCACACATTGGAAAGGGTTTCATGACTATAATGATACCCTTTTCAATATGTGAATTCAGGTTCATATCATCGATTGACTTGAGTATACTATTCCCACCATTAAAAAGCAAGCGACAAGCCCAAATATAAATATAATTTCCCATTTTGTCCAATACACGGCGCATTCCTTAGGACTCCTGATCGAATGCGCCGCAATCACCCTAAGCGCTTATTTACGCTTCTTCCGGACAAAGGCTGCGGTCGCGTTGCCGCCTCCGCCGCCACCCTTCTTCTTGCGTTTCTTCTTGCCCTCGCCTGCGCCGGCAGCATCGGCTCCAGGCTGACCGCCGCCGGAACGATTGGCATTGAATACTCCGCCAGGCGTCGCGTTTTTCCGTTTGCCGCCTCCTTGGCCGCCGCCGCCGTTCCGGCTAAAACCGACCGAATGCCCGGTGTTAGGGGCCGAGCTGCTGCGTCCGCCTCGGATCGGCAATCCCCACATATCGGTTTGCTGCCCTTTGCCGGCTTCGCCGCCTTCTGCAGAATCGGCTCGCGGCCCAGCGTCCCCATGATCGTTTCCAGGCCCATCGGCGAGCTTCCACGATGCCCGCTCCTCGCGCGCTTGCTCGCTGCCCGTTGCGACAGCACCAGCAGCCCCCGCACCGTTACCGCCGCGGCCACGCCGCTTGCTGCCCTGGCCAGCTACTGCGCCGCCGCTCGGAAGCCACGGGTTCCCCCCGTGGCCACTGCCGCCGGCTTCGCCTCCGCGGCCCGCGCCGCTGCCGCCGGCGCGACCCCCGCGACCGCCCGCTGCGCCCGGTCGGTCACCGCCACGCCCGCGACCGCCCGCTCCGCCTGGGCGGTCTCCGCCGCGGCCGCCGTCCGCGCGCGCGGCAAAGCCGCCGCGCTTCTTGCCGCCGCGACCGCCGACGCCGAATCCCGCGTCGGCAATGCCTTTCATCGCGCCGCCTCGCGGCTTCATATCGACAAGTTCGAAGTCGATTGTATGATCCGCCATGTCCACCCGCGCGATTCGAATCTTCGCTTCGTCGCCGATGCGATAGATCTTCGACGTACGCTCGCCGATAAGCACCATATGCTGCTCATGGAAGTGGTAATAATCGTCGGACATATCGCTTAGACGAATCAGTCCCTCGACCGTATTTTCCAGCTCGATGAACATCCCGAAGCTTGTTACGCTGCTAATAATACCTTCGAACTCTTCGCCGACTTTATCGAGCATCAGCTCGCATTTCTTAAGCTGCTCCGTATCGCGTTCTGCATCGACAGCCACCCGCTCGCGCTCGGACGAGTGCTGCGCGATCTCCGGCATCCTAGCCGTCAGCGCCTCGTGACGCGACTCCGTCAAATGTCCGCCGCCCTCAAGCACCTCGCGAATGACGCGATGAATGACAAGATCGGGGTAACGGCGGATTGGCGACGTGAAATGGGAGTAGAATTCAGCTGCGAGACCAAAGTGGCCAAGGCTTTCCGAGTCATACTTCGCCTGCTTCATGGAGCGCAGCATCATCGTCGAGATGACCGTCGCTTCCTTCGTTCCTTGAATCTCCTCCAACAGCGTCTGCAGCGCCCGCGGATGAACGGAATTGCCCTTGCCCTTCACCACATAGCCGAAGTTGGACGCGAACTGCATGAACGTCAGCAGCTTCTCCTGATTGGGGTCTTCATGAATCCGGTACAAGAACGGCACGCGCAGCCAATGGAAATGCTCGGCCACCGTCTCGTTCGCCACGAGCATGAATTCCTCGATGATCTGCTCCGCAACTGAACGTTCGCGTTTAACGATATCGACCGCTTTGCCCGTTTCGTCGACGATAACCTTCGACTCCACGAAGTCGAAGTCGATCGCGCCGCGCTTCATCCGCTTCGAGCGAAGCCGCATCGCAAGCTGCTCCATTAGCGCGAACATATCGAGCAGATCCGTGTAACGCTCCTTCAGTTCCGTCTGCGGCTCTTCTTCCGTCGCCGTCAGAATCTTACGAACGTTCGTGTAAGTCATGCGCTCCTTCGTGCGGATGACGCTCGTGAACACATCATGCCTCACGCGCTTCAGCGTCTTCGCATCGAACTCCATCTCGCACGACAGCGTCAGCCGGTCGACCTTCGGATGAAGCGAGCATATGCCGTTCGACAAACGATGCGGCAGCATCGGGATAACCCGGTCCACCAAGTAGACGCTGCAACCGCGTCGGTATGCTTCCTGATCAAGCTCGGACTTCTCGCGCACATAGTATCCGACGTCGGCAATGTGTACGCCAAGCAGGAAGTTGCCGTTCTCCAGCCGCTTCACATGAACCGCATCGTCCAAGTCCTTCGCATCTTCGCCGTCGATCGTCACGATGACTTCGCCGCGCAGATCGCGTCTGCCCTGCTCGATTATTTCTTCCTCCGTAATCTCGTCCGGCGCGGCTTCCGCCTCCGCCATCACCTCGTCCGGGAAACTTTCCGGCAATTGATGCTTGCGAATAATCGACAAAATATCGACGCCCGGGTCATCCTTATGCCCCAATACTTCGACAATTTCCCCTTCCGCGGCGGAGCGGCCTTCCGGATACGACACAATGCGCACCACGACCTTCTGTCCCGAAACCGCCCCTTCGAATCCGCCTTTAGGGATAAAAATATCCCGATTAATCCGTTTGTCATCCGGTACGACGAACGCATAGGACTCGTGGTTCTCGAACGTGCCGACGATCTGCGTAACCGCCCGCTGAACGATCCGAACGACCTCGCCCTCCATCCGTCCGCCGCCTTCGCTCTTGGACGTAATACGAACAAGCAAAATATCGCCGTTCATCGCGCTTTTCAGGTCGTTGGCGTGAATATATACGTCCGGGTGATCCTTCTCGTCGGGCAACAGGAATCCGAAGCCCTTCGCATGAGCCTGCAGCTTGCCGCGCAGCAGATTCATCCGTTCCGGCACGCCGTACAGCTCATTGCGCGTCCGTACGATCTTCCCTTCATCCTCAAGCTGATTGAGCAGCTTCAGAAATTGCTTGAATTCCGCTGCGCCTTCAATGCCGAAGTGCTTCTCAAGCTCCTGATAGGTCATCGGCTTATACGCCGTCTCCCTCATGAAATCAAGCAGTTCCTGCTCGTGATTTATCATTATCGCTATTTCTCCTCATACACCAACTGCCTTATTCTAGTATGATCTGCAGAAGGCTGATAGATTATCATATACCATGTAGTATACACGAAATAGCAGTCAAGCATCCGCGACAAGGAGCAGAAAAAACAAAAAAAGCAGGGAAAATTCCCCTGCTTTCTGCATGTATTCATTATTGTTGGACGAAATAAGAAACGACTAGTGACAGAACAAAAAATCCGACTGCCAATATGATCGTCAGGCGCTGCAAGAACAAATCCAGACCGCGCGCTTTTTGTTTGCCGAACAAGTGCTCCGCACCGCCCGTGATTGCTCCGGACAAGCCTGCGCTCTTACCCTTTTGCAGCAAAACGACGCCGATAAGGCCAATTGCGAATATAACAAGCACAATTTTCAAAGCGATTTCCATTTATTCCACCTCCAGCGTAGGTGCTCCGTAAAAACACATAAGCTGATTTTATCATAGCTGGGCACAGATTACAATAGGACAACCCAGCGCCCGCTTACTGAACGTAACCCAATTTTCGGAAATAGTCGTAATTGTTCTGCGCGCTCTCAAACGAACTTACCGCGAATTGCTCCTGCTCCGCGAAAATATACCGAATGCCGGCGCTGTCCGCCGTCTGGATCAGCTTGTCATAACCGACCTTTCCCCGCCCGATCTCCGTATCTTTGCGCCCATGGTCGAAGTCCCTCGCATGAATCATAGTGATTCGATCTTTGTATTTGTGGATGTAAACTTCCGGTTCGTACCCCGCCATATGCACCCACCCCAAATTGAGCTCCAACGTCATCAGTTCCTTCGGCACTTGCTGCATTAGATGATCGAGCACGGTCTTCCCTTCGATCAGCTTAAATTCATCCTCGTGATTATGAAAGCCGTATTTCATCCCCATCTCCTGGGCTTTCTCGGCGCATTTGGTAAGTACATCGACGAGATGCTTCACATCCTCCATTGCCGGCTCCTCCGGCAGCGGTACCCATGGGGTAATGATGAAGTCAATCTCCGCCTCCTTCGCGTACTCCAGTTGCGCGACGAACCTAGGGAGCAAATTTTGCATATCGTTGAAGTGAAGCGAAATATGCGCCGAAGGCGCCGCCAGACCAAGTTGATTCAGCTTACTCCTTAGCTCCTTGGCCGGCACGTTGAAGAAACCGGTCAGTTCTACCGCCTTGTAGCCAATCTTCGCGACCTCTTCCAACGTCCCCAGTAAATCGATCTCCGCCTGATCGCGCAGCGAATACATTTGCATACCGATAATCGGCTTGTCCAATTCCATCTGCGTCTCTATTCCCATCTCCTGCCCCCCTGCACATTCACATATGGATATGGGATTAGACTCCCCCTCTCCAACGTCGTTCATAACCTACAATCGCCCACCATCCGGGCAAAAAAAAAAAGGACGGCACCAGGCCGTCCTCCCTCATACGCTTACGTAACTTGCTTTAAGCGTCTTATTTGAAGTTTTTCAAGTTGTAGAATGCTGCTTTGCCGCCGTATTGAGCAGTCGAACCAAGCTGGTCCTCAATGCGAAGCAATTGGTTGTATTTCGCAACGCGGTCCGTACGGGACGGAGCGCCTGTTTTGATTTGGCCGGCGTTCGTTGCAACGGCGATGTCAGCGATTGTGCTGTCTTCGCTCTCGCCGGAACGGTGGGAGATAACCGCTGTGTAACCAGCGCGTTTTGCCATTTCGATCGCGTCGAACGTTTCAGTAAGCGTACCGATTTGGTTAACTTTAACCAAGATCGAGTTGCCTACGCCTTTCTCGATACCGTCGGACAGACGCTCCGTGTTCGTTACGAACAAGTCGTCGCCAACGAGTTGAACTTTGCTTCCGATCTTCTCAGTGAGCAATTTCCAACCTTCCCAGTCGTCTTCGGAGCAGCCGTCTTCGATCGATACGATCGGGTACTTGACTACCCACGAAGCAAGCAGGTCTACGAACTCGGATGGCGAGAACGATTTGCCTTCGCCGGCAAGCACGTATTTGCCGTCTTTGAAGAATTCGGTCGAAGCAACGTCCATACCGAGGAATACGTCAACGCCCGGCTTGTAGCCTGCGCGCTCGATAGCGGAGATGATCGTAGTGATTGCTTCTTCGTTCGAACCAAGGTTAGGAGCAAAGCCGCCTTCGTCGCCTACAGCCGTGTTAAGGCCTTTGTCATGCAATACGGCTTTCAGGTTGTGGAAGATTTCAGCGCCGATACGAAGCGCTTCTTTGAAGCTTTCGGCACCGACAGGAAGAACCATGAATTCTTGAACGTCGATGTTGTTGTCGGCATGCTCGCCGCCGTTGATGATGTTCATCATCGGTACAGGAAGCGTCTTAGCGTTGAATCCGCCAAGGTAAGTATAAAGAGGTACATCTAAAGCGTCAGCCGCAGCGCGAGCTACTGCCATTGATACGGCAAGGATTGCGTTAGCGCCAAGCTTCGCTTTGTTAGGAGTACCGTCAAGTTGGATCATTTTACGGTCGATTGCGACTTGATCAAGAGCGTCCAGACCGATTACTTCAGGAGCGATGATTGTGTTCACGTTCTCAACGGCTTTCAGAACGCCTTTGCCGAGGTAACGGGATTTGTCGCCGTCACGAAGCTCAACAGCTTCGTAAGCGCCGGTCGATGCGCCGGATGGCACGATCGCGCGGCCTTTGCCGCCGGACTCAAGGGATACTTCTACTTCAACAGTCGGGTTGCCGCGGGAGTCAAGAACTTCGCGTGCGTATACGTCAACGATAATAGACATGGATAAAACACTCCTTTTTATTTGTTGGATTTCATTGCTGGCATTACTTGTTGATTAAAGTCAAGCCCGTCATCTCAGCAGGCTGATTCAGCTCGCTCAGATCCAGGAACGTCGGCGCGATGTCGGCCAGGATGCCGCCTTCGCGAAGCGTTGCGCCCGCTTTCGTCACGATCAGCGGAACCGGATTCGTCGTATGCGCCGTAAACGGACGGCCATTCTCGTCGAATACCATATCCGCGTTGCCATGGTCGGCCGTAATGATGCATACGCCGCCTTGCGCCAGCACGGCTTCTACGACTTTGCCCAGGCATTCGTCCGTCGCTTCAACCGCTTTGATCGTCGGCTCCAGCATGCCGGAGTGACCGACCATGTCGGGGTTGGCGAAGTTCAGAATAATCGCGTCGTGTACACCGGATTCGATCTCGCGAACCGTCGATTCCGCAAGCTCGTAAGCGCTCATCTCAGGCTTCAGATCGTACGTTGCGACCTTCGGCGAGTTGATCAGCACGCGCGTCTCGCCCGGAAGCTCCGCGTCGCGTCCGCCGCTGAAGAAGAACGTGACATGCGGATATTTCTCGGTCTCGGCCGTACGAAGCTGCTTCTTGTTGTTCTGCGCGAGCACTTCGCCAAGCGTGTTGTCGAGGTTCTTCGGTGAATACGCAACGTAGCCGCCTACGGTTTCGCTGAACAACGTCAAGCAGACGAAGTACAGGTTAACCGGGTGGCTCGCGCCGCGATCGAAGCCGCGGAAGTCCTCGTTCGTAAATACTTGCGACAATTGGATCGCGCGGTCGGGACGGAAGTTGAAGAATATAACGGCATCTTCGGACTCTACCAGACCGACCGGCTTATTGCCTTCGCTTACGATAACCGTTGGCATAACGAATTCATCATAAACCGATTTCTCGTACGATTCAACTACCGCCTTAATCGGATCCGTATATTGAGGTCCTTCGCCGTAAACCATGGCGCGGTAAGACTTCTCCGTACGCTCCCAGCGCTTGTCGCGGTCCATCGCGTAGTAACGGCCTTGAACCGTTGCGATGCGGCCAACGCCGACTTCCTCGATCTTCGCCTGCAGCCGCTCCAGGTAACCCTTCGCGCTGTCCGGCGATACGTCGCGTCCGTCGAGGAACGCGTGGATGTATACCTCTTCGAGCTCTTCTTTCTTCGCCAGCTCAAGCAAGGCGAACAAGTGCTCAATATGGCTATGAACGCCGCCGTCGGAGAGAAGACCGTACAGATGAAGCTTCTTGCCGTTTGCTTTTACATGGCGGACGGCGCCAAGAATCGTCTCATTGTCGAAAAACTCGCGGTCGCGAATCGACTTGCTGATCCGGGTCAAATCCTGGTAAACGATTCGTCCAGCGCCGATGTTCAAGTGGCCAACCTCTGAGTTGCCCATTTGACCTTCCGGCAGGCCGACCGCTTCGCCGGAAGCCGTCAATGTCGTGTGCGGGTAAGTCGACCAGTAACGGTCGTAGTTCGGCTTGTTCGCTTGGGCAACCGCATTGCCGGTTACGTCGTCGCGAAGGCCGAAGCCGTCAAGAATGATTAACGCTACAGGTTTCGGAGCAGCCATCTTACTTGGCCCCCTCGACCAAAGCGATATAGGAAGCAGGCTCAAGGCTTGCGCCGCCTACAAGAGCACCGTCGATGTCCGCTTGGCCCATGTATTCCGCTACGTTGTTCGGCTTCACGCTGCCGCCGTATTGGATGCGAACCGCATCAGCAGTTGCTTGGTCATACAGAGCGGATACAACGTCGCGGATATATCCGATAACGTCTTGCGCGTCTTCGGAAGTCGACGATTTGCCGGTTCCGATCGCCCAGATCGGCTCGTATGCGATAACGACTTCAGCCGCTTTCGAAGCCGACAGCCCTTGGAATACCGCTTCGGTTTGCACTTTGCACACGTCTTTCGTTTGTCCGGCTTCGCGCTCTTCGAGCTTCTCGCCTACGCAGACGATCGGCAGCAAGCCGTTTTTGAACGAAGCATGAACCTTTTTATTAACGATCTCATCCGATTCCGCGAAGTAAGCGCGGCGCTCGGAGTGGCCGATAATAACGTATTTCACGCCAAGATCCTTCAGCATGACGCCGCTGATCTCGCCCGTGAATGCGCCGTTGTCTTCGAAGTGAACGTTTTGCGCGCCAATAGCGATCGACGTGCCTTTCGCCGCTTCAATAAGGGCAGGAAGCGTTGTGAATGGAGCGCAGATCACGCTCTCCACGCCGTCTACTTCCGCTTTGCCTTTCACTTCGGAGAAGAAGGATACCGCTTCGGAAACGGTTTTGAACATTTTCCAGTTGCCCGCAATAATCGGTTTTCTGCTCATGCTATTACCTCCTAATGGAATTC
The DNA here is from genome assembly GCF_030812415.1 of Paenibacillus harenae. GTDB lineage: Bacteria > Bacillota > Bacilli > Paenibacillales > Paenibacillaceae > Pristimantibacillus > Pristimantibacillus harenae_A. Next base: position 31,356 of record NZ_JAUSST010000006.1, on the reverse strand, counting down.
TTATTTATCGTTAAGGGCTACAACGCCCGGGAGTACTTTGCCTTCCATGAACTCAAGGGAAGCGCCGCCGCCAGTCGAGATGAAGTCCATTTTGTCAGCCAGGTGGAATTTCTCGGCTGCCGCAGCCGAGTCGCCGCCGCCGATAACCGTATAGCCGGACGTTTCCGCACATGCGCGAGCTACTGCTTGCGTTCCGTGGGAGAAAGGCTCGATTTCGAATACGCCCATCGGTCCGTTCCATACAACGAGCTTGGAGTTTTTGATAACGTCTGCATACAGCTCGCGAGTCTTAGGTCCGATGTCGATGCCTTCCCATTCGGCAGGAATGCCGTCTACGTCAACGATTTGCGTATTAGCGTTCGCGCTGAAGTCGTCTGTTACAACGATATCAACAGGGATCAGGAAGTTTTTGCCGAGCTTCTTCGCTTTCTCTATGAACTCAAGCGCCAGATCAAGCTTGCTGTTGTCTACGAGCGATTTGCCGATTTCATGGCCTTGCGCCTTGAAGAATGTGTAGGACAAGCCGCCGCCGATGATGATGTTGTCGGCAATTTCAAGCATTTTGTCAATAACCGCGATTTTGTCTTTTACTTTCGAACCGCCTACGATCGCCGTGAAAGGACGCTCAGGGTTGTTCAATGCTTTGCCTAGAACTTCAAGCTCTCTCTCCATCAGAAGACCGGATACGGCCGGCAGCAAGTGCGCAATGCCTTCCGTCGAAGCATGCGCGCGGTGAGCAGCGCCGAATGCGTCGTTGACGAACAGATCAGCCAGTTTGGCGAAAGCTTTCGCCAGCTCGGGATCGTTCTTTTCTTCGCCTTCGTAGAAGCGTACGTTCTCAAGGAGCAATACGTCGCCGTTGTTTAGAGCCGCTACTTGCGCTTCTACGGCTTCGCCGATAGCTTCGTTAGCCTTTGTTACCGGTTTACCCAGAAGCTCGGACAGACGCGCTGCGGAAGCCGTATGACGAAGCTCTTCTACCACTTGACCGTTTGGACGGCCAAGGTGAGACGCAAGAATCACTTTAGCGCCTTTGTCGATCAGGAAGTTGATCGTTGGAAGCGTCTCGCGGATCCGTTTGTCATCCGTAATTTTTCCGTTCTCGAGCGGCACGTTGAAATCAACGCGTACAAATACCCGTTTGCCTGCCAGTTCAGCTACGTCGCGTACACTTTTCTTGTTCATCGAAAAAAACCTCCCAGAAATTCTCAAAGTAAGCTAGCCGTATGCATCTATCACATTGATGAAGTAAGTAGTAATTATTGAAAAAAAGAAAAGAGCGTTCCTTCGTCAAGAAGAAACGCCCTCATGGTCCAAGTCCCCAAAAGGGCGCGAACTTAAGAGCCGAAGCGCCCAGCGGAGCAGGGTGCCTCGGCCCGTTCGCCTTCTTTTCTTACAGACCTTTGCTTGCGATATATGCAGCAAGATCAACTACGCGGTTCGAGTAGCCCCACTCGTTGTCGTACCAGGAAATAACTTTCACCATGTTGCCTTCGACAACCATCGTCGACAGACCGTCGATAGTGGAGGAAGCAGGGTCGCTATTGTAATCGCTCGATACAAGCGGCAATTCGTTGTAGTTCAAGATGCCTTTCAAAGCGCCTTCGGAAGCATCTTTAAGCGCTGCGTTAACTTCTTCAACCGTAACGTTGACTTTCAGTTCTGCAACAAGGTCAGTAACCGAAACGTTAGGTGTAGGTACGCGCATAGCCATACCGTTCAATTTGCCTTTCAGCTCAGGCAATACGAGGGAAACGGCTTTCGCAGCGCCAGTCGACGAAGGGATGATGTTTTCTGCGGCAGCGCGAGCGCGGCGCAGGTCTTTGTGTGGAACGTCAAGTACGGATTGGTCGTTTGTGTACGAGTGAATCGTCGTCATCATACCTTTAACGATACCGAATTTGTCGTTCAATACTTTTGCGAATGGTGCTAGGCAGTTCGTTGTGCAAGAAGCGTTGGAGATAATCGTGTGCGCGGATGCATCGTATTTATCTTCGTTAACGCCCATAACAACCGTGATGTCTTCGTTAGTAGCCGGTGCGGAGATGATAACTTTTTTAGCGCCGCCTTGAAGGTGAAGCTCGGCTTTTTCTTTCGCCGTGAAGATACCAGTCGATTCGACTACGATTTCAGCGCCTACGGAAGCCCAAGGAAGGTCAGCCGGGTTACGCTCAGCGAACACTTTGATTTCAACGCCGTTTACGATCAAAGCGCCTTCTTTAGCTTCTACTGTTGCGTCAAGAGTGCCGTGAGTCGTGTCATATTTAAGAAGGTGAGCCAGTGTGTTCGTGTCCGTAAGATCGTTCACTGCCACGATTTGTACATCAGGGTTGTTCAGTGCTGCGCGGAATACGTTACGGCCGATACGACCAAAACCATTAATACCTACTTTAACCATTGTTAATTCCTCCTAAGCATTTTTGGGATAAGGCAATTTATTTCAAGACGTCTTGCCTGCGGCAGGTTGCCCTGTCCGGCAATAACGTCATGACCACTACATTAAGTAACTTTTTGCTCTTGTTCAATTATAGCTACGATCTCTAGCGCGGCAGCTTCGTCCGTCACAAGCACATCGTTATGACCGAATCGCATCACGGCTGCGATCGCTTCGCCTTTGCTCTTGCCTCCGGCAACGCCTATAACAACTTCAGTCTTTACAATATCCTCGAGCCGTAATCCTACCGTTTGCATTTTGTGCACCACAGCGCCGTTTCGGTCAAAATAAAATCCGAACGACTCCGCCAATGCCCCTTCTGCCGCCATTTCATCAATGACGTCCTGCTCCAGCCGTCTTCGCCTAGCCATAACCATCGCATCCCCGATACCGTGGACGACGATTCTGGCGCTTCGGATGACATCTACAATCTCGCGAATGTTAGGCTCTTGCATAATCGACGAGAAAGCTTCCTCGCCCAGATGATCCGGGACATGAAGCAAGCGGTATTGCGCGCCCGTGCGCTTCGCCATCGTCGAAGCGATCGTATTCGCCTGGTAGTCGAGGCTCTCGCCCAGCCCGCCCCTGGCAGGCACGAACCAATTCGTCTTGAGCGCGGTAGAGGTTGATAAATGATTCGCGACTTGGGCAATCGTTGTTCCGCCGGTTACGGCAACGACATCATTAGGCTGCATCAGCTTGCGAAGTACTTGCGCGCTAGCACGGCCGAGCTCCCGCTTCGTCTGTGCCGAGCTTTCGGAATCCCCGGCAACGATAACAACTTGCGATAACCCAAAGCGAGTGCGGATTCGATCTTCAAGCTCCGACAGACCGAACATCGTCTTATAGACCGGTTCCAACTGCTCCAGAAGCTCTCTGCCAGCATCCGTAATGCGGATGCCGCTCGAATGAACATCGAGTAAGCCTTGTGCCTTCAGAAACTCGATCTCCGTGCGCAGCACGCGTTCCGTCAGCGATAACGCCGAGGCGAGCGTACGGCGTCCGATAAGCTCTGTCAGCATGACCTGGTGCAGAATCGAATACCTCTTTCTCATTACATCCAGAAGATCCGGCACAAGCTGCTGCTGCAGTTCAATGATCTGACGCATCTTATCCTTCACTCCACCCGTTATATGAGACTTCAGCTTCTTTACCTGGGACACGAAACGTCCCTCTATAACATTTGTAGTCCCACCTCCTATATTATCGGAAATTCGAGATGGCCGCAAGAGCTTAAAACCTACTGAAAGCGATTACTGTCACGATTTTCACAAATTTAATTTAAGGAAGTCGCTTGCTTTCTAGCCGCTATTGTCATATAATCACCTTTGCTACTGTTTTTTGCGCCCGTGGTCCAATGGATATGACGTAGGCCTCCGGAGCCTGAGATCTAGGTTCGATTCCTAGCGGGCGCGCCACTTACCTTTTCCAAGCACTACATAACGCATACCTATTAAGGCCATCCCGATGATGTTGAATCGGAATGGCCTTTTTTATTGAATTCGTTCACCTTCAGCACTGATGTAACGGCATTTCGGGAAATTAAATTCGCATACTCGGCCAGCATTGGCTCATTAGCGTCATTTCGGGAAACTAATTTGACTCTCATTGCCTCACCGGGCGTTAATGGATCATTTAGTTCGACGAAATCGAACTATAAGGGCAACTTTGTTACCTTTCCCTATCTGCTCGCTGTGCAATCAATGCTCATTATTACTTCTGGTGTCAGATCCGCCACCGCGAACGCAACACTACACATAGCTTGCCCCGTATCTCAATTGGGCCAAAACCTTGATAAAGCGGCCTCTTATTCCTTGTCCGATAATTAGTCAGACAATTTGTCTGACTATCTTTGACTTTTGAGTTTCCATCCGTTATTATGAGAATACGATTTAACCATTTTCGTTCATGTTGAAGGAGGGGGCTTGCGTTGGATATGAATTTCGTTCCTATGGTTATTGAGCAAAGCAATCGCGGAGAGCGTGCCTATGACATTTACTCTCGGTTGTTGAAGGATCGCATTATTTTTCTTGGATCAGGTGTAAACGACGTGGTGGCTAATTCCATCATCGCGCAAATGCTGTTCCTTGCGGCGGATGATCCCGAGAAGGACATATCTCTTTACATTAACAGCCCAGGCGGCTCGATTACGGCCGGCATGGCGATCTATGATACGATGCAATACATTAAGCCGGACGTATCGACTATCTGCGTCGGTATGGCCGCTTCGATGGGTGCATTCCTGCTGACGGCAGGCGCGATAGGCAAGCGTTATGCGCTTCCGAACAGCGAAGTAATGATTCACCAGCCGCTTGGCGGCGCTGAGGGACAAGCGAGCGACATCGAGATTCGCGCGCGTCGCATTATCAAGATGCGCGATCATCTCAATGGCATTCTTGCCGAGCGCAGCGGTCAGCCGCTTAGCCGTATCGAGCAAGACACCGATCGCGACTACTTCATGAGCGCAGCGGAAGCGAAGGAATACGGCCTTGTTGACAAAGTAATCGAGAAGGTTGTCTAATAATAACCTTCCAAGAAATTAGAAAAGGCGGCACAAGGACAATCCTTGTGCCGCCTTTTTTCGTTGCCGCTAAACGGCTATATTGGACTTTTGCATTATAGAAAGTCACTTTGAAGTCAATGAAACGGCTATATTGGATTTTCGCAGCAACTTCGCTCTCGAATAGTCACCAGACGCTCCCACCGTGGAGAGTTAGTGCAGATATCCAACATAGGTTTAGAATCCCCTTAAATCTGCCGAAGTTAATGCCATTATCCAATGTAGCTATTTCCACTCTCCCTAAGCCAGCCATTCATCGCTTCATAGGTCGCCTCTTCTTCACCCTTTACTCATTATCTATCCACATTCCACCTCCGCAAAACCTTTTATCCACATAGTTATCAACATTCTATTCACATTTATCCACAATTGGTCTAATAACTTTCTATTCAAACCTGCCGAAATGCAAAAAAGCCTACCCGATCTTACGATCGAAATAGACTTCTTTCATCGATAATCAATGAATTATTGATTTTCAAGTTCCTCTTTGCTAACAAGAGCGACTAAAGCGTTTACAGCCTGCTCCGCGTCCGAACCTTCTGCACTTATGGATACTTCAGTGCCGGAGCTGATCGCGAGACTCATAATGCCCATGATCGATTTCGCATTAACTTTTTTGTCGTCTTTCTCTACAAATACCTCGGAGGAAAATTTGTTCGCTTCTTGTACGAATAACGCTGCAGGTCTTGCATGAAGCCCCGTCTTCAGACGAACGACAACCGGAAGCCTTGTCATGGAAACCATACCCCCTATATTATACTCATTCATAAGCGTCGGACTGCTCAGCCAACGACCGCGAAGGCAAGCAACGTTCAACGCAGAAATATAAGCTTGTATAAGATTTAGACTTATACTTCTTATCTTTGGTGATTAGATCATTTTGCATTATTATAACATTATACCAGCGGTTGCACTAGGTGAAAAGCTAACTGCCGCGTATTTTTTCCGCAAGTTCGTCGATTTTGCGCAAACGATGGTTGACGCCCGACTTACTTACCTTGCCTCTAAGCATTTCGCCGACCTCTGTCAGATTCATATCGGGATGCTGCAGCCGGATTTCGGCTACTTCCTTCAGCTTCTCAGGGAGACTGTCGAGGCCGATCTCTTTCTGCAGCAGCTTGATATTATCGATCTGACGGACGGCCGCTCCGATCGTCTTGTTCAGATTCGCCGTCTCGCAATTGACGATCCGGTTGACGGAGTTGCGCATATCGCGCATAATCCGTACATCCTCGAACTTGAACAACGCCTGATGCGCGCCGATAATGTTGAGCAGCTCAATGATTTTCTCGCCTTCCTTGATATACAGGATGAAGCCTTTTTTCCGTTCAATGCATCTCGCATTTAGGTCGAACTTATTGGCCAGCTCCACAAGCGCCGTGCAATGCTCCTCATACAGTGTTGCAATTTCCAGATGATAAGATGAGCCCTCCGGATTGTTGACCGAGCCTCCGGCCAGGAAAGCGCCTCTCAGGTAAGACCGTTTGCAGCACGGCTTGCGAATGATCTCCTTATCGATGCCGTTATTGAACATGAAGCCCTCCGACACGATTCCGAGCTCGCTTAGTATTTCCTGTACTCCCGAAGGAATCCGAACGATATACACATTGTTTTTCTTCAGGCGCATTTTCTTGCGCACAAGCAGCTCAATATGCATATCGTAATGCTTCTTAAGCAGAGAGTAGATTCTTCTGGCGATTGCCGCATTTTCAGTCGAGATGTCGAGGACGACCTTGCGGCTGGATACGCTGACCGAGCCGTTCATCCGTAATAGCGCGGACAGCTCTGCACGCTCACAGCAGCTATCGGCTTCAATTAGGGTTAGCTCTTTTTTTGTTTGTGCCGCAAAAGACATCGTTCATCACCTCTTTCTAAGCATCCAGTTCTCTACCAGTTTATAGATATGATGGCTCAAACGTTCGGCATCATGCCGCAAAAAAGTCCGGAACAGCACAAGGCGATCCGCTATGACCTGATAACCGCGGCGCGTTACCTCGTCCAAGTCGAGATGAACGGCCTTAGAGCCCATCTCCGCGTACTTGCTTTCAATCTGCGGCGGAATCTCTCCGTCGTTGACGATGACATAATCGAACAAATGATGACCGATATGCCGATGTACGGCTTCCAAGTGATCGCTAACCGAATAGTTGTCCGTCTCGCCCGGCTGCGTCATTACATTGCATACAAACAGCTTCACTGCATTTGATCCAATGATCGCTTCTGCGAGCTTCGGGACGAGCAGGTTCGGAATAATGCTCGTGTACAAGCTTCCCGGACCGAACAGGATCGCGTCTGCCTGCTCAATCGCTTCTACCGCCTCAGGCAAAGCTTCCACATCGCTCGGTTCGATAAATACCCGCTTAATGGCCTGGCCGGCCTTGGGTATCATCGATTCACCCGTTACAATTGAGCCGTCGGCCATTTCCGCCTTCAGCACGATCGCCTGATTGGCGGCGGGCAGCACCCGTCCTCGAACGGCCAGAACGCGGCTTAGCTCACGCACGCCAGTTACGAAGTCGCCGGAAATATCCGTCATGGCCGCTAGCATTAGGTTGCCTAAACTATGCCCGGCTAATCCTGTTCCGCTATTAAATCGGTACTGAAGCACCTCGGTAAGCAGCGGCTCGGCGTCCGCAAGCGCCATAAGCACGTTGCGTATGTCGCCGGGCGGCGGAATTTGAAGCTCATTGCGCAAAATGCCGGAGCTCCCCCCGTCGTCGGCAACCGTTACGATAGCCGTAATGTCGAGCGGCTTCTCCTTCAATCCTCGCAGCATGACAGAAAGCCCCGTACCGCCGCCGATTACGACGATTTTAGGGCGTCTTAAAATTTTATGCCTTGTTTGCATCGTCTCACCCCGTCAATGCTTGTCACGATCGGCATCGCGATGGCTGACACGAATGCGTTCCGTATCGCTGCTGCCGAGCATGCGTCCCAAATATTCGGCGATCGCGACAGAGCGATGCTTGCCGCCCGTACAGCCGATCCCGATGACAACCTGGCTTTTCCCTTCCTTGCGGTAGAGAGGAATAAGGAATTGCAGCATGTCGAGCAGCTTGGTTAGAAATTGTTGTGTTTCGGGCCACTTCATCACATATTCGTAGACATCCGGATTTTGTCCCGTATTCGGACGCAGATGTTCGATATAATGCGGGTTCGGAAGGAAACGAACGTCGTAGATGAGGTCGGCATCGATAGGTATGCCGTACTTGAAGCCGAAGGAGGTTACGTTCACGGAGAGACTGTTCTGTTCCAAATTCGTAAACCGCGATATAATACGTTCCTTCAGCTGGCCCGGTTTCAATATGGTCGTATCGATCACCTGCGAGGCCGAGCCCTTCAGATCCTCCAGCATCCGGCGTTCGTTGCGGATACCTTCCAGCGGCATGCCCTCCGGCGCAAGCGGATGACGGCGGCGACTCTCCTTGTAACGCTGAACGAGCACCTCGTCCGTTGCGTCCAGGAACAGAATCTCGCAGTCGATCGTGTAATGATCCTTGATGAATGCCAGCGATTCCGCCAAGGCATCGAAAAACTCGCGCCCCCTCAGGTCGATCACGAGCGCGACCTTGCCGATCTTGCCGTTCGACTGATCGATCAACTCGGCGAACTTCGGAATAAGCACCGGCGGCAGGTTGTCGACGCAGAAGAAGCCGAGATCCTCGAGGCTCTGCACGGCAATCGTTTTGCCCGCGCCCGACATTCCTGTAATAATGACAAGCTTCGCAACTGTAACGGCCGTCTCCATGTTGGACCAACCTCCTTAAAGGTTTTGCGAATGCAAAACCTACTTCGTAAGCATAAGCTAAGGTTTTGCGAATGCAAAACCTACTTCTACCATAACTGGCTGTAGCCGCCCGTAGGCGGCGCAGCTCATGTTGCTTCTTAATAAGTAAAGACTAGCCTCTAAGAATAAGTCCGGCAGCGCCTACAACGCCAGCGTTATTGCCGAGTGTAGCCGCAACGATCTTCACGTTTTCTTTCGCTTGATCTTGCGTGTATTTCTCGAATACTTCGCGGATTTGATCGAACAGGAAGTCGCCCGCCTTCGATACGCCGCCGCCAATAATAAAGTATTGCGGATTAAGGATGATCGCCATCATTGCCATCGACTTGCCCAAGTAGTAAGCAGCACGGCTTACGATGCGGGAAGCGACCTCATCGCCCGCTTTGGCAGCATCGATAACGTCCTTCGCCATGATGTTTTCAACATGCGACAGATTCGTGCGGTCGCCGCGTTCTACGGCGTCCTTCGCCATGCGAATGATGCCCGTTGCGGAAGATACCGTCTCGAGACAGCCCATCTTGCCGCAGCCGCACCCAATCGCTTCCAGATCGGGAACGATGGACATATGACCGAGTTCGCCCGCCATGCCTGCGAAACCTTCTACGATTTTACCATTTATAATAATACCGCCGCCAACGCCGGTGCCGAGCGTATAGCATACGCATTGGTCGATGCCTTTGCCTGCTCCGCCCCATGCTTCGCCAAGCGCAGCTACGTTCGCGTCGTTATTGACTTTGACTGTTTTGTTCAGTTGTTTCTCCAAATAAGACTTCAAATCGACATTTTCGATTTTCAAGTTAGGAGCGAATTTAATAATGCCGTTAGGAATATCAAGAAAACCGGCGATGCCAACGCCTACGCCGTCAACTTGTTCCCACTCATAAGACGATTCGTCTACAATGGCGCGTGCATAGGTCGCGATATTATGAAGGATAGTGTCCGTTCCTTTACTTGTCTCTGTCGGGCCCTCATATGTCTGGAGCAGCTGTCCCTCCGCGTTGCAAATTCCTACTTTAATTGCAGTACCGCCGACATCGACGCCAACGTAAATCTTCTCAGACATCACTAGTCCACCTCATCAATAATGTTAAACTTCTCTGTACCCACTATAAGCGTTGTTCATGCTGTCGTCAACAATGTAGAATGCTGGTAAAACAAGCTGTTCAAGCACTTATCAAGCTCTTTGCGTGCACCGATTCCATCATAACCCGTATGCAGTCACCGTTAAATGAATTTTCCCTCATAATCGAATATTTCGAGGCGAGCTATGTTGGATATTTGAACCACGCAGCATAGTCCCGATATGAAATAAAAAGAGCTGCACCTGCTAAACATCGCTTAGCCGATACAGCCCCTATTCACTTTAACGATTAAACCGACTTGCTCCAGTCATGCGTAATGCTGCCTTCGAGGAAACGTTCGCAGTCGAGCGCCGCCATACAGCCGCTTCCCGCAGCCGTGATCGCTTGGCGGTACTTGCTGTCCTGTACGTCCCCGCATGCGAATACGCCTGCTATGTTCGTCTCGGAGCTGCCCGGCTTCACCTTAATGTAGCCATGCTCGTCCGTATCGATCTGGCCGTTCAGGAACTTCGTATTCGGCGTATGGCCGATCGCGATGAAGATACCGTCCGTCTCGATAACGTCCTCTTGGCCTGTTGCGTTATCGCGAACCTTCAAGCCGGTAACGCCCATGCCGCTTGCGACTACCTCAATCGGCGTGCGATTCAGGCTCCAGCTTATTTTCTCGTTCTCGCGAGCGCGGTCCTGCATAATCTTCGATGCGCGAAGCTCATCGCGGCGGTTGACCAGCTCGACGTTCGACGCGAAGCGAGTCAGGAAGTTAGCTTCCTCCATCGCCGAATCGCCGCCGCCGACCACGATAATCTTTTTGCCGCGGAAGAAGAAGCCGTCGCATGTCGCGCAAGTGCTGACGCCGCGTCCGACATTGTCTTTCTCGCCCGGAATGCCGAGGTACTTCGCCGATGCGCCGGTCGAGATTATGACGCTCTCGCCAATCAGCTCTCCGTGACCTTCTACTTGTAGCTTGAACGGACGTTCCGACAGGTCGACGCTGTTGACCCAGCCCGTAATAAATTTGGCGCCGAAGCGCTCCGCTTGCTTGCGCATATTTTCCATAAGCTCCGGTCCCATGATGCCTTCCGGGAATCCGGGGAAGTTCTCGACTTCCGTCGTCGTCGTCAGTTGGCCGCCAGGCTCCGGTCCTTCGATAATAAGCGGCTCCATATTGGCGCGAGCCAAGTAAATAGCTGCAGTCAGTCCGGCAGGGCCGGTACCGATAATAATCGATTTGTACATATATATCACCTCATCTATAGTTTGTCTCGCTCGATTCTACATACGGTTAAAGCCTATTCATCCGTAGAATTCGAAGAAAACACCGAGCTTACCGACTTCATCTTTTCCTTAATGCCGCACACGCCGTCGATCGTCTTCACGTTCTTGCTTACCGTAGCAATCGATGTGCCGTAACGCATAGAAACTTCATGGTACGAGATCGCGCGGCGATGCATCTTGGCCGTCAAATATTCCAGTGCCGCTGCCCAGCCCTCCGGCTTGCTCAGCTTCGGTACATCCGGATACACCCGCGACAAAAATTCGACCCACAGCGTCATGAGGTCATGCTGCTGGACAAGGTCATACTGCTTATTCATACGATTCATCGCCATCTCGACGACGGCCTGCCATTTCTCATCCCACACAGGCAGACGCGAAGGCACCCGGTTCGGCTCAATGACCGTATCCTTACTTTCCAATACCGCATGCAGCGGCTCTTGAACGCCGATCGTCCGCAATACGAATATCGCGATCCGCTTCAAATAGTCGTCTTCGTCCCGCTCCAGCAGAAAAGCGCGCAGCACATCCTTTACTTCGCTGTCGGCAATCATGCCGAGCGCTTGAATGACCTGCAGCTTCGTATGCTGATCGCCATGGCGCAGCGCCCAGAAGAAGGAAGATCGAACGAGCGGGTCCCGCTTCAGATGATCGGGAATGCCGTCAGACGACTTTTCCCATAGCTTGAACTGCTCCTCGAACGGTAAATGATAATGGTAGCTTACATGGCCGGTCTGATTGCCGCTGCGGATATGTTCCAGCTGCTCCATATAATACTGCGGGATGCCCGACATCGGATCAAGCTTGATCGCCTGCTTCCATAGACGCTCCGCTTCCTGGAGCCGTCCGATGTTGCAGGAAGCTACAGCCGCGTAATGGTACAGGCATGGATCCTGATGAAGCTCGGCATCCTTCAGCAGTCTTGAGAAGTGACGGTGCGCGGAGCTGTGCTCTCCTAAGATACCCATTGTCGTAGCGAGTTTAAACACATGCTCTTGATGGAAAGGAGCCGTCTTTTTCAACAGCTCAACGAGCGGACGCAGATTTTTCTCGTCGCCCTCGTGCTGGTAGAAAATCGCAAGGTTGCAAAGCGCATGCAAATTGCCCGACTCAATAGCTAACACCTCTTGAATCGTCTCCATCGCCTTTTCGAACATGCCCATGTAATAATAAGCGAGCGCCAGATTGTTTCTCGCCGCGAGAAAATCAGGTTGCTGCTGCGTGATTTGCTCCAATATGCGGACCGCTTCCGTGAACTTGCCTTCCTCGAGCAGCGTTCGCGCTTGATCGTGCTCGATCATACCCTCGCGCGACTTAATGTTTTTCAATTGGGTCGGGCGCTCCAGCTCGTAATGAAGCAGATCCATCATATCTTCCGCCTCATCGAGAAACTGGCCGTCGGGGTCTTCCTCCAAATATTGAATTAGCGAGCCTTCGGCCGCCTCGTACTGTTCCATATTCGCATAATTGTTCGCCATATAGAAATGGCATTCCGTCATCGATGGATCGAGCTCGTCTACGATCATGCTCAAGATCCGGTTCGATTCCTCATAATTGCCCATTTCCGATAAGATGCCGGCCATATTGCAATGGTTAACTGGATTATCAGGTTCGTATTCAACGGCGCGCCGAAAATATTTGAGGGCCTTGTCGTAATGGAATCGATCCAGCGAACGAACAGCCCGTTCAAAGAAAAACGTAGCGTCCCATTGAATCGGTATTACCTTCGTTTGCTTATCGACAGCCACAAGTCTCTTCTCTTTCACTAGCAAGGCACCTCCCGTTACTTCCGATTTTCTAAGATTATACCATAGCGCCGCCTATCCTAACACGAAAGAATATGTGGGAAAAATCGCGGACGGCATGCGAGCCGCCCGCGATTTTTCGCGGCAAACCTATTCTTTTGGGCATATGGGCATGGCCAGCCGAATATTACACGCCGTTGTTCTTGAACAACGTGCTGATCGAGCCGCCCTCCAAAATGATCCGTGTCGCTTCCGCAAGCAGTGGCGCCACAGACAACACTTTGAATCGCTCCGGCGTCGATTCCGGCAACAGAATCGAGTCGGTCACGATAACTTCTTTTATGGATGGATGATCCAAACGCTCAATGGCATTACCGGAGAACAGCGGATGCGTCGCGCATACGTACACGTCTTCCGCGCCGCGCTCCTTCAGGCTTTCCACAACATTGACGATCGTCGTGCCGGTATCGATCAAGTCCTCGATAATGATCGGGGTTTGACCTTCTACATCGCCGATAACATGCGTTATGGAGGATTCGTTGTGCGCTGGGCGCTTCTTGATCATGATCGCAAACGAAGTGTCCAGGTAGTTAGCCAGCTTCTCCGCGGTCGAAGCACGACCTGCATCCGGCGATACGACGACCGGATTTTTGATGTTTTTGGCTTTCAGGTAATCGCTGATCAGATCAAGCGCCGTCATGTGGTCAACCGGGATGTTGAAGAAGCCTTGAATCGCCGGTGCATGCAAATCGATCGTAATGACGCGGTTCGCGCCAACCGTCGTAAGCACGTCAGCCAACATTTTCGCCGAGATCGGCTCCCGCGGAGCTGCCTTGCGTTCCTGACGAGCATAGCCGTAATAAGGCATGATGATGTTGACCGTTCTCGCCGAAGCGCGCTTAGCCGCATCGATCATCACGAGCAATTCTACAAAATGCTCGTTGATCGGATGCGAGAACGATTGAACGAGAAACACGTCGCAGTTACGAATCGTTTCCTCGTAGTGAACGTAAATCTCTCCGCTTTTGAAACGAGACATCTTGATTGCACCGAGTGATAGACCAAGCTCTGCACTGATTTTTTGAGCCAATACCGGATTGGACGAACCCGAAAATATACGCACCTTGTCGCTTACCATGATACCCTCCTGAGCGTTTAAACCAATAAATTTTACTTATCGAGTACTGTCGCCTGCCGAATATTATTCGACAAACCTTGTCTTATTCTATCCTATTATACATCGAATTTACGATAATTCAAAAATCAATCAGCATTATTTTTCGACAATTAAATGTCGCTAGCTGCGTATAGCCCACTTCCTTAAGCGCTGCGCGCGCTTCTTCCAAATATTGACCGAGTCTCTCCGGCTGATGGGCGTCCGAGCCTATCGTCAGCGGAATCCCGAGTTCATAAGCATATTCGAGCATTCGGCGGCTTGGGAACATCTCCTTCACCGGCGTCCGGAGACCGGATGCGTTCAGCTCGATCGCAAGACCGTGCTTCTTCACCGCTTCGAGCGCGGCGTTCTCAAGATGGGTTACATCCTCATCCGGCTTGAAGCCGAACCGCTTGATAACGTCAATATGGCCGATGTAATCGTAAAAGCCCGTTGCCGCCGCTTTCATAACCGCATCGTAATACTGCTCGTACACCGCAAGCTTGTTCTTGCCTTCCCAGCCCGCGGTCTGACGGAAGTCGGTAATGTCCCATTCGCCCAGAAAATGAACCGAGCCGATCACATAATCCCAAGGGTACGCCTTCACGATACGCTCGATCTGCTCCTCGCAGCCTTCGATGTAGTCGCCTTCCAGGCCGACCCGAACATCGATCTGCCCCTTGTACTTCTCCTTCAGAGCAAGACATTCCTCGACATAACGCGGAAGCTCCTCCATCGGCATCGCCATCTCCGGCAGGTAAGTTGCCGGATCAACATGCAGCAACGGCATATGGTCGGAAAGGCCGATCTGCGCAAGTCCGATCTCGATGCCCTTCTTCACGTACTCTTCAAGCTCGCCTACCGCGTGGCCGCAGCGGGCATGATGGGTATGATAATCGATAAACATGAGCATTCCGGCCTTTCGTAGCTTATTCATTTGTAAAATGAGAATTTGATAATTCTTGATAATTCGATAGCCAGCAGGTTATCTCATTTTGTTCGTCGTCGGCTTTCCTACGCGGCCGCTTAGCTCGCGCATCACGTCGTCAAGCGGCAGCTTGCGCTCGCGCAGAAGCACCATCAGATGGAAGATAAGATCGCTTGCCTCGCTGCGAAGCTCGTCGTTGTCTTGGTTCTTAGCCGCGATAATGACCTCGGACGCTTCTTCGCCGATTTTCTTCAGGATCTTGTCTACGCCCTTCTCGAACAGGTACGTCGTGTAAGCGCCGTCCGGACGCTCCGCATCGCGCTGCGCGATGACGCTCTCCAGATGGCCGAGCATCGCGAAGCGCTCCGCTGCAGGCTCTGCGGATTCCGCAGCTTCAGTCGATGCGCCTTGCACCTCGATCGCATTGTAGAAGCAGCTATATCGGCCTGTATGGCAAGCCGGACCTTGCTGCTCCACGCGAAGCAGCAGCGTATCGCCGTCGCAGTCGTAGGACATGGAGACGATGCGCTGCGTATGTCCGCTGGTCGCCCCCTTGTTCCATAGCTCGCTGCGCGAGCGGCTCCAATACCAGGTGACGCCGGATTCTATAGACAGCTTAAGCGATTCCTCATTCATGTACGCGAGCATGAGCACTTCCTTGCTCTGAGCGTCCTGAACGACGGCCGGAATTAGTCCTGCCGCATCCCATTTGATTTGTGTAAGCAGCTCGTTGTAATTGTTGACCGTCATCGAACTTCTACTCCCTTCAGACGCAAATCGTCCTTAACCTCGCGTATCGTCATTTCTTTATAGTGGAAAATCGTCGCCGCAAGCGCCGCGTCCGCGTGCGCCTGTTGGAACACCTCGCTGAAGTGCTCGACCCGTCCGGCTCCGCCGGAGGCGATGACCGGAATGCCTAGCGAATCGGATACCGCTTGCGTCAGCTTCACGTCGAAGCCGTCCTTCGTTCCGTCCGCATCCATGCTAGTCAACAGGATTTCCCCTGCGCCGAGACGCTCGACCTCGCGTGCCCATTCCAGCGCGCGTATGCCCGTCGTCTGACGGCCGCCATGCGTGTACACTTCCCATTCGCCCCATTCCGGGTTGAACTTCGCGTCGATGGCTACGACGATACACTGCGAGCCGAACTTACGGGCACCTTCAGATACGAGCCCCTTGTTCTTAACCGCTGCCGTATTAATGCCGATTTTGTCCGCTCCCGCGCGCAGCAGCCGCTTCATATCGTCCACATGGGAGATGCCGCCGCCAACCGTGAACGGAATCGTAATTTCGCCAGCCGTCCGCTTCACGACCTCAATCATCGTCGCGCGTCCTTCGACCGACGCCGAAATATCCAGAAACACAAGCTCGTCTGCACCCTCGCGGTCATAAGTAGCCGCAAGTTCGACCGGATCGCCCGCATCGCGAAGATTCACGAAGTTGACGCCCTTTACGACCCGGCCGTCCTTCACGTCGAGACACGGTATGATACGTTTCGCCAGCATGTTGCCCTCTCCTTTATATGCCCTGGCCGCTTCCAAGCTGAATAGATTGACTGCGCTTCGCTTTGGCCGGGCCTTCTATCGCTATATCCGTTCGTTATACTTGCTGCTGCAGCCGCGGGCTGCCGGTCAGCGCCAAGAAATTGCCGAGCAGCTGCATGCCGAGCTCGCCGCTTTTCTCCGGATGGAACTGCATGCCATACACGTTGCCGCGTCCGACGATCGCCGTCACTTGTTGATTGTAGTCGGTCGTTGCAAGCAGGTCGCTCGCCAGCTCCGGCTTCACATGGAAGGAGTGAACGAAATACACATGTCCTTCTTCAAGCCCTTCGAACAATGGCGATTGCGCCTGCGAGAACGAAAGCTTATTCCAGCCCATATGCGGCACTTTATAATCGCCTTGGAATCGAACGGCCTTGCCAGGAAGAAGGTTCAACCCTTCGTTCCGGCCGTATTCCTCGCTCTCGCTGAACAGAAGCTGCATGCCGAGGCAGATGCCCAGCATCGGCTTGCCTGATGCCGCATAGAACTTCGCCACCTCGTCCAGCTTCGTGTTGCGCAGGTTCTGCATCGCGTCGCCGAATGCGCCAACCCCGGGCAATATCGCGCCGTCCGCCTCCAGAATGCGCTGCGGGTCTGCGGTGATGACGGCCTCGAACCCGAGTCGTTCAACCGCTTTGCTTACGCTATGCAGATTGCCCATGCCATAATCTATAATCGCAATCATCTACAGCACTCCCTTCGTTGAAGGCACTCCTTGTACGCGAGGATCGATGCTCGTCGCTTCGTCGATCGCACGGCCGAGCGCTTTGAATACCGCTTCGATCATGTGATGCGTGTTTTTGCCGTAGTGCACGATAACATGCAGCGTAATGCGCGACTCCAGCGCGAGCTTCCATAGGAACTCGTGGACGAGCTCCGTAGTGAAGCTTCCGACCTGCGCCGACGGGTATTCCGCGCGGTATTCGAAGTGGGGACGGTTGCTGACGTCGATAATGACCTGCGCGAGCGCCTCATCCATCGGTACGAATACACTCGCGTAACGCTTTATGCCGCGCTTGTCGCCCAGCGCCTCGCGAAGCGTCTGGCCTAAACAGATGCCGATGTCTTCAACGGTATGGTGATCGTCGATGTCGATGTCGCCGCGCGCCTCGACTTGCAGGTTGAATTGTCCGTGCTTCGTGAACAGGTCGAGCATATGGTTCAGGAAAGGCACATCGGTATCGATCTTCGTCTCGCCTGTTCCGTCCACCGCGAACGACAGCTTAATGTCCGTTTCATTCGTCTTGCGCACGACCGACGCCTCGCGCACTCTAATATCCGCCACTGTAATTCCTTCTTTCTGTTTATATTGGTTGGTTAGTTAGTTTGGGTTGGGTTGTCATCGCATGTTGCGTTCGTGTTTAGTGTCCTTTCGGGACACTAATTCGGCGTTGGACTCGAAAAGCTGTTCATCAATATCGGCATTTAGGGCAATTAAATGGGCCATTTCAGCGTCTAAGCCAAAATACGTCCAATTAGTTTCCCAAAATACCGCTATTGGACGATTCAGCGTCTACCGCCGAATTTAGTTTGATAAAATGCCGCTAATTGGTCAATCAAAACTGATTTATTGAAGCCCGCGTTCCTTCTCCAACCGGATTTCGATCGCGCGAGCGTGTCCCTCTAATCCCTCATGGCGAGCGAGCGTGATGATCTTATCGCCATTCGCCATCAGCGCTTCCTTGCTGTAGTAGATCAAGCTCGACTTCTTGAGGAAGTCGTCGACGTTGACCGGCGAGGAGAAGCGAGCCGTACCGTTTGTCGGTATGATGTGATTCGGTCCGGCGAAATAATCGCCGACCGGCTCCGAGCTGTACGGGCCGAGAAAGATCGCGCCCGCGTTCTGGATGAGGCCGAGCAGGCTCATCGGATCGGCCGTCAGCACTTCCAAGTGCTCAGGCGCCAACTGGTTGACGACGTCGATGCCGTCCTTCAGCGAGTCGACGAGCAGCGCTGCGCCGTAGTTGTCTACCGAGCTGCGGGCGATCGCCTCGCGCGGCAGCGTTGCGAGCTGGCGCTCGACTTCAGCGGCGACAGCCTCGGCCAGCTTCGTCGACGGCGTAATGAGGATCGCCGACGACATCTCGTCGTGCTCGGCCTGCGACAGCAGGTCGGCAGCGACGTAAGATGCGTCCGCCGTGTCATCGGCTAGGACGACGATTTCGCTTGGGCCGGCGATGCTGTCGATATCGACGGCGCCGAATACGGCGCGCTTAGCCAGCGCCACGTAGATATTGCCCGGTCCGCAGATCTTGTCGACCGGGGCAATCGTAGCCGTGCCGAACGCAAGCGCGGCAATGGCTTGTGCGCCTCCGACCCGGTACATCTCCTTGACGCCAGATTCCGCGGCGGCAACGAGAATATACGGGTCGATGCCTTCCTTGCCGCCAGTGGCCGGCGGCGTTACCATCACGATCTCCGGCACGCCGGCTACTTGTGCCGGAATGACGTTCATGAGCACAGACGACGGATAAGCCGCCTTGCCTCCGGGCACGTATACGCCGACCCGCTTCAGCGGTCGCAATATTTGCCCGAGCAGCGTCCCGTCGGGCTGCAGGTCCATCCACGAGACGCGCATCTGCTTCTCGTGGAAAGCCCTAATGTTCACGGCCGCCTCGCGGATGGCCGTGAGGAATGCGGCGTCGACCTTCGCGTACGCCGCCTCGATCTCCTGCTGCGTCACGCGAAGCGACGCCGCATCCAGCTTCACGCGGTCATGCTGCTCGGTATACTTAAGCAGCGCCGCGTCTCCTTCCGTTCGGACCGCCTCGACAATGGTCCGAACGACCTCGTTCTGCTCCGGCGA
The DNA here is from genome assembly GCF_030812415.1 of Paenibacillus harenae. Taxonomy (GTDB): domain Bacteria; phylum Bacillota; class Bacilli; order Paenibacillales; family Paenibacillaceae; genus Pristimantibacillus; species Pristimantibacillus harenae_A. The sequence continues at coordinate 12,042 of NZ_JAUSST010000006.1, read as the reverse complement.
GCCGTACTCGACCTCGCGCTTCAAACCAAACTGCTCCGCTTTCATAATGCGCATACGATAGCGCTCCTTTCCTCACTCGTTCTCTAGTGCTATCTTCGTTTTAAGCCTTCGCCGCAAGCGTCTCCTGCAGCAAATCGCATAAGCTTTGAATGCTGTCGTTCTTCATCCGGTAGCTGACCCGGTTGGCGATCAGTCGGCTTGTAATGCCGAAGATCGATTCCATCTCCACCAGCCCGTTCTCGCGAAGCGTCTGCCCCGTTTCCACCATATCGACGATCCGGTCGGCAAGGCCGATCAGCGGCGCAAGCTCGATCGAGCCGTTCAGCTTAATGACCTCGACCTGCTGGCCGAGCTCGCGGAAGTAAGCCGAAGCGACGTTCGGGTACTTCGTAGCAACGCGAGGATTGATCGTCGGCTTCCAATCCGGCATTCCGATAACCGACATCCGGCATTTCGCAATACCTAGATCGAGCAGCTCATAGACGTCCTTGTTCTCTTCCATCAGTACGTCTTTGCCGACGATGCCAATATCGGCCACGCCGTATTCCACGTAAGTCGGCACGTCGACCGGCTTCGCCATAATGAACTCCATCTTGGCTTCAGGCAGTTCAATAATGAGCTTGCGCGTATCGTCGAAGTCGCTAGGAATCGGCAATCCCGCTTCGCGGAACAGCTTCGAAGCCTGCTTGTAGATGCGGCCTTTCGGCATCGCCACTTTCAATATTTGCTTGTTGTCTCCGCTCATGTGGCGCTGCCTCCTTTCAGAACAAAATCATCGAATCCCGTATATGCAATGCCTTTATAAGTGAACGGCTCCTCTACAACGCCGCGCAAGCGGATCGCCTTATAGGCCTCCATGCTTTCCTCATTAACCCGCTCCGTCACAACCTTAACTCCCTCGCCCCGCAGCTCCTGCGCTTTCGCCAGAGCTTCGGAACGCCCCGTCGCGTCATAGACGATCAGCGTTCTCTGAACCGCTTCATCCGCCTCGTTGCCGAGAAGCTCCAGAATACGCGTCGTCTTGAGCGCGAAGCCCGTCGCCGGCGCCTTGCGCCCAAATTGCGACAGCAGATTGTCGTAGCGGCCGCCGCTTGCGACCGGGAATCCAAGATCAGCCGCATAACCCTCGAAAGTCATGCCTGTATAATAAGAGAAATCTCCAATCATCGTAAGATCGATGAGCACATGCTCGCATACGCCGTACGCCTTCAGCACATCCCAAATCTCGCATAGATGGCTGATCGACTCGCGCGCCTTTGCATTGCCGCTTAGCTGCAGCGCGTGATCGCATATTTCCTGTCCGCCGCGCAGTCTAAGGATGCCCTCCAGCTCTCGCTGTACCGGCTCGTCAAGCGCCAGCTTGCGCAATTGCTCGCGGTAGCCGACATAGTCCCGACCGAGCAAGCAAGCTTTGAGCTGCTCCTGCGCTTCTTCGCGGCCCGTCAGCGTCTCCTCGAACAGTCCGTTCAGGAAACCGACATGGCCAATCGCAATCTTGAACCGTTCCACGCCTGCCGCCTTCAACGACGCAATCGCCAGCGCGACGACCTCGGCATCCGCTTCCGCCGACGAATCGCCCACCAGCTCAACGCCCGTTTGGAAAAACTCCGCCTCGCGGCCCGCTTCCTCTTCGATCGCACGGAATACGTTCGAGTGGTACGACAACCGCAGCGGGAAGTCGGCATCCTTCAATAGAGACGCGACAACGCGCGCAATCGGCGACGTCATATCGGAGCGCAGCACGAGCGTCGTGCCGCGATTGTTAAGCAGCTTGAACAACTTCTGGTCGGACGTCGAGCTTGCGACGCCTACCGTATCGTAATATTCCATCGTCGGAGTCATAATTTGCTCATAGCCCCAGCCTTGCATGCAAGCGAGCACCTGGCGCTCAATATGGCGAAGCTTCGCCACCGCTCCCGGCAAATAATCTTTAACGCCTATCGGCTTCTCAAATACTTTTGGTTTGGACATTCGTTATCACCTTCGGTTACTTTAGTATATTAAAGCATTACCATGTTACCAGTCTAACAAATTAAAGATATTAGTCGTAATATTAGCATGAATAACCGCGCTCCGTCAAGACAATAAACGCCCTTCTCGCCCACAGCGCTCTAACAACAAGGAAGCCCCTGCGAACGAATATAATCCGTCCGCCTGGGGCTTTCCCATCACTATTTCGTTGCCGTTCTGCCGGCTAATGAATAATATGCTTCATGCGATCGTCGATATCCGGCTGGGTATCGCCCCGCTTAATCTCGCGCATCGGATTGCCTCCAACGAAGCTGCCTGCCGGCACATCCTTATGGACGACCGAGCCGGCAGCGACGACCGCTCCGTCACCTATCGTGACGCCCGGCAATATCGTCGTGTTGGCACCGATCATCACATTCGAGCCGATCACGACATCGCCAAGCCGATATTCCTTGATCAAATACTCATGGGTCAATATCGTCGTATTATACCCGATAATCGAATTATTGCCGACCTTGATTCGCTCGGGGAAAAATACGTCCACCATCACCATCAGGGCGAACGCCGTCTTCTCGCCTATCTTCATGCCCAGAACGCGCCGGTAGATGAAGTTTTTGGTCGGCAAGCTCGGACAATAACGCGCCAGCTGGATAAAGATGAAGTTGCGTACCGCCTTCACGCGGCTTACCGTTTTGTACACCTGCCAAAGGGCGTTCGGCCCTTCCACCTGGTATCGGTCAACGTTTCGCAAACGGCTCGCTCTCCATTCCGACGAACGCGTACAGATCGCGCATATCATGAAGGATATGCTGCGCTCCTGCTTCGCTCAGCAGCTTCTCGCCTTTCAGCGACCAAGCGACGCCAACGGCAACCGTACCCGCCGCTACCGCAGACTTGATATCGACGACGCTATCGCCGACCATCAACGTCGTGGCCGGATCGGCGCCCAGCAGCGCGATCGCCTTATTGACCGGCTCCGGATGCGGCTTCGGATTCGTCACATCGTCGATCGTAATGATCGCATCGACATAATCGAATATGCCGACGAACTTCAGCCCCTTCTCCGTCGTAAGGCGCATCTTCGTCGTAACGACACCGATCTGTATGCCTTTGTCGTGAAGATTGCGCAATACATCGACGACATATTCGAAAGGCTTGACGAGCTCGTCATGCAGTCGAAGGTTAACCTCGCGATAAGCTGCAACGAGATGCGACACTTCCTCCAGGCCGGAGAACCGCTTCAATTGGTCGGTCAGCGGCTCGCCCATGCTCGGGATAATATGCTCCCTGCCGAAACCTTCCTCCGCTACGCCCTTCAGCGCTTCTATGAACGAGCGTATGATGAGCTCATTGGTGTCCAGAATCGTGCCATCCAGATCGAAGAGCATCGTACGTATATTGCCTGTCATCCATTCAAACCTCCCAAAACGCTTCGCAGACGATTAAGAAGCCGCCTGCTGCTATTGTTCTTTTCCCTTAGTTGCAGACGTTCCGCTCTCGCCATCTATTATTGTATCCTGGGCAACCTTCTCAGGCTTGCTCGATACGATCGGATCGGAATAACGGGCAATAGCCAGTCCAGATCTGCGACGTACGATGACGAAGATGATTGCGCCCACGATCAACAGCAAAGCAAGCATCTGCGATATTCTAATATTGCCGTAAGCCGGATCCAAATAACCTTCCTCGAACACGACGGTCATCGGAGACCATAGCGCATCAATGAACGACGCCAGCCATTTCGGTCCTGCGAAGCCCAAGCTGTCCGTACGAAGCGCCTCGATAAAGAAGCGGCCGATGGAATACCAAATGAAATAAGCGGCCATCAGTTCGCCGGCACGCAGGAAGCGTTGACGGCGCAAAATAAACAGAATCGCGATTCCAACCAAGCTCCAGAGCGATTCATAAAGAAAAGCCGGGTGATGGAATACGCCATTGATATTCATTTGATTCACGATAAAAGCTGGAATATGAAGCGTCTCCCGCAGGAAGCTCTCTTCAACCGGGCCGCCGTACGCCTCCTGGTTCATGAAGTTGCCCCAGCGCCCGATCATTTGACCGGCCAGCAGCGACGGAACGCAAATATCGACGATGCGCAGGAAACTATAGCCTTTTGCCCGGAAATAGAAATATCCGCATATAAACGCGCCTATAAGAGCGCCATAGATGGCGATGCCGCCTTCCCATATTTTGAACACATCAAGGAAATTGTCTTTGTAGTCATCCCAAGTGAACGCTACATAATAGATTCGCGCTCCGATAATAGCCGATGGAACGCCAAGAAGCAGCAGGTCCATGAAGAAATCCGGCTTAATGCCGAATCGCTTGCCTTCTTGTACTGCGAGCAGCAGGCCGACCAAGGCCGCCGTGCCCAGAATAATGCCGTACCAATGAACAGCTATACTGCCGATTGTGAACGCAATCGGATTAATGAGCAAAGTTTCCATTCACGCTTATCTCCTTTGTTATCAATCTCAATCGTAATCGTCCATATCGTCCGCGATCGTTTCGGTCAGCTTGTTCGTGAATTGCAGCGCCGCATTGTAGCCCATCCGTTTCAAGCGGAAATTCATCGCCGCCACCTCGATAATGACTGCCAAGTTACGACCTGGACGAACGGGAACCGTGACGAGAGGGATGTCCGTATCGATAATGCGCGTCGTCTCCTCATCGAGTCCCAGACGATCGTATTGCTTATCCTGCTGCCAGTTCTCCAGCTTAATCACGAGTCCGATCCGCTTCTGCGTTCTGACCGCGCCCGCGCCGAATAGCGTCATCACGTTAATGATGCCCAGTCCGCGAATCTCGAGCAAATGGCGGATTAGCTCCGGCGCGCTGCCATGCAGCTGTCCGTCGGACGTCTGACGAATTTCAACCGCATCGTCGGCTACGAGCCGATGTCCGCGCTTCACGAGCTCCAGCGCCGTCTCGCTCTTGCCGATGCCGCTTCCCCCGGTAATAAGCATGCCCACGCCGTAGACGTCGACGAGAACGCCATGAATCGTCGCGGTCGGAGCAAGCTTCTTCTCCAGGAAGTCGGTAATCCGGCTGGATAGAATCGTTGTCGCCACATTGCTGCGCAACACCGGAATGTTCGATGCGTTCGATTGCTGCACGAGCTCTTCCGGCGCTTCAAGCCCTCTTGTCAAAATAATGCACGGCGTCTCCTCGTTGCACAGCCACGCCATACGATCCTTGCGCTCTTCGCTCTCTAGCGTGCTTAAGAACGATATTTCCGTCCGTCCTAGCAGCTGTACGCGTTCGCTCGGATAGTAGTGGAAATAGCCTGCCATCTCCAATCCCGGACGATACAGATCGTCAACCGTAATTGCACGCTTCAGCCCATCTTCTCCAGCGACAATTTCGAGTTGAAATTGCTGGACGAGCTCAGACACCTTTACTTTCTTCGCCATCGTATGGCCTCCTCTTATGACAACTGCAGCATGCTGTTATGTAAGTATGTATCCAATGTCTTCATCGTAAAGGAAAAAGACGCCGAACGCAACGTTTCGGCGCTGCCCGGCGTCCTCTTCTTATTTAATCGTAATGCTGATCGGCTCCAAAATATAGCCCGGGTACTGCTTCACGCGGAACGTTAGCGGCTGTACGTAATCCGCCTTCGGAATTTTGAAGTAATAACGGGCCGGCTCTGATCCGCCCGACTCAATCTTCGTGCCGTCCTTATCCAATAGCGAATACGATTTTCCGCTGGCATCCGTGAAGCTGCCATTATACTCGAAGAACGTATAGCCCAACTTCTGCTCCGTCTCATCCAGGTCTGCCATGTCGAGCTGCAGGATATAGCCGTCCTTCTCTTCCTGCTTCCCGTGATAAGTAATGCGCTTATCCGGCGTTTCGCTCGTCTCGCCTGTCTCCGTATTGATCACAAACAACCGATCCCGCTGTGACATATACGCTCCGTCCGCTTCAAGCGCAAGCTGCTTAGGTTTGGCAAAATAGCTGCTCTGGAAATGGTAAACCATCTCATCGTTATAATCGCCCATTCCCGTCTTCCACGTGTAGATGCGTCCTTTCTCATCCTTAAGTACCGCATCGATCATACCGTTCGTTTGCAGCGTATTGTCTGGATCGGCCTTAACGGTCACTCTCACCTGAAGAGGTGTGATAACCGCGCTTTCCACCGTTAACCGCTGACCGTCAAGCTCGATAACCTCATTCACCGCAATCTCTTCACGCATGCCAGCGAATTTGGAATGATCAATCGGAACGTTAGTTCGGAGCCATTGATCCTTCAGCTTCACATTCAAATCAACGTTTTCCGGCATAGCTTCGCCTTCTTGAAGAGAAACATCGAAATAATCATACATGACGGATCCCGCTCCTTCCTTATCCCCTCTAAATTGTGAAAAACCGATCACGCCGCGCACCCCCTCACCGTTATCCTTCAACAGCTTAAAGTCCTCGATCTCCGTCTCACTCGTTATGCCCGGCCCTTCGCCTGTATACAAAATCACAAGCCGGTTATCATCGGCAATCACGCCGTTAACCGTCAGCTTGAAACCGTTCTTCTCATCGGTCAAGCTCATAGGCTGAATGAATTCATTGTCGAGTGCGGACACGAGCGTCTTATCGCCTTCGACCAGCTCTACAAAATCGCCAAAACCCGGAATTTCCTTCATGATTGCCGCAAAGGAAGGAGACACGCGAACGAATGCCGTCAGCAGCAGCAGGACACACGCCGCCGATAGGCCAAGCTTTAGACTTAGCCGCTTCCGGCTCATCCTGACGGTATGCCTGCGCCCCCTCTCAAGACCGTTCCGAAGGGCAGCATCAAGTCTTTCGTCTTCCATTGGCAACATTTGCAAATCGGCCTGCTCCCGATCAATCTGCAGCATCGCCTCGACCAGCTGCCTCTCTCTTCCCGATTCCTCGCACATAGGCTTCCACCTCCTCGGTCTTCGTCATATCGCTTCGCAGCAGCTTCAATGCCTTATTCAACCATGTCCGTATTGTGCCATCCGGCTTCTCGAGCAACTCGGCTATTTCCATAATCGTCCTATCGCGATAATACTTCAGTACGACGACCATCCGATAATTGGCAGGCAGTGCCTGCACTTGGGCGGCCATGTCGAGCCTTGCTGCCGCATCTTCCTCTTCGTCATTCGCTTCTACGGTTCTCTGCATGCGGCTAGCATCTATAGTAGACTGCTGTTGCTCTCGCTTTCGCTTCTTCTTCTCGTCCATGCACACCCGAATCAATATTCGAATCGTCCATGTCGTGAAGTACTTCGCCTCGCGCAGCGTTCGGCGCTTCGCCCATACGCGGCAAACCGTTTCCTGAATCGCCTCGATCGCATCCTCCTCATTGCGCATATAAGCGAAGGCGATGCCGTAAAGCTGGCGCTTATCCATATCAATGCGCCGGAGCAGCGCCTCCTCATCGCCCCTAATGGCCGCCGAAGCGTACTCATCCCGATCCTCCATGCCTTCCCTCCCCGTCCGTACATCCATACTGATTAGACGCGCAAGCGCCAGAAACGGTTTTACGTATAGAAACAAAAAAAGAGTCGCCTGGATTATCCAGGCGACTCTCGTTAGATCGAAGTGTTACACTTCGAAAATGTTCAATTCGGACTCTTTGTCGAACAAATGAACTTTGTTCATGTCAAGAGCAAGCTTAACGCTTGTGCCGTCACGAAGACCGGAACGTCCGTCTACGCGAGCGATAACCGTGTCAGTTCCGATACCGTTCAGGTACAGGTACATTTCGTGACCAAGGTTCTCGGCGACCTCTACGTGTGCGTTAACGATTGTGTTCGGGGAAGCTTCCAAGAACACAGGCTCCTCGTGAAGATCTTCTGGACGAATGCCAAGAATAACTTCTTTGCCGATGTAGCCTTTCGAACGAAGCAGTGCCGATTTGCCTTCAGGAACGACAACGTCTACGCCAGCCGCTTTGAATTTAACCGTTCCGCCTTGCTCCGTCAACGTTCCGTTGATGAAGTTCATCGAAGGAGCGCCGATAAAGCCGGCTACGAAGATGTTAACAGGGTGGTTGTAAAGTTGTTCAGGGGAATCCGTTTGTTGAATGAAGCCGTCCTTCATAACAACGATACGGTCGCCCATCGTCATTGCTTCGATTTGGTCATGCGTTACGTAAATTGTAGTCGTCTCAAGACGCTTCGTTAGTTTGCTGATTTCAGCGCGCATTTGTCCACGAAGTTTCGCATCCAAGTTGGAGAGCGGCTCATCCATCAAGAATACTTGCGGCTCACGTACGATCGCGCGTCCCAAAGCGACACGTTGACGTTGACCGCCGGAAAGAGCTTTTGGTTTACGCTCGAGCAAATGCTCAATATCAAGAATTTTAGCAGCTTCACGAACGCGTTTGTCGATGTCTGCTTTTTTGAATTTACGAAGTTTAAGGCCGAACGCCATGTTTTGGTAAACGTTCATGTGCGGGTACAACGCGTAGGATTGGAATACCATCGCGATGTCGCGGTCTTTAGGAGCTACGTCGTTTACAAGACGGTCGCCGATGAACAGTTTGCCTTCAGAAATTTCTTCCAAGCCAGCGATCATACGAAGAGTTGTCGATTTACCGCAACCGGACGGTCCTACCAATACGAGGAATTCTTTGTCCTTGATGTCTAAGTTAACGTCAGTAACCGATGCTTTGTCGGTACCCGGGTATTTCTTGTAAATATTCTCTAAACGTACGCCTGCCATGATAAGTTTCCCCCTAGAAAGAAATTTCGTTATGCACTTATCTTATCCGATGTAAGCGTTTGTGACTATGCACATACTATACAAAAAAACTAATTTCTTTTCGTAACTTTGTACAATAGCAATATAATTTTAACGAGTACGGCATCGCGAAACTGACGAACATCAAGCCCGGTTTCCTGCTTCAGCTTATCAAGCCGGTATAGGAGCGTGTTGCGGTGAATGTACAGCTTCTTGGCGGTTTCGCTCACATTGCAGTCCAACGTGAAGAACGTCTCCAGCGTACTCAGCATCTCCGGCTCGACGAACATATCGGCCCGCTTCAGCGATTGCTCCAAATATTTGGAACGCTGCATCTCGGGGATTGCATTGAGCAGCCGCTCGAGTTGGAGCATCCAAGGCATATGAATATTCGTCCCGACATGGAACTTGCGTCCGAGATTGATCGTCTCTCGCAGCAGAATAGTCGTCTCCACGATACCTTTGGCCGGCGTCGCAGGATGAGCGACCGCTAGATGGCACTCGCCTATCCACTCGCTGGCCAGCATCTCGTGCAGCCCTGAGCAGATCGACTCCAGGCTGTCCTCGAGCGTCTCCTCCTCAAGGTCGTCGAACGAATCCGTTTCTTCATCGCGCAGGAGCGACATTGGACCCCATATGAGCCATTCCTGGCTCTTAAGCGGAATAAGCAGTACATCGTCGGACAAGAAGGAACGAAGCAGCTTCTCCAGCTCGGAGAATGTCGCAAGCTTCGTGTTCGATTGCTCGGTTACGAGCAGGAACGGAATCATATCATTAAATAACCGGCTGCCGACAACAAGATGATCCGGCAGCGAATAAGCCGGTTCGGCCTCTTCAAGCTGTAGTTGGATCCACTCGCTAAGTTTGAGCGCATTACGTTCCGTTTCCGAAATGGAAGACATTTTCTTAGACTCGGCTTCTCCCCCACTTACGAGCTGGAGTGTCCAGCTAATAAGGTCCTTTTCAGGTTGACTGAGCCCGGAAGGTTCAATATCTAGAAGTTCAACGGTATGCTCGGACAGCGCAGCGACGAAATGCAGCTTATTCTGCTTCTCCGCCCGCTGGCCCTCGACCGGATTATAAGCGTTCAGTTCTGCCGGCCATAGCGCTTCGGCGCCTTTGACCACTTCCGCCCATTCCGTAATGGAAATCGTATGTACATGAATCGGACAATTTAAAATGTGCTGCAGCGGCTTCAACCAATCTGTCGTGCTCATTTCGCTCTTCTCCAATCTCCTCGGCTGAGTGCCGCTCTACGGCTAAAGAAAACGCCTTTTTAACATCATTGTACCATAACGACAAGCCAAGTTCAGCCAATCGCCAGCAAAAGGATGATCGACATCAGCGCGAACAGAGCGGAGATCAAGTATAAGAACGACACGGTTTGGACTTGATTCAGCCCCCACTTCATCAGCGTATGGTGGGTATGGAGCTTGTCCGCATGATGAAGGCCTTTGCCGCTAATCAGTCTGCGCAGCATAACAAAGGACGTATCCAAGATTGGCAGTCCAAGTGCAAGCAGCGGAACGAGCATCGAGATGAAGGTCGCGCGCTTGAGTGTACCATCCACCGCAATTACGGCAAGCGTATACCCAAGGAACGTCGCTCCGGCATCGCCCATGAATATACGCGCCGGGTAGAAGTTGTGAATAAGGAAGCCGATGGAGACGCCGGCTGCAATAACGGCGAGCATCGCCGCATCGGGCCTACCCGTCATGAGGGCCGCCGCCAGGAGCGTTAAGGAAGACAGCGTACAGACGCCGGAAGCAAGACCGTCCACCCCGTCGATAAAGTTAATCATATTGATCAGGGCGAACACCCATAAGGTCGTAGCGAGCCACGAGAACCAGCCCTCGAACGAATAGAAATGGCCATTAATAGGGCTTGCAATGCCGGCCATCTGTATACGGAAAATCGACGGCACGGATGCTGCCGCCAAATAAATGATCACGCGCGGCCACACCGGGAATTCGCGGCCTGTCGCCTTCCATGCATCATCGATCAGCCCGACTGCGACCAGCACGAAGCCCCCGATAACAATCGTCCAGCTCAGCGGCGTTAATCCGACGAACAGCAGCATCGTCCCTACGCAACCGGCAAAAATAGCCGCTCCCCCCATAAGGGGAATCGGCTTGCGGTGGATTTTGCGCGTTGTCGGACGGTCGACGAAGCCTAGCCTCAATGCAAGCTTCCTAAGCGGCGGTACTGTAACAAAAACAATCGCAAAGCTGATTAATGCCGCTAACCCATACATCATGTCCATTACCCCTCCGGAAGAAGCCTTTGTACCATTGTTCCCCAGCGAAGCAAAAATAAAAGAGGCAATTATTATTCCTTATGCAAATGGCAGAATGGGCAACTGAAAATCCTAAAAAGGGCTAAATAAGAACACAAAAAAACCGAAGATCAATGATCTCCGGTTATATCTTTTAAGGATAAAAATGATGAGCCATGAAGGACTCGAACCTTCGACACCCTGATTAAAAGTCAGGTGCTCTACCAACTGAGCTAATGGCTCTTGATGTGGGAAATGATGGAGGATGATGGATTCGAACCACCGAACCGTTAGGAAGAGATTTACAGTCTCCCGCGTTTGGCCACTTCGCTAATCCTCCACATTATTATTTCTGTCTGCCAAAAGCAGAAAAAAATAAAGTGGTGGCTCGGGACGGAATCGAACCGCCGACACGAGGATTTTCAGTCCTCTGCTCTACCGACTGAGCTACCGAGCCTTACTTTAAATAAAAAATGGCGGAGCTGACGGGATTCGAACCCGCGGTCTCCTGCGTGACAGGCAGGCATGTTAGGCCTCTACACCACAGCTCCAAGTTTAGATGGTGGAGGATGACGGGATCGAACCGCCGACCCTCTGCTTGTAAGGCAGATGCTCTCCCAGCTGAGCTAATCCTCCACAATAGGTATTGCAAGTAAAGAAAGGTAATGGTAGCGGCGAAGGGGATCGAACCCCCGACCTCACGGGTATGAACCGTACGCTCTAGCCAGCTGAGCTACACCGCCACGCTTATTCCCCGAATGCTTGTCTCTTCTGAACGTTCGGGGACGTTCACAAGGTCAGGTAATGGCATCGCCAAATGCCTTTACAATGATATTGCTTAAGCCGAACTAGTCAGCTTACCGCAACAGACATTGCGCCCTGAAAACTGGATACGAAAGATTGTCTTGCCGAACTTTAGCTGTTGCCTACAGGTTGTATGGACCGTATAAGCGTTTTAGGATAAGCCCTCGACCGATTAGTATTCGTCAGCTACACACATTGCTGTGCTTCCACCCCGAACCTATCAACCTCGTCGTCTTCAAGGGGTCTTACATACTGGGAAATCTCATCTTGAGGGGGGCTTCACG
>NZ_JAUSST010000005.1 GCF_030812415.1 Paenibacillus harenae | reverse complement strand
GGAATAACTCCGCTCGACTTGCATGTATTAGGCACGCCGCCAGCGTTCGTCCTGAGCCAGGATCAAACTCTCCATAATGGTGTTTGACTTGCTCATTACTTAACTAGCAATTTATTGCATTTGTTTGGATTTTGACGTGATCCATTTGTTCAGTTTTCAAAGAACTTGCTGTCACATTTTGTCGTGACAAGAATTTATGATATCAGCTTTCGTCCATCGTGTCAACAGCTTGTTTTACTTTTTATAAAAAGTGTTTCAAGCCGTTTCTCGCAATGCCTCGGAAGCGACAAGAAATAATTTATCACATTGAGAAACAGATTACAACTTGTATTTTTTTACATTTGTGTTCAGTGGATCGAGATGCAAAAGAGGATGTACGACTTATAGTCGAACACCCTCCACTTATAGATGCTATCCTTCTCCCAATAAACGAAGAAGCTCATCTTCATCATCGATAACGGTAACGCCCAGCTCAAGCGCTTTAGTCAGCTTGCTGCCCGCGCTGTCGCCGGCTACGACGAAATCGGTTTTTTTCGATACGCTGCCTGAGATCTTCGCGCCGCAAGCTTCGAGCTTCTTAGCCGCTTCGTCTCTCGACATCGTCGGAAGCGTCCCCGTCAGAACGACGGTTTTGCCGCTAAAAATGCTGTCCTCGCGAACGACGATTGCTTGCTCGGCTTCTGCCTTCACGCCCAGTTCCCTCATACGCGCAATGCTCGCCGCGATGATCGGGTCGGCGAAGAAGCTTACGATGCTCTCCGCTACGATGCCGCCAATGTCGGGCAACGTAACAAGCTCCTCTGCAGTCGCCTGCATAATCAAATCGAGATTGCCATAATGATCGGCGAGCATCTTGGTCGTTGCTTTGCCCGTATTCGGAATGCCAAGCGCGAACAAGAACGATGCCAACTCTCGGGACTTCGACTTCTCGAACGCATCAAGCAGTTTGCGGGCTTTCTTCTCGCCGAAGCGATCGAGCTTAATGAGATCGTCGTATTCCAAAGCATACAAGTCGGCAGGATCGCGTACTTCGCAATCGGTATACAATTGCTCTGCCGTCATCACGCTGAATGTATCGATGTCCATCGCGTCGCGGGAAGCAAAATGCGTAATGCGGCCGATGATCTGCGGCTGGCATCCTAGCTTATTATTGCAGAACAGATGCGCTCCGCGCTGCTCAAGCTCGGTACCGCAGGATGGACAAACGATCGGATAGACAATCTCCGCTCCCGGCTCGTCGTCGGCTTTGCCGAGTATTTCAGGTATGACGTCGTTGGAACGACGAATGATAACCTGCGCTCCTAATGCATGCTTAAGATTCTTGCGTTCTATGTCGCCGATATTGTTGAGCGTACAGTTCTGAACCGTTACGCCTGCCAGCTCAACCGCTTCTACACGCGCTACAGGCGTTATTTTGCCCGTTCGGCCGACTTCCCATGAGACCGACTCTAGAATCGTTGTTGTTTCTTCGGCCTCGAACTTGAATGCGACTGCCCAGCGCGGGAACTTGTCGGTATAGCCAAGGGCCTCCCTTGTGCGCATATCAACTATTTTAACGACAGCGCCGTCGATCAGGAAGTCCAACTTATCACGCTGCTCTGTTATACGAACAAGCTCATCTTGTACCTCTTCAATCGTATCCATATAAGTCACGTAAGGATTAACCTTGAACTTATTGTCTCGCAGGAACTGCTGCATCTCGCGATGATTCTCGAACGAAACACCGTCCGTGTAGCCGACATTATAGAAGAAAGCGTTAAGTTTTCTCTCGGCTGTCACCTTCGGATTCAAGTTGCGCAGCGCTCCAGCTGCCGCATTCCGCGCGTTCTTAAGCGGTTCTACCGCCGTTTCATTGTACTTGGCCAGCACGGACAGCTGCATAATGCCTTCACCCTGCACCTCGACAATACCGTTCGTGAAAGGAATCGTCAACGGTACGGAACGAATCGTCCGAACCTGTGCGAGAATGCCTTCCCCGACCGTGCCGTTGCCACGCGTGGACGCTTGTACGAGCTGCCCGTCCTCATACGTCAAATTAAGCGTCAAGCCGTCGAACTTCAATTCGACGACATAGCTTGGATCGGGGAGAGGCACGACATCGGGATGTTTGGCATTATAGTCGGCGATCGCTTTCACAACGCGTGCGTTCCAAGCAAGCAAATCCTCGATATCCTGCGCTTTGTCCAAACTCCATAACCTCGCGCGGTGGCGGTGCGGTTCGAAGCCGCCAAGCAGCTCGCCGCCGACACGCTGCGTCGGCGATTCCGGCAGCACAACGCCGGAGGACGATTCCAGCGCAACAAGCTCATCGTATAACTTGTCATATTCCGCATCGGCAATCGACGGTTCATCCAAGGTGTAATACTTGTAGTTGTGCTCCGTAATGATCGCGATGAGCTCCTGCATTCTTTCCAATTGAGCGCTCATACAGGCGGTCTCCTCTCCAAATAACACTTCATATCTAAACTTAGTCTACACCTTAGTGATCGGCGCGAAACCTGCCAATAGGCGCTTAATTCCGGTCGGAGCCGGGAAAGCAATCTGCAGTTCCATGTCATTGCCCGTTCCCTTAACGGATACAATGACGCCCTCGCCCCACTTGCCGTGCGCGACGCGGTCGCCAGCGGCAAAGCTGCCTGAGGCGGCTGAGCTTCCGCCAGCCGCTCCGCCTCCGGCCGCCTTGGCGGCATCCAGCGGCGTGCTTACGCGCACGCCGCCTCTGCCGCCTGCCGCGGCCGGTCCGCTCCCCGCCATGCCGGGGGAGCGGCCTCCTGCGCCAGGCGCGCCATAGGCTGGCGCGCGCCCGGCGACAGGGCGGATCGCCGCGCGGGCGAAGCCGCCCGCGGCGGAGGCGCTTTCCCTCACGCTATCCGGGATTTCTTGCAGGAAGCGTGAGGGGAGGTTCGCAGCCGTGCGTCCGAACAACGTGCGCATGCGCGCGCAGGTCAAGTACAGCCGCTCCTCGGCACGAGTTATGCCGACATAAGCGAGCCGCCTTTCCTCTTCCAGCTCCTCGTTATCGGCAAGCGCCCGGCTATGCGGGAATACGGATTCCTCCATGCCGATAATGAATACGATCGGGAACTCCAGTCCTTTAGCGCTATGCATCGTCATAAGCGTAATGGCATCGCTCGACTTCTCCGCCTCTTCCTCGTCCTTGCCCATCGAATCGATGTCGGCAATGAGCGCCAGATCGGTCAAGAATGCGACAAGCGTACGATCCTCGTTGCGCTTCTCGAAGTCCATCGTCACAGAGAGGAACTCGTCGATATTCTCCAGCCGGGCTTTCGACTCCAGCGTATTCTCGCGCTGCAGCTCCATCCGGTATTGCGACAGCTCCAATATTTTCTCCGTCAACTCCGTCACCGACAAATACTCTACCATACGCGTTAAATTATCAATGATGCCATAAAATTCGTTCAGCAGCGTACGCGTACGCCCGTTCACCTCGACATCCCCGAGGTCGGCAAGCACCCGGAATACGGAAGTGCCGCGACGCGCCGCTTCCTCACCAAGCTTCGCAACCGTAGTATCCCCGATTCCCCGCTTAGGCACATTAATAATGCGCACCAAGCTAATATCATCGTCAGGGTTGGAGATCAGCCGCAAGTAAGCGAGCAGATCCTTAATCTCTTTGCGATCATAGAACTTTATGCCGCCGACGATCTGATAAGGAATATCCGACTTGATCAAGATTTCCTCGATAACCCGGGACTGCGCATTCGTGCGATACAGAATCGCGTGATCGGAGAACTTTCGGCCTTTGTTCACATTTTTGCGGATTTCTCCCGTTACGTAGTAGCCCTCGTCATGCTCGGAGTCGGCTTGGTACAGCGCGATGAGATCGCCTGCCCCTTGATCCGTCCACAGCTTCTTCGGCTTGCGGCCCGTATTCAGCTTAATGACCGCGTTGGCCGCGTCAAGAATGTTGGCCGTCGAGCGATAGTTCTGCTCCAGCATGATCGTGCGGGCTTCGGGATAGTCGCCCTCGAAGTTCAAAATATTCGTGATGTCCGCGCCCCGCCAGCGGTAAATCGACTGGTCGCTGTCGCCGACGACGCAAATATTATGATGCTTATCGGCCAGCATGCGGCATAGCATGTACTGGGCTCTGTTCGTATCCTGATATTCGTCGACGTGAATATAGCGGAACTTGTTCTGATAGAAATCAAGCACTTCCGGCTCATCTTTGAATAGCTGGATCGTCATCATGATGAGATCGTCGAAATCGAGCGAGTTGTTGCTTCTAAGCCGCTTCTGGTACTTATCGAATACTTTGGCCACGATGTCCTCGAAAAAATCGCCGACCTTCTCCCCATATCGCTCAGGCGTTATGAGCTCATTCTTCGCTCCGCTGATCGCCGCTTGAACCGCCTTCGGTTCAAACTTCTTCGTGTCCAGGTTCATATCCTTCATGCAGCCGCGAATAACGGACAGCTGATCGGAGGAATCCAAGATGGAGAAGTTGGACGTAAACCCGATCCGGTGAATATCTCTTCGCAAAATACGGACGCACATCGAGTGGAACGTCGATACCCAGATGTCCCGTCCTGCCGGTCCGACGAGCGCGCTCACCCGGTCCTGCATTTCGCGGGATGCTTTATTCGTAAACGTTATAGCGAGGATGCTCCATGGAGCTACCCGCTTCTTCTCGATTAAGTATGCTATACGATGCGTAAGGACGCGCGTCTTGCCGCTTCCCGCGCCGGCCATAATCAGCAGGGGTCCATCCGTCGCTTGAACGGCCTCCCGTTGCGGCGGATTAAGCTTCTGCACCGCTTGCTCGATGCCGATTTGATTCAACATGCTTTTGCTCCTTTGTTCGCATTTGTTCGCCTATTCTCAGTGTAGACAACGACCTGCCGCGTGTCAATTTGAAACCACAACTATTTTAGCAAAATAACCCCATCGTTAATACCAAAAAACGCGTTTACGCAGCTGCTTACTGTCCCGGAAATTTCATGATTAAAAAAAAGGCTGCTCACGCGTCTTCATCGACACATGAGCAACCTCCATTGTTCATCCTTCAAAATTCGCCGCCAGATCGACTTCCCGGACGGCTTCGACCGTAGACAATGCCGCTTCCAGATCGCTGTACACCACATTGCCGACGATTACCGTATGCGCGGCGAGCGCCGCTTCGCGGGCTTTGACCCCATTGTCGATGCCGCCGCCATAGAACAGCCGAGCGCCTTCGATAACCGATTTCGCCCGCTTCACCAGCCGCATGTCGCCGTAGCTGCCGCTATATTCGAGATAGACAACCGGCAGACGCATAAGACGATCCGCCATCCGCACATGCGCGATGAGACCTTCCTCGTCCAGCCCGGTATCCGCTCCGGTCAGCTTCGCCGCGGTTGCTTCGGCGTTCAATATAATATAGCCTTGAGCCGCCGTCGACTCCCATGGAACGAAAGTACCGTACTCCTTCAGCCCTTCGGTCTGACGGCCATTGATCCATTCCGCCCGGTCTGTATTCAATACGATCGGCACGAAGTAACCGTCAAAGCCTGGAACGGCTCCCTCCATCGTCGATACTTCAAGCGCGCAATCGACCTCGTAGCGGCGAATACGCGACATGAGGTCGACCGTATTCTCGAAAGTTACGCCGCTCGATCCGCCCACGATAATCGCATCCGTACCGGACATACAGATCGCTTCAAGCGCCTCGTCGGACAATTCGCGCTCAGGATCAAGCTTAAATACATGCCTCCATCCGGAATACCAAGCACCGTTCATCAATGATTACGCCTCGCTTTATTTTTATAATCGCCCTAAAGCATATATGCTTCTATGCTAAGTCAGGGGGATTAACGTGTCAAACCTTACTCGCGAAAGAACGACGACCGCTTATATCTTTTGCAGCCGCTCTCGAAAATCTGCCTGCAATTGACGATCGCTTTCGCTCGGATCGGCGATTTGGTCCAAATATCGGAGCGCCTCGGCCAAATCCCCTTCTTCATCGTCTATGCCAAATCCAATCAGCCTCGCGAGCGCGCGCAGAGCGGGGTCTTTGCCCACTTCACGCTTATAGGCTTGCATCATTGACCATACAAAAATACCGCCTTCCCTTTGCAGAGAAGACGGTATGCTCATGCCTTTATTTATTGACCAGCTGTCCGCGCGTTACGCCAAGCTGATTCGTTGCTTTCAAGCTGCGCCATACTTGCGTGCCGCTGATCTTGCCGTCCAATGCATCACGGTACAGAGACAGCACCTCCAGCACTTTATCCGGCGTCTCCTCCAGAAACTCGACGCGGAAGTTCGATACGCCAAGTCCGACGAAGTTGCGGATATATTCCGCGCCCGATTGTTCGACGGCGTTGTATACCGTATTGCGGCAGCCCTCGTCAACGCGCACGGGATGCGCCATGCCGATCCGATCCTGCAACGACGCGCGCTGCTCCTCGCAAGGCCTTCCGCAGTTCGTATAGTCCGTCCCTTCGCTCATGAAGGTGCAATAGACGCAATGCTCCGTATGGAACATCGGCAAATGCTGATGAATAACGACTTCCAGCAGCGACGTATCCGAGTTCTCCAGCAGATCGACCATTTGCTGAATGTTGAGATCGTACGAAGGCGTGATGAGATCGATACCCGCTTCGGCGAACAGATTCACCGCTTTGTGATTCGCCACGTTAAGCGAGAAGTCGCCGATCAGCTTCGGAAACGGCTTATCCGGATTAGCTGCGCGGGCGCGCAAATAATAATAGAGCGCTCCCGTGTTGCGGACGAGAACCGCATCGGGCTGCAATCTTAAAATGTTCGCATGGTAGCCGTTCTCGCCCGGCATATGAATGCGCGGCGTCGCAAGAGCAATCGGCTTGCCGGCGGCACGCGCCGCATCCACGGCTGCCGGGAATTGCTTGATAAATTCGAAGTCGGCATAGATGTACGATACATCCGCCTTGATCGCCGCTTCCACCTGCTCCAGACTGCGGCATAACGCCGTCAGCTGCGCGTCTTTGCCGCTGCGCGGAGCAAGCGCGTCCTTGCCCTTAAAGGCATCGGCATGCGCTTTAACCTCGCGCTTGATATAGACAGGCGGCTTCGGACGCTCCCCCGCAAGCTGCTCGACCGCTTCGCGGCGCATCCGGTTAAGCTCTCGAACCGGAACGATCAAATCGCCGTCAAGCTCAACCTCCAGATGATCGAGCTGGTATACGGTTCCGCCTAAACGGCCTAGCTGATCTTCCAGCAGCGCGGCGTCCATCGGACGTTTCATCGCTTGCTCAAGCATAAGTTCGGATGCAATCTCTACCGTCGTACCTTTCTGAACATCGGTCCACCATGTCCGCAGCGGCTCGCCTGCCGTTCCCGTTACTCGTACATGAAGCGGAAACACGCGATAGGGCTTGTCCGTCTCGAAGGTCGCTCTCAGACGCCTGTCCAGCGCCGGATCGTTCGTCTTCCAAACACGGTCGCCGACATGCACCTTGCGCAAGTCGACATCGTTGCGCCCGGAGACAAGTTCGATCAGCGTGCCTTCCTGCGCCTCGCCTTCGATCTTGACGCCTTGGCGGCGAATATCGTAGACGCGGCCGCCTTCTTCCTTCTTCGTCGGATCGCCCGCGTCGAACACGATGCCGTCGCCGCGCTTCACGGGCGCGTCGAGTCGCAGCGTAACGGCATCGCGCATAATGCGCTCCACCCGGCCGAGGTAGACGCCTCGGCTCTTAGGGAACGTCCCTTCAACGAGCTGCTTGTTGTTCGTTCCGCCAAGAAAACCATGCGTGAAGCCGCGCGAGAAGCTTTGCTGCAGCTCACGCACTTCCTCCTTCGACGGCTTCGACAGATCGCCGTCGAAATATTTATCGATCGCCTTCCGATACTTGCTCACGACATTGGCGACATATTCCGGACTCTTCAGTCGTCCTTCGATCTTGAACGACGTGACGCCCGCTTGAATCAGCTCCGGGATAATATCGATCGCCGCCAAATCCTTCGGCGACAGCAAATACGCGATATCGCCCATCGGCTGGATTTCGCCGTCGACCATCAGATCGTACGGCAGCCTGCACGCTTGCGCGCATTCGCCCCGGTTGGCCGAACGCCCGCCCCACATTTCCGAGGTCAGGCATTGACCGGAATAGGAAACGCATAACGCGCCATGCACGAACACTTCCATCGGAAGCTTCGCTTGCTCGCCAATCGTCCGGATCTGCTTCAAGTTATTTTCACGGCCGAGCACGACCCGTTCTATATTGAAAGGCTTCGTGAATCCCACTGCTTCCGGCGACGTAATCGTCATCTGCGTCGATCCGTGAATCGGGAAATCCGGAGACAGCTCGCGAATAAGCTTAACCAATCCAAGATCCTGCACAATAACGGCATCGACGCCAGCATCGATACACATCTCGATCAGTTTCTGCGCATCGCGCAGTTCGTCTTCAAAGACGAGAATGTTGAACGTAAGGAAGCCCTTTACGCCGTACGTATGCAGGAAAGCCATAATTTCCGGCAGCTCCTCGCTGCGGAAATTGTTCGCCCGGGCACGAGCATTAAACTTCTCCACGCCAAAAAATATCGCATCCGCGCCGTTCGCTACCGCGGCGCGCATACATTCCCAATCGCCGGCCGGAGCCAGCAATTCTACATCCGATCTTACTATCGAATCAATCATATTAGCGTTCAATCCCTCACATCCTTTAAAACTGCTGCTATTATCTTATCAAACCGCCCGCAAGTAATCCACCGTACATATATGGCATTGAAAGCCGCACAGCAAAAGACCGGTTCCCGCTTTCGGAAACCGATCTTTTCGTCAAAGCTATTTTAGTTGAAACGTATCGATTGCACCGCTTCCTCTATCCGTTTCATATTGGATTCCGTCGCGTTAGCGCCGTTAATACTGAAAGTATAAATCATTGCGCCCTTCGGCGTATCGAAGACGTAGGTATACTCCGTATACGCGATATCGAAGTTGCCTCCATCCGAGTGAATGACGAACTTATGCGCCGATTTGCCGTTGATCGTAACGTTCGTATTTTCTTTGATCTCCAGTCCCATTTCCTCGCCTTCCTCGGAGTCGACATAGAGCTGAAGCATTTCCTCGAGATCGGCGGCCTTCGATTCCTCGTCGAATTCTATTTGCAGCGATCCGCCTTGGTAGCTGTAGAACACGCTCGTATCGTTGAAATCCTTCGCATAGCCGTACCAAAAAGCCGGAAGCTCAATGGAGTAGCCGTATTCCGTGCTGCGTTTCGTCACCTTCTCGTCGCGGTTGCCTGCCGATGTCGACGTATCTTCCTTATACCCGAAGTTTTTGTCGATGTAAGCCGTATCGATATCTACGCTGCCGATTATGCGGTTAAACGACTGGGTGCTTGTCGCTGCCGTTTTCGCATCGTAGCTGTACGTAATCAAATATTTGTAGCTGCCGGACACGAACATCACTTCTTTATACGCAAACCAATCCTTTTGATCGAATGACATTTCATAGCTAAGCACGATCGCGTTGCCGTCCTGCAGCTTGATCGGAGCGGAAGAGACGTTGCGCAGGTAGCCGCTTACGAAATCGCCCTTAAGCGTGCTTTCGTTGCGCGCCGCCCACTTCTCCAGCGAATCGCCCTCTTCGAGCGAAGTGAAGGAGTATTGGAGATCGTCGTCTTCGCCTATGAAGTAAGGCTCTTCTCCCTCGCTGTCATAGTACCAATCGGCTGGCAGCTTCACAGAAAAGCCGTAGTCTTCGTCAACATAACTGATGAAGCCATCCTTTACCTTCGTAATATCTTTAAGCGCTTTGTCAGCTTTGTCGAAAGACGGCTTGAAGCTGTCGAGCAGATTTTGGTAAGCGTTCAGCGCGGACTTATCGGTCGCTTTGACACCTACAATAATGATGTAGAACGTCTCGCCTTTCTGGATGCCCCGGTATTCATAGAACATCTGGCTGTCCTTTGAGCGCGTAATGATTTTCTCGAAGCTGTTGTCCCCGACTTTAATCGTTCTCTCGTCCAGGGAGTATTCGTCATAATCGTAATAAAGCGACAGCTCTTCGCGCAGCTCGCTGGACGTCAACTCATCTCCAATCGACTCTGTCATAATTATGACTTGCGCGTCTTCCTTCGCGTCTGCCCATCTTACGAAACTTCCGTTGTCGCTTTGGTCTACCTGTACAAGCGCTGCGGGATAATTAAGCGACCAGTCTTGGTAGCTGTCGCCGACCTTCGTCTTGCCGTAATCGGAATCGATCGACGTGCTTCCGCCGCCTGTAGACTGCGCGCGCTCGCCTTTGATCGTCACTTCGCTCGTTTTCTGATCGATCGTGATCTTCGCGCCAAAAGCTTCAACGATAACGCGAAGCGGCACCATTGTTGTGCCCTTAATGACGACAGGCGCTACCGCGACCGTCTTCGCAACGCCGTTCACCTTAACCGTCTTGCTGCCGAACGTAAGCTCAACCTTGCGGTCGTTGTAAGTCAAAGTAATGCCATTTCCGTTCTCCAGCTTCAGAGCCGCGCCGAAGGCGTTCGTAATGATTTTCAGCGGTACCATTGTCGTGTTGCTTGCCACATAAGGAGCTTGAACAACGGTTGGTTTGCCATTGATGCTCACGGTCGCTTTGCCTGATGTCAGCTTAACCTCTACGCTGCTCGCATCCGCTGCAAGAACCGCTGCCGGCAGCAGCGAGATTACGAGAATGACGGCCATTAGCAGGGCGAACATTTTTTGTGTCATGGAATGATTCATGGTTATAATTGCTCCCTCTAAATGTAATTTGTTCTGTGATTGCAGAGCTTAAATAATCTAACCTTTAGCAAGCGTAAGTTTCTTCGTTACGAGGTCGCCGTCGATTTGAAGCATCACTTCGACCTGCTGACCCGGCAAATACGATTTCAACAGCTCGTTGATCTCTACTATAGTAGAGACTTGCTTGCCTGCCACTTTATAAAGCAGCTGGCCGCTTTGAATGCCCGCCTTCTTCGCCGATTCCGAATCGACCGTCTTCACCGTGAGCGGATCGGAGCTCGGAATGCCGATAATCGCCGACCAGCTTTCCTCAAGCTGCAGGCCAAGCGAAGCGCGGTTGACATATCCGTATTTGAAAAAGTGATTCGTTACATAGGTAACGGTATCCGCGGGAATGGAGAAGCCAAGGCTCTCGATGCCTACTTCAACGAACTTCAGCGAATTGATGCCGATAATCTCGCCTTTCATATTAACGAGCGGTCCGCCGCTGTTGCCCGGATTGATCGCAGCGTCCGTCTGCAACAAGTTGTACGCCGACGATATGCTGCGATTCATCCCGCTGAGAATACCGCTTGTCGCCGTGTTGCGCAGCGAGAAATCTACCGGCGTGCCGATCGCGATAACCGATTCGCCGATCGTTACCTTCAGCGGCGAAGGCGCAAGCTTGGCAATTGGAAGCTTCGTCGCTTTGATCTTCACTAGCGCGAGGTCGCTCGCCTCATCGTAGTGCGTGCGCACAGCATCGTATTGCTTCCCATCCGCCGTTACGACGACGAGATTCGTCATTTCATCTACGACATGCGCGTTCGTTACGATCCAGCCGTCCGCACGGATAATAACGCCCGTTCCATGCGCCAGCGCGTACCGCGGGTCGGCTGTGCCGATATCGCTCGGCTTGCCGATTATCGCTACGACCGATGGCGATACTTTCTTAATGACCGACGAGATGTCCGCCGCAGGCGTATAGGAATAAGTGCCCGTCTTGGCGTCGAAGGTTCCCGAACCGCCCAGTTTGCCCGTTAAGGAGCTTGCCTTGACATAGATTTCTCCATTAATGTTTTTGGCGTTCAACACGATCGGTGACGAAGCGCCGCTTCCCGCTGCCCATACTGTTCCTGCTGCGGCTAACGCCCCCAGTACAATCAGGCTGCAAATACGCATCATTCTGCGATTCATACTATTCCCCCCCCTGCTTCCTTCTTTCCATTATGTAGCCAGCAATCTATAAATCTATTGCCAATTGGGAAAATAAGCAATCACGTTTGAATGTAACATGTTTACATAAATCTTACAATGAAAAATAAGACTACCGGCCTATGTCTTCTCTACTCCTCTTGTTTGCTGTGTTATTATGCAATTTTGTCAAATGTGATTGGGCTTATGTGTTGTCCGACTAGAAGTGATATAATGAAGGAGACTTAGAATACTATCCATATGATGGATTCAGGAGGTTATTTTCCAAATGAAATTAGGTGTATTCAGCGTATTGTTTGCACAGAAGTCGTTTGAAGAGGCGCTCGACTATATCGCTTCCAAAGGACTTCAAGCAATCGAAATCGGCACAGGCGGCTACCCGGGCAACGCGCATTGCGACCTTGACGGCCTGCTAGCTGACAGCGGCAAATTGAAAGCGTATAAACAAGCGGTAGAATCGCGCGGACTGATGATCAGCGCACTTAGCTGCCACGCGAATCCGCTTCATCCGCAGAAGGCGATTTCGACCGAGCATGATGAAGTGATCCGCAAAACGATCGAGCTTGCCAACCGTCTTGAAGTATCCGTCGTTAATACGTTCTCCGGCTGCCCTGGCGACCACGAAGACGCTAAATACCCGAACTGGCCGGTTGCGCCTTGGCCTAACGATTATCAAGATATTCTGAAATGGCAATGGGAAGAGAAAGTTATTCCATATTGGTCCGAGATCGGCAAGCTGGCAACCGATGCTGGAATCAAGATCGGTCTTGAGCTTCACGGCGGTTTCTCCGTACATAGCCCGTCCACCCTGCTTCGCCTTCGCGAAGCGGCAGGAAACGCAATCGGAGCTAACCTGGACCCAAGCCATATGTGGTGGCAAGGAATCGATCCCGTGCAAGCCGTTCATATTCTCGGTCGCGCCGGCGCGATTCACCACTTCCATGCGAAGGATACAACGATCGATCCGATCAACGTCAATCACCACGGCGTAACGGATATGCAATCCTACTCTCTCATGCTTGACCGCGCTTGGCAGTTCCGTACGGTCGGCTTCGGTCATGATCTGAAAACATGGGCGGATATCATCAGCGCGCTTCGTCTCGTTGGTTACGACTATGTCGTAAGCATTGAACATGAGGACGGCTTGATGTCGGTTGACGAAGGCTTCACGAAAGCCGTTCAAAATCTGCAGCAAGTACTGATCCGCGAGCCGCTTGGCGAGATGTGGTGGGTTTAATCTAATACGTTTTAATGAAGAAGAAAGAGGCTTGCAGGAATCGTTAACGATTCTTGTACGCCTCTTGTTTATTATGAAAGAGCGAAAAAAAAGAGGCTGTCCAATAAGCGTAATGCTCATCGAACAACCTTCATCTGACAGTCTGACGGCTTAAGCCAACCAGATTTTGAAAATCATTATGTAGTCGATTACCAGGAACAAAGCAAGCGACACAAAAGTAAAGCCGATTGCAAAATAGTTTTTCTTCGGGCGCGTATTCAGCAATCGAATAAACCCGATGAGGATAATAACGGTGAATGCGAGCATGAACCAGTCGAATGTATTAATTTTGCTGGCTTCCTTTGCTGCTTCTTCTGCTGCCAAAAAAAACATGAGGGGACCTCCTTTTATTCGCACGTTGCCTAATATTACTCTATGTTAGCTTCAAGTGGCCGTTGATGCAAGCCTGAAACGCGATTCGTAACAAGTTTGTCACGATTTTTCTCGTAGATTAAATGTCACCGCATAAAAGTCAACCAGGTTTGATGGTTTCTCAATTCCGCCCCGCAAATATAAAATGTCCATCTCTGCCAGTATCTATAACAACACGCGCGCAGAAATCAATGAACCTGCTCTAACCTATTGTTGATTGGGCAAGTTCAACTGCCAGGATACGCCGTACTTATCTTGCACCCAGCCAAACTGCTTGCTGACTGGCGTCTGCGATAAAGGCATCAAGACAGAACCGCCATCAGATAACTTTCTGAACACTTCATCTATCTCTTGATCCGTATCGCAGGTGACGAAAATCGAGATGGCCGGCGTGAATGTAAAAGCATGATTCACACTGCTGTCGATACACATAAACTGCTGCCCTTTCAGCGTAAACAGCGCATGCATGACCGTTCCTTCGTCACCAGGCCCTTCTGCACCATAGCGGATTATGCTTATGACCTCCGACTCATCGAATATCGACACATAGTCGTTCATCGCCGCCTCGGCCTGCCCTGCAAACATGAGAAAAGTCGTCATCTTCTGACTATGACTCGCCATTCCTTCTCCTCCTTAAAATGTGTTACTCATCCTGATGAGAGAAACAAAAACCGCTTCGCCAAAGTGTGAACTCTGTTATCGAAACGGTTCTTTTTTTGCTTATTTTCAACTTAATCGAATAACATAGACTGGCAATCTCAAGCTCCACTGACGGTTGGCTATTCTGTCTGCCACACAATCAAGTGATTGCCGTCCGGATCAAGTAATTTAAAACTTTTTCCTGAACGGCCTTGATCGACAATCGCACCTACGCGAATACCGCTATACTCAAAATATTCATGAAGTTCTTGCACATCTTCACACAAGAAGTCCATCATCGGAATGACTTGCCCGTCCTGCTTCAGCTGAAAGCACTCATCGACGCCAATAAGGGTAATATCGGGACCGCCGGACAACTTCAACTGAGCGTGCCGCTCCGTAATCGTATCGCCATACTCGCAGCCCATATATTTCACATACCAGACAGCCGCTTGCTTCACATCCTTGACGGGAATGCAACAATGCATTGCCGGGTTAGCTTTGGATCGTTGTGCACCCATAGCTTTACTCGGCTGCAGCGCCGACGGCATTCTCCAGTCGCTTATGGAGAGCTAGCGTACGCTCGCGGTCACGTTCCATGATCGGCTTCAAGTATTTGCCGGTATACGATTGCTCCACCTTAACGACCTGCTCCGGCGTACCCGTTGCTACGATTGTTCCGCCGCCATTACCGCCTTCCGGACCAAGATCGATCAAGTAATCAGCCGTCTTAATGACATCCAGATTATGCTCGATAACGAGTACCGACTCGCCGGAATCAACGAGTCTGTGAAGGACCGTAAGCAGCCTGTCGATGTCATCTACATGAAGACCCGTCGTCGGCTCGTCAAGAATATAAAGCGTCTTGCCCGTGCTGCGCCGATAAAGCTCGGCAGCAAGCTTCACGCGTTGCGCCTCGCCGCCCGAAAGCGTCGTTGCCGGCTGGCCGAGCTTCATATAGCCTAAGCCTACATCAAGCAACGTCTGCACTTTGCGATGAATGCGCGGAATGTTCTCGAAGAAGATACAGCCGTCCTCTATCGTCATCTCCAGCACTTCGGCAATGTTCTTGCCTTTGTACTTCACTTCAAGCGTCTCGCGGTTGTAGCGCTTGCCTTTGCAAATCTCGCAAGGCACGTATACATCCGGCAAGAAGTGCATCTCGATCTTAATGATGCCGTCACCTCTGCATGCTTCGCATCTGCCGCCCTTCACGTTGAAGCTGAAGCGGCCTTTCTTATAGCCGCGCACCTTCGCTTCGTTCGTGCTTGCATAGAGATCGCGAATATCGTCGAATACGCCTGTATACGTTGCCGGATTGGAGCGAGGCGTACGGCCGATTGGCGACTGGTCAATATCGATGACCTTCTCCAAATGCTCCAGGCCGCGCATTTCCTTGTATTGGCCTGGACGAACCTTCGCCTTGTTCAAGTCGCGCGCAAGCGTCTTATACAAGATTTCGTTGACGAAGGTAGACTTCCCTGAGCCCGATACGCCCGTTACCGCGGAAAATACGCCAAGCGGAATCTTCACGTTCACATTGCGCAGGTTATTCTCCTTCGCCCCGCGAACCTCCAGCCACTTGTCGTTCGTTGGACGGCGCTCGATCGGCACTTGAATGAACTTGCGTCCGCTCAAGTATTGACCCGTTAGCGAGTTCTCATCGTTCATCACTTCCTGCGGCGTTCCTTGCGCGATAACCATACCGCCATGGATGCCCGCTCCAGGTCCAATGTCGATGATATAGTCGGCAGCCAGCATCGTATCCTCGTCATGCTCGACGACGATCAACGTATTGCCGAGATTGCGCATATGCTCCAGCGTCTGAATCAAGCGGTCGTTATCGCGTTGATGCAAGCCAATGCTCGGCTCGTCCAATATATACAAGACGCCCATCAAGCTGGATCCGATCTGCGTGGCAAGCCTGATCCGCTGCGCTTCGCCGCCGGATAATGTGCCTGCCGCACGGCTAAGCGACAAGTATTCAAGGCCCACATTGACAAGGAAGCCGAGACGGCTGTTGATCTCCTTCAGAATCAGGTTCGCGATCGTCAGTTCCTTCTCCGTTAGCGTTAATCCTTCGAAATAGCGGTTTGCTTCGCCGATCGAAAGCAACGTTACATGCGCAATGTTTTGCGCGCCGATCGTAACAGCCAAGCTTTCCTTCCGCAGCCGCTGTCCCTTGCAGCCGCCGCAAGGCTTGGCGCTCATATAACCTTCAATATGCTCTCTCATCATGTCCGAAGCGGTATCGCGGTATCGCCGTTCCAGGTTGTTGACGATGCCTTCGAACGGTACGTACGCTTCCTTCCGATGACCGAAGTCGTTCTCGTACAAGAAACGAACCTTCTCGCCGCCCGTTCCGTAAAGCAGCTTCTTCAATTGCTCTGGCTGCAGCTCGTCGACCGGCACGTTTTGGGGAATGCCATAGTGCTCGCACACCGCGCTTAGAAACTGCGGATAATAGTTCGACGTGCTTCCTGCCCAGGCAAGGAAGGCTCCCTCTTGAATCGACTTGCTTCCATCCGGCGTAAGCAGGTCCGGATCGACGATCATCTTCGCGCCGAGACCGTCGCATTCCGGACAAGCGCCGTATGGGCTGTTGAAGGAGAACATGCGCGGCGCAAGCTCCTCGATGCTGAAGCCGCATTCCGGACAAGCCAGATTGGAACTGAACAAGAGCTCCTCTTGATCGATAATATCAACGAGCACGCGGCCTTCCGACAGCTTAAGCGCTGTTTCCAGCGAATCCGCAAGCCTGCTGTGTACGTCGGACTTCACGACGATACGGTCTACGACAACCTCGATGCTATGTTTCTTGTTCTTCTCCAGCTCAATCTTCTCGCTCAACTCGCGCAGCTCGCCGTTAACGCGTACGCGCACGAAGCCCTGCTTCTGAATATCGGCCAGCAGCTTCGTATGTTCGCCCTTGCGTCCCGATATAATCGGAGCCAATATCTGAAGCTTCGTTTTCTCCGGATATTCCATAATGCGGTCGACCATCTGCTCGACGGTCTGGGATGCGATCGCGATGCCATGCTCCGGGCAATGAGGCTTGCCGATACGAGCGAACAACAGACGCAAGTAATCGTAAATTTCGGTAACGGTACCGACGGTCGAGCGCGGATTGCGGCTCGTCGTCTTCTGGTCGATCGATATTGCCGGCGATAAGCCCTCTATGGAATCAACGTCCGGCTTCTCCATCTGGCCAAGAAACTGGCGCGCGTATGCGGACAGCGATTCTACATAACGGCGCTGCCCTTCGGCGTAGATCGTATCGAACGCCAAGGATGACTTGCCAGAGCCGCTAAGCCCGGTTAGAACAACGAATTTATCGCGCGGGATCGTGACGTCGATGCCTTTCAGGTTGTGGGCACGAGCTCCCTTAATGACTATTTTGTCGCTTGCCAATCGTTTCTCCCCCTACTTATTCCAATTCTGCCCGAAGCTCGAGAAGCGCGTCGCGAAGCTCGGCGGCACGCTCGAACTGCAAGCTCTTCGCCGCTTCCTTCATCTCTGCCTCCAGCTTCTGCAGCAATGCCTGACGTTCTTTCTTCGTCATCTTCCCGGCGCTCGCGCCGGCCAAATAATCGGCCTTCTGCTCGGCAACCTTCGTCGCCTCGATAACGTCATGCACCTTCTTGCGTATCGTCTGCGGCGTTATTCCGTGCTTCTCGTTGAATGCAAGCTGAATCGCGCGGCGACGTTCCGTCTCCTTTATGGCGCGATCCATCGAATCCGTTATTTTATCCGCAAACATAATGACGCGGCCCTCGCTATTCCTAGCCGCGCGGCCTATCGTTTGAATCAGCGCACGGTCGGAACGCAGGAAACCTTCCTTGTCGGCGTCGAGAATAGTGACGAGCGATACTTCCGGCAGGTCAAGACCTTCCCGCAGCAAGTTGATCCCTACGAGCACATGGAAAACGCCCAGACGCAAATCCCGCAAAATCGCCAACCGCTCTAATGTCTTAATATCAGAATGGAGATAACGAACTTTGATGCCGACTTCTTTCAAGTAATCGGTCAAATCCTCCGACATCTTCTTCGTTAATGTCGTAACAAGGACGCGCTCGTCCTTCGCAATTCGATCTCTGATCTCAGTCAGTAAAACATCGATCTGACCTTTCGTCGGACGAATGTCAATTATTGGATCGATAAGCCCGGTCGGACGAATGATCTGCTCCGTCATCGTCTCGCAATGCTCAAGCTCGTACGGCCCAGGCGTCGCGGATACATAGATCAATTGCTTCGTCTTCTGCTCGAACTCCTCGAAGCGAAGCGGACGGTTATCCATCGCCGAAGGCAGACGGAAGCCGTGATTGACGAGCATCTCTTTCCTCGCGCGGTCGCCATTGTACATGGCGCGAATCTGCGGCAAGGATACATGGGACTCGTCGATCACGACGAGCATATCGTCCGGGAAGAAGTCGAGCAGCGTATAAGGCGTTGCGCCGCGTTCCCTGAACGTCATCGGGCCCGAATAGTTCTCGATGCCGGAGCAGAAGCCCATCTCCGCCATCATCTCCAGATCATAGCGCGTCCGCTGTTCGAGCCGCTGGGCTTCCAACAGTTTGCCCGCTTCGCGCAGCTCGGCAAGACGTTCCTCGAGCTCGCGTTCGATATTGACCAGCGCAATCTTCATTGTGTCCTCGTGGGTAACGAAGTGAGACGCCGGGAATATAGCAATATGCTCGCGTTCGCCTACGATCTCTCCCGTAAGCACGTCGATCTCCGAGATCCGCTCGATCTCGTCGCCGAACAGCTCGACGCGAATTGCTCTCTCATTGTTGGCAACAGGGAAAATCTCCACAATATCGCCTCGTACGCGGAACGTGCCGCGCGTGAAGCTAATATCATTCCGCTGGTATTGAATATCGACCAGTTTATGCAGAATCGCATCGCGCGGCTTCTCCATCCCCACTCGAAGCGAAAGCACGAGACTGCCGTATTCCGACGGGGAACCGAGGCCGTATATGCACGATACGCTCGCCACGATAATAACGTCCCGGCGCTCGAACAAGGCGCTCGTAGCCGAGTGGCGCAGCTTATCGATCTCATCGTTGATGCTTGAATCCTTCTCGATAAACGTATCCGTCGAAGGGATATAGGCCTCCGGTTGGTAGTAATCGTAATAGCTTACGAAATATTCGACGGCATTGTCGGGGAAAAACTGCTTGAACTCGCTGCACAGCTGCGCAGCCAATGTCTTGTTATGCGCAATAACGAGCGTCGGCCGATTAAGCTGCGCGATCGTATTCGCGATCGTATACGTCTTTCCCGTTCCCGTCGCGCCGAGCAGCGTCTGATGCCGCTTGCCGCTTGCAATCCCTTCAAGCAGTTCTGCGATCGCTTTAGGCTGATCGCCCTGCGGCGTATAATCCGATTTCAACTCGAAAAGCCTCGTGTCCTTCACTAGCTCGCTCACGCCTAATCTCCACCTCCGTTATTGCATCTATCTTATCAGTATAGGCAAATTAAACCGTTTCAAGCGAAAAAACCGGCCTCAATTGCCGAATTCATATGAGAATATGTGTTCTTATTTATTATATCGTCTAATGTCCGCCGTTGCAATAATAGACCATGCTAAATGGCTGTATTTGGCAAAAAATCTATTTACGGCATCATTTCGGCACGCTCACGTTTGCTTTTCCAATCCTCGAACCATTGTTCCGCATCTTTCGGCATGCCAATACCAAGGTCAACCATATAAGCATCGTATAATCGACGATAACTGGCCGTTACTTTATCATATTCGCCCGCCTCATCATACAACCTTAAAAGTACAACACCTTCTTCCTCGTTATATGGATCGAAGGCTTGTATTTTCTCCAGCAGCTTGATCGACTGGGTCCTAAGATCCGGCTTATCTGAATAAAAGCGTGACAGACGCCGTGCATGGAACAGCCATAG
Organism: Paenibacillus harenae; assembly: GCF_030812415.1. Classification (GTDB taxonomy): domain Bacteria; phylum Bacillota; class Bacilli; order Paenibacillales; family Paenibacillaceae; genus Pristimantibacillus; species Pristimantibacillus harenae_A. The sequence goes on along the minus strand of NZ_JAUSST010000005.1, from coordinate 619,808 downwards.
CTTGCGCAGCCGCTCACGCTCCGGCTCGGCCCAAATATAGTCATAGTCCTTCAAATAATCACCTTCATACCGCTCCAACACCTTGCCTAGCGCAGGATGCGACTCCTCTAGCGAATCTGATATTTGCGCCAGTTCCCGCTCCCACAGCTCCGTCTCTATCGACACTTGGCCAATGTCCAGCACATAACCCTCTTGTATGCTTAAGTTTACGATCGTTATATCGACGTTCATCTTCTGCAGGCATTGCCTAATGATGTAGATCGCCGTGTAAAGCTGCGTCATTGCCCGCTTCTTATCTAGTTCCGGCCATAACAGTTCCAACAACGTAGACTTGCGAACGACTTCCCCCCGGTTGTGCAGCATATATGCGAACAACTCCTGCGAGTTGGCCGTTCGCCATTTTGGCAGTTCTGCCGGTCTGTCCTTATATTGAAAGCGAAGCGTTTGGAAGCAATTGATTCCGTAGGCCATCGAGCTGCCTTCCTTAACCTGCCCTTGCTCTCCTCTGCGTTTGAACAATCTTTCGACCGTCATGTCAAGACGTTCGGCGACAGGCGGTTTCGTCAAATAATCGATCGCATCGAGCTCGAACGCCTGCAACGCATATTGGTCATGAGCCGTTACGAATACGATCTGGATGGCAGGACAAACCTCTTGCAGCAAGACGGCTGCCTGCAGCCCCGTGTACTCCGGCATATGAATATCGAGGAAAGCAACATCCGGCTGAAGCTCCTTTGCCTGCTTAATGGCTTCCCCCGCAAGTTGAAACTTGCCAATCACCGTTATACTCTCATATCGTCCAAGCATTTTCTCCATATGAACGAGCGCCAGACGTTCATCATCTACTAATATTGCTTTCATACGGGTCCCCGCCTTCTCCAATCCAAAAATCCAACTACCTCGATTATAAAAACATTGTCAACGATTGTCACTTTGTTCAGAAATTGTTCAGATCCTGCCGGTAAAATAAGTAAGTTGAAATAAATCGGCCGTAACACTGTCGCTCTTACACCGAAGGCCAGAAGGTCCGTGCATTATTTCATACATACAAACCTTAAGAAAAAGGAGGCTGCAGTCTATATATCGTCGGAAACCTGCAATAAAGTAATTAATTAAGTTCAAACGGAGGTTAACTTAATATGAAGAAAAAAATAGCAGCAATGCTCGTCGCTTTTTTTCTTATTTTCCAATATGTCAGTATTGGAGGCATAACGAAACAAGCTAACGCGGCAGCCATTGCAGATAATATTATTACAAGCATTAAACTCACGGACACCGTATCCCAGGACGTTATCGTCCAAATCGATGAAGCGATGCCTCCCGAAGTGAACGCGGACTTGCAGATTGCGCTTGGACAAAAGCTCAACATCGAATACGGCTATAAACTGGAAGCCGGTCATACTTATCAAAACGGGGATACATTCGAATTCCAATTGCCGCCTGAGCTTGTTATGTACGCAGCCATTACTAACGGCCAACTTAAGGATGGGGACGGCGGGGCGGTAGGCACCTTTGTCGCAAGCACCGACGGTAAAGTGACGATGACCTTTAACGAAAGTATAGTAGACTCCGAAGTAGAGGGCTCGCTAAGCTTCTGGACGTACTTCTCCAAGGCGAGCGTCAATAACAAAACCGAAGTGCCGATCCAGTTCAACATCGGGGATGGATTTACGCTTCATATCAAGCCGAATGTAAGTAAATCGACGACGAAGGACGGCGTAACCGACAAATCGATCAATGCACAAAATATTACATGGACCATCGAGGTCAATAAAGCGCTCAATAAGGTTACCAATGCGAAAATCAGCGACATCATTCCTGCCGGGCTTACGTTTGCCGACGGTACGTTGAAGCTGGAGAAACTTGATATCGATACGGACGGCGTTGCTTCGAATCCCGTAATCGTCGATCCGGCGGATTACAGCGTGATGCTGCCTGCCGATCCAGCCAACGAGCTAGTAATCGCACTAGGAGACATCAACTCGGCTTATCGCCTAACCTATTCGACAAATATCAACAGTACGCATATCAACACTCAAAGTTTTACGAATACGGTAAACTTTACTGGCGATAACATCAGCCCTACCTCCGCTTCCAAATTGGTAGACAACAAGCGCGGAGAGCTTCTGAAAAAATCGTCAACAAGCTACAACGAATCGACTCAACTCATCGACTGGCAAATCAAGTACAATTTCGGTGAAAACACGATAAACCCAGCGTCGATTACCGATTTGTTCGATGATAAGCATAAGCTTGCCGGCTTGGTCAGCGTATTTGAGGTACCAGACCCCAATACCGGCGCGAAGGGCGACCTCGTACCCGCAAGCGATTATACCGTAATCGATCATGCCGATGTGGGCAAAAACGGCTTCATTCTGACGTTCAACAGCGAGATCAACGCGGCTTACATTATTGAATATCAAACAGAGCCAACAACCAATGTCTATGATGATACCCAGATCAACAACAATGTTACGACCGATGGCGATACGGACTCCATCTCTCGAAATATTAAACAAAAGTTTTTCTCGAAGAGCAGCTCCGGCATCGATTTTGCGGCAAGAACGATCGATTGGACAATCAGCATCAACGGCAACGGGTATGATCTGCATGATATGCTGTTCGATGACACTTTCACGAATGGCGGTCAACAGCTTGTGGCAGGCAGTCTAATGATCGACGGGGTTCTTGCTGCCAACAGTGGTCACACTATTCACTACAAACCTACCGATACGGATCTGTCTACGGTTGAAGGATTCTCCGTCGATTTCGGAGATAATGGCGATCCGCATACGATCACATACACAACCCGCTACGACTTCACGGACGGCTCGTATGATACGAGCAAGACAAGCTATGACAATACCGGCGTTCTGAAGTGGAAAGAAGTCGAACTGGGAGTCGAGAAGAGCAGAACAACGACCCCTAACCGCGGCTCTAATCCGGAAACTCGCGACAACGGCTTCAAGAATGGTCGTTATTATGCCGACACAAAGGAAATAGCCTGGGAGGTCGGCATCAACTACAACAGTAAGACGATGCCGAATGCTATCGTAACAGACAAGCTTTCCTCCGAGCAGAAATACGTGGAGAATTCACTTGAAGTTCGTCATATGACCGTTTCTGCCAATGGATCTACAAACAATAACGGCACAATTGTCGATCCTGCGGATTATACGTTCAGCGTTGTGAATGAACCAGATGGACAAAAGCTTGCCATTGAATTCGGAAATATTACAAGCCCTTACTATGTGACATTCCGCACTGAACTGGAAGACGAGTTCATCAACAACGAATCGATCGTCAACAATGCAATCCTTACGGCTGACGGCTATGATCCGAAGACGCTATCCGAGACGGTTCAAATTCCGAAAGCAGGCGAGTATGTGGCCAAGAGCGGTGACCAGAACGACAGCGATCCGAACGTTATCGACTGGACCGTCTACATCAACCGAGGTCAATCTACGGTTGAGAACGCCAGCATTATCGATACGCCAAGCAGCAAACAAGTTATCGTCGACGACTCCTTCGTCCTCTACGATACGGTCGTGGACGAAAACGGCAACGTAACGAAAGCAGGCTTAACAGACACTAACCAATATGCAGTGAAAGTGGAAGCCAATCCAGACCCGGCTGCCGGCGAAGGAGACAGCATATTCACTTTAACGTTCAATTCCGTCATTAAGAAACCATATATTTTGGAATACAAAACGATCATTGATGCCGTGGACGGCGACACGCTTAGCAATAGCGTCGGCTTCAAAGGAGACGGCGTTGAACTGGTTACGGTCGATGATCCCTCGGAGGTGTCCGTACGATTGTCGGGCGGGGACGGGTCCGGCAGCGTCTATAAAGGCGGGCTGAAGATCGTCAAAGTCGACTCGGCAGACAATACCGTTAAGCTTGAGGGAGCGCAATTTACGCTCACCCGCAATTCCAACGGCCAGCAGGTCGGCGGTACTGCAGTTACAGATATGAACGGCGAAGCCACATTCACCGATTTGAAATACGGTCAATACACCCTGAAGGAGATCTCTCCTCCAGGCGACTACAAGATCGTAAACACCGGCGAATACCAAGTGACGATCGACTCTCAAGCCACGAAGGAAATGACGATAACAAACGCTAAATTGACCGGTAACTTGACCGTCACGAAAGTCGCTGCCAACGATGATACGAAGCTGTTGGCCAATGCCGTCTTCGATCTATACGACAGCACGAAGACGTCGAAGCTGCAACAGGTAACGACCGATGCCGCAGGTAAGGCTGTATTCGTGAATCTTCCTTACGGCAATTATATTTTGAAGGAGTTCAGAGCTCCTTCCGGTTATAAAATCGATGGTGATGGCGAGTATCCGATCACGATCGATGCGGATGAAGAAGCTATTACGGTGACAAATCAAAGACGGGTAATCACCCCTGACCCAGAACCTGAAGTAACGCCTAGCCCAAGCCCTACGCCGGCAACATCGCCGGAGCCAACGCCGGTTATAACGCCGGAGCCAACACCTGTAGCGACGCCTGCGCCTAGCGCAACGCCTGCTCCAACGACTAAACCATCGCCTACACCTCCTATAGAGAAAGAAGTAACGAAGGAGGATAAACCGGTTAAGGATAAGGTCGACGTTCCCAAGAAAGGAAACGCAAAGGTAGGCAAGTTGCCGGAGCACGGCAAAGTAACCGTTTCGCCTGATGGGAAATGGGTATATACACCGAATCCCGGTTTTGTCGGGACGGACAAATTCTCCATCGTCGTAACGAACGAGAACGGCGAAGTAGAGACGCTGTTCTTCGAAATCGATGTGGAGGAAATCCCGCAAGGCGGACTTGATGGAACACCGCAAACGCCTGATGTCGACACGTTGCCTAAGACGGGCGATTCAAGCAGCATGCCATTTGTCGCGCTCGGGGTATCCCTTGTTTTAATCGGAGCAGCTCTTCGATTGAAACGGTCTTCTGGTCACAAATAAATAATCGTATTTAAAAAAAGAACAAGCGGTTGAGGGGAAGGGTTCCCTTTCAACCGCTTGTTTTGTTGTTTCAATTGATGTGCTAGCCTTCGGAGCTCTCGCTCGCTGCCGCTGCTTCCCCGCCGCGCTTATTAGCCGTTCGCGCAGCCCGTAGAAGCTGAAGCAGCGATGCCGGCCCTGCAGCCGCATAGTAGTTGGCTTGCTCATCCGGCGCCAAGATGACGCCGAGCTGATGATGCTCGCCGGCATAGCGCGCACGCTGCGCGAATTTGATCTCGCCCTCGAAGTTCAATATTTCGAGCTTGCAGAACGCAGGATTATTCCTCAGCGCCTCATACATCTCTTCCTTGGACTTGATTCGAATGCCGTTCACCTTGTGGACTACTTCGCCCGGCAGCAATCCCATCGCCTCGGCAGGCGTGCCCGGCACAATACCCAATATACGCAAGCCTCGCGAATCATTAATATACAACGGCGATCTTCGCGCCTCCGATACGGTGCTGCGCCATACAAGAGCCTCATGCAGCAGCACCGTTATAAGCGCTGCGAGCGGAAGCAAGATCGGCAGTTGCCAGGCAACGAGTGCGGCAATGGCTACAATTATACCGTACATCAGCAACCCCTTGGCCGCATGCTTCGCCTTCTGCTTCGGCAGCAGCGAACGCGTCATCTCCGTAAAACCGATCACCATCGGCAACGCAATGACAGACCAGCCTTGCGCCCAATCGGCTCCAAAGAGCGGCGTCCATGGCAGCGCCGCGTGGGACATGCCGCCTCCCGCTGCCGGTACGATCATTAGCAGCGGCACGGGCCAGAACCCTTGCAGCATATAACCGCCGACAAGCTTGCCCCGCTTCCCTTCCACGAACAACGGCGTCGACAGCTTGTCTCCCTGCCAGCGGACGAGCGCCGCCTCCGCCAAATGGAGCAGCGCAACGATCACTAGCAACCCCGCTGCATCGATCCCGGCAAGCGATGCGGAGAGCGATCCGAGCCAGTCGTTTCCGTCGGCAAGCGACGTAAAGCCGGTCGCCCACTGCAGCAAGGCAATAATGCCGGCGCTATAAGCGAAGCATAGGTAACGAACGCGTACGAGCATCAATACAACCGCTATCGCCCATAGCCATAAGACCGCTTCTCCTGTCAAAGCCGTACCAATAAAGGCTCCAGCCGCCGATACGGCCAGACCTACCAGCAGACCTGCACCCATTGCCCGCAGCACAAGCGAAGGCCAATTATGAAGCTTAACGGCAAACAGCTGTCTTTCCGTCTTAATCTGTCTCCTATATTGCAAAATAATAAATAATACCGAAATATAATAAAAAGGCTGCGCTAATAGTTGTAAGGCTGCCTGTCCGAACCCATCCAGCAAGTCAATCATCGTTGCCAATATCCACACTCCTCCGCTCACGCAATTTCTATAAAAATAAAAGGCCGGCTCTATGACAGAGCCAACCTCTTATTCATTCGACACTCGCGTTTTATTTCCTGCCTGCCGCCTGGATTGCTTCATGGAGCTGAACATCGTTGTTCTCGTCCTGAATCCACTTAATGACCGCTTGCTCTAGCGCTTCGGCGGTCTTTACGTCTACCTTGCCCGTTACCTTCAAGCTATGCTCCGATTGGAATCGCTTGACCGCTTCCTTCGTTTCCAAGCCGAAGTAGCCGTCCTCGCGCTTCGGCTCGTAGCCTAGACCATGAAGCATAATTTGAACGCTGCGAACCTGCTCGCCGAGCATATCCTGCTGAAGCGTATCGGACATGCTCAGTCTTGCCACCGTGTAGAGATCCGGTGGCTGCACTTCAATATCCGGCTTAATGCCTTTCTCATGAATCCAGTTGCCGTTTGGCGTCAGCCACTTCGCGATCGTCATCTTCACGAGACTGCCGTCGCCCAGCGCCTTGTTGTAGCTGACTTGCACGGTTCCTTTGCCGAACGACGTCTCGCCGATCAGCTTCGCACCCGCTCCCTCTTGGAGCGCGCCGGCCAATATCTCAGAAGCGCTTGCGCTTCCTTTGTTCATAAGCACGGAAATTGGATACGTCTTGCTCTCGCCTTCCGACAGCGTCTTCTCGCGCTCTCCGCTGCGATCCTCGACCTGCACGACCGTCTGGCCTTTGGCGAGAAAAGATTCGGCAATATCCACGACGACGGGAAGAATGCCGCCTGGATTGTTTCTTACATCGATGACCAGCCCTTTCATCCCCTGCTGCTCCAGCTTGGCCAGCTCTTCCTTGAACCGCTCTGCCGTATGCAATGAGAACTGCCTGATCTCTATCACTCCGATACCATCCTTACGCAAGTTCGCATAGACGGTCTCCACGTCGATATCGTCTCGAACAAGCACGAGCTGCACCGGTTCGGAGAAGCCGCTGCGAAGTACCTGCAGCTTCGCCTTGGTTCCTTTGGGACCGCGAATCTTAGCTACCGCTTCCTGCAAGCTCAGGCCATCAAGCTTCTCCCCATTCACCGAAATAACAACATCCTTGGCTAACAAGCCCGAACGTTCGGCCGGCGATCCTTTGATCGGAGCAACGACAATGATCTTGCCGTTCTCCATCGTGACCTCGGCGCCGATTCCGGTGAAAGAACCTTCGATCGACTCCGAAAAATGCTGTGCGACCTCCTTCTCCATATAAACGGAGTAAGGATCCTCAAGCGAAGACATCATACCGTTCACCGCGCCATCCACTAGCTCGTGACGGTCTACCTTCTCGTAATATTTCGTCTCGATCAGCTCTAGCACGGCGTTCAGCTTCGTGAGCTCATCTTCCTTGAGACCGTAACGACTCGCGCGGTCCGATGCTGCAGCGGTAAGCGCCGCTTCCGCGCGCTCCTTCGGGTCGATAAGCTTGTCCGCGATCGTCAGCGTTACGAGCACCGAGGCGAACATCGTCAGCATCACGAACGCGAACACTGTGCGTCCTTTGAATTGCACCTTCCTACACCACCTTCATATTTTCCCAGAATTGCCTGTGCCGAACCGAATCGCAGGCTTGGCTATCTTCCTAATACCGTCCTAGTATATGACAAGCGGCTTACAATTATTTGCAAGGGCAGCGCTTCAAAAATGATCTTAAGAAGAAATAAGGGCAGCCATATGTCGGCTGCCTCTTGGTTGAATTTGTATAAGTTATCGCATATAGCCTATTTCAAGTAACCGCCGGGATTGACGGCAACCTCGTTTTTGCGAACCTCGAAGTGCAAATGCGGTCCAGTCGAGTTGCCTGTGCTGCCGACTTCGGCGATCTTGTCGCCGCGCTCGACTGTATCGCCTTTGCTGACCATACGGCCGCCCTTGCGGATATGTCCGTACAGCGTCCACAGGCCGTTACCGTGGTCGATAACGATACATTCGCCGTAGCTGCTCCAGGTTTGCGAGATAATAACCACGCCGTCTTCGGCTGCGTAAATGTCCGTGCCCTGCGGCGCGGCAAAGTCGATGCCTGAATGCGTATGCTTCTTGCCGGTGATCGGATGCACTCGCGTGCCGAAGTTCGAGCTGACTCGGTAGTTGTCCTTGACCGGCATCCCCAGCTTGCCGCCGCTATACGGATTGGATATCCGGTTCGCCTCGGAGTTCAGCTTGGATACCTCTGAAGCGAGCTGCATCAATTGCTGCTCTGCCTCTTCGCCAATTTCCTCAAGCTCCTCCAGCTCGGAGTCAAGCGATTGAAGATCGCTATTATAGCTTGCGATCATTTGTTCCTTCTCATGCTCCTTGGCGATGAGATGATTCTCGTATTTCTCCAGCTTGGCGTACATTTCCTTCACCTCGGCGAATTGCTTCTCCGCCTCGGCTTTCTTCTTCACAACTAGTTCTTTCTCTTGCTTCTGCTCCTCGAGCATATCGCGATCCTGGCTTAGGATCGACTGCAACGCATCGAACCGGTCGATGAAATCGGTGAAGCTCGTTGCGCTTAGCAATACATCCATATAGGAGACGAAGCCGTTCGTATACAAGAGACGCATACGGGATTGCAGCAGCTCGTCGCGCTCGACGACGCGCTCTTCCGCTTGCTCTAGTTCAACGCCCGTCTGCAGCAATTCCTCTTCCTTCGCATCGACTGCTTCCTGCGTCTTCATTTTGTTAACCGTTACATTGTCGATCTCCGCAAGTAAATTCTGAATCGAGGCTTGGGTTGCGGTCTTCTTTTCTTCAATGTCGTTCTTCTGGGAATTCGCGTTGGCCGCCTGCTGCTGCGCTTCGGCCGCACGCTTCTCGGCGTCGCGCATCTCTTTCTTCGCTTCCTCGATCTGCCTCTTGATCTGGCTAAGCGAAGCCGCTTCTCCGCTCAGCGGGTGCAACATAAATACGGCCAACAACGTTACTACAATAACACCAGCTATTCTCCTCATTGCCATTATCACCTACACTTTCAAATACTTTCGTACCGAAATGGTGCTGCCCCAAATGCCCAACAATGTCCCTAGTCCGATCAACAGCAGAGCGGTCATTCCGGCCGCTTCCTTAAACGTGACGAGCTTTATCATCATGAGCGCAAGATCGGTCTCCGTGAAATCCACAAATTGCGAATAAGCGACCAAAATGACAACCGTCGTTAGCACCGAGCTGATAATGCCGATTAACGCGCCTTCTATAAAGAAAGGCCAACGGATAAACGAGTTCGTCGCTCCGACGAGCTTCATTATTCCGATCTCGCGACGTCGGGCGATAATCGTCATCTTGATCGTGTTCGAGATGAGGAACATCGCGGTGATGCCAAGACCGATAACGACAACGAAGCCGACGTTGCGTACGACGTTCGTAATCGTGAACAGCTTCTCGACCGTACCTTGGCCGTACTTGACCTTCGCAATCGGCAGCGCTTCGTCCGCCTTATTGACCGCTTCGATCTGTGCGACCGCGGTTTCAATCGTTAGAGGGTCGTAAACCTCCACGGTAAAGGAGTCTGGCAGAGGGTTCTTCTCGTTCTCATAGCCCTCGATTAAGTCTTCATTCTCCTTGCCTAAGCTTTCGCGCAATATTTCAAGCCCTTCGGCCTTCGATACGAACCGTACATTGCTCACTTCCGTGATATTGCCGATCTTGTTCTGCAGCTCCGTCACTTTGGCCTGATCGACATTCAACTGCAGATAAACCCGGATCTGAACTTGGCTTTCTATCTGGTCCGCCATCGCATTCACGTTCAATGCAAGCAGCAGGAACACGCCTAAAATAAATAGCGAGATGAACATCGAGCTCATCGAGGCGAACGACATCCAGCCGTTGCGGATGATGTTCTTCGCGCCTTCGCGCATATGGCGGAGAATCGTGCTAAGCTTCATAGCCGTACTCTCCTCTCGCCTCGTCGCGAACGATGTTGCCGTTCTCGATTGCAATGACGCGCTTACGCATGGAGTTGACGATGTCCTTGTTATGCGTAGCCATGACGATCGTCGATCCGCGGAAGTTAATCTCTTCAAGCAGGTTCATAATGCCTAGCGACGTCTCCGGATCCAGGTTGCCTGTCGGCTCGTCCGCGACAATTACCGACGGATTGTTCACGATCGCGCGTGCGATGGCGACCCGCTGCTGCTCGCCGCCGGAGAGCTGTGCCGGCAAGGAAGCATGCTTGTGCTTAAGCCCTACAAGCTCCAGCACCTCCATCGTCCGCCGCTTGATGACTCTGCGAGGCGCTTCGATCGCTTCCATGGCGAAGGCGACATTTTCGAATACGGTAAGTTTGGGAAGCAGTCTGAAATCTTGGAAAATAACGCCGATGTTGCGTCTCACGTATGGAATCTTGCGAGGCTTAAGCTTGCCGATATTGAAACCGTTCACCGATATTTGGCCTTTGGACGGCACTTCCTCGCGATAGATCAACTTCATGAAGGTCGATTTGCCTGCGCCGGAAGGTCCTACGAGGTATACAAATTCATTACGATCTATTCGAACGGAAACGCCGCGAAGCGCATGAGTGCCATCCGCATACGTCTTCCATATGTCCTGCATTTCAATCACATTCATCACATCCTGTTAATAGTCAGCTTTATGTAATTCGACAGGGTGCCACTAAATCCTTCAAAAAGGGCTTTGTTTCCTCATATTTTCACAATTCTAATAATGCGGCCGTTTGTCGAAAGCCGTTAAAGCCGCGCCCATTGTGGCAACAAGCCTGCTACAGACAAGAACGAAGGGCCCGACGCATATAGTTGATAGACGGAATGATTTTTCATATCAGGAAAGGGTGTTGTTCATTTTGAAGCGACTGTACCTCGGATTGGCAATAACGTTCGTTATTTTGATTGCGGCGGCAGGTGTAGGTTGGGGATTTGTGTGGAACTACGCCACGCAGGATACCGTGCCGGAAGAGGTTGTCGTAGGCGGTATTCCGATTGGCGGCATGCCTATCGACGAGGCGATTGGCTTGTTGGACGAATACGAGCGATCGCTTCTGAATCGCGCCATTACGATAAAGGCGAATACGGCGGCAGGCGACAGCAAGCAATGGTCGGTTGGCGAGTTGGGATACAAGGCGGAGTTCAAGGGCGTGAAGGAAGCTCTGCATAAGCTGCGCGAAGGGCGCGTATGGGATCGGGCCGAATACCGCTATCGCTTTCCGAAGTCGTATTCGCTGTCGCAGAGCTGGGAACGGGATACATTCGATGCGGCCGTCCGCAAGCAATGGGGCTGGGTAGAAAACAACGAGCCGAAGGATGCCGCTCGGACGATCACCGATGAGGACGAAGTGCGTTATGTGCCGCATGTCGATGGCTATCGAATCCAGCTGGAACCGTTATCCGCTAAGGTCGATGAATGGGTATGGATCGGCGAACAGGAGCTAGGAAAGCCGGTTGAACGTACGTTTACCGATGAGCTTCCCGTTACGGCGATTCATCCGAGGATAACGCTTGCCGCGCTGAAGGAGGAGGGCATCGAGCGTAAAATCGTGGAATTCACGACCGATTTCAAGACGAGCGCGGAAGGCCGCGCCCATAATGTAACGATTACCGCGGAAATGTTGAACGACACGCATCTCGCTCCGGGAGACGTGTTCGATTACGATAAGCTCATTACGGCAACGGAGAAAGAGCACACGTACCGCGAAGCCCCCGTCATCCTGAACGGCAAGCTGGTGCCCGGCATCGGCGGAGGCATCTGCCAAGTGTCTAGCACACTGTACAACGCAGTGTTGCGTGCAGGGCTTGAAATCGTAGAACGGCGCAATCACTCGATTCCCGTCGCTTATCTGCCGCTCGGGCAAGACGCGACTTATTCCGGAGGATCCATCAACTTCCGCTTCAAAAATACGACCGGCAAGCATCTCGTCATCCGTACGGAGGTGAAGGACCGCAAGCTGACGATCAAGCTGTTCGGCACAATGGACGAGAGCCTTCGTTACGACGTCGAATCCGTCACCTTAAATACGCTTTCGCCTAAAATAGTCGAGACCGTAAACGCCTCGCTGCCGACCGGCAAGCAGGTCGTCGTGGACAGCGGCAAGCAAGGGTATGTCGTTGACACGTTCCTCATCCTCTACAAAGATGGCAAGGAGAAGTCCCGAGAGCGGATCACGCATGACACGTATCGCGCGCAGCCGACAATCATCGAGCGCGGACCGCAGGAAGGCGAGAGCTCCCCTGCGCCAACGCCGACACCGAACGACTCGGTCGTGGAGGACGGAATCTAAGGCATGGCGCGCGATAGGTATCGTCACCCGTTAAAGCAACAACCCGTTGGGATAACGTAACTTTTTCGAGTTATTTCGTTGATGTCGGCTAGTTGGAATGAAATAGGGAAACGTTTTTTCGCTATTTCTGTTCGTTGTAGCTATATGGGCTGCGATTGATATCGTTATGACAGAAATAACGTAATTTTTTTTCGCTATCACCGCGAGAACAGAGTAATTCAAGAGTTATAGTGAAAGGTTTTTTCTTTATTTGGCGGCAAGCAGGGACTCTGGCATCTCCAGCTACAGCAAAGTCCCCCGCAGAAGTTCTGCGAGGGACTTTGTTCGTCTTATTTGGTTATCGGCTATTCGGTGTATGAAAGACTTGTATCGATGCCGATTGTGCTCGTCGATGCGTCGAACGTAATTCCGATATTGAACGCTTTTGCGATGTCTCTTAGTTTGAAGTAGTTGTTGCCGCCGATGTTATACGCTTTAAGAGGGGCTTGGACACCGTCCACATAGATTTTGGAAACGGACGGCGCAGCCGACTTGCCCGTTTGGCCCCCGGAAGCGACAAGCTCGCCGCCGACTGGCGTATAGGCTTTGTTCGCCAGCAGGTTTACTGCGTTTTTCGCTTTGTCGAAGCCGACCTCGAAGTTTTTGTCCGTGCCGTTCACCGCAAGGGCAAGGTCGCGCAGCTTAAAGTAGTTGCTGCCGCCGATGTTGTACGCTTCGAACGATACCGCCTTGCCGTTCACCATGACCTTGGAAGCGGTAGGCTTCGCGGATACCGGCGCAAGCAGCGGGTTTTTCATAATATAGTACGTACCAAATCCGCCATCGGATACTGCAGCATAACCGCCGTTAAACGATCCGCCGTCAAAGTCGTAATCAAACTTCGTCACTTCTTTGCCTGTTGCATCAATATAACCTTGCATAGGAGTTTCTTCCTTATCGTACTTGCTTACAAGAACAAGGCCTTCTTTGAACTCGGACAATACTTCCGCATATTTCGGCTTGATGACTTCCTTGCCGCTCTTATCGATAAAGCCCCACAGACCGTTCTTCATTACGGCTGCCAGCCCTTCGCTAAACTCGTATACGTCTTCATATTGAGGCTTAATGACTTCGTTGCCCGTTTGGTCGATAAAGCCCCAAAGATTCCCGGTCCGTACAGGAGCAAGTCCTTCTTGGAACGAATAAGCTTCGGCATATTTCGGAGCTACAAGCTCCTTGCCCGTTGTATCGATAAAGCCCCATTTCTCGCCGGAAGCAACGACCGAGTAGCCCTCGGTGAATTCGAAAACCTCATCGTAATCCGCTTCGAAAGCTTGCTTGCCGGTCGTATCGATGATGCTGTACCCGTCATTCACGACTACCAAGGCGATTCCATTCCCGAAACGGGTAGCGCCATCATAAGTCGCTTCGATTACGAATTTTCCTTCTTTGTTGATGTAGCCCCACTTCTCGCCTTGTGCCACAGCAAGCAGACCATCCATAAACTGCTCGTCGATTACGTCGTAGACCGGTTTAATGATCTCTTTTCCCGTTTTATCGATCATACCCATCTTTCCATTCAGCTCGAATGCCGCCAATCCGTCATGGAAGCCGCCTACCCAATCATATTTTGCTGCGATAACGACTTTGCCCGACGTATTGAGGAAACCGAACCGCTCCACGTCCGATTCCTCGTCGTAACTTACATACCAAGCCAGCCCTTCGCTAAAATCGCCGACCATATCGTACGGCAAATATTTGGCGGCTTGCACGCTTGCCACCGGGAGCATAATCACGATTAATGCGATGCTCAGCCATAAACTTAGTGCTTTCTTCATTCTAATACCCTCTTTCGCCAGATGTATAGTAAATAAAATAATAAAACTAATACTATTATCGGATTTACAAATCGTTTCGTTTAGAAAAAAAGGATTTTAGATGCTTCTTTATTGAACAACCCTATGAGCGCAACAAAAAAGGCGCCCTGATGGACGCCTTTCTTCCTATAGACCTATGGCCTAGATACTCTAGCGGCTGCGCTCTATATATTCCGTTACCCATGCAGCCGTCTCCGCAAGCGCGGCATCGGCGCGGCCGATTGCGTCTTGGACTTGCGTCTTGGCCGTGCCGCCGTATACGTTGCGCGCGTTAACGACTTGTTCCGGTTGAAGCACCGCGTAGATGCGGTCGTCGAACAGTTGCGAGAACTGCTTGAATTCGTCAAGCGTAAGGTCGAGCAGAAATTTGTTTTGCTCGATGCAATACAATACCGTCTTGCCGATTACCTCATGAGCTTGGCGGAATGGCAGCCCTTTGCCAACGAGGAAGTCGGCAATGTCGGTGGCATTCGAGAAGTCCTGATTGACCGCTTGGCGCATCCGATCCTTGTTCACCTTCATCGTCGCGATCATCGGCGCGAACAATTGAAGCGCGCCTTGCAGCGTCTTCACCGTATCGAACATGCCTTCTTTGTCTTCCTGCATATCCTTGTTGTACGCCAGAGGAAGCGACTTCAATACCGTCAGCAAGCCGACGAGATTGCCGTACACGCGGCCCGTCTTGCCGCGCACAAGCTCAGGCACATCCGGGTTTTTCTTCTGCGGCATAATGCTGCTGCCCGTGCAGAACGCGTCATCGAGCTCGACAAAATGGAACTCCGTACTCGACCACATGATCAACTCTTCGCTAAGGCGCGACAAATGCATCATGATGATCGAGGCGTCCGACAGAAACTCCAAAATGAAGTCGCGGTCGCTTACGGCATCAAGGCTGTTCTCATAGACGCGATCGAACTTCAATTGGCTCGCCACGAAATGACGGTCGATCGGGAACGTCGTTCCCGCCAAAGCTCCTGCTCCAAGCGGAAGCACATTGATCCGTTTGTAGCTGTCTTGCAGTCGCTCGATGTCGCGTCCGAACATGGACACGTACGCCATCAGATGATGAGCGAACAAGATCGGCTGCGCCCGCTGCAAATGCGTATAGCCCGGCACGATCGTATCGATGTTCGCCTTCGCTTGCTCGACGAGCGCTGATTGCAGCTTATGCAGCATGTCAACGAACTCGACGACGCGCTTGCGAAGCCATAGGTGCATGTCCGTTGCGACCTGGTCGTTCCGGCTGCGTCCGGTGTGCAGCTTGCCGCCTACCGAGCCTACATCGTCGATCAGCGTCTTCTCGATATTCATATGAATGTCTTCGTCGCCGATCGAGAATTCGATATCGTCGCGTTTAATGCGCTGAAGGACCCGGTGCAAGCCGTCTTTGATCTTCTCAACGTCATCGGCAGGCAAGATGCCTTGCTTGCCAAGCATCGTTACATGAGCCAGGCTGCCTTGGATATCTTCTTCGGCAAGCTCCTTGTCGAACATAATCGAAGCCGTATATTCTTCTACCAATTGGTCTGTTTTCTTCGTAAACCGACCGCCCCATAGTTTGCTCACTCGTTCATTCACTCCCCGCCGGACGAACGGACGTCAAGCATGACGCACCAGACCTTAGCGCCGCTGCTGCTGCTGCGACGAGTCCTCTGCCTCATGCTTGACGTCTACTTCCGGATTTATTTGTTTTTGACTGCCGAAGATACTTTCAGACGAAGCGCGTTCAGGCGGATGAAGCCCGTTGCATCGCCTTGGTCGTAGGCTTGGGACGGGTCGGCTTCCATCGTCGCGATGTCCGGATTGTACAAGCTGACCGGGCTCTTCACGCCGGCGCCGATCACATTGCCTTTGTACAGCTTCAGACGAACGACGCCGCTCACGTTCTTCTGCGATTCCTCGACTAGCGCTTGCAGAGCAAGTCGCTCAGGCGCGAACCAGAAGCCGTTGTATACGAGCTGGCTGTATTTAGCGATAAGCGAATCGCGAAGATGCATCACTTCGCGGTCCATCGTGAGCGATTCCATTTTGCGATGGGCAGTGAACAGGATCGTGCCGCCCGGGGTTTCGTACACGCCGCGGCTCTTCATGCCGACGAAGCGGTTTTCTACCATATCGACGCGGCCGATGCCGTGCTTGCCGCCAAGCTCGTTCAGCTTCTCCATCACTTCAAGCGGGCTAAGCTCTTCGCCATCGATAGCCGTACAGTTGCCTTGCTCGAAAGTAAGCTCGACATATTCCGCTTTGTCCGGCGCTCTCTCCGGGGATACGCTCAGCACGTACATGCTTTCGTTCTCTTCCGAGCTTGGGTCGAACCAAGGATCTTCAAGCATGCCGCTCTCGAAGCTGATATGAAGCAGGTTGCGGTCTGTCGAATACGGCTTGGCAGCCGATGCCGTTACCGGAATGCCGTGCTTCTCCGCGTAAGCGATCATCTCGGCGCGTCCAGGGAATTGCTCGCGGAACGCTTCCAGACGCCAAGGCGCGATCACGCCGATCTCGGGCGCAAGCGCCGCGGCCGTCAGCTCGAAGCGGACTTGGTCGTTTCCTTTGCCGGTTGCGCCGTGCGCAATCGCCGTAGCGCCTTCAGCGCGTGCGATGTCAACCATGCGCTTCGCGATAAGCGGGCGGGCGATCGACGTGCCGAGCAAGTATTGGCCTTCGTACATCGTTCCCGCTTGGAACATCGGGTAAATAAAGTCTTTTGCGAACTCGTCGCGCAAGTCGTCGATGTATACTTTCGATGCGCCCGTTGCGAGTGCTTTCGCCTCGAGGCCGTCCAGCTCGTCCTTCTGGCCGATGTCAGCCGTGAATGCGATGATTTCCGCGTCGTACGTTTCTTTCAACCATTTGAGAATAACCGATGTGTCCAGGCCGCCGGAGTAGGCAAGCACGATTTTTTCTTTTGCCATAACGAATATTTACTCCCCTTCGATTGAAATTTCTATGAAAATAAATCGATACACGATCGACTAAGACATAATCGCCGCCATAATTGCTTTCTGAGCGTGCAAACGGTTCTCCGCTTGGTCGAAAATAACCGAATTCGCGCCGTCGATAACGCCTTCGCTCACTTCTTCGCCTCGGTGCGCAGGCAAGCAATGCATGAACAGGTAATCCTTCTTCGCATATTTGGTCAGCGCCTCGTTAACCTGGAAAGCGGCAAAAGCAAGCTCGCGCTCCTTCTGCTCGGCTTCTTGCCCCATACTCGCCCATACGTCCGTGTAGACGATGTCGGCACCCGCGATAGCTTCCTTCGGATCGCGTCCGATCTGGATGATCGAGCCCGTCTCGGAAGCTGTGTTCATCGTTTGCTCGATGATGTCCGCGTCCGGCTCATACCCCTCAGGCGTAGCAACCGACATATGCATGCCGAGCTTGGCCGCGCCCATCAGCAACGAATGCACAACGTTGTTGCCGTCGCCGACGTAAGCGACTTTCAGTCCTTCCAGGTGGCCCTTATGCTCAAGCACCGTCTGATAGTCGGCAAGCGCTTGGCATGGATGCGACAGATCCGTCAGCCCGTTAATGACCGGAACCGTTGCTCCGCGCGCAAGCTCGACCACTTTGCGATGCTCGAACGTACGGATCATGATGCCGTCGAGATAACGCGACAGCACTTGCGCCGTATCCCAGATCGGCTCGCCGCGCCCGATTTGCAGGTCGGTGCCGCTTAGGAACAGCCCTTGGCCGCCTAATTGGTAGATGCCTACTTCGAACGAAACGCGCGTGCGCGTCGATGATTTTTCGAAAATCATGCCCAGCGTTTTATTTTTCAACAGTTGATGGGTTTCGCCCGCCTTCTGCTTCTTCTTCAAATCGATCGCGAGGTCGATCAAATACCGGATTTCCTCCGGCGTGTAGTCGACCAGCATAAGGAAGTCGCGCCCTTTCAGGCTTAACGCCAACTCCTCGTTAACCGTTCCTTGCATGCGTTTGCCCTCCTTCAAGCGTAAACGATGCTGCCTCACTCTGAAGCTCAGCGTAAGTCATCGTCCCGCAGTGTTCATGATGCTTATCTATTCAATTAGTTCGGACGTTTCGATTCAAGCAACTCCGCCAAAATAGCTACGGCGCTGTCGATCTCTTCTGTCGTAACGAGCAGATTCGGCAGCAAGCGAATGACGTTCGGTCCTGCGGAGATGACGAGCAAGCCCTTCTGCTGCGCTTCCACCAGAATCGATGCGATCGGCTCCGCGCATTCGATGCCGACGAGCAGACCGAGTCCGCGTACATCGCGTACGAAAGCATTGCCCTGCAGCTTCTCGCGCAGCTGCGTCATCAAATATTCGCCTTGCTCGGCGGCTCGTGCCGGTAGACTGTCGTCTACGATCGTCTCAAGCGTCGCCTTCACGACGGCCGTCGCAATCGGTGTACCGCCGAACGTCGAGCCATGGCTGCCTGCCGTAAACCCTTCACGCAGCTTCTCCTTCGCGACCATCGCGCCGACCGGGAAGCCGCTCCCGAGACCTTTGGCCAATGTGAAAATATCCGGTTCGATGCCAAAATGCTCATAGGCGAACAGCTTGCCCGTACGTCCGATGCCGGTCTGAATCTCATCGACAATAAGCAAAATGCCATGCTTCTCGCATAGTGCCTTCGCCGCTTGGATATAATCCATGTCTACCGGATAAATGCCGCCTTCGGCCTGCACCATTTCCAGCATTATCGCCGCCGTCTTATCGGAAATCGTTGCCTCCAGCGCGGCAAGATCATTAAGCGGTATCGTGACGAAGCCCTCCGGCAACGGCGCGAAACCTTCCTTCACTTTCGCTTGGCCCGTAGCCGTCAGCGTCGCAAGCGTCCGACCGTGGAACGACTGCTCGAACGTAATGATTTCATAACGTCCGTTCTTCTGCACGAGCTGCTGGTACCGACGCGCCAGCTTAATGGCCGCCTCGTTCGCCTCCGCGCCCGAGTTGCCGAAAAACACGGCATCGCCGCAGCTATTGTCCGTAATCAGCTTCGCCGCTTCTTCCTGGTTCGGGATGCGGAACAGATTGGACACATGCCACAGCTCGTCGAGTTGCTTCACAAGCGCTTCCTTGACCCGCTTAGGCGCATGGCCCAGATTCGTGACGGCAATACCGCTCATAAAGTCTAAATAACGATTGCCTTGATCGTCCCATAGCCAGCTGCCTTCACCCTTCACCAACGCAATCGGGTACCTTGCATAAGTAGGCAAAAGCGATTGACCGGCGTCAACCGCCGTCTTCGTCTCGCTCATCGTCATTACACCCGCCCTTCGCTTGTTTGCACAATACGCGTACCTACGCCGCCTTCGCGGACTGCCTTCGTCAATACGCCCGGCTGCTCGCCGCTGACGATGACGACTTCGCGCACGCGTCCTTGAATGCACTGAATGGCCGCACGTACCTTCGGAATCATGCCGCCGTATATTTCACCGCTCGCGATCATCGCTTCGATCTCTTCCACCGTAACCGTAGGAAGCACCTGCTTCTCGCCGTCCACCGTCTTCAATATGCCCGGCACGTCCGTTACGACGATCATACGTTCTACGCCCAGATGGGAAGCGACCGCTCCTGCTGCCGTATCCGCGTTAATGTTGTAGCGCTGCCCGGCCGCATCTATGCCAACCGGGGCGATGACAGGGATGTAGCCCATCCCCATAACGCCTTCGATGACCGCCGCGTTCACGTCCGTCACATCGCCCACGAAGCCGATCTCATGCGCATTCGCCACGGGCTTCGCTTGAATCAGCTTGCCGTCTACGCCGGACAAGCCAAGCGCCTGCGCGCCTCTTGTCTGGATCTTGCGGACGATCTCTTTATTAATGCGGCCTGCAAGCACCATCTCGACGACATCGAGTACATCGTCGCTCGTTTTGCGCAAGCCGTTTACGAATTCGGACTCGATGCCTAGCTTGGCGAGCGTCTCGGATATAGCAGGGCCGCCGCCATGCACGATAACCGGACGTACGCCCGATTGCTGCAGCTCGCGCAGCTCATCGAAAAAACCGTCAGGAAGCGCAGCTAGCGTGCTGCCTCCGCATTTCATTACAAACCGTTGCTCCATCAATGTATTATGCCCTCCAACGTTAGACTCGCCTATGTCCGATATGCCGCGTTAATGCGGACATAATCATAGGTCAGATCGCAGCCCCAAGCCGTTGCTTGCCCGCTTGCCATATGTAGATCGACGAGGATAACGACCGTGTCGCCCTTCAAATATTCCAAGGCTGCCGCTTCGTCGAACGCGACGGGACGCGACTGCTCGAGCGTAATAATGTCGCCTAGCCGAATATCGACCGTTCCCGGATTAACCGGCTGGCCCGCGCGTCCTACGGCCGCAATAATCCGGCCCCAGTTCGCATCGGCGCCGAATACCGCCGACTTCACGAGCGACGAACCAATGACCGTCTTCGCTATGGCCTGCGCCGCTTCGTCGCTCACCGCGCCGCGTACTTGCACCTCGACAAGCTTCGTCGCGCCTTCGCCGTCGCGGGCAATCGCTTTGGCGAGCGCTTCGCATACATAGCGAACAGCCGCAGCGTAAGCTTCCCAGCTCGCGTGCTTCGGTGTCAGCTCGTTGTTGCCTGCGAGGCCGCTTGCCATCGCTACGAGCATATCGTTCGTGCTTGTATCGCCATCCACCGTAATCATATTGAATGTAAGGTCCGTCGTCTGGCGCAGCAGCTGCTGCAGCGCCTCGCTGCCGATCGCCGCATCCGTCGTCACGAAACCAAGCATCGTCGCCATGTTCGGATGAATCATGCCCGAGCCCTTCGCCGCTCCCGCAACGCTTACGCGCCTGCCGTCGATCTCAAGCTCCACGCAGACCATCTTCTGCACGAGGTCGGTCGTCAAGATCGCCTGGCAGAAGTGATCCGCTCCAGTCCGATCTCCTGCGAGCCGTCCCGGCAGATCATCGATACCGTTCCTTACTTTGTCCATCTTAAGAAGTTCGCCTATTACGCCGGTAGATGCTACCGCTACATGATCGGCCGAAACGCCGATTGCCTCCGCGAACCTGGCGCGCATTTCATATGCGTCCGCCTCGCCTTGCTTGCCCGTGCACGCGTTCGCGTTGCCGCTATTAACGAGCATGGCGCGCAGCTTGCCGCCCGAGCCGATGCTCTCGCGCGTCACTTGAAGCGGCGCCGCCTGGAATACGTTCGTCGTGTATACGCCGGCCGCCGCTGCGGGCACCTCGCAGACGATCGCGCCAAGATCGTGGCGCGTCGATTTTTTCAATCCGCAATGCAATCCGCCGGCCGTAAAGCCCATTGGCGTCGTTATCGAGCCGTCCGCGACGACCGAGAACAGCGAATGATTCTCCTGTCCCATAGTAAGATCGTTCTCCTTCATCTGATCGAATATATGAATATAAGTAGTATTTTGACATGCAAAATATAAGCTTAAGGATATGCAGGAACGAATTGCAAGCCGAGCGTCTCGTCCCAGCCCATCATCAAATTCAGGTTTTGGATCGCTTGACCGGCTGCGCCCTTGACCAAGTTATCAATAACCGATACGATCGTAATCCGCCCTGTGCGCTTATCGACCGCGAAGCCGATATCGCAATAGTTCGATCCCCATACTTCCTTCGTCGAAGGAAGCTCGCCCTCCGGACGGATGCGCACGAAACGGCGTCCTTCATAATAGCTGCGGTAGAGCTCGATGAAGTCTTGAGCGCTTCTATCGCCCAGCACCGTCGCGTACATCGTCGACATAATACCGCGAGTCATCGGCACAAGATGCGTGGAGAACGTCGTCACGACAGGCTTGCCCGCCGCGTCCGACAGCACCATCTCGATTTCCGGAACATGCTGATGCTTGTTAAGCTTGTAAGCTTTGAGGTTTTCATTGATTTCGGAATAATGATTGCCGAGCGAAACACCGCGGCCTGCGCCGGATACGCCGGACTTCGCATCGATAATAATCGTTGACGGATCGATCCAGCCCTCCTTAACGGCCGGAACAAGCCCAAGCAGCGTCGCAGTCGGATAACAGCCCGGATTCGATATGAATGCCGCATCGCGTACATTGTCTCCATATACTTCAGCAAGGCCGAATACGGCTTGCTCCAAGTAACGCTCGTCTGCCGCCGGCTTCTTGTACCACTCTTCGTACAGCCCAGGCGATTTCAAACGATAGTCGCCAGACAAGTCAATCACTTTAAGCCCGGCCTCCAGCAGTTGCGGAGCGAGCTTCGAAGCTACGCCAGCCGGCGTCGCCAAAAACACGACATCCGCTTTCGCTTTGATCGTCTCAGGCGTCACATCGTCCAGCAGCTCTTCGCGGATGCCCGTCAAATGCGGGAAGCCCTGCGAAATCGGCGTTCCAGCGCTGGAGGACGAGGTGACCGATGTCACCTCCGCGAGCGGATGAGAAGCCAGCAACCGAATCAATTCAACGCCACCGTAGCCGGTCGAGCCTACAATAGCTATTTTCAACTTTTTCCCCATATTTACCTCTCCCCATAACCGGCCGTTTCCTCGTCCATAACGCTTGCCAAGGCACTTGCGCAGCCGCTCGATCTATTGTTGATTCCGTATTCTTTCTCCTATTTATGAACGGAAGCGTGATCTCTTCCACAACTTTTAATTGTACATCATTCCACAGTTGATGAAAATACATACAGCGTTTCGTATTATTATACATTTTGATTAATAAAAATACAACGAACATTTGGCGGCAGCCGCAGCACCCGCTTGCGATTTGTTTTTGCGACTTTTTTTAGGCATCGAGCTTAAAGCCCTGACCTAGCACCTCTGCCGTATTGCTAAGGATGACGAAGGCGCTTGGATCAATAGCCCGTACGAGCTGCTTCAGCTTCGGCACTTCGTTCTGCGATACAACAACCATGAGTACCGTACGTCCGGCACCGGTATAGCCGCCATGGCCGTCGAGCCGCGTAAGCCCGCGGTCCAGATCATGTAAAATAGCGTCCGCGACTTGCTCCGACTGCTCGCTAATGATGAAAGCCACCTTCGACAGCTGAAGGCCCGTCTGGACAAAATCGATTGTCTTGCTCGTGACGAACAAGCCTATGAGCGCGTAGAGCGCAATCTCCGGCGAAATAATAAAACCCGCCGCGGCAATTACGCAGCCGTCGAAGCATACAACCGCAAGGCTAAGCGGCAACCCCGTGTACTTGTGCAAAATTTGAGCGGCCAGGTCGACGCCGCCCGTCGAGCCTCCCCCCCGGAATACAAGCCCCAGGCCAAGCCCTACGCCGATACCGCCGTAGATGGCCGCCAGAAGCGGATTATGCGTCGGCGTATGAATGCCGTCCGTGAACAGAACGAACAGCGGGAGCAGCACCGAGCCAAGCGCGGTCTTCAAGGCGAACTTCCTGCCAAGCAGCCATAACCCGGCAAAAAACAATGGGATATTAATCGCCCACTGCGTGATCGCCGGCGTAATATCCGCCAGCCTCTGCACAAGGATCGATAAACCGGATACCCCTCCGGAGGCAATGCCGTTCGGCACCATGAACATGTTGAAGCTTACCGCTACGATCGCCGAACCGATCAGCAGTTGTGCAATCTGCCAGGCCAGCTGCGTCCGCGGACTAACCTGTACTCTGCTTTTTCTCCGTCTAACCCTACTATCCGCCATGATGTCATCTCCTTTATCCAGTAAACGGCGCGTACGGTTCTTAAATAAATTTCATCTATGTACGTTGCAAGCTGCAAAAAGAAGAGTTCCACACCTTATCAGTGTTGGAACTCTTCTCCTATCCTATGCAACTGGGAACTCGCTTGCCTCGCCCAGTTGGAGATAACTCCCCTTAGCTCTCGTGGCGAATCTGATTGCGCAAGTATCCATCGATGAATGCGTCCAGGTCGCCGTCCATTACCGCTCCGACATTGCCCGTCTCCACGCCCGTCCGATGATCCTTGACCATGCTGTACGGGTGGAAGACGTAAGAGCGAATCTGGCTGCCCCAAGCAATTTCGGATTGCTCGCCGCGAATCTCGGCCAGATGCTTCATTTGCTCCTCGATCTTACGCTCGTAGAGCTTGGAACGCAGCATCTTCATCGCCCGGTCGCGGTTCGCAATCTGCGAACGCTCCTGCTGGCAAGCCACGATGATTCCCGACGGAACATGCGTAATCCGAATCGCCGATTCCGTCTTGTTAACGTGCTGACCGCCCGCGCCGCTGGCGCGGTACGTATCGACCTTCAGATCCTCGGACCGAATATCGATCTCGATATCGTCGTCGATCTCCGGCATGACGTCGCAGGAAGCGAACGAGGTATGCCGTCTGCCGGCCGAATCGAACGGCGAGATCCGCACGAGTCGGTGCACGCCCTTCTCCGCTTTCATATAACCGTAAGCATTATGGCCTTTGACGAGAATCGTCACGCTCTTGATGCCCGCTTCATCGCCAGGCAAATAATCGAGCAGCTCTACCTTAAAACCCCGCTTCTCCGCCCAGCGCGTATACATCCGGTACAGCATCATTCCCCAGTCCTGCGACTCGGTACCGCCTGCGCCCGGATGCAGCTCGACGATCGCATTCAACCGGTCATAGGGCTGGTTGAGCAGCAGTTGCAGCTCGAAATCGCTGAGCGTATTGTTGAGCGACTGTACGCCGCTAACAAGCTCGGCGATCAGCGAATCGTCGTTTTCTTCCTCCGCAAGCTCCAGCATCATCTGCAGATCCTCTTGATCGGCGTTCATGCGTTCGTACTGCTCGACAACCGATTTCACGGCATTGAGCTCGGATATAACACCTTGCGCCCGTTCGTTGTCATCCCAGAAGTCCGGCGACGACATTTTCTCTTCGAAGTTCGCGATCATCTCTTGCTTAATGTCTAAGTCAAAGAGACCCCCTGAGCTCTTGGAGTCGCTTCGCCATTTCACGCAGGTCTTGCTTTACCGTTATGTCTATCATAGCGTATGCTTCACCTCAAAATGATTGTTATTGCCAATAGAACACGATATTCGCATGACGCGAATATCGTGTGTTGGCGTACGATCGATTACTTGCCGTGGCACTGCTTATACTTTTTGCCGCTGCCGCATGGACATGCGTCATTGCGGCCAACGCGCTCCTCGCGCTTCGCCGGACGCTTCTCGGCAGCCTCGCCGCCGCCGCTCGTGCTCGTCGTTTGCCCTTTCACGACCTCTTGGCGCTCCAGATTGCTCTCGACGCGAGCCTTCATAATGTATTTCGATACTTCCTCTTGAATGTTCTCGATCATTTCCTTGAACATTTCGAAGCCTTCGAATTGGTATTCGCGAAGCGGATCCGTGCCGCCGTAAGCGCGGAGATGGATACCTTGGCGAAGCTGATCCATCGCATCGATATGATCCATCCACTTGCTGTCTACCGCGCGAAGCACGACAACTTTCTCGAATTCGCGCATCGTCTCTTGGCCAAGCTCTTCTTCGCGTTGGTCGTAGTGCGCAACGACCTTCCCATAGATGAAGTCGATAATTTCTTCCTTCTCCTTGCCCCAGAGCTGATCGCGAGTAATCGAGCCTTCCTCCAGAAACGTTGCATGCACGTAATCGACGATTGCTTCCAGATCCCACTCTTCCGGGATATCTTCCGAGCAATGAGCTTCAACGATCCGATCGATGACCGGCTTAATCATAGCCATTACCTCTTGGCGGATGTTGTCCGAGCCAAGAATATCGCGACGCTGCTTGTAGATCACTTCACGCTGCTGGTTCATGACATCGTCATACTGCAAGACGACTTTCCGCGTATCGAAGTTGTTGCCCTCTACGCGCTTCTGGGCCGATTCAACCGCCTTCGTAATCATGCGGCTCTCGATCGGCTGATCCTCGTCCAGACCAAGACGATCCATCATCCCCATAATGTTCTCCGAGCCGAAGCGGCGCATGAGCTCATCCTGCAGAGACAGGTAGAATTGCGAGGAACCCGGGTCGCCTTGGCGTCCTGCGCGACCGCGAAGCTGATTGTCGATCCGGCGGCTCTCATGCCGCTCCGTACCGATAATGTGCAGACCTCCCAGATCGTTAACCGTATCGCCCAGCAAAATATCCGTACCGCGACCGGCCATGTTCGTTGCGATCGTAACCGAACCCGCTTGACCCGCGCGGGATATAATTTCCGCTTCTTCCGCATGGAACTTCGCATTGAGCACCTTATGCGCTACACCTCTGCGCTTCAGCATCTCCGACAGCTTCTCGGAGTTCTCTATCGAGATCGTACCGACGAGAACCGGCTGGTTCTTCGCATGACGCTCCACGATCTGCTCGACGACAGCCTTGAACTTGCCGTTCTCGGTTTTGTAGACGACGTCCGGAAGATCTTGTCTAACCATTGTACGGTTCGTAGGAATTTGAATAACGTCCAAGCCGTAAATACGCTTGAACTCTTCTTCCTCCGTCTTCGCCGTACCGGTCATGCCAGCCAGCTTGCGGTACATACGGAAGTAGTTCTGGAACGTAATCGTCGCCAGCGTCATGCTCTCGTTCTGCACCTTCAATTGTTCCTTCGCTTCGATCGCTTGGTGCAAGCCGTCGCTGTAACGGCGTCCTGACATCAGACGGCCGGTAAACTCATCGACGATAACGACTTCGTCTTCTTGGACAACGTAGTCAACGTCTCGCTTCATAATAAAGTTCGCTTTCAGAGCTTGCTGAACGTGATGATTGATAGTCACGTTGTCATGATCGAACAAGTTCTCGATGCTGAACGCACGCTCGGCTTTCTCTACGCCGGACTCCGTCAGCGTCACGTTGCGAAGTTTTACGTCAATCGTGAAGTCTTCCTCTGGCTTCAGACGGCTTACGAAGCGGTCTGCCGCGTAATAGAGCTCCGTTGACTTCGCAGCTTGTCCGGAAATGATCAGAGGCGTACGCGCCTCGTCGACCAAGATGGAATCCACTTCGTCAATAATCGCAAAGTAGAGCGGGCGCTGAACCATCTGTTCCTTATATAGAACCATGTTATCGCGCAAATAGTCGAAGCCGAATTCATTATTCGTACCGTACGTAATATCGCAAGCGTATGCCGCCTGCTTCTCGTCATGCGATAAGCCGTGCAAGTTGCAACCAACCGTCATGCCTAAGAAGTTGTAGAGCTTGCCCATTAGCTCGCTATCGCGCTGTGCCAAGTAGTTATTGACCGTAACGACATGAACGCCCCTGCCAAGCAGCGCATTCAAATAAACCGGAAGCGTGCCGACGAGCGTCTTGCCTTCGCCTGTCTTCATCTCCGAGATTTTGCCCTCGTGAAGCACCATGCCGCCTAGCAACTGAACGTCGAAATGACGCATGCCAAGCACGCGCTTCGATGCTTCCCTTACTGTCGCGAATACTTCAGGCAGCAGGTCCTCAAGCTCCTCGCCCTTCGCGATACGCGCTTTGAATTCATCCGTCTTCGCACGGAGTTGATCATCGCTCAGCGCCGTGAATTTCGATTCCATTGCATTTATTTCATCTACCGTTCGCATGAGCCGCTTTACTTCGCGCTCATTGGCATCACCGAATATTTTTTTAACTAATCCGAGCATAATGTTCCCCTTTCGAATTACGTCTCTTTGCCTTAAATTGTAACAGTTTGTAGACACCGCCGCAACGGATGCCTCTAAATGGAAAACACCCCCTCTCCGCTAGGGAGAAGGGGCGCTGTCCGCATGAAATATAAGAATGGTAAGTCTCAACTTAATCCATGCCATATATTTCTCCGGATTGAAACGCGCCGCGCCGCCAAAGGACGGCTTCAGCCGTTTCACCTTGCATGTATGGTCAGATTATCCTTGTTCGATTAATCCATATTTGCCGTCGCTGCGCTTATAAACGACGTTCACTTCCTCGTTGTCCACATTGGCGAAAACGAAGAAATTATGGCCTACCATATTCATTTGTAAAATCGCTTCTTCTACATCCATCGGCTTGAGCGTGAAGCGCTTCGTGCGCACGAGTTCCAGCTCATCTTCCTCATCCAATACGGATACGGCCGATCCTTCCTCCCGGAATAGAGCGCGTACGCCGCTGCCTT
Source organism: Paenibacillus harenae (assembly GCF_030812415.1). Taxonomy (GTDB): domain Bacteria; phylum Bacillota; class Bacilli; order Paenibacillales; family Paenibacillaceae; genus Pristimantibacillus; species Pristimantibacillus harenae_A. Next base: position 591,396 of record NZ_JAUSST010000005.1, on the reverse strand, counting down.
GCCTGAATTTGCGATTCACCTTCGTTTTATGTTTGCGAATTTGACGTTCCAGCTTATCTACTACAACGTCTATGGATGCGTACATATCCTCGCTCTTCTCTTCGGCTCTAAGCATGACGCCGACGAGCGGGATTGTCACCTCTACCGTGTGCTGACCTTTGGTCACCGATAAGGTAACGTTGATTTCGGAGGCGACTGGCGTTTCAAAATATCTTTCCAATCGGCTGAGTTTCTTTTCGACGTAGTCTCTCAAAGCATCAGTTACTTGAAAGCGTTGACCTCGAATGTTGTACATCATGGGGAACTCCTCCTTTACATGCCCTTATTATATCATATGCGGGCGGTGAGCACAAAATAGTTTTTAGTTTATTGTGAATTTTCTAATAATTCATTTATTAGGACCGTTGAAATATTTACAACTAAAAACATTAATACAGATTGCAGAATAACATTGCCAAACCACTACTAAAGTAATACCGATTTAATATAAATATAATATTACTAGTTCTTTTGACATGTATATTTTTCTAAATATATAATTGTCCATGTCCTTAAATACTACCAATGGAGGAAATTAAATATTTAGAAGTCATGTTTTAAAATTAATGATTTTGCTTTCGTTCATCTCATGGCTCACCATGCCTGCCGAAACGACATCCGCAGCCGGCAAGTATACGGGCGGTCTGCTTGATGGCGTCACGATGCAATTAGGAACGACGGTCGGAACGGATACGAGTACGACGGATGGAGATCGTAACCCCTCAACTCTATTTCTACGATGCTAGTGTACTTTAATTTATAATTATACCCCTCTGGCCAATGACGGGGTTGAATCGCTGCCTGCGGTCATTGACAATGCTTCTCTTATTGCCGTTAAATCCACTAGCACCACAAAATCTTCGATTATTTACGAACTCAATCTTTTTCAAACACCTTCCGCTGCTCCGGTAACACCTGAAATCTCTTGGATTCAAGGCCACATTCGGTCGTCGACCTGTTCTGGAATCATACAGGTGCGCAATCATACAATTTAAAACGTTCTTCTTCTGCCAGCGGACCATTTACGACGATCGCTGCCAATTTAAAAGAAAGATCTTATAGCGACAATACGGCAGTTAACGGCAATACTTACTATTATGTTGTTTCCGCTTCCAATGAGGCAGGCGAAAGCACAGACTCAACAGCAAAAAGCATAAAGCCTATGAAAACAAAATATACAGGCGGCTTATTGGATCGGGCGGAATTGCGTACAGGAATGTCTGTATCAAATCCCACCGGGACTACGAGGATGCTGACCGATAATGTGGAAAGCAACAACTTTAATATGACTACAACAAGTAATTCGGTTGTTTTCTACCGATTCCCAACTCCTCAATCAGTCAACTCGGTAATTACGGCTTCGTTTATTTCGACCACTTATAAACTCCCTATAATGGAGTTTTACGATGATAATGGAAACTTACTCTCAAGCTATACTCCCATTGGGAGTGGAAATGTAGAATCATTGCTAAATACATTGAATAATGTGTCATTGGCAGTTCTGAAAGTAAATGCAAATCCATCGTCGATCAATGAATGGAATTTATTCGGCCATCCTTCGGCAGCACCGGCAGTTCCAACCCTACTGACTTATACGCCGATAACCAGCGAGGCGATTGAAGGCTTGCCTACGTCTGTTACTAATGTTAAATTGGTCGTATTAAGATATAACACGACAACCAATAAATATTCGAGTATTAAAGAATGGAACCTGTTTGGCGAAGATCACGCAACGGCGCCAGCCGCCCCGCTGAACTTGACGGCAGTTGGCGGCGATAAAAAGGTTACGCTTAGTTGGAGCGCCGTCAACAATACGACAAGCTATACGATCAAACGCTCGTTGACAGCAGGAGGCCCTTATACCGTATTGACGACCATATCGACGGCTACGACGTCATATATCGATTCGGCAGTTACGAATGGAACGACCTACTATTACGTGGTCACCGCGGATAACGCGACTGGATCAAGCGCAGACTCGAACGAGGCATCGGCAATGCCAAGCGGCACTGAAGAACCGCAAGAACCGCCTGTTGAGAACGAAGGTACTCGCGCTCTACTGAGAATTATGCTGATGACCGGCGAAATGAAGGAATATGACGTATCCATGAGTGTAGTCGACGCCTTTATCGGCTGGTACGAACTCCGTGCATCGGGCACCGGCCCGATTACGTTCGCAATTGACAAATCATCAAACAATATCGGTCCGTTCGTCAATCGCAAAGATTATATAATATTCGATAAGATCATTACATTCGAAGTCAACGCCTACAACGTAAATACCGGCAGCTCAAGTGAACTCTGATAAACCTCGGAATCATGCAGCAAAGAGCGCCCTAGCCAGTTAAAATAGAAGGACTGTGTCGATGACACAGTCCTTTCATTTATATAACAGCCAAGCACAAACTCCAGTGTAAAGCGGTGCTTCGTCGTCTAACTGTACATAACAAAAAAAAGCCCCGGTTTCCCGGAGCTTATGTGTTAGGCACTTGTCAATCGAACCATCTATAAGGTGGCCAATGATAGCCGGATGATTACAGTTTGACTACGTTTGCAGCTTGTGGACCGCGTGCGCCTTCTACAATGTCGAATTCAACCGATTGGCCTTCTTCGAGTGTTTTGAAGCCTTCGGATTGGATTGCGGAGAAATGAACAAATACGTCGCCGCCTTGCTCCGTTTCGATGAATCCATAACCCTTCTCAGCATTAAACCATTTTACTTTACCTTGCATCGCAAACATTCCCTTCATCTTCAAAATACTGTGAGGCGTCTTAAGGTCTGGCCCACAATTTGACTATAACACCACGTTAATGGAATTGTCAAACAATTTATTGGAAGCGGATACATTCCTTTTAAGCATGAATTATATATCACTTAAGAAGAACCTTTGCGCCCAACATTTTTGTTTAAACTTGTGCTTGATAGATCCATCTTGCTCTTTATAAACAACCATTCCGCTCTCAATATTCTGTTCATATACTGAAGCACCGATTCCTACCGAAACCCGATTTCCGATTAAACAATCTCCGACGATTGATGAGTAAGGAAGCAATGACACTCCTTTACCGAGTTTCGGATATTTTCCGCCTTGAGCTCCAACCGTGCTGCCTTGCGCCGCGACCAAAAAATCGGAATATTCAGCTTTACCCAGCACCGTTCCTACCGTATGTAAGAGCAGAAAGATGTCAGGTAACTTCGTATCGTACATACAGCTAAATCCGTGAAGTGACTTATTTAAATAAAAGATTTTATTAGCTAAAGCCGTATTTTCACTTTCTGTCCATACACTATTCGACAGGAACCATAAAAAAACGGCATATTGATCTGAATGCAAATGATTAAGAAACGCAGTGCCGTTTTTCCGATATGACTCCAAAGATATTTTCGAGAAACAAAGAGCTGTGCGATCTAATGCAATATCAAAAAAAGACTGCCCGGCATCTTGAAAACGAACCGTTTGATTATCCGGAAAAAAATGATTGAGTTGAGCAGACGTATAGCCTTTAAAATCATATAAAGAAAGCGACAATTCTATCTTAATCACTTCTTTCCGTCAGCATATTGTCGTATTAAATCTTCAACCATATCCAAACAGTTCTGCGGATTGAAACTAAATTCTGATTGTAGTCGAACAATATTCATGGTCGGAAATTTAATAGTTTTGGCATTCGATGCAACTTCAACCTCGCACCCCGTAAAATGAGTAATCCGCTCTACCCATTGTTTATTCGTCGTATTAACGCCACTAGCGACATTATACATTCGCTGCTTCCCATTGTGTGCGATATGAATAAGTATATTAGCCACATCGTTTACAGTGATATAATCCTTCTCCGAATCGAGCGAAGTTTGAAGAACAATTTTTCCGTCATTTACAGCGTCTTTAATAATCGAGTAGATAAAATTATTAGATTCAAAATCAGGTCCGCAAACATTCGATACACGAGCCACTCTGACGTTTGGTCTATTAACCGTGAGACAGAGTGATTCTCCAGTGATTTTAGACAAGTTAAATAAATCTTCCGCCTGGAACGGATTGACGAGGAGCGCTCCTTCTTCTTCACCCGTTTCATCTGTCGTCTGGTTTACATAAACCCGAGTCGAAGATAAATATAGAAACGATTCAAATGCGGCTTTCTCTAATAATTCTGCAAGAAAACTGATATGTGCTCGTATCGTATCGAACGGGCGTTGCCGAAAATCTGAAGTAACCCCTGCGCAATAGATAACATGCCCTAAATTATTTTCATGTAGGGATAATTCTTCACGACTAGGCCCGTAAGCTTTCATCCCGAGCTGTTCAAGCCTATTCATGACATGTCTTCCGATAAAACCTTTCGCACCTATAACGGTGGTTCTCAATCCCTGACACCCACTTTTTTTACTGGGCTGCCGACGTATACGGTATAGGGCTCCAGTTCTCCAGTTACCAAGGAGTTTGCACCCACCACACATCCCTTTCGCAAGATAGCACCATCCAAAATGACACTGTTTGCCCCGATCCATACGTCATCTTCTATTACAATACCGCCTCTGCTCTTCATAAACCGTTGTTCTTTTATCGTCTGGTGACGGGAGCGGTATTCATGATTTACTGGTGCTAATGTACAATTAGCGGCTATCAGGACGTCCTCTCCAATTTGAATGCCATTTCCGGAATAAAGGACACATCCTGAATTTATTTTGCTATTTCTCCCGATCATGACATCCCCGGTACCGCCAGCAGGTTTTATCTTGACAAAAGAATCTATCATAACGCCTTCTTCAATTACGATTCGCGTGCCGCGTTGGGAAGGTTCTATGTCTGCTAATTTTGAAACCATTGCTTGTTCGGATATGAAAATCATTATGATCACTCCTACAACTGCCAATAAGGATAGTTTATATCTTTATCATTCATAATGGGATTTGGTAAAGGCCAATGAATTTGAAAAGCAGCATCATCCCATCGCACTCCGGCACCATATTCAGGTTGATAAAATTCAGACATCTGATAGAACACCTCTGTCTCGTCCTCTAATGTTTGAAAGCCGTGCGCACACCCTTCAGCAATATAAACCATCTTACTATTATTCTGCGTTAATTCCACCCCTACCCACTTTCCGAATGCTGCGGAGTCAGGACGTAAATCCAATATCACATCATAAATAGAACCCCGTATACAACGGACTAACTTCGCTTCTTCAAACGGTTTAGTCTGATAATGCATGCCTCTTAGCGTACCTTTTCGATGATTATAAGATACATTGCATTGAACTAATTTGGTGTTTAGGCCATGCTTTTCGAATTCGTCAATGCACCAAGAACGTGCAAAAAAACCCCGTTCATCTGAAATTGGTTCTAGTTCAATAATATAAACACCCGGCAATTCCAGCTCGATAAACTTCACTCTATCATTTTCGGTTCGGGTATGAACACCGCGAACCGTCCTCCCCATTCTGTTATGTAAGCCATTTGATCTATAATCTCGTCTTTAATGTTCCATGGCATAATAACGACGACATCCGGCTTGGTATCCCGTATACGCTCCGGTTCATACACCGGAATCAACGTGCCCGGGAGAAATGTTCCTTGTTTATGCGGGTTCCGGTCTACAACATATTCAATGAAATCATTTCTGATCCCGCAGTAATTAAGTAATGTATTTCCTTTTGCAGGAGCACCATATCCAACAATTGTTGCACCTTTGTTTTTCAAGTTTATTAAAAACGATAAAATGTCTCGTTTTGTTTGCTCTACTCTCTTATAAAACGTATGGTAGGCTTCCATTTTGTGAAGTCCCGCCGTCATTTCCAATGCAACCAGACGTTTTACGTCGGCCGACACTTGTAATTTTTCGTAATGCTCATGTCTTACGTAAATTCGAAGCGAACCACCATGTGTCGATAGTTCTTCTACATTAAATATGGTCAGACCATGCCGCGCAAACACTTTCTCAACGGTCATAAACGAAAAATAAGAGAAATGCTCATGATAGATCGTATCAAATTGGTTATCCTGCATAAGCTTCAACAAATGCGGAAACTCCATTGTAATAATTCCGGTTTCCTTTAGCAGTTTCTTTAAACCTCTCACAAAATCGTTTAAATCCGGCACATGTGCTAGAACGTTATTTCCGATAATTAGATCGGCTTGTTCGCCATTATCTACAAGATGTCCAGCAAGCTGCTCCCCGAAAAAATCAGAAATAACCGTTATCCCTTTTGTCTCGGCCATTTTTGCTACATTTCCAGCAGGCTCGATTCCGAGCACCGGTATCCCCCTCTTAACAAAATACTGGAGTAAATACCCGTCATTGCAGGCAATCTCGACCACTTTGGATGTCTGATCTAAATTATAATTGCTAACTATATCATCCACATATTGTTTCGCATGAAGCAACCAACTATCCGAGAAGGAACTATAATAGGCATATTCATTGCTGAAAATATGTTCTGGCGACTCAAACTCATTAAGCTGAACAAGCAAACAATTCTCACATACGAATACGTGCAGCGGATAAAATTGACTACCTCTGCCTGCCTGATCAGAACGGACAAAATTATTGGAAAATGGAGATAATCCTAAATTAACTAACGAATCTTTTAATTGCGAATGGCAAAATCGGCATGTTCTTGTATCCATGTTGTAGACCCCTTACGCTCATAAGCTTCTATTTGAGATTCCAATACCTTCCGCATATCGGCGTCCTCCGCCTCCTGCTTATAAGCATCTACCGTCCAGCTTAACGTTTCGTAGGCTGTCAGCTTTGGACTCCAACCTAGGCTGCTTCTAGCCTTGGAACAGTCAAGTTTAAGCAAATTCGCTTCATGCGGCTGTTTCTTATTGTCATATTCCCATTTCAAGCCTGTTCCCCATAGATCTACAATGTGTTTAGTAATATCCCCCACATTCATTACATGGTCATCACTCGGCCCAAAATTCCAAGCTTCTGCAAACCTTTCTCCCTTGGTCCACATAGCTTCAGCTAACGTTAGATAACCACTAAGCGGCTCCAATACATGCTGCCATGGGCGCACAGCATAAGGGTTGCGAATTAGTGGCGCTCTCCCTTCTCGGCAAGCACGTACGACGTCAGGAACAAGCCTGTCCTCCGACCAATCACCGCCTCCAATGACATTGCCAGCACGAGTACTTGCTACATGTACTTCTTTCTCATGAAAAAAAGAACGGCGGAACGCGTTCGTTACAATTTCTGAGCAGCCTTTGCTGCTGCTATAAGGATCATATCCTCCAAGCGCATCCGTTTCTCTATATCCCCATTCCCATTCCTTATTATCGTAGCATTTGTCACTTGTCACGTTGATTACAACCTTGGTTGATTCGCATTGCCGAAGAGCGTCTAATAGGTGAACAGTGCCCATTACATTCACATCATAAGTAGCCACTGGGTCTTCATATGATTTGCGAACTAACGGCTGCGCCGCTAAATGAAATACGAATTCCGGTTTGTGGGTATTTATAACTTTTTGCAAGGTTTGACGATCCCTTATATCAGCTTCAATAGATAACATATTTGCTCCAACATCCGCTTGTTTAAACAAACTCGTATCGTCTTGCGGTGGAAGTGCGTATCCAAAAACAACAGCACCCTTTTGCTGTAACCATAGTGAAAGCCAGCTTCCCTTGAAACCAGTGTGACCGGTTATTAGAACTCTTTTATTTCTCCAGAAATTCATCTTAATCCCACACTTTCCAAGGTGCTTCTCCCGTTGCCCAAAGCTCCTCCAGTTTCAATCGGTCACGGAGCGTATCCATAGGCTGCCAGAAACCGTTGTGTTTATAACTTACAAGCTGACCTTCACGGGCTAAACGTTCCAGTGGATCAAGCTCCCAGATTGTTGAATCATCCGTAATATATTGAAAAACGTCAGGCTCAAGTACAAAAAAGCCGCCGTTTATCCAGCTCCCTTCGCCGCGCGGCTTCTCATGAAATTGCTTTACCTTCTCATGTTCGATTTGTAATGCACCGAAACGTCCAGGCGGCTCCACGGCAGTCAACGTTGCCTTTGCACCTTGCTGCTTGTGATAGTCTACTAAATGCCGAATATTCACGTCACTAACACCATCACCATAGGTAAAACAAAACGTATCGTTATCCAAATATTTTTTTACTCTTTTCAATCGTCCACCAGTCATTGTGTTAGAACCAGTATCTACCAAGGTAACACGCCAAGGTTCACTATTAGTGTTATGAACCTCGACCTTGTTCCCAACCAAATCAAATGTTACATCGGATTGATGAAGAAAATAATTGGAGAAAAACTCTTTTATTACATAACCCTTGTAGCCAAGACAAATAACAAAATCGTTGATACCATGCACAGAATACATTTTCATTATGTGCCATAGTATAGGATTGCCACCGATTTCAACCATAGGCTTCGGCTTAACATCCGTTTCTTCACTAAGCCTTGTCCCAAGACCGCCTGCTAAGATGACTGCCTTCATCGTGTTATACTCCTTTGAGCTGTAATGATTAAGTTATAACTGTTCAAAGGTTCTTTCTCTAATATTGAATAATTAATCCTGCATTCTTGTTGTTCTAATTGGCGGACAAGATCTAGATAGGGTGTATCTTCGCGATCCAGTTTGATTAACAGTCCAATTTCCCCATCATTCGTGAGCAATTGAATTAAATGCTCGATAATGAAGGGATTACTTTTGAATATATCGATATGATGTTCAAATATAATATAATCATACTTGACTCCATCTAATTTATTCTTTAGCTGCGCTATATCTCCTTCAAAAACATAGTTCGAAACCGAGCGCAAATCAGCCATATACTTGGAATCAATACAATAGTTTGTAATCCCCACCTCGAGAACGCCTTGCTCCTTCAGTCGGTTCTTGAGTTGAAGAGGATTCGCTCCACATTTCGTATGAACTCCAAGAATCGCTATAGGCGTACGTTGAGTCGTAAGTTTTAGCCCGTCTAAAAGAAGGGATGAAAACACCCCGTCAACCCAAACATCTAATCCATGTTTATCGATAAACAATTGGCGGCTAACTGACAATGAGTTATTGTTTATCTGATCGTCTTTAGTAGTAATAGAACCAAAATGATAGGTGAATGTATCTTTACAATAAACTAATTTATATCCTGCACGGCGAATTCGAAAGCTTATATCATCATCTGCGAATTCTCCAAAATAAAAATGAGGATCATATTTCCCTATTTCACGAAACAATTTCGCTCGAACCATTAATACACATGGAAGCAGCCTTACTCTCTCTTCCCACTTACTACTATCCGATTTATTATATTGTTCTGCAAAGTTCAACATTTCACCTATGTTTGTGTAGCTGCCGGATATCGACTGATGATTACTGACAAAACTTGCTCCTGGTGAAACGAAGCCAATCGTCTCATCAGATTCTATACAAGCCAATAGATTATCCATCCATCTTGGTGTAAATATGAAATCATTACATACACATGCAATATACTTTCCTTCCGCAGCCTCAATCCCCTCATTAAACCCGTTTACCGGGCCGACATTTTTCGAGAGGTGTCTTACTTTGGCGTCGGTTATTGAGTCGAACAGTTCCCTGGTTCCATCCGACGAACCATTATTAACAAGTATAAGCTCATAGTTGATATGACTTGTATAACGTAATATACTTTCAACACATAATTTGGTGTAGTCAATGTGATTGTAGGCAAGTAAAACAATACTGACGAGCGGTTTTTGTTTAATCCCTCTTTCTGAGAGCTGTTGATTAACAGAATCTAACGAGGATTTTACGGATTCTTCCAATTCCTGGTTTGCACCCGTTTCAATTGAAAGATTATAGTATTCTTTCGCCTTATGCAGTTCCCCGATCTGTTGAAGAATGTAGCCCCGATTATATAGAAGATCACTGTATGTATGATTTTCACGCAGCCCTTTAGACGTCCACTCCAGGGCTTCCGAAAGTTCTTGTTGCATTATTAATGTAACAACTTTCATAGAAATAATCTCAATATCAAGTGCTTTTTGCTGCTCTAACTTAGAAATAATTTCGTTTGCTTCTTCTAACTTACCCATTTCTATATATTGTCTGATTAATTGCTTATTCAACATGCGTCAGCTCCTGCACAATAAGTTAATAGAAGCTAGAATAATAGATTAGCGTTCTAATGTGTTTATCGGCAAATTATATTTTTTTATTAACCTGATGAAATTAATCATCGACAGAATCCGTCGAAAATCCGATATAATAGATGAATAAATCATTCGAATTCACTTGTACCCCGGAGGGCCTATGAAATTACTTTCACTGTGCATGATCGTCAAAAATGAACAAAAATTGCTGTCCCGTTGCCTAGAAAGCGTAAAAACGCTGGTCGATGAAATTATTATAGTGGATACAGGCTCTACAGACCGGACCAAAGCAATTGCCCTGGAGTATACGGAGCATGTCTACGATTTTGCTTGGATAAACGATTTTGCTGCCGCACGAAATGAATCATTAAAGTACGCCACCGGAAAGTGGATTTTAATATTGGATGCCGATGAATATATCGAACAGTACAATCACGAAGAGCTGCGAAAACTTCTTTCTTCTCGCCCTGAACGAAAGCCGGAAGTTTTTCTTCTAAATATTATGAATCTTCTAGGCGACGGAGATGATGAAACCCAAGTATTGAAATCGCAAGGTGCACGATTGTTTGCGAATAACGGGCTAATCTATTATAAGCAGCCTTTGCACGAACAACTGACTTGTGAAAAACAAAAGTTAATTTTGCAAGCATTACCCTTCACCATTTATCATACCGGTTATACGAGCAACGTTGTCAACGAACAGAATAAATCTGCACGCAATATGTTAATTCTTGAACAAATGAAGTCTGGACAAGAAACGGACCCTTATTATCAATTCGTCCTAGGCAACCAGTACAAATCAACAGACGAGAAGCAGGAAGCCCTTCAATGTTACTACCGGTCCTACGAAAAGAGCCGGCCTACGGATGCATGGTATCACTATCTCTTGACGAGCTTAATCGGCCTGGAGCTTCAGACCAGCGAATTCGAGCAAGCCAACGTTCATATCCAACAAGGCTTAATCACAGCCCCTGACACTATCGACTATCATTGCCTGCACGGTTTATTATTAGAAGAACTCGGGTTCTTGAATGCCGCATCCGAACGTTATTTAACTTGCATCAAATTTACAGAAAAAGCTGATGCCGCCGGCCGCTCTCCCAATGTTCTCGAGATGTCTCACAGGAAGGTTATTCCGTATCATCGGTTAGCGGAAATCGCGAGGCAACAAAGCAGATTAGATGACGCCATCTCCTACTGGTCAAAAACGCTGCAAAATCAACCGAAAAACTATTCCGTCTTGCAACAATATATGGATCACCTGACGTTGTTCATGGATCCAGAGGCAATTGTGAACCGATTAAATGAACTATACCCTTCTCATCAGCCGCTTCACATATTGCTGTTGCATAATGCCGCCTTGAAGGCGGGCAATCTTGCCGTTTCGGTGTATTACAACCAGCTATTGATCCATCAGCATTTACAGATCAACGCATTGGACTCATTATTGTTCACTATGCTGAGCCGATCAGCTAGTTGTCCGGACATAACTGAAACCAAATCCTTGATCCCAGTTTCAGTATCGGCGATGGTAGATATTATCTATCATAACGTCACACCAGAAGCTCTCTCTCAGCAGGAACCGTTAATGGATACATTGCTATATCTGCTTAAGTACGGTCATACTGATCATTATTATGCTCTTCTCGAAACGGTGGAGAATACAGAAACCATTAACAATCTCGCTGCAGCCATCAGTAGAATTGGACGAACAGACGAGACGGTCGAGTTACTTGAATTACTTCTCCAACATCAAGCTCTGAATGCCTCCAGCCTTCAATTGCTTGGACAACTGCACGTCAACATAGGCGATCCCGAGTCAGCGTTTCAGTGCTGGCTACAAGCTTATCAATTAGAGCATTCGCCCCTGTTCATCGGGCTCATTCACGAAAATTGTTCATCTGAAAATGTCCGTATGCTAAACACAGAAATTATAGATTCCGCTCATCGCTGGATGAACAATATTTAATAAAAAAAGCACCCTTGGAACTTTATCGGATTAGTACGATCCGAGTTCATTCCAAGTGTGCTTTTTATTTGACCACAATTACAAGTAGGTAAAGGTGGTCGTATTGCTTTCTTGTTTATCCGGGTTAATAACCTTCACTTCAACCGGACCACTGACACCTGCAGGAACTTTCACTGTCAAGCGAGTAGAACTCGTCCAAGTTACGGAAGTGGCTTCAACAGAGCCAAACATTACGATTGGTTTGTTAACAAAATTGGAGCCATTGATATATAACGTAAATCCGCCCGCTGCCACGCCTGACGTTTTTGTCAAACTCTGAATGATCGGAGCTGGACCCAAGATCGGATTTACATACGTAAAATCAGTAGTAGCTGACTGGCCATTTGCCGCAGTCACCGTTAGTGGAACAATGCCCAGCGGTCCTGGCGGTGTTACAATTCTCGCCCTTGTATCGCTGACAAGCGTTACAGGTACAATGACGCTATTAACCGAAACCGTCATGCTTGCGTCAAATAAAGTACCACTAATATAAACCGTCGTTCCCCCATCCTTCGAACCTGTGCTAGGAGATAAACCCGTTATCGTAGGTTTCACTGGTGTATATTCATAGGCTTGTGCCAGCGTACTCGACATTCCGTCTTTATTTGTCCAAGTCACATCTACAAATCCTACCACTGCGCTCGCCGGTACCCTTACGCTTGCTCTGGTTGAACTGATTAATGTTATACTCGTCGAAACAGTGCCGAACGAAACGGTTGCACCTGTTTTCAAGTTGTCACCGGTGATATAAACAGTGTCTCCGCCCTGCGTTGTTCCGACATTAGGCGTAAGGCTCGTAATCGTAACGGGTTCAGGCTGCGGAACAATGTACTCGAATGCTTGCGAAAGAACACCCGTTTGATTCACGTTCACAACTGTAATGTCTACTTTCCCGGCTGCTGTTGCTGCCGGCGACTTTGCGCTTACTCGAGTGTCACTTAAAAATGTTACTGCTGCGGATTGTTGTTCACCGAAAAATACTGTCGAATCTTTCGTGAAGCCTGACCCGTTAACATAGACGGTCGTTCCGCCTTCCAGCGGACCTGATACTGGAGTTATCGACTTTACGCTAGGAACCGGGTACACCGGTGCCGTATAAGTGAACGCGCCGACCAACGTATATTGGTTGCCTTGACTATCGATTACAGTAACATCGTAAACGCCGGCCGTGCTGTTCGCCGGAACTGTTATTTGAAGTCTGGTATCCGATACGAATGTTGTAATAGACTCATTTTCTCCAATTTTCACTACCAACCCGGAAACGAAATTCCGTCCGTTTACGTATGAGGTCGTCCCTCCAGTAAGCGTACTTGTATTCGGGGAGATACTGATCACTTCCGGCAATGTGCTTGGCGGTGTGTCGTACGTATAACCATTGCTCACAACGGTTGATGTGCCGTCCGGGTTCGTCAACGTAACGTCCACCTGACCCGGCTGCACTCCTGCAGGAACGGTTACTTGCATATACGTATGATCTCTGTAATAGTACATAGCCGCAACATTATCCCCGAATTTCACTGTAATACCTGGCATGAAATATTTTCCTTGAATTACTACTTTATTATTACCTGCGAGTGGCCCATTAGCAGGTGATATGTTGGTAACAATAGGATCGGCTTTATACCGGTATTCTCCGGTCGCTGTCTGGCTATCCGGGTTTTTTAAAGTAACCGTTGCAAGACCCTGATTGCCTGAAGGAACGGTTGCCGTTGCTTCCGTTGGGCTAATAATCGTAACGTTCGTCGCCAGTTTTCCACCGAAAGTGATCGTTGCTCCGCTTACGAAATTTTTCCCTGCAATCGTAACGGTCTCGCCTCCATTAGGATGACCGTACGATTGAACGATAGAAGTAATTTCGGGAGCAGGCAACTTCACGTTCAAGTTAACGATAGGAATTGCTTTCGTTCGAGCGGCCCCGGCATAATCTTTATACGTTATAACAGAGTTAACTGTAGATATCGGCAAAGCTCCCGTCTTCGTAGCGCTTACCGGTCTAATTCTATATGTAAACGTAAGCGTACTGTCCTTCAACTCATTAAACTTCCACGTTAATGTATTGCCGCTAACTGTAGGTTGGGGAATATTAGAGGTGTACGAATCTGGAACGATCTCAAAATCAGGCGTCACGACATCCGTCACCGTTACGTCATAGGCGCTGGCCAAACCAATTTCCCTAACGATCGCCGCATAAATTTCGCTCAGACCGGTAGAACCAAGAACGAAATGATGGTGGCTGGCCGTCGTTGCCATCTCCTGAAGCAACTGATTCGGCCCGCTAGTCTCAGGATCATCCGTCTGCTTTAACAGCGCGATCGTATAGAAAACCGTTCCGGCGCTTTTTGCATCCATTGCTTTTTGCTTCGCATAGCCGAATGGATCGTTGCTCGGTTCAGTTGCCTCTCCATCGGTAAGAATCACGATTACAGGATGTGCTTCCGGACGAAGATTGTTTGCCAGAATATTTTGGGCTACCGATACCGCGTCGCCGGTGGCAGTACCTCCACTAGCGTATATACCGTTAATATATGATTTAACGGCATCTTTATCTGTCGATAATGGGAATGATGTAATAGAATTGGTGCTCGAAAAATCTACGATTCCGACTCTATGTTTTGTAAGGTCCATCAAGTCGACAAATCCTTTAGCTGCTTCCTTTGCATTATTCATTTTGTCTTCGCCATTATTGTAATTGGGATGCATGCTTCCTGATTTGTCGATAATGAGAATGACATCATTAGGAACGATTTCGTTAATTGGCGGGGTACCTTGAATGTTCAACGTTACTTCCGCTTCTTCTTCTGTAGTTATCGTGCCTGGACTTACAAGTTTGGACACGTTCACATAGTTCGTGACTGCAGCATCAACGGACGGCACTGTCGGAACTACTACTCCAGTCGCTACAAGAACGGCTGACATAAGCATTAGGAACCATTTTTTTATACTCACAACATTTCCTCCTTATTTAAATACATAAAAAAAAAGCCCGGTTATTCGGTAGCTGGCTGCCATCATTAGGAAGGCCCTCTAGCTTTGCGTCCCTATCTTTCGACAGGTTTGCCGTTATCGTAATCAGCTTTTATAGTTCTATATTACCACATTATACTAGTTTTACAAGACTAGAATCATTGGTTTTCTCGAAAATATTGAAAATAAAAATAAACGAGGCGGATATTATTCCACCCCGAAAATTAATAATTTCTATAATGTGTATAAATAATAAAAACTAATTTATCAGCCACCATCTAAAGGCCTGATCCCACTAATTTTGGTGATCAATAAAGAATCCGGACTGATTGTAAGCATCTCCTGCATAGAAGTTTCTCGCCTTCCTGCCTGCCGACAATTGGCTGATCTCCTTGCTTATGAATTGCCTCATGTCGGAAATTCTGCCATTTAGTAATTGCTCCGCTTGAGAACAAGCTTGAAGCAGCGTCATCTCCGACTGTGAGTAGGCATACTGACCGTTGTGTTCTTCCCTAATGATCTGGTCTATCGAATCGCATAACCGGTTTTTTTCTTCCTGGTATTCAATAAGCAGATCATCAGAGAAGTGATCGTTTAAGTCCAAATTCACTGTTTTTTCAATAATTGTCTTTAGCTTAAATAGCAACACTTCTATTTTTTGTTGCATTATATGGTTCCCTTTGTCCCGGATTTCACATGCTTTAACGCTTCCATCCATGTGTCTCGAAGCTCTGTCACCAACTGAATGCACTCTTGAGCAGGCCCAGCTTGCATCTTCGTGTTGGACTCCGACAATCTGAACCTTATATAGTCGTACAATTGAGCAAGATTAACGGACACCTCATAGCTCATATTCAGCGTAGATTGCAGTTCGTCGATAATATTTTGGGCTTTTACAAAGTTAAAATGCTTCTCTTCGATATCCCGTTTTTCCATCGAGACTAACGCTTGCTTTATAAATTTGATGACGCCGTTATACAGCATCAATGTGAGATCCCCCGGGGAAGCAGTTAATACTTGCGTATTCATATAATGTTGTTGTGCTTGGAGCGACATGCCAATCTCACCTCTTCTCGTCGATTATGGCTCCTACCGTCAACTCTTGCAGTTTTTCAATCAATTCTATAAACTTCTCTGATGGAATTTCTTTCAGCAATTCATGCGTATCTTTGTTCAACACTTGCACAATTAGCTTGCCGGACTCATGCAATATGTAATTAAATTCATGAGGAGTTCCTTGTACGGCCTGATTGGCTTTGTCGATCGCACTTACTAATGCCTTCTCTGAAACCGACAATATTTCTCCCTTACTCTTTTCTTTGAGTTCGCTATAAGCACCAGCGACTTTTGTAACTGCCGGCTCAATGATCGGCTCTTTCATAATCGATGACTGACTAAGCTGCAGCTTGGGTTGGATTTCCATACCAATTCTCCTTTTTTTTTACCCGAATTGCTGCGATAACCATGCTATTGTCGAATTACTTTTCGACATTGCTGCTTCCATTGCAGAAAACCGCTGGTAATAATAGTTTTCTTTTTTCACCATTTTCGCTTCCAAATCGGACATTTTTAATGTGATTGCGTTCATTTTTTTACCGATTTCAGAGGTAATATCAGTAGTCGCGGATGTTGTACGACCTGCTTTATCATTCAACTTGCCCACGATGTCATTCACTCTATTGTACATCGTAACCATTAGTCCCTCTTGGCTTTCGATTCCCGGATTGTTGGTCAGAAGCTTGTTGACACCCTCAGGATCTGTTGCAATCGCTTCTCTCAGCCTTGTCTCATCTATTTGCAACTTTCCTGAATCAATGATATTCCCCTGGACCTGTGGTAGCGTCGTAACACCGATAGATGCCAAGATGTTATATTCTCCCACTCCGTCCATCTTCCGGCTGAACAATTCTCTCGTGGACGTTTTTAATTCTTTCAATATATCCGAATCTCCGAGAAGCCCCTTCTTTACTTCCGCCTCCCATAAAGCGATATCGGTTTCCTTCATATCTTTCTTCTGCTCGTCTGTAAGCGGATCATAGCCTCTCGAACGGTTCTCGGACAAGCGTTTATTCACAAGCTCGATCACTTCATTATAGGCGGTGACAAATTCTTTCAACTTGTTCACAATGGCATCCGGATCGTTTGCTAAAGTAACCGTAATATCAACACCGTTAGCTTGATTCAGCCTATAGCCAATGCCGTCGAGCGTGAAGTTATTCGAGGCCTGGGAATTAGGAACGCCGTCCAGCGTAAACTGCGCGTTCTTGCCGTTTACCGTTTGATCGGCAACTCCGATTGCGCTCAAGAAGTTACCGGTCGTCGACGCAAGGGTGACTTCAGATGCAGCGCCCGTCGAACGGTTTTTGAATACGAATTGATCTGCCATCGAATCATAGCTCATCGTAACGCCGGCGCCCGAGGTGTTGACCGCCTGTATAACATCATTTAAGCTTTTGTTACCGTCGACCGTAATCGTTTTACCGTTAACCGTGAATTGATAAGTTCCGGAGCCATCCAATGGCGTTGCAAATTTACCGGCCATGTCGCTTATCTTCGCATTAAGATCCAAGCGGTATGATTGACCGTCCGTCAATCCTATATCTGCCAATGGCAGCGTCGACTCCTTTACAACGATTTGCGCTTTATAGCCGTTTTTATCGACTGGAGCAATACTCAGCTCATTACTGGCATTTGCGGTAACTGTCATATTATTCGTTCCGAATGCGGTGTTCACCGCTGTCTGCATAGCTGCCGCAAAATCAGTTGCGGTCGCATAGTTGCCTGCAGGAACCGTAATGCTCTTTGTTGATCCATCGAATTGAACGATGATTTTGTCGTTAACTCCTGCGGTTATATCGACCGGCGCAGTAATTGCACTTCCGGTTATCCCCATAGAGGTCACTCCGCTGTTTCCTTTGACCTCTGCCGCTGAGGCCAATTGCGTAACGTTCAGCGTCTTTGTTACTGCTGAAGTCACCGTATTGGCGGTTACTGTAACATCTGTAGAAGAGCTTGATGCCTTCATACCCGTCATCGTACTGCTTAAACGGGAGGCCTCCACTTTACTGCGCAGTGCTGCAACTTTCGTGTTAATTTCTCTATACAGATCGGTTTGGTAGCTTAGCAGCTTCTTTTTCTGCTCAAGCTTCTGTATAGGAAGACGCTCAACCTGCATCAAGCTTGTTACCATGCTTTGAATATCCATGCCTGAAGACATACCCGTAATCCTCATGACCATGCTTGTATCACTCCTTTTTTTGAAAACTCTTATTATTATTATCGTACTTTCCTCTCCTATTATTTATATATGAATTAAGAAATAACTAGCAATCGGTCTATAGATGGCTGAAAGCCTGATTTTGCAGCTAGTCTGTAATAAAACTGCGCTTGCTCCTTATTGCCTGTCACCTCATAGAATACACCTAAATTATATGCGGCTCTAAACGAGCCGTTACCTACTATTGTCGAATACTTATCGGTATCTCCAATGTTTAATGCTTCTTTATAATAATGTTCGATCCGGTCCAGCTTACCGATATCCATCGCTAATGTACCAAGCAGGAACGCCAAGTCAGGATAGTTAGGGTACTGATCTGCTAGCGGCTCCAACAATTGATAGGCCTCTTTGGAATATCCGAGATGCTTTAACGTATACCCCAGTTGAACAAGCATGACGGGGTAATAAAACCGATTCATCTCCGCAAGCTCTGCTGACCTGCTGAACGCATGATAAGCTTCTGCGTACTTTTCGTTAGAGTAATACAACTTCCCTAGTTGATAATGCATATAACCGTTATACGGATTATCTTTTATCGCCTTATCGTACAAAGCGAGATAGCGTTCATACTTGCCTTTATTCTCATATTGCTTGCTCTGGTATCCATAGTGATAGATAAGCGCATCGCAATCTTGACTCTCGGCAAGATCACCGCTTACACTGTCGAACAATTGCTCATGTACATCTCCATCGAAACAGAATCGTTCTAAATTAGGATATACCCTTACCGCACGATGTCTTGTCGATTCTTGATCATTCTCATTTTGAATTATGATCGCAGCCGGAACATCATTATACCGTTCAAAATGTTTCCCTATGTTTACAAAAAAATGATCCGAAAGACACTCATCAGCGTCCAACATGGCTATATATTGACCGGACGCTTTACTTGCCGCGTAATTCCGGGCGTCGCTGAAGCTCTCGTTCCATTCATAAAAATAAACCTTTGCCCCCCACGCTTCAGCCAATTCAACAGTTCGATCGCTCGATCCGGTATCGACGACAATCACTTCATGTACTCCTTGAGTGCTTTTCAACGCTTGGATAATATTAGCCTCTTCATTCTTCACAATCATACAAACGCTTAATTTCATGTTGCACAACCCCCTTAAAAAAAAAGGAGACCCACGGTAAACGTAGGTCTCTTCTTACCGTTCCGTCTATTAGCGGAGCAGTTGCAGTACGCCTTGCGGCGCTTGGTTTGCTTGAGCCAGCATTGCAGTCGATGCTTGCTGCAGGATGTTGAATTTCGTGTACTTCATCATTTCTGCAGCCATGTCCGTGTCACGGATACGGGATTCTGCAGCTTGCAGGTTCTCAGCGTTTACGCCGATGTTGTTGTACATGTGCTCTAACTGGTTTTGGAACGAACCCAATTCAGCGCGGGCAGTGTTAACCAAGTCAACTGCCGTGTCAACTGCCCCGATTTCTGTTTCTGCGTCCGCTTGAGTAGTTACGCCGCCAGTACCAAGAGTAGCAACCGTAACGTCAAGAGTTGAGAAGTCGAAGGTCAATTGGTCAGCAATTGTATTGCCCAATTGAATTGTCGCAGAAGTACCCGTTCCATCCAGCAGGGAAACACCGTTAAATTTAGTCGTTGCAATTTTGTCGATTGCACCGCTCAGTTTTTGATATTCCTTGTCAATTGCCAGACGATCCGAATCATTGTACGTGCTGTTCGCCGATTGCGTTGCAAGTTCTTTCATGCGAGTCAGCATGTCGGATACTTCGGTCAACGCACCCTCAGCTGTTTGAACCATGGAGATGCCGTCTTGCGCATTGCGCATGCCTTGATTCAAAGCTTTCAATTGCGTACGCATTTTCTCGGAGATCGAGAGGCCTGCAGCATCGTCAGCCGCACGGTTGATACGGAAACCGGAAGAAAGCTTCTCGCTCGATTTACCTTGTTGAACGTTGTTGAACGACAGGTTGCGATGCGAGTTCATTGCATTAAGATTGTGGTTGATAATCATTTGAATTTCCTCCCTGAATGTGTTTGTCCACTTCCTTGTGGGTGGGCTTTCGCCTCACAATATAATTATCGGACATGAACTGTCGTTTCTTAATAGCTAATTTGTATATTTGATTACTTTTTTTTATTTTTCTTGGTTCTTTTTGACCATTCCATTAAAGACTCCATATCCCCTTCTGACGTTATTGATTTTTGGTTAATTGAGCGAACATCATCCAGCACTTCTTTACGAATAATATTCATCTCTAAAGGAGCCACGATTCCAATTTTTACTTGATCCCCTTCGATTCCCGTTACGATAATTTCAATTGAATTATTAATGATAATCGATTGCCCTCGCTTACGGCTTAATATCAGCATCTATATATCACCCTCATTTCCATTCGATAATAAAGGTGAATTAACGGTATATGAAACACCGCTCAAAACAACTTGCCGCCCTATTCCTTCTTTTATGTTTATCACTAACGGCGCTAATAAATTTGTCGTTGACCTTTCAAAGGGCTTCAGGATCGTAACGATGGATAATACTAATACGTCTTCGGCCTTTTCCACTCTTAAATCTTTAATCGATTCTTCACTGAGCTTAAATTCATAATTTGAATCGACCTCGAAAGGAGAAATAACGATAAATCCGATATTTTCATCCTCTAGGCTTTTCAGTAAATAAAAAGAGCTGTCTGGAGCTGTTGCTTCAAATCTGAATAGACTTAATTGTTCAAAACCATATATACTTTCCCCGAAATCTATGGTTGCGTTTTCATTTAATGGATACATGATTAACCTCCTATTAAAAAACTAAAGCTATAGCTTTCGCTATAGCTGAATTATTTATACCAATCATAGGTCGTAACATCGATCGAAATTGAATTTTTTTGCCTTAAGTACATTTCAAGTTTTCCCTGTTCAACCTGAATATCGGTCTTTATTGGTGTGTACTGTATTTCAACCGGCGAGGGCTCTATTGCCGTATTAACCGCTCCTGGTGTGTATGTAACTTTAACATTATCAACATTGGGAGTACCTAGAACGTAATTCACGGGACTCTGTTTGCCTATAGATCCTTTGGCTATCTCTGCGAATGCATTGTTAGGATTGGTAATCTGGGCCATTCGTTTCCCTTCATCAACGGTTTGGGCAAGTTGTTGAAGAAAAACCGACTTCATTTGACCAAATAATCGTTGATTCCATTCCATATGAGGTCCTCTGCCAAGAGCCTGCCAAGCTTCGGAAGAGTCGATCTCCAAATGCGAAGGGGTTGTTGCAAAGTTCATTTTGGCTTGGGGTTGTACAATTTCTTGTTCCCCGTGAGAGGCATCCATCATCTGCTGCGCCGGTTGTGAATTCAGACCTATCGCAGCAAATGTTTGTCTGATTGATAGCCGCAAATCATTCACCGGCGCACCTCTTTTCTAAGTTTATCTTAAGAAATCAATTAAACTAGGTTGAATGATTTTGGCCCCCGTTGACAATGAGGCTTGATATACGCTTTGTTCCTGTGTAAATTTCATAATCGTCTCCGCCATATCCGCATCCTCTGTTTCGCCTTGCAAGCTATTCAGGTTAAGCGTCAAGTCCTGCAGTCTGGTATCGATCAGATCAACGCGGTTCGTACGGGCTCCTATTTCGGAGCGAATATTTAATACTTTATCAAATCTGGAATTCAACTTTGCATAAGCGGCCGCGAGATCAGTCTTGTTAGATGTTGGTGTTAATGCATTTTTTATATCTTTCAATACTTTAAAAAGGTTATCCGTTTCTGCCGAAATCCCAAACACTTCGCCGCCAGTTACATTCAGCGGTACGGATATGCCGGCTGATAATGTGATTAAGGTTTTCTCCGTATCCGTATCTTGCGTGTCGGCTACCGCGATATCATACGGTTTGACATTTGTCATCTGACCGTTAAATAAAAACTTACCATTCATTGAATCATTCCCGATCATAACGGCTTGTTCATACAACTGATCAACCTCAATCGCTATTGCATCTAATGCCGTTTGTGGATTTGTATCATTCAATGCCTGCGTCACAAGCTCTTGAGCACGCTGCACAATATCGTTTAATTGGCCGAGAACGGAATCCGTATGCTCGAGCTGCGCTTTGGCCGTTGTTACGTTCTTCTCATACTGCTCGTTCATCGAAAGCTCGCTGCGGTATCGCAGGGAATACGTAATGCCGACCGGGTCATCGGACGGCTTGTTCAGCTTGCGTCCCGTGGAGAGCATGTTCTGCTGATTTTCCATCCGATTCAAATTGTGGGTAACGTTGCGCATGAGGTTTCCATGCATCATTCCGGGTGTTACGCGAAGTGCCACTGCTCATTCCTCCTTATTTGAGAAGAGATCGTTTAGCGTCCTACAATACCCATGCCGTTAATAACCTTATCCAACGTTTCATCGATCGAAGTCATGAATCGCGCGGCAGCGGTATAAGCATGCTGGAACTTAATTAATTCCGACATTTCTTCGTCAAGCGAAACACCCATAACCGATTGCCTGCTTGATTCAACCTGGTTCACGATATCGTATTGGTTCGTATGTTGACGTTCAGCCTCTTGCGCTTGAACGCCTAGCTGCCCGATCACCGATTGATAATACGAATCAATCGTTCCGCTGGAAATACCGTTGCCGCTCGTTGTCGCGGTGAAAGTAAATGACGTATTTTTCAAATCGGCCATCAGGTTCGCCAGCGTGTTATTTCCTTTGATCGTCTCATTAACTCCATTAACGATTTCGGTCCGCATGGAAGTAGCGATCATCATCGGATCATCCGTAATAGCCTTACTCAAACTGATGTTGCCTGCTGTTACCGGTACCATTATGCCATCAACCTTGAAGCTTGCCGGTACAAATATATCTCCCGCCTGCTGCGGCGGGTTCGTAAATAAATAGCCTAGCTTATGAAGTCCGTTAATGCCATTAACGGTTACCTGCTGATCGGCTGCAAGCTTCGCTCCGTTATACATGGTCCCTTCCGGCAGCGTTACGGTTATCTGGCCGTTAACGAGCGTGTTGGCCATAGCGTCGATCTGCTCTTTATAATCAGCCACATATTTTTCGCGGGATAGGATCATCCCGGAAAGCTCGCCGCCAGTAAGTCGTCCTGCCGTAAATTGCGCTTCGATCTGTGCCGTAGTAGCAGGGATAGCGTTAGGTCCGGTAACAATATTTTGCGTGCCGATAGAGATATCATAGCCGTTGGCCGTATGCGTAACGGTCGTATTCGCAATAAGCGAAAGCTGATCCACTAGATAGTCCCTCTGATCGCGCAAGTCGTTCGGGTTGTCGCCAAGGTCCTCTAATCGTTTGATTTCATAATTGAGAGAGGAGATCGATCCCGCGATCGAATTGACTTCCGATAC
Organism: Paenibacillus harenae; assembly: GCF_030812415.1. GTDB lineage: Bacteria > Bacillota > Bacilli > Paenibacillales > Paenibacillaceae > Pristimantibacillus > Pristimantibacillus harenae_A. The sequence goes on along the minus strand of NZ_JAUSST010000005.1, from coordinate 567,680 downwards.
CTTAACGTCGATATTTGTCGTAAGATCCTTATCCAGATCCTCCAGATGTTTGCTTGTCGTGTTGAAACCGTCGACAAGAGCCAATGCGTTCTCGCGGACAATCTTACGTCCCGTAATATTCTCCGGGTCTTTGCTCAAATCGGTCCATGACTTCCAAAAATTGTCCAATACCGTGCGAAGGCCGGAATCCGAAGGTTCGTTAAAGATCGTTTCGAGCTTGCCGAGCGTTGACGATTGGATGGACCAACCGCCATAGGATGAGTTCGCGTTGCGGAATTGATCATCCAAATACTGCTCCCGAATCCGGGTAATGGATGTAAACTCCACGCCGGTGCCAAGTTGGCCGGGCGTATTCGACCGCATAAATCCAGGCGCCTCTATCGGACGGGAAGCCACTAGATTCACGCGTTGCCGGGAATAACCCGGAGTATTCGCATTCGATATGTTATGCCCGATCGTATTAATCGTAGCCTGATTAGCAAATAGGCTCCGTTTGGCCGTTTCTATGCCGTGAAAGGTCGATCTCATCGATTTAATCCTCCTTACGCTTTCGTATTGTATGATCCAAACCGATTCGAATCGCTCGATATTGCGGATGGATGCTTGTACGTGTAGCTTTCATCCTCCGGAGATACGAACAGCTCGATCGAAAACTGAATAAAATCTAGCGATTGGTTAAGGAGCGACTGATTCAAGTCATTCAGTTGTTTGAGCTCCTTCAGCGTTCTTTCAAGGCGCTCATGAACCGTTTGCAGCTGTAACCGTTCCTCGGGTACAAAGACGACCCCCATAAGCTGTCGATAGGTTGAGTTTATACGATTCTTAACACCTTTCTCTACCATCAACCTTCGGATTGCCACTACGCGTTCCAAATCCAACGTCGTAATTTCCTTGACTAATTTCGTTTCCAGCCGCATGATGCGCATAAGCGTGTCTAAGTCTTTCTCAATAATGGCCCGCTTCTTCTCCAGGCCTGTTTGCAGTAGAGACTCATGTGTTTCGGCTAAACGATTCAACGTTTCAACAACTTTGGAAACCGTCATCTTCTCACCCGCATCTTATTTATGTCTTATTGCTCCAAATATGGCAGAATCTTATCGGCGATTTTATTCGCTTCTACATGGTAGGTTCCTGTTGTTACCGATTGCTTAAGTTCCTCAATGAGCTTCTTGCGCTCTGCGCTGCTTGCTTGGCTAGTCGTCAACATTTCCTTGGCAGCCGTGGAAATTTGGACTTCGTCCTTCTGCCGTGCTTTATTTACTCCGCTTACGCGGGATTCAGATTGCTTCTGGTAATGGTTAAGCGCGCCGATCCGATTGGTATCGTTAATTTTCATTTGCTCCACCTCTTTGTTTATCCGTTCTAAAAAAGCCGATTTACCTTTACAAGTATTATCGGCCGCAGTCAAGTCATATTTTATAGATATAACTACATTTATAATTATCTGTCCTTGTAACGATCAATCCCGCGATAAGCAGTTTGCGTAGACGATGATCCCTTCGGCTCTTCCTTCTTCGCCAAATTGCCCTTCATTTCCTGTGCAGCGTTCGTCAGACGGTTGCGGCAGTTGTCGCAAAGATGTCCTTCTCTGATCAGCGTTCCGCAGGACTCGCATGGATAGGACATATTCGGTGCATTCACCATCGAGATACGGCCCTCGCGGATGAATTTCGTAATCTGCTTTATGGAAACGCCGGTTTCATCCGACAGCTCCGTAATAATAGCACCTTTGTATTCTCGCAAGTAGTTTGCACACAGCTCGTACTCTTTATCAATGTCCCTCGTACATACTGTACATACCTCTCTAATCCCTTTGGCAAAAAGCTTTCCGCAACGAGGACAATTATCCAAATTCATCGCCATAAGCCCTCCTTTTCTTTCTATCGAAACTATATACTTATCTTAACGGATATAGACACCGTTTTCATTAACTATTCTAAAAAATGCTTATGAACGCGCCCAAGTGAGAACAAAAACCTCCAGAGGTACGGAACTGCTAGCTGTTAATTCCTCCGCACAAGCCTCTGCCGTACTGCCCGTCGTATAAATATCATCTACTAATATAATTCTAGCATGTGTTCTTGAAAAAGTGTCAGCAACGCTACCGTAGATTTGCTCGAGCTTGCTTATTGACGATAGATCCGCTCGAAAAATCTTCTTCATATCGTTAATGCGTTCCGAACGCGACTTGAAGCTTTGCTTACCGGTATGGCGCTCGCGACTGAGCAGCGGCAATAGCGGCAGGTGATATCGGGAGGCTAGATAGGAGGCTAGCTGCTCGGCTTGATTAAAGCCTCGCTCCTCCGCTCGAGCGGAACTTACCGGCACATAAGTAATTGCATCCCAACACGCCGCGATACTGCCCCGCTTCATGGTTGCGCCAAGGCTCAGGCTTAGTTCCTCGAATGCAGGCTGCAGCATCGCGCCAAGCAGCGGCGCAAGCTCTTCGTTGCCTCTATATTTATAGAGAGCCAGCCAGCTCCTCATCGTCTGATCATATTGAACGGCACTGCGATTGCAGATGAACGATCTGTTCGGCTGCCGAATACAATCGTCGCAATGAATCCCGCGGCCGCATCTTGGACATAAGATACGGGTCAACCATGGAATGGTGGACAAGCAAGGGTTGCATAGCTGCTGTCGTAGTTGAAGCGGCAGCTTCAAACCACTGGTGGCTTCGCTATTGTCAAATTGTATGGGTTTCCGGCAGAACGCGCAGATGTCTGATCGTGCAGATAACCATACTGCTTGTTCTGCTAATGAGCTTGGAAGACGACGCAGCCAAGCTAGGATTGACGTGATGTTCATCTGCTAACCTCCTTACTTGCGGGTTCCGGTAACAAGTAACCTTGCTTGCGGGCCATGCGGTTCATCGCCTTAATGTGGCTTACGGCTCTTGCTTGCGAACGGCTGTGCTCGCGGCTGCAAAAAAAGACCCGTCCCGCGGGATCGTCGGCAGATCGTCCTGCCCGTCCGGCCATTTGGACGAGCGATGCCTCGTCGAACAGCCGTCCGTCCGCATCCAATATGTACACATCGCTTCGCGGGATCGTCACTCCCCGCTCCAATATCGTCGTTGTTACGAGTACCCGGATCTTACCTTCGCGGAATTGTTTCACTTTATTGGAGCGTTCATCGTCCTGTGAAGACGTCGCCGCCACCTCCGCCAGTCGAAGCTGCGAGCGCAGCAAATCGGCCATCGGCTCTGCTTGCGCGATTCGCTGCACGAACACGAATAATTGCGCTCCCCGCATCACCGAGCTCCGCAGTTCAGATAGCAACGATACAGGGAGCCTTCGCGACTGCAGCAGCTTAGCTACCATCGGTGTTCGAAGCAGCTTGGGAACAGGGAGCGGATACCGATGATAGCGAACCGGGATTCTGGCATGGGGCAGCGCTCCTCGCCTTGCATCACGCTGCATCGCAAGCGGAGGCGTTGCCGACAGCAGCAGTCTAACCGCGCTTGGCGCACAGCACTTATCTGCCGCGTAGTGCAAGGTCTCGTCGTTTATGTAAGGAAAAGCGTCGAGCTCGTCGATAACGACAAGGTCGAAGCTTTGCTGGAACCGAAGCAGCTGATGTGTCGTTGCAAGCGTAATGTCGCCGCGCTCCCACCTTTGCTCGCTTCCGCCGTATAAGGTGACAATTGAGGCGGTTGGAAACGCTTTGCGAATACGCGGGTCGAGTTCAATGACAACATCCCGTCTCGGCGTTGCGATGAGTGCCTTGCCGCCGCGCAGTAATATGGATTCCATAAGCGGGAAGATCATCTCCGTTTTACCGGCTCCCGTAACGGCCCATAAAAGGAAACTTCTAATGGGGGCGATTGCGAAAGCGGTAGCAGTAGGCTTCATGCCGTTGCTGGGCGACTCTACAAATTGTAATGCCTTCGCGGTTGCTTCGGATTGCGCAGGACTGAGCTTCCACTTGGACAGCCTCTCTTCAATGGAATGGAGCTGCCTGGCGGAGATAAGAGCCTCCTTGCTCCGGTGCCCTTCAATAAGAAGCTCGCATTCGCGGCTGCGCCCCATCTGAATGCAGCTTGAGCAATAAGCGCATTCTCTGCCGCAGGATGCGCATGCCGTGCGGCGCATCTGCGGTTCGCCGCTGCCGCAGCGCAAGCAGCGAAGCTCGCGCCGGCTGCGGCGCAGCAGGCCCCGCCGGTTGCCGATGGATGCGGCAACCGAACCGTGCAGGCGCACGAGCCCGAGCAGCGCAGCCAGCTGGAGCACATCGCTCCAGCCGCTGTCCGCGCCGGGCACGGCCGCGCCCTCAAGCAGCGCCTGCGCTTCGCTTCGCAGCAGCGCGCGCCCTTTCAAGAGCGCCGCCGCCCGCCTCGCGGCTGCGCCCAGCCCCTCCGGCGCCGCCGCGCTATCGCCCGCTGCGCCATCACCCTCAAGCTCGCCAGCTAGCGCCGCTCGCTCCCAGCGCTCCGCGCCGCCGCGCAGGCTATCGCCCTGCTGCACCTTGGCGCGCACGCTGCGCCGCGCGCCAACAGCCTCCCTGCACGCAGCCGCCACGCAAGCAGCGAGCGCACAGGGCACATCCTCGCGGTCGCTCCTCCCCCCTCCTCGTCGCCCCCGTTCCAAATTCCACTGCTCTGCCGCTCGGCAAGCATCCCACAGCGGCAGCGGCTGCAGCCAAAGCCATCCCTCCGTCGCCGCTTCCCCGGCTCTTCCCATGCGCTGCCCAGCGGATTCATGCAGCCAGAACAGGCGATCGACAGCAGGAGCAATCGTCGAATACGCCTTCCATTTTCCCATTATGCAAATGACATACACATAAGCCCGCATCTTTTACCCGCCTCTCGCATATTGTATTTCTTAGTGCGTCGTTATCTTCGTCTCCCAAGCAACGCATACAAAAAAAAGCACACCTGGGGCGCATTAAGCGCTACAAAGTGTGCTTCACTTTCATAACCGATATTGATTGTAGTATATACTAGAACGGCATTTTGGACAAATCAGCCGGGTTTTGCAAATCGATTAGCACGGCCTGATGGCTATCCTTTACGATACCTTCGGCCTGCAGCAGCCACATAAGCTGATTGGCATCGCTTTCTCCAATCGAAGCAGTTGCTCCCGACCCGGTGTCGCGACGGCTTGGCTTCAAGTTTACCGGCCATTCATGCACAGTAACCTTACTTCCTTTGCGAGCCATCCGATCGACTATGGCAAGCGTCTCCGCAGATGCGCCATTATCGACGACCGTCACCCTCACCTCGTTGCCCGTCTGGCGCGAGAACGCCATTAAAGAGCGCATATACCATTCCATATTAGGCTGGTCCCGATCGGCAATAAGCACATAATGTTTGCTCGCCCGCTTCCGTCCTTGCCGAATCCAATATGCCAGATGAACCGACAATGCAGCCGCTATATAACATCCAATTACCAGAAGCAGAAGTTCCAACACGGCGGTCACCTCCTCTATGCGACACTATATGCGATATAGCGCCCACAGGTTCCGATATAAGCGGACAAGTCGGAAATTGTGCGTGCATTAATGATTCGACAATTATCGCATACCTTCTACATAAACCAATCATTAAACACTCTTGTAGAATTTCCGAAATATGTTATCATTTTATAACGAAGTGGTGCATATGTACTGTAAGAAAGCAACTGGAGGAATGAAGGGAGGAATCCTCTTAACCATACATTCATGCCATAAGGGAAGCGATGATGTATAATCTGCAAATGGACACTTGGATTATACGGAGCTAGTAGTGTAACCGGCCCTCTTAGAACTTGATCACGAATCTAAGAGGAGTGTGTACAATGATAAAATCATTAAAGAAACACCTGTATTTAGGACTTATCGTATTGTCGCTTCTAGTATTGCCATTCGGCTCTATCGTTATGGCCCAGGCCTCTCAGGAAGACGGGTCCATTACTCAGTTGACCGAGCAAGCCGTGAAGCCTAGCCAAGCCTGCATGAAGAACGGCGTAGAATCGTATTCCGGCGTAAGCCCCAATATTGGGCGCGTCAAGGACGGCGTTTCTTTTAAGTACAATGAAGACCGTTCACAAGTGACTGCTTATTTCGAGGTTAAGAAGGATTGCTCGCAAGTCAGCTTCTCGGCATATACGTACGAAGGTTCACCTAAACCTTATTCAAACCAAATCCACTATAGCGGCGTAACCCAGAAATACGATGTAAAGATGGAGGCAACCAGCCTTACGATCGACGTTCCGAAGTGCGGGAAGTACCAGCTTGATGTCTATGGAGGCCCAATCCAGGAGCAATTGACCGACTCTGAGGGGCATAAGCCCGGAACGATTTCCTTCTGGGAACTAGGTTCAGGTAAACCGTGCGCTACACCGAGTCCGACTCCTAGCGTTACACCAAGCGAGACTCCTAGTCCTACACCAAGCGAGACTCCTAGTCCTACACCAAGCGAGACTCCTAGTCCTACACCAAGCGAGACTCCTAGTCCTACACCAAGCGAGACTCCTAGCCCTACGCCAAGCGAGACTCCTAGTCCTACACCAAGCGAGACTCCTAGCCCTACACCAAGCGAGACTCCTAGCCCTACGCCAAGCGAGACTCCTAGCCCTACGCCAAGCGAGACTCCTAGCCCTACGCCAAGCGAGACTCCTAGCCCTACGCCAAGCGAGACACCTAGCCCTACGCCAAGCGAGACTCCTAGTCCTACGCCAAGCGAGACTCCTAGCCCTACGCCAAGCGAGACTCCTAGCCCTACGCCAAGCGAGACTCCTAGCCCTACGCCAAGCGAGACTCCTAGTCCTACACCAAGCGAGACTCCTAGTCCTACACCAAGTGGAACTCCTAGTCCTACACCAAGTGAGACTCCTAACCCTACACCGAGACCGACTCCTAGAAATACGCCAAATACGACACCTGACGTGACGCCAAGTACAACGCCGTTGCCAAGCGAAGCGCCAAGCACGAGTCCTAGCGCTTCACCAAGCATTGAGCCTAGTATAGCGCCTTCGCCTTCTGACGAATCAACGCCTGATCCATCGACTGATATCGAGATCGACGAGGAAGAAATTCCTGGTGGCGCTCCTGATGACGGTGACAATGACGGCGGAGGAGACGGGGAAGATGTTGACAGCAGTATAATTGAAGAGAATGAGGTTCCTCTCGGGACATTACCGAAAACAGGGGATACCAGCCCGCTGCCGTTTTATATGTTTGGCGCGTTTGCGATTATTCTAGGATTCTATACTCTTCGTAAACAATCATCCCACAAACAGGGCTGATTATCATGCTAAGGTAATTCTAAATAATCATCTCAATTAATAAAACCTCGATACTGTCCCTTACAGTATCGAGGTTTTCTATGTAACTATTGCAACCTTCTTCAAAAAAAAGCAAAAAAAGACCGGGGCTTTACCTACAACGTAACCCAGCCGTACTTAATCGATTGAATAACCGCCTGCGTGCGATCATCAACCTCCATTTTTTGCAAAATGCTGCTGACATGGTTTTTAACCGTTTTCTCGCTAATAAACAAAAATTCGCCGATGTTCTTGTTGCTCTTGCCCTCGGCCATCAAACGCAGTACTTCAGCCTCGCGGCGAGTTAGCGGGCTTTCGTCGACAGCGTGGTACTTGACGCCCTGCTCTTGAGCCGCAGCCGCACCAGATACGATACCCATCTCGTCGAGGTAAGTCATGCGGCGAAGCTGGTTAATGAGCTTACCCGTCACCTTCGGATGGATATAAGCATAGCCTTGCACTACGGAACGGATCGCATTAATGAGGGACTCGGCCTCCATATCCTTCAGCAGATAACCGGTTGCGCCTTTGCGAAGCGTTTCGAATACATAGCTCTCGTCATCGTGAATGGATAAAATAATGACCTTTACGTCAGGGAACATCTCCTTAAGCCGCTCTGTCGTCACAACGCCGTTCTCGATCGGCATGTTAATGTCCATCAGCACGATTTCGGGCAGCGTATGATTGCAAAATTCCATGACTTGAATGCCGTCTCCGCACTCGCCGATCACTTCCAAATCATCTTCCATATTCAGAATTCGTTTCAATCCTTCGCGAAACAGCTGATGATCGTCTGCAAGTAATATTTTGATTTTACGGGCCGGACTGCTCGGTACTTGATTCATCATTATACTACTCCTTTCTGTTCTCGGCAGTTATTGGGATATGAATTATAATCTTCGTTCCTTGTCCAGGATTTGAGTCTATATCCATCCTTCCTTCGATCAATTCCACGCGCTCTCTCATCCCGATCAGTCCGAAATGGGAGTTTCGGCTCGCTCCGAGTTCGATTAGATCGCTCTTGAAGCCGATTCCGTTATCGTGAATAATGATTGTAATCAAATGCGGCTCATAGCTCACGTCAAGCAAGACACGCGAAGCGTTGGCATGCTTCAAAGCATTCGTGAAAGCCTCCTGCACGAGCCTGTAGATGGCCGCTTCCATGGCAGACGGCATACGAATCTCCTTGCCGGAGAGCTCGAATACAGTATGTATTTTAGATTTATCTTCAAAATCCTGCACGAACTTTCGCAGCGTTGGCACCAATCCAAGATCGTCGAGCGCCATTGGCCGGAGATTGAAAATGATTTTGCGAATTTCTTCGAGACCGGAACGAACCTGTCCCTTCAAATCTTCTAATTCTACATGCACCATCTCGAATTCCTGCTTGATGAGCATACGCTCGGCAATTTCTGTCCGGAGTACGATATTGGCAAGCGATTGAGCCGGACCGTCGTGAATTTCTCTGGCGATGCGCTTCCGCTCTTCCTCTTGCGCCAAAATAATCTTAAGCCCCAGCAACTGCCTTGTCTTCGCCGATTCCAAAATACGCGTAACCTGATTAAGATCGCCGGCCAAATACTCCAGCACGACATTGATTTGCGATGCGATCATCTCCGCCCGTTCAATCGAATTCTCTACATTGCGAACACGCTTCTGCAGATCATCCCGTCTAGCCTTCAGGTAGGATTCCTTCTCGCGATAGACCATGAGGTCAAGCTGGATTTGCGTTGCTTTCTCATAAGCCGATTTAATGTCCTCTTCCTTATATCGGACGAAATCCCGGCTTACTTCAGTCAGTCGAATACGCGCGCGCCGGTAATCCTGCTCAAGCCGATCGACTTTCTCGATCGTCTTGACCGTTTCCTCAAGCACAAGCTCCAGCTCCTGCTCGAGCGCCTCCAGCTCCGAACGCGCGGATTCGCATATTTCATAGATTTGATATTTGCTGTCTTCCATAACTTGAATCGCGTTTTTGATGACTCTGTTAATGTCGACTGTCAAATGATCCACGATCGATCGGCAACCTTTCTATGGTAATCCTGATCCAACTCTATTCTATCATACCACAGAATGAGTGCCGACCGTCCATTGCTATTGAATGGTAATCTTCTTCACCTTAGCGTCATAACCGACGGTGAACCCGAGCTTCTCCGAGAAAAGACGCACCGGAATCAGCGTTCGGTTATTGCGAATAATTGGAGCAACCTCCGATTGCTGGCGAACGCCGTTCAACACGTAACCCTTCTCGCCGATGACCATCTCGAGCAGCTTGGTGCCGCGCAACACGCCGACCTTGTTCAGCTTGCCGTTAACGAACAGCTGACCGCCGAGCGCATCCGTTACGAAACGGAGCGGTACGTATGTCGTGCCATTCAACTGAATCGGTGCAGCATCCAGCTTAAGCGCTTTGCCGTTCAACGTTGCATTCGCGCTGCCTACGATCATTTCCACCTTGGACGCCGTATCGACAGTAACTTCAGGCGCATAATTCAGTTTCATATTATCAAAACCAACAATGCCTGCAACAGCTTTGCCGGCTTGCGTGCTATCTAACGTTACTGCATAGATGCGCTTCAGCTTCACCGGATACTTCATGCCGTGCGACGATAGATTCACGTTAATCGTCTTCCAGCCGCTCCAATCGAGCTGCTTCGCCACGTCCGCGAAATGAACTTTGCCATCTGCGTCAACCAACTCTGCCCTTACCCAGTTTTTGCTCTGGTCGCTGTATACGTCGAGCGAAAGCGATGAAGGACTGCCGGGCAGCGATACGCCGTTCGAATTGAACGCTGCATAGGATGCTTTCGTACCTGTACCGTTCGTAAAATCATAGGTCAGCTTAAGCGCTTTGGCCGAAGTCTGCCCAGGCAGATCGGTTGCAAGGCTAACGCTGCCCAATGCTTCATTCGGTGTCACTTGGGACGAGATCGGATAAGCCGTTTTCTCGAAATCCTCGAAAGCTTTGACCGTTTCGCCTTGCGCGAACGGAATCATCGCCGGGAAGCCGTCGTAACGTCCGATCGCGTAACCGGTCTTCACGCCTGCCTTAACCGAGTTAACCGTCAAGGTATCTCCGGACATCGTTCCGTTAAAGCCGATAAATTCCCATGTGAGAGAATCGCCGCTGAGCTTGTATGTCCTGCCGTTCTTAAGCTTCACCGTAACGGGCACCGAGAGCGTCGAACCTGGCGACAGCATGCCTGCAGCCGTATTTAACGAGATCGAAGCAATCTGATCTTGTCCGATGACTTCCATCGTATATTGCGCTGATACGTCGCCAGTCTTGACGCTGATCGTCGTTTTGCCGACTTTGGTCGCCGTAAACGTATTGCCGCTGAATGTGCCTACCGCAGGGTTAGCGCTCCATGAAGCTTGCGTCGCATCTACCTTGATGGGGTTAAAGTACGTGTCATAGCCGTTCAAGGCGAAGTTTGTCTTCTGCCCTAGGAAAACGATGTTCGAACCGGTTACGGTTATTCCCTTCAGCTTGCCTTCCGGTGCGCTTGTGAATACGCCGATGCCGTTCGATACGCTGCGCTGCGTCGTTCCGGTCTGCGTGGAATGGGACAGCGTTAGCGAGTTAGTGCCAAGCGGACGTTCGACCATCGTCGTCGAGCCGCCGCCGTCCAGGTTCACGCCTTTGTATACGCCTAGCTGGACCATAACCTGCTGCAGCTCCTTCAAGCTAAGGCCGGTGCTGCTGCCGTATTTCTCGCTTGTTATCAAATAAACTTTCGTGCCGTCCTTGGAGTAGCCGACCCCGGACCTGGACGTGTAGGAAGAACCGCTTACCCCCACTACGTCGCGGGAGAAAGCCGATGCCGCTCCGCCGTCTACAAGCAGCGTATGTCCGCCGATCAGCATTTCGAAGCTCGCCGGATCAACCTCCGCTCCCGTCGCAGACGAGATAAGCGAATAGTCTGCCGTAATGGTTTGTCCAACCTGCAAATGCTCTTTCACGAACTTTGCCGCTTTGCCGTGAGTACGCAATATGTATCCGTCAACGGGCGCTTGACCCGTTACCGGTAGATCGATCGAGATTTGTTCAATGATGCCGTTCCGCACGAGTACCTCTGTCGGCGTTGCTCCCGTATTCTTCGGGCGCTCTGCACCGTTCCAAGCGCTTGTATAGATATGCATCGCATCGACATGACTATATTTCTGGCCGCCGAACTCCGGTCCGTAAGCGGACTGGTTCAAGCCGTCGAGAGCGAATGTCGAGCCGTCGGCTGCCGTAACGAGTCCATCGAATGTATAGTTGTCAATGGAAGGCTTGCGGTCCTTCGACACGCCGAATGCATACATCCCTATGAGCTTGGATGGACTGGATTCGAATGCTCCGCTCGTAATTTGGACGCCCATAGGCGCGCCCTCGTTCGACATCACGAACACATCCGCATTGATTCCCGCTACCGCGCCGCTCTCCTTCGTCATATTCGATATGGAATTACGCGTGCCAACCGTATGGTTTTTTCCGCTCATCGTATTTAGAGACACATAAGGATTCGTTAGATCGACCTCGATAACATGCACCTCGGAGGTTACCGCTCTGCCGTTTCTGGTAGCCGTCCACAAATAGTCCATGCGCTTCGCGCCTGCCGTCACGTATCCTTGGCTCGTCAGCTTCAGCGTTGGAGCTGTTGCCTTTGCCATTGCGACGTCCGCCGCCTCTGCGATCGAAGCGTTCCAGCTTCCAGGCAATAGCGATACGACCGGTTGCGATAATAGCGTTCCGCCTAGCGCGATGATAATTATTTTTTTACTTAAGCTCTCCGTCCGCTTCCACCCTTTGTTCCTTGCCCTACCCATTTTGTTAACAACTCTCCCATCTCATAATCTATCTAATATAGACTACTAGAGTTGCACAAAAGTTACGCATGATAAAAGACTGCTATCACATTTTGGAAACTGAAAGATATACCCTATGAGAGGTTAAGTCATGGTAAAAGAGGCAAACCCTGCTCCTCGTGATTGTCTTGCTCTCACGTTTTGCTAGATTTGCCTCTTCTTCCTGACTGTTATGGTGTAATGAAGTCCAAATGCTCCAGCAACCGCATAATTAAAGCAGCGCCTTCCGCCCTAGTCGCATTCGTGAGCGGACTCATTGTTGTCGTCGTTTTACCGTACATGATGCCCGAGTATACGGCCTTGGCAACGTCCGCCTGTGCGTAGGTGCCAATCTTGCCTTTGTCTGCGAACGTCGACAGATACGTCGAGGTTGAGGATGGCAGCGTGATTGCAGTACCGCCAACCGTAGCCGCTCTAATCATCATAACCGCCATATCCTGGCGCGTGATCGGGCTGTTCGGCTTAAAGGTGCCGTCCGTGTTGCCGAAAATAATCCCCGCCTCAGTCGCAGCTCCGATATAAGCGCCCATCGTTGTATTCGAAGTTACGTCTTTGAACTTCGCGGCAGCCGTTTTATTGCCGGTCAGTCCAAGACCTTTGGCGATATAGGTCGCAAATTCTCCGCGCGTGATGTTAGCTTGGGGCTCGAACTTCGTCGTCGTTCTGCCTTCGATAATATATTTGCGAACAAGCGTATTAATTGAATCGGCAGCCCAATGGTTGGCCACATCGGAGTATGTCTTCGAGCTTTGCACGAGTGCATAAGCGCTATTGCCCTTACGCATGAATGCAGCTGTCGTCTTGCCGCCCGCTGTTAAGAACGTAGTCGGCACATAGGAGATAGCGCCTGCCTGCTCGTCATACCAGACAACAGCCGCATTGCTGTTCGGCACGCTAGCGTACGTTTCGATCGTGCGTTTCACGTATCCTTTGAAGCCAGCTATCGGCTTAACAATCGAACCGCTTGCCGCCGTAACATCAAAGTGTACCGGTCCTGCGATCATTTGTCCGCCCGTTGTTCCTATCACCGATGTGAGATTCGTCGTTAACGACGAAGATACTCTATCGATCTTGATAAGCAGGTTGCCTACTGATCCGCCGGCATTGAGCGAAGCCGCAATCGCATAGTAATCAAGCGCTGCTAGTGGAATTTCGTAGCTGATATCGCCATAGATGACTTTGAAAATAGACGCCGGACCTGACCGATACGCACTGTCTAATGCGCTGAGCGGTACGGAGACGATAGCCGCGCTCTCCGTACTTGGTACAGTGAATACGACCTTAGGAGACGCTACGCCAGCCGTTCTAGCAGTCTGATACGCTTGGCTGATTTTATCCTGCGGCAGTGTATATCGATTCGCCGACATTCCTGCGGGCGAGGTATCGATAGCGGACGTTACGGTAGAACTCTTGATGCCGATTCCGCCGTCTACCGATTCGAAGTCGCCTGAAAGCGTATCGAGCAACGTCGTCTGATTGGCTACATTTACATTTTCGAAACCGTCAAGCGTAACCCCTTTCGATGTTTGCAGCCCTAATCCGTTAGAATAATAACTCAATGTCATGGCATCGCCAATCCCCGGGGGAGCAGACAAGGTCAGCTTTACTGCCGTTTCGCTAATCGTTACGAGCGACACCGGCGACAGGGCGCCTTTCACTTTAACCGTAAATTGAATGGTTGACGGTACAAAGTTGCTATTTAATGATTCGTTGAATGTCAGCGTTACTGTCGTTCCTTTGGCTACCGCTCCAAGCAATCCGCTCTTCGCATCGCCCGATTCTGCCGTAACTTGCGTGAAGGCAGGTGCTTGATTGTCAGCTAGATCCATAAGAGCGATACCGCTTTGCGAGTAGGAGACCTTGACCGATTGTCCGCTGTTAACCGCTGTGCTAAGTGCCAACGTAACAATGTCGCCTACTACGCTAACACTAGTAACCGTTCTTGGAACATTGTCAACCAGCACGCTGTATTGTCCTGCTGTCGGCTTCATTGCTGGATTAAGGCTCTCGTCATACTTGATGGCGACGAGAAGATTGTTAGCCGTTATCGTCTCTACCTTAGGTGCGGTCCTATCCGTTCCGCTGGTGGCCGAGACATTCGTAAAGGCTGCAACATTATTGCCGGACGAATCTCGAATTGGATACGAGCCCGGAGAGTAACTCACTCTGACACTCTGCGATCCGGTGATGACCGTATTGACCGTCAATACAACAACACTGCCATTGCCTGATATTGCAATCGGGTAGTAAACAGTGCCGCCAATCGAAACGCTGAATTGCAAGTATGCATTCGTGCTTGGCGCAATCAAATTTTTGCTAAAGGAAAGCGTAACGCTGCTTCCCGATGCCGTAATACCAAGCAGCTTTGGAATGGTGGTATCAGATACTAGCGATACGTCCATATTCACGATGCTTGCTGCCGGGTTCTCTGATAGATCCTGAATTAACCCAAGAGGGGTTCCTCTCGTATACGACAGTTTAACCTGTTGTCCACTTAGAATCGGGTTTGAAAGAATCAGGACAACCGTGGTACTGTTTACCTGCACCGAGTTCACTGGACGGAATGCCCCGTTCACCGTAATGTAGAAGCTACCCGGCAGCGGTTTTACATTCGTGTTTAGCTCTTCATTATATGTCAATATAACGGAGCTATCGTTCGCCTCGACTTTGCTGATGACAGGAGGCGTAAGATCTGTTCCGATTGTTTTGAACGCCCATTGGTATTCATTTTGAATGCCCACATAATAATTACCTGCTACGTCCGTGATGACATTCGGATCGATATTTATATAATAACTTGTTGTTCTGGTTAAAAAGTTGTCAGGCTTGATGATTAATTTTTTTTCGTTAGTGCTATCTACCGTTAAAGTACCATTAATTGAAGTTCCCGTACCAACACCGAAAATGGTGGCTTTTGCTGTACCAGCCAAATACTCGTCGCTAAGGGCGATGCCTTCGTTGAACGTCATCGTGAACTCGGCATTCTCTTTAACGGCAATTGCGTTATTGGCGGGCGACTGTGCGATTGCGATCGGTTTAATCGTGTCGCTTGTAACGGTAAACGTCCATCCCGCACTCGTTGTAATACCGCCATAATAATTGCCCGCAGCATCGCGGAATGCAGTATTACCAACGACAACGTAATACTTTGTATTGTTGACGAACGGTTTCTTGACCTCACCATTGTATGCTTTGTTCGGGTCGATCGTAACCGTGTTCGTCCCCCCGCCTGTTACAAGATCCGATGTGACCGGGATCGAGCGGAACAATGCCCCTGTGCCTGACACTCTGATTTCGATATTTCCGCTGCTAGGCAGTACATTTTCGTTAAAAAACATCTGAAGCTTCGTATTTACGTTCGCAGCTGTAGCTCTATTTGCAGGCGATAAAGTTGTAATCGTCGGCGCGGTAGAATCCTTTGTCGTGAAGTTCCACACGCTAGCGTTCGTAATGCCTGTGAAATAATCGCTTGTTCCGGCAATTTCATATGCACCGGAGTCGATGACAACATAATACGACGTATTTGGACGAAGCGCCGGACTCGGCGTAATCGTTACTGTATTATCCGCCACCACTGTATTTGTCGCTCTTATGCTTTGAAAGGTTTCATTCGTACCTACAACCTTAATATGAATATATTTATTGCTAACTGCTGACACTGCTGTATTGAAGGTTGCGATTAGCTTCGTATTCGTTTCGGCGTTGGCGGCGTCGTCTGCCGGAAAGAAAGGTGCGGCGATTTTCACCGGAGAATCCATCGTCGTGAAATCCCAGTTGGTGCCGCTGTATGCATTACCCCATTCATCTTGGAACAACCCGCTGCCGATCGTCACCTTGTAGGAGCGATTCGGCTGCAGAGCAACAGACGGTGTAATCGTAATCGTGCTGGTTCCGCTCCCCCGGACTGCGCTGGACGTTACAGGAATGTTTTGGCTGTCATCGCCGGAAACAACGGTTATGTTCCCGCTCGTTGCGAATACCGGCTTACTGAAATTGAGCGTGATAGCCGTATTCGTTGAGATGCCAGTTCCTTGAGGGGCATGGGAGTCCAAGTTAAGCGGTATGGTATCGCTATTCTCGATCGTTTTGAAGTTCCAAGCATCCGCTGCCTGTATGCCTGCATAACCGGCACCATTCGATTCATTGACGAAAGCGCCCGCGGTAATTAACACATAATAGTTCGTATTAAGGTCAAAATCCTTTTGCGGATCAATCGTAACTTCGCTCTTATTTGCCAAGATCCTCACGCGGCTGCTTGTAACGCTAAGGCTTTCAAATGACGTATTAGTAGAGGCTTCGTATATGGTAATTGTATTTGCGCTTGAGCCTTTCGCTATATTCTCGTCGAAAATGATTTTAAGTACAGCTCCCGGTGCGACATTCGTTAAATTGTCGGCTGGGGACAGGCTTAGCGCCATCGGCCCTGCCGCTGCTGCCGATGCATAATGCGCCTGCGGTGACCAGCCAGTAAGACCGATTTGCAGCATTAATACGACAGCGATGAACAAAGACAACTTGCTGGTTCGTTTCATTTCCATTCACTCCTCAAAAATTACAGTCGTATCTTATTTGTCGGTTTTTCAGCATGAAAAATTTAGTTTATTCGTTTTTTAAACGAAGACTACGCAAATAAGGCTGCTCTTCCTAATCAGGAAGAACAGCCTCTTTTCGATTTATTAATGCTTATACGCCGCTAGCTGCGCCAGCTTCTGCTTTCAGCTTATCCGCTTTATCGACGCGCTCCCAAGGGAGATCGACGTCCGTACGGCCGAAGTGCCCGTATGCAGCCGTTTGGGCGTAGATAGGACGACGCAGATCAAGCATCTTGATGATGCCTGCCGGACGAAGGTCGAAGTTGTTGTTGATCAGCTCGACGAGCTTCTCTTCTTCAATTTTGCCTGTGCCGTACGTATCGACGTTAATCGATACCGGCTTCGCCACGCCAATCGCGTATGCCAATTGAATTTCGCATTTGTCCGCAAGGCCGGCAGCGACGATGTTCTTCGCTACGTAACGTGCGGCATAAGCTGCCGAACGGTCAACCTTTGTAGGATCCTTGCCGGAGAACGCACCGCCGCCGTGGCGAGCGTAGCCGCCATACGTATCAACGATGATTTTGCGGCCTGTAAGACCGGCATCGCCTTGAGGTCCGCCGATAACAAAGCGGCCTGTAGGGTTGATGAAATATTTTGTTTCTTGGTCAAGCCATTCCACTGGAACAACTGGTTTGATGACTTGCTCAAGAATATCCTTTTGGATTTGCTCAAGCGTAATTTCTTCCGCATGCTGCGTCGATACAACGATCGTATCTACACGAACCGGTTTGCCATCGGCGTACTCGATCGTTACTTGCGTTTTACCGTCTGGACGAAGGTAATCAAGCGTACCGTTCTTCCGTACTTCCGACAGGCGGCGTGCGATCCGGTGCGACAGAGCGATCGGAAGCGGCATAAGCTCGGGCGTCTCATTTGTCGCAAAACCGAACATCAAGCCTTGATCGCCCGCTCCGATGTCTTCGTTCTCTTGCTTCATATCCTTGCCGTCACGCGTTTCAAGCGCGGCGTTAACGCCTTGCGCAATGTCAGCCGATTGCTCGTTGAGCGAAGTAAGAACCGCGCAAGTGCTGGAGTCGAAGCCATACTTCGCGCGCGTATAACCAATTTCCTTAATCGTACGGCGTGCGATTGCCGAAATATCGACATAATCCGCACTGCTGCTGATCTCGCCAATAACAAGCACAAGACCTGTTGCTACAGAAACTTCACAAGCGACACGCGCATATGGATCTGCTTCCAGGAATGCATCCAAGACAGCGTCAGATATTTGATCGCAAATTTTATCGGGATGGCCTTCCGTAACTGATTCCGATGTGAACAAGTGGCGTCCTTTAACCGACATCCGTATCAACCTCCTACAACCTTAGTATGGAATAAGAGCTAACTTTCTACACAAAAAATGAACCTTTTCCGCGAAGGAAAAGGTTGTTAGACAACTCTTCTAAAACAGTATGATACCGAAAATGTCGCTTACTGTCAATGGACGCCCCATTTATTTCCAAGGGGATTACTGGTAGTTTCCAAGCACCTGTTCCGCTTGTGCGATAAGGCGCTTCGTAATCTCGCCGCCGACAGAGCCCGCTTCTCGCGTCGTCAAGTTCGACCATTGTACGCTTCCGCCGCTCACGCCAGACTGGCCTCCCAGTTCACCGGCAAATTCGGTATCTTGACCTATTCCTGCATAGCCTCCGGACGTGAGACCAAATTCGGCAGCAATTTCATACTTCATTTGATTAAGGGCAGCTTTGCTATTCGGCACTACTACTTTATTCGAACGACTCATTGCGGTGACACCTCCAAGTAATGTAGGAACAATTCTATTGTGTGCCGTTCCTTGCCGCTTAAAGCGTATAACCTATTGTCAGTTCGGGGAAAATGTAGTATCTGTACCATTCGTTATTGCAATGTGTAGCTGCCTCTTACCAATACCGTGAGCCCGTTGTTCTGAGCGGGGTCAGGATGAATGCCACGGCCTTCACGCGGGAAAATCAGCAAGTGGTTAGTCGGAACGGCCGCGCCCTTCTTAAGCTCCGTCCCGTCCGTAAGATCGGCAACGCCATTCGTATCAACGCTGTATGCGAGTGCCTTGCCTACGCGGACAATAACCTCGGTGCCAGCGCCGGCCATTAATGTTTTGCCCGCAGGAACGGCTACAACCTCAAGCGTAGCACTTGCTCCTGTTCCGCCTGTGTTTCCTGTACCGCCGCCTCCATTAATCTTAGCCAACTGCTCGTCAACATAACTCTTCGTCACGACAGGGTCTTCAACAGAGCCTGGCGTGGGCGTATTTGATTCCGCCTCAAGCGGCGAGACGAAGCTCACGCCGATCCATACGCCTGCTCCAATGAGTACACATGCAATAAGAACTCGCAAAACCTTTTGTTTCACTTGGCAGTCCCCTCTCAAATCTATGATCTCTTAATAAGATACTAGATTTGAGTAGGATAAACCAGTTTTTTGTTTCCACTCTAGCATCTCTATTGATTTGTTATTCATGTTTAAGTTGTTGTAAACCATTTTACTTTTTTCGTTGCAATGAGCATTTTAGCTCCCTCGAAAACGTCGTAGATGTTAACAGTGTACGTATCAAGGTTATTTATTTTGTTTAAAATGTTTGCATCATTGAATACAACCGACAGTTGGTTGTTTTTCCCTTCTTCAAGCACAGTAAGTGTGTTGTCATCGGATTTTTTTAGTCCAAACGTTTTAGAATAAGTCGTATTGCCGCTGCCGCCGTTAAGCTCTATTACGATCTTATGCTCGCCAGCTACAAAATCATAATCATCGCCTATCTCGAGATCGTAATCGAGATCGAATTGAATACCGTCCGAATCGCCTTCTCCGGAGTAAGCTAGCTGTGTACTTAAGTTCGTAAGAGTTAATTTGTAACCACCGAATGTAATATCCAGCAAATCTGTCTTTACTGCAGATCCTGATTCGTCCGTTAGCTTGTACGCTACAGGCTTCAATATAACCGACGATTTCACTTCTCCAACCGATGTATCAACAGTTTTGCCGATTATAAGAGATGAGCCGAGTCTATTGAAATTCTTCGAGACTTTTGCCCATGCAGATATAAGCACAGTTCCGTCCGGTGTCACTCTTTCCGAGAACTTTACGAATTCTACGGGGATTGTAAAGCCTGTTACGTCCTGTAGATAACCACTGATGTTTGCTATCGCAGCATAACGTTGTTCCTTATTGGTCACGGCGAATTCACTGTAAAAATAAGTATCCGTAGTGTTATCATAGAATCTAGTCGTGAGCAGCTTAATATCCGCTTTGCTTCCAGCGTTGTTAATGGTATAGCTCTGGTCCTTCGTTTGTGTAGGGATCGTGGTTATTGTTTGTGCTCCGAATTGATACAGCTTTTTCGCCTTGTCTGTCGTTGTAGCAGGTAGTTCGGTCAATACGAACGAAACATTATTGATCTGTGAAGTATATGGAATTTTCACATGTACATATTTGGTTACCATTGCGTTAGGTTCAATGTACAGCTCGCTATCTAATGTAGAGACTTGATGGTCCTCTGAAATTTGGACGCCGTTTAACAGGAAGTAACCACTTAAGTTTGGTGTTTTCTTAGCGGCTTTGCTGGTATTTGTGATAGTAATCTCTGCCATCAGCGTATCCTTTTCAGAAGTTGGCAGACGGTGAATCGTGTTTAATTTCACTTGGTAACCATCATCATAACTATACGTGCTTCCCCCGGTTGCTACTCCACCATCTTTATTCACTTTATAGCTTGCTACAACGTATCCAGTATTGGTTTCTGTTACGCCCGAACGAACAACGAGCTGCGATGTGTTCAGATTCACTGAAGCAGGAATGTCTCCACTCATTGTGATTGTCTTCTTGATCTTAGGCAGTAAGGATAGGGCAGTGCCTTCATTCGAGTAAGCAAGAGGATAAACAACTCCACTAGCAGTGACGAGAGAGAAATTCAGATTTGGCACATTTGTGAAAGATGCCCCAATATTCTCGAGATCATAATCCATTTCGATCTTCAAGCTGCTATCGTCGTTTTCACTAGTGGTTACGAATCCTACGCTGCTATTAACTGTAACGCCGTTTAAGTAAACGGTCTTTACCTTGCCGATTTCTACTGCCGCTGCCGGCGTTACTTTCGGCATGTCAAATACGCCTATCGGAATGCTAGAAGTCGTCCCGCCTTCATTAGGTGATGCTACAATTAAGGCGAACTTTTTACCCTTCATAGCAAGTGGCAGAGTAGAACTTAGCGTAACGATCTTACGTTCTTTTGGTTGAATCGTAAGATTGGCTAAAGACGTTGTATCCACATTATATGTTGCCAATCCTTCCGATTGTGCAAACAGCTTCATGTTAGCTACATTAACGCTTTGAAGACCAGAATTTTCGAGCAAGAAGCTCATCGTTACATACACATTGTTTTTATCGCTTGTTACCATATATTGCTTAAGAGCGCCACGCACGGTCCCACTATTAAAGAGCATCGCTTTTGCCTTGAAAGCGGCTACTTTGTCTGTTGAGCCCTCTGGAAAGCTAAGTTTGCCGAGTAGTCTTTCATAATTGCTTGTAGAAAAGTCCCATTTGATGATATTGAACGCGAGGTCGGATAGTTTTGTGTTGATATTAACGACTGCATAATACGTAATATTTACCGTCGTATTAGGGGCAACGGTTGCTTTCGTTTTGTCAGCCTCAGTTACTTTCGATATGTAGCGGCTGCCTGATTTTGTGACTAAGCGAATATAATAGTCCTGTAAATTGATGGTAGTATTGCCGCTATTCTTAATTGTAACCGTATACGCGAATACTTTGCCTTGTTCCTGCATCAGGAATTGGCCATCATGAACAGAAATCGTACTTGTTGCATTAAGTTTGACACTTTGACTCGTTATCGATGCTGCCTCAGCGATTTCTACTACCTTCAAAGGCGCTAGAGGTATAGCCGATTGCGCCAGCAATGCATACGTGGCCACAGTAGCTGCACCGATCTTTATCCACCTTGTATTCACAAATCATTCCTCCTCGAACTTATTAATGGTATAGACGCTACCAGCCGTATAGAAGTTGCTGTTTTGTCCATAATAATTAATAGTATATCGGATCTTTATGAACCATGGATGAACGAGAACAAAAAAAGAGGCTGTGCCTCTTCATCGCAGAGCGATTCAAAGGACAGCCTCTTTCCTTAGTAAAATTAAATTAATTCAATTTAATCTTAAACTACTTTAACAGTTACAACGAAGAGTGTACCAGCAACGTTGATTGTCAATGTTGCCGTTTTGCCTGCTGCATCAGCACCAGCAGTCCAAGTAGTTACGTCAACAATGGAAGCATTCGATGTAAATGCTTGAACTTGAGCTTCTGCTACAAGGATTTTGTCGCCATATTGATCGTAACCAACAAACGCAGCGCCATTAGCATCAGTACCGAACAATGCTGTGAATACATCAGCACCTTCAGCAACTGTTACCGCATTTTTAGCTTGAACTACTTTATTCAGACCTACAGCTGTATCAACAACTGTGAATTTGATTGTAGTTACTTTAGCGTTGTTTACTTGTACTACAACATTTTCAGTGCCAACAGCTTGAGCAGATACAACGTCAACGTTTGTATCGACTGCGCTGTCGCCAGC
The DNA here is from genome assembly GCF_030812415.1 of Paenibacillus harenae. Taxonomy (GTDB): domain Bacteria; phylum Bacillota; class Bacilli; order Paenibacillales; family Paenibacillaceae; genus Pristimantibacillus; species Pristimantibacillus harenae_A. The sequence continues at coordinate 545,403 of NZ_JAUSST010000005.1, read as the reverse complement.
AGTACTTGCTTCAACAAGCTGAACATCGGATGTTGGAACAGTATCGATGTAGTTGCCGTTTACGTCTTTCACGTATACGGATACTGCTACGCTACCAGGGTGGCTGGAAAGCGATGTTCCAGGAGTGAGATCCAAAGTAGTGTCGGACACAACTGCAGCATAACCTGCAAATGCACCAGCTTCTACAAGGGACAACGCAACGGATTTCTTAACGCCGTTCAATTCAACAGTCAGGTTAGCAGTACCTTTAGTGGCACCTGGTACAAGTGTGTACTCAAGTTTTTTGTCGCCAGCTACTACTACTTCGGAATCAGATACGTTACCGGATACCAATGGCTTGGAAAGACCTGCAACAACATCATCTTTGTTAATTGTGAAATTAACAACAGAGTTTGCAGCCAGTTCGAATTCTTCATTGTATTGGTCAAGGAATTTAACCGTCAACGTTTGGTTGATGCCGGAATCTTTAACCAGCTTGGAGTTAGGAAGCTCAAGAGCCAAAGAAGTCAATTTAGCGTCTTCTTTAACTGTTACTGTAACCGTTTTGGAAACTGTTTTACCGTTGAAAGTTGCTTGGACAAGAATCGTAGCAGTACCAGCTTTAACGCCGAATACTGTGTTGATGCTGTCATCAACTACAGCAACTGTAGGGTTTTGCGATCTGATAGTTACATCAGCAGCAACATTGTTGCCGTCTTTGTCTTCAACATCAACAAACAAAATTCTTGTATCCGATTTTTCCAACGAAAGATCTTCTTTCGCGAAAGTTCCATCGAAGCTTACGGATTTGATTGTTGTTGCAGTAGCCAAAGTTTTGTTAACAGTGATAATTTGGTTGCCTGTTTCGATCGAAGTAGCTTCGCCATCTTCGTTAAGCAGGATTACGTTAACAACAGAGTACTCCGATTTAGTAGCATCGTTGTTATCAGTGTAAAGATCTTCGTCAACTACACCTGGGTTCGAAGTTTCAACCAAGATATCGGAAGTCAAATCGAAATCAGCAGTGATATCATTGCCAGCAGCGTTTTTGATTACAACTGGAACATAAGTGTCGTCAGCTACAGTTGTTTGACCAAATGCGATGCTAGCAGCTGCTGTTTCAGCGTATTTGAACTCAGTCGATGTGGAAGCAAGTACCAGGTTGTTTTTAGCGGAAGTTACGCCATCAGCAACCAATACATACGTTTTCTCAGGATCGAAACCATCGATTGTTTTTACTGTTACAGTTTTGCCGTCAACAGCTACGCTGTCAACAACGTTGATGTTGTATACATCGTCTTTAACGTGTACGGAGAAGTTGTTAGCTACTGCCGTGCCAACTTCAACGTTGAACGTTGCAACTACAGTTTTGGAGTTAGTTGCTTTAACCGACTCGACTGTGATTGCGGATGGAACTTGAAGTGCAACATATGCAGTGTAAGTAGCAGTTACAAGCAGTTCGCGAAGTGCAGGAACTGTGTAGTCAGCTTGTGCTGGGATGATACCGTTAGTAACAGCTGTTGCTACATAACCTTTAGCCCAGTCAGCTACTTTACCTTCAACAGCTACGCCTTCTTTAAGCGTGTAACCAAGTTTAGTCAAAGCGTCAACAGCCAGTTTAGCCAGCTCTTGAATTGTTACTTCCGCTTTAGGAGCGAATGTACCGTTGCCAAGACCAGCGATGATTCCAAGGTTGGCTGCAAAGTCAACATAAGCTTTAGCCCAGTGTCCAGCAGGAACGTCCGTGAAACCAGCGTCAGGGGAAGTTACTCCCGCTTTGTAACCAGCAAGCTTAGCGATAATTACCGCAGCTTGTGCGCGTGTCATTGTTTCGTCCAAGTGTGCTTCACCATCAGTGAAACCTGTGAAGACGCCAGCTTTCACCAGCTCATCGTATTTTGCAGTTGTTGTTGGCTCTTCAGCTGCGAATGCTACCGATGCGAACATCGAGAACACCATCGCAATTGCTACGAGCAAAGATAAACTTTTTTTCATAACCTTTTTTTCTCCTCCTCTAAATACCTTCGGTTGTTGAGAGTGTTGATTGAATAATAGATTGCTCGATTCCCTCATTGCCGTTTCACCCCCTTCCCAGAGTAGAGCATTAATTTCGTATAAATGATGTCTGCGGGCATGCTTAACCCTTATGTATGACATGTCGCAGAAACTTGTAAACAATAAGTAAAAGAATGCTAGAGTCAGCGTACCACTATAACATTATACAATGGGCTACCCTTACCGTAAAGAGGAAGTTGAGAATTCATTCCAAATAACTTCCTATTCGCAAAGTGAGTCTGGTAAGTTCCAGACATACGTCGTTCAATTTTGTAACGACATATAATTAAACGTAAGGTTTTGAAAAAAGTTGCGCTTCAGCCTAAAAAGTTTTTATGTACAATACCGTAGGACTCGCCTACTCCCTGGTACTTTGCTAGTATAGCTTGTTTTAGGCACCAGCGTCGATGCTTAAGTTTTTCCATGGATAATGTTTCACGATTCTCATAATGCCGCTTTTTCAATTGCAATAATAACGGCCGCAGGCATAGTCTGCGGCCGTTTCTTGCCATACTGTACTAGCTTTTAATTGATTTTAGGAAGCTTCTTTAGATCGGAAAGAATTTTTGCAGTGATAATCGCTGCATCCGAACGGAGCAGGTTCGATCTTGGCTCGAATACATTCCCGGCCTTTGGATTGCTTGCATCGACAGGGGACCCTACGATAAAGCCTTTCTTAGCCACTGCTACGACAGCTGCTTGAGCGTAATAGTTCACGTCTCCGCTGTCCTTGAAGACCTTATCCAAATCCTTCTTGATCTTTGTTGCATCGGTACCAAGTTTCAGATCGAGCGCTCTGGCAATAATAACCGCCGCTTCCTGACGAGTCAGATTAACGTTCGGCTGGTATGTCTGAGGTCCGGTGCCTCGAATGATACCTTCACGGGCTGCCGTCTCAATATAACGATAATCCCACAAAGCGTCAGGATTTATAATAGAAGGAACATCGTTAAAATGCGGTTTGCTCAGCTCGTAGTTAAGCGGGATATCAAGAGCCTTCACCATCATGCGGGCAAACTCGCCGCGCGATACATAAATATCCGTTCCGAACTCATCATAGCCCGCAGCATTCATAACGCCTTTAGCATAAATAGCTTCAAGGAAATTACGCGCATACGGATGAGATGTCACGTCTTCGAATGCATAAACCATTTTGCCAACGACATAATAGCCGAATTTATTGAACGGAACGGTAATCGTGTTTTTCTTCACGTCTACCACGCCGCCGATATTTTCCCAATATTTCACTTTCACGTCATATCGGTAAACGGTAATAATCGTACCGACGCTATCCTTCATATTCGGATCGAAGGTAAGAGTAAGCTGACCTGTCTTGGACGTAATCAATTCCCTGTCGTCCGGACGGTCGTCGTAGGTCGGAACTTTCGTTCCGTTCGTGCCTTTGGCTCCCGGGAATTGATAAGGATCCACACCCATTGTTAATGGGTCATAGGACGAGGAGTTCGGATCGTCGGCTAAACCCGCATCAATCCAGTAAACAGGGCTTGCTTTCGTAAACCTCGTCGGGTAAGAAAGACGGAATCTTGTTCCAAAGCTTTCAAGCGTAATATCGTACCCGGGCGGCTTTTCTTCCAGCTCCCGACGGTCAACAACACCGTCTTCGCCGTTAGCAATCGAGAACAACAAATTGTGACCCGTGAATACTTGGTTTTTCAAATCAGAAGGTACGTTGAAGTCGCTTCGGATCAAGGACGTGTTAGCAGGGAATTTAAGGCTAACTGCGCCTTCGAACACTTTATGCGAATTTTTCATTGTTTCCAAGTACTGAGCACCTGGAATGTTTGTTGGTCGGTACGTAATTTCGAAGCTGCTGTCAACCTCGTCATCAGCACGGACAATCGTAAACTCGATTTCGTTTTTGCCTACTTTGAGTTTATCGAGGTAAGCCCGGTACGTATTCAAATACGTTTGTTCCACTGTAGATGGATTATTGTCCGAATCGAATTCGATTTTTTCGGCTTTGATTTTATTGATCGTTACCGACTCCGTGCCGACTGGCGCATCGATAATAACCTCCAAGAAGTTTTGGTTAACGATGCCTTTGGCCGGCAAGATCGGACGTACAATCGTGTACGGCATAGAAGTAGGGTCTACTTCCAGGCGATAGCTTGCTCTTGGTCCTGTTAGACCGTTGTTATAAGCCACAAAGTTATAAACACTGGAGCTGCCATCGGCATTCAGCTTCTGGTTGCTCAGAATGAAGGAGAAGCTCTGCGTTGCGATATCGTATCGCACAGTCAAGTTCTCTACCGGCCTCGTCGAATTGACGATACCGATCTGAGCGTTGTTTGCCAAACTATTGACAACATAGAACTCATTCGTCAAATCCCATAGGATTGGTGCAGCTAATGAACTGCCTTCGATCTTTAGGATGTAATTATCAGGATCCGTAAGATCCGCGCTTGTAGACATTTGTTGAATTTTATTCTGGTAATCTACGATATTTGTACTTTTGCCAAAATCAATAAAGTCGAACGTTCCGAATATGTTCATCGAGGCTTCCGTGGTATTAAAAATCGAACCGCGCTGCGGGAACTTCGGATCATTCGCCAGCGGCTCGTCATAATTGCTGCTGTACGGAAAAATACCAAGTGCCGTATCTACAGGAATGACCGGTAGATTAGTCGGAACAATATAGACCTTCAACGTTTTTTCGTAAGCATTTTTGGAGCCTTGGAAAACGAATTTAATTTCATTCTCGCCGCTAAAGAGCGCAGAGAATGCACGGGTGCGTTCGGCCGCGTCGTAGATTTGGAACTTCGTCAAATCGGTTCCAACCGGAGCCAATCGGATCGGTGTATTGTTGATGTAGAAAAACACCGTCTGCGGCCCGGTAGTCAGATCATAGCGAATCTCGGACGTATTGTTAATATTATTGATCTGACCTTTGAAGTCGCTAAGCGCCTCGGTAACAACCTTGGAAATCCGATCGCCAGCCAAAAGGTTTGTGTCATCGTAAATCAACATATTGTCAAAGATCGTTTCGTAGCTCGTGAAAGGACCGAAGAGCATCGTGAACTGAACCGACTTTTTAACCCCGTCAACATCTAGCTCGATCGTTTGCGTGCCTTCGAACGGGAGTTTTTTGAATACGATAACTTCTCGCTTGAAGAGTTTCGATACACCGTTAATGTCGCGGTATACATACTTGGAGCTCAACTGTTCCGAAAGATTCTCGAAATTCACGCTACCCGCATTCGTTATATAGGCTGATGGAGCGCTGACTCCCGTTACGCTCCTCGCACCAGTAACCGTTGCTACTTCAGCCGGCGAAGTCGATACAGTAGGATTAGCAATCAATACCTCCATAGCAAATGGGATACTGAATAAATTGACGCCATCAAGCGCCGAACCGGTTAAATTCTCGAAAGGCTTGTCTTTCGAATATCCGGTCAAATAGTTAATTTGCTCAATATAAGACTCGTTCGCGTCGCGAAGGGAGAAAGTCATCGAACCTGTACCTTCGTTGTAAGGCAAGCTTTGCGCTCTTTTCTTCTCGTTGACCGCTGTTAGCTTTAGAATATATTGGTCGTTGAACACAGGTACTCCGTCTGTAAACGTGCTTAACGGAGTATTAAATTCATAAACAAAGAATGCATCATTATTCTGACCTACTGGCAATGTAGGGCTGTTAGTATATACAGATCGCGTTACCGTTGATCCCGAATGAGTGGAGGAGGATGAGATCTGGATTTGCGTATTCGGATTCGGATGCGGCTCTAGAATGCCATCGGCAGGAACGTCATCGTCCTTCAAGTAGTTCGGTACAATGACTTTACCTGTAACTCTAACATTAGAGGGAGTCGTTGCCGAGAAATTCGGGTTATACTCCAATGCAGCCGTATTCGTTACTGCCGGCGTGCCGACCGTTTCTTGTAAGTTCACATCATAAAACGTTACGCTGCCGTTGTAGAAGGCAATTTCGCGTGTCGTCTCGATTGTCTGATCGGCATTTTTAACACTTATTGTAACTAAGTTTTTGCCTTGCTGCAGGTTAATCGGTGATGCTGCAAACTGGTAATCGTTAGAGCTGCTGACGTTGTACGTCTTGCTGCTGTTGTTCGTAATGACGGTTACGGACTGTGCGTTTGGTGCGAAACCTGTAAGGCTGATATCGGCCGACGTCTTGCCTGTCGAGTTCGTGGAATGTACAACTGTCGTGCCGTTCTCTTCGACTGTGAAGCGGTTGCCATCGAGTTGGGCAACTAGATCATAGAAAACAGGTGCGTTGTGGTAGTTGATATAGATGGAGTTGGTGACTTCCCCGCCGCCTTGTACACCACGGAATGTAATGCGGTTGAGACCCGGGAAAAGCTCGATATTGTATACTTGAATGTTAAATCCGTTGATGTAGATATTGCTCGTCACGTTCTCGCGCTTAGAACCGATCTGGTCATCCGCGGGATCATTGTTACCTTTGTTATTGATGATTTGGACGACATCGTAGGAAACCGTCGATCCATTGACGTTGCTAATCGAGCCTGTCAGTGTTACGCGCGGCTCAGTCGTAATGCGCGGTGCAGTCGATACGTCGGATTCGTTGGTAAAACTAAAGCTTCCCGTCGCAGCAGATACGTCATTGCCGCTATACGGCGGCAGTACCTGGAGGACGAGGGCCAGCATGATCAAGACTGCTGTAATTTTTTTTAACACGATAAGCCTCCTCCACTTCTGTCCTTTAAAGTTAGATGTAACGTATATATCGGACAGAGCGCGGCCAAAGTTTAGGTTAAACATGAATTTCCAAATATGACAAGTCAGAGTAGTGCGATTTGCCGGAGATGCTGATGCTATAGGGAAGTGTTGATGTATAGTACTAGAAATTAATACTATTCGTCTGATTTAGGTCTGCCGGCGGGAAATAGATATCGTTTTTATATGTATATCTTGATGTGAGCGGAGGTCGAGGGATATTCGGCCATTGGATGTTCTAAATAGTATTATAAGGTAACACTATTTCTTCAAAGTTGGCATGTATAGCGGAAATACTTAAAAAAACTATACTTTTACAACAAAAAGCTCCGAGCCTCTTGATACAAGGGGCTCGGAGCTAGTTCAGGCATTAATATTAGTTATTATTTCGAACGCGACTCCGCGTTGACTTTGGTCCGCAGGAAGATGCGGTTCAGGAAGCTAATAAGCGGCTTGCGCGTCTTGTCAACAATACCGGTAACCTCGGCACCGATCTGCAGGAAGAACATGAGCAAGCAGATAACGGCAAACGTAATCCAGTTGGCCGCGCTCGATTGCACGATCGTCGATTGCACGATCGCAAGTCCGCCGAAGATAGCGGCTACGCCCCAAATAATGAGGACGGTCTTGCGGTGGCTAAAGCCAAGATCGCGCAGGCGGTGATGCAAGTGGCCTTTGTCCGGCGCGAATACCGGGCGCTTATTCACCCAGCGGCGAATGATCGCGAAGAACGTGTCCGAGAGCGGTACGCCGATAATGAGCAGCGGCGTAACGAAGGATACGATCGTCACCTGCTTGAAGCCGAGCATGGAGAGCGTCGCCAGGCTGAAGCCGAGGAACAGCGATCCGGAGTCTCCCATGAATATTTTCGCAGGGTGGAAGTTGAATGCAAGAAACCCGACGATGCCGCCAAGCAGCAACGTACTAAGCAGGATAATAGGCTGGAAGCCCATCAGCGATGCCATTACGACGATCGTCGCGATCGCGATACCCGAAACGCCTGCAGCCAGCCCGTCCAAGCCGTCGATCAAATTAATCGCGTTCGTAACGCCGACGATCCACAGAATCGTAATCGGAATCGCGATCCAATGCGCGATCGGCTGCATGGACTCGCCGAACGGAATGTTCAACAGGTCGATCTTAACATCGAAGCCGAAAACGACAACGCATGCTGCGGCAATCTGGCCGATCAATTTCACTTTGGCCGACAACTCAAAGCGGTCGTCGAGTGCGCCAAGCAAAATGATGATTGTCCCGCCGACAAGCAGCGCATTAATCAGCTTCATGTCGCTCGGACGCAGTAATCCGTCAGGTAACAATGGGGACAATAAGAAGAATCCCCCTACAAATGCAATATAAATAGCTAACCCGCCAAGACGCGGCATGATGCGCGTATGTACCTTGCGGTGATTCGGTTTATCGATTGCGCCGACTTTGAACGCGAGCTTCTTAACGAGCGGCGTCATTACAAGAGCTAATACAAGAGAGATGATGAACCCTATCGTGTACAGCAAGCCTACTGGCATTTTGTGCAACTCCCCTTTTCTTAAAATATAGGACCAAGCATAAAAATCGCTCTTTATACTTAAACCTATATTTCCTGCGTGAAACATCCGCCTGGCCATCAATGAACGGGCATGACCGTTTACGCACGTACCGAAGTGAATTATACTCCGATTGAAAAAGAAACTCCAATCCCGTTTTCAACCGATTTTCACGGTTTTGCGAGATATTTGCGGCTCTAGTCAAGGTTTTGTTACGTTTTCTTTGTCGTGAAGCACTTTCACGACGAATTTCGGCAAGGCAAGCATTCTTTTGTAGCGTTTTGGCTCTTGCAGCAGGCGATAAAACCATTCGAGACGAAGCTTCTGGAAAATAGCGGGTGCCCGCTTCAACCTGCCGGAAATAACGTCGAAGCTTCCGCCGACACCCATGATGAGCGGTACGTTCAAACTTTGCTTATGCTTGACGATCCATGGCTCTTGCGTGTCCGCGCCGCGCGCCACGAATAACAGATCGGGAGCAGCCTGCCGAATCGCTTCGACCACTTCATCGTCCTGCTCGGCCGTGAAGAAACCGTCCCGGCAGCCAACGATCCGGACTTGCGGGTACTGAAGCTGCAGCTTCTCCGCAGCCGTCTCGATAATCTCCTGCGTCGTGCCCAGCAAGTACACCTTCCACCGGCTCCGCTCGCCCTGCTCCATCAGCCGGTTCAACAACTCGATGCCCGTTACCCGCTCGGCAACCGGGTTGCCTACGTACTTGGCGGCCCAAACGACGCCTGCGCCGTCCGGCACGATCAAGTCGGCCTTCAGCATCATCCGCTTATAATTCGGATCGTTCACCGCCGTCATAATCATGATCGGATTAGCCGTAATGACATGCGTAGGTTTTCTTGCCTCAATGGCTGTTGTAAGTAAACGGACCGTCTCGTCCAAATTCAGTTTCGAGAACGGTATGCCATAAATCGGCACGGTTGGTTGATTATTCGACATGAGGAAGTCACCTCGATATAGTATGACGCAAGAAATGCACGATTTGTTGCGCAGGTTTTTGCGATTGGTCTATTAAAAGGTCGATTGCGCGCTTATGCTTGTCCTGCCACTGCGTACGCTGTTCAAGCAATAAGCATGCCGCATCGGCGAAAGCTTCGGCGTCAAGCTGCTCGGTCGTGCCGATCGGCGTTAACCCCAATCGATTCAGGAACTGATCGATCTTCGGGTCGTAGGACAGGCCGAGCATCGGAATGCGTTGGCCTGCGGCATAGATAAGCGCGTGCAGGCGCATGCCCAGCAGCGCGTCGCACCGGCTGACCTCGAGCAGCATCTGCTGCGGATGGTCGCCGGGAGCGGCCAGCTCGGCGGAGCTTCCGTCGCCGAGCCGGCCGCGCAGCCGTTCCATCACCTGCTCCGACGTTTCCGTGTCGGAGGGGGTGTGGAACGGTAGGAAGCGCAGCCGCACAGGCCGGCGGCGCGAAAGCGCGACAAGCGCCTCCGCGGCGCGCGCCAGGTCCGCGCCGTCGCTGCGCCAGCGGCGCAGCGAGACGCCGATGACCGGCGGCGTCTCGCTCGCGCCTTCGATCGCTGCCGCCTCGGCGGCCGGCAGCGGCAAGCCCATAACCGGATCGGGTACAACCTCGATCCGGTCCGCAGGGACCCCGATCCGCCCCAGCAAAGCGGCGGATTCGGCGTCCCGCACCGAAACATACTTGCTCCGCTCCATCACATGGCGGATCAACGGATCCATCCATCGGCGGTTCACCGGGCCGATGCCCTGCGCGTACGCGAACGTCGGCTTGCCGAGCAGTTGGGTAAGCTTCATGATTCCGGTATAATACGGAATCGTCATCGCCCCCGTCGCATCCTGCAGCAGACTGCCGCCGCCGCTGATGAGCCCGTCGCAGCGCCGGAGCGTCTTCAGCACGTCGGCCGGACGCATCCGATGCGCAGCTTCAACGCCGTACGTCCTGCTCGTCCGCTCCGGATCGACGGACAAGACGATAGGTTTAACCGTTACGCCCTGTGCCTTGCCTTCCGCCTCAAGCGCGAGCAGGATAGAGAGCAGCACCGCCTCATCCCCGCTATTGCGGAAGCCGTAATAGCCGGATATCGCTATTTGCCGTATTTGCGTATGAGAATCGGTGCCCATTTCCTCAAAACTCCCTCCACAATTTGCCACGCGACAATCAGAATGCAGCCGATAACCGCACCCGCGCCAAGTCCGAGCAGAACGCGGATAGCCGAGATATGAAGCGGCGTATGCAGATGCGCGAACGTGTCAACCATCGACAGCTGGCCGATCGAACCGACAATGACGAGCAGCCAAGCCGCACGATAGCGAAGCGACAAGAATAATCCAAGCAGGAAGAGCGGATGCGACAGCAAAAACTCCTTGAAGCGCGGCCGTACGCCGAACGTCTTCTCCAGGATGTTGCGGATCACAAGCTCAATCGACGATACCGATCCGGCGTTGCCCGTACGGGACAGGTAATAATAGCCAACCGCGCCAATAACAGCGACGAGCAGAACCCACGTAAGCGTGATCGGCTGGGCTAGCAGCTTGCGTACATTAAACTGCTTCGCATGGCCGGTATACAGCAAGACGTAGATTGCAACAAGCGCAATCGGCGCCAGATGCAGCACGCTAACGCCTCGGAATTGTTCTAATACAAGATTGTACGTAATATTGTTCAACAGGCCGAATACTAGCGGAACGGCAATTAACGAGATCAGCGTCGTTACGACGAACCAATTGATCGCCAGTCCAAGTCGCTTGCTCACGGATGGAGCGGCGAATACCCATTTCAAGCGGCCGTTCTTCTCTCCGGCCGGTACCTGCTCATCGGCCGCTATGGACGCTTGGCTTCTGCCGACTGACCAATCGTCGCCGCCGACAATGCGGCGATCGCCTACGGTGCGCGACGTAATCCGGTTCATCGCCCAGATGAGAGCCAGCGTCGGCGCCGCAATCGCCGCACCCAAAGCGAGCGCTTGTTCCATAATCGAGCTGTTCAGCTTGTACAGCCCCGCGCTTCCTACAAGTCCAATCAGGAAGACCGGAATGCTAACGCCGGGAACGAAAGCGCCTGCCATAAGCGTTATAAGAGCAATCGCTCCCAATGCTACAACGGCGCGGAGCGGTTTCGACCACGACGGTTGATCATAATCGAACGCCTGCGGCTCACCTGGAACGAAGCCATGCTCGGCAAGCGTGGCTACGGTGCCGCTGTCTCCACGCATAGCTTGGCTTAATTTATCCAAATTATGAACGAATTTGCCTTTGTCCGAATTCCCTTCCACCATGCCGTTAAGGAAGAACATTCTAATATTACGGTCTTTCGCCGCCAACAAGAAACGGTCCGCAATCGCCCCGGGCGACATTTCCATGCCGTCTTCGGCGGAAAGCGAATAAAGCCGTACAAGATTATAGTCTGTATTGTAAGCTAAATTATTTAACCCTTTTGGCTGCTTTTTCAAATTTTCGACCGCAATTAATCCCATATTGTATTTGTTCAGCAATTCAGAGACTCCCAACAAGCTCTCTTTATCCGAACCGCCCTTGACATTATCTCCGTCAAAAAGCACTTTAGTTACGCCGAATTCACTCATCATTCCAAGCTGCCTGTCCAAATCGGCCTGGTCGTATGGCTGAATCTTGTTCGAGATGCGCGGCAAAATCTTAAAGTCCGCGTCGCGCAGCTCTTGAAGCGTCATCGGGTCAAAATCCATCGTTTTCATCACGGCTTCCGCGACAGGCATCTCGACAACAAGCCCGTTGCGGCCCTCGAAGGACCAATCGCGGTAGACGGCTTCGGAGCGGTCGAACGCTTCGCGTACGATCGGTCCGATCTGCTCTTCTTCTTCCTTGCCGCTGAACAGAATATACGTATAGTTCTGCCCGGTCGTCTCGAACTTGCCTTGCAGCAACGCCGCATCGCGAGCGTTGAAATACATCAGCCTGCCCGACTGCACGAGTTCCTTCAGGCTGCTCTCATAGACAGCCATCGTCGTGATGCCCGAATCCTTAAGCAGCCCGAGCTTCTCCTTTACGAACGCCCGCGGCTCGGCTTGCAAATCCGACACCTCAACAATATCGCGGTAGTCGAATACATATTCAACGTTCTTTGACGTCTTCTCCATTTCCATCCGAACCAGACCGAGCGGCATAGCCGCCGCCACGCCAATCAGCGTTATGACCCACAGCCATATTTTCGCGTGCCGGTTCCATTGCTGAAATCTTAAAAGCACGAAACTCCTCCGTTCCAAGAAACCTCTTAAGTAAAAATCATTACTGCCTGTCCAACTATTACTGTCTATGCCCCACGATCAACGCGTGCCATAACCGCCGTTATTAAAGCTTGCAGCGATTCCCCCGCGGCATCCGTCGATTCGCCCTTCACGGCAAAATAAACCTTAATCTTCGGCTCCGTACCCGATGGACGCAAGCAGAACCACGAACCGTCCGCAAGGAGATACTTAAGCACGTTTTCCGGACGAAGCCCGTCAAGGCCTCCCGCGTAATCCAGCACTTGTTCTACCTTAACGCCGCCGATCTCGGCAGGAGGATTCCCGCGCCAGTCATCCATGATGGCAGCGATCTTCTGAACGCCATCGAACCCTTTGAGCGTGCGGGATTCCAATCCCTCCAAGTAAACGCCGTGTTCCGCATACAGCTCTAGCAGCACGTCATACAACGTCTTCCCTTTGCTGCTGTAGTAAGCGGCCGCTTCGCAGATCAACAAGGCAGCGACAATCGCATCCTTGTCACGCGCGTAGGTGCCGGTCAGATAGCCGTAGCTTTCCTCATAGCCGAATAGAAATGCGCGTTCGCCCGTTTGCTCGTAATGCGTCATTTTCTCGCCGATATATTTGAACCCGGTAAGCGTATTTTCAACCGCAACGCCATAAGACAATGCGATGTTCGCTCCCATCTCGCTCGTTACGATCGTCTTGACAACGACGCCATTGGCCGGGAGCTCGCCGCGTTCTTTCAATTGGCTAAGCACGTAATGAACCATTAGCGCACCCGACTGATTGCCCGTCAGCACCACGTATTCGCCTTCGTTGTTTTTAACGACCGCGCCCATACGGTCCGCATCCGGATCCGTACCGACAATAATGTCGGCGCCCGACTTCTTCGCAAGCGCTATCGCCAGCGTGAAGGCCTCGCGTTCCTCCGGATTCGGCGACTTGACCGTGCTGAAGTAACCGTCAGGCTGCTCCTGCTCCGGCACGATATGAACGTTGCGGAAGCCCGCTTCCTTCAGCACCTCGCGAACCGGCATATTGCCGGATCCGTGCAACGGCGTGAACACAACGCTGAAGTTCTCGCCGATCTCGCCTTTCAGCAGTTCGGCATTCAAGCTTTGCGCAGCAACGGTTTCGATATATTGACGATCCGCATCCGTACCTAACCACCGAAGCAGTCCTTGCGATTCCGCTTGCTCGCGGCTTATACGCTTAATCTCGCCGAAATCTACGATTTGACCGATCGATGCGATAACCTGCTCTGCATCCTCCGGGATGAGCTGGCAGCCGTCTGATCCGTATGCCTTGAACCCGTTGTATTCAGGAGGGTTGTGGCTTGCCGTAATGACAATGCCGCTCGCCGCGTTCAGCGCGCGAACCGCAAAGGACAATTGCGGCGTAGGACGCAGCCCTTCGAACAAATACGTCGTAATCCCGTTAGCCGCCAGCACAAGCGCCGAGTCCAGCGCGAATTCGGGCGACAGATTGCGGGAGTCATGCGCGATAACGACCGACGGCTTGCCGCCTTCAGCGCTTGCCTTCGCAAGCAGCCAGTTTGCAAGACCTTGCGTCGCCTTGCCGACCGTATAAGCGTTCAAACGGTTCGTCCCTGCACCCATAACGCCGCGCAGACCGCCTGTCCCGAATTCAAGATCGCGATAGAAACGATCCGTTATTTCCTTCTCGTCGCCGGCGATGCCGCGAAGCTCCGCTTTCGTCGCTTCGTCGATGAGCGTATCGTTCAACCATGCATCGTACTTGGCCGCAGCCGCATTAAGAGATGAATTAGTCATTTTAACATAACCTCTTTCTTATATAATAGATTTTTGAATGGATTTCCTATTTAGGAACGATCGGATAACGCGAACATAAGCTCGCCTTCGGCTACGACTTTATCACCGACTTTGGCAGTCGCTTTTCCTTTGCCGATAGGCCCTTTGAGGCGCGTAATCTCTACCTCGAGAATGAGCGTGTCGCCAGGCTTTACTTGGTCGCGGAAGCGGAAGCCGTCAATGCCCGCGAAGAAACCAAGCTTGCCGCGATTCGCTTCAACCATAAGCATCGCAACCGAACCGACTTGCGCAAGCGCCTCTACGATCAGGACGCCGGGCATAACCGGATAACCGGGAAAGTGGCCTACGAAGAAAGGTTCGTTCATCGTTACGTTTTTGAGTCCAACGGCCTTTACGCCTGGTACAACCTCCAGAATACGATCGACGAGCAGAAACGGAGGGCGGTGCGGAATGATTTCTTGGATTTGGTTAATATCGAGCATGTTAAGCAATACCCCTTTCGGAAAGTTCATTGGTATAAAAAACGATGTTTTAACTAAAACTGATCCTATCCTTCATGAAACTGCAGTTCGTGGAGGTTAAGATAAGGGAAGCTTGGCTATGGGACCCGAAGTGTCCCCGGTCAAGCTTCTTTTTTCTCCGGTTCGCCTTCTTGCATATTAAGCGGATCGGCAGCAGGCTTATTAAGCGCCTTGAATAGAGCGATATACATAAAGGAAGTAATAAAGGAGAACGCAATAACCGCCCATAGGTACGATTCGGCGAATGGCGCCCCAAAGAAAATAAACATAATCGCAGAATAAAACAATATCGTCGTCAGTTTTCCCATCCAGTTGGCCGGTACGGTCTTCTTGCCCCGAAAATGATAAAACATTCCTCCCGCTATCATGCCCAAATCGCGCAAAAACATCGCTGCGGCTGCAGCCCATGGTATAAGGCCGGCAAGCAACAACGATAAGATGACCGTTATGAGCATAAGCTTGTCGGCAAGCGGATCGAGCATCATGCCGACCGTCGTCACTTGACCGCTCTTGCGAGCTATGTACCCGTCCAAAATATCGGTGATGCCGGCGGCGACCATAATCAGAAAGGCTGGGATCATATGGCCGTTCGCGAATACGCCGATGTACACCGGAATTAACACGAAACGCAATGAGGTTAATAGATTCGGCAGATTCAAACGGTCACACTCCTTTGCCTATTCCTGACTTTCGCGCAGACTCCAAACTATTATACAACTACCATATGCAAATGAAAACCGCGCATGCCCCTGAGGGGCAGAAGTACGCCGCGCGCCTGCAAAATCGTTATAGTTCTCTATACCCAAAAAGGAATAATATTCCGCTTTTCTCTTCATTTCCAGCCTTTTCTAACCGTTATTAGTAGAAGACACTATTACTAATGAAGCAGAAAGGAAAGGGATGCAGTGAATTTACGTTTAGATTGGAATTTGTCGTTCATGCAGGCGCGGAAGTGGCTTGCTGCCGCTCTGGCACTTATGCTTATTACTACTTCGATGACAGGAATAGCCTATGCGGCGGGGGATACCGTTACCGGGATCGAATTCGATTATGATGCCGAGGATTTCAATAGCAGCACCAATGCACTCGATCTTAAGATCGAATCGGATAAAATCAACGTCACGTTGTTTGCGTCGGTTTCCGGCAGCACGACGAAGAAAAACGTCACTTCAAGCGCAACGTGGAAGTCGTCCAACGCCTCGATCGTTAAAGTCGAGAACGGCGTCCTTACCGGCCTTGGCAAAGGAACGGCGACGATTACGGCCACTTATAGCGGATATACGGCCAGCATCAAAGCAACGTCTGACTATGTATACGATGAAGTAACGCTTAAAGATACCAACGGCGGAAGCGACATTCCTGCCACGCAATCTATTGAGCTTGGACAATCGCTTGAATACACAGTCTACGGCATCAAGGGCAATGACAAAGGCATTGATATTTCTACCGAAGCAATTTGGTCCACTTCAAACGCAGCGGTCGCTACCGTCGTTGACGGCACGGTCACGCTTGTCGGTACCGGGTCGACGACGATTACGGCGAAGTTCAAGGGGAAGAGCGACTCGGTCGTACTCACCGTCTCCTCCCCATACAAGTCGATCGAGCTTAACCGAACAGGTATGCTCGAGCTTGAGATCGGCACGGATGATACGAAGCTCACTGCTACAGTAACAGAAAAGGATACACTGAAAGCAATTCCAGTAACGAACGAAGCCAAATGGACTAGCTCCAGTACGGCTATCGCGACGGTTGATAAAGGCTCCATTACGCCGGTTAGCGCAGGTAAAGCAACGATCACCGTCTCATATCTCGGTGTTACGACTTCCATCGAAGTGGTTGTTCGCACGGCCTACCAGTCGATTAAGCTGACCCCGGAGAAGGAACACCATATGTTCCTCCAAGATGATCTCTCGATCAAAGCAGAGGTGTTAGATAACAAGAATGAACCGGATGAGGTAACCAACGAAGCGACTTGGACATCGTCCAACATACTCGCAGCTACCGTTACCAACGGCGATGTAACGCCTAAAGCTGTCGGCACAACAAAAATCACAGCCTCCTACAAAGGCGTAAGCCGCAGCATAGATGTTACTGTATACCCTAGCATTAACGCCGCTAAGGCGGAGACAACCGAAATCGACGGCTTCGCCTCGGACAGCGGCGAGCTTCCGAAAGTAACCGCAACGATCTTCGACGGCTCGCAGACCGACGTCAGCAAGCTTGTGCAGTGGACAAGCTCCGACGAGAAAGTGGCTACGGTCAAGGACGGCAAATGGACAGCCGTTGCTATCGGCGAAGCCGTTCTGACCGGCAAGGTGCAAGGGCTAACCGTAGAAGCGAAGCTGACGGTCCACGTCAAACCGCTTAAACTGATCGCAAGCACGAAGGAAATGAGCGTTATTCTCGGCAAGGAAACGGCATTGCCAAGCATAACCGTTATTAACCAGGACGGCGAGGAAGAGGATGTAACGGGCTCCGTGAAGTGGAAAACGACATCCGATAATATCGTATTGAAAGCCGAGTCGGTTAAAGGTCTTGAGGTTTCGACCGTTACGTTGACGGGCACTTACCTGAACAAGACGGTAACCATCAAAGTCCGAGTTGAAGAAGAGATCGTCAAACTCGTTGTCGAGCCGACTTCTCTGGCGCTTAACCCTGGACGTTCGAAGTCGATCAAAGTAACCGGCTACTACAAAGACGGCAACAAAATTTCGCTCGGTTCGAAAATGAACTGGGAGGTCAATCCCGATACGCTTGCTTCCGTCAACGGCAGCTCGGTGAAAGCGATAGCGGTTGGCAGCGGCAAAGTATCCGGTTCTTATCAAGGCAAGAAGATAGAGATCGCCCTTGTCGTTACCCCTAAGCTGAAGTCGTTGTCGGTATCGTCCAAGACCGTTTCGCTTAGCCCGGGCGCAGCATTCGCCGTGACGCTAACGGCGAACTATACGACCGGCAGTCCGGTCAATGCAACGGCTAACGCGATCTGGACAAGCTCCAAGCCTAACGTAGCTACCGTCGCAGACGGGAAGATTACGGCAGTAAGCAAAGGTACTTCAACGATCAAAGCCAGCTTTGGCGGCAAAAGCATTACGGTACGCGTATCCGTCAAGTGATGCTCCCATCCTAACGAAAAAAAGCCCTTTCTCTTCCGGTCACGGAAGCTGAAAGGGCTTTTCATTTCGCTATTTACTATTTACTAATGTTTAAAGCTCGTTGTTTCATCGGAAGGTGCCGTGACTCTCTTCTGTTTGCCATACTTCTGAGCGAACCAATCATACAACCGTTTAGCGGTATCCGCAGACAGCAACAGAATGAGAGGTATGAGCGTAAACGTATATCTCGCTTCCGCCACATAAATGAGCCTCAGCGCCGTCATCGATACGACCAGCAGGGCAATGAACAGCAGCAGCGGCTGCGAGCGCCTGTACCGCAACAACGCATAGATCGTGCCTAGCGCTCCCAGCAGCATAAGGAGGAAGTGCAGCGGCAAACCGTTCATCGGTATGATCGTATACCATGGATCATGCCCCGTGCCCGTGTAGACCGGGCCATACAAATAGACAAGCTTGCCGACCGTATACCAGCCGAGGAAGGTCAGAGGGAAATGCTTGAAGCCGTATATAATGCGCTCCTTGGCAACTTCCGTCTGCGAATCTTCCGCTTTCGCGTGGATCGGCACGATTGTATTCTCGTAGTTCTTGTACTCGAACGTACCGGCGTACAAAGGATTTTCCATCGTCGACAATAAAATGAATTTATCGAACGTGACCATATTGCGAACCCACCACGGACTCATCAGCACGGCGAATACAAGCATCGTCATACCGAAGACCGCCAGCACTTTCTTGCGGCTTTGCTTCAGCTTCCAGCCGTAGAATACGACGAACAGCAGCGCAACCGGCAGAAACTCCGGCCGAGTAAGCACCAGCGCCCCAAGCGCAGCGCCTGCCGCCAGCGACCAAGGAAGCGACAGCTTCTCATAAGAGCGAAGCTGGAGCGTAACGTACAGCACGAGCAGGAATGTCGCCAGCACCTCGGTTAGAATCGCTCCGTTCGCGTAGACGAACGGCGGATAGACGGCAGCCAGCAGCAAGGCGACCAGAGCTTGCGATCGACCGAGCTGCCGATAGGCAAGACGGAATATGAACGCCATCGTGGCGAGACTTAATAACACTTGTATGTATCTAACATAAGGGAAAGGATCATGCTGCTTATAATCAACCGCCTTGTAGATGCCCGCCAAGAAAAGCGGAAAACCCGGCGTCACCTTCGCGTTCGGCTGCTCGTCCTTATAGGCGTAGATGCCTTCCTCCAGCAGCTGTCGAACCATCAGATTGTAATATTTCGTATCGTGGTTTTTCATGCTGTGCGTCGACGATGCGACGAAGTCGAAGCGTAGAAATGCGCCCGCCAGGAATATAACGGCAATTGCGCCCCAGTACCATTTTGCACGGGATTGATTCATATTCTCTAACCGCCTTCTCCTGTCTGTTCCGTTCATAAACTTAACCCCATGCAGCATGGATTCCGCAAAAAAAAGACCACGCTCGGCAGTCGCTCCTGCAAGAGCATGATCTCATTAAATTATCCGTACGAGCACGCTGCTTCGTACATCATTACGAATCGGCAAACACCAGATCGTATAGATGCTGCCAAGTCGACCAACTGAATACTTCATCTCCCGGCCCGTTGCCAAGCACGACATAACCGGCATACAGACCTGAAATAAGCATAATGACCATAATGACTGGTACAATGCTCTTGCGCAATATCCAAAAAGCGATGTTTGCGCCTTTGGAACGCTGCTCTTTAGTTTTAGCCTTCGTCTTCGAACCTTCACGCTTCGGGGTATCTTCGCCCTCGCCCCTGCCGCCATTGTCGACTCGTTCATCGGCCATATTCATTCACCATCATCCTATCTTATGCGCGCAAACTGTTAGCAAGCCCCATCATCGTATCGCTGGAGGAGAGAGCCCGGGCAGCCAATTGATAAGCGCGCTGTACGCTTATAAGCTCCGTCATCTCATCCGTCATCTCGACGTTGGATTGTTCCAGATAGCCTTGGTTAACAGTAACGCCATTATCGCTGCCAGGCACGATGAGCTGAACGACGTCTCCTTGGTTGATTCCGTCGGCGATAATGAACAGATTATCCGCCACCGCCGTCAATGCCGCAGGACGCGTCGCTTGCAGCAGCTTCACGCTGCCAAGCTCGATCGTCTGCTCGGACGAGACGCCAAGCACAGTGCCATCCGGATTGACGCGCAGGCTGTAACCCTGCGGTACGACGATCTGCCCGTCTACGAGAGCACCCGTCTGATCCCTGACTCTTCCGACTACAGGGTATCCGTCTTCCGTTGCCAGTATGGTATCACCGTTTGCGTTAGGCGTCAACTGGAAGGCGCCGTTGCGCGTATAGGCAAGGTTGCCCGGGCCGTCGACTTCTACCTCGAATAACGCATTGCCTTCAATGGCAAGATCCGTCTCTTTATCCGTCGCTTTGACCGGTCCTTGCGATAAATTCGGCTGCACCATCGTCATATGCGAACCCCAGCCCTGGTTGAAGTTAATCGGCGACAGCCTTCCCGGCTGATTGAATGCCTCCGGCTGTCTTCTGACGTTCGTCAGCAAATCCTCGAACGTCGCTTCCTTCTTCTTATAGCCTACCGTATTCGCGTTCGCTATATTATCGGCGAGCAGATCGAGCTTCTGCTGCAGCCCGTTCATCGACACCATCGCATTGATCATTGAACCGTTCATGCCAAGCCTCCTGACGCAATCTCGTTATCGGTTAGATGCGGCCGATCTCGGTAACCGCTTTGCCTAAGCTTTGATCGTAGAATTGAATAACCTTCTGATTCGCCTCGTATGCCCTAAGAGCCGCCATCAAATCGACCGATGCTTGTGCAGCGTCGACGTTGGAGCGCTCGACATACCCTTGTCTTACTTCGATTCTCTCGCCCGCTTCGATCGCGCGCGCTTCGCCGTCTTCGCCTTCGAAGCGGAAGTTGCCGTTGCCGTCGCGAACGAGCTCGTTCGAATTATCCACCCGCGTGATCAGAAGCTGCACGCCAAGATCATTGCCCTCCGGGTCGACGAATCGTTGGTCGTCGGTCAGCACCAGATTCTGAAGTCCCGTTCCGACGGGGAACTGAATCGGCCGCCCGCCCGCCCCAAGCACGCTCGAGCCGTCGCTCGTCATGAGGAAGCCGTCTTCCGTCAGCGTGAACTTGCCGCCCCTCGTATAGCGCACTTCTCCGTTCGCGTTCTGCACCGTGAAGAACGCTTGCGGCTGGAACGTCACTTCGCCGTCCTCGCCAACCGACTTGCCGGATGCGTCGAACACGAGCCCAGGCACGTCAATATTGGATATAAGAGCAAAGTCCGATGCGTTATTCGTCTGCATCAAGTCGCCTTGCAGATGGATCGACAAGCTCTCTTCGGCGAACACGCCGCTCGTTAACTTACCGATCTTCACTTGATCCTTCGGCTCGACGCCCGTAAGCGACAAGAGCATTTCAGGAAACGCGCGCGACACCGCATTCGTCTGCTTGTAGCCCGGCGTATTGATATTAGATATATTATTCGTTACCGTATCATGCCTGCGCTGCTGCGCGATCATGCCTGCGGCGGCTGTATATAATCCTCTTAACACGATTGTGACCTCCTCGTGGCTTCCATTCCAGTACCTCTATATGTTATCGGTTGAAAGCAAGGCCGGCTGAATAGCATGTCTATGCGACCTTTGACTTATTTGCACCTCGGCTCGCCCCCCTATGGCTTCCTACCCGCGCAAATGCGGCAAAGGCCGTCGCTCTCGCCTTATTTTTTACCGAGCTTGTCCAAGTTATCGAGCAGAATGCCCGTCCCCTTCACGACGCAATGCATCGGATCTTCGGCGATCAGCACAGGTACTTTAAGCTCCTCCGCGAGCAAGGCGTCAAGTCCGTCGAGCAAAGCGCCGCCTCCTGTCAGAATGACGCCGCGGTCGATAATATCGGCCGACAGCTCGGGCGGCGTGCGCTCGAGTACCGACTTCGCTGCCGATACGATCGACATCACCGGATCCCATAACGCTTCGCGTACCTCGTTCGAACGAATCGTAACCGTCAGCGGAAGACCCGACACCATGTCGCGTCCGCGAATATCGATTTCGTTCCGGCGTCCGTCCTCGTATACCGTGCCGATCTTGATCTTGATATCCTCGCTCGTTCTCTCGCCGATCAGAAGCTTGTACTTGTTCTTAATATATTTCATGATAGCGTCGTCGAACTTGTCCCCCGCGACTTTAATCGAAGAGGAGGTAACGACTTCGCCCATAGAAAGAACGGCTACATCCGTCGTACCCCCGCCAATGTCGACGACCATATTGCCGCTAGGCTGGAATATGTCCATTCCAGCCCCTATAGCGGCAGCCTTCGGCTCTTCTTCCAAAAAAACTTCCTTCGCGCCGCTGCGTTCCGCCGCCTCGCGAATCGCTTTCTGCTCCACCGACGTAATATTCGTCGGAGCGCAGATCAGAATGCGCGGACGGCTGAACCACTTGCGGCCTTCTACCCGGTCAATAAACGCTTTCAGCATGATTTCCGTAATTTCGAAATCGGCGATAACGCCGTCTCTCAGCGGACGAATCGCTATGATGTTGCCTGGCGTACGGCCTACCATCCGATGCGCTTCCTCGCCAACGGCAAGCACGCGTTTCGTGTCGCTCTCGATGGCAACGACAGACGGCTCGTCGAGCACAACGCCTCTTCCTTTCACATGAATGGAAACATTGGCTGTTCCAAGATCAATCCCGATATCCTTGCTCAACATAAGGCTTAAGTCCCCCAACGAATAATGATTGCAAAACGTACGTTTAGTCCCTCTTGACAGAGAAACCGCTAGTGTACATTATTCGCCAAAAAGATTGAAATTCCTCTACAAATCGATGAAATAATTTCATGTTGTGTCAACGTTTGTCGACAAACCTATGGATTCATTCTAGTTGGACGGCGTCAGCCGCCTACGCTTGCCTTCTCACACTTTGCCTGCGGCAATGACCTCGCGCTTCTTCGAGCTCGTTTTTTTGTATTTGATTTTGGTCGCTTCCCCTCCTCTTAAGTGCCTAATCGATTTGTGGTACTCGAGAATGTGCTTAACCTGGTCTGCCAGGTCGGGGTTGATTTCCGGCAGTCGTTCGGTCAAATCCTTATGCACCGTACTCTTGGACACGCCGAACTCTTTGGCGATCGTTCGCACCGTATGCTTCGTTTCAACGATGCAGCGGCCTATTTTAATGGTTCGCTCTTTGATGTAATCGTGCACGTTCCCGCCTCCCTACTCGAGATAGTTTGGTACATTATATGAGTCGAGCGGGTATATATTCGTTGTGGCCAAGCGTGACAAGCCCGATTGCCAAATAATTTTCAAAAAAACAGAAACAGGCAGGGGGAATGTCCCCTGCCTGTGCGTCTCCAGCGCTGTTTTCACGCTGCTTCAGACGTGTTACTCTTTGATGAACTCATTCGGATTAACCGGATCGCCGTTCACGAGCGTTTCATAATGAAGGTGAATGCCTAGATCGCGTTGAAGATCGTTTCGGCCCGCTTTTGCTATAACCGTGCCTTGATTCACCTCGTCGCCTTCCTTAACCGTTACTTCCGATACGCTTTGGTATACCGTTGCAAGCTCGTCCCCATGCGAGATCTCGACCGTAAGGCCATTCGTCGGATGTTGGTACACCTTCGTTACCGTACCCGAGAGAGCTGCAGCTACGTCGAATGTTTTGCCTGTTGGATCTACGAAGTCAACGCCTGTGCTAAGTACGAACTTGTTCTCGCCGACTTGGACGAGAGCGTTCTCCTGCTCCGTTGCCGGAAGCTTGTCATCGTAGAATGGCGTCTTTACAGTAATTGCTTCTTTGTTGACCGGCCATTCCATCGATTCGTTGCCGGCGATGACCGGCAATGCGCCTTCTTCGCCTGCATTCGTTTGACCGTCACCTTGAGTCTCTTCAGTAGGATCGGATGTTACTGCTTTGTCTGTGGTAGTGTCCGATCCCTGATAGATCCAAAGTAAGGTTACGATAATTGCTGCCGCGGCCATGAAGAGCGCTGGGGATACCCATCTTTTAGCGAATAGGCTTCTCCATCCACTGCTAGACTTGGCGGCAGACGTTCCTCCCAGAACGTTTTTGGGAGTTTCTTCTGGTCTTTGCTTCGGTTTGTTCTGATTTTGTTCATTCATTTTTATATCACCTCACTAGCCATTGTTGCCAGAACTGCTAGGTTTATACGTGAGGCAATACTAATTTTTGAAAGATTATAAGCTATGACCTTTGGGCCAATTGCGCCGATAGCTTGGAAGCTTGTTCGACTGCCGTACTAGAGTAGTAATGGGCGAGTATAGAAGCTGCGCCCGCGCCTTCCTTAGCCATCCCGTTCGCTCCCCATTGGCTCATGCCGACACCGTGCCCGTAGCCGTAGGTCGTAATCGTAATATAATCTCCCTTAACGCTCCATGTGAATTGCGAGGAAGCCAGCTCTAGCTTCTCTCTTACCTCGCGGCCGGTGAACACTTTATCGCCTATTCGAATCTTGCTGATGCGATTGCCTTCCGTTCGCTCTATGATACGAAGGGACGACTTCGCGAACCCTTTTCTCTTAACGCCCAGCTTCTTGTGAAACTCGCTTAGCTTGAGGCTCACCGTTTCTTTATATTTAGGCGAGATCGCCTTGTCCCATGGACTTTCCACGCTTCGCAAATATGGAATTTGCTGCTTCCAATAGTCTTCCGAGTTCTCTGTATAGCCATTGCTCGTCGAGAAAAAAACGGCTTCGATCGGTTCGCCCTCATACGTAACGACAAGGCCTCTCGTCTCATCGATCGCTTTACCCAGCTTGGCCATGTTCGCCTTGCGCTGCGCCTTCGTCCATTGCCCCTCCAGCTTCGCCAGCGGCGTATACACCTGATGCTGAATCGTATCGGTTACGTCCGCGCCATGGACGGACGCGTCGCTCTCTTCTCCTTGCATTAACCGTCGGACAATATACGTTCTGGCGGCAATCGCCTGCGCCTTCAGCGCCTCCAGCTCGAAATCGATAGGCATCTCCGCCGCGACAACGCCGCGGACATACGTTTCGAGCGGCACATTCTCGATGCGCTTCTCCTTCGTCAGATAAACATGAACGATCAGACCGTCCAGCTCGCTTGATGTTTTGGGCGCCGCGGCCTTTTCATCCTCTTGCTGCGGTTCGTTCCGTTCCTTCACGTTAACGTCGTTCTTCTCATCCGGTTCTGCCTGCCGCAGCTGTGCGGCCGTCTCCGTTATTCGGCTTGCCGTCTTCTCTTTAACTGACGTCCCTTGCGATTCTGCTGTCTCCGACTCGGCGTAACTTGCCGCAGGCACGGAGCGAAGCTCGTTCAATGAGAGCCTAATCAGCAGGATAGATGCGCCAAGCATCGCTCCAATGCCGAAGAGAGCTAACCATCGCTTGACCGTATGACGGCGCAACAACGAAACTACCAACTGTGTTCTTTTCCCTCTGCTCATGCGCTCTCCTTCCAACTAGGCCGAAGAGAGCGAATAGAATGTTGCGATGATGTCCCTATTGCTTATGCCGCTCTCTTAAATCGACCCTGATGGTTCATTCTATGAGAACGAATAATAGGGTAGAACCTCTTGTCTCCTAATCGTAACGAAGAGCGTCTACCGGCTTCAATCCCGCCGCCTTGTTCGCAGGCAGATACCCGAAGATAACGCCGACGAGGGCGGAGAAGGCGAAGGACAGCAGTACCGTATCGCCCGGCACCTCCGTCTCCGTATGCATGACCAGCCCGATGACGAAGGAAGCGATATAACCAAGACCGATGCCCAGCGCGCCTCCCAAGCCGCTTATGCACACGGCTTCTACGAGAAACTGAAACAGAATATCCCGTTTCTTGGCGCCCAGGGACTTGCGTATGCCTATCTCGCGCGTCCGTTCGGTAACGGACACTAGCATAATATTCATGATTCCTATCCCGCCCACAACGAGTGAAATAATAGCGACATAGATCAGTTGCCTGTTCATCGTTTCATTGACCGAATTCAACGTCTCCATCGCTTCCTCTTGATTGAAGACGCGATAGGCGTTCTCGTTGCCCCTGAACTTCTCATAGAGCACCGCTTCGATTGCCGTTACCGTCGCGGACATCAGATCGGTATCCGCGACGAGCAGATTGATCGTCGTTACGCCGCTTGTTTGAAATATTTTTTGCGCCGTCGTAATCGGAATCAGTATTTTCTCGTCGTTGGAGCCTGCAATTGAAGTGCCTTGCGATTCGAGCAAACCGACGATCGTAAAGTTATAGCCGTTGATCGTTATTTTTTTGCCGACGGCCTCGGCCGGATTCTCGCCCTCTTCCCCGAACAGGTCGGTCGCCGTATCGACGCCGATCAGCGCTACTCTCGAGGCATTATTAATGTCAGGCGGAGCAATGTATCGTCCATCCTGTACGGGAAAGTCCTTGACCTGTTCGTATGCTGGCGTTATGCCCTCCACGGCGACCGATGCTTGCGTCTTTCCGTACTTCGCGTACGCGTTGCTGCTCGTTACCGGCGCAACGCCTTCTATATTCATAACATCGCCGAGTTCGTTTGCTTCGTCAACCGTAAGCGACGTTACGGTGCCCCGGCCTGTGATGGTAGCGGACAATGAATTCGGACTTCCGAGCGAGGACACCTGCTCGGCCACCTCGTTGGATGACGCCTTGCCCATAGCGACAAGCGCAATGACGGTCGCAACGCCAATCAATATTCCGAGCATCGATAGAATCGTTCTAAGCTTGTTCGATAAGACGCTCTTCACGGCCATTAACAAGCCTTGCGTAAGCTTCATCGTCATTCCTCCTCCCAAGCTCCGTGAGCACCCCATCCCGGATGACAACCGTACGCCTGGCCCGTTGGGCCACCTCCATATCATGCGTGATGAGGACGATCGTCTGCCCCGTTTGATTCAATTCCTCCATCATATTCAGCACTTCCATGCCCGTCTTGGAATCGAGCGCGCCTGTCGGCTCATCGGCGAGGAGCATAGGCGGATTCGTCGCTAACGCGCGCGCGATAGCAACCCGCTGCTGCTGACCGCCGGACAGCTCGCTTTGCCGATGATGCAGCCGGTTGCCGAGACCGACTCTCTCCAGCGCTTCCTTGGCCAGCTGCTTTCGCAGCTTGCCCGGCAAACCCCGATAGATAAGCGGGAGCTCGCAGTTCTCCAGCGCCGTCAGTTTCGGAAGCAGATGATACCCTTGAAAAATAAACCCGATTTTTTGGTTCCTCATCACCGTTAGCTTATTGTCGCTCTGCCCGTTCATCTCTGAGCCTTCCAGCTTGTAGCTTCCTTCACTTGGCGTATCGAGACAGCCGATGATGTTCATAAGCGTCGACTTGCCCGAACCCGAGGGGCCGACGATCGCCAGAAACTCGCCATGATCTACCTTGAGCGAGACATTGTGCAGAACGGTTGTTTTCTCCCTCGCCATCATATAATACTTGGTTACGCCGTCCATCTCGATTAACGGGATATAGCTTTGGTCGTTCACGCTCATCGCATGCCACCGCCGCCCACGGCACCGGTGCTGCCGCGTACGGCGCCTCCGCCTCCCATTTGGAAGCCTCCGCCCATCTGGAAGCCGCCTCCAGGGAAGACTTGCATCTGAACTTCCGTTTCTTGCTGTCCGCCTCCCATGCCGGCAGTACCGGAAGCAATCGGAATCAGCACGCTATCTCCTTCATTCAGTCCCGATACAATTTCAACAAAAGCATCGTTGCTAAGTCCCGTCGTCACTTCGACCAGCTGTCCGCCAAGGGTCAAAGACTCCATCATCGCCGCACGCATGTTTTGGCGCTCGCTGGATGCCGTGCCGCCAGCGCCGCCTGTTGGCCGTTGCTCCATTCCTGCGGATGCGCCGCCTTCACCTGCAGGTGCTTGAGCGTCACCGGCTGATGTTCCACTGCCTGCCGGCGCTTGACCCTCCGCAGCCGTTCCGCTGCCTGCCGGTGCTTGACCGCCTCCGGGTGCGCCATCTCCACTTTGAGGAGCTCCATCTGCCGGCGGCGCTCCGCCCTCTCCCATCGGTCCGCCTTCACTGGACCGCAAGCCTTGTCCGCGACCACCCGTCTGCTGGCCGTCGCTTTCCGCAGCGCCTTCTTCTCCGGTCGACGGCACGCGAACGAACGATTTGCCGCCCATCTCGACAACCGCATCGACCGGTACGAGAACGATGTCCTCTTTCGACTCGATGGTTATGGACGCTTCCCCCGACATGCCAGCCATAACTCCGTCGATGTCATTCAGAAGAATGCTCACCTCGAAGGAAGACGAGCCGTTGCTGGACGTGCCTTCGCGCGCGATCTCCGACACCGTCGCGCTGATTGTCCGATCGGCGATCGAGCTAAGCGTAATGTTAACCGCTTGGCCTGCCTTGACCGAAGGAATGTCCAGCTCGTCGACAGTCGTAACGAACTCAAGCTTCGTATAATCAACGATGGTCGCAATCGTCGTATTGGCTTGAACCTCATCGCCCGCCTCGATATCGAACTCCGTAATCTCGCCGTCGATCGTTGCCGATACCGACTTTGCCTGCTCGCTCTGCTCATCATAAATACCTTGCAAATCATCCTCCAGATCGGCTAATTGCGAATGGGCATCCTCAATGCTTTTTTGAATCTTTTCCTTTGTTTCCTCTTCGTTCTCCGTACCTATCGCAGCTTTATAGTCTTCTTGATACCCTTCAATCGTATTCTGCAGCTTTTCCTTATTCTCCTGAATGGTTTCAATCTGATCCTCATAATCGTCCGAATCCTCGAACGTCACGATCGTCTGACCCGCCTTCACTTTATCTCCTTTTTTCACATGCACCTCGGCGATCGTTCCGCTCTTGCCGGCGGTCAGCGTCTCGCGCGAGTTCGCGGCCACCGAGCCCGTACCGCTAATTTGGTTCACAATGGAGCCCTTCGTCGCTGTTACCGTCTGCGCGACGGGCGTCTCTTCGGCCCCTTCCTTCTCTTTCCCGAAATAATAGTAATACGCTCCCGCTCCGGCCGCGGCAAGAATGATAACGATGCCTAGCCAAATCGTCCACTTCTTCATTTGCTTTACGCCACCCTCCATCAGACTTGATCGAATCGACTATAGCAAACGAAGATGAACGGGAAATGAACAAGCTTTCATTCCGCTCCGCTAAGATGAATGCCGCTCTTCTCGCATTTTAGTGCCAACTTATTGAAAAAGGGCATCGCCGCATTCCTTCCAATAGGAGAGAATGGGCGATACCCTGATGTTCGCATCATGAAGCAGATTTGCGTACCTACTGCAAATCCCATTTCTTGAAGGATACTATATCACAGGAACCTTTAGCATACGCTTTAATGCCAAGCGATTGCGCGCCTGGGTAGATACGGCCCGTCATTACTTTCGCGCCGCCTTGAATAAATACTTCAACGGATGACTTGTCGACGAATACCCGAAGCTCCAGAAGCCCTTCATTCAGTTCGACTTTCGTCATGCGCTCGCCGCCCAGTCCGATTCCGGCCTTGTCGCGGTTAAAGCGGAATCGTCCATCCGCAGGGCTATAGGATAATACCGTCTCTTCATCGCCATGCACGCGAAGCTTCAAACCGAATTCTTCGGCTTGTTCCGCACGGAAAACGACCTCGAGCTCGTAGCAGTCTCCGCTTACGCCCAAGTCCCGCTCGCCGTCTATCATTAGATTAGAAGCCTCATAACCGTTATGGCGATAATTAGCCATTTCATCTATCGGTTTAAAATGCAAAGCATTTCCCTGCATCACGACCTCGCGCGGAAGAGACATCGCTCCCGCCCAATAGTGTCCAAGCTGCGTCGGAATTTCCGTCTCCCAAGTTTCCATCCAGCCGATGACGATGCGTCTTCCCTTATCGTCAATCGTCGTTTGCGGAGCGTAAAAATCAAAGCCGCAGTCGATTTGTTCATACCGGTCATACAGGAACCGACCTTGCTCCATGTCCAAACGGCCAATCATATAGGCGGTCGAATGCAGATTTTGAAAGTCGTCCCCTTGCGCCGGCATGCGCTGAGGCGACAGCATAAGCACGTCATGCCCCTGCAGCTCGAAGAGGTCCGGACATTCCCAGTTGTCCCCCATATGTCCGTCGCTTCGCGCGATTTCATTTACGAAAGTCCAATTCAGCAAGTCTTCCGACCGATACATTAATAGAAGTCCGCTGCCCATTCCGTCATTCGACCCTAAGACGGCATAATAAACGCCGTCACGCTCGAACACCTTCGGATCGCGAAAGTCCTTTTGGCTGACGTTTGCCGGAATTTGCTCCGGCCGGATCACCGGATTGCTTGCAAGCTTCCGGAAATGGACGCCGTCATCGGACACGGCCATATTTTGATTTTGACTATAGTGCAATTCCTTGTCCGGCCCAGTCACGATATGCCCCGTATACATCAAATACAGCATGCCGTCCTTCTCGATCGCACTGCCGGAGAAGCATCCGTCGCGGTCGTATTCCTGATCCGGCGCTAAGGCTACCGGCAAGTACTCCCACTTCATCAGATCGCGGCTGACCGCATGACCCCAATGCATCGGGCCCCATGCCGGCTGATACGGATAGTGCTGATAAAACATGTGGTATTCGCCGTTATAATAAACAAAGCCGTTCGGATCGTTCATCCAGCCGAACTCGCTCATTAAATGGTAGCTCAGCCGGTACTCCCCTTTCAGCAAATATTTTCTGCTCTCGATAAACTTGTCGGCATTCTCGCGTGTGTACATAATAAAGCATCCTACCCTTACTCGTTATTTAATGGAGCCTTGCATAACCCCTTGAATAATGTATTTCTGCGCGAACAAATAAACGATCAGCACAGGCAGTATGGTCAGCATAAGACCAGCCATCAACGGGCCGTAATCGACCGTATACGTACCGAAGAAATAAAAGGTCGAGAGCGGCAGCGTTCTCTCGTCCGGGGCAATCAGCACCAGGGAAGGCAGCAGGAAGTCGTTCCAAATCCAGAGCACGTTCAAAATAGCAATCGTAACCGTGGTCGGCATCAGCACCGGAAATACGATGCGGAAGAAGGTTTGCGTTCTTGTGCAGCCGTCGATAAGCGCCGCCTCTTCAAGCTCGGCCGGGATGCTTTTCACGAATCCGTGATAGATGAACACAGCCAGCGGGCTGCCGAATCCGATATACATATAGATCAGGGCCCATTTGCTGTCCAGAAAGCCAATGGATCCGTATATTTTGACGAGAGGAATCATAATGGCTTGGAATGGGATAATCATCGCCGCGACCATTAAGAAGAACGTATATTGGTTGAACTTCGTTTGATGTCTAACAAAATAATGAGCCGTCATGGCTGCCAAAAGGGAAATGAGCAATACGCTAAGCACCGTTACAATAATCGAATTCGTAAATGCGGAGACGTAATCCATTTTACCGAATGCGTCCGAATAATTGGTCATGCTGAAGCTCTCGGGAAGCGAAAGCGGGCTGGATGTAATCGCTTTGTTCTCTTTGAACGAATTGACGAGCAGAAGCAGAAACGGGAAAACGAACAGCAGCAAGCAGGCGAAGAGGACGGCGAATTTCGTCCAAGCGACCGTTGAACTCGAATTTTTCATTACGCCTCCACCTCCATCTTCTTGCTAAAGTACACCTGAGCGATCGTAATGATCGCCACGAGCAGGAACAGCACGAAAGCTTCCGCTTGCCCTACCCCGTAGTCCCTCGACAGAAACGCCTTCTCGTACACGTGCATGGAAACCATTTCCGTGCTCTTGAACGGTCCGCCCTTCGTTAAGGAAATGTTCAAATCGTAGACCATGAAGCCTCTTTGCAGCGACAGGAAGATACAGACGATAAAAGACGGAACCATAAGCGGAAGCACCATTTTGCGCATTTTCGTGGGCAGGCTAGCACCATCGATGCTCGCCGCTTCCAAAATATCCTTAGGCACGTTCATAAGTCCCGCGACATAAATAACCATCATGTAGCCTGCATATTGCCAAACGGTAACGATAATCATCGCCCAGAACGCTTTATCCGGGTCGGCCAGCCAGGAGGCGCTGAACAAGGGGATGCTCATTTCTTTACCCAAATACACGAATACATTTGAAAATATGAATTGCCATACGAAGCCGAGCACGATGCCGCCTACCAGATTCGGAATAAAGAAGCCTGCCCGGAAGAGGCTTTGGCCCTTCAAGCCGCTCGTTAACGCATATGCGAGCAGAAAAGCGACCACGTTAATAAGCACGACGGTAATGAACACGTATTTTAAAGTCAATAAAAAAGATTGCCAAAATACCGTATCTTGAAATACCGAAACATAGTTTTGAAACCCTACAAGGCTGCTTGCCGTCGATATGCCGTCCCAGTTCGTAAAGGTCAAATAAATGCCATATAGGAAAGGAACGATCATTACGGCAAGAAAAGCAAATAAAGTAGGTCCGGTAAACAGCAGCCGCAGTCGTAAACGATTCCACAGCCCTTTTTCCGTTATCATCATGATCCCTCGCATTCATGGATGGTTTGCTAAGAGAGGAAGCAATCAAGCGTAATCGGCTTACCCCGTCATTTGACGGGATAAGCCGGCGTCTCGCGGCTAATGATTACTTAACCGACTTCCAATATTCCTGGATTTCTTTAGTCAGCACGCTACGGTCTGCCGCTCCTGCAAGATATTTTTGCATGGAGGCGCCGACTTTCGCCCAGTGGTCTGCCGGCAATGTGCTCATGGAATCCTGAGACTTGCCTTTCGCGATATAATCGGAAATCGACTTCGCCAGCGGATCTTTCGCTTCAAGCGTAATGTTCTTGAACGCCGGAATGATATTCGCTTTGTTTACAAGGAAATCTTGACCCTTGTCGCTGTAAACCATCCACTCAAGGAATTTCTTTGCCGCCGCTTGCTGCTCAGCCGTATTTTTCTCTTTGTCGAGCACCAAGCGCTTGGATACCGCGGAAGAAATTTGCGTATTGCCGAAGTCATCCGCATTGTTGCTGACCGGTACCGGCAGGAAACCGTATTGTCCGCTTGCCGTATCAAAGCTGCTGATTTGCGGCCAAGCCCAGTTGCCTTGGAACCAGATGCCAACCTCGCCTTTGCCTAGCACTTCCGGTCCTCTCTCATAAGTGCCGGACAAAGGAGATGCCTTGTCGATGTTGTATTTTGCCATAAGATCAAACGTATCGAGCAATCCGTTAAAGACGGTGTTGCCGGCCAGATCGACTTTGCCTGCTTTCAGATCATCAACGAATTGTGCGACTGCTGCCGTATCCGCCGATTGACCTGCGTAAGCAAGCGGCAGGTAATGGGCGCCAAGCGACCAATCCATAGGAGAAACGATGAGCGGCGCTTTGCCGGAAGCCTCGATTTTTTTGAACAGCTCTTCAAGCGCCCCGGTCGTGTTGATCGTTGCCGGATCGAACGTGCCGCCTATCGCTTGGTCAACTACCGCTTTGTTATAAATAAAGCCGTAACCTTCGATTGCCAATGGGAATGCGTAGTTCTTGCCTTCAAACGTTGTCAGCGCCGTGCTGCGATCAACCGCATCCGCCATCCACTTCTCGCCGCTCAGGTCGAGGACGCGGTCTTTGAATTTTTCGACGTCGCCCGTATCCAGCATCGTGATCGTTGCCGGGTTGCCTGAAGCGTAAAGCGCAGACGCTTTCTCGAACGGCGACTGCCCCGCAGGCACCGGTATGATTTCCATGGTGATGTCGGGATTATCTTCTTTGAACGCTTTCGCCGCTTCTTCAAGCTGCGATTGAATTTCGCCCTTCGAGTTAAGGAACGTAATCGTAACTGCCGAGCCTTCAACGGACTCGCCAGACTTGCCGCATGCCGTTACGAGCATAACGACGAGAAGAGATAATGCCAGTGCTTGCATCCATTTCCAAGATTTCATTTGTTTGCCCCCGATTCACGAGAATTGTTGCGGTTTTGAAAATGTAAACCGCTTTCATAACGTATTATATAGTCGTTTATGGTGTATGTCAATCGTTTGACATATCAAACGATTGACATATTTTGAGAAAATAAAAATCCCCGCGTCGCGCAAGGGATTTCCGTTCTTTTCGTCTATGTCGTGGAGCGTTCTACGATAGTCACCGGCAGAATGTTTTCCGCTTCGAACGGCTCATCGTTCATTTGCTGCATGATCAGATCGACAGCTTTGCGACCGATCTCGGCAATCGGCTGCTTGATTGTCGTAATAGACGGCGTCATCAACCTCGCCGCATTAATATCGTCGTACCCGATAATTTTCATATCGTTCGGGATACGCTTGCCGGCGGCTGCGCACTGCTTCACCGCAAATGCCGCAATAATGTCGCTCGTCGCGAACACGCCGTCAATATCGGGATGCTCCTCGAACAAACGTTTCATAATATCCTCGTACTGCATTTGATCAAATACATTCATGTCGGTTTGAATGATAAGATGTTCCACGTTGTTTTCTTTCATGACCGATTGAAAGGCTTCGGTTCTCTTGTTGGCCAGCAATTGCAGCTCCAGATTACCGCAAATATGGGCGATTTTCATGCAGCCTTTCTCAACCAGAAGACTAGCCGCAAGGCTTCCGCCCGTGTAATTATCGGAAGAGATATAAGGAATTTCATTGCTGATTTGACGGTCGATCGTAACGATCGGCGAGTTTAAATTTTTGTACTCCTCGACCTGAAGCGTGTGGCTGCCCATTATAATGCCATCGACGCGATTCCGCTTCAGCATCTCGATATAATCCTTTTCCTTCACCGGGTCGAGCTGTGAATTGCATAAAAGAAGTTTGAATCCTTGGTCGTACGCGTAGTTTTCAACATAGTTGGCAAGCTCGCTAAAGAATGGATGGGAGACGTTCGGAATAATAAGACCGATTACGTTAGACTGCTTCCTTAGGAGGGAGCGCGCGATCTCATTAGGTTGATAATGAAGCTCCTCCATAACTCTAAATACTTTGGTTCTTGTCGCTTCGCTAATATATCCCCGGTTATTCAAAACGCGGGAAACCGTCGTTACGGATACGTCCGCTTTTTTCGCGACATCGTGTATCGTTGCCATGGCATCCCCTTTGCATCGTTCAGTAGTCCCAACCATTATAGCTAACTCCGGTAAATAAGCAAACTCCGTTCATAATGAAAAAAGAAGCCGTTTCAGATAAACCGGTTCGGCTTATTTGAAACAGCTCCTTATTCGCGCTTGTTTGGCATTAAGCCCAAGTCGGCTGAACTTTAAGAACGGCAACCTCTTTGTCGCGCTTATAGCCAGCTGCCGGCTCGTGTTCCGATACAACGGATGCCGCGATGACCGCTGCGGGGATATCGGCACTTGCGGCCACCGCTCTTGACGCCGCAGCCGCCGGTAAGACAGCTGCTTGCTCGTTCTCCGACTCGACACGGTAGATCGTTGCGCCTAACGCGGCAAGCTTGCCCGTAATATCGACATAGCCGCGATCGACATGATGCAGACCGGTAAGCTCCGTCTCGCCTTCGGCGCGAAGAGCCGCGCAGATCAATGCCGCTCCGGCACGCAGATCGGTCGCGCATACCTTTGCTCCCATAAGCGGCAATCCTCCGCTTACGATAGCGGTACGTCCGTCCACCTTGATTTGGGCATTCATCTTCTGGAACTCTTCGACATGCATGAAGCGGTTCTCGAATACCGTCTCCGTTACGACGCTCGTACCTTCCGAGAAGAGGAGCAGTGCCATCATTGGCGATTGCATATCCGTCGGGAAGCCCGGATGCGGCAATGTTTTCACATCGACCGATCTTAATTCGGCGCCCGCTCGAACGCGAATGCCGTTGTCGCTTTCAATAATCTCGACGCCCATCTCTTCAAGCTTGGAAATAACCGGCGTCAAGTGGTCGGCGATTGCGCCTTCGACGAATACGTCTCCGCCTGTGATCGCTGCAGCGATCATGTATGTTCCCGCCTCTACGCGGTCAGGAATAACGTTATGTGCTGCTCCGTGCATCTTGTCAACGCCCTCGATGCGGATCAGGCCGGTGCCTGCACCGCGCACCTTGCCGCCCATGGCGTTGATATAGTTAGCCAAGTCGACGATTTCCGGTTCTTTGGCTGCATTTTCGATCGTGGTTGTTCCGACAGCCAGTGCGGCCGCCATCATGATGTTTTCGGTCGCGCCGACGCTGGCCACGTCTAGGTATATCTTGGCACCCTTAAGACGGGTCGGCGTGCTTGCTTCGATGAAGCCATGGCCTAGGGTAATCTCCGCGCCCATCGCCTCGAAGCCCTTCAAATGCTGGTCAATCGGACGCGTGCCGATCGCGCATCCCCCCGGCAGCGAGATGCGGACCTTGCCGACGCGGGCGAGAAGCGGTCCCATGACAAGGAACGAAGCACGCATTTTACGAATAAGTTCGTAAGGTGCCTCGATGGAAGTAATGGCTGGCGCTGATATGCGCATCGTTTCATTATTATAAGTTAATCGTGCGCCTAACGAGGCAAGCACCTTCTGGATCGTCATAACGTCATCGAGGAGGGGTACGTCATAGATGACGCTGTCTCCTTCTGTCGCCAATAATGAGGCCGCTAGAATGGGAAGCACGGCATTTTTTGCACCGCTGACACGGACCGTTCCCTTCAAACGCTGACCTCCGCGGACGATAATTTTGGTCATCTTATGGTTCCCTCCGCGAACTGCAATTTCAATTTCCTCTGTGAGCATATAATGGAATTCCGCACCACAACTAAACTTCATCTTATCACTCATCTACATGAATCGACAAGCGTTAAATTGTTTCCATTTTCTGCTTATGAGCCTTATAGCCTATATCGGCATTTCAGCCCAAAAATATAGTCCTTTTTTTAATCGCATTGCGGTTTCGCGTCACTCCGATAGGACTATTTACATACTATTCGCAGCCATGCTTTATTTTCATACCATCATTTAATACCCATTGTTGACATCTTTCGCAACAGTTATTCGACAAAGCTGCGGAGCATCGTGGTGAAGCTCCAATATTCCAATATAAACTTGGCGAACAAATGCCCGAGAATAACCGCGACGACGACTTGGAACATCCTTGCCTTGGCATTGCGGGGATGCTTGAAAAACGTTTCCCACTTCACTTCCTGCAGCAGCGTCCACACCAGCATAATACTGACCAAAACCACAATAATGGAAAATAAACCGGTTATGCCCGTCATCCGCTGCGCCTCATCGAATACATCATAATTATCCATAGCTTCTCCTTTACTTCATTGCTCTATTGCTTCATTGCATATTAGCCTTAACCGAACAGCAGACGATATAGAAGTGCGGAATATTCAGCCCTGCTCGCTTGCAGCTTTGGTTTAAATTGGTTGTTCTCTACGCCTGCGATTGCGCCATCCGCCTTGAGAGCGATAAGGATTGGCGCTGCCCAGTGCGTCCTGCTTACGTCCGGGAAAGGAGCGGCAATCGGAGGCCTAGGCTTTACGCCGTCCGCGTAGCCGATAATGACGGCCATCTCTACGCGGGTAATCGGCTGGTCCGGCTTGAAGCTCCCGTCGGGGAAACCTTTAATCCAGCCCTGCTTTACGGCCTTGGCTACTTCGTCGTACGCCCAATGCGAGGCTGACACGTCCTTGAACGGCTTCTGGCTTGCGTCGATACTCCCCTCCGGCTTATAAGCCTTCGCAACCATCGCTACGGCCTCGGCGCGCGTTATCGCCCGTTTCGGCTCGAAGCGGTAATTGCCTGAACCGTTAATAATGCCAAGTTGGCTTAAAGCGGTTATTTCCTTCCGGGCCCAGTGATCGGAAATGTCGCGGAAGCCTTCAACCAGCGGCTCCGACTTTATTTTGAAGCGGTAGTATTGAGTATCGAACGGCGCGCTTGCAGACAGCTTTACGTAATAGACGCCCGGCTGAAGCACCAGCTCCGGCGACTGCAGCGAACCGCTCTTGGCGGTGGACGACGTCGTTAAAGGAGACATCCGCTTATCGTAGGCTTCCAGCTTCAAGTTGACGGAAGAAGGAACGCCATTGACGGCCATCGCGACGACGCTTGCCTTGCTCACGCGGAATTGGAACCAATCCAAATCGGTCTTGCTTCCGATGACCCCTACGTATTCCGTACCCGGATTCACCATAAACGATTCATACGACTTGTCGTTCGGTTCGTTCGGATCGATATACTTAGGCGTATATTCCATCTTGAACGAGTATGTACCTATTACGGGACTTGCTTCGGATGAAATTGCATTATGGACACGAATATAATATTTCCCTGGAGCGACAGTTATGACAGGAGACTGCTCCGACTCCCCTTCGCCCTCCTCGTCATAGAGCAGAAGCTGATCGCCGGCGCGCTGTATCGCGAGACCCGGATCGATTCGGGCCGTGTCCGTGCCAAGCGTTACCTTCAGCTTGCCGCTCTGCGTAAACGTAACGGCGTACCAGTCGCGATCCGCCAACTGATGGAAGTTCCCTCCCACCGTCTGCGTGCGGGGCTGGAGCGTATACGCCTCATAAGACTTGTCGTTGGCCTCGTAAGCGTCCTGCTCCATTGTAAAGGTTGATGTCAATACATACGGCAAGCCTAAAGTGCTATATGGATTGATAAGCTCTATCCGAATAAGCTGCGCGCCCTTCTTCACATCGATATCAATCGACGCGCTGGTCAGCTTCGTATCGGAAACCAGCTGCTGTTGGCCGTTAAAATATTGATAAATCCTTACTGGCTGCGTGGCCTTGCCGGATTCGGCCAAACCTCTGTAAGCAATGGCGAGCGTCCCGTTATGCGGCACGTCTATCCGGTACCAGTCCTGATCGGCCCCGCTCTCCAGCAACGCCGAAATGCTTGTGGCAAGCTGGAATCGCTTAGCCGTCTTGCTGTCGTTATTCGGCTCGAATGCGTCCGCAGCCACCCCGGTGCGCACCGCTTTATCGATCTGCAGCAAGCCGTAGCCCGATTTGCCGTCGACGCCAGTCTGGCCGATATCCTTCGCCGTCTGACGCAGCAGCGCTCTTATCTGATAAGGCTTCAAATCCGGATATTTCGCCCATAGGAGACCGGCAGCCGCCGCAACCTGCGGCGCAGCCATCGAAGTGCCCTCTTCCTTCTTGTATAACCCGCCCATTCCCGTCGTGAAAACGTTCCAAGGCGCCATGACATCAAGCTCCGGTCCTGGATTGGAACGCGGATCGACCGTCCCGTTCGGCTTGACGCCGCCGACAGCGACCACCGTCGGGTAGGCGGCGGGATATTTGACTGCGGCTTTCGCGCCGAAAGATACACCATCATTGCCAGCCGCTGCTACGAGCAGCACGCCTTTGGATTCGGCATATTCCACGATATCGAGCATATAAGGCGAATAACGATGAAGCCCCACTGACAGCACTACAATACGCGCGCCGCTCTTGACCGCGTATAATATCGCATCGCCAAGCTCCTCTTCCGTTCCGTCGCCGCGGTGGTCGAGCGCCTTGATCGGCATAATCTTAGCCTTCCATATGATGCCCGCAACGCCTTTGCCGTTATTGGTTGTGGCGGCAATAACGCCGGCAACGCTAGTGCCGTGGCCGTTATCGTCGTTCGGCGGCAGCTTCGGATTCACGAGATTCGCGCCGGGCACCAAGTTCTCGGCAAGATCCGGGTGGTCGAGATCGACCCCCGTATCTACAATGGCTATCGTTAGCTTCGACTGCTCGCTCACCGTCTCCCACGCACGGACCGCACCGATCTGTTCCAAGTACGGCTGCTGCTTAAATTCGGGATCGTTCACCGCCGTCTTCTGCACGGCTAGGGGTGCGGAGCCGGGAGCGGCGGATGCGGCCATGATTTGCGGCGCTTCCGGCAGCGCAAGGGCGTGCACCCGGCTATTCGGGTGCACGTATTCGACGCCCGGCTCGCTTTGCAGCCGGGCGAGCCAAGCTTGCGCGTCCTCGCCACTGTCGCCGGCAGGACGCACGACATCGACCGCCGCCTCGCTCTGGCTGCGGAGCACCTCCGTCCCGCGCAGCGCATGCGCCAGCGCGGGGTCGCTCCATTTGAGCAGCCAGCTCTGCGGCTGCTCCTCAGCGGCGCCAGGGCCGCCGTGGGCCGCGTCCGAGACCGCGGCCTCCTGCGGCGCTGCCGCCGCATGGCGAGCGAACCCTGCGGGGGCTAGGCCCCCGAGGGTTACGCTCGCGAGCAACAGCGTGAGCAGCGCTCTTCGCACAAGAGCGCGCCACGCTTTATATGTAATTGCCGCTGATTGCTTCAGCGTCATTCTATTTCGCAATATCATCGCATTCTGCCTTTTTGTCATAATGGTCGCTTCGATTTGGCATATTAGTTATCAACTGTATGGATTTGCATGTATTCATATTCGATTCCAAGCCGTCCATTCCCTTGTAGACGGCAAACAACGGTCCAAAAGACCTACTAGCTCTTTACAATACCCAAGCACTTAACCTTATGTTATGATGGATTAGCTGCATAAAGCGCACAAATGATTGGAGGATGGGAGGAAATCAACTTGAGCAATAATCGTATAAAATCGCTCGATTCGCTTCGGGGAATTGCTTCGATGATCGTTGTTATTTTTCACTGTTTAATCGCTTTTACCATTTTCGAACAAGCCAATTTCAATCGTTTCGCAAACGATTTTCTCAAATATTTCACCATCACGCCATTGCACACCTTATGGGCGGGCAGAGAAGCCGTTCTTTTATTTTTCGTATTGAGCGGATTCGTTCTCGCGATCCCCTTTTTCGAGGGGAAAACCCAATCGTACGGGGCGTATGCGATAAGACGTTTCTGCCGCATATACATTCCTTACATTGTTCTCATGCTGGCATCGGCGTTGCTATTGACGTTTTTTTTAGAATATAAAGATATTCAAGGATTAAGCGGCTCATACGACAATCGGTGGAATCATCCCGTTACGCTTAAAGCAATCATTGCTTACTTTCTAATGGAAAACCACGATACGACCAATGTGAACGGAGTCGTTTGGACGCTGTTTCATGAAATGAGAATATCGTTAATTTTACCTTTGTTCCTTCTTATAATAAGGAGATTCAATTTGATCGGCGCTGCCATCCTGTCGCTCGGCTTGAACTTTCTAATTTATTTTGCATTGGATAGCTGGGCCGCCATGCTGGACGAAGGCCGTTTATTGATCATGGTGAAAGCAGTCAGATGGAGTATGTATTATTGCACCTGCTTCATCTTAGGAGCTCTCCTATCGAAGTATCGGAATAAGCTGCCCAAGCTGAAGATAGCCTACACGGTTATGCTTGTAGCTGTCTCGCTCGTATTGATTAATTGCCGCTGGATGGTTGTCCTATTCCAAGTGAAAGATCAGAGAATAACGGACGTCATCACCATTGCCGGCATTCTTCTGCTATTCGCGGCCGTACTTTCCTCGGACCGCCTAAACAGCTTCCTGTCTTTGAAACCATTTACGTGGCTTGGACAAATTTCATTCAGTCTTTATTTGGTTCATATCCCGGTCATGATGATCATCACTATTTTCCTGGGCAAAATAATTCCGATAGAAGCGGCCTTCCTTCTCGTACCGCTAGCAAGTCTTCCAGTCGCTCACTTCACCTATAAATACGTGGAACTGCCGAGCAACAAGCTGGGAAGGTCTATTGCGAACGCGATTGAGGGCAGACGGAAGAAAAATAGCAAAAACGTGCCCATCAGCAGAGCTGTATAGGTGACTAATCAGTCGAACTTTTGAAATATGGCAGAGGCTGCATTCCGGTTTCGAACCGGAGGCAGCCTCTGTCTTTTTGCGTTCTACTATTTAACCAACAAATCAACCTGCAACGAGAACGCGCCATCGATCCATTCCATGACTATCCCTGGAAACAAGCCTAACGCAAGGGTTGCCGCCACGCACACCCAGATCGCAATCCCGGTTGCCGCGGGCACCCGAATCTCTTCTTCCTCGCCCCCGCTGCGCATGAACATTTGCCGGATGAAGCCGAAGTAGAAGTAGTAGGAGATGACGCTGCTCGCTACCATGATCGCTACCAGCCAATACGCTTTCGCGTTAGCTGCTCCGATTAAGATGAACAGCTTACCGAAGAATCCGCCAGAGATAGGTAGACCCGCCAGCGACAGCAAGAGCACCACCATCGCTGCCGCCGTCCATGGCGCCCGGTAGTACATTCCCGCAAAATCCTTCATCTCTCCTTCGCCTGCCGTACGGTTCACTGCCGTTAATACGGCGAACGCGCCAACCGTCATGAACAGATAAGCGATCAAGTAATAAATAAACTCGGCGAAGTTGCTGCTATGTACAACCGTAATCGAGAGGCCGATCGGCACGAGCAAATATCCCGCATTGGCAACGCCGGACAAGGCGAGCAATCGCTTCACCTGCTTTTGACGAAGCGCGGCCGTCGTACCTGTAAGCATTCCGGCCGCAGCCAGTACAAGCATCGCGAAGAATACATCCTTCGATATATACGCATCGAGGTCCGTAGCGGCGAAGAACGCCGTATTGTACATGATCCGGAAGACTGCGGCTAATGCCGCCCCTTTGGAGACGACGGCCAAGAACGCCGCGACAGGCGTCGGCGCGCCTTGATAGACGTCCGGCGCCCATGCGTGGAACGGAGCTGTCGCTATTTTCAGCCCGAAGCCCGCAAGGATGAAGAAGAAGCCTACATACAGCAGCGCCTTGAAATCGGCAATTGCCCCCGGGATCGCTGCTCCGATCCCTCCAAGATCGACCGACCCCGTTACGCCGTACAAATAAGACATTCCGAAAAGGATAAAAGCAGACGAGATGCCTCCCGTTACGAGATACTTGAAAGCGGCCTCCGCCGACTTCGACGATTTCTTCCGCATGCCGACCAATATATAACTCGTAATGCTTAACAGCTCGAGCCCGATATAAAGAGAAATAAGATTGCCGGAGGAAGCCATTGCCATCGCGCCTACGACCGCAGGCAGCAGCAGGTAGAAATATTCCGCCCGATCCGTAATCGCGTCATCGTCTTTGGTCGAGCCGATCGCCAGCAGCACGATAAGAGATGCGCCCGCCAAAAATACAATCTTGAGCAAACTGCCGAAGTCGTCTATTCGATAGCTGTTCGCAAGCAGCTGGATCGTCTCCGCCGCTGCGTTCCCTCCGCTATTGCGATCCAGCAACTGCCAGATAACAAAGCCGAGCGATATAAGCAGGGAGCCTAACGTTAGCCAGCCTCCGATCCAGATCCGATTCACGCGCTTCGGAAGAACGAGATCCAGCAGGACGATCATAATGAACAATGCGGATAACGACAACTCAGGGGCAAGATGGAGCATATCCGCCCAAGTCAGCGGCACAAAAGAATCAGCTTCATGCATCGTCTATCCCCCCGCCCTTGTAGCAAGTAATTGCGCGAATACGTCGCCGATGCTGTATTGCACCGTATCGGTCAATAGGGACGGGTAGCAGCCTAGCAGCACGATGAAAGCAAGCAAAACGATCATCGGTACGGCTTCGATCAGACGGGCATCCTTGAGCGCGGCGTATTTGTCCGGCAGCGGACCGAACGTTATTTTCAGAACGCTTCTTAGTACGTAAACCGCCGTCAAAATAACGCCGAGAACCGCAATAGCGGCGAGCCATCTCATCGACTCGAACAGCCCAAGCAGCGCCAGCAGCTCGCCCACGAAGCCCGATAACCCGGGCAATCCAAGCGATGCCAGTCCCGCAGCCAGCAACGCCCCGCTCGTGAAAGGAAGCGAACGCGCCAGTCCTCCCAGCTCCGTTAGCTCCGTCGTCCCCGTTCGTTCGTACAAGCTTCCTACGATCAGAAACAACAATGCCGATATAAGTCCATGCGATACAAGCTGGAATATAGCGCCCTGCAGCCCGATTTCGTTAAACGCCGCCAAGCCGAGCAATACGATGCCCATATGGCTCATCGAGGAATACGCGAGTACGAGCCTTAGCTCCATTTGTCTGAAGGCGAGCACGGCTCCGTATAAGATATTAATGACGCCAAGCACGGCGAGAACGGCCGCCCATGATTTCGCCTGTTCGGGGAATAAAAGCAAGCCGAAGCGGAGCAAGCCGTAGGCGCCCATCTTAAGCAGTATGCCCGAGTGGATCATCACGACTGCCGGCGGCGCTTCCGCATGCACCTTCAGCATCCAAGTATGGAACGGGAAGATCGGAAGCTTAATGCCGAAGGCAACGAGCAACATAATGAATAACGTCCGGTGCATCGTATCCGACATGACAAAAGGATTCAGCGCCCCCATCTCGTTAACGGCAGGTTGATTGACCATTGCCCCCGCATCGGTCATGTTGCGAATGATATCCGCATAGCTCCCGCTATAGACGTACTGGACCTGCTCTCCGATTTGTTCGACGCGGAAGCCGGCCGTATTCACGAGGATGACGAAGGCGATTAACATAATCGCCGAGCCGAGACCGTTGTAGATCAAGAACTGGTTCGCTGCCCGCTCCCGGTTGTAAAAACCCCAGATGCCGATTAGGAAATACATCGCAACCAGCGTCAGCTCGAAGAATACGAAGAACAGGAACACATCGCGGGCGAGAAATACGCCAAGCATCGCGAACTCCAGCAGCAGAAACCAGACGAAGAACGCTTTCCATCGTTTTTTCACGTGGAAGGCTCCCAGCGCAGCCATTGCCGTAACGAGACCTGTTAGCAAAAGAAGCGGTAAAGAAAGACCGTCTACCCCGAGCTCATACTGAAGTTTGAACGTAAAGGCGCTAACGTCCGAATGAAGCTCCTTGTTGAGAGGCACTTCAACCCAGTCAAGCTGCTCCTCGTAGACGGCACCGCTCTGCTGCTTGTCGTAATCGGCATAAAGCCACAACGACAGGGCAAGCGGGATGAGCGTTGCGATGACAGCCGCCGTCTTCAGTAAATTCCCGCTATGCTTGGGCAGGAACAGGATGACGAGCAGCCCTAGCAGCGGTGACAACAATATAAAAGAGAGGATCGGTATGTCGGGCAGGATGCTCATGACCAGAACCTCCTTCCGACGATAGCGAGCACAATGACGACAAGCCCTAAGAGAGCCGCAATGCCATACGTCTGTACTTGGCCGTTCTGCAGCCGCACTGCCGCTTTGCCTGCCGAATCGGCAGCCGCTGACACGAGGCGCACCGCACC
The DNA here is from genome assembly GCF_030812415.1 of Paenibacillus harenae. Taxonomy (GTDB): domain Bacteria; phylum Bacillota; class Bacilli; order Paenibacillales; family Paenibacillaceae; genus Pristimantibacillus; species Pristimantibacillus harenae_A. The sequence goes on along the minus strand of NZ_JAUSST010000005.1, from coordinate 500,491 downwards.
GCCGATCACATAGCTATCCAGCGCCATAAGCAGCGTACCCAGCCCCTTAAGCGGCTTTACAAGGATCCGCTCGTAACACTCATCGATAAAATACTTGCGTTCGAGCAGCATCACGAGCCATGGCGCTTTGTCAGAAACGATACTGCGGCTTACGCTTCCCTTCACGTAGATCAACCATCCCAAGTAAATCCCCAATACGCCAACGGCGATAGAGGCGATAATCGCAATGCCGCTGCTATGCGCTTCCTCGGCAATGCCGCCGCTTAGCCATGAACCAAGCGCCCCGTTCCACGGCGTCTCCACGAATCCGGCAACGACGGCAAGCGCTGCGAGCACCATAAGCGGAATCGTCATGACGGATGGCGATTCATGCGCTCCGCCCAATGAAGATCGAGGTTTGCCCATGAATACGAGGAAGAACAGTCTCGCCATATATAGCGCCGTACAGAACGCCGCCGCTACACCTACGATGAAGAGCAGCTTATTCTCCTGCAAGGCGACCGACAATATAAGATCCTTCGACCAGAAGCCGGATAACGGCGGAATGCCGGAGAGAGCCAGCGCCCCGATGCCGAACGTCCAGGCGGTTACGCGCATCTTCGAGCCTAGACCGCCCATTTCTTGAATGTTCTGCGTATGTACCGCATGGATAATGCTGCCCGCTCCAAGGAACAGCAGCGCTTTGAAGAAAGCGTGCGTGAACAGATGGAAGATGCCGCCGGTGAGCGAGCCTAAGCCCAGCGCCATCATCATATACCCAAGCTGACTTACCGTTGAATAAGCCAATATGCGCTTAATATCGTTCTGCGCAAGCGCGATCGTCGCGGCGAAGATAGCCGTGAAGCCTCCGATATAGGCGACGGTTTGCATCGCTGCCGCCGAATCGAGAAAGATATCATACGTTCTGGCAATGAGAAATACGCCGGCCGCCACCATTGTCGCCGCATGGATCAAGGCGCTAATCGGCGTCGGGCCTTCCATCGCGTCGGGCAGCCAGACATGGAGCGGGAATTGGCCCGACTTGCCAACCGCCCCCAAGAAAATGAGCAAAGCAATCAACGTAGATAACTCGGTCGTTATCGCGCCTGACGGTCCATCGAAGACGCTTTGGATCATCGTAAACTCCAAACGATGATCCGGCATGTACCAGAAGAGCAGCAGAATGGCGACTAACAGCCCGGCATCGCCGATCCGCGTCACGATGAACGCCTTCTTGGCAGCCGCCTTCGCTGCAGGCCTCGCATACCAGAAGCCGACCAGCAAGAACGAGCACACGCCAACGAGCTCCCAGAATATATAGAGCGATAAGAGATTATCCGATAGAACAAGTCCGAGCATCGAGAACGTAAACAACGATACATATCCATAAAAAACAGTGATCCGCTCATCGCTCTTCATATAACCTGCCGAGTAGATGTTGACCAGAAGGCTCACGAGCGTCACGACGACCAGCATCATGGAAGTCAGATTCGTAACCTCGAAGCCGATGCGAAGCGTATAATCGCCGATCGTAATCCAATCGAACGCTTTGCTGTAATCGACTGCCGTTTCGCCGAGCCTGCCGATAAGCACGAGCAGCGACAGCAGAAACGCTGCCAGCGCGCCCGCAGTTCCGATCAAGACTCCCGCTCGCCGGTAGCTTCTGCCAAGCGCCGTCAGAAGGAGGAACGCTGCCAGTGGAAGCAGCGGAATGATCCAAGCCGCCTTCGTATATATTTCCATTTGCTTACGTCACCTCTTCATTTCGTCGTATTCATCCACTTGCACCGTTCCCCGCGAGCGGAACAACGCGATCAGGATCGCGACGCCTACAGCCGCCTCCGCAGCCGCCACCGTAATCGTAAACAAGGAGAAGATCTGTCCGGTAAGCGCCGGAACGACGCCGTATTTCGAGAAGGCGACCAAGTTCAGATTGACCGCATTCAGCATCAGCTCGATCGACAGCAAAACGATGACCGCGTTCCGCTTCACCAAAGCCCCGTACAGCCCGATGCAGAACAAGATGGCAGCCATCGTCAAATAGGAGGGAAGCATCGTATTAATCCGCCTCCTTCTTGGCCATCACGATCGCGCCGATGAAGGCTACCGTCAGCAGCACCGAGAGCAGCTCGAACGGAATCATATAGCCCGTATACAGCGTCATGCCGATAGCCATCGTATTGTCTTCGCCCGGTTGAAAGGGCAGCGGCTCGGGGAAGGTCGTCCGGCGGATCGCATAGAACAACAGTCCGAACAGACTCAGCGAGCCGATAATCGCAAGCGTCTCCTTGAGCGGCTTTACCGGCGCTTGCTCCGCCTGCTGGTGCTTCGTCATCATAATGCCGAAGATCATCAGTATCGAGATCGCTCCCGCATAGATCAGCACCTGCACGAATGCGACGAACTCCGCCTCCAGCAGTACGAACATGCCTGCAAGTCCGAGGAAGACCGCTGCCATCGAGACGACCATATGGACGACCTTCTCCAGCATGATCATTAGCACGGCGCCGCAAATCATAATCGCGGAGAATAGAAAGAAAGCGGCGTACTCTCCAGTAAAATCAATTGTAAACAATTACTTGGCGCCCCCTTTGGCCGGCGCTCCGATATTGTTGTTATCTTCGCGAACGAGCGTATTGTTATCGGTCAGCCACTGCACGTCCTTGAACAGATCGTCGCGGCTGAAAGCCGACAGCTCGAAGTGATTGGTCATCACAATCGCTTCGGTCGGACATACCTCCGTGCACAAGTCGCACAAAATGCATATTTCGAAATTCAAGTCGAACGTATCGATCACTTTGCCCTTCTTCTCCGGATCGGGATTCGGCTTGCCCGTAAGCGTGATGCAATCCGTTGGACAAATGCGAGCGCATTGGTTGCATACGATGCACAAGTCCGGGATGAAATGCTGGATGCCGCGAAAGCGATCGGGCATGTTAATCGGTACGTCGGGATAGGAAGTCGTTACTTTTGGGGCTGTCATTGATTTAAGCGTAACGCCAAGGCCCTTCAGCATTCCGTTCATTGCCTATTCCCCCTCTTAATTTTTGATGAACAGCTCCAGGTATACAGCGGTCAAAAAAACGTTAAGCAGCGATACCGGCAGCAGCACCTTCCAGCCGAGTCCCATCAGTTGATCGACGCGGATCCTCGGGAACGTCGCCCGAATCCAGAACAGGAAAAAAACGATACAGGCGAACTTGAGCAAAAACCAGAGGATGCCCGGCACAAAATCGAGGAACGGCGCAGGCGCATGCCATCCTCCGAGGAACAACACCGTCGTAAGCGCCGCAATGGCATACACGTATACATACTCCGAAAGCATGAAGAAAGCGAAGCGGAAGCCGCTGTATTCGACATGATAGCCGGCTACCAGCTCGGATTCGGCCTCCGGCAAGTCGAAGGGCGTCCGGTTCAGCTCGGAGACGGCCGCGATGATGAAGACGACGAAGCCGATGATCTGCGGCAGGAAATTCCAGTTCCAGAACCAGCCGCCAGCCTGGGCTTCTACAATATCCCGCAGGTTGAGGCTGCCGCTCAGCAGGATGACGCCGACGACCGAAATGACAAGCGGCACCTCGTAGCTGATCATCTGCGCGGCGGAACGCATGCCTCCCAGCAAGGCATACTTGTTATTGGAGGCCCAGCCGCCAATGACGATGGCAAGCGTCGATATGCCCGACAATGCCACGTAATAGAGCAAGCCGACGTTCAGATCGGCAAAATATAAATTTTGCGTATAAGGAAGCACTACAAGCACGGAGAAGGCCGGCACATAAGCAAGCGCAGGCGCAAGAATGAATAGAAACCGGTCAGCCTTGCGGGGAATCGTGTCCTCCTTAACGAGAAGCTTCAAAATGTCGGCTACCGTCTGGAACAAGCCGAACGGACCGACCCGATTCGGCCCGATGCGAAGCTGCATCCACCCGATGACTTTACGCTCGAAGTAGATCGCATACGTTACGAAGCCAAGTACGATTCCTAAGAATACGACACCCCATAGGAACATTACGAGGGCATTGCCCCAAGTAAGCGGCTCGCTTAGCCATGCTCCCATTAGCAATCGACCTCCCCGACGACAATGTCGACGCCGCCCAGTATCGTGATGAGATTGGTCATCGTCTCCCCGACAAGCAGCTTGGGCAGCAATTGCAGATTGACGAAGGAAGGACGGCGGAACTTAAGCCGGTATGGCTCGGCCTTGCCCTTGGAGACGATATGGCAGCCGATCTCGCCGCGGGGCGATTCGATGCGCACATACACTTCGCCGGCTGGCGGCCTTATGGCGCGCGGCACTTTGCCCATCGTCTCGCCGCCTTGCGGAAATTGCTCCACCGCTTGCTTCAAGATGCGAAGGCTTTGTTTAATTTCCTCCAGCCGGATGCGATATCGATCGTAGCAATCGCCTCTCGTGCCGAGCGGCACGTCGAATTCGAAGCGATCGTACAAGCTGTAAGGCTCCGCCTTGCGCAAATCCCAATCGACGCCGGTGCAGCGAAGATTCGCTCCCGACAATCCGTAATCGATCGCGGTCGCCGCATCGTATTGCCCGATGCCCTTGATCCGCGCGAGAAAAATTTCATTGCCGCTGACGAGCTTGTCGTATTCCTGCAGCTTCTTCTCCATATACGGAATGAAGTCGCGCACTTTGTCCATCCAGCCCGGAGGCGCATCCCACTTGACGCCCCCGACGCGCATGTAATTGTAGGTCAATCTTGCACCGCATAGCTCATTGAACAGATCAATGATGATTTCACGGTCGCGAAACGCATAGAGAAACGGGCTCATCGCCCCAATATCGAGCAGGTACGTGCCCCACCAGACAAGGTGGCTTGCTACGCGCTGCATCTCCATGACAATGAGCCGCATAAATTCCGCGCGCAGCGGAATCTCGAGCCCCATCATCGTCTCGACGGCATGAACGAGCACATAGTTGTTCGTCATCGCCGACACGTAGTCCATCCGGTCCGTATAAGGGATGATCTGCGTAAAATTCAAATTTTCCGCGATTTTCTCGGTGCCGCGGTGCAAGTAGCCCATAACCGGCGTCGCTTCCGTAATGACCTCGCCGTCAAGCTTAACGACGATTCGGAATACGCCATGCGTGCTCGGATGCTGCGGACCTACGTTCAATAACAGCTCTTCTGTACGAATCATAGGCGGTTACACCTCCGAATCCAGCGGCTCGTAATCTTTGCGAAGCGGGTGCCCGACCCAATCATCCGGCATCATGATGCGCCGCAAGTCGGGATGTCCCGGGAAGTCTATGCCCAGCAAATCGTAGATTTCGCGTTCGTTCCAATTCGCCGTCGCCCAGACCGGCGTTGCGGAGTACACCGATGCGGCATCCCTCTCGGTCCGCACCTTGATCGCCGCCTCTTGTTTGCTTTCCAGCGAGATCATGTGATACACAACTTCCATATGCGTCTCATAATCGACGCCCGATACGTTGCGCAAATAATTGAAGCGCAGCTCGTCATGCTCCTTCAGCATCGATGCTATGCTCCGCCAGTGCTTGTTATGTATGACAAGCGTTGGCATATCGCCGTTTAGCTCGTTCAAGTACGACTCCATGATCGCGTCGTCCCCCGCCGCTTGCCGCACGAGAGCGACGAGCCGATCGGGCTGCGGCTGCTTCGGCGATGGCGGCTTCGGCTCGGGGGAAGCGGCCTCCGCAGCCTCGGCTTCCGCCTTCTCCTTCGCAGCTTGGCGCGCCGCGCGCGCTTCCGCCGCCGCCTTCAGCTTCGCCTCGCGCTCCGGATCGACCGCAGGCGCTTCCTCCGGCTTATCCTTCTTCTCCTGCTCCTCGCTCATCGTCCCGTCACCCGCTTCCCGGTCTTCGCCTCGTAACGGATCTTCTCTTGCAGCCGATTAATCCCGTAGATAAGCGCGGCCGGATTCGGCGGACAGCCCGGAATGTAGACGTCGACGGGCACGATCTGGTCGACTCCCTTGATGACAGCGTAAGACTTCACGTACGGCCCTCCTGCCGTCGCGCAAGAGCCCATCGCGATGACCCACTTCGGCTCCGGCATCTGGTCGTACAGCCGGCGAAGCAGCGGACCCATCTTCTTCGTTACCGTGCCCGCGACGATCATGACGTCGGACTGGCGCGGCGACGTCCGGAACATGACGCCGAAGCGGTCAAGATCGTAATGCGACGCGCCCGTTCCCATCATTTCGATCGCGCAGCACGCAAGGCCGAACGTGAGCGGCCATAACGAGTTGCTCCGCGCCCATGCCTTCAATTGCTCCAATGTTCCCATAAATACGTTGCGTTCCAGCTCTTTGCGTTCATCGAGTGAAATTGATTCTAAACTGAATTCCATTTCAGCACCTTCTTCTTCCAAGCATATAGAAGTCCGACAAGCAGCATTCCCGCAAATATGATCATTTCCACCAGCACAAAGAGGCCGAGCTTATTGTAAGCAACGGCCCATGGATATAAGAAAACGGTTTCGACATCAAAGATGACAAACATCAACGCAAATAAATAGTAACGGATATTGAATCTGACCTGACCTTCACCCACGGGTTCATTGCCGCTCTCGTACGTCGTTTTCTTAAGCTCCGTCGGCTTATGGGGCCGAAGCAGCCTTCCGATAGTCAAAGCCGCAACCGGGAGCAAAATGCCCAGTACGATGAAAATTGCCACCACGACATAGTTGTTGGCGTAGTTTTCCACTCGGGTCGCCTCCGTCCGTTGGTTTGGCGCGGACATGTGCCGCTTGGTCATTTTTCCATCACAATTATAACAAATGCTTCCACAACCGTCTATGACGGAGTTACTCCTCCGATTGGCCGGTTTGCGACGCGGATTGATCCCCCATGTCGGATGGTGGCGAACCGTCGGATTGGTCCCGGGGCGATTGCTGCGAGTCGCTCGAAGCCGCCGATTGCTGCCCCGACTTCTGCCCTCCCGCTGGCTTCGGAGGCGATTGCTCCTGCTCCGTCTGTCCCTCTCCCGACTGCTCCGGCTCCGTTCGCTCGGATTGTTCGGCTTCCGACTCTGCCTTGCGAGCTTCCGCTTGCTCCGCCGGCGGGCTGTCTTTGGCGTTCTTTCCGTCCGTGTTTTCAGGAGAAGGGAAGATTCCGTACTCGGAATCCCGTTTGCCGGTTAGGACGGCGATAAAGAGCAGGATGAGCGGGAATAGGATACCTTGAACGGATGAATATAAAGTCCACACCCCTGCGGCTACTTCCTTCGTATGGGCGACATTCCGATAGATGAAAATCGACAGCGGTACGATAATGACCGAGTACGGCATGACCAGCGGCCGATACGTATTCAGACCGAGCACCTGCGCAGTCGTTACCGTGAGCGCATACACGCACAGTACGAGCTTCATGAATACAGTGCCGATCCACACGATCGCCACCAAAATTTCGACCCTTACCACAATCTCCTCTATATTGATATACTTGGCCATATCGTACACAGAGAAAGGGCTTCGGCTTACCTCGCTCACCCCCATAACGCCAATCAGGAAAACAGTCATCACTGTACTCGCAAATGTCAGGCATACGATCACCAGCTTGAGATCCTTGCGCAGTTTCGGCTTGCCCTGCTTGGTTATGAGGGGGAGTATCGATGTAAAAAACACGAATTCGGCGATCGGGAAGCCGATGATCGGATAGCTGCCTTTAATCGGACTCATCAGCCCTTGATACAATATAGGCTCAAAATTATGGAAATTGAATTGATTGGAGAGCAAGACCAATACGACGAAGATGATAATAAGACCCCAGGTGAACAATATTTCACCCGTTCGCGCAATGGTTTCAATGCCCAAAAACACCCCGTACCCCACTACGATCATGAAGGTGCTGTTAATGAACCACCCCGGCGTTTGAGGCAATACCGACAATCCCAGAAAATCCGATATATTCCGCAGCACAAGAGCGCTTAATATCAGATAAAAGAAGATATAGGTCAGGCTTAGCGCTTTGCCTGCCCAAACGCCGATCAGCTTCTGAGCGTATTGGGTAAACGACATTCGGGGGAATCGATCGTTAAGCGCCAAGTAGATCATCAGCACGAAGTAGTTGATCGGGCCGGCTATCAGAAACGACAACCAGCTGTCCTGCTTGGCGATGGCTGCAACAGCCGTAGGAAGGATGAGCGTCGAACTTCCCATCGCGAACATGAAAAGTATCTTCGCCGCTTGCCCGGAAGTTATTAGCGAGTTGTTCAAGCCTGCCGTTTTTCCCACGTTATGCTCACCCCTTCTCGATCCAAGCGATTAACGGTTTATATACCGGCTTAAATATGGCCATAATCATATCCAAAGGATTAGGTATCGGTAATCCTAGCATCATCCCCGCAATGAGTAGCGCGCCAATCAACAAAATAAACATCGCCCAGCCCCGCTCCTTGTATTGTTTACGAATACCGTTGCGTATCCATATGAAAGCGCCTATTCCCGCCGTCATAAGCATAGCCGCTATTAAAGGCAGCATCCCGACCACTCATTCCACGATAGATTCGCTTCTTATGCCTGAACTGGAAATTTTCGTCTTGCACCTAATGTTCGACTGAACGCTCGAAAATTCAGTGTCCCACTCCGCTTCTACCCGCTTCCATAACGATGGCTTATGCATATAGATTTCTTTGCCCCAACCGAGCGCATCCGAGCGAATATCCTTCTGCAGAACGCGAATCGCCTCCTCCGCTTCGGACTTAACCGTTTGGCTTGCCAACTCGCCTATTTGTTCCAGCACGCTCTCTTCCATCACCTTGACGCCTGGGCACATGATTTCCTGTATGCCTCCCGTAAGCAGCAGTTCGGCCTCGATGATCGGCTTGCCATCCCCACTCTGCTTCACTTTGTATAAACGCTTTGCGTTTTGCACTTCTACAGTCAGGTAGCCCTCCGACTCCGGGCAGGCTACTTTGACGACTGTGTTCTTCACTTTGTCCTTCAACCATGCAAGACCCCGAGATTGCTTCGACGTAAGGAAACCAACGAGCTTGCCGTCCTTAAGCACACCCATCGATGCAAGTGACGGCACTGCTTCCGCAGGAATGCTAGTTATGTTGTCCGCCTTATTGCCTGCCGACTTGTCTCCCTCGATGCGCAAGGAAGGTATAACGCCTTGCTCTCCCCCCTTACCCGCCAATCTTGTAATATCCTTTACATATGTAGCGTAATTGGTAGCATACGCTTCCTCGTTCACCTCGATCATTTCACGAAGCTGATTGACCGGGATCGATTCCATCTGCGTCGTCGTCTGGAGCAGCTTGCGGGCGCTCGTTCCGCGCGTTAGGGCAATCTGCATATCGGTCCGAATATCGGGATTCCTCTCGATGAGATCAACAAGCGGATAGACGCCCCGGCGTGCCATGGCTTCGCTAATGATGAGCATTTGAGTATGGGAGAAAAAAAGCCGACGCGACGTCTTCGTCGACATTTTGCGAATCGCCTCGAATACGGTATCCCCCGTTTCTGTGAACGTCGTCACGGTCGGCCCGCCTCCGCTGCCCTTGCTCTCCGATGCAACGTTCTGCGGCAGTACAACTTGAACGGTTAGCTGCAATTCCTGCTTGCCTGACGGATCAGGATCAATCCCGACCGCGTAAACAACGCCAAGCTTATCCAAATATCGCAAGTCCCAGCAACCGCTTAGTAGCAGAAGCATGCAGATTACGCAGATTAACCGCGCAAGCCCTCCGCCCCCGCCTACTCCTGCTCTTTGCACCCAAGCCCGGATTCGGTTTGCGATCATTGCCCCGGCTCCTTCCGAAGCTCCGGGTCTACCTGCTGCCGTACCTTATTATCGGACTTGATCCGCTGCGGGCGCTCCTTCATCAACCATAATGGGGCACGAACGAACGTATCCTTCAGATCGGGGCCTACGAATGGCGCAAACGGCGTCATGTAAGGTACGCCGAACGATCTAATATTGGAAAGATGCAGCAGAATGAACAGCGTGACGAGCGCGATACCGTAGAAACCAAGCGTTGATGCGGCGAGCAGCAGGAAGAAACGCAACAACCGCGCGGCGATGCCAAGACTGTAATTCGGCGAGACGAAGCTGGCAATCGCCGTGAACGAAACGACAATTACGACCGCCGGGGACACGATACCGGCCTCTACGACGGATTGTCCGATGACGAGACCGCCTACTATCGAGATGGTATTACCCGCAGCGCTTGGCATGCGCACGACCGCCTCGCGCAATATTTCGAATACAAGCTCCATAATGAAAGCCTCCAAATAGGCAGGAAACGGTACGCCTTCCCGCTGAGCCGCCAGCTTCAGAAGCAGCTGCGTCGGTATCATCTCTTGATGATAGCCAATAATGGCCACATAAACAGACGGCATCAGGAGAGCAATAAAAAACGATACGAACCGCAACAAACGCAGAAACGTCGCAATGTCGAACCGCTGATAGTAATCCTCTGCCGATTGGAAAAATACGTTGAGCGTTGCCGGCACGACAAGTACGAAAGGCGTGCCGTCGACAAGCACCGCAACCCGGCCCTCCAGCAAGTTGGCCGCTATCACATCCGGCCGTTCGTTGCTCATCACGGTAGGGAACGGCGTCCACTTCTGGTCGCCGATTAGTTCCTCGATATATCCGGATTCCAATATGCCGTCAATCTCGATTGATTTCAGCCGCTCACGCAAATCATCGATAACGTCTTCGCCGGCAAGACCTTTTATGTACATGAAGCTGACTGGCGTTTGCGTCAAATCTCCAATCGTCACTTGCTCCATCCAAAGCCTCGGACTGCGAATCTTCCTTCGCAGCATCGCCGTATTCGCGCGCACCGATTCCGTGAAGCCTTCGCGCGGACCGCGTATAACCATCTCGGTCTTCGGCTCTTCAATGCCCCGGCGCGGTCCTCCGACAACATTGGCGGCTATCGCTCGCGCAACTCCCTCCACCATTATGATGCAGTAACCCAGGAACAGCTTCTGGTATATCAACTTCCAATCCTTCACTTCCACTGCAATACCGGTTGCCAGCAGCTTCTTCTCCATCCACTTAAGCATCGTCATATCTTGCGCCTGCGACTCGACGTCGTACCGATCCCGGTGCAACGGCTGAATGACGAATTCATTCATCCGCTCATCGTCAATCATCCCTTGGACATAAATAAGCAGGATTGGCGTATTATCGCCGTTATTTAATTCCAATTCGCGATAGATGATATCCGGACTTTCTCCGAGCTCTTTTTTGCACATCTCCATATTTTGCTTCACCGAGGCGGTAAGGGGCATCTCCTCTATTCTTTTCAATTGCTCCGTTTCATGCTTCACCGCTTTGGGAAGCCTCTTCTCATCTGTTCCGCCGCTTTTGCGTCTGCCTTGCGTCATACGTCCCGACATTACACCCTTGCCCCCTCTCTTTCCGCCTTAGGATTAGAGTGCCTCTTGCATTCCATTTTTATGTACATGCTAGTTTCGACAAAAAAACCGCAAGCCCGTTTACGAAAAACGGCACTTGCGGCTCTATTCAGCAACTTCGTATGTTTATGATTCGTTTATCTGATTCTTGATTCGGTCAGCTTGAACTGTCCGACCAATTGCTGCAGCAGCGTCGTAATCGACTCCACGCTTTGAGAGGTTTGGCGAACATTGGTCATCTCGCCTATAAGCTCTTTCACCTTGCCCTCTACATCGGATGACACTCTGCGATTCTCGCGGCTGACAAGCGCGATCTTCTCCATCAGCTCGACAACCTCGTCAACGACCTGCGTCTTCCGCACGTCTTCGGCATGAGCGGCAGCGAGCGTACTGGCGGCAGTCGCGACAAGCTCCGTCCCTTCCTCTACGACCCGAGTCCCTTCATCCATGGACGCATAGGCTTGCTTCGCTTCCTCATAGATATGATGAGTAATCGTATGAACCTCTTCCGTCGATTTCTTCGTCATATCGGCCAGCTTGCGAATTTCGGCTGCGACTACCGCGAAGCCTCTGCCTTGCTCGCCGACGCGGGCTGCCTCGATCGAAGCGTTCAGCGCCAGCAAATTCGTCTGCGAAGAGATCTCCTCGATGACTTGCAGCACGCCCCTTATCTCTTGTACCGTTTCCATGAACCGATGAATCGTCTCGTTCGTTTGGCCGACCTTGGCCGAAATATGGTTCATTTTATCGCCGATCCGATCGACCTCGGACTTCGCTACCGCGATTTGCTCCGCAGCTTGCTCTTCAAGCAGCCTTAGCGTCGAACGCATGTCGCCAGCGGTATCCTTAGCCGTATCGATATCCTTCAACTGCAATCGTATGCTTCCGATCATATCGCTTACTTTCCCGCTCACCCGCTCGGTCGACTCCGCCGTAATAGCCGCCGACTCGTTAAGCACATGCTGGCTGGACAGCACATCCGCCGCGGCCAGCTTGACTTGCAGCATAACGCCTTCGAGCGAGTCGATCATATTGTTGATCCACTTCGCCAGTTCCTTCGATTCGTCATTGTCGAACACCGATAGATCGAGACGTTGCGTCAGGTCGCCCTTTCCTTCCGCGTTCATCCGGATAAAGGAATTCACTTTGCGCAAATGCCCTACGACTCTGCCCGCTTCCTTGCGCTGGACGATTCCGGTAAATAGAACCCCGAACACGAGCGTAAATGCGAATATCGCTGCAGCTGCGACCCAAGGCGATACCGATGAAGCGATAAACCCGATAAGAAGCGCCGACAAAATGCTAAGCACGAGCGTTGAGCCCCATTGAATTTTGCGCTGTCTCCAGCCAATGCTGCGAATCCGGTACACCTCTTCCAAATCGCCTTCGCACATCATGCCCCACCTATCCGGGCAATGCGGCAGCTGGAACGTTACGCCTTTGCCGATTACGGAGATATGACGGTAATCCGAATAACCCGGAAACTGAACGAACAGATTGCTGCCATTCCGAATCGTATTCGCAACTCCCGGATGCAGTTGTCCCGTCGCCGGATCGGTAAATATCAGCTCAAGCTCCGTATGCTCCTTGATCGATACCGTTCCCCAGTCTGTCGTAACGCCATCCTTCAGGTTCTCGCCATGCGTGAACGTCCGATCCTCGAACCGGCTGCGCGACAATGCCGTACCCGGGACGATCTGCCGGTTAAGACCCGGCTCGGCCATGAAAATATAGTTGTCTCCCGAGTCCGGGTAGACGTGGCCCGATTCGCGCTGAATTAAGTCGCCGATGACATCGTTCGGCACGCGCGCGCAAAGGGTAACCGAAGCGCCGCCTTCCGCCGTGAACGGGCAAATGAACAGCAGCGTCATTTTATCGTGGAAGGAGGAAGAACGCGCGCCAAGCCCCAGCGTGATCGGATCGCTGTACGGCCCGAACAAGCATTTCCGCGGGCTGCCGTCCTGCGTCGCATAGACCAAGCCATTATAAATCGCGCTGCCCGGGCGATACACATTTCCGACATGACCGGCATGCGTGGAATAGATCACCGTGTGCTGGTCATCCATAAGAAAGAGCTCCGTCATATCGATGGCGCGGCCATACGTACGTTCTAGCAAACGTTCGATGGATGACGGGTCTGCTTCGGATAGCTTACCTCCGCTTCCCGCAAACACAGCCTTTAATTGACCCGCCAGTTGATCGAGCTGATCCCAGTTCTCCATCGCCCACGAAGATAGAAGCTCCTTCCGCGTCTCTGCAATCCCCTCGAAGCTCTGCTCGACATCTTCCTTCAAATCTTTATTTAATTGCCAAGAAATCCAGAGCGGAAACCCAACTTTCATCCCTAACCAATCGAACATGACCTTCTCCTCCTGCTCTTCTCTATCTCCTACTAATGTTAACTATATTAACATAGGTTGTAGGATATTTCATGCAGAAGATTAGCTTTTTCGTCAATTAAAGCCCTTTTTTTGATAAATATTCTTAAAATATGTCGTAAACACGAATATTAAATGGAATTAGCTGCTTTTCTTTCGGTTAGCCTGCCACATCAGCCACATGAAGTAAGGAGCTCCAATAAGGGCCGCGATCAGTCCCGACGGAATTTCTTTCGGCGCAAGTACGGATCGTCCGACCGTATCGGCGAGCACGAGCAGCACGGCGCCCAGAAGGGCGGTGAGCGGAACGAGCTTGCGATAATGCGGGCCTACGAGCATTCTCGTGATATGAGGCGCTATCAATCCGATAAAACCAATTGAGCCTACGACCGATACAGCCGCAGCGGCAAGCGCCACGCCTAACCCCCCGATCAGCAATCTGGCGCGATCCGCCTTCAAACCCAGATTGGTTACAGTCGTATCCGTGAATTGTAAAATATCGATCCTTCGTGCCAGCAGCCAAGCTACCGGCAATAGGATTAACGGCCAGTAGACTAATTGCCAGAAATCATCCCAAGTCCGTGCATAGGTCGTGCCCGCAAGCCAGACCAGCGTCGTCGCGACGGTCATCTTCATCCGGATGACCAGAATTTGCACGATGGCGCTGCCTGCCGCCGATACGCCAAGTCCCAGCAAAGCAACGATTGCAGGTTGAAATCCGCTCTTTCTGCCTAATAGGAACACAAGCGCCGAGGCGCATACCGCCCCGATAAACGCTCCGGCAGGCAACCACTGAACCGACAGGCCGGTGAATACGGCCATAAGCAGCATCGCGCCAACGCTAGCGCCTGCCGTCACGCCAATAATGGAAGGATCGGCAAGCGGATTGCGTACGATGCCCTGCAGCAGCAGACCGCTAACCGCTAAGGTAGCGCCGGCAAGCGCGGCAACCAACGTGCGCGGCAGCCTCATATCGATTGCCAGTCGTTTGACCTGCTCATCGCCATTGCCGAATAAGGCCAATAAGACATCGCCGACAGGAATTCGCAAGCTGCCGAAAGCCAAGCTCGCGACAACCGCTGCCGCCAGCAGAACGAATGCGCCCGCAACCCATGCGGCGTAAGGAACGCGCGCAAGCTTGACTGACGACGCGGAGGTAGCCTGTGGCGCACCCTCGCGCTTTGCTTTAACCGTCCGAAGGACCAACCATACGAGCCATGGGCCGCCGATCAAGGCCGTTACAGCACCCGCCGGCATTGGACCGAGCGAATGTCTGAACTGCATAGCGGCCGTATCGGACGCAATGACGATAACCGCTCCCCAGATGAACGATGTTGGGAGCAAGGCAATATGTCCCTTCGCACCGAGCATCCGCATCAGATGCGGGGCGATGAGCCCGACGAAACCGATCGGGCCAACAACACTGACGGCAATAGCAGCCAACACGACCGCTATTGCGATACCGGAGAATCGAAGCTTCCATGCCTTTTGGCCAAGAGAGGTGATCGTATCCTCATCCATCTCCATGAGATCCCACTTGCCTGCCAATAAGCAGGCTAACAGCACGCCGCCTATTATCCAAGGCCACGCATGCTGCACGCCGCCCCAACCGTTCTGCACCAAGGAGCCAGAGCCCCACAGAAACAATCCCATCGTCTTCTGCTCGAAGAACAACTGCAGTGCTGCGACGCCCGAACTAAGCGCCATTGTGACGATCATGCCTGACAAGGCTAGGCGAGCCGGAGAAGCCTTCGCTCCTCCAGCCATCGTAAAGGCAAGAAGCGCAGCAGCTGCTCCGCCAGCGCAAGTCAATAGGAATGGGTAAGAATGAGCCAGCACGGGAAAGAAGATCGTACAAATGGTAAGCACAAAAAACGCACCTGCATTAATGCCTAGCGTAGCCGCCGACGCGAGCGGATTGCGCGTAGCGTTCTGAAGCAATGCGCCCGCAACGGCCAATGCGCCTCCTACAAGTATACCGATCAACGTACGTGGAAATCGCAGCGTCCATAGAATCTCATGCTCCATCTGCGGATCGAATGAGAATAAGGCGGTAATGGTAGTCTTAAGCGGGAGATCGGCTTCTCCCTGCGTCAGGTGGACGGCAGACAGCACCGCAAGCAGAAGGAGCCCGGCTGCCGCTAGCAGCACAGGGCTCTTCATCGTTTGTTGCTTATGCTTCTTCGTTACGGCTTGATGGCTCATTTGGCAAGCAGGTCAGTTACTTTGTTTGCTAGAAGCTCTGCCGATAACGGGCCGCCGAATGGCCAGATGCCGTCTAGGTTGTAAAGGCGGTTTTCTTTAACGAACGGAAGATTGTTGTATACATCGTTTTTAGGAAGCAATTCGCTGAAGATTGTATCTCCAGGGCTAATTGTATACAGCAGGCTAGCTTGCTTCGTCTCATCCTTCGTCAACACTTCCAGCGAGCCTTCCGAGTAGCCGTACATTTGGAACGTCTCATCCTTGTGAGCGTTTTTCAGTCCGATTTTGCCCATAATCGACATCGCCATCGAATTATCCGTGAACAAGCGGAATGTCGCTACACCGTCCGTGCTCCATGCTTGCGTCAGGACGATCGATTGTCCTTCTTTGCCGGCAGCGGCAAGCTTGCTCTTCGATTCCACGTAAGACGCGTGCAGGTCAGCCAATACGCTCTCAGCCTCCGTTTTCTTGTTAAGAGCTTCACCGATCGCGAGGAATGTCTCTTCCATCTCGGTGTACTGGTCAACTCCTCCTTCAGCTGGAAATGGGTTGAAGATCAGTGTCGGCGCGATTGCTTTCAGTTGGTCGTAGATCGCTTCATGGCGGGTTTGAACGCCGATAATAAGGTCAGGCGCAAGACTCGTGATCGTCTCCAAGCTCGGTTCTTGACGCGATCCAAGATCGACTACGTCAGCATTCAGCTTCTGTTCCAAATAGCCGTACCAGACGTTGTAGTTCTCGATATCCGTCACGCCAGCCGGTTGAACGCCAAGCGCCAACAGATCCTCGGCATATGTCCATTCCAGAACGACAACCTTCTTCGGTGTTCCCTTGATTTCTGTCTCGCCGAGCACGTGCTTAATCGTACGTACGGTATCATCCTCCGCAGTAGGTGCATTTGTAGCTGTATGGTTAGCTTGTTCTGTATTAGTTGCACTTTCATTGTCCGTAATGCCTTTATTTCCGTTACCTCCGCAAGCAGCCAGAAATACGACCATTGCAGCCAGCATTAAGCTCATTAGTTTCAATCGTTTCATTCCCCATCATTCCCCCATATTGATAATCTCTCTTACCACTTTCACTATGATAAAGATTCTCATTATCAAAGTCAATAATTTTTTTCTAGCACAAACCCGTCCAGAATTAACAGGGGGGGGCCCTTTATGCCGGATTCGAACACATGCTCCACAGAAAATAATTGGAGTTATTCCTGTTATAACTTAAAAGCAACCATAAAAAAAAGCACTGCTAAAGCCCAGAGGGCTATCGCAGTGCTTTCTCTATTTGCTTACTTCTGCATAATGGTCAGACGGTTCATCGCGCGTTGCAGAGCGAGCTCTGCGCGGCGGTAGTCGACCTCGTCACGCTTATTGGCAGCCAGACGTTGTTGCGCGCGCTGCTTGGCAGCTTCCGCACGTTCGATATTGATATCCGTAGCCAGCTCGGCGCTTTCGGCAAGAATAACGATCTTATCCTTGCGTACTTCGATAAACCCGCCGTTAACCGCTACGATATCGACTTTATTGCCTTCGCGCTTGATCGTTACGGGAGCGATGCGAAGCGGCGTTACAAGGGGAATGTGGTTCGGCAAAATGCCGAGCTCGCCTTCTACGCCCGTTACGCTTACCATGTTCGCAGTCTCCGCGTATACTTTACGCTCCGGAGTCACTATTTCTACCAGAAAGGTACTCATGTGGATTCCTCCCGCCTTTCGCTACTATTGCAGCGTTTTGGCTTTCTCGACGGCCTCTTCGATTACACCTACATAACGGAAAGCTTCTTCCGGAAGGTCATCATGCTTGCCTTCGAGAATTTCTTTGAAGCTGCGAACGGATTCTTTAACAGGAACGTATTTACCCGGTGTGCCTGTGAACGGTTCGGCAACGTGGAACGGTTGGGACAGGAAGAGTTGAATTCTCCGTGCGCGAGCAACGGTCAATTTGTCTTCTTCGCTCAGCTCGTCCATACCGAGGATTGCGATAATATCTTGAAGCTCTTTGTAGCGCTGAAGAATTTTCTTAACGCCTTGAGCTACGTTGTAATGCTCTTCGCCCAGAACGCCCGGGCTAAGGATACGGGAAGACGACGCGAGCGGATCAACCGCCGGGAAGATACCCATTTCGGAGATTTTACGCTCCAAGTTCGTCGTTGCGTCCAAGTGGGCAAACGTCGTTGCAGGAGCCGGATCCGTGTAGTCATCGGCAGGTACGTAGATCGCTTGGATCGATGTAACCGAGCCTTTTTTCGTCGACGTGATACGCTCTTGCAATTGACCCATTTCAGTTGCCAGCGTTGGCTGGTAACCTACGGCGGATGGCATACGGCCTAGAAGGGCCGAAACCTCGGAGCCTGCTTGCGTGAAACGGAAGATGTTGTCGACGAACAGAAGAACGTCTTTGCCTTCCTCATCACGGAAGTACTCGGCCATTGTCAGACCCGTCAAAGCAACACGTTGACGTGCGCCTGGAGGCTCGTTCATTTGACCGAATACCATCGCTGTTTTGCTAAGAACGCCGGAATCCTTCATCTCATGGTACAAGTCGTTACCCTCACGAGTACGTTCGCCTACACCTGCGAATACGGAGATACCGCCATGCTCTTGCGCGATGTTGTTGATCAATTCTTGGATCGTAACCGTTTTACCTACGCCCGCGCCGCCGAAGAGGCCGATTTTACCGCCTTTTGCGTATGGTGCGAGAAGGTCGATTACTTTAATGCCTGTTTCAAGAATTTCCGCTTGCGTGGACAATTCATCGAAAGCAGGAGCCGGACGGTGAATTGGCAGGTTGATTGCCGATGTTACGTCCCCAGCTTCGTCAATTGGTTGGCCAAGTACGTTGAATACACGGCCAAGCGTTGCCGCTCCAACCGGGATTGTGATAGCTGCGCCAGTATCGACAGCAACCATACCGCGTACTAGACCGTCAGTCGTACTCATAGCTACGGCACGTACCTTATTGTCACCGAGGTGAACAGCTACTTCAAGCGTCAGATTAATATCGATGCCGCCTGCTTCGCCTTTTTGCTCGATTTTGACAGCGTTCAAAATTTCCGGCAGATTGCCGCGTTCGAACTCTAAGTCTACGACCGGACCCATGACGGATACAACGTGTCCTTTTTTCATGGTTTTCCCTCCTGGTTCCTTCTTGTTACTGCACCCAAGTATCGCTTATCGCAAGCGCCCTGCAGTGACAGTGCAATATATAGTTACGATTGAGCGTTCGCTCCTGCAACGATCTCGGAAATTTCTTGCGTGATCGCCGCTTGACGCGCACGGTTGTACGTAAGAGTCAATTGGTTAATCATTTTGTTCGCGTTCTTCGTTGCGCTGCCCATTGCCGTCATACGAGCGCCGAACTCACTGGCTTTGCCGTCCAATACCGCGCTGTAAATAAGCGTTTCCGCATATTTAGGCAGCAGCACTTCGAGCACGCCTTCAGCCGATGGCTCGTATTCGTACGATGCAACAGAACCTTTGCCGCTCACATCTTCCAGCGGCAGCAAGCGAACTGCTGTCGGCACTTGCGTAATCGCATTGACGAATTCGTTGTAATACAGGTGAAGCTCGTCGTACGTACCATCAGCGAAGTTCTTCACTGCAGAATACGCGATCGACTTAATGTCTGCGAAAGTAGGCGCATCGGGCAAACCGATCACTTCTTCGACGATCGGCATATTGCGGCGGCGGAAGAAGTCTCGGCCTTTGCGTCCGATAACGAACAATACATATTCGTCAGTGGATTTATGATTTTCGCGAATCGTTTGCGTTACTTTACGAAGGATATTGGAGTTGTAGCCGCCTGCAAGACCGCGGTCCGAAGTAATAACGAGGTAACCCGTTTTCTTGATAGGACGCGTCTCGAGCATCGGATGCTTTACATCCTTCGTGCCGGCTGCGATGCTTGCTACAACTTCCTTCAGCTTATCCGCGTAAGGACGGGACGCTGTCGCCGCTTCTTGTGCTTTTCTCAGCTTGGAAGCCGCGACCATCTCCATCGCTTTCGTGATCTGCTTCGTATTTTGTTTGCTCTTAATCTCGCGTTTAATATCGCGCATACCTTTTGCCATTTGATTCACCCGCCTTTGTTGCCTTGTGCACGCAACTCACGTAGCGTGAACAAAGCCTGGTGTTGGAGGAGTAAGGAAGCTACGCCCGGACTGAAATAGGACGGGCGTAGACGATTTATGTTCTAAGCCGTTACGGCAAAGCTTTTCTTGAACTTGTTGATGGCGTCAACGAGAGCTTTCTCGTTGTCGGCAACGATGTCCTTCGTATCGCGGATCGATGCGCCAATCTCAGGGCTGTTCGAATCCAGGTATGCGTGGAACTCTTTCTCGAAGCGAAGAATGTCGCCGACTGGAATATCGTCCAAGTGGCCTTTAACAGCGGAGTAGATCGAGATGACTTGCTTCTCAACCGGCATCGGCTCGTTAACGCCTTGCTTAAGGATTTCCATCGTACGCGCACCGCGGTTAAGGCGTGCAAGCGTCGATTTGTCGAGGTCGGAGCCGAATTGCGAGAACGCTTGAAGCTCGCGGTAGGCCGCAAGGTCAAGACGGAGCGTACCGGCTACCTTCTTCATCGCTTTGATTTGAGCGGAACCGCCGACACGGGATACGGAGATACCGACGTTAACCGCCGGACGTTGGCCCGAGTAGAACAGATCTGCTTCAAGGAAGATTTGACCGTCAGTGATCGAGATTACGTTCGTAGGAATGTAAGCCGATACGTCGGATGCTTGCGTCTCGATGAATGGCAATGCAGTCAATGAACCGCCGCCTCTTGCATCGCTAAGTTTCGCAGCGCGCTCCAGCAAACGGGAGTGCAAGTAGAATACGTCGCCTGGGTAAGCTTCCCGACCCGGTGGACGACGGAGCAAGAGCGAAAGCTCGCGGTATGCTGCCGCTTGTTTCGATAAGTCATCGTAGATTACGAGAACGTGCTCGCCTTTGTACATGAAGTATTCACCCATCGAGCAGCCTGCATAAGGAGCCAGGAAGAGCAATGGAGCTGGTTCGGAAGCGCCGGCTGTTACAATGATCGTGTAGTCAAGCGCGCCATGACGGCGAAGCGTTTCTACAACGTTAGCAACAGTGGATTGTTTTTGACCAACCGCAACGTAGATACACTTCACGCCGTTGCCTTTTTGGTTGATGATCGCATCGATCGCGATCGCAGTTTTACCCGTTTGACGGTCGCCGATGATAAGCTCCCGTTGGCCGCGGCCAACCGGTACCATCGCATCGATCGCCTTGATGCCTGTTTGCATAGGCTCATGAACCGATTTACGGTCGATAACGCCCGGTGCCGGCGATTCAATGGCACGGAATTGAGTCGTGTTGATTGGTCCTTTGCCGTCAAGCGGCTGACCAAGCGGGTTAACTACGCGGCCAAGAAGCTCTTCGCCGACTGGCACTTCCATAATTCGGCCAGTACGTTTTACTTGGTCGCCTTCGCGGATCTCCGTGTATGGTCCGAGGATTACGACACCGACATTGCTTTCTTCCAAGTTCAAGGCCATACCGACAACACCGTTAGCGAATTCGAGCAGTTCCCCCTGCATCGCGTTTTCCAAGCCGTGTACGCGGGCGATACCGTCACCGACATTGATTACGGTGCCGACGTCAACAACTTGAATTTCGGATTTATAGTTTTCGATCTGTTGTTTAATCAGCGTGCTGATTTCATCAGGTCTAATACTCAATTCGTTCACCCCTATCTACCATGCATTAGATTTTAAACGATTTTTGTAAACGATCCAGCTTGCCGGACAAGCTTCCGTCATAGAGACGGTCGCCGATGCGCACTTGCACGCCGCCGAGCAGGGAAGGATCTACTATTTGCTGCGCAATGATTTTTTTGCCGGTCAATTGTCCGAACTGAGCCGCTACGTTAGCAAGCTCCTCGCCGCTAAGCGATTGCGCGGAATAAACCGTCGCATGCGCTTGACCAAGCGAATCACCCGCAATCTTCGTATACGCTGCGTATACTTCGGCAAGATTGTCCTGCCGTCTGCGCGAAATAAGAATTTCGATTGTATTGAGTACGAGCGCGGAGATGCTGTCGCCGAAGGCCGCTTTTACTACCGCTACTTTTTTGTCCGGATCAATGCTAGGCAAGGAAAGAAATTTTTGAACGTCCACGTTTTGTTCAAGCGTTTCAACAATCAGCTTCAGTTCCGCTTCCACTTCGGCAACGATTTGCTGCGAAGCGGCAACCTCGAACAACGCTTTAGCGTAGCGCTTCGCTACGACCGTATCGCGGCTCATTTGTTTCCAACTTCTTTCAGGTATTGATCAACCAACTGCTCCTGTGCCTTCTCGTCCACTTGCTTCTCGATAATTTTCGATGCGATCTTAACGGAGATGCCGCCGACTTCGGAACGAAGAGCTGCAATCGCTTTGTTTTTCTCGCTTTCGATATCTTTGAGAGCGTCGTCTTTCAGGCGGGAAGCTTCGGATTTAGCCGTTTGCACGATTTCGTCCGCTTGCTTCGAGCTTGTCGTTCTCGCTTGCTCGATAATTTCGTAGGCTTCCTTGCGCGCTTGCTGCAGCGCTGCCTTCTGCTCTTCCATTTGTTGTTCGGCAGCTTTACGGCTGGAATCCGCTGTATTCATCTGTTCGAGCACCAATTGTCTGCGCTTCTCCATTACACCGAACAATGGACCGAACGCATACTTGTTCAAGAACCAGTACAAAATCAGGAACGAAATAATCGCTATCACTGTCGATTCCCAACTCAAACTCATTGAAGCCACTCCTTTCTTACCACAGTAGTGTCCAAGCGTGAACGGCTGTCGCCATCCGCTGTTTGATTAAAGCGTATTTTCATAACGAAGGCGAAGAGGGCTAGGCCTTCCCCGCCAATCATGACTGTTTTCAATTAAGCGCTGAAGAACGCCAAGAATCCGATAACTACGCCGATGATAGGCACAACTTCGACGATACCTACACCGATAAACATTGTTGTTTGAAGCTTGCTTTGAAGTTCAGGCTGACGAGCGATACCTTCAACTGTTTTGCTGACGATCATACCGTTACCTACGCCTGCGCCAACTGCGCCCAAACCTACTGCCAATGCTGCTGCCAAGATTTCCATTTTAAATTTCCTCCTCAAGATATGTTGTTTTTAGTTGTATAACCAACCCGGAGGCCCATGAGCTTGCCCGGGCATAAAGCGATATTAATGATGTTCATCGGCTTCGTCATGAATGGCAGCTTGCGAAATATAAACCATCGTCAGAATCGTGAACAGGAAAGCCTGAATGCCGCCTACGAATAAACTGAAGCCCTGCCAAGCAGCCAGGAACGGAATACCGACCCATTTAAGCATCAGAATCGTAGAAATTAGAACCTCGCCCGCATAGATGTTAGCGAACAACCGAAGTGCCAGCGTTACCGGTTTCGAGATAGTCTCAATAATGTTGACCGGCAAGAAAATCGGGAACGGATGGAAGTAATGCTTCAGGTAGTGCTTTCTATTTTGTTTAAGACCAAGGTAGTGGACGATCACGAATACGATAAGCGCCAGGCCTGCCGTAACCGAAAGATCCGCAGTTGGCGATTTCCAGAAGGAAACGTGCGCTTCGCCATGGTGCTCGTCCAACAACTCTTGCGTAATCCCCAATGCTTCGTTGACGTGATGTGCCTCGAAAGTGATACCGAAAGGCAAGCCGAGTAAGTTGGAGATGAAAATGAACATAATAAGCGTCAATCCTAGCGATAGGAAAGGTTTGACACGATTAAGCGGCATTGCGCTGGCAATAACGCCGTGAACGAATTCAACGACCCATTCCAGGAAGTTTTGCATCTTGCCCGGGTTGGTCACCGAAAGATTGCGAACAGCCAATCTTGCCACCAGCATCGTTATGACAACGGATACGAATAACGCGATTACGGTGGAAATATCAATGTTGAGTGGCCCAAGCTGCACTACGGGAAATTCATGCATGTAAAATTTTCACCCCTTTCCGCTAAGACTGTCGTTTGTTATGGAAATAAGCTGCTGCCAAAAGAATAAACGGCATAACCATACAGCCGATTAAAGCGGCCGGCATGCTGAACTTCTCCGGGAAGCGATAGGCGATCATGGCTACCAAAAGCACGGTCGCGATCCGGCTTCCGAGTCCGAGACCCATCTTGCGAGGTCCGGTTCCCGCTGCTCCATGTGTAACCATCTCCACTCGGCGTCTCAATAAAAACGCATTCATGGAACTTGCCGCCAATCCTAGAAGAAGGCCGAGTGTGACAATACGCCATTCCGGAGCGAGAGCCCATACCAGCAGACAAGCTGCCAGCAGATACAGGAGCACCCGAACTGCCGTCTTCATAATGTTATCCATCGGAATCCTCCAGAACCCTCTTTACAATCAGAATGGCTGAGAGAATGCCGACAGCCAGACCGACAAGCAGACCCGACATCTTCCAAGCCATCTCGCCGCCGAAGCGGTCGGCGCCCAGAGAGCCGATCCAGTACCCCAAGAAAATACAAACTGCGACATTGATTCCGAGAGCGCCTACTAGACCGGCGGCCAGCAACGGATTGTCCCTTTTGTTATTTCTATTCATTGGCTTGTACCCCTGTCAATCCTCATATATTTTATCGAAGCGGCGCTGGTTTTGTCAATTGATATAACTGCAAACATTTAGTGAACAAAATGTACAAAACCCTTGATTCTACTAGTGTTCCGAGCGATCAAAACCGTACAGTACTACTGTATGCTGTACATTGACCTTACAGTTGACTGAACGCATGTAAACTATGAACGTTCTGTGAACGAATCGGGGCGCGCCTTTCTTCTGCCAAAATGATGCAGGATCGCCTCGACGATGCGCTCCGACGCTTTGCCGTCTCCATACGGATTTGCAGCTCTGCTCATTCTTCCATATAGCTCCGAATCGTTGAGCAGCGCCTTCGCCCTGCCGTACACGGTCTCTTCATCCGTGCCTACAAGCTCAAGCGTGCCTGCTTCAATTCCTTCCGGACGCTCCGTCGTGTCGCGAAGGACAAGCGTCGGTACCCCGAACGACGGAGCTTCTTCCTGCATGCCGCCCGAATCGGTCATAATCATGTACGTATGCGGGTAGAAGTTATGGAACTGGAACACGTCGAGCGGCTCGATCAATTGAATGCGAGGGTGATTGCCAAGAATCTCATTAGCCGGTTCTCTAACTGCCGGGTTCAGATGGACCGCGTAGACGACTACGACATCCTCATGCTCGTCCACGATCCGCTTCACTGCACGGAAAATATTGCGGTGCGGCTCACCTAGCGACTCTCGGCGGTGTGCCGTCATCAGAATCATCCGTTTCCCTTTCGCCCAATCAAGCACGGGATGCATGAACGATTCGTCCACCGTGTATTGGAACACGTCGGTTGCCGTATTGCCGGTCACATAGATAGTTTCCTCGGACTTGTTCTCCTTGCGCAAATTGTTCGCCGACCACTCCGTTGGGGCGAAATGCACGTCGGAAAGGACGCCGGCAAGCTGCCTGTTCATCTCCTCGGGATACGGAGAAAGCTTGTTCCACGTGCGAAGTCCCGCCTCGACATGGCCGACCTTAATCTGCTTCAAGAACGCCGCATAGCTGGCAAGAAACGTCGTCTGCGTATCGCCGTGCACAAGCACGATATCCGGCTTTGCTTGCTGCAGCACCGGATCGAGGCCTTCAAGCACGCGTACGGTCGTTTCCGTCAGCGTCTGGCGATCTTTCATTACGTTCAAATCGTAATTCGGTTCGATCTCGAAAAAGTCCAGCACCTGATCCAGCATCTGGCGATGCTGCGCCGTCACGCATACGATCGATTCGATCTGATCGTCATGCTTCTGCAGTTCAAGAACAAGCGGTGCCATCTTGACCGCCTCCGGACGCGTGCCGAAAATTGTCATTACTTTCAGTTTGGTCAAAAGTTTCCACTCCTATGAAAAAAACTGTATTGATGTAATTCGATGATGTGGGGGCCTAAAAGTTTGATAGCAAACTCGCTTCAAAAGCAGGGAAGTTTTTACTTCTCTAATTCGTTCCGAACATGCGGTCGCCCGCATCTCCAAGACCCGGAACGATGTAGCCCTTCTCGTTCAAGCGCTCGTCCAGCGCGGCGATATAGATGTCTACATCCGGGTGCGCATCCTGAACCGCCTTCACGCCTTCAGGGGCGGCGATAAGACACATTAGCTTAATCTGGTCGCAATTATGGCTCTTAAGCGAGGATATAGCAGCAATTGCCGAACCGCCCGTTGCCAGCATCGGATCGATAACGATCAGCATGCGATTGGAGGCGTCCGTCGGCAAATTAATGTAATATTCCTTCGGTTGCAGCGTCTCGTGGTCGCGAGCCAGTCCGATATGACCGACCTTGGCGGACGGAATGAGCTTCAATATGCCGTCAACCATCCCGAGTCCCGCGCGAAGAATGGGCACCAGACCGAGCATGCGGCCGGATACGACCTTGGCGTCCGTCTCGGCGACCGGGGTCTGTACTTTAATCGTGTCCAGCGGAATTTCTCTCGTAATTTCATAGGCCATCAATGTAGCCACTTCGTCAACCAATTCCCGAAAATCTTTCGTATTCGTCTCTTTATTCCGAATAAAAGTCAGCTTATGCTGAATTAAAGGATGGTCGCAAATGATTAGTTTGCTCATGGAGCGTAATTCCTCCCGTATATAGTTGTAGGCTTGACACAATCCCAACTATTATAGCATTGTAAACCCCTCGATGCATCTTGAGTTTTATTCATTTTCAGTATGTCCAAGCCAGCCCGGCTGATGCTGTGGCTTGTCGATAATTGCAGAAACGATAAAAGAAAGGTTATTTATGCTCTTACAGTACTCAGAAACGAGCCTCGACTCCAACAGCAGCTCCGTAAGTGCCTATATGCTCTTACAGACGCCGATGCTTATCCGACCTCCCACTGTAAGTGCGTATGTGATCTTGCACGAAGTCGCGGGCGTGCTCCAGCAGACTCAAATACTCTGTAAGATCCTATACACTCTTACAGACACCGCCACATACCTAACCACTGGTTGTAAGATCATATATGCACTTATAACTTTTGCTACATATAACAAACAACCCGCATCCTCCTAGGGAATGCGGGTTGCCCATAATATCATTCGTTACTTGAATCGATCGCTAATCTCCGCCTCCACCGCATCCGCCGCCGCAGGACGATCCGCCGCCGCCGCTCCCCCCGCCGCCGCACGAAGAATCGCCGCCGTGTCCGCCGGAATGGCCGTCATGACCGCCGTCGTGCCTGCCGTCATGCGAAGAGCCGCTGCATGCGTAAGTCGAATCGCCGCTCGAGTTCGCTTTACGTTCCTCTTCCGTCTGCAGATTATCCATCTGCCGGGCAAAATCATCGGAATGATGAAGCGAATTAAAGATAAGCATGCCCGACAGCATCATTAGCGCAGGATCATCATAGATTCCGTTTCTTGACGACCGGTCCTGACGGGTAATGATGCGTCTCTGCTTGGCCTCTCCCACTTGGCGCTTCAATCGACCGATCAGGTGACCGATCGTATCGCTCAAATCCCCATGCTTGAGCGAGGCTTTGCCGTTGAACCATCCATCTTTTAGTTGCTGCTCGCTCCATAACTCGATCTCCGAAAGTTTCGACTGCGGCAGCGGAGTACGGTAGAACGTTCCCCATACCCTTCCGCTTACCGGCGTCTGCTCGAATAACTCGCCATATACCCAGTCGAACCATGCTCTCTCGCCCGGTTCCGACTGTACGCCTGCTGCATGAGGCGCATGATGAATCATCTCGCCGCTGAATCCCGAGCAAAATTGCTCGTACTCCCTCGTGAACATAAGCATTTCATGCCAGATCGCGTCAGCTGAACGGCTATACATCGGCACGCTTCGCATAATCGCGCACATGAGGAAATAACGCTTCAGCTCGAACCACGTCCACTTCCATTCGTTATCCGTCAGACGGGGTTGCTCCTTCAGCACTCGATCCTTGACGCGTGCTTCGAAATCCAGCCCCAGCGCCGATTCGAGCCTCTCCGCTGCCGAACGGGCCGGATGCCCGTAGGGTACGCCCAGTGCCATAGGGGGCTCCGCAGACGGCCACGAGGCATAGATTCGTTTCATTCCTCTCGATCCTCCGTTCCGGTAACCCGATCCGCGTCCCTTCTTTTTAGTAGTTGCCCCTATTAGTCCAAATACAACGAACAATATAACGATCAGCGCTATAATGAACTCCATAACTTCCCCCATTTCAAACGCAATTCATTTCAAGTCCATCCATTACACTACGCGCAATCAACCCTACTACCTAAATTTTACCACAAAACGCTTCTTCATTAAAAGCCACAATTCGAACTCCATGTCGGTGGATGGCTGCTTATTCAATCTTTACGGGCATCCAAGCTCAGCCAAATCAAAAAACACACCAAAAGCGAGCATAAAATGCCGCTTCCAGTGTGCTTATCTTCATTATTATGCGTAGTGACATGCAGCAAAATGCCCTTTGCGCGTTTCCAATAGAGCGGGCTCGTCTACCTTGCAGCGATCGGTCGCGATCGGGCAGCGCGTGTGGAACTGGCAGCCCTTCGGCGGATTGATCGGGCTCGGAAGATCACCCGTCAGCACGATGCGCTCGCGCGTTGCTTCCACCTCGGGATCGGCAATCGGAATCGCCGACATAAGCGCGCGCGTATAAGGATGCGCAGGCATCGCGTACAGGTCGTCGCTGGAAGCCAGCTCGACGATTTTGCCCAAGTACATAACGGCAACGCGATTGCTTATGTGCTTAACCATGGAGAGGTCATGCGCGATGAACAAATACGTGAGTCCCATCTTGCGCTGCAAATCCTGCATCAAGTTGACGACTTGAGCTTGGATGGACACGTCAAGCGCGGAGATCGGCTCATCGGCAATGATGAACTTCGGATCGACCGCAAGCGCTCGGGCAATGCCGATCCGCTGGCGCTGGCCGCCGGAGAACTCATGCGGATAACGCGTTGCATGGCTTGGGTTAAGGCCAACCAGATCGAGCAGATTCTCGACCTTTTTCCTGCGTTCCTTGCCGCCGTTCGCGAGGTTATGAATATCGATCGGCTCGCCGATAATGTCCATAACCGTCATTCGCGGGTTGAGCGAGGCATACGGATCCTGGAAAATCATCTGCATATCGCGGCGAAGCGCCTTCAGCTTCGAACCTCTCAGCCCGTAAATGTCCTTGCCTTCGAATGCAACCGAGCCGCCGGTCGGTTCATAAAGCCGCATAATGGTGCGGCCAGCCGTCGACTTGCCGCAGCCCGACTCGCCGACGACACCTACCGTTTCGCCCTTCTGGATCGAAAGGCTAATATCGTTAACCGCTTGAAGCGTCGTACCGCCCCCAAGGTTGAAGAACTTGCGCAAGTTTTTCACTTCGATCAACGGTTGGCTCATAACGACACCTCCCGTTTCGGCTGCGCGAAAGGATGGGCCATCCAGCATGCCGATGCATGCGACTCGCTGTCGCCTACCTTAAGCAATTCGGGATCGTTATCGACGCAGACGCGCATCGCTTCGTCGCAACGCGCGCAGAAGCTGCAGCCGACCGGCGGCTTGATCAAATCCGGCGGCATGCCGTAGATCGGAACAAGCGGCTCGTCCTTCTTCTGATCGAGCCTTGGCACCGAGCGCAGCAGACCCTTCGTATACGGATGCTTCGGATTTTTGAAAATTTCCCATTTCGTTCCTGTCTCGACCACTTTGCCGGCATACATCACGATAACGCGATCGCACACATCGGCTACAACTCCAAGATCATGCGTAATTAGAATAATAGAAGTGCCAAGCTTTTGCTGCAAATCTTTCATCACGCGCATAATTTGCGCTTGAATCGTAACGTCCAGCGCCGTTGTCGGCTCATCCGCTATAAGCAGCGAAGGGTTGCAAGCAAGCGCGATTGCTATCATCGCCCGTTGGCGCATACCGCCCGAGAATTGATGCGGGTATTGATTCACGCGCGAAGCCGGATTCGGTATGCCTACCAGTTCGAGCATCTCAATGGCGCGCGCACGTGCCTTCTCGTTGCTTAATCCTTGATGCTTAACAAGGCCTTCCGTTATCTGACGGCCGATCGTTAGCGTCGGATTCAGCGAAGTCATCGGATCCTGGAAGATCATGCCCATTTCCTTGCCCCGCACATCCTCCATTTGCCGATCGGTCAGCTTCAATATATCTTTGCCCGCGAATTGAATCGAGCCTGTCGTCTTCGCCGGCGGGGACGGAACGAGCCGCATCAGCGATTGAGCCGTGACGCTCTTGCCGCAGCCGGACTCGCCGACGATCGCTACCGCCTCGCCTTTATTCACATGAAAGTTGACGCCGCGCACCGCTTGCACGATGCCGCCGCGAACTTTAAAATCAACGCGAAGGTCTTTGACTTCAAGCAATCTTTCCATCATGATCCACCTCCTACTTCTTCATCTTCGGATCGAGCGCATCGCGCAAGCCGTCGCCGAAAATATTGAAACAAAGCATCATCAAACTGATAATCGCAGCCGGGAACCACATTCTCCACGGATAAAGCGTCCATGCTTTAATCGCATCGTTAATCATCGTGCCGAGCGAAGCCGAAGGCGATTGCACGCCAAGTCCGAGGAAGCTTAAGAAGGCTTCGGCGAAAATCGCGCTCGGCACCGTAAGCGTCAGCGTTACGATAATCGGTCCCATTGCATTCGGTATAAGATGTCTGAACAGAATACGCGGCGTGCTTGCGCCAAGCGCTTGGGCCGCCATGACGTACTCCTGGTTTTTGAGCTGCATGATTTGCCCGCGAACGAGCCAGGCCATATTAATCCAGCCTGTTATGCTGAGGGCCAGTACGATCGTGAACATACTCGGCTCCATAATGACGATGAGCAAAATAATAATGAGCATGCTCGGAATCGAATACAACACCTCGCAGAAGCGGTTCAAGATCTCGTCCACGCGACCGCCGAAGTAGCCCATGATGCCGCCCATAATAACGCCGATCACGAGGTCGGCAAGCGCGGCATAGAAACCGACCTGCAGCGAGATGCCCGTTCCCATCCACGTACGCGCGAACATATCGCGGCCGAGATTGTCCGTTCCGAACCAATAGGTTCCGTTCGGCGAGGTATTCTTCTCTTTCAAATGGTTGGTAGAATAGTCTTGGCCCATAAGCTCTGAAATCCATGGACCTATGATCGCCATGATGATGATAACGACAAGGATAGCAAGGCTAACCATCGCCATTTTGTTCGTTTTCAGCCGCAGCCAGGCGTCCTTCCAAGCCGAAATGCTTTCGCGGACGACCGTCTCCGTTTTCTTCTCTTCTTTGCTCAGCTTGGCAAAGTCGTCAGGGGTTAACATTTTCTCAGCCATCATTTAGCCCCCTTCCCTCTGCTTAGCTTAATTCGCGGATCGACGAAGCCGTAGGCGACATCGGTCAAGAACCGCGCGACCATAAGGATGATGCCGTAAAATAACGTAAGGCCCATAATAAGCGTATAATCGCGGTTCGTAATGCTTTGAACGAAAAACTTGCCGATGCCGCCGATGCCGAATATTTGTTCAACCACGACGGAGCCCGTAATAATGTTTGCCGTCATCGGCCCAATATAAGTGACAACGGGCAGGATTGCATTGCGCAGTGCATGACGGACAAGAATGATGCGGCCGCTGAGTCCTTTGGAACGAGCCGTCTTAATATAATCAGCGGATAGAACCTCAAGCATTGTCGAACGAGTCAAGCGTGCAATGAACGCCGCCGGCAGGAAAGATAGCGCAAGCACGGGCATAATGTAGTCGGTCCAATCATTCAGTCCCGATACATCCAGTAGGCGGAGCTTAAGGCCGAATACATATTGCAACGCCGACGCCGCAAGGAAGTTCGGAATCGATACACCCAGCACGGCAACGACAATCGTAAGGCTATCCAATAATTTTCGATGGTTTAGCGCAGCGATAATGCCAAGAATCAAGCCTGCGGCAACGGAAACGATAATCGCCAGCACCCCGATTTGCGCGGAATACACAAAACTGTCTTTAATAATGCGAGTGACGGACATATATTGCTGCTTCATCGACATTCCTAAGTCTCCGTGAAGCAGGTTGTTCAAATACATCAAATATTGCTTCCATATCGGCTGATCTAAACCGTACATGGCATATAGACTTTCTTTAATTTTCTCGGGAATCGCTTTCTCACGCAGAAACGGATCGCCCGGAATAAGCTTCATCAAGAAGAAGGTTGCTGACGCAAGTACAAACAAGGATGCAAGCATCGATAAAAATTTTTTGGACACGTATTTAAGCACTGCAACGGACACCTCCTTACAAATGAGCAAAACGCTACAACAGCCTGCATGGAATCACTCAAAAGAAAGGGATATATACGCAGCTTGCGCATATATCCCTGACCTCAAGTGCTGGACTCACCTTACTTCGCTACGTAGTAGCCGCGAGTGTACTCAATGTCGCCTTTGTAGTCCAGGTATATATTTTCGAATCCTGGTTTCAGCATGTATACGCTGCTGTAGTAGTAAATCGGCAAGATCGGCAATTGATCCATCAAGATTTTTTCCGCTTCTTTCATAGCGTCGATACGCTCTTGTTGGTCGCTGCTTGCATATGCTTTTTGAATCAGGGCGTCGTATTCGGCAGAAGCAAAACCGGTGTTGTTTTGTCCGCCTTTCGTTACGAACATGTCCATGTAAGTCATTGGATCGTTGTAGTCCGCTCCCCAGCCCGCACGTTGAATTTCATAGTTCATCGCCGTACGGTTCTCAAGGAATACGGCCCATTCTTCGTTGCCTGTGCCTACAGTGATGCCCAGGTTCGTTTTCCACATGTCTACGATCGCATCGGCAATCGCTTTGTGCGAGTCGTTCGTGTTGTAAGTCAGCTTCACTTCAGGGAACGAAGAGAGACCAAGCTCCTCCAAGCCTTCAGCAAGCAATTTTTTCGCTTCTTCTACGTCTTCCTTGAAGAAGTCGTCTTTCACTTCGTCGCGGTAGTCGCCTTTCACGCCTACGATACCCGGAGGTACGAAACCGAAAGCCGGCAGCTCGCCCGCTTGCGTAATATCTTCAACGATCGATTGGCGATCGATCGCCATTGCAAGAGCTTTACGCACCTTCACGTTGTTGAAAGGCGCTTTCTCCATGTTGAACATGTAGTAGTACGAGCTAGCCGTCCCTACTTGGTGGAACTCGTCTTTCTTCGATTCGGCAAGAACCGGAATTTGCTCGGCCGGAATTTCGCCGGTCGGTTTGCCTGTGTAATCAAGCTGATCCGTTTCATAGTTCGCGAGCTCGGTAGCCGAGTCTGCGATCATCGTGAAATCAACGCTTGTGAATTTCACTTGATCTTTAGCGTAATAGTTTTCGTTAGGTACGAGCTTGATGGAAGTGTTGTGCTGCCATTCGCCCATTTTGAAAGGACCGTTGCCGATAATCGTCGCGGCGTCGGCAGCCCAGCCCGCATTTTCCTTAGCGGATTGATGAACAGGGTTATACGTATAGAACGATGTCAGACCTAAGAAATAAGGCGTTGGGGAGTTAAGCTTAACTTCCAGCGTTTGAGCGTCCAGCGCTTTAACGCCTACAGCGTCGGCATTCGTTGTTTTGCCTTCGTTGTAATCTTGGGCGCCTGCGATGTAATAGAATTGGTATGCGTATGTCGATCCGATAGCCGGGTCAAGCGCGCGTTTCCAAGCGAATTCGAAGTCATTTGCCGTTACAGGGTCGCCATTGCTCCATTTTGCATCGGAGCGAATTTTGAATGTATAGGTTTTGCCGTCTTCGGAAATTTCCCAAGACTCGGCCATACCTTCAACCGTGTTGCCTGATTCGTCTTTGCGAGTCAAACCTTCGTAGATACCCGTTGCGATTGTACCGGACACGTTGTCTTCCATCAGTGCCGGGTCAAGACTTGGCGGTTCGGAATGAAGATTCAAGCGGAAAGCTCTAGCTTCCTCTTGGCCCTCGGATCCGCCATCGTTGCCGGAGTTGTTCGGATTTGCAGGGTTGTTGTTTTGGTTGCCGCAGCCAGCTAAGACGAGCGTAAGCACCAACAAAAGCGTTACATACGAAAATACTGTTTTCTTTTTCACTTCGTTTCCTCCCCTGATTTTGTATCAGATGCAATTTTTTGTAACACTAAAATCGCAAAAATTAACGATTAATAATTACACAAAGTGCATAAAAATTCATTTTGCATAATTATGAATCTAAATGAATAATGAATTCATTAATTTTCACGAAAATAATATACTATTACTCTGATTTTAACGTAGAAAAATATATACTAACGCTGATTGCATTGTCAACTGGCTAAAAATTGCCACCGTAACTATTTTGCAAATCCGATTTTGCTGGAAATTCGACAAATCCCTTGTTGCGTATAGGATGCTACAATTTTTCGAAATTACACTTGCGGTTTTTTTTACTTTAAAAAATTTTTTACCGGAGCTTACAAAACGTTTGTAAATAGCTTTTGGATATATGAATAAAAATGCATGGTTTCTATGAAAAAATGCATGAAAAAAAAGCCAGTGCTGTCAACTTTGCGTCGAGGCACGGGCTTTTTATTCATAAAACTGTATATAGATACTTGAATGGATACTAGTAAGTCATTCCAGGATAAAGCGGGAATTTCGCCGTCAGGTCACGAACCATGCCGCGCGCGTTCTCCAGCACGGCTTGATCCTCGGCGTTCTTAAGCACTAGGGCGATAACTTCCGCAATCACTTTCATCGCTTCTTCGTTCATGCCGCGAGCCGTAGCCGCCGGCGTACCTATGCGGATGCCGCTTGTTACGAACGGACTGGTCGGGTCGAACGGAATCGCGTTTTTGTTAACCGTAATGCCGACTTCATCCAATACATGCTCAGCCACTTTGCCTGTAATGCCCAGGTTGCGCGTGTCGATCAACATCAAATGGTTATCCGTTCCGCCGGATACGATGTTGATTCCGCGGGCCAACAATTCTTCGGAAAGAACCTTGGCGTTTTTTACGACGTTTTGTGCATATTGCTTAAAGGAAGGCTGAAGCGCCTCGCCGAAAGCAACGGCTTTTGCCGCGATAATATGCATAAGAGGGCCGCCTTGGGAACCAGGGAATACCGCTTTATCAATGGCAGCAGCCCATGGCCCGCGACAAAGAATCATGCCGCCGCGAGGTCCGCGAAGCGTCTTGTGCGTCGTTGTCGTTACGAAGTGCGCATGCGGCACCGGGTTTGGGTGAAGGCCGGCAGCTACAAGACCAGCGATGTGCGCCATATCGACCATGAACAACGCGCCTATGTCGCTCGCGATTTTGCCTAATTTCTCGAAATCGATAATGCGCGGGTATGCGCTGGCGCCGGCAACGATCAAACGCGGACGGTGCTTGAATGCGAGCTTGCGAACTTCTTCGTAATCGATCGTGAAGGAATCCTCTTGTACGCCGTATGCGACGAAGTTGTACAGCAAGCCGGATGCGTTAACCGGGCTGCCGTGGGTCAAGTGGCCGCCATGCGCCAGGTTCATGCCGAGAACCGTATCGCCGGGCTTAAGCGCCGCGAGGTAAACAGCCATGTTCGCTTGCGCGCCGGAGTGCGGCTGCACGTTCGCGTGCTCGGCGCCGAACAGTTCTTTCGCGCGGTTGCGGGCAAGATCCTCAACGATATCGACATGCTCGCAGCCGCCGTAGTAACGCTTGCCTGGATAGCCTTCCGCGTATTTGTTCGTCAGAACCGAGCCCATTGCTTCAAGAACGGCTTCGCTTACGATATTCTCGGAAGCGATCAGTTCGATGTTGTCGCGTTGGCGCGTTAGCTCAAGGCCCATTGCTTTAAGCACTTCAGGATCTTGCTTGCGTAGATTTTCCATAACAGTAATTCCTCCTTAGGTTTAAAAAAAAGTATATAGGGTTTGATTCATGTATCCTTATCGTATCAAAAATCATTCACAAGTGCCGTTGTCCTGCACAGGCTGTGCCGCCGTGCCTTCCAGCTCATAGACGGCGCGAGCCCCGCCGATCAGCTTCGGTCTCGTGAACGCCATCGTTACATGCGCGCTTCCTATGCTCTTGATAGAAGGCCGAACCGGAACGGCAACGCGCTTCAAATGCATCCCGATGAGCGTATCGCCGATATCGATTCCCGCATGAGCGGCTACCGTCTCGACGAGACAAGCTCCGGAAAGCGACCGATACGCGAATGCGGCCATTGAACCGCCTGCTTTCGGAACCGGAACAGCCGATACAAGCTCGAGACGAAGACGCTCGGCAACCGATTGCTCCATGACAAGCGCGCGATTCAGATGCTCGCAGCATTGATAGACCGGATGAAAGCCGATTTGCTTGCGTACAGCCTCAACGCCTGCGAATATTCGCTCGGCGGTATCCACGGTGCCTGCCGTTCCGATGCGCTTCCCGAGCACTTCGCTCGTACTGACGCCTATTACAAGAAGCTGGCCTTCAGACAAACCGCCCGCCGCAGCTAGCTCCCGTATGATCGTTTCCACATTCGATGCTATCGACTCGAGAGATACGCGTTCATTCATGTAGGTTTCATTCATAGCGATTACTCGGATTTCAAAGCAACTGGTTGTTCGATTCGAGCGACTTTATTCAAGCGTCCAAGATGGCGCTCGCCTTGCGAGAACGGCGTTTCGAGCCAAATCCGAATGATTTCCTGCGCGACGCCCGGACCGATAATCCGCTCGCCCATGGCAAGCACGTTCGTATCGTTATGCTCGCGGGTCGCTTTCGCCGAGAACAGATCATGCACTAGCGCGCAGCGTATGCCCTTCACCTTGTTGGCGGCAATGGACATCCCGATGCCCGTCCCGCAGATCAGAATGCCGCGATCGGCTTCGCCGCTCGCGACGAGATCGCATACCGGAAGCGCGTAATCGGGATAATCGACCGACTGGCTGCAGTCGCATCCAACGTCTACAATCTCATGGCCAAGCGATTCAATGAAAGGTACGACAACATCCTTCAGAACATAGCCGGCGTGATCGGCTCCAATTGCAATTTTCATAGGTTTAATGACCTCCCTCGAACATCAATTACAGTCTTATTATACCTGCATTTGTCAAGCGTAAACGGCTGATTCTCCCGCAAGGCGGATCAGCCGCCGCTTCGCGGCGAAACAGAAGCGCAGGCAGCAAGCTTACGTCTTAATCCTTATAAAGACAAAAAAAGAGCATGACATGCTTGTAAGCATGTTGCTCTTTGCCCAGGCGACCGGCCGTATGATCCGATGCTCCACCGTGGTTAGCCCACTTCCGTCGCCAGTTACATCGGAAACCTAATATGTCTTTTCATCATAGCCGATACTCGGCAAAAAATCAATTGCTATCGTGTAGGCCGAGGCGGATTATCGCTTGGCCAGCTTATCAAGCAAGCGGACAAGCGCCGTCTCGATTTCATGCGCGCAGCTATCGTAAAGAGCGTAGGAGCCGCCGAACGGATCGGCAATATCGAAGCTCGGAATACGTCGTTCCAGCTCAAGCAGCCTCATACGTTCCGAGGACGTAAGCTGCTGGCCGAGCGCCTGCTTCATGTGCATGTCGGTATACAGCCCTTCAAGCTCCTCGATATCGGCAAGTACGCTCTTGTCCATATTCGTATATTCCTTAAGCGTATACGTCTTGTCCACCGCTTCGGGAAACCATTGCAGAAGTCCTCTCTTATGACCGGCCGTCATCGTCAATATGAGATCGGCCCATTCAACCGCTTCGCCGGTCATCGACCGGGATGTCCCTTTATGATCAATCTCTCGTTCGCGCAGCGTCTCCAGCGCATGCCGGGATACGGGTAGTCCGTCAACGGTCGATACGCCGGCGGAACGAACGGCAACCGTTATCCCTCTTAAATGCGCCATTCTTCTCAGCATCGCTTCCGCCATCGGAGATCGGCACGTATTGCCGGTGCATACGAATAAAATCCGTTTCATGCCTTCTGCCCCCTATCATACCGCGTATTCAAGCGCAAACCGCTATCGCCATCATTTGGCGGTGAAAGCCAACATTCCGTCAGCCTTTAATAATGAAATGTTCAACTTGGGATCTTTGTGCAAACCGCACAAGCAAAAAACGTTTTCGCTTAACTAAATAGTACAGAAAAAGACCGTATACGTCCAGCGTCCGCATCTAAAGCCGCATCCTGCTAGAACACGAATAAAATACCGAAGACGAATAAGATTGCGCCTCCCAACGCTTCCCCGTACTCGCCGAGGTTCGCGCTTACTTTGCGTCCAAGCAT
The DNA here is from genome assembly GCF_030812415.1 of Paenibacillus harenae. GTDB lineage: Bacteria > Bacillota > Bacilli > Paenibacillales > Paenibacillaceae > Pristimantibacillus > Pristimantibacillus harenae_A. The sequence continues at coordinate 462,350 of NZ_JAUSST010000005.1, read as the reverse complement.
TAACCCCATTATCGACATTAAGCCGCCGAAAAATCCGAAGAGCAGTACAGTCAGCCATATATCCGCCGCGAACATGCCAAGCGTAATGCCAACGGAAAACGAGTCGATGCTTACGCTAAGCGCGAAAACAAACAACCCCCAATAGGTACGGTGGTCGAAGGACACGACCGCATCGCCCCTGAGCGAGCTGTATATCATATGTCCGCCAAGCAGCAGTAACAGAATACCCGCAGCGGTCGTAGCTACACTGCCAAGCAGCCCGCTTACGAACTGTCCCATGACGATGCCGCCAAGCGGCATAATGATGTGGAACAAGGCGATAACGGAGCTGAGCTTCAAAATATCCTTTATCCGGATTCCTCTTAAGCCGATACCGAGCCCTAGCGAAAAAGCATCAAAACCTAACGCTACAGCCATGATAAGCAGCGTCAAAAATTGCCCTGCATGCAAATCAGCTTCGACCACAGCCTATCTCCTCCATGTCCGTCACATTCTCTACCAAACATATGCGGACAAGTGGACAAACAGACTACAATCGAACGATTCGATTGCCTGAGGCTTTGGCCATGCGGTTCATAAGCGCTTCGCCGATCCCATGTTCTGGGCCGCATTCCGCCCATATTCGCTGAATGGAGGCTGCGTCGAATTCGCGCAGAGCGGCATACAAGCGATGCGCTGCCTCTTCAAGCGAGGCTTCGCTTCCGCAGGACAGCACAAGATCGCCTTCATAGGAGGCGATTCGTTCTTCGAAGGCCAGCACTCCGGCGGACTCTCCGCTATTCTTGGACTTCGCGACCTGTGCACGGATATAGGCCGTTACTTGATCCGGCTCGCCTTGGACGAGCGTAAGCTCGCCCCGCGGAGCATAATGCGTATACTTCATGCCGGGCGACCTTGGGGCGTTATCCGCCTCCGAAGCGTCGGCGCTTTCGATGACCGCATGGGGGAATGCGGCTCGAAGATCTTCTTGCGTAATGCCGCCCGGTCGTAAAATGCGAATCGTAAGATCGTCTGCCAGCTCGATAACGGTCGATTCGAGACCTACGCCTGTAGCGCCGCCATCGACGATGCCGTCGATCGAACCGCCTAGATCCTCAAGCACATGCTTCGCGAGCGTTGGACTTGGCCGGCCGGAACGATTCGCGCTTGGCGCTGCGACCGGGCAACCCGCCTGCTCGATTAGAGCTAGCGCTGCCGGATGATCCGGCATGCGAATGCCGACGGTCGACAAGCCAGCCGTTACGAGCGTCGATAGCTTCCCTTCGCGTACCGGCAATACGATCGTAAGCGGTCCTGGCCAGAAGCGCTCCATAAGCTGTGCCGCGATCGGAGGATAAGGCTTCACAAGCCCATCCGCCTGACTAACGTGTGCGATATGTACGATTAGCGGATTGTCGGACGGCCTTCCCTTGGCCGTGAATATGCCTTGGACTGCCGACGTATTGCGTGCGTCCGCCCCTAAGCCGTACACCGTTTCGGTCGGAAAGGCGACTAGACCGCCATTCCGCAGCAAAGCTGCGGCTTCCGTAAGTTCGGAAGCAAGTGCTTGGGGCTCTTCGGCCTGCACTCGCCATAGTTTCGTTTTCGTTATGCTCATCGCGATCCTTCAATCCTTGCTTATCCATGATTGTGTTGCCTATATGAAGTATTATAGCACAGCCATTTGCAAGCAAGCTGGATGGTTAAGCGAAGAGCGATTTGATCCAGTTGAACAGGTTCTGAATCATTTCCCAGAGGAAGAACTTTGCCTTGGGTGCCGATGGCTCTTCCGCTTGCTCTTGTTGTTCTGGCTGAACATCCGATTGCGCTTGCTTGTTCGTCGTATCTTGGGCTTGTGCCGCTGCCAGCGTCGATGCCCCTGCAGCCGCTTCGCCGGATGCGCCGTCAACGAAACATAACGGAGGAAAAAGCACGCACCACCAATTTTGACCGTTGCCTGCGCCAAGCGTGATGCGAACCGCTTCATAATCGCCGGCAGGATACATTTCGCTGCCGTACATTTTCGTAGGGAAAGGAACTACGCTAAGCTCGGCGTCAGACCCGTATGTGAAGCCGCGGTTGGCGAGAACTTCAGCCGTAATCCGCTTTATCTCCGGCATATGCGCAAGAATGGTCTGACGAGCTTCGTCGATCGTTTGCGGACCGCTTGCCCAAGTGCCCATCGCTTTGACGATTTCGTCGCGAACCACCCGCTTCACCGCTTGGTCGGCAGGGCTGTCGGAGTTTGCCAATATACGAAGGCGAATCGCTTCCTGCGGAATTTGCCCGCTGGCGATCGCTGTATCCATGCGGCCGGTTTCCCAGCTCATTATCAACATAATAAGAACAAATACAACTAAACCGTATGAATTGTGGTAACGGAATTTGGAGGAAAAAGGTTTAACATTGGAATAAGAATGATTGGAATAATGGCTGGACATTACACAAGCTCCCCTCGCGCACCCGCCGGTGCGACTGCTTGCGTTCCGGAACGTCTATGTCTACAGTATGTCCGGGGATCCTAGCAATTAAACCTATCAATCTATTATTATCTCGGTTCAACAACTCGGAGCAGCAAAACTTGGGGATCCAGCCCAATTATCGCTTGTAGTGGCAGGCTATGTTGTAAAAATCCATTATAGCTTGCCAAAGGTGCCGGAATGAGGGAAAGTTAGTGCGGATTTCCAATATAGCGAGCCCGGCTGGATTAGTCAGCCGGGCTCGCTATGTTGGATGGGAGCAGCCGCTATTCGCGCGGCTGCGATTGGGTTGCGATGACATGGCGCTCGATGCCGCCATAGTCGGTAATGATGCGTATGTCGTCCCAGGCGGACATACGCTCTAGCATGGCTGCGACGAGGCGAGGCTGTCCGATGCCGAGCTCGAAGGCGACGATGCGCGGCAGCACGGCAAGCTGCGGCAGCTGATCGATCATGCGGCGGTACGGATCAAGCCCGTCTTCGCCGCCGACCAGCGCGAGATGCGGCTCATAGTCGCGCACCTCGCGCTGCAGCCCTTCCATGTCCGCCGCCGGTATATACGGCGGATTGGATACGAGCACGTCGATGCGCAGCCCGGCGTGCTCAGTTTTGTCGCGCCCGGGCACGAAGGGCGCGAGCAGGTCGCCCTGCACGAAAACGATGCGGCCGTCCGCCTCATGGCGGGCCGCGTTCGTGCGGGCGACTGCCAGCGCGTCCGGCGACAGGTCGGACGCGCATAAGCGCCAGCGGGGACGCTGCGAAGCCAGCGTCACGGCGATGGCGCCGCTGCCTGTGCCGACGTCGACGACCGTCGGCGCAGGCTCGGCTTCCGGCGGCCACAGCTTGTCGGCCGCCTCAAGCACGGCCTCGACGAGCAGCTCCGTCTCCGGCCGCGGAATAAGAACGGCCGGCGTGACCGCGAACGGCCGGCCGTAGAACCATTGCTCGCCGATCATATACTGGATCGGCTCGCCCAGCGCCTTGCGCCGGACCAGCTCCGTCCACGCCTCCGCCTTGTCCGCCGGGAACGGCTCGCCAAAGTCGCGCAGCAGCTGCGAGCGCTCCATGCCGAGCACATGCAGCAGCAGCAGCTCCGCGTTGCTGCGCGCCTCATCAACCCCCTGCGCCGAAAGCTCGTTTGCGGCGCCCAGCATTGCCTCGCGCAGCGTCAACCTCTGCGCCGTCCCATTTCCATCTTCTCGATCGCCCATCATCCCAGCACCCTCCATAAGTATCCCGCTAATGACAAAAACACACTTGTACGCTCTACAATAACATCACTACGTATTAACGGGAGTTTCGCACGCTAATCAAACCCCAGTTACCTCAAACCCGTAATAACTGGAATAACTGGCGTTGTTTCCGCTCTTATTCACCCTAAATGCCCATATCCGGAAGTTTAACAGGAGTATTTCCCGTTAACACCAGCAATTACTCAATTGACTAGGATTAACGGGAGAAATTCCCGTTAGATGCCTCACTGGCACCGGCAGCAACTTTCACGATATATTATCCGCCCATTCCGCGCCGCGCCCATGAACCTTATACCGCAGCCCCGCTATCCTCGCCACACCACTTGCATTCAACCCCGCCGGCAAGCAAAAACGCCGGACCTCCGCCACGTTCGCTCTTCTAGAGGGCAACCGCAGCGGGAATCCAGCGCATATTGTTCTTGCTTCTTAACCCATCGACTCGCGTTCCATCAGTTCCGCTTGCTCGGCAATCGTCAGCGACGAAATAATGTCGGCCATATCGCCGTTCATGACGGAGTCCAAACGGTGCAGCGTCAAGTTGATACGGTGGTCGGTTACGCGGCTTTGCGGGTAGTTGTACGTACGGATCCGCTCGCTGCGGTCGCCCGTACCCACTTTGCTCTTACGCTCGCCGGCATATTTCGCCTCTTCTTCTTGGCGGCGAATATCGGAGATACGAGCGCGAAGCACCTGCAACGCTTTCGCTTTGTTCTCGTTCTGCGATTTGCCGTCTTGGCAAGTCGCCATAATGCCCGTAGGAACGTGCAGTACGCGAACGGCCGACTTCGTCGTATTAACGGACTGTCCGCCTGCTCCGCTGGAGCAGAACGTATCGATCCGAATGTCTTTGTCGAGAATTTCGATCTCGACTTCTTCGACTTCCGGCATAACCGCAACCGTCGAAGTCGACGTATGAATGCGGCCGCCCGATTCCGTTGCGGGAATACGTTGTACGCGGTGAGCGCCGCTTTCGTACTTCAGCTTGCTGTACGCGCCTTTGCCCTGCACCATGAAAATAACCTCTTTGAATCCGCCCAGATCATTCTCGCTAAACTCCATAAGCTCTACTCGCCATCCTTGCGCATCGGCGAACTTCGTGTACATCCGATACAGATCGTAGGCGAACAATGCGGCTTCGTCGCCGCCTGCCGCGCCGCGAATTTCCACGATTACGTTTTTGTCGTCGTTCGGGTCCTTCGGCAGCAACAGAATGCGGACCTTCTCGTCCAGCGCTTCCTTGCGCGCGCTGAGCTCCTCGATCTCCATCTTCACCATCTCGCGCATTTCATCGTCGAGCTTCTCGCCTTGCATCACTTTGGCGTCATCGAGCTGTTCCGACACTTGCTTATATTCCGTAAAGGCATCGTATGCCTCTTGTAAGTCCGACTGCTCCTTCGAAAGCTCTCTAAGCCGCTTCGGATCGCTGGATACATCCGGATCGCATAACAGCTCGCTTAGCTTCTCATACCGGTCGGCGAGCGCTTGTAAACGGTCTATCACAATCATTCACCTCTGTTTATTCCATTAGGATATTCCTTATTATATCATACCTGGTGCCGCGTATCGACAGGTGCTTTTTTGATAAGCGGCTCATCATTTCCCAGCGGCCAAACCTCACTGTACATTACGTATGCCGAAGCCGTACCGCACGCTACACCAAACCATGTATTTTTCTGCAAAAAAGGGCGTCTCGGCAATCCATCGCCTTCGCGCTGCCTGCCAGACACCCTTTCTATCTCTTCTACACGTTAAAACGGAAATGCATAACGTCGCCGTCGCGCACGACGTATTCTTTGCCCTCGAGACGCACTTGGCCTCGCTCGCGAGCGACACCCATCGAACCGGCCGCGGCCAAGTCCGTGAAGGAAACAACCTCGGCACGGATGAAGCCGCGCTCGAAGTCGGTATGAATAACGCCTGCAGCCTGCGGCGCTTTCGTGCCATTGCGGATCGTCCAAGCGCGAACCTCTTGCACGCCTGCCGTGAAATACGTATACAAGCCAAGCAGCTTGTAAGCCGCTTTAATAAGACGGTTCAAGCCGGATTCCGCCATGCCGAGCTCCTCGAGGAACATTTCCTTGTCTTCGCCTTCGAGCTCGGCGATCTCGGACTCCACCTTCGCGCTGATCGGAACGACCTCGGCATTTTCTTGCGCCGCGAACTCGCGTACCTTCTGCACGTACTGGTTGCCGTCCGTATCGCCCGCTTCGGACTCGCTTACGTTCGCCGCATACAGCACCGGCTTCATCGTCAGCAAATGCAGGTCGCGAATGACGAGCTTCTCTTCTTCGCTCAGGTCAAGGCTCCGTGCCGGCAGATCGTTGTACAACGCTTCCTTCACGCGCTCAAGCACTTCAACCTCTAACGCGATCTTCTTGTCGCCGCCCTTTAGGTTTTTGCGGGAGCGATCGATCTTCTTCTCGACCGAGTCCAGATCGGCAAGCACTAGCTCCAGATTAATCGTCTGAATGTCGCTGATTGGATCCACTTTCCCCGCGACATGCGTAATGTTGTCGTCTTGGAAGCAGCGAACGACGTGAACGATCGCGTCAACCTCGCGGATATGCGCAAGAAATTTATTGCCAAGTCCTTCGCCTTTGCTCGCGCCTGCAACAAGGCCGGCGATATCCACGAATTCGAAAGCCGTCGGCACGATGCTCTTCGGCGTAACGAGCTCAACGAGCTTGTCCAGACGCTCGTCCGGCACTTCGACGACGCCTACGTTTGGATCGATCGTACAAAACGGATAGTTCGCGGATTCTGCGCCCGCTTGCGTAATTGCATTAAACAAGGTCGATTTGCCGACGTTCGGCAGACCGACGATACCTGCTTTCAAAGCCATGTATATGACACCCCTATTTTCCCGAAAGTAAACAACTCACGTCATTATACCCCAGCAACCTCCACTTTGAAAGTACCGAAGGCTGGAATGGTGCTCATGTGCCGAGGAAATAATACCGTTGAGCGAGTTATCGCAACCTCACATAGGGAGATGACAGCATGGAAAATCAGACGCACAAAGGCAATTACAAAGGCACCACGCATATGAAAGCGAAGAACCAGGACATGGCTTTCGTCAACGACAACCTCGAGGATGCCAAATCCGTCTCCAATTACTCCACGAAAAAGAAAAAAACGGACTAGTCCGCTATCACGAGTTCTCCGGCCACACGAAACAACCGGCAAACCGCGGAACCATTCCGCGAGCTTGCCGGCTAATGTCACTCGGTCCAATGCTTGATATCAACCGATATTGCATACCTGTATTTTCATAAAAAAAAGCGTACCCGAGGCATTACAGCCCCGGGCACGCTTCTTCCTCGATCGTCTACATTCTCAGCGGCGCTTCCGCCAGCTCCGCACGCGTCTGCAGGTAGCGGAAGAACGCTACCGACGCTTCCGCGCGAGTGACCTTCTTCTTCGGCAGGAACTTGCCGTCGGATAAACTCATAATCTTCAGCCCGACCACAATCGCAGCTTGGCCTTTGTTCTCGATTTGATCCGTATCCTTGAAGCTGGCTTTAAAGATATGTTCATACTCCGCAAGCGCATTGTAGCCAAGCGCCCGTACGATCAGTTCCGCCATCTCGTCGCGGCTTACTTTGCCGTCGGGATTGAATGAGCCGTCGCCGATATCGATCAGGTTCTGCGCAAGCGCGCTCTCGACATAGACGAAGTAGCTGGAGTCTGCCGCAACGTCGTCGAACGACGCTTTCTCCTGCGAAGCTGTAACCCCATCGTTCATCATCGGCGAGTTACCGCTATTGCGCGCTAGCACAAGCATCTTAATCAGCTCGCCGCGCGTGACTTGCTCGCTAGGACGCACCTTGCCATCTTTCACGTCAAGCGCTCTGTAAGCAACCATGAGCTCCAACTGACGCTGTGCCCAGTGGCCCTCGATATCGAGCGCCTGAGGCTTCTCAAGCTGCGTTTGCTCTCCCGTCTCGAGGTTCCGCCAGCTTCCCGATTGCGCATCGAGGAAGATGCTCTCGTCAAGAGGGCGAGGTACGAGACGGTAGACGAGCTCCGCTTCATTCTTCGAGCTTAACTGGGTTTCAGCCGCTTCGCCCGACGCAATCAATAGATTCGCTTTCTCGATAGGAATCGGCTGGCCGTCCCACCAATATTGCTGTACGAGCCGGTAAGCCAACTCCGTCCGATAATAACCGAGCCACTTGGTTACCGCTTGATCCTTCGTTATGACGCTCGGCGGCGTTGCCGGATAGTCGAAATCTGCGATATACCCGCTGTAATCGGTCACTTCTCCCGTACGGATATCGATGGATACGCCCACTGTATCATAATCCACGGTCGCGCCATGAATTTTGCGGACGAACTCGATGCGGTACGAGCCAATTTCATTCGCCGTTTTCCCTTCATATTGCTCAGGATCCGGCTTCACCAAATAGAACTGATGCGTAAGCCAAGGAAGCTGCTTCTTAACCGTAGCCGTTGCCAGCTCCATCGCCTGCTGGAGCGTCACGGCAGCTTTATCCTCGGCGGCCTGCTCAGCGGAACCAGAATAATTATAGTCGTAGAAGTTGCGGATGACCCCCGTATGCCCATCGACCGAGGCCGAGAGGAAACCTTGTTCCTTGCCATTTTTCGTTATCGTCCAATTCAGATCCCAAGAAGCATATGTTTTGCCCGTATATTCGTCGATATTTTCGTTGTAGTTGGAATGGGACAGCATAGCCTCGGTTGGAAGCTTGAATGCAGCTTTTACAAGCTCGGTTGCTTGCTGTTCCGTCACATCTCCCTTTGCCGGTACAGCGCCATCAGGCTTCGTCGACAATGGCGTTTCCGATACCGTGCCTTGCCGATTAAAATACGGGGTATTCGCGCGATCCTTCCGTTCACCGCTCTCCGCGTCAATTGCCAAGGACTCCAGCTTGTAGCTGAGCACCGGCTTGCGTACACCCTTCGCGTTATACGGAATGATGTAAGAAAGCTCCGGCATTGCAGTCGCGCGCAGCTTCGCATCCGCCTGCTCTGGCGCCAGCGTCGTTCCCGGCTTCGGAAATACGATTGTCTCGTCCCAGCGCAGCGAATAACTCATCATGTGACCTTCGCTGTCAATCTCCACCTCGATGTAATTGTCGGCATACGGAATGCCGTTCACGATACGATCGAAACGAAGCGGATGACGAACTTGGCCCGTTAGCGGCGGCAGCAACGAAACGCCATATTCCGTATTAAGCTTCACCTGCGACTCGTAATTAGGCGCCATCGTATGAATGAACTCAAGTGCAAGCTTCTGTGCCGCATCCCTCTCGACTTTCAGCGGATAAGTCGGCTTAGCAGACGGGTTGTCGACATATGTCCGGAATTCCAACAGCTGACCGCTATCGGCATGGATACGGACATAGATGCTGCCTTGCTGTTTGCCATTCACCTTTTTCACAAAATCGAGACCCCAGGTGTTGCGTTTCCCGGCCGCAAGCTGCTCCGACGAGAAGCTGATCCCTTGAAGGGCATACTCCTTCGGAATGTTCACATACTGTCTGGCAAGCGCCTCCGCTTTGACCTTCGTAATCTGGGCATTCGTACCGCTTTGAACGGCTGCCTCGCTGCCTGTTACCGGGCTCGAGCCTCCACTGTCGGCACTGTCGGCAAATGCTTGCCCAGGCAATGTGCCCATAATCATCGCAGCGGTAAGGATCGTTGCGAGCTTCGTACGGTTGTTGCGTTTCACCATTTCGTCCCCCTTTGCATTTTCAGGTACATACACCCTATAAAACGGAAGGAATGGAATGGAAGTTGCAACCAGCTAAAAAAACCGCCTTCGTTCAACAAGTGAACGGAAGACGGTTTTCGTAAAGTTAAGCAGCTCTCCGATTCGATACAAGCGCCCATAGCTTCTGTAAAATAAGAACGCCAAGCCATACGGAGAAAATGATAAAGATCGGCATGACCGTAAAGTTATAACGATACTCCGGCACGAATACGAGCCTGATCATCGACATGATGACAAGCACGACCGCGAGCATAACGCCTGGATGTCTCCAGCGCCAGATGAGGCCTAGGAGCGTAATGATACTGCTGTATACGAGGAGAAGATGCAAGTACGCAACCTTCGGATAAGCATAGAAAATAGGCGAATGGCCCGCGCCGAAGAACATATGGCTGTACGTATACTTCAGCTTGCCGACGGAATACCACTTCACATACGTCCATGTTTGCGTCGTAAAGCCTGCTTTAATGCGCGCCCATGCATAATCCGACTGCGTCATCCACTTTTCCTTCGGCACGATTCGATCCTCGTAGTTCTTGTCCGGATACGTACCGGCGGAGAACGGATTGGATTGCGAAGCCGTAAGCACGAACTCGTTAAGCGTTACAATGTTGCGAATCCACCACGGCAGCATCGTCGCGGACAAGCATAAGCCGGTTACTACGCCCATAAGCACGACCTTCTTGAACACGGCAGACAGCGGCTTGCGTTCGCCGATCGATGCCGATCTGTTCTTGCTCCATTGCTGGAGAAGGAACACGCCGTATAGCGGTACGAATAGGGGAAGGAACTCCGCTCGCACGAGAACGGTCAAGCCGAGCAGCACGCCCGCGATTGCCGCATCCCGTATGCGCCCCGTCTTGAATGCATACATCTGCATCGATATGTACGCCATAAGCAGGAACAATGCCAGCGTCTCCGTTAGAACCGCGCCAGTCGTCCAGATGAACGGATGATAGATCGCGCCAATGAAGATCGTGATTAAAGCGATCCATTTATTTTTCGTCGCTTGCATCGCGATGATATACATCAGTGCGAGCGAGGCTAAGCTGATAAGCACTTGCGCCCAACGGATGAGCGGGAAGTACTCGACGCCGATCTGATTGCCGATCAGGTACATAGCCGTCATGAAGAGCGGGTATCCCGGCGTTACGCGCGCGTTAGGCACTTCTTCCTTGTAAGCGTAGATGCCTTTGTCGACCAGACGGTGAACCAACTCATTGTAGTACTTCGAGTCATGCGAAATATTGTGTTTAACCGATGTTAGAAAATCGGCTCTCAACCAGAATGCAAGCAAAAAAATCAGGACGATCATGATCGTCCAAACTTTGTTCTTCCGTACCCATTCCAACAAAATAAACGGCCCCCTCAGACAATAACGCAACCTATTTCCAAGCTAATACGATGACTCCGATCAAAATAATGCCCGCACCGATCCAGCGCTGCAGCGGTACCGTCTCGTGGAACAGATAGACCGCCGCCACCATACCCAGCACGTAAGCTAAACTTTGAAGCGGATAAGCAAGGCTGAGCGGAAGCTTCTTCAGTACGTATAACCACATCACGGTTGCTACTCCGTATAGGACGAGTCCTCCCCATATATGCGGCGACCACAACAAAGTGACGACCGATTCGCCTTTGGCCGTATCGAGCTTATTCATGCCGGTTTTCCACAGCAGTTGACCGCCGACGAGCAGCAAAATGTTAAAGGCCAATACAACGTATGCCATTACGATTCCGACCTTTTGCGCTCATGAAGCTCATGATGCAGAATGCCAAGCTCTTGCGTAAGTCGAATGACTTTCTCCGATAGCTTGGAAACGATGACCGTAAGGTGAAGAATAAGGGCGACGCAGAACAGAATGCCGACCAAGAACAACAGCGCCGGCGCATAATCGATGCCGATCGAATCGGCAAGCGAATCGATAATTTGCGGACGGACGGACAAAATGAGCATGACAACGCCGAACAGCAGCCATAGCATGGAGTACTGCTCGCGCAGCAATCTTCTATTAATCAACATAATAAGTACAATTAGAAAAGCGACACTTGTGATAATCCACAAGGCTTGCATGGAATTTCCTCCTTAGGTGTTACAGAGCAACCTCGCTTCGTTAGCTTGATTACGACTGAACTTCGACTGGCTTCGTTTGTTTCAAGCTTCGGATGAACAAAGCGAGCGTTACTTTAATCATATAATACACCGATCTCATTGCATTTATAGATGAAGTGCCTCCCGTACGGGCCTCCATCGTTACGGCTACCTCGCTCGTGCGAAGTCCGCTGCGATTGACAAGCACGATCGAATCCACTTCCGGATAATCGGTTGCATAGTCGCTTTGGAATACCGATATCGCGCGTTTGTTAGCCGCACGGAAGCCGGATGTCACGTCAAGCACCTTCTTGCGCGTCATCGCGCTTACGATCGTCGATAAAATTTTGATGCCGATCCGTCTCGTCGCCGACGATTGAAAGCCCGTTTGTTCGATAAACCGCGAACCGATCGCAAGGTCGGCCTTGCCGCTCAGTACCGGGGACAAAATAAGGTGAAGCTGCTCGGCTTTGTGCTGTCCGTCTCCGTCCACTTGCACGGCAACATCATAGCCGTAACGATAAGCGTAACGATAACCGGTCTGCATCGCGCCGCCAATGCCCAGATTTGTCGGGAGTGTGATGACGTACGCGCCGTTCGCTTCGGCGACTTCCTTCGTACGATCCTTCGAACCGTCGTTAATGACGAGAATATGAGCAGACGGGCAATGCGTCTTCACATCATCGATAACACGGCTTATGCTGTGCTCTTCGTTATAAGCCGGTATTATGATCAAAATTTTTGAAGACGTATTCCCACTCCGCAGAGACTCGCCCGTAACGGCGCCGTCCTTCTCAGAAATGACTGCGTTCACTTCATCATCACTCCATAAATCGTAGTTTTTTTGACGCTTCAATGCGCATAATTATTTCAATTCTACTAAACTTCTCTATGAGAAAGCAACTGAAAAGGTTGTGAAAATGTGTAATTGTTGTCGATTTAACGCGAATCTACTCATCCACTTGTTTCCTAATCTAGTATTTATTACGGTGTGGGAGATAGCGGTACGAAAAAAAATACCGCCTGGCAACCAGCGGCTAACTGATTCCAGACGATATTTAGACGCTTGCTTTTGCCTAATTGTTGCTTACATTTGACCTGCGATTTTCGCTTTCAGGGCGTCTTTGCTTTGTACGCCGACCATTTTGTCAACCGGTTGACCGTCTTTGAACAAAATAAGCGTCGGGATGCTCATTACGCCGAATTGCGAAGCAAGCTCAGGCTCTTCGTCAACGTTGATCTTCGCGATTACGGCTTGGCCTTCTAGTTCAGTGGAAAGCTCCTCAACGATCGGAAGCTGCATTTTGCAAGGTCCGCACCATGGCGCCCAGAAGTCAACAAGGGATACTCCGCTTTGTACGCTTTGGGAAAAGTTTTCTTTCGTCAATGCTACTGCCATTTCAATCATCCTCTCCAAACAATGTGTATGATTAAGGGATAACCCGTCTCATCCTTACTTGTATTGCCTTGCCTTCTGCTAGCGAAGCTAAGTGCAGGCGTGAATCTGACCAAGCACGTCTTGAATCGTTATCGCGCTGAAATGCTCCTCCAGTTGCTTCTCCGCCTTGCAAAATATACCGAACATGACTTGATTCATATTCGATCCGACGACGCAATCCATCTCGGGATTGCCCGAGCACCAGCTAGGCATTAGCGACCCCTGCGCCATGACACGATAAATGTCTGCGAGCGTTACGACGCTTGGATCGATCGTAAGGCGATAACCTCCGCCCGAGCCTTCGCGCGTATTCACGTATCCGCTTCGGCGCAAGGCGCTCATAACCTTCCGAACGCGAGCGGAGTGGGTGCCAACATTGTCGGCAATCATTTCGCTGCTCGCCATTCGTTCCGGCAAATAAGCCAAATAAACAAGACTGTGTACGGCAATCGTAAATTCACTGTTCACTATGAACGGGCCTCCCTGCTTCTTACTGTAATTTTATCCGTTACAGTTGTGTTTGTCAATAGCCAGGTGCTTGCCGTTTCTTCTTTATATTGCGATGCGGTATAACGGACTATCCCCTGCAAAAAGTGGAGATTTAAATTCGTCGTCTAAATTTGTGCTATTGCAGGCATCATTTCGTACATTCACCGAATAAATATGAATTGTGCCGGTTGCACAAATGCTTCCAAAGTAAGTTTTGCTTCGCGAAACTTTTAAGGAGGTGAAAACAATCATGGCATTTTGGAATCGTTGGGTAGCGATTCGCACGGAGGGCGGATCGAGAGCGGAACTGATCGATCGGCTGCAGGCTCATCTAAAAGCCGGCGGACTGAAATCGAAAATCACGAACGAGAGCGGCTCTCTGAAACGGATTCATGTATTGAAGAAAGATCTCGATCAGGCAAAGACGCTGCTTGAGACTTTCGACGAAGAGCATTAAAACGCGCAACAGGAAAAGAACCAAATGAAAGGCAGCGATCCGTCCATGGATCGCTGCCTTCAATTTTACTCATCGTCGCCGGGATTATTTGCTCATCCCTTGGGATGAGCGGCCTCCGAGCGGTGAATGCTTCACCCAGCGATAGCCTTTGCGCACGCTGTTCATGACCCACTCGGGTATCGCTACGGTATGCTTGGATAAGAACGGCATATAGATGCGGTTGTAAGCCTTCTTCAAATCATCCCACATGGCGCACGGCTCTTCCTTTAAGAAATCGGAGATGTCGACGACGATTCCTTTACCGTTAGCCACCATCACGTTTTTGCCATGGACGTCATGAGGAAACAGCCCTTGCGAGCGCGCATAGTCAAGCGCTTGATCGATATCGTCGATCACGCTCTTCGGAATCGTAACTCCTTCAAGCACGCAGTTGTACAACGTTTTACCCTGCAGCCTGCGCAGGATAAGATAATAATGTCCGTTATGCTCGCCCGCGTGGTAACAGGTGGAGTACGCCGGATGGTCGCCAATGCGGCGATAGACTTCGCGTTCGCTCTCCCAGCCTTCCCGGCCGGGCGCATATACTTTAACGGCAATGTCCGCATCGTCGGGGTGGTAGAATACGCTGGCGTAGTTGCCTGCGCCAAGCAGCTTCCATTCCTTCGGCATCGCCTTCACATGTATCGGATTACCCGGGTCTACGCTTTCCAGCTTAAGCTCTGCCAGCAGCGTACGCTTCATTTGATCGATATATGATTCCAGTCTTTGTTTATCCATAACGACAGAGCTCCCTTTCCTTACAATTCACTTCCAGTTCATTTCATTGTAAGGCGTAGCCATGCAAAAATAAAGCGAAAACAAGCAAAAAGGCTGTTGCCGCGTTCAGCGCTTAATGTCCGCCGCCTACGGTTTTCAGACCGATTACCCCGATAATAATCATCACCAGAAAAAGGATTTTACGCCAATCCTTCGATTCCTTAAACAAAATCATGCCAAGCACGACGCCGCCGACCGAGCCGATACCCGTCCATATCCCGTACGCCGTACTAATCGGTATCGTCTGAAGCGCCTTCGATAAGAAGAAGAAACTGACAAAGCCCGATGCGATCGCGCCGGCCGTCCCCTTCCATTTGCGAAAGCCGTCCGACAGCTTCATGAAGGTAACGCCGCCGACCTCGCCTAACCCAGATAGGAGCAAAAATATCCATGCCATCTATCGTCACGCCCTCTCCTGCTGTGTTATTTGATCGGTCTTCGTCTGCTGCGATGACTCATCCTTCTTGTCCTTGGATACAAGCTTGAGCCCGACAATGCCCGATATGAGCAGCACGATGAAGAACATACGCCAGAAATCGACCGGTTCATCCAGAAACATTATGCCGGCGATCACGGTCCCGACCGTCCCCATTCCCGTGAACATCGCGTAGGCCGTGCCGATCTCGATAATTTGCATCGATTTGGCGAATAGATAGAAGCTTGCGGCGAGCAGCACGACCGTAATGATGCTGGGCACCAATACCGTGAAGCCCTCCGAATATTTCAAGCCGAACGTCCAGCCAACCTCCAGAAAACCTGCCATCAACAAATAAATCCACGCCATATTTTATCAACCTTCCTTGATCTCCGATGTCCATAGCCGCCAGAGCGATTCCCATAAAAGCCGCTTGCGCTGCTCGAAGAGCGCGCTGTTATAGAACTGATATTCCACGAGCAAACCGTCGATGAAGGCGTATAGTTCGGCGACGATCCGCTGTTCATCCCGGTTCGCGATCAAACCTTCCCTTTGACCCTCTCGTATAATATCGATTATGTGCTCCGATATTCGCTCTTCGTATTGAAGGAAGGAAATCCGCAATTGCTCGCGCAAATGGCGAGGCGGAACGACCATCGTTCGTTTCAAAAACGCTTGGCCGCTCGTTAGATGAGCAAAATCGGTGAAGAAGCCGAATATCCGATAAAGCTTGCGCTGGGCCGGCTCTTCCCGGATCTCTTGCAAGAGCTTGATATAATGCTCCCACTCCTCGTCGATCACTTGCTGCATAAGCTGAAGGAAGAGCTGCTCCTTCGACTTAAAATGAGCGTAGATGGACGGCGTCTTGATGCCTACTTCCTTAGCGATCTGAGACATCGATGCGCCTTCGTAGCCAGACTCCGTGAAATGCGTAAGCGCTGCGAGCTTAATCTTCTCCGGCGTCGTTATGTTATCGGCCATGTTATCACCACTCCTATTCGCCTAATGTTCGTTCATTTCCTAACGAACATTAGGAACCACTACATTTTAGTACAGCGCTCCGGATAAGTCAATCGTATTTCGCATTAAAAAAAGAGTCTAACCAGCCCCTCAATAGGTGGCTGTTTAGACTCTTAGTGTTACACATCATTCGATTTTAATTTACGGTAAAAGAATAAAATGCCATTGGCGATCATCCCGATAAGCGTGCCGCATGCGACCGACACGAGATTTAAGATGAAGAAGAAAAATAAAGCCAGCCCGTCTCCCGTTTCGCCGCCGTCCTCCGGCAGCATGCCCGACACCGCGAAGCCGATCACAAGATTCACGGGAATCCACAGCATTGCAATGAACACCGGAAAGTACCAATGCTTGCCGCGGAACAGCCATATGACCGGAACGGCGAACACCGCCGCTAATAAAAAGCAAATGTAGTAGCTGTAATCGATAATGAACGAGGAGTAATAGGATGCGAAATACACCGCATTCGTGACAAGCGAATAGGCGATGCAAACCAGCGAAGCATTACGCGCCGATCGTTTGAACAACGCATATTTATCCACGGCCGTTTCCATTACTTGCCCACGATTTCCTTAACAGCTTGCAGGAAAGCATCCATTTCCTCATCCGTTCCGATACTGATACGCAAGTATTCTTCGATGCGCGGCTGCGCGAAGTAGCGCACCAGCACGCCTTTATCGCGAAGCTGCTGGAAGATCGACGATGCCGGCTTGTCCGGGTAAGAAGCGAATACGAAGTTCGTTTTCGAGTCCGTCAACGTGAAGCCGAGCGCCGTCAGCTCGCCGGCCACGCGGTCGCGCGTGCGGATCACCTTCTCCGTCGTTTCCCGGAAATAAGCGTCGTCCTCGAAGGCGGCAACCGCCCCTGCCAAGGCAAGACGATCGATCGTATACGAGTTGAACGAATTTTTGATCCGATTAAGCCCCTCAATAAGCTCTTCGCTGCCAAAGGCAAAGCCGACGCGAAGGCCCGCGAGCGAGCGCGATTTGGAAAGCGTCTGAACGACGAGCAAGTTCGGATATTCCGCGATCAAGCTCACCGCGGATTCGCCGCCGAAGTCGATATAAGCTTCGTCGATAATAACCGCTTGATTAGGATTCGCGTCCAATACAATTCGAATGGCATCCAACGACATCAGCTTGGCGGTCGGCGCATTCGGGTTAGGCAGAATGACTCCTCCGTTCTCCCTCGCATAATCGGCCGGATGAATCGTAAAGGATTCATCCAGCGGGATTAGCTCCGATTGCAGTCCGTACAGCTTGGCGTACACCTTATAGAAGCTGTATGTAATGTCGGGATATAAAATCGTCTTTGCCGGGTCGAAAAATGCCGCGAAGGCGAACGCCAATATCTCGTCCGAGCCGTTGCCTGCGAACACTCGACTCGCTGGAAGCTTGTAATAATCGGCTGCGGCTTGAATAAGCGATTCGCAGGTCGGATCCGGATATAACCGAAGATCGTCTCCGGCTGCCGCCTTGATGGCCTCGATGACTTTCGGCGATGGCGGATATGGATTTTCATTCGTGTTCAGCTTGATGTACGTTTTATCTTTCGGCTGCTCGCCCGGCACATAAGGGACCAGCGAAGCCGTTAGCGGACTCCAGTATTTGCTCACAGATCAACATTCCTTTCAGCTACTGTGCATGTTTGATTTTAACACGGTTTTTGGATTTTTATTTTGACTTCCGATAAACAAAGAGCATGATACTCGTAAAGATCAGCCCAAGCAGCGCCCCGAACGTATTCAGAATGATGTCGTCAATATCGAAGCTGCCCACATGCGCCAGCATTTGAATAAGCTCGATAATGGCAATCCACACGATCGTGAACGCGGCAAGTCTAATCGGTTTCCGATACTTAACGCGGAAGAGCGGGGCAAATATGCCGATCGGAATAAACAATAAGATATTGCCGAATATATTCGTAAACCAAATGCTCCAATTCATATGATGACGGTAAAAAATATATTGTTTAATCGTGTGGAGCGGAACGATATTGTATGAATATCCGCCGCCGTTATAGCGATCGCGGTATAGCAATAAATGGAGCATAATGAAAACATAGATAAGTGCGGCAACCGTTAGCAGCAGGTTGAACAGGATGCTTTTGCTGTAGGCTTGTTTATACACGTTAGTTTCGGATCACCTCGCAGCCGCGTTATTTTTTGATTTGCCGCGCACCGCATAGGTTCTAAAATCGTTCCTGCCCCGGATTTCCAGACCGTTCAGCTGGTAGCCGTTCGAACAGCCCCCGTCAATGCCGACCTTCCCGTCGCCGAACCAAATGTCGGATTTGCCGTGAATATCCCTTGTCTTCGTGTGGCCGAAAACAACCGTCTTGCCGACACGCGTCGGCTGCTTGATGAACGGCTCTTTGATGTACAGAAAGTCGCGCTCCGGCTGCTCCTTCCAATTATCGTAAGCTGGATTCAATCCTGCATGGACGTAGATGAAATACTCATCCTCATGATAAAGCGGCAAGCCGTCTAGAAAATCCAGGTGATGCGAATAAGACTGCTTAACGGTCGACTTCATCCGGGACAACAGCTTATCCATCGACGGATGATCGCCGCCTGCATAACTCTCCGCCGTTTGGCGTCCGCCATGACCGGTGAACTTATAGAGTGCCTGTTCGCTTCGTTCCAGCACAACATCTACGAAACGCTCGTCGTGGTTCCCCTTGATCGCAATCGCGCCATCGTCCCGAACGAGCGAGATGACTTGCTCTACGACATCCTTGCTATCCGGTCCGCGGTCGACAAAATCGCCTAGCAGCAGCAATTGATCCTCTTCCGGCTTATAGCTCATAAGCGAGAGCAGCTCGTTGAACGCGGCATGGCAGCCATGAATGTCGCTAATGACTAATTTACGCTTCATATTTTTCTCCCCATAATCGCAAGATCACGCTCGACACCGTCCAGCTTGGCTACCTTCGGCAACAATCCCCATTGCTCGAAGCCGAACTTCCGCAGCAAGGACAAGCTCGGCTCATTATGTCCGAACACGAATCCAAGCAGCGTGCGGATGCCGAGGCGCGGGCTCTCCACAATCGCCTTCTCGAGCATGATCGAGCCGATTCCCATTGAGCGGTATTGTTCCGCAATATAGATGCTGATCTCTGCCGTTGCCTGATAGGCGGGCCTGCCATAAAACGATTGGAAGCTGAACCATGCCGCAATGCGTCCTTCTATTAGAAGTACCCACATCGGCCTGGAATCCGGAGAATGGTCGTCGAACCACTTTTGCTTGCTCGCAACCGTTGCCTCCTCCAGATCGGCAGTTACCATCCGGCTTGCGACGGTGGAGTTATAAATCTCGACAATGCGCGGCAGGTCGCCTGGCTGAGCATCGACAATTTGGTATTGAAAATCTTTCATCGGCGGTCACCTCGTTACTTGTTATCCCAAGCTGTCATTGAGCTTTTGCTTCCCTTGAAAGGTTGCGCTTGGCCAGCCTCCTCCAGCTCGGAGATATAACGCGCATATGCCTCCGGCGTATTCATATTCATGAAAGCGCTCGACGCTTCTTCTATCGTCGGCGAGACCTCGATCTTCTGCTGCTCCTCCAGCAGGCGCATGAACCGGTAATCGCCGCGCTGCAGCGCCCCTTCGACTTGTGTGTGCAGGCTAGCTTCATAGAAGGCGTGCATCGGCTGACCCGGGGCATGGACAACAGCTGCTCTTTCTCCGGGGCTTGAGAGCAGCGTACTCATCTTCTCCAGCAACGGCTGCGAGATCGACGGCATGTCGCACGCTACAACGAACACCCATCCTTTATCGATCTTCGCCAGCCCTGCATGCAAGCCCGAGAGAGGGCCACAGCCTGGGTAGCGGTCGAACGCGAAGCTGGTCTGAGGCGCTAATTCCGCCAAGGCGGCTCTATATTCGCGTTCGCGCTCAGGCGAGCCTGCCGCAACCGTTACTTTCATGCCGAGTGCGGCAAGTTGGCTAGCAAGCCGGTATAACAGCGGCTGCCCGTTTATTTGCAGCAGCGCCTTGTCCGTGCCCATTCGCGAGCTTTGGCCGCCTGCAAGAATAAGCCCGTGCAGCTGCTGCCGCTGGCGCTGCAGCGATTGATCGGCCATATGTCTGCTCCCCTTCCCGCAGCTTCTTTACTAGTTAACCCGCTTACTAACGGACACATGATCCCTTATTTGCTTAGCTTCGATTCGTACAATTAACGGCATTGGTGCCCGCAACAATGCGGTAATGGTTGCATTAGCGGGAAATAAGGGCTTCTATGTCCGTAGCACGGCTGAAAAATAACACAGCCTGCTTCGCAATTATGCTCGGCAGGCTGCAATGTGTCGTATTAAGCTTTAGCCTTGTCGAAGGAGCTCTTTAAGGAAACGATACGGTTGAAGGCCAGCTTCTCCGGCGTCGTGTCCTTCGGATCGACATTGAAGTAGCCGTGGCGGAAAATTTGGAACTTGTCGCCACCCGTCGCATCCTTCATATTCGGCTCAACAAAGCCTTGCAGCACTTCAAGCGAATTCGGATTGATACATTCGAGGAAAGGCTTGCCTTCCTCCTCGGCTTCATTCGTAATGAGCGGCTCATAGAGACGGAAATCGGCGGCAACGGCTTGCGACGCCTCCACCCAATGAATAGTCCCCTTCACCTTGCGCTCATTGAAGCCGGTACCGCTTTTCGTACGAGGGTCGTACGTGCAGCGAAGCTCGATTACATGACCGTCTGCATCCTTTATTGCCTCTTGGCAAGTAATGAAGTACGCATTTTTCAGACGCACTTCGTTGCCAGGGAACAGGCGGAAGTATTTGCTGGGCGGATTTTCCATAAAATCGTCTTGCTCGATATAGATTTCGCGCGAGAACGGAATTTGACGTTCGCCCATCGCCTCATTCTCGCTATTGTTCTCAGCCGTCAACAGCTCCGATTGCCCTTCCGGGTAATTCGTGATAACGACTTTAAGCGGCTTGAGGACCGCCATCGTGCGGAGCGCTTTAAGTTTCAAATCCTCGCGGATGAAGTGCTCCAAATTCCGTTCGTCGACGATGCTGTTGCTCTTCGCTACGCCGATCTCGCGGCAGAATGCCCGAAGCGATTCCGGCGTATAGCCTTTGCGGCGCAGTCCGCTGATCGTCGGCATTCGGGGATCGTCCCAGCCGGCAACGACGCCTTCGTCGACCAGTTGCTTCAGCTTGCGCTTGCTCATTACGGTGTTCGTTACGTTAAGGCGGGCGAACTCGTATTGATGCGGCGTCGCTTCCATCTCGCATTCGGCGATCGCCCAATCATAGAGCGGACGATGGTCCTCGAACTCGAGCGTACAGATCGAGTGCGTAATGCCCTCGATCGCATCGCTTATCGGATGCGCGTAGTCGTACATCGGGTAGATGCACCATGCGTCGCCCGTACGGTGATGATGCGTATGAGCGATGCGGTACAAGACCGGATCGCGAAGCGTAATGTTCGGCGATGCCATATCGATCTTGGCGCGAAGCACCTTCTCGCCATCCTTGAACTCGCCTGCGCGCATGCGCGCGAATAGATCGAGATTCTCTTCCGCGCTGCGGCTGCGGAACGGACTTTCCTTACCCGGCTCGGTCAGCGAGCCGCGATACTCGCGGATTTGCTCGGCTGTCAGGTCGCAGACGTAGGCTTTGCCTTTTTTGATAAGAAGCACTGCGCGGTTGTATAGCTCTTCGAAGTAGTCCGACGCAAAGCGAAGCTCGTCCCACTCAAAGCCTAACCACCGCACGTCCTCTTGGATCGATTCAACGTATTCCGTATCTTCTTTCAAAGGGTTCGTATCGTCAAAACGGAGATTCGTCCTGCCTTTGAATTCATCGGCAAGCTCGAAGTTCAAACAAATCGATTTTGCATGTCCGATATGCAAATAGCCGTTCGGCTCAGGGGGAAAGCGCGTGACGATTTCCTGTACACGGCCGCTCTTTAAATCTTCGACGACGATGTTTTTAATAAAATTTGAGGATGATGACTTCGTTTCCACTGCGTTTTCCATCACGACCAACCTTTCCCTCGGAGAATATATATCCTACTATAATACACAATATCCAGGGAAATTATAAGGCTCACATTTCGATGAAATCCGAGGAGGGGCTAATAAAATCTTATGAGGCGGTCTTTGCTGTCTGCTTACGTTAATTTATTTTTTGGGTGTCGCCGAGAAGAAAAGCTCATGATACAGAAAACATTTTCTGAACCGTTTTATTATATTGCAATCAAAATCGGCATCCCGAAATAGCTGCAAGTATTCTTCTTCATTTCGAATATGTTCGCCGTTATCATACCAATTCATAAACCAGTTGCAAATCGGTTTCTTCTTGCACTTGCAAGGCTCCATCACGACAATCGTTCCCGTCGGTTTTAATACGCGATGAAATTCTTTTAAATAGTTCGCGATTTCAAGTGACGAGATATGATGCAATACTGCAATTATGAGAACGTAGTCGACGGTTTGATCAGCCACGGATAGCTCATTGTTTTGCAATACTTGAAACGTATGATCCGGATACAGTCTTTTGGCGAAGTCGATTCGTTTGGCGTCGGGATCGAGACCAAGATAATAAGACGGACGAAACATGGAGCAGTTCGCTCCTGTGCCGGAACCAAAATCGATAACTGATTTTCCCTCAAATCGAAAGTGGGATAGAACGTGGTTATGGATATATTTCTTGGTAAACCACTTAGGACGAACAAACCAATGGTAAAGTTGAGGAGCGAATTCAATAATAATGGGGATTCACCATCTTTCTCAAGAAGTACGATAAATAATTTGTCCTTCCTTGCGAAATCCCATACTTGAAAATTACAGGAACATATCGGAACTTAACCTATCTTTAAAAACAGCGATTCCTGCTTAAAAACCTCATTCTTGTCAATCAGGCAGCAGCCCCGCCGAATAGAGAAACACGAGCAGGACGAGCAGCGGTGCAACAAAGCGCAACATGAACAGCCACACCTTGAACCACCATGCGTTAAGACCTGCCTCCTCCGCCGCTCCCTTCCATACATATCCTGCAAACAACGTAACGACCAAACCGCAGATCGGCAGCAAGATATTGGACGCGACGAAGTCCATCCAGTCGAAAAACGACTTGCCTCCGAAGGATAAACCCGAATACAGCCCGCCAACCGAGAACGATGACGGCAAGCCGACGAGAAAGCATAGCAGCGTCACTATAATGACGGACGTCCTGCGATTCCAGCCGAACGTATCGCTTGCAAAAGCCACGGGCACTTCGAGCAGCGAAACTGTTGACGTCAGCGATGCGAAGGCGAGTAATAGGAAGAATAGACCGCCGAAAAGGGAACCCAGCGGCATAGCCGAGAACGCCGCGGGCAACGCCACGAATACAAGCCCCGGTCCTTGCGAAGCCTCCAGCCCGAACACGGCTGTCGTTGGGAAGATGATAAGTCCCGCCAGAAACGCGTACAACAGGTCGCCGAATCCAATAGCAAGCGTCGCCGCGCCAAGCGATTGCCTTCTGTCTACATACGAGCCGTACGTCATCATCGCCCCCATTCCTAGCGACAAAGAGAAGAAGGCATGCCCTAGAGCAACGAGCGCCGACTCTGCCGTCAGCTTGCTGAAGTCGGGTCGCAGGAAGAAGGAGACGCCCTCTCCCGCTCCCTCCAGCGTGAGCACCCGAACAACCATGACGAGGAGAAGGATGACAAGTCCGGGAATTAATATTTTGTTGAACCGCTCAATACCGGAAGAGACGCCCAGCCACACGATCCAGCCCGTTAACAGCATCACGACGAATTGCCAGAAGACAATCATCCAGCTGCCGATAAACCCTCCAAAGCGCACCCCGAAGTCGGCATTCTCGAACAGCTTGCCCGTGAAAGAAATAACCGCGTAATGAAGCGTCCACCCCGCTACGATCGCATAGAAGGAGAGAATGACGAAAGGACCGAGAACGGACAAAAAGCCAAGCCCTCCCCATAGCTTGCTGCCGCTCAATCGATAATAGGAGGATGAAGCATTGCCGCGGCCGCCCCTCCCTACTGCAAGCTCAGCCAGCAGGACAGGCAAACCAACCGCCAACAAGCAAATAATGAACAGGAAGAAAAACGCCGCTCCGCCATACAAACCAGTAATATAAGGGAACTTCCACATGTTTCCGAGACCGACCGCGCTGCCGATCGCCGCGAATATAAAGCCCGAACTCGTGAACTTGCCTCTCGATTGGCCGTTATCGCCGTTTGGAGATGAATCCTTATGTAAATCCGTCATATCGCGTCCACCCTCACCCATTAAATAATTACAGGCTGCTGTGGCTAGTATGACCAAGTTGGATAAATCTATTTGCCCCCATAGATCGGACGGCTATTCTTACCGCTCGTTGAATAGGTATCGCCTCGTGCACGTGTAGACGATGAAGTAAATGATGGCGTTAATAACGGCGGCAATGAGGACGAAGATATTATTCACGTTCCCGCCATCTAAAAGCATGATGAGCACGGCCGCCGCGGCAATGTGCAGCACGAGCTTAAAAATGAAACCATGCAGCCGTTCCGACTTGATGAGCCAGTGTATGAGGAAAGATATAGGGGCGCCGAATACGGCGGTCCCGATAAAACAGACGAAAACGACGTAAAATACAGCCGGAAGACTAAAAAACAAAAGCGATATAATCAAAGCGCTTAAAAGCGAAGCCGCAAAAATAGAAACAAGTATGCTGACGAACGTATATAATGGTTTCACTCCGACCACTCCCACCGAGATGTTCAATTATCCGCTTTGAATATTTTTATCCTAACGATTAACCGAGGAAAGCGGCAGTACTAAGTATTGTAGTACCGGAGGAAGGGGCATCTCCAACAGCCGATAAAAAAAACCGCGCCCTGGCCAACGAGAGACCAAAACACGGTTTATTACGAGCAATCACGCTTAGGCGATCTTGCTTCCACTACAGCAGTTTTTCAATATCCGACTTCATAGCCAGCGGCTCATCCGTCGATTCGAACCGTTTTACCACATTGCCCTCGCGGTCGATCAGAAACTTCGTGAAATTCCACTTAATCGAGTTGCCTTCCAAATAATGCGGCAGCTTCTCCGACAAAAACGAATTCAACATTTTGCCGCTGGGCTCGTCCGTATTAAAACCTGCGAAAGGCGCTTGCTCGGTCAGATGCGCGAACAGCGGATGAGCCGTCTCATCGCGTACGTCTGTCTTGGCGAACAACGGGAAAGTCACGCCGTAGTTGATCTGACAGAAGCTTTGAACGTCGGAATTGGCGCCAGGCTCTTGCTCGCCGAACTGATTGCTTGGAAAACCCAATATTTCAAGCCCTTGATCCTTATATTGCTCGTACAGCTTCTGAAGGTCGGTATATTGCGGCGTGAATCCGCATTTGCTGGCCGTGTTGACCACGATCAACACCTTGCCTTTATATTGGTTCATCTTGACCTGTTCGCCTTTAATCGTTTCTAGCTCATACGAAAATACGCTCATTGATAGTCCTCCCATAAGTTAAATTCAATCACTAGCAATTAAATTGTATAAAATATAAATGGTATGAAGGTATCTTACCACGTCGAAATCCGACTGTCAAACGACGTCGATGCCGCCTTTTCTGCGGGGTGGGACAGCAAAGGCCGCCCTCCGGCGGCCTAGCTTCCAACCTATTTGCGGCCGTCCGCCCATTCCAGGAACAGCGCATAGTCTTGCTCCACTTGATTGGCATACGAAATCGCCCACTGAGCTATCGATAGACAGAACGTATCCTCGTCCGCCCCCATCGCCTTGACGATTTCCTGCTCGCTATGGTAAGCGAGAACGCCGCCTTCCACGTCGGCATCCGCACGCGCATGCATCTTGGCAGTCAGGCGGCCCATCGTTTCCGTCACCGACAGCATATCGCCGGATGTCTCCAGAGACTCCAGCTTCAGACGCTTCTTATAAGGCGAGCGCTCCCGTACGTAGAAGTTCCGTTCGCCGATCGTCAAGTAGCCGAGATAAGGGTCCGCTTCATGATGCATCGCCTTCTGCGTCATCGTTACCCGCTTGCCTTGATGCTCGAACTCCGACCAGAACGTCTCGTCATAGGGCATGAAGTACGCCGGCACGGGCACGCGCACCTCCTTCACCTCAAGGACGACGTCATCGCCGCCAAGCTCGCCTTCGCCTGCTTCGATCAGCACATAATAGCGGTCTAGCCCGATCGACGCCGTACCCGAGCCATGTTTCACCGCCATATCCTTAATCTGAAAATGCCGCAGCTCCTCCGCGTCGTCAGCCGCTACCGTAGCGAGATATTCCGGCCAAGCCGCCAGCAGCGCTTCCTTCTCCTCGTCCGTTGGCGGCACAATCTCTTCGTTGTAAGCGAACTGGCGATGCTCCTGCACGAGCGCCGTTACTTTCTCGAGGAAATGCTGATCCTGGCGTTTCTGCAGCTTTTTGAGCAGCTTCTTCACGGGGCCTTCGGCATGCTCAAGATCGATTTGGTATGAGCCCGGATCGTCCTTGCCTTTCGCGAAACGGCGCATTTGCTTCGAGTACCCTTGCAAATAAGTCTCGATCGCCGTAAGCTGGCTGTCGATCGACTGGCTCTTCAAGCGGCATACAAGCGCGATGCTGACCGACATCCGTTGCAGATCATACAGATATGATCCCAGATAACCTTCGTCGAAGTCGTTCACATCGTACACAAGCGCGCCCTTCTCGTTGCGGAAAGCACCGAAGTTCTCGAAGTGCAGATCGCCTTGAATCCACGTCGGACGCTCGGGCGATGTATGATAAGGAAACCATTCGCGGCTTATGTCAAAATAAAACAGGTACGCGCTTCCGCGAAAGAAAGAGAACGGCGTCGCCGACATTTTGCCGTACTTCTCATCCCGCTTGCCGCTCTCCAGCATCATGATCTTGCTATCGAACTCTTGGAAGATCGCGGACAGCGTCCGCTTTCTTAATTTGTTGTGAGTCTGCTTGACTCGTTCCGTCCATTTTGCATCCATGGCTCTCTTCCTTCCTCTTCGAATCTATTTCAACCATTACGCGGCTAATCCTTAGAAGGTTACATTCGACACCGCGAAACAAATTTCCTGTTTTATTTTGGAAGATGGACTCAAGCCCGCTGCAGGCGCAAATATTCCCCTACCATCGCAAGCCGCCAAGGCACGATCATCCCGAACGCCAATAAGTAGAAAATAGCGCCGGTCTGCGGAATCGACATATACTCCTCCACAGCCTGATGCATGGCGAGGCGAATAGCGAATAACGCGATAATAATGACAATGAACGCCTTGGAGCGTCTGACGTAGATGTCCGTTTGCACGCGTTCGAGTCTCGTCGTTACGATAAGCGGGAAGGCGAATAGCAGCAGGCCGGTGCCGAAGGCCGACACCCCCCATAACCAAGGAATATGGGTGATCGGAACAACGAACATCATGAAGCCGGTCGCCATGCCAAGCGGCGGCATGATGATCTTCTTAAGCGTGGTAGGTTTCTTGCCTGCACGCATGCGCAATATAATAAGAGTCGCGCCTGCTATTACGGATACGCAGACGGATAAGAGCTGAACGATGGGCGTAGACCAAAACAACTTGCTTAACCTCCGATTCCGCCCTGTCAAGCGACGGACAATAATGAATTCAGCTCTATTTTACCACATCGGAATGTTGAATTGCTCCTCATAACCAAACAAGCAGGCGCCTCGAATCGCTGGCGCCTGCTTGTTATTAGTAAGACCCGCGAATATGCGGATGAACCTGCTCTTTGTAGAAGACGCGCAGCCGCTCCATCTCCTCGTCGGAGAACGAAGGCACGTTCATAGCCGCAAGATTATCCTCGACCTGGCGCACGTTGCGGAAGCCCGGTATGACGCAAGTGACGGCGACGTGGTCGAGCAGCCAGCGCAGCGATGCGCGCGTCATATTGTCGCGGCCTTCGGCAATCCAGCGGAGATGCTCGGCAAGCTCGACGCCTTTGGCGAAGCCAAGCCCCGCGAACGTCTCGCCTACGTTGAACTGCTCGCCGTTCTCGTTGAACCGGCGATGATCGTCCGCCTCGAACGTCGACGCGCTCGTGAACTTGCCGGTCAGCAAGCCGCTGGCGAGCGGCAGCCTGACCAGAATGCCGACGCCCTTGCGATGCGCTTCATCCAGCAAACTGTCCAGCGGCTTCTGGCGGAAAATATTAAAAATAATTTGCAGCGCCCGCACATTGGGCTGCTCCAAACAGTACAAGCCTTCTTCGGCCGACTCGACGCTGACGCCGTATTCCCGGATCTTCCCCTCCGCCTTCAGCTTATCGAGCACGCCGAACACGCCGCCGTCCTTCAATATCGCAAGCGGCGGGCAATGAATCTGGTACAGGTCGATTCTCTCCCTCTCCAGCCGCTTCAAGCTTGCCTCGCAATAAGCGCGTACCGCTTGCTCGGAATAAGTAGCCGGGTCGTGAATGTCGCCCGCCCGGCAAAACTTTGTCGCTATGTAGATCGAATCCTCTTTGCCCTTCGTCGCCTGCGCAAGCAGGCGTTCGCTGCGGCCGTCGCCGTATACGTCGGCTGTGTCGAAAAAGTTGACGCCCGCGTCCATCGCGGCCGCAAGCGCGGCAAGCGATTCCTTGTCGCTCGTATTGCCCCAAGAGCCTCCGATCGCCCAAGTACCGAAGCTGATCTCACTCACCTTAAGCTCTGATGATCCTAATTGACGGTATTGCATAATAGCCTCCAACCTCCAACGTTTGAAATGACTTCCAATATGGATATGGTGATAGCAGCAATAGCTGCGCTTAAACATAGCCGCAATTCCATTTTACTCCTCCCGCCCTGATGCATGCAAACAGGGAGCCGGCTTGTCGTAAGCCGGCTCCCCTTTATTGTTCTGTATATTTCCATTCGGCGCTATATTGGATTTCTGCAGGAAAAAGGCAATGTTTTAGCAGTTTTCGGGATCTATATTGGTTTTTCGCAATAACTTCAACCCTTTCCTGGCATTTAGGAGGCAAACTGCCCACCTACGCTGAATATGTCCAATATAGGGTGCAGGAATCGACGAATATGCCGGAAATTGTTGCAATTATCCAATATAGACAGGCCCAGCTCACCGGTATTGGTATTACCTAGCTTACCCCCGCGGAATAAACCCGCTGATATCGACGCCTAGCGTCTCCGCCAGTTTCATGCCGAGCGTACGATCCGCGCGGAAGAAATTGCAGATCGCACGCAGCCTGATGTCGTCATTCGTTTGATTAAGCTCATTCGTCAAGTTGGAGATGAGACTGCTTCGCTGCTGCTCGGATAACGAGCGGTAGCGTTCGCCCGCTTGCGTGAAGTCGTCGGTCTTGTCGATCCGCTGACGACCTGCTGCGCCATAGAGCGGCATGCCGGAATCCGCGTAAGCCGCATTCTCCTTCGGGCTGTCTGCCGCGCTGTTCGGCTCATAGTTAACCGGCGACGGATCGGCCTTCATCGTCATCGCGCCATCGCGTTGATGATTGCGTACCGGCGCATAAGGGCAGTTGATCGGAATGTTCAAGTAGTTCGCGCCTAGACGGTACCGCTGCGTATCGGGATAGGAGAACAGGCGCCCCTGAAGGAGCTTGTCCTCCGACGGCTCGATGCCTGGCACAAGCGCGCTCGGCGAGAAGGCCGACTGTTCAACCTCGGCAAAGTAGTTGACCGGGTTGCGGTTCAGAGTCATCGTGCCAACGCGCATTAGCGGATACATATCCTCCGGCCATACTTTCGTCGGATCCAGCGGATCGAACGCATAACGATCGACATGCTCTACCGGCATAAGCTGTACATGCAGTACCCATTCCGGATAAGCGCCAAGCTCGATGGAATCGTACAAATCGCGAGTCGCATGGTTGAAGTCCCGGGCTTGCATGGCGGAAGATTCCTCGGCCGTAAAGTTGCGGACGCCTTGCTGCGACTTCCAATGATACTTCACATAGGCCATCTCGCCGTTCTCGTTGATCCACTTGAAGGCGTGAACGCCGAACCCGTCCATCTCGCGGTAAGTGGCCGGCGTGCCGTCATCCGAGAACAGCCACGTCAGCATATGCGTCGATTCCGGCGACAGCGTCATGAAATCCCAATAACGGGCAGGATCTTGAATGTTCGTATGCGGAGCAGGCTTCAGCGAGTGCACCATATCCGGAAACTTCATCGCGTCGCGGATGAAGAAGACAGGCAAATGGTTGCCGACGATATCATAGTTGCCTTCCTGCGTATAGAACTTAACGGCGAAGCCGCGTGGATCGCGCGCCGTCTCCGGCGAGCCCGTTCCGTTAATAACGGTGGAAAAACGAACGAATACGGGCGTTTCTTCTCCCTCGTCTTGCAGGAAATGCGCCTTCGTATAAGGCTTCATGCTAGCCTCGGAACGGAATACGCCATGAGCGCCTGCGCCCCGCGCGTGGACAACGCGCTCCGGAATGCGCTCGCGGTCGAAGTGAGCCAGCTTCTCGAGCAGATGGTAGTCTTCCAGCAGCGCCGGGCCGCGCTGTCCCGCCGTGCGGGAGTTCTGATTATCGCCAACCGGCGTTCCTTGATTCGTTGTCAAATGATTCGTTGCCGTTGTCGCATCGTTCATAGTATGCACCTCATCGTTAGTGTATTTAGACTAGATCTAAATCTTATACACTAATCATAAGGTCAAGCGTTCCATCTGTCATGAAATCAAAATGAACGGTTCATGAACAATGGATGAAGGATGAAGAGCGGCGTTTAATCCGCTAGCCGGTAGCCGACCCCGCGCACCGTCACGATGTATTTCGGCGCAACCGCGCTATCCTTCAGCTTCTTCCGAAGACTCTTGATATGCACGTCAACCACGTTGCTGCCTCCGTAGAAATGGAGTCCCCACACCGTATCCAGCATTGATTCCCTTGTCCGGACAGAACCGTCCGACGTCAGGAAAAACAGCAATAGATCGTATTCGGTCTTCGTCAAATCTATCCGTTGACCGCCCCGCTCGACGGTCATCTTTTTCTTATCCACTCGAATATCTTTGAAGGTTATGGCCTCTTCAGGCATGCTGCTTGAGCCGGCAGCCGGGCGATTCATAAGCATCCGGTTAATCCGGCTCAATGCCTCATCCGGACTGGCAGGCCATGCGAGCAGCTCCGCTCCGCCAAGCGAAGCGCCGCCCCGATCATCGTAAGAGCGTTGATCCGTTAATACGAGAACGGGAACGCCGGACCGATCGGCGGATTCGATTAATGCAGCGCCGTCCCGAAGCGGATCGCCGTCCCCAAGCCGCGCAACAGGAATCGCATCGTAGACGAGCAGCTCCGGTTTCAAACTCTGGAGCATGCCGGGATCAAAGTCATGAAGCGAGAACACATCGAAGCACTCTGCGGACAAGGTGATTAGCAGGCTTTTGACCCGCTCGGGCAAAGGACTAATAATCATGACGCGCTTGGTTAGCGAACAGAGCATGCCGCTTTGTCCTTCACCGCCCACCGGATACGTCGACGCGCCGGCATCAGCATCTACATCTGCATCCAGACTTGCGATTACTTGATCGCGCATTGGCCGCACACTCCTTCAAGCACGACTTGCGCATGCGCGATTGTATAGTTGGTGGACGATTCTACCGATTTGATCCACGATTCCGGCAATTCCGCCATCACTTCATCCACCCGCCCGCACTTCGAGCATACGATATGCTGATGCTCCTCGGTCCGCGCATCGTAGCGGCTAACCGCTTCTCCGAGCTTCAACTCCCGTATGAGCCCGGCATCGGCCAAGTAGCGAAGTGAATTGTACACCGTCCCGTAGGCGAAGTTGAAGCCTTTGCTGCGCAGCCGCTCAATGACATCGGCCGCCGTAGGATGGTCCTCCGCGTGCTGCACGACTTCATAGATTGCTTTACGCTGTATCGTTAAGTTGATTTTCGTCATCAATGATCACCCTTAATATAAATGATTTTAGACTAAGTATAAATCTATTTTCTTGGATCGTCAATTTTAACGATATTAAAAAGCTATCGTTATTGTACGAATATTCATCGTTAAACCGACTTAATAATCGATAAAACGACTTTTATTGCCTCGGAAATAAGCCTCTTTGTCGAAGAACGGAAATCCAGCCTCCGAGAGCACTTCCTCATCAAGCTATTATCCTCAAAATAATCTGTCGAATTAATTATCAGAATATTTACAAAATTTTAAAAATAGATTATACTTAGCCTATCTCAACCGGATAGGAGGTGCAGCAGCTTTACGAGTCACTTGTCCATCTTGGGAACAACGATCCACACGTCGGTCAAACCTATTTCATAAGAGAGGGGATAGTCCATTGAAGGCTGTTAGCGAAGCATGTCTTCCATAAAAGCGGAGAGGAGTATCCAATCGAAATTCAATTCCAGACATGCGGGGAATCAGAGTCGCCCGTCGTTGATTGATTTTCATTATGAAAGAAATCATCAGGTACTTAGCGAAAGGGATTGATCGGAAAACAATGAATACATGCAGGCAGGGATTGGAGCGTTAAAATAAATTGAATAGCTGTAGCAAGCGCACGTAAAGGGATTCTGGTTATCGTCGATAAGCAGAATCCCTTTTTATGCGTTCGCGCATCCTTATAGAATAGGCGATAACAGCCTTGAGACCGATTCCTTGAACTTATTCATGAGCGGACGAGCCTCATACAGATCTTGGGTTAGCTGCAGGCAATATTGCGCATCCTGATCGAATATGCGTTGCAGCTTGGCAGCCGTCTGCGTATCATAAATAAACGCATTCATCTCGAAGTTGAGCTTGAAGCTTCTTATATCCAGATTCGCGGTTCCGACCGAAGCGATCCGGCCATCGATAACGAGCGTCTTCGCATGAAGGAAGCCTTTCTCGTACAAGATCACCTTCACGCCGCCGGCCAGCAGTTCGCCCAGATACGAATGCGTCGCCCAATAAACGAAGAAGTGATCCCGCTTGCTCGGAAGCATCATGCGTACATCGACGCCCGATAGCGCAGCGATCTTGAGCGCAGTCATCAGGCTTTCGTCGGGGACAAAATACGGCGTCTGGAGGCAGATCGTTTTTTTGGCGGCATAAATCATTTTGATATAGGCGTCCTTGATCTGCTGATATTCGGTATCCGGTCCGCTCGCCACGAGCTGCATGCCGATGCTGCCGATCCGTTCTTTCTTATATGGAAAGTAGTTCTCATCCAGTACGATTTTGCCTGAAGCGGCCAAGTTCCAATCCATGAGAAACTGCGCTTGCATCTGCAGAACCGCGTTGCCCTCAACTCTCAAATGCGTGTCGCGCCATTCGCCAAAATGGACACTCAACCCCAAATACTCGTCTCCGATGTTGAATCCGCCAATATACCCGATCATGCCATCGATAATGGCGAGCTTGCGGTGATTGCGGTAATTGATCTTCATATTGACATAAGGAATGCGCGACGGAAAGAAAGCAGCCTCCTTGCCGCCTGCTGCCCGCAGCTCGGAGAAGAAACGCCGCGGAAGGCTGGAGCTACCGATATGGTCATACAAGAACCGCACCTCGACGCCTTGGGCTGCCTTAGCCGCAAGCGCCTTGACGAGCCTGCGACCCAACTCATCGTCCCGTACGATGTAATACACGAGATGAATATGATGCTTCGCTCCTTCGATGTCGTTCAGCAGAGCATCGAACTTTCGATTGCCGTCCGTGAAGATCTGGACAGCATTGTTGCTTGTTAAAACCGCGAAGCTTGAATTCAAATTCATGTACATCATGTCCTGATACTGCTGCATCGAACTGTCGGCGAATACGAATTCACGGGCTTTAAGCTCGCGCTTCTGACGATCGACCGTATCTTCTATAATGCGCTGATTGACGCCCATCAGCTTGGTCAGCTTACGCTTGCGAATCTTCTGTCCTAAAATTAAATAAAGAGCAAAGCCCAGAACCGGGATGAACAGCAGCACCATTAGCCACGCCCAGGTCGAGCTTGCGTTTCGCCGCTCCAAGAAAATAATCGTGACGGCCATAATAATGTTAAGCAGCGTAATGACCGTTAAGAAATTTTGCATAATTGCCATACATCCGTAGCACCTCAGTCACAAGTAAAAGTTAATGCGATCATACTCCATGCATGATGTATGTTCAAGTCTGAAAGTATGTTACAATTCAAGCGTAAACGGCTGACACCGGCCTCTGGCGGTAATAAGCTAACAACTGCCGCCCCATCATTCGGCGGCAGAAGCAGCACGGGAGGATCGACTATGGACTTACGCAAGCTACGTTTGGACGAACAAGCTCTTGGCACATTCAGCGAAGAGCGTGACGAATATGAACGCGACTACTCACGCATCATACAATCGCCCTCTTTCCGAAGACTGCAAGGGAAATCGCAAGTGTTCGGCGCGGGCACGGGCGACTATTACCGAACGCGGCTGACCCATTCCCTCGAAGTGTCTCAGATTGCCCGCGAGGTCGCGCGCAGGCTCGGCAAGCAATACCCGTTCCTATCGCTCGGCCACCATCCCGGCCTGATGCTTGATCCGGCCGTGGTCGAGTGCGCCGCGCTGGCGCATGACCTTGGACATCCGCCGTTCGGCCACAAGGGCGAAGAGGTGCTCGATTCGCTGCTGAGCGAGGAATACGGAATTAAGTACGAAGGCAATGCGCAGAACTTCCGCATCCTGATGTTTCTGGAGAAACGCGCAGGCAGCGGCAGCGGTCTCGATCTGACCGCAGCCGTCCTCCTGGCCGTGAACAAATACCCTTTCGGCCTTGACGAGCCTGGCAGGCTTAAAGGCGTATACGGCACGGAATGGACGGAGATCGAGCAGCTTCGAAACCTATGGAATATGCCTGTAGGCTGCTCGACGCTCGAAGCCCAGCTCATGGATCTATGCGATGACATCGCTTATTCCACCCATGACATTGAGGACGGCATTCGCGCAGGCAAGATCCAGATGAACCGCGCGTTCTTCGAAGACAGCCGCCTCATCGATCATCTCGTTCAGGAGATTGTCGATGACAAGGGCAATACGGGCATCGGTTGGGAGCAGGTCGACATTCCGGCAATGGTGAAGCGCGTGCTCGGCTCGTATTTCGAGCAGTGGGAGGCGCTTTATGTGAGCTGCGACCGCGAGCCCTCTCGGACAAGACGCGAGATGAAGGCGCGCTGGGTGAGCAACTTCGCCGGCAAGGTCGGCATTATCGACGATCCGGACAAGGACTGGAAGAAAGTGACGTTCGTTAACGGCGACAAGCAAGACATCGAGCTGCTGCGCACGATGGAAATATTGAAGAAGCTGGCTTGGGTCACGCTGATTAAGGATTTCCGCGTGCAGCGCCTTCAAATTCGCAGCGAAATTATGATTCGCCGACTGTGGGACAGCTTCAAAGTACCCGATTACGGCCGTCTCCTTATCCCGCCGGATTGGATCGACAACTTCGAGAATCACCGCAGCAAGTGGAGCTGGCCGCGCTTCGTGGCCGACTACATCTCCGGCATGACCGACGCGTACGCCGAAAAGGTGTATGCCGAGCTGTACGCCAGCAAGTCGGGCTCGATCTACGAGGTAGATTAACAACAAAGCCGCCATAGCGGTGAGATGTCGTACCATCTCTCCGGCCTTGGCGGCTTTATTCGTATTCGTCCTAGATGTTGCTTACCGCACTTGCCGCAAGCTCTGTAATATAGTCGAAGAAACGGTCCGGATCGACGTCATAGACGAGGCTGACGGGTCTGCCGCCTTCCTTCTCGATGGTACGGCCTTGGCTCGGCCCTTCATCGATGACCGCGCTGTGAACGGTCTTCACCTTAACAAGACCCGGGTTGCCAAGCGCGGCTGTCGTCAGTACATCCCACAAATAATAAGTCGAGTTTGTCTCCATATACGTAAGCGGCGGACATACGGCGTAACATTGTCCAACAAAATCGATGCCCTCCTTCTTGCGAAGCGAAGCCCAACGATTCCTTACCGCTACGGTAAGCGGTACTTTGATCGTGCTCTCCAGCGCGACAAGCGTGATCGCAACCTCGCTCGCCCAGACGCGTGCAACCGCCTCCGGATCCCAGTAGGCATTCCACTCGGCCGTTCCGTCATGCTCCGGCTCCAGCACATTGCCTTTCTCGTTGAACGTTCCGCCCATCCATACGAGCCGTTCGATCTTGCCCTCGATGTCCGGCGCTTCGTCCAGCGCTCTTGCCAGATCCGTCAGCGGGCCCGTGAACAGCAGGGTAACCTTCTCCTCCGACTCGCGCAGCTTCTGAATCATATGCTTATGGGCAGGCAGCTCGGCTACGGCCGTCACCATCGTTCCCGACTCGTTCAAGATAGGCAGCGCATCGACATAGAACGTATGCATCCGCCATTCCGCAGGGAACGGATTGCGGCCGCGCGAATTCGATCGTGCCACTTCAATGGCGCTGCCCGCTGCATCGCTTCCGAAGCGATCGATGATTTTACGGCTGGCTTTCACGCCAGGCTCCAAGTAGCCGTCCGCCGGAATAACGGACACGCCCGTCAGTTCGACATCCTTCATCTGCAGCAACAGAAATAGCGATACGAGATCGTCCACCCCGGCATCGTGATTAAAATATAGTTTCAATGTCCATTCCCTCCGGTCTATGTTCGGGTATAAAACGATATATCGTTTGTCCATCCTAGTGTGGAGGAGGTGAATTGTCAATGGCTAAAGATGTATTATGTGAGGTCAACTCCTGCAAGTACTGGGCGCCGGGAAATCTGTGCGCCGCATCGTCGATTTACGTGGTCAACAACCGCAGCAAACAAGCGAGCAATTCGGAAGAAACCGACTGCAAAACGTTCGAACCAAAGATTTAAACGAAACTCCGACAACTGCAAAAGCAATAAGAAAGCGGCGTGAAGCGGCTGTCGTCGATCGGCTGTCTTAAATGACCGTTCCGATCGCGCTGCCCTTCCTCGCGCCGCTGCTATTGTTGCTCTATTTGCTTACCGGTATCACGCCGTAGTATTCTTCAAGCGTATCCCCGCTTTGCGCCAGTTCCTGAGCAAGTTCCTTGCCAACATATCGCAAATGCCATGGCTCGTATTGATAGGTCGTAATTGCATCCTTGCCCTCCGGATATCGGACGATGAATCCGTATTCCGCTGCATGCTCGTCCAGCCAAGCCGATTCCGGCATGTCGCCGAAGCAGTCTTCGACCGCGCAGCTGCCGTCGCTAGCCGTCACGTCAATAGCAAGTCCCGTTTCATGCTCGCTCGTACCCGGTACCGCACTGTATGTCTTCGCTTTCTCGAGGCCGTCCTTTTTCACGTATCGGTCAAAAAGCGACGTTTGCGTCTGATGCGAGCGATAAGCGGAAACGCCGGCAAGCGGCAATCCGTCAGCGTCTGCGGCAGCGAACATCTTCTCGAGCGCGGAAGCGGCTTCTTGGCGCATCATTCGCTTTTCGATTTTTTCATCAAATACGAATCGTACATCCGGGTATACTAAATCCGTCGGATTGTAATCCTCAGGCAGCTTGTTGACCGGATTGACCAGCGCCGTTATGCTATCGGGCTCGGCAACGACGGCGATCTCGTCCTGCGTTTTGACGGGAGGTTCCTCCCCTGAGGTGTCGGCACCGCTATCGTCAGGAGTTTCGGTCGGCAGTATCGCGCTGTCTCCGTTTTGGTCAACGGCATCATCAGGACCGGCATCAGGAGCAGCACCCGTAATAATACCAGTACCCGCGCCGGCTTCAGCTTGTCCCCCTCCATTGAATATATTGCCCCATATCGTCTCAAGCGTTCCCGTCTTCACGAAAGAATAACCAATTGTGAAGAGAAGGCATAATATTAGGATGAACCATATTCTTCTTCGTTTTTTCATGCTGCACCTCTACACTTTATTTTTTCCTAATTATTCTAATTCATTCGCGATGTATGCTGAATCATATTGCATAACAATTGTATAACAAAGTTATAGACTAATGAAACCGGCAGATTGTTTCACTTCTTGCAGAAGGAATAAATGAAAATAATGAGAATGCCGTTCATTTAGCAAATTATTGCGATTGCAGTAAATATTGAACTGGACATCGAGGGGTCATTTGCCTTTGACATAGCGTTATCAAAAAGAGCATAATGGATGTAAATGAGTCGTAAACATTTATATTACTTGAAGCTTGCTGGCTACTCCGAGAGATAGCCTGTTTTTGCTGTGAAAGGTAGGCGATAATGTGTCATCCGTAGCATCCAAACGTATCTTGAGCACTCGTCCCATCCTATTTTTCGCGTTTATTATGCTTCTCAAAAGCTACTTGACGTGGATGGTTGTTTTTGAGGATGGAGTATCCTGGACGACGATTCTCAAGGAAGTTCCGTTCGTACTCATCGTTTTCTGCTTGATCGAATGGTTCGCATCGAAGCGGAAGCTTGTTTATTATTTGATCGCGAATCTAGTAATGACGCTTATACTATTCGCCGTCTTAATGTATTACAAGTATTATGGCGTTATTGTCACTTATTTTGCGCTGGCGCAGGTCAATCAGGTCACTGCCGTCAAAAATAGCGTGTTCTCGCTGATGGACCCGTATTACTTGTTTATTTTCACCGATATCATCATTATGGCCGTCGTTCTGTTCGCCCGCAAAAAAGCGTTGAACTGGAAGAAGGAAAGCTCGAAGAAAGAGAACAAACGTCTCGTTGTCGCTTTGTTCACGATATCGATCGGCCTGTGCTTGTTCAACATTTTGCCTAACCGTGCCAGCATGAACGAAATCGTGAAGGCGGAGCAAATGGGCATTCTCAACTATGAGGCGTACATGATTTTCTCGGATAAAGAGATGGAGTACGTCGATCCGAACCAAATTACGCAACTGAAAATCGATACGCTCAAAAACGCGCAGCCGCCGATTCAGCCTGTACTTTATAAATCGGCCGAAGGCAAAAATCTGATTATCCTTCAGATGGAATCTTTCCAGAACTTTCTCGTCAACTTGAAGATCGACGGGCAGGAAATTACGCCGAACTTCAATAAGCTCGTGAACGAGAACTATTATTTCAAGCATTTCTACCAACAGGTTGGACAAGGCAACACGTCCGACGCCGAATTCGTCGTCAATTCGTCGCTCTATATTCCGCCTCGCGGAGCGGCAACGCAAATGTATGCCGACAAAGAGCTGCCAAGCTTGCCGAAGCTGCTGAAGGCTCACGGCTACGATACGACGACCTTCCACACGAACGTCGTTGAGTTCTGGAACCGCGGCGAGCTTTATAAGGCGCTTGGCTTCGACCGTTATTATGACCAGAAGTTTTTCGGACATGAGGATACGGTATTCTTCGGTCCTTCCGATGAAATGCTTTATGCGAAAACTGCAGCCGAGCTGGAACGCATGAGCGAAAGCGGCAAGCCGTTCTACTCGCATGTGATTTCGATGACGGCGCATCATCCGTTCTCGCTTCCCGAGGATAAGACTCACATGACGCTGCCGGATCGTTATGAAGGCACATTCGTAGGCGACTACATTCGGTCTCAGAACTATGCTGATTACGCGCTTGGACTGTTCGTTCAGGATTTGAAGGACCGGGGCATTTGGGACAACAGCTTGATCGTCATGTACGGCGACCATCTCGGCCTGCCGATCTACTCCCTGGATCGCGACGACAAAGAGCTGATGGCTGAAATTTACGGACGTGAGTATGGCTACACCGATATGATCAACATTCCGTTTGTCATTATTAACCCTAGCGCTCCTGAAGCGAAGGTATACGACCAATTGGGCGGTCAAATCGACGTATTGCCAACGGTAGCGAACTTGCTTGGCTTATCGCTTGACAACCAAATTCACTTCGGTCAAGACTTGTTCAACCAAACGTACAATGTGCTCCCTCAGCGTTATTATTTGCCGAGCGGCTCGTTCCTAAGCAGCCAAGAGCTGTTTATGTCCGGCAGCGGCTTTGATGACGGCAAGCATCTTCCGATCGCCGGAGACGGCATCAACGAGCAGGAAGCGACGGAAGACGAGTACCAGCGTGCGCTTGAACTGCTTAAGCTGTCCGACAGCTACGTGAGCCAGTTGCCGAGCTGGAAGAAGGAAGAGAAGTAATGTTTATAGTATCATGATGGAATGAATAGGAAGAACACCGCTTACCTTCCTGGACCGTTGTCCGGAAGGAGGCGGTGTTCTTTTTTATCGGCTGACCAATTACGTACAAAGGACTTATTGAAAAATCTTCACGCGATCCGAAAGGGGATTAATATCCTTCCCGCCCGGCTGTGCCGTTGGCTTGCCGAATGGCATTTGGGCGATAAGCTTCCACGACGTTGGCAGTTCCCAGGTGGCGCGGACCTCATCATCGATGATCGGATTGTAGTGCTGCAAGGATGCGCCAAGGCCTTCCTGTTCAAGTGCCGTCCAGACAATGAATTGAAGCATGCCCGACGATTGATTCGACCAGATCGGGAAGTTATCCGCATAAGACGTAAACTGATACTGCAATGTTTCTACAACCATCTGATCTTCGAAGAAAAGAATCGTTCCATAACCGGCCGAGAAATTGTTGATCCGCAATTCCGTCGATGCGAACTGCTCCGCAGGCACGATCTTTCTTAGCGTTTCTTTCGTAATGTCCCATAGCTTATCCGATTGCCCGCCCAGCAAGACGACGACGCGCGCACTCTGGGAGTTGAATGCGGAAGGCGCATATTTCACGGCATCGTCAACGATCTCTTGAATGCGATCCG
Source organism: Paenibacillus harenae (assembly GCF_030812415.1). GTDB lineage: Bacteria > Bacillota > Bacilli > Paenibacillales > Paenibacillaceae > Pristimantibacillus > Pristimantibacillus harenae_A. Next base: position 421,574 of record NZ_JAUSST010000005.1, on the reverse strand, counting down.
CCGATACGACTTGCTCTTTGCTCAATCCGTATATCGATCTTCTTTCCTTTACCGCTTGCATGAAATTGTGACTCATCTTTCATTCCTCCAGTTCTAATTTGTAATTCAATCTATTTTTTGCTCTTGAACGATCCATTTGGTTGGATATACGTTCTTTACTTCGCTTGGAACAGCCCGAATACCGCATCCAATGAATGTTCTCCGGCACCGATCAATGCAACGCCGATAACGACAGCCAATAGAACCAGAGGATACTCATAACCGTTGGCCGTTGCCCACAGCCCGTTCGGACCATGAACCTTCACGATAGCGCCCACCATCGTAAGCGCGATCAGCAGCGCAGCAACCGGAGTCAATAGCCCCGCCGCGAACAGCGTACCGCCGGCCAGCTCGAGTACCCCGGCGAATATAGCCATGGCGACACCAGGCTTGATACCGACCGACTCCATCCATCCGCCCGTCCCTTTCGGTCCATAACCGCCAAACAGACCGAACAGCTTCTGGGCACCGTGACCGATAAACAATGCACCAACTACAACACGAATGAGCAATAATCCTAAATCCATCATTTTAACCGTCTCCTCTTCATCCTAATTTTTTATTAATCTTAAATTTAAGATATATGGCAGGACTATGCTTCACTAGAAATGCTGCTTGCTGCTTAAGTCATTCACACGTCCGAGCGTCCGAGTTGATATCACGGTCATCACCTCATTCATTAATCTTTAATTCGTATCTCTTGAATTTAAGATAAATGAATTTAAGGTAAATGTCAACTTTTTTTTCATTATTTTTCTTTTGCCTGTAGCCGTACTTCTCCCTTGGAACGTAAGGACCTCCAAGAAGCTCCTCATCTTAGGTCTCATCTTACGGGGTCCTGTTCATTAAACTATATTTGCTGCACGAATTTCATTATTTCTTTAACCGGGCGCCCGTCAGTGCAATCGAAAATGATCGTATTTACACTTCTATTTTCCTAGGCTATAACGGGGTAATCGAAGCACGCTTGAAATAGGCAATAAAAAAAGACACCCAGCCAAGCTAAACATAGCTCGCTAAGCATCTTTCTCGACATGCTCAATTACAGTCTCTTGACCGCTTCGAGCACCTCGGCTGCATGGCCTTCCACGTTCACGCTGCGCCATTCCTTGGCGATCTTGCCTTGTTCGTCAAGGAGGAACGTCGAGCGCTCAATGCCCATGAACTCCTTGCCTTCCCAGCTGCGAAGTTTCCATACGCCGAACAGCTCCGATACTCTATGCTCCGTGTCCGACAGGAGAAGAAACGGCAGCTCATGCTTCTCGATGAATTGCTCATGCGACATCAGGTCGTCCGGGCTAATGCCGATTACAGCCGTATTATGCTCAGCGAACTGCCCGTTAAAGTCTCGGAAGTCGCAGGATTCGGCCGTACAGCCCGGCGTCATATCCTTCGGATAAAAATAAATAACGAGCTTCTTGCCCGCGTAATCAGCGAGCTCCGCTTCCTTGCCGTTCGATGCCTGCAGCTTGAAATTCGGCACTTGATCGCCTACCTGCAATACCGTGTGATCCATCCCGCATTCTCCTCTACTCTGCTCGATTTTATTTTGTTCGATTTACGAGCTGCTGCCCGTTCTCATACAAATACAATTCGCCAATCCCTCGTATTTGAGCCCGTATCGGGAAGCTCTCCGCTGTTTTATCCGTAAAGTGCCATCTGCCCCCAACGGTCCGAATAATGAACAGTCCCTCGTCATCGCCGACCGGGTTGAAGCTGTCGTCTCTTGTCTTGTACGTCGGTATGCCAATCGCTTCGAGTTCATCGACCGCTGTCCGCACATCATGCGCCGGCAATCCGATTTCGCTTATGTTCAGCACATCTTGCTCCGCATCGAAAGGTCGATCCACTTCATTATCCATCGTATGGCGCGCAATCAACTCCAATATATTTCCCGCCGGATCGGCAAAATAGACAGAATGCGAATTCCAGGAGGCACTGTAAGAGACATCCTCACCAGCCTCAACGCCTAACTGTACATGCCGGCTTATCCACGCCTTCGCTTCATCCAGCTTGTTAGCCGGGATATTGAACGCAAAATGATAATAAGGCTTCCCTTCCGTGCTCTCCGCCGACACGAACGTCAATTGGGAGCTTCCTGCTTGAAAGGTAATGCGCCCGCTCTCCCCCCCGGCAACTATAGGGAACCGCAAAATTTCGTTATAAAAAAGGATAAGCCCCTCCAGCGGCCCTGCCGTTAGGAACTCCGCCCTCTCAATAATCATCGCAAGCTTCATTCCTCTCGTAGAAGATCGATGTTCCCGTCACGAACGACTTGACGCTATCGCGTCCGTCCGCCGCCTCGCCGTATAACCCCCATCCAAGCATCAGCTTCGTAAGCGCCGCCTCTACCGATAGCTTTTCAATGACGATCGCTCCCGCCTCGATCAGCTTCAGTGACGAGGAGTAAAGCGAATCCGAGCTATCCTTGATGGGGCATAGGTAAACATCAATGTTCTGTGCCCGGCATGCTTCTATAAACCGCGTAAGCGAGTAAGGCCCGTCATCTGCCGCACAGGCCGTACCGGAGTGATGGAGATCATGCAAGATCGCCTTCGGCCGCTCATCCCCGTCTCCAAACCGATAATAGCTATAATTCAATCCCGGATACGGCTTCACATAGACAATGCTCGAATCTATGACGAACGATTCCGGTTTCCATGCCGCCAATCCGGCACTTTCGCGTCCGCGAAGCTTCTCCGGCGACGGATTAAACTCATGCGCCAGCCACTCGAACCGACGGTTGGTCATCTTGCCGTACGGAATGCCATAAGGACAACGGAACTGATCCGTAAACGGTTCGCATTGCGTAATTCGTGTGCCGAGATAAACGATCGGCTCTGCCTGGTCGTTCGCATACACAACAAACACGCCTGGCAGCCCGCTATCCATTATGTAATCGATCGAGTGGCCGAAGTTACTGAGGCCGTTGCTGCGCTCGTCGGCTAACGGATAATTGCTTGCCGTGAATACAAGCGGTATCGTAATATCCGCGAACAAATAACTGAACATCGCAGCCGTATAGGCAAGCGTATCGGAGCCATGCGTTACAATAATGCCCGTATAGGCGTTCCAGTCCGCCTCCTTGATCGCGGCGGACAAGGTGCTCCAATGATTCGGCGTCATATTTTCGCTCAATATATTAAGAGGTTGAATCGTATCCATCGCGACATCATTCCGCTTCCAATCGCTAGCGTTATAAGCGTCAAGCAAGGCATACGAACCCGCCTCATTTACCTGTATCTCGCCGCCCGCGCTTCTGCTGCCAATCGTCCCGCCGGTAAACACAATCAATAAGCGCTTCATAGACTTGTACTCTTCCTTTCACCCATTCGGCTGTCCATCTTATCGTAACGACGATACAGGGGAAGGTCAACCTTCATCCTTCACGCTGCCCATATGGGTTAGTGTAAGCGAATGCAGCGGCGTCCATTCATGTTCATAGTGCTTTCGCGCCTCAAAAATAAGCTCAAGCTCTATCGTCGCCACATTTCATCCAGCTCGCTAAGCAACTGCTCCGCCGTCCAATCCCCCCGCAAATACTTCCTAAGCATCTCGGGCCCCTCTTGTGTGTAGACGGCATTATTCGCAAAGCCGCCTAACGATTTCGTTCCCGCATAACGAAGCGGATCGTTGTTCATTAGAATATAAGGAGCAAATGCACCGGATGTTAAGTATTCCATGTCGCTTGCATCGTTATAGATCGGAATGATGCCCGTTTCCGCCGCAAATTTCATATGGTTATCCGGCGACGAAAGGAAGGAGATCAACTCCCACGCTTTATCCTTATGCTTCGAATTGGCCGAAATTCCCCAACCTGCCCCGCCAATACTGTAATAAGATAAGCCATCCGGCCCGGCAGGAAGCGGAGCCGTTGCCCAAGTGCCGTACTTCAGCTGCTCCTCGATGAGCGCAATCGCATCCGAATCTTGAATCAGCATCGCCGTCATGCCGCTGGCGAAAGCATCCACCTGCTGATCGATGCCCCAAGCGATCGATTCCGGAGGCGATATATCGGCGTAGAGCCGACGATAGAGCTCCACCGCCTCCAGCGCCCCGCCATATGCGAATATCGTTTGGCCGTCATGCCGGTACATCGGCTCGGATAAATTCACTTCATCGCTATTGTAGTCTTGAATGATCTGATTCAATACGCGGGTTGCGCCCGTTCCTCCTCGGAAAGCGAAGCCAAACTGGTTGCGCGAAGGACTCGTAAGCTGCTTGCCTACAAAATATAACTGCTCCCACGTTTCCGGCACTTGAAGCGCCTTAGCGTCGAACAGGTCTTTGCGGTAATATAATTGCGACTGATATAAGCCGTTCGGAATGTAATAAGGCGTGCCATTCAGATCGGTTGCCGCCAAGCGGGCGTTCTCGTTTAACAACCGGTATTCGTGCCAACCGTTTATGTAAGACTCAAGACTTGTAATTAACCCCCCAGCGATAAAAGTCTGTAAATTTCCGGTTCTAACTTCTACAATATCCGTGCCATGCTCCTCGTTCAGCAGCGACATAATCTTCTTATCTGCCGTTGCGTAATCAGTCGGAACAAGCACAACCGTAATGCCGGGATGCTGTTGTTCAAAATTTTGGATAAGCGCCTTAAGCGATTTGGTCCTTATATCGTTAGGAAGGCTCTGTACAAGCTTCAAGGTGACGCTTTCCGTACCATTAGGCGAGTTGTTTAATCGACTGGCATTGCCTCCGTTAGTGGAAGTGCAGCCCCCCAACAAAGAAAGCACAAGTACGAGTAAGAGCAAGAGCTTATTCCAGAGGCGCTTCCTCCCCTTGTTATCCATTCCATCCCCTCCCCGTACCGCATTCGTTGTTCCATACCTTATTTATCGGTTGGCAACTCCCCATACAATACAGTTACGGCCTTGTTTCTTAGCTGAGTATAATAATAGATCGGCAGCTTTCACCACATCGTCCGTCCATTCCTCGGAACGGATGACGGCGCCGAAGCTCATCGTCACGCCAAAGCTTGCTCCAATCGACTCAAAGCTGATTTGGCTAAGCGCGTTACGGAAGTTTTCCAGCAGCCTATTAGCGGCATCCTCCTGCTGCGTGTGCAAAATAATGGCGAATTCCTCGCCGCCGTATCGATAGACAGTGCCCTGTTTATCCGGTATGCAGGCCTCCAGCAGATGCCCGACTTGTTTCAATACAAGGTCGCCGGTTATATGACCGTATTGGTCGTTGATTTTTTTGAAATGATCGATATCGGCCATGACGAGCGTGAACGGCTTCTGAAGGCGGAGCTGAGTCTGCAAATTTTCTTGGAAAGCGCGATGATTGTGAAGCCCGGTCAAATAATCTCGCTTAGCCAACTCCTGGTAGAAGCGCTTTTCGTTCCGATAACGCCTCTCTCTAGCAACGATAAGACCGCCAAGCAGCCCTACTAACAAGAAGAAGCAACTGTTCAGGGCAAGATAAAGCAGCCTATCCGGACCTCCATCAGCAGGTTGAAGCAGCGTAATTGCAAAACAAGCCGCGTTCATGATTAGCGCTGTCAGTATGCCTCCCCTTACGTTCCAGTAGATCGACGCATGCAAAATAATAAGATAAGCAATCGGCAGCAACGGACTGCTCGTCCCGCCCGTAAAGGCGATAAGCGCGATATAAGCAGCCATATCCGCTCCTACGGCAAGCTTAGTCATCGCCGAGTAGCGCGGCGACCGACGCGGTGCCCGGAGCAGGACCCATTCCGCTGTTCCCATATAAAGCAATCCGAAGCCTAATAATAGAGCGAAGCGCCAAGTGTCTTCCTTCGTCTGAAGATAATAGAAAACGTATACAATTCCGGCAACAACTAAGAAGAACCATCTGAGCAGCGAGAAGATTCTTTCGAGAAAATGGTCGTTTTTGAAGTTCATATCTTCTGCACATCCATAGGAGTCGAATGAATAACGTTGTTCCTATTTTAGCACAACGGACTGCCCAAGATCATCCCACTAATGGAGGATAACCTCTGTTAAAAAATTTTGACCGTAAGCAAATAATAATAATAATCATTGTCAATGATGATAGAAGGCAGCATATAAAAGCTATTGCGAAAATGACTATTGACTCCAATACGATATATCGTTAACTTAGTATTACGATATATCGTATTACACAAATGAGGTGAATCATGAAACATACCATGCATCCGAATAAGGAACATGTCCCCGGCAAACGTTACTTCGGCCGCGGCGGCGTGAAGATCGCGCTGCTCAGACTGCTTGCCGAAGAGCCCATGCACGGCTACCAAATTATGAAGACGCTCGAGGAACAGTCGGGCGGACTCTATGTCCCTAGCGCCGGCAGCATTTACCCGACGCTTCAAGCTCTTGAGGAGAGAGGCTTCGTTTCTGTTCAAGAGGAAGAAGAAAGCAGTAAAAAAGTCTATCTCATCACCGAGCAAGGGCGATCCGCTCTCACACTCCTTCCCGAGAAGCCCAAATGCGGCGAGGACGGAAGATACTCCCCTGAGGTCGAGGCTTTTCGATTCGAAAAAATGAGACGCAAGCTAGGCCTATCGGCCGAATCCTTCGATCTGCTCCGCCTCGTAACACGAGCCGAGCAAGAAGCCTCGGCAAGCAAGGAGCTGTCTTCCAAGCTTCAATCGCTGTTATCCGAGCAGCAGCAGCAGATCAATGCTTTGCTTGATGCGTATGCGCAGCAAGCGCCGGGCGCCTCCACGGAAAGGGAGTGATGCACGCATGAATCCGAATCCCGGCTTTATGGGCAACAACCGAATGTCGCCGACACCGGCCAAGCGGCCGGCTCGCGGCAGCATTTGGAGCATGTACAAGCGGATGTTCCTCCATGTAAGGGCCCAATGGCTGCTCATGGCAACCGCATTCTTCTGTATCATCGCGGTCTCGTTGCTTGAGTTCGCCATCCCGAGGCTTACGCAATTGACGATTGACGACATTATTCCGAACCAGCGATACGGCAGCTTGATCTGGATCGCGCTTGGCGTTCTCGGGACGGCATTGCTGCTCGGTTTGTTCAATTATTTAAGCAGTCTGTTGATGGCTTCCGTCGGGCAGCGCGCCGTATACGATATACGAGGCGAGCTGTACCGGCATATCCAGCGGATGGATATCGGCTTCTTCGACCGCAACCGCACAGGCGATCTGATGTCGCGCGTCACGAACGACGTCAACATGCTCCAACAGCTCGTCTCGTCGGGCATGATGTCGATCGTTACCGACTGGTTCACCTTCATCGCCGTTGCCGCCTATATGTTGTGGATCAACTGGCAACTGACGCTTATCGTGCTTGCCACCTTTCCATTGATGCTCATCACGACCCAGTTCTTCGGCAAAAGGATGCGGGCCGCCTTCAAGAAAGTGCAAGAGACGGTTGCCGAAGTCAGCAACCATCTGCAAGACACGCTATCATCCATTCGGCTCATTAAGTCGTTCTCCAACGAAGACTTTGAAGCGGAACGCTTCGCTCTGCGGAGTGAAAGCAATATGAAGGCAAATCTACATGCGGTAAAGACGCGGGCGGTGTTCGAGCCTTTTATCGACCTGCTCCTGTTCACCGGGCTTGCTGCCGTATTGTTGTTCGGTGCACGCTTCACGATGGACGGCAGCATGACGATCGGCACGATCGTCGCGTTCATGGCTTACCTTCGCCTGCTGCAAAATCCGATCCGCCGCTTCAGCCGCACGATTAACACGATTCAGCAATCGGCTGCCGCTTACGAGCGGATCGTCGACATACTTGGAACGGAGCCGCAGGTAGCCGATGCTCCGGATGCAATCGAGCTGACGCATGCGGAGGGGCGGGTCGCATTCGACAACGTCAGCTTCGCTTATCACAACGACGTGCCGGTGCTCACGAACTTTGATTTCGAGATTGCGCCCGGCAAAATCACGGCCATCGTCGGTTCTTCCGGCGCCGGCAAGTCGACGATCACGCATTTGATGACGCGGTTCTATGATCCGCAAGAGGGCACCGTCTCGCTGGACGGCATATCGCTTAAACGACTGAAGCTGGCGTCGCTCCGCTCGCATCTCGGCATCGTTTCGCAGGATATCGTGCTCCTGAACGGCACGATCCGAGAAAATATCGTCTACGGAAAGCACGGCGCGTCGGACGAGGAAGTCGAGGCGGCGGCGCGGGCCGCAAGCGCGCACGACTTCATTATGTCGTTCCCGCAAGGGTATGACTCGCAGATCGGGGAACGAGGCGTGAAGCTGTCGGGCGGTCAGAAGCAGCGCATCTCGATCGCCCGAGCAATATTGAAAAATCCAGCCATCATCATACTGGATGAGGCAACGTCCTCGCTCGATACTGAATCGGAGAAGTCGATTCAGGACGCTCTCGCGCATCTGCTCGAAGGCCGCACCTGCCTCGTCATCGCGCACCGTCTCTCGACGATCCAGCAGGCCGACACGATCTATGTGCTGGATAAGGGCGTCATCCTCGAATCAGGAACGCACGCGGAGCTGATTGCAGGCCAAGGCAAATACAAGCAGCTCTACGAGCTTCAGTTCCCGCAGAAGGAAGCTGCTGCACCAGTTGCCGAGCTGGAACCGCCGAAGAAACAATTTACAAGGTAGCCGCACCGATACCGCTCTGATGTTGAGCCTATGTTGGATATAGCGACTGGCGATTAACTCGTTAAACCGAATCTGATGCCGTATTACGATCCTTTTAAAGGGATCTGCAAAAACAAAGGCTGACCGATTAACAAACAGCGATGATGCATGCAAGTGTAACGGACCTAAAAGTCCTTATCTGACCAAAAATTGCACGTTTGATCGTTTGACGGACATGGATGGCTTTTAATCTAAAAGGAGAGGCTTAATATGCATAAATTGGCGATCTTAGCATCACCTCCGTCCGTTAGAAATGAAAAGAGGCTATTTATATCCAATAAAGGTCATCTGGGTCGGCTAGAGTTTGTTCGTTGATTGGTCAGCCGTAGAAAAAAGAGGTTGTCAGGAATAGCTTCAAAACACCAAAACGATCACTTAATAAATGAATACGGGATGGATCAGGTGTTATTTCTGCTCCGTCCCGTTTCTATTTTGGTCCATTACCTGCTTTCAAATAAACAATCAGCGAAATCTCGCCCCTTCCTTGTCCGAGCCGAAAGGGGCGAGCAGAGCGCCTTGCACAGTGTCTTTACTGCTAGGGACCGGCTTCATGAACGCATAACGCGCGTAATGCGCAAGTTCACCCTTTGACGCTGCCAAGAACGAGGCCAGTCGTAAAATATTTTTGCAGAAAAGGATAAATCGCCAAAATCGGTATCGCGCCCAGAAACATTTGGGCGGCGCGACCGGTGCGTACGTTCATCATCGCCAGCAGCTGAGTATAGTCGGTACTGGCTCTCAACATAATTTGTTCAAAGCTGAGAAGCAGCGTCTGCAAATAGCTTTGCAGCGGATAATTCGCCGTATCGTTCATATAAATAATGCCGTCAAACCAAGAATTCCAATGGCCGACGATGCTGAACAGACCGACTGTGGCCAGCGCCGGCTTCAGAAGCGGCAGCAAGATTTGGACCAATATTTGAATGGGCCCCGCCCCGTCGATTGTTGCCGATTCTTCAATTTCTTCCGGCAGCCCTCTGAGGAAGTTCATCAGAATAATCATGCTAAAGACGGGGATCGCTCCGGGTAAAATCAAAGACCAGATGGAGTCGATCAACCCGGTCTGAACCACGATCAAATAGGTAGGAATCAATCCCCCATTGAACAGCATGGTAAAAACAAAAAAGCCCATGTAAATACCTCGGCCGAGCACTTTCTCCTTCGTCTTCGAAAGCGGATATGCCGCGAGCACCATTAAAATGAGGTTAATCAGCGTACCTAATACGACACGTTGGAGCGAAACCCACATTGAGCGAAAAAATTCATCGCCTTTAAGCGCAAACTCATAGGCTTTCGTATTAAAGTCGACGGGCCAAAACACGACTTCGCCCGCCGATACCGCGGCGCTGCTGCTGAACGAGACGGCCAGCAGGTTAACGAACGGCAACACGCAGATCAGCGAAACCAAAATCAACACCATGTAGTTAACGATATGAAACAGCTTCCGCCCCAGGCTGTTATCTTGAACCACGATCATCCCTCCTCAAATGTTTGCGTAAGCAAACATACTTCGTAAGCATGGGCTTAATGTTTGCGAAAGCAAACATACTTCGTAAGCATTGCCTTAGAAGATACGGTATCCTGCGACGCGATAAGCCAGTATATAAGATAAGACAAGTAAAATGCAGGAAACGATCGACTTGAAAAATCCGACCGCAGCGCCTACCGAATATTGCGCTTGTTGAATACCCAGCCGATACACATAAGTATCGATGATATCGCCTGTCTCATAGACGACGGGCGAATATAGGTTGAATATCTGGTCGAAGCCCGCATTCAAAATATTGCCGAGCGATAGGACCGTCATCAATATAATCGTAGGCATGAGCAGCGGCAGCGTAATGTAGATCGTCTGCTTCCATCGTTTTGCGCCGTCGATCAACGCCGCTTCATACAGCCCCGGGTCAATGCTCGTCAAGGCCGCCAGGTAGACGACAGTGCCGAAACCAAAGCCTTTCCAAATGTCCGTCACGATCATCGTCCAAGGAAACATGGAGGGACTTCCAAGAAATGAAATTGGCTCCGCTCCCAAAAAGACGAACAAAGAATTGACGATGCCGTCCGAACCCAAAATGTCGATCATAATACCCGCCATAATGACCCACGATAGGAAATTCGGAACATAGACCAGCGTCTGAAACGATCTCTTCAGCGCTGCACGCGCGACTTCGTTCAGCAACAAAGCGAAAATGACCGGTACGACGATGCCTCCGATCAGCTTGAAGAACGACATATACAGCGTATTCCAGATCGTTCGCACAAAATTAGGCTGTCTGAAAACGTGTTCGAAGTTATCCATTCCGACCCAATGCGATTTAAAGCCGAGACCAGGATTATAGTCCTGAAACGCTATGATCATTCCATATAGCGGAAGGTAACTGTAAATAAAAACGAGAATGACGCTCGGAATGAGCATAAGGTGGAATGCCCGTTGCTGTTTTAATTTTGTTAACATGTCCCGCTCCTCCGTTCACGTAAAGGAGGCGAGCGCATCCCCGCCTCCCCGTTTTCACCGCGAAACTTTGCTTTTGCCACCAAGGACGGCGTCAGCCGTTTACGCTTGTTCGGATTGCTTACTGCTGGCCATACATTGCGTTGACGGCTGCGGTCGCTTCCTCACCGCCGGCTGCATGCCAATTTTTGACGAGCGTATCGAAATAATCGATGCTTTCCGAGCCCATAATGATCTTCGTGAAGCCTTCGGTCAGAATGTCATCCAGTGTGGAGCCGTATTTGGCCAGCTCTTTCGGCGGCGCACCCCACATCGCGGTCTTTATATACTGGTTATTGTCGAGAATGGACTTGGCAAGGCCGTAAGCAGGCTTCGGCGAACCTTGCTGCAGATAGTCGCCGGTAGCCGCAGGAGTCGCATTCGTCATAAATTCAACGCTGTTATTGTATTTTTGCCACATGCCGCTTGTCGTAAATTGACTCGTATCTTTCGATTTCAGCGCTTCGCTCACTCGTTCGTACTGTTCATAATCCGTCATCGGATTAATGATCTTGAAGGCGCCTGTGACATGCGCGATGTCTTTGTCCAACATGGCGGACAGCGTCTCCGGCGTTTCCTTTTCGGTTCCTTCGTCGAGAATGTAAGCATAGAAGTTAAGAAGCTTAATGGCTGCTTCCGGGTGCTTCGACTTCTTATTCACTACCGTGTATGAGCCGTTCGCGAAAAAGACGGATTGCGTCGCCACTTGGCCATCGACGGTCGGAATCAGATAAGGATAGAACACCGCGTCTTTGCCCTGATTCGTTACGGTATCGACGCCTGGGTTATAACCCCACCATTGATAATACGGCTGCACGCCCGACTTGCCGGATACAATGCCGGAGTTCATGGCGCTGAAATCTTTAATCGGAAATTCCGGATCAATAATGCCAAGCTTGAACCATTCGGCCCATGCCGCGAGCGCATCTTTCATTTCCGGCTGCACCGAGCCGTACACCAGCTTGCCGTCATTGCCCGGAATCCACATGTCCGGATGAGCTCCCCAGCCGATTGCAAGCAGGTTCAAGTAGTCCAGCGACTGATCGACCGCAATGCCGTAGCCGCCGTACGCCTCCTTGAACTTCAGGGCAATGCTCTTGATATCGTCCATCGTTTTCGGATCCGAAAGGCCTAGCTCTTCTTTCCAATCGTTTCGGATCCAAATGTAGTCGGGCTGGTCGATGAACCCCCAGTGCATTTGCGGTATGCCGTACAGCTTGCCGTCTTTCTTGCCCGACTCATAACTGGCACTGTCGGCTTCCATATAGCCTTTCAACCGGTCGGAACCATAGGTGCCCAGCACTTCCGTCAAATCCATAATCATGTCCGCTTCGATCAACTGCTGCAGCTGCGTTGCGTTGACATGGAACACGTCGGGCAATTGATTGGACGAAATGGCAAGATTAAGCTTCGTATCGTATTCGTCGGTTACCCAATCCGTCACGACATCAATATTGAACCGCTCCTTGTAAGCGCGAGTCCATACGTTATTGGTCATATTGTCCCCTTCCGGGAATTGCGCCGAAGAATATTCGGCTCTTACCGTGTGAATGGTGACCGGCTCGGCATAGGCTCCGAACGCGTAATCGACCTCGCCTTCTGCATTCACCGACTGCTCAGGTTCTGGCGCAGACTTCGGATCATTTTCCGTATTCGCCGTATTTCCGCTGCATGCCGCCAGCAAGACGAGCGTCAGCACCATCACGATAGACAATAGCTTTTTACTCATAGTAACCCCCCATTTATCCTTTTGGTTGATACGAGTTTATTGTAAAAAAAAATGAGAGTTGGAGCTATCAACGTAATTGACAAGTTCCTGCTCCTTTCTTGACACGTTGGAGCCAGACTGCCGCGATGACTGCCCAAAAGTAAAAATAATGCCTGTGCATCAAAAAAAAGTGCAAGAAAATGGGCATCCTTCATTTTAAGCTCGACAAATAACCCTTCCCGGGGCAGGAAGGATTACAGTCGAACAAGAAAGCTGATTACGTTTTCGGTTCCGTTTCACGATTGCCGGCCCGGTCAATCGAAAGCTGTATTTTCGCTAATTCGCGGGCCAGGTCGGCTCCTCTCAGGTACTCATTCAATGCGTCGATCATTTCAAGCTGAAGCGACTCCGTCGTCACGATATGAGGCCAATAAATCATCGCTTCCTCGCTGGTAACTAGTTCGGAGATGCGGCGGACAATGGGATCATGGAGCAAGGCGCCGTTGACGGAGGGAACAGCCATGACTCCATTCGCCAGCTTTTCTTGCATTTCTTTTCCGTTCATATAGGCCAGGAATCGTTTCGCTTCTTCAGGATGCTCGCTGCTTGCGCTAACGACTTTATAAGAGCCGATATTCAGGTTCGGTACGGTGCGCTCTTCACCGGGCACCATCATAAAGTCGATTTCCTGTCCGGAATTGTTGACGTTCAGCCCCGACAGATCCCAAGTGCCGGTTACAATCATGGCAGCTCTGCCACCCACAATCAGATCTCTTGACTGTTCATGCTTCAACTGCTTCCAGTCCTCAGGCACGAAGCCGCGATCGATTATTTCCTTCGTCATCTTCATGGCTTCGACAAGCGTCGGATGATCCGTTCTCACCATGCCCTGTTCCAGATTGGCCGTCCAGATCTCGTCCGCACCGGCATTGGACATGAGCGAGCCGAAAAAAAATTGCGGCACCCACCATTCGGAATTAAGCGCGATCGGGATAATCCCTTGAGCTTTCAATTTCTCGCACAATTGAATTAATTCATCCCACGTTCGAGGGACGGAAAGTCCAAACTTCCGGAACATCGTCTTGTTATAGAGTAAGCCGTCCGTATGCATCAAGCCGGGAACGCCGTATACACGGCCGTCCTTTGTAACCGGCTCCAAAGTTGCCGGCAGGAAGTCGTTCAAGAAATCCTCTTCGCTTAAATCTAAATAAACACGCTCATCCAGCCGCCGGAGCTCCTCGAACAGACTAGGCGACCAAACGTCGAACACGTCCATCTGCTCGCCCCCGAGCAGTCTCGTCTTTAAACCCGCCGTATAATTGATGTTCTGAATATGGTCCACCTCGATGCGTATATCCGGATTCATCTCTTCGAATTTGGCGATAGCCTCAAAATAATGGCTTGCTGTCTCCGACGAATCCAGCATGAAGCTTGTATATCGCAGCACGACAGGGTTTGGCGACGCTTCCGTATCGGACGGCCCTGACGATTCGTCCGCGGCACAGCCAGCCAACAGAACGGCAGCCGCTGCGCCTATCCACCACAAAAGCCTTGCTCTTCCTGCCACCGAGTCCTCCCCCCTTTATTTATGCGCCAAGATGCTTCATTTCCTGCGCGTTCTCCTCCTCAGGCAAACCAATGCGAAACGTCGTGCCGGCTCCCTTAGCGCTATTGCACTCAATTCCGTACCTATTTCCGTAATGAAGCTGTATGCGGCGCTGCACATTATGCAGGCCTATGCTTTCTCCATTGTCCGCCTCTCCCGCGAGAGAGGCCTTAATGAGCCGAAGCGTTTCCTCGTCCATGCCTTCGCCGTTGTCATGGACGTCAATGATAAACCCGTTTTCCCCCCTTGCGATGCGAATCGTGACAATACCGTCTTCTTCCTTTTCCGCAAGTCCGTGAAAAATCGCATTTTCAACAATCGGCTGGAGGATTAGCTTAGGCATGCGCTGTTCGAGCAGCGTTTCGTCTGCAAAGATATCCATGCGAATCCGGTTATAATAACGAACCTGCTGTATGGTCATATAGTTCCGCAAATTATCGAGTTCTTCGCGTACGGCCACCATCGCGCCCTCGGCGCGGGCGGCATATCGGAGCATGGCAATTAACGCTTCGGTCATGACCACAATGGTGTCCGCTTGCTGCATGGAGGCGATCCACTTCACCGAGCCCAGCGTATTGTAAAGGAAATGCGGGTTAATCTGAGATTGCAGCGCGCGAATTTCTGCGGCGGCTTTCTTCATTTCTTCCTGCTGGATTTGAGAGACAAGCCCTTTCAGCTCGCGGGACATTCGGTTGAACCTGGTCGACAACAATCCGATTTCGTCACGTGAATGTATGTCTTCCACATGCTCGAATTGCCCTTTCTCCACGAGCAGAATGTTGCTCATCAGCTTCTTGATCGGCCGCGTAATGACGCTTGACAAGTAGATCGAAATAATAACTAAGAACAGGAGCATCAGGATCGCCAGGAGATAAATGTTTTGCCGCAAAATATCGCCTTCCGCCGACAGCTCGCTCATCGGCATATATAGATAGGTCGTCCATCGCTGCCGGTCAAACACGCTCTCCACGATGATATGGTCGCGCTTATCCGGCCTGACTGTTTCGGAAAACTTTTTTCCGATCAGACTTGTATTGGCATTGAAGATAATGTTGTCCGCTTCGTCCACAATCGTGAACCGCGAGCGCAGCGACTGCTGAAGACGGCTGTTCACAACCTCGATGACGCTGAGGTCGATTCGCACAACCATGATGCCGAGCAGCGTACCGCTGTCCATGTCCAGTATTTTCCTCGCATGAGCGATTGCGAGCTTCTTGCTTTTCGTCTGGCGGTCGACATGCGTATCGAGCGTCATCATCTTGCTGTTCGACACCTGAAAAAACTTGAACCATTCTTCTTCCTTCACCTTATAACTGTAATCGTATGGGAGATCGGTGCCGACGAACAGATCTTGTCCGCCGTTCAGGTTATAAATATAAAAGGAAATTTCCCGGTCTTTCATCATAATATAGTTCATCAGCATGCCATAAGCCGTGTTCTCATTATCTTCGTTATCGTCGCGCAAATATTCCTGAAGCGGATAATTGTCTTCGGCCGCCGCTTTTACGCTGCTGTTCATGCCAAAGCTGGCCACGAGCGATATTTTCTCTACTTCTTTCAAATATTCGTCGATGCTCACGTTCGTCTGAGTGGCGATGTCCATCAGTAGCTCCGTATATTTTTGTTCCAGCAGCCTCTGGGAAGAAGCGTAAGAAATGACCGTCATAACGAAAATCGGCACGATCACGACGGTCAGGCATATAATCGACATTTTCGCTTTGATACTAATGAATGGAAATTGTTTCCGCATACATCGTCTCCATTCCAAGGCCGTGCCTTACCCGCTTACCCTCGATATTCTTCCGGGCTGACTCCGACGACCTTCTTGAAAATTTTGCTAAAGTATGTGTAATTATGATAGCCTACTTTGTCCGCCACTTCGTACACCTTATATTTACGGCTCTCCAAAAACGACTTCGCCCGGTCAATCCGGACGCGGGTCAAGCATGAAATAAAATTTTCACCCTTCTCTTGCTTGAACAGTCGGCTGAGGTAAGACGGATTGACGTTGATTTGACTGGCTACGCTCTGGAGGGAGAGATCTTCCGCATAGTATCGGTGTATCAATTCGACAGCCATTTCCGCATAGCTTCTCTGCTCTGCCGATCGACCTTCCGCCGCCAAGCAAAGCCTCGCATAATCAAGCACAATACCATGCACATCATCCCATGTCTCTGCAGAAAGGACCGCTTCGTAAGGCAGCTTGTCCGAAACCTGTAGGCGGGACCTAATTATATAGGACATGTGTGCGCCTACAATTTCAGTCAGCCCAATATACGCCTCGCGGATCATACGTTCATTCGCTCTGTTAGCCGCCAATTCGCCTCGAAAAGCGTCAAAGAACTCCGTCAGCCTTGCTTCATTGTTGCTGTCGAGGACGTGGCGCAATGCAAGACCTTTTGCTTCATTCGCCTCGTTTGGCGCAGGCTCCGCAATCTCATCCCTCGGACAGTCCTCCGTGTCTTCAAAAAACAAAATACGTCCTCCCCCTGCAAAAAAACTGCGACGAAGCGCGTAATCCGCTTCCCGGTATGCCGCTTTCATCAATCGAAAGCCCGGAACGACGGAGCTTACGCCGACGGTGATGGACATATTCATAAAGTCTTTCATCGTCCGCTGAATGACGCCGCATAGTTTTGCGATCTCCGAGCGAGCGCTCGTCATGCCGTCCCCCCGCGTATTGGCAATAAGCAAATATTCGGAGGAGCTTTCGACGACCAGTTCTTTGTTCCACTTGCCCGGTATTATTTCCTCCAAAATATTGAGAACGGAGAACCTTAACAGCTTCTCGTCCTTCTCCACGTACTTCTGACGTACTTTCGCAAAACGGTCGATGCGCAGCTTGATGACCGCCAAATCTTCCGAACGCACGGAGGTCTGCAATTGCTCCGCCTTCGCAGCCGCTTCCCGTTCGTCAAGCAAGCCGCTGATCAGATCTTTGAACAAGCTTTCTTTCAAATGGGAGAGGCTCTGCGAAAGGTGCGCCGTCAACAACATGTTCTGGTTACCGCTGCCGCCGAGCTCCCTCTTCCGCCTAATGCCGGCAAGCAGTTCGGCTAGGGTGTCCGGCGTTATCTCGCTTTTGATCAAATAATCGACTGCGCCAAGCTGCAACGCTTCCTTCACGTATCGGAACTCGTCAAAGTTGCTCAGAATAACGTAATTGCAGTCGGTAAACGTTTTCGACGCTTCGCGGATCAGCTGCAGTCCGTCCATGACGGGCATCTTGATGTCTGTAATGATTAAATCCGGCTTCGCCGATTGGGCCATTTCGATTGCTTCCCTGCCGTTCGCAGCCTCGGCGGCGATCCGGAATCCGTGCGCTTCCCAATCGATCATGGAACGAATGCCAATACGCATTAATAATTCGTCATCCACTATCATCAGCTTAAACATTTCGATCCCTCGTTGTGTGTTTGAGTTACGATCTGAAACCGCTTTCAAAAAATAAAAATACATAACACCTAACTCGAACTTTGATCAATGATATTTCACTAACAATATACACCCTGTTCCTTATTCAGTAAATTATTCTCTCTCAAGATAGAAACGGGATGGAGAAGCGGCTTATCGAGTGCTTCAAGTCCAGTAACAATACGTTAGAGACGATTCGTATGCTCGCCGTGTCCGACAACGACAAGGAAGTTGCCGACATTTCGTTCTGGTTCGGGAAGCTGACGCGCTACAGTCAGAGAGGGCGGTATCGGACTCTTCATTGTCAGCGAACGGATCAAGTCCTTCTACGGAGGCGGGGCGCGCATGGAATTGAGTGCGAGTTAGGCAAAGGAACGCGCCTAACGATGATCATATCGAGAAGCGCGGAAATGACTTTCATGTGCTTTGAAAGATGATAGCGGCAGCCTGACGCCATATCAGGCTGCCGCTCGTTACTTATAAAACAACGCTTTTTGAGGTCGGTGAGCAGGTTATTCCAACGTGAACGACGCCAGACTTGCGTTACCGATGCCCGTATACTTGAAATATAAGGCTTGAACGCCGTCCGGAACGGCGATGTCGGCCGCATACGTCGTCCATACGTTCGTGAAGTCGACCGGAATCGATCCAAGCGACGGACCGTTCCATGCCGTCTTAACCTCGAAGCTGCCTTTGGCATACCCGCGAGTCTTGATCTTGATGCGTTTCACGCCTTCGCATTGAAAATACTTGAATCCCGCCGTTGCGGAATCCCGCATATTCGCGATGTAACCGACCTCTTCCTCCCCGTCCTTTCCGTCTTGCGTAACCTTCGGGAATCGGCCGTCCATCCACGCGCCGTGCGTGCCCGTATAGTACTCATCCGTATTCGTGAACAGGTGGCAGGCCAGATATGCCGGATACTCGCCTCGGCCGACGAGCGGGCAGCCGTTCGGACCGCTTGTCGTGATCTCCGCTTGCGGAATGGTGCCGTCCTCCAGGATCGTGATCGGTTCGATGCAGCCCTGGCGGCTGAAGCTCGTGCCGTTCGTATGACGGTGATAGAAGATGTACCATTGCCCGTTCGCTTCCACCATGCCCCCGTGATTGTTGCCGCCGTAGTACATGGGCTTGTTCGCCGGCTTGTACGTATCGATATGCAAGTCGTTGTTGCTTACGATGATGCCGCGGTACGCGAAGCCGCTCGTCGGATGCTTGCTGGTCGCGTAGCACAGCTCGTGCATGGCGACCGAGGAATAGACGAAATAATACGTATCGCCTAGCTTACGGATGGATGGTGCTTCGAAAAACGCATGTCCTTCGAAGCCGGATCCCATGCTGTACGGCTCGCTGGGCACGATGAACACTGGTTCTTCGACAATTGTAAGCATATCCGGCCCGATTACCGTGGCCATCGCGCCATTGCGCGACTTGTCGCCGATCGCGCAGAACCCGGTATACAGGTAAGTGAGGTCTCCTTCCGTCAGGACGGCCGGATCGAATTGCGGCTGGTCTTCTTCTCGGTCGCCCAAGCGCGTTCCATCGTCGTACCGTACATATCCGTAGAACTCGTACTTGCCGGCCGGTGTATCGCAGACCGCGACCGAGACGACAGACACCTTATCCAGGACATAGTACAAATAATAACGCCCGTCCGGACCGAGGGTGACGTCAGGCGCGTAGAGACACATGCGACCGTCCGGATTAAGCGGATCGTCCGTCTTCTCGTAGATGACGCCTTCATACCGCCAGTCCGCGAGATCATCGGCGGGTGCCGACCAACAAACATAATCGTTCAGACAGAAGGCATGCCCGTTATAACGGTCATGCGAGCCGTATACATAGACCCTGTCCTGGAAGACATGGGGTTCTCCGTCAGGAATATATTCCCATGACGGCAAGTAAGGATTTACGCCTTGTTTCTTCATAATGTTTTCCGCTCCTCTAGTTACTGAACAGATCCGGCAAAATGTCGCAGCAGTACAGGTTCTGTCAATTTCAAGCATGCGTACCGCCATCGGCACCCGGATTCTCTTTAGCCTTTCACTCCGCCAACGACCATGCCTTTGACAAAATACTTCTGCAGAAATGGATAGACCATAATAATCGGCACACTCGCAACGATAGTCATTGTAGCGCGAACCGATGTCGGCGTAACCATCTGTACATTTCCTTGTGCATTCGCATATTGGTCGGCTGCCGAGGTCCCCGTGTTGGAGGTGGACAGGATCTTCATCAATTCATATTGCAGCGTACTTAGATTATGCCTTGAAGAATTGTACAAGAATACGTCAAACCAGGAGTTCCACTGATATACGGCTACAAACAGGGATACTGTAGCAAGAGCCGGCACGGTCAGGGGCAGCACAATGCGAATGAATGTAGTAAGGTCACCTGCGCCGTCCATCTTGGCAGATTCCATGATTCCTTCCGGCAAGCCCTCGATGAAGGATCGAATGACAATCATGTTGAACACGCCGATGATGCCCGGAATGATGTATACCCAGAAGCTGTTCAGCATGCCGAGCTCTTTGATAAGCAGATAGCCAGGAATCAAACCGCCGCTGAAGTACATTGTGAAAATGAAAGTGATGGATACAAATTTCTTCAGTTTATACTCGGGACGGCTGATCGCATAAGCCAGCATCGATGTGCAGAATACGGAAATGATTGTCCCGACGATCGTCCGCGCTGCGGAAATGAAGGTCGCATAGAACACGTTGGATTCATTGAACACATACTCATAATTTCGAAAAGTCCATTCACGCGGCCAAAAATAGATATCGCCTCGTATGGAGTCGTTCGCATCGTTAAACGACAAGGCGAACATATTGATGAAGGGATACAAGGTGACAATAATCAGAAAAATCATGAAGATATAATTGCAGATATCGAAGATTTTATCGCCGACCGAAGAACTTCGAGCTGAACTGGTTTTTAACATCGAATCGCCGCCTTTCATCTAGTACAATCTGTTTTCGCCAAGACGTTTGGCGAGGTTGTTGGCAGCGATAAGGAAGATGAAGCTGACCACGGTTTTGAACATGCCGGCTGCCGTTGCCAAGCCATAGTTATTCATTTGTATCCCGTATTTCAACACGAATATATCAAGATTTTCCGAATATTCAACATTCATGCCATTGCCGAGCAAGTACTGCGGCTCGAAGCCGGATTCCAGGATATGGCCCAGATTCATGATAAGCAAGATAACAATGACAGGCTTCATGCCTGGAAGCGTAATATGCAGCATCCGTTGAATACGTGAGGCGCCATCGATCTCGGCTGCTTCATACTGCGTAGGATCAATCGTCGTAATGGCAGCCAAGTAGATGATCGTATTCCATCCGACGTTCTTCCATACTTCGGTTACGCCCAGAATGCTCCAGAAATATTCACCGACGCCGAGCCACAGGATGGGCTTGTCGATGATATTGAATTGGAGGAGCAATACGTTGAAAATCCCTTCCGGTGCAAGCGCTGTCTGGACGATATTAGCGGCAACGACCCACGAGATGAAATGCGGCAAATAACTGATCGTCTGCACCGTTCGCTTGAAGTAGATTCTGCGCAGCTCATTCAGGAGAAGCGCTAATATAATAGCTGTAACGAATCCCAGCACAAGATTAATAGAGCTCATCACGAGCGTATTGCGCAAGACCAGGTAAAACTGTTCTTCCTGAAACAAAAACTTGAAGTTATCCAATCCCGTCCAAGCTTGGTCGAAGATATCTCTTCCCAGCCTGTATTTTTGAAAGGCAATCGTCCAGCCCCAGAGCGGAACATATTTAAATATAATTACCCATGCAAGAAAAGGCAGCGACATCAGCATCAACATTTTCTGCTTGGATAATGCTTTGAAAAAGGCTCTTAGGCGCGAATCGTCAGAAGTCGATTCTGTCAGTTGCAAGGTATGTTTCTCCACCCGATCCGTCTCCCTTCCGGCATAATAGTGTCTGTCTCAATCCTAAATTAGATGGGAAAAGTGAATGGCTTCACTTTTCCCGGGTTGTTTACATGACTATTCAGAAGCTGTGTCTTACCATTTTCCTGCGACGCGATCCTTCACCTTGGCGGTCATGAATGCTTCGAAGCCTGCGGCATCCAATTTGTTGAATTCCTCGAGATACTCGTTCCATACGGATTCGAACTTCCCTTCGGAGAGTACCAGTTTCGGGAAGTACTTCTGCTGAAGATCTCCTGCTTTCTGGTTGAAGATATCTTCAGGAGAACCTTGCGCCTTCTCAATACTCCAAGCCGGGTACCATGGTCTTTCAACAGGCTTCGCGAAGAAACCGGAGAATGTGTTGATGCCGTAAGCTTCAAGCAGTGCGCGGTCGCCATCTGTATAGTTGACGTCTGCTACTTCCGGCTGGCTGAATGGCATATGCGCATTGCCGTCCTCGTACACGGAGTTGTTGCCGTAACGCGGCCACTCATAATCGAAGTAAGCAAAGCCGTACTTGCGTTTGAAGTCGTTATCGTTGCGATTCTTCAATTGCTCTTCGTTCATGACGAAACGCCCTTCTTCGTTCACAGAGTAGGTGACGCCTTCTTCGCCCCACTGGACAAGCTTCTGGTTCTCGTCGGTCAGCAGGTTATCCCAGTATTGAATGATGCGAACCGGATCCTTGGCGCTTACGCTGATGCCGAGGCCGCGGTTGTTGACGAAGGAAGGAGGGTCCATGTAAGCATCTGTCGTATTCTCGTCGAATACGATCGGAAGCGATACATAACGCAGATCGTCATTACCGGCTGCCTTCAGGTTGTTGATCGCATTACCGATCTGCCAGATGTAGCCGCTGAATCCGAGCACGCGGCCGGAAGTCAGCTTAGCCATGAACTGGTCTCCGTTAGCTGTGAAGCTCTCCGGATCGAACAAGCCTTTAACGTGCATTTCATTCAGCTTTTGCAGCCATTTTTTCTCGTAATCCGTTCCCTGGTACAGCTTAGCTTCATGCGTCTCCAGGTCAACCATGACGTTGCCGTCGTTCGGATATCCGGCAAGATGCATAGGAGCATTCGTGATCGTGTAGAATTGACCAGGCTCGCCTGCGAATGTAGCATACCCGATCGTATCTTTTCCGTCGACTTTCGGATACTTGGCTTGATATTGCTCGATCAGATCAAAATATTGATCAAGCGTCTTCACCTCAGGGTAGCCGAATTCCTTCAGCACTCTGCGTTGAATCCAGATGCTGCTGCTTGCATCCGGTTCCGTCAAGTAGCCGCCGATGTTGGCCGTGAAAGGCAGGATATAGATGTTCCCGTCTTCATGCGTGATCTTGTCCATATAATCGCCATACACGCGCTTGATGTTAGGACCATGCTGCTCGATCAGATCATTGAGCGGGATCAACGCTTCTGCATCCAAGAGCTTCGCAAGTTCGCTCACTGGCGATATGACATCCGGATATTCGCCGCCGGCAATCATAACGCCGGCCTTGGTGCTCGGATCGCCGATGACATACTCCATTTTCCAATCGACGCCTGTTTGTTGTTGGAGGACTTTGCCGATCGTTGTTTCGCTTGCCAGTACGTCGTTATTCGTTCCGAATCCGAAGTAACTGAAGGTGACTGGGTCTTTACTGACTTCTCCGGTCTTTCCGTCGGTCTCGCTGCTGGTGTTCGTCTTGGTTGTGTTCCCTCCTTCGTCATTATTCGACGAGCAGCCTGTAAGGAGGAGTGCTACAGCCGTTAGCAATGCCAGGCTGGTTTGCAGCCAATTTTTTTTACGCATTTCCAAATCCCTTCCCCTTTCTATTTCCCAAGTGATGTAAGCACTTTCAGTTTAAGATAAGCAGCAAGAAATTGTTATATAGCAAACCTTAGATCGGTCTTTGAATAGTTGAGAACTTGTTTAGCGGATTTATACTTTATGTATAATCGGCAAACGAAGCGTAATCCGTGCTCCTTTATTAAGATCGCTCGAAATTGCGAAGCTGAACGAATCTCCGTAGTATATATTTAAACGAGTAATGACATTTTTCATGCCTATGGAATCGCCCATGTCGGCATCCTCGTGAAAATAGCGGTGAAGTTCATCGATTTTCGCTTGATCGATGCCCACGCCGTTATCCGAGACGATAAAGATGATCTGTTCCTGTTCTTTCGCGATCTGAATCGTAATATATCCAATGCCGGGTATATTCTCGATGCCGTGGATACTCGCATTTTCCACGAATGGCAAAAATGCCATCTTCGGAATTTCAATATCCATAATGGATTGATCGACCTCGATATGATACTCCAGCTTGCTGTCGAAACGATACTTTTGAATTTCCAGGAAGCACTCGATCAGCTCCAATTCCTCGCGGATCGTAACGAAGCTTCGCTTCCATAGAATCGACTTTCGGAAAATTTTGGCCATGTTCTGAATCGTCTTGGCCGTCTGGGATTCGCCTTTCATTAGACTTCGCATCCGAATGGTTTCAAGCGCATTGAATAAAAAATGCGGGTTGATTTGACTATGGAGCGCGTATAGCTGGGCTTGTCTTTGTCGCAGTTCCAGTTCTTTCTTTTGGATCTCGGAAACATACACGTCATTGATCAAGTTTTCGATCCGAGTGCTCATCCGATTGTATTCCACGGCTAGTTCGCCTATTTCATCCCGTTCCCGAGTGTAGGGAATCCGTTCAAAATGTTTGCTTTTTACAGATTTCATACGCTTCAGAATAGCTTGAATGCGCGTATGGATCGAGCGGGAGAACATTAAAATTACGATTGTAGGCACAAGGAAGTTAACCCCTGCAAACCAAAGGATAAATCGACCGGATTGTCTGACATCATACAAGATTTTCTCTTCGTCTAGAACTCCGTACAGTTTCCAGTCCCCCAGATAACGATTAGCCTGATATTGCTTGCTGATAACGATTGCCTTATTCGGCTTCGGGATTTCATCAAGTCCGAGCGTCCGATCAGCCGTGATCCGCTCGCTTGGCTGACCGCTTGCCAGACGGCCGTAACGCGCCTGATCGGAAGGATCCAGCAAGTAAATATCGCCTTCAAAGCCGGATAAATCGAAAATTTGCGTTATGTAATTTTCATTCAAGTCGATTTTGATCACATTTTCATAAGAATCGTATCGGCGATCCGACAGCCTCTGAATAACGCTGATGCTGTCGGATGACACATACAGATGCGGATAAGTATTATTGTAATTTGCGCTTTGGCGATACCAGTTGGTTTCCCGCATTTCATCCTCGAGCTTGATAATATGACTGGAGGTTAGGATCGCCGGGTTGTCGCTCATGATCGTAACGGAGCTGATGGTTTTGTACTCCTTGTCAGCGCGATTGAACAGACTCGATACGCCGCTTAGCGATTCTATATAGCGATCGTATGAGGTATGGTCGCTATTCAGAAGATCGCTCAGCTGATTGTCGATCGAATATAAATAGGAAATGCCTGCAGCATCGTCAATAAGGGCCCTTAATTCGGATTGCAATAAGGTAATCGCTTGTTCCGCATCGGCCGTCTTCTGGTTCTTGATGTTAATGGTTGTCACATGATAGAATATCGCGTTAGTCAGCACGATCGGTATGAACACGCATATGAAATAGATGAGGATCAGCTTGCTTCGGAGCTTCAGATGGTGCAATCGAAAGTTGAGCACGACGGACCTCCTTATTTTTGATCGATCATCTTATTGCGATAATCTGTCGGCGTCATTTTCTCCAGCTTCTCAAACTGGGTGGCAAAGTAATCCGCATTTTGAAAGCCTACTTGCTCGGCGATTTCGTAGACGCGTTTTTTCGTTTGCCGAAGCAGACGCTTCGCCTCCTCGACGCGAAGCGAAAGCAGGTATTCATTAAAGTACGCACCGTAATTTTTGCGGAACAGCTGCCCAAGATAGATCGGGTTCATATGGAACTCGGCAGCAATGCCCTTCAGATAGATGTTTTCCCTGAAGTGGCCATCGATATATTTTTTCACTTTTTCAATGTTTCCTTCGCCTTTTTCTCCTCGTTTTTCCGCGATATACGCTGCAGCTTCCTCTATGAAATTTTTGAAGACATGCTTTAGCTGGTTCAGATTACGGTATTTCCTCTGCCAATTGAGCAGCTCCTCGAACCATGCTAGATTTTTCTCAGTGCCTTCCAGTTGTCGGATAATATTGATTGTGGCAATCATGCTTCGCCTAACGGTATTCGCAACTGCTCCGGGAGCGAAATATCGCTCCTGAAAGGCTTTGAAAATCGCATCGATAGCGTTGCTATACCCTTCGTCTCGATTGGCTTCAACCTCATAGATCAGCTTGCTGTGCAGTTCTTCATCTACATCAAAATAATATAAGGACATGTCTAACAGCTCCTTAGCCATAAATAAGCCGTTAAAGCCTGCGGCAAAACGATAATTCAAACATTCGTCTGCACTCGTGCGGGAATGAACGATCTTTTTCAAATGTTCGACCGTATGACCGATAAACAACGCTATTTTCGTTGAAAGATTATTCTCCAATCTTTGAAGCAGCTTCCTGTAGTCCATCCGCTCAGTATCGTCGATTTGTCCGTTTGGCCGCGACGGGGGCACGATAAAGCCGTATTGATTGTAATCGCGAGCATGAATGAGAAGAGGTTGTCTCTCGAGATGGAAATACCGCTGGAGCACCGTTTGCAACGGGAGCAAATAGTCGATTTCCCTATGAGCAAGCTCATCTTGGAATTCTACGATGACATAGGTATAAGGGGCGAAGAGAGGAAGCTCAAGCGTATGCGCAATTTGCGTCATCACCTGGTCGTCTGGCTCGGCCTGAACCAAGCTTTCCATTATGATTTCGACAAGCGGCTTTTCCCTTGTCATCGATAAGAGTTGTCTTTGATTCATGATATTCGCTATTCTTTTTAAGGTAGCTGTAAGCTCCTTCTCATCAACCGGCTTCAGAATATAATCGGACACATTGTAGCGGAAGGCTTGCTGCGCATAAGAGAAATCAGGGTACCCGCTTAAAATGACAAATATCGGTTGGTGCTCTCCCAACGCGGTCACCCGTCGGATCAGCTCCAGACCGTCAAGCACGGGCATTCGTATATCAACAATGACAAGATCCGGGGTTAGCAGTTGGATCAGATTCAACGCCGCAAGCCCGTTCTCCGCTTCGCCGCAAATCTCGAATTGCAGCGACGACCAATCGATTAGATTGATTAAACCTTTACGCACAAAAATCTCATCATCTACAATCAATACCTTATGCATGAGCCTTCCTCCTCCGAGATGTCAACTTAGGTCGTCGTTCCGCTTCCTGTTGACGCCGTTTAAGCTGTTGATTATGATTAAAGGCTATTATCGGCGAATCTACAATTTTCTTGATTGTACAGCAAAAGCTCAGGACATTCTTCCCGATACCGTAACGCATGTAAGTAATGTCGGTAAGCAGAACCTTCCCATGCTCACCCTGAGCGAACTGGCGCTTCTCATCCTCTGTGAGTTGATTAAAACACAAAAAAACCGCAAGGTGTGCACTTTTTTCAAAGCGTCCATCTTGCGGGGCACAGTTCATACGGTCTTGGGGACGAGATTTTTATTTTTGTGTTGCCTCTGTAGAGTTTTGTGAATAAGGATGAAAGTTCAAGAAGTCAGAAGTCTCATTCGTATCCGTTAGAACGGATCTGACGCTGTTTTAGTCTCATCCGTAACTATTGCGTACACTTGGCCGGCATCGCGCCCCTGTCCCATGAACGGCCACCAGTTGGCCGGGCCGAACATACGAACCATAACCGGTATGAACAGCGGCAGCATGACCATCGCATACAGGAACAATCCGCATAAGACGATGGTTCCAATCTGCAGCAGCGACATGACTCCCGATGGAAGCATGGCCGCGAACGTACCGCCGAGAATAACGGCAGCCGACATAATGACGGTGCCCATATTTTTCATCGCTTCAAGTATGGCCTCGGAAGGAGACAGATGACGATACTCCTTGAACCGATCCAATAAGAAAATACTGTAGTCGATGCCGAGGGCAACCAGCATGACGAAGCCGAAGAACGGCACTGCCCAGCTAATGCCCGAATAACCGAGTATGCGGACGAATATGACTTCCGTAATCGCCATCGATGTATAGAAGGTGACGAGCAGCGATGCGATCATATACAGCGGCATGATGATCGAGCGGAACAGAACGATCAGAATAATCGCAATGCCGATCAGCATGAGGATAACCGTCTTCGAATAATCGTCGGACGATATATTGCTCAGGTCATGGTTCATGCTCGTCACGCCGCCGATCGCAACCTCGGCGCCGCTATATGCCGTACCTTGCAGCGCACGCTCCACGGCAGCTTCAAGGCTAGGAACTTCCGCCATCGTGTCTTCCTCGTAAGGATTCGTACGGAAGACCACGTCAAACTTCGCCGTTTGGCGATCCTCCGACATATACGCATTAAGAGCTGTCTGGAACTCCTCGTTCGCAATGGCTTCTTCAGGTATATACCAGCCCGTCATTTGCTTATTCGGCGAATCAGCCAGTCCGTTCAAGTAACCGCCAGCCGATTCGAGGCCGTCCGTTACTTGCGTAAGCCCGCTAACGCTATCGTCGAGACCGTTTGTTAACTCGCCAAGTTGATCGCCCAGCGCAGCGAAGCCCGATTGCAGCTCCTTCTGCCCTTCCGTCAACTGTCCGAGACCTTGCGTCACGCCCGGCAGCTTGGAGACGATCTGCCCTTGGCCGTCGGCTGCCTGCGCAATGCCCTTCTGCAGCTCGGCAATGCCGGTTGCCAGTTGCTCAAGCCCGCCAGCAAGCGCCGATTGGCCTTCCGATGCTTGCGTGAAACCTGCGTTCGCTTGCTTCATGCCGTCATGGATCGCGCCGAGCTGCGCGTTCATCTGCGATAGCTGCGCGCCAATGCCGGCTGCGCCTTGCTGCAACTGGCCGAGCGCGCCAAGCGCTTCCTGGAATGCGGCGTCTTCCGCGAGCCCAGGATAGTTCTCCGTCAGGCCGCTTAAGCCTTGCTGCACGCCGGCCATACCTTCCGCCAGCTTCGCCTGCTCGGCGGCGACTGCGCTATAGGCGCCGGTCAATTGACCGAGACCGCCGCCAAGCTTCTCATAGCTGTCCGCAAGCTCCTTGCTCGCAGCAGCCAATTGAACCGCGCTGGCATGCGCCTGCTCAAGCCCGGCGGTCAGCTCCTTCGCTCCGGCCGAGCCGTCCAGCAGCCCTTGCTCGATCCGGCGCAAGCCCGCTCCGAGCTGCTCGACGCCCGTCTTCAGCTCGTTCGTGCCATCGGCGAGCTGGCCTGCACCTTCGGCCGCTTCGGTCAGCTTCGGCGCATTCGCGCTGAGCGCGCTGCTCGCTTCGGACAAGCCGCTGCCGATCTTCCCAAGCCCTTCTCCGCTCTGTCCAAGGCCGTCCTCAAGCGTGCCTACTTGATCGGCAACGAGGAATTGCTCCATCGCCTCGCCCGTCGGCCGCGTGGCGCTGCGTACCGCCTTTACGCCCTCGGTCTTCGCGAGCTCACGGCTAGCTTGCTCCAACGCCGCCAGACCCTCCGGCGTATCGAGCGGCTTATCGGCCTTCACGACGACAGTCGTCGGCAGCGATTCGCCCGGTCCGAACCCTTCCGCAATAAGGTTGAATGCCTTAACCGAATCGTATTTGTCGCCAATCTCGTCAAGCGAGTTGAACGAGATGGAGCCTTTGTAAGCCGTAAGAAACGGTACGACGAGTACCGCCAATATGACAAGCGCCCACACCGGCTTCTTCAGCGAGAAGCTGCCGACGGCGCCCCACAGCTTGCTCGGCTTATGCTCGAGCGAGCCTTTGGCCGGCCAGTACAGCGCTTTGCCCAGCACCGCCATGAAGAACGGCACGATGGTGAACAGCGCAACGAGCAGTACCGCTACGCCAACGGCAACCGCAACCGCCGAGCGATACAGCATGAACGTCGAGAACCCAATCGAAGCGAAGCCGACCAGTACGGCCAGCCCGGAGAAGAGTACCGTTCTTCCCGCCGTGCGGTACGTATGCACGATCGCCTCGGTCATATCGCCGCGATGCGCAAGCTCCTCCTTGAAGCGGCTAATAAGCAGAATGCAATAGTCCGTACCTATGCCGAACAATACCGCAACGAGGAAGATCTGAGTAAAGTTCGAAAGCGGAAAGTCCGCGTACTTCACGAGGAAAGCAACGATCGACTGCGATATGAGATACGTAAAGCCAACAGCCAGCAACGGCACAATCGGTGCGACCGCCGAACGGAAGACGATGAACAGGATGACAAGAATGAATCCAACCGTAATGAGCTCCGTCTTCTTAAGCCCTTCCTCCGAGCTCTGTACGACATCCTCGGAAATAATCCAATTGCCCGTATAGTAATGTTCGATGCCGTTGCCGGACAGCGCTTCATACAGACCGTCCTTCAGCTCGACCAGTTCCCGGTCGCCCGCCTCCACATTCACGAGCGCGAGAATCGTGCTGCCGTCCTCGGATACCATCTGCGACTTCAGCTCCGGCGTATCGAAGTGGGTCGTAACCGACATCACGCCGATCGTCTCG
Source organism: Paenibacillus harenae (assembly GCF_030812415.1). GTDB lineage: Bacteria > Bacillota > Bacilli > Paenibacillales > Paenibacillaceae > Pristimantibacillus > Pristimantibacillus harenae_A. Next base: position 391,223 of record NZ_JAUSST010000005.1, on the reverse strand, counting down.
CCCTCGGCCTTCAGCTTTTCGACGCCGCGCTTCACTTCAGCGAGATCGCCGTCCGATAAGCCGCCTCCCTTATGGAAGACGAGCACGGTCGCCATGCCGCTAGCGCCTTCTTCGCCGCCTACTTCCTTCAAGAAATTGCTGGCGATCTGCGAAGAGTAGCCGTCCGGCACGCCGATCTGCCCTTTCGTGCGAACAAGTTCCGCCATGTTCGGCGCACTGATCATCAGCCCCGCCACAGCAGCAATCCATAACGCTAGCACTAGCCACTTCAGCTTCAGTATGACTCTCATTATCTCTCTGCTCTCCCTTCGCTAATGCGCCTCATGCGCCTATTCCGGTTTTCCCAGCTCGCGCGCCAGCTTCTCGAACGTCTCGATAAACGTCATCGCTTCCTGTTCATCGAACGGACTTATATACTTTACGAGCAGCTCATATACCTTCGCATCCATCTCGTCGTAGAGTTGCTTCCCCTCCCCGGTTAACGCCAAATAAGTGACTCTGCGATCCTTCTCGTCAGGCAATCGATAAATCAGCTTCTTGTCGAACAGGCGATTAATAATCGCCGTTATCGAGCTTTTGCCCACGCAGAAAATATCGGCCAGCTCCGAGGAGGTGCTTCGGCCTTGACTGTGCAAATAACGCAGCGTAGCGAACTGGTCGATCGTCAGTTCCTCCGGCATAAGCTCTCGGATCATGGCGTTTAACCGACGGTTAACCAGGAAGTTGGCCGCCTCGTAGCGATGTATAATGTTTTGTAGTAGGTTGTGATCCATTCGAGTTTCGGATCCTCCTTCTGTTTTATATGCCAACCGCTCGGACAAACTAATTCAATTGTAGAACTATTCGATAATCGAACTATATCAAAGCGGGTGGCGAAATGCAACGCATCCACTATGAACTTATCATGAACGAATTCAGGAATTGTCCGATTTGCTTTTTGCCCTTGCAAGTCTCGTTTTCTATTTCGCGCAAAAAAAGAAGGATAATAAAATAAATTGTCGAATATTAGGTGAAAAGCCTATCAGGCAAAGGGCAAACTATACGAAAGTATAGGACGCAAAGCTACGGGTCTACAGCGTATATACGCCATGATCGCCGGGTTACCCTAACGATTCGTGACTGCAGAAGGGTGCCTTTGGCACCTTTTTTTATTTTCTTGACCGCCCTTAATCGTACCATTGCTATGTAACCCGGGAGGCCCGAATTGAGAACTGAACAGCAACCGAAGCAAAATCGTCGGATCATCGCCCTGTCCTTTCTGCTATGCACGCTTCTCGCCCTCTTAAGCGAGAAACTCGACTATCCGTTTTTGTACGGCATAACGTTCTCCTTCACAAGCGTATTCCTGCTGATCGGACTTCGCTTATTCGGTTATTGGGCCGGATTGCTTGCCGCCGCGGCGGTGCATACGATTGCGGCGCTGCTCTTGAATCATTCTCTATTTGATTACATCGGCTTGCTGGAGATTGCCGTTGTCGGTCTACTCCTTCGCAAATACCGCAATCGCCTATTCGTCTGCGCCGCCGCCTTCTGGCTGATCCTAGCCGCCCCGTTAACCTATTTCACGCATTTGGGCCATTATACCTCCACGGGAAGCGACCTTATGCTCGTCACTTCTATCATTGCTATTAATGGTCTCCTGAACGCGCTGCTAGCCGACATCGCGCTGCATTATTTACCGCTTCCAAAATGGTCCGGCATCGTTCGCGCGCGGAGAAAGTCGAGCTCATTCCGCAGCGTTATGCTTCACTTCTCCATCGTTTGCGTTATTTTACCGTTCCTGTTAAATATCCACATTAGCAGCACGGGCTCGTTCAAGGAAGCGAGCCGCCATGCCGAGCAGTTGTCGGCTAACGTCGCCTCGATGATCGGAAGAGAGTATATGGAAAGCGCGTTCCGATTAGACGGAAGCAACACAGATGTGAAGTCTGTATTGCTCAAATCGCTGATTGCCAAGCATGCATCCGATTTATTTACCATCGTAATCTCGGATGGGAACGCCAATGCCGTTGCCGCTACGAATGAGAATCACATCGGTCAGGATAACACTGCTTCTAAGCATCGAATGAATAAATCGATCATTATCAGCAACAGCCTTCGATTAATCGTTCCGATTCATAACGAGCTTCCGCTTCATATCTCGAGCTGGCATGACGGCAAGTTCGCATATGCCTCGCCGATCAATAACACCGATTTTATGATTAACATCGATATTCCGATAAATAACTACCAGTATTACTTATTCAATAAATACGTTACGCATTTCATCTACCTCATCACATTCGCTTTATTGGCCGTCCTGGCTGCGTACTTTATTAACCTGTGGCTTGGCAGAAGCTTGAAGCAGTTAGCCGTATCGACGAATAATCTGCCTGCCCGGCTTAAGCAGGACGGAGCAATCGAATGGCCGGCCAGCAGCATTTCCGAGATTCGCGCCTTGACCGCCAACTTCAAGCAAATGGCCAATAATCTCGTCCTCATGTTCGGCGAAGCGCAAAAGAACAGCGAACGGCTGCAAGCCCAGGCGTACATGCTTCAGCAATCGGAGGAGAAGCTTCACCGCCTCGCCTATTATGATCAACTGACATGCTTGCCGAATCGGCTTCACTTCGCCAAGCATATTCAAGATATGATTGCGATGCCTTCGGCAGACGATCACAAGATTGCCATTATGTTCGCCGATATCAACCGTTTCAAGCAAGTGAACGACACGCTCGGCCATGCGACCGGGGATATGCTTCTGAAGCTAGCCGCCAGCCGCTTCGCCGATGTAGGGACTAGCTTCGACGTATTTCGCTTAGGGGGCGATGAATTCGTCTTCGTCGGTACTTACTCCGACTTATCCGAGGTGCATGCTTCGGCGCAGCTTGTCGGGAAGGCATTCGCCGAACCCTTCGATTTAGAGGGCATGCCGCTTTACTTAACGATCAGTATCGGCATTAGCGTATATCCGCTCGACGGGGAAGATATCGATACCGTTATAAGCAACGCGGACATTGCGATGTACAGCGCCAAAGAGGAAGGCGACGGCTGCCACCGTTTCTATGAACCGAAGCTCGCCACGGCCATGACGGAGAAGATGCGATTGGAAAACGGACTATATAACGCGTTGCAAACGAACCAGTTTTCCCTTCACTATCAACCGAAAATGAACGCAACGACAGGACAGCTATGCGGTATCGAGGCTCTTATTAGATGGCTGCATCCGGAGCTTGGCCTCGTACCGCCCGATAAGTTCATTCCGCTTGCCGAGCAGGCAGGCTTCATATTGGAAATCGACAAATGGGTGTTCCGAGAAGCTTGCAGGCAGAACAAAGCGTGGCAGGATGCGGGCTTGCAGCCGATATGCGTATCGGTCAACATATCGGGCAGACACTTCTTCCAAGGAAACTTAATCGAGATGATCGCATCCGCGCTGGAGGACACGGGACTCCCGCCCGAATACGTCAGCATTGAAATAACGGAGGGCGTCTTCATGCGCGATATGGAGCAAGTCATCGAGACGATTCTCTATTTGCGCAAGCTCGGCATCCAAATATCGATGGACGATTTCGGTACCGGCTATTCTACACTGAACCAGTTGCAGCGGCTGCCGATCTCCGACGTGAAGCTCGACCGTTCCTTCATTCAGGGCATTACGACCGATGAGAAAAAATCGTCCATCGTCCGGGCCATTATCGAGCTCGTGCACAGCATGAACATGAGGGTCGTGGCAGAGGGCGTCGAGACCGATGACGAATCCCGATTTTGCAAGGAGCTGAAGTGCGATGAACTGCAAGGCTATCTGTTCAGCAGACCGCTTCCGGCGCATCAGTTCGAAGAGCTGCTCGCCGTCAGCACTGCTGCAATAACGACGAATGGCAGCACAGGATAAGTCTCCTGTACTGACATTCGATCGTTCTAGGCGCTCGTTTCGGATGAACCGCTTGCCGCTGCAGCCTCCTCGTTAGGACGCTCGCCGCGCGGGCCTTTGCCTCCGCCTTGGGCACGATCCGGCAGCTCGCCGTTTACGAGCTTTGCGGCATGCTCGGCAGCTTTGGCCAGCTTCGCATCGTATTGTTCCTGCGTCAGTTCTCCCGCGGCCAGCTTCTCGGCCAGCTTTGCCTTCACTGCGATTACTTGCGCGTCGATAACCGTTTGTACGGCAACGCCTTTCTCCGCGGCAAGGGCCGCAATCGTCTTCCCGTCCGCCATCGCTTCTTTAAGCTCGTCCGAGCCTATCCCGAGCGCTTCAGCCACCGACTCGAGTCCGACTCCAAAGCCCATCCCGCCTCGGCCATGCTTTCCGAATCCTTGCTCGCCGCCCTTGGCATCGAGCAGCTTCTCTGCCAGCTCAGTCGCGTCCGGCTTCGTCCGTGCGGCTTGTCCATCGCTCTGCTCGTCGGTATCGGCAGTCGGCGCCGGCGCGCTGGCCTCTTCCGCCTTCAGCCATTCGACCAGCTTAGCCTTCAGCTCTTCGCGTGTCTTGCCCTGCGCGACCGCGATTTCGCTAAGCGTACTCGTCTTTAGCTGCGTCTGCAATGCCGCTTCATCCAGACCCAGGTAGGTTTGAAGCTGCTCGTGTATTTTTCCGAAGCCATGCCCGAGTCGTCCGCCTTTGCCCTTCTTCATTGTCGTGCCGTCGTTTGCTTTTTCGGTATCGTTTTGATCGGTCTGAGTCGTGTTGGCCGAGGTTGCTGCGTTAACGTATTGACTGCTCCATAATACGCCGCCTCCAAGTGTTAAAGTAAGCGCAATGGCTCCTGCCGCTATAGCCTTCGATTTCAGCATACGTTGTTCCGCCTCTCAATCGTTTTTGTTATTACAGAACCAGCATACCCCCGTTTCCTTAATTGCCCTTTAAAGCAGACTGAAAGTTCGCTGAATGTCCGGACCGGTGCTCTCTTGAACACTTTTCTAACATTGATTCTTGCAAATCGCCGCTTCGCTTGACCAGCTCGAAGGCATTGCAGCTGCATCGGCAGGCAACGCGCAGCGCGTAGCCGCCGCTTCAGAAGAGCAGCTTGCCTCGATGCAAGAGGTCGCAAGCTCATCCGAGCAGCTTCGCAACCTGGCGACCACGTTGAACGAAACGTTCGGACGCTTCAAAACCTAAAAACCACCTCCTTATATGAGAAAAACTCCTATCGTAGTACTTCGAGGATGAGCGACCTACAAGTTTGCGTAGCAAACCCGCTTCGGAAGCAAAGAAGTTTTTATCGCCAAATAGAATTTGCATATCCGATATCCTAAGAAACTTATAAATTCTATTGTGGTAAGAAAGAAGGCTAGCCGTCCCTAGGGATAGCTAGCCTTCTTTCTTCGAATCGTATGAGGAGAAACTCGCTTTATATGAACCAAACCTCACTTTGGTGCGGCCACATGGCTCGTACCCGGCCAAATAATGAGGCAAAGCTCACTGCCCATGAAGCTAGCTCCACGGCTAATGAGCTTCACCTCACTAAACCTTGCAAAGAGCCAACAAGACCGCTAATTAGCGGGATTACACTCACACATTCATGAGCCCCTCACTAGTAAAGCTGGCGTGAGGTGACTTCTGCGTCGAATGACTTTGTTCACACGGAGTCACGCTAATTGATGCCGGCTTAAGCTTACGCCGGCTGCGTCGCGCCGCCCTGCTGCAGCTGGTACATCGCGTAGTACTTGCCGCGATGCTCCATCAACTGCTCGTGGTTGCCGCGCTCGACGATCTCGCCGCGGTCCAGCACGAGAATCTGATCGGCCGCACGAATCGTCGACAGCCGGTGGGCAATGACGAACGTCGTGCGCCCCTTCTTGAGCACATCGAGCGCCTCCTGAATGATTGCCTCGGTTTCCGTATCGATGCTCGCGGTCGCCTCGTCCAGAATCAGGATCGCCGGGTCGTAAGCAAGCGCCCGCGCGAACGAGATCAACTGCCGCTGGCCGGCCGACAGCGTGCTGCCCTTCTCGATGACCGGCGCATCAATGCCGCCCGGCAGAGCGCTGAACATGTCGTATGCGCCGACATCGCGCAGCGACTGCTCGATCTTCTCCCTGCTGATCGCCGGGTTATCCAGGCTGACGTTCGAAGCGATCGTTCCGGTGAACAGGAACGGATCCTGCAGCACGATGCCCATATGCTGGCGCAGCAGCTGCTTCGGAATATCGCGGACTTCCGTGCCGTCGACGACGATACGTCCTTCGTTGATATCGTAGAAGCGGAACAACAAGTTCAGGATCGAGCTTTTGCCCGAGCCGGTATGACCGACTAGCGCTACCGTCTCCCCTTGCTTCGCGTGGAAATTAATGTTCTTAAGCACGTATTCGTCCTTCTTGTAGGCGAACGATACGCGTTCGAATTGCACATCGCCTTTGTAACGCTCCATCGTGCCCGGCACGACGTCGATGCCTTCCTCATCCATGAGCATGAACACCCGCTCCGCCGATACACGCGCCGTCTCCAGGTTCGAGAGCTGATTCACGATACCGACGATCGGAGCGAACATTCGGTTCATGTAATCGACGAAGGCGTAGAGTACCCCTACCGATACCGCCGTGCCGAACCAATCGCCCCAGAATAACCAGATGACGATAAGGAACAGCAGGTTCCGCACGACATTGACAAGATTATGGGACGTAATCGAATTAAGACTCAGCAGTTTATTCTGATACTTGTAATAATGCTCGTTGAGCGACTCGAATTCCTTGCTCGTTTCCTCTTGGCGGCGGAACGCCTGAATAATCGGCATCCCTTGAATCGACTCGTTCAGCATCCCGTTGATTTCGCTCAGTTTCGTGCGGATGATGCGGTTATAACGGGCCGCGAATTTCCGGTAGACGATAATCCATACGATGAGAATCGGCACCAGCGGCAGCGCGATCAGCGCCAGCCTCGCGTCGAGCAGGAACAATGCTCCGTAGATCGCCGCCATATAGATAATGCCCGTAAAAAAGTTCGCCAGTACCGCGACGTACAGCTCGCGAATCGCCTCGGTATCGTTCGTGATCCGCGAGACGACCTGACCCGCCGATAAATTGTCGTAATAGTTAACCGGCAGCCGCTGCGTGTGCGCGAAGATATCGTTCCGCATCCGGCGGACGATCTTGTTCGCCGACGTTTGCAGCATTAGCCGCTGTCCGTAAGTGAACACCGCTACGAGCAGCAGCAAGCCGAAGTACAGCGCCGCCATCGTCAGCAAGCCCGGAAACTCCGGCTTGTAGAAGCCGTACAACTCCGACGACGATAGTCTCGTCACCGGATACGCCGCTTGCTCGCCCGTGTCCTTGCTCGTAACCGTCATCGTGCCGTCCGTGACGACGCGCTTGCCGCCTTCGAACTTCAGCGGCACTTCCAGCCAGTAGAACTGGCGTGCCGCCTGCAGCACGCGAACCTCTGCGCCCTTCCGCTCATCTGCGGCGAAGTGGTCCTCGCGCTTATACCATTTGTCTTTATAATGCACCGCGTACGGCTGCTCCGCCGAAACCTCATGCCACTTCTTCTCGATGCCGAGAATGTTCTGGTCAATCATTCGCTTCGCGATAAACGGTCCCGCAAGCTCCGCGCTGACGGCTAGCACCAGCAGAAGAAGAGCGAGCAGAATCGGTTTCTTATAAAGCATGGCGTATTGAAACAACCTCTTGCCCGTTGTCTGTTTCATTGTCCTTCACGCCCCTTAATCATTACATTCGTTACTCTTCTATAAAAGCTTCCAGCTGCTGGCGATCATATTGCTCGCGATACCAGCCGCCCCTCTCCAGAAGTTGCTCATGCGTGCCCTCCTGCACGATTCGCCCCTCGTCGAGGACGATGATCCAATCCGCATGCTGTACGGCGGACAGACGGTGCGTCGTAATCAGCGTCGTCTTGCCGACGCGCTCCGTACGGATGCCCTCAATGATCTCCGCTTCCGTCTTTGCGTCTACCGCGGACAAAGCATCGTCAAGCAGCAATATTTCCGGATTGGCGATAAGCGCCCTTGCGATGCTGACCCGCTGCTTCTGCCCGCCGGACAGCGCAACGCCCTTCTCGCCGACCATCGTCTGGAGACCGTCCGGAAGGAACTGAATGTCCTTCGCGAACGAAGCCCGTTCCAGCGCGCGCTGCATATCTTCATCCGTCGCATCGGTCTTCCCGAACATAATATTTTCCTTCACCGTCTTCGAGAACAAGATCGGCTGCTGCGGCACGTAGCCGATCCAGCGGAGCCATTCCTGCGTGCGCAGATGACCGATCGAAGCGCCCGAGATCGTAATATCGCCGTAGCCGAGCGGATATTCGCGGAGCAGCTGCTTCAGCAGCGTCGTCTTGCCGCTGCCGGTCCTTCCGACGATGCCGAGCGTCTGGCCTTGACGAAGCATGAACGACACGTCGATCAAATTATCGACGGTCGACGACGGGTAACGAAACGTTACGTCTTGGAACTGCAGCCCCTGCGGCTCTTCTACCGCCACCGGCGCATCCGCTTCGGGTACGTCCGGCTTATAGCCGAGCGTCTCATTGACTCGGTCGAGCGAGGCGTTGCCGCGCTGCATAATGTTGATCAGCTCGCCGATCGCGAACATCGGCCAGATCAGCATGCCGAGGAATACGTTGAACGAGACGAGCTCGCCAAGCGTAATTTCGTTATGGAATACGAGGTATCCGCCGTAACAAAGCCCGATCAAGTAACTCGTTCCGACGAGAATCTTCATCGTGGGCTCGAACAAAGCGTCGATCTTGGCGACCGCGATGTTTTTGCCGAGTACTTCCTTCGTCTTCGCCTTGAACCGCGCTTCGCTTGCTTCCTCCTGCACGAATGCGCGGATGACGCGAACGCCCGCTACGGACTCCAGCACTTGGTCGTTCAGATCGCCGAAAGCGTCCTGCGCGTCCATGAAGCGCTCGTGAATCTTTTTGCCGAAGTAGCTCATCGCCAGCGCCATAAGAGGCAGCGGCAAGAGCGATGCCAGCGTCAGCTTCACGCTAATCAGACCGGCCATGACGATCAGAATCGTAATCATGAACAGCGTCGAGTCTACAAGCGTCAAGATGCCGAACCCCGCCGTTGTCGCAACCGCGCCGAGGTCATTGGTCGAACGGGCCATCAGATCGCCCGTACGGTTGCGTTCGAAGAACGTCGGCGTCATTCGCAGAAAATGCCGCATCAGCCTTGACCGAAGCAGCCGCTCCAGTACGAACGCGCCGCCGAACAACTGATAGTGCCATACATATGTAATGACATATCCGATGACCGTCAAGGCGATCCAGCTTACGACAATGAGCTGAAAGTCCGCTTCGCCAAGCATTCCTTGATGAATGCCGTCAATCGTATAACCGATCAGCCACGGCGGAATAACATCGATGAATCCTGTAAGCACGAGGAGCGTAATCGCGAGCGCATACCGCTTCCAATTCATGCCGAAAAACCATTTTAACTTTTTGAGTACAATAAACATACTTCTCTACCACACCTTCCGCTATCCATCCCTGCTACATTCATCCCTGTTAAAAAAACAAAAGAAGCGCGCCGCCGCAACGACACGCTTCTTCCTGCCGCATGCATGCTAGGTTGGTCAGTCTGCGAGCAGACCGCTGCTTCATGCACACGCGGCAAACGAAAAGGCGCAAAGTTACGGTAACGTAACCCTGCGCCCCTTATGACGGGTAAACTCCCTTGTTACAGGGAAACGACGCGCGGATGGATTACGTTATTCATGTTGAAACGATGAATCATGATTCCAGCTGCAAATGCTCTCATATATTTCCGCATGTAACGTAACCCTCCTCTCGAATAAAATCTAATTGTCACTTTACCACCCGATGAAATCGATGTCAACCACAAATTAACAATCCTTGTCCTTTACAAAAGATTCGCATCTTCCTAATTCCAAGTTAACATTCAACTTGTATTCTAGTTGCGTACCAGTTATTTTATGTAAATAATCGAGCGTGCGTTAGTGAAGGGAGCTTGAACGAGAAGATGACAATGACAACGCAACATCTTAACCATTCCAATACGAGAGTATTGCCTTTCCATGGCGTGCTCAATTTCCGCGATATGGGCGGCTATGCGGCTGCCGGCGGACGCAAGGTGAAGCGCGGCATGCTCTTCCGCTCGGCCGAGCTGACAGGCATGACGGAGAGCGACCGAGAGCTGTTCGCTTCGCTTGGCATTAAGACCGTGTTCGACTACCGCGACGACAAGGAAGCCGAGCTTAAGCCCGATCCGGCCTTCGAGAATATCGCCAATGTCCGCATCCCGGCAATGAACCAACCGCATAATACAGGCGATATTCGCGAGATGCTGAAGTCCGATTTATTCCGCAACATGTCGGTTGAGACGTTCGCCGACATGTACGTGCAGATGGCCATCGACAACGCTTCCTTCAAGAAGCTGATGTCGCTCCTGCAAGAGCCGGACAGTCTCGGTCTTCTGCATCATTGCGCTGCAGGACGCGACCGCACCGGCATCGGCAGCGCGTTCATTCTGCTTGCGCTCGGCGTCGATCGCGAGACGATTATCGAAGACTATCTGATTTCGAACGTCACGCTTGTCTCGATGAACGAGAAGATGAAAGAGCAGCTTGCCGAGCTTCTGGATGAAGAGCAGATGGAGCGCATGAAGGCGATGTTTCAGCTTCGCCGCGAATTCATGGAAGCCGTATTCGGAGCGATCGATGCGAAGTACGGCGACACGGACAGCTTCCTCGAGCAGCAGTTCGGCCTTACCGCCGATAAACGCGCCGAGCTTCAAGCTCGCTGCTTGGAGTAGCGGACGGATAGCTTTTGAACGAGAAAGACCTGCCGGCCGCAGGTCTTTCTTTGCGCCTGAAGATGGATAACTGGAAAAACTCCCGTTATTTTGTCGTGAATGGCGCCTGACAGATGGATAACGGGAAAAGCTCTCGTTAATAAGCACCTTTCCCTCATTTTCAAGGGAATGTCTGAAAATAACTGGAGAAATTCCATCTAACGATCATAAAGAAGTTTCGACAGTGCAATTAACTCCCCTGACGTCGCATCAACCACTACATGTACTCATGCATGATTGCTGCTTCTTTTGCCGAACCATGTGTTATGAACGCTCCTTGATTATATTCTTTAAATCATTTAGTACCGATTGCCCGACACCGCTCTCTAGTATACTGGCTATGATGCTTACTACAAAAACAAGGAGGCGCGATTGCGATGAAGAACGTATTCGAAGTCGCCCAAACGCTCATTAACCATATACGATCCCGCTTCCAGGAAGACGTAGCGCTCGTCGCTTATTACGGCTCTTACGCGCAAGGAACGGCAACGGCCCGCTCCGATCTGGATTTCTTCTTCATTCCAGCGACGCCGGACGGCTTCCGTGCCAGCATCCCGTTCATCTGCAACGGCATCAGCTTCGACTTCTGGCCGATTAGCTGGGAACGCGCGGAGCGAATGGCGTCATTCGAAGAGCCGAATACATCGATCATCGCCGACTGCAAGCTATTGTACGTTCGATCGGACGCCGATCTAGCCCGCTTCGAGCAGCTCCGAGAGCGAATCGCAGATACGGGCAAGCAAGGACTGGCGCTCATCGAGAAAGCCGAGAACCATCTGCGCGATGCTTACGTTCATTTATACAATATGTCCTTGCTTGCCGATGATCATGCCCGCAGCCTGACCTGCTACCGCACAGAGGGTCATGGCGTTCTGACTCATGTGCTCTACAGTCTGGCGCTGCTTAACGGTACCTATTTCACGAAGGGCTGGGGCAAAAACGCAGAGCAAATCGCATTGTTCAAACTGCGGCCGAGAAAACTGGATGAACGGATGAATGCCCTTATGCATACTTCCGTTGGCGAGGTCATACAGGAGGCATGCCGACAGCTTGTTCATGACACGGTTGGACTGCTAACAGAGCGGAAGGAGCTATATATGAATGGTCCTGACTATCCGGGTCGTATGAAAGGCTTTTACGAAGAAATCAAAGGGGTTTTCGATAAGCTGCTGACGGCTTGCGAGAACAACGATTATACGACGGCTTTCTTCTGGTCAGCGGGCGTACAGGACGAGATTGCACGGTTCCTTTATTTTGCTGAAAAAGGGTACTGGCCAGCCTCCATTATCCCTGCTGCGGACTATCAAAACATCTACGTCCAAGCGGGGTTTCCAGACCTGCCGGAGCTGCTGGCAGCGGATCGTTTGGCGGAATTGCGCGAAGCGATAACGCTGCTCGATAATCGCCTTCTCAGCCTAATAAAGGCGCAATCCGTGCCTATAGCGGAGTTTGACGATTTGGAGCAGTTGAAGCTTTACCTTGAGAACCGGGATTCGGTCTAGCTGAGCCCATCTTCATTCCCGTCACAAATCGTTGCATTTTGCTGTGTGTTCAATCACATATCCCCTCCCTCCCTGTTGCGTATACTTGAGCTATAAATATCAAACACCCAAGCAGTCAAGCCAATTGGAGGGATTTATTCATGTTAAGCGATAAATCGATAGCGATCATCAAATCTACGGTACCCGTGCTGGAGGTACACGGCGTGACGATCACGAAGCGCTTCTACCAGATGCTGTTCGAGAGCCATCCCGAGCTGCTCAACATTTTCAACCACGCCAACCAGAAGCAAGGCAGGCAACAGACCGCGCTTGCCAATGCGGTATACGCCGCGGCGAAGCATATCGACCGGCTGCCGGACATCCTGCCCGCCGTTAAGCAGATCGCTCATAAACACCGCAGTCTCGGCGTGAAGCCGGAGCATTATCCGATCGTCGGTACCCATCTGCTATCGGCAATCAAGGAAGTTCTGGGCGATGCGGCGACGGACGACATTCTTCAAGCATGGGCCGAAGCCTATGGCGTCATCGCCGATGTGTTCATCAGTGTGGAAGCAGAGATGTATGAGGAGGCTAGAAGCCAATCCGGCGGCTGGGATGGCTGGCGGGCATTCACAGTCGAACGCAAAGTGGAGGAGAGCAGCGTCATTACCTCCTTCTACTTGGTACCGCAGGATGGAGGCTCTCTTGCTAGCTATGAGCCGGGGCAATATGTCAGCTTGAAGCTGGACATTCCAGGCGAGACTTATACGCAAATCCGTCAATATAGTCTATCCGATGCGCCCGGCAAGCCTTATTACCGCATATCCATCAAGCGTGAGGATACGGAAGAGGATCGCGCAGCCGGCATCGCTTCAGTCTATCTGCACCATTCATTGCAGCAAGGGGAAACGCTCTGGTTGTCCGCTCCCGCCGGAGACTTCACCCTGGATAGGAGCGATGATCGCCCGCTCGTGCTCCTAAGCGGCGGGGTCGGCATTACGCCGATGCTCAGCATGCTGCTTGCAGCATTGGAACGGCAGCCGCAGCGGCAGGTTACATTCATTCATGCCGTACGCAGCGGCCATGAGCATGCATGGAAAAATGAAGTTGCTTCGCTTGCCGAGAAGCATCCGCAACTGAATGTTTCCTTCATCTATGGACAACCGACGCAACAAGATGTTGCGGAGCAAGCTTTCGACAAAGAAGGCTATATCGACTTGGAGTGGCTGAAATCGGCCGTCCCTACGCCGGACTCCGCCTTCTACTTCTGCGGACCTATTCCGTTCATGCGGACGGTCAATAGCCTATTGACCGAATGGGGCGTTCCCGCGGCGGATATTCATTATGAGTTCTTCGGCCCTTCCGGCAGCCTTACCTTAGAAGCCTGAGCGCGAAGCAACCGATTCACTGTTTCTCTCCGCAAGCCGATCAGCTGGCCAATCTCGTCCTGCGTCAGCACATCCGTTAGCGGAGCGGGGCCGATGTAGCTTCCGAACCATTGCTGCAGCTTGAGCAGCTTGACCGCTGGCGTCACCTGCGTTAATTGATCGATCCGCTGCTGCATCATGCGCAGCTTGCCTTGAAGCAGCAGCGCGATCTCTCTGCACTTGCCTGCATCGCGATCAAGCTCATCGTACCACTCCCTCGAATCCATCACCGTTACTTCGCTGGCCACGAGCGCCACGGCAGTACCGTGGTAAGGCATTGGGCTGATTAAGGAATGATGCGGAATGATCTCATCCGGTACGATAATGTTAACGAGAATCGGATTGCCGTCCTCATGCGTACGAACAATCTTGAACAATCCGCTTCGAACATGGTACAGCGGTCCGCTCTCCCCTTGGCGGAATAACACTTCCCCCTTATGCAGCAGCATGCTTTCATCGCTCCTTATCCGCCAATATCTCCTTGAATATGGGAATGGCGTTATTTTTGTGTCAGGTGGTATAATAGGGTCTGCTCTTTGCCTGTACTCCTATATTGCAGACACCGAAAGAAGGATTATCATACAATGACCATCAAGTCAGTCGCCATATGCGTTTATATTGTTCTCATCTACTGGATCTCCTTGCATTTTCCGATTATGCATACGTTGTTTTTCCCGACACTAGGCGCATTCAGCCTATTGTTCATCTCGAAGCCTTTCAAGAAGGAAGAGGTCGGAAGAATCGCCTTAGGCGCCGTAACCGCGTCGCTGGTCGGCTCGATCTGCATGTACTTCAGCACCGGCGTCCTGTCGATATTACTCAACACGGTAGCGGTGATATGGCTGATCCGCAAGTTCAGATGGAACGCTCCGCCCATACTGGCCGTATCCTTTATCCCTTTTTTCACCCAGCCGGCTACCGTATGGATTACGCCGCTGTCGGTGACGGTATCGCTGATTGGTTTGCTGCTTTTCCTCTATGCCGCCGACCGTCTGGAGAGGAAATTCGGAGCAACGCCACGGTTCATTCAGCGCTGTACGGATCAAGAGTCGCCGGAACGGGCAGCGATGTGAGAACGAGGGCGCCATTAACACCTCCACTCCTCCGGGAGCAACCGATTATAATGCGGCTGCAAATACCGGTCGTCAATGAGCATCAGCGTGCCCCGATCGGTCTCCGAGCGAATGAGGCGTCCGCCCGCTTGCAGCACCTTGTTCATGCCGGGGAAGACGTAGGCGTAATCGTAGCCGCTCTTGCCCTGCTCATTGAAGTAGTCCCGAATCATATTTCGCTCAAGTCCTAACTGCGGCAGTCCAACGCCAACAACAACGACCCCCACCAGCCGGTCTCCCTCCAGATCGACGCCCTCCGAGAACACGCCTCCCATCACCGCAAAGCCGATTAACGAGTTTTCATTGCCTGCCTGGAAGCTGGCCAGAAATTGATCCCTCTGTTCCTCCGACATATCCGGCTGCTGCAGCAGCACATCCGTCTTCGATGCACCCTCACCCTCACTTGTCGCCCAGCTTTCCAAATACGTCTTATGCACCGCGTTCATATACGCATACGACGGGAAGAAAACGAAGTAGTTGCCAGGACGCTCCGCTACCAATTGCGCCAACTGACGAGCGATCGGCCCGTACGAATCGTCGCGATCCTGATAGCGGGTCGAAACAGCCTTCACAACGACCTCGAGCTGCTCCTTCGCGAACGGCGAAGCGACGGCAAGCGTATAGTCCTTCTCCCCGGCACCGAGCATGTCCATATAGTAGGAAACCGGTGACAGCGTAGCGGAAAAATAAATATGAGACCGGTACCCCTTGCCCATCAGCTGCAGCATTTGCGATGGATCGAGGCAGAACAGCTTCACCCGCAGCTCGTTATTCGTCCGTTCGGTTAACGTTACATACCGCTCGTCATAGTGCTTCGCAACACGAATGAAGCTTTGTACGGCAAAATAGGTGTCGAGCAGCAGCTCGCTTACGCCTTGTCCGCTTGCGAGCAGCGGTTCCGCCGCGGCGGCAAACGACTCCGCCAGCTCCACTAAGTCAGTCGGAAGCTGCTTCTCGACAAGCTGGGGCGAATCCTCGTTCTGCTTGCGCAGCGCAATGAAATAATCGTTGACCGCCTTAGCGGCTTTATAGCCTGCCGAATCCGTTCCTTTCAGCTCCCGCTGCAACGCTAGAAACGCCGACTTCGCAAGCTCGGCCGAATACATGTCCCGCGCCCGGTCGACCAGATTATGCGCTTCGTCTACAAGCAGGGCCGTTCTCTTCTTCTGCTCGTTATATTGCCGCTTGAAAGAAATGCGCGGGTCGAAAATATAGTTATAGTCGCAAATCACCGCATCTGCCGCGTAGGCGACATCCAACGAGAACTCGAACGGGCATACGCGGTGCTTCTCCGCATACCGCTCGATGACCGGCCGCGTCATCACCGTTTCGTTCGCGAGTATATCGAGCACCGCCCCGTTGATTCGGTCGTAATAGCCCTCGGCATACGGGCAATGCTCCTTCTCGCAGCGCACCTCGTCCTGGAAACATATTTTATCCTTTGCCGTAAGCGTGACCGCATGCATGCGCAGTCCCTTCGCATCCATCAGCAGCAGCGCGTCCTCCGCAGCCTTCTTTGTCGTCGTGCGCGCCGTCAAGTAATAGAAGCGCTGCAGCAAACCGGACCCGATCGCCTTGACCGCCGGGAACGTCGTCGATATCGTCTTGCCGATGCCCGTAGGCGCTCTGGCGAATAGGCGTACGCCCTCGTCGATCGACTTATAGACCGCACCGGCAAGCTTGCGCTGTCCCGCGCGATACGCCCCGAACGGGAACGCGAGCGCCTCGATGCTCGCATCCCGCTCCGCGGCATGACGAAGGCGGAGAGCCGCATAAGGAACGTATAGGCGAACCACTTCCGCTACGAATCGCTCCAGCTCCTCGAAGGAAACAACGCGGTCGAATTGCTGAAGACGGTCCGACTGCGTATGCACATAAGTCAACTGCACGCGCATTTGCGGCAGTCCCTCATCCTTGGCATACATGTAAGCATAGAACATCGCCTGCGCCCAGTGCACCGGATAGGAATGCTCCGTTATATGGTCCAGATCGCCGGATGTCGACTTGATCTCATCTATCGTAATGGCGGGCTCGGTAGCAAGCAGCCCATCGCACCGGCCGTCCACGGCAAATAAGAGGCCTTCCGCCTCGATGTCCGCTTTCAAGTAGACCTCCTTACGGTCCAGCTCGCCGTATTGCTGTTGAATTCGCTGATGCGCTTTCGTTCCTTCATGCATCGAGTCGACCGCATTCAGCTTCACGTCGATGCTACCGCTAAGATACGCATATTCGACCAGATGCCTTACCGATATCGCGATCGTGCTGGGTTTGTCTGACATGGCTTGTCTCCCGGGCTCCTCCAAGAACATTTGTTCCTCAATTGTACCACACCTCAATAAAAATGAAGCCAACCGCATGCTCGGTTGGCTTCATTTTTATTAGGCTGCGGAACCGGTTATAACGTTTCCGCTCTTATTAATCCTGTATTCGACGGTAGTGCCGCTCCAGAAATGGAAGGTCAGCACGACTTCGCCGTCATTCACTTCGTTGAAGAAGTTTTGCGTGAGCTTGATCTCGTTCGTGTCGTACGAAGGCGAGAAAGCGTACGCGAATTCCTTGAACGATGTCCAGTTCTGCGGACCCGCATTGCCTCCGGCCGCGTATACGGCTTCCATCGTAGCAAGCCTGTCGCCGTTGAAGGCGACCGGGATAGAGAAATCGTCCGCCGTTCCGGATATATCGTGCAGCACCGGTGTGTCATAGACGATGACGTCAAACGTCCAGTCCTGTCCCTTATTGAATTTCGCGGTGATTTCCGCGTTCTCCCCGTAAGCGCCCGATGCCGTTAGTTTGGAGAGCAAGCTCGCCTTCACGATGAGGACATCGCCTTCTACCGAATAGTCGGTACCTTTGCGCAAGTTTTTACCATCATGACGAAGAGCCGTCAATCGATTGCCGTTCAACTCGAGCGGAATGGCCGTATCTTGCGCTGCTGCGTTCTTAGCCAAATAGATCAAGTCGGTTTCCGCGGTTGCGGAGCGGCCCTTCCAGCTCGCTTTGAGCATGCCGTACAGCTGCGGATCGTTCCATTGAAGCTCGTTTCGGTCGAGATGCTGCCCGTTGTCCCATAGCATATGGGTGATGCCTTTTTCTTGAATGTAATGCAGCAAAAACTCGAAAAATTTCAGTTTTTCGCCTTGTTCGATCGTGCCTGTATTTTTATCGAAGCCCAGCAAACCGTATTCGCCCAGAATAACGGGGATGCCCTTAGCCACGAGCGATTGATAGACGCGGTCGAACGTTTGAATAACGTCGTTTTTTGTTTCCTCGTTGAAACGGGTGAAGCCGGCGATGTTGACGCTGAACGGCCAAAATCCGTAATAGTGAACGGTGGCAATCAGGTTGGGATCGTTCAACTCGGTGAAGGTGTCCACCAACGCGTCGAGCCGATCCTGGTTCGCGTTCGTCTCGAGCGTTGGCAGGACGAGAGGGCGCTCGGCATTTTCTCCGCCGGAGCCGCGAACAATCTCATGGAAAGACGTATTTAATTCATTGAGCATTGCAAAATGAGCATCCCCGCTATTTCCCCAGCCGTCAGAGAAGCGAGGTTCGTTGATGCTTTCGAAAGAAAGCTCTTTCGGATAGTTTTTGAACCGGTCGGCGATCTGCGTCCATGCTGCGTTATATCGGTCAAGCACGAGGTCATGCTCGGTTCCCATCCGGTTAACCCACAGCCACGAGTCGTGATGCAAGTTGATCATGACGTACAATCCGGCATCCAGAGACCAGTTCACGACCTCTTCGACCCGGTCCATGAACGCCGGATCGACCGTATAGTCCGGAGCCTCGCCCATCCGATGATCCCATGTAATCGGGATGCGAATGCTTTTGAATCCTTGCGAAGCGATGTGCTGGATGAGCTGCTTCGTCACGCGCGGATTTCCCCACGACGTTTCGTCGGCGCCGGTCGCGTCGAATGTATTGCCTAGATTCCATCCGGGCTGCATAGCTTCGACGTACGATTGCATTTTGCTCTTCGGGACACCGACCGCGGGGCGCTTCTCCGAGGCCGCGCTTGCGGAAGGAACGATCATGGCTAACAAGATGGATACGATCAAAAAAATACGAAAGTGCTTGTTGGGTGTAAACATGTGCTGATTTACCTCCTTCAGGGATTTGGCTCTAAACAAAATATGAGATATATCGATCAGACCCTTATCGACCCCTCATCTTGAAAGCGTTATCAGAAAGCGCTAACATGGATGATTGTACCATCCCATAATTTTTGTAAAAACCCTAATAATTAGAGAATTAATCAGATGGAAATCTCATGTTCTCGTATGTCTCGTACCGCTTCGCAAAAAAAGAGGCTGTCTCATAAGTGCTTGGCGAATGGTTCGTTCATGGCGTGGGTTGTGCGAAGTGGCTATACTGGATCATTGCAGTACCTTTGGGCTGTTTCGCGCCATATCGAGAGCTATATTGGATATTCGCAACATAGACCTCTGTTTTATACTCAAAATGCCCTCAAACGCTCAAAGTTACTGCGAAAATCCAACATAGCTCCCCGCCACCATTCATTCCGTCCCAATATACTACAAAAATCCAATATAGGAGCCAGAGGTTAGATGTGTACGCACAAGGGGCCGTCCCTAAGCCTTGGCTTTTGGGACAGCCCCCTTCCAAATTCCGCACGCAGACTACTGCTCCTCCGTCTCTTCCTCCGGATGGCGGCCGACGCCGTTCAGCAGGTCGGTGCCGTGGAACTCATCCTCGGGGGCAGCCGGATCCACCGGACTGTTCATCGCAATGACATCGGCATCGGGAACGGCAGCGATCTCCGCCGAAATTTCTTCCGGCGTATCTACCTCGCCATCCCCTTCATCCGCGATTACCGCGCCCAATAAGCCCGCCTCGCTATCCGGGTATTTCCGTAGAAGCTCATCCGTCGCGTCCATCACTTCTTCCGTCTGCTTCTCGTCCGCAAACAGTCCGAAAGCCGGATCGATATCCCGCTCCGTCACGAGATCGTTATGCTCGCGATCCTCAAGATCCTCTTTTTTATCCATTCCTATCGCCTCCCTCAGAAGTATCCGTTGTCCATAATAGAATACCCCGAATCCACGTTTTTCTAATCATCGGTAATTTTCGAAGGAAAACCTCGAATCATAAAGGAATAGCTGCCGTTCTGCAAAAATATTGCAGGCGGTACACCGATTGGCTGCCATTATTATACCCTTTGGAAATGAGGACGTTATATCTCTACCCACTACCGTATTTCTGCGTTATACGCAAAAACGGAATCGTGGAATATTGAACTTATTTTGGGCGATGTCAACCTTCATTCTTGGCGCGCAGCTGCTAATCAATTATGTATTGTCGCCATACGTCGCTTTCCTGGCGCCTTTATGCTTCCAGCAAGCCGACCACTCGTTGTACGAATCGAAAAAAACCGACAAAAACCGAACGACCGTACAGTAGCCATCACGATAATTACGGTTCATACCGGTAAAAGGCGTAGGGGACAACCGAATTGCGGTAAGCCCCTAGCATAACAAAGTCCAGCCCATCGTCGTCGTCGAATCGGCCCAAAAGCAAAAATTGTTTATTGCCCACGTCCAGCTCCTCCTGCGCCAAGTAAGCCGTACCATCGTATTGCCGGATGACCAATGTATTGTGGTCAGGGTCTGCATGAAGCGTTGCGAGTTCCCATACCCCGTCGCCGTCCAAGTCCCAGGAATAAACGGCTAGCAGACTGCCGCCGAAGTCTTCGTCAAGAACTTGAACGAAAGCCGTGCCGTCCCAGTCGTATATGTAGGCACGGCCCTTGGTACGGTCCATGAACAGAATCTCCTTATCGCCGTCTCCATTCCCATCCATAAGCTCGAAGCCGTCCGCCGCGAAAGGCAGCATCATTTCCGCCGATTCATTGTCCTTTGCCATCCTCCAATTTAGATATGTATCGCCGCCGTCGCTCTCATACGCAATAACAACGTCTTCTACGTTGTCTCCATCTACGTAACCGTAATGAATCGCTCGGCTCGTATAGGCCGTCATAGCCGGATCGTACGCTTCTATTCCTTCCCCCTCGTCTGATAGCGCATAATAATGATGTTTGGCATGATAGTAAATCAGCGTCTCATTTGTTTGGACGCTATATGTCGCATTTAATGTTAAAGTTTCGTCGGGAATAAACCACCGTTTCTCCTCGGAAAGCTCGAAGCCGTTCCACCCCCAGAAGGACGTATAGGATTCCTTCTCCATGGGGTGCATGAACACGATCCGATCCGTTTTATAAGGGAACCGAGCAGCGGTAACATAAGTCGGATTGTCGAGCCATAAAGTCCCTTCTTTTACTTGAATAAAGCTGCTTGGCGCAACGGACATTCCGGACCCGCGATCAAACAGCATGATCGCGGCCGTTATGATGACGATAAGCAGCAAGACGCCGCCGCCTGCGACCCTCATCCACCTCAGGATGGAACGAGGCCGCCCAAGCGAAGCGCGGACCTGCTGTTTCTTCGTATATCGAGATGGCTGTGGCTCTCCAGGCAGGTGCAGCTCCGGCTGCGGCAACAACGACACTGGAGGCGGTGTGCCGGACTTGCGCGGCAGCTCCGCTCTGCCCTCTGTAAGCGCAGCTTGAAACTGCTGCACCGATTGGAAGCGATCGGAGGCATGTACGGAAAGTGCCTTCATCAGCACCGCTTCCTCATTCGGATCGATGACCGCATGCAGATGTGAAGGCGGCACGAGCGATTCCTGATCGAGCCTATCCAGCGATTCCGGCGGAATCCGACCCGTGATCGCGCGGTACAAGGTGGCTGCCACCGCATACAGATCGGTCCACGGACCTTGCTTCCCCCTCGTCCGGTACTGCTCCTCCGGCGCATAACCCGGTTTTAGGACGACTGATAAGCTATGTTCGCCAACGGTCTGTCTAGCGGCTCCGAAGTCGAGCAGCTTCACCTGCCCGTTCCTTGTCATATAGATATTTTCCGGGCTAATATCGCGGTGCAATATATGATGAGCATGGAGCACCCGCAGCACATCCATAACCGGCAGCATAATGCCAAGCGCGGCTTTGAACGACACGCGCCCGCCCTGCAATTTAAGAAACTCCTTGAAGGTCTGTCCTTCCAAATAAAACATAACCAAATAAGCCGTCCCGTTTTCCTTGAAAAAATCGCGCACCGACACGATGCCGGGATGGGCGCCCAACTTGCTTAATCGTTTGGCCTCGTCCAGAAACCTATCGAGCCCATGCGCATACTGCTGCTGCGCCTCCCCCGAATAGACGTTGACGAGCGACTGATTAAGATTTCTCGTCGCAAGATCGCGCGGCAAATATTCCTTGATCGCCAGCTTCGTCTCCAGACTAAGATCCCACGCCAAATAAGTAATGCCGAAGCCGCCTTGCCCAAGCACCTTGCCAATCAAGTAACGGCCGTTCACGATCGTGCCCGGCATCAATTGCCACGGTGCGCTTGGCAGCGTTACTGCCGCATAGCCACAGTAAGGGCATACTGCCGTCCCGCCCGTCCGTTCCATGCATCCTAAGCAAACTCGAACATTGTTCATCCTATGCCCGCCTTTTATTTGCCACGTCGTGTAGAAGCGTCGAAAGGCTGAGTTTTATGTACCGATACCCTATAATTGACGATCACGATGGTCGCATTATCCTGATAGGGCCGCCCTTCGGCAATCACCTGCCGCACGATAAATTCAGCAGCCAGCTGAGGCGGCAGCTTCGCCGCTTCATACATCACCTGCTCCGTCAGCCCCTCATAGAGGCCATCGCTGCATAACAGGATCCAATCCTCCGGCTGCAAACGGTACGGCGTTGCATGACTATCGATCTCCTGCAGCTCCGGAATACCCAGATAGCTCGTCAGCAGCTGCCTATCTGGATGGCTATCCGCTTCCTCGCGGGTCATATGCCCCGCTTTGACGAGCTCATCCAGCCGCCTCGCGTAGATATGATCCTTCGTAAGCGCGCTTAACGTCCCTTCGCGGTATAAGTAAATTCGGCTGTCTCCCGCCGAAGTCCAGTAGAGCCGGCCTTCCGATACGACGACCGCGGTAAGCGTCGTCCCTACGCCCCATTCAAGCTCATGCTTCATCGCCAGCTCGTAGACAGCGCGGTTAGCCATGCGGATCGCCCGCTCCAGCGCTTGCGGGATATCCTCTTCGTCCGCCTTCATCGTATAGGCTCGCAGCATCGACTGCACGGCTAGATGGCTCGCCTCGCCTCCCATCGCCAGCCCGCCCATTCCATCGGCGAGCACGGCCAGGACGCCGTACTTCCGCACCGCTTCGCTTTCGTCAAGCTCCGAGAAGCAGTAAGCGTCCTGCTGCTCCTCCCGTTCCCCGATATGCTGCGCGCTTCCCGGAACGATCTGCATCCGAACCTTCTCTCGCGCAGACTCTTCTTGCGGTGCTGCCGGCGGACGACTCCCCGATAGAAGCGCAGCAATGAGAACGATAAACAAGGCGCTGCACAGGATCATGTACCACATCACAACCATGAGATCACCTTGAGCAATAAGGTAACCGCACCGATGCCAAGTCCAACTAACGAAGTGAGAATGCCGGCTCTGGCCATGCCCGGCCTTTGCGAATCGATCCCTTTGAAGCCCAGCAATAGTCCGATCGCTCCGCATGCGATGCTAAGCAGCCACGTCCACCAAAAAACGATGCTGCATAGGCCGAGAATCATCGACGCCAATGCATGACCGTTCCATTGGCGGTAGCCTCGCGGTTTACCCGGCCGATACGGATTGTAATACGGGTAACGATTGCTCATGCGCTCACCCTCTCCGGCCTCCATTATACTCATCCATATGGATAGGACTTTCGTTTTATGCCAAATAGGCTTGCCGGATCGGGCGTTATCCGTCCTCGGCAAACCTATTCGTTCCTTGACGACTACTTCATGCTATTCCTGAAAATATCGCTTCACCGTTTCATAGGCAAGCTTCGGCCTTCGGTACCGGTCCACGATTCCTTTGCTGTTCTGCGTACCGGCGCGCGTCAGCAGCCAGCCGGTCGCTTCGCTCACCCTGCAATCGCAGAACTGCCAGATGAACATGCCGGACACGTAAGGCCGCTGCGTATAGGCGGCAAGATTGCTCTCGATAATATCGGCCTGCCGCTCTTCCGTCCCCTTAACCCTTGTAGGCTCCCGGAAGCCGTAATAGCCGTCGCCTCCGAACTCGCTCATGATCATCGGCTTTCCTAATCCGCCCAGCTCGTCAGCCCATTGTCGAGCTCTATCGCATAGATCGCCCGGATCCTCATCGGTGTACCATTGCGGATAGAGGTTGAGAGATACGATGTCGGCCAGATCGAAGCAGAGCTCCCTTTCCCTATGGTGGCTGGCAAAGGAAAGCGGACGCGAGCTGTCCATGGATCGAATCTGCTCGAACTGCTTCTTGTACATGCGTCGTCCATCCTCCGTATCGCTGGCGCATTCATTCAGTATCGCCCATATGATTATGCTCGGATGATTATAATGGCTCTCGACCATTTCGCGGTTGCAATCCTCGCATTGCCGCTCGAAGTTCGGATTGTGCATCTGCTCCAGACTAAGGCCGCGGGCGTGATTCTCTTCCCATACCATAATGCCTCGCTCGTCGCACAGATCGAGGAAGCGTTCATCGTTCGGATAGTGGCTCGTTCGAACCGCATTCGCACCGGCTCCCAGCATCAGCTCCACATCCTGCACCATAAGCTGATAAGGGAAAGAAGGCCCTACCATCGGATGATCCTCATGCCGGTTGAATCCTTTCAGGACGACATTCTCCCCGTTCACCTGCAAGAAGCCTCCCTGCGTCGTTACGGTACGGAAGCCG
Source organism: Paenibacillus harenae (assembly GCF_030812415.1). Lineage (GTDB taxonomy): Bacteria > Bacillota > Bacilli > Paenibacillales > Paenibacillaceae > Pristimantibacillus > Pristimantibacillus harenae_A. Next base: position 366,658 of record NZ_JAUSST010000005.1, on the reverse strand, counting down.
ACTCGTTCGATGAGGTCGTCTATAGGTCCATCCGTGGCATCGCCGAACAGCTGCGCTTCGAGCAGGTAGAGCCGAGGCTTCTTGTTCGACCAAGGTTCAACGCCGTCAAAAGCACGCGTGACCGTAACGACGCAAGACTCGTTCGAGGCGATCTGCCGCTCTCCGATCCGGAAGCTTGCACCGCCGAGCGAACCCTCCAGCCTGATCGCTGCCGATTCGGCGCCGATATTGCGGACATGCACGTCAACGACGCCTTGCCACCGCTCGTCCTTCCATATAGGCGTAAACTGTATTCTTTCAATATATACATCCGGCACGGCTTCAATGCTCACCGGTCGAATAATGCCGCCATAGGTGTAGTAATCGTTTGGGATATGTAGAGCGGAAGCTTCGCTGAAGCTATTGTCGGCTTCGACGACAATCTCATGCCGGCCCGGCTTGACGCCTGGAATAACGGCAGTGAACGGCGTGTACGCATTATAATGGTGCGCAACCTTGCGGCCATCGAAATACACGTCCGCCGTATGGCTAACGCCTTGAAAGCTGATTCGAAGCGCCGTTTCCCGCTCGACCTCGATCGTTTTGCGGTACGCCCCCCGACCTTGATACGTCGAGAATCGCGGGTGCATCTCCCAGCAGCCCGGCACGGGCAGCACATAGCCGTAATCGCCGTCGTAAGGCGACGCTTCCTTGTCAATCGGCTGGAACTGCCATTCCCCCTCCAACGACTGTACCTTTCTTATCTTATGCGTATTAAACAAACGAAGCATGCTAGCAGTCCTCCTTGATATAAATATGGCCTTTCCGTTCAGGCTCATTGTACCTCTTGGCGCAGCTTGACGTCCATCGTCCTGATGGCTTATCGCACCCGCCCGATTAACAGCGATTGCCAACCGTAAAGCAGCATGGTAAAGTTAAGATAGTTGTATTTTGAATTAAGTTACCTTAATCAAATGGAGGTTGTGCGCTTATGTCCTCTAAAAAAATAAAGCTGGGCATTCCCGAAAATGAAGGCCAGCTATCGATCATGTTCTCGCAAGGCGGACCACGAGCCGGCGCGGGGCGCAAAGGAATCGGCGAAACTCGGAAAATATCGTTAACCCTGCCTTCTTCAGCATGGGAGCAGATTGATGCGCTCTGCGAGAAGGACGGCCGCTCCAAATCGGAAGTCATTAGAAGCATGCTCGAGACGTACATGTCCGAATCGGGAAATAGGTGATCGCCATGCATATAGAGATTACAAGACATTCGCTTCACCACGCCTTGCAGCACATTGCGGCAGGACTGCCTTCCAGACCTGTCCAGCCCATACTTGCGGGCATTAAACTGCAGGCCGACGCTCATCAGCTCACGTTGACCTGCTCCAAGCTAACGATGACGTTGAAATATCAATTGCCCTCCCCTTCCGAGATGCTTACCGTCCAACAATCGGGAAGCGCCGTCGTTCCGGCGCGCTATTTGATCGATATTGTCCGCAGTTTACCGGGTGGTGTGATTTCGCTCCAAATGGCGGAGAACGGCATTTTGCACATGCAATCGGGACAATCCGTTTACAGACTTGCAACGATGGACGCGGATGAATTTCCGGATATGTCCCCTTTCGATGACAGGACCTCCATCCTCATCAATAACGGCGATCTTAGAACGATCGTGGGGCAAGTCGCGTTCGCCGCTTCCACGTCGGAAGCGCGCCCCGTTCTCACGGGCGTATCCATGACCATGCAGGAAGATGGCCGCAGTTTGAAGCTTCTGGCAACGGACGGCATCCGCCTCGCAGCCCTCACTACAAGCATTGACGCGGAAAATTTCGGCAATCCTCTGCCATCTATCGTCATTGAAGCCAAACATCTGAACGATTATTCGAAAATGCTAACAGACGCCGCGAGCTCCACGCAGATAAGCTTCGGCGATCACGATATTCGCTTTCAGACGAACGGCTTCATCATGCAGGCTTCGCTTATTCCGGGCCAGTTCCCTTCCACCGACAAGCTGCTGCAGCCTGCCTTTGGCACCGAGATCAAGCTGGATACCGCTTCTTTCGGGGAAGCGGTCGGACGGGTATCGCTGCTGGCGGGCGATAGTCGGGTTATCGGGATGCGCATCACAGAAGAAGGCGCGGAACTGTTCGCCACGTCGCCGGACATCGGCGACGTGACGGAAGCGGTGGCGCTTGTAGGGAGGACGGGCGAGGCGATTACGGTGTATTTTAACGGTAAGTATATGAAGGAAATTGTAAATGCTATTGATAGCGAGCAGTTATGCATGCGCCTGACCGGAAGAGAGAGGCCGATCATAATTGAAACGACGCATGGCCAAGATACGTATTATATTCTTACTCCGATCCGAAGCGCCCATTGATGTTTTCCCGAAATAAATAGTCATTGGTAGTGGATGAGCATCATAGGATGTGATAGAATCGGGACAAAATGATAATGAGGTGAATTACCCATGTTAGGAAGAAGCGGTAATCCGACATTAAGAGATCATACGTTTGATCGGCACGGCAATTCGCTGAACGGCGCGATGACGATCAACGGCACGGTCAATAAAGCGTTCATTACGCTCGCACTGCTGCTTGGCGGCGCGTTCTCGACTTGGAACATGTATTTCAACGGCCAAAACGTGATGGGCTATATGATCGGCGGCGTTGTCGTCGGACTTGTACTAGCGCTCATCATCAGCTTCGTGCCAAGAACGGCGCCTTACCTAGTTCCGGTCTACGCAGTGGCAGAAGGACTTTTCCTTGGCGCGTTGTCGGCCAACTACGAAACGTTGTACAACGGCATTACGATGCAAGCGTCGCTGCTGACGATGTGCGTATTCGTTGCTCTGCTCCTAGCGTATAAGACAAGACTTATTAAAGCGACCGAGAACTTCAAGCTCGGCGTGTTCGCCGCAACGGCGGGCGTCGCCCTTCTTTACCTGGTAAGCTTCGTGCTCGGTTTCTTCGGCATCAGCGTACCTTTCTTGCACAGCAACGGTTTGATCGGCATCGGCATCTCGCTCGTCATTGTCGTGATCGCGGCACTGAACCTCGTGCTGGATTTCGACTTCATCGAGAACGGCGCACAGCGCGGCGCGCCGAAGTACATGGAATGGTACGGCGCGTTCGGCCTGATGGTCACGCTCGTATGGCTGTACATCGAAATGCTTCGCCTGCTCTCCAAAATCTTCAGCCGCGACTAATCGCGATCGTTGCCCAGCAGCAACCAAGAGGCAAGAAGCTAGAAGCCGTCCCGCACCGGGATGGCTTCTTCGTTTTGTTTACCCAGTCACTATTGTCCCACCTCCCCACCTCGCAATAACGGAAATTTCTCCAGCTGATTTTGGTGGTAATGCCGCAATCTCATCAATAACAGGAAAAACTCCGGTTAATTGTACCGACAAGCCGCTCATCTTCCCATGCGCAATAGGGATTAACTCCAGTTAATTGTACAATTTTCCTGTTTGAGGGCGAAATTACGGGACTATTTCCAACTATTTCAAAAATGCGGCGCAGCAGCAGGTGGATCGATCTGCTCTCACAACGCGTAAAGAAAAAACTCCGACCGTGCAGCCTTGGCCGCATGATCGGAGCTTTCGTCTTATACGCTATTATTTCTTCACGATATCCTGTACCGCTTTGTCAAGCTTCGAGAGCAGCTCGTCGGCGGAGATTTGCTTGCCGAGGTACTCCTGCATCGCCGCGCCCCATTGCTGCGTGACGCCGTCCGGGAAGCGGTCCCAGTTCCAGCTTTTCACTTGCGTTGGGTTCGCATTGGCGAATAGCGCGAAGTCGCCGCCGATGCTGCCGATCGCTTCCGGGTTAGGCTCGATGGAGGACAGCGCAGGCACGAATTTGAAATCGGTCGCGATATATTTTTTGCCCGTTTCCGAAGTAACCATCCAGTTCAGGAACGCTTTCGCTTCTTCCGCGTTAGCGGATTTGCTGTTGACGATCCAGTTGTTCGGAACGCCCGTGAACACGTTCGGCGCATCCAGAAGAGGCACTGGCATCATGCCCAGGTTCATGCCCGGCGTTACTTCGTCGATCATGCCTTGAATCCAGTTGCCATGTTGGATCATCGCGTACTTGCCTGCCGCGAATTCAGCGACCTGCGTGTTGTAATCCGTCGTAAGAGCGTTCTTCTGTCCGTTCGCGAACATGATGTCCACGAGGCGTACCCACTGCTTCATCGTCGGGTCGTCCTTCAGCGTTTTCGTGCCGGCTTTCACCTCTTCGATGAAAGCGGCAGGGTCTGCTTGGTTAGCCAGCGCGATGTTGAGCGTGTGGATACCCATCGACCACCACTCGTTCGTCAGCGCGAACGGCGTAATGCCCGCGTCTTGCAATTTCTTCGCGGCAGCATCCAGCTCGTCAAGAGTCTTCGGAAGCTCCGTAATGCCGGCTTTCGCGAACAGGTCTTTGTTGTAAGTGAAGCCGTAAGCTTCAAGGTTCATCGGCATGCCAAGCAGCTTGCCGTCGCGCGAGATCTGAGCTTTCGAAGCTTCTACAAGATCCTTTGCCCAAGCTTCGTTGCTAAGGTCAGTGGCACGATCCACGTAAGGGTCGAAGCCGGCCCAGCCGCTGGAGTTGAAGATTTCCGGCTCTTCGCCGGCCGCGAGCTCCGCCTTCAGCAATGCGCTGTAGTCCTCGCCGCCACCATGCGTCTCGACATCCACTTTAACGCCTGTTTCTTTCTCGTATTCGGCAGCCATCTGGTTAAGCGCTTCCGCGATTTCCACCTTGAATTGGAAGATCTTGATCGTTACGTCCTTCTTAGGCGCATCGGTCTGAGCCGCCTCCGTCGGTTGGTTCGTTGCTTCCGTCCCGCCGTTATTCGCTACATTGTTGCCGTTGTTGCCCCCGCACGCAGCCAGCACGACCACCATAACCGCGACGAGCATAAGGAAAGATAATTTCTTCATCTTACATGACCTCCCGCAACTTTATAATTTAACATTTAAAGCCTTATCTTGTGTACATCGTCATTATAGTTGTGCAACAATCAAGCACAACACCGAAATTATTGAACATCTAGGTGTAATATTTTGATTATTTAACCGTTAGCCCTTTACCGACCCCGCCGTTATCCCCTCGATAATATGCTTTTGCAGGAAAAGGAAGAAAGCTATGACCGGGAGCGTGCTCAGCGTCAGCGCCGCCATGGCGAGATCCCACTTGCGCAAGTATTGACCGAAAAACTTCTGCACGGCGAGCGGAATCGTCGTCATCCTATCGTTAATGACTAGCATGGGCAATAAGTAGTCGTTCCAAATCCACAGCACGTTCAAAATAATAACCGTAACGGTGATCGGCTTCAAGAGCGGGAACACGATGCGCCAGAAAACGCCGTACGGCGTACAGCCGTCCATGACCGCGGCCTCCTCGATCTCAAGCGGCACCGACTTCACGAAGCCGTGATACAGAAACATCGAGAGCGAGATGCCGAAGCCCATGTAACATATGACGATACCGTGAAAATGTCCCCGAAGCTCCAGCCACGAAGTGACCCGCATTAGCGGCAGCATGACCGATTGGAACGGGATGATCATGGCGGCAATCAAAGCTGTCAGAAGCAGCTTGTTGAATGTCGTCGGTCTCCGTACAAGCCGGTAAGCCATCATCGAGCTAATAACGACAAGCGCAAGCACGCTGACCGAGGTCACTAGAAATGAATTCATGAATACGCGAGGGAACTCTACAGCTTCCCAAGCCCTTTGAAAGTTGCCGAAGTTGATCTTCTCCGGCAAGGATGACGCGTTAAGCAAGATGTCGCCCAGCTTCTTGAACGAGTTGACGATCAGGAAGTAGAACGGAGCAATGAACAGCAATGCCAATAAGATGCCGATAATCTCTGTGACGAACAGGAGCGGCGTATACTTTTGTCTCGTTTCCATCACGCTTCCACCTCCTGCTTCTTCGTAATCCATACTTGTGTAACGGTGATGATGGCAACGCCGAGGAAGAAGATCATCGCCTTCGCCGTTCCAAGTCCGTACCTGCTATAGCCAAGCGCCTCTCTGTAAATGTTAAGCGCAATCGATTCCGTAGCATTGCCCGGTCCGCCCGATGTGAGCGACAAGTTCAGATCGAACATTTTGAACGCGTTCGACGTCGTCAGGAACAAGCAGATCGTAATCGCGGGCATAATAAGCGGGATTGTCACCGAGCGAAGCATCTGCAGCATGCCGGCACCGTCAATCTTCGCTGCCTCGATCAAATCCTTTGGCACGCCGATCATCGCCGCAATATAGATTATCATCATATAGCCGGCCGTCTGCCAGACGAACACGATGACGATACCCCAGAAAGCCGTATTCGGCGTTCCGAGCCATTGGAGATTGAAGAAGCCGATGCCTGTCGCCTCGCCGATTGCGGCAAAGCCCCTTACGAAAATAAAATACCAGATGTAGCCGAGCAGCAATCCGCCGATCACATTGGGCAAGAAAAAGATCGTCCGCAGCACATTGCGGCTCTTCAGGTTGCGGCTAAGCATAAGCGCCAGCAAGAAAGCGGTCAGATTCGTAATCAGGACGCCCGCCAGCGTGAACTTGACCGTGAACAGGAACGCATCCCAGAACCTCTCGTCGTCGGTGAAAATTTTCGTAAGGTTACGCATGCCGGTCCATTTGGCGTCGCCTATGTTTATGCCATCCCATTCCGTGAACATATAATAAAAACCCATAACAAACGGCAATAGCACAATCAGTATGAAAGCAATGAGGCCCGGACCGACAAATACGGTCTGCTGCACCCATTCGCTCCATCTCCTTCGAGTGATTCCTTTGGACATCGCGATCTAGTCCCCTTTCTCTGTCTTCGTATGTTCTGAGTAGGTCGCGGGGCAAGGCGTGCTGACGCTTCCCCACATCCAAAGTATAAAACCACGCTCCCTATGCGGACTACCGAGGATGATGATAACGTTGGTGGAATATATTGACCATCCTTGGTTCAATCGGTTACTGTGTATCCACAAGCGTAATAGAAAGCGGCTAGCGCATCCGGCAGGAGGAATCGGCACTTGAAATCGAGAAAACCGTTTAACACCATTCGCAATAAGCTCATGCTGCTGCTGCTTGCGGCTACCATTTTGCCTATTGCGACGTCGATGATCATTTCCTACAACGCCACGACGGGTTCGATCACGGAAGAGGCGATTGCCAAGAACAACCGGTTGCTCTCGCTCGGCAAAACGAACATTATGAACTATATGAGCAACATCAACCAGAAGTCTCTGGCCGTATATAATTCCATGAACGTGCCTCGCTCGCTGTATTATATTTTGGAGCGCAGCCTCGAGGACGAGGTATTCCCGAACGATTTAACGGATGTCATAAACAACCGCAATTTGCTCAAGGATCATCTATACAGCATTTACCAAAGCGTAAGCGAATTCAATAAAGTACGGCTCTATGTCGTGAAGCAAAACGCGACTTATCTGCTATGGAACGATGATATCAAAGTCGGGGAGAACGATAAGGACACGCTGGCGGCAACGGTCAAAAAAGCGTCGATCGAGCCTACTCATCAAAGCCATAACTACGGGCTTAACATCAAGTTCGGCGACGTTAACGACGAGATGGTGTTCACGCTGCATCGTCCGATCTTCCGCGCGCCTAGCGAGGAGCTGCTCGCCGAGCTGTCCATCGACGTGCGGCTGACGGTGCTCGAGGATCTGAACCGCCAGCTGTATGACGGCGGCAAGGAGGATTTCTACATCGTGGACGCCAACGGACAGATCGTGCTCGCCTCGAACAAGGAGGAAATCGGCAGCAAAATCGACCAAACGTGGATGAACGCCATCTATAGCTCGAGCGAGGATAGCGGACATTTCGACTGGGCGGAGCAATCGTTCGAAGGAATGATTTTCTACGACCGGATCAAGACGCCTTATATGGACTGGTATCTCGTCAAGCAGACGCCGTACAGCCATCTCTATAGCGCGGCCGACCGCGTCGCGCGCATTAACATCTGGGTTGGCGCGGCTTTTCTGGCCATCGTCGTTATCGCCACGCTGTTCATATCGTTCACCTTTACGAAGCCGCTTCTGCGGCTGATCGGCTATGTGAACAAGATCGAGACCGGCAATTTGAACGTCTCCATCGACATTCAGAGCAATGACGAGATCGGCCTGCTCGCCCGGCGTTTCCGTTCCATGATGCAGACGATCAACAACTTGATTTTGACCGAATATCGGCTGGAGATCGCCAACAAGACGAATCAGCTTAAGGCGCTGCAGGCGCAGGTTAACCCGCATTTTCTATACAACGCGCTGCAATCGATCGGCACGGTTTCGCTTCAGCATGGCGATCACAAGGCATACGGGCTTATTACCTCACTTGGCAAAATGATGCGTTACCATATGAATACGATGGATGCCGTCGTCGAGCTGAACCGCGAGCTGGAGTACGCGCAGGCTTATCTCGATCTGCAGAAGCAGCGCTTCGATACGGCGCTCGGCATCCGGCTGCAGATCGATGACCAAACGCGCCGCATTCTCGTGCCGAAGATGATTCTCCAGCCGCTGCTCGAGAACTTCTTCAAGCACGGCTTCGCCGGGGCGGATTCGCCGAGCGAACTGACGATCGCAAGCTCGCTCAGCGACGATGGCCGCCTGCTGACGATCCGCGTACAGGACAACGGCATCGGCATATCGGACGAACGGCTGGCTGAGCTGCGATACGGACTGGATAAGCCTCCGTCTCACGGAGTCGTTAACTCGCAAACGCAGTCTCCGTTGCCGTCTTCGTCTTCGGCTTCCGTTGCCGTTTCGTCGCAAGAGGGAGGCGGCATCGGGCTTCAGAACGTGCTGTCGAGGCTGCGCTTGCACTTCCATCCGTCCGCGGCAATTGAACTAGAGCAGGTCCGACCGCATGGCTTTTCCGTTACGATCCACATCCCGCTTGGCGAAGGAGAATGAGCATGAAGGCGTTAATCATCGATGACGAGAAGCATGTGAGAGAAGCGATCAGACTGCTCGTCCCTTGGGAGACGTTCCAGATCGGTACGATATTGGAGGCTCAGGACGGGCAGACGGCTATCGAGCTGATCCAGAAGGAGAAGCCGGAGATCATCTTCACCGATATGATGATGCCTAATATGGACGGGACAAAGCTGCTCGAATGGGCCTCTAAGCATGCGCCGGCAAGCAAGATCATCGTCATTAGCGGCCATGACGACTTCAGCTTCGTCCGTACAACCGTGAAGTGCGGCTGCATCGACTACATTTTGAAGCCGATCGATGCCGAGCAGCTTAAGTCAGCTCTCGCCACCGCGATCGACAGCTGGAAGCGCGAGGAGCAGGAGCGGAGCCGCAGCCTCCATATGAATATCGAGCTGAATCAACTGAAGCCGATCTTTCTCGAACAATATTTTTCTACGCTTATCAGCGAGCCCGGCAACCATCCCGCCTTCGCCGAGACGATGGAGCAGGAGCTCGGCATCCTAATGCCCATTACGCATATGCGCGTCGCCATCGTCAGCCTGGAGCTGTCGCCCCCGGCCGTCAAGGCCAAGTTCGCGGCGGGGCTCGACCTGCTCTTCTTCGCTCTGACGAATATATGCAACGAGTTTCTTCGCGATAAGGGGCTCGGCTACGCATTCCGCTACCGCGGACATGACCTGGAGCTGGCACTGTTGCTCTGGGGCGAAGCAAGGTACGCGCCCGAGCTGCTTGGCGAAATTAACACTGCGATATTCAAGACGCTTAAGACGCGCTTGGTCTTCGGCATCGGTCTGCCAACGGCCTTCCCGAGCGAAGCGGCAACGTCCTATCAGCTTGCCAAGCTTGCTCTGCAGCGGCGTAATCTGCTCGGAGGCAGCGCAGACTTCCACTTCTATGAGCCAAGCACCGCGCATGCCAAGAATCCGCTCCTGATGTGGAGCGAGTTCGAAGAACGCATCCGCTTCGCCGTCCAGAGCGGACAGCAGGAGCAGATTCGCCGCGCGATGCAGCCATGGTTCGATGCGCTTGATCAGAGCGGGTATATCTCGCTGGAGCAGCTAAGCCAGTGGCGGCAGCAATTCGAGCTGGCCAAGTCGAGGTGGGAGGCGCATGATGACGGGCCCGTATCCGAGGAGAAGGCCGACACGCGCGCGAACAACGCTCATCCATTGCCGGTTACGCCGCTTGGCACTTTCGATTATGAGCAGTGGAAGCAATCCGTGTTCGATGAGGCCTGCGAATCCGCAAGACGCGTAGCCGAGCGGGATAAGGAGAGCGGCGTTATATACGACATCGCCAAATATATCGAACAGCATGTGCATTCTGACATTACGCTGCAAGAGATCGCAAGCCGTTTCTTCCTAAGCAGGGAGTATATATCGCGGAAGTTCAAGCAGGAGATGAACGAGAATATTTCCGACTTCATCGCGCGCAGCCGCATTAAGCGTGCGAAGGAGCTGCTTGCCAATGGACAATTGCGAATATCCCAGATCGCCGAGCAGGTCGGCTTCCAGGACGAGAAATATTTCAGCAAGGTGTTCAAAAAATGGACCGATTGCTCGCCCAACGAATACCGCAAACGGCATTATGGCGAGGATGGCGGAGGAAAATAAACCAATAAAAAAGGAGACCGAAGCGGGTGGCTTGACGCCATCCGCTTGATCTCCAGCCTTTAATTTAATCACAGCAGTCACTACGTAATTGCCGTTCCTTTTTTCAATGATTTCATGTCGTGATTCGTGTTGACGAGTGCAGGCAGCATCTTCATGCCGCTTACCATCGGTGCGTGGCAGAACGTGCAGTTCGGAACGTGGTCAAACGCAAAGTTATCCCGCATCCAACTGTTGCATCCCTCCGTCTCGCATGTCCAAACCTTCGTGTTTTCCTCCGGCACTTCCTCGGCCGGTTTTTTACGATTATACATAGTCAGCCTCCTCCGCACAAAAAAGGAAAAACTGCCTCTATCGCACGCGCTTAGGGGCAGTTATCGTTTATGTACATCTGTAGTATTTGAAATAGGTTTGCATGTCTGACGACTATTCTTATAATACCACATCACGCGGGCAAAGGCAAACGAATACCCTGTCTACCTCGTCCGAAATTCGTCGACATAATACGCGAATAAAGTCTCGATCGGCTTAAAATAAAGATGGGAATCCTCCCACGGCTGGAAATGCAAGTCCATTCGCGAATCGCTCCAATTGCTCGGCGTCCCCGACGTCTTTAGCTTGCCCGGAAGCACCGGCGGCTCCACTACGGCAGGAAACTCCTGATAGCCGAAGAGCAGATTCTCATGCATGGCGATGATCTCATATTTCGGCCCATGGAAAGCCTGCTCCTCTTGAAGCTGGTAATGGTAATAAATATAGCTGGCCGCCATCTCCGGCTTCAAGTGCGCGACGCGTCCCGCCCGCCGCTCGACCGGCTCCTTGCGCAGCCAATGCTCCCAGCTTGCCGGCTCGTTGAAGTGAAATACGTCGATCATCGGAATCCACTTCCTCTTGTCCGTTTGCCCCGGCCAATCCTCCAGCAGCTCCGCCGCTTCGGGCATGAGCGCATCCGCTTCGACCGGCAGATCCATGCACTCCGCGTAAACGAATAAATGATTTTGCCATCTGAATGCCGCCCCGGTCATAAGACGTCCGCTTCGGACTAGTCCCCGCACCGTCTCGCCCAATCCACGATCATTTATCGATACACCCTGCTTTAATTGTGCCTTTGCTATCACTCTGTACATCGCTTGCATGAGCCCCTTCCGCGTTATGATCACGAGCAACCCTATAATGATGACACGTCCGAATGCGCACCATGATTATAAGCTTAAGATGCCGGTCGTATGTCGCGCAATTATAATTTCATTTTTGGAGATGATAAGCAAGCGGATTGTGCAAGCCGCCTATAAGCGCCAATGGCCAAGGGGGAGGTGACAGCATGGATAACACGAAGCAATTTGTGGATAAAGTGCATGATACACAGCGCAAAGCCGAGAAAAACAAGCGGAGCAACGGCGAAGGTTTGCCTGCCAACGTTCTCCAGAATAAGCAGCATAGCACGAATAAGTAAACTGTGGTGTTAATCGCAAAAAGAGGCTCGATCAGGCTTGCAGCCATCTTCGAGCCTCTGCTTATCACCGTGCTAAACGGAATATTCATGCGGATAATACTCGATTCGCGATTGCGCGCCAATCGTCAGAAGCTGCGAATCCCGATCGTAAGCAACAAGTCCTTTCCCGACGTAATACCAAGTCTTCAGCGTCGGCTGGTCGTCATAATCGTAGAATATAAATACGTTAAGCTCATCTTTATGCTTCAGGATCTCTTCGATTGTCCCGCTCCACGGAACGCCTATATCGATCTGCCAACCGTTTCCTTCGGGTTTCGACGAGAAGCTTACGTCCTGCTTGCCGGAATCGATAAGCATCCGACCGCTTACAGCGTGTTTGACCAGCAGCGTTTGTTTCATATGCATGCTCTCCCTTCGAAATGTTAAGGCAGATCGACCAGCATAAAGAAAGCATCTTCCTCTGCCGTGAGCGTGAGCTCTCTCTCCCGTTCAATCTCCGCCGTATCCATCGCCGTCAGCGAATGTCCTAGCGTCGCAAGCTTGCCTTCTATCACATAGACGAATAAGTTGCGTCCTTCGGCCGCCTCATAACGAATCGGTTGATCACGATCCAGCTTGCTTAGATAGATCGTCATGCTCTGCGCAATAGAGGCCGTATGGGCCGACGGCTTATCCGAGACAACTGGAAGCAAGGCGTTATGCAATTTGCCGGTGTCGAAGCTCTTCGCTTCATAGGATGGAGCCGCCCCGCGCTGCTTCGGCATGAACCATAGCTGGAGCAGCCTTAGCTCCTCGTCGTCAGAGTCATTGAATTCCGTATGAATAACGCCGCTGCCGGCGGACATGCGCTGCACTTCGCCGAACGAGCTGACGACGCGGTTGCCTAGATTATCCTCATGACGGATCCGGCCGTTCAATACGATCGACACGATTTCCATATCGCTATGCGGATGCGCGCCGAAGCCTCGTCCCGGAGCTATGTAATCGTCGTTGCATACGCGCATCACGCTGAAACCCGTTCGATTCGCATCCTGATAACCGCCGAATGAGTAAGCCGGATAGCTTCGCAGCCAGCCGAGGTCCGCAACATGCCGTTCAGATGCAGGGAATAGGTTCATCATCTTTTCTCCTCCAAACTGAATTTTATTAACTTACTTATTTATAGCAGTTTTTGAGGTTGCGATCAAGCGGCTAAAAAAGGCAGCGAAGCAACATTCGTTTTACTCTCGTACAGGGTTATGCAGCGGCTCGAAGCCGTCCATTCGGCATTCTACGATATCGCCGTCGCGGATAACGACTGCGCCTGGCGTCCCGGTCATAATAATATCGCCCGGCAGCAGCGTCATCACCTTCGAGTGGAAGGATACCGCGTAGTCCGGACGGAACTTCATGTTGAACAGCTTATTGCGATGAACAACCTCGCCGTTCAGAGCCGTCCCGACATGAACTCCCAGCAGATCCGGAAGCTCTTCCTTCGTTACGAGCGTCGAGCCGAGACTGAAGAACGTATCGAAGCTTTTGGCCCGCGTGAGAAAACGCTGGTTGCGCGCATGAATATCCGATGCCGTGACATCGATTGTCGCTACATATCCGGCGATGACGTCGCCGTAATCCACCTCGGTTATGTTTTTGCAGGCTTTGCCGATCACGATGCCAAGCTCCGCCTCGGCAGTAATCGTACCCACTCCCGCCGGTATGCGTATGGCGTCCAGCGGACCGATCAGCGTCGTATCCGGCTTCATGAAGCTAACCGGCTCATCGGCAGGATCCGCCGCCGCGAGCTCATCTTCACTCTTCACATAGTTCATGCCTATACCCCAAATTTTGCGCGGATTGCGGTAGAGCGGCCCGTATTCGGCTTCGCCATAGGGTAGTGCAGGAAAGTCCGCCAGCTTCTTCTTGCCGCCGGACTCATACCATTCCGTTATGTCATCCAGCTCGCCGAGACGAATGATATCGAATAATTCCGTGTGCCATGTCTTGCCTTCCGCCTTATTAATCGTATCCATCAACACAAGTCCCGCATCGCCATTCAGCGCTGCAAGCTCGTACTCTTCCAGCTTCACGGTTGATATTCTCATCGCCTAATTCGCCCTCTCGCCTATAGAATGTATGATGTCATCCGCTTGATTCGCCACCCACGCAAGCAATCTGGCATCCTGATTCCTTCCCGCCATGAACGATAGGCCAATCGGCAAGCCATCCTTGCCCATTATCGGAATCGTCACCTGCGGCAAGCCGCTTAAGCCTGCGACGCAGCATAGCTCGAACGTCCGCTTGCGCACGCGTTCCACCTCTTCGCCGGATTGTCCCAGAAGCGGCGCCGCTGCAGGTACGGTCGGCATCATAAGTACGCCGTCCTTGCCAAGGAATGCCTCAATGCGCTCTCGTGCTCGCTCTTGTATGAGAAGCGCCTCGATCGCATGCTCCTCTCGAAGCGTGCTCGCCCATACGAAACGTTCCGCTATGCCGGGACCGAATACCGGCCGCTCGCGCGCAATCCATTCCCTGTGCGATCGCCATATTTCCAAGCCTTGAAGCGTTCGGAAAGCACCCGCCCACTCCCCGAGTCCTTCGGGCGCGGCAACAACGGCTTGCAACGAACCGCCGATAAGCGACTCTATGCCAGGGATAAATGACTGCAGTACTTCCATGGACGATCGTTCAGGAATAGCCCAAAGGTCCGTTGGAACTAGCAGCTTCTTGAACGACTCATTCCCGATGATCATGTCGCCCTCAGTGACCGATTGATCGAGAAGCACCCGGCCGACACGCAGCAGCGTCTGCGCGTCCCGCGCCATCCATCCAATCGTATCGAAGCTTGGAGCAAGCGGAACAAGCCCTTCCGCATCGACTGCCCCATGCGTGGGGCGAACGCCATAAATACCACAATACGCAGAAGGAACTCGAATAGAACCACCCGTGTCCGTTCCAATCGCAAAATCGACAAGCCCTGCCGACGCCGCAACGGCCGAGCCGCTGGAGGAGCCGCCCGGAATGCGCCCTGGCGCCTTCGGATTAATCGGCGTGCCGTAATGCGCGTTCTCGCCATTAATGCTGTACATAAGCTCATCGGTAATCGTCGTCCCTTGCAGATGCGCTCCCGCGGCGAGCAGCTTGCTCACAGCATGCGCATGGTTCGACGCAGGCTCATGAGTTCGCAGCCAGTCCGGATTGCCCGCACCGGACGTATGCCCCTTAATATCGAATACATCCTTAACCGCGAACGTCATCCCTGTTAGCGCGCCGCTCCCGGAAGGAGGAACATCGACAGACGCATTCGCGTAGGCATTCCAATGTCCCGCTTGCCGCTGGTGCATGCTCGCTTGTTCGTGATGGTGATGACTCATTGTCCTACCCTCCATCTTCGCTCTAATGATTCAAACCGATTGCAGCACCGTCGCAGCGCGGGTCTGTACCGCCTTGCAGATTGCCGTACTCGTCGCGCCTTATCGCATGGGCATGACCCATAATGCCGTCAAAATCATTCATCCGGCGCACGACATGCCCCGCTTTGGCCAAGGAATCCAGTACCGCTTCGGATATCCGCCCCTCCATCTTAAGCTCCTGCGTCGGTTCGCCCCATGTTCGGCCCCATACCCAGCGAGGCTCGTCGATCGCCTGCTGCGGGTCCATGCCGTAGTCGACCATTCGCGTCAAGATCGCCGTCTGCGTCTGCGGTTGGCCTTCTCCGCCCTGCGTTCCGTAGAGAATGACGGGCTTGCCGTCTTTGCAGGCCATGGCCGGCATGAGCGTGTGGAACGTTCTTTTGCCCGGTTCGAGACGGTTCACATGGCCCTGGTCAAGCGAGAAAAACGAACCGCGGTTTTGCAGCAGGACGCCTGTGCTTCCTCCGACGACAGCGGAGCCGAATTCGAAATACAAACTCTGGATGAACGAAACGGCGTTGCCGTCTCCGTCAATGACCGCAGCATAGGCCGTATCGCTGCCAATCGGCTTAGTCTGCAAGCCGGACGCTTGCTCCATATCAATGGATGCCGCCAGCTGCGCGGCATATTCCTTGCTAAGCAGCCTATCCAGCGGCACTTCCGTGAAAGCCGGATCGGATAAGTACGCGTTGCGGTCCCGGAAGCTTAACTTAAGCGCCTCGATGCAAAGCTGATAATACGCATGCGAGCCATGCTCGACGGCCTGCAGGTCGAACTGCTCGAGAATATGGAGCGCCATAATGCCCGTAAACCCTTGCGAATTCGGCGGCATCTGATAGAGGTCATATCCTCTATAAGAGCCTTTAACCGGTTCGGTCCAATCCCCATGATGTGAGGCAAAATCTTCAACCGTCAACAATCCGCCTTGCCGCTGCAAGTAATCGGCAATCTCCTTCGCCGTCTCTCCCTTATAGAACTCATCGCGCCCGAACTCGGCCAGCCGCCGAAGCGTCCGTGCCATGGCCGATTGCTTGAATGTCTCGCCCGGCTGCACGACGCCGCCCCCCGGCAAATAGATGTCTGCCGTCTCGAGCGTTTGGGCCAGAACGGCCTCGCATTTCAATGTATTTTCATATTGATCCTTCGACATGGGAAAACCGTTCTCCGCGTAATCGATGGCCGGAGCGAGCACCTCCGCCCATCCCAGCACGCCAAACTTCTGATGTACGGCGTACCAGCCGTCAACCATGCCCGGCACCGTGACAATGCTTTTGATGCCGCGAGTCGGAATCGATTCCGCCCCTTCGTAAGCATCGCTACCCGCTTGGCGCCCCGATCGACCGCTGGCGTTATAGCCGCGAACGACGCCTTCTTCATGATGATGCATAAGCCAGAATGAATCGCCGCCGAGACTCGTCATGTGCGGGTATACGACTGCGAGGCAAGCGCTGACGGCAACGGCGGCATCGTACGCATTGCCCCCTTCCTCCAACATGCGTATGCCGGCAGCGGACGCCAAATAATGAGGACTGACAACCATCGCTTTCGTGCCGGTTGCAGATTGATTCATTGCCATCACTCCTATATGTTAGATAACCTAACTCGAATCTATGATTAAAAAATACCACGCCCTTCATTGATAGGCAACTAAAATGCAATCGTTTTTTGCAATATTGTATTGAAAACGAACGTATCCCTATATATATTTATACATATGGTAATTATAAACCGATATTACACGACACCTTGAAATCGCACTTCATAAGGATAGGGAGATGTTGACATGCAATCCAAACCATCGGAAGAACATACCTCCGTCGCAATCGACGAGATTGACCGCAATATTATATCAGCCCTCAATATGAATGGCAGAATATCTTACACCGACCTCGCCAAAGAGATCGGCCTTTCGCGCGTAGCTGTTCAAGCAAGAATTAACGCGCTTATGGATGCAGGCGTCATCGAACGCTTCACCGCGGTCATTAATCCGGAGAAGATCGGCATCCATGTATCGGCCTTCTTCAACGTGGAGGTCGAGCCAAAGCATCTGCATGCCGCGGCAGATACGCTCGCAATGGAGCCGTTCGTCACGAGTCTTTATCATATGACCGGACCAAGCAAGCTGCATATGCACGGATTGTTCCGCAACAACCAGGAGATGGAGCGGTTTTTGAAGGAAAAGCTGTACACGCTGCCTGGCATTATGGGCGTAGACTGCCAAGTGCTTATTAATCGGTATAAGAGCCGTATGGGAATGAGGCTTTAGACGATGGCGAGTGCATTCCGCGATAATATGTATACGCAGTTGACATGGGCGCTTATGAAGACGGGCATTATCGGCTACGGCGGAGGACCATCGGTTATTCCGCTCATCCGATACGAAGCCGTGAATCATTATAAGTGGCTGGAGGATGAAGAGTTCGGGGAAATTCTTGCTCTTGCCAACGCGCTGCCTGGTCCGATCGCGACTAAGATCGCCGCTTATCTCGGCTATCGGCAGAAGGGCGTGCTCGGCGCTATTGTCGCCGTGCTGGCGCATATCGTGCCCTCCGGCATTTCGATGATCGCCCTGCTCTCCTTCGTGCAATATTTAAGCAGCGCGGCGTTCGTGCAAGGAATGATCGGAGCGGTGACGCCGGTGATTGCGGTCATGCTTGGCATGATGGCTTACGAATTCGGCGAGCGCGCCGTGAAGGGGCTCGGCATCTATGTCGGGATCGGCTTCTTCGCCCTCTCGTTCGGCCTGCTTCAAGGCATTCATCTGCACCCTGCTATCGTAATCGTATTATTTTTAGGGTATGGCGCGTTTCACCTGAAGACGGTTGCTGCCATTAAGCGGAGAAAAGAACGCAAGCTGGATCGTCATAAGCCGCAGCAGAAGGAGGGTGCAACGCGTGGATTGGATTAATTTGATTATCGGATTTTTTATCGCCAACGTGCTTGGCTACGGCGGAGGACCGGCCTCCATTCCGCTTATGTACCGGGAAATCGTAACGAACCATGAGTGGACGACGTCAACGGAGTTTTCCAACATCCTCGCTCTCGGCAATGCGCTTCCAGGACCAATCGCGACGAAGATCGCCGCGTTCGTCGGCTATGACGTCGCAGGCTGGGGCGGCGCGTTGCTCGCTTTGGCCGCTACCGTCGTGCCGTCGGCGGTTGCGCTCATTCTGCTGCTGAAGGTGCTGCAGAAGCACCGGCAATCGCCGGTCGTGAAAGGGATGACGCTGCTCGTTCAGCCCGTCATCGCCATCATGATGCTGCTGCTCACTTGGCAGATGGCCGAGAGCTCCGTCGAATCGATCGGCCTCATTCAATCGCTTATCATCGCGGCGGTCGCCTTCTGGGCGATACAGTTCCGCAAGATCCATCCGGCTATCGTCATCGTGGCCGCCTTCATCTACGGAGGGTTAGTAATACCGCACTTGAACGTGGTCTAACGAGTAAGAAGGGGATGTCTCCCGGGCAGACGGTTGGCCTACCCGGAGGGACATCCCCTTCCTTTTTTATTCTAGGCGTGAATAACGCAAACTTTTTTCGCTATTCAGCATTGTGATAGGCGACTCCGAAGAAATAACGAAAGTTTGTTTCGCTATCCCGCATATCCTGCGTCATCCATTACACTCGGCTGCGGATGCCCTCGATGTACGATTTGGAATGCGCCATCTGATGCTCCTTGGCCTCTTCCATTACGATGTGGACATGCGGCTTGCAGCGGTTCAGCAGCTTCATGTACAGCTCGTAGTTCATCTCGCCGAATCCAGCCGGCATCGTGCTGAGGCTGCCGTCAGGAAGCAGAAGGCGATCCTTCGCATGGGCGGCTATAATTCGGTCGCCGAGCAGCTCGAACGCTTCCTCGATGACTTCGTTCTGACGAGCGAAGTTCGCCTCGTTCAGCAAATTGCCCGGATCGATCACGACGCCGACCATGGAGGAGGGCACCTCCTCCAGCATGCGCGCCAACTCCGGCGCCGTGCCGATCAAATGTCCGCCCGCGGCTTCCAGTCCGACGTATACGCCCCAGCGCTCCGCTTCCTCGGCAAGCTCCTCCAGCGTCGACTTCATTACCGTCCAGTCGCGCTCGGTGTAGTCGCCGCCCTCGTTGCGCCCCGTTTCCGCGGCAACCATCGGCGCGCCGAACTGCTTCGCATATCGAAGCAGCTCCTTGAACCGGTTCACGTTCGCGCGTCGAACGTCTTCATTGCGGTCGAATAGATGCACATAGCAACCAAGCACCGATATGGAGACGCCATTCCGATCGAACTGCTCGCCAATCGCGCTTGCAAGACCCGGGCTCAGATTGCCCGGCTTGCTGAAGTCGATATCGCTGATTGCCTTCCACAGCGCTAGCTGTACATGCGCAAACCCTTTCTCTGCTACTTTTGGAGCAAGCTCTTTATACGGCAAACTGCCGAACAAGTGGGCTAATACACCGACGGACATTCCTGCATCTCCCTTGATTTACGCCTTCTGTTCCACTGCCGCAGCGTTCTCGGACCGGGGCTGGGGCGCATATATTTTTTTGGCCAAATACGATTGAGCAATCATGAACAAGCCGCCGGTCACCCAGTAAAGCGAGATCGCCGCCGGTGCCGTAAACGCGAATACCGTCATCATAATCGGTGACAGGTACCCGATGAATTGCATCTGCTTCTGTTGCCCCGTCATATCCACGCCGGTCTGCGACACCTTGAACTGCACCAAATAAACGAGCCCGGCAAGGATCGGCAGAATATAATCGGGCGATCCGAGCTGAAACCATAAGAAGGAATGCTCCGCAAGCTCCGGCGTCAGCTTGATGGCCGAGTACAAACCGGTCAGAATCGGCAATTGAATAAGCATCGGCAGACAGCCGATCGCAAGCGGGTTAACCTGATGCTTCTGATAAAGCTGTAGCGTTTCCTGCTGCATCTTTTGCTTCGAATCGACATCGCTCTTGCCTTTGTATTTATCTTGAAGCTGCTTCAGCTCCGGCTGAAGAACCGCCATCTTCTCTTTCATCGTCGCCTGCGAACGGTACTGTCTCATCATAAGCGGCAATAGCAGCAAACGGATAATAATCGTGATCGCGATGACCGCAATACCGTAATTGCCAGCGAACATTCCGGCTATATACTGGATCGAAGCCGATAGCGGATAAATAACATAGTGGTTGAAGAAACCCGGCGTATCGCCATCAATCGTGCCGCTTGCCGTCCCGCAGCCGCTAATGAGCAGCAGCGCAGCAAGCATAAGACCGATCATGAAGAAACGGTTGTTCATCAGGAAAGCGAAAGTGAACCCCTTGTTGTTGCTTGTTTGCATAAAAATCCTCCTCGTTTGTATGAACTAGCGCGTACAAACGAGGAAATGCAATCGGTTATGTCGTCATCCGGGGATTCCTTCCGCTTCTCTCTCCTAACGAGCCGGTGGCGGATCGGAATGGTACGCCATAGCGCTTCGGGCAGTATTGGCAGCAGCAGGCTAACCTCTCTGCTTCCCTCCATGAACGCATAAGCGTTCTTGTTCACATGAGTCGCGTAAGCATAGGCGAAGGAGCAGAGCAGACTAATCGATAATAAGTACGGAAATATATCATGCCATTCAAGCTCGAACAATGGATTCACCTCCCTTCCGTTCCTTTTTTGTTGTTATACGGCTTAGGCTGCAGGCCGTTCCCTCAAAATGTACGGCCGTGCCAAATAGTTATTCCGGTTGATGGTTATAGTAACAATAGTTATCAGTTCATCCGAGAGAGGCAGCCATGACCACAAAAAAGCTCAACCGCATCTATGCGGCGCTTGTCGCCGCCGCTATCTTGATCCTCGCCGCAGGTTTCATCCAACAGTCGATTCATCGGCAAAATAGCATACCCGTACTGAATGAGGGCTCCGCGGACGCGACTTCGCCAGAGAACAAGCCCAAGCTTATCATGGGAACGTCGCCCGATTACCCGCCTTACGAAAGCGTAGATGCCTTGCATGGCGGAGAAATCGTCGGCCTTGATATCGATATAGCCAAGTATATCACCAGCCGCCTGGGATATGAAATGGAAATCGAGAGCATGGATTTCAATGGACTAATTGCCGCTCTGCAGACGGGTCGTGTCGACTTCGTCATGTCCGGCATGTCCGCGACCGAGGAACGGAAGCAAAACGTCGATTTTTCTTCCATTTACTATGTCGCGCGCAATACGATCGTCTCCAAATCGAACTCGCCCTACGCGTCCACCGAATCATTGAAGGGCAAGCGGGTCGGAGCCCAGCTCGGGTCGACGCAGGATACGTTCGCCGAGTCGCTTCAGGACGTGCAGCTTAAGAAGCTGAACCGCATACCCGATCTCGTTCAAGAGCTGAAGACGGGCCGCGTCGACGCCGTCATCCTTGAAGATGCGGTAGCCGTCGAATACACGAGTGCCAATCCGGATCTTGTCCATCATTTCATTCCGGCAGCCGGACAGGAGGACGGTTACGCCATCGCATTTCCGAAGCAATCGCCGCTGGTCGATGACTTCAATCGCGTACTTGGCGAAATAAGCGAGAACGGCAAACTCGACGATATGATCAAGCAATGGTTCGCGACGGAGGAGGAAGAAGCCGGGCCGCTGAAGCAGCTAAACCTGGATTTCGGCATGCTTGGGCAATACGCACCGTACATGCTTCGCGGCATCTACGTGACGCTTCTCTTCACATTCGTCTCCGCCTTGTTCGGATTCGTGTGGGGAACAATATTGTCGCTGTTCAAAATTTCCGGAATCATGCCGCTGCAATGGTTCGCGACCGCCTACACATCGGTGTTCCGCGGCACGCCGCTGCTTCTGCAGCTTTTTCTCATCTATTACGCGACGCCGCAGCTGTTCCGCTACGATATATCGCCTTTGCTCGCGGCAGGTCTTGCATTCGGCCTCAACTCCGCCGCCTATTTGTCGGAGACGATCCGCGGCGGCATTATGGCGGTCGACCGCGGCCAGCGCGAGGCGGCCATGGCGCTCGGAATCCCTTACCGGACAATGATGGTCAGCATTATTTTTCCGCAGGCGCTGCGCACGATATTGCCCGCGCTAGTCAACGAATGCGTCGCTTTGTTAAAGGAGTCGTCGCTCGTCTCCGTGATCGGCGTGCAGGACTTGATGCGGCGGGCCAATGTCGTCCAATCGATCGAATTCCGGGCGCTGGAGGCGCTGCTGTTCGTCGGCGTCATCTACTACGTGCTCGTGCTCGTTCTGACCTCGCTTGCCCATTTGCTCGAAAGGAGGCTTCGCCGCAGTGATTAACGTGACGGATCTAACCAAAACCTTCGGCAAAAACCAAGTGCTGAAGGGCATCACGACAACCGTCGAGCGCGGCGAGGTCGTTGCGCTGATCGGACCTTCGGGCTCTGGCAAATCGACGTTTCTTCGTTGCTTGAACCTGCTCGAGACGCCGACCTCCGGCAGCATCGTCATTGACGGTACCGTCATTACCGACAAAGGGACCGATATAACGAAAGCGAGGCAGCACATCGGCATGGTATTTCAGCATTTCCATCTGTTCCCGCATATGACGGTCATCGACAACATTACGTTCGCGCCCCGCAAAGTGAAGCGCATGCCGATGGAGGAGGCACGCTCCAAAGCGAAAGAGCTGCTCGTACGCGTCGGTCTCGCGGACAAAGCGGACAGCTACCCTTCCAGGCTGTCCGGCGGCCAGAAGCAGCGCGTCGCGATCGCCCGGAGCCTCGCGATGGAGCCGGACATCATGCTGTTCGACGAGCCCACCTCGGCGCTTGATCCGGAGATGGTGAAGGAAGTGCTCGCCGTTATTCGCGGCCTGGCCGATAGCGGCATGACGATGCTCATCGTGACGCATGAAATGAGATTCGCGCGCGATGCGGCGAGCACCGTCTATTTTCTCGACGGAGGCAGATTGGTCGAGCGCTCGGAGCCTGCGAGCTTCTTCGCGAAGCCGCAAAGCGAACGGGCTATCAAGTTTCTGGAGCAGGTCCTTTAACAAAAAGAGCTGTCCTCGAAGAGCAAACATCTCTCTCACGGACAGCTCTTCGTTTATTAGCCTAGCAGCGCCTGCATCTCGACGCTCGCCATGACGAACGCGCCGACGCCGTGCAGATCGTTCTGGCTTGTCGGGCGGGTGACGTAGTTCTCGTAGTCGCCCGCGGATGTGCCGATGCAGATGTCGGGCAGAATAAAGCGACCCTTCTCGTCAAATTGCAGCACCCGCGTTAGCCCTTCATAACCTCGCTTCGCCGCATTCAAGCAAGCTTCGCCTACTAATCCGAACTTGTAGGCCTTGGCTAGCGTGTAGACGAACAGGCAAGTACAGGACGTCTCCAGCCAATTATCGGCTAAATACCCCTTATCAACGACCTGATACCACAGTCCGCTCTCCGCGTCCTGATAGCGCGCAAGCGCCTCCGCGAAGTCGGCCAAAGACGATGCAAGTTCATTGCGGCCCGCGTGCTCCTCCGGCAGTTCGTCCAGAAACTGCGCGAGCGCAAGGCCGTACCATCCGAGCGAACGCCCCCAGAACTCGGGAGAGCAGCCCGTTTCCCGATCCGCCCAGGGCATGCGCCGGCTCTCGTCCCACGCATGGTAAAGCAAACCCGTCCGCTCGTCGCGCATATAACGCCGCATAAGCCGTTCCTGATGGAGCGCCATATCGCGCAATCCGGTATCGCCGTATAGCTTAGCGTATTTCAAAGCGAAGACGCCGCCCATGTAAAGGCCATCGAGCCACATATTGTACGCGTATTTATCCTTATGCCAGAAGCCGCCTTCGGATGTCCGGTTAAGCGTATGGAACAAGTAGCGCAGCTTATCGGCCGCAGCGCGATACTTGCTCCCACCGTTCCGCTCGTCCAGACGGAACAGCAGCAGGCCCGCCTGAATCGCATCGAGCTCGTCGCGGGCAAAGTCGAAATTGCCGTGGTCATCGACCAGCCTATCCACGTACCGTTTAATATAGGCGTCGTATCGCTGGTCCCGTTCCGCCTCCCACAGCATTTCCATGCCGCACAGGAAGACGCCTTGATGATAATGCCAGCGGCTCGCGGGAGGGAGCTCTTCCGGCAAGTAAACGCTCATTAGCGAATCGCAGGCAGCTCTTGCCCACTCCATCGGAGTTGCAATCGTAGGGTGTAACATGAATAAAGTTCTCCTCTCCATCATCCCGTCATAAAATTCATCCGCCCGCTGCACGAGCTTCGGCGGAGTCTCATCCGCCATCGCATAACATAAGGAGCGGATGAGCAGCGCCTGGGTTGCCGCGTTCATATCGCCTTCGACCAATCCTTCGCTCAGATGGACGGGCTTCGGCATGCCGGGATACGACGCGCCGTTCTTCACCTGCGCCACGTTGGGCGCGGAAGGCGAATGCGCCAGCTCTCTGGAAATTCCTCCGTCCGACCTCAGTAACCTGCTCATATTGTATAGCGTCGTCCGCAATACAAGTCTTAGATCCTCCTCTTTCATAGCGGGCCGAATATACGAAAGCAAATGAACGGGATTGCGAATGTAGCACATATCGCTCGCCTCTTCATGTCGCAAGCCAAGCAAGATGCTCGCGGCCAATTGCTCCGTATGCGGCATCGGCGTCTGAAATCCGCTATAAAACGTATGCAGCTTGAACGTGCCGGATATTCGCTCGTATAAGGCGCCTTCGCCCCATAAGCCGCTGTCCCGATCCTGCGTTTCCGCGAAAAAACGAAACGCCGTCTGAGCAAAAGCCGACCGTTCCGGCTCCGGCAGCTGCTTCACATACACATGAGAGCAGCAAAGCCGATCGCAGCCGCGCCAGCTGTTGCTTAGATCGATGCTCTGAAGCCACTTCAAATACGCCTCCGGCGATCGCATATAAAAAGGCGCCTGCTTCGCCGCGTCAGGCAGCGGATGAGTCGGCGCCGCGCCCAGCTTGCGAAGCGCGTTCGCGCTATATCCGAGGGCCCTCGATACCATGACCTCGTCTTCTCTCATACAGGGATCATGATCATAGAAATAACCCGATTCCGGCTCCTGCCTGCTCTTGAAAAAATGAATCATATTCACCTTAACGGCGGCCGGCATCGCCTCCAGCAAGCCAAGCCGCTCCAGCATGTTCAGCGCCTGCGCCGTGGACTCGATATCCGGCCGGCGGTTTGCCGACAGCCGCGAGCTGCGGGCGTAATAGAAGCCGCCGCTCTCCGGGTCGTATTGCCCGGCCATCCACGCGGGCAGGCGCTCGAGCAAGCCGTCCATCTCCGATAGATGCTCCCGAAGCGCTTCCTTCCCCTTCAGCATGAGTGAACCTCCCAGCGAATACGATTATCCTTTAATCGAGCCGATCAACGCGCCCTTGGCGAAATGCTTCTGCAGGAACGGATAGACGATCAAGATCGGCAGCGTCGCGACGACGATAACGGCCATCTTCACCGATTGATCCGGCGGCGGCACGGAAGCGTCCAACTCGGAGCTGTAATCGAGTCCGCTTGCAAGCACGACGATTTGCCTCAGCAACACTTGAATCGGCCATTTGGCGCTGTCGTCGAGGTAGAGGATCGCGCTTAAATACGTATTCCAGTACGTTACCGCGTAGAATAGCGAGATCGTCGCGATCGCCGGCATCGATAGCGGCAGAACGATTCGGAACAGAATGCCGAAATCGTTGCACCCGTCGATTTTCGCCGATTCCTCGAGCCCCTCGGGAATATTCTGAAAAAAGTTTTTCAAGATGATCAAGTTGAACGCGCTGATCGCCGACGGAATGATAAGCGCCAAGTAGCTGTCGATCATGCCGAGCTCCTTCACGACGAGGAAGGTCGGAATGAGGCCGCCGCTGAACAGCATCGTGAACACGACGAGGAACATGACGGCGCGGCGGCCGTCCAAATCCCGGCGCGACAGCCCGTACGCCATAAGCGCGGTCGTGAACATGCTGAATACCGTACCGAACGCCGTCACCCCTATGGAGACGCTCATTGCCCGGAAGATCGTATCCGTCGAGAAAATGAACGTATACGCGTCCCAGCTCCAGATCGTCGGAACGAGAATGAACTTCTTCATCGCCATCTCCGCGCTCGTCGTGAACGAGCCCGCCACCACATGCAGGAAAGGCAGCACGGTAACAAGCGCGATGATCGTCAGCAGCGTGAAGTTAACCGCCTGGAAGAGGCGTCCGCCTATCGTTTTGTCTTCTACCATTCGATGATGCCCCCTTCCATTAGTAAACGCCCTCTTCGCCCATTTTCTTAGCGAGCCTGTTGGCCATCATGACCAGTACGAGTCCGATGAACGATTTGAAGAAGCCGATTGCCGTTGCGTAGCTGAACTTGCCCTGCTTCAGCGCCGCCGTGTACACGTACGTATCGATGATTTCCGCGACCTCGCGGTTCATCGAGTTGAGCAGCAGGTACACATGCTCGAAGCCGAGCTCGAGCACATCGCCGATCTTCAGAATGAGCAGAATGACGATGACGCTGCGAATCGCGGGCAACGTAATATGCCATACTTGTCTCAGGCGTCCCGCGCCGTCCATCCTCGCAGCCTCGTAAAGCTGCGGGTCAACCGAGGCGATTGCCGCCAAATATATGATCGTTCCCCAGCCCGCCTCGCGCCAGATCACCTGAATGATATACGTCGGCCGGAACCATTCGGGACTGAGCAGGAAATCGATTTTTTCGAATCCGAAGTAAACAAGCAATTCATTCACGATGCCGCCGTCCGACGTCAGCATGACGAAGCTGATCGAGACGATGATGACCCACGACATGAAATGCGGCAAATACACGAGCGTTTGGAACGTTCTTTTGAAGAAGGACAGCCTTACTTCGTTCAGCATCAAAGCGAGAATAATCGGAATCGGGAAGAAGAACAGCAAATTCATCCCGAACAATAACAACGTATTCGTTAAAATGTTAATAAAATCCGGCTCGGTGAACAGTCTCTCGAAGTGCGTCAGCCCTACCCATTCGCTTCCGCCGACGCCTTTGAACGGCTTGTAATCCTGAAAGGCGATCGCGATTCCGAACATCGGAATGTATTTGAAAACAATAAAGTAGAAAATGCCGGGAATAAGCATCACATACAGCCATTTGTTTTTCCAAAGCCGTTTTTTTAGCTCGCTGCTGCTTTTCTGGGGCACTCTGTTCTGCTGGGCATTAACAACCGCATCCTGCATGATGATTCTTCCTTTCCACGGGGAGTGAGAGACCGCCTCCTTAGAAGGCGGCCCCTCCCTGCTTGAACGTTTGCGTCGGCAACCGTTATTTTTGGTAAACCGCGTTGTACTCCTCGATAATTTGATCGCCGCCGCGCTTCTTCCAGTCCGCAACGGCTTTTTCGAAGCCCGCCTTGTCGAGATTGCCGTAAATATACTTGTACGTCGCATCCTTGATGAGCTCTTGAAGCTCCGTCCCTTTCTCCGTGTACGTAGCGGAGTCGAGCGCTGCGGTTGGATCCTTGATCGCGATTTTCGCGTTCTCTATCGTGAGCCGCTCGGCTTTGATGCGCGCCTCGAGATCGTGGAAGCCCTCGTACATGCCGTTCGTCTCGGCCTCGCCGATCACGCTGTCCTTGAACCCTTTGACCTCGCGCTCCGTCAGCTCTTGGTCGTCGCCGGCTTTGGCTTTGCCGTCGACGACGGTGTAGTGAACGCCCTCCTTGCCCCAGAACATCATGTTGGCCACTTCCGGCGTCATCATTTTGTCGAAGAAAGCGAGTATTTTCTTAAGCTCGGCTTCGTCCTTGATCGCCCCTTTCGGGAACAGCACGACATTGTTGTAGCCGGGAATCGACCACGTCGCGAACGATCCGTCCGGTGCGGCAACCATGCTATGCGTATCGACGACAGCCGTCGGCACGTTCTTGACCAAATCCTTCACGAGCGAGTTGACGTCGCTCATCGCGCCGATGTACGCGCCGGCCTTGCCGCTCGTGAACAGGTTGATCTGATCGGTCTTGCTCGTCGCTGCGAAGTCGACGTTCATCGCTTTCGCATCTCGAACGCGCTTGAAGAAGTCCATCGTCTCCACGTACTTCGGCGACATGAATTCCGGTTGAAGCTTGCCGTCCACGTCCGCCCAGTTGTTCGGCGTGCCGAACCAGGAAGCGACCGTCTTGAATGCGCCGTAGATAAGATCGTTGCGGTCCGCCAAGCCGATCGTATCCTGCTGGCTGTTGCCGTCCGGATCGCCCGTCGTGAACTTCTCCAGCATGGCGTACAGCTCTTCCGTATTTGCCGGCGCGGCGATTCCGAGCTTATCCGCCCAATCCTTCCGGTAAATCAAGCCTTGGCGCGCCAGCGGACGGCCTATATAAAGGGAGTAAAGCTTGCCGTCCACCTTCGTGTTGTTCAGGATTTCTTCCTTCAGCTTGCCGAGGTTGGGGAACTCGCTCAAGTAAGGTCCGATTTCCCAGAACTGGCCGTCGCGGATCGCGCCTTTCATTTGGATGAAGGTCGCTTGGTTTTTGAGATAAGTTACCTGCGGCAGCGAGCCTGTCGCGAAGGAAGTGTTCAGCTTCTCCTCGTACGTGTCTGCCGGGAAAAATTGATAAGTGAGCTTCGTGTTCGTCAGCTTCTCTATTTCGTTCTTAATGGTATCGGGCGGCGTCTCTGCGGTGTTAAGAGGAAGCATAATCGTAATCTCTGTCGGTTTCTCCGGCTCTACCGGCTTCGCGGTCTCTTCTGCCTTCGCTCCGCCGCTGTCTGCGGTAGGATCCGGCGCGTTCTCGTCATTGCCTTTGTTGTTGCCCGAACATGCCGCAAGCAGCATGCTGAACGCCAACACGACGCTGAGCAGAATCGAAAACGATTTTTTGTTCATAATGCTTTGACCTCCATTTATCGTTTTGGTTGGTACGCTTTCAATCTAGCACCCGCCGCAAGAGTGCCGAAACAATCATTTGTTCATATCGGGGCCGAGCCGGCGCGCATCTGAGCAGATGATTATTCCGGCGGGAGATGATAGCCGGAACCGGAACGACGAAAGCTCTCTACTCCAACCTTGGCGATTAACGGGATTTTCTCCTGTTAATTAAAGCTGTCAAGTGTGTTCTGGCTGAATAACTGGAATTTCTCCAGTTAATTGTTTTGGTTTTGGCGGATTGGGGACGATTGCGAGAAATAACAGGAGGCTCTCCTGTTAATGGGCTAAGAGGCGCGATTAGCGGGATATTAACAGGAGGTTCTCCCGGTATTTGAACGATGACGCGACAAAAAAGCCCGCCGCGTCATTAGTCGCAGCAGGCTTGGCTTCATGCCTTTCGGCCGATTCTATTCCATGAAAAAAGCATCCGTATATTCCTTCGCGATCGCGTTGCCGCCTTCGCGCCGCCAACGATTCACCTCTTCGCCGAAGCCGCTCTCGCTCAGATGCCCCAAAATATAATTATAGGTCGCATCGGAGACGATTTTGTAAAGCTCCACGCTCTTCTCGTCGTACGTCTTCGATTCCAGGCCGATCGTAGGGTCTTTCACAAGAAACTTCTCGTTGTCCGCGCTAAGACGCCCCGCCAGCGCCCACATCGTCTCCTTCTCCGACGCCTCAAGCACGTTCGGATTGCTTAGATCGGCAATCATCAGCGCATATAGCGCCCCGATCTCCGTCACGCGAAGCTGCGACGTTTCCTCCGGCAGCAGCACCGATTGTCCGCTCAGCGTATAATGCTTGTTCTCTATGCCGTAGCGCATCAGATTAGCGACGTCCTTATCCATCGTACGGTCGAAGAAAGCGAGGATGTCCAGCAGCTCCTCCTCGGTTCGGATCGCTTTTTTCGAGAATAAGTAAAGGCCGTTGTAGTTCGGAATCGACCATACTCTGTAGCCCTTCGGCCCTTGAATCCGATTTACGAGCGCGAACCTCGCTTCGGGATTTAACTGCTTCGCCTCGTCCGACAGCCGCTGCACGTCGGTCATGCTGCCAATGTAGACGCCCGCCGCGCCCCGGATCAGCTTATCGCGCTGTACCTCCTTGCTCGTGACGGCGAAGTCGGGGTTGATCAGCTTCTCCTCGTACAGCCGCTTCATGAAGTTCATCGTATCCTTGTACGGCTTCGTCTCGAATTCAGGGATAAGCGCGTCGCCCGCAGCCGATAATCCCCAGTTGTTCGGTGCGCCGAAGTACGAGCTGAGCGTCTTGAAAGCGCCGAACACGAGATCGTTGCGGTCGGCCAGACCTACCGTGTCCTGCTTGCCGTTGCCGTCGGGATCGTTCACGGTAAACCGCTTGATCACCTCGTACAGCTCGTCCAGCGTTCCGGGCTTATTCATTCCGAGCCGATCCAGCCAATCCTCGCGTATAATGACGCCCTGCCTGGAGGATGGCCGCTCCGTATAGAGACCGTATATTTTACCGTCGACCGCCGACTGCTTCAATATATCGTCATCGAGATGCCGTAAATTCGGGAATTGCTCCAAGTACGGGCCAATCTCCCAGAAGGAGCCGGAGCGGATCGCGTTTTTGATGAAAATATAATCGGTATGCTTCACGAACGTCGCCTTCTTGAGCGAGTTCGTCGTTAGCGACGTATTCATCTTGTCCGTATAGATGCCGTCTGGCACCCAGTTGATATCGAGCTTCGTGTTCGTCAGCTCCTCGATCCGGGCAATCGCTTCGTCGCTGGGCGGATGCGGAAAGTGCAGCGGCGCCATGATCGAGATAGGCGTCCGTTCGCCGTTCGCCACGGTTCGGCCGCCGTTCGGCTTGCCGCTGCAGGAAGCGCATACAATTGCAATCAGTACAAAACCAACCAGCACAAACACGTAGTATCCGTATCCGTGACGCTTCTCCGATTTCATCGGAATCCCCCTTGCAATATCGAATGCCATATGTGCCTACAGCCGTTTCCTGCTTGCCGCAGCAGGCTTTCCGCGTCATAATCTAAGCAAATGATTATCCGCCGGTCAGATGATTATTGTTCTGCCCGCCGCCCATCAATAGAATAAGACTATGATCATTCATACAAAAAAAGAGATAGGTGATGGATGCCGTGCGATCTTTAACTTTTCTAAGCAAAATGACGATGTTCGGGGTACTGCTCAGCACGCTTCCCGTTATTTTTATCGGCGCGTTCTCCTATTTTACTTCTTCCAAGGAAATACAGAAAAATGTAAACCAAGGAAAAATGCAGCTGATTATGCAAATTAACTCAAATGTAGAGCAGAAACTGACGACTGTCAACCACACGCTGAACCAGGTCATCAACTCTACCGTGCTCAAGAAAGCGATGAACCGACCGCTGACCGCCGACGACTTCATGATGTACGACGACCTTCGGAACGAGATCCGCCATATGCAATCGTTCGATACGAAGCTCGAGGATGTCGTGCTCATTAACGACCGTCACAACTGGATGATTAAAAACTCCGGGCTCTATCCGTTCAAGTCTTATGCCCATTACGAGCAGCTGGCGAGCCTTATGCAAGTGCCGGAGAGCACCTCCTGGGTGCTGAACCCGTCCGGCTGGTTCTATAGCGAGGAAAGCGCGGACGGCGCGGCATGCAGCTACAGCATCAGCCTCGTGAAGAAGCTTCCGACGACGGGACTTGAGAAGTACGGGCTGGCGCTTGCCAATATTCCGACCTGCAGCCTGCAGGATCTGCTTGAGAGCGACGGCGACGACGCCTCCAGCATTATGATCGTTGACGATCAATATCGCATTCTGCTTCATCCGGATCAGCAGCTGATTGGCAAACCGATCGATGTAAGCGGTTTAAAAATCGGACAGCTGTCGCAGTCCTCCGGTCAATTCACCGCGGTTCTGGACCAGAAGGATTTCGCCATCACCTACTACCGTTCCGACTTGAACGGATGGACCTACTTGTCAGTGACATCCATTGCCGGCATGACGAAGGAATCCAACAAGATCGGCGCTTATACGCTGTACATCTGCCTCTTCATGCTGCTGCTGTCCATGCTGCTCGCATGGCTCGGCTCGCGGCGCATGTACTCGCCGATCCAGCTTCTTTTGAACCAAATGGGCGAACGCCTCGGCGACATCCAGAAGCGCAAGTCGAACGAGTTTCAAGCGATCGGCGAGCAGGTGCACCGGCTGTTCCAGTCCAAATCGCAGCTGGAGAAGGAGGTCAGCCAACATATTTCGCAGGTGCGCACCTTCTTCCTGATAAGGACGCTGCAGGGCAGCGTCAAGCAAAGCGAGCTGAACGAGAAGCTGATCCAATTCGGCTACGGGCCGCAGCTTAGCGGCTGGAAGACGATGGCCGTCATTACCCTGCAGATCGATTATTTCGAAAACAGCCGGTACACGAAGCAGGATCTGGAGCTGCTGCTGTTCGCCGTGCACAACATCATCGAAGAGCTTATTCCGTCCGGACAGCGGCTATCCCCCGTCATTATGGATCAAACTGTCGCGACGGTCATCGGCAGCGCGGAGGACGATCGCGCCGAATTCCATAGCTCGTTGTATGCGATAACGGAAAATTTGCAGCAGCAAGTCGAGAGCTATCTGAACGTGCAGGCAAGCATCGGCATGAGCTTGCCGCTCAGCTCCTTCTCCTCCCTCCCGATTGCCTACCGGGAAGGACTGGAAGCGCTGAAGCATCGCATCAAGCTGGGCGAGGGCATCATTATCCAGTACGAGAACATTAATGCGGGCAATCACTACTTGAAGCTGAATTACCCGGCGCATATCGAGAACGAGCTGATGGACACGATCAAGCTGGCGGAGAAGGATAAGGCGAAGGAACTGCTGAAGCTGTTCCTGCAAGCCGTCTTCAGCGTGGAGTCCTCGCCGCAGGAGTACCAGATTCCTCTGGCGCGGCTGCTGAACAATCTGCTCATCGTCATGCAGGAGTCCGGTGTCAGCTTAAGCCAGATCCATCCGATGAAAGGGTCGTTGCTGGAGGAGCTGCTGGAGCTGCGGACGGCGGCGGAGATCGAGGATTGGTTCTGGACGAGAGCGGCGCTTCCGATGGTGAACATTTTCAAGGATCGCCAAGAAGCGCAGTACCATAACATCTCCGAGAAAATCATCGACCTCGTCCAGCATCATTACGATTCCGATCTGACGCTGGAGGAATGCGCGTCGAGGCTGCACTATAACGCGAACTACTTAAGCAGCGTCTTCCGCAAGGAAACGGGCTATTCCTTCAGCGAATATTTGTCGATGTACAGGTTCAATATGGCGAAGAGATGGCTGGCCGATTCCGAAATGCCGATCAAGGACATCGCGGCCAAGCTGCGGTACAACAATCCGCAGAACTTCATCCGCTCCTTCCGCAAGCAGGAAGGCATTACGCCGGGACAATACCGCGACAAGAAGCGGACCGGTTAGAGGATGCGGGATGCCCTCCTAACGGCGAATGAATTGCTGCCGGTGCTCGCGGGGCGTACGCCCCTCTCGCTTGCGGAAGCAAGCGGCGAAGTAGGCCGGCTGCTGAAAGCCGACCTCCTCGGCGATCTGGTTGATCGACAGGTCGGTCTCCAGCAGCAGTTGCTTCGCCTGCTCCAGCCGGTACAAGAGCAAATATTCCATCGGCGAGCAGCCGAATTGCTTCTGCATGCATCTTGCGATGTATACGGGATGGAAACTGAGCGCCGCGCCTAGCTCCTCGGCCGTTACCCGGCTGCGATAGCGCTCGCGCAAGTAGGAGGCGGCCCGGCTTGCCGTCTCCGCTCCCGGCGCCTTCGGCGTTCGGGCTGCCGCGGAAGCCGATAGCTGACGAAGCACCTCCTGGAACAGCAACTGCTGCTCGAAGCGTACCTCGCTCTGATGATTGTCGCGTTCATGCATATGAAGCTGCTGCAGCTTGTCGTACATTTCGGCGGGTCTGAGCAGCCGCGTGAATTGCGGAACCTCGAGCGTTATTTCCGGTACGCGGAAGGAACGATTGGGTTCGGCTGCCTTGGTTACGGTGGATACGGCGGTTACAGCGGTTACGGTTGCGGAAGTGCCGTCACTATCGCGATCGGCCGCCTGCGCCTCTTCATGGTTATCCAAGACACTCTCCTCGTCGCGCATTCGCCAACCGCCAAGCGTATGGAAGTGCAGCCAGTACGTGGCCGTCGCCGTACGACAGCCTTCCGTCGGGTAATGATGCAGATCCGGCCGGAGAATGAGCGCATGTCCTTCGGACACCTCGTACCGCCTATCCTCCTCCCCGATATACATGCAGCCTTGCTTCACCACAAGCAGATCGAATTCGCCAACCGCATAACGCTCGGGATGCTTCCTGCCCGGTCCAGCCAGACTGAAGCCGCTATGGATATAATGGGGCAAGGGTAATCCTGCAAATTGAATAATAGCCATCGGGCGCTGCCCTTCTCTCATGAGCCAGCTCGAGCCAGCGCGAGGTTGGAATATTAATAGTTTTCGTTTCCAAACTAATACATCGCCTCCAGTATACCACCTATAATAGGGCGTATTAAGAGGGAGGCGAAAGATTTTGGTAAGCGCATACAATAACTTCAAGCTGGCGATCTATTGCACGGCATCCTGTCTGGATAGCAGCTTCGACAAGCTCGCGCAGGAGCTTGATTTCTTCGCGAAGCATCTGTACGTATCGAAGGTGTATATCGAGAATCACCGCGGCGACGTGTCCTTAAGCAAGGAGCGTCTGCTTGAACTGAAGCAATTCCTGAACGAGCGCGGCATCGAAGCGGCAGGCGGAATTACGCCGACGCTGGGCAGCTCCTATCGGCCCGGCTACGAGCGGCTGTTCGGCGGTATCTGCTACACGGACGCCGCGTCGCGCGCTGCCTTTCAGGCTGCCGTAGAGACAGCCGCTTCGGTTTTCGACGAAATTATCTTCGATGACTTTTTCTTTACGAACTGCGGCTGCGACGATTGTCTCGAGGCGAAGGGCGAACGCACGTGGGAGCAATTCCGATTGGAGCTTATGACCGAGGTATCCGCTAACTTAATTAAGAAGCCTGCCAAATCGGTTAATCCGAACGTGAAGCTGGTCATCAAGTACCCGAACTGGAATGAGGCGTATCAAGCGTCAGGCTACAATACGGAGACGCAGCCTGCCATCTTCGAAGGCGTCTATACCGGAACGGAAACGCGCGACCCGGCGATCAGCCAGCAGCATATTCCGCGGTACGCCTCCTATTCGCTGCTGCGCTGGATGGATCAGCTTAGCCCGGACGGCGGCAACGGCGGCGCTTGGTTCGACAGTCTGGACTGCACGTACATCGATTACTACTTGGAGCAAGCCAATCTCAGCGTATATGGCAAAGCGAGGGAGCTGACGTTGTTCTGCTACTCGTTGCTGAAGGACAGCGTCTACGTGCCGGCGCTCGGCTTTCAGCTGGAGAAGCTGGACAAGGCGGCAGGGCAGCTTGGCCGGCCGCTAGGGGTTCACGTGTATGAGCCGCATCATGCCAAGGGCGAAGACCATCTGTACGATTACCTCGGCATGCTTGGCATTCCGATGGAGCTTTCCCCGCATTTTCCGAGTGATGGCAAGCCTTTGCTCTTAACGGCCAATGCCGCTAGGGATGAGGGCATCATCGAACGAATGAAGAGTTATTTAAAGGATGGCGGCCATATCATCATGACGTCCGGCTTTCTGGAGCGCATGCATGGCAAGGGAGCCGAGCAATTCACGACGCTTCACCCGACCGGCAAGAAACTCGCCATCCAGCAGTTCGCCATCGATACCGCAAGCTGTACGTTCGATACGTTCACGCTGTCGGCCGAGCCGCTCTACTATCCGATATTCGATTACAGCACGAACGGCACTTGGCAGTCGATTGTCGCCTTGAAAGGCCATAACAACATTCCGATTCTGATGTACGATAATTATGGCAGAGGCAAAATCCATACGCTCATAATCCCGGATGACTACGCCGACTTATGGAAGCTTCCTTCCGAGGTTGTAACGAAGATTCGTTCTGTTATGACGGGAAAGCTGCTGCCTTATCAATTGGAAGGTCCGGCTCATGTCGGCTTGTTCGCCTACGACAATGGCTCGCTCGTTATTGAGAGCTTCGCCTCGCAGCCGCAGAAGTGGTGCTTCCGCCTGCCGGAAGGCATGTCGCTGCAGGCTCCTAACGGAGGGCGCCCGCTTAAGAGCGCCGGACAGGACGAGGATGGCTCTTCACGGTATGAAATAAAGCTCGCTCCGTCAACGATGCAACTGCTTCGTGTGACGGATTCCGAGCAAGCTTAGATAAAGTGCCTCGCCAGAGGGGCCTTGTCAGGTATATTGGTCAAGCATAACGTCTATTAGCGCTTCGTCGAACTAATCGGGACGGTCCGGCTAGTATGGGGATTGTACCGGTATTTCGTCGAACTAAATCTCCTTTTCGTGCCCGTAACGAAAAAACCGCCTCATTAGTTTCCCGAAATCAAACTAATGAGGCGGTTTGCTGTGTATATCGTAAATTAGTATCCCATAATGCCATTATTGTCTTTTTAATGCTCAGTTAGTGTACGAGAGCAGCGTGTACGATGAAGAGGACGATAACTATGATTGAGCCAGCGCCTTGCGCACGTACAGGATATACTTCGACTGGTCAAGCGGGTTCACGCCGGTGCGCTTCCGTTCCGCCTGCACGCCTTCCGGGCATTCCTCATAACCCGCGAAGACCGTCGACATGACGCCGCGCCCCTTCGTAAACGAGCCGAACCTTGCCGGGAAGTCAAGCGACGTCGCGACTGGCAGTATGCCCTCGATCTCCATCCGCTCGCCGCGCACTTCCGGTGAATCGAATTGCCCCCGCATCTGAACGAGCTCGTTCATGATCTTGCCGCCCGTCTCCTCCGGCACCGACATACGGAATCGAACCATCGGTTCAAGCAGCTTCACTCCCGTCCGTGCCAATCCGTCCATGATTCCCATTGGCGTAGCAACCGCAAAATCAAGCGGATGCGTATGCCATACATGATGCTCGCCCTCAAGCAGCGTCACCTTCAAATCGGTCACTTCCCAGCCGAACATCCCTTGCCGAAGCGCTTCAGGCACTCGTCTTGCGACCTCGTTCTGATAGCTCTCCAGCAGACGCTCCGGCCGGGCGAGCGACGAGTAAACAAGCCCGCTGCCCAGCTCGCCGGGCTCGATGCGGAAGCGCAGAATCGCCCAGCATGGCTTCGGCATCGTATACGCGATGAAGCCCTCGCCCGCCTGCGCCGGCGTCTCCTTATAGATGACGGACGGCGCGCCGAAGTCCACCGCAAGGCCGAAGCGGCTGCTGAGCATATGGGTCAGCACCTCGACCTGAATCGGCCCCATTACCTTCACGTGCAGCTCGCGCTGCTCCTGCAGCCATTGCAGATCGAGCAGCGGGTCCTCGTCCGCCAACTCATGCAAGGCGGCAACGACGGCGGTGTACTCCGCCTCGTTCCGCCACCGCACCTGCACCGTCAGCAGCGGCACAGCCATCCGCGTCTCGCCGGGCACAAACGCGTCGCTGCCGATAATATCGCCGATGCGCGCCTGATTCCACCCGCATACGGCGGCAATATCGCCTGCCGCAAGCATGCCGACGTCCTCTGACCGCTGGCCGTCGATCTTCCGTACTTGCGTCACCTTCTCGTCGATCTCCCGTGTCGCGTTGCGTACGGAATCGCGATTGCGGATCGTTCCGCTGTACATGCGGACATACGCGATCCGCCCCATCGCCGGATCGCGCTCGATGCGGAAGACGACGCCCGACACAGGCCCGTCCGCCTTCCCGGCAGCGGGCGGAGGAGGCAGCAGTCCAATCATCGCATCCATTAACGGCTCTACGCCGATACCTTTATTCGAAGCCCCGAACAAGACGGGAAACAGCTCCCCGCGGCAAGCCAGCCGAGGCAATAAGGCACGCAGCTCTTTCTTCGGCCATTCGCCGCTCTCCATATACTGAAGCAGCAGCTCCTCATCATGCTCCGCGACCGTCTCAACGAGCAATTGCTCGAAACGTTCGCCATCCGCGCCAGCATTATCTTCACCATTAGAGCCCGCCGGACTGCTGATTTCCACTGCAGCACCGCGCCGCAGCAGATCATTGCTTCCGACGAAACGATCCTCCGCTCCGTTCGGAAGCTGAACAGGCGCAGCCATACCCGACAGCAGCCGCCTTATCTGCACCAGCGTCCGCAAGGCGTCGGCGCCAACCCTGTCCATTTTGTTCACGTACAGCAGGGTAGGAATGCCTCTTTCCCGAAGCGCATGCCAGATGACCTCCGTCTGCGCCTGCACGCCTTCCACCGCGGATATAATAAGCACCGCACCGTCCATTACGCGAAGCGAGCGCTCCACCTCCGACAGGAAATCGACATGGCCGGGCGTATCGACGACATTAACCGTTACATCCCGCCATGTGAACCGTGTCGCGGCTGCACGCACCGAGATGCCCCTTGCGCGCTCCACTTCCATCCAATCCGTCTGCGCCGTACCGTCATCCACGCTGCCCAAGGAACGAATCCGCCCGCTATGGAACAGAATCTGTTCAGTCGTTGTCGTCTTGCCCGCATCCACATGCGCGAATATGCCGATATTCCGAATCCGTCCGTGCTCCCCGCCATTAAGTACCATGAACCTTATCTCCTCGTCTGCCACGTCTTACGCCTATCATATCTCAAAACAAGCGGAAACGGCTATCGCCATCCTCTTGGCAGCGTAAGCGGATGTTTAGCGGTTGAAATAGAAGTCCGCTTGTAACCGTGAAACTTATAAATGCTTATATTTACAAAAAACAGCCTACCGGGCAACTGCCTGATAAGCCGTTAATCATCCGCTCGATTAAGCTCCGATATTCGCTTCGATCTCGATCGAAATTTTCACTTCGTCGCCGATCAGCACGCCGCCTGTTTCCAGCGCCGCGTTGTACGTTAAGCCGTAATCGCTGCGTTTGAGACTGCCGTTAGCGCTGAAGCCGACTTTTTCGTTGCCCCATGGGTCTTTGCCCGCGCCTTCATAGGTTGCCGTGAACGTCTCGGACCGCGTTACGCCATGCAGGCTAACGTCGCCCGTAACGTTGTATTCGCCGTTATCCGTCTTGGCTATGTTGGTCGCTTCGAATGCAAGCGCGGGGTACTTCTCCGTCTCGAAAAAGTCGCCGGAACGCAGGTGAGCGTCACGGTCGCCGTTGCGCGTATCTATGCTCGTCAATTCGATGCTGAAGTCGATTTCGGCCGATGTCAGATCATGCGGGTCAGCCGTGATGCTGGCCTCGAAGGCATGGAACGTGCCTTTTACTTTTGCGATCATCATATGCTTCACGGAAAAGTCCACTGCGCTGTGCGTATGCCTATATGTAGACAAAAAAATACCGTCCAAACAACGCACTTCATGCACGTTGCTTCGACGGCCTTCGAGCCTTCGATAAGCCTATTCGCATCGACCGCCTATAAAGCAGTCTCCTTCGCCTTCGCCGCAGTCGGCCTGACGATCGCATGCTGCTCCCACGCCCGGCTGCGCCAGCGGAAGAACATAATGACCGCGCGAAGCCATTCATCGGCCGCAATGGCAAGCCAGATGCCCGCAAGTCCCATGTCGAGCCGGAAGATAAAGAAGTATCCGAGCGGCAGGCTCATGCCCACCATCGTGAACATCCCGATCCATAGCGGGAACTTCGCATCCCCCGCCGCGCGAAGAGAGTTAACGAGTATAATATTGATCGTCCGCCCCGTCTCCAATACGATGCTAAGGAGCAACACGTTCGCCCCGAGTCGAATAATGTCCCCGTCGTTCGTGAACATGCTCATTAGCGGCTCGCGGAACAGCATGACGAGCACGACCGTAATGAGCGTGAACAAGCTAGCATAACGAACACTGCTGAACACCCGCTTGTAGGCTTCGTTCTGCTCGCCCGCTCCAACAAGACGTCCGACGATGATCGAGGTACCCATCCCGATCGCGAAAGCGAACAAATACGTAAACATCGAAATGTTCGAAGCGTATTGCCTGGCCGCCAGCGATGACGCTCCGAGGAACGTCGCATAATAGAGGAACACGATCTGGCAGGTCTGGTACATCACCTGCTCGAACGCAGATGGAATGCCAATCTTCATGATGTTGCCGATATACGTCTTAGAAAGCGAGAAGTAATACCGGATCTGCACTCTAACCTCCATAATGCGATAAAGAAGCCAGAAGAAGACGATAAGCGCAAGAAACCGGCTGACGACCGAGGAGATCGCCGCGCCTTCCACGCCCATTTCCGGAAAGCCCAACTTGCCGAATATGAGCGCGTAGTTGCCGATAATATGAATGACGTTCATTCCCAGCGATACGTACATCGCTTCCTTCGTATAACCGTGTACCCGTATGATGGCCGACACGGAATTAATAATCGCTTGCAGGAAAATCAAACCTCCGACAATCGATAAGTAGCTGCTCGCGTACTCCAGAATCTCGCCCTGCAAGTTAAGCCGCTCAAGCAAAGCATGATTGAACAGCAGGAACAGACCGCTTATGATTAAGCCGACAAGCAGGTTAAGCGTGACCGCAAGCGCCGATATTTTCGCCGCCTCAATGAATTTCTTCGAACCGATATACTGCGCAACAACGATCGACGCGCCGTTCCCGATCACTTCCAATATAAGAATCGCAATATGCAAATACTGATTCGATGCCCCAACGCCCGACACCGCATTGTCGGATATCGCGCTCAGCATGAACGTATCGGCAATGCCCATCAGCATGAACAAAAAGATTTCCAAAAATATCGGCCAAGTCAGCATAAATAAATTCAGTTCGCCGGACCGTGCCTTTCCCTGTCCATTCGCTGCATCCAAGTTCGCCATGATGTCACCTTCTTCTATAAAACATTACTTTATGAATCTAAAGCAATCCGTATCTTAGCATACCTTCCCCCTTTATGCACGCGGCAATTGCCGATTTACCGTAAAACAATATATGGCTCTCTAAAACGAGCACGCCAAAAAGGCTGCTTCTCCGCAACTTCTCAACCGGGGAAACAGCCTTCTTATTTTAAAATGATAACCATCATTAGTCCGTTTGCGATTCATCCGCCTCTTCGGCGGCCTCTGCTTCCTCTTCTGCTGCCGCTTCTTCCTCGGCAGCTTCTTCTTCGGCTGCTTCCTCGGACGATTCGTCCGCAGCAGCCTCTTCTTCCTGGGCGATTTCCTCGTCTGCGGCAGCAGCCTCTTCAGCTGCAGCCTCCTCCGAAATCGCTTCCGCGGCTTCTTCCGCAACTACCAATTCAATCTCTTGTTCTTGGCTCATATATTCACCTCCTGCTTCTTAATACCTTAATTGTAGCGCTTTCATAGAAGTTAACAAGAGGTGTATATTGTCGTTTGATAGGAACTATTTCCGCTATTTGTAGACCCTCCGTTCATTCGTCAAAAGACTGGACGCAAGTCTAGTGCGGGCCTAAGACTATCGGCGGTTTTGGGCATCGCCCGCAGCGGATACCATTTAATATATAAGAATTATAAGGGTGCCGTTTCACCTTGATATAACGATTTTGAACGGATATTTATTTCACTAATACTGGGGGCTAACGTATATGTTTTCCATTGCCATCAACACCGAGCTTGGCGCACTCATGCTATTCGTCATATTTTCATTGATCGCAGCTAACAAAGCTTCCAAGCTCATTTATTACCGGACGGAGAAGGAGCTTCACAAGCGTACGCGCAAAATGGTGTTCTGGACGGTATCGCTCACCGTTCTCGCTGCGACCATGGCGGCAGCGGACATTTTCCTTGCGTTGAACGCGCATCCGCTGCTCTGGCTCGACCGTCTGCTGCTGCGGACGCCGCTGGCCTTCATAGGTGTGCTGTTCGTCTGGTTCGGCGCCATGCCGCGCGTACGCATGCTGCTGGCCCGGACGCGGATGCAGACGGATGCCGTCCCCGATCTGTCGCGACGCAGGCAAGCGACGGAGCCGCTGCTCGTCGCCCCTTATCAGTTCGCCGCTTTGATCGGCGCCGGTTTGTTTTATTTTGCATTCGTGCCGCCGATTCCGTTTGCTTGGACGTATCTCACCATTCCGCTGACGCTGCTAACCGTGCTCGCCTGCTTCCTGTGGATGCTGCAATCGCATCGCAATCGGAAGGCGACGGAATCGATGCAAACGTATATTTACCGCCCATGGGGGCGCAGGCTGCGCCTTACAGGCACGTACGCTGCCATTGCCGCCGTCTGCAGCGTGCCGCTTCTCACCGCTATGCAAGGCAGCAAGCTGCCCGACCGGCTTAACATGATGACCGGCAAACCCGATTATGGCATGGCCGCGGCTGCAGCCGGGCATAACCATCATCAAGCAAGCGATCCGGTGCTGGCAAGCGCTGCCGTGCCGGTTACGGAGCTAACCGGACCGCAGTCCGGCAAGGCCGACCGGAAGTTTGCGCTGACAGCTAAGAAGAAGAGTGTCCAGCTGAGTTCAGGCAAAACCGTAGAAGCTTGGACCTATAACGGCCAAATCCCAGGACCGGAGATTCGGGTGAAGAAGGGCCAGCTTGTCGAGGTAACGCTTCTGAATGAAGATATCGAAGGCGGCGTCACGCTGCACTGGCATGGGCTTGACGTACCCAATGCGGAGGATGGCGTGGCAGGCGCGACGCAGAACGCCGTCATGCCCGGCGGGAAGCATACGTACCGCTTCATGGCCGAGCAGGTCGGAACGTTCTGGTACCACTCGCATCAGAACTCCAAGGAAGCGGTAGAGAAAGGCTTGTTTGGGGCGCTTATCGTCGAGCCTGACGAAGATACGCATGCCGAAGCCTACGAAGATATTACGATCATGACGCATGTATGGGATGACGCGGGCATGGCGATCGGAGCGGACGATACGCTGCAGAGCAAAGCGATTGCACCCGGAACGCCTGTCAGGCTGCGGCTCATCAATACGGACGATTGGGTGAGGCAGTCGTATTCGTTAACCGGCACGACGTTCCAGGTAGCCGCCATTGACGGCACGGACCTGCATGAGCCCGGCGATCTCAACAATCAACGCCTGGAACTCATAACGGGAGGACGCTATGATGTCACCTTCATTATGCCCGATCATCCCGTTCTGCTGAGCGTCGGCCGTGGCAAGAAGCTTGGCTTGCTCATGAGCCCGGACGGGAAAGGCGAGCCGCCGGCCATTCCGCAGACGACGGTATTCGATCCGACGCATTACGGCACGGCCGCGAAGACGCCTTTTGGCCAAGACAGCAAATTCGACCGAGAATTCACGATGATCCTGGATAACCGCTTCGCCTTCTATAACGGAGGCTTCGCTGCCTATGACACGATTAACGGTCAAGTGTTCCCGAATACGCCGATGTTTGTCGTGAGGGAAAACGATCTCGTCAAGACCACGATCGTCAACCGCAGCTCGG
The DNA here is from genome assembly GCF_030812415.1 of Paenibacillus harenae. Classification (GTDB taxonomy): domain Bacteria; phylum Bacillota; class Bacilli; order Paenibacillales; family Paenibacillaceae; genus Pristimantibacillus; species Pristimantibacillus harenae_A. Next base: position 323,087 of record NZ_JAUSST010000005.1, on the reverse strand, counting down.
TCGATCATCCGATGCATCTGCACGGCCATCATATGCTCGTCCTATCGCGCAATGGCGAGGACGTAACCGGTAGCCCTTGGTGGTCGGATACGCTTGACGTTGCTCCGGGCGAAGTGTATGAGGTTGCTTTCATGGCGGATAATCCCGGCCTCTGGATGGATCATTGCCACAACCTGAAGCATGCCGCGGCGGGCATGACGATGCATCTTATGTATGAGGGCGTCATCTCGCCGTTCGAGGTCGGAACGGAAACGCATAACCATCCCGAATAACGTCATGTGCTTGTGAGATGAGCTATGTTGGATTATCGCACTAACTTCGTTCGATAGGAGTAAGGAAAGCGGGCTATGTTGGATATCTGCACTAACTTTGTTCAAAATCATCCTTCTATGATTTTACAAGCAAAAGTTTGTGCAATTATCCAATGTAGCTTGTGTGAACATATAAAAATGCTGGAAGTTACTGCAAAATTCCAACATAGATTTCTGCCGTATTACAGTTGTAGACGCGTAATCCCGCCATCGACACACCCTTAGCAGCAAAAGCGCTTACCGTGCGTTCACCAGCATTCATATGCGAACTAGACTTTAGTCCAGTTTCCCCGGTTACCCCCAGCATGAGGACAGGTTTTTTACAAATATGCTATGCTTATGACAACAAATTGAAATCAGATTGGAGTGTTCCTTCGAATGAATGCAAGAACCATTAGCGGCGCGGTGCTGCTGCTGCTCGGTGTCGTCCTGTTCCTGAATCAAGGCGAGTCGTTCGGACCGGGCAAAATATTCGCATACTTCTGGCCTTCGCTCTTCGTCATCCCGCTCGGCCTGTTCTTCCACTGGATGTACTTCTCGATGCTCGGACGCAGGGGCATCGGCGTGTTGATCCCCGGCGGCGTTCTGTTCACGGTCGGCATCGTGTGCCAGTTCTCCATGCTATTCGATAGCTGGGGCTACATGTGGCCGGGCTTCATCCTCGCGCCAGCCGTCGGTTTGTTCGAATTTTATTGGTTCGGCAACCGGAACAAGTGGCTGCTCATCCCGATCAACATTCTCACCGTGCTGTCGCTGCTCTTCTTCGCCGTCTTCTCTCTAGGCACGCTGTATAACAAGCTATTGTTCAGCCAGCCGCTCGTCGCGATCGCCCTTATCATTATCGGCGCCTTGACGTTGATCGCCAAGAAAAAAGATATCTAATAAATTAAGCCAATCAGCAATGGCCGTTGCCGTCCCTCTCGGATGGCAACGGCTATTGTTCGCATAAAAACGCTTATATCGTGTACAATTATCGATATACTCACTTCAAGGAGGCTCCTTCGCCTATGCTTTCTTTTGACCAGAAGCTTTCCATCATCCAATCGTTCGCCGAGCTTACTCAGCATAACGTGTCGCTCGGACGCGTCAACTTCCACTTCGAGGACAGCGCGCATGAGAAAAAAACGGTTGTCTATCATCTGCATCCGAACGGCAACGGGTTCGTATTCGCCGGGCTCGTGAACGGCATCCAGACCGACGACAAGGGCATGGTCAACATTCGCGATTACAACGAAGACGAGCTTCGCGCGTTGATTATGAAATCCATCACCTCCCTTGCGACGACACCAAGATTGCAAGCTGCCGCTCCCGCGAAGAGCAAGGCTTCCAACCGGAAGGCGCCGAAGGAAGAAACATGGGTCGGCCCGGATAACGCCACGCTTACGTTGCAGTTCGAAGACGATCTCTGGTACGTATATGCCGGCCTAAGCCTGGAATCGGCGTTCGAAACCTATGAAGAAGCAGAGCAGTATCTAGAGGAAGAACAGTTCACTCGCGCCTAAGCGCCCGAAACCTCTACAATTTCCCTCGCAATATCGACACGTCAAAAAACAGGATTTTGGCCTCCCGGCGTCTAATTGTTAGGATGACATCCAAGACACCTGGGAGGAACGATCCGTTGTCCATCAAAGCGAAGCTCTCCGTATCCATATCGGCCATCGTCGCCATTATCCTCATGCTTAATATAGGGATCTACCATTTCTCCTCCAAACAAGAGCTGCAAGCCAATGCCGAGCAGCAAATGATGAATATCGCCAAGCAGGTCGCCGTATCCGTGGAAAGCTCCGAGAAAGCGAAACGGTTCATGGAGGATGCGATCGGCGAGAAGCTGCGCATGGCCGCCATAGCCGTGAAAAACAGGCTTGACCCGGATATCGATAACGTAACGAACGAACAATTGGTTGCGCTGAGCAGCGAGCTTGGAGTCGATCATATTACGCTTTGGGTACGGACGGAAGGCGACATCGTCGCGGCCAGGTCTTCTTATCCGAAGGAAATCGGCGCAAGTTCGAAAACGTGGGATTATTGGTATACCGCGTTTAACCAGCTCTTCGACCATTATAACGTTTCAATAGCGAAAGGGCAGAGGCTCGCGAACTTCTGGTCCGGCCCGATCAACTTTTCTTCGACTGATCCCGACTTTACGAACAAATGGGGTTATTATTACGACGGAACGACCAATTACATGATCAATCCGTTTATTGACGCACAAATTTTCCTTGATTTCAACGATAAAGTAGGAAGCGGGGCCGTTATCGGCAAGCTGGCGGCCGACCATCCCGATCTGCTGGAGGTAACGGGCTTCGACCCGCAGTTTTTCGGCAAAAAACCGATTATTAAGATCAAGAACGGCCAGCCCGTCTATAATCTGGACGTACGCGATATCCCGTTCGGAACTTACGAGTACAAAGATACGTACGTCGATTCGGTCAATATCCAGTTGGCGCTGGGCGACAACAAGATGCACACCATCAAGAAGGTCATGAACGGCAAAGAGGTGATGCGCAGCTTCATTCCGATTATCCTTAACAAAACGTACGTCATCGGCCTTACGTTCGATCTCAGCGGCATTAAGGATTCGTTGAACCGCCAGTTGTTCGTTCATTCCATCATCTCGCTTTGCCTTGTCGTTATGACGATGTTCGCGAGCTACTTTATTGCCGGCTTCATGTTGCGCTCGTTAAATCAAATCCTGTACAAGGTAAACGACATTGCTGCGGGCAACTTCGGCGAAACGATTACGATTCGCAACAAGGACGAACTCGGAACGCTCGCCTCGCGCGTCAATACGATGGGCACGAATCTGTTCAGCTATATGACGCAGTTAAAGAACTCCGCAACGGAGCTGCAAAGCATGAAGCAATATTTGGAATCGTTCGTCAATCATACGGCCGATGCGATCCATGTGGCGGACCTGGACGGACGTATCACGCAGGTAAACAAGGCCTTTGAAACGATGTACGGCTGGACGCGGAACGAGGTGCTCGGCAAGCAGCTCGGCAACGTGCCGGACGCTTATAAGCGGGAATATCGGGAGATCGTACGGAAGGTACTTGCAGGCGGCTCCATAACCGATTATGAAACGGTTCGTTACAGCAAGTCGGGGGCCTTGATCGATCTGAGCATAACGCTTTCGTCGGTACGCGACGAGCAAGGGGAGATTGTTGCCGTCGCCGCGATTTCCCGGAATATTACGGCGAGGAAACAAACGGAGGAGCTGTTGCGCCAATCGGAGAAGCTATCCGTCGTCGGCCAGCTGGCGGCAGGCGTCGCCCATGAGGTGCGCAATCCGCTAACGACGCTGCGGGGCTTCATGCAGCTTCAGAAGCAGACAGGCAAGCTGTCCCCTGCCCATCTCGATATTATGCTGGAGGAACTGGACCGCATCAACTTCATCGTAAGCGAATTTCTTGTGCTGGCGAAGCCGCAGGCGATCCATGTGCAGCCGATCGATGTCGTCGATACGCTGCAGCAAATCGTTACCCTGCTCGATGCCGAAGCCAAACTGAACAACGTTCAACTGAAGGTAGACAAGCAGATTGAAACGACTATGGTATTAGGCGAGTCCAATCAGCTCAAGCAGGTGTTCATTAATTTGCTGAAGAACGGCGTCGAAGCGATGATGGACGGCGGTCAGTTGACGATTGAAGTATTGCCTTCCCCGAATAACGACGTCATTATCCGCTTCATCGATGAAGGAAACGGCATGTCCGAGGAAGACCTGCAGCGGCTTGGCGAACCGTTCTTCACGAGAAAGAGCACCGGCAACGGGCTCGGGATCATGGTGAGCAAGCAGATCATCGCGAATCATAAGGGAACTCTTGCGTTCCGGAGCACGCTGGGCGCAGGCACATGCGCCGAGATTACTTTGCCCGCAAGCGGCCGCCCATAGGGCGAGCCGCTTCTTTACCGAACGGAAGAATAAGGCATATTATCAAAAGATGTTTTGAACGTTCGCAACCGGGTATGCTACACTATCTCCATATCGATTTTTTCCCGACTGCCGCGCGCTTGTATTTCGACGCGGAAGATCTTGTATCGCCGGAGAACGGCGGCAGTCGTTAACGTTTGATTGGAGTAACTTATGAACATTACTATTACGGATTACATCGTTCTCGTAATCATCTCAGGCGTGCTTAGCGTGCTGCTGGCCATATACGCATACTTCATGAAAACCAACTTCTCGGGCACCAAGGCGTTCATCTGGTCCTCCGCCTTCAGCGCTATCTATACCTTCGCCTTCGTCTTCGAGCTATCGAGCGACTCCCTACAGGAAATCAGGTTTTGGCTGAATATCGAATACTTAGGCTTGCCGTTCATCGCGCCAAGCAGCCTACTGCTCGTTCTGCATTACATTGGCAGGGAGAAATTTGCCGCATTCCGCAGAGGATGGGTATTATTTGTTATCCCGGCCATTACGCTTATTATGAATACGACGAACGACTACCATCGATTATTTTACAAGGTACTTTACTTGCGCGAGAATACCCCGACGCCCATGATAGACATCTTCCCGGGCAGATGGTATTTCGTACACGGGGCTTACACATTCGGCTGTCTGCTGGTGTCTATCTTCTTGCTGGTCGTGCATACGCGCAAGTCCAGCTCAGTCTACCGCAAACAAAATTTCACGATGATTCTTGGCCATCTGCTGCCGATGCTTGGCGCGCTATTCTATGTACTCGGCATGACCCCGCTTGGCATGGACCCTGTACCGATCGTGATGTGCGTAACCTCGGCACTCTATATTTGGGCAATCGTCTCCACAGGCATGCTCACCGTAGCGCCGATTGCAAGAGATCATATTTTCGAGAGTATGCGCGACGGAGTGCTTGTCCTTGACTTGTCTGGAAAAATCTTCGACTACAACAGTGCCGCAATAGCGATTATTCCGTCCCTCAGTCCTGCAGCCATTGGCAAGACGATCGAGCAGGTATGGAAGCGCGGGGCCGACACCGGCGTATTCGAAGGCGATTTGAATGATACAAGCAAGCAGGAATACGAGCATGAATTGAAGTGGATCAAAGGAGGCGAAACCTATTACTACCGGGTTCGCTCCTCTAAGCTGCTTAATACGAAAGGCGAGATTGCCGGCCGCACGATCGTGATGATCGATATGACCGAGCATATGCAATTGCAGAACAAGCTGCGCAGACTCGCCGAAATAGACGGACTGACGGGCATCTATAATCGGACTCACTTTATGGAGATTGCAACGGAGCAGCTTCGGCAAGCTAGGATTAACCATGCACCCCTGGCGCTTATCCTGATCGACATTGACTTCTTCAAGTCGATCAACGACCGTTTCGGCCACAGCGTAGGCGATCTTGCGATCCATCATGTCGTAAGTCTCGTCAAGAGCATCATCTCGCCCGAAACATCCTTTGCCCGGTATGGCGGCGAAGAGTTCGTCCTCTGCGTGCCGGATACCGCGCTCGGACAAGCGCTGCAGACCGCCGAGCAATTAAGGCAGAAGATTGCCTCGACACCGCTAATCAGCGGCTCGCATGCGATCTCGATTACCGCCAGCTTCGGCGTAACGGAGGCGTATCAATCGGCTCTGCCGCTGGAATCGTTGCTGCACGAGGCCGACGATGCGCTATACTTTGCGAAGCGCAACGGCCGCAACCGAGTCATTGCCGCGGGCAGTATAGAACCCCAAAGCGAATCCGCAGCTACCGTCACTAGAGTTTAGCGGATGGCCTACATGATATAATCAGCTAAAACCAATACTAACGGAAAGAGACAGGTGGAGTTGACACCATGCAGATTGCTGCTTCCCTTCGCAAAAAGTTACGTTTCCGCCCGAGCCCGCCGCAAGTGATGCTGTTCGGCTTCGTCGTCATTATTATGATTGGCGCCCAGCTCCTGTCACGCCCATTCGCCTATACGGGGGATCAACAAATATCGTATCTCGATGCGCTCTTCACTTCCGTGTCGGCTGCTTGCGTTACTGGGCTAACCATACTGAACACCGGCATCCACTTTTCCACCTTCGGCCAGATTGTCGTTATTATACTCGTCCAGATCGGCGGGCTCGGTTTCATGACGATGGCCACTCTGTTCGCGCTGCTGTTCAAGAAAAAAATATCGTTCCGGGAGCGCCTCGTTCTGCAAGAGTCGATGAACTATGGCTCGACGGAAGGAGTCGTCAAGATGGTCCGCAAAGTGCTTCTATATGCGCTCTGTATCGAGCTGTCCGGCGCCGTTCTGCTAAGCAGCTACTTCATGCTCGAGATGTCTGCCGGGCAAGCGCTTTACTTCGGCGTGTTCCACAGCATCTCGTTTTTCAACAATGCCGGATTCGACCTCTTCGGGCAATTTCCCGAACGGGCGGGCAGCCTTATTCATTATGTAGAAGATCCTTTCGTAAATATTGTGTCGATGCTGCTTATCTTTTTTGGCGGGATCGGGTTCATTGTTATTTCAGAGCTGCTGACTTATCCGAAGAACAGGAAGTTCAGCTTGCACAGTAAAGTCGTCTTGTCCGTAACCGGCATTCTTACATTCGTTGGCGCAGTTGTCATCTTCCTGCTGGAGTTCTCCAACCCGCTAACTTTGCAGCCATTATCCGCAACCGGCAAAACGTTAGGCTCGCTGTTCCAATCGATAACGGCCAGATCCGCAGGTCTAAGCACGATCGATCCGAGCATGCTGCGCGAGGTTACGCAGTTTTTCCTCATTATACTGATGTTCATCGGGGCTGGACCGGGCTCTACGGGCGGCGGTATTCGCGTAACGACGTTCGCGATTTTGGTCGGGGCGATGGTTGCTATGATACGAGGCAAAGAAGATATCGTCCTGTTCCGATACCGTATAGCGAAGCAGCAAATTCATCAGGCGATCATGCTGACGATGATTTCCTTCGCCATTATTTGCTCTGCCGCTATGCTGCTGTCCATTACGGAGACGGGCTCGTTCCTCGCTATTTTGTTCGAGGCAACGTCTGCTTATTGTACGGTGGGAATGTCCTCCGGTTTGTCTTCCCATCTATCCACCCCGGGCAAAGTCATCATTATTCTGCTCATGTTCGTGGGACGGCTAGGACCTGTAACGCTTGCCTTCGCTCTTAATTCGCGCTCCAAGAAGGAGCTGTATCGTTTCCCGGAAGGGAAAATTACGATTGGTTAGAAGAGCGGCCGAGCTGGAGACAGCTTAGCTAGCTCGGTTCAGGCTGCAATCGGCTTGCTCTGCATCGCTTGGACACCGAATCTAGCGAGTGTTACTATTAGAAGATACGGTTCGCCCATTGCCCTTGCTACGAAGGAGAAAATTGTCCGATGACCAATAACGACCATAGCCATAAAGATCAAGAGCATAATGACGGCTCTCGCATATTGATCGTAACAGCAGTAGATGCCGAGAAGGACGCCGTTGTTCGCGGCCTTGCCGGCAGCACGAAGGCCGACGTCATCGCAGCTGGCGTCGGCCCTGCTTATGCCGCGGCGAGCACGGCGGCTGCGCTTGCCGCGGCGGCCGCGCCGTACCGGCTCGTTATTAGCGCCGGTATCGGCGGCGGCTTCGACGGTACGGCTGCAATCGGCTCGCTCGTCGTTGCCGACCGGATCATAGCCGCCGATCTTGGCGCGGAATCGCAAGACGGCTTCATCAGCGTGGACGAGCTTGGCTTCGGCACGGCTCGCCTTGAGGCGGATTCCGCATGGAGTCACCGGTTCTACGAAGCGATTCGCACGGCCGGCTTAGAGGCGGTGCTTGCACCGATCCTTACCGTGTCGACAGCAACCGGCACCGCCGCTACGGCGGCAGCGCATGCGGCCCGTATTCCCGGCGCTGCTGCGGAAGGGATGGAGGGCTACGGGGTAGCCGTTGCCGCGCAGCGGCTTGGCATTCCGTTCACGGAGCTGCGCGCGATCTCGAACGCTGTCGGTCCGCGCGATCGCGCCGCCTGGCGCATAGGCGAGGCGCTTGCCTCGCTTGAGGCTGCGAGCGCCGCAATACTGGAGGTGCTGGAATGAATATTGCTTATTCCCCGTGTCCGAACGACACATTCGTATTCCATGCTTTGGCTCACGGTCTTGTTCCGGGAGGGCCGGAGCTTAACGTAACGTACGCGGATATCGACATCACGAACAACTGGGCTGCCCGCGCGGAAGGGCCGGAGGTCATGAAAATTTCGTATGCCGCGCTGCCTTGGGTGTTGAACGACTATCGGCTGCTGCCATGCGGCGGCGCGCTGGGCCGCGGCTGCGGTCCGCTCGTGCTGACCAAGGACGGCGAAGGCGGCGCAGCCTCGTTGTCCGGCAAGCGGGTAGCCGTTCCTAGCGAACGGTCAACCGCCTACTTGCTGTTCCGGTTATGGGCGGCTCGACAAGTGCCTGGGGGCGTCGGCGAAATCGTCGTCATGCCTTTCCACGAGATTATGCCTGCCGTCCGCGACGGCTTGATCGATGCCGGGCTCGTCATCCACGAAGCCCGCTTCACGTATCCGTCTTACGGCCTTAGCAAGCTCGCCGATCTCGGCAGCTGGTGGGAAGCGGATACCGGCCTGCCTATCCCGCTCGGCGCCATCATCGCGAAGCGCTCGCTCGATGCCGAGGCCATTGCGGGCTGGATCCGCTCGTCCGTCGAGTACGCATGGGCGCATCCCGATTCATCACGTTCCTATGTGATGGATCATGCGCAGGAGCTCTCGGAGGATGTTGCCCAGTCGCACATCGACCTATATGTGAACGAGTTTACGGCTAATCTCGGCGATGACGGTTATGCGGCCGTAGAAGCGCTGCTTGGAAGAGCGGCTGCCGAGGGTCTCGTGCCGGACTTCGATTTGTCTTTACTGCGGATATAACAGCAAGTCATTTAACCGCGTTCCGTCGAACTAAATCGCTGCTTTCCACTCCACAAACGATAAACCGCCCCATTAGTGTCCGAAATCGAACGAATGAGGCGGTTTTTTCGCATGCATAGCTATTTAGTTTCCCATAATTCCGCTATTCGGCCTTCTGCCGGGGCAGGGCGGGAATCCGTTATTTAGTCGTCCTTCGCCAGCGTAAGCGACTGCGGCTGCGATTCCGGCTTGGCCGCCGTCTCGAAATCCGAATCGTCCGATTCCACATACCGCTTAAGCGCGGCAAGTTTGTTGTCCCAGAAACGCTCGTAATAAGCGAGCCAGCGCTGCAGCTCTCTAAGCGGATCGGCCTCCAGCCGGTAGCGCGTCTCGCGCCCGACCTTCCGGTCCTTCACGAGTCCGGCGTCCGACAAGATGCGGAGATGCTTCGAAACGGCCGTGCGGCTCATCGTGAAGTGCCCGCTAATGGCGTTCAGCGGCAGTTCCTCATCGCCCAGCAGCTCGAGCACCCTGCGCCGCGTCGGATCGGCAATCGCTTGGAAAACATCATGCTTGGGCTGCGGCTCAGCCATCTTAACCCGCTACATAGCCGCTGAGCTTCTGCAGAATCCCAGTCCAGCCATGGTCCATTCTGCCGCGTACGATATCATGCGGCTCGCCGAACTCGGTCGCCATATCGGCCGTCCATCCCGCATGGATGAGCGTGAATTCCGTCTCTCCCTGCAGATCGGCAAGCTCGAACGTAAGCGTCCAATCCTTGCCCCAATCAAACGACAAGCGATTCGGCGGATCGACAACCGTCACTTTGCAAGGCGATTGGCCGAATGGCCCCGCGTTCAAAAGGAATTCATAGCCGACCTCCGTCTGAAAGTCGCTCGGCGGCATAAACCATGCCGCTATGCCTTCCGCAGTAGATACTGCCTTCCACACTTTCTCGATTGGCGCCTTAAGGACGATCGTCTGGCGAATATCCGGCAGCTTGTCCTGTGTATTAACGTTTTCTTCCATATGAATAGCCTCCCATACCTCTGTTTAAGATTTAGCTTGTACATTGTGTTACTAGTTAATCAGAAACCAAATGGTTTCCTATTTAACACTTCCCTATTATATGAAACCTTTTGGTTTCATGTCAACATGGAAAATCTCCCCTCGCCCGCATCTATTATCACCTTGTCAATTTGGTTGAGTAGCGCGGGGAATTCTCAGCAATACTGGGACTCGCGCTTAAGAAGCCGATTAACCGTTATGCCAAACGGATGGTAGACAAAGCCAAAGAGAGCCACCTGCTGCATTAGATACCTCATATAGAGAAATAAAATCGCATAAATACTACATGTAGGCGCTTTCTTAATTTGACTGTAACGAGCATTGTATGAATAATAGAAGATACATGTTATTTTGCAAGGAGGCTCGCGAATGTCTATCGTTCAGAATTTATTATCGTTCAATAAGAAGTTTGTGGAAGAGAAGCAGTACGAAGCTTACTTGACGGATAAATATCCCGAGAAAAAAATAGCCATTCTCACCTGTATGGATACGCGTCTCGTAGAGTTGCTGCCCAAGGCGCTTAACCTGCGCAACGGCGATGCCAAGTTTATTAAGAACGCCGGCGCTATTTTGACTCAGCCGTTCGGTAGCGCTATGCGAAGCATATTGGTTGCCGTCTACGAGCTTGGCGCGCGCGAAGTGCTCGTTATCGGGCACCATAACTGCGGCATGACGAATCTGGACGCCGAAGGCATGGTTCGCAAGTTCGCCGACCACGGCATCGATCCGAAAGCGGTCGAAACGCTCGAGAACGCCGGCATTCGCATGGAGAAGTTCCTTAAGGGCTTCTCAACGCCAGAGGAAGGCGTTATGCACAGCGTTCGCATCATCCGCAAGCATCCGCTTTTTCCGAAGGATATTCCCGTGCACGGCTTCGTCATCGATCCCGTGACCGGCGAGCTGAAAGTGATTGTAGAGGATTATCGCGAGGAATAAGACGCGCAAGAGTAAGGCTGTCCCACCCGGTCTCAACGGCAGAGGGGATAGCCTTTTTTTTCGCAGCGACTTGATCGTCAGAAGCTTAATCAGAAAAACTCGTCCAGCAGCTTGTAATACTCCAGCTTCGCCTTGTCTGCCTCCTGCAGTCCATAGGCCTCAAGGAATGCGGAGACATGCCCTTCGCCGAAGTTATGCGCGATGCTCCTGACCGCCAGCGCCAAATCTTGATATTTGTCCGCGATTCCCGCTCTTCCCCAATCGATCAACCCGCTAACCTTCCCCTTATGCAATATAATGTTCGGCAAACAGTAGTCTCCATGCGTAAACACAAGCTCCTCCGCCTGCGGCCTGTTCTCCAACAATTGTTGATATATAGCCGCAGCGCTCATTCCCTGCCGCTCCTCGTCAAAGTCGTCCTCGTCCACTAAGCCCTGTTCCGTTCTCTGCCGCGCTTCCTCCAACACCTTGCCCAGCGTACGGTCGAACGGACAGTCCGTAATGTCTACGGCATGAACTGCTTTGAGGCCGACCGCCAATTGCGCCATAAGCTGGGGCAGCATGGCTTCGTGCGCCTTATCCGAAGCGATCAACCCGGCTACTTCCGAGAGCAGCAAATACTCATTGCTTTCATCCCTATCGTAGTACAGCAGCTCCGGTACCGGCAGTTTCCCTTGCAGCCACTGTATCCGATCTTTCTCGTCCAAGAGACAGCCGCCCGCTTCCATCGATTGCACCTTCAAATAACTTGCCTCCTGTCCGCGGCTCAATCGGTACGTACGCGAAGCCGACATGCCGATCGTAATGCGCCGCCAGCGGCAATCGCTCGTCAATGATATCAACGGCTGCGGCAATGCTGCTTCGTCTCTATCGTTATTTAGCACATCATTTCCTCGCTTTCAAAAAGGCATTCTCTTCCCACTACCATAATAAGGAATACATATAAAAGCAACATTTTGGCAGCGGGTACGTCATACAGTTGAAATCCATCCCTTATATCAAGGAGCGTATCGCTATGAAGAATAAACGCTTGTTTAGCTTGGCAGCCTTCCTGGCCGTTGCAAGCGCTGCGAGTCTTGCTGCTTTTACCGATGCATTCGCTATGAATGGCTCGCGGAGCTTTCCCGAACCCGTTGCCCCGATCCATCACCAAGAGACAATAGGCGACTTGGCGTATGAATTCCGTCTGAACAGCAATCAATTCAGCTTGAACGATGAAATCGAAGTATACGCCCAAGTGACGAATAAAGGCGACGAGCCGATTAATTATACGTCGGGAAGCTCCAGTTGCCCTACCCATGTCGGCGTTGATCTCGTTCATCAAGAAACGAATACGCGGCTTGCGGTCAAACAGGACGATCGGGCATGTACAGCTGACCTTGTGACATCCACGCTCGCTCCTGGCAATACGGTCCATAACACTTGGACGTTTATACCTGAGCGGTGGCAGGATTCCAAACTCATACTGGGAGACATCGGCGACTACGATGTACTCGTATCCTTGCATGAGGCAAGCAGCCCGTTCGCACAATCGCAGCAGTTTGCCCCTTCCTCCGCTACTATTACGCTTCTCACCGAATAACGCGCCATGACAGGCGACTTCTGTCAACGCGTGGCGTCGCAGCGGTATCGTTTAGCTATAGTTGTTTTTCATCTTGTTGCCTTTTCGTTCCATAACCTATACTTTTGGAAAAAAGAGGAGGTGCCGCATCGTCATGGCACAAACGAGTCCCGAGCTAACCGTCAAGGACGCCGAGGAGCTGTTGCTTCGCCACTGGGGCGAACCGGCCGAGGCTGTCGCACCCATCGGAAGCGGCCACTTCAGCTCCGTTTTCTCATTCAAGAAGGACGGCAAGTCCTATGTCGTCGGCTTCGGCAGAGCCGAGCCGGGCGACGAAGCCGAGTATGTGCGGAGCAAATACGTCGCCAATCTGCTCATCGCCGGCGGCGCCCGTTACCAGCAAGTATTCGGCCGCGGCACGGACGGCAAACACAACTTCGTCATCCGTGAATACATACCCGGGAATGTAATAGCCGATTTGCCCGATGAGCAGAAGGCGATCGTGCTTCCCGATCTCGTCCGCGCGATCAGCGAGATGAATCAGGTGCCGCTTGACAGCAGTACCTCGGGCTTCGGTTTTATTACCCGCACGGGCAATGGCGAGTGCCGCACATGGGGCGACTACATTCGAAAGAACTTTGCCGAGGACCAAACGGGAACGTTCTGGGAAAATTGGCATGAGCTGTTCCGCACCAGCTGTCTGGAACGGGATATTTTCGAGGAAATCTATCACCGTCTGCTCTCTTATAGCGCATATAATGAGCCTCATCGTTATTTCGTGCATAACGACTGCCACCAATGGAACATCGTGTCGGACGGGACGAAGGTGACTGGCATTATCGACGCGAACGCGATGTATGGCGATTTTGTCGTCGATATCGCGACGATCGCGGGCGCCGTCCCCGGCCATGACATACCGGAGGCGTTCCGGCTTCATTACGAGCGGATCGGCAATCCGATTCCGCAATTCCTGGAGCGCTATGCAGGCGCTCGCTATTACAAAGGTCTGGACCGCCTTCGCTTCTACGCCTATCAAGGCTGGACGCATGCTTATGAGGAGGAACGCGGTTGGCTGCTCGCGCTGCCTAGTTAGCTTATTCAAAGGATATTCATGAACAATGGAGCAAAAACTTCCCTTATTTATCGCGACAGCGTAATTACCACTTAACGGACCCACAGGATGAATGGTATGAACTAGGTCATACGAATCTTGCCGTCCTATTGCCGCTCATCGCAAGGCCGCCTATGGTTTATCGGGATTTATTGAGCTTGTCGGATTATATTGGTTCATCGAACGGATTTGGTTTTAATCGGATCGCTTATTCGCGATTCCTTGTATGAAGGATCATGCAAAAGGCGCTATCGATCGAAGTCCTCGTTAATGATATCGCCGTTCACGCCGAGCGCGGCGCGGCTGCCGTCCCCGGCGGCAATAATAAGCTGCGCCGGCGTAATAAGCGCGCCGTCGCCCGCAGCATATACGCCCCGTACCGTGGTACGGCCATATTCATCCTTCACGAGACCGCCATGCTCGTTCATCGCGCAGCCCAGCTTCTCTCCGAAATCGATCGCATGCCGCCATTTCGGCGATACAAAGCCCCCCGCCCGTTTAATTTCCGAACCGTCCTCGAACTGGACGCTCTGGAGCTGTCCGCCGCTCCCCTTAAGCGCCCTAATCCGCTGCGACTGTACCCGGATGCCTTTGCGGGCGAACATCGCAAACTGCTCCTGCGTCAGCACTTGCCTGCCGTTCGTGCATACGACCAAGTCTTTGCTCCAGTTGTATACGAACTTGGCTAGCGACACCGCATGCGAGCCGCTCTCTCCGATGACGACCAGCGGCTTATCCCGCAGCTCCCAGCCGTCGCAGTACGGACAGCTGAATAAGCTTTTGCCGTAATAATCCTGAATCTGGGGAACGGCGGGCAGCGACTCCTTAAGTCCCGCCGCCAGAATGATCGTGCGCGAATGATAAACAATGCCGTCGCCCGTCCTCACATGGAAGCTCCCCCTGCCGCTATGCCTTACTTCGGTTACGCGCTGCGACTTTACCGTTACGGAAGGGTACCGGGCGATATCTTGATGCGCGATCGCTCTGAACTCGCTCGGCTTCACGCCGTCCCTTGTTATGAATCCGTGCGACTCGCGCGCAACCGCATTTCTCGGTCGATTATCGTCGAACAACAGCACATGCCGCCGTGAGCGTCCGAGTACTAAGGCCGCACTGAGTCCCGCAGGTCCTCCGCCGATGATGGCGCAATCGATATGCATCATTTTCGTCCCCTTTTCATCTTCATAGAGCCGTATGAACGCTTATATATTAAAATGCCGATCGCGGCGGCTTTATTCTTAAGCATTTGTTATATAGGAAGGATGCCCCGTTGCATGCCATTCAATAACCGTATTTTGGATAACGGTTCAGGCTTGCCGATGGCTATGGATGCTTCCCGGTCGGTAGTCATAACCGGAATATCATGCTAGTATAGAGCTACTGCAATGCTTGTACGAAAACCCGAACGATGGAATAGACTGGAATGGAAGAGGGCCTGAACATGACAGCTCATTCACCGAACGACATGCTTTACCAATTGAAGGCGCGATACGTTGAGATCGGACTTATATCCTCGATTGTGGAAGCGACCGAGGAAGCGCCTGCCACGCTCGTTATTTTGTTCGATGAGATTGGCCAAGAGCATCGCAACATTCATATGGAACTGTCCTTCCTGCCCGGCTTAGCCGATGCGGACGAAGCGGGGCTATATTTCCTGCAGACGTTCGTCACGCTTGCCGAGGAAGTGCCTGCCGCCCATTACCGCGAGCTGCTCAGCCTCGCCGCGAAGCTCAACACGACGCTTCCGCTTGGCGCATTCGGCTTGTTCGAGGATACGGGCGTCGCTTATTTCAAGCATAACTGCATGCTCCAAGCGAGCAACGGCGATTCAGCTAACGTGAAGTCGATCGACATTCAGAGCGGCTTGATTCTTCATCTGCATCAGCTTTATTTCGACGGGCTGTTGGAGGTCGCGATTGAAGGCGCGCCTGCAGCGAGCGTCTTGGACAAGCTTCCTGTCTAGGCGAGCATGACGTAAACAATTCTATGTACCGTAACCGCTAACCCGTAGGCTAGAACTAGCTTGCGGGTTATTTTGCGTCGCTTGAATCTTTTTCGACAAAACACATGACATTATCCACAAAAAAGCCGCGGCAGCAGCGTTCCCCCTATAGTGAAAACTGGAAATACATGCTACTATTGAACCACTACTATTGTACGGACAGGCAGGTAGGCAAGCATACACTATTGGAGGGGTTTCTTTTTGCCGAAACAATCAGCGCTAACGAAGCGGCCATCACCAGCGCAAGTCAAATCAACCCCCGGAGCAGTCCGCAGCGGCAGCATCGCCACTGCAATTAAGCGCTTCGCCGGAGGGCGCGCTGGCTTTGCAGCGCTCGGCGGGCAATAAGGTCGCGCAAGCGGCGGGCGGAGCAACGCCTCCCGCAGCGGGCGGATCCGCCGCTATCGAGAGCTGGATCGCCGCCGAAGCGGCCAAGGATAAGAAAACGGCCTTGCACGGCTTCTATACGGCGTTTGGACCTATGCAACGGAAGATCGCGATCAATTTGTTCGCGGGAGGTTCCGGCGCTCCGTCCCTCGCCAAAGCAAAGAAACATTTGACAGGCATTTTCGGCCGCAGCATCGATTGGGACAAGTTCTCGAAGATCGTTCGAACGGTCAACAGCCAGAAGACGCAGAACTACAACGAAGACACGGACCGCGTCTACGTCACCTATGCGACGACGGCCGCAGCAGCCTCCGTAGGCGCATCGAGCGCGGCCGCCTCTACCACCGGCGAAGTGCAGGGCATTGTAGGCGCCGGCAAGGAAGGCGCATTCGGCGCGGTTATCGACATGGGTCCCGCTTCCGCAGCGCTTAGCGGCGTAACGTCGGGCGTGCAGATCTATAATGCCGTTCAGAATCACGACGAAGCGCAAGGCGGCTTCGACAAGTTCGAGAACGTCGTTGGCGAAGGCGCCAGCGGCGCGGCAGACTTGGCGCGTTTCGGCGCTACCGGCGTCGTCAACACGCAGAAGTTCATGGGAGCCGCGGTCAGCGGCGCGGCTACGGCAGCGGCCGGCGCGGCTACGGCAGCGGCCGGCGCGGCTACGGCAGCGGTCGGCGCGGCTGGCGTCGTAGGCGGCGCGGCCTATTTGGCGAGCGGCGTAGCCGGCGTCTACACGCATGGCAAGCGCATGAACAAGCTGAACGCGCTGGAGAAGGCGTCTGCCGGCAAGGACGCGGACTTGAGCCGGGCGGCAGGCCTTGGCGCAAGCACGCAGAAGATTAACAAGACGAAGAGCGCGGCAACGGCGCTGAAGGGCGCAGCGATGGTTGTAGGCGGCGGCATCCTGCTTGCCGCGGGGGCGGCGACACCCGTCGGCTGGCTGCTGCTTGGCGTGGCAGGCGCGATCGGCGGTATCGCGGCGGTCTACAAATTTTACAAGAAGCGCACGCGGAAGGAAGAGGTCGTCGACCGATTCCTCGATGTGGACAAGAAGCTGGCCGAGCTGCAGGCAGCCAACCCCGAACAGAAGCAGGAGAAGTCCAAAGTCCGCGAGACGCTCCTGCAGAAGAACGGCTTCAACAGCGTAGCCCAGTGCTATGCCCAGATCGTAACCGACCTCGCTCATACGATCTACGAGAAGGGCGTTGTCGGCAAAGACGCGCAGTACGAAGAGCTGCTCCGCAATATAGGCCTGAACCCCGATCATACGAAACGGACGCCGAAGCCGGATCTTATCGCCAAGAAGCTGCATAGCTAAATGAAATAAAGAGTGCCCTGGAGGCCACCGCGAATGGATGGCTCTAGGGCACTCTCTTTTTATTGCGTCATCGCAATTACTTCTTTACGTTTACTTGCATGACGCTGCTCTCCGTAACGCCAGCATCGTTCGACAGCTCTGCCTTGTACGAGTAGCTGCCCAACGCCCTGCCCGTAATCGCCGTGAACGCGGTTTGCGCATTCGGCGATTTCGCGGTCAGCGTCTGGGTATCGATCAGCACGCCGTTTTCATACAGACGGTAAGTCGTTGCATTCGTTCCCCACCACATATTCATCGTTACTTTGTAATCGCCGTTGCCGTCCCAATTATCGTTCGATAATACCGGCTTACCGGGAGCGGCCTCCTTAACCGTCACGGTATGCGGTGCGCAAGCGGTCGTCCCATGCGAGTTAACGAGTTCGCAAGTGTACGTATACGTGCCGTTTGGTTTGCCCGTTATATTCGTTGCCGCCGTTTGAGCCGATGGTGAATTGTCGGTCAACACTTGCGTATCGATGAGCTGACCGTTCTCGTACAGCTTATATACGGTACCGTTCTGACCGTGCCATAGGTTCATTGTCACCTTGTAGCTGCCGTCCAGCAGACCCGTGTCATGGCCGTTGTCGTTCGAGAGTTCCGGCTTGCCGGGCGCTGCAGTTGCTTTCTCTTCTCCTGTCACGATAAGAGTGACGGTTACCGTCGCTTCCAGTCCGGAGTAGTTGACCGCTTTGGCAGCCAGCTTATGAACGCCTGCTAGATCCGCAAGAGAGAGCGCCGTATTGTTGGCTACCTCTGCCCCGTCCAGCGTCAGCGATAGGCTGCGGACATCCGACTCGGCGTCCGCCGCCGTCACTTGAAGCGTCAGCGTATCGGCCACAGTGAGTTGAGCCGCTTGCAGTCCTTCAATAATAGGCGCCGTCGTATCTATGGTTTGCTGCGGCTCGTTGATGTAATGGATCAACGGCGCTGCAGGCTGCTCCATGCCCGCTCCGAGATAGAAGCCCGGATGCGGCGGCTGGTTGTAGCCGGTATTTTGCCACGCAACGCCCAGCCTGTAGATCGGATCGTGCATCAGCGTATGGATGCGATGCTCGGTCACGTCGGTCGTCGTATAGATGCGTAATTCGCTGCTATCGCTCGAGCGCCACATCACTTCCTCTCGCCAGTCGCCCAGCAGGTCGGCTTGCAAGCTCGGATTCGCCTTCGTTGAATTGTTTGAAGCAGCGCCCGCAGCCGTCAGCAGATTAATCGTCGTTTCATTTTCGTAATCCCACTTATCGATCCGATTGTAATCCTGCAGCTCTCTAAGCAGGTCACCGTCCCACCAAACGCCGAAGTTCGTGGAAGACGGAATATTCGTCGTAATGAGCAGCCCTTTCGCGCTGTAAAGCCCTGTAATAGGAATATGCTGCTCGTTCGTGATCGTAGCGGACCACATCTCTTCGCCCGTATAATTAGGATCAATATCGGCAGACATCCCGCGCCCTGTATCGATACCCGTATACACGCCCCATAGAATCTCGCCCGTCGCCGGATCGCGAAGCTCCATGCCGTATGGCGAGTTCGTGTGCTCATGAACGTCGAACAGCTCAAGTCCCGGTCTTGTCGGGTCAAGATCGCCGAGATGCATGGCATCCCCATGGCCCAGCCCCGTATTGTAGAGCGGCTTGCCGTCATCGTCGATCGCCATGGCGCCGAACGAGATTTCATCCTTGCCGTCCCCGTCTACGTCTCCGACCGATAGATTATGATTGCCTTGGCCGGCATAAGCCCCGTAGCCTTCGTCGTTCGAATCGAATCGCCATTGCTGCACCAGCTCGCCGCCCGCAAAGTTGTAAGCTGCCAGTACCGTTCTTGTATAATAGCCCCGGCTGAAAATAACGCTAGGATGCTCCCCGTCCAAGTATGCGACTCCGGCAAGGAAGCGGTCGACCCGGTTGCCGTAGGCGTCTCCCCATGCGCCTACGTCGCCGCGCGGCGGATCGTAAGAAACCGTATCGAGCGCCGCCCCGGACAAGCCGTCGAACACGGTCAAGTACTCATTGCCAAGCAGCACGTAACCCGTGCTGTTGCGGTAATCGGCGGCAGCGTCGCCGATCGCGATACCTTGGCCGTCGACCGTTCCGTCAGCCGTCTTAAGCGTTACCTCGGCACGTCCGTCGCCGTCCAGGTCATAGACCATAAATGGTGAATAGTGCGCACCTGCCCGAATGTTAGGGCCAAGATTGATGCGCCATAGGCGCGTACCGTCCATTTTGTAAGCATCCATATAGACAAGACCGGTATAACCTGCTTGCGAGTTGTCCTTGCTATTGGACGGCGACCAGAGCATTACGATCTCGTATTCGCCATCTCCGTCGAGGTCGCCTGCGCTTGCGTCGCCGGCGCTGTACGTGTAAGGCTGGCCGTCCTTCGTATACGCGTCCGCAGGCTTTTGCAGCGGTACGGACAAGTATTCCTGCTGCCACACGCCGAATTCCTTCGAGGCAGGTTGCTCCGCGCCATTCGATACCGACGTAATGCGGTAGCGCGAGTCGTCTGTTCCACCCGCATCCACATAATTGGTGCTGCCCGTAATCGGCGTATCGTTCACCTTAACGCCATCGCGATACAGGTTGAAGGCAATCGTCTCCAGATCAAGGCCGAGCAGCCTCCAGCCAATATAGTTGCCCTCCTCCCATTTCACGGCTACCGGAGCGCGATCGAGGTACTCCATCCCGCGAAGCAGTGTCGTTACCGCAGGCGTCGCTAGACTTTCCGATTGCTCGGAGATGCCGCCCGCATTGACCGACGCCACCTTATAGTAATAAGGAATGGTGCTCAAAATAGTCTCATCGGTATAAACCGCTTCGGTTGCTTTGCCTATCAGTACATAAGGACCGTCCGCCTTCTTGGAGCGGTACACGTTGTACATTCTCGCTTCGGCAACAGCCTCCCACGTGAACGTATCGTCGTTCTTATGAATGGATTGCAGCGCAAGCCCTGCAGGAACCGCCGCTTTCGGCACATTCGGATCGATCATCGATATAGCCAGCTCATTGGACGCTACGGACTCAAAGCCAGCGCTGTCCACTGCCGTTATCGTGTATACATAGTCAAAGCCTATATCGGCCGTCGTATCTGCATAGGTCAATTCGCTCGTTACCGCCAGCAGCTCAGCCGACGGAGCCTCCGTGGCCTGGCGATAGACGCGATAGCTAATCGCCTCGTCAACGCCTTGCCATGCAAGCGATGCGGACACCGGATCGTTCTCCAGATCAAGACTTGTCAGCGCGAGCTCCGTCGGAGCCAGCAGCAATGGCGTAATCTCGATGCCGTTCAGATGCGCGGTCTGGCCGCTCAGAACGAAGTTCATCTGACCGTCCTTCACCGCGATTTGGTTGTACACCTTCTCGGCTACATTCGCTCTGCCGGACGATACGGTGCCATAATCTTTGCCCTCAATGGCTACATTCGTTCTCGTCGAACCGATCCAGTCGCCCGTATACGTTTTGACGGAGTAGTAGCCGTTCGGCAGATCAACCTTGAATTCGTAGCTGTTGCCGAAATAAGCGACGAAATCTCTGCGCAAAGCGTCCGTCGCCGACCCGCGGTCGCGATCGATCATGCCCGCGCTGTTCGTAATGCCGTAACCCAGCTCAGGCGTATAAATAACGCTGCGCGTTACCTCGGTGTAGCCTTCGGCAACAGGCGCGCCTACCGGACCGAAGTCGAAGCGGTACAGCGCCGACTTGGTCGTAATCACAACCGCGTCCGATGGCTCGGATTCGCCGCGGCCGTTAACGGCCGTTACGCGCACTTGATAGGTGCTGCCTTCGGTCATCCCGCCGATCGTCAGCGTCGGTACGGTCGCCGTTCCGATCATGGCATACGACGATTCAGAGTCGGAAGCGAGCTTGCGATAAACCTTGTAGATATCGGCTTCCTCGTCCCCGTTCCACTTCAATACCGCGCCCGCGTTGCTGACGCTGCCCGCGATCAGCCCTGTCGGCTTCGCCGGCACCGCGTCCGGCGGCACGATTTCCGCCGCATAATCGGCAAGCGGAAGCTCCAACTCCGCAATGCCGCCCGCAAGCAGCCGCGCCAATTGGATGGCGCCGTACTCCTGGAAGTGCGTATTATCCGCCGAACCGTTCGGGAAAGCTTGATAAATGCCCGGCTCGACATGGAGGAACACGGAGAGCGAGGCTTGGACGCCGATCGAGTCGTAATACGCGACGCTAAGCGTGCTAAGATCGACGAGCGGCACATTCAGCTCCGCGGCAACCTCCTTCATCGCCTGCACGTATTCCGGGAAGCTTACATTAAACTTGCCGGTGTCGGCATTATAATCCCGGCGCCCCATCGGCGTAACGAGAATCGGCGTCGCACCGCGCTGCGTCGCACCCTCGACGTATGTCTTCAGGTAGTTCTTAAAGTCGGCAGGAGAAGCATACCTATCCGGCACGCTAATTGTCGCATCGTTGTGCCCGAATTGAACAAGGAAGTAATCGCCAGGCTTGATCGCCCGCAATACCTCATCGAGTCTGCCTTCCACGATGAACGACTTGGAGCTGCGGCCGCCGATTGCATGGTTCTTGAAGACAACGGCATCGCTGAAGAAACGCGGCAGCATCTGTCCCCAACCCGCTTCCGGTTCCCAGTACGGATCGTAAGTCTGCACGGTGGAATCCCCGGCCATATAGACCGTCGGCTGCTCCCCGGCCGTCCGCTCGGCTTGCTTCGTAATGACGAGCGCGTTGATCTTAGGCGCAGTGCCCGTAAAATCAAAGTTCATCTGCCCGTCGACCAGCGCAATGTCGAAGCCCATCTCCAGGTACTGCCCCGCCGCTTTGGCCGTAAGCTGCACCTTCTGGATCGATTCCGCCTTTATGGCGATCTCGGAAGCATCCGCTTGATCGCCCGCGATCAGTTGAACCGTATAATCGCCATTCGGCAGATCTACGCTGAAGGTCGTTCCTAGCGGCATCGCAAAGTCCGTCTTCACCGGGTCGGACAAGCCGCGATCGCCTGTCGTTACCTTCGAAATATCCGTGAAGCCGTAATGAATGATGTCCGAGTATGCCGTTGTGCCGTCCACTCGCGTATACCCTTCCGCCAGCGCGCCCGAGCCGAAGTCGAAGCGCTGCACATCGCCTTGCGGCAGCGGTATTGGCGGCACATAAGCGGCGCTTTGAACCGCAGCCGATTCCTCCGATTGGCCGCTCGCGTTTACCGCCTTCACCTTGTAATAGTGCACGGCAGAAGTATCCGCGTCCGAATCTGTATACGACGGCGACTCCGACTGGCCGATCTCCGCATACGGGCCTTCCGCCGCATCCGCTCGCAGCACGATATATGCAGCGGCCCCCTCCGTTAAACTCCAACCCAGCACAATGGCGTCCTCTCTTACCTCGTTAATGGAGAGGCCTTCCGGCGTTGCCGGCGGCTGCAGCGCAGGAATGCTATCGACGGCAACCGTAGGGCTTGGCAGCGACTCCAGGCCAGCCGCATTCACCGCCGTTACATAATAGGAATAACTGCTTCCTACCGCAACATCCGCATCCGCATAACCGGCAGTCGTGCTTTGACCGATTTGCGCATTCTCCCCTGTTGAAGCCTCTGTCCGAAATACGTTATAACTCACCGCTCCCGTTACCTCGCTCCAAGCGAGCGTAACATCGTTAGGCGTAACCCGGGTAACAGCGAGATCCGCGGGCGCGTCCGGCAATACCGGCATCGCTTCCTCGATAATGAGCGCATTCAAATAGCCGCCTGCGCCCGCGCCGCTTATGCCGACCGTCAGTTGTCCATCCGCAACCGTCGTTCGATAGACCGCCTGCGTAACGGCTTGCCGCGAAGATATAGTACCGGCAGCGATATCCTCAAGCATTACGTTCGTTTTCGTCGTGCTCGTCCCCGTCAGAAGATCTCCCGACATGACCGTTACATCGTATTCGCCATTGGGAATATCGACATAGAACGAATACGCCGTTCCCAGCACAAAATCATTCGTCAGGTCCGTTCCGCCGGAGCGCATGCGCGACGCGACGGCAACATTCAGTCCGTAGCCAAGCTCGGCCGTGTACAACGTAGAGTCGCTAACGCCCGTGTAGTCGGCCATAACCGGACTTGACGCCGTGCCGAAGTCGAACTTGCGCACGAGCTGCTCCGCGCTTGCCCGCTGCTGCAAACCGATCGATGCCGACGACAATAGGGTCGTCCATACAATCGCTATGGCCAAAAAAGCCTTCAACCATCTTCGCATACTGCTTTTCATATAAAAGTAATCCCCCGCTTTCCAGAAATAACTAGCGCCTTCACCTTATGTCCATACATGAAGTAAGCGTTTACATACTTATGCAAAATAGACCTTTTCGCGCGCTTGCAAATACCCGCTCTGGGCTGCCACCCTCCTTTATCACGTTGCTCACATGCCTGCCAACCCGTTTTTTTTCCGAATACCCTTTGATCTTAATCCCTTCATACAATTATTAACATGTAAAAAACCGTAAATTTTCTTCAAAAAACCGATATATTCGTGTCTCAAGCCGATAACTCAAGCGTAAACGTTTGTCGCCGTCCTTCGGCTTCGGCACCAAAAGCTATCGTTACGCGGCGGAGAACAGGTGTCCGTATAAGATAAGCTTTTTTGCATGTGAGATGGTCGAGCTATGTTGGATTTTCGCATGAACTTCGTTAGATAGGAGTAAGGTTGGAGGGCTATGCTGGATTTCTGCACTAACTTTGTTCGGAACCGTCATTTGACGGAAATAATGGCCAAAGTTAATGCGAATATCCAATGCAGCTTATATAAACGGGAAAGAAGGCAGAAAGTTGTTGCAAAAATCCAACATAGCTTCCTGCCGCAAGACAGCCGGGGGTTTCGTAGCCTTCAGTGAATACAATATCAATATCAGACCAATGCCTTCTCGTCCTCTTCCTCCGCGAACTGCTTGCCGTGCAGCTCCGCGTACAGCCCGCCAAGCTTCAGCAGCTGCTCATGGCTGCCGCGCTCGGCGATCTCGCCGTCCTTGACGACCAGAATGATGTCCGCGCCGCGGATCGTACTAAGGCGATGGGCGATGACGAAGCTCGTTCTGCCGTGAAGCAGCGTCTTCATCGCCTGCTGAATATGAAGCTCGGCCAGCGTGTCGACGCTGCTCGTCGCTTCATCCAGAATAAGGATAGCAGGGCTTGCCAATATCGCCCGGGCAATCGTAATGAGTTGTCTCTGCCCATGACTGACGTTGCCGCCCTCTGCCGTAAGCACCGTATCATAGCCACCCGGCAGCGCCGTTATGAAGGGATGCGCGTTCGCTTGAACCGCCGCCGTCTCGACCTCCTCGTCGCTGGCATCCAAGCGGCCGTATCGAATATTGTCGCGGATCGTACCGGTGAACAAATGTGCATCCTGCAGCACGATTCCCAGCTTGGACCTCAGACTATCCTTGTCGATCTCCGCGATATTTTGCCCGTCCAGCCATATTTGCCCCTCCGTCGGGTCAAAGAAACGGCCGATTAACTGAATGATCGTCGTCTTTCCGGCGCCGGTCGGACCGACCAATGCCACCGTCTGGCCTGGCTCCGCCGTGAATGAAATATCCGTCAGCGTTTCCTTGCCAGGCGCGTATTGAAAGCATACCTTTCTGAATTCGACGCGACCCTTCACCTCATCCGGAAGACGCATCCGGAGCGTCTCCCCGCCATTCGCATGATCATCATATTCGGAAGGAACGGCCATCGTCTCGAATACCCGTTCCGCCCCGGCAACGCCCGCCTGTATCAGGTTATACTGATTGGCCACCTCGTTAAGCGGTCCGCTGAACTGTTTCGAATAGGCGAGGAAGCTAATAATAACGCCAACCGTGGCCAGATCGCGCAGGGCGAGCCATGCGCCGGCAGCCGCAATAAGCAAATAACTCACATGACCCATCAGGTTCATCATCGGCCCCATCATGCCGGAATAGATCTGCGCCCTCGTGCCCGCCTTCCGCAGCCGTTCGTTCGTTTCGCGAAATTCGATGCCCGCGCGCTCCTCCTGATGGAACAAAGCAACGATTTTATGCCCCGACACCGTCTCTTCTATAAATCCGTTCAACGCGCCGAGCTCCTGCTGCTGCCCTTTGAATTGCCGCTGGGTCACGCGGGCGATCCGCTTCGTAACGAAGACGATGAGCGGAATAATGACGAGAGCAACGAGCGTCAGCCATACATTGAGCACGAGCATCATCGTGAATGATCCAACCAGCATAATAACGCTCGATATGAGCTGCACAAGACTTTGATTGAGCGTGTTGCTTACATTATCGATATCATTGGTCGTGCGGCTCATCAGCTCGCCTTGATTGCGGCTAGCGAAGAACGATAGAGGGAGCTTCTGCAAATGAGCGAACAGGTCGCGCCGCAGCCCCCACACCGTTCGTTGCGAAACGTCGGCCAAAATAAACGCTTGAAGCCAGCCCGCAAGGCTGCTTAAGGCATACATGCCAAGCATGATGAAGCACAGCCGAAGCAAGCCCTCGCGCTTGCCCGGAATGATATAATCATCCAGCGCTGCGCCTAGCAAATAAGGCGCAAGCAACGTGAGCGCCGCGGCGCCGGCGGTGCACAAGCTGACTAACCCCAGCCTGACCGGCTGCCTAATTACGTATCGTCCAAGCTGCTTTAACGTATCCGTTGTCCGTACCGTCGATGCCATTGCTACACCTCCTGCTGCGATAACGCGATCTGCCGATATAGATTGCTTCGTTCGAACAATTCGGCATGCGTGCCTTGTGCCGTAATCCGACCATGCTCCATAACAAGAATGCGATCCGCATGCGCGACGGAAGCAATTCGTTGGCCAATGATCAGACATGTGCTGCTTCCCATGATCTGCCGGAGCGACTGCCTGATCCGCCCATCGGTATTCAAGTCCACGGCACTCGTGCAATCGTCCAAAATAACAATTTGCGGCTTGAGGAGCAGCGTTCGCGCCAGCGACAAGCGCTGCTTCTGTCCGCCCGATAGATTGACGCCCCGTTGACCGACTCTCGTATCATAGCCGTCCGGCAGCGCCATAATGAATTCATGCGCATGCGCCGCCGAAGCCGCCTCCTCCAACTCGGCTTGCGTGCAGTCAGGCTTGCCGTAACAAATATTGTCCCGAATCGTACCGCTGAACAGCATCGCCTGCTGCAGCACCATGCCCACCTTGCTGTGCAGCTCCTCCGGATCGATGTCCGCTATATGATGCGAATCGATATGGATCGAGCCTTCGGTCACGTTATAGATGCGCGGGATGAGACTAGCCATCGTCGACTTGCCCGCGCCGTTTATTCCAACGATGCCGATCGTTTCTCCGGGCTCCGCCGTAAAATGAATATCCCGCAGCACGGCATTTTTCATATTGCCGTCATAGCTGAACCCGACATGCCGGAATTCGAGTCGTCCCCGGTCGATACGGGCATCGGATCGCTGCATGCCTCCTTGCTGCAAGCCAGCCTCGACAGCCTCCAATGCAGGCTCCTGCATATCCGACATCTCATTGATCCGGTCGGCAGACGCCTTCGCCCTGGCGATCAGCATCAGTTGATTGCCGAGCCCCATAATCGTGAACAGCAGCTGCGTGACATAGGTGAGGAAGGCTGCCAGATCTCCTACGGGCAATGACCCTTCTCTAGAAAGCACGCCCCCGTACCATAGAGCCGCTACGATACTGAAGTTAAGAATAAGCGACATAATCGGCATGTTGAGCGCTGCAACCTTGGCCGACTTCAGGCTTGCTCGCAGCAAGCCGCCATTGGCCCCGTCGAATCGCTTCTCCTCATAATCGGAACGAACGAACGCTTTCACGACGCGTATGCCCGACAGATTTTCCTGCATAACCGTATTGACTTGATCGATCGAAGCCTGCATCCGGGCGAACAGCGGAATAGAAACGCGAGTTACGATAACGAGTACGGCTGCAATCATCGGAATCATAATAAGCAGAATGACCGATAGCCTTGGACTAATCGTATAGACCATGATCACGCTGCCGATGATTTGGAACGAGTTGCGCGCGAATACCCGCAGCGTCATAAGGACGACCTGCTGAAGCTGCGCGATATCACCGGTCAGCCTTGTAATAACCGAGCCTGTGCCGACTCGCTCCACGCTTTGAATGGAAAGCGACTGTATTTTCCGAAAAAGCTCCTGCCTCAAGTCTTTGCCGAAGTGCTGCGAGGCAATCGTCGAACAAATCGTGCAGCACGCGCCGCCGATTAGTCCCACGAGCGCGACAAGGAGCATAACTCCCCCCGTTCTAACTATATGATTCAGGTTCTCCCCTATAATTCCATCGTTCACGATACTGGCCATCAGCTTCGGCTGCAGCAAGTCCATCCACACTTCCAGCAGCATAAACAAAGGCGCCAGCAGCGCAATCAACCAATACGGCTTCAAAAAACGCATTAATCGTACCATGCACGCACCTCGAATTCATTCAGAGTAATGGAACCGCCGAACTGCGCTTATTATAGTGGATGACCTATCGAATAACAATGGATTTTTCTCGCGTTCGGCATGGATTAAATAACGGGACAACAGCAAAAACCTCACATGCATAGAACTCGGGTTCCATGCATGTGAGGTTTTCTATTGTTTCGTTCCGTCTGTCTATTGGCTCCGCCCAACCTGCGCAATACCGCTTCTCATCATCGCTTGCCAATTGCGATACAGCTCGAAGGGAGCGCCGTTATCGAGCAAATCCTTGCACGTATACAACCCTTCCTCCACCGACTCCACCTTACCTGCGAGACGCAGGCGCACTGCGCCGTTAAGCAGCACTTGGTTGGTGAAAGCCATGTGCCCGCGGCCCTGCAGCACATCCTCCGCTACGCTGATCTGCAGCTCGGCCGTCCACGTCATCTCCGGCAGCGGCGTGTCGAGCCCGTACGTCTCGGGATTGACGACATGTAGCTGCGGCTCGCCGTTCTCGACGAGATAAGTGCGAGTAGGGCGTTCGATGAACAGATCCTCCGACCCTTCCGCGCCTTGCACGATTAGAGCTTTTTTGTATTTCAAATTCGTTACGAGCTTTGACATCCGATCGAATACCGTATTGTGGTAAACGCCGAATACAAGGTAAGGAGACAGCGAGTAGTCGATCAGCTTCTCCGCCGTATTCAGCACGGTCCGCATGCCCAGTTCCTCGCGAATCGAGCGGAGCGCCTTAAGCGGCGGACACCATTGCTCGGCCGGCACATACAGCACGCCCGTGCTCTCTGCCGCCTGAATAATTTGATTTCGCGATAGGCGCTCCGCATCGATGCCGATTTGCTGCAGCAAATCCTGTAGCGTTACGCCCCACTTCGGCGGCAGCGAAGCTGCGCCGTGCAGCGTGACCGGCAGCCCTGCGGAAGCGAGTAGAAACGCGGTCGGAAACGTTGCGATAAACGTTTTTTTGCGTCCGTCATACGGGCCTGCGCAATCCAATCCTTCTTGTATCGGCGAGCGGAACGCTTGGCTTCGGCATACGGACGTGAACGCCTCAAGCTCCTCTACGGTCTCCATCTTGATCCTCTCGGCAATGAAGAAGGCGCCAATCTGCGCCGGTGTCGCGCTCATATTTAATATCTCGTCCGCCGCTTGATGCGCTTCCTCATAGGTCAGATCACGGGCGCCGCGTTTGCCTCGGGCAACTTCTTTCAATAGGTTAATCATCATTACACGGCCCCCTTATTTTTGATCCTGCAATATTTGATATACTTTCACGATGGACGTCGCCACGTCAACCATGCGCTTCCGTTCATTCATCGCCTGCTTGCGCAGAAACTCGTAAGCCTCCGCCTCGGATATATTTTTAATTTTGCACAAAATCCCCTTCGCCATATCGATCCACTTGCGCTCCTCGAGACGCGATTCCAGCTGCTTGCGCTCACTGTACCATTGTTGACGCTCCATGCACTGCTTCGAGCCGAATTGAAGCGCCCAATGAAGCTCCTGCGCGCTCATGCTAGGCGTCAGAATGCCGTCGACCGGCGCATCGTCCTCACAAAAGGCAGCGGACAAAGAGGCCGTCGTGGAACTGCACCACCACAGAATCGGCACGCGCTTCCGCTTAAGCAGCTTTGTTCCCCATGTCTTCACTTCGTTCAGCGGGACGTGAAGGATAACCGCATCCGCGCCGTCTATATATTTCGCTGTCTGCTCATCCCGATCCAGCAGCGTAACCTGATAACCGTACTCTTCCAGCAGATATTGCGGCGTATGCCCCGCTGCACCACGACTCGGCAGCTTCCCCGACGCCTTAAATGCGGGATCGCGCAGGTTGTCAACCACTAACATAGAACGCATATAAGAGCGCCTCCCTTCATTAGACTTTACAAGCGTACGCGATTGTTCCCGCCCTACTAGGGCGCAAGCTCACGATACGCGGTGAATTGTATGTCTCTTCAACAACAGCCGTTTTTAGTCTTTGTGAATATATATAACATAGAATACAGGAAAATGTCGATATGTCATTGAACTAAAATTTCCATGTTAACTATGTTGACACGATACGGGTTGGCGTTGTATATTTACGTTACCAATAAAAAAATATGAATCTCGAATACAACGATGTATTCGTTTGAAGCGGCAATGACGCCTGCTTTCGTTCTCAGGGGAGATGTATGCAACCCTGTGTTTCGAAAGCGGGCTTTACTGATTTCACAGCAAAATATACAGAGAGTTAGCGGGAGGAGAGAGTATCATGACACAAGCTAAAAAACTAGTGCTTATCGGCAACGGCATGGCTGGGGTGCGCGCCATCGAGCATTTGCTGAAGCTGACGACCGACGCCTACGAGATTACGATTTTCGGTTCCGAGCCACATCCTAACTACAACCGGATCATGCTGTCGTCCGTTCTCGAAGGCGGAGCAGACATTAACGAAATCGTCATTAATGATTGGGACTGGTACAAAGAAAACAACATCGAGCTGCATACTGGCCATACGGTCTCGAGGATCGACACGGACAACAAGAAGGTGACGACTCACCTTGGTCTTGAGGCGGAATACGATACCCTCGTTATCGCTACCGGCTCGAATCCTTTCATGCTGCCGATTCCAGGCGCTGACAAGGAAGGCGTTATCGGCTTCCGCGACATTCGCGACTGCGAGATCATGATCGAGACGGCCAAGACATATAAGAAGGCGGCGGTAATCGGCGGCGGCCTGCTCGGACTCGAAGCAGCGCGCGGTCTGCTCCACCTCGGCATGGAAGTTGACGTTATCCACAGGAATGCTTTCCTGATGAATAGAGAGCTTGACGAGCCGGCTTCCGTAATGCTGAAGCGCGAGCTGGAAGAGCAAGGCATGAAGTTCCTCCTGAGTAAACAAACGGCGAGCGTTAAAGGCAATAAGCGCGTAACGGGTCTTGCTTTCTCGGACGGCACCGAAATCTGCGCCGACCTGGTCGTCATGGCGGCCGGCATCGTACCGAATGTCGAGCTTGCGCAGGCAACGGGCTTGGAAGTTAACCGCGGGATCATCGTCAACGACTACATGCAGACCAGCATCCCCGATGTTTATGCGGTCGGCGAATGCGCCGAGCACCGCGGTGTCGCATACGGACTCGTCGCGCCGCTTTATGAGCAAGGCGCGGTGCTCGCGAAGCATTTGGCGGGAGTCGATACCGACGGTTATCACGGATCGGTCACGTCGACGAAGCTGAAAGTATCCGGTGTAGACGTATTCTCCGCCGGCAGCTTCAGAGATACGCCGGGCACGCGTTCCATGCGCATACAGGATGATTTCGCAGGCACGTACAAAAAAATCGTGGTCAAAGATGGAAAATTGATCGGTGCCGTATTATTCGGCGACATATCGGACGGTGCCGAGCTGTTCTCGCAAATCAAGAAAGGCGAGTCCATCGAAGGCCGCGAGAAAGAAATTTTGCTCGGCTTCGCGCCAGGCGGAGGCGGCGCCAAGAAGGATCCGACAGCTCATCTTGCTGCATTGGCCGACGACGAAATCATTTGCGGCTGTAACGGCGTATCCAAAGGCGCAATCGGCGACGCGATCCTGAACAAAGGCTGTAACACCGTCGGCGCCATTAAAGCGTGCACGAAGGCTGCCGCATCGTGCGGCGGCTGTAAAACCGATGTTGAAGGCTTGCTCCATCTGTACGCAGGCGACGCTGTCGGCGAACCGGTCAAAGAAGGCATTTGCGGCTGCACCACGCATTCAAGAGATGAAATCGTATCTGAAATCAAGCGCATGGGTCTCAAAACGATCAAAGAAGTTATGAACGTTCTCGAATGGAAAAATCCTGAAGGCTGCTCGAAATGCCGTCCTTCGCTCAACTACTACCTCGGCATGCTGTTCCCGGAGGAATACGTGGACGAGAAGGAATCCCGCATTACGAACGAGCGCTACCACGCGAACATTCAAAAGGACGGCACGTATTCGGTCGTTCCTCGTATATATGGCGGCGTAACTTCGCCGGCCGAGCTGAAAAGAATCGCCGATGTTGCCGTGAAATACGAAGTGCCGCTCGTCAAGTTCACAGGCGGTCAACGCCTCGACTTGCTAGGCGTCAAGAAAGAAGACCTGCCTAGCATGTGGGAAGATCTTGACATGCCTTCCGGACACGCGTACGGCAAGACGCTTCGTACCGTTAAGACTTGCGTCGGCAATACGTTCTGCCGCTTCGGCACGCAGGATGCGATGGGCATGGGCATCAAGCTGGAAAAAGCGTTCGAGCGCATGAATGCGCCGGCCAAAGTCAAGCTGGCCGTGTCCGGCTGCCCGCGTAACTGCGCGGAAGCGACAATCAAAGACGTCGGCCTCGTTGCGATCGACGGCGGCTGGGAAATTCATATCGCCGGCAACGGCGGCGTGCACGTAAGAGCAACCGACCTGCTCACGGTTGTAAAGACTGAAGAAGAGGTCATGGAATGGTCGTCGGCTTTCTTGCAGCTGTACCGCGAGGAAGCGACATGGAATGAAAGAACGATGCACTGGGTTGAGCGCGTCGGTCTCGACTACGTGAAGAAGGCACTCGAGGACCATGAGGTGCGAATGGCACTGAAAGATCGCTTGGATAAAGCGATCAGCCTGCAAGAAGATCCTTGGAAAAAAATCATCGAAGACAAAGAACTGCGCAAAAACTTTGAACAAATTACTGCACCGCAACCGGTACAAAGCTAGGAGGAGCCTTCATATGACAACGAAATTTTTGATTGCGAACTTATCCGATATCGACGTGAAGAGCTCCCGTAAGCTGAAAATCGACGATAAAGAAATCGCCTTGTTCCGCCTAAGCGATAACAGCATCCTTGCCGTCGATAACAAATGTCCGCACAAGGGCGGCCAGCTTTCGGAAGGGATGGTGTGCGGCACGGCCGTACACTGCCCGCTCCATGACTGGAAGATCGATCTTCGCAGCGGCCGCGTACACGAGCCCGATGAAGGCTGCATTACAACCTACAAAACAGAGATCGATCACGAGAGCGGCTCTATCTACGTAACCATCTAGAGGCGAACACCATGGCGTACGGCGTTGTCATGGCATGACCTCGAAGTCGGCCGGCGGTACAATACACGCCCGAGAGCACTATATACCTTCATCCTATTTGATCTTACTCAGCGCAAAATAACCGGCCCTTCGACAGCGAAAAAGATGGCAGCGAGTCCCGAACCCGGACCCTATACCGCTGCCGTCTCTCCCTCCGCTGGAACTCCAGCCGTATCATCTACTCTTACCATAAGGAGCGGCAATCTATGAATCATACGGCGTATGGCACTGTATACATTGTCGGGGCAGGTCCCGGCGATCCCGAACTCATTACGGTCAAGGCAATGCGCCGTATCCAGATAGCCGATGTCATTCTCTATGACCGGTTGGCTAGCGAAGAACTGCTCAGTTATGCTAAGCAGGATGCTGAGCTTGTCTACTGCGGCAAAGCGCCAGGCGCGCATGCCATGCCGCAGCAGCAGATTAATGCAGCGCTCGTAAGCTACGCGCTGCAAGGGAAAACCGTCGTCCGGCTGAAAGGCGGAGACCCGTTCGTCTTCGGCCGCGGCGGCGAGGAGGCGCTGGAACTCGCAGCTTGCGGCATCCCGTACGAGATCGTACCGGGAATCACCTCCGCCATCGGGGCGGCCGCAGCGGCGGGCATCCCGGTTACGCACCGCGAATACGCCTCTTCCTTCGCCTGCGTAACCGGCAACCGCTGCCACGGCGATCAATCGCCCGTCAGGTGGGACTTGCTTGCGCACAGCGTAGATACGCTGGCGATCTATATGGGCGTTAGCCAGCTTGGAGCTATCCGCGAGGAGCTGCTGAAGCATGGCAAGCCCGCATCGACGCCCGTCGCGCTCATCGAGCGCGGAACGACGGCTAGCCAGCGCACCATAGTCGGAACGCTGGCCGATATTCACAAGCTTGCCGTATCGATGCATTTGAGCAATCCCGCACTCATTATCATTGGTGAGGTCGTTCGCGTACGCGAGCGTCTGCTGCAAGCCGAGCAACAAGCCGTTGCTCTAATAAGCTAAGATCGCAGCCTCAGGTAAGGGTAGATCTTGACTCAATCAGGCGCTATGCCAGCTTTTTTAGAAGCTGGCGCAGCGCCTGATTGGCGTCTTGCTCCAACAGTTTAATCTCGCTAAGCAGCTCAATCGCTTCCTTGCGCCGGAACGGATCGGCAATGGGCTGCATAGGCTGCATCCATGGAAACAAGCCCGTGAGCTTCGCGTACGCCTGCCGAATAAGCTCATATTGCTTATGCGCCGTTACCAGTTCCTCGTCAGCACCGACTATACGCCCTTGCGCCTCCTTCAGAAACTGAACCGCATAATGCCGGCTCTCAAGCCATATATCCGTATAGTAACCCATATAGAAACCTGTAATTTCCGTGCTTCTAATAGCGTTAATCCATTGCTCTATCCCTCTTGCGCCGGTAAAAAATCGACCCGCTCCATATGTATATTCGGCTTGTTCATTGAAGGCCGCCACGACTCGCAAAGCAGCAGCAAGTGCTTCCTTTGCGGATATGGGCTCTTCTGTCTCTGCCCAGTGTAGCGACAGAAGACCGCCGTCATTACGTCTCTTGCCCAGATAGGCAGCCGTGCTCGGACCAAGCAGCCTGTGCCTGCATTGCTCGCAAGGGCAATAGTTGCGTCCTAGCGTATCCCAGCTGATCTCTTGATCCGCTCCCTCGTGCCCAGTTCCGCCATGCCATGACTTTGTATAATAGCCCCGCTCCCCATAGGCGTACACAAGCGACGTCTCATTGCCAAGCCCAATCTCTTTGGCGAATACAGGCTTGTTTTGATTGAGGGCTGTGCGTGCTTGCTCCCATACCTCTTGCTGCTGCTTCTTGAACGCCTCATCTGTCTGAATCGTATGGCGGCCTTGGATACGAAGCCCTATATTAGCTGCAAGGGTAAACTGTTCTTCCTCGGGTAAGCCTACATTCGGGCTAATGAGATGTTCATCGGTAACCATCATGAATGCCTGCCCCGTCATTCCGAATAGCCAGGCCGGCGAAATGTCCATACTGTAGTAGTCGGCGCAAGATTTCAGAGCCCCTATGTGCGAGGCATGATAGCCCGTGAACTCGTAACGCTCCAATTGCTTTAGCATCTATTGTCACTCCTCATTCGATTGGTCATGATAAACAAGCAATTATGCAGCCGAAGCGCTCATAAGCTTGTTCCTCCCGACGCTTGGCCGCATCCAACAAACCTACCGCTTGCACGGCATAACTGGCATCCAGCGGATTGCCGCCATGCGGGAACGGAAACAGCTCGCCTAACTGCTGGAGCAAGCATGCCGTTTCTGACATGCAGACGGATGCCTCTTCCGCCAAATCAGCCACACGCGGATCAATCACCGTAAATCTACTTGACAGTCGCTGTAGAAATATAGCGCCATGTCGCCGCGCATCGGCGGTCAACTGTACGCAGCAGGCGTTGCCAAGCGCATCCGCACAGCCTTGCGCAAAGGCGTCCCTCCAGCGCCCATAGCCTGCAATACCGCTCGTATAACCGACGAAGGTGCGCTCACGATAGGCATGCCTAATCGCCATCTGCAGAGCCTTCTTTGTGGAAGTTCGGTAATCAGCCTTGATTTGCTTAAGCTCCTCCGTAATAGAAACAATAAATAATCCATCTGAAGCGCCTCTTCCTAAGCTCTCATAAGGAATGGCGCCTTTTTTGCGCGCATCCTCGGCGTAGAGCAGGCGTTGCTCGTCGTCGTAGCCATATATAACACCGAACCCGGCCGTGAACAGCCCCCATGCGATAACAGCGGAGCCTGCAGCAATTACACTCCGAATATGCTCAAGGCTCTTATGAAGCATGTACGGTGAAGGCGCTGCGCCTCCATCGCCCGTAATGCGGCAGGCCATGCCAAGCTGTGCCAAGCCCTCCTGCACGATTGGCTCCCAGAAATACATCCATGGCCCGGACACATCGATCCGAACATCCTCAACGGTCAGGCGGAACGCCTGTCCCGTCAGCCCCATCACATCCGAGACCGTGTGCGTTTCTTTCAATTTTTGGCTGAGTACGGCATAGCAGGCACTTGCCAACGAATTTTTGCACTGCTTCCATGGGGAACTTCGCCAAGACGGCGTTGCTTCCGCCATTACAGGCCTCTCCCCATGACAGCCATCCTCTCCCGAATATAGTCGGAGAGCGAATGCCGCTTGTTCTCTTCCTGAATTTTGATACGGGCCGCGACAAAGTATGATAGACGCTGTCTATCGTTGTATCGATCCGCTTCGCAATCTCTGCAGGGGAAATCTGTTCTAAATAATGGGCAGCGAATACATTCCGCTCGGCAACCGTCAAGCAGCCAAGCAACTCCCTCACCTTGTCCATCGCTTTATGAGAACTGCCGTCTTCGTCAACGATTGAGTTTCTAGCGGCTACGATGTCAATCAGCGCTCCGTCTCCCAATTGCCCGCGCCTGGTGGAGCTTTGACGCATCTTCATTCGGGCCTGGTTCTTAACGATCGTATGTAGCCATGAAACGAAGCGTGCCGGGTCTGCCAATGAATCCAACTTCAAATAAGCGTTAAGCAACGCTTCTTGGACAATATCTTCCGCCAGATGCTTATCGCCAGCCATGGCGCTAGCCCATAAGAATGCTTTGCTCCGATGTCGGCGCACCAGCTCGGCGAAAGCCGTCTCGCCCCCTCTTCGCGCTTGTTCGACGAGCTCCTCCGTCGTTTTGTTCATCACGCCGAGTTCCCTCATCGATGCGCACTCGTCTCCTTTCCACACACTCGTTATATAGATGCAGCGTCCCGCCATTTTCTGAAGCCGATTTTGTATTTTCCAAAAAAAATGTTCTGTTACTACCCTTTTCTCTTCTTCTCCGCTCATACCCTTTATTTTCAAATAAAGCAGTCAGTACGCGTTATCAGGTCAGCATCGGTTGATGTTCCGGCTACATTGGATAATTGCATTAACTATGGGTCGTTTCTCCAATATAGACCACTACAACGGCTAATTGCTTGTCTACTTCCTGCAAAAATCCAATATAGATACTAATCGAGTAACAACGAACGGAGGAGGTGCTTGTTAAACAACAAAAAAAGGAGAACCACGCCGTTCATAGCGTAATTCTCCACTTTATCCAACTAATTGGGCCGCTCCAGCGAGAACGTCTCGCCGAGCTTCGCGTAGTCGCTGCCGGCCAGCCTGCTCACCGGCTTCAGCGCCTCCACCTTAATGCGGCCGTTATCGTACAGCTCCTCGTCAACGTGGAAGTAGACGACGCGGCCGATCAGCAGATCGCACGCGGGAGCGCCTTCCTTCTCGCCAAGCGGGATCGTCTGCTCCAGTACGCATTCCATCCGTATTCTCGCCTCGGCGATGCCAGGCACGGCAACCCGGCTGCTTGCGACGGCCGTCAAGCCCGCGAGCTCAATCTCGCTCTCCTCCGGCCCGAGATTGGCCGCCGTCCGATTCATCTGATCGACATATGTCTCGTCCGAGATATGAACGACGAATTCGCCGCTCTCTACCGCGTTTCTTGCTGTATCCTTCATTTCGCCTTGCTTGCGCTGTACCGACACCGATATAAGCGGAGGATTGGCCGTTACGATATTGAAGTAGCTGAAAGGCCCGGCATTAACCGTTCCGTTCGCCGTTATCGTTGTCACGAGAGCAATCGGGCGAGGCAGAATACTGCCAATCAGCAGCTTGTAGCTGTCCCGCTCGCTAAGCTGCTCCGCATCCAAGCTTTTCATAAATCCGCCACCTCTTCCTATACGAACTTGATCATCGATAGCATCAACAGGTTCGCGCGCAAAAATACGCCGCCCCATCTTTTCTTAATAAACTGACGCGCACGGAACAGCCTCGTCTTCACCGTATTAATCGGCAGACTGTCCTGCACGCTCATCTCCTCCAGCGACATCTCCAATATATAGCGCTGATAGACGAGCTCCTTATATTGATCCGGCAGATGATTAATGATCGTATGTACTTGCGTATTCAATTCCTTCTCGATCACTTGATCGATCGGCAGCTTATCCCGGTCCGGCAAAATATCCAAGA
The DNA here is from genome assembly GCF_030812415.1 of Paenibacillus harenae. Taxonomy (GTDB): domain Bacteria; phylum Bacillota; class Bacilli; order Paenibacillales; family Paenibacillaceae; genus Pristimantibacillus; species Pristimantibacillus harenae_A. Next base: position 285,102 of record NZ_JAUSST010000005.1, on the reverse strand, counting down.
AGGAATTATGATCCGTTAATTCCGGGTTGACGGCATCCAGCGACAGCTTCTTGCGCACCTTCTCGCGGCGCAGGATATCGTAGCAAACATTTTTGCATATTTCGAACATCCACGTCGTGAAGTTTTTCTTCTCGTCGAACCGATGCAGGTTCAAAAAAATGCGGATGAACGTCTCCTGCACGACATCCTCGCACTCCTGTTTATTGCGCAATATCCGATAGGCAAAATGGTACACTTTGTCCTTATGGATCGACAGCAGCTCCTTGAATGCGTTAGGATCGCCGCTACGCGATAGCTGGATTAATTCATTCATCGTCTCACCGTCACCATCTTCTGTCGTTTCTGCGCTTCATGTCAAAGCCGTTCATATCCGAGAGGCGCTCCAGCGTCTCCTTATAGATGCGGATAAGCGACTGCACCTTGTTGAAATCCTCGTCTTCCGGCCCATAGCCGTCCATGTACATGCGACTGATAATGTCCTGGAAGAAGGCGATGCGCTCCTGCATCTGCTCCTTCTCCATCTCTAATATATCTTCGAACGTATTCGATTCGATAAAGTCCGTCTTGTCGTCGTAATCTCTGTCCGAACCGCGGCGTCCTTGCCTCTCCTCCGGCACGGTACGCGGATTCAGCTCGATCGTCGTCCGCAGCGCGGTTAGCGTGATGTTCTCCCGTGCCAGCAAGACGTGAAAGTCTTTGTTCTTGAGCAGCTCCGATACGACCAGCGCGCACATTTCCTTGTTCTGTAGCAGGATGCCGTCAAAAGGATGCAGGGTCCACTCGCCGTATTGGGTAAACAAATTAAACATGAACGTCGTACTGCCGTACTGATAATAAATGTTGATCTGCGAATCATCCATCAACTCGAATGAAAACTCCAAGCGCGCGCCCCTCCATTCCGCCATTCCAGCATTAACCTTCTCTGTCTCTATTCTATCAAATTCGCATACGTAAGGATAGCGGGCACTAAGGCCCCATTCAAATAAAAAGCCCCATCGCTGGGGCTTCAACCGTTCGTTTATCCATCGTTCAATTCGGCTATAGCTTCCGCCTTCTCACTGCTCGCTACGACAATCAACACGACGATGATAACGCCCAGCAGGATCGAGGGTCCCATAAAGCCTCCTCTCCTCTTCATCCAGTTACAACTACTGTATGTGAGAGGGCTCGGCAGTATGTTAACGATCAATCCGGTCAATCCGCATCCGCAGGAGGCAATTTAACGACGGGCAGCGCTGAGCAGCTTCTTGTCCATAATGGCTCTTATATCTTTGGCAAGCTGGATGGACGCCTCAATCTCGACCTTTCTCGTCGACACGCTCTCCACGCTGCAGCCGATCGGCACGCCTTTCTCCAGACCGAATTCGAAGAGCTCCTCGAAAATCTTCCGCGATAGATTAATAGACTTGTCCAAAATATCGTTGGATTTGACCAGATCGTTCTCCAGCCATCTCGGGATGCTGATGCCGAGCCATTTCATGAACTCCAGCGTCTTCTGCGAGCCGCATGGCGCTAGATTGAACAGAATCGGAACCATCTCAAGGTCATTGTCCTTGCAATGGTAGTAGTAGTCCGACAGGAAGTTCTTGGACGCTTCCAGATTGTACGTTGCCTGCGAAATGAAGAAATGGCAGCCCTTGGCCGTCTTGGTCGCGACCCGGATATGCTCGTCGTTCTTCTTCATATGTCTTTCCGGAATGACAACGCCGCCAAGCACGATGCGGTCATTCAGCTTCTTGCTCAGCTCGTAGGCGTCCAGCAGATCCAGCTTCACCTGCTGCTTGCTGGAGGAGGCGCCGACGAATACGGAATAACGGTCCCGTTCGCTATCCGCGACCACCCAATCCGACATTTCCGTTTCGGTATTGTTGCCGACGCAGCGATAGATGATCTTCGGCACGTCCAGCTCGTTCAGATATTCCTTGCAGTACGTGTTCGGATCCATCGTCTCGAGATAAGGGAAAGGCCGCTCATCCTCTATACGGGCATCCTCTTCCTGCACGTCGTAAAGAATAAGCCCATCCAGTTCTAGTCCGCTTAGCCGTTCGCGCTGCTTCTGCGCGATTTCCTTCATCTTCTCCGGCGTATGGCTTTTCTTCGGCGGCGTAATGCCATATGTCAAAATCCCCGTGGATCGGTTCAATATTTTCTGCTTCAACATGTATCGCACACTTCCTTCTCGATGACGCTGCTTAGGTTCGCAGCCGCGATTTCCGCAATAGGATGTCACCAGTAACCAGTATAATTCCTTCTATAATAACCGCTTTCAATCCTCAATGCTAGTCCATACAAACAAATTCCAATCGTTTCAATCGGATTTAACCGCAATAAAAAAAAGGAACGCCTCAGCGTCCCCCTCTTCCTTCCAGCTATTACTTCAAAAAGCTGCTAAGCTCGTCGCTTGACCCGGAACCTTCTATCGCCTGCGGCGTCGAAGCAGCGTTCAAGCCAAGGCGCTGATTCATCTGGCCGTTGATCGCCGTCATCTTGACGGTGTAGTCTTTGCAGCTATCGATAATGCGGCGATTCGACTGTTCGGACGAATCGAGCGCGGCCATTAAATCGCCAATTGCTTGATTGACGGCTTCCATCGACATAGACGGCTTGGATAACAACTCATTCGTCTTCTCCGTAGTCGTCCGAAGCAAGCGAGCATTTTCCTTGAACTGTTCTTCGATCGTACGATTCGTCGCGTCAACGGCTGCGATAACCTTCTCTTGATCGTTCAGTGCAAGGGCGATCATCGCCGACACCGTGATCAAGTTCGTCGTCTTATCGATGGCGTTGCTCACCGAGTCGATCAGCTTGTCATTGTTGTCGTTAATTATATCGGTAGCGGCAATCGCTTGATTATAAAGCATAATCATCTCGGTCATCGATTGGACGCGCGTGACGACCTTGCGAAGTCCGCGCTCCAAATGCGTCTTGCGCGACTCGTTCTCCGGCTTGGCGATTTCCGCCTCGAATAGCTGCTTCAGCTTGTCGCCGAAGGCGATCTTCGTATTCAAGTTATAAATCTCGTCAATCGACGATCTCTTCAATTGGCGCATGTTGACGATGTTCTCTTCAAGCGAGTCCTTGCCATCGCGGAGGCCTGTAACGATCGAATCGACATTCGTCTTCACGGTCTGATACTTGTACACGTAGTTCTTAAGCGGGCTCTTGCGCAGCAGCTTACCGACGAAGCCGACGTTCTTGCTTTGCTGCAAGCTCTCGCATTCGCTGCGAAGCTTCAGAATCATATTGGACACTTCGGCGCGGTTGCCCGACATCAGGTCGTTAACGGGACGGTCGAGCATCTTCAGCGTCTGTCCCGCTCTTTCCTGCGTCTTCGTGCCCAGCTTGCCGATCTCGTCCATTAATAAATCAAGCGATAGCGTGTCGGTCTGCGACACCTTCTGAATGAGCTGCGACGCCTCCTGCTCCACCTTCTGTTCGTCTTCCTTCTTCAAATTCATCATTTGAACGGACACCTTAAATCCCTCCTACAACGATTTATTAAGCATTAAGCCTCACTCGCGGCGCGAATGATCTTCCTTCGTACTTCTATAAATCGGAGCCTCTGTAGCGCTGGTGAATAAGCTCCGCCTTGGTCTGCAGCTCTAGCAAGTCCTTATGTTCGATCGTAGACGCTATATCCGAAATCTTCGTATCGACATCCTTAAGGCCATTCAGCAGCGTGCGGCGGTTCTTGCTCTTCGCTTCCCCGCTGAGGCGCAGGAACGGATTAATGAAGCCGTTCAAATCTTTGAGCACCAGTCTCCGAATCGTATGATTAATATTGCCGTCGCCCAATTGATCCAGCAGCGGAATGACCCGCTGTACGCGGGCGAACAACGACAACGACTTGTCGACGATCTCGCTGTCGAGCGTATTCTTCTGCCCTTCGGAAATAATCATGTCTTCCAGCACTTCCAAATACTCGATCACGGGAGCAAACTCAGCGCTAACCACGGGCTTCGGCTTCTCCTCTGCGACTGGAGCGGCTCGAGGCGGTTCCGGCTGCTGCTGAATAGGTGCGCCCTGCTGCGGGTTGAAGAGGTGCGGACTGTATGAATGCCCTTGATTCGGCCCCCCTTGTATAGGCTCCCCGCCATTATATCCACCGCTTGGCAGTTGCTGCGAAGACGGCGTAGCATCAATAGAATTCCGCGTTCTGCTGCGACTGGGAATGAGTCCCCCGACCATCGCTCCCGCAGCCGGAATGACAAGCGATGCCAATTCCGGCAGGAACCAGCTCGAAATGACTGCACCTACGTAACCGACGCCGGCTCCAATTAGCATATTTTTTTTCGATCCCATGAATCCTACCTCCTAAAGCCGTGTCTTTAAGTTACTTGTGCAACTTATAATCGCTTATATTGTAGAAATAACAGAAGGGTCATGTCAACTCGCGCACGGGCCTCAGAGGTCGGATTCACCTAGTAAATACGATTATTTGGACCAATCAAGCATGCGCATAGGTTGCTCGATATGACTTGCCCAGATGCCGAATTCCGGCGCAATGGGTCCAACCTCTCCACCCAGTGCCGTCTTCACCGCCAGGTACGGGAAGTTAACGCCGGATAGGCAAGTTACATGAAGACCGCCGGACATTCTTGGATTAATCTCCAGCAGCTTCGGCGTATCGCCGTTATATTTCATTTGTATGTTGAAGTTGTACGGAATATGGAACGTATCTGCGACTCGGTTCGCGATTTCGATCAGCTCCGCATTGTTTTCCAATACGCGCAGGCGGCCGCTCTCCTTCCGTCTTGGCACCGCCGTTAACAAGCGGCCGCTCTCGTCGGACAGACAGTCGATGCTGTATTCGTGGCCCGGCAACAGCTCCATGACCATCAGATCTTCGAAGGTGTCGACGCTAGCCAGCGTGCGGTAAGCATCCTCGAAGGACGTAAGCTGCGTCACGTAACCGAACAGCTCCTGCAGCCGGTCGCGCTCATTATCGATGATTCGGAAGCCAAGACCGCCCTCCGAATTATTCGGCTTGAAGCAGACTTGATGCCCGGCGGCAACGAGACGTTCGTAAGCGGCCTTGAAATCATCCGCATTGTTCACGATCTCGTATGCGGGAATTTCCATTATGCCTTTGCCGGCAAGCGACTTATAGAACTGATCCTTCTCCACAAGAGACTCCAGCAGCACCGTATCCCGGCAGACGAGCACCTTCGTGCCGATCTCGTCGAATAGATGAACATGCTTGGCAATATCCAGCATCTTAAGGCGCGGGATGAATACATCGATCTGATGCTTGCGGCAGAAATCGACCAGGTACTCGACGTATTCCACCCCCTCCAGCACCGGTTCAACCTCGGCATAATCGCAGCCTTGCAGCGACATATGCATCGGATCGGGATGCGTTCCGAAGATTTTGAACTCCACGCCGTCCGGATTGTTCCGCAAATGATTCATATAAAGATAGGAGACCGAGAACCATCGGTTAAAATATAGGTTGACCTTTTTCTTCATGCCGGATTGTTCACCGCTTTCAATTGTTGTGAAATATGATGCACGTAACTAACGATTTCGTCGGCTGCGAAGATGCCTGAGCGCTCTGTGAACCTGGTCCTCACTGACGCAGGATCGCGCTGCTTCTCGCGGAACAGTTCGCCATGAGCGGGGGCGATGGCGTAATCCGCCTGATCGAGCAGGCAACGGTCAAGCAGCGAATCGCCGGATGCGATCACCTCGAGCCCGCCGAGACGGCTCTTAATATGGGCGATCGCATCCCATTTGTTAATGACGGACGGCACGATATAGATTTTGCGTCCTTGAATGGATACTTCCCAGCCTAGCGACTTCACTGCCTCGGCTTTCTCCATGACCGCTTCCAGCTCCATCCGCTCGCGATCGATCAAAATCGAGTAGAACAGCTCGTCGCACAGGTCCTCGCGCAGTACCCAATCGCTGGCAAGCACCCCCGCGAAATGCGTCCTTGCTTCCGCCGCCGAAGCCGCGCCAGCCGCAAGCCTCCGCTCGATATTAACGCGCCATTCACGATCCGGCACGCCGTTCTTCATGATGTTGCCGCCGTTGCTCGTCACCGCAAATTGCGGAACGATCACCTCTTGGAAAATATGAATGCGCCGATATTGCGACTCCGTCCGCGTCGTCACCGGCACGAACTGCACATCGGACGGCAAGTATGCAAGCAGTCTTAGCGCTTCCTGCGAAATGTGAGCGATCGTCTTCTCCTGATGCCGCTCCGCAGGCACGATGCCGTACGAATCGGTCGGTACCCCTATCGATCTTGCCGAATAAATTAACGTCTGGTCCAAATCGCTTGCATAGATCATTCCGAATCGCCTTTCAGCGGCTTTATAATGCCGCAGCAAGAATAAGTAAGTCCTTCCAGTACCTCTACCGGTATGCCGCGATCCTCGGCCAGCAGCATAATATGCCTCAAGTCAGGGTTGTCCAGGCGGTTCACGATAATCTTCCACGGCATACGCCGCAGCAGCACCCGCGTCGTCTCTCCGACGCCCGGCTTTACGAAATTAACGTTGTCGATGCCGTACTTCTGCTGGAGCATACGAATGTCGGACAGCCCTTGCCACGTTGCTGCCGCAGGATGACGCTCCATCTCTTCCGCCTGCCTAGCCGCTTCGTCTGCAATAGCCGGGAAGCAGGCCGATACCGTATCGACAAACGTATGCGACAAGTCCGCTTCCTTCCATTCCGCATAATGCTTCGCGCCATGGAAGTCTCTTGGGCCGATCAGATCGTCCCGCTGCACGGTGCGGCTGATTAGGCCGGAGACGGTCGCGTTGAGGCATGCGCTTGGGATCAAATAATCGTCGCGCGTGCCGAATGTCGTGCAGCAATGGCCGGGATCGGCGAGCACCGCTAAATCATCGTTCATTCGGTACCCGTATTTGCGCTCGAATTGTTCTGCGGCCTCGGCCAACACGCCGCGAATGGCGCCCTTGCCCGTCCAACCGTCCACGAACTGAAGCTCAGTATCCGCGCCATGCTGCTGCAAAATATAGAGGATCGCATTCTCGTCAATGCCTTTGCCGCGAATAATAGAGATGCTGTAATGCTTAACGTCCCAGCCGTACCGGTAAGCCAAGTACCGCTTGATCAGAATGCCCGCCGGCGTTCCGCCTCTCGCGAGCGAGACGAGTACGACGTCCTTGCCCCGCATTTCCGCAATCCGCTCTGCGACGATGGCCGCGGCAAGCGCCACATCCTGCGCGGATTGCGCTAGCGTCCGATGGAACAGCTCGATATACGAAGAGGAAGGCTCGTATTCGGTTGGCAGCATTTCCGAATAATGAACGCCTGACTGAATCGCCGCTTCCCGCTCCTCGGTCGTCCGTTCAAGCTGAACGGAGCTTATATCTTTCAATAGAAACGTTACGTCGGAGGGATCATAGCTGCCGATCGGTGTCGGAGGAGCAATAACCTTCCCATGCAATCGTACATCGGCATCCGCGTTGTTCTCTATCCTCATCGCATCGTGCTCTCCCAACCGTGCGAATTCGCGGTCAGGAATACCGCGTGCACCTTGCTGCCTGCCAGCCTGCGCAAAATATGAAGCATCGGTGCCAGCCGGCTTGGATCCATATCCCGTTCGAATATTACGAATATGTCGTCATACTGGCCCGGGGCGACATTGTAGATAAAGTGCCTGACATCCCCATCCTCAGGAGATGGATACGGCTGTGCGCTCGTCACCGCATAACCCGGCTCGTCCGACGTGTGAATCGGGCTTCTCGTCGTCGATTGATAGCGGACGCCCGCTCCCATCTCCGCCGCGATGCGCATCGGCACGTACATGAATTCCCCCGTGCCCATTACGAGCGTCCGCTCGCCGCCGCGATGCTGCCGTAGCTCTGTAGCGATACGGCTAATGTCGCTGTCTATTGCAAGGCGCTGCGCAGCCTCGATACCGAAGCGGCCCGTTGCAATTGTATACGGAGCGCCGTTAGGATGACCGCTCGAATCTACCGAGCCTATCGCTAGTTCTATCTGCTCCAAGCTATCTCCCATATGAACGATAGCAAGCTCGGCTTCCGGCAGGCCCGACAGATCACGAGGTATAGGAGCTGCCTCGGGCGGGCTGCCTACGGCCGTAATCCGGCCCTTCAGCAGGCATATCGATTCGATCTCAATGCCAAGCTCGGCTTGCAGCTCCTCGCATGCGCGCTCATCGCTCTCCGAGCGCCAATCGAGCAACGAAGCGATCAAATACTTCTTGCGCGGAAACTTCGATTGAATATCGCGGATAATATTGAGCGCCGTCTTGCCGGTCGTAATCTCGTCATCTACGAGCACAATCGGCTCCGTGCCGGACAACACTTCCGGCTTCAAGGCGTAACAGCGGTGGGCGACAGCGTGGGAATGCTCCTCTTCGAAGCTGATGACCGAGACTAACTCGGGGATTTCCTCTCGCGTCGTATGAATATACGTCGCCCGCTCCGCAAGCACGTTGTACATCGCATGCCCGAGCGCGGTTGCCGTCTCGGCGAAGCCGATGAAAGCAAGCGGCGCGGACGGGGCCAGCTTGCCAGCCATAAGCGCCTCGTACGCGGCCTGCGCGAGACTCTCGTCCCTCAGCCCTTCCAGCGCCTGCTGCAGCAGCGCCCGTGCGCGCAGCGCCGTAGCCCCATCCTGCTTGGTGAGAAGCAGCAGCGCGAGCGCTGCGCCGCTTAGAAGCGACGTATGCGGATTGACGGGAATGTGCTTACCGAGCATTTTGCTGACGAACAGGAAGGAACGTTTCTTATTGATTCTCGCCGCCATCGCGAAGAACAGATCGACAGGCAGCTCGAACGGATTATGGGTCACTTCTATTCGAACCTCGATCCGGTCCAATATGTTAACTGTATACTTGCTCATGTCCGGGCAATAATCCGATAAAATGCTGCTGCTCATGTAACACCCCGTAAATTTGTGATCTCGCCAGTATGCGCCTTGCCCAGTTCAAATGCGGTTTGATTTCATTCATCTTGTTCGCATATTGGCTCTTCATGACGCCAAGATAGCCGTTATTGTTCGAAATAATGCTCGTAGCGTCGATATACTCCTCATGCGTCACGGCATATAGCGCCTGTACCGGTTTAATATGCGTCGGATGAATAATCGTCTTGCCCGTAATGCCGTTTTCCTTGTCCATGATCACTTCCCGAATCAGTCCGTCCATGGAATTGGATATATAAAGCGAACGAAGATCGCGGCCGACATGGCCGAGCGCCTCCTCGAACGGTGTTATGCGTAGCTGAGGTTTGAGCACGCGCTCCCGGTTGGAGAAATATTCCCATACCGGACCGGAGATAACGTACCCGGAATCGACTCTACCAAAAATATTAATAATGTCGGCTATGCAATCGCGAATCGGCGCAATCTCGTAGATCGTCATATCCGGACTTCGGCGAAGCCCGAATAAGCTCGAGAAATCCGTAGCTCCGATTCGAACGTTAAGCACGCATGATTGGTACTTGTCCAATATACGTTTAATGCCGAGCAGCGTTTCCACTCTGCTCTCGCGGTAAATAACCGATGCCGTCTCCAGGATCGGCATCCCGTATAGCATAGGGCTCGATTCGCCCCTCGTCTTGTTATATGAAGCAATCTCGTAGAAATAAGCCTCGCCGTTCTCCGGCGTAAACTTAGGCAGCACGAAGCCGGTAATATGCGTAATCAACTGTCCGAAGCGTCCCAACAGCGATCTAAGCTGTTCGACGGCACGAACTCTCACGAAAATAAGCGGGAGCTGGGATTCAGCCAGCACGCCGATCTTCACATAGGAGGCAATGAGAAAAAGCTGCTGCATGAGCATCTCTTCGGCAAGCTCCACCTGTTGATCCCCTACCGCATCCTCTAGATCGATGACGATGGACACCAGTCCTTCATGCTTTGCGCTTAGAATGTCTTCCGCAATCGTTTGCCGAGTAGCCGGCATATATAAAGCAGCGCCTACCGCGTATGCGAGCAGATCTTTGTCGGAGGATTGGTTGAAAGGTATGGGCGGACTGACGAACAAAGCAGTCTCTTCTTCTCGCGTTAAATAGTTAAAATATCTCAGAGCCGTCTCCTCCTTAATTCGAATGCATGGTTACTCGGCAATCGTTAGTGCTGTCGATAGATCCCATGGTTCATGATATAGAAACGACTCCGCCTAAGTACACTCCGCGGACGCATTCGCATGCAATCTACGGGATGTGTGTTACTACCCAAAGGACGGAGCCGTTCGCAACAGACTATAACTTTCTTATGTGGCGGGAATTCATGCGGTTCAAGCCAATCAATTAAGCGCCTTGCTTTCCTTCCCGCTTCCTCTTCATGGAGCTTAACAGGATCGTGCCGCCGAAGACGACGACAAGAATACCGAAGAAGATGAAGTGGTCCACCTCGAAATGGAACAAAGCGGCCGCAAGCATCTTAGCCGCAATAATAGCGATCATGATGAACGCCGTCGTTTCGAGCTCAGGGAACTTGTCGATCAGCTTCAAGAATACTTGCGCGACGCCGCGCATCATCAGTACGCCGAGAAGTCCGCCGACGAACAATACCCACACTTCTTCGCTGACGCCGAAAGCGGCGATAACGCTGTCGATACTGAATGCGATATCCATCAGTTCGACCATAAGAACCGTGCGCCAGAAGCCGTAGCCTTTGTTCTTCGTCTCGCCTTCCTCGCCCTTCTTCTTAAATATACCGGAATAAGCGATGTAAAGCAGGTATAGAGCTCCTGCCACCTTTATCCAAGTAATCTTGACGAGAATCGTACCTAAGCCGATCGCGATGAAGCGGAAGACATAAGCGCCGAGAATACCGTAGAACAATGCGCGTTTCTGCTGTTCCTTCGGCAAGTGCTTAACCATAACCGCAAGCACGAGCGCATTATCCGCCGACAACAGCCCTTCAAGCAGGACCAGAATGGCAATAATGCTCCAGCTCTCCGGACTTGTCATCGTATCGACAACCTCTTGCCATGAGAAAAAATGACCGTAGTTTTCTACGATACTGTTAAAAAAATCTACCACCTTGTCCACCTCCTATCGTGCGATGACTACCGTAACGAACTACTTGCTACTTGCTTCCTGCTACCCAACGCATTCCCCAGCCATAGGCTTGGTCAATTTCCCGATGTCCGTTATAGAACTGAACGAGCCGTTCAATGCTGAACGTCTCATTGTTCACGTTGCGAATCATGGCAATGGCACACATTCCTTTGCTATTATCATGTTCGTTCATATGAACAACGATTTCCGGGCCGCCTTCCTGCTTCACCGACACAACGCCATCGGCTTGCGACCAGCTTGTCACACCCTCGTAGATGAAGGTAAACACAAGAATTCGCTTTATGTCGGTGATTCTCGCCCCGTTAATGCGCAAATTCTCGCCCGTCTTGACCGAGCCTGTCCGATCGTCGCCGTCAAGCGCAATGAACGGCGCCCGGTTCAATTGACCGAAACTTCCGCCAAGCGCCTGAATAACGCCCTTCTCGCCGTTATTCAACTCGTACAAGCAAGCCAGATCCAGGTCCACCCCTTTGCTGCTTCGTCCGAAGAACCCGCCGCTCTTCGTCTGCTGTTGGTTCCAATTGAGATTAATCAGAATTTCACCTAAGCCGCCCGCCGATTTCTTCAGATTGATCGTATCGCCTTTTTTCTTCAGCTCGATCTTGTTCAAGTTGAGGTTCAACGGTGCAGGCGGCGATTCTTGCTTAGGGGCTTGCGGCTGCGCAGGCGGTGTCGCAGGCCTTGCGGCCGGCGGCTCCGGTAACGGCTGCGGATCAGGCGCTGCCGGCTCGTCATTCACTTCAATGCCGAAGTTGCCGCACAGCGCTCCCAGTCCACCGGCAAACCCTGCTCCAACCGCATTGAATTTCCACTCACCATTGTATCTATATAATTCTCCTACAACAATAGCCGTTTCAACGGAGAAGTCGTTTCCAAGATCATATCGAAGCACTTCGACGCCGGTCTGCTTATTGACGAACCGGATGAAGGCATTCCCCACTTGTCCAAAATTTTGCTTGCGGTTATCGCTGTCATAGATCGTTAGCGAGAATGCGATCTTCTCCATGGCAGCCGGAACTTGCTGCAGCTTGATCGTGAACTGCTTATTATCGCCGCCGGCTTGTCCATCTTGATACGCAATGAAGTTTGTCGTTGGATTATTATAAAAAATAAGATCGTCGTCTCCGGCTACCTTGCCGTTTGCCCGGAGAAGAAATGCCGAAGTATCAAGCTCAATAGAGCTTGGCGCCCGCCAGCCTAAGCTAACGACTACCTCGGTTAAACCCGGATTCGTCTTCGTCAGATCGGCCTTCTGGCCTTTAATAATTTGTACGGTCATTTTCACTCACCCTTTGGCCCTATGCTGTGTCAGGCATTAACGGTACTTCTTCATGATTTAACTTGAAGAAAGGTGATTCAGCTTATCGCCTCATCACCAAATCGCATTTCCTATTGCGCATCCAACCCGTAGTTCTTGCAAAGCGCGCTCAAGCCGCCCTGGAAGCCGCTGCCGATCGCTTGGAATTTCCAATCCGTCCCATGACGGTAAAACTCGCAAAATACGACTGCCGTCTCGGTCGAGAAATCCTCTCCAAGATCATAACGCATAATTTCGCGATCCGTTGCGGCATCTACCACGCGAACGAAGGCATTCGATACTTGACCGAAGTTCTGACCGCGCGTTTGGCTGTCGTAGATCGTTACGGTAATGCCGATCCGGTGAATCGATGCCGGGATTTTGCTGAAGTCGACTTGAATCTGTTCATCGTCGCCGTCGCCTTCGCCCGTACGGTTATCTCCCGTGTGAAGAACCGAACCCGCTCCGCCGCTCCTGTTGTTGTAGAAAACGAAGTCATCGGCGCCCTTCGCCTTGCCATCCTCATAGAGAAGGAAAGCCGAGGCGTCCAAGTCGATGTCGTTGCCGCCGCTATATTTGTTCGTGTCCCAGCCCAGTCCGACTACGACTTTCGTGAGACCCGGGTTTGTTTTGGTTAAATCGATCCTCTGTCCTTTGGAAAGACTGATTGTCATGCAAATCGCCTACTTTCTTCATGAATGTTCGGTCAGGCGGACTTGTATAAAACCCTGTAAGATTAGGCAAACTCAAGGCCTTCCGAATGGAAAGCCTTGAGCTTGTGTAAGGTTGTTGCTTATGCTAAGCCATAGTCGCGAGTCAGGCCCGCAAGACCGTCTCTGTAGCCGCTGCCGATTGCGTTGAACTTCCATTCGCCGCTGTGGCGGTAAAGCTCGCCTACAACTACGCCAGTCTCAACGGAGAAGTCTTCGCCGAGGTCGAAGCGGATCAGCTCTTGGCTCGTAGCTTCGTTAAGGATACGAGCGTAAGCGCGGGATACTTGACCGAAGTTTTGGTTGCGCTCGTTCGCTTCGTAGATCGTAATCGTGAATGCGATTTTCTCTACGTTAGCCGGAACCGAGTTCAGATCGATCGCGATTTGCTCGTCGTCGCCTTCGCCTTCGCCCGTACGGTTGTCGCCCGTATGTACAACGGAGCCGTTCTCGTTCTGTTTATTGTTGAAGTAGATGAAGTTTTTCTCGGATTCGACTTTGCCGGCCGCGTTCGTCAAGAAGACCGATACGTCAAGGTCGAAGTCTTTGCCGCCGTCGTATTTGTTCGTGTCCCAACCTAAACCTACCGTGATTTTGCTCAGACCTGGATTTGATTTCGTCAGGTCTACCTTCTGACCTTTGGACAAGTTAATAGCCATGTTTCATTCGCCTCTTCTCATTAGTTTTTAAATAGAAATTATTATTTATAGCGGTTTGCGAGCAGATTGATATGGGGAGCATGCGTTCCCTCACCAATCGCGGCAAATTTCCACTCGGAGCCATGACGGTATAACTCGCCGCATACGAGCGCGGTCGAACCGGAGTAATTATCGCTTAAGTTGAATTTAATCAACTCGGCGCCGCTCGTTCCGTTCATAATGCGGATGTATGCCGACTGGATCATACCGAAATCCTGCTTGCGGTTCTCGCAATCGTAGATATTAACCACGACAAGCACCTTATGAACCTCCGAAGGCACCTTCGCCAGATCTACGTGGATTTGTTCGTCGTCTCCGTCTCCATCGCCCGTCAAGTTATCGCCCGAGTGAATGACAGAGCCGCACGGACTCGTCTTATTGTGAAAACATACAAGTTGATTGTCTTTCGCCAATTTATCGAAATCGTTCAGAAGAAGGGCGGATGCATCGCAATCGATGTTCGCTGCTTTCTTCATTCCGAAGAAACCTTTCGTCTGGACAGGGTCCCAGCCAAGACCGACGATAACCTTCGTTAGTCCGGCATTGCCTTTCGTCAGATCAATCTTTTGACCCTTTACTAGATTAATCGAAGCCATTATATGTTCACCTCCTTTCCTCAAAAGAGTCGCTTACGGCGACTTTCGCAAATTTTCAGATATGTCGTACTATAACGTTGTATCTTCGGGAAAGGTTTCAACTTTTTTTTCGGCTCGGCTATTCGAATAATGAGCCATTAGTCCCGCTTTCGCAGCGAAAATTTGCACATGCGGCTTGTCCATAACAAGGCATGCCATCATTATTATGCCAACACAGCCGGTTACCGATTCATCGTAATTCCTAATATTTAAAATTATAAGATATTATAAGTTTCACATTTATAATCCGCTTATAATCCACCGCGAAACGCAAGCCTTGCCGCCAGGGGACGGCTACAGCCGTTTATGCTACATATTATACCATTTAGATGTTGGGAACGTAAGTCGAGGATGGGAAAAACGCCTATCCGTCCCTTGTCCACCAAGCCGAGCCCGGAAGTTCGGCCGCATCAAGATAGACGGTCTCGCCGATCCTCGGCGTTGCAATGACCGCGCCCAGCCGCGCCGCTTCCTTCACCGCACGCTCGACCGGCTCGGTCCAGCTATGAAGCGCCAGCGTAAATGCGCCCCAGTGAATCGGTATCATCGCCTTTCCCCTAACGTCGAGATGCGCTTGCACCGTCTGCTCGGGCATCATATGTATGGCGGACCACCGATCGTCGTACTGCCCGCATTCCATTAATGTAAGATCGAACGGGCCGTACTTGTCCCCAATCTCGCCGAAGTGAGGACCGTAACCGCTATCGCCGCTGAAGAACACGCTCGTCTCATGCCCTTGGATGACCCAAGAGCACCACAGCGTTGCGTTACGGTCCGTCAAGCTTCTTCCCGAGAAATGTCTGGCGGGGGTGCAGGCAAACGTCATTCCTTCGTAATCGAATCGATCCCACCAATCTCCCTCGACGATCTTCCGGCTGTCGACGCCCCAGCGCAGCAGATGCGGGCCAACGCCCAGCGGAACGAAGAAACGTCTAACCTTGTCTTTCAGCTTCATGATCGAGCCGTAATCGAGATGGTCGTAGTGGTCATGGGAAATAAGCACCGCGTCAATGGGCGGAAGCTGTTCGATGTCGATCGGAAGCAGCTTGCTGAAGCGTTTCCCGCCGATTATCGGAAATGGCGAAGGCGCATTGCCGAACATCGGGTCGATCAGAATGGTTTTGCCGTCCATCTCCAGCAACAGCGCCGAATGGCCAAGCCAAGTAACCGCCGGCCGCTTCGCCCTCTGCAGGCGGGCGGCGCTCAACGTTTCCACCTTGACCGGCTCGCTTGGCCGGCTCTTCGGATTGCCTCTCATAAACTGAAAAGCTACCTTTAACTGCTCTTTCAGGCTCATTTTCATAGAAGTAGCGATGGCATTGACGAACTTGCCGTTCTCATACTGTCTGGATGCGCTTAGCGCTTCCTTCCGCTCCTTCGTGGGCTTGCCGCCAAAGGCCGGATAGAAGTTAAGCAGAAGATACGCAAGAACCGCTAGAACGACGATCAATTCGATAATAAATATAAAGATAACAGCTCACCTCATATGGAGAAGTCTGCCGGGCCGATGCCAGGTTGCGAGTCTATTACCAATCATATAATAAAAAGCAGCAAGAAGTCCAAATTACGGCTCTGATCGCTTTCCGCCCTCGTAACCCAAAGCGCTTTCCCAGGTTTCGGCCAGGCTTATTTCATCCTCCTCGGACGGGCTGCCTCCGATGTCGTTCTCGATAATGACAAGCGCCTCTGAGGCTTTAACCCCGTATCGGGTCCCGCTCGCAATATGCAGAACGTCCCCGGTCTCTATCCGGCGCAGCTTGCCGTTGCACAGGAACTGGCCTTCGCCGGATGCCACGGTCCACAGCTTCGTATGCTTTATATGCATCATGTACTTGGTATGCCGATCTCTCTCGATCTCCAGCTTCCTCGTAACGACTTCAACCCGCTCAGACCTCGCATGGTGCAAGACGCTCACCCTTCCCCACGCCTTCTCCTCGTACATCGGACGCGGAAGGATCGCTCCCAGCCTCTCCTTGATCAGGCTCGACTTGTCCTTATGAGCGACAAGAATGCCGTCTGCGCTGGCTGCCACGATAACGTTGGGCACATCGATGATATGCACGGGACAGGACAGCTCGTTGATCAGATGGGTCTGCTCGCTGCTGTCCGTCATATGGCCAGGGCCGATAATGGTACTCTCCATATGGCTGGTTAACGTATTCCAATTCCCTAGGTCGTCCCAAATTCCGGCATAAGGCAATACGATCGCGCGGGACGTCTTCTCTACGACCTCATGGTCGAAGCTGATTTCCGGCAGATGTTCATAGAGGGCATGCCACTCCTTGTAATCCGTAGGAAAGCCCCTCGCCTGCAAGGCTTCCAGCATGAACTGCAGCGAGAAAGCGAATACGCCGCAATTCCACATCGCGCGCTTGCGGATCAGCCGCTTCGCCAGCCGCTGATCCGGCTTCTCCACGAATTGCTCGATCGGAATAAATCGATCCTCGTCGCTCCCCTTCGTCTTCTTCGGAACAATGTAGCCGTATTGCTGGCTTGGATAGGTCGGCTGCGTGCCGATCAGCGCCAGTTCGGCGCCGGACTCGGCCAATGCGGCTGGCATTTCGCGCAAGGCGTTGAAGAAATCCGCTTCCACATAGGCGTCGGCAGGGATCACGCAGATTGTCTCGTTCAGCGGCATGCCCAATTCCGAATGAAAGTAGCTGGCGGCCATTGCAATCGCCGTGAACGTTCCGCGTTTATAGGTCTCGGTCAGCAGCGGAATCCGATCGCCGATATGGTTTCTCGTTATTTCAGCTTGGCTTTTGTGGGTCATAATATAAGCCGACTTCAGCAGCCCTGCCGCCTCCAACTGCTTGCTTATACGCTGGATCATCGACTCCACGCCGCCGTCCCCGTCAGGCAGAAGCCGTAGATAGATTTTGGACCGGATATCATTGGACAACGGCCAGAGCCGCTTGCCTGAACCTCCCGATAACAACACAACTCGCATCTTCCATTCCTCCTTATTGCAGCGCCGTCGATCACCCTTTGCCTAATACTTGACGGACGGCCCGCTTCATCGCCGCACCCGAGCGGCCCCATGTCATCCCCCGTACATCGCGTATGCCTTGCCGGCCCTTTTTCTTGCATAGCATCGGATGATCGAAGGCGTATTTCATCTGCCGCTTCAAACTTCCGATATCCGCTTCCGCCCACTGCTGGCCGCTCTCCGCGAACAAATGGCGGAAAGAGCGCGATATCCCATGCTTGCCGCCCATCCTGGCGGACGGATTAGTCAATTTATAGTTGACCAAGAAAGAGTTTCTCTTCGATAAAAAGTCCATATGTCCGCCCCACCCCGTCGCAATGACGGGCGTACCGCTCGCGAGCGATTCAAGGAACGGCAAGCCTACGCCTTCCCCGCGAGTCGGCAGCACGAAGGCATCCCCAAGCGTATAGATGCCCGCGACCTGTCTCTCGCTTAGATGGCGTCCTATGACCGTTATGGGAGCCGTCTGTTTGCGAATGCCAAGCTTCTTCTTATAGCTGGCGATCTTGTTCTTGATCCATTGTTCGTTTTCGCCGCTGCTGTAGCCATTGGTTTTGATGACGAGCAGCACTTTATCTTTGGCGGAGAATTGCTCCCAATACGCTCTGAGCAGCCCTTCCGGATTTTTGCGATGCTGAAAGCCGAATACCGATACGAATACGAATCGCCCCTTCGCCTCTGCAAGAGCGAATTTCTTGTTCCCCGGGCGGTACTTCTTCGTATGCACCCCATGCGGCACGACATAGATCGGCACTTTCACGCCGCTTGCCCGCAACGCCCTCTTGTTCTGCATCGAAGGGATGAACACCGCATCGAACTTGTTGATGTTGGAACGCCACCGCGTCGGCATTCTGGTCGTTTCCCAGACGGTGTTCAATATGATCGGTTTATAGAACGGCCTCAGCTTGCTGAAGCTGATCGTGTCCGCGGTACGGTGATAGATCAATGGCCTGCGGCCGCCCAGCGGCAACAACTTACTATGCTTGGCAGCGCCGACCTTGACGCTAACGCCCTGCCTTCTAAGCGCCTGAACATATTCTCTGCTTGCTATGCCCGTTCCGCTCTTCCTGCCCACAGGCCCTTCCCATACTACCTCCAGTTTCGACACGCTGCGGCCGCCTTTCATTTTCGTTTGTAAATTCCTCGCTTATGAAACGATAAAGAGCGATATTTGCCTCTCAGCTCGGTCCATCTTTGCCCCGACATGCGCCGAACGCTCATCTGAAGGCCTTTATTGCGGTTGGTTGTCAAATGAAGCTGATCCCGATAGCGGGCGTACAAAAAATTGCCGTACGTCTCGTACTCGGAGAAGCCGAACTGCTTCTTCCGGTCGATGCTGCTCAAGATGGCCTGGTACCACTTCTTGCCGTGCTGCTTCTCTATAAGCCGTTTCATCTCGGCCAGCTTGGCCCGCTCGAACAGCATATAGTGCGTTACGAAGGAAACTTTGGCGGTTGCCCGCCGCTTCATTAATCTGCGGTACGAGTTAAAGTATTCGTCTTGACTCCAATTGCGGCAATACAGAACCGTCTTCCCCCCCGAGCGAAAACGATGCGGACGAATGAGAACCGTGTCGGCGTCGATGACGAGGAAAAAAGCCTCCTTGCATATCCGATCGCCGCAGAGCTTCAGCAATTGCTGGTAGAGCCAGCCTGCGCGATCCCACTTGGCAGACCGGTAATGGATAGTGTCCTTCGTGAACGGGAGCACCTTCTTCTCGTCGACGAACTTGCACCCTTTCTTCCGGCATAATTCTATGATCGACGGCTTAAGCGGCGAGACGACATAGATGTTGCCGATGACATGCGCCGACTGCTTGCGAACGGCATCGATTACGAAGGGCAGCGTCCCCAGGTCTTTTTCGATCGCCGGAATGAGCACATCGATTTTGGTTTTGCGACTCGACTTCGATTTTTCTGGCAGAACAAGCGTCATCCCTCTCATCTCCGTTTCGCAATTATTTGCTTATCATATGCCGCCCCGAAAGGGATGGAATGGGCAAAGGAAAGAGCGTTATCGAAAGAGGCCATTTCCCATTCATAGATTGAGAGTTTCTCAGACTATGCAGCCGGAAATACCGCCGTGTAGAATAGAGAGAGAAAGGGTAGGCGCAAGGGTTTTGGGACGGGCTTAGCGATGTCGTCAAGTGAGATAGCAAAGGAAAAATGTGCTAAACTAGTAATCGGCAAATACATATACGGAGAACGGAGCTGGTTGAATGACGACCATCAGGGAAGTGGTTATTGGAATTGACGGGGGTGGAACTTATACGCGTGTGGCAGTAGCCGACCTAGCGGGAAATATGCTCGCATCGATTGTGGCCGAGGGAGCGGCATCGATTCATAAAGATTTGGCCGCTGCCACTAATGTCAGGCAAGCGATCGCCTCGGCAATCGCAGACGCTGGCGTGGCGCCGAGTCAAGTTCGTGGAATTGCCGCCGGTATAGCCGGCTACGATTCACCTGCCGATCTGGAATGGGTGAAGCAATTAACCGACGTACCCGGTCTCAACTGTCCCAAGTGGCATGTCAACGATACGGTAGCGGCGCATTACGGAGCGCTTATGGCTCGGCCGGGTATCATTGCAATTGCAGGCACGGGCTCGAACATATTTGCGATTACCGAGAGCGGTCAAGCCATTAGCAATTATAGCTTTCATCATTATGCAGCGAGCGCGGCACGGTTTATCGCCTATGACGCCGTGTATGAAGCGCTGGCAGGCAACACGGATGCCACGGACAGTGAACTGCTCGGCGCCATGCTTCGCCACTTCGACTGTTCCTCCTTGGACGAGCTGGCCCTGCTTGCGCGCAACGGCTTCGAAGCGGATGCCAGGGAAAGAAATCGCATTTTCGGTCAATTCGCCCCAAGCTTGACCGAGGCTGCAGAGGGGGGTTCGTCCCTCGCAATCCTGGTTTGCAATCGCGCTATCGACCAGATGATCGTCGGCATCGAGCTTCTCGCACGCTCCTTCGATCGCGGCACCATTCCGGTCTCCTTCATAGGCAGTGTCGCCAACAGCCCTTATTTCTTCCGTGCGCTAGGAGAGAAACTTGCTCACGGCCGCAATCGGACCTATAATGTCGCTGCCCCTATGCTCCCCCCTGTCGCGGGAGCCGTGCTGCTAGCCCTAAGCAAGCTTGGAATCGAATTCGACGAAGAGAGCTTGAAGCAGAAGCTCAGCAAGGCGGGATAATATGACCATGCGTAAATGGCTTATACTCCTTGCAATCGTCGTCTTGAGCCTGGCAAGCGTGTTCACTTATTACGTTATAACCTCCAAATCAATGGCTGAGCGTTATGCGGAACTGCCAAGCGAACGGAAAACATGGCTATATCAGCTGCAAAACTTCATGCCGGAACAAGCGGCCGATAGCGGCTATACGGTAGCCGTCATTGATCCGACTGAGGACGGGACGGATAAGACGAGCTACAGCAAAGAGCAAATCGAGGCTTTAAAGGCTGCCGGCGTTTCGCCGATTGCTTACTTAAGCATCGGCGAGGCATCTTACTTCCGCACGTATTGGCAAGACGAATGGGGTCAATTCAGAGATGGCGAACTCCGCATCGAGAAGGAAGCTCCAGAGTGGCTGGGAGTTGTCGCCAACCCGGATTGGCCGGAAAGCGTCAAGGTTCGTTATTGGGAAGAGGAATGGTGGAGCAACATCATCCGCCCCCGTCTAGACGCTATTATCGATGCGGGATTCGACGGCTTATATATGGACATTATCGACGCCTATTATTATTGGGGAGATGAAGAAAGCTACGGCGAAGGGCTCGAAGCGAGACTCGATAGCGATCCCGTCAATGAGCAGGATGCCGCCAAA
Source organism: Paenibacillus harenae (assembly GCF_030812415.1). Classification (GTDB taxonomy): domain Bacteria; phylum Bacillota; class Bacilli; order Paenibacillales; family Paenibacillaceae; genus Pristimantibacillus; species Pristimantibacillus harenae_A. The sequence continues at coordinate 263,916 of NZ_JAUSST010000005.1, read as the reverse complement.
CGCATGATTGCCTTCGTACAGCGAATTTCCGAATACGCGAAAGGCAAAAACGAATCGTTCCGGATCTTCCCCCAGAACGGGGAAGGCATCATTCAATACGATACGGACGGCCGGTATGTTGACGCAATCGATGGCATCGGTATCGAAGACTTGTGGTTCGACGAGACCAAGCGGCAAGAAAAAGAGGAGACCGATTACCGCTTAGCCTATATCCGCCATATAGCCGACGCAGGCAAGCGCGTTCTGTCTGTCGATTATGTCGATTCGCCTGACGGCTTCTCGCTCGCGAACAAGATCCGTGTGCTGCGCTACGCTGCCCTCTGTCAATCCGAAGGCTTCTATTGCTACGCGGCGCGCAGCAACAGAGCATTGGATAATATGAACGTCATCGCCGGCGTGCAGCCTGCAGGACAATAAATTCGCGTTAAAAAAACGACGACGGCTCACTGAGCAAATAAACTAATCAACTTTGTTTCAGATAAATGGAATTCGTCCAGATATTTATCAGTAAATGACCCAAGAAGTCTAGAATAACGGGAAATCCTCATGTTAATATCACCGATTTCATACATCCGACTGAAAAACAGTGATATTAACGGGAGAAATCCCATCTATTTAAGAAAGGTGGACGTGGAGAGCCGCTGTAACGGGAGAAATTCCAGTTATTTCGTTCGACGCGTTTTGGACGTAAGTCGATTGGTCAGTCGCAAAAACAAGGCCCTATTAACGCTAATCATCGCAAAGAGCCGGCCGCTTGCGCGGTCCGGCCCTGCTCTGACGAACGATTATTTAGCCGGCAAAAACTCGGTCGTGAAAATCTCTTTCGCATCGAACTTCTCTTTGAGAAGGCCAAGATCGGCAAGCTGCGTGATCAGCGTCGACCAGCGCTCTTCGGACATGTAGCCGAAGCCGTGCTCGGCAGCGTCGCCGCCGTATACGAAGCTCGTTTGCGCTTCGCCTTCGAAGTTCAGAGCGTCAAGCTCGATGTTCGGGTTCGCCGCATGAATGACTTCGTTGATTTCCGCTTGCGAATCCTTATAGGATATCCAACCTTCGGAGAAGGCTTTGACGAAACGGGCAACCGTTTCTTTGTTCTTCGCCAAATAGTCCTTCGTTACGAACAATACGATATTGTAAGGGTCGTAACCCGCCTCGGAGATCAGAATGGTCTTCGTCTTCACGCCTTCCTTCTCTAGGAAGTACGGCTCGGAAGTTACGAACGCTTGGCTTACCGATTCCTTATCGGCGATGAAGTTAACATGCTGGCCGTTATAAGCGATTTCCTTCGCTTTGCTCAGGTCGTACTTGCTCTTCAGAAAGTCCCAATACGTAATGCCGGGCTGAATGAACACCGATCTGCCTGCCAGATCCTCGAACGACTGAATGTCCGCACTCTCATGGAACATAAGCGCTTGCGGGCTGCCTTGCAGCGCCGCTGCCACAGCCACTAGCTCAATGCCTTGATTTCTGGCGATGACCATCTGGTCGGCATGCACCAGACCGAAGTCCGCCGCGCCGGAAGCGACGATCTGAATCGCCGATACTTGCGGGCCGCCCGGCTCGATTGCAACGTCAAGTCCATTGCCCTTGAAAATGCCTTTCTCTTGCGCCGCATACACGCCGCCATGCTGTGCTTTCGGGAACCAGTTCAGTACGAGCTTCACTTTCTCTACCGGCGCATCCGCAGCCGCGTTCGCCCCTCCATCCGTTGCCGCGGGAGCGTTCGTCGATTCGTTATTGTCGCCTCCGCCGCCGCAGGCTGCCGCGAATACCGCCACCAATAGACATAAAATAAGCACTTTACCCTTTTTGAAATGTTGCATGTTCTCTCTCCTCCGCCTCTATCCATTTCTATTTATCTTTCAACCTTCATAGCCGACTCATGCCACGAGCCCAACGCCCACTTGGCAAAAGTACCGACTATTAGATAAAAACCAATGCCTAGAATAGCAGCCGCAATGCCGCATGCGAATAAGAATGGCGTTTTCACTTGAATCGCGGCGACCGTAATCGCATAACCGAGACCGCCCTTGCCCCCGCCGATGCCCGCCACGTATTCGCCCACGATCGCGCCGACGATCGACAGCGTACAGGAAATTTTCAGACCGGCCATAATGTAAGGCATCGCAGCCGGAATGCGCAGCTTCAGCATCTTCTTCCACTTGGACGCGTTGTATAGGGTAAACAGCTCATCCATGTTCTTATCTACGGAGTTCAGCCCCATGAGCGTATTGGATATGACAGGGAAGAAACCGATCAAGAACGAAATGACGACAATCGATTTGTAGCCCGCTCCGAACCAAATGACGACGATCGGCGCGACGGCGACAACGGGAATCGTCTGCAAAATAATCGCATACGGATAAATGCTTCGTTCCATAATCTTCGAGCTCGCGAGCAGCACGGATAACAGAATGCCTACGACCGCGCTAACCGCAAATCCGATGAGCGATTCGACGACCGTGATTTGAATGGCCGCAGACAGGATGCTCCAATCGTCTATGGCCGCTTTATACACATCCGACGGCTTCGGGAATATAAAATGCTTCAGACCGAACATCGTCGGGACGATCTCCCATAGCGTCATAAACAAGAGGAATGCGATTATCGGACCCAGATAATATTGCTTGAATCGATTCCAGCCCTGTTTCTTCTTTGCTTGGCCCCCGATAGGAACGATTGCCTTGCCGGCCGTTTCGGCACTTGATATCGACATTATCCCAGCCCCCTTCGGTCTGCGCCATGCTCCAGATGACCCGATGCCAAGTCTACATATTCGGAAAATTTCGGAGTCGTTCTCATTCCGAGCTCCCGCGGATACGGAAGGTCAACGTCGTTGATCGACGACACTCTGCCCGGACGAGCCGACATCACGACGATTTTGGACGATAGAAAAACCGCTTCGTAGACGTTGTGCGTAACGAACAGCACCGTCATCTTCTCTTTCTGCCAGATGTCGAGCAGCTCCATTTGCAGCGACTGACGCGTTATCTCGTCTAACGCGGCGAACGGTTCGTCCATCAGCAGCAGCTTTGGCTTCGCGGCCAGCGCCCTTGCAATCGATACGCGCATCTTCATGCCGCCCGACAGCTGCCTCGGATGAGCCTTCATATGATCCTTCAAGCCGACCATCTCCAGCGCGTGAAGCGCCGTTTCCTTATGCTCCTTGCGGCTGCCGCCCCGCAGCTCCATCGGCAGCACGACATTGTCCAGCACGGTGCGCCATGGCAGCAGATTGGCATCCTGGAACACGAAGGCGATGTCGTTCGATTCGCGTACGAGCTGCTTAGGCGTTTTGCCGTTCACCGTTACAAGCCCGGTCGTTGGTTCCGCCAGTCCGGCTACCATCCGAAGAGCCGTTGACTTGCCGCAGCCGGAAGGCCCTAGAAAGCTGACGAACTCCCCCTCCTGAATCGTAAAATGAATGTCGCTCAACGCTAACGTTCCGGTACTAAACATCTTACTCACATGATCGAAGGCTACAAGTCGTTTCTCCGCTGTTCCCGCCATATGTCCCTCTCCTTTGTCTGAATCGATATCGGCATCTATTGGATCAGATCGATGATTGAATTTATGTTAATTTAACTAACATATTAGCAGCGGTATATGCCCGAAACAATATTCAAAGTAGCCAAATTTGCTGAAAACGATTGTTCACTGTATCCAAAACAGCATTTTTATGTAAGGTTTATGATCGGTATTTATCAGTTCAGTTGTTTGATGATATGAAATCTTACAAGATAATCCGGCAATGAGCAACGCAAAGAAGCTGCCCCCATGCCATATGCAATGACATAAAGGACAGCCTCCCCCTTCGTTACCCGCATGAAACTAACCAGCTGCATTTCGCAGATTCGACTCCGCTTCCTTAATGCGATTCAAGCTGCATCGTCCACTCTTCTCGTGTTGGATCAGGCACATCGTATATGTATACGGGCGTGCGGTAAACATCACTGCATACGATAACCCCATCGGGCAGCCAATCAGGCAAAGCAAAGCAAATACTGATGATGCGCGCTCCCGGTTTCGCCTTCTCTCTGAAAATCCCGCTTAATCGATTCATAGCGCCAGGATAAAGGTAACAGACGATGACATCGGCTTGCTCATACGCCGCATGGTAGAGGTCGCCTCTTCTGAACGCGACATTGTCCCGCCATAACGCCAACCTTGCCAACTGCGAAATCCATAGCGGAAGGGAGGCGTTCTCGATGCCTTCCACGGTGCTCCCCTTGCATCGCTCAGCGATGTGCAGCGCCAGATTGCCCCAGCCGGAGCCCGCTTCAAAGACTCTCACCGGTCTGTTCATCCGGCCGATCACCGTGGACACGGCCTTGCGGGCCTGAGCGGAGGAGGGCATCGGCGATATGCCGTTGCGCCAGCTTCTATAGACGATGGAGACGAGCCCGATCAGTACAGCTCCCGCGACAATGGTCATGACCGAATATCACCTATTCCACTTTAAATTTAGATGCCGCCTGCGCCAAATCTTTGGTGAGGGAGTCAATCGTTTCGACCATGCCGGCAAGTTGTTGCGCCATTGCGGATTGCTCCTGCATCGTCGCAGTGACCTCTTCAACCGAAGCCGATACTTCTTCTCCTGTCGCCGACAAGCTTTGAGCGGAATCCATGACATCGTCCTTATCGCGCTCCATATCCATGACACGGCTGGACATTTCATGAATTTCATTTGCAATATGGGAAACATTTTCAAAGATCCCTTGGAAGGCATCTTTGGTTTCTGCAACATATTGCTCTTGTAACATAGAAACATTTCGAATTTCCGCTACGCTAAGATTGTTTTCATGAACAAAATCAAGGTTTTGCCCAATAATTTCATTAATCTCCTGGGACTGCTTCGCGCTTTGTTCGGCCAGCTTACGAATTTCCGATGCAACGACAGAAAACCCTCGTCCGTGCTCACCCGCCCTGGCAGCTTCAATAGAGGCGTTCAAAGCAAGCAAATTCGTTTGATTGGCAATATCGGCGATAGCCCCCGTAATTTGACTGATGTTGGTAGAACTATGCTGTAGTTTGCCTGTGATTTCCGAGATTTTTTGAACCTCTTGTTCATTTTGTTCTTTCACGCGAATAAGGTTCTCAATCACTTCACGGCTTTGATGGAAAATGCCAACGATTTTTTCGGCCTCCACTTTAATCAATTCCGTCTTCTCTCGAAGCGAAACGAAACTCTCCCCGAATCCATGGAACTTATCTACGATTTGTTCCGTTTCTTTCGATTGCGTTTCCATAGCTCTTGCGATTTCGGTACTTGTTGTCGTAGTCTCCGTAATCGATACCGACGTTTGCTTCGCAGAAGAATCCAGCTCATTCGTACTTACCTTCAACACGCCGATTGACATATTCATGCTGCTTATCAATTCCTTGTTGTTCAAAGCCATCATATTGAAGCTATCTGCGAGATCTTTGAATTCACTCTTGTATTTCCCGTCAGCCATGACAGTCAAATCGCCATCGGCCATTTGCTTGAATAATTTGGACAGCTTGATGATCGGCCGTGTCATCATGCGGGAAATAAAGATGCCTACCGCAATAGCAAGCAGCATCGACACTATGGTTACCATAACCAACTCGTACATCATGCGTTTTACGGGTTTGTTAATCTGTTCGTAAGATTCCGTCAGGGTAATGACGAAATCGGCATCGGGAATTTTGGTGAAGCTTACAAATCCATTACCCGACTCCGAATTTCCCTGAATGGGAGTTCCGGCAGCTCTTTCTTTCAACCATTCATCAAGACCTGGCGAGTTCAATTTTTGACCAACAGTGTCAGGATTAATATTGTCGTACATAACAACTCCCGAACGGCTTAATATGGATATGGATCCATCCGTTTTCACGCGCTCCAACTTATTGACAAAAAACGATGCATCAACCGTCCCGCTGAAAACCCCTATTATTATTCCGTTCGAATCGGTTATCGGTTCCGTAAAAGGAATGACCAATTTACCCGTGCTTTTGGAAACAATGGCATCGCTGACAAATGATTTTCCCCGTATCGTTTCTTGAAAATATTCGCGATCCGCCCGTTCGCCTTTGACATCGCCTTCGGATGACGAGGCAACAATAATCCCTTTAGGGTCCATGATTTGGAATGCCTGTACGCCTTTTGTTTGTTCGATGCTTGTTTTCAAGATGAGATTAGCTCCAAGCAACAGCTCATTACGATTTGAAAAAAAGTCATCGTCTGCCATTTCGCCAGAGTTTCTTAATGTCAGCAATGACTTAAATGTATTGTGATTGGATGCCAAAGCCACGCTTTGCTTCTCCGACAACACCGAAGACCACAAATTTTCACCTATCAGGTTTCCGCTGGTTATCAAGGTCTCTTTACTTTCTTTGAGCAGAAGTTCGGAATTGCTTTGATAAATCATCGTTCCCGCTCCCGCAAACATGACTGCCACTAACAACGAAATGTAAATCGGCAGCTTCCATCTCAATGATACATTACGGCTTAAAAAATTGACCCGCTTCTTGTCTTTCACTTTGTCATCGCTCCTGTGCCTTGGCTTTTTACTGTTGGCTTGTCATCGCTCCCATTACACCTTTACAATAACTTTTTTTTCATATGGCGAATATGCTCCAACGCAAAATTCGACAATATTTTATAGAATATTTTTCTATTCTTTCCCCTTGCTATCGGAGATTCAACGCAAAAAAGGCACCCGTATCTCACGAATGCCTTCATACTTGCATGCTTATTAGGTCGCTAATTTTCTAAGCTCGGGAAATTCCTCCAAATAACCGGTCAGCGCAAGCTCGAGCAGCGCCTTGCGGATGCTTTGTTCGTCCTCGCCGGATTGGTCCGACAGCGCAAGCAGCTCCTGCAGCGAAATTTCTCTATGCTCCTTGCAGTAAGTAAGCAGACCTTTGGCCGCCCATGACAGGCGGTCATCCTGGAACTCGCCGATCATCTGACGAAAGAGCTTATGCGGAATCAACTGCTGGTCGACCAACGTCTGCATCGCCTTGATCGCCTGCTTGACCGTCATGCGCCCTTTCCTGGATATTTCGGATAAAGTCAACGAAGACGCCTCCGACGTCCGGGAGCTTAAGACGATATATATCATTTGCGAGTAAATATCGAGGTCCGGCTTAAAAAAGATTTCGGTAGATACGGTAAAATTGCGTACATCAATTTGTTTCATTTCGTTGGTCATGATGAATTCTCCCTTCCGGATGGTCTATACCATCATAAAGGTTCGAAAATGAGGATTCAAATTAGACTTTATGAGAAAAAAATCATAAAAAATCCGGATTATGCTCTCGTTGCCGCGCTCAGCAGCTTCTGAATCCAGCTTTCGATCTTGGCTGGGTCATCGGTCGGACTGAACCGCTTAACGACATTGCCGTCCCGGTCGACGAGAAACTTCGTGAAATTCCACTTAATAAGCTTCGATCCGAGTACGCCGCGCGCCTCATTCGTTAAATATTGGAACAGCGGATGCGCGTTGCTGCCGTTAACGTCTATCTTCGCATACAGCGGGAACGATACGCCGAAGTTAATCTCGCAGGACTGCGCGATCTCATCGTCGCTAGCCAGCTCTTGATTGTTGAACTGCGAGCATGGGAAGCCGAGGACGGCGAAGCCTTCCTCCTTGTGGTCGTCATGGAGCTTCTGCAGTCCTTTGAATTGCGGCGCGAAGCCGCATTTCGTTGCTGTATTCACAATAAGCATGACTTGACCCTTATATGGCGCAAGCGTCTGCTCCTCGCCCTTGATCGTCTTCACGCCAATATTATAAATAGACATGTTCATCCGCTCCTTCGATCTACTTATTTTGTATAATTTAATCGTATACAATCTAAATAGCGATGTCAACCCAAACAAGAGGGCTAACCGCCCATGTCGGCAGCCAGCCCTCTCCTGTCCCTCATTAGAACCGCTCTTCCTCCCATGCAAGCGGCGAATGGCGATAGCGCTCGAGGTCGAGCTTGCCACTTTCGCTAACCTCTATGCCCTCGCCTTGCAAATGCATCATTTGAAGAAATCGTCCCTCGTCATCCGGAATCGCTACCTCGCCCTTGGCGTTCACGACCCTATGCCAAGGCAGCTTATGAGCGTTGCTCATGGCATGCAGAATACGAACGACCTGCCGTGCGCCGCGGCGGCTTCCCGCTTGCTCGGCCACCTGCCCGTACGTCATGACGCGCCCCTCCGGAATATGCTTAATGATATCTATGACCCGCTGCGTGAATGGCTGCATAACTGCACGCTCCCCCTATCTGCTCCGCCCGCCTTACGGCAACTCCGTGTTTGTAAGCAGAGAATACCCGATTGACGGCAGCAGCGTCAAGGAGCTACTTGAACTTCGCCGGGAACTGCTTCACGACTCCCTCTGCGAGCACTCCCGCGAACATGATCTATGATTCAATCCCTTATCGAACGCCGTTATGCTCGCGTTCCAGTCTTTGTTCATCCTTGCCGATACATCTTCGGTTATTAATCCGAGATGACCGTCCATGATGTCTTTGATCTCCTTATAAGACCAAATCGGATTCGCGGCGCTTAGAAACTTCGCGATGTCGTCGGCATTTTTGTACCACTGCTTGTTGTACGTTGCCGCATTGCCCGTCTTGCCGCTCTTCAACGCATCAAGCAGCTTGCCGGCCAATACGATATGTTCGGTCAGGAGCTCCGTCAGCTTATTGCCGGCCTCCTCGCCATAATAGGGCTTGAACGCATCGCCTATATCCTTCTGATTTCGCAGCAGTCTTGCGAGAACTTGCTCTTAGTCGCCTACTCCGGCAATCGTGCTTACTAAGTATAAACGCGTCCATACAACATGGTCGATCCACAGCTTAGTCAAATTCCGCTTCAGCGCAACAGCTGACGGGCTTAGGCAAAGAGCCTGACTATTTTCCCGATTAACCGCTTCCGCTTTCAAGGAGGATGCTCCCGACCCGAGAGCAAGCGTTACGCACAGCATGGACATTACAACCGATTTTCTTAGCATACAATCATCTCCTTAAATAGCTGAACGATACGCCTGAGCTTATTGTGGCCAATCGGTTCTATTCAATACGGCCGGTTTCCACCCGTCAATTTGGCCCCTTTACCTTCTACACCAACATTTTCAGCACGTTTTTCCACCATTTTGCTCTATTTGTTTGCGATTTCGACATTTTTTTCGACTTTCAATAAATTTGCTTTTTATTTTTCCGATAAAGGATGTAGAATAGAAGCAAAGAGTTAATAATCGATCGCGTCAAACTCGCCGTTGCTCGACATCGGCACAGTAAGACTTACTTGTAACATAACCGTGAAGGACTATGCTCTTTTACTATGTGAAAAATGTTACAATCTCATGCCTTACTCACCTTACCTGAGGCGTTTGACACCATCGAGCCTATTACTCACTTACATCCCTATGCAAAGGAGGACGTTCCCCAATGTCACAACCAACTGCTCAACAAGAGGTTTCCGCTAACCTCGCGGAAGAAAAAAAATCGTTAGACGTGCTCGATCAGCTTATGCAGCCAGAGGTACAGAACTCTCTGACCGTGCTCGTGGATAACCTGCCTAAGCTCGCCGAAATGGTCACTGCAATGACCGCTGCTTACGACTTCGCCAAAGGCATCGCGACCGACAAAGTATTGATCAACGATTTCGCGCAAGGTATCGGCGAATTCGTTAAACCGGTGCAAGAGAAGGCAAAAGGCATCGCTCAAGCCGCTATCGAAGCGGGCGAGCGCTCGCAAGCCGACACTTCTTCGACGGTCGGCCTATTCGCAATGCTCAAAATGCTGAAAGACCCGGAAGTTCAAAAAACGCTTCGCTTCGCTCAAGCTTTCTTGAACGTGCTTGCTGAGAAAAAAAACAGCTAATTAACGAATAAGCAAAGAATGGAGGATGGACATGTCGAAACATATTCTTATTTTGGGCGGCGGTTACGGTGGTCTTCTATCCGCTCTGACAGCGCGTCAACACCTGTCTGCATCGGAAGCGACGATTACCGTTGTAAACCGTTTCCCTACTCATCAGATCATTACGGAGCTTCACCGTCTTGCAGGCGGCACTATCGAGGAGAAAGCCGTTTCCCTTCCTCTTAACAAGCTGCTGGGCGACAAAAACGTTGACATCGTTGTCGACACGGTCAAGCAAATCAGACCGGACGACAAAATCGTCGAGTTCGAGAGCGGCAAAGTGATCGGTTACGACGCGCTTGTCGTTGCTCTCGGCAGCGAAACGAACTACTTCGGAATTCCTGGACTGGAAGAGAACAGCATGGTACTGAAATCGGTTGCCGATGCGAACCGCATTCGCAAGCATGTTGAAGCTCGCCTGGACGCTTACAAAGCTTCCGGCAACAAAGCCGACGCTACTATCGTAGTTGGCGGCGGCGGCCTGACAGGCGTCGAGCTCGTAGGCGAATTCGCCGACAAGCTGCCTGAAGTTTGCAAAAGCAAAGGCATCGACTTCAATGATATTGAATTGTACTGCGTAGAAGCTGGCCCGGCCGTATTGCCGATCTTCCCTAAAGTGCTGATCGAGCGTGCGGTATCCAGCCTTGAGAAACGCGGCGTTACGTTCATCACTGGCGTAGCGATTACGGAAGCAACGAAAACAGCGGTATCCTTGAAGGATGGCCGTACCATCGAGTCGAACACGATCATCTGGACTGGCGGCGTTAAAGGCAACCCTGTTGTCGGCAGCAGCGGCCTTGCAGAGGATCGCGGCCGTTCGACGGTAACGCCAACGCTTCAATCGACTTCCCACTCGGACGTATTCCTCGCAGGCGACTGCGCGGTCGTATTCCCGGAGGGCAGCGAGCGTCCATACCCGCCAACCGCACAGCTGGCTTGGCAAATGGGCGAAACCGTCGGCCATAACTTGGCTGTTCTGTTCAAAGGCGGTTCCATGAACAAGTTCGAGCCTGTGTTCTCCGGAACGCTCGGCAGCTTGGGCCGCAAAGACGGCGTAGGCACAATCGGCGGCAACGCAACGCAGCTCAAAGGTTTGCCTGCATCGCTGATGAAGGAAGCGAGCAACATCCGCTACCTGTCGCATATCCACGGTCTATTCGCACTGGCTTACTAAGCCAAGCGGGATTACAAATAAAGGCCAGGGGCTTCAATCGAAGCCCCCGGCCTTTATTTCATTTGAATATGACGAATTTAAGTTGTTTGCTCTTCAAATATTGGATGATTTCAGGAAGCGCTTCGACCGTTAATTTCTTCTCGTGCATAACATAAATGCCGCCGGATGGGGATTTTTGTTTGAAATAGCTCAATATTTGCTTCTTCGTCTTTGCCTTCCAATCAACGGGATCGCGATTCCACATAAGCACTTTCATCTGTTCCCTCTTCGCTACCGCTTTTACCTCGTCATTGATCGCCCCGTAAGGCGGGCGGAACAAGTTAACGACCGTGTCCTCGTCAGCAGACTCCGATTCGATCAGCTCGTTCACCCTTGCGATGCTATCGGTATTCTCTTCATCGGTACTCTTCGTTAAGTTGTTATGCGCCCAAGAGTGATTGCCTACGGCCATCCCATTATCTACGGCATACGCCGCCGCCTCGGGATCATGCTTCACATTGAGACCTACGAACAAGAAGGTTGCCGCGATATCATGCTCCTTCAAGATATCGACAATCTGCTCCGTATACTCCGAGGGGCCATCGTCGAACGTCAAAGCAACATAACCCTTCGGAACAGAATACGTATATTTATCGATGTTCGCTTCCAACACCTCGTATCCAAGTTTAGAAGTTTCCTCCTTCTTGTCTTCGACCGGTATTGTTTCTTCAATCACCGGCCCCGCCGCAGTCGGCACAGATTTTGCGGTATACTCGTCGAGTACCGTATCAATCGATGCAGGACTTAGCGCATCCGCATGGTTCGAGAACATGCCGTCTTCCGTGCGCGATGCGAACAGGAAGAACAAACAAACAACCATAGCGAGGCGCGATGCAAGCTTGCCGATGAATGTCGCTCTCTTCCGCCCTAGAACCCTCTTTCGCTGCTCGGGCGCTTCTTCTACTTTCTCCGCAACAGCAGCCGGTTTCTCCGGAAGCGAGTCGCTCAGACGCAGCTGCTCTAGCTGCACGGCATAGGACTCGGCGCAAGCGAAATATAACGTCTCGCCGAAGCGCTCATCCATCTTAATCAGCGAGCTATAATGCCGATTGCGGAACGGGTCCCACTTGGCATAGAGGGACATTCTCACTCTACCCGCCGTAAGAGGATGCAGCGCGATTATTTCATTATAAGTAAACTCATCGATGGCGATGATGCACAGAGCCGGCTCCTGATTGCGAGTGATGATGACCTCCATCCGAAAGCCGGTCCCTGTCTGTTCAATGGACGATAACTCAATCATTGCGATTGTTTTTGTTCTGGCCAATCGGTATAGACATCCGGCTCGTAAAGTCGCTAATCATGTTGGACAAGTATGCCTTTTCCTGGCGAACGTTCTCGTACTTCTGCTTTACATGCGAGTTCTCTACTTCCAGCCTGCCGATCCGCTCTTCCATCTCATTGATCTTCTTCATTTTCTCGGCATTAGCCTCGTTATGCGCCTGAACAATACTGGCGTACTTCTGCTGCTCAAGATCTATAACGCTCTTCAGTTCATCGATTTCCGATGACAGCGTAGACTGAAGCTCCCGGTAATCCTCAATTACTTGGTCGACCTTCAGATTCTTCTCAATGAGCTTCTGCTCAAACTCGAGAATGCTTTTCTCTCGCTCTTCGATTACCTTGTTCAAGTTCTTCAGGTCGCGGCTCAATCGTTCGATATGGCCGCTCGAATGGTTCAACCGATCCTGCAGCTCGTAAATGTTGATCTCCGCATGTTGGCGGGCTTGAATCATCTGCTCAACGGCAAATACGAGATCGAGCGATTTCTTGTCCAGATTCGACTTGTTCGCCATGAACGGCGTGGACGATAGCGAATCTTCTACGGCTACCGCTAAATCAGACTCGGCGGAATCGCCTTCGGGCGAGGCCTGCGGGACCATTGGTTCAGCACCGGGATCATGCTGCTGCTCTTTTGCGTCCTTTTTCCTAAAGAAGGGTGAAATCATTTTTCTCATCATCACCTTGTCTAATTTATATAATAAAAATGTCATAATCTGTCGAACTATATTGGATCTATTATAAAATAATTACAAGCCTCATAAGCGAGACTTTATACCTAACTTTGCCGAATAAAACTAAAGGCCTAATTTCCGAACGCAAATAAACCGTGTCATTCGTCCAGACGGACGAGTGCACGGCTCATAGGTGATAACGGATAAACTAGGTTGTCAATCGATCAATCCGCTCGTATTTCAAGCAACTCGTATTTAATAATACCCATCGGCGCGGTAACCTCGATAATATCTCCGACTTTCTTGCCAATCAGTTCTTTGCCAAGCGGGCTTTCGTACGAAATTTTATTGTCCTCGACGTCTGCTTCCTCGCTGCCGACGATCTTGTATTCAATCCGTTCCGCGAACTCAATATCGTTAAGAACAGCAGTGAGGCCAATATTCACCTTGGACGTATCGAGGGTGGCCGCATCTACAACGCGTACCTTCTTCAGCATTTTGGTCAGAATCGTAATACGCGTCTCCATGAACGCCTGATCTTCCTTGGCCGAATGGTATTCGCTATTCTCCTTCAGATCGCCGTAGCTGATCGCCAACTTAATACGCGCAGCCAGCTCCTTGCGCTTTACGTATTTCAATTCGTCCAATTCGGCTTCCAGCTTCTCAAGCCCTTCTTGGGTCATTATGATTTCGTCTTTCGACATTTGGACAACTCCCATTAGCAATATCTATCTAGTTTAACCGATAATCGTCCAAAATTGAAATGCTCATCCTTCATTTACCAAAAAAAGAAGCATATCCTACCTTCCAGATACGCTTCTCCTGAGCATAATTATTATAAAAATATTATTTCGGCAAGCCGAAATCCGGCGTCCCGTCCGGCTTCCAGCCGAATGCTTGCGCACGGGCATGGCGGTTCGGATCGTATAGCGGATCGCCTTCGATTTCCTTGTAATCGCGCGCATGGTAGATCAGCACATCCTGCCCGTTCTCGTCCACCGTGAAGCTGTTATGCCCCGGCCCATATAGGCCCACTGCCTCATTCGTGCGGAATACCGGCTCCGGCGACTTCGTCCATGAAGCCGGATCAAGCAGGTCCGCATTCTCGTCTGCCGTAAGCAATCCCATGCAATAATTGTAATCGGTCGCGCTAGCCGAGTAACTGATGAAGATACGGCCGTTGCGCTTAATAACGGCAGGCCCTTCGTTAACGAGGTAGCCGATAACCTCCCACGGGTACTCCGGCGTAGAGATCATCGCCTGATCGCCTTTCAATGTCCAGGGATTAGCCATCTCCGAGATGTATAGATTCGAGTTGCCTTTGATGTTCGGGTCTTTCTGCGCCCATACATAATAAAGGACATCGCGATGCCGGAACATTGTCGCGTCAAGCGCGAAAGACTCGAAGCGCGTACGAACCTGCCCCCTCTCCACCCAAATACCCTCAAGCGGGTTTGCAGACTCATTCTCCAGTACGAACATGCGATGGTCGAAAAGTCCGTTATCCGTCTCTGCCGACTTGGCGGCAGCGAAGTAAATATACCACTTATTATCGATATAATGGATTTCCGGCGCCCATATATTGGCGCTTAATGGTCCTGTCTCATACTTTCGCCATGCGACGGATGGCTCGGCGTCCTGAAGTCCCGCAAGCGTCGTCGAACGGCGAACCTCGATTCGGTCGTATTCCGGAACGGATGCCGTGAAGTAATAGTAACCGTCCGTATGCTTATAGACCCAAGGATCTGCGCGCTGCAAGACAATAGGATCCGCGCTTAGCTTAATCAAGTTGTTGTTCATACGTTTTACTCCTTCTGGATCACATTATCCTTTGACAGCCCCTGCTGTCATACCGTCAATAAAGTACTTCTGGAATGCGAGGAACAGCGCGAGAATCGGCAAGATCGAGAAGAACGAGCCAACGATCAGCAAGTCGTAATTATTCCCGTAAGGCGTCAGCAGCGTCTTCAGGCCGATGGGCAGCGTATACTTGCCGGCATCGCTAATGACCATGAACGGCCATAAAATGTTGTTCCAGCTATTCATGCCGTTCAAGATCGCCATGGCGGCGAACGACGGCTTCATGATAGGCAAAATAAGACGAATATAAATGCTGTATTCATTTGCGCCGTCAACCCGCCCGGCAGCTATGATTTCCTTCGGTATGCCGCGCAAGTACTGCCGGAAGAAGAAGATCGTGGCGGCATTCGCGATGCCCGGCAATATAATGGCCGAATAACTGTTCATCATGCCGAGGTTGAACGTCAACGTGTAAAGCGGCAGCAGCAAAATTTCGAAAGGCACCATCATAATGAGCAGCACGCATATGAACAGGAAGTTTTTCCCCTTGAATTCATAGGCCGAGAAGCCATAAGCGACTGTCGCGCTGACAAGCAGCGTGAACACGACCTGAACGACCGTGAGCAGGAGCGAGTTGAAGAACCATGTGAAGTAGGCATGGTCGCCCGTAAACAGAAATGCGAAGTTATCGAAGCTCATCACGGACAAGTCAAATGACAGGTTAAGCCCTTGCCTGACGAGCTCCTTGCCCGGCTTGAAGGCCCCGATCGTTATCGCATAGAAAGGAACGAGTATGATGGCGCATATAATGGTAAAGAAAACGAAAAGGAGTGTTTTGCCAACCAGGTGCTTCTTCATCGTTAATCCTCCTTCTTGAACGTGCCGGTAAAGATGAGCTGCGTGATGTTGATGATCATCGCGATTAACAGCAGCACTATTCCAACCGCAGCCGCATATCCAAGATCATTCTTCTCGATCCCTTGGCGATACAGGTAGCCGACAATCGTAAGACCGATATTTTTCGGAGAATTATTGCCGTTCCAGAGCATCATGCTCTCAATGAACATCGCAAGGCCGGCATAGATGCTTATCGTTACCACGTAAACGGTCGTCGGCTTCAACAAAGGCATCGTAATCATCGTGAACTTCTGGAACGACGAAGCGCCGTCGATCGAAGCCGCTTCGTAATACTCATCGGGAATGCTCTTAAGTCCGGATAAGAAATAGAGCATATTAACGCCGATCCAGCGCCAACTCGCCAGCGCCAATAACGCGACAAAACCCGTTACTTGCCCCTTAAGGAACTTGACCGGCTCAATTCCGAATAAGCCGAGGAAGCTGTTGATAAGCGAGCCTTCCATCTCTCCGAACATGAGGCGGAAGATCGTTCCCGCTACGACAACCGAAGTAAGCGCCGGGAAGAAAAACGTCGACTTGAAAAACTCTCTGCCCCACATAAACTTATTATTTATTAGAACGGCAAACAGCATAGGCAACGGAATTAGGATGACAAGGGTCAGCGCCATATAAACCACGCTGTTGGTAACCGCCTTCAGGAAAACGCCGTCGCTCATGAGTTTCGTATAATTGTCGAATCCAATCCACTCCGCCTCTTGGCCGAGCATCGTATGCTGGAAGCTCATCTCTACCGAGCTTGCCAAAGGATAAGCCCAAAAAATGGCAAAAACTGCTATAAACGGCAAGACGAACACATAAGGAGCGACCTTTTGAGAGTACAGAAATTTTTTTATCATCATGTAACTCCTTCTTTCATGATAGAGCTGCCCTTATGCAGGGCAGCTCCTACCTCGATCACAGAATCGTTTACTTCAACTCTTGCACGATTTGCGCTTGCGCCGATTTCAGCGCTTCGGCAACGTCTTTGCCATCCTCGAAAATTTCGTTCAATGCGATTGTGCACAAAATATTGTTGATCGTCGGCGATGCGGAAGTGGACTTAATGAGCATGATTTCGTCTTGCATCTCGTTCAATACGTCGAACGGATTGTTCTGGAAGTATTTCACGAATTTGTTCTCAGGGTTGTGCGTAACCTCTTTGTTCGCCCACACTTCTTTGTTAACCGGGTCAAAGCCCAGCGTGTTCCAAATCTCGACGTTCGCGTCCAAGGACAGCTTCGCGAATGCGAGGAAGTCCTTCGCCAGCTGGACGTCCTTCGCCGTCTTCGTCACGACCGTACCCGTACCGCCGCCGCCAAGCGATCTTGGCATGCCTTTCTCGATAACGGGAAGCGGAGCGATTGCGATCTTGCCAGCCAGGTCTGGCATGTAGTTCGTAAAACGGGACATGAACCATAACGGCATCATAGCGGAAGCGTAGTTGCCGGCGTTATACTCGCCGTATGCTTCCTCCGTATCCGGCTGTCCGCCGGCAATTGTGGAGATGACATTGCTTGCTTGCAGGTCCTTCAGGATGTTAAGGCCTTTGATTAATTGCTCCGAGTCTACTTGCGGCGTAATCGAATCGTCTACGAAATCCGAACCTTGTTGAGCGAGCATCATGCCGGACTGCCAAGTTGCGCTCGTGTCGGCGGTACCCATGAATTTACCTGTTTTCTCATAGACTTGAATGCCCGCTTTTTTGTAATCATCCCATGTTACGATTTCTTTGTAATCGACGCCTGCTTCTTCAAGAATTTCAGTGTTGTAGAACGCGACCGTAGCGCCTACGTGAGTAGGCAAGCCGTAGTTCGTGCCGTCTTTGCTGTATAGATCGAGACGCGATGGAACGATTGTATCCTTGTACGGTTCTACAACGTCGTTCAACGGCTCCAGTTGGGGAGTGCCAGCCAAGAAGTTCGGGAATTTGCCGAGCTCGATATCGGCAATGTCCGGCGCGCCTTCTCCGGTTTGTACGGCAATCAGCAATTTATTGTGCATATCGTCGTAAGGCATAACCGTTACGTTAAGCTTGATCTGACGTTCAGGATTTGCTTCGTTCCATTTTTTGAGCATCGTCTCGAAATGCTGTCCGTGCAGCTCAACGAACGTCCAATAACTTAGCTCGGTTGCGCCTTCGCCAGCGCCGCCATCGATAACCGATTTCTCTCCGCCGCTATTGCTCTTGCCACAACCTGTCAACCATACGGCGAGTGCAGCCACCAGCATTACAATTACCCATTTTTTCTTCATGCTTGACCCTCCCTAATTGTCTTCCTTGATTGCGCATACCCGCAACTACGCCATCTCATCACGGCTTCACATCAACGATGGAAAGAAATGATTACCTATTTCATGTTTAAGTGAAATGGTTTATAGTTTAGTTGAGGAATGCGCTTACACAACTAAAATATCACAGGTTGATGTCGTTGTAAACATAAAAATGTGAATCTATTAACATAAATGTAAACCTTTCTGGGCGGTTGATCCATAATATGCTTTAAGAGTACCGGATTTACCCCTTTTTAATATTTTACTAAAGGATTGTATACAAGCAAAGTACGGATATAGTAAGATGTGAAGGGTAGAACAAAGGAAGGATACCTTTCTTTATTTCATATTGATATGAATCAGTTAATAATATCATTAGAGAGAGGTTGTTAAGATGATCTACATCAAAGATTTAATGAGCGGCCTTAACGTGTTCAAAGCGCTAAGCTCCGAGATTCGAATCGAAATTCTTGAAGTACTCGCCAAAAATCAATCCCTTAACATGAACGATCTCGCCAATAAGCTTAATCTGAGCAATGCAGCGATTACGATGCATGTGAAGAAGCTTGAAGAGAGCGGACTAATTGAAATAAATACGACCGTAGGCAAACATGGCATCCAGAAGCTATGTTATTTGAACGAGGATTTGCTTATGATCGATATTCAGAAGAAAGACGTCGATAATCTGTACGAGGTTAATCTGCAAATCGGTCATTATAGCAATTATCAAGCTTCGCCGACATGCGGACTCGCTACCAAAGACAGCATTATCGGCGACTTTGACGACCCGCGTTATTTTGCCGATCCGCAGCGTATCGACTCGGAAATCATTTGGCTCACCGAAGGATTTCTGGAATACAGAATCCCTAACTACTTAAAGCCTAATCAGCGATTTCGCGAGATCCAGTTCTCTATGGAGATTGGTTCGGAAGCGCCCGGCATCTGCGAGAACTATCCGTCCGACATCTATTTCTATATCAATGGGATTGAAATCGGGTATTGGACGAGTCCGGGTGACTTCGGCGTAACGAGAGGAACGTTCAACCCTGACTGGTGGCCGCCGCATCTGAATCAATACGGCATGCTCAAGCTCATTCGGGTCAATAAGGAAGGCAGCTTCATCGACGGATGCCGCATATCGGATGTTACGATCGATCAGATCAACCTCGATTACAAGAGCGAGCTGACATTCCGCCTTGCAGTAACGGATAAAACGGTCAACAAGCGCGGGCTGACGATCTTCGGCAAACATTTCGGCAATTACAGCCAGGACTTGATGGCTCGCGTTTTGTTCGACGTGAAGGAAAGCTAATCAACGAGAAACGGGGAGATCCCTTGGACATAAGTCCTCGGCATCTCCCCGTTTTGTTGTTTTTTCAGGCTAACGCCGCTCCATGCTCCGTCTCCGCATCGTTGTCGCCGCTGCGCAGCTGCTTGCTCCTTAGCTGGCCGCACGCCGCATCGATGTCCGCGCCATGCTCCAGACGAACGCTGCAGTTAATGCCTTGCTTCTTAAGCGTATCATAGAAGATCCGGATCGATTCCTGCTCGCTCCGTTGATACTGGCTATGCTCATCGACCGGATTGTACGGAATGAGATTCACCGTGGCAAGCTGCTTGCGAGCGCCAACCAGCTCGGCGAGCTCGAGCGCATGCTCCTTCTTGTCGTTAACGTCCTTCAGCAGTATATATTCGAGCGTTATTCTCCGCTTCGTCTTCTCCAAGTAATAATCGATAGCCTGCATCAGCTTCTCGATCGGTATCGCTTTGTTAATCTTCATAATGCGCGTGCGAAGCTCATCGTTAGGCGCATGCAGCGACACGGCGAGATTAACCGGAAGATCGGTATCATCCGCGAATTCGACGATCTTCTTCGCCAGACCGCTCGTCGAAACCGTAATATGCCTCGGTCCGATAGCCAAGCCCTTGTGATCGGTGACGACGCGGATAAAGTCCGACATGTTGGCGTAGTTGTCGAACGGCTCGCCGATGCCCATAACGACGATATTGCTCACTCGCTCTCCGGCGCCCGCGCTATCTAGATGGAACTGTACCTTCATGATCTGCTCCACGATCTCTCCGCCTGACAAGTCGCGGCTCTTCGCCAGCAGACCGCTCGCGCAGAAGCTGCAGCCGATGTTGCAACCGACCTGTGTCGTCACGCAGACGGATAGTCCGAACTTATGGCGCATCATAACCGTCTCGATCAGATTGCCGTCCGTCAGACGAAATAGAAACTTAACCGTTCCGTCAGCCGACTGCTGCTTCACATGCTCGGTTAATGTCTGTATGGTGAATTGCTCGGCAAGCAGCTCCGCGCATGCCGGATTCAGCTCCGTCATCTCTGTATAAGCCGTAACTCTTCTGCGGTATAAATAATCCCATACTTGCGCCGCTCTGCCCTTCTTATGTCCACGCTCTTGCAGCCAGTCCGTCAACTGCGCAAGCGTTAATCCGTAAATGGATGGTTTGCTCATTGATTGCCCTCTTTTCAAAGCTGTATCGATCCTCGTTCGCCTCATACAAACTATATCATATTGTCCCAAAATTTCAGCCGGAACACAAGGAGGGATATAGTCGTGACATATTATAAAAAAGTTGCGCGTTCCCGCTAGGTATGGCACGCGATGCGTCTCTTCAATCATAGCAATGTTCGCCACTAGCTGCTGACCAGCCACCATTCATTATCGTACTTTTCCACGCCGGTCTCCTTCATAGCGCGTGCAAGCCCCGTTATGTCCGGAAATTTGTCGCTGCCAACGCCATCTTCACCATATGATGGTCGAAATCAATCTCATCCTCAGCGGTTGCCAAACTGCCATCCTCGACCATGTCGTATACGAGTCATTATTTGACGCCGCTGGAGCTTGACCAAGGCTGATCGCCCTAAACAACAAAAACCGCAGCCGCAAGCTGCGGTGCGGTTGCACTTATGCCATTACTTCGATATATCGATAAAGCCTTCGCCGAATACGTCGCGCACGTCATGAATGGTAATGAACGCGTTTTTGTCCGCGGCCTTGACGATTTTTTTCAGCATACTGAGCTCCTGTTTACCGATCACGATATACAGAATCTCCTGCTTGTTTTTCGTATAATAGCCTTGCCCGTGAAGAATCGTAACGCCCCGATCCATAATCGAAATGACCTGGTCGGCAATCTTCTGATGCTCCTTGGAGATGATCGTAACGGCCTTCTTCGGATTGACGCCCTCAATGATGAAGTCCATCACCTTCGTTCCGATATAGAGCATAATAATCGTTAGCATGAGCGCTTTCGCTCCTATGATGAAGAAGGAAGAGAACGCAACGATCAGATCAAAGAATAGCAGCGCATAACTGATATTCCAATCCAAATATTTATTGGCGATTCGGGCCAAAATAGTCGTACCCGCCGTCGTGCCGCCGACCCGGATAATAAGGCCGATGCCGATCCCGACGAACATGCCGCCGAATATGGCATTCACGACGATTTCATCCGACTCTATGCGCCAGTGCTCCGTCAATACAAGGAACAGCGAGTTGCTCGCAACCGCAATGATCGTATACAGAACTGCCGTCCGATCGAGAAACCGGTAACCTACAATGAGCAGCATACCATTGATGACCAGACTGACGATACCCGGCGACCATTCGAACAAGTAGTACAAAATAATCGTAATACCCGTAACGCCGCCTTCGCCGAGCTCGTTCGGAATGACGAACAGATTGACGCCAAGCGCGAACAGGAACGCGCCAATCACAATAATAAGTATATCTAGAAGCCTTTTTTTCATCGCATATCACCCGTCCCGTATAACCGCAGTTAACGAAGAACCGTCTCCTCGTCCTTATCCTTGTAGTTCAAGATGCTGTCCTCCAGCACCTCGTTGATATCGCCGTACTCTTTAATGATATGGAGTTCGCCCCAATTGCAGAGCGAATCTAGAATCGGCTTCAAGCTCCAGCCGTACTCGCTAAGCTCATACTCCACTTTTGGCGGAACTTGATTGTAGCTGATGCGGTTGACGATACCGTCCTGCTCCAGCTCCCGCAACTGCTGCGTCAGCATCTTCTGCGTAATAGCAGGCATTAATCGTTTCAAATCGCTCGTACGCTTCGTCCCATGCGTCAAATGGCACAGAATGACGCATTTCCACTTTCCGCCGATCACCTCAAGCGTCGCTTCCACCGATATATTGTATTTTTTTTGTACCATATCGATCATATTCCTCCTTGCCGTCTAATAGGCACTTCTCGGTACCTATAGCACTTCGCAGTATCTATAGTACTTGAAAGTACGTACTATTCATCGCAGCTCGATTCATCCATAATAGCATTTACCGGCCGGTCATTACTACTATGGAGGAAAAACGTATGACAACGACTCAAAGAAGAAGTACCTTTGCGCTGCTTGCGTTAGCGATAAGCGCCTTCGCCATCGGGACGACAGAGTTCATCAGCGTGGGGCTGCTGCCTCTTATCGCCGACGACTTGCACATATCGATCACAACTGCAGGATTAACCGTATCGCTATATGCGCTAGGCATCACGTTTGGCGCTCCCATCCTTACATCGCTTACCGCCAGGGTATCTCGCAAAAAGCTGCTGCTGGCGATTATGATCGTCTTCATCATCGGCAATACGCTGGCCTCGCTGGCGGGCGGCATTGCCGTCCTGCTCATCGGACGGCTCGTATCCGCGCTAGCACACGGCATATTCATGTCGATCGGCTCAACGATCGCAGCCGATCTCGTGCCGGAGAACCGAAGAGCAAGCGCCATTGCCCTCATGTTCTCCGGACTGACGGTCGCTACCGTTACCGGCGTGCCGATCGGCACTTGGATCGGCCAGCAGTTCGGCTGGCGAATCGCCTTCGTCGCGATCGTCGCCATCGGCATCCTGTCGTTCATTGCGAATCTGATTCTCGTCCCTTCGGGCTTGCGCAAAGGGGCATCAACCACTATGCGCGACCAGCTTAAAGTGATCACGAACGGAAGATTGCTGCTGGCCTTCGCCATCACGGCGCTCGGCTACGGCGGAACGTTCGTCGTCTTCACTTATTTATCCCCGCTGCTGCACGATATAACCGGATTCGGCGAGAAGGCGATTGTCGTCATTCTGCTTGTATACGGACTTGCGATAGCCATAGGCAACGTTATTGGAGGCAAGGCCGCCAACCGCAATCCCGTGAAGGCTTTGTTCTATATGTTCGCAATGCAAGCCGTCATTTTGCTCGTGCTAACGTTCACCGCACCGTTCAAGGCGGCCGGTCTCCTGACGATAATCGCCATGGGCTTGCTGGCGTTCATGAATGTGCCGGGCCTGCAGCTCTATGTCGTCATGCTGGCTGAACGCTATACGCCGAAGTCGGTCGATGTCGCTTCTGCCTTCAACATTGCCGCATTCAATGCGGGCATTGCG
The DNA here is from genome assembly GCF_030812415.1 of Paenibacillus harenae. Classification (GTDB taxonomy): domain Bacteria; phylum Bacillota; class Bacilli; order Paenibacillales; family Paenibacillaceae; genus Pristimantibacillus; species Pristimantibacillus harenae_A. Next base: position 240,493 of record NZ_JAUSST010000005.1, on the reverse strand, counting down.
ATCGGCGCTTATCTCGGCGGCGTCATTGCCGGAGGCATCGGCATCATTCATACCGCATGGATCGGATCGCTCATGGTCGCCGGTGCGGTTATGTTAACCGGATGGGTTCGCGCATTAGAGGCAAAGGACAGTAGGAAAGAGAAGAAGCTGCGTGCTTCGGCCTAATACAACATCGAGAGGATGTACCATCGTGACAACTACAACAAATCCAATAACTAGCCTGCAAGCCACGACAACCTTAAGAAACGGCGTTCGGATGCCTTGGTTCGGCCTCGGCGTATTCAAGGTCGAAGAAGGCGCTGAACTGGTAGAAGCCATCAAAGCGGCGATCAAGCACGGCTACCGCAGCATCGATACGGCTGCGATCTACGAGAACGAAGCCGGAGTCGGCCAAGGCATCCGTGAGGCGCTGAGCGGCGGCGAATCCGGACTGACTAGAGATGAGCTCTTCATCACTTCGAAGGTATGGAATGCCGACCTCGGCTACGAGCAGACGCTCGCGGCTTTCGAGACGAGCCTTGGCAAGCTGGGCCTTGAATATCTCGACCTGTATCTCATTCACTGGCCCGTTGCGGGCAAATATAAAGAAGCGTGGCGAGCGCTAGAAGCTCTCTATAAGCAAGGACGCGTGAAGGCCATCGGCGTCAGCAACTTCCAAATCCATCACCTGAAGGATCTGATGGAGACGGCTGAATTCAAGCCGATGGTCAACCAAGTCGAGCTGCATCCGTTGCTGACGCAGCAGGAATTGCACAGCTTCACCAAAGAGCAAGGCATTCAGCTTGAAGCTTGGTCGCCGCTTATGCAAGGGCAACTGTTCGAGCATCCCGTTCTACGGCAGATCGCGGCACGGCATGGCAAATCAGTCGCCCAAGCGATCCTCCGATGGAATCTCCAGCGCGGCGTCGTTACGATACCGAAGTCGACGAAGGAGCACCGTATAATCGAGAATGCCAATGTATTCGACTTCGAGCTCACTAGCGACGACATGGAACAGATCGAAGCGTTGAACGAGAACCGGCGCGTCGGCCCCGACCCGGACAACTTCGATTTTTAAGGCATGCCATGCAAAAAAGAAGAGCCCGCCGCATCGTTCAGCAGCGAGGCTCTTCTTCCATTCCATCCGATTATTTCTGCACCGCTTCCAGATGCTCGACAAGACGATCCCAAGTTTCCCGAATGCCTTGCTCCATTCCCATCTCTACGCTTGCTTGAAGTGCCTCGGCCGAATGGAAACGCGAACGGCTCAATACTTTCGTCTTTCCGTCCTGCTCCTCGAATACTAACGTGATCAGCGACGGCGGCATATCTTCCGATTCATTGCCCTCTGCATCCGAGAAATAATCGGTATATACAATTTTCTCTTGCTCCACGATCTCTCCGTAGACGCCTTTCCCCCAAGATTCGAAGCCGAAGAAATCGCCTTGATTCTCGTCGATGCATTTCATGCAATAATGCCACACGCCGCCCGGGCGGAAATCAATCGTACATGCCGTAAGCGTCCAGCCCCGGGGTCCCCACCATTGCTTCAAATGCTCTGCTTCGGAAAACGCTTTGAATACAAGCTCCTTCGGCGCGTTGAAGACGCGCTCCATAACGAACTCTTGACCTTCTACCTTCATAATCATTTGATTTGCCATTTTTGTAATTCCTCCCATGTTTTAGTTATTCTTATTGTTTTTCTCAGCTTGAAGCTTCTGCAAATAAAGGTCTAAGTTGTCGAAGCGTTCTTCCCACATGCGGCGATAAGCATCCAGCCACTCATCCATCGCTTGAAAAGGCTGCTCTCGGAGCTTGTAATGCCGCCTATTGGCATCCGCCTGCACCTCGACCAGTCCAGCCTCCAATAATACACGCAGATGCTTGGATGCTTGCGGCTGCCGTAAACCTAGACGTTCCGCTATATCCCCTACTGTCATCGGCCCTGCTTGCAGCAGCTCTACGATGCGCAAGCGGTTCGGCTCGGAAAGCGCGCTAAATGTAGTCGTGTCCATTTGCCTTTTGTTCCTTTGTTGTTCAGTCGTTTTCGTATCTCGCATCCTTAATATACCCCATACCGAATATTCCTGTCAAGGAATATTCAAAAGATTTTTAACCGCACTAGAGCAGGATTAGCATAACCGAATCTCGAATAGACTATTTGAAATGGGCTTCATCCCCAATCCTCCTATTATTTCGGAAAAGGCAGGTGCACGTTAATGAAATTCAGCGAGTATCGTTACGAGCGTCCCGATGTCAAAGCATTCGAGCAGAAGTTCAAGGAGCTGCTGGCCGGCTTCACGTCGGCGGACAGCTACGAGAAGCAGGACGCCGCCATGTCCGGCATGAATAAGCTTCGCAGCGAATTCGATACGCTGCAGACCATCGCGAGCATCCGTCATTCCATTGACACCAATGATGAATTTTATAAGGCGGAGCAAGACTTTTACGATGAGAACGGACCTGTCGTGCAGGAATACATAACCGACTACTACCGGGCGCTTACGAACTCCCGCTTCCGCACAGAGCTGGAGAGCAAGTGGGGCAAGCAGCTGTTCCAGCTGGCCGAGCTGTCGCTGAAGACGTTCAGCCCTGAAGTCATTGAATATTTGCAGCAGGAAAATAAATTAACGACGGAATATTCGAAGCTGATCGCCTCCGCCAAAATCCTCTTCGAGGGCGAGGAGCGAACGCTGCCCCAGCTCACGCCGTTCCAGCAATCGACCGACCGCGATATGCGCCGCCGCGCCTCGGAGGCGTCCTTCGGCTTCATGGCCGACAACGAGGAAACGCTTGACCGGTTATACGACGATCTCGTTAAAGTAAGGACCACGATTGCCAAGAAGCTCGGCTTCCGCAATTACGTCGAGCTTGGATACGCGCGGATGAACCGCACCGACTATAATGCCGACATGGTCGCAAGCTTCCGCAAGCAAGTGCTCGAACATATCGTACCTGCCGCGACGAAGCTGATGGAAAGACAGCGGAGCCGCATCGGCGTCGATCAATTGCTGTATTACGACGAGAACCTCGCGTTTCTATCCGGCAATGCGAAGCCGAAGGGCGCCCCCGATTGGATCGTCGCGAACGGCGCCCGAATGTACGCCGAGCTGTCGCCGGAGACGGACAGCTTCTTCCGCTACATGCAAGATAACGGCTTAATGGATTTGGTAAGCAAAAAGGGGAAGCAAAGCGGAGGCTACTGCACGTATATCAGCGAGTATGGCTCGCCGTACATTTTCTCCAACTTCAACGGCACGTCAGGCGACATCGACGTACTTACTCATGAGGCGGGTCATGCCTTCCAGGTGTACGAGAGCAGAAACTTCGCCGTGCCGGAATACAGCTTCCCGACCCACGAGGCATGCGAGATTCATTCGATGAGCATGGAGTTTTTCACATGGCCGTGGATGGACCTGTTCTTCCAGGAGGATGCCGACAAATACCGCTTCCAGCACCTGACCAGCGGACTGCTCTTCATTCCGTACGGCGTGACGGTTGACGAATTCCAGCACTTTATCTATGAAAATCCCGATGCGACGCCGACAGAGCGCAAGCAAGCCTGGCGCGACATCGAGAAGAAGTACTTGCCTCATCGCGACTATGCGGATAATGCCTATCTGCAGCATGGCGGCTACTGGCATAAGCAAGGCCATATTTTCAGCACGCCGTTCTATTACATCGACTACACGCTGGCGCAGATTTGCGCGTTCCAGTTCTGGAAGAAGATGCACGAGGACCGCGATGCCGCATGGGCCGATTACCTTGGACTATGCCAGCTGGGCGGAAGCCTCTCCTTCACGGAACTGGTCAAGAAAGCCGGGCTGATCTCGCCGTTCGAAGACGGCTGCGTAACCTCCGTCATCGGCAGCATCGAGAGCTGGCTGGACAGCGTGGATGACCGGGCATTCGCTTAACTGGAGCAAACAACGAAGGACGCCCATGAAGTGGCGTCCTTCTCGTTTCTATCGCTATTCCTTTATGCTCGCAATGGCTGCATCCAGCGCCGCGATAACTTTATCGCACCAAACGTCAAACTCCGGGTCCTCTTTCTGATGCTCCGGATGCTCCAATATGTAGTTGATCGTCTTCTTAATCCCTTGGTCAAGCCGCGTCGTCGCGACGAAGTCCGGCACGAGCCGCTTCAGCTTCGAATTATCGAACACAACCGAGTTCGATTTGTCCCCGAGCAAGCCGCCTCTATAGTCTTCCTTGCTGCAAGCATCCAGGAACGCTGATGACACATGAATGGCATTCAGCTTCACGCCCAGCGCGTCCGCTATGGTCTCGTAGATTTGATTCCACGTTACCGTCTCATCGGATGTAATATGGACGGACTCGCCAATCGCATGGATGTTGCCCATCAACCCGATGAATCCTTTGGCAAAATCGCTATTATGCGTCATCGTCCACAGCGACGTGCCGTCCCCATGAATAATGACCGGCTTGTTCGCGAGCATCCGCTTCGCAACCTGCCACGTACCCTTGCTTCCGTGAACGCCAAGCGGAATCGAACGTTCGTCGTACGTATGGCTTGGCCTAACGATCGTAATAGGGAACCCTTGCTCGCGATATTGCTTGATCAAGTACTCCTCGCAAGCGATTTTATTGCGGGAATATTCCCAATACGGATTCGACAGCGGCGTTCCTTCCGTAATTCTATAATCGGACAACGGCGTCTGGTAAGCGGAAGCCGAGCTAATATACATGAACTGCTTCGTTTTGCCGCTGAACAAACGATAATCCCGCTCAAGCTGCGACGGTACGAAAGCGATAAAATCGGCGACGACATCGAAGCTTAAGTCCTCGATCAGCGCGGCTACCCGCGCTTCATCGTTAATATCGGCTTGCAGCACCTTCACGCCTTGCGGCAGCCCTTCGTTTCTCGATCCTCTGTTGAGAAGATACAGCTCGCAGCCGCGCTCCAGCAGCTGTCTCGTAATGGCGGAGCTGATAGTGCCTGTGCCTCCAATGAATAACGCTTTCATTAATTCGTACACCTCCGAAGTATGGTCGGGTAGAGCGCCTCTCCTCATTCCGAATATTGCGAACAGGCGTTCATCATCTTATTCGACGTTGGTGCGGCAAACCCTCCTACTGCGAGAAAGCGACAGAAGAGCGCCCTAGCAAGGCCCTGGAACTGCATTTCCCTATTCATATGAAAATGAATCCTTATACGGTGAAGAACAACGGGAATTCGGCTATAAGCTCATAGGGATCTTGCTTCTGGAAAGAATAGAATAGATACGCTCTTGCTCGACGCTGCCGGCTTGCCCGTACCCACAGAAATCTCTACCCGTCAGAAATTGCCTCGACTGCTCCTTGAGAGATTCAAGCTTCAGCGCTTCTTCGAATAAAGGCTTGTCTACGATCAGCGGCGAGGGATATCCTTCGCGCTATATTGTTGTAAGGTACTTAACATTGTGATGTGGTAAATGGTAAACTAATGCTATTGAGGAGGCGAATATCAATGTCTAATGAGACAGTAAATATGGAAATAGGAATTAGTACGTTTCTGGAAACGACACCCGATCCGTCGACCGGGATCGTCATCAGCCATGCGGAGCGGATACGCAACGCGGTGGAGGAAATCGTCGTGGCCGATCAAGCCGGGCTTGATGTATACGGTATTGGCGAGCATCATCGCCCCGATTACGCAGGCAGCGCCCCCGCTATTATATTGGCGGCTGCAGCTTCGGTGACGAAGCGGATACGGCTCTCGAGCGCCGTCACCGTATTGTCCTCGGACGATCCCGTTCGCGTATACCAATCGTTCTCTACGCTCGACGCACTTTCTAAAGGACGGGCCGAAATTATGGCAGGCCGCGGTTCGTTCATCGAATCGTTCCCGCTATTCGGCTATAGCCTTGACGACTACGATGCGCTATTCGACGAGAAATTGGAGCTTCTGCTCAAGATTCGGGAATCCGAGAAAGTATCGTGGCCCGGCGGGCTGCGCCCCGCTATCGACAATCTCGGCGTATATCCGAGATCCGTGCAAGAGCCGCTTCCGGTGTGGATCGCTACGGGCGGTAACCCGGAGTCGGCCGTTCGCGCCGGAACGCTCGGCTTGCCGGTCGCATTCGCGATTATCGGAGGCATGCCCGAAAGCTTCGCACCGCTCGTATCGCTGTACAAGCAGGCAGCCGAACGGGCGGGACATGATCCGAGCAAGCTGTCTGTCGCGACGCATTCCCACGGCTTCGTCGCCGACACCAACGAGCAAGCGGCGGATTCCTTCTTCCTCCCAACCGCGCGGCAGATGAACGTCATCGGACGCGAACGCGGTTGGCGCGCTGCTTACGACCGCGACGCTTACGACGCCGCCCGCAGCTTAAGAGGTGCGCTATATGTAGGCGATCCCGAGTATGTCGCGGAGAAAATCGTTTTGCTGCGCAAAAATCTCGGCATCACCCGCTTCTTCCTTCACGTCAACGTCGGCACGATGCCGCATAAGGAAGTGCTGCGCGCCATCGAGCTGCTTGGCACCAAGGTAGCGCCGATCGTCCGCAAGGAGATTGCCCGGATGGAAGGCACGAACGAATAAGACGAATCTATAATGGATAATTGCAATAACTTTTGGCCCAAAACGGGGCTCTCCGGAGCTATGTTGGATATTTGCAGGAACTTCCGAAATTACAGCCCCTCATATGCCCTTCTGTCCCGAAGTTGATGCAGAAATCCAACATAGCAATCGATTCTGCTTCCTAGGGGCATTTTTTAAAGCAGATATCCAGCATAGCCGCGTCATGCCGTGCATGCTGACGGCATTTATAATCGGATATGCGCCAAGATAGCGCTACCAATGCAATTCCGAGCATCAAACGAGCCTATTTTGTAGTTTTATAATAAAAATTGTGATAACATATTGACTTAAAGGAACTGCGTGGACGGGGATACATTATTCCGTTCATACTCGTATGTACGCCGGCTTAGAACGATGATTTTTAAACGGCGGCCAAATGGGGTATGATTGAAAAGTCGAGTTCTTACGTTGCAATTATTTTGAAGGAGGATTTAACAAATGGCATTGGTTTCGATGAAAGAAATGTTGATTAAAGGTTTGAACGAAGGTTATGCTGTTGGTCAATTCAACATCAACAACCTCGAATGGACGCAAGCGATCCTTGGTGCTGCCGAAGAAGAGAAATCGCCGGTTATTCTTGGCGTATCCGAAGGCGCGGCTCGTTATATGGGCGGCTTCACGGTCGTTACGGCGATCGTTAAATCGTTGATCGAAGAGATGAAAATCACTGTTCCGGTGGCTATCCACCTCGACCACGGCTCCAGCTTCGAGAAATGCAAAGCAGCGATCGACGCTGGCTTCACTTCCGTTATGATCGACGCTTCCCATCACCCATTCGAAGAAAACGTAGAAACAACGAAACAAGTTGTAGCTTACGCGCATGAGCGCGGCGTTTCCGTTGAAGCCGAGCTTGGAACAGTCGGCGGACAAGAGGACGATGTAGTTGCTGACGGCGTTATCTACGCTAATCCGCAAGAATGCAAAGAGCTCGTAGAGCGCACTGGCATCGACTGCTTGGCTCCTGCGCTTGGTTCCGTTCACGGCCCTTACAAAGGCGAGCCGAACCTGGGCTTTAAAGAAATGGAAGAAATCTGCCAAACAATCAAGCTTCCACTCGTATTGCACGGCGGAACTGGCATCCCTACAGCAGACATCAAGAGATCGATCTCCCTGGGAACTGCTAAAATCAACGTTAACACAGAAAACCAAATCGCGTTCACGAAAGTGGCTCGTGAGATTCTTACTTCGGATTCCGAAGTTTACGATCCGCGTAAATTCCTCTCGCCAGGGCGCGATGCCATCAAGAAAACGGTTGCCGGCAAAATGCGCGAATTCGGTTCTGCAGGTAAAGCCTAATAAATCGCTTAGAGCGACAATAAAGGCTGGACAAGCTGCTTAAGGCAGCGAGTCCAGCCTTTTTCTTTTGCTTAAAAACGGGCGCTTATATAATGAACCCACTGCTCATGCAGCTCTGACTCCGATCGATTGAAGATGCCTCTGCAATTGTCCGGTCTGCGAATCACTTGATTCAAAGCATCCAGACCGTACTGCTTATCGATGAATTCAACCATAAGGTAAGAGAACTGGAAACCGCCCATCGTCTCAAAATCCCATGTATCGTTCTCTAGCTGCGCAAGCGTCGGAATCGCTCCATTACGGATCGCCTCCGCCGTCGTATCCCTAATGTAAGATTCGCTCATCTGCTTCGCTTCGTATCCGCCGATTCCTTGGCTCAGCCACTTCGGCGCAAGCGGATTAATGTCGCGCACGAGCCACATAGCAAATAGATGAGTCGTCGATTTGAGGATGGACGCATACGTATGCTCCGGCCCAGGGTTTAATGGGGATACAATCTTAAGGGTATTGTCTTCGTACGTACCCATGAACCAATTCGGCGCACCCGCCTCTCCCACCGCTTCGTGGAAGGTCGGCAAATCGGGGTAGATTTCGATAACGACTTTCCGAGAAGGCTCATGATTGAACTTAGACACAAGCTGAACCACGCTCCGCTTAAGCTCGTCAAATAAGTCCCGATGTACCTTCTTCTCGCTAACACCTGCGCTTTGTCCCTCATTCTTGCTAACAATTGATATTCTATCTTGAATAGACATAACGGCAATGTCACCCCATTCTTTCAACAGTTTCCTTAATTTCTCCAATGCACGATACAGCCTGTTCTTTACTGCACTCTCGCGCATGCCGACGATTCTCGCAACCTCCAGCAACGTACAATCGACAAAATAATGAAGCGTAATAATTTGCTGATCCAATTCATTCAGTTGCTTTAAAGCAGAACCGATATCAATACGGATATCTACAAACCTCGCAAAGTCAAGAGAGATCGATTGCGGCTCCATGCTTGTAAAGTCAGAAATGATATCCTTCTTGCGCGATAAGCTTCGATATTCATTTTTCACTGTATTTTGCGCAATGCTGAAAATCCAGGTGAACAAGCTGGAGTTGGCATTGAACCGGTGAAGGTTCTCGGCGGCCTTCAAGAACACATGCTGCGTCAGGTCATCGGCAACCGTGCGATTAATCTTAACCGTGAAATATTTGCATATCGCCGAGCGATATTGGCTGTACGCTGCTTCAAACTGTTTCATCTTGCCCTGCTCATCCGGATAAGCAGGGTATTTGTCATGAGCTCCTGACATCGTAAGAACCTCCTCTTGACCTTACAATTGATTAGACACCGTTAGACGCCAAAAAGCCACATCAAACAAAAAATGATATAATTCAAACAGGCACACATGCCATTAATCAATCCCTCTACACAGGAGGAATCGCTTTGTTCCGAATCATGATCATCGAAGACGACGAGAAAATCAGAAATATCGTCGCCGACGCTTTACGCAAATGGCAGTACGAGGTTATCGAGCTTGCTTCCTTCGAGCGTATACTCGATGCGTTCACGGAAGAACAGCCGCATTTGGTATTGATGGACGTGAATCTGCCCGTGTTTGACGGATTTTACTGGTGCCAGCAGATTCGAACCGTATCCAAAGTTCCTATCCTGTTCCTATCCTCTCGCGATCAACATATGGACGTCATTATGGCCATCAATATGGGGGCCGATGATTATGTACAGAAGCCGTTCGACCTGGGCGTTCTCGTTGCCAAGGTAAGCGCGCTGCTGCGGCGCAATTATACGTATCAGGACGACAGCCTCCAAATCGCGCATCGCCATCTCGTGTTCCACCTCTCGAACTCATCGGTCCAGTATGGAGCGCGGACGGCGGAGCTGTCCCGCAACGAATTCATCATCCTGCAGACGCTAATGCGGAATATCGGCAAAATCATATCGAGGGACGATCTGATGCAGGTGCTCTGGAATGACGAGCAGTTCATCGACGACAATACGCTCACCGTCAACGTCAACCGTCTGCGGCGCAAGATTGCGGCACTGGGAGTGGACGAATTCATTGCAACACGTAAAGGAATGGGGTACATCATCGAATGAGATTTTGGCGATTCATCCAATATGAGCGCTCCTACCTCATCCTATGCGCCGTTATATTCGTTCTGACGGTAGCTGTATACGCGACCAATCCGCAAACCGCTTGGCAATGGCAGACTTTCCTCTATGCGTTCGCTTTAGCTGCGATTGCTCTAACCGCATTTATGTTCCGCCGGTATGCGAAGAACACGCAAGCGATCCGGCGCATGAACGACGATGAAGCCGAGCCGCTGTCTCTGGAAGCCGAAGCTTACCGGGAAGCGTTGGAGCAAGCAGGCATGGCCCATATTCGCGCGTTGAACGAGGTTCAAGCGAAGCAGAAGGAGAACTATGATTTTATCGTCTCTTGGTTTCACGAAATAAAGACGCCGATTGCCATCCTTAGATTGATGCAGCAAACCGATATAGACCCTCGCAGCTTGGAGGAGGAATTGACGCGAATCGAGCATTATGCAGAACAAGCGATGTACTATGCCAAGCTTGATAGCTTCAATCAAGATTATGAGCTGGTCAACTGCAACCTGGAGCTGCTGGTCAAGGAAGTTGTCAAAGCCCATTCCAAATCGTTCATCTCGAGGAAAATAAAGATCCGCTTGGACATTCCGCTTACCGTCGTGCAAACGGATTCCAAGTGGCTGCTGTTCATCGTCAATCAGCTCGTAACCAACAGTCTGAAATATACGGACGAGCACGGAGAAATAACGATTACGGCACGAATAGCCGAGCAAGAGAAGCTGCTTATCATTCGGGATAATGGGATCGGCATCGAAGCGAAGGATTTGCCGAGAGTGTTCAACCGGGGGTTCACCGGCAGCAACGGGCGTACCCACGCGAAGTCGACCGGCATGGGGCTGTACCTTGCCCAAGAGTTATCCAAGAAGCTCGGACATTTCATTACATGCGAATCCGTCCCGGGCCGCTTCACCGAGTTCGTCATCCATTTCCCCAAGAACAATGACCCCTACCTCAGCATGCTGCAAAATGGCAACGCAGCAAAAACGCAATGACTCTTGGCGGTCATTGCGTTTTTGCTCAATATACTTATGCATTCTCGCTTACGATCTTATAATACAGCTTCGTAGATGAGGCGTAGAACAACAAGTAAATGATGAAGTAGACGGCAATAATGCCGGCCACAAGACTAGGCAGCTCCGTGAAATCCTTCACGGATTCCAAAATGTAATATTTGATAATAAGCCAGCTATGCATCATGCCCAGCACGATCGGTGGCAAGAAGACGAACAGAAGCTGCTTGCGGATGACGCTCTTGATCTGCCGGTTGTCGACGCCGATCTTGCGCAGTACCGCATATTGCATTTTCTCTTCCGTCGCTTCCCGCAGCTGCTTGAAGTAGATGACGCTGGCAAGGGCGAACATCGCGATCAGGGCGAGGAAACCGCTGGCGAACAGCATCAGGGACGAACCCTCGATCTGCTTCGAATACACGTCCGCGAACGAAGAGTAGTAGGCATCCGGCGTCTGCGAGACGATCGCATGGACCTGCTTGGATAGGTTGTCGGCGTTTCTCGCATCGCGTATCCCATAGATTTCGTACGTTCTTGCCTCTGCATGTCCTCTTAATCCCTCATAAACCTCGTTCGATATAACGAGCACCGCCGGTTTCATGTTCATGGACTTAACCGGATCGGTTGACCAGCCCAGGTACGCATAGTCCTTCTTATCGACAATTGCGAAGGCAGTCTCTTGGTCCGTCTTCGCGATGAAAGCCGGCTGCTCGCCAGGCGCGTAAGACTTCGGAAAGTCCGACCCCTGGGATAACGCTACCGCTTCATTTCCTTGCAGCTTCACGCTTACCTTATGCCCGCGCTGCTCGATCAGCTCATTATAGGTTTTCTCGGAGACAAGCAGAAGCTCCGGCATGTACATCTCGGGATTATCTATGATCACATGCATATCCGTTACCGGGGCCGCGACTAACAATTCATGCGTCAGGTGGTAGCGGACTTTATGCTCGGAGCCGGATATGACGTCATCGATTCGTTCGTTCGTCGCCGCATCGAGCGTCTGAAAGGCAATGTCGTTCGGCAGATTGCGCCCAACCGCCTCGAACTGCACCTTATAATTGATCGTTACGAAGCAGAGCAGCATCATAATGGCTGCGCTGAACAATGAAATAAAGGTCAAATTAAGCGTATTGCCGCGAATTTGAAAACGGAGCGACGATGTCCATAACACCGTGTTGCCTTCGTGATATTTGCGGCGCCTGCTTATCGTCCGAAGGAGCCAGCCCGCGAACTGGCGGAAGAACAAGTACGTGCCGGCAATAATGCCGACCGTCGACGCGATTAAGCTTAGCGTCCCGTAATCTTGCCAGAACACCGACCCTTTGCCGCTGCTGATAAGGCCGTAAGCCACTCCGAGCAGAAGAACGGCGAGCAAGGCGAGCGCCATCGATACGCGGACGGGCTTCTCGGACTTTTGCTTCGCATGGAACAGCTCGGTAAGCTGCATCCGGTTCACCATAATGAAGCTTTGCACGCTAATAATAATGGCGAGCAGCAGAAATACGCCAGCGGTCGCAGCAATCGCTTCTATCGGAAACGCTAGTGAAATCGCTTGGTCGTACTGCATGAGGTTCATGAGCAGCATGCCGAACAGCTTGGACAGCAAGCCTCCGACGAGTATGCCCGTTATGAGCGAGACCGCGCTTATAAGCAGCGTTTCATAGAACACCATACGCGTAATTTGTCTCTCGTTCAGGCCGTACAGCAGGTACATGCCGAATTCTTTTTTGCGCTGGCGCATGAAGAACGAATTGGCATATAGAATGAAGAAAATAATAAACAAATAGACGACAATGGAAGCGATGGCTACGCCGGATTGGAAGTTGGACCGGTTCTGGAGCGCTGCGATCACGTCCTCGTTATACATAAGCGAAGAGAACGTAAATTGAATGATGACTCCCGCTATCATCGAGAACAGATAGATGGAATAGAGCCGGAAGTTGCGCTTCACATTCCTTATGGTGAGATCAAGCAGGCTCATCGCAGCTTGCCCCCCATCAGGCTTTGGTTCTCCAATATCCGATCGTAAAAGTGGCGCTGGCTTTGCTCCCCTGCATAAATCTCATTCACAACCCCGCCGTCGCGCAGAAAAATAACCCGTTTGCAATAACTCGCCGCATACGTATCATGCGTGACCATCAGAATGGTTGTGCCGAACGTTTGGTTAAGGCCGACGAGCTGCTCCAGCAATTGCGTAGCCGACCGCGAGTCAAGCGCTCCCGTTGGCTCGTCCGCAAACACGATCGCCGGTTCCGTAATGATGGCTCTCGCCGACGCGACGCGCTGCTTCTGGCCGCCGGATATTTCATTCGGATATTTATCCGTGATTGCCTCGATATTAAGCGCCTTAAGGATAGGCTGCAGCCGCTTCTCCATCTCTTCGATCTTGAATCCCCGAAGCGACAGCGGGAGCAAGATGTTCTCCTTCACCGTCAGCGTGTCGAGTAAATTATAATCTTGAAAAATAAAGCCCATGCGCTCCTGCCGGAATTGTCTGAGCGACTGCTTCTTCATGCCGAGCAGCGACTTTCCTTCCAGCCATACTTCTCCCCCGGTGAATCGGTCAATGGTAGACAACACATTCATGAGCGTAGACTTGCCTGAGCCCGAGGGCCCCATAATGGCCGTCAGCTCGCCCGATTGAATTTCAAGGTCAATGCTTTTAAGCACCGTGGCGGCGCCGTAGCTTTTGGATAGATTTTTTGTCAGGATCACGTTTTGCATCGTATCTCCTCCCTTTCTATCCTTTATTCTAGATAGAATCGCCATTTCCATCCATCGAAGTGGCATGATTCCAAGTGACATTATTGTCACATAGGATTACATGCCACGGCAATCATTGCGCTAATTAGATCCGTACACCGATGAGAGACAACAGCATGCCGAGGCCTGCTCTCAGCTTGCCAATCTTCGATGAGCCTTGCATGTCCATGCCGTTCTCCGAATAGGTCCGTTCCCACCGCTCCAGTTCCGCTTGCCGATATTGTCTCAGCTTCTCGCTTACATACTCCTCCAACATATCCATTCCCCTCTTTCATAACTGGCGTTCGTTTGTTGTTCCAATTATGATCTTTTCAATAGGGGTTAAAAAGCGTATACTTTCAGCAATGGATTTCCCCTTTTATATGAATAGCTGCGGACGGCATTCCAGAGGAGGTATACATCTTGCAGGTACAGACCATTGAACGCTACTTAATCTTATATGATCGATTCGCCGATATACGTCTTGCCGGTTCTCCAATGGAAGTGACGATGGAGGAGCTCTCCGATGCCTTGTTCTGCTCCAAGCGCAACACCCGGCTCATCCTGCAGAGGCTGGAGGAAGAAGGTCTGATCGACTGGCTTCCAGGGCGAGGCAGAGGCCATCGTTCGCGAATGGTATTCCACAAGGACAAAAAAGAATGTCTGCTCGCGCTTGCATGCAATCGGGCGGAGAGCGGGGATTACAAAACCGCCTTCGAGCTGCTGGGCACGTACGGGGACGGAACGGATGCGAAGGAAAAATTTCTCGTTTGGCTGGATGGGCACTTCGGCTACCGGCAGGAGGAAAGAGGAGACGGGTCCGATCCTTGCGATACGCTCGTCTATCCGATCGTTCAACAGGTCGTCTCGATCGATCCCGCCGACGTGAATTACTCCTTCGACTCGCATCTCCTTCGCCAGCTGTTCGACCGGCTTCTGCAGTTCGACGAGCGCAGCGGGAAGATCGTCGCCGGTCTGGCTTACCACTGGACTTCCAGTTCGGATGCCATGGAATGGACCTTCTTCCTGCGCAAAGGAGTGCTGTTCCACGACGGGAGAGAGCTGTCGGCAACCGATGTCGTATACTCGTTCGAGAGGCTGCTCGGCGACACGAAGAACCGATGGCTTATGCGCGGCGTCTCGGAGATTACGGCGCTTAGTCGTCTCGTCGTCCGTATTCGGCTTCATAAGCCTAACCGTATTCTCGACCGCTTCATGTGTACCGCTGCGGCGTCCATCATCCCCGCGGAGCTTGCGGGGCAGCAGGAGGAAACATTCTGGCACCGGCCTGTCGGAACCGGCCCATTCCGCCTTGTCTCCAGCACCTCGCACCGTATTCGGCTTGAAGCGTTTAGCGGTTATTATCAGAGCCGGCCTCATCTCGACCGCGTCGATCTCGTTGTCGTGCCGGAAGATTTCCGGAGCGATGCGGCCGATGCGCCCGATGTGATTCATACGAACAAAGCCGGTTGGCCTTCCAACAACGGGGCATCGGGCGAGGACTGGCAGTCGATTGAGCAGCTATGCGGGGGATGCACGATGCTCAGCTGGAACTTCAACCGTAAGGGGGCCCATCAATCGGAAGCGTTCCGCCAAGCGGTGAGGATGATTCTGAATCCCATCGATCTAATAGAGGAATTGGGAGGCGACCGGGTATTCCCGGCGTTCGGATTCCGGCGGGAGGCGAGTCAGCGCCATATCGCCCAGCCATTCAGTACCGAGAACGTTCGGGCTGCGCTGCGACATGCGGGCTGCGACGGCTCGCCAATGCGCATTGCGGTACACGAGAAGTACGAGACGGATGCCAGATGGATCGCGGATCGTCTTCAGCAATGGGGCATACGGGCAGAGGTCATCATCTCGGGAACATGCCTCGATAGAGTGGTTGAAGCGGATTGCACCATGTTCGGCATCGTACTCGCCGAAGACGAGGTGTGCGAGATCGAAGCCTACGAGCATGGGAGCTGCGTGATGCAATCGTACATGGACGCAGATCGCTTGGGCTGGATAAGCGAGCGCATCGATGATGCTCTTGCCGCCGAAAGCGAAGAGCTTAGGCGCGGGGTTTTGCAACAGATCGAGGGGCGTCTTCGGGACGAGGCCTCCGTTCTATTTCTGACCCATCGCAAGCATAATACGTATCTGCATCCTTCGGTACGCGGCGTATCCAAGCTTAATTCGCTTGGATGGGTCGACTTCAAGGACGTGTGGCTGGAGCAACTGCGGCTGCAATGAACGCTAGCAATAGATGCAGCAAGAGGAGTGCTTCATCGGAAGCACTCCTCTTTGCTGCAAACGGTAGCCGCTATTCCCGGCAGATCATCAACTTGTTGCCGTCCGGATCCTTTACGACAAACCAGTGATCACCCTCGATCTCCGTTACGAGCTCGGCGCCGAGCTCCTTCAAGTAATCAAACGAGGCTTGCAAGTCATCGGTCATAAACATGAATGCCGGCGTCTCGATGCTCGGAGGCCCTTCCGGCCGATCTCCGCCCCACATCGGCATCGTATCGAGAATAAGGCCAACGCCGTCCATCGGCAACGGACACAGATGTCCGTTTAGAACCTCGCACTTCTCCTCTTGCAGCCCCAATAGGCGGCAATACCAGTTGCGAGACTGCTCAATATCGCGGACAGGAACAAAAACCGTTCCTAATTTATTTTTAATCGGACTGCTTGAGGTGTAACTTTGGTCGTTAGGCTGCTGCTCGGTCATCGCTTTCCCTCCGCGGATCATTTTGAGCGCTTTCGGCGCTTTGAACGGTCGATATCCTCCCGGTTTCTCGATTGAATCAGGCATTTGACTCACGGTCGGTTCTCCCCTTCATTGTCTCAGCTATAGGCACTGCCCCCTTTGTTGATGAATGGCTATGCGCTAGTAACTAAGTGTGTTTGTTACAACCATCATAGCAAATCATTTTCCGATAGGAGTATATTTTCTTATCATTCTCTACACGTCGTGAATCTCACGTTTCAAACCGCCCGCAGACGTCCCTAATAGATTTGAATCCACCGCTCGCATATGCAACAATAGAAGCGATGGGCCTTGCCATTGTCCCCATACCAAACATAAACCCATTCCAGTAAAACTGATACGGAGGTACTTAGCATGAAAACGATGAAGCTAGGAAGCAGCAATTTGGAAGTGCCCGTTGTTGCGGTAGGATGCATGCGGCTCCCTTCGCTGGATAAGCAGCAGGCTGAGCGGTTCGTTCAGACGGCGCTTGAGCAAGGCGCTAATTTCTTCGAGCATGCCGATATTTACGGTGCGGGCAAAGCCGAGGAGCTGTTCGCCGAAGCGGTACATATGAGCCCGAGCGTTCGGGAGAAGCTTATTCTTCAATCGAAATGCGGCATCGTGCCGGGCGTTATGTTCGATTTCTCGAAAGAGCATATCCTAAATTCGGTAGACGGCATACTGAAGCGCTTGAATACGGATTACCTGGACACGCTGCTTCTGCATCGTCCGGATACGCTCGTAGAGCCCGAGGAAGTTGCCGAGGCGTTCGACCTGC
This sequence comes from Paenibacillus harenae, assembly GCF_030812415.1. Taxonomy (GTDB): domain Bacteria; phylum Bacillota; class Bacilli; order Paenibacillales; family Paenibacillaceae; genus Pristimantibacillus; species Pristimantibacillus harenae_A. The sequence continues at coordinate 223,246 of NZ_JAUSST010000005.1, read as the reverse complement.
TGGAAAGTTCGGGCAAAGTACGCCACTTCGGGGTCTCCAACCAGAACCCGATGCAAATTCAATTGCTGAAAAAATACGTCAAGCAGCCGCTTATCGCCAACCAGCTTCAGCTTAGCATTACGAATGCGACGATGATCTCCCAAGGCTTCAACGTCAACATGGAGAACGGCGCGGCGGTTAACCGCGACGGCAGCATTCTCGACTTCTGCCGATTGCACGACATTACGATTCAGCCTTGGTCGCCGTTCCAATACGGCTTCTTCGAAGGGGTGTTCCTCGGCAACGAGAAGTTCCCGGAGCTGAACAAGAAGATCGACGAGATTGCCGCCAAATACGAAGTAACGAATACGACGATCGCCGTCGCTTGGCTCCTTCGCCACCCGGCCAACATGCAGCCGGTCATCGGCACGATGAACATCGAGCGGCTTAAGGATTGCATCCAAGCAGCCGAAATTCGCCTCACTCGCGAAGAGTGGTACGCGATCTTCCTTGCGGCAGGCAACATCCTGCCTTAATTCAATACAGTAGACAAGACAAATCAAGGACACCCTTTGCCAGCAAAGGATGTCCTTGTCTTTATACGTAGCCAAATCAGCTTTTCAGGCCCCTTAACTCCTCCACGGTCATGGCGAATAGCACATGGTCCTCCCAGACGCCGTTTATTCGAATATACCGCTGCGCTAGCCCTTCTTGCCTAAAGCCCGCCTTCTCCAAAACGCGCATCGATCGCCCGTTCATCGGCATAACGCCAGCCTGTACCCGGTGTAACCCGAGTTCCTCGAATGCTTTTCTAACGCACAAGGACACCGACTCTGTCGCATATCCTTTGCCATTATGCCGTTGATCGATGAAATAGCCCATATTGGCATGTTGGGCAGGGCCGCGTGCGATGCCCGTTAACGCGATTCGTCCGACTAGTTCGTCCGTGTCCACGGCGAATACGCCATATACATAGGCTTTATCCTCGGCTGCCTCCCGAAGGCTGTTCGCAATCTCGACCTTCTGCCCTTCAAGCGTGAAGTGCAAATCATCCCTAATCGGTTCAAAAGGTTGGAAAAAATCGCGGTTTCTCATTCTTAAGTCTAGAAGCAAGGCGGCGTCCTCCGCCTCCAGACTTCTTAAGCAGATAGAATGGCTGCTGTTACTCATGGTTCATGGCCCTATTGTTCATCAACCATTCCACGCCGAAGTCGACCGCTTCCCGCATATCGAACAACACGCAATCGGCATTGCCTAGTTTGCCTTTCACGGTTACGCAGGCCGCTTCGAACTTCTCGCCAAGCTTATCGAAATCGCCGGAATCGTAGGCGTAATCATCGAACCACTTCCATACACGCACCCCATCCTCCAGCATTGCCGTTCCCATCCTCTTGATCGGCATCCGCGCAAGCATCGCCTCGGCTAGATGGAAGCTTGTACATGACTCATAGCCTACGCCAAGCAAAAGCACCTTCGTGCCAAGGCTATATAACTTGCCTAATGGCGAATCCATCCCGAACTGCGGGGTTAGCGGATGGTCGGAGACGATTTCTTCTGCCATGCGTCCGTTCGCGCAGAAGGAAACCTGCGGATGCTCCGATCTCGCCGTCCTTCGTGCGGTCCTGAACAGCTCGGCAATCCGTCCCATCCCTCTTGTCGGCGTAATGGCCGGATCGAAGGCAGGCATCTCGTTATAGATGATCTCGATCCATTCATGAGGTACAGGGGGATTGCCCCATTCGGCAGGATCGCTCCACTCGCTGCTCTGCGCCGGCATGACGAGCGTTCCATCTTCGCCTACCGTCTGAAGCAACGCCTGCACGACCGCTTGCGCCCCGCCGCATACCCAGCCCAATGCGGATAAGGAGGAATGGACGAGAAGCTTGTCCCCTTCCTTGACGCCAAGTGTCCGCAAGCCCTCTACGATGCCGCTAACCGTAACCGGCGACTTCGTACGTTCCATAATGTCCTGCTCACTCATGCTGCATCACTCTTTTCCAGTAGCTGAATACTTGTTCTAATTCTTATTGTTAGCCATTGCGCGGTGCATTGCAACTTTATCGTTATGATTTCACAATTTCACTTCCATGGACATCAGCGTGACTACAACCGGATCGCTAGCATAAACAGAAGCAGCAGAACAGCCATGCAAGCTGCGTATTTATAGTTGGGGGATGCCAACTCAAATACGGTTTTTTTGAACAATCCGGCCAATAGATTGTTCACTGCCGAAGCCGGCGAGATCGGATTGGACAAAGCCCAGCCTCCAAGCAGCAGTATGGCATAATCGTTAGCGCTCATATGGACGGCCGCCGGATCGATGCCCGTCGCAAAAATCGTAACGAGGACAATCGGATGCAAACCAATGAGCGAAGAAATAATCATAAGAATGACGACCATGAACGAGAAGGATAGCCAGATAGGCAGCGGTATAGGTTCGAGCAGAGCAGGCAAGTAATCGCCTATCCCCGTTGCGCCAATCGAGCCGCTGAAGAATCCCGCCGCTAGAAACAGCGTGATCTCCTTCTTAAGCGATGGCAGCGTTACCTGGATGTGATTAACGATTCCTTCTCGATAGATCGCGCTCTGCCCTTGAAATAAACACCAAATAAGAGGCACTGTTACTGCGGTCATGCAAGTGATGAGAACCATAGGCAGATCAATGAACGATTCCATAATCAATATAACCGCAATAGCCGATATGAGATAGACAGCGAGTCCAATGGGAAAGCCGCTGCGACCATCAACCCCCTCTATAGGCGTCGTGGAATCCTCACTTTGCCGATTCTCTACTTTCCCCTCGGGATGAAGCAATTTCCGAAAATCGATGGCCATGCTGACCAGAAAGCTCAGCAGCGTTAGAACGACCAAATACGGAAGCAGCTCCGACCAGCGGACTCCCAGCGCAGAGGTGATCAGCGCCATCGCAGCGAAATACGGCGACCAGAGAATCGCGCCGGCGAATCCGCGATTTAACGCATTCGCAAGCAGTTTCGACATTCCCGCTTCCCGCGGCTTCACGAAAGCCAAGTGATATACGACCGAAATCGAGCCCACATTAATGAAAGCACCCATGATCTGCGTCAACAGCTGCGTGCCGGCAAACAATGCGACTCCGCTTTGCACTTTCGTCTCGTAGAATCGCTGCAGAGCTGCTACATACTTCGGCAGCCTGACCGGAATGCCGAATAATGGCGCGAATGCAAACAAGGTTACGATCGTTGCATTCATGCCCGCAGCGCCGAACCACATGTCGGCATCCGCCTTCTGGACCAGCATAAGCGCGACACCGCCAACGACGAACGCAGACGTCAGATAAAGTGTTATCCCCTTCAAGCGGGGAAGCAAAATCGCGATCGCGACAAACACCAGAACGCCCAGTACGTCGGTAAGCACCTCCCAACGCGTAAACTGCTGCAGGATGAATACCGTCGCCAAAAGCAAAATAATAGATTGATCCAATATCGTCAGGCGAGCAGATTTGATGCTAACCGCCTTCTTTCCTATCGCGTAATTCGTCTCCGAACCCTTAGTTGAACAGCCAGCAGCTTAACAATAGATTACCATGCTATATGCTGTAACAAGTAGTATAATCAGGATAAACACGGCCAATTATATAATCTTATGACCACAAGGAGTTACATTCGATGCCATCCAACCATGGTGCTTGCTGCTATGTTGGATTTTATGCAGGATAGTCCGCCCCGAAGAGGTCGAACGGATGGCTATAGTGGATTTCAGCATTAACTTCGCTCTCAATCGGCCTAAATTCGCCCTTCCACCCGAAAGTTAATGCAGATTTCCAACATAGACGATAAGTTCGCCAAACCGACGTTGTTGCATATACAGCAAAAAAACCAGAAGCGCTTTGCACTCTCCTGGTTCTCGTAGCCGTGCATCTTACTTAAAGTACACCTTGTCATCATTATACTTGGCCTTGTATTCGTTGATGATATAAGTCTCGTAGATATCCCTGTGCACAGGGTTTTCCACGACGCAAACCTCGATCTTATGTACTTCGTCCCTATGCTTCTTCATCGGCGATACGGAATCCTCGAAATGCTTTTTGATTCGCGGTCTAATCTTCCTTGCTTTACCCACGAACAGCAGCTCATCTTTGTCGTTGTAGAACATGAAGATGCCGCCCAGCTCTCTCGTAATAAGATGGAACTGCGTGAAGCCATAAATGTTGCTTTCCTTCGGATCGACTTGTTTGAAAATCGTTACGTCCGGCGTTGGCACGGTAATGTTGATCATATCGGCTCATTCCTCTTTCTATGTGGTTATCACAGTAACTTCCCTATGTCCCATGCTCTCTATATTACCACATGCGTGCAGGCAACGTGTATGCGACAACAGGGTTATAGCAAGAATTTGCACAGACTTGACAATGAACAAGTTTAGGTTCTAAACTAATCGCATGGATAAAAACAACTATTCCCCCTCCGCGAAGTCAAGGAAAGGCGCCCGGGCTTTAGGCCAATTGATTATGCAGTTTCGCCGGCTTGAACGCCACCCGCATACATTCGGCAGCGCGGGAACGCTCACGCCGAGCGAGATTCATACGATCGAAGCGATCGGCTGCGAGGGAGGCATTCTCATGAACGAGCTGGCCGCCCGCCTCGAGGTGACGAAGGGCGCAGTTTCTCAGCTCGTCGTACGTCTGGAAGCCAAGCAGCTAGTCGAACGTAAGATATACCCGCATGATTCGAGAGGCGTATTGATTTCATTAACCGAGAAAGGAAAGGAAGCGTATACCGCTCACGACGAGGTTCACGTCCGGTTTTACGAAAAGCTACGCTCCGGGCTGAGCCGGCATGAAATCGAAATTTTCGAAACCTGTATCGAAAAATTAAATGAAATGCTAAAGAGATAATTTTTTTTGCCATTTAGTTTAGGATCTATACTAGTTCGAATCGGATACATGATGATGTACGTTGATGCAAAGGAGAATACCTATGAGAGATTGCATACTAGTCATCGGAGGTTACGGTCATGTAGGCCGAACGATATGCAAGAAGCTCGGCGAACTGTATCCCGGCAGGGTGTATGCTGCAGGCAGAAGCTGGGACCGCGCGGATGCATTCTGCCGCACGACGGACGGGAAGGTTCTGCCGCTCGCGTTCGATATAGCTCTAGGCCTCGATCCCCACCTGGTGGACCAAGTCAAGCTCGTCGTGATGTGCCTGGATCAGGCGAATGCCGCTTTTTTGCGCTTCTGTCTCGAGCATTCGATTCATTATGTGGACGTGTCGGCCAGCTACTCGTTTCTGGAGCAAGCGGAACGTCTGCGCAGTGAAGCTAGGACGAACCGAGCAACGGCTGTATTAAGCGTGGGGCTGGCGCCCGGTATGAGCAATCTGCTGGCCCGGCATGCTAAGCAGCAGCTCGATGTTGCCGATGAGATCGATATTTCCATTTTGCTCGGAACGGGAGATCGTCATGGAAAGGCGGCCATCGAATGGACGGTCGACAACCTAGGCACGAGCTTCCATGTCGTAAGCAAAGGCCGCACGGCTGAGGTCCGCAGCTTCACCGACGGCAAGAAAACGAATATGGGTGCGAGCTTAGGAGAAAGAACCGCTTACCGGTTCAACTTCTCCGATCAGCATGCGCTGCCGCATACGCTAGGCGTCCCTTCTGTGTCCACTCGCCTATGCTTCGATTCAAGGGCAATAACGCGATTATCGGCCCTGCTCAGGAAGGCGGGCTTGTTCACATTATTGCGGCTGAAGCCGGTCCGCTCGGCTGCCGTTTGGCTGTTCGGTCAACTGCGCTTCGGTACGGATGTGTTTGCCGTGAAGATCGACGCTCGGGGCAAGAGGGGACAGAAGACGATGCGAGTCGAAAGCTTGGTACAAGGCAACAACGAGGCCGACATGACCGCAAAAGTTACCGCATCCGTCGCAGATATCGTATACCGCACGGAGCTGCCCCATGGCGTCTATCATATTGATCAATTGTTTGACCTGGACACCATCATTCAGCCTCTCGGACTCCAGTTCGTGACCATTGAAACCGAAATCCCATAACCCGAGTGAATCGCTCCTCCCAAAGCTGGCAATTTTCTTATATTTCTTGCCGATATGAGAATACTATCCCCAAAGTCAGATTTTTAAACTGGGAGATGGGACAAAGATGAAAGATACGATTGAAAAAATGTTTTCGCTAGGACTGGGAGTCGTCGTGGCCGGCAAGGAGCAAATTGAAAAAACGGTCGAGGAGCTGGTTAAGAAAGGCGAGGTCAATCGGGCAGAGTCCGGAGAGTTGATTGATCGGCTCGTAAAGAAAGGTGAGGAGGCGCTCCGGCAGATCGAGACGATGGCAACGGATCGGCAATCTGCTTCCCGGGATGACGACACGCAATGGGCAACGCGAGAGGATATCGATCGGATCCACGAAAGATTGGATGCCCTGGAGCGCAGGGATCGGAAGGATGAGTAACGGCAGGCCCCGTACCGGCATAAGCAAACGAATCCGGCAGCTGAAGCGCTACCGGACAATTGCATCCGCTTTTGCCCGAAACGGACTCGGTTATATTTTTCATGATATGGGGCTTCACGATAAGTTCACGTTGTTCAGACACGACGAGCAGAAGAGAATCGAGGCCAAAAGCATCGGCGAGCGCATTCGGCTCATCTTGGAGGAGCTGGGCCCGACGTTCGTGAAGCTGGGGCAAATCGCCAGCACTCGTCCCGACTTGATTCCTCCCGGCATCCTTACCGAGCTAGAGCGGCTTCAGGATCACGTTCCCCCATTCTCCTATCGCGAAGCCTGCCTCATCATTGAGGAAGAACTTAGGGGAGCGATCGGCAGTCTGTTTCTCGCGTTCGAGGAACAACCAATGGCTGCCGCTTCCATCGGGCAGGTGCATCGGGCCGTGTTGAAAGACGGAACGGTCGTCGCCGTCAAAGTGCAGCGTCCCGGCATCCAAGCGCAGATTGAAACCGATCTGGATATTCTTACCGATGTGGCACGCGTGGCTGAGTCTCGTCTGGAATGGGCCGCGGCGTATCGTCTCGGCAGTATGGTCGAGGAGCTGGCCAAGGCGCTTCGAACCGAATTGGATTATACCGTGGAAGCGCGGAACGCCGAGCGGTTCAGCAGCCTGAGCAAAACGATGGCAGTTGTGCGGATTCCAGCTGTATGGCGGGATTACAGTTCGAGAAGAGTGCTGACGACGACGTATATAGAGGGAATCAAGCTATCCGACAAAGAGCAACTGCTGCAGGCCAGCATTGACCTGCACTTGCTTGCGGAACGATTCGCCACCATTATTTTTCACCAAGTGCTGATCGATGGATTCTTCCATGGCGACCCTCATCCCGGCAACGTGCTGGCGCAAAGGGACGGCTCTCTGGTCATGCTGGACTTTGGCATGGTCGGGCGGCTGACCCCGGGTGCCAAAAATCATTTTGCCGCTTTCGTCATTGCGCTACGGAATCAAAGCACGAAAGGCGTAATACGTGCCATTAGCAATATGGGAGTCGTACCGGATGACGTGAACAGGGATGAGCTCTATGTCGACGTCGACGCTTTAAGGGATAAATATTACGACGTTCCCTTTAACCAAATTCATATGGGTGAGGCGATACAGGATTTATTCGCCGTCGCGCTCAGGCACCGGATCCGGATTCCTGCGGAACTGACGCTGCTAGGCAAGACGTTGCTCACGATGGAGGGCGTCGTGTTGTCTCTGGATCCCTCGTTCAGCGTATTCAACGTGGCCGAGCCGTTCGGCAGAAAGCTGTTTCTCGAGCAGGTCAATCCTGCCCAGAAATTGAAGAACTGGATGGAAGATATGCCTGATTATGTCGATCTCCTGCAGGAAATTCCGGTAGCGGCGAAGGAGCTCGTATCATCGATGCGGCATGGAAGGTTAAAGCTCGAGGTTGCGGTTCCTGAGATCGATAGCTTGATGAGGCGAATGGACCGGATCAGCAACCGTTTATCGTTCAGCATTGTATTGCTCGCTCTTAGCATCGTGATGGTAGGTCTAATCATCAGCGCCGCCTTGAACCACTCGCAAACATTGTTCTGGGGTATCCCCATCATCGAGATCGGCTTCGTCATCGCGCTTCTCATGTTCTTGTGGCTGATCTACGCCATTCTACGTTCCGGTCGATTCTAGCCTGTAACGATGCGGAGGAGATAACAAGAAAGGCCCCCTAAGGAAGGAGGCCTTCATGTATCTATTATGTGCCGCAGAACGTTTGGTAACCAGCTGACGGTTGATCGGTCAGCGCGCAATAATCTTCTTGTTCAGGCAAGTATCCAAAGGGAGTCGAAAGCACTTGCAGAAGCCGCTCCATTACGCTGTAGTCACCCTGCACTGCGGCGCCGAGCGCCTCCTCGACCCGGTGGTTGCGGGGAATGACCGCAGGGTTGCTGCTACGCATCAATTCATAGCTCTCTTCTTCCGTCTGCGGCTGCCTGCCTAGTCGCGCCTGCCATCTCTCCTGCCACTCGTCGAATGCTGCTATACCTGCCAAAACCGTGTCCTCCGGCTTAGCCAAAGTGAACGCACGGAACGTATTCGTGTAGTCCGCACGATGCTCCTGCATCAAGGCGAGGAGATCCACAATGAGCGATTCGTCCTCTTGCTCCTCGTTATATATGCCCAGCTTCGCACGCATTCCTGCAAGCCAGTACTGTTCATATTGCGGAGGAAACTGCTCTAACGCCTCTTGAGCAAGCGCTACCGCCTGCTCTTGATCATCGTGGAGAAGCGGCACGAGCGCCTCGGCAAATCTAGCCAAGTTCCATACGCCGATATTAGGCTGATTGCCGTACGCATACCGCCCTTGCGTGTCAATTGAACTGAATACGGTGGCCGGATCATAAACGTCCATGAAAGCACAGGGCCCGTAATCGATGGTCTCGCCGCTTATTGCCATATTGTCCGTATTCATAACCCCATGAATGAAGCCGACGAGCTGCCATTTCGCAATGAGTTCCGCTTGGCGCTTAATGGCTTCCTGCAGCAGACGAAGATAACGATCTTCAGCATGGACGTCTATATCCTGATAATGCCGTTGCAGCGTGTAATCCGCGAGAGCCTTGAGATCTTCGGCCGTCCCCCGATAGGCGGCATATTGGAACGTACCGACGCGCAGATGGCTCGCTGCCACACGGGTCAGCACCGCGCCGGGAAGCATTCTTTCGCGGATGATCGATTCGCCGGTAGTAACAACCGCAAGGCTGCGCGTCGTCGGGATGCCAAGCGCATGCATCGCTTCGCTGATGATATATTCGCGCAGCATCGGACCAAGAGCCGCACGGCCGTCGCCGCGGCGGGAATACGGCGTTGGACCCGAGCCTTTTAGTTGAATATCGTAACGTTCGCCCGCGGGTGTAATTTGTTCGCTGAGCAATAACGCGCGACCATCGCCGAGCATGTTGAAATGCCCGAACTGATGCCCTGCATAAGCTTGCGCAAGCGGCAATGCGCCTTCGGGAACGCCGTTTCCGGCAAATACGGCGATGCCCTCTTCGCTTCGAAGCGCCTCTACATTCAATCCCAATGCTGCCGCCAGCGGCTCATTGAGGATGCTGATCTCCGGATCGCTTACCTCGGCTGCGTTAAGGCGGGTATAAAATATTTCCGGCAGCCGGGCATAGCTGTTGTCGAAGTTCCAGCCTGCATCACGGGATGGTTTATCTGTCGTCATGGGTGTCTCCTTTGCGCGCATTAGCGCTCAATGTGGGCGTAAGGGGCTTTGTCCAATACAAGATTCAATCGTATATTGTGCTCAAGCCACGCTTTTAATCCACATAATACAATCGTAAATCCTTCCGTGGAATCGATGGCCATCTTTACGACCTCGTCCGCTTCCCCTTGGAATCCGCTGTCCGTGATCGTAACGAACGTCTCTGTCTCGGATTGCGGAGCGAAGTTGAATTCAACAAAAGTGCCGAAGTCAATTACAATCCGCTTATTAGGCTCAAGCTCGATCACTTCCACACTGGCCGAAGCGCCGTACATTTCCCAATCCCACTGGACGCGCTTGCCTGCTTCCAAACTACCGCTGCCCTTGGTGAACCAAAATTTCGACGTAATCGCCGGATCAATGAATGCCTCATACACTTCTGACACGGGTCTTCTAATAAGCATTTCCGCTTTACCTACCGGGGCATGCCGCAGCGTTGCCATCGTCATCTCTCCTCCGCCAAAAAAATGTATATTACGGGCGCATTGTTCACCCTTTGGAATTACGTATATTTGGTTTGTAGTATAAACGAAACAGGTAGAGATTACAAAAACGTCAATCAGAGATACAAGCGGCTTAGGGATTCGATTTTGCTCCTCATCCACTGAATCGCTTCCTCCGGTCCGAGCACGGTAACATCCTCCCCTAGCTTCCAGAGCAAATCCATATGAAAGAGAAAGTCTTTATGGGCAATCGGGACGTCTGCCGCTCCGCTTCCATCGTCCATTCGCTCCAAGAATGGAGCAAACCTCGCATTCGATTCGACCTGCCATACGCCTTGGCTTGTAAATGCCAGCCGAAGCACGATCTGCTCTAGCTGATCGGTTACGGGCTTATCCAGCAAGCTGAGCTGGTCGACGTCTTCCCGGCAGCTTATCGATTCGTTAAGCGTTGCCGATCCGATTCGGTCTACGCGAAATTGCCTGATCTCCTCGCGCAAGAAGCAGAATGCAGGGCAATACCAATAACCGGAGCTGGCGTACAGACCGATAGGCTGAATGTCGCGCTTAGTCGCGCCCCCGCGGGAACTGTATTCGACGGTTACAACGCTTTTCATCATAATGGCCTGCATAAGCGTGTTCAACACTTCCGTGGACATCGGACGGTACGGACTCCAAATCATGACTTTATTCTTGAGTCGATCGATACGGTCTTTCACATCGGTCGGCAGATAATAATAGAACTTGTTCAAAGCGGTCTCGGCTCCTTCACCGAAAGGCACGGAGCTGAAGTAATCGAGCGACTGGCAGGCGAAAAAAAGAGCAACGGCCTCGCTCTCGGTGAAGCTGATCGGAGGCAGCAGCCTCTCCTGCAGCAGCCTATAGCCGCCTCCTCTTCCCTGAACCGAATACACGGGAACGCCAAGACTGCTTAACTCGTCCAAATCGCGCGCAATCGTCCGCTTCGATAAGCCGAACTCGTCAGCCAGCTCCTGTACGGTGAACGACTTTCTCGCGTTAATCATCATGATCAGCTGGATCAATCGCTGTGACTTCTGCAGAGTAAAGACTCCTTTCATTCGATATTTATTTTTTATGATATCTCTATAATAAGACATTATTTGTCTTGTTTATAGATTAAGGTTAATTTAGATTCCAATTGGAACGATAAGAGGAGGAGAACAATCGATGCAAGATCATAAAGCTAAGCAAGAGAAGGCAGCTTTCGTTTTTATACATGGGGCGGGACTGGATAGCCGCATCTGGCAAGAAGTAACGAATGGAATGGACCATCCTTGCCTCATGGTTGATTATCCGCATCGCGGGGACACTGGCGAAGCGTTGAAAGGTCTGCGGTTTACAGATTACGTCGCTCATCTGCGGAACCAAGTCGATGAACAGAGTTACGATAGGATCGTAATCGTCGCCCATTCCTTGGGCGGCTCGCTAGGTCTTCGGCTTGCCGCCGAGCTTTCAGGGAAAGTAGCAGGCTTCGTTGCAATCGGGGCATGCATACCGAAGAACGGCTCGTCGTTCGTTTCGGCATTGCCTTTTCCCAAGAGGCTATTGCTGTCGGCAATCATGCGGATTCTAGGGACCAAGCCCCCCGAATCCGCTCTTCGTTCCGGCCTATGCAACGACCTTTCGCCAGAGGTTGCGGATGAGATCGTGCGGACATTTACCCCAGAGTCGGTTCGCGTATTCACGGACCGCACCGGGGCGCCGATCCCTAGCGTGCCGAAGCTTTTCATCAAGCTTACGAAGGATAAGGAGATTGATCCTGCCCTGCAGCAGCAAATGATCGCCAATCTGTCTCCGCATAAGGTAAGAAGCCTTGAGACCGGCCATTTGCCCATGCTTAGCGATCCGGAAGGATTAAGACAAGTTTTGTTAGACTTTTTGCAGGATGTGAAATAAAACTTCTCCAGATGAATTCGGAGTATAATAGAACCGTATGCGGTAAATGCACGGTGGTAAGCCTGTAGGTATGGGCATTCAAATATGTCGTAGAAGAGGTAAGCAATGAACGAGAAGAATTTTACGGACTATCCATTAAGTGAAGAAATCATGAGGGCGCTGAGCGGCCTCGGTTATGAAACGCCAACGGAAGTACAAACAGAGGTTATTCCCGTTGCGCTGGGGAAGAAGGATCTTGTAGTCAAATCGCAGACGGGCAGCGGCAAAACGGCGGCATACGGCATCCCGCTCTGCGAGCTCGTCGATTGGAACGAGAACAAGCCGCAGGCGTTAATTCTTACGCCGACCCGCGAACTCGCCGTACAGGTCAACGAAGATCTGACCAATATCGGACGTTTTAAGCGGATCAAGTCAACGCCTCTGTTCGGGAAACATCCTTTCCATATGCAGAAGGCCGAGTTAAAGCAAAGAACGCATATGGTAGTCGGTACGCCGGGACGCGTACTGGACCATATCGAACGCGGCACGCTTTCGCTGGACCGCATCGCCTATCTGGTGATCGACGAGGCCGACGAGATGCTGAATATGGGCTTTATCGAGCAGGTACAATCGATTATCGGGGCATTGCCTAAAGATAGAGTGACCATGCTGTTCTCCGCGACTTTCCCTGAGGACGTAGCCAAGCTGTCGCGCAAGTATATGAACCAGCCTGCACAGATCGAGATCAAAGCAAGCGGCATTACGACAGCGACGATCGAGCATGAGCTTATTCAGGTTATGGAGGCGGACAAGCTGGCTCTGCTTCGGAATCTGCTCATCGTCGAAAACCCCGATAGCTGCATCGTCTTCTGCCGGACGCAGGAAAACGTGGACCGGTTATTCCGCGAAATGGCGGAGCTCGATTATCCATGCGATCGCATTCATGGAGGGATGGAACAGGAAGAGCGATTCGAGGTCATGAACGCGTTCAGAAGGGGACAGTTCCGTTACTTGATCGCGACGGACGTAGCTGCCAGAGGTATCGACATCACGAATATCACTCATGTCATTAACTATGATATTCCGCTGGAGAAGGAAAGTTATGTCCACCGCACGGGTCGTACCGGGCGTGCTGGCAAGACGGGCAAAGCGATTACTTTCGTAACGCCTAAGGATTACAGTCGATTATCGGACATCGAGGCGTATATCGGCTTTGAGATTCCGAAGGTGAAAGCTCCTTCCGAAGAAGCCGTGGAGCGTCGCAGAGAAGAGTTCGAGCAAAAAATCAATATCGGTCCCGAACTGAAGAAGGATAAGCGCGAGCAGTTAAGCAACCAGATTATGAAGCTTAACTTCGGCGGCGGCAAGAAAAAAAAGCTTCGCGCCGTCGACTTTGTCGGGACGATCGCCAAGCTTGATGGTGTATCAGCCGATGATATAGGGATCATTACGATTCTCGATCACGTATCGGACGTCGAGATTCTGAATGGCAAAGGGCCTCTCGTGCTTGAATTGATGAAGGACACGACGATCAAAGGCAAACTCCTCAAGGTACGCAGAGGGAAGAAATAAAAATGGTTTTCGATTAGGTTGCGGTCGTCATGCCGCCATTGACGTGCAGCACTTGCCCCGTTACGTAGGATGAATCGTCCGACGCCAAGTAAATGTATGTCGGCGCAAGCTCGAACGGCTGTCCGGCGCGCTTCATGGGCGTTTGCAGACCGAACGTCTTCACGTATTCGACCGGATACGTGGACACGATGAGCGGGGTCCATATCGGTCCCGGCGCGACGGCATTGACCCGGATGCCTCTGCAAACCAATTGAAGCGACAAGGACCTTGTGAACGATACGATTGCTCCTTTGGTGGAGGCATAGTCGACAAGCTGCGGGACCCCCTCGTATGCGGTTACGGATGCGGTTGAAATGATCGAGCTTCCGGGCTTCAAATACGGGAGCGCCGCTTTCGTCATATAGAAAAGAGGAAAAATATTCGTCCGGTAAGTATTCTCCAGCTGTTCATCGGTAATGTCCAAAATACATTCTTGCGGATACTGCACGGCTTGATTCAACACAACGATATCCAGACATCCGTAACACGCCAACGTTCTTAGCACGGCTTCCGTCGAAAAGGCCGGATTGCGCAAATCGCCTTCGATGAGCAGGCAGCGCCGCCCATAATGCTCCACCATCCGTTTCGTCGCTTCGGCATCCTCGCGTTCATACAAATAGACGATCGCGACGTCCGCGCCTTCCTTGGCGAAGCCGATCGCAACGGCGCGGCCGATGCCGCTATCCCCCCCGGTAATGATGGCGACTTTCCCTGCCAGCTTCCCGCTCCCCTTATAACCGGGATTGTCGGAGATCGGAATCGGATTCATCAAGTATTCTAGGCCGGGCTGCACATCCTGATGCTGCGGCGGGAACGTAATCGGCTGTTGTTTGCACTGCTGTTCCATACCGAAGTACGGGTATACGGGAATCATCGTTTATCCTCCTCTGCTGTGATAGCATAAGCAGGATATTCGGCATGCGCCCAGTTGGTGATAACTGTTGCAATGCTTCCCTCATCAATCCAATTCCGTGCGTGAAAATCAACCGCCCTTTTACCCGGCCGCGAGAGCCGGGTAAAGGGGCGATTTGTTACGATCTTATTGAGCCGGAGCGTCCTGCGGGACCTCGCCGTCCGGCGGCATCCGATCTCCGCCTCTGCCTCCGCCGCCGCCAAAGCCTCTGCCTCCAGGGCCTCCCATCCCGCTCTGGGCCTCGGTAACGCCCGATTCGTTCACCCATGTGACAATGGTAGCGTTCTCGAAGGTGATAACCTTCGTTCCACCCTCATAGCTGCCGCCTTCATAGAGACCGTTCGCAGCCGTACCGGTTGACTTACCGCCCGAATAAAGCGTGTACGAACCGTTTTGCTTCAAATCAGGGGAACTGACGAATACCGCTTGATATGATTTGGTCGGCTCGAAAGTCATAATCGCATTGCCGTCGCTGTCTTCCAAATGGACAAGTGTACCCGTTTGCTGCGCCTGCGTGAAAGTCATCAGTATGCCTGGCTGCGTCGACGTGTCGGCCGTAGCCTGCACCATGCCGGAGCTGCCGGCGGAGACGATGAAGCCGCCCGTCATCACGAAGGTGCCGTCGTAATCCAACGAACCGTTACCGCTATTGGTCGGTCCATTGACGATAACCGTACCCCCGCTCATCTCGATCGAGCCGTTCGCATCCAAGCCGTCGCCCTGGGAATCAACGTTCAGCGTACCGCCGCTTATGACAAGCTTGTTGCTCGATGCTGCGCCCGAGCCTGGAGGAGCTTCGGCAGCCGTCTCGGAGTCGCCCCCCGCCACGTTAATGCCGTCATCGGTCGAGACGACGCTTGCATCGCCTCCCGAGATCGCGATCGTCGGTGCTTCAATGCCTTCATTGCTTTGTGTGATGTCGACCTTGCCGCCTGCAATGGCGATAGCAGATTCGGAGTGGATGCCATCGTCTCCGGCTTCGATGTTGATCGCGCCGCCTTCAATAATGACGTACCCTTTGGTATTATCCGTATCGTACGTCGTCTTAACGGCGTCGCCCTCGGATTTAATCGTGACCGAGCCATCTTGTACGGCGACGAGATCACGACCCATAAGACCGTCATCCGCAGCCTCGATGCTGATCGTGCCGCCCGTCACTTTCAGCTTGTCTTTGCTTGTAATCCCATTATTGAAGTTGCCTTGCACGGTGAGCTTCCCCGTGCCGTTGAGCGTCAAATCGTCATGGCTGAAGATCGCAGCGTTCGGTTCATCCGTCGCAGCGTCCGGGAACACGTACGTCTCGCCATCCGATACGTTGTTCTCCGAACCCTCCTGAAGCGAAATAATCGTCTTGCCGGCCTCCTGGACATAGATGGCGGAGCTGTCGCTATTGTGAATGTCCGCCCCGTTCAGGACTAGACGAACGACGCCGTCATCCTTCACGTTAACGACAATCTGGCCTTCTTCGAGCTTGCCGCTTATAACATAAGTACCCGCAGCCGTAATTGTAATCGTATCGCCATCGGCCGTTGCTCCGTCGCCGTCGATGCTTGCGCCAGTCCCGGACAGCGCAATGCTCGCGTAAGACGCTGCCGACCAATCGGTGTAAGCATCATCCGCCTCGTATTCAACCTCCTGGGTCAGATCGGCTCCGGCCAGTTCGACAGTCGTGCTGCCTCCTGCCTCTGCCGTATCGGTCGTTGCAGGGGTACCACTGGCAACGCTGCCTGTATTCGCGGCGCTATTGCTGCTGCATGCGGTCATCATAGCCGCGCATAATAGGATTGCGCCTAATTTCATTTTCCATGGTTGTTTCATTGTACATCTTCCTCTCTTCTCTAATATTCCGACACGGTCGGATTCATGGTTAACGTAACGTCCAAGTTGCCGTTCCTGCTTCTGACGGCATCGAGGAATTCCTTCTGATTCATCAAGTGATCGATTGTGACCGCGTATACGAGCTCATACAGACTGCCTAGCTCCGTTGTTCTCACTTTGCGCAGCTCATAAGGGATTTCATACATATGGAAGAGCTCCTCGAACGCTTCCTCGTAGCCCAGATTTTCCGGGATCGTCACTTTAAGCAGCTTTTGCGTAGCCTTTTTGGAACCGAATTTGATCGCTTTGAGGACAAACATCAGCACGCACAGAATGACGGTGAACAATACGGCGTAAGCGTAAGATCCGACGCCGCAAGCGAGTCCCGCAGCCATCGTAAACAGGACGAACGCGATGTCCTTCGGATCTCCCGGCGCGCTCCGGAACCGAATAATGGAGAACGCTCCGGCCAAACTGAAGGCACGAGCGATGTTGCTGCCGATCAGAAGAATGATGATAGCGACGATAATAGGCAGTACGATGAGCGTTAAAGCAAAGTTTTGCGTATAGGCTGCTTGCGTTTTCATATACGTAACGCTGATAAGCGCGCCTAAAGCGATGGAAATGAATATCGTGAGCAAAGCGTCAGTCAAAGTTAGTTCTGTTGCCGTCGTGGCGGTGAGTAGGGATTCGATCATAGTAAAATACTCTCCTTCGTTCTTGATCCGTATCTAATCGTTTTTTTGAATTCATTGCCGTACTTGGAGAAGCTTGTACGGTACATGCCAAGCTCGGACAGCAATTGGGATAGCCATAGCGGAATCGTCTTCTCCGCCTTCACTTCCATCAGCCATTGCCCCTGGTCCATAAGCTGCTCGCCATACTCTCCGGCTTCGAGCCTCAGATCGTACCGCCTCGACCGGATATTCGTATCGAAGGTGATGCGAAGATCGCGGTTATCTTTGCAAAACAGCGCAAGCCGCTCGTAAGCCAGATACACCTTCGGCTGCAGCTCGTATCGCCGCAAGAAATATTCAATTTCCTGAACGACCTGCTTATTCATGTAAGGCTGCAGCTCAGGCACCGTTCCCGAACCTGCGAACGCATACGCCTCGTCCAGCTTCAGCGCCGTCCTTCTCTTATTCACCAAGCCGGACACCTTTTTCTTAAGCTCCAGATACACCTTCGCGTTATTTTCGGGTACGCCGTATGCCCTGATCCTAAGCTTCTCCTTGTACTTCGGCTTCGACAAACTGTTGCGAATCAGCGTATCATGCTTGGTATCATAGTAGATATTGCTGATTGCGTAAAACCTGTCGTTTTTGTTGTACGTATCCGGTTCCATATATTCGAGCAATCGGCTATAGATCGTATAGAAAGCTTTGCTATCCATCAGGTACTTGCTCTCGTATCGGTTGAACACCTCGATCGCCATCGGTTGCACGCTCCTCTCTCTTGTGGCGAATGCATCGCCGTTCCATGACTGTATCTTAGAAAACGAACCTTTAATGAATCTTAAACATTTGTAAATATTCGAACTGTGTTACGATTAAGGTTAATTAAAGGTTCGCTTCTTATAATAGGCATCAGGCGCTGCTAGCCTTGAAGTCGTGAAAGGGGAAACAACCATGCGTATATTGATCGTAGAAGACGAGCTCCATCTTGCGGAGGCGCTGTCTCAAATTTTGAAGAAAAACAATTATTCCGTCGATGTCGTTCACGATGGCGAATCGGGACTCGATAACGCGATAAGCGGGATCTATGATCTGTTGCTGCTTGACATTATGCTTCCGGGATTGGACGGGATTACTTTATTGAAAACGATTCGCGAGAAAGGGATGGCGACGCCCGTTATTCTTCTGACCGCCAAGGGGGAAACCTCCGATAAAATCGCCGGTCTCGATTACGGGGCAGACGACTACGTGGCCAAGCCGTTCTCTACGGAGGAGCTTCTGGCGAGAATCAGAGCGGCCTTAAGAAGGAAGGGCGAGGTTGTGCCCGATGATGGGCTAAAGTACGGCGATATCGAGCTGAACACGGCGACCTTGAAGGTGACTTGCAAAAGCAAGGAGCTTAAGCTGATTCTTAAAGAGAGCGAGCTGCTGGAATTGTTGATTGCGAGGAAAAGCGCGATTACCTCCAAGGAGCAAATTATCGAGAAGCTGTGGGGCTTCGACTCCGAGGTTGAACATAATAACGTGGAGGTCTATGTCTCGTTTCTTAGAAAGAAGCTTACCTTCCTTCAATCATCCGTCAAGATCAATACGATCCGGGGCGTAGGCTATGTGCTCGAGGTGACCGCTTAATGTTCAATAAACTTCGCAATCGGTTTTTGGTCGTGAATATGGTCATCATTACCGTGATCATGCTCATCGCGTTTGCTTTGATTTATACGATTACTTATCAGAACGTGCGCAATGATATTATGATGGATCTGGGTCGGGCATCCGATTTCTACAAGCCGTCGGACGGCATGGCCGGCGAACCGCACCAAGGCGGCGACGGGGGGCCGCCCCATGGAGGCAAAGACAAGGACATGATGTGGCAGCCCGAGCGTACCGTTTCCTTCTGTATTCAGACAGACTATGAGTGGAACATGACGGCTACCGATTCCCGCTTCGACATGGATGACGATTTCTATGCGAATGCGGTCAAGAAAGTCGCAGCTCAAGGCTCTGGTTACGGCCAATTCAGTTTGGATGGAAACGAATGGGCCTTCAAGGTGCTGGATACGATGACCGGTAATACGATCGTCTTTCTGGACGTTACGGCTCAACAGACGATCTTAACCAATCTGGTGTATACGTTTCTTGCCGTCGCGCTGGCGATGCTTATCGTCATCTACTTTACGAGCCGGTATTTCGCGAACCGTTCCATCGCTCCGGTCAAGGAAGCGTTCGACAAGCAAAAGCGGTTTATCGCCGATGCTTCCCATGAATTGAAGACGCCGCTGGCCGTCATCAATACCAATGCGGATGTGCTGCTGGCCAATCGTGACGATGTGATTCGCGATCAAGCGAAATGGCTGCACCATATTAAGTCGGAAACTGAAAGGATGAAGACGTTGACAAACGATCTTCTTTACCTGACGGAGATAGACGATACCCGCGAGAAAATGTTTTACGCGCCATTCAACTTAAGTGAAGCCGTCGAGAGCGTCATCCTGACGATGGAGGCCGTTATTTTCGAGAAAAACATTTCGCTCGACTACGAGATTGAGCCGGATCTCGTCATCAACGGCAACGGCGAGCAAATTAAGCAGGTCGTCATGATCCTGCTCGATAATGCGATCAAGTATGCCAACGACCAAGGCTCGATCACGCTCGCGCTCAAGAAACGCGCGGCCGATATTCAGCTCAAGGTGACTAATACCGGCGAAGGAATTGCGCCCGAGCATCTCGACCGCATCTTCGACCGTTTCTACCGCGCGGATCGTTCGAGATCCCGAAAGCACGGCGGTTATGGCCTTGGGCTCGCCATCGCCAAATCGATCGTAGAGCAGCATAAAGGAAAAATTTATGCGAAGAGCGTGCAGGGCCAGTCGACTTCGTTCTATGTACTTCTTGCTTAGTCGTTATAAAACAAGGGGCTGTCCCAAGCCAACGGCTTGGGGACAGCCCCTTGTGCATATGCAGCTAACCTTTGACTGCTACGTTGGATTTTTGCAGAAACTTTATAGGAACTGTTTCTTAAATTCGCTAGGCGGCATACCTACCGTGCTTCGGAACACCCTGCTGAAGTAGAGCGGATTGTCGTACCCGACAATGGATGCCACTTCCCTTACGTGAAGAGAGGATTCGGATAGCAGCTTCTTCGCTTCATTCATGCGGATATCGGTCACATATTTGAGCGGCGTCGTCCCCGTTACATCCTTGAACTTATGGATGAACCGGAAGGGACTAAGGCTGCACTGCCTTGCAAGATCGGCAATGACGAGTTGCTCGCTGTATCTCTCGTGCATAACGCCAATAATCATCGTAATATCGGCATGCTGTCTCGCCTTGTGATGCTCTTCTCCGTGCTGGAGCTTTCTGCCGAGCAAGGCGAGCATCTCCAGAAGATATGCCGTAGTTACATGCCCGCTAAACGGCTTATTCATATTCAGCTCAAATATGATTTTGTTATACAAAGCGACGGTCTCATCCATCGAGCCTATTTCGTAAATGGACCCGCCGACAAGCCCGAACTGCTCCAAATAATCGTGAACGGCATGCCCGGTAAAATGAATCCAATATACCTCCGTCGTATTTTCGGCATAATAACAATAATTTTGCGGTTGGCCCGGCGCATAGAAGACCATATGTCCGCCGCCCGCCACTATCTCCTCATTGCCGAAGCGAAAAACGGCCTTTCCCCGGACGATGTAGATGAGCTGATAATCCGCTCTGCCTTGCTCGCGATTGCGCTCCAAATTTCTCGTCATCAGCTTCTGATAGCCGCAGCAGTTAACGGTCAGAAAACAATCCGTATTCGCCACTCCGAACTCATGCCACTCCTTCATCGCATTACCGGATATACTGATCATGCTTCGCCCTCCGCCGACAATTTTGTCTATGTTAATAGCAATATGCGATATTCTCCAGTCCTCATTATAACCTTATAATGAAAGCGCGGCCATCTAGACAACCGGTTAGCGGTGAGCAATTTTGTGAATATGCGAATACAGGATGCCCCTACGGCTTAGGGAGCGGAAGGAGACTTACGATGAGCAAGGGAAGACGCATTGAACGGATGAATCTGGATTGGACGTTCCACAGAGGCGACGAGCTTGGCGCATGGTACAAAGGCTTCGACGACGCTAGCTGGAGGAAGGTAACGCTGCCTCATGACTGGTCCGTCGAAGAACCGTTTTCCGAGGAGCATTCCAGCGGAACCGGCTACCTGCCAGGCGGCATTGGTTGGTATAGAAAGAGGTTCGACTTGCCGCAAGATTTGCGGGGTAAGCGCGTATATATCACCTTCGAGGGTATCTATAACAACGCCCAGGTATGGTGCAACAGCTACTATTTGGGGAAAAGGCCTTACGGGTACAGCACGTTTACGCATGACATTACGGACTGCGTGTCCTTTGGAGACAGCGACAATCTTATATCGGTCAAGGTGGATCACAAGGATATCGCGGATTCCAGATGGTTCACCGGCTCGGGCATCTACAGGGACGTCTATCTAACCGTTACGGATCCCATTCACATCGATCAATACGGCGTATTCGTAACGACGCCGGACGTTTCCTTGGAGCAAGCGACGGTAGCCGTTCAGGTCCTCCTGTCTAATGAGACCCTCCAAGACGAGACGATTCAAGTGACCAATGTGCTATTGGACGGAAACGGAAAAATTATCGGGCAAGCAACAGACGCATTGACCGCCCTCGCCGAATCGGCAGTTGAAGGTAATGGGACTATCGTTGTCGCTAATCCGAAGTTATGGTCGCCGGATAGCCCATCCCTGTATACGATGCGTACAGAGCTCAGCAAAGACGGCGTGGTGCTTGACCGCGTACAAACCGTTGTCGGCATCCGCTCGTTCCGATTCGATGCCAACAAAGGCTTCTTCCTGAATGGCGTCAATATGAAAATGAAAGGCGTATGCGTGCATCATGACGCAGGCGGCCTTGGTGCAGCGGTGCCCGCGAAAGTATGGGAACGCAGGCTTACGGCCTTGAAGGAAATGGGCTGCAACGCGATTCGAATGAGCCATAATCCGCCCGCGCCGAATTTGCTGGACTTATGCGACGTCATGGGTTTTCTCGTCATCGATGAAGCGTTCGACGAATGGGAAGGCGTGAAGAACAAGTGGTCGACCGGCCACAACGTGTACCCGCCCAAGCATTTTGGCTATTACGAGGACTTTCCGCAGTGGGGCGAAGCGGACTTGAAGGAGATGGTGCTTAGAGACCGCAACCATCCTTCCATCATCATGTGGAGCATCGGCAATGAAGTCGACTATCCGAATGATCCGTATTGCCACCCGTACTTCGAGACGATGACCGGCAATAACGATGCCAACAAACCGGCAGCCGAAAGAAAATACGATCCGAACAAACCGAACGCCGAGAGGCTGGCAACGATCGCGAGACGCCTCGCGAGGTACGTCAAGGAATGCGATACGACAAGGCCCGTGACGGCAGCGCTTGCTTTTCCCGAGTTGTCCAATCTGACCGGATACGCGGATGCTCTTGATGTGGTAGGCTACAATTACAAAGAACAGTTCTACGACGAGGATCATCGGAAATACCCGGACAGAGTCACCTACGGCAGCGAAAACAGCCCCAGTCTGGAAGCGTGGCTCGCCGTCAGGGACAATTACTATATGAGTGCCCAATTCATTTGGACCGGCATCGATTATTTGGGAGAAGCGAAGGGCTGGCCCGTAAGGGTCGCAGCAGCCGGATTTCTGGATCTTGCCGGGTTTAAGAAATCGAGCTATTACTACCGTCAAAGTCTATGGAGCGAGGAACCGATGGTGTACCTTACTTCCATGAAAATGGTTAAATCCGATCATGGAGCCCGCGGAAGGTGGACGGGCGGCGTTCCCCATTGGAACTGGACAGATGGAGAGGAACTCAAGATCACCTGCCATACAAACTGCGAAGAAGCCGAGCTCTTCATCAATGGCCGCTCTTTGGGCACGAAGCGTCTTAGGGATGCTCCCCAGCTCTACTTGACTTGGGAGGTCGCCTTTGAAGAGGGGATCCTAGAAGCTGTAGCCAAAGGCTCTGACGGGAAACGATATACGTGCATGCTTCGTACCGTCTCCAAGCCGGAGCAGATCGCTATGCGTTTGGATTATTCGGAGCTGAAGGCAGACGGTGAAGATATTGCTCACGTCGAGATTCAGTTGACTGACAGCGACGGGCATTTTGTATATGTATCCGACCATTCAATTGAGCTGTCTATCGAGGGACCGGGAGAGATCATCGGCATGGAGAACGGAGATATCAAGGACCTCACGCCCTATAGCTCCAGAGCGAGGAAATTGCATAACGGCAAGCTTCTTGCCTACATTAGAACGACGCAGTTGCCGGGACGAATCGTCGTGAAAGCCGCGTCCCACGGGCTGCAGCCTGCACAGGCGGAAATTACGACCGTATAAAATCGATAAAGCACGTTCGATGCTTAGAGGCAACGAACGTGCTTTTTGTTATCGAAACGAATAGTCGTAATATTTCTCTGCGTTTCTGAGGCTGGCCCATAGATCCGGGCTCTCTCCGCCAATGTACCAATAGGCAACGCCTGCCAGCTTGCTCTTCACCGCCAGCTGATACTTCGCAATAACGGAACGGCCATCCTCGATCCATATCGTATGTTTGATGGCTTGCTTCGAATAGCTGGCCACATACTGTCCTAAATCCGGACTCCATACCGGCTTAAGCCCGTAACTCGCAATCGTTTGGTTCTGTTCGGTTAGCGAGACGAAGGCCGAAGACAATACCGTACCGTTGGGATTCAGCGACCAGTCGCGATTATAGAAGGGTAATGCCAGTATGATCTTGTTGCTGGCAACGACTTTCAGAATCGTATTGACGGCCTGTTCATCATAAGGAAGCGAAGCATTCGGTCCCGGATATAAGCTCCCGCCATAATGCTCATCGTAGCCCATCAATACCATGTAATCGGCTTGCTTTCCGAGCGCCGCATAATCAAACGCCTCCGTCCAGTCGGTGCCGAGATCGGGAGAGACATCGACCGACAGCATCTTGCCCAGCGCATGAAGCTTAACCGCCAATTGAGACACAAAGGCTGTGAAGTTCGCGCGATCAGCCGGCGCTACGTTTTCAAAATCGATATTCAGTCCATCCAGTCCATACTGGCTTACGCGTGCCGCGAGCCCATTAACCGCGGCCGTTCTTGCAGAGGTGCTGGACAATAGCTGGTGGGTAGCTTCCTGGTCGGAACGGTTGCCTACCATCGCCCATATTTTCTTGCCGTTGCTCTTAGCCCATGCTGCCAGCTTCGTATCCGTGGTATCACCCACGGCCCCCGTGCTGCCGACAAAGTACCAACGCGGAGACAAGGTATTCACATTCGACCGTAAAATATGGCTCTGGTACTGCGTCGTCGTCTGCCCATACTGCCAACCCAGGACAATACGTTCGTCCGGCTTAGCCGCAAGCTCCGCCGCCCAGCCGTCCCGCTCCAGCACATGAGCTAGAAGGACGGCCGTTTCCTGCCTGGTTATCGGGCTCAATGGCCGGAAGCTGCCGGAAGTATCGCCTTTCATTAGGCCAAGCTCATTGACGATAGCGACGGCGTCGATTGCCCACCCGGCAATTTTCCCTTTATCCTCGTATGTTAGATGGCTGTCCGCCCTACTTCCCGTCTGATTGAACGCATTCGCGATCATGACGGCGGCCTCTTGCCGCGTAACCGCCTTAGCCGGGGCGAAGGTCGTTGCCGATGTGCCGCTTACCAGTTCCAGCTGAACCGCCGCTTGAATCGAGCCGTAATACCAAGCGCTCTTCGCGACGTCGGTATAGGGAGTTATCGGGCTTGCCACGGGCTCAAGCTTCAGCAGACGGCCCAGAACCGTGATGAACTCAGCTCTCGTAATCGACTTCGCAGGCGAGAAGGTTGTAGCCGATGTACCGGCAAGGATTTTCTTATTATATAAATCTATGATTTCATTTCGGGCATAGCTCTTACTAATATCATCAAACGGCTGTCCCTTATCGGCAGACGCAGCCTGCGGCAATAGGCTCGCTGCCAAGATGCCGGCGATTGTCGCTGTTACGATTTTACCTAGAAAACGATTCACGAAATTTGTTTTGCCTCCTCGGGTTTATCCAATTTCGGAATTATATCAAGGATGCTAGTCATTATCACCGCCAAAATACTGGTAGAATGGAGTTACTATTCCATGGAGTGCTATAATTTCTTTAGGAAAGGCAGGTGACCTACCTATGAGCGTTGACAACAGCAAAGCTAAAACGATGGGAGCGTTTCTCAAATCGCGCAGGGAACGTCTGTCGCCGGAGGACGCGGGTTTAAGCTACATTAGCGGACAGCGGAAGACGCCTGGACTGCGTCGCGAGGAAGTCGCCATACTGGCGGGCGTGAGCGTCACTTACTATACGTGGCTGGAACAAGGCAGAGAATTAACCGCGTCGAGGGAAGTGATCGAAAACATTGCCAAGGCGCTCCGATTGTCACCGGACGAGCGTTTGCATTTATTTCAGCTATGGAATCCGCACGCGCCTAATACGCCCCCCTCGGCTCCAACCGTGGTTTATCCGCAGCTGCAGAACATTATCGATCAGCTCGCTTACCCTTCTTATATCACCAATGAGAGAACCGAAATTCTCGCTTGGAATGAGGCAGCCAGCAGGATGTTAGCCGACTTTGCTTCCATTCCTGCGAAGGACCGTTATTTCATTCGGTTGTTTTTCGAGGACGCGGACGTCCGTCGACGCATCGTGAACCTCGAACCGTTCGCGTCCTATTCCGTTGCCGTGTTCAGAACTTATTATGATAAACATCAGGATGATCCTTGGTTTGAGCAGACGGTGGAGCAGCTTATGAGGAACAGCGCGGAGTTCGAGCGGATGTGGAACCGTTACGATATCCAGCTCAAAAAAGTAAGCCGGGTTGTTTTACAGATCCCTGATAGCGATAAGCCTATTGCTTTCGATATTAATTCGTTGTCGAATCTGTCCGACAGCCCGGATATTCACATATGCATCTACACGCCGGTTACGGATGAGGATGCTGACGGGTAATTTTTTTACTAGCAAAAGCGTTGTGTGGTTGCCCCTGGAAGGATCGATTAGAATGAGCCCATGTTCCATCGATTCTTATACGATAGAAGTGAGGGAATCCATATGCTGCAAAGAAGAAAACTAGGCAACGAGGGGCTTGAGGTGTCCGCACTCGGCCTTGGAACGATGATGATGCCCGATAACGATGATTCCGTGCGCACGATTCAAGGAGCGCTGGATCTGGGCGTGACCCTGTTCGATACGGCCGATCTATACGGGGAGTTCATGCTGGGACGGTTCGGGGGTAATGAGAAACTGCTTGGCCGTGCTCTTAAGAGCCGCCGGGAGGTAGCTATTATTGCGACTAAATTCGGCGTTACGCACGGTCAAGGCCCGAAGGGCGATCCGGCTTATATCAAGAAATCGGTCGACGCCAGCCTCTACAGTTTAGGCATCGATTACATCGATCTGTATTACCAGCATCGGGTTGATCCCAATACGCCCATCGAAGAGACGGTAGGCACGCTGGCCGATCTCGTTCAACAAGGCAAAATCCGTTACATCGGCTTGTCGGAAGCACCTGCCGACATCGTTCGCCGGGCACACTCCGTACATCCGATTACGGCGGTTCAAACCGAATATTCGCTTTGGAGCAGGGAAGTCGAGGACGAGGTTCTGCCGGTTCTGAAGGAGTTAGGCATCGGCTTGGTGCCTTATAGCCCCCTGGGGCGAGGTTTCCTGACCGGTCAGATCAAGAAGTTCGAGGATTTGCCCGAAGACGATTATCGGCGCCTGTTCCCCAGGTTCCAAGGCGACAACTTCCTCAAGAACGTGGAGGTCGTCTCCTTGATCGAGAAGCTGGCTGCGCAGAAAGGCTGCACGCCCGCCCAGCTGGGACTGGCATGGCTGCTGTCGCAAGGCGAGCAGATCGTCCCGATTCCGGGAACGAAGCAGCTGGATCGCGTGCAAGAGAATCTCGGCGCGCTGCGAGTCGCGCTGACGACTGATGATCTGGCAGAGATCGAACGCATATCGCCCAAGGGCGTAGCCGCAGGCAACCGCTTCGGCGATATCTAATTGACGGCCCTTCTGCGCATGACGCAGGAAGGGCCTACCTGTGTATCAATCGATCGTATGAATCATCCATTCTCCTTCGTCGTTTTCCCGAAAAGCATACATCATTTTGACTTCTGAGATCGTCTTGGTTGTCGTATCCAGACGTTGTCCCAAAACTGTGATATGTACATTTCCCCAAGACAAATTTTGTTCAATACTCTCGATGTCTATAAACCGATACTTGAATTGTTCGCCGTAATAATCCTTCATATCGTCTGCCAGCTTTTCATTCACAAATCCGGATCGGTAAAGCGTGTCGTTATGCTCAACCAACGAGACGAGGTTGTTTTCGAGCGCGGTAAGTACGAGCTCTTTGCCGTCGGTAAATTGATCTTTGTAGGATTCCAGGTTTATCAATTGTGCCGATTCAAAATTGTCTACATCCGGCTGATTTGTCTCCGTAACATCTTGGTCTTTCAGCCCATTGTCGCCATTCTCCGCGCCGGGGGTTTCCACCTCTGCTACATGGCTCTCAGGCGTAGTTACTTCTGTGTCGGTTTCTGCTTTGGGTTCCGCATCTCCTCCGCATGCCGTCAGCAGGATTAGAGCGGTCAATAGGACGGTAATGGCAGTAGATTTAAACATTTTAACCCACCTTTTGGAGAATATGCTTATGTAGACGACAGCTAATGCGGAAAAGTTACGGGTAATACTTGCATGGAGGCCAATCTCACGCTATTCCCGCTGGAAAAATTTATTCGGCATCTATTCCTACTGCAAAAGGGCATGATAAAGGAAATGAAAGGAGTGGGCATTATGGGAAGAAGAAGAAGATATACGGTAGCCGGAGCGGAGCAAGCTATGCAAACGTTCAAAGCAGACGTGATGAAGCGAGAAGGTTATGCGGTTGACCCGAACCGCCCGGACGATGTGAAGTACGAG
The DNA here is from genome assembly GCF_030812415.1 of Paenibacillus harenae. Lineage (GTDB taxonomy): Bacteria > Bacillota > Bacilli > Paenibacillales > Paenibacillaceae > Pristimantibacillus > Pristimantibacillus harenae_A. The sequence continues at coordinate 195,187 of NZ_JAUSST010000005.1, read as the reverse complement.
GTGGCCAAGGAGCTCGGGATCCCGCTAAAGTCAGCCGACAACGGCGAATTAACGACGGAAGCGGCAGGCCATATCGGAGGCAAAATCGGCGGCTCGATGGTTCGGGAAATGATTCGCCTGGCGCAGGACAAGCTGTCTAACCAGGAATAAGACGAGGACGATACGAAGAAAAGCTGCCCGTTCGTCATCGAGCAATGACTTACGGACAGCTTTTTTTGCTGCATATAACCTAACCTTTATTCAAAACCCAGCGCTTGCATTTGCCGTTCGGCTTCCATGACCTCGTCTTTGGAGTTCCCGACCAATACGCAAGACACGAATATGGGCCTTTCCGCCGTTTGAACCGTCGGGTTGAAGATGCACAGCGGCAGCAGGCGCTTCTCCGATATGAACGACTCTACCGCTCTCTTGCATTCACCGAAAGCGCGATCCGACTTCCACTTCCTCGCTTTCATCACGGTCGCTCCCCACTCGCTTACGACACTGTTCCGATAGAGGAGCGCCGCCGTCGAACCGTTCTGGCGGAAGTTCAAATCAATGATATAGATTTGATTGTCCTCCGTAATAACCGTATCTATACCGGCAAACCCCAAGTAGCCTAGCGACACCGCCTTGCGCATAACCTGCTTGCATAGCTCGACCGCTTCGGCAGGCGGCTGGTCATGCTCATCGAACCAGTTTCCCGCGTATTTTCCTTGCTCCGTTATGATCTGTTCGGCAGAGCCCAAATATACCAGCTCCCCGGCGTGCGTTTGCGCGAACTGAATGCAGAAATTTTTCTTAATCGCGAGAAACTGCTCTGCGACAACGAACGAACAAGAGCGGAATAGCGTCTTGGCCTGCTCGAGATCCGCCTCCGACCGGCAAATGACGACCTCGATTCCCCCGCCGCTAGGCTGGTCGGTAGCCGCTTTGACGACGCAGGGATAATCGTATGGTAAACGATCATTGTTCATGAATTCGTCTATCGATAGCAGCACGCGACTGGGGACATGCCGATTCGGAACGAGCTCGGCTAAATTTCTTTTATTATTGAGGAATAAGTGAAGCTCCCTCTTAATCCAGTACTGGCCCGGTTCAAATTCATCCGGCAGGTGCGCATAATTAAATATGACGCTCTTGCCGTCCTGCTGCAGGCCTTTCAACCAATCATAATAGCTGTCGGCATCCTCGTAGGTCAGCAGATTGGACCCGGTTCGCAGGCCTGCCGCTTGGAGCAGCGCGAGACAGGATTCTCCCCTGACATCTGTGTGACATAACATCGGAATGTCTCCGGCCAACGTCAGTAAACTGCCGGAAGACGAATCCTGGCTAACCTCATTGGGCAGCCACTGGCTGTTATGATACGAGCCTCTCCCGTTCATAACATACCCGCGGCCGAAAATCTGCTCAAGCGTTAGAAGCGGCTCCAATTATACCATCCCCTTCGAATAACATTTCTCAGAACATAGTGTATTCGCTCTGATAGAAATGAATCGTAGGTTCGAATCTATTTTCTCACAAACGGGCGATAGACCAATCATGCGCGTATTGTCCCTCGTATAGTAAATAGACTATGCAGCGAGGGTGTGGTATCGATGGCAAGCGAATTACGAAGAAATAAGTGGTATAAACATCAGCTATTAATGAACAGTCCGGCGTTGGCGAGATTTCTGCCGAAATCGTACAGATACTCGCCCGCCAATCTATCGAAAATGCTGAATCTCTACCCCGAGATCATACTGAAGCCCGTCGTCGGTTCCGGAGGCGTCGGCATCATCAAAGTGTCGAAAGGAAATGAAGGGGTTTATCATGTGCACACACTCGGTTTCAAACAGAAAGTGACCGGCCGGGACTCGCTAGTTCCCCTGATCAACAGACTTACGGGTAAGCGGTCATTCCTTATCCAATATTGCATCCCGCTCGCCAAAGTCGGAGGCAAACTGATCGATTTCCGTTATATCGTTCAGCGCAGCAAAGGCGATTCCAAGTGGATCATTACCGGTAAACACGCAAAGATCGGCAAAGAAGGATACGTGGTTACCAACCTGCAGCAAGGCGCAAATGTCGAAACGGTTCGAAGAGCATTACAGCAGGCCAATATCAAAAATATCGGAAAAACGATGGCCGATCTCGATTATCTGTCTCTGCAAGCGTCCAAAGTATTTTCCCGCACCTTCGGGTCCCAGACGATCTGGGGTTACGACCTTGCAGTAGACGTGAACGGCAAGGTGTGGATGATCGAAGCGAACTGCACGCCGCTGGTAGGCGGCTTCCGTTACTTGCAAAATCAAAGCATGTATCGAACGATTCGAAGATACCAGGCTATGAATAGGTAATACTAGCCGTGCAACAGCGAAAGGCACCCGGTTACCCTGGTGCCTTTATTCGTTGCGTATGCCGTAGTTACTTCAACGTTATTTCCTTTGTCCAAGTAAGCTCCTTGCCCGCTTCATTCTTGAACAAGAAGACGGCTTTCCCCTTCTCGCCTTTCATCGAATCCGGATAGAAGAAACCCATAAATTGCCCGTCGCCGCTGATGTAAAAGCCTGCATCGCCGTTGCCGCCGTGGGCAATCGCATCATCAATCGAATCGATGATCATGTTTGCCTCGGAGACCCACTGCATCTCAGCCAGCGCATACCCTTCCGGAAGCTGCTTCACGACAAAATCGAAGCTATTTCCCTCGATCGGCTTAGGCGTCTGATCGATAATAATTAATATTTCCTTTTCGGCGCTTGCCGAATCATCCGTTGGCGCATCCGTATTCGCCGGACTGGAATCCGCCGGCTTCGTCGTTGCCTCCGTATCCGCTGGCGTTTCAGCGCTCGACTGCGTGCCGCACGCACTGGTCAGAAGCAGCACTAGCAGCGTTAATATCGTATATATAAGTTTGTTATTTTTCATTGGGTTCTTCCCTGCTTTCGTTTAAGTTAAATGAAAAGGCGACGCCTGTGTTCGTGTTCCTCACGTCATACTCGCTCTCATGCAGCTCCAGAATATGCTTAACAATCGCAAGTCCGAGACCCGTTCCGCCGGACTTGCGATCCCGGGAACGTTCCGCCCGGTAGAACTGATCCCATATCCGGCTCAGATCCTCCTCGGCAATAGGCGACCCGACGTTTTCGATGGTTGTCGTTACTTTAACGGCAGATGAACGAAATACGCTGATCGTAATGACGCTGTTCTCCTCGGCATGTCGAATGGCATTGCTTAATAAGTTCAGTACAACCTGTTCGATCCTTCTAGCGTCCGCGGTAACGAACGGTTTATCCCCTTCATCCGCGTTGAATTGGATTCGAAGCTGCCTGCTCTCGAGCTGCTGGTCGAACGAATCGGCCACCTTCTGAATCAGGCCGAGCAGCGCCAGTCTTCTAGGCAACAGCTGAATGGCTTTTGCTTCGAACTTGGAGAGCTCCAGCATATCCATAATAAGAGCGTTCATCCGATCCGCTTCATTCACGATCAAGGACAGGTAACGATCTCTCTTGTCGCTGGCCACCTCGTCCTGCAGCCCCTCCGCGAAACCTTTGACGATGCCTAGCGGGGTTTTCAGCTCATGGGAGATGTTCGCGATCAGCTCCTTGCGAAGCTCCTCGGATCGTTCTTTCTCCCTCATATCCTCCTGCATCTTCACATTCGCACGGGTAAGCTCCCTCAAAGCAGAATCCAAATTGCGGGACAAGGCCGTCATATTACGGGACAGCTCCCCGAACTCATCCTTTGATTGAATTTCGGGATGCTCGGTAAAGTCCAGTCGGGCTAAACGTTCTGCCGATCGGCTCAGCTGGACTAACGGACGCGAGACGATTTTCGAATAAATCATGGACAGAAGAATGACGAGCACGACAATGATCGGCGCTATATAAACGACGTACTGCTTCAGTATCCCCACCGCTTCCCCCACGGGCTGCAGAGAGGTCATGGCGAGCAAATAAAGGTCCCCGTCCTTGCCCGCCGGCAGCGATCGAATGAGCACTGCATACTCAACGCCGCTCCATTCGTCCATCCATTCCGCATGAACGACAGAACCGTCCTGCAGGCGAGCTAGGTAGGTTTCCGCTTCCGGCACCCAGCCGTTAAGCGCATCGTCGATAAGGGCATCCTGATAGAGGGGGTTGTACGATCGCTGCTCGGGCAGCAGCACCTCGGATATGTTCCCCGTTACCCGCACCATGCCGAACTCGGGCTCTTGGTTCGTTGGACCGAAAGCGACAGGATGCAAGATCGTGTCTTTCTCATCCATAAAAATTCCATCTACCGTCAGCTTATCGCCAAGCCGGAGTCCTTTCGGGATGGCATCCATCGTCATGCCGCTCGTCGAAATAAGAATCGTCACTCTTTGACCCTCTGTTTGCAGCTCCAAATAATAAGGATTCAAGGTTTGTCGTTCGAACCGGCCATTCAAGACCGCGATACTGGCATCATTCTGATTCATGAATGCGCCAAGCAGCGGCGATACTAGGCGTTTATCGGGCTCCGTGTAACCGAATCGATCCGCGAATTCATTCATATTTCTCTCTAAAGAATGAATTTTGGAGATCCGGTAGAACCGCTCGAAGAACAACCCTTCCGCGAGCATAACCAAGGAAAAAACGATCAATATCAGCACCGACGTAACAACGAACAGCTTGCGAACGATGCTATGCCTTCTCATGCTTCCGTCTCGAACTTATAGCCTGCGCGGATGACGGTGCGAATGTAACGCCCTTCGTCTCCGAGCTTGGCTCTTAATTTTTTCACATGTGTGTCTACAGTGCGCAGGTCGCCATAGTAATCATAGCCCCAGACGGCGTCCAAAATATATTCGCGCGACAACACCTTGCCATAGTGCTTCGTGAGAAAGACGAGCAATTCGTACTCTTTCGGCGACAAGTTAATCGCCATTCCGGCCACGGTTACGGTATGGGCCAACCGGTTCACCAGCAGATTGCCATAGCTAAGCCTGTCGCCATCCTGACCCATCGTCCCTTCCGTTCGTTTCATTAATGCGGTAGCGCGGGCTACCAACACCCTCGGGCTTAAGGGTTTCGTCACGTATTCGTCCGCTCCAAGCTCGAAACCCATGAGCTGGTCATCGTCTTCCGAGCGTGCCGTAATGATGATGATCGGTACAGCCGACTTCTCGCGTATTCGCCTGCATACGGACCACCCGTCCATTTCCGGCATCATAATGTCCAGAACGACAAGATCCACTGAGATCTGCTCGAAAAGCTCAAGCCCCGCTCTGCCGTTCTCCGCTTCGTACACGTCCCACCGTTCCTTTTTGAAATAATCCGTTATAAACTCCCGCATGAGCATATCGTCTTCGACTAACAATATTTTTCGATTCATTGCTGAACACTCCGCATCTACATACAATCTTTGTTCCATCATGTAAGCCCAGGCGCAGCTTGTTATTCCACCCGTTCTTACAACTGTACATCAATTGCGGCCATCTTCCTACCCGGCTCACCTCCGTTTGTACGGCTTAGACTTAATATAAAGATCTGTTGTGTACATGGTGTGTACGCGGTATGGAGTTTAAGAAGATAAAAAGAAGAAGAGGGCGCAATTTCCCCTCTTCTTCTTAGGTTGGCATCCTTTCCTTTATATGGTCAAGTTGTCTTTTGAATCAAGGATATGCAAAGGTACAACCCCTTTTGCGCTCTGTTCTAATCGAGCGACGATATCGGAGGTTTCTTGATAAAACGGCGGAGAGTGAATCATGCGAAAATGGATCGGAACCAATTTTTTCGCTTGCAGCACTTTTGCCGCAGAGACCGCCTGTTCAGGGGTTAGACAAATCGGCTGTCCGCTGTGGATTCGATTCGGAAATCGGATGACCGCAGCGTTAACTGGCAAAAAAGCAACATCGAACGGACCGTGTTTCTCCGCGATTTTCCACCAATATCCATGCCAGAGCGTATCTCCGCAATGAATGATCTTTTTCCCTCCTGCCTCTACTGCCCAGGCTACTTGAGGATCGCCGTTTCCATCGATGGAGTACGTAGGAGTGACGGCAAAAGACCCGATATGGAAAGCCGCTCCTACGGTTACCCCGATTACGTTTTTCAGACCGCTTTCCCGTGCCAACGGAACAGCCTCTTCCGGAACATAAACAGGGATTTCTTGCCCGTAAAAGGTTGAGATAGAGCGCGGGTCAAAATGATCCGCATGCAAATGCGTGACAAGCACCGCATCGACGGATCCAAAATCGCTTAACGGATATACCGATTCATGGATAGAACCGTATTTAGGATGCACTTCAAATAATGGATCGATAACAAGACTTACTTCCTCGTATTTTAGATGGATACCCGCCCATGGCATTCTTTGAATGATCATTTTTTCGGCACATCCCTTTCTCCCCTTATTACCCTACCTTTAACGATATTTGCGTTCACTCTCATCAATCGGATAGTCATTGGCGCTCATGTCGCGACGCTTCATTAAGCCGTCCTCGTCAAATTCCCAATGCTCGTTTCCATGGGTCCGCATCCACTGGCCCGTATCCGCATCGCGCCACTCATACTCAAAACGCACCGAGATCCGATTGTCGGTATAGGCCCATAACTCTTTCATTAAACGGTAACTTTGCTCTTTGGCCCACTTGCGGCGCAGAAAATCTTTTATCGCTTCCCTGCCCGTAAAAAACTCGGCACGGTTCCTCCACCGGGAATCACTCGTATAGGCTAACGCAACTCGCTCAGGGTCGCGGGAATTCCAAGCATCCTCCGCAGCTTTAACTTTTGCCAAAGCGGTTTCCAAAGTAAAGGGCGGTACTATTTTTTTCTGCATCGTATCAGCCACCTCCATAATTAATTGTTTTTATCCATAAACGCTATCATCAATCCGGCAATCTGATGGAGATGGGTTTCCAATGCGAAGTGGCCGGCATCCTCGAATAGATGGAACTCTGCATTCGGCAGGTCGCGTAGATATGGATAAGCACCGCTGGCAGGGAAAATCTCATCCCCTTTACCCCAAACAATCAGTGTCGGCGGTTGATCCTTTCGGAAGTACTCTTGCCATTTCGGGTAAAGCGCGGGGTTGGTCCCATAGTTCAAAAATAAATCCAATTGAATTTCCTGATTACCTGGGCGATCCAAAAAAGATTGATCGAATGTATACGTATCCGGGCTTACCAGCTCTACTCGTTCTACACCATGGGTGTATTGCCATTTTGTCGCATCAAAGCTGGTTAACCAACGCAACGCTTCCCGTTTTTCTTCATTCGCTGGATCATTCCAATATTCCTTAATCGGATTCCAGAAGTCCGCAAGCCCTTCGTCATAAGCGTTTCCGTTTTGGATAATCAATCCTTTAATCCGCTCGGGATGACGGGCAGCGATTCGGAATCCCGTCGGCGCGCCATAATCCATTAAATAAATATAAAAACCGTCGATATTCAGTCCATCCAGCAGCTTCTCCAATAAGAGGCTGAATCCGTCAAAGCTATACTCGTATTGATCATGGGCAAGCGCGCTGCTGAAACCGAAACCCGGCAAGTCCGGCGCAATAACATGATATTTTTCCGAAAGCAGCGGAATTAAATGCCGAAACATATGACTCGAAGTAGGAAATCCATGCAATAACAGGATGGCGGGAGCATCGGCCGGTCCCGATTCGCGATAAAAAATGTTGATATCCTCGATTTGCGCGTTTTGGTGCTTTATTTCATTTGTCACGGTAGGTTCCTCCATTTGTTTGTTCGTTAACTATAAATAACTAGTTAACTATATGTTTATTAGACTATTTGTTATTGTTCGATTTGTCAACATTTTTTTATTCGTTTGGCATTTGGCCTGATATTTCTTTACGAATGGGCTTCATGTATAATGGATGAATAATATATACCTATACAACTATGAATAGGGGTAACGACGATGGAAGAAAAGCTGCTGCTGCAAGCGGACGCCGAATTGACATACAGCATAAACACTCAACTGAAAGAACAGCTCAAATGGTTGATCGGGATGAGTCGGATGGTTCCGGGGGATATGCTTCCCGCGGCCGGAGATTTAGCCGATCAATTAGGCATTAATCGCAATACCGTCAGCCTAGTCTATACGCAGCTGAAGGATGAAGGCATTGTCTCCATTCAAAAGGGGAAGGGTACTCAAGTGTTAGACGGGTCGAGGGTGGAGGAGCTCATGCGCAAGCGCAAGCCCATGTATGAATTATGGGAACGAATGGTCGAGGAAGCATCGGAGAATCATTTGGAACTTCGGGAGCTTGCGGTAGCCGGCATGGCCTTCGTCCAATTGTTCGGAAACCAGGCAAGCATCAAGCCGACGCTTCTTTTCATCGAATGCAAGGAACACGACCACATCTTCTATCGTAAAGAAATCGCCCGTTTATCGGGGGCGACGGTCCAGAGCTTCTTTCTCGAGCAGCTTCCCGACTCCATGGCCGAATTCGAAAAGCTGCTGAGCCAAGCGGATGCGGTCGTGACGACGCTCAACCATTCCGATGAAGTGCATAAGCTGACGGGGACTAGGAAGACGGTTCTGACCATCGGGGCGACAATCGATTTCTCCCTTCTTCTGGAGATAGCCAAGCTTTCCTCGGGAAGCAAAGTCGGATTTGTATGCTTGGGCCAGAAGGGCGGACAGTGGATGGCCCAGCGGGTGAAGGAAGCCGGAGTACAGCATATCGAATACTCTGCCCTCGGCACGAATAATCCGCAAGCTTTGGAGCGATTTGCCGATGGGGCCGACAAAATCTATGCCTCCTCTGCCGTATACGATGAAGTCAAGAGCCTTGCCCCGGATAAAACGGTTCACTTCCCGCTCATTCTGGAGAAGAGCAGCGAAAACTTGCTGAAGGATTTTCTCAAAATATAATAATAGTCCTCCTACCAACTCATCGAGGACGAAGGGTTCGTTCATGGCGTGGAATGTGCGAAGCGGCTATACTGGATCATTGCAGTAACTTTAGGCTGGTTCGCGCCATATCGAGAGCTATATTGGATATTTGCAACATAGACCTTTATTTTGCACCCAAAAGCCGTCAAACGGTCAAAGTTGCTGCGAAAATCCAACATAGCCCACCACTGTTAATTCCGCACAAAGTTACTGCCAAATTCGAACATAGCAGCCCAAAGGTTAGCTGCATACGCACAAAGGGGCTGTCCCTAAGCCAATGGCTCGGGACAGCCCCTTTCAATTTCACTCCGCCAAAGTCAACTTGTCTTTGTCGGTATTGGGACATATGTTTTCGTCAGCCCAAGCCCTCATTGCGGCAAAAATAGGCTGGAGGCGTTGCCCCCGAACGGTCAGCTCATATTCGACGTGCAAAGGAACCTCGGAGAAGATCGTACGCGTAACGATTCCTTGTTCTTCTAACATTCGCAATCGATCCGTTAACGTTTTCGGACTAATCGGATGCAGAGAACGGCGTAATTCCCCGAAGCGCTTGATGCCGTTGAACAGGTCGCGAAGAATGAGCAGCGTCCATTTTCCTTCTAACAATTCCAAGACGGGCTCTATAGAATCGGGACAAGTAGCATCGATCATGGCAATCCCCCCTAGTTCATTTTATGAAACTATTGCACTTTAATGTAACTACTTTTCAAATATACCATGGTCGAATACTATTGAGGAAGAGGAGGTTGATCCAAAAAAATGGAACTCAAAATAATAAGACCGTTCGAAGTCGATAAGTCCGAGTACCCTTTCAAGGATAATTGGCTGCCTTATCGCGACGGGTATATTCATTACGTTGACGAAGGGCAAGGACCGACGGTTTTGCTGCTTCACGGCAATCCCACATGGTCTTACTTGTACCGGCATGTCGTAAAAGAGTTGCGCGGCGACTATCGTCTAATCGCCTTGGATTACCCGGGATTCGGAATGTCCAAAGCGCCTTCAAGCTACGGGTACACGCCGCAAGAGCACTCGGAAGCGGTCGCGGATTTCATCCGTCGCTTGAATCTCAAAGATTTCGTGCTTGTGGTTCAGGATTGGGGCGGGCCCGTCGGCATGAATTACGCGGTCCGGAACCGGGAGAATCTGCGCGGCATCGTCGTCATGAACACTTGGGCTTGGCCGGCAAGGCTTCTGGCCATGAGGCTGTTTTCAATGGCGATGGGAGGATGGCCCTTCGGTTATTGGCTTCAGACGCGGCTTAATTTCTTCGCCGGAAAGATCGTTCCGCACGGGATATTTCACTCCGAGAAAGTGACGGAAACGTTGAGAAAAGCTTATACCGACCCGTTTCCCACCCCGAAATCGAGAATACCGACATGGATATTCCCTCGGCAAATCCGAAAGGCGCGTTCTTGGTTCGAAGAAATCGAATCGAAGCTGCCCGTGTTGTCGGATTTACCCGCGCAAATCCTCTGGGGAATGAAAGACAGCGCCGGCTTTCCACCTGAAGAAATGGCCAAGTGGCAAAGCGTGCTGAAGTTAAACGAAACCGAGATTCTGAGCGATGCTTCCCACTACGTGCAAGAGGATCGGCCTGACCGCGTTGCGTCATCGATCCGAAGAGTCATTGAAAGGACGTCAGCAAAAGAAAGCAAGATTAGCTGAAGCTCCCCTTTTCGCAAGCTGTTTCATATCTTAAATAGGTTTTATTATAGGAGGACTCATATGAAAACCATTCTTTGGGCAACGCTTAGCGCTAACGGAAACTATGCGCAATCCAGCACAGTTAATCCGCCTAAACAAGAAGCTTTCGCCGATTTTGTTTCGAATGCCAAGGCTGCGGGCAACTTTATCGTCGGACGTCGGACATTCGAGGCCATGCGAGCAAGCGGAGGAGGCGGGTTTAACGATATCGACATCGTCGTCATTTCGAGCAATCGCAATGAAATGGCTGGCGTTAAGCTCGCAGGATCCCCGCAAGAAGCGCTGGAGTACTTGCATGAGAAGGGTCATCAGACTGCCCTGCTTGCAGGCGGCGCGGATCTGCACAATTCATTTTTGGAGCATGGGCTTGTCGATGAATTGATTTTTAACATTGCTCCCGTATTGGAAGGCAAAGGACTAAACCTGCTTATCGACCGGGAACAGTATCTACACAAAGACGTGCAGCTAGTGGAATGCAAGCCCCTTGGCGGCGGAGTCGTTCAATTGCGGTACGCGATCGGCAGATAAAGAGACCGCCCGGTGCGGACGATCTCTTCTCCTTAAGCCGCTATTCGGTTTCTTACCCGCTCACCGCCCAAAGCGAAATGCGTCGAAGTCGAAGTTGCTCCCCGGCAGGAAGATGAAGGTCACCTTCTGTATACCCGTGACCTTCTCGATCCTGAATTCCCGCTCCTCGTATCCATTCGATTTCTCGAATTCCACGAGTTGGTTGCTTTCGCCGTTATCGCCGGAGAATCGGATATGGATCGTGTTTTTGTCGATGGGCGATCTGCCGCTTATGACAAGCCTCGAAGTCCCTTCGCCCGCAAAATCCATATGCTCGAATTCAAGGGAAACGTTATTCCCGATGCCTTCCACAAGACCGTCCGCAACGGTGAACGCATCGCCGTAGATCCGATCGCAGGCAGCAGCCGCGTTACGTTCGAAAGCCCGGCTTTGGCGCGCAAAGGAAAAGCCTTTGATATGCACTTTCTGACGCAGGACGAAACAAATCGACGTAATCCCGCGCAGTCTCTTGGCGAGACGATACGTTTCTTCCTGGTACACATTCCACTTGGAAGGCTTCTGATAGATGACGTCGGCAACTAAGCTGCTGCCCTCCTCGCCCGGCATGCCCTCCCAGATCTGGAGCGCATAAGGCTCGCTGGATAAAGCGAAGATCGGCATCGTAATGGTGTCGGAGCCGAACGGTCCAAAGTCGATATTCCGGAAGCCAACCTGCGTCTCTCCATCCCGGCTGGTAGCCACGCCTCGCTCGTTGCCGTTCCCGACCTCGCCCTTGCCATAGTCGTAAAGCCCCGCCGTAATAAATCCGTACGGATCTTTGTAGGCCGTTCCCAGACCCGTTGCCGTGAACTCCAATTGGGAGATGAGCTTCGTCTTGTCCGTGCCGTTCTTGCTCGTGCAGCGAAGACGGAATGCACCGTCGCCGATCGCGGTAAGCTTAGCCTCATTCCCGCTTCCTTCGACCTTGGCGATATTCGAGTCAATTCCTTCATCCGTCACGACGCGCCACTCGACGTCCCGATACGAGGCGTTATCCGGCCATAGCTTGGCTTGAACGATAATCTCTCTAACCGATTCGTCGAAGCGCTGTCCTGTTTCGCTAATGATCTCGATCTTGCGAAGCGGAATCTCCTCCTTACTGCCGATTACGCACGGAAGCCCCCCATTCCTTGCGTTCGCGGACAGCCCTTCCGGCGCCCCGCCTGCTGCCGCATGCGACGTAAACTCCGCAGCCTTAGCAGGCATGCCCTCGGAGGACACTTCGATTCTGATCTTCCCGGGCTGCAGCGTTGCGCCGATGATCGCCATGAGCTTGCCGCTGAACAGCCTTCGGCTCATGCCCTTATACGGGTCATAGTCGGTGCTGTCGCCATTATCGAGACCCAGCAGCCGGCCTTCGCCCGTCACCTCCACGCGAACGCGATTGTTCGCATTGTCGACAGGATGCCCCTCTTCGTCCAACATGCCGATTTCCACGAAAATAAGATCCGTGCCGTCCGCCGTCAACGCCGTTTTATCCGCTTGGAGCGTAATCGATCGCGCATCTCCGAACGATCTTCGCGCATCGGTAGCAATGACGTTGCCCGCTTCGTCATAGGCAATAGCCTTCACTTCCCCTTGTGCATAAGGAAGCTTCCACCAGCCGACAAGCTGCGTGCCATGCTCATGGTCGATCTCGTGCGTGCCGACGCTCGTGCCGTTGAACAACAGCTCGATCTTGGGTGCATTGGAGCAGACGCGTACATCGATCGTTTGCCCGTTGTTGAAATCCCAGTACGGGAACACATGCACCATTGGTTTCGTGCGATAATCGGTCCAAGCAGACTGATAGATGTAATAGGAATCTTTCGGGAACGTAGCCGTATCGATCTGCCCGAAATAACTGTTTTTGGTATGGTACGGCGTCGGCTCCCCGATATAGTCGAAGCCGGTCCATAGAAATTGGCCTAAGGAAAACGGCGTGTCTCTCTCCGCCAAAATACAGGCTTCCGCGGACTTCGCCCCCCAGCTTGTCGAACTGTTCCCCAGGGCCGAGCATTGCTCGTCGTCATCGGCCAGAATGGACTTGTCGAACGGGAAGTGGTAGACGCCTCTGCTCTGAACGACCGAGGCGGTCTCGCTTCCATAGATGATCCAATCCGGATGCTCCTCATGATGCTTGCGATAATAGTTCTCCGCATAGTTATAGCCGGCGACCTTAACGATATCGGCGCATTTCTGCGCGTTTTCCCAAGGCATATAGTTGGAGCCGATCGTCACCCTCGCGTTTTGCTTCGGATCGAACTCCTCCACGTATGCCATGAGCAGCTTGGTAACCTCTTGCCCTCTCTCGTCCGCATGCGTATCGTAAATCTCGTTGCCGATGCTCCACATGAGCAAGCTCGGATGATTCCGGTCGCGCAGCACCCAGCTTTTCACGTCTCGATACGCCCATCCTTCGAAAAATCTGGCGTAATCGTACGGCGTCTTGGACCGCTCCCACATGTCGAACGCTTCCGTAACGACGAAGAACCCCATCTCATCCGCCAAATCCATCAGCTCCGGCGCCGGCATATTATGGGCCGTACGAATCGCGTTGACGCCCATCTCTTTCAAAATAACGAATCTTCTTCGCAACGCGTGCACGTTAAACGCCGCTCCCAGCGCGCCCAGGTCATGATGCTCGCAGACGCCGTTCAGCTTCAGCTTCCTCCCGTTCACCTGAAGCCCCCGTTCAGGATCAAGCACGATCGTACGGAAGCCAAGATGCCGTGTCAACGTCTCGTGATCTTCGGAAGGCAGTTCTTCCGTGGAAGACCCTCCTGCCTTTCTCTTCAACCGGGTAACAAGCCGGTACAGATTCGGCTCGTCCGTGCTCCAGAGCAAAGGCTTCTCTACGGTTAAAGTTTGGTGATTGCGCGCGATCGAGTCCCCGCCATCGGCAACTTGCTCCGATTGGGCAACGATCCTCTGCCCCTCATCGATAATGTCATGCGCTATGATAACCTCTTCATCGCTGTACGCATCCGTTTCGATTTCCACGGACCATCCTTCACTCTGCTGCTTGACCCTGACATATACGCCATCCGTTACGATATAAGGATTCGTCCTCGTCTTCAGCCAGACGTTCCGATAGATGCCGGCTCCCGAATACCACCGGCTGTTCGGGCTCTGATACACCACCTTCACGACAATTTCATTCTCGCCCTCGATAATCGCTTCCGTCATGTCGTGCTCAAAGGACGAGTATCCGTATTTCCATTCGCCGACGAATCGTCCGTTCACATAGACCGATGAGTCCATGTACACGCCGTCGAAACAGAGCAGAAGCTGTTGTTCTCGGCCGCTGTCGCTCTTCGTCCAAGCGAAGCTCTTGCGGTACCAGCCGATACTGTTCTCGTAAAGCGCCGTCGTCTGATAAATCAACCAATCATGGGGCAAGTCCACCGGCTCGAAGCGCAAGCCGGCGTGGTCCTGTGCATCCAACCCGCTTTTGGCAAATTCCCATCCGTCATTGAAAAGTTTTTTCGTATTCATATCGATGAGATCGCTCGCTTTCCTATCAATCTGAATTCAATAGATCAGACGACCTTGCCGATCGTCGATTCCCGACTTCCGGTAGAAATACGTATTGATAACGTCCCGCCATTCCTTGGCATGCTCGCTTTGCTCGGTGAGGCGCGAAGCGACTAGCTCGAAATACGCATTGTCGATCTTGCCTCTGAGCGTCTGCCAAGCCGCCGACAAACCAGCGGCCGCATCCGCGCCATCGAAGTGCGTATCGTAAATATGCTGGATCACCGTCTTCCCGCTCTGCAGTACATGCGTGTAAGGGACATGATGGAAGAACAGCAGCAGCTCATCGGGGCAACGCTCCAGCGAATCGTAGATCTCGCTTGGCTGCGTGTGGTATTGTCCGGCGTATCCGGTCCCCGTCCCGATGGTTCGATCGACCCCGATGCCTTGGTGATCGGCGAAGTGGTATGTCCCCCACTTGGAGTACTCATAACCGTCCACGTTCGGACCGTAATGATGGTTCGGATTGACCATCCAGCCAACGCCGAGCGGAGAAGTATAGCTCTCATAGATGCCCCAAGACTTCAGCAAAATGTTGGAAACGACGTCCTCGGTCACCGGATCACAGCCCAGACTAAGCCGAATCCATTCAGCCGTGATTTGCTCCGCGGATAACGCCGGATTCCATGCCAAGCGCCCGTAACCGTACAGATTCGCCTGAGCGAGCGGATGACCGGTCCAATAAGCGTCGTCCCCGATATTCGATACCGCCGCAAGTCCTCCGTACGGACGATTGTACAAGGCGCCGCTCGCGATCTTGTCGACGGTGGAGCCTTGGCCTGCGGCAAACGTATCGAAATCAAGCACCTCTTTCCACTGAGGCACCAGGTAACAGACATGCTTTTGCTGCCCTGTATATTCTTGCGTGATTTGCAGCTCCAGCACTTGGTTGGTGTGGCTTAATCCCCCGAACAGGGGCGATACCGGCTCGCGAACTTGAAAATCCATCGGTCCGTTCTTGATCTGCAGGATGACGTTGTCCGCGAAGCGTCCGTCGAGCGGCGTAAAATGGTCGTAAGCCGCCTTCGCGCGATCCGTCGAACGATCGCGCCAGTCCTGCAGACAGTTGTAGACGAAGCAGCGCCAAATGACCAATCCCCCGTGCGGGGCAAGCGCCTCCGCCAGCAGGTTCGCCCCGTCGGCATGATCCCGTCCGTACGTGAACGGACCCGGACGAAATTCGGAGTCGGCCTTCACGAGGAAACCGCCGAAATCGGGGATCGCCCGGTAGAGATCCTCCGCCCGCTCCGCCCACCATTTTCTCACCTCCGGATCCAGCGGATCGGCCGTTTGCAGACCGCCAATCGCGATCGGGCTTGCGAAATTAATGCTAAGGAACAGCTTAATGCCATACGCGCCAAAAACGTCCGCAACCTTCGATAACGTCCGCTCATACTCCGCGGTTATTAGTTTGGTCTCCTCGCGATGAACGTTGACATTATTGATCGAGATCGCATTAATCCCGGTGGAGGCCAGCAGCCGCGCGTAATCCCGGATTCGCGTGAAGTCCTTCACGAAACCGCCGCTATCGTAAAAGATCGACTTGCCCGCATACCCGCGTTCAATCGACCCGTCCATGTTGTCCCATTGATTGATTATACGCAGTCCATTAGCTGGACTTTCCTTCACTTGCAGCCTGTTGATTGGCTCTCCCATCTGCATGAGCCGTATCAGGTGGAACGCCCCGTATAACGCCCCTCGGTCCGATACCCCGATAATGGCGATGCACTCGGCTTCTTCCTGCCCGCCTTCTAACGTTTGGAGCGTGTATCCCTCGTCGCCTAGTCCATCCGTGTCTCCTTTGCCTTTAATGCCGATCATTACGCTTGGCACCTGACGGTCTCGAAACGAAGTGACCTCTGGCTTATGGCCGGTCATGGCCCCTACCGCTTCCGCCAGCTCCCTGGCGGCCGTATGCAGCAACTTCGTCTGCTCGGCGATGACGATGACCGAGCAACAAGCACGGTACTCTTCCCTTAGCTCGCCGCTCTCGATGGATGCGTAACGAAGCCACGCATCGTAACCAATTTTATCCTGCGCATTCATCATAGTCACCCCTTCAAATCATGGATAAAGAGCCTGGTGCATGATCCATTGGAACAGCATGCGCCAGGCCCCGTTAATCAAATCTTATTCATATCCCAGCAAGCCCTTCGTCTTCTGGAAAATTTCGTTGGCCTGCTTCGTATAGCGCTCGCTGCCGTTCGCTTCCGCCTGAGCCTTGAATTTATCGAAGTTATCCAGGCTTTCTTGACCCGTGACAAACTTCAAAGTCATTGTCTTGATATAATCGATAAGAGGCGTCATGATCAAGTTCATCTGCTCGGTCTCCTCCGCCGTGCCCATAATCGGCGGCGCAAGCTTACGCGGCTCGCGGGTGGTCAGAATACGGTTAAAGTAATCCTTCTCGCCCTCCGTCATCTTGGACGTCTTCAGGTCGGTTTTACCGCCATAAGCGAACATCCCGTTTGCAAATCCGTAATCAACATTGAGCTGCTTCGTAGCGCCTTCGTTCATGCCGTTGTAATAAATATCCTTATTAAGCACGATGTTGCCTTCCGCGTCCTTCGTATACGTTTCGCCTTCTACGCCCCACAGGCTGAGCGTTTGGCCTTCGTCCGAATACCAGAGCCAGTCGATGAAACGAAGCATCTTGATAAAACCTTCTTCTCCTAGCTTGTCGAGCGCGTTCTTGCTGATCATAACACCGTTCTCAAGTCTGGACGTCTCTACCTGCTGCATGCCTTTTGGTCCGCCCGGTTGGACGATCATGTACAGCTCGCTGTTCGGATCCTGCATCTTGGATTTGAAATCGGCCAGTTGTTGATAGTTGCCGCTAATGACATTGCTGTCGCCCTTGAAGAACTTGGCGCGCGCGGCATCGTCTTCTTGCGTGAACGACTCCGGATCCATAATGCCGTCTTTCACAAGCTTGTTGAAGTACGTCAAGTAATTCTTGAAATCTTCCGATGTGTCGGCGAACTGGAACTGCTGCTTCTCGTGATCGAAGGTCAGACCGTTCGACACGCCCCAGCCGCCCGTTACGCCGTATTGAACGGCCGCAATGTTAAGCGTGGCATTGCCTTGGAACTGGTCGGAGAACACATACTTCGCTCCCGTATGCTCTTTAACCTTCTTTAAGGCTTCATAGAAATCCTCGTACGTCCATTTTGCTTCTTGGCCGAGAACGTCTACGCCCGCAGCCTCGAATACGTCCTTGCGAATAATGTACGAATATCCGCCGCCGGCGACTTCCCACATCCCTGGAAGCACGTAATATTTGCCGTCTTCCTTCATCTTGGCTTTCAGGTCTTCTTCCATTCCCCAATCCTTGACGGCCTTCATGTAGTTCGGCATATATTGCACCCAATCGCTGACGGCCACGATTTGGCCCGTTGCGACGAACGCCGACTCATCGTACGTTTTAGGAATAATGAAAGGAGCGTCGCCGCTGTTCACGAGCAGCGATTTTTGATTTTCGTATTCGGTTCTTGCCGTAGTAGCCAGTTCGAAGCTTACGTTCGTTTTTTCTTTAACGGCGCTCCAGAATCTCCACTCCTCTTTATAAGGGTAATTCTCATGGTCGCTGTACATCATGGAGTAAGAGATCGGCTCATTGGATTTGAAGGTCTGGCCTTCGCCAAAGACGTAATCGGCGGGATTGTCCGCTCCTCCGTTCGTAGTCGCCGGAGCGTTCGTTCCTTTGTTCGGAGCGTTCTCGTTCCCCGATGAGCTGCACGCTGCCGTTACAGCGAGCGCCGACACCAGCATTACCGATAAAGCCGCTTTACTGAATCTGTTCATAGCTCTGCCTCCCTTTATTGGTTAAAGCTTGTTGATTTTATATATAAACGGCGGAGGCCAAAGCCTGCCGAATATATCGATTACCCCTTAACGGCCCCGATCATCATGCCCTGCACGAAATACCTTTGCACGAAAGGATACACGCATATGATCGGAAGCGATGTAAGCACCATGGCGGTGGACTTGACGCTTGCCGCGATTTGGCTCGTCTGCTCGGACGTAGCCCCGATCTCGGTCGGACTGACCGCGTTGTCGATAATTTGCTTCAGATACAAAGCGATCGGCCACTTCTCCTTCGTCTGCAAGAAGAGCGAAGGCCCGAACCAGTTGTTCCACATGCCGACGATGACAAACAACGTAATCGTTGCCAGAATCGGTTTCGACAGAGGAAGCGTGATTTTCATGAAAATCCCGAATACGCCCAGACCGTCGACGCGGCCTGCTTCCTCCAGCTCGTTCGGCAGGTTAGCGAAAAACGTCTTCATCAAGATGACATTAAACGCGCTGATCGCCCCCGGGATGACGATCGCCCAAATCGTATCCCTCATGCCTAAGGTTTTGGCGACCAAAATATAGTTCGGGATAAGGCCGCCGCCGAAATACATCGTGAACAGAACGAACGGGATGAAAAACTTGTTCAGGCGCAGCTTCGCTTTGGAAAGCGGATAAGACATCACGGCCGTCGCGCTCACCGCGATGAATGTGCCAAGCACGGAGTACAGAATCGTATTGCCATAATAGCGGAAGAAGTCAGGCTTGCTCAGAATGACCTCGTACGTTTTGGTCGTAAACTCTACCGGGAATACGCTGACCTTCCCGGCATAAATGGCGGCTTCCGAGCTGAAGGACTGCGCCACGAGATAGATGAACGGGTATAAGGTGAAGAGAACGACCACAACCATAATGAATCCGTTTACAACATTGAAACCGTTAAAGGACCATGCCCGCTGCTTCATAAAGAAGTCTCCTTTCTACCATAGACTCGATTTCGTCGTGCGTTTGGATATTTCATTCGCAATGGTTACTAAAATAAGACCGATAATGCCTTCGAACAAACCGACCGCCGTCGCGTAACTGAAGTTGCCGCCGGTGATACCCATCCGGTACACGTAAGTGGAGATGACATCGGCCGTTTCATAGGTCAATGGATTGTATAAGAGCAGGATTTTCTCGAAATTCGAGCCCAGAATGCTGCCGATATCCAAGATCAAGAGCACCATTACAGTCGGCAAGATGCCCGGAATCGTGACATGCAGGGCGAGACGGAACCGGCTTGCTCCATCGATTCGCGCGGCTTCATACAATTCCGTATTAATCGCCGTCATCGCCGCCAAATACAGAATCGTTCCCCAGCCGAGGCTCTGCCAGACGCCCGAAGTGACGTATATGGAAGAGAACCATTCCGGCAAAGAGATGAATCCGATAGACTCATACCCGAGCCATCCCAAGAAGGCGTTAATCGGCCCGCTTAATGAAACCATTTCCTTGACCATCCCTGCCACAATAACCATGGATATAAAATGAGGCAGGTACGAAACGGTTTGCACGAATTTTTTCCACTTCATCCACCGTATTTCGTTCAATAACAACGCGAAAATCAAGACGAGCGGAAATTTGACCACCAGATAACTAACGCTTAACGTTAAATCATTGAAGAAAGCCCGCCAGAAGGTCGGGTCCTTCATAAACATTTGGAAGTACTGGAACCCCACCCATTCGGAGCCCAGAATATTAGGTCCGCCCCTATACTTGCGGAAGGCGATAATGTTGCCGATCATCGGCGCATACTTGAAGATCGCGAAGTAAATGAGCGGAAGGATAAGGAACGAATACAGCTTCCATTCCTTCTTGACATGCTTCCAAAGCGGGCTGTCATCTACCCTATTGTCGTGCGCATGAGCTGCCATGTATGATCACATCCTTACGAAAATTTGCCCTAGCTTCGATGCGGTCCTTGCCCCATCAATGTACCGTCCTTGCCCATCCGCCAGCAATGTTCACTATCGCAAATCATGTACGATAACAAGAAAATGACGGGTGACAACTCGAAACAGAGGTTCAATTTCTCTCTTCTTGTACACTCAAAACAAAAAAAGACCTCCGGTGGCCGGAGGTCTTCTTATTCCATCTTCCTATCATCGATTTATCGCTGCATTTGAACGATATGATCCGCGAGCCGAATGGCAAGCGCAATCGTCGTTAATGTCGGATGTTCGGCGCCAATGAAAGGCAAAGCGCTGTTGTCAGCCACAAACAAGCCGGACTAAGATTTAAAGCCGTAGAAAGAAACGAAACGGAACTGTTGAATATATCGGTGTGAATCCGCCCATAAATACTTGGCATCAGATCGGCCGCAAGGGGAATATGGTCTGCGTCGGAAAAACCGTTTTGCCAAAGTCGATCCAGCAAAATTTCCGTAAATGTGGAGTCCTGGGTAAAGGTACTGGTAACGTTCATCGCTTGTTCGGCAATATTGTAGTAACTTGCCATCTCTTCGATCGGAATGGGCCATTTCTCCATAATGGACAAATTCATTCGCAGAGCAAACGCAAACCAAAATAACGTTCTCCCGCCGAAGGCAAACAACTGCCTTGCGCCCGAATAATCGGATTCCGCTCCGGGAAGCGGACTTGAGACGGTATTGAAATATCTCCATAACAGATCCGTATTCATCATCGGCAGATTGCGGGCATGCGACGGCAGCAGCAGTTCGCCCCGTTCAATAATGCCGATCCGTTTAATTTCCTTTTGCCACTTCTCGCACAGCCACCAAAGGACGCCTCCCCCTCCGGCCCCGGTACCGACGATCAGCACATCATATTCGTGTTTTGCCATTTCCTCGAGCGAGGTGAGGGGAAACCAGCTATTCAGAGGTTGAATAGGTTCCGCTTGGCAAATCGGCAATCCTCCCAGTTGCCGGACGACCGATCGGTCTAGACCAGCCGACGAAGGTAAAAATACACCGGATAACCGGCAATTCGTTGATTGGGAAGGAGGATGTGCGGATTAAGCGCAAGCAGCTCCCCGACCGGAATACGTCGTTCGTCCGCAATCTTTCGAAGCGTATCCTGATCGTGGGCAATTCGGATGTTCAGCACGGCACCACTTCCCTTATTAGAGCGATGATACAGTTTATGCTCTTGGCAACTCATTCAGCCCGTTCCAATACGTTTCGTACTTATCAAACAGATTAGGAGATTTTCCTTACCGCAAACCACAATTCAACGTAGTTAAGACCATTTCTGCCCGCCATAGACTTCGAATTCCAACCCGTCGATCTGTGGCTTTTCCCTGTCATTTTACTTATTCGTTTCTACTCTTTCTTCGCATCCGCTACGGGCACTCCGAAATTCGGAGTACCGTCCTTTTTCCAGGTGAAGACTTGGGCGCGCGTATGCCGATTCGGATCATACAACGGATCGCCAACAATTTCTTTGTAATTGCGGGCATGGTAGACAAGTACATCCCGTTTGCCGTCTTCTGTTACCGTAAAGCTGTTATGGCCCGGTCCGTATTGACCCGTTTCGGGGTTGCTTCGGAAGACGGGTTTTTTTGATTTGCTCCAGGAAGCCGGATCCAATAAATGACTCGACTCATCGGCCGTGAGCATGCCCATCGCATAGTTTTCATCCGTCGCGCTGGCCGAATAAGTAAGGAAGATCTTGCCGTTCCTCTTAAGCGCAGCCGGACCTTCATTAACCCAGAACCCGATGGTTTCCCAAGGAAATTCCGGCTTTGACAGCATCACTTGCGGTCCTTTTATCGTCCATGGATTTTCCATCTCGGCAATATACAGGTTAGAATTGCCATAGATATCCGGATCTTTCTGCGCCCATACTAAATACCGTTTTCCACGATGCTCAAAGGTAGTCGCGTCGATCGAGAACGATTCCCACTTCGTCTGGATACTTCCCTTCTCTACCCAGGTTCCTTCCAATGGGTTCGCCGAAGCGTTCTCCAGTACGTATATGCGGTGATCGAACGGTGCGTCGGTTCGCGCGGCGGCAAAGTAAATGTACCATTTTCCGTCGATAAAATGGATTTCAGGCGCCCATATATTCTTGCTGAGCGGACCGCTTTCCCGCTTGGTCCAAACAACAGCGGGCTGCGCCTCGCCGAGCCCCTGAATGGTCGTCGCGCGACGCAACTCGATACGATCGTACTCGGGAACCGATCCGCTAAAGTAATAGTAACCGTCCGAATGTTTATACACCCACGGATCGGCCCGCTGCTTAATGATTGGATTGTCGTATTCACCGGTTGTTTTGGCCAACGTTTCGCGAGCGGAATTCTTCTCGTCCTGGACGCCGTATGTCGTCATAACGGATACCGTAAGCAGAACGTACAGTATCGTCCTCAGTATCATCAGCATTTTGCAAACCACCTTTTTACAGTTCTTCACTCCAGTTTGTCCTCGCACATAAAAAAGAAAACCTCCGACGGCTCACGGATCGGAGGTTTTCATCTTCAGGTCATCGATCGATATAACGCTCATACGCCTCCTGCTTAATTTCCAACACCCGCTCGATGCCAAGTTGCCGCAGTTGCTTCACCATATCGTCGTAGGCAGTGATAGGGTCTACGCCCAGAATAATGCGAAGCTCCGCGTCATTCACATATTCGCTGATTCCGCTCATCAGCGCGGACAGCTCATTCGCTTCCTCCGGCGTCGGGGTAATCGGCGGCAGCAAGTAGTTCTCATGCTTCGTGTTTCTCCATATATCTAGCGCCTGATTCGTCTCTTCAAACTTCCATTCGAGCTGCGCATTGCGCTGAATCATCGGGAAGTTCGTTTGGTGAGCGTACTGGAGCATCACTTGATCGCTGGATAAGCCTTCCGGATTCTCGACAACCAAATCCGTGTACACCGGCGCTCCGTTCTCCATCGTATACGTTACGCCTTCGATGCCGTACGTATTCAGCAGGCTGCCCTCTTCCGAATACGCATAATCCAGCCAGCGAACCACCGCTTCCAATTGCTTCGTCGTAGCCTTGATCGCTGCCGAGCTGGTGCCCGCATACGCGTTGTCCAGTTGTCCGAATTCCGGTATTGCCCCTTCGGCCAGTGTCGGGTAAGGAGCGGCTACATAACGGGCTCCCGAGTCGTTCGATTGCGAGGCAAGGTTATATTTCTCGATATACGAATGCCAACCGATCGTAGCGCCGCTATTTCCGGACGTTAGCTTCTTATCTACGGTTTCCAAATCCAGCACGGCAAAATCCTTGTCGATCAGCCCTTCCTTATACCACCGGCTCATCGTCGCCAAGTAATCTCGATACCCTGGTTCCAAATAACCGTACGTCACTTTCCCGTCCTTGACGTAGAAATTGCCCATTACGCCGAACGCTCCCGCGAAACCCGCCGTACGTTCGCCTAAGAACAACGTCCGGAACGTCACCGGCGCGGAAGCCCCCTTCTTTTCCTTGAACGCTTTCAACATCCCGTGCCACTCGTCGATCGTCGTCGGAACGGCCAATCCGAGCTCGTCCAGCCAATCCATGCGAACGATCGGTCCGCCGTATACCCTTTCCGATTCCGAACGGATGAACGGGAACGCGTAGTAGATGCCGCTGTCCGTCTTCACCATTTTATCAATCTCGGGGTGCTGTTCCAGTGCTCGCTTAAAGTTCGGCGCATACCGGTCGATGACGTCGTTCAGCGGCAAAATATAGCCTTGCTCGATCGCCTTCTCGGGCCCTCCCGGATACCCCAGCCAATTGTTCAAGAAGATGTCCGGCAAATTGCCGGAGGCAAGCAGATAACTAAATTTAGTATCCTGCATAGGTACGCCGCCGAGATGCCGAATCGCAATGCCCGTTCGTTTCTCGTATTCTTGGTCGATCGCCCCTCGATTCGGCGTCCCCATATCGGAAAATTCCGTCATAAGCGTCAGCTCCGGCGTTCCCTTCATCGGATATTCGAACGGCTCGCCGTCCGCTTCCGGACTGGAGGTTCCCGTCGGCGTCTCTCCCTGCGAGCGTTCTTCGCCGCTACCCCCGCCGAAGCACCCGGACGCGAGTAGGATCAAGACAATCATCGCGATCCAGCTTTTCCTTAACCTGCCGAGTATTTGCGTTTCCATGGCAAGCTGCCCCCTTTCTCTGCGCCTGCTTTTGGCGCCATAAGCCCTCATTGAATCGACTTGTATTTCCCCGGCGTGATCCCTTCGTATTTCTTGAATACGCGAATGAAAGCATGGCCGCTCGCGAATCCGACCCGAGACGCCGTATCGTCGATGCTTGCCCCTTCATGCAAAAGCGTTTTGGCCGCATCTACGCGGGTTTGGCTAATGTAATCATGCAGTCCTTGACCCGTCTGCTCGCGGAATAACCGGGATATATATTGCGGCGACAACCGGAAGAAATCTCCGATCATCGACACGCTTAAGTTCTTGTCGCTGTAGTTCTCCTGCACGAACGCGGTCACTTTATCCCCGATCCCCGCGCTCGTCTGAACGGCAAGCTTGCTTCTGAGCACGCCGAATACCCGATTCAATATGTCCAGGAGCTCCTGATGAAATTCCGTCTTCGTGGCGCAGGACAACAATCTCTTGAGCGGACGCCATTCATCCCAAGCGATTCCGGCCTGCTCTTGATCGGGTATCGTCTTAATCAGCGTCGTCGCGACGTCCAGCAAGAC
Organism: Paenibacillus harenae; assembly: GCF_030812415.1. Classification (GTDB taxonomy): domain Bacteria; phylum Bacillota; class Bacilli; order Paenibacillales; family Paenibacillaceae; genus Pristimantibacillus; species Pristimantibacillus harenae_A. The sequence goes on along the minus strand of NZ_JAUSST010000005.1, from coordinate 170,125 downwards.
GCACTTCGCGATTTCCAGAGACGATTGCCGTTGGAACGCCTGCTGCACCACGTTATCGATCATCTGCTTCGCCTTGTCGAACTCGTCGGCCTTCAAGAAGTTGATCAGAACCATCTGATCGTTGACCGTGAAGAAGTAACTGCTCTCGCTTGGCTTCACGTCGCCGTACCAGATCATCATCCCTTCCCCTAGCACCATACGGTACTCTTGTGCTTCCAGCGCCTGCAGAAACGCTTGATGCACGCCATCGAGGCCCGTTTGCAAATCGCTGCCTGCCGTTGTGAACCGGAGCTTATAACGTCCCGTTATGAATTCGGATGCCTGAGCCAAGGCATCCTCCATATCGTCCTTCCATTGCTCCTCCCGCTCCGGGTCAACGTTCACGACCGCCGCGAGCGTGCCGTCCACGTCCGCGAAATGGATCGATAAGCGATCGCCGACCACATCCTTGAGAATGTTGGACACGATGAATTGCGACATGGCCAGCAGCTTGGCCTCATCCTCGTCGCTCTCGACATAGAAGAGCAGCACCGCGAACCGGTCGGATGTCCAGGCAAGCCGATGCGCCTTGGACAGCTCCGAGAGCGGTACGTTCCGATCCGCCTGACCCTTTAATAGCCTGCCTAAATAATAGTTCTGCAGCACCCGAAGCTGCTGATCATGCTTGTTGCTCATATCGTCCCGCTCGCGAATCGTCTCCAACACGCTCCGCCGGATGAACGAATATTCGTCCAGGTCGGCCCCTGCCGCCGGAAGCGCGTTCCGGGAGAAGACGCTCACCAGTTGTTTGACCGGGTCATAGTTTTTGCGCGAGAAATAATAAATAACCGCTCCGCCGATCGCAAAACAAACCAGCAGCCCGAATACATTCATCGTCTGAATGTCCTTTGCCCGTTCCCAGAAGACGTCGGTCGGGAACACGCTCACGTACTTCCATCCCGTTGTGTCGGACGACTCGATCGTAATCATCGACTCCGTTCCTTGGAAATGACCCGTAAACGTACCTGATCCCCGATTGCTCCAATCGTGGTACGACGTTGGTACGGGGGCCGCTTCGCCGGCGTTCTGAAACAAAATCTGATCGTTAGCATCCATAATAAACACACGGCCTTGCTCCACCCAGTCGATATTCTCAAGCATCGTCTGGATCTTCTCCACATTAAGCGGGAATAACAGCGTGCCTGCCGGACCGTCGCCCGCCTGCATGGGGAACGAACGAATATAGGAGGGCGTAATGATGCTTTTCCCTTGCGTCTCAACCGGCAGCAGCACATACCGCCCCGGTTGCTGCGCCTTCATTAATTTAATCCAGTCCTCGTATGTGAAGTCGTCCGTTTCATGCTTCAAGGCATAGAACATCCGATCCTCCACATACGTCTCGCTCGAGAGCACGGCGTGATGCACGTTCGAATAGACATATATGCCTTTAATGAAATCATTAGTCGACAGCAGCTTGTTTAGTTCCTGCTTCGTCTTGTATATAAGGTAAGCGCTTTCTTCTTGAGAGTCGTTTAATAGCTTCTGGACATCCGAGTGAATGGACAGCTGCGCGGCCAAACTTTCCGTCTGATGCAGCTCGCCGTCTACAATGTATCTGACCTGCTGCAGCATCGCGCTATTCGCCCGCTCGATCTCGTATTCCACGATTCCTCTGGTCTGGCTATAGACAATTACGCTAAGAATAACAGGTATGAACAAAATAACGGCGTACGATATCATCCACCGAAAAGCCACGCTTCGTGTAAAGTTACCCTTTCCCCAATGCAACGAGCTTCCCCCTAGTCTCTTTCTCCATGTACCATTTCTATAGTAGCACGAAACAGCCCGGGTCTTCATATGTACAAATTGAACCCCGATGTACAGTTTGCGCACTCGCCCGCTATTGTTGCCTTTTTCGGCCTTATTATCCGGAATGAACCAACTGCTCTTGTCTGCCTTGACTTAAGTCAATGCCTCCCTATAGACCTCCGGTTACAATGAAACCATATTGGATACAGGGAGGTTGTTTATATGATTCATGTACAAAAAGAAAAATCCGATCGGCGCCTATCCGCATTAACTGCCGGCATTTCTCTGATCGTCATGGCATTGACGGCGTTTTTCGCTTATGGCTATGCCCATGGCAGTTTGGTGGTGCAGGGAGATCCAAAGGCCACATGGGATCATATCCTGTCGTCGGAAATGCTATTCAAAGCCGAAATCTTGGGCTGGCTCATCATCCTGATCTGCGACATCGTGGTCGCTTGGGCTTTCTATATTTACCTGAGACCGATACACAAGTGGATGTCCTTGCTCGGCGCCTGCTTCCGCCTTGTTTATTCAGCGGTATTGGGAATCGCCCTGCTGAATCTCATTTTTGCGATGCAGCTCTCGTACAATCCTTCCTATTTATCCGCATTTACGCTGGATCAACTACAAGCGAACGTCATGCTGTTTTTGGAGGTATTTGATACGGTTTGGTCGATCGGCTTAGTCATTTTCGGCGGGCATCTCCTGATTGTCGGTTATTTGGCTCTGAAATCAGACAGCATACCTAAGATCATCGGCCTCCTGATGCTGCTCGCTTCTATAGGCTATATAGTCATTCACTTAGGCAGCGCCCTCCTTCCGCAATACGATAAGATCCTCACGATCCTTGATTATGTGTTTATAGTGCCAATGACGGCCGGAGAATTGGGCTTCGGGTTATGGCTGCTGTTCAGAGGATGGAAATCCGTTTCTTAATTCGGCTTAATGACTCCGGGGTAATACCGAGATAGCTGGCCAATTGATGCTGGGGTACGCGATCGATGAGATGAGGGCGGTTCCGCAATAACGTTTTATAACGCTCTTCGGGCGTAGAGGCGATAAAGGAAGCGAATTCCTCTTGCACCTGGCCAAAAAATTGCTCGACCATCAAACGAGTCATCGATTCCAATTGGTTGTACTTGTTGTACATGTCCCTTTCGCCATCTAGGATGCCAACGACCAATACGGAGTCTTCCAAACAGACAAACGTATAATCCGACGACTTATCTTGTTTGTGGTGATTGAATATCGAAATCGCCTGCTCTTCCGTATAGAAATTGGACGTGACCTCTTTGCCAAGCTCGTCAATCGAAAATTGCCTGATGCAGCCCTTCAACACGAAATAACATTTTGCGGGAACGTCTCCTTGCGCAAGGAGAACGGTCCCTTTCTTGTATTCCTCGATAAGGATCTCTTGAGCGATAGCCTGCTGTTCTTCTTCGTTAAGCGTTGTAAATTTAGTCATATACTTGAACAGCATATTCTTCATGTCCAACTTTCCCCCCTTACTCGAATCGCTTCAACAATGCCAATCCCTCTTCATGGTCAGGCTCAAGCTTCAACAATTCTATCGCGTAACGCGAAGCCTCTTCGTCTAATTCCAACTCCAAACAACAAATAGCCAGATAATAATATAGGGTTGGTATGCGCTCAGCCTGGTCTTCATGAATCGATAATTCCAAGAAATACGCGGCGTCTTCGTACATTTCCATCTCGAACAGCAGCATCCCGGCATTGAGCGCTAAATCGTTACGCCGCTCGATGTCGTAGTACGATGACCACATGAGCCGAATGCCTCGCAAAATATCCTGCATTTCCTCATCGTTCGCATCTGGCAGCAGACCTGAGAACCGCTTCATGCTCTGTATAAAAAATTCCGCATCATAGCCGCCCAAACGCCAAAAGCTTAATAGTTGCTGCAGTCCCATGCTTTCTAGATTGCGATCTGCCCATTCCTTCATGCTGAAAAATTCATCCGGACCAAAACGTTCTATACATCGGCGATACGCCAATCGGGTATGGGCATACTCCATCGATGCATCCGTATGGATCACGCAACCTACATTTATATTTTTATAATGATGCGGGGGAAACAATACCGCAGCCCCCTTTTGTTCGTATACCTGCTGGATTGCATGGTAGTTGGCCGTTAACGAGAAGCTTCCATGCAGGACCAACTCCGGCGGTTCGGCGAACTTCCAGTTATCCAGCAGGTGATCTCCTTTGTCCGCCGTCAGCAATAGGAAACCCTGCGGAGACAACCGGTTTAATCGCTCTAAGCAGCTTAGGCCGGCCTCGGGAAATAAAATATGCGAATCCTCCAATTGTTCCTGATAGACGGCAATGACATCACGGTAAGGATAGGTTTCTTGTTCGTACTCTGGCGCCCGTCTATGCTCATAATGAAGCGATATTTGGTCTAAAAGCTGTGACGGTGCCAGCGACTCCATATGGGCAGGATAGCCGACGAATACTTCCGCCTCATACATCTGACCATCACCAACATAAATCAACTCTTGCGGAATGCTGTCAAAAAAGTAATTGGCAACGATAATCAGGGGTTGTTTCAGATCCCCTTCGCCAATGGCCGTGCCGGACACCACGAGGTTCAGTACGGTATCGTGGACCGCATCGAATCGCGCAAAATCCAATAAACCTTCGCCGATAAAAACCTGCAGGGCGGGGTGCTCGCTCCATGCCGTCACATTGTGCATCGCCAAATCCGTCATAATATAGCGGAACGGAGGCAATGGGATCCCCGCATAGTCCCTTAACTGACATAGCTCATGCAACACATGGTAAGCAAGACGTCCCGCTCCCGCTCCAAGCTCTACGATAAGAATAGGTTCCGAATGATAGCCCTTGTTCGCCCGATCTTGAAGAAATCCGAATATCATTTCTGCATAAGAGGCGGCGATCATCGGATTGCTCGTTATATATTGAGGAACTTGGTCATTGTTCCATGCCTTCATTCCTTCTTCTTCATAATAACTCCTCTGAAGATCCCATATAGGCGCTTCGCTAAAGCGGTAACGTTGTTTTTTGTTCAGGGTCATTTGCGCTTATCCTATCCGTTTAGAAATGGGGTGATCTTCGTTCAATTCAAGCAAATCCCATAGATTTCCGTACAAATCCTTGAATACGGCAACCATTCCGTACGATTCTTCCTTCGGCTCTCTAACGAACTCGATTCCCTTGGCCGCCATTTCACGATAATCTCTCCAAAAATCATCGGTGTTCAGAAAAAGAAAAACCCTGCCGCCCGTCTGGTTTCCGATAAACGACTCTTGCTCCGGTTTCGAAGCTTTTGCAAGCAAAATCGTAGTCCCGACCGAACCAGGGGGAGAGATGACTACCCACCGTTTATCTTGTTCCGGCTGATAGGTGTCTTCAACTAGCGTAAAGTGCAGCTTTTTCGTATAAAACGCTATTGCCTCGTCATAATCTGCGACGACGAGAGCAATATGGACGATAGATTGAATCATTTACGTAACCCCTCTCCATTATCCATTCTTCTTTGTTGCTAATCTTCTCTATATTTTTCTTTCACCACGCCCGAGCCGATCCCTGCACCGACCATCAAAACTAAAGGGCCAAAATTCCAAATAAACGACTCGCCATACAAAGGAATATCCAGATCGGTAAATTTGTTTAGCATAAAAACACCCAGTTTTATGATCCAGAGGATCGCGCCTATCAAGAAAACAACATCGAATATTAATTTCAACCTCGGATACGCCAGTTTTTTGCCGTCATTAATCACTTTCTTCGTCAACTCCTCGTCGCTCCTTAATAACTCATCGATGGTTACACCAAATAGATCACTTATTTTAATAATGATTTCAATGCTCGGATAATTTTGATTGTTCTCCCATTTGGAAACGGACTGCCTGCTTACAAACAGTTTCTCGGCTAATTCTTCTTGAGACCATCCTTTATTCTTTCTCTCGCTTTTTAACTTCTCTCCAAATATCATGTCGGCAATCACCTTTCCGCAATCTGTACCCCATTATGATAAAATTCCATGCCGAAAGTAAAGATAACTTTCGTTGCCGCACCCCGCAACCTCCGGTTGCCTTCTATCGTTTATCTGAAAAAAAGACCATCCCGTGGATAGGATGGTCTTTGCAAAGCTATGTCTGCTTACTATCGCATTTAAACTTTTTTCACGAATTCGGATTTTAGTTTCATCGCTCCGAAACCATCAATCTTGCAATCAATATCATGATCGCCATCGACGAGACGAATATTTTTTACTTTGGTGCCAAAATTCTAAGCGACAAGTTGCCAGTGCTCGCTTGATGAACCGGTGTAATATCTTTCCTTGTGGAAAAAAAGGCTAATTTGTATGCCCCCTTTCGGGGACCCTAACAAATTGGCCTCCATTTTTTATTGCTCTACCTCATACAAAGACGGATCCATTGACTCGATATACGGTGTCCAATCCCCCGTCGTGTAGAGCTGAAGCCGATGCATCGCGCGCGTACATGCCGTATAGAAGAGCTTCCGCTCGCTTTCCCGGCTGTATGCTCGGGAGGAAGCATCGTAGATCAGTACCGCGTCGAACTCAACGCCTTTGGCGAGATAGGAGGGGATAACCATTACCCCCTTCTCAAAGGTAAGCGTCTCCTCCGTGATGAGCCGCAGCGCCCCGCAGCCCTGTGTCCTTAAAGCTTCAAGGGCCTCGCGGCTTTCGGCTGCAGTCTTCGTAATGACAGCAATGGAATCGAAGCCTTCAGCCTGTAGAGCGGCGAGATCCTCTCCGATTCTCGCCGCCCTCATGACGCCGTTGCCAGCCTTCGAGAGATACGGCTTTCTTCCGCTCCTCTCGAATGGCACGATCTCTTCGCCAGGCAGCAGCGACTTCGTGAACTTCACGATCTCGCAGGTTGAGCGATAGCTTCGGACAAGGCGGAAGAAGCTCGTTTCCCCTTCGCCGTAAAGCCGGATCAATGGCGATTCCGCCTCGTGCAGATTCGTAGCTTGAGGGAAAATCGCTTGACCGAAATCGCCGAGCACCGTCATACTCGCGCGAGGAAACAGCCGCTTAAGAAACAAAAATTGGAATGGCGAGTAATCCTGGCCTTCGTCGATAAATACATGCCGCACCTCCATGTTTGTGCGCACGCCCTCGACGAGCTCTTTTAAATACAAAAACGGTGTCGCATCCTCATAAAAGAGCTCGTGCCGACTCAGCTTCTCCTTCGTTTGCACGCAAATTTCCGGCCAGTGCCCGGGCACTTCGATCCCGTTCGTCATTTCCCGATAGTCGACTTCCTCGCCGAACAACTGATCGTACAGCCCGTTCACATCGATGAACTTTAACCGTTTCACGTCCCGTATGAGCGGCTTGAAGGACTCTTTCACGATCATCCGGCGCAGCAGTTCTTCCTCTTCATCCTGCATCCGAAAGTCCGAGTCATCGTCTTCTTCCCCCTGCATCTCCTCAAGCAACTCCCTATACTGCTCGTTGAAATGAAGAACCGCCTCTTCTGGCTGATACTTCTTGCGCAGCGTGCTGTAAGCTTCGGCATATTGCTCGTTGTCGAGGTAATCGATCTCGTCTTGCACCCAATGCGCTTCCTGCTCCTTGCGCGCAAGCGTTGTCAGCTCTCGAAGCAGCCATTCTCGAAGCAGAGAGACACGATTAGCCAGGCGAATGGAGTTATCGTAGCTATAAAATTGCGATTCCATTTGCTCCGCGGTAATCAACTCCCGTTCCCGGAAACGGATGCCCCGGAATAACATGCCTTCCTTACCCAGCCACTGTGCATAGTTTTGGATTGCGCTCAGAAAAGCTTCGGACGTCTTATACCTAATTCCGCTAAGCCGTGCATCATACCCTTGAGCGCCTGTTGACGTCAGTACATATTCGATCTGCCCGAATGGATTCTCAACGCTTAACGTCGACCCAAGCCAATGCTCCAGATATTCTTGAAAAGTCGTCTGCTGCATGTTCTCTTCGCCGAGCTCGGGAAGAACCGTGGACACGTAGCTGTTAAACATCGGATTAGGAGAGAAAAGGACAATCTGGTCCGCCTTGAGCGTATTGCGGTATTTATATAACAAATAGGCTACCCGTTGCAATGCCGCAGACGTCTTCCCGCTGCCGGCCGCCCCCTGCACAATGAGCATTCGGCTCTTGACGTTGCGGATAATCGCATTTTGCTCCTTCTGGATGGTCGCAACGATACTCTTCATCTGAGCGTCGGCTCCCTTGCCAAGCACCTGTTGAAGCAGTTCATCGCCGATCGTTACGCTCGTATCGAATACATTCTGCAACTGTCCGTTACGAATCTGGTACTGCCGCTTCAACAGCATCGTCCCGGACACGCGCCCTCCCGGCGTTTCATAAGCGGACTTGCCCGGCAAAGAATCATAGTACATACTTGCAATCGGTGTCCGCCAGTCATACACCAGAAAGCTAATGTCGTCTTCGCCAACGAAGGACGAAACGCCGATGTATATTTGCTCGCTGAAGCTTAACCCATCCTCTTGAAAATCGACACGGCCGAAATAAGGAGACGGCAGCAGCCGTTTCATGTTTTTCCAGCGCTGCATCCGTTGCCGGTGACTGCGCTCCCGTTCCGACAACAACGCTTCTTGCTGTTTAATACTATAGAAAGTCTCTTCGAAGTCTTCGTGCGTGCTCGTGTTGATCGTAACCTCTTCCCAGAACCGTTTGCGAATGTCTGCTACCTGATCTCGAAGCCCGGCCACCGCCGGTTCCAGTTCGGCGATTTCTGATCGGAGTTTTTTTGTAACCAGATCTAGCCGCTCTTGTTCTTGCTGCCAATCCTTCTCATTTACCATCTTTACGAACACGCTCCTTAGTCAGGTATAATGAAGAAAAACAATGTTTGACAAACCACAAATCATCATGCTAAAATGATAGTATAGATAAAATGGAATCACTATAACTTTTTAGATGAATAGACAATGATTTTTTAATCATATCACGTTGTTTCTTTACGTGCAACCTATATATGTAAGTAAGAACCGGCGGACCATGCCGGTTCTTCTTTTTTGTGGGAACTTGATGAAGAGCTGCACACCCTCAGCAGGACGACCTGCATGTTCATTAAAACAGCGGCAGCCTTGGACTTGTTCCTTGTCCTGAGCTGCCGCTGTTTCCGAATCGACCATGCAATGAACCCCGGCGACTACCGTCACCGGGGCGAAGGAATTATTATTGAATTACATCTGAATCGGTCGCAGTAGTTGTTTGAACCACATTTGCGTTATTTGCCGTTTGAGAAAGATTTGCATTTTGCCCCTGCAATTGATTCACGGTAATTTCAGCTTGCTGGATTTGTTGGTGAGCTGCTTGTAGTTGCTGATTGCTTTGTGCTTGTATCTGCTGTGCTTGTTGGATTAATTGCTGAGCGGTTTGAGCCGACTTTTCCGCCTGTTGCGCTTGCTGAAATGCCAGGGTTGCTTGTTGGGTCACCTGGTGGGAAACTTGTTGTGCTTGCTGGACAACTTGCCGTGCTTCCTGCTGAACGTTCTTAGCATCTTGTTGTGTATTCTGTGTGTTTGGGTCCATTTAGTTACCTCCGTGTAGTCATAATTCAGACTAGATTAAGGTGGCACGTTGACCTAAAATTTATACTGCTTATATAAAAAGGGCTTATCATGACGATTGGCTACGCGATCTGATGTTTATGAGCACGAAGTCCCTCGAGCATTACCAAATAACGTTGTTCAAATTTTAGAGTAAAATGTTTAAAAAAAGAAGGGCGCCTTGGAAGGCGTCCTTTTGAATTTGAGCTCATTATAAAGTAAAGCGTGAACGTGCCTTATCCCAGCCAGAAGATATAGTCGGGAACCCACTCCGGCGACTCTACCAGCCCGCTCAGGCGATCTAAAGTTTCTGCGATGCTAAGCCATCTTTGCTTTTCTAATTTTGTGGTACGTTACGTAAGAACCTGCAATCGCCAGGAACCCGAGGATCATGAAGATTGATTCGTTAGGTTTCCCGATTGCAAGGAAGGAATACGTGGCACCGGCGAGGTCGAAGGTAAGACCGGCATATGCCCATTCCTTGATTTTGGGAAACCCGGGTAAAATTATTGCAATGACGCCTAGCAGCTTCGCCGTACCGAGGAAGGGGAGAAGATAGGCAGGATAACCAAGCTGTTGAAAAAGGGCAAGAGAGTCGGCCGAGGAAAGAAGGTTAGGTATGGAGCCTACACCCATAAGCAGGGCCACTAATCCGGTGCAAATCCAGTAGATAACGATCATTTTACGCATAAATAATTCCTCCTGTTGATTTTCTTTTTTGAAAAACTTTTGCAAATGCTGATTGAGATTGTCGAATCGGTTCCGCCAGGTCCGCTGCATAGCAGCCCGACAATTTGTAAACGGTTTGCTTCAGCGAGCGCACTTAGAATCGCAGTTTTCATAGCATTGTGCGGATACCTCCTTAACTGTTCGTTAAAGTCGTGGTCGTTGTTTATGAATTGAATATACCTTATCAGGAATATTCCTGTCAAGGAATATTCCTGATACTTTTTTGACTTTGCATCGCAGCCCTCCTAGCCCTGACGATAACCGATTTGAACAAGAACAAAAGAGAGCAGGCTGAGCATGCTCTCTTTTGTTCTTGTTGACCCCATTATTGAGTTATCTTTCTCTTTTGGTTCACTCGAAGCTCCTTCGGCTTTATGCCTTCCCGCACGCCTGACACCGCCCCCTCAAATAATAAGCCAAAACCGCACCTATTACTCCCACCGTCCTTAGCGCCGCTCCGAATAACCAAATTCGGAATTCAGCCAGCTTCGCAACGTCCGCGATCCTTAAATCGATCTTAATATATAGAGATATCCGTTCCGTAAAAGTGAAGTTGAAGGCGTTTTGCCACGGACTGCGAAGAGTAATTATCCCATGATGTACTATATAAAGGGATTCTTTGAGATTGGAGTATAGCTTGAGCCCAAGAAGATGCTGCGCGAATCGCATACCCTTTTCCTCGATAGTCCTTCAATGTCTCCACCCCGGCCTCCGAAGCTTTATCGCTGCTTCTTGCGCTAAAACAAACAGATACCGCTATGTTGTTTTCCGTTACCATATAACAAGGCTCTCGAAATTTCATTTCCGACAATAGTGAGGAAAATCCGTGTTCCAAGCAGTATTTATTGTCTTCGGTGACCAAGGTGGCATCCGTGTAATCGGTTACGATATCATTAAATACATATGCGGGCCCCATCCAGAAGCCGCTTATTCCTTTATCCTTTTCCAATACGTTAATCACATTAGCCAGCTGATTAGTCGGATCATTCCTATCCAACACCTGCGTAAGTTCGCGGACTACGTTATTTGGAACATCGCTTCGGAATCTTATTACGCGGCCATTATTGGTTTGCCCCCAAAAAAATCGCGGCGCCGGCTGGTTCGCATACTCATTAATTGTCGTGATACGACCAGCATGATTATGAACATATAGAACTTCCGCTTGAAAGTTCATTAATTCTAAATGATTGTACAAAAGCATAGCCTCCTCTATTGCGAGTCATTCACCCTTTCCCAATATTCAATAATCATCAGAATCACTCGCTCTCTCCATAATCTATCTCAAGGATATCATCTCACCAAAGCTATTATATTATGGGCAAAAATATAGACCGCCGGGATTTACTCGACAGTCTGAAAGAACTACATAGTTCTTATTTGTTGTTTTGATAACGGCAACTCTTTTATTTTATTGTAGGATCTGCTAAGCCTGCTTTACAAATACCTTTTTCTTCAACTTTTTCTGCATACGCATATAATCTGTCATTGATAAACCCCGTTTTAATCTGATCGAAACCGGCTTCTTTAAGCATTTTTTCAAGGGCGGAAGGCGAGAAAACAAACCAGTTTGTTCCGCCGTTCGTTTGGCCATAGCTTCCTCCAAAAAGACAATAGGGTTCGCTATGTTTAATTCCCATTGATTCAATTAGTATTCTCCCATTGAGTCTTAGACTATTATATAAAATTCTCAGAGCAAGTACCGGATCAGAAACATGATAAAGGACTCCCGGGAAATATACGATGTCAAATTTATTGTGAAGTACGGATTCATTACAGGAATACAAAGAACGGTGCTCGACAGTCGTATTTTTTAACTGAAAGGACTTCGCTAGAAATGATGCAGTATCGGCATATTTTTTAACTTCTTCAATGGAATAAACTTTACAACCTAAGGAAGATAATAAAAGAGTTGTTCCCCCCGTCCAACACCCAATATCAAATACTTCCTTATTTCTAAACATATCTAGATTTAAATGAAACAATCTGCAAAAATTGGCCATTACTAGAATATGTCTATTGCTCATACGTCCAGCAATTGAAAATTCACCGAAATCATGATTATGTCCCCAATGGAACTTTACCGATAACTCTCTTTGACGGTTGACTTCTTCTTTCTTATATCCTTCTTGTTCAAAATCTACTGTATCTATTTTATCCATAATCGTTTTTTTAAAATTTTCAGCTGAAATCCCTTTTAAATTATAAGTTTTGTAGTAGTTGAATTTTTGTAGTAATACTTCTTCAATCGTATTATTTGTCATTTTTTACTTCCTTTCAGAAAAAATATTTTTTTTATTATACGGGCTACAGCACCTAAAAAACCTCCTCAGTTCGCCTCGAAATGCGAATTATTATTTATACGTATGTTATGATATAAATCATATTAATGAATGGACTTTAGACCAACAATTACCAGACTCGAATTTATTTTTAAAAGATAGGCATTTTCTTTATAATACGGCTCCCGCCCGCACTGTCTGTAACGGCATGTAAAAAGCCACCCTCTTGGGTGGCTTTTTTCAAGTATCCATATACCAGAATATTTATATCCAAGCCTGCATGTTCATTCGTTTCATTGTCCATCACGCAACAGCTTCCCGGCATTCCGCGCTGCTTGCCTAAGAATGTCCTGCGGACTAAACGGTTTCTGCACGTCCTGCGCAGTATCAACGGGAATCACCGGTTCCGGAACTTCGCTGGATTGGGAACTCGATTCGTAACGAAGGTCATCCCATTGTGTACTTGCTTCCTCGATAGGAGACATTGCCGTTGACGCGGGTTGCTCAAGGATATGTCCGGTCAGGATCTCCATAATCCCCTGACTGAAGTTGCCTTCCGCCTTTAAACGGTTCAAATACCTGATGACCTCCGGCGGCGTGTCGGTCGGTATGTATAACGTCACGTCTTTCCCGGGCGCCACCATGACCACCTGTCGTCGTTTCTTCAATCCGTCTCGCTCCCGCCGTGATCTCCGGCAGTATCTGCCCGGGCAGCTGCCGCATCGTTCCCCTCTCCAAGGGCATGCGACAACAGGAAGAAGGTGCCGCGGACGTTGCGAAGCTGGCTGAATTCCGAATGATCGAATCGAATCGGCAATCCTAGCTCCGCATTGAGCTTCTCGATCCATGGCTGCAGAACGACGGATCCCCCGCCGATAAACCAGAATTCATTCGCGTACCGGGCATGCTTCCAAGCGTTGCGGGCATACTTCAAAACCTTTTCCGCTAAAATTCGCATATGACGGTTAACAAGCTCGGTCATATCGAAGGCTACCTTGCCTTCCGCATATATCGCATATTCTTTATTGACCAACATTAAGGTAAGCTCCGCTGTGCTTGAAATCAGTTCTTCCCCCTGCGCGTTGACCTCGTTGCGGATGTTCTCCAGTGCATTGTTAAGATAAATCTTGGCACCCGTCGAGTGGCGTTGGTCCAGATCGAGCCCCGGCCGGAAAAACGCGATATCCATATCCACCCCGCCGACGTCGGCTATGCCGAATCCTTTCAAAGATAGATGAGCCTTGGAGAAGGCCTCCATATCATACACCCCGGATACGTCATCGATGCTAATGTCGCTCGGCAGCAGCATCTCCATCTCAACCGTCACCCCCTTGAACATCGGTGTGGTGACGAACGTCACGCTATGCACGCCTGCCGTAATTTTATCCGCATATTCCTCGCGAAATTTCGAAATTTCTTGGATTGGCAAGCCTGTACCCAAGTTGACCTTGGCTTTGATCCGGTTTTTACCCCGCTGGATTTGGTCCTTATGCTTAGTTGCGATGGCGTAAGCCGCGGCCGTCAACAGCGTTACCATCGTCTCCTGCCGCTGCGCTTTCTTCTGTACCGCCTTATCGCCAATAATTTCATGAACAATGCCTCCGTCGCCGATGGCCAAATTGCCTACGTAGACATGACGGTACTGCTCCGCATGAACCGCGGGAGAGGTAATCTGCACATCCAGAAAATCAAGGGGATCGCCTTGATCCATTAAGAAATAGCGTTCTCCGAAGGGCTGTGCTACGACATTAGGGAAAATAAACTGATTGCCCAAATCGTCGTAAATTCCTTTTATGTGACTGCTTCCGTTATCAATCGCCAATGTGATGGTGGTGGTAAGACTATCCGGTTTGCCCATACTATCGATCTCCCCCTACCTTTGATATATATAATAGTTTCGTAGATTATGGGGATTTTATGGGCAAAATGAGAAAAATTTCATTTTTCTTTCGCTTGGGCAATAAAAGTTAAACTTCACACTTTACCTTTTAAACTTTACCTTTTAAAGTTCACCTTTTAAACTTTAAAGGTTAATAGGACTGGATCTTCAGAAATGAGCCGCTAGCAACACCGTATCCCTAAGCCCCGTTTCAATAATATCTTTGGTATCGCCGCCATGCTGATGATGACCTTCAATGACTATTACTTCCGGATTCTTTATGCCCCACATTCCGATCATGTTACGCATATAAGTAACTGCCATCTCGTAAGGCGCCATATAATCAATCGAATAGTTGCCGCCTCTTGCGTTCAGCAAAGCGACCTTTTTATCCGCCACCAGTCCGATCGGTCCCTCCGATGTAAAACGGAATGTCTTATTCGCTTGCGTAAGGTAGGACATATAGGTGATAAGAGGCGCAGGGACCGTGCAGTTCCAGAGCGGAAAGGCGAATGCGATCTTATCCGAGCTTAGGAATTGATCCATATACCGACTGACCAATAGAGCCGCCTGCTCTTCATCCGGAGTGGAATCCAAACCTTGATTCATTTTATTAAGGCCGCTGATGGCCTTATCCCCGTAATACGGCAGCTCGGCATGGTAGAGATCAAGCACCTCCACCCGGTCATCCGGGTGCGCCTCTTGATAGGCCTTCAAGAAAGCATCGTACATCCTAACACTAACCGATTGATCCGCCGGCCGATCGTTTGCTTTTACCATCAACAATTTTGCCATTCGTAAATCTCCTCCTAAGGTTCTGTCTCGTTTGTTTCTGACAGTCTCAGGATAAACAAAAAAGTATGACACCTTATAGTCATACTTCGGAATATCGTGTTTACATTTTTTTTGTGCGCTTCGATACTCGTCACTTCTATTCGACTGCAAGTTGGCGTAAGTTTAGTGCGTTATACTGACCTTAAGCGATTAGATGAAGCAGGAAGGACTCATGGAATGAAGAAATATAGGATAGGACACTTATCCCTTCGGAGAGCTATTGTTTTAACTACGTGCATTTGTATTCTGATTCTGACAAGCTGCAGTAGCGATGGCGAAAGCAATAAAGAGGCGAATGCCGTGAGGGCAGTGTACAACCGATTCGCGGCGACAAAGTGACAGGAACTTTAAATTAATCATAAGAAGGTGGGACTATGAAATCCATTCCTAAGACAAAAATTGATACACAGAGCGGGAAGTTGGAATACGCACGGTCGGGGAAGGATGGCCCCGCCGTCATTCTCATTAACGGAGGCAGCGGGCCTATAGAAGGGTGGCACAAGACTTTCCATGAAATAGCAGAGGCAACCACGGTTGTGGCTTATAATCGATTGGGCGTCGGCGGCAGCGATAAGCCATCGACTCCGCAACATGGGGACGTTATTGTGACCGCACTCAGACAATTGCTTCAGAAAGCGAACATCCTTCCCCCCTACATTCTGGTTGGCCACTCCTTGGGAGGATTATATGCCAACTTGTTCGCCCGGAAATACCCCAACGAAGTAGCGGGTGTCGTGCTGCTGGATTCCAGCCACCCGCTGGATCTAAGTATGAATGAAACACAAACTCCATTTATCAGGGGTATTAATCGAATCCTGGGGTTGTTTGATCCCTTATCTCCTGGGCGCAAGTGGAATGAGGTTAACTTCGTGGAACAGACTGTAGAACAGATTGAAAAAGCGGGCTCCTTCCCCGATGTTCCGCTCGTCGTCGTATCCGGAGGCAAAAAACCGCCGATGATGCCGGAGCATGCCATGGAAATACGGAAAAACAATCAGTTAGATCTCGTTCGGTTAAACAAACAGGGCAAACAGATTACGGCTTCCCGCAGCGGACACTTTCCTCAACTAACAGAGCCGGAGCTTGTCATACAAGCGGTTCTGGACTGTGTTCATATCGCAAGAAAGAATCTGCTAAGGGTATAACAATTCTGCATCTCAGGGTCCTAAAAGGACCTTTTATTTTTTTCAACATGCCCGATTCATCCTCGCAAGCCAACCCCTCTCTTTCCCTCCTTTCAAACGAAGTATAGAGTAACAACGGCATCGTATCGCAACTTTTTATGCATAGGTAAGTTGGCCTCATTACCCCAGTTGGACGCGATCCGCCAATAGTGGATGTCCGTTTCAATATTACTATTCCATCATCCACGAAAACTTCAATTTGGTTTAAAAAATCACAGCAATCGCAAACCAATGTCATAAGTTCACAACATTTCTTTGTTAAAGTTAGTGCTGGCATGATTACAACGCAGGGGGGATTTTTACTCTATGGCTTATAGACTTAGTCAAAAGAAGAAACAACTATTAGTCGCCATACACGTTATTTCGGTTGCGTCGTGGATTGGCGGAACATTAGGGATGCTGCTGTTGGGTATTTATTTGCAAAGCGCCGATAGCGGAGATCAGCTAGCTTATACGTTAGCCAGCATGGAGGTCATTGACGAGAACTTGCTCAAGTATCCGGCATTGCTGACCTTACTGACAGGCATCCTGTTATCGGTGTGGACGCAATGGGGGCTGGTCAAGCATTACTGGGTCGTCATTAAACTGGTTCTCACCGTTACTACGATCCTGCTTGGAATTTTATATCTCGACAATTGGACGATGTCGCTTGCAGATATGATCCAAGACATGGGGTTTGCATCGCAGAGCCAGAAATTTCGGTCCACATGGTCGTCAATCATAAGTATGTCAAGCTTCAACTTATTCTGTCTACTCTTCATGGTTTTCGTTACTTATTACAAGCCGTTCGGAAAGATCAAGAAGAGACGAGCCGAACGTAAAAGCGATCACTCCTAAGATGAGCGGTCGTTTCTGCGTTCGAGCTCATACCTACCACCTGCTTCCCTGCCTTACTTCCTCGACTATCGCCTTAACCCCCTCATCGATTTGCTCCGGCCGTGTCTGTGAAATGCTGATCCGCAAAAACTTCTCCCGCTCCAGATAATCGGACAAATAAAACGCTTTGCCGGGCACGACGCTGATGTTCCTCTGGGCAAGCCGCTTTATAAGACGCTCCATATTGACCGTCGGCTTCAGCTTAAACTGCGCATAGATACCCGAACTGACGCCGGGCACTTCGATTAGCCCCGCTTCGTTGTACCGTTCCACTGATTCATTCAAGGCCCTCATACGCGATGCGTACAAGCTGCATATTTTGTGCTTATGCCGCTCGTACATGCCGTTTTTGATGTACACTTCGAGCGCTGCCTGGGACAACAACGAAGTGTCGGGGTAACTTTTATAAATCCGGAACGTCTTTAGCAACCGTTCCGGCAATACGATGGCACCGAGCCTTAAACCCGGGAAGATGATTTTCGAGAAGCTTTTCAAATAAACGACATGCGAGCTCCTATCGTAAGCGTAAATCGGGTCGAATTGCCGCTCCGCGCCCAAGTCGGCCATATAATCGTCCTCTACGACGTATACGTCGTATTTGCCCGCCAACCTGGCGATTGCTTTTCTTTCGTCCGCGTTATACGAGGTGCCAAGCGGATTATGGTATCTCGACATCGTGTAAAAAAATTTAATGCCGCCGCTTCCGAACTTTTGCTCCAATTCCCGCAAATCGATACCTGCCGCCGTACGAGCGATGCCATGCACCGGTATGCCTTCCGCCTCCAAATACCGCAAATAAATATCGTAGCTTGGCTGTTCCACCAAAACCGCCGCATTTCCGTTCGGAAACGGCATTTTCGCCAAAATTTCCAGAGCCTGCTGCGCGCCCGAAGTGACGATGATCTGTTCCGCTTTGGCAAACACCTGGTCGCCGGCCAAATGGGATACGAGCGTGTGACGCAGGGACTCCAGCCCTTTCGGATCGCCATAGGTAAACAGGTCGTACTTGTATATATCGATCGCTTTATTTAAACAATGTTGAAAATCCAAATAAGGAAACGCGTCCAAATCCGGCAATACGGTAGCAAAATCGATCATTTTGCCGTCTCTGTTGTCACGCCAATCTCCCGGCTTCTCGACAACGTAAAAGCCGCTTTGCGGGATCGAATAAACGGCATGACGCTTTTCCAATTCCGCGTATGCCCGCGTGATCGTGCTGATGCTGCACCCGTACGACTCCGCGCTACTACGAACGGAAGGCAGCTTTTGACCGGGAACGTATTGCCCCTCCCGGATCTTATTCTCCATATCGGATAAAATCGAAAAATACTTTTTCACGCCGCTGCCCTCCCCGAATCCGAAATCTATTACTATTCATTATACGATACGACAAGCAACTGTATCGGTACAGTTTATTGAAAATGACATGGTTCGAATCGCCATTTTATTATATCTTCAAAGTAACGGTTAAGACGTTCGCGAACACGCTGCCGTTTGCCTTGAGAGGATGATGCAACCATGAACCAAAAAGATCTGAGGCTTCCTTATTTTTTCGCCGTGCTTAACGCTGTGATTATCGGATTATCGTTTTTGTTTGCCAAATTATCGCTCGAATACGCAGGTCCGCTCGACACGCTGACATTCCGTTTTACCGCTTCGTTTATAGTCATGTCCGTCCCGGTGGCGTTCGGCTGGGTTAAGCTTTCTTACCGCGGCAAGCCATTGTATAAAGTATTATTGCTTGCAACCATGTATCCGCTTGGGTTCTTCACGCTTCAAGCGTTTGGGCTGCAGCACGCAACCTCGGCGGAAGGCGGCATTTTGTACGCGTTCACCCCGGTCGTAACGATGGTCGTCGCCTCTTTATTTTTGAAAGAAACAACGACCGTCTTACAGAAGCTGTCGATCTTTCTGTCGGTATTCGGGGTTGTGTTCATCTTTGTCATGAAGGGCAGCAGCATCGATTTGTCGAACATGACGGGGATCTCCCTTTTACTGTTAACATGCGTCGCTTTTGCCGGATATACCGCTTTGGCCCGCTCGCTTTCGAAGCAGTTCAGCCCGGCGGAAATCACTTACATGATGTTGGGAATCGGATTCGCCGTTTTTCTCTCCGTTTCGTTTACCGGCCATGCGGCATCCGGGACGCTTCACCGCTTTTTCGCGCCGCTCGCCAGCGGTACCTTTATCGTGTCCATTCTCTTCTTGGGCGTTCTATCGTCGCTGGTTACTGCTCTAACGTCCACCTACATCCTGTCCAAAATGGAAGCGTCGAAAATGAGCGTATTTGCCAATCTCTCCACGATCGTCTCCATGGCGGCCGGGGCGATGTTTCTCGGGGAAGAAATTACGTTGTATCATCTGATCGGCTCGGTGCTGATTATAGCGGGGGTTATTGGAACAAATCGTTTGGGCCGCAAAAAAGCACCCGCGCGGATGTTGAATACAGATCGTGCAAAAGCATGAAAACCGATCAAAGGGATGTTCGGCTGGGAGATCCAGCCTGAACATCCCTTTGACCTCCTACTTACCGCTATCGCGCGGACTGTTCCGGCTGCCCCTTCGCCCTGCTAATCCATAAAAAAACAAATTCAACATTTGATCCATACTCCCGGCTGCCCTTTCTTGATTCGAAGTACCCCAATACCTGCCCAGTTCATTCTTAAACATCGTGAAGTAACGCATCATCGTCTCTTCCGTCTGATCTTCACCAATATAACCCTCTTGTTTCCCAAGCGCGACATACTTCCCAAAGAAGGGAGCAACCTTTTGCTCGCTATAGCGTTCCATCATTTGCGTCAATTCGCTATGCTCCGATGAGGGGACTTTCGAAAACTCATCCGCTAAAATTTTCAAGTTTTTGGCTTCCAAAAGCATGATTTCCTTCGTCTTATCGGGAAATGACAGCCTCGAATTAAGAATAGTCTCGTACTGCGCCAGATGCTTGTCCAACCAGTTCATCAACGTATCGGAATAGAGCTGTTCTTTGGTACCGAAGTAGTTGTATATGGTAGCGGGCGAAACCTTCGCTTTGTGCGCAATTTCGTTCACGCTGACTTTCTGAAAGCCGTATTTGAAAAACAATTCAACGGATACACCGTATATTTGCTCCATTTTTTTTTGTTTTCGCCGTTCGTAGCCGTCCATTCGCTTCACCTCGTACATAGTGTAACTAAAGTTTTAGAGTATTTCAATAATTTAAGTACAAAACCATTGAATACTCCTCATCTTATGGTTATATTTATTTTAGAGTGGGATATCATTTTGAGTACAAAACTACAAAAGTGAGGATGGGAGTGTAATACAATGAGACTAATACGAATTCCAGCTTTTTTGCATGATGTTTTTGGAGAGAAACAGTCTGGTTGGTCCATACTGGCGATTTTACTTTTTGGCGGAATCCTGACCACAGCGATCTATTGCGTATTTCCCGAATTGACGCACCGATTGCCGATATGGCGCAGTGCCCTGGCCTTCTTGTTTATATTCGATATTTTCTCCGGATGCATTGCGAATTTCACAGCCTCAACAAGCAACTTCTATGCGGCAAGAAGGACGAACCGGATCGTATTCATCTCGGTACATGTCCATATCATAGCGATCGCCCTGCTTCTCAATAGCGATATTGGGTATTCACTAATGGTATGGGCATATACGATTGTTGGTTCATTTATCATAAATGCCCTTATTGGGAGGCAATCGCAACGATTCGTTGCAGGGCTGCTCTTGTCTATCGGCCTGGGCTTCATCCCCCTGCTGCCCGGAATTACGCCCTATATGCTGATCATCTGCGAACTGTTTATGCTTAAAGTATTGTTTAGCTTCGCCGTCGATCATTATAACGGAGTCAAGCACAACGCCGGGGAAGAAGCATGAAGTTCTCGCCTAGCCTATCCAAGCTCACTAAGTCGGATAAACCACAATTCGTTTCGCTCATGAGCAGCGCCTTTTGCCGCGATCCCTTATTCCTGCATGTATTGGGCGATTCCGAGCTCGACTTTCAAGCAAGAAGCTATGTGACAGCTTTTGTGTCCTTTATGTTTGATAAGAGCTTTTTACTCCATGAAGAAGTGTGGGGCGTATTTGAAAACGAAGACTTGCAGGGCGCATATGTCGTAGAGAATCCGCACGCCAATAAACTTCAGAGCATACGAGGAGGGTTATTATTAATCGGGAGATTGCTTCCTTTATGTTTTCGAATGCCTCGGCAAACGTTGCATCTCCTAAACTCCTATATGCGGCTCACAAGATCATTTGCCCCAAAGCTTCCGCATCACTATCTCATTATGATCGGCGTACAGCCGGATCATCAGGGGAAGGGAGTCGGTAAAGCCTTGCTTAATCATCTGTTGCATACGGTGAATAAGGACCCAAACTCGCAGGGAGTAGCGCTTGATACCGAAAACAAAGAAAATGTGACGATGTACCAAAAGGTTGGATTCATCTTAAACAACGAAACGAGACTCGACGATCTGCCTATTTACTGCATGTTCTATCCATCGAGGATGGGGAAGTAGGTTCTCCCCTGCTTTAACGTTGCGGATATTCGATATACCTCGGACTATCGTGTCAATTTTCATAACTTCCAAGTGTTGGGCTGGGAGATCCAGCCTGAACATCCCCTCTCTTTCGGAAGCGGTAAGGTTTAATTCGTGGTTTGCTTCGTTACTTCAATATTCAATAGCCTTGTTTTCGTAACCATGCCTCCGCTCTCCAGCGTGCGTTTAGATGCTTCGTTATAATACCAGCATCCGCATATGGGCGAGATGCCGCGATCCTTGCACCATTGGCGCAATTGTACGATAATGGCTCTCCCCACTCCTTGTTTCCTGTAAGCGTCATTCGTGAACATCCCAATGCTGGCTAATCCTTCTGACAATTTGGAGCTTTCGATCAGCCCGATGCCCAGTAAGTCTGCATCTCTGTAATAGACAAACAGCTCGCCCTTTTCAATCCAGCGTTCATAGTTGTCGAGAAAATCCCCGCATACCTCTTGTACATGCCTAAGATCGCCTTGCGTTGCAAGGCGGAATATTTCGCCGTCTCCCAATCCGGTCGACAGGCTAACCAGGCTATCCTGGAAAAAGTAAGCTTGTTTGTTTATTGCAAAATCTTGATCGATGACCAGGCTTATCAACAGTTCGTCGGAGGTCGGAACGAAAATAGACTTGACCGAATGGCGCTCAAGCGCTTGAAGGAAAAGCTTCTGCGCATGCATTTGATAAGAGCGGAGGATGTAAAACTGAGTCAGCCGTTCATTGTTATGTACGGCATAATAACCGACATCCTTCTCATCGTCTTGGATCGAGTAAAAAACCGATGAAAGGATATGCTCCTCCAAAAAAGAATCGAACGGCGAAGACAATCCCTCCACATATTCCTTCACGAGATGATCAATTTCCACCAGCGTGCATTCTTTAATTATCATTTTTCCTCTTCCCCCTGTATCGCCCGATTTTCATCAAGTTTGATTTTATAGGATTCGCCCCATGCTTTCATAGCCACAATGACCGGCTCCAAAGTCCTTCCGAAATCAGTTAGCGAATATTCCACTCTTGGCGGAACTTCTTTATAAATTTCTCTATGAATGATGCCATCCCTTTCAAGCTCTCTGAGCTGCAACGTAAGAATAAACTGCGTAATTCCCGTATTGAGACGCCGGAGCTCATTGAATCTTTTCGTTCCGTGCAGGAGCTGATAGAGAATAATCCCCTTCCACTTTCCGCCGATGACATCCAGCGTTGTTTCCACAGGACAGGCTTGCATGTCGGGACTTACCCCATATTTGTTTCTTCGGTCTCCCATAACCGGCCTCCCCAAAGGTATGATTTTTAATACTATACCATAAAAATATGCGTACTTACTTAAAGTAATTAACCTGAGATATAATTCAATCGCGGCAACATTTCCTAATATGAAAG
Source organism: Paenibacillus harenae (assembly GCF_030812415.1). Taxonomy (GTDB): domain Bacteria; phylum Bacillota; class Bacilli; order Paenibacillales; family Paenibacillaceae; genus Pristimantibacillus; species Pristimantibacillus harenae_A. The sequence continues at coordinate 147,072 of NZ_JAUSST010000005.1, read as the reverse complement.
GATGAAAGATACGATGACACACGGAAAAATGAAAGCGATCGGCGCTTACCGATACCTTCCCCTCTCCAACCCGGAAAGCCTTATGGATCTGCAACTGGATAAGCCATTACCCACCGGTAGCGATCTGCTTGTAAAAGTAAAAGCAATTTCGGTCAACCCTGCGGACTTGGGTATTCGCGAAAATCATAACTATGAGGCGGAATCCCCCAAAATTTTGGGTTGGGATGCCGCTGGAATCGTAGAACAGGTTGGACCTGACTGCAGGCTGTTTAAACCTGGAGACAAGATTTATTACGCGGGCAGCGTGGCTCGATCCGGCAGCAATAGCGAATTTCACTTAGTTGATGAACAAATTGTAGGAAAAATGCCGAAAAGCTTGGATTTCGCGGAAGCAGCCGCATTGCCGCTTACTTCGATTACGGCTTGGGAAAGCCTATTCGATCGTCTAGGAATCAGCTTGAACGCAAATGAAAACAAAAGCATACTGATTATCGGAGCAGCTGGAGGAGTAGGTTCGATCGCTACTCAGCTGGCCAAGCTGGCAGGATTGACCGTTATCGGCACGGCTTCGCGTCCGGAGTCAATCGAATGGGTCAAAAGCCAAGGAGCCGATTTCACCATAAACCACAACCATCCTTTTCAATCGCAGCTTAAGGAACTTGGTATCGATACCGTTGATTATATCTTTTGCTTGAATGAAACGGTGCAACATCTCGCGAATATGGCGGAAGTCATTACCCCGCAAGGCAAAATATGCGCTATCGTTCCTACGGATAAGACTACCTGGTCGGGTAGCTTGAAGATGGACTTATTGTTTGCCAAAAGCGTAACCTTTGTATGGGAGTTCATGTTTACCCGTTCCTTGTTTCATACGGAAGATAGGATTAAACAACATGAATTACTGAATAGCCTGGCGGATTTAATCGATGATGGAAAATTAAAAACGACACTCACCGAACGCCTGGAACCCATAAATACAGCAAACCTGCGCTTGGCGCATGATAAGTTGGCAACGGGGAGATTTATCGGAAAGATTGCTTTGGAAAATTTCTGATGATCACCAGGGGTAATTTTATAATGCGAAAATGATGAAAAGCACCCCATGATATTATCCCCTTTGAGCAGACAAGTGCTTAAGAAGAGCACTACAGTTTACTTGGAGGGGATTTTTTTGGGGTGAAATGCGAAAGACCTCTATACGTATTAGGCATTCCATATCAGCAATTTCAGAAGAAATTAAATAACCTTAGTCCGTTGGAATACCGAACTAAGGTTGCTTAGTGCTCTAATTTCATAACTGTTTACTTGACGGGGCAACTTCGGGTGCCCTTCTTTAAGCGGTTGTCCACTACTTTAATTCGAAGACCATCAAGTCGCGACCGACCGAGATCGGACCGGCGTAAATTTCGGCCATCCCCTCGATATACGCTTGCTCCGCCGCCGGATTCGCCGCCGGCGCGGGAATATGATGCGTTAGCACGAGATGCTTGACTCCCGACCGCTGCGCGATGTCCGCCGCTTCCAGCGTCGTCGTATGATACTTCGCGGGGTTCGACAGCGCCTTCTCGTGCTTCGGATATTGTGCGATCAAGGCATCGAGCCACGTCTTGTTGTACGCTTCGTGAACGAGCAGATCCGCCCCGGTCGCGTGTTTCTCCATGTTGGCCACCGGAATCGTGTCGCCCGAGATAACGACCGTCTTGCCATTATACTCGAACTTGTAAGCGATTGCCGGATAGACAGGGCGATGGTCCACCTCGAAGGCGGTAATCCGGATACCGTCCTTGTCGTAGATAACGCCCTCGTTGCATTCCGTATACTCGATTCGCGAGCCCGCTTCGTCCGATAAGTTATAGCTGATTCGGAGCTTGACGTCGAACTCGAAAGACTCCCGCATTTTGCCGATGATCGCCTTCGTCGTCTCTGGCCCGTACACCTGCATGGGCACCGAACGGCCTTCGAAGACACGCTCCGCAGTAACATGCGTGCGCCAGCTCGTGATAAACACGTCGAAGAATCCGCCGTTATGATCGTAATGGTGATGGGTGAACAGGACATCGGATATCCGCTGAGGCATGATGCCCGCTTTGATCAGCTGGTCCACCGTAGCGCCCCCGCAATCGACGAGGAACGCCTTGTCTCCCGCAAGCACCGCGGCTCCAGGCTTCGCTCGACCATAGAAGGCGCGTGGAGAACCCGTTCCGAGCAGAACGACGGTCAGATCTGGATGATAGTCTGGCCGCAAATTCTCTTGTGGTTGGATATACATCGCTATCGTCCCTCTCATCTTCGGTTTATTTGCCTTCCTGCGTCTCCTTCAGCAACGACAGATCGTACAGGCCTGCCAGATCCAAGCCGTCTGCTCCAACTCCCTTCACGTAGCCGGCATCGACCGCTACTTGGGCCATTGTCTTCATGGCGTCTTGGTCGATGTTCATTGTCAGGGTTAGATGCGACAGCGTGGCCTTGATCAATTCCGCGTCCAAGCCCTTGCCCGTCAGTTCCTTCAACTCGTCGCCGACGAGAGAATACGTGTCGTCCGGGCTTTCCTTAATGAACTTGATTGCGTCCTCGTTGGCGAGAAGAATGGATTTAGCCAGATCCCGATGATCCTTCAGGAAGTCGTCGCTTGACACGATGATCGTGAGCGGATAATTCCCCTTGTTCGGCGGAATCTGATCCCACTCGACGGCAATATCGCCGAAGCCTTCGTTCGCGATCTGCGTACCCCACGGCTCCGGCAATAGCGCCGCGTCAACCTGACCTTGCTTCATGGCCGTCAGCGTATCCGCCGGAGCCATTGCGATGATTTGCACCCCGCTCTTGTCCGACGTCACCTTCAAGCCCTGCTCCTGAAGCAGCAGACGGAGAGAGATCTCGTTCGTGCTCCCCTTAGTCGGGATGGCAACCAGCTTGCCCGCCAAGTCCTTGACGCTCGTAACGCCTGAGCCCTTCCTCGCCACCAGTACGGCGCCGCCGTTGTTCGCTCCGGAAAGAATCTTGATGTTCCTGCTCCTTACGTATTGGTTGATGACTGGGCTTGGCCCGACGTAGCCGATGTCGACCTGGCCTGTCGCCATCGCGGTCGATAAGTCGGAGCCGTTGTTGAAGCCCTGAACTTCGATCTTCACATTAGCGCCAAGACGCTCTTGCAGGTAGCCCTTCTTGATCGCTACGAAAGCCGGAGCATGGGTCACGTTCTTGAGCAACCCGATCTTCACCGTAATGGGGTCGGCCGATCTGGAGCTCCCGTTGCTCCCCGGACTAGAGGAGCCGCAGCCGGACAGCAGAGCCAGAATCAAGACGACCGCAAGACTCGAATAAACCGAATTTTTGATCATGGATTATTCTCCTTCCCTTTTTCCTAATTAAGCTTACGTTTTGGCAGCATTCAGACCGTACTGGGTCCAGATCCGGTCCTCTATGCGCTTGAATACGAGGTGGTCAGAGATCGTGCCTAGAATCGCGATCACAAGCACGATGCATAGCATGAGGGATGTGTCGCCAAGGCTCCGCCCCTCCTCCAACAGCTGCCCTAGTCCAATGCCGCGCGCGATAAGCTCGCCGGAGACGAGGGCCCGCCAGGCGAACGCCCAGGCCATGCGCATGCCCGTAATGAGCTGAGGGATGGCGGCGGGGACCATCACTTGGTAGAAGAGCTGAAACCCGCGGCCCGTTCCGAACATCTGCGCCGACTTCAGATAGATCGGAGGAATGTTCTTGATCCCGCTCCGGCTCGCAATCGTCATCGTCCACGTCGCCCCGATCGTCGTGATGAACACGACGGCGAAGTCGTTCAGCCCGAACCAGATGATAGCGAAAGGAAGCCAAGCGATGCTCGGCACGGTTTGCAAAGCGACGACGACAAAGCCGAACGTCTCGTCCAACAACCGGCTCCGGGCGAACAGGACGCCGAGTGTCATGCCGATAACGCACGAGAGGACGAATGCGATGAAGATTCGCCTCAAGCTGCTAAACGTCGCTTCGAGCAGTTGCCCATTCGCGATCCCGTCGTAGAACGTTTGCAGCGTCTGCAGCGCCGATGGGAAACGCCAGCCCCAGTGCATCGTCCTATATGCCGTCTCCCAGATTACTAGCAGCAGAATGAGAAAGAGGGCTTTTCTCCAGAGTGTAGTCATTGCCGTATTCCTCCTTCGCCACCTTCTCCAGTTCAGCGGCCAACGTATCCATGATCTGACTCTCGATATGGTGCAGAACGGAATCGCCGGGCTCCCGCGGCCGGGCTGCCCATACGCGGAATTCCTTCTTGATCCGTCCCGGCCGAGTGGACATGACGAGCACCCTATCCGACAGAGTGACCGCCTCCCGGATGTTATGCGTAATGAACAAAATGGTCTTCCGCGTGTTTAGCCAAATCTGCTCCAATTCCTTGTGCAGCAGCAGCCTCGTCTGTTCGTCCAGTGCAGCGAACGGCTCATCCATGAGCAGAATCTCCGGATCCATGACGAGCGCCCGCGCGATCGCCACCCGCTGCTTCATCCCGCCCGACAGCTCATGGGGATAGCGGTCAGCGAACTTGCCCAGATGGACTGCCCGGATCTGCTCCATGGCCTGTTCGCGGCGCTCCTTTTTTTTGATTCCCTTTTGCTTGAGACCGAAAGCGACGTTCTCCAGCACGGTGAGCCAAGGATACAGCGCATGGTCCTGGAACACGACGATCCGGTCGGGCCCCGGGGCCGTGACTTCCTTGTCGTTCGCTTCGACCCGGCCGTGATCCGCCCGCTCCAGCCCCGCCACTAAATTAAGCAGTGTGGACTTGCCACAGCCGGAAGGGCCAAGGATAGAGACGAACTCTCCCTCGCCTATCTCGAAGGCGATATCTTCCAGCGCGGTGTAGCCCGCTCCGCCCCGTTGCGCAAACGTCTTGCCGACTCCTTCTATCCGGATCATGCTTCATCCCCTCCCCATGGCCTTCCGTATCGTTACAAGTGCTGCTGGAACTCGTCGGTATCGAGAATGACAACCATCTTCTTCTCATAGCGAATGATGCCATCGTCCCGCCACCGGCCCAACGTCTCCGTAACCGTCTGCCTGCTGCAGCCGATGACATAGGAGATCTCCTCATGGCTGAGCGGAAGCGTGACGACCGTCTCCTTCCCCGTACGAACTCCGAGTTGCATTAATAGCTGAGCCAGCCTCCAGGCAACCGGTCGCGAAATGAGCGTCTCCACGTACCGCTGTGTCTGCAGCAGACGGCGGGCGTTGGTCACCGTCAGCGCATATAGGGCATCCGGATGTCTCTTCAGCAATCCGGTAAATTGGTAAGCCGGAATCGAGAGGATACGGCTGTCCGTGATGCATCGCGCATAGCGTTGTCTCTTCTGCCCCGTCAGTACCTCGGCTGCGCCGAATACCTCGCCCTTGTGGCGCAGGAACAAGGTAATGCTCTGGCCCTCTTGCGCAAATTGCGAGATCTTCACCAGTCCGTCCCGGACGAAATAGATCTCCTGACTCTCTTCCTCGCCCCTGAAAATAAAGGAGTTCTTCTTCATGTCGCGAGAAGTGCCGAATTCCTCGAAGAGCTTCGCCAGGGCGAGTTGCTCGGCTTCGCCGTTATTTGTTGCGGTTCCTTCCGAATAGGAGGAAATACCCTCTGGGCCCATCGCCGTCGCGCCCCTCTCTGGCCGTTTGGTTAATTCAAAGTTTACTTATCGGTATTTACGATTATAGATCATGGATTAAAACAAAAACAGTCGGCTAGCCGACAAAATATTAGCCCTATCATTGCTTTATTTGCCGCAGTCGGTAGTGGGGGCAAAAAAATAAGGTAGTCCCGAAGGCCGGCAAGGCCTTAGAGACTACCAATAATGTGTCCAACCGAAAATTTCCCACTGCTTGCGGGAAGGCTCACCGTATCATCTATAGAGCGAAATCGAAAGAAACCCGGTTGGGCGCCCTTTGCAGATTGGGGCCAGGATCGGATGACGGCTGTGGACATCGGTGGCTTGGCCTTTACCTATTTCGCGGCATGCTGGCTATACCAGTCATTGGCTTCCTGCAGCACCTGAGCTCCGCCGGCCGTCATAAACTCCTTGACGAATGTTTCAAAGTACTCCAATGGTTCGTCGTCTGTAAGGATAGAGATATAGGCTTTGTTTTTCAGCTTTATTAGTTCAGGCCCGTATTTGATTAGGGAGGGAGTGGCTACCGTAAGCGTATTGTAGATTCCGTCCTGATCGAGGCCCAAGGTTGCAGCCCATTTCTCTCTTCGTTCCGTAGGCATAAGGGGCACGGTCATGCCGAGCCCAGTGCCGATCGTGTTCTGATAGCTGAACGCCTTGTCGTAAGGAGGAAGCAGAATAACATCTTCCTTGGAGTCGCTGGCCCACTGCCAATGCGTTCCCTGGATCCCATACTTCAACGTAGCAGCTTCATCCGGATCGGGATTAGCGCTGACATAGTCAAGGATTTGAAGGATCGTCTCCATCTTGCCCGGCTCTTTGGCGGCGTCTGCTCCAATCGCCGCGAAGCTCATGAGCATGTCATAGCCCTTGGAGCCGCGCTTGCCATCCGGTCCGCTAAAGGGCTGCCCAAACACAATTCGGGCTTGCGGATTTATAGCGGTTAATTCCTTCACGTTAAACGTCGCTTCAACGGGGGTCTCATTGCCATTCGAATTCCATGTTAGATAATCGCCGTCTTGAATCCAATGATAGTAATTGCCCATGGAGGTCATGCCGATCGTTCCATTGATAAAGGAATGGGAGAGATGCTTGTACCCTCCCTTGTTCTCCCCCGTAATAAACTCCGGATCGATGACGCCGTCCCGGTACCACTTGCTAAGATATTGGAGCGCTTCCTTCATCTCCGACTGCAAGGCGCCTATGACCAGCCTTTGGTCTTTTGCTCCGAAATAGAGCTGGTCGGCGAAGACGATCTGCCCGAAGGCGCCGAAGACGACGTTCATCCCTTCACTGGACAGACCGTGCGTATCCTTTATGCCGTTGCCGTCCGGATCCTCATTCGTGAATGCATAGACGACCTTCTCGAAATCGGGCAGCGTCCGAGGCACCGGCAGGCCGAGCTTATCCAGCCAATCTTTGCGATAGACGACGGGAATCCGATAAATGTTTGTGGGATTGATGACTGGAATTCCATAATATTTTCCATCTATTTTACCGTAACCCTGATAGTCTGGCGCGTTTTCCCGGATTGCCTTCATAATGTTCGGAGCGTGCTTAGCAAGCATTTCCTCCGAAATTTCGGCCAGCACGCCTTGCTGTTGATATTTAAGAATATCCTGAGGCTGCCTGATTCTGAACAAATCGGGAATCGAACCCTGAGCCAGCTTCAAGTCCAGGAGCGCTTCATATTTATTGTTCTCCAAATTCCAAAAGTCCAGATCGACATTGAACATCTGTTCCACGTACCGAACCATCTCCGCGTCTTCGGATACGGGAAGGTTCTGATGCATCGTCCACGAGATATCGTACCTCGAGCCGCCGGAAGCTCCCGGGGCCCGTAAAGGTTCATTATCGGAGGGAGGCATCCACTCCCACGTACAGCCGCTGACTATGACTAGCAATAATGGAACCATGAGAAAACCTCTATCGAAGCATCTGCGCCGTAACTCCCTCTTTTCCATACGACAACCTTCCCCTCTTAGCATCGGGCCCTTGGTCCCGCCTTAGCCAAAGCGACTACGCTTGCTCAGTAATGTTGCGCAAGTAATTCCCCGGCGTGCACCCATGCATTTCTTTGAACTTCTTGATAAAATAAGCCGCCGTTGCGTAGCCGACCGTATTCGCAATTTGCTCGATCGTCATGTTGTTTTTCTCGAGTAAGGCCTTGGCCCTCTCCATCCGATGGCTGGTGACGTAGTCGGTATAGGTGACGCCTATCTCTTCCTTAAATAGCTTGCTTAAATATTTGGGACTGAGAAACACCTTCGTGGAAACCGCCTCCAGGGACAGATCCTCCGAGAGATGGCCATGGATGTATTGCTTGGCCGCTTCAATACTGGAGACCGCTCGATCGCTATTCCGTTTCTCCATATGAACGATGAAGGTGGTTGCCGAGTCCACCAGCCAATTTTGAAAAGAACGGATATCGTGCAGCAAGGCGTACTGGTTATAGAGATCCAGACTCTCCTGCTCAGGGTGCTTATATCGGACACTCTTCAAATATTCGGAATAGACGAACACGGTATTGACTAGAATAAAGCGGCAATGATCAGCCGAATACATGCCTTCCCGCGTAGCGGCGACCAGTTGCTCTACAGCCGTTGCAAACTCCCGCGGCTGCCGTGCGTGCAATTTATCTTTGAACCTTTCCAGAATGGCTTGCGGAATTTCATCCGGGCTGTTCTCCCGATCCAGCAGCTTGCGGTCGTTCAGAATGGAGATCTCCGGCAGGAAATAAGCGTATTTCATAAAGGTTTGGGCCTCTTTATAGCTCCTATGAACGTCGGTCATCTCCTCCACCCAACAACCCCATGAGATTTGAACATCCAAGCGGAATTGTTCACGGCTCTCCGATATTACGAATTGCGATATTCGTTCCAAAGGATCGTCGCTCTCTTGATTGCCGCAAACAATTACGACAACCTTCTTGTCCGGAAGCGCTTCGGCAATGATTCGGCAATCCGGCAGGGACGTATCTTCCAATTGGTTGATGATCCCGTACACCGCATATTGCATATTCCTGGAGCTTATCCCCGCAAGAGCCTCACTCGAATCCAGAATCAAGCAGCAATAGCGATTGTATTCGCCGATGCCTAGAAATGGACGTTCTTCTATCCATTCTTCGCGCGTATAGCCATTGCTGAGCAGGTTTAGGACGACATTATGTTTAATAACCGACCTATTGGCTTCCAGCGTCTCTTCCAGGCTGTTGACTTTATCGTTGAGCTTGACGAAGGCCGTGTCGATAAGCCTGTATTCATTAGTGACATGGTCGGGCGCATGGTCCGATAAGCCTCTTATTTTGGCCGTCAACCGCTTGATCGGGCTGTAATTCGCCCTTGCCAGAATTCCGGACAACACGATGCCTATCAGAATGGCTAACAAACAGATGCCTAGGATGAGCTTCTGTATGAAAATCGATTTTTCATAGAAAGAGCCGGAAGGCACGACGCTATAGATTTTCCACCCGGTCGATGGAAGGGTCTGATAGGAAACGACATGGGAGGTCTTCTCAATCGTACCGCTAGTGCTCCCGGCCTCCTCCCTGATCATGCCGGCGTCATAATCGCTCCGAAAACCCAGCTTTCCTTTATCTACAGCAGATATGAGGTTGCCGGAACGATTCAGAATAAACGTATCTTCATATTGCGAAGGCATCATATTGCGAATTATCTCGCTTATCGCACTTTCCTTCACGTCGATTGCAATGAAGACGTCGCTGTTCTCGCCTGACGCTTGAAAGCCATAGCTATGCGCGTAAGTCAGCAAGGCATTGCTTCCGCCGTCGAGCAGGTTGGAGTACGTATCTTGCGGAACCAATCGGGTCGCCGTCCAGAGACTGCTCTGCTTATTGCCTCGCATCCCGTAGGTCCAGTCCGCCAAGTGGGCCATGCGGCTATCTTGATCGGCATTGAATTTCAGCCCGTAGAGCGACGACAGCAAGACATTTTGTCCGGGGTAATACAGATGTACCGCCTGCACGACATCCGAGTTGCCGATGACTTCCGATTTAAGCAACTCCTGCAAATCGATTACCTTGCTATGATTGTTCTGAAAGGAAGAGTCGGCAAACAGCCGTACATTTACGTTTTTATTGAGGGATATATCCAAATAAATCTGCTGGGCCCTCTGGAGCACTGCCGTTTCAATCGTCTGGGCCGTGTTCTCCAGAATCAACCGGTTGCCGTTGCGCAAATCTTCTTTATAATTTCTCGAAAAATAAATATAGAAGATCGAGCAAAGCAGGAGCACGACGACGAGCACAACGGATATATAGGAAATGGCCAGGTTAATAAATACGGAATTCCATTTTTTCATGACGTTCCCCCCATCCTTCCGAAAGTTTCCCCACTCTTCCCACTCAATTATCCAGTATTTTTATTATACGAATGTAAAACGGCATCCGCATTTTATTTGGCGAGTGTAAAATAGTAGCCCTATTCCTCCTAAAGTGATACAAAAGGGAAATTGTTATATTGATTCATGGCGTGCCCCGATGCTACATTGAGACCGATTCCGATCCCGTATGGAACGGCAAGCCGCTCACTCCTTGCAGGATTCGGTTCAATATAACAAACGATAGGAGTAGATTCGATTTGAAAGCCAAATCCAAAAACAAGCTGTTATCGTCTACGATGGTCGCGTTGCTGCTGTTGAATCCCGTTGCGGCCAATACCGCCATGGCGGCGCCAGCCGACTCTTCGGTAGAGCTGCCCCAGGCTCCGGCATGGGGGCACTTCGTCGACAGCTACAAGAACAACTCCCCCGCTAATAAGACGGTCGAGTCCAACCCGACGATCGGAATGCTGTCCGGGTTCCTGGATCTCTGGACGCCAGGATCTTCGTGGGATAACGGCACCAAGCTGAACAGCGAAGTGCTGGACTACAATATCCAGTATGTGGCGGATCTTGCCGAAACCCGTACAGAGGAAGAGGAGATCGCGGCTTATTACGACGACCGGCGCAACCAAACCTACGGAGCCGTTGAAGGTCTTGGAACGCTCTCGGACGTGTACCGCGAGAAAACAGGAACGTTCACCACCATTACGAGCATCCCGGACGATGCCACGACGGTCAAGTACAGTGACGGGAACGGAACCAATAAAGGCGGAAATTCGGACTCCGAGCTCGGCAAAATGGTCGACTTGATCGGCGCGTTCCGCGGCAACTATGCTTCGACTACGCAGGCTAAAAACTTCTACAATTATATGCGTCCATGGCGTTGGCTAGATACTTCTGTCATTGTGCCTACGTTAGTTCCTGTGAGAAATACCGCCACCCCGGAAACGGATGGCGGCTTCCCGAGCGGTCATACAAATGCCTCATATCTCGCTTCACTGGCGCTTGCCTATACGGTGCCTGAACGGTTCCAGGAGATGCTGACCCGCGCTTCCGAGATGGGCAACAGCCGGATCGTTGCCGGCATGCACTCGCCGCTTGATGTCATAGGCGGACGCGTCATGGCTACGGCGCTGGCAGCCGCTACTCTGGCTGACCCGGATAATGCGGAGCTTAAGCAGGACGCATACGACCAAGCTCATGACATCCTGTTAAAAGAAACCGGCACCGCGGAAGATCGCTTCAGCGATTATGACAAGAATAAAGAGCAATATACGGAGCGTCTGACCTACGGCTTTGCGCCGATTGCTTCCACGACGGAAGCCATGGTCGTTCCGAAGGGCGCCGAGGTGCTGCTGGAGACTCGTCTGCCTTACTTGAGCGGCGAGCAGCGTCGCGGGGTTCTGGCGACAACCGGCCTGCCGTCCGGCTATCCGGTGCTCGATGACCCGGAAGGATGGGGACGTCTGAATCTGTTTGCCGCCGCAGACGGATACGGCGCTTTCAACAGCGACGTTACCGTGACGATGAATACTTACGGGGGCGGCTTCCATGCGGCGGATAGCTGGCGGAACGATATCGCCGGCACGGGCAAGCTGACGAAGGAAGGAACCGGCACCTTAAAGCTTCTGGGCGGCAATACGTATTCCGGTGGCACCGAACTTAACGCCGGTACGCTTGAGGGTGGTTCGGCCACGGCCTTCGGCAGCGGCGATGTGCTCATTAACGGCGGTACGCTTACAGAGAATGTAACGGGCAAGATGACCATTGGCGGAAACCTCACCCAAGCTGCCGGCGGTATTCTGGTACTGAATATGGCCAGCGTCAATGATGGAATCGAGAGCAACGGTGCGGTCAATGTGAGCGGAAAATTACATGTGAACTTCACGGATAATTATGTGCCAAGCAAAGGAACCATTACCCTGATCAGTCATGACGCGAATCAGCGGACAGGACAATTCACCGATGTTGAGATCAACGGGTTGCCAGGCTCGTACAAGGCTAAGGTTGTTTACAACTCTGACCGAATTGTGCTGAACGTTTCTGCCTCGACAAACTCCGGTTCGGACTCTGGTTCTGGCTCTGATTCCGGATCAGGTTCGGACACCGACACTGGCTCAGGTTCCTCTAACGATACAAATGATAATGAAACCGAAGGTTCGCAGGAACCGGCTGCTAATGTGAATCCGTTCCGATCGAACGTCGTTAGCCGGGAATCGGTGCTGAAAGCGGTGAGCGACGCTATCGCCGCAACGAATAACGGGAACAAATCGTTCAGCGATACCAGCAATCATTGGGGCAGCAGCTTCATTGCGAAAGCAGTCAAGATGGGTATCGTAACCGGCTATGAGGATCATACGTTCCGTCCGAACGCGTCTGTCACAAGGGCGGAGTTCGCCACCATGATTGCCCGCGCGATTGCGCTGACGCCAAAACCCGCCTCAGCCGTCTTCAACGATACGGACTCAAATTGGGCAGTTGGTTACATCGGCGCTTTGGCGGATAAGGGAGTCGTAGCCGGTTATGCGGATGGCAGCTTTAAACCGACTGAATCGATCTCCCGTGCCGAGATGGTAGCGATCATTGCCCGCGTACTGAATCTCGACGCGTTGGCGATCGTCGAACCGGCAAGCTTTATGGACGTGAGCAGCAGCCACTGGGCTGCGAACGAGATTGGGCTGGCGTCCTCGGCCAATCTCGTGCAAGGGATGTCCGCCTCTTCATTCGCGCCTAATAGCACGACTACTCGCGCTGAAGCGGTGACGCTCGTTATCCGCGCTCTGGAGAGCGACAGCAAGGTCAAGGCGTTAATTGAAGGGTTGTAAGAAAATTCTCTAGATAACAAAGAAGAGCGAAATGACTCATTTGACGATGGGTCATTTCGCTCTTTGCCCTATTCATAGATCCTCGCATTAACCGGCTGCAAAAGCGTCTATCGCCGCAAACTGCAGATGGTCGGTGAGAAGTTGACTGTAATGGACGGTATGCAAAATTCCATTCCCGTCGATTAAAAATTCAGCCGGGATTCGATGGAAGTTGCAGTCCTTCTCGGGGGTAAGCTCGAAACCGGCGCTTGCAGCCTCAGCGATAAACTCATTTGTCCGGGCGTCGGCCAACGTTGCCTGCACTTTCTCTTCGGAAGTCTCGATACCGTACAAATCATATAGGACAGCCGTTGGATCGGCAACCAGCGGGAACGGAGCGTTTTGAGCCCCTACGAAAGTTCTCATGTTGGCTATGGGTGATTCGAACACTGCGATGACGTCCATGCCTTGATCCTGCCACTGCGGGTTTCGGCCGATAAACCGGTGCACTCGCAAATTACACAAAGCGCATGCAGAGAAACGGAAAAAGGAGAGCAGCACTTTACGACCTCGATAGCTTTCCAATGCTACGGGGGAGCCATGAATGTCAGTAGTAGCGAATGTTGGGGCGATCATACCCGGTTGAAGTAAGTGAACCATAGAAAGTACCTCCTGAATTTTAGGTAAATGAGTTGCATCTCCATATTACCAAGAGGTGTGTGCGGCCTCCGTGACTTAGTCACCTAACAGTGATTCCAATTCCACGCGGCGAACAATTCGAATCCAACCCCGTCCCGACTCGATCCACCCCTGTTGCCGGTAGCGCCGCACCGCGCGGCTTACGACTTCACGAGAGGAACCGATCTCTACGGCTAACTCATGATGTGTCATGTTCAGCAACGGCTTTCGTTCCGAAGAAGTTCGCAACAATGCTTTTGCCAGCCGAGCATCCAAAGATTCCGACCGACGCCCGTCAATCTGCTCGCTTATGCGAAGCAAGCCATCCAGCAAACCACCGAACACGGCACCCCGAATTTCCGCGTGCGTCTGCAGCCAGCCGAGGAAACTTTGTTTTGCGACAAACAGTGCCTCGACTTCCGACTCCGCCGTTATAGTCCCAGGGTAATCGCGGCCGCTGAGACCGCTTAATACGAGAAGGGCACACACCTCGCCTGCCGTGAGCGTGCTTATGATAGATTCGCCGCCATCCTCCGCGATGCGGCTGATGCGAGCGGTGCCGCTTAGCAGAAACATGCCGTGGTCTGCCCCCTCCTCTCGCTGAAAAATGCAGAATTTAGCAGGGAACTTCCGGATTGTAGGCCGTGCTTCGACCCATTCCTCGGGAGTAACTACTCTCAAACAAGGAAAAACATCCAGTACCCGCGAATTCAGAAAATCGATACCATGCAAATGTTTCACACTCCTTCAGCCCACAAAACTTACCGTCACTTATGGTTCACCGCCCCTAAATAAAAATCAGGTCCAGAAAAGAATCGATGAGATGGATCGGGTTATCCAATCCTTTTTCAGATTCGGAATGCTGGGCGGAGTGCAATTCAACCAGGCCATGAATAAATGCATACATAATTGCGGTTGATTGCGTTGGGGATTTCCGAATATTACCCGCCTTTTCCAAACACCTTTCCACAAGCTTAAATATCCCAAAAGCAGAATAGTGTAAGTCAGGGTATAGCTCCTTATCCCAATGCTTTCGGAACATCAAACGGTAATGCTCCTGGTTTTTGACCCCATAATCGAAATAAGTATACAAAATGGCATATAAAAGTTTTCGCGGATCGTTTACGCTTTCGATTATTTTGCTAATATTGCCAGTCAGCATTTCAAAATTTTCAGCCACAATAGCCGCAAGTAAATCCTCCTTGTTTTTGAAATGTCTATACATGGCGCTTCGGGACAAGTTCATTTCTTTTCCAAGTTCTCGCATGCTAATGGCGTCAATGCCTTGATCATCAATCATTTGTCTGGTGATTTGAATCAGCTTTTGTTTTGTATCGTTCATAATATCCTCGTATGATATGGATTTAAATAACCACGCCCTAAATTTTACATCAATATGTTGACACCGTCAACTTGATGGGTATATAATCGCCCCATGTTGACAGTGTCAACATTGGGGCTGTGTTGATTCAAGTAATGGCAGTCAAACTAAAGGAGAGTGTATAGGGAATGAGTCAACGGAAACAAACGGTTATCATTACAGGCGGAAACTCGGGATTAGGATATGAATGCGCTAAGAAAATAGCTATGGATGACAAAAATTATTTTGTGGTGATCGCTTGCCGCAACGGGGCTAAAGCCAAGAAAGCAGCAGACTCATTAATTCAAGAAACCAATAATACAAACATAACCACCTTGGAGCTCGATCTGTCATCTTTGGCATCCATAAGAAATTTTGCAAGCAACTTTTCAAAAATGGATTATCCGCCCTTATATGCACTTGTTTGCAACGCAGGCGTACAGTTTATCGATAAAACGCATTATACAAAAGACGGGTTTGAAGCTACCTTTGGCGTAAATCATCTTGGACACTTTCTATTGGCGAACCTGCTGCTTGAACAAATGACGCATTCGGGCAGAATCGTGTTAGTCAGCAGCGGAACCCATGATCCATTGAAAAGGACGGGAATGCCTGCACCCGTTTTTGCCGACCCCCGCCTATTGGCCTATCCTGACCAATCGAGCTCAAACGAAGCTATATCATTAATCGGCAGACGCCGCTACACCACTTCGAAGTTATGTAATTTATATTTCACCTACGAGTTGGCTGATCGAATAAAGCAACAAACCGAAAAGAATATTACCGTTAATGCTTTCGATCCGGGAATGATGCCAGGCACGGGGCTTGCTCAAAGCTATACACCGTTTATGAGATTTGTTTGGAAATATATTCTGCCTGTTTTAACGTTATTTTACCCGAATGTGAATACGGTGCGTCAGTCCGGGAAAGCTTTGGCTGCTCTCGTAACTGATAGCAGGCATAATCAAACAACGGGGAAATATTTTGAGGGCAACAAAGAAATAAAATCCTCCGTACTCTCGTATAACAAGGGGAATAGGAAACAGTTATGGAAGGCTAGCGTGGAGTTGACAAGTTAATTAAAACGGAAACGATTCTAGAAGAATCCAACAAGCCATTCCTCAACCGATTGCGCGTGCAGCCTGCCCTTAATGAATCTCCCGGCTCGGTTCTTGACTTAAGTCAATGCATATAAACATCCCCCTGGTTACAATGTAATCATTACTTAACCTCAGGGGGAAAGCCATGAAAGCCATGGTCCAAAAATCGTATGGTCCACCGGAAGTGATTGTCCCGCAAGAAATCGCGAAACCGTCGCCAGGAAACAAGGAAATTCTCATACGTATTCGAGCTGCCAAAGTAGGGCCGTCGGACTGCGCTTTCCGCAAGGGCGATCCGCTTATGATTAAATTGATATACGGGCTGTCCAAACCGAAATTTGCAATTGGAGGAATCGAATTAGCCGGAGAGATCGAAGCGGTTGGCAAAGAAGTAAAGCATTTTAAAGCGGGCGATCGCGTTTTGGGGATGAGCACCAAAAACTTCGGTGCTTACGCCGAATATAAGTGTCTTTCCGAAGAGAGCCCTCTTGCGGTTATACCTGACAGCATCGCATTTGATGAAGCGGTCGGCGTCTGTGACGGGGGCGCCACCGCATTGACCTTTCTAAGAGATAAGGCAAAGCTGCGAAAAGGACAGAAAGTGCTGATTAATGGTGCTTCGGGGGCTGTCGGCATCTACGCCGTGCAATTGGCCAAATACTATGATGCTGAGGTAACCGGCGTTTGCTCTGCCGTCAACGAAGGTATGGTAAGAAATGCAGGGGCTAATTTTATTATCGATTATACCCGGGAGGATTTCACGAAGGCGGACAAAGCCTATGATGTCGTTTTTGACGCTGTGGGCAAAAGCTCCTTCTCGGCATGCAAGCGTGTACTTACGGCCAAAGGAATTTATTTGACTACCGCACCCAAGCTGTCTGTCGTTTTACAGATGATGTGGACGTCCCTGTTTAAAGGCAAACGGGCTGTTTTTGCAACGGCAGGTCTTATGCAAAATAAAGCGAATTTGGCGTTTCTCATGGAACTCGCAAGAAATGAAACGCTGAACGCAGTTATTGATCGCCGATACCCTCTGGAGCTCCTTCCGGATGCCCAAAAATATGTAGAGACCGAACGAAAAAAAGGTAACGTAATTCTTAAGCTCTAAATCAGCCGTCGCAAATGCGCAACAGGGGCACCTATCGGGTGCCCCACGGTCTAAGCAAATTGAAACCCCTTAGGAAAACGGAGGTTCCCACAGCTTCTTCTTCCACCCGAAGGTGTTCCCGGTCACCTGCAAATGGTCATCCAAGGTTATATCCATTCCGAAAGGAAGCTTTTCGCCATGCCGAAAACGGACGTCCCGCAGCTCTACCTTGTAACCGTTCTGAATCTTTTGACATGAAATGTGAACACGATGCGCAAATGCAAGAAAGCTGCGGACGCCGTCACTGCCCATGACCGCTTGAACGACATCGTTCCGCTCTCCCTTATGGAATATCGTTTCTTCCCTTAGATGGGTGCCCCGGATCGAGCCGGCAATATAAGTTTGATCGGTTTCGTGAACGTATCCCCATTCGTGGGGCAACCACTTGGGAATTAAGAAGGAATGCCCATCGACGCCATAACGCCTTCGAACGACATGCAGCATCAAGCGATGAAGCACAATGCGGTATCCAATAAAGAGAAAGGTTAGAGCGAACAAAAGAGGGAATACAACCTGTGCCGCCATGACGCCAAACAGCCATAACAACAAACCCACTAAATGAAATCCGAAAATGACAGGGTCAAAAATGGGGGTGGCATCGCCATGAAACCATTTCCTTGAGATCGGCCGGAAACATTGCACGCCGTACGCATTGAAGAAATCGAGAAAAACATGAAGCACGACACCGGCCATTGTCCAGAGGAACAGCAGGAGCATATAATCCCAAGCATGAAAAAGATACGCAATCAAAGGAGTAAGTAAAACCGGCCAACCCGCTAGCATCGGCAAGGAATGGCTGAATCCCCGATGATGCAATAAGTATGCCTCATGTCCGCGTATACGAATGGCGGAATCGAAATCGGGAGCATTCGAGCCGGCGATAGCCGCTGCAAATAATCCGTACATAACCGTCGATTGGTCGCCGATGGCCGGATCGGATAAAGCCATTGCCAGTCCGCCTAAAGTAACGCCGAGAAGAAGATGGCTTGCGGTATCCATATCAATCACCTCATCACCGAATTTTAACTCATTATCGTCTGTTCGGCTCTACCGTTAATGGAACGTCCGGTGTTATGGAAGGACGGCCAATGGACAGGCGAGCCAAGGATGCCCCGGTGACCAACCCGACATATCCCGTACCAATGACTGTAATGTTCAAGCGGATTCACCTTCTCCCTGAATGTGCCCTCTTCCCGCTTCCTCCGGATTCTGCTCCGCTTTCACAATCTGCCGACACTGGGCGTAAATCGACTCCATTGCTTTATCCCAGGTGCGGGATTGCGCAAGTTCCCTAGCCTCCGTACGGAACAATTGCCATTTGTCCGGTTCGTCGAACCAGTCGTCCAAAGCCGCAAGAAAGCTCTCTACATTTCCCGCTTGAGCGTGTAAGCCGGTTTTTCCATGCTGGACAATCTCGGTCACGCCTCCTCTATCGGCTACTACTGCAGGCAGACCGGAGGCCGCGGCCTCCAATACGACGTTGCCGAATGTTTCCGTGGCGGAGGGAAAAACGAATAAGTCGGAGGATGCATACCATTCGGCAAGTTCTTCCCCGTCCCGGTAGCCGGTAAAGGTGACATTTTGCGGAGCTTCCCGCAGGCCTTGTTCCATCATCGGACCATCGCCAACGACAAGCCAATGCACTTGTCCGCGAATGCGGTCCGGCAACCGATGCATTAATTGAAGCAAAACATCCAGGTCTTTCTCCGGAGCCAGCCGACCGACGAATAGCAGAAGATATCGCTCCTTGATTCCGTAAAGCTCGCGAACACGGTTGGAACGCTTCGCAGGCGTGAACCTGTCGCAGTCAACTCCCCGCGACCATAGCTCAAGATCGCTCAATCCCTTGGATTGCAATAGATGAATGGTTTCCTGCGAAGGAGCGAAGATGGCGCGGCAGTTACGATGAAACCACTTCATGTAAGACCAATACCAGGAATGCGCGAACGGAAACCAATAAGATTCGAGATACTGGTCGAAATGGGTATGATAGGAGGCAACTATGGGGATATGAAGTTTCTGAGCGGCATACATACCGGCGAGACCTACATTAAATGGAGTGGCGATATGAACAATATCGGGTTTGAATTGAGATAGTTCTTTGCGTATACGCAGCAAGTTTGGAATAACGAATCGATGTTCCGGATAAGCCCAGAAGGGAATACTGGTCAACCTGCACACCGGATCCTCATAGACAGGCTCCGGTTCCGTGGGCACGAACAGCTTGCAGTCAACCCCATGAATGGACAAGTAGTCGGTCCAACGCTTCAAGGTAAGCGCGACGCCATTGACCTGGGGGACAAACGTGTCTGAAAAAACAGCAATCCTCATCAATTCACTCCCTTTTTCAGATCTATCCCAAAGGTAGCTCATTTTCGTTATCGCTGGTTTATCGCCAAGTAATTTTTTTAATAATTTTCGCACTACTCGTCCGTCTTCAGCTTATAAAGCCAAACGAATGTAGAGTACTAAGCCGGATTGGTTCTCTCCATTAAATACCCGCCCCTCTGACACAATCAGCGAAGGCTGCAAACGCTTTGCTGCTGAACTGTTCTTTTCGGGTAACCAGCCTCGTTGTCACGAAACGGTATCGTTCGGGAACCGGATGCGTTATTAATCGTTCGTCATCCCCGGCAATGGCTGATTCGGTTAAAAGCGTGTAACCGATTCCTGCCCGTACGCAATTCAGCATCGTATCCAGCGTACTCACCTCAATCATATTTACGGACGATATCCCCTGGCCGCGGAGCCAATCCACGCTTGCGGCGCGCAACGGGCAACCCTTCGGAAAAACCACCCATGTCGCATTCGCAACATCGGGAGGCACGGCTTTTCCGGCGGCGTTCGTCAGGAGGATCACCTCTTCCCGAATCTCATGAGCGACCTTTAGCGGAGCCAGATCGAATTCTCCTGTGAAGAAAGCTCCGTCCAACTCGCGGTTCAGCACTTTCTCGTAATTTTGAGGCGATGTTCCGGTGACAAGAGACAACGCAACTTCAGGGTGTTTTTTTTGAAAATCGGATAACGCTCGTATAAAAGGAGGGGTGGACGCAACGGTCTCCACAACGCCGATCGTGAGCGGACCGCTCGGATATTCAGGCTCTTGGACGAACATTATCGCTTCCTCAACCTTATTCAGAATGTCAGAGGCATATTGGCTGAAGACGAGCCCTTTCTCGGTCGGCAAGACGCCTTTCGGAGTTCTGTGGAAAAGCCGGACTCCGAGCTCCAACTCCATTTTGCGAACTCGCATCGTGATGTTCGACTGAACATAATCCAGCTTCTCCGCTGCGCGGGTGATACTGCCCTCTTGTATGATGGCCATAAGTATTTTGAGATCGGTTAACTCCACTCGAGAACCTCCGTTCGTTGGTATGACATCAATAATTTTGATACTGTCATCATTAATGATCATTTTACTATATAGAATTATCCGATTACTATAAAGCCAAGAAATAGATCGTACGGTGTGGAGTATGGGTACTGACACCGTACATCGAGGAGGAAATCAAATATGGGTAACTATGCTCATCTTTTTTCAACATTTCAATTGGGTTCGCTGCGTTTGCCGAATCGGTCCGTGCTATCTCCGATGACACGGACGAGCGCAGAGCCCTCTGGGCTCGCGAATGGGCGTATGGCCCGGTATTATGCCCGTTTTGCAAAAGGGGGATTCGGTCTCATCATTACGGA
Source organism: Paenibacillus harenae (assembly GCF_030812415.1). Classification (GTDB taxonomy): domain Bacteria; phylum Bacillota; class Bacilli; order Paenibacillales; family Paenibacillaceae; genus Pristimantibacillus; species Pristimantibacillus harenae_A. The sequence goes on along the minus strand of NZ_JAUSST010000005.1, from coordinate 126,307 downwards.
AGGCCTCTATCCCGATGCGATAAGCAGCCGAAGTTATGAGAACCAGCCCGGCCTGGCAAATGAAGCGCAAGCTGATTCCTGGAGACCTATCGTCCACGCTGTACAGGGCGCAGGAGGCAAGATTGTCGCGCAGCTGATGCATGCAGGCGCGTTGGTCCAGCATGACGGATTTACACCGATCGCTCCATCCGCCGTGAAGCCCGCAGGTACGATGCTGGAAGATCACGGCGGGAGCGGAGAGTTTGCCATACCGAGAGCCATGACCCGAGTGGAGATCCGCAACGTGATCGAGAGTTTCGCTCAAGCTGCCTTTCGCGCTAAAAAAGTCGGATTCGACGGAGTCGAAGTCCATGCAGCGAACGGCTACCTGCTTGATCAATTCATCACGGATTACACAAACCTGAGAACCGATGAGTATGGCGGCTCAACGGAGGGGCGTGTCCGCATCGTAGTGGAAGTCCTGAAAGCCATTCGCGCCGTCGTGGGTCCTGACTTCATGGTCGGCGTCCGCATCTCCCAAGGTAAGGTAAACGATTTTCATCACAAGTGGGCTGGCAGAGAGAGGGATGCCCGGATTATTTTCGAGCATTTGACAGCGGCTGCTCCCGATTACATCCATACGACCGAATATAAAGCGTTTGCCCCGGCTTTTGCGGATGACGGGCCTACACTTGCCAAGTTGGCCAAACAATATAGCGGCCTTCCCGTCATTGCCAATGGCAAGTTAGGACAACCGGACAAAGCGGAATTTCTCTTGGAGAATGATCATGCGGATCTTGTAGCAATCGGTACGAGCGCACTGGTCAATCCAGACTGGGTGAACAAAGTACGCGCAGGCAGTGCATTGCATGTATTCGACCATCATTTTCTGCAGCCAATTGCAACGCTTAAGGAGGAGGAGGTTGGAGTGTAGGGCGGTACCGGGATTAATCCTGCGCCTCCATTTCTCGATTTCGGGCTATGAAAAGCCCTCTTGGCACGAAACAACCGCATAAAAGAGCGAACACCTTATGAGTGTCCGCCCGATGAGCAGTTGTGTATTTTTATCACTGGAAAATAAAGTTCTTCTAAACTCGAGATCTCTTCCTTTTACAGCAACCTTGCAAGCGCAATTTGTGCGCGTGTAATGCCTCGGCCCACGTTAGCTTCCGCCACTCTTTCGTGGCTGTCAGCTCGATACGCTCGTCAGACCCTTACTTGGACTCGATGCGACCCAACGGGATGGCGCTCTCTTCCAGAGCGGCGTAAGCTGCCGGCCAGCTGGAATCGTCGAGGTCGAGCGCGTTGCGAAGGTAAGCCCACGTAAGCCGCCGGAGCAGGGCGACTCGTTCGGGGTTCTCATCCGTCGTTTCCGTGATATTGTACCCAGCGATTCCGCCAAGAGAGTGTTCTGCCCCGAAGAGGGTGAGCAGGCTCTTGCTGCCCGGGCTCAGGAAGTACGGGTCGGTGAACCAATCCGGCCCCCGAGTGGACAGTAAGGACTGGTCATGGTCCCCCGCTACCACGAGGGTCGGCATGCTCATCTCCGCGAAGCTCGGGTTCATGAAGGGGAAGTGCTCTGCCGCGAACGGACTCAAGTCAGCTCCGCCATTGCCAGTCGTGGCAAGCAATACACCCGCCTTGATCCGCGAGTCGGACATGTCCTCTCCCGGTTCGCCGTGGGCATCGAGGACTCGCGCGCCGAGCAGCATGCTCACCGTTTGGCCTCCCCAGGAGTGTCCGGCTGCGGCGATGCGGCTTCGATCGAGGCGCCCACTGAGGCTGGGAACGGAAGCTTCAATGAGATCAAGCTGGTCGAGGATGCGCTTCATGTCCTCGACTCGGAAACGCCAGATCAGTGGTGTACGGGGATCGTCAGGAGGAAGGTTCAGCGTCCTCGAGTCGAGATGGGTGGGTTGAATGACCACGAAGCCGTGAGCAGCCCAGAAGTCCACCAACGGTCCATAGCCGTCCAACGACGATCCAAAGCCGTGCGAGAAAACAATAATAGGCAATTCGCGCCCAATCTCGGGCGCAGACACTCGCACTTGCAGATCCTCACCACGGCCCGGGGCTGATAGCACTACCGGCTTCATCGAGACGACTGGAGTAGGCGCATTAACGTTGATTTTCATAATAAATGTTCCTTTCTTGGAGAAAGATTGGCCAAACCGTTTCTCGGAGGAAGCTATTGGTTGATATATCAACCTAGGCCTACTGTAACACATTGTGGTTGACACGTCAACTATGCTATTATGTTCCTATGGATAAGAACGAGCTAAACGAAGAGGAAATGCGAATATGGCATATGTGGAAAGGCTCCTTTCAGAGCATCTTCGGTCGCGTAGTAAAGGAGATGTCCGAGCACACAGGACTATCAGAGGGTGATTATGGAGTATTGGATCGGTTAGTCCTTTTGGGGAACGGCAGCCTTCGCCAACAGGAATTGGCCCACTCGATGGACTGGGATAAGAGTCGATTGTCACATCATCTGACGCGGATGGAGAAACGCGGACTTGTGACGAGGAAACCATTAGACACAGATCGCGGTGTTCAAGTCATCATCACTTCCGCTGGAAAATCGGCATTGGATGATGCCCGTCCCATAGTCTCCAAGGCAATACGCAAATATTTTCTTGATCAATTAACCGATCAAGACATTGAGTCGATTACTAAGCTGGCGGAAAGAACAAAAACAGGGTCTTCAGCGTCTTGTAATGCCCCGCCGCCCTGATCATGAAGTCGATAAGTTGATCAGCGGTTCCCTTCCAGAGATCGAACTTGACCCGACTGTTTTGAACTGGCCCCTTCCGCCAAAACGGCAGAGGGGGCTTTTGCTTTCCGCAAGCAAGAGCCCCCTCTAGGTACCGCATCGTTCTATGTTGGATTTTTGCAATAACTTTGGGCGGAATGAATGGTGGCGGGGAGCTATGTTGGATTTTTCGCAGCAACTTTGAGCGTTTGACGGCTTTTGCGTGCAAAGCAGAGGTCTATGTTGCGAATATCCAATATAGCTCTCGATATGGCGCGAAACAGTCTAAAGTTACTGCAATAATCCAGTTTAGCCATTTCGCACATCCCACGCCATGAACAAACCCTTCGGCAAACACTTTTGAGACTTAAAAATCTATCTTTGAGAATCAAGAATAAACATAGATGCATCTTGTCCCATGAATAGTTTGCTTCCGGTATAAAAAGTTTTGGATTGAATATTGCTGTACCCTATTTTGGTCATCATGTCAGTTAGCTTTACTTGATCAAATCCGTTATGAACGATATCTGAAACTACATTCTCATTTTCATTAAAATCTACGATGATTAAATGTCCTCCTTCATTTAGAACATCAAATAATCTTGATAAAACGAATTCAACATCGTTAATATGGAGTAGAACCTGAGCCATAAAAATATAGTCGGCATGCAAATCCGATAGGTCTTCCTTTTCAAAATCAAAGCATAATGTAGCTGCATTCTCAATATTAAAATCGGAAATTTTCTGCTTTATTTGATTAATCATGTTTTGTGATGTATCCAGAAAAAGCACGGAATTAAAATCGTTTAACAAGTTCATTCCGACAAGACCAGTTCCACACCCAAAATCAATAGCATTCTTACTATTAGCGTCAACTAAATATTCACGAATGGCATCTGATGATACCTTTGCTACTTGGATTCTTTCAGGTGTGTCATATGTATTAGCTATCATTTCAAACTTATCCGTATTTCCCATTATTACCTCTCCCATCTGTCTTAATCTTTTTTTTCATGCCCGTTTAGCTTATAACAATTCAAGAACCGCTGTGAATTTCAGCATTCTTGTAATAGGTGATGCAGAATAACAGGGAAACAATAAATGTAGCTGCGAGAATTACCGTTCCAGATCCCACATAAGGATTGGGGCCGTTATCAGCCAGCCCTTGAGCCAATTCCCGAACTGGCCAATAAGGCATAAACCAGGGGAAAAGAATGCCATCCATGCCATGTCCCATTTCTCCGAAGAGGGTGACGATTGTCGCAAAACCGCCCAGCACCGCCGCAGGGATTACACTCTTGCCAACCATGCTCAGAGCTGCTGCCACTGGCACTGTGCCAAATGAGAGTAAGCAAGCCAGCAGATTCATTCGGATTCCTGACCAAACGATTTCAAAATCGGTTTGTTGCGTGAATGACGCGATCAAGCCGGTCGCTGTTACCGTAACGCATGAGATAGCTGAAGTCAAGACAATCAGCAATAGCACGGTTACCAGTTTAGCAAAGAGAATCCTTACCCGGGGGATCGGATATGAAAACAGCTGATTGATCGTACGTTCCTGATATTCGCGCGATAAGATATAGCCTGTAATAAGGGCGAATAGGAACGGCGCTAAAATGGTAATCGTCATCCCCTGCCGATAAAACATATCCTGCACGTCAAAACCTGCTGCGGTACCCTTGGGTGTTACTCTCGGCAAGAACGCGTAGAGAGATACAAGGTTTGCCGGTATTCCGCCAAGAAAAACCAACCAAAGGATCTTTGTATTCTTCAGCTTCGTCATTTCAGCATAGATAAGATTAATCAAGCCTTTCCCCTCCTGTGATCTTAAGATAATAGTCCTCCAGGCTGTCTCCCGATAACATAATCTCCCTTACGCCGACCCCGTTGTTCGCAAGCAGCATAGTGACCTGATCCGGCTGCCCCATATGTTCGTAAAGGCGCAGGACGCCCGAACCAGCTGCGACATAATCGGTTATTCCCAGCTTCTGTTCCAAAATAAAAGCGGCTTTCCTCTCATCTGTCACCTTCAGTTGAAGATAGTGCCGGGTCTTTTTTTGCAAGGTTTCGCGGTCAATTTCTTCAAGTAACTTTCCTTGGTGAATAATGCCGATTTTATTGGCCAATAACTCGATTTCACTTAGCTGATGACTAGATATTAAAAACGAAATGCCGCGCTTGCTGGCTAGCTCCAGGAATAGCTGCCGCATTTCTTTCATTCCCCCAGGATCCAAACCATTCGTTGGTTCGTCCAATATGAGAAGTTCGGGGTGATGTAGCAAAGCGCGGGCAATGCCGAGCCGCTGTTTCATTCCGAGCGAATAATTTTTTACCGGTTGCTTTTTGGCATCAAGCAATCCGACGGTCGACAAAACATCGTCAATGCATTCTTTGTTGCCCATGCCCATTAGCCGGCGATGGATTTCCAGATTATCGGCCGCGTTCAAATTATGATAGAACCCCGGATATTCGATGATGGAGCCGATACGCTCCATCGCTTTATTGTTGTTCCCCTGCAATGTGGCGCCGAACAATTCGATTTCTCCCGCCGACGGACGAACAAGGCCCATCATCATTCGCAATGTCGTGGTTTTTCCTGCTCCGTTTTGCCCGAGAAATCCGTAAACGTCGCCGGCTTTTACATTCATATTCACGTCGGCAATGACCTCTCTTGCGCCATAACGTTTGGACAGATGATGGGTTCGCAATATATAACTCACAAGAAAACCTCCCAATTCATTACTCCAACTGCTTTATGGAAACCTGACTTTTTGCAGTTTTGGATATTGGCGAAGCACAGATTCCAACGATTCCCCGGTTTCGTTCTTCAAATGCTGATCAAAAAATGCCAACGTTACCGACTTTGCAATCTCCAAACATTCTTCGGATGACGTTTCACCGTTGATGCCTATGAAGCGATGGAACCCTTTGCCCATAAAAAGTCCGACCTCCGCAAATTTCATATGGGCGCTGCCTTCGACCATGAATAAGCTGTCGGATGCTTTCAAGGTTTCGGCATGAGCAATGGCGGCTTGTTCTTGTTTCTTGTAAATATCGATATAGGCTTTTTTGCTTCCATATGACGATGCCATGGCTTCCTGATCTTCGGCAGGCATATCCTCGAGTTTGATCATCGGGGCTGAACGGTTCACGATCGCTTGAACATGTTCTTCATCATTAGCAAGCATTAGAAGAGGAGCTACACCCTTCGTGTCCTTAGGAACCGTATAAACCGCGCCATCTAAATTAATAGCGGCCTTTATTCTGCTATCGTTGATTGCCAAGTTATATGCCGCCGCGCCGCCCAGAGAATGGCCTGCGACGCCTATATGTTCCATATCGAGTTTTCCTGCAAAAATCGAAGCCGTTTCTCCATCGTTCATTTCATCCAGCATATCGATCACAAAGCCGACATCATCCGCCATAATTTGGGTAATGATATCCAGTGGATCGCCTTGATCAAAGTTTACCGTAGCATCCCGATCCGTTACAATCCTGCCGGGAAGCTCGGTTGCAGACGATACGTAGGTATGATTGACGGCAGCGACAACATATCCCCGACTTGCCAAATCCTCGCATTGGGACGTGTGCACTTCCATTGTCGTCCCGCCGCCATGGGAGAACAAAATCACCGGATAGTTCTCTTGGTCTTGAGACAATTGCAAGCCCTCTTGCGAATGCGTTTTAACCCGTCGCAAATGGCTGAACAGATAATCAGGCATATGGTATCCTGCGGTAAATGTTTTGATAAGCTCGGGAGAATCGTGAAAATAAGCAGCATATGGCATGGTTTTATCCTCTATCGCGGGATAATATATTTTAACCGCCAATTCCCTCTTGTCGAGCGATCCCTTCAAAAAAGGTTCTACGCGGGTTTCATCCGTAAGGTGAACGTATTGTACGCCTACACCATAATCTCCTGTAGGGGCCGGGAGCTTAAATACGGGGAGAGCATGGGACATGAGCGTCGTTAAAGCGAGGAACAGCGCTGACAAACCGATTGTAATCCCCTTCAGAATCTTTGCGATTTTGTTTTTCGAAAACTTGAGCGTCGCTCTCGCTAAAGCATAAATCGCAAACAGAAAAACAAACAGGTAAGCAAAAATCATTTGATAACGGAATCCTTCGACTACGCCGTGGAGACATAGAACAGCCCCGTTCATTCCTGCTAGTACAAGCAAAACGACCTTAGGCTGTTTCTTGCTCGGACCTATAAACAGGGCAAGCAAATTCACAACAAGTAACATAACTTCAAATACTCTCATTTGACTTCCTCCTTTTGAAGTCGAGTATACCGTCGCGTTCTAACATGCCGTTCTCGTTTTTCTAACAAAGTTCTTAAATGTTCAATCAGCCAGGTTACCGCGCTCAACCCTTGATCAGGCTAAATGAAAAAACGGTTTTCTCGCCCAGATTGCTTGATACGGTGATTTGACCGCCTTGTTTTTCGACCAAGTTCTTCGTAATGGTAAGACCCAATCCTGTTCCGCGAAGGGATGCATTTCTTGATGCCTCTCCTGTATAAAAGCGCTCAAAAACGCGAGGTAAGTCTTGTTGCGATATCCCTTTCCCGCGATCCCATATATCTACCCAAACAAAATCCGATTCCTCCCGAACGGCAATGCCAATCTCATTACCATCCTGACCGTAACGCAAAGCATTTGTTAACAGGTTCTCTAATACGCGTCGCAGATGCACCTGATCGCTCATGACATAGAGAGGGGAATCCGGAATGTTAACCGTGGGCGTAAGCGCCGCTTTCTGAAAATCCGGATAAAACCCAAGCAAAACTTCCTGCACGATATCTTTCAAATTGAGTTTATGAAGTTCGGTTAGAGAGTCATCGGCTTCTAGTTTTGCAAGTTCAAAAAACTCCTGCAATCGTTCATGCAACGAGTTGCCTTTGTCCGCGACTATGCGGATGAAATGGTTTCTTTCTTCATCGGTAAGTGTCCTATCAAAGCGTAAGGCTTCCATATATCCCAGCAGAGAGGTTAGCGGCGTACGCAGATCATGCGATATGCTTGCAACCATTTGTTTGCGTTCTTCCTCCAGAAATTGAATGCGCTCGAAGGTTTTTTGAAAGTTGTCGATTAGGCGATTTAATTCTCCGCCTAAGTCCCGGGCAGGCTTTTGTGACACATGCAGGCGATAACGCAAGTTTGGATTACCGGCCCGGATTTCCTCCGTTGTCCGAGTGATCCTTTTTATTTCATTAAGCAAGCTAAGGTGTCTGAATAGGATTAAGAAACAACATAGAATGAGGACGATAACGAGAATCTGAAGCAACATATTTAGCCCCCCTCTACCCAAGCTTATATCCAAATCCCCATACCGTTTGAATATGGACGGGATTGGACGGGTCTTTTTCTATTTTCGCCCGCAGCCTGTTTATGTGCACCATAACCGTATTATCGTCAGATATGCTTTCCTCCTGCCAGACCCTTTCGAATATTTGCGATTTCGTAAAAACTCGGGTGGGGTTGGTTAAAAATAGCTTTAGTATAGCAAATTCCTTTGCAGTCAAAGGTCTCTTAAGTCCGGCGACCTTGACTTCAAATGTATGTATATGAAGTTCCAAGTCTCCATGCACGATAACCTTGTCCTCAGCACCGGCAGCATCCGGATTAAATTCCATATAGCGTCGAAGCTGGGCTTTAACCCTCGCAATAAGCTCTCCGATTGTAAACGGTTTAGTCATATAATCGTCGGCCCCAAGCTCTAGCCCCAGTATTTTATCCATCTCTCTGTCCTTAGCGGATAATATAATAACGGGGATCTTTTGCTTATCCCGGATTTTACGCAAAAGTTCCTGACCCTCAACTTTCGGAAGCATCATATCCAAAATGACAAGTTGGTATTCATAATCAGCAAGGTACGAGAGAGCTTCCTGCCCGTCATATGCGGAATGGATATCGAAGCCTTCCTTTTCCAAATATCTGCTCACGAGTTGGTTTATTTCAAGATCGTCTTCAACTACAAGAATCTTCTTCATTTACGGCCTCCATTCTTTCTACTAGCAAAGCAATCGGCCGATCCGTTGGCGGACCAACACTTGCCCCATTTTTTATTGGAGCTAGTATACCGCAACTTTTATAATAAATATAATGAATTAAAATAAAAGCCCTTTCCTATTCTGAAAAACGAAAAGAAACCGTTTCTTGGCAAATGGATTCGCCCATTTACCAAAGAAACGGTTTTTACATTTTCCTCAAGGAAGCGACGATATGGCGGCCGCCGCCATTCTCGATCCAAGCTTTCACTCCATCCTGGAAGTTCGGTTCCGTTCTCCTTTTTTCCTTTACGCTCATTATCGCTAAGAAAAGGCAGCTGACCGTTCTGGCCAGCTGCCTTAAGCTTCGCTTGAGTTATCGTCAAACAGCCTTCGCTGGCTTCGGAATTCCAGCGCTGTGATGCCTTCGGTTTCCTTGAATATTTTCATAAAATGCTTCACATTTTCGAATCCAACCTGATCACTGATTTCGTACACCTTCATATCGGAGTGCACCAGCAGCTCCTTCGCCTTGTCCAGCCTTAACCGGCGAACATAGTTCGAGAAACTCTCACCGCTATATTCTTGGAAGGCATGGCTGAAATACGAGTAATTGAGCGAGAAATGGTTGGACACGACCGCCATGTTCAAATCGTCCGCATAATGCGTCTGCAAGTAGGCGAGAACTTTTTGCATCGTATTTTGTTCCGTAGGCGGCGCTTGCTCCCTCCGATCTTGGATGAATCGATCCAGACTATCGAGAAGCTGCTCAACCGTTGCATAATAATGTTCATATCGATCAAAATTCCCGATATGGCCAACATAGGCATATCTACTTAATAGGCCAAGCACTCTATTTCCGTAGATGCGGAACACCTTGTCGAACAGCTCTTCATTGAGCAGCTGGCTGATCCGTTCCAGGTAGCCGATTTCACAGCAGCTAATAATACGAACATCTAGAATTTGATCGAGAAGCTGCTTCATTTCATTCCCGCGTCCCATTCCCATCAGATTCGATAATCGTTGAATTAACTCTACAGGAACGACATACCGCTCATTGCGCTCACTTATGCTGGTGTATTCCAGCACATCAAGTTCAGGAAGCACAATACTGTATTTCAAGGTTTGCTTCGCTTGGCTGTATGCCCTCCTTATCTGCTCTATCCCTTGAACAGACTCGCTAATCGCGATTCGCAGCTGCGACTCATGTACATTCATCCTCCACCGTTCCGCCAACTGGTAGAACAAGACCGGATCGTGCGCGATCATAATCGTTCCGCCTTCACCGTCACGCGTGAGCATCCAATCCATATGCCCTTGTAACAGCTCGGCGATTTGATTCCTGAAAGAAGCAGCATCCGTACTGCTAGGCTGTGATCCTCCTCCGCTTCGCCTAAGCAAGCCCAGCGTATATCCTGCATCCAACCAGCTATAACCGGCCTGCTTCAGCTTGTTCTGTGATATCGCATCACCCAGATCCTTCTGGGTCAAATGCTGGGTAACTAGCTCGGCAGCAACAAGGCCGGCATCTTCACCCGTCTTGTCTGCTCGCTCTTCTCTCATCCTTATGTCCCGCATTAATTGCCCCAGAACGGCAAATAACTCCTCCCGCATCACAGGCTTCACGAGATAATCCTTCACGGCACAGCGAATCGCTTTCTGCGCATAGGCGAACTCATTATAGCCAGACAACAATATAACCTCGGGTTTAACCGGTTGATCTTGCAGCTGTTCGAGCAGTTCGATCCCATCCATAATTGGCATTCGGATATCTGTGAACATAATATCCGCAGGCTCCTGGCGAAGCAGCTCCAGCGCCTCTTGTCCATTCTCGGCAAATCGGTAGTTGAACAGATGAGGAAACTGTCTCTCAATTACCGAATGCAAGCCCATCCGAATGATCTTCTCGTCGTCGACGATCAGCAAGCTAATCATAGATGTCTAATCCCCCTTCTATGACCCGGTACGGCAAAGTCATCATTATGCGTGTATAGCTTCCTTCCTGACTCTCGATCTGAATCCCATATTCCGTCCCATAGCTCATCACTAGGCGTTGGTCCACATTACGCAAACCGATCCCATTGCTGTCCTGGTTATTTTTGCGAACGAATAATTGCCGGACGTCCTGGTAAGCGGACTCTTCCATTCGGAGCATTCGATTCAATAAGCCCAGCTTCTCTTGCGGTATGCCGCAGCCGTTGTCAGTGATCTCTATGACACAAGCTTGATCACGACGGACGGCAGAGATCGTAATGACAAGATTTCCGTCGCTGGAATGCATGCGGCTCATCCCATGCTTGATTGCATTCTCGACCGCGGGCTGCAGTGACATTTTGAGCGATTCCTGCTTGAGGCATTCCGGTGCAATCGACAATCGGAGATCAAGTCTTCCATCATAACGGATGTTCATGACGGCTACATAATGCTGGACCTGCTTAATCTCATCGCTAATCATTACGTGATCCCGCTTCCATTCCATCGAATACCGCATCATACCGCCCAGCGAGGTCATTATGTCCGATATAAGGAACTGCCCTTCGATCTCCGCCAGCATCTTGACGTTCTCCAGCGTATTGTAGAGGAAGTGAGAATCGATCTGGTTCTTCAGCGCCCGAAGCTCGGCTTCTTTGCCTGCCGCCTGCCTAGTTGCCTGCTCTTGAATGAGCTCGTTAATCTTCAGAATGAGCTTGCGGTAATGCAAGCCCAGCTCTCCTACCTCATCGGTACCGGTAATCGGCGGCAGCTCGACGTCGAAGTTACCGCTTCTTACCTGTTTCATCGATTCTCTTAACGCCTTAAGCCTGCGCAAAATCATCGCCTGCATCGAGTAAGACAGCAGTACAAGAAATGCCGCTAGTAACGAAATGAGTAAAATATAACGAACTCTCGAATGATGAATGCCTTCCAACGTGTCCGCAAGACTAACCATATTGACCAGGTGCACGTCGATCGATGGAATATAGATCTGAGATGCCAAGTAGGACTGCCCATTAACCTTGAACTGTACCGTCTCGCAATCTGTATTACACGTCAGATTCACGCTGTTGATCAATTGCATCGCGCTGTGCTGCTCGAACACAGGTGAGGCCTTCAAGCTGAATACCTGTCCGCTTCTTGCTACTACGATAAGCTGGGAGTTCATGTCCTGCACGCTACTGAACGTTCCGGAGAAGAAATTCGACAGCTTCATCGATATCTCCAGAATCCCGTTATGTGTTGCGTTGTCCGCATATTTGAATTCCTGCAAGTACGTCATGAAAGGCTCATTCGACGATGTTTCGGATGGCGCACCGGTGAGGGTAACGTTCTCCTGTATCTCCCACCAGGGCAACCCGCTCTGCTTCATCACCTCATCATGCCAGGGCTTGTCCTGGATACGTGATTCCTGTAGGATGACTGGCCAAATCTCATTCACATAAGGGTTGTCCGTAAACAACCGGACATTCGCAATTCGTGGATTGTTGAACAAAAAATATTGAAAGCTGTTGACCACATTATACTTAATATGAAGAACACGCGCTGCATCCTGGATTCGTTCAATTTGCAGATAATTGTTCATTTCCCGATTGGATAACGCAAGCTGACCGGTCCATCCCATCAGCTCCATGTTATTCTCGATGTTCGTCTTCTCGACCGCCAGCGCATTCTCGTTGTTCTTCGTCAATTCTTTCATTGCCTTGGCGGACTCTTCATTGAGCGTATACCAGGAGAATAGAATAACCGGTATGATGATGACGAACACAAATGACAGAATCAGTTTCACTTGAAGCGAAAGTTTAAACGTAAATGCACTTATCCCCAATAACCGACGGATTGCAGAGAATCTCATCTCCTGCTTCACATCCTACTGCTTCCTCTATAGAACTATTGATTGAGCGATGACTTCAGTTTCTGTACATTTCGTTCATAGGCTGCTTGGCGGCTGGCTACGATGGCTTCATACTCGGGATCCTCGGTAATGCTGTTCATGAATTCGGTGAACAGTTGATCGAATTCAGCATCCGACCCCGACATCAGCAGCTTCGGCAGCGTCTCGGCCCAGAGCCGCACGTTTTGGTCTTCCGCAATACCCTCCTTCGTCGTCGGGTCCGGATCCAGATTGTCGAACTCGCTCATGCTGACCGTCTTGCCCCTCGTCCAATCGGCAATTTGTTTGGCAGGCTCGGCATCCATCCCCGTCATCCATGCTAGTTTCATGTTCGTATCCATTAGCATCCAGTACATATAAGAACTTCCGTATATGCTATCGAACGCTTTGCGGTCGGTGTTGAGCAGATGCATGACGTCGGGCAGGAACTGATCTTTGCCGTCTATCGTATCGTAGGTAACGCCCTTCTCTCCTAAGTAAAGATCCTTGTTTCCCTCTTCGCTGAGCAAATAGCTAAGGAAGGCAATTGCCCGCTTCTTATCCTTGACGTTCTTCGAGATGAGCGTCACCGTCCAACCGGAGATGCCATTTCCTGCAAGTGTTGGCGCATCATGCGCATCATTCGCCGGACCATCAATCGCGATATACACCTTATTCGGGTCCTTCTGATACAACGCTTGGTTAATCTCTGTAAAATCAGACCACTGATACAGCATGGCAAAATAGCGCCCTTGCGATATTTTTTCATCCTTTTCCAGTCGTTTTTCATCAATATAGACATCTGTCGGCATCAGCCCGTCCTCATGCGCTTGGCGGAACACCTTCAGCCATTTCAGATAGGTTGGATCGCTTCGACGGTCGTAAAGTTTGCCGTTTTTCTGCTGCGGAATTGCTAGGAAGTTCTGAAGATACGATTCCAGCGAATAGTTGCCGGTTTCCGTAAATTCATGCAGGCCGATCGGAATGAGCGGCTGGCCGTCCACTTCCGGAAATTTCTCCTTCGCAGCCTTCAGCGCGCCGAGAAACCCTTCCGGCGTGCTCATATCCGGCTTCCCAAGTGCTTCATACATGTCTTTCCGAACAACAAAGGTCTGATTAGACGTAAAAAGCTGACCGTATTTTTGATAATCCGCAGGGGATGAAGATGCGTTCGGGTAGCCATACACATTGCCGTCGGCCTGTGTATACCAGTTAAGCTTCGCGGGATCTGCGACTTTAAAGAAATAAGGATCATATTGATCCGCAAGCTCATTCAATGGAAGCACCATATCTCCCTTGATCATCTTCACCACGGAGTCCTCGTACCAGCCTAGCGTGATGAAGTCAGGGAGCGACCTAGCTGCCATCATCGTGTTGAGCTTCTCGCTGGCCTCGCCAGCAGGCACGATAAAGTTCAAGCTGACGCCCGTCTTCTTCGTTACATAATTGGAAACGACGTTGCCTCCCCACTTGCTGTTGAACCAATCGAAATTGATATACCAGTCAAACGTAATCGGTGTCGTATCCAGCTTCCATGCAGGCTCATCCTGAGAAGTTGTCTTCTTTCGAGAAGCATTTGCCTCCTTTGCCTCCATAAGATTGGCGTTGGAGTTCGTATGATCCCCGGTACTGCCATTGCTCGATGTGCCGTTGTTCCCAGAACAAGCCACTAACGTCCAACACGTCATCATAGCTAGCAACAACATTGCCGATTTACGCATTTTATTCATTCATATTGCTCCTTCGCCAGTAGATTACACATCTTAATATTCCATTATTGTAATATATATACATGTAAAAATGGGATTGCGCTTCACAACCCTCAATTTAGTATAACGTTTGCTGCAAGCAAAAGACAGGGCTTACATGGTAGGGTTACTATATTTTAGGTTTCCTGCGCCGCCAACGCGAATAAGCGAGCACGACAAGGAAATATTCCTTCGTCTTGTTCGCTTTCGGTAGCTATGATGTTCTGGTTAATTACCTTTGCGATGACCGTAGTCTGCCAACTTGTTTTGATTGTTCTAGAAAAAAATCGATACATTTCTGAACAGAAGGATTATTGTAATGAACCTTTTTAAAAATAAGCTTGATCTCACGAACAGGCGTTGGATCTACGAGACGGATCATTTTCAATTGCTGACCAGAAAAATTTTCAATTAAAGAAGCAGGTAAAATAGCTACCCCCATCTTTTGAAGTACCATAGAAAGAAGAATTGCCGTGGAAGTTGACTCAAACTTTGATTGCAAGGATTTGGCGATCTTAGCGCTGAATGTATGAAGATGCTCGATTAAACTTATATCCCCAACGAATAAGGAAGATTCCAAATCTTCTAGCTCTTGAAAAGAAACAAAGGTTCGATCTGCCCATGGATGATCCGCATAAACGACCAATGCTTGTTCTTCTTTATACAGGTGCATCATATGAATTTCTTTGTTCAAATCATGATTGTCGGTAATGCCAATATCGATGCTGCTATCCAATAATTGCTGAGATGTATTTTCTGCACTCGCGAATTTTAATGTAATATCAGGATACTGTTCATGGAATTTCAAAAAACGGGGAATTAAACTAAAAAAATCCATAGGAGAAATGCCTATCGAAAGTTTATTCTCCCGAGCCTGAGCATTGCGTAACTCGTGAGTTTCTTTCTTCGATTCTTCAATAAGCCTCATTACGGAAAGAGCTTTTTCGTAAAGTATTTCCCCGTCGGCTGTAATTTTCACCCCTCTACCCGCTCTCTCAAACAAAGGGCTTCCAACTTCTACCTCTAGAAAGCGGATCTGTTGACTTATAGTAGGTTGAGAAATCATTAAAACTTCTGCAGCCTTAGTAAAGCTTCCTTCTTTGCAAATTTGAATGAAACATTCTAATTGCCTGAACATGAAAGATTCACCTCAAACTCTCTTACATATGAATCCATCTCTTGAATGAATATGCGTACAATGGACCTCATAGTAACGGAATTAAGATATACAAGAGATATATCCCAACAAGGAATATGGCCTTCTAATTTTACAATGCGCAAAGAATCGTCCCTTAGACTTTCGAGCAAAGATATTGGTATAAGTGCTGCTCCAAGACCACGACGAACCCAATGAATCAATACTGAAGTGGAGGACGTTTCTATTATCGACTTCAAGGTAAACCCGCAAGAGAGACAATACATGTCAATTAATGATTTGTTTTGTTCTCGGAACATGATCGAATCCATTTGCTCCAAAGATCGAAAAGGAATCGAAGATTTACCGGCCAAAGGATGTTCTGAGTGAGTCAATAGCGCCAATTCTTGTTTATACAAATGAGTCGAAATGATCGAAGCTTCAGAAATGGGATATGCAGTGATTCCAATGTCTACCCTTTGTTCCAAAACTTTATTCTCGGTATCCTCTGCATCGATAATTTTCAATAAAATATTCGGGTACTTTTGGTGAAATCTCATGAAGTAAGGAGCAAGATATTCAAGTTCAGCAGGACAACATCCAATAGAAATTGTTTCTCTGGATTTATTGTTTCGGCCATATATTTCATTTCGCGCCATTTCAAGAAGATCCATAATAGTGTTTCCCTTATTCAAGAGTATTTTTCCCGCTTCCGTTACTTCAACTCCCCTACTTACCCGATCGAATAATTGAATATTATACTCGTCTTCCAAAACCCGGATTTGCTGACTTAGCGTCGGCTGAGTCACGCCTAATTCTTCTTTAGCTTTGGTGAAACTTCCCGATTTGCATATTTGAATAAAATATTCAAGTTGGCGCAATTCCATCATGTATCCCTCCTTAGTTATTCGTTCCGGCCCAACTGATCATTCGTAATAACTATAAAGATATTTCGAACAAAAAAGCGGTGCCTCATTGAGAGTGATATGCCCCCCCTTAGAATTGGCATTGGAAAAAAGCTGAGAGATAGCCGCCTTGATGGGTACTGCCGAGGAGCGTGATCGTGGTGATTGTGCTTTATAAACATTATAAGAAGAAACCTGTCATTTAATATATCCGTTAGATTTCAGGTGAAGGTTGCTGGATTTTAGGGTTGGTGCATTGGGAATACTATATGTGCAGTTTGAAAATAGGAAGAGCCCGCTTCTCGATAGGAAGCAGGCTCTTCTTTTACTAATTTTTATAAAATCGGATTACTTCTCATTCTCTGTCGTATTATAGGAGGTTGACCACTTTTGTCTTGGTGTTGTAGTTGCGGAACTATAAGGTGTGCTTGAAGGTTTCAATACGGGGCTGTTAGTTTCACTTTAACTCGGAACTCCATTGCCTATAATGCATGCTTAAATTTTTCAAGCATTAGCATTCTGCCAATATATTTTTCCATGCTCTTCAATATTTCTTCTACTTCAATTAAATAGGTTTGATCACCGAACATATTATAGAGCAGCATATAGTCATTGTATTCGTCCAGCCATTCGTTTACTTGGACTGGTGTCACTTTTCATCTACTTCCTTTCCTTGACGCAATTTATCAATCAATCGGAGTGTTGAAAAAATTCACGAAGTAAGATCTTACTTCGTGAATTTTCTCTTGTTAATCGATTAATGTCCCTCACTA
Organism: Paenibacillus harenae; assembly: GCF_030812415.1. Lineage (GTDB taxonomy): Bacteria > Bacillota > Bacilli > Paenibacillales > Paenibacillaceae > Pristimantibacillus > Pristimantibacillus harenae_A. The sequence goes on along the minus strand of NZ_JAUSST010000005.1, from coordinate 109,176 downwards.
CCGCCGAACATTTCTTGCGAGTAAATAATACCCAGACCGTATGCGCCGCCATGTTCTTTAGCAATATCCGTTGTCGCTTTATAAGTTTCGGAACGTGCCCAGTCGCGTTGCAGTTCCAGTAGGTACTGTTCCCAAGTGATTGGCGCGGCGCCCGCTTGAATCATGCGCTCAATGGCCATATCGTGAGCTTCTTCTGTGACACCGCCTGAAGTATCGGTTACGATGTATACTTCATATCCTTGATCGATCGCGGAAAGCACGGCCGATAAGTCGCAAACCTCTGTCCATAGACCGGAAACGACAAGCTTTTTCTTACCATAGCTGTTCACTTTATCAACAACTCGTTGATCTTCCCAAGCATTCATTGTTGTGCGGTCAATTGGCTGCTGCTCAGGGAATACCGCTTGGATTTCCGGGAAAATCGGTCCGCTGAACGACTCTGCAGCAACAGTAGTTAGAACGGTTGGCACCTTGAAAGCTTTAGCTGCTTTGGCAAGTCCGGTCACGTTATTGCGCAATACCTGGATGTCAATCGATGATGTTCCAAATGCCATTTGCGGTTGGTGGTCGATCATGAGCAAGGTATGGTTCGTTGGCGTCAGCAATTTTGAAGACGGAACCGCCTTTGCCTGAATGGCAGGTGAACTAGCACCAACTGTTTCCGCCTTTGCAATGAGAGTCGCTCCGAATGCGCTTGTCGATACGACAGCAGTTAAAAGTGCTAGAGTTGTAATGCGGTTTGAAATTATTTTTTTCATGGTTATTAGCTCCTTTTATATTGAATAATAGAACAGTGTGACCCAGCCCAAGCGTCTGTTATAAGGTATTTGCCGCAACATGTGGTTAATGGTCGATAAGGATGATGGCAGAATTAGTTGCGGTAAGTAAATCAGTTTTGTCATCAAACATGAAGAATCCCTACTTTCTTTTATTAGTTTTACGACGGCTTTCGAAATAACTAGTTATGAAGTCCGTTGCATGTCTTAATAGTATGAAATCGACATATATCGATCAATTCTATTTTTTCTATACGTTCTATAGGTTGAAACTATAAGATCATTCGACTACATAGCATAAGAACTCATATCAAACTATCTCGAAACAAGAAAAGCAGCAACTTCAGCCAGCCGAGAAGCGTAACCCCACTCATTATCATACCAAGCGGCTACGGATACAAGCTCGCCCTGCACTTGCGTCAATGGCAGATCAATAATCGATGAATGAGGATCCCCTACAATACGGGAAGAGGCCCATTCACCCTCCAATATGTTTAGAACGCCCTTAAGCTCACCTTCATTAGCAGCAAGGCGGAACATTTCATTGATCTCCTGAACGGAGCATGATTTCTCTGTTATCAGATTAAGCTCCGCAATGCTGCCCGTGCGAGTTGGGATTCGGTAGGCCTTTCCAGTAATTTGGAGATCACTCCAAATAAACTTGAGAGCCTTGGCCGCCCCCGAAGATGATGGGATGATATTTTCAGCTGCTGCCCAAGAATCCCGCCGGTCCTTCATAGGCTGGTCTGTTAATGATTGTGTATTGGTATACGAATGAACCGTTGAAAACAAACCATATTTAATGCCGTAATTTTCTCTAACCAATTTCACCACTGGTGCCAGTGCATTGGTTGTACAGCTCGCCATACTGATAATTTTATGCTTCTCCGGATCGAAGCTGCCCAGATTAATCCCCTTAAGCAATACGGCGTCGCAATCCTCGAGACTTTTACTAGGTCCGCTGACAAGCACTCGCTTGGCCCCACGATCCAAGTGCAATTGTGCAACAGGTCTGGTTACGGCACGCCCCGTACAGTCAATCACCAACTCAACACCTAATTCTCTCCAATTAGGAATTTCGCTGGACGAATTCATATACCGGATTTCTCGGCCGCCTATGATGATAGCCCCTTCTCGACTGGAAACCACTTCTTGCCAACGCTTGTAATTCGTATCAACCTCGAAAAGCGCCGCAAGTGTCGATTCATCCTTAATATCAGAGATAGAATACGGTACAAAGAGCCTCTCCTGAAGTGCTGCTCTAAGTAATTGCCGACCGATTCGACCGAACCCAAATATTGCAATTTTACCCATGATATCCTCCCATTGCAGTGAAGAATAGACCTGCAAGAAAACTAGCTTTTTAAGGCCGCTCACCTTTCAGGTCTAGACTTTACAAAGTATTAAGCATAATAAAGTCATGAATAATTCCTTGGAAACGAACTGCTGTACCAATCGGCTGCTTCGTCGATTTCCGAGTGCGTTAACTGATGACCTGCATGTTCCCAGTTCACTTCAACGGAGGCGCCTGCACCTTTCAATAGCGTTAGCAGTTCTTTTGTCTCATGTGGAGGGGAGACCGAATCATTCATTCCGGCACCAATGAATATAGGTGTTTGCGATAATTCTGGCAGCGTTACACCGCGACGAGGAACCATGGGATGGAATAAAATCGCACCTCTCAACGCGTTCTTGCAATGGAACAAGAGACTCCCCGCAATATTGGCTCCATTAGAATAACCTATCGCTACTACATTCTGGCGGTCAAACTCATATTGGTTCGATGCTTGATCGAGAAATCCATTCAGCTCTTCAGTTCGAAACAATAGGTCTTCCTCATCGAACACTCCCTCAGCCAACCGCTTGAAAAACCTGGACATTCCATTCTCCTGAACCTCCCCCCGAACACTAAGGACATTCGAAGCCGGGGAGATTCTATGAGCAACCGGCAATAGATCGTATTCCGTCCCACCCGTACCGTGCAATAAGAGAAATGTTGCCAGGTTCGGACTTGAACCTTTTCGATAAATATGTTTCATTCCTTGATTGACTCCAATTCCCGTACTTGAATAGGGGTCAGGTTCTTTTCAATTTCAGCACGGCTGTCTTCAAACCATGATGGCAGCATTAATGTCTCGCCCAGGCGATCTTCTGGCTCATCATTTGCGAACCCTGGCGGATCTGTCGCGATTTCGAACAAAATGCCGCCTTGTTCACGAAAATAGATAGCATGGAAATACTGTCGGTCAATAATCGGCGTAGGATGAAAGCCGCTGCTTTCCACATGGTTTCTCCAAGCATTGTGGTCTTTAATATCCTTGGCTCGCCACGCGATATGGTGAACGGTGCCTGCACCGGGGATTCCCCATTCCATGGGCTCCGCATTCACATCAATGAGGTTGCCGATGTCTCCTTCAGCCTTATAGCGAATTAAGTCACCATCCTGGCCTACCTTTTCAAGACCTAAAACGTCCTCAAGAACCTGCATGGTCTTTGTGGATGAAGTGCTGTATAGCACCGCGCCCCCAAATCCCTTGATAGCCTTATCCGTTGGAACACCTCCGAATGACCACGTATTGAGAGCTCCTTCTTCCCGTTCAACGATCTCCAACTGCAGACCGTCACGATCGAGAAATTGGATATAGTTCTCGGAAAAACGGGTGCTTTCCGAGAAAGAAATATCGAACGCTGTGAGGCGTGCTTTCCAATAATCAAGTGCGCCTATTGGTACTACGTATGTTGTTGTACCTACTTGTCCTCCTCCTACGCGGCCTTTACGAGAATGTTCATGCGGGAAGAAAGTAATAATGGTTCCAGGGCTGCCTTTTTCATTGCCGAAGTATAAATGGTAGACTTCGGGTGCGTCAAAGTTAATTGTTTTTTTTACAAGACGAAGGCCCAGGACTCCAGCATAAAAATCCACATTTCTCTGCGGATCTTGTACGAAAGAAGTAATATGATGGATGCCTGCCGTTTTCTTTACGGTATTGCTCATCTTTCGGAACACTCCTTCTTTTTGATTTTTTCGATTTTACTACTATTTGAACGTAATCCTGATTCAAATCATATAGAATAGTGCAACAACCAACAATTCCATTATTTCTATACTTGTATAGCTAATTACTATATCTTTCGCATTAATCACTATAAGTCCGCATACAAAAAAGCCGGTGATTTACCCCGGCTTTTTGCGATAACATAACAGATTAGTAAACGGATCTAAATTAACCCAAGAATGATTTCAACATCCATACATGCTTCTCCAGTGAGCTATGAATGGCCAATAGCATATCCCCGGTTGTCTCGTCGCCCTCACGGTTAGCGATACTCATACCCTCTTTAAGCTCATTAACAATAGTTCCAAAATCGGCTGCAAGCGTGCGAACCATCTCAGTTGCGCTCTCATTACCCACTGCATCTTTTACCGTTGCGGTTTCAATAATTCCTTGCAAAGTCGCTACGGGACTGCCGCCTAATGCCAGCAACCGCTCGGCAAGATTGTCCACATGAAGCGCAGCTTCCGTATATAGTTCTTCAAACTTCAAATGTAAAGTGAAGAACTGTGGACCTTTTACATACCAGTGATAGTTATGGAGTTTGGTGAACAAAAGGCTCCAATTCGCTATCTGTGTGTTTAGCACTTGCGTAATTTTATCAGACATAAAAAGCTCCTTTCCAAATTAACGTCATTTTCAAGGAACTACTATAGCATAGCAACCCAATTTATGTATACTCGAATATTTTCGGACTCTCAAACTGGATTTTAAGATATAAGATTAGGCTATACGAAACATAGAAAAATCGATATTGATCGTCCGAACCAATGTTTATAAGATGGTGTTACATATCCAGCCTTTGGAATTCGTTAACTTTAGACTCCATGACTGGGATGAATCTGACCAAATACAAAGGAGAATTTAAATTGCCAATAGCACCGCGTTATAAACTCATGACCCTTATTCTATTCTTCTGCTCATTGATTGTTGTTTCTTCGGTTTATTTAACATTACCCCTGCTCTCTGTATTTGAGGACGAATTCCAGATTTCATCATCCAAAGCAGCTTGGGCAGGCAGCGCCTTTTCTTTTGCTTTTGCCGGTGGAGGACTCCTGTTCGGTGGTCTTTCCGATCGCTACGGACGAAAAAAAATGATGATATCCGGGTTATGTATGCTCACGGCTACGACTCTTGTTATCGGAACGGTTGATGAGTTTCAATGGCTTATTGTTCTAAGGGTTCTCCAGGGATTGGCGGCATCCATGTTTCCGCCTTCAGTGTTAGCCTATGCTATAGAGATGTTCCCAACTAATAAAAGGGTAACGATACTCGGCTTTATAAGCACCGCCTTTTTAATGGCCAGTATTGTAGGACAGATCTATAGCAGCATCGTCGTATTGGAACTAAGCTGGAACAATGTATTTTATATCCTTGGTCCTGTGTATTTTGTTTCCTTTATTTTGATTGCAATATCTATACCTAACGATAAAACCCAGAAGCCGGTAGGCAGCTTCTTCACTCCCTTTAGGCACATTGGGGGTATTTTCAAGAAAAAAGGGTTGCCGCTTTGTTATATCATTTCAGCAACTCTCTTTATTTCGCTTGTCGGGTTCTTCTCCACGCTTGGAAGTTATCTAAGCAGCTCTCTTTTCGGTCTAAGCCATCAGGAAATCCTATGGGTTCGTGCAGTTGGTATCATCGGCATGTTCATTTCCCCGTTTGATGGGAGGTTCGTTGCCAAGATTGGTGTTAAAAACGTTCTATGGTGCGGTTTGATTTTGGCCGGTATTGGACTAGGTCTGGTTGGCGTCTGGGAGAACCTCGCATTTTTAATTTTGGCGAGCATTGTTTTTACTGCCGGCATCGCGATGGCCCTTCCCGCCTTGATATCATTAATAGGTACTCTGGCTGGCGGGTTAAGAGCTAGCGCTCTTTCTTTCCATATGTTTATGCTTTTCATTGGCGCTTCGCTTGCTCCCATCATCTCCATTTATCTGATCGACACCGTTAGTCATATGTTCACTTTCGTAATATTAGCTGGATTACTGCTCTTAAGCACGGTTGTCCCATTCTATATTCGGTTAGAGAAAAAGGAAAAAATCACTACCCAGATCAATCAGCACAAGCAAACTAACGTTTAATTTATAAGGCGAATGAAATAACGATAAGCAGAAAGGCGATCTCGCATAGTTGAGATCGCCTTTGGTTTATATCGTGTTTTCAGATCATTTCAAAGCTTGATGGCTCTGCTTGGTATCAATCAAGCACGCGGCGCGCTTTCAAATTTACCTTTGTGAGTCAAGTCACAGAAAGGCTTTTGATTTGATAATCCGCACCGACAAAGGATAAAGCTCTCCTTTGTCTCGAAACGGTTACCCAACGCATCCACCATTTCTACTTTGCCTGTTATTCGTAATGGCCCATTGTCGTTGACTTTGATCGTAACATCAGACATTATGAACTCACCTGCCTTTAGGTTATTTTAGTTAGAAGACAAAGCAATCCAAGTCACAGAAACCGCTGCCATGATGATGGTTACACCTATGATGAAGATGGACCTGTTGAGGTTTATGGGCGCCTGAACCACCCCCATAATTGGTCCCATTATAATAGCCTCCAAAGAAATTATGCGGAGACCAGTCTGGACTTGCTTTGGGAGCCGCCGGCGACAGAGATTGAAATTCGGAAGTACCGTAAACAATTTTACCGCCCACGACTGTAAAGACAGATTCGATTTTTTTAATATCTTCTTCGGATACAAGGAAGAAATTCTCAGAAAGAATTGTAAAATCAGCATAGTGACCTTTCTTGATCTGCCCTTTCACATCTTCTTCCTTTGAGAACCATGCATTCCCCGCAGTATACATCCGAAGCGCTTGGTGTCTCTCTACACGATTAGAAGCAGGATACAGGGTTAACCCTCCCAGTGTTTTGCCCGTCACCAGCCAGTATAAGGCCACCCAAGGATTATAACTAGCTACTCTGGTGGCATCAGTCCCCACACCAACGCGCAATCCAGACTTCATCATCTTGGTTATCGGAGGAGCGTTTTCGGCTGCTTTTGCCCCATATCTATCCACAAAATATTCACCCTGGAAAGCCATCCGGCTTTGAACCGCGACCGACCCTCCTAATGCAACGACCCGTTCCAAATCCTCCTCATGAATCGTTTCGGCATGATCCAGAATCCAGCGTAAGTCTTTAAACGGCACCTCTTTATTCACGCGTTCAAATACATCGAGAAAGCGTTTAATCGACTCTCCATAGGTTGCATGAAGACGAAATGGCCAACGTTGTTGAACGAGATGCCGAGAAACGTCAAATAGTTCATCTTCAAGTACAGCAGGGAGTTCCGGACGAGGCTCTACAAAATCTTCAAAGTCTGCTGCGCTATAAACAAGCATTTCACCGGCACCGTTATGGCGATAGTAGGAACTTCCCGTATAAGGCTGCGATGTAGCTGTCCATGCTTTAAAATCACTCAATTCATTCTTGGGATGCTGAGTGAATAAATTATACGCAGTGCGAACCGTAATTTCTCCACGTTTATCAAGTTCATCAAACACTTGATAGTCATCGGGATAATTCTGAAAGCCCCCGCCGGCGTCAATAACGCTTGTGACTCCAAATCGATTCAATTCCCTCATAAAAAGTCGAGTTGAATTCAGTTGGTCGTCGTATGAAAGCTTTGGCCCTTTAGCTAAGGTGGCATACAAAATAGTTGCATTCGGTCGAGCGATGAGCATTCCTGTAGGATTTCCTTGACTGTCCCTTTGGATTTCTCCACCTGGCGGATTAGGCGTATCTTTTGTATACCCGATTACTCGCAAGGCCGCTTTGTTCAAAAAAGCTTGACGGTAAAGGTTGAGGATAAAAACGGGGGTTTCCGGAGCAATTCGATTGATTTCATCTAGAGTCGGCATTCTGCGTTCCAGGAATTGGAATTCAGTCCATCCGCCTACAACACGGACCCAATGAGGTGCCGGCGTACGATCAACCTGCTTTTTCAACATACGCAATGCATCCGCTACTGATGGCACCCCATCCCAGCGAAGCTCGAGGTTATAGTTGAGACCGCCCCGAATGAGATGAATATGGGAATCGTTCAAGCCCGGTATTAACATTCGTTTGTTTGCGTTCAAAACCTGTGTGGATGATCCAACATATTTCATGATTTCGGCATCTTCTCCCACAGCCAGGAATTTGCCATCCTTAACTGCAACTGCCGATGCTGTAGGGTTTGAATCGTCCATCGTTACGATACTGGCATTATGAATAACTAAACTAGCTTCATCTACTTTTGTTTTCTCAGACATGATTTAGTTCTCCTTTGAAATTTTTTTTGTGTTTAGTTGTGGCTAAACCAAAGTTTTATCCATGGAATCAACCTCTGCCCTAAAAACATACCAAGGAGACCAATCAGTCCCAAGAAAGGCGGTGCAGGAGAGGGGATCCGAAGCGCTTGAAAAATAACGCCAATTACAACACCAGCAGCTAAAGCTAGAAACATAGCCCACATATTCATATCCTCCTTCAATCCTTTCAATTTTTTTGTTCTTAGAAGCTAGCCTTCTATTCTTAAGTTTATAAATCAGCATTCTTACTAGCAATAAGGCTTTCTCTATAGCAGCCATAGGAATTGCTTATGCAAATCATTTATAAAGCTTTTGATATGTATAGTTTTTCCCTATGCATTATATAGAAAAATGAAGATTGTTTGCACAATCACATTTCAATAGACTGAATACATGCAGCAGGATTTACGAATTTATGGACCTGTTGCAATAAAATAGGGGAAGCGGGGATTATTGTATGTTTAATGGAAAGTCCGATTTACTTACGGCTGAAAACTCGGCTGTTATTCTTGTAGACCATCAGCCTCAAATGCTCTTTGGTGTACAAAGTGCTGATCGCCAAACTATCATTAGCAATACGGTTGCGCTTGCAAAAACGGCTAAAGTTTTCAATGCGCCGATCATTCTTACAACTGTTGCTGCCGAATCATTTTCAGGTCCTATCCATCCGCATATTCAAGATGTTTTTCCTGATCAAAAACCGATCGACCGCACAAACATGAACTCTTGGGAAGACGAAAACTTCGTGTCAGCAGTGAAACAAACAGGTCGCAAGAAGCTGATTATGGCAGCTCTATGGACGGAAGTTTGTCTTGCTTTCCCTACGGTTTCAGCCATCAAAGATGGATATGAAGTATACATTGTAACGGACGCCTCAGGCGGGACTACCACGGAAGCGCATGACATGGCCGTTCAACGCATGATACAAGCGGGAGCAATTCCCGTTACTTGGATGTCCGTTCTTCTTGAGTATCAACGCGATTGGGCACATCAAGAAACATATGATGCAGTCTTGGAGATCGCTATGCAACACGGTGGTTCCTACGGTGCGGGTATTGTTTATGCTCAAACGATGTTTGGTGGCCACGAGTAATACTCATCCAAAAAAAAGATAGGAAGTGAAGACTAATGGCTAAATTAACAGTCGGAACGGAAAACGGTCAACCCATTGAATTGTATTTTGAGGATCTTGGCGAAGGCAAACCTGTAATTTTGATCCATGGCTGGCCACTGAGCGGGCGCTCGTGGGAGAGTCAAGTTCCAGCGCTCATCGATGCAGGTTACCGGGTGATTACCTATGACCGCCGCGGATTCGGACAATCCTCCAGGCCGTGGAACGGTTACGACTATGATACGTTTGCGGCGGATCTCCACAAGTTAATTAAACATCTAGATCTTAAGGACGTGACACTGGTCGGGTTTTCGATGGGTGGCGGAGAGGTTGCCCGTTACGTTGGCACATACGGAACAAGCCGTGTCAAAAAAGCCGTGTTGGCTGCTGCGGTTCCACCGTTCTTCTACAAATCCGCCGAGCATCCAGAAGGCGGTCTGGATGAAGCCACCATTCAGGGCTTCCAAGACGGTTTGAAAAAAGACCGTGTCGCCTTCCTTGACGGCTTCACTCACAATTTTTATAAAGCAGGGGATAGAACCGACCTTGTCAGCGAGTCCTTCCGTGTTTACAACCTTGATATTGCTTCTTACGCTTCGCCAAAGGGGACGCTGGATTGCATTGATGCCTTCGGCCGGACGGATTTCCGTGGCGATTTGGCGAAATTCGATATCCCATTGCTTGTTATCCATGGCGATTCCGATGCGATAGTGACGCTTGAGGTAAGCGGTCAACTTTCCCACGAAGCTGTTCCAGGCAGTCAACTCGTCGTAATTGAAGGCGGACCGCACGGTTTGAACTCGACTCACCCTGAACAATTCAATGCCGCTTTGATTCACTTCCTTAATGCTAAATGATTGAACAGACACGGGAATCATCAGTTACTTCATTGGGAGCGCCTATCCGGATGGTGAAATACAACACCTGAAACGTCCCCCATTAGCCAATATAAAAAAACCGCTTCTTCGTAAAAGGCGAGATCACCCATTTACGAAAAAAGCGGTTTTTGTGGTTTTTGCATTTGGCTCAAGGAAGCGGCCTCGCGATTGTCCCGAGTCCGCCTTCTCTTCACCTTAATGATGGATTACTTAATGACGACGTATTCCAAGTTAACCAGCTTGGCGTAGGTTACGATTTGGTCTGTCGTCAGGTTCAAGGAAACGACGGTATGGTGGCCGCCGCCATTCTCGATCCAAGCTTTCACGCCATCCTGGAAGTTCGGCTTCACCGTCCACAGGACGCGAGCGACAGGAAGATTAGGAGCCGGTACCGTCGGCTCGAATGCGGAAACCTCGTTGATCAGCAACTTATAATGAGTGCCGAAGTCCGCCATGGATACGACGACGCCTTCGCCGGCTTTGCCGTCGAATACGAGACGCGCCGGATCTTCGCGATCGCCGATTCCGAGCGGGGAAACGATGATTTTCGGCTGGTTGCTTGCCAAGGACGGATCAACCTCTAGCATATGGGATTGCAGGATGGCTTCCTGGCCGGCCGCCATCTCGTAGGTGTAATCCTCCATGAATCCCGTGTTTTGATTGCGGCTCATCACTTTCATCAGACGATCGAGCGCCGCCGTCTTCCAGTCGCCCTCGCCGGCGAAGCCGTAGCCCTGCGCCATCAGACGTTGGACGGCAAGACCGGGAAGCTGTTTCATTCCATGCAAATCTTCGAAGTTCGTCGTGAAGGCATTATATCCTTTCTCCTCGAAGAAACGTTTGAGCGCGATTTCATAGCTTGCTTGGACTCTGACGCTCGCTTCCCAAGCTTCTTTGCTGTTCGTCCCGTAATCGAATGCGTAGAGCTCCGCATATTGAGCCATCAGATCATCGATTTCCTGCTCCGTAACGGCATTCACGTATTGTACAAGGTCGCCGATGCCGAAGTAGTCCACGGTCCATCCGAATTGAATTTGAGCCTCGACCTTGTCCCCTTCCGTTACGCCAACGTTGCGCATGTTGTCGCCGAAACGGGCCACTTTGATGTTGAAGCTTTCGTTATAGGCAACCGCTACGTCCATCCAATCCGCAAGCTGCTGCTGCACTTCCGCGCGTTCCCAGTAGCCTACGACAATTTTATTTTGCTTCTTCAGACGGGCATTGATGAAGCCGTACTCGCGATCGCCATGAGCGGCTTGGTTCAGGTTCATGAAGTCCATATCGATCGTTGCCCAAGGAATGCTTTCGTTGAACTGGGTTGCCAAGTGCAGCAATGGCTTCTGCAGCAACTTCGTACCGCGAATCCACATTTTCGCAGGCGAGAACGTATGCATCCATGTGATGACACCCGCCACTTCGTCGCGATAGTTGACCTCTTTCATGATGCTTGTAATTTTATCCGCGCTGACAGCGAGGTCCTGCAAGACAAGCGGATAAGGGAGCACACCGCTGTTATTCAAGGCATCGGTCATCGTCTGCGCATGAGCTTTTACTTCGGCGAGCGCTTCTTCCCCGTATAGATGTTGCGAACCTACGACGAACCAAAATTGTTTAGCTGCTGTTACTGACATCTTGATCATCCTCTTTTCTGTAATTAATAATAGGTAAGGATATTACTTCTGCCCGTAGTAGGCATCTTTCCCGTGCTTGCGAAGATAGTGCTTATCCAGAATGCCTTGCGGCAGTTCTTTGGCGAAATGGTTCAATTGCCGCGCGTACAAATTCATATTGCACACTTCCTCCAGCACGACGCTGTTCACGACCGCAGACTTCACGTCTTTCCCCCAAGTGAAGGGTGCATGTCCCTGGAGCAGGACGGCCGGAATCGCCATGACATCCAATCCGCGCTTCTCGAACGTTTCGATAATAACGTGACCCGTCTCCGCTTCGTATCCCCGGTCAACTTCCTCTTGGTTCAAGAACCGTGCGCAAGGCACCGCGCCATAGAAGGTGTCCGCATGCGTCGTTCCCATGACGGGTACATCGAGTCCCGCTTGCGCCCAGATGGTTGCCCAGGTCGAATGGGTATGCACGATGCCGCCGATTTGCGGATAGTGTTTGTACAACACGGCGTGAGTCGCGGTATCGGATGAAGGTCTCATCTCTCCCTCGACCACCTTACCGTCCAGATCCACGACGACCATATCGCTCGGCTTCATCTTCTCATAGCTGACTCCACTCGGTTTGATGACGAACAGGCCGCTTTCCCGATCGACGGCGCTCGCATTGCCCCAAGTGAATTTCACGAGTCCGTGCTTCGGCAAATCCAGATTCGCTTGGTATACCTCTTCTTTCAGTTGTTCTAACAACGTTAGTCCCTCCCGTTCTCCAGCAGATGGTCTACAGCGGCTTGTTCGATGGCAAGCCCTGCTTGATATCGTTTAATGAATGCCTGGAACCCTTTTACATCCGCAGCATCCGGAGAAATCTCCTGTCCTTCGGCATTTTTGAACACCTTCTGCTCGAGGAAGTCCGCCAGGCTCTCTTGTTGATCCTTGCCCGTCATGTAAGAAGCCAAAAGCGCCATGCCCCATGCCCCGCCTTCGCCGGCTGTGGACATAACCGAGATCGGTACGTTCAGCGCAGCGGCCAAAGCTTTTTGTCCAACGACAGGAGTTTTGAAGAGGCCGCCATGAGCCAAGATGCTGTCGATGCCCACTTGTTCGTTTTCGGTCAAAATGTCCATGCCGAGCTTCAATGCTCCAAAAGCCGTAAATAGATGCGTTCGCATGAAGTTTGCCAGATTAAAGTTGCTTTCCGGCGAGCGTACGAACAACGGCCGGCCTTTATCGATTCCCGTAATATTCTCGCCCGAGAGATAACCGTAGCTAAGCAAACCGCCGCCGTCCGGGTCTGCTTCGAGCGACTTGCCCAGCAGCACGCTGAACAATTTGCCGGAATCCGCATTGAATCCCATCGCTTCCGAGAATTCGCGGAACAGTCCCATCCAGGCGTTAAGATCGCTGGAGCAGTTGTTGGCATGCACCATGCCGACCGGACTGCCGTCCGGCGTCGTGACCATATCGATCTCCGGATAAACCTTGGACAATTCTTTCTCCAATACAATCATCGCAAAAACGGAAGTGCCCACGGAAACATTTCCCGTACGCTTCTTTACGCTATTCGTCGCAACCATGCCTGTGCCGGCATCGCCTTCCGGAGGACATAGCGGAATGCCGGACTGCAGATCCCCGGCCGGGTCCAGAATGGCGGCTCCCGCCGCCGTTAGCCCGCCAGCTTGCTCGCCGGAAAGTTGCACTTTGGGAAGAAGATCCTCAAGCTTCCACGGATAGCCTTTGGCCGCGATTAATTCATCGAATTGTTTGACCATCGTTGGATGGTAATTATGGGTTGACTCATCTATAGGGAAGATGCCGGAAGCATCTCCGATGCCGATTACTTTATTGCCGGTCAGCAGCCAGTGGATATATCCCGCCAGCGTCGTTACAAAATCAATGCGAGGCACATGCTCCTCTTTGTTTAATATCGCTTGGTACAAATGAGCGATACTCCAGCGCTCGGGGATATTGAATTGGAACAAGTCCGTTAGTTCCCTTGCCGCCGCGCCGGTCGTTGCATTGCGCCAAGTCCGAAACGGCACCAGCAGCTCACCCGTGCTATCGAATGCTATATAGCCGTGCATCATAGCGGAAAACCCGATTGAACCGACGGTCCGGAGGGTGACTCCGTATTTCCGTTCCACTTCCTGCTTCATTTCACGGTAAGCGGTTTGGAGGCCTGTTATAATATCCTCCTGATCGTACGTCCAATATCCGTCTTTCAACAGATTTTCCCACTCAAAGCTTCCCGATGCGATGGTCTCGAAACGACGATCGATCAGCACCGCTTTGATCCGCGTAGATCCGAATTCGATACCCAGCGAAGTTTCACCCTTGGTTATCGCTTCTTTCAAGTCTACATGATTCATGAACACGTATTTCCCCTCTCTGTTCGTGGGTTGCACAAAAATGAAATCGCTCATAGCGCGATCTTCGAACGAAAGAAGGCGCTTTCTCTTGCTGACAGCCTTAGTATATTTTCTGTACGTACATTTGTCAATATAGTCTAATAGTTATACTAACATAAGCTAATGTACCGTCCTTATTCGTCTAATCATGGTGTTTTCCTAAGGAAAAGCATGAAACTTGTACCGTTGAAATCGCAAATGATGTCATTTCATTTGCATTTCATGCAATTCATGCTAGAATGTGTACGTACAACTTTTCGCATAACGATGAAAGAAGTGGATTGCATGAAGCCAAAGTACCAGATCATCATTGATGATATCAAAAGTTATATCCTCTCTGGAACGTACAAAGCAGGCGAGAAAATCCCTTCGGAGTACGTTTTACAGGAAAGCTACAACGTTAGCCGGCAAACGGTTCGAAAGGCCATTCTGGAGTTATCAAACGAGGGGTTCCTGCGAAGCGAGAGGGGATCCGGCACGTACGTCAGCAGCCAATACCGGTCCAGAACGGGTGCGAAGGCCATGAATAAAACGATCGGCGTCATCACGACCTATATCTCGGATTACATCTTCCCCTCCATTATCCGCGGCATTGAAAGCCGATTAAATGAAGATAACTATTCCTTGCTGTTAGCCAGTACAAATAATGATATCTCCCAGGAAAAAAAGGCGTTGGAAATGATGCTGTCCTACGGCGTGGACGGACTGATTATAGAGCCTACCAGAAGCAATGTATACAATCCAAATATCGCCTACTACCTGTCTTTTAAGGAGCAGGAGGTTCCGTTCGCGATGATCAATGCCTATTATGAAGAGCTGGAGGTTCCTTTCTTCTGTCTGGATGACGTGCAGTCCAGCTATCTCGCAACCCGGGAACTGATTGCCAAAGGACATACCCAAATCGGCATCATTGCGAAAATGGACGATTTGCAAGGGAAGTTCAGAATGAAAGGATTTATCAAGGCTCTTGGGGAAGCCAAATTACGGTTCCAGCACGAGCATGTGCTTTCTTTCGATACGGAGTCGAAGCCGGGCCTGTCCGCTAATTTGGAAGCGTATCTGAACGACAATCGGGATGAATTGACCGCGCTTGTGTGTTACAACGACGAGGTAGGCTTGGAAGTCGTAAATGTGTGCAGAAAACTGGGAATCTCCATTCCGGACGAGCTGTCCATCATTGGCCAGGACAATTCCTATATCGCCAAAAACGCGAATATCCAACTAACGACGCTGACGCACCCCCAAGAACAAATGGGACGCGACGCAGCGGACTGGGTCATTAAGAATCTGCAAGGCAAAAAAGACTTGCCCGCCAATACCTACTACCAGCCCGTATTGATCGAGGGCGAAACAGTTAAAGCGATCGAAGTGGAATAGTTATGATCGTCTTCTCCTTCCGAAGACGAAGTATGCGCGGAAAGGCAGGCCCGAAAACCGAGCCTACCTTTGCTCACATCTTGAGCAATCCCGCAACAAAGGTGACTGGCGCCCTAAAGAATAATGGGAAGAAATCCGTTCTTTATATATTGCACAAACGGAATATGTCCTCCCGTTGCTTCATTGCCTATTAGCTGAATACCCGTTGACTGGACTTCTTCCGCTACCTCAAAAAATCCTGAGCAGGCTTGGCAGCCGCCCTTAATAATGCCTGACTTCATAACCTGCTTAAATAGCGGATTGAAAGGATGATCCGCCTTACTGAATGCATCTGGCCATTGTGTCCCCATGCCGTCAAAAAGAATTTCAACTTCGAAACCCTCTTCGTGCAGCTCTTGTCCGTATAACAATCCATGAACCGCCTTACCCACATCTTGTTGATTGGCTTGAATGATGATTACAACCTTGTTTGTTACCATTTTGATCTCCTCCTACGTTTTTTCTGTATGACTTTTTCTTTGATTCCGAATGCTGAATACTTGCTTATTTTCTTTTGCAGACCACCTCCCCATGGAGTTCACAACGTTGGAATGGAAGGAGAGAATTCCACAAAGTCCCAACCTAGCTGTGTATTGTTTTCCGTAAAAAGAACTTCATTGATCTCAAATCGAACGATCCGTTCTGCCGCCGGAAACTCGGTGAGTTCATTCTCATCCCAAATAATTTCGGAATTTCCGGTTAGCTGCAACGAATGACCGGAATCGAAATCAATAAATAGCAGTCCTGAACGCGGATTGCTATAAATATTCCCAAGGGTATTAAACATCGAATTCCCATAATAATCAGGAAAAAGGAGCGTCTTTTCATCGATCACTTTGATAAATCCTGGTGGTCCGCCTCGGTGTGAAACATCTGCTTTCCCTCCGGAACTAATACTTCCAATAAAAAATGTGTCCGAATTTCGAATCCATACTTGTTGTTCGGGATTCAGGCACAGACCACGCTGCTCGGATTTCTGAGATCTTTGGAAAACTCCATTTGCAGATACGTTTCTTTTGTGGATATATTTTGGGCAGTTGCCATAAACTTGTTCGGTTTTCACCACTATCCGCCGATCCGCATCGAAATAGCCCGTTCCATTTATTCTCATTCTTAATCTTTTGCTGAAATCAATTGCTAATAAACCAATTTCAGGGCTCGATATCAGATTCGGGTATATGGGATCATTCCTAACCGGATCGGAATGAATCGTAATCGTTACTTCGTCCTCCACATCTATAAACCCAGGTTCCCCGGTCAGGAACGAACTCCAAACCCTTCCCTTCCCGTCAACGGAAGCCACAATCATCAGAGATAAATTTTTCAAGAAGGCAACGGCACCTTTGGGGATATTTGCCCTTACAATCGCGCTGTTCTGCTGTGCAGCAATTTCCGCACCGGCTAACCTTTGTACGCTCAGTTCACCCGAATGATAAACGTTGGTCATCAGTGTCTGTCACCCCTTTTATTAACCTCCAAAACCACTTTATGGTTACTATAACATTGATTTATTAACCTGTAAACAATAGTTACGGGTATTAATAAAACTTTGCGCCATCCGCCTGCGGCAAATAAAAAACGAGCCTCAAAAGTTCTGAGCCTCGTTTGCCATTTCCAATTGATTATTGATTCCTTTGTCTTTCAAGGTATGCCATTACTTTCATCCTATTGCCGCAGGTTTTTTGGCTGCACCATCGGCGTGTGCTATTTTTGCTATTATCGTAAAAGTAAAGCACACATTCCGGATTCCCGCACTTTTTAATCAAGGAAAACGTGTTCCTGCTAAATAAATCCATAGCCGACTGTGCTATAGGAGCAAGAAGATCAGTTGGCGTTTGACTTTTTACACGTTTCTTTATAACGAAACCATTATCTGTATATATAAGCTTCGTTGTAATAACTTGATCATAGAGTAAGTCGTTTATGGTTTCCAGGTAATCCTGACGAACTGAAATGTTTTCTCCGCTCTTACAAATTTCAATGATTGTAAGCAGTGCACTTCGAAGCTCTCTAGCGGCTTCTAATGCTTGGGATCCTTGGTCGCTATTGCCCCAGCTTTGTTCGAATTGCACCCTTTCTTTTTCATTAAGAAAGCCCGCTTTATACAACCAATCGAGCGCATCGGGGAACGTTTCAAGTAGATCGACCGGCTTGCCGTCTACGGCGATCTTCGTATTTATAAAGTCCAAAACGGGGTGGTTCCCAATAAATAAAAAGCTGGGGGCTATTTTTTTTGGCATCTACTTATTCCTTTCTTTAAAATTCCGTTGTCACCGTACAAGAATTATAACACCTTTCTTTGTCTGCATGGTTACTCGATACTCTTATGAGGCCAACTTCCTATTTACCCATCGATCCGGACTTAGGGGAAGGTGGCAGTATGGAGAATTAACAGTATGTCGCGCAAGCAATTAGATTTTTTTCAGATCATTGATAAGCTTGAATTCGGCAAGGCAATGCTTCAAAGGGAAATGAATATACAAGGGCATTGTTGACAGCTCGGTGATAGGTTTGCCGTGCAACATGTAATTGGACTTCGAGAAAAATAGACACTACTCTACGGGCCGTATCCCACGCAATTGAACCAAATGCTCGTAGTATATGTACTAGGTGGTGAAGTGAGTACGTGAGAAAACATGCCGGTCACGCCAAATCAACCAAATGCGTTCGCGCGAGGAAAAAAACGATAAGCAGGTATAAAAAAATAATATGCGTGTGTGTTCCCCGTTCCTTCAAGCCGTATCGAACGAGAGGTATACGCAGCGCCCAGAGGATCAGCGGGAAAACGCTCCTTGCAAGATACTTCAGGCGTCTCGGGCGTGCCGGGCCTCCCGGCGATACGGGAATTTCCGGTCCCCCTGGCCCCGCCGGAACGGTCGGGCCTCCGGGTCCCACCGGACCTGCCGGAATAGTCGGGTCTCCAGGTCTTCCAGGACCTGCCGGAACGGTCGGTCCTCCAGGGCCTCCGGGCCCAGCCGGAACGGCAGGTCTTATGGGTCCTCCAGGACCTGCCGGAGCCGTTGGACCAACCGGACCAACCGGACCGCCAGGCCCCACTGGATCTGCCGGAACCGCAGGCGGGGACACGATTATCCCTTTCGCTTCCGGAACGTCCGTTTCTTCCAATAATGCGCCTGACGGCAGCCCAAGTTCCGTCGGATTGGTCGGTTTCGGCACCTCAAGGTCGGATGTTCCCGTAACCGGCGGCAGCATCGACCTGACGGGTAACAATCTCGGCTTCCTGCTGAACTTGGCCTTTGCGGTGCCGCGAGACGGGACGATTACTTCGATTTCGGTTACTTTCAGCAATACGATCCCGCATGATTTTGGCGCCACGATATTAACCTTGAGGGCGGAAATGTGGAGTGCTCCCGCGACAAGCAACGTGTTCACTCCGACGGGGGCGGGGGTCGACCTGTCGCCCCCCCAAACCGGGACGGTTAGCCTCGGCGATATCAGCACCGGATCCGCTGTCCTGGCCGTGCCAATAACCCTGGGCACCCGGCTAGTGCTTGTAATCTCCCATAGGATAACGGGAGGTCCTATGCTTGAAGTGGATATGGCCGGGTACGTCAGCGCAAGCATAAGAATCAATTGAATCGCTTATGTCATGACCGGGGTTCCTTGGCATCTCAACAGCCCCGGTCTGCTCCTTACGGCACAAGACCAGGTGGTGAACGTGTGAGAATTCTTTCCGGGCAAGCAAAACAAGCCGGATTCGCTCGTAGAAAGAAAACAAGAGCGAGTAAGTCCAACAAAATTTGCGTAAATACCCCCCGTGCGATCCAGCTTAAACGAACGAAAGGAATAAAAGTCGTCAACAGGAATAACGGCGGTCCGCTTTTTGCCGAATATATCGGGAAACTCGAATTTTTCGAACCGGTCGGACAGGTCGGACCGCCTGGACCTGCCGGAAACACCGGCCCCCCTGGGCCACCTGGCCCCGCTGGGGTCGCTGGACCCTCCGGGCCGTCCGGGCCTGCTGGAATCGCCGGACCCCCCGGGCCGCCTGGGCCTTCCGGAGCCGCCGGAACCGCCGGGCCGCCCGGATCAGCCGGAACCGCTGGGACCCCCGGGCCGCCCGGATCAGCCGGTACCGCCGGACCTCCCGGACCTCCCGGACCCACTGGACCCCCGGGGCCGGCAGCCGGACTCACGGATGGCGGCACCATAATTCCTTTTGCGTCCGGAATAGCCGCTACCGCGATATCCGATTTAAACGGAAATCCTTTTTCGGGTGGATTGGTCAGCTTCAGCGACTCCAGGGAAGCCGATATTACAGGCGGAGTTATCGATCTTTCGGGAGATGAACCCGGAATTACGATGAATATGGCATTTACGATACCGCGCGACGGGACGATCTCTGCGATTGCGGTTACCTTCAGCAATAGCGCCGGCAATATTTTGGGCGAAACGACGGTTACCATGAGGGCGGAGCTGTGGAGCGCGCCAGCGACGAGCAACTTGTTTACTCCAACAGGTGCCGGGACCGACTTGGCTCCGGCGATGACCGGGACGGTCGCTACCGGAGACATCAGCATCGGAGCCGCCGACTTGGCCGTACCGGTTATTGAAGGCACCCGACTGGTGCTGGTAATTACCCACAGGGTGACGAGCGGTCCCCTCATAGCGGTTGCTGTGACCGGGTACGTCAGTGCAGGCGTCGAAATCAGGTAGAATGTTCGTAAGTGAAAAGTCAAGCGACGGCGCGGCAGGGTAACCTGCCCTGTCCTCCCTCCATGTAAGCTGCGGATAGCCATGGTCATGCTCATGAATGTATCCCTCCTCAACACGGTAACTTGTACCAAGGAGGCCCATCTTGCCCTTTCACCGATCGGGTTCCAATCAAATCGCCCTTAAACTGGCCCTCTTGGCCAAGTGAAGGGCGATTTTTTCATGTTCTGTACGTTGACGATCAATAATCCAGTTTCTTGAGAAATTTTTCAATTTGATCCATGTATCCCGGCACCGTGATTTGCCTAGGCGCGAAGAGACTGATCACTAATGCCCGAAAATCGGAATCGGCTGTCTTCTTGCTCAACATCGAATGCTCGGTGTCAGGGAAGACCGCAACAGTCAGCAGTTCCGGCTTTACGTTATTGCGATATTCACGCTCCGTCTCCTTCCAATCCACATGGATATCTTCTTCGCCTAGAAGCAGGAGTACCGGCGAACGGAAATGACGAAGATCATCCGTTGAGTCCGACAAGAAGTTTTTACCGACAAATGTCCATCTGTCTTTCGACATCATGTTGTATTCATGCGCCATTGTAAGATATTCGTCATAGTTGGCCTGTTTTGCTAAGAGCTGCCGAACTCGATTGTCATACATTTCTTTGGCTTGAATTTCTGCTTCCGAATAACCGTCCTTGATCAACTGTAGGCGCGTATGATACGCTCCTTGCCGTAGCCAGTTAATGGCGGGCGATACAAGAAGACTGAAGGCGAGCGTCTCCTTCTCGGCAAGCTTAGGAATGACCCATCCCGCCTGACTGGCGCCCCATACCCCGATCCTGTTCGCATCGATCAACGGATGCTTTTTTGCCCATGCAATCGCCTCACGAGCCTCATCTACCCGATCATCCATGCTCTGCTCTAACCAGCTTCCTTCGGATCCGCCGATCCCTCTTTTATTCAGGGATAAGGAGGCATAGCCAAGACTAGCCAATCGCTCCCATAGCGGCTTGTACCCATCATCGTGTGTTGCATTAATCGCTCCATCGCCATGGATAAAGAGGACTAATCCCAGCTTACTCGCAGCGTTCTTGGGCAGCGCCAAAGTACCCGTTAGTATGCCTGCTGACGATTGAATCTCGACCGCCTGCTCCATCATGTCAAAACGGTTTTGCTTCAAAATATATAATCCTGTACCAACAATCAGCATTACGAAGATCATCGTATAAATCAAAATTTTCTTTTTCATCATTATTTCTTTATTGACCCTCCCTCGTCTCGACCATATAATCCCATTTCGGCTCATTGAATAACAGATGCGATATTATTCGATTCTCCTCGGAATGCGTTCGGAACGACAATTGCTCGTATAGCTGCTTGGCACGCGGGTTGCTACCAGAGACGTACAAGCTTAGACGATCCAAACTCGGGTCCATATCCACAACACGCTGCGCCCATTGCAAAAGAAGCTTTCCAACACCTTTGCTTCGATAGTCCGAATGAACAACAATGTCTGCAATATAACATTCACCAGACTCGGGTTTATGATCTAGCACATATAAGCCGATCAACATTTTGATCAGGTTCCATCTGCCAAATATGCTAAAATTCCTCCATGACGGAAGCTTTTGCTTGTTTTTTTTTGTGTCAATAGCCGGTTTCCATTTAATCGCTATGCTTCCGATCACCTCTCCCTGTT
This sequence comes from Paenibacillus harenae, assembly GCF_030812415.1. Lineage (GTDB taxonomy): Bacteria > Bacillota > Bacilli > Paenibacillales > Paenibacillaceae > Pristimantibacillus > Pristimantibacillus harenae_A. The sequence goes on along the minus strand of NZ_JAUSST010000005.1, from coordinate 87,244 downwards.
GCAGGGCGACCATTCTTTGAGTTGATGGTTCAGTCGGGACGCATTCCAACAGCCTGTCGAAAAATAGAGCCAGATCGTCCTCGTTCATGTTCGTCAGAATTTGAAATTTTCCACGGAACGCTTGAGCCAGTAATCGTCCGACCTGTTGATTATACTGGGACTGCATTGGCTCTATCGTAATCGGCACTGCCATCATATTGGATTCTCCCCTTCACGATGTGCAAATGGCACGATCAAGGCCTGCAGCTCATAGTGCAGCTTATTGGGACCCAATAGAGACAAATAAGATCTTTCAATGACAACCAGAGGCCCCATTAGAGGGACAGATTGTGCAACAGCATAGTCGAAAAATTGTTCAATCCGATGTTCAAGTTCCTCCTCATGGATAAGGCACTGTATGGTAAGGTAGTCCCCCTCCGGTAAAGAAACATCTCCCGGCGCTTGCGTTTCCAGATATAAAATAACGGTATTCGAACCATCGTACAAATAATGGATATCCGATTCAAACAAGTTCGGGATGCATTTGGCCTGTTCCGCCAGTAGCGCCGCATTGAGTCTCGTATGTGAATCCAGCTTAATAAACCGTGAAAGAAATGTGGTATCACGCTTCTTGATTTGGAATTGGTTGGGCTGCAAGCTGTAGCTTTGTTGTTCATGCAACACTTTGAGGATGAACTGCCGAAGTTCGTTGAGGCGTAGCAACTCCGCTTCGATATCCTGCAAGGAATGATGTAGCAGCTGTCGATGTTGATCCGTAGAATAGGAACCCATGCATTCTTTAATGGACTGAACAGGTACCTCTAGCTTGCGCAGCAGCAGGATATGAGCTAACTGGTAAATTTGATCCATGCTATACATCCTATACTGATTTGTATCCGTGTAAGCAGGTTGAAGAACACCTTTCTCTTCAAAATAACGAATTTGATGAACCGACACGTTCATCAGCTTAGCTAGTTCACTAATCGTAATTTCACTTTTCATAACGATCACTCCCACGGATGAGGCTTGGAATACCTCAACGATACACCTTAGGTCTGACCTAAGGTCAAGTATTATATTGAAAATACTAATAAAAATGGACAGCCCCGTTACTCTAAGGCCGTCCTTTGCGCTTGCGAGCTAAAACACGCCATCCTGCCCCGAAGATCGGTGCAGGATGGCGTGCCGGGGCGATGGAGCCGTCGCTCCGTAACGTCTATGACGGCAAGATCGGATTTCACTTACGCATGAGGATCCAAGCCTGCGGCAAACACAGCCAGAACCCGGAAACTGGCATGGCAACAGCGCCGAACAGGCAAATCGCTAGCAGCAGCCATCCAAAAGCAGCGGGTGGGGAGATTCCCATCTTTTTCATCAGCCAATCCGTTATATATCCAAGTAATATCAGCAGAAAGCCGAACATCATAAACCAGAACCCGGTTAATCGTTCCCATTGGCCTTCTTGTACAGTATTCCATACACCTTCGGAGATGACTGGTAAGATGTGCTTCATGTAAATAATCAACCCGACTGCTGTATGAAGCAGCCCCGTCAGCATGAGCAGCAGGCCAACTTGTCGCTTGCTCTTACGTACTACCATACTGGTCTTCACCTTCCTTTCCCACACCCGAATCCGTACACTCATTCGAGATTTTATTTTACGGGCAGATCTTTTTAGTACGAATTCGTAGTATTTCTAGTTTTACTTTATTACGACTTCGTAGTAATGTCAAGTGCATCATGATTAATATTTCCCAAGCGTTACCACTCTTATAGAAGTTGAAAGGCCAGGAAGCCGGGCTGACCGTCTTACTTATGATACGGTTCTGCGTATCATCGCTATAGCGAAATTAGAAGGTACCCAATTGGGTACCCTCTTCGAATGGCTGAAACAGTTATTCCGTTTACAATCGCTGAACAATTAGCTGGGCTGGGCTTTTATATATTCTAGTTGTTCTTTTTATGTCACATGCTTATCTCCTTTTCCTGGTTGAATGATGGCTAGTATAAGCAGAATATTAATTCCGATTTCACCAATCGTTCGGAACCAGCTGCGGATGGTCCATAGTTCAGCACGAGCTTCAAGTTCCGGAGAATAAAGCCCTTGTGCAGGCGTGTTCTCAAATGCGATAATCTCAGGAGCAAAATAAGCAAAAGTTGCTACCCGTATAACCAGATAAATTGCCAATACAGTCAAAAGGTAATTTCTCCTTATTCGATTCTGCCAATTGAGTACCAATGCAATAACGAGAAAAATATTGGCAGCGATATGAAAAGGAATCCAAAAACTGGTTAAGGAGAGGCCGTTTGGTTCTTGAATTAAAGCAAAAGATGTGGGTGGTGATGCGCTCCAAACAGGAGTAACCACGATTTCCTCGAATAAGCCTCCTCCATTCAGCACACCAAACAGCATGACGGTGATAAACAATGTCAAAAATGCCATATTATTTTTCATAGCGCAGCCTTCTCACTCCAATCGACTTTATAATCGTACATCCATCCATGTGAGTCCTTATTTGCCGATTTCAGGAACAACGGCAGCATCAAATCGCGGAAAAATACCTGCACCGGGTTGGTCGCATGTTTGCGTTGTCCGATCCTCCTGGAATACTGCACAATCCGTTCCACCCTGTCGCGGCGAAATTTCTGAAACTCGGAGAATGCCAGCTGCACATCCGGGATGTCCCGAATGCATCTAGCCAGCACGATTGCGTCCTCAAGCGCTAACGACACGCCCTGTCCAGCGTTGGGCGATGTTGCATGGACGGCGTCCCCAAGCAAAACAACGGACTTATCATGCCAAACGGGTATCGGCGGCATATCGTAGATCGGGAATACACCGATCTCTTCCTTTGTCGAACGCACGATTTCCGGGAGCGGCGCGATATCATTGGCGTATAGTCCATTTATTGTTCTGAGCCACTCCGCTTGGGGGATGCTCTGCAGCTCCCGCCGAGACGGCTGTCCGGGATAGTTCATATTACCGAACCAGTATACCTCTTTAGAGTTCCTGACCAAATAACCGAAAAACGCGCGTTTTCCGAAGACCATAGTCTGAATACCGCGTTCATAAGGAATCGTATTACTGTGCAGAAACCCTCCGAAGCTTATTAAGCCTGTGTAAGAGGGGGCAGGTGCACTCGGCATGACAATCCTCCGCACACGGGAATGAATACCGTCACAACCAATCAGCATATCCCCTGATACAACTGTTCCATCCTCGAAAGAAACCTTAACGCGATCAGGCTCATTCCTTTCGATGCCCTTCAGCTTCTTGCCATATTCGATCGATATTCCTTGCCGCAGCGCTTCCTCGCGCAGCACCTTGTGCAGAATCCCCCTCTTAATCGTGTAGCCCTGGGGTTCTCCCGACGTTTGGCCTACATGACCGAGTAGCTTGCCCTTCCCGTTAAGCATCTTCATCGTATGCAGCTCAATGCCCTCCTGTCGGATTTGTTCGTCTAATCCCAATTCCTTCAGAACTTGTAGTCCGTTACGCGCCAAATTGAGGAACAATCCGGCATAATCATCAATTTGTTCGTCCGCTTCGTAGATAACGGAGTCGATCCCCGCCCTCTTGAGAAAAAGTGCCGTAGCGGGTCCCGCGATCCCACAGCCAATAATCAATGCTTTATTAGGCCGATTGCTTGCATTTTCCATATGTCATCTTCCTTTCGAATATTTTCAGTTGACTAGTTTATTTAGACTATATTGTTTAAACTAAACGAAGTCAACTACTATTTCTCAAAATAATCAAAATGGGCTATACTTGATGGAGTCTATTTAACAGCACTGTTATTAGTCAGAAAGGAGCTGGAGTAGCATGCCCAAACCAAAACGGAGTAATCTGCTGGCTCTGGCCATCTTATCCCTGCTGCATGAACGACCCATGCATCCTTATGAAATCGGGGTTACGATGCGTCAACGAGGTATTTCCGACAGCATCAAATTGAACACGGGTTCGCTTTACGCCGTTATCGAAACTTTATTGAAGAACAATCTGATTCAGCCGATAGGAACGAATCGAGAGGGAAAGCATCCCGAGCGGACGATCTATGAACCTACAGTTGCAGGAAAGGAGGAGTTTTTCGATTGGTTGCGTTCCTTATTGCGAACACCCGTGAAAGAATATCCTCAATTTGCGGCAGGGCTTTCTTTTATAGCTCATTTGACGCCCCAGAACACACTTGACCTTTTGAAGGAACGGACCGAAACGCTTTCCAAGCAAATTCAGGACACCCGTTCTTCAATGGAAGCTGCTCTAACAATGGGAATCGACCGACTTTTTGTTATCGAACAAGAATATTCCCTGGCTTTACTCGAAGCCGAACAGAATTGGCTTGGGCAGTTAAAGAAGGATATTGAGAATGAGGTCATATCGGAGCGGAAGGAAGACCGCTTAATCTGGAGCGTAAATGACAAGCAACCATCCCACGGCGACTAGACGATTTGGAAGCGCAACAAATCCAAAGGAACGTTTAAACTTAAAAGGAAAGGCATGAAACCCCTACTCAAAGGTGTTCCATGCCTTTTATATTAACGCATCTGATCGATATCAAACTGTATTTCAAGACTTTATACCCTCAAGCCCACTCTCCCACCGGGAGAGCTTTCCGCGCCCGGCAAGCGGTTAAGGCTAAAAATTTCGCCTCGCTTATGATACGGTTCAGCTTAACGGGTCTATCGGCACTTTCTTCCCCGTTACCTGGACATAAAAGGAGTAGCAGAACATCACTTCGCCGCGATGGCTTCGATCTCGATGAGCAAATCCGGCGAAGCCAAAGCTTTGACAATAACTAACGTCGTCGCCGGGGGAGGGGTAGGCAAGAACCCAGCGCCAGCCTCCATGAAGGCACCGAGCAGATTTTCATCCGTTAAATAGATTGTGGATTTTACGATATCGATTGCATCCATATCCGCGCCGGCTAGGACTTTGTATAAATTGCCGATCGCCAACTCCGTTTGTTGCTGAATATCCTTGCCGGGAATTCCATCCGGACCTACACCTACTTGGCCTGAGACGAACAGCATACGCTGGAAAGACGTAACCTCAACTCCATGGTGATAAATGTTCGAAGAAACCATTCCTGGGGGGTTGAATTTTCTCAGCATCATTCCATCTCCCTTATCGTTAACGTGCTTTAGATTTTCCTTACGGGGAACCATAGTTCAACGGAATGAAGCCCTGCTATTTCGCCGTAAACTTCCATTTCCATTCCATTTACCTGCTCATAGCCCGACGTTGGGAGCCATTCCGTATAAAATCGTCGGTACAACGTCTCAATGGTTCCACCGAACGCATCCCAAGCAATTGGTCCAGAAGGAAAGATTACCCATGTTTGTGCAGGGATTCTTACAGTAGAATATCCGTTCGTGTTACTCGTTTCGCTCTTAAAGGCACACAGCATATACGGGAAAGTATCATTTTCCGTATCTTTGTAACTGCAAATTCCATGCACCTTGTATGAATCAGGGCTCACAAAACGGGGCAAGTCGCCAGCATTGGCAGCAAGTCTCTCTACTTCGCCATTGGCATGGCATTGTTGCCAGAATTGTGCCGGCGTGTCCGATCCATCACCGCCTTCATCGCTACGAAAAACTCGTTCCATGCCGAATACCTCGAATGATTCCTTCGTTTCAATGCGGTAATTCATCGCATCGACTCCTTTGATCGTAATCAGGAAGGAGAGTCGTGGATAGGCTTTAAGAGCAATTCCGACTTGGCGAGCCATTGCCGGCGTGACCCCATGAAGCGATTGAAAAGCTCGCGCGAAAGAAACCGGGGATTCGTAGCCGTATTTCATGGCAATATCGATCACTCTCGCCGACTCGCTGTTCTGCAATTCAAGTGCGGCAAGGGTAAGCTTTCGGCGTCGAATATACTCCGCCAGCGTTACATTGGTAATGAAGGAGAACATCCTCTGAAACTGATGAGATGAACAGCAAGCTCTACGTGCAACTTCACTCAGTTCAATCTCCCCAGCCAAGTTCAATTCGATATAGTCCATCGCCCGGTTCATCCGCTCAAGCCAATCCATCTAATCCCCTCTTCTCGACCAAAGTATAAAATATAAGCAACTTCGCATCGCAACTATTTGTGCACAAATAAGTTGCGTCAAAAGGTAACCTATTCAAAAAAATCGCGTCCTCCAAGGGAGAACGCGATATGAAGCAACTAGACTCCGTGTTTCATCATCGTCATTTACGTTTTTCGGGCGACCACCGCTAACCGTCCGTTTTCGGTCGAGTATTCGCACGTAGACAGTACAATAAGCTTGTCGCCATACCGGGCTGTCACTCCCGTGTCGTAAAGCGCGAGTTTTTTGATGTTCTGAACATACGAATCGAACTCGGCGGGCGTACTTGCCTTCTCAATCTGGTAATATTTAAACACGTCGTCCGATTTGCGATAAACCTTTGACAGAATGACGGCAACAATCTCATACTCTTCCTTTTCGTAAAGCGTGCTGAACCGGAACGTAGCATGCTCCTTATAAAAGCTTTCTTTTTTATACTCCAACAAATCTGCAAACATCGTGCCGCTTTTCATGTGATGCCCGTGAATCAACAAAATGTCCGAACCGTTGATCCGGCTATGCGCGTCCAAAAAGGGGAGACCGCTTTTGCTTTTCTTTTTATCGAAATCATGATTGAGATAGTACTCCGCATCCTGCAGGTTCAGCATAATCGGGTACTCAATTCGGGTACCGTCAATCTTCAGCCAACCGACGATGTCCGGGTTTCTCTCGTATAGCTCTCGAAATTCGGGAAGCATGACCGGCTCATGCGCATTCGTGATCGTAGGGGAGGACAGTGCCTCCCCTACGCCTTTGTGCGACTCTTCCTCCCATACTTTGGCCAACTCTTCGATTTTCTGTTGCTCATCATAATCCTGCAAGAGAGTTCTCGCAACAGTAACGAGAGAAAATACCAGCAGAAGGGAGGAAACGGCGATAAGAATTTTTTTGATTTTACTCATTTCTTACCGCCTTTCCGGTTACTGTATGTTCCTTTTCTTCTTGCCGCCCTGTAGACAGAATCCAATCGTAATCAAAGACATCAGCGCCAAAGCCATATAGAAGATTGGCGATGTGCTGTTATCTCCTGTCTTCGGAACATCGTCCAGCTCGTTGTCTACGTTGCCGATTCCGTTGTTGTTGTCGCCGGGCCCGGGATTGCCAGGTTCGGGATTAACGGGGTCAGGCCCAGGGTTCACGGGGTCAGGCCCAGGATTCACGGGGTCAGGCCCAGGGTTCACGGGGTCAGGCCCAGGGTTCACGGGGTCAGGCCCAGGGTTCACGGGGTCAGGCCCGGGGTTCACGGGGTCAGGCCCAGGGTTCACGGGGCCAGGCCCAGGGTTCACAGGGTCAGGCCCAGGGTTCACGGGGTCAGGCCCGGGGTTCACAGGGCCAGTTCCGCCGGAACTTACCGGCTTCATCTGCACATCATAGCGTACGATGTCGCTTCCAACCGAGATGATGGTGCTCGTATACGTTTTATACCCGGCTTTCGTTACAACCAGATAATAATCCGTGTTCGGGAACACCATGTACGCATATGCGCCGTTTGCATCGCTGTTCTGGCTTGGGCTGGCGTTATCGTTCGGCGCAAAGCCCGGAATCGCAGGCAACGTTACTTTCGTGCCCGGCACGATGTTGTTCGCCCTGTTATTCGGCGTATCCGCATAGTATAGCGTCACTTCTGCGCCTTCGATCGTTGCACCGGTCTTTTCATCCGTAATAATGCCGTACGGGTCAACGAGCTCCTGAGAAATATTCAATTCTCCGTTCGCCTTCACGTTCAGTTCCGCATTCCGAATGACCGTCAGTTCAATGCCCGGCGCAACTTCGTAACGCACTTCCATCTTGTAGTTCTCCGCGGATAAACCATTCACGGAGAATGTACCGTTTGGCTGCAAGCTGAATGCTTTCGGAGTGCCGTTCTGATCCACAATATATTGGCCGCTTGCATCCTGCAAATAAATGCGCATCTTGCCGGCGAGCGCGCCGTTCAGCAGCGAAGACTGCCCTTCAGGCTGCTTCAAGAGCACGACGCCTACAGCCGTTATGTCTGCCGGAACCAGCTCTCCGCCCTTCACATTGCTGTCAACCTCCGCTTTTTGCGTGAAAGTAATCGACTCGTCAATGCCATTGATTTTGATCTTTTTCGTAAAGCTGATCGTATAGTCGCCACCATACGCCACAGGGAGGAAGTACGCGCCGGCGGCGTCGGTCGTGATCGTGTGCTTCTCGCCATTCGTTTCGTCGGTGATTACAACGGTCGCATTCGGGATCACTTCGCCCGTTGTGTTGTCGCGCAGCACCCCGGTGATTGCCGCCGGTACGGCGGTTACCGTCGTGGCGGCGGTCAATTTTCCTTCCGTCAGACTATCCACCTTGGCTGTGATGTGGTGGTCCTCAGGCGTTGTTGCGCCCAGCTTCGGCGGTGTATAAGGAATGATCGCTTTTCCTTGCTCATCGGTATTGGCCGTGACTTCCGATTGATCCGGCAGGATGAAGACGACATCTTGGTTCGCAACCGGCTTGCCTTCATAATCGGTCAACGTAGCCGTCAACCGCGAAGGCGTCTCACCGTTGCCGGGAACGACCGCGGGATCCGCCGTCAGCGTCAGCTTGCCGGGGAGATATCTCGCATTGACGAATCGGGCTTCTTCAATCTGCTTCTCCATGATCGTGCCGCTATGTGTCCGATTAACCGGATCGACGGTGTAACCTTCGCCCGAATAATCGGTCTGGGTGACGATAAAGCGATCACCGCTCGGAATGCCTTCAACGGCGACGGTTTCCCCATGCTTAAGGGTTATTGTCTCTCCGGATCTGATCGTTCCTTGCGTGCTGTCCGACCTCGTGTAGGAGTACGCCTCATCTATATCGGCGTCCAGGAATTGGACAGAAAACGCAAATTCCTTATTCTTGTCCGCCCCGGTGCCGACTACCGACTCGCCGATCAGCAGACCGCCGTACACCATCCGCGTGTTGACGACCTCTGCTCTATGGTCGCCTTCCTCGGCAATGGTGCCGGTAGTCGTCCAGTTCGGCCAAGTGGCCATGTAGCCGTCATTCGCGTAATCCGCTTCGGTGACGGTATAAGTCGTATCCTTTGGAATCCCATCGATGACGGCGGTTTCCCCATGCTTAAGAGAGATCTTGCCGCCGGACCCGATAATTCCCGTCGTACCGCCCGATGTCGTATAGGTATACGTCTTGCCCGCACCCGCACCGCCTAAAGTAACGGTGAACTCGAACGCCTTGTTCTTATCCCCGCCATTGCCTGTGACCGTCTTTCCGATCGTCAGCTTGCCGGGGAGATACTTGGCATTGACGAACTTCGCTTCGACTGTTACATTCGCCACAATGCTGCCGGTTCGCGTCAGGTTCTCCGGATTGGTAGAGTAGCCCTCGCCCGTGTAATCCTTTTGGACGACGGTGTAGGCGATGCCGTCCGGGATATCCTTGATGGTGATCGCCTGGCTGCCTTTCAGCTTAACGGTTCCGCCGCTAGCCACGGTACCGCTTATTGCGCCAGTATAGGCATAAGACTTGCCGTTGCTGAAAGTAATCGTATATTCGAATTCCTTGTTCGGGTCCGCACCGTTCCCCTCTACCGCCGTGTCCAGCCTCAAATCGCCTGGCACCCACACAGGGGTTGGCACAACCAGCGGTTTGGCGCTGGTTACCTCTACCCCATCCACCCAGATGGGATTAAAAGGAGTGGACGCCACACGCACTTGATAAACTGTCGTGGTCGGCAAATAGGTGATCTCGTCAATATAGGTTTGCTTGAGCACGTAAAGTCCCGCTTTGGTAAACAAGCTAAGCTTGCCGTCCGCACCTGTAGTTCCGCCGGTGACTTCTGTTACGCCGTCGGGTTCATACAGCGTGAATTTTACGCCGCTCAGCGGCTTGCCTTTCGGATCGATCTTGATCAGATCCAGCTTGCCTTGGGTTTCCGCGCTGCCGCCTATGTCACTGTTGTCGACCGCGTATTCGCTTTTGGCGCTGATGTTCGTCAGGGTATCATCGCCCATAAGCTTAATCTCGTTGCCTGCCTTTCCGCTGCTAGGCAATTCGGTGACCTCGGTCTGATACACGATCTGGTAGAGCTGGTTCGGATCCGCCATGCGGAAGATCAGCCGTGTTACGCCGTTCTCCGTGATGGCTTCAACCTTGACCTCGGGGTCGGGGCCGGTCAAATCCAGCGCCTCTCCATCCCTCGTCAGCCCGCCGCTCGGCGTCAACTTGGCGCGGTACACCGCCATGTCAGGGCGTCGTAGCGAGAGATTCCCATTCTCGTCATTACGGAGCGCCAGCCCTTCGCCAAGTGTGTCCTGGAGATACACGCCGTCCTTCATCTCGTAGGGCGGGGTGTAATTGACCGTCCACTCCAGCACGCCAGGGTTCGGCTTGGTCACCGATTTACCCAGCGTCTGCATGGGGACAATGACCTTAAGACTGTCTTTGACTGTGGAGGGCTCATCCCCCCATGTGATTTTCATATCGGCGGTGTTCGTCACCTCATGTTTTGCTTCGCCGGTTTCAAAGTATTGACGCAGGGCCGCCACGGTGGGTCTCGCCTTGACCAGAATGACATAAGGGCTTTCCAGCTTGGTAAAAGAAAAGGTGCCTATGTTCCCTGCGGCCGAGAAGCTCACGAGATCACTTGGGTCGGAAATAAGCGTCCCCGCGCTAACCGTCGCTCCATACTCTGCCCGGGTTCCTTTGTAAATCGCAAAAGCCTGCCCCTCCGAATAAGGCACAAACTCCCAGCCCTCGGGCAAGGTATCGACGAGGTTGATATCGCTGGCAACGTGATTGCCGCCATGCTTTTCCATCTCCTCGGTCTTCAGGCCGTTCATATTGACCGACAGCCGGAAGGTCACCGTCTTTGTCACCCGATCATAGGCTGCCAATGTATATGCTTGGTTAGCATCGTCTCGGATATAATGATTGACATTTCCAGGAATGAATGATGTCCCTTCCGGTTTTGACGCAAAGAGCATCTGCTTGGCCAGCATACCGCTATTGACCTGATGAGAAGGCCGATTAGAATCACGAGTCCGGACTGCACCCTCAAACAGGGACGCCTGATTATAGTGAGCAATAGAGTTATTGCCCGCGAAGTGCTGCCACTGCGTCATCAGGGAATTAAATGTGAAGGACGCGGGACTATCGGTATTGTATCCGGTGACCTGAAGCAAGTCGGCGACAGGCTTCCCATCCTGTAATAGCGTGTACACCTGATGCGTTAAGCCGTCACTCGACTGAAAGGAACCGGAGTGAAATCGCTGATAGTATCTCGGCCCATTGTTTCCCTTCAATTGATCCAGAATTCCAGGGTCAATCGCCGGGCTGGCGGTAACCTTGGTGAAGTCGATGGAACTCGCGTCCCCATACACCAGCAGATCGTATACCGCACCGTCCGGAAGGGCCTCCTGAGGCGTAAGGGTAACCTTCCACGGCAATATGCCCAAACCAAGGATATCACCTGTACTCGTGGTCTTTGTCAAGGTATGGGCCCCAATGGTGACAGTGGCAATATCTTTCACAGTTGCTTGATCATTGTTCTGTACGGTATTGACATCCAACTTCCACTGGGCGATGGCCGTATTTGGGAAGCTGGTGGTACTGCCCGTAATTTCGGACACAATGACCAGCCTGATCGGACCGTTTATCTCACCGAACGAATAAACACCGTTTGCGCCGGGGGTAATCGGCGTTGTTGTTGCTGACCAGTTATTTATGGTACTGTCCCACGACTGCCATGCGGCGGATCTCCAGGTAAGTCCGGCCGGCAGAACATCGGTGATCGTGGAGTCTTTCAGACCCTGCTTGCTGTAATTCTTGTTGACATCAATCGTCCATGTAATGGTACGCGGGTCTGCGGAACTCGACCGCTTGTCCAGTGTGCCGCTCTTCTGAATCCAGTCGGGCCTAAAGATGACGCGCCAAGAATTCGAGGAAAGCAGCTTATTACCTGACTTGTCCCTTAGCTCCGCGGTATTGGTGACGGTCTGGTTCCCGCTAGCGGTGTTGTACTCCGTGTAATACTTCGCCTTAGGAATCCACGTCTTGAAGGTGACAACCGCCTTGTCGCCGGAGCCCGCGGGAAAGGTGTAGGCCAGCGCGTTCGCGGTACCGCTGTCCGGTGTCGCCGCACTGCCGTTCACCTCGAGGGACCCCTCCACATAGGTGCCCACCTGAACCGGATCGAGCGCGTCATAGAACTTTAGCTCGTCCAGCGGCTGCGGGATGGTGGGGTCAAACAGATCCGTGGCTGAAATATCCACCTGCCACTTGATTGTACCCTCTACAAAATCCGCTTGATTGATCCAGTTGTTATCGGAAGCGTTGCTGTTGGACCTCTTTGTGATGCTGTACGCAGGCGTGAGTTCAGGGTTATCGAGTATGTATCCCGCCCCGAAAATATTAATCGGCTTTTGGTCGCCATAGTTAATGCCCGTCACATCCGCCTTCGCGGTGGATTCAAAGCTGAAGGTGATGTTGCTCCCCTGGCCGTTGAAAAAGCGTTCGTCGCCGTCAAACACCACCCTGATGCCTGCTTCTGAGAAATAGGCGGTTCCGATTTTGAAGCCCGACTTTTCCATCAGCGTCATGGTGGCCTCCGGCAGAATCACTTCCGGAAAGTAGGTCGCTTTATCCAACAGCACCCAGTCGCCATACAAAATGACCGTGCTGCCATCTACCGTGTTAGGGTCGGCGGCGTCACCCTTTACCGGAACCTTGACGCCGGTCGACTTAAGGGAAAAGGGCTTTCTGCCGTGAATGGCATTATTCGTCTCTACGACATTCCCGTCCTGTGTGACTACCAGCGGAAAGGACGAATTCTCTCCCATGAGCACCGCCGTTTTGTCCGCCGGGCCTGCCATCATCGCTACGGAAGTGGCTGGCTCATCGTACACCGCCTCAGTCACCGACGGTTCGGCCGTGCTCTCTGCATATGTGGCAACAGAGAATGTAAATGTCTGTAAGACAAGCATAATTGCTAGGCAAAAAGATAGCACAGGCCTACCTATACTGCGTTTTCGTTTCAATGCAAAATCTCCTCCATTCACGAAATTCCGAATTAATTGGCGACTGCGGGATATCTGCCGGATATAACTCAAGCCAATAGATATATGCTATCAGCTTGATCCCTGAGGTCCTTTACATCATCGAAATCGGAGTTCCGGATGTATGGGTAAGTGCAATGGGCGTGCAGGCCGTTGATCTTGTTGAGTACTTTCTCCCCCTCTCTTTCGATCATTTTCGTCACTTACATACTGAAAATGACAAAATGCTCCAAGTATATACAGCATATCTACCATTATATTACTGGGACCTATAAAAAATCTATACAACCTCTGGATTAGCCGTGAAACAAGGAAAAATGCCAGCTGAAGTACGAGATAGCCAACTCGAAACTATTCTATCGATGTATCCAACTCTACCAAAAGAAATAAAAGTTGAAGTTGCAAAGGTCGATGGCAGGCTTTGAAGTTGACCAGGTAGCAAAAAGCAAGCACAGTTCCTAATAAACAGGAAGCAATCGTTTAATAAAAACAGCGGCAGCTCAGGCTGCCGCATTTTCTTTCATTTGGATTATTCTAATACTTATCATCCAAGTCTATTGTTATGCCCGTGTCCGGCAAGACACCTTTACAAACCTGTTGCGTGATTTTCCGAAAAAACATGCCCCTACTTATGGTACGGTTCACCGCGCTGTCTGTAACGGCAAGTATTAAGGATATCCTTTGTGGGATGGGGCTCTTATGCCATTATAATTGATAAATCCCTTGTTCGATTCGCTGAATGCAATATTCGGCATGCTTGTAGTAATCAAAGTCATGGTGATTTTCACCCTTTGTAAGTCCGCTGTAAAACATTCCCCACGCGGCCTCTCGAACCATCGACACGAATTTCATGTCCTGCAGAATGTGGAATGCTTCCTCCTCGAAATAGCCGAAGTATAACTTCAACCATTCACGCTCATCTGTTTCACTGAACTGGTTCGTAAACGGGACGAGAGCCAACTCGAAAAACACATCTCCGACTCCCGACAACTCCCAATCAATGATTTGCAGCTGTTGACCTGTATATATCATATTGCATAAAAAGGTATCATTGTGACAGAATTTATTGTTATATTCTTTGTCATTACTCCGCCAATGCATGATTTCCTCTACTCGATGCAACAAGCGGTTTAATCCATCAGGTTGCTTGACTTGAAACTGATCTGCGCCTTTCAAATATCCATGAATTAAATCGTAAGGAGTACATATTCTGCCGTGGCCTTCCATACGATGTATTCGTATGAGGCGATCCATAATCATTCCTTTGATATGATCGTCTTTCAGATCGTCTTTCTCGAGCATTCGACCTTCAACAAATTCCGTGACTACAAATTGTTCCGGAAAATTACTGGAAATGACATGAGGAGCAAATCCCTCGCGGCTTGCCTTCTTCATCATTTCTACTTCAGAGCGTCGCGTCAGATTCAAATACTCATTTTGCCTGCTATTGATGCGCAGAACGTATGTATGCTCTCTCGTTTGTACCTTATAGGTTTGATTACTCAGCCCTCCTCTAAGACTTTCAATACTTACGAATTCATTGTTTAGCTCTGGTACTTCGCGAATAATTTCTTCAACTTTCATGTTCAACAAGATCGCCTCCCATTCGAATGTTCAGTTGACCCAAGAAGAAAAGGCTAACGCCGTCTTTAGCGGCGAAGCAAGTTTCTTCTCTTAGAAATACAAGCAAACAAGTGAACGAGCGCGAGGTTTAGACTCCTGCACGATTCACCCCAAAAACTTGCCCCTACTTATGGTACGATTCACCGCGATGGCTGTAACGGCAAGTTTTAGGGCCATCCTTTATGGGGATGGCCCTTTTCTTAATCTGGCTATGTTCAACCATCATCTTCGTTATCGCAATACCTATATTTCTATAATGCTACATAGAAATTAGATAGCAAAAAAGGAGTTTCTTAGTTGTATGGCGACCAGCAGTAGGAAGTTTACGCCCCCATATCGTGCTGGAAATTCTGAAGGAAGAAAAGTCGGTTTCACAGTTCGCTTCCGATTAGAATTCGGGTTTTATTTAGTTAATCTGAACCAACTGCCATTGCTGATTAAAATTATACTGATTGCCTAATGACCATTGACCAACTGTTGCACCATCATTAGTAGACCAACCGAATACTTCCAGATACTTACCGCTTGCAGCATTTTTAAGCTCGAAATAACCACCGCCTACATCGATCTTCTGCCACTGTTGATTGTAGCCGCCAAGACCAGAATGTGTCCATTGTTGAGCTGTAGCTCCGTCTGAAGAAGACCAACCCCCGATTTCCAGAACCTTGCCGCTATTACGATTTATGAGTTCATAATTGTTAAGTCCGACATTAAGCAATTCCCATTGCTGATTGTAGCCGCCAGAATACGTATACTGATTTACAGCAGCACCATCAGCAGTTGAGTAGCCATTTACATCCAGAACCTTGCCGCTATTGCGGTTGACGATCCTATAATAATTACCTATTCCGCTCATGATGCCATCGATGATTCCTTGCTGTGTTATTGTGAGGTTATGTCTGTTAATCAATCCAAAATTGGCTCCATTATCCCACCATACGGGAACTAAGCTATACTTCTTCGCTGTTGAGACAACTGCTTTTGTCCAAATTGCACGGTAGGTATTGTTGGACGAGTCATTAGCCGATTTATCGATTGCACCGTATTCTCCGATGACTACAGCATACCCTCGTGTTACGAACTTATCGTACATGGATTTGAATTGTGACTCCATGTGGGCTTCCTGTCCCCCAGAGTCTTTTTTGGCAGGGTCGGCTGTTGCTCCCCATTGGGTAGCGCCTTCGTTTTCTACTAGGCAGAAGAAGTAAGGATCGTAATAATGTACAGAAATCATGATTCTCTTTTCGGAGCTAGGAACTGTACTTGATCTGTTATAGTCTGTTGGAAGCACAAAACCAGTATAACCATTGTTGCCTGCCGTGTAATCGATGTTCGTATTCCAACCTGGAATCAACAGCCATCTTGCCGCATTGTTTCCGCCGGTCAGTCTCACGGTGTCCACAAAGATTTGATTCAATGTATTAA
Organism: Paenibacillus harenae; assembly: GCF_030812415.1. Lineage (GTDB taxonomy): Bacteria > Bacillota > Bacilli > Paenibacillales > Paenibacillaceae > Pristimantibacillus > Pristimantibacillus harenae_A. Next base: position 71,127 of record NZ_JAUSST010000005.1, on the reverse strand, counting down.
TGTTTGAATAAATCGTGAGGTCAGGCTGTGTCCCGCCATACGTCACCCCATCGAAAACTTCGTTCATCGATTCGAAGACCAAATGCTCGTTGTAATCGACGAATGTATTGGCTATCTGCTGCCAAACCTTTTTAAATTTGTCTCGAATCGTATTTTGATCGCTTGCATTCGGCAGCAACCAATTATCTGACGGGGTATTGGGGGTTGTAGAGTGAGCGCCATCATGGTGAATATTGAGAATGACAAACAGGCCCTCGCTGTAAGCATAATCGACAACTTCTTTCACTCTGGCCAGATACGCAGAATCGATGGTGTAATTCGGAGCAGGACCGATTTTTTTCATGTACGTAACCGGGATCCGAATGGATCTAAACCCTGCTGCTTTTACCTTTTGAATTAACGCTTTTGTAATAACTGGATTACCCCAAGCTGTTTCGCTAGGAACACCGTTAATATTAGCATCTAATGCGTTTCCTAGATTCCATCCTGCACCCATTGCCGAAGTAATTTGAGTGGCGTTATATTGTGTGAAATCCCATGTCATATTAGCCGCAGATGCTACGGAACCCAAGCTTGTAGAAACGGTTGTAAACATAAAAACAAATGCGATCATCATTAATAACTTGCAGGACTTGAATGTAAAATTTGACATCAAATGGCACCCTCTTCCTTTTATATGGTTGGAAAAAAATATAAGAAACAACTGCTGCAATACTTTTCCAATCGCCTCCTAATTAGTTTTTTCGTTTCTATTTTTACAGAACCACTCCAGTAAGCGCTTTCATTCCTATGCAATTTAAATTATATGCATGATCAGTTAGAACGTACCTTAACTATCTAGCCATTTTTTAGCATATTATAGACTATCGGATTTTATTTGTTTATTCGTGGTTGTTAAATGTATATTCTGGACAGTCAAAAGTTCTCGAAAGCAAAAGCTACCCGCCAATACACCATCGTCATCTAACCCCAAAAAGCGCATAAAAGAGGACCTACGCGGACGTTTCGGGGAAAAGTGACCTACCGCAAACCCATGCCAGCCAACACGTTTTTAACAAGCTCTTACATGTTTCACCCCAAAAACTTGCCGTCACTTATGATACGGTTCACCGTATCACTGCAACCGCGAATTCTTACGCGTTAACATTTCCCGATTGGATCCCGCCAGTGTATACTTTTGCCTAGCAAACTTAAATTCCCCTTCTACCTCCGTTGATACATCCATCCCCTCCGAAAGTAGCCCTCGAGAAGTACTCCCATTAAAAAGCTTGCATATTGGCTCGAACTGCTGTAGTATAAAAGATCTGACCAACGTTAAAGATCAAATTGCTTAGTTATACTATCGCGGGGTGGAGCAGCCCGGTAGCTCGTCGGGCTCATAACCCGAAGGCCGCAGGTTCAAATCCTGCCCCCGCAACCAACCTACAATTCTAGCTCGACACTTATATGAGAATGCCTCTAAACCACTGAACATGGATTAGAGGCATTTTTTCGTTACGATAGGGTTTAGTTCGTTTTCTCTGGTTGATATGAAAGGATGGATACACCGGTAGAGGTCGTTTGAGCATTAACAAGTTTTAAAGCTTTTGTATAGCTTTCGTCTTTGAAGAGGCGCTTTCCGCTCCCATGTACGACCGGTTGGATCATGAGATGATATTCATCGATGAGATCGTGCTCCATTAACGTATGAATAAGATCGGCACTACGCTGTAGGCTACGTTTACATCGAAGCTCAACTCAACCATCTCGATCCTCTTGATAGTACCAACGTTGACGGTATCAGTGCTGGTCGTGTTTGCGCTAAGGTGCTTCGGTGAGGTTATCGGTTGAATCGTGCCGCCGCTGACTTCGATCGGTTTATAGCTGAACTTCCCGTTGTTCCATCAAATAAAACATATAATCGGTCGGGACCCCGACATACCCTTGTTGCCTCAGCATCGCGGTCACATTGCCCCGGTGATACGTCCCATGGTTGACCACATTCCGTAGAATGTCGGAGAAATGCGTATCGAGACGGCCGTACTTCGGATGCTCGATAGTCAATGCCTTGTCCGGGTCGGGCGTACGCCGCAGCAAATCGCGAAACTGTTCGGCGACGCCGGCGAACAGCTGCCGCATCTCATCCACGGTTTTGACCTGCGCTTTCTCTGTCCAGCCCGGGATCTTCGGAAAAATGTCCTCGTTCGGAACTTCCGCAAATACGTACATATAGAGCTGTTCAAACACATACATATGCCCGAACGTTTGCGACACGGACGGGAACACGCTCGTCACTTCCGCATGAAACACATCCTCCGGAAGCTGCTCCAGATGGGTGAACAGCTGGTCATTCGCCCAAACATGATATTCGTACAATTGTTGCGATTGATTAAGCATATAGGGATCCACCTTTCCTTTATCCATCGTTTGGCTGCCACTGCCTCAGGCTTTTCTCTATCGTATACCAGGTTCGCTGACAATGGATGTCAGCGAAGTTAATCGGGATCTGAGCAGGTGAAATCATTTACGTCTTCGTCTGCCGCCAGCATAAGCTGATATATTTTTCGTGTCGTATTCAAATTCCTGATCGTCATCTGTCGATACAATTCCGTACCAATCAACTTTGTCATGCTGCCTTTGGTCACGTTTATTTTATCAATCGCCCATATAATCACGCCTGGCGCATATTTCACCGTTTCGATCTCCGGTTTGAATTTTAGCTTATCGAGAACGGCAGAGTCATTGATATCTTCCCATAAATAAAGGACGTCGCATCTCAATTTATCATTGTTCATCCATGATTCGGGGAGCGTGGACATCACATTTTTCATGTCTTCTAAACTGATTACCAGCACCTTGATTTGCAAACCGAAGGTATCCGTAATCGCTTTTTCGAGAATTTGCGCTATATCCAATTTGGAGTGGCCGGTGGTTGTAAAAATGATATTACCCGAATTGATATAGGTAACGACGTTTTTCATACCAGCCTGCTCAAAAGATTTTTTAAGCATTTTCATATCTACTTTATTGTTTCCGCCGACATTGATCCCGCGAAGCAGAGCCGTATAGACCATTCAAACTTAGTCCTTATCTTCAATGACTGCAATTCCATCCATTTCAAGAAGGCAAGATGGACGCGATGCAAATTCCGAAACGAATAGCACGGTGACCAATGGGGGATGATCTATTGAACCAGCCATCTCTTGGAACGCTTTGTAACCAATAAGCGGGTCGCTTCCGCTAACTAAATAGATATTGAGTTTGACCAGATCGGCGAAACTCGCATTTTCAGCAGCTAAAATGGTTTTGACATTATGAAGCGCCTGTTTTGTCTGCAACTCCAAATCGTCAACTCCAATCAGCTCACCTTTTGAATGAATAGCATTTTGCCCGCCAATATAAATTGTTTTTGCCCTTCCTGTTACGGTAATCGCTTGACTAAATGCTTCTGATCTGAATAAACCGTCCGGGTTTATATGCTCCATTGTAAAAGTTGACATTGGTTTTGTTTCCTCCTTCATGATTTGATTTGTATTCTATCTTAATAATAAACAACTTCACTGACAGTTACCTTCAGTGAAGTTTAATCGGTTCCAATATCGTAATGTTGTGCGATTGCCGATGCCATCTCCTGGACCCGACGCTTCAGCTCCAACGGCTCCCGAATGCGAATGGCCGTGCCGATCGTCATCAGATACATCGGAAGGTACTTGTTCATTGTTGGGACATCGAGCAGAAACCGCGCCTCCCGATCGGTACGTTCCGTCAAATAATGGCGCATATGCCAGTGGCCGCAAACCGCGTTCAGCGTGTCGGGCTCTCCCTCGATGCGGATGACCGTCAGCGGTCCCCCCGCCTCCCGTACCAGCTCGGACTGGTCGCGGAAATAGGCGGACGCGGAGAAACGCTCCGGCTTTTCGAACCGTTCTTCGGTCGGCTCCATCCGATCGATGCGGTCTACGCGGAACGTCCGAAAAGCCTGCGACCGATGACAGAACGCGACAGCGTACCATTCGTTTTGGTCGTAAGCGAGTCCGTAAGGATCTACTTCACGTTCATCGGCCTGCTCCGCATTCGCTTTGCGATAAACGATACGCACCGTTCGCCCGTCATTAATCGCCTGCTCCAGGTCCCGCAACAACGGAACAACGGAAGGCGGACGCGCCGGAGAAATCACATCCAAACCTCCCGTCTGGCGGGATAGATCATCACGCTGCTCATTGTGCAGCCTGTTCTCCACCTTCTTCAACGCGCTTTCCAGCTCCTTCGCATACGGATAGCCAGCGCCTTGTGTAAACTTAAACGCGTCAAAAAGCGCCTTCAGCTCTACAGAGTCGAAGAACAATGGCGCCTCCCTGAAGCTTTCTAGAATGCGAAAGCCACCGTCATGGCCCGATTCTGCGACTACCGGCACACCGCTGGCGCATAATGCGTCGATATACCGGTACACGGTGCGGACGCTGATCTCCAAGCTGTCCGCAATCTGAGTGGCGGTGAGCTTCCTTCCGGATCGTAGCATCCAAAGCATGGACAACATGTTATCCCACTTTGCCATCGGAATTGACCTCTTTTCCTCGTGATAATAAACTGATTTGGTATTGCGTAATTATGTATTGGGGTAAGGGGCCCTACGTAATGAATTCAAAATTACTCTATTCCGTATAACAACAATAGTCCCCGTGCCTTCCCAATCAAATTTTTCGCCCTACTTATGGTAAGGTTCTACGTATCATCAATAAGGCGAAATTACCGACAGCCAGGATTACGCAGCCTGTTAATGGCAACTTTCTTTGTATCTACTGACTGATAAATTAAAGGAATTTAGATATGCTTTTGAGATTAGGCTTAATCGCTGCGCAAAAAACGAATTGCAATTTGCGTATACCCCATTTCCTTCGACTCAATTTCAATTTCATGTCCTAGTTTTTGCACAAGCCGTTTCGCCAGATAGAGCCCCATGCCTGTAGATTTGTATTGTTTTCTGCCGGTTGCTCCGGTAAAACCCTTGTCGAACACTCTCCCAATGTCCTCCGAATTAATGCCGGGCGATGGCGGATGGTTTCGGGCTGCAATTAACTGCAGAAGTTCTGAAAAACATTCACAACAATCGCGTCAATTTTGCTTTTTGGCTCGTTATCGAAGTACAATCCTCCTTGCATAACGAGAAGATCATATCCGAGAAAACATTGAAAAGTTTAGAAGAGCCTCTAATTGCACAAGAGGGACCTCTAACAATGAATGAGATATCGAAAGAAACGGGAATTCCGACGACAACGATCCGGTATTGGGAAAAGGTTGGGCTGCTCACTATCCCCCGTGACAACGAAAACAAGTACCGTATTTTAAATCAAAACCATATTCGTCAGATTCGCGTTATTCATGCTCTCAAATCATCTTCGTATGTTTATACATACTCGCTAAACGGGATCAAAGAGATTATTCGAGAGCTGAATGTCGGCGATATCGATAAAATAAGAAAAATCTCTACCGACTACTAAATCCACTTGGATCGCATGATCCAACTTCAAATGAAAGGCGTCCGTTATTTGTATCAGCTTTGTGAGAAATTAGAATTGATTCTTGTGACACGGTTCCCCGTAATGTATCTAAATACAAAGTACAGTTTGACTATAAAACTTACATCAGTATATAAACACAAAGCCACTCCTGACAATGGAGTGGTTTCTCTAGTCATATATCTAAAAATCATGTGGTCAGCCCATTCAAAATCATCACGAATCACGGAGACTGCTTGCGCATTTACACCTTGAAGCGATATCCCGCACCCCATACGGTTTCGATAAACTGGTGTTGCGACGGGTCCTTCTGGATCTTGTCCCGGATCTTCCCTACATGGACCGTGACCGTGGCGGAATCCCCATAATTCTCGATCCCCCAGACCCTGTCCAGCAGCGCCTCCTTGGAATATACCCGATCCGGGTTTTCCGCGAGGAATAGCAGCAGATCGAACTCTTTTGCCGTCATCGAAACCTCCGTCCCGCGCAGCGTCACCCGTCTTGCATCGACCTGGATCGATAGTTCGCGAATGTTCAGCTCACGCGACTTCCGGGCTTGCAAGTGGGTGGTGCCTGCCGCGACACCGGTCAATCGGTCATATCGTTCGAGATGCGCCTTCACCCGCGCCACGAGCTCCGTTGGGCTGAACGGCTTCGTCACATAATCATCCGCCCCTAGGCCCAAGCCTCGGATCTTGTCGATATCCTCCTTGCGGGCGGATACCATCAGCACCGGAATAAATTTAGTCTCCCGTATCCGTCGCAATAGATCAAAGCCGTCCATGCCCGGCAGCATGACGTCCAGAATGATCAGATCGTATTCTTGCTCCAGCGCCTCCTCAAGCGCTTGCCGGCCGTCTGCCCGTATGGTCACCTCATAGCCGTGTACCTCGAGAAAGTCCCGCTCCAGCTCGGCGATCGCTTGATCGTCCTCAACGATTAACACTTTCCGTTTCGACATCTTACGCTCTCCTCGCTTCATTGCTATCCCGCTTCATCGGAATGCTAATCATCACCGTCATGAACTGTCCCAGTTCGCTTCTCGCATGGATCGTTCCGCCATGATTCGCGATAATTTGCTTCACAATGGCAAGGCCTAACCCGGAGCCGGCTACGTTCTGATTCCGGTTCGCATCCGCGCGATAGAAACGATCGAAAATCCGCTCCAGTTCGTTCGGTCCCATCCCCGGGCCGTTATCCGTAACCGCGAATACCCAATCCTCCGACTGCCGCCCGAAGTACACGTGGATATGGGGCTCCTTCTTGTCCATGAATTTCACCGAATTGCCGACGATGTTCAGCATGACGCGCCTCATCTTTTGGACATCCATCGTCACAACATCGCCTTGCCCCGCCTCATATTCGCTCGTCAGCCGCACGCCCGCGCTCTCGTACTCCATTTGCAGCTCGCTCATCGTCTGCCGATAGAACGACTCCAGCGGCACCGTCTCCAGGTGGAAACGCTCCTGTTCGAGATCCAGCTTCGACAACAAGAACAGATCGTCGATCATTCGGTCCATGTCGAGCGTCTTCGTATAGATGACGTCAATATACTTCTTCAGCTTCTCCGGATCGTTCGCGATGCCTTCCCGAATCCCCTCCACATAGCCCTTGATCGAGGTCAGCGGCGTCTTCAGATCATGCGAAATATTCGAGATCAGCTCCTTGCGGTTCTCCTCCAACGCAAGCTGAGCGTCGATCGATCGCTGCAGCTCGCTCCGCATCTTCTCATACGAGCGGATGACGCTTCCCACTTCGTTGCGTACCTTGGATTCCAGACGAAAGTTCAAATCCCCTTCGGCAATACGCCGGGAGCCCTGTTCGAGCTGTCGCAGCGGACGCACGATATCCCTCGTCGTAATCCAGAGCAGCGGGACCAGAATGATACCGATCAGAATCGCAATGCCGAGAAGCAAGAATAACTCGAAACGATTCGTCTTGGAGCCTGCATCCGTCATGTCGGCGACCAGGTAATAGGTTAAAGGATCGTCGATCTCAGGGAAATCGTATCCTACCGAAAGCAAGTCGCGTTCCTCCCACGCGCTCACGACGAACACGTCGCCCGCGTGCGGCCTAGCCGTGGACACATCCTGCCGCAGCTGCTTCAGGAACGCTTCCCCTTCGCTGAGCGCGCCGTAGCTTTCCCAGCTCTCCCCTTGCCGGACGACAAGGAAGCCCCCGAACGGCTGCAGCCGATTCCCAATGGAGGCTGCGAACGCAGGGGACGTCAGCTCCTCCGGCGCGTACCTCTCCGCATAACGCAGGTCCACGAACAGATCGATGCCCCGATAGAACGCTTCATGCGGAGATTGATCCTTCACGATACCGCTTGCGAGATACGAGAGGACCGCCGTGACGAGTCCGATTCCGGTCATCGCAACGATAATCGCAGTCAGTAAAGTGCCAAATAAATACGTTAAAATAAGTTTCAATCGAATGGACATATGTCAGAACTCTTTCCTTTGGAAGGCCAGCAAGCCCAATATAGTGCCAATGATATAGTAGGCTGTCATAAATAGCAACGTCGAAACCGTCATACTGGCATCCCCCCCATACAGGAGCGGCTGCAGCCAATCCGCATAGTTCGTGACGAAGAATCGATTCAGCTGCGGCTCAAGCATTCCAACGATGCTCATCGCCATCCACATCACGACGCTCACCACCAGCCCAACACCGCTGCTCCCCACCCATAAGGACACGCTGTTCGTCAATACTAGCAACAAGCCGCTGAACAGGATTGCGCCGCCAAGCTCCGCCATACCCGCCCCAAGCGAGGACGGCTCAGGCACGCCTTGAAGAACTAGGCTTCCAATGAATATCGGCACGAACATACACAGTACGATCAAAGCACCGGCCATTAAGCCCGCGAACAATTTCCCCATGAAGAGAAACTCTCGGCTGATCGGCAGCTTCAGCGCATGCTTGATCATCCCCTTCCATTCGCCGACCATAAGATCGCTGCCGAGCGCCCCCATGAAAAAAGGGAGCATGACCGTAAGCAGCAGCTCGATTGCCGTCAGCGGGAGGTTGTCGTCCAGCGCAAGACGGTCCCCGATAAAGACGAAGAGAATACCAATAATGAAGGAGAGCAGCAGCAGAACCTTCAGCTTGCTTCCGCGGAACAGCTTGCGCAGCTCCTCTGCGGTGAGGTTATTCATCTTCGCGATCATTCGGCCCTGCTCCTTTCCTGTGCGAGATGATGCAAATAGTAGCCCTCCACGGTGGCGAACGACTCTCGAATCTGCACGATGCCCGCCGTATGGACATGCCGCCCTTCATAAATGATGCTAGCATGCGTAATCCAGTCCTCGATGTCGTGCACCTGATGCGACGACACGATGACGCTCATCCCCGAGTCGGCCACGAGGCCGCGCAGCATCATCGCAATCTCCCGTCTGCCCTCGATGTCCATGCCCGAGAATGGCTCATCGAGCAGCAGCAGTTTGGGCCGGTGGAGCAGCACGCTGGCAAGCTCAATCCGCTGCTTCATGCCGGTGGAATACTTCTTGATCTTCAGGTCTCGTTGCTTCAGCATGCCCACGAGCTCCAGCGTCTGCCGGATGCGCGCTTCATCGACACCCGGGTATAGCTTATGGTAGCATCTCAGATAGTCATATCCCGTGAGATAGAGGTACGGAGACGGCTCTCCGATCATCAGGCCCATGTGCGGCCTCGTCAGATCGGGCCGGTCGGCGACGGAGGCGCCGTTCCAGCACGCTTTCCCTCTGTCTGTCCCGAGCCAGCCGGCCATTGCCTGTAGCGCCGTCGTCTTCCCGGCGCCGTTCGGCCCCAATAAGGCGACAACCTCACCGGAATGCACGGTGAGGTTCAGCCCTTGGATGCCGCGACCGCCAGGGTAGACCTTCGTCAGATCGTTCACTTCGAACATTGGCATGGTCCTCCCGAGGTCAACTGTGTTAGCTGCGGTCGTCGAGCATTGCCGCGTCGAGCATTTCCACGGACTTGCCGGCAGGATCATACGCATCCGGCGTCGTGGCATTGACGCCGCTAACGTCGCCTGCTCCTTCTATCTCCACGCGGTGGGTGACGCCCGCCTCATCTTTGCCGCTCACTTCAAGCTCGCCTTGCGCGCCTTGCACCTCGTTATTCGCATCGACCGTCATTTGCAGCCGCACATGTTCAATTGCAACGTCTTCCGTCAACTCCGGCAATTGCGCTTCCAAGTCGATTCCCTCAAGTCCTTGGAAGAAAGGAAGCTGTTTGAGTTGCTCCCACTCCGCATACGCTTCCGGCGCATGTGCGCGCCCGACCCTGTCCTCAGCCGATGCAGCGTCCATGAGCAAACGTAGCGGGAGCGGAATGTCCTCCTTGCTGATGTCGACCGCAATCGTCTTCGAGCCATCCGCTTGGTTCACCACGCTGAAGTTATCCTTCAGGTCGCCGACCATGAAATCGAGGAGCGCTTCTTCCGCTTTGTTCATCGGGCGATCCTGGAGTTCCTCCTCACCCGACCATTCGCGATGTTCGCCGGCGTGCTCATCGTCAAGGTTGATTACCTGATAATGCAAATCATGCGTCCGGTCTACGAGATAGACCTTGTCGTCACCACTGCTGTAAAAGCTGGCGTTTCGTTCGATACCCATGAGCGTGAAGTCGAGGTCGCCGCTGACGTTGTGCTCGCCGCCTGCTTCCCCCATTTTCGAAGAGCCGTCCGCCTTCAGCACCGTCTTGCCGTCAACCGTAACGGTGAAGTTTCCGTTAACCGACGCGCTATCGATTGCAGCCCCCGACGTATGATTTGCTTTAAGCACCGCTTTGAACGCATCGTAGCCTTCCGTGTTCGGAGTATACGCGAAAGCCGTCGCCGTAAATAGCGTCATTGCACCAACCGCCGCGCCGATCATGATGAATTTGTTTTTCTTTTTCATTTTTCACTCGCTCCTTTAAGGTTGTATGGTCTTTCTCTCTTGCCCACAACCTTATTCTAAAGGAGGAGTCTAAACTGCCTCGAAAGCAATTCGAAAAATTCTCTAAAATTTGAAATCAGGAAATTGCGCAACAATATTTCAAATGCTCTATTTATAAATCGTTCTGGAAACTTTGTTTTTATCAATGGTTCTATTTTAACGTGTAACTCTAAGCTATTCATTATCATTGCTTGCGAGAAATTGTTCTATTTGATCCATGTAACCTGGAACCGTGATTTGCCTAGGCATGAAGAGACTAATCAATAATGCCCGAAGATCGGAATCAGCTATCTTCTTGCTCAACATCGAATGCAGCTTTGCTAATTCTCTAATCGTAATATCGATTTTCATAACGATCACCCCTAAGGATGAAGCTCACCGTACCATCGCTAAGGCGAAATAACTTTTTTGCTCGTCAGCCACTCATAACCGCATGTGATCCAATCTGCGTCGTAATACTCCCCGGTGCAAAAAGTATAATGGCAGGCATCTACCGTTGAAAGATGGGCTTTTGTACGTTCCGCTTTCCTCCTTTATGGCATTAGACTATATCAACGGTCTAAGTTACAGGTCAAGGTACAAGACGATTGCGGGAGCTGGTCCCAACGAACGTAGAAATTTCGATGTGAACTACTATAACAAAACCAAGAAAATACGCTACACAGGCCTAGCCCTTCCCCCAGAACCTGGCGAACGCGGATGGAAGGACATTGCCGTGTGAGCTTAGGTCAAGTGACACGAATAATCGATAAATTCGTTCCCTTTACGGGCAAATTCACTTGGCACTGTCATATCTTGGAGCACAAGGACTACGAATTTGCTTTCTTTTCCTGCGCAAGACGCTGGAGTTGGTTGAACGCTATAAAAACGCAAAATCCGCTTTAATGATTGACCCGTTAACGACTGCCTATAACCGCGCTTATCTTCAAGACTACACCGAAAGAATCGGACTAACGAACGGGAAAAATGAGACGCTCGGCGTTCTGGCCATCGATATCGACTATTTTAAGAAAATCAACGACTCATACGGGCATCCTCTCGGAGATCGCATATTAATCCATTTCTAGTCACAATAATCTTACCTTCCTCAATGGTATTGACCCGTGACATGTTCATTCGTATCTTGCAGCATCTTCGCAAGCACCACAATCTGTCCCGCATGATAGCCGTAGTGTGCTGACACCTGTATAAGCAGACGGCCAATTAATCTTGTATCATAGGTTTCGTCGGCATGGGCATCACATCGGTGCATTCGGTTCCAATCCTCACGGCCATAGCGAATGATGACCTCTCGGGACAAATCATCGTTCGATAATTCAGATAAAACATCTTCCGATTCGGATCGGGTTTTCCGAAGAAGGATTATCAGCTCTTCTTTTGATATTCCCCCGTCCGTCGTAAATTCGCGAGTACGCTCTCGAATGAACGGCCTGTTTCCGATAGCGCTCACAAAGTTCTGATATTCGTTACCTGTCAAATGCAAGCAGAGATTACCGATGCTGTTCAAGGAGTCCTTCATTCTTTTCCAAATTAGTTCATCGTTTAGCTGATACAAGCTCTTCTCAATTCGGTCAAGCTGTTTGTTCATATCTTCCATGACGTGCTTGATCAGTTCAATCAAGAGAATCCCTCCAACTTTCAGGTAATCGCAGATTACCTGCAATTGTTACATGCGCGAATCCTCCAACTTGGATGGCGATATCCGTCTCCGTCGGTATGATGGTTACATAGAGCGTGCCTGGACGACCAACTGCATCACCTTGTCCTATAATTAGGTGACTCTTTTCTTTGCTTATGATGTTTTCCAAAACAAGATATCCGGTCAAAGCGCCATTTGCCGCCCCCGTCACGGGATCTTCGGGTATGCCAATAGAGGGTGCAAAATCTCGTGTATAGAGGTCAAACCCTTGCTTTGCGTCGAACGTAAATAGATGCGTGTTGCTGATGGAATATTTTTTATTAAACAACGCCAATTGATCCATTTTCGGTTTGGCCGCGTCGATTGCTTGATGTGTCTTAATCGGAACAATCAGCGTCCAGTTACCTGTATAAGCAAGTTTAATTGGAAAACGATCATCCAATTGATCGATATCAAATCCTAGCAAGTCGGCAATTTCTGATTTATCATAAGGAGCATCTCTTACTTCTGGGGAAATCTGTGTCATAGTCACCTTGCCAATCTGATTTTCGTATTTATCCCAATGTACTGGAATCAAACCTATATTGGTTTCCAAGGTGATCTGATCTGCTCGTTTGGCCCATCCGTACTCATTTGCAAGCAACCAGACGGATGCGACCGTAGCATGACCGCAGAAATCGATTTCTTCTTGTGGCGTGAAATAGCGGACTCGATAGTCTGCATTCGGGTCAATAGCGGGCAGCAAAAATGCTGTCTCTGGCAGGTTTAGCTGGTTGGCGATTTTTTGCATTTGCGTTAATGTTAATCTACTAGCATCAGGTACAACTCCAGCGGGGTTACCTTCGAACGGAATTTGGGTAAAAGCATCAACATGGTATACTCGTATATGGTTCATCGCAATGCTCACTCCCTTTTATCTATTGGATACATCATAATGAAGTTCCAATCGATCGTAAAATGAAAATTTACCATACCATGCATGAAGAGTAGTTCATGGAAGTGAGGCGCGAAAATGACTCTTTATCAATTAGAAGTATTCCTGGCTGTCGTTCAAACGGGCAGCTTCACCAGAGCAGGAGAGCTTTTGCTTACAAGCCAATCGGGCGTTAGCCACAGTATTGCTGATTTGGAAAAAGAATTAGGCATTGTTCTTTTTACACGCAATCGCAACCACATAAAGCTGACGGATGCAGGTGAACAAATCTTGCCGCATGCTCGTGAGATCGTGAGCCAGAAAGACAAGATTAATCAAGTTGTATCAGAGGCACAGGGTGTTAAGAATGGGACCCTACGGATCGGCGCCTTCCCCAGCTTTTCGGCTAACGTAATTCCAAGTATTTTTCAAGCGTTTCGCAGCCGCTATCCTGGTGTAGAACTACTACTTTTTGAAGGAAGCTATGCGGAGGTTGAAGCTTGGATCAAAGCTGGGACCGTTGACCTTGGGTTTCTGGCCAATCCATGTGACGGACTGGATATCATCCAGCTTGTTAGCGATCCCTATGTTGCAGTCTTGCCAGCGACTCATCCACTCAGGAAGCATGACGTGATCTCTATCGAGCAGCTTGTGCACGAACCGTTTCTTTCGCTTAAATCTGGATGTGAACGACTTGTGATGAGGGCGTTTCAAGAGAATGAGCTTAGCCTAAATAAGCAGTTTGAGGTTGCAGAGAATTCAACCATTATCTCCATGGTTGAGGCAGGCATTGGAGTGTCCATCGTACCTTCAATGATACTGCCGGTTATGCCAGCAAATATTGTGGTGAAACCGTTAAAACCTCCTATTACCCGTAACATAGGATTGGCAGTACGTTCACAGGAAACAATCTCTCCTGCTATAGCTGCCTTTATCAAAGAGACGCAAAGTTTGCTTGCATAAACCTCCTCGATTGACTTCTTCGAGGAAGTTCTCTTGTTACAGCATTTCGCCCTACTTGTGATACGGTTCCCCCCGATTGATCTTCACCGCCCGATAAATCTGCTCGACCAGCACCAGCCGCATCAGCTGGTGCGGCAGCGTCATGCGCCCGAAGCTGAGCTTCTGCTGGGCGCGCTGAAGCACGACGGGAGCCAGACCGTTGCTCCCGCCAATGACAAAAGCCACGTGGCTGCGCCCATATGTGGCTAACTTATCGAGCTGCGCCGCGAGATCCTCGCTCGACCACAGCTCGCCATCAAGGGCAAGCGCGACGACATGCGCATCCGGCTTCAGCTGCGCCAGAAGCCGCTCGCCCTCGCGGTCGCGCACAATCGCTTCCTCCGCCGGACTCATCGTCTCCGGCGCCTTCTCGTCGGGCACTTCCGTGAGCGTAAGCTTCACGTAAGGCCCGAGCCGCTTGGCATATTCCGCTATGCCGAGCACCAAATATTTCTCTTTCAGCTTGCCAACGGCCGCTATCTGTATATGCATAAGTTGTGCTACACATCCTTTTCCTAGTTGCTCCCAGCATAGCAGAAAATAACCCGGTATGTGAAGCAAGCCCCGGACCAAACAACGTCCTGCTAATTTCCCTAAGTGCCCATCTTTAGTTAGCTCCGCTTTGTGATAAACTAATGAGCAAGGAGTTGATATGAGATGGATTTTCTACGCATGCTAGCTGAGGAGAAAATACGCGAGGCCATTCGCAAAGGAGAATTCGACAATCTGCCGGGCGCCGGAAAGCCGCTTCCCCTGGACGACATGGACAGCGTACCCGAGGAGCTTCGGGTCGGCTACAAGCTGCTGAAGAATGCGGGAATGCTTCCCGAGGAAATGCAGCTGCGCAAAGAAATGATCACGCTGGGCGATCTCATCTCCGCCTGCCAGAACGATACCGAACGCAAAAAGCTTCAAGGCCAGTTGTCCGCCAAGAAGCTTCGCTATCAAACCCTAATGTCCGAACGCGGATGGAACTCGTCCGAAGCGTTCGCCGATTACCAACGTCAAATCATACAAAAGCTGCTCGAAAAGGATTGAGGATTAGATACAGTGTTCCCTTTCCCTTGCCGACAGCCTGGATATGTACCCGCTACACCACCAGGAAGGTGGCTGCTTCTTCGCACAGATCGCACTTGCGCGGCGGATCCCAGTCCGCGAACTGCGTCTCCTTCAAATCCACCACGTCCGGCGCATCCTCATACTCATCCACGAATCTATCCAACGCGTTCTCGATATGTGCCTTGCATACACAATACATAATCTGCTCGCTTCCTATCCCTAGTTGATAATTTTGTTTTCTTCGTTATCTCCAGCATAGCAGAAAATGTCGTATGCTGTGAAGTTTACGATTGCATTAGAACATTCCATTTACAAAAAAACAGGATACAAACGGCTTCCCGTTCGCATCCTGCACTCTCATTTATCCCTACAGTTGCCGAAGCAAGCTTAGCATGCCCTGCCGCTACGCTTATTCCTCTTCATCCTTTACGCCCAGCGTAAACTTCGTCGTCTTCAGCTCGCCTTCGCGGTAGAACGTAACCTCGATCTCGTCGCCGATTTTTTTCTGGCCGTACAAGTATTTGCGGAGCTCCATCGTGCTGCCGATCGACTGGCGATCCAGCTTCACGATGACATCGTTGAACGCAAGGCCGGCATCCATGGCCGGGCCTACCGCCTCGAGCACGATGACGCCGTCATACACCTCGTCAGGCAGTCCTAGCTCCTTACCGCCATCTTCGGCGGAAGCCTCATCCTTCGCGTCCGCCTTCGGCTCATCGCCGCCATCCTCGTCCTCGGACATTTCGCCCTCGAACGCCTCGGCCATATTTTGCTGCTCCCAATACTGCTCCAAGTCTATCGTATACACGCCGAGATATGGACGCGGCACGAAGCCATCCTTCAACAAGCTTTCTATAACCGGCATTGCGTTGTTGATCGGAATAGCGAAGCCGATGCCTTCAACGCCAAGGTCGGCAATCTTCATGCTGTTGATGCCTACGACACGGCCGTTCATATCGATCAACGGACCGCCGCTATTGCCTTGGTTAATGGATGCATCGATCTGAATGACCTCTTGCTCCCAGTCGTACACGCCATCCTGGTTCAGCGACACCGGTATGATCTGATGCGTCCGGCTGACGATGCCTTGCGACAACGATTCGCCCAGCCCGAGCGGATTGCCGATCGCAATGACGAATTCGGCCGCGCGAAGCGCCGATGAATCGCCAATCTCCGCAACGACATCGATACCCTTCTCATCAATCTCCAGCACCGCCAGATCGGTAATCTGATCTTTGCCTATGACGCGAGCCTCGCGCTTCTCGCCGTTCATTAGAATAACCTTCACGGATACCGCATTCTCGATCACGTGATGATTCGTCACAATAATCGCCTTGCCGTCGTTCTTCGATATAATAACGCCCGAACCGACACCGGCTTCGCGCAGCGTACCTTTGCCTTCGCTGCCTTCCTCCAATGCCTCGCCGCCGAGCGAATACATTTGTTCGTTAACGATACTGACCACGGCCGGCCTTACTTTAGCCGAAGCTTGAATCGCGCGTTCGGACGCGTCCATCGTCTGGACGACGCCTGCCGTTGCCGTAGCGGTGCGGCCGCCGCCGCTATCCGCGCCGCCGCCGAAGAAAGCTCCGAACAGGAGCGTCGCGGCAATGGCGCTGGTGAAGGAGGATACGAAGGCAACCCTCACATTCGACCATTTTCGGCCACCGCTTTTATAAGGAAACGCAAAGTCCTCTTGCTTGCTTGCACGCGCGCGCCGAGAAACCTTTGTCGAGTAGAAATCGTCGTCGAATAAGCCCATCGCTATCGCTCCCTCTCAATGTCTACCGACATCAAGACTATTTTTTCAATCTAGGAATGTTTTCGGAAGAATTGACTAAAATAATAATAGATTCACAAAAATGTACCATTCATTTCTACCTTTTTTGCTATATGACTTTTAATACCCGCGCCGTGCATGATCGAAACGATATGAATGAAGGAGAGAAGCCGTTATGAAATCCAAATCCCCCGCTTCCTGGGAGCAAGTTCAGCTCGTCGCCAAACTCGCGGATCTGAAGGATGATCATTACCGTACCGTCCTCGCCCTAAGCGCTATGCTAGAGCTGTTCATAGAGAAGGGCCTCCTGACAAGAGAAGAGCTAAGCGCCAAGCAAGAAGAGCTTGATGCCCAGATGGAATCGCTTATTTCCGCCTCACTTCATCCCATGGCGTAGGTCTGTCGTGATGCGTCTCGCGCAGCGGATGCTCTTCTTTCTTATAAAATATTCCGTGATCCTCCAATATTGTATTCACCGTCAGCTTCGCTAAGTCCATCACATTATGGTCAAGGCTGAGATGAGCCAAATAGACGCGTTTCGTTCGATCCGTCATCAGCTCGCAAAGCGCCTCGCCTGCGGCTACGTTCGATAAATGTCCGATATCGCTAAGGATGCGGCGCTTAATATTCCAAGGATAACGACCCATGCGCAGCATTTCCGTGTCGTGGTTCGATTCGAGCACCAGCACGTCGGAGTCGATGATATGGCGCTTCACCTTCTCGCTCATATAACCAAGGTCCGTGGCGAGACTCAGCTTCTCGCCATGCTCTTCGAACGTATAGCCGACCGGCTCGGCCGCATCATGCGAGATCGGATAAGACTGTACCTTCATCGGGCCAAAATCAACCGTCTCTCCCGTCTCTATATAGACGCGCTTCTCCGGTGCGATGTTGCCTACATGACGCTCAAGCGCGCCCCAGGTTGCTTCGTTCGCATAGATCGGAAGCTCGTATTTGCGTGCGAAAGCGCCTAATCCTTTTATATGGTCGGAATGCTCATGCGTAACGAACAGCGCGTCCAGATGATGGCCGGCTATTCCTTGCTCCCGCATGACCTCCTCCAGCTTCTTCATGCTAAGACCCGCGTCGACGAGCACCGTCTTCTCGCTGCCCTGCACGATTGTTGCGTTCCCCGTAGATCCGCTTGCCAATACCGTGAATCGTAATCCCATAACGCCCCGTCCTATCCCTTCTGCCCATGCGTACTCAATCTATCATTCTCTCTATTCAACCAATATCCTGTCTACTTTTGCAATATACTAAAAATTAACAGAGATTTCTCCCGCTAATTGTCTGGTTTCCCCGTCGTATCCACTACCAATAGCCTACCTGAGTCCAGCCGTTTCCACCTGCTCTTCGTCCGTCGCTACTTCCCCGCTGATTGCATGAACGTAGTAGATTTGACCGTCCTCCAGCATGACCCGCCACGATGGCGTCGATACCTGTCTCTCGGAGTCGAAGATTTGACCGTGATAGCCAAGCTGAATATCGGTGATGACCGAGCCGTTCGGCAAGTAGGTTTCGATTAGGCTGGTAATGACCTTGGCTGCAGGCAGCACCTGCTTCGCCTCGCCCGTGCTTAGAATTTCGATCCGATCCTGTTGGTAACCCGTTATTTTCTGAAAGCTATGGTGCAGCTCCAGCTTCACATCGAACATCGGCCGCCCCTCCGTCATGCGATGGAAGACGGACACGCCGGCATCGCTGACGAGCGAGTCGTAGACGTATTGATTGAGCTCGGGAATGATGTTCCCGAGCGTCTTCACCAGTTCCGATTGCGTGAAAATAATACGGCTGTCGACTGGCGTCTCCAGCATAATCGGCTCTGCGTTTTTCCTGCTGTCCGAATGCAGCAAATACGTAATGTCGCGAAGCTCCGGGGTTTCCAGCGGCAGATGCAGATTGTCTCTCAGCGATATGCCCTTCTGCTGCATGAGCAGCACTTTGTCCTGCGGCAGCTCCGCGGAATTCACGTTCACGTTCCTCTGCTCCCGAATATCGAGCCACAGCTGATACCCAAGCAATAGATTAAGCAACAGGAACGAGAAAATAAGCACGCTCTTCGCTCTACCCCAATCCACTCGCCATCGCCTCCCAAACCGCTTCGCGTTATCGCTAATTTTTCAATCCCGCCAGCAACTGATCGATGCCATCGCCGGATAGGGGCGACGGCTCGACGCCTGCAGACGCTGTATTCGTTGTCAGCCCTGCCTGACTAACCGAGTTTAGCGAACCGGTCTGACTGCCGCCGGCGTCTTCCCCCGTACTGCCGCCAAGACCGGCATTGCCGCGATTAGCCGCGTTGCCTTCGTTCACCGGCTCTTCCTGCTGCGGCGGCTCATACCCGTGAGGGTAAGCGTCCTCCAGCACTTGCTCCGTGCCATCCTGCAGCCGCACCGCCCATACCGGCGTGAAGCGCATCTTCTTCTCTTCGCTCGGCAGCGCCTGCAGAGCTGGGAACAGCGCGATGACCTCGCTGCGGCGCTTTAACGACTGCAGCTTCTTGCGAAGCGGCTCGCCGCCCGGCAGCCAGCGTTCCTTCCTGCTCTCGGCTTTCACGCCGAGCGTAATGAGCGAGCGCGCATATTCGGTGACGACGCCCTGCTGGAGCGACAATCTCATGTAGCCGAAGTGGAACGGAGCTGATTCGACGACCGGGTAATGCTCTATATATTGCTGGAACAGCACCAGCTTCCCTTTGCTTTCCAGACCAGGATTGACGAAGCGGTGTATGCCATCCCAACCCCCATGCTCATTAATGAAGTCTACCGATGCGAACACGTTGTCGCTAAGCACATTTTCGTTGTTTTGCGGAGCGGCAGGGTCTGTATAGTTGATCCAAGTCCCGTTCTGTTCAACCTGCAAGCCGCGTTTGCCGTCCGTATAAATCTGCGAGCCGCTGCGATCCTCCCATGTTCTCGTCGTGCTTGGATCGAAGAACAGGTTGCGCTGCATGAGATCCGGCGAATACGTCTCGTAAGGGAACACAATCTCCGTCCCGACGATCGGATTGTCGGGATAATACAAGCCGTCGGCCGTCATCGTATACGTCGGCTGATATTGGCCAAAGCCCACATAGTCCTGGACGTCGCGCACCGTTAAGTCTGCGCGTACCGATTCGTACACCATTAGCCCGTCATTGCTGAAGAAGAACGTGCGTACCTCTTCCGTGCCCGTCGTCTTGAAGATCCAGATCCGATTGATCGTTTCGTTCAGGAAAAGCAGATCTCCCTCCAGCTTGAGCAGCTTTTGCAGTAGCTCGACAGGAACGCCGCTATCGAAGCGCAGCTCGATGCCGATATCGTTCTTCCGCACCTCATCCCAATTGAGCATGTTGGCCGGATTGCGCTGGAAACCCTTGAACTCCCGCCCCTTGATCCGCTGGTTCAAAATCATTTCGTAGAACTGCGTCCCCGGCAAAATAACGGTATGCTTGTTGTCGCCCAAATGAACGATAAGCTGCTCTGGAAAGATAACGCTCTCCACGCTCATTTCACGCCCCATTGGCTCGGCGTTCGCATAATTTTGGTCTCTGCGAACGGTCGCATTAAGGCCAGGCATGCTGTAAGCAAGCAAATAGCTTTGTATAAGGCTGATTGCAACAAGCGCAATAAGCGCCCCCGTTTTGAATTTCTCTATCACGCAATCTCGCCCCCTTCCTGCAGCAGCGGAAGCGTGAACGTAACCGTCGTTCCTTCGTTTAGCTCGGAATCAAGCGCAATCGACCCGCCATGCGCCTTCACGATTTCCCGGGCAATCGATAGACCAAGACCTGTACCGCCCATATTCCGCGAACGAGCCTTATCCACCCGATAGAAACGGTCAAAAATACGGCTCAAATCCTTCTTCGGAATGCCGATGCCCGTATCCTTGACGCTGATCGCAATCGTCGCCGGGTTTTGCTGCTTCTTGGCCGTCAGCTCGATCTTGCCCCCATCGAGCGTATACTTAATCGCATTCGATATTAAGTTATCGAGCACCTGGTCGATCTGATCGCGGTCCAGCCATGCATCCTGCAGGCCGGAGTCCACGCGGACCGTTGCCTTGATCGACTTCTGCCGCAGCTGGAACGAGAAGCGGTCCGCCACCTCATCGAGCATATCATGCACATTCGTCTGCCGCCGTCTAAGCGGCGCTTGGTTGGAATCAAGCCGCGACAGATGCAGCAGATCGGTGACGAGCCGAATCATCCGCTCCGTCTCGTTGCTAATCACGCCAACGAACCGCTCGGACAGCTCGCGCTCCTCGAGCGCGCCGTCATTAAGCGCCTCCGCGTAACTCTTGATCGTCGTCAACGGCGTCCGCAGCTCATGCGAGACGTTCGCGACGAATTGGCGGCGCGAATGCTCCAGCTTCTCTTGCTCCGTTACGTCCTGCAAGACGGCAATCGTGCCCGTAATGCCCTTGTCCCGGCGATGGATCGGCGTGAACGTTACGCGCAGCACATCTCCTTCCGCATCGCCGTCATGCTCCTCATCCAGCCCGGGCTCAAGCAATAGCGTCTGCCCGCGGCCTTGCTGCAGCTCTTGCAGCTTCTGCTCGGAGAGCCCCAGCAACTGCGACAGCTCGTAACCCTCGCAAGAACGTACGTCAAGCAGCTCAAGCGCGCGACGATTCCATACGATGATTTTGCCGTGCTCATCCGCAGCGACGACGCCGTCGCTCATATTCGATAGAATCGATGCGAGCTTCTCGTTCTCTTCCTCGTTCACCGACAAAGCGTCCTTGAGCCGGATCGTCATATCATTGAACGCCATGCTCAGCCTGCCGATCTCGTCATCCCCAAGCACCGGCACCTGCAAGTCGAATTTTCCTTCGGCTACGGCCTCTGCCTGCTTGGTCAGACCTTGAATCGGACTCGTGATCGTATGCGCCAGCAGAACGCCGAGTACGCCCGTAAGTCCCAGAGCAATTAACGTCCCCGAGAAAAAAATCTGGTTAACCCGGTTCACCGTGTCATACAGATCGTTCATCGAAGCGACAATATAGACCGCGCCAACAACCCTCTCGTTCAGTACGACAGGCTGTGCGATCATCTTCTTGTGCATATTGTCTTCATCTATGATTTCTTCTTCATTATCCCTAATGTTCTGCAAGGCGCGGCTTACGGCCAGCTCATTGTTCTTCTTGCCGATATCGGACTGATGCATCTGCTGCGACGTCGCGACGATCTTGCCGTTCGAATCCAGCACCTGAACCTCGGCGCCGCTAATGCTGAAAAGATTGCGCACGACGAGACTAAGCGTCTCGGTCGTATTCTCCGAGCTGTCGCTATCCGCCTCCAGCTTCGGCGACAAGCTAGGCGCGGCTAGCTTGGATAACATGTCGGCCTGCTCCTTCAAGTTGTTCGTGAAGCTCTCGATCAGCGAGTTTTTGACCGTGCTGATGAAATAAACGCCGATCAACTGCATCGCGACGAGAATAAGCAGCAAATAAATGATGACGAGCTTCACTTGAATGGTGCGAAAAAAGGATTTCCCCTTCATCCGTAACCAAATCCGCCGGACTTCGGATTGCGCATCACATAACCCAGTCCGCGCCGCGTCAAAATATATTCCGGACGGCTGGGATCATCCTCGATCTTCTCGCGCAGGCGACGAATGGTCACGTCGACCGTCCGAACGTCGCCGAAATATTCGAAGCCCCATACCGCTTGCAGCAGATGTTCCCTCGTCATCACCTTGCCGCTGTTGCGGGCCATATAGTAAACAAGCTCATATTCGCGGTGGGTCAGATCCAGAGGCGTATTGTCCTTATAGACGACATACATATCCGTATCAATGAACAGATTGAACAGCTTAAGTCCCTGCTTCTCCTGTTCCGGCGCATTATTCTGATCGACATGCTGTCCCCCGGCTCCCGCTTCTCCCGTGCCGTAACCTGCCGCCCCATTCTTATTGTGCCGGCGCAATTGCGCTTTCACGCGGGCAAGCAGCTCCCTGGTGCTGAACGGCTTCGTTACGTAATCGTCGGCGCCAAGCTCTAATCCTAGCACTTTGTCGATCTCCGTATCCTTGGCCGTCAGCATAATGATCGGCATCTGCAGCTTCGTGCGCACCTCGCGGCACACATCCATGCCATCCTTCACCGGCAGCATCAGATCAAGCAGGATCAAGTCAGGCTTCTCCTCGAACGCCAGCCGGACCGCTTCGCCGCCGTCGAATGCGCAGATGACCTGATGGCCTTCCTTCTCCAAATTAAACTTGATTATATCTGCAATCGGCTGTTCGTCGTCGACCACTAATATTTTACCGTGCATCGCTACACCGCCCGTCGCTTGTCCTTGTAATACCTTATATTCTAACATACACCCGCTCCCAGTTCACAATGAAACTTCCCTCATTCATGAAAACATCTACCATCTTGAATCAAGGACGAGCGACAGCGTTCCATGTGCCATTGGCTGGCTTACGGTAGACATAGAAATTAGTTTTAGTGCTGCTGCCACACAAATAAAGGACGTCAACCCCGCCGTGTGCAACAGCGAAGCCAACGCCCCTTTATCTCTATATGAAATAATTATAAGTACCCTAACGGATTAACCTTCGTGCCGTTCTTGATGATCTCGAAGTGGAGATGAACGCCTGTGGAATTGCCCGTGTTGCCCATAACGCCGATCTTCTGGCCCTTCTCGACAATATCGCCTTCCTCGACGCTGTAAGAGTTCAAATGTCCGTATAACGTCTTGTAGCCGTTCTTGTGGTTAATGATAATCGTTTTGCCCGTACCCGACTTGCTGCCAAGAAACTCGACAACGCCTGCATCGGATGCAAGGATCGATTTGTTGCCCGTAAAGTCGACGCCTGTGTGCATGCGACCCCAACGCGGGCCGAACTTGCTGGTCAATTTGCTGCCCGTAACCGGCATTGCGAAGTTGCCCGAACCTTCGCCAAGCACAACCTTCGTGCCCTTCATGACGATCGACGCTACCGCTTCCTTGATTACTTCCTTCGAGAGCAGCTCTTCGCTAACGACGTAGCCGTTCCGCTTCACGATCTTATAGGTCAAGCGCTTCGAGCCCGCAACGCCTTCCTTGATGACTTTCGATTCGCCGACACGCATGCTTGCGTTTTTCTGGATCTCGACTGCCGGCGCAATCTGTTCGATCTCTACCAAGTTTTCCGTCGTTGTAACGGTAAGCTCGGGCTGCAGCACGGTCAGATCAAGCACATCGCCGATCGTAAGCTTGTCATCCTTGATCCATGCGTTGTTCTCATAAATCACTTGCGGCGAAATATCGAACTTCTGCGCGATACAGCCAATGCAGTCGCCTTCTTGAACCGTATACTTGGTCGGCTTCACGCTTCCTTGCACGAGCAGCTTGTATACATCCTCAGCCTGCATAATGTCATCAGGCGCGATATCCACTTCGTCAACCGCTACGTCCTCTACGAATCCGACGCCGGTTACTTCCCGGCCTGGGTTCTTGGAAGGAGCCTTCGTCTTAGTGGCTGCCTCTTGCTGCACCGATTCCGAATTGTAGCTCAACACGGATACTTCATTTTTCTTCTTGATCGATGCGGCCAGTTCCGGTGCGAACTTGCTCTGCACGCGGAGCAGAATATCGTCTGCCGTTTGCTGATCCTTCACGATTCCGATTACTTTGCCGTTGACCTTCACTTCGACGCCTTCTGCATGCGCTGTGAACATGCCTTCAAGCTTATTGAGCGTTGCCTCGGTCTCCGCGACTGCTTTAAATGCGCTTTCACTGGCGTATGTAATCGTGCCGGTATCCAGAACCATCGTAATGTCTGGATTCGCTTTCTGTATTTCCGCTGTTTCCTGCTGTATGAGCTGTTCGACTGCCTCAGGCTGATCTACCGTACCAATGGCGGTACCGTTCATATATACATTGTAAAATTGGACAGTGTTTGCTTTCACGTATTGGCTTCCGCTAAATCCGGCTACAGTGAGGAGTACTAACGACCCGACTGCGATTGCAAACGGCTTCTTGCGCCAAAACGGCGAAGTTGTCTGAACGCTGGCGGGCTGTTGCTGCTTCTTGCCATTCAAGTGTTCTGATCGTGCAGGCCTAAAGTACTGGGTCGTCTTATCCCAAACCTTCTGCATTCGACCCTTGTCCCTGAAAACGGTCATGATGGTCTCCTTTTCGCGATAAAGCTACTTTTTTTTCTTGATCAAACAAAAAAAGCGAATTATCCTGTCGGATCACTCGCCTATTACTTTAACATATGCCTAACAAACGGGGCAACCTTTACAAACTGTTAAGAAGATTAATATTTTTTTAGAATATTCATCATCTGCTCGTATTCCGCTTTGTCGAGATGCTGTGCCATAATCTGTTGAACGCTTGTCAGCTCTTGTTCCGTTAGACCATCTTCTACATATCCGGAGATCAATTGCATCGATTCCTGCGGGACTTTGCTCATGAGCAGACCGAATAACGTATCCTTGTCGGCATCTGTCATTTGCTCCTTCACTTCTGTCAAATCGTCGGTCGTCACGGCCGTCTCCGTACCGTCGATTTCACCGCTTTCCGTGTCCGGCTGCGATGGCGTTCCGCCCGCTTCCGTCCCGCCTCCGATGCCGATATCGGTAAGCGGAGGATTCTCGATTTCGCCAAAAGCATCCTCCGATGCCGGCGGCTCATCCTGCTCGCCGTTGCCGCTCGACGCGGTCGTATCCGGCAAGGTGTCCGGCTTATCCTGCCCGCTCCCGCCCTCTGCCGCATCCGTGGCAATCGGAGGATCGCTGCCCCACAGCTTGCCCCATACGCCCGACATCGCCATTGGCGGCACTTCAAGCGGCAGGTTGTATTGCTTCAGCAACGTATCTACGTAACTCGTAACAATGTAGCCGGTCGTCCATATCGATAGGAAGCTTAAGATCAGCCCCGCCGCGACGAGCTTGCCCAGCCACCCTATTTTTTTCATCATCTCTCTTCAATCCCTTCTGGCCCGCACTCTGTTATCTACCATTATGGTCAACTATAAAGAGAGGCATTCCTAAAGAGGATCAAAAATTGGAATTAAAAAAAGAGCTGCCCTAACATGCACGGGCAACTCTTATTTGCGTAAAAACCAATTATTTTTCGTAGATCGGACGTACAATGTTCGTTTGTTCGCGATTTCTGCCTACCGAGAAGATGGCAATCGGAATGCCCGTCAGCTCGGATACGCGGTTCAAGTAGTTGCGCGTGTTCGAAGGCAAGTCGTCAAGCGTCTTCGCGTTCGTGATATCCTCGGACCAGCCTGGATATTCCTCGTATACCGCTTCGCACTCGGACAGCATCTTGAGGCTTGCCGGATAGTGCTCGATCAATTCGCCGCGGTATTTGTACGCGGTACAAATCTTCACCGTTTCAAGTCCGCTCAGCACGTCGAGCGAGTTGAGCGACAGACCCGTTATGCCGCTAACGCGACGCGCATGGCGGACAACAACGCTGTCGAACCAGCCGACACGGCGAGGACGGCCCGTAACCGTGCCATATTCATGGCCTTTGTCGCGGATCAATTGGCCGATTTCGTTATCCTGCTCCGTTGGGAACGGACCGTCGCCGACGCGAGTCGTGTACGCTTTGGCAACGCCGATCACTTGTTGAATCTTCGAAGGTCCTACGCCCGAGCCGATACATACGCCTCCGGCCGAAGGGTTGGAAGACGTAACGAACGGATACGTACCTTGGTCGATATCGAGCATGACGCCTTGCGCGCCCTCGAACAACACTTTGCTTCCTCCGTCGATCGCATCGTTCAAGATAACGGACGTATCCGTTACGTAAGGACGAAGCACCTCGGCGAATCCGAGGTAATCGGAGACGATTTTGTCCGCATCAAGCGGCTCTCCGCCGTATACTTGCTGGATCAGATGATTCTTTTCCACGATAACGGCTCGCACGCGCGTTTCGAATTCTTCCGCATCCATCAGATCGGAGATCCGAATGCCGTTACGGGCAGCTTTGTCCATATAGCAAGGGCCGATGCCTTTGCGCGTCGTACCGATCTTGTTATCGCCCTTGCGGTCCTCTTCAAGGCCGTCCAATACAAGATGATACGGCATAATGACATGCGCGCGATCGCTGATTTTAAGATTTTCGGTCGAGAAACCATTGTCATGAATATAGTTAATTTCGTCGATCAGCGCTTCGGGATTAATGACCATCCCGTTCCCGATGACGCAAATTTTATTGTTATTGAATATACCCGACGGAATCATCGTCAGCTTATATTTTTTGTTATCGATGAGAATGGTGTGCCCGGCATTGTTACCACCTTGGTAACGGGCGACGACGTCGGCTCCCTCTGCCAAATAATCAGTGATTTTGCCTTTTCCTTCGTCTCCCCACTGCGTACCGACAACAACAACCGTAGACATAATCATACCCCCGTCCGGCGTTTATGAACACCGAAAATTACCGTCCTACCGCCTATACCCAACTAGTATGCCCATAAGCAGACAGTCGATATAAGTCAAAAGACAGCATTATTAGTGTAGCAGTCCATTAACAATAAGTCAAACAAAAAACGAACAATTGCACAGCTACCCATGCAATTGTTCGGATATTTACGAAGCCTGCGACGGATCCTGATGTGCTCTGTCTATACTTACGAATTTATTGTAGTTTTTTAGAAACACCAGCTCGACCGTGCCTACCGGTCCGTTACGCTGCTTTGCGATAATAATCTCGATAATGTTTTTCTTCTCCGACTCTTTGTCGTAATAATCGTCACGGTATAAGAACGATACGATGTCGGCATCCTGCTCGATCGAACCCGATTCCCTAAGGTCGGACATCATCGGACGCTTGTCCTGCCGCTGCTCGACGCCGCGGCTGAGCTGCGACAGCGCGATAACCGGCACTTCCAGCTCGCGCGCGATATGCTTAAGCGTACGCGATATTTCCGATACTTCCTGCTGCCTGTTCTCGCCCGCTTTGCCACGGCCTTGAATGAGCTGCAAGTAGTCGATCAGAATCATGCCAAGCCCTTTCTCCTTCTTCAATCGGCGGCACTTGGCGCGGATTTCCGCTACTGTAATGCCGGGCGTATCATCGATGAAGATTTGCGCTTCCGACAAGGCGCCGATCGCCATCGTCAGCTTCTCCCAGTCGTCTCCCTCGAGATGGCCGGTTCGCATTCGACCCGCATCGACGTTTGACTCGGCGCAGATCATACGTTGCACGAGCTGTGCCGCCGACATCTCCAGACTGAATATGGCTACCGTCTCTCTTGCCCGAACGCCGACGTTCTGCGCAATATTCAGCGCGAACGCCGTCTTTCCGACCGAAGGACGGGCCGCTACAATGATCAGATCGCTTCGCTGGAAGCCGGACGTCATCTTGTCCAGGTCAACGAAACCGGACGGAATGCCGGACGTTCCACCCTTATTCATATATAAGTGCTCGACCTTCTCGAATACCTCCATCAGTACGTCGCGGATCGAGATAAATCCGCCGCTGGAGCGTCGGTTCGAGATTTCAAGAATTTGCTTCTCGGCGTCGCTTAACAATACGCCTATATCCTCAGAGTTTGCGTAGCCATCGGAAACAATATTCGTCGCCGTTCGTATTAGACGACGAAGCATCGATTTCTCTTCTACGATCTGAGCATAATAGTCGACATTGGCAGCCGTCGGTACCGAATTGGCCAGCTTCGCCAAGTAGCTGACGCCGCCTATTTCCTCAAGTACTTGCTTATTCTGCAGATGCGCGGTTAGCGTGACAAGGTCAATCGGCTGATTGTTCTCGCCCAGCTCGATCATCGCCTCGTAAATAAGCCGATGGGGACCGCTGTAGAAATCCTCGCTTCGCACGCGCTCCATCGCGGTAATAAGCGCTTCGGCTTGCAGAAGCACGGCGCCGATTACAGCTTGCTCGGCCTCCACGTTTTGCGGCGGAATCCGATCAAATCTCAGCTCTTCTTCCATCACTTACCCTCGCTTCCTTTAAGGTGTTGCCTATTCCTCCGCAGCTTGGACATTTAGCTTCGCTTTTACTTGCGGATGAAGCTTGACCGGAACTTGCGTTACGCCAAGCGTACGAATCGGATCTTCAAGCTCGATTTTTCGTTTATCGATCTTAACGCCTAACTCTGCAAGAGCCTCGGCAATTTGTTTGCTCGTAATGGCGCCGAACAACCGGCCGCCTTCTCCCGCCTTCGTCTTCACGACTACGGTCATCTCGCTAAGCTTCTTTGCGAGCGCCTCGGCGTCTTCCTTCTCTTTCTCCTTGCGCTTCTGCTCCGAAGCGTTCTGAACCTCCAGCGTCTTCAAGTTGCCGTCGGAAGCCAGCTTCGCGAGTCCCTGCGGCAGCAGGAAGTTGCGCACATAACCTTCGGAGAGCTCCTTCACGTCGCCCTTCTTCCCTTGTCCCTTCACATCTTTCAATAAGATCACTTTCATTCGAATAACCCCTCTTCCGCATCGATTTCTTTCAATACTTGCTTCAGCTTGTCGGCGACCTCGCCAACCGTGCCTTCAAGCTGCGCGGCTGCATTCGTTAAATGTCCGCCGCCGCCCATTCTCTCCATGACAACCTGTACGTTCATATGGCCTAGCGATCTCGCGCTAATGCCGATTAAGCCGTCTGCACGCTCGCCAATGACGAACGATGCCAATATATCGGTCATATTAAGCAGCGTATCGGCCGTCTGCGCAATCAGCAACTGCGAATACTTGCGTCCGCTCTCCGTCACCGCAATGGCAACATGCTCATATAGTACCTCGGCATGCTTAATAATCTCGGCCTTGCGCACGTATTCCTCGAGGTCTTCCTTCAGCATCCGCTGAATCATCATCGAATCCGCGCCATTGCGGCGCAAGAACGAAGCCGCCTCGAACGTACGCGCGCCGGTACGAAGCGAGAAGCTCTTCGTATCGACCGTTATGCCGGCAAGCAGTGCCGTCGATTCCCTAATATCAAGCACGACACGCTCATGGATATACTGAAGCAGCTCTGTGACAAGCTCGCAAGTAGACGAGGCATAAGGCTCCATATAGACAAGAATCGCATTCGATATGAATTCCTCGCTGCGGCGATGATGATCGACAACAACGATCCGATCGGTTTGCGTCAACAGCTTCGGCTCCTTCACCATCGACGCCTTATGGGTGTCGACGACAACCGCCAGCGTATTCGGCACGATGAGCGACGCCGCTTGCTCCGGCGTAACGAACCGCTTCGCCAGCCGCTCGTCTTCGCGAATCAGCTCCATCATTTTGTCGATGGCAGGATTGACGCCTTCCAGTACGATATAGGCTTCCTTGCCGAACAGCTGAGCGGCCTTCATCACGCCGATTGCCGCTCCGATCGCGTCCATATCCGGCATCTTGTGGCCCATAATGACGACATTATGGCTTTCCTTCATCAAGTCGCGCAGTGCGTGAGCTACGACGCGCGCCCTAACGCGCGTACGCTTCTCGACCGCGTTCGTCTTGCCGCCATAGAACGATTGGCGAGCGCCGACCTTGACCGACGCCTGATCGCCGCCGCGTCCTAGCGCAATATCCAGACTCGTGTGAGCCCACTGGCCGAGCTCGATAATATGCTCCGCGCCAGCGGCGAACCCGATGCTGAGCGTAATCGGAATTTTCTGCTCGCCCGTCATCTCGCGAACCTCGTCCAATATAATGAACCGGGATTGCTCCAGTACTTTAAGGGTCTTCTGATCCGTAATAAGCAGGAACCGATCCGACGTCAAACGCTTCAAGTAAATATGATATTTCTGCGACCATTCCGTAATCTCGGTCGTTACCTTCGATAGCAGCGTGCCGCGCTGGTGATCGTCCATTCCCGTCGTAACCTCTTCGAGATTATCGATCATGACGACGCCAAGCGCCAGCTTCTCCTCGTCGTATCGTTTGCCCA
This sequence comes from Paenibacillus harenae, assembly GCF_030812415.1. Classification (GTDB taxonomy): domain Bacteria; phylum Bacillota; class Bacilli; order Paenibacillales; family Paenibacillaceae; genus Pristimantibacillus; species Pristimantibacillus harenae_A. Next base: position 40,486 of record NZ_JAUSST010000005.1, on the reverse strand, counting down.
GCTGCCACCGTTCCGTAATGTTCTTCACATAGAGAATACGTTCCTTCGGCTTGAATATGAGCTCAAATACTTGCGAGCCAACGGTAGCCTCGATCGAGCCCTCCCGTTCCTTTGCTTGCTGCAGCGTCGGGAACAGCTCCGTCAACGGACAGCCGATCACCGATTCTTTGCCCACGATCTGCGTGATATACGGATTATGCCATTCTACTGCCCTATCTTCATTGTAAATAATAATACCGAATGGGAGCTCGCTAATTACATCATTGCTCGCCTTCTTCACTCGGTAAGACAACGTTCCCAGATAAGACTCCAGGTCTCTGCGGAAGGCCCGTTCCGCCAATATCGTATAGACGAGAACAGACCCCGTAAAGAGCAATCCAATCAATCCCAGCAACCACTCGTACCACGAGAGGGCGAGCGTCATAAGAACCATCAAAACGAATGACCATACCTGGTGCATCCCATGCCACCGCGTAACCAAAAACTTCGGCATTTCTACTTCGCTCCCGTGTTATGATTTGACAAACGACTTCCGGATCGGAAAGGCGGTATCGAGCAAACCAATGAGACAAAGTGGCGGAAATAGAAGTACCGGAATCGCAATTAGAATCGGTACGGCCCCATTCCATTTCCTGTGGTAAGCGAGATAGAAGAAAAATCCGATTGTCTGAATCGAAAATACATAACCGAGCAACGGAACAAGATTCGTCAGCGCCACAGCAATGTATGACTCGCTTGCAGCCGATGTAAACATCTGCATGACATAGGCAAGCAAGTAAAGAAAAACAAGCATCCGCGGCAGGCGCCAATCCTTCGCTTTCGGGAATGCCGGAACCTCAAGTCCGCTGCGGTTCACGATACGGCGAGCCAAATAGTGCGTGATAATGGCATACAACACGGAAGTCAGCATGAACGTAAGCGGAATCGCATTCACGATCGTGCGGATCATGATCTCCGTCGTATCGGAATTCCATTCTTCCGGCAGCAGCCCTTGCGTTGTAAGGTCGGTGACGGTGGAACGGATCATCGAACTCATCTCGCCGATAATGGACGTATCCAGCATTGTCTCCGATATGAGCAGCAGAAGCATCAACTGGGCCAGCACGACAATCGACACGGTACGGATCACGCTTGACGCCCTTGACTTCATCTTGTACATCATCCCCATCGCGATCGAAGGGAGAACGAAGAACAAACCGACAATTAATACCGGCAGACCGATCAGCCATGTCGCCAGCGCGAAAGGCACAATTAGATGGATGGCGAACGATGTCCTCGGCAGAATCGCATATAACACGACGAAAGGCACCATCATGAACATGATCAATAGAACATTGAGTAACGGTACAGCGATGGACAGTAGTAATAAGAGTGCCACGAAGCTCCATAGCACTGGTTTCAAGCCGGTTTTCAAACCGTTCACCTCTTGCGCATGTAATCTAATATCAACGAAACATTTACAACTCATTATAGCACAAAAGCAAAACATATCACGTATAACAGATTTGGTGCAGATTGGAAACCGATGATAGAAAAAGAGGCGAAATCCGATGATGAATTCCGCCTCTATCCAGTGGTATATAAATCTGCATTAGTCCTGCATCACATTATTTCGAAATATAACAATTTATAAGTTTCACCTTATACTTATGCTTATATTTCTCCGGAATGAAACGCACTGCGCCGACCGAGGGCGGCGTCAGCCGTTTCGCCTTGTTCAAAAATAAGCTTTTCGCAATAATCGATAATTTCGCTCCTGCGCACAATGCCGATGAACCGGTTCATATCGTCAACGACAGGGACAAAGTTCTGCGCCTTCGCCAGTGAAATGAGGTCGTTCATATTGGCGTCGATTCGAACCGAACGGTTATTCAACCTCAGCGGCACTTCCGAAAGACTGATCTTGTTCGTCTGGTCGAAGTTTAGCTCTTGCCGGCTCTTCATGAACCATAGCAGATCGCCCTCCGTCACCGTACCGACATAACCGCCGTCGTCGTCAATGATCGGCACCGCCGTATAACGATGATACTCCATCCGCTCCAGCGTCTGCCTGAGCGTCGCATCGACCGTAACCGTCACGACCTCCTGCTTCGGGAGCAAAAAAAACGCAATATTCATATCAGAAAACAACTCCGTTCCGTAAGCTCTATCTGGCACAACCGCTATAGCCGTTACCGCCATTAAGAAAGTGACAGACGGATCTTGCTTAACACCCGGCCTTATTGCCGCGTCGCCTGCTCTTCTATTTCTTTATTCTCGCTGGAGAGCGATTGTACCTCTTTTTCCTGCTGGACCCTATATTTCTCGGGCAATAATAGCGCTTCTGCCTTCGTGTCTGCATCCAACCAATTGTCTATCATAACCTTCACGTTTGACAAGTCCTCTTCATCGGCAAAATAATACCAAGCCCCTCCGCCGACGAGCCGTCTGCCTTCGCCCGTAAGCGAATGACTATAAATATGGCGCTCCTTGGAGAGCAGCAGCGACTGGGCCAGGTCGAGCATTTGGTCGGGTCGCATATCCGTCTCGAAGTTGTTGCCCATAATGTCGATCAACTCCGGAATCTTCGTCCATTGATTCATGCCCGACGCCTTATCCATCAACGCGTTCAGGAACGTCTGTTGACGCTCCGTCCGGCTTATGTCGCCGCCCGCATCCTCGCGGTAGCGAACGTAGTACAGCGCATCTTGGCCGTTATAGCTGCTCTGTCCGCCCTTGATCGTGAACTTCTCATGATTCGGGTCCTTATTCACGATGTCCTCTTCAATCGGAAGCGAGATGCCTCCGAGCGCGTCAATGGCCTCGCGGAAGCCTTCGAAGTTGATCGAGGCATAGTATTGGATCGGGGCATCGAACAAGTTCTCCACCGTATCCATCGCCATTCCCGCTCCGCCGAACGCATACGCGTGAGTGATCTTGTCCTCTGTGTCCTTGCCGACGATTTCCGTATACGTATCGCGGGGGATCGAGACCATCAACAGATTGCCGTCAGACGGACGTACGACCGTGTAGATCATCGTATCCGAGCGTCCGATCTCATTATCCCGTTGATCGACGCCCAGCAGCAGCACCGAGAATGGATCCCGCTCCTCCGCCGTGAAGCTTACAGGCATCGGCTCGCGTCCGATAACCGGTTTATAGGTTTTCTCTAGCTGCTTCTCTACCTGTCCGGCAACGAGCCAATCGAATCCGAGCGCGGCAAGCGCGCCGCGATTGAAATAACCGGCGACTGCGGCGATTACCAGTGCGGCAGCCATCGCATACAACCATTTATATTTCCTCTTCATAGCAGACTACTCCCATTCGTTCTGTTATTACTTTCGCTCATCTAACATTCTAGACGATCTATTATAACAACAGGTTACAAAACTTTTACAAAGGATTAGTGCCAATTGTGGAAAAAGGTAGAGAAAACGAATAAATTGTTGGCTTGGCTTAGGAGGTCTATTGTCCCTCGGCATCGAATACAATCATTGCATACATATGTGAATAAGAAAGGGTGAAAATAATTATGCAACATCCGTCCATCAATCCCGACAAATCATCAACCGGCCTTGATCCCAAGGTTGCCGCGCTGCTTTGCTACTTAGCCGGTTTCATTACGGGCATTATCTTCTTGATCATTGAGAAACAAAGCCGTTATGTTCGGATGCATGCCATGCAATCCACGGTCATCTTTGCGTCAATCTTGATCATTAACATCGTGCTTGGCTTTATCCCGATCATCGGATGGCTGCTCGGCATTCTGCTGCCGCTGGCCACCTTCGTGCTCTGGATTGGCCTTATGGTGCTTGCGCTGCAAGGCAGAATCTACAAGCTGCCAGTCGTAGGCGACTTCTGCGAGAAACAGCTTAACCGCTTCTAGACCGCACCCAACTGTGCTCGCATCGCTTTGGTCAGACCGGCGACTACTAACTCGTAGGAATGATCGATCATCGCATGCAGCTCTTCCTCGGACAAGGACGATCCTAGCGAGACCGTGTTCCAATGCTTCTTGTTCAGGTGATAGCCAGGCTTTACAGCCTCATGCTGCTCCCGGAGGTTTTGCGCGATAATCGGGTCACACTTCAAGGAGATCGAATCGTCCCCGAACAAAGCGAACATTTTCCCTCCAACCTTCATAACCAGCGACTCCGGGCCGAACGGATACTCTCCGGTCGCGCCCGGCTTTCGCTCGCAATACGCAATCACTTGCTCCATCTTATACTTTCCCCTCTCCTATTGCTCCGCTTCCGCTTCTCTTTCCTTCTTCAGCGCAGTCTTCATCTCATCCCGCACACTGCCCTTCCAGAGCGACACGCCCGAACGGTATGCGGCCCTGCTGTTCAAATGTCCCGCTAACGGCGACGTCAGAAACACAAATACAATACCGAGCAGCAGCTTTGCGCTCGTATGCTCCAAATAAAACATAAAATACAAGAATACGGCAAGTAAAATGATAAATACGCCGAGCGTAGCGCTTTTGGTAGCCGCATGCGATCTGAGGTATACGTCCGGCAGTCTCACGATTCCGAAGGCGCTGAGCAAGCATACGATCGCCCCAAGCACGATTGCCGCGCCAATCACCAGCTCACCGATCTTGCTTATCGTCTCCAGATTCAAGTACAACACCTCTTTCAATATATTTGGCAAAGGCTGTCGTGCCGATAAAGGTCAATATACCAATAACCAATATAATGTCGATATAGGCGGTTGTCCGAAGCAGCATGCATAGGATCGCAATCATGGACACCAGCATAATGCCGATCGTATCCAAGGCGGCGACACGGTCCGGAATAGACGGCCCGGCTAGCAAGCGATACATACAACCTAGAATAGCCAGCCCTAATAAACTCAAGGCCACATATAACATCATCTCTAGCATGATCTGGTCACCTCCATGATCGCTTTCTCGAAGCTCCCTTTGATTTGCCTCGATAGCTCTTCGACATCGTCTATATCCATGGCATGAACATACAGCGTACCGCCATCGCGGGATACATCCATTGTCAGCGTCCCCGGCGTCAGGCAGATTAAGCATGAGAGCACCGTAACTTCCCAGTCTGACTTCAGCTCCGTCTTATACGCGAAGATGCCTGGGCGAATCGTCAGCTTCGGACGAACGATATGCACAAGAACAGCGTAGCTGGACACGATCAGCTCCTTCATGAACAAGGCAAGCAGTTTAACAACTGCCCATAATCGAATCAAGTAGTAGGGCTGCGGCCAGAAACGGCGCATTAAGCCGATGGTGATTGCTCCGATCAGAAAACCAACGATAAAACCCGATGCCGTCCAATTATCGTTAAGAAACATCCAGACAACGGATATGACAAGGTTTAACAATAGCTGTACAGCCATCTCTTCACTGCTCCTTTAATACCGACTCAATATATTGGGATGGCGTATACAGCGTATGGCCCGCTTGCTCCACCAAGCCGTATACCCATTCTGACCCAAGACCCATCGCTACGATCAGAACGAGCAGCCCCCCTGCCGCCGCTACCGCGCTGCGGGCAACGATCGACCGCTCGCCGGCGCCTTCCGGACAAGGCTTCTCCTCGCCCCAGAAAGCGGCGATAAAGATGCGAAGCAATGAACAGAGAACGACGATGCTCGATAGCAGCGATAACGCCGCAAGCACATATTGTTTTGCTTCCAGCCCCCCTTGCAATATAAGCAGCTTGCCCGCGAAGCCGCTAAGCGGAGGGATGCCCGCTACAGCCAGCGAAACGACGAAGAACATCCACCCGACCAGCGGGTAGCGCCTGATCATTCCGCCCATTTCTTTCAGGTTGCTGGTTCCTGCCAATTGGACAATAATACCTCCTAGTATGAACAGCAACGCTTTGGCCGTCATGTCATGGATCAAATAAAATACGGCACCGTCCCATCCTGCCCTTGTGGCTGCCGATAGGCCGTATGCAATAAAACCTACGCTTATAATGACGTTGTAATTCAAGATCCGTCTTACATCGGAAAATGCGATCGCTCCTATTGAGCCTAACACGATCGTAGCACCTGCCATCCAACCGATCAGCCCCTGCGAGATCGACGGTTCATGGTAAAAGAGGAGCGTAAAGCTCCGAATCAGCGCATAGACGCCGACCTTGGTCAGCAGCGCCCCGAACAAGGCAGCAACCGCTGCCGGCGGCGCGCTGTAGGATCCAGGCAGCCAGAAGAACAGGAACAACCCCGCCTTCATTGCGAATACGATCATCAATAACACAGCAATGGCGTTCAATATGCCGCCCTGCTGCATTTCAGCAATCCTTATGGACAAGTGCGCCATATTCAAGGTGCCGGTCACGCCGTATAAATAAGCGACTGTCGCAACGAATAGCGTAGAAGACAATATATTAATCAGCATGTATTTCAGCGTCTCGCGCAGCTGGCGTTTCGTCCCCCCTAGCACGATGAGCGCATAGGAAGAGATGAGCATCACTTCGAAGCAGACAAACAGGTTGAATAAGTCGCCGGTTAAGAAAGAGCCGCTGACGCCGACCAGCAAAAATTGAAACAGCGGATAATAATAAAAGCGCTCCCGCTCCTCGCCTATCGACTGAAACGAATAGATTAAGCAGAAGAAGCCTGCAATCGAAGTTGCGGCCACAAGCAGCGAAGCAAGAGAGTCGGCTACAAATACGATGCCATACGGTGGTGCCCATCCGCCCATATGAAGCGTCTGTATTCCCTCATTATGCACTTGATAGACGATCATGAATGAAGTCGCGGCATGTAACAGCAGTCCGATCAGGCTTAGACTCCGCTGCAGCACGATGTTTCGTTTGAGGAAAAGCAGCAGGACTGCCGTGCATAGCGGAATCAACAGCGGCATGACAAGCAAATTATTCATCTCCGTCCCCCCTTAACTGCTCCATATCGTCGGTCCCCAGCTTTTGGTAAGCCTTATACGCCAGTACGATAAAAAATGACGTAACGCCAAAGCTTATAACAATCGACGTTAAAATAAGCGCTTGCGGGATCGGATCGATATAGGATTCCGCTTTCTCTCCGAGCAGCGGCGCCGCTCCGGTCTTCAGTCGCGACATCGTCAGGAGAAGAAGATGAACGCCGTGCGTCATCAGCGAAGTGCCCAGCAATATGCGAAGCAGGCTCTTGGAGAGCAATAAATAGACCCCGACTGTAAACAGCACGCCGATTGCAAGCGACATATAGAGTTCCACGTTACTTATCCCTCCCAATCGTCAATATAATCGTCATCGTGATACCGACGACGGTCAGGTATACGCCAAGGTCGAACAGCATCGCCGTGGCAAGCTCGGTCTCCCCGAGCAGCGGCAGCTGGAAATAGCCGAAAGAATGGCTGAAGAACGGTGCGCCGAATACAAAAGAGCCGATTCCGGTCAGTAAGGCGACCGTGAGTCCGATACCGGTGAGCTTGCGGAAATCAATCGGAATAATCGTCTGCGCTGCCTTGATTCCTTGCGACATGGCCAGCAAGACGATCGCCGATGCGGTCATCAAGCCCCCGATAAAGCCGCCGCCCGGATGGTTATGGCCGGCTAGAAACAAATAAACGGAGAATGTCAAAATAATAAAGATCGCGATCTTCGAGATTGTTTTAAGAATGACGTCATTGCTTCTAGGCTGATCATAGATAAGATTGCTTTGATGTTTAGTACCAAAGACATCAGGGCCTTCCTCACCCTTTAGATTCAGCTTTATGAGCCCATAAATGCCATACGAGGCAATACCGAGCACCGTGATTTCCAATAACGTATCAAAGCCGCGGAAGTCGACGAGAATGACATTTACGATATTTTTACCGCCGGCTAGCTCATAACTGTATTCAACAAAATAATCGGCAATCGTTTCGAAGGAACGCCCGCTGCTCGCGCTTAAGGCAACTATCGTCATCACGGTCCCGACCGCCAAAGCGATGAGCAAATTCGGAAGCTTGAGCTTGAGAGGGATTTTCTCCTTCTTCAGCTTCGGCAGATGGTAGAAACAGAGCAGGAACAAGGCAACCGATACCGTCTCCACGATCATTTGCGTCAATGCCAGATCCGGCGCGCGGAAGATAACGAATAACATGGTCACCATATAACCCGTCGTTCCCGTCAATATAATCGCCATCAATCGCGAGGTCGTGAAAGGAATCGCAAGAGCCGACACGACAAGCCCGATAATAAGCATTATCTCGTACACCGTCGTCGGTGCATGCCCGCTAAAGTCGAACCGTATATCGGAGACGAACATCATCGTTGCCGATACGGTCACTATCAGAAATAGAAAAATATAAATCAAGTAATGGCGAATCGAGCCTGTCATATAACGGCTCGTCAATCGGCTTGCGCCAATATCGCTTACTCTAAGCGCAGCGTCATATGTTTTATTAAGCGACACGAAAGTGAACAACGGTTCAGTTGCCACCTTGATTCGAGGACGCAGCTTGTAGAGGACCGTTCCCAAGAGAACGACGCCTGCCGTCATGAACAGCTCTGGCGTCCAACCGTGCCATAGCTCGATTTTGACGAGAAACGTATCTCCTTCATGCAGCAGACTCGGATGAATAGCCGCCATTGCCGGCTCGATGAGCGAGTAGGACAGCAGGTTCGGAAATAATCCGAATATGACTGCCAGTGAGGCCAGTACGACCGGAGGAATCAGCATGCCGATCGGCGCCTCATGCGGCTTCTTGTCAAGCTTCTCGAATTGCGCTTTGCCCGTAAACGTCCGGAATAGCAGAAGCATGCTATAGACGTAGGTAAAGATGCTTGCAACCCACGCGACGATTGGGAATAGAGCGCCAACGGTTTGCATGTTGAACAGATTTAGCTCCGTTATGTTCAATACCGCCGTAAAAAACATCTCTTTGCTCAAAAAGCCGTTGAACGGCGGTAGGCCTGCCATCGAGAACGTGCCGATCAATGCGATCGAGAACGTAATCGGCATAACGGCCATAAGGCCTCCGAGTTTGCGAATATCACGGGTCCCCGTCTCGTGATCGACGATGCCCGCGACCATGAACAAAGCCCCTTTAAATACGGCATGATTGATCAGGTGAAAAATAGCTGCCATTGTAGCCTTTGTATAGAAGAGTGAATCGGCCCCGCCCGAGAAGAAGGCCGAGGCCGATCCAAGTCCGAGCAGCGTCATAATAAGTCCGAGCTGACTAATCGTCGAGAATGCAAGCAGCGACTTCAGATCCGTTTGCTTCATCGCCCGGAACGAACCGTAGATCAGCGTTATAATCCCGAACGCGGATACAAGCCAGAACCAGAGCTTATCTCCCGCGAAGATCGGACTGAACCTAGCGACCAAATAAATGCCGGCCTTGACCATCGTCGCCGAGTGGAGATATGCGCTGACAGGCGTTGGCGCCTCCATAGCGTCGGGCAGCCAAATATGAAATGGAAACTGCGCCGATTTGGTGAATGCGCCCAACAGAATCAGCAGCATTGCAGGCAAGAAAAGCGATTCGTGTGTCAGATTGACATCTAACCCGATTATTTCTCGCAGGCTGAACGTACCGGTTATGAGGTACAGCAAGATGAAGCCCGCAAGCATGGCTAATCCGCCTATAACCGTAATAAGTAACGATTTCATAGCTCCATATGTGGATCTCTCGCGGTAATGCCAGAAAGCGATAAGCAGGAACGAAGAAATGCTCGTCAGCTCCCAGAATGCGTACAGCACGATCATGTTGTCTGACAGTACGACGCCCAGCATAGCGCCCATAAACAAGAGCAAATACACATAGAAAACATTGACCGCTTCTTTCGTCTTGGACAGATAGAATATCGAATACAACACAACCAGCGATCCAATCCCTGATATGAGCAAAGCGAACAATAGTCCCAGTCCGTCTAAGTAAACGGTAAAATCGATACCGAGCGACGGAATCCAGGGTACGGCCCCTTCTATGGTCTCACCGCCACGAACGGGTGGAATTTGCGAACAGAAATAAATAAACAACGCCATCGGCGCCGGCAGTACCAGCCAGCCCGTATGCACTCTTTTCAGCAGCTTATAAAAGATCGGGCTTGCAGCCGCGAACAAAAACGGAATAATAATGGCAACATGCAGTAACGTCACTACAGATCCTCCCCATCGTAATATTCTCCCAACAGCATTTCCCAAAACACCCTCATGTACATCAAAAACGAATGAAACATGAAAAAACGCAAAAAGAGCCCGCTGATGACAGGCTCCTCCGGTAAATCCTTATATGCGGTTGTATAATCGCTTCTGTCATTATATAAGTCCTGCAGCTGTTCTGTCAAAACAATTCGTTAAGGCAGGTTGTGGGTTGAGGAATGAAATAGCGGCGAATAGGGGATTACTTCTTGCATAGGAGTGATCACTATGCCAATACGTAATATAATAATTTGCGCGATAATCTTTCTCTCCATCCTTTTAATTGGAGCAAAGCTGAATGAATATGTCAGGGATCACGACAGACTAACCTACAGTAAGCCCTCTCCCTTTTCGGTAAAAACGATTGATTTTTCGTACATTGACGTAAACGACGCCACATTGCGCTATAACCCTAGAGAGTATGTAAAAATCGTTTCTTTGCAAACGCCATAATGATTGATGATTCGCTTAAAGACAAGAAAAAGCCTGCGGAGATGAATCTCCGCAGGCTCTTCTTCGCTTCGCAGGCGACTATTCAGTCGTGTATGGAAGCAATGCGATTTGACGCGAACGTTTAACAGCAACAGTAAGCAAGCGTTGGTATTTCGCGCTTGTACCCGTTACACGACGTGGCAAGATTTTGCCGCGCTCGCTGATAAACTTCTTGAGCAAATCAGTATCTTTATAGTCAATGTGAGTAATTTTGTTCACAGTGAAGAAACATACTTTACGACGTTTGTTACGGCCGCCTTTACGTCCGCTGAACTTACGTTCTGGACGCTCGTCTCCGCCGTTATCTCTTTGCTTGAAAGCCATGAGTCATATCCTCCGTTTCGCAATAAATTAAAATGGCAAATCATCTTCCGAAATATCAATCGGGCGTCCGTCATCCTGGAACGGATCACGGCTGTTGCTATTCGAGTTATTACCGGAACGATTGCCGCCGCCATTGGAAGAGTTGCCTCCGCCATATGAGCCGCCTCCGCCGCTATTGCTTGTACCGCCGCCGGAAGCACTGTACCCGCTGCCGCCTTCTTCGCGCGCTCCGCCTTCTTTATTGGATTCCAAGAACCGTACGTTATCAGCGATAACTTCCGTCACGTAGACGCGTTTGCCTTCGTTATTCTCGTAATTCCGCACTTGAATGCGTCCTTCGACCGCCGTTAAGCGGCCTTTGCGCAAGTAGTTGGCGCAAGTCTCGGCAAGCTGCCGCCAAGTTACGACCGGAATGAAATCCGCTTCGCGCTCGCCTTGCCCGCTCGTGAACGGACGGTCGACCGCTATCGTAAACTGCGTTACCGCAACACCCGCAGGCGTATAGCGTAGCTCGGGGTCTCTCGTCAATCTGCCAATCAGTATAACACGGTTCAACATCGTTTCCGACCTCCCAATCGCTTGCGTTGACTAAGACTAAGCTACGTCTCTGACGATCAATGTACGGATAACTTCATCCGAAATCTTCATGACGCGGTCAAGTTCATTCACAACTTCAGTCGTTGCGTTGAAATGTACCAGTACAAAGTAACCGTCACGAAGCTTATTGATCTCATACGCAAGGCGGCGTTTTCCGATCACGTCTGTTTTCGTGACTTCTCCACCGTTGGAGATGATGCCATTGAATTTATCAACGAGAGCTTGAAGAGCTTCTTGCTCAACGTCCGGACGAATGATGTACATCACTTCATATTTGCGCATATTGTTTCACCTCCTCTTGGACTAACGGCCCCATAAAATGGAGCAAGGAACGAGCCATAGGCTCGCATCTCTATACTATATCAAATTGAGTTCAACATGACAAGTGCCGCTTTGCCAGCAATAAATTACAAGGCCGTACCTCGCTAGATGCGCAGGTACGGCCTTTAACTATTACTTCACGATGCTTTCCAATACGTCGTCGATCACTTGGGAGAAGGCGACTGTTCCGCCATACAGCCAGCTCGACGTGCTAGGATATTCGTATACGTTGCCGCTCTTAACCGCAGGGATCTCTTTCCAGATCGGAGCGTTAAGCGCCTCTGAGCCCGAATCCTTGTCGCTATTGATGAGGAAAAGGTGGTCGGCATCCAGCTCGGCCAGCTTCTCGAGCGAGATCGCCTTCCAATTGCCGCCTTCCGTAGCGGAGATTTCTTTTACGACCTCCGGCACTGGGATTCCGAGTTCACCATAAAGCAACGAACCTGTAGACAAGTCTTCGCTTACCATATAGAAGTTTTTCCCTACCAGCCAGATCGCTGCCGCGGATTCGCCTGGTGCTGCTGCCGCGATTTTTTCTTTCGCTTCTTTTGCTTTCGCGTCGTACGTTTCCAGCGCTTTCTTGGCTTCCGCGTCTTTGCCCAATACTTCGCCCACTTTGAGCAGAGCTTCGCGCCAGTTGTTATTGATCTCATCGCCAAGAACGAATGTTGGAGCTATTTTGTTATATTGATCGTATTTTCCTTCGACTGTTGAAGCCATGCCCACGATAATAAGGTCCGGTTCCAAAGCGGTTACCGCTTCGAATGGAAGGTCATGCGCCAGCGTTGGCACGCCGGCTAGATCGCCTTGCAGGTAATCTTGAACACCGTTCGGAACTTGCCATTGCGCTACGGGCTTAACGCCTAGAGCAACCAAATGATCCTCGAGGTAAGAAGCGATAATGCGCTGCGGGTTCGCAGGAATCTTCACTTCGTTGCCGAGTCCGTCCACCAGCGTTCTCTCTTCGCCTGCTTCTGTCGCATCCGTTGCACCTGGAGCTTCTGTTGCCGGTGCGTTCGTTGCCGCGTTTCCTGCATTCTTATTATTGTCGCTGCCGCCGCAAGCCGCGAGCCATAACGACATTACCATCAAACTAATCAATACGAGCACGAATTTCTTATTTCGTAATGCCAAGGTAGTTCCCCCTAAGTATGATTTCTTGTGGACGCACTTACGGTGACGTCCACCACCTTTAAGATGATAACAATTCTCATTATCAATGTCAATGATTTGAAATTCGTCAATATTATGAACGAACGCGTCGCCAGCCGTATTCTTCTACTTATGCGATGGTCGTTAACGGTTCATACTAAGCTCCGAGCGGCCGTATGTCGGTGCTTGGTCTTATGAACTTACTACAGGCTGGAGGCGAACAGCATGGGCGAATGGACTTTATTTTCACCGGGCGACAGAGCTCCTAATGATGGCGTTTATATTGAGGACGGGGACAATTCGTATCATATGGGTATCCAGAATCCGAAGAAGGTCACGCTAAGCAAAGGGGATCGTTTTCCCGAAACGACGAACCATGAGCGCAGATGGAAACGGATGGGACGACGTTGATTTTTTGTAAAAGCGATGAATAGTTAGGCCGAAATCAGGTCATATTATTATCGACGGTGATTAGAGAGGTGTGGTTCCGTTGAACCGATTGGTGAAAGGGCCTTTAGAGGATTTCGTCCACTCAGTTTAGAAGCGGAGGGTTGTGCCAAAGACTACTGTCTGTAACACACGCGCATTCGAGCTTGCATATGTACACCGTTCAAACGGATATATATGTCTGTGCTCAAAAGGGTAATGAAGCTTTCAGCTGATTTGTACCGATTGACGAATGATTGCTCATGCTTTCTGTAATTTGTAGTGTGAATTGATCGACTCAACCATCAAACACCGTCCAGGGAGAGAGCTCGCGAGAGCTCTCTTCTTGCTTATTTACTTAATTATCACATGCCAGGCTCTAGCAGGACGATCCGCCGGATAACCGTGCTCCTTTCGATAAGCTTTGCGTTCCGAAGTAAAGTCCCACCACTGCTTGTCGCTTTCTGGATGGTACGCATGATGAACGGCCAGCCTCATCACGTCTTCTACGCAGGGGTCCATCCAAACGCCATGCAGCTTTTCCAGACGGTTGATAAGCTCTTCACCGCTCTCTCCCCCATCCCGAATGTCCTCTAACGAACGGAAGCCCAGCTCTACGAGATTTTGCGCTAATGAAGGACCAATTGAGGGTACACGCTGGAACAACGCTAATGCGCTTAACAGACGCGCCCTGTCTTCGGTTATGTCCAGACTGCTTGCCAGTTCCACCGGGCTGTAATCGGCGATCTGTACCAGTTTGATCTTAAGCGCTCTGAGGCGCTTACGTTCAACATCGGATAAAGGCAGCTTCGGCACGTTCATCTTACGGTGCACCCTCTCTTTTATCTATAATAAGGCACAAAAAAAACGATTCGCGTGCGAACCGTTTGACTGTTAGTTATAAGTGGCGGAGAAGGTGGGATTCGAACCCACGCACGCTTTGACACGCCTAGCTGATTTCGAGTCAGCCCCCTTGGGCCTCTTGGGTACCTCTCCGCGTTCGAGACAAAAATTATCTTAACACATGAGACAGGCTAATGCAACAACTATTTTAAAAAATACTTTATTGAATTCATATTATTCTTCCTGCGCCTTCGATCTAAGCACCTTTTTCATGTTTTTCTCGAATTTCGCCCTTGGCACGAGCACGCTATGCTTGCAGCCCACGCACTTGATCCGTATGTCCATTCCCATGCGTATAATTTCCATTTCATTGGATCCGCATGGATGCTGCTTCTTCATTTGGACAATGTCGCCGAGCTCAAACTGCTTACGCTCCATCCTTCACGCCTCCCTTTTCATTCCGGTGATAGGTAACCATTTTCGGATAAGGGATTTCGATCCCGTTCTCATCGAGCGACTTCTTAAGCTCAATGTTCAGCTTGCGTGCCAACACCGGATGCGTATTCGGCTTGCATTCGGCAATGATGCGAACCGTAACCCCCGATGCGGCAATCATCTGAACGCCAAGTACCTCCGGCGCATTAACCAAATTTTCATCCTGCAGACCGGCCATCGTCTTGCGAATGACTTCAAGCGCGCGATCGACGTCCTCTTCGAAAGCGACCGTTACATCGACAACGGCAAGGGTATTATTGATGGAGAAATTCGTGACTTCGTTAATCATTCCGTTCGGAATAATATGTACCTCTCCCGTCCAACTTTGAATACGGGTCGTTCGAAGCCCGATCACTTCTACCGTGCCTTTGAACTGCCCGGTCTGAATCACATCGCCAACGGCGAATTGATCCTCAAGCACAATGAAGAAACCCGTAATGATATCCTTTACCAAGCTTTGGGCACCGAAGCCGATCGCGAGGCCAAGCACGCCTGCTCCTGCCAGCAATGGTCCTAAATCGATACCGAATTCGGACAAAACGAGCATCGTCGCTATGAAATAAATAACGTAAGAGGCGACATTTTTCATCAGCTTGCCGACCGTTGTCATCCGCCTGCCTTGGCTTGATGGCCGCTTCGCCTCCCGCTCCAGTACGACTCGGTTAATCGTCTTATGAATGATCCATACTCCTATTCGGCATATAAGCAGAATGAGAATGATTCGAAGCACCGCAGAACCAAAGCCTTGCCATAGTTTTTCGTCCGTCACCCAGTCTACACCTTTCGTATACAATTCCCGTATGGACATCGGATCTTTCCCTTCGTTTCCTTTATTTCCTTATCAACATCTATCTATATGTCTATTTGGACATAACCTGCAACCGAATCCGGCTTGAATATGCCTCTTATTTCTACATGTTCTTGTTCGATAACGTCCTTTACCGTATTCATATCCTCTTCTGGAAAATGAATCGATAACGCGCAGCCGGCCGTTATCTCTTTCGGTGTTGGGCAAATATCAATTTCAACGTCAGCGTATTCCAGCAGCATCTCCGCCCGAAGCGCCTGCTGCGTGGAGTCAAATGCGATTAACATGCGCACCTCCATCGTTCGAGTTCGTACTTTACTAAGTGATCCTACGTATAAAATGGTTGTCCCATCCATATACTAGTATCATATTGGCAATCAGTGGAGGGATTCTATGAAGCTACCATTTATGAAAGAAACGCCTTTGAAGGTTCCTCACACGACCGCGAACGTAGTCGGGCTTCTCGTTAACCGGCTAACGTCGATGCTTGAAGAGCAAGCTGGCAAGCGTCCCATTGTTATCGTGTGCGTTGGCACTGACCGCTCGACCGGCGATTCGCTAGGGCCGCTTATCGGAACCTCCTTGTCCAAATACAGAAGCCCTCACTTTGCCCTTTTCGGGACGCTGGAAGAGCCCGTACATGCAATGAATCTGGAAGATACTCTTCTTGAAATCAATCGTAAATTCCACAAGCCCTTCATCATCGGCATTGACGCCTGTCTCGGTCAAGTATCGAGCGTTGGGTCTATCCAAGTTGGCGCAGGTCCCGTGCGGCCAGGCGCAGGAGTGAATAAAGACCTCCCTCCTGTCGGCGATATGCATATTACCGGTATCGTGAATGTCGGCGGCTTCATGGAGTATTTTGTCCTGCAGAACACACGCCTGCATCTCGTCATGAAGATGGCCGATATCATTTCGCTTAGCCTATTTACGGCTGTCGCCAATTCCGTTCATATTTCTGCCAATACGCGCGAGCAAACCGCCGCCTCCGACTACACTTCCCACTTGCATCTATAAGCGTGATAGGAGTCCAAGAATGCTCGATCATCTTTTGTTACTTTGCCGTTTGAATCGCTTTGCGTTCTTCAGGCGTAAGCGGATAGGCGGACTCGCCTTTCTCAATCGGCTTAGCGTATACGTACGTATTTTCTCTGCTATGGATGCCCGATAGTACAGCTCCATCATTATTCTCGTTTACAATGGCAATGGAGAAGCTCAGGTCGCTACCTTTTTCAGCGAAAGCGTTATACCGGAGTGCGCCAACTCTACCCTTCTGCTGCGACAACGCTTGCTCTACTGCAGAGAGTTGCGTCTGCAACCGTTGAATCGTTTGTGCTTGCTCGTTCAACCCTTCCTTCATTTGTACAATCACATCTTCGAAGTTCGTTATACCCGTATTCCCCATCACGTCTGTGTATTGCTTTCTTAACCGTTTCAATTTGCTGCCAAGCAACGCGATCCAGATGAATAGAATAATAACGATTAGGCCTACTGCTGCCGTTACGGCATTCATCGGATTTGTCGTCCAGTCTTCCATGGTGTCTTCCGCCCCCAGATTAATTCTTACAAGCCGTAGTTTTTCGTTATCTCTCTCATCGCATTAGTTAATACATCAACTTCTTCTTCTGTCGTGAACAATCCAACACTGGCTCTAACTGCACCTGTAGCCGACGTGCCCGCGCATGCATGCGCAAGCGGCGTACAGTGAAAGCCAGCCCTTACCGCAATACGGTAATGCTGATCGAGAATGAATGACAGCTCGGACGGGTCAATTCCATCAACGACAAAAGCGACGATTCCGGTACGTTGCTCACCCAGCTTCGGACCTAACAGCTTCAATCCTGGGACTGTGGTCAGCCCCTCCATCATACGCTGAGCAAGCGTCCATTCTTTATTATGGATGTTCTGTACGGTCTCATTCAACACATACTGCACGCCTGCTCTAAGCCCAGCTAGGCCAGGCGTGTTCTGTGTGCCTGCCTCATACTTATCAGGCCTTACCTGAGGCTGCTCACGCGCCTCAGATTGGCTTCCAGTGCCGCCATGCAGCAATGGAACTAGATCGACCTCCGGATCGATATATAAGCCTCCTGTGCCCTGTGGACCAAGTAAGCCTTTATGTCCTGGGAATGCCAGCAGGTCAATACCCATTCCTCTAACGTCTACTGGCAGAATACCTGCGCTTTGCGCTGCATCTACCAGCAGCTTTATGCCTTTGCTCTTCGTTAACTCAGCGATCTTTTCAATGGGAGTAATCGTGCCGAGCAAATTCGAGCTGTGATTAGCTACCACTAACGTTGTATTGGACTGAATCGCCCCGGCCACATCATCCATATTAATGTTCCCTTGTTCGTCCCCTTCTACATACGTCACTTGAATGCCAATCGTTTGCTCCAAGTAATATAGCGGTCTTCTAACCGAATTATGTTCAACGGATGTCGTAATCACATGATCGCCCGGCTTAACCCATCCTTTAATCGCCATATTAAGCGCCATCGTCGTATTGGATGCGAAGGCGATGTCATTAGGATTTTTTATATTGAACAGTTTGGCTAGCTGTTTACGTGTATCGAACAATACGCGACTTGCTCTGACAGCCATCGCATGACTGCCTCTCCCGGGATTGGCAGCATCATGAAGCATCGCCTGTACAACGGCATCCGTTACTTCCGGAGGCTTAGGCCACGAAGTAGCTGCGTGGTCCAAATAAATGAGCGGCTGTTCGCCATTCCCCACTACGATCACTTCCTTATATAAAATACGTACCCGAAATCATATTATGGCACAACAATGGCATACCTTAGTTTAATCTTTCAAATCGAAGATTACAACTCGGGTATGCCATAGTTTCACTTGTTATGCCATATATTGAAGCAGCTCTAACAGTCGTTCCAAATCCTGCTTGCTATAGTACTGCAGCTCGATTTTACCTTTATCCTTCTGCTGCTTAATCTTCACTGTCGTCTTAAAACGGTCTCTTAGCGACTCTTCCAAATGATCGATATACGGATCGCGTTTCTTTTGGCTAGATTTCGTTTTATTTTCCGGTTGCTTCGCATCAAGCTTCTGTATCGCTTCTTCCAACTCGCGCACGGTCCACTCTTGTTTCATGATGCGATCGGCGAACTCTCTCTGAATCACTTCGTCCTTAATACCGACTAACGCTCTCGCATGACCCATCGATATTGTTCCACGTGAAACATTATCTTTGATTTCTGCAGGGAGACTTAACAATCGAACGAAATTCGCAATATGAGAACGAGACTTGCCTACCTTCATGGATAGCTCTTCTTGGGTTAATTTGAACTTGTCCATCAATGCTTGATAAGCGATAGCTGTCTCGATCGCATTCAAGTCCTCGCGCTGGAGATTCTCGATAAGGGCAATCTCCATCACTTGCTGATCGGAGAAGCTTCTTACGACCGCAGGGACCGTAGTGTTGCCACATAGCTGAGATGCACGGAAACGTCTCTCCCCCGCTATGATTTCATAACCCTTTAATACGGTGCGAACGATGATCGGCTGAATAACGCCATGCTGCTTAATGGATTCAGCTAATTCCCGAATCGAATCCTCATCAAATGTTTTGCGAGGCTGATAAGGGTTGGGGCGTAGTTGGTTTAACGCCACATCAATGACTTTATCATCGTCATTGACCGATAGCGATGGTATTAGTGCGTCTAATCCTCTACCTAGCCGCTTGCTCATACGTTATCACTTCCTTCGCGAGTTCAAGATAAACTTCCGCGCCTTTGGATCGTGGGTCGTAGGTGATAATCGCTTGCCCGTGAGAAGGAGCTTCGCTCAGACGCACGTTGCGCGGAATGATGGTTTGATAAACTTTTTGCTGAAAATATTTTTTAACCTCTTCGATGACTTGAATGCCGAGGTTCGTTCTTGCATCGAGCATCGTAAGTAGAACGCCTTCAATCTGAAGCGTCGTATTTAGATGTTTCTGAACGAGTCTTACTGTATTCAACAGCTGGCTAAGTCCTTCAAGGGCATAATATTCACATTGGATGGGGATAAGGACCGAATCAGCCGCTGTTAAGGAGTTGATCGTTAATATACCAAGCGATGGCGGGCAATCAATGAGAATATAGTCGAATTCATCCTTAACCATATGCAACGACTTCTTGAGTCGCAGCTCCCGGGATATTGTAGGAACTAATTCAATCTCCGCCCCTGCCAGTTGGATCGTCGCTGGAATGATCTTCAACCCGGGGACACCCGTTTCCACCATAGCATCCTTAGGATGCACTTCATTAATAAGCACATCATAAATACAATTGGCCACATCCGCCTTGTTGATGCCAAGCCCGCTCGTCGTGTTCCCTTGGGGATCTATATCAACGAGTAGCACTCTTCTCCCCAAGGAAGCTAGACAAGCCGCGAGATTAACGGACGTAGTCGTCTTACCGACACCGCCCTTCTGATTGGCAATAGCTATTATTTTGGACAAAACTGTCTCACCTCTTATGCAAAACTATTATAATACACCATACACAAGCAAAAACCTTGTGCCTCTTCATTGTAAAAAATACGGCTACAAATGGCATCGCCGCCCTCGGCGAGGGCGGCATCGTGCATGATTTATTCCTACCAGATGGAAATGCATCCGGCAGCCATATGTACCATTTTATATCGAATATAGTTAACAATCATTGCTATCTTTTTGGAATTTGGATAACGATTTCGTAATGATCATCATGATCCTTTTCGTTAGTCTTAATTTGCAGCCCTGATCCTGACACCATTTCAATCGATTGACGAATCGTGTTCAAAGCAAGACGAACATCTTTCGTAAAAGATACACGTTTAGCTTTCTTCAGCTTCGTCGCTTCTTTCAAGAAAGCAATACGAATCTCGGTTTGCTTCACATTCAAATCTTTGGTCAATATTTCGTCCAAAACTTTATGCTGCAGCTCTTCTGTATCCAAGGAAAGAAGCGCGCGTGCATGGCGTTCCGTAATTTTTCGTTCCACTAACGCTTGCTTGATCGTATCGCTTAGCGCTAACAACCTTAGCTTGTTGGCAATTGTCGACTGGCTCTTGCCAAGCCGCTGCGCTAAGCTCTCTTGCGTTAATTCATGCAGTTCAATAAGTTTCTGATAAGCAATAGCTTCTTCAATCGCCGTAAGACCCTCACGCTGCAAATTCTCGATCAAAGCAATAGAAGCCGTCTGGGAATCGTTGAATTCTCGAACAATGCCGGGAATCGTATCATACCCTAGCTTCGTTACGGCACGCCAGCGGCGCTCTCCGGCAATAATCTCATATCTGCCATTACGCATACGAACGACAATCGGCTGAATAACGCCATGCGTCTTGATGGTCTGGCATAGCTCATCAATACGATCGTCATCGAAGATCGTACGTGGCTGGAATGGACTCGCATCGATATCCTGAATTGGAATTTGCCGAATCTCTTCTTGCGCGTTGCGCTGCTCGGATAAGCCGAATAAACGAGAAAATTGTTCTTTCATATCGATAATTACCACCCGATCATGAGATAAACCTTCCAATCAATCTTACATCTATGCATTTCCAAACCAATCACAGATAGGAGAACATAGCTTCATAGATTGATAGCCTGCAAAGTATAATTATAAACGTTATACTAGAGGGCTTCAAGCGCGTCCCACCACTCCGGCCAATTATTAACATAACATGACACGCGCGAGGAACAACGAAACCTTCCTATTAAATAGGATAGTGATTGATTTACGTGCAAGAGAGATAGAATGAAGGTTTTTTCAATAAACTCGCCTAACAGCAAGATAGGTTGCTCCTGCTTAATCGTTCGCCGAGCAGAAATCTGCTCGAAGCGTAAATGGCTGATTCTGCCTTTTAAACGGCATGAAGCAGCATTTCGCAGAGTAATATAAGCTTAATTTTAAATACAAACACATAAAGTCTTATATTGAACAATAAGTGAAGCGTGCTCCTCCTATTGCGATGTTAAGCGCTTAGAACCATCGCACGCAAGGCGATCAAGTTCTTGTCACGTTCATTGCATCCTTAACACTTTAATTCTACTTCGTGAGAGATATCTCCTGCTTGACAACCGTTCTAACCCATATAAATGTTCTAAAAGTTCATGTTGAGCGATTACAGGAGTAACGGTATCTAAAGACAGATCAATATTGATCAAAAAAATACGATGATTGGAATGTTCCACGTGAAACATTCCACGTTCAATCTTACCCGATAAGCGGTTGTTTAAGTGGCGTACCTGCTTTTCTAGGATATTTTCGCGGCGTTGCATCGAGCTTCTCGATGATGACAATATGCCGTTCGGATTGTTCATTCGGAAGCTGCAGCTGATGCTGAGCTTTAATTTTCGCTCTAAGCTCACGCAAGCTGAATGCCGCCTCACGAACCTCTTCCTCCGATTGCGAGCCTTTCATAGCAGCGAAAAGACCGTTTTTACGGACGAAAGGCAAACAAAACTCGTTCAGTACATTTAATCTTGCAACCGCACGCGCTGTGACTAAATCATAACCATCCCGATGCTCGGGTAGCTTTGCAATATCTTCTGCACGCCCATGTACGCAATCGACGTCTTCAACGCCTAATTGCTCCACAAGAAATTTAAGGAATTGAATTCGTTTATTTAACGAATCGACGATCGTCACTTTCAGGTGCGGGAAACAAATTTTAAGAGGTATGCTAGGAAAACCCGCTCCCGAGCCTATATCGGCTAGCCTCTTGACCTTGTCCATATCTACAAAAAAAGAAAGGGACGCCGAATCGTAAAAGTGCTTTTCGTATACGGCGTCCCTTTCCGTTATGCCCGTCAAATTCATCTTCTCGTTCCATTCCACCAGCAACCGAAAGTATGTCCCGAACTGCTCAAGCTGTAGTGGAGAGAGCGTTATTCCGCTCTCCTCCATACGCGCAGTAAACCACTCCAACGTTTGATCCATAACCTTAACTATCCTCTCGCCGCTGTTACA
The DNA here is from genome assembly GCF_030812415.1 of Paenibacillus harenae. Classification (GTDB taxonomy): domain Bacteria; phylum Bacillota; class Bacilli; order Paenibacillales; family Paenibacillaceae; genus Pristimantibacillus; species Pristimantibacillus harenae_A. The sequence continues at coordinate 17,986 of NZ_JAUSST010000005.1, read as the reverse complement.
CGGTTATAATGCTCTAGATATACAAGCAAGATGGAAATATCCGCCGGCGTCACGCCAGCGATCCGCGATGCTTGCCCAATAGACAATGGGCGAATGACAGCAAGCTTCTGCTTCGCCTCGGAGGCAAGCCCATGAACTTCGCTATATTCGATATCGTCCGGAATGCGCTTCTTCTCCATCTTATTAAGACGCTCTACTTGAAGCAGCTGCTTCTCAATATAACCGGCATATTTAATTTGAATCTCGACTTGTTCCTTCATCTCGTCCGTCAATCCTAATTCCGGGGAAGGAACAACCGTTTCTACCATCGCATACGTAATTTCAGGACGCCTTAAGAGCGACAACGCATCCGCACCGTTCGTCATTGGCGCCGAACCGGCGGCCGTCAGCATATCGTTCACATCATCCGGCTTCACCTTCGTCGTCTTCAACCGTTCAATCTCGATCTCAACCAATTCTTTTTTACGAAGGAACTTGGCGTAACGCTCTTCCGATATAAGCCCGATCTCATAACCAATCGGCGTAAGACGCAGATCGGCATTATCGTGACGGAGCAGAAGACGATATTCGGCACGAGACGTCAGCAATCGATAAGGATCATTCGTTCCCTTCGTGACAAGATCATCGATCATAACGCCGATATAACCTTGCGAACGGTCAATAACAACCGGCTCTTTGCCTTGCACCTTGCGTGCCGCATTGATCCCTGCAATAATGCCTTGTCCGGCTGCTTCCTCGTAGCCAGACGTTCCGTTGATTTGTCCAGCTGTGAATAACCCGTCAACGACCTTTGTCTCCAGGGACGGCCATAGCTGCGTTGGCACAACCGCATCGTATTCGATCGCATAACCGTTACGCATCATCTCAACATTTTCTAATCCTGGAATTGATCGTAAAATACCGAGCTGTACATCCTCAGGCATACTTGTGGATAACCCTTGCACATAGTATTCGGATGTATGCTTGCCTTCCGGCTCAAGGAAAATCTGATGTTTCGGTTTGTCGGCAAACCGGACAATTTTATCTTCAATGGATGGGCAATAACGCGGTCCTGTCCCCTCTATCGCACCCGAGAACATCGGGGCACGGTGCAAGTTATCGTTGATAATCTTGTGCGTCGCTTCGGACGTGTACGTAAGCCAGCAAGGCAATTGCTCGTTATCCGACGACTCCGTCTCATGGGAGAAAAACTTCGGCGATTCGTCGCCTGGTTGGATCTCCGTCTTCGAGAAATCAATCGTATCCTTATGAACGCGCGGCGGCGTACCTGTCTTGAAGCGGACAAGCTCGAAGCCATGCTCCTTCAGGCTCGCAGACAGCCTTACCGAAGGCTGCTGATTGTTCGGGCCGCTTTCATACATAAGCTCGCCCATAATGATTTTGCCGCGCAGATACGTGCCTGTCGTTACAATAACGGCGCGTGCACGATACTCTGCGCCTGTCTTCGTAACAATACCGACGATCTTGCCGTCTTCGACGATAAGCTCCTCAGCCATCCCTTGTCTGAGCGTCAAATTATCGGTCTCTTCGATCGTCTTCTTCATCGTATGCTGGTACGAAAATTTGTCCGCTTGTGCACGAAGCGCGTGTACAGCCGGCCCTTTGCCCGTATTCAGCATCCGCATTTGGATAAACGTTTTATCGATATTGCGTCCCATCTCGCCGCCTAATGCGTCAATCTCACGGACGACATGCCCTTTGGCAGGTCCGCCAATAGACGGATTGCATGGCATAAACGCCACCATATCCAAGTTGATCGTTAATAGCAGCGTATTGCTACCCATCCGTGCCGAGGCAAGCGCCGCCTCGCAGCCCGCATGCCCCGCTCCAATAACGATAACGTCAAATTCACCAGCTGCATAACCCATTATTCATCCCTACTTCCCTAAACAGAACTGTGAAAAGATTTGATCGATTAACGAATCGCCCACCTCATCGCCAAGAATTTCGCCAAGCGACTCCCAGGCCGAACGAACATCGATTTGTATAACATCTATCGGAATTCCCATATTCGACGCTTCGATGGCATCGACAAGCGATTGATTCGCACGCTTCAGCAAAGAAATATGCCGAACATTGCTAACATATGTCAGATCATTCGATTCAAGCTGGCCTTCGAAGAACATATCGCTTATAGCCTGCTCCAATCTGTCGAGACCACGTTCCTCGAGCATCGACATTCGTACGATCGAGTTGGCCGGAACGAACTGCTCCACCACCTCAATTTCTAATTGATGCGGCAAGTCAGTCTTATTCAGGATAACAATGACAGAACGACCAGCTAATTGCTCCAACAATTCACGATCGCCCGGCTGCAAGGGCTCATTATAATTAAGAACGAGCAAGATCAGCTCCGCTTCCGCCAGCGCAGAACGCGAGCGCTCGACGCCGATCTTCTCCACGACATCCTCCGTATCTCGAATGCCAGCCGTATCGAGCAGTCGAAGAGGTATGCCGTTCAATGTCACGAATTGTTCGATGACATCTCGAGTCGTGCCTGGAATGTCGGTCACGATCGCCTTGTTCTCTTGCGTCAGCACGTTCATAAGCGAAGACTTCCCGACATTCGGTCGTCCGACGATAGCCGTTAAAATGCCTTCTCGCAATATTTTGCCTTCGTTTGCCGTTTTTAACAACTTTCCGATCGCCTCGATCGCTGAGCCGCACTGCTCCCGGATATAAGCGCTCGTTAAATCCTCAACGTCATGCTCGGGGTAATCGATATTGACTTCAATATGCGCGAGAAGCTCAATCACGGTCTGCCTTAGCGCCTTAATCTGCTTCGACAACGCACCTTCGGCCTGCTTCCTCGCTACCGAGAAAGCACGGTCCGACTTCGAGCGGATCAGATCGATTACCGCTTCCGCCTGCATCAGATCGATGCGTCCATTCAGGAACGCCCGCTTCGTGAACTCGCCCGGCTCGGCCGTCCGGAAACCCTCTTGCTGCAGCACAACGTCAAGCACCTGCTTTACCGCCACAACACCGCCATGGGCATTGATCTCCACAACATCCTCCGCCGTAAAGGAACGAGGTCCTCGCATAACGGTCACGAGCACCTCTTCCACCTGCTCGCCCGTAGTCGGATCAATAATATGACCATAGTTCACGGTATGCGACTGCGCTTCGTTCAAACTTGTTTTGGACTGAAAAATGCGTGCCGTTCCGCTTATCGCATCCGGCCCGCTTATTCGTATTATCGCAATGCCGCCCTCTCCGACTGCCGTCGAGATAGCCGCAATCGTATCATGTATCACTGCTCAGTCAGCACCTCTCAAATGGAAAAACAGCAATGACCATAAAGAGCCATTGCTGCATACCGTATCGCTTATCTATTTGTTGCCTGCACTCCTTAATTACCTAAGCGAAATAACGACTCTCCGATTCGGCTCGTCGCCCTTGCTATAGGTCTTCACCCGTGGATGGTTCTGCAATTGCGAATGAATGACTTTGCGTTCATGCGGCGACATCGGCTCAAGGACAACTTCCTTCTTGGTCCGAATGACTCTGCCCGCAAGGCGCTCCGACAATTCCTCCAGCGTCTTGCGCCGGCGCTCGCGAAAATCCTCTGCATCAAGGACGATCCGAAGATGACTATCCGAATAACGATTAGCCACAATATTAACCAAGTACTGTAACGCATCCAACGTTTGTCCGCGACGCCCAATCAGCATACCAAGGTCTCCGCTGCCCGCAACGGCCAGCCTCGTACCTTCTCTCGTTTGCTTGCGATCGATGCTCACTTGCAGCCCCATCGTTCCGGCAACCTCCAAAAGAAACTTCTCAGCTTCTTCCGTCGCATCCGGAATCCATTCAAGCTCAACTTTCGCTTCCTTTGCGCCAAACAATCCGAACAACCCTTTGGTGGGCTGTTCAAGCACAACCTTCTTCACGCGGTCTTCAGTCACTTGCAATTGTGTCAAACCATTACGCACAGCATCGTCTATCGTCTTTCCTGATGCAACGATTTTCTTCATTTCGCGAGGGCCCCCTTACCCTTGTCAGATGAACGTACGTACAGGAAGTAGTTTTGAACGATTGTATAGATATTGCTATATACCCAGTACAGCGGAAGCGCCGACGGGAAGTTGATCGCCATAACGAAGATTAATACAGGGAAGATCGTAAGCATCATGCCCATGCCCGGCATCGTCTGCGTTTGTTGCTTCTGCATCATCTTCGACTGAACGAATGTCGTTGCTGCAGCGAGCAATGGAAGCAGATAATACGTCCATCCGCCTTCGTTTGCGCTAGTGCCCAACTGGAACCACAAAAACTTATCCTCGCCAATAGCACTATTGTAATAAATGGAATTGTACAAGGCGATGAACACCGGCATTTGAACGATTAAGGGCAAGCAGCCCGCCATCGGATTGACCTGGTGGGTCTGGAACAGCTTCATCGTCTCTTCTTGTTGCTTTTGCGGGTTGTCCTTATACTTCTTCTTGATCTCGGCCATCTGCGGCTGGATCGCCTGCATCGCCTTCGAACTGCGATATTGCTTAAGCGTCAGCGGCAAAATTAATGTACGCACGATGATCGTGAGAAGCAGAATGGCAAATCCGTAATGACCGCCAAACCATTCGGCGAACTGATCAAGCGTCAGTGCAAAGTAATATACAACGTTTCTTTCCCAGAAGTTTCCTTCAAGAAGGTCTTCCGTTACCATCTTATTGTCCGCGGGAGCTCCGCAGCCTGCAAGCACGCCCATTACCAGGACGAGCCCCAGCACTAGAAGCCATTTGCGTTTTGAATTCCGAAACAACATGAAAACTCCTCTCTAAGAGCCATTGCCCAAGCGTAAACGGCTTAAGCCAGGCGGCTAAGCAGCGTTTCGCGGTGAAATATAGGCATAGTATAACGAATGATTTTTATACTTTCCTATATTTTGAAGCAAAATTTTGAATACAAGAACAAATAGTCAACTCCCCTTATACTGATTTTCTCGCAAAAGGGTTTCAACTATATGCTTATATTTTGTTATGCGCTGAGCCAATGCCGAATAAAGGACGACGACAGCTATTTTTGGCTTGGCTTGTCAATCTTGACTATACCATAATTTATGGGACAAAGAAACAAGCAGCATCCTGGTGCATGCGCTTTCTTAAAGCCCTCGATTCCGCTTATCGGGCGGCATGCCTACGCTCTTCAGAAGTCCAGCTTTCTTAAGTACATGAAGCACCGATTTCTCCATTTCCTTCATCTTCATGGCTGTCGCCGGTTTTCGGACAATAAGAATAAGATCCGTCTTCGGCGCTATCCGGTCGGCCTGATGACGCACGATCTCCTTCACCATTCGCCGCATCCGGTTGCGCATGACCGCATTTCCGATTTTTTTGCTCGCCGAAACACCGAGGCGGAATGGATCCGCGTCCGGTTGCTTAGACCAATATACGACAAATTGTCCGTTGGCGAAAGATTTGCCGCCTCTATAGATCCGGCTGAAATCTCCGCGGTTACGCAAACGCAACTTTCTATGCACGACTTATGGCCACCGTTCTTTCCTTCATCTAATAAGTATAGCCAAAGACGAAACGACTCAGTCCTCCTAATAGAGGGCTAAGGGTTTCGTGATAAATATAGGGTTCGTATAAGAGAAAACCTTATCCTCTCCTATATTTCAAGCGTAAAAACAAAAAAAAGAAGACCACCGGACGTGGTCTTCTGCTTATGCGCTCAGTACTTTTCTTCCTCTTTGACGACGCGCTGCCAAAACTTTACGTCCGTTTTTCGAGCTCATACGTTTGCGGAAGCCGTGCACTTTGCTGCGTTTGCTTACATTCGGTTTAAATGTAGGTCTCATCGTTCTGCACCTCCTATATTACATATATCCATGTGTCGGTTATAACTGCTTCTCTGTATCAAAAAACACCTTTTTAATTAAACCATGCCAGCGGTCAAAAGTCAATGTGCCTCCCCGTTGCAAAATACAGGAATAACCCCGATCCATTTTTTATTGTGGATAAGCGTATGAATTGAGACACATTCTAAAAAATTAATAACATGTGCACAGTTTTTTGCGGATGGTTACGAACTTTGTCGAAATCTTAACAAGATATAAACAATATGTAGTGTTGTAGATAACTTCTATGCACAAGCAGTTGAGAATGTGGATAAAATCAGCGAACTCGTTGAAATATAAGGGATCTTTTGCTATGATAATTATGTTTTTGATGTGGATTACATCGTAGAAGCCTCATATTTATCAACAACCTGTGGATAACATTGTGAACAAAATCATCCCCTATTTATAACTCAGTTTCTTCATCTACGTCATAATGTGGATGCTTTCGTTATAAATCCCTGATTTTCGACAACGTTTCGCTTAACCGTGCCTACCCAAGGCTAGTTGAATAAGGAGTGACAGTCTGTGGACAGCCATACCTATGATTTATGGCAGCAAGTGTTGTCAATCATCCAGACCAAATTAAGCAAACCGAGCTTTGACACCTGGTTCAAAGCGACGAAGGCTTCTTTTGTCGATGATTCCATGCTTGAAGTAACCGCCCCGACAACCTTTGCTGTCGAATGGCTGGAGAATCGTTATACCAAGCTCATAAGAATGACACTGTTTGAATTTTTGGGCAGGCAGGTGGACGTTCGATTCGCAATAGAGGAGCAGCGAAGCGCAGAACCGATCATTTCGTTTCCGCCGAAGGCCGTACACGCGCCGGCTGCGCAAGAAGAAACGCATAGCCATATGCTTAACCCAAAATATACGTTTGATACATTTGTAATCGGAGCCAACAACCGCTTCGCCCATGCGGCATCGCTCGCCGTCGCCGAAGCGCCGGCCAAGGCCTACAATCCGTTGTTCCTATACGGTGGCGTCGGCCTTGGCAAGACGCACTTAATGCATGCGATCGGCCACTACATCATGGACCATAACCCGAATACGAAAGTACTCTATATATCTTCCGAGAAGTTCACGAACGAGTTCATTAACGCCATTCGTGACAACCGGGGCGAGAGCTTCCGTACGAAGTACCGCAATATCGACGTACTGCTCGTCGACGATATTCAATTTCTTGCGGGCAAGGAGCAGACGCAAGAGGAGTTCTTCCATACCTTCAACGCGCTGCATGAGGAAAGAAAGCAGATCGTCATCTCAAGTGACCGTCCGCCTAAGGAAATTCCGACCTTGGAGGAGAGGCTGCGTTCACGGTTCGAATGGGGACTTATTACGGACATTCAGCCGCCGGATTTGGAAACCCGAATCGCCATTCTTCGCAAGAAGGCGAAAGCCGAAAATCTCGATATCCCGAACGAAGCCATGGTCTATATCGCTAACCAGATCGATACGAATATCCGGGAACTTGAAGGGGCGCTTATCCGCGTAGTCGCCTATTCGTCCTTAATCAACGCCGACATAACGTCTCATCTGGCAGCCGAGGCCCTTAAGGATATTATCCCGTCGAGCCGGCCGCGAATGATAACGATTCAGGACATCCAGCAGAAGGTCGGAGAGTTTTATGGACTGCGCCTGGAGGAATTCAAGGCCCGTAAGCGGACGAAAGCCATCGCCTATCCGCGCCAAATTGCGATGTACCTGTCCCGTGAGCTCACCGACTACTCCTTGCCGAAGATTGGCGAAGCATTCGGCGGACGCGATCATACGACGGTCATCCATGCGCATGAGAAAATTACGCAGCAGCTTAAGGTAGATCAGGACCTGACGAAGATCATTCAGAATTTAGCCGAAAAGATCAAAAATCATATGTGAACAACCAAGCAAGCCTATGCACACGCTATGCACATGTGGATAGGCTTGCTTTATCGGGTTTCCGCAGGGTTATCCACATATTCAGTGCCCCTACTACTACGTCTACTAAAAATCTTTAATAAACATCATCAAATATAGACGGCTAACGCCGCCTTTTGAAAACAGGTCAAACGCATTTTTCGCAACGCTCAATCTATATGAACGCTAGGAGTGTAACCATGAAATTAACGATCTCAAAAAATGAATTGAACGACGCTATCCAACAGGTTGCCAAAGCAGCGTCTTCGCGCCCGACTATTCCGATTCTCGGCGGTATCAAGATTGAAGTTACGCATCAAGGCGTAACGCTGACAGCAAGCGACACCGATATTTCCATCCAAAGCTTCATACCTGTTGAAAGAGATCAATTCGTTATTGCACATGTGGATAAACCGGGCAACGTCGTGCTGCCTGCCAAATTTTTTGTGGAAATCGTTAAGAAGCTTCCTTCGGACCAAGTCAGTATCGAGGTTAGCGCTCATTACCAAACGATCATCCGTTCGGGCGCTACCGAAATTCAAATGGTCGGACTTGATCCGGAAGAATTCCCGGTACTGCCTTCTATCGAACAAAACGAAGTGTTCCAAATGCCGGGCGATCTGTTAAAAGCGATGATTCGCCAATCCGTGCTTGCGGCATCGACAAGCGAGCAAACGCCGATTTTGACGGGCGTATTATGGAATTTGCTTGAGGGCGAGCTTAAGTTCGTCGCAACCGACCGCCATCGTCTCGCAAGCCGTACAGCAAAAGTCGATACCAATCCGGAATACCGATTCAGCAATATCGTTATTTCTGCCAAAACGCTTATTGAGCTGTCGAAGCTGGTTCCCGAGCAGAATACGCTCGTCGATATCGTTGTCGCCGACAATCAAGTGCTGTTCAAGATTGGCAACGTGCTGTTCTATTCGCGTATATTGGACGGGACATATCCCGACACTTCTAAAATTATTCCGCATGTATTCAAAACAGAACTCGTTCTGGATACAAAAAATGTGATGGACGCGATTGACCGAGCCTACTTGATGTCCCGGGAAGAAAAAACGAACATCGTTCGTTTGATGACCCTTGAGGATGGCAGCATCGAAATATCGTCCAGCTCAACCGAGCTCGGCCGCGTAACGGAGCAGCTTGAGGCGAAGCAATTCAATGGCGAGCCGCTGCGGATCGCATTCAACTCCAAATATATGCTTGATGTTCTGAAAGTTATCGACAGCGAGCAATTGTTCATCGGCTTCACGGGCGCGATGAGCCCGATCATTATTCGTCCGCTTGACCATGAGTACAGCATGTACGTGATTTTGCCGTATCGTACGACCGGCTAGAAGAGAAACCATTTCGAAGAAGGGAATGAGACATTAGGGTGAAGGAAATCTCCATTCAGACCGAATATATCGCGCTTGGACAGTTTCTGAAGCTGGCGGATTGTATATCCACAGGTGGACAAGCGAAGTTTTTCCTGCAGGAAACGGCCGTTCACATTAATGGCGAAGCCGACAATAGACGCGGCAGGAAACTTTATGCCGGCGATCGCGTAGAAGTGGAAGGATGCGGCGTCTTCACGGTTGTTAGAAGCTAATGCATCAACGGACCGGGAGGGCGAAGCGTGTTTCTAACGAGCATACAACTGCAAAATTATCGCAATTACGGTCAGCTTGACCTGCAAACGCCGAATAAAGTAAATATATTTCTCGGGCCTAACGCCCAAGGCAAGACGAATTTGCTGGAAGCGATATTCGTATTGGCGCTGTCCAAATCGCATCGCACGTCGAAGGACAAGGAGCTGATCGGCTGGGAAGCCGATTCCGCTCGCCTAAGCTGCGAGGTGGACAAGCGCTACGGCTCGGTGAAGCTCGATCTCGCTTTCTCGCAGCAGGGAAAGAAAGCAAGGATCAACGGGCTGGAGCAGCGCAAGCTAAGCGACTTCATCGGTTCGGTGAATGTCGTTATGTTCGCGCCTGAAGATCTTGAAATTGTAAAAGGTACGCCGGGGGTACGAAGACGGTTTCTGGACATGGAAATCGGACAAGTGCAGCCCGGTTATTTGCATACGCTTCAGCAATACGGCAAAGTGCTTCAGCAGCGCAATAACTACTTGAAGACGGCAGGCCCTGGCAGCGTTAATCAGACGATGCTTGATGTATGGAATATGCAGCTTGCGGAGCATGGTGTTAAAATAATGAAAAAAAGGAAACACTTTATACATAAATTGCAAGTGTTCGCCGAGCAAATCCATTCAGGCATTACAGGCGGCGCAGAGCAGCTCACGATCGAATATTGCCCCTCCTTCGATACCGACGCGCTGCAAGATGAATCTGTTTTATTTGATCAATTTATGATAAAGTTAACACAGGTGAAAGATCAGGAGATTCGCAGAGGCGTGACTTTGGCGGGGCCGCATCGCGACGATTTGACGTTTTTCATTAACGGCAAGGAAGCGCAAACCTATGGCTCGCAAGGACAGCAGCGAACGACGGCCTTATCTTTAAAATTGGCAGAGATCGAGCTCATTAACGAGGAGATCGGTGAATATCCGCTATTGCTTCTGGATGACGTCTTATCCGAGCTCGACCAAAATCGGCAGACGCAGCTCATCGAAACGTTTCAGAGTAAAGTGCAAACGTTTATAACGACGACCGGACTTGAAAGCGTGAATGTATCCAAGCTTCAAGATGCCGGCATCTACCATGTGCAAGAGGGCCGAGTGACGAGATAAGGCGCTATTAGAGGAGAGGTGGACGTTATGTATATCCATTTGGGCGGCGAGAAAATTATCCGGGCTGCGGAACTGGTAGCCATTTTTGATATTTCGATCGAGCAATCCTCCAAGTTGTCCAAGCAATTCGTTGCGGGAGCACGCAAACGGAAGGATGTCGAAACGATTGGCGAGGAAGATCCGAAGTCAATCGTCGTGACGAAGCAGAAAATTTATTATTCGCCTATATCATCCTCTACGTTGAAGAAACGAGCACATCATTTTGCGGCGAACGGGTAAGGCGATCAGGAAGAGCAGTTGAGAGGAGCAGTGAATTTGCATGTCTTTGGAACAACATACGTATGACGAGAGTCAGATACAGGTCCTGGAGGGCTTAGAGGCAGTACGCAAACGTCCGGGGATGTATATTGGCTCTACAAGCAGCAAAGGTCTTCATCATCTTGTCTGGGAAGTTGTCGATAATAGTATCGATGAGGCGCTTGCAGGCTACTGTGACAGAATCGAAGTTATCGTTCACGAGAATAATAGCATCACCGTTATAGATAACGGCCGCGGTATTCCCGTCGGGGAGAACGCAAAGCTGAAGAAATCGACGCTCGAAGTTGTTATGACTGTATTGCATGCGGGCGGCAAGTTTGGCGGCGAAGGCTATAAAGTATCCGGCGGCTTGCACGGCGTAGGCGTATCGGTCGTAAATGCATTATCAGAGCTCGTAGTCGTTCAAGTTAAACTTCACGGCAATGTGTATCAGCAGGAGTACCGCAAGGGAGCTCCGCAATATGACGTCAAGATCGTCGGGGAGACGGAAGAGACGGGTACGAAGGTGACGTTCACACCGGATCCGGAGATCTTCACGGAGACGACCGTCTATGATTACGAGATACTGCAGTCGCGTATTCGCGAGCTGGCTTTCTTGAACAAAGGCATTCAAATCGTATTGACCGACGAGCGTACGGGCGTATCCAATACGTTCAAGAATGACGGCGGCATTATCGAGTTTGTTGAATATTTGAACCGCAACCGCGAGGTGCTTCACGAGAAACCGATTTACGTGGAGGGCTCGAAGGATTATATACAGGTTGAAGTGGCACTGCAGTACAACGACAGCTACGCTGAAAATATTTATTCGTTCGCCAATAACATCAACACGCATGAGGGCGGCACGCATGAATCCGGCTTTAAGAGCGCTTTGACTCGTATTATTAACGATTACGCGCGAAAGACGAACTTGATCAAGGACAATGACTCGAACTTCTCGGGCGATGACGTACGGGAAGGCCTGACTGCGATTATTTCGGTAAAAATTCCGGAGCCGCAATTCGAAGGACAGACAAAGACGAAGCTTGGCAACAGTGAAGTTCGCGGTATCGTTGAGTCTTTCTTCGCCGAGAAGCTGCAAGAGTTCCTTGAAGAGAACCCCTCCGTGTCGCGCAAGATTGTCGAGAAAGGGCTGCAAGCAGCGCGTGCGCGTGAAGCAGCGCGCAAAGCCCGTGAGCTTACTCGTCGTAAGAGCGCACTCGAGGTTGGCTCCCTGCCGGGCAAGCTAGCCGACTGTTCATCCAAGGACGCTTCGATCAGCGAACTGTACATCGTCGAAGGCGACTCCGCCGGCGGATCCGCTAAGCAAGGCCGAGATCGCCACTTCCAGGCTATCCTGCCGCTGCGCGGCAAGATCCTGAACGTGGAGAAGGCGCGTCTCGATCGGATTCTCGGCAATGCCGAGATTCGGGCTATTATTACGGCGCTCGGTACGGGGATTAGCGATGACTTCGATTTGACGAAAGCTCGTTATCACAAAATCATTATTATGACCGACGCCGATGTCGACGGCGCACATATTCGTACGCTGATGCTGACGTTCTTCTATCGCTATATGCGTGAGATTATCGAGGCCGGCTATATCTACATCGCGCAGCCGCCGCTGTTCAAGGTTGAGCGGAATAAAGTCATTCGTTACGCGCAAACCGAGAAGGAACGCGATCAAATCATCGCCGAATTCGGTGAAGGCGTAAAGGTTAACGTCCAGCGTTATAAAGGTTTGGGAGAGATGAACGCTACCCAGCTTTGGGAGACGACGATGGATCCCGAGAGCCGTACGATGCTTCAGGTAACGATCGACGACGCGATGGAAGCGGATATTGTTTTCGATACCCTGATGGGCGATAATGTAGAACCGCGCCGCGACTTCATCCAGAAATATGCAAAATACGTGAAGAACTTAGACTTCTAGCATTTCTGGTATTCCGGATTTGACTGGCAGGCATTTAGAATAAGCAGCCATCCGCGAGGAGGCTGCTTATTTCTTTTATTTAGCGTTTATAGCGACCATAGGCAATTGCATAGCGGTACATTTTATGAAACACGTTCTGGTCGGAGAGCTTGCGGAAGATTTGAAGATCGGGCCTCGTATTGACCTCCAGAATCCAAGGATGGAGCTTATGGTCTATGGCGATATCGACGCCGATTTCCTTCAAATTCGGGTAGGCGGCGGCTAACTGGCTGGCTATCGTAATGCTTAGCTTCTGAAGTCTATTTTTGTAGATGGCTAATTCATGCGAGCTGGCATGGTCGGACATTAGCGTATCGATAGGGAGCGGAGTCCCTCCGCTATGATAATTGGTAACGATTTTGGCTGGATGGGCGAGACGTCCGATAATGCCCGTCGCTTCCCACTCGCCGTGTAAGTTTTTTTGAACCATGACACGAATATCGAAGCGTCGTTTTTGGTGACGGAGCAGATGAATGCCCTTTTGCACAATGTATTTACGGTTCTTCTTCTGGCGCAGCAGCATGTTGTAGAGATCACCGAAACTTGCGTAGTAATGGATGTCCGTGCCTTGCTGGTACTTATAGCTGCGGTTCGAGGCAATCGTCCGTTCGACGCGAATGACGCCTTTGCCGAACGTGCCGTTAATCGGCTTTACATAGATCATGCCGTATTCGTTAAGCATTTGGAAGACGGTTTCGCGGCTGAACAGCTTCGTAAGCGGGATATATTGGCGCAAGTAGTCGGATTTGAGCAAGACGAGCGTTTTGGCCCATTTGCTGTTAACGCGCTGAATGGTCAACGTCCGCATCTCCTTTCACAGAATCGGTTATTTTGTTACAAGATGATATCGATGATCTCCACGCGATGGAGAGGAAGTTGGACGATTGTAAATTCGCTTCTCCGTTTCCAATGAGGCAGGAGACAGACTTTGGAATGAGTGGTATAATGAAGTTTGGGTCTGTTTATTTTATGGCGGTTTTTAGCATCTGGAGAGCGGCAATTCACCTATTTTCCGAATAAATAGAATGGAATTTTCGTGCTCGCTAAGAGGACGGATTCAATCCATGGCATTAGCCTGCTAGGTATTAGCCCTCTATTTGCGCCAATAGGGTTTAGCAGCCCTCTATTTGTGAAAGTAATATAATGGTTATGTTGATTAGGACTAGCTATAGATGACGTCAGGGAGGTAAATCATGGCGGAAGAACAACGATTATCAGTCAAGGATCGGGATATCGGTACGGAGATGCGGGATTCATTCATGGATTATGCGATGAGCATCATCGTTAGCCGTGCGCTTCCCGATGTAAGGGACGGATTGAAGCCGGTGCATCGCCGTATTTTGTACGCGATGTCGGAACTTGGCATGTCCCCGGATAAGCCGCATAAGAAATCGGCCAGAATCGTAGGCGAAGTTATCGGCAAGTATCATCCACACGGCGATTCTGCCGTATATGAGTCGATGGTAAGGATGGCACAAGATTTCTCCATGCGTTATATGCTCGTTGACGGACACGGCAACTTCGGTTCGATTGACGGCGATTTTGCGGCAGCGATGCGTTATACCGAGGCAAGACTGTCTAAGATTGCGATGGAGCTGCTGCGTGACATTAACAAAGAAACGATTGATTTCGCGCCTAACTATGACGGTGAAGAGAAAGAGCCTGTCGTATTGCCTGCTCGTTACCCTAACCTTCTCGTTAACGGCGTTACCGGTATTGCTGTTGGCATGGCTACGAACATCCCGCCTCATAACTTGAATGAGGTCATCGATGGCGTGCAAGCATTGATTCGCAATCCGGATATTACGCCAGTCGAGTTGATGGAATATATTAAGGGCCCGGACTTCCCGACAGCAGGATTCGTGATGGGCTACCAAGGCATTCGCCAGGCTTATCTGACGGGCCGCGGCTCGGTAACGATGCGCGCTCGGGCTACGATTGAAGAAAATGGCAACAAGGCACGCATTATCGTGCATGAGCTTCCGTATCAAGTCATTAAAGCGCGACTTGTAGAGAAGATCGCCGAGCTTGTCCGCGAGAAGAAGATCGAGGGCATTACCGATCTTCGCGACGAGTCAGATCGTAACGGCATGCGTGTAGTAATCGAATTGCGCCGCGATGTTAATCCAAGCGTCGTACTGAACAATCTATACAAGCAGACGCAATTGCAGACGAACTTCGGTATCAATATGCTGGCGCTCGTTAATGGAGAACCGCGCACCCTTAATATACGCGAAATGCTCTATCACTACCTCCAGCATCAGATCGAGGTCATTCGTCGTCGTACGGAATTCGAACTGAAGAAGGCTGAGGCACGCGCACATATTTTGGAAGGATTGCGCATTGCGCTGGACCATCTTGACGAAGTTATTGCCTTGATCCGCAGCTCGCGCACGACTGACGAAGCTCGCGAAGGATTGATCTCGCGCTTCGCTCTTAGCTTAGAGCAAGCACAAGCAATTCTGGACATGCGTTTGCAGCGTCTGACAGGCTTGGAACGCGAGAAGATCGAAGCGGAATACGCGGAGCTGCTGCGCAAGATTGCAGAGTTCAAAGCGATTCTTGCCGATGAACAGCTCGTACTTGACATTATTAGCACGGAGCTTGCAGAGGTGAAGGAACGATTCGGCGATGAGCGCCGCACCGAGATTACGGCAAGCGATGATGAAATATTGGACGAGGACCTAATTCCTCGCGAGGATGTCATTATCTCGATTACCCATACAGGCTATATTAAACGTCTGCCTGTAACGACTTATCGCAGTCAGAAGCGCGGCGGCAAGGGCGTAGTCGGCATGGATACGAAGGAACATGACTTCGTTGAGCATCTGTTCGTCTCGAACACGCATCATTACTTGCTGTTCTTCACGAACAAAGGAAAGGTTTATAAGCTTAAGGCTTATGAAATTCCGGATCTCAGCCGTACTGCTCGCGGAACGCCGATTATTAACTTGATACAGATCGAACAAGGCGAGACGGTTAACGCCGTTATCCCTGTTCAAGATTTCGATCCGGATCGTTATCTGTTCTTCGCCACTAGACAGGGTGTCGTTAAGAAAACGCCGCTCGACGATTACATTAACATCCGCCGCGTTGGCTTGATCGCGATCTCGCTTCGCGAGGATGATGATTTGATCGGCGTGAAGCTGACTGACGGCAATCAGGAGATCATCATGGGTACAGCCCAAGGGATGTCCATTCGCTTCTCCGAGCAGGATGTCCGTTCGATGGGACGTTCCGCAACGGGCGTGAAAGGGATTCAGATCGATGATGACGATACCGTTATCGATATGGACGTAATCGTTCCAGAGAAGGATATACTGATCGTAACCTCGAAAGGTTATGGCAAGCGTACGCCTGTTGGCGATTATCGGAGTCAGAACCGTGGCGGCAAAGGCATCAAGACGCTTAACGTAACCGATAAGAACGGACCGATCGTATCGCTCAAAGTCGTTGAGAACGATGAGGATCTTATGATTATGACAGCTCTTGGAACGCTGATCCGTACGAGCATGGAAGGCATCTCGACGATGGGCCGTAATACGCAGGGCGTCAAGCTTATTAATACGCGCGATGACGATACGGTGGCAACCGTAACGCGTGTCGCTCGCAGCGAAGAGAGTGATGCGCTTGAAGAAGGCGAAGACGAGATCGGCGAGACACCAGTAGAATAAATGGTTATAACATGCAAATGCAGTATAAGCATTGGGGAGGGGACAATGGATGGCAGCGGTAAATGTATCCCAGTTAAAGCTGGGAGATAAAATCGGAGAAGATGTCCTCACCCCGCTAGGCGGAGTTTTGTTCCAGAAGGGCAAAATCATTACGCCGAAGGAACTTGAGATTTTGCAGGCATTTCTCGTAACGTCGGTTGCTGTAGATAACGGAACGGTCACGTCGAAGGCGAAAGAGGAAGTGCAAGAAGAGCCTCGAGCGGAGCGAACGGAACAGGCAGAGTCTTCTCCCCTTCAGAATGAGTATGAGAAGCTGCTGACGTTATTGAGAAAAGTGTTTGAATCGTATGTAACGGGTGAAGGCTTACCCATCATGGATATACGGTCTCAGCTCGAGAAGCTTCTGCTGCATGTTCAAAGCTACAAAATATTAACCTTCATGCCTCGTCAATTCAACGAGCGTGATTATTTGCTTCATAATAGCATTACGTCGGCTATGACTTCATACCTGATTGCGCAGTGGACGGGTTTCCCGCAGAAGGATTGGATGCAGATCGCACTTGGGGGCTTGCTTCACGATATTGGCAACATTCGTATCGATAAGGAGATCTTGACCAAGCCTAACCCGCTAACGGGCGAAGAAAAGGAAGAGATGAAGCGCCATACGGTACTAGGCTATCAGTTGCTCAAAAACGTCGCAGCACTTAATGAAGGCGCTAAGCTGGCCGCTTTACAGCATCATGAGAAGGTGGACGGGTCGGGATATCCCCTAGGCATTGATTCGACTAAAATTCATCCCTATGCCAAAATAGTCAGTATAGCGGACATCTTCCATGCAATGACGCTTAACAAAGCCTACCGAAAGGCAGCATCACCTTACCTCGTGTTGGAGCAAATCCAGGAGGATGCATTCGGCAAGCTTGACCCGGCTTATGTGACGGTCTTTGTGAATAAGGTGACGCAATTTCATAATGGCACAGTCGTGAAGCTTAGCGATGGGCGGATCGGCGAAATTGTATTCTCGGATGCCAAGCATCCGACGAGACCGTGGGTGTCGATTGGCGGCGTCATTGTTAACCTGACTGTCGAACGGCAGCTTCATATTAAGGAAGTACTGAAATAAAGAATCAAAATAAAGAATCAAAACATACGGGCCTTGCTGCTGCTAATGGATGTTGGATGTTTACATCTCATTAACTGCAGTGTTAGGCTCGTTTTTATTTGTTACGTTAGATGAATAAAATAAAGGGTAATGAACAAAAATGTATAGGTAGATATTCGTTTGCAATAAAAAACGAATTTAATTCAAAAAAGTACTTGCAATGCTATAGGCGTCTGTGATATATTATCTAAGTCGCCGCTGAAACATACGGCCGACACGAAAGACAAATGATTGTTCTTTGAAAACTGAACAACGAGCGAAACTGCCAGTTATGAAGCTTCGGCTTCATTACTAAAGCAATAAAATGTTTTTGAGCAAGTCAAACACCATTATGGAGAGTTTGATCCTGGCTCAGGACGAACGCTGGCGGCGTGCCTAATACATGCAAGTCGAGCGGAGTTATTCC
>NZ_JAUSST010000004.1 GCF_030812415.1 Paenibacillus harenae | reverse complement strand
TCCAGCAAGTTCTTCTGCATTTGGGACTCGCTCACTTCTTCCATTAGGCTCCGGATGCTGGCCAGCATATGGTTGAACTGTTTGGATAACAAGCCGATCTCATCGTTTCCATCTACATCCGACTTCACGTTCAGATTGCCCATGGAGACTTTGCTCAACACCCTGTTAAGCAGAAGCAGTCTGCGGGACAAAAAGGAGGAGGTGAAGTAGATTAGAACGAATGCGATGGACAAACTGGCCGCAATGATAGTGAACCCCAGTCTGCTGACCCGGTTTGCGTCGCTCACGATGCTGTCGATCGTAAAGACCGAAACGACTTTGAGCCCGTTCCGACTATATGGCGGAACCACCTCCTCCACCACAATCTTCGAGGGCTTCCCCTCATAATTAAACTCATAAGCGCCAGACGGTTTATCGCTTAGATCCTTGGCGAAATTCATGCTGTCGATGTTCCGGCCGACCCACTGCGGCTGTTTGGCAGCGACAATTACGCCCTTCGAATCGAAAATCATCGTATCGAACGGTTCCTCGCTTAGAATCCCATTAAGTTCATCCTGGTCCAAATTGATGACCAGTACTCCGTAGGAACGATGCAGCGGAAAATCAATCCTGCGAACGTGGCTGAGATAAGGTTGATTTTCCTTCGTCTCGTCAGGGATGTAATGCCAACTGATGGACGAACTGGATTTGTCCAACGCCTCCTGATACCAATCCGAGTTTTTGACAGACTCATCTGCGCTTAGTAAGTCCCAGTTGCTCATCGGCATCGGAGGGTCTGTATAGAAGCGAATGTTATGAATTTCCTTGTATAGCTGCACGTAATCCCGGAAATAGCGAAAATCCCAATATGCTGTGACCATGTCGAATTTGGTCTCATAACGGGAATTAACCAAATTAGATAACCTGTCGTCGACTTGCATTTTGTTCGATATTTCAATCGGCATCCGAAGAATGTCCGTTACATGCTTCTTGATCTTATCCACGTTGTTCATGGTTTGCTGTGTAGCCTGGTCTAGTACGTTCTGGCGGTAGGAAGCCGTTAAGATAATGCCCACGAGAAGAACCGGGATGAACACCACTATCACGATGGAAATGATCATTTTGTTCTTGAGTCGGATATTATTCGTTTTCCTAACCGCGGCGAGGATCTTGCTTCCCATTCTAAATCTCCTTCCGAATGCTTGAGTAAATCCTTGGCGGCGCTTACAACACAAATCTTACGAATGAGACAAAACTATAATCCCTGTCAAAATTATACCGTAAAAATACTCTATTAAAAATAATATTTCAATTGCAACGATTGGTCGTCCACAATCATAACGTCCATCCGCAAGCCCGTAGTTTCTAGAATAACGATTTTTAGTATGTTTTTTAGTACGTTTTTGGTTGTATGATCAGAAATTGTACGCGGTTACAATAAAATTGTTACCGCATACATTTATCACCTGCGAGGAGTTGTTGTTATGATGTCAAATCAATCGGGCGGGGGGAGCGTGATGCAATTCATGAACTGGCTGTACTCGCCGGAGGGCGTTCAGGAAGCCACAGCAGGTCCGAAGGGCTTGACCTGGGATATCCAGGATGGCAAGCCGACCTTAATCGAATTCGGATACCAAGCGGTCACCAACTCCGTCAATATTCCTGACGAATACGGCGGCGGGAAGTTCTCGGATGGAGGAAACCAAATCAACAACAGTACGCTCGTCAGGTCCATGATCAATCCGGAAACCGGAGAGCCGTATGTTTACACAATGTGGAGCTCCTATCTCTGCAGCAACTAATCCTATGCATCCATTAGTGGAGGGCGATATCTTGATCACCGTTTATTTGAACTGGTTTACCAATGACGAGCAATTTCCGTTTTTTATTCAATATGGCGGGCACAAAGAGGGTACGCCTCTTCATAAGCATGATGGCTTCACCGAACTCGCGATTGTATTGAACGGGAACGCTACGCATATCGTCAATTCTGAAACTTATTTTATTAAAAAGGGGAACGTATTTGTCATTAACGGACCTACCTCCCATGCTTACCAAAATCCTCATGAATTTAAAATTTGCAATATTATGTTCCGTCCCGAAATACTTCGGAGCGCCGGTCCGGATTTATGCACCTCCAACGGCTTTCAGGCACTTTTTGTTTTAGAGCCGTTTTATCGCAATATTCATTCTTTTCAAAGCGGGCTTAGTTTGTCGATTCCAAGCATGGAACACGTCGCATCGATTATCTCCGACATGATCAACGAATATAACGACAAGCATCAGGGCTATCAGACGATGCTCATTTCCCGGTTTATGGAGCTTGTCGTCTATTTGTCCAGACAGTATGACAATCAGGAGAATGGCATGGACAGCAATCTGATGCATCTTGCGAATGCGCTCTCCTACATTGAAGATCATTATCTTGAGCCTCTTACTCTGGAGGAAATCGCGGCCAGATCCAATATTTCGGTTCGGCATCTGAATCGGATTTTTCAATCTTATTATCAGACGACTCCTATTTCATACCTGCAGCGACTTCGTTTGGAGCGCGCGCGTATGCTGCTCAGGCAAAGCGGACTCCCCATCACAAAAATCTCATACGATTGCGGATTTAACGATAGCAATTATTTCACTCGTCAGTTTTCCAAAGCCTACGGACTATCCCCCAAGGCCTTTAGACTGAATCAGTGATTTTTATATTAGGTTTATGTTACAAAAATACAAGGCGCCTCGGTATACGTTGTCAATAAAAACATATACCGGGGCGCCCATTTAGAGCCCAACGGGAATATTTAGTTTAAGACACAGGAATATAAATATCGACCTCACAATACCATTCTGTTGCAATATCTTCCTTTATTAATTCAAAGTAGAAGGGCTCTGATTGTGAATAAACGCTCCCCCTACCGCTCTCAATACACGTCCAAATCTGGCCCAAGTGCTTAATCGTCAAGTGCCGGGGTGAAAATCGCCGATGTATGTAGGTCGCGGACGTAATCCATGACCGGCATCCGGGGTAGGCGACATCTTTTTCGATCTCGCAGCGATACCATTCTCAAATCGATTTACCGTACAGCAAGAGAAAGATTGGTTGCAATCGTACTTCGGCTACTATGAAGAGGAGCAATATGCGATCTTTCAAGATATGAAGTATATGAATATGTTACGGGAATGCTCCTGGGGGCTGCTCCATAGTGTACTTGCTAAGAAGCAGGTAAATAATAGCCTTGATTATTACAAGCACGCTAAGCATTTGATCGAGCGACTGCAGCAAGGGTTTAATCAGTTTTAGAGCTCCCCTTACAGTAAGTTCCTTCTATTAGGAACTTACTGTAAGGGGCTGCGGGTGACCGAATCAAAACCCAGCACCTGCATCATGACTGCCCTGAACAGGTTTTCCGGTTACACTATGTTTGCATCACCTAATCGAGTACACCCATAACTAGGGGTGCTTGATTTATTGGTGAATGGTTATTCAACTTAATCGGCTATCATTCGGAACCAACTGAGAGACACTGGCCCATCCAAGACTAGGTATACGTCATGACGACCTGAGGCGCCCGTCAGCCCACAAGTGAGGCTCCGCCAGTCCTGTTCTCCGCCAGCCAAAATCTTGCACTTACCTGCGATTGGACCGTCCGGTCCATCCAACCGAACTTCAACCGCTGCATTCTCCGTGGCGGCGGCACGCAGCTCGACCGCGGAGATACCTGCACCTAGATCTGCGTCACAGAACGCAAGCCAGCCCCTATCGCCGTTTACGGCTGCGGCGCTTCCGCCTTCGACGCATTCACCGAGATGAATGCCTTGGTACGCATCGTAGTTTGCAGCCCGAGTCACCCTCGTGAGGTCACGCGGCGGAATCGTCTCCCCGGCGACTGTAAGGCGGCCTTCAAGCCGCAAATCGGCGGAGGAAGCGCCGAACATGACCGTGTACGTTCCACTTTCCAAGCAGAATCGGTCCCGTGTTACGTCCCAGATGGCCAGCGATTCGAGCTGCAGTTGGAACGTCACCTCCGCAGACTCTCCCGGAGCCAAAGCGATACGTTTGAAGTCCGCCAGCTGAAGGCGCGGGCGCTTGACCCGGGATTTGTCTGCACGAACATAAAGCTGCACGACCTCTTCACCCTCACAGTCGCTTATGTTCGTCACACGGCAGGAAACCTGGGCTGCCGTATCTGTCCCGGCCACAACGCGGTTCGGCGACAATTGCAAGGCTTCGTAACGGAATTCGCTGTACGAAAGGCCGTGTCCAAACGGATATAGCGGTTCGCCTTCAAAATATTGATACGTTCGGCCGCCACGGATGATGTCGTAGTCCATGAATGGCGGAAGCTGATCGACGGACTTGTACCAGGTCATGTTCACTCGGCCTGCGGGATTGACATCGCCGAACAGAACATCCGCAACAGCACGGCCGATCTCCTGACCCGCATGGGACGTGTAGATAATCGCCTTCGCCTTCTCCTGTAAAGCGTTCAAGGCGAACGGGTAGCTGCCGACGACCACAACAATCGTGTTCGGGTTCTCTTCGATTACCGCAAGCGCCAGCTTTTCCTGCGATTCTGACAGCGTGATGTCGGGCCGATCCATCGTCTCCTTGCCGTTGATCAGGGGATGATTGCCGACGAACACGATCGCCGCATCGGCGCCGCGAGCCGATTCGACAGCCTCGCCCAAGCCGCTCGACACGCGTTCAAACTCGAACGTGTCGGCATGCGTTTGAGCAACCGAAATCCCCGCCTCCGCAGCGCCTCCGACGTTAATATCGTTCGCGGTCTCAGCCGCCAGACCGTCTCCGACAAGCAGTACACCTGTCTCATCATCAACCGTTACAGGCGTTCCGTTCCAGGTCGAGGCGGTAACTAGCGAACTGCCCTGATCTACAGGTCGTATCTGGAACACTTCTTTCGTAAACCACTCCCAAATCCGAAGAGCCGACGCTTGCAGGTTCTTGTCGTCCGTTGTCACATAGAGGCTATTACGCAACGCAATTAATGTATGGCTACCACAGCCCCAGTCCGATATCTCGAAAATGTCGCCTTCTTCCGGCCTCTCGGCGCGAGCGGCGAGAGGGGCCTTTGATTCGTCGCTGAGCCGGACATATCGCCCGTTGCGAACAGCCTTAATGCGCACGCGATCAGTGCCGACGGAGTATGACGTTTCGGCGCCTTTCCCTTCCGCCGCTAGCCTCTCGCGGATTCCCTGCAGCGGGGTAACCGCATATGGCAATGTGCCGCTGTACCAATCGCGATAAACGACATCGGCAAGCGGGCCGATGACGGCAACCTTGCTTAGCTTTGCAGCCTGCAGCGGCAGCGTCTGCCCATCGTTCTTGAGCAGTACGACAGCTTTCTGCACCGCCTCCCTCGCGAGCTCCGCGTGCTCTGGGTGGAGGATCGCCGATTCGTCGATCGCAGCATACGGATTCCGCTCAGGCGGGTCGAACTCCCCAAGCCGGAAACGGACGCGAAATGTGTTCCGAAGCGCGGTATCCAGATCATTTTCTGTCAATAGCCCGTCCTTTAACGCCTCGCGGATCGCTTCCGTCACTACTGCTGCTTCGTCCGTAATACTGTCGATTCCGCCGTCCCGAATCGAACGGGCCACCGCTTCCTTCACCGTCTCTACATAATGATGATCCCGCACCGTACCCGTTACGTCGAAAGCATCGCTAACGACAAAGCCGTTCATTCCCCATTCGCGTTTAACGATGTCGATCACGAGCTGGCTTAGGTTCGCCGGCACTCCGTTAATCGCATTGTATGCCGTCATCATCGACAAGGCTCCGCCTTCTTTGAACGGGATCTCGAACGCCTTCAAGTAATACTCGCGCAGGTTGCGCGGATCGAGGCTGACAGATGAGTCTCCTCTTCCTGCCTCATTATTGTTACCGATAAAATGCTTCAGCGTGGCAACGGCCTTCAAGTAAAAAGGATGATCCCCCTGAATGCCTTGCGCGAGCGCGGCGGTAAGTTTGCCGGCCAAAACCGGATCCTCGCCATATGCTTCTTCCGTCCGGCCCCACCGAGGGTCTCGCTCCATGTCGACCGTCGGCGCCCATAGCGTCAAGCCGTTAAGATTCGGATTCCGCTTGTAAAAGCCGCGAGCTTCGTCCCCTATTGCGCCGCCGACTCTCTTAAGCAACTCGCTATCCCAGGTACAAGCGAGACCGATCGGCTGAGGATAACTCGTCGCCTCCCCGAGCCAAGCCATACCGTGTGCCGCCTCCGTGCCATGCTTGTACGCCTGCACACCCAGACGCTCTATTGCAATCTGGTACTGTGGCATAAGCCCGATTTTCTCATCCAGTGTCAGTTGGGCAATCAAGTCGTTCACACGGTCCTCGAGAGGCGCATTGAAATCCCAATAAAGGTAGGTCTTTTCGATTGTCATTTTCTCACGCTCCTCAGATAAATTACACTTATTTAATTCGCTTGTTGGTATAAGCCGGAAACTGGCCGCTGCTGGTCGGCATTTGCCCGATTTTTCTTTGAATAACTAACGTGCTCCAAAGTTGTGACTGACAATCCCTATTACTCCTCTGCTGTACGCATCCATCTAACATTCTAGTTCAAGAATAACAAACATACCTCGATTTTTTGGTCATAAAATAGCATAATAAGGACACCTTATTACGCGAATCCTATTAGTATTCAACGAGTATCGTTAATAGGTTTCGTTTCTCGTTGCTTAACAACTTGCCTTTGGCGAACTGTATAACATGTGCAAGAAGTCGAGAAGCGTCCTTCGTAATTCTTGGGATAGGTTAATCTATCCGAAACGAAAGCGGATATTTGAAATGTTAAAAGAGCTGCATGCAGCACCATTTAAGACGAGGAAAACCTCCGCGGAGTTTCCTCTGTGAAGTTTTTCATAATTCACAATCGCCGTATTTTATTCTTATTGATCCATCTGAAATCAGTTTCAAGTAATTCATTAACACAAATCGATCCTGAATATGATAAAGATTTTTATTAAGTGTTCCGGGTCAATCGTCGGATAGTTAAAAAAGCTCCAATTCACGTCCGTCTTGTAACTGCACATTATCTAACGTTTGGATTTATAAAACTCATGGTAAAGCTTCATGATTGCCCTCTTCCCAATCCGTGAGACATAACTCCTCGAAATACCAAGTTCCTTCGCAAGCTCCCGCTGCGTCCGTTCATCCCCGCCATGCTCGAGCCCAAATCGCCCAATAACGACTTCCTTCTTACGCTCATCAAGAATATCTAAGTTTTTATATATTTTACTTTTCTCAATCTTCAGCTGCACCTTATCGACAATATCCTCGGCCTCCGTGCCGAGGATATCTATAAGCGTAATTTCATTACCTTCCTTGTCCGTACCGATCGGGTCATGCAGGGAAACGTCCTTACGTGTTTTCTTCAAGGAACGCAAACGCATAAGGATTTCGTTCTCAATACAGCGAGCCGCGAACGTCGCCAGCTTCGTGCCCTTGCCGGTCTGGAAGCTTTCGATCGCTTTGATGAGGCCGATTGTGCCAATGGAGATCAGGTCCTCGAGATCCTCGCCTGTATTGTCGAATTTTTGGAGGTTGTGAACACAACCCGATGTAACCATGGTTTTTATGCGTACCACCACTTCCCACTTGGCGCGTTTATCCGTCATCAGCATGCCAAATTGGCTCGCTTCCATTCTTCTCCTGCTTCGAAAATAATAGGTTGATTAGCGTTGCGATATTGTACACACGAATAGACCGCGCGTTATAATATACTTAACTTTCCTTCACGGAATATAGGCGCCTACTTTAAAGTTTTTAAACGTCCAAGCGAGTAATGAAGGAGGTTCGGAAGTCGTGACAGCAACGAATACAAGCAAGCTGGCGTTGGCGCTTGAAGGGGGCGGCGCCAAAGGCGCTTACCATATGGGAGTGGTAAAAGCCTACCGGGAGACCAGCCAAACCTTCAACGCCATAGCCGGCACCTCGATCGGCGCCCTGAACGGAGCCGTCATCGCACAAGGGGATTTCGAGATCGGGTATCAGGTCTGGGAGCGGCTGGACGCTCGATCGATCTTCGACATAAGCGACGAAGAATACCGCTTGCTGATGCGACGAAAGCTCGATACGGCCGCCTTACGACACTTGGCCGCGCGCACCAATAGACTTATCGCGGACAGGGGTATGGACACGCGAAGATTGCGCCGGTTCATCGAATCCCTCATCGATGAAAGCCGACTGCGGGCTGCCGCTGTGGACTTCGGTCTGGTGACGGTCTCCTTGAGCGATCGGGCGCCACTCGAGCTTTACAAGGAGGATATTCCGCAGGGGCGTGTACTGGACTATCTGATGGCCAGCGCCGCTTATCCCGGCTTTCAGACGACGTTCATCGACGATAAAGCTTTTATCGACGGTGGGCTGTATGACAATTGTCCGATCAACATGCTCGCTCGCAAAGGAAATACGAGCATCGTCGCAGTGCGAACGCTCGGGCTCGGCGTGACGCGCAAAATCCGCTATCCTGGCCTCACGATTACGACGATCTCGCCTTCCGAGCCGCTGGGCGGTACAATGAGTTTTAACCCCGAAGCGATTCGCCGCAGCATGAGCATGGGTTATTATGACGCGCTCCGACAACTGAGGGGCTTGCAAGGCCGCACTTACTGCATTGATATAGGCGGCCTAACCGAAGAGACGTGTGACGAGATGCTGGGTACACTCCCCGATGCCAAGCTGCTTGCGCTCGGCCGCATGCTCGGCGCGAGCGGCATTCCTGCCCGGGAGCTGTGGAGCAGGGTCATCGTGCCAAGGTTGTCAGGCAGCATGCGCCTCCCTGCTGACTCCTCCTCCATCACCTTTATCGTCCGTTTGGCGGAGGCGCTGGCCTCGGCCAAGGGAATCGATAAATACGCCGTCCATCGCTTTCCCGATTGGGTACACTCCACAATAAGCGGCCCTCTGAAGAACGTCCAAGGCCTCGGCTTCCGACAAGTGGAGCTCTGTATGGCGGCTCAGCGCATTTTAGAAGGAATTCGGTTGTGATAATCTTTCCTTGATTTGTTTTTGGATCCGTTAGCCGGACAAACGTCGTGGACCCCTTAACATCAAATTAAGGAGTCTTTTTTCCCAAACTTCGTATTTCTTCATACTAGGTATACTGACTGCCCGAAGGCCAATGGTGCCGATGGAGATCAAATCCTTTAAATCTTCCCTGGTGTTATCGAATATTTTGACATTGTGAACACGACCCGATGACATTTTGCAAATATAGAGTCATTCTGACCTCATGACCAGTTCGGAACAATCCAAGGCGGTCTCGTCTTACTCGCTAATTCGCACCTCGATACCAAGGGATTCCATCGTATCTATCCATTCTTTAGGGCAGCCCGCGTCTGTGATCAGCATAGAAATCTCCTCCAGCCTCGATACTCTTGCAAACGTGGACATCCCGAATTTGGAGTGATCCGCGACCAGAATAGATTCCTCCGCCCGCTGCATCATTTTCCGCGAAATGGTCGCTTCAGCTAAATGGTAGTCAGTAATGCCGTCTACAAGTGAAATGCCACCTGCAGAAATAAACGCTTTGTTCACTTTAAATCGATCGAGCATCTGATCGGTGAGGGAGCCTGTTGTCGCTTGGTACTCTGGATTTACTTCCCCGCCTGCAAAAATAATTGTTCCACGAAACGATTCCATCGCTACATTAAGAACCGGGATCGAGTGGGTGATCAAGGTAATGTTCGTTCGATCCTTTAAATGCGGCAAAATTTCAATTGTCGTCGTTCCGTTATCCACCATGATCGTTTCACCGTCTTCAATTAATGATGCCGCCAGCTTACCAATGGACGCTTTCTCTGCCTTCATCATTTGGGTACGCTTCAGAAAAGGCGGCTCGACAAGCTCAATGCGCATTTTAACCGCGCCTCCGTACACCTTGCGAAGCTTGCCTTCCTTCTCCAGCCTATCCAAATCCCGCCGCACCGTTTCCGTTGAAACGCTAAGCAGCTCAGACAGGTGAAGCACCTGCACTTTCCCTTCCATTTCCAAATGATTCAGAATCGTCATCCTGCGATCTTCATATGTTAATGACATCAGGAGCCTCCCTACTTGACTGATTTCATTTAATCAATGTTGTTTTGTGTTGTTTTCATCATTGTAGGGTTAGGGGTACAGGATGTCAACTCATCTGCGTGAGTCACTGATTTCTTACAGAACCAACAGCACGCCTATTCCTCTTCTAAGCCGAACGTTATTAGAATTGCTGGTTGACAGCCTAATCTAGCGGCGCTACAATTGTCAATAAACAACACAATAACAACACGAAACCACATAATTACAACAATCAATACAAAAATGGAGGACTTATCGTGCCACATTCACTCGTATTTCGTGAGGATCACACTTTTACGATCGCGCAATTCACTGATTTACATTGGAAAGATAACGGTATTCTGGATCAGACGACACGCCGTCTCATGGAAGATATCCTCGATGCTGAACAGCCGGATCTTGTTGTTTTCACGGGTGATGTCATCTATACCGGTGATGTAGCCCCAGATGATCCCATTTGCGAGGATCCGTTAGGAGCATTACGAGAAGCTGTCCACTCCGTAGAAATTCGCGGGATTCCATGGGCTATCGTGTTCGGCAATCATGACACGGAATCGATCATTACGAGAGAAGACCTCATCCATGCGGTGCTGGAGTATCCTCATACGGTTGCCCAGCGGGGTCCGGTAGAAGTTAGCGGAGAAGGGAATTACCGATTGTCCATTCAAGATGCTGCAGGGCAAAGCAAATTTAACCTTTACTTCTTTGATTCAGGTGCTTATTCACCCGTTCCCCATATTGATGGCTATGATTGGATTCGCAGCGATCAAATCGAATGGTACAAGAAAGAATCCCTACAGATTCGAGATACTTCTGCTGAACGGCCTTTGCCTGCTCTCGCTTTCTTCCATATCCCCCTCCCCGAATATCAAGAGGTGTGGGACTCCAAGACCTGTTATGGGCACTTTTATGAGGCTAGTGTCTGCAGCAGCCGCGTGAACTCGGGCCTATTTGCAGCCATTCTAGAAATGGGCGATATCGTAGGAACCTTCGTTGGCCATGATCATATCAACGATTATTGGGGTGAACTGCACGGGATTCGTCTATGTTACGGCAGGGCCAGCGGCTATAACACCTATGGTAAAGAGGGCTTTCAACGAGGCGCAAGAATGATTCGACTCCGAGAGGACGAGCGTAGCTTCGAGACATGGCTGCGACTTGCCGACGGCACGGTCATTACCCAGCAACCTGAACACATCCCCGGCACTTAATCCAGAAAGCTTGGAGGTAATGGTCTGATTATCGTCGCAACGCTGCTAGTCATCGCTTCTGGCTTCGCGCATGCCGTTTGGAGTTTATTCACCAAAAGCAGTCATAACAAAAGCGTCTTCTTATGGTCCATACTTATGGTAACCACCATCGTCCTTCTTCCTTATTTAATAAGAGAATTATGGCTTCATCCCTTATCCTTATCGTCCTACGGCCTCCTGCTGTTATCCGCCTGCTTGCAAGCCGTTTATTCGCTCTTGTTAGCACGTACCTACAACATGGGTGATCTGTCGCAAATCTATCCGATTATGAGAGGCACCAGTACCTTATTCATTCCCATTATTGGTGTTCTGTTCCTTCGTGAATCCTTATCGATCTACGGTTGGATAGGCCTGCTTTGTATGGTGATTGGTTTCGTTTCACTCAGCGGCCTTTTCACCAGCGCAAGATCAAGATCAGCTTCCACAGGGTCCGTTAAATCTTTCCTTATGGCGCTTAGTGTTGGCTTATGTACGACCTGCTACGTCTTCGTGGATAAGCTCAACCTTGAACATATCTCAGCGATTTCTTTACTTGAGGTGACCAATATCGGGTTCGTCGCAGCATTGACACCGACCGTTATCGCTTCTAAACAACTGCGCATGGAATGGAAAATGAACAGCAGGATCATTTTGCTCGGAGCGATTCTCAATCCGGGATCGTATTTATTGTTCCTTTTCGCTATGAAGTACGCACCCGTTGCCCATATCTCCCCTGTGCGTGAAATAGGCACCGTATTTGCCACGATTCTAGGCATTGCCGTCCTCAAGGAGAAGCAAGGCACTTTACGCATATTGTGCTCGGTTATCATTTTAATAGGCATTCTCATGATTAGTTTTTGGGGCTAAAATAACTTTAAAAGACAGGTACAACAATGACTACTTGTAACCGTGTAATTATCATTGGGTCATCGTTGTTATAGAGCCGCAGGATACCCGATGGGAAGTCGTCCGGATCAATGCCGTCAAGATTGAATTTCAAATATATACGCCTCACATTGCTGGGATGATCATCGTGAGTCACTTCCAGGCTTGCCGTGTTGCCATAGTTGGTACCCGAATTCAATCTGGAGATATGGGCATCATCCGTGGCAATCAAGACGATTGGCGCTGCCGCCTCTCCTTCCGGTTCATCCGCTGCAGAGACCACCTCGGGCGGCACCATCCCGAACACGAGCGCTGCCGTCAGGAGACCGGCCAGCAACCGACTGGCAGATTTCGCGAGAGCTCCCCCCTGCATACTGCTATTCTTGTTTTTCATAACAGGTTACCTCCTTCAGTTAAGAGATAAGATAACTAGCGATACGGGACAGGTTATTTTCACAATTCCATATTGTCATAGAATTCATTAGATGAGAGCGATTCGCCATTGAATCGAAATTTCCCTAACACAAAAATTTTACGCTTTCCGTTCATACCAGTAGCCTGGTACGTCTTTGACCAGCCTCATCAGCGCCTCCATGTAGAAGTAATCCCCCCAGATAACAAAATCGTCCGACGACATGTCCCCGCGTACATGATAGGAGCCGTGCCGCAGCAAACCTTCTGCCTCCGGGTCGTCGTCGGTGAAATAATTCTCGGTTAGCGACTTCATACAGCGATGAACCGCCAACTCGAAACGGATACGATCCGGGTCCCTTTCCGGCAGATGATCAATCAACTCCAGGATCCCACAGCAAGCAATCGCCGTAGCTGAACTGTCCCTTGGCGTTCCTTCCTTCACCGGCGCATCGAAATCCCAATACGTCACCTGATCCTCCGGCAGGCGGTCGATAAAGTAGGCTGCCATTCTGCGAGAGGTCTCCAAGTAAAGCGGGTTTTGCGTGTAGCGATACGAGAGGATAAATCCGTATATCCCCCAAGCCTGTCCGCGCGTCCAGGTGGAGCCGTCCGTGTAGCCTTGATGGGTTCCTCCACCTATAGGCTCACCGGTCTCCTGCTTGAAATAAAAAGTATGATAGGACGAATCGTCTCCCCGTACGAGAAACTTGCGACTTTTCTCGGCATGAGCCAAAGCTGTGTCCAGATAGCGGGAATCTCCCGTTTGCTCATAGGCCCAGTATAATAGAGGGATATTAAGCAAACAGTCGATAATGATGCGGCCGCCGTTCTGCGGGTCGAGGGCGTGTCCCCAAGCCTGAATATAACCGCCAGCCGGACGCCAGCGCTTCAGCAGCATCTCCGCCGCCTCTAGTCCCAGTCGCTTCGCCTCTTCCGCTTCCTCCAGCATCCACCAGGCTACAGCCGAAGGCATGTAGAGAAAGCCGATATCGTGATGATCCAGCACCTTGAAATCTACCAAACGCTTGCGGAAGCTATTAACCGTCCGTATGGCAGCTTCGCGAAACGCTTGATCTCCCGATGCCTCATAGCTAAGCCACAGCAGGCCCGACCAGAAGCCTTCCGTCCAATCCTCGTGGTTGCTTCGCTTATAATCGCCGCCATCTATCCCGGTCCACGGAAACAAATCTCCGAACTTCTTTATATTGCCTTTTGTTTTCTCCACCGCATGCAACAACGCTTCATTCCACATCGTGTTAGCTCACCTTTCGTATCTTTAATAAGGGATGATCATTAATTCCGGATGGTTAGTGCTGGCTTCCGAAGAGTTGAACGACATAATCTTCCCTTCCATCCCGGCCGTAATTCGTATTGGCATAGCTGCTTCGATTTGGGAATGCGCTTTCAAGCTTATATAAGATAAAGAGCATGCTCGCCTTCATGGTGCATACTCTTCCATCTCTGACAGTACAACGCGGTCAACGTTATTCGATATGATGCAGTTCCACTTGATCTCCCAAGCATCGGACGACAAATCGTTGTTCGAACGATCCGCCTCCAATCGCCAGTTCGAAGGATTGATCGGATGACTTGCGCACGGTTAGAGTGATATCCTCAGGACATTCGGCAGCGAAGACATTCATGATCCATACCTCGCCGGCTGCGCCGATCCGCAGGCGCTGGATTAGTGAATGGCGATCCCGGTCAGGCGGATTATCCGGCGTTCTCGCGGCGTATAGGCTGCAAGGCTCGGAGCTCCAGAATCGTTGCTCCACAAGAAGCTCACCCACCGTCCAGCTCACACGATCGACCTCCGCCGACCGCCGTGTGCGCTTATGTTGGAACAGCTCCTGATTAAGCAAGCTTAATCGGTCATCCGTCTTCTCCCACTCCTCGGTCAGCTCCGCTAAGCCGCTTACATGATAAGGCAAATCGACTTCCGTCCCTTCCTTTGCGCTGACCTTGATCAGATCGAGGAGCACATGCTCCGTCAACGCAACAGTGCGCGTCACGCGCGAGCCGTCATACGCCGATTCGTCCCACGTACACTTCTCCTCCGGCAACATAATGTTGCCTTTCATACGATAATCCCCATCGTTCCAGGACACCGAAGAAGCTGCCCACTGTCCCCAATGCTCCTCTCCGGACGCAATGAAGCGGCAGTCGGCGGGAGGCTGGTCGGTGCCGTTCAGGCATACGGTGTTATGCGAATAGGTGTGCTTGAACCAGTCATAGTGCGCGGGCACCGCATACGCGACCGTCCCGGGATCGATAAGGATCGGCACGCTCCCGAAGCCGTAAGAGAGGCCGAGACGATCCATATGATCATGCTCGCCGCCGAACGGGCTATGCTTCATGGTTACATGATAGCCTTGTCGGTTTACAAGCTTCGTCAATCCGGAGCCCTCCGAAGAAGACCACTCGAATGCCAGCTTCGGAATCGAACACCACTGCCCGTCAGCCGAGCTCTCCAGCGTCCGGCCGCAGATCAGCGCATATAAGGAATCCCGCCTCCTTTCTCCCGAATATACCTCCGCCAACAACTCCTGATAAGTCTCATACCAATCTCCAGCAAACTCATATAAATGGATGTACGATTCGATCCCAACGACTTTGCTCGCGTCGTTGGGCGACGGGAACAGGCCGCCCGGCAGCAGGAAGCGAAGTGGGAATTCGAACATCTGCTTCAAAGCATCATTCACAGCGGGGATTCTCTGAATATCCCAGTCCGATCCTTCGACGGTTAGCGCATACTGAATGATCGGCTCCATCGCATAGTAATGATAGGTAAATGCGCCCTCATACCAGAAGCCTTCCGGGAGTATGCCTCTCGCGATCTGATCGTACAGCCCGTATTCGCCTTCCAGTCCCGCCCGCTGGATATTCGTGTCGCTTAGGATAAATCCGAGAATGGAAATGGCCGAAGTAATCAGCACCGCATGATTATGAATTTGATACTCCTTGTAGGCGATCAAGAAATCGGCGCAGGGGCGGAACAAGCCCTGCATAATATACTCCCGTTCTTCCGGCTCGAATTGATCGCTTACCCATTGATAGGCAAGCGCCAAATCCATAATCCAATGCGATTCGTCCAATGTCTGGGCGAACAGCTTGCCGGGACCGTTGTACGGGATATCGCCATGAATCTGGAATCCCGAATAATAACGCGCATAATCGAGAAACGCGGACTTCAAATGCGAAAGCGCTTGCTCATTGAGCTCCAGATCCAATTCGATCGCCAATATCTTCATCAAATGCCCGCGCTTGCTGTGCGCCAGAGCGGTCCATGCGGAATCGAAAGGCTCGCCCGTCCAGAGCGCTCCGCAGTGCGGACAGTGATGTTCCTTCGGACGCGACCATTCAAAGGACAACGCATTACCGTCATGCCTGCAATGATAATAATGCCCCCAGTTGCCTTGCTCGTTCTTCGACACTCCATGCTGAACTAGTAGCGCTTCCTGCGCTTCCGAGCGCAGTCTTTGTACCGCATGTTCAAATTCATGAAGCCGGGCATTGCTTCTCGCCCTCCCCCTTCGCCACTTGTTCACCGCTCTCCCCCTCCTTCTAAACCAATAGCGTCCTTATGGCGTTATTTCTGCGTTTAACAGATCCTCCCTTAGCGGCGTGAACGAGTCCAGCAATATGCCTGCTACCAATGCGCGGCATCCATGCTCGGCATGGCCGGGAATGCAGAGCGTGTCTCCCGCATGGAGAACACGCTTCTCCCCATCGACCTCGAATTCAAAGGAGCCTCGCATGCAATAAGTCATCTGCTCATGCGGGTGGCTGTGCTTATAGCCTTCGGCATTCGCTTCGAAGTGCACCTCCATCATCATCAGCTGCTTGCCCGCGTTCAATATTTTCCGCCTAACCCCAGGCTCGGCATTTACCCAGACACCAATGTTCGACATGAGTTCATTCCCTCCGTATGTAAAATAGTGATTCAAGCAGCCGTCATTCCGGCAAATACTTCAACTTAAACTCCGAAGGCGTTATGCCTATATGCTTCTTGAACACCTCGCTAAAGTAACGACGGTCCCCGTAACCCGTAGCAATCGCGATTTCCTGAACCTGATGCCCCTCGACCAGCATCTTCTTGGCGAGCTCCATCCGCTCTTGCGTCACGAACTGCGCAAAGGGCAGACCCATCGTTTTTTTGAACAGGTTGGCATAATAGCTCCCGCTAAGATGAACATGCCTTGCCTGATTCTGCACCGTCAGCTCTTCATGCAAATGCTCCCGGATGTAACGCACGGACTCCTCGATAATAACGGAGGCTTCGCTGGCTCGCGAACGTTCAATCATCTCACAGATCTTCCAGCAGAGCTGAAGCAGCTTCTCCTGCATCTTGCGCAGCGACGTTATGCCTGACATGTTCCGCTCGCGCACGCTCCGCACCAGCTCGGCGGCATCTTCATGAGATACAATCTCGAGCAGTACGCGAATCATCATATAAGCCATCTCATAATAGAAGCTGATAAAATATTCCGGGTCCGGCATATCGTCTGTGCCTGCAAAGTCGGCAAAAATCCGCATGAATAGCTCGGACGCTTTGTGCGAGTTGCCGCTGCGAATGCTGTACAGCAGCTCCTTCTCCATGTCAGCCGAGCAATACGGACGCCTGATTTCGCTTGTGTTGACTTCATGATAGCCGAACACGCCGTTACCGCCGGTATAGAAATGATAAGACAAAGCCGCTACCGCTTGTTCATACGAGCTGGCAATTTCATTCATCATCGTGACCCTTAGCCCAAGGCCGATCGAAACCGTAAATCTCGTAAATTGTTCAATGTTCTGACAGCACTTCTCTGCTAGCATCAAGCTGTCGAACTGCCCATTTTCATTAAAAACGGCAACAAATCGATTCATCGTTTCCCGGAAGACGATACCTGTCGTATAACCTGAGATCGTCTCTTCCACAATATTTTGCAGCGAGAATCGTTGTAATTCCGCCTGATGGATCGGAATATGCTCGCATTTCTCCGCGAAATCGTCCATCTCCAGCACCATGACCATAAAATGTTGTTTGGCTAGCGGAATTTCAAGGAAATCCCACCGTTCCAATATGTTCTCTTCGCCGCCGCGGTGATGCAGCACCAGCTGGAAATATTCCTGCCTGAGCATCGGCAGGCTCGTCTTTACCTTCTGCTCGAGCTCGAGCCTTTCGAGATCCTCTCTCCGTTCTTTTTCCAGCACGTTCTTTGCTTTGAGTACAGCTTCCACGATCTCGTCCAGCGAAAAAGGCTTCGCCAAAAAATCAAACGCGCCTAGCTTGAGAGCCTGCTGGGCATATTCGAAATCGGTAAACCCGGTTATGAATATAATTTTGCTGTTCGGAAGCCTGGACTTCACTTGTTCCGTTAACGTCATGCCGTCCAGCTTCGGCATCCGAATATCGGTAATAATAATATCCGGCGACACCTCTTCGATTAGCTTCAGTCCTTCTTCGCCGTCGGTCGCCGTACCTGCCAGTTGTATATCATGCTCCTGCCACTTCACGCTTTTCGATATCCCGTCGATTACGGCGACGACGTCGTCAATGACGCACATCTTCCAACTGTTCGTGTTCATGCTGTTCCACTCCTAGTCAGCTTAGTAGCGATTGTGATGGAATACGAATGGTTACTTTGGTTCGCATGCCCGGAATGCTGATCAGTTCCAGCTCCGCGTCGCTGCCGTACCGGAGCGCCAGTCGCTTCTGGATGTTCTGAAGTGCATAGCCGCTTAGCTTCGAGCTATCCTCTTCTTTTGCGGCTTCAAAGCCAACGCCGTTATCTTCAACCTCGAGCACGAGCCGGTCTTCGACCTGGTAAATATGAATATGAATGAATCCGCCTTCCTTCCGATCCTTAAACCCGTGCAGAATCGAATTTTCGACGAGCGGCTGCAGCAAAATTTTTAATACCGGCTGTGAGAGATCAAGGCCTTCCTGTACATCCGCCCGATAATCGAACAAGGAGACGTAACACTGCTTCTGAATGCTCAAATATTGCGTCACATGGGTGATCTCATTCTTTAGGGAAGTCATCTCTTTGCCTTTGTTCAGACCGAGCTGGAATAGCCTCGATAAGGAAAGCACCATCTGCTGCACATGTTCGTGCTCTTGCAGCTGACTTTTCCAATAAATGGTGTTCAGCGTGTTATAAAGGAAGTGAGGGTCTATTTGAGCCTGCATCGCTTTCAGCTCGGATTTCCTCTTCTCCGTCTCCGCTTCCTTTACCTCATGAAACAGCCGGTTAATCTCGTCCAGCATCCGGTTGAATCGGAAGCCCACCTGCGAAATTTCATCTTGAAACTCGCTCTCGAACCGAACGTCCAGGTCGCTGTGCTCGACTTTCTTCATCACGGTCTGGAGCTTCGTAAGCGGCCGAAGCAGCAGCCGGGTGAGCAGACGCGCGAAGAAGATCGAGACAATAAGGGTAAGGAGGATAAACACCAGAATGACCCACGTAATACTTCCCAGCTGCTGGGCAATACTCTGTTTCGGAAGTACGCTGAACAACACCCAATTGTCGGCCGACTCGAGCTGCCTGTAATTCACGAAATAGTCGTTTTCGCCCGCGCGATACGCGAAGTTACCTTCGTTCTCTTGAAGTGCTCGCCTCACCGAGGCATGCTGCGCGAAATCCGGGAATAGAGCGGAGCTGGATGGAGAAATCATCTCTCCATCCCGGGAAAGCAGAATGAACCGTCCTTCGTTAAACCCTAAGTCCCGGTTAATATAACGGGTAAGCTCCGTCACCTTCACGTTCGCAAGCACGTATTTGTTCTCGGAAGCGGCATTCATCGCCCCCTCCGTCAGGAACGTAATAATGTCTCCTTTCTCGTTATAGAAAGGGTCCTCGTGCGGCCCGATCCACAGCTCAATATGACGCTCCTCCGTTGCATCAACCTTATCGTAGAGAGAGGAATCATAAAAGGATTCCCGAGGCAGCCCGATTTTCGACGTCTCGTAATAAGACCCTTCCGGCGTAGCCACCATGATCGAATCGATCAGCGGCTCGACCAGCTTCATCTGGATGAACACCGTTTGAAGAGCCGAAAGATGCGTGTAATAGTTTTGAAAGTCCGATGTTGGCTCCAGCCCTACCGCTCTTCTATAGTCCATATTCATCATCATAGAGAAGATCGACGTTTTGATTTTGTTCAGCTTCTCGTCAAGCGCTTGCGAGGTTTTGCTTAGCATATCCTGTCTAAGCCGCTCCGCGTTCTGCTCGGCCATACCGCCCGCTATCCGATAGGCCAGCAGTCCGGTAGCCAAGATGACGACGGAGACGACAAGGATAAACGCCATCCATATTCTCTGTTGAAATGATAGTTTGTAGATGAAGTTCATAAGATCCAGCCTCGCTTTAGGTTAATGCCATAGATAGTATCATGCGGGACAAGACCCATCAACCCTTGACGGCGCCGACATTCATCTGAACAAACGACTTATTCGCCAGAATATATATGATCAGCATCGGAATCATGGAGATACAAGCTCCTGTCAGCATCAGATGGCTTTGCACCGCTCCTCCGAACCCGTAGCGAATGTTGGTGAGTCCGACCGTAATCGGCTGAAGATGCGGCTGCGACATCGTGAAGACTAGCGGCAAAATGTAGTTGTTCCAGGCTCCGCGGAAAGCGAATAGGCCTACGACTCCGAGTGCCGGCGTACAGAGCGGCATAATGACCCGCGAGAAAATATAGAAGGAGCCTGCTCCGTCGATCATGGCCGCTTCATCCAGCTCTTTAGAGATGCTTCGAATGAAAGCGAACAAGATAAAAAACGTTGTGCCGCCCGCGCCGGTCATCATAATGATGAGTCCGAGCACCGACTTGTGAAGACCTAGCGTCACCATAATTTGATAAGCGGGCTTTAGCGTCAGAACCCCCATATGAATGAACATCATGGCCGAATATACCCCGAGCAGCAGCTTCCGTCCAGGAAACGTCCTGCGAGCAACCGCGTATGCGGCCAAAGAGCAAACGATCACCGTCGCCATGGTCGCTCCGACGCTATAGATGATGCTGTTCCATACATAAAGGGAAAACTTCGCTTCTTTCCACGTATAGATATAATTCTCGAGCTGCCACACTTGCGGCAGAAGGGCCGAGCCTGCGTTCAGCTCCTGGTTCGTCTTGAACGAACCGAGCATGGCGAGCGCAACGGGAAGCATCAGAAGCGCGGTTGTAATGAGCAAGAACGTCCAGATCAGAACCCTCCCTGATATGCGCGTCATGAATTCTCCTCCTTATGCCTACAATCAGGAATAAATATCGTTAAGCTTTCTGGATAAATACAAGTAAAGACCAGTAATCGCGCCTACGATCAATGCGAGCAGCATGGCGACGGCGGATCCGTAACCGATGTCCTGCGACATCGTTTCGCCTGTCGATACAGGGAATAACAATTTGTAGAGATAGAGATGCATAACCTCCGTCGCTCCGGAAGGTCCTCCGCCCGTCAGAACCATAATGGCTTCATAGCTTTCGAGGGCGCTCATAATCGCCAGCATCATAACGATGTTCAGAACCGGGCCGAGCATAGGCACGGTAATCGACCAGAACCTTCTAGCTCCGGTTGCGCCGTCGAGCTCGGCGCTTTCGTATACGTCCTTCGGTATGCCTTGAAGTCCGGCGAGGAAAAGCAGCATGTAATTGCCGATACCGCCCCAAGCCGCGATGATGATACAGGTTAACATCGCATTCTGCATATTCAACCACTCGACCGCGGGCACTCCGATCATGTTCAAAATTTGATTTAACAATCCGTTATAGGAATTGAAGATGAGATAAAATACGACGGCCATAACCGCCGTGCTGAAGATGGTCGGCATGAAGTAGATGCCGCGCAGAAAATTCTTTCCTCTCAGCTTGCCGTTTAACAGAACCGCCAGTAGCAATGCGACGGGAAGAGTCAAGATCATTTTGCCAGATGCAAATACGAACGTATTCCAGATCGCGTCCCATAAATATTCGTCGCGGAACAGCCGCTTGAAGTTATAGTGCCCTGAGAACTTTGCTTCGCCATATCCTTTGTAGTCGTAAAACATGTAGCGCAAAGCCCATAATATCGGGTAAATTCCGAGTGTAACCGTTAAGATTACACTCGGAGTCACGAATAGATAGGCTTCCGCATGGTTCTTCCATTTTTGTATCATGGCAGCCTCCGGATGCGGTATTGATCCGTCTTATTTTTGCAAAGCTTTCGGATCGAAGCTTGGATCAGCTGTTACTTTCACTTTGCCGTCGGCAACGGCTTTGTCGAGCGCTGTGTTATAGCTGGCATTCAGGTCGCTGATCACTTGATCCAAATCTCCGCCGACCAAAATGTACTTCACGAATTCTTCATGCCATGTTTTTCCTTCCGGCGTAATGCCCGTAGGTGCAATCGGCCAAGCGGCGTCGTATTTCGTAGGCAGGAAATTTTTGATGCCAGGTACATAAGGCTCTTTGGCTCCTTCGAGCACATGCGGCAATACGGCTATACCTAATCCGGCTTCGTGGTAGCCGCGGAGAGTTTCGTCTTGATACATATAAGACATAAACTTCCACGCCGCTTCCTTGTTCTTGGACTCGCTGCTCATGGACAGCCACGAAATGGCGGCAGGATCGACGGCGCCTTGCGGCTCTCCCCCGTCTATAGTAGGAACCAAGGTAGCATCCCAGCGAATTTTTGGAGGGAATTGCGTATGATACACGCCCGGCTCCGTTGAATAGGAGATGTACATGCCGATTTTGCCTTCGGCGAATTGCGCGCGCATCGGGTCCATATCCAGCGCTTCCGACCCTGGCAACACGCTGCCGTTCGCGCTCATTTGATGGAAAGCTTCGATAATCGGTTTCCAACCGGAGAAATCATATTTTGCCGTTTTGAAGTCGAAGCCAGAGCGATGGAAGCCGTTCATTTCCGCTATTTTGTCCGCTGATCGGCTCAGAGCGCTGGAAGGGCTCTTATAAGGCAGCGACCAGCCGTAGATTCCTTCTGCTTTGCCAATTTCCGTGATCTTCTTCGCGGCTGCGACCATCTCGTCCAGCGATTTCGGAGGCTGTAGTCCTGCTCTCTCGAAAATATCAACATTATAGACAAGACGGATTGTGTTGCCGACGTTAGGCAGCGAGATAATATTGTTCTCGAACTGGTTCCCGCCTTCCAAAATGAAGCCCTCATAATTCGTCTTCATCTCGTCCGTCATGTAATCATTTAGCGGTTCGAAATAACCCTTCGCGTAGAACTCATCGGGTCTTTGCGTCGCGAACACATCCGGAGCTTGACCGCTTGTGAAAGCCAAATCCAGCGATTGCGGATAGTTCTCCGCCATCATCGTCATTTCCACTTCGATGTTGTCTTCATTCGTTGCGTTGAACTCGTCGATCTTCGCCTTGATGTACTCGGCGTCATGGCGTTGATAGGTCCAGTACACCAGCTTCGTTTTCTCGCCGTTCCCTTTCATCTCGGTCGCTGTGCCTGCCGCAGGCTCATTCCCCGTGTTTGCGCTGCCGCCGTTATTGCCGCCCGCGCATCCCGCAATGCCGAACGCCAGCGTCACGGCTGCCAGAAGCGTCAACGATCTTTTAAGTCCTTTTTTCATCTGCCGTTCATCCCCTCTTGTTCTGTTTGCTTGGTACATCTTTATCATATCGCTCATGTCGATTTATGAGAGCGGGGGAAAACAACTCGTTCGGGGGGGAAATTCGATGATGATCCCTAACGCGCAAAATCCTACCTCCCATTGTAGCAGGAATCGGTTAACCGTTGTCCCTCCTCCCGGGAACAACAAAAAACGGCCGGAGCCGGCCGTTTTCAACATGCTTATGAAGAAATTAAGAGGTTTTTGTATATTTTCGACTTCTCGATCTTCAATTGCACTTTATCCGCCCACATCATCGGCTTCCGTAGCGGGAATGTCGATGAGCGTAATTTCATTGCCTTCCTTGTCCGTACCGATCGGGTCGTGCAGCGACACGTCCTTGCGCGTTTTCTTAAGCGATCTTAAATGCATAAATATTTCGTTTTCGATGCAGCGCGCAGCGAAAGTGGCCAGCTTCGTGCCTTTTCCAGTTTGAAAGCTTTCGATCGCCTTGATGAGTCCAATCGTACCAATTACGCGGGCCACCACTTCCTGCTCGGGGAGTACATCGGCGACTACGAATATAAGTGTCTTCACGGCTGACCAGGTACATCATTAACCATACCTTACACTGCATCCCAGTTGGCGCGCTTCCATTCTTCTCCTGCTTCGAAAATAACATGTTGTTTAGCGTTGCGATATTGTACGCCTGGATAGACTGCGCGTTATAATATACTTAACTTTCCTTTTCGGAATATAGGCTCTACTTTAAAGTTTTAAATGTCCAAGCGAGTAATGAAGGAGGTTCGGAAGTCGTGATAGCAACGAACACAGGCAAGCTGGCGCTTGCGCTTGAAGGGGGCGGCGCCAAG
The DNA here is from genome assembly GCF_030812415.1 of Paenibacillus harenae. Taxonomy (GTDB): domain Bacteria; phylum Bacillota; class Bacilli; order Paenibacillales; family Paenibacillaceae; genus Pristimantibacillus; species Pristimantibacillus harenae_A. The sequence continues at coordinate 696,598 of NZ_JAUSST010000004.1, read as the reverse complement.
GGCGCTTACCATATGGGAGTGGCGAAAGCTTACCGGGAGGCCGGCCAAACCTTCGACGCCATAGCCGGCACCTCAATCGGCGCTCTGAACGGAGCCGTCATCGCGCAAGGGGATTTCGAGATCGGGTATCAGGTCTGGGAGCGGCTAGACGCCCGATCGATCTTCGACATGAGCGACGAAGAATACCGCTTGCTGATGCGGCGAAAGCTCGATACGGCCGCCTTACGACACTTGGCCGCGCGTACCAAGAGGCTAATCGCGGACAGGGGCATGGACACGCGAAAAATGCGCCGGTTGATCGAATCCCTCATCGACGAAAGCCGGCTGCGGGCTGCCGCCGCGGACTTCGGCCTGGTGACGGTCTCCTTGAGCGATCGGGCGCCGCTCGAGCTTTACAAGGAGGATATTCCGCAGGGGCGTGTATTGGACTATTTGATGGCCAGCGCCGCTTTTCCCGGATTTCAGACGACGTTCATCGACGATAAAGCTTTTATCGACGGCGGGCTGTACGACAATTGCCCAATCAACATGATCGCTCGCAAAGGATATACGAGTATCGTCGCAGTCCGAACGTTCGGGCTCGGCGTGACGCGCAAAATCCGCTATCCTGGCCTCACGATTACGACGATCTCGCCTTCCGAGCCGCTGGGCGGTATGATGAGCTTTAACCCCGAAGCGATACGCCGCAGCATGAGCATAGGGTATTATGACGCGCTCCGACAGCTGAGGGGCTTGCAAGGCCGCACTTACTGCATTGATATAGGCGGCTTAACCGAGGAGACGTGCGACGAGATGCTGGCTTCACTCCCCGATGCCAAGCTGCTTGCGCTCGGCCGTATGCTCGGCGCGAGCGGTATTCCTGCCCGGGAGCTGTGGGGCAGGGTCATCGTGCCAAGGCTGTCAGGCAGCATGCGCCTCGAGGCTAGCGCCTCCTCCATCACCTTTATCGTCCGTTTGGCGGAGGCGCTAGCCTCGGCCAAGGGAATTAATAAATACGCCGTCCATCCCTTTCCCGATTGGGTGCACTCCACAATAAGCGGCCCTCTGAAGAACGTCCAAGGACTCGGCTTCCGACAAGTGGAGCTCTGCATGGCGGCTCAGCGCATTTTAGAAGGAATTCGGTTGTGATAAGCTTAGAACTTCGCGGATGTCAACGTCAGCGCGAATGGGTGCTGTAGAGATAACGCTGAGGAGGAAAGATCGGTTTGATTGAAATGAAAATAAGTTGCAACTCAAAACGACATAGAAAAAGCGGCAGCTAGGGACGGGAAACTTCCACTTATCTCTGGCGTGAAATTCTTCCTTATACTCAAGATTTCGGTCGTTGCATCGCTCCTGACCTCATAGGTATGGGCGATTCCGAGAAAATTCCCCATAGCGGTCCCGACTCTTACACCTTTGTAGAAAATCGCCGCTAGCTCGATGCCCTTCTGGATCAACTTGGCATTTGCGAAAAGGTTACCTTTGTGGTGCACGACTGGGGGTCGGCTCTGGGATTTGATTGGGCGTGCCGCCCTCCGGATGCCGTTAAAGGAATCGCCTACATGGAGGGAATCATAAAACCTCGCAGTTGGAGCGAGCTCCCGGAACGGGGAAGGAAAATTTTCCAGGCTTTACGATCAAAGGAAGGCGAGCAGATGGTATTAGAACACAACTCTTTCATCGAGACTAACCTTCCAATCGGCATTCTGCGTAAGTTGACGGAGGAAGAGATGACGGAATATCGTCGGCCATTCTCGTTGCCCGGCGAGGGACGCCGCCTGACGTTGACCTGGCCGCGACAACTTCCGTTTGATGAAGATCCGGCTGATGTGACGGACATTGTTAACACGTATGGGGAGTGGCTAGCACAGAGCTCGTTCCCGAAACTCTTCGTCAACTGCGATCCCGGCACTATGCCGATATCTCATGTTGAGTTCTGCCGTACTTGGCCAATGCAAACGGAGATCATCGTCCGTGGACCTCATTATCCCCAGGAAGATTCGCCCATGATATTGGCAAGGCGCTTGCTGCCTGGTTGGAAAATTTAACATAATCGTCTAGGAGCTGCTAGGGACTGATAAATTGAATAACATAAAAGCGACCTGCTTGTAAAGACAGTCGATCAAATATTAAGTTCTTTTACAAAGGCACGAATGCACTTACCATCTTTGGAATTGTCCAATACCGCAAAGCGGATTTCCGAAAACAAGAATCCAAAGCCTTCATCCACCAAAAGTTCCCGCCACCATCTGGCCACCTTCACCGGATCGTTCCGGAATACTCCACAGCCATATGCACCCAAGATGAGATTCATATCGCCTTTTTTGGCGAATATCGCTAGGGTCAGTCGCATCCGGTCTTTCATCAATCTTTCCGCCTCCTGAGGGTCCTCTCCCTTAAGCAGAACTTGCCCATAGTTCACGGCGGGTAGTGTCAAAACGGAAGCAGTCACCGGTCGCTCTAAAAGTTCGAACTGCTGGTTACGGAAAAACACCACGTCGGGCGAATAGATTGCGTAATCCGTATACATCATCGATCCGCAAGCCCGATTCGCTTTATAATAGCTTTCATTACGCAGTTGCGTTTCATATAATCCACTGGATGCCGCTAGGCTTTCTTCCTGAGCCATCGCCCCGTTTAAAAACCCTCCTCCAGGATTTTTGGCGCTGGCGAAGTTTAGCACGCCGATGCGCTTTTTTCTTACCTCCGCAAAATCCAAAATCGTCTTCACTGTGGCCTCGTTGGCAACGGAACAGGCGGCGGTTTGCGGTAGCCCTAACAATCCGGCAGTTCCTTTAACCAATACCTTTCCCTGTTCCGGAGTAATCAACTCGCTATTCTCCTCTGAGAGCTTTTGCGCAGTGGCGAATTCAACCCGGTTCCCATTATATTCATAATAGCCCTGCCTTTGTAACCGCAAGGTTTCCTCGGCAATTACTTTTTGATTCATATCCTCTCTCCTCCAATTTTCCAATATTAACCGCCTGACTAAAGTTTACTTCCGCAGCAATACGTCTCGCACTTCTGTCAGCGCGAATCCTAGCAAGTTCCTGCCACGCCATTTTACGGGATTCTCCACGTCCGGATTGGATTGGCTCATGCCGATCCCCCAAATGCAATCCCGCGGGCTGCTTTCTACGATAATCCGGTTTTTCGTCGACTTGAGATAGTCGCCAAGCTTCGGACTCTGCAAAAATTTAGCAAAACTTCCTCTTTTGACAATGTCATAACATTCGTTGTCCCAAGTGTCCTTGTCGAAGTTTCTAACCCCACGCCCGTAACCTTTCATCTCCTTTGGATGCTTTGCTTTAAGGATCGCGTCCAGCATTTCGTCATCTCCGAACAACCTTGCCTTTTCGGACATCATAAATTGCTCAGCACAAGAATACTCAGTCCCCTCAACCTCGAACGGACTCATCCACCATTGGCTGAAGCAGCTTTTATCTATGCTATCATCCTTTGGAGGTGTGTGGCCCCAAAAGAACACAAATTTGAACGATTGGCCCGCGTTATATGCTTTTCTTAAATCCTCGATATTGTATATCATCGATATTCCTCCATATTTCTCCGATACAAGCGTGAAGGACGGTGTCCCGCATTTTCAGTGTAATGATCGGTCTCCTCCACGAGTTCAGCTACTTTACGCCGAAAAGCGGCCTTCAAAAGTTCTTTATCCAAAATCACTTCGTAAACCTGTTGCAGCTCTGTCAAGGTAAAAAGCCGCGGCATTAGATGCAGCGCAATATCGGTATAGTTCACTTTTCCCCTTAGTCGCTCAATGGCGCAGGCTATAATTTTGGCATGATCGAAAGCCAATCCGTTATTAGATACGATGGAGTATTCGGTTGATGTAAAGCTCAGCTTTGCCGTCACCGTCCGATCCACAACTGCAGTAAGCTCTTCTTCTTTACTACTTAGCTTGAGCTCGTATTCAAGCGTTTTTACATATCCTTCCTCGTTAAGCTCTTTCCGCTCCCGAAGAAGCCGATAGGTTACCTTGAACCAGGCAGCGTCGGAAGCGTCATCCCCTGCTTTCAGCTGTATCTGATCGCTGTTGATCAAGGCCATATAGCTGCAGCTCATCACCCAGGTGCGGGGGTCCCGCCCAATATCGCTGAAGGTGTACAGCTGCTCCAAATAAACTTCAGCCACACCAGTTTCCTCGCACAGCTCTCTTGCCGCGGCCTGCTCCGTCGTCTCGCCCGATCGGATAAAGCCGCCCGGAAGTGCCCATTTGCCCAGGAACGGGTGCCCTCCCCGGCGAATGAGGAGTATTCGCAGCTCTTTTTCCGGAAGTTTGCGGTAACTGTCAGCCTCCGTGTTCGTTACCGTGAAAATGACCATGTCTGCAGCCACAGAAGGGCGCTCGTAATCCCCGGCCCGGTAATGCTCCAAAAATTCGCGTTCTGTAAGTCCATCGCAATCCAACAAATCCAATGTCCTTGCCTCCCTCATTCTTAGATTCTTTATTCTATCCATGGCGAATGGTTGGCCGATAATCGTCTATGCCCGCGAGGTTTCCTTTTGCCGCAAGAACCACATACAGCCCCCCAGTGATACAAAACGAATCTTAGTAATGAATTGATAATAACATTTCGTTACTATCAAATGCAACAAAATAAAAGGAATTTGCAAGTAAAACGTTAAGGTTATATGAATTGGGCCATGACCCATTGCACCTTAGGATTTGACGTAAGTGTTAGACTGGACGAAAAATCAAACAACGGCGGATCAAGACTTGGAAATATCAAAGTCTTAGATTGCCGCCGTTGTCATTAAATGTATTGCGTTAAACTGCCCGTTCGTATCAGGAACCAAATGAATCATAGAAAAATCCCCTCAAGTCAACAGCGTTGAATCCATGAATACCATGGACACTTATTTCACTGTCTGCCATGAGGGGAAATAACCACGGTAACGTTATTTCACGTCCTTATTCCTTATCAAAATAAACGATTTTTCCTGTATCTGCGGATATATACACCGCTTCTAATATTTGCGAAACAATCATTGCTTCCCTCGGTTTAACCAAGGGTTCGGTATCGTTCACGATACTGTGAATCCATTGTTTGGCTTCATACTCGAAATCGGTCATTTCTTCTTCCCTGAATAGTTCTCTTGCATTCGGATTCACATCGATTTTATTCAGGAACAAGCTCCCGTCCCTCTCGCCATTGATCCGCAGTTCATTTTTAGCAAAATCCGCTCCTCCCTTCGTTCCGCAAAGCAGGTTGCCGCCGCCTTCCGCAATATTAAGAGCCCAACTGGTTTCAATGATGACCGTGGCTCCATTTTTAAATTTCACATACCCGAACGCCGAATCTTCTACCTCGAATTCGTTTGGATCCCAGGCTCCCCATTCGTTCGCGGCATTTTCGGTATGCTTCAGTTTATGGAAGACGCTGCCGACTACACTCTCGGGTTCATAGTTATCCATCAACCAAAGGATCAGATCAAGGGAGTGGGTTCCAATATCGATCATGGGACCGCCCCCCTGTTTCTCTTTATCCAGAAACACGCCCCATGTAGGTACGCCTCTTCTTCGGGTAGCGACAGCTTTTGCAAAATAGATATCTCCAAGTTCCCCATCGGCGATCATCTTTTTTAAAAGTTGGCTTTTGGCGTTGGAACGATTCTGGTACCCGACGGTTAGCTTCTTGCCTGTTCGCAAGTGGGCTTCGTACATCGCTTTGGCCTCCGCACCCGTGACGGCCATTGGTTTTTCGCACATGACGTGTTTGCCGCTTTCGAGAGCATCAATTGAAATAGTCGCGTGAGAGCTGTTCGGTGTTAGCACATGTACGACCTCAATATCTTCCATGGCAAGCAGATCCTTGTAATTCGCAAACACCTTTGCGCCTTGCGTGCCGTATTTTTTGGCGGCTTCCTCGGCTTTTTCCGGCAACAAGTCGCAGAAGGCCACCATCTGTACATGATCTAACTTGGACAAACAAGGCATATGTTTGCCGTTCGCAATCATTCCGCAACCGATGATCCCTACTTTCACGGTTCTCATAGAATTCCCTCCCCCGCGTTATTTGAACTCTACCGTTCGGTTTTCCCTATGAGCGATGTATGCCGCTTCCAATAGCTCCGTCAATTTCGTCCCCTCTTCCAGTCCGAAGGGCATCGGCTTGTCATGAAGCAATGCATCTGCCCATTGGATGATCGGGAGCGGCTGCTCTTTAGGGAGTTGATTGGGGGAAATCCATCCGGAAAAAGGTAAATCGAGCTTCTTCGAAATGACTCTAACTGTATCATCTGAGATCATCAAGGTGCCCTCCGTACCGTAAATCTCAAGGGCAGAAGGTGTTTTGTACGTAACAAGGCTTGTTTCGACCAGTGCGACCGCGTTGTTTACGAACTCAATTGAGCACTGCGCATTATCTTCCACTGCACGATTGGTGAAATAATGAAACATGGATGTGATTCTTTTGGGCTTACCGAGCAGCCAACTGGCGATGTACATCGGATGACAGCCCAAATCCATCATGGCTCCGCCCCCTGTTTGCTTCTCATCATACCAGTACTCTGGGAGCCAATTATTCAAAGCACCGTCGTGGCCGTTACGAATGCGCAGAACCGTAATGTCCCCTAATACTTGGTCGTCTATCAGTTGCTTAGCGAACAATTGGTGCGGCCTTGTGCGAGCGGGAAATGAAATGCAGAACTTGACGCCTGCTTTCCGTACCGCAGCAGAAATCCGGTCGCATTCTTGGGCGGTAAGAGCCATGGCTTTCTCGGTAAAGATGTGTTTTCCGGCCTCAGCGGCAGCTACCATTATATCTGCGTGCATGCTTGTAGGGGCATCAACCACGACTCCATCGATGTCTTCCCGTTGTAAAAGAGTTTCCAAATCCGCTTCAAAATCCGTTCCCAATTGGGCAGCCCATTCTCTTCCGCGTTCAGGCTGTTCGTCCCAGACTGCCGTGAGCTTAACGCTACCATGAAATTGTAACCTTCTTGCGTAATCATCTGCATGAACATGCCATTTACTTAACATCGCAACGTTCAACATGCGATTCCCCTCCGTAATCATTTATTTTTACTATGATTCAGTTTTCTTCAAAGGGAGGTGGCGTATCATTTGCTCCGAATGGCGCATCAGGCCTAAAGTAACCCCACGATTCGAAAATAAACTTATCGAGTTCAGTGAATGCGCCTGCCGAAACGATCGGGTTTAACATGCGTTGTCCCCTACCTTATAAAGTTATTTGGGATGGCTGTGACACCATCCCATGAGGATTAACTTCCTGCATTAGAACCCTACATCATCTCTTTCTGCAGCTTTTTGAGCCACGAACTCTGACATTTCTTCCACGCCGGCAGCTCTAAATTTTTCTTGAACACTATGAAGAATATTTAGAGCTTCTTCATCTGACGCCGCAAAAAATGCTTTCTTAAATTCCTCATCGAAATTCAAACTGCTGGTTTTATCTCTAAATCCCTGATATTGAGGCCAATCTCTTGCAAGGTAGCTGGCGCTTACTTTGTCTATGATTTTGATAGGCATTTTTGCCGAGAAACTCTCCTCCAATTTTTGCCACTCCGTTTTTTGATCTTCGGGCGTAGGCCAAGTAACTTCAGAGGAGAATGCCCCTATGAACCTTCCTGGAAGATAATTGAGCCCTGCGTCTCTTTTCAGATCCGGGTTTTCATCGAATTGTTTTTTCACATCAGGATTCCATTGGGGTAGCCCGTTTTCCATGGTGTAGTGCGTTCCTTCGATCCCGAAATACGCAAGCAATCGGCCTTCTTCGCTGTTGACATAATCAATGTACCGCAATGCCGCATCGGGATCTTTGATGTCAGCGCTTAAGAAAAGGGCAGGGAAACCGGAACGGCCGGGTTTTTCCACTTGCGTTCGAATGTCTCCGCTCTTATTCTTCATCGGTCCCAGTAGTTCATATTGCATTTCCGGATTCGTCTTATAAAGCGTTTTTTGCAAATCAGCTAACATAGGTTGGGCTCCGAATACGGCAAGCTTGCCGGTAGTAAGCTTTTCATTCGCTGTCGTACTCGTATTGTTGAAGGCTTCAAGATCAAACAATCCTTCCGTTAACAACTTTCTCATGTATAACAACCTGGCTTCATGATCCTTGGATTGCGTCCAGTGGATCAGTTTTCCATCCACTTCACGGAAGTCCGAAATCGTGTAATCCGTCCACCCGGCAAGGAATTGGCCGTAATCCCATCCATTCCACATGGTTCCGGCCGGGATGACCGGCTTCCCGCCAATATCCTTGAAACCGCCATTTTTTATTTTGACCAATAGATCATATAGTTCTTCTTGCGTATCGATATCCTCCGCTTTTACATTTAAAGCTTTCAGGATATCTCCCCTGGCAAAAAGGCCGTAATTCCAATTATGAATGCTTTCAGGGGTTCCATCCGGTGTCTCCGTAGGAATGAGATAAGCTTTGCCTTCAAATTCGGGACTATTGAGATCGAACTCGGCAAAATCCTTCGCAATCCCGGTAGTCACAAGTCTTTTAATATTCGGGTATTTATCGAGATAAGGGGTTAAATCCAGAAGCTGTCCTTCCATCGCCGCCTTCTTGATGACTTGACCTTCTCCTCCTGTAGTAGACCAGAAAGGCGCGTTAACAATATCCGGAACCGTACCGGAAGCAAATATGGTATTTAGTTTTTCTACTTCGCTTGTCGTGATGGATTCCAGGTTTAACGTTACCCCGGTTTTCTCCCTAATTTTTTGGGCTACGGGATTATTCTTCTGGTCCTGCGGGAAACTGGCTCCGCCACCGTTCCAAGCACTTAGAAAAGTCAAGGTTACCGGCTTCATTTCTTCAGTGCCTGACTCATTCGGATCCGTGTCAACCGTGCCTGCATTCTCTTCTTTGCCTGATCCCATGCATGCCGTCATTGTCACTAAAAGCAGTAAAGCGATTAGTGTCATGCCAAAAACACCCCTACGCCTGTTCTTCCTCATACTGCAATCCCCTTCCATTGGAAGTTTTTATATAAAAGACATAGCCTTTTATACCAACTACTCCTTAAGAGAACCTACCAATACGCCTTTTACAAAATATTTCTGAAGAAATGGATACACGCAGATGATCGGGGTCGTTATAATAATGACGAAAGTCATCCTCAAGGCTTCCGGAGTTACTCCTCGCAGCTCCATCTGAGTCTCGGTCATGTTTTGAATAGCAGATCCGCTATTTCCCGACGACGATGTCATCGACTGGAAAGACGCTTCGCTGATCATCTTGTTAAGGAACGTAGCTGCAGGCTGCAGGTTTTCATTCTGTATGAAAAACTGACCTGTAAACCAGTCATTCCACACTCCCACCCCGACAAACAAAGCGATGGTAGCAAGCACCGGCATCGAAAGAGGCAGTATGATTCTTGCAAATACCGACAACTCGCTTGCTCCGTCTATTCGGGCCGATTCCGACAGACCATCAGGAATCCCGTCAAAGAACGTTTTCATAATAATTGCATTGAAAAAACTATATAGGGAAGGCAACACCAACACCCAAAACGTATCCAGGATGTGTAATTGCCGGAACAGGATAAACGTCGGAATAAGTCCTCCGCTGAACAAAGTGGTAAAGAAAAAGAAGAAGACGATATATTTTCTTCCGGGCAAACCTTTCCGCGAAAGTGCGTAGGCTAATAAGGCCGTCAAAAATACGGAGGCAACCGTTACCACAAGGGTTCGGGCAATGGAAATATAAAACGAATTTAGGATCAATTCGTTGCTAAATGCTTTATCATAGTTTTCTAATGTAAACACTCTAGGAAAATAATAGATTCCACCCTTCATCGCATCGTAGCCGTCATTGAAAGAAAGGGCTAGAAAATAGATAAAGGGATATAGTGCCGTAGCGCAGAATAAAAGCAGCACCGAATAGTTAAGCGTCATATACATTTTATCTGCTGGCGTCAGCCTTCTTACACCCATACACTCACCTCCTCATCCTCAGTGCTGGCTTATTACCATAACGATACGTCGCTCACGCGTTTGGATATATGATTGACAGCAACAATGAGAAGCAGCGAGATCGCAGACTTGAATAAACCAATTGCCGTGGAATAGGCCAATTGCCCCTGTTGGAGGCCTGTTTTTAAGACATAAGTGTCCAATATCTCCGAGACGCTTAATGTTGCCGGGGACTGCATCAGCCAGATTTGGTCAAAACCCGCGTTCAGTATTCCGCTGAGGGAGAATATAAGCAATATGCCTATCGTTGGAATAAGGCATGGAAGCGTGATCTTAAATAGTTTGCTCCAGCGGCCTGCCCCGTCGATTTCCGCAGCTTCATACAAGTGCGGATCGATATTAGTTAACGCGGCTAAATAAATGATCGAACCCCAGCCTATACCTTTCCAGATGTCGGAAATGATTACCAATGGATAGAATAATTCCGGCTTTCCCATAAAAAAGATAGGATCCAAACCCATTTGGTACCGAATGTCATTGATAAGTCCTACGTTCGGAGACAGGATTTTTTGAAGTAAGGTAACGACGACGACCCACGAAACGAAGTGCGGCAGATAGGAAATCGTTTGAAACACTCTTTTCATTTTTTTGTGCATGACAGCATTGAGCATTAAGGCTAGGATCAATGGAGCTGGAAATCCGAAAATAAGTTTAAGGGCACTAATGGATAACGTATTTCGGAGTACATCGTAAAAACTGGAATCGTTTAAAAACTGCTCGAAATATTTAAAGCCTTCCCACGGACTCCCCAATATCCCCAGATTGAATTTGAAATCTTTGAACGCTATTATAATGCCGTACATCGGATAGTAAGCAAAAACCAGAAACCATATGATGGCAGGAAGCAAAAATAAATAGATATGCCTGAAATTCCATATTTTATTTAGTTTCCTGTTCTTTTTTAATTGCTCAAATCCAGGGATAACAACACCTTTTGGTACCACTCTCCGAACACCTCCTACGTCTTCTAGCTGTTGGATACGCCCTTCCAATAAATCCGCAAGCCATGCTTCAGACATCTGAAAGATTCCCGATAGCCTAGGAAAAGAGCCAATGCCGATCGTTTTCGATGTTTCGACGGTACGAAGCGGAACATTTAATTCATACCCGCGCTTATTCACTTCTGCTTCTCACAATTGGCGTGATCCGAACGGACATTCACCGGGAAGGATGTTCGGAGCATCTTACTCGATTCCTTCCAATCTAATTCCGTTACGAAATCAATTCTTCTGCTTCCTGCGGTAAGAACGACTTTCTGCAACAGTCTGGATTGGCCAAACCTGTAATGCATCAACAAACCCGCAGTCGGACCATCGACAGTCCCATAGTTCCCCCCAACGATCTCCGGCAAGAAGTTCTAATTTTTCCCCTGAATACCTCAGTATTGAACCGGCTCTGGCGTTACCCAGACTGTAACGTTTAAATCCGAAAGCGGAACATAGATGGACTTCTCCATGCGCCTTAACATTGATTTCAAAGATTCCGGTCTTACTTTTTCGTAAGGCATAAAGCGACTGTCTCCCCCCTCCTTAATTGCAAGCGGTTACATTCTCTGGTTTAAATATATTCAATATGGTGTGGGAATAATTCCTTAATTTTTATTTCCTCATATGGATAAAAAGCAACCTTCAGATCGAAGAAAGAGTTCTGGTGGTTTCATTAAATAACTAATTGGGGGTTAAATGAGAAAGAAAGCGGCTGTTGACCAGGAGGAAGGGAGGCTCCCGGTATTTCCATTATATTCAATATATACATACGGAATTGTTTGAAGACTTCTGCTGGATTTGATTTGGGGGGCTTATTATGGGGGGATTTCATGAGAGAAAATTGAAGTTGACCTAGTAGAAGAGTCCGACAGCTCCCTTTCATTGTCAGGTTCGAATAGAAAGCGCGTCGGACTCGTTATTAGGTTACATATAGGGAGAAGCGGGTGTTGATATCATGAAGTGGAGAAAACGTTTTTTCCCGTCGTCTCGCCAATCACCAATTCCGGCTCCACTAGAGTTTTAAAGTATTTTCCTTGTTGCCCGTCATCACTGTTAATGACCTCAAGCAGCGTGTAAGCCGCGCGGTAGCCCATATCGTGTTCAAACTGTTTAACATGTGTGAAAGTGCTGTATCCCTCGATTATTGAAGTCGGATCGTCAAAGCTGATGATGGATATGTCTTCAGGCACCTTCAATCCGGCTTGACGCGCAATTTGATAGATTTTCACTCCAAGACTTCCATTAAGCGTAATATAGGCCGTTGCCATACGATTTTGGATATAGCGGTACAGTGGATGTGTTTCAGCTTGCTCAAGACTTCCGATTTCAAAACCGGTTACGATGTGGGCAGGGTTAATCAGTGATCCCTTTTCCTTGAAGGCATTCATGTATCCATCGATCCGCTCTTGAACGGTAACGGTTTGTATGGGCGAATCGGAGCATATGGCGATTTCACGATGCCCCAGCTCCCACAGGTAATTTACAGCCATGTTAACGCCGAGCCTGCCGTCTGATGCTATATAATGTGTTTCCACCCCTGGAAGGTAACGGTCGATGAGAACGAACGGAAACCCGGCAAACTTCATGCTTAATATTTCTTCGTTGAATAATTCCTCGTCAACCGGGAAAATCAGTAACCCTTCCACTCCGATTTTACTACATGTCTTGATAGCCTCTTTTTCCTTATCAATGTTGCCCTCCGATAAATAGATAACGCAGCGGTAATCGTTCTCATTTAGTGCTTGCTGAATACCTTGTATAAGTCTAATGGTAAAATAGTCATAAATGCTGGGCATAATGAGGCCTATCATCCGCGTCCGCATTTCTTCGCTAGTATTATTGATATGCTTTACGGCACTTTTGGGAGATGTCGTCGGAATTTCATATTCAGAAACGCTTACGAAAGTCCCCTTTCCGGGCACCCTGGTTATGATTCTTTCGTTAACCAAACCGGACAGGGCATTAACGACAGTAATCTTGCTTACTCCGAAACGCTCCATGAGTTCCTTTTCCGTAGGTATACGGTCTCCAACCTTCAATGCTTGCGATGATATCAAGTCGCGTAAATACTCTTGAACCATCTGATACAAAGGTATTCTTTCCGATGAGTTCATCCGAATCACCACATTTCAATCAATATATTCAATATATAATTTACGAAAGACGCAATCGTTTTATTCCTTGTCACTACACAAATTATATGGCAACTGAGCTTAAAATCTCAATATCTCCGCAGCGACTAATATGTCACTGGCGAATACCTTGTCTCTCGTAAATGGCCGCTTATCCCTGCCTCGGTAGGTATATTTAATGAGTCTGCTCTTTTTCGGTTAAATTGTAACGAGTATCATCTTCCTTCATCCAAAAGCAGTTTAGCTTGCAAAGCATAAAAAAAAGCGCCACCTTCTTCAAGGTGACGCTTCGCTGTCACTTCTTCGCCTTATAAAACTCATGATACAGCTTCATCAGAGCCCGCTTCTCAAAGCGTGACACATAGCTTCGCGAGATGCCCAGCTCCTTCGCGATCTCCCGCTGCGTCCGCTCGTCGCCGCCGTGGATGAGGCCGAAGCGGCCGATGACGACTTCTTTTTCCCTATCATCCAAATGGGTGGAGTACGAGATATTCCTTGCTTCACTCGGCGCCAATCTCCTCGCGCTCTATAACCTTTTCCCGTCGGAAAAGGCCGCGAGCTGCGCGAGCTTGAGGAACGACGAGCTGATTGTTGTTTCCGCGAGCCAACATAATCACCTCCTTGTTCGAAGTAGTTTGTAGACGCATAGGAGCGAATATAGACGCGGACCCTCATTTACCGGGTAATCACCGTGGCGAGCGATGATACAATCGGGAATGAGGAAGTGAGAATAATGTTTATTGAGCCTATGCAGCATGAAGGACTATCTCCCGATCCGATTGGATTCGGAAGATAGCCCTTTCGACTACCGACCCGTTATAAGGAGTGCATCCCGAAGTAAATAGTCTGCCGCTTCTTCGGCGATATGCTTCCCGCGCTGCGCTTTCACTTCGTTGATAAACGCCTCAAGCTGGCCAGCCTCCAGCTTCTTCAGCAAGCTGTTGGAAATGCCGTCCGAATCGATCGACCCGTTTTCCGCAAAAACCGTCACTAGCTCCTTGAGGGTTTCCTGATCGACTTCAATCGTGAAAGTCAACGTTACTGTGGCAGTATTCCCCGCCAAATCGGTTGAAGTCACGGCTAGCACGTGTGAACCCGGCGCCAGCGTATATAGCGGCACTGGCGAACCCGGCACATAAGGATTCGCATCCAGCGTGACCGTCGTCTTGCTGCCGTCAACTCCTGACAGATTGTCGGTTAGGGCAACCTGTACCGAGAACTCGCCGGCATTGCCGAGCGTACTTCCGTCTGTGAGTCCGATTACGGTGATCGTCGGCGCGGCGGAATCAATCATCACCACGCTAGTGCCGGTCACCCCGGACCCGTCGCCTGCGGAGGCCGTTACTCGGACGGTACCATCGGTGACTGCCGTAAGCAGGCCGGTGCCGTCGATCGTCGCAGCGCCGGCCGCCGTGCCGCCAAGTTCGGAGACCGTCCATGTGACGCTTCGATCGGTCGCGTTGTCCGGTTTCACGGCTGCGGTCATCTGCAGCGTGCCGCCGAGCTGATTGATGACGGACGCGCCGTTCTCCCCGCTGACGTTAATTTCCGTTACGGGAACGAACTGAACCACAACACGAGCGTGCGACTGACTTAGTACTTCGCCGTCTTCCGCCAGTACATAAATAATGTATGGACCGGGCAACATGGGCGCGGTCATCTCGAGCGCGTCGCCGGAGGCCACTGTTTCATCGTCGCCTCCATCAAAATGTCCGCCGCTCGACGAGGAAATCCATATCTTTTTTGTCGCGTCGTCCAAATCGTACGCAAACCTGACTGTCCCGCCGGGGGCTACTGACACGTCAGCCGGGAGCAACTTATTTGCCACCGATACTGTGGTGGTAAAGTTGAAGGTTATTTCAGGCATCGAAGTGCTGCCTACCAAGGTCCAGCTTCCTGCGGTGCTGATTTCGTGCCCATCCGCCACGGGCTTGCCGTTAAGCGTAAAGGTGTAATCATCACTCAAAGTCAGTTTAAGAGGCTGTACCGCTGAAACTTCGTAGCTTTTCCCATCTTCCACATTGGTTGCTGGCTTGCTCGCGTCGACGTATGCCGTATACTTGGAAGTGGCCGTTTCTCTGTCGTCCCCATATACGATATATAGTTTGTATTGTCCTGCGGCAGATGGAGTGTTGATTGTCTTTGCGTTGCCGGCAGCTTTTGTCATAGTAACGCCTTCTTTAAAGACAGTTGTGTTCGCGGGCGCGAGCCAAACAGTGTCTTCAGCTTTTAGCAGACCCCTGCGGCTCAGTTTTTCACCGCCTACAGCCACGATGACGTTGGAAGCCAACTCAAACTCGGTATCGGCAATGAGGCTTCTTGGGATCATATGAGTGTATTCGTTGGCAAGACCCGAATTCAAAACGATTTCGTTGCCCTTAACCGGCCAAATGCGGGCTTCGCTTTTGTAATTGTCGTGAGTAATCCTAGGGGCGCCATTCTGGTTGTTATTCCCGTCCACGTAACCTTCGACGGCAATCATATCGCTTTTGCGCTTCCAGTTGTTAAACTCAAAAAGACGGCTCTGTCCGGGGGCATGGGAGAGCTTTGACTGCACGACGTTGCCTATCATCTTTATGAACGTACTGCCTTCGTCGGGATGGAACCCGTTCGTCCAGTTGTTGGAGGTCGTGGGTTTGCCAGTTGGATTCGGGTTAAGGAAGTTGTAGTTCATCTCGGTGTAATTCGTCCAGTTGTCAGGATGCCAGTTACTATTCTTGTCGGTGACGGGGTTGTTTGTCAAATTGTTGATGGTGTCCCATGTCCCTCCGCCCGGCAAATTACCCGGATCGCCCTGCCGTCCCAGTGAGTAAATGGCTCCGGAGTCGTTAACTACCGTGCAAATTTCCTCTATCCGGTTATAGTTTATTTTGTTATTCCTGGAGGTCGTAGTGATTACTGGAGACCTTGCGATACTCGTTTCATGCGTACCATGGTAAGGGCCGCCGGTCTTGTTGGTACCTTGGGCGGTAAAACCGAATCCATCGTATTCGTCCCAGCCCCAGCCGATGCTCATGGCGCCGTAAGTGGTGTCATAAATGTAGTTATGCAGTACCTGCATGTTAGTTGTGTAGAAAGAGGCTAGTGCGTTGGCGCCCGGGAATCCGTAGCACGTCCTGTACAAAAAGTTATTTGTAATATAAATATTCTCCGGCACGGCTTCCGTACCCGCCGTAAATTTTTCCTTATTAACGCCGGCCCAGTTCCTTATTGGCGTGCCAGAGACCGAAACACTAGATTCATGCTTAATCGGCTCATCGTTTTCATAGATATGCTGCGGATGTCCGATATTAATGCCGGAAGCGAGCGTATCTACGATATAGTTGCCCGTGACTTCGATATCCTTGACATCGTTTTCCACATGGATGCCATTAAATCCGGTAAGCCCGATCTCGCCGTTCAGCACTTTGATGTTCCTCGCTGCGTTGATCATTACCGCTGCCGGCGGTATGTCATACCCTCGGTAGAAAGTCTCATGCCAGTTTATGCTGCTGGGGAAGTAAACTGTGTTCACGATAGAGCCCTGAACGGACGCGAAGCCGCGGGAACTGGTCGTTACCGGACCGGATCCGTCGCTAAGTGTATATGTGCCCGTCAGTTCATACAGTTTGTAGTCGGTATGGGCAAACTTCAGCCCGTTAAAGGTTATGTTTTTGACACGTCCATCATCCGAGCCCTCAACAGGGTTCAACCGATCTCCTACAGGGATTCCTCTTATGTCAAGGACCGTCTCAAGCCTGGGAATGACCACGTCGGCGGTATTGATATCCTCGCCTTCAAGCGGGATGTAATAAAGCGTGCTTTCCGCCTGGTCGAAATAGAAATCTCCGCGTTTGTTGAAGAACTCGAAAGCGTTGCGGATTACTTGATTGTTACCTGGATTGTATTGCGTGTTATTACTCAAAGACTGTGAAATCGCCCCATACGGCATCTGGAACCGGAGCATGACACCGCCGGGCTTGTTGCTGGCTGCCGGCGCCTGTTCGATCGACGCGAAGGTGACGAAAGGCCTCGCCCATCTGGCGGTGGAGCCGCCCATGCTTTCGGCTTCGATGTTTTGGGGGTTTTTCGTTTCCGCCGTCAGACCTACGCTGGCATCGAATACGATACCCGCCCGGATGTTGCTGCCGTTCTGCCACGCCCAAGGGTTACCGGCAGCGGTAAAGCTGACTGTGGGGGTGCCGGTGACGGTTCTGTTGGCCGAAACTATTTGCGGGCTCAGCGTCATGTTGGCGCGCTTATCGTTTACATAGATCGCGCGCAACTTTTCGCTCCGGTTAAGGGTCGTTTTATACGCCGTTAAGCCGCCAGTCTGGGTAAGGCCAACAGCTTCTGTCCATACGCCTTTTTCCAGCATTTCACCGGCGCTGATTACCGGCTTCGCACCCGGCGCCGCCTCATAGCGAATCGTGCTACTTGCACTTCCGGAATCATCCTTGTTGAAAACCAGGGTTTCATCAAGCGAATAAAATCCATCCGCAATTTGAACGACGATATCACCGCCGGTCTTAGGCAGAGTCCTTACTACTGCTTTTGCCTTGGCAAGCGTTTTGTACGGCTTTTCTTGTGTTCCGTCACCTGTGTTATCATTGCCATTTGTAGCAACATAGATAGTTGCACTTGGTGCACTGTCAGCCGCGACTACCGCCCCTGAAAATGGTAGCATGGAAAATACCATTACCAAAGTCATAATCCAAATTAATGCTCTTTTTCTCACTTCCATAAAACCTCCTTGGATGTAAGTAAAATTTTATACACATTACCGCCTAAGCGGTATTAGTGCCGGTTTCTCTGCTATATTTGTCAATAATAAATACAGGCCGTTTTTTAAACGGTGTCCCCTCCTCTTTCTTCGAATTCACTTCAAAATGGCCCCGGCTGTCAATGCGTTTTCGATCTTTTCGTTGCCTATTAAATAAACGATGATCATAGGCAAACTGGACAGCAGCATACTCGCGCCAATCAGCCCCCAATCCGTAACTCCCACATTGATAAAGAAACCAAGCAACCCGACAGTAAGCGGCCGGAATTGATCCTTGGAAGCAATAATAAAAGCAAGCGGAAATTCGTTCCAGATTCGAATGAATATAAGAACGCATTGCGTCACGAGCGCCGGCATCACGATTGGAAATATGATTTTAATATACGTTTGATAGACATTCGCTCCGTCTATGCATGCCGCTTCTTCCAGCTCCTTGGGCAAAGAACGGAGAAAGGCATACAGCATCAGTACGCAGGAAGCGATTGCGAAGCCGGAATACGGCAAGATAAGACCCAAATAACTATTTTTGATATGCATCCATTTAACCAGCTGGAATAAAGGAATAACGACTACTTCGATTGGGACAATTAAACCCATAGATACATAAAACAGCATCGCCGAATTGAATTTCCATTGCATGCGGCTGAGGCAATAAGCAAGCATGCTGCCCGATGTCAACGTAATGGCAATTGTGCCTGCGGTATAAATCAAGCTGTTCTCGAAATACGTATAAAAATGATATTTGGACAGCGCTTCGCTGAAGTTCAGCCAGTCCCAGGAAGACGGTACGCCAAAAGGATTGTCGTAAGCTTCGCTTTTTGACTTCAACGACATCGTTACCATCCAGTACAAGGGAAACAGAAACGTGCACCCGACGGCTGCCCAAAACACTCGACTTAATACTTTCAGAAAGCTCCCCCCTAGCTTAAAACTCCAGTTTTTCCCTGGCAACGTACCTTTGAATGATAAAGGAGATCAAAAGGCATTCCAGAATAAAGATAACGGCGATCGCAGTACCTTTACCAAATTCGGAAGTATCAAATGCCGTATAATACATCTGGTAGATGACCGTCCTGGATAGGTCTCCCGGGCCTCCTGCCGTCATGACTCGTACATGCGAATAAAATGCCATTGAGCCTAATGTAGACAGAATGAGTACGTATTTGATTACATTCTGCAGCAAGGGGATCGTAATTCGTAAGCAAACTTGAACAAAATTGGCGCCGTCGATCAAAGCCGCTTCATAGTAGCTCTTGGGTATGGTCTTGATTCCTGTATAGAACAGCATCGCGTTCAGTCCAATATATTGCCACAGGAATGTCAGCCCGATGCTGGGCATTACCGTTTTCTTCTCCGTCAACCACGAATGCGTCCAGGCGCTCAACCCTAACGAATTGAGAATGTCGTTAAATAAACCCCAATTCGGTTCGTAGAACGCCAGCCAAATCTGGGCAACAACCGTGACCGACAAGATAGCGGGGAACATCGCCGCCATCTTGAAGAATCGACGAAACTTCGGTGTTTGAACATCCATAAAAAGCGCAAGCATCATGGATAGGGGCAGCCCCAGCAATAATGAGATGGCTACAATGAGATACGTATTCTTATGAGCGGTCCAAAAGGATGGGGAAGCCATCACTTCTTTGTAATTATCTA
Source organism: Paenibacillus harenae (assembly GCF_030812415.1). Taxonomy (GTDB): domain Bacteria; phylum Bacillota; class Bacilli; order Paenibacillales; family Paenibacillaceae; genus Pristimantibacillus; species Pristimantibacillus harenae_A. The sequence continues at coordinate 677,113 of NZ_JAUSST010000004.1, read as the reverse complement.
AACCAACAAAACCCAAATTTCTAAATCCGTCATGCTTATGCAAGCTCATCCAGATCTCCGGCAGCAAGGGGTATACGCAGAATACGGTAAACAGCAGCAATGCCGGGGAAGCAAACACAAATATGGACATTTTGGTGCTAAAGTACTTGTTCATCGCTCTCTCCACCATTTAATTTGTGTCTAAACCCCCTCGGGTCTAACCGAAGGGGATTTAGCTGTTATCGCATCTTTTACTTGTCAAACCACGTATTTTCGCCCCAGATCTTGTTCATCGCCACATTAAAATCTTCGGCTGCGTACTCGCCCGTCAATAAGTTCGCTCCTTGCGTGGACATTTCGGCTGACGTCCTCGCATCTAGCGAATTAAGAGCCAAGGACGCGATTTTATTAGGGATCGGATTGTACCAGTCAACGAACTTCTGCATAAGCGGGCTCCTGTCCATTGCCTGGTTGCCGGTCTGCAAGGATATCGGGGCGCCGGTCGATTCGAAGTATAACGCGTCCGCCATGGCTAGAAATTCGGCAAGCTTGACTGCCTCTTCCGGGTGCTCGGTTTTGCCGTTGACCGCATAACCGTTAACCGGAGAACCCCAGAACTGTACGGTCTCTGCAGGGTCATACTTATCGCTGGCGCTTGGGAATGGGAAAAAATCAACCGTTTCGTCTTTTGCGAGATTCGGAAGCTCCCAAGTAAACATCCATAACATAGCCGCCTTTTTGGACGTAAACATCTCCATCGCCGGACCGTAATCCAAATTGGCAATGCCGTCTGGAAACACGCCTTCCTTGACCAGCGTTTCGATGCGAGCCGCTCCTTCCTTGACGGATGGATTGGCGAAGTCCGTATTGTTGCTGACGAGGTCCGCCATCGCCTGCGGGTCCCCGATTTGAATCATTTGCTGCAGCATGAAGAGCTTTGGCCCCCACCCGTCCTTGCCGGGAGTTACGGCCGGAACCATGCCCTTGCTCTTGAGCGTCTTCGAGATTTGAATCAGCTCATCGAAAGTGGTCGGCACTTTAACCCCGGCTTCCTCGAACATATCTTTATGATAGAAGATGACGGGGGTGAAATACGTGTCCGCTCCGGAAGACAGGCTGTAGATCCCGTTATCGACATGCTTTAACGCATCCGGCACCGCGTATTTGTCCAAGAAGCCGTCTTTGGAAATATAGGATGTCAGATCCAGAATGCTGCCTGTGCTCTTCAACGGCGTAAAGTAGCCCGCATCATTCCAGAATACGTCCGGCATATCCCCAGATGCGTTCAACGTCTTCAATTTGTTTGCCATATCCTCGCCGCCGCCGCCGGGCTCAAACTCGACTTCAATATTGGGAAGCGCTGCGGCAATGTTCGGTTTGATGAATTTTTCCATGATGTTGTTACGATTCTCGTCCGTCGTAAGCGTTATGACTCTCATCTTGATTTTTTTGCCGTCCGTCTCCGCAGCATTCTTGTTATCTTCCGTGCTTGATGCTGAGGGCGACGGATTGTCGGACGGCTGGTTGGACTTTGTTTCATTCCCGCTGCTGCATGCCGATGAAACCAGAAGAATACTTGCCATAAGGAACATAGCTGCTGCCTTTGACTTCGTTTTCATTGTTTACCTCCCCTATTTGTCAAAGCGGATATCGGGTTGACTTTAGCTATTGAAAGCGGTATCAACCTTGAGCTAATTTTACGAATCTTCCCAAATTTAGTACAGAGATTATTCTCGGGTCAGCAGTAAAATTAACGGCAAAAAAATAGACGATAGAGGTAAAGTTTTCACTTTCACCCTAACGTCTGTATTGAAGTATAGGCTATCGGATTTGATTCACATATTTGCTAGGCGTGATTCCCATATGTTTTTTGAAGCATTTGCTGAAATAGTTGGCGTCCGCATAGCCCACCCGATTCGCTACGTTTTGGATAACCTTCTCTCCCTGATCAAAAAGCTCTTTTGCTTTAATGATCCGTATTTCGGTCAGGTAGTCATTGATCGTGAAGGTCGATTCTTTTTTGAACACGAAGCAAAGATGATTGTAATTCATATGAACGCTTTTTGCGATATCTTCGATTCGCAATTCTTCGTTGCCGTAGTGCCTCGAAATATACGATTTGACCTCCTCTATGACTTTGACGGCTCTATTGGGTTTGCGGCTATGCACATGATTCATGGCCTCTAGAATCAAAGCACGTATCCATTCCTCCAGCTCGTTGAAGGTTTTCATCCGCTGAACGTGTTGTATCATATCGGGTTGGGTCGTATTTCGGAAGACATCTTCAAAGCTTTGCGACGATTCGGCCAAAAATTCCAGGCATGTGGATACGATTTCGATTCCGGCGAGAAGCAGCATTTCCATAGAAGCTTTTTGGACGCGAGCATCATGAAAAAAACTTGAGAGCCACTCTTCCGTCTCGGACAAGTTCCCGATTCGCATGAACATCAGCAAGCCGCTTCTTTTTTCCACCGAGAACAATCCGACCTTCATCCCGGTTTCCGCAATCAAGGAATGTGCGAACACCTTGTTGCCACCCCATACAAACCGATGCTTCAAGGCGATTAACGCTTCCTTGTATGAAACCGAAATCGACTCAAACGTTTCGTAGCCATTCCCTAAGCCGATCGTTACCGTACAGGCCAAATCGTTCTGTACGTTCAATCGAATTCGTTCGCAAATCGTTTCCAGCTTGTTGAAGGAGCCGTCAGGCGAACCTATGATCAGAACCAGACGAGCATCATGATCGTGACAGCCGATACACTGAAAGGCGTTTTGCATATCATTTTGAGCGATTTCTTGAACCTTGGCTTTACGAATCGGCATACCCTCCTCAAGATTCCTCTCATCGCTTGAATCCAGATCGACGACAATCGCCCGATAATGCAACCCTTCCAACTTTATTCCCAAATCATTTAATCGATCCCGTTCGGATCGCGATCTAGAGATACCGTTGCCCTGCAGCCAATCATTCAGCACTTGCTCCTTCATGACAGACAAGCCTTCGCTCGCCTGCTTTCTTAAATCGTCCAACTCAAGCTTGCCCAGACGCTCCATTCGTATCAGCTCCTTCATATCCAGTAAGGAACTTTGGAGTTCTTCTTCGTTAATGGGTTTCAGCACGTAATTAAAAACGCCCAATTGCACGGCCTGTCTGGCATACTCGAATTCGCTGTGACCTGACAACACCAAATATTTTGTTTTCCGGTCGCGCTCCTTGGCTTTGTGTATAAACTCCAATCCATCCATGATCGGCATATTCATATCGACCAACACGACATCAGGCTCTACCTCGCGCATCAGCTCCAGCGCTTCCGCTCCGTTTTTTGCTTCCCCCGCGATTTGAAAGCCCAGCTCACTCCATGGCAGCGAAATCTTCAAAGCTTGCCTGAAGTAATATTCATCATCGACGATAAGCACTTTGTACATGGTCTTTCCTCCTGTTCTATTCAATCCTTATCTTGCGGATAATAGAAATGCCAGCCTCATGGATGCGGGCAGGAGCTACTGATGACGAAGAGGCAGTACGATTATAATTTTCGTATAAACGCCGTATTCGCTTTCAACTTGCAGTCCGTATCTATCCCCGTACAGCATTCGGATTCGTTTGGATACGCTTCTGATCCCAAATCCGCCAGTTTCATCGGGAACGCCGGAACCTGTCATTATCGCCTTGATTTGATTCTTGTGCATCCCAGCCCCGTTATCGTATATTTCGATTTCCACGTTGTTGCCGCAGCGCCTTCCTGTAATGCGTATGATTCCTTTTTCCTTTTTGAGCTTCAACCCGTGATAGATGGCATTTTCCACAATTGGCTGCAAGGTTAGCTTCGGTATCGAATATGTCATAATTTCGTTGTCGATTTCCATCGTATATGCCATATATTCCACATAACGCAGCTGCTGAATTTCCAAATAGCTCTCCGTTAAACGCATCTCTTCACCTATCGATATGATATCGTTGCCTTTGCTTAACGAGATCTTATAGAAATTTGCCATGTATTGGGCCGCCGTTATGGCTTGCTTCCCAAAGCCCAGCTTAATGAGCGAGATAATCGTTTCAACCGTATTGTATAAAAAATGAGGCTTCACTTGCGATTGCAGCAATTTAAATTCTATCTCGGCCTTTGTCCTTTGTTTCTCGACGTTCTCGGCCATAAGCGCCTCAATGCGATCCATTAAATTATTAAAGCCCTCGCTTAAATATCCGATCTCGTCTGTTGATTGGTAGGAGCTTCTGACTTGCATCTTTCCCGTTCGGATTTCTCTCATTGTCTTGGCAAGCTGAAAGATGGGTCGCGTGATCGATCGGGACAATAGGAAGGACACCATTAATGCCAGCAGCAAGCATGCTGCGCCGATCCCGATAATCAATTGATTGATTTCCTTCCGCTCCGAAGTAATAACATCCATAGGGACAGCGCTTACAATCGTCCATTTCAACTTTTCGAAGCGATGGGTGAATATCAACATTTCTTGACTTCCGCTACCCTGGGTAAAGCTTGCGTCTTTACCATTGTCGGGAATGCTTATGGAGACGGCTTCCTTGAAATCCCGGTATAACATGGCTTTATTCTGTGCGGAGATAATTCGGCCTGCGGAATCGACGATATAAAATTCCCCACCCTTATTTTTCCCTTCCTCGTAAATCGAGGCAATAGTCGTTTCTTTCACGTACAAAAAAATTCTGCCTATCGTTTTACCGGTATCTTTGTGAATGACCGTTTTGTAAACCGCAAATACGTTGTCTTCACCTTCATACAAGAATCTGAATTTGATCAAATCTGTCCAAGTGGGTAAATAGAAACGATCATCCGCTCCATAACCGTCACCGAATATGCGGGATGCGTATGCGTTATCGGCAAACCCGACGTCCACCCAGTGATGATTCGAGGTGAGGATGCTTACCGCTTTGATTTTTGTGTTAGGCTCCACAATATTGCTGATCGTCTCTGAAAGGGTTTTGTTCATCGAGAGGTTATTTAAACCTTCAACCGGCTTGCTCGCATAGAACTCATTATTCAATAATAAATCGTTATAAAGCACGTTTTGCAATCGATAATCGCTAGCCAGAATTTTTGAATAATCTTCAATTGTAGATACCAAGGTTTGAAGGTTGTTTTTGATGAGCACAAGCTCCCGGGATGAATTATTGATCTCTTTCTCAATTATGGCCTTCTGTGAAATCGTGTTGGCAAAGATCGACTGGGTGGAAATAAATACGAAAATGATTAATATATTCGCTATGAATATTTTATTTTTAATGGAAATCCCGCGTATATACTTCGAGAACCCTTTCATAGCGCGATTACTTCCTTTCTCTTCCATACGACAAGAATTATACTGGAAACAACAATTATGTAAGAAGGTTGATCTGAAGTGCGTGGAGAGAGCGCCTTTACATATAAGATATTTATGTGGGGGATTACTTTTTAAGGATAGCACAGGTTTAATAAGTGTCAAATTGAAACGTTCTGAAGCGGTTGATCCATTTCCGTTCCGTCACCGCATCCTTTACGCTTACCATGGGCGGCTGTACCGCACCGTCTCTCTGAACGTCGCGGTTATAACGAATCATGCCCAGTTCAGAAGGCGTGCCTCCAACCTCTCTTGCAGATATCGTGAAAATAAGTTGTTTCATGGTAATCTACAGTTGGATCATTTCATGTACCGCCGAAAAACCAATAAAAAGTACCCAATCTTGCAATGAAGCAAAGTTGGGCACTTTCGGTTTTCTATATTTAGAATCAAGCTCTATATTTGCTAGTGGCTATCTAATCATTGTTCAGAGTGCAATAAAGTTATTCAGAATCTCATTTTTATCATGAATAATAAATAGTATATAACTGGTAATCCTACGATAGCAGATAATATGGTGATTGCAGTTTGTACTTTCTTCTCATCTCTTAATAAAAATAGTAAAGACTTATACCCTACAATACCAATCCATCCACCTAAACCATTTAGAATTATATCATCAATATCTGCTGCTCCAATGCCTAAAAGCCCCTGAATGATTTCAACAAATAAACTCACCATAAATATAAACAACAGATTGATTATTACTTTTTTATTGTTCTTAAATAATGACACATATACACCAAGGGGAATAAAAATAAGTATATTGCCAACCACATTACCAAAAGCGAATTTTTTTAAATTAGCAGAGCTGCCAGATATATATTCACTTATGCTATAAAAAGGAATAAGATTAATTGATCTAACTAAAGTCCTTTGGCTATTAAATAACTCCGAAATTGATACTCTCGATAAGAATAATATTTTAATTAACAAAAATATGTAACAGATGAAAACACCATATAAAAAGACTGTTTTTATTCGTTCACGTTTACTCATAATATCTCCTTTTTCACCCCTTCGCAACAAAAGATATGCTCGTAAGCATACCTTGTCGGTCAAAGTTACAGCTATGATTGATTACATCTTCTTGTAAGTTCATCCTTAGAGTTTAGACGCTCAAAATTGTAACTTAGTTGTGGTAAACTGTCCAATAATTCAATGAAAGACAGCTGCGGATTGTTTGTCTACAGCTGTCTTGTTGTTGAGCTAAAGTTCCTCGTTTAGCATTCAATACATAGGTGTTTGCCATGTTGATACTGCTGTAAAAGAATAAAAAAGCGATACCGCTGTGACCGGTATCGCTATTCTGCTATATTTCGTAACTTTGAATTTCCTGCTTCATGGCAATAATAATTGACAATTGATTCTTAGGGTAACCTAAAACCTTGGTTTTGGTCGTGCACATACCGCACCCGCAATGTGTTTTTCCTTTAGAAAGGCTGCCTTCTTTTCCAGGAGCAACATACCAATGTCCCAATTTAACTCGCTTCATTTTCTTATCGATCACGCGTTTCCGATGGTGACGATAATAAGCCCTGTCTCTCACACATATCACACTCGCTCTGAGTTATTCACTCAGCCTGAAAATCACCTCAGAGAAGGTTTTAGATGACTTTCAGGCTGAGTGTTGCGATATGTGTGTTTTGAATAAGCATGATGATCATCCTTTAGCTGTGTTGTAGAAACAGATTTATTATAGCATACCGACGAAGATTGATAAAAACTCCAATTTGTCTCCAGCTATACGCTTAATAAAATGGGCAGGCCCTGCTCATCCATGAGTGTTATTCAACTATTCATCAGTCTCATCGTTTGTATTGCAATACTTCTGACTGGCTTCAGCTGCCAGTAATTAAAGCGGATGAACCATAAAACTATAAATCCACTAACGTCGCTTGTTAATTCATACCAATCAAACACAACATCAATACATGGCGACCAATCCGTCTTCATCCGAGACTACAAATGACATGTAGTCCGTTACTATTTGAAATAGTTTGGTCTACTGTTGTATAAATTAAAAAAACGCCACCTTCAATTAAGGTGACGTCCTATTATTACTTCTTCGCCTTATAAAACTCATGATACAGCTAGCTTCATCAACGCCCGCTTCTCTATCCGCGAAACATAGCTCCGCGAGATCCCCAGCTCCTTCGCGATCTCCCGCTGCGTCCGCTCGTCTCCGCCGTGGATGAGGCCGAAGCGGCCGATGACGACTTCCTTCTCGCGTTCATCCAATATATCGAGATTCTTGTATATTTTCGATTTCTCGATCTTCAATTGCACTTTATCCGCCACATCGTCGGCTTCCGTGCCGAGGATGTCGATCAACGTAATCTCGTTGCCTTCCTTGTCCGTACCAATCGGATCGTGAAGGGACACGTCCTTGCTCGTCTTCTTCAAACTTCGCAAATGCATCAGGATTTCATTCTCGATACAGCGTGCCGCGAACGTCGCCAGCTTCGTTCCTTTGCCGGTCTGGAAGCTCTAGATCGCTTTAATGAGGCCGATCGTGCCGATCGAGATTAGATCCTCGAGGTCCTCGCCTGTGTTATCGAATTTTTTGACGTTGTGGACACAACCCGATGTCAATCCCAAATGACCTTAATCCAGGCGAATTGATGATCAAATCTTATTCACCTAGGAATGCAACGATCTCCGGATACAGCATGTCTGCATGCGTAAGATTTAACATATGGTCTCCGCCTTCAATCGCGACGAAGCGAGTGTTTTCCAGCTTACGAAAATGCTTTTCGATCTTCACATTGTCTTCATGGTCTCGCGTGCCGCGGACGAATAACGTCTTCGCACGCAGCTCGTGTAATCTCTCGATTGCGGGAGGGGTTGGCCATACCACGTTAAAGCTTGGTCGTCCAAACAGTATCCTTATGTTATGATCCGTCATCGCGTGCAGCAATTCACGCAGGGGACTATCTTTTATGACGGAGTAGGAAGAAGAGGTAACGACTAACTCAGTCATTTTGGCAATATCGGGAGCGGCTTCTTGTATGGCTTGGAATGATGCAAGAACGTCCGGTGACTGGACGAATCCCCCTAAGGTAGGCGCAATCAATACGAGTTCTTGAACGCGCTCGGGATAGGCTAACGCGAATTCCGTCGCGATCTGTCCGCCGAGCGAATGGCCGATCAATACGGCTTTGTCGATGGATAAGTTGTCCAGGAAACAAGCAACGTCAGTCACATAGTTGACTGTCTCAGTTGGGGGAGGCGATTGTCCGCAGCCCCGAGCGTCGAATGTGATCACTTGATATTTGTTAGCCAGTTGCGGAGCCAAATAGGACCAATCCCTGCTATCGCATCCCCCGCCGTGGATCATCACTATCGGCTTGCCTTGACCTTGTACTGCGTAATGCCAATCCATTCAAACCCCTCCAATTCACAATAAGTGTACATTGCAAATTTACCATTGAATAACCATTCAGTCAATATAAATTGACGAAGCAGCTCATGTCGATTATGATAGAGTGAGAAATCATGTGAGGTGCGTCATCATGCCAAGAACCCCAGAAGACAACGAAAGAATCCGTAACGCCGCCAAAGTAAAAATACGAGCCGCCGCAATCGAAGTCTTTATTGCAAAAGGATTCCACGGCTCCTCCATTGAGGATGTCGCGAAAAAAGCAGGCATCTCAAAAGGGTTGCTGTATAACTACTTCAAGGGAAAATCAGACCTTCTTGCGGAACTGATTCAAACTCGCGTAGAAGAAATTACACAAGTGATGGAAGAGGCAGCTCGTCTCACTTCACCTAAAGAACGACTCCTGTATATCGCGCGGCACGCCATTCTGAACGTTGAGGAACAACCGAGGGCATACCGTTTCTATTTACACCTGCAGACCCATCCTGAAGAGGATTCCATTATATCCACTTATACCCGGCCACTAAAAGACGAAATGATCCGCCAGTCCCGAGTTCAAGTCGAGATATTCCGGAAATTGAATTCACCTAATCCGGAGATGGATTCGGTTCACTTTTCAACTGCGTTGCACGGGATCATGTTAATGTATTCCATGTATCCGAACGGTACACCATTAGAAGCATTAAATCGCGAGATGGTTGCCGCCTTCATAGAACGATTTAATTGACGACATATAGAAAGGACCGCACCAATAGAGCGGTCCCAATCATCTCACTTCTTCGCCTTATAAAACTCATGATACAGCTTCATCAGAGCCCGCTTCTCAATGCGTGACACATAGCTTCGCGAGATCCCCAATTCCTTCGCGATCTCCCGCTGCGTACGCTCGTCACCGCCGTGGATGAGGCCGAAGCGGCCGATGACGACCTCCTTCTCGCGTTCATCCAATATATCGAGATTCTTGTATATTTTCGATTTCTCGATCTTCAATTGCACTTTATCCGCCACATCGTCGGCTTCCGTGCCGAGGATGTCGATCAACGTAATTTCGTTGCCTTCCTTGTCCGTACCGATCGGATCGTGAAGAGACACGTCCTTGCGCGTCTTCTTCAAACTTCGCAAATGCATCAGGATTTCGTTCTCGATACAGCGTGCCGCGAACGTCGCAAGCTTCGTGCCTTTGCCGGTCTGGAAGCTCTCGATCGCTTTAATGAGGCCGATCGTGCCGATCGAGATTAGATCCTCGAGGTCCTCGCCTGTGTTATCGAATTTTTTTACTATGTGGGCTACAAGTCGTAGGTTGTGCTCGATAAGCAAGTTACGCGACCGTGCATTTCCTTCAGCCATCAGTTGCAAATGCTTTGTTTCTTCTTCCTCTTGAAGCGGTTGTGGAAAAGCGTTGTTTTTCACATAAGACACTAGCAGCGACAACTGCTTAATGAACAACGCAATAGCAGCGAACAAACCCATATTACGTACACCCCCATGCTGTATTGGCAAGGTCGAGGCTGCTGCCTCCCCTGGCAAGAACGTCAGTTGTACATTGTATGTGGGCGAAGGCCTATACGTGCATGTACAGTATAGGCTAATTATTTTAACTGCTCATCTTTCTCTTCACGAATTATAAAAAATTGACGTTGATGACTGTCTGTTTCCGCTCCATTTATGAAAACAATTCACGCGAAACTAAACCAGCCAATCCCTTACAAGCGGATGACTGGTTTAGTTGTTAAATCTTTGATGTTTCGTCGTAGACCATGTGCACTCTTCTTTGCCCGTCGCCTTTACTTTTATTCCTTGGACGCGCCAGCTACCAAGCCGGAAAAAATATATTTCTGGAATACAAAGTAGATCACCAGCGCCGGCAGGATCACCCAGATTACTCCGGCACTTAAACTCCCCCAATCCAAAGTCCGGTCACCCTGAAATACCATCAATGTGGTGCTTAAAGTCCTAAATTTGTCCGAGGGAATATAGAGATACGGAACATACATGTCATTGCTGATTTCCACAAATTTGATGATCGCCACGGTAAGCGCTGCGGGGATGATCAAAGGAAATATGATTTTTCTAAATATGGTGAAATACGATGCTCCGTCCAACATAGCGCTTTCGTCTAAAGATTCGGGAATTTTATCAATAAACTGCTTGTAAACAAAAATTTGCATGAGATCGGCACCCACATAGATGAGAATAGGAGCCCAAAGCGTGTTGTATAAGCCTAGGTTTTTGACGATAGAAAAACGCGCGACCTCAATCGTTGTAAACGGGACGATCATCGCCACCATAAATATGCTCATGACCAGTTTTTTTGCCTTGAAGTCGAATCTCGCAATAATATAAGAAACCATAGCGCCGATTATAACATTCAGCAGAACGCTCGTTACCGTAATTAATAACGTATTTTTGAGCGCGAGCAGAACTTTGGCCTGCTTAAAGGAATCGGTAAAGTTGTTTAAATTCAAGGACTTGGGCAATGCAAATACCGTACCTTGAACCATTTCCGGCGGCGTTTTGAACGCGGATAATAAAATGACCGATAACGGGATGAAGACAATTGCAACAATGGCGATCAAAACCGCATATTTAATGACTGTAGTCAGAGAAAGCCTGCGCAGCCGACGAACTTGTTTAGACTCTTCCATTAAATCACCCACTGATCCTGATAATCTTCTTCTGCAGTATATAGACGACAACGGTTATAAACATTAACATAATGCCCAGTGCTGAAGCCAGTCCCACATGACTGAATTGGAAGGCTTCCTTGACGGTGTACACCACGAAGGTGGAGCTCTCGTAACCTGGTCCTCCGTTAGTCATCAGGAAAGGAATCTCGAAGGCAGCAAGCACTCCCCGGACATTCAGGAAGAGAACAAGTTCAATAATCGTTTTGATCCCTGGTACCGTAATATGCCGAAACATTTGGAATTTGTTCGCGCCATCGATTTCTGCCGCCTCGTAGTATTCTTTGGGAATCGACATGATCCCCGCAATAAAAAAGACGACATGCTGTCCGCAATACCTCCACAAAGATACAAATACTAAGGTGAAATTAATAACTCGGTAATCCCCCAACCAGTCCTGCTTCAGGCTGCTCAGATGCAGGGCGTCTAATATGGCGTTGAACCCTCCGCTTGGCGAAAAGAAGAACGAGAAAGCAAGCGCTACCGCCACACCATTAATTATATAGGGCATAAACACAATGGATTTGAAAAATCGGCTCCCAATGACCGCGCCGCACAACATGGAAGCGACGGCAATTTCAAAAGGAATTGCAGCAAGGTGGCCGATGAAGTAGTACCCGTTGTTTCTTAAGGAAAGCCAAACATCTCCCGAATCCAGAAATATAGTCTTGAAGTTATCGAGCCCGATATACTGGAAAGACTTTGAATACCCGTCCCAATCCGTCAAGCTGAACTGAAACAGCTTGAATGTCGGCAAAAGCATAAACACGCCGAGCAAAGCGAGCGGAATAAACAAAAAGGAGAAAATGATCAATTTTCTTTGAAGACTATAATTCATCCAGCCGCACTCCTTTTATGAAAGAAGATTGCTGCGTCCATAGCGCAGCAATCTTCTCCCGAAGCTTCTATTCACTATTGAATGCCAAGTTTTTTTCTTGCCGATGTCCATTTTTTATTCAAGTCTTCAAAGATCGGTCTGAAATCTTTCCCGGCCAGCATCTGTTGGCCGATGGCGTTGCCATCCCATTTCGTTTCGTTAGAAAGCTTCACGGCGTCTTCGTTGCCATCCTTTATAAAGAAAGGAGTCACGTTAAGCGTTTTCGCCGTAGTTGTAAATATATTGTCCGCTTCAATTCCATTAATGGTTGAACTCATCGTTCTTTCCGTCAGGTACTCCTTGTAGATTTCCTGGCTGAAATACCATTCGAGCACTTTCTTCGCCTCTTCGATATGCTTGCTGCTTTTCGAGATTCCGAATGGCAGATCCACCACGGTTACTTGCCTGTTAGTTTCGCTTTTGTCGTTTACGACCGGAAGCGGGAAGAGTCCTACGTCGTCGATATCTCCACCATACTTGACATAATCCGGATAATAATACTGTCCGATAACGATCATTCCCGCTTTTTTGCTGGCGAACAATTGACCTGCTTCCGAATAGCCGATGCCGAGGGCTTTACCGGTCGCTCCTGTCTTGTATAGCTTCTCAACCATTTCAAATGCTTTGTAGTAATTGCCATCGGGACTGAAAGGCGTATCCGTCTTCGCTGCTTCGGAAGCGGTGTTGTCGTCGTTGAAGAATGTGTTCGGGCCAAAACCTATAAACGGATATTGTGTCCAGGCATCTTTCGCTCCCAGCGCCACGCCTTGGTATTTGCCGCTGTCTTGAATTGCTTTGGCGACGCTGACAAATTCGTCCCAAGTTTGCGGCACCTGCAGCCCCAGTTCCGAAAATACCGATTTCCGATAATAGACCCATTCTGAAAATTGTTTCATCGGCAAACCATAATATTTACCTTCGCCAGCCTTGTTGACTTCAAGCTTGTCCACGGCTTTATTCATTTTTACGAGCGGATCGTCAGCATTCCAAAGGTACAAAGAATCTTTCAACTGTAGCACATGATCCGGTTTCATATAGAACAGGTCAGGCAATTCGTTTGCAGCTTGTCGAATCTTTAAAGTTTTTAACAACTCATTCGAATCCTTGACGGACTGAATGTCCAGCGTGACGTTTGGCAGCGCTTTTTTGAAGGCATCTTCTTGGCTCTTCTTCTGCCAGTAATCCAAATCTTCCGCGAAGATCTCTACGGTTAGTGTAATGTGTTCTTTGCTGGGCGAAGCCGATTCCACCTGATTGCCTGATCCTTGCGAACCTTGCGCTTCTTGTGCGTCCTGGTTGGTACCGCATCCCGCCAATGCCGTTGCCGTGATTGTAAGCGAAGCCAGCGCGATGCAAATTCCTTTAAACTTTTTAGCAATTCCCATGGTGTATCCCCCTATTATCAATTATGAGCAGTGTTGTCGCCGCCTTGATCTAAATTATAAGTATACGGCGTTTGAGCAGCCATGATTTATCTTGTCTCTTTTTGATGCTTCTTTACCTGCTTACAAAAGATCACTCTTGAAACATTCTTGATTTTATATTGCTTAGTTTTTGAAAAACTCAACATCATCGAAATTTATCCATTGATTGGCACTGGCATCAGACCAAAAACCAACTGTAATTTGACCATTCGTTACGTTAATGTTAGGGATTGTTATTTGAGTATAATAACTAGAAGTCGGTATGTTAGCTGTAAGTTCGGCAGAACCAAAATCTTTAGCACTCATCCATGCTTGATTCTGACCACCGCTTCCTTTTACATATGCTCGAAGCGTATAAGTCCCATTAGCCAAACCTGTAAAACTCTGGTATGTGTAAGCCTTGTATGAAGTGTTTTTCCAATGTGTACCATGCCAATTGCCAGAATGGGCACCACCAACGGTTTCAACATATGAAGCATTGGTACTATTTGTCCATGTCGTCCATGACGCTGGCGAGGCCGTCCATGCTTGATCCGCTTCGAAGCTTGGGTTTTGAATTTTATTAAGAATAGTATTGGAAGGCAAAACATCTGTGAATTGGATTTGCCACTCTTGAGAGGCAGATTCATTATTCGCTAACTGCCCGATTTGTGCCCCATTGGCAATCGAGCCTTGATTTACGTTCAGATATCTTCCGCTGTTTTTATTTTTAATTTTATAGAAGCCGTTTGTTTGAAGCTCTAGCGTCCATAACTGCTCGTCCCCTGAGTAATACGGCCACTGAATGGCATTTCCGCCATCTCCAGTCCAACCACTGCCCATGGATAGTGCCTGATTGCTTTTTGTATTAATAATTCCATAATAACCATTCCCCGCGTTTATCAAATACCAATTCTGATCCGTGCCGTATGTGTCAGGCCATTGAATGACATCCGTTCCATTTTCCATGGATCCGCCACTAACTGCCATAGGCTTTATACTGTTTTTATTCACTAGTTTATAGGAATAACCTGGCCCAACTTGAAGTGTCGTTTTTTCAAAAGTGATCCTGCTCTTATTCGTGCCCGGAAGATCAATATTGTTAATATGATAAATGGATTGTCCATCAGGCGATAAGGCCATGCTGTGACTGTATCCCGTCATATTGTTTGATGTATAGGTAAGCGGTCCTTGCATCCTGTACCAAGGCCCTATTCCGTAATTATAATTCACAAAGTAATCGCTGCCACGGGAAGAAAGCGGAACTTGGAATTTGCCTGAAACAATTAATGTACCCTTCGGTCCTCCTACAGGTGACCAGACGACATAGGGACTCGAGCCAGGAGTAACGCCATCAACCGATGTAAGCTTTGTTCCTACATTTAACGGATCTCCCCAGTTGACTCCGTCGTTTGAAAATCTAAAATGAATAGGATTTGCATTCATGCCGACAACTTCATACACCATCATATATTGACCATTTCCCATCTTAGTTACGACAGGCATCCCAGGTCGCAGAGATGAATCTGCCAAAGCTACATCTTCAACAACTGGCCCCCAAGTGTATCCTCCATCCGTCGAAACCTGGTGAACAAGCTTTTGGCTGTGCAATTCATGCTGCCGTTCATCCGAATAATAACATACTAAATTACCGTAATTATCAATTGCAAAAAACGGTTCCCATATCGGGTGATCATAGTCGCCGGCTTGTGCAATGTTACTCATAAATTGCCATGTAAGCCCATGATCATCGCTTCGATATAGATCTATTTTTCCATATCGGTGCGCCCAATTGCTACCAAATTGAACACTGTACCCTGCAGCCAATATGGTCCCCGCAGGAACATTGCCAATCGTCTGCGGCATCTCGAACAATTGCGGCTGCCAAACCATTCCCCAATTGTTTTGCGTATCCACGATATCAGATAGGTGGGTCCAAGTTTTCCCGTCATCCGTGCTTCTATAGATTGGAAATACCGGTTTATTGCCCGTGTTGCCAGGGGATTGCTCAAAAGTGGCTAGTAAGGTGCCATTCGCTGAACCGCTATGGTTAAGTCGAATAAGTCTAGGATAGTTTGCTCCAGCATCGTTACTATCAACGACTATATTAGGATCCGGTATAAAAATATCAACTTGATTGCTAGCCGCAAAAATTGAACTTGTAAACAATAAGCAAAAACATACAACCATCATGGAAATTGAAACTAGTTTTTTTGACCTCATTTTTTTTATCCATCCTTTTCAATAAGATAGCCTGATTTTATGATAACGCTTCCATTTTGGACATGATCTATTTTGCTGCTTTTTGATCTATTTATACTCCCAACGTTTCCCTATTCATTTTTATTATAAACATAGCTGTAATATAGCGATGTGTGTGATAGCATATGTCTTATAAAATTTACGATCGTGGCAGGTGACTAGCTATATTCAAACTCATTAAACGCAGAGTGCTTGTGAAGTTTATCGTCATCTTTCTGCTCTTTATCCCCGCTCCACTGATCCTTGCCGGAGAAATGTTATATTTGACTTTTGTAGATACGTTGATCAGTAATAATACGAATAAAAATCTTCAGCTCACGGAGCTAATCGCGAAAAAAATCGATGAAAATGTACTTCGTTATATATATTCCGCTTCCAGTATCATTTCAGAGAACAATGTCATGAATGCCTCGCCTGGCATCATCGAAAACATTAACAAGTGGCGCGCGGCAACCGGCGATTACCAGAAACTAATTCTTTCGCGTCAAATCAACAGCCAGCTCAGCTATTTTTTTAATTACACGACTGATTTGACTGGCATCACTTTTATCTTCAAAGATAACGAGTACTATACCTATAACGCGCCGATCCCCGTCGAACCCGCTTTGCTGAAAAGCGCCTCCTGGTATTCGAATATGAAGGATAACAATGAAAGCATCCGCGTTCTGGGGAGACTCAAAAATTCGTTGTATACCGGAAGCCGAGATAACGGCGAATACTCCATCGCGATTGCATCTTTCGTCAATAACGCAGCATACGTAAACCCTTCGGAAGTCGAATTGATTTACATCACGTTCAAGGAGAACACTTTCGAAAAGGTATACTCCGGCATCCAATTAAGCAAAGTGGGCAGGATAGATATACTGACGCCGGAAGGCGAACCCGTCTCTTCGAAAGACGACAAAATCACAAGCATTCAGAGGCAACAGCATCTTTTCTCCAAAGACTACGGATCATTGAATTATCATCTGGATAACGATAAATTATTAATGACTTATTACACCGTCCCGTCAACCCATTGGAAGGTCGTCAATACCATCTCGTATAACGAGCTGACCCAAGACGTTAATCGAGTCATGCTTATCATTATCGGAGTGTTTGCGTTTATCATATTGTTGTTTGTAACCGTATTCTTTACTTCGATTACCAGGACGGTTGTCAATCCGGTTAAAAAGCTTATACGCCAAATGTCCCTTGTCGAGAAGGGCGACCTGAACTCCATCGTCCCTGTACACGGACAAGATGAACTGGCCCTTTTGAATAAGACCTTTAACCGGATGGTCGGAGAAATAAACAATCTGATCACCAACATTGAAATAGAGAAAACGGAGAGATTACAACTTGAAATCAAATCGTTGCAATATCAGATAAATCCGCATTTTTTGCTCAATACGCTCAACTCCATCACGATGATGGCCGATATCCACGGAGTGGACAATATCAAAATGATGACAGAAGCCTTATCCAAACTGATGATCAACACCTTGTCTCGGGACGGTGTATATACAACGATCGCCGGGGAGTATGAAACGCTTCAGAGTTACGCCTATTTCATGAAATTCAGATACGGAGATCGGTTTGATATTACCTTCCACGTATTACCCGAAATAAGGCAGTGTTACATGCTGAAACTGCTGCTGCAGCCGATTGTAGAGAACTCCATTCTGCATGGCATGGTCGATGTGTTCGAGAAACTGGAAATCGGAATCTTTGCTCGGAAAGTGGGCCAATCATTAGAGATCCGTGTGGTTGATAACGGAATCGGCATGACTCCTATTCAAGCGGCAGGACTAGTGCAAAATAGAAGGGAAACCAACTCCAATCACGGTTTTAACAAAATAGGGGTAAACAATGTCCATCAACGAATAAAGTTGAACTTCGGAGAAGCATATGGACTGACGATTCAAAGTGAGCAGGGCAAAGGCACTACTGTTATACTAACGCTTCCGTTGATTAATGATGATTCCCTACCTACAAGGAGTGCGGCATATGCATAGAGTCCTACTCATCGATGACGAACCGCTAGTCAGAATGACGATCAAATCATTAGGTCCGTGGGAGAAATATGGCTTCGAAATGGCAGGCGAGGCACATGACGGTGTAGATGCATTGGACAAGCTCAAATCCGAAAAGAGCTTCGACATTATCCTGACGGATATCAGCATGCCGAAAATGAACGGGATTGAGGTTATCCGGCAAATCCGAAAGTGGGACGATCAGATCCCTATTCTTGTCTTGAGCGCCTTCAACGACTACCCGTTTGTTCGACAGGCCTTCATGCTGGGCATTCAGGACTATATTCTGAAATCCGAGTTGAACTTCGAATCGTTGCTTAAGCTGATGCGGAAATCGTCCGATCTGATCTCGGCCTCGAAGCAAAACCACGAGGAACAACGGAGTAACAATGTGTATTTAAAGCAAAAATTTCTAGAGAATTTGTTGAATGGATTGATCCCAAGTGACATCGACAATAAAATCGCTGCCTATCAGATTCAGCTAACAAAGGCGAATTTGAACGTTAGCATCGTATCGGTCGATAATTATAAAGTCATGGAAGACAAATACGACAGTGTCGTGCTTACAAACATCAACCTCTCCATATTGAACGTGTTCAATCAAAAGACTTCGGAATTCAAAATGGGCGAGTTAATCGTGATTGGAAAAGGTAAATACGCATTAATCAGCAGTATTAATGATGAGAATAGCATGGCCGTTGTGCATCGGAAGCTAAGCTACTTCCTTAACAACGTGAAGCAGGCACTGTTCATGTTCCTGAATATATCCGTAACCATCGGCGTCAGCAGCACTCATAATGGTTATCTGCACATCCCTTCTTTGTATGTGCAGGCTCTGGCTGCTAACGAACTAAAACTGCTATATGGGAAAGGGCAAATTATCTACGAACACGATCTCTCCCAGATCGAAAATACTTCGCACGGAAGTCTGGCAGACAAAAAAAGAGAGATCATCCAAGCTTTGTTTAGCCAAGACCGGCATCAGTTGAAAGCCGAGATTCAAAATATGGTCCAATACACGAAAAGCCTGAACCCCGTGAATATCAATACGGCCCATAGCCTGTATTTGGAGTTTATATATATTATTATGGGTCATTTATATCAAAAAGATATTTTTGCCGAGGATATTTTTAAGAAGGACATTAATTTTATGGAACATATTACTAAGTATGAAACACTTGATGAAATGAACGGGTATCTTGAACATATTTTATTATCGATATTTGATGAAATTAGCCATAGAAATGAACATGTCTCCTCTAAAATCAGGAAAGCAAAAGAATATATGAAGCAGCTTTACCGCGAGGACATCACGTTGAAGTCGGTTAGCGAGCAAATTCAAGTCAGTGAAACCTATCTGAGCCGATTATTCTCGTCAGAAACAGGAGAAAGCTTTATCGGCTATTTAACCCGCCTGCGAATCGAATCGGCTATGGATCTGCTCAAAAACAGCCAACTTTCGATTCAGCAAATTAGCGAGCAGATCGGCTATGCCAACCCCGAGCATTTTAGCCGGATTTTTAAGAAGAACGTAGGATGCAGCCCGAATAAGTTTAGAAATGAGATGTTTTCGAAAAATGAATGAACGGCCTCTCATGATAAAAGCCCCATGGCGGCAGAACCCTTGTTCATTATCGAATAGGGGTTCTTCACGTAAATCAATAGGAGCAGCAATGAATTTGTTATCCGTACAAATCACGGAACTGCTGGGGGGTCATTCCGATCATCCGATGAAATATGCTGATAAAATAGCTGCTTTGGCTAAATCCCGTCTCATATGCGATCTGTTTAATGGCGAGCGGAGTAGATACCAGCAAGTTCTTGGCCAGCAAGATGCGGCATTCTGTCAAGTAATGCGCGGGTGACTTTCCTACGGCCTCTTGAAAAATACGGGTAAAATGGTACGTACTGTACCCTGCTTTGTCGGCAATCGACGTCAAATTCAACTTCCCGGTACAGTTGGCCCGGATATAGTCGGCGACTTCGAACATCTTCTCGCGGGTGCCGTTTCCCGCCGTGCGGCGATGATGTCCGGCATCATGCATGAGTGCGGAAAGCGCCTCGTACAGAGCCGCTGATGGAGCTATCGATTTTTTACTTTCATTCTATTCGTCACGAGAATTTACACTATCATTTCCCTGTCGAAACAGAATTGCAATTAATTAATTGCATCCGAAGCGGTGATCGGGAGCAAGTCATCCAGCTACTTACGGGATTGTTTGATAAGAATTTTCGCAACGAATCCATAGCTCCCGAATTGGGAAGATGTTTGCTATTCAGTCTCTCCGGAACTTTGTTGCGTATATTGAA
Source organism: Paenibacillus harenae (assembly GCF_030812415.1). GTDB lineage: Bacteria > Bacillota > Bacilli > Paenibacillales > Paenibacillaceae > Pristimantibacillus > Pristimantibacillus harenae_A. The sequence continues at coordinate 656,843 of NZ_JAUSST010000004.1, read as the reverse complement.
TTCAGATACTCCTACCCTTCAGGGATTTGCTGAGGGCGAAATAGATCCGGTTCGTCAGTTACTTTCCAGTAAAACAACCGACGAGATGTTTGTGAAGACCAAAGAGTTGTATTTATTGGTCACCGAATCTTTTAAACTAGAGCGGCGTGATCACGATGAACAACTCCTCCAACAAATCCAAACCTATATTGATGCAAACTTTGCTGATCCTAACATGAGCTTAAATTTGTTATCCGAACATCTGCAGATTACGCCACAATACATCTCGCAATTTTTCAAAAAGATGAGCGGTTGGAATTTTAGCGATTATTTGACAAGAGTTCGGTTAAATCACGCCAAAAAACTTATGGCAGATTCTGAGCTGACCAATGCTCAAATTGCAAGGATGGTCGGATATACAAGTGATACCGTGTTTATTCGAGTTTTCAAAAAGGTAGAAGGCCTTACCCCGGGAAAATATAGAGAAACGAAACCATTTTGACGAGCACGGACGGGACCGTTACCAGGGATCCGGAGGAAGTTCTCATACGGCTGGTATGAAAATCCAACTCGAATACGAGCTGAAAACCGGACAATTCTTACAAGTGGATGTTGGCCTTGGCCTCGGAAAAATCAAAGACGGTTTATATGGTTTAAAACGAGCGATAACGGTGGAAATGAACGACCTCGTCAGCAACTAGTCATAAATATCTCTGAGTTAAAAAGATAGGGCACCCTGCCGGGCGCCCTAAGCTGTTTTATTCGCAATTGCATTTTATTTCTGGACTTTCACCGTCGTTTCACCGATTATCAGAATGCCGTTGACATACCCTCTAAAATGCAGTGTAACCTCGGAAGCCGTCCAATTGAAATCGGAACGTTCGAATTTGAATTGTCCGAGCTTCGCCTGATTGTAGTAACCATTATTGCTGTTAAGTGCCTTCACGCCATTTAGAGTTGCGGTATTTAGATTGAAGCCTTCAGAACTGTACCCGTCCGGCAAGTCTACCCTGACCGTAAACACGCCTTTATTGCCTTTAATGACATTAGGAGTCACCGCAATGGTGGCCTGAATGTATACAACAAATTGCTTTTCCAACGTAGTGCTCAGTCCCGCAGCGTTAGTAACGGTCACGGTTACGGTATAGACACCCGGCTTGTCCAATACAATCCCGCCGTTTTGCTCTACATCCTCCGCTGTTCCGTCCGGACGGGTGACGGTCAACTTATTGGATGCGATTCCCGAGAGCGTATCAACTGCCGAGTACGTCAACTGCAGCGTCGTCCCTGCCTGGTACTCTTCTTTAAGATTCATTGTGACGAGCGGTGCGGTCTTGTCGATTTTCACCAAAGCCGTATTCACAGCCTCGATGTTGCCGGCCGTATCAACCGAGTAGAAAGCAATTTTATGAACGCCTTCGTCTCTGACAGTAAAGGAACTGCCTTCTGCATATACTGAACCGTCGATCGAGTAGAACGTTTGGGCTATGTCGCTTTGCGTATCTGTTGCGGTTAATTTAACGTTCACTTCTTCTTTCGACCAGTCTGCAGGAGCGTCCGAATTCGTAACAGGAGACGTTCGGTCGATCTTCACTTCGACGGCTTGAGCCGCTTCCTTATTGCCCGCTTGGTCAACCGAGTAGAAGCTGACTTCGTTAACACCCTCGGTTTCTACCGTAAACGAGGTGCCTTCCCGATAATCGGAGCCGTTTATCGAATAATATGTTTTCGATACGCCGCTATGTGCGTCCATCGCGGTTAATCGGACTGCCGCTTCTTTCACCCATAACGCAGGAGCATCCGAAACCGTCACCGGCGCCGTGCGGTCGATTTTCACTGCGATGGTTTTAGCAGCTTCCTTATTGCCCGCCTGGTCAACTGAGTAGAAGCTGACTTCGTTGACACCATCGGTTTCTACCGTAAACGAGGTGCCTTCCTGATAATCGGAGCCGTTTATTGAAAAGTATGTTTTCGATACGCCGCTTCCAGCGTCTGCTACGAGCAGGCTTACCTCCGCTTTATCTTTGATCCAAGCATCGCTTGCGCTCGCAGATGTCTCAGGCGCTGTCCGGTCGATTTTCACTTCGATGCCTTGAGGCGTTTCGGTGTTGCCGACTTTATCCACTGAGTAATAAGAAACCTTGTTTATGCCTTCTTCGATCACCGTAACAGAAGTTCCTGCCGAATATTCACCACCGTTCAGGGAATAGAACGTGTTCGCGACTCCCGTTTCGTTATCGGTGGCCGATAAGGCAACGACGACCTGGCTTTGATTCGTCCAGCCGGCAAGGACATCCGCTTTCGTCACCGGCGCTTCTGTATCAATAATCAGCTTGGCGAGGACGGTGTTCGATGGCTCCGACCCTCCGAACGAGTTGCTGTACGATGTCACAAAGTATTCGTGGTCCCTATATGATAAATCCGATACCGTGTAAGACAGATTATTCAGCTTCTCTATCAGCAAAACCGGTTCTCCGTCTATGAGTTCATATACGTTGTATCCGTTCGCGTAGGTAACGAAACTCCAGGATATCCGAGCTTCTGTGCCGCTTAACAGCTTCAAAGAGGCAACCGGAGGCTGCATGACCGGGAAAACGATCGTTTCGGTCACACGGTTCGAAGATGCCGATTCACCGAAACGAGTGCTATAAGCGGTCACTTCATACTGATGGGTATCCTCTGACAGATTGAATACTTTATAACTTAGATCCTTACCCTTATAAATTAACTTCCGGGTACCTCCTGTCAAATCATAAACGCGATATTCGTTTGCCCATGCAACAGCAGGCCAAGATAACGTAATATTGTTCGCGTTAAAAACACTCCCTGTCAGCACGGGTGGAACAACAACCGGCCATACAAGCGCAAAATCGGAGATGCTGCCGATCGGTGATTCACCATAGCGTTCGCTGTAAGAATGCACCACGTAGCTGTAATCGCCAGCAGGCAAATTGACATACGTAGCGGTCGTGCCGGTTAACGTGCTTTTCAATACTTTTTGCCCATCGACTACTTGGTATACCCTATAAGCCGTCGCATAAGCTGACGCATTCCATTTCAAGGCAATGTCGTTCCCGTTTGAAACGGTTTTCGTTAAATTGCCCGGCGCTTGCATCACCGGCCAAATTAAGTTGAACTTAAGTTCGCTGCCTTCCGGCGAATCGCCGAAACGGCTGCTGTAGGAGCGTACCGCATAGGTAATCTCACCCTCCGGATGGTTCGCGAATGCAATTGTCGTTCCGGTTTGGGTTTTCTTTAACACTTCTTGTCCGTCGATTATTTGATAAATCTTATAGCCCGACGCAAAGGGAACGGCATTCCATTTCAAGGTGACGTCGTTGCCGTTTGTAACGCTTTGCGTAAAACCTCCAGGTGCTTGCATGGTTGGCCAGACCAACGCGAATTCGAGCCTGCTGCCTTCCGGCGATTCGCCGAAACGGTCGCTGTAGGAGCGCAGCACGTAAGTGTAGTCGCCCTCAGGCTGGTTCGTCAACGTTATATTTGTAGCGGTCTGAGATTTCACCAGCACCTCTTGCCCATCGACAAGCCGATACAGGTTGTATGCCGATGCATAGGTAACCGCGCCCCACTTTAAGGCGATGTCGTTGCCGTTTGCAGTGCTTTGAGTAAAATTACCCGGAGCCTGCATGTTTGGAATATGAAGCGTAAAAGTCACTTGGCTGCCTTCCGGCGATTCGCCGAAGCGGTTGCTGACGGCATGAACGATATAGGTGTGGTCGCCGCCTGTTATATTCGATTGCGTCGAAGTCAAGGTTGTAACCGAATTCTTCAGAATCTTTTGACCGTCAACAAGTTCATAAACTTTATAGGAGTTCGCATAAGTGACGGCCCCCCAAGTTAATACGGCGTCATTTCCATTCACAATTTTATAGGCAAAACCATTCGGAGCAGCCACCGTGGGATGTTCCAGTATGAACGTAATTTCCGCACCTTCCGGAGATTCGCCCAAAATGGCCGAAACAGAGTGGATCTCATAGTTTAACAAGCCCTCAGGCTGGTTCGTATAGGTGACGGTTGTGCCGGTTGTTGTGCTTTTCAGAATCTTTTGTCCCTCTACCACTTGATAAATCTTGTAGCTGGTAGCGTAAGATGCGGCCGTCCATTTCAGAGTGACGTTATTGCCGTTAGCGATACTATAAGTCGGATTCACCGGTGCTTGCATGACTTGTCCGTTCAGCGCCATCGTCAGCTTGGTTCCTTCCGGCGATTCTCCTAAACGGGTTGAAACCGAATGGACTTCATACGTATATTCGCCCGGCGACATGCCGGTATACGTGACGCTTAGGCCCGTTACCGTGTTTTTAAGCACCTTTTGCCCATTTACGATCTGGTAAACCTTATAGCTTGACGCATACGCTGAAGCTTCCCATGTCAGGGTGAAGTCCGTCGCGTTTTTAATCGTTTGTATCAAATTGGCCGGCGGCTCCATCGTCGGGAAAACCAGCGGAAAAGAGACTTGGCTGCCTTCTTGCGATTGACCGTAACGAGTCGAGAAGGAATGTACCTCGTAGACGTAATTACCGGCCGGCTGGTTGGTATAAGTAACCGTGGTGCCTGTTACTGTGCTTTTCAGTACTTTTTGCCCATCGATAACTTGATAGACTTTGTAGCTGTTCGCGTTTGCCGCGGTCGTCCAAGTTAAGACAATATCATTAATGTTCTGCAGCTTGTAGGTTAAGCTACCCGGCGGCTCCAATGTCACGGCACCTAGCGTGAAGGATACTTTATTGCCTTCCGCCGATTCACCGAAACGGTCGCTGTAGGAGTGAACCTCGTAGGCGTAATCGCCGGCCGGCTGATTCGCAAGCGTAACCGTTGTGCCGGTTACCGTGCTTTTCAGTTCTTTTTGGTCATCGATGACTTGATAGATTTTATAGCTTGTGGCATAAGTCGCAGCAGTCCAAGTTAGGACAACATCATTGATGTTTTGCAGCTTATACGCCAAATTGTTAGGTGCAGCCATAGCAACGGAGCCAACGGTCACGGTTACCCGGCTGCCTTCCGCAGATTCTCCGAAACGATCGCTGTACGAATAGACCTCGTAAACATAATCGCCGGCCGGTTGTTTCGTAAACGCCGCCGTTGTACCGGTCACCGTAGTTTTTAAAACCTTTTGACCGTCAATAATTTGATAAACTTTATAATCCGTGGCGTAACTGACACCGTTCCATTTTAGGTTGACGTCGTTGATGTTCGCAATGGTAAAAGTGAAATTTCCGGGTGCCGTCATAGCCGGATAAACAATGGCAACTTCAACCGGAGCGGAAAGCGGCGATTCACCAAAAACGGAATTCGATGCGGTAACCGCGTACTTGTAAGTTCCCGCCGGTGTATTAGTTATCGTATATGTACGTGCCGTCTGCGTTTTGACCAGAGTCGTTTGGCCGTCGGCTTGGACTTGGTAAAGATTATAGCTTTGGGCATTAGGGGAAGCATCCCAGCTAAGAGAAATGTCGTTTCCGTTCTGAATGGTAGAGATCAAGGTCGGGGCATTCATATCCGGGTATGTGATATCCACCGTGATCGGCGCGCATGGACCGGACTCGCCATCCGGGCTTAAGGTTGATACCACATAAGTATACGACCCTTCCGGCAGGCTGTTAACCGTGAAGGAGGTTGTTGTCGATGTACCGCGTGAGACGAGTTGGCCATCCGTAATTTCATAAACCTTGTAGCCGGTAGCTCCAAATACGGCGCTCCATGTCAGCTTGATGTTTGACGGCGTCAAAAGCTGATAAGTCAAATTGCTGGGAGGCAGCATGTTGTTGTTTGTCTCGGCCGCAAATACGTTTGCAGCGGGAAACAAAACCTGAATCAAAAGAAGCAGCGATACCAGGAAGGAAAACTTGTTAGCAGCTTGACGTTTTTTCATGATTGTCCTACCTTTCTTTGTTTAAACGGGATATAGGGCAAAAAAAATAAACCTTTGACAAGGTTCATAGTAAACTGCCTATGATTCCTTGTGGCAACCGGCTGCCTTCCACTAAAGCGTGGTTCAGGTCCTTGGCTTTGCGTCTCATGATTTCTCATGATTTGCCTTTTTCACTTGGTTGTTGCAACTGAGACTTTAACTCTATAATACGGTGTTGAATCTAGTAGTGTGAATAGGTACAAAGAACTAGAATAGGTTATATTGACTATATTTCCGTGAATAGAGGCTTATATTAGTCGGCCCGAAGCCTTTCATACGATCATGCAACCTAATGCAGCAAGCAGCCGTTATGTAAAAGAGATACAAAAATGACGGGGGCGATTGAATTGAAGGTTTTTATTCCGATCATGGCGTTTGTTCTGCTTGTCGCTTGCTCCGGTCGCAACGAATTGCCGATTGAGCGTTCTACTGCCATTGCATACATCGAAGAAAAAGGGTACAAGGTCATCTCGTACGAAGGACAATCATCAAGCTATGAGCTGACTAAAGAGAAGTTAATCCGTCTTCCCTATATGATGTATTGGGGGCTGATGCCCTTTGATCCCGCTGACTATATTGGCAAGACTGTCAATATCGAAAAGTTTATCGTGACGAACCACCCGCTCGCTAAAGGGAAAGTGGACGTATATGTCTACGAGGTCAATTCCGTGCCCATCGGCGGAACGTCCTTTCCGCACGGCGATAAGTCGGATGGAGGTTACTGGTCGCTGGAAGGCAAGACGCTGGAAGAGCTGCAACCGAAGTCTTTCCAGGACTGGCGGGAAGAATGGGTAAACAAATATTCAGAATAAATAGCGAGTCACGTACGAAAAAAGACCATTCGAGCACAGGCAGCTCTAATGGTCTTTTCGCTAACTTAACGATTGCGCAAGCTCTTCAAAGCTCCGCTCCACGCGACAACCTGGTCCAACATGGCATTCATATTTTTCAACTGCGCGTCGGACGGTTTAAACGTTTTGTACTGTTCGAAATCCGTGAAGAGGGAAAAGGTTGGATTGGCGCGGACATCGGCTACCGATAATTCGCCCAATATCCCCCGCAAATGCTCTGCGGCGCGGGCGCCTCCCGCGGAGCCGTAGCTAATGATTCCGGCTGCCTTGTTGTTCCATTCTTTGTACGCGGAGTCGAGCGCATTCTTCAAGGCACCCGTTATGCTATGGTTGTACTCCTGAACGATGAAGACATACCCGTCGAGCCGATCAATAGCCTGCTGCCATGCCTTGGGGCCCGGCTCATCGCCGCTTCCTTCCCCGTAAAACGGCAACTGATACTCGCGAATATCGACGATCTCGTATTCCGCATCCGCCCGTTTGTCCGCTATTCCTTTCACCCATTCGCCTACTTGCGGACTAAGCCGGCCTTGCCTCGTGCTGCCAAGAATAATGCCGATTAACAATTTCCCCTCATTCATTGACGATCCCCTCCTTGTTCCTTAATCCATAGTAAGAACGATTTTACCTCTGCCGTGCCTGGTCTCGATCAACCGATGCGCCGCTTCGGCCTGTTCAAGAGGGAACGTCTGGCGTATCGTCGTGCGCAGCTTTCCATCGGCGTGAAGCTCGGCAAGCTCGGCGAGTCTGGCCGCAGAGCGAACGCCGCGGACAGCGGGGATGCCAAGCTCCTCGATGATGTCGTAAGCCACGAATGTGCAGATTCGGTTTCTGTCCGCCACCAATTGGACCGATGCCCGAACGCCTTCGGCGCCGGCCGTGTCGAAGGCTGCATCCACACCGCCCGGAGCGAGCGCGCGTACCCGCTCGACCAACCCTTCTCCGTACGTTACAGGAATCGCGCCCAAGGAACGAACGTAATCGTGGTTGCTTTCGCTTGCCGTACCGATGACCGTCTTCGCGCCCCACAGCTTCGCAAGCTGCACGGCATAAGAACCGAGCGAGCCGGCGGCGCCATGTATCAATACGGTATCTCCTTCCCCGACGCCGATAGCCCGAAGAGCGATATAGGCGCCTTGACCGTTACCCGTCAAACCGCCTGCTACCTCCCAAGACATGCTCGCAGGTTTCTTTACGATCTGGTCAACGCCGACTACAACATATTCGGCATAACCATTCAACAACGTAAAACCGAGCACTTCGGTGCCAACCGCGAACCCGTCCACGTCCTCCCCAACTTGATCGATGATGCCGGCGAATTCATTTCCCGGAATTTTCGGCAATTGGTCGCTCACCCCTGGCGGCATCCACCCGCTCCGTATACTGCAATCGTAATGCTGCACCCCCGCCGTTTTGACGCGAACCCTTACTTGTCCCGGACCCGCCTGAGGATCCGGAAACTCCATTACTTCCATCACTTCCGGCCCGCCGTAAGAACGAAACGCTGCTGCTCTCATCTCAATCTCCTCCACGAAAATAAATATTAGAATATTCAAACTTTCATCGTCATGCGATCCCTCGCCGATCTGCCGAACTTATACCAATAGAACAACAGAATGCAAATATGCAGCATCCCAAGAACGAAATAAAGATTGCTGTATACGAATGCCTTCGGTTCCATGATCATCGGATTCCAACTCATGCCGGACCCTTGATCCACGATCTTTCCGTATATGCTTGCCGAGACGGCACCGGCCATGAAATTAGACATGGCCAGCAGTCCCATTCCGACCCCGATCCGCTCCTTCGCCAGCGTCCGTGAAATTTGGTTGGACAAAGCCATGTACAGGAACGACTGCCCAACAACACCGAAGATCAGGAAACCCGCAATCGCTATCGGCGATTGTTCCGCGAATGAAGACATTAAGGCAAAGCAGAGCAACAACATGGCGGACGCAGAGAAAAAAAGAAACGGTATTCCCTTCACATCCGCCAGCTTGCCGCCCCTCCTTCCCAATATCGCCGCCGCAGCGGCCGCCGGCACCATCACGAAACCCGTCATTCCCGTATCCAAATGATGGACCTGATTCAATAGCTGCGGGGTCAGAAAATAAAGCGAATACCCGATGCCCGTTGCAAGGAAGGCCAGCGTTAACCCAAACGCATATCCTTTATTGCGAAGCAATCCCAAGGGAACAAAAGGCTCCGACGCGTACCGGATTCGCTTGACGAACGAGACGAACAAGACTGCACAGCCAATAACCGCTAACCAAGCTTCATACGTAATGGCAAGAAGCAGCAATGCAGCCGCTCCCACGAGCAACCCGCCTCCGAGCCAATCGATGCGACCGGCTTTCACGGTCTCATCTTTCAGAAATTTTCGATAATAAGGCAGCGCGATTAAGGTCAGGACCGGCATGAAGAACAGCCATCGCCAATGAAGAGAACTGACCACGAGCGCGGCAACCACCGGGCCAAGCGCACTGCCGATCGACATTCCGGTCATCGCGATTCCCAATGCCCGCCCGCGATGTTCTTCCGGATAATAGCGTACGGGAATGATGCTTGCCGCAGCCGGAATGACTGCCGCTCCCGCAGCTTGTATAACCCTGCCGAGGAGAACCATCCAATAAGCCCCAGCGAACAAACCGAATAGAGAGCCAAGCGCCAACAAAGCGAAACCAAACGTCAGCACGTTTTTCAGTCCGTACGTATCCGCCAGCTTGCCATAGATAACGGTCCCGACCGCGTAGACCAGCAAATAACCTGACGTTACCCAACTGACCTGGGCGATGGAAAGCTGAAATTGTTCGGCGATATCGGGCAATACGATGTTGAACATCGTTGCGCTCATGACGGAGATGAGCAGTGTGGATGCGAGAATGTAGATGATCCGTTCCTCTTGTTGCTGCTTGACTCGTATTTCCACTTCTCCTAACCCTCTTTCTCTTGCATAAGCCTATTTCCCGGGAAAGTATGACGTATTCTCGCTTGCGTAATGTTATTTTATAGCCGATAATCAATAAATAAAAATACATCTTTGAACATATAACTTATTCCATTCAGTATATAAGAGGAGGATAAGACATTGGAAATGTTGCAATTGCGGTATTTTCAGAAAGTAGCCCGAATGGAGCATATGACGAAAGCCGCCGAAGAGCTGCGAATCGCTCAGCCCGCTCTGAGCAAAACGATTGCCAGGCTGGAGGAAGACCTGGGCGTTCCTCTATTCGATCGTATCGGCAAGCAAATAAGGCTGAATGCGCTTGGCAGAACCTTTCTGGAAAAGGTGGATGCGGCGCTTGAGCTGCTTGAAGAAGGCCGTCGCGAGGTGTCCGACCTGGGAGGCCTGCAGTACGGCAGCATTCGACTGGCCATGACGACGCTGGATCGCTTATCGGATCCGCTCGGCGCTTTTCTTGCGCATTTTCCCGACGTCAATATCCAAATCACGCAAGCGGCGACGGGGGAAATGGCTCGAATGCTGGGGGCCGGAAGCATCGATATCGGCTTTACGGCATTGCCTATCGAACAAGCGGGATTGACCTCCGCAATCGTCCTTAAGGAAGATGTATATCTCGCCGTCCCGCGCGACCACCGCTTCGCCAATCGCGGTTCGATCCATCTCAGCGAGGTTGGCGACGAGCCGTTTATCGGTTACAAGGAAGGGTTTGTCATGCAAAAAATGAACGAAACCTTTTTCCGTAAAGCCGGCATATCGCCGAAGTTCGTCTGCCAAGTCGATGAACCCGCGGCTATCGTCAGCCTCGTTCGCGCCGGTCTGGGCGTAGCTATGTTCGGTTGTAAGAGCGGCGAAGCAGCCGGCATTACGCTGCTGCGCGTCGAGTCCCCCGTATGCCATCGCAGCTATCGAGTTTACTGGTCGGAGAACCGCTATTTGTCCCTGGCAGCCCGCAAGTTTCTTGCCTTTATCGAAGATTATTTTCGTGAAGACGCTACCATGCAGCATTCACCGTTGGCAAAATAAAAAAGACCGCATGGAGCTGAGCTCCCTGCGGTCTTATCGTATGCCTATTCCTCTATCGGCTTCATCGTACGCAATATCCCATAGATGCCGTTCGTCTGCTCTTCCGGCACGAACTTGATCTCTACTTGGCTCTTGCCTCCGATAAGCTCGGCCGGGATCGGGTAATGCTTCGTATCGAATTCGCGCCGCCACCATTCGGGACCGGATCTCTCGCTGACAAACAATTGATCATCCACATAAATATTCATGACGCGGTCGCGATTGTGGCCGAAGTACATCACTTGCAGCACATTGTCGCCCGCCGGATCGACGTTCAGCTTGTAGCTGAACCAGCCGCCGCCATGCGCCAGCCTGCCGTTCTGACCGTCCCATGCGCCGCTGAACGTCTCCTCCCCCTTGATTTCATGCTGGAGCTCGTATTGATCGTTGCCGACTTGGACGCTGTCGATCGTAGCATCCTTCACGAGCTGCTCCCATCTGCCCCGCTTCAAATGCCGCTTCAGCTCATCGGAACCCGCCTCGACGATGTTCCAGTAGATGCCGTAACGTTCATGGTGCTGCTTGTAATGAGGGGTGAAGATCAGTCGATCGTCCTCATCGGTATTCCGAAGTCTGAACGTCAAGGAATCCGCATCTTTGACGACATGCTGCCCGGCGCCTTCCAGCCACTCTTCAGGCGTCATGTCCGTCGGGATAATAAAGTCTTTGACGAGCATCCTGCGCGTCGGGACGCGAACCATAATGCCTGTCGAAGCTTGCGTCATATCCTCCGTTCCAAGCGCTGCGCTCAGTACAACCGGACCGTATTGGAAGCCTACGACGTTCCGGTTATCCGGCAAGCGAGAGACGATCAGCTTCATCGGAAGCGTCAGCTCCAGCGTGTCGCCGTGGCTCCATGTCCTGTCCACAACGATGAAGCCATCAACGGCTTCGGCTGCTGCCGAAGCGCCATTCAGCTTCACGACAATGTCGCCTCTAACCCAATAGGGTACGCGGAGACTCAGTTTGAGCGGCTTCGCTTGTCCGTCTTCGATTTCCACTGTAAACGTCGTTTGATCGCTCTCCGGTATGCCCGAATATTGCGTAATCCGCACGCCCTGCTCGCTCCATTGCAGCGTCGAGCTCACATATTGATTCACGAACAGCTCGTTTCCTTTATGGAAGTAGATGCTGTCGTTCAGCTTCGTGAAACTTTCCATCCCCGTGCCCGTGCAGCACCAGAAATGCTCGAACGGCGAGCTGTATATTTTGAAATAACCCGTCGCCATCGGCTGGAAGTACATCGTCATGCCCGTCTCCGGATTTTGCGAGGAGAGGATCGCGTTCACGTAGTTCGTCTCGTAGAAATCGGCATACTTCCGATCCTTCGTCAGCTTGAACAGCTCGCGGGTCAGCTTGAGCATATTGTAGCTGTTGCAGGTTTCGCACGTAACATCCGTTCGCTTGCCGTTCAGTATATTCGGCTCGCCGAAGTGCTCCGACTCGCTATTGCCGCCCGTCATATAGCTATGGTTGTAAACGACGATATCCCAGAACTGCTTCGCCGCCTCCAGATAAAAGACTTCGCTCTCGCCAAGCGCCAGATAACGGTTCAATGCGCCAAGAAACTTCGGAATCGTCGTATTGGCGTGTTTGCCTTTCAGAATATCCCGGCCTTGCGCGGTCGCTTCGAACAAGGGCAGTTCGTCGAACTTATGCGCTGCGTCCAGATGCTTCGCGTCGCCCGTTATTTTGTACAGGTCATATAAGCAATCATTCATTCCGCCGTATTCCACCGCAAGCACCGTTGCCTGCAGCTCATCCGACCAACGCGACGTGCGCGAGGCCACCCAATCGCCTAACCGGACGACGGTATCTAAGGCAACCTTGGACCCCGTAGCCCGATAGACGGAGATCAGACCCGCGATGATCTTGTGCATCGTATACCATGGCACCCAGGCCGGCTGCCTGTTCTCGACATTGTCGATCAGCTTCTCGGGGAACGCCGACAAGTATCCGTCATCGAATTGGCATTGTGCCAGCTCGGATGACAAATAGGCAAGCTTCTCCAGCAGTACGGGATCTTTCGTATTCGCATAGGCTTGCGACAGCGCCGTCAAGTAATGTCCAAGCGTATGCCCGCGAATCTCCGTATTTTCCCATCCCGGATAAATCTCGGCTTTAGGCTCAAGCCCCCGATTCGAACGAAAACCGGCCAACAGGCGGTCGATGTTATAGCTCTTCAAATAATCGAGCTCTTTCGCAAAGGCATTGACGTGATAAGCTCCCGTCAGCACCACCCTCTCGAGCCCGAAGTCCAGCAAATCGTCCCGTTGCAGCGCCGCTTCTTGTATGTTCATAACAAATCCACCTTCCGTATACCGTTAATATAGCGCTCTCATTGCTATCTACAGAATAGCGTTATACGGCGTGCAAGATAAGTGGCGAAACGTTCGAATTAGTGTAAAAAAGTCAGATCTTTATGTGCGCCTCTCTCAGACAAAAACATTAAACTATAGGGTTGTTATAGCTCATAACGCCTGTTATCCTATTAATGACACGTTTAATAAAGTGTGAAAAGGTTAGATAAGGAAGGTGAAGCGTCGAATGCTCGGATATAAGCTTAACGTGGAAAAACCGCTAGCCTTGAAGATGACGGGCAAGTTCGTCTCTCCGTCTTCCGATTGGATTCATATGAGCAGGATCCTTACGGATTACGAGCTGTTCGTGCAGACGAAGGGGCAATTATATATTGCGGACGAAGAGGAGCAGCATGTGCTTCAGGAAGGCGATTTTCTTCTCATGCCGCCCCGCACCAAGCAATTTGGCTACCGGAAGTCGGATTGCAGCTTTTATTGGATGCATTTCACGGTGGATGACTCCCTTACGGGTTGCTGCGATGTCGAGTCCTATGCTCCCGAGATGGGAAGTATTATCATCCCTCGCCAAGGCACGCTCAATAACGACAAAATCGTCGTTCTGATGAAGCAGCTGCAGGATTCCGTGCGAAGCTATCAGGATCAGACATTGAACAATTATATGGCAACAAGCATCCTGTGCGAGCTCTATAACCAAGCCTACTTGTCCAAAAACGCGCCGAACAAGAAGCTGAAGCAACTTCAGCTATACAATGATATCGTCGATTATATGACGTGGAATCGGTTCGAACAGCTGAAGGTCTCGCAGATCGCCGATCATTTCGGTTACAATTCCAAATACTTGTCCCATCTGTTCTCGACAATCGCCGGCGTGTCGCTCAAGCAATATATCATGCAGCAGAAGATCGAAGCCGCCTCCTTCCTGCTGACGGACACGAACCGCACGATCAATGAAATCGCGCTGCAGCTCGGCTACCACGACAGCCAGCATTTCATGAAGTCGTTCAAGCAAATGACGAACCTGACCCCGACGGAATTCCGCAATTCTTCGGCCAACCGGCTGCTGTTCTATGTCTAGCCCGTTTGAAAATGAGGCTATACATTTCGCTGCCGATCACGAAACCGCCAATGGATAGCTCTCGAATTGGCGGCTGAACGAAATGAGCGCGCCGGCAGCCGCATGCAACTCGATCTTGCTTCGAAGGACTATCGGACCGGTCAACCAAATCCCGGCCGGTATAAGAACGCGTCCGCCTTCCGCCGCAGAGCAAGCTTCGATAGCCCGCTCGATGGCGTCCGTGTTATCCGTTAATCCGTCCCCTATTGCACCGTATAACGTAATATCGAAGATCCGACCGGGGATGTTCGGCAGCATAACCGCCGGAAATTCCGCCTCATCGTTATTAGCCGCTCCCTTATAAGCAAGTTCTTCCCGGCTCATGCCTGCCGCCCCCCTGCTTCCAAGCTGACCTTCTCGACTTGCTTCGGCTCCGTTACGCGAAACCAATCGAAGTCCGCATAACCTCCCCGCTCCTCCCGGCCTTCATGAATGGCGAAGATTCCAACTTTCGCCCCTACCCAGCGACTTTCCGTCGCGGCGAACGGCCTCTCGCCGATCGGCTGGAAGCTCTCCCCGTTCACGCTATAGCTAAATTCGCACATAGCCCCGGAACGAATGGATACGCTCAGCCACACTTCTCCTTCTTCCAAGCCGATCCGATTGTGCCATAATACCGATTCCGCACTTTCGTCCCCTTCGGAGTATCCAAGCGCCAGCTCGCCTTGCTCATCGCGAGTGACATAGAAGCTTGCATGCTTGAAGCCGAAAATAACGAGGCCCGCTTTGTCCCGAGCAGAAAGGCTGCAGCAAGAAAGCTTCACGCTCGCATCGAACGCCTCGGCGGGAAACTTCTGCATCAGCAATTGAGGCACCGCATACAGCGACTTGCCGCTTTCCGGCGGAACAGGCCACGCATGCAACCGCAGATGACTGGCCCGCATGCCCGGCGTATACCAGCTCTCAACCGGATTAGCCTGCCACTGCCACTGCAGTCCAAGCGCCATCCCGTCGAACTCATCGGTCGTCTCAGGACATGCCGGCGATGCTCCGCCAACTTCTACATTCGGCTTCCGATACCGGTTAACGGGTTCGCCGATGCCGTCCCCGTTGCGATCCTCGCCCATCATCGGCCAATCCTCCACCCACGAAACGGGCTGCAAATGGACGATGCGGCCGTAAGCTTCTTTATCCTGAAAATGCAGAAACCATGATTCGCCTGATTCCAGCTCTACCCATCCGCCCTGATGCGGGCCGTTAACGTCGCTGTCGCCTTGGTGCAGCACAACCTTATCCTCATAAGGTCCGTACGGGGAGCTTGACCGAAGCACCGTTTGCCAGCCTGTCCTAACGCCCCCCGCCGGAGCGAAAATATAATAATAGCCGTTCCGTTTGTACATCTTCGGCCCTTCCATCGTCGGGTGGTTCTCCGTGCCGTCGAAGACGATTCGCCCTTCGCCAAGCAAGCGGCTGCCGTCCGCCGCCATCTCGCATAATCGCAATACATGCTTTATTCCGCTGCGGCTGTTCGCGAACGCATGAACCAGATAGGCTTTGCCATCCTCATCCCATAATGGGCACGGATCAATTAAACCTTTCCCTTCCTGCATGAGAAGCGGTTTCGTCCATTCCTCGCCAGGATGCTTGGCCGTCGTCATGAAGATGCCGACGTCGGGGTCGCCGTAGAAGATCCAGTACTTGCCCGCATGGCACCTTATGCTCGGCGCCCATATGCCATTGCCGTGCTGCGGCCGGTCGAAGCCGGGCAAATCCATCTTTTGAACGGCATGATTGATAAGCGTCCAATTGACAAGATCCCGCGAATGCAGGATCGGCAGTCCCGGAAAATGGCTGAAGCTGGAGGCCGTCATATAGAAATCGTCTCCGACGCGTATGACGTCGGGATCCGAGTAATCGGCATGGAGCACCGGATTGCGGTAGGTTCCGTCCCCTTGATCGGATACCCATGGGCTCTGCTTTTGCTTCCCGGCTGCGTTCATACTTCTTCCCCCTTATATTCGAACCAATCAAAGTCGGCATATCGATCTGCACTCGAACGCTCGCCGCACGACGTCGCGTAGAGACCGATATACGCGCCGACGAAGCCGCCGGCAACATCCGAGCTTAACAGCCTGCCGTCTACATCCGCCGCGAGTATCTCCCACTGCTCCGCCTGCTTTGCATAGTCGAAACGATAGAGCTGTCCGTCTGCTTCTACTTTCAAATAAAGCTTGCCAGCTTCGCAAGCCCGCTCGGCTATGAATCTCTCGATTCCGTCCCGCCGCTCGATAAGTCTTACAGCGGTCATTCCGTCCACCATGCCGTATTCGGCACGCAGCTGAAAATCATGGTTTTGCAGCAGGACAAGCCCCGCAGCCTCTCCATTAGCGGCAGGAGCGAATTCCATAACCGTTCGTGCCGCGAATCGCATATGCTGCTGACGACGTCCGATGAAGCTCGGATTTTCCGCCCTCGCAATGGACTCCGGCTTCAGCCGAAGCCGCAAATAGCCCTGCCGCTCCGTCAAGCTTAGAAACTCTCCTCTAGGCGTCCTGATGTAATTCCATCTGTCGTCCAGCACCTCGCGGTCGAAGTGGTCGCATGCCGGCAAGCTTGGGTAGCGATGCTCCGGCAGAGCAGGCCGCCGCGACTCCATCTCGACGATCCCCTTGCCGGGGTTGACGACCGGCCAGCCATCCTCCCAAGCGACCGGCACGAGAAACGTTTCCCGGCCTAGATTGCGGTAGGGGCCGCCGAATGGTCGTGATGCAAGGCATACCATCCACCATTCGCCTGCCTGCGTTTCCACAAGATCGGCATGGCCGACGTTGACGATGCCGCTGCTTTGCCCCAGATGGCGATGCGTCAAGATCGGATTCGCTTTGCAGCCCTCGTACGGTCCGGTTAAACGTTCGCTTCTGGCTACGGTCACCGCATGGGTAAAGCCGGTCCCGCCTTCGGAGATGAGCAAATAATAATAGCCGTCCCGCTTGTAAATATGCGGTCCCTCCTGCGCGTGCGCATACTTAAGCGCGCCGTCCCAGAGGCTGAACTTGTCGCCGATCATCGTCCTGCGTTCCAGATCGTATTGCTGCAGCCATATTTCCATATGCTTCGGATATTGCTGCCCTTCGGGCGGAACGCGGTTGGCGGTCACATACGCTTTGCCGTCGTCGTCGAAGAAGAACGAGCTGTCGATGCCCGGCGCGTCCGGCATCCAGACCGGATCCGACCAATCGCCGGCCGGGTCCGCGGACGTCACGTAGAAGTTGCGACGCGCACCCGTTTGACTGACGACGAACGTCGTAATCATATAGAACATGCCTGCATGGTAGCGGATGGTCGCCGCATAGATCCCTTTCGAGCATGGCGTGCCGTCCAGATCGAGCTGGGAAGGACGGTCGAGCACATGGCCCAGCTGCCGCCAGTGGACGAGATCCTTGCTATGAAACAACGGTACGCCCGGATAATACTCGAAGCTGGACGTCACCATGTAATAATCGTCGCCTGCCCGGCATATGGAAGGATCGGGGTAAAAGCCCGTCAATATCGGATTGCGGAACGCATCTTTCGTTTCCATTTAGAGCCGCTCCTCCCCGCCGCGCATGCCTAATTCGTCCATCCCCGCGCAAGCCAAGACGAATGCTCCGACGCCATGCAAGTCGTTCTCGCTTACCGGCCGGGCAACGTAGTAATCGTATTCACCCGCGGATGTGCCGATACAAATATCCGGAACGATTATGCCTCGTTCGTCGTGTTTCAATCTCTCTATCAATCCTTTATAGCCTCTTCTTGCCGCGGCGATCTCGGCTTCCGCGAGACAGCCGTGTTTCGCCGCTTTGGCTATCGCGTAGACGAATAAACTCGTGCATGACGTTTCCAGCCAATTGTCCGCCCGGTCCCCCTTATCCACGATCTGGAACCATAGTCCGCTAGTCTCGTCTTGAAAAGGCAGCAGCGCCCGAACGAATCGACCGAGCGTCTCTCGCCATTGGGCAGCCGCCGGGTGCTCGGCGGGCAAGCAGTCCAGAAAGTCGGCAAGCGCCATGCCGTACCAGCCGAGCGACCGTCCCCATAGCTCCGGCGAGCAGCCCGTCTCCGGGTTCGCCCAAGGAAAGCTGCGGATTTCATCCCATGCATGGAACAGCAAGCCCGTCTTCTCGTCGGTCATATGCTTCCGCATAAGGCGCTCCCACTTTACGACCATATCGACCAGCCCGCCGTCGTTCTCGTACCGCTTCGCATATTCAAGGGCGAAGACGCCTCCCATATATAAGCCGTCCAACCACATTTGGCGAGGGTACTTGTCTTTATGCCAGAATGCTCCTTCGGACGTTCGGTTAAGCGACCCGAATAGACCGCGCAATCTGTTCGCCGCCTGGCGATACCGCGCATCGCCGCTTTTCTCTTCCAAAGGAAACAGCAGCAGCCCCGGCATAATGGCATCCAGCTCGTCTCTTGCAAACAGCAAATTGCCGCAATCGTCGATTAAACCGTCGGCATAACGTTTTGCATAATCGTAGTAAGCATCATTGCCGCCTTTGCTCCACACCTGAAGCATGCCATGCAAAAAAATACCCTGATGATAGTGCCATCTGCCCGCCGGCGGCAGTTGCTCCGGCGAATAGCGGGCGACGATCGAATCGCAGGCCGCCTGCGCCCATTCCAGCGGCGCCGTCGACTCCTTGTCCGTGATGGACATTATCCGGTTCATACGCTTTCCAGCTCCTTTTTTTATGCGATTTCAGCTTATCCTTTGATCGACCCGATCAGCGCGCCCTTGGCGAAATGTTTCTGCAGAAACGGGTAGACGATCAAGATCGGCACGGTCGCGACGACGATGACCGCCATCTTGATCGTTTGCGCCGGAGGCGCGACATAGTCGTTTCCGAAGTCCGAAGTGTCGCCCGCAAGGCCGCTGGCCAATACGACGATTTGCCGCAAAATGACCTGTACCGGCCACTTGGCCGCATCATCCAAATAAAGAATGGCCGGGAGATACGTGTTCCAATACGTAACCGCATAAAACAACGAAATCGTTGCGACGGCCGGGATGGACAGCG
Organism: Paenibacillus harenae; assembly: GCF_030812415.1. Taxonomy (GTDB): domain Bacteria; phylum Bacillota; class Bacilli; order Paenibacillales; family Paenibacillaceae; genus Pristimantibacillus; species Pristimantibacillus harenae_A. The sequence goes on along the minus strand of NZ_JAUSST010000004.1, from coordinate 637,616 downwards.
GAATGACGATTTTCGTAAATATGCCCCAATAGCCCGCGCCGTCGATTTTGGCCGATTCCTCCAGCCCGTCGGGCAGGTTCTGAAAGAAATTGCGCATAATGATCAAATTAAACGCATTAATAGCGGTCGGTACGACGAGTGCCGCGTAGCTGTCGATTAACCCCATCTCCTTGACGACGAGGAAGCTCGGAATAAGGCCGCCGTTGAACAGCATCGTGAACACGACGATGAACATTATCGCGCTTCTTCCAAGTAAATGCGGCTTCGATAAGCCGTATGCCATTAGCGCGGTCAACAGCATGCTGAACAGCGTGCCGAATAAAGTGACGCCAACCGAAACGCTCAGCGCCTTGAAGATGACATCCGTCGAAAATATGAACTTATAGGCTTCGAGCGACCATACGGTAGGAATAATGACGAATTGCTTGCGGGCAAGCTCGCCTACCGTCGTGAAGGAGCCCGCGATGACATGAATGAAAGGCAATATCGTAATGGCTGATAGAATGAACAGCAGTGTGTAATTGACGGCGTCGAACAGCCGTCCTCCGATCGATTTATCCTGCAGCATAGGCTGCGCACCCCCTTTCGATTAATAAACCCCGTCTTCTCCGGCTTTCTTCGCGATCCAGTTCGCGCCCATAATGAGGACGAGGCCAACGATCGATTTGAAAAATCCGACAGCCGTGCTGAAGCTGTATTCCCCTTGCTTCAAGCCTGCCGTATACACATACGTATCGAAAATTTCCGCCACTTCCTGATTCATCGAATTAAGCAGAAGGAAAATATGTTCGAAGCCAAGCTCCAGAACGTCGCCGATTTTCAAGATGAGCAGCACGATGATAACGCTTCGGATCGACGGGAGCGTGATATGCCAAATTTGGCGCAGGCGGTTCGCGCCGTCCATGCGCGCAGCTTCGTAAAGCTGCGGATCGATCGCGGCCATCGCCGCCAAATAAATAATCGTACCCCATCCGGCCTCGCGCCAAATGATCTGAAGCACGTACATCGGCCGAAACCATTCATTGCTCATCAGAAAATTGATCTTCTCGAAGCCCATCCAGGCGAGCAGCTCATTAATAAGGCCCCTGTCCATGGACAGCATAATGAAAGAAATCGATACGATGATTACCCACGACATGAAGTGCGGGATATAAACGACGGTCTGAACGAACCTTTTGAAGAACGAATGCCTCACTTCATTAAGCATTAAGGCAAGAATAATCGGTATAGGAAAGAAAAACAGCAAATTCATGGCGAATAAAATGAGCGTATTGCTAAGAATGATCAAAAAATCGGGCTCGCTGAACAGCCGCTCGAAATGCTCGAAGCCGACCCATTCGCTCTTCATAAGCCCTTCGTAAGGCTTGTAATCCTGAAAGGCGATAACAATGCCGCCCATCGGCAAGTACTTGAATATAACGAAAAACAAGAGACCCGGAATAATCATCAGGTAAAGCGTCCGATCCTTCCACATCCGTCCCCACTTGCCCGTTGTTCGTTTTTCGGCCGCAGCCGTAATCGAAGCGGTCTTGACTGTTGCAGCCTTCATCCTTATTCCATCCTTTCTTTGCCAAAGATTGAGACGGCTGCGCGATCTGGAGCCGGCGCATCCTGCCGGACGACGTCCGGTTTGCCCTGATCGGCAGCCTGCCTCACTCGGATCTCATTACGCGTTGTACTCGTCGATAATCGCCTGTCCGCCGTCCTTCAGCCATTTGTCTACCGCTTTCTGGAAGCCAGCCTCGTCGATATCGCCCATCATGTACTTGTAAGTCGCGTCCTTAACGATTTCTTGCAGTCTTTCGCCTTTCTCGATATTCGTCTTCGACTCCAGCGAGAGCGTCGGATCGTCGATCAAAATGTTTTCGTTATCTTTAATAAGCTCCTCGGATTTGGCTTTGACCGGCATCGGGAACTTCGGATCGAGCAGTTCCTCGATCGTGCCTTGTCCGCCGATTTGCAGAGACAGGTAAGGCTTTACTTCGCGGTTGGTCAGATCGGTATCTTCCGTCGGAATAGCGCTTCCGCCATCGATCTTATGATGCTCGCCCTCGATACCCCACTGGATGAGGTTCGCCGCTACCGGCGACATCATATGATCGAAGAAGCTAAGCACCTGCTTCAGTTCGTCTTCCGATTTGATCGCGCTTTTCGGGAACAGGAATACCGAGCCGTATCCTCCGGTCGACCATATTCCGGTACCTTTTGGTCCCTCGATGCGGTTTTGGATGTCCAGCTCTCCGCTTGCGTTCACTTCCTTTACCTTATCCGTCAAGCTTTGCACGTCACCCATCGCGCCGATGTAGACGCCGGCTTTGCCGCTGGCGAACAAGCTTTGCTGGTCGTTCTTGGACGTTACCGGGAAATCCTGATTGATAAGACCTTCCTGGTGCAGCTTTTTGAAAAAATTCATCGTTTCGATATATTCGGGGAACATGAATTCGGGAGCCAGCTTGCCATCCTTCTCGCCCCAGTTGTTCGGCGTGCCGAAGTACGAGCTGACCGTCTTGAACGCTCCGTAGATCAGATCGCTGCGGTCCGTTAAGCCGAACGTATCATCCTTGCCGTTACCGTCCGGATCTTGTTCCTTGAATGCTTTCATTAAGTTGTAAAGCTCATCGATCGTTGTCGGAGCGGCAAGCCCCACTTTATCGGCCCAATCCTTGCGGAAAATAACGCCTTGGCGCGAAAGCGCGTTTTCACGGTATAACGCGTAAATTTTGCCGCCGACCGACGTGTTGTTCAGTACATCCTTATTAAGCTTGGACAAATTCGGATAAGACTCGAGCAGCGGTCCGATTTCCCAGAACTGGCCGTCCTTGATCGCATCGCGGAACAAGTTCAGGGAAGCCGCGTTTTTTAATTGAACCGCTTGCGGCAGAGACCCCGTTGCGAAAGAAGCGTTCATCTTATCGTCGTAGCTTCCGTCCGGCACCCACTGAATATCGAGCTCCGTATTCGAAATATCCTCCAGCATTTTTTCGATTTTATCCGACGGAACCTCCGGCTCGTGCAGATCCAGCATGATGGATAGCTTGAACGGCTCTGCCGGCTTCTCTGTCTGTTTGTCCGTTGCTTGCGCGCCGTCAGTCGGCTTCGCGCCCTGATCGTTCTTATCGTTGCCCGCATTGTTGTTGCCGCAGCCTGCCGCAAGCGTCATCGATAGCGCCGCAGCCAAAATAACGCCTTTCCGTTTCATAACCGTATTCATCGTTCGACCTCCAATTTTTGTTTGTGCTGGCCTTGCAATCCGAGCATAGACCATGACCCTCCATTCCGAATATAATCCCGGGATTTGACGGTGCAATCCGGCATGCCATGCGGCTTTCGGACGACTGCGGAAGCACTGAAGCAAATCCAAAGATTATGCTGATCATCCAAAAAAAAGCCCTGCCATGAGCTGGCTAAGCTCTGGCAGGACTTCCCATTCGTTCATCTATGAACCGGCAGCTTGCTTCCGTTTGTAAGCTTGCGTAAACTCCTCGATCATTTGATCTCCGCCCTCTTGCCGCCACTTGCCGACTGCCGAGTCAAACCCGGCAGCGTCGATATCGCCCAAAATATAATGGTAGGTAGCGTCGGCGATAAATTCGAGCAGCCTCTCGCCCTTATCGTTATAGGTGGCGGAATCGAGCGATACGGTCGGATCGTGGATAAGGATGTTTTCGTTATCCTTCACGAGCTTTTCGGCCTTTGCCCTCACCGGCAAAGACATGCCGACGTCCAGCATTTCGGGAATGGAACGATCTCCGCCGACCAGCAGCGCCAAATACGGCCTAACCTCATTGTTCAGCTTCACGTAATCGGTGATTGGCTCGGCTTTGCCTTCCGCCAGTTCATAATGCTCGCCTTCGATGCCCCAATAAACCAAATTGGCTAAATCGGGCTCCATCAAACGATCGAAGAAAGCCAACACCTCTCTCAGCTTCTCTTCCGTATCGATAGCCGATTTCGGAAACAGAACGACCGAGCCGTACCCGGGCGTAGACCATACGCCATAACCTTTGGGCCCTCGAACACGGTTCTGGGCGTCAAGCTCCGCCAAAGGCTCTAGTTCCGACAACTTCGCATGCAGGCTGACCGCATCACCAAGCGCTCCGATATATACGCCCGCCTTTCCTTGAATAAATAGCTCCTGCTGATCGGTCTTGCCGGTAACCGGAAACGCCGCATTCATCAAGCCTTCCCGATGCAGCCTGCGTAAAAAATCCATCGTGTCCTTATACTCCGGAAACATGAATTCGGGAAGCACCCTTCCATCCTTCTCTCCCCAGCCGTTAGGCGTGCCGAAATAGGAGCTTATCGTCTTGAAGGCGCCGTATATGAGATCGTTGCGGTCCGTTAACCCTATCGTATCCTGAATCCCATTGCCATCGGGATCCCCATTCGTGAATCTCTCGATCATCGTATACAGTTCTTCTACCGAAGCAGGAGCTGCGAGACCCAGCCTGTCCGCCCAATCCTTGCGATAAATGATTCCCTGCCTCGACAGCGGCCGTTCCTGGTACAAGCCGTATATTTTGCCGTCTACCGACGTATTGTCCAGCACCTCTTGTTTAAGCCTGCTTAAATTCGGATAATCGCTCAGCAGCGGGCCTATCTCCCAAAACTGCCCGTTGCGGATCGCGCTTCGGAACGTTAACAACGATGCCCCGTTCTTTAAAAAAACCGCCTGCGGCAACGTTTCCGTCGCAAGAGCGGCGTTGACCTTCTCTTCATAGCTTCCATCCGGTACCCATTGAATAATTAACTGGGACCCCGTTCGTTCCTCGATCATCGTCTCGATTCGATCGGAAGGGACAATGGTTGTATGCAAATTAGCAAGAATCGTAATCGCTTTGCCTCCGCTTTCGAAGGTATTGCGCTCCTGCGTGATATTGCTGCCTCCAGCCGTAGCGCAGCCGGATACGAACAAGGCGAAAAGGAGTGGAATAAGAAGCGTTCTAATCACTATTTTCATATTTTCAGCCTCCCAATGCCGAAATATAACGAATATGTTAAAATGGTAGAATCTATGAGCGGAAAGGCTGGAAATGTCGATGAAGCATAGCCTCTATACGAAATTGCTCCTGTTCGGATGCTTAATCAGCATTGTCCCTTTGACGGCTTTAGGATTTTTCTCTTCCATGAAATCCTCCGACGCTATCCAGCGCCATGTGAATGAAAGCAGCATTCAAATCATGAACCAGCTGAACGGCAACATGGAGCAGGTGCTTCGTACGATCGATTATACGCTTAACTATGTCATCAATACGAATCAACTGCAAGAAGCGTTATACCGTCCGATTACCTATAAGGACTTTCAGCTGTATAACCAGTTGAAAGAGGAGCTAAGCCTGCTGCAATCGCCCGATACGCGGGTAACGGATGTCATCATCGCCAATTCGGCATCCAATTGGGTGATTAATAATCGGGGTCTCTACCCGTTCGATGAATACGCTTCCAACAATCATATTACTACATTAATCGACCAGCCGGGCAAGAGCTCATACTGGACGATGCTCGCGACCGGCGACTTCGGCTCAAGCGATACCCAAAGCTACGGCTGTCCGCATACGCTCGCGCTCGTGAAGAAAATGCCGCTCCATACGTCCGACAAGCGCGGTGCTGCCATCGCTACCATTCCAAGCTGCAATCTCTCAGCCATGATCGACAAACCAAACGATTCGCGCGAGGTCATGGTGATGGACGAGAATTATCGGATTATCGTGCATAACGACCGTTCCAAGATTGGCACTTTACTGACGGCGAGCGGTTATGTAGAAGAGTCCGAGTTAACGAAGTTTTCCGGACGCGCCGGCCAATTCCAGAACGAAATGACGTCCATCACTTACGTTCGCTCCGATTTTAACGGGTGGACCTATGCTTCGTTCACCGATCTAACCGAATTCAACAAGGAAGCGCGGTCGATCGGCTGGTTTACGTTTTATGTTTGCCTATTCATTATTTTGATTGCCGTTCTACTTGTATGGCAAGGCAGCCGCAAGGTTTACTCGCCTATTCGTTCCATTTTCGAGAATGTCGCCGGTCGGTTGCCCGATATTCGCGCGCAAAATAAAAACGAGCTTCAAGTCATCGACGAGCATATTCGCGAGCTGTTTCACTCGAACGCCAATTTGCGCCATGAGGTTAACCAGAACAGCCGGCAGGTCCGAACCTATTTCTTGCTTAAAATGTTCCAAGGACAGCTCCAACCGGCGGAAATCGAAGAGAAAATCAAGCTTTTCGGCTATGAGGAGCAAACATCCTCTTGGGAGCATATGGCGGTATTGACGCTCCAGATCGATATTTTGAACGATACCCGTTATGAGCAAAAAGATTTGGATCTGCTGCTGTTCGCCATTACGAATATAATTGAAGATACCGTTCCGCCAGCCAACCGCCTGCACCCTGTCATTATCGATCAGACTCAGGCAACGCTTATCGGCAGCGGCCAAATGACTATAGATGAATTCCATAACTATATTTATAATTTGACCGAACAGATCAAAGAGAGCATGAAGCTCTACTTGCAGCTCGACGTCAGCATCGGAATAAGCCTGCCGTTCCGTAACCCGAGGCAAACCGCGCGCGCTTATCGGGAAGGTCTGGAAGCGCTGAAGCATCGGCTCAAGCTCGGCAAAGGAGTTATTATTCCCTACTCAAGCTTGAACGAAGGCAATCATACGCGCGTTTATTTCTATCCCTCTCAGCTGCATAACGAGTTGATCGACGCCATCAAGCTTACGGAAGAGACCCGTGCCCGCGAGCTGCTCAAGGAATGGCTGAGTGAGGTGTTATTGAAGGACCGTTCGCCGCAAGAATATCAAATATCGCTCATTAGGCTGCTTAACGACCTGATGGTCGTCATGCAAGAAGGAGGCGTTCAGCTGGACAAGCTGAATGCCAGGGAAGCGTCGCTCTACGAAGAGCTGATGCAATTATATGTTCCTTCGGAAATCGAGGATTGGTTCCAGAGACGCATTATCGGGCCGTTGATCGCCGTCTTCCGCGATCGCCAGCAATCCCAATACCAAAATATTTCGGAGCAAATCATCGAAATTATCCATCGCGAGTACGATACGGCCATCACGCTTGAGGAATGCGCATCCCGGCTCCATTACAACGTTTTCTACTTAAGCAGCGTCTTCAAGAAAGAGACGGACATGACCTTCAGCGATTACTTGTCGCAATACCGCCTCAAGCTGGCGACCAAATGGCTAATCGAGACGGACATGTCCGTCAAGGATATCGCCGAGCGGCTGAATTTCACCAATTCCCAAAATTTCATACGGGCGTTCCGCAAGCAAGAGGACATAACGCCGGGCCAATACCGCAGCAAATACGCCCGCCCCGACGCCTAACGTCCATCCGCATGCACAGGAGGATATCCCATCAAGAAACTTATGGGATATCCTCTTCACTTTTTAAACGTGCAGCCTCTTCAAATATCAATACTGCTCTGATTACTGCCCTTGCTTATTTCCGCTTTATCACACTCTCCCCTTTGCTCAGAAAATAGATTAAGAAGCCCCTTAGTTGTTGGAAATAGTGAGATAAAAAAGAAAGATATGTTGAAAGCTCAGCCTGAACGGATGGGAGAGTGCGATAACCTACCGCATTATTTCTTTCATGAAAAGACGAACAGCTGCCATCATTCAGAAATTCACTTTATCGGATGATTCGCTTCTGTTTTGCTTCCTTCAGCCAGGAAGGAAATTCATTCAGCAGCCGATCGTAGAGCTCTTCGTCCGACACCTTCTCGATCGCGTCCAAATGGATGAAGTTGGCGTTATCTACGACCCGCCCCTCCATCGTGTCCAGCTTCTTCAGCACCTCGAAATCCGACTGACCGATGCCGACGAACTGCCAGAAGATCGGCAATACGGAAGCGGAGGTGATAACCTTCTTAATCTGCTTTACGACGCCGCCGTCATTTATGAATATCAGGAATACGGGGTTCTGGGAGTCTTCTTCCTCCGTATACTTGCGAATTACATCCTCCATGACGGGCGGCTCGTTGTTCCGTCCGAACTTATGAATCGCATTATTATTCAATATATGCGTCTCCACATAGCGGCCTAGCTCCCGCTCTGTTACCGAAGGAAGCCGGCTGAATTCCGTATCGTATACCCACACGTCAAGCGACTTATTGTCGTCGAATTGGGTCGCAACCGCTAGAATCCGTTCGACGACCTCCTGAACAGTGCCGTTTCGGTACAAAGGCTGCATCGACCCGGTAATATCGAGGACGATCCCTACTCTGGCTACGACGCCGGTCAGCTTCTTTTTCTCGAGCGTGAATTGAACCGCTTTTTTGCGCAAATCGATAGTGGACGGAATCGCCGTCTCAACGGCTGCCGCTGCTTCCAGCGTGTCAGCTGGTGCCTCCACCTCTAAGCCGAAGCTTCTACATAAAGCGGCGAGCCCGCCATAGAAGCCGCTTCCGATAGCGCTGAACTTCCACTCTCCATTATGCCTGTATAGCTCGCCAATCACGATAGCCGTCTCTTTCGTCAGATCTCCGCCGTATTCGTATCTAAATATCTCTTCACCGGTAACCGAGTTCGTCAGCTGAACATATAACCCAGATACGTCCTGCATGTAGTGGCCGGACCGTTCGCCTTCGTGTATTGTCAAGGTAAAAGAGATCTTCGACACTTGCCCGGACACTCGGTTTAAAACAATCTTAATGGCTTCCTTCGCTCCCTTGTCTGTTGATTCGGCATGCATCAAAGCCCCGTCGCGCGTTAGCGGATTGCCATAAAAAATAAAATCCTCGTCACGCTCGCAGCGACCGCGGTCCGATAATAGAAACGCGGCTGCATCTATGCCCATGGCGGCATTCGCCGTTGTCCACCCAAAGTGCAGAACCAGTTCAGCCACGTTTCTTCCCTTGGTTACGTCCGTTTTTTGCCCTTTTAGCAGTATCATCGCTTTGTCTCCCTCTGCCGCATCGATTATCGAAACCACTCTGCTATCTGTCTGGCGAGCTTATCCTTATTTGCCTCGAACTGTATCCATCGATGTCCGTTCGCACCCGATGGATGCGGAAAATCAAACAAACACCGCTCGCGAGCCAACAAGCCCTTCGCTGCGAAAGACTCTATCACCTCGGCGACCGCCTTGCCAAGCGGGATGACGAGCGCATCCTTCACTGCTTGAAGCTCCGCCAGGCAGATTCGTTCCGCATACGGATAAAGCGTCTCCGACTTCAAAATCGACGGACTATGTCCGGTATAGTTATTGGCGTTCACGAAGACCGGGTAACGGATAGCCGAAGTCGTATGGAGCAGATCCCTGTCCTCTTCGAACAATACGACGCTGCTTGGAACGTCCAGCGCCTTATTCAGCTCCAGCTTGTCCAGCATCTCGATGAGATTCCGGCGCATCGTACCCGCGAAGCTGGCTTGTTTCTTCGCCTCGCGGTCAATTTGATCGAGCGGCACGCCCGCTTTCAAGCAATCCCGCGCGGTCTGAAAGGCGATTTGCATTTGCGTAAAGCCCGGTGTAATGCCGATAATGAACACTTTGGCGTTCTCATTAACGTATTCGTAGGGAATATAATAGAGCTTCATTCCATGAGAAGGATTCGCGTCTATCAGCAGGTCTTGCACAAGGAGCTGCCCCTTCGACAGCGGGCCGTTCGGCAGCGCACGAATGAAATCCGAATAGTGGTCCAGCAGTTTCTTCTCCATGTTGACTATCTCCCTCTTGCCTTGTCTGTCGCATCCAATACTTCTCCGGCCTTGCCATGCAGGCACATATATTGCTATTTTACCATATTCCAGGCAGCCTGGCTCTGAGGCGATACTGCCCAATCGTTCACCGCGCTGCTCACATAAAGTGAATGAATAATAGAACGGAGAAGAAAGGAATATGAACGATGAAGCTGTTTCTCGACGATAGAAGGCCTTGCCCCGCAGGCTACCGGTTGGCCCGTACGGCTGACGAGTGCATCTCGCTTATCAAAGAAAACGAGATCACCGTGCTTTCGCTCGATTACAACCTGGGCATCGGCCAGCCCAAAGGATACGCCGTTGCCAAATATATCGCCGCCAACGCCTCTTATCCTCCCAAAATCATTATTCATAGCAATGATCGGATTGGGAGAATACGGATGTACCGCCTGCTTCGCAAGCATATGCCTAGCCATGCGAGCATATCGATCACGATTCGCCCCGGCAAATGACTCTTTGAAAATTAGAAAAAAAAAGGTACAGCCCCCTCATTTTTAGTGAGTGACTGTACCTTTCCCTCGTCAACAGGGCTTTATCAGCGGCCTCGTCAACAGCTCCTCGTACATGCGAAGCAAGTCTCTATATTTGCTTGTTCTGAACAATCGAATCATTCAATCGTGATAAGAATAGCCGGGTCCGTTCATGAGTCGGCCTTTCAATGACTTGTTCCGGAGTCCCTTGCTCAACGATCACTCCGTTGTCCATAAATACGACTTGATCTGCCACGTCTCTCGCAAATTTCATTTCGTGCGTCACGATGACCATTGTCATCCCTTCGCCCGCCAGTTCCTTTATAACCTTTAGCACTTCTCCGACCAATTCCGGATCTAACGCCGATGTCGGTTCATCAAATAGCAGCAGCGCAGGATCAGTACCCATTGCACGGGCAATCCCAACCCGCTGCTGCTGTCCACCGGAAAGCTGATGGGGGAATGAATCGGCTTTTTTTTCTAAACCAACCTTCCTCAGAAGCTCCATCGATTTAATGCGTGCCTCTGTTTTCGGCTTTTTCTGCACAATAACCTGCGCCTCCATCACGTTCTGCAATGCAGTCCTGTGCGGAAAAAGGTTATAGGATTGGAATACCATGCCGGTCTGTCTGCGAAAAGCAAGTACGTCCGCAGCATTCGGTTTGGTCTGAGGGGAAAAATCAAGTCGGGAACTTCCGATGCTAAGCATCCCCTCGGTGGGATGCTCCAGCAAATTTACGCTTCGCAGCAGGGTCGTTTTCCCTGAACCGGAAGGTCCGATGATAACCATGACTTGACCTTTTTCAATAGTAAGATCTATGCCCCGAAGCACTTCATGATCCCCAAAGCTTAATTTCAGATTTTCTATTTTAATCATGGGTTTCTCCTTAGGATTTTGCACGTTAGCAAGATCCGTCATCGTAAGCATTCACTATCCTTTACCTGGCGGAAAATCGTTCAAACCGCTTCTCTAAACGGCGCTGCAAATAGGAAAGCACTGTGCTGAATAACAAATAGATCAAACCGGCTTCGCTATACAGCAATAATGGTTCATAGTAAAATGCCGTGATTTGCTGGGATTTCGAGAACAGCTCCGACATCGTAATGACCGCCGCCAGCGATGTGTCCTTTAATAGACTGATAAAGGAATTCCCCAGCGGAGGCACGGAAACACGGGCCGCTTGCGGCAAAATAACCCGGCGCAGCGCCTGTGAGCGCGTCATCCCAACGGAATAAGCCGCCTCCCATTGCCCTTTGCCTATGGATAGAATCGCGGCGCGAATAATTTCGGAGCCGTACGCTCCTACGCTGATTGAAAATCCTATAACGGCCGACGGAAAAGCATCAATGACAATACCGATGCTCGGCAGACCATAAAAGATAACAAATAATTGCACCAGCAATGGCGTACCCCGAATGATCCAAACATAAAACTTGGCGATAAGAACAAGAACCTTCCAATTGGAGAGCCGGGCGAGCGCCGTTAGAAATGCCAACGCAAAACCAATCGCGAAGGAAATCAACGTAAGCGGAATTGTAAAAGCTACCCCTGCTTTCAGCAGAGGTAGGAATGAATCAATAAAAATTTGAATGAGTTTTTCTGTTCTCTCGCTCATAAGTGTTTACCTTCGCCTGCTTATTTCGATACGTCTGCACCGAAATACTTTTGTGAGATTTCTAAGTAAGTTCCATCCGCCTTCATGTCTGCCAACGCTTTATTGATTGCTTCTACCAATTCCTCATTGCCCTTGTTTACCAAGACAGCGCTTGGAGTAGCTTCATCCGTCTCGGCAACAACCTTGATTTTTGCGTCCGGTCTTTGTTTCTTGAAATCCAGGAACGAAAGTCCGTCGTTGATCGTCGCATCAATCCGGTTAGAGAGAAGCAGGTCGATAGCTTGGTTAAAACCATCGATTTGTACGATAGTTGCGCCATTTGCCTCGGCGATATCCTTCAAATTGCTAGTTAAAGATTGTCCTGCCTTTTTACCCTCGAGATCCGCCAGCTGTTTAATGTCCTCGTTAGCTTCGTTTACGATGAGAACGGCTTTAGAAACGATATAAGGGTCGGAGAAATCATATTTCACTTTCCGATCTTCCTTGATGGACACTTGATTGACTACAACATCGAAGCGGTTAGCATCGAGTCCGGCAAACATGCCATCCCATTTGGTTTCGATAAATTCCGGCTCTACGCCGAGACGTTTCGAAATTTCTTGCGCGATTTCCACGTCGAAGCCGGTAAGCGTACCGTCTTCATCATGGAAAGTAAACGGTGCATACGTTCCTTCTGTTCCAATGCGGATTTTACCGTTTGCTTTTATCGTTTCAAGCAGGTTGTTAGCTGCCGGTTCCGTAGCATTCTGATTGTTTTTCTCATCCGATTCGGTACCGCAAGCTGTAAATATGAGCGTTATGACCATAATAAGTGAGGCTATTGTAATCCATGATTTTTTCATTTCCGTTCCCCTATCTGTTTTTTGTTTATTTTGCCCTCATTCGAGAATCATAACCACTTATGATTTGGGCGCTGCTATTTCGGTAAAACGTAATTCCGATCTTATCATTTGTTGCTTTAGCTCGTCAATAGTTATTTCCGACATATTAAGTAGGAATTAAAGGTTATTGAATAAATGATTAATAATCAGCCCTTGAAACAAAAAAAACCTTGCTGCCCCAAGGTTTTTTGACAGAAATCGCAAAAAGGTTCCCTTCAAGAATCGTTTTAGGATCGATTGGAATAAACGACCGGCGACGCCAGCATGGGTATGCAGGTTATAACGGACCCGGTAATACGCTCACCATCTGAAAATATCCCGGCACCGGCTTGTAACCAAGCTTTCGGTTAATCGCCAGCATCGGTCCGTTCAACGAATCGTTATTGGTCCGAATATATCGGAAACCGCGTTTGCGAGCGATATCGATAGACAGCTTCTTAAGCGCCATCGCGATTCCACGACCGCGGTAAACAGGGGCGACGCAGGTAAACTCGTTATATACGCTTTGAGTCGTTTCGAACGTCCGAAGTTCCACTGCGCCAACGATCGTCTCCCCGACCATAGCAACTAGAAGCAATGACCGGTCGAAATCGTCCCGGTCCACGGTCCGCTTGCGCCATTCGCTGTACCACATGAACTCGCCCTCGAAGCCGGGGATATCCGCATGAGTAGCAAAATAGAGATTGTAAATCTCACGCTCCGTTTCCTCTCCCGACAGATCGGCAAGCGACAGCATACGGATCTCGCCCAATTGCGCGTCTGCGAGACCGAAGTCGACTTGCGTGCCCTGGTCAACGTCTCGATCGGATTCCAGCTCGATAACCGACTCGAACAAATGCCGCCCTTCAGCAAAACCTCTCGCGCATGCAAATCGCACCGATTCGGGATCGTCGTCCCGCACATCGGCTACGATTTTCCCCGCTCCGACCTCGTGGGAATAGCTCATCAACGCCTCATAGATCGCGCCGCCGACACCGCTGCGGCGCTTCTTCCGATCGACAATGATTTGGTCATACAAGACGCCCGGCGTCGACCAAGGCGCTCGCCAAGCGTGGCCGTAACCGACAAGCCGGCCCTCGTCGCTAATCGCGACCAGCCGCAGGCGATCATGACCGGTGAGACATCCTTGCTCGTCACGGTCAAGCGACCCTGTCAGCGGGATGAGCGCATCCTCGTCTCTCATCTTCTCTACCGTTACTTCCTCCGAATAATGCCCGGTCATGATAGCGGCTACCGCTACATAATCATCCGGAACCGTCATCTTCCTGACAACAATCGTCATGGATCAATCCCCTTCCTTCCTGTTACTTACAACTGTAACTGACCGGAATGAGCCTCTCAAGGGATTTGTTGTTTTAAAATGGATTGGTGCCGGTCCCTAAACAGGATTCGTGGCTCTGCGGCCAGTCCAAACCTGACAAAGGCGTAACGGTCTTGATAAACTTGTGTATCCGAAGCCAAATCGCGATCCGTCCATCCGACCTTATTCGTGAAGCTGTCCGGTCCGATCTTAAGCGGCTCGCCTTTGATATGATGATGAGGACCGAGCAGATTCCGGCAGCTCCCCGCCAGCTCCAGCTCAATCCGATTGTCTCCCGGCACAAGGAAAGAACCGATCTCCGCTTCGAATGGCTCCCATAGAAAACTCTTAACCTCGCTGTCGTTGACCCGAAGATTCGTCACAATGGCATCCGGCGCTGCATGGAACGACCAGATGACGTCGGAATCGGACGGCATTTCCCTTTCCCCAACGTGCACCGTCTGTTCAAGCGTCAATCGCCCCGCAAAGAAAGGAAAGCCTTGCCGTATGAAGTCACCGCCATCAAGCAGCGTTGGTCTGTCCGTCAATAAGAACGGACCATCGGCAACAACGGTTCCGCCCTCTCCTTCAACGAACGGCATCAGCGGTTGCACGCCGAAATCGCCCACCAAATAGACGCTCTCCAGCTCCGTATCGAACGTAAGCTTATTGCCCTCCGATTCGAACTCCTTCGCGCGCACCATCGCTTCGTACGTTTCCGGAGCATTATAAAACTCCGATTCGATAACGAGCCTGTTCTCCCCCGCTTGCACCTTGCCGCCAACATCGATCTTCCTGAACGCGGTATCGATCCACCAACCGCAATCTTCATTGGGGATCGCAATACCGTTCAGCGTGATGCTCGCCTTGTTAAGCCGTTCCATAACCAGATACAGCTCCCGTTTACGATCGGTATCGGACGCGACGTAGAAACCGAATTCGCAAGCGATTCGCATGGAGAGGCCCGACTGCAGCAGCTTTTCCTGCAAAAAGATAACCGGCTGCGGCTCGCTCCACTCGCCGCCCTCGACGCTTAAGCGGCATGTATCCAGCGTCAAGCTATTGAGATCGGCATGCTTCACCTGCCACACCGCATCTAGTCGCACTTCCCTTTGCGATGAGGAAATTCCATCCCCGCCGGAGGACTGCTCACTACCATCCGCGGAGGAGCTCGCTTGCTTCAACATGTAGGACTGGGCTGCTGCCAACGGCAACCTGATGGAAACGAATCCATCCGCTTGCTCCTGCGCCAGCTCCTCTTCTGCGCCCGTTTCCAGATCGAGCAGAGTTACGCGGCCTTCTCGGCACAGCTCGATGACCGCATCGCCGCAGCCCGACTCGCCCGAGTTCACGATATAATACAGCCATGAATCGCCGAGCTTCATCGTCTGAACGTTCACCGTGTCGGAAGCAATAACCTCTCCAGACACTCCCTTCATGCGCACGAACGGAGCAACTACTCGAGTTACGACATCGCCAATCGCTGCCGCATCATCCGAAGAAACCTTATTCGCTATAGCCAACAACCGATCCAGCAGTTCATCATGCTTGCCCTCCAGCATAGTCGGATATGGCGCGACCATCGTAACGCTGCCGCCTTGCTCCAGCAAATCGATCAGCAGCTCCGCCGTCGACCTGCTCCATGTCACGCTTGGCGGAATAATGACCGCCGAGTAACTCGCCTCACCGACGATAAGCCGCCCGCCTTCGATCCTGCCATGCCGCTCAAGCACGCTTTCGCTGCCGTAATCATGCTCCAAAAACGAGCGGCATAGCTGCCGTGAAAGTCCCGCGAAAGCTTCGTGGTAAGGACGAATGGCCGTGCTGTCGAAGCCCTGCTGCTCCACCCAAGCCGTTCGTATCGGATGCAGAAGCAATATGCCGGCCTGTCTCTCTCCTTCCGCAAGGAGCATGGACAGCCTGGCGAAATAGTCGTTGTATTGCCGATACTCCGGCCACCACGGCTGCTGGTAAAACAAGGACGGCGGATAATCCCTCTTGCGCAGTCCACGGAGGCTGTAGCTCTGCAAATGCTGGCACATCAAATTAATGCCGTGCACGAACTGCCACTCGCCGATCCGCTTCAAGTCTTGCAGGCTGACGTTCCAGCCGGAGCAGCCATAGCTCTCCGTAATCGTCCGTTTCTTGCCAAGCTGGCGCGCGATCGAGCCCACCTGCTTAGGAACGAGCGGCTCCTCGCCAACGAAGCGACCCAGCCAGTCGCAGCCCGGAATTTGCATATATTCGTAGAAGGACATCAGGTCGCCGACCGACGTCGCTTGCCCCATAAGCGTCTGCTCGTCTACCACATGTCCCGTAAGAGACCAGCCTTTTTCCCCGCACCAATCGCCGATTTGCTTCGCGTAGCTTGCAGTGAACAGCTCGGTTACGCAGGACCAGAACCGATAACGATGCTCCTTCGCATCGGCGGCATCCAAGAACAAGCTGGGAAGAATATCGAGCACGCTGCTGCCGTTTCGCTTGCGGTACGCCTCTTCCAAGTTGAACGACCAAGGAATTTCTCCCCTACCGAACTGCGGCTCGTCTGTGAACACGCCCTTCAGCACATGCTTGAACTCCTCGCCGAAGGCAGCCCAATAAGCTTCGTATGTGCTATCGATGAAAGCGCGGACCGCTTGCCCGTTTAAAGTGTCGATATAATAAGGGTTCACTTTCCAATAGATTCGAACCTCGGCTTCCGCGATTCTCTCCTCGGGCACTCGCACGTTGCCTTGCTCTGTCAAAGTGTAATAGCCGAGATCGCTCGACCTGTCCTCCCCGCTGAAAGGCGCCCTTTCCATAGCCAGCCTCTTCTGCTGATAAGCAAGGCCAAGAGCCGGTACGCTCCCCCCGCCGAAGCCGCTTGGCCAGCCGTTCTCGTCATAGAACCACGGCTCCATGCCCAGCGATTCCGCTTTCTTGATGCATGCGCGGACGGCGTTCATCCACTCCTCGCCCATGTAAGGCGTTTGAAGTCCGCCTCTCGCATGCATGAAAAAGCCGCCGATCCCGGCGCGATTCATCTCCTCGATCTGGCGTTCCAGCTCATCAATCTCCAGCTTGTCGTTCCATGACCAAAGCGGAACGGATCTATAGCCGTTATCCGGCTCGCGCAGCTTATCCCAATCCCACTCTTCATCAGCCCTCTTCATTGCCCGTTTCCTCCTCTACTCTTTCTTTTACCCTTTCAAAGACCCTGCGGTCATCTGCATAAACGATTTGTTAGCGAATACATATACGACGAGGATCGGCACGATGGACAAGCATGCCCCGGCCATCATGTAATGCGTTTGCGCAGCCGCCGATACGCCGTATTTCAGGTTCGCCAGTCCGACGGTAAGCGTCTGCAGCTCGGGCTTGCTCAGCGTGAAGACGAAAGGCAGCAAATATTCGTTCCATGCCCCGCGGAATGCGAAAAGGCCGGCAACGCCGAGGCCGGGCGCCAGAAGCGGAAGAACGATACGCGCATAGACCGAAGCCGGCGAGCAGCCGTCGATTCGTGCAGCCTCGTCAAGCTCGCGCGGGATGCCGCTCATGAAGCTCAGCAAAATAAAAAAGGCCGAGGCGTGCGCGCTGATCAGAATAAGAATCACCCCCCACAACGTGTTATGAAGCTTCAGATCGATCATCAGCTCGAATTGCGGACGAAGAACGACCGCGCCGATCGATACGAACATCGTGAAGGCTTGAATGCCGATATATATTTTTTTGCCGAAAAAGCTCATACGGTTAACGACGTAAGCAGCCATTGACGCAACGATCAGCGTACCCGCCGTCGCCATCGCCGCGACGAACAGACTATTGAATGAATACGTCCCGAACCCGGCCGTGCTCCAAGCTTCCTTGTAATTGCCGAACTGCCAGCTCAAGGGCAGCAGCGTCGCGCCGGCCGTCAGCTCGGCATTCGTCTTGAGCGAGCCAAGCAGCGTAATGACGATCGGGAACAGAGTAAGGAAAAGCACGACCAGCAGAAAAGCCCAAGTGATCCATCTCCATCCGTATCTCATGATGCCCTCCTCCTTAGTCGTTCCGGCTCATGCGCCGCGAACCGTAGAAATAGACGATCGTAATGGCCCCTACGATAAGCGCCGTCACGAACGCTACCGCGCTGCCGTAGCCCATCTCCTGGACCTGGGTGGCTGCAGAGCCGCTGGCCGTAGGGAAAAACAGCTTAAACACATACAAGAACATGACGTTCGTCTTGCCGATCGGACCGCCGTCCGTCATAACCATAATGCTCTCATAACCCTTAAGCGCGTTGATGATCGCCAGCATGACAATCATCTGCATGACGGGTCCGAGCATCGGAATCGTAATATACCTGAACTGCTGCCACCTGCCCGCCCCGTCCAACGACGAGCTCTCGTATACGTCCTGCGGAATGTTTTGAAGTCCCGCCAGAAAGAGCAGCATGTAGTTGCCGAGCGCTCCCCATACCGCGACCAGGATGACGCTAAGCATCGCGTGATCGACGCCCAGCCAATCGACCGGCGAACCGATCAAGTTGTATTTCATTAGAAACTGATTCAGAATGCCGTTGTAAGAATTGAATATCGCGAAAAATACGACAGCCATGACGGCCGTGCTTATAATCGTCGGCATGAACAGCAGCGCCCTTATTACGCCGCGCCCTCTGAGCCCGCGATTCAAAATAACGGCCAGCAGCAGCGCGAGCGGCAGCGAAAGAGCCAGCTTGCCTCCGGCATAGATGAACGTGTTCAGGACGGAGTCCCAATATTCGTGATCGGTCCATATTCTGGCGAAGTTATCCAAGCCGATGAACCGTTCTTCGCCATAGCCCTTGTAGTCAAAGAACATATACCTCATCGCCCAGACGATCGGATAGATGCCGAGGACGACGGTCAGAATAGAGCTCGGCAACAGGAAACTGTAAGAGAACACAACATTCTTGGCTTTATTCATATCCGGTTCCACTCCTTAATCGGGGTATAGAAAAGGACGGGAAGACACGCTCCCGTCCCTTTGCCAGTCTCCGTCTTTATTTGGCGAATTTGCCTGCCAGCGCCTTCGGATCGAAGTTTGGATCAGGCTCGGCTTTCACTTCGCCGTTCTTCACCGCTTGAGCCAGCGCCGCATTATAACGCTCGTTCAAGTCTTTAATAATCGCGTCGAGATCTCCGCCGCTGACCATGTATTTGAAGAAGGCGTCATCAGACTTCGTGCCTTGCACAGCTACCACAGGATAGACCGGCCACACGCCGTCGTATGGGTTCGGGAGGAATCCCTCGATGCCCTTCACCTGTGGCGTTGCCGCAACTTCGCTGACCGAAGGCACCATGGAAATGCCGAAGCCCTTCTCCTGATACTGCTGCAACAACGATTCCGAGTACATGTAAGACATGAACTTCCAAGCGGCTTCCTTCTTCGTCGTCTTTGAGCTCAAGGCCAGCCATTGTCCGCCCAAGAAGCCCGACGCCCCGTTAAAGCTGCCGTCGATCGACGGAGCAGGCGCCGCGGCCCACTCGATCTTCGCCGGGAATTGCGACGTGTAGACGCCCGCTTCCGCGGAGAAGCTCAGGTACATGCCGATCTTGCCTTCCGCGAACTGCGCGCGAAGCGGATCGATGTCGAGCGATTCGACGCCCGGCAGCATGCTGCCGTCATCTTTGATCTGCTTGAACGCCTCGATAATCGGCTTGAAGTGGCTGAAGTCGTATTGCGCCGTTTTGAAATCGTAGCCGAAGCCGCCGAAGCCGCTTACCTCTGCGATCACGCGCGACGAACGGCCGAACGCGCTGCCCGGATTTTTGAAGTTTTGCGCGAATCCGTACGCGCCGCTCTCCTTGCCTGCCGCCGTCAGCTTCTTGGCAACGTCGACCAGCTCGGCTAACGTCGTCGGCGGCGCCGTGACGCCCGCCTTCGCGAACAGCTCCTTATTGTAGATGAGACGCATCGTCGTTCCGTAGTTCGGAAGGCTGTAGCGTTTGCCTTCGAAGCTGTTCAGATCCGGCATTTCCGGAAAAGCCGCCTTGTGCTCTTCCTTCAGAAACTCGTCGATCGGCGCCAGGTAACCTTTCTTATAAAACGTTTGAATCGTATTTTCCTTCACGCGGATGACATCCGGCGGCTCCGACGTCTGGAACGACATATCGAGCGCCTGGTCGAAATCATCCCCTTTTATGACCAGGTCAACCTCGATATTATCTTTGTTCGTCGCATTGTACTCATCGACGACTTCCTTAATAAATTCCGAATCATGGCGGTCGCCCGTCCAGTAGCTGATTACCGTTTTTTCGCCCGAGTCGCTTCCGCCGCTTTCGGCTCCGCCGTTCTCTTCCGTTTTTTTGCCGCTGCAGGCTGCCAGGCTGCCCGCCATGACGACAGCCGCCAACGTCATCGTTAGCCATCTCTTTTTCATGCTTGTTTTGCCTCCCTTTTTGGTTCTGCCAGTTACCCGGTTAGATGTTGGACACTTCTTATTATAGAAGCGCAGGTCCGGCGGCATAATGCGGTAAACCGCACATGAAGGGCAGAAATCTTCATCTCTTTGCATCCTTACACGAGGCTCCAGTCACTTTTTGCAAAAAACAGCTCCATTCCGGCCGTAGCCGGAAGAAGCTGCATTGCGGTCTTTCCTCCCCGCCGCTACCCTTTGCCCTGCTCGAGTTCAAGCGGCGCGTCGGCGATGCCCGTACTGTATATTTTGAATTCGGAAGGCGTCATGTTCGTATGCTTCTTGAACGCGTCGCTGAAGTAACGCCTGTGCTCGTAACCGATAAGCAAGGCGATCTCCTGCACCTGATAGCCGCCAATGAGCAAATCCTTTGCCCGTTCCATCCGCTGGTGAATGACGAATTGCTGGTAGGAGATGCCCAGCACCTTCTTGAACAGGTTCGAGAAGTAGCCTTGGCTGATGTTGAACCGCTTGGCGCAATGCTCCAGCGACAAATCCACATGCAGGTTATCGCAAATATAGTCCTTTGCCTCGTAAATCAGCTTGCTAGATTCGTCTAAACGCTCTTGCCGCGTCCAGCCGCATGCCTCCTCGCATAACCCTTGAACCATCTCCCTCATCTCCATGAAGGTCGAGCTAGTCCCGGCCGTCCCGGCCAGCCACCGCTTCTCCAGTTCATGCACCCTTGCTTGCGGGAACAGCTCCTGCATCGTTCGGCAAATCTTCGCGGACAGCTCGAAGCACAGGCTTTCCACATGCTGGGGAGCCGGCAGCGGCTCGCTCTGAAGCATATCGTTGAAGATCCGCTCCAATAAAAGCCGGCATTTGCCGCTGTTGCCGGACTTCAGCGCGAACAGGAATTCCTGTTCCGCCGCAAGCGAATAGTTCGGAAGCAGGCTGAGCGCTTCGCCTTCGCCCTTAACGACCGTGTAACTTGTCACCCCGTTGCCGTCGGTATAGAAATGATAGGACAAAGCGCTGACAGCCTGCTGGTACGCATCCGGCAGCTCTTGAATCGACCCGACGCACAGCCCGACCCCGATGGAAACCGTTGAATGGGTATACTGCTGCGTATTCCGTCTGCAAGCCTCCGAAATGCTCTCCGCTTCCTTAATGTCGCTGCAGTTCATGATGCAGACGAACCGGTTCGACGCTTCCCGGAAGACGACGCCTTTCGTTCGCTGCGATACCGTCTCCTCCAACACGTTCTTCAAGCTGAAGCGCATAAGCTCGATCTCGCGCGCGGGCCTTGCCTTATACTTCTCCATAAAATGATCGAATTCCACGACGAACACGTTGAAATGAGCGGTCTCCAGCCCGATGCCGAGCTGTTTCCACTGCTGGGCCGCCTTCTCGGCGCCGAACGGATGGTGGATCAACAGCGATAGATGCTCCTGCTGCAGCATCGGCAAGCCCAATCGGCGCTCCCGCTCCATTTCCCGGCGCCGCTCGTTTTCCTCCCGCTCGTCCAGCAAAGCTTTCTTCGCATTCAATACCGTCTTCACGATTTCATCGATGGAGAACGGCTTCTTCAAAAAATCGAATGCGCCCAGCCGGATCGCCTGCTGTGCGTAGGCGAAATCGGTGTATGCGCTCAGGATGACGACTTTGGTGGCGGGAGCTACGGACAAAATGGCCTTCGTCATGGCAAGGCCGTCCATCTTCGGCATGCGGATGTCGGTCAGCACGATGTCGGGCTTCGTCTCCTCGATCAGCCTGATCCCTTCTTCCCCGTCGAGCGCCGTTCCAGCGACCCCAATGCCATGCTCCTGCCAAGGAGGCTTGCGCGACACCATCTCGACTACGCTGCGAATATCGTCGATGACGACGAGTTTAATCTCGTTTCCGGTTTCGTTAGCCATGCCACTGAATCTCTCCTCTTCTCATCGGAATCCACAAGTCCGTCCTCGTCCCGCCCGCTGCGGGACTGCAAAGCTCCATCCGTGCTTCGTCCCCGTAATAAAGACTCAGACGATTCGTTATGTTATACAGCGCGAACCCTTTGCCAGACGGCGATCCGCCAGGCGTCTTCATGCTTTCGGCCACGAGCTGCGGGTCTGTCCCCGATCCGTTATCCCGGATGACGATATGCAGCAGCTTGCCGCCTTCCTGGCAAACGTCCAGATGAATCCGGCCTCCGGCCCGTCTGTCGCGGAAGCCGTGCTGGATGCTGTTTTCCACGATCGGCTGCAATATGATCTTCGGCACATAGTAGGCGAGCAGCTCCGGGTCTGCGACATGGACTTCGTAACGGAATAGATCCTCGTAGCACATCCCTTGAATCGCGCAATATTGCTCCACATGGGTCAGCTCGTCCTCCAGCGTATTCCAATCCTTGCCGCCGCTAAGGCCAAGCTGGAACATCGTCGACAGGGCCATAATCATTTTGTTGACTTCCTCGTTCTCCCCCATCTCCGATTTGCAGTAAATCGTATTCAGCGTGTTATACAGAAAATGCGGCTCCATCTGGGCGGTCAACGCCCGCATCTCCGCTTCCCGCTTGCCTGCTTCGCTCGCCCGCACGTCTCGAAGCAGACGGTTGATTTCATCCAGCATTCGGTTGAATTGAAAGCCTACCTGCGCGACCTCGTCCCTCGACTTGCTCTCGAATCTGACGGTCAGCCTGTTGTCCTCGACCTCGCGCATAAGACGCTGCAGCCTGTAAAGCGGTCGAACCAGCAAGCCGGTCAGCTTGCTCGATACAAACCATGCCGCCAGCAGGAACAGGAGCATCAGATAAATCGTCGCTTGCTGGACGTCCTTCATCTGCGCGAGCAGCTTGTCCCTCGACTGGATGCCGAACAGCAGCCAATCGTTCACCGTCGAGGAGCGCGAATAATTGACCAAATATTCCGTCTCGCCGAACGAATGGAAGAACGAGCCCTGCCCCTCCACCGTTACGTTGCGAAGGAACGGCTCGTCCCTGCGCATATTATGCTGAGCGGACCACGAGGTTCGCATAACCTCGTTGCCCGTAGAATCCACAATGAAATAGCTTCCTTCCTTTTGCGAGGAGCCTTTATTCATCATGCCGATCAGCCCGCTTTCGCTGATGTTAACGATGAAATACACGTTTGTATTGGAAAAATAATCTTGAGTGCCTTTCGTTACGAAGCTAAGCACGCGGCTCTCGCCCGTGAAAAACAAGTCCGTATGGCCTCTTAGCCATAGGCCCGCATTATTGTCTTTGGCCAAATAATACAAATTGGATTCATAAAAGGATAGATTCGGAGAGCGCCGTTGGGATAGAGGATAAAAATCGCCGATCGGCGTCGCGACTAGAATGCTCTCGATGAGCGGCTCATTGAACATTGCCTGCGAGAATTGGTATTGCATTTCGGAGAGATGAACGTAATAGTTGGATATATGATTGCCCTGCACGTCTTGCATCAACAGATTGAACGAGTCGCTCAGCATAATGGAGCGAACCGATTTGGATACGCTGTACAGCTTGTCATCGAGCAGCTGCGTCGTCTTGCTGACCGATTCGCGGCTGGAAGCGAAGGCGTTGCGCTGCAGCTCCTTCGATGCGATCAAGTAGGAGGCCGTTCCTACGATTCCGATTGCAAGCGCAATTAACAGCAGGAACGCTATGCCGATCCGCTGCCTGAATGAAAGTCCGTAATAGACGTCCGATACCGCTGCCTTAACCCGCTTAACCCACGAAATCGTCAACTTCCGCACACCTCCCGCTTGCGAACCATTGTACATGATCGAATGCTGTTTCGTAAATTTATTCGTGAAAGTCATCGAAATAGAAATAGACAGGGAAGCATCCGCCTCCCCGCCTATTCCCCTGTCCATTCGATCCGGTTTCCGCTTAATTCATTTTCGTAAGCATGAATGCATCGTGAGCAAGCGTATAGGAGATACTGCCCGGGTCTTTGCCGGTGATCTGGAATCGGAAAGTCTTGTTGCCTGACGTGCTGAAGGTTACCGTGCCAAGCCCCACTGTATCGTAGCCTTGCGGGCTTCCGTAATGGTCGACCGGGACGCCTACGGCCGCCCCGTCGATATACAATTGTGCCGTGCCTCTCTCGGGATGCTTCTTGATTCTCGCGCTGACCGCGTACGTTCCCGCTGCCGGCACAGGCACCGTATATTCAACCCACTGGCCTACGCCGCCGAAGCCGTTATAGCTCAACGAGCCGCCGCTTGCAGCCGAATCGGATCCGGTCGTCACCGTTGCCCCTGCCGATAGGTTCGTAGCCAAGCTCTCGCTTTCGAAGGTGAGCGGCTTCTTCGTTAAGGCGATATAATCCGTCGCTAACGTGTAGGCGCCGCTGCTTGCGTTCTTGCCCGTAGACTGGAAGCGGAACGCCTTCGTACCTGCGGTGCTGAACGTTACGTCTCCCAGATCGACCGATACATACCCCTGCGCGCTTTGATACTGGTCAACCGGCGCTCCTTGAGCGGCCCCGTCGATGTAAAGCTGCGCGATTCCGCGATCCGGATGCTTCTTCACTTGAATCTTCACGTTATATGTCCCTGCAGCCGGCACATTAAGCGCGTATTGCACCCAGCCGCCGACGCTGACCGGATTGGCATAGTTCAATGCGCCGCCGCTTGCGGACGTATCGGTGCCGTCCGTATTCGTTCCTCCCGAAGACACCGTCGTCGTTGCGCTTTCCGCCTCATATTTGACCGGCTCGTAGATTTGCGGCGGAAGCTGCATATCCGGCGACCGGTACGTCAACCGGATCGTATCCGTCGCAATCGTATACTGCGAGCTGGCCGGATTTTTGCCCGTAAGCTGGAAGCGGAAATTTTTGTCTCCCGCAGAGGTGAATGCGTAATCCCCCAGATTTACTTCGACATAGCCTTGCGTGCTGGCGTATTGGTCGATCGGCGTGCCTACCGCCACCCCGTCGATATACAGCTGCGCAATGCCGCGATCCGGATGTTTCTTCACCCTTACCTTCACGTTGTACGTGCCGGAGCTTGGCACGTTGACCGTATAGTCGGCATAGCCGCCCACGGCGTTGGTATTGGCGTAGCTGAGCGATCCTCCGCTTGCCGCCGCGTCGCTTCCGTTCGAGGAAGTGCCGCCGCTGGAAAGCGTCAAAGGCAGGCCTTCCGCCTCATGCTTGAAGCCGGATTCTACCGTTACGCTGCCGCTGCCGCCGGAGCCGATCGCGACATCGGCGATAATTGTTTTGTTCGCCGTACGATCATACACAACTGCTTTCCCCGTCTTGCCCACCGGTCCTGTCGCGTTAATCGTAAGGCTGGAAGTACCTGCAGACGTGGTAAAAGAAGTTATATACTCGTCGGCATACAGTACCTGCATGTCGGAGCCGTTGTCCTCTTGAATCCAGAACGCCTTGCCTCTGGACGTGTTTTCCTTGAAGTTGACGGTCAGACCAGGCGACTTCAACTCGGCCCCCGTGAATCTGCCCTTGTATTTGTAATGGATAGCGCCGCTGTCGTTCATCGTGACGTCTTCCACCAAATACGTCTTGTTGTCGTCGAGCCAGCGCAGGTCAAGCGTGAACTCGTCCGGCGCCGCGGCCTCGTTGCCGGCGGTTGCGATGACAAGCGCTTTGCTCATATCGTCCGGGGCGTACATCCAGGCGTAAGGACCCGACGTATCGTAGTTCGGTCCGGCGTACAGCGGCCGGATGATGCCGTCCGTAAGTTCTTTGATGCGCGGGTTTTTCCGCCAATCGTTGAACTTCTTCAGCGTGCTGATGCCGGCCGCGCTCCACGTTCCCGGATCCTTCGCGAACTTGATGACGCGGGCGGGCATATACGAATAATAATCTTCTACCTTGCCGGTCGTAAGCCCGCCGTAATAAACGGAGTTAAGCGGCAAATACCCGAAGCTGTTCGTTGCGATCAGCATGCTCTTATCAACGTTGCCTTTCGATGATACGAAGCCGTTGTCGCCGATATGCAGCAAGCCGACATTACGGTCTCCTTGCGTCGGATAAATATCGACCTCGCTTGTCAACTTCGTCAAGAAGTCGGGATGACGCGAGACGATATCGTTGTTGTAATCTCGGACAAGCACGTTTTTGCGGTATACGCTATCGCTTGGATGTGACGTTGACGTTGCTGCCGTGTTCGGCCAGAATTCGGTCAGATCGATCATCTGATGAGACAGATGGTAGTTCGGAATCATGTAGTCTTCGACTTGGCTGCGCTTGAATTCGATATTGGCCGGGTCGGCCAAATCCCGGCCCGCATTATGATTGTCTCCGGTCATGCTGAACCAGATGCCGAAACGCATCCCTGCGTCAACGATCGTGTCTGTCAGCGCGGCAAGATTCGTCGTGAAGGAGCTCGCGGCTGTCGTCGTATCTCTCGTCGTGTTCCAGAAGTCGTCGACCATGACCATGTCCATGCCGGCCTGCGTCGCCTTCGGAATAACGGTGTTGCGATAATAAGCTTCGTTCCGGTTGTTCAGCCATTCCCAATCGTTGGTCGTGAAGACGGACGTCGTATGATGGTATTTGAACCTTTTGCGGAAATGCTCCTCGACGGCCATCCTGCCGTCCATGCTATCGCCCTTGAAAGCGGTCATGTTGACGGAAATATATTCGAATTGCTCGTTCGGGAACAACACGAGCTGCAGAGATCCGGGATTCGTCGAAACCTTGACGCCGGATATGCCGCTCCATGCGTTAATGCCCGCGAACGGGAAGTTGTCCGGCGCGCCTTGGGTCTTCCAGTTCATCTCCGGCTGAAGCGTCCAGCCATCGCCGGTGTTGTATCTCGTGATGGCGTTTTTCCCCGCGTTCATCGGCAGCGCGCCCGTTGTGCTGCTCCAGGTCATGTTCGGAACGTAATGCAGCGTGTGGGGATCGTTCGGAAAGTTAAGCGCGATAATGTCCGAAGCCGTAATCGTTTTATTCGACGTGCTGTTG
Organism: Paenibacillus harenae; assembly: GCF_030812415.1. GTDB lineage: Bacteria > Bacillota > Bacilli > Paenibacillales > Paenibacillaceae > Pristimantibacillus > Pristimantibacillus harenae_A. Next base: position 610,346 of record NZ_JAUSST010000004.1, on the reverse strand, counting down.
TTTTTGATCAGGTTGGAGTATTTGAGACCCGCACGATCGTTATACATTTCGAATCGCAGCGTTACCGTTACGTTCTGGGGCGAAGTTCTTGTTATCGGGATTTCAAGCCTTTTGCCCCAAGTTGTGCTGAATAAAGAGATGTTGCTGATCGTATCCGCCCCTAGCGTCCATCCGCCGTCGTTGGAATACAGATCGCTTCCGCCGTAGTTGTAATAAAATAAATAATTGCTGCCGCTTCCGGTTAAGTATTCCTTGCCCGCTTCCTTGTTGTAGAAGCTTGTCATCTGTGCGCTGCCGCTTGCGAAGGAGAGCACGACCCTTAGCACGTCGTTTTCCAGCGTCCATGTATTGCCGCTCTTGGTGATCGTCGAACCGGCTGCTTCTGCCGTCTGAACCGATCCATTCGGTACAAACGGAATACTCGACATGCTTAACACGACTGCGAGAATGAGACAGAACAAACTGCGGATACCATTCTTTAACACAATTGCAACCCCTTTCGATAGTCGAATGAATAAACCCGCAAACCACAGCGCAATTGGGTTCCCATTGATGAGAGTCTTCGCTGTAATTTGCGGGTATGAAGCCGTTGTTTTTAGATGTTGTTTCTGCAGCCTAGCCTTACTCGCCGAGCGAGGTCATGAAGGTCACGTATTCCGCTTCGGCATCCGCTGTAGCCGGGTACCATTCCTTCTCCAGGAACTCCTTGAACTGTTGCTCGTTGATTGCGCCCGTAATAAACTTAATTTCGTTATCGTCCTTCTCCTTTACGAGATCCGGAATCGTGCTGTTCAAGTTCGCGATTTTCGGCGCTCTGACGGCAGGCACGTTCACGACAGTCATTTGGCCGAGTGCCGCGTCCAGCTGCGTTTTGTACAGATTAATGCGTTCCGGCGTCGTTGCGTTGACGATCGATGCGCCTTCCCCGTTGATCGCATTGGCCGGTGTCATATAGCTGCTCGTAAGCGTCGACAGCAAAGTCGTTTGCTCGTCGGTACGCGTTATCGCTTTCGTAGCCGGATCATAGCTGTCATACGTAACGCCCTTCACGCCCAATTGGAACAGCGCGTTCGCTTCGGCTGTATTGCCCCAATCCAGAAAAGCGAGAACGTCATCGACGTTTTTCGATCCTTTCGGGATCATCCAGCCGCCCCACATCGCAGGCGTAACCCAGTCGGCGGCAACGCCGTTCGCATCCTTCAATACGCCATGGTACGTATACTTTTTGTCGGATTCAGGGTCTTTGCTAATGTTGCCGAGAACGGTGCTTTGATGCGCATAAATGATGCCTATTCGGTTCTGGTTCAGCTTCTCTTGGTCGACGTAAATTTTGTTGATCAGGAATTCGGGATCGATCAGCTTCTCGTCGTTCAGCTTCTTCAAGTACGTCAAGTAAGGAAGGTAACCCGACATTTTCTCTCTGATCTTGTACGTTCCGTCTGCGTCCTTCACGCCGTCCACCACCGGAAGACCGAAGGCTGCAGTCAGGAAGTTCGATGCATTCCAAATCGTATTGCGGCCGAGGTCCGGTCCGGAGAAACTTAGGCAATAGGTGTCCTTCTGGCCGTTGCCGTCCGGATCCTGTTCCGTGAACGCCTTGCACACGCTGGTCAGCTCGTCGAGCGTCGTCGGCGCTTGCAGACTCACTTTATCGAGCCATTGCCGGTTGATCATGTAGCCCCAGTGGTTGACGGCATTCGTTCTCGGAATGATGTACGTTTTGCCGTCGTTAACCGATTTGACCGCGTTCCACATGTCCGGCGAAATGTTTTTCATCAAGTTCGGATAATTCGCGATTTTGTCGTCGAGCGGCTCGAGCAAGCCGTTCTGCGCCCATTTCTCCATATTCGCGTCGGCGCCGTTGCCCGCTGTACCCCAGTTGTAGATCACGTCTGGAAGATCGCCGGACGCCATCAGCACCTGCAGCTTGTCGACGTAGTTGTTGATCGGCGGCGCTTCGATTTCCAGCTTCACGTTCGCGATTTTCTCGACCTCGGCTATAACCGGGTTATCTTTGAGAACGATCTCCGCGTTAACCCTGTTGAACATTTTGATCGTAACCGGCTTATCATCCGCTGGCTGCTCACTTGCTTCATTGGACGATTTCGGCGCGTTCGTGCTGCCTTCATTCGAATTGCCGCCGTTGTCGCCCGAGCTGCAGGCTGCCAACGCCATAGCCAGAATCAACAAGGAAATGAGCGTTTTAGCGGTACGGTGCTTTTTTGTAACCATGTCCTTCTCCCCTTTAGTCATCGTATTATATTAAACCGCGGCGCTAACCGCAGATTTAACCGGTAGAATCGGAAAAACGCCCGCTTTTACCCTTTAATAGAACCGACGAGTATGCCCTTCATGAAGTACTTCTGCATGAACGGGTACACCAGAATGATCGGCAGCGTGGAGAAAATAATGATCGCCATCTTGATCGTAAACTCGGTTACGCCGGACGTTCCCGCGTCCATCACGTCCTTGGCGACGCCGCCGCTGTCGACGACCATGTCCCTGACGATGAGCATCAGCGGCCACAGGTCTCTCTTGGACGTATAGATGATGGCGTTGAAGAACGTGTTCCATTGCGTTACCGCATGAAAAATAACGAATGTGGCGATGGCCGGCTTCGACAGCGGCACGATGATGCGGAACAAGATCCGCAGCTCGTTCGCGCCGTCAATGGAGGCTGACTCTTCCAGGCTTGGCGGAATGTTGCCGATAAAGTTTTTCATCAGCAGCAGGTTATAGGCACCGAGCGCGTTTGGCAGCACAAGGCTCCACAGCGTGTTATACATGTCAAGCGATTTGATCAAGTAGAAGTTCGGAATTAGACCGCCGTTGAAAAACATCGTGAACGTAATGAGAACGAGCGCGAAGCTCCGGCCCTTCAAGTCCCGCTTCGAGAGCGGATAGGCCGTAATGATCATAAGGAAAATGTTGATGCACACGCCGAGCACCGTAATGATGATCGTATTGCGATATCCGGTCCACAGCTGATCCATCTTGAAAATTTGGGTATACGCGCTGAACTCCAGCTTATTAGGGATCAGCTTTAGCGGATTGGCCAAATATTCGTTATAAGGCGTAACCGAGAAAGCGGCTACATAAAAGAAAGGAAAGAGACAGGCAAGCGCGAACAACGTGAGGCATGTGTAATTGACGATGTCGAACAGCTTATCCCCTCTGGATCTGATATTCATGAGATATTACCTCCTGTCGATATGCCGCAGGCAACGGATGTCCGCATCACCATATCCCGTCTTCCTTCATAAACTTCGCAATCCTGTTGCTGGCGAGCAGGAAGATCAGGCCGATGACGGAGGTGAACAAGCCGACCGTGGCGCCGAAGGAGAACCTTCCGCCGAGTATGCCTACCCGGTACGCGTACGTTTCGAACACTTCGGAGACGCCTAGATTCATCGGATTCTGAAGCACGAATATTTGCTCGAAGCCGTTGTTCATGATGTGGCCAAGCCGAAGTATAAGCAAAATGATGATCGTCGATTTGATGCTAGGTATGGTCACGTACCATAGTCTCTGCAGACGGCTGGCGCCGTCGATGCCTGCCGCCTCGTACAATTCCGAATTGATGGAGACGATCGCGGCCAGGTAGATGATGCTTTCCCAGCCGGAGTCCTTCCAAACGCTGCTGAGCACGACGAGCGGGCGGAAGTAGTCATTGTCGGCTAGGAAGAAGATCGGCTCGATTCCGAGCTGCTTCAGAAACAGATTGAGCACGCCCCAGGATGGCGACAGGAAGTTGACCAAGATGCCGCCGATGACGACCCAGGAGATGAAGTGCGGAAGATAAATGATCGTTTGCGTTATTTTCTGATAAGTCCGGTTTCTCATTTCGTTCAGGAATAAAGCTAGAAGGATCGGAAACGGGAATCCGATGGCCAGCTTCAGGAAACTTAAATACAGCGAGTTCCAAAAAACGGTATAGAAATCGCTCAGCCCGAACATGTACCGGAAGTTCTCGAAGCCGATCCAAGCGCTGTTCCAAATGCCCTTGGCAAAGTTGAAATCTTTGAAAGCGATAATGACCCCGTACATCGGCACATAGTTGAAGACGAGAAAATAAATAATGCCGGGCATCAGCAGCAGGTACAAATATTTCTTTTTGTTCAAATAACGGAATGACTTCTTCATGCTTGTCGCAAACAAATTGCACACCTCCATCCTTTAAGCGAAATAACTATTTCAGGACCAGGCTGAGCAGATCGTCCACATGCGCGCTTGCCAAGCATTCGTACGTGTCTCCCGCCCCGTAGTAGATCTTCACCTCGCCCGAATCTTCCAGGATCATGCCGCCCGGGAAAACGACGTGATTACGGAATCCCCCGTCCTTCTCGTAAGAAGCATCCGGCGCGATCAGCGGCTCTTCGTACAGCCCGACGATTTTCTTCGGATTATCGAGGTCAAGCAGCATAAGTCCTGCCGAATACCGCTTCTTCCAACTATCCTCCCAGCCGTTCTTGCCGCGGGACGGGTCGATGTCGACCGCATGGAACGTCGTCAGCCAGCCCTTCTTCGTCTTGATCGGCGGCGCTGCCGGTCCAAGCTTCGTATTCGCGAACGGCACCCGTTCGACGGGGAGCAGCAGGTCGGAATTGCCCCAATCCTTCAAATCGGCCGAATCCGAGATCCAGATGTCGAACCGTTCCTTGCCTTCGCGGCTGTAGATCGTGAACGGTCTCTCCAGTCTTACATAGCGGCCGCCGATCTTCTCGGGGAACAACACCATGTTCCGGTTATCCGGCGCGCTCATGCTCAGCACTTCGAAATGCTCGAAATCGTCGGTCACCGCGATGCCGCCGCGTATGCCGTGCAGCGTATCGACCGCGAAGCACATGTAGCAACGCCCATCGATGACGGTTAACCTCGGATCGTAAGTACGTATGATCTCCTCGTCCCTTAGATCGAAGATCGGATCGGGTCTCACATCCCATCGGGTGCCGTCGCGGCTGAACGCCAGGCCGAGGTTCGTCGTTCCGTAGTGGGAGAGCGTTTGCTTGTCCGGTTGACCGTAATCGTTACGGAACACCATGACGTATTGGCCCTGGAATTTGGTTACGCCTGCGTTGAATACGAGCGCGGGATTGTAAGGAACATCCTCTCTCGTGAGAATGGGATTGTTCGGGTGACGCAGGATGACCGGGCTTGATGCTAGCTCTCCGATCAAGCCGATTGGCGGTAATGACATGGATAAATCCTCCTTGATGTTCTGCAAAATGTTTAGCGCTTACAAACACAGTTTATGGTATAATCACACCGTGAATGGTGCAAAAATTGTTGTCAACACACTAATTTTTACTCGAATTTTAGGAGGGTTCATCATGACGATTTTTCCGATGAACAAAGACTTATCCGATTATGAAATGATTGCTGCGGATTTCCCCTTCTATGTGTCTATCAACGAGGTCCGCCACTCCTTCCCCGCGCATCGTCATGACTTTCTGGAATGCTCGCTCGTGATCGAGGGCGAAGGCCATGAAACGATCAACGGCATCCGTCATCCGATGAGGCGAGGCACCTTCACCTTTTTGCTCCCCTATCAGGTTCATGACATCGTTACGTATTCCCAGGCTCCGATCCGGCTGTTCAACTGCATGTTCGCCATGGAGCTGCTCGTCTCATCGGTTAAGACCGGCTCCCCGTACTTGCAATCGCTGCTAACGGAAAATCAACAGCCGTTCTTGCATCTGGAGAACGACGAATTGGTGCAGTTCGAGAAGCTGATGCTGAGCCTTTATAACGAATACAACCAGACCCATCACTTCCGCAACGAGCTGCTCGCCTTGAAGCTTCATGAAATCCTAATGCTGTTCCAGCGGATTCGGGTGTCGCGGCAAGGCACGGACTCGCAGGAGCGGGCTTACCTTGCGGGCAACGGCTCGATCTGGCCCGTTATCGAATACATTCACTATCACTACCGCGAAGATCTGTCGTTATCCGGCTTGTCCGAGCACTTCCGCATTCCTCCATCCAGACTTAGCGTCGATATCAAGAAGCATGCAGGCATCAACTTTCTCCATTTGCTTCACAAAATCCGAATTCGCCATGCCTGCGCCTTGCTCAGCGCAACCGACATGAGCATTCTCGATATCGCGCTCGAAGTCGGCTTCAGCTCGTACAACGTGTTCGGCCGTCTATTCCGCGAATACAAAGGGATTACCCCTACCGAATATCGCCAATCCAAGCTCAACGCTTAACAACAAAAAAGCTCGTCTGCTAATAAGCAAGACGAGCTTAAACGTTGTCCCCATGTTCGTTGCGGTGCGTGGTTGCCGTCGTGACGATCGGCTATATTGGATAATTGCATTAACTTTTGCCGATGTAGGGGGCATATCGAGTCTATGTTGGATATCGGCATTAACTTGGTTTCGGAAGGCTCCAATCGAGCCGTTCTAGAGCGAAGTTAATGCAAACACTGAAAAGCTTATCCCCTCACGCCAACCAATCCAATAACGGACGATATACGCCGTGAAGGAAAACGAATAGTCCCGCTCCCACCAATGAGCCGATAAGCGCGCCATTGAGCCTGATTCGCTGCAGATCGATCTCCACCTTGCTCTCGATGAACGTAACGAGCTTCTCCTCGGTGTAATCCTCAAGCGTCCTGCGCACGATAATCCCGACTAAAGCATGCTGTGTCTCGATCAGCTTGCCTACGAACTGCTGAACGTAGCCCTCCAGCCAATCCATCGAAGATTGGCTGCTCTTGAACCAGTCCCAATAGCCCTGAACGAACTCGCCGACCCATCGCTTAATATCTTCATGATTGACGGAGCGTTGATCCAACACGATATATTTCAGTTCCGCATCCTCGGTCAGCATTTGCTTGAAAGAGCCGAGCAGCGATTGAATGGACGGTAGAAGTGAAATCTTATCCAGCACATCGTTCTTCCAGCTGTTTACGGTGTCGGACAGATCCTGGCTATGCTGAAGATCCTCAGCCAGCTTATGCACCATATCCGATACCAGAACGCGAAGCTCATGCTCTGGACTGCGAAGCTGCTCGATGAAAGTCAGCATATCGCGGTACATCGCTTCCGCCGCATCGTCTATATTGAGAGAGTCTGTCGATTCCGCGACGATGACGGCCATTCTCTTGAACCATTTCGACACGGTGCCGCCCGTATTCTCGAACTTGTCCTTCTCTTTATGCATCATATTCCTGATGGCCCGCTTTGTCTCTTCGACCGCTATCCGCTGTGCCGCGAAATCGACGATCTGCCCGATCCAGCCTTGGAGATCGCCCTTCTCAAGCACCCACTTGAGCGCCGTTCCGGCATATGGGGAGACGTTCGCCTTCCGCAGTCCTTTGCGCGCCTGCTCGTCCAGCATAACCGATACGCCTTCCAAGTCGATCTTGGACAGTAGCGTTGCAATAATGCCCCATCCTTGTTCCGATACGAAACCGTCTGGCCTGCGATCTACCCATCCGACCAACGCCTCAACGATGTGGAATTGCTTTATTTTGTCCTTGAGCGACTCCTTGCTAAGCAGTTGCTCTTCAACCATGCGAACAACGCTGTCCACCAGCTTATCGCGATTCCTCGGTATGATCGCCGTATGCGGAAATTTCTTCATGCCAAACGGATGCCGGAACAGCACGGTCACCGCGAACAAGTCTGCCAAAGCGCCAACGAGACCTGCCTCGAACGTGTACAGCAGCATGCGCGCCCACCACGACTCAGGGTAAGCAACGACGCAGCATAACGCTGCAATGAACAGAACGGACAACAATACGAGACTCCCATTCGCCCACTTCCTCATGGTCATTGTATCCTACCCCCCAAGCGATGATGTAACCCGTTCGACTACGTAGGTCAACAAATACAGTACCGCACCGATAAAAGCGCCGACAAGCGTGCCGTTGATCCGGACATATTGCAAATCACGTCCTGCATGCTCCTTGACCTGCTTTATGAGTTCTTCCTCCGAATAGGTGCCGAGTTTATCCTTGACCAGCTTGCCGATGTAATCATGTTTCTGTTCAATAATGGCATACAGCTTCGTCTTAATCGTCTGATCAATACGGTCCAGCATCTCCGGCTTATTCTCCATATGGTCGACAGTTTGCCGCAGCTTGTTCGTGATCCACGGGAAAGCGCCGCTTACGCCAGTTGTGCCTGATGCGGCAGCTTGCCTGAACGACTCGAGATTTTCCGATATATAGGCATCGACGTGAATATGGCCCTTCAAGCTGTCCACCAGCTTCATCTTGCCTGCTTCGATCCGATCGCGCAAATGTTGATCCGTACGAAGACGGTGCACATATTGTTCAATCATCTGCTTCAATTGGATCCGGTGCGGATTATCGGCATCCGACATCTCTTCCAAATAGCCCGTCAGCCAGCTCTGAAGCTTGGCGCTGATCGCCGGCGCGCTCAAGCCTGCTGCCGAATTGACCCACTTCCGGCGCGACATCCCTTTCTCGTACGATTGGAGAGCCGAATCGATCAGCCGCTCTGCAATCAACCGGAACGAGGGAGATCTAACAAGCTTAACCAGTTCCGCCGCAAAAAACTCCACGATTCGGTCGTCATAGCGGTTGCGAAGCGTCCATTCTCCAACATCCGCTATAATCTCCGACACTTGAACGGCATCGGCGTGATCGAGCAAGTAGTTCTGAACGACGCTTGCCAAATCCTTCAGATCGGCTTTGGCCAATACATCGCCGGCCAGCCTTTGGAGGATGTCGTTAACGGCCTTCTCTCCATGATGCTCCGTCAAGTAGTTCAGCAATACAGCGCCGATATTATGCTCATCCAATCTTGCTCGTATGTTCGGGATTGATAGCAGCTCTGTCTGCACCATATGGACAAGCTCGTTAATGAGCCGCTCCCGATTCCGCGAAATAATGTTCGTCCCCATCCAATCGGGCCACTTCACGCGAAGCGGCTGCCCGAACAGCGCGGTAACGGCAAACCAGTCCGCCAGTCCGCCGATCGCCGCCGCGCTGGACATGGCGAAGAGAAATCCGCCCACGAACGTATGCTGAAAAGGAAAAGCGGCCAGCATGCCGACAAAAGCGCCAGTCAGCAGCATACCCGCCCATTTGTTCACGCTCAACTTTGTTACCCGCGTTCCCGATTTCATGCAAGCTTCACTCCAGAAGTTATTTTAAATATAGGAAAGTATAAGTTTCACTTCTCTACTCACGCCTATATTTTTCACGAAACCCCTAGTCCTTTATCTAGGACTGCGAGGCCGTTTCATCTCATTCCATTGTAATACTTTACGGGAAGCATTGCCATTGGTCGCGCGAAGAGCCAATATCGGTAAAAAATAAATAAAAGGCTGTTCCGCACGAACTTTCATTCGGCAGAACAGCCTTGGTCTTAATGGTTATTATCTCGCACCCGGTGCAGGTGCGTTCTCTTGCACTCGGTTCGGTGCAATGTTGTTGCCATTGCCGCCTTGTCCGGCACCGGATCCTGCTCCATTGCCGTTGCCGCTTTGGCCCGCACCGGAACCAGTGCCACTACCGTTGCCGGTTCCGCCATGAGGACGGTTGTTCTCCGGACGTTGTTTTGGCATTGGTCTGTTTTCGCCGCCAGGAGCAGGCCGTTTCTCGATACCTTGACCGCCGCCGATACCGCCTTTGCCTCCGCCTGTACCACTGCCAGCTCCGTTGCCTGCGCCGCCACCAGCTCCGCCGCCTGCGCCATTGCCAGCTCCGCCGCCTGCGCCGCCACCAGCTCCGCCGCCTGCGCCATTACCAGCACCGGCGCCTGCGCCATTACCAGCTCCGCCGCCTGCGCCATTACCGGCTCCGGCGCCTGCGCCATTACCAGCTCCGCCGCCTGCGCCATTACCGGCTCCGCCGCCTGCGCCATTACCGGCTCCGCCGCCTGCGCCATTACCAGCTCCGCCGCCTGCGCCATTACCAGCTCCGCCGCCTGCACCGCCACCAGCTCCGCCACCAGCTCCGCCGCCTGCGCCATTACCAGCTCCGCCGCCTGCGCCATCACCAGCTCCGCCGCCTGCACCGCCACCTGCGCCGCCACCAGCTCCGCCGCCTACGCCGCTGCCGTTGCCGATCGAATTCGCCTTGCTCTGCGATTTGCCCTTTGCCTTGCTCGGCGATTTCAACGCCGTATACGAATACATGATCGAGTCTAGCGTCGTAGCGTCAACCGAGCCCGTTATAGGCAAGCCGTGCTTCTTCTGAAAATACTTAACGCCTCGAACCGTGTCTGCATTATAGTAGCCATTAATTTTGCCGCTGTAGCTGCCCAAAGACTTCAGCATCCCTTGGATGACGTATACTTCCGGTCCTTGCGCGTTTTTGCCAACCGCAAGACCCGTATGCGGCATGCTGAACGTCAATGCGACCGCCAGAAGCGCCGCCCCCAAGCATTTACCTACGATCCGGCCGAGACTTGTACCTTTTTTGCGCGGACGGGCCGCTTCCTTATGATGTTGCATCCAACTAGACACCTTCCTTTGTGTAAGGTTTATTCTCGTGATCCCCAAATTACTATCCCCAATAATTCAAAATGCTTGCATTGATGGATAACTATTTTTAAAAAACAAAATTGCTACTGACCAATAGACGAACAATCGCTATGTTATAAAAAGAAAAAAACGGGAGGCATCTGCCTTCCCGTTTTCCTTAACTCTATATTTAAATTAGTCCGCTTGTACGATCTTGATTAAGTTCGTTGCGCCCGTTTTGCCGATCGGCACGCCAGCTGCAATCACCGCATAATCGCCCGATTCAAGCAATCCGCCTTGGCGACCCTTCGCTAACGACGACTGGAACAGTTCGTCCGTAGAAGCCGGACGGTCGCCCTTCACCGGAATAACGCCCCATACAAGCGAAAGTTTATGCAGTGTTTTCTCATCAGTCGCAATGGCCATAATAGGCGCTTCAGGACGATACTTCGACACCATGCGGGCCGTGAAGCCGCTCTCCGTAGGCGCGATGATCGCTTTCGCCCCAAGCTCGCGGGAGGAGCTGACAGCCGCTTGCGAGATCACCTCGGTAATCGATGTCGCTTGGCGCTCGGCTTGCTTCTGGAAGTGGCTGGCATAGTCGAAAATACTTTCGGCGCGCTCTGCGATCGACGCCATCTTAAGCACCGATTCAATCGGATATTTGCCGGCAGCCGTCTCGCCAGACAGCATGATCGCGTCCGTTCCTTGCAATACGGCACTTGCCACGTCGCTTACTTCAGCGCGCGTAGGACGCGGATTCACCTGCATGGAATCGAGCATTTGCGTCGCGACGATTACCGGCTTGCCTGCGCGATTGCTCTTTTCGATCATTTCGCGCTGGATAAGCGGCACGTCTTCGACAGGAATTTCTACGCCGAGGTCGCCGCGGGCAACCATAATGCCGTCGGATGCTTCGATAATCGCGTCGAGGTTGATGACGCCCTCTTCGTTCTCGATTTTCGAGAGCACCTGAATGTGGCTTGCGTTCGACTCTTCCAGAATTTTTTTGATTTCATAGATATCCTCGGCTTTGCGAACGAATGAAGCGGCGATCATATCGACGCCTTGCTCGATGCCGAAATTAATGTGCACGATGTCGCGTTCCGTTACGCCTGGAAGCGTCGTGTGAACGCCTGGCAGGTTCACGCCTTTTCTTGGCTTAATGACGCCGCCGTTAATGATCGTGCAGACGATTTCCGTTCCTTCCACCGATGCGATCTCGAGTTCGATCAAGCCGTCATCGAGGAGGATTTTGCCGCCAATGCTTACGACTAAAGGCAGTTCCGAGTAGTTAACCGAGATACGCTCAGCCGTTCCCAAAATCTCTTCCGTGGTCAGCGTCAGCATATTGCCTTTGACGAGCTCGTAAGAGTCGCCTTGCAGCTTGCCGATACGAACCTCAGGTCCTTTGATATCCATCATCACGGATACGACGCTGCCTGTTTCCTCCGCTGCCGCGCGAATCGTTTTAATTCGTTGACTGTGATCCTCAAGCTCGCCATGCGCCATATTGAGGCGCGCAACATTCATGCCCGCTTTGATCATTTCTTTCATCACTTCGCCGGATTGGCAGGATGGTCCCATTGTGCATACAATTTTCGTTTTTCTCATCTGTCTATCCTTTCAAGAACACGTTAGTTTTTTCATTAATTATAAAAGGATAGGTATTCCTTTGAAATAAACTATAGTACACTACATGTAATATAGTACTTTATTCGAAAGAAGGTTTACGTGCCGATGCTGGAGCTTAAGACCGTACGTCGGGACCAAGGCATGGACTGGTATGAGGAAAATAACGGCATGGAGGATTCGTTTTCCCTTGTGCTCGTCACCTATGGCAAATGCGTCTATTGGATCGAAGACGAGAAGGTTATTGTCGAGAAGGGCGAGCTGCTTCTCCTGCCTGCCCGAACCCGTTACTACGGCAAAACAATCCCGACCGTCTTCCACGAAAAATATGCCGTCCGATTCGACACGCTCGTAGGCGAGGAAACGAAGCTTCCTATTCTGACTAGCAGACGGTGGCTGAAATCCAAGATAGGCTATTACGAGCTTATCCTCGATTTGCTCAAGGCGGCCTATACGGAGTGGGAGGAAGGACTGCCTTACGCCTCGATGAGAGGCCAAGCTAAGGTGACCGAACTGCTCGTCTTGTGGAGCAGGGAACTCGAGCAAAGCGCCTATTCGCTAGGCGCCCAGGCCAATGTCGAGCGCATGAAGAGCTACATCGGCGAACACTATCGCGAGAAAATAACAAAGGAGCAGCTAGGCGCCTGCATCCGCGTAACGCCTAACTACGCCGCTACCCTTTTCAGCAAAATGACCGGCCAGACGATCAGCGAATACGTCCATGCGGTGCGCATCCGCACGGCGATCTATATGCTGAACGAATCGTTGCTTACCGTAAGCGAGGTCGCGGCATATTTGGGCTACAACGACGTCTCTTATTTTCATAAATTGTTCAAAAAAACGACGGGCTGCACACCCGCTCAATTCGCGCATAACCGTCCGAGCGGAACACGCTTATAACGGGAGAGCGACGCTTAAAGTTTGCTGAACCCGCGCCGAAATGGTGCAATACGGCTCCACATCCGATAATGAGGTTAGGTGCTGAGAGGGGAAATGAACGATGCCTGCAACGAACAGGAAAGGAATTCGACTGCTGCTCGTAGATGACGAGCCTCATATACTGGAGTTTTTGGAGCTCGGGCTCATAAACGAGGGGTTTGAAATATACACCGCGGCCGATGGTGAAAGCGCGCTTGCGCAATACCGGGAGAATCAGCCGCATATTGTCATTTTGGACGTCATGATGCCCGGCATGAACGGCTTCGAGGTATGCGACGCGATCAAGCGGTCGGGCAATCAAGTAGCCGTTATTATGCTTACGGCCAAGGATGAGGTCGAGGATCGCGTGAAGGGGCTGACGCTCGGCGCCGACGATTACTTGGTGAAGCCATTCAGCTTCAGCGAGCTGCTCGCCCGAACAGGGGCAAGGCTTCGCAACCAATTTCCGAATTTGCTGAGCGAAGTCGCTTACGGTCCGTTCCGGATCGACGACCGCCGCAAGGAGCTTATTTATAGAGACAACGTGCTCGAATTATCGCCTACGGAATACGAGCTGCTTACGTATATCGTCATGAACAATGGCGTCGTGCTGAGCAAATCGCTTATTTTGGACAAAGTATGGGGCTACGACTTCGGCGGCGAAGAGAATATCGTCGAGGTTTACATCCGTTCGCTTAGAGACAAGCTCGGCGACAAGGAACACCGGCTTATTCGCACGCTGCGCGGGGCTGGCTACCGATTGGACCTGCCATGAAGCAGCCGTGGATGCGCCGAATACGGCGTATTGTTGCCCCAAAATCCCTTCGTTACCAGCTATTAAGCAGAACGCTTCTGTTGCTGGCGGCGCTGTTGCTGTTGATCGGCGTCTTGCAGTATGTGCTGATGAAGGATTTTGTCTATGAAAATAAAGCAAACACGATCAATGCCCAGCTCATGTCTATGCCAATGGATTGGTTCGGCGCTAGCGTCAGCAAGCAGGATAACAGGGACGGCAAAGGGAATGTTTTGCGAAATGATTCGCCCAGGCAACGGCCTCAAGCGCCGGTTTTCTATCAGCCGGGCATGTCGTTCGCTTTTGTCGACAACGACGGAGACGTGGAAGACTTAACCGAGGATAGCGAGCTTGCATCGCCGCAACTGTCCAAGCAGCAATATACTGATATTATGGCAGAACTCGTTAATAGCGATTCGATTAGCTACCGGATCGTGAGCGATGACAGCGGCCATGAGCAGCTTGTCGTATTCAGACTGGTTGGATCGTCTAAAAGGATGGCTGGCCTTATTCAGGGAGGAGCGGAGACAGCCTCGCTCCAGAAGCTGCTGCTGACGCAGCTTGCGATCTTCATTTCGCTTGCCGTTCTGGCACTGGCAGCCGGATTATCGCTCTATTTGCCGCTCCTTCGCAAGACATTGACGCCGTTGTCGCGAGTGGTACGAGCGGCCTCGGATACGGATGCCGGCAATCTGAACATCCGTCTGCCTGTGCAGCAGGGACAGTTGGAGATCGACCGGCTGTCCGAAGCGTTTAACGGCATGCTCGCGAGGCTGGAGTCGTCGTTTGAGGCCGAACGTCGAACGACGGAACGGATGCGGCGTTTCATTGCCGACGCATCCCACGAGCTGCGCACGCCGCTTACCTCGATCCACGGCTTCATCGAGGTGCTGCAGCGCGGCGCGGCAGCCAACCCCGAGCAGTTGAACCGCGCGCTTGCAAGCATGGGGCTCGAATCGCAGCGGATCAATAAGCTCGTGGCTGATCTGCTCACGCTCGCGAAGCTCGATCAAGCACCCGAGCTCGTCCTCTCGCCCGTACGGCTCGATGAGGTTCTTCGCGAGATGGAGCCGCAGCTTCATCTGCTTGCCGGCAACCGAAGCGTGCAGATTGAACTGACTGCAGAGGTCACAGGTCACTTTCATGCCGACAAGCTCAAGCAGGTCGTACTGAACCTGTTCCTGAATGCCGTCCAGCATACCGGCCCCGAGAGTGGCAGCATTACACTCACCCTAGGCGTAAGCGGCAATAAGGCGCTGCTTAATGTTACAGATAACGGCACCGGCATCGCTGCCGAGCATATTCCGCACCTGTTCGAGCGATTCTACCGCAACGAATCGTCACGTACGCGCAAGAGCGGCGGCGCCGGCCTCGGACTTGCGATTACGAAGTCGCTCGTCGAGGCTCATAACGGCTCGATCGACGTATCGAGCGAGCCGGGCGTCGGCTCGCAATTCCGCGTGCTGCTGCCGCTCGGGTAAACAAAACGTGAAGGGCTATGTCGCACAAACTTACGCTTGCGACATAGCCCTTTTCTATCTCCGTCTCGTTGCATTTCTTGCAACAGAATGGGTCCAACTAAATTCCGCTAAGACTTCCGAACGATTTTTTCATCCTCGATTTCATAAACCACATCAGCTACGTTCTCTAATAGACGGAAATCGTGCGAAATAAAAATAATTGTACCTGCGTAGTTCTTCATCAAACGCTCTAGTGCTTCAACTGCAGGAAGATCGAGAAAATTGCTTGGTTCATCCATGAGCAAAATGTTATATCGCCCCAGTAGCATTTTAGCCAGCTGCAATTTAATGATTTCTCCGCCGCTTAACATAGATAACTCTTTGCGCACATCATTTTGAGAGAATCCCATAGATGCCAGTACCGCGCGAATTTCCGATACCTGATAGTCGCAGTTTTCCAGCATGAACTCCATAATACCTTGATTACGGTTAAACTTGTAGCCATTTTGAGCAAAATAGCCAATTTCCGCTTTAGGCGACAAGGAAATGCCGTCTTCTCGATCAAGTATCATTTTGAAAAGCGTTGTTTTACCTGTTCCATTCGCGCCCGTTAACGCTATCTTAGCGCCCAACGGAAATTGGAAAGACGCTTTTTCAAATATAACCTTGTCCCCGAGCCGTTTGCTGATCTCTTTCCCCGTGATCGGAAACGGATTGTGAAGCTCCAGAGCTTGGCTCAGTCTGAAATGGACGGCACGCGTCGCTTCGGGCGGTTTCACGTCACCAAGCGATTCGATTCTACGCTCCATATTTTTAGCGGCATTATGAAGCTTCTTTTGTTTGCCGCCAACCGTTTTTTGATGACCAAGACGTCCTCCGCTTTCAGAGCTGCTTTTCCTAGAAGTCCCCTTTGCCTTTTGATCCATCTTCCGAGCCTGATTTTGTTTTTCGGTGATTGCTCTCTCTAGCCTGTCTCGCTCAGCGGTAAACTGCTTATATTGTGCTGCCTCGCTTTGCCGCTCTTCTTCCTTCTGGGCAAGGTATTCGGAATATCCGCCCCAATACTCGGTAATTTTCCCGTCTTTCAACTCCCAAACCTTATCAACAACTTGATCTAGGAAATAACGGTCATGGCTTATTAAGAGTAATGCACCGGAATAATATTTAAGCTGATCGATCAAAAAGTCTATTCCGTCACGATCTAGGTGAGACGTCGGCTCATCCGCAAAAATACCATGCACTCCTCCTGAAAGAGCCTGTGCAATTTTTAGCCGCGATTCTTCGCCACCGCTCATATGCTCTACTTCTAATGCGTCGACTCCCAGCTTACCCATTAAAGTGTAATCCTTTACCTCTTGCACGACTACATCATCCATCTGCGGGATATAAGAAAAATGACCTTCCCGGATGATTTTTCCATGCGGTAAAGGAGCTTCGCCCAGCAGTAGTTTTAACAATGTGCTTTTCCCTGCTCCGTTCGCACCAACCAGTCCGATGCGATCATAATCATAAAGTTCCAAATCATCGATTTCTAAGATATCGCGCCCCATATATTCAACATGAATGTCTTTTGCTTTTATCAATAACATCATATAAGCCTCCTTCTTAAATCGCAGTTTTTAATTCGCAGGATATCCTGCGATTTAATTAGCGAGGGCTATATAAAGAAGAACCAATGCATCCTTCGCATAGTGTCAGCTCCTTATCAGGTTCATTCTCTCCGTATCTTTTATGGTCTGATTGTTTTTTGGCAATAAAAAATACAGATCCAAGTCCACGATGCGGGAATAGATCTGCATTTATCACGTGAGAGAACACGGCGATATATAGCTTAGCAAAAAAAAGCTAACCCAATCGCAATCTATGTTTCCATACGTAAAAATAAGCAGCTCAAAAAAAGCCCACAATTGTGGATAAAAATTCCGCTTTTTTATTGCCAGCTTATCTTAAACGCATTGAATGTAACATAGATAACGAGCCTCCTCTTCATTTATACGGTGAATACTAACATTGACTGCTCAAACTGTCAATTGAGTATTATAACCAAGTTCAGCTTATAGTCTTGTACCGTTCAGCGCGCCATCGGCGCGATATTCGCTGGGCAGCCTGCCGACGAGCTCTCGGAACAGCTTGCTGAAGTACTTGTCGTCCTCGAAGCCGATAGCGAACGCGATCTCGTATACCGGCGTATCCGTCTCGAGCAGCAGCGTCTTCGCGCGCTCAATCCGCATCCGCCGGATCATGACGCCGAACGGCTCTCCTGCGAATTTCGCGAAGCATTGGCTGAAATAGCTGCGGCTCATCTTCACGTAGTCGGCGACATCGGCTTGGCTCAGCTTGCCGCTCGAATGCTGACGCATATAGACGATCGCCCGAATCAAGCAGAGCATGACCTCCTTCGAGAAGCCCAGCTCCATCATGCGCCGCTGCGCATGGTCGGAGAAACGTCTCAACCACAACCGCCAATCCGCCCAAGTCTGATTGCGTCGAATATCGCTTCGCATCGCCAAGCTCTCGATCTCCTTCAACAGCAAGCCGCGCCATTCCGCGCATAACCTTTCTCCGAAGGCCGCGACGCATCCCGACGACGGACGCAGCTGCTCAATCTTTCCTGTGAAGTTTTCCCAGTCTCGCGCATTTAGCATCCATTTCAAGTCAAGCAGCTCGCTCGCCTCGAGTACGCCGGCTCCCTGTCCCTTCAGACGGCGAGCACCCACAGCCTGCAGATCGTCATAACGAAGCTCCAGCGGTTCGTCGGCCGAACGCAGCTTATAGAACAGCTCATCCTCTACCGACTCAGCCAGCACCAGCTTCACCTCTTCAAGCGGTTGGCCACACAACCCGGCTATCCACACAGGCTGCCAACGATTGCTTAAGCTATGCGCCAGCTCCCGATTCGCTTCTGCTCGAGACATTGCATGCATAATCGGAACGAGCCACATCTGCTTAACCGCAAGCAAAGGATTGCGCTTTACGATAGTCAGCCGCAACAATTCATTGCTGCTCTCCTCTCGCAATCGAGGATAGAACAGAAGCGCATCCAACGACTGCAGCTTTTCCTCCTCTGCTCCAAGCAGCCGTTCGCCCAAGCTGCCGATCTCCCATTCCAAACGGGCGACGATCCGGCTCATTACCTCATCCGCGCTCTCCGGCTCGAGCAGCGTCTTCACTATATAATCAATAGCGCCTTGTCTTAGCGCCTCTTGGACATAATCGAATTCATGATGGCAAGTGAGCACGACCGAACGCACTCGCGGATAACGCTGCCTAACCTGGCTAATGAGCTCGAAGCCCGACAGCCTTGGCATCGTAATATCGGTGAACAGCAGATCAACCTCGGTCTGCTCCAGCAGTTCCAGCGCCGCCTTCCCGTCAGCCGCTTCGCCAACGATGACAATTCCGAACGAGGCCCAGTCGAATAACGCAATAAAACCTTTGCGAACCAGTCTTTCATCGTCGACGACGATCGCTCTAATCATCCAAGCCCTCCTTCGTAATGCGCTTACAGTTCCATTTTCGTCCAATAGCAAGTCAAGGTCAATATGCGATTATGCCCAAGAAAAACAAGAGCGAGGAAAGCCTGCTTTCCAGCAAACTCTCCTCTCTCTATCCCTGCTATATGCTAGCTCTAGCTGTATAAAACCTACTCTTGCTTGCGGTATTCAAACACTTTTTTGTTCTGCTCCACGCCCCATGCGAGTACTTCTTCATAGCCGAGGCCTTTCGCTTTGTCGATCATTTCCGTGCGAAGCTTCGTGAACTCGGCATCGTTTTTCGCGAATACCATTTTCCACGAATATTGCTTGATAACGTCGGCGACTTGGCCGCGTTTTTGCTCCAGCTCATCGCTTCTAACAGCCGGCGCGGTACCCGTGAAGATTGGTTTCAATACGGCGATTTTATTGTTCTTGATCAAATAATCCTTCGCCGTCAGAGCGCCGCCGTTCGCTGCGCGCCAGTTCTGATCCAGCTTCGTCGGCGACTTCTCGAGCACCGAGGTCCACAGGTTGTAGTCGTACGGCTCGCCCGTGTTCGGATTAATATTCGTGTTCTTGAACGATGTATTGTTGATTTGGCTTTTGCCGTCCTTGAACGAGCCGCCGCCGAACTCGTCTGGCACGACGGTATCGTTGGCCGGAAGCGCTTCGACGCCGAAGTCCGTCAATACAGGCTTGCCGTCCTTCATTTCCCAAGTCAGCCCTTCCGGACCGTTGTTGCTGACCATCATTCCCTCAGGGCTGTACAGCCAATCAAGGAATTCAAGGATACGCTCCGGATGCTTCGCTTTCGAACCGATAGCCCATACGCGGTTGCCGCCGTATGGATCATATCCATAAGAGAATGTGCGTTCTTCGTCGAATGGCACAAGCGCGAAGCCTTTGCCTTCGTTCAGATGCTCTTGCGTGTTGTACGTATCGTCAAGCCATGGGAACCAAGTGAAGAGCAGCTGTCCGTCCTTCATTTTGTTCACGACGTCCTCGAACTTCTGCGTTACTGAATCCGAGTCCAACAGACCCATTTGGTTCGCGTTATAATACAGCTTTAGTGCGCGGAGGTAATAGCCGTCCTCGTCCAGTACGCCCTGATATTCGCCCGAATCGGCCGAAACGAGCGAGAAGCCGCCCGGGTTGAAGCCGTCGCCCTCGTCGAAGCCGTGCAGACCTGCCCAAGCCTTCGCGTTCATCATCATGTTGCCGTCCCAATCCGCCCATAAGGAGAAGGCGTATGTCGGACGACCGGAATCGCTCTTGGGCTGAAGCTCTTGCATCTGCTTAAGCACCGGCAAGTAGTCTTCCATCGTCTTGATCTGCGGGCGGCCAAGCTGGTCGTACAGATCCCAGCGCAGATTCGGGTGATAGGTCAAGTCCAGTCCTTCGGACGGGCCGTCTTTGTCGTCGCCTACGTCGAAGCCGATACCGTAGACGCTCGATCCGCCGCCGAAGTTCGCTTTATTCTTCTCGATCGCTTTAGGCGCATATTGCAAAATATTTTTGCCGTACGTTTCGAGCAATTTGTCCTTCGTCCAGTCCACAAGCATGCCGGCCTTGATCGCATCCAGATACTTTTGGCCGTCGTCGCCGAATACGACGAGATCGCCAAGATCGCCCGACGCCATCATCGTCGCGAACTTCGTATCGCCGCCGCCCTCCAGGTTGGAAGCGATAATGTTCAGCTTAATGTTGAACTTATCCTTGATCAGCTTTGCATACCACCCGGATTGCTCGCCAGCGAAGTTCGAAAGCATCGAGAAGACGTCGATCGTAATCTCCTCGCGCTCTTCCTTGGGCGGTGTCGTTTCTCCCGCATTGTTCGTGCCCGCCGGCTTGTCGGTTGCCGTATTGCCATTATTGCCGTTGTTCGAGGAACAAGCTGCCGCCGTGCTTACGATTAGAATAAACGCCAGAAATACTGCCAGTGTTTTACGAATGGGTTTCAATGCGATGAGCCTCCCTTTTTTTATTCCAAAACGATTGGTTCTTCCCGCGTGTGTCTCCCATGCTGCATCGCCAGCTGCCGCGCTCACCTCCCTTCGGCATCTCCGCCTCCAAGTCTGCGCCTATCCCTTAACCGCCCCGATCATAATCCCCTTAACGAAGAAACGTTGGAAGAACGGATACACGAACAAAATCGGCAGGACGACAATCATCGATACCGTCGTGCGGACGGAAGTAGCCGTCTGCATATTCGTCAAGTCGATGTTGGTGCCAGACCCTTGCGAATTGCGGATAATGGCCGCGAGCGAAGTCGACTCGTTCAAATATTTGTACAGAACGAATTGCAGCGTGTAATATTTGCTGTCGGTCATGAGGAACAGCGTGTCGACGAATGAATTCCACTGGCTGACGGCCGAGAATATCGCGATCGTTGCGGCAATCGGCGTAATGAGCGGCATGATGATCCGGCTAAAAATCGTCAAGTATCCCGCACCGTCCATCTCCGCCGACTCTTGCAGCACCTCGGGTATCGATTCGACGAACGTCTTGACAAGAATGACGTAGAAAGGCGATACGATGGCCGGAAGAATGTAGGCCAGGTAGTTGTTCGTGAGGTTCAAATTCATCATGATGATGTACCATGGAATGATGCCCGCATTGAAATACATCGTTACGATGACGAATCTGTACCAGAATTGTCTGCCCCACATCTTCCGCTTCGTGAACAGGAAGCCGAGGAACGCCGATGCCGCCACCGTCAGAAGCGTTCCAACGACCGTCCGGCCTACCGATACGAGGGCCGCCTGCGACAGCCCTTTCACCTGCAGCACCTCGATATAGTTGGTCAGATGGACCATTTTCGGATAGAAGGTAACGAGTCCCCTAGAGCTTAAGTCATTGCTGCTGATCGTATTGATAAACAAGTAGTAGAACGGGAATATGCAAATAATCGTGAAAGCCGCGAAAAAAGTATAGTTAAGCACGTTGAACAACAGATCTCCGTACTTGCGCTGCGTATGCATAAACTGCCTCCTCCCGGTTAGATGATCGACTCTCCGCGTACCATTTTGGACAGACGATTGGCTATGAATAGTAAAACGATGCTAATAATCGACTTCAGCATGCTGACCGCCGTCGCGAACGAGAAGTTGAAGCCGAGCAGCCCCGTATTGTACACGTACAAGTCGAGCACCTCGATCGTATCCCGGTTGAGCGCGTTCTGGAACACGAAGTATTGCTCCATCCCGTTGTTGATCAGATTTGCGATCGATAGCAGCAGCAGGACGAAGTAGGTCGGCATAATCCCCGGCACCGTAATATGCCAGATCATGCGGAAACGCCCCGCGCCATCGACCTTCGCAGCATCGTACAGCTCCTGATCGATCGATGCGATCGCCGCTATGTACATGATCGCGCCCCAGCCGAGCCCTTTCCAGAGCCCCCAAAGCGTCATTTTGAGCCATATCCATTCCGAGGAGGCCAGGTAATTTACCGGCGCTTCCTGCAAGCCGATCGCCATCATGAACTTGTTGATGACGCCGTTGTCGACGGAGAACATCATGAACGCGATCGCATAGACGAGCACCCAACTGATGAAGTTCGGCAGCGTCGTGAAGATTTGCACCGTCTTCTTATACCAGGTCGTCTTGATCTCCGTCAGGAAGATCGCGAACAGCACCGGAAAGACCGAAGTGATAATGCCGAGTCCGCTCATCGCCAGCGTGTTGCGCATGACGCGCAGCACTTCCTGCGTCTGGGTCGGATTGGATACGATCGATCTGAACCACTGCAGACCGACGAACTGCGTATCGAATAGCGAGAAGCCCGGTCGATAATTATAGAACGCGTAAAGCCAGCCGTATAACGGAAAATAGCTGAATACG
The DNA here is from genome assembly GCF_030812415.1 of Paenibacillus harenae. Classification (GTDB taxonomy): domain Bacteria; phylum Bacillota; class Bacilli; order Paenibacillales; family Paenibacillaceae; genus Pristimantibacillus; species Pristimantibacillus harenae_A. The sequence continues at coordinate 587,785 of NZ_JAUSST010000004.1, read as the reverse complement.
AGTATGAGCAACAGAAACGGCAGCGCGAACAGAAATAACCGGAATCGGTCGGATATGATGCTGCCGCTGCTTCGCGACAACGAGCTCTGCCTTCGGATGGCCGTCTTCATGCAATCCCTCCTCCTTAAGTGTGACAACCCGCAGCCCTATCCTTCGGCAGAAAGCTCTTACCGCGAGTTGGCTTAGGGCTTCATCTTGTGCTTGCCTTCTTTAAGTATATAGGCTCGCAGCTCCACGACGGGAGTGACAGCGGTTTCAAGATTGATGTTTCCTGTTGTCTTCTAGCAAACAGGATTCACACCCGAGTAAACCATTTTCTTACGGACTTATCGTTTGATGGATTGACAACATTATCCTATTGATACAGAATAATTTGAACTCTACTCATAGGAAGGTGCGTACTCGAAGATGTTTATTTTGCAATTATTGCGCGTCATCGGTTATTTGGGAGCCTTTATGTTCAGCGCTGTGTCTATCGGGTTATTGGATGACAACAATATCTCGGCTCTCGTTGTAGGATTGCTAATTACGTTCGTTTTCGTGGCGGTCATTATCGTTACATCAAGGAAAATAAAAGGCATTCGCAAAGCCCGTCAAGCTGAAATCGAGCGCAAACAACCAAAGCAGTTTTGGCTTATCTTTATTATGAAAGACGAGGATGACGAATGCGACGATGAGCTGCTTGATTCGTTTTTCGAATATGACAATGTCCGAGATTACTTCGTGCTATCGATCAACGAAGCGCGAGAAGCCTCATGGAGCTTCAGCGTGGCGGCCTATCCGACTTATTTGATCGCGAATATCGACCCGAACGACCGGTTCGGAGACAAAACCGCGGACATGCTGAACGCCCCCCTTCTCAAAACAAGCGATGCCTCGGCTATTAGACGCTATCTAGAGGAGGAACGTAGAAGACATGAGGAATGGCTCCGATTAAACCCTTAATCGAACGAGGACAAAAAAGAAAAAGAATCGACAGTCATGGACGAGTGATCATCCCCTGACTGCCGATTCTTTTTTTGATCTACTCAAGCGAAAACGTTGCTTAACCGGTATTTATTATACCACTTTGTTTTTTAGTTGTTTTCGCATCTATATCCTCCGTTAGATAATATGTCTCCTCAATAAACGGATTTTGCGGGATTAGCTGGAAGCGAGACAGGTATTGTCACAGTTGGCCGGCGGATTTAGCGCCTTGACTACGAAGCCATTCAATCAAATTAGCTGCGGAACTACGTTGCGCTGCGTCCAGTGGGGTCAATCCATCCCAAACCGAAATCCAGTTCAATTCGGCACCACGTTCGAGAAGGTATTCCGCAGAGCGTTGCTGTCCACCGTGACAAGCACACCAGAAGGCGACGGTGATCTTGTCCGGAGGTGAAGGGCACCTTGCTCCCCAAGGGTATTTTTCCGAAAATGCGGCACCGGCGAAGTAGGCCTCAATGGCATCCATCAGTCCTAGCGCAGCCGCATGCCAGATTGCGATCTGAGCTCCACGTTTAACCAATCTATCCGCTGCACGCCACTGTGCGAATGCCACTGCATCGTCGAGTGGGGTGCCACCGGCAATCACTGCACCAGGCGCTTCGATGTCGGCGCCAGCATCAAGAAGAGCGTCAATCACTTCAATGTCATCGCAGCTCGAAGCCCAATGAAGCGGTGTCTCAGTATGCGTCCCCGTGAACCGTGCGTTCACGTCGGCTCCGAACTCGACTAACGTACTCACTGTTTCCGCACCGTTAGGAAAGTGCCCGGGCCAGTCGGTCACTACGTGCAACAGCGTCCGAGACATTCCGCAACTTTCGTCTTCATTCTTATTGTCTCTTGCGATAATTCTTGCCGTTGCCAAGCCCGGATTCTCGGCAAGTAGCCGCTTCAAAGATGGGATATCGCCCGTGTGGATCATATTTATAACGGTTACTGCAATCGTTTCATTCTCGTAAATTAGGTCCATGTCCAGATCACCTCATATACATTTGATCGACTTTGTCCGGAAACGAATGAGTGGTTTTACACTTTTATAGCGAACCACACCGTCCGTAAGTCTTTTTCAATGATCGGAAGACGGGTTTCGCCCATTTTACTTTCAATATAAAACAAGAGATCTTCAAGCTCGTTATCCTTCTATCTTGAACGATTAAGTCTACGCCGATAACGTGCGATGCACCATACTTACAAAGGATTCAGTGTAAATGCCTCCGGCGCAATCATCAGCAGCTCTAGTGGTATAGGTCATTCTGTTTCTTTCTTCGTGGAAGTTAATAGGCATTTTAACTCTCCATTTGTTTCATTTGTCGAAACTATGTTTCAATATAACGTAGATTAACCATACCATAAAATCCCTGTTAAAGTATAAAAAATAAAATCGAATAACGGAAACTAAATGCAAAAACAGCCCTCCATATTGAATATAGAGGGCTGTTATTTTTCTTATCAGCTGAAATGCTTAGATAATCAAGCTTCGGTGTTTTTGTCGATGATAATGGCGCTGGAGGTTTCTGCATCCCATGTTACATCGGTGTTCAGTGCTTCGCTCAGAAACCGCAGCGGTACAAAAACTCTGTTGTTTTTAATTTTACCGGCAACGTCAAGCGTAACGGTTTTCCCATTAATCGTAGCGATTTTACTGCCTAACGTCATTTTGACCTCGACACCGTCACGCGTAACGGTCACCGTTTTCGAAACATTGTCATAAGTAACTACGGCGTTCAGCGACTCGGAGATCGCCCGGAACGGAACAAGCGCGCGTCCGCTCTCCACAACGGGAGATAATTCGGTACCAAGCGTTTTGCCATTTACATAGACCTTCACACTTTTGTCGCCGAGCTTCACTTTTATTTTACTGAGTTTCTTATATTCTTCAATATTTGCAGGATCCTGCGAGACAACCTCCGCTTGCACTTCTTCCGCAGCTTTTAGTTCTCCATCTTCCTCCAATGTTTCGACCAATATAGCTAAACTAGTATCAGCATTCACATCAATGTTATATTTTGTTTTAAGCAGTTCGGCAATTCGAACGCCTGCGGGTTTATCCTTGACGTTTTCATACGCATTTTCAAGACCTTTCGAGCCATCGTTCTTTCCTTCGTCATAAACGGAATCGGTTACAGTAGTCGTTTTTGCTTCTACTTTAACCGTTTCTTCATTTTTGCCTTGATTTCCAGGTGCGGCAAAAGCAGTGGTAGCCATCAGGCTAAGGGAGACTACACCAGCCAAAATTACAGATTTTTTCATTTTTTATTACCTCCGTGAGTATGTATTGTTTGCAACACCTACAACTATTCGAAGGCATCAAGCTTTTTGAGGGTACAATGAAAATATTTAAGTGATCTATGAATAAAAGCTTGGAATTCGCCCGTATCGATCGAAATATGACCCCAACGCAATCGAACGGATATAGACTATAGCTTGAGAACTGAATGGTTTAAGATCTTGAAATATATTTTCAAACCTCTTTTGCTAAATATTTGATGAGGTCCCAGAGGAGCCGTCATTGTTATGTTATAAGGGCTTCGTCTTCCAGTCTCGATATTATTTCATCAACCGTTTCTTCGGGGGTCAAATGAGACGAATCCAACCACATTCCGATTCTAGGCGTTTCATCTCGCAACAGCGTATCCAACCCTTCAACAGTCCAAGCACCATAACCTTTTTTTAAACGGGAAGATTCTCTTAGTGTTACAACCGCCGGGTCTGGACAAAGAACCACCACGTACATCGGGCGACTTTGCATATAGGATATAAAATCATTCAACATCGATCCGATTACGACATCTTGAACGACCACTGTAAATCCGGCTTGAACATATAAATCCGCGGATTGTGCAGCCAGCCGATATCGTAGCCGTAGTTGATCCAATTCATCACTCCCGGCATCTGGCTGAACCTCTTTGCGATTATTAACAATCATTCTCCGGAAAACATCTCCGCGCAAATGCACCGACTTCTTGAAGCGTTCGGAAAGCAACTGCGCTACTGTCGATTTTCCACTCGCCATTACCCCGGTTATTAAAATAACGCCATGAGCTTCTCTCGCCATAGAGCTATATCTCCTTTCTCTTTGTCCATAACGTACGATCAAATCCTGGCATGGAATCATTGTGATATCCATTATCTTATATTTCAAGCAAATCGCGTGCAAGTCAAAGTCTTGTTATAACTGATCTCGTTTCATCCGCGCATATTTTCCAGTGGAATTGGTATTCTAACTATGTTCGACCAACATCTTGAAGGAGGAATGACCTTGGCAGCGCATTTAGGGGCTCACGAAACGGTTGAAGCCCATGAGATTTTGACGTCCACTATCAATGCCATCAATACGATGCAGCTTTACCGTCCTTTTGCAAAGGATCCTAGACTCGCTCAAATGATGGACAAGCAAATGCAATTCGCGATTACCGAATACAATCATGCCGTCCAAACGCTACAAAACTTGAACGGACAACGACAAATGACATCCCCCTCGGCTGCTTACCGCGGAGATCAAAATTTCACGCCGGTGTACGGGCTTGACAATCCAGCCGTACAAAGTCCGAATATGTCCACGGCACAGATGGACGACAGGGACGTAGCCAGCTGTCTGCTTGGACTTCATAAGGCATCGGCAACCATGAAAATCATTGCCGCGTTGGAATGCGCGAATCCGCAATTAAGGGCTATGATGCAACAAGGAGCGATGAACTGCTCGGAGCAAGCTTATGAAGTATGGCAATATATGAACCAATCAGGGTACTATCAAGTACCTACGATGAAGGAAATGACGACGAATACCGTACTTAGCGGCTATGAAACGGCTAATCCGACGGCAACGGGGTTTTATCAAAACCAGCCGATGACGAGGACGCAATAATCCACAAAAATAAGCTTCCGATTGGGACAATGGGGGGGTTCCCCCGTCCTTATCGGAAGCTATTTTAATGCCATTCAAACTATCTGCTACTGTTCTATATCTATTTCGTTTCCTTCACGAGCTTCAAGGTGCGAATCGTCTTCAAAAAACGCGGCACGGCCGTTGAGGCGTCGTCCTTTCCGTAGCGGAAGCGGATTCCGTATCGTGTCCCCCAAAAAGGTGCAAGCGCATCATTCGTTTTCTTCAGATCGGCTTCTCCTCTTGGGCTTACCGGGATGATCGTCACCACGATTGACCCGCGCAAATCTTAAACGAGAATTTTAAGAGCGCTTTTCCCGAAGCGGCCTTTGACCATTTATCCCATTTCCTAGGATCATTCCAAGGAAATTTCTTAAGATTGTCCATATGCTTATCAACGGACTTATTGTCCATTTCCTGCGCTGCTTTCCAATCGAATGAAAAACCCTCCTCATCGTCATAAGTAAGAGGTCCTATGTTTCCTTGACCAATGAAATCGGAGTTGGAGCAAATACTTCCTCCGTTGCCTAATCCATTGAGATCGAACGATTCACCTAGTTTTATGTTTGCTAAAGGTCCTATTCCGAATTCGCCGCTGGCTTCGAAAGTCGCGGTTCCGTTAGCAGGAAGCTCCGAATAAGGATTAATGTCTGACATCTCGCTTCCTCCTACTCCAAAGCCAAGTTCTGCACAAATTCGCCAGCCTTCCAGGTTACCATAGTATTCCAACCCGCCGCCAGGGCCCATAAAGAAATTCCCTCCCCAAGCAAAAGTACCGCTTGGATCGCGCTTATTGATCGGATCGTTATTTACATAAGAATACAGGTTTGCTTGGCCGCCTTCATAGAGAACCGGATCTCTTGAATTCCAACGTCCCGATGCCGGGTCATAATCACGAAGACCGAAACGAACGAGTCCCGTTTTCTTGTCCTCAATGCCACCGCCATACCCAAGCGCAAGTTCAAACTCAGGGTTTGAATCGGACAGCAACATCCCGTAGCTGTCATAGCGAAGCTTCTTCACCAAGCTGCCCGCTTCATCGTAAATACGCTCTGGGGTACCCACTTGGTCCGTTATGACATAGTAACGTTGGTCGTTACGCTCTATGGCCATGATTTGACCGCCCGGGCCGTACAAATACGCTGTAACAACCCCGCCAGGATCGACGGAATGCGTAACTTGGTTCTGATCCTTCGGATTGCCGTACAAATATTGGATTGTTCCTTCGGCACTGACACGGGACGTTCTTCTGCCCAGAGCGTCATACCCGTAGCGAATCACTTTGCCGTCGATCGCAGCCTCTAACAGCTCGCCCTTCACGGTGTAATAGAAGGTATCGTTTCCTCTTTGCGAAAGCTGGCCGTCTGCATCATACTGATAGGACACGTTGCCTACTTTCTCAAGCTGGTCAAAATCACCGATGACATGATTGGTTGCCGCAGAGCCTGTAATCTCGCGGCTCGTAAGGTTTTTATTGAGATCATAATTGTACTTTTCTACCGTAGTGCCCTCTACGCTGCTAGTGCGAGTAACGGTCTTCAGTTGTCCATCCCCGTCATAAATATACGAATACGCAATGGTTTCATCCGGCAGCGTAACCGTCTTGGATTCCATCAATCCGCGGTTGTTATACACGCCGCTCAATCGATAAACCTCTTTTCCGTTCTGCGTGTTAACAAAGCCGTTTACTCTTCCCATTGAATCGTAGCTGACGGAGACATTCATCTTTTCATCCTCTACAGAGCTGAAACGTTTGCCGACTTCCTCATACTTATAATGGAATGGTCCATATTGGGAAATCGTATTATTCGCATTCCAATGGATAGGCATATCGAAGGAGACCGGACCTGTCGATGAATGGAAAGCGGCATGAATGTTTGAGAGATTCGCAAGATTGTCATAGCTGTATCCGAATTTCCCCTGGGCAATGCCCTTCCATTCCATATCCTTTAAAGCCGTGCTTCCAGCTTCATACGTATAAATAAATTGCTGCCTATCCATTCCAATGATACTCTCCGTTTTCTCCAAGCGGCCTTGAGGATCGTAACCGAATGTTCGCTGGATATCAGGGTCGTTCGTTTCAAGCAGATAGTTATTGCCTGGATCCCGGATATATTCAATTTCCCGTTTACTGTTCAAGACAGATCGATCCTTCAGACCAGCAGCTGAATAGTAAGTGGAACCCGCTAGCGTGTCGCCTAGCCACAATCCTTCAAAGAGGCCGTTACCGTTAAAGCTTCTGCCGTATTCTGCGCCATCAGGCATGATAAGCTTCGTAACGTTGCCATTCTTGTCATATTGGTTCCGATATACTTTACCCTCTGGCGTTGTAATGCTCTCCACCCGATTCAAAGCATCGAACCCGAAGGTCCTCGTATACCCGGAAGCATCGGTTACGGACTCTATACGGTTCTTGGCATCATACGTATACTCTTCAAATTGCGAGCCTTGCGTAGTCCTCTTCAATCGGCCTTGCTCATCATAAGAGTACTCAACAGGCGCAATCTTGCCATTGCCCTCTTCCTCTCTTACAAGACGGTTTTCCTCGTCGAAAGTATACACGTACAGCTCGCCGTTCGCCCCCGTATAAGTGTTCTTGCGTGCTGCAGAATCATAATGCGACGAGCTGACAACGCCATCCGTATTTACCGTCGTTTTTGTCGTAACTACACTCAGCGGATCAAGAGGATTCGACAATGTTACCTCTTTTGACATGGTTGTAGTCGATGTTTTCCCATTCGCTGCTACGAGCTTCATTTCTTGAGGGTAACGGACAGCCATCCCCCACTGCGGATCAACCGCCATTTTCGTCGTACTCGTAGATCCGTCCGGATACGTCGTGACAACCGTTCCATCGTTATTCGTTGCGGTAACGATCGAATGACCCGTAGGATCCGTCGCTATAAACGACATCTCGTTATCGCTGTACTTCACCTGGTATTTGCTGACCCGGTTATCCGGATCGGTAAACGTGACGATATGGCCGTCATCAAGCTCCTTACGCTCTAAGATTTTTTCCCCAAACTCAGGAGTAACGGCCTTCACCAAGAAGCCTTTATCATCGTACGCATAGCTCTTCTTATTGTTCTCGGGATCCGTGAACGATTCCATCAGCCCGCGTGAATCATACGTCATGGAGTAGGTGTCTCCCAATGAGTTCGTCACTTCCCGCAATTGCCCCTGGGCGATATGGAGCTCCGTACGTTGTCCGTTAGGGGCCACAATGGCTTGAGGCACACCTGAAGCGTCTCTCTCCAATATAATCTCGCTGCCATCCGAATCCTTCAATCCTATTAGACGCCCTTCCGCATCGTAACTATAGTCTACGAGCACCTCTCCGTTTAAGCCAAGCACGGTTTGAAGGTGGCGGCCTGTTGAGCTGTCGAATTTGTATCCGACAGAACCGGTTGAATCCGGAACAACGACCGCGCTAGACGTCGATTTGGCCTTAGAAACCTTCAACCATTTAGATCCGGTCCAGAAGTAGATGGTCCCGTCCGGCTGTACCGACATTCTCAGGTCGGCGTCGACGTTCAGGGCATTCGGTCCTGCGATCGATTTAATCTTCTCTACCGTCTCCGGATCCCATGGGTGGATGATCCCCTCCGGGGTGATCATATAGATTCGGTTAAGCTCCATCTCCATGACATAAATATTCCCGCTGTCATCCAGTTGGAATTCCCGTCTAGGTTTCAACACGGCCTCCTTGGCATCCATGCCGTTCGTTATACTGGATACAAGCCCTGTGGAGGCATGGAAGTACCATTCCCAGTATGGGATGCTTGCATAATTGAACGGTCTTACTTTTCCGGCAATGTGTTTGATCTCACCGGATGGAGAGACGGAGCGAAAAAGAGATCGAGTGTCCCACAAATCTTGTTCTTTACAGCCATCGGTGTCTGTTGCGCAGACCAAAGTCCCAATGGTCGTGTAAATCGTTCCATCATTTCCGATTCTAAAATCGCCTATATTCCCGAAATTCCTTTTGGTAACGTTCCCTTTAAATGCCGGGATATTGCTAAGCAATTCCGCACGTTGATTAAGGACATAAGTCTTATAAGCGAACAGGGAGTATATTCGGCCATTAGGATCGATTCGATTAAGTTTATGGCCATTATTATAGTTCTTGAAATATAAGCTCCCGTCCGGTCCGACCTCCGGGTCACTTTCTCCGTTCATGCTTTTAATCGTTACTTCGGTTGCTGACATGCCATCCTCGTAATCATTCAGTCCGACTTCCCCGCCCCCCGCGAAATAAACAAGATTCGCTTCATGAGGCAGCTTACGGAAAATTCCGAAGCTTGAAATCGTAAACATGGTCCCATCGCTGCCTACTGCAATAACCTCATGCTCCATGGCGCTTTCATGCACTTTTTCTTTAATGCCGTTGGAGGTAATTCGGTAAATCGCATGTTTTATATTATTGTAAGGTCCTTCTGCGATGGTATAGTACATGTCCCCGTCCTTGCCATACACCATATGCTGAGCAAACGCGCCGACTGGCAGCGTATACGTGCTAGGCAGCAAGGCCGTCCAGTCCTCTACAACAAACGTGTCGTACTCTTTCAGAAACTGGTGGTCGCTAAGCTTCCAGCCGGCGATGCCCATGTCTTGAAAAACATCCGTCGGACTTTCGATATATCCGTTCCATTCTTGCTTGACGGCAATTTCGTCCCTGCCGTTTACGTACTCCGTATCAAGCGTGTTCGATACCCCTCCGCCGGCATCCGCAACGTTACCGCCGGGAATTCTGCCGAACACAGAGCTTTTCTTATCTGGATCATTGTAATCTTTTCTTGCCGCTTCAATATCGTTCTTGTAGATATACCTGAGCTCGGAGAAGTAAGGATGCTTACCGATAAGCGGTCTACCGAACGCATCCGTTCCATCCCATACCAGCTCGAATTTCTGATTCTTCTCCAATCCGAAAGTCTTAGAAATTTTGTTGCCTGCAATGTAAAAATCGAGTTCGACCCGAATAAGCCCCTGCGGCAGCTCTCGGCTATCCGTGATCGGTATTTTTATTTTGTTCTTATCTTGATAACCAACGGAACGCTTGCTGTCATACGAAAGCTTGAAAGGAGTTCCCGCGATATCGATCACTTGGCCTAAAGACTGCTGCTCGCAGCCAATGATCGACCCTTCCTTGCATTCGATGGGCTCATCTTTCTTGTCCGGCGTCTTAGGCGAAAGCTTATCTTCCAGATGCTTAAACCAATTTTCTTTAAGCTCTGGCGAAACATAAGGCGGTTTAATAACATCCTCAGGCAAAGCTGCTCGAACCTGATTAAAGTCGAATGGCGAGAAATGGTTAACGGGAACTCGCCAGAAGCTTTCTCCTGCCGAAAACATAGCAGCTAAACGCACTCTCTCCGCTTCGGGTAAATCCAGCTGCGAGAGCTTATCTTCTCCATCGATGACATTGTCGCCATCCACGTCGAGATGCGCGATTCCATTCTCAATCTTTATGACCTTTATAACTACGCCGTCCTCCTGCGCTTCCCATGCCCCGTTAGAACGGTTGTAGTATCCATTAGGCACAATGATTCCAGCTGGATGGTTCAAGAAATTATCCACGTATACATAAACAGGCTTGTTAAAGGCAACCTCCTTCGCGCCCGCTGCGATAGCCTCGTCTACCGAGAGCTCAACCGCATAAGTGTAAGCAACCATATTGGTTAACTCTCCAGGCATCGCCTCTTGGCCCAATTCGCCTACCGTATATTCCGTGGCACGAACGCTCAAGGAAGCAAGCTCCTTAACCGTCCCGTCTTCGAGCTTCATCGTGGCCGTCGTTCCTGGCGCGAAGAGCAGACTCGCTTGTCTTGTTCCGTCCTGGTCCGTTACCGGATTCGCTTTAGCGATCTGATAGTCCGTTCCATTCGCTTCGATTTCCGTAACCTTCGTATCGAGGGCTGTCATGACGGCTTCCGGCAGGAAAGAGAATGCAAGAGGCGATGTTTCCGCTTTGCGTTGAATCGTCATGTACCCTGGTTTTTCGTATTGTACCGTTACCGTAGAACGGCTGTCAGCCGCAATGTCGAACTGTCCATCCGCACGGCTGTACGTACGCCCAACCTCCGATTGCGCATGAACGGTAATCTTAACACCGGATAACGGCTCTCCCTGCGTGCCTTGAACCTTGCCTCTAATAATCGTAACTCGGTCCTCGTCAATCGCTCCCGCTTGGACTCCTGCTTGAGTCGCTTGCGCTCCTTCATATAGGAACGAAACCCGGTCGGCAAAAGAAGTTCTGCCCGTTTGCGATAACGGAGGAGCAACCGCTATCGGATCGGCAGGCATAAATACATCTTCCGCTAGCTTGCCGATCGCCGTATCCGACTTCACCGATTCCTTCCCGTTTGCGCTTATTGCAGCGACTGCAAAGGTATAGGTATCTCCATTCGTCAGCCCTTCAACCATGTACTGATTCGTTGTACCAGCGTCGAGGGGAGGGCTCCAATTCACGCCGTTATCGCTGGATACATACACGCGGTAGCCCGCCAAACGATCATTTACTATGGGGTCCCATGTCAATAAGGCTTGGCCCACTCCCGGCTGTACCTTAAGGCGCTCGGGCACAACAAATGCGGAATAACTTACACTCACAGCTTCCGATTTCAGCGATTCGTTGTTCACTAGGTCAACGGAAGTTAATGCAAATACATAGGTTTTACCGCTAGCCAGTGTTGTAACGGTATAGTTCGTTGCTTTACCTACGGAGATTGCAGGCTGCCACGCAACTCCGTCGTTGTCTGAAATGTATAATTGATAATGGCTCAGGTCTTGATCCGCAACTGCGCTCCAAGAAAGGATAATATCCCCGTTAACGTCTACTGCTTCCAAATCTGCGGGAACGGCCGGCGGCGTTTCGTCCGGGCCTGAGGGCGTAGTAGCCTCTACCGCTTCCGAAGGCGCCGACTCGTTGCCCGACGTGTCGTATGCGGTCACCTTAAAGGCATAGGTAGTATCGTCTTCGAGATTAAGTACGATATGATGGTTATAGCTGCTCTGTTCCACATACGGTTCAGCTCCATCCCTGAACACATAGACTTTAAATCCGGCAAAATCCGTTTCATTCGCATATATGCTTCCATCCCAAGACAGATCTACCTTCTTGTTGCCTGCAACGGCTTTAACGCCTATAGGTATAGGCGGCGGAATCGTATCTTCTTCATGCACAGGCGTAGCCTCCACAGGAGAAGAAAATACGGACTCATTGCCAAACATGTCCTGTGCGGTTACATAGAACGTATATTTCACGCCGTTTTCAAGATTGGCCTGGATAAACGTCGTTTTCTCTTGTATAGATGAAATTCGCGCAGGGGGGCTTCCGTCGTTTCCCTTCATGTAAAGGTTATAAGTCCGTAAATCCCCTTCCAAAGATTCATTCCACGCAAGAGTAACTTTAGCGTCCCCGGGAACCGCTTGTAATCCAACAGGGGCCTCAGGAGCCGTTCGATCCATGTCAAGCGTAGGAATCGTTGTTTTTCGATTGGATTTAACCGATTCTTTCCCTTCCGTATCCACGGAGGTTAAGGCAATTGTATAGTGTTGATCTGGGGTAAGGCCTTCCAATGGGAAGAATGCCGCCATGCCGAGAGCAGGAATCGGTTCATTCCAGGTTACGCCTCGGTCTTTGGATACATAAAGCTTATGACCGGCAAGGGCGGCGTCATTAACCGGCTCCCAGATAACGATTACTCTTCCTCCGTCTTGAGGAATAATTTGTTTTAATGTCGGAGGCGCGATCGTTTCCGTCGGGATGGAAGAAACGGGCGTACTTGCGACTGCCGAGGATTTGGCGGATTCATTGCCTGTATAATCGACGGCTGATACGGCGAAGGTATACTCTCTCCCGTTCTCTAATCCAAGAATCGTATAGGATGCGGAAAGACCGACATTAAACATGGAGGTCCAGGTTGCGCCTTTGTCCAAAGAAACATGTACATTGTAATGGGACAGATCAAGTTCGGGGACGTCGGTCCAATCCAGCGAAATTTGGCCGTCGCCAGGAGTTGCTTCCAGGTTGCTTGGAACGCTAGGCGGGGTCGTATCCTCAGGCTGCGTTTCTTCCGATACAACGAAGGAACCTGCCTCGGAGTTCCAGCTATACTGCTCGCCCCAACCCGGTTTGAAAATCCCCATTCGAATGACATACGTGCCTAGTTCCGCATCGGCTGGAACTTTCCATAATAACGGATAAGTCGAAACAAATTCATCGTCAAGAAATTGCTCATCGAAGAACATCTGATGCACCTTCGCTCCGGAAGGGTTGAAAATCTCTACATCTACCAAAGCAAGCGAATCCGAGGAAGGCTTCACCTTCGATCTGATATCAAGAAGGCCGCCTGCCGTTAATTGCTCCGGTATGGCAAGGGCGGCTGTTTCATACGCGTCTGCTCTGCCGGGAGTCGGCCCCGATTGCAAAGAAACGACTTGGAGCAAGGTCAAGTTGGTTTCTTTGCAATACGAAACATTACGGTCGTGACTAAGGACCTCGGCTCCAACGCGGTATTCGCCTGCTTGAATCCCTCGCGGCACCGTCCAAAGAAGGGCAAATGACTTTTCCTCATTAGCATTGAACGCTACATCCGTATAACGTTGCTGCGATACAACAAACTGAGCGGCATTATATACCGTAATCTCTACAACGGAGTCCGTAAGCTCGGTCGAGCTCTTGGCGTGAACATTAACTTGCGCGGCCTCTCCGGTTGCAACGGGATTCGGTGTCGCGTTCGCCGATAACGAAACGACTTTGGCGGGGGTGTCCGACACCTCTATAGCAGCAGCGCCGGCATGCCAGGTTAGCTGTTCCTCCCACCCCGGCTTCATAATGCCCAGGCTTACCAGGTACGTTCCATGTGCTTGTGCGGCAGGAACCTCCCAATTGAACGGGAATGATCTGGATACGCCTGCCGTTACTTCTTGGTCGTCAAGAAACTGTTGATGGACCTTGTTCCCGGAGGAGTCGAAGATTTCCAAATCCACTAAGACTCGCCCGGTACTCGGTGCGGTTACAATAGCGTTTAACGTGACGGTTTGTCCGGGTTGTACCGAACTCGATGAAGTGATAACCGAGGTGATAAATGTTGCGGCCGCTTGGCTTGCCGCCAATGCGCCTATTGGCATAATGCTCGTGACAAGTACAACTAACGTTGTTAGCGCACAAATCCATCTGGAGTACCTATGAAATATTGCAAACATCTTTCTCCCTACTTTCTTAATCGTTTTTGCATAAATTACCGTCCTGCAGCAAGCGATTCCCGCTGTGACCGGGGCGTCAATCTTCCGGTCCAAATGCAAAAGCCCATTCCGACGTAAGCGAGTCCCCAGAAGAAAGCGAAGTATACGTTGTCCTCCACCGGAAGGAATGCGCCGAGGAGCATGAGCATGTATAAGCCCGCCACCCAACGGGGGAATACCTTGGCGCGGAACGTCATGATGGCGAATAGCAGCGTGCCTCCGGTTAGACCGATCATGCTGCCCATGCCGGTAATCGCCATAACCAAACTGTCGGTTTTCGGGGCGGATGGCCCCAGGATGAACACGGCAAACAACAAAGCCGTTGTCAAAACGTTGCCGATCGTAATGCCGAGTACGCTAATAAATCCAAGCAAGCCGGTTTCCTTCGATTGCACGAGATAACCGGCGATCGAGCCGACCGCCATAAGAATGCATGCCGCATACCCGAAGGAAAGCTCCTGCATACTGTCCGTTCCCCAGATGATCGCCGTAGGCGTCATGCCGATTCTCGCGATCCCCGCCAGCAAGCAGATCAGGCCCAGCCACCTTAATGCCCGTAACTCATTCATTTTTCATTCTCCTCGTCTTCGATTGATTTGCTTGCCTTAATCCTATACGCGCGGGAATCACGGGCAACAGGGCATTGAATACCCCATTTTACGGGAAACTGCCGATTCCCGAATTCGGGAAATTCGGGAATGCGGACGGGAATTCGCAACCCTCTCATATTCAAAACAACCTTCGACCGCTATAATAAAAACATGAAAAAAATTAGAGCCTATCAAGTCTTTGTCGGACTGTTTTTTATCGTTACAGCAACCTTATATGCAAGCTGCATTCCTATCTATTACGAAGCGCTGCTGTCGCAATGCATCTCGAACGGATGCGGAGCGTCGATTCCTGCCTTGACCTTGGAACCCGGGGGCCTCACCATAACGGAGATTGCATTCCTCCAAGTAGCGATCGACTGTTCCTACACGCTGGTGTTCTATTCGTCAGCCCTGATTCTTCTGTGGAAAAGCGCACGGGAACCGATGGGTTTACTCGCCGCGCTGGCGATGATCGCCTTCGGCACTTCTTTTCCGTCGCTCGTCGTGGTCGGATCGGCGGAAGCGGCATTCACTCATTACTGGTTCCTTGGGGTAGCTGCCGCAGGTTGGATCGCGATATCGTTGTTCTGCCTGCTTTTCCCGAACGGTTCATTCGTTCCTTCATGGTCGAGGTTCGTCATGGCGCTCATAGCGTTCGTGGATATCGCGAACATCTTCTTCGAAGGGAGCTTGTGGCAAAAACTTCATTTCCCTATGTACATTCAGTTCATCTGGTATTTGTCGACGACGTTTCTCCTGATCTATGCCCAGGTGCACCGTTTCAGGCGAATCTCTTCGCCCGAGCAGCGTCAGCAGACCAAGTGGGTTGTCTACGGCGTTGCGGTCTGCTTCATAGGATTTGCGGTGATCAGCATGCTGTTCAACCCCGCTTTCTATAACGGCAATGCCGCTTACTTCCTCTATTTAAATGCGGCGCTTCACCTTTGTCTGTCGGCTCTGCCCGTTACCCTTACGCTCGCCGTTCTCAGGCGGAGGCTATGGGACATTAATCCCCTCGTTAACCGGACGATCGTCTATGGCGCGCTGACCGTATGCATTGTCCTGCTCTATACCGCCGTTGTGCTTTATCTCGGGAAGCAGTTTGTATCATTGAACCATTATGTCGTCTCTATGATTGCAACGGCGCTTGTCGCGGTAGCGTTCGCGCCCCTTAAGGAATGGCTTCAACGACAGGTGAATCGGCTGATGAAAGGCCGTCATGATGATCCGTACGCCGTTCTGTTAGAGCTAGGCAGCCAGATGATGCAGCCGCTCGCGCCCGATGCGATGCTTACGGCGATTGCCCGTCAGGTTCAAGGCGCGCTTCGTTTGCCTTATGCCGGCATTGCGATAGACATCGAAGGGCAAGAGGCCATAATAGCCGAAGCGGGCGAGCGCAAAGAAGGGCTTGAACTGCATGCCTATCCGATCGTCTATCGGGGTAAATCGATTGGCACGTTGTATGCGGCGAATCGCTCGGCGGGGGAAAACTTTTCACCGGAGGACCATATTTTCCTTGAAGTACTGCTTCGGCAAGCCGGGCCGCTTGTGAACAATGCGGATATGCTGCAGGGGATGAGGCGGCTGGCGGAGGATCTTCAGGATTCCCGCGAAAAGCTGGTGCTCGCCCGGGAAGAGGAACGCCGACGAATCCGCAACAATTTGCACGACGATCTAGCGCCGAGATTGGCGGCACTGGCGCTTAACGTGGCGATAGCGCGCAAATACATCGACAAGGATCCTGCCGTTGCGGTCGCTAAGATGGATGAGCTCAGCCAAGTCATTCGAGCGACGGTCCAAGATATTCGCTCCCTGGTGAACGATTTACGGCCCCCTGCGCTCGATGAACTCGGTCTTGTCGGCGCGATCCGCGCACGGATGGACGAGATGGCGAAGCCTTCCCGGCTAAGCCCGGACGGTTCGTGGGCAAAGCGGCTGCATATGCAGATCAAAGCTCCGTCGGTCCTGCCATCATTGCGTGCCGCGGTCGAAGTTGCCGTCTACCGGATTGTGACGGAGTCGATGGTAAATGCGGTGAAGCATGCGGATGCGACCGTCTGCCAAGTCGTGCTGGCCGTAACGGAGGACGGTCGACTGCTGGTGGAAGTGACAGACGACGGTATAGGCATCGGCTCGACGGGGCGTCCGCCTTTGACGGGGACGACCGGCGGTATCGGGCTCATATCCATGCGCGAGCGGGCTGCGGAGATCGGCGGAGAATGCGTGATTGAACCGCTGGACACGGGAGGAACGAGGGTACGCGCGATGCTGCCTTTGCAATAGAGAAGGAGGATGGGACTGATGAGAATCATTATAGCCGAGGATCACCCGATGTTTCGGGGCGGCGTTCGCAGCTTGCTGGCGACGACGGACGATTTGGAAGTTGTCGGGGAAGCGTCCGAAGGCGACGAAGCGGTGAAGCTGGCAGGCGAGCTGCAGCCCGACCTTATTCTGATGGATATCCGCATGCCCGGAATGAATGGCATCGAGGCGACCGAACGGATTAGAGAACAATATCCGGGTACCGAAGTATTGATCCTTACGATGTTTCAGGATGATCAGTCGGTCTTCACCGCCATGAGAGTTGGCGCCAAGGGTTACGTGTTGAAGGATGCGGATGAGGAGGAACTGCTTCAGGCGATTCGTATGGTGGGAAGCGGACGCGCCGTATTCAGTACGGGAATCGCGGAGAGGATGATGCATTATTTTGCCACGCAGGACCCGCAAGCAGCGACGGCTTCCCATGGCGAAGAGGCGGGGGAACAAGGAATCGGAAGGCATGGACTGCTGCGAGATCCGGCCTTTGCCGAATTAACCCGCCGCGAAGCGGAAATTTTGGCCAGAATCGCACTCGGAGACACTAATGCCCAGATTGCCGACCGCCTCCACATCAGTGCCAAGACCGTTGCCAACAACGTGTCGAACATTCTGAATAAGCTCCAAGTCATGACCCGGCACGAAGCAAGGAAGCTGGTCGAGCAGTCACGGCATATCTAGCCATTTTAACGTAGCGGATTTCATTGACTCGAATAAGGCCAGAGCTCTCGATCGAGATATCCTGGCCTTCATTATGGGAACATAATTATTTCAGGAACTCGTCGACTTTGGCCTTCATTGAGGTTATTGTCGTTTTTTTATATTGCAGTCCTAATCGGAGAACTTTTATTTTTTGAGACCGAGATAAGTTTTTGAAACGCGGATCTTGTTTGAGGAATCTTTTTATAATGGACCAACTGCTTCCGACTAGCCGTTCAGGATTGGCATAGGGAACATGATTAGCCAGTTTTTGCTTCCTGAAATGGTGAATAAGCGAAGATAGCTTAGAGGAAACCTTGCTTTCATCGACCAGACATGCAACGTTTTTTTTATTAGTATGCTTTTTGAGGTAATCAAAATGACTGTGCCCGCTTATTACAAGGTAACCACCCTCTTTTTTGCTCTTGCGAACAATGAGCATGTGCATGCAATCCTGGGCCGTTTTACGCAATTCCTTGATCCGTTGAGTAATTTTGGCGGACATGTCGCCGGGTTTAATTCTGTTAAGGGGTAAATACCTTACTGTATAGCGCATAGGGTAAACTCGCCCTCCTTTTTGCATTTATGTAGTTTATGCCGATCCTTAGCTCTCGAACACTCTACCTTATAACCAAATGGATCGTTAAGTCGCTATCGTTCTGCATAGCCGTCATTCAAGTCTGATCCAACGGCCGGGGATTCGAAGACTACCGATGGCGCCCCGCTCTTCATTCGCATACCTAATAATGATGTCGCTGCAGTCATAGAACCGAATATTGTTAGATAGGATGGTTACGCCGTCTCCCGGCGCAGTCTGCCCCGCTATGGTGATGTTGGACTTGTTTTTCAATATAATCTGGGGGGTGGTGATTTCTCCAGATATATCGAATACGATGGTACGAGGCGTGTCCCCCGCTGTCGTAAGCGCGTCATAGAATGTTCCCGGACCCGTAAGCTCATAAATTATTGTTCGATTATCCATCCCATTCCCTTTTCCGATACGTCTAAATCAATACTCCCGCCCCCTCTTCTTATAGTCACGGTCATCATAACCCTGGTGAAGAGGCGGCTCAATTGATACATCCTCCACCGGATGCACAATTCCGATAATTCATTGGAATTGAAGAAATTGTATATTCCGGCGGCGATCGGTTGGTCGGAAACGATAACTGGCTCACTGTCCAAATGAGAAAAAAGGTTGATCTCCCGAACGGGATGATCAACCTTTTTCTCATTCTAATCCGTTTCATACGGATTAGGGATTATTTCTTAGAAAGCTTCAGCTTACGGCTTGCGAATGCAAAAGCCGCCAGTGCAGCCGCCGCAATGACAACGATCCAGCCCGTCATCGAGCCCGATGCAGCGTTTTGAACGTTTGCTTCCGCCGCCGAAGTGCCCGTATCCGCTGCCGTTGAAACGGCCATTTCCGATGAATCCGCAGCCGGGGCATCAACGCTAGTCGTGCTCATTTCATTATCGGTCGCCATTTGCAGCGTATTGTTCAGCGTCACTGCTTGAACACCCTCGACAACCTTGACAAGCTCCGAGTCGAACGCCGCATTAAGATAGGCTGCTTTCTCTTCCGTGAAGTCCTGAATGCCGATTTCAATGAAATCGCCAACCGGACCGGTATTCGTCACTTGGATCCCTTTCTCGGCCAGCTCATCGGCATGGTCGACGAACACATAAGCATCGACCTTCGCATGCATTTCTTTCAGCTCGCTGCTTGCATAACCATCCGAATTTTGCTCGGCTGCATATACGGATCCAACTGCCGGTCCTGCAGCAATCGGCACGAGGGCGATACTGGCGGCGATCATTAATTTAGCTGCCCATTTTACTTTTACATGGTTTACCATCATTTTCATATTGTATTCCTCCTAGTATTGGTCAATTGGTTTTTGTTGCGGAGCCTGCGACGCTAAGCGCTTCCCCGCGGGTCAGATCTCCCATAATGGAATAAAGCCTGCCTTCCATCACCCAGTAGAGCACGGTATAGTCCTCCTTCAAGGAGTCGATATAACCGACCAGGTCGCCGATCTGGACCGTTTCTAAACCTGCGGTCGCGTCGGTTGCTTCTGTTTTTTCTACGGTGAATAAAAAAGCGCCGTTGCTGCCCGTGTAAGTGAAAATAAGCCTGTCGATAATCCCGTCCTTATCTCCAAATGCGCCAATCTCTTTCTGCAGCTGATACGATTGAGGGACTTCGGCCGGCATATACAGCTTCTCTCCGAACAGCGCTTCGGCTTCCGCGACGCTTTGCGGCGCAGGGGCCTCTATGATCTCTGGAGCAACCAAAAGATTAGTCGTATCCTCGGGAATCATATTCATTAATTGTTGCGAAGCCAGAACGAAGAGAATTGCCGCAGCCGCCGTCATGAATCCGATCGTCCAACGTTTGCTTCGGCGAACCCGTTTTGGAGTATCCGGCAAATCTTGCTTTTGTTCGGAATGAATGCTGTTTCGCACTCGTTCCTTCAGCCTCTCGTCAAACTCCATGCCGGCAAATAACGTTTCATCGGCTTCTGTCTTGTATGTTTCTCTAAGCCCCGGCTTCTCCTGATTCATGAATCCAGTCCCTCCTTTCGCAAGTAATCCTCTAGCTGCTGTCTGGCCCGATGCAGCCTGCCTCGAATTGTTCCCTCCGATGCGGCTGTGGCTTCTGCAATTTCTCTCGTGTTCATGTCCAAATAATAATACAAATAAAGAACCTCTTGATTTTGCTCCGACAGCTTCAGGACGTGCTTGAAAATCAAACTGTTGCTCATTCGCTTCAAAACTTCTTCCTCGACGCTAACCGTTTGGCCCCTTTCCATCAAGCCCGGATCGGTCGGCTGCTCGGCGTACATTTTTAAACCTGTCTTGTCGCGGCATAGATTTACGGTTATTCGGGTCAACCACGTCTTCACGCTGCTCTCTCCCCGAAATGTCGACCAGTTCCGGTAGGCCCGGATAAATACTTCCTGACTTATATCTTCCGCCATATGTGTATCTTTCATATAAAAATAAGCGGTTCGGAGCACGGTGTTCCCGTACGCGGACATCAGTTGCTCCAATGCTGCTGAAGGTTCCATGGAGAAGCCTTCTCTGTCGATTCGGCCGGCCAGCTTCACCGTTTCACTCACCTCCACCCTATTAGACGGGTTCAGAATCAATTCCGCTGCACGTTGCCGCAAAAAAATTTTGAAATATAATTTACGATGTATAAATAACCAATCACTCCACATAATAAATGCAATTCCAATATAGGGGTGAGCATACATGAGCAGAAGAAGTTCAAATCAATTAGTTGTTCCGCAAGCTAAAGCAGCACTTGACCGAATGAAATTTGAAGTAGCACAACAGTTTGGAATTCAATTAACGGAAGGTTACAACGGAAATATAACTACTCGCGAGGCAGGTACGATTGGCGGTAATATTACAAGAACTTTAGTTCAGCTGGCAGAACAACAATTAGGAGCAAGAAGGTAGTAAATGAAAAAAAAGAGCCCTCCGGAAATTTGGAGGGCTTTAGACTGTCGAGAAAATCTCGGCAGTCTATTTTTTGTCCGTTTATTTCATTACGCCTTATCAACCTGATCCTCAATTAGATGATGAACTCGTGCATTAATTGTTCCGTTGTACTACAATGCGCTTGCGAAGGCCGATTGCAGTGATGGCTGCACCAAGTACAGCAGCGGCTACCGGAACCCATAGAGCCGTTCGAAAGCCTTCCAACGTTGCCCGGGGTGATCCATCGGCTCCAGCAGCGATGATGCTGACGGCGGTGACTACTGAAAGACCGAGCGCTGCGCCGAACTGAATCGACGTGCTAAGAAGACCGCCGGCAAGTCCTTGTTCTCCTTCCGCGATACCATCCGTAGCTGCGATGGTGAGCGGCCCATAGGTCAGGGCAAAAGCGATGCCGGTAAGAATCATGGTCGGAAACATGGCCGCATAGCTCCAGTCGAGTCGAACCGGTAAGAACAGCGCATAGGACACTGCAGCAAGACTTAGCCCCGCCAATATGACCCTCGCGTTGCCGAATCTGCTCACAAGCCGTGGCGTGACCGTTGGTGCCAATATAGCATCGACACCTACAGCTAAAAGCGCAAGACCGGTCTCGAGCGCCGACCAGCCGCGGAGCTCCTGCAGGTAAAGGACTACGACGAACTGGAAGCCGAAGAAGGAGCCGGCTAACAGAACCGCGCCAAGATTGGCACGTACTAGCGCGCCCGAACGGAGGATGCCGAGCCGCATCAGCGGCGATGCAGAACGCCGCTCGATTACGAGAAAGGCTGCCAGAAACGCAAGACCCGCGATGAACGTTCCGACTGTCCATCCCCATTCCACTTCGGGCGCATTAACCGCCGTTGACACAAGGAAAAGCATCGCCGCCGTAATGGTAATCGCTCCGCCGAAATCGAAGCCGTGAGGCGAGCGTTCCGGGCTTTCCGAACGCGGGATGAGACGGATGGCGGCAAGCAGAATGATTAACGCCAGGATGACAGGCGCATAGAACACCCACCGCCAGTCGACCACTGTCAACAGGCCCCCGACGACAAGACCGAGCGAGAATCCGGCAGCCGCCGTCCCTGCATAGACCAAGAGCGCCTTGTTGCGCTTCGGGCCTTCAGGAAAGCTCGTCGTGATGATCGAGAGCCCTGCAGGAGTCATGAATGCAGCTGCCACGCCTGTCACGAACCGGGCGACTATGAGCATCCACCCCTCGGTGGCGAATCCTCCTATGCCGGAGAAAACAAGGAATATGCCGAGCCAGGCGAGGAACATCCGCCGTCTGCCAAGCAAATCTGCGGCCCTCCCTCCCAGCAGCATGAAGCCGCCGTAACCAAGCACGTAAGCACTCACTACCCAACTAAGTGCGCTAGTAGACATGCCTAGTTCGGTGCGGATCGACGGTAGAGCTACGTTTATCATCGATACGTCGATTCCTTCAAGGAAAATGGCGCCGCACAGAACGAAGAGCAACCCCCAAGATACTTTACCGCTCGTATTTCCATCCAGACTCGATTCTGTTTTCTTCATTTCGAAACTTCCCCTTTCAGATCGGCTTGCATCAAGTCATAATCGTGCCTCGACAGCCATTCATGACTTCCGATCCATTCGTAATGGTATAAGGGGATTATGTAGCATATAATGTAAATAAGGAAGAACGCACTTTATTGTGCTATAAACACCGAAAAGTAATATAGGTACCGAAAAGTACCTTTGAATTCACGTTTATAAACAGGAGGAAACCATTCATGGAACCGCAACCGAAGCGAAGATACATTATCCCGGCGGAAGCAACGATCGAAGTTATAGGAGGCAAGTGGAAGACGCTGATTTTATGCCACTTGTCATACGGACCTAAACGATCGAGCGAGCTTAAAAAGGCAATGCCGGACATTACGCAAAAAATGTTAACGCAGCAACTGCGGGAGCTGGAGGATGATGGAATCATCTTCAGGACGGTCTTCAATCAAGTACCGCCGAAAGTGGTCTATGAAATGACTGAAATAGGAGAGTCGCTGCAACCGATCCTGGATCAAATGTGCGAATGGGGAGAAAAATTTATTCAGGGGAAATTTTACCAAAACTCCTGACTCAGCGATGAGTGAATAACATAACAATGAGCCGGCCCACTACGTGAACCGCGCTCATTTTTTCGTTCTAGTTTTTAGCGAAATTCAATCCCAAATTATAGGCTTGCGCAAGCAGCGCTTCCGTATGCCCGGGCCTATCCTCTAATGTTTCATATAAAAATTCGACCTTTGAATTCGGAATCCCCGCATAGTTAGCCAAACCAACGTTGAGATAATGAGTGATCATTTTGTCATAACCCCTTTTCTCCAGATGTCCGGCAGAAGCAGCCGCCAGGCTTAGCCACAAAACATGTTGATGATGAAGTTTGCTTGAACCATACGCGAATCCGTTGTTCCATACGCGGTCAATATACCCCTTTAACATGGCAGGCATGTTATACCACCATAGCGGGAAAATATAAGCCAGCGCATCGTGCTTCTTCATTCGTTCGATCTCCGTCTCCACCTCGGGGGAGTACCGCTTATGGTTACCTGTCCAATCGGGCTCATCTGCTTCCCACAGTACAGGATCGAAGCCGCTGCGATGCAAATCCAATACCTCCGTCTCATGACCTGCTTCTTTAAGGCCTTGCGCGAACCGATCCGCAGCTGCGAAGGTCAGCGAATTTATTCTAGGATGCGCGACAACCGTCAGTACTTTCATTTAGGATACCTTCCTTCCTTAAAGTAAGAGTTTCAGGTTTCATTATGGAAGAGAAACGGTTATTAGAACAGTACGCACTTTTTAGTTCCGCAGGCACCAATCGGTGCCTATATAACCATTTGGTGTTATTATCACAAAAAAGTGCGTACTTTCCAATTCGCGGGTCTTCACCTAAACTTTGTTCGAAGTCATAACCAAACCTTTCAAGGAGGATTCATTATGAACAAGTTCACGGGAAAGAAAGCCGTCGTTACAGGCGGTACCCATGGGATGGGATTAGCGATATTGTTGCTTCCTCTCTTTCCGCAATCTGCGAATCCTATGATTTCTTCCTCATTGTTTAATGCGACAAATACAGTTATTTAAAAACTCATCAGAAATAATGTGTTTATGAGTAGATTTCCTGCTATCAACGTGAACCTTTGCAATACCTTTTGCATCCTCTAAACTAGCTTTTCTTATATACATTGAATCCCCTCATCCGCATAACGAAAATGAAAAACGCCCAGTACCAACACAGACGGATTGTCGCTCATGCTCACCATCCCTCCTGGTTTCGTATACCTAACACAAAGTGCTCGGACTTCTTCGTCATCCATACAAGAAAGAGACAGGTTAGCAATATGCCAACTGCCTCATCAAATACATATTGAACAAGTCCCCGAACCCGATTGGATTGGGAATAAAGTCCAATTTTCATTAAACTCTTCTTATTCATGATTCAATAACCGGATTATCGAGTATGATTTGGAAAGAGGATTTGCCGGCTTTAACGGGGAAAGTCTGGTAAGGAGGGATTGAGACGGATACGATATGGCGGATCCGAAACGGACTCAGAGACTACGCGGAAGCTATTTGCCAATTCGCACGAGAAATACCGAAGCGTTATCCGTGGCTCAAAACCGTCTATGCGATATGGTGCTGGCTGTCGCTGCTTCTGTTCATCGCGGGCTTGTTCTTTTTTCGCGATTCGCGGACGATGCTGGTGCAGTACCTGTGGTCGTTCTATGCAATGCTTCAGTTCTGGCTATTATGCCGGAGTAAAACCTTTACTTGGAAAAAGACCGCCATGTTCATGCTGCTCGGTGTCGTTCTCGTGATCCCGATTACGGCATGGACGCTTATGACCGCACACGGCTTGATCGGCGGCAAGACGTCGGACACCTGGTCGATCGCGGTGGTCACCCCCATCGTGGAGGAGGTATGGAAGCTGCTTCCTCTGGGTCTGTATCTTTTCTTCTCGCGACGGGCCTCATCGATGAGCCTGGGCGACTATACGCTGGCGGGAGCTGCTGCAGGCGTCGGCTTCCAGCTCATGGAGGAGCTGGGCCGCAGGTGGCTCAACTCCGGGATCATTGGTCGGACCTACGGTTACAGCACGACGATGCTGGGAGGAGAGACGATCCACTGGGATTTCTGGGCACTATTTCCCGGTCGGTTCGAAGAAAGCTTTTTCCCGAGCCTCATGACGGTCAGCCATCCCGTTCACACAGCGATGGTCGCTCTCGGCATCGGGATGGCCGTGCGCTTCCGAAAGCGGCTGACGAATGCGATCTATTCCCTGCCTGCGCTGCTGCTCGCCTGGTCGATCCTCGACCATGCCGCTTATAATGGTCAGTACTCTTTGCCGGACTGGTTTATGAAGATCCACGATTGGACCGGGAGCGGCTATCAAACGAAGGACTTTTTTCTGCTGATGCTAGTACTGGGGTTGATTCTGGATTACATCGCGCTCAACCGGGTAAGGAGCCTGCTCCCGATGATGGCGGGCGAACGGTTCATTGACCCGTTCACCGAGCTGCGGCATATGTCGGCGGCCTTCTTCCGGAGGAGGGAAAGATTCGCCAGCGTCATGGCCTGGACGAGGGAACGCCGGGAAATGGGATTTTCTTTGCAGTACGGCAATACCGAGGCCGTTTCCGTCCAAGAAGATTTGCGCGGCCGGATGCAGCATCATTACCGGATGGCGGCAGGGCTAAGTCTGATCGCGCTATTGATCGGTACAGGCCTGTTTGCGGGTTTCGCGGCCTATTGGCAGGCACCTGTGCAACCTGACGACAACGCTTGCTTCTCCTGCATGTTCGACTCGCTGCAAAACTGGTGGGACCGCCTCAGCTTCCGGGAAAAGGGAGCCATCGTGCTTGGGGCATTCGTCCTCTCCCTGCTGTTCGTCGGCTTCTGGCCGGCGCTCGGCATCGCGCTGACCGCGGCGAGCATCCCGGGAAGCGGCCATGAGATCGCGAAGAACATCCGCGATCCGAAGCGGCTGCTCACGCCCGAGAATGCCGCCGCGGCTTTGCTCGCACTCGCGCTCAGCCGCGTGCCTTTTGGCCGCTTGGCCAAAAAAGGCGAGGAGCGGCTCAAGGAATGGCTGGAGAAGCTGCTCGGGCGCCGGATCAAGCCTGAACCGGACGTTCCCCGCAAGACGGATGGGGATAAACCTGAAGAGAAACCCGATCCCGACGAGCAAGAGCAGGCTCCGCCGAAAGACTCTGACGATTACGTGCACTGGAGTAAAGCGAAGTACAAAGGCGTCGAACTGTACGACAGCCGAAATGGCGCGCTAGGAGAGTTCGACGGCATTGACATCGAGAACGGCATTTTCTATGAAGCCAAGTCGGCCGAAGGATTGAATCGCATTCATCCCAAAACCGGCAAGCCGCAGCAGACGCCGCAGCAGTTTACGGATAAACAGCTCTACCAGAAAACGCGAACGCGGATCAACAACTTGATCGAAAAGGCGGTCGGTACGCGGACAACGCCGGACGGAACATCCGACATTCCGACCTTGGAGGAAATCAAGGGAATCCGCAACTTCCAGTTCCAGCTTGACGGAGACACGCCGGAGCTGCGCGCCGCGGCAGAGAACAGCCTGAACCGTCTGCGTCAGGAATTCCCGGATTACACATTTACGATAAGATTTGGAGTGAAGTAACGATGTCGATTAGCGCTTTTATCATCGATCCCGAGGACGAATTCGAACGCTCGTTCATGCTGCCGGTTGCGACGGAGGCCTTTTATAAAATGTACTGGGAGCCGGCGGCCGAGGAGCTGGGACTCCAGTGGACCGCATTGTTCCAAGGCGGAACGGATGTGGAAAGCGAGGATGTGCAATCGATTCTGAAAGAAATATCCTTGTTGAAGGACTGGGTAGCTTCTAAAATGAGCGGCGACGCCCAGGAGCATATGCTTCGCAGGCTTGAGCTGCTGGAGAGAGAGCTGCCGGGTGCGTTTCGACGCGGGGACGCGGTTGTATATATCGGGTAACGCATGGCCGCGATCGGTTTTAACCGCAAATAAAAAAACAGTTCAACTTGTCTAGTTGGACTGTTTTTTTCGCTGCTGCTTTATATGTATTATTTGTGCAGCTTAATGCGGTGGTGTCATTCGGTTAAAATAATCCTCGACGAATGAGATTAGCCGTTACGGGGGCTTTGCCAACTTCCCTCGACCATACGGATAATTGGCCGATATGGTGGATTTCATGGGCGATGACATGCCGCATGACTTCCCCATATTTGAAGTTAACGGTCTCCCCAGCAGATGTTATTTCCGATAACTCTATCGATTCCATTTCATTGGTCCATGACATGACGAAAGGACGAACTTCCTCATGAAACCTGGCTGATAAATCCGTCACTTTCTGCAAGCTTGCATAGTCTTCGAACGGCTCAGTGAACTCCGGCTTCCCTTGCAGACCGGATATCCAGCTGAATTCCACATCCGCAATATGAAACAACGTGTGCAAAATGCCTCCAACCCCGCCGGTCCGCTTCTTGAGCAGATCTTCTTCGGAAACGTCTTGGCACCAAGCAAGCCAATCTTTTCGAACTTGCCAGTTATACTCGAATAACTTTAACATTTGTTTTGCCTCCTATTAAATCCCTGCATTTTGCACATATAACAATGTAAGGCTCTGATTTGTGACATCGGAAACGAACGACTTACCAACCAAGGTTTATTAAGGTGTACACGATCAAGCCGAATGAAATAATTAACGATATAACAGTCATCCGTTTCATCCAGATCGGCATACGCTTATGTCTCAACAACCGGTAAACGGAATAGAAAGACGTAATCACCGTTACAAGGATCATCGTTCTTCTCAGCCAGACAATCCCGGACATGGTGGCCATCATATTCGTTGAACCACCCATAATTAACAGAATCCCTGTGTGAAGCCAGTGATGGGAAGAAGCTAGAAACGATAGCAAAATCGAGGAAATAGAGGTTGCTACTGCCGATGCAGCATCATTCTTATGTGCGTGGCGATGATTCATATTGCTCTCCCCTCACTCTCATTAGTGAATCCGTAAATCGCTGTATTCCTTCATAAAACATCATTTGCTCGGTTTCAGAAAGGTTTTCAAGAATCTCGTTATAAAATTGTACCGACTGGTCACGCACTCTTCGAATTGTATTCGTTCCTTTTTCAGTAAGCTCAACAATAACTTCACGGCGATTATTCTCATTTAATTCCCTTGATACAAATCCGCCTTTAACAAGCCCATCAACCAATCGGCTGACTGAACTTCTCTCGAGTCGCAGCTTTTCGGCTAGTTCCGTAATCGTTAAACTTTGTTTCTCCAGTTCCTGAATTGCAAACACCTGGGATAAGGACATCGAAAAGCCGCAAGGCGTTGTTGTTTGTTCCAGCAGCCCGAACGATCTGATAAATTGTTGGACGGTATCTCTTAATAGCAAAACTTGTTCCTTCTGCACATGGCTCCACCTCCAATGGTGTATTGATCAATTGTTGTATTATACACGTAATATATATAAAGAAGTTCATTCTTGTCAATTAAAATCTTTCATCATCATCCCATTTCCATTTCCCGTCAATTTTCCAGCTGATGATAGCATCTACCATTTCGGTTTTGTCTGGCAAAGATAATCTTATTAAATCTTTTTTATGCAATATGCAATATAATCGTTTATAAATGGAATGGATGCAACTGATAAAAAAAGAGCAACCACTGCAATTGCTAAAATAATTTTGAATGTTTTTTTCAAGTTAACACCTCTCTCAGAATCCCCACCGAACCAAACATAAGCACTCATCAATTACGATTTTCTTTACTTCCTTCGTGAATAGTTTCATTAAGAGATGAATGAACCATTTTGTTCATACAGAAAAAAGCCACCGTTGCTTGCCGGCAGCCTCGTCCTAATGTTCATTGAGTCTAAGTTACCCGTTGCGTAATGGATGTTTATGTTTCTGGAACGCTTTTTACGGGTTAGGTCGATTTGGCGATAATATACCTGAAATTTTCGATATACGAATCCTTTTTTGCCTCTACACGCCGTAAGTGGTCGTAAAAACTATCAGCGAATTTAAAAACGTGGCCGTAATCCCACTCTTGATCACTATAATCTTTAGTCCAAAACGCGATCTCTGTCGGAAGCACCTCTGCGCGCGCCGCTCGTTGCAGAGGCATATGATCAACCGGGGAAACCAGCCTTATCGAATCTTCCGGTTTCACATGCTTGCTGCTGCGCAAAGCTTTAATCAGCTTCAAAACAGGTTGCACGCCTCTCTTGAAAAATGAAACATGGCCAAGGTCAAACAAAAGGTTCAACGCATGGGAGAAAGTCAGCATGTGCCCGATCAAGTCATGATGCGATTCGGCACGATAGATAATCAAGAATTCGGCTAATTCGTTCAGCACTAAAGTGGAAAGCTCTTTCGGATTCGATAGCGTTGGAAATCCGTCTTCGTCTGCAATCGGCATCCTCTTCACATCGGAAGCGGAAAACCCGATCCATGAGCGCCCCGGAATCGTCCTTTCAAAATTGTTAATAAGTCCGGTTATTCCGGCTATGTCGTCGGCGCTTCCCCAACCGTTAAGTTCCCGAATAGCCCTTAAACTTGCCGCGCTATAAATGACATTGTGGCCAACCCAATGGAGCTGATCGATCGTTTTATCCAACGCCCCAAGAATGGCTGCAGTCGCTTTCTCCGCATCGCACGCAGAGACGGAGCGCTCCTGCCGCGTGCCAATAACCTTGTCGACCATCCCTTTGGCTTGCATATTAATGAGTCGGGCCATATCGTGATTAAAGTCGTTGTCTTTAACAAAAAAATAGCTGGCAATAGCAGCCGCGCCCAAATGTGCCTGCCAAATATCGCCGGTTTCTTTTTTGCATGACGAAATAATCGATAACCCGTCCTTCAAAATGGTTGGATTCAACATCGTTTCAGCTCCTCGAGTTTTTTATGGTTAATACTACCAAAAAATTTCAAGGGAGACATCGGTAATTCAGGGTAGAAATCGCTACATCTTTTGTCGTAGGTCCTGTCGCTTGCCATACGTATAGGACATACCAGAATGATCTGACCGGATTAGTTAAGAGACCTCAAGTGGCTGGAACAAGAACGGCGCCCCGTCCACATAGGCTTTCAGTATCGCTTGTGCATAGGGCTGCTCTTCAATCAACCCTTCTGTCTCAAGCGGATTCTCTGCATGGAAGCTGTATGCCTCGATGATCGCCACGATGAAGAAGCACTCCAGCTTCGGAATGGCTTCGTCGTCCAGTTGTCTGATTCTTTCATATCCTTCGATGAAATAAGCTCTTTGCGATGGAAGCAGCCCCATGATCGACTGAGCTATGTCATAGAGATGATAGCCGAAGCCGCACCTGCCGAAATCGATGGGATACGGTTCGTCATCCCGAAAAAC
Organism: Paenibacillus harenae; assembly: GCF_030812415.1. Taxonomy (GTDB): domain Bacteria; phylum Bacillota; class Bacilli; order Paenibacillales; family Paenibacillaceae; genus Pristimantibacillus; species Pristimantibacillus harenae_A. The sequence continues at coordinate 557,159 of NZ_JAUSST010000004.1, read as the reverse complement.
GACGTTGCCAATATGTAAGTCTGCATGGATCATCCCGTAGTTCCGTTCATGACTTGTGAACGTGCCGAGACGATCTGCCGCTTTATTGGCGGCCTTGGAGTACAACTCAAACGCTTCTTCCGAAATGAAATGTCTGTGATGCAGACTCAGATGCGCCCAGTCCCGATCAAAACTTTGGCTGCCCCAAGAAGGGCGCGCAAAGCCGGAGGATGGGCTAAAATCAGTGCTTGCCTCGTGAAGATTCGCCATCATCGCCCCCATTTTCCGGATTGCCTCCTCTGTTAATGCCCCTTTCTCCAAGCGTTCTCCCTCGATCCATCTCAACAAGGTCGAATAGAACCGCAGTCCGTCGCTTGTCGCCGCATCCGTCACGAAAGCTCCTTGCCGATTCGGCACGGCTGCGGGCAATATAAGACCCTTGCTCTTCATCTCCGACAACCATTCCAGTTCGGAGATGGTTTCCTCGCGCGGTTTGCCCGGTGGGTGAATGCGGAGCAAGAACTGTTCTCCCTCGTCGGTCACTATGCGGAAGGTGACATGTTCGGATACTTGAATGAAATGAATGGAACTCCAGTCTACTTCGTATTCCTGTAAGGCAATAAGCGCTGCTTGCTTTGTTTGCTTCAGCGTTTGGCACCTATTTGTCTCGGTATCGATCCGAAAGCCGGTATTCATCGAAAATCCCCTTTATTGACCGTTTTTCATCATTGTAACAGTCAAGAAGGCTGTTATCGCGGTAAATTTTCTATTAAACTGTATTTTCTCTGCCGGTGTTTGCTGCAGCTAAGACCTGTAATTTGTCGTACGTTTCCTTAGCTATAGATTTCATTTCCGTTCATTTACCTGATCGTTCTTTTTGTCTGGCGTAAAAATCCGCCGCCTTCTGGCGATTGCCGCAAAGGTCCATGCTGCACCAACGACGTTTACCGCTTTTGGACGTGTCAACGAAATGGAGGATGCAGGATTCATGCTCGCACTTCCGGATCCGTTCCGGAGGATATTGGGCAACCGTTTCGACCAGAGATTTCAATACCGCATAACTGATCCGGTCCTCTGAACTGCGACCTTCGTGGATTAGATAAGGTACGTCGTTCGACCGTTCCGTCCGAACGTCCACAATGAGCTCGCTTGACTTCTTCGCGAGTCTGGCAAATGTTTGATCAGACAAGCGACCTTCCCCGTGGAGATCGGTGATTGCTTCCAGGCAAATGTTTCGGAGCAATATTAGTGCGTAGTGAATTGATGCCTTGCCCGATTCGACTGTGAGTTCTCCTTCAAGCAATCCGTTCCCCTCAAGCCATTGCAGCATGTTACTCGGATCTTCAAGAACATCTACACTTTGATTGTCTTGCATAACGATCGTATTGGCCAAATTGATCCATACTGCACCTCCGAGTGTAATGGCCTTTTGTTCCATAAACCATTCTCCTCCACATTCAGTCATCTGTGATGCAGCCATGGCTCTACAGAGTTACGGTCTCCGTAGCCTTTATCATGCTGATGTTCACTTTTCCTTCCGAAGCTGCCGCAAGTCGGTCCGCAATGTCAGGGGTCTCATTATAGATAGGCGGATTTTGCATAGTTCCATAATGAATGGGCACAAGCCTAACGGCGCCGAGAATAGCGGCTGCAGCAACGGCCTGCTCGGGTGTCAGGCAAATGGGCTGACCGCTAGGCATCATTCCCGGCAGTCTAAGCACTGCACCGTTGACCGGTAAAAAAGCCGCATCGAACGGTCCGTAATTTTTGGCAAATCCCCACCAAAAGCCGTGCCACAGCGTATCCCCGCAATGAATAACCTTGCGTCCGCCCCCCTCAACGACCCAAGCAGACTGGACGTCTCCGAGACCATCAACGGAAGGAAGTGCAGTCACCTTCACATCGCCCCCGATCTCGAAAGACGTACCGACCGCCACGCCGTTTACGTTCGTCAGGCCTGCAGCCCGGGCGGTCTCCGCCACTTCATTTGGCACATAAACAGGGATCGCAGCACCATAAGCTTTGATAATCGCATCCGGGTCGAAATGATCTTCATGCAAATGAGTTATCAATACAGCATCCGCATTGCCGAAAAAGCTAAGCGGATACATGGGCTCATGAGCGCCGCCGAACTCCTCGAGAATTCGGGAAATCGGATCGATGACAATTACAATGTCGCCTTCTGAGATGCGGATACCGGCCCAAGGCAATCTTTGAATGATCATATACAAACATCCCCCTATTATTATAACTTGTATAATTTGTTTTTACCGGTTTTACGATGCAATCATATCACATGACCTATAACCTGTAAACACATTGTTTAAAGGTTATATACTATCATAAGGATTTACTATTAGCTGAACAGGCTCATCTGACCAATCTTCTGCCTATCCGCCATATGGCCAGACCGGTTGCCCACAGGATCAGAGCGGAGCCAAAGCCTGTTATGAACATATATGAAGCGACCTTGTGCTCCCCTAATGTGAACTCCGCAGGCACGAACAGCCACGTAACGATAGCGAGCAAACAAAGGAGCGCGCCTGTCCAATAATAAAGTCTGACTTGAAACAGAGGTGCCAACGGGAAGAAATGAACGCCGACAATAATGGCTTACGAGTAAATCGCGTGATCTTTCTCATCCCTTGTTAGTTGAGCTTTCCGTTAATATCTTTATTCGGTGCTGCCCATACCAATTGAACCGTATCAAGCAGATAATGCTCCACTTTGTTCATTCGAATATTGGACTGTTGGAAAATTCGGGTCAAGTTTCGGTTCAGATGACAGCCGGAAACCTTAATAGAAACCGGATCGATCGCCGACTGTAAATAACCGACGAATCGATTTGAACTAATTCCGTGTTCCATCAGAAGAATCAGCCCGTCACGTTTGCACCATTTATTGAATGACGTCAATACCTTTACAGGATCCTCGTATCCGCATAGAGTCAATGTGGAAACAACGGTGTCATATGAGTCGTCCGGAAACGAAAGCGATTCAACGTCAGAATGAATGAATTCCGCCCGAATACCGCTTTCGGCAGCGGCTTCCTTTGCTTTGTTTAACATTTCCTTGCTGAAATCGACTGCCGTTACCACGACGTCTTCGGTATAAAATTGAAAGTTGGCTCCTGCACCGACCCCGATTTCCAGAACCGTTCCTTTTGCGCAACGGATCAATTTTTCACGCCACTTTTTTTCCGTCTGCTTTCTCCTTCTCATTTCGTACACATTTGCTTGCTTATTGAACTTTTGAATTAATTTCTCATTGCTCATGCAATCTCCCCAGGAATACAGCAAACGAAAAAGGAGTTGCCGCCAAGCAAGCTCCTCGCTATCGTTATCCGTTATTCAATTTTTCAATGCATCAGAGCCTTTCATGCACGACTTCCGTCCCCGCGATCAAATCATGAAGCGACCGTTTGTCCTCGCGGGCTCCCACCATCGTCGCGCTCACAATAGCAGCAATGCCGAATGTAATGGCATATAGTAAGCCGGCCACCACATTTCGCAGCAGCATCGTTCCAAGACCCGGCGGCAGTCCGTCGCTGACTTTCACGATTCGAATACCGCAGATCCGTTTGCCAATCGTATAGCCATTCCAGAAAATTGGAGTAAGCAATGTATATAGGAAAGATAAAATATCCGTGACATACTCATCTCCTGGTCTTCCAGTGATAGCAAGCGCAATAATGGTCATTGGCACTCCAATGATAAGCGCGTCAAGAATTATTGCTCCGAATCGAATCCAGAAACCAGCAGGGTCATTTGTGTTCAAATCAGTGCCCCTCTCCATGGAATCCATTGCAAATAAGCTGCCCTAGTCGGTATTCCGAGCGCTTCGCCTAACTCTCGCTTAAGTATATTTCACGAATCGAATTATCATTCTCATCTCTGTTTAGAAATCTGTACTTCCGCTAACCAGAACGGTATGACGCTTACCTTTACGACAGTACCTGTACTAAAAGTGCATACTTACATATTTGCAGTGCACTCTTTATACTCAAACAAAGGAAGATATAAGTAGAATTAAGGAGGACAAATCTTTGAAAACTCTCGTTGTCGTAACACACCCAAGCATGGAATCATCCGTCATCAACAAGCGGTGGGTAGAAGAACTCAAAAAACATCCGGAAAAGTATACGGTTCACGAATTGCATAAGGTTTATCCTGATGGAAACTTAGACGTGGGATATGAACAAAAACTAGTTGAATCGCATGGTAACCTTGTTTTACAGTTCCCTATATTTTGGTTTAATTGTCCGCCTCTCCTAAAAAAATGGCTTGACGATGTATTAACTTATGGGTGGGCTTATGGTTCACAAGGAGGCGATAAATTAAAGAATCGGAACGTTGCATTAGCTGTATCTGCCGGAATTAAAAAAGAAGATTATAGCGAAAAGGGAAGATATGGCTACACGCTTGAACATTTATTATCTCCTTTTGAAACTACTTTCCTGTACTGCAATGCAAATTATCGTTCGTTCTTTGCGTTTTATGGTACGGAAAGTGCGCCAGGTGAAAATGTGCCAGGTACAGAAAATGAGTCTCCCGCAAGCGAATTGGAAAAAAGCGCACTAAACTATTTGAATTTTGTCGATAACTTGCAATTGATAGAGGAAAACTAAGCCTCCATGGCTGGTGAGGGTAAGCTGTTTTTCTCTCCCCACTCGCACATCATATTTAACAATGGAATAAGGGAAAGTCCGCGTTCAGACAATGAATATTCAACTTTTGGAGGCACTTGGGGAAACTCCTTGCGTATGATTAGGCCATCTGCCTCCAGCTCTTTTAACATGATGCTTAGCGTTTTGAAGGAAATGCTGCCGATACATCGCTTCAGCTCATTAAACCGCATTGTCTGATTTTCGGATAGCCAATACATAATGACCATTTTATATTTACCGCCTATTAAGGACAACGTGTATCCAAAGCCGGTATCTTTTACTTTCACGCCAGTCGGAACACAGGTCTCGCGCATAAGTTACACTCCTTTTGATAGTTTTGGAGAAGGATTTAAACCACCTTAGCTCCATGAGAAATAGAAAACAATACCGGTTGCTCTCTGTCTATCCTCATCCCCGCAACGGAATCATTCATTAGTAGTTTCCCTCCGTTTAACGAGCTGCTCGCAGCAGCCGGAACAGCTGGCGAACGGTTTGCTCCAGCAACTCCTCCGCCTGCTCCATGCAAACTTCCAAAGCAACGGGCGCTTTGACGATGGAGAAACAGCCGTCGAACCTCTCTTCCAGCTCGCCAAGCTCATCGCCCAGACTGCCGGACAGAAGCATGCACTTCGTTCCCGTCTCTGACGCCGCAGCCGCTACTTGAACCGGAAGCTTGCCATATATTGTCTGGTTATCGCTGCGTCCCTCGCCCGTTATGACCCAATCGGCATCCCGAATGCGTTCTCTGAGCGATACGGCATCGATCAACCACCATGCGCCGGAGACAACTTCCCCGCCCAGGGCCAGCAACGCAAAGCCCAGTCCGCCTGCGGCTCCCGCGCCGGGAGCTAGCCGCCAGGATGATCCGGCTGCGCCTTCTATGCGATCGGCGTAAGTCGTCATTGCTCGTTCAAGGCTCGCCTGCTGCTCCGGCGAAGCTCCCTTTTGCTTGCCATAGACCATCGTCGCCCCGGTAGGACCGCATAGAGGGTTGCTCACATCGGTCGCGATCTTGATCGTACTCTCCTTTAGACGGGAATCGATCCCGCTCCATTCGATGGATGCAATAGACGCCAGATCGCCCCCGTTCCCGAGAAGCCGGTTGCCTGCGCGGTCCGTAAACGAGGCTCCGAGTGCAGCCAGCATGCCCATCCCGCCGTCATTCGTCGCGCTGCCCCCGAGACCTACGACGAAGCTTCGAATCCCCCGGTCAAGCAGCTGGATAATCGCTTCACCGACTCCTTTGCTGCTTGTACGACATGGATCTCGCTCGCTTTCCGGCACCATCGTAAGGCCGCATATCGAAGCAACCTCCAGTACGGCTGTTGATCCTTCGGCTTTCTCTGCATGAATGAGTCCGATCGTAGCAGCCGTCTCCATCCCCAGCGGACCTGTTACTTGTAGCGCGGCATACGAACCGTCACCCGCCTCGACCACTGCGGCAACCGTGCCTTCCCCTCCGTCGGCGAGCGGAATAACGTCGCACGCGGCATCCGGAAAGACCGAACATACCGCTCTGGACGCCGCCCTGCCGGCTGCCTCCGAGCTAAGGCTCCCCTTGAACGAATCGAATGCCAATACAACCTTCATATCGCAAACCTCCTTTGCCTTTACGCCTCCTGCTTCTCTCTTATGAGCAGCACGAGCGCATATTGCAACGCCGCCATGACGAACAGCACGATCGGCATCCAGACCGATTCCAGATCGGCGGCTAGCCAGATTAGCAGCGTGATCGAGACGACGCGGCCGACGTTCAGGAACAGCTCGCGCATGACGACCGATTCGACGCGAAGCTGGCCCTTGAGCGGCAGCGTGCCGATCAACCGGTAGTAATAAGAAGTCAGCGTGTTGATAGCTAGCGGATTGCATATGGAGAAGAGAATCATGAACACCGCAACCGACCAGAACTCCATTCTTATGAGCAGGAGAGCCGAACCGATAACAACCCCTGTCGTCGACAGCATCACGTATTTGCGTACATGCTCCTTCTGAGCAAGTCTCGATATGACGTAACCGGTTGCTACCGTAAGCGAAGAGAAGAACACGCCGAGATAGCCGACCCAATCCTCGCGGCCTACCGTCTGGAACAGCATAATATTGGGTAGAAACAGCATGATGCCTTGGAACAATCCGAGCACGAAGAAGCTGTACAGAGCCTTAAGCCAACGTCTGTTTTTGCTCATGACGAGTCCCATGAACTTCAAATAATACGCCTTGTGATGAGATCGCACCATCGGAATTCGGAAGCTGACGATAGCGGCGATCACGAACATAATGAACGCGAGCATGAAGATCACGATATATCCTTGCAGCCCTTCGCTCCTCTGAATGATGAAGCCCGCCAACGCAGGACCGGCTAATCCGGCCGAATTAAACACGACCATGTTGATCGCAAGGAAACGAATCCGGTTCGCGTCCGTCGATACATCATATTGAATGACCAGGTAACCGGCCCAATACAGACCTGCGGCTATGCCGTTGAAAATCGCGAACGCTATGTAATATTGTGCCACCTGCTCCTGGGCAATAACCACCATTAAGTAGAACAAGGCAATCAGAACGATGCCGAGCCGATAAGTGACCATTCGGTCGCGGCGCTTCGCAAGCCAGCCTCCAAGCGCGAACGTAGGCGGCGTCAGCAAAAAAACGACGATGTTGTATATGCCGTTGACCGTCAAATCCTGCGTTAGACGCCAAAGGTATAAGTTGAGAAACAACCCCGACATCGATGCGCCGAACTGGAAGCAGCTATGGATGATCAATGCTGTGACGGCATCCTTGCTCAACCTTCGTTCGGGCGGAAGCGGTTCTCTCTTCGAAAACCCCCATTTTGACCTTAACCCGGTACTCATGCTCGTGCTCGTCCTTCCCATATGCCGCATCCCCCGATTGACCATCTCATTAGCAACTATTGTCTTTGCGTCCATTCTATCATAGGACTGCCGATCGGCATCGCCCCCCGAAAGCGCTCTCTTCTCGAAAAAGCGGGATGTCGTCGCATAAGCGAAACTCTGCTCCCTGTTTACTCCTTCTTAATCAATCGTTCGGCTTATTAAACGCCCATTTCCTGCTTGAAAACCGCAAATATAGATAAATCCGGCCAATGAGGAAGAATAGTCTGCCGCAAGCGAATCGCATACTAGTTTGATCCCGCCCGAAAGGAGGTATGCAGACGTGTCCAAACAGCAAGGCCATGGCGCCAAGAACACGACGACGAAATCGTCCGACAAAAAAGGCAACGCATCCGGCAACAATCACTAGCACGACGTTCTCTTCTCCGGCAGCATAACAAAGCGAATTGAGAAACGCCCCATTTTCATGCTCTCAGCAAGAGCAAAATGGGGCGTTTTTTTATGCGCTTTGAAAGGGATCGAGCGAACGTTGTCGAATATTTTATCGTAATGAGATAGAAGCATGAACTTATTATATGATGAGAATGTGGTGATTCTTTTTATGAACGGTCTGAACTATACGGTTATCGACTTTGAAACAAGCGGACTCGATCCGGCTAAGGATCGCGTTATCGAGATTGCGGCCATCCGCTGCGTAGGCGGCGAGATCGCCAGCGAATTCAGCACGCTCGTTGCTTTCGACGGCAAGCTGTCGCCGAAGATTACCGAGTTGACAGGCATTACAGACAGAATGACGGCCGGCGGCATGGATGAGGATACGGCGTTCCGCATTCTGAACCGAATGATCGGCGACAATGTCCTCATCGCGCATAACGCCCTGTTCGACCTTGGCTTCCTGCACCATTCTCTCATGCGCATCGCCGGTCGATCGTTCCGCAATTCGTTCATCGATACGCTGACGATGAGCCGTTTCCGTCATCTCTATCCGCATACGCTGAAGGATATGTGCGACAAATACGGCATTCCGCTCATCGGCGGACACCGCGCCTTGAACGACGTCATCGCTTGCTGGGAGCTGTTCCGCGAGATGGACAGAGAGCAATCCGCGGCAAGCGATCTGAATAAGCTTGGTTATATTAAGAAATACGGCCCCCCGGCCTGGAGCCCGGACAATGCCACGCTCGTACCCGTCGAGCTGCAATACGCCCCTCGTTTGGGCTAGAGCGTCAGCTTGGGCGCGCTACACGTTGGCGCGCTCTTTGCCTTTATCGGATTCGCCGGCATTTTTGTTCGCCGCATCGCGATCCTGCTGCATTTCCTCTACCGTCTTCACTTTCAATCGAGCCGCTCCCGCATAATCCCTCGTCGGCAGCAGCGGACCTTCCTCCAAACGTTTCTTCGCGGCGGCAATGGCTTCCGTATACTGCGGCAGCCATTGCTCTTGCGCTACCAGCATTTCATCGACCATTTGCCAAATTTCCTTCGGATTGCAGACGGCGCCGACGAGCGGATCCATCATGAAAGCTTGGCGCAGCAGCTTATCGTCGCCATGAACGGCTGCTTCAACCGCCAGACGCTGTACCGAAATGCTCACATTGCATACGGCTGCCGGACCGAGCGGCAGATCGCCCACCGTCGGCATCGAGATGCCGTTGCGATCCACATATCCTGGAGCTTCAATGATTGCATCATTAGGCAAATTCGCAATGACGCCTTTATTCTCGACGTTGAAGTGACCGCGGTAGACGCGTCCCGTCTCCAGTCCCTCGATAATGTAAGAGCCATGCTCATGGCTCCGCAGCTCGCTCTTAAATTCATTGGCCGGGTCTTTCATCCAGTTCGGGAAGTCTGTCTCGAACCAATTGCGCCCTTCCGTACATACGCGCAGGTAACCGCCCGTCTCGCCGTTAATCCAATAGCCGAGGTCGATCCAGTCCATAATTTCCTCCGGGCGCTTCCGGTACCATGGCACGTACTCGCTCAGATGCCCGTTCGACTCCGTGCTGTAATAGCCGAAGCGGCGCAGCATATCGATACGAACCTTCTCCGTACGGCTAAAGTCCGGATGCGATTCGAACGATTCAAGCAGCTTGCCGGTCAGATCCTCGCCGTTATGCTTGATCTGGATGTACCACGTCTGGTGGTTGATGCCCGCGCATATAATATCGACTTCTTCCTGCTTAAGGCCGAAAGCTTCGGCGATTTGCCAGTGGCCGCCCTGTACGCCATGGCATAGGCCGACCGTACGAACGCCGCCATATTTATTGCATGCCCATGTCATCATCGCCATCGGGTTCGCGTAATTAAGCAGCAGCGCATCGGATGCCGCAACCTCGCGAATATCTTGGCAAATGTTAAGCATTTCGGCAATGCCGCGTTGACCGTACATGATGCCGCCCGCGCTCAGCGTATCGCCCACGCACTGATCGACGCCATACTTAAGCGGAATGTCGACATCGGTTGCGAACGCTTCAAGTCCTCCGACGCGAATCGTACAAATTATATACTTGGCATCCTTCAGCGCTTCCCTGCGGTCGGTCGTCGACTGAATCCGAATCGATAAGCCGTTCTCGTTAATGTCGCGCTGGCACAGCTCCGTTACCATGCTTAGATTATGTGCGTTAATATCGGTAAAAGCGACGTCAATGCTCTGAAACTCAGGTACTGCAAGCAGGTCGCGCAGCAAACCTCGCGTAAAGCCGATGCTGCCCGCTCCGATAAAAGCGATTTTGAATGATGACATACATTCACCCTCCGATTCATGTTTACGTATTGTAGTTCAAGCTCAACTACATTGTAGCAACGATATATCGGAAGCGTTATCAATATTGTGACCACCTCAGCGGCAACCTGTCAGAAATCGTCACTTTCCAATTCCTTCGGGGTTGCTCCAGCCGTCCATATTATGCGTATGGAACGAATTGCGGTAAGCGATCGGCGTCTGGTTCGTATACTTCTTGAACATCGCATGAAAGTACTGCCGGCTCTGCGCTCCCACATAATCGCATATATCGGCAATCGCGATATCGGTCTGACGCAGCAGCATCTTCGCCTTCTCCATCCGCAGCTCCGTCAGGTACACGGTAATCGTCTTACCCGTATTGGCCGTGAACAAGCGGTGGAGGTAGCCGGGATGCAGATTGACGGCAGCGGCAATATCCTTCACCTGTATATCCTGATCGTAATGATGATGCATGTATTCTGTAGCTTGCTTCACGTAGAGATCGGCGGCGTTCGCGCCTTGCTTCAGATCGTCGCTGTAAATACGCGCAATCGTCATGATCAATTGGGCAAAAAGAAGCTGCGTCCGCACCCGGCTGGACTTCTCCCGGTTGTCCAGCTCAAGCACGAGATTTTTCAACACCGGATAGAGATCATTCGTGTCCCGCAGCACCAAATAAGACGACGGCTGAGCAACCAAAACCTTCACATCCTCGTCCTCGGAAGCCAGCTGCCGTATCGAAGGAAACGCCGTTTCCTTCTCGCGCATATCGAATTCGACGTTCAGCATCCGGCAGGGACCGCGCTCGTCCACGATAAGGCGATGCGGCTCGTTCGCGTCCAGGATGATGAATTCGTTTTTCTTTAGCGAGATGGAGCGCTCCGAACGCCGCGCCGTGGCCGCGAGCTCGATCCGGCACTCGCCCGTAATCACATACATAATTTCGATCGAATCATGCCGATGATCGCTCATCGAATAGTTGGACCATTGCTTGAAATAGTAGGCGTATACATGCGGATGTACATTTTGATCCAGCCACTCCGGCTTGAACAGTGCGCCGCTCACAACCGATTCCCCCTGTCTTCCTCGTCCTCATCAGCATAGCAAACCTATCGAAAGAATGACATACCGCCAAAGCACATCTCCGACAGTAACCGCAACGTAAGCAATAACGGGAAATACGCCCGTTAATTCCAGCTGGCCTATCTTTATTGCCCGAAGCAGAAGTTTACTAGCCCATAGTCTCACCTTCACAGTAACTGTGACACAAACAATAACGGGAACCACTCCCGTTAATTTCAGCCAGTCGAGCAGCATTTCGAAAATAACTGGAAAATCCCTTTAATCCCCGAATATCCACCCGAACTGAGCCACTATAGCAAAAATAACTGGAGAAATTCCAGCAATTCCTTCGAATGCTGCTCATTCGTCGAAAATAGTGGGAGTTTTTCCAGTTATTCAGTGCTGTGTTCGGTGTTCGGTGTTCGGTGTTCGGTGTTCGGAGTTATATTTTGCTTGTGTTGCTTAATGTGCGTCCTGTTTGTTGCTACCCATGCCCAGCGTATAGTCTACCGTCTGCTCCCATCAGAAGCCAGCTTCACGATCGCCTTGAGCGCCGTATCGATCTCGCGTTCGACTGCCTTCGCGACGACATCGGTGTGCGGATCGTATTCGCCCGCAAGATCGGAGTCGGCGTAGCCGTCCAGCGCGAGGATCGCGCCCGCTCTAACGCCGCGCAAAGAAGCGACTACATATAACGCCGCAATCTCCATCTCCACCGCTAGCACGCCTGCCGCTTTGTACTGTTTATGCGGAATGTCCACGACGCCGGAGAAGAACACATCCAGCGTAACCGTAATGCCTTTCTTCACGATGCCTTCGCTCTCCAGCGCGGATTCGTACAGCGCGGCGACGATGTCGCTGTCGGCAACGGCCGGGAAGCCGGCCGGCGCGAGCTGATGCGTCAGTCCTTCCGCGCGAACGGCAGCCGTGCTCACGATAAGGCTTCCGGCCGGATGGTCGGCCGAGTACGACCCCGCTGTTCCAACGCGGATCAACGTGTTCACGCCGCCGCGGATCAGCTCCTCGAAGCAGACGGCAGCGCCCGGCGAGCCGACGCCATGACTGACGACGGCCAGGGCAACGCCTTCGTATTCGCCCACGAACGTACGATACTCGCGCGCGAACGCCAGCTCCTTCGCATTCGTCAGCTTGCGGGATATAAGCTCCGCACGCCGAGGGTCGCCGCATACGATCGCGTATGCCGGCAAATCTTCCGGGTTCACTTGCAATATAGGCAACATCGACATGCGTTAATCAAACTCCTTCTTCATCCATTCATCCTCGGGCATCTCGTCCTCTTCGCTCGTGAACCGCTGCTCAAGGAACGGATCGGCATAGTTATGGAAGCCGTTACGCTCCCAGAAGCCCGGCCGGTCTTCTTTCATGAACTCGATGCCGCGAATCCACTTGGCGCTCTTCCAGAAATACAAGTGCGGTACGAGCAGGCGCATCGGCCATCCATGCTTGTCGGTAAGCGGCCCGCCGTCGAATCGATGCGCCAGCAGCACCTCCTCGCGAAGCATATCCTCAAGCGGCAAGTTCGTATCATAGTCCTCGTCCGCATGGATCATCACATACTTAGCCTCCGGCTTCACGCCAAGCAGCGGCAGCAGGTCGATGAAGCGTACGCCTACCCACTCCGTATCGAGCTTTGACCAGCGCGTCACGCAGTGTATATCGCATATGGAGGTCGTCTGAGGCAAAGCAAGCAGCTCATCGAAGCTGAAGCTGCGCTCCTCTTCCACCTCGCCGAATATGCGAAGCGACCATGTGCTCAGATCGTATTCCGGCACATCGCCTTCATGCAAAATCGGAAATCGCTCCGTAACGGTCTGGCCCGGCGGCACGCGATGAGCAATCTCGGGCGCAACGGCCGCCTGCTTGACCGCCTTCACCTTCTTCAGTCGTTCTGCTTTATTATGCATACTCCGTACCTCCTCTGTCTTGCAGGCAAGCCGGCCTTATCGCGAGCTTTCGTTCGCCTTGCGCGCTTCCTGCATATAGCTTTTGTTTTTGAATATAAGCATAGCCACGATCGTCACCACATAAGGCAGCATCATTGTAAAATGGGTCGGCAGCGAGAAGCCCTGCAATCTTAGGCTTAGCGCGTCCATAAGACCGAACAGCAAGCTGGACGCCGCAACGCCAAGCGGATTGGACTGTCCGAGCATCGTCGCAACGAGGGCGATGAAGCCCCTGCCAGCCGTCATGCCTTCCGTGAACATCGTCACGTTGCCGAGCGACAACTGAGCGCCGGCAAGTCCGCAGAGCACTCCGCACAGCAGCACCGCTCCGTATTGAATGCGCGTGACCTTGATGCCAAGGCTTCTCGCCGCGGTCGGGTTCTCCCCGGACGCCAGCAAACGGAAGCCGGTAACCGTCTTGAAGAAGAACAGCTGCAGCCCAATGGCCAGGACGATCGCTAAGTAAACGAGCGGCGTATGGCCGGAGAGCACATCGCCGAGCCATGGAATATCGCGCAGCAGCGGGATATCCCACTTGGGCAAGCCAACCATGTCCTTGTTATAATAAGCGCCCTTCACATCGAATATAACACGCAGCATAAACGTCGTTAATCCCGCTGCCAGGAAGTTAAGCGATATGCCGACAACGATGACATTCGCTTTCAGATGGATGCTCATATACGCGAACAGCATCGAGAAGATGACCGTGCACAGCACCGCGAAGATGACGGCAAGCCACACATTGCCCGTATAGTAGTTGCCGACGATTGCCGAGAATGCTCCGGTCAGCATTAGTCCCTCGAGGCCGACATTGAACAGACCGACACGGGCGCAGATTGCGCCGCCGAGCGCCGCGAGCAGAATCGGCGTCACCAGCCGGAGCATGGAAGCAAAGAGCGAGACATCAAACAGTTCCATTGTCACCCCTCGCTTTCTTGCGTTTTATGAAGGAATACGTAATCTTCGCCGAAACGAACAAGATCAACACCGCTTGAATGATGCTCGATACCTCCAGGGGCACTTCGGTATTCCGCTCCATGCCCATGCCGCCCGTCTGAAGTCCGGCCAACAGGATCGCGGCCACTGCCGTTCCCAGCGGATTGGAGCCCGCGAGCAGCGTCGCCATAATCCCCGACCATGCATAGCCCGGCGTCGTCAATGCACCGTCGATATACCGGTACTGCGTGCCCAGCACCTCGATAGAGCCGGCAAGTCCCGCGAAGCCGCCGCTCACGAACATGCTCAACATCATCATCCTGCCCCGCTGGACGCCGCCGTAGCCTGCGAACAACGGATTGCCGCCAAGCATGCGGATCTCGTAGCCCTTCACCGTATACTTCATGAAGAAAAACAAGAGCAGCGCTCCGGCGAAGGCGATCAGGAAACCGGCATGAAGGCTCATGCCGCTGAACAGCTTCGGCAGCCAAGCGCTATTGTCGATCATGACAGTCTGCGCCATAGCCGCAGATCCCGTCTTGTCTTTCAATGGATAAGATACGATATAACCGGCGAATAAGGTCGCAATATAGTTAAGCAGCAGTGTCGTAATAAGCAAATTCATCCGGAACCTGGCGTCCAGCCAGCCTGCGAACGCAGACCATATTCCCCCGGAAATAATGCCTGCCATAAGAGCGGCAATCAGCTTCAGCCAGCCCGGACCGGGCAAATAAATGGCGGTAAGCGCGGCGCTCAGCGCACCTAGCACCATCTGACCCTCCGAGCCCATATTGAAAAATCCAGCCCGGAAAGCGAGCGCTACGCCAAGACCGATGAGTATGATCGGCGTTGCCCTCGATAGCGTATTCGTCACGAAGAAGAAGCTGCCGAAAGCCCCATTCCACATCTCTCCATACGTCTCCAGCACGTTGCCGCCGACGACGGCAATCGCAATCGCGCCGGCGGCCAAGCCGACGATTATCGCAAGGAGCGGCTGGATGAGCGAGCTACTAAGTTGTTTCAGCTTTTCCATGCCGTTTCCCTCCCGCCATTAATATACTGATCTGCTCCTCAGTAGCCGATTGCGATGCAAGCTCTCCTACGATGCGCCCTTCGTACATAACGAGGATCCGATCGGAAAGCTTCAATATTTCAGTCAGCTCCGAGGAGACGAGCAGGATGGCGCCGCCCTCGTCGCGTTTCTTCAATAACTCGCCATGAATGATCTCCATCGCGCCGACATCTACGCCTCTAGTCGGTTCTGCTGCGATTAAGAACGGCGTAAGCTGCGCCAGCTCTCTCGCGACGATCAGCTTCTGCAGATTGCCGCCGGATAAATATTGCGCTTTCGTCGATAACGATCCCGTCTTAATGCCGAATCGCTTCACCCACTCGGCGACCATCTCGCGTATCGATGCGCCGCGCAGCAAACCGTACTTCTGCTGCTTGTTCGCATGCCCCATCAGGCCGTTCTCGGTTACGGTCGCATCCTTCGCGACGCCCCATTGGTAACGGTCTTCCGGAATATGGGCGAGACCTCGCTCACGGATCGTACGCACCGACGCCCCCGCCGTCTCTTGTCCCAGCAGCTTGATCGAGCCGCTGTCAATCTTCGCAAGTCCCGCGATTGCTCCGATAAGCTCCGATTGCCCATTGCCGGATATACCGGCAATGCCGACAATCTCGCCTTCCTTCACGTGCAAGCTGATCCCGTCAAGCGTCGGCTTTGTCCGGTTACCGCGAATCGAAATGTCCGCTACCTCCAAAACCGGCTTGCCGGGAGCAGCCGTCTTGCGCGTCAACTGGACCAATTCGCGGCCGACCATCAACCGCGACAGCTCGTCCTCGTTCGTATCCGCCGCGTTCATCGAGCCCGTAACCTTACCGTCGCGGAGAACGGTAATGCGGTCGGCTACTTCGATAATCTCTTGCAGCTTATGGCTAATAATAATGAAGCTCTTGCCTTGCCGAGCCAGCTCCTTAATGGCAATGAGCAGCTCCTTCACCTCAAGCGGAGTAAGTACGCCGGTCGGCTCGTCCAAAATAATGATTTCCGCGCCTTGATGCAGCACCTTCAATATTTCGACGCGCTGCTGAACGCCTAAGGAGCACTCCTCCACCTTCTGCGCAGGATCAACAGGCATGCCGTACCGCTTGCTTAACGCATCGACATCGGCAATCGCCTTCTTGCGGTCGAAGCCGACGGTCTTGGACGGCTCTCGTCCGATTACGATGTTCTCCGCTATAGTGAATGAAGGGAACAGCATGAAATGCTGATGAACCATGCCAATCTTATTCGCGATTGCGGCCGCGGGGCTGTCGAACGAGACCGCTTGTCCGTTCAGTCTGATTTCACCGCTCGTCGGGCTCTCCATCCCGTACAAAATACGCATCAGCGTCGTTTTGCCGGCACCGTTCTCGCCGATCAAAGCATGGATCTCGCCCTTCTGGAGGTTGAAGCTTACGCCGCTATTGGCCGCGACGCTTCCATACGATTTTGTAATATTGTCCATTTGCAGCAGCATTAAGGCGTTCAGCTCCTTTCCTCTCTAATCACAACAAAAGAACCGCCTCTACTTAAAGCAGAGGTAGGTTCTATTGAAGGAGATAACTAGTCGGCTGCGGGTCGGCAGCCAGAATTCGCATTATTTCGCAAGCGGGTTCTCCACTACGAGTTTGCCGGAGATGATGTCTTCAGCGATTGCTTTCACTTTGTCGACATTTTCTTGGCTGATGAAGCTGTTAAGCGGAGTTGCCGTTTCTTTCGTCACGTAAGTGAGACCTACGCCGCCTTCTTTCAAGCCGTAATCGGCAGCGCCATAGCTGAAGTTGCCTTCTACGAATGCTTTAACCGTCTCGTAAGCAACCGCGTCCGTTCCTTTCAGTTGGGACAGAACGACATGCCCAGGATCTTCGTCCGTACGGTCTGTATCTTGGCCGGAAGTGAAGAAGCCTTTTTCCTTCGCCGCTTCGAAGACGCCGTTGTCGCCTACAGCAGCCATACCTGCGATGTAGTCAGCGCCTTTGTCGAATTGCAGCAAAGCAAGCTCTTTCGCTTTCGCTGGGTCAGCGAAGTTGCCAACGTAGTTCACAAGGAACTGCGCTTCAGGGTTCGTGCTCTTAAGACCTTGCTCGAAGCCCGAAGTGTATTTGCTAAGCAATGGGGCATCCATCGCTACAATCGCGCCTACCGTGTTTGTTTTCGTGGAAAGACCCGCCAGCGCGCCCATCAAGTAAGCCGCCTCGTGCTCGCGGAAGTTAACGCTGCGAACGTTCGGAAGATCTACGACCGTATCGATAATCGCGAAAGGCTTGTCCGGATTTTCGGCAGCTACTTTTTTCAAAGCGTCTTCCGCTTGGAACGTAGCCGTGATGATCAAATCATAATCTTCCGCTACTGTTGCGCGAAGGTTTTGTTCGAATCCGGCAGGGTCGGTCGACTCGATCGTTTTCACTTCCGCGCCGAATTCCTCGCCCGCTTTTTTGAAGCCTTCATCCATCAACACGAAAAACTTGTTAACGCCGATTTTCTCAGGCAATACAAGCGCGATTTTTTTAACTTCCTTGTCGTCGCCAGCCTCGTTGCCCGAAGCCGTGCCATTATTGGGCGTGTTGCCTGCATTATTGTTTTTGTCAGCACCGCAAGCCGCGACAAGGCCTACCATCAGAATCAATGCCAGAGCCAGTACGATAGTTTTCTTCATCCTAATCTCCCCTAAGTAATTGATGTCTAATTCCTTTTAATCCTAGTTGTATTATCGGAATTTGTCAATCCTAATGATTCGACAAATTTCATTTCTATTCTACATCATTATCGGGACTAATGGGTGATAAAAGTCGAATAATACATCGATTTGTAACAAAATCATACGCTTTCGCCGGTATAAAGAACTTCATGCAGCAAGCCTACAGCACTACCCATTACTCCTGCCTCGTCTTCTCCAAGTTCTTGCTCATCATATGGAACAGATTCAAGCTTTGCTGCATCTCTTCCACGGTCATGCCGTCGAATAGTCGAATCATCATTTTATTGCGCACCTTCTCGATGAGCTCCACCATCTTCTTGCCCTCTTCCGTCAGATGAAGCATAACGACGCGCCGATCTTGCTCGCCCCGCCTGCGCTCGATGTAGCCTAACTCGATAAGCCGATCGGCTATTCCGGTAACGCCCCCGCTCGTAATCATCAGTTGCTCGGCGAGCGCAGATGCCTTAAGCGATCCGCATTGCCCCAAAATAACGAGCATTCTGCCATGCGTAATGCCTAGTCCATGTACGTTATAGCTGTTCCACTCCGAATTGATTTGTCTCCGAACTTGACGGAACGACTCGTCGAGCTGTTTCATCAATTCCAATTTGCCGTTATTATTTTCGCCCAAACCCGCCATCTCCTCTAATTGTCGTAAATGGCTTACTTTTTAAAGAAGTATAAGTTTAGATGGCAGGCGGCGTCAATCTTGGATACTTGCGACGCGATCAAAAAAATGCCGTCCTTAAGTTTTCCTTAGAGGACGGCATTCCTCACGCTGCATAATCCGTTCGTATATTACTCTGCTTGCATGAACCGTAACGGCGACTTCCCGAGCAACCCGTCTCTGCAAGCATGCCACACTTCGCGCATGAGCCGCTGCAACGGCCAAGCTGCCGTAGACGCGGCGGTAACGGCAATCCCGTGCCGATGCGTTCGCGATACTCCTGCGATTACCGTGTGACCGACGGATAACTCGCCAACGCTGAATTCATCAAGCGTATGCCGCAGGAGCTCCAGATGAGCTGAAGTGACGCGGTCCGAGAACAAATAAAACGTTGCCAGATGCGTCATTTCCCCCATGCAGCCTGCATCCTCGAGCCGTTGCAGCCGCGGCTCTATGCGCTGACGCTGCGCGAATAGGAGTTCCTCCCCGTAATAGACCGACAACGAATTGCGGTACCCCATATAATCGAAGCGCTCGCCCCGCAGCGTCCGTCCTGGACAGAGGACATCCGCTTGCATCCATATGGCGCCGGGACGAAGCCGCACGATTGTCTCATTCGCGAACGACGCATTTTTGAACAGCATAATTGGCTCGGGCATATTCTCGACAACGGCGTTCTCGGCAAGCTCGAAAGTCTGGCGCATCGAGGAACCGCAGCCGGGCATGCTCGGATGGACTTTCATGTATGACTGATTGGTCAGCATCACATGCGCGTCAGCTTCGCAAGTCCAATCCAACTCGTAACGATCTCCGCTAAGCAGACCGGGCGATACATCCATCACGATGACTGCAAGCTGCCCGTCGACCGGAAACGCCTTAGCGATCTTGATCGGGGCCGTATGATATTTGCCTGCCACATACGTCTGTTCTCCGGCTACAGCGAATGAGGCGCGAAGTTCCGACACCCTTACCGGCTGTCCGTTCCCGGATATGCCGAGCAGCCCTATGCTTGACTCGTCAGCCGCATGACGTTCCGGCTCCATTAGGAAGCGGAGTGACGATGGCTTGAAGGTGTGCTGTCCAGTTGAATCGTATGCGTATGAGCGCGGCCGCGCGCGTGTGCGATCTCATGCTCCAGCCAACTAACGATTTTATCTACGCCGTCGCCGCCGTGCATATTGGAAAATACGAACGGGCGATTGCCCCTCATCCGCAGCGAATCGGCTTCCATCACTTCAAGGCTTGCGCCGACATAAGGCGCCAAGTCGATCTTGTTAATGACGAGCAGGTCGGAGCGCATAATGCCGGGGCCCCCTTTGCGCGGAATTTTCTCGCCTTGCGCCACGTCGATAATGTAGATGAAGCGGTCGACGAGCTCCGGGCTGAAAGCTGCCGCCAGATTGTCGCCGCCGCTCTCGATGAAGATAAGCTCAAGCGGCTGGAAGCGGCGCTCCAGCTCCTCGATGGCCTCGAAGTTCATCGAAGCGTCCTCGCGAATAGCCGTATGCGGGCAGCCGCCCGTCTCTACGCCAATAATCCGATCTTCCGGGAGGACGCCCGTATCGAACAGAATCCGCGCATCCTCCTTCGTATAAATATCGTTCGTAATAACGGCCAAGCTATATTTTTCATGAAGCTCTCTTGTCAGTCGTTCCACCAGTGCCGTCTTCCCTGAGCCTACCGGTCCGCCAATGCCGATCCGAATCGGTCTTGAAGCGTCAATAACCGGGCTTTCCCATTCTTGATGCGTATGTCCTTGTCCTTGGCACATTGTCATTCCTCCGTTTTCTTTTTGATCGTTTATTGATATATAGCCGGTGGTTTGCTGGTCAATGGTCGATGGTTTGCTGTCAGGGCTGCTATGTTGGATTTCTGCAGGATAGAGCACACTTAGGAAGCCCGACTTGCCGCTATACTGGTTTTTCGCATTAACTTGGCTCTTGATAGGTTGGAATAAAGTTTTACGAAGAAAAGTTAGTGCAAAAATCAATCATAGGCTCAGAATGCCCCTAAAATCGGCAAAAGTTAATGCAATTATCCAACATAGACGCTAATGCAGCGGTTACGCCTGACCATTCTACTTTTATACTCCTTTAAGACATAAATAATCGCGAGTACAGACGTTCATGCCGCATCATGGCAAGCTCAGCCATCGGCATATTCGAGTAGGCCTCTTCGGGCTGCAACCGATCGGCGATGGCGAGCGCGTCCTCCGTTAGCGGGATCAGTCTCGCGATGAGCGATTGTCCCTCCGTCTGCCCCATCGACATAAGCCGAAGAGCGCTATTGACGCATGTGACGATGCAGGTGTAGAAGTAGCCTTGAATCGCACGCTCCAGGGATACACCAAGCTGCCAGCATGCATATCCGTGTACAAGCGGATGCGTTGCGAAGCAGCCGCCTTCCTTAAGCGCAGCTTGCAGCGGACTCCAATCGAGCTGGGGATGTATCGCGCCGGCAAGCTGCAGCAGCCGTCGCCCCATTTTCTCCACGCCGCCGCGCGTCTCCGACGAGACTCGCTGAACATGCACAAGCCGCTCGATTGCCCATAACGACTCCCAATTGCCGGTTGATCCGTCTCGGTATACCGCTTTGATAATCATCGCGTCGGATGTCGCCCAGCTTTGGAGCAGCATTGTCTTCGCATAGTCGAACAGCCCAGAGGATGTCGTCAGCCTGCCGTCCTGCACGAGCGTCTCCAGACCGAAGGAGTGCGAGAATGCGCCGATCGGCAGCGCCGAATCAAGCAATTGCTGCATGGCCAGCCAACGTACATTGTCGTTCAAGTGGCTCCCATCCCTTCTCGATTAGAACAAGAAGTAACGCTGCGCCATCGGCAGCACTTCGGCCGGTTCGCAGGTCGCATGCTCCCCGTCGACCGTCACATGGTACGTCTCCGGATCGACCTTAAGCGCAGGCGTAGCGTCATTGTGAATCATGTCTTTCTTCGTTACCGTACGGCAGCCTTTCACCGGCTCGATCCGCTTCTGTAGACCTAACTTCTCGGCGATGCCGCGATCATACGCCGCTTGCGACACGAACGTAATCGAGCTGCTCTGCACGGCCTTGCCGAAGCTGCCGAACATCGGCCTGCCGAATACCGGCTGCGGCGTCGGGATCGAAGCGTTAGGATCGCCCATCTGCGCGTAAGCGATCATGCCGCCCTTCAGAACCAAGTCGGGCTTGACACCGAAGAACATCGGCTGCCAGATAGCGAGATCGGCGAACTTGCCCGGCTCGATCGAACCGACAATATGCGAGATGCCATGCGTAATGGCCGGATTGATCGTATACTTCGCGATGTACCGCTTGATACGGAAGTTGTCGCTGCTCTCGGAATCCGGGGCAAGCGGTCCGCGCTGCTGCTTCATTTTATCGGCTGTCTGCCACGTCCGGATAACGACCTCGCCCACACGGCCCATCGCCTGCGAATCGGAGCTGATCATGCTGAATACGCCCATATCATGCAAAATATCTTCCGCGGCAATCGTCTCCGGCCTAATCCGCGAATCGGCAAAAGCGACATCCTCCGGAATGCTGCTGTCCAGATGATGGCAGACCATCAACATATCGAGATGCTCTTCTATCGTATTGATCGTGAACGGCCGAGTCGGATTCGTGGAAGACGGCAATACGTTGAGCTCGCCTGCAGCGACGATTATATCCGGCGCATGCCCCCCGCCCGCTCCCTCCGTATGGTACGTATGTATCGTTCTGCCGCCGATGGCCGCCAGCGTATCTTCGACGAAGCCCGCTTCGTTAAGCGTATCGGTATGAATCGCGACTTGCACATCGTATTGATCGGCTGTCTGCAAGCAGGCATCGATCGCCGCCGGCGTCGTTCCCCAGTCCTCATGCAGCTTCAGACCGATTGCGCCCGCTTCGATCTGCTCGATAAGCGGCGCGGTGAACGAGGCGTTGCCTTTGCCCGTGAACCCGATGTTCATCGCGAATTGCTCGGCTGCCTCCAGCATGCGGCTCATATGCCATGCGCCCGGCGTAACGGTCGTCGCATTCGTTCCGGTTGCCGGTCCTGTCCCGCCGCCGATCATCGTCGTCACGCCGGACGACAATGCCGTCTCGATCTGCTGCGGGCATATGAAGTGAATATGCGAATCGATGCCGCCCGCCGTAATAATCTTGCCTTCACCGGCAATTACCTCGGTGCTTGCGCCAACGATCATATTCGGCGTCACGCCGTCCATTATATCCGGATTGCCCGCTTTGCCGACGCCGACGATGAACCCGTCCTTAATGCCGATATCCGCCTTCACGATTCCCCAATGATCAATAATGACGGCGTTCGTAATGAGCGTATCGAGGACGCCCTCGTCTCTTAATGCGCCGCTGGACTGCCCCATGCCGTCGCGAATGACTTTGCCTCCGCCGAACTTGCACTCGTCGCCGTAAACGGTGTAATCCTTCTCGATCTCCGCCCACAGCTCGGTATCGGCCAGTCTTACCGCATCCCCCGTCGTCGGGCCGAACATGGCCGCATAGCTTTGCCGGTCCATTCTGCTCATGTCCGCTCTCCTTCCCATGCGGCCAGCCTCTCCCGCACTTCGTCCGGCATCCGGCCCATCTCCGCCTTCCCGCGGCTGAGGCCGTTCAGCCCATAAGCGAGCTTGAAGCCGCCAAGCTCCACAAGCGTAATCGGCTTCTCCTCGCCGGGCTCGAAGCGTACCGCCGTACCTGCTGCAATGTCGAGCCGCATCCCGAACGCTTCTTCCCGATTAAACGTCAATGCGCGATTCACTTCGAAGAAATGATAATGAGATCCAACCTGCACGGGCCGATCGCCTGTATTCACGACGATGAGCTGCATTCTTCTACGTCCTGCGTTAAGCTCGATCTCTCCCGCAGCCGTCCGATATTGTCCTGGTATCAAGGCCATGCCTCCTTCGCTCTGATTCCGTCCGCTAAATCGTGCGGCTAACCGCTTATCGGATGATGAATAGTCACTAGCTTCGTACCGTCCGGAAACGTCGCCTCTACCTGCACCTCATGGATCATCTCCGGAATGCCCGTCATCACCTGATCCGGCTTAAGCACCTTCGTTCCATATTCCATAAGCTGCGCTACCGTCATTCCGTCCCGGGCGCCCTCCATGATTTCGGAGGTAATGAGAGCGACGCTTTCGGGATAATTCAGCTTCACGCCGCGGTTCATTCTGCGTCTAGCCAGATCTGCCGCAACCGTTATGAGCAGTTTTTCTTTTTCGCGTTCGGTTAACTGCATCGTGTCACCTCTTCTTTTTCTCTAATGTTTCCATTATAGTCACCGCAACTTGGGAAGTAAATAATCTGTGTTATATTTCATGACATGAGTATACATGATTTTCCACTTCAAGCTATTTTACACTTGCAAAAAACGACATGAATTAGACCCAAAAACCAGTTGCTTCTATTTATTGCGACCTTGACGGGCGAAAATCTAACACCGTTCATCTCTAGCATGCAAAAAAAAACAGCTGCCGCATAATGCCAGCAACTGGACTGCAATTCATTCTATGTGATAAGATCCCGCATTCGCTTAACGGCCAATGCTGATGATCGTCTCTCCCATTAGCCCGAGACTATTCTGCACGGTAGCGAGCAGTCCCCCGCTCTTATCGTGGAAGCCAAACTTGAACAGCTTCTGCGTTTCCTCGAAACGCGACTCCGATGTTGCCGAGCCCATGACGACGGTAATCAGCCTGCGTCCGTCTTGCTTAGCCGTCCCCGTGAAGCAGTAACCGGCCTCGGGCGTATAACCCGTCTTCAGTCCATCGTTGCCCGGATAGGCGAAGGGCATATCTTCGAGCATCAGATTCGTTGACGCCAGCCGGTGCCCTGAGCTGGCAAGCTTGATGCTGCTCCGGCTCGACACCTCAAGCACCTCCGGGTATTTGTTCAACAGATGCCCGGCGAGCAGCGCTACATCGGATGCGGTCAGCATCGTATCTCCGTCCGACGCCGATTCGGCGAAGGCTGTAAGATCGTTACGGTTCAGACCTGTCGCATTCGCAAACAACGCTTGCTCGGACATGCCGATCCGATCCGCTCGGCTATTCATCAGCTTTACAAATTCCGGCTCGCTGCCCGCCGCATGTTCAGCGATCGCTACGGCTGCATCGTTGGCGGAATGAACGGTCAACGCTTCGAACAATTCCCGCACGGTGAAGCTCTCTCCCGCGTTGAACCCCACCTGCGAGCCGGGCACGCCCGCGGCGTACCGGCTTGTCGTCACAGGTTCGTTCCATTCCAGCTTGCCTTCGTTCACGAGCTCGAGCACGATAAGCTCCGTCATCATTTTCGACATGCTGGCCGGAGGCAGCGCCACGTCCGCGTTTTTCTCGAACAGCACCTCGCCGGTGCCCGCGTCCATCATAATGGCGGCCGTTGCCCCTACATGAAGCGCAGCAGCTCCTGTCTTTCCATGCCAAACGGTCATCATATAAAAACACGCTATAGCGACGGCAGCGATTCCCATTGCTTTAAAGGCGCCCCCATTACGGCCCCGGTAGGCTGGTCCCGATTGTTGTCTCATCATGATTGATACCCCTCTCCAACATGCATGGCTTCATTATAGAAGCGGCAGTTTAAGGAGAACGTAAATAAATCATAAGAAAACCTTAAAATCGTCCCACTATTCCTTTAAAATCGGCAGCGTCACCCGGAATGCCGTTCGGATCGTATCGCTCACCGCATCGATATGACCGCCATGCTTCTCGACAATGCTCTTGGATATGGCAAGGCCGAGGCCCGAGCCTCCCGCCCACTCGGTTCGCGACTTATCCGCGCGGTAGAATCGCTCGAAAATATGCGGCAGGTCAAGCGCCGAGATCGGCTCGCCGTAGTTGATGACTTCAACGGTGGCTTGCGACTTAGACTCATCGCGCTGGACACGCAGCTCCACCAGCTTGCCCTCCTTGCCGTAAGCCATCGCATTGGCAATTAAATTTTCGAAAACACGAACGAGCATCACCGGATCGCCGCCCACGATCATCGAATTTTCAACCGTATGCAGTCGTCCTTCCATTCCCGCCTCTTGCAGCGGCATGTGATACTGGACAAGCAGTTGACCGAGCACTTCGATCAGATTGAAGCTAATATGCTGCATCGCGACGGTGTCATGCCTCATGCGCGTATAATCAAATAGATCATTGATGAGTACATTAAGCCGCTGCGACTTGTCGTATGCGATCTGTACATAATGGCGAAGCTCTACCTCATCCCGATAGCGATCCTGTTCGATCAAACCCAAGTAGCCGAGAATGGAAGTAAGCGGAGTGCGAAGGTCATGCGATACATTCGTAATCAATTCATTTTTCGCCTGCTCCGCTCGCCGCTCTTCCAAGAGCGCTTGGTCGAGCCGTCCTGCCATACGGTTCAAATTGCCGGCCATTGGACCAAAGGGCGACCGCGAGTCTACTTCCATTTGGTAATCGAAATCAAGTTGACCGCTTGCGATACGATTGACCGTTTCATTGATCCTGCCTAGATAGCGAAACTGCAGCCATTGAAAAATGAGAAAATAAATCAAAAAAAACATGATGCCCGCTGCATATGTCAACAAGTCCATCCCGAAGAAATAGACAATATCTTTTAATATCGATCGAAATACAGTTCCCGAGACAAGTATCTCCACGACGATCCTGGCTGCGGCAACCGTAATCAAGCTCAAAAAAACGCTCAGTGCCATATGCCATGTCAAGCGCCACATAAGACGCAAAATAATATTACCCTTCAATTTTGTAGCCGACCCCCCATACCGTAATAATGAGCTTCTCGCCAAGCTCCTTTTCGAGCTTATCCCTTAGTTTGCTGATATGCACCATGACGGTATTGTTCGAATCGTAATATTTCTCCTTCCATACCTGTTGGAAAATGTCCTCCGCGCTGTAGACGCGGCCCGGGTTGCCGGCAAGCAAATAAAGGATGCCGAACTCGGTGGACGTGAGGTGGAGCGCCTTACCGTTCACTTCCGCCGTATGGCTAAGCCTGTCGATCCGGAGCGGACCTAATCGCAGCTCGCGATCCTCGCGGGCTGACGCGGCCGCTTCAGCCGGCGGCGTGTTGTACTGGTACGAACGGCGCAGCAGTGATCGTACCCGCGCCAGCAGCTCAAGCGGATTGAACGGCTTGATCATATAATCGTCCGCGCCGGTCATTAGCCCCATTATTTTGTCCATATCCTGCGTCTTTGCGCTTAGCATTAGAATCGGGACGGCTTGATCCTGCCGAAGCCTTCTGCATACTTCAAGACCGTCCATCTTGGGCATCATAATATCAAGAATGACGAGATCGAACGAGTGCTTCCCGAATAGATCCAGCGCTTGCTCGCCGTCATAAGCTTTCACCGTCTCGAACCCTTCGTTTTTCAAATAAATTTCGATCAGATCGGCAATTTCCCGTTCATCGTCTACAACCAATATGCGTCGATCCACTTTTAACCACCCTTTCGCCTCCGGCAGATTCTGATGAGCCAACTATACAGGATTCAATTCGACATGTCGTGCCGTACAGCGCAATTTCACAATGTTTAAGCGTTTCTTAATGTTTTCTTTAACTTTAAAATAGTTTCCATTCGTTGCCTTGCGCTTCATTAATGGGCGCTCGCCTCTGTAGCCAACGCTTGTCCGATATGCTAAACTGGTGAGTATCGATGTTTTTATAACGTCATGCTTGCATGATGAAATTTAATTATTCCACAATGATCCAATTATGTTAAGGGGGCTTTATAATGGCGGCCAAGAGAATGCGTTCAGACATGATCAAAAAAGGATTCGACCGCGCGCCGCATCGCAGCTTGCTGCGTGCCGCAGGCGTTAAAGAGGAAGATTTCGACAAGCCTTTTATCGCAGTTTGCAACTCCTATATCGATATTATTCCCGGTCATGTGCATCTTCAAGAATTCGGCAAGCTCGTTAAGGAAGCGATCCGCGAAGCTGGCGGCGTACCTTTTGAATTCAATACGATCGGCGTTGACGACGGTATCGCGATGGGCCACATCGGCATGCGCTATTCGCTAGCCAGCCGCGAGATTATCGCAGATTCGATCGAGACGGTCGTTAATGCGCACTGGTTCGACGGCATGGTCTGTATCCCGAACTGCGACAAAATCACGCCGGGGATGATCATGGGCGCTCTTCGCGTCAACATCCCGACGATGCTTGTCAGCGGCGGACCGATGAAAGCCGGCAAAACGTCCGATGGCCGTTCGATCTCGCTATCCAGCGTATTCGAAGGCGTTGGCGCTCACCAAGCAGGCAAGATCAACGATGAGCAATTGTTTGAGCTCGAGGCATTCGGCTGTCCGACTTGCGGATCCTGCTCCGGTATGTTCACGGCGAACTCGATGAACTGCTTGGCTGAAGGGCTTGGCCTTGCATTGCCGGGCAACGGCACGATTCTTGCCGTATCGCCTGAACGCAAAGAATTCGTTAAAGAAGCTGCTCGTCAGCTTATGAAAATTATCGATCTCGGCATTAAGCCGCGCGATATCGTAACGAAAGACGCGATCGACAACGCATTTGCGCTTGATATGGCTATGGGCGGTTCGACGAACACGGTTCTTCACACGCTTGCGATCGCACACGAAGCAGGCATCGAATACCCGATCGAACGCATTAACGAAGTAGCAGAGCGCGTTCCGCATTTGGCTAAAATCGCTCCTGCATCCGATTGGCATATCGAAGACGTTCATGAAGCAGGCGGCGTCAGTGCCGTGCTGAATGAGCTATTCAAGAAGGAAGGCGCGCTGGTCGGCACGACATTGACAGTAACCGGCAAGACGCTTCGCGAGAACGTTGAAGGCTGCGAGATTCAGAATACGGAAGTCATCCACACGATCGACAATCCGCATACCGCTCGCGGCGGCTTGGCCGTATTGTTCGGCAACCTTGCTCCTAACGGCGCAATCATTAAGACAGGCGCAGTCGACAAGTCGGTCGGCGGCTACCATAAAGGCCCTGCGATCTGCTTCGATTCCCAAGACGATGCGCTTCACGGTATCGCCAACGGCAAGATCAAAGAAGGCCACGTTGTTGTCATCCGTTACGAAGGACCTCGCGGCGGCCCTGGCATGCCCGAGATGCTGGCTCCTACGTCGCAAATCGTCGGCATGGGACTTGGCGCGAAGGTCGCCCTTATCACGGACGGTCGTTTCTCCGGCGCATCCCGCGGCATTAGTATCGGCCACGTATCGCCGGAAGCGGCTGAAGGCGGACCAATCGCATTCGTACAAGACGGCGACATCATCGAGATCGACATGAACAACCGTACGATGGACCTGCTCATCAGCGACGAGGAGTTCGAGAAACGCCGTGCCGCATGGCCGGGCTTCGAGCTGAAGATCAAACGCGGATACCTTGCGCGTTACGCTCACCTTGTTACATCCGCAAGTACGGGCGGCGTTATGAAGATGTAGTTTGCTTTACTCATAAGAAGGCGGTACATGGTTATCCATGTACCGCTTTTTTTATGTACGGAGCCTGTCGGGACCATTCCAAAGGAAAGTTAGCGCAGATATCCAACATAGGTTCAGAGAGTGACTATAGTAGGCAAAAGTTAATGCAATTATCCTACATACCCTCGTCCCATAAAGCTACATCAAATAAAAAAGCCGGCATTTCGAGGCGGTAACCTCGACATGCCGGCAGCAATTAAAATAATGCCATTCCGATCCTATATGGCTGTTGTCTTCGTACCTAATTGTGCAGCATCGTCGGTTGCTGCGCCAATCGTTCGTTCCACGGCGTTGCTGAGACGCTCCGTATCCTCTTGCAGCATCGTAAGCTTCGATGTTGCATAACGCCTGATCGTCGAAGCAGGCATGAGCAGCATTCGCGGAGAGAAAGCTTCCCTGTTCTGGCTCTGCTTCTTCTTGAGCGTTCTTGGCTTGTTCGTTAACACACTCATTAGAATCTTCAAGTACACCCTTGTGGAACGGGCAAACCATCCCTCAGGCAGATGGAATATTTCGAAGCCCAGCCGATCAGCGCCTCTGTGAATCATCGTTACGCCGTATACGGCCTTAATATCCTTCGCTTCGAAGTCCTCCGCGAGTTGATCCGCGAGCTGGGGCAAGGCATGCTCGATCTCACGCAGCATTTTGATTCCTGCCGCAAGCGGCGTCTTGGCTTGCATCGCGATGCCTGACAGCATTTTGTTGTCGAGATGCAGCTCGGCAACGTGATCGCCCTTCACGACTCGGCTTCCTTCTTCCAGGTCGATAGGCTCGCCGTTATACTTTGTTACACGGTAATAAAATGTCGGAGCCGACTCGCCAACCTGCTTCAAGCGGAACATCACGTGATAAGCCTTCTCCCACATAAGCCATAGGGAAATGAGGCTTTTTTTCCAAATCGACGTATGCAATACGCGGGCTGTTTCCGTCAGCTTAATCATCTCATCGATGCCCACGAAGCGATAGCCCAGCTTCGATCCTTCCTCTAAGTACGACTCAAGCGCGATCAGCATGTTCTCCGGAGCTTCGGGGTCCGCCCCGAACGTCCGGCCGCAATCATGCAGCAGCAGCACTTCGCCCGGCTTCAACCGCTTCATCATCCGCTTCTTCAGCTTCTCGGACCCGACGCTCTGCTTCCAATCGCTGAACATGGCCGACCACAAAATAATGTGCAAGTACCCTGCTTTCGCAAAGTCGAATACGTTTACGATCCCCCATGGCGGACGATAATAAATCGAGCGTTTGCCGGTCGCCTTCTCGATAATATCGTTTGTCGCCTCGATCTGGCGCTGGACCGCGCGCGGCCTCATGAGCCAGTTCGACTTATGCACGTAATTATGAATACCGATAACATGCCCTTCCGCTTTCATGCGTACCAGAATGTCCTCTTGCCCCAGGGCATGCGATCCAACGACAAAAAAAGTCGCCTTCGCCTTGTGGCGTGCGAGCAAATCGAGCAACAGCGGCGTGTATACGGAATCCGGGCCATCGTCGAACGTCAATGCGATTTCCTTGTCCACGCGCCCGCGCTTGAACACGCGATAACCGAAAGTACGGCTAATAAGTCCGGGTAGAAACGCATATAGCGTCGCAAGATATAAAATCCATAAGAACAAATTCACCATTTGTTTTCCCCACCGTTATATATATGATTTAGTCGACGAATGGATAGCGGTACAAAACAACAACGATAACTTTAATTGTAGCATAACGCAATAAAAAATAGGCATCTTTTTAAAAACTATAGTACAATCTTATTGGAAATATGAATATGGAAGAAGGAGCCTCGTCATGCTGCCATTTTACAAAAAATATTGGAGAACGGCGTTCGACATCGCGTTGATCGCGCTCACCGTCTATCTCATTATGTACTCGTTCAGCTATTTGTATCGGATCGCAACGCCGATTTTTTTCTCCTTCCTTATCTTCATGTGCATTGAACCCCTGGCACGCCGATTGAACAAGCTCGGCATTAAGAAATCGATCGCTTCCGGCATTTCGATACTGGTATTCATCATTCTTATTCTTGGCATTTTCTCGGGGGCGGCTTACCTTATTACGAAACAAGGCTCGGAGCTGATCGATAACTTTCCGAAGTACCAGTTGATGCTCGAGAAACAGGTGGCCAAGAGCACGGCCCAAATTCAGGAGCAGCTTGCGACGCTGCCGCCGAACTTCAATCTGGTCGAGCGTTCGACCGAGCTCATTAGCGGCATTACGGACTATTTGGGCAAACTCGGCCAATCGTTCCTGCGTAACCTGATCAATTACGTCTCCTCGTTCTCGGCATTTGTCGTTAACGTCGTAATCGGCACGATCCTCGCCTACTTCTTAAGCATCGAAATCAAGTCATGGAAGAACACGGCCGAAGAGAAGACGCCTAGAACGTTCAAGAAGGTATTCTTTTTCCTGCGAGATAACGTATTCAAAGGAATCGCCCTGTACATAAAGGCGCAAGCCAAAATGATAAGCATTACGTTCGTCGTCATCTTGATTGCGCTTGTGCTGCTAGGCGTCGAGAATGCTTTCGTCATCGCGGTCGTATCGGCTATTTTCGATATTTTGCCGTTGCTCGGCGTCGGAACGGTGTTCATTCCTTGGATTATTTATTTGATCATCGTCGGCAAAATATCGCTGGCGATCTGGCTGTCGGCGTTGTTCCTCGTCGTCGTCATTACCCGCCAAATTCTAGAGCCTAAGATTACGGGCGATTCGCTGGGCGTATCGGCATTCACGATGCTTGCGTTCATGATTGTATCGCTAAAGCTATTCGGCATTTCGGGCGTTATTTTGTCGCCGATCTTGATGATTCTTATTAAGTCGCTGTACGATCAAGGTTACTTCCACCGCTGGATTCGCGAGCCGCTTGGCGAGTTCGACAACGGCACTCCGGGAGCCGAGCCGGTGACGGCCGCGGGAGCTACCGAGCCGAGTCCAGGGAATGCAACGGCACCGGTTACCGCCGAGACTGCAACGGGATTGAAGCGTTTGGAGAAAAAAGATCAATAAGCAGCGGTGGCACAGGGATAAATCCTGTGCCACCTTTTTTTTTGGTTCATGCGGCGGTGTTATCGGCGCGCTGCATGCGTGCTTTCGTTGCGCGCTGCGATGTCCATGACGCCGCGGAACAGCTTGGTCGCCTGATGCGGACTGCCAGGCGTACGGTTCGCCGCGAGCACGGAAACGGCG
This sequence comes from Paenibacillus harenae, assembly GCF_030812415.1. Taxonomy (GTDB): domain Bacteria; phylum Bacillota; class Bacilli; order Paenibacillales; family Paenibacillaceae; genus Pristimantibacillus; species Pristimantibacillus harenae_A. The sequence continues at coordinate 524,927 of NZ_JAUSST010000004.1, read as the reverse complement.
TAGCGCGGCGACTTGACCGGGCCATAGCCTGCGAACCACTGGTGGTTCAGGGCTATGCCCGCACGCTCGGTCTGGGCGGTGCCGGATTTGCCGGCAACCGTCCAGACCCCAAGGCGGATCGATCGACCGGTTCCGTGGTCGACGACCGCCCGCATGCCGCGCAGCAGCGCATGGGCCGTGCCCGCATGAATGCGGGCACGGATCCCCCGCGCGCGCTGCACGGGCAGCTTCACCATCCGCTGGCCGTCGGCATATCGGATTTCACTGACGAGGCGCGGCTCCATCAAGCGCCCCTCGTTCAGCAGCGTGACGATCAGGTTCGCCGCCTGAAGCGGCGACATACTCACATCCCGCTGCCCGATGCCGCTTTGCGCCATAACGCCGCCGTCCACGGCGGCCAGCGCCTGCTGCGACGCTATTCCCGTCGCCCCTTCGCCGCTGCTTGCGAACAACTGCCCCGGTTCTTCCTCCTCAAGCAGCCTTAGCGGCTTATGGAACGGTCCGAACGGCTTGTCCCGGTGCCAGCCTGCCTTGCGCCCAATTCCAAGCGACGCCGCGGTATGCTGCAGCTCCGCCGCTCTCATGCGCTCGGCAATCGTAGCGAATACGATATTGCACGACTGCGCAAGGCCCTCCTGCAGCGTAAGCGTGCCATGCCCGCCATCCTTCCAACAGCTTAACCCGTATTTGCCGTATTCGCCATTGCAGTGGAACTTCTCCTTCTTGTTCACGACTCCAGCCTCAAGCGCCGCCGCTGCCGTTACGAGCTTGAAGATCGAACCCGGCGCGACCGCCGTTAGCGCATGGTTCGTCCATTCGCTACCGTCCGAAGACTCGAATTGTCCCGGCTTCAGCTTCGGCCTGGACACCATCGCAACGACGTCGGCATTGTTCGCATCCAATACGACGATAGCGCCTTCCTTAAGTCCCTGCTTGTCCGCATAAGCCTCCAACTCATTTTGCAGCTTCAGATCGATGGTCGTTTGCACCTTCAGCGGATAATAATGATTGCCAGGCTGCGTAATGCGCAGATCAAGTCCATGAACGGGTGCATTCCGCCCGTCGATGAAATAAGACACCGACGTTGCGCCAATGCCGTGAAGCAGCTTGTCCAGCGACTTCTCAAGGCCGGAGCCGCCAACCTGCTCCGACAGCCTGCGTTTCCCGCTCGCAACCTCCTTCGGATGGTTCGCCGCCAACCACTCGGGATGCTGGCTCGTGAAGCCGATCGCATGCTTCGCCTCGAAGCCGCTTACGTACCGATTCCGGTACGGGAGCACGCTTACCCCGTTCAGACCAAGCCGCTCGATCTCATCGGCCTGTTCTTTGTTCAAGCGCATCGGCAGCTTTCCCCCTCGATTCAGCCAAAATACGGGCTCGCGGACCTCATCCCAATATTGATTAAGCTGCTCTCGGGACACATTCAGCAGCGCTGCAAGCTTCGCAATGGCGTCCTTATCCCCCCTTACATCGGGGCGTACAGGAAAGAAAGCAGCCGCCGAATAAGTCTCTCCGGTAATCGCTTGTCCGTAACGATCGAGGAAATCTCCTCTGCCGCTGTCAAGCACAAGGTTGCGCTGCCGCTGGATAACGGATAAGCGCTGCCAGCCGCCCCGGTTCGCGGCGGCAGATGTATGTACGGCAGCATGCGAGCTCCACGGCAATAGCTGCAGCCAAGCGAGCCGTACAATGAATACGATCATAATACAAACAACTACGAGCGACGCCGCCCACACTCGCCTTGCTAGTCTTCCTGCCATAATGCCAATCTCCCTTGCTTGCTCCTTACTTGCCTATTAGTTACAGTATCCCCCCGATTCCCTAGCGGGCAAACATCCTATCCCCCTCTTATCAACCTTTCAGAATAAAAAACAAGCCGCCGATCCTGAGATCGGCGGCTTGTTTTCCTTATTGGGGCTCCTGTCCGCTCGCCTTGCGAAGCTCATTCGCCAGTCGATTGAACTCTTTACGAGCCTCTTTGTCCGTCGTTGCCATATAGGCAGCAGATAAAAACGGAATGATTTTGTTGGCATCCTCCACGCTGAGCACTGCAGTCCCCTCCTCTGGCTGATCAGGATCCGTGTCAGGGTCAGGATCGGGTATTGGATCGGGAACAACGGAGACCGGAATATAAGGGACGCCGAACACCTGACAGATGCCCTTCGCCAATTCTTCGGCGCATTCCGCACGGTATGCGCCCGACCGCAGCAGCTCCGCGTCCTCGCGATTCGTCATAAAGCCAAGCTCGACAAGAACGGCAGGCATTGTCGACTCGCGAAGCACATGGAAGTTCGCTTCCTTGACGCCCCGGTTCGGCATAGGCGTTCCTTTGACAAGCTGGGCATGAATAATGTCAGCCGCTTGCTTACCTGCCGTACTGCCGGGGTAATAGTACGTTTCAATACCGCGGGCCCCGTTCCAACCTGCGCCATACGCATTCGCATGAATGGATATATAGAAATCGGCCATCGCGTTGTTCGCTGCCGTCGTACGATTGTTGAGCGGAATATCCGTGTCTCCCGGAGCAACGAGCAGCGTCCGGAATCCGCAGCGTTTCAGATGCGCGTCCAGATAAGCGGCAACCACCCGATTGAATTCATTTTCCTTCATTACCATGCCATCGGGAAAAGACGGTGTTCGCTTGCCCGGCGTTTCCAGTCCATGACCGTCATCCACAGCTATTAGTTTAACCATCTTCATCCTCCCCTCGCCCTATATCATATTAAAATGAATGTTAACCCGTGATCGACAGTTACCAAAAATAGTCATTTCACTCGCATCATTCCTATAAATAAAAAAAGCCCGTCCAACAGATATCAATCCGTTGAACGGGCAGCACTTGCTGTTTATTCAATTTTGAAAGCGGACAACGATTCCTTCAACTCGCGCGATACGGCATCCAGCTTCCCGGACAGCTGCACGAGGCTCTCGCTGACGCTGAGCTGCTCGCTGCTGAGCGATGCGACTTCCTCGGACGTTGCCGACGATTCCTCGGCCACTGCGCTTACGTTCGTCATCGCTTCCGCCATAACCGTTTGCGCTTCGTCCAGCTTGCTGATCGATTCGGTCGCAAGCTCCAGCTTCTGTACGAATTGCCCCATTTGACCCTGGACCGTCAAGAAGATTTGGTTCGCTTCCTTAACCGATCCGATCTGCTCTTGGAACAAAGGGTACGCATCGGACAGCACGCTTACCGTCTCATCGATTTCTTTACGGATTTTCTCCGTAATCTTGGCTACGACATCGATGGATTGACGGGATTGGTCCGCCAGCTTACGAATTTCGTCGGCGACAACCATAAAGCCTTTGCCGGCCGCCCCCGCTCTTGCTGCTTCTATCGTCGCATTCAGGGACAAAATATTCGTTTGCTTCGTTAAGTTGTTGAGCACATCCAGAATCTTGACGATGGAGCCGGTACTTTCTTTAAGCGCATCGACCTTCTCTACCATGGAGCGCGTCATTTCCTCTGTCATGCCTGTCTTCTGTATAAGTACGCCCATGTAGTTTGTTCCTTGCTGACTTGCATGGTCGACCTCTCCAGCCGATTTTGCCATCAGTTCGTTGGCTTCGATTACCTGCTTCATTTGCTCGTTAATATTGCTCGTTAAATCCGTGCCTCTTTCGGCTTCCATTGCTAGGCTGGTTGCACCGCCTGCGATCTCTTCCGTTGCGACCGCGATCTCCCTCGCCGATAACGACGTCTTGCGGGAAGCCTCGCTAAGGTCGGTTGCCGTATTGAGCACATCCTCCGCCGAACGCGTCGTTTGCTGAGCCAACGCCGTAATTTGCGTCATCATCTGATTGAAGCTGCTTCCAAGCTCGCCAATCTCATCCTGGCGATTCTTCATCCGTGAACGAACGGTCAGATTCCCCCTGGCCCCTTCATTCATCAGGTTGCGCATTTTTACGAGCGGCTGAGCGATCGTGGTATTGACGAGCGCGCCAATCGCAATAGCGATTAATACGGCAACCGCTGCCGTAATCCATGTCATATTGCGAATAACCTTCGCGTCCTTCACAAGCTCTTGAACAGGAATCGTTCCGATCAGCTTCCAATCCATCGTATTGAAAGTCTTGTAGGCCGCGAGCACGTCTTCACCGTTCTGACCGGACGTCTTAATCGAGCCTTCCCATGCTTTATCGCCTTCCGTAGGCAACGCGATGCTTGCAGGCTTGCCGATCAGCGACTCGTCCTCGTTCGCAACGTAATTGCCCGTTTCGTTGACGATCGATATCTTGCTTCCTTCTCCCAGCTGAACATCGCTGAATCGTTCGGTGAGGCTGTTCAATCCGATATCCATCAGAAGCACATAGGAAGATTCATTCGAAGTGCTATCCTTGATCAAGCGGCTTACGCCAAGGGACGCTTGGCCAGCCGTAGTAGTCAAGCCATCCGTCTGTGGAGAGATCCATACCGTCTTCCCCGAGCCATCGATTGCCTTCTGGTACCATTCGCTCTTCATTAGTGCTTCGGCTTTGGTCGTCGTCGCGCTGCCTACCGTTACGATATCCAGCTCGGGAACGATCGGCAACAGCACCATGCCGATGATCGAATTATTGCCCATTACGTAGCTTTGCATCTTTTCGCCAAGCTTGCGCGTCGCTTCGAACTTCGTATAATCGTCTTCTCCTTCCAGAATCGACCGTACAATGGTGTGGAAGTCTTTGTCGATGAGGATTTGAAGCGACAGGTCCTCGTATGTTTTATAGATAACGTCCAAATTGCTTGCCACTTGATTAACCGTTTGGAAGCTTGCATCCGATACTTTGCGTTCCACGATCGATTTCGCTTGCGAGTATGCCATTAGCCCTACTGTCAATACGCAGGCAATAATAGAGCAAAAAATGATTGTAAACAGCTTCGTTCCGACCGATTTGACCGGATTGGATATTTTCGTATCTTTCAGTGCGCCGCCTGCCGCTTGCAGCACGCTGGCTGCTTTTTTCATTCCTGATTGCGCTTTCAAGACGACTGCTGACTGATTTTCATTAACGCCCTTTGGTTGCTTTTCTTTTTTCTCTTTTTTGGGCTTTTGTTCTTTTGGTTCTTTGCTCTTCATTAGGAAAGACACCGCCTTTTTCAATTGTTAGCCTAAAAATGATTCGTCTGATGCTAGCGAATCTTGCCGATATTTGGTATGCCTATTTACAGTCTATTATTTTATATCGGAAGATTGATGTCAATTAGAAATAATAGAATAGAAAAAAGCCCTATTTTCTGTCGAAAATAAGGCTTTAGTCCTAATATTGATAACATATTTATTTGTGCTTTCTCCAGTTCGGATCGCTGTTCTCCAGCAAATAAGCAAAATCGCTCTCTTTGCGCTTCTGCTCCTGCGCCTTGCGTTCCTCTTCAGCCTGGCGCGCCTGCAGCTTCTTCGCAGCTTCCTGCTGCTTGAGCTCATCCGCTTGCCCTTTCAACTTCCTTAGCGTATCCGCATTCAGCAAGTCGCCAAGCAGCAGCTGGTTGTCTTTCTCTTCCTTCGTCTGCATGCTCTTGAATGGCGCCGCTTGCTTCTTTTTGTTCTTCGCCATGTTGCTCTCCCCGTTTGGCTGCTCTTCGTTATTTTTTGCCAATTTTCTTGCGCATCATATCCATCGGCTTCACCGGTTCATTCGTGCGAATGCGGATATGCTGCAGCGGGTGGCGCGCAGCGTCTAGCGGCTGTCCCTCGGCATCGAAAAGCTCCGTTATCGTCTGCTTGAAGAATCTGCCTCCCGGTCCGACAAATTCTACTTCTTGCCCCGGTTTGAAGTGGTTGCGCTGTTGAATGGTCGCATAACCTGACTGTTCATCGTAAGCTACGACTATGCCTGCAAAATCATACGGCGCGGCTTTCTCTTCCGGCTCGTAAATATGATCCTCCGCACCCGGCGTGTCGAGGAAGAAGCCCGTATTTAGCGGACGGTTCGCCGCTTTATTGATCTCTTCCACCCATTCCTGCTTCAGCTCGAAATGTTCAGGATCGGCGAAATACGCATCGATCGCTTGACGATACGCGTTGACGACCGTCGCGACGTAATGGATGCTCTTCATCCTGCCTTCGATCTTGAAGCTATCTACGCCGACCTCGATGAGCTCAGGCAAATACTCGATCATGCATAAGTCCTTGGAGCCCATCGTGAATTGATCCTCGCCCTCGCCATAGAGCGGCGCATCGTCTACGAACAGATCGTATTTCCAGCGGCAGGATTGGCAACAGCCGCCGCGATTCGAGTCGCGATCCGTGAAATGGTTCGACAATACGCAGCGGCCGGAGTAGGAAGAGCACATGGCGCCATGGATAAAAGCTTCGATTTCGATATCGACATGTTTCTTGATCTCTTCGATTTCCGCGAAGCTCGTTTCGCGTCCGAGCACGACGCGCGGCAGCCCCTCTTCCTTCCAGAATTGCACCGCTTGCCAGTTAAGCGTCGATTGCTGCGTGCTTAGATGCACCTCCAGCTTCGGCGCTACGCGCTGCGCCGTCTCGATAATAATCGGATCGGCCGCGATGATCGCGGAGATCCCAGCCTCCTGCAGGCCTTTCAAATAGTCCTCAAGCCCATCTATATCTTCGTTGTGGGCATAAATATTCGTCGCGACGAACACTTTCGCTCCATACCGATTGGCGAATTCAACGCCTTCCTTCATTTCCTCGAAACTGAAGTTGTCAGCGTTCGAACGAAGACCGTATTTCTGTCCACCGATATAAACCGCATCCGCGCCATAGTGAACGGCGAATTTTAACTTTTCCAAGTTTCCCGCAGGCGCAAGCAGCTCGGGTTTGTCGAGCCGATGGCGTTTCCCTTGATAGTGCGGGGTCGCCTTTGTCGTTGCTGTCATTGTTTTTCCCACCTTTCGATCAATACACTTGTTCTTTGAAGAAGAAGCCGTAATTCAGTTCCCGCTTTGGATCCTGTACCGCACGTATTTCATCGAGCCATTCTTCCTGGAATTCATAACCTTCCGGGTCCGCCGTATAAGCGTCAATGACTTTGCGGTAGGCGCGCACGACCGTTTCATTATATTCGATAGGCTTCATTAAGCCTTCGATCTTCAAGCTTTCCACGCCGATCTCGAGCAGTTCCTGCAGCGTATCCAGTATGCAAATATCGCCCGAGCTCATAATATGCGTGCCGCCCTCGTCCTCGTAGATCGGGAACCGTTCATCCGGCCGCTCGGCCTCCATTACGTACAAGCCGCGCTCTAATCCGGAATCCGCAAGCTTCTCGGGCTCTTCCTGATGCTCCATATAGCTGTTCACAAGCGAACGCTTGGAATGGTAGATGTTCGTCATGCCATGCACTTGAACCTCGATCTCCAGCTTCGTATTGGCTTTAATATCGACGATCTGCTCCATGTTAAGCTCGCGGGCCAGCACGAAGCGCGTCGCCCCTCTGCGACCCCAGTATTCGGCCGTCGCGTAATTGGTCGACGTCATCTCGGCATTCCAGTGCAGCGGCATGCCCGGCGCGTTCGCACGGGCAGCCATGAGCACGGCGGGATCGCCGAACACAATGGCATCTACACTGGCGGCCGCTAGGCCGGACACGTAAGCTGGCAACGACTCGATCACCGCGTTATCGATCAGATTGTTGATTGCTGCATATATTTTGACGCCGCGCGGTTTCGCAAGCTTGACCGCATCGGCTATCATTTCCAAAGTGAATTGTCCCGCGAGCCTTGCGCCGTAACGCGACTCCCCTATGACGAACGCATCCGCGCCCGCTTCCATTAGCCGCTCCAGCTCTTCCATCGATGCGGCCGTCGTTAATAATTCCGGCTTGTAAGCCATCGTTGATTCCTCCCCTAAAAAGCTTTGCGCAGCAAGCCGATAGGGTTATTATATAACGCCTAATTGCTTGCCGCGCTAGCTGGCCTTGCATGAATTATCCCGCTGTCTCGTTGCTCTTATCGATATTTCTCAAATGCTCATTATAGGTCTTCGCGAACAGATGCGACATCGTACCGTCTTTCTTCGTTACATAATAGAAATATTCGGATGGCTCCGGATTTAATGCCGCTTCGATCGAAGCTATGCTCGGACTTGCAATCGGCCCCGGCGGCAGTCCGTTAATCTTGTACGTATTATAAGGACTTTCAATCTGCAAATCCTTCTCCATCAGCCGCTCCTTAGGCTTATCCAGCAAGTACTGGACGGTTGCGTCGATCTGAAGCGGCATCCCTTCGGCTATGCGGTTATAGATGACGCCGGCGACAAGCGCGCGTTCTTCGTCCACGACAACCTCGCGTTCAACGAGCGAAGCGATCGTGAGCAGCTCGTGAAGCGACAGCTTCTTCTCTTCCAACTGCGCCGTCCAATCCTCGGAAAGCTCGCCTAGCTTGCGGTCCAGCTCGCTCGTCATGCGCTTAATAATGTCTTCTTCCGTACTGCCGACCTTCATCTCGTAAGTTTCCGGGAACATATAGCCTTCAAGGCGCTGGTGCAATTCGGCGTTATCCGGAATTTGGCGAACTGCCTCCGCATCGCCCCAAGTCTTCTGACTCGACACGAGATCCAGAAACTTCGTTTTGTCGATCAGGTCCTGCTCGGCGAGCTTATCGGCGATCTGGAGCACGGTGAAGCCTTCCGGAATCGTGAAGCGAATCGTCTCTGCCTGTACCGTATCGCCGGCATTCAGCTTCGCTATAATAGCGTCATGCTCCATCCCTGGATTCAGATCGTATTGTCCCGCTTGGAATTTAGCCCCTTGATCGTTCAGCTTCAAATAATATTTGAAAATAAATGAGTTGCGAATAATGCCTTGCTCTTCAAGCAGATCGGATACTTTAATCGCCGACATCCCTTTGGCGATCTCGATCCGCTTCGTTTCCCCCGCAGCCGTCGGCTGCAAGCCGTTCCAAATATAGAAGGCTACACTGCCCGCACCGACAATAATAACGGCTAGCAAGCTTAGTACTACCCACATCGTGATACGGCCGCGTTTCGGTCCGGAACGAGCATTTCCTTGGCTCTGTCCCTGCCGATCAATGGACTTGTCCAACCTTTAAACCCTCCTTAGGCTCTTATAACAAGCGTTTACGGATGAATGCTTAGCTGCTTAGAACTCAAGAAAAAGAGCGGTATAGACCGCCCTTCTCCTTGCCCCGCGTATCCGCCGGTTGCTGCCTAAGGCATTTGATCGTCCGCAAAGAGCAGATCGTCATAGGCCTCCGAAGCCGCTTCCCATTCTTCATCGTCCTCGATCGTTTCAAGCTCCGGCTCTTCGCCGTCTTGAACGACGCGGAACAGCTCGACTTCGTCTTCGCCGATCATAGCTTCAGACTGAAGCGCTGCGTAAACCGTATCGCCCAGCTGGAATTCAGCCTTAATTACGTATAGCTCCAAACCGCCGTCCTCGGCGATAAGCTCGATTTCCTTGCCGAATGCCTCTTTAAGAACGGACAGACGTTTTGGCGCTCCGCCTTCATTCGTCGACATTAATCCTGCTCCTCTATTTCGCCGAGAAGCGTATTGAATGTCTCCTCGACCATATTCCACTCTTCCTCGTCCTCGATCGTGTAGAGCTTCAGATCGTCGCCTTCTTCTTCGTAACGGAAAGCGTAAACTTCGTCCTCTTCTTCGTTGTCGCTGGCCAGCGGAACAACCATCATATATTTCTGATCCGAACCGTCAACTTCGAACTTCATGATGACTTCGAATTCTTCCTCATTGCCGTCCTCATCCGGAATATAAATAATTTCCGGCTCTTCAAACTGCATATCGTCCTTTGTCATCGTTACCCTCACCTTTTCGTTTTAGAATCGAGATAATTTTGCAAAATAAGCGTCGCCGCCATTTTGTCCACGACTAGCTTGCGCTTCTTCCGGCTGACATCAGCTTCGATAAGCATCCTTTCGGCCGCTACCGTCGTCAGCCGTTCATCCCAAAGGTGAACTGGTATGTTTAGTTTCTGCTGGATCTGATCTGCAAATGCGATGCAAATTTCGCCACGCGGTCCGATCGTGCCGTTCATGTTCTTCGGCAGACCGACAACGATTTGACTAACCTCATGCTCCTTCGCCAGCTCGGCAATGCGGTCGAATTCTCCCCCGTCCCGCCTGCGCTCGATGACGCCCGTTCCTTGCGCCGTCCAACCGAACGCATCGCTTATGGCGACGCCGATGTTCCGATCTCCGTAATCCAATCCCATCAATCTCATCTCTTGCCCTGCTCCTAAGCGTAATCGTATTGTTTCTTATGGTTCAAGTTCAAGCGCGAGACCTATGATTTCTTTGAATTCAAGTAGAAGCGGACAAGCTCTTCAATCAGTTCATCGCGTTCCTTCTTGCGGATTAAACTTCTGGCGTTGTTGTGCCGCGGAATATACGCAGGATCTCCGGACAACAAATACCCAACGATTTGGTTGATCGGGTTGTATTCCTTCTCTAGAAGCGCTTCGTGAACTGCAAGCAAGATGTCTCCAGAAGAAGATTCGACTCCCTCTGCTTTCACGTTAAACTTCATCGTTTGGTCCATTGAACTCATCGCCAGCACCTCGCTTTCCAAAACTGCATTTCACAAGCGCCCAAGGAGGCATAAAAGCTCGTTACCTTGCTTTTGCCCCCTTATTCGGCTAAATATACATACCTATCATATCACATTTGCCGCGTTTACAACTAGTTCTTCCGCAAGTTTCAACGCTTCATCCAGCTTGGATGCGTCTTTGCCGCCTGCTTGGGCCATATCCGGACGTCCTCCGCCGCTGCCGCCGCAATGGACGGCCGCCTCCTTCACGATCTTGCCTGCGTGGAAGCCCTTCTTCACGAGATCCGCGGAGACGGCAGCCGCCAGGTTCACCTTGTCGTCCTGGACCGCTCCCAGCACGATAACGCTCGATGGCAGCTTGGCTTTCAGTTCGTCAACGATACCGCGCAGCGCATCCATCGATGGCGCGTTCACTTTGGCGCTGAGCACCGCGATGCCATTTACGATCTTCGCTTGCGATTCAAGCGAACCAGCTTCAATGCGGCTAAGCTTAGCCTGCAGCGACTCGTTCTCGCGCGACAACTCCTTCACTTGGCCGAACAGCGACTCGATGCGCTTAGGCACGTCCGCCGTATTCGACTTGAGCAGCGCCCCCGACTGCTTGAGCAGATCGAGCTGGCCTTCCAAGTAGTTGTACGCATGCTTGCCGGTAACCGCTTCGATCCGACGGACGCCGGAGCCGATTCCGCTCTCGCCCAGCAGCTTGAACAGTCCGATCTGCGACGTATTCGTGACATGGCAGCCGCCGCATAGCTCAAGGCTGTAGCTTCCGACTTGAACGACGCGCACGACGTCGCCGTACTTCTCGCCGAAGAGCGCCATCGCTCCCATCGCTTTCGCTTCGTCAAGCGATTTGTTCTCGATCGTAACGGCCGTGCTGAGCCAAATCTGCTCGTTTACGCGGCGCTCGATATCGACCAGTTCCTCTGCCGTAATGCTGCCGAAGTGAGAGAAGTCGAAACGCAGACGCTCTGCTTCGACAAGCGATCCTGCTTGGTTAACGTGATCGCCAAGCACTTCCTTAAGCGCTTTGTGCAGCAAATGCGTTGCCGTATGATTTTTGATGATATCCTCGCGGATCTGCTTTGCGACGACAGCCAGCGCCGTTTCTCCCGTGCGAACCGTTCCGGACGCCACAACCGCATGATGGACGGTTTGTCCGTGAGGCGCTTTCGTTACATTCTCTACTTGAAGAGTGAAGCCATTCCCCGATAACGTTCCTCGGTCGCCGATCTGTCCGCCGCTCTCCGCGTAGAAAGGAGTACGGTCAAGAATAACGAGCACCTGGCTGCCTTCGCCGGCCGCATCAGCCATTTCGTCCCCGGACACGATAGCCGTTATCCGGGACTCTGTTACCAGTTCATTATAGCCAACAAATTCGCTTTTAACCGTGAAATCGGATAGCGGGCCGCCTTGCACCTTCATGCTGCCCGTCTCGCGACGGCCGCCGCGGCCGCGCTCGCGCTGCTGCTCCATTGCCTCGTCGAAGCCGGGGCGGTCAACCGTCATGCCGTTCTCCGCCGCGAAATCTTCCGTCAAGTCGAACGGGAAACCGTACGTATCGTACAAGCGGAACGCATCGTCGCCGCTAATCTCTTTGCTTCCTGCTTTCGTCGCCGAAGACACAAGCTCGGCCAGCATGGCCAGACCTTCGGAAAGCGTCTCGTGGAAACGTTCTTCCTCCGTGCGGATGACGCGCTCGATGAAATCGCGCTTATCTACCACCTCGGGATAGTAAACGCCCATGACCTCGCCTACGGTTCCGGTGAGTCCATGGAGGAACGGACGGTCGATGCCGATGGTCTTACCGTAACGCACAGCGCGCCGCAGCAAGCGGCGGATAATGTAGCCGCGTCCTTCGTTCGACGGCATAACGCCGTCGCCTACCGCGAATACAACCGTACGGATATGGTCGGCAATCACTTTAAGCGCAACGTCGTGGTCTTCGTTGACATGATACGCAACATTCGCAAGGGAACAGGTGCGGTCGATGATCGGCATGAACAAGTCGGTATCGAAGTTCGAATCCACGTCTTGAAGAATCGAAGAAAACCGCTCAAGACCAGCGCCCGTATCGATGTTCTTATTCGGAAGCGGCGTGTAGCTGCCGTCCTTGTTATGGTTGAATTCCGAGAATACGATGTTCCATACTTCGAGGAAGCGCTCGTTCTCTCCGCCCGGCCAGCATTCCGGATCGGACAGATCCCCGTATTTGTCGCCGCGGTCGTAGAAAATTTCGGTACAGGGTCCGCAAGGGCCTTCGCCGATATCCCAGAAGTTTTCGTCCAGCTTGTAGATGCGTTCCTCGGGCAGGCCGATTTTCTTGTTCCACAGGGCGAATGCTTCTTCATCCTCCGGATAGACCGTTACGGACAGACGCTCAGGATCGAAGCCGATCCATTGCGGGCTTGTCAGGAACTCCCAGCCCCATGTAATCGCATCCTCCTTGAAGTAGTCCCCAATGGAGAAATTGCCGAGCATTTCGAAGAACGTATGGTGGCGGCGCGTCTTGCCGACATTCTCGATGTCGTTCGTGCGGATGCACTTTTGCGAGTTCGTAATGCGCGGGTTCTCCGGCACGACGCGGCCGTCGAAGTAAGGCTTAAGCGGCGCCATGCCCGCATTGATCCACAGCAGCGACGGATCGTTGTGCGGCACGAGCGATGCGCTCGGTTCGATTTTATGGCCTTTGCTTTCGAAGAAAGCAAGCCATTTGGCACGTATTTCACTAGCTTTCATAATAAGTACGCCTCCTCTATTGTGGGAAAAACAAACAAAAAACGCCCCTGTCAAAGACAGGGACGAATGTATTCGCGGTACCACCCTGGTTATTGCCGCGCCGAACTTCCACGCACAAGCAATCGCCTTAGCAGACGGTAACGGGTCCAACCGGCGAAGTTCGTTCGCGCTCCGAAATCAGCTTTCGGCCACTCTTCGTCATCAAGCCTTCTCAACCGACGCTGGCTTCCGTCGCAAGGACAGGCAGCGAAGAGGCTTTCTCTCTGGCTAACGGGCAATGGCTTACTTCATTTCATCAAAGCTTTCCTAATATAACACTATTCTAGTATCAAATTATAGCTACGCCGTCAGCGGCTGTCAAATGATCTTTCTTCGCACGTAGTAAGCGAATATGTGCTGCACAATGACCTTGCATGCGGCGAAAATCGGTACGGCCAGTATCATGCCGACGATGCCCGCTATCTCTCCCCCGACAAGCAAGGCGAATATGATGAGCAGCGGATGCAAATGAAGCGTTCTGCCGACGACCTGCGGCGAGATCACGTTGCCTTCGAGAATTTGGCAAGCCGTATTTACGATGGCGACGAGCAGCACCATTTTAAAAGACACGGTTGAAGCGATTAAGAGCGCGGGCGCAGCGCCGAAGAATGGACCCATATACGGGATGACGTTCGTAATCGCCACGATGCTTGCAAGGAGAAGCGCGTAAGGCATCCCGATAAAGAGATAACCGAGATAAGCCAACACGCCGACGATCAGGCATACGAGAAACTGCCCTCGAATGTAGCTGCCAAGCGCCGAATCGATGTCCTTGAGCAACCTGACCGTGTTTTTGCGATGCGATTTCGGCACGTAAGTAATGACCGTCCTCTCGAACACGTCGAAATCCTTCAATATATAGAAGGCGAGGAATGGGATAATGAAAGCGATGAAAACGGCGTTCAGCATCGAGCCGATATTGTTGATGAAGCTAAGCAAGCTCTCCGACACCTTCTTCTCCATCTGCAGAAGCGACTTGTTGATGCCTCCGCGGAAACTCTCCGGCAGGAAGGATGTGTTGTTGATGTCCGACACGATATTTTGCGCGCGCATCGATAATTCGGGCACATGACGGTTGAACTCCTGCACCTGTTCGATGAACATCGGAATCAGATTGACAAGCAGTACCGTAATAGCGGCGCAGAACACCGCATAAATCAAAAGCACGGCGATCGTCCGCGGCACTTTGCGCTCATGCAGCATCGAGACGATCGGGTTAAGCACATACGATATAATCATGGCGATAATAAAAGGGGCTAACACCGCTCTCAGAAACACATATACGTTCAACAGCAACGGCTTAATGAGCAACAGCAGATAGATTGCGATCAAGCCCAATATGAGATAAACCAGCCAGACAAACAGACGGCTGTTCGTGAAACGCTCCACCGTCCACACCCCCGTACGATCTTCTAACGCTTCCGAGCGTTCATGCCGGATCTGGTAAAGTATATGTACAAGCGGTGCAAATCATCCTTGGACGGCAAAAAAAAAGGCGGCCCCGGATAGGGCCGCTCTTTGACGTTCATATCGTATGGCACAGGCCGATCAATTAATCTGGACCTGCGACTCCGCAATTTCATCTTCGAAGAACAGATCGTCAAGCGAACTTAACGTACCGTCCTCTTCCACTTGGTAAACCGACATTTTGTCGCCGTTAACCGTCAGTTCAATAAAGCAGCCCCAACAGTAGAACTGGTGGGAACCGATCTTGCCTATATCTTTGGAATTGCAATTCGGACATCTCATCATCTTACATTTCTCCCTATCCTTTGAAATTGGAAGCTGCGACAGGCTCCAATTCCGCTTCACTGACAGCAGGAACGATAATCGCGTCTTCCCCGAGTAATACGGTATCTGGATCACTCGGCGCCTTCAGCCATTTACGCCCTTCCATCAGATCCGAAACAAAACCGTCCGTAAGCTCGTAGCCTACTATTTGTGTACCCTGAAACGGATAAAAATAAACATCCGATACGCGGCCAAGTTGAATCCCTTGCACCGTTACGACGGGCAAATCCTTCAGCTTGACGATCCCGGTATAAAAGGATCGAAGCACTTCCTTCGGCTTGAGCCTCGCTACCGCGCCCTCGCTGCTAATAATAACTGTATCCTCGCCGCATGTCAGCACGTCAGGCCAGCGAACGATCTTGAGCGATGTGGCGAACCATCTCGGACTCTCCAATACAAGCCCTTGAAGCTGCCAATGCTCGTCGAAGTAAGCATCCTTAACCGTTCCAACCAGCTTACCCGAATGAATAACGATAACGGGAAGTCCAATAAGCCGTTGAAGTTTAATCACGCCTTGATTCGAGGCCTCCTAGTGGTTATTACGAATACGCCGCACGATTGTCGCAATTTTGTGTGAGGCTTCTTCTAATTCCTCCATAGTATTCCCCAAACCGAAGCTAAATCTTACCGCCGACAGAAGCCGCTCCTGCGGTATGTCCATCGCTCTTAGCACATGGGATCGCTCCAGTGCGCCCGAGGTGCATGCCGATCCGCTTGACGCGGCAATGCCTTCCAGATCGAGATTCATAAGCATCGTCTCGGTATCGATACCGACAAAGCTAATATTAACGATATGAGGCAGGGTATGCTCCTCGCTCCCGTTCACGACGATTGATATGTCCGGCAAAGCGTTTCTAAGCAGTTCTACCCATCTATTACGAAGCTTGTCCATAAAAGGTTGCTTCTTCTCGCGTTCGTTCACACAAATGTCAACAGCGGCGGAAAAACCGACAATGCCGGGCACGTTTTCCGTGCCTGCCCGGCGCTTGCGTTCCTGCGAGCCGCCATGCTGGATCGGTTCATATGGCGTGCCATTCGCTATATATAAGGCGCCTACCCCTTGAGGGCCATTGATCTTATGAGCAGAGAAGCTCATGAGATCGACCGGCAGCTCGTTCAAGCGATAAGGCACGCTGCCTAAGGTTTGTACGGCGTCGACATGGAGCAAGGCTCCGCCCGCTCTTGCGATCCGGCCAATCTCTTCGATCGGCTGTATCGTTCCGACTTCATTGTTGCCATGCATGATACTGACGAGCCCCGTCTCCGGTGTCATTGCCGCCGCAACCGCTTCCGGCGCGATGCGTCCTTCCTGATCAACGGAAAGGTATGTCACGGAGAAGCCCTCCGTTTTGCTAAGCCACTCGCAAGTGTGAAGGACGGCGTGATGCTCGGTTGCCGACGTCAGAATATGGTTCTTGCCGAGCCGTCGCATGGCTCGCGCCGCCCCGATTAACGCCGCATTGTCGCTCTCCGTTCCGCCGGAGGTGAACAGCAGCTCTGCGGGACGGCAGCCGATCGCCGCCGCGATGAGATCGCGAGCGCGGTTCACCCGCTGCTTCGCTGCTCTTCCGAACGCGTGCATGCTGGAAGGATTGCCTCCCGGTCCTTGCATCACCTCGAGCATCGTCTTCGCAACCTCGGGATGCATCGGCGTCGTCGCCGCATGGTCAAAGTAATATCGATTCATCATGGCCGTCTCATCCTTACTTAGATATAGAACATGTAGCTGTCCGCTTCGCCGGCATCCTGGAACGAGATCATATCGGCAAGCGTCGTTGAATCGAGCACCTCTGCGATGCTGTCGCGAATGCGAAGCCATAAATCGCGCTTAGCCGGGTCGTCCTCTTCCGTGAAGTCAACCGGCGATATCGGTCCTTCGAGAATACGAATAATGTCTCCGGACGTAATCTGTTCCGGATCCTTCGATAGAATATAACCGCCGTATGCGCCGCGAATACTTTTAACGAGCCCTGCATTGCGAAGCGGAGCGACAAGCTGCTCCAAGTAGTGCTCGGATAAATGATTGCGTTCCGCGATGCTTTTCAGCGAGATCGGCCCTTCGCCGAACTTAGCTGCGAGCTCCATCATAATGGTTAAGCCGTAACGGCCCTTCGTTGAAATTTTCAAAGTAGGCACCCCTTTTAATCGATTATATTTGGATGTTGCATTCATCGTTGTTCTTATTGCCCTTTAATCCACTGTATTCCCATATCACTTCTATGTTAACATATCCCCTGCTGGACATGTGCAAAAAGGTTGTCATCTTCATGAAAAACTTTTGCACGTATGATACAATAGACGTGATTTTCACGAAATCACAAGCAAGGCGGTGTTACACCTATGACAAAACCAATCAGCTCCACAAGAGTTGTCGTCGGCATGTCCGGAGGCGTCGATTCCTCCGTTGCGGCGCTGCTGCTCAAGCAAGCAGGCTATGACGTTGTCGGCATATTCATGAAGAACTGGGACGATACCGACGAGTTCGGCCATTGCACGGCCGAAGAAGACTCCGAGGACGTACGCCGCGTCTGCGATCAGATCGGCATCCCTTATTATACCGTTAACTTCGAGAAGCAATATTTTGATAAGGTGTTCACTTACTTCTTGGATGAATACAAACGGGGGCGCACGCCTAATCCGGACGTCATGTGCAATCGCGAGATTAAGTTCGGCGATTTCCTGCAGCGGGCGCTCGAGCTTGGCGCAGACTACTTGGCGACCGGCCATTATGCCCGCGTGGAGCGCGATGCTGACGGCGTAACGAAGCTTCTTCGCGGTGTCGATTCGAACAAGGATCAGACGTACTTCCTCAGCTCGCTCAATCAGCGTCAGCTGGAGAAGGCCATGTTCCCGATCGGCCATCTGCCGAAGCCCGAAGTTCGCCGCATCGCGGAAGAGGCTGGACTGCATACGGCGAAGAAGAAGGACAGCACCGGCGTATGCTTCATCGGCGAACGCAACTTCAAGGAATTTCTAAGCGGCTACTTGCCTGCCCGCTCCGGCGATATGATCGATATTCGCAGCGGCGAGAAGAAGGGCCGCCATGACGGCCTGATGTATTACACGCTGGGCCAGCGCCAAGGCCTAGGCATCGGCGGCTCCGGCACTGGCGAGCCTTGGTTCGTTGCCGAGAAGGATTTGGAGAGCAATGTTCTATACGTCGTGCAAGGCGAGCAGCATGCCAGCCTCTACTCGGAGGGCTTGTCCGCCAGCGGCTTCAACTGGATCGCGCCGTCGCTGCCGGAAGAGCCGTTCCACTGCACGGCCAAGTTCCGCTATCGCCAGCAGGATCAAGGCGTAACGGTCACGATGCGTCCGGACGGCACGGCAAATATCGTATTCGACAAGCCGCAGAAAGCGGTCACGCCGGGCCAAGCCGTCGTCCTGTATGATGGCGACGTTTGCCTCGGCGGCGGTACGATCGACGTCGTTCACAAAGTAGACCCGGCGGCATTCGAAGCTAAAGTTCAAGTTCAAGCTTAAGCACCCCCTCCTATGTTGGATAGTTGCAGTAACTTCGACCCGTTGCACCGCTATCCAAACCTGTGTTGGATATATGCATTAACTTTACCGTGAAACGCTTCAAGAAGCCCTTTCATGAGCGAAGTTGATGCAAAAATCCATTATAGCTAACCATCCGCCCGCATTAACAGAAAACAAAGGCTGTCTCTTAAGGTCATCGAATATGACCTCGGAGGCAGCCTTGTTTTTTCTAGCCTAATTGGCTGGAGCTGGAGCTGGAACTTCCGCTATCCCCCCCGTCCGAGTGCCCGTCATCCTTGCGAACGATGATGCGGGAGACGCGCAAATGATCGGTTTCCTCGATGATGAAGGTGTAGCCGCCGGGATAAGTGACGCGCTGATCTCTTTTCGGCGGAATATCGATTTGCGAATAGATCCATCCCCCGATCGTATCGAAATCATCGGTTTCAATATCGAGTCCGAAGTAGCTGTTGACCGCCTCAATCAGCATCAGCCCGTTAATCGAATAAGTGGCGTCGTCCTTCCTCTCAATATCGGCCCGCTCCTCGTCGAATTCATCCTGAATTTCGCCGACGATCTCCTCCATAATGTCTTCCAGGGTCACAAGCCCCGACGTACCGCCGTATTCGTCGATCAATATCGCGATCTGCGTCTTTCTCTTCTGCATAAGCTTAAGCAGCGTGCTGATCTGCATCGACTCCGGCACGGACGTAATCGGCCGCGTAATCTGTGCAATGTCGCTAATGCTATGCGCCGTGTCTTTCAGTAGATCCTTAATGTGAATGAAACCGATAATATTGTCCTTATCGTTCTCGCACACCGGGTAACGCGTCAGCATCTGCTCCAGCGCGATCCGTTTATTGTCTTCTATCGTCAATGCCGTGTTCAGGCAGATCATTTCGGTGCGGGGGATCATAATCTCGCGCGCGTTCGTTTCCGTAAAATCGAATATATTATCAACAAGCGTCAGCTCCGTATTGTCGATGAGCCCGTTTTTGTGGCTTTCCTTCATGAGAATACGTATTTCTTCTTCCGTGTGCGCCGCGTCCTTTTCCGTTGCCGGCTCGATGCCGACCGCTTTAAGCAATTGATTAGCCGTGCCGTTCAACAGCCATATTAAGGGATACATCAGCTTGTGAAAAAAAACGAGCGGCGTCGCCGTCAGCAGCGTAACCGTCTCGGACTTCCGGATGGCGATCGTCTTAGGGGCCAGCTCGCCGAGCACGATATGAAGCACCGTGATGAAGCTGAATGCGATAATGAACGAAATCGTATGGATGAACACATCGTTCCGAAAGCCGATACGGGCAAACCAAGGCTCAAGCAAGCTCGCCACGGCCGGCTCGCCGATCCATCCAAGCCCCAGCGAAGCAAGCGTAATGCCAAGCTGGCAAGCCGATAGATACGCATCCAAATTGCCCGTTATGCGGGATGCCAGCTTCGCGCGCGAATGTCCTTCGGAGATGAGCGCGTCGATGCGGCTTCCCCGGACCTTCACCATCGCAAATTCGGCAGCGACAAAAAAACCGTTCATGAATACCAAAACGACAATAAGCGCTAACGACAATCCGAGCGGTAAAGGGTCACCCAACGAATTCCTGCCACTCGCTTAGGCACAGCCTGCGGCGATGACAGGCGCACCTCCTTTGTTAGACAAAGATTCGGCAATCTTTGTGTAATGTGTAATGATGTATATTCGCCGTACGCCCGCCAACATGCATACCTGAGAGCCGTACGGACATAAATTTGTCAAATGCTAAGACGAATAAGCCATTATTTTTTAAGCTAACGCAAACCGTAATCTGATATAATGCAATCAGCTTCTGTATGCGGCCCGTCTATACAAGTCTATCTTTCAGGAGGTTTACCGTGAAAAAAATACTACTATTGTTGCTCGCAGCACTCTGGCTCGTACCGGGGGTTGCATCCGCCCACTCCAAACTTGAAACGGCAGTACCCGAGAAGGATTCAACCGTTGCCGTGTCTCCGCAGAGCATCGTGCTCTCCTATAATACAAAGATCGAGGACCTTAGCAATCTGAAGCTGTTCAACGCAGCCGGTGAGCAGATCGCCACGGATAAAGCGGTCGTTGACGACAAGTCGATGAGCGCCGCCGTCCAGTCTGAATTGCCAAGCGGCATCTACACCGTCAAATGGACGATTATCGGCGCCGACGGCCACGCCGTGGAAGGCGAATACGCATTTACCGTACAAGCAGCCGAACCGACGGTCGCGCCTGTCGCAACGGATACGCCTGCGGCAACGTCAGCTCCTACGACAGCTCCAACTACGGAGCCTTCAGCCACGAATAGCCCCTCAGAGACTGCAGCGCCGGATACGGGTGCCGGCTATGAGGATGATTCCGGCAATAACGGCGGCAACGGCATGACTACCGCCGTTATCGTCATTGGCGCAATCATCGTGATCGCCGCCATCGTATTGCTCGCTCGGAGGCGCAAATAATGACCTACATAAGCGAAGCCTTTCTTTATATCTGCTTTGCGCTATTGACGGGCGGTCTCCTGCTCCGGATTGTACCGGAGCAGCGAAGGCCCGATGTCCGTGTACCCGATTGGTTGCTGATTGCGTGTACCATTGCCATTACCCTGCTCTCTTACGTGCCCATACATAATAATGCCGTCATTTATGTCGAAGATTTCGATATGCCGTACGGCTCTATATTAAAAAGTATTTTGCTCGACTTTAACATCGGCAAAGCATGGATTTGGACGGTCGTCGGCTCAGCCGGCCTTCTCTGCCTGCTCGGGATCAAAGCATTCAACACGGACAAGCATATGCCGAAGGTCGCGTTGTTCATTACGATGCTCTTGATCGTCTGGCTCGGTTACGCCGGACACGCTTCGTCGCTGTACGGTTTCAAAGGGCTGGTCGTCCATTCGGCGCACTTCCTGGCGGTCAGCGTGTGGATCGGCATCTTGCTTGTCATCAGCTGGTTCTCCGTTAATGATGACAACTGGAAAGCCTTCCTCGGCTGGTTCTCGCCTGTCGCTATCGTTGCCGTCATTGTCGCCATTGGCGCGGGCATTATGCTGATGTCGTTCACGACGCCGGAGTACGTCAACTCTTGGATGTTGCCTTACGGTCAGATGCTTCTTATTAAGCACTTATTAATCGTGCCGCTGCTTCTATTCGCCTTTACGAACGGGTTCGTCTATAAGAAGGTCGCCGCACGCGATGCCGGCTTCAACCCTAGACGGTGGCTGAAGGCAGAGAGCATCGTAGCCGTTCTCGTATTAGCAACAACCGCTGTGCTAGGCCAACAAGCGCCCCCGCATACGGTCAAGGAAACGCTGCAGTCCGTATCGCCGTCGCCGCTGTTCACCGGCATTTACAAAGGCAGCTTCAGCCCTGACATTACGATTAGGTTCTCGCCAGGAATCGAGAGCATCCTTATGTTTGCCGCAGCGGTGCTTATGGCGTTCGGATTAATATGGATGTACCGTACGAACCGATTGATGCCTGCTTTTCTCATGGGGCTTCTCGTCGCGGTGTTCGGCTACTTCGGCCTGATGTTTTCGATTGCGTAGTAAATAGGAAGAACCCTGACGTTTCTGCGTAAACGTCAGGGTTCTTTTTGTTATATGCCAGAAAAGCTCGAAAGCTTCGTTATTTGCGGTGCTCCTGATTTTTGCGTATTTTGTCCTCTGTCCCTTGATCCGAAGCTCTATAGAACGTAGCGCCACTAAGCGCGTCGGGCAAATACTGCTGCTTCACATAATGGTTCGGGTAATCATGCGGATATTTGTAACCTTCATGTCCGAGCTGCTGCGCGCCTTTATAGTGCGCATCGCGCAGATGCAGCGGAACTTCCGCATTGCCGGCCCTCTCAATGGCTGCCGTCACATTGCCGATGGCGATCGCGGTCGCATTGGACTTCGGACTCTCAACGGCAAATAGAATCGCTTGCGAGATATTGTATTTCGCCTCCGGCCAGCCGATCTTATGATAGGCATCCATCGCCGTCACCGCCTGGATCATCGCCTGCGGGTTGGCGAGTCCGATGTCCTCGCTGCATGCGACGATGAGCCGGCGAAGGAACGTCATCGGGTCCATGCCCAGCTTCTCGACCGCGTATAAGAACCAGAACAGCGCCGCGTCGCTAGAGCCGCGTACGCTCTTGTGGAACGCCGACAGCACGTCATACTGCGTGGACATGTCGGCTCTTATGGAAGGTTTGCGCACCGATTCCTGCGCTACCTCCAGCGTAATGCGCACCGAGCCGTCCGGCTCGGACGGCGTCGTCACCGCCGCAAGCTCAAGGGCATTAAGCGCCCGGCGTATATCGCCGCCGGCCATCGAAGCGATATGCTGCAGCGCATCCTCATCGGCATGCAGCGTCATGAATCCAAGTCCGCGCTCGCGATCCGCGAGCGCCCGGCGCATCGCTTCGTACGCATGCTCCTCGCCGAGCGGCTCCAATTGGAATAGCGTCGAGCGCGATAGTAAAGCGCCGTTCACATGGTGGAACGGATTCTCCGTCGTCGCTCCGATGAAGATGATAATACCTTGCTCCACAGCCGGCAGGAGGGCATCTTGACGCGACGTATTGAACCGGTGCACCTCGTCGAGAAACAAGATCGTTTTCTTGCCGTACATCGATTTGCTCATGCGAGCGCGGTCGATAACTTCACGCACATCCTTGACCGACGCATCGACCGCGTTCAGCTTGACGAAATCGCCCGCCGTCTTCAGCGATATAATATGAGCCAGCGTCGTTTTGCCGCATCCCGGCGGCCCATATAATAGAATCGACGACACTTGGTCGCCCTCGATCGCCCTGCGCAGAAGTTTGCCCTCTCCCACAATTTGCTCTTGCCCGATATATTCATCCAGCGTCTGCGGACGCATCCGATCGGCCAGCAGCCTTGCCCTTGGCGCTTCTTCCTCTTGGTATGAAAATAAGTCCATGCTGTCCCTCTACCTTCTCCACCTGTTAATCTGTTAACCAAATCATAGCATACAAGCACATTTGTTCGCCAGCATCGCGCAGTCGGGTGATAGTTAGCAGCGCTGCAATACACATGCATAGACTGGGTTACGGAGCTGATATCGAAGTTCGAGCCCGCATGCTCATTCGCGTAAGGGCTTATTTGATCTTACGGAGAGAAACTGCGTTCGTGGTCGCGACTGTAAGTGCGCATTGGCTCTAACGGAGCGTGTATAGAATTTCAGCTCCCTATCGCTTCCCGTGTAAGAGCGTAATTGATCTTACTGAGCGAGTCTGCTTTTGTGATCGCGTGGTGTCCACTTTGATACAATACTAGTCCGTTATTGCTTTGTTCTATCATGAAAAAAGGACCATCACTAAGGCGACGCAAGCCGCTCAAGCAATGATCCTTTTTCATATTAAAGCTTGTCCGTCGGCCGCTTCAGGCCTTGCTCCAGCTTCCCGACCATAGACGCGAGCCGTTTCGCGCGAGTATCCTCGCGCTTCGCCTCCGTTACCCAGTTAACGTAATCGCGGCGCATAGCTGCGGTCAGCGTCCCAAAGAATTGCTCCGCTGCCGGCGATGCGACGAACGCTGCGGCTACATCCTCCGGTATATCAACCTCAGCCGCGCCGGCCCGAGCTTGCACCGCTGCCACGGAAGCCGCAGCAGGTTTCTTAGCCCGAGACGGCTTCTTGACATAAGATGCTGAGCGATAGCGCATGACCGACCACGTATCGTCCAACGAGATCATCGCCACGCCTTCCATCCCCATCGTCTGAAGAAGCTTCCAGCCCGTATCGCGATTCAGATCGGTCTTGATCTTGGACGTTCCCTTCGGATAAGCGATCCAAAGCATGCCGTCTTCCTTAAGCGCGCGAATGGCTTCCGGACCTCTCGCTTCAAGATCGGCAAGCGAGGTGGCGAACAGCAGCACGTAATCGTAATTGCCTTCCCCTTCGACAGCTATGGCTTTCGTATTTGCCTCGGATAGTCCTAGCTCCGTCAAATAGCCGCTATTAGGCGGTTGAATAACGAGCACAGCCATCTCGGGACTCAGGCGGAGTTTTTTGACGAGCTCCGCATTCATACTTTAATACCTCCGGTCTCCAACAGATCCTTTACGACGACGCTGACCATAATAAGACCGGCAACCGGCGGAACGAATGCGTTGCTGGCCGGCGGCTGCTGCGCTTTGCGTATCTCCGGCGCGTTCTCCGGCACGATGCGCTGCGTGACATCCTCGCGAGGCTTATTCGGCAGCTCGGACGAGAATACGACCTTAACGCCCTTCTTAATGCCGTCCTTGCGCAGCTTCGTGCGGACGACGCGCGCAATCGGGTCGGTATGCGTCTTCGAGATGTCGACGACTTGGAACTTCGTCGGGTCCATTTTGTTAGCCGCGCCCATGCTGGAGATGATCGGAATCTTGCGCTCGAGGCATTGTTTGATCAAGTGGATTTTGTACGAAATCGTATCCGATGCGTCCACGACGTAATCGAGCGGATAAGCAAACAGCTGCTCATGCGTCTCTTCCGTATAGAACATCCGAAGCGATATCGCCTCGCAATCCGGATTAATAAGCTTTATGCGGTCGCGCATCAGATCGGCCTTCGGCTGTCCGACCGTCGTCGTCAGCGCGTGAATCTGCCGATTGACGTTCGTAATATCGACAACGTCCTTGTCGATCAGAATAATGCGGCCGACGCCGGTACGAGCCAGCGCCTCCGCCGCGATCGAACCGACGCCGCCGATGCCGAGCACGGCAACCGTGCTCCCCTTCATCAGCTCGAGCCCTTCAGGCCCTATAGCGAGCTCCGTACGTGAAAATTGATGAAGCATTCAGCTGCCGCCTCCTTGGCTATTCTGTGTCTATTATTCGGTTTGTTCCTTTGCCGCACCGGCAGCTGCCGCTACTGGCTTAGGCTTAAGCACCGTACGGATATGAAGCTGCTCAAGCTGCGACAATTCGACCTCGGAAGGAGCGTCGCAGAGCAGATCCGTTGCGCTTGCCGTCTTAGGGAAGGCGATTGTCTCACGCAGGTTCGTGCGTCCGGCAAGCAGCATGACGAGTCGGTCGAAGCCGAAGGCGATGCCGCCATGCGGAGGCGTTCCGAATTCGAATGCATCAAGCAAGAAGCCGAATTTCTCTTGCGCTTCTTCCATCGAGAAGCCAAGCGCCTTGAACATTTGCTCTTGCACGTCGCGTTTGTAGATACGCATCGAACCGCCGCCCACTTCGTAGCCGTTCAGTACAAGGTCATACGCTTGCGCGCGAATTTGTCCAGGATCGGTATCGAAGAAGTGAATATCGTCCTCGTTCGGACGCGTGAACGGATGATGTTCCGCTACGTAACGTTTTGCTTCCTCGTCATAGCCAAGCAGCGGGAAGTCAACGACCCATGCGAATTTGAATTGCGATTCGTCGATCAGACCAAGGTCGCGGCCAAGCTTCAGGCGCAGGTTGCCAAGCACGTCGGCAACGACCTTCTTCTTATCGGCGGAGAACGTAAGCAAGTCTCCTTCTTCGACTTCAAGACGCTCTGTCAATGCCGCGATCTCTTCGGGCTTCAAGAACTTCACGATCGGACCGCGCCATTCGCCGTCCTTCACCGTAATCCATGCAAGGCCTTTGCCGCCGTAGCGTGCCGCGAACGGCTGCAGATCGTCAAGCTCCTTGCGGCTCCAGCTCGCGCAGCCTTTAGCGTTCAACGCTTTGACAACGCCGCCGCCGGCCGCAACGCTTGCGAATACTTTCACGTCGCTCGTCGATACGATGTCGGTAATATCCTTCATCTCTAGGCCGAAACGAAGATCAGGCTTGTCGGAACCGTATTTGTTCATCGCGTCGGCGTAGGTGATACGTTGGAACGGCAGCGCCAGTTCTACGCCAATCGTCTCGCGAAGCAGCTTAGCCGCCAATTTCTCCATCATTTCAAGCAATTGATCCTGCGACAAGAACGACGTCTCGATGTCGACTTGCGTGAATTCCGGCTGGCGGTCTGCGCGAAGATCCTCGTCTCGGAAGCAGCGTGCGATTTGGTAGTAGCGCTCGATGCCGCCGACCATAAGCAATTGCTTGAAAATTTGCGGCGACTGCGGAAGCGCGAAAAATTCGCCTTCGTGAACGCGGCTTGGTACCAAGTAGTCGCGCGCGCCTTCCGGCGTGCTCTTCGTCAGGATTGGCGTTTCGACGTCGATGAAGCCTTCGCCGTCAAGGTAATCGCGGAAAATCTTCGCCGCTTTCGAGCGGAGCAGCAACGTCTTCTGCATTTCAGGGCGACGAAGGTCCAGGTAGCGGTATTTAAGACGAAGCGATTCGTCGACTTCAACGCCGTCTTCGATTGGGAAAGGAGGCGTCTTCGCCGCGTTCAAAACTTCGATTTTTGTTACGCGGATTTCAATTTCTCCCGTTGCCAGGTTCGCGTTGTACGTTTCCGGATCGCGTTCTACGACTTTGCCTTGCACGGCAAGCACAAATTCGTTGCGTGCGCGGTCGGCAATCGCCAGCGCGTCGCCGGAGAAGTCCGGGTTGAATACGGTTTGGACGATGCCGGTACGGTCGCGCAGATCGATAAACAATACGCCGCCAAGGTCGCGACGACGTTGCACCCAGCCGTTCAAGGTTACGGTTTGGCCTACATCGGCTTTCGTTAGGCTGCCGCAGTTATGCGTTTTTAACATCATAGTCATAATGTTCATGCTCCTCTTTTGTGGGGGATAAATTCAATCGTATATTTAGCTGTCGCTTGAACCCAATATTTCGTCGGCCAGCTTACCCAGCGCCACCTGACGCTGCTCGCCTTTGGCCATATCCTTCAGCGCAATCTCGCCGCGAGCAAGTTCATCGTCGCCGAGAATGGCCGTAAACTTCGCTTGCAGACGGTCGGCCGACTTCATCTGAGCCTTCATCTTACGGCCAAGATAGTCGCGCTCCGCGCGTATGCCGCGCTGACGCAATTGATAGACGAGCTTCGTCACCTCGCGCTCGGACGCTTCGCCAAGCGCAACGAGATACACATCCACCTCATTCAGCGCAGGAAGCTCCGTCGCTTGATGCTCCAGCAGCATGATCGTCCGCTCAAGGCCAAGTCCAAGTCCGACCCCCGGCTGATCCGGACCGCCGATCTCCGCGACGAGACCGTTGTAGCGGCCGCCGCCGCCGATCGTATCGATCGCGCCGATGCCTTCCGCTTTGTATTCGAAAGCGGTATGCGTGTAATAATCGAGGCCGCGCACGAGCCTGTGATTAATCTCGAACGGGATGCCCATGTCGCTAAGATACGTCTTGACCTTGTCAAAATGGATGCTGCATTCCTCGTCCAAGCTATCCAGAATCGATGGCGCGTCCGTGAAATGCTGCTGATCCACCTTGCAATCAAGCACGCGCAGCGGATTGCGGTCCATACGCGATTGGCAGTCCTTGCACAGCAGCTCCCGCTTCGGCTCAAGGAAAGCAAGCAGACGTTCACGGAACACGGCTCTGACAGCCGGCGTACCGACCGAATTGATCTCCACGCGAACGCCTTTCAGACCCACTTCGGTATAGAACGTGTAGCCTAGCGCAATAACCTCCGCATCAAGCGCCGGTTCTAAGGAACCGAGCGCCTCGATGCCGAACTGGTGGAACTGGCGGTAACGGCCCGCTTGCTGACGCTCGTAACGGAACATCGGCCCTACATAATAAAGCTTCGTTACGTCCGGCTCTCCATACAGCTTATTCTCCACGTAGGAGCGGACAACGCCCGCCGTTCCTTCGGGCCGAAGCGTAATGCTTCGGTCGCCGCGATCGGTGAACGTGTACATCTCCTTCTCCACGATATCGGTCGTCTCGCCAACGCCACGCTTAAACAACTCCGTCGATTCGAAGATCGGCGTTCTTATCTCGCGGTAATTATACCTGCGGCAAATATCGCGGGCCTTCTGCTCCGCGTACTGCCATTTCTCCACCGCGCCCGGCAAAATATCCTGCGTTCCCGGAGATTTCTGGAATGCCATCGTATAGCCCCCTGCCGTTATTTGTCATTGAACACAAAAAAACTCTCGCCCTAACGGCTTGCGCCGAAAGGGACGAGAGTGTAGCTCCCGTGGTACCACCCACATTCCGAGCCGCTTCCTGCTAGGAAGATGACTCGCTCCAAAACGGTTAACGTCCGTTAGCCGCAGCCAGCTAGTTCATCGCACGGGCAAGCTTGATTGCTTGCGCGCCAGCGAGGTTCACTGCCTGTTCTCCGGGAGGTCTGTTCATTCAACCGTTATAAGGACGCTTGCAGCCAAGTGGCGTCCCTCTCTGGGTATACGCGAAGAATTACTTTTTCCCATCAGCAAATCCAATTTAGTTATACTGAGGATTTATTTTACCTGCCGCCACGCGTAAAGTCAAGCGGCTCCTGTCATAAGTGTCCGTAAAAAGAAAAAGACCTACAAAACGAGTTGTAGGTCCAAAAGTAAAATATATTTTAAAAAAGGGGGTCGAGTTCTATTATAGGACAGCTGTATTAAAAGAAAGTTAGAGATTGATTACAGTAATGTTACAAATTCGAAAGCGTTTTTACAGTCTTCCTTTGCCCCTGTATTCTATGCCCCATCTGAACAGCCTGGAAGTGAGGCAAATCTCAATATTTCTGATGCTACCCTCATCGAACTCGACCGCCAACAGTGTTCTCCGCATAATTAGTAAGGCAAACCTCATTTCCCGTGAAATTAGGTTCACGGGCAATGAGATTCGCCTCACTATTTCGATCGAACACTCATAAATTGCGCGATATCGTGAGATTACCTTCATACAATTGTGAGCCAGCCTCACTGATTAACAAAAGCTAAGGATTGTCTCGCCGAGGATGCGAGGGAAATCCTGCCCACTCTTCGGCGGCCTCGACATCCTCTTCAAGCTCGGCCATGACTCTCGCTTCCCGGCGGTCCGGGTGAAGCAGCATTCTCGTAGCGCGCTCGATGCCTTGCTCCTTGCGTGATTGATGCATAAGCGGTATCTTCCTCCAATGAACATGCTTCAGCCGCTCGCCCTGCGGCAAGCCGCCGTGTCATGATTATTGTTGCCCGCTCCTCCGCCGTTTAAGCGCCGCTTTCCAAAATAAGCGTCACCGGTCCGGAATTGACCAGTTCCACATCCATCATCGCGCCGAAACGTCCGGTCTCAACCGTAAGCCCCCGCTCGCGGAGCGCGGCGTTGAAAGCATCATACAGCGGCTCCGCCTGCTCCGGCCTGGCTGCTGCCATGAAGTTCGGACGCCTGCCTTTGCGGCAATCCCCATACAGCGTGAACTGCGATACCGACAGCAGCCCGCCGCCGACGTCCGCCACGGAATGATTCATTTTACCCGACTCATCCTCGAAAATGCGCAGCCCCGCCACTTTATCAGCCATCCGCTTTACATCGTCAATCGTATCCTCATGCGTAATGCCTACCAGCAGCACGAGGCCGAAGTCGATCGCTCCTGCAATCTCGCCATCAATGATGACCTTCGCTTCCTTGCTGCGTTGAACGACAACTCTCACTTCAATTATCCCCCAATATGCAAAGAGCCAGCACACAAGCCTGCATGCTGACGCTCTTACGTTTATTGCATCGTCCGTTGTACGGAATAGATGTCTTGCACTCGTTTAATGCGCTCGACGACCGATGACAGATGATCGATGTTGCGGATGAGCACCGTTATATGGATGAGCGACATTTTGTTTTTGACCGAACGGCCCGTTACGGCGGAAATATTCGTCTTGCTCTCGGATACCGCTTGCAGCACCTCGTTCAGCAAGCCTCTGCGGTCGTGGCCGGTAATCTCGATATCGACGCTGTAATTCGCGTCCGTCGAGTCTTCCCACTCGACCTCGATTACGCGTTCCGCCTCTTCGCCGTCCATGCCGAACGGGATGTTCTGACAGTCCATGCGATGGACCGACACGCCGCGGCCGCGCGTAATGTAGCCGACAATCGCATCGCCCGGAACAGGATTGCAGCAGCGCGCGTAACGCACTAGCAGGTTGTCGATGCCTTTCACCGTAACCCCATGGTTCGGACGAGGCTTCTTCGTCCCCGGAGACTTGAGCTCCTTCGGCTCGCTTGTGAGCTCGATCAGATTCGCCTCTTCGGCTTCCTTGCGCATCTTCTCCGTCAGCTTCGTGCAAATTTGCGCTGCCGTTATGCCCCCGAAGCCTATCGCCGACATCATATCCTCAATATCGTTGAACGCGAACTTGCCCGCAGCCTCCTGCAGCTTATCCTCGCTCAGCCACGCGGACGGATCAAGACCTAGACGCTTCAGCTCGCGCTCGAGCAGATCGCGGCCTTTGGCGACGTTCTCCTCGCGCTTCTCCTTCTTGAACCATTGACGGATCTTGCTTCTCGCATGCGACGATTGCGCAATCTTCACCCAATCCTGGCTCGGTCCGTAAGAATGCTTAGACGTTAGAATCTCGACAATGTCGCCCGTCTTCAGCTTATGGTCCAGCGGGACGATCCGGCCGTTCACCTTCGCGCCGATCGTTCGGTTTCCGACTTCCGTATGGATACGGTAGGCGAAGTCAAGCGGCACAGAGCCCGCGGGCAGCTCAATGACTTCTCCGCTTGGCGTGAAGACGAATAATAGATCCGCGAAAAAGTCCATCTTCAGCGATTCCATAAATTCCGACGCATCGCGAGCCTCATGCTGAAGCTCCAAAATCTCGCGGAACCACGTCATCTTATCCTCGAAGCTTCCGCCTGGTACAATCGACCCTTCTTTGTACGCCCAATGCGCCGCGATACCGTATTCGCTTGTCCGATGCATTTCCCACGTACGAATCTGAACTTCGGTCGGCTCGCCGTTAGGACCGATCACTGTCGTGTGAAGCGACTGGTACATATTCGCCTTCGGCATAGCAATATAATCCTTGAAGCGGCCCGGCATTGGCTTCCAGAGCGTATGAATGATGCCCAGCGTCGCATAGCAGTCCTTGATGTTATCGACGATGATCCGAATGGCCATCAGATCGTATATCTCGTTGAACTGCTTGTTGCGGCTGGTCATCTTCTTGTAAATGCTGTACAGATGCTTCGGTCTGCCTGAAATATCGCCTTCGATGCCCATTTCATCGAGCTTCTCGGTAATTCTTGAGATAACATCCTCAATGAATTGCTCGCGTTCCGCCCGTTTCTTCTTCATCAAATTGGCGATGCGATAATATTGCTGCGGATTCAGATAACGGAGAGCGATATCTTCCATTTCCCATTTGATCGCCGAAATACCGAGCCTGTGAGCGATTGGGCAGAAGATTTCGAGCGTCTCGTAAGCAATCCGCCGCTGCGCCTCCTCGGACTGGTATTTGAGCGTCCGCATATTATGAAGACGATCCGCCAATTTAATCAAGATGACGCGAATATCCTGCGCCATAGCGACAAACATTTTACGATAATTCTCGTTCTGCTGCTCTTCCTTCGACTGGAAACGGATTTTTTCCAGCTTCGTCAGACCATCGACGAGCATCGCACAGGTTTCGCCAAATTTCGCGCGTACGGTCTGCAAATCAACCGTTGTATCTTCTACAACGTCATGAAGCAGCGCTGTGATAATCGACAGCACGTCCATCTGCATATCCACGAGTATATCAGCAACCGTAACCGGATGAAGGATATAGGGCTCTCCCGATTTTCGAACTTGTCCGTGATGGGCTTGTTCCGCGAAATCATAGGCTTCCTGAATGCGTATGAGGTCTTGTTCTTTCATATAGGCGGATGCCTTCTCAAGTAATTGCTCAATGCCCATGAAACTTCCCTTTCCAAGCGTAAACGGCTGAAGCCATATTGTGGCAGCGCAAGCTCGTTTCGCGATGAAATTTATGCCATGAAAAAAGATGCCGATGGTCCATTCATTAATAACTCCGTATTTTATCGAAAGCGCTGCAAATGATGCCCGCTCATACGTTTTCCGAGTTTTCTAATATTATGCCTGCAATTACGGCATTGCGTCAACTATTCGGGCGTAAACGGCGCTCGAAATCCTCTGGCGGCAAAAGCTGAGCAGCCAAGACCGCTAAATCCCTCCAATAGTGGCAAAAACCGCCTTGCCCGTAGCCAAGCGGCTGCGAGAGAGGCGGTTGATCCCGCTGCATGCAGCGGAGTTAATGTCAGCTATAAGTCATAAGCGAGAATACGTCGATACCTTCGAGCTTCTCGCGACCCGTTAAGTACGCAAGCTCGATAAGGAAAGCCGCCCCGACAACTTCCCCGCCGAGCTGGCGAACCAGGTTGATCGAAGTCGCGATCGTGCCGCCTGTCGCGAGCAGATCGTCGGCGATCAGAACGCGTTGGCCCGGCTGGATCGAATCTTTGTGCATGGCAAGTTGATCTTTGCCGTACTCCAGGTCGTAGCTTGCCGTAATCGTCTCGCCTGGCAGCTTGCCGCTCTTGCGAATAGGAGCGAAGCCTACGCCAAGCGCAAGCGCAAGCGGAGCGCCTACAACGAAGCCGCGCGCTTCGGGACCTGCTATAATGTCGATCTTCATATCGGCAACCGCTTTGCGGATCTCTTCGATCGCCGCGCGATAAGCGCCGCCATCCTTAAGCAAAGTCGTAATATCTTTGAAACGAATGCCCGGCTGAGGGAAATCATGGATGACCCTTATATAATCCTTGAAGTTGTACTCTGTATTTGACACGAACCGTCAACCCTTTCTATTCCTTTGTTTCACTTGTTCTATCCTAACATAAACTACGCTTTCTGCAACATCGCATTCTCGCGCGCTTCTATATAACGCTTCGAAGTAGATAAGTCCCGCTTGCTTGGAGATAACGTTGCGTTCATCATGCCGTCTTTCCGTTCGATGAAAGCTAGCTCCTCGAATACATCCAGCATCAGCTCCACCGTCTCTCGGGGCATTCTATGCTGTCCGGCCAGCTTGCCGATTAAGCCGTCAAGCGGTACGCTGCCAAGCTTCTTAAGCTGTTGGTAAATAATGATAAAATGCTCTCGTTCCGGGAACTGCCGCGGCTTATCGTCAGCCTGGTAATGAAGATCCTGAAGCTGCAGCTGCGGTTTGCGCCTGCCGTTCCATTCATTAATGGACAGCTCGCCTATGACATCGATAGAATACCCGGCCTGCAGTCCTTCCGATAACGACCCCATGCTGAATCCGATGGCGTCCAGCAGCTTTCTGCCGCTTCCAAGCTGCAGCTTCAGATGCTTCGACTCTTTGCCGATCGTCCGCTTCTCTGCAAGCTCCACCGACTGGAACAACAGCCGTGGCGATAGATTGCCCATTCCGAACGGCTCGAGCTGGGCCAGCTGTGTCACCGTCTCCAACGATGCGTCATCCAGCTTGCACACGATATCGACAGCCGTCTTCGGAATCCAGTCGTCTTCGGTAAGCCATTCCAGCGCCAGCTCGCATAGCTTCTGCTCGAAGGCTTCCAGATTGTCGCGATGAAGGCTCATGCCTGCCGCAGCCTGATGTCCGCCGTAATGATCCAGCCATTGCCCGCATTCCGTAAGAGCGGCATGCAGATCGTACCCGTCTATCGATCTGGCCGAACCTTTGCACATGCCTGTCTGTTCATCTATGCCAAGAATAATAACCGGCTTATAATTACGCTCCAGCAGCTTCGACGCCACAATGCCGATAACGCCGACATTCCAGCCTTCGCCCGCAAGTACAATGACCGGCGGGGGAGACGTTCCCGCCTCTTCAGCCGCCGCGCACTTCGCGAGCCACTGCAGCTCGGCATCCTTGACCATCGACTCAACGATGCGCTGGCGCTCCTTGTTCAAGCTGTCTAGTCCCGATGCGGCCAATATGGCCGTATCGTAATCCGCTGTCGTCAGCAGTTCGACAGCCCGCTTCGCGTGATCGAGGCGCCCTGCCGCGTTGATGCGCGGCGCGATTCCGAAGGCGACAGACGTGGACGTCATGACATCCAGCTCGATGCCGCAAGCTTCGGACAACGCCCGGAAGCCTACACCCGCGTCGCTCCGCATTCTCTCCAAGCCGTACTTGACGAAGATACGATTCTCGTCCACGAGCGGCATCAAATCGGCAATCGTCCCTAAACTGACAATATCGGTCCACTCAAGCGGCGGGCGCTCCAAGAGCGCGGTAGCAAGCTTGAACGCAACGCCGACACCGGCAAGCCCCTTGAACGGATAACCGCAATTGTCCTGCTTCGGATTAACGACCGCATAAGCATCCGGGATAACTTCCGGCGGCTCGTGATGGTCAGTCACAACGACGTCGATGCCTAGCTCCTTCGCATATTCGATCTCGTCATACGCGCTAATGCCCGTGTCGACCGTTACGATCAGCTTGACGCCCTCTTCGGACGCAAGCGCGATCGCTGCGCGGTTCATGCCGTAACCCTCCAAAGCCCGATGCGGAATATAATAATCAAAATGATAGCCTAATTGACGAAATAAGTAGATGAGCAGCGATGTGCTCGAAACGCCATCGGCATCGTAATCGCCGTATATGCGTATTTTGTCGCCTGCAGTACCCGCAGCGCGTATGCGCTCGACCGCCTTATCCATGCCAAGCAACAAGTACGGATCGTGAAGATGTTCTTCCCCGCCGTGGATGAAGCGCGATGCCGCGTCCGGGCTGTTATGACCCCGTTGGACAAGCAACTTTGCGACGAGTGCAGGCACACCCAGCGCCTCTGCTATAAGCCCTGCTTGGCGTTCGTCTTGTTCGTTCCATGGCGCGATCTCCCACCGTGTCTTCCTTTGGACCATTCAGCTTCCTCCTCCTACGCTATCTGCTCTGGCCATTATTGCAGCAGCGTCGGCACCTGCTCCTGATTCGGATCGTGATTCGATTTGTACGGATACCCGGGATCGTACGGTTCTACGTAAATAGATACATCGGTCAGGTGCAAAAATCGTTTCATCAGCAGTTGCTTTACCCGTTTCGCTATTTCCTGTCCTTCAAGCACGGTAATGCGCGGATTTACGCTAATGACTACGTCCGCGACAACGTAATGTCCATGCTCCCTGGCGCGCAGCGATTCGACCGTCACGACACCTTCCACACGTTGTATGAGCTGCATGAGCTCGTTCGGGTCTTCTTCCTGAGCTTCTTGTCTTGCATCCTTGCGCGCTATCGCTTGGACTAATTGAAAACCGTTGTATACGACAATAACGGCAATGACAAGCGCTGCAGCCGGGTCAAAATAATAGAGAGCAGGAATCGCCAGCGCTTTTCCGATTATTGCTGCCCCAGCGCCAATAAAGGCTGCAAGCGTGCAATATAAACCCGAATGCCGCTCCTTCCTCGCGGAGAAAAGCTCTTTGAACAACCAGCCTGCGGCAATCGCCGCGAGCGCGCTCCAATGCGGTGCTCCAGCAACGCCCTCTACAAGTTCGCGAATCGCCGAAATACCGACTTCCAGGCCGATAATGAGCAGCAGAACAGACATTAAGATGCGCGCGCCTGTGCCCTTGCCGGAGTCTTGCGCATGTGACGGCTTCGACTTCTTGCTTTCCCTAAGCATACGATTATCGCGCAAACCCGTCAGCACGGCAAAAGCCCCCGCCGCCTCGGCAGCCGAACGGAACGCGTCGGCAAGCAATGCTTTGCTGCCCGTCAGCCAGCCCATAATGCCTTTCACGACTGTTAGCAGCATGTTTCCCCATAAGCCGGACCAGCCTTCGGCCTCTGCTTGTGCATATCGCTGTGCGGTTGACATGGTACCCTCCTAAAAAGTTTTGCGAATGCAAAACTTACTTCGTAAGCATCAACTTAAAGTTTTGCGAATGCGAAACTTACTTCGTAAGCATCAACTTAAAGTTTTGCGAATGCAAAACTTACTTCGTAACTTCTCTCGCAGCCTTGTAAGCGAGGCGAGCGGCTAGGCTCGCTTGCGCAAACCTAACCGCTGCTTCGTATCCTTATTATGGCATTGCGGAAACATTGACTGCTTTCTTCGGCTTCTGTTTTCCTTTTAACAACAGCCACAATGGGCTCGCGATACAAATCGAAGAGTAAGCGCCGCTAGTCAGACCGATAATCTTCGCAAGGGCGAACAGCTTAATCGATTCGCTGCCGAAGATGAACAAGCTTAGAGCAACAACCAATACGGCGAGTACCGTATAAATGTTCCGCGCCATCGTCTGCCAAATACTCGCATTAACCATGTCGGCAAGCTGTTCGCGGTTTTTGAATTGGCCGAAACGAAGGTTTTCCCTGATCCGGTCGAAAATAACGATTTTATCGTTGATCGAGTAGCCGATTGTCGTCAGAACGGCCGCGATAAACGGCAGATCGACTTCCAGCCGGAAGATCGAGAAGAGCGCGATAACGACGAAAGCGTCATACAGAATCGCAATATTCGCCGCAACCGCAAAGCGCCATTCGAAACGAATCATCACATAAATCATAATCGCGACGCTGGCGATCAGAATCGCCCAGATTGTCTTGATGCCCAGCTCTTGCGCCATGTCTGGCGATACGACGTTGACTTCCGCCGATGCTTGCTCGCCGTATTTGTCCGTGAACAGCTTCTTGATTTCCGTAATTTTGTCTTGCGGAAGCACCTCATCGAATCTGGCAGACACGCGATCATTGCCCGTTCCGCCGACTGTCGGCGTAATGTCCTTTATGCCAGCCTGCTCGATGACCGCTTTCGCTTCCGCTTGCGTCGTGCTCTTGCCAACGGAAATATCCATGTTCGTGCCGGCTTTGAAATCAACCCCGAAGTTCAAGTTGAAAATTAACAACGATAAAATACCTATAACCGTAAGAGCGATCGAGAATATAAAAAACTTATTCCGATGCTTGATAAAATCGAACCGGATCTTCGTATTATAGTTCACGAATCTCAGCCTCCTTCACACCATAGTAGCTTGGTTTCGTAAACATATTGCTCTTAATAAGCAGCATGATAAGGAAACGCGACAAGAAAATATTCGTCAGCATACTTACGAGAATACTGAAGATCATCGTAAGGGCGAAGCCTCGAATGGCTCCGTTGCCGATGTAATACAGAACGGCGCTTGCGATAATGTTCGTAATGTTCGCGTCCATTATGGTACGGAAGGAGTTCTTCGAACCGGCTTTAAGCGACGAAAGCAAGCTCTTGCCGCTGCGAATCTCCTCTTTGATCCGCTCGTACATAATGATATTCGCATCGACGGCCATCCCTATGCCGAGAACGAAGGCGGCTATACCAGGCAAGGTTAGCGTCGCATTCATTAAGTTAAACACGACAACGAGCAGCCACGTATACGTTATAACCGTAATCCCCGCAACGACGCCAGGAATTCGGAACAAAATAACGAGGAACACGAGAATAATAGCCGTACCGATAAGTCCTGCCGTAACCGTATCCTGAAGCGACTCTTGACCAAGCTTGGCGCCTACGGATTGCGTATATTTTTCGTTAAGCTGGAGCGGCAATGCGCCCAGATTGATTTTGTCGCGCAAGTCTTTGGCTTCGTCCGTCGTATAATCTCCGGTAATCGTTGCAGACCCGCCGGGGATTGCGCTGCTGACCATTGGCCTCGACAACTCTTCCTCGTCCAGCCAGATCGCCAGATATTGTCCGATCAATTCTCTTGTGATGTCTTCGAACTTCTTCCCGTCCTTCAGCTTGATCGTTACGAACGGCTTGTTCAACTCGTCATAGCCGATGCCTGCGCCGTCCGGCACGAAGTCGCGTCCGTCCAGCCTGATTTTGCCGTCCGGATCGCGAAAGGTAAGGTTAATGGGCTTTGCAAGCACCTGTTTAACTTCTTCCTCCGTCGTAACGCCCGCAATCTTAACGCGGATACGGTTCGCGCCTTCGGTCGTAATCTCCGGCTCGGCGATGCCGAGCGCGTCGGCACGCTCTTCCAGGTTCCGCGCCGTTTCCTTCAACGATTCCGGTGTAACCGCTTCCCCGCCTTCAAGCGGAACCGCTTCGTACAGAACCTCGAAGCCGCCTTTCAAATCAAGGCCTAGCCGAACATTTTTCACGAGCGAAGGGCTTGTCCAAGCGATTACGCCAAACATAATGACCACGATCGCAAGGAAGGCAATTAATCTCTTCCCAAACATACGTCTGAATCCTCCTTATGATCTCAATATTCCTATTATACAGACGCCGCAAAATCGAGTCAAAAAGAAAAGAACCCCTTTTCGTTAGAATGGAGTTCCTTTGAACGCGCTGAGCGTCATATAGTTCATGAACTGCGTCACCTTGAGCGATAGGATGTCGTTGACGAGTTGATGCAATTCAGGCTGCCCTTTTTTGACATACTTCGCATTTACGCATGCCCACACTTCCTTGCCCGTAACATGCTCGTAGCCGATCAATCTGAACTCCTCCGCCTTGCTGTTGCACAACTCTTCGATCATTTCGCTGAGTTCTTCGCCTTCGATAGTCATGACGCACCTCCCGAAATCTTCCTCTATAAGCGGACTACGTCTTATTATTCGCTACGACTTGTTCATATTCCTGCCCTGCAAAAGCGATTTCGCAAAAATGACTGACATTGAACCGGACATGCTCCGCATAAAGATGATACTACCAGATTCGAAAGAGAAGAGGCAATTACCTATGACGAAGCAAACGTTTATCAAAGGAGCGATGATTCTGCTGGCGGCGGGCATCATCAATCGCTTGCTCGGATTTGTACCCCGGATCGCATTGCCTCGCATTATCGGGGCTGAGGGCGTCGGCTTATATCAGTTAAGCTATCCGTTCTTAACGGTCATGCTCACCATCATAACAGGCGGCATTCCGCTTGCCGTCGCCAAGTGGATCGCAGAAGCCGAGACGCAAGGCGACTCCGCCCGCGTCAAGCAAATATTCAAAGCCGCAATGGGGCTGGTTACGACGCTCGGCATCGTCATGACAGCCCTCCTATTGCTGTTCGCACCCTGGATTACGAGTCATGTACTGCCCGACGAGCGCGTATACCGTACCTTCATCGCGATGACGCCGATGCTGCTTATTATTGCGGTTTCATCGGTATACCGCGGGTATTTTCAAGGGAAACAAAACATGCTGCCGAGCGCAATCTCGCAAATTACGGAAACCGTTATCCGCATTATCGCTTCGCTTACTCTAGCGTACCTGCTGCTTCCGCGAGGTCTGGAATGGGCGGCGGCCGGGGCGATGCTTGGCGCAGTCGCCGGCGAGATCGGCGGCTTCGCCGTGCTGCTGTGGAAGTACAAGCGGGACAAAAGAGAGGCTGAGCCGTCTTCGGATGCGGGTTCGGTTTCGACCGGGAACGGGAAAGAGAACGGGAAAGCATCGCCAGTGCTGAGGCGGCTCCTTAGCCTTTCGATTCCGGTTACGGGCAGCCGTCTCGTCGGCTCGTTGTCGTATTTGCTGGAGTCCATTTTCACGGCGAGAAGCTTGGCGGCAGCAGGCATTGCGACAGGGGTGGCGACCGCTCAATACGGTGCGCTGCAGGGGATGATTATCCCTCTTCTGCTCCTGCCCACCGCTCTGACCTACTCGCTTTCCGTCTCCCTCGTCCCTTCGCTTTCGGAGGCGGCGGCCAAGGGCGACCGCGCTTTGATCCACAAGAGGCTTCACCAATCGATGCGGCTCTCGCTCGTCTTCGGTGCTCCGTTCATCGTCGTCATGTTCTTATTTGCCGAGCCGATCTGCCGTATTCTTTACAACCATTCCGATATTGCGCCGATGCTGCAGCTTATCGCCCCCATCGGTCTGTTCATTTATTTGCAAGCACCGCTGCAGGCGGCGCTTCAAGCGCTTGATAAGCCTGGCACGGCGCTCATCAATACATTCTTCGGCGCAGCCGTTAAGCTTATACTGATCGTGCAATTGGCTTCCGACCCAAAGCTCGGTATTTACGGCGCGCTTATCGCGATCAATGTCAATATTGTGCTCGTCACTGTTCTGCATGGCATTAGCGTCCTTCGATTTATCGGCTTCCGAATGAAGTTTCTCGATTTCGTCAAAGTCATTGCAGCGATGGTCATCATGGGGGCTGCCGCACGTTTCACGATGAATCAAGAGCCGCTTCCGGCTGAATGGATCAATCTGCTTCTTGCATGCGCAGCGAGCGCAATTGTGTACTTGCTGCTGATGATCTGGATGAAATTCATCGACCGTTACGATGTAATCCGAATACCAATCCTGAGGCGATGGTTTAAATAGTCAAGCACGCAAAAAAAAACAGCGCATAAACCTTTTTACGCTGCTTTTTTCCGTTAATTCGGCCTTCTCTTATTCATATCGACGAACAATTTGCCGCGATGGTCAATCGTGCAAAAAAATACATCCTTGAAGTCGGTGACGCCTTCCTCCTGCAGCACGTTTTTGAGCCAAAATCTCGTTTTTTCGATTTTGCTTAAATTTTCATCCTGCACCTTGCCGTCCATAATCAGCGGTATCGGCAATATCTCGAACCGAAAATTCGGAGGAATGATATTTTTTCTCCACTCCGCCTTTAGCTTTGGCTGCTCCGTCTCCGTGGGAGAAGACAGGTTCTCCTCATTAAAGCCATTCTCGTTACCGTCGTTCGACTCGTCGGCAGCGGCCGTGTTATCCCGAGGAATGACAGACAGCTTGCCGGTTGTCTCCAGAATGGCAAATTCAACGTCGGCTACGGAGCTGATTTTATTTTCACGTAATTGAAGCAAAAGATCGTCCAGGTTATAGCGTTGCTTGCGCATAGTGTCTTTGTTTATTTTGCCTTTTTCGATAATGACATTCGGCTTGCCGTCAAGCAGTAGCCTCAGCCTCCGGCTTTTCATCGAAACAATCGCGCTGGCCAATTGAATAAGCATGAGCACAACCATCGGCAGTATGCCGTCCCACATCGGCCGTTCTACATCCTCGATGACGATAACCGCGATCTCGGCGATCATGACCGAAATAACAAGGTCAAGCACCGACAACTTGCCTATTTCGCGTTTTCCCATGAACCTCATGATGAGGAACACCACGAAATAAATAATAACCGTCCGGACCAACAGGCTCCAAAACTCCACTGGAATCCGCCTCCTCGACATGTCATGCCAACCGTGTTTTTGTCCGTAAAGCTATTCTAGCCTTCGTCCCCGGACATCATACGAGCGGCGACAGACGAATAATTGGCAATGGCGGGTTGTCCCTACACCCTGAATAAATCATACAAGCCGTAATATTCCGGCAAGCTTGACCATAAGGTTTAGTAATACGTACGAAAAGTCGGGAGGAATCTAATGATGAATTCGCTTAAGCAAGGTCCTAAAGCTATGCTCATTTCATCACCGTTTACCGCGGGAATTGTATTTTCTATTTTGTGGCTGGCGGCGGGCGCATTGCTGTTGTCCATACTGCTCCATTTCACCAGCATGAAGGAAGCGAACCTGCCGTCAAACGCTCTTATTGTCCACGCCGTATCCGCTTTGGCGGGCGGCTTCGCGACAGGGAAGCGCACAGAGAAGAGAGGTTGGTACTACGGTGCTTTATTAGGGGTAATCTACGGCATAATCGTATTAATGATAAGCTTTTTGGCATCTGATGCATCCCTTACGCTTCGGAGCGCTCTCGTTGTGGGCGCAGCGGCGCTTGCAGGCGCATTCGGCGGGATGATCGGCGTAAATATGAGAAAATAAGCACATACTAACACGCGGCATGCATGAGCAAAAAGGGAGCTGGCCTACCAGGTCTAATTGCAACCTTGCAGGACAACTCCCTTGCGTGTATAAGCTTTATTTCTCCAAATCAACCGCTGCTGTCGGAGCTGCGCTCACGATCGTATTAACCGCGCTGCGTTCGAAAGTCATCTTCGTCGTATCGTTAACGCGAATAACGACCGTATCGTCAGCCAACTCCACTACCGTACCGTGCAATCCGCCAATCGTAGTGATTTTGTCACCCTTCTTGATCTGGTTAAGCATGGACGTGCGTTGCTTTTGTTTCTTCTGCTGCGGACGAATAAGCAAAAAATAAAATACCGCAAACATGAGAACAAACGGCCAAATCATTTGGATAATGTTTCCTCCGCCTGCTGCATCTGCTGCTAGCCACATCGTAATCCCCCCTTTCAAAACCCTTTCTCATTATCGAACAGGCCGTACCGCGTAAAGAAGTCCTCCCGGAAATCAAGCAACCGGTCTTCCGTTATCGCTTGGCGAACGTCCCTCATGAGCTGCAGTAAAAAGTGCAAATTGTGATACGTTGTCAGCCTCATGCCAAACGTCTCGTCCGCTTTCAGCAAATGCCGTATGTAAGCCCGCGAATAGTTCTTGCATGTGTAGCATGAGCAATTCGGGTCTAACGGACCAAAGTCCTCCGCGTACTGCGCATTCCGAACGACGAGTCTTCCCGTGCTTGTCATCGTTGTCCCATTCCGGGCAATACGGGTCGGCAGTACGCAGTCGAACATATCGATACCGCGAATGGACCCGTCAATCAAAGCATCCGGCGAACCAACGCCCATTAAATATCGGGGCTTGTCGGCAGGCAGGATAGGAACGGTATGTTCGAGCATATCATTCATGAGATGCTTAGGCTCGCCCACACTCAGTCCACCAATAGCATACCCCGGGAAATCCATGGAAGTCAAATCCTTAGCGCTCTGAATGCGCAAATCTTTGTACATGCCGCCTTGAACGATCGCGAACAGCGCCTGGTCATGCGGCCTTGCATGCGACTTCAAGCAACGCTCAGCCCAGCGGGTCGTCCGCTCCAGCGACTGCTTCACATAATCGTGTTCCGCCGGATATGGCGCGCACTCGTCGAATGCCATCATAATGTCCGGTCCGAGCGCATTCTGAATTTCCATTGCCACCTCCGGAGACAGGAATAGCTTATCTCCATTCAGATGGGAACGGAAATGGACGCCCTCTTCGGTAATCTTTCTCATTTCGCTCAGACTGAACACTTGAAAGCCGCCGCTGTCCGTCAGGATTGGACGATCCCAGTTCATGAACTTATGAAGCCCGCCTGCGCGCCTCACAATATCATGGCCGGGGCGAAGGAACAAATGGTACGTGTTGCTCAGAATAATCTGGGCATCCATCGACTTAAGCTCTTCCGGACTCATCGTCTTCACCGTCGCTTGCGTGCCTACCGGCATGAAGGCCGGCGTTTCAATAACGCCATGTGGCGTATGAACGCGGCCAAGACGTGCTCCGGATTGCTTGCATTGTTTAATAAATTCGTATTTGACTGCCACTGGTCATGCACCCTATTTCTATAGTTAGTAAATAAACATCGCGTCGCCAAAGCTGAAAAATCGATATTCCTCGGCAATCGCCGCTTGATACGCAGCCATAATGCGATCGCGTCCAGCCAGCGCGCTCACGAGCATGACGAGCGTCGACTTTGGCAGGTGGAAATTCGTTAATAACGCATCTACCAGCTTGAACGCGTATCCCGGGAAAATAAAAATGGATGTCCACCCCGTGCAAGCTTGTATCGGCTTGTCGCCGAAACGCTGGGCTACCGTCTCCAGCGTTCTAGAGGAGGTTGTCCCGACCGCGATAATGCGAGCCCCTTCCGCCTTAGCCTCACGGATCAGCTTCGCGTTTGTTTCGTCCAGCTCGTAATATTCGGCATGCATCTCATGATCCTCGACCTTCTCCGCCGACATCGGACGGAATGTGCCGAGTCCGACATGGAGCGTTACATAGGCAATCTTGACGCCCTTATTCTGCAACCTCTCCAGAAAAGCCTTCGTAAAGTGAAGACCTGCGGTAGGCGCGGCAGCCGATCCCTCATGCTTCGAGTAGACCGTCTGGTAACGTTCCTTCTCTTCCAGCCGCTCCTTAATATAAGGTGGCAATGGCATTTCCCCTAGACGATCCAGCAGCTCCGGGAATATGCCTTCATACTCGAACCGAATGACTCTAGCGCCCATGTCGCCTTCTTCTTCAATGCTGGCCCTCAGCAGCGGATTGCCGTTGCCGTCATCCCCGAAGGAAAGAGCCGTACCGACCTTCAGTCGCTTGGCTGGCCTCGCTAGCGTCTCCCAGCGGTCTCCTTCGAGCTGCTTCAGGAGAAGCAGCTCGACCTTAGCGCCCGTATCGCTCTTCATGCCCATAAGCCTTGCCGGCATGACTCTCGTATCGTTCAAAACAAGCACATCGCCCGCTTGGACATATTGCTCCAGGTCGGTAAAGGTGCGATGCTCAATCTCGCCTGTCCGCTTGTTAAGCGCCAGCAGCCTTGAAGCGGTACGCTCCAGCAGAGGCGTCTGAGCAATAAGCCTCTCCGGCAATTCAAAGTCGAACCAATCTACGTCCATAATGTTTCAATCATTCCTTAGCGATAGTTACATCTTTATAGTAGTATTTCAAAATATATTGATAGTCATACCCTTGCTGTGCAAGGCTGAGCGCTCCGTACTGCGACATGCCTACGCCATGGCCGTTGCCCGTACCGACGAATCGGAACGTCGGCTCCTTCGTAGCGGCTCTTAAGTGCCCATCCCCGCTTAGTATGAACAGGTTCGCTTCCTTCGCTTCTGTCACTTTGCCGCCGGCGCCGACGATATATACGGGATTGCTGTCCTCAGGTTTCGTTCTTTGCTGCGAACCCGCTCCCATCATCGCTACCTTGGCCGTTT
The DNA here is from genome assembly GCF_030812415.1 of Paenibacillus harenae. Classification (GTDB taxonomy): domain Bacteria; phylum Bacillota; class Bacilli; order Paenibacillales; family Paenibacillaceae; genus Pristimantibacillus; species Pristimantibacillus harenae_A. Next base: position 479,957 of record NZ_JAUSST010000004.1, on the reverse strand, counting down.
CGTCGATTTGGAACTTGGTGCTTGGCAACGACCCCTGCACGCCTAGCGTCGCTCTTAACACATCGGGATTCGCGACTTCGAGCTTCGTTCCGTTAGCCATGATTTGCGTCGCCCTGCCGGATGGACCGCGCTCGCTAACCTCAAGCGTCCGGATCGGACCGGTTATTTTCGTCTTCACCCTCGCATTTATGACCGTCAGCAGCTCTGCGGGCTTATAAGGACCTCTAACCCAATTCATCGAGTTGGATTCGATCGTCTTCTCCAGCACCGTTACTTTCGTTCCCGAGTCAACGGTTGCGATAAGGGCTACAGCATCCTGAATAATGGGATGCTGACGTACTTTCGTGCCATTCGTGTTCACCTGCATGATCATGCTTCCCGCCGCCGTCTTCGAGCCTGTATCGTCAAGCAGATCCTCCCGGATATAACCGATCGCACCGCTTGAAAGCACGACCCGATACCAGCTATGCAAACCAGTCTCCGACGACCCGTCAGGACTCTTCACAGCTTGCAAATATGGGATCGAATTGTTCCATACTTCTGTCGCGTCCGAAGTCATGCCGCCGGCATTCGCCGAATACAACGCCTCGATCGGCTTGCCGTTATGCAATAACACTTCGCCGCGCGTCGCTTCTACGGCATCGATCGTGGATGGTCGCTCGGACCCGACGCCGTTATAGGCTTGGCTGAGCACCGTATCGACAACATGGGCAATCTGGAAGCCGAAGCCCTTATACAATCCGTAGGTGCGTGCCGTAACGGCCTGCGACTTGAGCGCTTCCGCTGGCCAAGACGAGTACATCTCGCCGCCGACCACCGAATATAAGTAATGCTCGAATGGAAGCTCGTTGACGACGGCCATAGCCCCGTTAAGCGCGCTTACCTCGAATTGTCCGCGGTAAGTACGGCTGCTTCTCTCCGTCAGCTTAATCGGATCGGCCGTTAGCGACTCCACCCATACTTTCATGTCGGCTGCCGGGAAGCCGTAAAGCTCAAGGCTGATGTCCGCTTTGCCGGTAACGGCATGATCGTTCTTAAGGAGCAAATAGGGGGCTGCCGTATCGGCCTGTTTAAGCGAGCCCGCCCCCGCAACGTCTGCCGCAGCGGTCTTAACGATCTGCAGCTCTGCGGCATCGGCAGCGGAGCCTACCATAACCGAATATGCAGCCGCCCCAGCGGCCGCTACGCGAACGGCTACATAAGCATCCAAACCCGCTGCTGCGTAGCCGTTCATTGCGGTTACGGCTGCAGCCTTGCTTGCAAGCGCCGGTGTCTCGAGTCGGAACGGACCCTGCACCATTGGCTTGAAGCCAGCCGTTAGCTTGGCCAGCTCCGCATCGCCCGCCCAACGCGTCACCGCTGCCTTAGCATCGGCAATAGCCGCATAAGTACCTTCCGCGACTTGGTAGACGATCGATCCCTTCTTCGTTAGAGAGGTCAGATAGCCAGCCCCTTTAGCCGCGATTATACGCTTGTAAGCCGCTTGTGCCGAAGCGAAATTCGACGATTCGAACACCTTCACCTTAAAGCTGTCCAGCGCGAATCTGGTTTGCGAGCCCGCTGCGGCCTTGAACCAATTCTGTATGCCGCTTGGCGTTCTCGTGCCGATCGACAGTCCACCGGCAGCCGAGAACGTGACGGCAGCCGTCGTATCGGTATATTTCTTCTCAGGCAACTGCAAATACATGGCGACCCGAATCGTATCGAGTTTAGGAACGGCTGCCTGCGCGGGTAAAGCCGCGCATAGCGATATGAACAACAGGGCGGATAACGCCGTAAGCGAGAGCCGCTTGATACTCATGGACATTGTCGTACACCTCTCCCATTGTGGTAGTGTCCTGCGTTGTTTCCCGGTTGCCTATCTGTCCGGATAAGCAATTCCTAGATGACGATATGCATGCTCTGTTGCGATCCTTCCGCGAGGCGTACGCTGCAGAAATCCGATCTGCATCAAATACGGTTCGTACACATCCTCGATCGTCTGGCTCTCTTCGCCTATCGTCGCCGCGATCGTATCTAGCCCGACTGGGCGGCCGGAGAACGTGGTCATCATCGCATGAAGCATCTTGTGGTCGATGCTGTCGAGCCCCATCGGGTCGACTTGGAGCAATTCAAGGGCCAGATTGGCAATCTCCTGCGTGATGATGCCGTCGCCGCGAACTTGCGCAAAGTCCCGCACTCTCTTCAACAAGCGATTCGCAATTCTAGGAGTCCCTCGTGAACGAAGCGCGATCTCGATCGCCGCTTCGCCAACGATGCCCGCATTCAATATATCGGAAGTACGGGATACGATGAAGGCGAGCTCGTCTACCGTATAGAACTCCAATCGGCTAACGACGCCGAACCTGTCGCGAAGCGGAGCCGATAACAAGCCTGCGCGCGTCGTCGCACCGATCAGCGTGAAGGGGGGCAAATCAAGACGCACGGAACGGGCGCTCGGTCCTTTGCCGATCATAATATCGAGGGCGAAGTCTTCCATCGCCGGATACAGCACTTCCTCGACCGTTCGGTGCAAGCGGTGAATCTCGTCAATGAACAAGACGTCGCCTTCCTGCAGATTGGTTAACAGCGCCGCAAGGTCGCCCGGCCTCTCGATGGCAGGACCGGACGTCGTCCGCAGATTAACGCCAAGCTCATTGGCGATAATATTCGAGAGCGTCGTCTTGCCAAGGCCCGGCGGCCCGTATAGCAGGACATGATCGAGTGCTTCCTTGCGCATTTTGGCAGCTTCGATATAGATCGTTAAGTTCTCTTTCACTTTCGTCTGCCCGATGTATTCGCCCAAATAGCGCGGACGAAGACTAAGCTCGGCAGCCTGGTCTTCCATCATCAGGTTAGCGGATATGATTCTATCATCCATGCAAGCATACTCTCCTTCCGTCAACCTTTGAACAATTGCTGCAACGCGCGTTTCATCAATACTTCGACGCTTTCTTCCGCCGTAACCGATTGCTCAAGCCCGCTCCAAGCGCGGTCAAGCTCCGCAGCCGTATAACCGAGTGCGATCAACGCTTCGCGCGCTTCCTGCCACGCCGTACCCGCGCCTTGCTTCGAGCCGCCGCCTGGCAACATATCGGCCGACAGTCCTGCAGCCGCAAACAACCCCGTATCGAAACCCGAGCTTGCAAGCTTGTCCTTCAAGTCCAATATAATACGTTGCGCGGTCTTCTTGCCGATGCCCGGAAGCTTCGTCAAGAAAGCGATATTCTCGTTATGTACAGCCGCCACGATCGCATCCGGCTTGCCGGCCGACAGAATGCCCAGCGCAACCCGCGGACCGATGCCCGATACTTCAAGCAGCTTGCGGAAAAGCGTCTGCTCCTCCCTCGTCTCGAACCCGAACAGCAGAATCGCATCCTCGCGGACATGATGATGGATATAGACCGTAATCGGTTCTTCCTTCTTCGCGAAAGCATACGGGTTAGGCGTAAATACGCGGTAGCCTGTATCTCGTACGTCCATGACGATGTACTCGGTATCCATATGTACGACAAGTCCTCTTAAAAAATCGATCACGAACGGTTCACCTCGTTTATTTTCTGTGTAAGCACAGCCGAATGGGCATGACAAATCGCTATGGCGAGCGCATCGGCCACATCGTCCGGCTTCGGAATGGCGGACAGCTTCAAGAACATTTTGACCATTTCCTGAACCTGGCGCTTCTCCGCCTTGCCATAGCCTACGACTGCTTGCTTCACCTGCAACGGCGTATACTCGGCTACCGGCAGCTTGCGCTGCGCAGCGGCGAGAATAATAACGCCTCTTGCTTGTCCGACGGCAAATGCGGTCGTTACGTTGCGATTAAAGAAGAGCTTCTCTACCGCAACGGAATCCGGCTTGTATTTATCCATGAGCGCGCCTGCGGATTCATAGATTTGGAGCAGCCGCTCCTCGGGAGGCGTCTGCGCCTCGGTCTGAATGCAGCCATATTGTACAGGGGTCAGCTTATGTCCCGTCTTATCGATAAATCCAAATCCCGCTATCGCAATACCGGGGTCAATTCCTAGTACTCGCAACCCGCCAACTCCTCAGTGAATGCTAATCATCCATCCATTATAGCAAAAGTTGCCGAGAATGAGAACGCGCGTTTGATATTTCGGGCCTTTCGGGCCTAAAGCCTCTCGTACAGTCTCGGTTCGTACGTGCTGACTCGCCGTCCAAATCCAATAAAAAGAGCGACCTGATCATTCAGGCCGCTCTCTTACGATTATAGGGGGAAAGGTTAATACGTTGGTTTCATCACTTTCTCGTTATCCGACCGCGCAAAATCGCTGTACGTCGATAATACGCTGTTATACTCGTCGATATCGCTGATCCGAATGCCTCTTGTCAGCTGATCCAGCTTGTCCTGCGGCAAGCTGCTCTCCATGTAACGGACGTCGAGTTGAAAAAAAGTGCGTACGACTTTTTCCTTCTTCGGCTCACCGTCGTACAAAGTTAGATTGCCGTCTTTGTCGATTCCGATATAAGCATGGTTCTTGCAGTAATCAGACAAGTCGTCAACGTGGTGCTCGATCAGTAGACTGCTGTTGCTCTGATCGAAAGCAGCCGCTTCCCATTCAGGATGGGAAGCGAGCAGTTGTACAAGCTGCTTGGAATCGATGCGGCCCAGCGGCATGGTCTCTTCTCCGCATACGTACAGCCGGTGAATGTTGACCGTGACCGGACCTTCCTGGCTGCGTAGCGCTTGGATGACTGTCGCACGGTTATCTTGCACGGAGTAGGCCGCGTAAGCCTGTTGCGGAATCGATATAGCGATCATCAGCAGAGGCAGAAGGCCTCCTAACATCCATAACGGCCTTCGTTTGCGGCGCAAACGTCGTCTAAGCTGCTTCCAAAGGCTGAATTCCATCATAAGGAAGACCCCTTCATTCTATTTTTGCTGTTAGTGTGCGCCTCCGCTTCCTAATTATTCAATAAGCGCCAAAAAAGATGAGCAGGCCGGAGATCATCTCCCGCCTGCCCACCGTCACGCTATCGTATTATCGATTAATCCATGGGCGGCTGAACCCGCTTTTCGGTTTGCTTGAACGAGCGGAGATGGTGCGAATCACTGCCTTCTTGGCAGACTTTTTCGCAATAACTGGCTTGCTTCCGCTCGGTGTGTCGATTATTTCAGATACGTTTGCACCCGCTTGCTGCTCGCGTTCTCCGCCGCAGCCGCAATCGTTGCCCGGTCCTGTACCGGCTCCGGCTGTTTGCGGCCATGCGGGATATGGCGAATAATAGCCATTGCCGCCGGCAAACGGAGACACGGTGCCGTAACCGTAGTCCGGCTGCTGCATGGAGGCAGGCGATGCCGCGCCATGGCCATAGTAGCCATACTCGGGCTGCATAGACGCTGGCGACACTCCCCCTTGACCATAGTAGCCATGCTCAGGCTGTATGGATGCCGGCGATACCATGCCTTGACCATAGTAGCCATGCTCAGGCTGTACGGCTGCCGGCGATACCATGCCTTGACCATAGTGGCCATACTCGGGTTGAGCGGAAGCTGGAGAAACCGCACCTTGACCATAATAGCCATATTCGGGCTGTACGGACGCCGGCGATACCATACCATGGCCATAGTGGCCATACTCCGGCATTGTGCTCGCGCCAGCCACCAACGGACCGTTATTTTCGCCAAGCCCTTGAGCGAAAGGACTAACCATTGGCGCACCATATCCCCAGCCCGGACCTTCGCTTAGCGGAGATACGTGAGGCATCCCGTAACCTCCCGTCGACATAACCATTCCCGGCGGGCAATCCTCAACGTTTGCAGCATAAATGACATTCGCAGCGTTCGCTGCATGGGCCGTATTCGCGGCATGAGTGAATGGCGATACATTGGCCGCGTTGGCGAAAGGAGCTATGTTTGCTGCGTTCGACATAGGCGATATGTTCGCTGCATTACCCATAGGCGATACGTTCGCCGCATTACCCATTGGCGATACGTTCGCTGCATTACCCATTGGCGATACGTTCGCTGCATTACCCATTGGCGATACGTTCGCTGCATTACCCATAGGCGATACATTCGCCGCATTGGCCCCAAGGGCATTGTTCATGGCATTCATGGCAATGGCGGCATTCTCGGCAGCCGGACTCGCCATTGGGCTGAACGGCGCCTGCTGCTGCCAATTGCCATAACCCGTTCCCGTGTGAGCAGGAAGCGTCATCGGCTGGCCGTAACCATATCCATAGCCGCTGTTGTAAGGCTGTTGCATAGCCGGCGATACGGCTTCAGGCGCTTTCGGCAAGTCGTACAACGACATCGCTTCCGTTGCAGGAATACCGTATTGCTTGAACAGATCGACATTCGGTTGGTATTCCGAATGGATTGGCGACGATTTTTTCTCGACCGGCTTCTCGATCGGAAGCGTCTTCTCGGCCGCTGCCTTCGTCTTCTCGGCAGGCTTGGTTTTCTCGGCCGGCTTCGTCTTCTCCGGCGCTGGCTTCACGGCTGCCGGCGGAGGAGCAGGCAACGGCGCCGGCGGCGTCGGTGCGACGATTGGGGCAGTCGGCGTCTTCGCAGCGGCAGGAGCAGTAGGCGTCTTGCCGGGAGCCGTCGTAGCCGGACCTGTTGGCGTCTTCCCAATGATAGGTGCAGTAGACAGCTTGCCGACCCAGCCTTGGACGTTCTGCATAAGCGACTTCGGGTTGCCGGCGCTTTGCGCAACGGTCGTTCCCGGAAGTCCCGTCACATCCGGCGGCGCCTGGTTCACCTTAGGAATGTTGACGATTTCGCCAGTCAGGAGCACGTTCGGATTCTTCAGTTGCGAATTCGCTTTGATCATATCCGCAAGCGGCACTCCCCAAGACTTGGACAGCTTCCAAAGCGTATCGCCTTGCTTCACGACATGCTGATGCATAATTTCCATTCCGCCGCTGCCCGGCTGTCCGGATGGAATCTTCACCTTCATGCCGATCTCGATTGCATCCGGATTCGTAATCCCCGGATTCAGCTTCAAAACTTCTTCCAGCGACACATTATACTTTTGGCCGATTAAGTATAACGACTCGCCTTTTTTTACGATATGAATTTTCACGCGCCAATAACCTCCTGTCACGTTCTGAATAACGAGGCACGGCTAATGCCTGCTATCGATCCTTACATCCTATGCAGAATATGGGCAGGTGTCTCCTCTTTCACAAAAAAAATAGTGAAGCTCGGCCGCTTTTTTGTCATAAGGGCTTGGCTTCACTACTATACGTCCGCCGGTGCGGACGCTCTAACCTATTTCGTTGCCGCTAACTGCTCATAAGTAAAGCTTGGGTAGCTCCCCAATATGCGAACCTGACAGCCGAGCGCTTCGATCTCTTCCAAGGCGGAAGGAAGAAGCACGGACTCAAGCGACATATCGATATCGATAAAAAAGTAATAGTTCCCGAGCTTCTTCTTCGTCGGACGCGACTCGATGCGCGTCAGGTTGATTTTGCGCCATGCGAACGCGGCCAGCACCTGATGCAGCGCGCCCGGAAAGTCTTCCGGAAGCGTAATAAGAATGCTTGTTTTCACCGTGTCGGATTGACGCTCCGCGTACGCCTCTGGACCAACGAGCAGAAAGCGCGTGTAGTTGTTGTCGTGATCCGTCACGCCGCTGGCCAGAACATCGAGCCCGTTGTTCGACGCGGCCGTCGTCGTGCCGATCGCCACGATGCCTTGTCCGGGATTATCGCGAACGATTCGTACGGCTTCCGCCGTGCTGCTCACATGCTCCGTGGCCGCCTGCGGCATCTTGCTGCGAAGGAACTGCAAGCATTGCGCCATTGCCACGGGATGGCTAATGACCTTCTGGATGCGGGTGAAGTCGAGCTCTCCGTCTTCGCCAATCAGCTCGTTATTCCTGCCGATCAAGTTCTGGATGGACGGATAGACCCACTCCGCGCGAATCGGCAAGTCTACCTCATGCACGAGCCAATCCATATGCAGGCTGACCGAGCCTTCGATCGTATTCTCGATCGGAATGACGCTATAGTTGCTGACGCCATTCACCGTGGACAGGAAAACGTCGGAAATGAGCCGATGATGATCCCAGGTTACGTTTTCCGTTCCGATAAAATGTTTCGCCGCTTCGTCCGATACCGAGCCTGCGGGTAATAGTGCGATTGTCTTCATACCTTGACTTCTCCTTTAATCCGATCCGGCAGCGGCATAGGGGCAGTCGCCGATATGTCCTCTACCGTTATTTGCGGGCCGTCCGCACATGGCGCAAGCCAGAGCGTCTCCGCTTCGATGCCCTCCTGCTTCAGCGTATCGAGCAGAAACTGCTCGATTGCCCCCTTATCCGGGCAATCGGTCGCTACGAACGCGATCAGCGTCGGTCCCGCTCCGCTGAGCGCCGCGCCCAGCGCGCCATAGTCGGCGGCGCGCTCCAGTATGGTCGTCATGCCGGGGATAAGCGCTGCACGGTAAGGCTGGTGCAGCCGATCCTTCATCGCATGACGGATCAGTCCGAGCTCGCCGCTGGCCAGCGCCGCGACGAGCAGCGAGCTGCGGCCGACGTTGAACACCGCGTCGGCCATGCTGATCTGCGAAGGCAGCGCATGCCGCGCCTTCTCCGTCGAGAGCTGGAACGCCGGAATCGCAACGAGCGTCTCCAGCTTCTCGTTCGGGGCCAGCCGTACGAAATCCGCGCGCTGGCCGTCCCATGCCGACACGACGATGCCTCCGAACAGCGAGGCGCCGACGTTGTCGGGATGCCCTTCAAGCGCTGTCGCCATCTGGAACAGCTTGTCGTCCGTCAGCGGACTGCCGATTAGCGCATTCGCCGCCGCAAGCGCGCCGACAATCGCCGATGCGCTGCTGCCGAGACCGCGCGTAAGCGGGATGTCGCTGTACATCCCGATCGACAATTCAGGTATGGATACGTCCGCCTCACTGAACACGAGCTGGGCGACTTTATAGATTAAGTTCGTTTTGTCCCGGGGCAAGCCCTGCATCTGGTCGCCATAGAAATGAAATTCCGTTCGATCGGAGACGCTCATCTCGATCCATGCATACAATGAGAGGGCCATGCCCAGCGTATCGAAGCCGGGACCAAGGTTAGCCGTGCTGGCCGGCACCTTTACGATAACTCGACGATTGTTCATGATGCTTTCCCCTTATCCTTCGACGCGGTATACGCTCTTCACTTTGTGTACGACGTCGAGCGATTCGAAGCTCGCAAGCACCTTCTGAATAGCCGCTTTGTTCGCATCATGCGTAATGACAATGATTTCCGCTTGGGCAATGCTCGGGTTCGGCTGTTGCAGCACCGACTCCAGGCTGACTTCGAAGTCCGCGAATACTTGCGTAATGCGCGCCAACACGCCAGCGCGGTCAGCCACTTGCAACAGCAAGAAGTATTTCGACGAGATTTGTTCATCGGTCTTCAGCTTCTTCTCCTTGTAGGCAACGCCGCTTTGCTTGCCGTTAACGCCAAGCTTAATATTTTTCACGACTGCCACAAGATCGGCAACGATCGACGTGGCAGTCGGCAGCTCGCCTGCTCCCGCTCCGTAGAACATCGTCTCGCCTACCGCTTCCCCATGCACGTACACGGCATTGAATACGCCGTTAACCGACGCGATCGGATGCGATTGCTTCACCATCGTAGGCTGAACGCTGACGCTGATCAGATCGTCCTGGCGCTCCGCGATACCGAGCAGCTTCACTTCATAGCCAAGACGTTTCGCGTAAGTGATATCTTCCTTCGTAACCGAAGAGATGCCTTGGGCCGATACATCCTCCAGCGCTACGTTCGCATGGAAACCAAGCGTTGCGAGAATCGTCATTTTGCGGGCCGCGTCGAGCCCTTCGACGTCGGATGTCGGATCAGACTCCGCATAACCGAGGTCTTGGGCTTCCTTCAGAACGTCGGCGTACGATGCGCCTTCTTGGCTCATCTTCGTCAGGATATAGTTCGTAGTTCCGTTCACGATGCCCATGATCTTCGTAATGCGGTCCGAAGAGAAACCTTCTACAAGCGTCCGAAGAATCGGAATGCCGCCCGCTACCGAGGCTTCATACAGGATGTCGCATTGGTGACGCTTCGCCTTCTCCAGAATTTCCGTTCCGTGCATCGCCATCAAGTCTTTGTTGGCCGTTACGACATGCTTGCCGCGCTCCAGAGCCTCTAGGATGTATTCCTTCGTTTGCGCAACGCCGCCCATCACCTCAACGATGACGTCGATTTCCGGATGACGAATAATTTCCCATGGATCCTCCGTCATCTTGTCGGCATCGATCGGGATGCTGCGCGATTTGTTTTTGTTCTGAACGAGCACTTTCTCAATAACAATCGGAGAGCCGACTTGGCTTTGCAGATCGTCCTGATGCCCTTCCACGATACGGACAACGCCCGTTCCTACCGTTCCTAATCCCAATAAACCTACCTTAATCGGCTTCATATAATACCCTCCAATATGTGTCAAGCTGCTGCTTGCTGTTAGCCTTGCCCGATAACCGATGCTTTTCGAACGCCCGCCTGATTGCGGAGCGTCTCGACAAGCGACGACAGTTCCCCGGAAAGCTGCGAGATATCGACCGAAATGACGACGTTGGCGAACCCTTGCAGCGGAATGCTCTGATTCATCGTAAGCACATTGCCTTCCAAGCCGGCGACGAGGCCGAGCACCGTGGACAACACGCCGGAGCGATGCTCCAGATCCATCGATATCGTTGCAATGCGCTCACGTTCGAGCTGGTTGAGCGCGTAGACGCCGTCTTTATACTTATAAAAGGCGCTGCGGCTAAGCCCGACTCGCTCCACGGCCTCATGCACGGTTAGTGAATCGCCGCGCGCGAGCATCTCTTTCACTTGTATCGTCTTTATGATCGCTTCCGGTAAAATGTCCTCTCGAACGACATAATAGCGCTCTGTCACTATACGTCCTCCTCAAAAAGACAATTGTTCTCCTATAGTGGACATTATATCGGATTACCGCGCTCGGGGCAATAGTTAAATCGCGGGGAGAATATGCAGTTCAAAACACGATTTATGCAATAATTGACGAATAATTTGATTTTGAGACGTAACGAATCGGATTTAGCGATTATTTGGAAAAGGGACAATTTAGTTCGTCGAAATGGCGTTACAGGGAACGAATTAGCAGGGTAGGGCGAAATAGTTTGACGAAATACATATACCGTAAAATGCCTCTATGTGAAGCATTCAAATATACACCGATCATATATCGATAAAAAAAGACGGCTTTCGCCGTCTCTCTTTCTAATCATTGCTATTACCGGCTCGGATCGTAATCGTTGCCCTCGAAGAACTCGAAAGCGAAGTCGCCGATTCTTACCATATCGCCGTCCTTGGCGCCTTGCTTACGGAGAGCCGCATCGACGCCCATCTTCCGCATCACGCGGGCGAAGCGCATTACGGCGTCGTAAGAGTTCAGGTTCGTACGCTTCATGAAGCGCTCGATGCCTTCGCTGACGACGACGAACACCTCGTCCTCCTTGTGGATCGTGAACGTCGTCTCCTCGCGCTTCTCGTACGTATATACTTTACGCTCATCGATATCCTTGACTTCTTCGATCGGAGCTTGCTCGACGACCGTATCAAGCACGTCAGCCGCCTTATAGAGGAGCTCCTGAATGCCTTGCTTCGTCAAAGAGGATATCGGCATGATCTCATACGACCGCTCGCCGCGCATCTCGTCAAGCTGCTGCTTGAACAGCTCAAGATTGTCAGCCGACTCCGGCATGTCCATCTTATTGGCCGCGATGATTTGCGGACGATCCGCAAGCTTCTCGTTGTATAGCGAGAGCTCGGCGTTGATCTTCACCCAATCGTCGAACGGATCTCGTCCTTCGGACGCCGACATATCGATGACGTGAATAATGACCCTCGTACGCTCGACATGGCGCAGGAACTCGTGTCCAAGGCCGACGCCTTCATGCGCCCCTTCGATCAATCCCGGCAAGTCGGCCATGACGAAGCTGCGTCCGTCCCCGACATCGACAACGCCGAGATTCGGCGTAATCGTCGTGAAGTGGTAAGCGCCAATCTTCGGCTTAGCTCCGGACACGACGGACAGGAGCGTAGACTTGCCTACGCTGGGGAAGCCGACAAGTCCGATATCCGCCATCACTTTCAGCTCCAGCACGACCCAGCGCTCCTGCCCTTCCTCCCCGTTCTCCGAAATGTAAGGAGCCGGATTGTTGGCCGTCGCGAACCGGATATTGCCGCGTCCTCCGCGTCCGCCCTTCGCAATGACGATCTTCTGGCCATGACGGGTCATATCGGCGATCACTTCCTGCGTATCATCGTCGATGATCACCGTTCCCGGCGGGATGCGGACGATCGTGTCCTCGGCGCCCGCGCCGTGCATGCTCTTCACTTTGCCGCGCTCGCCGCGCTGCGCTTTAAAGTGCTTCTGATAGCGGAAGTCCATGAGCGTACGAAGTCCCTCGTCCACTTGGAAGACCAGGTCGCCGCCGCGGCCTCCGTCCCCGCCGGCAGGACCTCCGTTCTCAACGTATTTCTCGCGGCGGAACGAAATGATGCCGTCGCCGCCGTCGCCGCCTTTTACAAATATTTTCGCTTTATCGACAAACATGGTGTACCCCCGTTTAAGCGCGCAATTCCGCCTTCAGCAGCACCTTGGAATAAGGCTGCTCGAAGTTGATCGGCTGCATAGGCGCGCCCTCCAACTGCCGCTGTATTTTTTGCTTCCATTGCTGCTCGTTTATAAGCTCGCCCTCATAATAAAATGCCGCATATAGCGCTTCGCTATCCTTCGACAGCTCCACGCGAAGCGACGCAACAGCTCCATGCCCAGGCTTCGTTGCAAACCGATAAGCATTGATTGTATGTATAAGAGTGTCGGCAATCTTGTCGCAGTCGCCCGCGAATTCATTCAAACGAATATCGCCATGAATGACGACTTCAAGCTCGAGTGCATTCGTCATCGTCCGAAACGATTGGATGAAGCTGACCAGCGAAGGACTGCCTAGCCTTCCGATGCTGCTCTCGTTGCCCATCTTCTCTCTTATTTTCTCCATATAATCGACCGTTTTATCCAGCTTCTTAAGCCGAATATAACCATACAAGACCTGCAAATCATTCATCCAATCATGACGATGATGATTGAGCGTCCGAATGGCCGATGCTTGCAAGGATTGAATCGTTCTTTCGCTGCGTTCCTCGTATTCCTTCCGTTCGAACCGAATCCAGAAACCGGCCGCAGCAATAATCCAAAGAAGAAACACAGCAGTTAACCACACTTTAGAAGGCCAAATAAGCACAGCAGCGCAAGGCAGCAATACGGATGCCGCTGCATAATACTTGGGCGTTGTTAAGCGTTCCATTTGATTAAACCCACTTTCACGCGTGTTTCCTAGCTTATCCAGTATACCATGCATGAGGACTCGCGGTCACTTCCCGACACAAAAAAAAGCCCGGCCTAGCGCGATGCAGGCCGGGGCTTGTTGCAAATAACACAAAAATTTAAGCTTCTACTGCTGCGGCTACCGGAGCCAGATCAACCGGGTATACGCTCACTTTTTTGCGGTCGCGTCCCCAACGTTCGAACTTCACTACGCCTTCAACCTTAGCGTAAAGAGTGTCGTCCTTGCCGATGCCTACGTTCGTTCCTGGGTGGATCTTCGTTCCGCGTTGACGGAACAAAATGCTTCCTGCCGATACGAGTTGACCGTCAGCACGTTTAGCGCCAAGACGCTTCGACTGCGAGTCACGACCGTTCTTCGTGGAGCCTACACCTTTCTTCGAAGCGAATAGCTGAAGATTCAGTTTCAACATAGTAATTTCCCTCCTTGTTTAAGGAATTTAATGATCGAATTCGTCCGCGCGCCCGCTATACAAGCGACTCGCGCATGACGACATGTTTGCCGTATGATTTGGAAATCGTCTCGAGCATAACAGCCATCGATTCAAGCAGAAGCTGCATTCTTCCGTCGGCTTCGGCGTCCTGGAGCACCGGAATATCCGATGACAGCCAGCCGTCCTTCATCCGCGCGGGAAGCTCTATGCCTGCTAATGTTTCAATCGAATTGACTGTACCGACCGTAACGGCCGATACGCCAGCGCACACGATATCTTTACCGAGCTTCGCATACTTAGCATGTCCGACGACTGCGAAGGATACGATGCGCCTGTCAGCGGCTCGCCTAACAAAAGTAATGTCAATCATCGCGAAATCCCTCTTACGCTTGGATTTTCTCGATTGTTACTTTTGTGTACGGTTGACGATGACCTTGCTTGCGGCGGTAGTTCTTCTTGGCTTTGTATTTGTAAACGATGATTTTTTGGCCTCTGCCTTGTTTCTCGACTTTAGCGGAAACCGTCGCACCGGAAACAACCGGAGTTCCAGTCACAAGACCTTCACCTTTGGATACGGCCAAAACACGGTCAAATGTTACGTTCTCGCCTGCGTTAACGTCCAGTTTCTCGATGTAGATCACATCGCCCTCTTGGACTTTGTATTGCTTGCCACCAGTTTCAATAATTGCGAACATAGTTAGTGCACCTCCTTATTTTCGAAGACTCGCCTAATCCAGGTGGCTTGCGACGAATGCTATGCCGCATGCGCTTGCGTACCCGATCGGAGCGGTATCTATATGCCTGAAACACGTATGTGTCAGACATACACCAAAACAGTTTATCATATAATATGGCCTAGATCAACCTATTCTCTTATATTGGCATAAGAATTCTCTCGTGCCTTCTTGCGCGTCAGCTCTACAAGACCTAGCCTTGTCCAACCTACGACCGTACACTTCGTATGGTCGGGACGTATGCCCTCCGTAAGTTGATGTAGAACCCGCTCCCGGTTATGCTCCAGCTCCATATCGATAAAATCGATAATAACGATGCCGCCTACGTCTCTCACTCTCAGCAATCTGGCAATCTCGGCCGCCGCCTCCATGTTCGTCTGGAAGACGGTATCTTCCAGACCCGATGTCCCGATGAACTTTCCCGTATTGACGTCGATTACCGTAAGCGCCTCGGTCTTGTCCCATACGAGATAACCGCCGCTCGGCAACGATATTTTCCTCTCGAACGCGGAATCGATCTGCTCGCCGACCCGATAGGCGTCGAATAACGCTTTGGACGCAGGCAGCTTGTACAGACGAAGCCGCTCGCTTAATGACGGCGCCATCTCCTTCAGCAGAGCAACGGCCTCGGCATGCGTAGCGGCGTCATCGATCCATACCTCGTCGATATCCGGCTTCATATTGTCCCGTATGACGCGCCGCAGCAACCCCGCTTCATAATGGAGCACCGCTGGCGCTTTCGAATGCACGCCCTTAACCGCGATAGCCCCCCACAGCTCGCGCTGCTCGGATACATCGGCCTCAATGGATCGCTCGTTCTCGCCTTCCGCCGCGGTGCGGATAATGAAGCCTTCCTCGTTTTTGCGCAGCCGCTCGCCAATATCGCGCAGCCGTATTCGCTCCTGCTCGCTTGCGATTTTCTTCGATACGCCGATATAATCGGCGATCGGCATATAGACAAGCCAGCGGCCCGGCAATGAGAAATGGGTCGTCACTCTTGCCCCTTTGCCGCCGAGCGGCTCTTTCATCACTTGTACGATCAGCTCTTGTCCCGCTTTCACAATATCCTGTATCGACGGCTTATGCTCGGGCTGCTTCTCCAGATGGGGATGCAGCAGGTCATCGATATACAGAAAGGCGTTTTTACCGATTCCTATATCAACGAAGGCCGCTTGCATGCCCGGCAATACGTTGACGACACGGCCCTTGTATATGTTTCCTACCAATCCGCTTCCTTTGGCGCGCTCCACGAAATAGTCGAAAAGCCGGCCGTCGTGCAGCACGGCGGTTTGCAGCATTTCGCCGCTCGCATGCATGATCATTTGCTTCATTCCGGGCATCACCATCCTGTCGCTTTTCGTTTATTTTACCTGAAAAGCTCCAATACTGCACGATTTGGATTATTTTCCGATAAACAACCTTCGACAATGGTTTGCTCGGGCAATACCTTCACCTGCTTGCCATGCGGCTCTACCATGTATATCAAATGGTATCTTTCCCTCCGGAATAAGCGCGCGACCGAAAGAATCGATTGCCCGCCGCTCACGATGAGCGGACTCGCCTGCTCGCCTCTCGTTAGAGCGCGGGTAGCCGTACGGCCGCGATGCATAAGAAACCGATAGAAAAGAAACGGACGATTGCGAGCGTACGTCCAATTGGTCATAAACAAAAATAAGCCCACGACGAGCAAGTTCAGTTGAAGGCCGTTCTTATAAACCAGCCAAGGCAACAACGAACCGACGATCATGCAGGCGCTGAACAATAGGCTGATGCGCGCTGACCAAATGAGCATGGAATAGTAATTCATCATATAGCTGAGCGCGGCCTGCATCAGCTTGCCTCCGTCCAGCGGGTGAATCGGCAGCAAATTGAACATGCCGATCATCAGGTTCGCCTTCCATACATAAGCCGCCCAGTCCGCATCCCATAGACCTAGCTGCCCGAAGCCCCAGGCGGCTAGTCCCATCCAAAGATTTTGCAAAGGTCCGGCAATGGCGACCATCGCTTCCTCGGCCGCGGATACGCCCCCGGCTTCCTCGACCTCCACGACCCCTCCGAACGGCAGCAGCTTCACTTCGCGAATCGTCCAGCCGAAGCTGCGGGCCATCAGCACATGACCCATCTCATGAACGATCACTAACAAAAACAGCGTTAACAGCTCGGCGATATATCCTGTAAATACCGAGGCGAGCATAATCATGATGAATAACGGGTGGACCGACCAGACGATCCCTTTCCATTTAATCAAACGGAATCACGTCCAGCGGATCGACATACTCATCGTTCTCCATTACGGCAAAATAGAGCAGGCTCGGCTCCGTGCCGTTCGACTTCAGCAGCTTGCCGATCGGGTCGCCCGCCTCCACCCAATCATCCGCCTTGACTGTCGTCTCTCCCAGCTTCCCGTACACGCTTACGCGTTTGTTCGCGTGCTGAATAACGATCGACGCTCCTTTGTCGTCCCCGTCCGTCAGCAAGATAACCTGCCCGGTCTCGACGGCTACGACCGTCTCCTCCGATGCGCCAGCCAGCTCAACGCCGTTCAGCAGCTCGGCGAACGTACGGACGAGCGCGCCGTCCTGCAGCGGCGCAACGACGGGCAGCCTGACCATTCCGTCGGCGCCGATCGCCTCATCCGGATTGTCCTCGAAAATCGGGATGAACGACGGCGCCCCGGCGAACGTCTCCTTGTACCATGCGGCTGCTGCCGCGAAATCAATCTCCTCGGTCAGCGCGTTTTTCACGATCGCCTGTCCCTGCAGCGACCATTCCGAGTCGTTATTAAACATCGCCCATACGCCTCCGAATAGTAGCACGGCAATTGCGACCTTCCACATGAACTCGCGGCGGAACGGGTTCTTTCTTGGCGATTTCGCATGCCTTGTTGGGTCATAGGAGCTCTTGATGAATGTTTTATGCTCGCCGAACCGGGCATCCTCGCGCCAGCTTGCCCAAGGATTCGGATTCGTCTTCCAGGCGACTTCCGGATCAAGCTCGTCCGCTCTTTCACGATCGATCGGTTCGTAGTAGAGTGGCGAATCGGTCGGGCCTCCGCCGTAGAACGGCACCTCGTTCTCCTGGCCAACCGGCTGTTGCTCCAGAAGCTGCTTTATTTTTTGCTGCCGACGCAGCTTAACGCTATCCTTCGTATTCATCTTGTTCTTCCTCCCCTGTCCTAGAGAGCTTGTATCACTTAGTTCATCCTATGAACGGGAGCAGACAAGTATGCGGAAGGGCATGCAAAAAAACCGTTCACGCTTCGGCGTGAACGGTTTGATTCCGTGGCTGGCGGACTAGTCCGCCAGCTCGTATACCTCTTGATGAGACTTGATGCTAAGCACAAGCCCGATGGACAGCATGTTAAGCAGAAGCGACGTGCCGCCATAGCTGATGAATGGAAGCGTAATGCCGGTAATCGGCATAAGACCGATCATCATCCCGATGTTCTGGAACACCTGGAACACGTACATCGACACGATGCCGATCACGATAAACGATGCCTTCATATCATAGCATTTGAAAGCGACTATGATCATTCGGTAAATAAGCAGGAAATAAAGAAGCAGCAAGATCGCCGCACCCTGGAAGCCGAATTCCTCGCCGATGACGACGAAGATCGAGTCGGAATACGGATAAGGAACGAAGCCGCCGTTCTTCATGTCTCCGTTCAAGTACCCATCGCCGCTCATACCGCCCGAACCGATCGCGATCTTCGCATTCAGCGACTGATGCTTCGCGTCGGAGCTCGCCTCGTCCGGGTTAATGAACGTATTGATACGTTCATACCAGTGCGTCAGGTCCTGATCCTTCATAAATTCCTTAATCTCGTTATTGAACATCGTGAACAGGCTGACGAACAACACGATGCCGGCTACGACAGTACCCAGACCAATCAACACATGCGTATATTTCACGTTGCCGATCCACAGCATACCGAGGACGATAACCAGATATATAATCGCATTGCCGAGATCCGGCTGGATCATAACGAGCATGAAGGGCAACGCCGCGAAAGCGCCGATCGGCAGCAAGTCCCTCATGAGAGTCAGCTTGTCGCCTTGCCGTCGTCCCATTAGATAGGCAATGCCGATGACGAGTATAATCTTCACGATTTCCGCAGGCTGGAACGTCAAGGATTCCGTGATCTTGAACCAGCCCCGAGCTCCGTTAATCTTCGCTCCAAAAAAGTAAACGAGAATAAGAAGCGACACGCCTATGCCATATAATACATGCCAGCTTTTGAGCACAATCCGGTAATCGAACAATGAGGCTGCTATCGCTACAAAAAAACCGAGGCCATAAAAAATAATTTGTTTCGTATCCGAGCTCGCGTATCTCGGATCATTGATCGTCGCGCTATGGAGGACCACGGAGCTAATGATCATGAACAAAAGCAGTATGCCTAATATTCCCCAGTCAAGCTTCTTTAATTTGTTAAGCACGGGGCAATCATCCTATTCCAAGAAACTTGCGGAAACGCTTGAACGCGCCTGCCTTCTCATCGAGCAGCATAAGCGGCACCATATCTCCCAGAATGCGACGCGCGATATTGCGGTAAGCGATAGCTGCGCGCGAAGCCGGATTCATAACGGTCGGCTCGCCGCTGTTCGCCGCGGAGATCACTTTCTCATCGTCCGGGACGATGCCTACCAAATCGATGGCAAGCACCTGGCAAATCTCGTCTATATCAAGCATTTCCCCGGTTTTCATCATATTTTGGCGAATACGGTTAATTACGAGCTTCGCTGGAATTTTCGTTTGTTCCAGCAATCCGATGACACGATCGGCGTCGCGTACGGCCGCATTTTCCGGTGTCGTGACGACGATAGCCCGATCCGCTCCCGCGATCGCGTTGCGAAAGCCTTGCTCGATGCCCGCCGGGCAGTCGATAATGACATAATCGTGATCCTTCTTCAATTCCAATACGATATCGCGCACTTGCTCCGGCGTGACGGAGTCTTTATCCTTCGTCTGAGCGGCAGGAAGCATGTACAGCTCGTCGAAACGCTTGTCCTTCACGAGTGCTTGGCTCAGCCTGCAGCGCCCCTCCGCTACGTCTACCAAATCATATATAATACGGTTTTCGAGCCCCATCACGACATCCAAATTACGAAGCCCGATATCCGTGTCGACCATGCATACTTTTTTACCAAGCAACGCCAGCGCCGTACCTACATTTGCGGATGTCGTCGTCTTGCCGACGCCGCCCTTGCCCGATGTTACAACAATTGCTTCTCCCATGTTCTACACTCCTTTAAACATAATAGGATTATGCCTGATGCGGAATAAATGCGTAATTTTATCTATTTGCATGCGGCCTTCGTTCAGAAAAGCAAACTCCATCGCCGCATCCCCGGTCATCCATTCCTCAGGCGGCCTGCTGATGACATCAGCGATCCGCAGCTGCGTCGGCCTCATGAGCGAAGCGGCGATAATCACATCGCTTCTTCCCCCCGTACCCGCATGCGCTACGCCGCGCAAAGCGCCTAGCACATAAATGTCGCCGGTGCATAGCAGCGTTCCTCCCGGATTCACATCGCCGATCAGGAGCAAATCGCCGTCATGCTCGACCGTCTGTCCCGATCTAACGATCGTTGTCAGAGCGTGAAGCTGCTGCGCGTTCTCCTGCTGCTCCCCTTCCGCCTTGGCATCGGATTCAATCGACTGAACCATCAGGTTGCCCTGCGACCGAATGACCGTCTTAATCCGCTCTTTGTCATCATCGGACAATTGCCGTGCGCCCAGCTTCACATGCACATGCACGAGCGGTCCCGTCAGCAATTGTTGGTGGGTCTTCTCCAGCTTATATTGCAACTCATCCAATAGTGTAGCGAATTCGCACTGATCGTTGAGAAGGAACACGAGACCTTCCTTAACGCCTTTTATCATTATATGTTGCCTCTCGGTCACGTTAGCCCCTCCCCAACCTATTGGATTCTTGATGCATGCGGCAAAATCCTGCTTTCTACTCGTAATTTACCGCATTGCTGCAAATCTCATTGCTCCTCTTCATCCGTCTTAAGCTTCGTCAGCGACTCGAACATGCGCCTCGCAGGAACATAAACCGCCAGAGCGAACGCAAGCTGGATGAACAGGCTGGGCAAAATATGGTCAAGTACGGCCCAGGCATAGGTCTCGTTCGTAATTCGAAATGCTTTGTAAATGAAGAAAATCATCGTATCGTACAACAAGCAAGCGATGCCGACCATAGACAATGCCATCATAATCGTAGCGCGCTTCCGCTCAAGCAGCACTCCCGTAAAATACCCGATAAGGCCCATCGCGAAGGTGTGAGCCCCGATCAGATGCCCGAAATAGACAATGTCCTGCAGCAGCCCGAATCCTATTCCGAACAACAGGGCATGATGCCTTCCGCTGTACATCGCGGAATAGACAACCATTACGAATGAAAAATGGGTAATAATGCGTTCGCCGTAACCAGCGGGAATTATCCACGGCATAATAGCGCCTTCCACGATAAATAAAAGAATCATCAACCCGATCATTCGGTTAATCGTCATTACTCGGCGTCCTCCAGTGCAGGAACCTCTACGACGAATACCTCGGTCAGATGATCAAAGCTAGCAGCGAGCTTGACGGTTGCCGTATACGTCAGACCGAAGTCGCCGACCTGCTTGGTCTCTACCGTACCGATGACAAGACCTCTTGGATACACATTGCCTAGACCGGACGTAATTACCGTATCGCCGACGGTCATCGTATCTGTCTCGGCGATCTTCGTCATAAGCAGCCGCTGCGTCTCCGTGTTAAAGCTACTCAGAATGCCGAAGGAGGTATCCTCCCGTCCCATCACCGTAACGGCGATCGAATTGAAAGTAGGCGATGATTCGTCGAGCTCCGTAATCGGAGTAACCGTTGCCGTATAAGGCGTTACCGAGTCTACCAGACCTATAAGTCCCTTAACCGTCGTTACGGCCATATTCGGCTTAATGCCGTTCTTCGAGCCGAGATTAATATTCATAGAGCGGTTGTTGGCATCGTTGCTCACCGATACAACCTGTGCAATGAGATAATTATAGTTGTACATCTGCTTCTGACGTTCCGTGAAGGAAAGTGCCTCTTTCAGCCGCTCGTTTTCCTTCTGCACGAAGTTATAATTCACCTTGTCTCTAGCGTATGCCGCCGCCGTTATACGTAATTGCTCGTTCTCTTCATAGAGAAGGCGAAGCTCGCTCAAGTCCTCAAAGAAGCCCGCTATAGAACCAGCGGGCTTGTAGAACCATTGCTGAACGTATGCGGACGTATCCTTGATGAATTTTTCCGGCCAAGTCAATTCCTTGCGATCGCTTAACGAGAAGCCGATCACCGCAATGAACAGAATAAACCCGATCATAAGCATGAACATACGCTTATTTCGCATTAGCTTAAACAGCTCGATCACCTGCCCGTTTCATATCCATTCCCCTATGGACGCTTCTTATCGCTTCGAGCGCGACGACGAACCGCCTCTGCTCTTGAACAGATGAATATTGTCCAGCGAACGGCCGGTTCCGATTGCTACGCAGTCAAGCGGATTGTCGGCTACGATAACCGGCATGCCTGTCTCGCGCTGCAGAAGCTTGTCCAAATTGCGAAGCAGAGCTCCGCCGCCCGTAAGCACGATGCCGCGGTCCATGATGTCGGCCGAAAGCTCGGGCGGACATTTCTCAAGCGTAATCTTAACGGCATCCACAATCGAATTTATCGTATCCGTAAGCGCCTCGGTAACCTCGTCCGATGTGATCGCAAGCGTCTTCGGCAAGCCGGATACGAGATCGCGACCGCGGATTTCGATTTTCTCGGGCATGTCGAGAGGCAATGCCGAGCCAAGCTCCATCTTCAATTGCTCCGACGTTCTCTCGCCGATCATTAAGTTGTAAGCACGCTTAATATATTGAATAATCGCTTCGTCCATTTCATCTCCGGCAACACGAATCGAGCGGCTCGTTACGATGCCGCCAAGCGAGATTACCGCAACCTCCGTCGTACCGCCGCCAATATCGACAACCATACTGCCTGTCGGCTCCCATACGGGAAGGTCGGCTCCGATTGCCGCCGCGAACGGCTCTTCGATCGTATACGCCTCGCGTGCGCCTGCTTGCTTCGCCGCATCCTCGACAGCGCGCTTCTCAACGGCCGTAATGCCCGATGGCACGCAGACCATCACGTTCGGATGACGCGGGAATAACGAGCGCTGCTTCTGCGCTTGGCGAATGAAGTATTTGATCATCGTAGCCGTCGTCTCGAAGTCGGCAATAACGCCGTCCTTCATCGGACGAACCGCGCGAATGTTGCCAGGCGTTCTGCCGATCATTTTCTTAGCGTCCTCGCCTACGGCCTCTATTGTTTTCGTATCGGTACGCAGGGCTACCACGGACGGTTCCCTTACGACAATTCCTTTGCCTTTAACGAATACGAGCGTGTTCGCAGTACCCAAATCAATCCCTAAATCTTTCGAAAAACCACCAAACATGTTGTTGCTCCCTTCTAATTGCACAATCCTTTTTATTATATTACATATATCCTTGTTCCTTCAAACTTACGAAACGCCCGTCGCCGATCACAAGGTGATCCAACACCTCGATTCCGACAAGCTCTCCCGCCTCTACCAGCCGTTTCGTAAGCGCAATGTCCTCTGGACTTGGCGCCGGATCGCCGCTAGGATGATTGTGGACGCATATAATCGACGCGCTGCTGCGCTGTATAGCTGCACGAAACACTTCGCGAGGATGCACCAACGAAGCGTTGAGCGTCCCGACAGACAACGTTTCCCGGGCAATAATATGATTTTTGGTATTCAGAAACAAACAGAGGAAATGCTCCTTCTTCAAATAACGAAGCTCCTCCATCACGAAGTCGGCGGCATCCTGCGGCTTGCGAACGGTGACCGTGTCTCCAAGCCTGCTTCTAGTAATGCGCCTGCCAAGCTCAATGCCGGCTCGCAATTGCAGCGCCTTGGCCGGTCCGATGCCGCGGATGGCGGTCAATTGCTCCATGCTCATATCCATCAAATTGCGCAAGCTGCCGCACTGCTGCAAGATCGATCCCGCTAGATGAACCGCGGATTGCCGCTGCGTGCCGGTCCGTAATAAGATAGCCAGCAGCTCCGCATGGCTAAGTGCTTCTGCCCCATATCGCATCATGCGCTCTCTTGGACGTTCTTCATGGGGGACATCACGCAAAACGGAGTATTGCGGCTCCATGTCCCGATCCCGCCTTTGCTTTATTAGATTTCTCTCATATCCTGCCTAATTTTTGAAAAAAAATGCTTTCAAGGCCATTCTATATTGTATGACCGCCTGCAGCGGTATCAAATCGGCGACTTTAAGCGTAGACGGCTAATCGCCGTCCCTAAGCGGTGTGAGTTCCTTACGCAAGCTGCGTACCCGTCCGGTGTTCCCTGCCATTCATGCCTTACATTCGTTACGTTGATTTCATTTTCATTAAAATACGGCAATGTCATAGCGCGCCAGCATATCCGAGAGCAGCGACAGCGGCAATCCGACAACGTTGAAGTAACAGCCGTCGATTCGTTCCACTATCGTTGCGCCGAGCCCCTGAATGCCGTAGGAGCCCGCCTTGTCCATCGGCTCACCCGATGCGACATAATTCTCGATCTGCCCTTCGCTTAGCGGCTTCATCCACACTCTCGTCATTCGGTGCAAGACAACCGTCTCGCCATTCAAGGAAGGTACGCAGGCTACGCCCGTATAGACCTCATGGGATCGCCCTTGTAGACGCTGAAGCATTTGCTTCGCATCCGCCTCGTCCTTCGGCTTCCCGAGCACATCGCCATCCAGCACGACGATCGTGTCTGCGCCAATAACGAGCGACGGCTGGTTATCGGAATCATTTTGCAGCATGTGGACAGCAGCGGAGGCTTTCCGCAAGCTGAGCTGCTCGACGATATAATCCGGTTTCCAGCCGAGTTCAATCGATTCATCCGTATCGGTAGACAAAATATAAACCGGCAAGGAAAGGCCCAGCGATGCGACCAGTTCCTTCCGGCGCGGTGACGAAGAAGCCAGTACAATACGGCTTATCGGTTCATTGCCTAGTTGTGTATGTCCCATTAATGACGACTATGCTCCTTCATTGCTACCAACGCGGCTCGACCAAGCGATCGGCAGCTTATATTTTGCGATAAAGCCAGATTGCAATAACAGCACCTATAATGCTTAGCATGCTTACTTGCAGATGAATCGACAGATTGAAGCTGAGTACATATAAATCGATTGCAGGCGACCATTTTGCCTCAAGCGGATTCGTCAGGAACGATATTCCAGGAACCGGAGTGAGCCATCTGGCAACCAACGCGCCGGCCAATAAGCCCAGTATGATAAAAATGAGAAGGATCCAGCCGTTTTTCTTCATCTTTCAACGCCTCTCGCCACGAAATGACACCTGAATCTATTATACGCAGAACCCTATGCGTTTACAATGCGCTGATGGACTCAAACCAGCCTTTTTGTGTAATGACAGCTTCCATAAGCGAGGATTGAGCAGACCATAGATGTGCCGCGGAAGGTTTCTTGTCATATTGCAGCAATGCTTTGGCGGCATTATCGACAGATACGATGATATTGTCCAGAAAAGCTTTATATTCCGCGGATTTCGTGCCTTCCTGCATGGCTGGAGCACTCTGCTTCCACTGCTGATACGCCTTCTCCCAAGCTTCGGATGCGGCATCGCTAAGCGGTGACAGACTAGGCAGTTCCAACTGGGCAAGTGCCAGATCATCCAGCATTTGGACGACTTCTCTTGTACGCTCGAAAAACTGCTGCGCTGCTGCCGCATCGCCTTCGAACGGAATTTTGCTTGGCGCGGCGATCGCGATCTCCTTAACGAAGAGATCCGTGTCCGGCATCGTGGAACGGAGCGCGGTCGCTTGATCCTTGTTCCCGGCCAGCCCGGCGTATACGCGGTAATCGTCCTTTGTCGTCAGCGCCGCAGCGGCAAGTCCCTTGCCTCTAAGCTGCTCGAGGGCGGCATCTCTGCCTTCCGTGTTGCTGAACACGCCGAACTGCAGAAGATAGTAGGTTTGGTCGAGTCCGGTCAAGGCAGCCGTCGGTCCTTCCGTTACCGTTCCTCGTCCGTCAGACGCCGTCGCATCCGGATCTGGCTGGACCGTGCCTTCTCCGCCTGTTGCCGGGCCGTCGACAGCCGTATCTATTGCGGAGGGCTTATTGTCTTCCGATGGCTTCTCTCCCCCGGGAAGCACAGGCTCCCCTGTAAATAACGACAATAGCAAATAACCGAACAGCGCTCCAGTCGCGAGCGCTCCAGCGACAGATAAAAAAACGTTCAACCAGGATGGCGGCGTTGATGGTCTTTTGTAACGGACAGCTTTGTATTCCCCTTTGGTTATGTCGTCCGATTCATCATAAAACAGTTCGTCCGCGTCGCTGTAATTCAGTCCGTTATCGATTCCCCCTCCCGCTTCCAATGGTTTCCTCTCCTCTTCTCTATCATCGATAGGGAGAAGTACCGATTCGAACGGATCTCTCTCATAAGGCGCAAGCGAAGCATCCGATTTATTTAGTAGAATCGGCGCTGGCGACTCATTCTTTGCAAGAGCGAAAGGCTTCAGCTTGCCCGAAACGGCCTCCGGCTTCGGGTCGGTGTCGCGAATTAATTGCTCCAAGGCAACGATGTCCTCTTGGAACGGACTGTTCCATGGACTAAGCTCGCTCATAACGGGCGATTCATGCGGCGGATATAGAGGCACGACATTCGACTTTGCCGGGCTTGCCGAAGCCTCGGCGGGAGCGCCGGAGCTTTGCGCCTCCTTCTTAGGCTTATCAGTCACGTTGCGACCTGCATGGTCAAAACGGTAAGTAATCCGATTTTTCGAGTTCATACTAATCTCTCCTTGTCCCATAGCTTCTGCTAGTATTCTATGAGACAAGTAAAAGATTTATGACAGACCAACCAAACCTTCAAAGGCTTCTACCAAACCTTCATAGGCTTTTCGAACTCACCCGAACTTTATGCAACTGATTGAGGGAAATGGTAGGTTGGCGGGAGTTTCTGATGCGCTTTTTGCAATGAATGAGGAAGGAACCTAGGAGTATGAGATATATTTGATAGATTCTATTGCATTTTATGCAATGAGGGCATCAGGAAGGGCTTTGATTTAGCGAATCAGTTGCACTTTCTGCAATTTCAGCCTTTTCGTGCGATGTGTCGCAACAAAAAAAGTGCCACCCGATTCTCTTGGGTGGCACTTTTCATTGTTAGTTGGCTGCCTTCAGCGACTTGGCGAGCTGGTCGGCCACCTTCCATATGTCGCCTGCGCCCATCGTAATGACAAGATCGCCGGGAGCAACGCGCTCCTGCAAATACGAGAGGACTTCTTCTTTGGTCGGCAGGTAGACGGTATTCGCATTGCTATTGCTTTTAATAAGCTCGACTAGCTTATGGGAATGCACGCCTTCGATCTGCAGCTCGCCCGCAGGCGAGTAGATATCGGTAATAATAACCTCGTCCGCCTCCGTGAACGCGCGGCTGAACTGGTCGAACAAGAAGAACGTCCGCGTATATCGCTGAGGCTGGAACACCGCTATGATCCGCTTGCCGGTTGCTTTGGCCGCGCTGATCGTCGCTTGAATCTCTGTAGGATGATGCGCGTAATCGTCAATGACCAAAATGTCATTGACCTCGCCCAGCACCTGGAATCGGCGCTTCGCACCCCTAAACTCGCGAATCGCTTCGGCTATTGCGCCGAAGGATAAACCGGATTCCAAACAAGTAATCACCGTTGCCATCGCATTGTATACGTTATGGCGGCCTGGCACGGACAATTCGATCGTTCCAAGCAGTGCGCCCTTATTCGTCACATCGAACGATACTTTGCGGTCGCCGAGAGTAATATTGCTCGCTGTATAATCCGCTTCACTGTCAATGGCGTACGTCACAAGCTGCGATTCGCCTTCTGCACCCGTATATACAAGCGGAAGAAGCTCCTTCACGTTTTCGTCGTCGGCGCATACGATAGCTTTGCCGCCGGATTTCACCTGCTGCAGAAACTGCACATAGGCTGCCTTCAGCTTGCCGAAATCGCCGTCGTAATTTTCCAAATGATCCGGTTCAATGTTTGTCACGATTGCAAGCGTAGGATGATAATGTAAGAAAGAACCGTCGCTTTCATCCGCTTCCGCGACGACATACTCGCCTTTGCCCGCCTTGGCGTTCGTGCCGACGTTAACGATTTCTCCGCCAATAATATAAGTCGGATCCGCATCGCAATTTTCCATGACCAGTGCAATCATGGAGGAGGTTGTCGTCTTGCCGTGCGCTCCGGCGACGGCGATGCCTTTGCCTGCGTTCATCAATCTTGCAAGCATTTGCGAGCGATGCAGCACGGGAATGTTCAGTTCCTCGGCAGCTCTTCTCTCTACGTTGTCTTTCGAGAGCGCCGTCGAATAAACGACCAAGTCCGCCCCATTCACATGCTCAGGCTGATGGCCGATATAAATATCGGCCCCTTTCGCCGCGAGCTTCTCCGTAAGCTCCTGACGCGCGACATCGGAACCGGTAACCTTGTAACCCATTTCCAGCATGACTCGGGCTATGGCACTCATTCCGTAACCGCCGATTCCGATGAAATGAACGTGTTCTGCCGTATTCAAAGACGGTTCACCAACCTTTTTCAGAATCCGAGTTGTACAATAAGCGGGAGCGAACGTCAGCAATCAAATAAAGCGTGCCTGTGACGACCCCAAGGTCTGTTTCCCCGGTTAACTGTTGTAATTTTTGAAGCGCAGCGCGGTAATCCGGCTCAACGATCAGCTCGAACGAGCTTGCCTCGGACTGCTGAATTCTCATATCGCTAACTAAATCAGCTAACGCCGAAGCATCCTTTTTCATACGAAAATCAGGCTCGGTCAATATAAGCGTATCCACTATTGGTAGTATATGCTTTAGTACATCCTGATGATTCTTATTCTCCAGCATCCCCATCATAAGATGAAGACGTTCGTAGCTGTAGGTATTCCGAAGCGCATCCGCGAGCGTTTCCGCGCCTTCAGGATTATGGGCGCCATCCAGCAAAATACGCGGCGAGCGCGACGCCATCTCAAGTCTGCCTGCCCAAGCCGCCGAACGAAGCCCTTCCTCAAGCGCCTCGTCTTCTACGACTAACGCATTATACTGCCGAAGCACCTCAAGCGTCATAACGGCTACTGCCGCATTCGTTCGTTGATGCGCACCGTTCATTGTAATCGTCAGCGGTTCGATCGAGCGGAACAAGCCGTCGAAGCGGAATATTTGCTCGTCTTCCTGAACGGAAATCGCCGTCTCGCCGAATTGCTCGCCAAGCAGATAGAGCGTGCTTTGCTTGTCTGCTGCGGTCTGCTTAATGACAGCCACCGCCTCCGGCTGGGAAACGGCGCTAACGACCGGAATGCCTGCCTTAATAATGCCCGCCTTCTCGCTGGCCACAGCGGCAAGCGTATCGCCAAGCCGATCCATATGGTCATGTCCGATGTTCGTAATGACAGACACCACGGGATGGACGATATTCGTTACATCCAATCTGCCGCCGAGCCCAGTCTCCCAAACGACGTAGTCCGGGTAAGTCACTTTGGCATAGAATAGAATAGCAAGTGCCGTCGATACTTCGAACATCGTAGGCGAGCCGAGCTCCGTCTCGGCAATTGCCTCAACATGCGGCTTCAGATCGTTCGCAAGCTTAAGCAGCGTCTCTTCTTCAATATCAATGCCGTTGTATTGAAAACGGTTCGTGAACTTCGTGATGTATGGCGAAGTGAACATACCAACGTCGTAACCGCTCTTTAGCAGGACGTTCGTCAAATACGAGCAAGTCGAGCCTTTGCCGTTCGTGCCGGCAACATGAATGAATTTCAATCTGCGATGAGGGTTGTCCAGAAGCTCCATTAGCTTCTCGATCCGGTCGAGGCCCGGACGGATGCCGAATGGGATAAGTCCCGTAATCCACTCCACCGCATCAGTATAGGAATGCAGCGGCCCTGCCGGCCGCTGCTCGTTGAACTGCTCCGTCATACGTATCGATCCTTCTTCCCTTTTTCTCAACCGCGCAATTCCGCGATACGTGCCGTTACCTTCTCACGTTTATCCGCATAATCAGCCATCTTCGCTTTTTCCTCTTCGATGACTTTAGCCGGCGCCTTCGCTACGAAGCCTTCATTGCCCAGCTTCTTCTCCACGCGCTCTACCTCGGCCGTCAGATGCTGACGCTCCTTCTCAAGCCGGGCGATCTCCTGCTCGATATCGATCAGGCCTGCAAGCGGCAAGTAAAGCTCTGCTCCGGTAATAACGGCCGACATCGCTTTGTCCGGCGCGCTGATATGCGTTCCCGTCTCCAGCATCGATGTGCCGCAGAAGCGTTTGATGAACTCCTCGTTACGAGCAAGGATCGCCGCTTCCGCTTCGCTCGAGGGCTTAATAAGAAGCTCGATCTTCTTGCTCATCGGCACGTTTACTTCCGCACGGATATTACGAACGGAACGAATGAGATCCATGAGCAGCTCCATCTCTTTCACTGCTTCGGGCGCTTCAAGCGATGCATCATACACCGGCCACTCTGCAAGAGTAATCGTCTCGCCGACATGCGGCAAGTGCTGCCATATTTCCTCGCTGATAAACGGCATGAACGGGTGGATCAGACGCTGCGTGCGGTCAAGCACGTAGGCAAGAACCGATTGCGTCGCTTTCTTCGCCGCTTCGTCCGTCGAATACAGGCTAAGCTTCGCGAACTCGATATACCAGTCGCAAAGATCGTCCCAGATGAAGTTGTTGAGCAAACGTCCCGTTTCGCCGAACTCATAGCTGTCGATCAAGCGGGTAACGTCGCGAACCGTTTCGTTCAAGCGATGCAAAATCCAACGGTCGGACGTACCAAGATTAACCGTAATATCGATATCGGCAGCCGTGAACCCTTCCAAGTTCATGAGCGCGAAGCGAGATGCGTTCCATATTTTGTTGGCAAAGTTGCGGGCCTGCTCGACACGCTCGTTGCGGTAGCGCAAATCTTGGCCCGGCGTGCTGCTCGTCGAGAGCATGTAACGCATAGCGTCCGCGCCGTACTTCTCTATGACATCGAGCGGATCAACGCCGTTGCCAAGCGACTTGGACATCTTCTGCCCGTTCTCGTCGCGGACAAGGCCATGGATCAGCACGTCCTTGAACGGAATTTCGTCTGTGAATTCAAGTGCCGTAAAGATCATCCGAGCAACCCAGAAATAAATAATGTCGTAGCCCGTTACGAGCACGTCCGTCGGGTAGTAGCGCTTGAAGTCCTCTGTTTCCTCCGGCCAGCCAAGCGTCGAGAACGGCCACAAAGCAGAGCTGAACCAAGTGTCCAGCACGTCGTTATCCTGCGTAAACGTAGCGCCGTCCGTATTCTGAACGTCGTCGCGCGAAACCGTAATCTCGCCGGTAGCATCGTCGTACCAAGCCGGAATGCGGTGTCCCCACCACAATTGGCGGGAAATGCACCAGTCGCGGACATTTTCGATCCAATTCATATAAATCTTCTCGAACCGCTCAGGTATAAAGTTCGTGCCCTTGCCCGATTTTTGGGCCGCAATAGCCGCTTCGGCGAGAGGTTTCATCGCAACGAACCATTGCGTCGACAAATAAGGCTCCACAACGGCGCCGCTGCGCTCGCTGTGGCCGACCTGATGCACATGCTCTTCGATGCGAATGCAGATGCCTTGCTCCTGCAAATCCTTCACGAGCTTCTTCCGGCAATCCGCGCGATCAAGGCCTTCATAAGGGCCGGCTTGATCGTTCATTGTGCCCGTCTCGTCCATGACGATGATTTGCGGCAGGTTATGACGCTGTCCCACCTCGAAGTCGTTCGGGTCATGGGCAGGCGTAATTTTAACCGCACCCGATCCGAAGTCCTTCTCGACATACTCGTCGGCAATAATCGGAATCTCGCGTCCGACAATCGGCAGCACGATCATTTGACCGATCAAGTGCTTATAGCGATCATCTTCCGGATGTACGGCTACGGCCGTATCGCCGAGCATCGTCTCCGGACGAGTCGTTGCAACGGTAATGAAGCCTGAGCCGTTCTTGAGCGGATATTGGAGATGGTATAGGTTGCCGTTAACCTCTTTGTATTCGACTTCGATATCGGAGAGAGCCGTGCGAGCTGCCGGATCCCAGTTGATGATTTTTTTGCCCCGATAGATCAAGTCCTTCTCGTACAAGCGGACGAAAACTTCGCGAACCGCTTTGGAGAGGCCCCCATCAAGCGTGAACCGTTCTCTGGAGTAGTCGAGCGAAAGCCCCATCTTGCCCCACTGATCGCGGATCGTATTCGCGTACTGATCTTTCCACTCCCATACTTTCTCAAGGAAGGCTTCGCGTCCGAGGTCGTAGCGGGTAATGCCCTGCTCGCGCAGTTTGCTCTCAACCCGCGTTTGCGTCGCAATGCCCGCATGGTCTGTTCCCGGCAGCCAAAGCGCATCGTAGCCCTGCATCCTCTTCGTACGAATCAATATGTCCTGCAATGTAAAATCGAGCGCATGCCCGATATGCAGCATGCCGGTTACGTTCGGCGGCGGAATGACGATCGTATATGGCTTCGCATCCGGACGTTTGCCCGCTTCGAAAAATTTGCCCTGCTGCCAATAGTCATACCATTTCTGCTCGGCTGCCTTCGGATCGTAAGTCGTCGGCATTTCCGTAGTCGTAGTCGTCGTTTGATTTTCTGACATTCATTCCATCCTCCATACATCGATATAAATACAAAAAAACCTCTCGCCCTCAAATAAAGGACGAAAGGTTTAGCTTCCGTGGTACCACCTTTGTTTCACGCAAAAACAAGCATTCGCGCGACACTCGAACAGATAACGGCTGTGGCCGGCCCGACTTAGGCGACGAGAGCTAGCGCTATCCACTCTCCGCTTGATCCAGGCAACTCCGGGGCGACCCGTAGCAGTCACTTCCTGCAGAACCTCTCAGCGTAACGGTTCCGCTCTCTGAAGGCTTCGCTGCGTACTATTCCCCTTCAACGTCATTATGATACATATATGTATACATAATACCGTTGTTGCGTGCTAGAGTCAACTTGAACGGGTGAAAAACTAACTGCGCGCTCATGCAGAAAATGTCCCCTCACTCTTTTCATTCAAAGAGTGAAGGGACAGGCTCAGGCTTCTATTCCATATAGGTTGAGAATTACTTGCTGCTATATGGATTTCTACATGATCATGCAAATAGTCGTAGATGCGAACAAACGCCGACTGCTTCACGGAATATACAGCAACTGTCCTTCCGTCACCGACGATTCATTCAGGTTGTTGCGCACTAATATTTCTCTTGGATTAATGTTGTAGCGAAGCGCAATCGCATCGAGCGTCTCGTCTCGCTGGACGATACACATGCGGATCTTGCGGAATTCATTCTCCTCGGCATTGCGTCCAAGGAACAGGTTCTTCCACTCGATCTCGTCTCCCGATGAAAGCGCGCGCGCATCTTCGGCCGCTTGCTGAGAGGCGATAACTTCCTCGGCGGCCTGACGCGCAGCCTGCTCGCGCCGGCTCGTCTGGAGCAGCGTCATAATGCCTACGTTAGCGGGCTGCTCTTTTTGCTCCTCAGGCGGTTTGCTCGCGAAAGCAACGCGCGGCTCTTGCTTCTCGGGAAGCTGCTGTGCGGCCAGCTGCGCGGCTTGTTGCACGGCTTGTTGCGCGGCTTGCTGCGCCTCCAGCTCCGCGTCAAGCTCGCGCTGCGCTTGTTCTTCAAGCGCAAGCAGCGCATACGCCTCGGCGAAAGCCGCCTCTTCCTCGGCCTGCTCCTGCTCCTGCTCCTGCTCCTGCTCCCGCTCCTGCTCCTCCGAACGTTCCTGCTCGCTAGACTTATTCGGTTCGTCAACGAATTGGGAGGAGGAAACAAGCCAGGGGTCTTCGCCAGCTTGTTGTGAAGCAAACTTATTTTCTCGCTGCTCCTCCTGCGGTTGACTGCCCTTTACCGCGAACAGCTGTGCCGACGACCAGCCTGAATCGTTAGGCGAGGAGGAGATGGACACGGTAGCCTCTCGATCCAATTCCTGCTCCCGCTCCAGTGCCTGTGCCTGCGCTTCGGCAATTCGCTGCTCGAGGTCATCCGTTTCCGCTGCCGCATAGGAGGTCTCGTCCTCTGCTATGTACGACTGCTCCTCTTGCTGTATCGAACTCTCCAGCTCCAGCTCTTGTTCCTGCTCCAGTGCCTGCGGAGAGTCAATAAAGCTCCGTTCGTGAACGACCGTAATCGGCTCTTCTCTCCATGCTTCCTCAGGCTCCTCGACCGGGTCTACGGAAATGCCGCGCAACGACAATACGCCAGTAACGTTCAGCGTTCTGGCCGACAGCAGATCTACATCGAAGTTGTCGATATCGATGGAAATATCGTCCAGCCGGGAAATGCGATTCATAGGCAGCGTGATTTCGACCGGAATCCAGTGCTCCAGCACCAGCGGCGCTTCCGCCGGATTTTGCCCGCGATATACGCCGCTTAGTAGCAGTTGGCCTTTGAGCACCGCCTGATCCCCCTGATCGATTACTTGGATGCGCGGGACCAGCTCGATTTCCTCCAACTCGTCGATAGCCGCTACGTCGTCCGGCAGATGAACGCGCTCATACACATCAAAGCGTAACCCACTCGTTTGTTCCGACACGCCTAAGTCCTCCCTTCTCGTACTGAATGCTTGGTCCAAGCGTAAACGGCTTCAGCTGGCCTCCGACGGCAGAAGCTCGGTTCGCGTGAAATTCTAATCGGATTATAGGTGAAATCCTATAAATCCTTAGAATTCAAGCGTACACGGCTTACGCCTTCCTTTGGCGGCTATTAAGCCCGTTTCGCAAGCCATATAAGATGAGCATAAGAACAAAGCTTATCCTCACTTATATTTAAAGTTACATTCACTACTTATCTATATGGTTGGATAGGCTAGAGCATGACTTTTATTTACATGCCGCGGACGGAGGATACAAGCTTCTCCAGCCATGACGGCCACGGAGCTGCGACCTCTACGGTCTCTCCCGACCATGGATGAGGGAACAACAGACGTTCGCCATGAAGCGCTTGGTGGGTTAACAGTCGCGTACTTCCGCCATACAGCTCGTCGCCGACGATCGGGTGGCCGATATAGCTCAAATGCACGCGAATTTGGTGCGTTCTCCCCGTCTCCAACCGTACGCGGACGATCGATGCATTCGCATAGACCTCTACCTTCTCATAATGGGTGACGGCATGCTCGCCGGATGACGTTACCATCCTTCTGGCTCTGTGATGCCGGTCTTTGCCGATCGGCTCGTCAACAGTTCCTGCCCGCTTCGCAAGCTTGCCCTGCACGACCGCGATGTACTGCCTGTCGATCGCTTTATCCCGCATCGCCTCATCGAGATTCCACTGCGCGAGATCGCACTTGGCATAGAGCACGGGCCCTGACGTATAATCGTCGAGGCGATGAATATGGCGCAGCGGCAAAGGATCCTTCGCCTTCAGCGCGTGTCTGGCGGCCGCTTCATCGAGCGTTCCCCGCTCCCCTGCATACGACTCGTGAACTTTCATGCCTGCCGGCTTGTGGAACACGATGCAGAAATCATCCTCGTACAACACGGGAGGTATGTCGATCGTCGGTCCGGATATCGCTTGGCGATAGAACGGATGATTCTTCGGATCGACAGCCGGGAACGTCAGCAAGCGCAGCTTCTCGTTCTCCCACCGGATGCCGCCCACCGAGAAAAGCCGATTCACCCATTTTTCCGAAAAAAGTCCCCGCGCCAGCAGCCACTTCCGCACTTCATGCGGATGGCTTCCGGCTTTAGGCTGCGCCTGTTCCGCCGCTTCCGCTTCAGCACCGGCTAACGATTCCCAATCGAGCTCCAGCCATTCTCCATTGCGAACTGCTTGTTCTATTCTCATTGCCGCCTCCTGTTTCATCTCATTCCGCAACAAACCCTCCCAATGCCTGCCGCTATGCAACGCAATTAAGAGGGTGTGTGCCGAGCTATCTAAAAATGTATGCGTTACAGTCTGCCGAATGCTATATCATGCATCGCAATCGTCGCATCGATGTCTTCGTCCGTATGAACAGCCGACACGAACATGCCTTCGAACTGCGATGGAGCAATATTGATGCCGAGGTCGAGCATGGAGGCAAAGTATGCCTTGAACCGAGCAATATCCGACGTTTTCGCCGTTTCAAAGTTAATGACGAACGTTTCCGTGAAGAACGGGCATACCATCGAGCCGACGCGATTAATCGTATTCGCAACGCCATGCTTGCGGGCGTTAGCCTCGAAGCCGAGCTGCAGCCTCACAGCCTGGCGTTCCAGCCCCTCATACACTTCCGGCGTAAGCAGCTTAAGCGTCGTATAGCCGGCTGCCATCGCCAGCGGATTGCCCGACAGCGTACCCGCTTGGTAGATCGGGCCGCTTGGCGCGATCTGCTCCATCAGTTCGCGCTTGCCGCCGTATGCGCCGACCGGCAAGCCGCCGCCGATTACTTTGCCGAAGCACGTAAGATCCGGCGTTACGCCGTAAAGCCCTTGCGCGCAGTTGTAACCGACACGGAAACCAGTCATGACTTCATCGAAAATAAGCACCGTGCCGTATTTCTCCGTCACCTCGCGCAGTCCTTGCAGAAAGCCCGGAAGAGGAGGAACGACGCCCATATTGCCGGCAATCGGTTCGACGATGATGCAGGCGATCTCCTCCCCGAACTTCTCGAACGCCAGCTTCACCGACTCCAAATCGTTGTACGGTACGGTAATCGTATGAGACGCGACATGCTCCGGCACGCCAGGACTGTCAGGCAGGCCAAGCGTTGCAACGCCAGAGCCCGCTTTAATAAGCAAACTGTCGGCATGACCGTGGTAAGAGCCTTCGAATTTCAGAATCTTGCTCCGCTTCGTATAACCGCGAGCAAGACGAAGCGCGCTCATCGTCGCTTCCGTTCCCGAGTTTACCATGCGGACGATATCGACCGATGGCACGCGCTCTACGACAAGCTCGGCCATTAACGTCTCCAGCTCGGTCGGGGCGCCGAAGCTCGTCCCTTTCTCGGCTGTACGCTTGATCGCTTCGATAACCTCCGGATGCGCATGGCCCATAATAAGCGGTCCCCATGAGCCAACGTAATCAATATAGCTGTTGCCGTCAATATCGTAGACGCGGCTTCCTTCTCCGCGTTCCATATAGACCGGATTAAGATCAACCGACTTGAATGCGCGAACCGGACTGTTGACGCCGCCAGGAATAACTTTCTTCGCCCTTGCGAACGCTTCAACGGATCGCGAATTGTTAGCGATACGGGATTGGTTGCTCATACGGGTTACGCCTCCTCTTTCAGCCATCGCGCAGCATTCTTCGCGTGGTACGTAATGATAATGTCGGCTCCGGCGCGCTTCATGCCCGTGAGCGTCTCCAGCACGAT
Source organism: Paenibacillus harenae (assembly GCF_030812415.1). GTDB lineage: Bacteria > Bacillota > Bacilli > Paenibacillales > Paenibacillaceae > Pristimantibacillus > Pristimantibacillus harenae_A. The sequence continues at coordinate 443,055 of NZ_JAUSST010000004.1, read as the reverse complement.
CGCCTTTTCGTTGATCCAGCCGTTCGCCGCCGCTGCCTTCACCATCGAGTATTCCGCGCTTACGTTATAAGCGACAACAGGCACATCATAATTTTCTTTCAATAAACGTACGACGTCCAGGTAGGCAAGCGCCGGCTTAACCATCAGCATATCCGCGCCTTCCGCTACGTCGGATTCCGCTTCTCGCAGAGCTTCGCGCACGTTAGCCGGGTCCATTTGATACGTCTTGCGATCGCCGAATTGCGGTGCGGAGTGCGCCGCATCGCGGAATGGACCGTAGAAAGCAGATGCGTACTTCACCGAGTAAGAAAGAATCGGAATATCGCTGTATCCCGCTTCGTCAAGCCCACCGCGAATCGCGTGAACGAAGCCGTCCATCATATTCGATGGCGCGATAATGTCGGCTCCAGCCTCCGCTTGCGATATCGCCGTACGAACGAGCAGTTCCAAGGACGCATCGTTATCTACCGTAGCGCATAAATGCTCATCGACATGAACGACGCCGCAATGGCCGTGATCGGTGAATCCGCAAAGACAAGTATCGGCAATGACGACAAGCTCAGGCGCCCATCCCTTGATCGCGCGAATAGCCTGCTGCATAATGCCGTTAGAATCGTAAGCCGACGTACCGACCGCATCCTTATGCTCGGGAACCCCGAACATAAGCACCGACTGGATGCCGCTCGCGACAACGTCGCGAATTTCTTCCTCAAGACGATCCATCGAGAAATGGTATACGCCCGGCATCGAAGGAATTTCTTCCTTTACGTTCTCGCCATACGTTACAAAAAGCGGATATATAAAGTCGTTTGCGCTAAGCGCCGTCTCGCGCACCAGGCTGCGAAGACCGGCAGAGCGGCGCAATCTGCGATTTCTCACAATAGGAAAGCTCATCTGAATATTTCCTCCTCTACACGTTCGCTTTGGCCGCGCGATAGGCGGCAATAGCGTCGATCAAGCTGTCAATGGTGGAATGGGCAGGCTCGACCGTAACCGTAAGTCCCGCATCCGTTACCGTCTTCGATGTAATCGGACCAATGCTGGCGATTGGTATGCCGGCGAGATGCTCGGCCGGATTATCGATACCTTTGCGTTTAAGCAATTCAAGCAGATTCGTTACCGTAGACGAGCTGGTGAACGTGATCATATGGATCTGTTTTTCGCGCAGCCACTCCAGCGCAAGCTCGTCCTGCGTATCCGCCAGCACCGTCTCATAGACGTCAAGCTGTACGGCTTCGAGTCCCTTAGCCGCCAGTTCTCTTGGCAGCACCTCGCGCGCGAGATCGCCTCTCGGCAGCAATACGCGCTCTCCGGCTTTCAAGAGCGTATCGAGCTGCTCCAGCAGTCCTTCCGCTTGGAACTTGACGGGCAGCTCCTCGAACGTCAAGCCGCGCATACGCAGCGCCTCCGCCGTCTTCGGACCGACCGCCGCAAAACGCGCGCCGTGAAACCGCCGAATGTCGATATTGAACTTCTGCAGCCAGCGGAAGAAATAATCGACGCCGTTCACGCTCGTGAACATGACCCAGCCGTAGCTCTCCGCTTGGTCCAGATGGGTTCTGAGCGTTTCAATCGCATCGGCTTCCGAAGGCTCTTGCGTCTCGATAACCGGGAACTCGCAGGGCTCGCCGCCCATGCTCTCGATCTGGTCGGCAAGCTCGCTTGCCTGCGCCCGCGCACGGGTGACGAGTATTCGCATGCCGAACAGCGGCTTGTTCTCATACCATCTCAGCTTCTCCCGCTGCAGTACGACTTCGCCGACAACGATGACAGCCGGCGGCTGGAAGTTCGCCTCGCAAACGATGGCTTCGATCGTCTCAAGCGTGCCGACGATTGTCTGCTGCTCCACTCTCGTTCCCCAACGGACGAGCGCAACCGGCGTTCGAGGCGGCTTGCCATGCTTCATCAACTGCTCGGCAATGTAACCGATCTTCGCAACGCCCATCAGGAAGATAAGCGTTCCCGTCGCATTCGTCACCTTGTCCCAGTGAATCGAGCGGTCGAGCTTGTCCGGGCTCTCATGCCCGGTAATGATCGACAACGACGAAGCAAGATCGCGATGCGTAACCGGTATCCCTGCATAGGCCGGGACGGCAATAGCCGATGTAATACCCGGCACGATCTCGAACTCGACTCCGTTATCGTACAATAATTCGGCCTCTTCTCCCACGCGGCCGAATATCGTTGGGTCGCCGCCCTTCAGGCGGGTAACGGTCTTCCCTTGCAACGCCAGATCCACGAGCAATTGGTTAATTTCCTCTTGCTTCATCGTATGGCGATCCGGCAGCTTGCCGACGTATATTTTCTCCGTGCCCGGCTTCACATGACGCAGCAGCCTAGGGCTGGCAAGCCGATCGTAGACGACGACATCGCATTGCTCCAAGCATTCGCGGCCGCGAACGGTAATGAGCTTCGGATCGCCGGGACCAGCTCCGACCAAATAAACTTTCCCCTTATTCACCGGTCATCCCCCAATTTCCGCTAAAATACGATCAGCGCCGCGCTCTACAAGCGCTGCCGCCACATCCCGTCCGAGCTGTTCGGGATTCGTCCCCCTTAATTGCTCCTTAAGCAGAATTTCCCCGTCCGGCGAGCCAACCATGCCGGTTAGCTCAAGTACCGGCTCTCGGCCCGCTTCGGCCTCTACCAATACGGCATAAGCGCCAATCGGCACTTGGCAGCCGCCATTCAGCGCGCCAAGGAAGCCCCGCTCCGCCCGAACGGCCAACTCGCTTTCCCTATCGTTCAGGAGAGCAAGCAGCTCTCTGATCTGCAGATCGTCCGTCCGGCATTCGATCCCTAGCGCCCCTTGGCCTACAGCCGGAATACAGACATCGACCGGCACAATCGCCGATATACGGTCCTGCCAGCCCATTCTGGTCAGCCCCGCTGTCGCCAACACGACTGCATCGAAGCCTTCCGTCTCCAGCTTGCGGATACGGGAATCGATGTTGCCCCTGATCGACTCCAGCCTCAAGTCGGGTCTAGCGTGCTTAAGCTGGCAAGAACGACGCAAGCTGCTCGTCCCTACGCGCGCACCCTCAGGCAGGTCTTCGATGCTTTGCAGTCCTTCCTTCATAACCAAACAATCGCGCGGATCGACGCGCAGCGGAATGGCGCCGTTCATCAAGCCTTCAGGCAACTCATAAGGCATGTCCTTCATGCTATGAACCGCCAAGTCGATATCGCCATCGATAAGAGCCTGCTCGATTTCCTTGACGAACAACCCTTTTCCGCCCACCTTGGACAGCGTAACGTCAAGGATCCGATCGCCCTTGGTTACAATCTTCTTCACCTCGAACGTGTAAGAGAAGCCATGCTCGTCGCTTAGCTTCTGCAATTGGTCGATCACTTGTCCTGTCTGCGTAAGCGCAAGCGCGCTTTGCCTCGTTCCTACGACGATAACTCTATTCGCTGTTTCTTTCATTATGTACGCCTCCTGTCAATCCGACGCGATGCAGCAAGCCGTTCAGCCAGACCTCGTCGCTTTCTTCTTTTCCATTGCCTTCTTCGGTCCATACACCTGTCCGAGCCGCTTCGACAGCCTCTTCTGCCGCAAGCTTCAGTACAGCTTGTTTGTCCACCCGGTCTAACTTGCTCTTCATGGTAAGAGCTCGAAGACGCCGCAGGCGGCTGGCAGCTTTACCGTAAGCCTCCCCGTATTGGGCTTCCAGCTCCTTCTTAATCGCCGCCGCAAGCGACGGGCTTGCGCCGGTTGCCGTCACCGACAGCAGCAGATCGCCACGGCGGATGACGGAAGGAACGAGGAAGTCGCCATCCTCGTACGAATCCGCTGCATTCACGAATGCTCCATAACGCTCGCCATCGGCCGCGACTGCGGCGTTGACGACCTCATTGCCCGTCGCAGCGAACAATAGCCGCGCCCCGCAAGCATCGCTCTCCTTATAGCTTCTTAACTCAAGCCGCAGCTTGCCTTCCTCGGCAAGCGCCGCTATCCGCTCCGTAACGATCGGGCTGACGACCTTTACATCGTCCGCCCCGGCCTCCAGCAAGCCGTTCACCTTCCGCTCGGCAACGGCTCCGCCGCCGACAACGACTATTTTTTTGCCGCGCAATTGGAGCACGATCGGGTAATAGCCATTCATGCTTAATCCCCCATAGGATTGACCGAAATGATCATCATTAATGAAACCTTGATACGTAATTGGAGAGCAAATTTATTAAAAGCATCATGAATGAAGCGATATAAAGCCATGCCATTTGCGGACCCGGACGCCCCTGCGCCGCCCGTTGATAGACGAACGCAATGAACATGGCGAGCGTTGCGACCGAGGTCAGCACCTTCAGATCGAGCAGCAGTGCGGCGCGTCCTTCTACTATGAGCGATACGGCGGCAATCGCGACCGACATCGCCAGGAGCGGTACGCCGACAATGACGGCACGATCCATATATCTCTCCATCATTTCCAGGCTTGGCAGCCGCCGTACCGACTTTGTCCACTGTTTGCTCTTCAAGCGACTGTGCAGGAACAAATACATGCCGGCGAACAGCGCCCCGATTGTCAACACCGCATATGCGCATAATACGAGGCTGATATGAACGTAGAGCAGTTCTCTTGTCGTCTTCCACAGCTCCGGAGACTGCCCGCTGTTGGTACTGCTGTACAGATTAAGCGCGAGCACGGCGAACCCGATGACGTTAACGAAGAAGACGATATAGTCGATTTTGAAAAACCGGCTAATGACCAGCGACACGGTGACGAGCAGCCAGGAAAACCAGAGCCAATATTCGAAAGTAGATACCGGAGTCAGCTGAAAATGCGATACGGTTCTTACCGTGACATATGTAGTCTGCAAAACCCAAACAAAAATAAGCAGCCCTGCACCTATCCGCTTCGCTTTCCGGCTCGCATTAATGAAGTCGGAGAAGTAAAACAGAAGGCTCAGGGCGTAAACATAAAGTATCGCATCGTATAGCAAAGTTTGCGTGAACATAGCGCCTCCACATTGCGGCCCTTAAATGAATTTCGCGGGCATCCCTTTACTGAACAGCAGGTGCCAGCGCCGCGGCAGGTGCATGGTCTTGTACGTTTTTGTGTTGTGTTGCAGTCACAGGCTCGGATGCCGCTTGAAGCTCTGCTTGCCGCGTTTTTGCCATTTCTTCCTCAAGCGCGAACAGCTTGACGAACATGTCCATTGCTTCGTCGGCCCGTTTCTCGCCTGCCATTTCCTTAATGCGCAGAATCGGATCCTGCATCATCTGATTGACGATGCTTTTCGTCAGCTTGCGAATTACTTTTAGCTCATGCTCATCGAGACCGGGCAGCTTGTTCTCCAAGCTGGTCATCGTCTCTTCGTGAATGTCGGCCGCCTTCGTCTGCAAAGCACGGATTAGCGGCACGACGCCGAGCGTCTTGTACCATTGCTCGAATAGCCCGATTTCTTCGGCGATCATCGTTTCGATCTTGGCTGCTTCAATGCGGCGCTGCTCCAAATTACTCTCCACGATGCCCTCCAAATCGTCAATGTCATACAGAAATACGTTGTCAACCGCCGCGATCGACGGCTCAAGATCCCGCGGAACGGCAATGTCGATCATGAACAGCGGCTTCGACTTCCTGCGCTTCATCGCTTCAGCCACCTGGCCCCGGGTAAGCACATAGTTCTCCGCGCCTGTCGAGCTGATGACGATATCCGCTTCATGCAGCCGCTGCGCCGCTTCCTCCATAGAGTAGGCGATGCCGTTGAACTTGTCTGCCAATTGAACGGCCCGTTCATACGTCCGGTTAACGACAATGACGCGCTCCGCTCCGTTCGCGTACAGATGCTTCGCCGTCAGCTCGCCCGTCTCGCCCGCGCCAAGCACCATGACCGTCTTCTTATGGAATTGGCCGAAAATCCGCTTGCCAAGCTCCACCGCTGCATAACTGACGGAAACGGCCGATTCGCCGATCGTCGTCTCCGTATGTGCCCGCTTCGCCATCGTAAGTGCTTGCTTGAACAGGTTGTTGAACAGCGTTCCCGTCGTTTTAAGCTGCTGCGCTAGCAGGAAGGCGTTCTTCACTTGACCCAGGATTTGCGTCTCGCCGATAATCATCGAATCGAGCCCGCTCGTCACTCGGAACAAATGCTCGATCGCTTTGTCGTCCTCGTACATATATAAATGGTTCGTGAACTGCTGTCTCGGCAGATTGAACCATTTCTCCATAAAGCTGCGAATATAATGACCGCATAGATGATGCCTGTCAACGACTGCATACATTTCCGTACGATTGCAGGTTGCTACAATGACACACTCCATGATGCTCTTCGTTTGAATGAGCTGTTTAAGCGCGCCCGGCAATTCCCGTTCCGCGAATGCGAATCTCTCTCTCACTTCAACTGGAGCCGTTCGATAATTGAGTCCTACTGCTATAATGTGCATGCGCGATCACCTGCCTCCTTCACTTGTCCGTCATAACCATGATGTTAACGTTTATTATAGCATAGTTCGACTTTCAGAAAATGTTCATTTATGAATAATGTTTGAAAAACTCATACCCATTATTCCCTTTTCATGCAAAGAAATAACCATGGATGTGATCCATGGTTATCTCGATATGCCGATCGGCCCAAAGCTCTTAGACAAGCTCGATTTGTTTCATTTTTGGTTCTTCGACTTGCAACTCGCCCATACCGCGCACAAGCTTCTTAGCGTAAGCGGACTTCGGCTTAAGCACTGCGAGCATGTAGTCGATCGCAAGCTGTGGGTCAACAGTTTCACCGCAGGTATAGCAGTCCAGCGCGGCAAATCCTCTCTCAGGATACGTATGAATCGAGAGATGACTCTCCGACAGCAACACGAGTACGGTTGCGCCTTGAGGATCGAATTGTTTCGCTTGCACCGATAATACAGTAGCACCACAAGCTTCGGCAGCCTCCACCATGTGGTTTTGCAAAAATTCAGCGCTGTTTAGCAGATCGAAGTCTACACCCCAAGTATCAACAGCAACGTGTCTTCCGAAAGTTGAATATTCCATCTTTCGGTTCCCCCTTCCTAGGAATAAAATGTTTGAAAAATTTCATCCGCTAGGACCTACGTCATTCACTTCTCGAGGGATTAATCTCTCGCAACATAACCATGTCCTGAGTGAATCCTGGTTCCTATTATTTAACTGCAACAATGTTTTCAACGAAACTAAAAATAACATCTATCGGGGATAAATGCAACAGTTTTTTTCAAGCTGTCTATCTCCGCCAGCCCCGTTTTCAATGTATGACTGTCAGGCTTGTCGCGAAACAGGACTGCTTGTCAGCCAGCCATATTATTTTTTGCATCCTGCGGACTGAACACAGAGATATGATCGACGGTCCCGGACGTTTCTGCAATTACGAATTTAAGCCGGAACTGATCGTTTACTTCGTACGTGTAGATGCCGTCCGAATTGTTTTTCGTTTCTTCGTCGGCTTTGCCGAGAGCTTTCTCGATATCCTTCAAGGTGATCGCATTCAGCTCGGGTGCATAAGACCTGACATCGAATACCAGCATTCCTTTGTTGTATCCGGAGGCGATGCCTTTATCCTTGTACTCTGCATAAATCCCTTTACCCGCCGAAATCTGGCTGTCCGCTTCGCCCCACTTCTTCTCGATTTCATCAAAAAGCGCCTTATGGGCGGCATATTCGCAATCCGGCACTTTGCCCTCCTTGGCCAACTGGACGAGCGAGCCGACCGTTACCGCTGCCGCCTCGTCGTCTGACGGCTTATCGCCTTCGTCCCGACCGTTTGCTCCGTTCGGCGTCTCGGATGGCTCTATGCTCGGCACCGGGCTCGTCAAGCCGTCTGGGCTCGTCTGCCCGTCCGTTGAAGGGGCATTCGTTGCGATAGGATCAAGCCGATCGCCGTTTGCTCCGTTATTGCTGCAAGCCGATAACGCCAAAGCGACTGAAAAGGTGATGCCTGCCGCAAATTTCTTGAAATTTTTCGATGGGTTCATTTTAGGTTCCAACTCCTTGCGTGTAATCTTGCGTTGCACGGACAACAAGTCATCCGAGCTTGATATCCCCATCCGTCTGAAAACGGAGATATTAATGGGATTAGTTCCATCTATTTGATATACGTGGACGGAGAAAGCAGTAATAACGGGAGAAGTTCCAGTTATTCGCTCAATGCGTTTTGACGTAAATGGATTGGTCAGTCGTAGAAAAAAAAAGAAGCCGCGGAAGCGGCCTCCTACTCTTTTCTTATTTAAACATTAAGCTTCTAAAATAAACAGCTTCCTTGTCATTTCGGTCAAACGCTCGTCGATTCTGCCGATCTCGTCGGCATCCGTCGCTTGGTTGCGAAGGTCGAGCAACTCGTTAACCGCACCATGAATCAAGCTAATCTCACGCTCGATCAAGCGGCTGCGGAATACGCGTTCAAGCTGCTGAGCCGTATCCTTATATTCGAATACGACCCGCTCACCTGCAGCGGTCTGTTCCACAATGGTAATGACGGAACCATTCCTATAATGATAGATCATCGTATAATGACTGTAAATTCGGTTGACGATCGCGTTACCCCGGAAAGCGGAAACCGCTTTGCGCATGGCATTGGTCAGCCTTGGTCCAACAAGTCGGCAAGAAAGAACGCATACGTAATAGTCTTGATGACGCTCAAAGGTCAGTCGGACTTCTTCCCTCCCTGCTACGTCTTCGAGAACGAGCTCCTGATTGCCGCCTTCGAGCACACGCACCTGAAGGTGAATTTGCTGATCTTCGAACAATCGGATGAATCCCGCCATCTCCGTGGCCGTTAACTGCAGATTGGCATTTACATACTCTGTGGCTAGCCGCTTAGCCATAAAAATCTCCTCAATTCTTTGACTTGCCCGAATCGATCGACGCGTCACTCCGCGCGATTCATCGTTCACGTCGGTTCGTTTTGCTTAAGTATATTATACGTGATCCGATCATTTTATTCCTGCCGCCCGCACGCGATATTCTTGCATATTTCTGAAAAAAACGCAGGAATTCACGAGGAAAGCCGTATTTCTCCCTGTATCCTCTGCTTTAGAGGAGAAGTTGCTGCACTTGCTACCTTAAGTAGCAATCGTCCCCATAATAATGTCCCAGAGCTGCTCGCGGCCAAGCCCTGTTTCCGACGAAAATAATACGATGGAATCCCGTGGATCGACGCCAAGCGTTGTTTTAACAATTTTGATATGCTTGTCCCACTTCGACCTTGGAATCTTGTCCGCTTTCGTGCAGACGATGCAAGTCGGTATTTCATAATGCTTAAGCCAATCGTACATGAGCTGATCGTCCTTGGACGGCTCGTGGCGAATGTCGATAACGAGCAACTGCAGCTTAAGCTGCTTGCGGTCTCTAATATACGTCTCGATCATCGTGCCGAACTTCTCTCGCTGCGTCTTGGACACTTTCGCATAGCCATAACCCGGATAATCGACAAAATAAACCATATCATTCACGCGATAATAGTTAAGCTGCTGCGTCTTTCCCGGCTGCGAGCTCGTTCTTGCCAAGTTTTTGCGCATGATCAGCTTGTTGATGAGAGATGATTTCCCGACATTGGAACGCCCTGCCAGAGCAATCTCTGGCAAGGCGTCCTCCGGGTATTGGTGAGGCTGAACCGCGCTGATAATAAATTGTGCATCCATAATCTTCATAAAATCGATGTACCTGCTTTCTGTTCCGTTAGAACTGGAAGGAGCGCATGCTGCAGAACCTCATCCATATGAGCGACAGGAATAAATTGCAGATCATTGCGCACGCTATCGGGAATATCCCGCAAGTCCCGTTCATTGTCTTTTGGCAGCAGCACGGTTTTTATGCCCGCACGATGCGCCGCCAACGATTTTTCTTTCAAGCCGCCAATCGGCAGCACGCGTCCGCGGAGCGTAATCTCCCCCGTCATCGCCACTTCCTTGTTCACATAACGATTCGTGAGCGCCGAGATAAGCGCCGTCGCGATCGTAATGCCTGCTGATGGACCATCCTTCGGTATAGCTCCCTCCGGAATATGAATATGAATGTCGTTCTTCTCATGGAAGCCCGGATCGATGCCAAGCTCGATCGCTTTGGAGCGCGTATAGCTGAACGCCGCTTGTGCCGATTCCTTCATCACGTCGCCAAGCTTGCCTGTAAGCGTCAGCTTGCCGCTGCCCGGCATTACGGTAACCTCGATGACTAGCGTATCGCCTCCGACCTCCGTCCAAGCAAGTCCCGTCACCGCTCCGATCTGATTCTCGCTCTCCGCAAGACCGTATCGGAACTTCGAAGGTCCAAGCCACTCCTTTAGCTTCTCGCTTGTCACTTCAAGCGTCGCCGCATCCTCGTTCGAGACAAAGTACTTCGCTGCTTTGCGGCATACGGAGGCAATCTGCTGCTCCAGATTACGCACGCCGGATTCGCGGGTATAGTCGCGAACGAGCTGCAAAAGCGTATCCTCGGACACGATGAGCTGCTCTTCCGAGAGGCCATGCTCCCTCTTTTGCTTAGGCAGCAAGTACCGCGTTGCGATCTGAAGCTTCTCAAGCTCGGTGTAGCCCGGAATATAGAGCACCTCCATCCGGTCTAGCAATGGCCTTGGAATGTTGTGCATCGCATTCGCGGTCGTCACGAACATGACATTCGACAGGTCGAACGGCACCTCGATGAAGTGATCGCTGAAGTTGCTGTTCTGCTCCGGATCAAGCACCTCGAGAAGGGCAGAAGCCGGGTCGCCGCGGAAATCCATCGCCATCTTGTCGATTTCATCCAGCAGAAATACCGGATTCAGCGAGCCCGCCGTCTTCATCCCTTGAATAATACGTCCCGGCATTGCGCCTACATACGTCCGTCTGTGCCCGCGAATCTCGGCTTCGTCGCGTACGCCGCCGAGCGAGATACGAACGAACTTGCGTCCGAGCGACTTCGCGATCGATCTCGCAAGCGATGTTTTGCCGACGCCAGGCGGCCCTACGAGACATAGAATAGGTCCTTTGAGCTTCTTCACGAGCTGCTGTACGGCTAAGTACTCCAGCACCCGCTCCTTCGGTTTCTCAAGGCCGTAGTGGTCCTCGTTCAGCACTTCCTCGGCTTTGCTGATGCTGAGATCGTCGTCCGTCTGCTTATTCCAAGGCAACGACAACAGCCAATCGATATAATTGCGGATAACGCCGCCTTCGGCTGACGATGCAGGCATCTTCTCGAGCCGATCGATTTCCTTCTCGATCTTCTCCTTCACGGACTCGGGCACGCCCGAATCGGCAAGCTGGCTGCGCAAATCCTCGATTTCGCCGGCGCGGCCTTCCTTCTCGCCAAGCTCCTTCTGGATCGCCTTCATCTGCTCGCGCAAATAATATTCCTTCTGCGTCTTCTCCATTTGCTTCTTGACGCGCTGGTTAATCTTGCGCTCCAGCTCCAGTACCTCGCGCTCGTTGTTCAAAATATCGAGCAGCTTCTCCAGCCGCTCGCGTGCGTCGATGGTTTCCAGGATGTCCTGCTTATCCTTGATCTTAAGCGATAGATGGCTCGTGATTACATCCGCCAATCGTCCCGGCTCGTCAATATCGGACACTGCCGCATGCGTCTCCGGCGTTATCTTCTTCGACAACGAGATATAATGCTCGAATTGGCTAAGCACCGTACGCATAAGCGCGTCGACCTCCGGATCGTCCGTCTCCTGCTCCGGCAGCTCCTTCGCCGATACTTCGTAAAATTCGTCATTCGGCAAGTAATCCACAATTTCCGCACGGACAACGCCTTCGACCAGCACCCGGATCGTTCCGTTCGGCAGCTTCATCATTTGCCTTACTTTCGCAATCGTTCCGACCTTATATATATCTTCCTCCGTCGGCTCCTCAATGTTCACTTCGGATTGCGAGCAAAGCAAGATCATATTTTCCTCGACCATTGCCCTCTCCAGTGCCCGAACCGATTTGTCCCTGCCCACATCTAGGTGGAGAACCATGCTGGGGTAAACGAGTAGCCCCCGCAGCGGAAGCAGGGGCAGCCGACGACGACCTTTCGATTTATTAGGTCCCATTCCAGCACCTCCAATTGTTTACGTCTACCCTATATTACCACATCGCAAAGTAAAATCTAAATCAAATCGGTGTATCCTTGCCAGATGGCGTAAACCTTGTTATTCAGCGGAATCGGCTTGCAAATAAGGGACGCCGGACGCAATGAAGAGCTCTGTGCCGATCGGCGCATCCACGCTTTTCTCCGAAATCTTCGTCTCTGGAAATACGTAGCTGAATACTTCTTCGACGCGGTCGACGGGTATGACCTTCAGCCCATTCAGGTCTGCGAAGATCGCCTGCCAATTCTCGCGAGGAATAATCACCTTCTCGGCGCCTGCTTGGAAAGCTGCCTCGACCTTCGCCAGAACGCCGCCGACCGGCTTTACATTGCCGTGGATGCCAACCTCGCCAGTCATTGCCAGCTTGTTGTCGATCGGCAAGCCTTTGATGGCGGACGTAATTGCCGTAGCCATCGCGATGCCCGCAGACGGACCGTCAATCGGCGTTCCGCCCGGGAAGTTGATATGAAGGTCGAAGTCTTGCGGGTTAAGCCCAATACGGCGCAGTACGGTCAGCACGTTCTCGACCGAACCCTTCGCCATGCTCTTGCGGCGCAGCGTCCTGGAGCCGCCTCCGAGCTCCTCTTCTTCCACGACACCCGTTATCGTGAATTGGCCGCGTCCTGCGGCCGCCGGAATCGCGCTGACCTCGATTTCAAGCAGCGTCCCCATATTCGGGCCGTATACGGCAAGGCCGTTCACGAAGCCGATCTGCGGCGCAGCAGGCACTTTGCGGTCTGGGCGCGGAGGAATTTGGCTGCTGTTCACAACCCATTCGATATCGCCCGCGGCGATGCTGTCCCGTTTCTCCGATAACGCAACTCCCGCTGCAAGCTGAATAACGTTGACCGCTTCGCGGCCGTTTGTCGCATAACGCTTCACGACCTCAATCGCTTCCGGACAAGGAGCGAAACCGATCTTCTTAACCGCATTCTCTGCGACTAAAGCAATCTCGTCCGCCAACAGCGGACGGAAGAACACCTCCATGCAGCGCGAACGAATGGCAGGGGGAATTTCTTGCGGCGAACGCGTCGTCGCTCCGACCAGACGGAAGTCTGCCGGCAGCCCATTCTGGAATATATCGTGAATATAGACGGGAATGTTCGCATCCTCTGAATTGTAATAGGCGCTTTCGAGGAACACCTTGCGATCCTCTAGTACCTTTAACAGTTTATTCATTTGGATCGGGTGCAATTCGCCGATCTCGTCGATGAACAGAATACCCCCGTGCGCTTTCGTTACTGCGCCGGGCTTCGGCTGCGGAATACCGGCTACTCCCATCGCACCGGCGCCTTGATAGATCGGATCGTGAACCGAGCCTATCAACGGGTCGGCAATGCCTCGTTCGTCGAAGCGCGCCGTCGTTGCATCGATCTCGGTGAACTTCGCCTCCGGCAGGAAAGGCGAGCTCGGATTTTTTTTCGCTTCCTCCAACACGACGCGCGCGGCAGCCGTCTTCCCGACGCCCGGCGGTCCGTAGATAATGACATGCTGCGGGTTCGCGCTGCATAGCGCAGCCTTAAGAGCCCTTAATCCATCTCGCTGGCCAACGATATCCTGCATCGACTGCGGGCGCGTCTTCTCCGCGAGCGGCTTCGTAAGCGAAACCGACCGCAGCTTGCGCAGCTTATCCATTTCTTTGCGCGATTCCCGATCGACCGCAGAGCGGTTCGTCTTCTGATTGCGCAGCAAATTCCAAAAATACAAGCCGATAACGACGGCAAAAAACACTTGAATCAACATTAACACGACACTTAAACTCATTTATTCCCGCTCCTCTCATACCGCCTGTATCTCGCAGGCATCCGTATTATGTCAGTATTGCCTCTTGGCAAAAGGAATAATCGCATTCTCCAAAACTTCGGCACAAGTATTTCCGCTTGTCCGCATCATCATGTGATCCAGCCGGCACGCTGCAGCCATATGCCGAGCGGCTTAAATGCCGCGCTTATGATCGTAATTGGCGATATGACGTTCCATTTGTAGTTCTCCGCCGCGAACAGGTAGCCCGTCCAAATAACGCATGACGCATACACCATGTACTCGCGGACTAAACCTCGTTTGAGCAGCTTCCTTACTCCCATCCCTAACGCCACGATCAGCAGCGCCGCGCTTGCGGCTTCTTTCAACCCCATATTGGACCCGCTCCTTTTTATCTATTCGTATCCTCTTATTTCTTGCCCTCGCGCAGCTTGTCAACATTAAGCGACTGATTGCTAAGCCCAACATTGGAAAGCGTAACGCTGACTGCGGGTTCGATCTGAATACGAGCAAATTCCGCGTCCCAGTCCTTCTGCCAGTTCCGCCATTCCTTTCGGTATGTTCGATGCGCGAGGCCGGCGAACCCTACTGCATCCGCTTTAAGCTTCTGCAACGATTGCCACCCCGAAAGGATGCAGGACGCGATCTCTTTCTCGGCAGCTTTCTCTATCTGCTGGATCACATCCGTCTTGTACAAATCAAGCGACTTGCAATCGGATTGAACGAGCGTACCTTCGGCTTTTACCTCCAGCTTCACTTTCAAGTTGCCGTCGATCAATGACGGCCTCTGGTTCGTCGACGAACTTCCGATACTGATCGACGAATTGTTGCCGCTCCCGTCCGGGCAAGCTACCGTAACGAGGGACTTATTGATGGCATCCCTCATATATGCGACGCCGAGAGCATCCTTACGGGAGAGCCATCCGACCATTTTGTCCTTCTTAATAACGGCAGCCCTGCCGAGTCGCAGCTTGGATGGAAGCGTCGTATTCTCGAAGGCCGACAACGAAGAAGTTTCCTTGGTCCCCGACAAATAGATTTCGGGAAGCAAGGCGCTCGCTGAGTCGCTTGCTAGATTCATTGCCAGCTCGTACATCTTCACTTCCGGCAGCGCCGACGAATTTTCAGCCTCAATCGTATTGATCTCCCGTATGCCGTCGCCCGGAATTCTCTGAATTTGCATCATCTGCTCCAGTATTTTACGGGATTTGCCCGCCGTAACGAGGACATCGACTGTCTCCCTCGCATCCGGATTACGCAAGTACACCTCAAGTACAGGGTTCAAACCCCGACGTGCCGTTTCTTCGCTGATGACAATAACCCGGTTATGAGCAAAATAAAGCCTGCGCGGGCTCTCGTATACGCTATGCATATTTGCTTCCCGAATCGTTTTCCCCTTAGTCGAGTAGACGATGACGGGCGAACCCCCGCCGCCGCCCGTTATCCCGATACCGGAAGATATCGTGGATGGAATAACGACTTGGAACGAGACGATCCAATCATCGCCATCGCGGTCGATCGACGTCGCGGAAGTGATGGCAAGCTCGTTCAACTCTACCCTGCTCCAACAGCCCGTAAGCATGGTTCCGCTTAGGAGGAGGAACAATACGATTGATGTTGTCCGCCTTACTATCATGTAGCCGCCCCTCCTTGCACATCGTCCGATTTCTTCTTAAACAAGCGAAGTCCCCCCCATATAAGCAGAAATAACGCATAATTGTTCACCAGAAGGTAAGCGGACAGCGACGTGAATATGTATTCGATGAAATTGCTGTTTCTTGGCCATGAATAGATCGAAGAGGCACTTATGAATGCGGATACCGCGAGTGCGGTCAACGGACTTGTTTTTTTTCGAATACCAAAGATAAAGCTCAGCAGTTGAAAGAAGATGAACAAAAAAATGGAAACTTTCGCGAACATCGATGCCATCCATGCGGTCAGCAAGAAGACGTCTATCCGCTCCATGAACTTTCCGACCTCCACTATGCCAAGAGCCGCGAAGCTCGGATAGGAAAGAGCATTAACGATTTTCACGCCGAATACGGCAATAATCATAACGACCGTAACGAGAATCATTGAACCCGAGAGCAGCGTTGCCCACAAAGCTGCCCTCGCTGCTTGTATGTTCTTCTTGAAATAAGGCAGCAAGAACAATACCGCCGATATTTCCGATAACCAGCCGGCAGGTATAAGCACGGCAGACAAATGGCGCTCAGGGGGCATCTCGAAGATCGGCAGGAAGTTAGACCAATCGTAATAGGACCATAATAATAAAAAATTGAGTCCCATAAGCACGCAACCGAATAGCAGCACGATAAAGTGCATTCTCCCCATGGCCTCTATTCCTTGCCAAACGGCATAGACGGATACAAGGACGATGACGAGCGCGATTGCGAGTATAGGTGTAGTATTAAGCAACTGCTCATGCACGTAGTTCGTGAATTGCCTGACTACGCTGGTTGCCACCATGAAATAGTAACCGCACAGCATGATGGCGATAACCAACGCGACAGCCTTGCCGAATCTGGACTCCAGCCATTCCATCAAGGGCTTGCCATTGCTCAGCAGGCAGATTCTGCCGACGACATAAGCATATACGAGGCCTACAACCATGGAGAAGAGGACCGTCAACCAAGCATCCTGCTTCGTAACAGAGACGATATGGGCGGGCATTTGCAGCACGGCGCTTGGTGCGATTGTATTGACAAGAATTGCAAAGCCTTGAATCGTTGTAATACGCTGCTTCATTGGCCTTCTTCCTCCTCTCCCGACTTTCCTGATTGGCTCGATATCGCTTTCTTTTCCTGCTTGCCTTGCCTGCTGGTGCCCGGCTTGCCGAACAAAGCAGGCCGCTTGTTCATCGCCCACCAAGGCGCACGAACGAACACATCCTTTAGATTATTCTTTACGAGCGGGGAGATCGGCGTCAGGTACGGAACTCCGAAGGAGCGAAGCCCCGACAGATGGGTCAGCAAAACCATCAAACCGGCCATAATGCCGAATACGCCGAATGAGCCGGCCAATATCATCATCGCGAAGCGTATAAGTCTCGCCGATGTCCCCATATTGACTGCAGGAATAACGAAGCTTGCAATAGCCGTGAACGACACGACAATGACCATCGCCGCCGAGATAAGGCCCGCTTGCACGGCAGCCTGCCCGAGCACGAGCGCGCCTACGATCGATATCGCCGAACCGATGATGCGCGGCATTCGCACCCCCGCCTCGCGCAAGATTTCAAACGTTAGTTCCATAATCATCGCCTCGATAATAGCAGGGAAGGGAACGCCCTCTCTCTGTGCTGCGATACTAATGAGAAGCGGTGTTGGCAGCATTTCTTGATGGAACGTCGTAATCGCGATATAGAGCGACGGAAGCAGCATCGATGCGAAGAACGACACGAATCGGATCACTCTTAGGAAAGTCGCGATATCATAGCTTTGGTAATAATCTTCGCTCGATTGGAAGAACTTGAAGAATGTAACCGGCGCAAGCAAGGCGAAAGGAGACCCGTCCACAATGATCGCTACCTGTCCTTCCAGCAGCCCGGCGGCGATTGCATCGGGCCTTTCTGTATTCTGGAGAAGCGGAAACGGCGAATACTTCTTCTCATGAATGAACTCTTCGATATAACCGCTATCCAATATACTGTCAGTCTCGATTGCGTCAAGCCTGCGATGAACCTCATTAACCACTTTATCTTCGGAGATTCCTTTCATATATGCGACTGCAACCGTTGTCCGCGTCTGCTGGCCGATAATCTTGTATTCAATCCGCAGGTTAGGTGATTTAATTTTTGTCCGGAGAAGCGATATATTCGTCAGGATGCTCTCGGCGAAGCCTTCCTTCGGCCCTCTGACGACGGTTTGCGTGCTGGGCTCTTCTACGCCGCGCCTCTCGCCTCCGCCCGTATTTACCGCAAGCGCCCGGTCATAGCCGTCAAGCAAAACGACGGACAAGCCCTCCAGCATCGCAACATCGAGATCATACAACGTCTCCAGACTGCGTATGCCTCCCACGGCAAGCATGCGGTACAGCAGCGCTTGGAACGGATCCCCCTCTCTCGCCAAGCCGCTTTGCTCTCTGTACTCCGATAGCATGCTGTCCACGAGCAGGTTGACGCTTGCCTTATCCGTTATGCCTGCAATCGACAATACGGCGGCCTTGCTCTCTTGGAATAGGTGAAGTCGTCTTATAAGAATATCCGGCCCTGTGCCTAGCGTATCCTGAGCGTAGCGGATATTGTCCTCGATATCGCTCGATAGGCGATTCGCTTGCTCAGAACCTTGAGAGTCCGCTCCGTTATTCTGTTTCTTCATTGGCATGCACCTTTTCATTCCATCTTTTTTTGAAGAGCACGACGATCAACAGCAACAAAGGAAAGGCGATTTGAAAGATTGGAAAATGGTATTTCAGGTTTAGAGTAAAGCCAATCCTCACCTGCTCCATGTAGCTTTTGAATATATACGACGACCCAAAATAAATTCCGCCTCCGACGATCAGCACTGCATATTTCTGCCGAAGCTTAGTCATATAACGCAATGCGAGTACCGCGCCCATATAATACGCTGTCAGCTTGAAGTAAACGCCCGTGAACAGCAACAGCGCGACGAAGGGATCGATACGCTCCAATATTTTCGCGATTTCAATAAATGTCGTCAGTTGCATAAGCGGGATCGTAATAACCGGAGCCAGTTTCCCTAGTCCGGCCAATATGAGCAGATTCGTTGTTGTAATGAACAAGCCCGAGAACAGATAACATTTGATCGTTACGCGAATGATGTCATTGCCTTCTTGCTCTACGTATTTCCAGAACATCAGAAACAGGATCAGCTCTCCGAATGGGAACGAAATAAGCCCCGGGAATGCGGCCTTGAGGACCGACATCATCCCTTTATCCAGCACCGGAAGCAAGTTGTCGAACTGAAGCAAGTCCGCGAATGCAATAATGAGAAACAACATAACGTAGATCGCAATAACGATCGGCAATATGAATTCGGCCATGCGAAAAAAAACGTCAACCCCGCTCATGACGGTATAAGCCGCCATCGCACATATGATGAGCATGATCGCACTGACCGGCGTGTTCGGCAGCAGCAGTATGGACGTCAAGTCTCCGAACTCTCTGACGTTCCTTATCGATTTGTAACAGAAATAGATAACGTAACCCATCGACAGCAAGAAACCGGCCCATTTGCCAAAATGATCATTGATCAATTCGATCAAGTTGCTATTCGGCGCAATGCGGTAGATCATCAGATTCACGCCCCACAGCAGCGCAAGTCCGCCTAACATGCCGACGAACACGGCTAGCCAAGCGTCCTTGCCGGCATCGCTTGCCAGAAGAAACAATGACGAGCTGCCGATAAGAAATAATATGATCATCGATCCTAGCTGATTAAGGCTAATTCGCTCCAACTTGTTCCCGCCTTCTGCCACTGTCGTCGCTGCAACCCTTATTTTGCCACCACGTCTGGATATTATTCGCATAACGGATAAGCGCTACAAACAAAAAAAGCTCACCCACACGGCCAACGAGGCAGTGGGGTGAGCTTTATCTTCTATTTAGGCATGCGTATGATGCTTGCGTCCCGGAATTTCGCCGGTTGCTTCGAATACGCGTACGATTTCGTCGATTTCCTTCTTCAGCTCGTTCAGGAGCTCCGCTTCCGGTACTTTGCGTATCATTTCGCCGTAGCGGAACAGCATGCCTTCGCCGCGAGCGCCGGCGATGCCGATATCGGCTTCGCGAGCTTCGCCCGGGCCGTTAACCGCGCAGCCGAGCACCGATACTTTGATCGGTACTTTGATCTTCGCGATATAGTCCTCGACCTCGTTCGCGATCGAGAACAGGTCGATATCGAGACGTCCGCAGGTCGGACAGGAGACAAGCGTCGCCGCGTTCGTGATCAAGCCGAATGTCTTAAGCAGCTCGCGAGCAACCTTGACCTCTTCGACCGGATCGGCGCTCAAGCTGATCCGTACCGTGTTGCCGATGCCAAGTGCCAACAATGCGCCAATGCCAGCCGAGCTCTTGATCGTGCCCGTATGAAGCGTCCCAGCCTCGGTAATACCGAGATGCAGCGGATACTTGATCTTCTCTGCCGCCATCGTGTAGGCCGCAATGGCCATCGGCACATCCGATGCCTTAAGCGACACGATAATATCATGGAAGTCCAGCTCTTCCAGAATGCCGATATGGAACAATGCGCTCTCGACCATCGCTTCCGGCGTCGGGTAGCCGTACTTCTCTAGCAGATGGTTCTCAAGCGAGCCTGCGTTAACGCCGATCCGAATCGGTATACCGCGTTCCTTGCAGGCTTTAACAACCGCTTCTACTTTCTCGCGGCGGCCGATGTTGCCGGGATTAATGCGTACCTTGTCGACGCCGTTCTCGATCGCCGCAAGCGCCAAGCGGTAATCGAAGTGAATGTCAGCAACAAGCGGAATATGAATGCGCTTCTTGATCTCCTTGATCGCTTCAGCCGCTTCCTTATTATTGACGGTTACCCGGACAACCTGGCAGCCCGCTTCCTCCAGGCGCAGTATTTCAGCTACTGTCGCTTCCACATCGGCGGTCTTCGTCGTGCACATGCTTTGAATGATGACTTCGTTGCTGCCGCCGATCGTAAGATCGCCGACTTTCACCGCTACCGTATCTTGACGTTTGTACATCGTTTCAATCTCTCCCATGAACGTCAAAGTCCACCCCGCGGGCATGTGGCTGAAAAAAAAACCTCTGCTGCAGGGTGGAGACAATGACGGTAATCTATCTACTCTATATACGCATTGCTATCTCTAGAGAGCTTATGCGCTTTCTTCCTTCTTCTTGCCCTTCTTCGCCGTGAGTTCAGGCATCATCTTCTCTTGCACGGATTGCTCCGTAATCAGGCAGTTCTGCACGTCGTCGCGGGAAGGAACTTCATACATCACTTCGAGCATAATGCCCTCGATGATCGCACGCAAACCGCGGGCGCCGGTGTTGCGCTTAATCGCTTCCTTCGCGATTGCTTCAAGCGCGGCCGGTTCGAAGTCCAGCTTCACATTGTCCATCTCAAGCAGTTTCTGGTACTGCTTCACAAGCGCGTTCTTCGGTTCGGACAGAATCCGAACGAGTGCCGGCTCATCAAGCGGCTCCAAAGTCGAGATGACCGGCAGACGTCCTACAAACTCAGGAATAAGCCCGAATTTGAGCAAGTCTTCAGGCAATACCATCGACAGGTATTCGCCTGGTTTCAAATCCTTCGTCAATTCGCCGGAGGAGTTGAAGCCGATCACTTTCTTGCCGATACGGCGTTTGATCAATTGCTCCAAGCCGTCGAACGCGCCGCCGCAAATGAACAGAATGTTCGTCGTATCGATCTGAATGAACTCTTGATGAGGATGTTTGCGTCCGCCTTGAGGCGGAACGGATGCAACCGTACCTTCAAGAATCTTAAGCAAAGCTTGCTGCACGCCTTCGCCGGATACGTCGCGCGTAATGGACGGGTTCTCCGACTTGCGGGCTACTTTGTCAATTTCGTCGATATAGATAATGCCGCGTTCCGCTTTCTCAACGTCATAGTCGGCGGCTTGAATAAGCTTGAGCAAAATGTTCTCTACGTCCTCGCCTACATAACCAGCCTCCGTAAGCGAAGTCGCGTCCGCAATCGCGAACGGAACATTCAAAATTTTTGCCATCGTCTGTGCAAGAAGAGTCTTGCCTGAGCCAGTTGGGCCGAGAAGCAGGATATTGCTCTTCTGAAGCTCGACATCTTCGATCTTGCTGCCGGAGTTGATCCGCTTGTAGTGGTTGTATACCGCTACGGACAACGACTTCTTGGCGAACTCTTGACCGATAACATACGAATCAAGAATAGCGCGAATGTCTTTCGGCTTCGGAATGTCTTTCAAATCAAGTTCTTCCTCGTTGCCGAGCTCCTCTTCTACGATTTCCGTGCATAGCTCGATGCACTCGTCACATATATATACGCCGGGACCGGCTACCAGCTTGCGCACTTGATCCTGCGATTTGCCGCAGAAAGAACATTTCAACTGGCCTTTTTCGTCGTTGAATTTGAACATGGAATCACCCCTTCAATTAAATCGTTACAATACAGGCGAAGTAATGACTTTGTCAATCAGACCGTAAGCGAGTGCATCTTCCGCGCTCATGAAGTTATCGCGGTCGGTATCGCGGTCGATCTTGTCATAAGGCTGACCCGTACGTTCAACGTAAATTTGGTTAAGCTTCTGTTTCGTCTTCAGGATCCAGTCCGCGTGAATCTTAATATCGGACGCTTGACCGCGAACGCCGCCGAGCGGCTGATGAATCATGACTTCGGCATTAGGAAGCGCGAAGCGCTTGCCCTTCGCTCCCGCAGTAAGGAGCAGCGAGCCCATGCTGGCCGCCATGCCCATGCAGATTGTAGAAACTTCAGGCTTAATGTATTGCATCGTATCGTAAATACCCATGCCCGCGGTTACAGATCCGCCAGGAGAGTTAATGTACAGATGAATGTCTTTCTCCGGATCGTCGGCCGCCAGAAACAGCAGTTGTGCGATAACGGAGTTTGCAACGTCATCATCGATTGCGCTCCCAAGGAAAATGATGCGGTCCTTCAGCAAACGGGAGTAAATATCGTAAGAACGCTCCCCGCGATTTGTTTGTTCGACTACGACAGGTACCAGATTCATGCGACCAACCTCTTTTCGTTTATGGCTTTAAGTACTTCCTTATTGTATCACGTCATCGTAGTGATGTCATTTTTCCAATAATACAGTATACGATGGCGGCCTTTCGATATGTACGGAGATTAGCCTCCGAGTCAAGCACATTTTCATATGTAGGGTCAAAATAAGGCACGTATATTACGCGCCTTATCCTGAGTGATGCTTATGTTGTTATTACTTGAGTATGCGTATTAAACCGTTTTGCTGTTGTCGAGCAAGAACTTGATCGTTTTGCGAAGCAATACGTCCTCTTGCAGGTTCGCAATGTTGCCGTTGCGAGTGAAGATATCGCGCAGCTCTTCCGCCGGGCGGTTGTACGATTTGGACAATGTCTCAAGTTCGGCTGTCAGATCTTCTTCCGTAGCGGTGAAGCCTTCGGCTTTCGCGATAGCGTCAAGCACCAAGTTGTTGCGAACGCGTTTCTCGGCGTCGGAACGCATTTGCTCGCGCAGCGCGGATTCGTTCTGGCCGGAGAACTGGAAGTACAGATCCATGTTCATGCCTTGCATTTGAAGACGGTTTTCGAAGTCTTTGATCATGTAGTCCGTCTCGGTTACGATCATCGCTTCAGGAATTTCCACTTCCGCAGCAGCGGTAGCTTTGTCAACGACAGCTACTTCGCGAGCTTGCTCGGCTTCCTTCTCCTTGCGCTCCTTCAGTTTGCTGGATAGATCCGCTTTGTACTCGTCAAGCGTGTCGAACTCGCTGACGTCCTTCGCGAACTCATCGTCAAGCGCTGGAAGCGACTTGCGTTTGATCTCATGCAGCTTCACGGCGAATACCGCTGCTTTGCCTGCAAGGTTCTCAGCATGGTAGCTCTCAGGGAACGTTACGTTTACGTCCTTGTAATCGCCGATTTGCATGCCGACAACTTGTTCCTCGAAGCCAGGGATGAACGAGTTCGATCCAAGCTCAAGGGAATAGCGCTCTGCTTTGCCGCCTTCGAATGGAACGCCGTCAACGGAGCCGTCGAAGTCGATAACGGTAATATCGCCGTTCTCGGCAGCGCCTTCTTCGATAACCGACAGCTCGGCGTGGCGTTGTTGCAAACGCTCAAGCTCAGCCGCAATCTCTTCTTCCGTTACTTCGGCCGATGCCGCTTCGATTTCAAGGCCTTTGTATTCGCCAAGCGTTACTTCCGGCTTAACGATAACTTTCGCTTTGAATTTGAACGTTTGGCCTTTGGCGAATTGCTCAACATCAATCTCAGGACGGTCGACCGGCTGAAGATTGTTCTCGTTCACTGCAGCTGTGTAAGCGTCAGGAAGAAGAATGTCGATCGCATCCTGGTACAGGCTCTCCACGCCGAAACGGGATTCGAAAATGCCGCGCGGCACTTTGCCTTTACGGAATCCAGGTACGTTAACCTTTTGAACGACTTTCTTAAACGCTTGATCCAGCGCCGTTGCGACTTGCTCCGCTTCAACCTCAACGTCGATAGACACGATGTTCTTGTCTATTTTTTCCCAAGTTGCTTTCATTTTATGCCTTCCCCTCCAAAATTGCACGTACTTCGCTTATTTTCACGTTCCATAAACCATTCCATTATAAACAAGATGGACGAGCTTTTCAAGGCTGAGGTTCATCCTGCCCCGGCGGCTGTAATACAGCGACCTGCCTGAGCGCTCTGCAAGCTTGCTCATATTGGAATCTCAATGATTCGGTAATGCCGTATGTATCGCGTATATCGTCGTCATTCGCGGAACCGTATACAGTCAACAGCAGCGTAAGATGCAGCGCCGCGGCGAAGCAATCGACGGTTCCTTCATCATCCCTGAGCATCCACTTGTAAGCCGTCGTCCCGTACAGGAACTGAAGACTTTCCTTCCAGAGTTCTCTGGCAAAATGCGGCAGCGTCGGGTCATCCACCTCGGCTATCCGCTCGACACGCTCCAAAATTTGGATAACCTGACTCGGGAAGTCGTCCAGCGAGAGCGGCGTTTCCTCCATCTCAAGCTGTACTTGCTCGTCGAGCCTTTCCATTGTCAAAGACCCGGTCGCCCCCCGCTTCCGCAAGCATTGCAGCGCCTTGAATTGTACGACGGGATGCACTTGCTTCGTTACGAGCCAGTTTACAATCGTCGCGTCTACTTCTTCAGCCTCTATGTATGCCGCCCGCTCGAGCGCAAGCATTTGCTGGTCGATCATTGGATGATTCTGCATGATGTACAGCACTTGATTAATGTAAGTCTCATCCTGTTCGGGTGGACTCAACAGCTCTGCGCGAATCGTTTCCTCGCTTGGCTCCCGCTCGGGTGCCGATAGCGCATATCCCGTCCCGCCGTCCGCGCTTCCTCCTTCGGGAAAAGCCATATCGAGCCATGTGAGAAGACTGTTCCACTCCTCGTAATGGCGCTCATCCTCCCCTTGGCATTGCAGCAGGAAACGCAACAGTTCCTTGGCCTCCCCGTATTGCTCCGACTCAAGCATCCGGGTTAGATGAATTTGATAATGATCCAGCATGCTGGGGAACAAGTATACGTTGTCCTTGTTGTCGCCTTGTGGGTCAATGGGAGTTGTAATGCTAACACCGCCTTCGTTTACGCCGTCTCCTGCTACTCGCAAGCTTGCGTAAGATTATACCACGGTCTGCGGAAAGAAAAAAATAAAAGCTGCTTAAAGACCGTTCGAAAGGCGAAAACGACTGTTTTTTGATAAAATCCATAAAATGACTTGCAAAGATAATAGTGATTATGTTATATTATCTCTTGCGTGTCCCAGTAGCTCAGCTGGATAGAGCAACGCCCTTCTAAGGCGTCGGTCGGGAGTTCGAATCTCTTCTGGGACGCCATTCAAATTAACTATATATATGTTGCATTCAAAGCCTTTCCGCTGCATGCGGAGGGTTTTTTCTTGTTGTCATATGCCGCAATTGAAGTCGTTAAGAGCCTCATCCAGCTCTTGGCTTGCCTTAACGACCTGTGCCGAGGTCAGCGAGCCTGATTGCATGTAAAGCTCTACCATTCGCTTGCGCAAGCTTTCAATACGAACTTTGGCATCCGTTCTTTGTATCCTCATATGAACACTTCCTCCTACCTTATGAATAGATTACTGCTTCTCTATTCCCTATACTAAAGGAGAGTTGTTAGAAAAATTCCATGGAAGTTATTTGAAAAACAATCATTTTGGCGTTGTGCCGGCAAAAGTTTTTGGAAAGTGTTAGATGAATGCTTGAATTGAATCCCATCCATGGAAAAAAGGCCTGCCAGACCGTCTGCCGCAGCAGCTTGTCTAGCGAGCCCTATTCGACTTACCATAATTGCATCGATTCGATGTGACGCTTCGTCGTATCCGTTCCGCAATCGTACAATTGCTTATACACTCGCTGCAGCAAGCTGTCATATTCCGAATTGCGCTGCTCATCGCTTATCGCGTTGTACGGATTCGCCGCAAGCTCTCTCACGCCCCAGTTGTCCGCAGCCGCAAGCTCCTTGAACAGCTCATGCAGTCTGCTTATTTCCGCATCGTTCGCATTTATGACAAGCTCATAAGCCGCCGCTTCCGGGTCGGCTAATATTTGACCAGCTTGAACGGATACATAATACGGCTTTCGCCCCTCTTCATTGCGATCCTCATTCCGCATTTCGCATAGCCTCCTTCCTCGTTCCTCGCTTTGCTCAAGCTTTCGCAGCCACCTCTAGCTTCCCCTCATGGACAGACATTTTATGCCTATTTTCAGCATATAACTGTTATTATCGCTACTGGAGTCCAGCAATAGAGAGGAATGAGACGGATGTGTGGAATTACCGGCTGGATCGATTGGACCAGTGACCTGACCAAGGAAAGCATAAGCCTGGAGAAGATGACCGACACGTTAGCTCCCCGCGGCCCCGATGCATCGGGCACCTGGATCTCGGCGCATTGCGCTTTGGGACATCGGCGTCTGTCCGTCATCGATCCCGAGAACGGAGCTCAACCCATGATCCGCCATACCGGCGACGACAAATTCGTCGTCGTCTATAATGGCGAGTTGTACAATGCGCTTGAATTGCGCAAGGAACTGGAGAGCAGAGGAAGATCATTCACTACGCATTGCGATACCGAGGTTCTGCTCGTCGCTTATATGGAATGGGGAAAGGCGTGCTTGGAACGTTTCAACGGCATTTTCGCGTTTGCCATATGGGATGTAGCGCAGCAGGAGTTGTTTCTCGCGCGGGATAGACTCGGCGTGAAGCCGTTGTTCTATAGTACGCGTGACGGCTTGTTCATCTTCGGCTCGGAGCAGAAATGCATTCTCGCCCATCCGGCGGTGAAACCGGAGGTCGGCGCGGAAGGTTTGGCCGAAATCTTCATTCTAGGACCGGCACGAACCCCGGGCCATGGCGTATACAAGCAAATTAGCGAGCTGAAGCCCGGACATTGTATGGCTGTTACCCGCTCCGGCGTGAAGACGATCACGTATTGGAAGCTGGAAAGCAGCCCTCATCCGCAAAATGTCGACGAAACCGCGGAGCATGTCCGCGATTTGCTGAAAGACACAGTGGAACGACAGCTCGTTTCGGACGTGCCCGTCTGCACGCTATTGTCCGGCGGGCTCGATTCCAGCGCCCTCACGACGCTGGCCGTCCGCTACTACGACGCGAACGGGCAAGGCAACGTTCATACGTATTCGGTCGATTATACCGATAACGACAAGCACTTTCAGGCGCATGCGTTCCAGCCGAACTCCGATGCGCCATGGATCGCCAGAATGACGTCCCATCTCGGCACGATCCATCATCCGATTCAGTTCGATACGCCGGAGCTGATCGGCGCCTTGCAGGATGCGACCTTCGCCCGCGACCTTCCCGGCATGGCGGACGTCGACGCTTCGCTGCTCCTCTTCTGCCATGAGATCAAGAAAGGCGCTACCGTTGCCATTTCCGGCGAAGCGGCCGATGAAATATTCGGCGGCTACCCGTGGTTTCACCGCGAGGAGGCGCTTAGCTCGGGTACGTTCCCATGGTCGCTCGCTTCGGCGATGCGCGCCGATCTGCTAGCGCCCGATGTAGCGGCTTGGATGAAGCCGCTGGATTACATCGGCGACCGGTATGCGCAAGCTATCGCCGAAGTACCTCGCCTGGACGGCGAAGATGAGCAGACGCAGAAAATGCGAAGAATGTCCTACTTGAACATTACGCGCTTCATGCCGACGCTGCTCGACCGCAAAGACCGGATGAGCATGGCTGCGGGACTGGAAGTACGCGTTCCGTTCTGCGATCATCGTCTCGTCGAATACGTATGGAACATTCCTTGGGAGATTAAGACGTCGGGGGACAGGGAGAAGGGAATTTTGCGCAAGGCGCTGAAGGGCATATTGCCGGATGACGTGCTGACGCGCAAGAAGAGCCCTTATCCGAAGACGCATAACCCGAACTATCTAGCCGCGGTCAAGGGCTTGCTGCTTGATGTGCTCAATGATCCGTCGTCTCCGCTGCTCCCGCTCATCAATGTGAAGAAGGTTAGAGAATTAGCGGAGTCCGATGCCGCGAGTTCCAATATTCCATGGTTCGGCCAGCTGATGTCCGGCCCGCAATTGTTCGCTTATTTGTATCAAGTGAATTTATGGCTGAAGCAATATAAGGTTGTCATAGGCTGATAGAAAATGAAAAACCCCGATCGCATGCCTTGCTTCATCGCGAAGCCGGGCGTCCGACGGGGTTTTTCTTCTTCTCTTTTGCTCGCTGTTCGGTTATTGCTCCAATAAGGCGATAAGCTTCTTCAGAGCATCGCCGCGATGGCTGATCCGCTGTTTCTCTTCGGTCGACAGCTCGGCCATGCCGCGGCCAAGGCTTGTCAGCCAGAACAGCGGATCATAGCCAAAGCCGCCGCTGCCATGCGCCTTGTCCGTAATCCAGCCGTCAACGGTTCCTTCCGTCTCCAGAAACCCTCCGGTAGCCGGATCGTACAGAGCTAGCGCACAGACGAATTGCGCTCCGCTCAGCAGCTTCGAACCATCCGCCAGCGTTTCATTCGCCTGAATAGCGCCTTCGGTCTCCAGGCGAGACAGCTCGCGAAGCAGCTTCGCATTATTGTCGGCATCCTTCGCGCATTCGCCCGCATACCTCGCCGAATAGACGCCCGGCTCGCCGCCAAGCGCATGGACGCGCAAGCCCGAATCGTCGGCAAGCACGGGTACGCCGAGCGCATCCCCTGCTGTCTTCGCCTTAATGCGCGCATTGGACGCGAACGTCTCGCCATCCTCGATAATATCGGGGAAGTCCGCATGATCGAGCAGACTTGACGTTTGCTTGCCGAGCTTGCTCAGCGCATGCGCGAATTCTTTCACCTTGCCCGCGTTCTTGGTTGCCACGACGACAACATCGCTCGCAGCCAAAAAAGAATTGGCCATATGTAATTAACCTCCGATGCGTGCGGCGATGGGTCCGAGCACTTCCTTCTGCTTAACGATCAACTCGCCGATGCCCTCTTCTCCAAGCGCCAGAAGTTGATTAAGCTCCTCGCGGGTGAACGGGGATTCTTCGCCCGTGCCTTGCACCTCTACGAACTTGCCGCTTCCGGTCATCACGACGTTCATGTCGACCTTCGCCTTCGAGTCCTCTTCGTAATTCAGATCGAGCAGCGCACGCTCTTGAATGACGCCAACGCTGACCGATCCGAGAAAATCGGTAATCGGATACTTGTCGAACTTGGCGTTATCGGCCAGCTTATGGACTGCAATCGCGAGCGCAATGAATGCACCGGTAATGGATGTCGTCCTCGTCCCGCCATCCGCTTGAATAACGTCGCAATCGAGCGTAATCGTACGCTCGCCGAGCGCCTTCAAATCGACGACCGAACGCAAAGCGCGCCCAATAAGCCGTTGAATCTCCATCGTTCTGCCCGTCAGCTTGCCTTTTGCCGCTTCGCGCTGGTTGCGGGAATGCGTTGCGCGCGGAAGCATCGCGTATTCCGCCGTAATCCACCCCTTGCCTTGCCCCTTCATGAACGGAGGAACGCGTTCCTCGACGCTCGCCGTGCAAATAACTTTCGTGTCGCCGACCTCGATGAGCACCGAGCCCTCTGCGTGTTTGTTAATGCCTGTCGTTATCGTTACCGGCCGAAGCTGGTTTGTCTGACGTCCGTCTACTCTCATGCGTGTCTTCCTCCTGAACTACTCTCGAATTTCAACTCATTGGATACTTGCTGCAATCCTTCCTATTTTACCAAAGTGAAAGGTGAAAAGCACTCTTCCTTTTTCGCCCGGCTTTGCGGATATCGCTTCACGTACCGGAACAAACGGCTCCGAGGCCCTCCTTTAACCTGTCGTCAATGTCATTTGAGTGGAGTTCGTACATCCGAACCGCTTCAAAGGGCAAAGAAAAATCACGTTTGAATGGAAATCGTACAACCTTATAAGTCTGCAAGAAATCCAATCAAAACGCTTATTCTGAGCAATTTTGCCCATTTGGTTGGAAGAAATTCATTTAACTACATAGGAGATGAGGAAGGTCGGTAAACGCAAAGGGCTGTTTCCATCCTTCTGGCGGCGTGAAGCAATTGCTTCGATGTCCTGGAAATGCGTAACAGAGCCTATATACAAAAAAGGGGCTGTCCTAAAAGCCAATGGCTTAGGGACGACCCCTTTGTGCGTATAAAGCTTACCTCTGACTACTATGTTGGATTTTTGCAGTAACTTTGGGCGGAATGAGTGGTGACGGGGAGCTATGTTGGATTTTTCGCAGTAACTTTGAGCGTTTGACGGCATTTTGAGTACAAAACAGAGGTATATGTTGCGAATATCCAATATAGCACTCGATATAGCGGCGAGACAGCCTAAAGTTACTGCAATGATCCAGTATAGCCACTTCGCACATTCCACGCCATGAACGAACCCTTCGTTCAACAGTTTTGAGACAGCATCGTTGCAATCAAGATATCTCTGCCTGCAGCGCCATCGAAGACTGCCGGATGGACAGCTCTGGACGCAGCACAATTCGCTCGGGTCGCTCGCCCGGCCGCCCGATCTTGCGGACGAGAAGCTGTACGGCTATCTGCCCCATCTGTTCGATCGGCTGGGCTATGGTCGTAAGCGGCGGATCCGTAACCGAAGCGAGCACCGTATCGTCGAACCCGATAATCGAGCAGTCATGCGGAATACGAATCCCCATTTCTTTGGCCGCCTGGAGAGCGCCTATCGCAAGCAAGTCGTTGCAGCAAAATATCCCCGTCGGAGGATGTTCCCCTCGCATCAGCGCCAGCGCGCTTGCCTTGCTTTCTTTAATAGCGCTGCTCAGCACAAGCGCAGGGTCGAGCGTTATACCGACAGCTTCGAGCGCCTGCTTGAACCCGCGCACTCGTTCCCTGCTGCTGCTGATCGAATCCTGCTCGGCCAATACGGCGAGACGGCGGTGGCCGAGCGCGATGAGATGCTCCGCCGCCGCGGCACCGCCCGCATAGTCGTCCACGAC
Source organism: Paenibacillus harenae (assembly GCF_030812415.1). Classification (GTDB taxonomy): domain Bacteria; phylum Bacillota; class Bacilli; order Paenibacillales; family Paenibacillaceae; genus Pristimantibacillus; species Pristimantibacillus harenae_A. Next base: position 412,183 of record NZ_JAUSST010000004.1, on the reverse strand, counting down.
AACGGACGGAACCTCGACGGAACGAAACTCCCTTGCAAGGAACGCGATCGGAATGCCGCCGTGCAACAGCGGATCCAGCACCGACAGTTCCCTGATGCCTGTGCCGATAATGACTCCGTCCACGTTTTTCTGCTGCAGCAACGCGGCGTAGTGCCCTACCTTCTCGTCCTTGTTATCGGTGCTGCATATAAAGACGCTGTAGCCGTGCCGCTGCCCCTCATCCTCGACCGCCCTGGCGATTTCGGCAAAGAAGGGATTCGAAATGTCCGGCACGAGCAAGCCCAGCGCGTAGGTCTTCTTGCCCGTAAGAGCAGAAGCGATCATGCTCGGCTTATAGCCCATGCGCATCATAATGCCCCTAATTTCTTCACGGCGTTCTTTGCTGATCTTGCCCTTGCCGTTAATCACGAGGGATACGGTAGCAATGGACACGCCGGCTTCCTTGGCAACATCGTAAATAGTCGCTTTCATGGTTCCGTTCCCCATTCGCTTGTAAGCAGTATTATTTCCATTATGCGCGCTTTGGAGACCGCTTTCAATGGCTATCTCGGCGCCGTCGGGGTTGGCATCAGCCATGCATGCGCAGGGTCGTTGTAAAACTTCCATATTCGTTTCGGTCCGGCCATCACATTCAAATAATAGACATCGTAGCCGGGCGGCGCCGAAACGGGATGGTACCCTCTCGGCACGAGCACCGCCTCGCCGTCGTTCACGGCAAGCGTCTCATCCAACGAGCGATCATCGGTGTATACGCGCTGAACCGCGAAACCCTGCCCCGGATTCGTATGATAATAATACGTTTCCTCCAGCAGCGATTCCTCCGGCAGGAAGTCCCGCTCATGCTTATGGGGCGGATAGCTCGACCAATGACCGCCGGGCGTGAACACCTCGACGACGAGCAGGCTGTCCGCAGGCTGGCTTTCCGGCAATATATTATGGACCAGCCGCGCCATATTGCCGCTGCCCCGATGTTCTACGCCTACATGCGCAGGCGCGATGAGACGGGCTTCGTGCCCGCCTTTGCCTGGCGCGAGGCATACGGCAAGCTCCAGATCGGTCAGCGCAGTCAAGTTATAGCTATCGTTACTTGGCACGTAAACCGAATAAGGCGGAATTTGCTCGAATACGCTCATACGCTCGCCGATGCCGCTCCAGCGCTGTGCGTTCGTCGATACGTCCGCCTTGCCGCTCAGAAGCACCAAGCAGACTTCTTGTTCTCCCGTTGCACGGCGAAGCGTTTGCCCCGTGACCAGTTTGAACACTTCAAAGCCGACGTATTCCCAGCCCGCCGACTGCGGCGTAATCGATAGGACGCAGCCGTCCGGGCCGGGATCCGGCCTTGCCGGTACGATTAGATCAACCATCTTCTTAAGCCTCCTCGCTATCGCTCTCTTATTTGACAAGCTTGCGTTGTTATCGGATTATGCCAGCCCGCTTAGCTTGACCGGTCTGCCCAGCTTGACGGACTGCTTGGCAGCCATCGCAATGAGCTCGGCTTGCAGACCGTCGAAGCCTTCGACTGGAAGCGGCCGGTTATGAAGGACGCTGTCGATGAACATTCTCGTCTCCTCGACATATGCCTCGTTGTAGCGCTCCAGGAAGAAATGCAGCGGCTTGTCGCGAACGACGCCCGCTTCGTCGCTGACGACGACCGTATTCGGGTAATCGTTGTCGGCGGATGCGGCGCCCTTGGAGCCGAATACTTCGACGCGCTGATCGTAGCCGTACGCGGCGCGGCGGCTGTTGTCGATGACGGCGAATGCGCCGTTTGCGAACGTCAGCGTCGTAATCGCCGTATCAAGGTCGTCATATTCGGCGAATACCGGATCGACCAGCACTCCGCCTTGTGCGAACACGCTCTCAACCTCGCTGCCAGCCATGAACCTAGCCATATCGAAGTCATGGATCGCCATGTCCATGAAGATGCCGCCGGATACTTTAATGTATTCCGGACTAGGCGGGTTCGGGTCGCGCGACGTGATTTTGACCAAATGCGTCTCGCCGATGCGGCCCTGACCGACAAGCTCGCGCAAGCGCTTGAAGTTATGGTCGAATCGCCGGTTGAAGCCGATCTGCAGCTTCACGCCCGCTTTCTCGACGGCATGAAGCGCCTCTCTCGTACGATTAACGTCCATGCTGACCGGCTTCTCGCAAAAAATATGCTTTCCCGCTTCCGCAGCCTGCACGATAAGCGGCACATGCGTATCCGTCGACGAGCATATAAAGATTGCGTCGATATCCGGATTTCCGATCAATTCGGTGCTGTCCGTCGTTACGATGCCGATGCCGCGTGCGCTTGCCCATGCCATCAGCTCCTCGCTGGCGAAAAGATCGCTGATCGCGACGACTTCCGCCTCCGCCATGCGGAGCAAATTATCGGCATGAATTTTGCCGATGCGCCCCGCGCCGATAATGCCTACTCTAACCTTGCTCATGCTGCCGCTCCTCTCCCATTGGGACGGGAAGCCATTCGGCTTCGCGCCCTTCCATCGCTATATGCTTGCTTTGCTAAGCTGTAACCTTCTTCTATACCTCTCGGCTCGCCTACCAGCGGGCCGTCACCATTTTTTTGCGCGTGTAGAACTCGACGCCGTCCGTGCCGTTGGCATGGAGATCCCCGTAGAACGATTCCTTCCAGCCGGAGAACGGGAAGAACGCCATCGGCGCCGGAACTCCGAGGTTGATGCCGAGCATGCCTGCGTCGATCGTCTCGCGGAATTGGCGGACGTTACTGCCGTCCTTCGTGAACAAGCAGGCGCCGTTCGCGAACGTGGAGCGGTTGGCAATTTCGATCGCTTCTTCGAGCGAGGAAGCTCGCATAACGGACAGCACCGGCGCAAAAATCTCGTCGCGCCAAATTTTCATCTCGCTGCTTACGTGGTCGAAAATCGTCGGACCGACGAAATACCCGCTTCCGCTCGCAGCGGCGTCCTTGCGGCCGTCACGCAGCAGCGTCGCGCCTTCCTGCTCGCCCGCCTCGATGTAGCCGAGCGTCCGATCCTTGTGCGAACCGCGAATGACCGGTCCTAGGAAAACGCCATCCGCAAGGCCGTTGCCGATCGTAATCGCGTCTGCTGCCTGCTGCAGCTTACTGACGAGCGCGTCGGCAACGTCGCCGACTGCAATGACGACCGCGCAAGCCATGCAGCGCTCTCCGGCCGACCCGAAGGCCGCGTTTACGATTTGGTTAACGGCACCGTCAAGATCCGCATCCGGCATGACGATCGAGTGGTTTTTCGCGCCGGCCAGCGCTTGTACTCGTTTGCCGTTAGCCGTTCCCGTTTTGTAGACGTACTCGGCTACCGGCTGCGAACCGACGAAGGAAACCGCGGCGACGTCGCGATTTTCCAAAATACCGTTGACCACGTCATACGCGCCATGAACAATGCTTAGCACGCCCGCCGGAAGCCCCGCTTCCGCGAACAGCTCGGCGAGCCGGACCGCAAGCAGCGGCGTCCGCTCCGACGGCTTCAGCACGAACGCATTGCCGCATGCGATGGCGAGCGGAAACATCCAGCACGGCACCATCATCGGGAAGTTGAACGGCGTAATGCCGCCTACGACGCCGATTGGGTAGCGGTACATGCCGGATTCCAGATTGGAAGCGATATCCGGCAGCTGCTTGCCCATCATCAGCGTCGGCGCTCCCGCCGCGAATTCTACGCATTCGATGCCGCGCTGCACTTCCCCGTAAGCTTCCGTGTAGCTTTTGCCGTTCTCCAGCGTAATAAGCCGCGCCAGCTCCTCCCAATGTTCGACGAGCAGTTGCTGGTACTTGAACAGCACGCGCGCACGGCGCGGCACAGGCGTCCGGCTCCAGCTCTGGAACGCCTTTTTGGCCGCGGCTACCGCTTCGTCCAGCTCCTCTCTCGACGAGATCGGCACATGGGCCAACACCTCTTCCGTTGCCGGATTGTAGACCGGCTCCGTCCTGCCGGAACGGGATGGCACCCATTGCCCTCCAATGAAATTATTCAACGTTACGACGTTTCCGTTCGTCATTGATCGTTCCCCGCTTTCGTATAAGTTCGGTTGTCTAAGTTGCTCGTTTATATCGTGATCTCGCCTCTGAGGCAGCGTTCGATGTAGTCGTGAACCTCCGGCGCCTTCGGCATCGCATCCGAGCAGCTATGGCTGGAAATCACGATGCAGGCCGCTGAGCTGCCGAACTCCATGCTGGCACTGATGTCCCAGCCCTGCATCAGTCCGTAGAGGAAACCGGCGGCATAGGAGTCGCCCGCTCCGAACGTCTTGACGACCTTGGCCGGGAAGCTTCTTGCCCGGTGCGAGGCGCCGTCCTTCGTATAGGCAATCGAGCCGTCCTTGCCGTGTTTGATTATGACGATACCGGCGGAATGGCGGAACCACTTGGCTGCCGTCACATGATCGTCCCGCTCCGGATTGTTCCCGAGGCGCTCCATCATGTCGAACTCTTCCCGCGTGCCGATAATGATGTCGCACTTCTCGGCTGCCAGGTTGTAATAAACGGCCGTCTCCTCGTCGGAAGTCCATGTATAAGGACGGTAATCAAGGTCGAAGGCGATAACGACCCCATGCTGCTTCGCATAGTCCAGCGCTTGGAACACCGCTTCGCGCGACGGACTCTTGGCTAGCGCCGTGCCGGAGATAAGCAGCATTTTGGCGTCTGCAATAAGCGCCTCCCGCACTTCTCCCGCCTCCAGCTTCAAATCCGCAACATTGTCCCGATACATCAAAATGCTGCAATCCGTCGGGCTTTTAATTTCCGTAAACGCAAGCCCCGTAACGGCCCCCGTCCGGTCTACGGTCACGCTGGAGGAATCAATGCCTTCCTTATTCAGGTAGCCGGTAATGAAACGGCCCATCTGGTCATCGGCGACTTTGCCGATAAACGCGGTTTTGAGTCCCAGCCGGGACATGCCGATCGTAATGTTCGCCGGCGAACCGCCTACGTATTTGGTGAAGGTAACCGTTTCCTCCATGGGCCGGTTAATTTCATTGGCGTTCAGATCGATGCACAGACGGCCTATAGCCACGAAATCCAGCGGCTTCGCCGCATCAAACACGACTGCATTATTTATCATCGTCTACTCCTTCCCGCGCTCTGCTTCCAGCAGGGCGCCGATATATTGCAGCGCGTTCCGCGCATAATCGTAAGGCGGGTGAAGCGCAGGATCCTGCTCGCCTTCGAGCATCGCCCAACCGTCATAACCTCTGCCAACCAGTTCCGCGATAATCGGCGCAAAGTCGATGCAGCCGTCGCCCGGCAGCGTGAAGACGCTCTTCCGAATGCAAGTCACGAAGTCTGCTCCTTCCGCCCGCGCCTCGTCCAAAACCGCCGGACGGACATCCTTCAAATGGATATAGGCGATGCGGTCGTAATGCTTGCGAAGCACCTGCAGCGGATCGGCTCCGCCATAGAAGGCATGCCCCGTATCGTAAAGCAGCCAGACGAGCGACGGATCGGTCAGCTCCATGAGACGATCGATTTCCTCCGGCGATTCCACGACCGTCCCGCCGTGGTGATGATAAGCGAGCTTCATGCCGTATTCGCGGGCAATGCTTCCCGCGGCGTTCAGCCCTTCCGCCAAGCAGCGCCAGCCGTATTCGTCGAGGCGAAGCACCTCCTTCTCGTTCGGCGTGCGGCGCGGATCGAAATGAAGCGAGCCGCCGACCTCCGCCGTACTGATGACGGTGCTGCCCATCCCGCTCAGAAACCGGACATGCTCGCGATAAGCCGCCAGCTCTTGTTCCCTATATGCCGGATCGGACAGCAGCACGGACTTCCATTGCGATACGAGCTTAATGCCGCGGGCATCCAGCTCCGACTTCAGAACAGCCCGGTCTTGCGGATATTTGCGTCCCATTTCCGTGCCTGTTAATCCCAGTCTTTGTATATCGTCCAAAATCGTCTCGTACGTTGTATCCGCCCCATGTTCGCGGACATCCTCCCCAACCCAGTTGATGGGATGTATGCCGATTTGGAATGTTTCTTTTCCCCGCATGCCGATCTCCTCCTCGCTATGCTGACCCGTCTCTTTCACTTTTGTTTACAGCTCTCTAGCCTTGCCGATTTCCTCTGCCATGGCGCGATGCGCCGCCTCTACCTTCGGACTAACGGATACGGCCGGAACCTCGACGCGCCACCACGATTCGTACCCGGACGTGTTCGTGCCGGGCAGCACCTTGATTTCGATCAGCGTCGATACCGTTTCCATCCTTGCTTGCAGCAGCGCTTCATGGAGCTGCTCGGCCGTATGAACCGTGTAGGCGCGTGCGCCCAAACTGCGTGCATGCGCCGCAAAATCCATCGGCATATAGCCTCCGCTCAGCTGGCCGGCAGCAGAATCGCGGAAGCGGAATTCATTGCCGAAACCGTCGCTGCCCTGCCCTCTTTGCAGGTTGTGAATGCATTGAAAGCCGCTGTTGTCGAATAGAAGCACCGTCATCTTCATCCCTTCCTGCAGGCTGGTCACGAGCTCGGAATGCAGCATCAAATAACTTCCGTCCCCGACGATCGCATAAACGTCTCTGTCGGGCTCCGCCAATGCCGCGCCGAACGCGCCGCTGACTTCATAGCCCATGCACGAGAATCCGTATTCCATGTGGTACGTTTTCGGTTCAGCCGGACGCCACAGTCGATGCAGGTCGCCGGGAAGGCTGCCTGCCGCCGCAACGATAACATCGGACGACTGCAGCGTTTCATTAATGACGCCGAGCGCTCTCGTCTGGGATAATCCCGCTTCGTGCTCGGATGTATATAGCCGGTCAACCTCGCGGTCCCATTCGGCCTTAAGTCCGGCAAGCTCGCCGGCGCCGTAGCCGCTCATGTAGTTCATCTCGGAAAGCGCGCCATGCAGCGCGACGAGCGCTTCTCTCGCATCGGCCGTAACCGCCGTGCCGCTCAGCTTCGCCGAGTCGAACGCGCTGACGTTGATGTTGATGAACTGCACGTCCGGGTTGTCGAACGCGGATTTGGACGATGTCGTAAAATCCGAATAACGGGTGCCGACGCCGATAATGACGTCGGCTTCCTTAGCCAACCGGTTGGCAGCCAGCGTACCCGTTACGCCTACGCCGCCCATGTTCAGCGGATGATCCCAAGGCAGTACGCTTTTGCCCGCCTGCGTCTCCGCAACCGGTATGCCGAATGAAGATGCGAACGTCTCAAGCTCCGCCGTCGCTCCGCTGTAATGAACGCCTCCGCCCGCGATCAGCAGCGGCTTGCGCTTGCCGGCCAGAAGGCCCGCTGCCCGCCGGATCGCATCCGGGGCAGGAGGGCGCCGGTCAATCAGATGTACTCTTTTGTCGAAGAAAGCTTCCGGATAATCGTAAGTCTCGGCCTGCACGTCCTGCGGCAGCGCCAGCGTCACGGCGCCCGTCTCCGCCGGATCGGTCAATACGCGCATCGCTTGAAGCGCCGCAGTCATTAATTGCTCCGGGCGGACGATCCGGTCCCAGTACCGGCTTACCGGCCGGAAAGCATCGACTGCCGATATCGTATAATCGCTTGGATTCTCAAGCTGCTGGAGCACCGGATCGGGCTGCCGGCAGGCAAAGTTATCCCCCGGAAGCAGCAGCAGCGGAATCCGGTTCACGGTTGCCGTACCGGCCGCCGTCACCATGTTCAGCGCTCCCGGTCCGATCGAGGACGTGCATGCGTATATTTGCTTGCGGTCGCTTTGCTTGGCGAACGCCGTTGCCGCATGAGCCATGCCTTGTTCGTTTTTGCCTTGAATGAACGTCAGACTCCCCGGACTCCGCTCTAAAGCTTCGCCAATGCCCGTCACGTTGCCGTGACCGAATATGCCCATAACGCCTCTCACGAATTTCGTTTCTATTCCGTCGACCGATACGTACTGGTTGTCGAGAAACCGAAGCAATGCTTGAGCCATCGACAATTTGACCGTCCCCATCGAACTCCCACCTTTACTTTTGGATTAAGCGCTTTACCTTCTAAAAAAATATATATGCTCTAACGAGCTGATGTTTTCCACCTCGACGGAAACGACGTTTTTGAGTCGCCGCATCTCCTCGTATACCGAGTTCAGGCCTGAGATAACGTCGTTATTCCCCCTCAGGATAACGCCTGCGCCGCCAGGCGCATCGGGTCCATGTTGGTCATGCCGGGATGGGCAGCGCGGTCGCCGCTTCGATCGATACCATCGTGATCAGAGAGCTTGCGACCGAGATGACCATGCTCGTCTAGATGCCGAGCGGTGTATGCCTAAGCTGCCGGTCGACCCCGCTCAACAGTCCAAGCACCAAATCGGCGCCTAGTTTTAGTGCGAACAATGATTATTACCCCTCCCGGGGAGCATTCTCCTTAAGTTGCATGCACCCCTTGGCCTGCGCTTCTAGAGCCTGCGCTAAGCGCTTCCTTGAGGTTGTTGATTTCTACCCCCGCCAGCATCATGATGCCGATGCCGTGATTGTCGTTCACGACCGTGCGCAAGTCGTACATATAGTAATCCGGCGAGAAGGAGTACCGGGATCCGCTGCATACGCCGTGCACGTTGCCCGAACGGTCTATAGCGCCGCCCGTCAAGCCGCGCCATGCCTTCAGCGCCGCATCGGCATAACGGCGTTCGCCGTCAAGCCAGCCGTAACGGACGCCGCGGGCGAAGGCGTAAGCGAACATCGCGGTGCAAGACGCTTCCTCGTATGCCTCCGGCTCGTTCAGCACCTGCCTCCACAATCCCGACCCGCTCTGCAGGTCGGCGACTCCCGCGCACATCGTCCGGTAGAAGTCCAGCAACGCGTTGCGGTTCTGATGATCCACCGGCAGATGCTGCAGCAACTCCGTCAAGGAGAACAGCACCCAGCCGTTGCCCCGGCCCCAAGGCACTCTTGTCGCCTGACCGTACTTGAAATCGTACACATGCGACATGATCCGCTCGTCCTCCATGAAGAGGTAGCTCCGGAACAGAAGAAACTGCCGCGCCGCCTCGTCCATCGCTTCCGGCTTCCCGCAAGCCACGGCATAACGAATCAGGAACGGCGCGCTCATGTAAAGATCATCCGCCCAGAGCGTATTGTCGAAATATTCGCCTTCGCTCAGTCGATAGAAGGCATGATCCTCTCTCCGTTCCAGCTTCTTCAGCATGAAATCCGCGATTCTTTCGGCAATGCGCAGGAAAACATCGTCTCCCTCTTGCAAATACGCTTCAAGCATCGCGGAGCCGAACGAACCGCAGTTGTCCAGCATCCGCATCATGACGAGCTGATGATTGACACTCGGGAAGCCGTACTGGATGCGGTCCCATAAGGAGTAATCGTACATATCGGTACAGCTCCGAATATGCGCCAGCGCATAGTCCGACAGCTCGCTTCGATTCAAAACCTTTGCGGTTCGCAGCACGCCATACATCGTAACGCCAAGCGGATAGTCCCAACGACCGAAGTTGGTGGCCGTTCCGGTCGTCCATTTGTTGCTCAGCATCGCGTTCTCGTAGAACGGACGGACACGGGTTTGCGGAGCGTCCAGCTCCCAATAAGCGAAGCCGCTCGGACGGCCGCCAAGATCGACGGAAGGCAGCAGCGCTGACATCCGGCATATTGAAGACGGAGCCAGCCCCTCATCTGCGCCTATCGGTCCTGCATACAGCCAGGAACCGCCGTTGCCATGCACTTGTACCGGCTGCTCGAACGCGAGCGGCTTGCCGTCCGCCAAAGCGTCCGCTACGAAGCCCCAGCCTTGCCCGCTGCTAACGGTACGAATCAACAAATTCCCGCTAGCTTGATCAGGTCTCAGATTTGCGCGGAACGGACCTGCTTCGGCAATGTCCAGCACGAGCTCTCCGTCGATCCAGACCGAAGTCGGCCCATATGCCCGCCCTTCGAGCACGAGTGACCCGGCTCCCGTAATCGGCAGCTTCGTCCAACCGTAACCGGCGAGCGTTGTCTCCGGCCGACCAAACAGTCGCTCCATGTTCGGCAACGCCGTCTCCTCTGCCGTCCACCGCACGCGAGGCAGCCAGCTCAGGCCGGTCTCCTCCTCCGTTCCCAGCTCGCGCGGGAATGCCTCTTCTCCATAACAAGGCGTCTTCACCGGCGCCGAATACACCCACCCTGCGCTTCCCGCTCGCTCCGCGAAAGGAGCAAGCACGTTCAGAATGCGAACCTTCGCCTCGTCGGCGCCGAAGCGGCAGCCGAAGCCAGCAGGCGTCCGCCGCGCTTCGATCAGAACGGTGTTCCAGCCCTTCGAGAACAGCATCGGGATGACAACGCGCGCATCCGGCTTCATTTCTTCCACGGCGGACGTCCGGAACAGCAGTTCTCCGTTCATGTACACTTTGATGGGGCCAAGCGGCTCCAATACGCTATCGATGGAACGCTCATTATCGCTCCATACGAGTCCGTAGACGTAAGCGTAATCGCCGTTCGCCGCTTGCGGCAGCCGGGAGGCAAGCTCCATATCGTACAGTCCTTCTTCGTTTTGCAGAATACCCTGACGCGAAAAGGAGCGAAAGGCGAAAGGGATCTGCGGATTGGCACCCACATACCGGCCTGCGAGCAGCTCCAGAATGCGGCGCTCGTCCTCGCCGAAGACGTATCTGGCGCTTTCTCGCGCTTCTATATATACGGTCATTGTCCGCCCCCCCTTTTACCGTCCGCCGGGGAAAGCCGAATATGAAAAGTTCGGTCATACGGCGTCAGCACGTTGACGACGAGCGTCTGGCAATCCGCCGGGAATGCGGCTCCGCGAATCGAACGAGCTCTGTGCTCATGCGCGCCGCCATCCACCTCGATCCACTCGTTGCCTGCCGTATACCGTACAGTGCCTTCCTTCCAGTATTGCGTGCCCGTCTCCGCAGGAGCCAGTTCGCCCCCGGCAAACGCCCCTTCCTTCCCGAATACGAAGGAAACTTGAGTCAAGAGCACGTCCGGCAGATCGCATCGAACGCGCAGCCGCCAGCCATCCAGCGTTTCGGTCAGCTCGATATGCACATGATGCTCCTGCAAATGGGTGACCTCGCGCAGCTGATGCGGCAGCAAATACCAAGGGCTGACGGAATCGCCGGCGGTCACGGGCAGCCGTTCGCCCGCAATCGGACCATAGTAGCCTTTCGTTTCGGTCCCGGACAACAAGTAGCCGGTTGGAAGCTGCGCCAATTCGTTCATCTTGATGAAGCCTGGCTCGAACGAGCTGCTGACCTGCACGCCAAGCAGACGCGCATCACCATGCCGAATCGCGAAAAACGAATTGGTTTCCGTCATGACCGTAACGCTCGTCTTGCCTTCCCGCTGCCGCGCGACAGGAGCGCCGAACTCGGGGTGAAGGCGGCTATGAAAAATTTTGCCGCCGTGACCCGCGGCTCCCATCCCGCTTAAATAACGAGCCCGTGGAAATTGTCCGTTAATAACGACGCGGTATTGGTCTGGCAGGCTGCCCCGTTCGACGGTGGACGCTTGGAGCTCCGGATACAGCAAATATCCGATAAAACCGTTGTTTGAACTCGCGTCCGGGCGATCCAGCGCTTCTCCTCCAAGCGCTGCCATGGCGGCAAACAACGGATCCCGGTCGCGATGCGCCATTATGCTGGATACTTGAAAATAACTCGACATATCGAACTTGTGCCCAAAGTCCTGCCGCCCGGAATAGTCGGTGACGACTTCGCCGTCAGGATGAATCAGGTAAGCCATCATCCGCAAGTTGCGTCGAACCGGCTCCAGCAATTCCGGCCGGCCCAGCAGCTCGGCCGTATGGAACAGCATGATGTCGCTTACGCCGTTATAGATGCCGTTGCTCCGCTCCGTCCATTCTCCGTCCTCCGTGCAATCGATCCCTTCCGCCAGCCATTGATCGGCGCGGGCGATCAGCTTCTCATTGCCGGTCAGCCTATGCACGAAAGCGAGAGCGGCTGTTAACACCCACCGATGATTCGGCGTATGGCAGCCGCCGGTCAGGAGCGCCGGCGTCGAGCGCTCCAGGAACGTCCGAAGTTTTGCGCGAATGCCCTCAAGCGCCGACCACTCATGCCTCTCTAACAGTTCAAGCTGCTGGGCGATCCCGACGACCGCGAAGGCGGTATCCGGCGGCGAGTGCATATTCGTCCAGCCCGGCGATATGCTGCCGTCCCCGTGCTGCATGCGAACGATAAAGGCCGCCGCCAGCTCCAGTCGCTCCCGAAGCAGCTCGTCATGATAATAGCGGGAGTCTTCGCATACGAGGGCGCATGCCCATATCGTCATCACCGCCGTCGTTCCCGTATGGGTCGGCCAAGCGATGCCGTTATCCTGGTCGGCCACGCCGCCATAGAAGCGGCTGCCGCTGTCCATTATTTGATTGTCGATTCCTTGCGTCACCCAGCCATCGTTGACGGCAACCAGCTTCTTATACATCGTCATCTTCCTTCCAATGATTCCTTTGAGTCGGCAAGCGCTCGTCTGATGACGGTCAGCTCCGCTTCGATTCGCTCCGGAATTTCTTCGTACAGCTCTGCCCATGGGACGAACAATGGCTCACGCCCCGCAAGCTCGTAGGGAACGAACTGGAACGAAGGAGTGAACCGGTGATGAGCCTGTTGATAGGCCCTGACCAACGCGTTCGTCTCCTCGTCGTAGCGTCCCCGTGCCTTATACCAATTCGGCAGCGTCAAGCCGTCCAGACCTGCGTCCCTGTCCGTAGCGCTGAGCGCGTTTGGCAGCAGCTGAAAAAGGATCGGAAGCGGCGAGAACGCGTGCTTGCCCGGCTGCGAGTAGAGGCTCACCGTTCTTCCTTCCAGATTCGAACGGTCGGGGAGCAGCGCCTTCAAGTACTTGCCGTGAAAGCTTGCCTCCGCATCCAGAACGGAGCCGTCCTTGCCCACATGCACCCACACATGCTCCAGCTCATACAAATGCTGAATATCGTAGTCCCAATAAATAGCGAATTCGATCGCATAATCGATTGCCTCGTTCTGCCAATCCATTTGGCGCCGAAACGACGCCGACCGCTCGCCGCGATGCAGGACGGATACGCCGACCCGCACCGGATAGAACGGTTCTTCCTTATCGAAGTAGATTCGGGGAGCATAAGCTGTCAGCCGCTTCATATCCATTGGCGCTATACCTCGAGCGACGCCAGTTTAGCCAGCAGCATATCGTGGCTCTGCTCGATTTCGTCCGGCTTGCAAGCCGCTTTCAACTCGTACACCTTCACGGGAGCCGCCGCAATGATTGGCAGGAAGCGGTCGAAGTAGTCCATGTCGCCGCTGTGCACATAAGGGCACCAGTGATCCGACAAGCCTACCGTTTCGTGAATATGAATACCTACGACGTCGTCCTTGATGTCTTCCATATCCCGCGCGTTATCGTACAGCCCCATTCGCTCCATCATCATGCCGTGGCCAAAATCGTACCATAGCCCGACCGGAGCGCCCTTCAACCGGTCGAACACCGATTTCGCTTCGCGAAGGGTCGGCATTTGGTAGCAGCGCGAACGCGTTTCGATGCCGATCGATACGTCCCAGCCTTTGGCCGCGATCCGCTCGCAAATGTCCTCCAGGCTGTCTCCGATTCTCTGCAAATAGCGTTCAGCGAGCGATTCCCTGCGTTCCAGCATTTCCGACCACAGCTTTACATAAGCGGGAGATTCCGGACCTTGCTCGTGGTATATTTTTTTGAGCGCCTGATCGATGTTATAGTCGAAAGGTACTTCGCCCGGATGGACGACAACCGCCTTCGCTCCATACCGGTTCGCGTATTCCGCCGAACCGATCAACAACTCGATCGCCCGCTGCCGCTTTACCTCGTCTTCGAAGCCTAGCAATACGGAATCGGTTCCGTAGTCGGGATCCGGATCGTGCGGGAACGTATTATGAACGCTCGATACGCCTATTTCTCCCCGTTCGATCATCGGCTCGATCGTCGACAGCAGCTCCTGCGTCACGTTATAGTTCAGCTCGACGTTACGGAAGCCGAGCTCCCGGATTTCATCGATCATCCCGCTTCCTGCGCTGTGTCGTTTAATATTCCAGCATGTCGAGAACGAATAAATTCCTTTGTCCTTCCCCATTAGAACCTCCCGCGCGTAAACGGCCGTTGCCGTTCATTCGTGCAAAACTAACGTTTCGCGTTTTCACGTTAACCTTTGACCGCTCCGAGCATCACGCCGCTGACGAAATACCGCTGCAGCCACGGGTAGACGAGCATAATCGGCACGGTCGCGAAAATAACGCTCGCCGCTTTCAAGCTTTCCGGCTGGAGCATGGACTGTCCGGTCGCGCCTTCCATTTGCATCAATTCGCTGACCATATTGTTTTGCACGAGCTGGTAGAGCTTCAATTGAAGCGGATACATTTCGGGACTTGTAATGTACATCAGCGTATCGGTAAAGCCGTTCCAGCGGCCGACGCCGTAGAATAGGCTTAGCGTGGCGATAACAGGCAGCGACAGCGGCACGATGATGCTGATCAAGGTGCGGAAGTGCGAGCTGCCGTCGATCTCCGCCGATTCTTCCAGCGAATCGGGGATGTTTTGCAAGAATGTAATAAGGATGATCAAGTAGAACGGACTAATCAGTCCGGGCAGCACCAGCGCCCATATCGAGTCAAGCAAGTTCAAATTGCGCACGAGCATATATTCGGGAATAATCCCGCCGCTGAAAAACATCGTAATGACGATAATGAACATCACAATCTTGCGGCCCTTCAATTTGGTCTTGGCAAGCGGATAAGCCGCCGCAATCGTCATCAGCATGCACAGTACGGTGAACAGGACAGTCATCATAACCGTAAATCCGAGCGAACGGATCATCGACATGTCGGAGAACACCTGCTTGTAGGCGTTCCAATTAAGTTCTACTGGAATAAGGCTAACCTCGCCCGACATAATGGAACGCGACGAGCTTAACGAGATAGCAATTATATGAAGAAACGGAGCCAGACATAGCAGCACGAAAAATAATATAGCGATCGCATTGATTACATCGAATGATCGGCCGGCCTGTCGATCTCTCATGTCTTATCGCTCCTTTCTGATTTTCGAGAACAGTAGTATGTTTTCATTTATAGGATGCTTTGGTCGGCCAGCTTCTTGGAGAAATAGTTGGCGCCTAGCACGAACACTAGCCCGACTACGGCTTGGAACAAGCCGACAACCGTGGCAAGCGTATATTGGCCCGATTCAATGCCGATTCGGTATACAAAGGTGCTGAGCACATCCGAATAATCCCGAACGGCGGTATTGCCTATGATATAAGGCCGCTCGAATCCGATCGCGATCATGTGGCCCACGTTAATAATAAGCAGGGTAACGATCGTCGGCTTCAGGGAAGGCAATGTGATACTCCAAATTTTTCTCAACCGGCCCGCGCCATCGACCTCGGCCGCTTCGAATAATTCTCTATTGATACCGGTAAGAGCCGCCAAATAAATGATCGTCCCCCAACCTGCGCTTTGCCACACGCCGACAACCAAATACGTAATCAACCAATCGCTCTTATCTGTCAGAAACGGTATGGATTCGAATCCGAGCGATGTCACGATATTGTTGATCATACCGGACTGCGTACCGAACACTTGGTAGACGATACCGCCGATAATGACCCACGAAATGAAATGCGGAATGTACAAAATCGTTTGCGACAGCTTCTTGAACCAGACGATATTCAACTCATAGAGCATAATAGCCAGAATCAGAGGTGCCGGGAAAGATACGAGCAAGTCCAAGCCATTGAGCATCAGCGTATTGCGGAGCGTCTTGTAGAAGTCCGACATCGCGAACACTTCCCTGAAAGCGTCGAACCCGATCCATTCGCTGCCGTTAATGCCCTGAAAAAAGTTAAAGTCTTTAAACGCGATAATAATGCCGTACATCGGGCCGTATTTAAAAATAATGAAATAACTGACCGGTAAAATAAGCAACGCATACAATTGCCAATATCTGCGTAAATACGCGATCGCGTTCAATGAAATCCACCCCTATCCGCTTACAGTATTGCCCGGAGACGGGACTTTGGAGGGTCCGTCGTCTCCGAGCTGCTTGATGTCGGCGTTTTTTTTATTTCATAGCTTCATAAGCTTTGGTGCGTTCATCCAAAATCGCCTGACCGCCGTTTGCCATGTAGTCCTTCATCATCGATTCAAACGTGCCGTCGAACTGATCTGGCTTAACCATCGTCGTTTTGACGATGATTTCGTGGAACTTATCGCGCAGCGATGTGCCGTATTTGCTCTGCGCCTCAATCGGGCGGTCGAATAAGACCGGCTTGATCGTATCGGATCTCGAGACCGAAAGCGCTTTGCGCGTCTCTTCACGGAATTGCTCCGGCATGCCGAATACATAAGCCTCAACGTTTTTCTCCGTGTCGCCAAGCTGCTTGCCGTTCGAGATAATAGCCATGTCGCCCCAGTTGTAAATACGGTTTTTCACTTCATCGGATGCGTCGGCCTTCGTGACCGGAATGCCGTCCTGAAGCGTATAGTTCTCGCCCTCTACCCCGTTTTGCATGTTAAGCAGGTTGTCGCCCGAAGCCATCCAATCCAAATATTTGATCGCCTCTACCGCGTTCTTGCTGCTTTTCGGAATCATGAGATACAGGCCGACCGGCGCGTATTCCGGTTTCGGATGTTTGCCTTCCGAATTCGTGTACACATCGACAGCAGAGAGTTTCGCGTCCGGAATGTTCTTCTGGAGCGTAGCGTAAAGGGCGTCCGCATAGAACGGGTTCATATCGTCTTCGCTGAAGAAACCGACCAGACCTTTGGCTGCGTCTTCGCCCAGCTTTTTCTTGTCCTCGTCAAGACTGAAGTCGGTGCTCATCAGACCTTCGTTGTAGAGCCTGTTCATGAATTGCAAAGCATCCTTGAAACCCGGCAGCAACGTCGGATAATCGTTTGAGCCAAGCTGCTGGGTCAATGTGTAACGCTGCTCCTCTGTAACCGGTTGAATAAACGACCAAATGAGCGGCTCGTATTGTGCCGAAGCAAGCGCCATGCCGAGCGGGATGACTTTGCCGCCCGTTTGTCCTGGGTCTTTTTCTTTGAATGCTTTCAATGTGTTATAAAGTTCGTCCGTCGTTTGCGGTACCGGAAGATTCAGCTTGTCGAGCCAGTCCTGACGGATGAACGATGAATATTTGCCAAGATGCGCCCGTTTTGCCGGGAGAGCATACTGTTTGCCTTCATATTGACCGTAAGCGAGCGTGTCTTCACCCAGGAATTTCTTAAGGTTAGGACCGTACTGATCGAGAAGCTCGCCGAGTTCGGTCAGACCGCCCTGCTGCGCGTATCGATAAAATGTTGGCGAATCATACGTGAATACGATATCCGGCACGTCGCTTCCGCTCGCCATCAGCACGTTAAGCTTCTGAATTTCTTCCGACCGCGGAATCGGTACGTATTGTAGATTGATATTGTTCGGAGTGCCGAAGTTATCCTGTGCGTATGACGTTAAATAGTTCTTCGTAATGGTCGAGCCGGAAGGTGAATTGCCCCGGTCGAACACTTCAACCTTAAGCGTTACCGGTTTGCCGGAGGCGCCTTCTCCCCCTGTTGATTCGCTCCCTTTGTTTTCGTTGTTGCTTCCGCATGCGCTGAGAACCATTGTTGATGCGAGCGTGAGAGCTAGGAGCATGCTGGCTTTCTTTTTAACGTTTGCAACTTTTACCATTTGATTCCAACCCCTCTTTCTTCTCGACAATTTGCTTCCTGTACTCGGGATTTGATCACGCTTTCAATCGTAGCTAGCTGCCCTTGTTCGGGAAGTGGCCTCAGTATGACACGGCTTGCAAAGCGATGACAATAAACCAGTTTCGGCGCGGCAAACCGTTCCTCCAAACCCTTGCCGTATCAGGCTTTTTACGATTAGGATAGATCATTTTCCTGACATAAACCGTTTTCTATCGGAGCCGAAAAAGCCCGTAATAAAGCCGATTCCGACGATAAACTATAATCCTATGAAACGAATGCAGCGGCGTCCGAATGTATCGCCTTATCCGGACTGCCGCTGCCAAACACACATAAACTTTATAAAATGCGACTGGAAAGATCTCGCTTTTTTTTTGCTTTTATTCCTCAAAGAATGGCTAGGTCAGAGCGGAGGGCCGCATTTTGAGCTTTCGGAATTCGCCCGGCGTAACGCCAGTCGTGCGTTTGAATACCCGTCCGAACGTGATCGAATTGGCGTAACCGACCTGAAGCGCAATGCTTTGCACCGTCTCGTCCGTCTCCGCCAGCAGACGCTCGGCCTGCTGCATCCGTAGCTGAACCAGAAAATCGACAAACTTCATATCGTATTCCAGCTTGAACAGGTAGCTTGCGTACTTGCCCGATATTTGAAACCGGTCGCTCAAATGCTTGAGAGACAGGTCCGGATCGGCGAAGTTTTCCTGAATATAAGCTCTCATCTCGGTCATCATCGTTTTGTAGCTTTTCGTCTCGCTCATCGCCACATACGTTTCGTATAAATTCACCAGATAATCAAGCAATTGCTCTTTCATATCCGTCAGAGACGACGCCGTCTTTAGTTTGGCAAGCAGCGCGGACGTCTTATCGTCTTCCAAGCATTCGTTCAACGTATCCGACAAATCCTTAAGTTCGCGGTTCAGCATTTGCAGGAATAGCTGCATCAGCGAATGAATATCTTCATCCCTCAGCGTATCCGACTCCAACTGCTTGAATAATTGCTCGAACGTATGTTGCCAGCTTTCGTTCGTCTGCCTGATTTCCTGCACGCAGTCGGTACACTGCTGCATGTAATTAAACATCCCGCGCGGGTTGCTCCGCGGCATATCTCCGCTGAACGTGATCGCGTCCTGACCGATGGATAACCGATATTCCATACCCGACAAGGCGTCACGGTACGATTGTCCGATTCGGCCCCAATCGTCTGCAATCGAACCGATACCAATCGACAGCACGAAGCGCAAATGCTCCCCTACCCATTGCCGCGCGACGGAGGCCGTTGCGCGAAGCTGCTCCAGAATGCGGCCATCGGCGTCCGGAACGGCAAATACGAAAGCGATCCGGTCCGGTGCCAACCACTCTCCCCACCCCTGCAATCCTTCTCCCACCGCCAATTCCTGCATGACATTGCCAAGCGCGAATTTCAACACATTTTGTTCGTTGAGCGTGTTTTCGGCCAGAAAATCGTCATACCGGTTCAGCTTGACGACCATAACGGCATATCGTCCGGCAATTGGCAGAAGATCGAGCTTACGCATCCGCTCTTTCATCTGCCCGTTTTGCTCTCCGCTAATGAGGTCGTTAAACAGCTGCCTGCGCTGAAGCATGACGCTTTCGCGCTGCTCCTTCTCATAATCCAGCGACTGATCGATCAAGTTTTCGAGCGCGCGGTCGATCACCGTCAAATCGTCCATCCTGACCGCTCCCCCGTCGCTGCCCCGCAGCTGGAGCGCTTCAATCCGGTTCATCATGAGCCGGATCGGCTTATAGTTGCGGCGCGTCACCCAAATAATATAAATGATTGCGACCGCAAATGTCAGAACCGCAATGATTACCCATACATACGAAACGACCGATACCCAGCCCAGCAACTGTCCGGCTAGAATACCGCTCTCGAACGTCCAGCCAAGCGAATTCGAAGTGATTGTTGTCAGTACGTTTCCGCCGCCTGCGCCATCTGCGCCATTGCCCGCAGGATAAATCCGCTGCTTGGCCGCATCGGTTATTCGCATGAACGAAACCTGATGATTCGTCATGCTGCCGATGATTTGTTCGACCGCATACAAATCGACGTTTATGACAAGAATGCCGTCTTTCCCGAATGGAAGCGGCGTCTGCTTATACATGGTGATGACCCTTACCGGCTCGAGCCGATCAAATTCCCGATACTCCCGGCTGGCCGACCATCCCTGGTAATCGCGGTTTTCCTTCGCATAGGCAATGAATTCCCGGTCGCCGAAATCCGAGAGCTCGGTCTGCCCGTTGGCCGTCAGCACCATGTCGCCCGACTGCCTGTACAAATAAATCGATTCGATCAAGTCGCTGTCCTCCACAAGCGATCGCAGACTTTGGACGACGCTGTATCTGTCGTTCGTTACGGTCGAGCCGTTCAAATACGCGGCATAACTCGCATTTTTCACGGCTTCGTTCATCGCATTAAACTCTATTTCACGAATGGCGCGCTCGACGCTGTCCACCACATAGCCAGTCGTTATGCTGTCTGCTTTGGCCGTCTCGGACCGCGATATTTCATTAACCGCGATGAACGACAAAAAGATGATCATCGACACGGTCAGCACCAAGATCGGAAAATAAGATACGAGCAACCGGAAATACCAGTTGTTAAGCTTAAGCATGTTCAACCTCCTGCTACGATCCGACTCACAATGTAAGCGTTATCAAATAAAATAGTCATATTAGGTTAAGCGGTTTACCTTACACATTCATTGTAGCACGGCTCGGCTTTAATCGAAAACCTTTTTCATAACCGGAATCTGGGATTATACCGTTCTTAAGCAAACAAATACCTTCAGCCCGAAATAGAAGAAGGCGCCACAGGAATGGCATCCTGTGCCGCCTTCTTCTATTTTATTTCCCCTCTCATGCGCTGCGTATTAAGATTTGAGGGCGTTCACGTAATTCGGACGGCTTACCGGCGCGGTGTAGGATTTGTCCTCATCGTCGACGACGTTCGCTTCGCCGTTGATCAGAATTTGGACGCTTGCTGCGCCCGTGTTTTCCGTGATGGACAGCACGACCGCTTCCAGCATTTCCGAAGGCATTTGTTGGCCGGCTTCGTACGTTTCGTCCTCCAGATCGACCGTAACGACGTCTTCATTCGTCTCGATGCTCTTCACCTTCACATCAGGCAAAATAATGCTTGTCAGCTCCTTCTTATCCAGCGGCCCGGCGATCAGCTCTTCCATTGCCGCTTCGGCTGTCGGTTTATCGGTTGCGATCAGCCTTGTAACCGGCACATAGTATTGGTCTTCACTAAGCGTCTTGGCGGAGAAGTATAGCGTAACCGGCGTGGACTGCATGTAATTGACGCCGTCTGCTGCTTCGATATTGATGCCGATGTCGCGGTTAAGCGCAAGATCAAGCGGGAACGCGTCTTCGGGCATCTCCGACAGCTTCTCGCCTTCGAGCGAGAGCTGGACGTTCTCGATTCCCGGAATCGCCGTAAGCGTCCAAGTGATCGCCTCGACGATCGCCCGCTCATCCTGCGCATTGTAGCTGGCGAACGGCTCGGAGAAGTCGACAAGCGCAAGCTTGTTTTCCTTGTCCACCGAGAACGACTTGATTTGGGTACCTTGCGGAATTAAGGCGCGGAATTCTTCCGGCAGCAAGCTGGCGTAAGCGCCGCCTTCAACCATCATCTCCAGCGCTCTCTGCCCGGCCGCTTCGTTCGCGCCAAGCGTCGTATCGAACGATACCGGTGCCAAGTAACCATTGCGGTCCTGAAGATAAACGGTCATATGCGTGCCTTGTCCTTGCGGATCAGCCTGTCCAGTCTGCTCATTGTCTGTGCCGTTCGTTGTGTCTTCTACCTGCGGGGGATCAATCGACTTCCCCGTCTCCTGCGAGAACAGCCCGCAGCCCGCCGTGAGTATGGGCAGCACCAGTACACCCGTAAGCGCTGTGCGGCGAATCCAACCTTTTTGAACCATATTAACCTTTCCTCCCCAATCATTTTTTTGCCTGTCGGCTTTGTACAACTCCTCATTTATAGTACTATGTATACGAGCCCTTCCCTGTTTTAGACCAGTTTTGTCCCACAATTTCATGAGGGGGTATACGAAAATGAGCAATACGGAGAAATACAGCCTGAACAGCGCCAAGGTGGCAGAAGCAACGAATGAATGGCTATTGAAGCGCGGCGTGGAGAAGAAAGCGATCGCCGAACTCGTTCATTTTCTGCAAAAAGACTACTTCCCGGACTTGACGCCACAGGACTGCATGATTCACGTTGACGCCGTCCTATCGAAGCGCGAGGTGCAGAATGCCGTGCTGACGGGCATCCAGCTTGATATCCTTGCCGAAGAAGGCAAGCTGATGGCGCCGCTGCAGGATATGATCAAGCATGACGAAAGCTTATACGGCTGCGATGAAATATTGGCGTTGTCGATCGTCAACGTATACGGCAGCATCGGCTTCACGAACTTCGGATATATCGACAAGCTGAAGCCGGGTATTCTCGTAAGGCTGAACGACAAATCGGACGGCGAGTGCCATACGTTCCTCGACGACATCGTCGGCGCCATCGCCGCTTCGGCCGCAAGCCGCATCGCGCACCGCAAACAAGCAGAACGCGAAGGCGTAACGACGCCTCCGCTCGATTAACGAAACGTATTAAGAGAGCCTCCCGCTTGTGCGAAAGGCTCTCTTAATTTGTCTTCTTGGCTGCTCATTGAGCAATTTTTCCAGCTTTATCAATTACTCCAGCTTCTGAAGGAAGATGTTGATGACCTGCGCTGACTCCGCTCTTGTAGCAGTTGCTGCCGGGTCAAAGCGATTATGGCTTTTGCCGTTCATAATTCCCAGGTCAGTCAACTTAACTACAGCTTGCTTCGCCCATTGGGAAATGCTGTCGGCATCTGCATAGTCAGGTGCTGTCTGGCTGACGGGCCGTATGGAATCGCTCATCATCGTCCATGCCTTTGCAATTATAACCGCCATTTGTTCCCTTGATAGAGCATCATTTGGAGCAAATGTCTTGCTGTCCACGCCTTGAATAAGACCGGCGACTGCCGCTGCGCCCACTTCATCATAAAACCAGTCGTCAGGTGAAACGTCCTCGAAACTCTGCTCTGCAACCGCCTCTCCTGCTGCACGAACATCCAGTTTAAGCGCCCGCACGAGCATCGCGGTAAATTCAGCTCTTGTCGTCGTTTTTTGCGGGGCAAACCGCTCACCAGGCAGCCCGAACACAACATGCTTCGCCGTCAGGGTACGAACAGCATCATAGGCCCAGTGCGAGGAGGGCACATCGCTGAAAGCAGCGTGATACGACAACACAGCGTATTTGCTAAAATGATCTACCGAGGTGATGATTTGCTTGGCAGCTTTGTCGATTTTGCCGCCGACATACTCCCACTTTTGCTCGCCTTCATTGTACCAATAAATGCCCAGCAGCTTTTCATCGTCGGAACTGGCATTATAGCGAAGCTGAATGCTTACAGGCGCGGAGAAAGCAGGCAGTTTCTTTTCCGCTCCGTCTGCCATGCGAATGCTCAAACTAAACGCATAGGCTTCCCCGGATGACGTTAAGCCGCCGGATTGAACATTGTCCTCCAGCCTATCGAGCGACAATATAATTTGCGATGCCGCAACCTCGCTTGCCCCCACAAGCTTTGCCAGATCCACCATCACGCTTGCCGGAATTTCCAGCGCAACCTCTTCATTCTCTACGCGCAGGGCAGAATTTCCCAGCAAGGTGCCGGCATTGGCGGGCAGCACTAGTTTGATTTTGCCTTCGGCAAGCTGAATCTTCACAGGCTTGCTGCCGTTGCCAGTCAATTGGTCGCTTGCAACGACCTGATTCTCAGCCGGTAGCGGAGTCGGAGTCGGTGTCGGTGTTGGCGTCGCTGGCGTATCCGTCGGAGCAGGTGTCGGCCTTGGTGTTGGTGTTGGTGTTGGTGTTGGTGTTGGTGTTGGTGTTGGTGTTGGTGTTGGTGTTGGTGTTGGTGTTGGTGTTGGTGTTGGTGTTGGCGTCGGTGTAGGCGTCGCTGCCGTCACCGTCACTACCGCTTCCGCGCGCAAGGCGGTTCCGTCCACTGTCCCTGAAACGGTAAAGCTTCCTACCGCTGCGTATTGCTCAGCGCTTATAGCATCCCATACGACAAAAGCGGTGCCCCTCGTCTCATTCTCGTACGTCACTTGCACGCTGGCAGGAAGGCTCGGCGCCGTTCCCACGGTCGTAGCTGCTGCTGCCTGTTCCAAGCTTTTGATATCTTTGCCTTCATACAGGCCCCTCGCTTGCGCGGCAGTCATTGCCCCGTCATAAATCCGGAAATCGTCAAGCGCCGCATGCAGCTGCGCCCCGTTGCCGTAACCGGATACGCCGATCTTTTTGACATCCGCGGTAGCGGTTATGGATTCCGGCGTGCCGTCTGTGCCGAGCGTCTGCGGCTCCCCGTTTTTGTATATCGCCCGTTCCCCCGTCGCAGAATCGAATGTAATAACGACATTCGTCCACTCGTCCAGCGGCAGAAAATCGTTCGGCGATTGCCTCACATAAAAGCCATTGGCTCCATCGACATAAAAAATGCTCGAATTGCCGTTGTAGGTCAAGAAAAAGCCATTGCCCGCATAATTGCTTTCCGGCTTGAACCAGAGCAGCACATTTTCACGGTCGTTCATATTTTCCGTTCGTTTAATCCAATAAGACAACGTCAAGCTTTCAGGCATCAGTGCCCTACTACTGCCCGCGTCTACATAATTGCCCGAAACGCCGTTAAACTGCAAGGCTCCTCCCGTATGGCCATCGTTTATCCAGCCCAATTCCCCCTTAATCGTGCCATGCAGGGCCGAAGGGGACGTATCTTGAACGGCTGTTCCTTCCGTTTCATCGAAATTGTAACGCACGATGAGCGAAGGATAATCCTGAATGACGCGATCCAGCACCGTAACCGTCGCCGTCGCTTCCAAATCCGTGCCAATGACGAGGCCTTTCACCATGAAAATGCTGCCCGCTTCGGCATACTGCCCCGGCTGGATGTCGTTCCATCTTACCGATGCCTCCATTTCGCTTCCATCCTTCAAATAAACCTTTACCGATGCTGGCAGCTTTGGAGCGACCTCCACCGGCGTGGAAAGCTGAACCTCCTCGATCCGTTCAATCTGATCCGCTGGAGGAGCAACCATCGCCGCAATTTCCGCAGCAGTTAGAGCACGGCTGAAAATCTGGAAATCATCGACGCCGGCATTCAAATACGGGTCGCTATACTGCGATTTGCCGATATAGTTATTTTTCGTTTTGCCCAAGCTTCTCGGCGTTAACGTCATTTGGTCATTTCGTCCAACCTCCACGCCGTCCACGTACAAAATGCCCAGCGGACCATCCAGCGTTACCGCTAAATGCCTCCACTCGCCCGTGCTTAGCGCGGGTCCCGTAATCGACTGCTCGGCTCCCGGCTGGTTTCCTCCCGTCGTTATGCTGAATTGCATAGAGGAGCCTACCTTCGGCGCCAAAAACATATACGACTGCGTACCTGTGCCAAAATCGAACAGTCTGGCGTAATCATTCAACTGGTCCGCCTTCACCCAGGCAGCAACCGTTATTTTCTCCGTAAGCCCCAGCACATTGTCCGGCAGCTTCACATAACCGTCAGTGCCGCCTACTTTGACGGCATTGCCCGATCGACCGTTCGTCCATGACGAAGTGCCTTTCAGCGAGGCATCCTGGCCGCTTCCGGAAGAATCTGCGGCAACCGTACCTTCCGTCTCATTGAAGCTATAGCTCGCGATTACCTCGGGAAGGGATGCCGGCGGATTAACCGTAATGCTTACTGTATCGCTTGCCGCCAGCTCCGAATCATTTGCAGTCAGCTTCAGCACATAATCGCCCGGCACATTGAACTGGGCTTTCGTTACAGCCGAGCCCGCATATCCGAAGTCCACCGCACCGTCCGCCGGTCCGGATTCCATGCTCCATTGCACGATCAGCTTGCCGGCAGGAAGCCCGTCATCCTCCACCTTGCCTTTCAGCACCAAATCATCATACAGATTAATGGTCTGGTCGTCGCCGGCGTGGGCGATTGGCGCCGCATTCGGGTCTGGCGTTGTCTCGCTCAGCTCGATCGTATAATTGGCGGTTTCTGGCGCATTTATCTCGAGAACCGCTTTTGCGCCGAAGACATTCAGCTTGCCCGCAGGCTGCCCGTCTAGGGTAATCGCGTAAGCCGCTGGCTTCAAGCCCTCTAACGTCAAACTCACTTGATGCGCCGTGCCCGGCGTTAAATTTTTAATATCCAGCCGTGCCGCGTCTTTGCTCTTGGATAAAACCGCATGCGTGAACTGGTCCCGCTCAAGCGTCAAATACAGCTTTTCGGAAATCAGGTTTATTTTCTTGTAAAGTCCATCAATCGGCTCGATCGAATACGAATCGTTACCCTCGGTCACATTCGCCCCATAACCTGTCAGTCCGAAAATCGGATCAACCGCTACGTCGGCGCTTAGAATTTGCAAGGCTCCGAACAATCCGAGGTCGGATTCCCCCGTCATGCCTCTCCATCCGTTCAGAAGCGGCAGCGATGCGCCGCCGCCATGACCAAGCGTGCCGAGATTGCCCTTCTCCGCTTGGTACGTCCACGCCGAAGCACCGTAATTGGCCGGATCGTCGCTGATTTGTCCCGTGTTTATCGAGCCGATGTTCGCGATTTTCGCTGCATATGACAGGCGCTGCTCCACTTCCCGGTTGCTGCCGGATTGATAGCGAATCCAGTCATCCATGGCATAACCCGCGAGCGACACCGTGTACTGAAAGTTCCACCAGTTCTCGCCTGTAATCGTGACCGGGTCCGTGTAGTAGTACCAGACCGGCATATGACCGCGCGATGCTCGCGTTTTTGCGTTGATTTTGCCCATCATTTCCTGGGCTTTGAGTCGTTCGTCCTCGTTCCCGCTTTGCATTTTGGCAAGGGTGTAGACGGCTTCCTCGCCCGTGTTGTCGTAGCTGTATTCCGAGCCGTACGGATACGTCGTATTTTTGAAATTGTTGTATTTCGCGGCCATTTTCCCGACGATGTCATCGGCTTCCACGACATAGCCTTCATCCTGCAGCGCTTGAATGATCTCAGGCGTCGTAAGCTCGCCCATCAACCCCGTGTTCCAGTTGTAGGCAACCGGCCCTTCGTAAAGCGCCTTCATAATATTGTAGGCCCGCAGCAAATACGTATTCGCATCATGCTCGTATTCAATGAGCTCCGGATATTCCTTGGCAATTTTATACATGCTGAAAAAGGTGTTGTAAATGTGCGGATAGGCATAACCGCGATAGGTCGGCGTCGTATTCGGCTCCGGCATCAAAAAGTCGTGAATCAAATAATCCTCATGATGGCCGTTCATCAAATTTGTCCAAATCGCCGTTTCCAAATATTCGTCGACCGCCTTGACCTCTTTCGCTACCGGTGCAAGGGCGTTTTTCTCCGCGAGAAACTGTCCGTGCGTCAGCCCCCAATCGTCGCCCCAGCCCCAATAGCCGTTAAAATTGCCCACCTTTCGCTTCGTATTCATCATCCAGTCATCAAACACTTTGTCATAAATTTGGCCTGGCGCCTGCCACTGCATGGACTCCACCATAAATTCGGAGTGTGCCGCCAAAGCTTCGTCAATCGGAGAAATCGCATAAAATTGCAAAACCGTGCTTAAGCCGTCGCCGTAGCCGACCGTAATATCGTTCGGTCCAAGCTTCGTCATTTGCAGCTCGTAAATGTGGTGGTCCCCGTCTTTGGTCTCCACCAACGGAATTTCGTTGCCGTCTTCATCTTTAACCGAGTTAATCGTCTGCTTGGAACGCAGATCGAACTTCGCTTTCTGATTCGTCGGAACGATCATGCCGGGAACGACGCTGACGTCAATCAGCCCCTCCTCATACAGCTTCTCCTTCATCTGGTGCTCATCGGCTACAGCAAAGAAGTTAAAGCCGTACTGATTGTCGTCCCCCGCCTCCAGGACAAGGCTCGTATTCGGCAAATAGCCGCGATTCGTTTTCTTGATCACGTTGGAGTGGATGTAATAGACATTCAGCCCTTCTATCCACTTGCCGCTTTCTCCCGTCCATTTGCTGTTCGGACGTTCTTCCTGCCGCCACCGGTCCTGATATTCGAATCCGGACCTCGTCTGCGAATCCGGCGTCATCAGCAGATAAGAGCCGAGTCCGCTCGGGCGGCTTGCGGTCATATAGGAGCTGTTATTACCGACAAAGGAGTGGCTCACGACCCGTGTTTCATAGATCGCATCCCCGTAGGTCCACTGCTCATTGAAAGGAAGCGGCACGCCGTAATCGCCGATCTCCAGCTTCTGCCCGCTGGTGTTCGTCAGATGGATGTTCCAGTTCAGCGAACCGTCCTCCTCCAGCGTATAGGTTTCCACCAAGGTGAAATCCCGAATGCCTCCGGCATTTTGCGATCCCGCATAAGTAACGGTTGTCACATCGCCGGATCTATCAATTTGCCTTACATCGCCCGACTTGTTCGTGGAAGCCTCCTTCCATTCGCCGTCATCGCCCAAGCGATATGTAAACATTAATTCTCCCATCCATTGGTGATCGTCCGTGTCCTGCTCCGGCGCTGCCGTCTTGTTCATGACGTATTCGGTCGGGAATAGATCGCCTACGATTTTAAGCGAACTGATTTCGCCGTATTCCCCGATTTCCACCTGCAATCCGCCGTCCGCGGCCCACGCTTTACCCGCTAATGGACTGAACAGCCCCGCTATTAGCGCTAAAGAAGAAAATAAAGCTACAGTGCGTTTAGCCGATAACATTCCCCATATTTTGTTTAGCATAAAATTCCTCCTCTTGTTAATCGTTTAGATTTCAAATGAGAAGCCGCTACATCAAAAGCGAGAATCCGCAGTCCCTCCTTTCCGCTTACTTTAACAAGGCATTGTAAGCGCTTTTTCACTATCATAGCACGGTATTTTTAATTAGAATTCATTGATCTCAACCAAAACTATCATATTCACAACCTGATTTTTACAATCTAAACGTATAACTCGACTCGTTCGATCGGGTTAGAAAGCCGCCTTAAATATCATAGAAAATGCCCGTTTCGCAGAGTAAAGAAAAAGCAGCGGAAACCGTCATGAACGGCGTCCGCTGCTTGCTTTGACGATAAGCACTTGGCGCATAATCGTCATTATCTGTAGTACATCCCCCTAAAACTTGTTTCCCGCCCCGAAGCGGCTTGCCTATTCCTTACTTCCGCTTACTGCCATCTCCAGCCCGCTGCTCAACATCGTTTTGTTCGGCAGGTAGTGAAGCGTACGAATGAACCGAATGGTCTTCGTCTTGGCGCGCATGACGATCGAATGCGTCTCTGCCCGTTGGTCCGACAAGTATCGTACGCCTCCGAGAAACTCGCCCGGCGTGACGCCTGTCGCGGCGAATATAACGTCGCCCGTTCCGATCATATCGTCCATCGTCAGCACGCGGTACGGATCCTCGATGCCCATCTCGACGCAGCGGTTGTATTCGTTGCCGTCCGCAGGCATGAGCCGTGCTTGCAGCTCTCCGTCCAAGCATTTGAGAGCGGCTGCGGCCAGTACGCCCTCAGGCGCTCCGCCCGAGCCAACGTACAGATCGATGCCCGCTTCGGGAAATGCTGGCGCCATCGCGCCGGCAACGTCGCCGTCCGACAGAAACTTGATGCGTACGCCGACCTTGCGAAGCACCTTCACCAGCGCCTCGTGCCGCGCGCGATCGAGGATCATTACCGTCAGGTCCGATACTTTCTTGTTCAAAGCATCCGCAGCTTTCTTCAGCGTTACCTCCATCGGATCCGTGATGCTAAGCTTTCCAACGAGTGCCGGACCGAAAGCCAGCTTCTCCATATACATATCCGGCGCGTGAAGCAATTGGCCTTTTCCGGCTACCGCGATGACGGACATCGCATTGTTCAGCCCTTTCGCAACGATCTCCGTCCCCTCCAACGGATCGACGGCTACGTCGACCTCCGGTCCGTTCAAGCTCCCGACCTCTTCTCCGATATAAAGCATCGGCGCTTCGTCCATTTCCCCTTCGCCGATCACGACCGTTCCGCGAATCGATACCGAGTCGAACATCGCGCGCATGGCCGAAGTCGCAGCGCCGTCTGCGCTATTCTTATCCCCTCTGCCCATCCAAGGCGCGGATGCCAATGCTGCCAATTCCGTTACGCGTACGATTTCAAGCGCTAATTCTCTCTCCATTGTCGACTCTTCTCCCCTGCTCTGATGTGACGGAATAGTTCGTTGCATCCTATATGTCTCATTTCCGTTATTTAATATGTAACATAAATTTATATATGACGCAATATATATTCGAAAACTTTCATTAGAACATCATTAAATGAAGCTTATATCGCTAATACATGATTCTCATTCTAGTTCTGACGCCGGATTCCGAACATAAACTGATGTGATGAACTTGATGAGAGGGGTTACTGGCATGGATGAACAAGCATGGTTTGAACATCGTTTTTGGCTGCAAATATTAGGCGATCACTCGAGATTCATCAATAATGCTTTGCCGCCCAAAGAAATGAAGGATATACAAACATCCGCGCTGTTTATTCAACTTTTTGACCGGCTGCTAACCGAAGCGCGGACGCAGGGCTCTTCGTTACCGGAGCTCAACCAAAAAGCTTATGATGCAACTATATCTCTGCGCACCTTTAAGCTTGACTTGTTGGACCAGCTTCTGCTCGGAAAGGTATCGATCGGGTTGACGCCTACCTTTATCAATCATATGGTCAACGAATTGGAGGAGTACGTTAAAATATTGACCGCTTTGCTGGATGGCAAGCCCGTGCCCCATTTCCCCTCCCTTCATCATGACTTGCTTTGGCTTCCGGACGCGGCGGGCCACGCCGCTGCTATCGTAATGGATCTGGATTCCGTCGAGAAACGCCTCATTCGAAAAAGCCAAAAGTTCGAAAAACATTTTAATGAATTTTATTTGAAAGCGATCGAGCTGACCGGCTACTTCCGAACCATGCGCGAGCATTATCCGGCATTATCGAAGTTTCATGAGGACGTTAATATGGAAATGAACGTATTTATGGCATTTCTAAATGAGCTTGAAGAGATGGAATTAAGCGAGGAGCTGCTGAGCCGCCTTAACCCGTTAATTCCCGATCATATGTACCGCGAGGAGTGCTACTACTTATTAAAGCTTTCGAATTGCGGCGCAGTTGCTCCTCCGAACTGCGATCCCGCTAAGCCCAGATTGGAATAACCGTCCGCCAATAGGAAAGCTTATAAAAGGAGAGTGATCATGCAGGAGGTTGAAGCAGCTTGGAAAGCTCGTTTGAAAATACGTTCATGCCGTTAACCTCCGTCGCGAACGGAGAAGGACTCGCTTATCGTCCGGACGTTTTTTGTTATCCCGTTCAAATCGTGAATGTATGCTTTATCGGAGATCCAAAGCAGAAGGATAAGGGATGGGTGCTCGTTGACGCCGGTATGCCTAGATCGGCTAAAAAAATAATAAAAGCGGCCGATGAGCGGTTTGACTTCCCGCCGACGGCGATTATTTTGACGCATGGGCATTTCGACCATGTCGGCGCGATTATCGAGCTGATCGAGCATTGGAACGTACCGGTGTACGCTCATGAGCTGGAGATGCCTTATTTAACCGGATTATCCGATTATCCGCCCGCCGACCCTACCGTTAACGGAGGTCTCGTGACGGAAATGTCGCCGTTCTTTCCCCATGACGGCATCAATTTGGACGATCGGGTCATCGCTTTGCCTGCGGACGGCACCATCCCGGTGCTCCCGGAATGGGAATATATTCATACGCCCGGACACACGCGGGGACACATTTCGTTATTCCGCAAGGATGACGGAACGCTTATTGCGGGCGATGCGTTCGTTACGGTAAAGCAGGAATCGCTATACAAAGTCATGATGCAAGAGCAGGAAATAAGCGGGCCGCCTAAATATTTTACGACCGATTGGGTATTGGCGGAAAGGTCGGTCAAAAAACTAGCGTCACTACAGCCAACTTTGGCGATTACCGGACATGGCGAGCCGATGTTCGGCGAATCTCTAAAGTCTAATTTAAAATTACTGTGCAAAAAATTCCATGAAATAGCTGTACCCGAGCAAGGACGCTACGTACCGCATTGAACTGAAAAAGAGGCGTCTGCAAGCGAAACAAGCTTGCGGACGCCTCTTGCTTTATTCGTATCAAGCTCTAGGTGCGGGTTCCAGGAGGCCGTATTACTTAACGCTGTTGTACCAGTCGTTAACCTCTTTCGTAATTTGCTCCCCGCCGGATTTCTTCCAGTTTTCGACCATTTCGTCGAACGTATCGACTGGTTGCTGGCCGTAGACGATTTTGCTATACGTTTCGTTCAGAAGCTTGTTCAGAAGCTCGTTTTTGCTTTGCATCGTTTCCGTCAATGGACCCATGTAGTAGTTTTTCTTGCGAATCTCTACTTGGTCCATGACCACCTTCATCGCATCCGTGTTTTCTTTCAGACGCGTATTGAATTCTTGCTTCTCGTAAGGCGTCGTCGGCTCGGCGCCGCCTGCAAGCTTAATATGCGTATCGGCGTACAAGGTAGGAATACGCGCGCCTTCATAGGTCAGCGTGTAGTAAAGCGGCGGCGCCGTTTGGTCCTTCAGGCCAGGGAACAAATCGGGATACTTCGCGGCATCCGCCGTGATCGATCCGTCCGGAAGCGTCGCATAGTCGTACCCTTCGGCGAAGCCTTTCTCGAACTCGCTGCCCGGCTGTGGGTTGGCAATGTTATCGAAGAACCAGTTGTAGTAGTGAAGAATCGCTTCCGGGTTTTTCGAATCCTTGTTAACGAAGATGTATCCGTTGGACGGCGGGTTGCCGCCTTGCGAACCGATCGTGCCGTCTGGGCCTGCAGGCACGGGGTATGCTTTGTACGTTGCTCCCGGAACGTTGTTTTTCAGGTCCGGGAAAGGCCATGCCGGCAGCCAGTTCGGTCCGAAAACGATACCCGCTTCGCCCTTCGTGAACAGCTCGGAGCCTTTGACCTCGTCAAACAATGCCGAGTCCTGCGAGATATAGCCTTTGTTCAGCCATTCGTTCAGCTTCGTTAAAGCCTTCTTAGCGGCATGGTTTATCGAACCGTGCTCCAGCGTGCCGTCGGCAGCGAGGTTCCATTGACCTGGAATCGTGCCGTAAGCTCCGAACAGGAAGCCGATGTCCGTCATCCAGTTCGCGAAGCCGTTCTTGAACCCCGTCGCAAGACCGATCGTGTTTTTCTTGCCGTCGCCGTCCGGATCTTGGTTCGTGAACGCGTCCATGACCGTTTCCATCTCGGCGATCGTCGTAGGCGCTTTCAACTGCAGCTTATCGAGCCAGTCTTGACGGATCCACATCACATGGTCGCCGTTGTAGGCGTAATCGAGAACCGGCAATGCCATTTTCTCGCCGCCGCGGCTGATCGGCAGCCAGATCGTCGGATCGAGATCGAGGCCCGCTTTGTATGTTTCGTTCGCGTATTTGTCAACCAGATCGCCTACCGGCATGAACTGGCCGGAATCGATCAGCATGTTGACCGTCTCAAGGTCGCCGCGGAATACGACGATGTCAGGCATCTTCTCGCCGGAGGAGAGCATGAGGCGCAGCTTCGTTTTGTAAGCGTCGTTCGTGTTCGTTATAACCCAATCGTACTTGATGTCGATGCCAAGGCGTTCTTTGATAAGGCGCGTATGAACGTTGTCCTCGATCGTTTCGCCTACTTTGAATACCGAGCTTTGGTTAAGTCCCCAAACCGTCGAAAGCGTAATCGGCGTCGTATATTTGCCGTCTTTAAAGTTTTCCTCTGCCGCCGCTTCCGTTTCTTTCGGCGTGTTGCTGGCGTTACCGCCGGTCGTGCCGGCGTTATTGTTGCCGTTGTTGTTGCCCGAGCATGCCGCAATCGCCAGCATGAATGTAAGAATTAATAATAAAGACAACCACTTCTTCATTGCGCTACCCCCACTAAGTCATATTATGTTATTAATAACGATACTTACCATCGTTAAAACTAACTATAATACCGTTTTTTTTCGTTCGAAAGACCATTATTTTGTTATCGATGCCATTTTGTCGCTTATTCTTTAACCGCTCCCAAAATGATCCCTTTCACGAAGTAACGCTGCAGGAACGGATATACAAGCAAAATCGGGAGCGTTCCGATGAAGATCTGGGCCGACTTCACCGTCCGCTGCGAAATGTTCTTCAGCTCATTGACGTCCGGATTGATTTTATTGAAATCTTGCTGAACAATAATCGTTTGCAGGAATGTCGATAATGGATATTTTCTATAATCTGTAATATATAACAAGCCGTCAAACCAAGAGTTCCAATGCGTGACCATCGTAAACAACGAGATCGTCGCCAGCGCGGGCATCGAGATCGGAAGGAAAACGCTCCACAGCGTTCGGAACTGGCCTGCCCCGTCGATCGTGGCCGCCTCTTCGAGCTCCCTCGGCACGGCGCGGAAGAAGTTCATTAAGAGTACCATATTGAACACGTTGATGGCGCCCGGCAATACAAGCGCCCAGATCGAGTTCATCAGATCCAAATTGCGGATCAGCATGTAGCCCGGCACGATACCGCCGCTGAACAGCATCGTGAACAAGAAAAACCACGTATAGAACGAGCGGCTGCGGAAATCGCGGTTGTCCTTGGACAAGGCGTAGCCGGCAAGAATCATAAGACTCATCCCTACGACCGTGCCTAGCGCCGTTCGCCAGACGCCAACCTTAAGCGCATTGAAGAAGTTCGCATTGTTCAGCGTCTTCGCGTAAGCGTCGAAGTTGAAGCCGATCGGCCATAACTTAACCAGATTCGCGTTCGCCGGCGAGCTTGCGCTGAAGCTGACGGCCAGAATATGAACGAGCGGTATGACGCATGTAATGCATATGAATGCGAGCAGCGCGTAATTGAACACCGAGAACGTTTTGTAGCCTGCTGTTTTATGATACATGAAATCTCATCCTTTGTTTGATTGATACACTCCCTAATAACCGATAAATGAATTAGAAAATGCGATAACCGGCAAATTTGTATGCCACCCGGTATGAAAATACGATCATGATCAAGCCGATGATCGATTTGAAAAAGCCGACTGCCGTACCGAAGCTGTATTGACCGTTAAGGATTGCCGTACGGTATACGAACGTATCGATAATGTCGCCTTTGTCGTAAACGAGCGAATTGTAAAGGTTGAAAATTTGATCGAAGCCGCCGTTCAGAATGTTGCCCAGCGACAGCGTGCCGACGACGACCCCGATTGGAATCATCGACGGAATCGTAATATGAAGCGTCTGCTTCCAGCGCGTCGCGCCATCGACTTCCGCCGCCTCGTACAAGGAAGGGTTAACGCCGGACAGCGCAGCCAGGAAGACGATCGTGTTGAAACCGAAGTTCTGCCAAATGTCGCTGACGACTACGGTAAAGCGGAACCAGTCCCCGTCGCCGAGCCAGAATACGTTCGACATGCCGAGCGCGCTCAGCGTCTGGTTCACGATGCCTTTGTTGCCGAGCATGTCGGTCAGAATCGCGCCGAGAATAACCCACGAGATAAAGTGAGGCAGGTAGACAAGCGTCTGCACGACGCGCTTGAACAGCATTTTGCGAACCTCGTTAAGCAAGATGGCGAAGGTGAATGGAACGATAAGGCCGAATACGATTTTCAATCCCGAAATGATGAGCGTGTTCCATATGACCTGCTTGCTGTCCGGATACTCGAACATGAATCTGAAATGCTCCAGCCCCACGAACTTGGAACCGGAGATGCCGTCGTATGGTTTAAAATCCTGAAACGCCATAATGAGACCGCTCATCGGCACGTAAGCGAAGATGAACGTTACGATGGCTGCCGGCAGCAGCATCAAGTGCAAAGGCCATGTGCGGCTTAGCTTCTCTCTTGGCTTGGCTTCCCGCTTCTGCGGCTGTTCCTCTGCTTGCGGCAGCGGTTTGTTTAATGCGCTATCCACTCCTGTTGCCCCTTTCCGAACAAAAATTGATTTGTGTTTTATCAGCTCTCCTGTATGATTAATTTTATCAGCAGTATCTCCTGTGCTATAGACCACGTTCTTTGGAAGCATGCCACTTTGTTGACTTATCTATCGTTATTTTCATAAAAAAGAGAGGTTCGGTCATGCGTTTACGAGAAAATACGTTCACCAAAATCATGACGTTAATCGTCCTATTGCTTATTCCGATCATTGTTTTGTATACGCTTTCGATTCGGACGAGCATGGACGTCATCAAAGAAGAGATGAAGTCGTTGAAGCAGAAGGACGTCGCCTTCCTGGCCAGCGAAATCGACCGTAGCGTGACGACGCTGTCGACGCTCGGTTACCTGCTCACCGAAGATATCCATATCCAGCAGCTGCAAAATTTGCATTTGATCGAAAGCGCCTACATACGCAATGACGAGAAGCTGCGCATCATCGAGCGGCTCCGCCTGCTGAACGTATCCCAGCGCTGGGATACGCAATATTCGGTGCTCGCGCCCGCCAGCAAACAGCTCGTCTCGACCAATCCTTATCTTTCTTACGATCTCGATTCCGTCCAAGAAATCTATACGCCAAGCTGGAAGTACGAGGAAATGATCATTCAGAACATTAAGCATAAGCGTTTCGTCCGCCATATCGTCAAGCCGAACAGCAAAGTGAACGATCTGGAGAAAGCCGGCATCATCGTTGAAATCTCGTTTCCCGAGGAGCATCTTATCAGGGACCTCGATACGTTCAAGCTGGCGGGCAAGGGCGACCCCTTCCTCGTCCATAAGGACGGTTCTGTCATTCGGAACCGGACTTCGGACAAGACGATGACCGATTCCATTCAACAATTTCTCCCAGGCATGACCACGGAGAGCGTAACCGACGGCATTATAAAGGTGCACGGCGACGACTTCCTTGTTACGACCGCACATCTGGAAACGCTCGATTGGTATCTTGTCGACTATGTGCCTCTTGCCGATATCCTGAAGCCGATCGTCAAAAGCCAAATCTTATTTTACGGCTCGGTAACGCTGCTTCTTGTCATGAGCCTGCTCGCAGGCTACTTGCTGTACCGCAACGTACAGCGTCCGATCGGCCTGCTTATCCGCAGCGTGAAGCGGCTGCAGGACGGCAACTATTCGGCGCGGATTACGGCCAATCCGAAAAACGAATTCACGTACCTGTTCCATCGCTTCAACGACATGGCGGCCAATACGGAGCAGTTGATCCAGAAGCTGTACATGGAAGAAATCCGTACCCGCGAAGCCAACGTAAAGCAGCTGCAGTCGCAGATCAACCCGCATTTCCTATATAATTGCTTCGCGCTTATTCGAAGTCTGGCAAGGCTGGACAAGAAAGAATCGGTCATGAAGCTTGCTATGCATCTGTCCAAATATTACCGTTATACGACAAGGGTAGAGAAGCCGAGCGCGACGCTTAAGGACGAGCTGGAGTTAATCGAAAGCTACTTGGAGATCCAGAAATTCCATATTCGGCACTTGTCTTATGAAATCGATGTGCCGGAATCGATGCTTGCCTTGGAAATTCCAAGGCTGCTGCTTCAGCCGCTCGCGGAGAACGCCGTTATTCATGGCATTGAACGATTCGCCGGAGACGGCATCATTACGATCTCCGGCGATAGCAATGACCGTTACCATACGATTACGATAGCGGATAACGGAGTAGGCGTAACCGAGGAAGGGATGAGGAAGCTGGAGATGAGCGTCATGAATCCGCCGAACGACGGTACCGGCTGCGCGCTCTGGAACATCCGTCAGCGAATCGTTTACCAATTCGGCTCGGAAGCTTCGCTTACGTTCCGCGTTCGGCCGGAAGGCGGACTTGCCGTATCGGTCACATGGCCGCATAACAGCTAGAGG
The DNA here is from genome assembly GCF_030812415.1 of Paenibacillus harenae. Classification (GTDB taxonomy): domain Bacteria; phylum Bacillota; class Bacilli; order Paenibacillales; family Paenibacillaceae; genus Pristimantibacillus; species Pristimantibacillus harenae_A. The sequence continues at coordinate 374,751 of NZ_JAUSST010000004.1, read as the reverse complement.
AACGAACATGAATCCTATTACCGGAGGTGCAGTACAGCCTTGTACAAATTACTCATCGTTGACGACCAGCCCGATCTGGTCGAAGATTTGGTCCATAACTTGCCGTGGGACACGATAGGTATCGATAACGTGTATCAAGCCTATTCCGGACCAGAAGCGCTCGCCGTCATGAACGAGACGACGATCGATATCGTCATTACCGACATTCACATGCCCGGCCTGTCCGGTCTTGAGCTTATCGAGCAAATACGCGGCTCTTGGACAGATGTCAGATGCATACTGCTGACAGGCTACAACGACTTCGAATATGCGAAGCGGGCGCTGCAGCAGCAAGCGACCGATTATTTGCTTAAGCCTGCCGAGGACGAGGAGCTGCTTCAAGCGGTGAAGAAGGCGGTCGCCGAGCTGGAGCAGCATTGGAGCGCCGTCACTTCGCAGCAGAAGACGCTTACGTCGCTGAAACAAAATTTGCCCGTATTACGGAAGCATCTGCTTGCCTCCCTGCTGCAAGGCAAGAGCTTCCCTGCTCCCGGCGAGCTGGAACAGAAGCTTGATATGTTTCAACTACCGCACACGGTCGGCTCGCCGTTTTGCATTATTCTGCTTCGCATGGAGGATTATTTCGACGAACAGACGGAGCAAGACAGCTCCTTGCTCGAATTCGCAGTCTGTAACATTGCCGAGGAGATATTCGCAGACGAGTATACGCTGTGGCACTTGAAGGATGACCACGGCTATCTCGTCTTCCTCCTTATGCGCAAGGCTGGCAGCAAGAACGCTGCCGTTAAGGAACAGCTTGCCCTGCAGCAGGTCGAGTCGAAAGTCGCCCAGCTGCAGCATTACGTGAGCCTTTACTTGAAAGGCACGATTTCGCTCGTACTAAGCAAGCCGGCTGCCTTTCCTGCCGATGTCCGCGATACGTACGAACGTTGTCTCGTCAGCTTCCGGCAGCGCATCGGGGGCGAGCGGGGTTTTATGTTCACGCTGGCCGAAGAGATCGATACGGGCGAAGCGAATTCGCTTACGCATCTTTACAATCCGCCGCTGCTCATCCATCTGCTTGAAGCTGGGCAATGGGACGCCATCGACGAGAAGCTATCGAACGCATTTGATGAATTGGAGCATAAGTGGGGCGACTCGCATGAGCATATTTTGGAGACGTATTTCATGATAGCCAGCTCGCTCAGCTACTCGATTCATAAGAATAAGCTATGGATGGCCGATATTATGAAGGAAAACTTCAACCAGCTGCTCGGCGGTCCGCAGTTCCATACGATCAAGCAGCTTCGCTCGTGGACGACGGATGTGCTCCAGTCATTCAAGAGCCATATGAGCTTTAGAGAACAGGATTCGAGATCGGGCATCGTACAGAGGGTGCAGGAATACGTAGCGAACCGCCTGGATGACGCTTCACTTCAAACGATCGCCGCACATGTCTATTTGAATCCTTCTTACTTGTCCAAGGTGTACAAGCTGGAGACCGGGGAAGGCATCAGCGATTATTTATCGAGGCTTAAGATGGAAAAGGCGGCGCATCTGCTTCGCTCCTCCAACGAGAAGATCTACGAGATCGCCGCCAAAATCGGTTACTTGAAAACAAGCTATTTCATCAAGGTGTTCAAAGATCGTTACGGCATTACGCCGCAGGAATTCCGCGACCGCTAATTTCACTATCGCGTGGGGGAAATAGCATAGTAAACGCCGCTCGTACAGCTGTTTGCCGGACTGTAGATTGCTCTTCCCTGCCGGACGAGCTCGTACAAGTGGGCAAGCGTCTCCGCCATCGCAAAGCGCAAATTATGCGGATTGCTTCGCAACCGGCTGCCGAATAGAGCCTCGCACAGGTCGAAAGCCGTGCGGGGCTCTTCTTCGAGCAATTCAGCCATCCGAACGAGCCTGCGGCCATGATGCGAGATAAGCTCCTCTATTCGGCCCGAGAAATCATCGAACGGATCGCGATGACCGGGGAATGCCAGCTCTACCTCATATTCCGCAAGCTCCTCCAGACTGGCAAGAAACAAAGCTAGCGGTCTCTCGTCCTCGCCGGGCACGACGCTCACATTGGGCGTAATATGCGGCAATACTTGATCGCCGCATATCATCCATCTGCGCTCCGGCTGATAGAAGCATAGCCCGCCGGAGGCATGCCCGGGAGCGTCGATAAGCTGCCAATCCAATCCCCCTATGGCAAGCGTCCCGCCCGCCTCCAAATAAGCGACTTTCGGCTGCGGCGATACCATCTCCACGAAGCTGGCCAGGTTTTCACCGATGGCATCTACAAGCTCCAGCGGCATGCCATGCTCTACGAATAAGGACTTTAGTTGTTCGGCGAAACGACTGCCCTCTCCCCATAGCCGAAGCGCATAGGCATGAGAAGCTCTGGATATGTATACCGGCGCTCCGCTCTTCTCCTGCACATAGCCGGAAAGCCCATAATGATCGGGATGCTGATGTGTTACTATAATGCGCGCGATGTCCGTCCACTTCAACTGATTCAGCGCCAGTGCCGCCTCCCATGCTTCAATGGCCTCGTCGGTACGCAAGCCCGGATCGATGAGCGTATAACCGTTCTCTTCCGGTATTACGTAGCTGTTGACCCATTTCAACGAGAAAGGCAGCGGCACCTTCACCTGCAGCCAGCCGTTCGCGAGCTTCGTTGTATGTAATTCCTGCATCATATCGCCCTTCCTACCCTATTCTCTCTATCTCCTTCATGATCGCCTGCAGCCAAACGCGAAAACATTATGTTTACTCATTGTACTTGAATTTCTAGCTCCTCGCAAAAGGTTCGTCGTCGGCATTGCTAGCATAATATACGCCTCCTTGCACAAACTATGGAAGCTTATCCATTCTAACCGGAGGAGGAAAAAAATCATGAACGAACGTATAAGACTGATGTTCGCCGAAGCGGTCGACATGAAGCTTGAAGAGCTAAGCAATGGCGAGATGACGATCCAAGTCGCTTACATCGCTCCGATGTGCGAGGAAAAAATGATCGCCGACTTTATATTCGTACCGTTCGCGAAGCGGGAGCAGCCTTACCGCGAGCAGCTTCGCACCATTGTCGAGTATAAGGTCGCGGATGACGTAGCCAAATGGCGAGACCTGCTGCTGCGGGGCAATGCGCTGATTGAAGCGGATGGCATCGTCTATTCCTTATACGCTGCAAGGATCATATGCAACGAGAGTCCGCAGACTCAGGTCGAAAGCGCCATTCAAGGTCCGCAGCTTGCATTAAGCGAAGACTTGACCAAATCCTTGAACCTTATTCGCAGCATGTACCAGTCGGCAGACTTGTCCGTTGAGGAGCATACGATCGGATCGGTATCCAAAACGCCGATCATGGTCGTCTTCGACCAGCGCCGCGTCGATCCGACCATCCTTGACAATGTCAGGACCAAAATCACGACCATACACGTCGAGATGGTTAACGCTGCCGGGGAGCTGGACAAGCTGCTGATCGGAAAGAGGAAGCATCTTTTTCCGACGGTGCTCATTACGGAGCGGCCCGATCGAATTTCGAAAGCGATTGCCAAAGGCAAAGTCGTTATTTTGATGAAAAGCAGTATGTTCGCCATTATATTGCCTGCTACCTTTTTTGACTTCATGCATGCGGTCGAAGATCATTACGAAGCATTCTGGATGACGAGATTTCTCATTTTCCTCCGGTATACGTCTATCTTGCTTACGATCACCCTGCCTGCGCTCTATATTTCTATCGTCTCTTACAATCCGGAGCTGTTCCGGGTTCAGCTTGCGTTCTCCATTGCGGGAAGCCGATCGGCCGTTCCCTATCCTTCCTTTATCGAAGTGTTCATCATGCTGTTCATGATTGAGACGCTGATCGAGGCAAGTATCCGGCTGCCCCGCTATATCGGCTCTACGGCGACGACCGTCGGCGGCCTTATTCTCGGACAAGCCGCGCAGCAAGCAGGTCTCGTCAGCAGCATAATGATTATCGTAACCTCCGTCGTCGCGATTGCCAACTTCGTCATTCCGGTCAGTTCCCTATCGTTCGCTGTCCGGTTCTTGAAGTATCCGTTAATCATTATAGCGATTTTCTTTGGCATTTCGGGCGTTGCGGTAGGCGTGTTCGTTTACATCACCTACCTATGCAATCTAAGAAGCTTCGGCAAGCCGTACTTCCGAATATTCGGCAGGCTGCAGCCGACCGAAGGCGATATTGGGCAGGTGAAGCTGAAGTGAACCGTTATTTCTTCTATAACTTCATTCTCGTAAGCTTTATCAATCTGATGCTGTATGTGCCGCATATTCTCATGGCCGACCGCTACAGAGGCGCTGTCCAGTCGCTCATTATCGGCGCTGTTATCGGCACGATCCTTCTGTATCTGTACACTGGCGCACTCGCCCGGTATCCCGGCAAAGGACTGCCCGAGATATTGAAGATGCATCTTCCAAAGTGGATCTCGAATAGTCTTATCTCGTTTTTCACATTTATGTGGCTCTATGCAACGTCGCTAGCCATTATTGCCTTCGCCATCATGATCAATCGGTTTTTCAACCCCGACGTTCATGTTAGTCTTATCTTGGCCATGCTGGTCCTTGCATGCGGCTATGCGGCCACGCGTTCCTCTTTGACGGTTATGTTCGTGATCGAGATTGGTCTCATCGTTAACGCGCCGATCATTTTATTTGTTTTGTTCAAGGCAGGCAGCAACCCGCACTTGAACTGGGATGCGATCCGGGTAATCGCCAACTATGTAACGAAAGCGCCAACGCTCGCGTCTACCGCCGCGGCTTCGTTTATATTCACCGGATACATCAATATGTCGTTGTTCAATCGTTTGATGCCGCCCAACTCCCGCTTCCGGCATCGCTGGATCTACCCGTTGATGGGCTTCGTTATTTTGCTCATTACTTTTTTTGTTCCGATTGGCATTCATGGCACGGAGACGGTCGGCAATTACATCTATATCTGGAGCATTACCGCCGACTCCCTGCTCATGCAGTACGGGTTCATCGAACGCGTCTTGTTCCTGTTCCTCATCGTGTACTTGAACTTAACGCTCGTGTTTACGATGTCGGGATGGCATCAAGCGATGGAATTCGTCAAGAGCATGATTTCGAACCATAAACCCGAGATAGACAGCGAGAAAACGCCTTTATCCAATTATGTCATCGTAGGCGTGTTCATAGCGCTCACTTTCGTATACTTGCTGCTGACGAACGAGAAGCTGAATATGCTTATATCGACCTATTGGCTCATATTCCGCATGTTCGTGGAGATCCTTCTTGTCATTGGCATCTTTATTTTGAGCCGAAGGAGGCCCAGGTCCGCATGAGAAACGTTTTTTGCTGCGTCATTCTACTGGTCACCGTCTGCTTCTTAGGCGGTTGCGGGTTCAAAGACATCGACAAACGTTTTTTTGTTGTTGCGACGGGCATCGATAAGACGGATAACGAGCAAAAGCCCTACCGCATTACGCTGCAGCTTGCCCTTCCGTCGCCTAAGATCGAGCCTGGCGCATCCAAAGCGCAGCTCGAAACCATTGATGCCAGCAGTATTGCCGAAGGCGTTCGAATGCTCAAGTCTCACGTCGACAAGGAGCTGGATTTCGGCCACTGCAAAATATTTCTAGTCGGAGAAGAGCTGGCACGCAGCGATTATAGCGGGATGTTGCAATGGATGCGGAGAAGAAGAGACATTCAGAGCGTTGCCGACATCGCGGTCGCCAAGCCCGATGCGCAAGCGCTGCTCGGCGTTAAACCGGTCTCCGAACGATATCCGGGCAATACGCTCTTTCTTAGCTTCGGAGCCGACGGTACCGATTCTCCGTATACGTATGTCCAGCCGCTGTCCGAATTTTCGAAACGCGCTTTCGAGAAAGGATTGGATCCGCTGCTGCCGATAATCATCCCCGATTCCAAGGAAAGCTATATCATCAATCGGACGGCTCTGCTCAATAAAAACAAAATCATTATGGTGCTATCTCCCGAGGAGACCCAGCTTTTCGCTCAACTTGCAGAAAGCTATCCCAAATCGTCGGTACGCGGCACTTACGAAGACACCCAGGTCGTAGCCGCTGTTAGCGATATTCGTTCAAAGTATCGCATGACGACGCAAGGCGCGAAAACTGTCATTGCCTTCAAAGTCAAAATGAGTGTCGTGCTTGAGGATGCACCGGAAAATTTGTATAAGCAGGAGTGGGCATCCATCGAGAAGAAGCTAAGCGAGGATTACTCGCGGCAAGCCGAAGAGCTGCTTCGCAAAATTCAGCAGGCCGGCGTGGATCCGTTCGGTTTCGGGCTCCGGTATCGGGCGAACCATCACTCCAATAACCCTAATGAAGCGTATGAGAAATGGCTACCCATCTATCCCGGCGCCGATTTCAAAGTCAATGCGAAGGTAAACATCGAAGGTACGGGCTTAATTCAATAAATAAAGCACGGCGCAGATAGCAGCGAGCGGGATCCTTCGCCTATCTAGCCGTGCTTATCGGTGTTACAAAAACTGATTTGATCGTTAGATATGGATTAACCGGTTCGTGTTGCGCAGCGCCTCGATTGTGCCTGCTCCAATCCCGAACATAGCTGTGCGAAGCTCGAACTCAATTCGCTCGAACTGCTCCAGCAGACCTCGTACCGAGACATCGCTGCTGCCGCCGGCTGCCTTCGGAAGCAGCACCCGTCCGAAGCCTGCGATATTCGCGCCGAGCGCCAGCGACTTCGCCGCATCGACGCCATGCCGCAAGCCGCCGCTTGCGACAAGCTTCATGGATGGTAATGCGCTTCGGATATCGGCAATGCTCTGCGCTGTTGGAATGCCCCAATCGGCAAACGCCTCGGCGGCCTCGCGCCGCATGACATCCTTCGAGCGGAATTTCTCGACCTGGCTCCAAGACGTGCCGCCTGCGCCTGCGGCATCGATGAAAGCGACGCCGACGTTAGCAAGCGCCGTCGCCGTCTCGCTGTCGATCCCCCAACCGACTTCCTTGACGCCGACCGGGACGGTGACCGATTTGCACACCTGTTCAATCCGGGCGTAAAGTCCTCTGAAGTCCGTATCCCCCTCCGGCTGGAACACTTCCTGCATGCTGTTCAGATGAAGGACGAGCGCATCGGCCTCCGATAAATCAACCGCCCGTTGACAAGCCTCCGGACCAAAGCCGTAATTGAGCTGCACAGCGCCGATATTGGCAATCACCGGTACGGTAGGCGCCTCTTTGCGTATCGCGAACGATGCCGCAAGCTTCTCCTGCTCGATCGCCGCGCGCATGGAGCCTAGTCCGATCGCCCAGCCCCGCTCTTGGGCGGCAATGGCGAGGCGGCGATTAATCGCTCCCGCTTCGTCCGTGCCGCCCGTCATGGAGCTAACGAGCAATGGCGCTCCGAGCTTCTTGCCAAGCCATTCCGTTTCGAGGCTAACGCTCTGGAACGAAAGCTCAGGCATGGCATTATGCTTGAAGCGCAGACGCTCGAAGCCGGTTTCGATGCCGACGCCGTTCACCTTCTCCTGCAAACAAATTCGTATATGCTCGCCTTTGCGCTTTGCTGTAGTATCCTGCTGCTCTACTGCCATACGACTTCCTCCCACGCCTTAACTTCATCTATGTATGCTATTGCCGCCCGTTACCATCGGCAGCTTTCATAACCTTTTATGGTCATATAGAACTAGCATAGCATACATTTTCGTTTCGCGCTCACGCACGGATGATTTTGTGTCCCATAAGCTTGCTCTTGTGTTTATTGACATTAATGATCATAATTTTGATTTTTTCAATCATTATTATGTTGTTTATCCATCGAAAATGTTTTACACTAAAAGCATCGGAAAAGCTCAACCTACGATCAAGGAGGCTATGCTATGGAAATCATTCAATTCGACACGCAGCAGGAGCTGGACGCTTACGCCGCGCGATATATTACCGATTTGGTCAAAGCGAAACCGCAAGCGGTGTTAGGGCTCGCAACAGGATCGACACCGATCGGAATTTATGACAAAATAGTACAAATACACAAAAACGAGCACGTTAGCTTCGAGCAAGTGACGACGTACAACCTCGACGAATATGTCGGTCTGCAGCCGAAGAACGATCAGAGCTACGCATATTATATGAACAGCCATTTATTTTCCCATATCGATATTCCGGCTGAGCAAACGCATTTGCCGAACGGCATGGCGGCCGACATCGAAGCCGAATGCGTCCGTTACGACGCGATGCTGGCAGCGCAGCCCGTCGATATTCAACTGCTCGGGCTTGGCCATAACGGACATATCGGCTTTAACGAGCCCGATCACGGCCTCTCCGGCGGCACGCATGTCGTGAAGCTTAAGCCGGAGACCCGCGAGGCTAACGCCCGCTTCTTCGACTCCATGGATGAGGTGCCCGAATTTGCGGTGACAATGGGCGTTGGCTCGATTTTGAAAGCCAATACGATAATTCTAGCTGTACGCGGTGCCGACAAGGCGCAGATCGTCAAGGAAGCATTGACGGGTCCCATTACGACGAACGTTCCCGCTTCGCTGCTCCAGACGCATCCGCGCGTCATTGTTCTGCTCGACCGAGAGGCAGGAAGGATGTTGGATTAAATGAAAGAAAATGAGTATACGAACCGCTTCACCCTATGCAATGTCCGCATCGTCTTGGAGGATCGCATCGAGGAAGGCAGCGTCGTTATCGCTAACGGCCTTATCGAACGTATCGATGTAGGAAGCAAGGCCGAGAGCGGCGCTGATCGTTCCGTGATTGACGGCGAGGGCGGTTACGTTCTCCCGGGCTTCATTGACATGCATGTGCACGGCGGCTTCGGAGCTGACTTCATGGACGCGAGCCGCGACAGCTACGACAAAATCACGGGCTTTCACGCCGCGAACGGCACGACGACGATGCTCGCCACGACGATGACCGCTCCCAAGTCATCCATCGAAGCCGTGCTTGAAGCGGCAGCCGAATATCGATCGGCGGGAATGCCGTATGCAGCGTTGCACGGCGTTCACTTGGAAGGGCCGTTCATTAGCGAGAAATGGCCCGGTGCGCAGAATCCAGCCTATATTCTTAACCCGCAGCTTAGCTGGATGCAAGAATGGGCGGAAAGATGGCCGGGGCTTATTAGCCAGCTTACGCTAGCACCGGAGAAAGAAGGCTCTGCGGAGACGATTGCGTGGACATCGCAGAACGGTATCGTGACCGCTTGCGGCCATACGGATGCTCTATATACGGAGATTGAGGCTGCCGCCGATGCTGGCTTGTCCCAAGCGGTGCACACGTATAATGCGATGCGCGGCCTTCACCACCGCGAGCCGGGAACGCTAGGCGCCGTGCTGACAGATAACCGCATCCATGCGGAGCTGATCGCCGACGGACATCATGTGCATCCCGTCGCCATACGCTTGCTTGTCGCAGCCAAGCCTGCGGACAAGGTCATCCTGATTACGGACGCCATGTCCGCCGCAGGCATGCCGGATGGCCAGTACGAGCTGGGTGCTTTGCCAGTCATCGTCAAGGACGGCGTTGCCCGTCTAGCCGAAGGCAAAGCGCTTGCCGGCAGCAGCCTGACGATGATCGGCGCGTTCCGCTATATGCTCGCCAATACGAGCCTATCGATCCCGCAGATCAGCATCATGGCCAGCGGCAACGCCGCAAGACAGCTTCGCATCGACGACCGCACAGGCTCGATCGCCGTCGGCAAGCAAGCCGACCTCATCCTGACCGATGCTGATCTGAACGTGCGACGTACGTGGGTGCAGGGAAGAACGGTCTATACTTCGCATGCGAGTTGAATCGAATAACATGAAAAACGGAATCTGCTGATTTTCATACAAAGTTAACGCCATCTACCTGGTCTTGCGACCGGATAGATGGCGTTTTTTCGATGTTGGACATTTTTTCAGTAGTGGATACTCGTGATTCTATACTCGTGATTCTAATACTCCGTGATATCTTGTTTGAAAGTTTTACAGTTCTCGATCATATACGAATCTCTCGTATCTTCCTTCATAGCATGGAACTTCAAGCCGTCGAGTGAAAGCCGCTCAACATTTCTGATATCCATGAACGTCGTCCGGCTCCAAGTTGGATAATAATTCTCGGAAACCTTCTCCGGATGCTCGTACCTCATATCCCAGACTTTTGGGTATTCTGCAGGAATGTCCTCTTTTTTCACTCCGCCAACAAAGGTATAGGTAATATCCTTCATTGTTAAATCGCGAATCGGATAGCTGTCGCAGGCATCTACCCGAATTCCGTTAAAAGAAGGACAACCCATGATATCGTCCGTAAAACGGTAATGGGTATTGTACATCTCATCGTTGTCCGTCGCTATAATACCAGTAAGCGTGATCCGCTCCATCGTGCCGATCTCCGGCATTTCATCAAGCCCGATCGATGATCCGATCATATCCAGGCGATTGTTCAGGAGAATAAAGATTGGACGCGTTACATTCCTCATGACTAGACCATGAGCTACGATGTCGGTTATACTGCCGCCTTCTGTACATTCGATTTTGATCCCTTCACGCCAAACATTCTCGAACGTGCAGTTGTGAATCGTTACATTCGAAATATCGCCCACAGATTTAAGCCCGATACGAATGCCTGCGCAGATGGAGGTAAAGTGGCAGTTGGAAATGTGTACATTACTCATCGGATAGTCTTTGCTGCTTGCCTGTATGCAAAGGTTGTCATCGGTTCCTACTATTTTGCAGTTGGAAACAAAAACGTTCTTACATCCGTCATAATCCAAGCCATCCCCGTTGTACCTTCTATCATTACGGATGTCCAAGTCCTCGCACCAAATATTCTCGCTGTCTAGAAAGGCCGTTGTCCACGCGGTCGAATTATAGAGTCGCAATCCCTTAACATGAATATTTTTGCATCGCAAAAACCGCATCATCATCGGTCGATAAATGCTGCCTTCGTTGGGAAAGCTTTCGGCGTTGCCGTTAATTTCGCCCTGGCCGATTACGCCAATGTTCATGGCGTCTTCAGCGTAAATAAAACATTTATCCATGTCCTTCTCATTAATATAACGGTTATAATGCGTCCCGTCCGGGTAATCGCCAATATCCGGATTGGCCAACAACACAGCCGACGGATTGACCTGCAAATAGACGTTGGATTTCAAAAAAATCGTTCCCGAAACAAACGTGCCGCCTGCCAAAATAACATATCCGCCGCCTGCTTCAAAGCAATCGTCAATCGATTTTTGAATGGCTATCGTGTCAATAGTGACGCCATCACCCTTGGCGCCATATTTTTTCACGTCAAATACATCCAGCATACTTCATTTCCTCCGTCGTCATCTTAAGTTCATATTCCCTTCATGGGATTATAAGATTAGAAACATTCTATTGCATCCCGTCCGTCATTGGTATGAAGTTTTTATAGACGTATATAACCTTTTTTAAGTTCTTTGAAGAACAGACTGTTTACATTTCTTATTCCGCCAAAGCTTTCAGCTGCCTTGCCAGCCAATCGTACGCGATTCGGCCGCTGACCTCATGGACGCCCGGGAATACGTCCGACGCGAAGCTGCTCTCGGCTTCGCCATCGCGGTACGTCTTCTCGAGGCGGCGAATCGCCTCCTGCGCCGATGCAACCGGAAAGATCGGATCGCCGCTTCCCGACTCCACGAACAGCGGACGCGGAGCAATCAGTCCGATCCATTCCGGCAGCTCCGCCTCGGCCAGCAGGCCCGGCGTATAATTATCCACGCAATGAAACACCTCCATGATCGTACCTTTGAACGTGCCGGGAAAACCCGTCAGTAAGACGGAGCGCAGCCGTTCATCCAGCGCGGCGCATACCCAAGCCAGCAACGCTCCGCCAGAGAAACCCATCGTTCCGATGCGATCAGCATCGACATCGCTGCGCGAAACCAAATAATCCAGCGCTCCAAGAAGCTCCGCGGTTCGGAATCCGGTTAGCGTCTTGCCATACATGAGAAGACTCAAGCACGAATCTCGAAGGGACAAGCTTAGCAATAAGCGATTCCCAGCCTTTGAACAGCTGCTTCCCCGTTACATGCTGTCTGGCATCCGTGCAATTATAAATGCTCATTGCATAGTTGACTTCCTCGCCCGTATCGCCGGACTTGCCAGCTATGCCAATCGACGCGAATATTTTGTCGCCGCGCACAAGCATAGCCGAGGACAGAGCCGCATTTCCTTGCAGCTCGATGGCTTGCAGGAAACGCCATATATTGTTTTTGGCAGCTTCAATTTCGAAATCCGATAGCCTTACGATAACCTCATGCTCGCCAGCGCCGGCGATATAGGCGGAAGCAAGCACGGCGCGGCCGTCCGCGAAACTCGCTTTAACGGTCAGCTCCGTCTCCTCCGCGTAAGCTTGAATGCCAAGCTTGAAGCCGAACCACCCCATCGCGTCCAGCGCCGTATCGTTGCCTCGCTCGAAACCGATCGGATACCAGCCTACGGACTCGGCCGGTGCTGGATACGCAAGCTTGAACGGCTGCTTCAAATCATAGCCGTTATCGATTGGTTCACCCGTCCGATTCCAATTCTCCAACAAATTGATTCGCACTTCCACATTCTCACCTCGCACCATTGTTGTTAAGGTTAATGCAGCGCTCAAAGTGCGCGCATCTTGGGCCTAGCCGGCACCTTTCTTTTCAACCTTACCACCGCGGGGATTTTGTTAGAATGCTATTTTTTAAGAAACAATTGCGGTTATTAAAGGTTTGATCCGAGTCGTTGTCAGGAAGTCCAAAGCCCCAACGAATCGAACGGACGGGAGGCCCAACATCGAGCAAAAGGACCTCATCTCCTACTACCAAGTAGAGGATGAGGTCCTTTCTTTAAACGAATCCCGGATTTCATAAAACTATCCCGTTACATGCACAGCGATATGCATTGCTTCCAGCAGCTCGGCCAGATCGCCTTCAAGCGGAACATCGGTGATAACGCCACCGAGGTCGGCGATCGGAGCAATAGAGAACAAGGATGTGCGATCCATCTTCGTGTGGTCAAAAACCGCATAGGTGGATTGGGATCGCTTTATGAGTGCTTTCGCGATTTGCGCTTCCTGCTCGGAATACGTCGTAATGCCGCCTTCGGCCGAAATGCCGTCGACGCCGATGAACATTTTGCCGATATGCAAATGTCCGACCATGCCTTCGCCAAGCGGTCCGCATAGCTCGAAGCTATTGTGGCGCATAATGCCGCCGGTCACGACGACTTGAATCTGGCTGCCGGCAAGCTCCATCGCGATATTGACCGCATTCGTAACGACCGTGATGCCTTTGCGCGACTTCAGCAGCTTCGCCATGAGGAAGTTCGTCGTGCCGCCGGAGAGTCCGATGACGTCTCCTTCGACGATGAGCGACGTCGCCAGCTCGGCAATCCGTTCCTTCTCCAAGATCGACAAGCCTTCCTTCTCGGCAAAAGGAAGCTCGCGAACGGTGTGCATGCCGTCGTACATAGCGCCGCCAATGGTGCGGATAACCGGATACTCTCCTTCCATCTGCTCAAGATCGCGCCTAGCGGTCGCTTCCGAGCAGCCGAATCGCTCAACCAGCTCTTGAATCGTGATTCGACCCTGCTGTTTAAGAAGCTGCAAAATCGCCTCTCTTCGGCGTTGTCCTTTGGAGCCGCCCGAATCCGCCATTGTTAACGTTCCACCCAGGCTTTCGCCGATAGACGCTGCTCCACGACGTCCCACTCCGGCAACGCTTCCCAGTCGCCGCGCATTTGAACGACAAGGGACCCGTTAATGCTCGCAAGCCGCACGGCTTCTACCGGCGTCATGCCTTTCATGATGCCGGCAAGGAAGCCGGCGCAGAAGCCGTCTCCCGCTCCAACCGTATCTACGACCTGCTCGGCCGGATAGAATGGCAAACTATCCTCTTGATCGCCGTCCAAGACGACGGTCGTATCGCCCTTGCCTTTAATGATGCTTATCGCTTTCAACTGCCTAAGCTTATCCTTAACGAAATCATAATCGTCCGTATCGTAAAGCAGCTTCAGCTCGTCCCATCCCGGCAGGAAATAATCCGCATACTCCGCAATCGGAAGCAGCGTCTCTCGCGCCTCCTCGATCGACCATAATTTAAGACGCAAATTCGGGTCGAAGCTGATTTTCACGCCTGATTCCTTCGCCACGGCAACCGCACGCTTAAGCGTATTTCTGCTTTCTTCGCTTATTGCAGCCGTTATGCCTGTCACGTGAAGCAGCTTCGCTCCGCGTATGTATTCTTCGTCGAGCTTGTCCGATGTCATCTTGCTCGCTGCGGAATGCTTGCGGAAGTAGTGAACGGCAAGTTTGCCGGCCACATGCTCACGGAACATCATGCCGGTCGGAGCGCTCGCATCGAGCTTCGCGCGCGATATATCGACGCCTTCGCCGCGCAGCGTCTTCAAGATGAGCTTGCCGAACGGATCGTCGCCAAGCGCGCCGAACCAGCCTACGGACGAGCCGAGTCTAGCAAGTCCGATTGCGACATTGCTCTCAGCTCCTCCGAAGCTTTGCTCCAGCGAAGAAGCTCTTTCAATCGATTTATGTTCACCTGGCATGAATAGCGCCATGGATTCGCCAAACGTAACAATTTGCGGTGATGATTCATGCATATTGCAATCCCCCTACAGCTTATTCACGTTTCTTCGCGTTACACTTCAGGATAAATTGGATATTTCATGAAGTAAATAATTACGATATATAGGACGAGCACGATTAAACTAAGCATACGTGCCTTCTTAATATGCGCCGTTGCGCTCTTGCCCTCTTGGATCGAAGCAACAATCAGCTTGAGCGGTTTCGTTACGATGCCGCCGACAGCGGCGATACCGAGGAACAGCAGCGTGATAATGATCATCCAGATCACCTCATATTCGCTTTGGGACATCATGTAACCGCCCGTCAACAGCTGGATGACAAGAAAGTATTGCGCGATTCGGTTGGCCGACAGCAATCCGTCCGCGAGACCTTCTTGCCCCGCCCCGGCCAGCTTGGATGCTCTTCCAAGCATAATCGGAAGCACGATATAGAAGCCCATTCCGATAGCACCTAACAAATGGATAAACCACATAACATCAGACATTCTTCTTCCTCCTCTAAAATTGTTCGCGAAGCATCCGCTTCTTACGAAACTATACCTAACATGTAGTTTATCAGATACGAGATTTTTTTCAAATGAATACGCTATCTTTCTAGTCGTTTTGCAGCTTTTATGACTCCATTTGTGAAACCTTAACGAACTTTCGTCTCTTTCTGTCACCGATAGAGCTTACTCTTTGAAGCCGTACTTGCTCATGACGCCATGGATAGCGAAATAGGAAATCTCCTCAGGCAATGCATCCTTGATCGGACGAAGCTTCTCCGTTCCAATCTCCCCGATCACATCCACGATCTGCTGCTCGTAGGCTTCCGGTATGATGCGACTCCAGTCGACCTCAAGCCCCTCGTCGGCGCAGCGGATAATATGTCCTTCGACGGTTACCTTGCTGAGTCCTCTCCCCTTCGCAATCTCGCCTAGCTCATGGCCCGCTTGGAACATGGCTAACGTTGCGATATGGCTAGGCTGCTCGTCATCGCTTTGCGGCGCCCGCCTTTCTACTGGAGAAGCAGATAACTTGACACCGGCTGACGCCTGACCATCGCCTCCCCCTTCGAAACTCTGAAGAATAGCAATAAGATCGGCTCCATACTTGTCCGCCTTGGCTGCGCCGATTCCTTTGACGTTCAGCAATTCGTCAACGCTTAGCGGATGAGCGACTGATATCTCCTTCAGCGTTGCGTCGAAGAACAGCATGAACGGCGGTACGCCTTCAGCCGACGCTCGCTCCTTGCGCCATTGTTTGAGCGCATCGAATAATGGCGATGCGGCGAAGCTGTCCGAGGAAGCGGCCTGACGAACCGTCGTCCGCATCCGCTGCATAATCATCTCGCGCCCTTCAAGCACCGGGAGGGCGCTCGCCGTAAGCGAGACGGTCGGATATTGACCGTCGCTAAGCCGCAAATATCCTTCGGCTACGAGCCAGTATAGCCAATCGGCGATCTCCTTCTCCGGCATATTGCGCATAAGGCCGTACGTAGACAACCGATCGAGCCCGAATTCCAGAAGCCGCTTATCGCGCGAGCCCTTAAGTACTTTGGCTGCCATCGTAACGCCGAAGCGTCCTTTCATTCGGCCAACGCAGGAGAGCGCCATCTTCGCTTCCTCCGTACGGTTGACAGGCTCGCTCTTATCGAGGCAGCTGCTGCACTTGCCGCATGCCTCTACCCCCGTCTCGCCGAAGTAATCGACGATAAACTGCTGCAAGCAACGCTGCGTCCGGCTGTAGTTCATCATCGTATTGAGCTTCGACAGCTGAATCGACTTGCGGTCCGTATCGCCCGTTCCCTGCTCGATCAGGAAGCGCTGAACCTGCATATCGGCAGGTTCGAACAGCAGGATGCATTCGCTCTCCTCGCCGTCGCGTCCAGCTCTGCCGGCTTCCTGATAGTATGACTCCAGATCGCCCGGCATCTGCCAGTGCAGCACGTATCTAACGTTAGGTTTGTCGATTCCCATGCCGAATGCGTTCGTTGCCACCATGACTCGAAGTTCGTCGAACCGGAACTTCTCCTGCGTATCGGCCCTTTCCGTATCGGACAGTCCGCCGTGATACTTGCCGGCCGCGATGCCGCTGCGGATCAAGGACGAGCATACGTCCTCCGCTTCCTTGCGGGTAGCCGTATAAATGATGCCGGACTGCTCCTTGCGTCCCGCGATGAACTTCTCAAGAAACTTCTTCTTATCGACGCCCGTCACGACTGACAGCGAAAGGTTCGGCCTTGCGAAGCCCGTTACGAAGACGTTCGGGTCGCGCAGCTTCAGCATCGCGGAGATGTCTTCCGCCACTTCCGTCGTTGCGGTAGCGGTGAACGCCGCTACGAGCGGCCTGTTCGCCATCCTGGCGATCCAGCCCGCAAGCTGGCGGTAGCTCGGACGGAAGTCATGCCCCCATTGCGAGACGCAGTGCGCCTCGTCAATGGCGATAAGCGGTATGGCAAGCTGCTCCGATAACGATTGGAACATCGGCGCGTCGAGCCGCTCAGGCGCTACGTAGAGCAGCTTGTATTCGCCTTGCATCGCGCTGCGCATAACGTCCCTATATTCGGACGCGCTAAGCGAGCTGTTCAAGTAAGCCGCGGATACCCCCACGCGGCGAAGCGCGTCAACCTGGTCCTTCATCAGCGATATTAACGGCGATATGACGAGCGATGTACCCGGCAGCAGCATAGACGGGATTTGGTAGCAGATCGACTTCCCTCCGCCGGTCGGCAAAATGGCTAGCGTGTCTCTCCCATTCATAATGCCTGCAATAATATCTTCCTGCCCCTTGCGGAACGAATCATACCCGTATACTCGTTTCAACGCTTGTCTGGCTTGTTCGATCAATCCGATTCCCTCCCCCGGTTCGATGCAAAGAAGGACCCTGGCAGCTGTCTGTCAGGGTCCTCCCAAACGAAATGCTATAATGCTGGCCGTATTAGCCTGCTGTAACGATTTGAATAACGTTGCGAACGGACTGTGCCGATTTATCAAGCGCCGCTTTCTCTTCGGCGGTCAGGTCAAGCTCAAGCACTTTCTCGATGCCGTCGCCGCCGATGATCGTCGGTACGCCCATGAACAGGTTGTCATAGCCGTATTCGCCTTCAAGCAATGCGATGACGGGAATAATGCGTCTTTTGTCTTTCAAAATCGCTTCCGTCATTTGAACAAGCGATGCCGCAGGCGCATAATACGCGCTGCCGTTGCCAAGCAGGTTAACGATCTCGCCGCCGCCTACGCGAGCGCGTTGCACGATCGCTTCGATGCGGTCAGCAGGGATAAGCTTTTCGATTGGAATCCCGCCAACGTTCGAGTAACGAACGAGCGGCACCATGTCGTCGCCATGGCCGCCAAGCACGAAGCCGCGAACGTCTTCAACGGATACGTTAAGCTCTTGCGCGATGAACGTGCAGTAACGAGCCGTATCCAGTACGCCCGATTGACCGATAACGCGGTTTTTGGGAAAACCAAGCGTTTGGAATGCAACATAGGTCATTGCGTCAACCGGGTTGCTAAGGATGATCACGTATGCGTTAGGGCTAGTCGCCTTCACGTTCTCGCATACGGACTTCACGATGCCGGCGTTTGTGTTGACGAGGTCGTCGCGGCTCATGCCTGGTTTGCGGGCTATACCAGCAGTAATGATTACAACGTCCGAATCTTTCGTATCTTCATAGTTGGAAGTACCGATGATGTTAGCATCAACGCCGAGTACAGGAGTCGCTTCGAGCATGTCGAGCGCTTTGCCTTTCGTCGGGTTCTCGAGCGGCGCGATGTCGACAAGAACAACGTCGCCAAGTTCTTTCTGAGCAAGCATAAGCGCTGTCGTAGCACCCGTGAAGCCTGCGCCTACCACTGTAATCTTATTGCGTTTGATAGCCATTGAATCACTCCTCCCGATTGACAGCAAGCCGAAAGGGGACTTAACGTCCCCTCTCAATCAAGCTATATATTTATTTGTTCCCATACATGCAAGCACACATTCCAATGTATACCATTAAAAATCGCTGCGCGCTCCAGTGTATAACAGAAAGGGTTGGATTACATGTTTTTAATGATTTCGTCAGCAAACGCCGAGCACTTCACTTCCGTCGCGCCTTCCATCAGGCGTGCGAAGTCATACGTTACCGTTTTATTGTTAATGGACGTTTCCATGCCTTTATAGATAAGGTCAGCCGCTTCTTGCCAGCCAAGGTGCTCAAGCATCATAACGCCGGACAAGATAACCGAGCCTGGGTTTACAACGTCTTTGTCCGCATATTTCGGAGCTGTGCCGTGAGTAGCTTCGAAGATCGCGTGGCCGGTCAAGTAGTTGATGTTCGCGCCTGGAGCGATACCGATACCGCCAACTTGCGCAGCCAAAGCGTCGGACAAGTAGTCGCCGTTCAGGTTAAGCGTAGCGATAACGTCAAAGTCAGTCGGACGTGTCAATACTTGTTGAAGGGCGATGTCGGCGATCGCGTCTTTTACGACGATTTTGCCGGCTGCTTCCGCTTCTGCTTGTGCTTTGTTTGCAGCTTCAGCGCCTTCAGCTTCTTTGATGCGGTCGTATTGGCCCCATGTGAAAGTTTGCTCGGCGAATTCTTGCTCAGCCACTTCATAGCCCCAGTTTTTGAACGCGCCTTCCGTGTATTTCATGATGTTGCCTTTGTGTACGAGTGTAACGGTTTTCTTGCCATGCTTGATCGCATATTCGATCGCGGCGCGGGCAAGACGCTGAGAACCTTCTTTGGATACTGGCTTAATGCCGATACCGGAAGTTTCAGGGAAGCGGATTTTGTTAACGCCCATTTCTTTTTGCAGGAACTCGATGACTTTCTTCACTTCCGCGGAACCTTCTTGGTACTCGATACCCGCGTAGATGTCCTCTGTGTTTTCACGGAAGATGACCATGTCAACCAGCTCAGGGCGTTTTACCGGGGACGGAACGCCGGCGAAGTAACGAACAGGACGAAGGCATGTGTATAGGTCAAGCTCTTGGCGAAGCGCAACGTTCAGGGAACGGATGCCGCCGCCGATTGGCGTAGTCAAAGGTCCTTTGATCGCCACGATGTATTCGCGAATCGCTGTCAGCGTGTCGGCAGGAAGCCACTCGCCGTATGTGTTAAATGCTTTTTCGCCGGCGAAAACTTCGTACCAAGCGATTTGTTTGCTGCCGCTGTATGCTTTCTCGACTGCTGCATCAAGTACGCGTTTCGAAGCGCGCCAAATGTCGCGGCCTGTGCCGTCGCCTTCGATGAAAGGAATGATAGGGTTGTTAGGCACTTTAAGCACGCCGTTGTCAATCGTAATTTGGTCGCCCTCTGTTGGAAGCGCGTATTTTTCGAATTGAGCCATGAATGAAATCCTCCTCAAAATGTTGCTTGCATAGCAAGCCTATTAGATGTTGCATATTCCGCAAAAAGGAGAACGAACGCAAAGCCCGTCCTCGCTCATTCATTGCCGAGGCGGGCGATTAACGCTCGTCGATCGGAATGTATTTCGCATTTACCGGACCTACATAGTCCGCACGCGGACGAATGAGGCGGTTGTCTTGGTATTGCTCAAGAATGTGCGCGCACCAGCCGGATACGCGGCTGATCGCGAAGATCGGCGTGAACAGGTCGCGTGGAATCTGAAGCGTCGTGTACACCGAAGCGGAGTAAAAATCGACGTTAGGCTTAAGGCCTTTTTGACCGGTAACCAGCTCTTCGATCTTAACGGACATTTCGTACAATTCCATGTTGCCTGTCAGCTTGCCGAGTTCACGGGACATCTTTTGCAAATGTTTCGCGCGCGGGTCGCCGTTTTTGTAAACGCGGTGTCCGAAGCCCATAATTTTTTGCTTGTTCGCAAGC
This sequence comes from Paenibacillus harenae, assembly GCF_030812415.1. GTDB lineage: Bacteria > Bacillota > Bacilli > Paenibacillales > Paenibacillaceae > Pristimantibacillus > Pristimantibacillus harenae_A. Next base: position 354,403 of record NZ_JAUSST010000004.1, on the reverse strand, counting down.
GCGTTGTTGATGTAGCCTTCCACATTAGCGAAAGAGCCGATCTCCTCAAGCATCACCATTACGGCTTCGTTCGCGCCGCCGTGGAGAGGGCCTTTCAAAGCGCCGATAGCGGAAGTGACGCCGGAGTATATGTCGGAAAGCGTTGCAACCGTTACGCGCGCTGCGAATGTGGAAGCGTTAAGCTCATGATCGGCGTGGAGCACGAGCGCTTGGTCCAAAGCTTTGATCGCGACTTCGGCGGGCTCGCTGCCTGTAAGCATGTACAAGAAATTATAGGCGATGGATACGCCTTTTTTAGGAGCTACCGGCTCTTTGCCATCGCGAATGCGGGCAAAAGCAGCAATAAGGGTAGGAAGCTGAGCTTGAAGCTTGATCGCTTTCAAGAGATTGGCTTCCGCGGACATCTCGTTAGCAGCGCTGTCATACAACGCAAGGCTGGATACGGCTGTGCGGAGAGCGGCCATCGAATTCGTATCCTTCGGATACAGCTTGATTTGATCAAGAACGGCTGCAGGCACGGCTGCGTATTCGTCCAATTGCTTCTGCAAGGCGTCAAGCTCGGAACGATTAGGAAGTTTACCGTACCAAAGCAGATAAGCGACCTCTTCAAAAGTTGCGTTTGCTGCTAGATCGTCGATATCGATACCGCGATACGTCAATACTCCGTCAATGATTGAGCTGATGGAAGACGCCGCGGCGACGATTCCTTCTAGACCTTTAGTTGCTGTCATCGTTCTCTCTCCTTTAACCAGAAATTTGATTTCGAGAAATAAATTAGGGTTCGTTTCTTTACCGTCGCTCTTAATCATAAATGATTTTACGGGTGAAGTGAACAAAATCGGACATAAAAATGCTTTATCGGCATCATTAATTATTTTTCGCAGGACGTTTTCGCGTTAGCTCCTGCTGCATTTTTCCCCATTTGCTCCCATTTTAGCCGTGACCGAAAACTATTTTTAATCAGTCGTATATAGTGGTAAAATGTCCAAAAGAGAAACGGCATGCAAAACTTGCCGGAACGGAGGCTCATCATGACAGGACAACGCATCGGAATCATCGACATCGGCTCGAACTCCGTCCGGCTCGTCGTCTACGAAAGGACTGCGAACGGCGCGCATCGCGTCTCCGACGGGAGCAAACGAGCTGCAAGGCTCAGCGAAAGAATCGATGAGAACGGCAGACTGAACGACGCAGCGCTCGATGAGCTTATCGTCACGCTGCGCCATTTCACGATGATCTGCGCGCATCATCATACCGGCCATATACGCGCCGTTGCTACGGCTGCCGTGCGCAATGCGAGCAACTGCTCCGAAATATTGACCCGCATCAAGAGTGAGACGGGGCTCGACATCGAGCTGCTTTCCGGTGAAGAAGAAGCGTCTTACGGCTTCCTCGGCATGATTAATTCGCTTAGCATCCGAGACGGCTTCCTCATCGATATCGGCGGCGGCAGCACGGAGCTAAGCTTGTTCCGCAACCGCACCCTCGTTAGATCGGTATCCTTTCCTTTCGGCTGCGTCAGCTTGAACAAACAGTTCGGACCGAAGGGCATGATCTCCGACGAGGCATTGAGATCGCTAGAGGCCTTCGTTAACGAAGCGGTCAAGCGCGAACCTTGGATCGGCGCATCGCCCGGCTTGCCGCTCGTTGGAGTCGGCGGTACCGTTCGGGCGCTCGGCAAAATGCATCAGGCTGCCTATAAATATCCGTTTCCGCATACGCATAACTACACCATAAAGAGCGAAGAGACGGACCTGCTCTTCGATCAGATGCGCAAGCTGCCGCTCGACAAGCGCCGCAAGCTCCCCGGCTTATCCAAGGACCGGGCAGACGTCGTCGTGCCGGGCATTGCCATCTTGCGTATCCTGTACCGTGCCGTCAAAGCGACGCATTATCAAATTTGCGGTGCGGGGTTGCGCGACGGCCTGTTCCATGCGACGCGCTTCCCGAACCATTCGAGGCAAGACGATGTGCTTGCGTTCAGCTTAAACAATCTTAGCGCGCTCCATCCCGAAGCGCCCCGTCAGCATGTGATGCAGGTCGGACGCCTTGCTTTGGAACTTTATGATTCGCTTCAATTTCTGCACCAGTTGTCTGGCAATGCCCGCGTGTTGCTCGATTCGGCCGCGAAGCTGTTCCGAATCGGCGCTTCGATCGACTATTACGAATATGCCAGACATTCTTTCTACTTGATTGTCAACTCGCATCTAAACGGCATGTCCCATCGCGAGATCATCATGACGGCCGCCATCGCCTCTTACAAGAGCAAGAGCCGTGCAAGGCAGCAAATGTCCGAATACCGGGAACTGCTGCAAGATACCGACCTCGAGCTCGTCTACAAGCTTGGAGCGCTGCTTCAGCTATCCATTGCGCTGGATCGGAGCGAAACGCAGGCGATCGGCCAGCTGTTCATCCAAGCATCGGGCTCGTCGCTTCAGCTTCGCCCGATTCAACCGAGAGGTACGCTGGCGGTCGAGCAGCGCGAGATCGAAGAGCTTGCATCCGAATTCAAGAAGCTATGGGGCTTATCGCCGTTGCTCTCGCTGCCCAGTGCATTCGAATGACTATACACGACTTATGTATACATGATAGAGGCCGCGCTATGCGCGGCCTTTCCATTTCTCTATATGCCTCGCTTCGAACTGGCTGCGGAACGGCTCTTGTCCCTCTTCCGTTATCGTCTCATATAGGCCAGTCGGCTTCAGTTCTCTTGCCTTTACGTTGTCGTCTAAATTCAACTTTAGCATATTAATCAATATTTGTCGCAACGATTCGTCGAACACCGGACACATAAGCTCGATCCGCCGCGTCAAGTTCCGCGTCATCCAATCGGCGCTGGACAAGTAGATTTCTTCCTCGCCGCCGTTGCTGAAATACATAATCCGAGCATGCTCCAGGAAGCGGTCAACGATGCTGATGACCCGTATATTGTCGCTGCGCCCGAGGACGCCAGGACGCAGACAGCATACGCCGCGTACGATCAGCTCAATCTTCACGCCCGCCTGCGAGGCTTCGTACAGCTTGTCGATCATCTCTTGATTGGACAGCGAGTTCATCTTCGCAATGATGCGCGCCGGATTGCCTGCAAGCGCATTATCGCGTTCGCGGTCGATCAGGCGGTACAGCTTCTCCTTCAGGTCGGAAGGAGCAACGCCGAACGCTTTCCATTCGTAAGGCGACGAATAACCCGTCACCTCGTTGAACAATGCCGAAGCGTCGCCCCCGATAACCGGATGGGAAGTGAAGAGGCCGATATCGGTGTACGACGTTGCGGTATTGTCGTTATAATTGCCCGTTCCGACATGAACGTAACGCCGGAGCGTTCTCTGCTCTCGGCGCACGACGAGCAGGATTTTCGCGTGCGTCTTAAGTCCGACGAGACCATAGACGACATGGCAGCCGGCCTTCTCCAGCTGGCGCGCCCAAGCAATGTTCCGCTCCTCGTCGAACCTTGCCTTCAGCTCGACGACGACCGTTACTTGCTTGCCTGATTCTGCTGCCTTGGCTAGCGCCTGCACGAGCGCCGACTGGCCGCTGACGCGATACAGCGTCATCTTAATCGCCATCACATCGGGATCATAAGCCGCCTGCATGACGAAGTCGTTGACGGCTTCGAACGACTCGTAAGGGTGGTACATCAGAACGTCGCGCTGCCTGATGACCTCGAACATATCGTCCGTATCATCGAATTCGCGCGGATAGACAGGCTCCATTTTCTCATACCTGAGGTTATCGTGTCCCGGCAGCGAGTTCACGAACTTCATCAGGAAGCTTAAATCCAGCGGACCGTCGATTTCGAATAAATTGTCCTCGATCTCAAGCTCCTCGCGCAGCGTTTCGAGCGCATAGGGATGCATTCCTTTGCCGATCTCCAGGCGTACCGGAATGCCCCAGCGGCGGCGGCGCAGTTCCTTCTCGATTTCCTCGAGCAAATCTTCCGCGCCCTCTTCATCCAACGTCAGATCGGCATTCCGCGTCAGGCGGAACGGATGAACGGAGAACGGAACATAGCCGTTGAATAACGTATTGATGAATTGCTCGATCAGATCCTCCAGCAGAACGAACTCCGATTTCTTGCTGTTCGTTCTCCCGGGTACGGACACGAGCCGCGACAAGATGGACGGTACTTGCACAATGGCGAATAGAGGTTCTTCTTCCGTCGAATCTCCTTCTCTTTGCAGAAGCACGGCCAAATATAATTCCTTCGTATGAACAAGCGGGAACGGCCTGCTCTGGTCAACGGCCATTGGCGTCAGCACCGGAAATACTATCTCGTGAAAATATTCCGATACCGCCTTCGTCTGCGTCGCATTCAGCTCGTCGAACGAACGGATAAAGATGCCTTCCTTGCTTAGTCCGCGAAACACTTCGCGATATGTACGGTATTGCTCGTTCACCATCTGTGTGGCGCGTTTAATCAGCCGCTTCCACAAGCCGCCAGGCGTATAGCCGGTGAAGTCGGTCTTCGTCAGCCCTGCACGCATCTGATCCTGAATGCCGGCTACGCGCACGCTCATAAATTCATCTAAATTGCTGGTTACGATGGCCAAAAATTTCGCCCGCTCCAGCAGCGGGTTTCTCACGTCCTGGGCTTCCTGCAGCACGCGGCGATTGAACTCAATCCAGCTTAAATCCCGGTTGACATATTGCGATACGTTTTTGGTCAAGGTGATCCTCCTACATGGCTAACTGCCTGATGTCGGCATTTCATTCATTAACGGTTTAGCTTAACCGTTGCACAAGCGTCTATGTTGGATAATTGCATGAACTTATGCCGATTCCGGGAGCTTTCAAAACCTATGTTGGATATGTGCAATAACTTTCACTCAAACGGCCTTATAAAGACCGTTCAAGCACAAAGTTAATGCAAAAATCCACTATAGCAGCTAGTCGGTCCACTTAAAACGCTCTATCCTGCAAAAATCCAACATAGCTGCTCGTCCGTGACTCACGAATGGCATTAGCATTACTACTATTGTAATGGACGACTATTATTCCCATGTTAGCCAATTGTAAAGGTAACGTAAATGTTGCTTAGTCTAGAAACGTCCTATCTTGAAATTGCCGCTGCGCATTCTCTTCTCGATCCAGCCCAGCATGTACATTCGATAGAACGGGCGGGTTAACGGAAAGAGCAGCGTGATCCCGACAATGTCGGAGAAAAATCCCGGCATCAGCAGCAGCAATCCGCCGACAAGGACGCATATGCCGTCCAGCATCGTTTGGCCCGGTATTTGACCCGCTTGCATCTGTCGCTGCGCCTCAGCCCAGACTTTACGGCCTTCGGCGCGAGCCAAGTAAGAGCCGACCAGTCCCATAAGGATGAGAACAAGAAACGTCGTCCAGCCGCCGATTAGATCACCTATTTGCAAAATCCCCCATAGCTCGACGATCGGTATGACTACGAACGCCGCTAAAAGCCATTTGTTCATCAGCTATTCCTCCCAGCTTATTCTCGTTATGCGCCAGCCCCCGCGCGAATGAGCTCGTACAGCTCCGGCATCACTTTATTCAGTCGTGCCGGCTGCCACTCCGGATTGACCCATACATGCTTCGTTCCGCCCTCCACGAGCAGCTCCCCCGGCAGTTCCTTGCCAGAAGGCACTGATCCTGATACGAACTGTTCTACGACTACCCTTCTCACTTGCGATTCGAAGGAAACACGCAGCGGCGTGCATTCCGCGATTCTCGTGCATACCACAACGGTGTCGTCATAACGGGCAGGCATTATATAACGGCATTGCAGATCGATAACGGGAAGCAGCAAACCTCTTGCTTCAATCGTTTTATAATCATACCCGGCATTCCTTATCCATTCCGTACGTCCAATTTCGAACCAGGTTACATAATTGCCGTGAAAAACGACTCCCATCTGATCCGTTTCCTGGTAACGAACGCGCAGCGGATGCAAATACCATCCCGATGTTGTGTCCATGGCGTTTCCTGCTCCTTCGCTTATAGCTTATCATGTCTTATATTTGCAAAAAAGCGACGGCAAATTCACCGTCGCTTCACTATCGCTATATCCTGCCTCGCGAGAAGCAGCTTTTATCATTAAAGGACTTTCGATTGTCCGGAGTAGATTACGCCGGTCTCGCCGTATACCGTTACTTCCATGCCGTCTTCGAGTTGCTCAGTCGCTCCAGCTACGCCAAGAATGACCGGGATACCCACATTCAGGCCGACTACCGCCGCATGGCTCGTAATGCCGCCTTGCTCGGTTATAACCGCGCCGGCAAGTTCGATCGCAGGCATATACTCTTTGTCTGTCGATATTGCGACAAGAATAGAGCCTTTTGTCGTTTTCGCAATCGCTTCTTGCGGCGTGCGCGCGATTACGATTTTGCCAGTAGCCGTTTGGCTGCCGATCCCTTGTCCTTGAGCAAGAAGCTCGCCGATGTGGTGGATCTTGATCAGGTTCGTTGTGCCTGCGCGGCCTACCGGTACGCCAGCTGTGATAATAACCGTATCGCCAAGGCTAAGAAGGCCTGTGCTCATGCCGCCTTTTACCGCATTTTCGAACATGGCGTCCGTTGTATCCGCATCTTCGCCTTTAACCGGCAAGACACCCCAGATCAGCGCAAGGCGACGCATGACACGCTCGTCCGTCGTAACCGCAACGATAGGCGATTTTGGACGGTACTTCGATACCATACGAGCCGTGAAGCCGCTTTGCGTCGAAGTGATGATCGCTTTGGCGCTAAGGTCGAGAGCGGAGTTCGCTACCGCTTGGCTCACCGCTTCCGTTACGGAAGTTTGCTGAGCGTTCGCTTGTTTCGTGAAGATCTCGCGGTATTCCAAAGCGGCTTCAGCGCGCTCTGCAATACGGGACATCGTTTGAACCGATTCAACCGGGTATTTGCCGGCAGCCGTCTCGCCGGACAACATGATGGCGTCCGTGCCGTCGAAGATCGCGTTCGCTACGTCGCTCGCTTCTGCGCGAGTCGGACGCGGGTTGCGCTGCATCGAGTCCAGCATTTGCGTAGCCGTAATGACAGGCTTGCCTACGCGGTTGCATTTTTTGATCATATTTTTTTGAACGAGCGGTACTTCTTCGGCTGGAATCTCAACGCCGAGGTCGCCGCGAGCAACCATAAGACCGTCGGATACTTCAAGAATTTCGTCGAGGTTGTCTACGCCCTCTTGGTTCTCGATTTTGGAGATGATTTGAATGTGGCCTGCGTTATGACGCTCAAGCAGCTCGCGAATCTCAAGGACGTCGCTTGCTTTGCGCACGAAGGAAGCCGCTACGAAATCGATGCCTTGCTCGATGCCGAAAATAATATCGTTCGCATCCTTCTCCGTAATGCCCGGCAACGAGATTTTCACGCCTGGAACGTTAACGCCCTTTTTGCTCTTGATTGGGCCGCTGTTCACGATACGGCAATGAATCTCAGTGCCTTCAACCGATTCAACCGTCAGTCCGATCAGACCGTCGTCGATAAGAACCGTGGAACCGACCGTTACGTCGTTCGGAAGGTTGCCGTACGTAATCGGAATACGAGTACGATCGCCGAGGATTTCTTCCGTCGTCAGCGTAATCGCGTCGCCTTGAATGAGCTCGATCGGCTCTTCCTTCAGCTTGCCCAGACGAATTTCCGGTCCTTTCGTGTCAAGCAGAACGGCTACTGTCGTTCCAAGCTCGGCGTTGGCAAGACGGATGTTCTTGATACGGTTGCCGTGCTCTTCGAAGTCGCCGTGCGAGAAGTTAAGACGAGCGACGTTCATGCCGGCTTTGATCAATTTTTTTGTGTTTTCCAACGATTCGCTGGACGGTCCGATAGTACAAACGATTTTAGTTTTACGCATGTTCATTTTCCTCCGATTAACGCCTAGTATTCGATATTCATACAAATGCGGCCGCTTCGGCAACCAGTCCGGGCGAAGCAAGCCGATTCTAACAAGCGTAAACGGCTGTAGCCGCTATTGACGGCGCCAGCTAACGTTCCGCAATCATTTCTAAGCATGCACGCTTGGAAATGGGCAAAAATGAACAACGTATAAGCTTGGCTTATACATTGTTATAATCCTCATTAATAATGACATGATTAACTGCTGCTTGTACAGAGCAAAATCATGTATTTACAGCCTCTTATTGTACGGTTGGCGCTTCCTGCATCGCCAGCTGCTCCGAATCATCCGATTCGCTCGCCGCCGCTTCCGCAGAAGGCTCTTGTCCACCGACATCATTCGGCTCATGATCGGCTGGCTGCTCGCTTATGCGAAACTGGCCGACTTTTCTAAATTTATTGTAACGGTCCTCTACAAGCTGGTCCGGGCTAAGTGCAAGAAGCTCTTGCAGATGCGTCCACAGCTTATCCTTAATTTGCTCAGCTTGGAAGGCCAAGTCGCGGTGAGCGCCGCCCTGCGGTTCGGCAACAATATCTTCGATAATGCCGAGCTCCAGTAAATCGCCGGCCGTTATTTTCATAGCGGCCGCCGCTTCATCCGCTCTCGAGGCATCCTTCCAGAGGATCGATGCCGCACCGTTCGGAGAAATGGCCGAGTAAATCGCATTTTCCAGCATGAGCACACGGTTGCCGACGCCGAGCGCTAGCGCGCCGCCGCTTCCGCCTTCGCCAATAACGATACAAATAATCGGTACGCCGAACCTGGCCATCTCGCGAAGATTGCGCGCAATCGCCTCGGATTGTCCGCGTTCTTCTGCCGTATTGCCCGGATAAGCGCCCTTCGTATCGATAAACGTGATGATCGGTCGCTTGAACTTGTTGGCCTGCTCCATAAAACGCAAAGCTTTGCGGAAGCCCTCGGGATGCGGACTGCCGAAAAACCGAGCGATGTTATCGCGCGTATCCTTGCCCCGCTGATGTCCGATAACCGTTACCGGAATGCCATTCAGCTTCGCAAGGCCGCCGACGATCGCAAGATCGTCCGCGTACAGCCGGTCGCCGTGCAGTTCCATGAAATCGGTGAACACCGCGTTGATGAAATCAAGCGAGGTTGGACGCTGATGATGCCGCGCCATATGCATACGTTGAGCCGGTGTCAGCTCGCTGTACAGTTCTTGCTCCATCCGTTTGCACTTTTCCTCCAGAATGAGGATCTCGTCGGTGAAGTCAATCCCTTTCTCCTCGCTAAGCGCCTTCAGTTCAGTAACCTTCTGGCGTAAATCGTTGATCGGTTTCTCAAAAGGCAACTCACCCGCCATGGGATGCTCCCTCCCTTACGCAATGCATGTCGAGCAGCTTCGTTAACGTCGCTTTCATATCCTTGCGGTGTACAACCTTGTCGAGTTGTCCGTGCTGCAGATTGAATTCCGCCGTTTGGAAGTTGTCAGGAAGCTTCTGGCGAATCGTTTGTTCGATGACGACGCGTCCGGCGAAGCCGACGCGAGCGCCAGGCTCGGCCAATATATAATCGCCCAAGCTTGCGAAGCTGGCAGAAACGCCGCCCATTGTCGGATCCGTGAATATCGAAATGTACAAGCCTCCCGCTCCCTGGAATCGGGACAAAGCTGCGCTTGTCTTAGCCATCTGCATGAGGCTTAGTATGCTCTCCTGCATCCGAGCGCCGCTTGAGGTCGAGAATATAAGAAGCGGCAACTGCTTCGCATGAGCCGCTTCGATCGCGCGCGTTATTCTTTCCCCGACGACCGAGCCCATGCTTCCCGTGAAGAAATCGAAGCTCATGACACAAATAACGACGGGAAACCCTCCGATCATGCCTTCGCCGGTAATGACGCCGTCGCGCAGATTCGTCTTGCTCTTCTGCTGCTCCAGCTTGCCCGCATAACCCGGGAAGTTCAGCGGGTCTACGGATTCCATGCCGGCGTCATACTCGGTTAGATGCCCGTCATCAAGCGTCATAGCGATTCGCTCCCAAGCGCTGAGCATGTTATGATGCCCGCAGGAAGAGCAAACCTTTAAGTTTTTCTCGAGTTCCTTACTATACTGAATATTGCCGCATTTCGAACACTTATTCATTAATCCTTCGGGTATATCGCGTTTTGAAGGTCGTTCCGAGGGAACGGTTGCATACTTCTTCTTCGTAAATAAGTCTTTAATTTGCACGTGTGACACCTCTCAAGGCGCAATAGTATAGAGCAATCCGTTACAGACGCATAATGGAATTGAGCACTTCCTGCACTTCTTCCAATTCGCCGGACGGAACCAATATCTCGTATTGCTGTTTGGACAGATTAACAGAGCGAATTTTCACAAGGAAACCTTCCTCCGTCAGCCGCTTCTTGATGTTATCTGCGATTTTTGCTGTTTGTGCGATATAGATGACCGTCCACATCATGGTACCTCCTGAAAACTTTGCAGCCCGCAAAGTTCACTTCGTAAGCTTAGCTGATTCCCGGTAACAGGCCATATGATGTCACAATGATACCATAGTCATGGCGAATCCGGCAAATCATATCGAAGCGCCTTCGGGTCCTGATGGGCAATTCTGGCAGAAGCCGCGGCGGCCAATCCGGCAACCAGATCATCCAGGAACACATGAATTTTCTCGCCTTTCACGTTCAACTGACGAATAATGCCGGGTTTTACTTTATCTAAATATCCGAAGCTCGTCAACCCAATCATGCCGTAAACATTAGTAATGCCAAGCGCCAACGTCTCGTCTACGCCGAATAACGATTCATCCGTTTCCATAATGGCTTGAAGCGGCTCTGGCAGCAGTTTTTTCTCCGCAAGCTCATCGAGCGCGATGCCCGTATAAAGCACATATTGCACCTCGCGCTTCTCCAGAACCGCTCTGACGCTTTCCTCGCAATCTTCCATCGTCAAATCGGAATTGTACGGAAGCTGCAGCATATAGACGATTTCCGTTACATCGGCAACCGACACGCCCCGCTTCAGAAGCCATTTCTCTATTCCGGTCATACGGCTATCCCTCCCGCTGATGCTTGTACGTAACCCTGCTAATCCGAGCAGCCCGGCCGCTCCCAATCGGTTCTGGTTAGCAGGCCATATCCGCTTGTATCTCTAAACATATGCGGGTACAAGCCGTTACGTGCATACCGGCGTCAGGAAAGTTTGGCAAAAAGTGCGACAAGCCCCCCTTGAGCCCTTAACGTACTTCACCGACGGCACTGTCACCTCGAGCGTTTCTTCGCCGAAAAAAGCGAAAAATAGCGCAATTTGCTTACGCCATTTCCGCTGAACGCATTAATTCGACACGATAGCGGAAATTTCTTTTTTCGCTATCGTACCATTGAGGTTACTCCGTATTGCCAGCTACCTTACAACGATTGCCCCTTCGCCGAGCAATCCTTCAATTTCGCTGAAAAGCTTCGGAGAAGGTTTCACGCTGTAAGCTTCGCTGAGCGCGCGCGACTTCTGGTCGCGTTCATAGAAGAGCACCGTTTCGAGCGAGCCGTGATGTGCGGTCAGCATCACTTTCAGCTTATCGAGCGTCTCCGGTTGATCGTTGGCTTCGGTTAATTTAATATAAACGCGCTGCTTCTTGCGCTCTTGGGATGCGGGCTTGCGAGGAGCACTCTCTACGCTTGCCCTCGGCATTCCTTTCGCTGCCGCGATAGGGGTCCGGTCTACCGCTGCCGAATGCCGCTCTCCATCGGTTGCCATCGCTGGAGCAATTCGCCGAACGACATCCGCCCGTGAGTCGGGCTTCGTATAAGCTGAAGCACTGCTGCCAGGCGTGACCTCCTGGACTGCCGGTTTCGCCTGCCCGGATCCATACGGCCGTGCCGCTCGTCTTGCCGCCTGCCCTTGAAGCTTACGCACCTCATAGGCCAAATTCAGCTCGGGACGGCCAATAGGCACGACGTCTTCGACAATAAGCTTGAAGTCGTCATCCTGCTGCTGTACGGTTGCATGCAGAATGACGAGCCCGCCCTTCTCGAGCTTACTCCCGCATCGCTTCCACACGGCAGGGAATACGACGGCCTCCACGCGCAATATGCGATCCTCGACCTCAAGAAAGCCCATCGCGTTGCCTTTCTTATTCGTGAACGGCTTCAAGGATACGATCATAACGCTTATGATCGCGCCAGCGCCGTCCTTCGCTTCGCCGAGATCGACGAGGCGATCCAGCCCGAGCGGAGCCAGCTGCGCCTCCGCCGCGTCGAGCGGGTGGCCCGATAAATACAGGCCTAGCAGATCACGCTCAAGATCGAGCTGCTGGCTTGTTGTATAAGGCGGGACGTCCGGCATCTCGACATCCCAGTTCTGCACCTCGTCGAAGCCGAAGCTGAACATGTCGATCTGGAGCTCTTCCCGCTCCTTGCGCCATTTCTGCGCGGCTTCCACCGTCTCCTCGAGCGCGCTTAACTGCTGCGACCGATGTCCGGGCAGCGAGTCGCATGCTCCCGATTGGATAAGCGACTCCAGCACGCGCTTATTCACGACGCGCAGATCGACGCGGCGGCATAAATCGAGCAAGCTGTCGAAAGGCCGCTCCTCGCGAACCTTCGATAACGCTTCAATCGCTTGCGTGCCTACGTTCTTAATCGAAGCCAGGCCGAAGCGCACAGACTGGCCGACCGGCGTGAAGGAAACGCCGCTTTCGTTCACGTCCGGCGGCATCACCTCGATGCCCATGCGCCGGCATTCGTCTACGTACTCCGCCGTTTTCCATTGATTTCCTGTGACCGAAGCGAGCATAGAAGCCATGAACGGAACCGGATAATGCGCCTTGAGCCATGCCGTCTGGAAAGCCAGCACGCCATAAGCAGCAGCATGCGCGCGCGGGAAGCCGTAGTCGGCGAAACGAACGATCATATCGTATACGAGGTTCGCTTCCGACTCCGAATAGCCTTGCGACAAGCTTCCCTTAACGAAGTGGGCGCGCTCCTCGTCCAGCACCTCGCGCTTCTTCTTCGATACCGCGCGGCGGAGCAGATCGGCTTCGCCAAGCGAGAAACCCGCCATGAGCGAAGCGATCTGCATAATCTGCTCCTGGTAGACGATAATGCCATACGTATCGGCCAATATCGGTTCAAGAGACGGATGCGGATATTCAACCCGCGCGAGTCCGTGCTTGCCTTGAATATATTTCGGGATGAATTCCATCGGCCCCGGGCGATAAAGCGCCAGCACCGATACGATATCTTCGAATTCGGACGGCTTCAACTCGCGCAGCACGCGCCTCATGCCCGTCGACTCAAGCTGGAAGATGCCCGTCGTATCGCCTTTTCCGAGCATCGCATACGTAAGCTCATCGCTATCGCTCACATTCCGGAAGTCGATCTCCTTGCCATGCTGCTCCTTGATCCAGACTAAGGTCCTCTCCAAAATCGACAGCGTGCGAAGTCCTAGAAAATCCATCTTGAGCAAGCCGATCGCTTCCAGATGCTCCATCGAATATTGCGTGAGCGGAATTTGCTCGCTGCCTTCCTGCAGGGGCGCATAATGGGTCAGAGGCTCACGCGATATGACTACGCCCGCGGCATGCGTTGAAGCATGCCGGGGCATGCCTTCGACCTTCATCGCCATCTTCAGCAGCGCATCCGTCTTCGGTTGCCTTGCGCACGCTTCTTGCAGCTCCGTGCTCGTCCGAAGCGCCTCCTCCAGCGTGATGCCGAGCTGGTTCGGAATAAGCTTGGCAGCCCGGTCCACCTCATGCAACGGAACGTTCATCGCCCTGCCAACGTCGCGCACCGCGGCCTTCGCCGCCATCGTGCCGAACGTAATGATCTGCGCGACATGCTCCTCGCCGTACTTGGCGGCTACGTAGGCAATAACCTCGTCGCGCCGCTCATCGTTGAAATCGATGTCGATATCCGGCATCGTAATCCGCTCGGGATTAAGAAACCGTTCGAACAACAGCTTATATTTGATCGGATCGACATCGGTAATACGAAGCGTGTAAGCGACCAGACTGCCCGCCGATGATCCCCGGCCGGGTCCGGTTCGAATGCCGCGCTCATGCGAGAACCGAATGAAGTCCCATACGATCAAGAAGTAATCGCTGAAGCCCATATTCTCGATGACGGACAGCTCATAGGCGAGACGGCGCTCCACGTTCGTGCGGTATTCCGCATCGTTCGCCCATTCAGGCAAGCCTGCATAACGCGCCTGCAATCCGTCGCTGCACAGCGCGGCCAAGTAGGCGGACGAGCTCATCCCTGCCGGCACCGGCCGGAATACCGGCAGCGGCGCACGGCCAAGCGTCAGCTCAAGCGAGCATTTGTCGGCAATCTCGAGCGTGTGGGCGATGGCTTGCGGCGCATGGCGATACATCGTCTCCATTTCCTCGGCGCTCTTCATATAAAGCTGATTCGTCAGCATCCGCATGCGGTCCGTATCCTCTACGGTCTTGCCCGTGCCAATGCACAGCAAGACGTCCTGCACTTCGGCATCCTCCGGACGCAAATAATGGACGTCATTCGTCGCCACGAGCTTAATGCCCGTCTCCTTCGACAAGGCAATCATTGCGGCCGCTACCTTCTTCTGTTCGAGCATGCCGTGGTCTTGAAGCTCCAGATAGAAATCCTCGCCGAAAATATCGCGATAACGGAGCGCCGCCGCCTTCGCTTCCTCCGGCCGATCGTGCAGCAGATGCTGCGATATTTCGCCATGCAAGCATGAGCTTAAGCATACGAGTCCTTCCGCATGGGTGCGCAACGACTCCAAATCGACTCTAGGCTTGTAATGGAAGCCTTCCAAATGGGCAATCGAGCTAAGCTTCATGAGATTGCGGTAGCCGGTCTCGTTCTTCGCCAGCACAATCAAATGGTAGTTTGGATTTTCCTTGCGCGTCCCCTTGTCCTGCCGATGTCCCGCCGTAAAATAGAGCTCGCAGCCGATAATCGGCTTAATGCCTTGCGCGCGGCATGCGCGATAGAACGGAATCGCACCGTACATGACGCCGTGATCCGTTAACGCAAGTGCCTTCATGCCGAGCTCTGCAGCTCGCGCGACCAAATCGCGAATGCGCGCGGCCCCGTCCAGCAAACTATATTCGCTGTGCACGTGCAAGTGCACGTAAGATGCGGAACACACCTCGTTCATCGCGCACGCCCCCTCTCGTCCAAATCGAAATCAATAGCTCTATTTTATCATAATAGACATACAGACGCCCATAGAATGGTAGCAAGGGCCGGACAGGCCGCTTGTGAAGGATGAATGAAGAGGAAGGTGTAGGTGCGCATGAGTTATTTTTTGTCCAAAGCGGGGTTAGACTTCTTTATTGCGTTCGGCGTTGTAATCGGAGGCTCGATGCTGGCGGGGCTCGGTTCGGTGTTCATGCTGCTGCCTCCCGCCGTAACGATGCTGGATACGGCGGCGCGGCTGAAAATATGGGCGATCGTCGCCGCGATCGGCGGCTCTATCGATCCGGTTCGCGTCATCGAGAGCAACATCGCGCAAGGCCAATTATCCCCTGCCGCCCAACAAATCTGCTTCATTATTATCGCTTTTCTCGGAGCTCATCTGGCTACGGAGCTCGTGCGTTTAATATGCAGGGGGCCGGCATAGATGAGATTGCCTCCATTCTATCGATTCGTTAGAGGACTTCAATTGGCGGGAGTGCTGATGCTGGGCATGCTGATCGGGGCTATCGTGTACAATTCGATCTATATCGCGCAATTCGAGAGGATTGTCAGTCTGAAGAGCGAGCTAGAGGTGCAATTGGAGCAATACGAGCAAGATATTAAGCACTTGAAAGAATTCAAAAACCAGCATACCGTCATCAAAGGCATTATTCCGAGAATCGAGACCGAGGCAGGGCAAAATTCATCAAAGCCGAATCTCGACAAAGTAGCCGAGGCCGAGCTCATTAAGCGCATCAAGGAGGATTTGACCCCCTATATCGGCAAAAGCATTTATGAGATCGACTCGGACGCCCAATTCGCGCGCATATTGCTTGGGCGAATTGTCTATAACGATGTGTATGGGAAGGATTATGCGGTCGAGGTCAAGACGATGCTTGTCGCCGATAACGTCCTGCATCTGTGGGTCAAAGTGCGCTACTCGGTTAAATCCCCGTCATAGGCATTGATCGGCCATTCGTGGTACAATCGTAGATAGCTTATAACGAACTTGATTGAAGGAGTTGCTCGCAAAATGGATCAATTGCTGCAATGGCTGTTATTGCCTTGCATTATCATTACGCTTGTGCTGTCCGTCGTATTCAGCTTCAAGTCGCGGCGGGGTACGGACGCCAAGCTTCGCGGCGTTAATGCCGCCAAGATGAATATTAGCATGGGCTTCATGTTGATGTTCATCGCGCTTGTTCAATTATTCCTGTCGAACGAATCGACCGCGCGCATCGTAATCGGCTCATTATTCCTCGTGCTCGGCGTATTCAATCTATTCGCAGGCTTGCGCAACCTGAGCGTATATCGAACCATGAAGGGCTAATGAGCAGCGTTAATACGGATCAATCATCTGCGCCGTCATCATTGCTTTGGCGGCCAGCCCTTGATTGTCGTTCACCTCGATCTCCAGCTTCGTAAACTTGCGGCTCATCTCGAGCGCCCTCGGAATAATCGTAATTTCGCTATCGATCTGCACGGGTCTTACATAATAGGTCGTCATGCTCTCCAGCGAGTAATCCCGCTTGATCGTCTCCCTAATCATCTTCCTGGCCGCTTGCGTCATTAGCGTCGCCAGCACCCCTTCCGAAACCATGCCAAGCGCACCCGACATCTGAGGCGTGATCGCGCCTTTATAAGCAATGCCGAGCTCATGCTGTCCTTGCATGGCCGAGGCCATGAAGCCCGTCCACATCAAGTCCTCGAACGTCTCGCCGGACTCGGGCTGCTTGCCGGCGAATCGCATGGCATCGAGCACCTCTTGTCTCGTAACGACGCCAAGCAGCTTGCGATGCCGATCAACGATCGGCAGCAGATCAATGCCTTCGGCAGCCATCGTATGCGCGGCGGACGGAACCGTGATGTTCGGCGCGGCCGTTATCGGATGTTTCGTCATCAACCGTTCGACTTCGCCTTCTTCCGGAGCGCCGACCGCATCCTTGGCCGTCATCATGCCGACAACCTTGCCGCGCTCGTCCACAACCGGAAACCGGGAGTAGCCGCACTCGCGCGACAGCCGATGATAATCGAATACGGTAGCGCCTACCTTCAGCACGTCGGCTGGGCGGCTGAACGTAACGATATCCTCGATCAGCATAATTTTGCGCTTGATAAGCCGGTCATACATCGCCCGATTAATCATGGAAGCGACAGTGAACGTATCGTGTCGCGACGAAATAATCGGCAACGCGCGTTCATTCGCGAGGGCGATCACTTCCTCGCTTGGCTCGAAGCCGCCCGTAATAAGCACGCCCGCCCCTTCCTCCAGCGCGCACCTGTGAGCGCCTACGCGGTTGCCGACGATAAGCAAGCTGCCTTCGTCGATATAACGAAGCATCGCATCCAGCTCCATCGCGCCGATAACGAACTTATGAAGCGTCTTCTCAAGGCCTGCCGCTCCGCCGTACAGTCGCCCCTCGACGATCTCCGCCACTTCTCCGA
The DNA here is from genome assembly GCF_030812415.1 of Paenibacillus harenae. Lineage (GTDB taxonomy): Bacteria > Bacillota > Bacilli > Paenibacillales > Paenibacillaceae > Pristimantibacillus > Pristimantibacillus harenae_A. Next base: position 336,996 of record NZ_JAUSST010000004.1, on the reverse strand, counting down.
ATGTCAGCTGATCAAGCGCCTCCCGGCGCTTTCGGTCGATCCGAACCGTTCCTATCCGTTCCTTCGTGCTGACAATGCCTGAAGCCTCCGCTTCCTTGAACGCCTTATATGCCGTGCCTTCGCTCACGCCGAGCGCCTTCGCAATCGGTCGAACCGACAATTTCGTCCCGATCTTCAAGTTCTGAATGTATTGCAGCACCTGCTCGTGCTTCGTGCTATTCTCATGGTTCGATCCGCTTGAAGCCATCGTTACTCCCCCGTCCAACCTTTCTTCGTCTTCCTCCATTATAAGAGATGCGACTATGAAAAGTCATGTCTGGCGAAGGCGGCTTAATGATACCACTCGATCTCGACGCGCTCGACCTTGATATCCGCGTTCACCTGTTGACCATCCGCGCCAAGCAGCTTCCATTTCTTGAAAAGCTGCTGCATCGATTGGACGCTGACTGCTTCCTCGGCGCCGTTCATCACGAATTTCTGCCAATCATATTCAATCGGTATCGGGTAACGGGCCGAATGAATGAGGTGATTATCTATTCGAATCGCCTGCGGCGGGATTTCCTCGTAAACGCTTGAGAACAAAAACGAGCTTTGCTCGCTGTGCGGTCTTGCAATGATATCGGAATTCAACTTTATGACGTATTCGACAATTTGCGTATGGGGATTGACGCGGCAACTGAAGGAGCCCGACGCCGTCGCCGCCTTCTCGACCTTGTGCGACATTTTATATTTAAAGCGGACAAGGAAGGGAACTTTACAATAATAGGCTCGTACCTTTCTAAAAAACTCGAATTCGTCAACCATCATAAGCCTCCCTCCGCCTAACAGCCCTGTATTGTAATCCTACCACTTTTAACTCAAATGGTAAATTACCCCTTAAGAGGCAATCATAATAATAGAATGATACTTTTTTACACAATTATAATAAAGTGTCCACCGTTTCGTCAATGACTATAGTCGCTTTTTAAAGTCCATTCTATAGTATGTTGTTGTGCTTCCATGAAAGAACTATCGTTAGGCTGGGGTGACGTATATGAGTGGAATTTCGAAGCTTATAGGAGAAAATATTCGATCTCATCGCAAAAGAAGAGGACTGAGCCAGGAGCAGCTTGCGCTTCGCGCCGAAATCAACGCTTCCTATATGGGGCAAGTGGAGCGCGGCGAGAAAAACCCGACCATCGACGTGCTTGCCAAGATATCGGCCGCGCTCCAGACGCCGCTCGAACATATCGTCAATGTCGATTCCATGCCTCTCTCGGCGGACGACAACGGCGGGTATGCGGACAAGATCGCCCATCAATTGAACGGCCTGACCGCCCGCGAGCAGGAGGCAGTCTATAAATTCGTGAAGCAGCTCGTTCAATTCAAAGATACGAAATGATAGTTGGAAGCCATAACCCTATTTCATTTCATCCGGCAACGAAAAGAAGACCTGCAGCGGATATAAGCCGTCAGATCTTCTTCTTCGCCAGCGGGGCGAACGCTTCGCAGTCATGTATACAAATGCAAACGCAAACGTAAGCTGTCTTATCCGTTAACGCGACTGTTTCGCGACCGATTTCCGTTGCATCATCTTCCGCTCCATAAGCACGTACTTCGCCTTCTTGATTCTCGCCAGCTCCTTGCGCTTCTCCTCGTCCATCAGCAGCAGCTCATTCATGTTCGCCGTTACGATCAGCAGCGCAAGCGCTACCCAGATGTATCCGAAGACGGCGGGTACGCTAAGCGGGTCGCCGAGCTCAAGGCGCGGAAGCGCATAGACGAGCATCGCAAGCGCAAGCAGCAAATAAAGCAAATGACGGGCTCTCCCCGAAAACATAGCCTTCAACTCCTTCATCCTCATATGCGGCTTGTCATCTTGTCCGCATTATTAGATTATGAACGAGCCCAGCCGGATATGACTCTAGCCCGCGACCGACTTCAGGACATCGTTCAGCAATCGGTTGATATCCTCGAACACGACCGCAAGCTGCCGTTCTGCCTCAAGAACGCGAGCAATCAGCGGATTGACCGCAATGTCCTCGTACTGCTTCGTTATCGCCGCCATCTCCGCTTCGGTCGGCTCTTCGCCGCCCATCATCTTCTGCTGCAGCTCCATCTGGCGGGCACGGAAGCCGTCCATTATCCTCGATGCATCCGGATCAGCATCCATTGCTTGCCTTGCTTCCTTCAATTGCTGCGCTTCCGTACTATCCTTGAGCGCCTTCGCTAAATCATAAGCTTTGTCGTATACATTCATCGGATCGTCTCCCCGTTCGTTTTTTTTCGATTCACAAAGGCTAGATGTCCTCATATGATAAATTAATTCGTGCAAAACACCTATTTTCGTTCCCATCCAATCGTCATCCTCCTGTTTGGAAGGAGCTTTATGATGCTCAAATCGAAAGTAGCCGTACAGGTGATAAGCTCTGGCATGCTGCCGGAGGATACGCTCATGCTGGGCGAAGCTCAGATGAAGCAGCTCCGGATTCCGCAGGGCCAGCATATTACGCTCCGATTCGGTTCGTTCAGCCGTAACGTCAAGGCGATCCCGATCGCCAAGTTCGAAGGGATGCGAGTGAGCCAAAGCCTTGCCAAGAAGATGGGCATCGATCAGAACGCTACATTGGGCGTGCGCTACAAGGAGGATACGTCCTCCGTCGTGCTTGGCCCGTTGATCGGCGTGCTGGTCAGCCGCGATTATCCGAACATGCCGGATAAGCCGTTCGGCTCGATTTCGATGTTTTGCCGGGAGCTCGCCCAGGCTTGCGCGGAGCAAGGCGCGTACGTCTACTTCTTCACCCCGAACCAGCTTGGCGACATGACCTCCGTAAGCGGCTGGGTATTCGCGGGTGGGTGGAAGAAGACCTCCATGCCTATGCCCGATGTCGTCAACAACCGCATTACATCGAGAAAAATGGAGAGCAGACCCAGCGTACAACATTTCCTTAAGGAAGTAAAACTTCAGCATACGACCGTCGTCTTCAACGAGAAGTTTCTCGATAAGGCGGAAGTGTTCGATGCGCTAAAGAAAGACGAGACCGTTGCCCGCTACTTGCCGGAATCTCATCTGCTTCGCAATTACACGATGCTGAATGCGATGTGCTCCCGGTATAACAGCGTCTTCCTTAAGCCGATTCGCGGAAGCTTGGGCAAAGGCATAATCCGCATTACGCGCGCGGAATCGAATAACGGCTATTTGGCGATGTTCGCGACGGCAAGCGGCAGCCGCAAACAAATGTTCAATACCTTGGAGAAGCTTTTCTCTACGATCTCTACCAAGATGAAGACGATCCGTTATCAGATTCAGCAAGGTTTGCAGCTCATCGAAATTCAGAAGCGGCCCGTCGACTTCCGCGCGCTCGTGCAGAAGAACGCAAAGGGCAAATGGGCGATTACCTCCATCGTCGCCCGTACGGCGGGCGATCAGCACTTCGTATCCAATCTAGCCCGTGGCGGAACGCTTAGCACGGCGGCTGAGGCGATCGGCAAATCCAACCTGCAGAACGGGATTAACAAGCATGAAGCCTCTGTGAGGCTGCGGCAAGCGGCGCTCCATATTGCCAAAGGCGTCGATGCGCAAATTCCCGCCCATTTCGGCGAGCTCGGCATCGATCTGGCGATGGATACGAATGGCCGCGTTTGGCTGCTCGAGGTCAACTCCAAGCCGTCCAAAAACGACAATACCCCTCTTAACGATAACAAAATACGCCCTTCCGTGCTTGCGCTTATCCAATATTCCCGTTTTTTGTCGGGCTTCTGACGGAGGCTGCCATGAACATGAACATGAATATGAACATGAATATGAATTTGAATAATAAATTGACCATGAGCCTGCCGATTATCGTTATCGGAATCTATGTCGCATCGATCATCTCCGCCGACGAACAAGAGCCTCGCTTGCCTGAATCGTCCTTCTATCGTCAGCTTGGCTTAGCCGCCAAGCGTCTACGTATGATCCTTTATGTATTCACGGCAGAGAGCTGGCAGCCCCGCACTCGTGAGTTGTTCGGGTATCAATGGCAAGGCGGCAGATGGCTTCGGCGGCCATGCCCGCTTCCCGATGTCGTCTATGACCGGCGATTCTTCACCGATTCGAACAAGCGGCGAAACAGTCGCGATGTTTTAACCCAAATAAAAGAAGAAAAGCCGCATATCCTTCTTAACAGCAGCTTGCCCGCCAAGCTGAATGTCTATGATGCGCTTAAGCAAGACGAGAGGCTGACGGCTTATCTCCCCGCTACGCTGCCCTATAGATCCGCCTCCCAGCTGGAGCCGCTGCTTGAATCCTATCCCGCGGGCCTTGTGCTTAAGCCGGAGGCCGGCATGCACGGGCTTGGCGTCATTCATATGAAAGTGAATTCAGAAGACAATCGGGTGCATATACATGGACGAACGCGGAGCAATATGATTTTTACCAAAGCGTTCTCCCCTGGTCTTAACTGGAAGCAATGGGTGGAGCGCGCCATTAACCGCATACCTTATATCGTGCAGCCCTACTTGCCGCTAAGCGACAAGGAAGGCATGCCCTTCGACATTAGAGCCCTGCTGCAGAAGAACGAGCAAGGCCTTTGGCGTTTGTCCGGCATAGCCGCACGCCGGGGCGCCCAAGGCGGGCTAACATCCAATTTGCATGGCGGAGGCGGCGCATTGCCGCCGCTAAGCTTGCTTGAAGCCAACTATGGCAAGCCGCACGCCGAACGTTTGCTAGAACACATCCATATGATAAGTGAGCAGGCAGCAGAGCAGCTCGAAAGCCGCTTCGGCAGATTCGCGGAGCTTGGCTTTGATTTTGGCATTGAGCCAGATGGCCGGTTATGGCTGCTTGAAGCGAATTCGAAGCCGGGCCGCGCCTCGTTCCGTTTAATCGGCGACGATGACGCCGGGCGACATTCCATTGAACGTCCCCTCTTATACGCTAGGTTTATCGCGAGACGATTATATGCTACAGCGGCAGTCCATGAATCCGCAAACGGCCGACAAGCGCGGGATGATAAGCGGCAACGGCCTTTCAACGTTCAGGAGGTTCATCGATGAGTTTGACAACGTGTAATGTTCACTTTTCCCCGCAGTCCGATAAAGTCATTTATTTGTCCAGCCCGTTGCTCAAGCAGCTTAAGCTGGCCGGCAAAAAATCGATCCATCTCAAACTAGGCAACGAAGTCATTACGACCGAGCTCCGATCGCTCAAGCGCTCGGGCAACCATCTCTACCTGTCCGCTGGCGTAAGGCAATTGATTAAAGTGCCGAAGTCCGGCAACGTTTACGTTCTGAACAGCGGCGAGAACGAAGTACAGATCGGGCCGCTCGTCGGCATATTAAGCGACTCGGGCCTCCGTTCCGAGAGCAATCCGTTCGGCGGGCGCACGAATTTCATTAAACAAATTATTCGCATGGGCGAGCATAAAGCATATTTATTCGGCTTCACGCCAAGCGACATCAATTGGCAGCTCGAGACCGTCAACGGCTATTTCCTGAGCCCGCAAGGGGGCTGGTATCGCAAGGTCGTTCCGCTTCCCGATGTCGTCTATAACCGTTTGCCGAACCGCAAGGCGGAGTTCTCAACGTCGATCAGCTCGCTTCGGGAGAAGTTCGTAAGACGGAAAATCCCTTTCTTTAACTGGAGCTTCTTCAATAAATCCGATGTGTATAAGCTGCTCGAAAACGATCCCGAAGCTCTGCACCATTTGCCTGAATCGGTATCGAATCCGACGTCGGAGAAGATGAAGGAGATGCTCGAGAAGCATCAGTTTCTCTATTTCAAGCCGACGGCGGGCAGTCTCGGGGTTGGCATCTATCGGCTGACCTACCATCCTAAGCGGGGTTATTTCGTTCGTTACCGCAAGGGCAGGGAGAACGTCCTGCTGCGCTTCCCGAACTTCACCGGCCTAATGCGCATGCTGCAAGCCCGGCATGGCAACACGCTTAATCAGTATGTCGTTCAACAAGGAATCCGGCTCGTAGAGATCGACAGCTGCCCGCTCGACTTCCGCTTCCACATGCACAAGAACGGCAAGAACGAATGGGTCCCCGCAGGTATCGGGGCGAAGAAGGCCGGCCGGGGCAGCGTTACGACCCATGTGAAGAACGGCGGACAACTTATGACGCCGGAACAAGCGCTTAGCCGAACGTTCGGCGGGCAAGCCGATGCCGTGCTGGACAAAGCAAAGAGCGTCGCGATCAAACTGTCTGAAGCCATCGAACGCAATTACCCTCATCGTCTAGGCGAACTCGGACTCGACCTTGGCATCGACAAGGACGGTGAAGTATGGATGTTCGAGGCGAACGCTAAGCCGGGCCGGTCCATCTATAAGCATCCGGCGCTTCGGTCGGAAGGCCGCGCTTCGGTATCGTTCATTTTGGAGCATTGTATGTATCTTAGCCGCTTCCAAGGAGGTAATGGCTAATGGAGAGCTTGCTTCCGGATGAGACGGACATCAGAGAGCTTCGCGCCGGCAGAACGGTACTCGCCATACTGACCATCGATGACGACACTCAGATCTTCCGGGGCAATCGCCATAACTTCATCGATATTATTCGCATGGGTCAAGGAATGGGGTTCATCGTCTACGTCGTGACAGTGAAAAACTTGCTGTTAACCCGGAGCAACCTGAACGGTTATGTGTACAACGAGGAATCGGAGAGCTGGCTGCCGCGGCTGCTGCCGTTCCCCGATATTATCTACAATCGCATTCCGCATCGCGAGGACGAGATGATTCCGGCCGTCAAGCAGAAGATCGCAGCCTGTCAGAAGCACCCTCGCGTCAAGCTGTTCAATCCTTCGTTCTTCAACAAATGGGAGATGTTCGAATGGCTTCGCGACTCCAAGTTCACCAAGCCCTTCATCCCCACGACCCGCAAGCTGATGTCGCTCTCGAGCTTAGGCCGCATGATGGAGAAGTATTCCTATATTTACTTGAAACCTGAGAGCGGCAAAGCCGGCAAAGGCATTATGACGATCACGTTCCAAGCCGCGAAGGGGCTTCCGTATCGGTTGAAAATACAAGAGAGCAAGAAAAGCTCCACTTACAACTGCAGCTCGATTACGAAGCTATGGAGCCGGATTCAGAAGGAAAGCGGCGGAGAAGCCTACATTGCCCAGCAAGGCATCAAGCTCGCCTCCTTCAACGATCGCCAATACGATCTGCGTGTTCTCGTGCAGAAGAATAGCCGCGGCCAATGGGACATTACCGGCATCGGCGCCCGTATCGCGGGCAGCTCGAGCATCACGACGCATGTGCCGCGCGGTGGCATGATCGAAGATCCGGAGAAGCTTCTCGTATATACATTTAATGAGGATAACGCGCGTAAGCTGTTAATAAAAGCGAGAAACACCGCCATCCTCATCGCCAAGCAGATCGAGCGGGCATCGAAATATTTGCTCGGGGAGATGTCGATGGATCTGGGTATCGATAGCGAAGGAAGCATTTGGTTCTTCGAAGCGAACTCGAAACCTATGAAGTTCGACGAGCCGCATATCAGGCAGAAGTCATTGGAGCGCATATTTCATTACAGCTCCTATCTGGCTAGGAAAAAATCGAGCAAGGCGGGAGGCATGTAACGATGGACCTAGAGCTGCTTACGCAGGGCAGATGGCGTTCCGAGAAGAAGAGACTGATCGGCTTCGCCCTTCGCTTCGGCGATAAGCGGCTTGCCGTTGCGACAATGCATGCGCTGCGCACGTTGGACGATCGTTTCCTCGCTGCGGACGCGCACGGCGTCTTCGGAGCGGTCATCGTCGTTGCGACGCACGGGAACCGCATCGTCGGCTTCGGCTTCGCTGCCGATCGCGGCGAAGGAGGCAGCCTGGTCGTCGTGCATCCCGATGCGCGAGGACTGGGCATCGGCGCCAAAATCGTAGAAGCGATGATTGGACGGCTCGGTTCGATGACATGCAACGTCGCAGCCGACAACACCGCCAGCATGGCGATTTGCTTCAAGCTCGGCATGAAGGCCGTATCTATGCACCGAGGACCGACAGGCAAGCCGACGCTGCGCTTCGAGAAAACGTCCTCCGCGGAAGCGCCGGTCAGCGTCTGAAAGAAAGCTTCATTCACAGATTTAAAGGACACTGCTCTACGCTAAATAACGGCCGTCCCGGCTGCGTTATTACGCAGCCGGGACGGCCGTTATTTGTCTTGTATCCGATTAGCTTATGGATGCCTGATCATACCGATCGATCAATTCGCGAAAATCCGATAGAAGAACGTCCGCGTCCTCCAACTCGTTCCGCTTGCCGTAGCTCGCATAGGCGCAGCCGATCGTCGTCAAGCCGTTGCCCTTGCCAGCCTCCACATCCGAGGAGCGATCCCCGACCATCCAGGCCGGCCCAACGCCATGATCGCTCAGCAGCTTGGCAACAAGGTCCACCTTGCTGGATGTGCCGTATTCACCGGCGCTGTACAGGCCATCGAATAATGCCGCGATTCCTTTATGCAGCGCGACGCCCTTCACATACGCCTCGAGCCCATTGCTTGCGACGAACAGCTTGACGCCGCGCTCCTTCAGCGCTGCAAGCGTCTGCTCCACGTACGGGTAAAGCTCACCCTCCCCCGCCTCCAGCCCTTCCAGTTCGTACTGAAGCATAAGCACGTCAGCCCGCCTTCTCGCAGCCTCGGAGCTATCCGGCATAATCTGACGCCAGATGTCTTCCAGCAGCATGCCTAGACAGCTAAGCAGCTTATCGACAGGCGGCGTTTCGTTTAAATACAGCTTCTCCTCGCGGAGCGTCTCGAACAACCGCTGATGGACCCGTACAAGCAGCGTTTCGGTCTCGAATAAAGTGCCATCCATATCGAAAATAATCGCTTCCGGCTTTGTTAATTTATCCTCGCTCATGATGCGTTGGTCGCCTCCGTTCCGTTACTTACCTTATCATACCGAAGCGAAGGAGCGCCCCGCAACCCGGTCACTATGATTTCACCCATAAGCGGCTTGCGAGCTTCGAGAGCGTATAAGGACCAATATAAGCGCCGCTTGCCAGAAAGGCGGGATTAATGAGCACAAGGTGCACCTCCGTCATGAACACGGTGCCTCTCATAATCGTGCTTGCCGCTGCCGACGATGCAATGACGAAGAACAGGAAGAAAGCAACAACCGCCAGCCCATCGCATAGGCGTCTCCAGCTGGCGCTTTTTCCGCAAAGCCATCCAAGCAGGACAGTCCCTGCCGCAAGACCGATACCGCTCCAAACCATCATAATAATCACCTCTTCCAGACAAGCATTGGCGATAAGGCAATGGAATAAACGCCTATGCAAATAATGAACCTATCGTATTGTAAATTGGATTCGGATATGTCACACTGTTTGGGGGCAAGCGCTTTGAAAGACTAAGAAGCCCTGTAGGAAAGGACGTGAAGTTAAAAGCATGATGATATGGCTGCTTCGTTCCATGACAGAGTTAAGCTCGCGCAAATGGATTTCCCGGCTGACCGGAGGATTCGCCCAGTCGGCTGCCAGCCGCCATTTAATCGCCCGGTTTGCATCCATGTACGGCATTAAGGTCGAGGAAGCCGAGAAGCCCCTCACTGAATATAGAACGTTGAATGAATTTTTCACCCGGAGACTGAAAGCCGGCATGAGACAAATCGATAGCAACCCGGATCAGGTAGCCAGTCCCGTCGATGCTCTCGTCACCGGAGCGGGCACCATCCGCGAAGGGACGATCCTGGACGTCAAAGGACAAAATTATACCGTCGAGGAGCTGCTCAACCGCTCGCCGCGCGCAGCCTCCTATCTGGGCGGCTATTACATGGTCTTGTATTTAAGTCCTACCGATTATCATCGCATCCATACGCCGGTAACGGGCACGGTCGTCGAGCGGGAGCATGTAGCAGGCAAAGTCTATCCGGTGAACGACTTCGGACTTCGCCATATGCGCAGAGTGCTAAGCCGCAATGAACGACTCATTACTTACATACGAAACGGGTTCTGCGAGACGGCGGTCGTAAAGGTCGGCGCAATGAACGTCAGCAGCATCAAATACGTCGAGCCGCAGCTCGACGAGGTCGTCAAGGGCGATGAGCTCGCCTACTTCGCCTTCGGCTCGACCGTCGTGCTGCTAATGGAGGATGACAGCTTCATCCCTCGCGACGATATGCAAGTTGGCCTCAAGGTTAAGATGGGCGAGCGTCTTGGGCGTTTGTTACCGAAGCCATAGCAAAGAAAAAAAGACTTCTTCCCTTGCCGTCCAGTGCCGACGCGGAAGAAGTCTTCGTTATTTTATCGCTAATGTAACTATCGGCTTGTCCGGCCTCTTTAACGGATCTCCGAGGGACTTCTGCCCGTATACTGCTTGAACTGGCGGCTGAAGAAGAAAATATCGCGGTAGCCGAGCGCGTCGGCCACCTCGGTGACGTTCATGCCCGCGTGCATAAGCAAATGCTGAGCGCGCTCGATTCGGGTTCGAATCATATACGTCTGGACGGACATCCCGATCATTTCCTTGAATTTCATCGAAAAATATCTAGGCGACAGCTGAGCGCGCATCGCCAAATCTTCGACGCGGTGCGCGATGCTCGGATTTTGGCGGACGTAGTTGGCGATTTCGTGAATGGCTTCCGTCAACTGATTGCTCGCTTTCTTCTCCACCGGCGCCTCATTGTCCTCGCGCAGAAGATGGATAATAAGCTGTTTAAGCACCAGCTTCGCTTCCTCTTCCGCCGCATACGTTTGTACGAGAAATAATCGAACGTATCGCGAGAGCATATATTCGAAATCGACCGTATCCGTAAGCACCCGATGACGCTCCGGCACATGATCGACAACCTCGTCCACTTTGAAATGGATATAGGTCAATACGAGAGGCTTCTGTGGATTATGGGTCGCGCTCGTGTAATCGCCGGGCCGGAACAAGAAGCAGCTTCCTTTGCTCACTTCGTAGATCGTACCGTTAATTTCCACTTCCCCTTCGCCGCTCCATACATAGAATAGATCGTAATTAGGTATCGGCTTCTCGCGTCTTGCCCAGCGCCATCCAGGCTCGCAGACGATCTTGGCAAAGGCAGGCTGCAAAACTAAAGAATCGGGCGATACGTGCAGCATAAAAAATCCTCCCCCGCCTGCGAAACGAACCGCTGTCCATCCCGTTTCGGAACAGCAATTGTTGCGCGGGCCCGTTATAGGCAGCTAAAGCTTAAAGCGCAGCAACCGTTGTTGCATGGCTAAACATATGACGTCATCATACAACAGCGATAAAGTTTTGCGCAAGCTGTACGGCGATGCAGCGAAAATTCGCAAAAAATTTGATATGAGAATGGTTTGCAGCTTAGAAAAAATGTTATAATAGCACCCGATAAGTAGATTTGGGCTGTAACGCGTCGCAGACCGGCAGTCCAATCCGATATAAACCTATACGAATCATCTCGGAAGGATGGAATGAAGTCTAATGAACCCACTTGCAAAGCAGTTAAATGAGACGTTGCAAACGGAAAATCCGAACGTCTACGCCATGTTGTCGGCTTTAGGCAAAGCGATTTATTTTCCGAAGGAGGGCATCCTCAGCCAATCCGCTGAAGCAAAGACGAAAGCTAAGAAATTCAACGCTACGATCGGAATTGCGACAGAGGGCGGAGTGCCTATGCATCTCAAAGTGATTCAAGAGACGCTGACCGCTTATCATCCGAAGGATCTATACGAATATGCACCTCCTGGCGGCAAGCCGGAGCTTCGCTCTGCTTGGCGCACGAAGATGATTAAAGATAATCCGTCTCTTGAAGCGAAGAGTTTCGGGACGCCCGTTGTTACAAATGCGTTGACGCACGGCCTTAGCATCGTTGCCGACCTGTTCGCCGATGCCGGAGACGCCGTAGTCATTCCAAATAAAAACTGGGAAAACTACGAGCTCACGTTCGGCGTACGCCGCGGCGCGGAGATCGTCGAATACCCGCTATACAACGATGAAATGAAGTTCAACAGCCAAGGCCTTCGCGAAGCGCTGCTCGCGCAGAAGGACAAAGGCAAAGCGATCGTTGTGCTTAACTTCCCGAACAACCCGACAGGCTACACGCCGGGGCCTCAGGAAGGCGATGAGATCGTAGCTGCAATCCGCGATGCGGCGGAAGCCGGCATTCATGTCGTGGCCGTTACGGACGACGCTTATTTCGGACTGTTTTTCGAAGATTCCTTGCATGAGTCGTTATTCTCCAAGCTTGCCGAGCTTCACCCGCGCGTGCTTGCGATCAAGGTTGACGGCGCTACGAAGGAAGAGTATGTATGGGGCTTCCGCGTAGGCTTTATTACGTACGCTTCTTCCTCGGCATCCTTGCTTGCCGCGCTGGAGCAGAAGACGCTGGGCATTATTCGCGCTACGATCTCCAGCGGACCGCATCCGTCGCAGACGTTCGTGCTTCGCGCTTTGCAAGCGCCAGAGTTCGAGCAGCAGCGGGCCGAGAAATACGAGATTATGAAAGGCCGCGCCAATACCGTTAAGAGCTTGCTCGACAGCGGTCGCTACGGCGACGTGCTCAGCTACTATCCGTTCAACTCCGGCTACTTCATGTGCCTCAAGCTAAGCGGCGTAACGGCCGAGGCGGTTCGCAACCGCCTGCTGGACGAATACGACATCGGTACGATCGCTCTTGGCGAGACCGATCTGCGCGTGGCGTTCTCCTGCATCGAGGAAGAGAATTTGGAAGAACTGTACGACACGATCTTCAAAGCGGTTCAAGAGCTGCTTGCGTAATAATCGAATTTGATTCATAAAAACTTAATCCCCCTGTATAGCGGAACGCTTGGGTTAGCCCAAGGTACTGTTCGCTGTCAGGGGGATTTCTTTTGCCGTCTAATCGTCGTCTTCCTCTTTGCGCAGCTTCTTCCTTATCCGGCTAGGTCTTATCGCAATATAGGCTAGCACGCAAGCAGCCGTAGCGACAACAGGCGTATAATAGCCTTGCATGAGCAACGGCAAAGCCAGGGGCAATGCTAGCCATGCGGCAACAACGATAAGCGCCATCCGGTCGACCTTCGTATAGTGCTGAATGCGCTGACTATCCGGCAGCGGATATACATGCTTCCATACGGAATGGCGATGGACTTGTCTAAGAGCTCCCAGTTGGACGGACAAGACAAGCAGGAACAAGGCATACACAAGGGATGCTCCCCATCCGGACAAGGAAGCGTCCTCGGCAATCCAATAGGTAACGAGTCCGCCGAGCAGCAGCAGTCGGATAAGAATGCCGCCCATTTCCGTTCTAAGGAGCGAAGCTAAATATAAGTAAACGAAGGTGTTGCGTCTGGAATACGGAACTAACCGGAGCACCCAGGCGATGTACGATCGCCGCGCGATCGGCGAGGGCAGTGTCGGAACGTCGATGAACATGCCGAAGAACGTATAATAGCGTTTATGCGTCGTCTTCTCTTCCTCGATCAGCCGCTCCCAAGGAAAGCGATGACTGCTTGGCAGACGATAAACAATAGCGAAGAGCGCGGCAACCAATAACGTGAATATTGCCGACTGCCATGGAACGAACGTCAGCCACGCATAAAGCACGATTACAGTCGCGAGCCAGCGTGCCGTTCGAAGCAGACGTCGCATACCCGGCCATGCGATCTTGCGCTCCTTCCAGCCTCCCCATAGATTAGCTCCCCGTATAGCCGCCACTCCCAATATAAGTACCAGCCAGTGCGCAGGAGCGGCCCCTTGTCTATAGATGGGCACATACAATAGCAGCATGACCGCGCTAAATAGGGCCGTCATGATCGTCGAACGCCGGTAGGATGCCGCAATATAGCTCCCCATCTCCCCTTCGCGCGGCATAAGAAACACCGTATCCGCAGGAGCAAGCCATGTGCGAAGCGGCGTCCAGCAAGAGGCGAGCACTAGAGCGATAACGCCTACTGCCGTGATCGGGAAATGCGGCGGCAAGTCTCTTATCAGCTTGAAATAGCCTAATGTTCCGGATATGGCAATGAGCGACAGAAAGGCCGGGAATCCGCTCATCGACATATAACGGAAGTAAGGCGTCGTTTCCTTTCGGAAAGCATGCGAGCGCCTCTTCCAAAGCGATTCAAGCGATCTGCCGTCACCCATCACGGACGGCCTCCCGTTACGAGCTTGTAGAACGCATCCTCAAGCGTTCCGCTTCTGCGATCGATTCCGGCAGCCCGCCTTACATCCTCAAGCGTGCCTTGCGCGGCGATATGTCCGTGATGCATAACGATGAATCGGTCGCAATACGTCTCCACCGTCGATAAAATATGCGAGCTCATCAGAATCGCCGCTCCGTTCTGCTTCACTTCAACCAGTCGTTCAAGCAAGGAACGAATCGCCAGCGGGTCGAGTCCAAGAAACGGCTCGTCTATAATGTAAAGCGGCGGCTGCGCGAGCAGCGCGTTCATAATCATCACCTTTTGGCGCATGCCCTTGGAGAGATGACTTGCGAACGCTTTGCGCTTAGGCAGCATTTGGAATTGTTCCAACAGCTCCTCCTGCCTGGCGGCAAAGTCGGTTTCCGCCACATCGTAAGCCATGCCCGTCATATGAAGATGCTCTTCAACCGTCAACTCCGGAAACAACTCAGGAGCCTCCGGCACGTAAGCGAATGCGGAGCGATATCGCTCCGGCTGCTCGGCAAGCGTCGTGCCCGCAACCTTCACCTCTCCCTGCTGCGGATTCATAAGCCCAAGAATATGCTTAATCGTCGTGCTCTTGCCCGCGCCGTTAAGGCCGATCAAACCGACCATTTCGCCTGCATTCACCTCAAAATCGAGACCGTGCAGCACCGGCCTGCGCGGACTATATCCGCCAATCAGCTGCTTTACCTGCAATATTGCATCCACTCGCGTCACCTTCACTATTACATATTGGCATCATGACTATCATCTATATCAGCATACCGAATTATGGGCGCAATATCAAAAAAAGCCGTCCCTATGCCCGCGCGAGCGGGATAGGGACGACTTTTGTCTTTCACTTGCTTCTATTTAATTTCAATCGATTCTACGATAGCGTTTTTGCCGGTAACCTTTACAGACTGTCCTTCTTTAAGCAGGGAAGCATTGCCTACGATCTTAACATCAGGGGATACGCTATAGATAAGAACGTTCGTTTCGGAATCTTCCACTTGCGTAACTGTAATAGCGGACAGCTTCGCCGACGCATTGAATGTCAGCGAGTGTACGGTGCCCGTCTCCGAGAAGCTGATCACTTCCGGCTCGGAATCCGTTACTTCGATGAATACGACTTTGTTCTGGTATGTGCGTACCAGCACTTCGTCGCCTGCGCGAAGCGCGCTTACGGCAACTTTTTTATCATCGCGGAAAATAAAGACGTTAGCGTCGAGCGTAAGCTCAACTTCCGTTTTGTCAGCCTTTACAACCGTGATCTTGCCGCCGCTTGCAGCTGCTTTCAATGAACCCGCAATCGCCGTAGCGTCGTGATCCGGCATTTCCTCATCCGTACGGTCAAGCAGCACAGCAAGCTCGGCGCGGCTGATCGGCTGGTTAGGGCGGAACGTCTTGCCGTTGCCCTCGTTGTAGCCCGAAATAATACCTTTCTCCAATGCCAAGGCTACGTATCCGACGGAACCGGCCGGAATTTCCTTCGCATCCTTAAAGTCGAGCTTCGTATTGTTAAGAGCCTTTGCTTCGTCTTCCAGCTTAAGCGCTTTTATAAGCAGGATCGTGGACCACAGTCTTGTCGCTTGCTTTTCCGGCTTCACCTCGGTCTCGTTTTCGAAGAACAGGTCGTTTTCAAGAGCCACGGAGACGTAACCGACCGCCCACGGGTATTTTTTCTCGATTTTGTCCGCGTCCTTGAACTGAAGCTCCGTGCTCATCTCTGCTTCCGACTCGGCTTGGTCTCTAAGACCCATCAAGCGGACAGCGGCCGAAATCGCCTCGATGCGCGTAATTTTATTCGCAGGCTTGAAAGTACCGTCCTCATATCCCGTAAAAATACCTTTGGAAGCAAGGCGCATGATGTACTCGGTAGCCCATTTCAAATCTTCTTCGTCTTCAAACTTCCATACAATCTTATATTTATCGTCGTCTTCCTCATCATCATCGTCATTGTCATTCCGGCTATCTTCGTTCTGATGTTTTTTGTCGTCATCGCGATCTCCGCCATTTCTTCCATTATCGGCGAATGCCGCTGTCGCGCCGCCTGTAAGCATCATAAGTGCCAATGAAGTAATTGCCGTCTTCTTCCACATACTTTGTTTAGTCAAGAAAGCCACTCTCCTTGTTTTCGTTTGCGGAAATTTCCGCTTTTTACCTTCGCCCATAACGTTCGGGGGAGGGTGTCCGATTTAGGAGGGTGGCTTGAAAAAAAATATTATTTGTCGTTTTTATCGGCTTCGCGCTTCGCTTTAAGCCATTTTGGAGCGCCCTTATTTTTCCCGACGCGCTTGCGTTCTTCCTTGGCCTTCGCCTTCGTAATCGGCTTAGGCGCCGCCTTCGCGGCCGGCATCTCCGAGCCGGCTACCGCCCTGCCGACTGCCGGCTTAGCCGTTTGCGGCTTAGGCGTCTTCTCGCCCGCTCCGGCGATACGGACCGGCTTCGTCTCAACAGCGGCATTGCGGCCAACCGGCGTTCCCCGCTTCGCGCCAGCATTCGTTTCGCCTTCCCTGCTTGCGAACGGCTTCGTCGCCTCGCGCAGCTGCTCGTTCGTCAGCAGTTTGCCTTTGAACATAACACGTTCCTCTAAAGCTATTCCAAGCTGCTTGCGGAACTTGTCCATAATGAACAGCTCCTGAGGCGTCACGATCGTCACGACCGTACCGGGTCTGCCCATCCGCCCCGTCCGACCTGCCCGATGGACGTAATGATCGGCGTCAATGGCTGGATCAAGCTGAATCACAAGCGGCAATCCTTCAATATCAAGTCCGCGCGCGGCAACGTCTGTTGCCAGAAGGAGCTGGCAGCGTCCTTCGCGGAACCGTGCGAGCGTGGCTGCCCGGCGCTGCTTATCGGCATCGCCGTAGATCGCCTCCACGGTGAAGCCTTCATAAGCAAGCTTCGACTCCCAATTGGAAATATTGTCCGTATCGTTCAGGAATAGCAGCGCGGAAGACGGCTTCAGCAAACGTACCAAACGGCGCGCGGTATCCGTTTTGTCCCTCTTGTCGCTAAGCATATAGTAATTCTCGATCGTCTCCGACACCCGCTGCTCCGGCGTAATCTGGATACGCGCCGGATCTCTCATCCAGCGGCCCTCGAATCTGGCCATGACCTCGGGGTACGTTGCGGAGAAAAACGTAATTTGACGTTCCTTTCCCGTCGCATGCAATAACGTCTCAACCTCTGAGGTGGATCCGAGGTGGAACACCTGATCCGCCTCGTCTACGACGACGAAACGAACGTCATGCAGCTTCAGCTTGCGCAGCTTCAGCAGCTCATGAATACGCCCCGGCGTGCCGATGACGAGCTGCGGATGAAGCTTCAGCTTCTCGACTTGCCGCTTCAGCGCCGCTCCCCCGATCAATTGCTGAACGCGAACGCCAAGCGGCGCCGCATACGACTCTGCTACTCTTACGATTTGCATGGCGAGCTCCTGCGTCGGCGACAAAATAATCGCTTGAATCGCATTCGATCCCGTATTTACTTGCTGCAGAAGCGGAAGCAAATAAGCGATCGTCTTGCCCGTTCCCGTCTGCGACCTTGCCGAGACGTCGCGTCCAGCCAGCAGCAGCGGAATCGTCTCGGCCTGAATGCTTGTCGGCTGCATGATGCCGTTCTCCTCCAGCTTGGCGCCAAGCGTCTCGTTAATACCTAATTCCATCCAATTTTGCTTGCTCATACGCGTTGTTGTTCCTCTCTCGTGCTATCTTATTTTCGATTAAAAATACCGCCCACCAGCCGGTCCGCCAGCCTCGGGAATAGTCCGTAGAACCATATGCCCACCGACGCCGCCCTAGGCAGATTAAGCTCCTCCTTGCGTCTTTCCATGACGCGTACGATCATCTTCGCCACGTATGTCGGCTTCATCATGAACCAGCCGACGTTTTTCACATAGCTGCCCGTTGGATCAGCCATTGCGAAAAACTCCGTATCGATCGGCCCAGGATTAACCGACGATACTCTAATGCCTTGCGGCTTAAGCTCCATGCGAAGCGAATTCGTGAATCCGAGCACCGCATGCTTGGTCGCTGAATAGCCAGTCGACTTGGACGACCCGATCTTCCCCGCCATCGAGGCAACGTTAACGATATGGCCGCTGCCCTGCTTGAGCATGTGCGGGAGCACTGCTTTCGTACACCGGACGATGCCCATGTAATTCGTATCCATCATATCCATGAAGCTTTCCACGGGAGCATCAATGAAATACTCAAACTTTCCGAAGCCCGCATTGTTAAGCAAAATATCGATCCTGCCGTATTTTCGAATGGCTTCGTCAACCGCTTGCTGTACATCGGCCTGATCGGTTACGTCCATCCGAAGAATCGAATGCGTGCCTTTGATTGTCGCCGATAGTCGTTCCAGCTTGGCATAATTGCGCCCAGTCAGCACCGGTATCGCGCCGCGTTCCGCCAGCAGCGCCGCGGTCAAAGCTCCTATGCCGCTAGACGCTCCCGTTATGAATACGATCTTCCCGTTTATCATCCAACATCACCCATTATGAAGTCTTATCTTTCAAGTTTACTTGATCGACATCCAAGACGCAAAAAAAGCTCCCGAAGGAGCCATTTCTGTGCTACGATGCGATTAAAACTTGAATGTCCAGTTCTCCGATTCCTTCCATAATGAGAGGAATCGTTAGCGCTTGTTTTGCAGTAAATCCGGCTGAATTAGCCGATTGAATAACTTTCGGCGGCGTTATGTCGACTCTCACGCCTTGGTTAAACAGCATCGTACTGGCATTTCCGCTAATCATGTTGCCCAGCTCAGAAATAGCACTCCGAACGATCTCGTCGATCTCGGAGATTACGAATCCGCCCATCATGGCGGACACCATCTTTAGCGCGACCTGTTCACTAAGTCCGAATACAATGTCACCGTTCATCTGTCCGTTGAGGCCGATTTGAATCCAAATATGATTCTCAACAAACTTAATATCCTTTAGGCCAAGCTGACCGGTAGCAGGACGTATCTGTATAACCTGCTCAATAACGATTTTTGCAGATTCAAGAAACGGGTTTATATATTCTGCCTTCATAAAAAGGTTACGCTCCTTCTCGACAAAATTCGCGATTTGTCTTGTTTGATTTTCATTATACTTAAAAAACTAGGACAAGTATACTACAAACAATGCAGTTGCGCCTTTAGTCCTATGAAACGAAAGAGCTTGTCGGACTACACGGATATTCGATTCGGGCTGGCTGCTGGACACGGTAACTTTGGGAGTTGAAAAGCGGAATACGCCTGTCCGGCGCTATATCGATACGGACGGTCGTTTCCCTGAACCTATCTTTGATGCCACCGAATCTATCGAGGGAAAGTTATAACCGGAACTGTCTTCATTCTTTAGGCCCAAAGAATGGCATGAAGCGAATCGCGATCTTGCGACATTCGAAGAACGCTTACCTTCATCTTGACAATGAATGGACGCTATGGGGGTGAGCGATGGATGACGCTTTGGAGGTTAATAGTCAAGGACCATAATCGGGATGATAGCCGAGAAGGCGCGCTGTTTCCGCGCGCCTTTCTCGGCTATCCGTTTGCTAGACCGCTTTGTCCGTACTGCTTCTGCGGAAGCGAAGACGGATGAGCCTCAGCTTCTCGTACAGCGTATCGACGGGCTTTCCTAATTCGGAGGCCTCGCTTGACCCGTATACTTGCTGAAGTACCGGCTTTAAGTAACGGTCGCCCACGCTCGTCAACGCATGCCAGACAAGCTGTTGCTCCTCCTCCGGCATCTCGGACAGCTCGCGATTGATGAGCGGCTCCAGGTCATACCCCTCCTGCTCCAACTGCTCGATACGATCAATCAGCTCGCGTCGTGAAAGCTCCAGCTTCTCCTCGAGCAACCCGATCGTCCCCCCCTGCTGGGCTGCGAGTAAAATTTGTTTTTTGGCGCTATGGCGGTCCATCTGGTTCTTATACTTCGTCTCCTTCTGCTTGAACAACCAGCCCGTATAGGCGGAGGTGTCCAGCTTCTCCGCGACCCATTGCAAAGGGAATGCCGTTTCGCGTGCGAAGCGGTTCGTTACGGCAATGACTTCTTCAGCGTACGCGGCAAGCTTGGCATTTCCCCAGCCCGGAATTTGCGCAAGCTCCTCCTCGGAATGAGGCACAAAGGCGCTAATCATCCAGAGCATCCGATTCGTCGATACGAGATAGGCCGACTTTTTCTCGGAGGCTGCCTTCGCCCTCCTCCATTCGCGCAGCGACTGGAATAACTCTTGATTAGCGTGCAGCTCGCCATAGCATTGCAGCATCGTCAAGAAGCTGCCTGCGGATGTTCGGCGTTCCTCCAGCATACCGTCGATAATCGGCGTATAACCTTCGCCCATCTTCCTAGCAATGCCATGGCGGAATGCAATCATCATCTCTTCCCATGACGTTCCTTCGAACCATGTTTCCGGGTTGCCTTCGGACTGCTCGCCCTCCATCCACAATACAGACCAAACCCCTTGCCGCTCGCAGATCGACAACTGCGAGCTGATGACCCGATGATCGGCCTCCGTTTTCTCGAATGTGTTCAAAAATACGATTTGCATACCCGCTACACTCCTTCATCGAATATAATGATAGATACGAATCGCAGATCGGCAGAGCAACGCCCGGCGCACAAAAAAAAGCACCTCTCCTGCCTAAGCAGAAGAGGTGCTCCCTCACGATCGATGATTCGATTGCTTACAGACTACCATATGGAAAGGTTTATGACAAGCGTTTTGTTAGTGTATACTTAACCGTAATGCCGCTGCGGTCTCTAAGAAGGTTTTGCAGCTTACTAATGCGAGTGGAGGCTATACCCGATGCTACTTCCCGATTATGATTTTATGTCCGATACGACCGAGGATACCTCGACTAGATTCGTTACGTTCATTACGCCGAGCTTAAAGCGGTTCGATCTCGCGATCACGGCAACGCATCGCTTTTATGGAAAGAAGCTCGTCACCGAGCTGCAATCCGGCAAGACAGCCATTATTGGTCCGGATGACCTCGAGGAGGAAGGTTATCTGGCGTTTACGTTCAAGCTCAATGAGGAAGAGGCTGGCGAGCTTGCTCAATTTTTGTATTTTGTTGTTGGAACGGTGAATTTTACCGATTGATCGGGGAACACTGAGAGGGTATCCAATAACTATTTCGGAGGCGACTCTCAATGACTCGTTACAAGGACGAAGATCGTCAAGCGTACACGGACGTATCGACTGTGGAATCGCAGCCCAACGACCTTATTCCGGATCTATTTCCGGAAGGGCCGTACAGCACGGATCTGCTGGAGGAATCGCCGGGCAAGAACAAGCCGTGGCGAATCGACCAGAGCGCTTCCGAGCGCTTCGACTATGAGAATCGGTCGCTGCATGAAGATTTCGACCGTGACTACCCTGGAGACGAGGGTTACGCCTTAATCATTCCCGAAGTACTGGACGAACCATAACCGACTACAAGGCCCCTTTTTCCTCATTACGCCTATTATTGCGTTTGCGGAAAGGGGCTTTTTTCCTAAGCAGGCCGTTTAACGCAATATTAGGTATGTTTCCTCTCTAGACAACCGTTTCTATCAGATAAACCACAAATGCCCTATAAGCAGGACACTATATTCAATAGTGTCCTGCTTATAGGGCATATTAATTAACTAATCAAAGCGACCAAGCTTTTAAATTCGAGCTCCTCGAATTTGCGAAGCACGATTTCACGCTCGTAAGCCCAGCAGCAAGCTTCCAGCTCGGCCGAGACCGGCGCATCGCATCGAATCGTTGCAAGATCGCGGGACAGATGCAGCATGTCCAGATCCGCTTCGATCTTTGCCCGAATCGTCTTCGATACCGCCTCGAGATTGGCAAGCAGACCATCGATAGAGCCATGCTCCTGGATAAGCTTGTGCGCCGTCTTCTCGCCAATACCTTTGACACCCGGATAGTTATCGCTCGTATCTCCCATTAAACCTTTAATATCAATAATTTGGGCGGGCGTAAGCTGGCGCTCTTCCATAAGGCTGAGCGGAGTATATACCATGTAGTTGCCGATGCCCTTCTTCATAATAGCTACGGATACACTCTCGTCCACGAGCTGCAGCATGTCATGATCTCCTGTTACGACGACAACCTCAGCCTGATCCTTAAACGCACGCGCTAACGTACCGATGCAATCGTCAGCTTCATAACCTTCAATGCCGATGTTCGGCACGTTGAAGCTAGCGACGACCTCTTTCACCAGATCGAATTGCGGAACCAAATCTTCCGGGGCGCTCGGACGATTCGATTTGTAACCGTCATATTGCTCCGTACGAAACGTCGTGCTGCCCATATCCCAGCAGCAAATAATATGCGTAGGCTCGAAAGTCTTGACCGCATCCATGAAATAACGAACAAAACCATGAACGGCATTAACCGGCAAGCCGGAGCTCGTCCGGCGAATACTGCTGCTGCTTCCGAACGTCGTAGCAAAATAAGCTCTAAACAAAATTGCCATCCCGTCGACAAGCAACAATTTTTGATTGGCCATTACTATAATCCCTCTCCTCTAACGGTTGTTTTATAAACTATTTATTCCCCGCGAATGAACCTTCCAATCCGCTTGGCGGCTTCTATCAATCTTTCCTCTTCTTCGACAAGCGCGATGCGCACATACCCTTCCCCTTCCGTGCCAAAAGCTTCGCCAGGTACGACAACGACACCTGTCCGCTTCAGCATTTCCTGGGAAATCGTCCGCGACGTCCATCGTTCGGAAAGCGTCCATTGCATCGGCGGAAGCGGCGCCCATACGAACATCGTCGCCTTCGGCGCCGGTACATGCCATCCCTCTGCATACAAAGCATCGATAAACCGATTTCTTCTGTGCTCGTACAGCTTACCGGCCTTCGGCACATTCGCAGTAACGTCCATCGCTTCCCGCAACGCTGCTATACCGGCTTCTTGAACCGGATCGAACACCCCATAATCGATATTCGCTTTCAATTCACGCAGCGCGCCGACAGCTTCCCTATTGCCGGCCAAGTAGCCAATCCGACAGCCTGCCATATTGAAGCTCTTCGACAAGGAATGAAATTCAACCGCTTGTTCAAGCGCTTCCGGCACTTGCAAAATGCTCGGCGGCTCGCAGCCGTCGAAGCCCATCTCCGAGTAGGCCAAATCATGAACGACCAATACGTTGTGCTTGCGCGCCTTCGCAATTAAACGCTCAAAGAAAGCGAGGTCTGCGACTGCCGAGATCGGATTGTTCGGATAGTTAAGCAATATAAACGTCGCTTTGTCCCACTGCTCATCGGCAATCCCATCAAGATCAGGCATGTAACGGTTCTCTTCTCGCAGCGGCATGAGCACGGCTTCCACACCGGCAAGCGCAAGCGAAGCCGTATAGATCGGATAACCAGGATCGGGCAGCAGCGCCGTATCGCCGGGATCGCACAACGCCATCGCGAGATGAGCCAAGCCGTCCTGCGAACCAAGCAGCGTTACGATCTCATGGACCGGATCAAGCTCGACCCCGAATCGGTGCTTCATCCACGCGGCCGCATGCTCCTTAAAGGGCAATCCGCTTCGCGTTGCCGGATACGCGTACATATCAGAGCGCAGCGCGGCATCGCTAAGTACTTGCCTGACGGCTGGCGTCGGAGGCTTGTCCGGGCTGCCGATGCCCAAATCAATGATGTCTTGCCCGCTCGCTGCGGCAGCCGTCTTCCACGCCGCCACTTCGGCGAAGATTGACGATCCAAGCAGCGAGAGACGCTCCGACCTCCATTTCCGTTTGTCCTTGCTCATCGCTTCGATCACCCGTTCCTCTTCCATACTTGCTCGTACGTCTCTTCCTTGTAGCCAACCGTAACGGTCGTGCCATCGGTCACGATCGGCCGCTTGATAAGCATGCCGTGCTGAGCAAGCAGCTCATACTTCTCGTCTTCGGACATGGACGCCAGCTTGTCCTTCAAGCCTAGCTCCTTATATACTTCACCCGACGTGTTAAAAAACTTTTTCAATTCCAGTCCGCTTTGACGAACAAGCTCCTTCAGTTCCTGCGCGCTTGGCGTCTCTTCGACGATACTGCGCGACTTCACCTCATTGCCCTTCGCTTGCAGCGACTTAAACGCTGCCTTGCAAGTGCTGCATTTCGGATATTGAATTATCGTAAGTTCGTTCTGCTTTGTCATCGCTGGTTCCTCCTCATCGCTGTCGCCATTCCCTTGCGGCATAGCTTCTCTCTATCGTTCTTTATACGTTGCGGACACCCGATCCCTTATTGCCTTCAAATCCCTCACCATCGATTCATAACGGACACCAGATCCCTTTATTCACTCAAAACATGCCGTCATTTAACGGTTTGGGTGCATGTAAGGTACCTCATGTCCGTAACAACCCCAAACAGGCTTATTTGTCACAAATAAGGTATTTCATGTCCGCAAGCGTTGTGAAGTTATGAACGGACTATGTAGTTTGCCGTCAGGGAGTCAGTCTGAGTGGGAGCTAAATAGGCTAGGGAGTTAAATTCCCTTCAACGTCTGCTCCAGCGAGGCGAGCTCCGGCGGCAGCGCAGCATGCCAGACCATACGCTCGCCTGTCAGCGGATGCGTTAAGCCAAGCGTCTCCGCATGGAGCGCCTGGCGCCCTGCCGCTTCTTCCCATGCGGAGACAGCAGCCTCCTTAGGGCCGTAAAGCTTGTCCCCGATAAGGGGACAGCCGATGTGCCGCATATGAACGCGAATCTGATGCGTCCTGCCCGTCTCCAGCTTCAGCTTTACGGCGGCGGCGGCATTGCCGAAGCTCGCTGCCGTCTCATAGTGAGTCACCGACGCATAACCGTCCGGCGTTACGATCCGAAGGTGCGGTTCAAGCGGATCGCGGTCGATCGGCGCGTCAACCGTGCCGGCATGCGGCTTCGGGCAGCCATACACATAAGCGCGATACAGCTTCGTAACCGTTCCTGCTTGCAATTGCTCGGATAGCTGCTGATGCACATAGGACGTCTTCGCGATGGCGACAAGACCGGAAGTGTCCTCGTCCAGCCGATGCACCGGCCTGAACCGGACGCGTTCCCCCTTCTCCCTCCAATGATAGACGACGCCGTTCGCCAGCGTTCCCGTATAATGGCCATGGGTCGGATGCACGACAATGCCGGCCTGTTTATTGACGATCATCAGATCATCGTCCTCGAAGACGATCTCCAGCGGCATCGGCTCCGGCAATATATCGTCGGATTGCTCGCGCAGCATGCGGACGCGAATAACGTCGCCCTCCGCCACGGTTGCCGTCGTATAGACGCGCTGCTCGTTCACGGTCAGTCCATGCTCGGTCAGCTTCACCTGAGACAGCAGCTTGCGGGATACGCCAAGCTTGCGCTCCAGTACGGTGCGGACTTGCTTGCCGTCATCATTCTTATCTACCCGCACGATGAGCGGCTTGTAATATAAACGCTCCAGTTCAAGCTCATTCTCTAGCATCATTGCTTACCCGAACCCTTGCTCTTGCCCGTGCGGAACACTTCCGCGCTCCGCTCATATTCCGTATCGGCAACGCCGAGTCTCGCATTCGCCACGCGTGCCGCAGCGAAGAAGAAATCCGACAACCGGTTCAAGTAGGCTTGGACATCCTCGCTTACCGGATGCGAAGCCGCGAGCGCGAGCGACACCACGCGCCGCTCGGCTCTGCGGCATACCGTTCTGCACGCATGCAAGGCCGAGGACAACGCGGTTCCTCCAGGCAAAATAAACTTAAGCAGCTCAGGCGCTTCCTCCGTATACTCGTCAATCCACTCTTCCAATCGCGAAGCCGGCTCCGCATCCAGCTTAAGCGGCGCTCCCTCCTTCGCATAAGCAAGATCGGAGCCGCAATCGAACAGCTCATGCTGGATGACGATCAAGCGATCAACCAGCTCTGCAAGTCCCTCATGCTTAGCCGCTTCCGCCGCCGCGACGCCGACGAAGCTGTTCAGCTCATCAATCGTACCGTACGCTTCGACTCGCGCGTCGTCCTTCCGGACACGTCCCCCGATCAAGGATGTCTGGCCCTTGTCGCCCGTTCTCGTGTACAACTTCATGTTATCGCACCCTTCCAAGCCTCTCTATCTTCTGTTCCCACTATACCATAAAAAGCCCCCTTGAGGCGCTCGAGGCAGTATGTTCCTGCACATACACGCACGAAAGCAGCAGGCCGGATGTCACTCCTTCCTGCTGCTTCATACAAACATTCGGATTCGATCAGCGCTGCTGATTCACCTTATAAACGAATTGTCCGATCCGATCAAGCGCCTCGGTCAAGTTCGCAACGGAGGTCGCGTAGGAGCAGCGAAGATGACCTTCGCCGCCGAGCCCGAATACGTCGCCGGGCACGGCTGCCACTCCCGCTTCCTCCAGCAGACGCTGAGCGAACTCTTCGCTCGATAAGCCTGTGGATACAACCGATGGGAACGCGTAGAACGCGCCCTGCGGCTCATGGCATTGAAGGCCGATATCGCGGAAGCCCTTGACGACCAGTCTACGGCGCTGGTTGTACGCCTCGACCATCCGGTCCTTCTCCTCCAGGCCGTGCTGCAACGCTTCAAGCGCTGCGTATTGAGCCATGATCGGCGCGCACATAACCGTATATTGATGAATCTTCAGCATCGCGGACAAAATATCGGAGTGCCCGCAAGCGTAGCCCATCCGCCAACCAGTCATAGCGAACGCTTTGGAGAAGCCGCTAACGAGAATCGTACGATCCTTCATGCCCGGCATAGCAGCAAAGCTCACATGCTTCTCTCCGTACGTCAGCTCGGCATAGATTTCGTCGGAAATTACGATCAAATCCTTCTCCTCGACGAGCTTCGCAATAGGAAGCCAATCCTCATAAGTCATGATGCCGCCGGTCGGGTTGCTTGGATAACAGAGTATAAGTACTTTGGAACGCGGCGTTAGCGCTGCCCGAAGCGTCTCCGCCTTGAGCTTGAATTGATCCTCCGCGAACGTCTCGACGCCTACTGCAACTCCTCCGCTAAGCGTCGTAATCGGAGAGTACGATATATAACAAGGCTCCGGAATAAGAATTTCGTCGCCTGGAGCAATCAATGCGCGCAACGCAAGGTCAATCGCCTCGCTGCCTCCAACGGTCACGAGAATCTCGCTCGCCGGATTGTATTCCACGGCGAACTGGTCGTTCAAATATTGTCCGATCGCTTCGCGAAGCTCCGGCATGCCGGCATTGGACGTATATTGCGTCTTGCCGATTTCCAGCGCGTACACGGCTGCCTCGCGGACATGCCAAGGCGTTACAAAATCGGGCTCGCCAACCCCGAGCGTAATGACATCCTTGCGCGTGCTGACTAAATCAAAAAACCGACGGATACCCGACGGTTTAATGTCTCTCACAAGGGGAGACAAATAATCAGCCATCGTATGACGCTGCACGGGGGTAGATGTTAACTGTTCTTCACCTTTTATCATTACCATCACCCTTTGTTTTGTTACGGCGAAACCATCAACCGATGGTCACCTTCGTGCTCCTCGAAGATAATGCCGTCCTGTTTATATTTTTTCAAAATAAAAAATGTTTTGGTCGATAACACCGCATCAATCGGCGATAATTTATTGGATACAAAAGAGGCGACCTCTTTTAAATTTTTGCCTTCTACCTCGACGCATAAATCATAAGCTCCGCTCATGAGGTATACCGATTTCACTTCCGGATATAAGTATATCCGCTCCGCTATGCCTTCGAACCCGCGCCCGCGTTCCGGCGTAATCTGAACCTCGATGAGCGCCGTTACTTTCTCGTCATCCACTTTACTCCAGTTCACGACTGTCGCATACTTTACGATCACATGCTCTTTCTCGAGATAAGCGATCGCTTCCTTCACTTCCTCTACTGGCGCGGCCAACATCGTGGCGATCAATTCGGCATCTCTGCGCGCGTCTTCTTTAAGCAGCTCGAGCACTTTCAACTGTAATTCGTTCATCGTTAACTCCTTCCAGCACGCGTGCGGTTATATAAAAAATATTTTACAACGAATCGGGGCTTCCTGCAAAGAAAAAAACGAAAGACCCCGAAGGGTCTTTGCAAAATGCGACATATTGCCGCCGTTTATTGATAATTCGGTTGCTGGAATTGGTTCGATTGGCTTTGATGAACGGATGGCGTGTACATCGATTGCGACATTTGACCGCCCGTCTTTTGCTGCAGGAACTGCTGCGTCTTTTGCTTCGTCTGCTGGTATTGCTTCATCTGCTTATCCAACTCCTGGCGAAGAGCCGGCGAAGCCGTATTGTACATATTAGCCTGCTGCATAGCTTGGAACAACTGGCCTTGCATCGTTAACGTGCTGTTCGTCAGCTTCGTGAACAGCTCCCGAATGTCCGGGCAAGACGCTTCCGTCGCTGCCGTCGCATACTCGCGCACAACCCGCTTCAGATCGCATAATACCGTATAAGCCAAGTCTTCGTCTGAAAGAAACGGTTGATTTTGCTGTTGATACATAGTCTCTAGTCCTCCTAAAAGTTTTTGTAGCGTAATAATGAATTATTGTTGCGGCTGCGTCGGAGCGGTTTGCTGATGATGCGAGATCGCATGCAATAGCGAATCGTAGTGCTGCTGATGCGTCTGAATCATTTGCGAGCATAGGCTGCGCAGCGCTTGATTGGTTGCCATTGCAGCAACCTGGGCATTTTGCTTCATGAGCAAATCCTCGTTCGACATCGAATCCGCAACGTATTCAAGCTCTTTGGCGGTCATTGGTTGAATCATGATCCCACTCCTTCTTAGATCCTCTGAATTGGACTTTCCATAGTTCCAAACGTATTATGGGCAGCAGCCACTTCCTTTATGTACCTTCCCCGAGATCAAATTTCCCGGAATGGATCAATTTGAATTTCACGTCGATCTTCAACTGATCCAGCCGCGGAACCCAGTCTCCCCCAGCCATCTTCTTCTTCCATTCGGCATTATGATAACGGTACATGTGATGCTCGAGCTGATACAGATCCATCCCTTTTTCCCGTCCGGTCGCATACGTTCGCTCCAGATCCTCCTTGATCGAGGCAGCGATAGAATTAACGATTTCCTCCTTGTTGATCGGCTGATCCTGCTCGACGACACTGCCGTTCAATTGAACCGAAAGCTTAAAGACAGGGTCCCCGCTGCCTTGGCCATGCGTCGCCGTTAGCTTGTGGCTCGCCCCTCGTATGGCAATGGTCGCCTTGCCTCGCGCTCCCTTCGCCTCCACCATAAATAAACTAAAATTCGGATTGAGCCAGCGCAGACCGGACGCTTCCTTCTCGGTAAGAAATCCGATATACTTGCTTTTCTTTAATACGAAAATTCCGTCTATCTCTTGCACCTGAAGCGCTTTCTTCCCCTTCAGCCAGTCCGAGCCGTTCATACCGATAACCGGGACCGGCGTCGTCATGCCCGGTTCCTTGAGCATCTGCACGGCTTGTTTCATCGGAAAAGGCCCTATGAAGCTCCGCTGAATCTCCTGCACCTTGGGCAAAAACAGCATCGTGTTCAAGGGCGATTGTTCGAACAGCGCTTCCGCCGTAAATATTTCCACGATATCTGACTTCGTTCCGAACACAAGCGATGTATATCGCGATGCACGCAGTCTATTCAAACCGTCCATTATATCTGACAAACGGCTCATTGCGCTCTCGTGCACGACGATCGACTTCAAATGCTCAAGGTTGATTTCGGACTGCGAACCTTTTTTCAAATGGTTAATCGCCAGAAGCACCGTGCTGCCCGTCCCTTTGCCGATCCAAACTTGGTTCCCGACCGGCGATGAGCTTCCCTCTACTTTGGCAACGCCGGCGAACTTAATCATCTGCGCGTAAAGCTGGAACTTACCGTCCTTCAGCTCCACGCCAAGCGATGAAACATAGGTCTGGTCCTGCAGGTTCACTTCATCCCAACAGCCCTGCAGCAGCATGGCGGATAACAGCAAGCAGCACGCCAAAACGGTCCTGGCAGATCTGCTAACGGAATGGTTCTTCATCGCCTATCCCTCCTCTCGCTGCTCCTCACTTTCCACGGCAGCTGGAAGAGCGCCGTAAACCATTTTCTGAACTGCGGAGGCGCGATTGGCGCTAGGTAGGACATGCCGAACGACTCTAGCGAGCAGAGATAGATAATGACGGCTAATGTTCCTACCATGAAGCCGAACATTCCTAGGGTCGACGCAAGGATAAGTATCAAATACCGGATGAGGCTCACCGTACCTCCAAGCGATTGGTTAACGAGAGTAAACGTCGATACCGCCGTTACCGCAGCCACGACGAGCATCGTTGGCGACGTCAAGCCTGCCCGGATTGCGGCGTCCCCGACGATCAGTCCGCCGACGACGGATACCGTCTGGCCGACCGGCCTCGGCAGCCTTACGCCTGCCTCGCGGAACAGTTCGAACATCGTAAGCATGAGAAACATTTCCATTGTCGAGGACAGCGGCAGGCCCATGCGAGAGATCGTAACCGTGGCAAGCAGCTGGAACGGAATCTGATCGGTGTTGAACGAGCAAAGCGCAATCCAGAATCCGGGCAAGCACATGGAGAGCGCAAGCCCGACCAGGCGCAGCAGCCGCTCAAGCATTACGAAATAATACGGAAGATGCATATCCTCGGGCGATTTGATGAGCAGCAGGAAGTTGCCCGGCGCAATAACGGCCGAAGGCGAACCGTCGACAAGCACCGCCACTCTCCCGTTCATTATCGATTGCACGACATAATCGGGCCGACCGATATAATCGACCAACGGGAAGAAGGAGAACGGGCGGTCCGAGATCAGCTCTTCCAGATGCCCTCCGCCGTTCAGCGACGGAATCCGGATGTTCTCAAGCCTCGCGATCGTCTCGTCGATCAGCATCGGTTTTGCCTTGTCCGCCATATAGACGATGGCCACCTCGGTTTGCGACTCCGTCCCGATTCGCATATATTGCACATGCATATGGGGGGTCCGCAATCGCTTGCGGACGAGCGCCACGTTCGTGGACAATTGCTCGACGAAGCCGTCGCGCGGCCCTTTGAGCGACAGTTCCATCGTGGACTCCTCCGGCGTCCTGCCTGGCTGGCTTCCGATGTTGTATTCGTAGAATTCATGCAACCCATCGAACAACAGAATAACGCTGCCGGAGAACAGAAAAGCGTACAAATCTTCCGTACCTTCGTCCGTATCGATTTTGCTGAACAAAGCGCTTTTCTTGTCGATTGGATGCTCATGCACTACCGCCCGCGAGAAAATATATTTCGCCCAGTTGTCTAACTGCGGAAGAAGCCCAAGCTGCATTTGCTGATGATCGATCATGCCGTCGCAATAGAACAGCGTGACATAACGCGAATCGCTGTCGCTTATCATCACGCTATGCTCTACGATATCGTTGCATTTCCCGATGCTTTCCCGGAATTGCTCATGCGTGATGGACGGCTTGCTTTCTCGGCCGTGCGATTCTCCCGATTCCCTCTCGTTTTCATTCATCCTAGCCGCTCCTCCTTCGCAGCCGGCTCCCTTTTATTGCCCCTGGGCTTCAAGAAAGACATGAACCATAGAAGCAGAACGACAAGAGCAATACCGACGCCAGCGAACAAGAAATAATTTTGCAAGACGACATTGAATTCCAACATATCTCTTAACGAAAAATGCGCCGCTACCATGAAAACAGATCCGGTGACGACCGGAGCGATCCACTTATGCTTCAATCGCCTGAACGGGCCGAATTCAACGAATATGTACAGCGTTAGCGATATCCGGATCAGCGCGCCTGACAACCATTGGAAGATCGCGAAGAAGTCGACATGCTCGAAATAGCGGCCGACCGATACGATTCTCCATTGCGCGAATGCGGGAAACCGCATCTTGGCCGCTTCCACAGGACCGAACTCTGAGAGAGCGGCCGTGAGCGGTCCGAACGTAAGCAGAGCGAGCCCAAGCGCTAGAACGACGAGATGCCATCGTCTCAGATTCCCCTTGATATGATGCTGAATGAACAATAGCGCAAAAAGCTCGCATGTTGCCGTAAACGAATAGAAGGCTCCCTTCAGAACGGGCGAAAATCCGTTTTCCAGTATCGGCAGCATGTAATGGTAATCCTTGTGGGGCATATTGGCCGACATGACGAAATCGCCTAATAAGACGACAAGCGGCAGCAGCACGCAACTGACATAAGCGATCGTCCGAAGGTTCGACGATGCGGCATAGATGCCTAACACCAACAACACGCCGCATACGACCATCGGCGGAGTCCTCGGCAAGTAGGTCGTTGCCGTCCACGAGGCCGTAATAATGAGCGTCTCATAGCAGGTAATCACGAGCAAGAGCAAAAATAACCCGATAAGCGTGTTGGCAAGGAGAGCAGGCATCCTCCGCTTCAGCCAATCGTCTATCGGCTCTTTGTTCATTTTTTTGAGCAAGCCGTACAAAGGAAACGCTATCCATGGCAACGAAGCGATAAGGGCTATCAGTACGCACATCCATGCGTCGCGTTTTGCCGCATTTAGCAGGAAAGGAATGATCAGCACATGATTTGCGAGACCTACCGATAAACAGAATATAAATATAGCCGGCCATACGCCGAATGTTTTTGTCGTCATTTGTCATTCACTTCCTTACAAGCAAATGATTCCCCAAAAAGTCGTTTCAATGCATCGCTGTCGTCAACTCGTCATACGCATAAAAAATAGACTGTCGCCAAGCTGCCGCGGCAGCTATCAACGCAGTCTCATCCGTTACGGAAGATGGATAGATTTCACATGGTCAAAATGCAGAAACATCGCGTCACCGTTTGCCGTTGCCAGCTCGATCATGTTTTGCTCCATGTTTTTTAGAATGCCGGTTTTATTCGGATTGTCTCCTAAGTCAAGCACGACGAACTCGCCTATCAGCTTGCGAAGCTGCTGATCGAAGGTGCGGGCAAGTGTGAGCGGGGAAGGCTTAAGCGGGAATTGTGCAGGCGTCAGCGAGTATGGCGTCACATGCGGCTCATAAGGAATCAAATATTTAAGATGCTGGAGCGAGACGATTACCGTATGGTAGACCGGCGTATAAAATACGAAAAAATCATTCATGACGGTTGTCACATATCCGTGAATCGATTGGTTGCCCGTTATATAGATTTCCGAGAACATACCCTTCGAATTCATCAATATTTTACGATAGGATATCGGCTCGTTATACGGCTCGAACGGCAAATCCGGAATGATCGCACGATCATTGTCCATTTGGAAGACTCGCATTTGTTCCATATGAATGAGAGGGATGTACATAAATTGCGTTCCCGTATACAGCGCTAAAATATCTTGTCCAAGCTCCACTACTTTCCCTCGAATGAGCTCCGGTTTTCCTGAAATTACTAGCTCGACGTTTTGGCCTAGCAGCGGTTGACGGTTTTTCAAGCGAACAACCTCCTTTATTGCCCGAAATTACAGGTTACTATAGTTATATGATTTACGATTGCGAGAGGTACTAGATTGCTATCTATTTATTGAATTCATTCATAGATTCGGGACCTGGCTTCCGAACGCAGTGACCTGACCGTACGCCGCTGAATATGGTAATACGTACAGATGCCTAGCCGATATCCGGAAGCGGCATCATTCTTGGTCCGGGGGCTGATTGCGTGCTCACAGAAACAATGCCTGTCCGTTCAATCACGATGAACGAATCCGATCTTCACGAGCTGCGGCGTGACGGATGGAGCAAGTCGTTCAAGCATGCCAAGCTGAAGATCGGCGATAAGTTCCATACTGCATTAATCGGAATCAGAGGCGGCCACACGCGCAATTATCCGAAAAAATCGTTCGAAATTCGTCTGGATAACGGCATGACTTATCACTGGAACGCCGAGTACGACGATCCGTCAATGATGCGCAATGCGCTGTCATTCGCTTTTTTCAACCAAATTCATGTACCGGCTCCGATAACGAATCCGATTTGGCTAAGCATAAATGGAGTTCAAGAAGGCGTCTATTTGGAGATTGAGGCGGTTAATGATCATTTTTTCCGTAAAAGGGGAATTGGTTATCGCTCGCTAATCTATGCCGTGCACGACAACGCGGACTTCAGTCTTATTGATCCGGACAGCAAAGCGAGCAAAACGTCGCTGTTTAACGGCTACGAGCTCGTTATTGATAAAGGGGATACGAAGAAGCGGCTTGTCTCGTTCATACGCCATTTGAATGGGTTGTCGGGAAAAGAGTTATCCTCCTTCATTGCGCACCGCCTGGACATCAAGCAATACTTGCTCTGGCTGGCGGGGGCTGTATTAACGGGCAATTTCGACGGGTTCGATCAAAATTATGCCCTTTACGAACGTGCTGCGAGCAAGCGGTATCGGATTATTCCGTGGGATTACGAGGGAACCTGGGGGAGAAATTGCTATGGCCGTGTATGCGGCAACAATCTTGTACGGCTGGAAGGCTATAATACGCTGACCGAGAAATTATTTACAATCAACAGCTGCCGCAGCAGCTATGCAGCCATTATGAAAAGGTTGATCGCCGAAGAGTTTACGCACGAGAAGCTAGATCCTCTTATCGACCGCATGCATCGGCGCCTGACGCCTGCTATCCGAAACGATTATACGCGCAAGGCGAGCTACGACAGTTTCCTGGCGGAGCCTGCATTCATACGCACCTACATCGATGACCGCCGGGAAATGCTTCGGGAGGCGCTGCTGCAGTGGAAGTGACGATATAACGATACAAGATAACGATACAAGATCTATTTTAGAAAATGCCCATGCTCAAATATCTCTCGCCCGTATCCGGCGCAATGCACAGCACGCGCTTGCCAGGTCCAAGCGTCTTGGCTACCTGCATGGCCGCCCATACGGAAGCGCCTGCGGACGGACCAACAAGCAAGCCCTCGCTCGCGGCAAGCTTGCGTATCGTAGATAACGCATCGTCATCGGATACTTGGATAATCTCATCATAGACGGACGTGTTAAGGATACTAGGCACGAAGCCAGGACTTGTGCCCACCAGCTTATGCGGGCCGGGCATGCCGCCGGAGAGCACCGGAGAGCCTTGCGGCTCAACGACGGCGACATGCAGATTCGGCAGAAGCGCCTTCAGCGTCTCGCCCGTTCCCGTTATCGTGCCGCCCGTTCCGGCCGTGGCGACGAAGGCGTCGAGCCGTCCTTCGGTCTGCTCCATAATCTCGATCGCCGTCGATCGACGGTGGGCATCCGGATTCGCTTTGTTCTCGAATTGATTCGGTATGTAGCTGCCCGGCAATCCGGCATGCAACTCCTCCGCCTTGCGAATCGCGCCAGGCATCCGCTCCGCTGCGGGTGTCAGCACGACCTGCGCCCCATAAGCCTGGAGCATCTTTATTCTCTCCACGCTCATATTGTCCGGCATAACCAGGATGAGCTTGTATCCCCGCGCGGCTGCGATCATGGCGAGTCCAATACCGGTATTGCCGCTAGTCGGCTCGATGATCGTATTGCCCGGCTTAATCAGCTTGCGATGCTCCGCATCCTCGACTAACGAGAAGGCTGCCCGATCCTTCACGCTGCCGCTCGGATTGAACCGCTCCAGCTTCACGCATACTTCCGCGCTTCCTTCCAAGGCCAATCTCCGCAGCGCTACGACAGGCGTATTTCCGATTAATTCCGTAATATTCGATACGACTCTTGGCATTCGTTTGCTCCTCCCCCGCAGATGGCCTATCATGATTGTTGAACGCAAAGGTTGATTGATTAAGTTGTTTTCCCGCTTTTCAGGAACGGCCGCATAAACCACCAGCCTGCAATCGGCACGACGCCGACCCCGAACATCAGCCATGTAATCGCTCTTGGGGAATCGTTAAACGGCAGTACGATCAAATACATCGACAATCCGATCAAGCGGCCGATAACAAGCCCTGCTTCCCTCAGCACAACAAATTCCTCGCGCTCGCGCGCGCTCTCTTCGGATTGACCGATCAAGTCGTAGACGCGCGTCGTCATCGGTATAATGTACAGCGGCATAAACAACGACGTACCGATCCCGAACAAGAGCAGCGTCATAAAGGACACTTTCCAGAATAGAGGCAATATGACTGCAGCAATCATAACCGCACCGATGAGCATCGCTACCTTGTGGTTTTTCTTGCCTAGCTTCTTGCCGATAATCCAGAAGCTGATCAACGCAACCAAGGATGTAATAAGGGAATACGTTCCGAGCTTGCTCTCGGTATTCGTAGCGATATAGACCGTAAGACCCACGAGAAACATGAATACGCCCTCGCGGACGCCTTGCGCCGCAATCGCGGGGAGCATCCGCCGCCATGGATTCCCTTTGATCATTAGTTGCTGAATGCCATGCTTCCAGTTGTACGTGCCTTGCCCGTGTCTCTTCTTCAGCCAGAAGCTTAGAACGACGCCAATTGCGAATATGACTAAGGAAATGGTGAAAATAAGCCGGTAGCCCTGCTCATCCTTCATCCTCGTAATCAAAAAACCCGACACCCAAGGGGCGAAAATGCCCGCCGCTGAGCCAAGAAGCCCCGCCCAGCCGTTGAATCGGTCGCGATTATCGGGATCCGTTACTTCGAAGTAGACGACGTTGAAGGCAACCCAGAACAGGCCGAGCGCCATGCCGCTTAACATGCCGAGTGGAACGATATAGGATTTGGCCTCCGTGCCAAGCAATAGAACAGCGCTATAGAAGATGCCCGACATGAAGATGCCGAGCCTTAAGCTGTTCATTTTGTTATGCTCCTTGACCCACTTTCCCGCTACCCAGAACGTTAACCAGCTGACCACGTATTGTCCTAAAGCGAACCAGCCGATCATCATATACGATCCGGTTGCCTTCCATAGATAGACGGGCACGAACGTTCCCGACAGTGCGTTAGCGATGCCAAACAGCGCCTGCACGATTAAGAGCAGCGCGGCTTGACGATCCAATGATTTGGCCAAAACGATTCCTCCCGCATATCGGCGTCAGAATTACGTTTTGTAACATTCCCTTAATGCGCTGGCCGCATGCCCGTCCATATTTGCCATTGTTTATTCCGGCTTAGCGAGCCGCTTAAGAAGCAGCTGTCGATTGGACGGGCTAAGCGTCGATGACGTATGGAAGCATGAAGGGCACACATACCAAACGAGCTCAAGCGGAGCAGGCAACGCAGGCTGTCCAAGCACCGGAGAAACCGTCGGTTTGTATTGCTCCCCGCCGATTGATTGGGTGCCGGCCTCAAGCATAAATTCCCTGCATGCCGGACATTCCGGTACTTCATCCTGTTCATCGGTAATGCGTTGAAGCGTATTCTCCAGCGCAAGCGATGAGCGGTCCGCGTTCCTGTAGCCTTCGCCTTCAGCCAACCAGCGCTTGTGGCCAAGATCATGTCCATCCGATTCGTAATCCTCTTCTTCATCTTCCTGCCATTGGCCGGGATTGCCCTGCTCCTCTTCGTCCGTCTCTTCTCCTGCGTCACCGCCAAGCTCAACCGTACGGTAGCTGCTCAGCTCGTTGCCGCAATGCGGACAATGCTTTTCCGGACCGAATTCCGGATCCCATGTAATCTCGGTTAAACACCACGGACAAATAACTTCCTCGCTCATTGTTAGCTCTCCTTAATTGTTCATTAAATAAATAACCCCGAATACGAAAAATAAAATAGCCACAACGAGTAAAATACCCCACAAATACTTCATGAACAATGCCTCCAGCCGCTATATAACCGTTGCCCCGATCACATAGGATAGTGAAATCGAGATGACCATCGCAAACATGCCGACTGCGCGGTTATCCTTTTGAATTTCATCGTCGATGCGAAAGACCGGCGTCAGAAACTCGAATAAGAAATAGGCTGCCAGCAAAATAATAAATCCGAACGTGCCCCAAATGAGACTTTGGTACACAGAATCGTTCGCCTCGATGGAGAAGCGGAAAATATTGCAAATTCCGAATATTTTGCCGCCCGTCGCCATTGCCACTGCCACATTGCCTTTCTTGATTTCGTCCCAGCACCTGTACTTCGTCACGAGCTCGAACACGGACAAAAAGACAATGAGCGAGAGAACGGTAACCGAAACATAAACGAGCGATGCGGCAAATTCATTGCTTAGCAGCTTGTCGACCTCATGTTCCATTCTTAAATCCCTCCACCTGATGGCTAATTGGCTTCATAGCGGAGAACGAAACGGTTTATTTCAATTCAGCCACCGTAACGCCAGCGCCGCCCTCGCCATAATTGCCTAACCGGAAAGCCTTCACATGGCTATGCTTGCGCAAATATTGCTGAATGCCCGTTCGCAGCACGCCTGTTCCTTTTCCGTGAATAATATAGACTTGACCCAGACCCGATAAGAAAGATTCATCCAGGAAGCGGTCGACCTCCATGATCGCTTCCTCTAGACTCTCCCCGCGAAGGTCCAGCTCCATTCTTACGTTTTCGTCGCGCGAACGTTTCAAGCTCGCTGCTTGTTTCGGCTGTTGCTGCTTGGCTGCTGTTGCCGTAGACTTCAACAGCTCCATATCGTCCAGCGATACCTTCATCTTCAATATACCAAGCTGAACGGTTGCCTCCGAGCCGTGCAGCTCCGCCACGATGCCCTTCTGGTTCAAGCTGTACACCATCACTTCGTCGCCGGCTTCGATCTTGGCAGGCTTGCTGCCAACGCCTGCGCCTGCTCCGCCGCGTTTCGGCTTAAGCTGCTCCGGCGTCGCGTCATCAAGCTTGCGCCGAGCCTCGATCAGCTTATGTTCTTTAACCGATGCGCCCTCTTCGAGTGCCAGCTTGCGAAGGTCGGCTATAATTTGTTCCGCCTCGCGTTTCGCCTTGGCTACCGCTTCGCGAGCTTCTTCATGCGCTTTCTGCAGCAGCTTCTCCTTTTGCTCCTCGAACTTCAGCCGCTCCGCCTCGTGTCTTGCTTGCAGCGCCTCTACTTGCCTGCGCAGCGACTCCGCCGTTTGGCGCTCCGATTCTGCGCTTAGACGGTTCTCCTCCAGCGATGCGATCATGCTTTCCACCCGCTGGTCCTCTTCGCTCACCTCGCCCCGCGCGCGGTCGATGATCTCGGTCCGCAAGCCGAGCCGCTCGGCAATCGCGAACGCGTTGCTTCGTCCCGGTACGCCAACCAGCAGCCGGTAAGTAGGACTAAGCGTAGCGACATCAAACTCCATGCTGGCATTTATGATCCCTTTGCGATTGAATGCGTACGCCTTTAGCTCGCTATAGTGCGTCGTCGCAACAATGCGGCTTTCCTTCGCATGAATATGCTCCAGTATCGCAATGGCAAGAGCCGAGCCTTCCGCTGGATCCGTACCCGCGCCAAGCTCGTCGAGCAGCACGAGGCTCTTCGACGTCATCGACTTCAGAATGCGGATGATGTTCGTCAGATGGCTTGAGAACGTGCTTAAGCTCTGCTCAATGCTTTGCTCGTCGCCAATATCGGCGTAGATTGCGTCGAATACGCATAACTGGCTGCCTTCCTCTGCAGGAACGAACAACCCGGACATCGCCATAAGGCTAAGCAGTCCGATCGTCTTAAGGGAGACGGTCTTGCCGCCCGTATTCGGACCCGTTACGATAATCGCCGAATATTGATTGCCTAGCTCGACATCGATCGGAACGACTTTGTCGCTCGCGAGCAGCGGATGGCGGCCGCGCTTCAGCTTCAAGAAGCCCCGGTCATTCATGCGAGGCTGCGTCGCTTTCATCTCATGCGCCAGTCTTGCTTTCGCAAAGGCAAAGTCGAGCTGTGCAAGCAGATCCTGATTAATGAGCAGATCCTTTACATGATCGGAGGTGAGCGCCGTAAGCTTCTGCAATATTTTCTCGATCTCGCGCATTTCGCCCGCTTTGAGTTCGCGAAGCTTGTTGTTCATCGCTACAATCGCTTCAGGCTCGATGAACAGGGTAGCGCCGGACCCCGATTGGTCGTGTACGATGCCTCCGAAGTTGGAACGGTATTCCTGCTTAACGGGAATCACATATCGGTCGTTGCGAAGCGTTACGATGGCGTCCTGCAGCATCTTCTGTACCGAAGAGGAACGGACCATCTGCTCCATCTTCTCGCGAATGCGCGATTCTCCCGAGCGGAGCTCGCGGCGAATCGACGCAAGCTCCGGGCTTGCGCTGTCCATCACTTCCGCCTGATCGTCGATGCAATCGAATATCGCGTCCTCAAGCGGCTTGTTTTCCGTAATCTGTTCCGCCTGGAATTGCAGCAGCGGAATCGGATGATCCTCGTGAATAACGCCGATATGCTTCTTCACGCGGCGTCCGCCGCGCGAGGTCGATGCGATGTTCAGCAGCTCCTCGGGATTAAGCGTGCCGCCGATTCTTGCCCGGTGAAGCGGCGCCGTAATATCGGTTATGCCGCCGAACGGCGCGCTTCCCTTTAAACGGTCCGCCGTATAAGCCTCGTCCGTCGCTTGCAGCAGCGGCTTGACGGCTTCCAGATCGGATACCGGCTGAAGCTGCTCCGCGGCAGCTTTGCCAAGCGAAGTTGCCGCATGATGCGTCAATTTATGTATGATTTTAGGATATTCTAAAGTCGATAAAATTTTGGTGTCCAACAATTAACACTCCTCTCGCCCTACTATTATAGCCGAACGGCGCGTTCGTTGCACGATATGATGCCCTTCCCGTACATAAAAAACAAGCAACGGGCCACAATAGAAACGAACATACTTAACCAAACCAGCTTCTGCTCCAAAAGCAGCTCATACGAAGCAAGTTTTTTTTGCTTCACAAGCGTAAACGGCTGGTGCCGTCCATTGGCGGCAAAAGCTTACGTTTCGCGAAGAAATATAAGAAATGTTAGAAGTGACAACTTATGACGTCTTATATTTCAAAAAAACGAAGCGATTGCTTACGAAGCAAGTTTTTTTGCTTCACAAAAAACCGAAGCGATTGCTTACGAAGCAAGTTTTTTTTGCTTCACAAAAAAACTTTGTAGGAGGATTCAAATATGAGTTTTATCGGTCATGTCGTGCGGTTTATCGTGTCCGCTCTAGTATTGATGGTGGTCGGGTTCATTGTCCCGCAATTCAGCGTTGGCGGCTTCTGGAGCGCCTTGTTTCTCGCGCTTGTCATCGCGGCGCTCGGTTGGATTGTTGAAGGCATATTCGGCAAGCGGGTTACGCCTTTCGGCCGCGGCATCGTCGGGTTCATCGCCAGCGCAGTCGTCATCTGGATTGCTCAGTTCATCGTAGGCGGCGTGACGGTTACTTGGCTAGGGGCAATCCTTGCCGCGCTCGTAATCGGCATTATCGACCTCTTCATTCCGGTCAGCACGCCATATGAGGCCGGCCGCCGTAGAGATCGCGTTTAGCAGTTGCCTTTCGGACAAGAAATGCGAAGCCCTTGAGAGCCGATTGCGGCGATCAAGGGTTTTTTCATGCTTAAAAAAATCACATGAAATTCATAAGTTTGTCAAACAGATGTCACAGCAAATGCATCGAATATAAGCTAAAATAAAGTGTACAAACATTTTCCATTTTGAAAGGGGAACTATGATAATGAAAAAATGGCTGCTTTTTGCTTCTGCATTGTGCCTTGTCGCTGTACTTGCTGCTTGCGGGGCCAAATCGGATAATCAAGAGAGCAATAATGCCGGCAACGGCGAAGCGGTTGCCGCCGATTCCGGCGCTACTGGCGAAGCGGTTGTCATCACGGCTTCGAACTGGGAGTTTGACCAAAAGGAATACAAAATAAAAGCCGGCGAAGCAACCAACATTACGCTCAAGTCGACGGACGGCGTGCACGGAGTCAAAATCGACAAAGTCGACAACATCGCGAACGGCCAAACCAAAACGGTAACGGTTGCCGAGCCTGGCACCTATGAAATGATCTGCAGCGTGCCTTGCGGCAACGGCCACAGACAAATGAAGGCTACTCTGGTTGTTGAATAACCGTTCGTTGCTATTGCGTTTCAACAATCGCAGATAGACTGTGCATCGTTCAGTCTGCTGCTTGGTCAAGACCTGCCGGCAGGCAGGTCTTGATTGCATTTACGGGCATAAACTAGGTTTATGAGCAGCTTCGTATTAACCTTAACCAACCGCACTTCACTTGGGAGGCTATGCGCACCGGGGTAGAGCGCTATATCATTTTTACTTTGCTTTTGCGTAAAAATTTCTAATGGCTTATCCTCTTCCCCTGCTGCGCCGCCTCTGATAAGATGGTCACAACATAAATGATGAATGGAGGAATGGTGATGGGAGTATTGCAAAATCGAGTCGCCATTATAAGCGGAGCAGGTTCCGGACTTGGACGCGCAGCATCTATTTCGTTCGCCGCTGAAGGCGCTGACGTCGTCCTCCTTGGACGCAGAGCGTCGAAGCTCGAAGAGACGGCGCAGCTCGTCAAGTACCGTACCGGCAAGGTCCCTTTGCTGCTTCAGACGGATGTCTCCGTCGATCTCCAAGTTGAGCAGGCTATCGAAACGGCTTACGAGCAGCTCGGACGCATCGATATTCTTTTAAATAACGCCGCCATCATGGAGCCGGGCACCGTGCACGAGATAACCTCGGAGAATTGGCATAATCAAATTTCCGTCAATCTAACGGGCCCTTTCCTGCTATCCAAAGCGGTTCTGCCTTTCATGCGCAAAGCTAAATATGGAAGGATTATAAATATTACATCCGGCCTTTCGTGGAACGGCTCAGGCGGCTACGGCGCTTATAGCGCTGCTAAGGCGGGACTGGAGTCGCTAACGCGCACCCTTGCCGATGAAGAGCATGAACACGGCATACTCGTCAACCTGTACAACCCGGGCACGCTGCGCACGGAGATGCACGCCACCGGCAAAGACCCGGCCATCGTGACGCCCGATCTGATCCGTTTGGCAAGCTTGCCGCAAGGCGGACCTACAGGAACGATTCTATCTTACGGTTAAATGTGAATGGCCAAGTAGCCAAGTAGATGCCTCCCTATGCACGTACGCAATAGTCTCGTTTCGTGAAGATAATCGATCTATATTATTGATAAACGCCTCGTTAGTTCCATCTAAGGACACTAATAAGGCGTTTTTTGTATCTTGTCCGAATAATGCCGGATTAGTTCGACAAAATGCCGTTAAAACCGCATGTCTGACGCAATGGCTCGAATTAGTTCGTCAAATTGACGCTTAAAGCGACTAATAAACAAGCAGCATGCTGAATCCAAACCTGCACGTTGAAACACGCCCCCACATAACAAAAGGAATTTCTACAGTTAATATTTGAATTTTTGTCATTCCAAGCGAAATTACTGGAATTTCTCCTGCTATTTTCTCGTTTCTGCAGCGAATTGTCACATTCCCCCAGAAATAATAGGAGTTTTTCCTGTTAAACCGCATTCAACGCCTTCTACCCGAAAATAACGGGACTTTTTCCCGATAATACTTATACAAATACAAGCTCACATCCCTCCACCAGTCCCTTAGTCCCTTAGTCCCTTAGTTCCTTAGTTCCTTAGTTCCTTAGTTCCTTAGCCTCGAACGCACTACTAGACAAGCAATCTATCGTTTCGCATGAAATTCAAAAAAATCCCCGAGCTCGAAGCAGACGGAAACTACCGCCAGTTCGAATCGGGGATTGCTTTCATTTGTAATGAGAAAGAGAACAGCTAGCTATGCTCGATAAGCTCGATCCATTCATTGTATTCCGTCTGCAGCTTCGAATACTCCAGCTTCAGCTTCTGATGCTCTTCG
Source organism: Paenibacillus harenae (assembly GCF_030812415.1). GTDB lineage: Bacteria > Bacillota > Bacilli > Paenibacillales > Paenibacillaceae > Pristimantibacillus > Pristimantibacillus harenae_A. The sequence goes on along the minus strand of NZ_JAUSST010000004.1, from coordinate 293,396 downwards.
ACCAGACGCTCATGCTCCTGCGACAGCTGCTCAGCGGCACGAGCTGCCTCGTCGCGCTCCGTCGCTAGCTGAACCGAATGTCCGTTCAGCTCTTCCTTGCGCTCGGATGCGGAGGCTACCTCCAGCATCGCGCGGGCAAGCTCATCGCGCAGCGATTCCTCTTCGGCTTCCTGCGCCAGCTTCTCGCGTACCAGTCTCTCCGCTTCCGATGCAGCACGTTCGGCTTGCTCCCGCTGCTCGCGCAACTGCTCGCTTAGCTCGCGTTCACGCGCCTCGGCCGCTTCGAGCTGCTGCGAAGCGATACGCTCGCGAGCCGCGGTCACTTCAAGCTGCTCGACAAGTTCTAGCTCGCGGCTGCCGATCTCGTCAAGCTCCTTGCGTATCGCCGCTTCGTTCGCGGCCGCCTGATCGGCACGCTCCTGCAGCGACTCCAGCTCGCTTTCGAGACGTTCAAGCCTTGCCTCCAGCTCGCGCGTCTGCTTCTCGTAGTCATGGCGCTGCTGATACAGCTGCTCCTCCGACATGGCTTGCAGCTGTTCGACCTTCTCGCTGCTGTCCGCTTGGAGCTGCAAATAGCGTTCGCTTGCCTCTACGCTTAGCTGCTTCAACCGCTGTTCGTAATCCAGCTTCATCGCGCTTTCGCGAGTCAGTAGCTCCTCTTGCAACGCTTGAAGGCCAGCCGCATGCTGCGCCTTCAAGCGCTCCATGCTCTCCTCAAGTTCGATCTGGGAGGCAAGCTGCTGCTCTTCCAATTGCTCCTTGCTTCTTGCCTTCAGCTCTTCAAGCGTCTTCTCGAAGCTTCTTCGCTCACCCTCAAGCTCCGATTGCCACGCATGACGCTGCTCCTCAAGCTCTGCCTGCGCACGAAGCCTGAGCTCCTCTGCCTCGTCACGCGCAGCTTGTACTGCCTGCTCGAGCTCAATCCGCAGATTAAGGTGCTTCTCTTCCTGCTCGCGAACAGTTGCTTCCAGCTTCTCCTTATATTCCGCTTCAGCAGCGGCCAATCCGGCGTTTAATGCCTGTTGCGCATCCCGCTGCTGCTGCTCTAGCGCCGCAGCATGACGCTGCGCGAGCTCTTCGTTCTCAAGCTGCTGTTCCAGCAGTTCCTCTTCCAACTGCGATCGTTGCTCCTCCAACTGGTTCACCTTGCCCGTTACCTGCTGATGCTGCTCGCTTAACGAAGCCAGCTGTCCCGCCGCAGCCTCAGTCTGCTTTTGCGCTTCGGCTAGCGCAATACGCTGTTCCTCCAGCTCGCTCTCCGTCTGCCGAAGCTGCGCAACCGCATTTTCGCTCTTCGCTTGAAGCTCGGCAAGCTCTGCTCGAGCCTCCTCCAATTGGCCGTCACGATCCGCGCTTTCCTGTTCCAGCTTCGCGTACGATGCGCGGAATGCCTCTTCCTGCTCCATCGCCTGGCCGATCTGCTCGTCGGCTAATGCGATCCGTCGCTCCATCGCTTGCTTGTCCGCATCCCAGCCCTGCTGCAGCTCGGCAACTTGCGCTTGAAGCCTTGCGCGCTCTTCAAGCCAGCCGTTCCTGCGGCGCTCCAGATCGGAGCGGAACGTTTGCTCCGCCTTCGCAGCCTCGTCCTTCCAAGCCTGCTCCTGCTCGGCCGCCAGCCGCTCGCGTTCGGCCGAAGCAGCAGCCGATTCGGCCAGCCAGTTCTGTTCGCGCTCAACCCACTTGCTCTGCCACTGCTCCGCCAGCGCAACAAGCTCGGCCGACTTCTCATTCACAATCGCGCTAATCTGCTCTTCCTTGACTAGTTCAAGCTCCAGCAGCGCTTCTTCCTTCGCTTGAACAAGATCGGTCAGCTCCTCTTCCTTGATTCGCCGAAGCTCAGCAAGCTCTTCATCCTTTACCCGTTTAAGCTCGGCTCGCTCCTCGTCCTTGGAGCGAGCCAGCGCCGACAGCTGCTCTTCTTTCTCGAATCCAAGCGCGGCCAGCTTTGCTTCAACCTCCGACTGCAGCGCCGCGAGGCTTGCTTCCTTCTCGTTCAACAGCTCGGACCAATGACCGTCCTTAGCAGCAGCTAATGCGGCCAGCTGCTCCTCCTTCTCCAGCAGGAGGGAGGCAAGCTGCTCTGCCTGCTCCTCCTTCAACCTGGCCAGCTCCGCGCGCTGCGCCTCGCTTGCTTCCTTCATCGATTGCTCATGCGCTTTCGCTTGCTCCGCGGCAAGCTCCAGCATGCTTGCCATCTCCGCATCGGCTGCAGCCTTCGCTGCCTGAAGCTGCTCCCGCGCCTGCTGCTTCAACTCGACCAGCTCGGTTTGCAGTTTACCTGCTTGCACCATCGACTGCTCCAATTGCTGCGTGACGAGAACCAGCTTCGCTTCCTCCTCCACCAGTCGAGCGTTATCGCGGCGGAGACGGAACACCTCCTCCGTGATCTGCACCGCGGACAGAACGGCCAGCTTCGGCATATCAAGGCGCGGGTAACCCTTCGCAAGCTTCTTCATGCTATCGTCGATCGCACTCGCGACGCGCTTCATGTACTCAACGTTCGTATGTCCTTTGAGCTTGTATTGGACTCCATATATATCAACTGTAACTACGGTTTGTTCAACATCCATCTTGGCGAATCCTCCCATTGTCCAAGTCGCTTCGCATGAGGTTATTCATACCCGTTTCGACTCCGCCTAATAAACGGCTGGCATACGGATACCGGGTGCACGATAAGCGCCATATAAAGATGGAAAATCCTTCTTCATACAAGCCAATATGTGCATAATAAAGCCGCATCGAAGCTCACTAGGAACTATTTCGATGCGGCTTTAAAGGTTTCCTGCCTACTTGCGCAATTCCGCTGCAAAAGATTGTTCTAATTTCGCGACAACCTGTTCATGCAGCGCCGTTACCTCTTCATCGGTCAATGTCCGCTCGCCGTGGCGGTACACAAGCGACAGCGCAATGCTCTTCTTGCCCGCGCCAACCTTCTCGCCGGTGAACACGTCGAACACCTTCACCGACTCCAGCAATTGCCCTGCCGTGCTCCGCGCCGTCTCCGTCAGATCGCCTGCGGCTACATCCTGAGATACGACAACGGCGATGTCGCGTCCGATTGCCGGATATCGGGGTAGCGACTTGTATTCGATGTCGGAGCTCGCCAGATCATAGAGCGTATCCAGACCGATCTCCAGCACATACGTATCGGCAAGATCGGCTTCCAACTGAAGCGCAGGATGCAATTGGCCGACGTAGCCGATAATTTCCGAGCCTTTAGAAGTTGCGATGCGCACAGCGGCCGTGCGGCCCGGGTGGAAGTGCTCCGGCTGAGCCGCTTCGTACGTTACGCTTCCCGATACGCCGAGCACAGAGAATATCGTCTCAAGAATGCCTTTCGCATCGTAAAAATCAACCACGGCCGCTTTCTGATTCCATTGCGATTCCGTGCGGTTTCCGGTCAGCAGCGCAGCGAAGCGATGCTTCTCTTGCGGCAGGCGGGTCAATTGCTCTTCGTCGGTGTGGTAAACGCTGCCGATCTCGAACAACGATGCCGATTCGTTCTTGCGGTTGCGGTTATAAGCCGCCGTCTCCAATAATTGCGCGATCAGCGTCGTCCGCAGCACGCTGCGATCCTCGCTCATCGGCATCGATAGGCGAACAGCCTTCGATCCGCCAACTAGGCTCGGGAACAGCTTCGTACGCTCGGGACCCGTGAACGAGTAGCTCACGACTTCATGCAAGCCCGCGTCCGTCAACCGCTTGCGCAGCTCGCGGCGGATCGCTTGCGGCTTCGTTAGCGCTCCCGGAGTGACATCGCCGTGAATAGGCGTCGTCGGAATATTATCGTACCCGTGCAAACGGGCTACTTCTTCGATCAGATCGACGGAGCGCGTAATATCGCCGCGGCGCGTAGGCACTTGAACCGTGAAAACGCCGGCCTCGGAATACGTGTATGCGAAGTGAAGACGGCCGAATATCGTTTTCACCTCGAGATCCGACAGCTCCGTTCCGAGGTAGCCGTTGATTTTGTCCAGAGACACTTCAACGGAAGCAGGCTCGGCTGCCTTCACTTGCGCTTGAACGATGCCTTCCAGCACCAATCCGGCGCCAAGCTCCGCCATTAATGCCGCAGCGCGGTCGAGCGCCGGAATAACGCGAGCCGGATCGACTTCCTTCTCGAAGCGAATGCTCGATTCCGAGCGAAGGCCAAGCTGGCGCGAAGTCTTGCGAATCGTTCCGCCGTCGAACTTAGCCGACTCCAGCAAAATATTAACCGTCTTCTCCGTTACCTCCGTGCTTGCCCCGCCCATGACGCCGGCAAGCGCAATCGGCTGCTTGCCGTCGGTTATGACGAGCATATGCGGCTCCAAGCGGCGCTCTTGGTCATCAAGCGTAACGAGCGTCTCGCCTTCACGGGCAAGGCGCACGTCGATGCGTCCGCCAGGAATGAGGTCGGCGTCGAATGCATGCAGCGGCTGACCGTACTCCAGCATCACGAAGTTCGTTACGTCAACGATATTGTTGATCGGTCGCACGCCTGCGGCGATCAATCGATTTTGCAGCCATAGCGGGGACGGTCCGATCTTAACGCCTTTAATATATCTAGCCGAATAATGCGAGCATAGATCGGCTTCGCTTATGCTGACCGTAACATGATTGGCCGTAGTATCCGTTGTATGGTTGACTGTCGTATTCGGCAAGCGGACCTCGCGGCCGGTCAAAGCTCCGATCTCGTACGCTACGCCCAGCATGCTGAGGCAATCCGAACGGTTCGGCGTCAGGTCAAGCTCCAGCACCTCGTCGTTGATGCCGAGCACATCGGCGATAGGAGCGCCGATGTGCGTCGATTCCGGCAATACGAGTATGCCTTCCTGCTGATCCTTCGGTAGCAGCTTGTCGTTCAGACCCAGCTCCTTCGCCGAGCAGATCATGCCTTGCGACTCAACGCCGCGCAGCTTCGCGCGCTTGATTTTGAAATCGTCCGGAAGCACCGCGCCGACAACGGCCACAGGCACGCGTTGACCGGCATCGACGTTTTTGGCGCCGCATACGATCTGAAGCTCCTCGCCAGTGCCGACATCGACCTTGCACACGTTCAGCTTATCCGCGTCCGGGTGCTTCTCCTTCGACTTGACGTAACCGACGACAACGCCGGTAACTCCCTTGTTGCGCGACTCCACGCCATCGATTTCGATGCCGCCGCGCGTCATTTTCTCCGCAAGCTCTTCGGCCTTCAGGCCTGTAAGCTCGATATATTCATTCAACCATTGATAAGAAACTTTCATATTGGTCCCGCTCCTCTCTCTTCGTCACATTCTCGCAAATTGGCCTAGGAAACGCAGATCGTTCGTATAGAAATGACGAATGTCGTCAATGCCGTACTTCAGCAGCGCGATACGCTCTACGCCCATGCCGAATGCGAAGCCGCTAACCTCTTCCGGATCGTAGCCGCCCATCTCGAGCACGCGCGGATGAACCATGCCGCAGCCGAGAATTTCGAGCCAACCCGTCTGCTTGCACATCCGGCAGCCGTTGCCTCCGCATTGAACGCAAGTAACGTCAACCTCGGCGCTTGGCTCCGTGAACGGGAAGAAGCTCGGACGAAGCCGAATTTGCGCTTGCTCGCCGAACATTTGCTGCACGAATTGAAGCAGCGTGCCCTTCAAGTCGCTCATTCGAATGTTGCGGCCGATAACAAGCCCTTCGATCTGATTGAATTGGAACGAGTGGGTCGCGTCGTCGTCGTCGCGGCGATACACCTTGCCAGGGCAAATGACTTTTATCGGCGCGCCTTTGCTTTCTTTCATCGTCCGGACTTGAACAGGCGATGTGTGCGTACGCATCAAGATGTCGTCCGTGATATAGAACGAATCCTGCATGTCGCGCGCGGGGTGATTTTTCGGCAAGTTAAGCGCCTCGAAGTTGTAATAATCCGTCTCGACCTCTGGACCTTCTGCAATCGAATAACCAAGGCCGATGAATACGTCCTCGATTTCTTGAGCTACCTTGTTAAGCGGATGCACCGAGCCTGTCGGCAGCGCTTTGCCCGGCAAAGTCACGTCGATCGTCTCCGCACGAAGACGGTTATTCGTCTCCTCCTGCTGGAACGTCTCTTGCTTCTGTTCGATTACCGCTTCAATCGCGGCGCGGACGTCGTTCGCCACTTGACCGATAATCGGACGTTCTTCGGCGCTTAGGCCGCCCATTCCGCGCAAAATTTCCGTCAATGCGCCCTTCTTGCCCAAATACTTGACGCGCAAGTCGTTCAGCGTTTGCGGGTTTTGAACTTGCTCAAGCTCCGCAAGCGCTTCTATGCGCAGTCCTTCCAATCTTTCCTTCATCGTAATCGCCTCCGTTTGTGTACTACCATCCAGCCGCTTTGCGGGCATAAAAAAAGGCCCTCTCTCCCCGAAGGGACGAAAGAACCGTGGTACCACCCTAATTCGGACTACCGCCAAATAACCGGCATGCAATCCCTTATCCCATAACGGCGGGAACCGGACACTCCCTACTCGCGCGCTCTCCGGGCACAACCGACGAGGCGTTTCAGGCGTCTGCTCAAGAGTGAACTTCGGCAGCCTAATTTCACGTAGACGCTCTCAATCCATGACGTCTACTCCCTGTGCGAAAGCACTGCTTACTTTTCTCCATCATCGCTTTCATGCGATATAAAATATTAATCTTTATTATATGCAATAAGCCGAGCGGTTGCAACTGGATTGTCATGCACGATACAATAGCGCAGCTGGCTTATCCTAACTGTCTATCCGCATCATCATCTCTTCGAGCAGCCTAATGCGGGCGAATGAAGCGCGAAGCAATCCGATCCCGATCTCCGGATACAACCGAATGAGCCGCTCTACTTGATCGCCGAGCAGCTTCAGCACGCGAACGTCGCCGAGCAGCGATTGCGCCGTAACCGACGAAGCCGTGCCGTCGAGCGCGGATGTGACGCCGCACACGTCGCCCGTTCCAAGCACGCCGATCGTCCCTTCCCAGCCTGCAGCAGAGACGCTAGTAAGCTCGACATTGCCGTCGACGATGACATACATCGCCGGATTCGGTTCGCCGCGCTGCAAGAGCGGCGAATCGTCCGGGAATTGCTGCTCGACGGAAATATTGGCGATAAGTCCGAGCTCCTCCAACGACAAGTCCGCAAAATAAGGAACCTGCCGCAAAAACACGACTTTACTCAACCGGCTCATCGTTTGTTGGTCGCTCATGATCTCTTGTTCCCCCTCGGCCGCCCGTGTCGAAATCGACTCATGATCGGACGTTCCGACATTTAACGCGCCGGCAGCGATTTCCCGCCACCAGTCGTCCCGCGAAGCGAGCGCCCGCTTAAGCAGCGCAATAGCGGCTTCGCCGTCATTCACTTCGTTGGCTTCGTCGCTCTCTTCATGCGTTGACACCATGAGCTGCGACAGCCTTCTGTCTCCTATGCCTTCCGCAAGCACTTCCCAAGCATTGCTTCGGATTTCTTCGTCGGCATTGTCTACCGCCCGCTTGATCGTATCTACGACCTGTTCGTCGGCAAGCGTTGAAAGCACGCTCCACGCACCGTCGTAGACGAATGCGCGAACCTCGCTGTAACGCAGCTCCGCAAGCGCGGCCAGCTTATTGTTCCCTAGGTGCTTAAGCGCCGGCGAGAAGTTGGCCGCAATATGCAATTGGCTGATCCGGACAAGAACGTCCTCGATCAATATGGAGCGCACCTGCTCCTCGGGCAGCAGAACAGCCAATGCCGATACGGTCGCCTTCCATCGCTTCGAAGAAGCATCAGGCAAACTTGCCATCAGCGGCTCTATCGCCCCGCCGCCCATATGAATAAAGCTCTGCGTCGTTGCCTTAAGCATCTCTTGGTCCATAAGCGGCAGCTTCTCCAACAGCTTAGGGATGATAGGGGTATAACCAAGCTCTCCAAGGCATTCGATGGCCGCTACACGGGACGCCGGATGCCCTTCCTCTACAAGTCTCTCCACCTTCGGAATGAACGAATGCAGCCCCAGCTCCGCGATGACCGGGCATATATACACGGACGTTTCGTCGCCTTGATCCAATATCCGGTCGATCACCTCGGCGCAAGCCTCGACGCTTGGCTCGTTATTGAAGGTGTACATGGCCCTGACCGCTTCGGCGACGACGCTCGGATGACGATCCAATAGCTTTTGCCTTAGAAAATAAAACGCTTGATGCTCCAGATGCTTCATTCTCGCAATCTGGCGCACTCCCTCCGCCCTCATCTCGTCGTCGGGATCTTCAAGGAAAGCGGCGACCTTCGCCATCGCGCCGAGATCCGCCTTCTCCAGGTTCATCGCTCTAACCGCGGCAACGCGAATCCTTGGACTCGGATCATCCATCATTCCAAGCAGCTCATCGGCATCGCGAGGATCTTGCATCCGGCCAATGATTTGAAGCGCGATTTCTCTTGCCGAGTCGTCCTTATGACGAAGCATGCGCCTTACTTCCGACATCGCTGCGGGATTACCGACGAACTCCTCGAAGGATTCGGCAAAATCCTGTTCGCCGATCGACTGAACGCTGCTCACAAGCTCATTCATATAATGGCGTCTTCCAAGCCACGCCAGCACGAACAGCAGCACCGCTACGGCAAATCCGACAATCGATAATGCCGTCCATGACAGATGCAAGCCCGAATGAAGGAACAGCAATCCCGCTCCGGTCAGGATACCGGCCGAAGCCGCGATGCCCTGCGCCGCATATCTGTAGCTGTCCCTTTGCGTAAGCGGCAGCGTTTTGAAAAACAACTGATAGGAAGGCTCGGCCCAGTAATAATAGAGCAGATAGATTAGTATGTAACCTAACGAAACGAAAGGCAGCGCTGCTGCCCCGCCGATAAAGATCGAAGCCGCACCGAATGAAATAACGTTGACGGCGGCAATCGCCGTCAGCATTTTGCTGGCGCCGAATCTCGCCATCAGCTTGCCCGACACGATCTGCAGCAGGAAAGCGAGCATATACAGCACCATCGTAATCATGCCGAAGTAACGGCTGAACGCTTGCTCGTCCGGATAAGCGTGTTTGGTTACGATCAGAAGCTCGTACTCGATCAAGAAATACAATGCCGGCATAAGCGACATGATGAAGATGACGATTAATAAGAACGGCGAACGCAGCGCATGCTTGAACACCGTTCCGGTCGAGACCGTCTCTTCCTCTTCCCGGTCCGACTCGATCTTAAGCGATAAAGGAACGAGATATTGCGTAATGACTTTGTTGTAATTGCCCCATGATGCAAGCAGAAACGCGGCTCCTGCCGCATAAATAACGGCAGGACCGAACGCAAGGCTGATCAATTGAGCAAGCAGTCCGGCGGCAATGCCGCCAAGCGTTGTCGCTCCGATGAATACCGGCATAAGCCGCTTGGCCTGCTGGGTTGAACATAAATCGACGGCAAGGCCCCATAACAGAATCGTCTGCTGCCTCACGACAAAGTTGGACAATATGAACATCGCGGGATAAAACCATTTGAATTCTACGCCAAGGCTCTCAAAGCTCATTAAAATGATAGAATTGACAACGACGATGCCAATCATCGTCCCGAACATGACCCGCATCAGCTTCGGCTTCGACAGCTTACCGGCAAGCCAAGACAGCAGCCATGCCTCCAAGGGCAATAGAATCGCTTCTGCTACGTACACATAAGTTAAATAGTCGCTGCCGAACCGCTGATTGAACAGAGCCATAAATCCGTTGTAATTCAGCGTCTCCGCTATTCCGCAAATGAAGAACACGGGCGCCATCATGAACAGCTTCCGGTAATCTTCAGGCCGTGAACCAACGGCTCGCAACAGTTGAACGGCTCTCATAGAGATTAAACCGTCTTCCGGCTGTGGTTCACACGGAGATCCTCTTCTGCATCATTCTCCTGGTCTCTGCCGATTCTATTAACGATCCATACTATTTTTGCGATATTTTCATTGTAGGTTAGTCTATCGGTTCGCAAATGCTCTACCGCCATTATAGTTGTTCCTCTCCTCCACTGTCTGATTATACCGCTAGTGTGCCATTCCAGCCTTCGACAGCGCCTCTTTGGTAATATTCATCGCACAAATAGAAGTAGAGCTTCGCCGCTTTGTCGAAGCGGTTCACCTTAATGACTTCGATAAAAGTTTCCCTCGCATCAAAGAAGCGCCCCTCTTGGCAGAGCGTAATGCCTCTCTCGAACATCGCTTTCGTCCGCTCCTTCAGCGCGCGAACCGAGTCCGAATCCCCCTCGAATACATCCACCAGCTCAAGAGGCTCATCCTTGCCGTCGATTCTGACCCGGCCAAGCATGCGGTGACGGAACCGTTCAGGCGATCTCAATTGGTCAAAAAAAGTTCGGGTAACGAGTATCGATGCGCCTATCGTATCGGACATCCTCTCAAGCGTCGCCGTAATGTTCACGTCATCGGAGATGACATTCCCCTCCATCCGCTGCTCCTCGCCCACTATCCCCAGCATAAGCGGCCCCTTGTGGATAGCCATTCCCATATCCACAGGCGAGTGTCCCGCCGCTTGCAAGCTGTCATTGAACGAAGACAATTCTCTGCGAATCGCTACGGCCGCGCGCAGCGCATCGTCCGAACGCGCAGGGAACAGCGCCATGAAGCCTGCTCCCAAATATTTGCTTATGAGCCCTTCCTCCTTGCGAACGAACGGGCTAAACCGTTTCAAAAACGAGTTCATAAAATCGAAATTTTGCTTGGGCGTCAATTGTTTGGACAATTGATTGAAGGAGCGAATATTCGCGACCATGACCGCCATATTTTGCTGAACCTGATCCCCGAGATGAATATCGGTAATGCCTTTTTTGCCTAAGTATTTAAAAAACTGCTGCGGAACGAATCGATGCGACGCTTCGCTGAACGATGTAATGTCTTTGATATAAGTACGGATATGATGCGCCATCCGATTGAACTGCTCTCCCAGATCGCCCACCTCATCCTGCGCGCGTATATGGACCTTAACGTCCCAATTGCCGTTAGCCATTTCCATTACGCTCCTGCGGAGCTTGCGAAGCGACGAGAGCAAATAATAAGTAACAGCCAGTACAAGCACGATAACGCCGATGCTGATATAGCCAATATTGCGCATGACGCTGTTATAGATCGTTTGGTTCGCCTGATAAAGGACGTTCATGTCCCTGCCTGTCTCGTATATGCCTACAAGCTTGCCTGTTGAATCGTAGATCGGTCCGATTGCGTAAAGCCATTTTCCCGTGCCGTCTTCCCATCTGCCCGATACGATCGCGCCCGTCTTGACGACCTGCTGGTCCGCCTCCTCGAGCTGGAACGGCTTATACATATTGACGCCGTCATCGTCGTCCATCATGATGAACATTTCACCGTTCTCGTATTTGTACAGCGTGCTGTATAAACCTTTGCGAGTCGCCGCATCCTCGCTTTCAAAGAGAAAGTTCATCTTCTTGCTGACCGCCTGATAGTCCTCGTTCATGTAGTCTCTTGGCGATGTCAGCCGGTTCAACTGGTCGCCGTTAATGATGTTCTGACCATTGCGTGCCAAGAGCGAAAGCTGCCGCCGCATCTCTTCCTCCATGCGGGAAGAGAAGCTGTCATAGATGAAATTGGAAAGCAGCACCATCGCAATTACGAGAATCGGAACGATAGCGAATATTTGCTTAAAAAACAATGAAATTCGGCGATTAAGCCAGTATATGTATATCAAGCGCACTATTAGTGCCATAGCAATGATAAATAAGGCCGCAGCCGACCAGGTAAGCCAGCCCATCCAGATCGACGAGCGATTATAGATCAAACTCGTTATAGCTTCGGTATTGGTTTTGTCTGCGCTTATGCTCAATATCCGGTCATCGAGCGCCATTTTCAAACCGCCGCCGGCATCTATCGCAACATCCATGATTTCGAGATTTTCGGCATCCGGCGCCAACTCTGCGAGGACAGTCTCGTCAATTTCCGTGCGCAAATTGCTGGAATCCGCAGCTTTCATGCTCGTCACCGCGTTTAAGAGTCTATCGACAAAATAAAGTCTTCCGTTCTCGTGCAGCAGCAGCCTCTCGGGAAAGTTTTTGCGCGTACGGTCCATCGTTTCGAGTGGATAGACTAGCTTGCTTCCGCCGTCCTTCTCCACTTTGAAAATAGCGCCGCGCTTGGACGAATAGTAGATTTCACCCGGCTCGTACCCGACGATCTCGGACATATATCGATCCTTCGGCATATCGAAATTCAATAGCTGTTCCGGCCCGCCGCCAGCTGCCGGTATGCGTTGAAGCGTAATTCGGCTCTCCTCGTCAACATAAAAGTAGACGGAATCTCCGCTCACCTGAAGACCTTTAATCTGCCCGACGCGCTTATTCGTCCCGTTGCCCTTGAACGTGTATAGCGTCTTACCGGTCGAACCGCCGGGCAAATATTGAATAATCCGCTCTTCCTGCACGTACAGACCATAACCGTCCAGCACCGTATCAAGGACATACATCGTGCCGTCGGCAGCTGTCGCTATATCGGTGTAATCATGCCTTGCGCCGCTGTCCAGACTTTGGAGAAGCTGCTCCTTCATCTCGCCTTTGTCGCCGATCCGAATAATTTCCTGCCTGGAATCGCCGATCACGTCCAAGCTTCCATCGGGCCCTGCAGACGCGCGCGACAAATAGGATAGAGACGTTTCCTTCGTATATGGCAAAGCCTTGAGCTGGTCTATATTCGGATAGATCCAGAACCCAAGCCCTACGGCTATTAAGAGCAACAACAGAATCCCCAAACCGGACTTTCGCATGCGCACCATCGCTTTCGACCTGCATATTTTTTCTATTTCTATAGTACTACATGATACGTATTTTTACATCCCTTTCCTTCCGCGCAACGAATCGAATATTCCCGAATTTCGCAGGTTTATGTTGATGGGCTTGGGCGGCGTATAGTACTATTATAATAGTATAAAATGGGAGAAGCGATTTACTGAATCGATAGATTCGCTCCTCGCGGAAAGGAACGTTATGGGACAACTCGTATGCGGCGGAGCCATGCTGAAATGCTCTTTCGGAGCCGCTCCAGGCATGTTGACCGTCTTGCCTCAGAACATGGTTACGACGTCAATGCCTATTGCCAACATTATGGACAACAAGCCTATGGTTAATATTACCCCCTTCGGCATGTGTTCATCGATGGCCAATCCCATGGTTGCCTCGGCAACGGCGGCTGCATTCGGCGCCTTGACCCCTATGCCATGCATTCCGGTAACAGCCGCCCCATGGGCGCCCGGTTCGCCTACGGTACTGGTTGCGAATATGCCCGCGCTGAACAATTCATCCAAATGCATGTGCAATTGGGGTGGAATTATTGAAGTCGTTAATCCTGGCCAAGTAACGATACAGGTGCCTTAGCCATGATTGAATCCATTCTTAAGCCGATTTTCAAACCGATTAAGAAGTTTGTCATGAAGCCGATCAAGCAAGCCCGCATGCTGCCGAAGCTGTTGCTTAAATGGCTTCGCAAGTTTCTCGTTACAGCCATATTCGGCCCGCTTCGTTCGCTCAACAACTACGTCAAGCTTGGAAGCTATTATATTGCGAAGAAACTGATAGCGCTTTTTATCGTCATAACGCTCATCATCGTTTACTTTGGTTTCATTAGTCCTCCGCCCCTGTTCAACAAATGGTTCGGCAAGACGCCGCAGCTATCGGCGACGGCGGCCGCCGACAAAGGGTTTACCGGCACTGCCGACATCCTCGATCCCGGGGGCCGTTTGCTGTTCGAAGGACAATTGGCGGACGGCCTGTATACGGGAACCGGCAAGCTGTATTATCCTAACGGCAATCTGAAGTATAGCGGCGACTTCGACAAAGGCATGATGATGGGCCAAGGCGAGCTTTATAATGAAGAAGGCATTCTTCTCTATAAGGGACTATTCGCTGCCGACCAGTACGCGGGTGCCGGTACGGCTTTCTATCCAAGTGGCGCGCCGTCCTATGTCGGTTTGTTCGCTGCAGGTCTTTACGAGGGCGCAGGAACGACTTATAAGGAAGACGGCACGATCGTCTATGCCGGCAACTTCATGAAAGGCGTCTATCAAGGAGATGGCAAGCTATACAGCGGTCCCGAGAAACTTCTGTATGAAGGGCTGTTCAACAACGGCGTCTACGAAGGAGCAGGCAAGCTTTATGACAGCAACGGTGTGCTGGCATACGAAGGCAACTTTGTTGCAGGCGAGCTGACAGGACCGGGAACACACTACTTTGCATCGGGCTTCGTCAAGTACGAAGGCGAATTCGTGAAGGGCGCCTATCACGGCGCAGGCAGTTCCTTTAACGAAGTCGGCTCGCTCGTCTACACGGGCGGCTTCGCTGGCGGGCTGCCGAATGGAATCGGCCAAGCCTACAACGCAGGCGGAGGCATTGTCTACGACGGCAAGTTCGTCAATGGCAAATATGAAGGTGTCGGTTCATTATTTGACGCCGACGGCGCTCCGCTCTATAAAGGCTTCTTCCGCGCCGGAGGAGTATATGCGGAAGGCTTCATGAACCTATCGCTCGTGAAGCTGCAAGAGACGCTTGGAGCGGCTGACCCGCCGCCTCCTTCCGAAACGACGCCGCCAGCGGAAGAAACGCCCGCAGTAACGGATGCGCCAACGGATGGAACGGCGGAAGGCGGAGAAGGTGGGACAGCGGCGGACCCGAATGCCGGAGCGGATAGCGGCACTAGCGGGGATGAAACGTCGAGTGGCTCTGGAACTAGTAGCGGTGGAGAGTCGTCATCAGAAGGCTCTTCAACCCAGGATGCTAGTCCGGCGGATGAAGTTCAAACGCTCAGCGAAAGCTCGAACAGCATGATAGAAGAAGCGACTTCAGCTGACTCGGTTGTCGCAACTGGCGACACCGAAGGGCTGGAGGAAGAAGTCCTTCCGATGACGCTCACCTTCAGCACCGCTCAGCTCTCATTCGTGCTTGAAGTTGATCCTGACAATCCGGAAGCTTATTACGTTCGCAAGCTAACGACTTGGAACAGCATCGTGATGGAACAGACTTACCAGCGGCTGCTGACTGCCAAAGCCGTCTCCTCGAAGGAAATACTGCCGAACGGACGGACAAGCATCATATTCAAATCCGGCAACGCCTTCCTGACGTTCCTGCTGAACAAGGACAAGCCCGCCAGACTCGAGATTAGCTACTATAACCCTGATGAAGCGGAATAACCGCTCCAGGGCATAACAAAACCCTCGCCGTATCCTGGGCGGGGGCTTTTCATTTAATGTTTAGAGCTGAAATCGCGCAGGCGCTCTTACAGACCGCTGACACTTTCCCCGCCAGTCGTTTGCTGTTAGCTCATATATGCTCTTACGCGAAACCGTCATTATTCCCCGGTCTTTACTTCCCGCTTTGTAAGAGCCTATTACAGAAACAAAGCCGCAGCCTAACGCTCATTAGAAGCATTAAGCAGCGGCTTAAAGACCGTCTATTCCTCCGAAGCTGCCGCTTCACCTAATACATCCTCCAACTGCTCGTTGTCAACCTCGCCTTGCTGCGGGGCTGTGCCCAAGGTCTTGAACGCCCACCAGCGGACGGCAATGACCGACGCGGTCGACTCCATTTCACCTTGCAGCTTCATGCCTATGCGGAACGTGCCTTTCTCCGGATAAACGACCGTACCAAGCGATACGTTCGGAATGTCCGGCTCGAACTCCGTACCCTTGAAGACATCGCTCTGACCGTAATAAACGCGCTTCTGCACAGCGTTCAAATCTCCCTCTACGGAACGCTCCACTTCCTCTAGGCCTACAACAACCGATACTTGGCCTTCGCCAAGTCCGTGGTTGATTTCATCGGAAACGTAGTTCTTCTTGCCTCGCGAGAAGAAGAAGCCGCCCGTCTTGCCGATCGACTCCAGCAACACTTCCATCGTGCCGGTCGCGATCTCGTCATACAAATGCTGAGGACGAGGGATGCCGAGCTTAAAGTCGAATTCATTGCGTTCCGGGTGATACTGTACGTCGAGTGAAGGCTTCGCGCCATACTCCAAGTCTTCCGTTTCCGCGCTTGCATAGAATTTGTGCAGCGACGAAGCGCGCGACGTCTGGGCAAGCCGTTGCAGGAGCGAAGTGCTCTCTATATATTCGCCATAAGGAACGCGGTCGACTTTCTCGATCATATAAGTCGGTCCCAACTGAAGCAGGCTGATCTTCGCCAAGCAAATGCTCTGGTCAGCCGATCCCTCGACCGCCTCCTCCAAGCTGCGTTCATGCCAGTCCTTCAGAATCCGCTCCGCTACCGGTTCCTCCAGCACTTCGATCACATGCTTCGCATTCGAATCGAGCGGAATGACCGCGTCGCCGATCGTCAGCTTCGCAGCCGAATTAGGGACGGTCAGAGTGGCAAGACTGCCCGCTTCAAGCGGCGCTTTCACATGGAAGCTGACCGTATATTCCGTCTCCTGGGCGTCGCCCGGCTCTGCGAACGATACGTTTTGTCCGTCATGGCCAACCGTTGTAAAGCCAACCGCATCATACTCGTACTGGAAAGCGATTCGCGGCGTTTGAAGCGTCTTCTCGACAACGAGCTTAATCTCGACTACCTCGCCCGGATTAACGTACTTCGGCATGCGCTGCGTGATACGAACACCTACATCTTCGTAGATCGTCGCTACATTTTCGAGCAAGCGAACGAATTCGAAGGAGGATGGCGCCGGCGCCTCCTCTACGATAAATAGGCGGTACGATTCAAGAACGCGATTATATTCGCTTACTTCATCGGAACGAATGGCCGAGTTGCCGACGGAATGAACCGGCTCTTTGCCCTTCTCGTCGTAAGCCACGCATAGATATACGTTTTTCTTATACTCATTGTTCGTGAAGCCTTCAATCATCGAAAGCTTCAAAGTTACCGGAGAAGGAATAACGAGCTCGCGGCCAATATAATCGATCGCAACACCCATTTCAACCGATATCGTCTTGTCGTCAACCGCAACGACCTGCATGCCCGACAAAACGCCGCTTCCGTATAGCAGCCGATTCAACAATCTTCTTTTGTCGTTAAAATATTTTTGCTCCGATTCAAAGTCGCGCACCGTCAGCAGCTTGCCGTAAAAATACCGATTTCTCTCAAATGGATACAATCGCGATTTTTTCATCAATTCCCACTCCTTCACGAACTTCATCTATTATTCAAGCTCTGAATCCATTTCAAGGCGAGTATGTATGTCCATTCGCTTCTCCATGCCGACATCGACGATCAGCGTATCGTTGGGCATCGTGCGATTAGGGTTCAACGTCATAAGCGACGGCTCCGTAAGCACGGTATTGATGCCGAGGTACGTATGAAGGTCCAAATACATCCACGGCTGGAGCATGACAAGCTTCGCTTCCGTATAGGCGGGCTTCTGTTCCTCAATCAACTGCTCGATGACAACGCGCTGCTTCTCGCTCGGCGCTTGCTCCGGCCTTAGCAGGACGGTGAATGTGTAGGGATCTCCGTCGTACAGTTTATCCGTAAGCTCCCTTAGCTCGGCATTGTCGCGCATGCCCTTCGTCTGAAAATATTCAATGATAAGCGGCGACTGGCCCGTGTAGATTTCGATCGTCTTCATAAGCCCCTGCCGCGTGCCGCGGTAACGATATAGCTCCGGCGCGGCCTTGATGAATGCCTCAACCTGCTCGTCGGTCCAATAATCGTCGGTCTCCAGACCGAGCCAGGATGACAGCCACCTTAGATGCTCGCCTGTCGCTAGCTGAGGATCGAGATAATCCGACAAGCCGACAATCTCGTTCTCTACTTCGGAGAACAGCGTGCCGAACAACGATAAGTAACGCTCCAGGAAGTCACGGCTCGCGGGATCCTCCTGGTACACCGACGGCAAGTACGATAAAAACGTCTCGCGGGGAAAATAAAGCCGCACCGTCTGAAGCAAAGGCGAATGCCTCTCCGTCCCGATCCACTCGATCTTCAGCCATAAATACCGTCCCTTCGCGCCAAAAAACAGCGAATCCTTCGGATTGATGACGGGCGGAGACCAGTAGGATGCGAGCGCGTTCAGCTTATCGCGATATGGCAGCGACGTATCGACCAGCCAATCGTCAACCTTGCGATACGTCCCGTTAATGAAGCAGCTCTCCTCGTTCAAGGTGAAGTAGGACACTCTTAGCTGCGTACCGTCGGGGATGAAAGCGTCGAGCGTCATTTTATGCCATACCGTATCGGCTTCCGAGCTGTCGTAAGCACGGGATAACCAGATGCCCTCCGGCACTCCCGTCTCTTCCATGACCAGCGTCTGAGGCTGCAAATTAAGCATTGTCACGATGCCCTCGTCGCCGTTCAAGATGAACATTCGACCTTTGCCATCGATGAGCAATTGATCGGCCTTCCCCCGAAAGCTTGTAATCTTGCCGATGGAATGGCCAGCTTCGTCCAACATGACGATGAACCGGTCGTCCTCGCTCAACTGATCCATCTGCCTCGAATCGCCGATATAGAGCATGCCGGAGCTATCGATGCACAATCCCGCATACGGGAGCGACGGGAGCTCTTTCCTCGCAGCCAGCTTGCCGCTGCTATGGAAGGAGAAGAGCTTCGCAAACAGCGTATCGAATATGTAGAGCTTCCCGCTCGGGGACAGCGACATAAAGTAAGTTCGGTTCAAATGCTTCAACTTCGCCCGTACATGCTGAGTGAAGCTAAGATCGCTCCAGACGCCCGTTAATGCGCCGCTTAGCGTGAATTGCATAATGCCAAGCTTGCCGCCTTCAGGCACGGCAGGCTCATCTCCGCCGTCATCGATTTCAAGCGGCGTCAGCACGTAGACGTAACGGTTATCGGCTGCAATCGCTATCGGGTAGAGCGGCATGCCGTCGGCCTGTTGCCCCGATCTCGACCACAAAGTCTGGCCGGTATCCGTATGATAAGCCGCTAGCGTCCTGTCACCCGAGCGGTCGGCAACTAACAGCAGGTCGCCGGAGGCTGCAAGCCTCGCATCGGCGCTGAACAAGCCATGTCCTTGGGTGAACAACCGCTTATGGTCGGCATTTCGGCGATCGTAAATCCAAAGATCGGCCCGTTCATCAAGCAAATACATTCTGTCATGCTCGCCGATTGCGATTTCCCGCGTCGTACCCGTTCCATCAAGCTCGCTTAGCTGGAGCGTGCCGGCAATCCCATACTTGTTATCTCTTCGTACGCCGAAGCCTGCCGTTCGCGATTCCAAATTGTATACGGTACCTCGCCGCCAATCTTCCTCGCGGTTAATCGAGAAATAACGCTCTAGTCCGTTCAGGCTTATCCCCTCCTTTGCTGCCGTCCGCCGCATAACATCATAGACGCGTGCTGCTTATCAGCTCAATTTCATGCTTGCCTGAGAAAACAAGGCCATGGGGCGGCAAGATCAGATCGCCCCCGGCGCTTTTCTTCACATGAGCGCCTTCCGCATCCAGCCACAGATCCTGGATGAACAGCACGCCGTTGCTTCCGCTAAGCACATTATAAATATCGCCCTTATATACCGCCCTGCCAAACGCCCACCCTGGAGAGCCGTCCTCTCCGTCTAGCGGTCGCAGCAGCCTTCTTAGCTGCTCGACAAGCCGCTCGCCTTCGTCGATGAATTGCGGTTCAACGACAACAACGGCATGAACGGTCACTTTAATATAGACGGGAGGTATGACATGCACCTCCGTCGTAATCAGTCTGCGCGAATCGATATGCTTCCGCACCGTCTGCAAGAATCCGGTGCTTGGCGTTGGCGTCTCGCTTAAACTATACGGCACGACGACAACCGATACTTGTCCGGCTGCCCGCTCCCTCGGATAATCGGAAAGCCCGGGCTTGTACAGCGGGATAGCCTGCACCCTTGCGACTGCCGCACCCGGCGTCTCTCTGGCGATTGTCTCGTAATCCTCGTCGGTTACGGCACGGAACGTGCGCTTCAGTTCCGCTTGCGCGCGCTGCAGCGTCTCCGCTAACGTCTCGGCCTCCGAGCCGCCCGCAGCATAAAAAGGATTATCTACCTTAATCCCATATTGGGCTTGCACGTCGTTTACCCATTCCGTAATGAGCCCCGGCTTCACATTACCGCGCTCGCCGCCGCCAAGCAAGCAGCCAATCAAGCAAATGTTCTCTTCCCGGCACGATGCCGGAATAGCGCCCCGTTCGCCGTTGCCGAAGTAGATTCGCCTTCCGATCGGGTCATACACATAATGCCGATCTCCGGGACCTGAATGATCGAAATCGTCAACGCGCGTCCAGTCGAACCACCTCAGTTCGCCGCTTGCGTCGCTCTCGCCGACTTGAAGCTTGATCGCATCCTTCTTCTTGCACGGGACGTCATACACGTCGAACGACTGGCCGGGAAGGCCGTTGCTTCGACCGACCATCCGAAGCTGATCGAATTTCGGCGTGCTTGCGATAATTCGTATCATCTGACCGGGCTCCGGCATTACGCCGCCTTCGCTGCCGCCGAAGCGAACTTCCAAGTAATCCCGTCCAGCGCTTCGCTTGACCGTATATAACTTCGAATCCTGTTGAAATCCGCCAGCCTTCGACACCAGCGGGTCTTCTTCCTTCCAATAGGTCCATGAAAAATCGATATTTTGCACTTGCACACGGGTTTTTCCGTATACCGACAAGTATGTATCGCTAACGATCGACGTCTGATCCCCGCCATTGTAGGGCAGATCAATGACCTCGCACAGCGTATCGCGTTGAACCGCCATCGTTGTATGAAGCATCATTTGGCGAATTCGCGGAGGCATCTCGTAGCCTGATTCCTCAAGCGTGCAGCATATCCAATAACGCGCGCGGTCGCTTGCCGGATGAACCGTTACCGTACGCATCGGCGCACCGGCTCGAAACGTGATTTTGCCGCTAAGCGTCAAATGCAAGGTTTCGTCTTGAACGATGTCCAGCGGAAGCCATGCCTCAGCCTCCGATTGCTCGTCATATCCGTATACTTTCCAAGATAAGCGAGAGGAAGGTGTAATGGCCGCAGCCGCAAGAAGGGGATCAAGCAGCTCTGTCGCATGTCTTTCCTGCGTATCCTTGCCTGGCTGCATAAGCTCGATATTAAGGGTCACTAGCTCGCCTGGCGCGAGCTCGCGGTCGAACGATACATATAATTTTGACGATTGCTTCGCATCGGCGCCGAATGCGTAATAGACGACATCCGCGTGGACATTGGACGCTGTTACATCGTTCGCTTCCCGCTCCGTTCTTGTTACGATCCGGTCGAGCGACAACGGGACAAGCTTAACGGTAGCGTCCGTCTCGAACATTTGGTCTTCCGCCATCAGCTTCGTTCCTCGCGGCAATATCGTCGGCGCAGTCACGTTCGTGAATTGAATGACCGCTTCGGCCGATTGCGTATCTGCCGGCGCGACGCCCAGCAAATCCAGAAACTTGCGGCGGTTTTTGTCCGGCACGCGGCTTATGAAGTACCGCTGCATCTCGGTCAACCATGCGAATAATTCGATAAAGGTCATTCCCGGATCATGCGCGTTCTCATCCGTCCATTCCGGAACGCGCTTCGGTATAAGTCTTCTGGAATGCTGGACGATCTCTGCAAAGCTGCGATCGTCTAGCGGCAATCTAGGCAGCATTGGATGCCTCCTTTCTTAAAGCAATATGTCCAATGGACATCAATGAGGGGCAGGGACAGCGGTAATCTGATGATGTCCGTTAACGACAATTCCATGAATAACCTCGCCCATGCGAGCGGGATCCCACTCCGCGCGCACCCCGTTCTCTATCCTAACGACATGTAAATATAACCGTTCTATGTAGAGCAGAGACCTTACCGAATGAAGCAGCGAATGCAGCACCGATACATGAAGCGCTTCGCCGATATTCCAGCCTTGGCCATCCGCATTGCCGGTAATGGAATCAAGAAACGCGTCAAGCTTGGCCGCAGCCGCCAGCTCCAGCGGAAGCAGCTCATCCACCGACTCCGCCGCCACTGTGGCATGCACCGATATTTCCAGATAAGCAGGCTCGATGACGCGGATCGCCCCGCCAAGAGAGACCAGGTTCGACGCTTTGCGGATAAGCTCGCGCTCCACCGTCCGCTTAAGCTCCGGAAACTGTGCCGTACCGGCAAGTCCGCCCGCCGGGAAAGCGACAATCGTCATAGCGCCGGGCGTTCGCTTAAGCAAGGCGTCTCGATTGCTTAAGCACTTCACTTTCGCAATTTGCGGATAAGCCTCGCGGGCAATCCATTCCACGTCCTTGGCGGTTACCGCCCGGCCGCGATGCTTAAGCTGCTGAGGTCCGCGTACGACCACCTGCTCGATTCGCTCCGCATCGCCGCCGCCAATCGAAGGCGCAGGATTAGTGACGCTACGAATGAAAGCCATCGGAAGCTGCATTCCCGTAATCTGACCCGCTGCAACATGGCCGCCCGCTCCGGCTGTCGTCTTAAAGCGGATTTTCACCGTCTCCGACTCCTGCGGGGAAGGCAGACGCCCATGCACGCCGTTGCCGAACTGCAAGATGCCTCCTGCATGGTTCGTTACATAATGTCTATCATCCGGCCCCGATTCAGCAAGTGATGTAACAGCCTGCCAACGTACCCAGAAGCGCTGAATTTCACCTTCTCCGTCCCGTTGCGCGGCATATGCAGATGATTCCGACCCCAGCAATCTCTCCTGTTCGAGCTTTGTGAACCTTTCGATCTCATCGACCCACACCTCTTCGTCTATGAAAGCAGTCTGTGTGAGCTGCACAAATCCATCCGGCGGAATGGCCATTTCTCTCTCCAGACTGACCTGTTGCCTAGCCGTCACCGCATTCATATCAATGCGGCTCGCAATCGGCAATTGAGGGTAAATCCCATTCATGCAGCCGTCGCGATTGACCGCGCGCAGCCAATAGCGCTCGCGTCCGAACAAGCTTGCTTGCACCATCGTCTGCGGACCGACCCATTGCAGCTCGCCGCTCGAGGTGAAGCCGTCCGTGCCGTCCATCGTCTTCACGGGCAGCCAGACGAGCCTGCCGTTCTGCGCGCATAACGCTTCCCATTCGATCCATGGAGGCTGATTGCGCCCGGCAAACGGACGTTCAAGCTCAAATCGCGTCCGCAGCGGGCCCTTCACCGGCGCAAGGTCGAAAGAAGCATATACGGTAGGCTGCGTCGTCGCCGGCGGCTCGAACAGCTTATATGCCGCGCCGCCCGCTCTCGCTTCCTGCGTCCGGTCTCTTTCCTCTGCGTTGCTTCTCGTGTACAAGCTCTCCGGCATAAATAACGCCTGAGTAGGCTGTGCATATGTAAATGTCGGTGCCGACAACCATGGCGACATATATTCAACCACCGGCGCTATAATCGGGTCGGTCTGGAGCACCCTTGCGCGCAGCCAATAATCGTACGAGCCGTTAACGAACGTCTGCCCCATATCTTCCGGACAAGCGAATTCAAGCGTGAAGCTTCTCTCCTCCTGCTCTGGCAGTTCTTCGAACAATGTGCCGAATTGCTCGCTGCCCGGCAAGCGTGCCCAGTTCTCGCCGTCCCAATATTCCCATTGCACTTTGCGAATGTGAACTCTCGGCGGATCTTTTTCTTCAAAATCATACGTTCTCATGACCATCTTCCACTTGACTTCGGGATCTTGCGCCATGCGAAGCCGATTAGCCGAAGCTTTGGCGTTGAAACTCAGCTTCACCTTGCTCTGGCGTTTCGTGAACGCCTCTTCGCATGACAAGTAGAACACCGAATAGGGAACGAAATGCTCCCCGAACGGATAGAAGCCATCCGCCGGCAATTCGGTATCGTTGAAGAAGAGCGCGGCTGGTTTGATGCCTTCCGTATCGCGGTTCGCGTCATGAACGGCGCGAATACGAAGCTTGTCCATCTCCAGATGCTTCTCCAGCAGTGGCGAGGCCGCGTTCGGTTGTTGCTTCACCGTACAACGTATCCAGCGGCCCTGAATGCCTTGATGCTCCGTCACTTCGAGCTTGCCTGCCTGCTTTTTGTACAAAATAATCGTATTGCCGGCAGCAGTAGCTTCGTCGAACTTCACCCATCCGCCATTGCAGGGATACGTCCATTCGACAAGTTCGGAAGCAAGGGAAGCCGCCAGCTCCGGCTCCGAATAACG
The DNA here is from genome assembly GCF_030812415.1 of Paenibacillus harenae. Taxonomy (GTDB): domain Bacteria; phylum Bacillota; class Bacilli; order Paenibacillales; family Paenibacillaceae; genus Pristimantibacillus; species Pristimantibacillus harenae_A. Next base: position 269,408 of record NZ_JAUSST010000004.1, on the reverse strand, counting down.
TTTCTCCGAATGATGCACATTCAGATAGAAGCGATTCGGGCGATCGACCAGAAACAGATCGTCATGGCGGATAAACATGGAATGCTCCTGCTCGTTCGCCTTATAGTCGGTATCGAACAGGCGCACCTCCGGAACGGTACCCGCATCTACGCTCTCGCTATAACGCTGCGCCGCCGTCACGATCCGATCCTTCGCCGGGTGGACGTTGATCCATTCCTGCAGCTTGGCCGGCGTCGCCAGCAGCGTCCTCTCCGTCTCGAACACTAGCGGCTCGCCGCCTTCCGGATGCGGCGCGGTAAGCGCTAGTCCAGCCGGCAGGTAAACCGGGTTCACTGCGCCCTCGCTCAGCCCGAATACGATGCTCGCTACCGCCGGACGGGGAGGCTGCAGCTTCACTTGAATAAGATCAAGGAAAGCGAGAAAATGGTTCAGGGGCGCTTGATTAAGCCGCTCCACCGTATCCTGCAGCATCTCTGCCGTCAAATAGGCAAGACCTGTGCCTGCGTCCGGGTCTTCAGGCGAGAACCGCCATTCCGGCGTATAATGAGGAGCCATCTCTTTCAATCTAGCCATGAAAGAGGTCACATTGTTAGCATTAATGCTTGGCGGACGAATGCCGCCGCCCGTTCTTCCTCCATGCTTCATCGCGTCGCTTCGCTCCCGTTATTTCGTGCCTTCCTCCAGATAGAAAGGATAGACCTGATTAAACAAATTGTTCGTTGACCGCACCGCATACGATACCGTCAGCAGCACGCGCCCGGTATGCTGAGGATCAAGCTGCGCCTTCACCTCGATATCCTTCACTCTGGGCTCCCATATCCGAATCGCATCGGTAACTTCGCTGGATATGAGCCGCAATGACGTTTCGTCTGTCGTGCCGAAAACGAACTCCCGCAGGCCGCAGCCGAAATCCGGCCGCATGAGCCGTTCCCCCTTCGAGGTTCGAATAATGATCCGAATCGCTTCCGCTATGTCCTCCTCGGCATCCGCCATCAAGATGCGGCCTGTCGTTGCATCCACCTGCACAGGAAACTTCCAACCTTTTCCTAAAAAAGAAGCCGACATTACAGCACTCTCCCTCTTCCCTTCGAACCAACCCGCTAATTGATTTTGACCATCGAGCCTTTAAGCGTCAGAATGCCGTTCGTCTTCACTTCCAGCATGCCGTTCGATTGCAGCGTCAGCGAGGCATCGGCCTCCACCTTTACCTGCGCTCCCTTAAGCGTCAGCGACTTCGCGCCGGTCATCGTCACGTCGCCTTGGGAAGTCATCTCCAGCTTCGCCGTATCGCCGCTCTTGACCGTGACTTTGTTCGCGCCGCTGTCTAACACAACGGATTGCTGCGCGTTCTGCATCGTGATCGATACCTTCTTGCCCTTATCGTCCATTTCAATGCTATGGCCCTTGCTCGTCTTGATCGTAATACTGCCGTCCGTACTGTTATCGTCGAAAATAATTTCATGTCCGCTTCGCGTCTTAATCTTGCGTACATCGTTTTTCTCTTTGCCGGCAGGCGGCGGGTTCTTCTTGTTCCAAAGCATGCCGATCACGATCGGCTGATCGAGACGGCCCATCAAAAAAGCAACCAGCACCTCGTCGTTCACTTCCGGAATGAACAGAGAGCCCATATCCTTGCCGCCCATCAACGTTGCGATACGAATCCAATCGGTCTGCAGGTCTCCCTCGCGAAGCGGAAATTTCACCTTTACACGACCCAAATTCTCAGGGTCCTTGTTGTCGCTAACGATCGCGTTCAAGACGCCAGACAATTGCTCGGTTTGCATAGAGCGCTGATGTGAATCGAAGAACCCAGTAAACCGCGAGCTCATATGGCATTCCCCTCCGTCTCGAAATAAACGACATAACCGTTTTCCGCATCAAGCTTGTGCGATACTTTCGTCAATCGCGCCGTATGATTAAGCTTCGTTCCGCCAAGGCCGTCGAAAATGATCAGTTCCCCCGGCATAAGCTCCGGAAAGCCTATACAGCTGCCATGTCCGCTAACAAGCTCGCGCGACAGCCTCTCCAGCATAGCCTTCGCCAGCGCCGTAGCCTCATCAACCGAAGTCGCTTGCGTGTAGACGATCTCGACCTTCTTCGCCGAGAGCTGCGCCGCAACGCTTGGACCTGCCTTTTCCAAGCTGCCGATCTTCGTAACCGACTTGGCGGACGCCTCTATCGGTTCCATCTTGTCAACGTCGTACCCTCTCACCTTCACCTCGGCCACCTGACTGGATGCATCCACCTGAAGCGTAAAATCTCGCAAGTTTTTGCCGTATTGCAGCGAAACGATAGGTTCCCCGGACGTCTTTGGATTCTTGAAATAAAGCTTGGACGCCGTCACATAGAAATGCCGGTCGTTATCTATGGCAAGCGAGCGAATAAAATGATAGTCGCTCACGCCGATCTGCTCAATGGTCTTCTTCGTGACGGTCGTCGCGTCGATATCGGCGGATAACCCATACTCGCCGGCAATCTGCCGAACGACATCGCTGTCCTTTGTTTCCGTCCACACTTTGGAATGCGAAGACTTCATCATAAGAAAAGAGCGGTCCATCGCGATCACGATGACTTTCGGATTCATGCTTGCCCCGTACTCGACGTTATAGCCCGTAATAATGCCGTCGAACACGAGCCCTTTCTTATCTGCGTAACCGAGCTTCACCTGCAGCAGCTTGCCCACGGCAATCTTCGTGCCGACCCAACTCATCGCATTGTCCTGCCAATTAAAGGCATTCGCGATACAGAACCTGGCAATATCCGCCTGCGAGTCGGTCGTCTGCTCTACTTCGACCCATTCCAAAGCCATATCAAGAAGTCTAATCAATTGTCCGTCGATGAGGATGTCGGCTTCCGGCGCATTAAAGTCGCCGTATTTGGTTTCTAGCGAATCAACGGTGTTTTTTGCCGGCATACGCTCACTCCAGTCTTGGAATTGTTAGGCTCTTGCCTGCGGCAAGCAAGCGGGGATTGTCGATCCCGTTAGCCTCGGCAATATGCCGCCATGCGCCGGGATCCTCGTATTCGTCGGCCGCGATCGACCATAGCTGGTCGCCCAGCTTGATCGTCTTCAGCTTCGTCCGGTCAGCCGATTGGCGCGGAATTTCCTGATACTGCTCTTTCATTGTCTGGCTGCTCTTCAATGACATACCGAGCGTAGCCCTTACCGGAACGCCGGACTCCAGGAACATCGTGTACTTTTGCGATATCGAGGTGACGACGCCCTTGAAATCAAGCGACCCCCATACGAACCGGCAAGTCGGCGGTGCATGCAGGTCGGAATCGACATCCATCATGCCTACGATCGCGGAAGTAATCTCCCGCACGTCCGTGCCGAGCTCGTAAGTATCGAAGAACAGGCTTAGGTTTAAGGTTGAAGCGTCGCCTCCGACAAATTGCGAGATTGGCCTTTGAAGACCGGGCACTTCGTTCTCCGCATACTGATTGCCTACTTCAAGCTCGTATTCCGTCGGGTTGAACATGACGTCTATCGTTTGCGTTCTCTCATGCCAATAGATCCAAAACTGCGCTTTGCTTAAGGCCATAATCCGCTTCCTCCCCTTCTATTTAATAGCCGCGCCTGCGCTGCTCCAGCTTCATTTTGCGCTCCAGCGCTTTGTAGACTTGATCCGCAATCGCTTCGGGACGTAGCTGCGGAATCTTCATAATCATCTTCTGCAGCTTATCGGGGTCGAGCTCCTTGGGCGCTTCCACCTGTACATGCCGCTCCGGCTCCTTCTGCGCTGCTTGCTTGCGCTGATGATGAGCGAGCTGCGGCATTGCAGATGCCGCCGAATAAGGGCCCTGAGATGCTGCTGCCCCTTTAGTAAGGCTGCTCGTCGCAGCATCGCTTCTCGCAGGACGAGCGGCGAAGCGAAGCCGGAGCGGGCTTGGCGAAGATGCCGGCGTCGATTCATGCTTTTGGGCAGCTTGATGCAATGGTTTGCCCGCTTTCAGTCCAGCGGGCTGCTCCGCTGAACGTTTGCTCGCCGCCTGCAACGATAATGGAACGATTTTGCTGCCGACACGCTGGCTAGTATGACCAGCTCTATTCGCGGACGTTATGCCGCGGCTCGTTTGCGGAGTCGTTCTTTGCTGTATGCTGCGAATAAGCCGATGCGTTGTGCTTGCTCGAACTGCAGCTATTGCTCCGGTGGTAGTAGGCTGCAGAGCAGGCGAACCAGATTTTGTTTGTCCGATCTGTCCTTGCTTGGAGGCTGCATGCGCTTCATTGTCGTTCATGGTCTGCGCGCTTCGCCGTCCGACCAGCTCCGCAGCCGGTGACGCTAGCACAGAGGAAATGTAGCTGCCCGCTTGGACGCTTGTTCGCTGCGCCACAGCGGCGGACACGCCGGGCGTAACGTTTCCTTGCGGCTTCTTCTCCGTGGCGGCGCTATATTTCCGCTGTGCGTTAATAGGTAGACTTGCCTGAGCGGGCTGTGAACCGGCTAGCCTTCTATGAATCGTTGCCGCCAACGACGGCGACGCTTTCGGAGATTGATGGATCCGTTCGGCTTGTTGCTGCGCCTGCTTGCGACCGGATATCCCTGCTGCCGTTGCTCTCCGTTGCACGGCTTCATTTGTTGCATTCGCAGCAGTCTGCTGCGCACTGCTGGTATTCTGCACTCCCTGGCTCGTCAGAGTATTACCTTCTGCTTGCCTATATGTACCTGTAGGAACCGTTTGTCTTCCCAGCGAATGTCGAAGGACTAAACGAACATTCCCTTGTAACGCAGCTCCGTCCTTCATGACCGTCCCCTTCGCTCTGCTTGGGGATGGAAATTGTTCAGTCGAATGTCGCCTCGCACGGGCGCTAATAAGCTGTGTCAAAGAGTTAGTGGGTTTAGTCGTTTTCCTACGCTGCCTTACATTCGAATCGATGTTGCCCGCTCCAATCGGGAGACCCGAGGTTGGCTTGGCAGTTGATGCCTGCTTGCTCGTCATAACTGTAATCTGCTGCTCGTTAGCTCCGTGAACAGGACGACGGCGCTCCGACTCCTTGGCAGAACCTTTCTTTAATTCTGCTCGCTCGCCGGCAACGCTCTTTAAGTCGCCCTCGCGATGCACAAGCCGCTTCGCAGCAATAGCTTGACCAATTGGCAGACCCGGCTTTAACTGTGCCGCGATCGCTTGAGGCTTGGCTTCGAACCAGGTCGCATGCTGCTTAAGCAATCGCAATTGACCCGGAAGCTGGTTATACGTCACCGACATTTCTCCGCGGCTCGTCATCAATGTAAGCTGTCCGCTTGCTCTCTCGGACCTTGGCTCTGGTGCTATAGCCTTGCTAGCCGACCTTATAGCTTCGGAGTCTATACCGGGCATCGCACTCGTTGGCTTAGTCGCAGGTCCACTTGCTTGCCCCACTTCGTCTGCACCGCTCTTCGGGGACAAATGCTCCAGCCTTGCCGCCGGGACGGGCTTGCCCTTCAGAGACAGCTTTCCTTTAACTGCAGAAGCTGAAGCAGATGACTTTACTTCATCCACCTCCGCCTGCTCTTTTTGCTTCGCACGCTCGGCCGTCTTCGCCTCCGCCTGCTGCGCTTGTTTCACACGCTCGGCTGTCTTCGCCTCCGCCTGCTCCGCTTGCTTCACACGTTCGGCCGTCTTCGCCTCCGCCTGCTCCGCTTGCTTCGCACGCTCGGCCGAATTCGCCTCCGCCCGCTGGGCTTGCTTCACACGTTCGGCCGTCTTCGCCTCCGCCTGCTCCGCTTGCTTCGCACGCTCGACCGTCTTCGCCTCCGCCTGCTCCGCTTGCTTCGCACGCTCGGCCGAATTCGCCTCCGCCCGCTGGGCTTGCTTCGCACGCTCGGCCGTCTTCGCCTCCGCCTGCTCCGCTTGCTTCGCACGCTCGGCCGTCTTCGCCTCCGCCTGCTGCGCTTGCTTCGCCCTTACCGAGGTTGCGGCTTTCATTGCCTGCTCCGTATTTACAACGCCACGGGTGCTACGGCCACCTTCGGCAGCGCTTTGTCTAATGTCCAGGCTACGAAGCCGTCCGCTCCTCGCGTTCGTCAACTGCAACGGAGGCGCTTGTCTGCGTTCTCTATAGTTCAGGGTCGAGCTCTTAAGCTTGAGCCTCTCTCTTGCGAGCGGCTTTTGCAAGCTGTCCAACCGGCGCGCCGATTGGATCGTAATCGAATCATTGCTTCTGGCTTGAAGCCATTTATGAAAATCCGTTCCTGCCTGCGGCCTACGCTCATGCGCTGCGACTTCGGGCGGTTCGGCTATCTTTCCCAGTTGGGTAAAAGGTACCGTTTCCGTCTTATTACTTGTTGTTGTCATGCTCTTCGCTCTGCCGGAGCTGCCTGCATAGGTTGCAGCGGTATCTGCCTTGTTGTGACCCATTCTCTCTTGCCCTTGCTGTATAACAGCCGGCTGCGTGACCGCAATCTCCCTGACCGTCCGATGCTCCTTAATGATGCGCTGAACGTCGCGATAGACGACCGTCTGCTTCTCTATCATCACTTTCTCTCGTTCGATAACCCGTTCGATAATAGGCTTGGCGTTTGACGCTTCATCTTTCTTGGCCTTCGGCTGCTTCAATGTATCCTTCGGCGCAATAACCTGCACATGCACCCTTTGCTGCACGACCGATGGCTCGCCCAAGCTATTCTTCTTGTGCGATAGTGATAATCCGCCGAACTGCCCCTTGCCTTGCTTCGGTTTGTACTTGTTTAAGATGCCGCCGGCAAAAGACTGAACCGATGTCGGTTGCTGCTTCGTGACGTTGTCCCGGTTCGTCGTCCTTTTCACTTCTGGCATCCTCCTTCTTTATTCTGCTTGTTCGATTCGCTACGTCTGGTTAAATCCGCCATATAGTCCTGTATGCGCAATTTCGATGGACTCGAATGCAACGTCGCTCGTACTCGCATTAAGCTGAGGACCCGACCATTTGACCGGATATCCGTCAAAAAAGCTCCACCGTCCAAACTCTTTCCCGTCGGCGTTCTGGAGTACGATCGATCCCGTCTTGCGAGTGATCGGTCCGTCAATCGAGCTCTCATACCAATTCCATAGCACAGGCGACTTCGTAACGCCGCGACGCAAAACGATATTCGGATACCGTATGCCCTTAGGCAGCTTATGAACATATCCGTTCACGCCGCCCTCGCGGTATTCCTCAATCTCCGTTTCGGCTTCGAGCCCCGAGACTTCCGTGAACCCGGCTACGAATACGCCGTCCAGCTCCACCCAGAAGTTAAAAGTACCCGCTACCGTAAACAACCGTTCGTTTTCCTTGCCTTCCATCACTGCCATAGACCGAACGTCACCTCTTTCCGAAGACGTCGAACACGTTTGGCTTGTCCGTATCTTCGTTCATTTTCCGGTTAATTCTCGAAATTTCATCGCACCAACGGCGACGCTCCGCATGCTCCATATTCATAATCTCGTCATGCGTCCAATGGAAATAATAAGCGACGAAGCCTACCTCTTCGTATAGCCGGTCGACCGGGTAACTTAGGAGAGGGCCTCCGTTAAGGACAAAAAATCGACAGCCACCTCGAACTCGTGATCGCACTTCGGACATGCTGCCGCCGCTTTCGGTGCTTCCAGATCGTTGATTTGGCGATACAGGTTTTGCAAATAAGCAAGATCGGCCGTAAATAACTTCTCTACGAGCCTCGTATCGATATGTCTAAGATCGCCCAGTTTCGTCACTACTCTAGCCATCAAAATAACGGTCAAGTAGCTCGGATTGGATTGTACGCGGGGATCCTTCATCGGCAATATTTCATCGGCTGCGGTTGCCAGCCTCATTACGCCGCGGCGGTGCAGGTTGCCGTGCTCGTCGACATAGCCGCGCGGAAGCTCAAATTCGTATTCGGTTTGGAACGCCATACTTCTATCACTCCAATTCTATCTATTGATGTATGCCTCCGGGCTTACTCTAAAAATCCCGTTGCATAATCTGCAACGGATTCGTCATCCTGCTCACCCAAAGACGAATGCCATTGCACATTTTGCAACTGATTGACCACTCACTGCTCCTTATCGGCCGCTTACTCATTCATCGTTGCATAATCCGCAACCAAGACAGACAAAAGCGCGCTTTAAGTCGAATTCTATTGCAATTCCTGCAACTAGAACCTCACTTAAGGTCACCCTACAAAGTTTGACAGTTGCAAAAATAAAGCGGAAAACAAGAGAGGAGCAAGCGGATATCCGCCTACTGCCGCCTCTTGTTCCTTTACATTACGCGTTTATTAAGCCGTGCGCGTCAAGCCTTCATGCGCGAACTCCAACAGTTCGATCGCCACTTCGTTGCCGAGACCGTTGAAGGTAGGCGCGGTGTACTTGACCGGCCAAGCTTCGATGACATTCCAGCTAGCCGTTTCCTCGCCTTCCTCGTCAACCGCCGTGATCGTAATCGTCTTGCGTTCAACCGTGCCTTCGATGCATTCTTGAATCCAGTCATACAGCTCCATCGATTCCGTTGCGCCCCATTTGAGCGTAATGTTGCCGTACTTCACCAAGCCCGGAAGCTTGCGCGGGGTAATGACTTCGTTGCCCTCGCGGTATTCAATAACGTCGAAAGTCGCTTCAAATCCGGAAACCTCGCTGAAACCAGCCTCTTCCAGACCTTCGATTTCCACTATAAATCTATAATTGCGATATGGATCAATACGATCTCCTGCCATGGTTATCCCCTTCCGTTATTCGATATGGAAGCTAAATGCTATTCCGAGCCTGTTCTTTGGGTAATGCGGAATACGACGAATTCTGCCGGTTTGACAGGGGCAACGCCGATTACGCAAATCAATCTGCCGTTGTCGATGTCGTCTTGCGTCATCGTCGTGCGGCCGATATTAATGTAAAACGCTTCACCCGGACTAGTGCCCGAAAGTGCCCCGTCGCGCCATACACGAGTCAAGAAAGCTTCAATCGTCCGTTGCACGCGTGCCCATAGCTGCTCCGTATTCGGTTCGAATACGACCCAGTTGGAGCCGTTCTTAATCGAACTTTCAAGGAAGATGAACAAGCGCCGAACGTTGATGTATTTCCAGAGCGTATTCGACGAGCAAGTTCTTGCCCCCCATACGCGGATGCCTTGTCCCGTGAACGAACGAATCAGGTTGACGCCGGCAGGGTTAAGAATATCCTGCTCTCCGTTGTTGTATTGAACGTCAATGCCGACTACGCCGCGAAGCGTTTCGTTGGCCGGAGCTTTCTGCACGCCGCGAGTCGAATCGGAACGGGAGTATACCCCGGCGATCGTACCGGATGGAGGAATGAAAATATTGCGTTTGTCGAGCGGATCGAACACTTGAAGCCAAGGATTGTACAGTGCGCAATAGCTTGAATCGAATAGATCGCGATGAGCCAGAACGTCCTGCACCTTCGTCACTTCGCGCGGAAGATCAAGAATCGCGAACCGGCTGCCCAGCGACTCGCAATGCGCAACGAGCGACAATTGCACGTTCGGGTCGGTTACGCCTGGAATCGCCATAATGCTGACAACGTCATTGTCGATGAAAGCTTGAATACCGGTTCTCTTGCCCGGACCGAAGTCTTCGCCGATAAAGTCGCCTGCGGACAAGCTTGCAGCCGTGCCGTCGCTGCCGCCGGCAAGCGTGATCTCGTAAGAATCGGCACCCGCGCCCGCCAGTTGCTCGAACGGCGATACGCTGCCCTCGGAAACCGATTGGACAGCGATGTTGGCCAGAACGGAGCGGCCTGCCGCTTTCTCGACATAGTTGGGAGCTTCAGGGTTAAGCGATACTTTCTCATACGTCTCGACTTCGCTACCATAGCTTACCGAAAGGGTGAACTCTGCCGTGCTCAGCCATTTGGACGGCACAAGCGCGGTATCTACCACTTCGCCGGAAAGCGCCTCGGCGAGCTCGATCACTTGATCGTGAACGGAAACGATGCGGCTGTATTGCTTCTCCGAACCGTTCGAGAATACGACCACATCGCCCGCATAGAATCCGGATGCGTTTTTCACGCGGTAACGATTGCCTTCCGCCGCCTCGAAGATAGGCGTCTTGGCTTTGCTTGCCGGAACAGCGACAAGACGGAGTTGATTGCCCCATGCCCCCGGGTTTTTTGCTGTTACGGACAGTACGGCGCTTTGCTGCCCGCTATTGGAAGCCGCAGCCGCATCCGACGGAGCGACGCGCGCGATAAAGCAGCGGGAGCCTCCGTTAGTGAAAAACTGGTTAACCGCATAAGCCAGGTAACGATAAGAACCAAATACGTTCTCGGACAAATAAGAGCCGTATACGCGCCCGAAATCAGCCGGGCTCGTAATAAGTTGCGGCAACCCCTCGACAGGTCCGCGCGACGCAAGACCGATAAAGCCCGCCGTGCTTGTGCTCACTCCTTCGAGCGGCTTGGAGCCACTTTCAAATTCCTCCACGTAAACGCCTGGCGATAAGTACTCAGCCATGAATGATCTCCTCTCTGAATCTATTTATGTATTAGGTGACAATCGGCTCCTATAGCTGCAGCCATTGTCAGCCCCAAGACCAATTTCATTCGGGAAAGGTGCAACTACAGCACGATCGTGCGCAGCTTCGCAACTTCCCCGGCCTTTGCCTGCAGCTCGGCAATAACGGCCTTCCCCCCGGCTTTCACCTTTGCCTTAACGGCAAACTGCGGCGGCAGCGAGCCGCGAAACGGAAGCAATGCCGTCCCGTCCAGCCCGCTTCGCGTAACGATGGCCGGCATGAATAACGCGCCTCGCCGGAAGCTATATGCGATCGGACGTTCCAGCCTAAGCGCATCGCCCGGAAGCATCTCTGCAACGCTAAGCAGTTGTTCATTCTCCGCATCGCGCAGAAGCAAGCATTCCCCGGCGAACGTTTTGCCTTTGAACGTGCCCGCCGCGATGATGCTGTCGCCCGCCTTCAGCCCATCTTGGGCAACCCTGGCCCTGGCGGCAGCGTCCTCCGTTGCATACGCTTCGATATCAGCGCCTGCGATCGGCGTGCCTGCCTCGTCTACGATCCTTACTAATGCGGCCGTTGCCGCTGCAGGATAGGCATACCCCGGCCCTGGCAGCAACGGAACCGTTACCACGGGTGCAAGCGGCGATAGCGCCGACAAATCTATCTGTTCCGTGTACGGCATGAACATCGGAGACTTGACGGATAGCGTATAGACGCCGGCAGGTACGTCCAGAAACAAATAGGTTCCGTCTGATTTGCGAACGGGCTTGCGAGCGATGTCCTCAAGCAATACGGAAAGACCGGATGGCATTCTCCTCGTCCATACGTCAACCGGCGAAACAACAAGCGAGCAGCGAGTAACGAGCTTATCCCTGAGCTGCGACATGCCGCTAGCCACCGCCCTTCTCTTCGAGCACGATTTGGCGCTCGACAACGCGCGATACGGACTTCGTACGAGTGGAATCCAGCATGACCGGACCGACGCGATAGACAACGGACAGCTTATAAGGCAAGTCGCCGAATTGCCACAGCTTAAGCAGCTCTTCGCCCTCCATGCTCACAAGCGACAGCCGAATCGTCTCGGCGCTCTCGGCAAGCGTCCCTTCGAGATAGGGACTTCGGAGCACGGAATTGTCGTAGAGCACTTGCATCGCTCGTCCTAATATACGATGCTCGTCAAGCGACTTGGTCAAACGATCCGCATTCGAATGCGCTGTCATCAGAAAATAGAAATCCAGAGATTGCGGCGGATATTGCAGGGTGCTCCCCCGATCCTGCATGCCGGTGCGACGCGCCTCGCCGTTTTCCTTCACGTTGAACAGAAATAACGACAAGGCCAGATCGCCGGCATCCCGCGGAGATGCAATGCCGATCAGATCGGTGCGCGGCACGGGGTCCGGCGTTAGATTGTCGCGCAGCAAACGAAGCATGCTGGCGCCCAAATCAGCGATAACTGTATAACCCCCCACTGCCATTCCCCTCTCTCAATTTACCCATTGCTGACATAGGAATTTGAACCTATTCCATACAAAATCCATTATAGCTTTTCTCCCATTAATTGACTACGAAAAACTACTCATTTTTTGGCAAAAAACCATCAAAAGAGTCTATCTATCGCGGATCGTTTCCTATATTCACTAGAATTGGCGAAATTTCAGACATAAGGATCGAATAAACCCTTCACGACGATCTTGCCCATCTTGTGAAACTCCTGTCTAGAAGCCCTAATCATATGCCGCATCGCTATCGCGCTGTCTTCCGCGGCCGCCATGTAGGCGGCCGCAAGCACGATGTTCTTGATATGGCCGCCCGCGACGTCTACGCTCGAAGCGAGAAACGGAAAGTCGAGATCCGTATCGAGCGGCGCCTCGGCCGGCAGCATGGAGCGGAACAGCCTCTCGCGCTCGGCGCTGTCCGGGAACGGAAACTTCACGATAACCTGCATCCTTCGAAGGAAAGCTTCGTCCATGTTCTGCAGCAGGTTCGTCGCCAGAATCGTCACGCCATCGAAAGTCTCGATCCGCTGAAGCAGGAAAGCGGCCTCCATATTCGCATAACGGTCATTGGAGTCCTTGACTTCCGTCCTCTTGCCGAACAAGGAATCTCCCTCGTCGAAAAATAGAATAGACCCGCTGTTCTCGGCTTCTTCGAACAGCTCCCGCAAGTTTTTTTCCGTCTCGCCTATATATTTGCTTACAACTCGCGAAAGATCGACACGGTAGAGTTCGAGTCCGAGCTCCCGTGCGACAACTTCCGCGGCCATCGTCTTGCCCGTGCCTGGCGGACCAGTAAACAGCAAGGCAAGCCCGCGTCCGTAAGGAAGCTTAGTTCCGAAGCCCCAGCGATTAAGTACCGTCTCGTTGAACTTAAAGCGGTTGCAAGCCTCGGAGAGCAGAGCCAGCGGCTCCTCCGGCAGTACGAGATCCTTCCATGTACGGCTAGGTACACGCTTCTCGGCAAGCTCGCTTAACCGATGCTGCACCTGCGATCTTGATGCCGCAGCATAATCGTTCATATCGGCGCCGCTTCGCCCATGCAGCGAGGCGAGCAGTGCGGCCTGCCTCCTCGTCCCCTCGATTTGTCCGGCCGTGAATGCGTATTTGTCCGCAAGCTGCGCGTAGAGCGCGGGATCGTCCCGATCCGAGCCCCCCATCTCCCAGAGCGTCAACCGACGCGCGGCGTCAGGCACGGTAATGGCGAACGACAGCAGCGAGGCCTCCTCCGGCAGAGGAAGCCGTGCGCCGCGTCGCTCGCGCCGAGCGAGCCAGAATACGACGGGAATCGTCGAAACGGCGGCGTATTCGGCAATTGCCGCGCTTAAGCCGCTCTTATACGACTCAAGCAGCGAATCGCCGCCAACCCCTTCAGCCATCGCAAGCATAGCGCCGGATATGAGCGCTTCGCGAACAATATGGCGAAGCTGCTCGCCCCGCTTCTCCGCATCGCTTTCCAGCTTGTCCAGCGATACTACGAGCAGAGGCTGCCCGAACGCTTCCGCCACATGCCTCGCATGCAGCTTCTTTCCTGCGCCGGACGGCCCGGTCAATTGAAGAAACGGCAGTCTGCCGCTGTTGCCGGTCCGCTCCTGGCTTACCGCGAGCTGCAAGCTGATCTGCAGCCGCTCATCGAACAGCAGCCCCGGCGCCGCCGCCTCCTCGCTATACTTCGCAACGGCAGCGGCGATCCGGCTGTCCACCGATTCCGTATGCAGCAAGAAGCTGACCGCGCGCGGATCGAGACGCAATGGCATTTTCAAGGAGCTTCGTTCTAAGGCCGTCTCGTTTCTAAGCAGAAAACGTTTTAACGGCGAATAGCCCGCCAAGTAAGCGCGGGCGGAATCGCGCTCCTTCTCCGAATCGCACAGCAAGCGCAGCGCAAGCAAAGCCGTCGGTACGCGAAGCGTCACGTCGTCGTTCAAATAGCCGAACCAGCTCTCGTATCTGATGTCCAGCTCCGCGGCCAGGCACAGGACGACGCAGCGCCGCTCCCACACGGATAAGCCGAGCTCGCGCGACATACGGGCAAGCGGCGAGTCGTCCCTCAGACCCTCATCTTCCTCGGCATCGCGCCGCGCTTCCCACTGCAATCTATCCGCCCTGAACGCAGCAAGAGCATCGTCCTCCGGACGATGCTCCGTCTCCTCCAGCGTACGTTCGATATCGGAAGGCGTAATCATTAATCCGCGCATCGAATAAGGGGCTTGACCATCTACTTCCTTGCTCTCGAACTCGGCCAGCAATAGCCGCATGCCTTGCTCGAGCAAATGAAGCTCATCATATATATCATTCGAAACGACTGCCACATTAGTCATATCCATTCTCCGAGTTTCAAAATAATCGCGCTATCTGCGCATGAGGCACAGCACGGCAATATCGTCAGACTGCGGAGCGCCGTCCGCGAACATGAATACGTCCATTAGCAGCGCATCGATAATCTCCGCGCTCGAATAACCGGAGGTTTGCGACAAAAACTGCTGCAACCGATGAACCGTATATTGCTCTTGAAGCGCATTTTCCGCCTCCGTAATTCCGTCGGTGTATACAATAAGGCGATCTCCCCGATCCAAGCGGATCGTCTGGTCGTAATAGACGAACTCCGGGAACGAGCCGAGCGGAATGCCTTTGCGCAGCTTGATTGGAAGTACCGCACCGTCAGCCTTCACCACGTATGGCGTGCAATGTCCGCCGTCGCTGAGCACGACGTCGCCGGTCGATATTTGCAAGACGCCGCATACGATCGTTGCGAACAATTGCGCATTGTCCGTGCATAGCTCGTCGTTCACTTTCTCGAGCAGCTCGCCCGGCGACAGCTTCGGGTTCATCTTCCCTTTCAGCAGGGACAGCGTCATGGCCATGAACAGCGCAGCCGGAATGCCTTTGTCCGATACGTCCCCAAGGGTGAAGAACAAATGGTCGTCGTCGATCTTGAAGAAGTTATAGAAGTCGCCGCCGACCTCCTTCGCCGACTTAAGCAGCGCGCATACGTCAAACGGCTCGTTGGCCGATGGCATTGTCGTCGGCAAGAAGCTGAGCTGAATGCTGCCGGCGATCTGCAGCTCGCTCTCGAGCCGCTCCTTAAGCGCCGTCGCGTGCTGCAGCTCGCTTACCGACTCCTCCAGCGCTTCGTACAGCATGGCGTTGTCCAGCGCCAGAGCCAGCGGGCCCGCCAGCTTCGCGAGCGCCTCGCGGTCGTCGCGGCTGAAGGCTGTGCCGCCGCTTTTGCCGGCCGCCTGCAGAACGCCAAGCTTCCGTCCCCGCGAGGTCATCGGGATCGTGACGACGTTCGCAGAGGAGGCTCTGCCCATCAGCCCATCTACTCCTTGCACGGCTTCGTCCTCCTCGAAACCAACGGCAGCTTCTTCGGCGAATACGAGCCGTCTTGCCGCCTCGTTCACCGTACTCAGCAGCTCCGGCTTGTTCAGCGACGCATGAAACTCGGCGCTTAGGTCAAGAAGCGTTTCCGCCCTCTTCAGCTTCGCGGCGAGACGGCGGTTGCGAACCAGCGTATAAGCTGCCGCGCCAATGCCTGCCGCGCCGATTATCCATTCGAGTTGAGACATTTTCGTTACCGCCCTTCAAACTCTCGCCAGCTAGCCATTATGCGCCTGCCCCGATTTTTTCAAGCGCTTCCTCGCGCGTTGCCGCGATTTCCAAAATCGTCGTGAAGCCCGACATTTCGAACACATCGTATACTTGCTCGCCCAAGCAAGCACATACCATTTTCCCCTTCGACGCCCGAAGCTTCTTGGCCGCTACCAGGACCACGCGCAGACCTGCGCTGCTTATGTATAGAAGATCGCTGAAATCGAATATGAAGCTCTGCTTGCCTTCGGCCAGCAATTGCAAGAACGCTTGCTCCGCCGCCGTCGCGTTGTTGCCGTCCAGTCTTCCTTCGAAAGGAAGAATCGTAACGCCATTCCATTCCGTTGCCACTAAATTCATTATTCGTTACCCCCCGCTTGCAATTGTTCGTCGTGACTTTCATTAGGTCGAAATTGCTTGCGCATCCGAAACCTATTTAATCCCCCGGTATATTCATAGTGAATATCGTCCATTAACCGCTTAACGAAAAAGATGCCAAGGCCGCCGATCGGGCGATCCTCCAGCTCCAGCGCAAGCAAGGCGTCCGCATCCGAATCCAGAAGCGGATTGAACGGTATTCCGCCGTCCTCAATCTTCACTTCTACGGAACTTGGCGAGGCGTGGATAGTGACATCGATGCAATGCTCCCCGCCTGAAGGGAAACCGTAGTTGACGATATTGACTACAAGCTCCTCGCATGCCAGAGACAAGTCAAGCACGGCGCGAGCCGTCCACCCAACATCAGATCCGATCTCTTCCAAACGCTCATTCAATCGCTCAAGCTCATCCATTCGGTTAAAGAGCTTGATCTCGCGATCGATAGGATATTGCCGATCCTTCAACATCCATTCCCCCCCACACTTATATGTAGTCATACGCCAAAAGCACTATGCCGGAATTCGCCGATATTGTTGTCCGTTATATCATTCTACGGATCTATCGCGAATCCTGCCGATAGAGTCGAATAATGGAACGCGGAACTGTCGACCCTTTTCGTCAATTATCGACAAAACCTTGCTGAAGGGCGTAAATTGTCAATTGAACCCGATTGGCGAGGTGAAGTTTCTGCAAAATGTTTTTGAGGTGGTTTTTGACGGTGTGCTCCGATAGGGAAAGCGCTTCGGCAATTTCGCGGTTGGATGCGCCGGTAGCGACGTGTTCAAGAACTTCCTTCTCGCGCTCGGTAAGCGGCGTCGTCATATCCGGCAGAGGCTTGGACGCGGCAGCCGGTTTGCGCGATAAAACGGTCGCGGCAACCGGGGGAGAAGGCTTGTCCGGCTGCGTGAATTCCTGCAGCAGACGGAACGCGAGCTCCTTGGACATCGGCGCTTCATCGACGGAGACGGCCCGCAAATATTCCAGCCAGGAGGAAGGAGCGATATTTTTGAGCAGATAGCCTTGCGCGCCCCGCTTGATCGCTTCGAACAGATGGGTAATGTCGTCGGACACCGTGACCATTATTATTTTCAGAGAGGGATGAAGCTGCTTAAGACGGTATGTCGCCTCCAGACCGCCCATGCCCGGCATATTGATATCCATAAGTACAAGGTCCGGATTCAGAGCCGCTGCCCGAGCCAGCGCCTCCTCGCCGCTTGACGCTTCGCCAACGACCGTAAACGCCGAGTCGCTTGTTACGATTTCCCGCATTCCTTCAAGACCGTGCGGATGGTCGTCGACCAGCATAACCCGGATCGCATTCGTAATGTCCGTCATTTCGCAGTTCCCCTCCCCCGTATCGTTACGATCGTACCCTGCGGGCTCGCTTGCGACACGTCCAACGACCAACGCATCGCTTCCGCTCTGGCCTGCATCATCTTCAAGCCGTATGTCCCTTGCTTGTTCAATTGGGCGCTTGACGCACCGATCCCGTCATCCTCAATCTCGCAGTAAAAGGCTGCTTCGATGCTATCCTCGAACCCGCTCTGCCGCAGTTGGCCGCCTCTTACGATGACCCGCCCGGCTCTCGCATGCTTCTGCACGTTCATCAGCGCTTCGCGCATAATGGCCAGCAGCTCCACCTTCTGCTTCGGAGTGAACACATCTTCCTTCACGTTCCATTCCACGGTCGTCCGGATGCCGCTTGTCTGTTCCATCTCGGCGGTCAGATGATGGATGCTCTGCAGCCAAGGCTGCTTGGAAGGCAAGGGCGTATGATGCAAGCTCTCGACCTGCTGCCTGACGTCGTCATGCACGCGCCGGACTGTAGACTTTATTACCTGCGTCGCGGCCTGCGCCTTCGGATCGCTTGTCTCCCGCTCCAGCCGATCCAGCTTGACGGAGAGCATGAAAAGCGACTGCGAGATGCCGTCATGCAGCTCGCGCGCAAGCTGTTCGCGTTCCTCGAAGGCAGCTTTGGCGACGCGCTCCTGTTGGAGCGACTCCTGCGTCTGCTCCAGCTTCGCGAACAGTCCGCGCAGCAGAGTCAGCGTTACGACGAACACGAGCACTGGAGCAAGGACATTGCCCAGCTCCATCGATACATACGGCAGCAGAATCGCATGGCGCACATACTCCCACGAGCCTATCGTGACGGTCGGTATCCATAAAATCAGCCGCTTGAGCCATTTATAAGACAACCTGCTCTCCTCCTGCCTTAATCGTTGCGGAAATTTATCGCCTCCGCCGTTATAAGTCCATCGCTATCGGTAATGACAAGTTCCGCCTGCCATGCGCCCGGATAAGGAAGCTCGACCTTGCCTGCCATATACTCCGTCAGCTTAAAGCCCGGGAAGGAAGTATCGTTATTCGTCTCCTTCATTTGCAGGCTTACGACAATCGGGGCTTTGTCCGGGCGGTCCTGCGGCAAGATCGCCAGGCTGATTTCTTCCGGCTCGCCCAGCTCCTCCGGCAGCCACACCTTCAGCGATACATCGTTAGGACCAGGCCCGTTCGGCGAGATGTCCAGCGTGTAATGAAGCTCCTCGCCCATTTTGTGATAATTAAGCGGCTCTGTACTCGGTGCAGGGCTAATGTAAGTAAGCACGCCTACGATCAAGAGGACTGCGAGCATCAGCGCGCCGTCCAGCTTAAGCAGAGTGCCGCGCGGCATTTCCTTGCGCTTCGCGCGCAGTCGAAGGAACGCTCCGACCACGACGACGGCAAGGACGAGGAACGCTTTAGCAATCAAGAGCCACCCCCAAGCGCTGTAGATCAAATAAAGCCACGACGGCAATAGCGACACTGTCATTAAGATACCCGTGACCCCCAGAAGCACGATCGTCATCCATGCGACCGTCGTGAACCTTGCGGCGAATCGTCCGGCTTCCTTTCGGTCCGCATACCAATAAAGCATGAGCAGCATGACGCCGCCTGCCCATATCGCCGAACAGATCAGATGCAGGAAGTTCATAATGATGGCTAGCGCCGGATTATCGAGCGCGAGCGTATGCCCGCCGAGGCTTTCCACCCCAAGCAGAAGTAAAGCCCATATTGCTTTTACGATCTCATTTTGCTTCAATAAGGCCAATCCGAGCACGGCCAGTACGAGCAGCGCGATCCATGAGCGGCCGGCGTTGGTCTCCGTTAACACGCCGATTGCGTCCGCGCTCGTTCCTAGGCTTTTCATAAGCGCGTTGAAATGAGCGAATATGTAGACGATGGCGACGAGCAGCAGCGTTCTGACAGCCAGCAGACTCCACTTGGCATGCATACGCTGCGGATCGGTGCCTTGCGCAAAAGGAAGCGCGGCGGACCATATCATCATACCTGCAGCCGCCATCAAAGCGATATAATAGAACGCTCTTACGATATATAGCATCGTTTGTCCCGTTGTCGCTCCGCCGGTATAACCGGACTCGGCATGGTGATGGGCGGCATCTGCCGACGCCGCGGCAGCTTGACCTGCCGGGACGAAGAGAATAGAAGCCGTTAATGCCAGGAGAACGAGCAACAGTGCCAGGCATGCGGCGTTCGAGCTTCTTATAGGTTTTGTGGATTGTATATTGTCGCAGATTCGAATCATAGTGTCGTAATGTCCCTTCCTTCAAATACGCTTGTTGTCAGCTACAGTGTACTAAACGGCAATGAAAAGAACAATGAAAGCGCGCCCGCGACACACAATGCTCATCTTTTGTTTGGCGCCTGCGCTTTGAAGTATAAAGGGAGCTCGAATAACAGAAGCTGCATAATGAAACATGCCAACATAACCGTATTTCGGCTTTTATTGCTAATTTCGAAAGGGATGTGGAATTCAATGTCAAGTAAGCCTTATGAAGTCGCGCGCATTGGGGAACAGGGAGATGCGCTCGACGCTATTCGCCAGCTGGAGCAAAAGCTTAGCGAGGAGTACGGATCGACGGTCGCGTTAGTGGCATACGCCGAGGCAAAGCACGAAGAAGACAAGCCGCAGGCTCGGGAGTAATAGGGACAATGAAACCGGCAAACGAGGGGTGATCTTCGTTTGCCGGTTTTTATTTTGCCTATTATGCCGGATTTGTTGAGCGTCAGCGCACATCCTCGGTAGCCGGGAGCTTCAGCCATATTCATTCATGTAGCGGAACCTATATATTCGATAATCAGTTAGAGATCGTTTTTAGCACTATTTGCTCGATTGAAGCCGGTCGTGGTGGAATAGTGCTAGTTGGAGCGAGCGTCTGCATAAGTATCTCTATCACTATTTCATTGGTTGAAGTTAGCATAAGAAGTATTAGTGTCCGTTTCTATATCTAATTGTCGCACGGACTCGCGAGGGGCTTGTGAAGATATAAGGGAAACGTGCGTGGACTGGAGGCAGCGGATTTATGATACGGCAGAACAGTCGACCGTACTTAGCGTTAATGACTATGTTCCCTCTTTTTCCGAACGATAATCCGGCCAGTACTGCGCCTCTATTCTTGGACAACCTCTGTCTTCGCTCCAGACATACGCCCATCCCGCTAGTTCCGACTTACAAGCATCTCTCACCCACACGCGCTCATAATCGTTATTTTCCTCGATCCCGTAAAATTCCTCGAGCTTATCCATCGACGACAGCCCCGCTCTATCGACGACGATCCACTGACCGCGTATAATACTATTGCGCTGCTTCGATTCGGCATCCCGAATGGCTGCCGGATACGAACCGCAATCGACCAAACGGCCGATTATTTGTCCCGGTCTCGAAGTTTGCGCGAAGCTCGCGACGACATGATGATTGCTTTCGCCGGGAAGCAGTGTGCCGTATATAAATACTCGCATCATCGTCTATTCACCCGTCTCTACATGTTTATTGTATAATTGCTCTCATCATATAGGTCTGTGAACGATACGACAAGTTGCAATCAGCGGCAAATATACAGACAAGGAGGCTGTTCCGTAGTGGCTCATTCGCAAACATTCGGGGCGTACGGCTATCGATTCCAAGACGCGCCGCAGCTCCCGATCTATCAGTTGTTCGCAGTCGGACATCAGCAGGTTACCGATCCCGATTATTATTGGGACGGTATGAAGCGTATTGACGGACCGCTCTATTTGCTCCAATATACGATATCCGGTTTCGGCCATTACCGGCTTGGCGATACGACGTATGAGATTGGCCCCGGGACGGCCTTTTTGGCAGAAATACCGGGGGATCACCATTACTGCCTGCCGCCTGATAGCGAGAGCTGGACATTCTATTTCGCGCTCATCCGGCAAGCCAATCTGCATCCATTATGGCAAGAGCTCATCGATTCGATTGGCGTAACGCCGCATTTGGATCCTGGCAGCTCTGCGGTCCGGGCGTTGCAAAGGCTCTATTCGGAAGCGCGCATGAACGGCATTCAGAACAGCTACCAGGCATCGTCGTTCGTATATACGCTAATGATGGAGCTGCTTCAGACGAAGAATATGCTGCAAAACGAACGCGCTTCTTGGCCGAGCAGTATCCGCGATGCCGTCAAACACATGGAATTATCGTTCGCTCAACCGGAAAGCTTGGAGGAAATCGCCACCGTTGCCGGTCTGTCCAAGTATTATTTCGCCCGGCTATTCGTACAGACAACCGGTATGTCGCCGATGGATTATATTACGAAGCTGCGCATCGAGAAGGCGGTCCAATTGCTTCGCGGTTCCAAGCTGACGGTCGATGAAATCGCCAAAGCGGTCGGCTATGCGAACGGCAGCTACTTCAGTAAAGTGTTCCGCGGCAAAGTCGGTTTTCCGCCGGGCGATTTTCGTCTGGCTAAGGAGCTGCCATCGATCGATCGGCTGCGATTTGATTGAGCAATATTTTACATGGAAACGCAATATAATGGGCTAGCCACGGGCTGGTCATTCGTTCTACGATAATTGCATAGAGCAATATTACGATAGAGAGGATGATCATTGTGGTGAAAAGCGCGAAGAAGCATCATCAGTATGCGGCAACGCCGCCGCTCGGCTGGAACAGCTGGGACTGCTACGGGGCCGCGGTAAGAGAAGAAGAAATTAGAGGCAATGCGGAGTATATGGCCGAGTATTTGAAGCCGTTCGGTTGGGAATATGTCGTCGTAGATATTCAGTGGTAC
The DNA here is from genome assembly GCF_030812415.1 of Paenibacillus harenae. Lineage (GTDB taxonomy): Bacteria > Bacillota > Bacilli > Paenibacillales > Paenibacillaceae > Pristimantibacillus > Pristimantibacillus harenae_A. Next base: position 247,475 of record NZ_JAUSST010000004.1, on the reverse strand, counting down.
GAGCCTGGAGCTGTGTCATCCCACTATCGCCAATTTGTACCTCTGGAGATGGATGAATATTCGCGGCTTATGCCGTCGGTCGAACGATTCCCTTCTGCTGCAGGCGGACAAGGCTTCAAGCCGCTTGCCGATTACGTGCACGGTCTTGGCCTCAAATTCGGCATTCATATCATGCGAGGCATTCCGCGCCAAGCGGCACATGCCGATACGCCGGTACTCGGAACGACGGCTACCGCCCGCCAGATCGCGCACCCGAACTCGATCTGCCCATGGAACACCGATATGTACGGCGTTGATGCGTCGAGAGAGGGCGCGCAAGCGTATTATAATTCGTTGTTCGAGCTATACGCTTCGTGGGGAGTTGATTTTGTTAAAGTCGACGACATCGCCGCATCGCGGCTGTACGGCATCCACTTGCCGGAGATCGAGCTGATCCGCTCGGCGATCGAGCATTGCGTACGGCCGATGGTGCTCAGTCTCTCGCCGGGACCTGCGCCGCTGGAGCACGCGGAAGCGCTTGCCGCGAACGCTAATATGTGGCGGATGACCGACGACTATTGGGACATTTGGCATCTGCTGCACGATATGTTCGAGCGCTGCGAGAAGTGGGCGCCGCATGTGGCTGAGGGCAGCTGGCCGGACTGCGATATGCTTCCGCTCGGACATCTCGGCATACGCTCGGTCGATGGCGGCGGCAGCGACCGCTGGACGAGATTCACGCCCGACGAGCAAGTCACGATGATGTCGCTCTGGTCCATTTTCCGTTCGCCGCTCATGTTCGGCGGGGAACTGCGCGATAATGACGACTGGACGCTGTCGCTCATCACGAACGAAGAAGTGCTTGAGCTGCATCGCAATAGCAGAGGCGCGCGGCAAGTATCGCGCGACGGGGATCGCATCGTTTGGACCTCGCAAGGCGAAAACGATGTGACGTATGTTGCATTGTTCAACGCGGGCGAGGCTGCAGACACGGTTGAAGTCAGCTTGGAGCAGCTTGGACTTACGGCTCCTGCGCAAGCGCGCGATCTGTGGAAGCGCGAGAATCTCGGAGCGCTGGACTCGCTTTCGTTCACTCTGCCGCCTCATAGTTCTCTGCTGTTGAAGCTGAATTAGAGGACAGCGCCAGGCGCGCGGAGAGAGATATTGGCCGCAAGCAAGGCGCTGCTAATGCTATGGGCGAAGGCTGCCGCATGCGGGCCGTCGCCATGCAGGCAGATCGTATCGGCCTTGATGGCGATGATATCGCCGCTTGCCGTATAGGCTTTGCCTTCAGCGGCCATGGAGACGGCCTGTTGAACGGCCGCCTCCGTGCCGGCAAGCAGTGCGCCGGGCTCGCTGCGCGGCGTTAATGTACCGTCCGCCCGGTAGGTGCGGTCGGCGAATACTTCGGAGACGGCGCCAAGTCCTTGGCGCCGTGCTTCGTTTAGGAGCAGGCTGCCGGAGCCGCCAAAAACGAGCAGCCGCTTGTCGACATCGGCCGCGGCCTTCACGACGGCTGCGGCAATCTCTTGATCGCGCCCGGCCATATGGTAGAGCGCGCCGTGCGGTTTCACATGACGAAGCCGTCCTCCCATCGCTTGCACGAAAGCGGACAATGCCCCGACTTGATAAACCACGTAATCATAAGCCTCGCTCGCTGTTATCTTCATTTCTCGACGCCCGAACCCGAGCCGGTCCGGCAAGCCTGGATGCGCTCCGACGGCAACGCCTGCCGCCAGAGACTTCCGGGCGGCGGTTCGCATCGTATGCGGATCGCCTGCATGGAAGCCGCAAGCGATGTTGACGCTTGTGACATATTGAAGCAGCTCGTCGTCCTGCCCGAACGTATACGCGCCGAACCCTTCTCCGAAGTCGCAGTTGAGATCGACGGCTTTGGCGGCGTCTGATTGAGGCGTCAACTGATCTAATCGATCGTTCATTATTCGATTCATCTCCTGTTCTTATGGCAATCGGCAGCGCATCGCGAGCGCAAGCCGCCGCAGCTCCCGCTCGCGGGCAAGCTCCAGCCGCTGCGCCTCCTCCAGCGATACATGGCGGAAGCGGATCGTATCGCCGGGTTTCGCCTGCGCGAGCAGCGGCAGATCGACGCCGGCGACATGCGCGATCTTGGGGTAGCCGCCGGTCGTCTGGCAATCGGCGGCAAGCACGATCGGCCCGCCGCCGGGGGGCACCTGGACGGCGCCGGCCGTTACCCCATGCGAGAGCAGCTCCGCATGGGTCGTTCTTGTTAGCGGGCTGCCGTCCAGGCGGCAGCCCATGCGGTCCGAATCGGGAGCGACGCGATAGCGCTCCCGGTAAAAGGCTGTTCGGGCAGCTTGGCTGAACTGCCCGAATTCGCTTCCCGGCATCGCGCGGAGCCAAATGCCGTGCTCGTCGCTGCCGCCGCCATAGGCAAGCGGCTGCGCGAACCACGGCGCGGCCGCCCAGCTGCCGGGGCGGGCGGCGAGCGCCGCCATCCATGCGGCTGCCCATCGCGAAGCGGCAGCCGCACCGGCCGCGCCGCACGGCACGACGTCGCCGGCGGCAAGCAGCCGCCCGCCGAGGCCGCCGAGCGCGGCGCGCGTGTACGTGCTGCGGCTGCCCATCACCGCGGGCACGCCAATGCCTCCGGCAACCGCGATATAGGCGCGGCAGCCGCTAAGCGCAGAGCCGAAGCGCAGCACAGCGCCGCTTCGCACCCATACGGGCCGCCACATCGGCAGCTCCTCGCCGTCGATTGTCGGCGCCATATAGGCGCCGCATACGGCGATAAGCATATCGTCCTGCGCCGCCAGCTCAGGCCCAACGAGCGTCAGCTCAAGCGCCGCCGCCGCTTCCTCATTGCCTACGAGCAAATTCGCAACCCGCAGCGCATAGCTGTCCATCGCTCCGCCTGCCGGCAAGCCAATGGATCGATATCCTGCTCTGCCCATATCTTGTATCGTCGTATGCAAGCCGGGCTTCCTTACACGGAAACCCGCCTCATCATCGGACGCTCCCGCCGCAGTCGCACGCAATTGCCTGCCGCCACTCTCTCCGTCGTTCGGAACAGCAACTACTTGCTCATCCCCTATCGGCGGTTTCTCTACCGGCACGAACCGAACCGCATCGCCTGACCGCAGCAAAGACGGCTCGCCGCGCTCCGCATCGAACAGCTTGATCGGCGTTCGTCCGATCAACTGCCAGCCTCCCGGCGACGCTAGCGGGTAAACGCCCGTCTGCCCGCCGGCTATGCCGACCGCCCCCGCCTCGACTCTTAAGCGAGGCACCGCTTTGCGCGGCTGCGCAATCGACTCCGGCAGTCCGATCAAATACGGGAACCCCGGCATAAAGCCAATCATTGCGACCTGATAATCAGCCTCGGCATGCCTCCTGCATAGCTCGACCTCCGTCAGACCCGCATAGGCGGCCGCCTCCGCCAAATCCGGCCCGTCTTCGCCGCCGTAGCAGACCGGGATCTCGACGACCCTTACACTTTCTGTACGACCGCTCCGCTCCCGGTTAATAACGTCTAGCAGCCTCTGCTCGGCAAGCTCATACGGCACATTCCCCGTCAGCGGCATACTCCATCCGGAAGCATCCGTTTCGCTTTCTTCTCGCCACAGTAAAACGGGATCGTACACAATCGTTACGTTCGTATAAGCAGGGACAATATCTATCATCCATCGCTCCCGGTTCGCTTCAACATGATTGGCGAGCTGCGCCATCGCCGACCAATCAGCAGCGCCTCCCGACTCGGAACACTCTATAACAATTGCTCTGTCTCCAAGCGGGTAGAAGCGAAACCTCTCAGCGCCTCCCCTGGGTAACGGACTTGCATCGTCATTTTCGAACATTTTCTCCATCTCCCGCCAGCCGTACTAATTCCGTCACTTCGATTTTGACATACCTTTTCGCCGCATAGCAACTCTTTTGCCCAACAATAATAACAAGTGCCCGGCTTTCCGCTTTTGGTTTTACGATTCCAAGTATGGTACACTCAGATGGAGTATTTTTCCTTATATTGTGACTTTAGCCGAGCAAATGCTTACGAAGTGTGTTTGCTACACAAACACTGAAGGAGGTCGTCTGCCAATGGCAAGCCAAACAGGAGCCATCGTACAGCAATCTTTGAATGTTTTAATGGGAGATCAGTCGTTTCTGCCGGATTTACAGGAGCAGGCGCGCGAAAAAGCTTTCAAATCGCTAGCCGCTATCCTATCTACTCCGAACAAGGTTCATAAAGCGTTTCTAAGAATAACCGTAGAGGACGGCAGCGTCGTCCGCATTCCGGCTTACCGCATCCAGCATAACGACTCGCTTGGCCCTTATAAGGGCGGCATCCGCTTTCATGAGTCGGTGAACGAGGATGAAGTAACGAATCTCGCGGCTTTGATGACGCTTAAGAACGCGCTTCACGAAGTTCCGTTCGGAGGCGGCAAAGGCGGCGTAGTCATTAATCCGCGTCAATATTCGGCCAAAGAACTTTATCTTATTTGCAAAAAATACGTCCAATACTTCAGCGATGTGCTCGGGCCAGACAAAGACATTCCCGCTCCCGATATGGGCACGGGCGAGCGCGAGATGGACTGGATGATGGCCGAGTACAAAAGCATTCATCCCGGCCAGCCTTACCTCGGGAGCTTCACGGGCAAAAGCATCGTAAGCGGCGGCTCGCTTGGTCGCAGGGAAGCGACGGGCAAAGGCGTCTACTTCACTTTCCGTTACATGCTGCACGATTTCTTGAAGGAGCAGAGCGATTGGCTCGCCGGAAGCAACAATCCGTTCGTACGCACGGCGCTTGCCCATACGAACCGGCCGCTTTCGATTGCGGTACAGGGCTTCGGCAATGTCGGCTCGGTTGCCGCGCTTGAAGCTTACAAATGCACGCATTTGCACAACAAGGTCGTTGCCGTCAGCGACCGGAACGTAACGTTATACAATCCGGAAGGCTTGCCCATTCCGGTATTGATCGAATATGCGGTTCATCATCAAGGCGATCTGCCTTCCTCGCCGGAGAGCTTGAAGGAGCTCGGCATCAGCGCCGACATTCTCGAGCGCGAGGCCGTTCTCTACTTGGACGTGGACGTCCTTATGCTCGCCGCTCTGGAAGAGCAGATTCGCGCCGACAACGTCTCCAAGGTGAAAGCCAGCATTATCGTGGAAGGCGCCAACGCTCCCGTTACAGGCGAGGCGGACGATGTGTTGAACGCGAAAGGCACGATTGTCATCCCCGACATTCTCGCCAATGCGGGCGGCGTAATCGTATCTTATTTCGAATGGCTGCAGGGCCGCGAGACGCAGTTCTACACCGAGGAGGAAGTATACAAGCTGCTTTATGCCAAAATGCAAAAAACATTAACCGGCATATTGCCCGCCTACTTCGGCGAGCCTGCTCCGCTCCGCCAAAGCTGTTACAACCATGCCGTAACGAAGCTGTCTTCCTCCCTCTACCGTCAAGGCAAGCTCTACTAAGAGGCCGAGGCAACCATCAACAAGGGCTATTCCAGGGCAGCAAACCGCTGCCGAAGAATAGCCCTCTTTTTCACCCTATTACTGCTGTACGTAGCGATTAATGACCTCTACAAGCAGATCGTTCAGCAGCTTCACTTCATATTCGCCGATCGCTGGCTCGAGGTGATCCCCGCCTATGCCGCTATCGTCCGTCAGGAACAAGTAGGTTCCTCCGGTAGAGACGCCCATGAATCGCAGCAAATATTCCGTATCGACATCCACACCGCTCGATGCAACGGGAATGATCCGAATCCCTTGCTTCGCTGCGTCCTGGATGAGCTTCTGCACCTCATCGATGATCTGCGGATCGCTATGCGGAGGAGCGTCCAGCACGAGGAACAACAGCCTCGCCCTCGCCTCCTTGCTCCATTCATGCTCATGAATCGCATCCCGAAGCGCCTGATCGACCGCTTCCGGGAAGTCGCCTCCTCCGCGTGCATTCTCCTTCGTAATCCATCCGGTTACCGTATCGACATTCGTAACGAACGGATGAGGCTTCACAACGTAATCATCGTGTTTATCCCGGTAAAAGTTAGCGCTTAAACGAATGTCCAGCTGGTTCGCGTGCTCCTCGGACACTCTTTGAATAACGTCCTTCAGCTCGGCTCCCAAGTAATTAAGCTCATCCTCCATCGAACCCGTCGTATCGACGACGAACATGACATCGACTTGATCGGACAACGACGAGCCGCTTTCGCTGCCAAGGTCGACCTTGACGACGCCTTGCTTCGTTATATCGATATTTTCTAACCGTTTGGTCTGTTGCCCGGCTCTCGCCTCGATGACATAATCGCTCTGGCGTTGATTCTCTTGCCTATCGAACAATCCGGCGAAAACAAAGGCTCTGCCTTCTGTGTTCGTCCGCGCCTCCCATACCGATTGGCCGCCTTGCGTTACGATTACCTCGGCATCGGCTACTGCCTTGCCGCCCGCGGTCACGATGACCTCGACACGATTAAACGCTGCAAAAGACCACGCCCGCAAGCTGCTGTCGCCCTCCTGGCTGTTCAATAGATTGCCGAATCGCTCCCATGCAGCCAGATCATCCCATTCCCCTGCGGTCAGTTGGCCTGCCTGCACCTCTTTGTCTTGCGAGCCATAACCGCGTTTGCCTTTGTTCTCTTTACGGTCGGGCCTCGACTCCTCCGATTTCGAATCACCGGAGCTTGGCTCCGACGAATCGCCGACTCCTCCGTTCACGGACTCCCCTGCATCATTCGTACTTTCGCTATTGCTTTGATTTCCGCTGCCCGCCGTATCGGAATTATTCGCTGAACAGCCGTTCAGCAGCCAGACCAATATGGCGGCGCCAACAAACATCGCAACCGTTTTCCAAATAGACCTTCTGAACGAATGAGACATTTCCATTCCTTCAACCCCTTTTTATCTATTTGATAATCAAACGGCGCGAGGCTTACAAATGTTGCATATTTGAGCCGATCGTTTTACAATCGGTAACAGACATGAGGAGAGTCCGCGATCGACTGCATAAGCTTCATATTCTAGGAGGACGGCCATTATGGAAACATTCGAGCTCATTGCAATCGAAATTGCATACCAACAGCAAACCAGACATTTATCTTTCACTTCGGCAGGTCTCGTTCTCGTCAGCGATTACGGAGATCGGCTGTGGTATATCGACGTCGTCGGCATCGGCGAGACCGGTCTTCTTGCCTGGTTCGGGCAATCGGAGGATATCGGCGTTGAAGTAACGGCTGTCGCAGTCAACGGAACGACATTCCGCGGCAAAGGCTATCTGCACCCGAACGAGCGGCATCAAGCGGCTGCTATCCGTGGAGACGGCGAGTTATTCTCGCATTAACTTACGGCATTCGTAAGTAGGAGTATGTTCGCTTCTAACTATGTTTGGACGGATTCTTCAACTTATTTTCGACGTATCAACCTATTAGCCCGGTAAAAGTTGAATGTTGCATCCTATTTCCTTGACTATGCGTCTAAAATGGCTCCCTTCGTAAATACTCCGGCAAATAGGATGCATTTTCCATCCTAAGATCCCACTTTTCGCCGTGTTGTTTTCAATAAGATGGATTTCCCATCCTATCTATCGGTGCATAGCATCTAACCAAAAAAACCGTTCAACCAGCGCAAGCACTGGTCGAACGGTTTTTCTCTTGCAACGGATTATTTGCCGTGAGCGATTTCCGGTGTCGTCAGGCGATCATAGAAATCAACGCCATTGTCCTTGTCGGCCGAATCGCGAAGCGCCATCGCCGAGCGCGGGTGCTCGTCAAGGATGCCCGTGATCATGTAAGGGATAATATAGCCCCACTCTTCCTTCTCGCGAAGAGGAATCATGTATTTCTCGATCATGTCGAGAACAGGTCGGATATTGTATTTCGTATTTTGCAGCTCAGCTACAAGCAGCTCCGTGTTGCAGTTGCCTGCAGCGCGGCCCATGCCGTATACGGAGGAGTCAAGCAGCTCAACGCCCTTCTCGGCAGCAAGCAGCGTGTTCGCATAAGCGAGCTGCAAGTTGTTGTGCGCATGAACGCCCAGACGTTTGTTCGGCAGGTGCTGCTGGAACTTCTGTACGAGATACGTCATGTCGTTAGGCTTCAGGCTTCCGTATGAGTCCACGATGTATACAACGTCGACAACGCTTTCGTCGATCAGCTTGAAAGCTTCAACAAGCTGGTTCTCCATAACGTTGGAGAGCGCCATAATGTTAAGCGTCGTTTCGTATCCGCGGTCGTGGAACACTTTCACAAGCTCAAGCGCTTTGTCTACGTCTTGGATATAGCAAGCGACGCGAATCAGGTCAAGCAAGCTCTCGCTGCGCGGCAGGATATCGTTCTCGTCTACGCGGCCGATATCGACAAGCGCGGACAACTTCGTATTTCCTTTGTTCGGAATTACTTTTTTAAGAAAATCGTCGTTCAGAAAACGCCATGGTCCTGCGCTCTCAGCGCCTTTAAGCAGCTTAGGCGAGTTTTTGTAGCCGATCTCCATATAATCCACGCCAGCTTCGTTCAAGCTTTGGTACAAATATTGAACGAATTCCACGCTGAAATCCCAGTTATTCACGAGTCCGCCGTCGCGGATCGTGCAGTCGACAATTTTGCAATGGCTTGTTTTCGAATGCATGCGTTGTTGCTCCTTTGATTGTGAACATGAGTTCTTTTTTTCTTATCATCATACTTGAAATGAACACCGAACGCAAAATAATTTTGTCGATTTATAGTTGATTTATGAGCCTTTCCGCCTCTGACTTCAGACCCTCATGAAATTGCATAACAGCCGGCGTTTTCGTCTTCTCCCCGGTACTCTTCCTATATACGCGGTCATCCTCGGAGGCAAGCACGTCCATGAAACGTTTCGTTAGCTGCCCAGTAACCGATTCCTCCGCTTCTGCAATCGTACGCCCATAGCTTTCCTTTACTTCCTCCAACAACTTAAAGCTCCTCATCGTGGATCGGCGTGTTAGCCAGCCCGTTCACCGCTTCGCAATGTTACATAAAAAAAGAAAAATGACGGAGCAAGGATTAACCTTACTCCGCCATCTATCGCTGCAGCCTGCTATGTTGGATTTCTGCAGGATAGAACGCCTCTCAGAAGCTGAATTATGAGCTATATTGGATTTTTGCATTAACTCCGTAAACATCCTTTAACCGGCAAAAGTTACTGCAATGATCCAACATAGGCGTTACCGCAGTATTTTTCAAAGGGATGCCACTACCTCGCCACCGTCTCCGACCCCGACTCTTGGCCGAAGTGACCCGAGCGGTTCACCTTCGTCTGCAAATACTTCTCGTTATAGACGGAGGGGTTGCCCCATAGAGGCACTCTGCGGGCAATGTTCATGCCGGCTTTGCGCAGCGCCTCGACCTTGCGCGGGTTGTTCGTAATAATCGCTACGCTCGCCGAGCGTAGCAGCTTCAGAACGGCGATCGCCTCGCCGTAATCGCGCGAATCGTCGGCGAAGCCGAGCTCCGTATTGGCATCAACCGTATCGAGGCCATCCTCCTGCAGCAAATACGCGATCGCTTTGCTGAACAGGCCGATACCGCGTCCCTCATGATTGGCCAAATAAAATAACGCGCCTGTGCCATGCTCCGTAATCATGCGCATAGATTGCTTCAGTTGATAGCCGCAATCGCAGCGCTCGCTGCCGAATATATCGCCTGTGTGGCAGATGCTGTGCATGCGAATGACCGCATCGCTTTCATGCTCGAAGTCGCCGTACACAAGCACGCTGGATTGCTGCATTTCCGCATAAGAGAATCGGTTTAAATCCTCTACAAGCTGGGCGGCCGATTTCGCTTCGCCCGCTTCCTTGCGAAGCCACGAGTACCACTGAAACATCTTCGTCTCCCCGTCGAGATTGACGGGCAGGTTGATCGGGCCGACAACGTAGATATCGTTAGCGCCGTTCTCGATACGTCTTATTTTGTCCTTGATGCGGTCTGCAATATGGGATTGAATCATTAGGCCGTTCACCTTCTCTACGTGAATATAGGATTGGAATGAATTAGAATTGCAACGATAAGTAGCTCAAAGTGCCAAATTCGTAACTGCGAAACACGATTGTAGGCGTAGAAGCAGGATCGCCGCCTCCAAGCGCAATATATAACGGCACAAGATGCTCTGCGCGGGGAACGGCCATTCGTGCATGAGGCGCAAGACTATCGTATTGGAACAGCGCCTCTGTATCATGCTCGTTCATTTTCTCGATGAGCCAATCGTCGAATTCGACCGCCCAGCTCTCGGGTTCCTTCCGTCCCCAATTAACCGCTCTTAGATTATGAACCGTAACGCCGCTTCCGATCAACAAAATATTTTGTGAACCCAAGCTGCGGAGCGCTTCGCCGATTCGGTATTGCTCCTCGGCCGGCCGATACGGATTGACCGACACCTGTACGACAGGTATATCGGCTTTCGGGAACATATGCTTTAGCATCGTCCATGAGCCATGGTCAAGTCCGCGTGTTTCATCGTATGCGACCGGGATGCCTTTATCGCTAAGCAACTTGCCTACTAATGCCGCAACCTTGGTAGAGCCTTTGGCAGGGTACTTCACTTGATAAAGCTCGTCGGGAAAACCATAGAAGTCATAAATCGTCTCGTATTTATCGTCTTTCGACGAGATCGTCACCGCCTCGGTTTCCCAATGCGCGGTAAAAATAACGATGGCATCCGGCTTCAAGCTTGCCCCTGTATGTTGAAGAAAACGGCTATATTCATTTTGCTCGACGGCCAGCATAGGTGAGCCATGGGCCAAAAACAATGGTTTCATATTGAACGCCCCTTCGTTTCGATTCACTTACTATTCGTAACTAATTATAGTTTCACAACTAAAGATAGTCAAGTAATTAACAGTCAAGAAGTGCGCTTGTATAAAAACTATATTGGGGGTATACTGTGAAGAAGACAAAAGAGGTGATACGAATGGAACAACAGACTCTTTGTCCCCGTTTCGAGAAGGGGATGGATATGTTCAGCAGGCGTTGGACCGGCCTGATCATTTATCAACTGTTAGAGGGGACGCAACGTTTCTGCACGATACAGGGTGCCTTGCCGATCAGCGGCAGGTTGCTGTCAGAACGGCTGAAGGAGCTGGAGGCAGAAGGCGTCGTCGTTCGTCACGTCTATCCGGACATCCCTGTTCGCATAGAATACTCATTAACCGATAAAGGCAGAGCTTTAGAGCCCGTCATTCGTGAGATACAGAAATGGTCGGCGGACTGGATTGAACCGAACCTGCAGGCAGATCAACAATAGGAATAATACATGTACTCATGCGCGAATGCCGCATGTTCCAGCATAACCCAACTTAACATTTACCATGTAAATGACTGAGGTTAATGCGTCGTAATTGTCTGAATATTAAGGTAAAACAGTTTACAAATACAACGATTAGCTTTATAATATACGGCATACTAACGCTGAATTTTTCGTGCGAAAAAACGGGGGAACCAACGCGAGCCACTACCTGGATCGATCGATCCGCTCGCAAGGGGTGAATCCAAGGACTTGTAACCTTGGTAGGGAATCTCTCTGACCCGAATCCGACAGCTAACCTCGTAAGCGGAATAAGGAGAGGTTATTTATGTTGTCGCAATCAGACAGCCACTTGTCGTTTTTGTCCGATCTTGATTCTCCGGACCGTCTTTCCATTACTCGCATCGAACTGTTTGTTATTCCTGCCCTCGCCGTCGATTCTTCCGGTTTTCGCGTATGTCTTCGATTAGTAAGCAACAAAGGCGTTGGCTGGGGCGAATTTTTCGCACCCGAGTCCGACAGCCAGATCGATCTGAAACAATGGAGCGAGCCGCTTCGAGGGTTTATCGGAGCGTTTACCGATCCCGACTCGCTGTACGATTCGCTTCTGCCCGGCCATGTGGATGGACGGCTGAACGAACTGTTCAGCACTGCGATCGACGATCTACTCGCCCATATCGACAACCCTACGTTCATCGAAGGCAATGCCGAAGAGACGGTGCTCAAGAACCGTTCCGTCGCCTATGTATCCATCATCTAGAGCTGTAGAATGAAGCAAGCCCGCTCCTGCTGCGCGAAGGAGCGGGCTTGTTTAGTTAGGCGGGCTCAGGAGCCCGTCGAGCGATAATGTCGGACGCCGATATGCCATATCGCTAGACAAGGCAGCAGGAACAATATACCCGCTAACGGCAGCAGCATATAGAACCATTCGTTGCCGTCCTGCTTGCCGAGTATATAGAGAAGCGGCAAATAGTTAACGCACCCGAACGGAATGACGTACGTAAAGAAAATTTTGACCCATCTCTCGTATATATTAAGCGGGTATTGCGCCATCTCCCGCCCTCCGTCCGTCAATATGTTCGCAATCTCCAGCCCTTGAATCGTCCAGAAGCACAGGGTCGCCATCAAAATATAGATGCCGGCGAAGATGAAGACGCCGCCAACGATCATCAAGATCAGCGTCGTTACCTTCGCCGTATTCCATTCCACCGGCAGACTGTACAGCGCCCAGCCTAACACAATCGCGCTTTGCAGCATTCGCCCGACTCTCGTAAACTCGAATTGCGATCCAAGCACCTGCAGCACCGTGCTACGGGGACGAACAAGTAGGCGATCGAATTCCCCTCTTCTGACGAGACCCGAGAACGCATCGAAACCGCGCGCGAAGCATTCGCTAAGCGAGAACGCCATATGAATGATGCCGAAGCACAGAGCCGCCTCGAAGAAGGTCCACCCTTGCAATTGTCCAAACCGCTCGAACATAAAGTACAATCCGGCGAACACCGTGAACGGAACCAAAAACTGTCCGAAGCTGAGCAGCCAGAAGGAAGCGCGGTATTGCAGCTGGGACTTGAACAGGATCGATACATATTTGAAATATAGTCGCATCGCTATCATCCTCCCTGTATGACGACTTGGCGCAGCGCTCTTCGCAAGCTGGCATAACCAAACCCAATAAGTAAGCATAACCAACAGATCTGAATGATCATGCCCCATAACGCCTCCGTCTGCGGAATATGACCCGAGTACACGCGGAACGGAAAATCGACCGTCCAGCGAAACGGCAATGCATACGTAAACTTCTGCAGCCAATCCGGCATAAGCGGCACGGGAACGATCATTCCTGCAAAAAATTCGCCGGCGACCGAAATCATAAGCGTGGATCCGGTCGGTGACAACGTCCAGAATACCGATATATAGATCAACATCGATACCGCTACAATGACGAGCAAGCCAAGCAGAAGAGAAGCAACGAACAGAAAAAGCGTTGGCAAGTCCGGAGGCCATGCCATTCGATAAGGCTCAGGCAAGAAGAAGACGACAATTAGTATGGGTATGCTGCGAAGTACGGCGCTTGTTACGCGCTGAGCGAGCAGCTTGGCGAACCAAAGCGGGTATACGCCGATCGGCCGGCATAACTCATAAGCGATGTTGCCGCTCGTTATTAGATCGAAGATTTCATTGTCGCGAAACCATAACATGATGAAGGAAAGAAAGATTTGCTGCAGCCAGACGTAGGTTATGACCTCCTTCAACGACATAGGCGGCTGCCCGCTGCTGTGGCTATAGAAGGCCATGTAGATCATAATGAAGACGAATCCGAAAAACAATTGCGTCAATGCGCCTGCAATCGCGGCTGCGCGATACTGCATCCCATTGATGAATCTCAGCTTCCACACCGAGACATAGGCTCTCATATTTGATGCTCCTTATAGAGCTGAACGATCATCTCATCCAAGGACTCTTTCTCCTGCACGCCGAATCGGCCGCGGAGCTGCTCCAGGCTCCCGTCGTATAACAAAGTGCCTTTGCCGATCATAAGAATTCGGTCCGCCAGCGCTTCGATATCGGCCATATCATGCGTTGTCAGAATGACCGTTACGCCCTGTTCCTTATTAATCGTCTTAATAAACTGCCGCACGGCTAGCTTGCTTACCGCGTCCAGCCCGATCGTCGGTTCGTCAAGGAACAATAGGCTCGGGCTATGCAGCAGCGAAGCCGCAATCTCGCAGCGCATTCTTTGGCCTAGGCTAAGCTGACGCACGGGTGTACGTATGAATTCCGCGAGATCCAGCGTCTCGCTCAGCATGCGGAGATTGTCCTCGTACATTTGCCGGGGTATCTTATAAATATCTTTCAACAGTTCGTAGGAATCGATGACCGGCACGTCCCACCACAGCTGAGATCGCTGGCCGAACACGACGCCGATATTTTTCACATAGGTAACGCGATCCGTCCAAGGCGTATAACCCATAATCTGGCAGCTTCCTTCGTCCGGCACGAGTATGCCGCTCATGACTTTGATGGTCGTCGACTTGCCCGCTCCGTTCGGACCGATGTAACCGACAATCTCGCCTTTGCCAATCGAGAAGGAAATATCCTTCAGCGCCTCGACAACGTTGTAGTCTCTGACGAGCAACGCTTTCGCCGCCTGCACCAAACCAGCCGAACGCTTCGCTACTTTGAACGACTTCCCGATCCCTTCCAATTGTATAATAGTGTCCTGCATTGCAAACAACCTCCTGCTATTTGTATGTATAACCTACTTCCAAACAAGTCCGATGACACTTCGCAAACGCCGCTCAAAAAATATATCCAAATTAGCAAAAAAAGTATAGACTTATAATTTCGTCCCAGCTATACTATTATTATAGAGATCGAGGACGGACCCCCTAGCTTAAGATTTGTCAAAAATAGGTTTACGGCGTATATAAAGGCCGAGCGAGTAGCTATTAACTCCCGCTCGGCCTTTTCTTATTCAACGTAAAGTCATCAGTAGCGATGCGATCGGAATGGCTGCTTTGAAGGGAGACAAAGACATGGACTACCGCATTGAAGAGAAAGAAGCTTTTACGGTTATTGGCAAATCGATCGAGGTTACATGCCGGGATGGGCAAAACTTGCGCGATATCCCGAAATTCTGGGCAGAATGCCATGGCAACGGAAGCGTCCAGCAAGTTGAGGAGGCCGGGAACGGCGGTAATTTGCTCGGAATCTGTCTCGATATGAAGCCGGAGCAAGGTGATTTCACATATATGATCGCAGCGGAAACAAAGCAAGACCCTACGGATGGATTGACGCTGCGGACGATTCCGGCATGCACTTGGGCGATATTCGCTTCTGTCGGTTCTCTCCCTGATGCCATACAAACCGTATTCGGCCGCATTTATCAGGAATGGTTTCCCGCTACGGGCTACGAGCATGCCGATGGACCGGAAATCGAGGTTTATCCGATGGGTGACACGACGGCCGACGATTATCGCTGCGAGGTATGGATACCGATCGTGAAGAAGCAATGATAGAAATAGGGCTGCCCTAGGTTTGAAATGGGACAGCCCTGTTTTTTTATGATTTCGAGGTTTCGATTAAAATCCGCTTCGTGGCGACGTCCCATGTAACGCTGAACATTAGCTGGGATGCCAAGTTACTAGCTTAAAGTTATTGTTCCAGTCGATTCGCCGTTCAAGTAAGGGAAGGGCGATAATATTGTGTTTTTTTCGCTAAACCTTGGATATCCTGTCGACCGTTTCTCGTCGCCCGCTGGTTTGTATTATAATGATGTATATGACCTTTTGGATTGGAGGCTGACTATTAACGATGAAAACCGATATCATTAATCGCTTCATCGCCTATGCGAAGGTGGATACGCAATCGAATGAAAGCTTTACAAGCTGCCCCTCTACGCCGGGACAGCTGACGCTGGCGCGCATGCTCGTGGAAGAACTGAAGGCGATCGGCATGCAGGAGGTTACGCTTGACGAGAATGGTTATGTAATGGCCACCCTTCCGGCCAATACGGATAAACCGATACCGACGATTGGCTTCCTAGCCCATGTCGATACGGCGACCGAGCTGTCGGGCGCAGACGTCAAGCCGCAAATCGTTGAATCGTATGACGGTGGAGACATAGCGCTGAACGAGAAGCTTCAAGTTATTTTGTCGCCGCGCGACTTCCCGGAGCTGGCTGGTTATAAGGGCCACACGCTCATTACAACCGACGGCACAACGCTGCTTGGAGCGGATGATAAAGCCGGTATTGCCGAGATTATGACCGCGATGAATTACCTCATGCAGCATCCCGAGGTGAAACACGGAAGAATAAGGGTCGCATTCACGCCTGACGAGGAAATCGGAAGAGGTCCGCATAAGTTCGATGTGGCGGCGTTCGATGCTTCGTATGCTTATACGCTGGATGGCGGGCCGTTGGGAGAGCTGCAGTATGAGAGCTTCAATGCCGCAGCAGCCGTAATAACGATCAAGGGAAAGAACGTTCACCCCGGCACGGCCAAAGGCAAGATGGTTAATGCGGTGAAAATCTCCGTGGAGCTTCAAAGCAAGCTGCCTGCAGATGAAGCACCCGAACATACCGAGGGTTACGAAGGTTTCTTCCACCTGTCTTCGATACAAGGCGATGTCGAGCAAGCGCAGCTTCGCTATTTGATTCGCGACCACGATCGCGAGAGGTTCAATGGGCGCAAAGCCGAGCTAACCGGCATCGTCGAGGATCTAAAGGCGAAGTACGGAGAAGATCGAATCGTACTGGAGCTTCGGGATCAATACTACAATATGGGCGAGAAAATCGAGCCCGTCAGAGAGATTGTCGACATCGCGAAGCAAGCAATGGAACGCCTCGGCATTAAACCGATCATTCAGCCGATCCGCGGCGGTACGGACGGCTCCCAGCTTTCCTACATGGGTCTACCGACGCCGAACATCTTCACCGGCGGCGAGAATTACCATGGCCGATACGAGTACGTGTCGGTAGACAATATGCTCCATGCCGTGAATACGATCGTCGAGATCGTCAAGCTGTACGAAGAACTAGCCTAATAAAGAAGAGCAAGACGCTAAGCTGCGGCTTGCTCTCCCTTATGGCCAACCGACTTCGTCGAAGATATCGATCGCCGCTTGCCGGTAATGTTCCAGAGCGCCAAAGTCCAACTGCTGCGCCTTGAAGGTCCCCCATGATCGGATCGGTTCTCCGACTTCCGCTTCCTCGTTGACCGGAAACTCAAAGCTCTCCTTCGCCAACAACGTTTGGCCTTCCTTGCTCGTAATATACTCCACCAACTTTAACGCATTGTCTCTATTTTTCGAATAACGGGCAAGTCCGATTCCGCTTATATTCAGGTGAGCTCCCGTCGTCTCCTGATTCGGAAAAAACACGCCTAAGCCTTCCGCGATTCGTGCTTCGTCGGGGTCTTCCGAGGCTGCAAGCTGCCCTACGTAATAGGTATTCATGATGGCTACGTCTCCAATGCCGTCGGCGATGGCTTTCGCTTGCTCGCGGTCGCCGCCTTCTGGTACGCGAGCGAAGTTGTCCGCGATGCCCTTGGCCCACCGCTGTGCGCCATCTGCTCCTTCGAGCGCAATAAAAGAGGCAAGCAACGACTGGTTATACAAGCTGGAGGATGACCTGATCAATACCTTGCCCTTCCACTTCCCATCCGTCAAGCCGGCGTAAGTGGAAAGTTCCTCCGGTTTGACCCTATCCTTCGCATATACGATTACGCGAGCCCGCGTCGCGACACCCGTCCAGTAATAGTCGGGATCACGCCACTTGGCCGGGACTTGACTGTCTAGAACCTCGGAGCGCAGCGGCTGCAAAACGTTTTCGCGTTTAGCGAAGTTTAATACGCCCCCGTCCACGGTAAAGAACAAGTCCGCATCGGAATCGTCTGCATCCTGCTTCATGCGCGACACCAGCTCCTCCGGCGTCCCCTTTACTTCAACGACCTCGATGCCGGTACGCTTCGTAAAGGCTTCGAACACGACGGAATCCGCTTCATAATGCCTGGCCGTGTACACCGTCACGCTTTCCTTCTTCCTATCCTTGTTTTGCTCATCGACTTTGGCCGCACCGGATTGGTTTCGGAGTTGTCCGCCAATGCCTAAGAGTACGCAAGCCGCGAGGACGACAGAAACGAATACATAGACAGATAACCTTTTCAACATAGACCCCTCCTACATCATTTTTCTGAACCGGTATTACTATCGAGGCAGACTAGGCAAGCTGATTGTAACCGTTGTGCCGGAGAACTCCTTGGAACGTATAGCGATCGTGCCTTGGTAACGTTCGAGGAGCCGCTTGGCGATGGCAAGCCCGAGTCCGTTCCCTCCTTGATCGCGGCTTCTGGCTTTGTCTACCCGGTAGAATCTCTCCGTAACATAAGGAATGTCTTTGTCCGGAATTCCAATGCCCCGATCGACGACTTCGATAACGACCCGCTCCGCGTTAACCTCGGCTTTAATGACGATGGTTTTATGTTGCAAAGAGTACTTGGTGGCGTTATCCAAAATGATGAGCAGAATTTGCTCCAGATGTTCGATTGGAATCATTAAGCTTATTCCTATCGCTCTCCACACATCGGTTTCGAAGTCGTAATCGGGATGGATGACCGCAAAACGATCCACGATGGATTCGATTGCGCCAGGCAGATTTTCCAATGCGGATTCGGCACCCTGCGCGTCCTTCTCGGCACGGGATAACGTTAGCAGCTCCAAGACCAGCCGCTTTAATCGCGCGAACTCTTCGAGCGAGGCGTCCAACGATTCGCCCATAATGACGGGATCGTCTTTCCCCCACCTTCGCAGCAAGGCTAGATGGCCCTCTATGATCGCGATAGGCGTCCTAAGCTCGTGGGAAGCATCCTCGACAAACCTCGTTTGCTGCCGAAAGGCATCCTCCACTTGGTCCATCATGTCATTGAACATGACCATCAACGTCGATATTTCGTCTCCGTTTAGCGCCGGAGTCATTCTCTCCTGCATCCCTTTGCTCTTCACGTCCCTGATCGTTTGCGCCATACCCTGCAGCGGTCTAAGCAAGTTGCGCGTTAGCAGCCAGCCTACCAGAATACTTAGCGCCACGGCCCCTATGGCGAAGAAAAACATAACCTGAGAAACCGTCTTTGACAGCTCCTCGAACTGTTTCAGGCTCTTGACGATCTCCACCGACCCGGTAAACTCATGGATCGTTAGCGGACTCTTCATGATTAACAGCGAATAGCCGTTTTTTTTGTAAATGCCGAATGTTTGTCGGGAGGGTGATAGGTTTTCCATTTCGCCAATCCCATTCGTTCCATTGTCCGGCACGTTATTCGTTATCGTAATAATCGCGCGATTATCGTCTCCCAAGATGCGGATCCGTTGATCGTCCCGATTCATTTTGTTCATATATAGTTTGATACTGGCTAGGTTGTCTTGTTTGAATCGTATTTCCTGTTCAAGAAAATCGTTTAATATCGCATTCATGTTCTGTTGGATGTTTTTCTTCTCGCGATGAATGATCCATTGTTCCATAATCATGTACTGCAGCATGTTGTACCCGACGAGAAGCGCCAAGATCAACGCGGTCGATCCCAAAGTCAGCTTGAATTTTATCGGCATCCTTAAGTAATAGCCTGTCCATTGTCGCAAGCTCATTTTCTCATCACATATCCAATGCCTCTCAACGTCTGAATGTAGCTGGAACCGCCGGGGTTGTCGATTTTTCGGCGCAAATACCTAACATATACGTCCACCACGTTCGTATCGACCGCGACATCGTAACCCCATACTTTATCGAGCAGCGTCTCCCGATCGAGCACTCGGTTCGCATTCGACAGAAATACGGCGAGCAGATCGTATTCGCGCTTTGTCAGCTCGATCGACACTCCCGCCCTGCTCACCCTCCGCGTATTCGGATCAAGAACCAAATCAAGGAAGGAAACAACCGGCAACAATCCTTTGTCCCGATCGCTGTTCAGCGCATGCTGCCTCCGGAATACGACTCTCATCCGAGCGAGCAATTCTTCGATGGCGAACGGCTTGGGCAAGTAATCGTCAGCGCCGCAATCGAGTCCGGATACCCGCTCCGATACGCTGTCTCTTGCGCTCAGCATAATAATAGGCGTGTATTTGAAAGAACGAACCCGACGGCATATCTCGAGACCATCCATACCCGGCAGCATAATATCGAGAAGAATAATATCCCAATCTTCGGCAAGCGCGAATTGTAGCCCCGTGTTGCCTTCGGAAGCGACGGTTACGGTGAACCGTTCGTACTGAAGCTCAAGCTCAATAAATCGCGACATGTTTTTTTCGTCTTCGATCAACAATACTTTTTTCATTCCGATATTTCCCTTCGCAAGGCAAAAGCCGCGACATGATGCCGGCCATGACAGGAATCGTTTTTGCTATAAATGAAAATGATTATCATTATTACACATAAGCTTATTCTATTCGATAATCGCGAACCGATCAATCCTTGTTTTTAATAAATTTTTCGTTTCTGAGCCGCAACGCCTGAAGCAATGAGACATTCACTTCCCGCTCGCCCGCTTGGTGAAGCATCGCGTTCACATCTTTAGGCAAACATTTCCCCCCGAAACCCCGATTGTCCTCATATACGAACGTATGGCTTCTCCCGATTCGCGGATCCTCCAGCCAAACCTCCCTAAGCGCGGAGTAATCGACTTCAAACGCTTGCGCGATATCGTAAAACTCGTTGCAAAACGTAACCTTCATTGCCAAAAAACAATTTTCCATGTATTTGGCCAGCTCCGCCGTACGCGCATCCGTAAATACGAATTTAACCTCCGCGTTGCATACGCTTTGATAGGCTTTCACGGCAAGCTTGACATTCGCCTCCGATCCTCCGAGCGTCAGCCAGCTTCTCGCAGTCAAATCGGAAAACGGATGAGCCGCGGTTTCTCCGTAATATTCGGGCTGGAACACGATTCGCTTGCCGGTCTCCTCGATCTGGCTCTCGGTAAAGCCCACGGGAACGGTGGATCGAATGACGATAACCGAGGCGTCTATCCAATTCAGCACTTCCTTCACTTGCGACGTATCGCAGCTACCGTTCGGCGCTTCAGGTGTTGGTACGCATACGAAGGCGGCATCGCAGCGGGCGAGCTCTTCCCGGCTGCCGGTTCCGAGCGGTCCGTCATAGATGACAGCATCCGGAAATTGTTTATGCATCGCTTTGCCCACATGCCCGTATCCGATGATCCCTATTTTCAACTCGTTCACACTCCTGTTATCGATTGTACGGCATGCAGCTTCTCGTAACGTTTTTTCTGCAAACCCTGCATGATGATAATGACTAGATAAAAGGCCCAATACAGCACAAATTCTTCAACTGACGGGTTCTGCGTGTAACCAAGAAACGCTTTGAAGAAAATACCGACTTGCCCGCTAATCAGAGGCTGCTCACCCGTATCGCGAATATGCTGCGTCTCGTCCAAAGGATGCTCGGGCATAATGGCCGTCAGATTGTATATTTCTCCGACCTCGCCGCCGGCGGTCTTGTATATCGTACCCATAATCCCGATATCCTGCATAATCCCAACAGCCTGTACAAGCAGTCCGCCCGCAATCATCATAAGAAATACGCTCGTAATCCGGAAAAACGTCTTCAGTTGTATTTTCCGAGTACCTCTAAAGAACAAATAGCCGACTATAAGAGCTGCGACCAATCCGATGAGCGCTCCCCAGCTTTGCAATGCCTTCTGGATATCGCCGCCGGTAATCGCCGCGAAAAAGAACACCGTTTCTACGCCTTCCCTGACGACAACGAGAAAGGAATGGACGATCATATTGAGCACGCCGCCGACCGTTAAGATCGCGGATATTTTATTTTCCAGCTTCCCTTGCATGCTTCGGCTTTGCTGACCCATGAACAAGACCATATGCGACAGCAGCACGCACGAAACGAGCATAATGCCGATTTTCAAGTAGTTTTGGCTGCCCATCGTCGCGAATCCGGTCAATACGGTTTGGAACACTAATGCGACACCGTAGCTCGCCGCCAACGCAAGAACGACGCCGACCCAAACCCACTTATTCCACTGCGTCTGGCCGATTCTCTTCAAGTACGTCATGATGATGCCAACAATCAAAATGGCTTCGAACGCTTCGCGAAACGTGATCAGAAACGATTGCACATTCATAGTATAGCCTCCCTGCACGTTAAAATAGCGGAGGAAGACACCTGCGCATGATGCGCAGGCGTCTCCCCGCCGACAACCCTTATTTATCGAAGAATAATGATTTCGCCCTTCTCGTAGAAGACCGCTTTGCCGAATAGCTCCACAACTGCGCGCAGCGGAATGAACGAGCTTCCTTTCTCGATAACGACCGGTTGATCCAGCGTAATCGTTTCATTAAGCTTGCCGTCTTGAACGACCTTATCGCTGCCAACTTTCAGCTGGGTGGTTTTGCCGTCTTTGACGATGATAACCGTCTTCGTCTTATTGTCGAAGCTTACTTCGGCATTGATCGCATCCGTAATTAATCGAACAGGAACGAGCGTCCGGCTTGTTTTCTTATTAATGAACGGCGCGCTGGTCGCCGTATGTTCTTGACCGTCTACTTTATACGCTTTCTCGCTCACCTTCAGCTGCACGCCGTCCTTCACAACGAGGTACTTCAGCATTTGGAAGGAAGCCGATTTTGCGCCGGCAAGATCCGACTTGTTAATTGCATCGGCGAATTGCTGCGCATAAGAAGCAGCAGCCGCATATTCTTCCTTAGTGAAAAATACTTCCTGCGTTGACAAGAACATATTGCCTTCCATTGCGTATCCGCGCGCGCCTTGCAAATCGCCTTCAGACAGCTTTGTAAAGGCATTTGTTACGTATTCCGATACTTTGCCGATCATCGTGCGCTGCATAGCGGCTTGCATCTTGTCTTTGTCTACTTGGCCGGCATCTCCCGAGGCGAATACGTTTAGGATATAGTTCGCATCCTCCGTGCTTCCGCCTCTTAAATACGTGTATACCGGAAGATAGAAGAAGTAGCCTTCCGTCATGGCAGCCGGTTGATCGGCCGCGGGCTTCGTCGGTATGTTCGTCGCGTACGTAAAGGCTGCCAGCGCGTACGTTTTAATGATCGTTTTGTCCAGCACTTGGCGATGTACGTTGAAGTCGTTGGCATTTTTATCGTCCAGATCCTTCAGCAGCTGTTCGATGGTTCCTTTCAGAATACCGACCATATCAAGTTTGTACGTACCGTCACGCTTTGCGACTGTGCTTTGGATGACGCCTTCATAAATTTGAACGACCTTGTTAAATTCGGTTTTTGCCGTCGCATAATCCTCATTGGTCAGTGCAGGACGAACCTTCTTGCTGATCAAATCGCGCATATTGAAGTAGAAATACCATTGAAGGCCTTTATCCACCGCTTGCTTCGCTTGATTCACGTTAAGGTTGCCCTTAATCGCATTATCAAGCACGAACGAAATGTTCTCGTCGATTTTCGGATCATTCGGCTTGATCGTATCGTCGATTCGTTTCGCGTCCGTTTGGAATTGAGCGACGTAGAATTCTTGAACCGCTTTTAGATCCGTGTTATCGGTGAACAAAGCTTTAATATCGGCAAATGCTTTGATTTTGGCGGCGATATCCGCATCCTCGGTAATATTGAAGCTGGATTGTGCATGAGCGGTTGTACTTACCGTAACTAATGTAGAGAACACTAAAGCTAGACTTATTGCAATGGACCAAAATTTACGCATGATCATCTCTCCTATAATCGTTTTTTGTTATAACAATCCTTTTTTTCGAATGAACCATATAACTCCGCCGCCAACGATTACGACTCCCGCGATGACGAATATCGTGATGAACGGATTCGTTTTGTCCGTCCGCTCCATCGGAGCATGGCCTTCTTCCTGCGCACCTTGCTGCGAGGCTTCGGCTAACGCAGATACTTCGGATTCGGATTCGCCAGACAGCTCATCCGAATCTCCCTCGCTGCCGGATGCGGCAGGCGGAGTCGTTTCCGTTGTCCCGGGACTTGGCGATATGCTCTCGGCCGGCTCTAGACTCGGTTCTGCGCCTGGCGTTGCCGATGGCGTCTCTTCCGCAGCCAAATCGGAAGCAACCGGCTTGTCGCTGGCCGTAGGTTTGCTCGTAGCGGTTGGAGCCTTGGTTGCAGAGGGCTTCTGCGTCGCAGCAGGCGCTTTGGTTGGTTTGACGCTGCCCGTAGCAGTTGATGCCGGTTTGACGTAAGCTTTGTAAGGGAAGCTTGGTTTTACTTTCCCGTAAATGTAATCAACCTTCACCTTGAACGTATCCGGATCGGCCTCCTTCTCCCCTACGCCGAACAATCCGGGATTGCCGAGCGCTTCAAGCGCATCATCGAACGCTTTGTTAATGTCATCCGTTCCGGAGGACATATAAGGCGCAAGCGTATCGAATGTCGCCTTCGCTTTGGCCAGTAGCAGCTTTGCTGCCGCATAATCCGCTACATCCTTCAGCGCATAGGTAAAGCGGCGATCCAGATTCATGACAAGTACCGCTTTGTAGTTGGCAATGAGCAGCTTGCTGTCCTTCGCTTCAATGTTCTTATCCAGCGTCAGCGCAACCGACTCGCCAAAATGCGATTGGATCTCGGATCGCCGAACCTGATGCGTATCCTGGACTGTTTTCCAATCCGCCTTATCCCCGCTTAAAGCACCCGCTATCACTTTGAAAGTCTCGGCGACATCCTCCGTATTCGCATCTCCGTAGGAGTAGGCCGAAACCTGGACAGGAGCGAGCCATACCATAAGTACGATTACTGCAAGCCCATATCGATACCATCTTGACACTTGTACAGTCCCCTCTCATTCCTTCTCTCTAGTTGTCGCTATCCCGTTTCTTCCATTCGTAAACGGTAATTTCGGAATAGACCGGGTCGAACCGATCATCCGAGGTAAAATGGGCGACGGGCACGACGTCCAATCCCGCAGCCTTGTTTTGTGCCAAAAAGCCGTTCAGGACGTGATCCGTCAAATACACCCGCTGCTCCGTCTCAGATGACGTTATCGCTTGAAAATAATCATACGTATACACTTTCCGGTGCTCGTAATCAGCCTTCAAATAACCAAGCACCCGGGTTTCCTCCCACGTGTACAGCACGAGCGGCTGCTCTAACGCTCCCATATAATCGTTCAATTGATAGACGGCCGGCTGCTGCTCGGCTTGGAGCTTCAGCAATTGCGCTCCGGAGATGAATTGAACGATGACCACGGCGGCTAACGTGAACGGAATGGCTGCGGCGTTGGCTTTGTTCCATAGCCGCTCGTTGCCGGTTACCGAAGAAAGCTTCAGCCAATGAGCCGTTTTCAGTGCAGAGACATAAACAAGCAGCATCAGCGGGCCGGCAATCGGGGCGATATGGCGCGGCTTCTCGATATTTTGACCGAGTAGCACCCAGCCTCCGTAAGCCGCCAATATGATGATCAGCCATTTGTGATGCTTCAAACCGTCTAAAGCAATTGTTCTTCTGCTGCTGCCCAGCTTCCATATTCCGCAGCCTGTCAGAGCGATTAGACATCCATAGAGCGCACCCAGTACGGCCAATCGGTTAAGCAGCACGTCCCGAATCAAGTGATCGTAGACGAGCGTGACGAATCGTGTTCCGAGCGGCACTTGCGCGGAGGCAACGCCGCCGCCCCATTCGGAGAAATGGCCGTCTATGAAAGCCATGGACAAATTCCAAAACCCCTGCAGCGTTCCTTCGGACATCGCTAACCCGCCGATCCATATAAGCTGCGCTCCCGCAGCGGCCGTTATAGCAAGCGCGAGTCTCCGAAGCCCAATTCGCTTATTCGATTCCCTTCTATACTGGTAGATAAGGAGTACGAGCAGTGCCAGGCCAAAAGGAAAGTATGACACCCGAATGCCCATAAGCAAGCTGAATATCACGAGTGCAGCACCGAGGCGAGGGATAGAATGCGGACGATCCGCAGCCATTCGCACGCTCCACAGATACCACCATAACACTGCTATGCCCGTGCATTCGGACATCGGCCTTGAACCCATCAACCACATGTAGGGCATCGATTGAATGGCGACAGTCGACCATAACGCTGCACTAACGTTAACGTATCTTCTCGCCAGCAGCGCAATCGGAATGAACGAACTGCAAGCGAGCGCCGCATTCCAGCCGATCAACGACTTGACGGGATCCGTCACCCATCCATGAACCAGCTTCGCTCCCGCGATGAAATACGGATATCCCGGAAAATGCGGCTGCATGGCGAGCAGATCGAACCGACCTACGGCGAGCACGAAATCGACTTCATCCCATGAGCGTACGAACGGACTGGCGAACCGCAGGTTCAAGCCGAATAACGTCAACAGAACGATAGCGGCAGCGCCCAATGATAAATAACGAAGTGATCGCTGCTGCATTAACGTATCCCCCTCAAGAAGCGTCAGCCTGCCTTAGGCCTGCGAAACCGAGGTTTCCTGCGCATGCCTGCTTGGAGCAGGGGAAGCTCGGCGAAGCGCCGGTCGCTTCATTTCTTGATAAATAGCCGGAAGGACAGAGGTTACATATTGACGGAACTTGATGAACGATTGCCCTTGCGTCCTTACCTTGTAGGCGATGGGAACCTCTTGAAGGCGGAAGCCCTTCCTAAGCAAATTTAAAGTGAGCACCTGGGCATAGTTGTAATCGTGAATGATCTCCGCACTCTCCATCGCCTCCCTTGAAAAGCCCCGCATGCCGGACTGACCGTCATAAATCCATTTGCGGAGCAAGATAGACTGGAGCAGCGTGAACAAGTAGTTGCCTAGCCGCCGATGCACCCTCATTCCGGCAATGCTTCCTTTAAAGCGTGAACCGAATGTGTAGTCCGCCAAGCCGTTCATAATGGGAGCCGCGACATCGGGAATTTGCTCCGGAGGATATTCATTGTCCGCGTCGATCATCAATCCGATATCGGCTCCAAGCAGGCAGCAGCGGGCAAGCCCTTCTCTTACGGCGGCTCCCAAGCCCCTGTTGGCAGCGAAGGAATATACATAATCGGCGCCGGCTTCCTTGGCAGCTTCCGCCGTTCGGTCGGTAGACCCATCGTCGATCACGATGACCAACACATCATAATCGGGATGGAATTTGCGAGGTACGCGCTTAATGACGGTCTCAATATTTCCAACCTCGTTATGCGCCGGTATGAATACGATAAGCTTCTTGTTGCCGGTTGATTTCATGGGAATCCTCTCTTCGTTAAGCATTCGGTTTACATCTCGGCCCAGCATTAAGACTTGAACGCATCCGTCAGCACCTTGCCTCGACTAGCGCTCGGATAAGGCGCGCCTAGCAAATAAGCAAGCGTCGGCGCCATGGAAATAAGCGAGTGTCTCTCATCGACTCGGCAGCCCTGCTTGATCGATGGTCCATGAAGGAAGAAAGGGACGAACCGCTCGCCTTCGTCCAAGTGACCATGCCCTCCGATGCCGTCCGCTTGCCCATGATCGGCACAAATGACAAGCGTCGTATTTTCCATCATCCCTTTGCTAGTGAGCCATTCCACAAATTCCTCGACCAGCCTATCGGCTTCGGCGATTTTTTGTAAATATTCGTCGTACAGCACGCCCATGCTATGGCCCGTCTGATCGACTCCGATCATCTGCACGACGAACAAATCCGGATTTTGTTCGGCCATGATTTTTTTGGCGCGGTCCATGATGTTGCGATCAGCCCTGTCGTTGTGCATGACAGCCGTTACGCTTTCGACATCGTCGCCCATGGAGTCGATGAGGTGGGCGATCCCGAGCAGCCGCCCCCGCTTTCCGACCTTCCGCAGGGAATCGAATATGCTCTCGACCCGAATGCCTAGCTTCCAGACCATATTGGAGCGAATGCCATGCTCCTTCGGATATGCCCCGGTAAACATCGATGAGAAACAAACGACCGTTCTCGCCGGATAGACCGTTTCCATCTGCGTATACTGGGTTCCTTCCTGCCGCAGCTTCTTGAGAAACGGCGCATCCGCCTCCTCGAACCGTTCCTTGCGCATGCCGTCAATGACGATCACGATAACTTTATCGTTGACGGCATTCCCCGTTCTTTCTGGCTCGCTTGTGAGCGATTCCGTCTCTTTGGGCTTCCAATCAAACAGGTTGCGATGGAGAATCCAACTGTACAGCCATAAACACGCCGTGAAGCAGGCTAATATAAGCCATTCTTCACCAAAGACCCCCATAAACCGCCTTTCGCTGCCAAGCGGGAACAACTCGTAAAAGTGGTTCCATAGCAACAGCAGAAGAATCACCTTCGGCAGTTGCTCCTGCGCATTGCCGCTCGTCGAGTCGCTGTTCTTAAGTACCAGCTTCCAGAACCTTCTAAAGTTCCACCATGAGGTCCCGATACGCATCCGATAATAGAACGTGCCCCAGAAGAAAACAGTAAAGAACATGTACAAGCCGATTGCCGCCGCATAAAGCGAAAGGTTTCCCGGCTGCCACAACAGCAGCGCAGCTACGACCGGGAACCACAAATAATTGCGCAGAAACAATGGAAAATCAAAATGATAATAAAGCATGAGCAATGGCAGAATGCATAGAAGGCCAAGGCCGGCCGCAGCCCAAAAACCGCTATCCGTCCATTGATCTAACCGGTAAAGCAGAAATACGGAAAGCGTAAAAATCGGCGTAAACGGCTTGCCCTCGTTCAAAAGATTCCAGCATCTTGCCGCAACGATCTCAAATGGTGACGCTTGTTTCATCAGAATGTCCTCTCGCTCGTAGAATTCGTATGTTGGATTGATCTCCGCGGCATTCGCAGCCACTCTTTTGCTTCCCGCAGGCTGATTGGCATTCGGATCAATGAATAGGCGCCAACCATGAAAGAAAATGCGAATTTGAAGGCATGAGCCAGCAGTGCCGTAGCATAGGCTTCTTCCCAGCCTACCCCGAGTACAGCCAGAGAGCCGCTTAACGTGCTCTCATAGGTTCCGATGCCTCCGGGCGTAACATGAAAGATCTGGCCTCCGATCGTTATGCTGTTCGCCCAAATGGACGAGGCGGCATCCAGCCTCATGTCTCCCATACGAGCGATGCCGAACAGAATGGCAGCTTCCAGTATCCAACTGGCAGCAACGAGCGCTAGAATATACGGGCCTCGCCGGGATAATACGATCGTCTTCAGCTGTGCGAGGTGCCGATGGACGAATGTCCGACGACGAATCGGAGTAAATCGTATGGCCGCAACGGCAGCCAGCGTCACTGCAGACGCAGCGGCAACCGCAATCCAAGACATCGTCATCCCCAACCACAGCATGCCGATAGCCGATATCAACCCTAGCACAAGCATATCCGCCAGTCGCATCATGACGACGCTATGAAGAGCGTTATCCCATCTCAATCGGGCATTCTTCATCAATATCCCAGTTCGGACAAGATCGCCCGCCTTGACCGGCAGCAGATGATTGATCAGCAAGCTGTAAAAAATACCGTGGAGATACAGAGCGATCCCGTGCTCCCGCCCGGCATACGTCCGCCAAGCCTCAGCCTTTAGCACGAATGAGAGCAAGTAAGAGACAACCATGAACAAGATCCATTCTGGCTGCACGAGTATCGCCCGCAAACGCTCAAGCAGCTGATGAGAATCGAAAAGCTGTCGGCTCAGGAGCCAAAAAACGATAAGCAGAACGATTCCGGTTAACCAGGTACATGCTTTTCCCATCATCCTGTGCTCGTATCCTTAACCGGCTCAAGCTCTCCGGCAATATCCGGATCCGGGAATCGTTCCAGTCGCCGCTGCCCCTCACGCTTGACCTCCGCCCAGACCCGAATTCCATTATCGGTAATGGACATGCATTGCCCGTCCTCTTCGCCTCTCATGATTAACCCGCTTGCGGTCAAGCTTAGCGCCGCTTTGTTCACCTCTTGTACGGTTATGTCCAGAAGTTCTGCAAGCTCCTTCGACGTGACAGTTTCTCTTTCGCTTAGCAATTGCAGTATTCTGTATTTGCTTCGCTGCGAACGGAGCTTTAATCCGACTTGGCGAGGTTCCTTTCCGGTCCTATACGAGGTCTGAGCCAACAGTTGCTTACCTCCTTCATGAGGGTGCTAACGAGACGCGATAATCCTTGATTGATTTTGATAATGATTATCATTCCGAACTCAATTGCAATTATAGCGAACGAAAATGAGAAAATGATGTGAATCCAAAAAGATTTTTACTGGCATCAAAATCACCAATCTCCCCGAAACAAAAACGAAAAAAAGCATCCTCGCGGATGCTCCTTCGCTGCATGCATATTCGTTACTTCAAAACAAATCGACCCGTCACAGGGTTATGATCGCTGTTCGCGAAGCCGAGATCATGCCCGCTTACGCTCATTATCTCGATGTTCGGCGATACGAGGAAGCCGTCGATGACGGCAAGGAAGTTGATGCCCGACTCATATGGAATGTCCAGCGTCCTTACAGACGGCGTGGCCGGATCATTCGCCCATTGAAGCCCCTCTGGCCCGAAGCTTTCAGGAAAAGGCTGCAGCCACTCCGGCCATTCCTGCTCGGAATCGAATGCATCGGGATTCGTTCCCGGCAGCGAGTGATTCCAGTCGCCGCCAACAATGAGATAATTGCCTTTGTCTGACTCCTTGCGTACGAAGCCGTCCAAAAACTCCAGCTGCTGCTTGCGAATGACCCCGCCCTTGTCGAACGCGGACAGATGCAGATTGATCAGCACAAGCTCCCTGCCGCCCTCTACAGGAAACCGGCTTGCGATATAGGCGCGATCAAGTTCCATTTGCTGCACGGGCCAGCTTTCCTTGCCGGGAAGATCGTAACGCGTATGCGATGCACTCTGATACGAAGATAACGTCATCAAACCGCTTTTGACCTTGCCCATCGGATCGAGTACGGGCACAGGCACCCATGGTACTTTATAATTGATCGCATAAGTGCTGTCATAGTCAGGCAGGCTGTCGCTCAACTCGGCGGCTTCATCAATTTGATAGCTTCGGGATGAACCTGTATCGACCTCCTGCAGCAAGAAGAAATCCGATTGCGCTTTTTCGAGAAAATCGGCGATAGCAGCCAGATTGGCTTCCGTTTGCTTCTTGCTGCTCGAACGCGACGTTTTGCCGCCGTCCATGAAAAAATCTTGCCCCAGATCAAGTCCCGCATAACCGATGTTGAAGGTTGTCGCCGTTACGGAATCGCCTTGCTTCAGCACTTGCTTACTGTTGTGGGTTGCCTCAAGCTCTAACTCAGATTCGGGCTTGTAATCGACCACCGTTACATAAATAAGGAACAATGCAGCAATCGCGACCGGTACGGCAATAATCCATCCTACCCACTTTAACGTTTTCCGCAGCATCGTTTTTTCTCCTCCTTATCCCCTTTGTGCTGTTAGTTACGATTATGAATCACAATCCATATCTAGGCAATCGAAGCTTTGCAATAAAAAAAGCCTTCAGGCGTTAAAGCCTGAAGGCGCAATATAGGATATTTCCTATCGAACGAGCCAGCCGCCGTCCACGGCGAGAATATGGCCGTTCATGTAATCGGATGCGGCGGATGCGAGGAATACCGCAGGTCCGATCAAGTCCTCGGACGTCCCCCAACGGCCCGCCGGGATGCGGCCGAGAATTTGCGCGCTGCGAACCGGATCTTCGCGAAGCGCTTCCGTGTTGTCCGTGCTCATGTAGCCCGGCGCAATGGCATTCACTTGCAAGCCCTTGGCCGCCCATTCGCTCGCAAGCGCCTTCGTTAGTCCCGCAACCGCATGCTTGCTCGACGTGTAGCCCGGCACGTTAATGCCGCCTTGGAAGGAAAGCATCGAAGCGATATTGATGATTTTGCCCGATCCTTGCTCGATCATGCGGTTGCCCGCCAGCTGGCAAAGCGCGAACACCGAATTCAAATTGACATCCAGCACGTCCTGCCAATCCGCGTAGCTGTGATCGGCCACAGGCGTGCGGCGTATAATGCCCGCATTGTTGACCAAAATATCGATCCGGCCAAGCTCGTCTACCGTCCGCTCCACGATACCCGGCAGCTTGCTCCGATCGGCAACGTCTACCTGAATCGTAATCGCTTTGCGGCCAAGCGCGCGAATCGCTTCCGCCGCCTTGTCCGCAGGCGTCCGGTTTGTCACGAGCGCAATATCGGCGCCCGCTTGCGCCAGACCAAGCGCAATCGCTTCCCCAAGTCCGCGGCCCGCTCCCGTTACGACAGCCGTCTTGCCGCTTAAATCAAACAACCCCATCGTCTCACACCTTCCCTTTAATGCGTTTCCCGTTCCCTGCTGCCGGTGCTTTCATCATTCGCAAACCGCAGGCCTCGTACTTCGCTTCGATCTCCGGAGCAATCCCTTCATCGGTGATGATGATATCGACGTCTTCCAAAGCCGCGTACGTAATGAGCGCCCCTCGATCGAATTTGCTGTGATCGGCCAGACAGTAGACGGTCTTCGCGTTTTCCATATACATTTTTTTAAGCTTCGTCAGTTCCTCGGTAAAGATTGTCAAGCCGTACTCCATATGAATGCCGGTCGTCGACAGAAACAGCTTATGAACATTAAGCCGCTTGATCCATTCCTGCGATTCTGCGCCGATGAGCAGATTGTTATGGCGATAGCCGCCGGGTACGACAAGGCGAACCTGATCCTTCGCCATCAGCTCCCGGATAATAAGCAGATCGTTCGTCAATACCGTGACGGGCATATTCGGGAGCAGCTTCGCGAGTTCCAGCGTCGTGCTTCCGGCATCCAGAGCGATAATGTCTTCGGGCTCGATGCAAGTCAACGCAAGCGTCGCGATCGCCGTCTTCTCGGATTGGTGCTTGCTGTTCGGGTATTGGATCGGCAGCAGGCTGTCTTCGCCGCTTTGCTCCATGACCGCCCCGCCGTGCGTGCGCTTCAGCAGCCCCTTCTCCTCCAGCTTCTCCAGATCCTCGCGGACCGTCTTCTCCGTTACCTGGAACTGCTCGCTTAGCTCGGATACTTTGACCGCGCCGTTACGCTCTAATTTTTCTATGATTTTACGATGCCGTTCTGCTGCTAGCATGGCGCGTACCTCCCAAATCATTCCGTACGACTATTTTAACTGGCTAGCAGGTACCGCGTCCATATCCGTGAACGTGTAGTTCTCGCCGGCCATCGACCAGCAGAACGTATAGTTGCTCGTGCCTACGCCGGAGTGGATCGACCATGGCGGAGAAATAATCGCTTGCTCGTTCGCCACAACGAGATGTCTCGTTTGCGAAGGCTCGCCCATCATATGGAATACGCGCGCGTCGTCGTTCATGTCGAAGTACAAGTAAGCTTCCATACGGCGGTCGTGAACATGCGAAGGCATCGTATTCCACACGCTTCCTGTCTTCAAGCTCGTAACGCCCAGCATCAGTTGGCAGCTTTGAATGCCGTCTGCATGAATATATTTATAAAGGATGCGTTCGTTGGAAGTTTCCTGCGAGCCGAGGTTCGAAGGATTCGCTTCCTCTACCGTCATTTTGCGCGTTGCGATTTCTTTGTGCGCAAGCGCGGAGCAGAAGTACAGCTTAGCCGGGTTGGCCGCATCAAGGCTGGAAAGAAGCACTTGGCGCTTGCCTTTGCCGACGTACAGCACTTCAAGCTTGCTCAGCTCATACGTTTCGCCGTCAACGGAAATCGATGCCGGGCCGCCGATGTTCAGGAAGCCGATCTCGCGGCGCTCGAGGAAATATTCGGTTTTCAGCGTAGCCGCCGCTTCCAGCTCGAGCGCTTTCGTAACCGGCACTGCGCCGCCGACGACCATGCGGTCATAGTGAGTATAAGTCATTTTGATTTGATCCTGCTCGAACAAGCTCTCAATCAAAAACTCCTGGCGCAGACGTTCCGTATCGTATTGCTTCACATCGGTTGGGTTCGTAGTATGGCGCACTTCCATAGTTTTAAAAGCCTCCTATTAGGTATGTTATTGTTCGTTTTAAATAATATCACACATTTACGAACATAAAAAGCACCTTTTCGAAAGTTTGCTTCGATGCGGCTATAAGAACGGCTGACCATCCTCGAATATAATAAACAGCCCCGCTCTCCCAAACCAAAGTTGGCGGAGAGCAGGGCTGTTCGCATTAACAGTATTTCAAGCACGCATGCTTTGTTTGTTTTGCGTTACGCGCGTTCCTTCACCCAGACCGCCATCTCGCCCTTGCCGCGGTTCGCCCAAGCATAATAAGGAATGAACTTCGCCTCGGCAGGCGCCAGATAGGCGGAAGCATCCGAGCGATACAGCTGCGTTCCCCATTGCTTGTACTCAAGCTTCAGCGCATTGGCTGAAATGACCTGCAGACCGCCGGCAAGCTGCTTATCGAAGGATACGCGCAGCTCCGAATCGGCAGGCAGCATAAGCGAACTTAGACCTGCACCGTTGTCGGCTTCCTCGACGCAGTAGACTAGCGGCCCGTGCTGCAAGGCAACCTTGCCGGCGTTGTACTTCACAAGCGGATTGCTTCTTACGCGCATAACAGGCATTTCAAGCACAAGCTCCACGACATCGCCGGAGGACCACGTTCTCTCTACGATCGCGTAGCCGCCTTCGATCTTGTCCTCGAACGAAAAAGGCTTGCCGTTAACTGTAATCTTCGCGGAAGCACTCCAATCCGGAAGGCGCAGCGCCAGCGCGAGCTTGGACGGGGCATCCAGCTTCAATTCATAGATGACGTTGCCCGACCATGGCATACTGGATTTCTGAGTAAGCTGTACGTTTGCTCCTTCAACCTGCAGGTTCGCTTCGCCGCCGATATACAAATGCGAGTAGATCGTCGAGCCTTTGACCGCATACGTATATTCACCGAGCGATGCAAGCAGGCGAGCAATGTTCGGCGGGCAGCAAGCGCAGCCGAACCATTCCTGACGAACCGGCTTGATATGGTTGTAGTTTTTGTTGCGCCCGTCGCATACCTCCGGCGTCACTTCGAGCGGGTTAACATAGAAGAAATGTTTGCCGTCGCGTGACATGCCGGCGATAACGGTATTATAGAGCGCGCGCTCCAGTACGTCCGCATAACGGCTGTCCGGTTCGATCTGCAGCATCCGATGTGCGAAGAAGATTAGTCCGATTGCGGCGCAAGTCTCCGAATATACCGTATCGTTTGGCAGGTCGTAATCGAACGAGAACGCCTCGCCCTGCGCCATCGAGCCGATGCCGCCCGTTACGTACATTTGCTTGGAGACGATATTGTCCCAAAGCTTGCGGCAAGCGTCGATCAACGATTGATCGCCCGTCTCGCGCGCCACATCCGCCATACCCGTCAGCATATACACGACTCTGACCGCATGGCCGATCGCTGCATCTTGCTCGCGTACGGGCAGATGCGCTTGGAAATAAGCATCATCGAGATGTATGCGTCCCTTATGCCAATGCGACGTCCAGCCTCGCGCTTCCGCCTCGGCCTCGAAGAAGCTAGGCTTCTGCCCGCGCTTATCGATGAAATAACGGCTAAGCTCCAAATACTTGCTATCACCCGTTACTTCGTACAGCTTCACGAGCGCAAGCTCGATCTCCTGATGGCCGTCGTAACCGGCAATCTGGCCCGGCCCATCGCCGAATACGACCGCGATATCGTCCGCCATCTTGCATACGACATCGAGCAGCTTGCGCTTGCCCGTTCCTTTGTAATAGGCGACGCCCGCTTCGATCATATGGCCCGCGCAATACAACTCGTGGCATTCCGCCAAGTTCGTCCACTTCTTGCCCGGCTCTTGAAGGGTATAATACGTATTCAGGTAACCGTCCGCATGCTGCGCCTTCGCAATCGTATCTATAACATCGTCGGCAATCTGCTCAAGCGCCGGATCTTTCCTCGTATGCAGCAAGTAGCCGACTGCCTCCAGCCACTTCGCCACGTCGCTATCCTGGAACACCATGCCATGGAAGCTGCCTTCCGCTTCTCCGGCCGCAATCTTGAAGTTCGCGATCGCATGGCTCGGCTCCGCGCTATCGATTCGATCGTTCAACGCATCCCATTGATACGGAACGACCACGTCGCGCACCAGATCGATATAATAGCTCCAGAAATCGTCTTTTATTTGAACGTCTTGAAGCGAAGCCGGTCTTGCCTTGCTCATATTCACAGCTTGTCCCATTCGTACCCGCACCTCTCCCGTGAAGTTATTAATTTTTGTGCTGCTGATTCCTATTGTATGCGCTACAATGAAACATAAATATAACAAGATCAAACTTAATTCTTATAAAATATCACACTAAACAAGGAGGCCATTCACGATGATGAACCGGGCGACTGAGCATGTATACTTTGCAGCCCCTCCGCTTCCGTATTTTCTGGAGAGCGGCATGACGATCTATGAGCCGGGCGGACAGCATCCGAACCGCCAGCAGCTAGGCTTGTTCGATCTTATTATCGTAGAGTCGGGCAGTTTGCATATAGGGGAAGAGGAAACGAGATGGGCGTTGACGGCCGGAGAGACGCTTCTGCTGCTCCCCGATCGCTATCATTATTCGGTGAAGCCCTGCGAGGAGACGACCTGCTTTTACTGGATTCATTTCCTGCCTGTCGGAGAATGGCAGCAGTCGGCAGAGGAGTACGCGAGCTTGAATCATGAGGATCATTTTACAAAATATCATACATCGCCTTACTCCCTTCACCTGCAGAAGCAATGGAAGCTGCCGAACCCGGAGACGACCTACCAGCTTCTCCGTGGACTGAATCAATCGGGCAGCCAGCGCCAATCGAGCGCTTTCTGGACGAGTCAGCAGCACTTCGAGGAACTTCTTCGCTTGATGGACCTGCGCCAGGACGATACGTATACGAGCCCGGCCGTCACGCTCGCGGAGAAGGCGGAAGCCTATATTAAGAACAATTACCGATCGGAAATCACGAGCAAAACGATGACCGAGGCGCTTAATTTCCACTACAACTACATTACTCGCTGCATGAAGCAGGTGTACGGGATGACGCCGATGGACTATGTGACCAAGTATAGGCTGGAACAGGCGAAGCTATTGCTCATCAAGACGGAGTGGCCTATCGCAGAAATATCGTTTTACGTCGGCTTCGAGAATACTCCGTATTTCTCCAACTGCTTCACCGACAAGATCGGCATGGCGCCGACCAAGTTCCGAAAGCAGTATACGACTTGACGACGACTCGCCAAGTTCTCTATATCAAAGCCTATGTTGGATTCTTGCAGTAACCTATGCCAATTTAGGTATCGTTACGAGCCTATGCTGGATATGTGCATTAACTTTCCGTTGAATCCTCCTAGAATGTCCATTCAAGATCAAAGTTAGTGCGAGAATCCATTATAGCAGAC
Organism: Paenibacillus harenae; assembly: GCF_030812415.1. Lineage (GTDB taxonomy): Bacteria > Bacillota > Bacilli > Paenibacillales > Paenibacillaceae > Pristimantibacillus > Pristimantibacillus harenae_A. Next base: position 210,518 of record NZ_JAUSST010000004.1, on the reverse strand, counting down.
GAGTATGCTTGAAAGGTGTCTTCTATCCTGCAGAAATCCATTATACGCAAAAAGACAGAACGGTTTCAGGGGAGTCCGTTCCGGAATTAACGGGAGTAATTGCTCTATTGTCTCAAACAACCGTTTTTCGGATCCGATTAATGGTACAAATTCCAGTTATTATTTTCGTGAACCCCAAAGCCCAAAGTCTTTGCCGCATTTCGAATGCGTCACTTCGATTAACGTGTGATGGGTTTCGCCTTGGGCATTGTCGGTCCCTCCCGTCCCCAGTACGCTGACGCACATCGGATCGAGCTCCGTACGATTTCCTTTCTCATCCACGTAATAATACCGGTCAATCACCTCGCCGTAATCGTACATCGGGGTCGACGTTTCATATTTCCCGTTGCCCTTAACCGGAATAACGTCGTACTTCCCTTCCCGCTCGAGCAGAGGCGCGTTCTTCACGTTGTAGATCACGCGGATCGTGCCTTCGTACCCTTCGGGAATTAAATATAGATCGTACGTGCCTCTATTGTATTTGGACGTGCATCCCATCGCGATGGCAATGAACAGAATGGCAAACAGTAGTCTTTCCATGAAACCGCTCCTTTCCCATTCATCATAGGGCAGGAGCACTTGATTGAGCAGTTCTAACTTTCATAGTACTTATCGGTTATCCGATCATTCCAGCCACTTATCAATCTGCTCAGATGCTAAGGTCAGGCCCTCCCGTGGGGACAGCTCGCCTTGGAAAATCCGGGTCATATACTTCAGATATATTTGGTCGATCTTGCCCCAATGCTTGACCGGCGGTCGCAGAAACGTATGATCGAGCGCTTGCGTAAACGGCGGAATGAAAGAATCGTCTTGAGCTTTGATCTCCTTCGCTTCCTTATTCGTCGGAATGAGCCCCGTCTTCGACATCGCGATCTGCGAATCCTCGCGAACCATCCACCTCATGAATGCCCAAGCTTGCGACGGATGCTCCGCTCCTTGCATAATAACCAGATCCTCGCCGCCAAGTATCGAGGCAGGACCGTAATCGGGCGGGAAAGGGACAGCAACGGTAGAATCGACGGCCCGCTTCAGCTCTTTCCCTTGGAAAACGCTATAAAACCACGGCCCTTCATCCGTTACCAATATACTCCCTGTCTTCACGCCCTCCCAATTATCGGCGCCTCCGCTAATGACGTTGCTGTCGATAAGCTCCTCGTTATATAGAGACACAAGCTGCTCAACCGCTTTAATCGTATTGTCGCCGTTTAAGTAACCGGTCGCTTTCTTATAGTCGTCGCTCGTCATTTTCCCGCCTAGCGCATAGATGTAAGGCAAACTCTTCCACGCTTCGAGACCGCCGATGCCGATCTTAAGCCGCTGCTTTCGCGCAAGCTCGATGACTTCCGCGAAGGTTGCCGGCGGCTCGGTCATGCCTGCCTCTTTCAGCAGCAAGCGGTTATAGATGGCAACTTTCGTGTTCATATTAACCGGCAGCGAGTAATGCCGGCCCTCATAGTAACCGGCCGACCCCGTATTGATCTGGAGCGTGGACATGACTTCATCGTAATCAGGGTTGTCGCTAAGCGGAAGCAGCAGCCCGCTCTGGGAGAACTCCGGTATCCAAGCAATATCCATCCGTACGACATCCGGCGCGCGGCCCGCGGAAGCCTTGGATATGAGCGTATACTTCAGCTCGGCATCATTCGCTTGACGAACGGGATGGACGCGTATATCGGGGTACGTCTCCTCGAATGCCGGAATCAATTGATCCTCCAATATTTGCGTCTCCGCGTCGCTATACGTATGCCAGAACTCGATTTCATACACTTTATTGTCATTCAGCCTCGCTACGCCGCTCTTGTCCGTTATAATCGACTGCTGCCCGCAGCCGGAAGCGAAGATTAGCAGCAGAGGCATAACGATTAGCGTGAATGTCATCCTTCGTTTAACTTCCATTTCAATCACTCCCGTCGCCGATTACTGGTGCTTGTCGCGATATTCAACTGGCGTCATCTGAGTCATCTTTTTGAACAGCTTGCTGAAATATTTAACGTCGTTGAAACCCGATCGCTCGGCAACCTCGTATATCTTAATCTCGTCCTGCGTAAGCAGACGCTTCGCTTCATGCAGCCGAAGATCGATGACGTAATCGATAAAGTTGTGACCGGACTGTTTCTTGAACAGATTGGACAAATAGCTCTTGCTTACATGAATCGAATCGGCAACGTCTTGCAACGTTAGCTCCTCGCGATAATGGAGCTTAATATATTCAATCGCCTTCGCGATCAATTGCGCGCTATGCCCTTTGTCCGCGAGACGCAACCGATTCGGCTGCTCCATCTCCTCGGCCAAGCTTCGAATAGCAGCTTCAAGCTGGCTGATCGTATCGCATCGCCTCACAAGCTCGCGGAAGTCGAATAACGTTTTGGCGTCGCCGTTCCTATATGAGAAGGCAGTCAGCAGCTCATAAGATTGTCTTCGCACCAGCTCGGGCGACGGTCTTTCTGTCCTCCATCGCATAATGAAGCTGTCGATAATGGCAGCTGGACTATGGTCAGAACGCAGCAGTTCTTGCAGCGCATGCCGGCTCTGCTCTTCGATCTCCGGATGCCGGTCGGCATGCGCCTTCGCCTCGGCTTCATTCCATGCGTAGATGCGGCCCGTCCCTTCGTAGAACCGTCGCTCGGCAGCGGAGCGGCTTCTGCTCATGCCAGACTCCAGCCATTCCGTCCCCATAGTCAAGCAGTAGCCGAACGTAACCGATACCGATAGCTCGCCGGCTACGAGCTCTTGGAAGCCGGCAAGCGAATGCCCAGCTTCGGCATCCCGATCATGCTTATGCGCATCGGGATAAATAAGCAGCAGTCCTTCCCCGCTCAATATCGGCGCGCAGCCTCTCTTGGACCAATCGTAAAATAACGTCTGCATATCCTCGTACATCATGCCAATATGCAGGTTCCCGTACGTTTCTTGCCATTCGGTCAGCCCGTCGGCCGTTACATAGGCGCATACGTAAGGGCCAGCATCCATATCCATGCCGAATAAATCGGAGAAACGTACACCGGGGTCGCCCGATACGAGCGAACGAATGACGTCCTGCTCCAGCCGTTTGCGATCGAGCAGGGCGGTCTGGAGCATAATCTGCTGTTGAAATGCGGCCTGCTTGCGACCACGCGCTAGCAGCTCCTTGCACCTTAGCAATACGGCAATCAGCTCATCTGCCTCGAGCGTCGGCTTGAGCAAATAATCGATCGCCCCTTGCTTCATACCCTCGCGCACATATTCGAATTCATTATAGCTACTGATGAGAATGATTTTGACATTCGGATTGATTGCCAGCGCTTGCCGGGTCAGCTCCAGCCCGTCCATGACCGGCATCTTAATATCCGTAATAAGAATATCGATCCTCGCCTTGCCGAACGCGGCGAGCGCTTCCTTGCCGTTCGCGCAATCGCCCTCCAGCACGAGCCCTAGCTTGCCCCAATCGATGAAGCTCTTCAGACCGTTGCGAATGATCGGCTCATCGTCCACGATTAACACATGATCCTGCATTTTCCATCCCCCTCCAGCCGCTAGTTTTGAAGCCGCAACGTAATATGAATCGCTGTCCCGACTCCTGACGCGCTTGCGATAGAAAGGCCCGATGCCGGTCCATAATACAGCCGCAACGAATCATGGATATGCCGCAAACCGATACCCAAATGTTCCATGCCTTGCCGGGCATTCATTCGCTTGAGCTGCTCCTGTTCCATTCCAGCCCCATCATCCTTCACGATGATATGCACTTCCCGATATCGCCCATAAACGTCGACCGATATATGTCCGCCGCGATTAAGCGGGACGAAGCCGTGGAATACGGCGTTCTCGATGAGAGGCTGCAGCAGCATGCGCGGTATTCGAAGCTCCAGAAGCTCCGGCTCGATCTGGCAATTCAGCTCGTAACTATGCTCGTAGCGCATCTCGAGAATGACCAAATATTTTCGGATAATCTCCAGCTCTTCCTCAAGCGCAATCATTTGCCCGTCTTTGCCCATATTCGCCTGCAGCAGCCGTGTCAGCGCAGCCAGCCCTTGATCGGCGCGCTCCCGCTCGCCCGAACGGATAAGCCACCGCAGCGTACTTAACGTGTTATATAGAAAATGCGGATGAATCCGGTAAGTCACCGCTCGCACTTCCGCCTCCAGCTTCTCCTTCTGCTCGGTTTCGACTCGCTCCATCAACTGCTCGATCTCATCGAGCATCTTGTTGAAATGCTTGCTCATTAAGCCGATCTCGTCGGATGTCTTCACCTCGGTCCGTACCTTCAGATCGCCCTGCTGCACGCGCCGCATCTCCAATGTCAGCTGCTTAATCGGCTTCGTCACTTTCTTGGCAATCAATAATCCAATAAGGACGGCCATAAGCGCGAAGCAAGCGGATGTAATCAGGATGCGCGTATGCAGCTTATCCAGCGCTCCCGTAATCTCCACAGTCGGCACCGTGCCAACGAGCAACCAGTCGTTGCTCAGCCTTTGCTTGACCCCGTAGTAAGGAACGCCTTCATTCGAAAATTCGAATTCGACCGCGTCGTTACCGACGATCAGCTCATATAGACCATGCTCCTGAACCGGCTTGCCTATTCGCGTCAAATCGGCGTCGATCATGACGACGCCCTTCGAATCGACGACCGTATACCGCCCGGTCTCTCCGAGCTGCACTTGGCGAATCGTATGAATGGCCGATCGGCCATTCATATTGACGACGAGCAGACCGATCTGCGAAAGCGTGTCGAAGTCCTTCAGCACGCGACTGACCGGCAGCACAAGCTCCGTATTCTCGCCGCCGCCGCTGAAAGGGTCTTGGCGAAGCGGCTGCCAGACCAGTCTGCCGTCCTCCTCCTTGGACTTCTCTACCCAATCGAGCTCGGCAAGATCCGCCTTCTTCAGCTTCGACATGGAGAACGTGCCGCTCCCCCAGCCGACGCCGCTCTCCTTCAAAATATAAACGATCTTGACGAAGGAGCTGGAGTAGGCGATATTTCGAAGCATCGTATTGATCGATTGCGACATTTCGACTTGCTCGCTAAGCGAGCTCGTCTTGTAGTGCATGGCCGCATGCTGAACCTGCAAGTCGCCATAGATCAGGTCGGATGTATCGCTGCCGGCGTTAATCATCGTCGACAAAGCGTCTGCCGTCTGCTTCGTAAGCTGCACCGTGGAAGCCCTTACGTTTTTTTTGACGAGAGCGGTAGATTCCAGATAGAACGAAAATCCCGACAGCGTAGTAGGGATCAATATAATGAACAAAAAGGCGATAATCACTTTGGAAGCATAACGGTTTCTTATTCGTTCGAAGCGCAGCATACTTAAGTCCACCCTAACTATTCGAGATAAGTCTAGTTTACCTCATTCACCGTTGTTTAAAAGAGAAAAACCAAAGCGCTGCGGACTCTCCCGTTATCGCTTTGGCATTTCTATGACCAAATTATTGCTTGTAGCTCACCGTCACCATATTCCAAACCTTCAAACCCGGAAGCTTGAACGTCGCGACGCCGTCCTTCTGCTCGAACAACAGCTCCACCGTCGATCCGTTATAGTAGTCGGGCGAGGCGAACCGAATGCTTTCAACCTGCTCCTCGGTAGGGATGGCAACCTCCATATCCTTGCGTTCTTCCGGCATTGTTTGCTTGCCCTCGTTATCCCGCCAATCGAGCGTTGTCGCATCGGTAAAATTAATAAAATGAACGATGTCGCTCTCCCCCTTCTTCTTGGCGAACGACCAAACCTTATTAAGCGCAGGCGTTGCCGATACCTCATCCTCGCCAGACCCTTTCGCGGTTAGGCCCGACTCCTCGAGTCCGTCTCGTAGGACGTTCTGATAAGCAACGAGAAAATCGTAATAGCGGACAAGCTGCTCTTCCAGCTCTTCGGGAATCGTCAGGTTCCGATTCGGAAAATATTCCTTCGCCAGCATGTTTTCGCCGAGCTCCAGATGCGAGCCGCCCGCCGCGAAAATAACGGCGTCGGTAAGCAGCACGCCCGGCGTATTGAACTGTCCGGCCGAGTCGGCCAAATCATAATTCATGTACGCGGCGAGCACCGTATTCAGCTTGCCCTTGCTATACTTGCCGTTCTGATCGATGATGTCCTTCAGATTCGCATACTTCGGATGAGCGTCCCATACTTCCGTATACAGAAATGCAAGCGGCGCCTGCGTGGCAAGGAAAGCTTGCCCGTACTGACCGACCGCGTTCATGACGTAATCGACGTCCAGCTTCTCCTTGGCCGCTTTCAAGAAGGAAACATAACCTTCGGAGAGCTTGGCGGATTCGCCCTTGCCGTTCCATAACGCGCCGCGGTCGCCGAGCTGGTCGACATGCCAACCATCGAAGCTAAGATGCTTGAACACTTCGATCTCCTTGTCGATCAAATACGTCTGCCACCCCGCATTCGCAGGATCATAAAGCATAATATCGCTGGCCCAGCTATCCGGCAGCGGATGCTTATCCTGATTCGTTTGCGACGGATCGCGGAACAAGCCCCATTCCGGCTTTACGCCATCCGCTTCGGCTCCCTCATAGGCGCCGAACAGCAAATTATAGTTCATCGCCTTCATGTTTCGGTCATGAGCAAGGTCGATATAACCTTTAACCGTGTCGTAAGCAACGGGACGATTCGCAATATCCGGCCACTCCGCGGCAGGCTCCCCTTCGTCCATCTTCAGCGGCTCGTGATGCTTGTATTGCCAGTCGTAGAATTGGATGCCGTTAATATGGAACCGGTTAAGGCGTTCGATAACGCCAGCCTGTTCATCCGACGTCATTGCGTGGAAATCCGCCAAGTAGCCGTAACGCGGGAACTTGCTCCAATCGGAGGAAACGTCGACCGCAACGTTGAGATGATCGACCGGCTTGCCTTTTTTCGTCAGAAACACCTCGGCCATGTAGCCTTTGCCGTCCTCCTTCGGAGGCGTCCAGCTCCAAGCGGCTTTCTTGCCCTCCAGCTTCACTTCCTGTCTGCCGACCTGCTCGCCGAGATGGCGATATTGAACGATGATCTTCGAACCCGGCTGGTCTTGATTAACATCGAGGGTGAACGAAACTTTATCCCCTGGTCGGTATGCGGCTTTATCGGTCGACAGCTTTGCCATGAGGCCTTGACTCTCTACCGTTTCTGCCTTCAGCTTCTGCACTCCGCTGCAGCCCGCCGCCGATAATGCGGCAACGCAGCCTGCAAGCAGCAGGGATAATGACTTTATTTTCAGACGATTCGAGTTCATTCATTGTCTCCTGTTCTATTCGATTAGCCTTTCACGCCGCCTTCGTTGAAACCGCCCTGCACGAACCGCTTCTGGAAAATGATATACAGCAGCACGGTCGGGATGAGCGCAATGATCGAAGCTGCGAAAATCCAAGAGTAGTTCGTCGCATATTTGTCGTTGAACATGAGGAGCGCAATCGGCAGCGTGCGCATCGCCTCGTCCTTGATAATAACGAGCGCCGTGAAATATTCCTCCCATGTCCCCTGAAACGAGAGAACGGCCAGCGTTGCGATAGCCGGCATCGACTGCGGCAAATAAATGTTCCAGAAGATACGCCAGTTGCCCCCGCCGTCGATGAGCACCGATTCCTCGTATTCCTTCGGTATGCTCTGGAAGAAACCTCGCAGGAAGAAAGTGCTGCCGACGACGCCTCCGCCGATATAGATGAGCCATAGCCCCCAATAGGTATTAATGAGGTGAAGCGATTTGATGATCAAGAACTGCGGGATAATGTTGATGACGCCCGGAATCATCATCGTCAGCAGGAACGTGCGGAACAGAAACTCCTTGCCGGGAAACGTAAATCTGGCGAATCCGTATGCCGTCAAGCAGCCGAGGAACAGACTGCCGGCCATCGAGACGATCGTAACGAGCGAGCTGTTCAGGAAGTAACGCGCGAAGTTATTTTTGCTCCAGACCAGCTTGTAGTTGTACAAGTCCGGAACGACCGAGAACACTTCCTTCGGCCGCGGCAGCGAGTACGCCCCCTTGATGAAGCTCGTCATAATCATATATACGAAGGGAAACAGGAAGGCCAAAGCGCCTAAGATGATAATCGCGTATACAAGCAGTTGAATATGCCATTTTGTCTTCATTGTTATCCCTCCCAAGCGTAAACGGCTAGCTCTACGCACGAACCGTTACCTGCGTCTTTAAGCAGCTCGGTTCTGTGCCGTCCTTTGGCGGAGTAAGCTAACGTTTCGCGGATGAAATATAAGTCCGTTTATCCGTGTGAAACTTATAAAGTCTTATATTTTACAAAAACCGCTGGTTGCCGAATTTTTTCATCTGGGTATACGTCAGAAAGAAGACTGCGATCCCCATCATGACGGCTACTGCGGATGCATAACCGAAGTTAAAGTTCTTGAACGCTTGCAAGTACATGAGACTCGGCAGCGTCTGGGTCTGATCCATCGGCCCGCCCCTCGTAATAAAGTACACCTGCGGGAAAAAGTTGAATGCGCCGTTGATCAGGTTGATCACGACGAACGCCGTTACCGGTCCCAGCATCGGTACGGTAATGCCCCAGAACTGCTTCGAACCGCTTGCCCCGTCAATGGCGGCTGCCTCGTAATATTCCTTCGAAATGCCTTGCAGCGCAGCCAAATAAATGACGACGCCCCAGCCGACCGTTTTCCAAATATGGAACAGCCAAATGACGATCATCGCCGACCAATAGTTGGAGAGGAAGTTGATCGGTTCGCCCCAGATACCGAGCTGCTTGTAAAAAATGAAGTTGATCAGGCCGTATTCCCCGCCCGCGAACAGGAAGCGGAACAGAAACGCGACGACGATCCAAGACGTGATGATCGGCAAATAGTAGATCGTCCGGAAGACGATTTTTTGCTTCACAAAATGAAGGTTGATGAGAACGGCGAACACGATCGCGAGCAGCCAGTTGATCGGCACGGTCACCGCGACGTTCAGAAACGTATTGCGGATCGCCATCATCACTTTATTGTTCGGATCGGTAAATGCCGATACATAATTATCGAATCCGACATACGGATTGTCCGCACCCGGCATGATGCTGTAATCTTGGAAGCTGATCAGGATGTTCCGGATCATCGGGTAGATGACGAATACAGCCGTGCCCGCGACGCCCAGAAAGATGAACGGCAGCACCATCATCCATTGCTTCAAGCCTTTCTTGATCCGCAAGCCTGTAGGATTATGCCCTGGCACCGGTTGTCCCGTCATTGGAATAGACATGATGAAACTCCTTCCTTCTCGTTCAATTGGGAGGCCCTCTTCCATCCTATTAGAAAGAAGAAGGCCTCTGAAGATGCGTGAGTAAGTTCGCTACTTCGTGAGAATCGCTTCGATGTTTTTCGCTGCTTCGTCGAGCGCTGCCTTCGCGTCAAGTTCGCCGCGCACCGCTTTCTCGAACGCGAGGTTGATGATCGTCTCCATCTCGCCGTATTGCGGAATCGGCGTACGCGGCAGCGCCGTCTCGAGCTGCTTCACGTATTCGGCAACGAAAGGCGTCTCCATGAACGTCGGATCGTTCGCTGCCGTCTTGTTCGTCGGAATAAGACCAAGCTTGCTCATAATCTTTTGCGGCTCTTCGCCAAGCATCCACTTCGCGAACGTCCATGCTTCTTGCGGATGCTTCGAGTTCGCGAAGATAACAAGATCCTCGCCGCCTACAACGGAGCGGCTGCCGCCGTCGCCTGCAGGCATCAATCCGCGAATCGTCTGCTCCAGCGGTTTGAAAGCCGACTCCGCTTCGTTCATAAGAATGCTGTAGAACCAAGGGCCGTCGTCGATCATCATGTAGTCGTTGTTTTTCATGCCGTCCCAAGCACCTGGCTCGCCGCCAAGAATAGTCGGTGTAATAAGGCCGTCTTTGTTCCACTGCACGATCGTCTCCAGCGCCTTCACACTTGCCGGGCTGTTCAAGTAGCCTTCGACCTTCGTGTAATCCTCGTTCGTCAGCGTGCCTCCGAGACTCCAGAAGTAAGGCGATGCCGCCCATACGTTCGCGCCGCCGATGCCGATGCCGCCCGGCTTACCCTTCGACACCGCAAGCTTTGCCGCAACGACGAGCTCATCGATCGTCGTCGGCGCTTGTGTCACGCCGATTTCATCCATAACCGATTTATTGTAAATCGCGATTTTCGTATTCGTATTGACTGGCACGCCGTAGAATCCGCCGTTATAGGCGTTCGTTTGCATCGGCGCTTCGAACAGGTTCGCTTTAAGATCTTCGAAGCCGTCCATTTTGCTGACGTCCTGCAGGGCGCCCATCTTCGCGAATTCCGGTACCCAAATAATGTCCATCCGCATCAGGTCCGGAGCTGCGTCGCCCGCTACGCCTGCGATAACCTGCTCCTTCAGCCCTTCATACGGCATGCGCGTCAGCTTCAGCTCGATGCCCGGATTTTCTTTCTCGAACAGCGGTTTAATTTCTTCGGCAAGCACTTTCTCTTCCTGGTCGCTGTACGTATGCCAGTATTCGATTGTTACTTTTTTGCCGTCCGCCGCCGGTTTGTCTCCGCTTTCATTTGCCGGCTTGTTGTTGCCTCCATTGCCTGCCGGCGCATTGTTGCCGCCGCTGCAAGCCGTAATCGTGAACGCCGTTACCGCTGCCAGAACCCCGTAGGAAATCGTTTTGTACCATTTCATTGTGTAAGACCCTCCCTCTCATATTGCGTTGCTTTCTCATTATGAGTGGAAAGGCGTTTGCAAGAAACCGTTTACATTGCGTTCGTGGTGTCACATATTACGCAAGTTTGTTTAGTGAATGAGATAGGGAAGTCGTAGAGGTGTCTTATATTTCTGCGTTTGCAGAAATATAAGACACCATGCGATGGCGGCTGCCTCTGCCTCGGGTCTAGTGGTGGTATAGGCTGGAGCGTTCATCTTATGGCAGGTAACTTGGTTACTTCGTCGGGGGTAAGTCGGAGAATCCGACTTATTGCCGCCAGGGCGGCGCGATAGGGGCTCAGTTCGCGGGATAGGCGATTAAATAGGTTGAAAAGTTCATCCTAGTGCAGGTAACTTTGATTACTTCGGCAGGGATAAGTCGGAGAATCCGACTTATTGCCGCCAGGGCGGCGCGATAGGGGCTCAGTTGGCGGGATAGGCGATTAAATAGGTTGAAAAGTTCATCCTAGTGCAGGTAACTTTGATTACTTCGGTAGGGATAAGTCGGAGAATCCGACTTATTACCGCTGGGGGGCGCGATAAGAGCTCTGTTGGCATGCTTGCCGGGGTCGTCCAAGCAATTAACATGAAAAAAATCCTGCTAATTTACCTGGGGTTGCCTCCTTAAAAGAAATAGATGGAAATTATCCTTCTTATTTCGGCGTTATCCCCTTAGGCAGGGATTGGCTCGATATTAACAGGAGCTTTTCCAATTACATCGACTAAGCATTTAGCCATCAGGGCTACTGCAAGAATAATAAAACCCAACAGCTTACGCTATTCGTTGCAGCTTTTGTTCGTCCTCGTATTGACGGCCTGCTCTGCCAAAACCGTCTACTCGCCCAGCGACGTAAGTCACGCTTTGGAGAAACAAGGGCTGGAGGTCAGATCCATTACGCTTGACGAGGCCGAGAAGTTAGCGTCAACCCCACTCGACGTTAACGGCGTCCTCCCTACCGTGAAGCAGTTCACAGCAGCTATGGATAATCTATAATACAAAAACAGGGCGCTCCCGCCTGAGACGGAAGCGCCCTTCACCTTATTTAGCCCTTATTGCCGATCGGCTCGATCGGAGCGACGCGGCCGTAAGCGACGCTCGCTCCCTTAACCGGCGCAGCCCATCGAACGCCGTTGCCTATAACTTGCTGGATTTCCGGCTGATGATAGATCGGGAACGTCTCGTGCCCCGGGCGGAAGTAGAACAGCTTGCCTTTGCCCCTGCGGTAGCAGCAGCCGCTGCGGAACACTTCCCCGCCTTCGAACCACGAGATGAACACGAGCTCATCCGGCGCAGGAATTTCGAAGCGCTCGCCGTACATTTCTTCCTTCGAGATCTCGATATATTGATCGAGACCTTCCGCGATCGGATGACCGTGCTCGATAACCCAAATCCTCTCCTTCTCGCCATCGTCGCGCCACTTCAACGCGCCGGTCTTCGTTCCGAGCAGCGACTCGAATATTTTCGAGCCATGACCGGAATGAAGCACGATCAGCCCCATGCCATCCAGCACTTTCTCGCGAACCTTCGCCACGATATCGTCCCTTACTTCCCCATGCGCCAGATGTCCCCACCAAATAAGCACATCCGTGTTGTCCAGCACCTCGTCCGTCAGGCCGTGATCGGGATCATCCAATACGGCGGTTCGTACTTCGATACCCTCCTGCGTCTTTAGATACCCGCCGATCGCGTTATGAATGCCCTCGGGATATATGCTTGCCACATGCTCGTTCACACGCTCATGCCGATATTCGTTCCATACGGTCACTTTAATATTAGCCATGATTAACCGCCTCCTGTAAGGTGGATATCCACCTTTCTTCCGTGAACGATTGAATAATGCGGTCGATCGTCAATTGGTTCATGTAACCGTCCTCGATCGTCGCATCCAAACCGTCCCCCCGGCCAAGCAATAAATCAAAGAAAGACTGCATTTGACCCACTCGGCATTCTGCCGGAATAGCTATGGATCGGAACTGCTGCTCATCGCCAAACTTCGCTTGAAGCGTATCCTCTTCTTCGAGGTTGTACAAGAGCGCACCCTTCGTGCCGTAAACTTCGACCTGCTGATAATTGCCTCGTCCGTATGCGAACCGGGAGATGCTCATCGACGAGGAAGCTCCTCCCTCGAACCGGGCCAGTACGTGGCAGAAGTCGTCGACGTCGACTGCTCCCTTGCCCTCCGCTCCGATCAGATTCCGCTCCTTCACGATCGTGCCGGCATCGGAGAACACGCGAACCGTCTCCCCGACAAGGAAACGATGGAGATCAAGAATATGTGAGCCAAGGTCGCCGAGCGCCCCCGAGCCCGACAAGTCTTTGCGGAAGCGCCATACGAGCGGGATGTCCTCGTTCAATCCCCAGCTTTGCAAATATTGACTATACACATGATGGATAATGCCCAGCTCGCCTTGCTCGATTAATTGCTTTGCATAACGGACCGCTGCTTTGTAGCGGTAGGAGAAGCACACCATATGCGGCATAGGGTTGACCGCCAGAGCATCCCGTAGCGTAGACGCTTCCTCAACATTAAGCGCGATCGGCTTCTCCAGCGCGAAAGGCTTGCCCGCCTGGATGCAATCGTGAGCCGCGGCAAAATGGTTGCTGTTCGGCGTTCCGATCGTCACCGCATCAAGCTCTGCATCCCGCAGCATCAGCTTGTGATCCGTGTAGCGGCGCTCCATCGGAATATTCAACTGCTCGCCTCGTGAAGCGAGCGCTTCCTCATTGCAGTCGCAAATCGACCATAGCTCCGCATCCTCGCTTGCCTGTATGCCTTCCATATGAAAGTTAGCAATGCCGCCTAGTCCAATAACGCCAATCTTTAGCTTCTTCATCGTCATCCTCCATTTCAATGTCGGCTGCGAATACAAACCCAGTATAGATTGTGATAGAATGAACGGGAATGTAGGATCTAGACTCTTTTTGTACAAAAACGACTTTTCACCTTTAGCGGGAGGTGTGCGCCTTGCTTGCGATCAATATCGAGATCATGCCAAGAATCCGCCTCGTCGGGTTCATATCCTATAAGAGCCCCTGGCTTCATTTCAAACGCATAACGGACGAATACGTCCTTTATTTCATCAAGAGCGGCGAGCTGCACATGAAGGAAAACGGCCGTTCATTCGTGCTGCGGAAAGGCGATATGTACGTGCTTGAGCCGAACCTGGAGCATGAAGGCACGGAGCATGATCGATGCGATTATTACTATGTACACTTCGAGCATACGGACGTCAGAACGCTGCAGGTTGACGATATGAAGGCGTTGGCCCATTATTTTATCGCCCATCACGATCAGTCGCCGTTTCTGGAACGGAAGCCTTCCCACCCGCTTGTATCCGAGTATGATTGCTGCTTCCCGAAGAGCCATTCGATTACCGACAAAGCAAGATTCCGTAAGGCGCTGCTTGCCATGAACGAAATGCTGCAGCTGTATAGGCGCAAGCATTACAACCACAGCTTGACTGCCTTGCGATTCACGGAGCTGCTGATCGAGCTCTCGCGCGACAACTTTATGGATGAGCTCCAGCGAAATGACCGTTACCCTGCGAAATCGATCGGCAAGGTAAACGGACTGCTCGACTATATTCATCAGAACTATCCTCACAAAATAACGAGCCATCAAATCGAATCCGTCTTCGAAGGCAACTACGACTACTTGAACCGCTGCTTCAATCGGATGACAGGCCAATCCATTACCCGATACGTGAATCAAGTGCGAATCAAGCATGCGAAGGAGCTCATCGAAACGACGGACCTCACCTTTGGCGAGATCGGCTATTTAACCGGATTGAACGATCCCTACTACTTCAGCAAAGTGTTCAAGAAGTATGTCGGCATGCCGCCAAGCCAGTATGCGAAGCGGATCATGGAGGACAATTTTAGATAACATGAAAACGCCGTCAAGCATACAATGGTTGGGCGCGGTTGAAGATAGGCTTCTTGCGGCTTAAAAAAATCATAAAACGGGTTCGTCATTTAATAGAAGAGGGTTGCATATTGATACATGGTAATGTATATTTATACAATATTCTGAATAAGCGGGTGAATGACTCATGCTACAAACAACGGAAACAACAGAAACAACGCAGACGAACGGCTTATTAGCCGAAGCCGATAAATCGATCCTTTTTACAACGAAACGTCCTCATATTATAATGGAGCGCGGCGAAGGCATGTATATGTGGGATACGGAGGGCAAGCGCTATCTTGACTTCATTGCGGGATGGGCCGTTAATGCGCTTGGCCATTCGCCGGCCGTGCTTCGCGATGCGCTTGCCAAGCAATCGGCAACGCTTGTGCATGCAAGCCCGGCTTTCTACAACAAACCGATGATTCAATTCGCCGAGCTGCTGACGAATATTAGCGGCATGGATAAAGCTTTCTTCGCGAGCAGCGGAGCCGAGGCGAACGAAAGCGCTATTAAGCTGGCGCGAAAGCATGGCGCGATTCGTATGAACGGCGCTTACGAGATTATTACGGTAACGAACGGCTTCCATGGACGGACGCTCGCCATGATGTCGGCGACGGGCAAGCCGGAATGGGAGACGTTATTCGCTCCGAAGGTAGACGGATTCAAGCATGTGCCGATCAACGATCTCGATGCTTGCTTCGCTGCCGTCAACAACCATACCTGCGCGATCATGCTGGAGCTCATTCAAGGCGAAGGCGGCGTTAATGCGGTAGATGAAGCCTATCTGTACGGCCTTCGCAAAATATGCGATATGTACGGCATGCCGCTCATTATCGACGAGATTCAGACCGGACTTGGCAGAACCGGCAAGCTGTTCGCCTACGAGCATTACGACATAAAGCCCGATATCCTGACGCTGGGCAAAGCGATCGGCGGCGGCTTTCCGTTATCGGCGATGCTGACGACCGATAAATACGATATTTTCGAGCAAGGGAATCAAGGAGGCACCTACACCGGCTCGCCTCTGGCAATGGCTGCAGGCCATGCGGTCGTACAGGAGATTGTTGCTAGCAATTTGGCACGCAACGCGGAGCTGCAAGGACGATACTTGAAGAGCAAGCTGCAACAACTGTCCAGCGAGCTCCCGGTCTCCGGCATTCGCGGCAAAGGCTTATTGATCGCCTTCGACGTGCCGCAAGGTCTTGGGCCGAAGCTCGTTGACGAATGTCAGGACAACGGCTTGCTCATCAATGCGCTTAAGTCGTCTGTCATCCGCCTCATGCCTGCGTTGATCGTCACGCGGGAGGATATCGACGGGATGATCGCTATCCTGCACCGCGCGTTCAATAAACTCCTAACTTCAGCCTAGTTCGTATAGAAAAGCCGCGCTGCTATTGCTATTGCAGCGCGGCTTTCTTCTTAGCTGTGACGAACAGGAACAGGATCAGCCGGTTTAATAAACCGCAAAGCCAGCGCGACGAATATAAGCTCCGCCGACATGCCGAGCGATTGCGCCCAAGCTCCGATTGACCCGTTCCATTCGGGAGCTACAAGGATACAAGCAATCAACGTGGTGAATGTAATGCTTAAATTGGCGATTTGGGAGCCGATAATGAGCTTCGTTTGCCCGCGCACGAATACAAGCCCATTCATGACATCCAGCCAAGGCATCACAAGGGCAAAGAGCATGAAACTTTGCAGAACCCGGATGCTTTCTTCTTGCAGGCGACCATGAACGCCTATGACATGCTCCAGCAACAAAACGCCTATATCCGTGAAGGCTATGAGCCCCATTAACAGCGCGGGGACGAACCCCAGCATCAGCGTAAATTTACGTACGGCAACCGGGTCGATACGGTAGAAATTGATAACAATTTGATGAAAATAACTGAAAAAGCTGCTGAGCAGCATGACGAGACTGGCAGCGATCGCAAAGGAAGAGATGGCCAGCTCCGCATCCCATGTCTTACCCAGCATCGCATTAATGGCCGGACCGATCCACACTGCGATAAACGAGGAAAACAACAACGGCCGGTAAAAGGAAAAAACATGCTTTTTGTTCTCGATCGGATGATTCTCCAGCCTGTCCGGCATTTTGCGAACCAATAAACGGCCCTCCGCGAAGCTGACTGCCGCCTCGATCATCATGCCGAATAGGAAGATCGCGGCTCCGACAACGCCGCTTGTAACGCCGGTATGGATAAAATAAAGAGAGAGCATATACATGCCGGCCAGCCGGACCGCCATCCCGATGGTTAACCACTTCGTGCGCAAATTATAAATAATAACGCCTTGGTAAAAACAACGAATGCCGGAAAATATACTTACGAACATAAGCACTCTATAGACAAGCAGAACGTCATCGAGATTGTCCTCGCCGACTCCGAACACCCCTTTAAAGATTAACATCCCGAGCGGCGTGTAGCTGATCAATAGTCCCATCGCCATAATGCTGCCAAACACAAGCTGCGCAACGGTAAGCGCCGATTTAAAGGAAATTTGGTCCCGTACGAGCGTAGAGCAGGTCTGCCGCAGCAGAACGGCCGGCCGTTCCGTAATCGCAAGCAGGCTCATCGCAACCGCGTAACCGGCAATAATTCGCTCCGGGTCAGCAGCCCTGCTTAACGTACTATTAATAATAACGTGCGAAATCGTAACTAAGCTCGCCGAAATCCCTAACGGCAGAAAAAAAGACCATAATCGCATCATGCTTATGTCTTGCTGCTTCGGCTGTGACAATGGCTGGTTCATTCGCAGGCTCCAGCCGCCCACTTAGCCGCACTTTTAATGAGCGAGCGATACGCCGGAAGCGCGAAGGAAGGCGCATGATGGCCGGGCATCAGATAGGCAACTCGGCCAAGGCCGTACTTATGGGCCCATGCTGCGGGATAGGACTTGCCATCAATCGTGTATGTCATGAGCAGTTCCGTATCGATGAAGGAATCCATCTCGAACCTATACGGCTCTTCATCCATCTCGAACGGTTCTGCCCCTTCTACCATAACATGCCGGGTATCGGCGTATTGGAAAGTCAGCCGCCGATACGCCGGATGCCCGAGAAACTTCGCGCCGATCAACTGACGCAGCTCGTGCCTGTTCTGCACCGATATGCCGTTATGGATGACGAGCAAGCCTCCTCCTTCTGCGACGAATGCCAACAGTCCCGCAACCTGTGCGTCAGTCAGCTTCTCCTCCCAGCAGTCGGCATACGAGATACATAGATCGTATTGTTCGATCGACTCTTTATGCAGCCGCTCGTAGTCGTCGGTCATCTCCATATGGAAGCCCTCGCCGATTATTGCCCGTAGCTCCTTCTCGATTGCATGAAGCGGATGGTAAGGCGCTCGTTCATTGTCGCCGAACACCAGCGTTCTAATGAGCCCACTCATCGTAAAGATCCCCTTCCTTTCCTACATTTTCAATTACCAGCTCATCGCCGCACCTTTATAATCGACGTATTCACACTCTGCAAGCGTTGGGTCCTGTGCCAGCTTCTCCTCGACCACACGCGTAATCGATGACGCGGACTGCTCCGGCGTCAGCTCTGCCCCGGCATCAAGCTTCCCCTGCATATATGTCTGCACCCAGCCCGGATGCATGACGAGCACGCGGCCGCCTAGCGGCTTCATACCGTTATGAATGAGCTTCGATTGCATATTAAGCGCCGCCTTGGACATGCAGTACGCATACCAGCTATCGCGATAGCAATTGCTTATGCTGCCCGCTTCGGAGGAAATATTCACGATCATTTTCGTCTCGCTCTTCATAAGCAGCGGCATGAACGATCGGCTCATGTGCAAGCTGCCTAGCGTGTTGACATTGAACACGTCCATCATTTCCGTGTAATTAAGCGTATCCGTCATTTTCGCCTGAATATCGCCGAGTATCGCCGCATTGTTGAATAGCAAATCCAACTGTCCCGCACGATCCGAAACGCTGCTTACCGCTCCGGCAACGCTTTCATCGCTCGATACATCTAGCTGTACAATATGCACCCGCTCTCCGTACCGCTGCCGCAACTCGGTCAGTCCCTGCGTGTCCATGGCATATTGACCGGCGAATACCGTATGGCCTTTGCTAAGCCATACCGATGTCAGCGCCAGCCCTACACCGCGATCCGCGCCCGATACAAACACCATTTTCCCCATCCCTGCACTCTCCCTGCCTTTAACTATGTGGTTAAACCTCTAAATTGTCGAATGTTGGATAAGCAGCCCCGCATACGCTATTACGATTGTATCGTGCATCTTAGCAGGAGGCCACTCTATTGAGAAAGCGAAGCGTCCGCGCAAAGGAATTCACCGTCTACGTCATTCCCGCCTGGAAGTGGAGGGAGTTTATCGCCTTCGAGCTTATCGGCGGGTTCGCCTTTTATTTCGTATGCAAAAAAACGGCTAACTCCGAGCTCTTCGGCATTGCCGCTAATATAGCAGGCCCGCAAATGCTCAAATATATGACCAGCCTGTACCGCTGAGTTCCCATCAATTAGCCTGCTATGCGCAAAAAACGTTCCGCACTCACGCTCGTCGGATCGATGGGCGGGAGCTCGAAACGTTCTTTTATTTAAAATCCGAAATATTGCTTCGCATTGCGATATGAAATGTTCTGCACCATATCCCCCAGCAATTCAAGGTCACCCGGCGCCTCGCCGTTCTCGACCCATTCGCCGAGCAGGTTGCACAGAATCCGGCGGAAATACTCATGCCGCGTATAGGACAAGAAGCTGCGCGAATCCGTCAGCATGCCGACGAAGCGGCTCAGCAAACCAAGGTTAGCCAAGGCGTTCATCTGATCAAGCATGCCGTTCTTCGTATCGTTGAACCACCACGCCGAGCCGAGCTGGATTTTGCCGGGTACGCCGCCGCCTTGATAGCAGCCGATCAACGCGCCAAGCACGTCGTTGTCGTTCGCATTGAGCGAATAAACGATCGTCTTCGGCAGCAGGTCGTCCGAATCTAATGCGTCGAGCAGACGGGACAGCGGGTAAGCAACCTTGCTGTCGTTAATCGCGTCGAAGCCCGTATCCGGCCCGAGCTTGCCGAACATGCGCGCGTTGTTGTTGCGCGCCGCGTTGATATGCAGCTGCATCGCCCAGCCGCGCTGCGCATATAGACGGCCAAGGAACAGAAGCGTATACGTCTTGTACTTCTTCTCGTCCTCTAAGCTTACTTGCTCGCCTTGCAGCGCCCTTTCGAATATAGCTGCCGCTTCTTCCTTCGTTGTCTCCGCGTAAGCTACATAGTCGAGCGCATGGTCGGACACTTTGCAGCCGACCTCGTCGAAGAACTTCACGCGATCAGCAAGCGCGTCCAGTAGCGCGTCGTAGCTGTCGATCGAACGTGCGGACACCTCCGCCAGCTGTTTGATCCATGGCAAGTACGTCGCCCGGTTGATCTCAAGCGCCTTGTCGGGACGGAACGACGGCAGCACTTGCACGTCGAAGTCTTCCAAGCCTTTGATCGCGATATGATACTCCAGCGAGTCGACGGGATCATCCGTCGTACAGATGACCTCGACGCTCGACATCTTGATCAAATCACGCGCTTTGAAGTTGCCAGTCGCAAGCTTCGCATTCACCTTCTCCCAGATCGCAGGCGCATTCTTCTCATTAATAAGCTCCTGCACGTCGAAGAATCGGCGCAGCTCAAGATGCGACCATTGGTACAGCGGGTTGCCGATCGTCTGCGGAACGGTTTTCGCCCATGCGGCGAAACGCTCGTAATCGGTAGCGCCTTCGCCGCCGGTTACAAGCCTTTCCTCCGCGCCGTTCGCACGCATCGCGCGCCACTTGTAATGATCGCCGTATAGCCAAGCTTCCGTAATGTTCGCGAAGCTCGTATTTTCGAATATTTGTTGCGGGCTTAGATGACAGTGATAATCGATAATTGGCATTTGCTTCGCATAATCGTGATAAAGTGTAACGGCCGTCTCGTTCGATAACAAGAAGTTGTCGTCCATAAAAGGCTTCATTCCAGTTCCCCCATAATCACTTTTTGTAAAAATGAACCAAATCGTCGATCTGTACCGCCTGCCCCGTCTGAATGGAGCGATTGGCCGCGATTCCCGTCAAGATCGACCTCGCGCCGTCTATATGATTGGCAGCCCGATTCCACTTATCCTCCACCGGCGTACCGAACAGATCGTTCAGCAGCACCGGATCTCCGCCGCCATGGCCGCCGACGCCCTCTTCAACGTCGACCTCGTAAGACGCTCCGAACATCGGGTACACCCTTATCGACTTGTCCTTCAACGCGCCCTCATCCGATTTTTTGCCGCCGGAATTCACGTAGGACTGCTCGACAATGTTCATTTCGATGCGGCCTTTCGTGCCGTTGAACGCGATCCGGTAGCCTTCCCATGGCAAGTAAGCGTTTAACGAATACGTCATGATCGCGTTGTTCTTATAGCGGACAAGCACACCCATCGTATCTTCGATATTGATGCCGTCACCGAACACGCTTTGATCGCGCCGGTAGCCGTCCTCGTGCTCGGCGTCCAGGTACATCGATTTCAAATGGTCATTTTTATCCAAGTGTAGCGCAAAAGGATCGTTCTCGGCAATCGGATTGCCCGTCGCGCGCTCATAAAATTTCGTTTCGCCGCGCTGCTCGGCATTCTCGCGACCGTAGAACAGCAAATCGCCGAAGGCGAACACCGATTCCGGCTGCGAATCGATCCAGAAGTTAACGAGGTCGAAGTGATGCGTCGACTTATGGACGAGCAAGCCGCCGCTGTTCCCCTTGTTGCGATGCCATCTGCGGAAGTAGTCGGCTCCGTGCTGCGTATTGAGCAGCCATTCGAAGTGTACGGAAGTGACTTTGCCGATCGCCCCGCTTGCAATCAATTCTCTCGCCTTCGTATGATGCGGAGCATAGCGATAGTTGAAGGTTACGCGCACATTGCGGCCCGTACGCTCCACCGCATCCAGGATTTCCTGGCATTTCTTCGCGTCCACCGTCATCGGCTTCTCCGTTACGACATCGCAGCCAAGCTCCAAAGCGCGAATGATATACGTATGATGCGTTCGATCCATGCTCGTTACGATAACGGCGTCGGGCTTCTCGACTACGATCATGCGGTCGAACTCATCCGACTTATACGTGTTCACGGCGTTGTAACTATATTTTTCGGTCAAAATGCGGTTTGCGTAGTTCATGCGGGTCTGGTTAATATCGCAAAACGCAGTCAGCTCGGACGTTTCCTTGAAATCGGTTGCAAGCGCACCGTAAAAAAATTCGGCCCTGCCGCCGCTACCTACCAATACATAACGTTTCTTCGTCAATTGAATCGTCCTCCTCTTGTTATCTTGCTATTATTTTAGCGCATGGGAGTGCTATAATTCTCTTCATATCCTGCTTATTTTCAAAAAAACACCGCATATCTTGCGCTTTAACATCCATTTAGGGGGCTGGAGAATATGCCAACGACCGAACAAGAACCGTTCTACTACAGCTTTGGCGACACGCCGGCGTTTTACGTCGAATACATGAAGCGTTCGGAAGCGTTCACCATGGGCGTCGACCATTATCACGCTTATTACGAAATCTATTACATGCTGTCGGGTAGACGTCTGTACTTTATCCGCGATCGTTCGTACGCCGTCGAGCAAGGCGATCTGGTGTTCATTCCGAAGCATGAGCTTCATAAAACCATGCATGCGGGCGAAGCCGCTCATGAGCGCGTCATCATTCACTTCGACGATGCTACTATAGAGAAATGGTCAGAGAAGCACGCAGACTATCTGCTCAGCCCCTTCCGCCAGGCCAGCCCGATCGTTCGGCTTCCGCGCGCCGAGCAATTTGCTGCCGAGCAGCTCATTCGTCGCTTGCTCGCGGAAATATCGGGCAAGGCTACAGGCTACGAGCTTATTCCCGGTCCGGCCGTCGCCGAGCTGCTGCTTATGGCTTCACGATATACAGAGAAGCACGATACGGCTCCGCTGCAGCATGAGACGCCGATGCACGAGAAAATATCAGAGATCGTAAGGCATATTAACGCCAACTACGCCGAACCGCTACGTCTTGGCGATCTATCCGAGCGTTTCTTCATTAGTCCCTACTATTTAAGCCGCATGTTCAAGGAAATTACGGGCTTTGCTTTCTCGGACTACGTCGTCTTGACGCGCATTAAGGAAGCGCAGCGTTTGCTGCGCGAAACGGATAACTCGATCTCGGATATCGCCGCTGCCGCAGGCTTCGAGAACTTCTCACATTTTGGCAAAATGTTCAAAAAAATCGCCCGACAATCGCCGCGAGACTACCGGAAGCAGCATAAATAAATCAAAGCGGCTGCATTTGCGCATTAAGTAACATTGTCGTAATATTGCACATAAAAGGTCATAAAATTACACTAATAATAAGAAAATAAATGTGTTACATTTAGCTTGTTGTCACAAATTTATATATTCATGCAATCCAAACGACTGCTGAATGCATTGAGAGGTGAATGTATGATTCGGATAGGTAAAATCAGTTATTGGCATGTTCATGCATGGGACTACACGAAGCAAGCGCAAGAGCATCCGGGTACGGTTATCGCGGCCGTATGGGACGAGATTCCCGAACGCGGACGGCAAGCTGCCGAGAAGCAAGGCGTTCCATTCTACGAGAATCTGGACGACATGTTGGCGAGGGACGACATTGATGCCGTTATCGTCGACGCTCCGACTTCGATGCATGTCGAAGTCATGGTGAAGGCGGCGAGGGCAGGCAAACATATTTTCACAGAGAAAGTGATTGCCCCGACTCTAAAGGAAACGAACGTTATTCTAGACGAAGTAGCGAATAACAAAGTGAAGCTTACCGTATCGCTGCCTCGCCTGAATGATGGATATACGCTCGCGATTCGCGATATTTTGGAACGGAAGCTGCTCGGCAAGCTGACGCTTGTGCGGACGCGTCTCTCCCATAATGGCGCGATTGCGGACTGGTTGCCAAGCCACTTCTACAACCTGGAGCAATGTGGCGGCGGCGCTCTTATCGATCTGGGCTGCCATCCGATGTACCTCGCCAGACTGTTCCTTGGCGAGATGCCGACCGAAGTATCCGCCACGTTCAGCTACTTGACGGGCAAGGAAGTGGAAGATAACGCCGTATCCGTTCTGACGACTCCATCGGGTGCGATCGGGATTGCGGAAGCCGGCTTCGTGAACAGCCATTCGCCATTCACCATTGAAGTGCATGGCACGGAAGGTACGCTGCTGTACGGTACGCCTAACAGCGAGCTGCTGCTTCGCACGAATGGTGCGAGCGGAGAGCATGCCGACAAGTGGACGAAGATCTCGTTGCCTAACAATCGTGAAAGCGCATTCGACCAGTGGGTCGGTCACATCAATAACGGTACGCAAGCCGACGAGAACATTCGCTTGGCTACTGACCTTACGAAGCTAATGGAAGCGTCGAACCGCTCGGCGCAGGAGCGCAGAACGATCTTGATCAGCGAACTTTAGCTAATAGAAGAATGGCTCTGGCTGCAGAGGAGGAGATGGTTTTGCCGAGCTTCCCGTACGAAATGATGAGAGAACGCGAGGATGCGCTGGAGCGGCTCGAGCTGCATATTAGATGGGGACGGTACGATATCCATGTGCTGCGGTTTCACCTCACCCATTTTCCGGCTGGCAGAATTATCGGCTTTCATAAGCACGCGGAATACGAATTCCATTTCATTCCGCAAGGCAGAGGCAAAGTTATTATTATCGATCAGGAGTACGCGCTGAAGGCTGGATTATTTTACTTAACCGGTCCCGAGGTGATGCATTATCAAGAGGCGGATAAGATCGAGCCTATGGACGAGCTTTGCCTCCATGTCGATATTATCGATCGCAGTCTTGAGCGGAGCGAGCCGGTTGACGTGTATGACGATTGGGAGGATGCGGAGGCACAGGCTTGCGTCGAAAAGCTGAAGACGCTCCCCGCCTTCCCGACCTCCGATCTTCATGAGGCGATGCCCTGTTTCCTTGATGCTTACAGGGCATATAAGGACAACTTTACAGGCAGCTACACGACCATTAAGCAAAATGTCATCCAAATTCTGCTGCGGGCCGTTCGCGCTTATGAGACGGCAAGCGAGCAGAAGCAATTCCCGACCCGCGATATGAAGGCTTATCGGTATCGGCTGGCGATGGAATATATTCATGCCAACTATGCGGGTTCGATTACGCTGGAGGATGTTGCCGACAAGCTTAATCTCGGCGTAAGGCAAATTCAGCGGTTGTTCAAAGAGCTGCATAACGGGCAATCGTTCAGTCGTATACTGGAAGACATTCGATTGGCGGCAGTGTGCCGGGAGCTCGCCAACACCGAGTTATCCGTGGAGCAGATCGCGAAGAACGCCGGCTTTGCCGCCGGCAACTATTTGCACAGCGTATTTCGCAAGCGTTATGGAATGACGCCTTCCGACTATCGTAAGACGGGACGCCAGACCGTAACGACTTTAAAAACCCCATTTTGAGGAGGCTAATTATTATGTCACGTACTTACCGAATTGCAATTGTAGGCTGCGGCGGTATCGCCAACGGCAAGCATATGCCGGCTTTGAGCAAGCTGAAAAATATTGAAATGGTCGCATTCTGCGACATCGTGGAAGAACGCGCTGTGGAAGCGTCCGCGAAGTACGGTGCTGAAGGGGCGCTAGTATACACGAACTACAAAGAATTGCTAAGAGACGCTACCATCGACGTCGTCCATGTCTGTACGCCGAACGATTCCCATGCCGATATTGCGATTGACGCCCTCGAGGCAGGCAAGCATGTCATGAGCGAGAAGCCGATGGCGAAGACGGCTCATGACGCGCAGCGCATGGTCGATGCGGCGAAACGTACGGGCAAGAAGCTGACGGTCGGCTACAACAACCGCTTCCGTACGGACAGCCAGCACTTGAAGAAAATTTGCGAGCAAGGCGAGCTTGGCGAGATCTACTTCGCGAAGGCGCACGCGATTCGTCGCCGTGCCGTACCGACTTGGGGCGTATTCCTTGACGAAGAGAAACAAGGCGGCGGCCCGCTTATCGATATCGGTACCCATGCGCTCGACCTTACGCTGTGGATGATGAACAACTACAAGCCGAAAGTCGTGCTCGGCACCTCGTACCACAAGCTGTCGCAACGCGAGAACGCGGCTAACGCATGGGGCCCTTGGGATCCTGCCAAGTTCACGGTAGAAGATTCCGCATTCGGCATGATCGTTATGGAGAACGGCGCTACGATCTCTCTCGAATCGAGCTGGGCGCTCAACACGCTTGAAGTCGACGAGGCAAAATGTACGCTTTCCGGCACGGAAGGCGGAGCCGACATGAAGGACGGCCTTCGCATTAACGGCGAGAAGCATAGCCGCTTGTTCACGACGGAGATTGACTTGAAAGCCGGCGGAGTTGCCTTCTACGATGGCGCTACGGAGAGAGACATCGATCTCGAGATGAGAATGTGGATCAAAGCGATCGACGAGGATACCGAGCCTGTCGTCACGCCCGAGCAAGCATTCGTCGTCTCGCAAATATTGGAAGCTATTTACGAATCGGCTAAGACCGGCAAAGCGGTTTACCTATAGTTCTTACAACGCCAGGCAGAAGCAACCTTCTGCCTGGCTTTTTTTTGATGTTGATATCCTGCTCCTGCTCCAACATCTTCTCGACCAACTCGCCACGCCGATCACACTCTGTAAGGTCACCTGAGTTCATACAGCGCGAACTCCTTGGTTACTCCGGCGCTGTAAGGTCACATACGCTCTTTCCGCATCCTTAACGTCCACCCGGCCACCCGAAATAAATGAAAAAGCCCTTGTAAGCACAATATGTGCTTCCAAGGACTCTCCCTATCAAATAGCTACAAGCGCATCGGCACACCGCGATGATCGATAAAGAGCGCCCCGCCTTCTGCCGTCGTCTGTCTCTCCGCCAAATCCAATATCCCGTGCGCCGATTCCTCGGCGTTGCCGGGCGCTTGCTCGCCGCCCATGTCGGTCCGGATCCAGCCCGGATGCACGGCATGAACGAGCATCCCTTGCGGCCCAAGCTCCGCACGAAGCTGGGCAGAAAACATATTTAGCGCAGATTTCGACAGCGCATACGAATAATCGCCGCCGTAAGCGCCGGCGGAGCTGCCCGCTTCCGAACTAATGTTGATAACCGCTTGCCGCTCGCCCTTCCGAAGTAGCGGCAAGAAATGCTTGAGCACGAGTATCGGACCGTATAGATTCGTCTGGAAAGACTGTTCCAACTGTTCCAGATCGAGCTGCTCCAGCTTCTGATTCCTTCCGAGCAGAATAGCCGCGCTATTGATAATGACATCGATCCCCTCGAAGCGGACCGCCGCTTGTTCGCTTGCATATCGGATCGAGTTCTCGTCAGCAACGTCGATTGGCAATATCGTAACCCGATCTCCATATTGCTCGATCAATGGCTGCAGTTGCTCGACGGATGAACCCGGCCCTCTCACGCCGGCCAGAACCGCATGGCCGCGCGCGCATGCTTCCCGCGCCAGAGCTAGGCCAAGACCTCGATTCGCCCCCGTAATCAGTATTCGCATTTCGTAGTCGTCCACCCTTCTATTCAAATCGTCCATCGTTTTTTACTTATCGTTTTCGAGCAGCTCCAGCATCACTTTCAGCTGCTTGAACGTATCCATATAGGCGTAACGGCCTCCCGTATACTCTCCCTTTTGCACAAGAGGCATGCCGTTTTGCTCCATCAAGGCGATCTTCTCTTTCATGCCTTCCACGACAAAAGCAATATGATGAGGCCCTTCGCCATGCGCATTCAAATGATCCCTCCAGGTGCTCGGATGCTCGTCTGGCTCGATGAGCTCGAGCTGAAGCGCACCCATATCGAAGAAGGCCAGCTTCGCCCGGGCAACGGACGATTCGCCTTTATATTCGGTTTGCGCCTTGTCTACCGTATCCGTCCAGAACCAGTCTGGCTTTTCCACGCCAAAAAACTGCGCGTAAGCATCCGAGGTTGCGTCTATGTCATGCACCAATAGGCCGATCTGAGTAATGGTACGATTGCCCAAAATATTATTCATGGTTATCATTCCCCTTTTCGATTGAGTGCAAATAGGCAAATCCAACTTGCCGTTTTCATTACATAAGCATCCCCCCTTATAAGCGCTTATCGAGTGAACACGCGTTTATATGAAGCGTAGAAGAAGCGCCTCCCCCTTTATGAAGAAGAAGGCGCTCGACATGATTCGCGTACGACAAGCGACGTCGGCGTTGCTATTTGCATGAAAGATTCGCTTCCGTTCTCGATGCCGTCAATTAACGTGCGGGTCAGCTCATCCATCATAGCCGAGAAGTCGACGCGAACCGTCGTCAGCGGCGGATTGAATCTGGCGCTCAGGCTATGATCGTCGAATCCCGCCACCGAAATATCGTCCGGTACGCGCAAGCCCGCTTCCTCAAAGGCACGTATAGCGCCGAAGGCCACGCTGTCGTTTGCGGCGAAGATTGCCGTTGGCAGCTCGCTTCCAAGCTTAAGCAGCTCCTTGATCGCAGCATAACCGCTCTGCTCATGGAAGTCGCCCGGCATGATCCATTGCTGCACGATCGGCAGTCTGTTGCGCTTCATGGCCGACTTGAATCCGTTCCACTTCGATGGTCCTGAATGCCGAAGCATATCGCCCTTAATCATCCCGATACGCGTATGTCCCAGACTAGCCAAATAATCGATGACCATTCCTACGCCCGCTTCGTTATCGAAGTTGAAAACGAGCCGGTTCGTTTCTCGCCTGCCGGGCACAAGCTGATCGACGATTGCCACCATGAACCCCTCGGCAATAAGCTCTTCAATGATCGGTTCTTCGTTGGCGGCGCCGATGAAGATGCCCCCGTCTATCCGGCGCTGATAGAAGCATTCCTTCACGGCTCTCGCTTCATCTTGGCGCTTCGGATCGCGTACGATATGCGTCAAGACGAAGTAGCCGTGCCTCGACGCGCTCTCGATTACTTTCGCCAGCAGCAGGCTGGAAATTAAATCGCTTGACACGTCGCCCGAATCGATCATGAACAGGCCTATCGTTCTTGTTTTCTTCCCGGCCAGCACTTGAGCGGATAGGTTCGGAAAATAATTGTATTGCTCGATAACCTGGAGCACCTTCTGCTTCGTATGCTCCGGAACGTTCGAATAATTGTTAATGACACGGCTTACCGTGCTTCTCGATACGCCAGCTAATCTGGCAATTTCCGTACTGTTCATTTCCTTGCCAAGCTTGCCCAAGCCTTTGTCCCTCTTCCTGTAAACACGCGTTTATACCTTTATGTTAGCAACGATTGCAACTGCTGTCAAACGCCAATTCATATGTCTCCGCTTATCCTGCACTCGGAAAATCATCCTCTAGCTTGCTCCAATCCAATGTCAGCTCCGTATCGCTAAGCAGGCAATCGTCGAGCGAGCGGATAAGCTTCTTCGGATCCAGCTCAATGCCGATGAACACAAGCTTGTTCGTTCGGTCCCCGTAAACGTCATCCCATTTATCCGCGAGCTCCTTCTCCTCCTGCAGAATAACCGCTCTTTCGGCTAGCGGCAGCGCGGCCACCCAATATCCCGCCGGTCCGAATTGGATAGAAGGGCCTGCTTGGCTTAAGTTTTGAGCCATCGTGTCGCGTGTAGCCAGCCATACGATTCCTTTGGCTCTTACGACTTCCTCCGGCCAATTTTCCATCCACTCCATTAATCGCTGCGGATGGAACGGTCTCACTCGTTCATAGACGAAGGAAGATATGCCGTACTCCTCCGTCTCCGGCGTATGGGCCGGCGCTTCCATCTCCTTGATCCATCCGGCAGAACGGCTCGCCTCTTCAAAGTCAAACAACGAGGTATGCAAGATCTCCTTCGGATCGATACGGCCTTTTGTAGTCCGTATCAGCTTGGCTCGCGGTTGAAGCGCGCGCAATACGCCTTCCAGCTCCTCTAAATCCTCTTCCGCAACGAGATCGCATTTGTTAAGGATAAGCACATCGCAAAATTCGATCTGATCGATGAGCAGATCGACGACTGAGCGCGTATCATCCTCGGAAGCCGCTTGGCTTCGCTCCAGCAGCGATTCTCCCGAGGAATAATCATGCCAGAAGCTGTAGGCGTCGACGACCGTAACCATGCAATCCAAATTGCATAACCTCGATAGATCGATCCCTTGTTCCTCGTCCAAATAGGTGAATGTTTGCGCTACGGGCACCGGTTCGCTTACACCCGTCGATTCGATCAAAATATAATCGAACCGCTTCTCCATCGCCAGCTTCTCGACTTCCCTAAGCAGATCCTCGCGCAGCGTACAGCAAATGCAGCCATTCGACATTTCAACGAGCTTCTCGTCCGTTCGCGACAGCCCGCCTCCGCCTTGAATCAAGTCGGCATCGATATTGACCTCGCTCAGATCGTTGACGATTACGGCAACTTTTAACCCGTCCCGGTTGTTCAGCACATGGTTCATAATCGTCGTTTTTCCCGCGCCCAAATAACCGCTAAGCACCGTCACTGGAATTTTTGTATCGCTTCTTTTGCTCATATGTAATGCCTCGTTTCTATTCATGATTATACCGTAATCATTACGATTGTATGCCGAAAGAAAAACCGATCGGTATCGGCATTCTTTTATTCGTAATTATTACGATTAAATGAGTATAACAGGCCGTTTTGCTCTCGTCAATGCATAACAAAAAGACTGTATGAAGTCACATATCCAATCCATAAACCTTTTAGATGCATACTCTATTAGGAAGCTAATGCTAGATTAATAGAGGACGGTGGCGGAAGGGGATTTAATAAGCAATCAAACTGCTCTACCAAGAACCGGGGGTGTCACCCTAAAAAGCAGGTATGCCCTGCTAAAAAACGCGTGACGAAATGCGTAAAACGGCCGGTGAAAAAAATATGCTTCTGCAAAAAGAATACCTGCGGCTGCAATTCGGCGTTCAGAGCTATAGCCAACGCGGTCCAGCCCGTGCCTGGTCCAGGAGGCAACCCGTTCCCTCAAGTATTGTACGGTTTGGAACAATTCGATCTCAACGGTGAATATGATCCCGCAACATCGACGTTTACTCCGAGAAGAAGCGGCGTATATTCTATTCATGCAAGCGTAAGTTTCGACAGCAACGCGACTGTAGCGGTGAATGTCGGAATAGTCATCCGGGCAAACAACGATCCTATTCTGACGGATTCAGAAACGTTCCCGTTCGGCGACGGAGTAATTGATGCGGGCGGAATTGTCCGGCTGCAAGCCGGCGATCGAGTACAGGTCTTTTTCACAATTAGCGGAACTGCAGGCGGCAACATTGAAGCAAGCTTAGAAACGCGTTTTGATGGTGCACGAATCGGTTAATTCACAATAAGTAGGCCGCAAGCGATCCAGCCGCTTGCGGCCTTACTTTTATAAGGCGAATTACTCGACCTTCACCGCTTGCTTCTGTGCGATCAGGCAAAGCTCGGCTGCCTTGAACGTATGCTCCTGCGACATCGCGAGCTCCGTGCCGTTCAAGCAATCGATGATGAGTTGGCCAAAGTACGGAAAGCCTACTTGTCCGCCTACCTGCATCCGCTGCTCGCCGTCTCCGTTGACCAAATACACTTGGTCTCCCTTGGATTCCCGTGCAATATCGACATACTTGCGGAGCTCGATATAGCCTTCCGTGCCCATAATGAGCATGCGGCCATCGCCCCAAGTGCCGAGCCCGCTCGGCGTGAACCAGTCGACGCGGAAATAACCCGTTGCGCCGTTCTCGCCGACAAGCGACATATCGCCGAAGTCTTCAAGCTCCGGATAGTTCTTATTGTTGTAATTGGCTACCTTGCTGTTCACGACCGTCGCATTCCGGTTACCGGTGAAGAACAAGAACTGTTCTACTTGATGAGAGCCGATATCGCATAAAATGCCGCCGTACTTCTCCTTCTGGAAAAACCACTCCGGACGGGAAGGCGCATTCAGCCGGTGCGGTCCGAGACCGATGACCTGCAGCACTCTGCCGATCGCTCCTTGCTCGATCAACTGTCCGGCGAACAAGGCGCTTTCCACATGCAGCCGCTCACTATAATAGACGGCATATTTTTTGCCCGTCTCAGCAGCGGCCTGACGTGCGTCTTCAAGCTGCTCAAGCGTCGTGAATGGCGCTTTATCGGTGAAGTAATGTTTCCCGGCACGCATAACCCGGACGCCAAGCGGCCCCCGCTCCGACGTCACCGCCGCCGCTGCAACAAGCTGCACCTGCGAGTCGTCCAATATTTGCTGGAGCGATTCCGCCGCTTGAGCCTGCGGATACGACTTCAAGAAAGCTTCCACTCGTGCAGGCACGGTATCGTATACCCATTTCAACTCGCCGCCCGCTTCAAGCAGTCCATTGCACATGCCGTATATATGTCCATGATCCAAGCTGACCGCCGCGAAAACGAACTGTCCCGGCTCAGCCACCCGATTGGGCTTTCCTTTAGGGGCGTAATTCATGCCGTCGGCTTTGCTCATTTGGATGCCACTTCCTTCTTGAATTTCGAATTAGCCATACGTTCCTGCAAGTACTCGTAGAACTTTTCCTCATCGATCGGCAAGTCCACCCAATTATCCGTCCAAGTAGACAGCAGCATGGCATTGGACAGCATCAATCCTTTAATGCCTTCCTCGCCAGGCGCAATAAGCGGCTCATCGCGCAGAATCGCGTTGACCCAGTTTTGCGTGATGCCCTTGTGATCCGGGTAGCTGCCTTCAACCGGTATGTCCATCATCCAGCATTCCGGCTGACCGAAGCCGCCCTTGTAGGCGCGATTGAATTCCGGTTCGGAGACGCGCAGTCTCCAGAACGTGAGCTTATTGTCTTCAATGACGATTTTGCCGCGGTCGCCGCTGATTTCCAGCCTGTTCGTGCCTGGCGCTTCTCCCGTCGTCGTTACGAACACGCCCGTTGCCCCGTTCTCGTATTCGACGAATGCCGTTACGTCATCCTCTACCTCGATATCGCGATGCTTGCCGAAGTAACAGAAAGCCCGGACGCGCGTCGGCATCATGCCAATCGTCCATTGCCACAGATCTAGCTGATGCGGGTCTTGGTTAAGCAGCACGCCGCCGCCTTCGCCTGCCCATGTCGCGCGCCAAGTGCCCGAATCGTAATAGCTTTGGGAACGATACCAGTTCGTAATAATCCAATTCGTACGTTTAATTTCGCCGAGCTCGCCGGAATCGATCAAGTCCTTCAATTTCACGTAGAGCGGGTTCGTGCGTTGATTGTACATCATGCTGAACTTCGCGTTCGTCTTGCGGCTTGCGTCATTCATCTCGCGCACCTGCTTCGTATAAACGCCGGCGGGCTTCTCGCAGAGCACATGCAAGCCGCGTTCGAAGCAAGCGATTGCAAGCTCGGGATGCGAGAAATGCGGGGTCGCGATGAGGATACCGTCAACAAGACCGGAATCCATCATTTCGTACGGATCCGCGAATAAGGCAACCTGATCGCCAAGCTGCTCCTTCGCCCATCCAAGGCTCGCCGGCACGCTGTCGCTGACCGCCGTCAGGACGACGCCGCTTACCTCGCCTTTTTTCAAATAGCCGATATGTCCTTTGCCCATATTGCCAAGTCCGATAATGCCCAGTCGTACCGTTTGCATCCGTCATATCCCCTTTATGTTCGTTTACTTGAATCGTACCACTTCATAACAATAACGGCTTCATTGGCATTAGCTTGAATACGCTTTAATTTGACTCTGGTTGGTGTATAATGAGTTTATTTACGACAGGGGGATTCGTTGAGCAATGAGCACGCAGCACAAGATCGCCAAGCCTTTCACCATCGGGACTAGCTCCGATTACAACGTGCAAATTCCATACCATACCCACTTCCACTATGAAATTTATTACTTCCACAGCGGCAAAGCGAATTACCTGATCAATGACCGCATTTACGTGCTGGAGCCGGGCGATCTATTGCTTATGCATGGCATGACGCTGCACTGCGCCAACGTCGATCCAAGCGAGCTCTATCATCGCTCGACGCTGCACTTTGATCCTTATTATTTCAAGCAGTTCATACAGCCGCCCTTCGCGGCCGATCTGCTGGCTCCGTTTCAGAAGCTGCAAAATGTAAGGCTGCAATTGAAAGGCGAGGACAAGCTTGAAGTAGAATCGGTATTCGCCAAGCTCGTTCAATTTCATAATGAATCGTCCGCTTACGCATTCCAACGGTTTCAAGCGCTTTTTCTGGAATTCATGATTATTATTAACGAGCATTGCAAGCAGCCCTTGCAGGCGATTGCCGCCTTCCCCTCGCCGAAGGAGCATCATGTGCAATCGATAATATCCTACGTAGAGAAACATTATGCCGACGACGTTACGCTCAATGCCATTCAAGCCGAGCTTCATTTAAGCAAATATTATTTGGCCAAAACGTTCAAGGAAGTAACCGGCATGACGATTTTTCAGTTTCTTATGCAGCGCCGTATCTACCAAGCGAAGATCGAGCTTATCGAAGGCAAGCAGCCGATTACCGATATTGGTTACGAGGTCGGGTTTAAGCATCCGTCCCATTTCAGCCGCGCCTTCAAGCTGCAGATGAGTTTAACCCCGGAGCAATACCGCAAGCAGCATCAGCTCCGATCATAACTCCGATTATGCCAATGATAATGGGTTGACCCATTTAGTTGTTAAGCGTATTATTGTTATATCAACTATTATGGGAACGGACTTTTCGGAGAAGGTGAATGAAGTATGGAAATCAAAAATTCAGTCGGCTACATCATATCGAATACAGGGCGGAAGCTTAGTCAAAGCTTGCAGCAGCGATTTCAGCACTCGGATGTAACGCCGGAGCAATGGTCGCTGCTCATAACGCTGGACGGGAAAGATGGTATAAGCCATAAGGAGCTTGCTCAGCGTGCCGAGAAGGATCCTGCCAACATTACGCGGCTCGTCGATCAACTCGAGAAGAAGTCGCTTGTGCGAAGGGCGCCTCATCCTAACGATCGAAGATCGCTCCTGCTTCACTTGACCGAGCTTGGCAGATCGACCGCTCACGCGCTCGCGCCTATCGAGACAGCATATGTCGGGCAGATCGTGTCCGGCCTATCGCCGGAAGAGATCCAAGCATTCATGCAGTTCATGGGCAAAATTAACCGGAACATCGAGAATGCGTAGGGCCAATCAGCCGTAAACGGTTGATGACGCCCGCTGACAGTAGAAAGTTATAGCATCTGAGAGGGGAACCTGCCTTGATTGACAATTATAAATTATGGACCAAAGACTTTGTTAAAGTCTGTTTAAGCAGTTTTTTCTTATTTCTAAGCTTCTATATTATTGCAACCGCGTTATCGGGTTACGTAACGGATGGCCTCGGCCGCTCCGAATCGCAAGCGGGATTGGCCATGACCGTCTTCATCGTCGCCGCCGTACTTCTTCGCCCGTTCACGGGACAACTGATGGACAGATTTAGCGAGAGGAAGATCGTGTTCGGATCGCTATTGCTGTTCTTTTTATTTTCGGTCGCGTATTTAGGCGTCTTCGGTTATGCCATGCTGCTTCTCGTCCGGTTTCTCCACGGCGGCACGTTCGCAATAGGCACTACGTCAACGAACACTACCGCAATCGGCATTATGCCGGAAAATCGCAAGGGTGAAGGCATCAGCTACTTCAGCTTATTTATGAGCCTTGCGATGGTTATTGGACCATTCGTCGGTCTAACGATTACGAAGCACGGCGGCTACTCAACGCTGTTCGCGTTATGCGCCGTATTCTCGCTAATCGCCTTCGTGCTAGGAGCAAGCGCTAAGAGCAAACCCGCCGCAAGGCCGCAACAAGCTTCCGAGGAGCCAGTCGGCGCTCCCCTTGCGCAATCGCAGCCGAAGTCTAAGCTGCAATGGAGTAACCTTGTCGAACGCAAAGTATTCCCGATTGCAGTCAGCGGCTTCGTCGTCGCCTTCGCCTACAGCGGACTCGTGACGTTCATGTCCGTATTCGCAGCCGATCGCGCAATCGACGATTATGCCAGCTATTTCTTCGTCTGCTTCGGCATTATGATCGTCCTGCCGAGGCCAATCGTCGGCAAGCTGCTCGACCGTGTCTCCGAGCATTATATCGTCTATCCGAGCATCGCCGTCTTCGCAATCGGCTTGTTCATGCTGAGCACCGCCCATTCGCCGCTCATGCTTCTCGTATCGGGTGCCGTTATCGGCCTTGGCTACGGCGCTCTGCTTCCGTGCTTTCAGACGATTGCCGTGCTCGCCGCTCCGCCGCATCGCAGAGGACTTGCAACGGCCACGTTCTTCATCCTCTTCGATCTTGGTTACGGAATCGGCTCGTATTGCCTGGGCTTGATCGCTACACATAGCGGTTACACTGTTATGTATGTGATTTGCGGTGTCATCGTTTCCTTATCTTCCGTCGTTTATTTCATCCTTCATCACAAGCGTCGCAAGTCGATTACTGCCGTAAATCTTGGGCAGGCAATCTAATTTCGATGGTCGTGCCTTCATTTTGCTTGCTGAATAGATGAAGCGTGCCGTTATGGGCCTCAATGATACGGGTACTAATCATCAATCCAAGACCCGTTCCCTTTTCTTTGGTCGTCACGAACGGCTCGCCAATCTTGGCAATGAGCTCCTCCGGTATACCCTGTCCCTCATCCTTGATTCGAATACCTATTTCGCTATCGGTAACCAACACAGCGGTTATATCCACAACTCCGCCGCTAGGCATCGCCTCGATTGCATTTTTGATCACATTCAAGAATACCTGCTTCAGTTGATTCTCATTGCAAAATACGGCCGGCAGCTCCGGTTCGAGTTTCACCTTGATCTCGACGTTGAGCAAAATCGCCTGCGTCTCCAATATGGATAGAACGCTTTGCAGAATCGGCTCGATATATCCGCTATTGAACTGGGAGAAATGCGGCTTGGCGAGCGTCATGAATTCGTTCACGATAAGATTAATGCGATCGATTTCCCCCGCCATAATATCAAAATAATGCGAATGATCGTTGTACTTCGACTGGAGCAATTGGGTGAAGCCCTTCAGCGCCGTCAACGGATTGCGAATCTCATGCGCAACGCCTGCCGCAAGCTGTCCGATGACCGACAGCTTCTCGGAACGGACAAGCATCTCCTCCGATTGCTTCCGGTTCGTGAGGTCCCTTATGACGCTGAGCAAAACGTTTTTGCCCATATAATCATTAATCCGGATGCTCGATATTTCGACATCAACAAACCTGCCGTCCACGCAGCGCACGATGCTTTCGTTAAAAGGGGCAATTTCCTCAGACAGCATGATTTCGTCCATGCGCATGATCGTCCTCTCATGATAGTTGGGATGAATGAAATCGAGAACGCTTTGGCCGATTACGTCATTCCCATCCTTTACCCCAATCAATTTAAGCGCCAGCTTATTGGCATATACGACCTGTTCGTTATCGGTTAGAACGATGGCCTCAGGGATGAACTTGATGATTTTCTGATACATCAGTGCACTCTTGCGAAGCTGCTGCTCCTGCTCCTGTTTGAACGTAACATCCTGCACGATTCCCAGCATGATTTCTTCACCGTTGAGCGATGTCAGCGAGGAGCTGCCTTCGATATGGATGATACTGCCGTCTTTGCGTCTTCCCTTCATCTTCAGATGGTACTTCGTCTTGTTTTGGCTTATGCCCTCCGCCACTTCATGCTTAATCCGATCCAGATCAACGTCTTCCAACAGATCATGCACCTTAACATTAACGAATTCCTCCGGCGTGTAGCCGAATATCTCCGCAAAGTGCGGATTCATATAAGAGATATTTTCACCGGCTGCCACGAATACGCCTGCCACCGTATTTTCCACGAGCGTCTTGTACAAATGCTCCTTCTCATTGAGAGAGGCCTCCATCCGTATGCGGTCGGTTAAGTCGCGTATGAGAAGCTGAATGCCGCGTTTGCCGTTATAAGTTACGACTACTGCCTTGATTTCGACGTCAATAGCGATACCATCCATACGAAGCAGCTTCTTCACTGGAAGGTTTAAAGGCCCACTTTCTCTAAGCAGAAGTTCTACATTAGCCGGCATTCGTTCCAAATAGTCCGGATGCACGAATTGATTGATCGGCACGCCGACCACACCCTCCAACTTGCCTATCTTAAACAGCCTAAGTGCGGAGTCATTCGCAAAAACGAGACGATAATCGACAATTACGACGACAGCGTCGGGCAGCATTTGAACTAAATGCCTATAACGCTCCTCGCTCTCCAACATTAATAGATTACAATTGTTTATTGACACATGCTATCCCACCCATATCAAGCTTTTTTCCAGTTGTCTCATAACAATATGTTCCACATGTAAAAGAATTGTCCTGCTATGGTCCTAATAAATATATGAAAGCAAGGGGAATATGTCCATGCCGCCAATAATTTTACATATTATTCCTTATGTCGATTTTCGAAGGATTTTTCCTGTAATTGTTTGGCGCAACGAAAAAAAGTCCGTGGAAGCAGCTGATTCTGCCCACGGACTTTTTTTGCCAAAACGTGTTTCCTCCGATTAGCCTTCAAGAAGAAGAGATTCTGGATCTTCA
Organism: Paenibacillus harenae; assembly: GCF_030812415.1. Taxonomy (GTDB): domain Bacteria; phylum Bacillota; class Bacilli; order Paenibacillales; family Paenibacillaceae; genus Pristimantibacillus; species Pristimantibacillus harenae_A. The sequence continues at coordinate 172,459 of NZ_JAUSST010000004.1, read as the reverse complement.
AGCAGGTTCTTAACCGTAACAAGGAAGCGAACTGCTTCGCTGCCGTCTACGATACGGTGATCGTAGGAGAGAGCGATGTACATCATTGGACGGTTTGCCATCTCCGTATCGTTGATCGCTACCGGACGGATTTGAATCTTATGCATGCCGAGAATGCCGACTTGCGGCGTGTTCAAGATCGGAGTCGACAGCAAGGAGCCAAAGACGCCGCCGTTCGTGATCGTGAAGCTTCCGCCTTGCAGGTCGCTAAGCGCAAGCGTGTTAGCGCGAGCCTTCGAAGCTAGCTCGCCGATGCTTTTCTCGATCTCGGCGAAGCTGAGACGATCCGCTTCGCGTACGACAGGAACGACAAGACCTTCCTTCGCGGATACGGCAATACCGATATCGTAGAACTTCTTAACGACGATGTCTTCGCCGTCAATTTCCGCGTTAAGCAGCGGGAACGCTTTGAGCGCGCCAACGACTGCTTTCGTGAAGAAGGACATAAAGCCGAGGTTGACGTCGTTTTTCTCGAAAAACGATTGCTTCCGGCGCTTGCGCAGGTCAAGAATCGCCGTCATGTCTACTTCGTTGAACGTCGTCAGCATCGCTGCCGTGCGTTGCGCTTCAACGAGGCGGTTAGCGATTGTTGCCCGGCGGCGCGACATGCGCTTACGTTCAACCGGCTTGCCGCTCACGGCTTGCGGCTGAGCAGCAGGTGCAGCAGCAGCAGCCGGGGCAACTGGAGCCGCAGCTGGTGCAGAAGCTTGTCCGCCCTGCGACAATACATCGCCCGTAGAGATACGTCCGGCTTGGCTTTGCGCTTGCGTCAGATCGATGCCTTGCTCGCGAGCTAGCTTGCGAACAGCCGGCGATGCGTTTACGGACGCTGCTGTAGGCGGAACGGGTGCTTGCACGGCAGCAGCAGGTGCTGCTGCTGCAGGCGCAGCGGCTGCTGGAGCCGCTGGCTGTGCTGGAGCTGCCGCCGGAGCAGGAGCTGCACCGCCTGCGGAAGCGCCGATCGAACCGATCGCTTCGCCTACAAGTACAACCTCTCCGTCTCCTCTTGCAATACGCGAGACAACACCGCTGCTATCTGCGCTAATCTCAATATTTACTTTATCCGTTTCCAGCTCTAGAAGGACGTCGCCCTGATTGACGGAATCGCCTTCCTTCACAAACCATTTCGTAATTGTACCTTCCGAAATCGACTCTCCCAATTCCGGCACAATAATTTCTGCCATCGGTAACTACCCCCTTACCAAACTCGATTCGAACGGTTGACCGTTCAAAGCGGATGAAATAATGCTTTGTTGTTCTGCTGCATGCACTTCTTGGTGACCGCTTGCCGTACTGGCGCGATCAGGACGTCCGATATAACGGACTGCCGCTTTCTCTGGAGCGAGCGCGCGGAGGCGAGGCTCCATATAGAACCACGAGCCCATGTTTTTCGGCTCTTCTTGTACCCATATGATCTCTTCCAGCTTAGGGAACTGGCTAATAATGCGCTCAAGCTCCGCTTGCGGCAGTGGATACAATTGCTCTACGCGCGCGACGCGCAGCCAAGTGTAATCCTCTGCATTGCCCGAAGCAAGCGCCTCGTCAAGATCGATAGCGACCTTGCCTGTCGCAAGAATAAGGCGTTTCACTTTATCCTTCGCAGCTTTCGGTTCAGTCAGGCTGAACTGCGGCAATACCGGCTTGAACGAGCCTTCGCTGAATTCAACGCCATGCGAAGCGACGCGCGGATTGCGGATCAAGCTCTTAGGTGCCATAAGCACGAGAGGACGAACGTTCTCGCTGCCCAGCATAGCCGCTTGCTTACGAAGCAAGTGGAAGTATTGAGCCGCGGACGTCAGGTTCGCTACCGTCCAGTTGTTGTCGGCTGAGAGCTGCAGGAAACGCTCAAGCCTTGCGCTCGAATGCTCTGGACCTTGCCCTTCATAACCGTGCGGCAGCAAAATCGTAATGCCCGATTTTTGCGACCATTTCGCCCGGCCTGCGGAAATAAATTGGTCGAAAATAACTTGCGCCACGTTCGCGAAGTCGCCGTATTGCGCTTCCCAAATAACGAACGTGTCCGGCGCGAATACGTTGTAGCCGTACTCGAAGCCAAGAACGGCCGTTTCGGACAACGGGCTGTTATGAACGGCGAAAGACGCTTTCGCTTGCGGCAGCATGTGCAGCGGCGAGAATTTCTGAGCGTTCGCATAGTCGTTCAGCATAATATGGCGATGCGCGAACGTTCCGCGTTCGGAATCTTGGCCGCTAAGGCGGATCGGCGTACCGTCAGCAAGAATCGTAGCGAAGGCCAGCGTCTCGGCATGTGCCCATTCTACTTTCTCGCCGTCGTTCAGTGCAGATGCGCGGCGCTGCAAAATACGTTGCAGCTTCGTATATTCAGTAAAGCCTTCCGGACGATTAAGCAATTCAAGGTTAATCTCGCGAAGCTCTTCGAGCGGAACCGCCGTGCGGACATCCTCGGCTACCACTTTGCCCGTCTGCTCAGGCGGAGCGATCTTCGCTTTGCCCTCGTTTGCTTTCATCGCGTCATAAGCAGCCTGAAGAGAGGCCGTCGTACGTTGACGCAATTGATCTACTTGCTCTTCCGTAATCGCCTGCGCGCCTTTCAACTGCTCGCTGTACAACGTAGCTACAGTCGGATGATTGCGAACCTTCGTGTACATAAGCGGTTGCGTTACTTCCGGATCGTCCATCTCGTTGTGGCCGTAGCGGCGGTAGCCGATCAGGTCGATAACGAAACCTTTGTTGAAGCGAAGACGATACTCGCAAGCCAGACGAACGGCTGCAAGACATGCTTCCGGCTCATCCGCGTTCACGTGAACGATCGGAATGTCGAAGCCTTTCGCCAGGTCGCTCGCGTAATGCGTCGAACGCGAATCGATGCTGTTCGTCGTGAAGCCCAGACGGTTATTCGCAATAATGTGAATCGTTCCGCCGTTGCGGTAGCCTTGCAGTTTATTGAAGTTAAGCGTTTCGGCTACGATACCTTCGCCGATGAATGCCGCGTCGCCATGAATCGCGATCGTGACCGCGCTATGCAGATCCTGCTGCGGGAAGCCCGGCTTGCTGCGATCTTCCTGAGCCGCGCGCGTGAAGCCTTCGACGACTGGATTAACGAATTCAAGATGGCTCGGGTTGTTCGCGAGTACAACATTTGCGCGTACCGTCTCGCCTTCCTTGATTGCGCGATCCGCGCCAAGGTGATATTTAACGTCGCCCGTCCAGCCGTAATTAATGCCCATCGAGCCTTCGGAAGGAATAAGCTCCTTGTTCGGCGCATGATGGAACTCGGAGAAAATTTTCTCATACGGCTTGCCAAGAACGTGAGTAAGTACATTAAGACGACCGCGATGCGCCATGCCCATTAAGATATTAGTCGCTCCGTCATGAGCGACAGCGCGGACGATCTCGTCCAGCACGGGCACGAGCATGTCTACCCCCTCGATCGAGAAGCGCTTCTGACCGACGAATGTACGGTGCAGGAAGCTCTCGAATTGCTCAACTTGAAGCAAGCGCTCCAATAGAGCTTCGCGTTCTCTTGCCGAGAGCGGCGCCGGGAACGAGCCCGACTCTGCTTTCTCATGCAGCCAGAACCGTTCGCTTTCGTCATGGATATGAGTAAATTCATAAGCAGCCGAACGCGTGTAAATTTCTCTTAGGCGGAGGATTGCATCCCAACCGTTCGAAATTTCCGCCGGCGCATTATCCCAGATCAACGAAGCCGGCATAGCGGACAAATCCGCTTGCGTAAGGCTGAACGTCGCAGGATCAAGCAGCTTCGTATCGGCTTCGGGGCTTAGGCCCAAAGGATCGATATCCGCGGCTAAATGGCCGTATCTGCGTATGTTCAGCATAAGCTGATGCGCAGCAACGACCTTCTTCAACATATTCGAGTCGATCGGTCCGACTCCAGCGCCTGCCGGCAGTGTTGCCTGACCGGCTCCTGTGCTTACGGCTTGCGTTCCGCCCGCAATCGGCGTGGAAGGAGGCGCCCCCCATTGGACAAACAGTTCGCGAACCGAAACGTCAACCGAGTTCGGATCGATCAAATATTGCTCGTATTGCTCTTGCACATAACCAAGATTGGGACCATAGTAGCTTTTCCAAGGCGAATGATTGCGCTCATCATGGATGCTCATTGCAGAAAATTCCACCCTCTCTATTCATAACCATCCTATTATTTTCTAAGGCGAACGCCTACATTCTTGTTCGCCGTCTTCCTTGCCATTTGTTGCATTATGACTGCATGCTTGCTGTCAATCGTATAGCCTCTTCATATTTTAGTACATTACTTGCCTGTCAACCATAATCATCTTGGCATCGGTTTCATCCATTTCAAGCATCGATTATGAGTATCAACTAACCCATATTCGATTTCATCCAATAGAGGCCTGTAATTAGGGGCTAACAAATACATGTTTTTTCTTCACGCCCGCCTTGCCCATCGGGTACCGTTTTATGTATATAATCCACTGCCAGAGGAACCTTGCAGGTCGTATTGCCTACGTCAACATGTACTTGCTGTATGCTCGGCTGCTGCCTTCGCCGCTCCCGTCATCTCAATTGCATAGACGCCTGCCGTTATGACGAAGTTGTTCATCGTATAGCGAACGCGATTCCTTCTCTTGATTGATCGTCTGCTTCACGCGCCAGCCCTTTAGTTATGATTAGTATACCCATAATTACGAAGCAAGAAGCCTGAATCCAGTTTGCACCATGCCACTTTACTCCCGATGATCGATCAATTCGACCAACGTTCTAACCATGACGCCCGTCGCGCCCTTCGGTTCCCAGCCTCTTGCCGCTTCCAGCCATGCCGTTCCGGCAATATCAAGATGAACCCAAGGCAGTTCCTCGGCAAAATGTCCGATGAACAAGCCGCCCGTGATCGTTCCCGCGTAACGTCCGCCGCTGTTCTTCAGATCCGCTGCGTCGCTCCTAAGCTGCTTCTTGTATTCCGGATAAGAAGGAAGCTGCCATACTCGCTCGCCGGCCCGTTCCGCAGCCGAAAGCAATTGCAGGAGCAATGCCGTGTCGTTCGTAACGGCTCCCGTCGCTTCCGTCCCAAGCGCTACCCCCACCGCTCCGGTTAGCGTAGCTACGTCGACAATCCGAGTCGCGCCTCGGCGAATAGCTGTCGTAAGCCCATCCGCCAATACTAGCCTTCCTTCAGCATCCGTATTGACAACCTCGACAGTGTAACCGCTCATTGTCCTTATTACATCGCCCGGCTTAAGCGCCCGATCCGAAGGCATATTCTCGGCAGTCGGAATAACAGCGATAACGTTAACCGCCGGCTTAGTCTCCGCAATAACCTTCATGGCGCCGAGCACGGCCGCCGCACCGCCCATATCCGATATCATTTCCTCCATGCCCGGCGCTTTCTTAAGGGAAATGCCGCCTGTATCGAAGGTGATTCCTTTGCCGACCAGTCCCCATGCTTCCTTGGAATCCGGATCGCCCTTATATTCAAGCACGATCATTCGGGGAGGGTTAATGCTCCCTTGGCCAACGCCAAGCAAGCCGCCCATCCCTTGCTCCGATGCGCTCCATTCGTCGATCACTTCAATGTCCAGGTCATATTCGCGCGCCAATTCCTCCGCATGGAAGGCAAGCCGTTCCGGGGTCAAGTCATTTCCAGGCAAGTTCGTAAGATCCCGCGCATAGCATACGCCGCCCGCGACTAGTTTGGCTCGCTCGATGCCGGATTGCCATGCCGAGACTTCGTTCGATGCCACTGTTCCGTCTAAAGCAATGTGAATATCCTTAAGCTGATATCTGCTGCCTTGCTCCTTCTTGAGCGGCATACGGTCATGGAGCGCAAGAAGCAAGCCCTCCGTCAGCGCCTGAGAAGCAACGACCGTGCCAAAACCTTCAGTTCCGTTTCCGCTAATGGAAGGCGGCAGGATTTGAACGGATTGCGCACGAAGCCGCTTTAACGCTTTGGCCGCAGCTGCAGCCGACCTGCGCAAGCCATCGGCTCCGCCCGCTTCCGAATAACCTACGAACAATACATGCGCCGAGGGGTAGAGCCCTAATGTCGGAAGCACTTCGACCTGCTCAGGCTCTGCCTTGAATAGGCCTTTGGCGTACAATCCGCGAATCGCCTCGTCGAGCTGCGGCTGAATGAGGCCCTTCGAAGCTGCCTCTTGCTTCAGCTCGGAAGCGCTGATCCATCTAATAACGGCATCGGGCACAGCCAGATCCGCTGTGCGTGAACCAACTGTAATAGGTACGTTCATGTTTATTATTCCTCGCTTTCCTGCGGTTGAATGAAATAAAAAAAGAATCGGGGTTATTACCCCCGATTCTAATGGTTTACTCCGCTAATGGCAAATAAATGATAAATTCCGTACCGCTGCCCGCTTGGCTGTCTACCCGTATTGCTCCGCCATGATTGCGTATGATTCGGTAGCTTACCGACAATCCAAGTCCCGTTCCAAGCTGCTTCGTTGTAAAGAACGGATCGAACAGCCGGCTCATCGTCGCTTTGTCCATTCCTTTTCCGTTATCCCGGATCACGATCTCGGCATATTGGCCATCGCTTCGGCCAATCACGTCGATACGGCCTCTTCGCTCCAGTTGCACATCCTCGATGGCATCCAGCGCATTTTTGATAATATTCAACACAACCTGCTTCACTTGCTTCACATCGATCGAGACGAACACATCGTTAGCATGCCATTCGGCTTTGATTTCGCAATTGCGAAGCAACGACTCGCTTTCGGTCAGTAACACAACTTCCTTAATAAGGGAATTAATCGATACGTATTGCTTCATCGGGGCAGATGGCTTCGAGGAATTAAGAAATTCATATATAATGTCGTTCGCCCTATCGATCTCCGTCAATATAATGCGGGCATATTCCTCTTTGCCTACTTGCAGCAAATACGGGCGCAGCAATTGAATGAACCCTCTTATGCTCGTAAGCGGATTGCGTATTTCATGCGCGATGGCGGCGGCAATCTTTCCGAGCATTGCCAGCTTGTCGTTTTGCATCGCCGTCTGCTCTATCTGCTTGTACTCCGAGACGTCTTTCACACTGAACAGAAAATCTCCGTCCAGTTGATCGCCGTAAGTAACGGTCACCAGCAGATGTTTGCCATCCTTGTATTCAAATTCATAGTACTTGCTGCGCATGAGGAACATTTCCCGATACAGCCGAAGGATTGTCCGTTTCGTGCTCACGCCAAGTTGAGAATGTCTCAATATTTCTTTCATATTGCAGCCGATAAGCGTTTGCCTCGGAATATCGAGCAGCTTGGCCATTTGTACGTTAATGAAAGACAATATACCATCGCTGTCGAAGATAGCAATCCCGCTATCCATATGCTGCAAGACGTTCTCGTATTTGTTTTTGACCATTTCGAAGGAACGGTTCGAGCGGAATAACATCTCCCTCATTTCCGTGAACCGTTGCTCGATCGATCGATCGGCAGACGCCTCGTAGCGAACTGCAACCATGAGCTCAATTAGGAAAAGAAACGAACGATTATAAAGCTGCAACGCTTCTTCGGATTCTACATTAGCGACAAGCTTCTGCAAGCTTTCTTCATGCATGGCGATGAGTTCTTCGGGATTAAATCCATCCAGCTCTCTGCCGAGTTCGCCAGCCCGATACAAAGACTCCTCGCTGCGACTTCGTAAATACTCGGCAAGCGCCGGGAAATAGCGCTTTCGAATAGCCTGCATTATGTACTCCTCCCCGGCTACGTCTACAGACCACGGTTATGACACACACTAATCATAGGATTACTTTACAATCGCTGTCAATCAGAAATACTGTCGAAATTTGTTAACGGCATGCGTCCAAAGACACCCTTCATCTATTTTTACTGCCAAAATAGCGATAACCGTCGCCTATTGTCGCCGGTCTCCTTTATCGTTTTTGCCGCTTTGCGAGCCGCTGCCACGATGATCGTCTCCGCCTTGACTGCCACGATTGTCCTCATTATTCCGCCGATCGTCATCATCATCAACCGAATCGTCGTTGTTATCATCCTTTTGGTTGTCAACGGGGGCATCGTCCCGGTCATCATCGGCGCCATCATTGTCGTTGTTGCCGCGACTCCGCCCCCCGTCGTTATCGTCATCATCGCCGCTACCCCGATCGTCGTTATCGTCGTTGTCTCCACGATTGTTATCTTCCCGTTTGCCCGAAGCGGCTTTATCGGTCGATATCGGCTTCTTGTTATTGTTGGGGGTTGCCTCAGGTTTCCTTACCCCATTCGCTTTACCGTCTTGCTTGTTATCGTTCTTAAAGGTTGCGACCGGCTTGCCCGTGCCGTTCGGCTTAGCCGTTGCTGCAGGCTTAGGCGTAGAGGAAGGTTTCTGACTATTCTTTTTCTCATCATCGTTCTTCTTGCCCATCTCCGCCTTCTCGCGATCGACAAGCTCCTTCAGCTTGCTCTTGCTCGTATCCCGCGCGTTGTCGACGATCGTTTTCACGCCGCCGATCGACGAAGTCACGTTATCGATCGAATGATGCTTCAACTGCTCCAGCTCGATTTCGTACCCTTCGTCCTTCGCCATCAAATACACGGCCATCTTGCCGGAGGATACGCCGTTAGCGGCTGCCGCGTCCCGAAGCTCCGACGGTACGGCAAGCGTAGTGATATTGGCTGTAATCGATTCGGCAGCCAGCTCGGTCAATCGCTCGATAAGCGTGTCGCTGATCTTGCCGGACAACAGTTTATCATAATTGCTACCGCCGTCTTCTCCGCCCTTCATCACCATGCTCGTTATGACAATATCCTTATCTGCCACATCCAGATAATGCAACTCTCGCGCTTTCGCAAGTAAGCTTGCCGCAACTAGCTCTACTGCAATTCCCTTATAGGGAAGTCCGCTTATGATCTTCTCGCCGTCCTTATTCAGAGCCCTCAGCGAGCGTACGCGCTCATGGCTATCGACGCCGATCTCAACGCTCGGGTTAATATCCATGCTGACGTAAGCGACAATCGGATTCGAGTCCTTCATCACCATGAAGAGCAGCGGCAAAAACAAGATTAATGCGATAGCCGCAACTCCCGAATAGCCGTATAACGGTCTAATTCTAGGTCTGCGCCGCGTTTCCCTGTACTCCTGTTCGAAAATGATTTCTTCGCCTATTTGCGGAGTTCCTTGAATAGGGGCTCGCAAAAATCCGCCATCTGCCGTCATAACAACAGCATATTGGTCATTCATGCTCATGACGATTCCGCGCTTCATTGGCTGGCCTCCTGATTCATTGAAATTGGTTCGAACGTTATATTTAAATAATCATGCATGAAAGGATATGTACCCGATATGACAAGCGCGATGGCGATAATATACTTCCGATTGCGCTCGACCGTCTTGCGCGACACGCCGCATAATTCGGTAAGCTCCTTAACCGGCAGCCTGCCTGTATGCTTGAACGTTTCATACAGTTCCGACTGATAGGCAAGCGTCTGCGCGATGCCGATCAGCAGCTTGCGCGAATCGGTATGCTTAGGCGATTGCTCGACAAGCTCCATGAACGTTATGCCATAGCTCTCAAGCTCGGCATTCAGATCGCCAATCTCAAGCCGTCGCTCGTTCTCGGTTTGCATGAGATCATATTGATTAAGCGCCTGCTTCGTCTCAACCGAATTGTAGACGGCTTGATCTTCTTCCTCCGCATCGAACATGCTGTAAGGAACAACCTGCGCATGGCGCTGCTCTTTTCGGACATAGTCAATAAGCCGACGCCTAATGACGGTTTCAGCGAATCCGAGGAATGATTTTCCCGCATTGCTATCGAACTGGTTAATAGTTTCATTAAAGGCCAGCAGCGCTATGCTAAACTCATCATCACGTGTCGGATCGATGTACCGCTTGCTAAATCGACTTGTTACTTTCAGAATATAAGGTTTGTAGTCTGCTATGAACTGCTCGCGGAGGAGTTCATCACCCAGACGGATTCTGGCAACCCATTGTTCGGGAGTGAGCTTCTGCTCTAACTCCTGCGTTTTTGCGGAAGCTGACTTTCGCAAAAACCGTTTGAACAATACAAGTAACAACCGCTCCACCTCACTACTAGTATGATTCGAATTTGTACGTTCATTTTCAGGGGGTAACGATTTTAATTTTTTTCATAAATCTCTCCACGAAAAAAGCCTCCCGCAGGAGGCTGTCGCTTTATACCCTTCGCAGCTATACCGAGGTGCGCCTCTGACGCAATTTGTTGCGGCGGCCGTTCAGCATTATAAGCCGCTTCTTAAGCTGTTGCCCCCACTCTATATCCTCAATCTGCTTAGCGAAGCTTAACAGATCAAGCGCCATATCGATCTGGCTATGCACGACATCCATTGGATCCTCGTTTTCGTTGTTTACGCAGTTCTCGAACAGCAGCTTGCCGTCCTGCTCTACATATTCCTGAAAATCAACCTCGACAGCATCGTCGCCATGGGCGTATTCAGCCAATATGTCATATTCGTCCTGTGCCAAATAGTGAATATCGACGCGATGGCATACGGGACAAAACGTAATCGGCACGTTGTGAATATGCGTACGATAGTGCTTAAGTGTACCTTTCGTACCAATCATACTGGCTCCGCAGCAAAAACTCATAGCGATACCCCTCCTTAGACGTTGCATCATTCGAATTTGCACTGGCTGCTCATTATACCCTACATTATTCGCTAATAAACTATGAAATTCCTGCTTGAAAAATATGACATCAATCTTAAAGATCTTTAACATCCCAATGTAATAATAACAAAACCCGTACCAGAAGGTACGGGTTCTGTATGAACGAAATCGATTATTATTTCGCTACCAGGTGAGATTGGCCCGGCTTCCAGTTGATTGGGCAAAGTCCGCCGGATTGCAAAGCTTGCAATACGCGAAGCGTTTCTTCGACGCTGCGGCCTACGTCGTTGTGGTTAACGACTTGGTATTTCACTTCGCCTTCCGGATCGATAATGAACAAACCGCGAAGCGCGATTCCTTCTTCTTCGATCAATACGCCGTAATCGCGAGCAACGTTCTTCGTAATGTCGGCAGCGAGCGGGAAGCTCAATTGACCAAGTCCGTTATCGTTAACCGGCGTGTTGATCCACGCGCGGTGGCTATGTTTGCTGTCTACGCTAACGCCAAGAATTTCAGTGTTCAGGCTGTTGAACTGATCTGCAGCCAAGCTCAAAGCGGTAATTTCAGTCGGGCATACGAAAGTGAAATCGAGTGGGTAGAAGAACAATACCAACCATTTACCTTTGTAATCCGAAAGCGACGCCGTACCAAAATCTTGTCCGTTTCCTGTTGCCGTCTCCATTGTGAAATCCGGAGCTGGGCGACCTACCAAACGTTCTGCCATAATCGAAAAACCTCCTTGACCTATCCATAGTTTATTATTTTTGTCGCGTTATTTATGCAACTTACTTTTTACATACTATCACTAGAATGTAATCAAGTCAATATTATAACTAATACTTTTTGATAATTATTTTAATCTGAAACTACTTTCTCATTGCTGCAACGATCAGATCGCCCATTGCGGTCGTGCCGATTGCTTTGCTCTTATCAACGGCGATATCGCCCGTACGGTGGCCTGCATCCAATACTTCCTTAACGGCATTCTCAATGGAAGCCGCGGCCTCGTGGTAGCCGAAAGTCAGTCTGAACATAAGCGCAACCGACAAGATCGTTGCGATTGGGTTCGAGATGCCTTGTCCGGCAATGTCGGGCGCAGAGCCGTGTACCGGCTCGTATAGGCCGAAGCTTCCCTCGCCAAGCGAAGCAGACGACAGCATGCCGATCGAACCTGTCAACATTGCCGCTTCGTCGCTAAGAATATCGCCGAACATATTTTCCGTTACGATAACGTCGAAGCTCGATGGACGGCGAAGCAATTGCATCGCGCAGTTGTCGACGAGTACGTGCTCAAGCTCAACCTCCGGGTATTCCGGTGCGATCCGGTTAACGACTTCGCGCCACAGGCGGGATGTCTCAAGGACGTTCGCCTTGTCGACGGAAGCAAGACGTTTGCTGCGCGTCATCGCAATGTCGAATGCTTGGCGCACGATGCGCTCGATTTCTTGTACGTTGTATACGCAAGTATCGACCGCTTCTTCGCCGTTTGCGCCTTCGCGACGGAATTTCTCGCCGAAGTAGATGCCGCCCGTCAATTCGCGCACGACGATCAGATCAGTGCCTTCAAGCACTTCCGGCTTCAAAGTGGAAGCTTCCTTCAAGCAGTCGAATACCGTAGCGGGACGGATGTTGGAGAACAAGCCAAGCGCTTTGCGGATGCCGAGCAAGCCTGTCTCCGGACGAAGCTCTTTCGGATTGTTGTCCCATTTCGGGCCGCCGACAGCGCCAAGCAATACGGCGTCTGCGCCTTTGCACAAGTCAAGCGTTTCCTGCGGAAGCGGCGTACCTTTCTCGTCGATTGCGATACCGCCGAACAAGCCGTTCTCCGTCTCGAATTGGTAGCCGAACAGTTCTTCCGTTTTCTTAAGCACTTTAAGCGCTTCGCCTACAACTTCAGGTCCAATGCCGTCACCGGCAACGACCGCGATCTTTTTCACTTCAGCCATGATCGATTGTACACTCCTCTATTATCTCATTCTCAGTCTATTATCATTTGTACCATAAATCCGCTTTGATTACAAAGATATAAAATCTATTTAGTTTATAGTTTGCGGCTATAAGTCCATTTTTCCATAAGCGGCATGTCGACGATTACTTGATCTGGTAGTCATGGCTGCTCCAATAGTTTCTTGAGCAATTGCGTCCGATTGGCGGCATTCAATTTGGCGAGCATCGATTTCATATGCTTCTTAACAGTTGCCTCGCTTAGATAGAGCCTCTCCGCTATCTCGGCATTTTTGAGTCCCTGCTCCAGCAGCTTGGCTACTTCCTTCTCTCTAGGCGTTAGATCGGTTCTGATCAGAATCGGATCAACAGGGGCCTCTCCTCCAACGGCATCGCCTATTCCGGGTTCGGGCAGTTGCTCCGCTTCCATAACAAGCGATTCGGATTGCCCTGCGCTTTCCATCATCCGATGGATGTAGGTAAGCAGATTGTTCTTGCGCATATCAATGACGAACGTCGGTGCATCTGTAATCCCGTCATATTCTCTATGCGTCGCGTTCGGAACGACCTCGAACCCGAGGCTCTTGTGCGCCTCGATAAAAAAAGGGATGGGCGCAGGCGATTCAACCACAAGCTCTCCCGTGAAGATCAGAGCATGAAGCAGATGCCCCATCGCCGTCTGTTGCCCCACATCCGCGAAGTCCGCAATATCGATTGTTTCAATAAACCAACCCGCCCGCGTCGATTCGGAAACGGCAAGCTGCTTCAGTCTCTCGGGAACCAATTGGGAAAAATACGTTCTGGACCGGGGACTTTCCAGCAAGTATGGCAATGTCTTGCCGTTGATCGGAATAACGACTGCGAATCCGTTAATCTCCCCTTCGGCGTCCCTCATTATGCGGACAACGTCATAACCAAGCTCGAACAGCTTTTCGAAGTCCAAATACTTCAACGTAAGGCAAGTCTGCTCCGCCGTAACGACGAAGTCGAACGTACGTCCCGAGTGCGGATCGAATAATTCGATTCTGGCGTCTCTCGCCTCGTCTCTTCGCCTTTTTATGTAGCGCTCAAGCTCAAGAATCGTATGACGTCCCGCCTGCTCGAACCGCGGCGGAATGAGATCGAACCAATTCATGAGCGCTCTGACCAGCGCATCGCCGATATAATACATCAGCTCGACCGCTTCTCTTGGACTAGCCTCGAACGTTTCGTTCTCTTTCAGCCTCCCGTAGTAATACAGCAGTCCTTTCTCCCTTAGCGCCTTGTAGCGCATTGGCGCTCTCACTATGAGTTCCTGGCTGACCGCTTCCCGCATTAACCCATGCAGCGTCCATCCGCGTTCGACCTTCCTGACGAAGGAGAAGCGAATAAGACGGTAGAACTGCGCGGATGATACCGGGTAATCCATAAGGAACGACAAACTGTCTTGGTTAAAATGTCTTAGCACCGAAGCCGCCTCGATAAGCGAGCGCAGCTCCTCATCCGGCACCTCCTGCAGCCATTTGTCCACGAGATAAGGCAGTGTGTCATGCTCGCTGAATACAGGCTCTTCTCCATTTAAATGCGCTTGCTCAAGGATGAACGTAACGAGCGACAGCGTTAGGGGATGCCCCTTGGAATACCTCCAAAGGCGGGCAATCAATTCTTTGTCATTCACTCCGCTGTATCCGGCATAACGTTCGACAGCTTCGAAATCAAGCTCCGCCAAAGGCATTCTAATGATCTGCTGACGCCAGGAAGGGGATAGGAACCATGGCTCCGCTAGTTGCGTTCTCCCCGCAACAACCGTTAATATATGCGGCTTCAATTGCTTAAGAAAGTAGTCTCTCAGCCAATGGTCCAAGCTCTCCATTCGTTCGTACGCATCGAAGAGCAAAACGACTCTCTTCGATCCGTCATACCCGTTTAATGCCTCTACGCACTCCGACATAAGCTCCCCGTCCGAAGCGGCGTTATAACCGCGCGGATGGATTAGGTTCAGTACATGAAGACAGAAGCCTTGAGGCGTTACAGCGAAGCTCTCGCAATCTATCGTGAAAGGGATAACGCCGCAAGCATGCGCCCTCTTATGAAATTCGTCGAGCAAGAAACTTTTGCCTATGCCTGCCGTTCCGTGCAGGTTCATGATTTTTCTCGTGAATAAAGCGCCGTCAAGTTCCTTCTGGAATGCCGCTAGCTCCCGTTCGCGGCCCACGACGTATAGACTTTCATCTCCGCTCTTGATTTCATTTACCGTCATAAAGAGCTCACCCGTTTCGAATTATTAAACCTACAGCATTATTTTACATGATTAATCTTCTTATTTCACGGATTATTGCACCTTGCGCCAAGCGTCAACGGCTAAGCCTCTTTAAGGCGGCGTGAAGCAATCGTTCGCGGTGAAAATATAGGCGTCGGTATAGGAGTGAAACTTGATTTCTTGCAAAAGTATCCTTTCGGATACCATGAAAGGGCCATAGGGATAATAGATCCGCTGATCATACGATGTTACGCTTGGATCAACAAGAAGAAGCGAGCATACGAACGATGAAGAGGAGAAAGGGGGACGCTCCGAATGCGTGAAGCGGACGTAACAAATTTGAAAGAAGGCGACTTGCTGGCCAAACCGATCCTCGCCGATAACGGAACGATGATCTTGGGCAAGGGAACCGTCATGACGGAGCTTTACATTAAACGGTTGATCCAGCGCAAAATCCGTAACGTGTGGATCGAGCATCGCGAGGGGCAAGCCCAGCAATCGGAGCCGCCCCTTATTCCGGACAACAAACCGAACAGAACGCTGTTATTCAATCAAATTATAGATCGGCTGGACAATCATTCTTTATGCGGACATGCCTTTTCGGGTGAAACAGAGCAGCGGCATAAGCGGCTCTATCGCAACTCGGTCAACGATTTTTTATCGCAATCCGAAACGACGAGCCTGCTGGCCCAACTACAAGCTTACGACCAAACTTTGTACGAGCATGCTATAGATGTATCCATCTTATCGACGATAATCGGAATGGAATGCGGGTATGACGCCGAGAGGATGCTTGAACTAACGATAGGCTCGCTGTTATTCGACATCGGCATGACGCAATTGCCTGCGGCGATAACCGCCGGCGAGAGGAACTTAACCGCGCGGGAGCAGGAGCAACTGGAGAGCCATACCGCATTAGGGTTTCGAATGCTGCTCGATATTCAAGGCATGCCCGCCCCATCGGCTCAGTGCGCGCTGCTGCATCACGAGAGATATGACGGTTCGGGCTACCCGCTAAGGATAAAAGGAAGCGTCTTTCCTGAGTATGCCCAAATCGTAGCCTTATCGGATCTGTACGCTCGATTGCTTGCGAAAGCCAAGAGACAGAGCAATTGCAAGACAGATGACGTGATCGAGTTTATGTTTGCTTCGGGAAATCATTATTTTAACGCCGATCTTGTCAAAATATTTCTAAAGCAAATAACGGCTTACCCTTTATTAAGCGTATTGAAGCTTAGCAATGGCCAGACGGGGATCGTCAAGTCGTACAACTCGGCAATCATCCATCGTCCGGTCGTGCAGATCATCAGGGATGCGGAAGGCAATGACCTTAACGCCCCTTATGAAATTGACCTGGCCTTATCCCGTAACTTGACCGTGCTTCATGCAGCTTCCTATTCATAAAACAATTAACGCTCTCCATTCGATGCCATTATCATAGATCAGTTCGTGAGATTCACGACATATCCCTCGTTCACAAGCATGATGCAACGGCATAAGCTTTCCTATGCCGTTTAGAATAGCAAGAGAAGAAGACAACATGTAAGAGCGATAACCGCCTTTGCTTGCTGTCTTCTTCTCTTTTTTATTGCTTATTGTTCCTAATGACTGATTTAGATCAGGCTCATCTTATCGCGACGGCCCGGTAACTTGCGCTTGTCGATCAAGCGGTTCACCGCGTCGATATATGCGCGCGCGCTTGCTTCAAGAATGTCGGTGCTCAGGCCGCGGCCTTGAGCGGACACTTCATTCTGCTTCAGCACGACATGCACCTCGCCAAGAGCGTCCTTGCCTTGCGATACGGACTTGATGGAATAATCCTCCAGCTCGACCGTCTCGCCCGTTGCCTTGTCGATCGCGTTGTAGATCGCGTCTACGGAGCCGTTGCCGACTGCCGCTTCCGTGGCCGCTTCGCCATCCGCTTTGCGAATGCGAACCGAAGCGCTAGGCGTCGATTGGTTCGTGTAGTTCACTTGGATCGTCTCCAGCGTGAATACTTCCGGCGTATCGACGAGCTTCTCTTCGAGCATCGCGCGAATATCTTCGTCCGTCACGTTCTTCTTGCGGTCAGCCAAGTCCTTGAACTTCGCGAACGCCGCGTTGACCGATTCGTTCTCAAGCTCGTAGCCGAGGTCGATCAGCTTCTCGCGGAACGCGTGGCGTCCCGAATGCTTGCCGAGGACAAGCTTCGATTCCTTAAGTCCGATCGTATCCGGCGAAATAATCTCGTACGTCGTCTTTTCCTTCAGCATGCCATCCTGGTGAATCCCCGATTCATGCGCGAACGCATTGGCTCCGACAATTGCTTTGTTGCCCGGAATGACCATGCCCGTAAGCTTGCTCACGAGGCGGCTCGTCTTCGCGATTTCCTTCAGGTTCAGCGTCGTCTGCGCGCCGAAGAAATCAGGGCGCGTCGCAAGCGCCATCGCCACCTCTTCAAGGGCCGTATTGCCCGCGCGCTCGCCGATGCCGTTGATCGTGCCTTCGATTTGATCCGCGCCGTTCATGATCGCCGATAGCGCATTGGCCGTTGCCATGCCGAGATCGTCATGACAGTGCGCGCTAAGCTGGATCGTCTCGATATTCGGAACGTTCTCCTTGAGCGTCTTGAAGATGTTGCCGTATTCAAGCGGATTCAAGTAGCCGACCGTATCGGGAATGTTGACGACCGTAGCGCCGGCCTTGATCGCCATCTCCGTCACTTGGCAGAGGAAATCAAGCTCTGTGCGCCCCGCATCCTCCGGAGAAAACTCCACTTTGCTGAAATATTGCTTCGCGTACCGAATGGCGCGCTCCGCCGTCTCGAGCACCTGCTCCTTCTCCATTCGCAGCTTATGCTTGCGGTGAATCGGGCTCGTTGCAAGGAAGACGTGAATACTCGGATCTTGGGCGCCGATAAGCGCTTCGCGCACCGCGTCGATATCCTGCTCGCGCGAGCGGGACAGACCGATGACGCTAGCGTTCTTCACTGCGCGAGCAACCGCGTTAACGGCTGCCAGATCGCCCGGCGATGCAGCCGGGAAGCCTGCTTCGATGCGATCGACGCCCAGCTTCTCAAGCTGCAGCGCGATCTCGACCTTCTCCTTCGTATTCAGGTTGACGCCTGGAGATTGTTCCCCGTCACGAAGCGTTGTATCGAAAATATAAATTTTCCGCATGTGATCCTAGCACCTCCGTGAACAGAATTATCCCGGTATACGCAAAGGGCGCATGCGGATCGTCAGTCGATTGCCGCATGCGCTCCGGTGTACCGGGATCATATCATTTTGCGTATAGACGCCGTTTATTACTTCTTGATCCAGTGCATAAGCTCACGAAGCTGTTTGCCTGTTTGCTCGATTGGATGAGCGGCTTCGTTGCGGCGCGTAGCCGTAAGCATTGCACGGTTCGATTGGTTCTCCAAGATGAAGTCGCGAGCGAAACGTCCGGATTGGATGTCTTCCAGAACGCGTTTCATTTCTTTCTTCGTTTCTTCCGTAACGATACGCGGACCTGTTACATAGTCGCCGTATTCCGCTGTGTTGGAGATGGAATCGCGCATTGTCGCAAGTCCGCCTTCATACATCAAGTCAACGATCAGCTTCAGCTCGTGCAAGCACTCGAAGTAAGCCATTTCCGGAGCGTATCCAGCTTCAACAAGCGTCTCGAAACCAGCTTTAACAAGCGCGGAAGCGCCGCCGCAAAGTACGGCTTGCTCGCCGAACAAATCCGTTTCCGTCTCTTCTTTGAAAGAAGTTTCGATAACGCCCGCACGCGTGCAGCCAATGCCTTTGGCATATGCAAGGCCGATAGCTTTCGCATTGCCGGAAGCATCTTGATGAATTGCGATCAGACCAGGAACGCCGAAGCCTTCTTGGTATGTACGGCGAACCATGTGACCCGGCGATTTAGGAGCTACCAAGAATACGTCCGTATCTTTGCTAGGCACGATTTGGCCGTAGTGGATGTTGAAGCCGTGGGAGAACATAAGAGCCGCGCCTTTTTTGAGGTTTGGTTCGATTTCTTCCGCGTATACTTTCGCTTGCGTTTCGTCGGGAAGCAAAATTTGAACAACGTCGGCGATTTTAGTCGCTTCTGCAACAGTCAACACTTCGAAGCCGTCATTCTTAGCTACGTCGGCGGATTTGCCTGGGCGAAGACCGATAACGACTTTCAGACCGCTGTCGCGAAGGTTTTGCGCTTGCGCGTGGCCTTGGCTGCCGTAACCGATAACTGCGATTGTTTTACCTTGAAGCACGCCTTGGTCGGCGTCTTTTTCATAGTACATTGTAACTGCCATTTTAATAATTGCCTCCTTTAATTTAACCCTTTTGAACGGGTGTTTAAGCAGAGAAGTGAAGGTCATATAAATGAGCGGTTCTCCTCTTAAACTCCCGTTCAAATAGGGAGGTTGAACCGATTAGTCTTTTAACAAGCCGCTATTATTTCGAATTGCCCCGGTTAAGTGCCGTTACCCCTGTGCGGGACAACTCGCGAATGCCGTAAGGCTTAAGGAGCTCGACCATCGCGTCGATCTTCTCCGTATCGCCAACCACTTGCACGATTAGCGTATGCGTGCCGATATCGACAACTGCCGCGCGGAACGTATCGACAACGCCGAGAATTTCCGGTCTAGCCGATGGCTCGGCGGCTACCTTGATGAGTGCAAGCTCGCGCGCAACCATCGGGTTCGCGCTAAGATCGATTACCTTAATGACATCGATCAGCTTGTACAGCTGCTTTGTGGTCTGCTCGAGCGTGTGATCATCGCCAGTCGTGACGATGACCATACGCGACAAGCCGGCTTCCTCGCTCGTGCCTACCGTAATGCTCTCAATATTGAAGCCGCGGCGTCCGAACAAGCCGGATACGCGTTGCAGAACGCCGGGCTGATCG
This sequence comes from Paenibacillus harenae, assembly GCF_030812415.1. Taxonomy (GTDB): domain Bacteria; phylum Bacillota; class Bacilli; order Paenibacillales; family Paenibacillaceae; genus Pristimantibacillus; species Pristimantibacillus harenae_A. The sequence goes on along the minus strand of NZ_JAUSST010000004.1, from coordinate 152,805 downwards.
TTAACGATTACTGCGATCGTATGCTTCTTCATTCCGAATCCCCCATGATCATTTGGTCGATAGTGCTTCCTTGTGCGACCATCGGATACACATTCTCATCTCTGCGAACGACGAATTCCACGACGGCCGGACCTGGATGATTAAGCGCCTCTTCCCAAACCGCTTTCGCATCCTCCTTGTTCGAAGCGCGGAAACCCTTAACGCCATACGCTTCGGCAAGCTTGACGAAGTCCGGGCTGCCGGCGAGGTCGATATGGCTGAATCGGTTCTCGTGGATAAGCTCCTGCCATTGACGAACCATGCCGAGTACCTGGTTATTAATAATAACAACCTTAACAGGTATGTTGTTGATCGCGCAAATCGCGAGTTCCTGCGCGCACATCTGCATGCCGCCGTCGCCGTTGATCGATACGACCGTACGATCCGGATTCGCCATTTGGGCGCCGATCGCCGATGGGAAACCGAAGCCCATCGTGCCAAGTCCGCCCGACGTTACCCAAGAACGCGGCTTGTTGAATTTGTAATATTGGGCCGCCCACATCTGATGCTGTCCTACGTCCGTCGTTACGATCGCGTCGCCGCTTGTTGTCTCGTGGATAAGCTCCACGACCCATTGCGGCTTAAGCTCGTCTTCGGAATCGATGTAGCGGAACGGGTGCGCCGCCTTCGACTTCTGAATGTCGGCTCGCCATGCGTCCGCTTTGTCCGCGCGCTTCACGATCTTGTTCGCCAAGCCGAGGACCGTCTTCACGTCGCCGACGATCGGAATGTCCGTCGGCACGTTCTTGCCGATCTCGGCCGGATCGATATCGATATGAACGATCTTCGCTTTCGGCGCGAATCCGGAAAGCTTGCCCGTCACGCGGTCATCGAACCGTGCGCCGATATTAATAAGCAAGTCCGCGTTCTGGATCGACATGTTAGCCGTATACGTACCGTGCATGCCCGGCATGCCAAGCCACAGATCGTTGCCGCTTGGATAGCCGCCAAGACCAAGAAGCGTCGTCGTGATCGGAATGTCCGTTTTCGTCACGAACTCGAGCAGCTCCTCATGGGCTCCGGAGTAAACTACGCCGCCGCCTGCAAGAATAAGCGGACGAGTCGATTCTTCAATCGCCTTAACCAGCTTATCAAGCTGCAGCTTGTTCGGCGTTACCGTTGGATTGTAACCGCGAATGCTAACTTCCGTTACCGGCTTGAACAGCGTCTTCGCCGCGGATATGTCCTTCGGAATATCGATGAGCACGGGGCCTTTGCGGCCTGTGTTCGCGATATGGAACGCCTCGTGAATCGTGCTCGACAAATCCTCTACATTTCGAACAAGGTAGCTGTGCTTCGTAATCGGCATCGTAATGCCGGTAATGTCGGCCTCTTGGAACGCATCCGATCCGATCAGGGAGGAGATGACGTTGCCCGTAATAACGACGAGCGGCACAGAGTCCATATAAGCAGTTGCGATACCGGTTACGAGGTTAGTCGCGCCCGGTCCCGACGTTGCGATACATACGCCGACCTTGCCGCTAGCGCGGGCATAGCCGTCAGCCGCGTGAATCGCGCCTTGCTCGTGGCGAGTCAGCACGTGGTTAAAGTCAGGGTTGCCGTGCATCGCATCATAAATATACAATACGGCGCCGCCTGGATAACCGAATACGCAATCTACACCCTCAAGCAACAGACTGCGGAGCAATATTTCCGATCCAGATATGACCTCGGGCATCGAGAGTCTTTCCATTAATTCCTCTTTTGACTTAAGCTGAGCATCTTGCGTTACCATCAGTCATCCTCCTCTCAAAAAAACAAAAAAACCTTTCGCTCCTCCTGCTTCATGTCGAAGCAACGAGGGACGAAAGGTTGATCTTCCGTGGTACCACCCAAATTCGTTATACATATTCAATGTATAACCTCCACAGGCAAGAACGATGTGCACATACTCGTTCATACCTTTGGCACTTTAACGCTTGCCCTGCGATTTCCCCTAATGCGCATCGGTCGATGCTTTTCAGGGAAACAGCTCCGAGGTGAGCTCGTAGAAAAGGGATTTTGGCGACGGTTGCAGCTGATCCGTCTGCTCTCTGTTCAAAAGAGCCCTTAGCACTTCGTCCTCATCATTGCCGATAATATATTTACCACTGAGGCTGTAAGCCAATGCGGTAGATAAGACTTTCTTTATTATATGCCGTTATATCCGGTTCGTCAAGAACCATAAACCGCTCTTGAATAATTTGCATGCGGCGCAATTCACCCGCACAGCACATATACTAGTGTAGCCTGACAACGGCAAATCCATGCGGCGCCCATCGAGGCGGCAACATACGCATTGCAGATAGGAATGAATGCCATGATTAGATTGCGAAATCCTAGAACCGACGACGCCGAGCTCGTCCGGCTTATTCGTACCGAGCTGCTTCCGCTCTCTCATACGGCCCGTCCACTCGACGCGCAGATCGTCCGAGAGCTGCCGAAACGATTCCGCAGCGGCATGACGTATGTCGCATCGCTTTCCAAGAATAGTCCGCCTATCGGCTTTGTCCGCTGCGAGATTATGGGCGAAGTCCTATATGTAGATATGCTCGTAACCCATCCCGACCATCAGAACCGAAGATGGGGAAAGCGTTTAATGGCGCAAGGCGAGGCCTACGGTGGGGCCCACCATTGCAAAGCTGTCCGGTTGTTCGTGGATTCAGTTAACGACAAAGCCAGACAATTCTACGTCAAGCTTGGGTACTCCGTCGTCCACTACCACCAGGATCTTCGCTGCTATGAGCTTATCAAACCGTTGACCTCGCCTTGAACGCCTAAACTTCTTTAGAAACCGCTATAGTAGCCGCTGCCTTGATAGCCGTCACCGTTGCCGTAACCGTTATATCCGCCACCGTAGCCTCCACCATAACCGCCGCCGTAGCCTCCACCGTAACCGCCGCCATAACCGCCTCCGCATTTGTTGAAACAGTTGCCAGCTTTAGCGCCGCAGCCGCAACTGCAAAGGGCGCCTACCGCAAGCACGCTAAACAAAAGCAGCGGGATGAAAAAAAAGCTAGTCTGCACTTTTTTTCCTTTATCCTTGCCAAGAGGCTCAAGAATAAGCTTATTGCGATGAATGCGTACAAGCTTCCCTGTAACGACCGAACCATCCGGACGTACCGCATAGATGGATTTGCCGATTAGTTTCCGGACTTCCTTCTTGGAAACATTCTGCATGCCAAATCCCTCCTTTCCCGTTGTTCTTCAGTTTATTCGGGGAGGGGGGGCATCGTCTGTTTGTTTGTCCACTATGGCAATAAATGTGCGATTCACAAGGTGAAACGGCTGTCGCCGTCCTTGGCGGCGCTGCGCGTTTCATTCCGACTTTTCTATATTTCAAGCAAAAGGGCTGTTCCGCAGATCATGAGAATGATCTTACGGAACAGCCCCTTCTATCGGAATCAACGACTAAACGTTGATTTTTTCTTTGGCGATGCCTGCAAGCGAGTTGAACGAACCCAGGTCGTTAACAGCCATGTCAGCAAGCATTTTGCGGTTTACTTCTACGCCCGCAAGTTTCAAGCCGTGCATGAATTTGTTGTACGAAAGGCCGTTAATGCGAGCTGCTGCGTTAATACGGACGATCCACAGTCTGCGGATGTCGCGTTTTTTGTTGCGGCGGTCGCGGTAAGCGTACATCAACGATTTGCCTACTTGCTCCTTCGCTGTTTTAAACAGACGATGTTTCGAACCGAAATAACCTTTAGCGAGCTTTAAAATTCTTTTGCGACGACGAGTGCGGACAAATCCGCCTTTGACTCTTGCCATGAGTGGAAACCTCCTGTAGGTTGAATGGATTTATATAGCGATGCGACTATTTCAATTGGGAAAGACCTTGTTGCAAACGGCGAACATCGCCTGCAGCCATAAGCGGCTGGCCGGCAAGAACGCGTTTTTGACGGCCGGATTTGTGCGAAAGCAAGTGGTTACGGTATGCTTTGTAACGTTTTACTTTACCCGTACCGGTAATTTTGAAGCGGTCCTTTAGACTGCTGTGCGTTTTCATCTTTGGCATGTCAGTTATCCTCCTAAAAAGTTTTCGTTGCTGCGGATTGATGATCCGTGTGCTAGCTAGTAGTTTTTGGTGCCAAAATCATAATCATGCTCCGGCCCTCAAGCTTGGGAGCACGTTCTACGCTGCATATTTCGGCAACCTCTTTGGAGAGGCGGTCCAATATCCGTTGTCCGATCGCCGCATGCGTGATCTCACGGCCGCGGAATCGAACGGAAGCTTTCACCTTATCGCCTTCGTTCAAGAATTTGACTACGTTGCGGAATTTCGTCTGGTAGTCGTTCTCCTCGATATTGGCGCGGAACCAAACTTCTTTGATATCGACGATTTTCTGATTCTTACGGGCTTCCTTCTCTTTCTTCTGCTGCTCGTAGCGGAATTTGCCGTAGTCCATGATGCGGCATACTGGCGGCTTTGCCGTCGGAGCGACGTTCACAAGATCCAAGTTAAGGTCGATTGCCATTTGAAGCGCGTCGCGAATCGGTTTGATGCCAATCTGTTCGCCTTCCGCGCCGACTAAGCGCACTTCTCTTGCCCGAATCTCATCATTGATTTGATGTTCTCTGCTAATAACGTGCCACCTCCATAATAGTATGCTGCTCTTGATAAAAACAAAAAAAATGCGGGTTCGCTCGAACCCGCATCTCATAACCGTTCATAGTAGCCGCGATCGTATTAACGAGGGTCGGCTATTCGAATTTCGATTATCGCGAACCAGTCAGCTTAAGCCAAAAGGTGAGAAGCGGGCGCTTCTGCTTGTGCGTCATTAAGTTATTCCAAAACACTACCGTGTTAATATATCATAATCGACGATTTGATGTCAACAGTCGTTTCTACAACCGCGAATCTACAACTGCTTGCTCTGAACTTCCTCAAGCCGAATAACGCGCGTATGCTCGGTATGGCTCCACGTCTTGTTGTTCTGCGTAAAGAAGGCGTGAACCGTAATCGGCCACCACGACAGCGTGAACAGCAGGAACGTCGGAATGCGCAGGTAAAGCTTCCAGTCCACCTTCGCCATATACATCGACAGCGGGATTTGCACGAATACGTAAGCCATATACGGAATACTCAGCCAGATCGGCAGCATGTTGTACACGGACGTTACGTTGTCCCCGCCGGATAAGAAAATATCGCCCCAGATGATCGCCGCAATGAAGAAGCCGGCCAAATAGTTATAAGCATTGAATACGTACAGCGCAGCGTCGATCTTCGTCATGCTGCGTTCCTTGATGCCCTGCCATAGCAAAGGCAGCATATATTTGCGAGTCACGTCAAAGTGTCCTTGCATCCAGCGAAGACGTTGGCGGGCCGACGCTTGGAACGTAATCGGCTTCTCGTCATACACTTTCGCTTCGAAGTTGAACTTAGGGTAAATACCGCGTTGAATGCAGCGTACCGTAAACTCCAAATCTTCGACGAGGCTTGTCGCGCCCCAGCCCATTTCCTTCAGCAGCTTGGCGTCGAAGCACATGCCCGTTCCGCCGAGAAAGTTCGCTAGCTTCAAATTCGTGCGCGGCAATTGCCATAACCGGTTGCAGAACCAGTAGTTGATGGCATTAGCCGAGCTGATCCAGGAGTCGTTCGGGTTTTTCGTATCCAAGTAGCCTTGAATCACTCTCGAACCGTTGCATAGATCGTTGTTCATATATTGCAGGAAATCTGTTGCTACCAGGTTGTCGGCGTCGAAGATCGCGACGCCGTCATAGCTTTTTGGCATCTTCCATAGTTCCTTCAGCATCCATTCCACCGCAAATCCTTTGCCCCTTTGGCTCGGATTCGTACGTACGCAAGCATGCACGCCGTCGTAGCTATTGACCACGTCAACCGTGCCGTCCGTGCAATTGTCGCAAATGACGAAAATATCGAACAGCTCGCGCGGGTATTTCATTTTCAGCAAATTTTCGATCAGAGCCCCGACCACCTGCTCCTCGTTATGCGCCGCAACAAGAAGCGCGAAAGACTTCTGCGGCGGGTGGGATAAATCCTCTTTCTTGCGACGCCAGCCAAAAAACGTTAGAAACAACTGATACAAGCCTAGTAAAGCAAAAACAATCTGAAACACGAGCATGATTGTGTTAAACATGCGGTACTGCCCCCTTGAGACCCCATTTTTTCTTGATTCGAGTCTTCGGAGCCGAGACGGCGAGTCTTAAAAAACAACCGCTTAGACGCGGTCGCTCATCTCTGAAGAACATCAAACAAGTTTTTATCATATATTTTCTCTTTGTGTATGGGCGCTTCTCTGCAAGCGTCCTGCTAACCCTTTTTGATTTTCCACAGAAATAACAGCTTTGTCAAAAGTAGAATATGACGCGATTACGCTTAATCTCGTCAGAAAAACGCTTGCATGCCTACGGAAAGAGCCCATTACCTCCTTTTGCGACGGTTAAGCCTTATTTTCAACCATTTGCTGACTTTTTAGCACTAACGACCTTACTTACGATAAAATGTTTTAAAATGTTCCCCTTTTTGCGTCCCGGACGTGTGACGAATAGGTGAACGGTTGCGCTGCAAACAGTTTCCCTCCGAAAATTGTCGAATACTGCGATTAGTCTGTATAAGCATTTCCATACGATTCGAATTGTAAAACGGATTTCGGTACAAAAAAGATTTCACAAAGCGCAAACGGCGATCAACGTCCTTTGGCGGCATAAAGCTATCGTTTCGCGGTGAAATATAGGACCCGTATAAGAGAATATCTTATACGGCCTAAATTTTGAAATGAAAATTCATTAATAAAGGATTATTAATTAGTTAACGTTCATCGTACAAAAACGTGGTAAGATCGGATTACGCTTATGAAGTGTGTTTGCTTAGCGCAAATGCGGCAGGAGGGATTTACTAATGGAGAGAATGTTCGATTGGTTACGATCGAATGAGCAGAGAATGCTGTTCTGGGCTAATCGAAGACCTACGGATGGAAGAGTGCATTCGTGGCTCGGCAAGTGGCTAAGCACAGTCACGCATATGGGCGGTGCAACGTTCACCCTAGCTACCGCCTTGTTATATGCGCTCATAGCTCCGACACCATGGAGCACGACCGGCTGGCAATGCCTCGCAGCCGTCATTCTTAGCCACTTGCCGGTAGCGATCGTCAAACGTAAATTTAAGCGGCTGCGGCCTTACCAGGCGCTGCCGGCCGTCAATACCTGCCATAAACCATTGCAGGATTCGTCGTTTCCTTCAGGCCATACGACGGCGATCTTCGCGTGGCTCGTCCCGATATTGCTGACGGCAAGCGTCGGACTTATGATTATCGTGCCTGCAGCTATCGTTATTGGCCTCTCCGTCGGATGGTCGAGGATGTACCTGGGCCTGCATTACCCGTCGGATGTTGCGGCCGGGGCGCTGATCGGAACGGCTACGGCCTTCGCCGTCAATTACTTCTGGCTTGCTTCTACCGTTGCTACCGTATAGTCCTTATTCGGATGCAGATTCATTAGATCCGTCTTCGCTATCATCATCAGCAGCATCAATCGCTTGAGCTGCTTCCTGCAACGCGGTCGCTTTTTTCGCTTCGCGGTGCTTGCGAAGCGCTTCGGAACCGATGACCGCTTCGACGCGATAAATATTTTGGCCTTTTTCCATAAACTTCATCTCATATTCAGTAAATACAAGGTCCTCTCTAGGACCGTCCTTATGCAAGTGAAGCGATATGCCCCGCATAATAAGCTCCATATCGGCGAAGCTGTTCAAGGAGAACTCGAACAACGATTGCGAATCGGTCTTAAAATGAATCTCTCCGCGCTCGTTCAGCAGCTCGATATATTTCTCGACAAATCGGGAATGTGTCAGCCGCCGGCGGGCGTGTTTGCTTTTCGGCCAAGGATCGCTGAAATTCAGATGGATCCGCTCAAGCTCGCCGGGTGCGAACATGTCTTCAATTCCTTCGATATTGGCCCGCAGCAGCGCCAGATTCGGCGGAGAATCAACGCCTTGCTCTTCCCAGATCGCACGCGCCTTCTCGCTCGCACGACGGATCAGTTCATCGTACATATCGACGCCGATGAAGTTAATATGCGGGTAACGCGCGCTCATATTGCTAATAAAGCGGCCTTTCCCCATGCCAAGCTCTACATAAATCGGATTGTCATTGCCGAAGAATTCGCGCCACTTTCCTTTATGTGGCGCAGCATCGAGCACAACGAGCTCCGGCTGGCTCTCCAGACTCTCGCGAATTCCTTTTCTTCCTCTTAAACGCATAGCGTATTGCCTCCAATTGCTCTAAAATCAAAAGTCCAGTGTTATTGGTTATAATGAAACTAGTCCTTATTGTGCCCAACAATAGCCGCATTGTAAAGCAATTTCGTGGCCGCAAACAAAAAAAAGCCGGCGCTATGTCGGCGCTGCGGCTTTAGTCGGTCGATTCGTATAAATAGAGTCGATTCGCGATTAGCTCAGCAGCTGATACGGAATCGGGGCATCCTCGCGTTGAGCGATCTCGTAAGTACCTTCCAGCACCTCGTTCAGCTTCTTGCGGGCGGATATTTCAACGCTGTGATTATTGTAGAAACGAACGCCTGTCAGCGCCATTAACTCTTTCACTGTAAGCTCTACCGTCACTTTGTCATTGCCATGCGGAATTTTCGTCGTACTCATCTCACATCACCTCATCGATTTATTAAAAATAGCGTTCCCAGTTAATCGACGTTTCATGAATGCAGGTGCAAATGGGCTATGTCAGGTTTTTTTGTTGTTTTGTCGCACTTTTAATATAACACTTCATGTAAGGTATTGCAAGCCCATAATCGACGATTTCAAAAATAATTTCCATATAAAGCGGTTTCCGAACATTGTCCGCGGCTAATGGGATAAGTCGTGGCTTTTCGGATCGTTTTTCGCTAAAATAGAAGATGTACGTCTTGAAAGAAGGGGAAAAAAATGATCGATCTAAAAGCGACGCCGCAGCAGCCGATGCTCTGGGGCGACAAAAGATTTCATACATGGAACTACGAAATGCGCGAGCAGTTCGGCGGCAAGGTGTTCAAGGTCATGCTCGACGCCGGCTTCACTTGCCCGAACCGCGACGGATCGATCGCCAAGGGCGGCTGCACGTTCTGCAGCGCGCGCGGATCAGGGGACTTCGCGGGCAGCAGGCGCGACGATCTCGTCACCCAATTCAACAATATCCGCGACCGCCAGCATCAGAAATGGCCCGAAGCGAATTATATCGGCTACTTCCAGGCTTATACGAACACGTATGCGCCGGTCGAGGAGCTGCGCGAATATTATGAAGTCATTCTGCAGCAGCCTGGCGTTGTCGGCTTGTCGATCGCGACACGGCCGGACTGCTTGCCGGATGATGTCGTCGATTATTTGGCAGAGCTGAATGAACGTACCTACCTATGGGTAGAGATGGGCTTGCAGACGGTCCATGAATCAACGTCCGAGCTGATTAACCGCGCGCATGATACCGCCTGCTATCTTGATGCGGTGCGCAGATTAAGAGAGCGGGGCATCCGCGTATGCGCGCATATTATTTACGGTCTGCCGCAAGAAACGCATGAGATGATGCTGGATACGGGACGCGCCGTCGCCAAGATGGATGTGCAGGGCATTAAGATTCACCTGCTCCATCTCATGCGCAAGACGCCGATGGTTCGCCAGTACGAGGCCGGACTGCTTCGATTCCTGGAGCAGGATGAATACGTAAAGCTGATCGTCGACAGCTTGGAGTTCCTCCCTCCGGAGATGATCGTTCATCGCCTGACCGGCGATGCGCCTCGCGATCTGCTGATCGGACCGATGTGGAGTCTGAAGAAATGGGAAGTGCTGAATGCAATCGATGACGAGCTGCGCCGCCGCGATACGTGGCAAGGCAAGCTATGGCAGCCGGAGAATTAGCATGGGCTTCTTATCCGTGCTGAGCACGGCGCATAAATGGATCGCCGAGCGCACCGCTGCCGGAGATATTGTCATTGATGCAACCGCAGGCGGCGGCGTCGATACGCTTGCGCTGGCCGAACTAGTAGGACGATCAGGCACCGTATACGCCTTCGACATTCAGCAAGAGGCGCTGGACCGCACAAGCGAGCGGCTCGCCCCGCTTGCGAAGAGCGGAATGCTGCCCGATGTGAGGCTGTTGCTTGAGAATCATGCACGCATGACCGAAGTCGTTGATCAGGGTGCAGCGGGAGAAGTTGCAGCCGTCATGTTCAATCTCGGTTACTTGCCCGGAGGCGACGACCTTGCCGTTATTACGGAGCCGGCTTCGACGATTCAGGCACTGGATGCGGCCTTATCTCTGCTTCGGCCCGGCGGCATCGTCACCTGCGTGCTGTACCCCGGTCATCCGGGCGGCGCAGAGGAAGCGGCTGCCGTCGAGAATTGGGCCGCCCAGCTTCCGCAAACTTTGGCGCAGACGGTCATCTACCGTCAGTTGCAGCGCGGAGCTGCCCCTTATCTCATTGCTGCGGAGAAGCGCCGAAGCAAATAACAGACTGATAAGGTAATTCGATGATTGCGTTGCACGTACGGAGGCTCATTGGACGAGCTTGCTGCAGGCCGCAATCAGATCTACATATCATTCAAACATGGGAGAGATACGTACAATGACAGTAAAACCTTATCCGCTGCAATTTCAACCGGAGATGAAAGAACGCATTTGGGGCGGTAGAGCGCTTGAAGGCTTCGGCTTGACGCTGCCTGAAGGGTCGATCGGCGAAGGCTGGATGATCGGCGATCATCCCAATGGAACGACTAAAGTCATGAACGGCGAACTCGCAGGCACCGGCCTCGATGTGATTCGCGAGACTTACGGCCGCGAATGGTTCGGCTCGCAAGGCTTCTCGGAGAAGAACGGACGCTTCCCGTTGCTTATCAAGCTGTTGGATTGCAACGACGACCTCTCTATTCAAGTCCATCCTACCGATGAATACGAAGGGCTGCCGCAAGGCGAGCTGGGCAAGACGGAAATGTGGTACATTCTGGACGCCAAGCCGGGCGCCAAAATCATCTACGGTCTCAAGGACGGCATCGACCGCGCAGCCATGGAAGCGGCCATCTCCGAAGGCCGCATTATGGATACGCTGCAAGAGGTTTCCGTCGAAGCGGGCGACGCCTTCTATATTCCGGCAGGCACGGTCCATGCCCTGTGTTCCGGTGTCGTTGTAGCTGAAATTCAGCAAAATTCGGACACGACGTACCGTCTATACGATTACGACCGTCCAGGTCTGGACGGCCAGCTTCGAGAGCTTCATATCGAAGACTCGCTTAACGTCATCGCATACGAGGGCGCCGGCGCCCAGCGGATGAAGACGGATGGCGCTGCGCCAAGCGAGTGGCTGACCATCGCCACATCCCCCTACTTCATCGTCGAGAAAGGCATTGTCGAAGCGCCATGGCAGCTTGCTACTTCGGCGCAAAGCTTCGTTATCCTTGTCATCGCCGAAGGTCAAGGCAGCTTGAAGTGGGCGGAAGGCGAGTTAGCGGTTAAAGCGGGCGAATGCTTCCTCCTGCCCGCAACGCTCGGCAGCTACGAGCTATCCGGCAGCATGACGGTATTGCGCAGCGTTGTGCCAAGCAGCTAACAATTATAGACCGTTCCAACCTGCCGTGCTCCTTGGCCAACAGCCAAGACACGGCAGGTTTTTATTATTCAAAGATGAGCGGTTATTTCGTTTCGTTATTTCGTTCAAGAAACCGTAATTATCGCTATATTTAGAATAACGTTCTTTCATTATTACGGAATGAATTAAAACTCACTATGTATGAAGCTAGCCTCACTTATTTCTGCGCATTTTTTGGCTGTATGATCAAAGAGTGAGGCAAACCTCATTGCCCATGAACCTAGCTTCACGGGCAGTGAGATTCGCCTCACAAATTGTGTCAAATCGGTTCGGATGTTCGTAAACACTGAGATTACCCTCATTATTTTATGAGGATGCTCATAAGACGGGAAACGTCTGAAAAAGAAAACAGCCTGGCGCCGCTCCATATTCGGACGCCAAGCCGTCTATGAACTTACTTTGTAACAACCTCGCTCATCCTGCCCGCTTCCATCGTCAGCATATGAGGACGCGGCGTCGGCTTCGTGCTGCCGGCATCGAGCGCGTACAACATGACGAGGAGCGTATGCCGCGACTTGTCTATCTCCCCGCTCGCAAGGAAAGCCGCAAGGTCGTACGGCAGCTTCTCGATGACCGCATGCTTGTGCAGCTCCTTCTCGCTTAAGCCCAGCGCGGCGAATTCCGGCGATACGTCCGCAGGGCGCTCGACAAGGCGGCGCATCCAGCCGCTCCACTCCGACTTGTCCATCGTGAACTCCCACCACGTCTTGCGCGGCTTATAGTTATGATTCAAGAAGAAATCATATTTCATAAGCCCGAGCACGACTTCGGTATCGAGACGGTCGCGAGCGTCCGCGAGCATCGAGGCTTGCAGCTCCGACCCGGCGGAAGTCTCCTCAAGCGAGCCAAGAAACGCCCATAGCCGCGAGAACAGATCCTCCAGCTGATGGCCGATCTTCTGCCAGCCGCGGCGCTCCCAATAGTCGCCGAACAGCTGGAAGAAGTCGAACGGCGAGTCGAATACGCGTTCGACCAAATAGAGCAGCGTATGGTCCATCCGATGCGCGTTCCAATATTTCTCCAGCACATCCTCAACCCGCTTGATGCGGACGATATCGCCGAACGGCATGAGATCGTTGCCGAGCATCTCGTACGGAGCCCGATCCATATAGATATAGCCCCACTTCGTTGCGTCGAGGCGCAGTCCCGTACCGCGCAGCATCTTCAGAAATCCAAGCTGCAGCTCTTCCGGGCGGAGCTCGAACACGTCGTTGAACGTCCCGCGGAACGTATCGTAGTTCTCGAGCGGCAATCCAGCGATCAAATCCAAATGCTGGTCGATCTTCTTCGAATCCTTCACCTTCGTGACGGTGCGGACGAGCTTCGACCAGTTCTGTCTTCTCTGCACCGCTTCGTTGGTCGGATCATTCGTCGATTGGACGCCGATCTCGAAGCGGAATACGCCCGGCGGCGCATGCTCTGCCAAATAGTCGAGCACCTCCGGCCGCATAATGTCGGCGGTAATCTCGAATTGGAATACGCAGCCCCGATGGTTCTCGATCAGGAATCGGAACATTTCCAGCGCATAGTCGCGTTTAATATTGAACGTGCGATCCACGAACTTAATCAGCTTGGCGCCGGAATCGATCAAATATAAAATATCGGCCTTCGTCCGCTCGATATCGAAGTAGCGTACGCCGACCTCGATACTCGAGAGACAGAACTGGCAGCTGAACGGGCAGCCCCGGCTCGTCTCGAAATAAACGACGCGGCTGCCAAGGTTCGGAATGTCCTCCTTGAATCGATGGGGCGACGGCAGCTCGGCCAAATTCAGCTTCGGACGCGGAGGCATGATGACGACCTCGGATTCCTCTCCGCGCTGCTTGCGGTAGGCAATGCCGAACACCATATGGTACTTGCCGTCTCCTTCAATCTCGGTCAACAGCTGGTCGAACGTCTCTTCGCCTTCGCCGATGACGATGAAATCAACCTCGGACACGCGGTCCATCCAGTAATTCATATCATAACTGACCTCTGGGCCGCCTAATACGATTTTGACTTCGGGCATGATTTTGCGCAGCATGTTGATGACGGTAATCGTCTCTTCAATATTCCATATATAGCAGGAGAAGCCCACTACATCCGGGTTGCGCGAGAAAATATCCGAAACGATGTTCATCGCCGGATCCTTGATCGTATACTCTGCTATATCCATATCGAACCGCTCGCCGCTGTATGCCTTCAGGCACCGCAGCGCAAGCGAGGTGTGAATGAACTTCGCGTTCAACGTCGTTAAGACGACTTTCATAGCTTTATACCTCTCTGACTTAGCGCTTAATATGAGACTGCTTCCTATTGTACAGAAATTCGGGTCAAAAAAGAAGAGGCGCCCCTTCCGCATCATGCGGACGAAGCGCCATCGTAAGATTCGTATTATTGCTTAACGTCAATAACCAGTTGATCCTTCACTTGCATATCGATGACCGGGAACCGCAAGCGCCACTTGCCCTCGCCTGCCGGCGTAACCTCGTTCTCCTCGTAGCCGCGGGGCTCGAAGGTAAGAACGCGGTCATAGGAAACGATGAATTGAATTTTCTCGTCCGGCAGCATCCGATTGAGCTCGTAACCTAAGTTAGCGGCCCAAATGCGGAGCTCGTCTGCCGATGCCGGTCCGTAGTACATGTAGAACAGCGGATCGATATCAGCCGATATGACGTACCAGCCTTCACCGTCACGCTTCACTTCCCAATTCGTAAACGTCGCCGTCTCCGCCTTCAGCTGCACGCTTCCGAATTGCTCTTCCATGAGCTTCTTCACTTCCGTGAAAGGAGCTCCAGCAAGCGTATCCGGCAACGACGGAGGAAGGAACTTCGCATCCTTGATCATCTGCTCGCTTACTCCCTCAAATAGCATGGCCGCATGCATAACCGATACGGCAACATTCAAGTGGGCAGTCGTGTTCTCCATGCCGCCGGATGTAATGCCGATCAATTCGCCCGTGTCGCCGAAGAGCGCGCCTCCGGAGCTGCCATGGTCGATCGGAGCGCTAATTTGCAAATAACGAACGCCTTCTTGATAGATGATGTTGCTGATGACGCCTTCCGACACCGTATTCTGGAAGCCTAAAGGACTTCCGATCGCTACGACCTTACTGCCCTTATCCGTGTTCATGCCATAACCGATTTCAACGGCAGGCACCCCGATAGATTCCTCCGTTTTGACAATAGCGAGGTCATCCGTCTTATCATAATGAACGACGCCAACGATGTTCAGAGCCTCCCCATTCACCATCATCGCGGTTGCCGAGGTGGCGTCGACGATAACGTGATAATTCGTCAGAATAAGGTTATCGCCAATTACAACGCCGCTGCCTTGCGCGACATTGGTAGAAATAAGAACGACGCTCTGGTCGTATTTGTCTACGATTTGCTTCGTTGACAGCTTCGGAATGTTGGCTTGCTGTTCCAGCCACTTCTCGTAAGCCAGACGCTCCGCCTCTTCCGGCGATGTGATTCGTATCGTATTGGCTGCGCTATCCCATTTCACCGTCGCCCCAAGCGATTGCGAGATGAAGCGAACAGGAACGAACGTTACTCCGCCTTTGACGATCGGCGCTGCGTCTAGCTTTACTGCCTTGCCGTTAATAAGCGCTGTTTTCTGGCCTACCGTCAACGTTATCGTTATATTGCTTTTGCGCCCGATAATCGTCTGCGTCTTCGGCTCCCAAGTTACCGATGCATGCAACGCGCCAAAAATATTGCGCATCGGCACGAACGTAACGCCGTTCTGCGCGAATGCGGATGCCGACAGCGTCAGTTTCTTGCCGTCCACATAGACGAGCGGCGACTTCGTTGCCGCGACGGCAGCCGGTGCAGCTGCTGCTTCGACCGTCGCGCCGCTAAGCGCAGGCAGCGGAGCAAGCAGAAGACCTGCGGCGAGCAGCGGGGTTAACACCATTGTTGCAAGTTTGTTGTTCACTCGTTCATTCTCCCAACTTTTTCCTTTAATAACAACTAACGTCCTATTGAATTATGGTACCATCCCTATGATTGCTTTGTCTATGAAAATAGCTTTCATAGACAGGCTCGCGCAGCCTTCCCCTTTTCGGATGAATCATTAGAATTGCAACGGCCAATCATGGTATAGTAGGTGCATTGAAGCTAGGAGGTCGTGAGCATGAATAAGGGGAGAAGTCGCCCTGAGCAACAGAAACAGAAGCAGAAGCAGAATCACAATCAGAAAGAGCAGCGGAGCAAGGTAAAGGATAACGCCAAGGAGAAGCAGAAGGCCTACGACGTGGACGAGCCTATGGAGCTGCTTCCTTTTCTCATTAAACATATCGCCGGCGCTGGACGGAACAAAATCAAATCGATGCTCGCGCATGGTCAGATTTCCGTAGACGGCAAGCCGAACACCGCCTATAATTTCCCGCTTCGGCCGGGCAGCACGGTCACGCTGAACAAAGAGCGGATCGTAGAAGCGCCGCCGCTGGAAGGCATGAAGATCGTGCATGAGGACGACGATATCATCGTCATTCATAAACAGGCAGGTTTGCTGTCTGTGTCCTCTACTTCAGGAGCGGAGAACGAGGTAACCGCCTATCGTCAATTAATGGCGTACGTGCGCGCCTACAATCCGAAGAACCGGATCTTCATCGTGCATCGGCTCGATCGGGACACCTCGGGGCTTATGCTGTTCGCAAGAAGCGAAGCGGTCCAGCAGCAGCTTCAGAACAACTGGCAGGAAACCGTTCAGGAGCGTATGTACGTGGCGTTAGTCGAAGGAGCGGTCAAGCAGGAGCAAGGAACGATCTCGTCCTGGCTCAAGGAGAGCAAGACCCTTAAGATGTATTCCAGCAAATATCCGAATGACGGCCAGCATGCCGTCACTCACTATAAAGTCATCCGGTCGGACAGAAACTTCTCCTTGCTTGAGGTACATCTGGAGACCGGCCGCAAAAATCAGATTCGCGTTCACATGGAGGAAATCGGACATCCCGTCGTCGGCGACAAAAAGTACGGCGCTCATTCGAAGGCTATCGGGCGGCTTGGCCTGCACGCCCGCGTGCTCGCATTCCATCATCCGACTACCGGCGAGCTGCTTCGGTTCGAGACTGAAATTCCGAAGCTGTTCTTGAAGCCTTTTCAGACCGATTCTCCGCCGGATAAAAAATGAAACAGACTGCATGAACATGCAGTCTGTAAGCAGGAGGGATTTCTCCGTCCTGCCATATTACCACTCTAGGAGGCTATTTGCTTGCCACATTTATTATTCCGCGGCGTAACCGCCGATCGACTGCGCGCCGTCAGCGCCCCGCTTGCCGAGACGTTAGCCGATATATGCGATTGCGGCACCGACAACTTCACGATATCTTGCCTGAATGAGACAAGCGTATATGGCGACCCGACTGACGGATCGATGTTCGTGTTCGTCGAAGTAGGCTGGTTCGACCGGGGACTGCAGACAAGAAACGACTTCGCAATTGCCGTCACGCAATCGATGCAAAAGCTTGGCGCTGCAGAGGTCGAAGTCGTGTTCATCGCTTACCGCGAGGACAGCTACTACGTTAACGGGACGCCTTGCTAACGACGGTATAGTGCATGAACTCTTTCACCTGGTAGCCGCTTAGGTCACTCGGAAGCGGATCTCCTTCGGACAAAATATAAACGGCCTCCCCGCCCGGTTCCAATGCGGCAGGCAAGCCAAACTCATAACGTCCGAAGGAACTGACGAATTGGAACGGTGCTCCCGGATTGCTGTAGTCAACCGTATCCAGGAACGTATGCGGATCGATCCGCTCGTAGAAGAGGACGTAAATATACGGCATATTGACGTTATTCGTTACATAGATCGTTCCATCCGTCTGATCAGACGCATACCGCACCGCATCGCCGAACGATTCATAGAACATCTGACCGGCTTTTTTGGGATAGTCGACGAAATAATTGCCGCAGAACATAACGAAAAATACCGCAAATGCCGCTAGCGCGACCGGGAGCGCATGCTTGATTTGCCCTTTCAGCCACATAAGCCCGGCTACCGTAAGCAGCACAAGCGGGAAAAAGACAATGTTGATTCGGTTAATGTTAATATCCGTTATAAGCGACATCAGCACAGCCGTTATTCCCCATATGGCGATAATCGCTTGCTCGGTGCGCAAGCCGCTGCCAATCTTCACGCAAACGGCATAGAGCCCGACAACCATAAGCGGAAGCGCGATCGGATACATATAACCGTAGGGGGGAATGGCATTCCATAGCAACCCGTCGCTCTGATTAACAAGCACCTGTATGAGCTGGTCAAGATGCCGGATCGCATTTTGCAGCGCATTTCCTTGGAAGACGCTCGACACCTGCTCCACCCTCGGAACGGTCAGCTTCGGAATCGAGAACAGCCACGTTTCAATCGTCCCCTTTCCTAGCCGGTTTATCAAGAGAAACAGCAGAATCGGCAGCCCCAGCACGACCATGATGCCTATATTCAACAGAAGAGTACGAAGCTTTATTTTTTTCCGAGCAATGAACAAGATCAGGACCCCGAGCACGAACACCGGAACGAAGAAATAGGCCGTACCGTAAGCGTACAACGATATCGCGATCGTAATCGCGAACAACGTGAACCATCGCGGTTGATGGATCGATTTGAACAGGAACAACACCGCAAGCAGCACCAGCGTCGGAAACAGGTTCGACTCCAGCGCCCATCTCGACATCATCATATGCCACGGACAAATCGCGATAAGGAACATTGCCGTACCGGCTGCTTCCTTCTGCTTGAACAGCTGCTTCGCGATCATGTAGAAGGCAATCATGCCGACAAGTCCGAATACGATATTAACCGCACGAACGGATACTTCGTTCAAGCCAAACAGCAAAATGAAAGGCATCGACAAGTACGCATATAAGGCGTTCTGCCCGCTGCCCCACGCGATTAGATGAATCGGCAGATGGATGCCGTTACGATCGATACCGTAATGAAGGATGGCGTAAGCGTCATAGCCGATCGACGCCTCATCCTGATTGAAACCGGCCGGTATTGCACCGGCATAGAGCAAGCGCGCAAGCGCGCCGATAGCGAACAGAACAAGGATCAACCTATTCTTTTTGACCCATTCATACGTACTTGCCATTCTTTCCATAACCACGCTTTCTATAGATCGATAGATGATTTCCGTTCCGAACCGCGAATCGGGTACAGATAGAAGAATACGAACGCCAGCAACAGCGCTCCTAGCGGAATGAAGCTCAGCATCGAGCGGATGCCCCATACGGCGGTTTCCGTCTGCACGGCATCCTTCACATACCCCGTCGTCTCCAATATAACGCCAAGCACGACTGCCTGCAGCGATACGCCCCATCTGACAATGAAGCCGTTCATGCCGAAGTACATGCCCTCTCGGCGCACCTTCGTCCGCTTCTCGTCCTCGTCAATGACTTCCGATAGCAGCATATCAAGCAGAACGAGCAGTCCGGCAAGCCCGATTCCGATTACGGCGGCGGCAATAGCGGCTGCGAGCACGCTGGAGACGAAAGCGAAAGGAATCATGGAAGCCGCGTAACAAGCGACGGCGACCATCGCCGTCTTGCGCAGCCCCCATCGGGTGACCAGCTTGCTCCACAGGAACACGCAAGGTATGGCGGCTGCGAATATAGCGCCGAGCAGGATCGTATTGCTGTCGTCGGATGCGTTAAGCACGTATTTCGTGAAAAACGGAATGATAGCGGGAAGCATCGCAAATGTAAACTGTACAAGGAAACTCGCAATGACGAACATAACGAATGCTTTGTTTGTAAACGTATATTTCAGCGATTGCTTAAAGCTAAGCTTCTCCCGCTCCACGGTGGTCTTCTCTTTGCTTGTCGACACCATGATAATGAGGAACAAAAGAGCGACGCCTGCGAAGATAGCGCCCATCGGGCCCCAGCCCAAGTCGCCGTACAGAAGCGGCGGCAGGGCAACGCCGATTATCATGCCTACGATGCCGAGCATCTGGCGCGAAGCGGATACGCTGGCGCGTTCCCTCATTGTTGTGAACATCTCCGGAAACAGAGAAGAGTAGTTGAGCACAACCATAACGAACAAGATATCGTACACCAGAACGATAATGACGAAATACCAGAATAACGCCATTCCCTCGCCTACGGGAAACCATATCGCGGTGAATGCGGCGGCCAGCGGTACCATGCCGAACAGCATATACGGAACGCGCCTTCCCCAGCGCGACGTCGTCCGATCCGACAGGTGACCGAACAAAGGATTCAGAATCGCATTCACGATCCCATGCCCGACCATCGCGGCGCTTATGAGACCAGGCTTCACGCCAAGCACGTCCACGTAATAAAACACGATGTAAGTCGCGAACGCCTGCGCAATTAAATTTACCGACAAATTTCCCGAACTGTAGGCTAGCTTCGTGCTTAACCGACCACCCAACATGAACAACACGCTCCCGGATACGATTGAAAAATGACTAAATCTGTCACTTTTATATTAACGTACCGTTCCTATTTATTCCAAGAAATAGTTTTGGTGCATAAGCCATTATTCGATATTTTCGCCATAAGAACCAAGGGAAGTTTGTATTTGCGGAAAATTATCGTGGAATAGTTTCAACTCTAATCCACCTTGTCCAGCCGGCACTCGCGAAGCGGAACGAGCGTCGTCCGGTACTTCCACTTGTAGCCGAGGTAGATCAGCAGAAACAAGGGGAGGCCGATATAAGTGGCGATAACCCCTCTCCAGTCTATGTCGCCGCCTAGAAATTGCGCATAGCCCTGACCGACCATGACGATTAAGCAGATAAGGAACGCGAAGATTGGTCCGAACGGGTACCATAACGCCCGGTAGGGGAGCTCGTCTAAACTCCGTCCTTGCGCGGCGAACGCCCTCCGAAATCGGTAGTGGCTCATGGCGATGCCGATCCAGGCGAGGAATCCGGACATGCCGGACGCATTAAGAAGCCATGTATAGACGGCCCCTTCGCCGAACAAGGAAGCGAGGAAAGCGATCATGCCCACGGCGGACGTCACAAGGAGCGCCGCGATCGGAATGCCCCGTTTGTTCAATGTATTCAGCCAAATTGGCGCTTTCCCTTCCTTGGCGAGCACCCACAACATTCGGGTAGATGCATACATGCCCGATGTTCCGGCGGAGAGCACGGAAGTCAGTATAATCGCATTCATAAGCGATGCCGCAAATGCGAAGCCCGCACGCTCGAACACGATCGTGAACGGGCTAACGGCGATATTCTCGACACCGGACTGAAGCAACAGCGGGTCCTTGTGCGAGATGATGGCGCCGACGATGAAGAGCGCCAGAATGTAGAAGATGAGAATGCGCCAAAAGATTTGTTTGATCGCCTTCGGCACGCTTCGCGCGGGATCTTCGCTCTCTCCCGCCGCAATCCCGATCAGCTCTGTGCCCTGGAAGGAGAAGCCCGCTGCCATGAATACGCCGAATATGGCCAAGAACCCGCCGGGAAACGCCGTCTCCCCTTCGTTCATCCAACGGATGCCGCCTTGATGTCCGCCCATGATGCCAACGATCATGAGCAACCCGACTAGGATAAAGAGGATGACGGTCGCTACTTTCAAGAACGAGAACCAATATTCCGTATGCCCGCACGGACAAATAGTTGATGCCCGCCATCACGCCCAAGAAGATGATGCTCCACAGCAGCGTAGAGGAGTTCGGCAGCCAATATTTCACGATGAGATTCGCCGCCGCGATCTCCGCCGCTATCGTAATCGCCCAGTTGAACCAATAATTCCATCCCAAGGTGTAACCGAGAGCAGGATCCACGAATCTTCCGGCATACGTGCTGAAGGACCCCGGTACCGGCATATAAGCGGCCATCTCTCCAAGGCTCGTCATTAGAAAATAAACCATGAGGCCGATTGCCCCATAAGCAACGAGCGCTCCTCCCGGACCTGCCGAATGAATCGCGCCGCCGCTCGCGAGAAACAATCCCGTGCCGATGGAGCCACCGATCGCAATCATTGTCATATGGCGCGCCTTAAGTCCCCTTACGAGTTGATCGCCGCTTTGTTGTTGTCCCTTCTCCACGCCTCAAACCCCCATCTCAACAGATGGGTATATCATTTGGAAATCGGGAGTTTCTCATACGGCTTCCATATAGATTCAGTCTCCATGAAGATCCCACCCATACCATCGCATTTGCATACAAGAACAAGAAAAAAACTCACTACAAAGTGAGCTTTTAATTAATCATATTATTAAACCAGTAATTCGCTAATTTCTTTTAGATTTTCAGTAAATCCAACAAATACTTTATCGTTAATGACGATAGTCGGGACGATTTGTTTCCCCGTTAATTCCCACACTTCTCTTGGATAAGCTTCGTCGTCTTCGCAATTGTATTCGGTAAAGGGGATCTGATTCTCATTAAAATATCGTTTCGCATAGGTACAATCACTGCATGTCGGTATCGTATAAATTCGCAATTGTCCAGCCAAGGTTACCACTCCTTCAAATTCTTCCGATTACCCAGCAATTTGCTTTAAATGATCAAGCGTTATTCGATCGATGAATTTGTTGAATTTTTCTTTTCCTTTTGCATTTTCCTTATAGAAATCAATAAGAGTTTTTATAACCGGCACCAGCCTATCCTCTGTTAACCCCGTAAGCAGCAGTTTGGCTATTGACGTTTTTAAGCCTTTAGGTTCTCCTCCGACGTAAATATCGAACGTATTCCTCATTTTTACAACACCAATGTCTTTTAGAAGAGGTTCGCTAGTCCCCAGCGCACATCCGGCATAGCCAATCTTAAGCGGAGTGGGCGTTTCAATGCCTGCAATGGCTTTATTTAATATTCGTGCCGTATCCAATCCCGCCTCTTCCGCTCCTTTGCAAAAATGGCAGGCAATCAAACTTTTTGTTGTAGAACCCGGCGGGTAAACTTCAAGACCGACGAGCTTGAATTGTTCTACAATGGCATCGCGCCTGTCAAACGGAACCTCTACATAAAGTTGCTTAAAAGGAGTCATTTCAATCTTGGCATCCGCACCTAAAATCGTCCCGATTTTGGCAAGTTGCTCCGGAGAAAATAAACTGCCGCCAACTTGAATTTCAGGGGCAACAGCAATCTTCGTTTTCTCTCCCATGTCCGGGTACCTCCCTATTTATCGTATATTCGGTTTATTGTTTATTTGATTTCAACTACGAACGGGACGGTTATGACTTCTCCATTATGCTGAAATTGTCCCCATATTTTATATGTGCCGCTTTGAGGGAAAGTGGTCGCAAATTCCGCAACGGGACCAGTGGCTTTCTCATCAAGCGGATGAACATGGAGATAACTTTCCGCATCGGCCGACAGTATAACGACATGACCTACTGCACCAAGGTATGGCTCCAGGTTGCTAATTCCTTCTTTCGTTACGGAATCGCGAATAGTAAAGGAGAGCGTTATTTCTTCTTTCGGCTTCATACCGCTCAAAGCAAGCTCTATCTCTTTGCCGCTTACCTCTTGGATCAGGTTCGTGTCGGGTGTAATATCCGCATGCTCCCCTTCCTTGCCTTCTACTTCTACCCAATCGCTAAGCGTCAAATTGGCTCCGCCAGAAGGGATAAAATCTGCAAACACCTTATATTCCCCGCCCGCAGGAAAAGAAGTTTCTACCGTAAACTTGCCCTCTCCCTGAAATTCCGGATGGATATGATTAAAGAACGATAAATCATGATTAACAATGATCAAATGAAGCAACTTCTCATGATTGACCTCGTAGTCGTTAATCGGTTTTCCGTCATCGCCGGTAATCTGAATCGCTAATTCCGTATCCTCATTGGCTTTAGCACCGCCGGAGACAAAATTAAAGGAGGCTTCGAGATTGCTGCTTTCCGTCGTCTGTGCGTTATCGCCATGCCCGCTATGACCGTTGTTACTGTTCTCTTTATCGTCGGTTGCATTCTGCCCGCCGTGGCCATCATGCCCTGCAGCAGAATCATTCCCTCCTGAAGCATTGCCGCAAGCTGCCAACAAACCAAGGATTAGGATGATTGAGATAAGGAGGGTCAACTTTTTCTTTTTCATTCGAATTCTCCATTCCATTATTAAAAGTTTTATTGACGTACACGGACACGCTGCAAGCGGAGTGCGTTAAGGACGACGGAAACCGAGCTTAATGCCATTGCCGCGCCCGCAACCCATGGCGCTAGCAGGCCAATCGCGGCGATCGGAATGCCAAGCGTGTTATAGCCCAGCGCCCAAAATAAATTTTGCTTAATGTTGCTCATCGTCTTGCGGCTCATATAGATCGCGTCCGGAATGCTCGAAAGATCGCCGCGCATCAGCGTCACGTCGGCTGCCTCCATCGCCACATCGGTGCCCGTGCCGATCGCCATCCCTACATCTGCCGTAGCCAGAGCGGGCGCATCGTTAATGCCGTCCCCGACCATTGCCACTTTTTTGCCGCTTGCCTGCAGTTTCTTCACTTCCTCCGCTTTGCCTTCCGGAAGAACTTCCGCCAGCACTTGCTCGATGCCGACTTGCTCTGCAATGGCTTTTGCCGTACGTGCGTTATCGCCTGTGATCATAATAACCTGTATGCCCATTTCCTTCAGCCGGGTAATTGCAGCCTTCGATGTTTCTTTCACCGTATCCGCTACGGCAACAATCCCTGCGTAACGATTATCTACCGCGACAAGCATCGCTGTCTTGCCAGTCTCTTCGAGTCGTGACATCGTATCGTAAGCAAGCCTTGCATCCACATCGAACTTCTCCATTAACCGGCGCGTACCGATTAGCAATTCCTTGCCTTCCACGATCGCTTTAATGCCGAATCCAGGGATGGCTTCGAACGCTTCAGTGCCTGGGAGAGTTATACTTCTTTCAAGGATGCCCGCAACAATCGCTTCCGCAAGCGGATGCTCCGAGTTTTTCTCCGCAGCGCCCACAAGCCTCAGAAACTCTTGCTCGTCGGTGTTCGTCAATACATCCGTCAATTCTGGCTTTCCTTTGGTGACTGTACCTGTTTTATCTAAAATAATAGCGTCAATCTTATGCGTCTGTTCAAGATGCTCGCCGCCTTTGAACAATACGCCCAGCTCGGCTGCACGGCCGGATCCCGCCATAATAGAGGTCGGAGTTGCCAGACCAAGCGCGCATGGGCAGGCAATGACCAGAATCGCGATCGCTTTCTCCAACGCTTCCGCAACATCGCCCGGGGTAACGAAGAAGAACCAGACCAAGAAAGCAGCGATGGCGATGCCGACGACTATCGGTACGAAAATGCCTGAAATGACGTCCGCCACCCGTTGGATGGGCGCTTTGGATCCTTGCGCTTCCTCGACGACCTTGATAATCTGCGCAAGCGCGGTTTCCTTTCCGACTTTCGTCGCTTGTATTCTAAGCCTTCCGTTTTTATTGATCGTCGCACCGATGACGGCGTCGCCGGATTTTTTCTCGACCGGAATACTTTCTCCGGTTAACATGGATTCATCTACCGACGAGGTTCCTTCCACAACCTCACCATCTACCGGTATTTTCTCCCCCGGCTTCACAATCACGTTATCCCCTGCGAGAACTTCATCAACCGGAATGGTGAGCTCTTGACCTTCGCGAATGACCAATGCTGTTTTCGCTTGAAGTCCCATCAATGATTTAATGGCCTCCGAAGTCCGCCCTTTGGCGAGCGACTCGAACAATTTGCCCATTATAACGAGCGTGATGAGCACGGCGCTCGTTTCATAATACAGAGATGGCCCGTGATGCGCGGAGGCGCCTTTGAAGAGCCAATCGATTGTGAGATACAAACTGTAGAAAAAAGCAGCCGATGTCCCAAGCGATACAAGCACATCCATATTTGCACTGCCGTTGCGAAGCGCCTTATAAGCACCTACATAAAATTGTCTTCCGACATAAAATTGAACGGGCGCGGCCAAAATAAGCTGAAACCATGGATTCATGAATAGGTCCGGTGTGTAGATCCATGAAGTGAACGAAAAATGTCCGACCATGCTCCACAATAGCGGGAGCGAGAGAATAGCGGATAGAAGCAAAATTCGTTTTTGATGCCGGATTTCTTTTTGGCGATGGTCGCCCTTATTTTCGTTCTCTTGCTTCGTATTTGCTTTATAACCTAACTGTTGCACCTTATTTTGCATATCGGCTATGGAGATTTCACTTGGGGAATATTCAACCCGTGCGGTTTCCATTGCAAAATTGACTGTTGCATTCGTTACTCCCGGGAGCTTGTTAAGCCCTTTCTCAATCCGGTTCGCGCATGCGGCGCATGTCATGCCTTCTATCTGAAAATCAACGGCTTCTTTTGCCGTACCGTATCCCAATTTACTAATGCTTTCCTCCAGTTTATCTATGCCTACAACTTTCGAATCATAAGTCACGCTGGCTTTCTCAAGAGCAAAATTTACATTCGCGGAGGAAACGCCATCCAGTTTATTCAATCCCTTTTCGATTCGATTTGCGCATGCGGCGCAAGTCATGCCGGTAATTTGAAAAGTCACCTGCTTGTTATCGTTCGTTGCAGTAGCTTCCATTGCCATCAGCCTTTCACTCCTTTATTTCGTTGTTTACTCACTCAACGTCGTAGCCTTGCTCTTCGATCGCTTCTTTTACTGCCTCAAGATCAACTTGATTCTCGTCAAAGGATACATCCACCGTATTTTTCGTAAGATTGACTTTCCCAACGACACCGATCGCTTTCAGCGCGCCTTCGATCGAATTTACGCAGTGCCCGCAACTCATTCCCTCTACTTGCAAAGTCATATTTGTCATTATTCATCTTCTCCTTTATTTTTGATTATTGGTTTTCATCGATTTGATCATTCAATTGCATCATTTCTAATCGCAAGTCGTTTGATGCGATGACTAACAATCATTGCCATCCTTTTCTTAAACTTAGTATACCCCCCTACCCTATAATTAGTCAACAGTTTTTTACGATACCCCCGTAATGTATTTTTACTTATCAAAAAAAGCAGCATTTCTGCTGCTCAATCTTACTTTCTTACCACTCGCCCCTTTACCTTTATTTGATTAACTTGTTCATCGTAGTCAGCAATTCAGCAAGGACTTCAGTATCCCCATCCTGCAGACGTTCGATGACACAACTTTTCATATGATGTTCAAGCAAAAGTTTCCCTACGCTGTTTAATGAAGATTGAATGGAGGCAATTTGATTCAACACATCGTCGCAATACGTATCCTTTTCGATCATTCCTTTTACGCCGCGAATTTGACCTTCTATCCGATTAAGACGTGTAACTAAATTTTTTTTATCCTTCTCCGAATGATGGCTCTTTCTCTCTGACTCCTCTGCCCCGCAACATGAAGAACCTTCATGAGAGGTTGGTTCTACGAGATCCGTTTGTTCGCTCATTTAAATCCGCCTCCTTCTTATATAATACCATACGGTCATACCCTATATATATCCGTCAAAGATTTTACATGTTATCTAAAATGATCTTAGTACGGATACTAATTACCGTCTTTTATAGTTAAGCAATCGATACAACGCATAAATGATAAGCAAACATAGAGCATAAATGACAAGGACGGTCATCCATTCCCCGGAACCAGAGTGCATATTGACCCCAACATAAGCAAATATAAGCATGATGGGAATTTTGCCAATCAGGGTCGACAATATAAATATCGGGAAAGGCAGACCGAATACGCCAGCATACATATTGATAAGCGATGCCGGCATAATGGGAATCATTCGTGCAATTAACAACGACCAGAATGAATGGTTTTTAATAAACGTATTCATTTTCCGAAACGAGGTACTTCTTTCCGCCCATACTGTTCCGAGATTATTCAGTAAATAACGAAATAAAAAGTAAATCAACGCGGCAGCTAGCGTCGAGGCGGCTATGTTGATCAGACTACCCCACAATAGACCATACTTCGCTCCGATTACTCCGCCAACTAATCCGAACGGAATGCCTGGAACAGCGGCTAGTATTACAACAAGCACAAAGACAATGATGAAGCCTCCGTCTTTATCTTCATTAATCCAATTCATTAATACATCCGCGTTCAATAAAACGATTAGGCTAACTGCAACGCTAAGAGATGCAAACATCCATTTGTGAACTTTCAAATAATACACTTCTCCCCCATTGACTCTCCGCCCTAGCTTACTACGTTAAACATACTAAACTCAAATCCGATGACGAGGGTTGCAAGGCCGGTAAGCAGGACCGGCTTTACTGTCTTGAACAACTCCTTTTTGCAATGAATCATTAAGCTAGTCGAAAACTTATGCCATCTGCTATGATGGTCTATATATTGTCGACGAAGGTGATTGATCATGAGTCTTACCTATTATTCTTACCCGATTGGGATTCAAAATAGTTCCATTCCCGTTGCCGACCGCGCTGAAGCCGATACGAGCGTTCAGCTCGTCGTCGGCAAGGAGGCGGACGCCGGCTTCTTCCGCGCGCTGGAGCGGCATGGCATCTCGCTCAACCGGCCGCAAATCGCCGCCGTGCGCCACGATGCCGGCCCGGCGCTAACGCTTGCGGGCGCCGGCTCAGGCAAGACGTCGGTGCTCGTCTGCCGCACCGCCTATCTGGTTGCGCTGCGCGGCGTGCAGCCGCAGCGGGTGCTGCTTATGACCTTCTCCAAGAAGGCTGCCGACGAAATGAAAAACCGCATACGCTCTCTGCCTGTCATTCCTCCGCAGGCGGCGGGCGGCATCGAGGCGCGCACCTTCCACTCTTTCTGCCTTCAGTTGCTTCGTGGGAGCGGCTTCCGGCAATCGATTCTTAGCGAGACAAGCCAGAAGCTTGTCTTCTTCAAGCGGCTGATGCGGGAGCTCGCGCATACGCTGACTCGCGAATACGAGCCGGAGACGCTGCTTGCCCAGTTGTCCGCGGTGAAGCTGCAAATGATCGACGTGAGCGAGCTGCCGGAGACTACCTCGGAGGAACGCGAGCTGAAGGTGCTGTTTACGAGATACGAGCTATGGAAGAAGGAAACGGATCGCTTCGACTTCGACGACCTGCTGCTCGAAGCGTATCGCCTGCTCTCGAACGACAAAGCGCTGCTAGACTCGTTGCAGCAACGCTTCCGATATATCATGATCGACGAATTCCAGGATACGAACGAGGTACAGTACGCCATCGTGAAGCTGCTTGCCGCCGGCCATCGCAATCTAATGGTCGTTGGCGACGACGATCAGACGATCTATTCGTTCAACGGCGCCCGCAACGACTATATCTTGAACTTCGAGCAGCAATATCCGGGTGCTGCGATGATCGTTCTCGATATTAATTATCGCTCGACCGCTGCCATCGTCGGTCTTGGCAATGCGATCATCCGCCGTAACAAGCTTCGCAAGCCGAAGACTTTGCATGTCGTGAAGCCTAAGGGCGAGCCACCCTCCTATGCCCGTGTCAAGACGACGCAGGAAGAAGCTGTGCTCATCGCGAATACGATTGCGCAGCAGCAGGAGCAAGGCGCACGCTCCTTCGGCGACTTCGCCGTGTTATACCGGACAGCCAGCAGCAGCCGGGCGCTCGTGGAGCAGCTGCTGATCCGGCAATTGCCCTTCGTCGACTTCGGCGACGGCCAACTGTTCTACGACAATTGGGCTGTCAAGCCGCTGCTTGCCCATCTGCGGCTCGTGCTGGACCGCCGCAACTTCGACGCGATCGAAGCGATGCTCCAGACGTTGTACGTGAACCGCGAGCAAGCGATGGCGTTCATCTGGAATCAGGACAAGGAACGGGCCAAGAAATGGCCGCTTATTCATTTGCTTGACTACCCGGCCTTGAAAGAATTTCAGAAGGACAAGATCAAGGAGCGCATCAAGCTGCTGAAGACGCTCACCGAGCTTAAGCCGCAGGCTGCTATTGCCGTACTGCGGCAATCGTTCTACGACCAGTATTTGGAGACGGGCAAGCAAAGCGTCCTTACCGAGCATAAGGAAGGGATTAAGGAGGTCGTCGACGAGCTGGAATCGGCCGCGCAGGCACATGAAACGATTGAGGCTTTTCTCGGTTATATCGACGATATTACAGACAAGCATGCCTCCGCTGCGCAGTTGAAGAAGAATCATAATGCGCCGAAACGCAGCACGATCTCGATGATGTCGATTCATAAATCGAAGGGACTCGAATTTCCAGCCGTCTTTCTCCTCGGGGCGTCGGAGGGCATATTGCCGCACGCTTCCGCACTAACCGCCGATAAGCGAAGCGACCGCAGCGCGGCGCAGACGGGCGAAGACACGGGGGCAGAGGCGCTGGAGGAAGAACGGCGGCTTGCGTATGTCGCCGTCACCAGAGCGCAGGAGCAGCTCTATATAAGCTCACCGGCCGTGTACCATGGCAAGCCCGCCGAACTGTCCAGATTCGTTCTGTCTGCCTTCCAACCCGAAAGCGAAGAAGCAGATGATAGTCAGGAACGCGGTGAATTGGCGCTTGCCTGGATGTGTTCAAGCGATAGCTGCAAAGTTTGGCAGCGAATCATTACGTACGAGGATGCGCAGGCGGAGCAGCGCGAATGCCCGCTATGCAAAAGCCCGATGCGCAAAGGGCCGAAACGGCTTCCAAATGCGATTAAAATCTAACGGACTCCTATAATGAACGAAGGGCTGTTCCGGAAGGTCATGGACGACCTCCTGGAACAGCCCTTTGTTTTTGCGCTAACTCTTACTCGCCAGTTGGAGGCGTGAACGAACGCTGTGCGAACTCCGCATCGAGCATATAGAAAGCGTTGCTGTCTTTCTCGATACGCTTCAGCTTATGAATGATGTTATCGAACAACGCTTCCTCTTCGACCTGCTCGTCGATGAACCACTTCAAGAAGTTGATCGTCGCATGCTCGCGATCGTTCATCGCAAGATCCGACAGGTTGTAGAAGCGCTGCGTATTTTGCTGCTCATGACCGTATCCGGCCTCGAACGTATCGAGAACGGATTTGTAATCGTTTTTCGGCTCGCCGAGAGCGGTTATCGTCGCACGGCGTCCGCGGTCATTCAAAAACTTGTATATTTTCATTGCGTGAAAACGTTCTTCCTCGGCTTGTACAAGGAAAAAATTCGCAAAGCCTTCCAAGTTCTCGGCAGAGCAATACGCCGCCATTGCTAGGTACACATGGGCGGAGTAAAATTCAAAGTTCATTTGTTCGTTTAATGCTTCTGCTAAATTGTCCTTCATTGGCGTAACGCACCTCTCTTCACTAGATTGTACTTATTCTAACACAAGCGGAGACAGCTGTCGCCATCCTTTGGCAACAAATGCTAAAGAATGGCGACGTATGATTGTATTTAACCGATCATTTTTTTTAGTCTCTTATAGAGCTGGTCTGCCGATGGCGCGGTGATCGTTTTGGACTTAACGACGACGAAGCATTCAAGCTTGCAGGTTTTGCAATTGCCTAGACAATCGCTCTTCTTCTGCTTGATATCGGGATACTTATCCTTCATCGCCTTATAGATCGGCTTCAGGCCGTGTCTGAAATTACGCTTGCAATACTTGATCTTCTTCACATCAGTCACCTCTCGCCGCCACGGTGTAATCATCTCTTATTGATGATAATGATTATCACTCCCGTTGTCAACAGCGAAATTCATCGGCTTGTATGCTCAAGCCTGCAAACTTAAGCGAAAGACTGGCGTCAGCCAGCTCTACGCGCCTTGGCCCTTCAGCACTTCTACCCCTTTGAGCAGCTGCGGATCCTCGCGGTCAAGCTTCTCTCTCAGCCTCTGCAGCAATTGATAACCGCTCTTATCGTTGAACTGCCCCGTCGACTCCAGCTTCTCAGCCGCTTGGAACTTCTTCATGGCGGCGGCAGTCTGCTCGTCATAGTAGCCCTCCACGCCTGCCGGTCCGTAACCAAGCTCCTGCAGCACGAGCTGCAGCGTATGAACATCTTCGCCGTAGCTGCCGATCTTCATGGCCGTTCCGATCGCAAGCGGTCTTAAACTTGCATACGCCGGCAGCGAGACAACATGATCCGGCGTTACGCCCTTTTTGTTGATCCACGCTCCGCCCGGCGTCTTCCACTGGGCTTCGGTCAAGCTAAGGACAGAGCCGTCGGCGAATTGCTTGAACGCCTGAACGACGCCTTTGCCGTATGTCTGCTCTCCAATGACGGTTGCTCCAGCCGATTCCTTCAATGCGGCAGTCAGCACTTCGCTTGCGCTGGCCGACTGTCCGTTCACGAGCACCGCAATGGGGATCGTCCATTCCTTCTCTTGGCGGGACTTATACGTAATAATCTGGCGCTCGTCCTTGTACACGACGTCCAATATCGCTTTGCCGTCGGGAATAAGCATGTTCGCGATCTCAATGGTTGGCTTAAGCAAGCCGCCAGGGTTGGAGCGAAGATCGAGCAGCAGCCCTTTTAGCGGTTTATCCTGCTGCAGCTTGCCAAGCTCGGTCTTGAACTCCTCCCCCGTCATATCAGCGAAGCGGCTAATCGTCACATGCCCTATCCCGCCCTCAAGCAGCTTCGATGTGACCGTATGTACCGGTATTGCCTCCCGCTTCAACGATACTTCGATCGGCTTGGAATCGCTGCCCCGAACGACCTTCACGACGACGGACGTCCCTTCTTCCCCTCTCACGAGAGCCAGCAGCTCTTGAAAGTCTTTGCCTTTCGCCGCCTGACCGTCGATTGCCGTTATGATGTCGCCGGGCAGCAGTCCTCCGCGCTCGGCCGGAGCGCCCTTCGTCAAGCCGCTAATGACATATTGATCTTCCTCGACGCGAATTTCCGCCCCGATTCCATAGAATTGCCCCTCGTAAGATTGTGTATACGCATCTCCCTTCTCTCCGGTCATATAACTCGAATACGGATCTTCCAGCGCTGCGACCATGCCTTCGGCTGCCCCGTCCAGCAGTTGCTTCGGCTCTGCGCCGTTCAAGTAGTCGCTAATGACTCTGTCATACGATGC
This sequence comes from Paenibacillus harenae, assembly GCF_030812415.1. Classification (GTDB taxonomy): domain Bacteria; phylum Bacillota; class Bacilli; order Paenibacillales; family Paenibacillaceae; genus Pristimantibacillus; species Pristimantibacillus harenae_A. The sequence continues at coordinate 120,373 of NZ_JAUSST010000004.1, read as the reverse complement.
GGCGAACTGCTGAAAGCCCGGCTCCCGCAGCATGGGATAACGAATGCCCGTCCATAGGAGTCCAATCGCGAACCCGATAGCCGCGCACAGTACCGCCCCAAGCGCGCATAGCGCAATAAATCGTTGTTTCGCTGCATTAGAGGTAAAAATGTTCATGTGATGACATCCCTTCAGGTTATGTGGATAAGCTTGCCGCATAAGCGTTGAATGATCGGTTTATTTTCGTTACAATCAAGGTTAACAATAGAAAGAGGTTAGAGAGGAGCTTTACCGCTATTATGTATAAGCTAATTGCAATTGATGTAGACGATACGCTGCTGACCGACGAACTCATCGTGACGGAAGGAACGAAGAGCGCCATGGCCGCTGCGATCGCGCAAGGCGTAACGGTTACGCTCGCTACGGGCCGCATGTATTCTTCCGCTGTGAAGATCGCCAAGCAGGTTGAGCTCAATGTTCCTATTATTACGTATCAGGGCGCCCTCGTCAAAACGCTGCTGGGCGGCACCGTTTTATATGAGCGCAACGTGCCAACCGATGCAGCTAAGGAGCTATACCGATTCGTGCAGGAAAACGGTCTTCATCTGCAGCTGTACGTCAATGACGAGCTGTACGGGACGGAGGACAACGATAAAATCAAAGCGTATTCCAAGCTTTCTAACATTCCTTACAAAATCGAGCCTGACTTCGATAAGTTAATCGATCGGCCGCTTAACAAAATGCTCATTATCGACGATCCCGCCAAACTCGACGTCGTCGCGGAGCAGCTTCGCCCGCTTATCGGCGACCGCGTCCATATTACGAAATCGAAGGCTCATTATCTGGAGTTTATGCATAAGGAGGGCACGAAAGGACATGCCCTTCGTTTCATGGCCGAGCATCTCGGCTGCACGATGGACCAAACGATCGCGATGGGCGATGCTTGGAACGATAACGAGATGATTACCGCTGCCGGTCTTGGCGTCGCAATGGGCAACGCGATCGATTCGTTGAAAGAAATTGCCGACTACGTCACTTTCTCGAATAACGAGGAAGGCGTTCGTCACGTCATAGAGAAATTTGTACTCAACGCCGAATAACGAGACAAAAAAAGTGGCTGTTCGGGAGCAAGACGCCCGTCAGCCACTTTTCGCCTATGAACATATTGCAATAAGAACGGAGGTTTTACCGCCTATGAATTGTCCTATCTGCGGTCAACCCAATCATTGCGGCGTTGCGACATCCTCAATCAATGAAAGCGGCAGCGCCTGTTGGTGCTTCCATGTCTCTATTCCCGACGGACTGATAGCGCTCGTTCCTCCCCATCTGCGTGGAAAATCATGCATCTGTCGGAGCTGCGTCGACGCTTATCACGAGTCCGATAAGGAGAGCTCGGCATTAGAGCGCTGCGGCTTGAAGAATGACTGTTCCACGTCGGCAGCCGATAACGGCTTGCTGAAGTAGTAGCCCTGTATTTTCCGACAATCCTTGTCCGTCAATATGTCAAGTTGAGCCTTTGTCTCGATGCCCTCCGCGATAACTTCCATATTCATATTTTGCGCCATAGCGATAATCGTGGCGACGATCGCCTGATCGTTGCCGCTATTCGTAATGTCCCGTATGAAGGAGCGGTCGATCTTAAGCTTTTGGATCGGGAACATTTTCAGATAACTAAGCGAGCTGTAGCCTGTACCGAAGTCATCCAGACTGATGCGAACGCCGTATTCGTTCAGACGCTTCATTATATCGGCCGACAACGTTGCATCCATCATCATGCTCTCCGTAATTTCAAGCTCCAGAAAATGCGGCTCCAAGCCGACTTCGTCCAAAATATTTTTGACATACCCTGCCAAGTCGGGCTGATGGAACTGCTGCGACGACAGATTGACCGCAACGGGTATGAGCGGCCCGCCTGCCAAGTGCCACTTGCGCATCTGGCTGCATGCTTCGCGAAGCACCCAGGTTCCGATCTCGTATATAATGCCCGTCTCCTCGGCGATTGGAATGAACGTTCCCGGCGGCAGCAGCCCTTTTTCCTTATGCTGCCAACGAACAAGCGCCTCGACGCCGATCATCTCGTTATCGGACGTTCTAATCTGCGGCTGATAGTGGAGCAGCAGCTCGCCGTTCTCTACCGCCTTGCGCAGATCGCCTTCCAGCTCGATCTTCTGCTGAAGAAGAGCATCCAGCTCATGCGAGAAAAACAAATAGCCGTTTTTCCCCTTCTTCTTCACTTCGTACATCGCCGTATCGGCATTTTTAAGCAATTCGGCAGCATTTTGTCCATGTTGAGGGAACAGGGCTATGCCGACGCTTGCCGACACGTAGAAGTCATTGTCCATTAACCGATATGGGATTTGAATCGAGTGAATGATACGTTCCGCCAGCTCGATAATCTCCGCCTCTTCGGAACAGTTGCGGCATAGAATGGTAAATTCGTCTCCCCCCATACGTGCGAGCATCACATCCTGCCCTTCCAGGCTCGAGTGAATACGGTTCGTCAATTCCTGCAGGAAGATGTCGCCATACGTATGGCCAAGCGAATCGTTGATCATTTTGAACCGATCGATATCCAGGACCATAACGGCGAACGGCAGGCGGCTTGCGCTTCGGGCTTCAATCCATTCGCCAATCGCCTGGTTAAACTTGCGGCGGTTCGGCAGACCGGTCAGCTCATCGTGAAACGCCAGATGATGAATCCTCTGCTCCGCCTGCTTCTCGTCCGTAATGTCCTTGAAAATTATATAGCTGCCGGCAACGCTTCCCTCGATAATAACGGGAACAATCGTTACGGTCAGCATAACGGCTTCGCCGTCCTTAATTAGGGTCGTATCATGCGTAGAACGCAGCCCCTCGAACGCATGAAAGAACATTTCGCTCGTCTTGACGCGATCCGCTTCGGCTATTACTGAGACAAGCTCGGATATCGGCTTGCCCAGCACCCGCTCCTTCGTCAGACCCGTAATATGTAGCGCAGCTTCATTAAAGCCTGTGACTTGATAGTTCAGATCGACTGAAACGATACCGTCCAGATTATTATCGTATAAGGACTTATACCATTTCTCGCTTTCCTCCAATGCCGTATCCTTAATGTTCAATCGCTTGGAAATGACAATGCCGAATAACGATAATCCGAGTGTGAACAACGTCCCGCCGACGATCAGATAACCAAGCAGCTCCTGATCAAGGATAATGCCGATCGAGAATGGCGTCCTGTTGTTCGGATGGAAGTGCGTCGCGAACATGCCCGTATAATGCATCCCCACAATAGCCGCTCCCATAATAATACCGCTGCCCAGCTTCTTCCAGCCCGCGTTGCTAGCCTTGCCCCCGCGAAAATAAAAAGATAGCCACAGCGCCGCGATCGACGCCACGATCGCAATCGCTACCGATAACGCGAACATCGGCGGATCGTAGGATAAATCAACTAAAATAGCCGCCATTCCGACATAATGCATCGTCGATATGCCAGTGGCAAGCAATAATCCGCCTGTAAGAAGCTGGGATACCGTCAATTGATTGCGGCCTACGACATAAAGCGCTATGAATGCGGCCGCAATCGCCGCAACGACGGAGGCGAATACGATGACAATATCATATCGAATGGTGATCGGCAGCGAATAGGCGAGCATGCCGACGAAATGCATCGACCATATGCCCATGCCCATAATGGCCGCGCCGAACGACAGCCAGCCCAATCTGCTTCTGCCTTTGGCGTTGCTTACTCTGCCTGCTAAATCAAGTGCTGTATAAGAAGCCGCAACCGCTATAATATAAGAGAAAACAACGAGTAAACTGTCGTATGATCCGTGTATGTGCTCCATCGTATGCCCTCATTTCGGTTACGTAAACATCTGCCAAGCTTTTGTCGAAATCTAGCGAATAATCAGATCTTAAGATCTCTTCTCAGTATACATGACTAGAATCATTCCAGTATAGGTATTCTTTACAATACGGAGGCGGTTCCGCCATCGATGTTGACCGACGTTCCGGTTACGAAGGAAGCGGCTTCCGATACGAGGAAGGCGATGACGTTCGCCGCTTCCCTCGCCTCGCCGATGCGCCCAAGCGGAATGCGATGCTTCGGATCGGCGGCGAATTGCTCCCACGACTGCTCGGGCGCCGTCGTTCGCCACATCCGCTCGATCTGCTCGCTGCGGATGAGGCCGATGCATACGGCGTTGACGCGAATATGATCCGCGGCGAGATCCTTGCTCATCGCCTTCGTTAGGGCAAGCCCGGCCGCCCGGCTTACGGACGTCGGCAGCGACGAAGCCCCCGGCGTCTTCCCTCCGATCGCCGTCACGTTCACGATTGCGCCGCGTCCGGCGGCGCGCATATATGGCAGTGCCTCGCGCGCGAAGTGAATCGCTCCGAACAGCTTCAGATCAAGATCGGCCGACCACGCATCCGTGCCGACATCAGCAAACGGACGCGCCGCAGACGTGCCCGCATTGTTAACGAGAATATCGATTCGCCCGAACCTCTCTACGGTCCTCGATACCGCTTGAGCAGCGGCTTCCGGCTGCGAAACGTCCGCGCTGATCGTTAGCACCGACTTGCCGGTCTTCGCTGCGATTTCTCCTGCCGCAGCAGCAAGGCCGCTGCTGTCTCTTGCGACAATGGCAACCTCCGCTCCTTCGGAAGCGAGCAGCATGGCTGTTGCCAGTCCGATTCCTTTACTGCCGCCCGTAACGATAGCCGCCTTGCCTCTCAATCCAAGCTCCATTGTTTTCGCTCCTCATCTACTTTTCTAATATACTAATCCAGCGTCATAGTGCCGCGCAGCAAACAGGAATCCAGGCCCTCCCTGTCGAAACAATAGGAATGATGACAAAACGAATACAACTACTACTCCTATTAGTACTTTTTCTATTGGCGCTGTCCGGCATACGAATGCTGTACTTAAGCCTGTTTGCGATACCCGAGCATCCTAAGGCAATAAATGGCGTGCTCGACCTGCGGGATCTGCCTCTTTCGCAATCGCACCCGATTACGCTGGACGGCGAATGGGCTTTCTATCCGAATGCTCTGCTGACGCCGGAGGAGGCATTGGCAATGGATAGCCTTCCGCAACCAAATTATATACCCGTGCCGGGCATTTGGAATGCTTATTTGGCTAAGGAAGAGTCCGAGGACAGCAAGTCCTCTTATTATTACGGTACTTATCGTCTTAAGGTTCTATTGAATGACGAGGATAACCACCTGTATGCGATGCGTTTATCGCGTGTGCTGTCCGCCTTCAAAGTCATCGTGAACGGTCATACAATTGTCGAACGAGGACATCCTGCCGAGTCCGTCGAACGATTCCAAGCGTATAATCCGCCGGCAACCGTATCCTTCATCGCCGAGAACGCAGTGCTGGACATTCTCGTACAAGTGGCGCATTATGATTACGGAAGCGGGGGCGGAATTAACAATTCGATTAAATTTGGCACCGATGCCGCTATGGACAAACAGAGCTCGCTCTCAGTCAGCATGCAGATTGTCGTATGCGTCATGCTGCTGGTGCATGCGTTGTACGCTGCCATTTTGTACCTGTTCAAGACAAGACATAAAGGCATTCTTTATTTCGTATTCTTTCTGCTCAGTACGATCTTGTCCATACTGGTCGATGACGATAAGCTGCTGGTCTCCTGGACTTCGATAAGCTATATATGGAATGCCAAGCTCATACTCATGGCCTATACAGGGATTAGCGCCTTCATGATGTTATTCGCAATGAACCTGTTTCCGAACTATAACCTATCGCGAGCTTTACGGATTATCGCCGCATTGTGCGGCATTTATGTTCTATTCGTACTCACCATGCCTGTGCAATATGTAATGTATACGGCTTACTGGATTTTGCTGCTTCTGTTCATTCCCGCATGTATCGTCACAATCATCATTATGCGGAATATTATTCTAGGTGAAAGCGATGCCGTGTTCTTCCTGTTATCGGCTGCTGCCATCGTTTCCAATATGTTCTGGAGCGCCTTTAAGTCATGGGGACTGTTGCCCAATACGTATTATCCGATCGACATCCTTTTGGCTGTCATTTTATTCGCTGCATTCTGGCTGAAGCGGTTTCTCCGAACGAACGAACAGAATGCGAAGCTGGCTAACAGCTTGCTAATGGCCGACAAGATGAAGGACGACTTTCTTGCGAACACCTCTCATGAGCTTCGCAATCCGCTCCATGCCATGATAAATATTGCCAGGTCTGTTCAGGAAAGCCACAGTGCTGCCTCTAACGCGAACCACCCTCGCGATCTGGAGCTGCTCATAACGATCGGCCGCCGCATGTCGCATCTGTTAACCGATTTGCTTGACCTAACACGTCTGAAAGAGCATCGGATACGGCTCCAACCGGACAATATTCAGCTTCAACCGATTGCAACAAGCGTATTCGATATGCTTCGGTTCATGACAGAAGGCAAGCCGATTGATTTCAAGCTGGACATACCAAAGTCCTTGCCGGCTGTATATGCGGACGAGAATAGGCTCGTACAGATCTTAAGCAATCTGGTCCATAATGCAGTTAAATATACGAACGAAGGAAGCATTACGATCCGTGCCTCCGTTGAAGGCGGAGATGCCCGTATCGTTGTCTCGGATACTGGCATCGGTATCGGCAGCGAAACGATTGATAAAATATTTCTTCCCTACGAGCAAGGCGATTCGAGCATCACGTCAAGGGGCGGAGGCATCGGTCTAGGGCTTAATATTTGCAAGCAGCTCGTTGAGCTTCAAGGAAGCAAACTAAGCGTCGCCTCGGTTCCCGGACAAGGCTCTGCTTTCAGCTTTACAATGCCGCTGGCACGTAAGTCGGAGGAGCCGGCCGAACCTTCTGCGCCGTTGACGGGCGAGAATTCAGGGACTTACGCCGCTGCGAAGGAAACGGCGGCAGGAGCCGAGACAATGGCCTCAGAGGTTGCCGATCCTGCTGCGGAAACACTGCCGCGCATCCTTGCAGTCGATGACGATCCCGTTAACTTAAAAGTGCTCCAGATCCTGCTGCCTAGCGACCGCTTCCATCTCGTTACGGCAACTAGCGGCAAGGAAGCGCTCGAATTGCTGGACCGCGGCTTCTATCAGCTCGTCATAACGGATGTCATGATGCCGGAGATGTCCGGCTATGAGCTTACTGCCATTATCCGAGAGCGCTTCTCGCTCTCGGAGCTGCCGATTCTGCTGCTCACCGCCCGTACGCAGCCAGATGACATAGCCGCAGGCTTCAAGGCCGGCGCAAGCGACTACGTGATCAAACCCGTAGACGCGCTCGAATTGCGTTCTCGCGTCAGCGCGCTAACCGATCTGCAGCAATCGATTGCCGACCGGCTCCGCCTTGAGGCAGCTTGGCTGCAAGCGCAGATTCAGCCGCATTTTCTATTCAATACGCTGAACTCGATCTCCGCGCTTATCGATATCGATGTCGATCGCATGCGTAATTTGCTCCATATGTTCGGCGAATATTTGAATAAGAGCTTCAACTTCAACAATGCCGATCATGTTGTCCCGCTTGCGCATGAGCTTGAGCTTGTAAGATCCTACTTATACATCGAGAAAGAAAGGTTCGACGAGAGGCTGAATGTCATCTGGGAAGCGGATGAGCAGCAAACGTTAGATCTGCCGCCGCTCTCTATCCAGCCGCTAGTGGAAAATGCGCTCATTCATGGCATTCTTAAACGTTCGCGCGGAGGTACGGTTTGCATTCGCATCGTTTACAACGATGACTTCACCGAGGTGTCGATCATCGACGATGGCGTCGGTATGGAGAAAGAGAAGCTTCAGTCGTTATTGACGAAGCGGACGAGCAAGAGCGGGGGCATCGGTTTGCTCAATATCGACCGCCGGTTGAAGCAGCTGTACGGCGAAGGCCTTGTTGTAGTAAGCGAACAGCATGAAGGGACGTCAGTCACCTTCCGTATTCCGAAGAGATGCGATCGCGTTTTTAAAAAAAACGGACGCCAGCAATAAGAAAAGGTTGAGCCTCTACATAGAGAGCTCAACCTTTTCTTATTGCGATTGTATTCACGATACTGCTTACGATACGGCTTTGCCCGTTTTCTTGCAGGTTCCGCTGCCGTTTTTGCACTTTTTGTACGTGCCGGTAAAGTCCAAACGATGATCGGATACTTTGAAGCCGAATTCGCGTTCGATCCGCTCTTCGATTTCCGTCAACCAGTCTTCTTTGATTTCCTGAAGCGAGCCGCATACCTCGCAGATCAAATGGTGGTGCATATGTTCGTGATCCGCATCGCGCAAGTCGTAGCGGGCTACGCCGTCGCCGAAATTCATTTTCTCAACGACATGAAGCTCCGCGAGCAGCTCTAGCGTACGGTAGACGGTAGCAAGGCCAATCTCGGGATACGTAGCCTTAACGAGCATGAATACGCCCTCTGCGCTCAGATGATCTTCTTCATTCTCAAGCAGTACCCGCAAAATAATCTCGCGTTGTGTCGTCAATTTGTATCCGTTCGCCATCAGATGACGATTGATTTTATCGATTTCCGCATTGATGTTCAACATTATCAGGTACCTCCTCTAATCACTTATAGCAAAGCCGATACAGAAAGCGCCTATCCCGTGACAAAGCTAGTTTTTTAGAATAATTATAATTTAATCGTAATACAATTTGCCGAAATACGCAAACGAATTACGGTTATCTCCTTAAGGAAATGGTTTGCGTCCCATGAAACCTTCATTCCAACCGTGATAATGGGAAACTTGGTCCTCACCCTGCTTCCAGCAGAGAAGCACTTCCTCCCCTTCCAGTATTGCCGGAAAATCCAATAGGCCCGGAGATATCGATTTTATCAAAACGCCTTTGCGCGTAAAGTTGCTAATCTGGAGCTCTGCTTCCATTCTCATGAAATCAAGCTGGCTTTCCTGTTCAAAATAAGGGTCGGGCGCCGTTTCTCGCGTTTCCGCAGACAACTTATGCTTCGCCTTAATCGTCTGCAGTTCCAAATATCGATCGTCAATCTCGTCGATGAGTGCCTGCAGCTTATACAGCTCCTGCTTAAGCACGGGCAACAGTACATTCGCTTCATCGAGCGTAAAAAGTTTCATATCCACTTGCCGACTCTCCTTCTTAAATAAGCTTAACGATTGTGATAATCAAATAAGCGGCCGGTACTATAAGCAGTTGGGCGAGCAGCGTACCGAAGAAGCGGGATACCATGAGCAGCGTATATATTTTGCCGAGCTGGCTCTTCGCCGTTTCGTCCTTCGTCGCCTTATCCATGATCAGCCCAAGCTGCGGATCGATAAATATCGTAAGCAGCACCGTCGCAATACCATTTATAATGCCCGATGTCTGCGATGCGGTCGTGCTTAATGCCGGCACAAGATGGGCCGCGTATAAGGCGGAAATGACACCTACCGTATAGAATGCCGTAACCGCAACGTTGAGGAAAATAAACCGCTTCGGAATGCCCAAGTAGCGAAAGGAGCTTAGCCGAATGCGCGGCCTCTTGATGTAACGCTTCGCATTTTTTAATTGCCCTAGCGTGACGCTGGAAAGCAACTTCGGTATCGACCCGGTTACTTCCAGGCGGGCAATAATTCTTCCGCATAGAGGAACGAACGTCGGAAACAGCGCGATTGCGATTAACGTTCCAATGGAGGCTGCGAACAATACGATCCGGAAGTAGCCGAGTATGTCGAAGGTTGCATCCGTCCTTGCATGATCGACGAAATGTCCGGTTGTAAGAGCTTGCAGCATGTTGGCGGTTCTCGATATGAGTACGATAATGCCTGTCAAGGAGAGGGCTACCGCGATCTTGTTCATTTTGACGCCAGCATACCGAACCGCATAAGACAACGTTTCGGCGGCGTGTATAATGACGGTTAATAACACGACAAATAGGAGACTGTTAACCATCGATTCAACTCCGTAATCGCGCATTGCCGAACAATGCGGCGAATGGTAAAAAATCAGCAATATATTACTATTCGCCTTATTGGTTTAAATCCCCTTCGCGGTCAACGCAAAAAAAAGGAGAATGCCCTGAAGCCGTTCGGCTCCCGAAACTCTCCTCATTTGATTTCGATCGCAAACGCAGCCGAAGTGCTCCCCTTCGACAATTTGCCTTTTCTCCACCAAGCGGACACTCCGAAATAATAAACGCCCTTCTCCGTCGGCGCCGTTATCTTGCCTTTAGCAAAAGGAACATCGGTCGGTTGCCCGTCTTTGAATTGCTTAACGGTCATCGTAGAAGGCTTCGATCTGTTCTTGAACGCAATAGAGATGTCCGCTCCGCTGGATACTTCTATCGCTGGTTCATCCTTTAGCATTGATTCCGGATCAGCATAATCGGCGCAAGTATTGCCCCAGCAATAGCTGCTCTGATAAGCCTTGATTTGCGTTTTCCCTGCTTTAACGACTGGCAAAGGCGGCTTGCCTACCGAACAGCCGGCAAGCACGGACAAGACCACTGCCATTGCGATCAATGTTAGCGCCGCTCGTAAGGATCTTTTGTGCATGCGATTCACCTCTTTGCTTGTAAGACGGTACTATGCATTCAAAAGTTGCAACGGTACGAAAGGAAAAAACCTCCGTTCGCAGCGCTGTATCCTTAAGACGAGGCGCTCCGAGCCGAGGTTTCTTGTTCATGCGGATTAAATTATAAGTCTGCCAGCACCTGGTACCAGACGCCTTTCTTCGAATATAGCGTCTTTCTTACTTCTGCCCAGCCGCCGAGATATGAAATGTCGAACAGTCCTTCCGGAACGGTAAACCGATCTGCCGTCTCTGCGGCCACCTCCTCGTTCACGGGACGGAAGCCGTAATCGGCGAAGATGCGCTGTGCATCGTCGCTGTGCAAGTAGGCAATGAACGCTTCGGCTAGCTCGCGCGTACCGTGCTTGTCGGCGTTCTTATCGACGACGGCAGCCGGATTCTCGATCAGAATCGTGCTGGATGGAATAACGATATCGTAGTCGACGCCTTGCTTAATCCGCGATAACAGCTCGTTCTCGTAAGTAACGATTACATCGCCGACGCCGTATTCGAAGGCAGCCATCGAAGCGCGCCCGCTCTTATCCAGCGACTCTACATTCTCATGTACCGACTTCAGGAAGCTCTTGGCATATGCCGGATCCTTAGTACCCGTTTCCCGCTCCGACTTCTTCAGACCGGCGCCGTAGATGGCGTTAATGTCCCATTGCGCGCCGCCCGACGTCTTCGGATTCGGATACAGCACCTTCACGCCGCGCTTGGTGATGTCATCCCAATCTTGAATGCCTAGCGGATTTCCTTCGCGCGTACCCATAACGACGATCGAATTCGTAATCATGCCGCCGCTGCTCTGCGTCTTCCAATCTTCCGTAATGAAACCGGCTTCCGCGATTTTGTCGAGGTCACCCTCCATCGCCATAATCGCCACATCCGCCTCAAAGCCGCCTGCAATCGCGCGCGCCTGAGTCCCCGATGCTTCGTACGATTCCTGGAACGACACCTTCTGGCCGGTCTTCTCCAGCCAGTACGCTTGGAACTTCGGAAGAATATCTCCGAATGCGTCCTTAACAACCGAATATGCACCGATTACAAGCGTTACATCGCCGTCTGGTACGGAAGATTCAGCGCCGGGATCGTTATGCCCATTGCCGCTGCAGCCCGCTATCGTTAGCAGCGCCGCAGCCAGCAGCAATGCGATCAGACGCTGGCTTGTTGCTCGATATAATTTCATGTTCGCATACAACTCTTTCTGCTAAGATGGATGGCTAATCATTCGACTCGAAATCAGATATGAATGGGCATTGGATCGACCTTCAGCTTGTTTTCCTCGATCCAGCTCTCGTTGTCGTTGAACAAGTAGGCGCGGTGCACGAGCACGCTGACCTGATCGCCGGGATGCAGGACTTCCTTCTCCAGCGAGCGGTACGTAATAAGCTTCGTATCCCCTACCTCAAGCTCTACCATCCATTCGCTGCCGCGGAAGTGCAAATGCTTTACCTTGCCATCCATCGTAGCGGAAGCGAGTCTGATCTCTCCTGGCTTGCCGATCTCGATATATTCAGGACGGATAAGCGCCTTCGTGCCGGCAACCTTGCTTGCGTCCTCGAAGCCCTTGAGCTTCTCTACATTTTCAACAATGGTGGACTCGCCGATGAAGCTTGCTACGAAAGGCGTTTGCGGATTTTTATAAATTTCCCACGGCGTACCCTTCTGCTCGAGCTTGCCTTTGCTGATTATCATGATTTCGTCGGCGACTTCAATCGCTTCTTCTTGGTCATGCGTAACGAAAATCGATGTAATGCCGACACGCTCGATCATTTCCTTGAGCCATGTACGGAGCTCCGTGCGGATCTTCGCATCGATAGCGGCGAACGGCTCGTCGAGCAGCAGCAATTGCGGCTCCGGCGCAAGCGCTCTGGCGAACGCGACACGCTGGCGTTGGCCGCCGGACAGCTGATGCGCGTAACGATGCTCGAACCCTTTGAGTCCGGTCAGCTCTACCAGCGTCATAACACGCTCGCGAATTTGTTCCTTCGACTGCTTCTTTACTTTTAAGCCGAACGCGATATTATCATAGACCGTCATATGCTTGAACAGCGCATAGTTCTGGAACACAAAGCCGATGCCGCGCTCTTGCGGAGGCAAGTCGTTTACACGCTTGCCGTGAAACAAGATATCGCCCGAGGAAGGCGTCTCCAGCCCTGCCAGCATACGCAGGATCGACGTCTTGCCGCCGCCGCTTGGTCCAAGCAGGCCGATCAGGTGGCCTTTTTCGATCTCGAAGCTTACATTTTGCACGGCATGAAAGTCGCCAAAGCTTTTATCAAGATTCCGCACTTCAATATGCATGGGTCAGTGCACTTCCTTTCGTTTTTTTGCCCACTCCATTAAGAGCAGCAGCCCCACGGAGAAAGCCGCAAGCACAAGCGCGATGCCATTGGCGGCAACGACGTTGAAATTTTCGACATCCTGATAAACTAGCGTAGTCGCGGTTTGCGTTTTGTTCATTATATTGCCTGAGACGACCAGCACAGCACCGAATTCGCCAAGCGACCGCGCCACGGTAAGTACGACCCCATAAATAACGCCCCATCGAATCGCGGGCCAAGTCACTTTCCAGAACGTATACCAAGAGTATGCCCCCAGCGTCGAGGCCGCTTCTTCCTGCTGCGAACCGATTTCCTGCAGCACCGGCATCACCTCGCGCACCATAAGCGGGAAAGTTACGAATAGCGTAGCGAGCACCATGCCCGGCAGCGCATATACGATCTTGATTCCCGCATCCTCGAACAATGCGCCAAGGACGGTGTTAGGCCCAAGAATAAGTACGATCATCAAGCCGCCGATAACCGGCGATACCGCGAACGGCAAGTCAACAATGCTGTTAAGCAGCCGCTTCATCCGTTTGCCGATCCATTCGGCCCGGACGAGGTACAGCGCCAGCATGATGCCGAATACGGTATTAAGCGCCGTAACGATAACGACGATAATCCCTGTCATCATCAAGGCATGCAGCGATTGCTTCCGGGTGATGCCTTCTATGAAGCCGCTCCACCCTTCCGCCCACGAACCGGTAAAGATCTTCACCAGCGGTGCGATAAGCAGCAGAGCAAATACAATATAAGTGAGCGTAATCCAAAGCCTTCTAATCGTCATTGTCCCGACCTCCTTGCTTGAATGAGGTTAACGGTCCAAAGGATGATGAAGGACAGCGTCAGCAGCATGACGGATATAGCGGCTGCGCCTTGCGGATTGTCGCTTTCGATTTCGCCAAAAATATATACCGACGCGATAAGCGTCTTCCCTGGAATATTGCCTGCAACGAGTACGACCGCGCCGAATTCCGCCAGCGCACGGGAGAAGGCAAGCATCGCGCCGCTCAAAATACCCGGCAGCATCGAAGGGAAGATGACGCTGAAGAACGTCTTGGCACGGGATGCGCCCAGCATATATGCCGCTTCTTCTTCCGACTTGTCAAGCTCCTCCAGCAATGGCTGGATCGCCCGAATAACGAACGGGAACGTAACGAACAACATCGCGACAACGATCGCCGGTTCATGAAATACGATCTCGATGCCCATCTTGCCCGCCAAGCCTCCAACGAGGCTCCCCGGCCCAAGCAGCAGCAGGATCATCAGTCCGCCTACCGCGGTAGGCAACGCGAACGGCAAATCGACCAAGCTATTGAGCAGTCTGCGCCCCGGGAACCGGTAGCGGATCAGCACCCAGCCAATCATTGTTCCAAGAAACACGTTAATAACTGTAGCAATAACCGAAAGCTTGACGGTTAGCAGCACGGCCTTCCACGCTAACGGGTCCGAGACGCTTTCCCAGAAAGGAAGCCAGCCCAGCGAGAAGGACTGCGTATAAATTCCGACAATAGGCAATACGATAAGAATGACAAAATAGAGCATAATGGCGCTCCGGAAACCAAAGCTCCATCCTCTTCCGCGAAACATGGCATTCACTGTGACTTAACCTCCAGACCATCGGTTCGTACCGTAGGTGTAGCAAAGAAAAAAACATAATTCCTATTAAGTTACTAGGTATTAATAATGTAGCATCCCGGCAAGGTTGCAGTCAATGGTTAATTAACAGTTTCTGATGAAAATCATTGCGAAAATTTATAGATAACAAAGGAACAAAAGGAGCACGGGCGACCAGCTGTCGCCAATGCTCCTCCTTATGTTATTCGCCTTCAATGCAGTATAGACTCTCGCCTTCGCCGATAACGGCCTGACCTTGCGTCAGATCGGTCATCCAGGCGATGAAGGCTTCCGCCTCCTGCTCCTCCGGCAGGCAGCGGACGATTACGCGATCGGTGAACTCCGTACCGCCGACACGCGTTCCTCTGCCGTGCAGCTCGTTCTCCAGCTTGCCGTACCAGGTGTAGTCGACATCAACGAACACTTCCCGGTGCAGCACATTTACGATCTCCTCGGCAGCCTCGATACCCGCCACCGCGCCGTCCGTATAAGCGCGGACAAGTCCGCCCGCACCGAGCATGATGCCGCCGAAGTAGCGCGTCACGACAACGGCTACATTTTTAAGACCTTTGTTCTTAATCACTTCGAGGATCGGCTTGCCTGCCGTTCCGCTCGGCTCGCCATCGTCGGAAGCCTTCTGATGCTGATCGCGCTCCCCAATCATATAAGCCGAGCAGTTATGCGTTGCTTGGCGGTGCAGCCGCTTGATCTCATCAATGAAGGCTACCGCTTCTTCTTCCGTCTCTACCGGCTTCGCATAGCCGATGAACCGGGACTTCTTGATCACGATCTCTGCGCTTGCTTCCTGTCGGACCGTCCGATAGTTGTTCAGCATAGGTTAGACTTCTCGCGGCAGCCGATTACAGGCGCGCTTCAAGCTCCGCTTTTTCCTTCTCGAAGCCTGGTTTGCCAAGCAGCGCGAACATGTTTTTCTTGTACGCTTCGACGCCCGGCTGGTCGAACGGGTTAACGCCGAGCAGGTAACCGCTGATGCCGCAAGCTTTCTCGAAGAAGTAGACCAGATAACCGAATGAATACGGCGTCATGTCGGCGATGTTCACGATCAGGTTCGGCACTTGGCCGTCCGTGTGCGCAAGCAACGTGCCTTCGAACGCTTTCTTGTTCACGAAGTCCATCGTCTTGCCCGTCAAGAAGTTGAGTCCGTCCAAATCCTCGGAATCATGCTCGATCGTAATTTGCTCCGCGACTTCATTCACTTGGATAACCGTTTCGAAAATGTTGCGGTTGCCCTCTTGGATGAATTGGCCCATCGAGTGCAGATCGGTCGAGAAGTCAACCGCTGCCGGGAAGATGCCTTTATAATCTTTGCCTTCGCTCTCGCCGTACAGCTGCTTCCACCACTCCGACACGAAGTGAAGCGCGGGCTCGTAATTGACGAGAATTTCCGTTGCTTTCCCTTTGCGGTAGAGCGCGTTGCGGGCTGCCGCATATTGGTATGCCTCGTTCTCCGCGAGATTCGGGTTCGCATATTCTTTGGACGCGTCGGCAGCGCCTTGCATCATCGCATCGATATCGATGCCGGCAGCGGCGATCGGCAGCAAGCCAACGGCAGTCAGCACGGAATAACGTCCGCCCACGTCGTCAGGAATGATGAACGATTCGTAGCCCTCTTCGCTCGACAGCTTCTTCAGTGCGCCCTTGGAAGCATCGGTCGTAGCGTAGATGCGCTTGCGCGCTTCCTCCTTGCCGTATTTCTTCTCCAGCGCAGCGCGGAATACGCGGAATGCGATTGCCGGCTCCGTCGTCGTGCCGGATTTCGAAATGACGTTGATCGACCAGTCGCGGCCTTCTACCAGCTGCAGCAGGTGGGTCACGTAGTTTGAGCTGATGTTGTTGCCTGCAAACAGGATCTGAGGCGTCTTGCGCTGTTCCTTCGGCAAAATATTATAGAACGAATGCGACAGCATCTCGATCGCCGCGCGCGCGCCAAGGTACGAGCCGCCGATGCCGATGACGATCAGCACCTCGGAATCGGATTTGATTTTGTCTGCCGCTTGTTTGATGCGAGCGAACTCTTCTTTATCGTAATTGGTCGGAAGATCGATCCAGCCCAAGTAATCCGAGCCTGCTCCCGTGCCATTATGTAATTGTTCGTGTGCGAGGCGTACCGCGCCTGCAAGGTTATCAAGCTCGTTCTGACCGACGAAAGTCAGCGCTTTGCTGTAGTCGAACTTTACTGTTTTGCTCATGGAAATTAAGACCTCCTAGGTTTTGGTCAAGCATGCGGATAACCAGTGTTATGATAACGATTTGCAACTCAGCATTTAGAATATCGGATTTACCATATAAAAACAAGCTCGCAAACCATGAAAACTTTTTAAAGTGGATGTATAATTGATGCAAAAGCCATTTGGAAATCGGAGGAAATCATTATGAAAAAAATTGGATTTATCGGGTTAGGCGTAATGGGTATCGGCATGGCGGCTAATTTGCTGCGCAAAGGCCATCAGGTAAGCGTATATAACCGTACACCGGGCAGAGCAAGCGAGCTAATCGGACTTGGCGCCACTGAGCTGGGCTCTCCCTTCGAAGTAACGGCTGCGTCGGATATCGTCATTACGATGATTAGCAACGATGATGCGATTAGACAAGTCTACTGGGGCGAGAGCGGCGTGTTCGCAGCCGTACGCAGCGGCATGACGTTGATTGACAGCAGCACTATATCGCCAACGCTCGCCTTGGAGCTTGCGAAAGCGGCCGAGGGACTCGGAGCGAGCTTCCTCGATGCTCCTGTTACGGGAAGTAAGCCGGCAGCCGAGGGCGGCACGCTCGTATTCATGGTCGGCGGATCGGAAGCGACGCTTGCCGGCGTGCAGGACATCCTATTTGCGATGGGTCGCAAAGTCATTCCAATGGGCGCAAGCGGCAGCGGGGCAACCGCTAAGCTGGCGCATAATACAATCGTCGGCATCAATGCGGTCGCCCTTGTCGAAGGCATGGCGATCGCTGCCAAAGGCGGCATTGACGGAGCAGCGTTCATCGAGCTTGTCCAGTCGGGCGGAGCGGCGAGCCGTACGGCGGAACTCAAAGGTCCGAAAATTTTGGAGGACAATTACGACGTTCAATTCTCTCTAGAGCTTATGCTCAAGGATCTGCGCTTGTCGTCGGTGTTGTCCGACAGCCTGAAAGTACCTACGCCGATGCTGGAAGCGGCGAAGAGCTTGTTCCAAGTCGGCGACGCCATGGGACTCGGCGCGCTTGATATGGCCAGCGTTGGCAAAGCTTACGAGCAATGGATCGGTCGCAAGCTGAGCGGACGCGACTAACCTCTAGAGAAGGGGCTGCCTTCGGTCGTTAATCGACCAAGGCAGCCCCTTTTTTGATATAGCGTATCAGGAGTAGTAAGGCGAAATCATCAGGTATACGACAACGCCAGTGAAACTAACGTACAGCCAGATCGGCATTGTCCATCTTGCGATTTTGCGGTGCTTCTCTACCTGCATCGACAACCCTCTTACGACCGACATTAAGGCAAGCGGCACAACTACGATCGCAAGAACGATATGGGTCAGCAGAACGAAGAAGTAAATCGAGCGAAGAATGCCTTCGCCGCCGTATTTCGTTGATTCCGTCAAGTAGTGGTACGTCACATACGAGATTAGAAACAGAGTCGTCGAGCCGAAGGCGGCGAAGATAAACGCTTTGTGCATGCGAATGTTTTTCTTTAGAATAGCGGTCAAGGCAACGACAAGCGCGATGAATGTGAAGCAGTTGAAGATCGCATTCAGCAGCGGCAATATCGTCACGTCAAAATGCACCTCGCCGTCGTAAGCCGGCAAGAAGAACAATACGGCGATAATGGCGACCAGCACAACCGATAAGATCGCGATAAGCGGTGTATAGTTTTTTTGTTCCATGGCATGTAATCCTCCCAGCCTGTATCCTGTTTCCATTAACTTTATCCGATTCCACAGGCCAAAACAATTCAATTCCGGCGATCTTTGTCACGGAAAATCGAATTTTGCGCTTTCGCATTCTTTAAGACGAAGAAGAGGGCCGCACGCCTAAGCGTACAGCCCTCATTCTTGTATGACTTAACTTACTCGTAAATATACGAGCAGCAGTAGTCGGATACCGCAGCGACTTGAAGCTTGAACTTCGTGTTCGCAGGTACGGTGAATTCGCCTTCGCCTTGAATGTGCAGCCATTCGCTTTCGCCAGGAAGCAGCACTTTCAGGTCGCCGGCAAGGATTTCCATGATTTCGACGCAATCCGTACCGAACTCATACTCGCCTGGCAGCATAATGCCGAGCGTTTTTTTCGTTCCGTCCGGGAACACGACTACGCGGCTTGTTACTTTGCCGTCAAAGTAGACGTTCGCTTTTTTGACTACTGTTACGTTTTCGAATTGGGACATAAGTACTTGTAAGCTCCTTTATCTATCGAATGCTAAAGCGGAGAAGCCGTTCTTACAGCAATGCTTTCACTTTGCTAACAACGTTCTCAACTGTGAAGCCGTACTCTTTGATTACGCGGTCGCCAGGAGCCGATGCGCCGAAACGATCGATCGCAAGGATGTCGCCTTGGTCGCCCGTGTAACGCTCCCAACCGAAA
This sequence comes from Paenibacillus harenae, assembly GCF_030812415.1. Classification (GTDB taxonomy): domain Bacteria; phylum Bacillota; class Bacilli; order Paenibacillales; family Paenibacillaceae; genus Pristimantibacillus; species Pristimantibacillus harenae_A. The sequence continues at coordinate 101,386 of NZ_JAUSST010000004.1, read as the reverse complement.
GGATGAGCCATTTCGATTGCAAGACGAGCTTTAACTTCAGGAAGCAATACGGAGTTTTTGTACTCCTTCGATTGCTTCTCGAACAGATTCCAGCTCGGCATGCTGATGACGCGTACTTGAATGCCTTCTTCGGCAAGCGCCTTCTGAGCGGCTACCGCCAATTGAACCTCGGAGCCCGTCGCAAGAATTTGCGCTTGCGGCTTGCCGTTTGCAGCGTCGGACACTACATAAGCACCACGGCTTACGTTCTCGCGAACGTTGTTAACCGTACCTTCAAGGATCGGCAAGTTTTGGCGAGTTAGAACGAGCGCTACCGGACCATCCGTGTTCTCCGTTGCATAAGCCCATGCCGCGGAAGTTTCGTTCGCGTCGGCAGGACGGATAACCGTAAGGTCGGGGATGATACGGATCGAAGCGAGCTGCTCGATCGGCTCATGCGTTGGACCGTCTTCGCCGACGGCGATGCTGTCATGCGTAAGCACGTATACGACAGGAAGCTTCATCAGAGCGGCAAGTCGGATCGCCGGACGCAGGTAGTCGGTGAATACGAAGAACGTACCGCCGAATACTTTCAGACCGCTGTGAAGCGCAATACCGTTCATTGCTGCAGCCATACCGAACTCGCGAACGCCGAAGTAGATGTTGCGGCCGTCGTAGCTGCCTGGTTTGAATTGCGTCAAACCTTTCAAGTGCGTCATTGTCGAGCTCTCAAGGTCGGCGGAGCCGCCAACAAGGTTAGGCACGTTAGCTGCAAGACCGTTCAGCGCGTTACCGGAAGCGACGCGTGTGGAAACCGGCTTGTCTTCCGTCGTATAGACAGGAAGCGCAGCATCCCAGCCCTTAGGCAATTCGCCAGCGATTGCTGTCTCGAATTGAGCGGCAAGCTCTGGGTATGCTTGTTTGTAAGCAGCGAAAGCGGCTTCCCAAGCAGCGTTAGCTTTCTCGCCGTTTGCTTTCACTTCCGCGAAGTTTGCGCGAACCTCGTCAGGCACGTGGAATTGATGCTCCTCGTTCCAGCCGTAAGCTTGCTTCGTCAGCTTCGTTTCGTCAACGCCAAGCGGGGAACCGTGAGGACCTGCATGACCGCCTTTGCCGCCTTTGTTCGGGCTGCCGTAGCCGATTACCGTTTTAACTTCGATCAAAGTCGGTTTGGACAGATCGGCTTGAGCCTCTGCAACCGCTTTGGACAGCGCGTCAAGATCGTTGCCGTCCTCAACGCGAAGCACTTGCCAGCCGTAACCTTCGAAACGCTTCTGAACGCTCTCCGAGTAGGAAAGGCTCAATTCGCCGTCAAGTGAGATGTCGTTGGAATCATAGAGAACAACCAATTTGCCAAGACCAAGGTGGCCTGCGAACGATGCAGCTTCATGGGAGATGCCTTCCATCAAGTCGCCGTCGCCGCAAATCGAGTATGTGAAGTGGTTAATAACGTTATGGCCTTCTTTGTTATAAGTAGCGGCAAGCTGGGCCTCAGCCATTGCCATGCCGACAGCCATTGCAATACCTTGTCCAAGCGGACCCGTAGTTGCGTCAACGCCGGCGGTGTGGCCGTACTCCGGGTGACCTGGAGTCAGCGAGCCCCATTGACGGAAGTTTTGCAGTTCCTCAATCGGAAGATCGTAGCCTGAGAGGTGCAGAAGGCTGTATAGCAGCATCGAGCCGTGTCCCGCGGATAATACGAAACGGTCGCGGTTAACCCAAGTCGGGTTGGACGGGTTATGGTTCATATTTTTGGCGAACAATTGATACCCCATTGGAGCAGCGCCCATCGGCATGCCCGGGTGACCGGATTTGGCTTTCTCGATCGAGTCGATCGCAAGCGTACGGATCGTATCAATCGACAGTTGGTCAATCGATTTTTGTGTAACAGTCATTCCTATTTCCTCCTAATAGTTGAATCTAATTTGTTATCGTTTCACAATTGCACATGAACGATACGGTCTTATTAAAAGTATAAGAAAGTATAAGTTTCACCCTATACTATGCTTATGCTTCTTCGGAAGAAACGCGCCGTGCCGCCTAGGGACGGCATCAGCCGTTTCACCTTGAACATAGGAATGTATAAGTTTTCCCCATATACTTGCGCCTATATTTTTCACGAAACACTTTGTCCTAAAAAAGGACATCGTAGTCGTTTCTTCTCAGCCTAATAACAACTTTGAACATTGTATCACTCCGGTGGGCTGTTTTCCATCCTAAAATGATCGGACTAGTTGAATACAACCGTTTTGTTCTGGTGTACAATGACCCGGTCTTCGATATGCCACTTCACGGCGCGGGCAAGGACGACGCGCTCGATCGTGCGCCCGATTCGCTTAAGCTCGTTCACGTTATCGCGATGGCTGACCCGCTCGACGTCCTGCTCGATAATCGGCCCGCCGTCCAGCTCTTCCGTTACATAGTGAGCCGTTGCTCCGATCAGCTTAACTCCGCGCGTATAAGCCTGCGCGTACGGCTTGCCGCCGACGAACGCAGGCAGGAACGAGTGATGGATGTTGATAATGCGATTCGGGAATTGCTCGATGAACTTCGGCGAGATGATTTGCATATAACGGGCAAGCACGATAATGTCGGCCTTATCGGCGACGACTTCCATCTGCTTCTTCTCCGCTTCCGCCTTTGTGTCGGCCGTTACCGGAATGTGATGGTACGGAATACCGAACGATTGAACCATCTCCTGCATGTCCAGATGATTGCTGATGACCATCGATATGTCGGCGTCCAGATCTCCTGCCTTCCATTGCCACAACAGCTCAAGCAGACAATGATCCTCCTTCGATACGAAGATAGCGAGGCGTTTCTTGCGGCTGGCGCGGAACGTATGCCATTTCATGTCGAAGCGGTCGGCCACTCTTGCGAAATCCTCGACCAATACCGGCAATTCGCGATCCAGATCATTCAGATCGAACTCGAAACGAATAAAGAACATGCCGCCCTCCGGATCCATCGAATATTGATCGGACTGGACAATGTTAGCCCCATGCTCGTATAGGAAATGCGACACCGCAGCGACAATGCCCGGACGGTCCGGACAAGAGATCAGCATCCGGGCGCGTCCGCTCTTATCGGCTGCCGATGCAGCGTTTTGAGATTGATTGAATTGTGATGACATCTACGTTTACTTCCTTTGCTCTATTAGATTTGGACTCGCTTATACCGTAGCAAGCAGATGCTTGCCGCCGAACCAAGCTGTAATCCGCTGGTTGACTTGCTCCTCCGACAATGAAGAAGCAAGCGGGTTATCCGCCATCACAAGATCGTACAAACGTTCCATCGGTTCGCGCGGATCGGCTTTCTTCGCCTTTGCGTCGTTCTTGAGCAGCTCCCACACCGACAGCACATAAAGTCTGGAATCGATGTCCTGCTTGCCGAAGAAATGATGCAGACGCTCCACGTCCTCGAAGAACGACTCGCCTAGTCGTGCGCGGGCGTCGCCGCGAAGCAGCGCGATCTCCGCCTCGTACATCGGACGCTCCGTTTTGTCCTGCTTGCCGATCCAAGGCGTCTCGAGAATGAACGGACGGCCTTGGAGCGCCTCGTGATGCACGATATTTTTGATCGCGTCGTGACCTAACCAGCCTGCGCCGACCGGTGCGTGACGGTCTTTGCCTGCGCCAACCGGGTTTTTGCTATCATTAATATGGACGACTGCCACGCGGTTCAGACCTACCGTACGATCGAACTTCTCCATTACGCCGTCCAGATCGCCAATGAGGTCGTAGCCTGCGTCGTGCATATGGCATGTATCCATGCATACCGTTAGACGCTCGTTGTATTGAACCTTATCGATAATTGCCGCTATTTCCTCGAAGCTCCGGCCGATTTCGGTGCCTTTGCCGGCCATCGTCTCCAGCGCGATATTAACGTTCGTTTCCTTCGTGCCTTCTAGTACTTGATTGAGGCCATCTGCAATACGGGCAATGCCGAACTCAGCGTCCTTATCGGTATAAGCTCCCGGGTGAAGCACGATATTGCGTACGCCGATCTTATCGGTACGGCGTATTTCCTCCTGAAGGAAGTTGACAGCGAGCTCGAACGTATCTTCCTTGTAAGAGCCCAAATTAATGATATACGGCGCATGTACGACGATTTCATTAATGCCCGCCGCTTCCATTTCCGCTTTGCCTTCTTCAATATATAACGCATCAATCGGCTTGCGCCTCGTATTCTGCGGCGCTCCGGTGTAGATCATGAATGTGCTTGAGCCATATGACACTGCTTCTTGAGCCGCGTTAAGCAGCCCCTTGTCCGAAAACGATACATGGGAACCTATTTTTAGCATCCTTTAACCGCCCCTTTTTCGTTGATTCTCCCTATTTTACAAGGAATGTCGAAATAAATCTAGGAATACGGTATAATTCGTTTGTGAGGTGAATGTTAACGATGAAGGGTACTCCCGATTGGTTTATGTATTTTATTGTCTTTTGGGCAATTGTCATGGTCGGAGCTATGTCGGTTGGCGGATTTTTCATGTTTCGAAAATTTCTGAAGGTGCTTCCGATGCGGGACGGCAAGTCCAAGCTCGACTGGCAAAACTATTGGGTCGAACGCAGCCGCAGCATGTGGAACGACGACTCCAAGTCGCTGCTTGACGAACTCGTCTCCCCTGTCCCCAGCGCCTTTCGCGATATAGCTAAACATTCCATTGCAGCCAAGATCGGCCAAGTGGCCATCGAGCACGGTGCAAAATCCGTGACGCGCGAGCACTGCATCGAAGGATACATACGCGCAACGCCGAAGCGCGATTACCGCAGCCTAGTAACCTTTCTTGACCGCAAGGGCATCGACTATGCCCCATATAAACATTTGCTCAATAAATAATGAGGAGAAGCCGCTAATCCGCGGCTTTCTTCATTTGTTCCATAGTCTTGCGCTCACAAAATAAATGTAACCATTGCTATTCAACATTCGTTTATATGGGTACAAACACTTAACAGTGATTGCAAACTTTTTAGCGTATGCTAGTTAGAAACATTCCGCTACGCTACATTTACTTCAGGAGGTGGTTCACATGATGAACTCATCAAAACGCAAAAAACGTACGAAAGCAGCAGCGGCGGGCGCCGTATTGCTGGCCGTCATGCTCGCCGCAACAGCGTGCGGAGGAGACAATTCAAACAAGACGGGAAGCCAGAGTCCCGACGCTACGAATAATCCGCCGCAGCAGGTTGAAGATTTGCCGGATGGAAGCGGCATGGTCGACCCCGATGTAGAAGGCTCGGATAATACCGATACCGATAACAATGCCACGAACGACGGTGGCGGAAACGCTTCGGAAGGCGATACGAATGCGCCTGAGACGAAGTCGGATAAAGGCACGTTCACAGGTATCGTAGATACCCATTCCATAGAAATCGTAACGGCGTCGGGAGCTGCTGTATTCCAAATAACGGAAGATCAAAAAGCTGCGATTGATGCTCTGCCTGAAGAAGCCAAGGTGAAATTCGAGTATACGGAGAAGGATATCGATGGCGGCTTGAAACAACTATGGTTGTCCAGCATTGCACTAGATAACTAAAAAGGAGCGGGAACGATGCGGGTTGCGATCGCCGGGGGAACAGGATTTATCGGCAAGGCGCTGACGAAGGCGCTGCTGGCTCGATCTGATGAGGTTATTATCATTTCACGTGCCGGCAACAGGAACGAGAGTCCGATTGGATCTCCCAAAACGCTTCGTTATACGTCTTGGGACGATGTGGCGCGGACACCTTCCTTATTGGAAGGTATTGATGCGATCATTAACCTGTCCGGCGAATCGATCAACCAGCGCTGGACGGCCGATGCCAAGCATCGCGTCCTGCAATCTCGGCTTACTGCCGCGGCCCGCATCGCCGCTCTTCACGATGCGCTTGTACATAAACCGAAGGTCGTCATTAACGCGTCCGGCATCAGTGCCTACGGCATGTCGCTTGACGGCGAATTCGACGAAAGCAGTCCTATTTCTGTTACCGACTTCTTGTCGGGGGTAGTGAAGGAGTGGGAACGCGCTGCGGATTCCATACCTGCTGAGCGGCTGGTAAAGCTGCGCGTCGGACTTGTCATGGATCGTGCGGAAGGAGCCTTCCCGCTTATGGCACTTCCGTACAAGCTGTTCGGCGGAGGCCGGATCGGCAGCGGAAAGCAATGGCTCTCCTGGATTCATATCGACGACATCGTCCGTCTTATGCTGTTCTGCTTAGACAATGACAGTATCAGCGGCGCTGTTAATGCATCCGCGCCAAATCCGCTCCGCAACGATGCGTTCGGCCGCGCAATCGGCAATGCCATGGGGCGGCCGCATTGGTTTCCCGTGCCTGCCTTTGTATTGAAAGCAGCGCTTGGCGAAATGTCTGTGCTTATTCTCGAAGGCCAGCGGGCTCTCCCTCGCAAATCGATGAAGCTTGGATTTACATTTCTGTATCCGACCGCGGAAAGCTGCTTAAATGCGATTTTCGCTCGCAAATAAATTTCCGGAATGAATCATATCTATTCCAGACGCAACTCATAAATAGGCCCTTTAGCACCCGCCAGCTGTATGACATCGCCGGCGGTTATTTTGTATGCTTTATAAGGAATCATAGGCTCTCCGTTCAATGTGCTTCCGTTGCTCGAGCCAAGATCCTTAACCACCCTCTCGCCTTGCGAAGATTCGAATTCCAAGTGCATGCGAGAGACGCCGCTTGCCAGCTCCTCATATCCTATTTGTTCGCCAGCCCTCCCAATCCTCAGATTGGGTTCCAGCCATTCAATCACCGTTGTCTCCCCTTGCCATCGGCGATACAGCTTTGCTGTCAATTCAACTTTCTTCTCCTTCATGGGCTTGGCCAGGAGCACCGTCGGCTCGATGCCCGGCGTCGCGCGATTTTCTATAAGGGAAGTCTCGTTATCTACTGACTTCATTACTTGTTGAAAGTCAACACCACCGGATGCTTCATTATGATAGGTCTGCCTATCGTCCTCGTTTGCAGAAAATTTAAGGCTATAACGGTTTTGTTGTATCTGTTGATCCGGATTTATAGACTCTATTATATCTTCTGATGCGGCACTTAACCGGCTATATGCAAGCTCATGATCCTGATTCAAGATCGTACTCTGAATCGGCTTAGATATTTGGCTATTCCTTCTCCAGACGAATATAAAACCAACAACCAGCATAAGTGTCATCGCAGCGCTTATAAGCATCGTTTGCTTTGAAGGTGAAACGAGATACACAAACCGCCATATACAAGCTGTCGCGAGCAGCAGAACTGCTGCGCCGATCCATTTGGATCTGCCCGCATTCGCAGACTGTTGCTGAGCGGTTAGCTCTTCCTCTTCATCATTCAATTTCGAAATGGCTCGTTCCGACGCTAACGCCGGTATTGGCAGCACGGATTCAAGGGGCCCATCTTGCAACGAACGGATCGCCACTGGCATAGATTTAGGTGCGGCAGACATACTGGCCGACCATGCAGACGCATGATTAGACTCGACCGTCTCCACCATTACCGGCGTCATGCCTCCAATTAGCTCAAGCAGCGTAGACCGAAGCTCAACAAGCGGCCATTTGTTGCTGCTCAATTGGCGCAGCAATCGCTTCAAGCCTTCGCCGTCCAGCATATCCACGTTGGAAGTCCAACGAACGATAAGCGACATAAGCTCATTGGAGCTAGTTCCAGCTTCAGTCTCGGACGCCTTAATCGGAACGTAAGCAAGACGCACATCGTGCAGCTGTTCGCCAATGAAAATAAATGATTCGTTTAATAGGCAGCCTTCCGGCCTTAACATGTAATGGCGGCATTCGCTCAGCGCGTCGGTCAATCCGAGCACTAGCGTATAATACTGATGCATCGTTAAAGGCTCTAATTGAAGCCGATGCAGAAGCATTTTGTGCCCATCCAACGCGTAACGGAAAGTAACCTTCCCGTCCAGCTCGAACCAATCGACAGGCAATAGATACGGAATTTTTTCCCCGCGCAACATATGAAGTTCAATATCATCGAGGCTGCTCCGATTGATCCCTTCTTCCGTGTCAATCAACATTTCATGGCCGCGATTCATAGAGAAATCAATTCTAAAATTATGCAATCCGCTCTCTCCTTCCTCTTACCTATCTCTTTTCAACCCAGCATTATCCGCACGGTAACCGCCGCAGGCAAGACTGCGAGCATGAACGGAAACTTTTTGCCCGAATCTGCGAACCTCAGCCATTGCCTTTTCTTTGGCTCATCCCCCGGCAATAGCAACGCCGTCATTTCAACCGTCATTTTGCCGCTGAAAGAACGATAGATGACGGCGATGACAACGCCGATTAATCCTGCATACAGAATCGAGTACAACAGCAATTGCAGCACTGCGCCAACGCCAATCCATGCGCCTAGCGCCCCGAACAGCTTAACATCGCCAGCGCCGATGCCCTTGGCGAGGTGCAGAAGGAGCAGCGGAACGAAGCCTGCTGCAGCTCCGGCAACTGCCGCCGCGCCGTCATGGATGCCGCCTGCGATCAAATGGAACAGAACGCCGGCGCCAAAGAAAAAAATCGTTAACCTATTCGGTATGATCTGCTTGCTAACATCGGTAATGAATGCCACGATCAGAAGAACTGCCGCTGCTGTCAGAATCACTATGTTCACATCCCTCACCTCTCCTTCTTACTCCCCGTCTACCTTCTCCACTACAAAATAACGCGATACGGCATGCTCCTGCTGAGAAGCAGCCTCTGCCGTCAACATCCAGCTCCCTGGCGTCGTGTTGCCCGATACATGCCAAGTCCATGTCGCATAACCGTTGGCATCGGCTGTCGTAGCTCCCAAGTGCTTCGCTTTGCTATGTCCGCTTTTGTAAATGACGTCCAGTGAAACGGAAGTTCCTGGCGTTGTCTTGACGATAACCGTTGCTTTCCTGCCAGGCCGTACCGGAGTTGGCTCAATCGAGACGATTTGCAGCGGAACAATGTTCTCGCCCTCCGCTTCATGACCATAAGCGGCTGCGGCGGCATCGCTTACCCATACCCGTTCGGATGCTTGATCCCGCAAAATAATCGGCTTTCCGATGAATGGGAGCTTTAAAGGAAATTCATATTCGACCGACATCGTTAAGAGAGGTTCGGTCTCCTTCTTTAAATCAGGCAAAGCAAGATGGCTCAAACGTATTCGCTCCGGTTCAAGTATCGCCTGATCGGCAGCTTCTTGGAGCACCGGCTCAACGACCGAGCGTCCCAGCTCGGTGCCCGCCATATCCTGCAGCGGCTTCCAATTTCCTTGAAGCGCGGATGAGATCAGTTGTCCAGCCGGATCGGGGAGCCACTGGGCAGCTTCTCCGGCAATATCGCCCCAACTGCTCTTCGGCACCGGGGATGCTGCTTCGAGCGGATTAACTGCGGCAGCCTGCTGAAGTACCAGATCAATCGGATGGATATGTGCTGCAATCTGACGTACAGCTTGCGATGCTGCCGAGTGAAGAGCCATCTGAACTGCACATAGCCGAATGAGAACAATGAATACAAGGAGCAATATGAGAATAAGCGGCATAACTAACGAGGCCTCTACTACAATCGAGCCCTGCTCGCTATTAAGTCTCGTATTTGCCTTATCAATACGACGAGCCGATTGTTTGTATAGTCTCATAACGGTTGCCGACAACCCTTCCTCGCAGTAATCCAAACTTGCCCATCGCCTGCATCGCACCGGGCAAAAACCATAGATTCATCGATAATTTTGCTTCGCCGGTAATTGCAGATGGCGATGCCGACAGCACTGTACCCGTATTTTGCTCGATAACGGCGATCATGCGCGCCAGCAATCCTGCTTGGTCACTGCTATGAATAAGCATGAACAGCCGCAAGTAATCCAAATACGACACCTCTGTAGTCACATACTTAGACAGCGGAGCTGAACCGCGTTCCGTGAACGCAATCATGTCCTCCATCGTCTTCTCGAGACCGTAGATGAGCGCAGCGGATAAAATAAGAAGCGGATGGCCTAACGTACGGCTCTGGATCAGCCCTTCCATCGTTCGAATCGCCATCCGCACAGCGAACAATTCACCGTAAGCGGCAGCTAAATTGCTGATCGGATTATGAAAGCCGTATATCACATATTCAGCCTCCTGGTTGTGGAAGGAAATGGCTTGCGAGAGCACGCCCGTATCGCCGTTCAAGAGCATGGCACGCAAGTTCTGCGGGGCAAAAACCGTATACCTGTCCACGATATACTCACCGTAGTAAATCGAATCCCGCGAACGCTCCAGCATACCTGCCATGCCTGTAAACAATCCCCCCATGAATTGCTGCGATTGCTCCGCGGCATCATGCGCATTCCCCGCTGGGCCGTCTTCGGCCGTTTCCGCCGCATCAGCTTGCTTCTGATTAAACTGTAAATTATCGTTCCTCTTCTTCTGGATCTCCTCGTATACCTTTATATGCTCTTCCAATTGCGGAACGGACGAGAAGCCGTCAAGCATATTTCGAGCTTGCTGCCATAACGACTTTGCCTTCGCCTCCTGTTCCTTCAATCGGCTATTCAAATCTGCGTCTTGGAGCAAAGCTCGTCGTTTCTCGATAATCGTTGCTGGACGAATGTAGTCCTCATCATATTCGCCATAAGACAGCCTCATCGCCCCGATAGCGGACACGAGCGTATTGCCCGAGCTCATGGTGACAGGCCTTGATATCGCTGAAGATACATTCGTCTGGAATCGGCCTATATCCATATCAAATGCGGCTGCTGCCGCAATCTGACCCTCCAGCTCCCGTTTATATTGCTGGAACCAGCTGTCGGGTAGCAACATTTGCTTTGCTGATTGCTTGACCTCCTCTATATCGGAGACGGCGCTGCCTGGAAGCCGTTCTCCTCCCGTTCGATCCGCATGACTCCCAACTGCATCATAATCCGAACGATTCGCGGCAGCATTCACTTGCTGTTCCAGCAACTGCATCTCATCGTTCAGCTTCCTCGCCTTCTCAAGCTCTTGGAACGCGCTTGCCTTCAATTTAGCATGCTGCTGCTGCACGCTTGCACTCTGCCGGCGAAGACTGCCGGCGAACGAGATCGCGTGCTGCTCGTAAGCGGCTATGTCCTCGGCATACAACGGTTCCTCATCCTCTTGAAGCAATTCATCTTGCTGCACGTTCGCTGCATAGGCAGCGAAGCCAGCAGCTATCGCGACCGCCGTATCTCCATTACCGGCCGCTCCTCTTGCTTGGACGGGAATCATTGCATCTATTCCGCTGCCGCTAAGCGCTGCTGCCGCTTGCTCTTGCATGGCGAGCACGCGGGCAAGCGACGCTTCCCGATTCTCATACAGCCGCTTCATACTCTCCAGCAAGTTGACGGTAGCCGCAGCCTCTTTCATCTCGCCTGCCATTGGCGCAAACTTCGCCACAAGCTCCAGCGTAAAGTCAATCGGTGCTTTATATTTCATTTCCTCCAGCACCTGCCTGACGAATATATCATGGCTGCCGAGCACGTCAGCCATCAGAAGTTCTGACGTCTCAAGCTTTCCGTCAACGATGCTGAATCCGCTGCTGCCTGCTCCACTTTTTTCCTCTGTGTTCGCCGACACGACCTGCTCGAATATCGTTTGGCCGCTTGTGCCGCCCCTAGCGAACAGACCGTAACGCTCGTATAAGCCTGCATCGTAGGCAGATAAGACCGATCTTACCCCTGACCGTACGGTATCCTCTGCATGCTTATGCAGCGCTCCGATACGGGCATAATCAATGAGGACCGCAAAAAATAACAACAAAGAGGAAAGAACGATGACGGCAAACACAGTAACAGCCCCATCCTCCCGAAAGAGCAACGCTTTTACTCCACGTCCCTTCATACCGCTTCCCCTCTCGTTGATTGATCGTTCGCCATTATTGCGCCGCACCCCCGGTTGCTCCTTGATAAGGTACGAGTGCTTGCGCGGCTTGCGTCTTCGATAAAGGTGCTCCGCCACTGCGGTTCTGGAACCTGGTCGTATAATAGCGAACGAGATCGACATTGCGGATGAACTCAACAGGATCGACCACCTTAGCTGCAGCAACCGTCTTCGGCTCACGGCTTAACCAGCCGCCTTCCTGCCTATCTTGCGGGAAGGAAAGCGGCTGCTTCAGCTTCACTTGCACTTTGTTCTGCAATAGACCGTGTGCGAACGAAAGCTCGCCCTTGTAGTTCATCTCTTCCCCTCGCAGCCAGGAAGATGCCTGCATAAGCTTGCGCTCCGGCAAGCCGCCCGATTGTCCCGAATCATTAGCATCGCTCTGATTGCCTGACAGCTCCACTTGGGCATCACCCCCTCCGCCAGCCAAACCGAATAAGCTTTGAAGCATTTGGTTATCTCCGATTCTCCAATACAAGCCGTCATACTCAGGCTTCGCGAGCATGCCGCTTCTCGCATCGCGATTGCTGTTGTCCCAACCGAAGGCGGCTCTCTCCGCGGTAGAGGAAGCAGCGTAATAAACGATAACCTTTTGATAGATATACATCCCGAACACGATGAACAGCATTATGGTTGCAAGCAGCAACGGCATCACGATTGCCGATTCAAGCGTGAAGCTCCCGTTCTCGCATCGGGCCCAATCTGCAACACGTTTGGATGCCAATCGAGCTTTGCTGCCGTTAGGAGAAGATTTGATCCGCTTGGTCATCCGCTTTACCCATCAACCGCTCGATTAATTCAATTATCCAATCCTTGAATAACAAGGCAATAATGATCACGACAGCAATAATCAAAATAATTTCAAGCGTGCCGAGGCCTTCCTCGGACTTCCAAAATTTGCGTACCGCATTTTTCATCTTCTTCATCGTTCCTCTTCCTCTCGATCGTTGATTTTTTAGGACATTAATAGAACGGCCGGAGCGGCGACTAAAATCATTAAGACGAGCAAAATCCCTACGAGCGGAAATACGAGCTTGGAGGACGCCTCCTCGCCTCGCGATCTCGCGACCGCCTTCCTCTTTTCCCAGAGCGTGTAGGACAACTCGCGCAAGGCAAGCACGAAATGTTCTCCCCCGCGCCGATAATTGAGAAGCAGCACCGTTGTAAATACCGATACCTCTTGCACGGCGCATCTTCTGTTGAAGCGTTCAACCGCCGAGCTGAAGGAATGGCCGTTGCGAAGCGCGGTTACCGCATTGCCCCACTCGATATATAGCGGATGCTTCATTGCTTCCTTCCCATCCAAGCATCTCGCCAGGGCGTGCTGCACCGTCTCTCCTGCTCCTACGAGCAGCATCAGCTTGCTCAGCATATCGGGCAATTCAGCGATAATCTCCTGTTTGCGTCGCTCTACTTTGCGTGCAGCATCGACAAACTGTCGAAGCGGAAGTACGAAACCGAATACGACTCCCATCAACAGCAGAACCGGCTCACCGGATACCGAGCTAAGCCATGCGCAGACCGTTATAGCCGCATACCCGCTTGATGCCGCTAATCCTGCCGACGCCTTCGTTCGCTCAATCGTCCAATCGGCGCCGTTCAAAACGAGCAGCTTCATATGGTAGCTGCCAATCTGCAGCTGCATCGTATCGAACAGATGAAGACGCTCCATGAGGCGTGCGAACGGTTCTGTCAGCATAAGACTTTGGAAGCTCGACTTAAGCATCCGAGGCGCCGCTCGGCTTGATCTATAGGACATCCAGACGGAACGGAGCGCGCCCGCACCTACAATATAGAGCCATAAACCCGTTAAAATAATGGCAATAATGACAGCCAGCCCAATCATCCTCCTACATGCGAATATCCATCATCTTGCTCATGATCCAGAAGCAGAAAAGCAGCATTCCGAGTGCCGCAGTCAAGAGCAGGTATCCGGGCCCGCTGTACAAGGGAGCCATATAGTCCGGTCCCGCGAAGCTAAGGAATCCAAGGAAAACGAACGGTACAGCCATCATAATCTTCCCTTCGAACCGCTTCTGGGCAATCATCACCGCTATTTCCTGTTCGGTCTCCAGCTTCTCCCCGATGATGGCTGACGTACGCTTCATCACTTCGATCAAGTCTCCCCCCGACCTCTTGCATGCGGCAAGCGCGTCGGCGAATTGCGTAATCTCGTCAATCCCCGCCCGCTCCGCGAAGTTTCGAAGCGCTTGTTCAAGGGGCACCGCATTATCCAGCCGATTGCTAATAATCTGAAACTCGATCAGCAGCTCGGTTCGTGGATCGGGATATAACAGGCGCAGGTCATCCAACGTCGAGACAAACGCATTTTCGATCGAACGACCGGCGGCAAGCGAAGATACCAGCGAAAACAATGCCTCCTTGAATTGCAGCTTCAGCTTGTCCTTCCGTTGCTGCAGAAGCGCCGCCCTTCTGTACCTGGGAGTCATAACGCCTAGCATTGCAAGAAGCGCGGCAACGATCAAGGAATGGTAGAACAAATAGGCAGCAGCGAACAGAGCAAGCGCTCCAACTCCCGCGGCACTTGCAAATTGCGTGCGGCTCAGCTTGTATTCCCGATAATCGGGAAGTGTTGGCTGTGCAGCTAAGCCTGGTCTTGCAGGAGCAGATTCGCTCTCCCACCCGCACCAATAAAGGATGCTCCGAATTCGTTGCACGCTCGTGCTCATACAGCCTCCCCGCCCCTCCGCTGTCGACCAGCCATAACAAGCTTGTCCGTATGGAGCAGAGCGTTGCCCGTAGGGCGCAGCTCGCCGATTACTTTGCCATCCGCCTCTCCATCCTCATGAAAGCGAAACAACGGATTCATTTGCACCTCGCCGCCCTCCATCCCTCGGATCTCGCATATTTCCGTCACCTTCCTCGTCCGGTCCCGGAAGCGGGAGAGATGGACGACAATGTCGATCGCGGACGCAATCTGCTGCCGAACGACCTGCACGGGCATATCCGCCGCGCTTAATACCATCGTCTCCAGCCTAGCGATCATATCTTTCGCTCCATTCGAATGCCCGGTAGACATGGAGCCGCTATGCCCAGTGTTCAGCGCTTGAAGCATATCCAAAGCCTCTCCGCCTCGAACCTCGCCGACGATAATTCGGTTCGGTCTCATCCGCAGCGAAGCGCGAATGAGATCGCGGATGGTCACTTCCCCTCTACCCTCCGTATTCGCATTGCGCGTTTCTAACGACACAAGATTAGGCAATGTTCTAATCTGCAGCTCGGCTGAATCTTCGATCGTCACGATACGCTCGTCGCTCGGTATGAATTGCGACAACGCATTAAGGAAGGTCGTCTTGCCTGTGCCCGTCCCGCCGCTAATGAAAATGTTGTACTGCGACGCGATCAGTTCCTCCAAGAAACGGGCCGCTTCCACCGACAATGAGCCGTAAGCGATGAGCTGCCGCATCGTCGGCGGCTGCTCCGGAAATTTTCGAATCGTCATGCAAGGACCTTTGAGCGCTACGGGAGGAAGCACGACATGTACCCTCGAGCCGTCCTTCAGCCGAGCATCGACGATCGGCGACGATTCGTTCACGACGCGATTCACGCTCGCTACGACCGCTTGTATCAGATCCTCCAGCCGTTCCCTGCTCTCGAAGGCTACAGGGTGCAGCGTCATTCTCCCATGACGCTCGATGAAGATTTCCGCGTGATGATTAATCATGATCTCCGTCACTGAAGCATCTTCCATGAGCGGCTGCAAAATATCAAGTCCGCGGAAAGAATGGAATAATCTACGCACGAGCGAAACTTTTTCGTTAGCCGTCAACGGATTGCGGCTGCACCATTCGAATACCGTTTCTTCCGCGATTCGCATCAGACTGTCATCAGACAGCGTCCCGTTAAAATCGATCTTGACGCGGACGTTATTGCGAAGCGCCAGAACCTCGTCATCCGTTAACGGCATGCTGTTCTCCGCCTCTCATCATATAATTCATGAGCCTGCCGGCCGCCGCTCTATAGGCGGGCGACGACAGCAGCTTCGCCGATGTCGCGTTATGCCATTCCGGCGCTTCCGGCAAAGCAATCGGCATATACGGAATGCCGTCTCGATTCATGGTTGGCGGCAACGCGTTCTTCTTCGCGCGATTATGAATGAGATTGACCCTCTGTGAAATGCGCTGGAAGCGCGCGCCCCACTTCTGCTCGCCATAGCGATAAGCCAGCCTTTGCTTGGCAAGAATGCCCTCGTCATCGCTAACGAGCCATAATATCTGATCCGAGCTTTCCAGCAGCGTCATATGCAGCTCGTCCATGCCATCGTCGAGATCGACGATAATGAGATCGTATTGTCCAGACTTCTTAATCAGGGCAAGGAGCCGAGCCGCATCGTCGGCGCCCAGCGTAATCCGGTCCTCCGTATTCGTGCAGGCAGAGAGAAAATCCCCTTTCAACAACGAATGCCGCTTGCGATGCTCGGACAACCATTGACCCGCATGCTCCGGTTGTGACTTCAGCTCGTACAATAGTTCGGATAAGCCTTCTTCCGCTCCCGCATAATGGGTATTCCCTAGCCATACGCCCGCAGAATGCCACCGCTCCAAGTTCAGGTAGAACGTTCGGCAATGCTGGGATCCCGCAGCATTCGTCAGATGGAGCGCAAGCGCCGTCTTCCCCGTACCGCCGGAAGAGGAATAGACCGTAACGACCTTCGCGCCTTCCTCCGGGGCAAGCACGGCTGCAGCGGAAGAGGAATGGCCTGCAGAGGCGGCATAAATATCTAGCAAACCTTGCAGCAAAGACGGAAGAGGCTGATATTGCAGCAATTCCTGCTGCTGCCCGTTACTTTCGCCCCGCTTCAATACAAGAGCAACGGTCAAAATACGATCGAGCTGTTCTGCTGCCACCATCCTCTCCGCTCTCAGCTCGGCATATAGCCCTGGCTGTGACGCGAGCAGGTCAATCGTATACCCTTTCTCGACATGCTCTCCCAGCGCCTTTGCGTTCGTGAATGCGATCAATTGCCACTGCTGACCGAACGGACTTTCGCGTATATATTCCGCCAGCCGTCTCACGTATTCTTGCTCCTTCGCCGCTACAGCAAGCTGATAACGTTTCATTGCATACGCCTCCTTCTCAGAAAAACAAACGCAAAAAAAGCACCATACAGGACGCTATTTCTAGCGTCATATACGGTGCTTCCGCGGTTGCTCGTATTTACTTTGGTTAAAATTTACCATATTGCACTGCCATTCGTCAACTATAATCATTGCAATTTTGGATACGAAAATTCTCTTAATAAATTCAAATACTTAAAGCTTATACACGAAAGCATGAGCAAAAACGTTTTGTGGTATCTCCTATATCCAAATAATTTACTATTGTATTAATTCTATCTCCAAAACTTCTAAAAGATCCGCATCCCACACATCGTTGGAAGTCTTTTTCTCGATGATAGCTCTTATACTTTGACCCTCTTGATAATTAGCTGCTTTGTCTACAAATAACTCACCGTATTTATCAATAGTTATGGAGTTATTGGTAATATTCACATTGTTGATCATTCCCTCTATAGTGAACACTTCATTTTTTTGACTGCAACCAATGCTTACAAGCAGAATAAAGATTATAATTAATGAAGCCATTGTTCTCAACATCATTACCACCCCTTTGAACGTCTCATGCTATCATATATCCTTCAACGCAACAGCTTATTTGAATGTTGCTTTATATAATCCTCTTCTCCTAAAAGGAACAAACGCAAAAAGCACCGTACAGAACGCTGTGCAAAGCGTCACATACGATGCTTCCGTGATTTTTCTCATTCATTTCGTTTAATATTCACCAAATCCCCAGCATATTGTGAATATTATTGAAGCCATCAATGGAAAAACAGCTTGATTTCCCGTTCAGCGCTCTCTTCCGAATCCGAGCCGTGAATAATATTGCTGGCAACGTCGAGCGCATAGTCGCCGCGAATCGTTCCGACAAGCGCTTCGGACGGATTCGTCGCGCCGATCAGCGCTCTTGCGTTCTTAATCGCGTCCTTGCCTTCCCAGATCATCGCGAACACTGGACCGGATACGATGAAGTCTACGAGCTCGCCGAAAAACGGCTTCGCGTTCAAATGCTCATAATGTCGCTCGGCATGCTCCCTGCTTAGATGCATGACCTTTGCATCGGTCAGCTTGAAGCCTTTTTCCTCGAATCTGGCAACAATGCGTCCTACAAGCCCCCTTGCATATCCATCGGGCTTAACCATTACAAACGTTCTGTCCATAAAGATCCCTCCATCTCTAACGGTATAGCCATTTATCGGTAAAGCCATTCAATAATAATGCCGGCCGTTTCCTCAATTGCACGGTTTGTTACGTCTATGATCGGACAATCCAACGAATTCATGACACCTTCTGCGTATTGCAGTTCCTCTTTGATGCGCTCCGGCGACGCATATTGCGCCGACGAAGGAAGTCCCAGCGTCTTAAGCCGCTCCGTCCGTATCCCCAGCAAATGCTCAGGCTGCATCGTCAGACCGACGATCAGACGTCCGGGAGCCGGTTTTAATTCCTCAGGCAAATTAACCTCAGGCATAAGCGGCAGGTTCGCCGTCTTAATTCCTTTATGCGACAAGAAGACGCTAAGCGGCGTTTTCGACGTTCGCGACACTCCGATCAGCACGACCTGCGCTTGCACGAAGCCTCTCGCATCTTTGCCGTCGTCATATTTGACCGCAAATTCGATGGCGTCCATTCGGCGATAATAGGCATCGTCCATAGAATGAAGCAAGCCTGGCTCGCGCTTCGGATAGCTGCCGAACGTATCGACATAAGCCTGCATCATCGGCCCCATCACATCGACGGCGCGAACGCCCCGCTTAAGCGACTCCTCCTTCATTAATTCACGCAACTCCGGCTGAACGAGCGTATAACTGATGAATCCGCCAGTTCCAGCCGCTTCCGCAACGATACGAACGATCTCATCCTCCGACTTCAAATGTCCATATCGCTTTATCTTCACAAGCTCTGACGAAAACTGGCGAAGCGTCGCTTTCGCTACCGCCTCCGCCGTCTCCCCCACCGCATCCGAGCATACGTATATAATTTGCTCTGTCAATTGTGTCATAGATCCTGCTCCCCCAAATCCGGAGCCGCCGCAATGTCGGCCAACAGACGTATAATGTTCGATTTCGATACCCATCCCGCAATCTCGGGGTAAGGCGATTGCTCGTCGCTTGGTATGATAACCGGCAAGCAATCAACCTGATGAAGCGACATTTTGCGTATCGCATCCAACACGGAATCGTCTTGCATTAACGTTACGATATTCGGGTAACGGGTCATGACCATACTTACGGGAATCGATGTTGCTCCTGCATTGCCAAGCGTGATTTTGAGCAAATCCTTCGGCGTTACAATGCCTGCAAAGCCCTTGTTCTCATTAACGACAAGCAAAGTGTCGGCATTCTCGGTGAATAGGGTGATGACCGCATCATGCACCGATAGCGAGTCCGGCACGTTAACCGGAACCCCCTGCACTTCCCGCACCTTCAAGCTGCTTAGACGCTGCATGGCTTCATCGCTCGCCCGGTATGCATTTCCGAGGAAATAACCGACCTTAGGTTTGGCGTCCAAATGCCCAAGCATAACGAGCAGCGACAAATCCGAACGCAGCGTCGGTCGGCTTACGCCGAGATATTCAGCTAATTGTTCACCGGTAATCGGCGCATGCTTCTTAACCAGTTCCACTAGCTCCAATTGACGCGAAGATAGTTGAATCGGACTCCCCCCTTAAAAAGTACAAGCGTAATTTGCCTTTTAAAATTCTTTTGTATGACTCTCAATATTACCAATATAACGCTATTAATCGTCATTTAATATATCATAATAAGATATGATGTACAACATATAAGGGCGCATCCTTTATATTAAACCGCTATTCTGCTATTGTTAATTCAACTCGGCTTCTTGCCGAATCCCATTTCACCGTTCCGCCTATCGCTTCCGCTACAAAACGCAACGGCACCATCGTGCGGCCTTTTATGATTTGGGCAGGCACATCGAGCTTCGTTTGTTTCCCGTCGATTATCGCTTCAGTGCTCCATACGACGAGCTCGACTTTTTGATTGCCGTATTTTATCGTCACTTTATCTTTGTCATAGTTCACAGTGCCTCCTAGCGCTTCAAAGAAGCCGCGTACCGGAATCAGCACTCTGCCGCCCGAAAACAAAGGCGAAGGTTGTATGGCGATCGTCTTACCGTTCAGCATGACGATGATTTGCTTCGTCACTTTAACAGGCTTTACTTTAAGCCCGCTCGGCTTCTCCTGCGGCGGAAATCCGCCCTCGGGCACGCCTATCCATGCGCCAACAGTGCCGTCCTTGTACAGCACCGTTCCACCTTTGTATTTTGCCGCCGCCGCCTTTATTCCCGAAAGCCCCTTGACTTGCTGAAAAGCATAGGATATGCCGAATCCCCATGACCATATCGAGCCGTCCTGCTTCACAATAAGCGAATAGTCGCTGCCGCGGTCGTCCGCCGAGCCGGCTATCGAGTTTATATTACGGGAAATTGGAGATAAATCGATATCAGGAGAGTAGGCGCCGCCTCCGTGCCTTACTAAATAGTCGTTCTTCCATAGATCGTACACGCCCCATTTGTCCGATAGGGCTAGTCCGTCTCCAAGATAGGCTATATTCAAGGCCACGACCGCCGGCTCTTCATATAATATTCCTTTGGTATTGAAATTCCAGGTCCAAAGATTTCCCGAATGATCGAGCGCGTAATTGTCGTTTACCGTCTTGATGTCTATCAAACCGGGCACCTTGGAGGCAATTCGCTTTTCCGGATCGATGTACCAAACAATGCCGGAAAGGTCTACCGCATATCTGCCTACTACCATAAGGCACTTCGGAAGCCCGGCAATCTGTACCGGTTCCGTTTGATAAAATGCATGCTGGCTTAACGGGCCATCCGTATCGATCATCGCGGTATTAGCCTTTGTTCCCCACAGCCAGACGCTCCCGTCTTTCTTGACCGCCCCGCCGACGAAACCGTCGCTCCAAAACGACTCCACCTGCTCCAAGAGCGGCTTCGCCGCGTACTCGCCGTCATCCCAGCCCCATAATACGGCATTTTTATCCAAGGCATGATTATTCGATATTTGCACGATTCCGGCCAACGGCACTTGGGCGGCGGCTGCTTCCGTTTTCAATCCAGGCAAAACCGCTAACGTTAAGGCGGCAACCAACAGCACAGTCAACCATCTGCGCAATTCTATGTACTTTTTTGAACGACTAATCACGTAATCACTTCTCCCTTGTATTAAAGTCTCGCCTATTAAGACGCTAGATCATTACTGATAGTTCCTTGTTTTGGAAAAAAAGAAAAACCACTCCCCGTCATCGCATGACGAAAAGAGTGGTCGGACATAAATCATTACTTCGTGCGATCAAGCGTTTGTCATTTCAATAAACAGCTGCACGTCATCGGCCGTAAGGGCGACCGCCTCCCGCCAGAAGTCGCTTTCTTCAAGGTTAACGCCCAAATGAAACGATGCCAGCTCCTCGACGGTCATTCGGCCCGTATCCCGAAGCAGCGCGACGTATTTGCCCGCAAACGCCGGACCCTCTTGTTGCGCTCTGGCATAGATGCCCGCGCTGAACAAATAACCGAACGTATAAGGGAAATTGTAGAACGGCACATCCGTTAAGTAAAAATGCAGCTTCGATGCCCAAAAATGAGGGTGCGCCTCGCCCAGCATGTCGCTGAACGCCTCACGCTGCGCCTCTTCCATCAGCTTGCTGAGCGTCTCGGCCGAAACAAGACCTTCTCTCCGCAGCTCGTAGAACCGGGTCTCGAACAGAAAGCGAGCATGAATATTCATGAAGAACGCAACCGAGCGCTGGATTTTATCCTCCAGCAGCCCAAGCTTCTCATCGGCATCCGATGCCGTCTTGAGCGCCTTGTCCGATACGATCAGCTCGGCGAAAGTCGAAGCCGTCTCCGCCACATTCATCGCATATTCTTGCGATAAAGGCGGCAAGTCGTTCATGACATGCTGGTGATAAGCATGACCCAGCTCATGGGCTAACGTCGAGATGTTCGACGCCGTGCCGGAATAGGTCATGAAGATGCGCGTCTGCCCGCTCTTCGGAAACGACGTGCAGAAGCCGCCGGGGCGCTTGCCCGGACGATCCTCCGCTTCGATCCAGCCCTTAGCGAACGCCTGCTTCGAGAATTCGGCGAGCTCCGGACTGAACTCGCGGAACTGCTCGACGATGAACTCGGCTGCTTCCTCATAAGGAACGATTCGTGCCGATGCGCCAAGCGGCGCCTCCACGTCATGCCAGTCGAGCTTCTCTACGCCTAGCAGCTTCGCCTTTCGCTCCAAATAACGGACAAGCGACTGCTTCCCATCCTGTATCGCCGTCCACATCGACGTTAGCGTTGCCTCGCTCATCCGGTTCATCTGCAGCGGCTCTTGCAATACGGACGTCCATCCGCGCTTGTCGTACAGCTTCAGGCGGAAGCCTGAGATACGATTCAGCACCTCCGCGCATAAATCTCCTTGCTCCGACCATACGCGCTCCCATTCGGCGAATGCAGCCTGGCGGACCGAACGCTCGCCTTCCGACAGCCGATTATGCATCTGGCCTGCGGAAAGCGAACGTCTCGCTCCGTCTGAACCGACATCCGTAAACTTCGCCCTCGACACAATCGTGTTATAATAATCGCCCCAGCCATGATAGCCATCAACGGAAAGATCGCCTGCGAGCGCCTCCAGCTCGGGAGCCATCTTCCGTTTCGCCAGCTCGCGCCGCTCTTGCAGGCTGAACGCTATCTCCGACAGCTTCTCGTGCTTAAGCAGCGCGGCCCACACGCTGTCCGGATAAGCCCGAAGCGCATTGTCATAACGGGTAAGCACACCGATAAACATAGCGGAAAGCGTCTTTACTTTGTCATTCAACGAATTTGCAGCCGTATCGCGCATATTCGCGGCCATCAAGCAAGTTACAAAGGAATCGGTCTCTCTCAGCCGCAGCAGCACGGATTGTACGACCTCGGTGAGCTGTGCCAGCCTGTCAGCGTCCGGTAAAGATTCACCGGCCAGCCCTGCATCAAGCCTCGCCATATCGGTTTCCATCCCTTTAAGCTCTTGCAACAAGGAAGCCGATGCCGAGCCGCCTTCATAGATCGTGTCAAGCTCCCAAGTAAGCGGGTATTGTCCTGCCATCTTCATCATCCCTTTACCGTTTATTTGCGCAATTGTTTCTGACGGTGTATAACTTATAGTAATATTACCACATAACAATTAAGAAATATCCACCCGCTGCGGGATGTTGAATGGAGGAATCATATATGTCTAAACCATTGCAAATATCAGCCGAGACGGCTGTAAAGCTATCCAAACAGCTTGGCGTGCCTATCGAGCATCTCATGCATATGCCAAAGCACATTTTGCTCCAGAAGCTGGCCGAGCTTGCGAAGCAGGAAGGTCCGGCAACGGACGAGAACGGCAACAGCTAATGGTGCCTTTCGAGAGAACTTGGCCTTATGACATCATTATGGGCGATATCTACGTCTCGAGCTGCCCGTTCTGCGATGGGGAAAACGTACTGCTTCCGCTTCGCCCCGAAGAGCTTAAGCTTATCCAAGAGGGCAAGAAACGTTTGCTTGTTTTCCCATGCTGCCATAATCAAATAACGGTCATTGACATTGATCGCGACTATTTGCTCGCCGACCGTGCGCTCCCCGGACGCAAATAATACAGGCAAAGAGGCCGGCCTCTGCAGTCACCTTAGCGGTGATTGCCGGGGTCGGCCTCTTATTTATGCGAATGACGCTATTCCATCTCCGCTTCCTTGCTCGGTTGGATCGCTCATCTCGCCATTAAGCATGGCTTCCTCGCGAATCAATTGCCATTGCTCGCGGCTGGCGCGGATCATCGCCGAGTCCATAATTTTCTTGTCATTGACTACGCGTGTGAACCATCGCACAGCTTCGTTCCGCTTGCCGATTCTACGGTGCAGCTCGCCGATGATGTACATAAGCCTCGCATTATTAAGCGAAGCGCCCTCTTCCTCATAGACGCGAATATAGGCTTGAAGCGCGAACCGCAAAAACCGCTGTTCTTCGGCTTTGTTGGATTCGTATCGGTTCATCCAAGCAATATGATGTAATATACCGGCAATAACGCGATCCTTCTCGCCAACCGCTTGCGCGCTAATAAGCGCCAGCTTATAGCAAGCCATTGCTTCCTTCTCCGTACGCTCGCCGCCATAATTGGCCGGCACCCAGCGGCTCCCCGCTGCCTCCATATACTTTCGCTTCTGGGTATCGTTAAGTCGGTCAAGTCCGTTCTCCGTTGAGGCGAAGCCGCATGTCGGACATACGCGCACAACATAAAAGTCGGGATTAACGCCAGCCTTGTAGTAACCGCAAAAATCTGTATCCGTAGCGATTGCTTTCTTGAAACTCGGGCGCACTCTTGATGTCATAAACGGCGTTTCGCAGCAAATACACTGTAGCTTAGATTGATAGAGCGGTTCCATTGAACTCACGTCTCCTCTTCGAGTGTGTTAACAAAGTGATGCGCCGGGCCGGACAGCCTGTCAATGACGATCGCTTGCAACTGCTCCTCTACTCCAATCTCCGAAAGCGCTCTTCGCATACAATCCAGCCAAGCCTCCGCACGCTCAGGCGTAATCGGAAAAGGCAGATGCCTAGCTCGCATCATCGGATGTCCATATTCGTCGGAGTAAAGCGAGGGCCCTCCAAAAAATTGCGTCAAAAACATATATTGCCTGTCCATTACCGGGTCTATATCAGCGGGAAACAGCGGTCCCAGCAGAGGGTGCGCTTGCACCTTTGGGTAAAAAGACTCAACCATTCTTCTTATAGTCCCAGCTCCGCCGAGCGCTTCATAAAGGCTTATATTCCTATTCATCGTCATTTTCAGCTCCATTATGTAGGTCTTTTGAATTATTTTTAGAGAAAAATGTTTCCTTATTATTAGTATAACACTTATGTACGATTGTATAGAAAAAAAGCCCGCATCGAATATGCGGACTGCTTGATTGTAAGGACGGTATCTAACCTTAATAGTCTTCTTCACCAGTTGAGGAAAGCGACTCTCGGATAACATAGACGAACGCGCAGACAAGAATGCCAGCAATATAACTCATGCTCATCACTCCAAGCTTTTAAAGGTAGCTCTATTGTACCACATTTCGACGTATTAATGTAAACGTTTTCTTTGTGATCCAAAAATTATTTTCGCGGTCTGCAAGTGATGGATGTCCACCCTTCGGCATATACGTGTAGGAGGATGAATTGACTCGTCCACTTCGCAAAGGAGGCGGCTAGCGTGCTGCGTACTTTCATTCATCCGTTATCGTTAACGGCGTTCGCCGCATTATCCGTTGCTCTTCTTATGACGATCTATCCTGCCGAGACGCTGACCTCGTCGCTACGCGGGCTGTCGATTTGGTGGGAGGTACTGTTCCCGGCGCTCTTCCCTTTCTTCGTCATCTCGGAGCTGCTGCTCGGATTCGGCATCGTCCATTTCTTCGGCAAGCTGCTTGATCCGCTTATGCGGCCTCTATTCAGACTGCCTGGCAGCGGCGCTTTCGTCGTTGCGATGGGTTATATATCGGGCTATCCGGTCGGAGCGAGGCTAACCGCTCAACTCTGGGAGCAGCGGCTTATTAATCGTTCCGAGGGAGAGAGGCTCGTCGCGTTCACCACGACTTCCGATCCCGTCTTCCTCATCGGCGCAGTGGCGGTCGGCTTCTTCCATAACGTCGCTCTGGCGCCGCTGCTCGCGGCAGCGCATTACGGCAGCGGGCTGCTCATCGGCCTTGCGATGCGCTACCATGACCGTCATGCTCCGATGACATCAAGCAGGCGGCCGCCCTTAAGAGCGGATGGCAGTCAGCGCCGTCCTTCACGTATCGCCGTCGCATTGAAAGCGATGCACGAGGCCAGACTGCTCGACGGCAGGGGACTTGGCCGCTTGCTGCAGGATGCCGTCGGCTCCGCTCTTCGCCTTATGATTGTCGTGGGAGGACTCGTCGTCTTCTTTTCCGTCGTCATGGAGATGCTTACGCGCGCAGGACTCGTTCAAGCTTTGGCCGAGGTTCTTCGGTTATTGTTCACGGCTGCAGGTTTGCCTGCTCCGCTTGCGGACGCGGGCGTATTCGGCATATTCGAGGTAACGCTAGGCTCGCGCGCAGCCGGAACGGCGGATACGCTGCTTATCCACCAAGCGGCAATAGCCGCGTGGGTGCTGTCCTGGGGCGGCTTATCGGTTCATGCGCAGGTTGCCAGCCTGCTCAGCAAGACCGATCTGCGCTACCGGCCGTTCATGCTTGCAAGACTGCTGCACAGCTTCTTGGCTATGGCGCTCATCTATCTGCTATGGAATGCGCTTGGCCCTGCATAATAAGAGCAAGCCCTTTTTTTCCATTGCATGCACGCATTGAATTCAATCGGAATTTCCTTTATCATCTTAAGTATGCAATAGATCGGAAGGAGATTTACCTTTGAAATATGCGGTTATTGATCGAGGCGATTCTTTATCGCAATCACTCGCTCAGAAGTTTCATCAGCTTGCTGCGGAGAAGCATTTCGTACGCAACGACGATAGGCCCGAGTTCGTCATCTCGATAGGAGGCGACGGGACGCTTCTGCATGCCTTCCATAAATATATCGATCGTATCGCGGATGTCGCTTTTATCGGCGTTCATACCGGGCATCTCGGCTTCTATGCCGACTGGCAGGCAGACGAGATCGAAGAGCTTGTCGCTATGATGGCGTCGGAACAACCCAGAATCGTTCGTTATCCGCTTGCGGAGATCCAGCTCGAAACGCCATCCGAAACGAACCATTATTTATCCTTAAACGAATTCACGCTTAAAGGCGTCGACGGAACCCTTGTCGCGCAAATTAACATTAACGATGAGATGTTCGAGATGTTCCGGGGAGACGGCATCGTTATTTCAACGCCATCCGGCAGCACCGCCTATAATAAGAGCGTTGGCGGCGCTATCGTCCACCCGTCGATCGAATCGCTGCAGATCGCGGAGATCGCGTCCATCAACAACCGCGTGTACCGTACGCTCGGCTCGTCGGTAATGCTGCCGCAGCATCATCACTGCGATATTATATCCAAGAAGGAGCAAAAGCTCCAACTGACGATCGACCATGTAAGCATCATGCGCAGCGACATTAGCTCAATCCGATGCTCCGTTGCGAGCCGCAAAGTCAGCTTCGCCCGTTATCGTCCATTCACGTTCTGGAATCGGGTTCGCGAAGCGTTCTTGGACTACGACGACCGTAATAGCGGCAAACGCTCTTAAAAACAACAAAGACGCCGAGACACTCCCTTAGGAGCGTCCGGCGTCTTTGTTCGTCCGCTGGTTCGGATTCGGTTCAACGGATGCAGCCGCTTCGCTCGCGGCTGTACCCGGCCGTATATGCTTCTTGTTCCGATGATCGTTGCCGCGGTAAGGCTTGCGCTGCTGTCCTCCGCCGCCGCTGCGATGACCGTTATCCCGCTGGCCGCTCTCGCGGTTGCTATTGTTGCGCTGACTATGGTCTCGGTTGCCGTTGTCATGGCGTTGACCGCCACGGCCAGGCTTCTCTTCTTGAACGAGAACGGCCGTTTCCTTGCCGGCCGCCGTTTCGTCCAGCTGTCCGGTGTCCGAGTGGCCAGCGTTCTCCGGCATCCGATATGTTCTCGCGTCGACCTTCGGCTTCAACTCTTCGGCATCGAAGTCGAGATCTCCCGGCTCCTTCTTGCTCGATTCCTTCTTCTCCAGAATGAAGTAAGCGCAGCCGAAGTTGCAGTATTCGTTAATATAATCCGGCATACCGGAGTAGAGGCTGTCCTTTGTAACCTTGGAATGGGTATCGCGGAAGAAGCCCTTCAGCCTAAGCTGACTATAACCCCAGTCGCCCACGATAAAGTCATACCGCTCCAACACTTCACTGTATCGATCACGAAAGGCTTCTGGATTCCATCCGTTTCTATTCTCATGAACAAGCTCATATGATTTGCCGCCGATATGAATCAAAGCCATCTTCTCCACCTCTTCTGCGCATCCCTTGCATTCCGTTGTAGCAAGTGACGCTTCCTCACGCTATTCCTTCGCCGAGCCTGCTACCGCCATCGTATCCGCGGCAATAGCCGAGTCAGTCTGTTCATGCGCATGATAAGAGCTTCGTACGAGCGGTCCGGATTCTACGTGCCGGAATCCCCGCTTCAGCCCTTCTTCCTTCAACTTCGCGAACTCGTCCGGATGGACGTAACGCTCGATCGCCAAATGATTCGGCGTCGGCTGCAGATATTGACCGAGTGTCAAAATATTGCAATCAACCGCACGCAAATCGTCCATTGCCTGCAAGATCTCTTCGTATTGCTCGCCTACGCCGAGCATGATGCTCGATTTCGTCGGAATCTTCGGCTTCATCGCCTTCGCTTGCTTAAGAAGCTCAAGCGAACGCCTGTACTTCGCCTTCGCGCGGACACGGTCGGACAAACGCTCCACCGTCTCGATATTATGGTTCAGTATATCCGGGTTCGCATCCATTACGATCTGCAAGGCGTCCTTATTGCCCATAAAGTCGGGAATAAGCACCTCGACGCGGCAGAATGGCATCCGCTTGCGAATCGCTTGAATCGTAGCGGCGAATATCGAAGCGCCGCCGTCCGCAAGATCATCGCGGGCAACGGACGTGACGACGCAATGTTGAAGACCCATCTGCTCGGCAGCTTCCGCTACGCGATCAGGCTCTTGCAGGTCAAGCTCTGTCGGCAAGCCGGTCTTCACCGCGCAGAAGCGGCAAGCACGGGTGCAAATATCGCCTAGAATCATGAACGTAGCCGTTCGATTCGCCCAGCATTCGTAAATATTCGGACAGCGCGCTTCCTCGCATACGCTATGCAGCGTCTTGCCGCGCATCATCTCTTTAATTTCGGCAAAATTGCCGTCTGTAGCAAGCTTTATTCGAAGCCAGTCCGGCTTTTGCAATTTCTCGCGTTGTTTCATACGGGCATTACCTGCTTTCACTTTCATTGTATAAGGCCATAACCACTTCGCTTATTATATCACGTTTCGGATAAAAACCAATGATTTGCAAAACATATCGATATTCCGTCATGCTTTTTGGAAAGGGTGAGACGCTTGAAAAGGACTTTTCTGCTGAAGGCGGCACTAACGCTAACATCGCTGCTCCTTGCCGCTCCAGGCATATATGCGCATGCCTCGCCCGGCAACCAGCAGCGAACCGAGCAAACAGCGAAAACAACTCCTTCCTCCGCTGAGGAAGGAGACATGATCGAAACGAGAAAGAGCTTATACGATCAACTGAGCACCGTTACGCAAATACCGTGGTATTGGCTCGCTGCCATTGACCAGTATGAACGGTCCATGTCGAAGGTGAAGCCGAAAGCAAGACCGATGCTTGGAAGCACGGTCGGCGTATTCATCGACCAAGAGTTATGGGCCGGCCCGCTTAATCCCGATATGGACGACAGTTCCCCCGTATCGATCCGTTGGTTCAACGGCATCGGACGCGACGGAGACGGCAACGGCATTGCCGAGCGGACTAGCGATGTCGACCTTCTCTATTCGCTCGTCAGCAAGGTTGCCGCCTATGGCACAACGGAAGAGGACTTCTCGATCGGAC
The DNA here is from genome assembly GCF_030812415.1 of Paenibacillus harenae. Lineage (GTDB taxonomy): Bacteria > Bacillota > Bacilli > Paenibacillales > Paenibacillaceae > Pristimantibacillus > Pristimantibacillus harenae_A. Next base: position 71,912 of record NZ_JAUSST010000004.1, on the reverse strand, counting down.
TATGGGAATATTACCAGAACGGCCGCGCCGTTAAACGCATTCAGCAGTTTGCCCGCATCTACGAGCATTTCGGCAAGCTCGATCTATTCGAGCACGCGTTCCCGCTGCCGCTTGGCAACAATTACAACTATAAGGACACCTGGGGAACCGGGCGCAGTTGGGGCGGCAGACGAACGCATGAGGGTACGGATATATTCGCGGGCCATGGCGTTCCGGTTAGAAGCACCTGCTACGGCATTATCGAGATTAAAGGCTGGAATCCGTATGGCGGATGGCGGATCGGCATTCGCGACCTTAACAATTTCTATCATTATTACGCCCACCTATCCGGCTATGACAAGACAGCCGAGGTCGGCACGGTCGTGAAGCCCGGCCAAGTTGTCGGATGGGTCGGAAGCTCCGGCTACGGCAAGCCCGGCACGCAAGGCAAGTTCCCGCCGCATCTTCATTATGGCGTCTACAGCGACCGCGGGTTAATCGAATGGTCATTCGACCCCTACCCGATGCTTCGCCGATGGGAAGCCTCCGAGAGGCAGCGCTTGAGATCCAAGCGCTAATACGATAACAAGGCCTCCCTATTCGTCCGGGAGGCCTTGTTGCATTATTCTGCGCCAGTATTGCCAGCATTTCCGGCGCTGTTGTTGCCATGCTCGCCGGATGTATCTCCAGCCGCGCCTTCGCCCCCCGACGCGTTGCCGCTAGCGTCACTTTCCCCGCTATCCTTATTATCGGCGTCCTCGCCCTGAATCGAAACGCCTGAGCCCGGCGACAAAGGAACGGATATGTTCGGCGCTTGCCCTGCCGAATCGCCTACAGGCTTGCCTGTATTGTCATAGTAATACATCGGTACGTCTCCAACGACGAGCAGATACGAAATCGGAATCTCCGTCTCGACCAGCTCCGGTTCGGTATCGAACGGGATGATAATCGTTACTTCGGCCGTAATGCGGATGTATACCTCGACCAGCACCATGTTAATGGCAACGTCCTTCTCGCGCGTGCTGAGCTCCACCTTCGCCGCTCCGACCGGCTCGAACTTCACCGGCACTCTCGGCCCGAACGACGATATGATCGCGCTGTTCAGCGCATGGCCGATCGGGATATGCTCCGGAATGTCCTCCATGTCCTTAAGCGTGTTCTCCACGGTGGATACCGTCTGCGACGTGATCTTCATATGCTCGGCGTAATTCAGAATGAAGCCCGAGATTTTGCCGTTGCTGTTCATCTTCCAGTCGATCAGCTTATCCGACTCCGATTGATTGGCCACCTGATCGGTTATCGCCTTATTAATCGCCTGCGTAGCGACCTGCTTCACCCGAATCTTAGCGATATTCATGAGCGGCGGCCTTAAGTTTCGTTCGATATATACAAACGACTGTATCGATAACAGCGTCATAACGATCAGTGCAATGAGCCAAAAATTGCGCCGCCGCATGCGCGGCCTAGCCGGTCGTCCTCCCCATGCTCCAGGCGGTCCACCGCTGTTGCTGCTACTCCTGTTCCGCATCCCCGCGCCAAACGACAGAGAAGGCGTGCGCTTGCCCCATTTCCCGCGGCTTCCTCCTGCTCTAGCCCCCCACTTCGCCCCTGACGAGCTCGTTGTTGACGCGCTTGTTTTGCTGCCCCAGCTTACCGTTTTCACTCTTTTCAGCGGTCTTCCCGTCCACATGCCGCCTCCGAATGAACGAAACCGCAAGCCTCTCCTTCCCCATTTTGCCAAGTTCAAGGCCTCCTTCCGCTTCACCCTGTCCGTCCTCTGTATCCATTCATATGCGAGGCTCGGCCAAAAAAGAAGGCAGCTTGCCCGTTGCGGCTGGGCCTTGAGACCTTATAATGGAATTAGGAACGAATACTGAAGGCGAATGAATGGGAGTGGTGGAGATGGTTTCGCGGCCTGAAGCTATTTTATTGGACATGGATGATACCATTATTGCCTTCGAGCATGGAGTAGACGTTGACGCCTGCTGGTTTCAAGTATGCGGCAAGCATCTAAAGACCACTGACTTGGGCGCTGTTCGGGAACTAGTACGCGCGATTAAAGCGCAGGCAAAATGGTATTGGAGCGACGCTGAACGGCACCGCGATGGCAGGATGGACCTGACCGCTGCAAGAACGCGCATTATTGATGCCGCTCTGCGCGACTTATCCTTCAGCAGCAGCCGCGACTCGTCCGTCTCGCGCGCGATCGCCCAAGATTACGGACAAGTGCGCAATGAGGCGATCTATTTGTATAACGACGCGATTGAAACGATCCGGCATATAAGATCGCTAGGCATTAAGCTCGCGCTCCTAACGAACGGCACTTCGGCGGAGCAGCGTTACAAAATCGAGCGTTTCAACCTTGCGCCTTTGTTCGATCAGATTTTAATCGAGCAGGAGGTCGGCATCGGCAAACCCGATCCGCGCGTCTACTTGCATGCGTTGGAGCTGCTTGGCGGAGTAGAGCCTGAGTTCGCATGGATGGTCGGGGACAACTACGAGTGGGAGATTACCGCACCTCAGCGAATGGGCATTCGCGGCGTCTGGATCAGCCATAAACGTCCGTTGCTCGATCCCCGTCCCGATGCGGCGCCCTATCAATCCATAACGACCTTAAGCGAGTTACGCAACCTGCTCGATTAACGATGATTTACAGCTCGCCTTCGTAGGCACCTCTATCCGCAGACTTCATCTCTCTTAGGGAGCTCCAATAGAAGCACAGAAGCGACATCTATTCGTTTCAAATCGCGTACGCCCTTTCTACCGGTATGTATGAAACAATTATAATCATCTTTTATATCACGCTCGCCTGCCCGCCAAGCTAGAATAAAATCATATATCGAACCGAACCCTTCTAGGAGGAAGAAAATACGATGATAAAAGTTGCGGCTATCCATACGGTGTTTGATAAAGAAGATTTATTCTCCGCCGTTGCCGAGCTGTACGATATCGGCGTTCCGCTCGTGAGCCGATTCGTCTCGAACGGGTTGAACGATACCTACGACGTCGTTACGGACAAGGGCCGCTACGTACTGCGCGTCTACAAACGCCATTGGCGCGACGAGGCGGCTATCCGTTACGAGCTCGATCTGCTGCTTTACCTGAATGACTGCGGCATCCCGCTATCTTATCCCATTGCACGGAAAGACGGAGAGCTGCTTACGTATCTAGCCGCCTCGGAGGGAACTCGCTATGCAGCTTTATTCACCTACGCCGAAGGCGTCGGCAAAGCGGACATAAATACGAGCGTCCGATACGGCCGAGCGGTAGCCCAGCTTCATCATGCGTCTAATGGCTTCGTTCCGTCCCATGACCGCTTCGATCTGGACAGCGTTCATCTGCTCGATGAACCGCTCGCGCATCTGTTGCCCAAGCTGCAGCACCGTCCCGATGACGCACGTTTCGTTCTAGAGACTGCCGACCGGCTGAAACAGCGGATGAATCAACTGTCTCCGAATAATAACGACTGGGGCGTATGCCATGGCGACCTGCATGGCTGGAATGTGTTCCATGAAGAAGAAAGCGGACTGACGCACTTCGACTTCGACTGCTGCGGAGCAGGCTGGCGCGCGTACGACTTATCCGTCTACCTATGGAATTTCGTACATGGCAGACATGATCCCGAGAAGTTCGGAGACGAGTGCTGGGAAGCCTTCTTAGGCGCTTATTTATCGGAACGTCCGCTTGGGCAATCCGATCTGGACGCCATCCCTTCATTCGTTGCCATCAGGCAATTATGGCTGCTCGGACTGCATACGGGCAATAGCGCCGTCTGGGGAGCATGGCAGGATGACAATTATTTTGACGGAAAGCTGAAATTTCTGAAACTGTGGATGGAGGCATACGATTTATAAGAAGCATTCATTGATCGGTCCGCAAGGAGGCGATGCGTCATGCTCATACAACCGCTGGCGCATGAAGAAGCCAAGCAAATATGCAACTGGCGATACGACGGCGAGTACTCGTTCTATGATATTGCCTATAGCCCCGATACGATAGAGGAGTTGACGGACGGCAGCTACTATTCGGTAACGACCGCATACGGCGCCGAAATGATCGGATTCTTTTGCCTCGGCCCGCATGCGCAAGTGCCCGGAGGACGGCTTGCCGGCCTGTATGGCGGCAAGGACGTCATTGACGTAGGGATCGGCATGCGGCCCGATCTCGTCGGGCAAGGCAGAGGAGCGGATTTTCTGGCGACCGTCACTCAGTATACGATAGATACGTTCCAGCCGCGGAGACTGCGTTTAAGCGTCGCGGCTTTCAATCGCAGAGCGATCGCATTATATACGAAAGCCGGATATCGAAGGTTAGCCGCTTTCGACAGCTGCGGAACTGAGTTTTGGTTAATGCTGTATACACGTCCGCTTTAGAAGCCAAAGCCCGGCATCCTTATCCCTCTGCAAGCAGATGGCCGGCAAAGTTCCCGAACTCCCGTATATCGCTCAAATAATCATACCCCGCTTCGTTGGCGAGCTGATTGTACATCCTCACGACGACAGCGTCATATCGCGGGATGACAAGACAAGCGCAGCCCGTTAAACCAAGAACTTGATACGAATCGCTTGGCAGTCGTTCCCCAAGCTGATTCAGCGGCGTATGATGCTGCAGCCACCATATCATGCCTTGGCGCGGCTCCTCTTGCGCATGCGCGGGCGGCGATTGATGCTCAACGACTCGGGCGAACACCGCCTCTGGAATGGCTTGCACGCCGGTCAACCTGCCTCTCTTCAGATGAAGATAACCCCATTTGGCCAATTCACGCGCACTAACGAACAGGTTGCTTTGATCGCCTGCCGGACTATCGTTTGGCCCAACCCAATTAGGATCATTTTCGTAGTAGTTATAGATCATGTGCTCATGAGGCTTCGTTCGCCAGCCCGTCTCGTCGAAACGATAGGGAATGAACAGTTCTTGCTCCAGCCATTCGCTAAGCGTCATGCCGGTCAGAACGTGAACGAGCCGGAATAACAAATCGATGCCGGTATTGCGATAGGCCCAGCCCTCGCCGGCCTTGAACTCCTTCGCTAACATGCCGTCTTTCCAGACCAATCCATGCGTATGCGTCAACAGATGACGCAGCGTCACGCCCTCTGCCGATTCTCCGCAATCCCGCAAATAGATAATGATCTCATCGTCGATACCGCCGATCAACCCTTTCTCCATCATTAGACTTATAGCTAATGCGAGATACGTTTTGCGCACTGACGCTACATTGAACTGCGATGCCTCATCTACCCGTCTTGCAGTCGGCGAGGCACTATGCCTGCCAGAATACCACTCGTTGACGACCTTATCCTTTTGAATAATGTAGACTGCCGCTGCGGTAGCGCCAATCTCTTGTTGTATACGGTACACATACTCATTCAATCGATCGAACCGACTGCTCCGTTCCCCATCCATTCCGAATTCCTTCTCCCTATTTTCCGTATCTGTCATGGCTATCCAAAAAAAGAGCGATGTCGGCATAAAAGCGATTTCCCGTTGTTTCCTTCAAAGCGTGTCCTGACTCCGGGTACTCCTTAACGGTTAGGTTCTTGCACATTTTACGGTAACGGCCAAGCTCGTTGTCGGGCAGCATAGAATCATCATTCAATCCCCTTGCGACAAAAACGGGACATTCGAGCCTTTTATCGAGGCTGATCTGCGTCGATTCCTTCTGAATCCCTATCACCGCCTTGGTACGGATGCATTCGGTACGGCCGAAAGGAACTAAATACTGATCAATATAGGCGCTCGGCACTCTGGCGGCATCATCCGATGCTCCGGCGGATAATCGCCGATTAGCAGCGACCTCACGTTTTCCTTATGCTTGAAAGCATAACCAAGAGCATACGACACCCCGCGGGAATAACCGAGCAAATGAAATTTCTCCAGCCGCGCATGCTTTACGACGGTCTCTATGTCGCTTATATGGTCCTCTAAGTCATAGCCGGTGTCTGGCGTATCGCTATGCCCTCTCCCGCGGAAAGATAACAACATGCATCTTCTTGGTGAGAGCGATATGACAGTCTCGAGCAACTCGAAATATTCTTCCGCCGTTTCCGACAACCCAGGACATACGACTAACGGTACGCGTCCAGCTTCGAGGTCAGGGCTTGCGTCATAATAATGAATGTTAACGCCTCGATTATCGGCGTAAAACGATGGATACCCCGAATGCTCCATACCAGCTCTCCCCTTCTTCTACTAGCCCTCGATTCGATACTTTTTCTCCAGATCGGAATAAGGCCCGGGCGCAATTGGAATTGGCTTAGCGGCAGCATAATCGTCAGTAAGGGCATCTCTCTCCCCGTCATTACGCTGAGCAAGCCGCAATTCACGTACTTTAGCGACTACCTCTTCATCGATAAGGACATCGTCCATTTGCTCCTCAAGGGCGACTTCCATCCTATAAACGTACTCGATCCGCTGCTCATTCCCCTGCTTATCCGTGTAAATCAGTACCGCTACAATAGGTTTGCTGCCGCAGCTTATCGGTTCATCCGTATAAATCGTTATGATGAATTCATCGGCCCGGTCGGGACGGTATATGACAATCTCGCCCTTATCGTTCTCATAGAAGCGTGACAGATTGCTGCTGCGGCTTATTCCCTGAGGAAGCACGATCCCGATACGAGCTGCCGTAACGTCTCCAATCGGACCGAATTGTACGATCAGATGGTTCATCCCATCCGCATGCTCGAGCTTGGACTTGGCCGAACGTATCGTAATCATGCTTGATCTTCCCCTTCCGCTAAGCGTGTGACAGCGTTGATGATTTTGCTTCGCAGCTCTGGAGCGGTACGGGAGCTAAGCGACAAAATAATATCCTCGCTAATGACGTAAGTGTCATGCTTTAACATTCGATCGGCCTGATAGAGCGGAAGCTTCTCGCCGATTCGGATTACTTCTTCGATCGACAGCCGATCCAACTGCTTCTGGATGCCGGCAAGCGTCTCTCCGCTCCTCGCGAGCGTCAATATCGCACGAAAGTAATGCAGATGATTGTCGGTATAGACACGTTTGTTGCCGACAAGCTCGAGCGGTGGAATGACGCCAATTTGCGTATAATACCGAACCGTTCGCAAATTCATCCCCGCATCCTCGCCCTGTAAAATCTCCGTCAATTGCTTAGCCGTATACTGTTCCATATCATCTCTCCTGACCTTTACACTTTAATGCATTAGTTACAGTATACTGTAACATCCTTCGGATGTAAAACAAATCAAGACTCGGCATGACTACCTTTCTGGTGTCCGCAAGCATGGAGAGGGAATCTAAGGCATTAGTGTCAACTCGTCAAATGCAAAAAAAATACAGACCCGCTTGCACGGTCTGCATTCTGATCGTTCTTCTATAATAACGAGCGGATATAAGCGATATTGTCGCGGAGCAACGTCTCGGAATCGGCAGAGCCGCTGAAGTCCTCGAAGCTGAGCCAGCCGTCGTAGCCGACAGCGCGCAGCGCGGCAATCACTTGCGGCCAATGGACCACGCCAGACGTTACGGCCGACCACGATGCTTGCCAGATTCGTCCATGCTCGCCGCTTCCGATCGTCGGCAGCGTCTCATCCGTACGCTGCCATGCAGCGTTCTTCACATGAACATGCGCCAAGTATTCGCCCAGCACCTCTAGTCCCATTTGATAGTTCTCGAAGCCTTCATGCACCATATTGCCCGGATCATAAATAACGCCGATATGGCTTGCATCGAACCCTTCTACCAGACGGCGGGCAAGCGACGCGCTAGATGCAATGTTGCCATGGTGAACCTCTATGAGTCCTTGGATACCGTAAGAGCGGCTAAGCGCCTCCGCTTCTTGCAAGTACGCGCGTGCCTCGGCATACAGCTCTTGATAGGTACGCTTTCCGTCATAATTCGGTACGCCAATTCGGATGGAAGGCGCGCCAAGCAGCTTCGCCGCGCGCATCGCGTTTTCCGTAGCGGCTAAATCGCCGCTTCCGATGTACGCTGCCACATTCGGCACGACTAGACCAGCCGCCTCCGTCAATTGCTTAAGCTCTAGCAGCTCGGCTTCTGTACTGTCCGTCTCGACGGTGGACAAGTTGTTGCCCCAGAACGAAGGCGCTTCGTCGCGTTTAGCCGGATTCGTCTTCGTGAACCGCCATTCTACGCCGTCATAGCCATTCGCGCGAAGCAGTTCCAACGTACGCTGCTGCGAGCAATCGGGAAGCATTACCGTAAATACTGAAAATTTCATGAGCCACCTCGTTATCGTCGTTATCGAACCTATCGATCGTTTCTGTCCTCATCTTACCATATCGGACGGCCCTTCTCTTCGCTTAGCTTTGCCTTTATGGCTCGCCTATTTGACTGTGGTTGCTATCGCTTGTAGACTAGACAAGTCATTACATTGCATACGATCCATACAAATGGAGATCGATAGTGAAGGAGTTTATACTTATGTCCGTCAATCGACGACTCTTTACAGATAGCGACTTCGAGGAAGTCATCCAAAAACAGCTCAAAATCCGCGTTTTCCAAAATAATCATATTATCGAAGGAAGCACCGTCGTCGTACGCTTCGACGATTCGACCGTCGTTACGCAATCGAGCGTCAGCGATATTACGTATCATAAGCGAAACGCTTGCGAGTTCTTCGAGCTCAGAAGGCGGTAAGAAACCAAAGAACTTTTTACCTGCTTACCTTTAATTCGTACACCCGCGCCGAGTATGGGGCGGAAGGGCTACGCTGATTAAGCCCTTCGGTCGTTTCGATAAGAATGACGAGTCCGTTTTCTCTAAAATAATGAAATCGCGACAGGGCTGCTTATCCTTTCACCGCGCCAGCCGTCATCCCTTCGATAAGGAAACGCTGCATGAATACGAATATGATAACGATCGGAAGCACGCTCAGTACGGAGGCTGCCATCATGCTGCCCCAATCCGTCTGGTACAATCCTTTAAACAGACTGACCCCCGGCGTCAATGTACGATGCGCTTCGTCATTTATGAACACAAATCCGAACATGAATTCATTCCAAGCGTTCAAAAAAGCGAATAACGAAGTAGCCACCAAGCTTGGCAGCGATACCGGAAGCAAAATTCTAAAAATAATGCCTACTCTCGAGCATCCGTCGATTTCCGCCGATTCTTCCATTTCATACGGAATCGTATCGAAAAATCCTTTCATCATGAACGTGCAGAGCGGAACGGTAAACGTCGTATAAGCTAATATCAACGACCAGTAGGTATTAATCAGGTTCATGTTTTTCATGACGAGGTACAACGGAATGAGCAGCAGAACGCCCGGAATCATTTGCGAGAGGAGCATCGCCACGCTGAAGGCTTTCACGCCTTTGAACCGGATAAAGCGGCTAAGCGCGTATCCCGCGAAGATCGAGATCATTAGAGATGCCGCCGTCGTTACGGCCGCAATGAAGACGCTGTTTTTGAAAAAAGTGATGAAGGCCGAACCGTTAAGCACGTTGTCGAAGTGCTTGAGGGTAGGTTTAGAAATGAAGAAGCTCGGGTTCAATGTCCGAATTTCCGTATCCGGCTTCAAGGAAGTTGCAAACATCCAGAGAAAAGGAAACAAGCAATAAAAGGCAAAACCTACGAGTACCGCGTAAGTAATAAAAGTTAACAATCGTTGTTTTCTGCGGCTTATTAACATTCTTTTTCACACTCCGATCCGAACGGTTAGGTCCGACTTTTCCTTTGGCTGAATAGATAATATAAAATAAATCCGCAAATCATAAATCCGAGCATCATCGACGCCAGGGCGGAAGCATTTCCGAAATTATAGGATTCCATCGCATATCGGTAGATCATAATGGGCAGCGTCTCGGAAGCATACAACGGGCCGCCTTCCGTCATGACCCAAATGAAATCGAAGTTGATTGCCGTCCAGATAACGTGAATAAAAATAACGGTTAGCGAAACGATCTTCAGTTGCGGCATCACAATGCGGAAGAACCGGGTTCTTACGCCTGCTCCGTCAATGGCCGCAGCCTCGAGCATATCGCGTGATACGGACTGAAGGCTTGCCAGCAGGCTGATCGTATAGAACGGAAAGCTTCTCCAGATGTTGACGAATACAACCGTCAGCAATGCCGTATCGAGCTCTCCTAACCAATAATACGGTTTATCGATAATGCCGAGCTTCGTAAGCCATAAATTAATAATGCCGTAATCCGGCGTCAGCATCCAAGTCCAAGTCATGCCTGCAATAACGATCGGAACAACCCATGGAATAATGATGATCGCTCTAAATAGGGATCTGCCCCGCACCTGCTGGTTCAACGCTACGGCGGACACAAGACCCATTGCATATTCGCCGGCGACGGAGAGCACGGTCCAGACGACGGTGTTCCATAACGCTTTCGCAAAATATTCATTATGAATGACTTCCTTAAAGTTGCTTAGACCGGAAAACCCGCTTAACGACTTATTGAGCAAATTTTTAAAATGAATGCTGTCCCATAATACGGTTATCAACGGATAGGCATTAAGCAATATAAAAAACAGGGCAGCCGGCAGAACAAACCAATAGGCCGCCGTCCTGAGCCTTCTTTCTCTTAACGTCATTCTGAATGAACGTTCCGCGCGATTCCGACTTCCCGCAGTTTTGATTATTTCAATAGGGTTTCTCATCTCTCTCACCGCATTCTGTTGGAATAGAAAGGGCAGGCCAAGCCTGCCCTTCGGTCGTGCTATCAAGTTAGAGATCGATTTTTATTTGCCGCTCAATTCATTCGTGGTTTCAAGGCTCTTGTTTATCGCCTCCGCCAACCACTTGGCTACAGATTCAGGAGAATCGTTCTTCAGCATGGTGCGCGCAAGCGCATCTTCCATCGCCTTCGTAATGCCCCCCAAGGAAACGGTAGGGAATACGACACCTTGATCGGCTAAAGCCATGAAGTCTTTGCCCCAGCCTGCTTCGCTTACGACGTCATTGCGCGGAGCTTTCGACGGGTTAACCGCGTTTTGGTAATCCGCGCTCATAAGAAACTGGGCAAGCTCCCACGTCGCATCGAGATGGTCGGAGTTGTATACGTAGAGCGGCGCGATTTCCATAAAGGTGGCAGGCGTTTTTTTGTAGGGCGGCGCTGCCACTTTTACGTCTTTCATGCCTTCCGGATTTTCCGTGCTGCGTCCTTCGATCCAAGGTCCGTTGACAACCATTGCGTATTGGCCGAGTACGAAGTTTTGGTCCTCTTCTTCCCAGCCCCAAGTTTTGGCGTCGGCAGTGATCGTTTTATTAGCTTGCAAGTCTTGATAAAATTTAAATACCTCGGTCGCTTTAGCTAACTCGTCGGGATTGTCCAGCCACGTATTTTTGTATTTGCCGTCGTCCATCTTTTTAGCTAGCTGAACATCGTTTTGCGCGAGATACATAATAAGCTCTTGGGGCGAACGGACGCCTGCGCCGGCGATGCCATACGCTTCTTTGCCTGTTTTATCCTTGATGGCCGCACTCATCGCAAGCAGTTCGTCCCATGTTGCCGGAGGTGCGTCAAATCCGGCGTCTTTTAGTATTTGCTCATGATAGAGAAGTGCGCGAATGCCCAAATAGTTCGGTAGAGCCATTACTTTGCCGTCCACTTTAAGGGCATCCCATACGTTCGCGTACACTTTGTTTTTATCCGCCCATTTGTCCACGTAAGGCGTCAGATCGGCAAGCGCGCCGAAGTTGTTAAATTCGCCGAACCATTCCGCAAGGCCCCAGCTAATGTCCGGCGCATCGCCGGCATTAATGGAAGCTACCAGCTTGTCATGCAAAATATCGTACGTAATGACTTGAAGGTCGACGCTAATATTTTTATGCGCTTCGTCGAACTCCTTCACTTTAGCTTGAATCGTCTTTCCCTCATCCGTGCTTGGATCGAGCGCAGCCCAGAACTTTAAGTTTACTTCCTTCTCCGCCTCGTTACCGGTGGCAGCGGAATCGGTATTGCCGCTTGCGTCCGCCTTGTTCGCGTCGTTGTCCCCTCCGTTGCCTCCCCCACATGCGGATAACATTAGCGCAAGTAACGACGTAACGATAACGATAGCGGTGCTTTTTCTTGCTTTCATGCGTGTGATCCCCTCTCCTTTATTGTTCCTTGCATCTCTAATTGTAGCTTCAAGGCTGCGCCGCTCCCATGCGATAATCTTCGCGGTATTGTTTAAAATATTAAGATTGCTCCTTCCGCTTGTACTGAGTAGGCTGCATGCCGACTGCTTTTTTGAACACTTGGCTAAAATACCGCTGGTCCATGTAACCTACCTGCTCCGCGATTTCATACGTCTTTAGCTCGCTCTCTTTAAGAAGACGCTTGGCATGTTTCATGCGAATTTCCGTTACGAATTCCATAAAGCTTAATTCCGTCGCCTGTTTGAACAGCGTGCAAAAATAGTTTTTATTCAAATAAAATCGCTGCGAAATATCATCTAGCGTTACGGTGCGATAATGTTCCTCGATGTAGCGGCAAATGACCTCGATAAGCGTTTTGCCGTTTTTTAATCTTCTTTCGTTACCGGTCAACGACAATAAACGTTCGAATATTTGGGTCAAAAGCTCTTTGAGCTGCGGGACGTTCATTTCCAGAAGCCTGTTTTTGCCTTCGCTTACGAGCAGCAAAACGTCTTCATTCTGGCTTTTCGCTTCGATTTTTTCGAGTAGGACGGAAGCGGATATCTTTAGTTCTCTTCCCCTTATTCCGGCTAAAGCTTTATCTTCGAATGCTTCGTTCAGCTTCGTCATCAGCAGCTTGCCGTCCCTCAAAATACCCGTCTCGAGAAGCATCTCGACCGATAGGCCGATTTGTTTCCAAATGTCCGAATACGGCTCAGTCATACCGGCTTCCTGCTTGATTGATGTACCTGCGCCATAATATGCAATCAGCTCTTTGTCGTCAAGCGGAATGGAATCGAGCGCATGGGATGCCTCGCGGTAAGCCGCCGATAATTTGGACAGCTTTGTTTTGTGCAGGCTCACGCCAAGCTTCGCATGCACGTGAAGATATTTTTGCAGCGATTGAAGCGTTCTGACCAGCAGCACGGGAAGCCGTTTATCCTCTTTGTCACGGGAAGCGCAGAGCAGTATGATTTCATTGGACTTCGTCAGTTGTCTGTAAACGATAAGTTTGGAGGCGTGCTCCAGCGATTCGCGCACTATATTGCGGACGGCAAAATGGAAGACGCCCCGGTCTCCTTTGTATTTCGCGTTTACCTTCTCCTCTTGATTAAGGATCCTTAATACGGCTAGGTAATACCCGTTCTCCGGCAGCTCGATTTGCAATTGCTCCGCTCTCACGAACAATTCATGTTCGTCAATTTCGCCGGAGCTTACCGCATGCGTAAACAACTCATCCGTCAGAACGGAAAGCCCCGAACGGATAACCGCCGTTTGTCTGATTTGCTCCGTTTTCACCGCGGAGTTCTGATGAAGCTTCTCCACGACAAGGTCGAGCACTCGAAGCAGCTCTGCCTCCTGAACGGGCTTCAGCACATAATCGAACGCCCCCAGCAGAAACGCCTTGCGCGAATATTCGAAATCTCCGTGTCCGCTCAGTACGATCACTTCCGCCGTATTTCCGGTTTGCCTCAGCCATTCCATAAATTTAAGACCGTCCATGATCGGCATCCGGACGTCGGTCAATATCAACTGCGGATTGTGAAATCGGACGAGTTCGCATGCCTCTTCGCCGTTTAAAGCATGTCCTGCAATCGACCAACCTAACTCCTCCCAAGGAATCAGCGCTTTCAAATGTTCGTAAACGGCGGTTTCATCATCTACGATTAATATCTTCATTCTATCCCCCCTCTTTTAGCGGTAGTTTGCAAATGACGATTGTTCCTTTAGCCGCGCGGCTAAGAATCGTAACGCCGAATGTTTCCCCGCATATCAATCCGATTCGTTTGTTCACATTGTGAAGGCCGATTGACATTTTTCCCGCGCTGCCGCGGGAATCATTGCTTTTAAGCAGCTCATTGACGGCCGCAAGCTTCTCATCCGTCATGCCGTTTCCATTGTCCGCGACATACAATCGCAGTATTCCCGCCTCTTTGTCCGCTCTCCCGCTAATCCGAATGAGACCTCGGCTATTGGCGCTTGGATGAATGCCATGTTCGATCGCATTCTCGACGAGAGGCTGCAATATGAGCTTAGGAATGGCATAATCGCGAATTTCCGGCGCGATTTCCAATCTCGAATAAATACGTCCCGTATAGCGCTTGCCGATAATGACTAAATAGTTTCGGACATGCATCGTTTCTTCTTTTACGGTGACCCATTCGCTAGCCAGGCTCATGTTGTACCGATACATGTTGCTTAAGCTCTGGCAAATCAGCTTTAAGTCCGGCACTCGGTTCACATCCGCGATGCCGGACATCATCTGAAGCGTATTGAACAGAAAATGCGGAGATATTTGCGCTTGAAGCGCCATAATCTGCGATTCTTGATTCATTAGTCTAAGCTTCAAATCATGATCGATCATTTGCTTAATCGTCTCCGCCATTCGGTTGAACTGATTACCCAGAAAGCCGATTTCATCCTGCGTTTGAACTTCCACTCTCGCATCGTAATCGCCGATCTGGATGCGGGTCATCTTGCGATGCATGTTAACGATCGGCTTCGTGATGTCAAAGCTCAAAAATAACGAAATGACCAAAGCCAGCAATACGGAGACGCCCACCGCTATAAATGCCAATGTGCGGTATAACAACAGCTTTGGATCGATTTCGTAAGCGTAACGCAAAGTGAGGTTTTTGCTTTCAAGCGGTACTGACATGTTCACGACGCGGCTGCCCGATGATTGGGCATCCAAAACCTTTCCCGTTAGAGAAGGCAGCGTATGGTACAATACGAACCGCTCATTATCGGTAATCGCAATATGCCCTTTATAGAAGCCGTTGTACCGTTCCACCAGACTTCTGAAGTTTTGTTCCTTTATATCGATGACAAGCAAGCCTACGGGCTTGCCAAGCGAGCGTACGGGAAAAAGATATTGGATAATCGGTTCCTTGTATATGCTGTCGTACCTTAACACCGTCGTCGGCTGATATCGTTTGTCTTCGGCGGTTTGCAGAAGCGATCGCACATAATCCGGTTCGAGATGCGGATATAACATCGGGTAAAAACTGCCGAGCTCTTCTCCGTCATTCCGTAAGATATACATGCCGATAATGTCCGTTAATCGTGATTGATTGTAAACGGTAAGAAAAAACTCTCTAATGTCTTTGACCGTATCATACGTTCTGCTGTCGGTCAGAAATGGTTCATTTAGAGCTATGCTGCGAATTAATCCGGGATTGGAATAGATTTGGTAAGCGGTTTCATTTAAGTTCC
Source organism: Paenibacillus harenae (assembly GCF_030812415.1). Lineage (GTDB taxonomy): Bacteria > Bacillota > Bacilli > Paenibacillales > Paenibacillaceae > Pristimantibacillus > Pristimantibacillus harenae_A. Next base: position 56,656 of record NZ_JAUSST010000004.1, on the reverse strand, counting down.
TTGCATACTCGTCGATTCGATCCTTCAAATCCTCCTCTACCCGAATCCGCGCGAAGTCGCGATCGTCTTTTATCGTTTGGGACACTTGGAACAATATAATGCCGGACGTTATGGAAAGAGGCAATGCGGTAGAGAGAAGCATAGCTAAAAATATTTTCATTTGAATGCGTTTTGGTTTCATCGTTTCACGATCCTTCGCGCCAAGGTGACTTCTTCAGTTCGATGTTGATTCTTTTACAATACTGCCGCATTAAGCAAGAGTTAATGATGAGATATTAAGGATAATGTTGAAAATATTCAGGTTTCACTCCTTCATTCTAAGATGTACCGCCAATCCCTGGCTACTTTTATTAAAAGGCAATTGCAATTGAAGAAGGCTGCTCCGACTGGAGCAGCCTAAACCTTGTTTTATTTATCATCTAGATTAGTTCAACCTTTGCCGCTTACGCCAGCTTCTGATACATATGGCGCAAGTAACGCCAGCGGATCATGAAGAAATACACTAACTGAATAAGGAAGAACGAAATATAAATGTTGGCCGCGTTGCCGAACATCGGATATTGAACGAGATTCTCCATATTGATGAACGCCACGACGCTATGGATAAGCCCCATCAAGAACGGCAGGAAGAACATAAGCACAAGCTGGCGGGTGACTAACCGCTTAAGCTCCTTGCGGCTAAGTCCCAGCTTGCTGATCATCTGGTATTGCCGCTCGTCCCGATCCAGATCCGCATACAGGCGGAAGTAGATGAAGCTTGCCGCGAACGTGAAGAAGACGACGCCGACGAGCACGCTAATAATGAACAAAATCGCGTTCAACTGCTTATCGTGATACCAGTCCATGACGAGTAAAGTATAATAATATTCGCCGGTCTCGCTTTGTGTCGGAATGAGCTCCTCCAAGCCTCGGCTCATGCTTAAAGTATTCGACCAGTCTGGCACGACAAAGTATACCGTCTTGTTGATGCTATTTTCCTGCTCATACTGTGACTTTGGAATCGTATTGAACAGCTCGTCGGGCACAATTAGCGTATCATCGTAATTCATTAATATGAGTTCATTAAACCTACTCTTTATGGTCATGTCCGCTCCGGACCACTCTCTCACCGCTGTTAGCAGCGCATCGTCATCGTAGCTTCGATTGTTGCGCGATGCAATCCCCGACGCGACGCTCGCTTCCGTATTCGACAAGCTCTCCGGCCCATAGCCAAGCATCGCAGCAAGCTTGTTGAAGTCGCTAAGCCGAATGACCATTCCACCTGCGTTCGTATACCTTTGCGTAACAGCAGCCTTCTCATAAGTGAATCCGCCGCTCGATAACTTCTCATCAAACGTCTTAATATGCTCTTGCTCCAGCTTGTTGTTGTGATACGATCGGTACGTGATTGCATAAGGATTCATTTTCTCCGAACGGACAGGATCTCCGACCGCCAGGCAGACGCCAATCCCCGAGAACGCAACCGCCATGACAGTAGCGACCATAAAAAACATTATCGCATTGTCCTTCATCCGGTACGTCAGATCCGATAACGTCAATAGATTAATCCGTCGGAAAAAGAACTTCTCCCGCTTCTTCATTGCACGTATCGCATACACGCTCAGTTGCGTGAACAGGAAGTATGTGCCGAGTATTACGCTTCCGACTGCGGCGATAAGCAGCGGGAAGTAGAACGCTTTTCCGAGTACGAAATAGAACACCATCCCATAGCCAGCCAAGATCAGTACAATTGCCAGCAGCGACAGCCATAATGACGCCTTCGGCTCGGGCTTCGGCTTCTCGCCTTCTTTGATGAGATCAAGCACCTGATTGCGCTTGCCGATCCGCATCGTAAGGAGCGAAATAAACAAGAAGAGCAGCGCGAACGCCCCCGCCGTCGTCCATATGGCTTCAATAGGAACATAGAAGTCGAGACTCTTCTCGAGCATCAGCATGCGCGAGCTTACCATTAAAATCAGCTTCGTAAAGATCAGTCCAACGAGGATGCCGCAGACGACGGAAGCCAGTCCGATCACCATATTTTCGATAAACGTCAGCTTCTTGCGCTGTTTCTCCGACATGCCGAGGATAAGTAGAATGCCGAATTCGCGTTTCCTGACCTTAAGGAAGGCGCTCGTCGAATAAAGCAGGAACAAGAACGAGAAAATAAAAATCAAATATTGCGAGACTTTAAGCCCCATCCCCCCAAGGTACGAAGCCGTTTCGCTGCTGGAAGCAAGCTGTCCCTGGAAATCCGGATGGTAGAGCAGCACCGCGTAGATGAAGAACACCATGACGGAGAAGGCGCTGCTCATGAAGTGAGCGGCGTACGTTCGTTTTTTGCGATAAACGTTATTAAACGCGAATTGTCGAAAATTCATTCTCATTCCCTCCAAGCAAGGCAAGCACGTTGATGATTTTTTGGTAGAAGGCTGGTCGGTTGTCGCCGCAATGGATCTCGGTATAGAATTGGCCATCCTTGATAAACACGACTCTATCGCAGTAACTCGCGGCCATTGCATCATGCGTTACTAGCATCGTCGTCGCATTCTCCTCCCTGTTCAGCTGCGCCATCAGTTCCATTACGTCGCGCGCCGACTTGGAATCGAGGTTGCCGGTCGGCTCGTCGGCCAGCAGCAGCTTCGGAGTATGGACAAGCGCCCGCGCAATCGCCGTACGCTGCGCCTGACCGCCCGATATTTCATAGGTACGCTTATCGAGAATGCCGCTGATGCCAAGCTTCTCCGCCATATAAGCGACTCGCCTGTTCATCTCCTTCAGTTCGATACCCTCGAGCGTTAGCGGAAGTACGATGTTTTCCTTTACCGTGAGCGTGTCGAGCAGGTTGAACGCTTGGAAGACGAAGCCGAGCTCCCTGCGGCGGAATTGGGCTAGCTTCTCCGAGGACAGCTCGTATGGGTCCTGCCCGTTAATGCGCACCTCGCCGGAAGTAGGACGATCGATCGTGGACACCATGTTAAGCAGCGTTGTTTTGCCGCTGCCCGACGGGCCCATGATGCCGACGAACTCCCCCTTCTGAATCGTTAGATCCACGTTCGTCAGCGCTTTATAAGCAACCTTGCCTGGATATATTTTATTTAAACTTTTTACATGCAGCAGCTCCACTGAATGATCTCTCCTCGCATTTCGTTGATAGCTCTAGTCTAGCCCAAAAAAGCCGCCGCTCCTATGAGCGCAGCTTTCATTTACCTAACAACTTTGTAAGGTTGCGGGTTATGTCCGAGCCGCGTATGGGAACGTGATGCGAACCGTTGTCCCTTCGCCAACCTTCGACTCGAGCTTAATGTCATGGTTCATCTTATCCAGCACCAGCTTCACGATATAGAGGCCCATGCCCGTGGACTCCTTGAACCTGCGTCCATTCTCCCCGGTGAAGAAAGGCAGGAAGACCCGGGATAGATCGGAAGCCGGGATGCCGGCTCCGCGATCGATGACTTCCAATATAACCGACCGATCGTCCGTCGTTGCCGATACCGTCACTTTCTTCTTCGATCCTGACGAATAGTTGACTGCATTGGCAATCAACTGCTGCAAAATAAACCGAAGCCACTTGGCATCGGATTCCACGCGCAGCTCTTCCTCGATCCGAATTTCCGGGTAAACGAAGCTGCGTATGAACAACCGTTTATTTTCCAAAATCACATCGTTCACCAGCTCTCGAAGCGACAGCGTCTCCACCTGAAAATCCTGCTCGAACGTCTCCAGCCTCGCCATGTACAGCACCATCTCGAGCCCTTTGCGGATGCGGTCCGTTTCCTCGGACATGCTGATATCTCGCGGCTCGTCGCTGTCCTGCAGCAGCAGCTCCAACACCGAAAGCGGCGTCTTCATCTGATGCACCCATTGATTCATGAACGTAATTTGATTCTGCCGCTTGCGCTCGTCTTCTAATATTCGTTTCTCATAATGGCGGTATTGCGACTGCAGCAGCTCTCCCAGAGCCGCTTGCAGCGGCGCGTCTTCCAGACTTTGAATCGACTCTTCCAACCGTATCTGCTTGCTCGACAGCACCTCATAGAACCGCCGATGGTTCGTATAACGATAGACCAAATAAACGGCAACGAAGAAGAAGCCGAGCAAATAAGCGTACAACGCAACCTTCCAATTCCGAAATCCTTCCAAGTAAAAGACAACGGTCACCGTTGCCATCTGCAACAGAACGACAACTATTACCGGCCATTGTTCGCGGGCAAACAGCTTCATGGCTGCCTCCCCTCGCTCCAGGTGTCGCTTAGCCGGTAGCCCGTGCCGCGAACCGTCTCCAGAGAGCCTTCAATGCCAAGTTCCGCCAGCTTCTTGCGCACGCGCGTAATGTTGACGCTGAGCGCGTTATCGTCCACATACGTGTAGTCGTCCCATAGCTTCTCCAGTATCGTCTCTCTGCTGACCAACCGCTCGAACCGGCTAAGCAGCGTCTCTACAAGCACCGTTTCCTTCTTCGTCAACGCTGCGGTCTTGTCCCCTAGGCGAAGCTCCATTCGTTCCGGGTAAAGCGTTAATCCCGCCCGTTCAACGAGCCGTTCCGCCGAGGCTGCGGCATAATCGCCGTATACCCGCCTAAGCTGGCTGCGAATTTTGGCCATGACGACCTCATAATGGAACGGCTTCGTCATATAATCGTCGCCGCCGTTCTCGATCGCCCGCACTTGATCCATCTCGCCGCTGCGCGCGGATATGAAGATGATCGGGCAAGTCGATACGGTACGAATCTGCCTGCACCAATAGAAGCCGTCGAAGCTTGGCAAATTAATGTCCATCAGCACCGCATGCGGCCTGATCTGCTGGAACTGATCCAATATATGTTGAAAGTCGCCGGCAATAACGGCCTCGTTGCCGTATTTCTTGATATGCGCGCGCAGCAGCTCGGCTATCTTCGCGTCATCCTCTACGATCATGATCGTATACATGCTCCGCCTCCATTAGACATTTGGTATAGAACAATTATACACCGATGACGTAAGCGGAGAAAAATAGCAGCAGAATCACGTGGAAGCGATAGGGCTAGTGTCTCCCAAGGCGCGCTAGACGGCAAAAGATAGTGTATACCCCAGAACCCCGCATCCTTAAAAAGGATACATATATAGAAGTACGAACCATTAGGAGGAACGCATATGACGAACGTCTATATCAAACGTCCATCCGTCTCCATTAAAGGCAGATACGTCATTGATCCGAGGCAGATGACTCCGGCACATCATCATCATCATCATGAACGTCAAGCGCCCATTCCGCACCTTACTGGGCCTAAACCTGTCAAACACAAAATAATCGCCAAAATGCCTAGAAAGCACTGCGGTTGCCCTACAACCCGACCACTATTGTTCCTGGAATGCCAAAGTCCGCCCGTAAGCCGCAGACTCGAGCGCGAGCGTGAACGCGAGCATGAACAATCGCACGAGATATGTCCTAAACCTCATCAATGCAGAAAACTTAAAAAAGCCAAAAAAGTTAAAATCGTCAAACGGGCTAAGGCTATCAAAAGATTCAAGAAGGTATATCTCGTTAAGAAGGAACATGTCGTTAAAAAGGTATATCTCGTTAAGAAGGAACATGTCGTTAAAAAGGTACATGAAGTTAAGCCTACCAAATGTATGAGAGAACCTCAGGAAGCTAGAGGTCTGCGCAGAGGTCCGCGCGGCTTTAGCGAGTCGCGTGGCTGGAGAGGAAGAAGAGGCTTGCAAGGTCCGGAAGGTTTGCGGGGACTTACAGGCGCCACCGGGGCTGCGGGCGCTCTTGGACCGATTGGTCCGATGGGTCCTCAAGGCATCCAAGGACCAGTGGGACCTACAGGAGCTACGGGTCCTCAAGGCATTCAAGGCCCTCCTGGACCAGCCTTCATAGGGGACTTTACCGAACTGCTTACCCTGTTGGAGACGTATTTGCTGAACGGCACTTTGGTTACCGTGATGACCGCCGGGCTGCCGACGGGCTTTACCGGCACCGTATTCAGTATCCAGGACACGCTTGCCACCTTTGTTACCGATACGACAACGTTCATGATCATTCCGCTTAATCAAATCACGAACATTGAAACGGTCCCTCCGGTATAAGGTTAAAACAACTGCCGCTTTACCCTATCCCCTTATACGATAGATGCCCGATTCTCCAATTGGAGAACCGGGCTTCCTTCTGCCTTGCTATTCGACTTTGATGGCATCGTAGAATTTCTCTTGCACCAGCTTCGCGGAGTTGTCGAGCAGCTTCTGCAGGTCTGCGCCTTCTTTGGAAAACACCTCTTGCAGGACGTTCGTTACTTCGCCGTAGTAATCTTGCGTATTGTATTGCGCTTCCGCTTTGCCGTCGAGCAAGCTATCCGATTCCGCAGCGTATTTGTATACGTTGTCGTATTTGTCGAAGATCGCTTTTGCCTTTTGGCCGTATTCGGAATCGCTGCCGAAGTAGTTCAATTGCGGCGGAATGAAGAATTTGCCTTCCTCTTGGCGTTTCTTAATATCGTTCTCTAGCGACTCCAGACCTTTGTCCGTGAAGTAGTCGAAGGTTACATATCGGAATGCGATTTCTTGCTCCTCTTTCGTTGCGTTCGGGTTGATGACAAGATAGTCGCCGCCAAGAACGCCTGTATGCTTGCCGCTCGCATCCGCTTTCGGCATCGGGAATGTCAATACGTCCTCCGGCTTCATGCCGCCTTGGTTAAGGGCTTGCTCCAGAACGCCTTCAGCGCCGGCAATAACCATAGCCGTCCGGCCTTGCGCGAATGCGCCTACCGCATCGCCCCAGCCAAGCGCCCAGTCTTGCGGAATGGCATTCGCTTCCCATCTCAGCTTGTTGTAGAACTCAAGCGCTTTGATGCCTGCAGCCGAGTTGAAGGCTGCCGTTACTTTGCCGTCAACCACCGTTTGAATCTCGCCGCCTGCTTCGAACAAGAAGTTCGTCCAGTTCCAGCCGGCTTCCGTGCCTCTGCCCATCGGCGCGATACCGGCAATTCCTTTGCCCGGGTCGGCAACCTCTTTAGCCGTTTTGTACATATCGTCCCATGTCCAGTCATAACCAGGAACGGCTACGCCTTTGTCGTCAAGCATCTTCTTATTGACAACCGTCGTCGTTACGTAACCTTTTTGGGAGATGCCGTATACTTTGCCGTCGATGTTGAACTGCGATTGCAGAATCGGGTTGATTTGATCTTTGTATTCGTAGTTATCCCACAGCTCCGTAATATCGGCAGCCCAGCCGCGCTCAACGAGGAACTTCGCTTCCGTTGCCCATGTATTGAATACCGTCGGCGCTTCATTGGAAGCCATCTTCACGCCGATCTCCGTCGGATTGTAGTGCCAATCGCTCTTCACGATTTCAACGTTCGGATATTCTTGGATGAAACGCGCGATTTTGTCGTCCTCAGCCTTGCGGTTCTCCACTTGGTCAGGCAAAGGATAATAAATGCTGATCGTTACTTTCTTCTCCTTGATGTCTTCCTTCGGAGGTTCGGTTGCTTCCGAGCCTTGATCGCTCGGTTTATCGGTTGCCGCGGGCGGCGTTGTTTCCTCCGTGTTCTTGTTTCCGCCGCCGCTGCATGCTGCGACGATCGACATCAGCATGACGAGACAAACCATGACTACGGCATTTTTCTTTAGCATCTTTATACCCCATCTCATTCGGATTTGTATTACATCCTCATCATAACGAAGGCGTTTTCATGCGACGAGGTGTATTATTATGTCGATCATGTGCAGGTTTACGATTCGCGGAATCCGCTATCCCTTAACCCCGCCGAGCTGTAATCCCCGCATAATGTACTTCTGGAACAACAGGAATACGACGATCGGAGGCAGCATGACCATCGTCAGAATCGCGAACCGAATGTTAAGGTCGAGCCTGCGGGCCTGAATAACGTACTTATAGATCGCCGTCGCAAGCGGATACGTATCGTCGCTTTGCATAACGAGCGAAGGCCAGAACCATTCGTTCCACGCGCTCGAGAATACGAAGATCGCAAGCGTCGAGAAGATCGGAATCGATAGCGGAAGCGCGATCCGAATGAACGATCCCCACTCCGATGCTCCGTCAATGCGCGCTGCTTCGAACATTTCATGATGGATATCGTCGAAGAAGTTTTTTAGCAGCAGCAGGAAAAACGCGCTTGCGCCCGCCGGCAGCCAGAATGCCCAGTACGAGTTGAGCAGCCCTAGATCCCTTAAGTTCAGGAAGTTCGGAATAATATACGTGCTCGGCGGAATGAACAGCGTGATCATGAAGAAGAAATAAATCCCTTTCCGAAAAGGAACATTCAGCTTCGATAGACTAAAAGCCGCAAGGCCGAGCACAACGACCGTAACGATCATATTCCCCAAGAAGATCGCCAGCGTATTGCCTAAAAACTGTGTCAGATCGATATAATTCCAGCCCGTATCGTAGTTATCGAAATGCCATTCCGACGGCAGGAAGCGCGGCGGGAAGGAATTAACCTCCGTATTCGCCTTAAGGCCGTTGAACAAGGTCGACAGAATCGGATAAACCATGGAACCGACCATGATTAGAATAACGACGATAACGAACGCCAGACCGACTTTATTTGTGCTTTTCTTATAGTCGTAGTTAGATAAAATGCCGCGTTCAAAGCTCTTGGCTTTCATGGTTAGTTCCCTCCCTTGTTGTTCAGCCTGAATTGCAGCAGCGCCAAACCGCCAAGCACGAGGAACATCAGAACGCCAAGCGCAGATGCTACGCCGTAATCCAATCGTGTCGTCGCATACTTAATAATCAGCAAGGCATACGTAAGCGTTGCTTTGTTCGGTCCGCCGTCAAGCAATGCCAGTTGCGACTGGAACCCTTGCGACGTACTGATGAGCTGCATGACGAGGAGCAGCATTAACAGCCCTCTGATGGACGGCAGCGTAATATGCCAGATTCTACGGAATATGCCCGCGCCGTCGATCTCGGCAGCCTCATACCAGTCCTTAGGAATGCTGAGCATCGCCGCCAAATAAATGAGCATGGCAGAACCGAATTGCTGCCACGACTCCATGAAGACGATCGAGATCATCGACCACGATTTATCGGATAAGAAAGCGATTTGGCTCGTGCCAAGCCCCGTCAGCGCGCCGTTGATCGGACCGACCGGATCGTAGAACCAACGCCATAGCCCGTACAATACGACCGCCGGCAATACGTTGGGCAAATAGGCGGCGATGCGCACGAACCCTTGGAACCGTCGCATCTCGGATATAATAATGGCGAACAGGATCGGAACCCAGAAACCCATAACAAGGCCTAGGAACATGTAATACAAGGAATTTTTGATCGCGATCCACACGTCGGCGTCCTTGAACACCGTTTTATAGTTATCGAAGCCTACAAAATCATTCCCCTTAACGAAGTCGATGTGGTAAAAGCTATAAAAAAAACCTTTCGATATCGGCACCCACAAAAACAGAACAAAAATGACTGCAGCAGGCACTAAAAACAGATAACCCCATAGATGTTTTTTCCACCTGCCCGGCTTGCGCCCGATTTTAACGACCGGCGATCGTCCCATTGCGACTTGTTGTTTCATCAGCGTTCCCTCTTTTCTTTTCTATCGCTCTATATCATTTTAGAAGCATAGAGGCTCGCTGATAATGTGCAAATCTAAGGCAATGATAGTCATTTTTACTCGTTGTGGGCGATAGTAATATTAATTCATTCGTTCTAATCGCTTCCCTGCTTCTTCATCTCGCTTGGACTCATGCCGAAGTGCTTTTTGAATATTTTGCTGAAATGCTCCGGCGACTCGTAGCCGACCCGCTCCGATATTTCGTACCTGCGAAGATCGGTTAGCAGCATAAGCCGCCGGCTCTCTTCCATCCGCAGCTTGATGACATATTCCCATAGATTGTAGCCCGTATCCTTCTTGAACAAATAACTAAGATAGTTCGGACTGACGTGGTTTTTCTGAGCGACCTCGTGCAGCGTAAGACCCTTCTGGTTAAAATATTGATCGATATACGCCTTCGACTTCTCGACGATCAAGCTGTTCTGCGCGCTTAAGTCCTCTTCCGTCGGGTCTTGCGAATATGTGCTCCAATTGAAATCGCCATAGTAAAATACATAATGATCGCGATGCTCGCGGTTCCATAGAATCGCCTTGCGCGCCTGCTCGCCCAGAACGCTTAAGAACTCGATGCCGCGCAAAATTTGGCTAATGCCGACGACGCCATGCAGGTTCAAATATTTGTGAATATTATAATAAAGGCTGCGGCCGATCATATCGAGCTGATTGATCTTATTGACGGAGGGCTCGCTAAACTCGCTCTCGTCCCATTGAATGATTATACTAATTTCCTGATTCGGCGAATAAAAGGACAGATAGTTCCATTCCTTCTCCAGCAGCTCCCCCGCGATATTGAGCGCCGCATATTGCAATAGCTGCGCGTCTCCTGGCGGGATCGCGCGGTGGGCCTTGGCCGGGGCGAAGCCCAGCTTCAGCTTAATGACCGCAAAATACGGTCCTTCGACTCGCCTTCCGAACCGCTCATAGAGCAGCTTTGCCGCTTCGGCGGCGTTGCTCTGGGGCGGCGCAAGCAGCCGGTTGTACAGTTCGGTCCGCTGCGGAAGCGGTTCATCCATGCGGAAGTGCTCCTGCATCTTCGAGAGGAACTGGTCCTCCGCAGCGGCAGGCTTATCCATCTTAAGCAGCACATTCCGCACCGAATCGAGAAATTGCTCATTATTAAGCGGCTTGATCATATAGTCCTTCGCACCGAGACGAATCGCCATCTGCGCGTATTGGAACGTCTCGTATGCGGATATGATGATGGTCTGCACCCACGGCTTAATAAGCTTCGCTTGATGCATCAGCTCGATGCCGTTCATCGACCCCATCTGAATGTCGGTTACGAGCAGATCTATTTCCTCAATGCGCAAATAATCAAGCGCCTCATATCCGCTATGGGCAATATACACATTAGCGATGCTAATGCCCGAAGAGGATACCAGATCGCTTAGTCCGTCACAAATTAACGGCTCGTCGTCCACGATCAATATATTGTACATCTCTGCTCCTCCCCCTCCTATACATCTATACATCGCGCTTTTGCTGCTCCTCCGTTATCATCGGCAAAATGATCGTTGCCGACGTTCCGCCATGCTCTCTTTCCTTATAGCCAAGCCCGTACTGATTGCCGAAATGCAGCTTAATGCGCTGTTGAATGTTGCGGATGCCATAGCCCGACGCATGATCCGGCTTATCCCCGCTCAGCAGACGGTCAAGCGCCGCATAATCGACGGCCTTATGCCCGTTATCCTCTACCTTGATCGTCACGCGCTCGCCTTCGACCATCGCCGAGATGCGGATTTCCCCATCCTCGCCCATGTTCTTCACCGCATGGATCATCGCGTTCTCGATAAGCGGCTGCAGCGTTATTTTCGGGATTAAGATCAAGCGCGCCGCGTCGGGAATGACCCAGTTTACTTCGAATTCGTATTTATATCGCTTCTGCTGCAGACTGACGTAAGCCGAAGCATGCTCCAGCTCTTCCTCCAGCGTAATAAGCTCCCTGCCGCGGCTAAGGCTGATCTTCATCAGCTTGGAAAGCTCCTTGATCATATCCGCCGATTCCGTCTTGCCCTCGAGCGAGCTTTTCCAATATATACTCTCCAGCGTATTGTAGAGCAGATGCGGATTAATCTGCTGATACAGAAGCTGCAATTGCGACTCCTTCTGCTTCAGGTCCATATTGTACTTATAATGAATGAGAACGTTCAGCCTTCTGGCCATATCGTAAAGCGCGCCAACGAGTACGCCAACCTCGTCGTTTCTTCCTTTGAACGGCGTCTCCGGCACGAGCTTGCCCGGCTCATAGGCGCGGACGAACTGCGCCAGCCGCTGCAACGGCGTCATAAGCGAACGCCAAAAATAAATCATGACGATGCAGCCAAGCAGCAAATACGCTACCGAAATCAGTTGAATGACGCGCTTCAGCTCGTTCTGCTGCTTGAGCAACGATTCGACCGGAATTTGATAAATCAGCTTCGTCTGCGAGCTGCGATCATAATTGACGACATAGATCGAATCGTCTGTAATAAGGTCCAGATTGCCTTGCGAATTCACGTTGTCGGGGATCGCTGCCTCAGGCGGCAGCGAAAGAACCGTATCGATCAGACTTGGATCTGTTGCGCTCATGACGCGGTCATTCCAGTCGGTAAAATATATGTTGCCGTCGGGAAGCGATACAGAGCGCAGCGATTCTCCGATCTTCTTATCCATCTGGGTGGCGACTAGAATGCCGATGGTATCGTTTGCAATCGTAACGTTGTTAACGGCCCTGATGTACGCATACGTCTTGACTCTGGACAAGCCGACATTCGTATCGATCATCGCCATATAAGCGCCGCTGTTCCGCTTCACGGCATCATCGAACCAGGACGGCTTCGTCGCGTCGTTGAAGAAATAGACGCCTGTCTGATTGATTTGCCGCTTCGGCGCAAAAAAGTAATAATCGTTCGGATCGTATACATACAGCGAATAGTAGACCGCTTCCCCTCCGTTCAATGGAATGGAGTTGTTGGAGAGCAGCTTGTCGACGCTGTCGAACTTCCGGACCCGTTCGATGACGGTGTCCTGCTCGCTTGGAACGAGCTTCTGCACGACGGGGTTCTGGATCATCGTCGTCGTTATTTTGCTGACGGTATCGATGTCGCGGTTGATTAACGTATAATTTTGTTTGATGAGTTCGACGTACGCATTCGTGACATGATTTTTGAGCAAATGCTCCGTCTTTATGTTGCCGTACCAATGGAGAAGGAAGATCGGGCTGACCATTACGAGGAACAAAAGGATGAGCTGCTGCTTAACGTTCAATTTCGTCATAGGATTGATAAGGCCCGTTCTCATGCTGGCACCTCCGGCTAATAATTGTACTATAGCAAAAAAAGCTTCCCAGAAGTGTGGCTATTTCTATGCTCTTCATGAGCGTTATTACGATATGGCTGCAAACCTGTTTATCATTTCGTAAACGCAAGAAAGAGACCGTCCGCTAAGGCACTGCCGCGTCTAGTCTCTTCTTCGCGATACTATTATTTGTTGATCGTTTCGGGATTTGCAATCAATCGCATCAGCATATCGGCCTTCGGATGCCGATAGTCGTCATTTCCGTTCGAATTGATGACCATAATTCCGGAAAGGACCGATAAATAACAGGCGATAAGCTCCCTGGGATCGTCTGCTGCAATTTCTCCGGCGCGCTGGCCCTCTTGGAACAACGGAAGCAGCATATCCATATAAGTATCCATCGAATACTGCTCCAGAAGCTGCTTGACCTTCTCGGGCACGCCGTCGGACGTACGCGCCTGGTGGATAAGCATGAAGTACGGTGCGCCGCTTTCATCGAGCATTCCTTCCGTCAACGTCCTGATTTTCTCGATCGGCGTTCCCGGCATTGCATAGACGCTTCGCATAGTCGCTTCCGATTCGACCATCGCTTCCTGAACAAGCGACGTGAACAATTCGTCTTTCGATTTGAAATAATGGTAAAGCAGCCCGTTGCTGATGCCTGCCGTTTCCGCGATCATGCTCATCTTTGCGCTAATGATGCCTTTACGGGCAAACACCTGGAAGGCTGCTGCCTTAATTTGCTCTCTTCTTTCATCGCGGATCTGATGCAATTGTTCATCGTTTAATGGTGCCAATGTCGAGTGCTCCTTTGCCGAACGATATAGATATCTATCAGTATAACAAATTTGATCTTCAAACCGCTATTTCTTTGCCGACTCGAACGGTGTTTCCGAGAACCGGGGCAGCAGTTCTTCCAGAATCGCCTCGACAGACCGTTCGTCATTCGCTTTAAGTTCCGCGAGCAATCTCTTGCCTTCATCCGAAGCGGACAGAACTTGAATGGCCGTCTGCGGGTTAAGCAGGTGACGTGGGGATACGGACAACGTATTCACAGCCCAATAGAGCCCATACAGTTGCCAATCGGGCTTGCTTGTTGCTTGTTTGAGACATAGTTCCATATATTCCCGACTGAATGCATCCCCTGTCCTCGAATCCGAACCTTCATATTCGACTCCTTCCCAACGCAGATCGGCCGTGCAGTTTAACCAGAAGGCCGGTTCGATCGCTTCTTTGATCCGGTTTAGTACACCGTGCTCCCAATTAGGACGGAAATCGCCGTTTCTCTCCGACAGGCAGGTTTCCAATATTTCGGCAGCCATCGCAGCCATCGTCATGCCTTGGCCGAAGATCGGATCGTAGATGCAGTAAGCATCACCTAGGACTAGCAATCCCGCAGGCCAGCGGGGCATCTTTTCGTAACGATGGCAGTACAATTCAGGAATGCGGAAGCCGCGAGGAGAGGAGATTGGTTCAAGATCGCGTACGATCTCCGAAATGATCCGGCTCGGAAGCTGCTCAACGGCCAGTTCGAATTCGGCGGCATCCGTCGGAGGATAATTTCCGCCCGGGCGGTAAAGCAGCACTTCGGCAATCTGGTCCTCGATAAAGGAAAACACGCCCGTGAAAGTACCGCTTGCAGGCTGCCCCTGAAGGTTGATGACATCCCATTTATCAATCAAATGAGTCAGATGGGAAGGCACTTTATATCGGCGGGTGCTGTATCCGAGCGAAACTTTCAGAAGATCCGGCTTCGGTACCTCGTATCCCAAATCAGTCAGCCATGCCGATAGTTTCGAGGAACGCCCGCTCGTATCAATGACTAGATCGGCCGTAAGAGCCTTCTCCTCCTTGGATTGATCTCGATCTCTAACTTGAACGCCGGTTACGGCTGACCGGTCGGGGGTCGTTAACAATCGGATCACATCGTGCCTGGGCAAGAAGCATACGTTTGAAATGGCTTTTACGCGTTGCCGGATGGTCCACTCCAATACCGCTCGGCTGAATTTGATATCATTCCGGTCATACTTCATTTCCAGGCTTCCATGCTGGTTTAAGAAGTAAACGTCTTTGTTCAGAGATGAGGGGCAACCTTGCGCCGCCAAATCAAGCTCATATCCAGGAAAGAGCCGTTCCGTGATCGATTTCCCGCGAGCAGTGGAACGATGCGGATGGAATGCCTGCGGAGTTCCGGGACGGAGGTCTGGCCCTGAGGGAAAATCGTCTTTCTCGACGATCAGTACCTCCCCGTAATGATCCGAAAGTACGCGTGCGGTCATTAATCCAGCCATACCGCCGCCAATAACGATAGCCTTGCTTTTGTTAAGATAAGTTGTCATGGTATAATTCCTCCTCGTTATAGATTGACCCATTCAGTCAATATTGGTGTAAAAAAAGTTTATGCAGTTATCAACACTTAGCGCGCTTTTATTTTGATTGAACGAATCAGTCAATGTTAGTATGCAGCGATCCCTATATTTTGTCAATAGCTTTTTTATCTATTCTGTTATCGCTTTTAACAATTTGCGGGTGAATGGAGCCGGTTTTACAGCTCCTTCACCATCAGCACATGCGGGATGCCTTCCTCCATGAATACGTCGGACGCGGTTCGGTAGCCTAGCCTCGCGTAGAAGCCTTCCGCATCCGTCTGCCCGTACAGCTTTGCATTCGTTGCTCCGTCCCGCTTCGCCAGCTGCTCCAGCCTGTCCATGATCGCTTTGCCGATGCCGTATTTCCGATACGCCGCCCGCACGCAGATGCGCTGAAGCTTCGCGGCCTTCGTCTCCCCGTCGATCCGAACGCGCCCGGTCCCTGCCGGCTTGTCCTCATAATAGACGAGCACATGGCTCGTTCTTCCGTCCAGCTGATCGTATTCGTCAATCTCTGCTTCTTCAGCTACGCCTTGCTCTTTAACGAATACTTCCTTACGGATGTCAAAAGCAAGCTCCAACTGCTCCTTATTCGTTATTTCAATGGCTTGCATCATATGTACTCCATCCCTTCGCTCGCTTTGAGCCTCTCTAATATGGTTCGTTCATCACAATATCCATTAAACCACGTTACCAGCACTCACTCAAGTAAGCCCCCGAAGTCGAGCACATACTCGCAATAACGGCATTTCTTCGAACTAATTTCGATCGCCTTGCCGACATGCCGCGTGTTGCGGCGTTTCGGCAAACTAAATCGCCCTATATCATTCACGCTACATTAAGCAATTGCCACTTCCGATCCTTATCATCAACCCCAACCGGCATGGCCATACCCTTAAGGTTCGTTTAAGCTGCCTGAATTATGGTTAGGAAACCATAACAACAGGAAGTGATACTAGTCATGGATACACCCCGAAAATCAAGAAGAAAGCTTTATTTCGCCATCACGGCTATCGTTGTCGTCATCGGCATCCTATTGTACGCGCTGGCGGATCGTTACTTAATCGAAAAGGTCGAGATCGTCGTGCGAAATCCGCAAACCGTCAAGGCCGACAGCGTCGAAGCCGCCGACCCTGTCGCGGAGCAGGCCGAATACGATGAGTGGAACTACAAAAGCGATAAGATCAGCATCAGCATCGATCAGGTTCAGACGGGCACCGGGGCCGATATGATCACCTATTTCGTAGCCGACGTACGGCTGTCGGGAGAAGCGACGTTAAGCTCGGCTTTTGCCAAAAACAGCTTCGGCCGCAACGTGATCGATTACAGCTCCAGCATCGCACAAGACAATAATGCCCTCTTCGCGATCAACGGCGATTATTACGGCTTTCGGGACGATGGCGTTATTATCCGGAACGGAACGGTCTATCGCGACGAACCGGCGCGTATCGGGCTTGGCTTGTTCAAGGACGGTACGATCGGCAGCTATGATGAAACGGAAGTATCCTCCTCCAGCCTTCTCGGGGACGGCGTCGTCAATACGCTGTCGTTCGGCCCCGTCTTAATTCAGGACGGGATGATCGCGGATGACCTAAGCAGCGTGAAGATCGATACGAACTTCGGCAACCGCTCCATTCAAGGCGCCAATCCGCGAACCGGCATCGGAATGATCGCGCCGAACCATTATGTTTTCGTCGTCGTCGACGGCCGCAAAACCAATTACAGCAAAGGCATGACCTTAGACCAATTCGCCCAGGTGTTCGCCGATCTCGGTGCAACCGAAGCTTATAATCTGGACGGCGGCGGCTCGTCGACCATGTATTTCATGGGAAGAGTCGTCAACAATCCGCAAGGCAAAAACAAAGAACGCGGAGTGAGCGATATTCTATATATCGCGGAAAGGTAGGCGATGAAAATGGTAGTCCTTATTCCTTCCTACGAGCCGGATGTTAGGCTGATCAACCTGATTGAAGACCTGCAGGCTTCTATTCCCGGCATGCCCATCGTTGTCGTGGATGACGGCAGCGGCGAATCATACGGCGAATTGTTCAAGCAAGTCGTTCAACTGGGATGCATGCTGCTGACGCATAAGACCAATCTGGGCAAAGGCCGCGCTCTCAAAACAGGCTTCAACTATATAAGAAGCCATATGAAGACCGAGGGCGCCGTTTGCGCGGACAGCGACGGACAGCATTTGCCTACAGATATTAAGAAGATCGCCGAAGCTTTGCGGGAGTATCCGGGCCGGATCGTTACGGGCAGCCGCCGGTTTACCGGCAAAGTGCCTTTGCGCAGCCGCTTCGGCAATACGCTAACGCGCAAGATGTATGCTTTCTCCACGGGAGTGAAGCTCTACGATACGCAGACCGGCCTTCGCGGTTATCCGGCCCATATGCTGGACTGGCTATGCGAGCTTAACGGGGAGAGGTTCGAGTATGAGATGAACATGCTGCTTGAGGCCCCCGGCGCAGGCTACGCGCTCCATGAAATTCCGATCGATACCGTTTATTTGAACGAAAATAAATCGAGCCATTTTCATCCGATCAAAGATTCCGTTCGCGTCTATATGCCGATCGTTAAATTTATCGCTTCGTCGCTCTCTTCTTTTATCATCGATTTCGTGCTGCTGTTCATCCTGCAGCTCATAAGCGGGCATCTGCTGTTTGCCGTAGTAGGGGCTAGATTAGGAAGTTCGATCGTCAACTTCTCTCTAAATCGAAAGTTCGTGTTTCGCAAAGGCAGCCGTGCATCATCATCGACCTCCCTCACGAAGTCTCTGCCGAAGTATTACGCGCTAGTCGTCATCGTTCTTCTATTGAATTACGCTTTCCTTCATCTTCTCAATATCAACCTTGGCGTCCCCTTGCTCGTGGCCAAGCTGCTTACGGAAGCGGTGCTCTTCCTGTTCAGCTATTGGTCGCAGCGGAAATTCGTGTACTAGGCGACACCGAGCCAAGAGTCGTGAAGAAGTTAAAGCAAGAGAAGTAAATAACGGCTGCATGCTTTAAGGGGATTGATCTCGGGAGTAAGCGGGATCCATCCCCTTTGTTTGTTACAAGTCCGGTAAATTCCCCGATTTGGTCCCGACCCGGTAAGGCGTCGTGACGCCCTCGTAATTGAACATCATGCTCATGCCCATGGAGGCGTGCATTAAATCGTGGCAATGCATCATCCATAAGCCGGGATTGTCCGCTATGACATGCACCTCGAAGGCTTCGCCTTTTTGCGTCAGCAGCGTATCTAGATAAACCGGACTTCCGCTCAAAGGCTGGCCGTTCCGGCTTAATACCCGAAAGACGTGTCCGTGCAAATGAAAGGGATGATCGCCGCCGCCGGCATTCGTAATAGTGATTTTCACATGATCGCCTTCCTCCACCATCATCGGAGGTATTTCATGAAAGCTTTTCCCGTTAATCGTATTGACGAACAAATTTTGATCGAGCGTCACCGAATAGTTCCTGTCGAAAGATAAGCGCGCTTTAGATTTATCCGATACCGGTTTTCCGTAGTCGACAAATGAGAATAGCGAAGGATCCGATGAGATTACCGGATCGCTTCCGGTACCCAGCGTTGCTTTTAAACCCGATTTTTTGCTTGCCACGATAACTTTACCCTGCTGCGGTATTTGCAGAAGAAGATCGTAACGTTGCCCGGCCCCCATCCGAAATTCATAGTTATCCAGCAGCCCCGGTTCGTTCAGATCATGGCCGTCCATGGCAATAATACGGTATGCGGCGCCGTTTACGCTCACGGTGTCCGTTTCGTTCGCAGCATTGATGACCCTCACCCTAACCGTCGAACCTGGAGCGGCTTCGATATTCCAATCCTTCGTCGAACCGTTCATCAAATAAGTTCCGTTCAGTTGCTGGATAAGAAGGGAGTCTTCCTCATCGTAGTCGAAAGCATCATTTTTGGGCTCCACGATGAGCTTCCCCAATAAGCCCTTCTTGACCTGTTCAGAGCTGGCCTGATGGGAATGGTACCAATACGTGCCCGGATGCCCCGCCTCGAATTCATACGTAAATTGCTCTCCGGGCTTTACTGCATTTTGCGACACTCCGGCAACACCATCCTGCGAACAAGGAAGCACGATACCATGCCAATGAACGGTAACTCCCTCATTTATATCTTTATTGTTCAGGACGATTCGTACCCGATCGCCTTCCGTGACTCGGAGTTCCGGACCGGGAACAAGACCGTTGAACGCCCATACCTTTGCGGATTTTCCGTTATCCAATTCCTTCACGGCCTGTGCGGCGGTCAGCCGAAACTCGCGCAACGGCGCTTCGCTCGCCTCTGCTATTATTTCGTTGCAGGCTCGCATCGCTAGCGCTCCGTTATTCGTCACAGGAATAGCAGCGCCATGAGCATGATTGGAGCCCGCTTCCCCATGATGCATAACCCCCATATCCACTTCGAGAGGCTTTTGCATGCGGATCTGCCAGAAGTAGGTCCCGATAATTACTGCTCCGAATAGAATGATAAAGGCCAACACATTCAAACTAACTTTCCCTTTTCGCGATAGTTTTCGCATAACTAGTCTCCTTTTTTGAATTAAGTAATTGATTGATTAATAACTAATGTTCGCAAAAGAGTTACCATTAAACGTTTTTCTGCAATTCGCGAATGGTTGCCGTAATGCCATCCACCGGTTTCGTTGCCGGAATTTTACCGATTAGACGTTCATATTTTTCTCCGCTTAAGCGCAAAGGCTCTTCCGTAAGGTAAAGCATTTCGACCACTTCCTTCATGACGGGTACGAATAAGCCAAGGAGCGACAGACCGGCTTTGCCGAGCGGAATGACGGGTTTCACGGTTCCGCTTGCTTGCCGGGCGATCCGGACGATCTCGTTGCCGGATATAATGTCCGAACCCGGAATGTTCCAATTTTGCCCATACGCCTTGTCATGACCAGCCAGCTCGACGACCATTATCGCCGCGTCCGGCAGGTATACGTATTCCCGAGGCACTTTCATGTTGCCGATGAAGAAAGCCATTTTCCCTGCGGCGATCGACTCTAGCGTACCTCCCAGATAGGAAGCTTGATTCGCGGTTGGACCGTAGTAATCCGGCAAACGAACGATCATAACCTTCGTTTCGCTCCAACGTTGGCTGAATATCATCTGTTCGAAAGCAAGCCTGACTTTGCCCTTTTTCGTATGCGGCTGTTTCGGATGCTCCTCGGTCACTTTGTTCATCTGTTTTCTGCCATAAGGGTAAATGCCGTCTATCGCGACGACCTTCAGACTCAATCGATTCGCTGCCTCCATGACCGATTCGCCGAGCGGCAGAAGTTTGCTTTCCATCTCATGGTAGGGGACGTTCGCGCAATGGAATAATACATCCGTTTCCTTGGCGGCCGCCGCTAGATCGTCCGGATTAAAAGCATCGCCGACAGCTATGCTTAAGTTGGAGGGATTGCCTAGCTTCCTTGCAAGCTGTTCCAGCTTCTGGCGGGATCTGCCGAACGCAACCGTCGGTATTCCCCGCTTGACCAACTCCGCCGTAATAACGGCTCCCGTACCGCCCGTCGAACCTACAACAATCGCTTTTTTCATCGTAATCATCCTCGCTTCATATTTGTGATTGATCAATTACTAACTTAATCACACTATAACATAATAGTTATTGATTGGTCAATAACTAATTTTGAATAAGGCTAGCTCAGCTAGGCTAACCTTCCTTATTCAACAATTCCGGCATATCAAGCGCGGATGAAATATTGCATAACATGCCCCTCGCCAAAAATAAAAACGTTCGTTCTTCCGGGTTTTGGATTTTATTTTGGATAAATGCGTCCAACACGATTTGGCGTACTTCCCGAAATCCGCTGCGCATCGCTTCCCGTATCGCTTCCTCTTGAATCGTCTGGGCTTGCATTTGAAGATACGTCTCATTCATATGAGAGGCCAATATACTCTCGTATGCCTTAATCAACTCGGCTTCCAACCGTTCCGGAACCGCGGATTCCACGACTTGTCGGAAAGACTGGCTAATTCTCATCCAGGAAACCTCCAGCGCGCTTAACAATAATGCTTCCTTTGTCGCAAAAAAACGAAAAATATACGGTTGCGATATTTTTGCCCGTTCCGCTACCTGTGCTGTCGTCGCCCTGTAGTATCCGATTTCCGCAAATACTTCGATTGCCGCCGATATAATATCCGTTTTGCGATTTACGACTGCTTTCTCATCCTTTGGCATAATTTCCTGACCCCCTTATTTAGTGACTAATCAATCATTGATTGTTTTGAGTATAACGCAATTGTAATCATGAAGCAAATGATTGCGTTGTTAATCATAAAAATAAATACAAAAAAACAGCCCGTTTAGAGCTGTTTCTTGAGTTGTTAATACTTTCTTTGCCTTAGCCCCTCGAACAGAAGCACCGCCGTCGCCGTCGCAACATTCAGCGATTCGGTTCCGCCCGGCATCGGAATGATGACCGCCTCGTCCAACTGCAGGCGCACGTCCTGCGATAAGCCGTCCGATTCGCTGCCCATTAGCAACCAAGTCGGCTGCTTCCAGTCATACGAGTAACAAGTATGCGTAGCTTGCAAGCTTGTGCCAACAAGCTTAATGCCTTTTTCCCGAGCGATAGGCAGCAGCTCCGCCAGATCGCCTTCGATGATCGGCAAGTGGAACAGCGAGCCCATCGTTGAGCGAACCGTCTTCGGATTATATAAATCGACGCAGCCTTTGCCAAGAATGACGGCGTCTGCCGCCACGGCATCCGCGCTGCGAACGATCGTGCCGACATTGCCCGGGTCGCGCACGCCGTCGAGCACGACGACCAGACTATTTTCAAGGTAAAGCGCGCTCTGATCATGCTCCGGCTTGGACACAACCGCGAAGATCGGCGGCGGCGTATCCGTTCCCGTGCATTTGGCCATTACGGCCCGGGAAGCTTGCACCCATTCGGCAGCCTTGGCCGCCTCATAACCGGATGAGCCCAGTTTGGGCGCATCCCTTAGCTCCGAAGGAATGCCGCGTTCGTTATCGTACACGATCACCGAAACTTCGATGCCGCTCTTCAGCGCTTCCTGTACCAGATGAACGCCTTCAATAATAAATAGCCCGCTGCGGTCGCGATGCTTCTTATCGAGCAGCGACGCCCATTGTTTAACGCGTTCATTTTGGATCGATGAGATAAGGAGATCATAATTAGGATTCATAAGTATCGTTAGCCTAGCCTTCCGAATATGCATTTTCTAAATTTCGAACATCCGAGTTTTTGCCGACAATGACAAGCACGTCGTTCCTTCGTATAAGATCGTCTGCGTAAGGGGCGATATTCATCTCGGGCCCTGTCTTGACCGCCATGACGTTGCATTTATACTTCGCGCGTATGTCCAGCTGTTTAAGGCTTTTGCCGACCATTGCCTCGGAAGCTTTCATCTCTACAATACTGTAATCATCCGACAGCTCGATATAATCGAGAATATTCGGGGATGCCAGATGATGCGCAAGCCGAAGCCCCATGTCCCGCTCCGGATAAATAACCTTGTCAGCGCCTATTTTGGATACAACCTTGCCGTGCAGCTCGTTCTGCGCTTTGACGATTAACGACTTCACGCCTAAATCCTTCAATATTATAGTTGTCAAAATGCTCGCTTGTATATCTTGTCCGATCGCCACGACGACAACGTCGAAGTTACGTACGCCTAACGCGCGCAGCGCTTCTTCATCCGTGGAGTCGGCCGATACCGCGTGCGTTACCGTTCCCACAACATCCTGTATGCGTTCCTCGCTGGAGTCGATTGCAAGAACCTCATAGCCCATTTCCGTCAATGCTTTCGCCACGCTGGAACCGAATCGCCCCATGCCGACAATCGCGAACTGTTTTTTGGCCATAACCGTAATTCCTCCTTAACGTTCGAAGCGGAGTCGTGTTTCATCCTTATAGTATAACATACGGCCGAGGCAAGGATGAAACATGACGGCACGGGGAATAGTAATGACGTAATTCAGAACGATGCAGGAGGTTGCGACGACTTGAATAACGTTACTCTTGATTTGCGCCAAGCCATTATTAATCGCGTACAAGCCAATTCCGTGCAAGAACTGACTTCGGTCATTGAGGATTCAATTGGAGCTGACGAAAGGGCCCTGCCCGGACTCGGCGTTTTATTCGAGATGATTTGGCAGCAATCCAGCCAGCCCGAGCAGCATCGCATGGTCGAGGCGCTGCATGAGCAATTGCATCATGGCGACAACCCGAGCGCTCCTACGCCTTAATAGCAGTCAATAACGGATACATGCGCTATATACGATGCTGCCGCCGACGATCGCATGGGTTACCCATGGCAGATTCTCATAGCGGTCAACGATAATAAGATCCGCCGCTTTGCCAGGCTTGATGGAGCCTAGCTCATCCTCTGTGCCAAGCGCCTCGGCCGGATGAAGCGAAGCCATCCTCACCGCCTGCGGCAAAGCGGCGATTCCCTCGTCTGCCAGCTTGAAGACAGCCGCGAGCATCGATGAAGGATGATAATCCGAACACAGGATATCCGCAGCGCCTATAGAGATCGCATCAACGGCTCGCAGGTTGTTGTCATGCGATGCGCCCCTCACGATATTCGGAGCACCCACGCATACTCGAAGTCCTCTGCCCACCGCATAGCTCGCCGTCTCTAGATTAATCGGGAATTCACAAACCTTAACCCCAAGACTCGCTGATTGATCTATGCTTTCCCGTGAATCATTGTCATGCGAAGCAATCGCGATTCCGTTCTGCAACGCAAGGTTGCCTAGCACATGCAGCCGTTCCCAATCCACTTGTTCTCTTCGCTTCGCCAAATCATCGACTATAGCGTGCACCTCATTATGATCAACGCCTTGATTTTTCATGACATAGCGCTCGAATGAACCTGGCTTCATATATTGACCTTGCCCAGGTGAATGATCCATAAACGATAAGTAGTGAATTTGTTTATTGCGCAAATAGCGCTCGACGATCGGCAGACCGGCCAGATGAGATACTTCATACCGAAGATGAATCCGATTGCGTACGACCGATCTTTTTGCCCGATAACGATCGATTAGCTCCACCATATCCGTTAACAGATAATCGCCCCGCAGACTTAACCCCACCCCAAGCGATAACGAGTGATACATCGTCGTTATGCCATGCAGCGGCAGTTTGCGCTCGAATTCGATCAGCGCCATCGGAAGCGGAAATAACGTATTCGGACGTGGCTGTATTTCCTTCTCGATGGCGTCGCAGTGGATGTCGATCAAGCCGGGCAGCACATAGCTTTGATTCGCGTCTATGATAAAGGCTTGCGGATTGCGTCGTACCCAGTCTTCGATACTTCTTGGTTCTTCTAGTATCGATTGTATACGCCCCCCTGCCAGCGTTAAGGCAGCGTGCGTGATCCGATCCTCCAATACGACTTGTCCGTTTTTAATCATGACCGGACCTGATGCTGATGCTGATTCTGATCCGGACAGAAGCTTATCATCCATAAGACGTTCACTCTCCTCTAAACCCGTTATCCTATAGTTTAAGCTTAGCATAATCCAGTCGCATTAATCATGTATATAGCGATATCGCTCAGCCATGCAAGGCAGCAAAAAACCGCGGCATCATGCTGCCGCGGCGAGAAGTAGCTATTAACGTTACTCGGTATCGTCTTCCTTCGGAATAAACTGATAGATCTCTCCCGTCTCGAACGAATCGATCAGCCGGTCCAGCCATCTGTAATATTTGAGCGCTTCTTCGATCTTGGCCGCATCATTGTCCAGCACCTGCAGGAAAGCCTGCTCATCCTCATGCTGCCTCCTGAGCTCCCCGATTTCCTTCAATGACCGGGACAGCACATGCTTATTTTGCTCGAGCGCCTTTCTCCATTTAATAGAGAAGAAATCGGCGAAATTCTGGTGCCAATCGGGAACGGCTTCATATAAATCTTTGCGCGAGCCTTTGCCCCATACCTTATTGATCATTTTCAAATCGAGCAAAGCGCGCATTCCCGTACTCATCGACGTTTTGCTCATTCCCATCGTATGGCTCATTTCGTCGAGAGTAACCGGCTCTTGATTGAAATACATATTTCCGTATAAGTGCCCAATGGATGACGTAACGCCGTATAAGTCCATATTTTTGCCGATCGACTCGATAACGCGTCTGCGCGTACGCTGTAGCTTGTCTATCTGTTCGTCCGTTAACGCTGCAAGTTCATTCATTTCGTTCCTCCAGGGGGGATCGTTATCCCCGTTAAATCCTACAAGAAGTATTGTAATCAAATGATTGTCCATATGTAAAGATAGCGTTTGGATCGAAAAAGGGAGTTATACGGAGTATTCCGTACAAAAAGTTTGTAAAGTTAAAACTGTACGTACATTACGAGGACTCACGCCTTTTGACGTTTACAGGAATAACCACCTACACTTGTAAGAGACGAAATCTTCCACAAGGGGGCATCAACATGGCCATTATAGAAGCCAAGAGGCTGACCAAAATTTTCGGACCCGATCCGAAAAAAGCGATTCCGCTGCTGGATAAAGGATGGTCCAAAGAAAAAATACATGCGGAAACGAAACTAACTGTCGGTGTTAACCAGGCCGAATTCGCGATCGAGGCCGGTCAAATATTCGTGATTATGGGCTTGTCCGGAAGCGGCAAGTCGACGCTCGTCCGTCTGATCAATCGCTTGATTGAACCGACATCGGGCCAAATCTTGTTCAATGGGACCGATGTGCTTCGGATGAATCCCGAACAGCTTCGCCAATTCCGCCGCAAAAACGTCGGAATGGTATTCCAGAAGTTCGCGCTATTCCCGCATCGAACCGTCATTCAGAATATCGAATACGGCTTAGAGGTGCAAGGCATAGACAAGAAGAAACGGCGTGATATGGCGATGCAGTCCTTGGAACTGGTCGGTCTATCCGGCTGGGAGAACAGTTATCCCGAGCAGCTAAGCGGCGGCATGCAGCAGCGCGTCGGGCTTGCTAGAGGACTCGCGAACGATCCCGACGTCCTGCTTATGGACGAAGCTTTCAGCGCGCTCGATCCGCTTATACGCAAGGATATGCAGGACGAACTGCTGGTGCTTCAGTCCAAAATGAAAAAAACGATCGTATTCATCACGCATGATTTGAATGAAGCGCTGCGAATCGGCGATCAAATCGCATTAATGAGAGACGGCAGCATCGTACAGATCGGCACGCCGGACGAAATTCTCATGCAGCCGGCCAATAAGTACGTGGAGCGGTTCGTAGAGGATGTCGACTTGTCCAAGGTGCTGACCGCTTCCCATGTGATGGAGAAGGCGGAGACGATTACGATCGAGAGAGGTCCGCGCGTCGCTCTTCAATTCATGAGAGACCGCGGCGTTTCCAGCCTGTATGCCGTCGACAAGGCAATGAACCTGCTAGGCGTCATTACTGCCGAGGACGCTTCCAGGGCGCTCAAGGAAGGACTCTCGCTTCAAGAGGTACTGCTTCAGGAAGCCCCTATAGCTTCACCCGAAGCCCTGATCAACGAGCTGTTCGAAGGCATGGGAAGCTCCAAGCTCCCAGTAGCCGTCGTGGACGGCGGCAATCGACTCTTGGGCGTCGTATTGAAAGGAGCCGTATTGGCCGCTTTAGCAGGCAATACCGTATTCGGGGCAGGTGATTCCGCATGAGCATGAATATTCCAAAAATCCCGCTGGCCGATTGGATCGAGTCGCTTGAAGCTTGGCTCGAAACGAACCTGGATCCGTTGTTTGGCGCCATTCGCGTAGTCGTCGGCGGAACGGTCGGCGGTCTGGATACCGCGCTGAACAGCGTCCATCCGCTCCTATTAATCGTTATTTTCACCTTATTGGCTTGGTTTATCGGCAGGTGGAGAATGGCAATCTTTACTGCGATCGGGCTGCTCGTTATCGACAACCTCGGCTTATGGAGCCAGACGATGCAGACGCTGGCCCTCGTCCTCACGGCTGCCATCATCTCCGTCGTCATCGGCGTGCCGATCGGTATTCTATGCGCCCGCAACAACAGCGTTCAGAAGGTCGTGACACCGCTGCTTGATTTCATGCAGACGATGCCGGCATTCGTCTATCTATTGCCCGCAGTCACGTTCTTCTCGCTTGGCGTAGTACCCGGCGTTATCTCGTCGATTATATTCGCGATTCCGCCAACGATTCGCCTGACCAACCTTGGCATACGCCAAGTTCCCGCGGAGCTGGTCGAGGCGGCAGACGCTTTCGGCTCGACGCCGTCCCAGAAGCTGTTCAAGCTTCAGCTTCCGATTGCGATGCCTACGATCATGGCAGGCATCAACCAAACGATCATGTTATCGCTGTCGATGGTTGTCATCGCCTCGATGATCGGCGCACAGGGCGTCGGAGCATATGTGTACCGTGCCGTTACGCAAGGCAATACCGGCGTTGGGTTCGAAGCCGGACTAGCCATTGTTATATTGGCTATTATTCTTGACCGACTGACCCAGCAGGTCATACGCCGAACGAAGACCAACGGGTAACGGACAGCTCTTATCCGGTTCTTATCATACTATTAACCAAGGAGTGATTTTTTGAAACCGAACAAACTAACCGTAATCGCAGCAATTGTTCTCGTCATGGCATTAGTAGCAGGATGTTCAACGTCTAACACTGGCGGCAATACAAACAAAAAAATAACGCTTGCCTATGTCGCATGGGACTCCGAAATCGCCAGCACTTACGTACTCAAGGAAGTTTTGGAGCAGAAGCTCGATTACAACGTCGAGCTCATGCAAGTAGACGCAGGTCCGATGTGGGCAGGCATCTCAGACGGGAGCGCGGACGCCATGGCGGCGGCTTGGCTGCCAACGACTCATGAATCGTATGCTTCGAAGTATGAAGGGAAATACGACGATCTGGGCGTAAACCTGGATGGCACCAAGATTGGCCTCGTCGTTCCGCAATATATGGACATTAACAGCATTGAAGATTTAACGGATGAGATAGGCGCAAGTCTCGATTATACGATTATCGGCATCGAGCCGGGTGCAGGACTGATGATGTCGACAGAGAAAGCGTTGGACGTATACGCATTACGCGAGAAGTGGACGCTGCTCGAAAGCTCGTCTGCCGCGATGACGCAGCAGCTTGAGAAAGCGTACGCCGATCAGAAGCCGATCGTCGTAACCGGCTGGACTCCGCATTGGAAGTTCGCCAAGATGGATTTGAAATACTTGGAGGATCCAAAAAACGTATACGGCGGGGATGAGCAGATTCATACCATAGCTCGCAAAGGGCTGCAAGTTGACCAGCCGGAGGCTTACGCTTTCCTTGATGCCTTTAACTGGACGCCGGAGGACATGGCCGATGTCATGATTCAAATCCAAGAGGGCAAAACGCCTGAAGAAGCCGCCAAGCAATGGGTAGAGCAGAATCGAGATAAAGTCGACGCTTGGATTAAATAAAATACCGTTAACTCCACAAGCAAAAAAGGGCTGTCCCTAAAACGTCTTATCGACGTTGGGGACAGCCCTTCTCTCGTTCAGAAAGGACAAAACGGACAAACGATCCGTTTGATGGCCGAGAGCCTAGTTTTGATCAAATGTCGGAACGAATGTCCGATAGCTTCTTTTTTAGTCTAGGCAGAACGGTTGCAAACCGAGCGGCAACGGAGCCGGACGCTCGCAGCTGCTCTTCATCATGTAATGAACGCCTTGATCGGAAGCGTCATGGAAGCCATGCATCGCTTCAAGCACGTGATAAGCGAGTTCGCCGCTTACGCGCGGCATGCGTCCGGTAAGTATCGCTTTCGCCATATCGGCAGCGCCTACGCCGCGGGCGTTTTCCGCATAACCGTAGGCGAGAGGAATTTCCGACCACTCTCTTTGGCCAGCGCGACTAAGATAGATCGGACCGCCGAAGTTGTTCGGATCCGGCACTTGAAGCGTGCCTTGGCTGCCGTATACTTCAATGCGCGGAAGCTGCGAGCCGCCCTTCGCGTCGAAGCTTGTGAGCAGCGTGCCGATTGCGCCGGAAGCGAAGTCCATGACGCCTGCGATATGCGTCGGCACTTCGACCTTCACCTTTTGGCCGTATTTCGGCTGGCTCGTAATCGTACGCTCCGGGTAGGAAATGCGTGCCGAGCCCGTAACGCGGGTGATCGGTCCAAGCATAGCGACAAGAGCAGTCAAGTAATAAGGTCCCATATCGAACATCGGGCCGCCGCCGTGCTGATAGTAGAACTCGGGAGCCGGATGCCAGGACTCGTGGCCGCCGCCTACCATGAATGCGGTAGCTCCGATCGGCGTGCCGATCCACCCGTCCTCGATAAGCTTAATGCTCGTTTGGATGCCGCCGCCAAGGAACGTATCCGGCGCGCTGCCTGCGTACAGCCCTTTCTTGCGGGCTAGCTCCAGCACCTCGAGTCCTTCCTCGCGGGTTACCGCGAAAGGCTTCTCGACATACACATGCTTGCCTGCCTCAAGCGCTCTCAAGCATACCGAAGCATGCGCCTGCGGAATCGTCAGGTTAATGACCATTTGAATATCGGGATCAGCCAGCAATTCTTCTACGGAGCAGCCTTTGATGCCATGCTCTTCGCCTTTGGCTTTTGCGCGCTCCACGTCCAGATCGGCGCAAGCGACAACCTCCATTGCGTCGAATTTGCTTCCGTTTTGCAAATAAATGCCGCTAATGTTGCCTGTGCCGATAATGCCTACTTTAATCTTTTCCATGTTCCCCGTCCCTCGTCCCATATCATGAATGATTGATGAATGACTGCTTCTTACAGTTGGTTATCCTGCATCCCCGTGTACGTTCCGGCTTCCAAGCCGGCCGCTACGGCCTTCGCCTTGCCTTCCGCGCACCATAAGAAGCCGCGGCGCATCAGTTCCTTAACGGAATCGATCTCGACGATATTCGCTTGATGTCCAAGCGAATTGTAATACACGCGTCCTACGCCCCAGCGCTTCGTCCATACGACCGGCATGTCTACCGTTTTATTAAGCGAGTGCGGCCCAGGCGTTACTGGGAAGCGAGTCGTAGCAAGCACTTCGACGGCTGGATCGACGTGCAAGTAATATTGCTCGGACTTCACCGTGAAGTCCTCCATATCCTCGGTCAAAGCGCTTGTCGAGTTGCTAATGTTCACAACGTATTCCACGCCGTCGTTGCCCGGATGAGCAACCCATTGCCCGCCCGTCATGAACTGCCAGTCTACGTTCTCGCGGAACGAATCGCACATGCCGCCATGGCAGCCTGCAAGGCCAACGCCGCTCTGTATCGCAGCCGATACGTTATCGACAAGCTTCTGATCGATGCGGCCCATCGTCCATACCGGTACGATCAGATCAAGCGCCTTCAGCTTATCGCCGTCTTCGAACGCCTCCAGCTTATCGGATACTTCAACCTCGAAGCCCTCTTTCTCGAGCATCTCTTGGAAAATAGCCGCTACTTCCTTCGGCTGATGGCCGTCCCATCCGCCCCATACGATCAATGCCTTCTTCATGCTTTTCCTCGCCCTCTCTAGCCTTCTTGTTATACTTGCCTTGCCTGCAACGATTTCAACTATTTCAATTCGCTAATCGATACCCACCGGCGTTCTGCAATCGACAGATCAACCGCCTCGAGTACCTCTTGGCATTTCACTCCGTCGTTGAAGTTCGGAACGGGCTGACGGTCCTCGGCAAGCGCCTGCATGAATTCAAGCACCTCATGCGTGAACGTATGCTCGAAGCCGATCGTATGTCCTGCCGGCCACCAAGCGTCCATATAGGCATGCGCCGGATCGGTTGCCAGTACGCGGCGGAAGCCCTGAACATCCTCTGCATCGTCCGTAAAATACACCTGAAGCTCGTTCATGCGCTCGAAATCGAACTTGATGCTGCCCTTGCTGCCGTTGATCTCGAAGCCGTTCGTACAGCGATGTCCGGCAGCGAAGCGCGTTGCTTCGAAGCTTCCGAGCGCACCGTTCATGAAGCGAGTCATGAACAACGTCGCGTCGTCAACCGTGACTTCGCCGCGCGGCCCTTCCGCACTGCCTTTGGCGCTAAGGCCCGTCATGGCCGATGCAAGCGGACGTTCCTTGATGAACGTCTCGCTCATGCCGATCACTTCGTTGAACTCGCCAACGAGGAATCGAGCCATGTCGATCAAGTGAGCGCCAAGGTCGCCGTGCGAGCCCGAGCCCGCAATATCCTTCTGCAGACGCCATACGAGCGGGAAGTTCGGATCGATAATCCAATCCTGCAGGAACATGGCGCGGAAGTGAAAGATTTTGCCGATACGGCCTTCCTCTATGAGTTTCTTGGCAAGCTGTACCGCAGGCGAGAACCGATAGTTGAAGCCAACCATGTGCTTAACGCCGGCTTTCTCCGCCGCCTCGAGCATCTCGCGGGAGTCCTCGAGCGTCAGCGCAAGCGGCTTCTCGCAGAACAAGTGCTTGCCTTCCGCAGCAGCCGCAAGCGCAATCTCCTTGTGCGCATCGCTTGGCGCATTAATATCAATGAGGTCGATATCGTCGCGCTTAACGAGCTGTCTCCAATCCGTCTCCGCGCTTTCCCAGCCGAACTGCTCGCGGGCTTGCTCGACGCCTTCCGGATCGCGTCCGCATATCGCCTTCATTACCGGCTTCACCGCCGACTTCGGGAAAAACATCGGAAGTGCGCGATACGCATTGCTATGCGCCTTGCCCATAAACTTGTAGCCAACCATACCTACCCGAATTTTGTCCATTAATCATACCGCCTCTCTTGAATTAGGTTGTTTCTCTTGCAATCAGGCGCACCGGCAGCAGCTCAAGCTCGCCTTCCGCGCCGGCTGCCTTATATTCAACATCCAGCAACCTTGCGGCAGCCCTTCTTCCCATTTCATAAAAAGGTACTGCCACCGTTGTCAGCATCGGACTTATAATCCGGGAGCTGTCCGAATCGTCATAGCCGACAAGCGAATAATCGCGACCTGTCTCATACCCGTGTTCGCGCAGCCCCTGCATTAAGCCGATCGCCATCCGGTCGTTGGCCGCGAATACCGCGTCGATAACGCCGTCTCCGATCGCCTTTCCGATGCGCTCCGCCATCTCGTAACCGCTTTTGCGGCTATAGTTGCCAATGAAGATTTGCTCCGCGGTTACGGGCAAGCCGGCTGCTTGAAGCGCAAGCGTATAGCCTTGCAGCCTATCCGTACTATTCGAGTATTGCTCCGGCCCGTTCAGGAATGCGATGTTGCGGCGTCCGCGTTCAATCAAGTGATTCACCGCGGCCATGCTGCCCGCCATATGATCGGAGTCGACAGTTGCATATGATTCCTCGTCATATCGCTGATTAACCAAGCAGAACGGATACCCCTCACTTTTCAATTCCGTCAGCGCGACCCGCTCCTCCGGCACATTCTCCGAGCCAAGCACGATGCATGCGTCAATCTTCTGCGTACGGAACAGCTTCGCATAATCTCTCTCCCCTCCGTATTCTCTGAAAATAAGCAGCAGATCGTAACCGCAGCGCTTAGCCGTCTCGCCGATTCCGCTTAATATTTCCGAGAAATAGTAGGTGGAAAACAGATGCACCTTCGGCACGAATGGCAGGATAACGCCAATGTTGCCGCTCTTCCTTCTTGCGAACTGCTGGGCCAGCGCATTCGGCACATAACCGATCTCCGCTGCGGCACGCAGCACCCGTTCGCGGGTCTCATCTTTCATCGGTCCCACATTGTTGAGGACGCGAGATACGGTCGCCTCCGAGACGCCGGCCAGCTTCGCTACTTCTTTCCTGCTAATGATCGCTAGCCTCCCGAACCTTTTTACTGTAAAATTTTATTCATGTACACGCGTACATTATGGCATGAAAACGGTTTATCGTCAATGATCTTATTTCTTTATACCAGCTATGAAAGCGAATGTCCCCTCACTTTGTCCCCTACTGCATTCCAATTAGTTACGGACCGTATAGACGCTACTAACCGTATTCACTACTATTTCCACCTATTGCGGACTATATGAACCCTATCCACTCCCGAAACCCTATCTTTCGCCTCTTTACATCCCGTTTGGGTCACCCATGTCCGTAAATCATAGAATCAGATCATATATCCGTGGATAGAGCAATTTCAGTCCGCAAGCAAGCCATAAATAGAGAGCCACAACTTGTATTAAGCTTCACAGTAACCGTACAACGCAAAAAAAAGCATCCCCGCCTGCTTACGCCACCGCGCATCGAGCCAGGGATGCTCTATTTCGTAATTATTGCTCCGATCTCGCGTCTTAAGGAGCGGTTTCCAAAAACTTGGAGGTCGGGTTTTTGTCTATCGCTGTCCGCATTGCATACTCGTTCTCGAACAGGACGACATAGTTGCCTTTCTTGTCCTTCACGAGCGTCGTGTTAATGCGGAACTTGGACGGATCGATCTTGTCGTCGACGATCCAACGGGCGAACTGGAAAGGCATCCGGTGCAATTGGATTTCTACGCCATACTCCGCGCGCATCCGATGCTCGAACACTTCGAATTGCAGATGCCCGACAACGCCGAGTATCGTCTCGTCGAAGTTGCCGGTCGAATGGAACACTTGAATCGTGCCCTCTTCCGTCAGTTGATCGATGCCCTTCTGATATTGCTTATGCTTGAGCGCGTTCTTCACCGTAACCTTGGAGAAAATCTCCGGCGAGAACGTCGGCAGCTCATCGAACTCGACCTCCGATCCTTGCGACAACGAGTCGCCGATCCGGAAGATGCCCGGATCGAACAAGCCGATAATGTCGCCCGGATACGCGGTATCGACAATATCGCGATCCTGCGCAAGGAATTGCTGCGGCTGCGACAGCTTGATGTCTTTGCCGTTGCGCACATGGCGAACGCTCATGCCGCGCTCGAATCGGCCCGAGCAGATGCGCAGGAACGCGATCCGGTCGCGGTGAGCCGGGTTCATATTCGCTTGAATCTTGAACACGTAACCGCTGAACTTCTCGTTCGTCGGTTCGACGATGCCCGTCGTGCTATTGCGTGACGTCGGCTTCGGAGCAAGCTGCAGGAAGTTCTCCAGAAACGTCTGTACGCCGAAGTTGTTGACCGCGCTGCCGAAAAATACAGGCGTAAGCTCGCCGCGCTGCACCTTCTCGAAGTCGAACGGATCGCCCGCGACATCAAGCAGCTCTATATCCTGTATAAGCTGATCGGTCAAGTAATCGCCGGCCATCTCGCGAATGACGGGATCGTTGTAATCGCTGACCTTTTTAACCTCGATCGTTGAATGATCGTTGCCTCGGAACAGCTCGACCTGAGTCTTGGTGCGGTCGTAAACGCCGCACAGCTCGCGCCCCATGCCGATCGGCCAGTTCATTGGTACGGAACGAATACCAAGCACGCGCTCCAGCTCCTCCATGAGCTCGAACGGGCTTTGGCCTTCGCGGTCCAGCTTGTTGATGAAGGTGAAGATCGGAATTCCGCGCTTGCGGCATACTTGGAACAGCTTGATCGTCTGCGCCTCGACGCCTTTGGCGACGTCGATCAACATGACCGCGCTGTCGGCTGCCGTAAGCGTACGATACGTGTCTTCACTAAAGTCTTGGTGACCAGGGGTATCGAGAATATTGACCCGATGTCCGAGGTAATCGAACTGCATCACGCTGGATGTAACGGAGATTCCGCGCTGCTTCTCGATCTCCATCCAGTCGGACGTTGCATGACGGCTCGCCTTCCTCGCCTTGACGCTGCCCGCTTCCCGAATGGCTCCCCCGAATAAGAGGAGCTTCTCGGTTAGCGTCGTTTTTCCTGCGTCAGGGTGGGAAATGATCGCGAACGTGCGCCTTTTGTCCACTTCCTGCTTTATTTCATCGCTTAACGTTTTACTCATGCTTGCCTTCCCTTCATTATGCATCGCAATGGCAACATCTTACTTACTTGCCGCTGTTCGACACCCAGATCACGTTATCTTCCTCTTGGCCGTTAACAGGCCACCAGCGGAAGCCTTCCTCAGCGAGCAACCGATCAGCCGCTTCCGGTCCCCACGAGCCTGCAGGGTAATGCTTCAAGTCGCTCTTGTCCTCGCGCCATGCTTGCGCGATCTTATCGACGAACGACCAAGCTTGGGATACCTCATCCCAGCGCGTGAAGTACGTGGAATCGCCGCGAGCGGCATCGTGAATCAGGCGCTCGTAAGCTTCCGGCGTATTGATGCCGATCTGGCAGCTTTGGCAGAATTCCATGGCAACTGGCTGAACGGAATTGTTCTCGCCCGGCGTCTTCGCATTTACTTTAATGTATATGCCCTCGAGCGGATTAACACGAATGACCAGCAGGTTCGGGGCGAGATCATGGCGCTGCGCAAACAGCACGTTCTGCGGCATCGACTTAAACTCGATGACGACCTCGGTTGTTTTCACCGGCAGTCGCTTGCCCGTTCTAATATAGAACGGAACGCCTGCCCAGCGGAAGTTGTCGACGAGTACTTTCGCCGCGAAATACGTTTCCGTCGTGGAATCTTCGCCAACGGAATCTTCCTCGCGGTAGCCCGGAAGCTGCTTGCCTCTCATCGAGCCGGCGCTGTATTGGCCGCGAACGACATTCGCGCGTACTTCGTCGCTGGACGCATATTCGCGAAGCGAGCGAAGCACCTTCACTTTCTCGTCGCGAATATCTTCGCCATGCAGGCGGCTAGGCGGCTCCATGGCGATCATCGTCAGCATTTGAAGCATATGGTTCTGACCCATATCCCGGAGCGCGCCCGATTTGTCGTAGTAACCGCCGCGTTCCTCGACGCCAACCGTCTCGGACAGCGTTATCTGGACGTTCGCAATGTGGTTATTGTTCCATAACGGCTCGAAAAATGCGTTCGCAAAGCGTATCACTTGAATATTTTGAACCATCTCTTTGCCGAGATAGTGGTCGATCCGATAAATTTCTTCTTCCTTGAACACTTGGCTGATTTGCTCGTTCAGCTTCTGTGCCGAAGGCTGATCATAGCCGAAAGGCTTCTCGATTACGACGCGATGCCAGCCGTTCGATTCCAGCAGACCACCGTCCCGCAGGTTGAACGATACCGGTCCGAACAACGATGGCGCAAGCGCCAAGTAAAATAAGCGATTGCCCGGAATGTTGAATTTCACGTCCAATTGCTCCGACAGGCGGCTCAGATCGCGGAACCCTTCCACATCGTTAATGTCCAGCGACATGTATACGAAATGCTCGGCGAATTTGCTCCACAGCTCCGCATCGTCTGCCTTGTAACGGCAGAACTCAACGATCGATTCGTACAAATCCTCACGGAATTGCTCATTCGTCCGCGGACGGCGCGCAAGTCCTACAACCGCGAAGTTCTCGGATAGCTTGCCTTCTTTATATAAGCTGAATAACGCCGGAAACAGCTTGCGCCGTGCCAAGTCGCCGGTTGCTCCGAACAGATAGTATACGGCCCCTTCTGCGGAGACGGATTCAACAGCAGTATTATATGTCATGGGTCCCATTCTTTCCTAAGAATTTTTATACAGCATCTAAAGTAGTTTATCATATCGGACATCAATCCGCTATTCGACGGTTCATAAAAATAACTAATAAGAAGCGTAAATTGTTCTAATCCTTACGTGCTCCAGACGCCGGTTTCATTCGTTAACGAGACTGTAATCGCCCGTAATAACCGGGACGCCGACGATTAGCTCCAGCTTTTGCGCTTCCGTGTTGCGGTGGAGAGCAATCTGGAGATTCCCGCGTTGTCCATTATCGACTATAACCTCGTTTTTCAGCTTGTTTGTAAAAAAAGTATCGCTTACCGTTCCCCCGTCCACATACGAATCCACTTGCTTCGCTGCCGCTAGGCGGGATATCGCGTATATCGCATCGTTATTGTACGTGTAACCTTTCGCATGCATGCTGCTCTCGTAATCATCCGTGAACGACTCGACCTCCGAAGATACGGCTTCGGCCGCCTGTATCAGCTCATGCTTCGTTAATTGCCGCGCACCGGCTTCGCTAGTCTCGCCAGCTTCATACAGCAGCATTAACTGTTCGCTTTCAGCAGTAGAAGCAACTAAGGAGAGCGTCACTCTGCCGCCATAATGAGGCAGCTCACCCTTGACGGTCTTCCCGTTCTGGTCTGCGGTCGTATCCGACGGATTGCCGGCGGCGTCCGTGAACAGCACGCTCGCAAGCGTCCCCATCGTGCCGTCCCGCACAGTCATATTCCACCTGATGGTCCACTGCGCCGCTCCTGACCCTCCTGTCATTTCATGATCGCTTAGGTCCCAGAGCGACCCGAGATCGTCGAGCAGCATCTGCCGTGCCGGGGCGATTCTCGTCTGGTGCTGCGCTTGCCAGATTGCCCAGAACGCGCATAGGAGCAGCACCAAGACAGCCGTTCGCTTACCGCCCTTTCGTTTGTTTGCACGCTTCGGTGTCGTCATGCTTGACTGCCTGTTGCTGGCAGGCTGATAGCTTTCATAGGGTACTGGCATCTACACCGACCTCCATTATCGCTTGATAGCATCACAATCGGAATCGTTTCCTGACTTTTTAGCCGTATCTAGGTAAACAACCATGCGCATACGCCCGTAGGTGAATATACTGCCTGCAGCAAGCGCAAAAGAAAGGGAGGTATCATCGGCGAATGGAACCGATTTATCCTTTACGCGAAGATGTCGTGCATCAGTTCTGCGGAATGCCCGTTTGCGTCATTATGCAAGACGGCACGCGCCACGTCGGCATACTTAGCTCCTGCAAGAGCGGCAAGCTCACCCTGAACGGGGATGCTGCCGGGTCAAACGGCACCGAGGCCGTTGTATCGAAGGCGGAAGCACAGAACGCGAAGAAGAAAAGCAAGAAGGGATCGAAGCCGGTACCGATTGCGCAGCAATCGGCCCAGACGCAAGCTTATCCGTACGATCCGTATTATTACGGACCGGAAAGATATTACCCATGGGGCGCGGCGCTCGCCATTGATCTGGCGCTTATTGCCTTTCTATTCTTGCTCATCTAAGACTCACGGTTACTTGCGAGATGACCGGCCGTCCAACACGGACGGCTTTTTTTGACGATATTAGAAAGTTTCATCATTATGCTTAGTTTATATAAGCTTGCCCAACTTATTTGACATGGGAACAGCATTTACCTCCTTACAAATTTCGCCAGTATTTTCGCATTCGATCCTGTATGCTGACGAGACAAGCGCAACCGGTAAGCGGAAACGAAGCTATTTTGGAACAAGAAAAAAGGAGGGATCGGATCATGAGAGTAAGCGAGAGCATGCGTACGATCAGAGGAATTGAGAGGTCAGCAGCCTATACGAGGATTCAGCCGGCAAGCCGTTACGGCGCGTACCCGTATCGGGAAGGTGAGCCTCAGCTACCACCGCAATCGCCCGATGACGACTGGAGTCGCGAGCTGCGCAGAGCGGCCGGCAGCGCCTCGGAATGGCAGCAGCTTACGAAGCAGGCGCTTGCCGTCGTCGA
Organism: Paenibacillus harenae; assembly: GCF_030812415.1. Taxonomy (GTDB): domain Bacteria; phylum Bacillota; class Bacilli; order Paenibacillales; family Paenibacillaceae; genus Pristimantibacillus; species Pristimantibacillus harenae_A. Next base: position 18,108 of record NZ_JAUSST010000004.1, on the reverse strand, counting down.
TCGAATTCTTTCAAGCGCCCAGCGAGAGCGAGGACAAATTCCCGCCAAGCCCGCCTTAAGCAAGGACCAGCTCGAACAGCTTGCAGCGCATATCAAGGTGCTTCGTACAAGCTACTCCGGCAATGCCGAATATTTAAGACCGGAAGCTTGGCTTCCCATCGAGCAAGTAATTCGTCACGCTGATGAAAGCGACCGTCAACGGCTGGACGATATAAGCCTGCTAAGGAAGCTCCGATCAGCGCTAGCCTGCTCATCCGAGCAACGCGCTTCCCAGTTGATTCGCCTAACGCCCCATCCTGCAATGCCTTACGCAGCCTATTACAGCTCGATGCAATCGTATTGGCCGTTGCCGGCGATCGGTACGCTAATGAATCGCTATTATTAGATCGGAGCAGCATTCACCAAGCTATGATAAACTTAGATTATCTATAAGAACGACGCATGCAGGAGGAAGCAATGAACAACGCTCAACCGCAACAACAGCCGCATTTAAACCGCCCAAAACAGCTTATCGTGCAAGTCGTCGGATACAAAAATACCGGCAAAACCACGATGGTTTGCCGGTTAACGGAATCGTTCAAGCAAGCAGGTTATGTAGTCGGCACCATCAAGCATGATGCCCATCATTTTCAAATGGATACGCCCGGTACGGATACATGGAAGCATCAGCAAGCAGGCGCGGATGTAACCGCTATTGCGTCTCCCGAAGGAACAGCCATTCTGAAGCGCCAGTCCGAGCCGTTAGAGCAGCTCATCGCGCAGATGCCGGAAGCCGGCGTCATCTTGATCGAAGGCTTCAAGCTTGCCGATTATCCGAAGCTCGTGCTCCTGGGGACGCCGGATGATCTCCCGCTCCTGGAGTTGACATCAATCATCGGCATTGCGGCATGGCCGGAAGCAGCCGCATCGATTGACGGCAATCGCCTTAACGTACCGGTCTTCGACATGAATCAAATCGAACAAATATTTCAATTCATTTTGGCGAAAGGCTAGATACCCGCTTCGCTCTTCTAAGACCCTTAATCGGCAATCCCTTGCTTATGGGCATAAATAGCCGCTTGCGTACGATCGTCCACTTCCAGCTTGTTGAATATATTCGTAATATGGAACTTGACCGTCTTCACCCCGATGAACAATTCATCTGCAATCTCCTGATTGGACAGCCCTTGCGCCACGCGCTTAAGCACATCCATCTCCCGCTCCGTCAGTTCCTCATGCAGCGGTGCTTGCTCCTGCTGCTTCGGCTGGCGGAAGCGATTCATCATCTTCGCCGCAACCTGCGACTCCAATACCGACTGGCCGCGTGCCGCTGCGCGAATCGCATCGGCGATTTCGTTCGCGCGCGACGTCTTCAGCAAGTAGCTGAATGCCCCAGCTTCGATAACCGGATACATCTTGCTGTCATCCAAGTAACTGGTAAGCACAATAACTTTGCAGTCGGGATACAGCTCCAGCAGCTTGGCTGTCGTCTCCACGCCGTCCATGCCGTCCATGACAAGATCCATCAGCACGACGTCAGGCTTGTATGCCTGCGCCAGCCGAATGCCCTCCATCCCGTTACTTGCTTCTCCAACGACTTCAATGCCTTCCTCCGTATCAAGCACAGCCGCAAGCCCGATGCGAACCATCTCATGATCGTCTACGAGCAGCACCTTGATTGGTTGACTCAATTGCTCAACTGCCTCCATACTTTCACCACCTCTATCTATCTAAAATATACGATGCTAACCTTATCTTGCAACAGTCAAAACGGATTCCGACGCTACGCTTAAGCTGGCACCCAAATAAAGATATGCGTTCCTTCGCCAACTTTGGATGTCATCTTAAGCGATCCGCCAAGCTCATTCACGCGCTCTTCCATTGTGAGCAGCCCATAGGATGTCTGCTTCTTCGCTTCCAGATCGAAGCCTACGCCGCTGTCGCTTAGAATCATCTGGACGCCTCCATCACTGCGCAAGAGCTTAATTTCCATTCGCTCGGCCTTTGAATGGCGAAGCGTGTTGGAGAGCGCCTCCTGTGCAATGCGGAATAAGTGATCCTCCGCCTGCGGATTCAACACGATCGACTCGTCGACCTCGAGCGAAATCGTCATAGGCACCTTTTGCAGCAGTTCCTCTATGAGCGCGGCAAGTGCTTGTCCGAGGTTTTTGCCATCCAGATGGACGGGGCGCAGATGCAGAAGCAAAGCCCTCATCTCGGACTGGGCGACCGCCGCCATCTCCTCGATCAGCTGTACCTGGCGCTTGGCGCGGCTCCAGTCGCGCTCGATCGTGCGGCTCACGGCCGTCGCCGTCATCGAGATCGCGAACAACTGCTGGCTTACCGCATCGTGAAGCTCGCGGGCAAGCCGCTGCCGCTCCTCGATGACGGCGGAGAACTTGACCTTCTCCGTCCACGCCGGATCGGACTGTGCCTGCTCGCTCATCTCTCGCGTCGCTTGCTCTTCATTATCCAGCGTCACATTGAATCGACGCTTCATCTGCTGCTCGGTCAACCTCTTGATCGATTCCTTCAGCTTCGAGTTCTGCAAATAACCGTTAATAGCTGCCGCTGCAAGCGCTACGCCGATAACAATAAGACCGATAATTGCCCACTTGCCTTGAAGCGTGAACAGTTCTACATAGCCAATCCCCTGAAGCATAATAACAACCAAGCTGACTATGATGAGAAGCCACAGAATAGTCTCCGTTATTTTCCGCTTGCGGGCTGTATGATTTGTATCGTTACCGTTGATTGGCTTCCCTCGTTCCATTCTGCTCACATCCTCTATGTAACAGTATACCCGTAATGGCGCACAAGCAAGAAGAGCAGACCGTGTGAACGGTCCGCTTCTCCCTGTCGGCAGATCTATATTATTCTGCTGTCTCTTCCTTGGTTAAGCTTGGTGCGCTAGCTGCGCCAAGCTTATCCTTAAGCGCTTGAAGCTGTTCGTCAACCTTATGCTTCTTCTCCAAATCGGCTGCGCTAACAGTCAGCGTCTGGCCGCTGGCGCCGTATGGCGTACGAAGCACGTCGGCTTCCGCTTCCAGCTGCATGATTTTCTCTTCCATGCGGTAGAAGCCGCGGGATGCCGTGCCGCTGTCAATCGTATGGTCGGAAGCCAGTTGAGCCATTTGCTTCTGAGCTTTCGCCACTTGTGCACGGGATGCGAGCTCGTTGCGCTTGTTGCGAAGCTGGTAGAACTCATCCTTCATCGTATGAAGCTGCTGCATTAAACCGTCCGCTTGCGTCTTCGCTTGCGCATGCAGTTCCGTGTATTCGCCAACCTTCTGGTCGAAATACAGCTTCTCTTCAAGCAGCTTGCGGGCAAGCTCCTCTTGGCCTGCGCGAAGCGCTGCCTCTGCCTTCGATTCGCGGTCGCCTACGTTACGGACCGTTTCTTCCAAGCGCTGCTTCATGCGGCGCTCATTCGCCATTTGCTTCGCGACCGTTACTTCCGCCTGGTGAATCTCGGATTCCATATCGCGCAAGTATTGGTTAAGCATAATTACCGGATCTTCTATCTTATCAAGAGCCTCGTTTACCGTTGCCTTCGTCATGTCTTTCATGCGTTTGAAAATTCCCATTTTGTTATTCTCCCTTCTCGTATTGAGCAAGTTTGGCTTTCAATTCATCAATTTCGCGTCGGAGCGCTTTTTTCTCCAAATCGTCCATCATGCTATCGAACTGCGAGCCGCTCGCAGGTGCTGCGTTATGCTGCGGATCGTTCCATGTGCCAGGCTGTTGCGGCGGGTTCTTATAAGGACCGCCGTAGCTTGAAGGCGTTCCGAATTGACCGTTGCCGTTCGCGTTGCCGCCGAAGCCGTTATTGTATCCGCCTTGGTTGTAGCCGCCGGGATGGAAACCGCCGCCAAAGCCGTTATTGAAACCATGCGGGCCGTAATCCGAATAGATCGGGGGCTCTTTCGGTACGACGAGCGCTGCGATCAAGTAGACCAGTATAGGCGCGCCGCCCGACAATATCGTTACAACGACTAGCAGAATCCTCAGCAATGTTGCATCGACATTGAGCATTCTCGCTATTCCGCCGCAAAGGCCGAACAGCATCTTCTCTTGCCTTAATCGGTACAATTTTTTCAAGACGACCAACCTTCCTTCTCAAGCTTCCGTTTTAGTTGCTGAAGCTCCCTTTCTATTACAGATTGAACGGTGCTTCCTGCATCGGACAGAAACTCCTGTCCCATTCGGCGAACGTCGCGCAAGCTCTTCGCTTCTTGCTCCATGTCGCTAATGCGATCTTCGAGCTTTCTGAACACAGCACCCGGCTGAACGCCTTGCTCGCCGTATGCGCCGCCGTAACGGCTGTTCATCCGTTGCTGAAGTCTAAGCGACTCCATCCGTGCAGCGTAATATTCGCGCTTGTCGTATACCGTCTGGTATTCGCTTCGCATCTGGCGAAGCTGCTCTTCCAGATCGATTGTATTTTGTCTGCTTTGCTCGAACAGCTCACGATACTGAGTCGAGCGCTCCTCGCAGCTTGCTTTCTCATGCAGGGCAATCCGCGCTAGCTGCTCCTCGCCTGCCTTCAGGGCTGTCAGCGCTTGTTGCTCGCGCCGTTCCTTCTGTTGTTCGGCTTGCAGCCATTGCGCTTTCAGATGGTTGCTATGTCCGGCGTATTGCTGGTACAGCTTCTCGGCTTGGATAATGTCTTCCCGCGTCGACCATAGAAACTGATCAATCAACCGAACCGGGTCTTCCGCTTTCTCTAATCTTTCATTCAAGGTAGCGACCGTAATGTCGCGTACTCTTCGCATAATGCTCATCTACTGTACCCTCCTATCTATAATCATCCGCTATCGATTAATAGCCGTGTCTGCTTTTCTTAACCATCGATACGCCCCATACGATCGCGCCGATCGCGAGCAGGAGCATCAGGATGCCGCCCATTTTGCCTAGTAGCATAAGTCCGCCGATTGCAGCAAGTACACCGCCGATAATTTTCTTCCCGTTCACCCAGCCTAGAATACCGAAGCCGATTAGAATGAATGGAAGCAGGAGACCGAATATCGCTCCGAAGTTAATGCCGATAAACTTAAGTACTGCAATCCCGCCGACTGCCACGAGCAGGACGCCCAACGCGCTTTTTCCGTTCATAGCTTAGTTCACCTCTTTCCGTAATTTGTTTGGTTTCTTTCTTTGTTTCTAAGCTGCGTTTGTATTGCTCTTGCCTATGTACTTAGTTTAGGTTTTTTTTCAATAGGTTAAAACGGACTTTCGGCGGTTTCTTAACTAGACCTTAGTCGAGTTAGCATTACGACTATTGGTGAAAAACGAAGAACCCACACCTTCTATCAGGTGCGGGTCTCTTCACTCTTTTGCAGCTATCGATTACTTGCTTGCAAGAAAAGCGTCGTATTGCTTTTGCTTCTCTGCAACGACTTTGTCTAAGCCCGCAGCCTTCAGCTTTTCTTCATATTCGGGGAGAACTTTGTCAACGTCAACAGAACCTGTTTCAAGCGCTCTTTGGTACTGTTTAATGACGTTGGCAATAGCGCCGACTTCAGCTTTCACAGGCTCGCTGTCAAATACGAAGCCAAGTGCCGGGGATACCTTTGCATTCTGGTTAAACTCCTTGAATTTCGCCCATTTTTCCGGATCCTCGGTATTCCATACATAGTTGAGGAACTGACTTCCGAACATCCATGCGGAGCCCGGATTGTAATTAGGTGTATTGTCTGTTGCTGTTATAATTTCGCCAGATCGTGTATAGTGATCGCCCTCGATACCGAAATTGAGAAGATTGTTAATTTCTTTGTCCGTATGCAATAGGTTAATCAGCATCATCGCACGTGCCGGATCCTTGGACGTTGAGGAAATACCAAGCATCGACCCCGCCGTTTCCGATGTTGCAACCGTTTTTTCCGTCATGGTGATTTGGGCAAGCTTGCCAGTTAAATTAGCAGCGCTCGCAATTTCAGCATCTTTCCCCGGTTTCATTGGCTCGATTGTAGAGAATACAGTACCGGCCTTCCATGCATCTCCGGAAGACACCTGTGTTGTTGCCGCGTCCGCATTAATGTAGCCCTTCTTGAAGAAATCGCGAGTCAGATTCAAATATTCCTTGTAGCGGTCTATCTGTTCTACTGACATTACTGTTGTAGCATCTTGGTCCTTCAGGATTGCGCCAGGAATCGTGGAATCGCCCAAGAAATCATAATTGGCAAAGAAGTGTGAGTTAAATGTGCCGGCCGTTGTATACAGCGGCGTTAATTCAGGTTTCTTTTCTTTTACAATCGCGTATACGGCATCCAGATCTTGGGGCGTTTTTACATTGCTCATATCGATACCGAGCTCATCGGCAATATCTTTGCGGTATACGATGCCGCCTGCTGCAGCAAGCTCCTTGTTTGTTGGTACCCCATAGTTTTTGCCGTTGATTTTCGCGCCTTCGAGGAATGCCGGATCTAGAGAATCCTTGATCCCCTGACCATACTTATCGATAAGCTCGCCAAGTTCAATAAACGCGCCTTTGCCGACATTTTTAGCGTGTCCGTTCCATTGCGCCGTGAAAATAATATCTACCTCTTCGCGCGAAGCAATCATTAAGTTGATTTTATCTTCCCACGCGCCCCAATCAATCGGCATAAGATCGATCGTTGCATTTATTTTTTCCGTAAGAAGCTTATTCAAAGCATCTTCGACTTTAGTCTCATCCTTTTGCGGTGTACCCGGGTAAACCAAAGATATTTTATATGGCTTAAGTTCTGATGTTGCTGCGTTTCCTGGTGCTGCAGTTGGCTCGTTTTCATTCGCAGGCTCCGGATTGTTTTTAGCGCCGTTGCCTGAGCAAGCCGATACAACTAATACGATGGTCATCATCAACAAAAGAAGCATGGATGTTTTTTGTTTAATGTGCTTCATAACAGGTGGACCTCCCTCAAGATATAGGTTTATATGCTCAACCGGCATTGCCGGTTACAGCCAATCGTTGGCTAATCCTCTAATCAGCCTTTAACAGCGCCGACGGTCAGCCCTTTCACAAAATATTTTTGAAAGAACGGGTAAGCGAATATAATGGGTCCAATTCCGACGACAACCATCGCCATCCTAACCGTCTCGCTCGGAAATTTGAATGTTCCCCCTGCCGCTGTGATGGCTGCCGCAGCCGTGCTGTTATTCGCCAGGAATTGAATATTAAGCATTGTCTTGTACATCAAATATTGAACGGTAATATTGGCATCCTTCGTAATGAACACCAAGCTTAGAAACCAATCATTCCAATACGTAAGCGTTTGAAAGAGCGCAACCGTCGCCAGTACCGGAAGCGATAACGGAAGTACAATTTTCACAAATATGGTTAATTCGCCTGCACCGTCAATTTTCGCCGATTCTAATACTGCAGCAGGGATCGTCGTCTGAAAGAACGTCCGGATAATGAGGACGAAGAATGCAGCTACAAGTAGCGGCATAATAAGCGCCATCAACGTATCTTTTATATCAAGCATTTGTACGTATACCAAGTACCAAGGCACAAGTCCGCCCGAGAACAGCATTGTGAAAAAAACGAAGAAGGTGAAAAACTTGGCATGCGGAAAGTCTGTTCTGGAAATCGGATATGCATACAATGCCATGATGATCAAGCTTAGCGTCGTTCCAATGATGGTCACGAATATGGATATGCTATACGAACGAAAAATTTGGGTTGCATCTTCAAAAAGGAATTGATAGGCTGCCGAACTAAACTTTGAAGGTATAAATTGATACCCTTCCCTTATGACCGTTCCTTCATCAGAGATGGACACCATAACGATCAGTACGAGAGGAACGATGCACAGCAATGAATAGATGATGAAAAATATATTGATGCCTAGAGAAGCCGGTTTCGACAACTGGTTCTTCAGGTTGGATCCGGAAGATATTTTCTCGGCTGCTTCCATAGGGTTCACCTCCAAATGTTTTACGAATCTTATACGTTCCTGTATTTTAAAATAATGCGTTATCCTTGTTGATGCGCCGTACAACCCAATTCGATAGAAACACCAGCGTAAACCCGACGACTGATTGCAGCAGGCCCGCCGCAGAGGATAACCCGATATCGCCTACTGTCAGGAACGTACGATATACATAAGTGTCGATTACATTCGTAACAGGGAATAATACGCCAGATTCTCTTGGAACCTGGAAAAACAAACCAAAGTCAGCATTGAATATTTTCCCGATTTGAAGCAGCGTCATAATCGTAATGATCGGCATGATGAGCGGAATTGTTATGCTCGTCATTTGCTTCCATTTGCTTGCCCCATCAATGGTAGCCGCTTCATAATACTCATCGTCGATCCCGATAATGGCGGCCATATAGATAACGGTGAAATAACCCATATTTTTCCAAGTGTTGACAAGCGGTAAAATATACGGCCAAACCTCTTGCGTGAAGTACCATTGCACCTTTTCAAGTCCTAACGCAGGGAGCAGCGAGGTGTTCAAGTAGCCATGCTCATCGCTAAAGAAGCCAAATACGAGATAGCTAATGACGACCATCGACAGAAAGTATGGAAGAAACATAACCGTTTGATGCAGCTTAGCCATAAATCGGCTTCTGATTTCGTTCAGCATAATCGCAAATGCAAGCGGAAAAACTAAATTTAAAATAATAAAGCCTGAGTTATACAATAAGGTGTTCCGAGTAATAATCCATGCATCCGATGTTTTAAATAAGTATTCGAAGTTTGTAAGCCCGCTCCATGCGCTTCCCAGTATACCATCCGCGTAGTTGATATTCTTGAACGCGATAATGATGCCGAACATGGGAATGTAATTATTGAACACCAGCAGTACGATGGCCGGGAGCATCATCAAGTAGAACATCCAGTACTTGCGGAAAATGTCCAATTGAGATCTCTTCCCAGCTTTTATTTTTGGAATGTAGACGGTAGATACCGCTTCCGTTGTTTGTTTAGCCATCGCCTTCCCCCTCCTCCTCGTTACCAATACGTTAACCGCTTTCTCTTGCTTAATTATATAAAAAAAAGACGCCGTCAACTGTCGGCGCCGTGACCTTTTTAACGGTCTCGTGACTTTCTATTATACCTCTTGATACTTTTTCCGGTATTCCTGCGGTGTCAGACCGGTCATCTTCTTAAATAGCTTGGAGAAATGCGAAAAATTAGCGTAACCGACCGCTACGGCAATATCACTGATGCGGTTATTCGTCTTCTCCAGCTCAACACGAGCCTTCGTAATACGAAGTCTAACCAAGTAGTCCGTTAACGAGAAGCCTGTTTCTCTGCGAAACAGGCGGGACAAGTACGCCGGATTTAAAAACACGTGCTCGGCTGCTTGTTCACGACTGAAATCTTCTCCAAGATTTTCTTCCATATACCGCTGAATTTTCTCCACCACTTGGGATACGTCCTTGCCGTTCTGATTGGCGTATTCGGTTACCTGCATGCTCAGCTGCTGTGTCCACGCACGCATCCGTGACAACGATTTAAGGACATTCTCGCCAACCTCCCACTCTTTATTCGCGAATACATCGGTCATTGGTACCGATTTTTTATTAAACCATTGAAACAGCATGTTCATGAAGCCATAGTAAAAGGAAGCCATGTACGTATAATCGACCTTGCTCTCTTGCATTTGATCGAAGCATTCATCAATGCGCATCGATAACTCCGTCTGCTTGCCTGATTCCAGCAGGAGTGCCCAGTCGGTGAAATGAACCTGCTGCGGAGCCGTATTCTCAAGCGTTCCTTTGTGATCGCGCTCCAAAATGACTGCGCAAGTCGCACTTACATTGCTTCGCTCAAGCGCCAATAGCGACTGTACGCCCGTACGAATTTGCCGGACCTCCATTTCCTCTCCAATGTAACAGGAAAGATGGCAATGCAGCATATTTTTGCATTGATGGATAAACTGTTTGCATCTGTCCGCTATCGTTTCCGAATATTCATCCTTAGGGCTATAAAAGAGTGCGTACAAGATTCCATTGCCATCTTGAATAATATGTCCTGAATCATCCTGAAGAATAATTTCTTCGGCGGCATTTTTAACCCCGTACGTCATAATTTCTTCATCACGTGCAGACCATTCCTCCCGCCATTGCTCAATACTGATAAGCACTGCCCTTATAGGACTATCTGCATAAAGCGGTAATGCGTAGGTGTGCATCGTTGAATCGAGATGCTGCTGTGCCACAGACTGCCGATAGTGCAATACGTCCTGCCAGAACCGTTCGATCAGGATAAGAAGCTGTTTGTTCCATTGCTCATAAAACTTATCGTAGGTTACCCGGATTTTAGCTAGCTGCTCTAAACCGCGCACCTTGTCCAGCGCTTTATTCACGCATGCCTTCAACACGTTATGGTCAATCGGCTTTAGCAAGTAGTCGAAGCAATCAAGCTGAACGGCCTGCTGCGCATACTTGAAGTCGGCATGTCCGGTAAGGAATATAGTAACGGTAGACGGGTAATGTTCGTTCACCCACTCAAGTAGATCAACCCCGCTCTGATTCGGCATATCGATATCGGATAGAACAATGTGTATCGTGTGCTCCGCTATCATTCCCCTCGCTTCTTCGACATCGTATGCGGTGTAAATATTAGCTATTGGCAGCGATGACCAATCTATCCCTTTTTCTATGCCGCGAATCGCTATTTCCTCATCATCTACGACTAACAAATTATACAACTATCCTGTCTCCTTCCAGGCTATGGAAATTCGATAGTAACTATCGCGCCGTTGCCTTCCGTTTTATTGCCGAATGTGATTGAAGTCTTCTCCCCATACAATAGTTCAAGCCTGTGAATGACATTCATAATTCCTAAGCTGCTTTTTTCATCTTGCTGCAGCGGCTCTTTATTCTGAAGCTTTATCAGCACCTCGGGGCTAAAGCCGACTCCATTATCGCTGATGGTTAGAATAAATCCTTTATCCTTAGTCATTTCAGCCTTTATATGAATTTGGAATAGCTGTTTTCGGTTTTTAAATCCATGAATAATCGAATTTTCAACAAAAGGCTGTACGGTCAAAGCTGCAATCGGGTAATTTACTATGGGTTCCATCCCCTCGAACGTACATTGCAATTTATTTGGGAATCGGATTTTTTGAATCGTTATATAGTTTTCGATATGGGTCATTTCTTCCTTGAGAGTTATCGTATCCCGGTTGGCTTTCATAATGAAACGGAAGTAATCCGCAAGATGCAGCGACATTTTTTTAACGGTTTCCGTATCGTTTAGTGCAGCAAGATTATAGATAATATTTAAGCTGTTCATATAAAAATGCGGATTGATTTGTGCCTGAAGCTGTTTTAATTCCCCTTGCTTCACCCGAAGCTGTTCTTCATAAACGTCAATTTTCAACGTTTTGATTTGCTCCGCCATAACGTTGAACGTATTGCCCAAAAATTCAAACTCCAAGGATTTGTTCTTCTTCAGCCTCACATCCAGCATCCCCAAAGAAATCTTCTTCATCCCGATTATCAACTCATGCAGAGGTTTAAAAAGCATGTTGCGCATAAAAAATAAATAAATAAGCAAAATCGCAAGAAATCCAATAGGTGTGAATAACGTTGCATTTCGGAAAAAGAGCAGATCGCGGAGCAGCGTTTCCTCCGGTATGACGACCCGGTAGTCAATGTCAACCATATCGCTCAACCTATTCATAACCAAATAGGCGGCTCCTGTTTCATAATCGGTTAACGATGCATAGGGCTCCTTTGATAGTTCATCGTTCAATGCGGGCGTTGTCGTACTTTCCGTTAAGGATTGTACAAGTCGGTTCCCATCACGGAGATAGATGCCGTTATAACCTATATCACCGTCGCTCCATTGAATCGAAAGCATTGTATTAATATCCTGCACCTTTATAATCGCTCCAACATAAAGTCCTTCTGAAGCTTTAATGAAATTAATAAGAAAATATTTACCCGGCATGAGGTCGTCCGCTCTGACTTGCCACGTATGCTGATCATTAAGCGCCAGGTTTTTTTCTGTTGTCATTACATCCATATGGGATTGAATTATTTTTTTCGTATCATTGTATACGCTATTCGTTCCGAAAATAATGTCATTTTTGTGGTACAAAAACACAGAATCAATTAAGTTATACACGCCGACATCGCGGTTTAACTTCGAATCTATCCTGATTTTAGTTAAAGTGTACACGTCACTGTCCATCGGAAAAGACATTAGAAGCCCCACATCGGAATCAAGCACGGACATCTTGAATAAATAGTCATTAATCTGTTCCAGACTACGGTCGGTCTGTCGGACAAATATATCGAGTGTATTAAGGTAGGTTTCGGAAACCTTCTCCCTGACAATGTTTCTCGCGTAACTGTTATTGATTAGCATGTATACGACCACTGGAAGCATAACCCCCATAAATCCGATGATAAGACGAGTTCTAATCGATTTATTCATGTTATGCTTTCCTCCTATCTTTATTCGGGCTACTATAATTCTACCATTTTATGCGTTTTCATAACATCATTCAAAAATGGAAAAGAAGGGGCAGCAATGCCCCTTGTTCGATATCATATCGTTACCTATTTTAACATGTTAAGCGTTTTCTATATAGAAGAAAATGGATATTGCATGAAGAGGACGACCCGGCATACCGAGTCGTCCTCTCTATTACAGCTTTATTTAAATGTCGATCTTCTTGCTTACAAGATAATGAATCAGATATAGGAGAGCTGCCGCGAATACAACCTCCACGAGAAGAGGTCCCGCTGCAATCTCTGTTTGCAGAGAGGCCGGAAGCTGAATCGTACCTTCTGCCGCGGTGCTCGTCATCTGAACGGATACGATCCCGAACATGCCATCAACCGAGCCGAACAGTACGTTTTCTATCCAGGAAAGCAGCATCCCCAAGGTGAAGAAAGAAAAAATGCCAATCCATACTCTCATCTTCGCATGTATAGAGCGGCTAATCGTAACGGCAGCGAGCACGGTTATAACAAGCGTTGCTACGGACCATAGGTAGCTCGCCGTGATGCTCAGCACATTACTTAGAGACAATGATTCGAGATCCACAATATCGGCAAGCTCCCGTCCCATCGAATCGAAATATATAAAGTTGTGAATAAGCGCAATAATCGAGATGACCGCAACGCAGAGCAAGCTTAAGATCATTACAGCTCCAACACTCTGAAGCGGATAGGTCGGCAGCAGGCGACGATGATAATCACGCAAGCTTAAATCGTAGTTTTTGCAGCATTGCCCCACGGTCAGAATGGCGGCAAGCGAATAGATCATAGTTCCCAGAGCATATACGACGATTTCGTCCCAATCCCGTGCAAGAGCTGTAATCGTTAGCGCCGCCTGCATGATCACGACAATCGCAAGTACGCCAAGAAGGAAAGCGGCACTGTGCTTCCAGTCGTATTTCAGAAGCTTAAGCATCGTCGAACACCTCCTTGAACTTTTCATCTACGCTCTGGCCATTGTTCGCTCGTATCGTCTCCACTTCTTCATGCAGAATTAGCTCGCCATCCTTTAGAAATACGACCTCATCGAATATCCGTTCAATATCTTGCATCAAGTGAGTAGCGATAAGCAAGCTGCTGTTCTCGTCGTAATACTCTACGATCGCATCGAGTATTTTGCCTCTCGCAACAGGGTCCACGCCGCCAATCGGCTCGTCAAGCAAATACAATCTCGCATTGCGCGATAATGCAAGCGTGAGCTGCAACCTCTTCTGCATCCCTTTCGATAGGCTGCTCACCCGTGCATCGCGCTCCAGTCTCATGAACTTCAGCATATCATTCGCTTTCTCCGTATCGAAGTCGGCATAGAAATCCTTATAGAAGGCAATCGCATCCTTCACTCGCATCCAGCTCTCCGTCAGCGGTTGATCCGGCATGAAGGAAGTAAGCGAACGCGAGGTTCTGCCTACAGGCTGACCGTTTATCCATACATGCCCCTCGTAGTTAGGAATAAGGCCGGCTGCTATCTTCATCAGCGTGCTCTTGCCGCTTCCGTTGCTCCCCAACAATCCGACGATCTTTCCCGAACCTATCGTTAACGACACGCTATTCAGCGCTCTCTTCGCTCCGTACGACTTCGATACGCCGTCCAGTTGCAGCAAGTCACTCACAAATAACCTCTCCTATCCGCGATCTTCATCATTGACTGCTTCGGCAACGATCGATACGATATCGTCATTCTGGAATCCAAGCTCCTGCATGCCTTGGATGAAACGATCGATGAGATCGCCGGCCATCTCTTTTTTGATTTCCATAATTTTCGCTTCCTCGCTTGTCACATATCGTCCTAAACCGCGCCTCGTCTCCACGATCTGCTCTCTCTCCAGCTCTTGAAACGTACGCTGTACGGTGTTCGGGTTAATTTGCAGCTCTACGGCCAATTCGCGAACGGAAGGGATTTTGTCCCCCGCCTTCAGCTTTCCGATTACGATTTGCTTTTTCATATAATTCATGATTTGCAAGTAAATCGGCAGATTGTTATCGAACTCAATACTCACAATGGATGATGCTCCTTTCCGCCGCCCGAACTTTGTAAGGTCTGTCAGCACACTTAAGCGATATCCCGTTTCTTGAACGTTACAAAGCTTACTCCTAGAAATAAGAGTACATATACGGCTGCCACAATGCTAGAGAAAGTTAGTGACATCCCGGTTGCCGGCGTTTCTCCCATTCGATAAACAGAAAGGTCCGTGTTCAGGAATAGGAAGTATTTATAGAACCCGTACTTGGCCAGAAAAGCATTGAAGATGCTCTCCAGCAGAACCGCAAGCATGCCTATGCCGATCGTTGCCCCTGCTGATTTCGTTAGGACGCCGAACATAAACGTTAACGTTACATAGATGACGGTATATACCGTTTGATACAAGGCGGTGAGCCATACGTCAGACCAATTGCTTTCTCCGCCCGAGTAATCCAATGTAACGAACCCTGCTATCAGAGCCGCAGCCAGCGAGAATAGGACCAGCGACAGAACGAACAACATCACCGCTACATATTTGGACGCTAGCACTGCCGATCGGCTATGGCCTCTAATGAGGAGAAGCTTGATCGTACCAAGTTGATATTCCTTCGCCAGCACCCCGGCCGAGTAAATAATCGCCAGGAAGGAGGTGATTTGCCCGAGACCTGACCTGCCGATCAACATGGTCGTAAAGTCGAGTACGGAAGGAAGGTCATGGTCGTTCGACATTTCCAAGATGATATACGTAAAGCCTATTGTCGCGAGCAGCAATACCGCATAGGCGATGAAGAAGCTGCGCTTCTTCGACATTTTCAACCATTCATTAACGACTAACTTGTTGAATCTACGCAATGCGATTACCTCCCGTCCATTTCATGAATTCTTCTTCCAGCGACAGCTTCGTTTCCGTAATGCGATACACCTTGATTTGCTTATTGGCAAAAGAGTTCAGCACATTCGGAATAAGTTCATTATCGAGCGTTAGAACCAGCTCTTCCTGTTCGGACCTCTCCTCGGTTATCGTAACAGCCTGCAGCTCTTGTGCTGCTTTCTTTGCTTTATAAACGTTATCAACCCGAAAAGCTACCGTTACTTGGCTCGACTCTCTTACGCTTTCACCGATTGTCCGATGCGTAACAAGCTTGCCCTCCTGAATGACAACGACACGGCTGCACATTAGCTCCATCTCAGAGAGCAGATGACTAGAAACTAGTATGGAGATGCTCTCCTCCTTTGCGATCCGCTTCAAATATTCCCTCATTTCGCGAATACCGGCCGGATCAAGTCCGTTCGTCGGCTCATCCAATATAAGCAATGACGGCTCATGCAGCAAAGCCTGTGCAATGCCTAACCGCTGTCTCATGCCAAGGGAATAAGCCTTCACCTTCTTATTCAGTGCATTCTCTAGCCCCACTAACTCTGTCACCGTTTTAATTCGAACATCCGTGATGTTTTCGTTCATGCGCTGATACTGCTTCAGATTGTCGTATCCCGTCATATACGGATAAAACTCCGGATTTTCAATAATCGCGCCCACCTCTTGTACCGCCTTCAAATAGTGATTTCTAACGCTATGTCCTTGAATTTCAACATCGCCTTCGCTCATCTCTATAAGTCCAACGATCATTCGGATCGTTGTTGTTTTACCTGCTCCGTTCGGCCCTAGCAAGCCAACAATCTCACCCTTATGGACATCGAAGGAAAGTTTATCAACGAGCGCTTTGCCGCCTATCCGCTTCGATACGTTCTTAAGCCGAAGGACGGGTTCATTACTTTGATCATACATTCGAACAACCTCCAGTGTATATGTGTATTAGTTAAATAGTGCACTAATGTGCGGCCGATTGTAAAGCACAAAGTTTTTAATATAAATAACGCAAAAAAGCTCCTAAGATCAATTGATCTTAAGAGCTTCATGATTGTGTGTGTTGGTGCCGGTGAGAGGACTCGAACCTCCACGGTTTCCCTCACGATTTTGAGTCGCGCGCGTCTGCCATTCCGCCACACCGGCAATTATTTTGTAAAAATGGCGCGGCCTAAGAGATTCGAACTCCTGACCTTTTGATTCGTAGTCAAACGCTCTATCCAGCTGAGCTAAGGCCGCACATTTGTCGAGCTATTGTGGAGGCGCCACCCAGACTCGAACTGGGGGTAGAGCTTTTGCAGAGCTCTGCCTTACCACTTGGCTATGGCGCCAAATAAATATTGGAGCGGAAGACGGGAATCGAACCCGCGACCCTCGCCTTGGCAAGGCGATGCTCTACCGCTGAGCCACTTCCGCAAAACAATGGCTGGGGATTCAGGGATCGAACCTGAGAATGACGGAGTCAAAGTCCGTTGCCTTACCGCTTGGCTAATCCCCAACAAAAAAATAAAAAAAACTAATTTTAAGTTAATGGGGCGATCGAGGGGAATTGAACCCCCGAATGTCGGATCCACAAACCGATGCGTTAACCACTTCGCCACGACCGCCATAACAAGAAGTATTCAATTGGCAGGGGCAGCAGGAATTGAACCCACACCAAAGGTTTTGGAGACCTTTGTTCTACCTTTAAACTATGCCCCTAAGGTAAACTGGTGGAGGATGATGGATTCGAACCACCGAACTCAGAGAGAGCAGATTTACAGTCTGCCGTGTTTAGCCACTTCACTAATCCTCCATGTGGTGCCGTCGAGAGGACTTGAACCCCCAACCTACTGATTACAAGTCAGTTGCTCTACCAGTTGAGCTACAACGGCATATCCAATTGTGCAAGTATTGCTAGTACATCATGGTGGCTCGGGACGGAATCGAACCGCCGACACGAGGATTTTCAGTCCTCTGCTCTACCGACTGAGCTACCGAGCCTGATGTTTGTAATGGCGGAGCTGACGGGATTCGAACCCGCGGTCTCCTGCGTGACAGGCAGGCATGTTAGGCCTCTACACCACAGCTCCACATCATATTCTCGGATCATTCCGAAGGTAAAGAATTGGTTGCGGGGGCAGGATTTGAACCTGCGGCCTTCGGGTTATGAGCCCGACGAGCTACCGGGCTGCTCCACCCCGCGTCGTTAAAAAAGTTTAAATGGTGGAGGATGACGGGATCGAACCGCCGACCCTCTGCTTGTAAGGCAGATGCTCTCCCAGCTGAGCTAATCCTCCATGTTGTCTTGAGCGACTTTTATATCTTATCATAGGATCAAGTCTTAAGTCAAGCACTTTTTTAAATTTTTCTTGTGAAGAAGTTGGTGACCCGTAGGGGATTCGAACCCCTGTTACCTCCGTGAAAGGGAGGTGTCTTAACCCCTTGACCAACGGGCCGTATATGGCAGAGAGGAAGGGATTCGAACCCTCGAGACCCGGTTAGAGCCTACACGATTTCCAATCGTGCTCCTTCGACCACTCGGACACCTCTCTACAATGGCTCCCCGAACAGGACTCGAACCTGTGACAACTCGATTAACAGTCGAGTGCTCTACCAACTGAGCTATCAGGGAATATAATGTTTTTCGATGATTATGCTTCCCGAATCGCTTCAGAAAATACAGAACCATTTCTATTCAAGGCATTGCGCCCTGAAAACTGGATACGAAAGATTGTCTTGCCGAACTTTAGCTGTTGCTTACAGGTTGTATGGACCATATAAGCGTTTTAGGATAAGCCCTCGACCGATTAGTATTCGTCAGCTACACACATTGCTGTGCTTCCACCCCGAACCTATCAACCTCGTCGTCTT
>NZ_JAUSST010000003.1 GCF_030812415.1 Paenibacillus harenae | reverse complement strand
TTGACTTGCTCAAAAACATTTTATTGCTTTAGTAATGAAGCCGAAGCTTCATATACTGGCAGTTTCGCTCGTTGTTCAGTTTTCAAAGAACAATCTTTTCTTTCATGTCCGGCGTTTGTTTCTCTCGTCCGGAATTAGAATATACCATGGCTAGTCTATCTGGGTCAAGCATTTTTATAAACTTTTTTAAAATTACTTTTCAACTCGGTTATTTCATCCAATCTTTTCTCGCATCCATACTATACTAGCATGTGTAAAATCGAGTATTTCGCTTGCCCTGAGTTATTGTAAAGCTTCAATATAGTAGTGTCAAGATTAAATGTAATTGTTCCTCTACTCGAATCGATAGAATTATTTGTCGTACATACAATCGAAGTCTGAAGAATACATATGAACTTGTGTGCTAGCTGCTCTACATTAATTTTTATAATAATTACAAAATGATATTGATTTTCTGCTATGAGCCTGTATCATAGGTATTGTAGCGCTTCCATATTATTCTAATGAGGTGATTATGTTTATGAGTACTGAAAACAACAACAAGCTTACAACTAGCTGGGGATCTCCGGTCGGAGACAATCAAAACTCAATGACTGCAGGCTCGCGCGGTCCGACATTAATCCAAGATGTACACCTGTTAGAGAAGCTGGCGCATTTCAACCGGGAGAGAGTTCCCGAACGTGTCGTGCATGCCAAAGGCGCAGGCGCACACGGCTATTTCCAAGTAACGAACGATTTGACTAGCTACACGAAAGCAGACTTCCTCTCCGAAGTAGGCAAAAGAACGCCGATGTTCATCCGATTCTCAACGGTTGCCGGCGAGTTGGGTTCCGCCGATACGGTTCGCGATCCACGCGGCTTCGCGGTCAAGTTCTATACCGATGGGGGCAACTACGACTTAGTTGGCAATAATACGCCTGTTTTCTTCATTCGCGATGCGATCAAATTTCCTGACTTCATCCATACGCAGAAGCGTCACCCGCAAACCCATCTCAAGAACCCGAACGCCGTATGGGACTTCTGGTCGTTATCTCCTGAATCGCTGCATCAGGTAACGATCCTCATGTCCGACCGAGGCATTCCGGCTACGCTCCGCCATATGCACGGATTCGGCAGCCACACGTTCAAGTGGGTGAACGCTGACGGACAAGCGGTCTGGGTTAAATATCATTTCAAAACCGAACAAGGCGTGCAGAACCTCTCTAATGAAGTAGCAACCAAAATCGCCGGCGAAAACCCGGATTACCATACCGAGGATTTGTTCAACGCCATCGCGAATGGCGACTTCCCGGCATGGAAATTGTATGTACAGATCATGCCGCTGGAGGATGCGGATACATACCGCTTCGATCCATTCGATGTAACGAAGGTATGGTCGCAAAAGGACTATCCGTTGATCGAGGTTGGCCGTATGGTACTTGACCGCAATCCGGAGAATTACTTCGCCGAGGTCGAGCAGGCAACGTTCTCGCCCGGATCATTCGTGCCGGGCATCGAGGCGTCGCCGGACAAAATGCTGCAAGGACGCCTGTTCGCCTACTCCGACGCTCATCGTTACCGCGTAGGCGCTAACCATAACTCGCTGCCGATCAACCGCCCTGTCTCGCCGGTGAACAACAACCAGCGCGACGGCCAGATGCGGGCAGACGGCAATGGCGGCGCGCAGATCTACTACGAGCCGAACAGCTACGGCGGCGCGCAAGAGACGCCTTCGAACAAGCCTGCTCCATTCGAAGTATCGGGCAGCGCGGATAGTGTAGGCTATGACCATCACGATCATTACACGCAAGCAGGCGACCTTTATCGCCTAATGAGCGAGGATGAGCGCGCTCGCTTGATCGAGACGATCGTCGGCGCCATGAAGCCGGTTGAGCGCGACGATATTAAGTTGCGCCAGATCGGACATTTTTATAAAGCCGATCCCGAGTACGGTCAACGCATTGCCGAAGGTCTCGGTCTTTCGGTATCCCAGCCCTAATATTGCTTATCCAATCATGATCATATAGGAAACGATCAACGGCTGTCGAAGCTATTCGACAGCCGTTTCTTTCTTCGCATATACTATTTGTAAGATTAACAAGGAGGACACGGACAATGACAACAAAGGAATGGAACCAGCTACGCAAGATGCTGCCGCAATGGGTAGAGGAAAGCCGTCGTCATTGTTTCGACGGGAAAGTCGCATCCTACATACCCGAGCTTTCCAAAGCGCCAATTGAAGCGCTCGGCATCCATATTCTTGACGGACGAGGCAACGCCGTATCGGCGGGCGACTGCGAGCTTTCGTTCACGATGCAGAGCATATCGAAGGTGTTCACGCTTATCCTTGCGCTAATCGACAATGGAGAAGAAGCCGTGTTCAGTAAAGTAGGCATGGAGCCGACGGGAGATAACTTCAACTCGATGCTGAAGCTGGAGCTTGTTCAGCCCGGCATTCCTTTCAATCCTCTAATCAATGCAGGGGCAATCGCCATATCATCCTTGATTGCGGGAGAGAGCTCGCTTGACAAGTCGGCGCGTGTACTCCGTTTCTTCCAATTGCTAGCTGGCAATGACTCGCTTGACTATGATTACGATGTATACCGATCAGAATCTGAGACGGCGAACTTGAATCGCTCCATAGGGTATTTGCTTAAAGACAACGGCGTTCTCGAGGGAGATGTAGAGGATATGCTCGACGTTTACTTCCGGCATTGCTCGATTAGCGTCACATGCTCCGACTTGGCAAAGATGGCGCTTGTGCTTGCAAGCAACGGCAAGGATCCGCTGTCAGGCAAGAAGCTTATTCCACGCCGTTACGTCCAAATTGCCAAAACGTTCATGACGACATGCGGCATGTATAACGCGTCCGGCGAATTCGCGATCCAAGTAGGCTTACCCGCCAAGAGCGGAGTGTCCGGAGGCATTCTTACCATGTTGCCCGGTCGGTACGGCATCGGACTCGTCGGCCCATCCCTCAATCGCAAAGGGAACAGCATCGCGGGCGTTGAGCTGCTTCAGAAGCTGTCGCAGCAATTAGACTGGAGCTTGTTCTAAGGTATTGTCAAATGAATGGCTGCCATACGACTGGGCTTGGATTCTTGGCAGCCTTAGTCTGGTTAACGATTGCCCGCGCTTACTTTGTGCCGTGATCGATAAGCTTAATATTTTTGCTGAGGACAAAAAACTGCTCTGCCTTCGCTCGATGCTCATCCGTAATCTGTCCGCTAATTGCCTTGTAGGCAATCAATACCGCGGTTGCATCGTCAACAAATCCAGCTACGGGAATGAAGTCGGGAATGAAATCAATCGGCATTATCCAATAGGCAAGCGCTCCGACTGCCGTCACTTTGGCCGACAACGGCGTCTTCGGATCGGTCGAACAATAATACAGCGTGACAACCTCTCTGGCAAAAGGAACTTTGGCCGCATACCGCTTTACCTTCGCCCAGAAGCCTTCCTCCACATATTTGGTTTGCTTCTCGTGATCGCCGATTTTGCCGACCCACATATTTACGTCAACCTCGCTAACCGCCGCCGCGTCCGGCTTCTCCGCCTGCAACGTTTCTTCCAGCTCGCTAGCGGAAACTTCATAAGGAATGGCTTCCTCCACCAGCTTGCTGCCGCAGTGAGCGCAAACTTCATCAAGCAGCTTGCCAGCCTCCACCTTATTGCTTCGTCCGCATTCCATGCAATCTATTGTAGTCATCGCGTCATCCTCCTCTTGAAAGCATATCTCGCAACCCCACTTACACTTACACTCTTATACTTGGATTATGAGCTTTAGTTTCATTCTGGTTGAGACTTTAAATGCAAAAAACCGCCATATCGGCGGCTTAATCGCAATTACACGCTTGTATTCTCGAATAAATAATACATGATCGTGCCCGCCGCCTGCTTAATCGACAACAGATCGGAGCTGAGCCTTATATCAGGGTTGCTCGGGGGCTCGTAAGGTGCGGTGATGCCTGTAAAATGGGGGATTTCCTGCGCTCTTGCTTTCTTATACAAGCCTTTCGGATCACGCTGCTCGCATACTGCGATCGGGCAATCCGCATATACTTCGACGAACTCCCCTTCCTCGAACATCGCTTTGGCCATTGCCCGATCCGCTTCGATCGGCGAGACCAGAGCAACGATTACGAGTGCGCCGGACTGCACGAACAGCTTCGCTGCCTCTGCCGTTCGACGAACATTCTCTCTGCGATCCTCGCTGCTGAAGCCCAAATCTTTGTTCAGACCCAAGCGCAAATTGTCCCCGTCCAGAACAACGCTATGAATTTGCCGTTCATAGAGCATCGTATTCAACTCGTTCGCAATAGAGGATTTGCCGGAGCCGGACAGCCCCGTGATCCATACGACACCGCTCATATGCCCGAATCTTCGATTATATAGCTCCTTCGTAACCGTATAACTATGCCACTTGACGTTATTGACTTGATCGGTCACTCCTATCTATTCCTCCCTATTCTAGCTCACGTACAGCGATGTTCAGCTTCTACGTCATAGTATGGCAATCGCTTCTCTATCGATTGTACGTATGCCGACTCCAAGCTTAATAGGCTCGAGGGAAAGGGGAGAGATACTAGGAATGTGCCCCGCTTAACACGCTGCTGTCCAGCTGTCCGTTAAACAGCTTGCTGTAGAAGCCCTTTTTCTCGAGCAGTTCTTCATGGGATCCGATCTCTGTCAATGCGCCGTCCTGCAGCACAACGATCTTATCGGCCTGCTGGATTGTGTTCAAGCGGTGAGCGATAACGAAGCTGGTACGCCCCTTCATTAATCGCTGCAGCGCTTCCTGGATTTTTATTTCCGTAACCGTATCGATGCTGCTCGTCGCTTCATCCAGCACGAGAATAGACGGATCAGCCAATATCGCTCTCGCAATGGCGAGCAGCTGCTTCTGGCCTTGGCTGATCCCGCTGCCGTCCAACTTAAGCTGCGCATCATATCCGCCGCGCAATCTAGTAATGAAAGAATGAGCGTTAGCGAGACTCGCTGCCCGTTCAATCTCTTCATCGGTTGCATCCAGTCTACCGTAACGAATATTGTCTCGCACCGTTCCTTCGAACAGGAACGGATCTTGCAGCACGAAAGCCATATGCGAGCGGAGGCTCTCGCGCGTGAACCCGCGCGTGTCGTTGCCGTCAATCGCGATGCGGCCGCCGCTTGCGTCGTAGAAACGGCATAACAGCTGGATCAGCGTCGTTTTGCCCGCTCCGGTCGGACCTACCAATGCCACCGTCTCGCCAGGAGAAGCTTGGAAGCTGACGCTTCTAAGCGTCTGTGCTCCTTCTCCATAAAAGAACGATACGTTGTCGAAGTCGATCGCGCCTTTCACTTCCTTAAGCTCGGAAGCTTCTGCCTCATCCTTGCACTCCGCCTCCTCGTCCAGGACATCGAATACCCGTTCAGCGCCTGCAATGGCCGACAGCAGCGTGTTCCACTGATTGGCCAGATCATTCAGCGGTCTCGTGAATTGCCTTGCATACTCGGCGAAAATAATGATGACCCCAACCGAGATTTCGCCTTCCAGCGCGAGTATTGCACCTACGCCGGCTACGATCGCAAAGCTGAGATTGTTGAGCGCATTCATCAGTTTCGGTATAAAGCCCGATATGGACTGCGCCCAGAAGCCGGATACCCGAATCCGTTCATTGCGAAGGCGGAAGGAAGCAATGACGTTCTGCTCCTGCGAGAAAGCTTTAACGATGCGCTGGCCCGATAACGTCTCTTCTATATAACCGTTCAGATCCCCTAGATTTCGCTGCTGCGCCTTGAACAGCTTGCCCGTCTGATTCGTAATCCACTTCATCCCGTATACCATGAGCGGTACGATAAGAAAGGTGAGCAGCGTGAGCAACGGGCTCAGCGACAGCATAACGGATACCGTTCCTACGAGCAGAAGAACGCTGGACAACAATTGAATGACCGAGCTGTTAAGCGAAGAGCTGACATTCTCGATGTCGTTCGTTACGCGGCTCATAAGTTCGCCTTGCTGGCGCTTCGCGAAATAAGGAATCGGCAGCCGATGCAGTTGGTTAAACAATTGTACGCGCATCCGGTAAACCGTTTGCTGCGAGATCGTAATCATCCAAACGCTTTGCAGCCACATCGTCAAGGAGTGCAGAGCGTACGCAATCGCCATTAGTAGGAGAAAAGCAATAAAACCGCTATCGCGTTCGATAAGAAACCGATCAACGGCCCTCCCTGCCAAATACGGGCCAAGCAGCGAGAAAGCAGAGCTTAGCACGACCATTGCCACGACCGCCGACAGCCTGCCTTTATATTGCAGCAAATAATCCGCCATACGCTTCAGCGTAAGCGACGCGTTTTTTGCACGCGGCTTCTTCTTCTTCGAAGCGCTCGCCTTTTCCCCCGTCCCCGATGATTCCTCTGCCGGTCGCTCAGGACGTTCATATTGAAAAGGCTGCTTCAACAGATTAAGCATGGGACACTCCCTCCTTCCCGAACTGCGATTCATAGATCCGACGGTATAGATCGGAGTTCCTCAATAATTGCTCATGCGTGCCTTGCGCGAGCAGTCTGCCATCATCAAGCAGCAATATCGTGTCGGCGCTAATCGTCGTGCTTATTTTCTGCGTAATAAGGAAGGTTGTGCAATGCATCTGCTTCAGCGCCGTGAGAAGCCTTGCTTCGGTCTGCACGTCGAGCGCGCTCGTACTGTCGTCCAGCAGCAGAATGACCGGCATTCGCACGAGCGCGCGGGCTATCGTAAGCCGCTGCTTCTGACCTCCCGACAAGTTCACTCCCTTCTGTCCCACTACGGTCTCATACTGCTGCGGCAGCTTCATTATAGTGTCGTGAATTTGCGCCAGCTTAGCCGCGTGGACGATCTCCTCCTGCGTAGCGTCTTCCTTGCCCCAGCGAATATTGTCTGCGACGGTGCCCGTGAACAGCATAATATCTTGCGGCACGTAACCGATCTGGCCGCGAAGCTGCGTGAGCTTCAGCAACCGGTTGTCGATGCCGTCTATACGGATTGTACCTTCATCCAGATCGTATAATCTTGGAATAAGCTGCATAAGCGACGTCTTGCCTGAACCGGTCGCCCCCATAATAGCTACCGTATCCCCAGCCTTCGCTTCGAACGTAATCGCTTCCAATACATGCTCTCCCGTATCGGGATAACGAAAGGAAACGCCTTCGAACGTCACATCGCCGGCGCTTAGCTTTGCCTCCGTATCGCTGTCTTCGGTATCCAGCAAATCGATATCGGTCTTAAGAACCTCTTCCACGCGCTGAGCCGATGCGCGGGCACGGGAGAAGTTCACGATAATCATCGAGAGTATCGATAATGCGCCCGTCGTCCGCATCGCATAATTGACGATCGCTACAACCTCGCCGACGCTCGCCCCGCTCCTGTCCAGCTCGAAGTGTCCGAACCATAACACCGCAAGAATACAGGTATTCATAACAAGCAAGATAATGGGCATCGTTGTTTCGGTCAGCCTCATGGCGGCAACCGTCTTCTCCATCAGCCGCTCGCTGGACATCGAGAATCGAGCCGCTTCATGCTTCATGCGCACGAACACGCGGATAAGCCGCATGCCGCTTAAGTTCTGCTGCATCACGCCGTTCACCCCGTCGAGCTGTTGCTGCACCGAGCGGAACAGCCGCTCGCCCTTGCGCAGCACCCATACGAGAAACATACCAAGAAACGGGATTCCTGCCGCAAGGAACAACGCAAGCTTCGGATGGACGATGAACGCCATCACAACGCTTCCGATCACAAGCAGCGGCGCGCGCAGCATAATCCGCAGCCCCATGAAAACCGTATTCTGAAGCTGCATCACATCGTTCGTCAGACGCGTAATGAGGGATGATTCGGGAAAGCGGTTAAAATTGGCGAAAGAAAAAGACTGGACCTTCTCGTACAAGCGGTCTCTGACATCGTAACCAAAGCTTTGGCTCACATGCGAGGCATAGAACGAGCTAATAATACCGACTACGAAAGCCAGCGCCGAGCAGCCAAGCAGGACGCCTCCCCATTGGAGAACAACCGTCAGGTTATCGGCTCCGATTCCCTTATCTATGATTTTGGAAATAATGAATGGCTGGAACAGCTCGACCGTAAGCTCTGTCAACATAAGCAAGAGCGCCACAGAAGTCGCTAACCTATATTTTTGCAAAAAAGAGAACATCGTACGCATTCCTGCACCTCCCGCTTCCATGCTGCTCTTCCTATTATATCGATTTATGCGCGAATTGGCATTTATTATCCTTATGGAATGAGGAAAAACCCCTACCCGTCAACGCGAATAGGAGCATCTGTCTTCCGTTCCCCGTCTCCATGCCGCTCGATTCAATTGCTGCGGGCGTCTTCATAGAATACGCGGAACAAAATATCTTGATTGTAATTGCCGAAGCCTTTGCCATAGAGGGTCAGGCCTCCGACATGGGCCGCTTCTTCCTTCACCCCGATGCTGAATGTCCAGAAGTTGCGGTCAAGGCCGATCTCGCCGATCGACATGTCCGACATATGCTGGCCGTCAATCAGCGTTCGGTCTTCTTGGATGCGGATGACTTTAAGCAATCCGTATTGATTGACTTTGTCGTGCCACCAGGATGGCGTATAACGTCCTCTTACGTCGCCGTAATCGCCGGGACTGGTCCAAGTGCCTATGTCTTTGCCGTTCAATTCAAAGTAAATGTCGGACGGATAGTTTTCATTGGTGCCGGGAGCCTCCGAGCCGATTTCGAGCACGATCTCAAGCGCCAGCGGCTTCTGCCCCGGCAGCAAGTAATTCGGCACCTTATATTCGACGAAGCCTTTGCCGAACCACAGTATGCCTGCGTTCATACGCTCAGGCTCAAGGAAGAAGCGCGGATCGTCATATTGACCGACCGTCTTATCCACCGTCGCGATGCCGCAGGTCGGATGTACTTCGAACTGCGTGTAATGTCCGACCGGCACGCTAATCTCATGCATCTTCTTCGCATCGGGCACGGGCTGGGGCAGCTCGATCGCAATCGACCGTTCGGCGAGCGAGCATATTTTGTGCGTGCCGCCATGCTTTCGTACCATTTTCGTCTGCACAAGCCCCGCTTTCTCCAGCTTCTTCACATGCATCGTTACGATTGCGCTGCTTAGTCCGAGCGATTCGGCAAGCTCCTTCACGTTCATCGGATTGCTCGCCAGCAAATTGATAATCGATAATCGAACTGGGCTCGCTAACGCTTCGTATAAAGGAAGCCATTCCGAATCGGTATTCGCATGAATCATTGGATCGCCTCCTTCTTCCATTGTAGGACAACAGAGGGGCATCCCGTAAGCCGCAATTGCGGCCAGGGACACCCCGTATGCAACATTTGAACGATTTTGTCGCGATTACAGCTTGATTCGGATAACGTTCCAGGAAGCTTTGGCAAGCTGAGCTTCGATCTTCCCGTTGTCGGTAAGCGTTGCATTGCCTGTCGTATGCGGCTTCACGCGGTCCGGATTCGCAGCGGTATTGGATGCTTTCAGATCTTCGTTCTCGAGTACGATATGCTCGATGATCCGGAAAGCGCCGAAGCTGCGAAGATCAATCTCGAAGGAGAGCGATTCGGACAGATGGCGGTTAACCGCGAATACCGTTACTTCGTTCTTCTCTTCGTTATGAACGGCAACGGATTCCAGGTAAGGAACGTCCGTGAATTCCTTCGTGTCGTGCTTCGGCGATTTCACAAGCGGTACCAGCACCGTTCCGCGACCGAAGATGCTCGCATGCATGTACGGATAGTAGATCGTTTGCTTCCATGCCGCGCCGCCGTTCTCCGTCATGATCGGAGCGATAACGTTAACAAGCTGGGCAATGCATGCCATCTTCACGCGGTCCGCACGCTTCAGCATGCTGATAAGCATACAGCCTACAAGCAGCGCATCCTCGTGGTTATAGATATCTTCAAGCTGCGGAGGAGCAATCGTCCACGGCTCGATCTTGCTGTCCTGATCATTGGAATGATACCATACGTTCCACTCGTCGAACGAGAGGTTTATTTTTTTCTTGCCGCGTTTCTTCGCTTGGATATAGTCGCAAGTGGCAATAACGGTATCGATGTAGGAATCCATGCCCATCGAAAGTGCAAGGAAGTTCTGCGAATCGTTGTCTCTGTTGCCATAGTATTGGTGAATCGATATATAGTCAACCGTATTATAAGTCAGGTCGAGTACAGTCGCTTCCCATTCCGGGAATGTCGGCATTGCGATGTTCGAGCTGCCGCAAGCGACTAATTCAATCGTCGGGTCAACCCAGCGCATTGCCTTGCCTGCCTCGTTCGCGAGACGCCCATACTCGTAGGCCGTCTTATGGCCGATCTGCCAAGGGCCGTCCATCTCGTTGCCAAGGCACCACGTCTTCACGTTGTGAGGATCTTTGTAGCCATGCGATACACGAAGATCGCTCCAGTACGAGCCGGACTTATGATTCGAATATTCGAGCAGGTTGCGCGCTTCGTCAATACCGCGCGTACCGAGGTTGACGGCCATCATCGCATCCGTGCCGACTTTCTTGCACCAATCCATGAATTCGTTATAACCGATCCAGTTCGGTTCGATCGTTCTCCATGCCAGTTCAAGCTTTCTAGGACGTTGATCAACCGGACCTACGCCGTCTTCCCAATTGTAACCGGATACAAAGTTGCCCCCAGGGTAACGAACGATCGGCACGTCAAGGCCCTTAACGAGTTCAATGACGTCCGAACGAAAGCCTTGCTCATCAGCCGTCGGATGATCCGCTTCATATATGCCGCCGTATACGGCGCGGCCCAAATGTTCAATGAACGAACCATAAATGCGTTTATCTACTTCCCCGATTGTAAAATCCTTGTCTACGATCATCGTTGCCTTGTTGTTTGCCATCCGCTTACACCTCATTTTAGTTAATGTTAATGAAATCATTAATTTAGTTACAGAACAATAAACCTTCCACCCTTATTAAACTATAAGATTCGAATTAATTCAAGTATTAATTTGGTTGTCCTTTGAATTAATGCATATATTATTTCATGTCTTGGATTTTTATCGATTTCCAGCATTTTTTGATCGCATACTTTTTATGTAATAAAATATAGTTCAAATTTCCCAATTAAATACGTTAACAGCCTTGAGAATATATGACTTTTCGACTACTATGGAATAAGAAGGGAATTCCCTTGTTTCAACACTACGGCAGGAGTTGAGAACATGAGCAGTCACGACCGCTCACTAGAAGATGCAGCCGAACATATCATAGACACACTAAAGCATTTCCTTCAAGTGAACATGATTCTAATCGCTACGTCCGATACAACTAGCAACCGGATCCTTAGAGCATTCGATCGCGGGGACGACAACCATACGGATATGCTAACGCATTCGCTGCTGTCGCCGCTATGCAAACTCGTCGTTGACCAGGGCTTCTCCCATCTTGCGATTCCCGATCTGTCCGATGATTCCAGAACGTCACAGCTTCCGGATATCGACCAGCTCCCGCAGAGTTGTTCCTTGGTCGGCGTTCCCGTGAAAACGAGCAGCAACGAGGCCGTCGGCGCGATATGCTTACTCGGCAAAGGACCTATCGAGCTTAACGAGCAGCAGCTGTCCATCGTGAAATCCATGGCTGCCATACTGGGTTACGTCATTGAGCTTGAGAACGCAAGCGTGACCGACAGTCTGACGGGACTGTATAACCGGCGCTACTTAAGCCATGTATACCAGAGCGGGGCGGACAAGCAGTTCAGCGTCATGTTCATCGATATCGATGATTTCAAGGATGTGAACGACACTTACGGCCATGACTTCGGCGATCTGCTATTGCTCGAAATATCGGGGCGCTTGAAGCAAAACGTACGGAAAAGCGACATCCTCGTCCGATACGGAGGCGACGAATTCCTTATCTTCTTCCAGCATCTCGTCGACAACCAAGACATCGAATTCGTAGCCTCCAAGATAAGAGACTCGATCAAAGAGCCTTTCGAGATTCGAGACCAAACGATTCGCATATCGGCAAGCATCGGCATTAGCGCGAACTACGGACTTGGCTCCAGCTTGAAAGAGCTCATCAGCGACGCCGACCAAGCGATGTACGGCGTCAAACAAAACGAAAAGAGCCTGTAAGAAGGAATCGACTACTGCGTCTAATGCCGCGAGTGCTCATCCCTCTTGCAGGTTCTTTCTTTGTCTTCGTTTAACGGCTCTTCACAAGCAGCTCAATCGCTTCCTTCACTACCTTGCTTGTGTCTCCGCCGGATTGCTGCTCCTCCAGAATGCATTGCTGCAGGTTCTCTGCTACAATCTGCGCGATAGCTTTATCCGCCGCATTGCGCACAGCCGACAGCTGGCTAACGACATCCTTGCAGTTCTTCTCTTCTTCCATCAGCCTCAGCACGCCGCGGACTTGTCCTTCCAGTCTGCGGAGACGCTTCTTCATTTCATCATTATAATGATAAGCCACTACTATCAGCTCCTCTGACATTTCCTATACCTGTATACGTATATACCTATAAGATAACGCAAATAGCTTAGTCGAGCCAGTATTAAATAAACAAGTTCACTTTCGCGTCAGTAGCATCACCCAAGTAAGCGGATACGCCTGCGTATGTCAGTCCATCGACCAGCTCATCTTCCTTCAAACCCAGCAAATCCATCGTCATCGTACAAGCGACCAGCTTGACGCCTTGCTCACGCGCCAGCTCGATAAGCTGCGGGAGCGACAGCGCATTATGCTTCTTCATGACATGCTTAATCATAGGCGGTCCTATGCCAAGCATATTCAATTTCGACAAGCCCAGCTTCTTCGCACCCCGCGGCATCATCCACCCAAAAGCTTTTTCCAGCCATCCCTTCTTTACGTCTACATGCTCATCCTTGCGCAGCGTATTTAGTCCCCAGAAGGTGAAAAATATCGTGACGTCATGATCGTAAGCCGCCGCCCCGTTCGCTATGATGAAGGCAGCTATAGCCTTGTCCAAGTCGCCGCTGAAGAGCACGATCGTCGTCTTTTCCTTCTCCATGATAATCAACCTCTCTTATTTAGAAAATAATATCGAGCCATATCTTCACAACGGTTGCTGTTATTAGAGCCATAAGCATCCATTGAAGCACTTTCGTGTTCATTCGTTTGCTGACTGCAGCTCCGAGCGGAGCCGCGACGAGGCTTGCGATTACCATCACCACTGATGGCGTTAACAGCATATGACCGCCGATAAGCTTCCCGGCTGCCGAACCGATGGACGACAGGAATGTAACCGCTAGCGAGGATGCTATCGCGATACGTGTCGGGATCTTGAGCACGACAAGCATAACCGGCATAAGGATGAACGCGCCTGCTGCGCCTACAATTCCCGATACAATGCCAATTGCTGCTGCAAGTACGACGGCAGCCGTTCGATTAAACGTCAATTGCTGGGTACCCGTTGGCAGCGTCTGGTCCTGTTTGGGAAACAGCATGAGCACTGCAGCCAGCAATGCGATAATGGCGTATGTGATATTGATGAATGAATCCGGCAAATACCGTGAACCGAAGCCCCCCGCGAAACTTCCGATTACGATGGCGACGCCCATGTACAGCACGAGCTTCGTATGGACAAGACCGTCCTTGCGGAACATGAGCATGCCTGCGAGCGACGCGAAAAACACCTGTATTGCGCTTATTGCCGATACTTCCTGGGCGGTAAAAGCGACGAAGCCTAGCATAGTTGGAATGTAGAGCAGCATCGGATATTTAATGATCGAGCCTCCGATTCCGACCATGCCGGATAGAAACGAACCGATGAAGCCGATAAGAAACAAAAATGCGATGAATGTTAAATCCATTTAACCGTTACCTCCCTAGGCAGTAAAGCTTGCCTATCTGCTTGGCGTTGTCCCTTATCCTTTGCGAATAACAAAGGTATAAATCCCGGATATCGTATCTACCTTCACGATTTCATTGTTCGACTTGTTCACCCACGCCTGAAAATCAGTAAGCGCCCCTTTGTCAGTAGAGTGAAGCTCCATCAGTTGTCCGACTAGCATCGCATCGATCGCTTTCTTCGCTTTCACAAGCGGCATGGGGCAGGATAGTCCTTTCGCATCTACAAGTACATCAATTTTCATTTTTAATTCCTCCTCAAGTTTTGGTTTGGCTTAGTTATCGTGTATGGCGCAGCGGTTGGGACCAATCTCCATGTCGCGCTGCTCGTCTTGCGTCAACGTTTCTTTGCCCATATTCACTTGGCGAATGCGCTCATAGTCATTAGGCTGAGGCGGCAGCTGCTCCGTCACCGCTTTGCGGAACGTATCCTCGTCGGTGAAATGCAGACCGGGATTGCTTTCGAATAAATCGCCAAGCTTGGCAGCAACTTTGCCTCCTTCGCCTAGCTCGGTGTACTTGCTAAAGTGAGCAGGCAGCACGATCAGTTTTTTGGGCAATGCCGCATAAGTGTCATATAGCGTCGTACGCAGATGTCCCGCCCAGTAGCCTGATTTGCCTGCCAGGTCCGGACGTCCGATCGATTCCACGAACAGGATATCCCCGCTTATTAAATATTGGCCGTCGATGATCAGCGATGTGCTGCCAATGGTATGGCCTGGTGAATAGATCGGTTGAATCGCCAGGTCGGTCGAACCTACACGCAGTTCCGAACGATGTTCCAGAGGGCTGTAGGCAAAGACTACTTCATCTGCGTCCTTCGATGGCAAGTAATACGTTGCCCCTGTTTCTTCGGCAAGCGCCCGGCCTCCGGAAATATGATCGGCATGCAGATGCGTGTCGATCGTATGTGTAATACGAGCACCGCGGCTAAACGCGAACTGCTTGTAGACAACGGTCATTCGAAGTGAATCGATTACGGCTGCTTCGCCTCCGGATAGGACCATGTATGACAGGCATCCTTTGCCTAGACGAACGAACTGATAGAGATCGCCACCATCCTGCAGCTTGCCGATATGGACAGGTTCAAGATGCTCGCTCCATGCCTTCATTCCGCCTTGCAAATAAGTTATACTGCTTCGTCCCGACTCGGCGAGCCGTTCGGCAACGAATATCGAAGAGCCCTCTTTTGCACAGACAACAAGAACATCGCCCTGCTCTGGCAGCAATTCAAGCGCTGGCTCGACACCATCAAGCAGATCGAAGTAAGGCAGATTGGCGCTCGTAATGCCATGGCCCTCGATCCGCCAGTCGCTGTAGTCTTCTTCATTTCTCACGTCGAGGA
The DNA here is from genome assembly GCF_030812415.1 of Paenibacillus harenae. Lineage (GTDB taxonomy): Bacteria > Bacillota > Bacilli > Paenibacillales > Paenibacillaceae > Pristimantibacillus > Pristimantibacillus harenae_A. The sequence continues at coordinate 1,021,003 of NZ_JAUSST010000003.1, read as the reverse complement.
TGTACAGCTCTTGCTTGTTCATGACGATGGATGCCAACTCGGCTGGAGTCATTGGTTTATAGGCTTGGATTTGTTGGTTAGTAAAGTCATTCATGGTTGGCTCTGCCTCCTTCTTTTGCTCGAATACCTTCAACCGCTCCGGTCCAACCGGACATGCCCGAGATGACGTTATGAACTTTCGAGAAACCTGCTTCACTTAACATTTGGCAGGCTATATCGCTTCGGTTGCCTGATCGGCATACAACATGGATCGCTGTATTGCTGTCGAGTTCTTGGTTCATTCGATGCTCAAGCTCACCAAGCGGAATGGATACCGCACCGGGTATATGCTCGAACGCATATTCCGCAGGCTCACGTACGTCGAGTACGACGAGCTTAGTTATTGCGTCAGCTTGCAGCTTCTGCAATTGATCAGCTGTCGTCGTATGCGGGTAGCTCAAATCCTGCTTCTCTTCCGAGCTTGCAGCCTTGCGAATGAAATGCTTCAGCATGCCGCCGCCGCCTTCCTCAACCGTTCCTAGGTAATGATGTCCCGTCTTCTTCGCCCAGCTTTGTATATCGGCGAGCGAGCCGCGGTCAGTGGCTTGCACTTCAATGACTTCACCGGGAATCAGGCTCTCGATGGCTTTCTTCGTTCGCACGATTGGCATCGGACAAGCTAGCCCTTGGCAATCCAGTATCGTATTTGCTCGAATCGATGGTTGTGTCACTTGCTGCACCTCCATTTTTATTATATACCCTATGGGGTATGTTTGAGAGTAAAAAATATATACCCTTAGGGGTATATGTATATGATAATAGCGAGTCGTTTCGTTGTCAACCCTTATAGGTTCGTCCCCATCTGATGCCAGATGCAGGCATATCCACTCCTCGAGATTCATACATATGGTATGAATCGTATTTTCGAATGCGGAGGGATGACGGATGAACCAGGATGAGATACGCGCATTGGAGCGTTCCATCGATGAGATAACCGAGATCGCACAAGGCTTTGGACTCGATTTTTACCCGATGCGTTACGAAATATGTCCGGCGGACATTATTTATACGTTCGGCGCTTACGGCATGCCGACAAGGTTCTCGCACTGGAGCTTCGGCAAAACCTTCAATAAAATGAAAATGCAATACGACTTCGGCCTCAGCAAAATTTACGAGCTCGTCATCAACTCGAACCCATGCTATGCCTTCCTGCTCGAAGGCAACTCGCTTATTCAGAACAAGCTGATCGTCGCCCACGTTCTGGCGCACTGCGACTTCTTCAAAAACAATGCCCGCTTCGGCGTATCCAACCGCAATATGGTCGAGAGCATGTCCGCTACTGCCGAGCGCATTAGCCAATACGAGATGGATTACGGCACGGAGGCGGTCGAGAAGTTCATCGATGCGATTCTCGCCATACAGGAGCATGTCGATCCGACGCTCATCAAGCCGTATCAGCTCGACAAGAAGCGGTACATCGAGATGATTCAGAAGGAGAAAGAAAAGTCATCCGGTTATGAAGCGCCATCCGCCTACGGTGATTTATGGGATCTGGATCCGGAGCTGATCGCCGAGCGCGAAGCGGCGTCGAAAGCGGCCGAGATCAAACGCTTCCCGCCTGAACCGGAGAAGGACATCGTGTGGTTCATTGAAGAGTACTCGCCGATTCTCGAGGATTGGCAGCGCGACATTATGTCGATGCTGCGGGATGAGATGCTTTACTTCTGGCCGCAGATCGAAACGAAAATCATGAACGAAGGCTGGGCATCCTATTGGCATCAGCGCATTATCCGCGAGCTTGATTTGACGAGCGACGAGACGATCGAATTCGCCAAGCTCAATTCATCCGTAGTCGTCCCTTCGCGGCACAGCCTCAATCCATATTATTTGGGCTTGAAAATATTCGAGGATATCGAGCGTCGCTGGGATAAGCCGACGAAGGAGGAAATGGCGCGTTTCGGACGCCAGCCGGGCCAAGGCCGGGACAAAATTTTCGAGGTGCGCGAATTCGATTCCGACATCTCCTTCCTCCGCAACTATTTGACGAAGGAGCTCGTCGACGATCTGGATCTGTACATTTTCGAGAAAAAAGGGCCGGAGTGGAAAATTACCGATAAATCGTGGGAGAACATTCGCGAGCAGCTCGTTTATTCGAAAGTGAACGGGGGCTTCCCAAGCCTATACGTCAAGGATGGCGACTTCAACCGGGTGGGCGAACTGTACCTGATCCATAACTATGAAGGCACCGAGCTCGACCTCAAATACGTGGAGCGGACGCTGCCTCATGTCGTTTCGTTATGGGGTAAAAACGTGCATTTGGAGACATTCGTCGAGGATAAGAAGATCGTGTTCAGCTGCGACGGGAAGAAAACGAGCCGGAAGTTTTTATAGAAACGAAAATAAGCCTAATCGAGATGTTTCGATTAGGCTCATTTTTTTGCAGGTATTGGCCCTTGTTGACATTGGCAATGAACAGTAGCGGAACCGCTATGTAAAACCTATCCGTCCACCATTTGAAGAACCCAGTCTTTGATATCAACGATACGCAGTGTTTTGGGCCGTGTATTCGTTCCGGAAATAATTAATGGGACAAGGGAATCTTTTTCATGAAGCGAACCATGGGCTCCCCCTCCGATGTGAGTAGGGGAACTTTCACTGACGAGTTCATATCCGGGTTGGACCGTGACGACAACGTATCTTCCTTCATGAGAATGCATTGCCCCGTATAACCTCGCCAAAACATCAGGATATCTTCCATACTTGATCCGGTTGTTTTTGATCGCAATATCCACAAGGCTCGGTTCGCCCGATAATGTCCAAGATTGCCCATATTCATCAGTGAAGTTTCCACCGGGACGATAAGAAAACATGGTTCCATTTTTCCCTGCTGTAACACGAACATTTTCATCGTCTTTCATTGCGATAATGTCGAGCTTCTCCTCATTTTGCAAAAGTTTCACGACGTCGGATAGCTCCACGTTAGCATTAATCGCGTAGACATAAGCCATCCGTTCATTAGTGGAAATCACGATTTGGTCTTCGGCACTTACAGGTTGATTTAATTTTGCTATGCGGTAATGGTTCAAAAGCGATTTTATCTCAACAGTCGCTAACTGTCTATCCTCGTAAACAGCGCTCTGCGCGCTGTCGCCCATGACGATCCATATAGCATTTTTTACAGCCTGCTCCCACGAACCGTATGCGTCAAGCACGACTTGCAGTGCCTGATCCGCTTTTTCAATACCGTCCAACTGAGCCGTGCCCTTTCTATGCACTGAATTATCATTCTCCGGAAAGTATGCGATGGTTACATTCGGAAGCTTTTTTTGATTAATCAGATAAGCGGTGTCTTGTGCGGAAAACTCATCGTTCATCCCGTATTTTTTCCACAATAGAGTATTCCAGCTATTCTTCGGATCCAGTTGTGCAAGCGCTGCATAGGAAAACCATTTAGGTCCTGTTAATATCATTTGTTCTGGCACGCGATTGCTGAACGTTAAGAAGCGAGGCACTTTTAAGGCATGTTCTGTTTTCCCTCTAAAAACGATAGCATTGATTGACGCGGATTCTTTGCCTTTATCGGCCAGCTCTTCGTGAATCGTTTTCGTTTTTTTGTTCAAATGAACCTGGTTTAATTGATAAATAGCATCCATAATGACTTGCATTTGATCTATCTTCAATGCTTCTTTGGCACCATTTCCGTAGAAAATCATGCGTTTCTCTTTGCCGCTGTACCAAACGAGTCCTGGCACATGATGTCGGTCTGCATACGTTCCCGTTAATAAAGTGCTGTCGATCGTTACGGACATCGTGGGAAATGAACTCACGACCTTCGGGAAGTATTGCCCGTTTTTAAGGAGATATTGCAATGCGGGTGCACGGCCTTCTTGAATCGCATCATGCAAAGGCTTGTCCATTAAAGAATCAATCAAAATAAATATGACAGGTTTGGCATTTTGATTTGCCGTGTTATGGGACTTGACGCTTTGTTGGTTTAGCTGTCGATTGGAGTCCTCCCTGCAACCGATGATCATTAAACTTAAGCTCAGCATTAGTAAAAGGGCGATTTTATTATTTATTTTCATGGGTTTACTCCCTTTTTCAGAAAAACATTTTTCTAATTATATTTAACTTACCTATAAAAAAATATTCCAGATAGAGCATCGGCGGATGCTTGCATATATCAATAAGGCTATACGCATTCTAAGGTGACACTGATTATAGAAGGAGCCATGTACATGACGAACAATAAAAACTTAAATCATAACAAGCATGACCAAACTGATAATAATGATCAAAGACAAAATAAAGTTCACGGTGGCGAGTTTCGTAACGGTCGTCTGAGCCAAACCAAAAATAATAACCCGGACGGCGAAGATATACCAAACGAGTTTGTTAGTCGTAAAGAATAATCCCTGGAAAAACAAAGTCATTTAAATCAAAAATCGGCTGCCGCAATGGCAGCCGATTTTTGCTTGCGTTTAATGAAGCGGCGCGATACAAAAGAAGACGGCTCTTCATTACAATCTTTTAAAACAACGCCATGAACATAAATGATACACTAGAAGGAATGAGATAAAAGAAGAAGGAGTCGTCCGCAATGACCTCGGAAGCAAAGGGAAAAAAATGGCTGGAAGTTTTATTAGTCTCTACGAAGCTAGGATTAACCTCCTTCGGAGGACCGATTGCTCATTTGGGCTATTTTCATGAAGAGTACGTGAAGCGGAGAAAGTGGCTGGACGAGAAGAGCTATGCCGATTTGGTTGCATTAAGTCAATTCCTCCCCGGGCCGGCGAGCAGTCAGGTCGGGATTGGCATTGGCGTCATGCGAGCCGGTCTTCTAGGGGGAATTTTAGCTTTTATCGGGTTCACGCTCCCCTCCGCGCTCGCGTTAGCACTGTTTGCCCTGTTGGTCCACCATTTCGACTTAGGTAATGCGGGTTGGGTCCACGGCTTGAAGATCGTTGCGGTTGCGATCGTCGCGCAGGCCGTATTAGGAATGGGGCAGAAGCTTACGCCGGATAGAAGCAGGATCGCAATAGCCGTTATCGCAGCGTCTATAAGCCTGCTATGGCAATCGGCATTCAGTCAGGTGAGCATCATCGTTGCAGCGGGAATAATTGGCCTATTGATGTTCAAAGCAAATCATACGACTGAACTTCCCAAAGTATCCGTCCCTGTCAGCCGAAGGCTCGGAACGATCTGTTTAATGTTATTTCTAGCCTTATTGATTGGTTTGCCCGTTCTAAGAAATATGGTTCCCTTGCATGAAATAGCCGTCTTTGACAGCTTCTATCGGTCGGGCTCCCTCGTATTCGGAGGCGGCCATGTCGTATTGCCGCTGCTTGAGAGAGAATTGGTTGCCGCCGACTGGATAGGAAGAGACGAATTTCTTGCCGGATACGGCGCAACGCAGGCTATTCCAGGTCCTTTGTTTGCTTTCTCTTCCTATCTTGGAGCTATGATGGACGGCTGGTTAGGTGCTCTAATCGCCACGATCGCGATTTTTCTGCCTGCTTTTCTGCTTATTGTCGGTACGCTGCCTTATTGGGATTCGCTTAGAAGAAAACCGAAGGTTCAAGGCGCATTGATCGGCATAAACGCATCGGTTGTCGGGTTGTTATTGGGCGCACTCTATCATCCTATATGGACGAGCTCCATCGCGCAGCCGATCGACTTTGCTCTTGCGGCTATGTTATTCGTTCTATTGGTTTATTGGAAAATGCCGCCTTGGATCGTTGTCCTTGCAGGCGCGCTTGCCGGGATCTTGATTAAGATGGTTACGCTTTGATCATGCGAATGCGATCATACTCTTCCAACGTGATGGACAGCACCGTACCGTGCTTGAAGCGGTAGGGGAAAGTGAAGCTCTCGTCGGATCGGATGAATAACCCGCTGTCAATATCGTCGGCGATAAAAGGAACGTATCCTTGTCCCTCGCCTTGCACGCCGTAGAAGTCCAGCATTAAGCACCACCTGCCGTCTGCGAGCTTGAACGCCGTCGGCGCTTCATAGGCTGTGTTCTCGAGTTTCGCCATCTCCGCGTCGAACGCCTCGATTCGCGTATATTCGCCGGTGAGCGTTTTCCCTTTTTGCAAAATGATGCCTGTCGGATTGTCCTCGCTCTTGAGGAAGCGGTAGAACATGCCGTTTTCCTCGTAGATCGCGGAATCGATAATGCCGCTACCGTCCTTCCGACACAGCATCTGCGGCACGGAGAAATTCTCGAAATCTTTCGTACGGGCATAATAGATCGCTTTGTGGCCATAATTGTTCGATGCATGAGCGGACGACCAATGTACGACGTAATCGTCGTTGTTGCGATCATAGATGATATCCGGCGCCCATAAACATCCGAAATCCTCATCGCCTAAATGGATCATTCGCTGTTCGGACCAATTCACGAGATCATCCGACTCCCACAACGATAAGCATTTGCTCCCCTCTCGTCCTATGTTCCCCCAGCTGCCTCCGTATTTCGTATCGAAACAATTGGCAAGGCCAAGATCGGTAGCCAGAATATAAAACTTGCCGGTTTTGGTCCGAACGATCGTATGGTCCCGAACGCCTTCGTCGCCCAGCTTGCTCCATAAGACAGGCAATCCGTCATTGACCTGTTCCCAGTTAAACCCGTCCTTGCTCAGCGCAAAATAAACCTGTTCGCCGTCCGTCGTTTTCTTTTCTTTGAAATGTACGAATAAATAAGCATCCATAAGTTCGTTCTCCTTGTTCGCTTTGATTTAGAAAGATAGCAGTAATTTCTTCTAAATTGTACAAAATGGGCCGGCGAACTTAAATGATATATGATGGGAACAAACTGATCTATTATCCAATCCATAACTGTTTTGTATTGTCCAGGAGGGCCGCAAGCCTATTGAACAGAAAATGGAACTTTGCTTCTCGCATATAAACCTTGGCAAAAATCATAATAAGTCAGTCACAATGCTTAATAGGTGAACTTGGAAAGGGAGCGATGAATGAATGGGAATTTTAAGCGGCAACCCGAAAGAAGAACCCATGCATTACGGTGAAGTGTTCAGCGTTTGGCAGTCTTCCATGGCTGCTAAATCAATGATCTCCTGTTATCAGGCTTATATCAACCATGCCGGCGACAAGGATCTGAAGAAGATTTTGGGAGACCTGATCGATCAGGCCAAGTTAGAAGCGAAAGAGTTCGACGCTATACTGACGGATAATGGCGTTGCGCCTTCCCCGATGTTGCCCGACAGACCTGAAGCAAAGCTTGAAGATATACCTGTTGGAGCACGGTTTGCGGACGCCGAAATCTCCTTCGCGATTTCTGTCGATGCTTCGATTGGATTAACTGCTTGCAGTCAAGCGATGGGACAATCGATTAGAGAAGATATTGCCGCATTATTCGCAAAATATCATCTAACCAAAGCTGCATTCGGCTTGAGAATTTTGCAAATGAACAAAGAAAAGGGTTGGCTTATTCCCCCGCCGCTTCAGATCAAAAGACCAGATTTGGTTCATGCTTAACATCAACAACAAAGGAACTCCCCTCGTCGAGGGGAGTTCCTTTGTTGTTGATCAACGATTCAATTTACTCTAAGCACGGTCGCGATCACGTTCGCGGCCTCTCATACCGGCAAGGCCGATTAATCCAATAAGGCCCAGCCAGCCCCAGTCGAAGCCGTCGTCATCGGCGGCAGTCGCTCTGTAGTTGTTGGTTCTGTAGTTGTTTCCATTTACGGTGTTCCCGTTATCCAGGCGGTTAATATCAGTGCCCAGTGCACGGTTAGTTCTGTTAATGCCGGTATTGACGTCATTACGGATCTCATCGCCCGGCGTGTTGTTGGCCCGGTTCATGTTGTTGTCGGCAAAAGCCGGAACGGCGGTGAACAACATCAGACATGCGAGAACGCTAAAAATCGTCAGCCACTTCTTCATTTTATAGCCCCTTTTCGTTAAAGTACAAGCTCGATTATTTTCTGTCAGTATCGAGACGATTATTCGCTTGTGCCGCAGATGCAAAAAAATAACAGTCTTTTCGACTTTAAGCAAGGCCCGAGGGCGAGGGCCGACCGAGTGGAAATATGAAGATATCCGCGTTCTGAATATTTAAGGGCCACGGTTACCAAAATAGATAGGTCACAAAAACATCATCCACAGGAGGAATTCAACATGAATCAATTTATGCCTATGAACCAAGGATCCCAACAAGTCGCTCAAGCCGAGCAGCTCATTCAACAATTGGTGCATCAGACGCAGCAAGCAACTTTGCAATATCAGCAATTATTGAATCAAGAAAAAAGTAACGCAATGCAGCTCGAGCAACTTGCTCAGCGCGAGCATCAGGCAGCTTCGATCATCCAATCAGCCCTTCAAGGTCATCATACGGCTATTCAACAACTCCAACAAATCAATGCGATTTGCCAACAAATTTCGCATTCGGCATCGGCTTCGACTTCGTATAGCACAAGCAATATTCCGGTCTATTCCCAATCCAACACTCAATCGCAAATGCAAAACAACAACTTTCCCCGCTACTCGTAATTAATTAGATGATGTCCGCATGAAAAAACGACTTTGACTATGAGCTGTCCCGGAACTTTTCTAGAGTTCCGAGACAGCTTAGGGCAAAGTCGTTTTTTACTTACACCTCGATTACGATCGGCAAGATCATCGGTCTTCTCTTCGTTTGGGCATATACGAATTTGCCGACGGCCTCTTTGATCTTCTGCTTCATCATTGTCCATTTCACGGGCTTGCCGTCCTCGTGCAAATTCTCGATCGCCGCCAATGCCAGCTTGTTGGCCGCTTCAATTAATCCTTCGGCTTCCCTTATATAGACGAATCCTCGCGAGATGATATCCGGCCCGGAAAGGATCGAACCGTCGGCCTTGCTAAGCGTGACGACGATGACAATGATGCCGTCCTCGGCCAGATGCTTGCGATCCCGCAGCACGATATGACCGACATCGCCAATGCCGAAGCCGTCGACCAACGTATTGCCGACCGGCACTTTGCGAGTTTGTACGGCTACTTGCCCCTGAATATCGACGACGTCGCCATTGTTTACGATGAAGATGTTATCGGATTTAACGCCGACGGATTCGGCGAGATGCTTATGCTGAAGCAGCATCCGGTATTCGCCGTGAATCGGTATGAAATAGGTCGGCTTCATTAACGTCAGCATCAGCTTGAGCTCCTCTTGGCTGGCGTGACCCGAAACATGGAGACCCGTTGAAGCGCCTGAACCGTAAATAACATGCGCTCCTAGCTGGAACAAATTATCTACCACGGATGAAACGGCCCTCTCGTTCCCGGGAATCGGAGAAGAGGCAAGAATAACCGTATCTCCAGGCAATATCTCGGCTCCTCGGTAGCTCGCGCTTGCAAGCCGGGCCAGTGCCGCCATCGACTCGCCTTGGCTTCCGGTACAAAGCACCGCCATCCGGCTTCTTTCCACCTGCGAGATGGCGGCAGCATCGACGAGCATGCCTTCCGGAATGTGCAAGTGGCCAAGCTCGGTAGCTACCGCTACTACATTGACCATGCTGCGTCCGAGCAGCGCAATCTTGCGGTTGGTTAGATAAGCGGCATCGACGACCTGCTGCAACCGGTGAACGTTAGAAGCGAAGGTGGATATGAAGACGCGGTTTTTCGCGGAAACGATCGCTTCCTCGATATGCTTGCCCACGACTCTCTCCGAGGGCGTAAAGCCCGGCCTCTCCGCGTTAGTGCTCTCCGACAGCAGCGCTAGCACGCCTCTCTCGCCTAATGCGGCCATTTTATGAATATCCGGATATTGGCCCCCGACAGGAGTCAAGTCGAACTTGAAATCGCCGGTATGGACAACGGTTCCTTCAGGCGTCTCGAATGCAATTCCGAGGCAGTCGGGGATGCTGTGATTCGTCCGGAAAAAAGTAGCGCTCATCGAGCCCAGCTCAATCCTTGAATCGCCGTCTATAGGGACAAGTTCGCTTTGATCCAGCAAACCGTTCTCCTTCAGCTTTCCTTTTATTAATCCAAGCGTAAATGCCGTACCGAATATGCGCATATTCAATTGCTTCAATAGATACGGAATGCCGCCGATATGATCCTCGTGACCGTGCGTCACGATCATGCCGACAACCTTGTCTTTGTTTTGCAGCAAATACGTAATGTCCGGAATAATGAGATCGATGCCCAGCAAGCTTTCGTCGGGAAACTTCGAGCCGCCATCAATAACAACGATATCCTCGCCATATTGAACCACATACATGTTTTTGCCGATTTCATGAACGCCTCCGAGGGCGCATATCGACAGTTTGGATTCCATGATTATTTCGTTACGATCGTCCATCGTTGTTAGCATGCATGTTCCTCCTGCAGAACTTGAGTGTAGAGCCGGCCACGGGATGTATAGGCTGCGGAGCGGCGTACATTATCTCCTTAATTTGGGTGAAGTCGGCTTTATTATATCCTTGGGGCGATCACATGATTCTTGATGATCGCGGATAAAACCATTTTTCGTTGCAGAAATTAAAGTTATCTTGAGCATAAGGAGAATGCAGGCCATGTATTATTACAAGGAAGAACTGATCAACATTATCGAACCGGATCAGCCCGATCCCGCAGCGGCCAAAGTGCTTCAGGAAACGTTAGGCGGACAATTCGGAGAGATGCGCACGATGATGCAATACTTTTTCCAGTCCTCTAATTTCAGAGGCAAGGATTTGCAGTTCAGAGACTTGCTTAAAGGTGTTTTTCTCGAGGAAATCGCCCATGTGGAGCTTGTCCAAAATACGATTAACCAGCTGTTGAACGGGGCAGGCTTATCGACGCCAGGGAATGCGGGAACGGATAACGCTCCACTCGACGAAGCGATCAAGCATGCCAATCCGCATCATTTTATCATGGGTGCCCAGAGCTCGCTTCCGGTCGATGCGGGCGGCAACCCTTGGAACGGCTCATGGGTATACAGCCACGGAAACTTGATTAGCGATATGCTGAACAATGTCATCCTCGAATCGACAGGCGTTTTGCAGAAAACGAGAATTTATGAAATGAGCTCGAACAAAACGTTCCGCGAAACGCTCGGATTTCTGATTGTAAGGGATAATGCCCATCAGAACGCTTTTGCCAAAGCACTCGAGGTACTCGGCGTTAACTGGGGCTCGCTGTTCCCCATCCCGAACTACGATATTAACAAATACCCGGAATGCCGCAAATACGTCGATTTGGGTTATCACAACATGCAATTCAACTTCAGATTGGATCAAACGCGGATCAGCGAAATATTCCAAGGACAAAGCCCAAGCCGGAATAGCGGACAATTATCGGTAGTAGATCCCCCTAATGGATTTCCCGTTCCACAAATGCCCGAAATGCCCAATGAACATAGTCCCGGACTTAGCGATATGATGAGGTAGCGAAGGTTCACAATAAGAAACCGCCCTCAGCTTCGGTTTGAAGTAAAGGGCGGTACATGTTTAATCGGATAGTTGGAAATACTTTCGTAAAAACGATTAAGTGAGAGGCCCACATGACCATAAACATTGTAATCGGATTTATCATCCCATGGATTTTCGGTATCCTATTAATTAGGAAATCGCCTATTATTCTTTATTTGATTTATCCAATAGCCGCTATTGTATCCGCCTTTTTTAACGACATCGGTTATCATCTGGGCTTCTGGGATTTTACGCCGAAGATCGATCATGACGAGACGCTTTCAGCGCTTCCCATGGACCTCGGGCTCTATCCAATAACGGCAAGCTACTTGATTTATTGGATAATTAGAAGCAATCGCCGAGCTTGGCTTAAGATAGCCTGTGTCAGCTTATTCAATACGGTGCTCGAATTCATCGCCTTAATGACTGGTAAAGCAGAGTACGGCAAAGGTTGGAACATTGGATGGACATTCCTTTCCTACGCACTGGCACTGGTGCTCATATTCCTCTATTACAAGCTGCTGGACAAATACGATTTATTCGATAAAGCGAAGAAGCGACAAGGGGAATGAGGGCTCGTCAGAAACGACTCGTATTTTCATGATAACTTCGTCGCTGCAGCGATTTGCGCGGTATGATGGCGATTGTGCCATACGAATCTTTGCAGCGCAATATCGAGCGTGATGCTTCCTAACGCTTGCGTCGCTAGCCTCCTGTGAAAATCCTCCTCGTTCATTCCTTGAAGCAGGACGCGGAATCGCTTATGCAGTATTTCCAGCAAGGCGATCGAGTTCTCTACAGGGACATCCTTATAGTCGCTTAACTCGGCAAATAAATCCTCCCGATAGGAGTTTCCGAGCGGCTCATCTTCGGTTAACGCCCGCTTGAATCTCAAGTACGCGTTCATATCGTTATCCGCCATATGGTGCACGATTTGCTTGATGCTCCAGCCTCCCTCCCGATAAGGCCTATCTAGCTGTTCAGGAGTAAGCGACGCCGTTAATCGCTTAAGCGATACGACTATATCGGGAATTTGTTCGACGAATCCGGCACGTATTTCTGCGGCGACATCAACTACCGGCTCGAACTTCCCGATTGGGTATCGCAGCCGGTTTGGCGGCATTTGTTCGATCACGATCTCGCCTTCGCCCGAAGGCGTCTCGAAACCGTTCAGAAAGGAAGTCAATAGTTGCTCGGTAATGGTGAAAGCGGCGTTAGCATCGAATCGCTCGCTTCTAATGCGCAGCCTCTCACGCAATTCATCCGGAGGAACCTTCAGATAGACGAGCTCCCACTCGCCGCCGGCAACCTCGATGAGCTTCTTGTACTCGTTCCTGCGCTGCCGTTGCCAGAAGCTAAAGTCCACGACCACCCTTTGCTTTTCTTTAATTAAAGATACCATTTGATTGCGCAGCTTTTGCTCGGATTCCAGCTTAAGCTGCTCGTACATCTCAATCGGGTAGTCGATTCCGTATCGGCCTTTCGTTGCCCAAATATGTTCATCGATAGACAGACGAACGAAACCGCTCTTTTCCAGCTTTTGAGCAAAGGTCGTTTTGCCCGAGCCCGCCACCCCGCACATCATGACCACAAGAGGCGTTCCCTTTCTTTTGCGGGAATTGAACTCATGCAGTACCGCGCTTTCTTCCATCCCTTCCTCCTCCTCACATCATGGATTACCATGTCGTTAGAGCAACGTCAACAGATCTTTCGGATCGTTCAGCTTCCGGAACTCACTCTGAATATAGGTATTGAACCAATAAGCATGCACCGGCCGCATGCCCGCCTTGCTTGCTCCTTCCAATTCGCTAGAACCGCCGTCTCCAACGAAAATCGTATGTTCCGGCTTTACTCCCAGCCTCTCGCTGCATAGCCGATAAATACGCTCATCGGGCTTTGCTAACCCAACCTCGAAGGAGAAGATGACTTCGTCGAAGAAAGCGGCCAATCTGCTCGCTCGCCAGTAATGAACCTCCTCTTCCGTGCAATTGCTAATGAGTCCAAGCTTAATGCCGCTGGCCCGTATTTGCTCCAACACCTCAACGATATCAGGACGAATCCGTTCGAGTGGGAATCGCTTCTCCTTCACCCGCTCCGCATACAAATAATCGACGGCTTCTTCGTTGTAATCCAACGCGCATTGCTTCATCACATCTTCAATAACCGAATGGTAATGCGGGAACTCGCCCGTCATTCTCTTGTGCTGCCTGCTCGCCCACTCTTTCTTAAACTGCTCATTGGATAAGCCCAGAAGCTCCATATAATTATAATTGCGTTTCGATGCTCTCATGCCATTATCGAATTCGGTAATCAACGTCTCGAATAAATCGAATATAACCGCCTTCGTTCGCAACCGCTTCAGCCCCTTTCGGATTTAAACCTCCAGCTTACGGCTTAATGACTTTCCGATCCAAGAATGAAACTTCGCCTGAAAGCTTAATCTGTGCCATCGGATACGTAATACATGCCGGACTTGTTGAAGTACATTATAATAGAAGAATCTTTTTTAATTATTCTGCTTCCCATTATATCATTTTCCTATTTATTGAAACGGAAAGAAGAGGCTTAGAGTCGTTGCCGACTCCGTAACCTCTTCATGATTTGAGCTATGTTGGATATTCGCAGTACCTTTCGGCTGTTTTGCCCGCTCCGAGCGCTTATGTTAAATATTGAGAGTGTCGATTCGTTGTTGATTCGTTCTAACGGACGCAGGTGACGCTATTTTACCCAAAAAGCCTGAGATATGGGGGCAAATAAGGAAGTGCAGACTTACTTCATACTCCATGCTTCACACTTCATACTCCATACTTTCACAATTTACACTTTACCATAAGATTCGTCGTTACCGTATAGCATATCCAATTACGTAATATGCGCTTTATCCGTCATCGCAGCCCGCCACCCGCCTGCTGCCGTGATGATCGTCGCGTCATCTGCAGCATAGCCTTCGCATACGAATCCGGAGACGACCGTACCGTCGCTAAGCTCTACTTTGCCGATGCCGAGCGGCGACGGAATAACGGCGGTGAAAGCGCCGAACGCCGCTACCGACATGGACCACAGCTCAACTGCGATTGATGCGCCGACGCTGCCCTCCTTCACCCGAACGAGTCCCGGCTTAACCGGCATAGTCGGCAGTTTGTACAGCTCATACTTCGGCGCGGTCGCCGCTTCCTTCACGAACGCGGCGCCGAGCCCCGTCATCTGCGGTTCAAGCGCGAAGCCGCGCATATGAAGTCCGCATACCGCTACCGTGATTCGGTCTTGCTGGCGCATGAATCGCGCAGCCGCCGTAGTCAGGTTCGCTTCTTCGTCAGGCAAGCTGAACAGAGTAATGCCGAACGGAAGCTGATCTGCAGCATCGCCGGCCGGAACGGCAATCGCGCTTAGATCGAGCAGATTGCAGTGGTTCGTGTACAGCCCCATCTTGCTGTTCGTTGCAATCGGATCGGCATTCACTTGCTCACGCGTCCATGTGCCTCCGCAAGTCGGCATAACAAGCACGGCGTCATGCAGCAACTGCCTCGTCAGTCTCTTGATCTCCTGCAAACGGTGCTGCGCGCGGAATAACGAAGCTGCATCAAAATCGGGCTTCCCGCCGGAGCGAAGGATCGTCTCCGTTACCGGAAATGTCTCGCCCGGATGGCCTTCCACAAAGTCGCTCAGATCGGCCCATCTCTCCGCTACGAGCGGTCCTTCGTACAGCAGCGCGGCTGCTTCTTGCAACAGCGTCACATCGACTTGCTTCACCGCTACGCCCGACTCCATGATCGCTTGCTTCGCACGCTGCCACGCCTGCTCATATTCAGCAGCATATGGCCCATAGAAAGCAAGCGGCTCTTGCGGAAGCAGCCATGTCTTCGGCTGCGCCGCGCGAGAGAGCGGGCGATCCGCGGAATACGGATCGCTTGCAAGTATGCCGCGGACGGCGGCGTCTACCGCCTCCGCGTCAGCAAGATTGCGTGTGAACACGGTCACGCAATCGATGCTTCGGCAAGCCGGCACGACGCCGGCGGCCGGCCATGCCCCAACTGCAGGCTTGTAGCCGACAAGCCTGTTCAGTGCGGCTGGCACTCGTCCCGAGCCAGCCGTGTCCGTACCGAGCGCGAAGGCGGCCTGCCCCCGCGCTACCGATACGGCCGAGCCGGAGCTCGAGCCGCCGCTAATCAGCTCCGGCCGCAGCGCATTAAACGTGTCGCCGTATGGACTCCGCGTCCCGACAAGTCCCGTTGCGAACTGGTCCAGGTTCGCCTTGCCAATCGGAATCGCTCCCGCGGCGACAAGCCGCTCCACGACGGCGGCATGCTCCTCCGGCGCATATTCATAGGCCGGACAAGCAGCCGTTGTCGGCCAGCCAGTGACATCGATGTTGTCCTTCACCGCGAACGGAATGCCCCAGAGCGGACTTGTCGCCGGATCGAGCTGTATAAGCTGCGCTATATAAGGTGCGATTAGCTCCATCGATGGCGGCGTAATCCAAATGTTCATCTGCCGGTCTCGTTCCGAGCGCCGAATAATCGCTTCAATAACATCCTCCGGCGTAAAATAGTTCAGCCTGTATCCTTGCCGCAACGCGTCTATCGTCAGTTCGAATGGGACAGCTTCGAATGTCATACGAGAACAGCCTCCTCTTGCGGATAGATGGCCGCAATGCAATCGCCCGCGCGCACTTGGTCTCCCGATTTCACGAAGATCGAGGCGATGACGCCGTCCGAAGGAGCGCATTGCGGGAACTCCATTTTCATGCTTTCTTCTATTAATATAACGTCGCCTTTGCGAACCGTCTGACCCGGCTCTACGAGTACTTTCCATACGCTGCCGGACATTAAGCAATTAATGCCTTTGCTGCCTTCCGGCAAAGCTTCTTTTTCACTCGAAGCGGCGGTATCCGGCTCGGATACATGCTCGGCGATGCCAAGCTCCTTCCAATACGCGCGCTCCTGCTGGAAAGCGGCTTGCTGCTTATGACGGAAAGTCGACGCTCCTTCTTGGATCGTACCGAGCCACGCGAGATAATCGCCCAGCTTGAACGTCGTTTCTTCGACTTGGACGACGAACTCGCCGCGCGGGAAGTCTTCCCTCATCTGCAGCAGCTCCTCCTGCGACACCGGATAAAACTGAATTTGATCGAAGAAGCGCAGCAGCCAAGGCTTTCCCTGCTCGAAGTTAGCCGTGGAGCGATGCTTATTCCACATTTGCACCGTCCGACCGACGAACTGATAACCGCCCGGGCCCTCCATGCCGTACACGCATAAGTATGCGCCGCCGATGCCGACCGCATTTTCCGGCGTCCAGGTACGGGCCGGATTATACTTCGTCGTCACGAGACGATGACGGGGATCAAGCGGAACGGCAACCGGCGCACCGAGATAGACGTCGCCGAGACCCATAACGAGATACGAGGCGTTATATACGACCTCGGCTACTTCCTCCAACGAGCCGAGTCCGTTCATTCGGCGGATGAACTCGAGGTTGCTCGGACACCATGGCGCGTCAGGGCGGACATTTTGCTGATAACGCTCGATCGCTAGCTGCGTCGCCGGATCGTCCCAAGAAAGCGGCAGCTTCACGATACGCGATGGCACTTCGATAGAATCAAGCGCCGGCAAGGTAAGATCGAGTTGCAGCACGATGGCTGCAGCTTCCTTCACTTTCATACGGGACGGATCGAGATGAATCTGCAACGAACGGATGCCCGGCGTCAGCTCGACGAACGGAATCGCCCCGCTATCCTTAATTGCTTGCATCAACACATACACTTGGAAACGGTACAACAAATCCAATTCGCGGTCTCCGTATTCAATGAGCAGGTTCTCGTCGCCGGAGCAGCGGACCGCTACCGGGAACCGGTGCCCTTCCTCTTCATAAGCGATCAACGGCATATAGTCGCCGCTCGACTGCGCCGGGATCGCAGGCAAAGCAGGACTGACCGCAAGCTCGTTCAAATATTGCTCTTGCTCGAAGCGAAGCTGCTCGGCTTCCTCCACTGTAATAAGAACGAAGCGAACCGTATCGCCGGGATGAAGCTGGCCGATCTTCCACAGCTCGGCCGAAGCCGTCGTTACCGGGCAGACGAAGCCGCCGAGACTCGGGCCGTCGGGCCCAAGCAGTATCGGCATATCGCCAGTCAGATCAAGCGCCCCTACCGCGTAAGCATTATCGTGAATATTGGAAGGATGAAGACCGGCGTCGCCGCCGTCTTCGCGAGCCCATAGCGGAGCGGGACCGATTAATCGGACACCCGTTCTGGAGCTGTTGAAATGAACCTCCCATGCCGTCCCCGTCAATTGTTCCAAGTAGGCCGGCAACAAATACTCCTCTGTGCAATGCGGACCCGGAATAACGCCTATCGTCCATTCCTTGCCTAGTGCCGGACGCGAACTGACCGCGAGTGCCGGAAGCGGCTCGGCTGCCGCCTCTTGGCGCACTCTTAGAACGGCGCCCGGACGAACCGCATTGCCGGAATGGCCGCCGAAGCCGCCAAGCGTGAACGTTGCCGCGCTTCCGAGCGTAATCGCCATATCGAAGCCGCCCGCTACGAGCAAGTACGACCGCATGCCACTGGCTGCATCGCCCAGCGATAGGATCGAACCCGCTTCCGCCTTCATCGGCGTATATAGCGGAACGGCAACATCGTTAAGCGTCGCTCTCATATCCGCGCCCGTCAGACAGAACGTCATTGCGTCCCGGAACTGGTAAGAGCCTCCGCGAAGCGTCATCTCAAGGCCGGCAGCCTGCTCGTCGTTTCCGAGCAAGCGGTTGCCGATGCGGAACGAAAGACGATCCATAGGACCGGACGGCGGAACGCCGATGTCCCAGTAGCCGACGCGTCCCGGATAATCCTGCACCGTCGTCTGCACGCCGCCGTCGAGCACCTCGATCGCATGCTCGCTCGGGTTGAACGCCCGCAGCATATTCGTAGATACATGCCCTTCCCGGAATGATGCCGTATCGAGGAAAGCTTCAATATAGGACTGGTTCGTCGTTAGGCCGTATACGCGAAGCTCCTTCAGCGCTTCCAGCATGCGATTGATCGCGCCCTCCCGCGTCTGCGAATGAACGATAATCTTCGCAAGCATCGGATCGTACAGCGTCGTTACAGTAACGCCCTTCTGAATCCACGTCTCTACGCGCGTTTCCTGCGGCCAGATGACTTGATCGATCATGCCGTCGCTTGGACGGAAGTCGCGCATGCAGTCCTCTGCGTAAAGGCGAACTTGCAGACTATGTCCCGCTGGCACAGTTACGAGCCCCGATAGATTCGTCAGAACGCCCGCCGCCTCCTTCACCATCCACTCGACAAGATCGACGCCGAACACTTCCTCGGTTACGCCATGCTCAACCTGCAAGCGGGTATTTACTTCGAGGAAGTAATATCGCTCTTGCTCCGGATCGTACAAGTATTCGACCGTACCTGCGCTGCGGTAGCCAGCCGCAAGAGCCAACTTTCTGGCACTTGCCTGCATGTCGCCGCGAATGGATGCCGGAAGCAGCGGCGCAGGCGTCTCCTCGATAATCTTCTGGTTGCGGCGCTGCACCGAGCAATCCCGTTCGCCGAGAGCTACCGCCTCCCCATGCCCATTGCCGAAAATTTGAACCTCCACGTGACGGGCGCGGGCGATATATTTCTCTAGAAACACGCCTCCGTCGTTAAAGTTGGCAAGCGCAAGCCGCGTAACGGAATGGAATGCCTCGCGCAGCGACACTTCGTCGCCGCATATCCGCATGCCGATGCCGCCGCCGCCCGCCGTACTCTTCAGCATGACAGGGTAGCCGATAACAGCCGCATTCTCCGCCGCTTCCTCAAGCGTGGAGATCAGCTCCGTGCCCGGCAGCAACGGTACGCCGGCCTTCTGGGCGATGGAACGGGCCGTATGCTTAAGTCCGAACAGCTCGATATGCTCCGGCGTCGGTCCGATGAACGTAATGCTGCGATCGGCGCATGCTCTGGCGAACGATGCGTTCTCGCTTAGAAAGCCGTAACCGGGATGAACCGCATCCGCGCCAATGTCAACAGCTGTCTTCAGGATCAGCTCGGCATTGACATAGCTTTCCTTGGCGGGACCTTCGCCGATCAGCACCGCTTCATCCGCTTGCTCGACATGCAAGCTGTCACGGTCGGCTGTCGTATATACGGCAACCGATGCGATACCTAGGCCTCGAAGCGTGCGGATAATCCGAACGGCGATAGCGCCGCGATTCGCGATCAGTACTTTTTTAAACATGGCCTTCGCCTCCTTCCGCATCCCATATGATGACCTGCGCCGGCGTTGGATTGTAAGCGTTGCATGGATTGTTGAGCTGCGGGCAGTTGCTGATCAGCACCGTTACCGGCGCAAGCGCCGTCAGCTCGACATATCGGCCAGGGCCGGATACGCCGTCGGCAAACGTTAGCCGGCCTTCGGGCGTGACCGGTACGTTCATGAAGAAGTTCACGTTCGGCGCAAGGTCTTGCTTCGTATATTCGCTCCGGCCGGATAACATGAGCATGAACGTATCGCGGCAGTTGTGCATCGGAAGCGTATCGTGCGAGTAACGAACCGTGTTGCTTTGCGCGGAGCAAGCGCCCCCGATCGTATCATGGCGTCCGCAAGTGTCCGCCGTTATCTCGAGCAGCTCGCGCCCCGATTCGGCTACTAGCACAGAGCCCGTCGTCAAATACAGATTTTGCTGCTTGGTCACCGTACGAATCGCGCTATAGCGATCGGCCGGATCTTCCGACGAGTAGAACAGCGTATCTACCGCTTGGTTGCCTTCAACATCGACGATGCGGAGCACTTGGCCTTCGAGCAGATCGTACATCCAGCCTTCGCCCGCAGGAATCGTTTTCTCGTAAATCGCATTTGCTATGTTCCGTTCGCCGCAAATCGTTAGCCTGCTTGCGCTCATGTTAGTAAGCCCCTTTCATCAACGCGTGAGCGTTCCAAGTATTTTCGAAAGCACGTCTGTTCTCGCCGCAGTGATTCAAGCATAGGTCGTCTTCGCCGATCGGCGCCGCATCGGTTATGACCAGCTCTACCGCAGCTTCCGGATACAGACTTCCGGGATCCATTGGATTAGGCGTATTGGACAACACGACGAGCAGATCCATTTCCGTTCGAAGCGTCACCGATTTCCCCGCGGTATCCTGCCCCTGATATCTCATCGCGCCATCCAGTTCGCAGACGATCTTCGAGAAGAAGTTGATCGGCGTTGTAAAATCCCTGACCGTCAAGTTATGCCGGAACAGCTCGACCTTCAAGTTTTGTTCGGCGTTTCGCAGCCAATCGTTTCTCTCGCTCTGGTACCGCGTTACACCGTACTTCGCATCTATGCTCTCGCGGGTCGTATAACCGGACAACGTATCATGCCAGCCGACCGTATCTTCCGTAATCGAAGCAAGTACCCTTCCTTGGTCGCTCATCAGCACATGGCCTGCGGTTAATAGAGCCGTATGCTGCGCCTTCAGCGTATCGGGCATGTTGTATCGTTCGGATGGCTGATGCGCATGGAAGAGCAGACAAGCAAGATTGGCTCTGTCCCCCGATGCCGTCATGCGGATTGAATTGCCCTTGCTCACATAGGCTGACCATTTGCCGCCTGGCTCGATCGTGGTAGTAAAGGATGCTTTCATTTCAATTCCCCCTAAAGGTTTTAGTCAAAAACCGATATCGCAAGCAAAAGGTATAAAAAAAAGGAAAAAAGCCCGGGAGAATATCAAAAGAAACTCTTTTGATTCATTCTCCCGGGCTTTTTTCCCGCCGTGTACATCGATCCTTTAAGATCGATGCGTCTTCTCTCGGACCAGTCAATCGCGACAAGCGATTCGGAACCCTAGAAAACTTTCCATATGCAATTAGAAATCTTATGTCATATATTCTAACATTAGTTATCCAACTTGACAACCGCATTTTGCAAAAATATTTTTGAATCGCTCAAAAAAGGGGTCAAACCGTTGATGCGCTTGGATTTGACCGTACTTTGCAGTGCTTTTGTCTCGGATTGTTCGGAAATTACCCTCTTGTTTTTTTGAAAATTACCTGCAACAATGTGAGGAAACATGACGCAGACAAAATAATGGATTGGCTTGGAGCAAAAAAAAGGAGGATGAACAGATGCAACAACCTGCAGAGTTAAAACGGAACTTATCTTTATCCCACGTCGTTACGATGGGGCTAGCCTGGATGTCGCCAATGATTTTCTTCACCAGCTTCGGCGTCCTGCACGAAGGCTCGGGCGGCATGCTATTAGGTGCTTACGTGCTTGCGTTCATCGCCATTATGTTCACCGCTGCCAGCTACGGCCAAATGGCGAAGGCGTTCCCCGTATCCGGTTCGGCGTACACGTACGTGGCGAAGTCGATGAATCCTTTCTTGGGTTTTGTCGTCGGATGGGCGATCTTGCTCGATTATTTATTCTCCTGCATTATCGCGGCACTCATGTTCGGCATTAATCTGAACGCCCAATTCCCTTCCGTTCCGACTTTCGTCTGGATCATCCTGCTGACCTTTGTCGTGATGATTATTAACATCATCGGCATCAAGACCTCGGCCAACGTCAATAAAGTATTCGTTGTGCTGCAAGCAATATTCATCGCGGGCTTCTGCGCGTTGCTTGTCTATCAGGCGATGAAGAACGGCATAACGGCTGGCTTTAACCCGCTTCCTGCGAACGATGGCGTTTCCCTCTCGACGCTGCTTGCAGGCGCTTCTCTCGTATGCTTCTCCTTCCTCGGATTCGATTCCATTACGACGATGGCCGAAGAGACGAAGGACCCCAAGAAGACAATCCCGCGCGCCATTATGATTATCGTCCTTCTTGCCGGCATCATGTATTTCGCTACCGCCTATTTGATTCAACAAATGTACCCGAAGTTTTCGTTCAGCAACGTGGATGCAGCCGGCTTCGAGCTGATGCAAACGATTGGCGGCGCCGCGCTCGCCGCTGTTTTCACCTTCGTTATTATCTTCTCCGTCCTGTCCCAAGGCATGTCTTCAATGACCACCGTATCGAGACTGCTCTTCGTTATGGGCAGAACGTCATTGCTCCCGAAAAGCAGCTTCGGCTCCGTCCATCCGAAATACCGTACGCCTGTATTCAATATCGTGCTCGTCAGCATCATTACGCTCGGCTCGTTGTTTATCAGTCTTGAAATTGCTATCAAATTCGTCAGCTTTGGCGCTTTAACCGCATTCCTGTTTGTTAACCTATCCGTCATCTTCCACTACATCGTCAGAGGCAAGCAACGGGGGCCGAGAGACTTAATTCTGCGACTGCTATTCCCGTTGATCGGAGCGGCATTCGTCTTCTATCTCATTGCTTTGCTAGATTCGGCATCGCTGCTTCTCGGCTCGGGATGGCTCGCGCTCGGCCTCCTCTATTACGCAGTCAGACGATTCGCAAAAACGGATCAGAACACGGCCATAGCGGACCTTGAAAACGTCGTGTAACGGTCTCCTGCATGCCTTCTTCTAACCAAAAAAACAACCGTCGAGATAAGCATCTCTCCGGTTGTTTTTGCACTTGCTTTATTTCAGGGCTTCCACCATCATCTTATACCTACCCTCTACTTGCGATTGTGGAAGCTCTTATCGATCGCTTTGATCAAGGCCGACATGTCGCTGGACATCGACCTCATCGTGCCGTCCTTAGACGCCGCTTCCGCTCCAAGCACCTTAATGCGGTTACGCAAGTCTTGATCGGAAGTAATGTGCAGCCTATAGGCTGGGTATTGAATTCTAAGGGCTGAATACACCTGCTTCTCGATGATTCCGCGGTTGCCCGCATTTTCAACCTCGATCCCTACAAGGGCATCATCGCCGTATAACTGGACGTTCGCAGCCTTCACATTCTTAACTAGCTCCGCACGCTCCGCCAGCTGGGAAGCTTTCGCTTCCGTATCGTTCATATTCGCCGTCTTGCCAGCCACGTCGTTACGATCGTCCCGCGCCGCCCTTGCTCCAAGACGGCGCGCCCCTTCTTCGGTCGGTTTCACGTTTTGCCTGACCGTATTCGCATTTGCACAGCCGACCAGCGCGAGCCCTAACGATAGAACGAACATAGACATCAAGATGAGTCTCCAAGGTCTACTCATGTTGTTCACCTCCTATTTACCTGTTCATAACATTTGCCATAGGCGGATATTTATTCATAGGCCTTGGCGTAAAGCGCGCAGACGAACAAAAAACAGCCACTCGGCCTCCATTCGGCCTCGCAACTGTTCTTCCACTCCGCTACTTAGATAATTTCGTTATTCATCCATTTTGCGAACGTCGACCATTACATGCAGGATCTGCTCGCCAGTCCCCCGGTATACGCCCTTCACAGGCACAATATCCTTATAGTCGCGGCCATGGCCTAGCTTTACGTAACGCTCGCCTACAGGATCGGCGTTCGTCGGATCGAAGCTGCACCAGCCTAGACCCGGCACGAATGCCTCGACCCAAGCATGAGACGCCTGCTCGAAGTCCGCGCTTCCGCCTTGCAAATCGCCTACGAAGTGATAACCGCTTACGTAACGCGCCGGTACGCCCAGCGATCTGCTGCAAGCAATCATCAGATGTGCGAAGTCTTGGCATACGCCGCGCTTGCGCTCGAACATTTCGCTTGTCCTCGTCTTGACGTTCGTCGCTTCGGGATCATAGATGAACTCCGTCCGAATCTTCGAGGACAATGCGGCAAGCCAGTCCAGCACGCTAATCCCTTGGTCTTCTTCGGACGCGGTAAGCGCTGCGGCGAACTCTTCCACTTCGATCGTGTTCGACGTGTATCCCGTCGGCAGCAGAAACTCGGTGAAGCGGTTGGCGGCTTCCTCGGTGCGCAGCCATTCCCAAGCCTGCGCCGATGGCCGCTTGCTCAAGTATAAAGCCCGCTCCTCCGCAGTCGGAGCTTGCTTCGTCACAACCGTCATCGACGTGCGGATCGTTAGTCGTTTATGAGGACCGTTAACCGAGAATGCGTGAACGCGATTGCCGAAATAATCCTCGAAGCTGAACAACGAGGCGTTCGGCTCGATGGAGATTTGCTGCTGATAGCAGGATTGCCGTTCATTCGTACTCGGCGTCAGCCTAATTTCATTGACACTGTCCGTCACCGGATCGGCATATTCGTATTGCGTAACATGCGAGATGTTCAGCTTCATGCGCTTGCTTCCCCCATTCGAAAAAAGGTTTTGGCAAACAAGCCTCCGAGCTGCTGGCAGGAGTCAAGCAAATGCGCAACGATAAGTCCGCCCCGATCGAAAGCCATGTCGTCATGCTCCAGACAAGCAAGGTCCGCTTTCACCTTGCCGACTTGACGGATCACCCGCTCATGAGCGCTGCGAAGCTGCTTATCCTGCAGCTCGATACGCCGCATATGATCGTCGAGCGAATGGAGAGCGAAGTGAACGGAACGCGGGAAAGCTTGGTTCAAAATAACGAATTCGACGATCGATTCCACGGCGATTCCATCCGCATAATAACGGCGGAAAGCCTGATAGCCGCTCACGGAACGAAGAACCGCCTGCAAGTATGGATAGGCGCTCAATGCATTCCACCCTTCGCCGCTTGCAGCATTGCCAACCGCTTTAATAATGCGAAGCGTATTCTCCGCGCGCTCGAGATAGCGGCCGCATTCGATGAAATGCCATTCGTTCTCCCGCGGCATGACCGACTGTCCAACTCCTTGGAATAGAGCCGTCCATTCCTTAATTCGGCCGAAGAACAGATGCGGCGATTCACGAAGCAGATCATCCGGCTGTTTCTCTCTTAGCCATAGATAAAATGCGTTCGCCGCATCCCACAACTCGCTCGCCACTTTCTCGCGCAGCGTTCGAAGATTGCCGCGGGCATGGCTGACACAGGAGACTAGCGAGTTCGCGTTGTCGCGGTCAAGCGTCGTATAGTGGATCACATCGCGTTCGTTATAGGAGCCATACTGCTGCTCGTAAGCTTCACGGCTTCCTAGCGCGTCGACGATTCTTGCCCATTTCGATACGGGCCCCGCGGCTTCGGCGCCCGTTTCCCCGACGTCATCGACCGATTCGTCCTCGACCTGCAGATGATAATGAACATCGATCAATCTAGCATGATTCTCCGCCCGCTCCATGTATCTCCCGATCCAAAACAAAGCCTCCGCGTTCCGATTCAGCATGGCTTTCCCTCCGTTCTATTATCGATTAAGCACCCACGTATCTTTCACGCCGCCCCCCTGTGAGGAGTTGACGACGAGCGAGCCTTCCTTCATGGCGACGCGAGTCAGTCCGCCGGGAATAACATGCGGCTCATCCCCCATCAGCGCGAACGCACGAAGATCGATATGGCGCGGCGTCATCTGCCCGTCAAGCATAACGGGGGCGCGCGACAGCTTCATCGTCGTCTGTGCGATGTAACGATTCGGCTCTTGCTTGATCGCCTCGGCGAACTGCTGAATTTCCTTCTGAGTGGCGCTTGGCCCGATCAGCATGCCGTATCCGCCGGAAAGCGACGTTTCCTTCACGACGAGCTGATCCAGATGATCGAGGACGTAATCCCTTTCTTCTTTGCGGGACAGAATATAGGTCGGCACGTTATGCAGAATCGGTTCTTCGCCCAAGTAGTAACGAATCATATCCGGCACATAGGCGTATACCGCCTTATCATCCGCAACACCCGTTCCCGGGGCGTTGGCAATGGCGACATTGCCTGCGCGATAAGCGTTCATAAGTCCCGGCACGCCAAGAAGAGAGTCAGGTTGGAAAGCAAGCGGATCAAGGAAATCGTCATCGATGCGGCGGTAGATCACGTCGACTTGGCGAAGACCGCGCAGGTCGCGCAAATAAATTTTGTGATCCTTGTATACGAGGTCTCTTCCTTCGACGAGGTGTATGCCCATTTGCTGCGCAAGGAAGGTGTGTTCATAATACGCGGAGTTATAAGCGCCTGGCGTGAGCAGTACGATAAGAGGGTCGCGTTTGCCGTTCGGGGAAAGCGCGCGAAGCGAGCTTAAGAAGCAATTCAAGCTTCGATCGATGCTTTGCACCGAACAGGACAAGTACAAATCGTGGAATAATTCACTCATAAGCGTCCTGCCCTTGAACAGGTAGGAGAAGCCGGATGGCGAGCGCAAGTTGTCCTCCAGAACGAAGTATCGCCCCTTCTCGTCTCGAATCAAATCAATGCCCGATGCTGTAATATATACACCTCCGGGAACATGTAGACCAGCCATTTCCGGACGGAAATACGTATTGGATACGATCATCCGCCGGGGGATGATGCCATCCGCAACAATACGTTGTCCATGATACACATCATGGCAGAATGCGTTAAGAGCGCGTATGCGCTGCTTGACCCCGCGGTCGACCGCTTCCCATTCGTGCTTCGGTATGACGCGCGGAATGTAATCGAATGGAATCGTCCGTTCGAGCGGCTCGCTCTGCCCACCGCTATAAAGCGTGAAGGTAATGCCTTCCTCCAGCATCCGCTGGTTGATCGCATTTTGACGGACCGTAAGCTCCGCCTGCTTCATTCTGCCGAATAAGCGATGAACATTGTCATAGTGAGGACGCACCGATAAGTCCTTGTCGAACATTTCATCATAAAATGCTTGCGAATCGTAATAATTCGATTGCGACTGTTTGGCCGTCGACATGACAACCGCCTCCTCCATGATGAGCGCAGCACACGATTAGTGCTTGCAGCATGAAACATTACGTCCACACGAGTGAGATATATGTTATAAAACTTAACAATTATCCGACTTAAGTGTTTTAATGTTAGGATTATCATACTAAAATCTGAAAATTGTGTCAACTTCCTTAACATAAAAGCAGGAACCCTCTATGCGAGAGAATTCCTGCTTGTTCTAAGCTGCGTATAAAGATAGAAGTCCGATTTGTCATATCCATTAGGAAATCAGGAATTCAACTGCTGCAAATCTTTCGTAACCTTATCAACCATCTGCACGAAGGAGGCAAGCTCTTGCGAGCGGGCTGCTTGGTTGCGCGCTTCCACCAATGTCAGCTCCGACTCGGAACGAACGGCGGAGAGCTTCTTCTCGATCTCTTCCAGCTTCGCCTGAATGCCCTCAAGCGCGCCCCTGGACGATGCGGCCAGCTTCCTGACCTCGTTCGCGACAACCTCGAAACCCCGCCCTTGTTCGCCGGCTCTTGCCGCTTCTATCGCTGCATTCAACCCCAGCAAATGCGTCTGATCCGACAAGCCGCGGATGAGCGTGCCCATCTCGTTGATGCCGTCAAGCTCTTCTCGAAGTTCTCCTAACAGTGTATGCGTCTTATCCTGAGATTGCGAAGTCGAAACGGCGGTTGCGGCAATAGATTGCGCACCCTCGTCCAACTCGACCATAAGCGAAGCCAGCTCCTGAACGGCACCCGTAACGGTGCTCAGCATGGCAGCGCGAGAGTCGGCTAGCTCCTGAACCTTCTGTTGCTCGAAGCCATGATACGCCTCAAGCACGAATTGCGAATCCAAATTGAACATCTTCGTAAGCGAATAGACGACATGCTGCCACCCATCAGGCAGAACGCGCTTGAACACGAGCGTAGCGATGTCCAAATACGTCATATATGTACCGAGATACCAATCGGTCGAAAGGCCGATTCTGGAATGGACCGCCCCGATCCTTATTCTATTATCAAAACGGCTGGTCGATCACGCCTTCGGCGTATAGTAATTCACTATCACCTATTATATTGGAAAAGATACGTTATATTATAAAATTTTAACTTTTTTTATTGACGGATTTGTGGAAGCGGACGTTCCGGCTGAGAACATCTTAACCTGAAAAGAAGCCGACGGGCATAATATCCGTCAGCTTCTCCAGGCAAGGCGCGCAAGCCCCAATCAGTCCTCTTCGCGCTTAGCACTAGCGGTTAAGCAAGCTTCCTACATAACGCAACAGTTCATTCGAGCATACCGGGCAATAGCCGTGTTCGTCCATGAGCCGCTTCGTGACTTCGTTAATGCGCTTCAATTGCAATTCGTCCGGCGTCTTCGTCGACGTCGTAATCTTCACGATGTCCTTCAGATCGGCGAACAGCTTCTTCTCGACAGCTTCGCGCAGACGCTCGTGGCTCGTAAAGTCGAATTTTTTCCCTTTGCGCGAATAGGACGATATGCGGATCAGTATTTCTTCACGGAACGCCTTTTTGGCATTTTCCGACACGCCGATCTGCTCCTCGATCGAACGCATGAGCCGCTCATCCGGATCCATCTCTTCGCCGGTTAGCGGATCCTTGATTTTCGCCCAGTTGCAATACGATTCGATATTGTCCAAGTAGTTCTCGAACAAGGTGCGCGCCGACTCCTCGTACGAGTAGACGAACGCCTTCTGAATTTCTTTTTTGGCAAGCAGGTCATATTCCTTGCGCGCTACGGAGATAAAGTTGAGATAACGCTCGCGCTCCTCCTTCGTAATCGAAGGATGCTGATCGAGGCCGTCCTTAAGCGCCCGCAGCACATCCAGCGCATTGATGCACTGCATATCCTGCTTGATAAGCGCGCTGGAGATGCGGTTGATGACATAACGCGGATCGATGCCCGTCATGCCCTCTTCGATGTACTCGCTTTGCATTTCCTTCAGATCTGCTTCCTTGAAGCCTTCGACCTCTTCGCCGTCATACATGCGCATCTTCTTCACAAGGTCCATTCCTTGCTTCTTCGTTTCCTTCAATCTTGTAAGTATGGAGAATATAGCCGCCGCCCGCAGAGCATGAGGAGCAATATGAATATGCCTCATATCGCTTTGCGCGATCAGTTTCGTATATATTTTCTCTTCCTCCGACACCTTGAGGTTATAAGGAATCGGCATAACGATCATCCTTGACTGCAGCGCCTCGTTCTTCTTATTGCTGATGAACGACTTATACTCGGATTCGTTCGTATGGGCAATGATGAGCTCATCCGCGCTGATCAGGGCGAACCTTCCCGCTTTGAAGTTGCCCTCCTGGGTCAGCGAGAGCAGATTCCACAGAAACTTCTCGTCGCACTTGAGCATTTCCTGGAACTCCATCAGTCCGCGATTGGCTTTGTTAAGCTCGCCGTCGAACCGGTAGGCGCGCGGATCGGACTCCGAGCCGTATTCCGTAATCGTCGAGAAGTCGATGCTGCCCGTCAAGTCGGCAATATCCTGCGACTTCGGATCGGAAGGACTGAATGTGCCGATGCCGACGCGATTATCCTCGGAGATGAATACTCGCTCGACAAGCACGCTTTCGATGTTGCCGCCGTACTCGGTGTTCAGCCTCATTTGGCAAGAAGGACACAGGTTGCCTTCAATGCGTACGCCTAGCTCCTTCTCGATCTCGGGCCTTAGCTCATGCGGAATGAGATGCAGCGGATCCTCGTGCATCGGGCAGCCCTTGATGGCGTAGACCGCTCCCTTGTCTGTGCGGGAGAACTTCTCCAACCCCTTCTTGAGCATCGTCACGATCGTCGATTTGCCTCCGCTGACCGGACCCATAAGCAGCAATATCCGTTTGCGAACGTCCAGCCTGCGGGCGGACGAATGAAAATACTCTTCAACCAGCTTCTCCACGGAGCGGTCCAGGCCGAATATTTCCTGCTCGAAAAACTTATACTTCTTGTGCCCGTTCACCTCTTCAACCCCGTAAGATTCGATCATTTCATAAACGCGTGCATGTGCGGTCATGGCCGGGGACTGATCCTTCTTCAGCAGCTCAATATACTCCTTGAATTGTCCCATCCATGCCAGCTTCTCGCTCTCAGCCTGATATTCCGCTATACGCTTGAAAATGTCCATTCCGTGCCTCCTCCCATCGCTTACGCATTCCGCTATTCCTTCTCCGCCAGGGATTAGTTGCTAGACGCTCTTCCTCGTGGATAACTTGTAAATTGAAGTATTACATTTCTATGCTTATCTGTGTAGGAAATTGACCACTATTTTCGTCCTCCATCCAGCAAAAAACGACAAGTCCGCGTTATCCTTTGCTATAATGGGGCTAGAGAGGAAGAATAGTGCGGGAAATACGGAAGGGGAACTATAACATGGCCGTCAAGCGGGAGGAAGAACTGTACAAGCCTATTAAACAATATTACGAACGTTTGGGTTACGAGGTGAAGAGCGAAGTACTTCATTGCGATCTCGTTGCGATTCATCCCGAGCATGAAGAGCCTATTATTGTAGAAATGAAAAAAACGTTCAATCTCGCCCTGCTGCTGCAAGGCGTTGAACGTCTGCGCTTGAATGGCCAAGTCGTATTGGCCGTCGAGCGCAATCGCAAGAAAAGCGGCGCGCATAACCAGCGGTACGGCGACTTGACGGAGCTATGCCGGATGCTTGGCATCGGGCTTATGACCGTCACCTTCTACAAAACTAAGCCGGCCGTCATTGAAATGTTATGCGAGCCGGGGGAACCCCCGCAGCGCGGCATCCGTCGCCGTAAGCAGGCGCGGCTGCTGCAGGAATTCCGCGAGCGCAGCGGCGACTACAACGTTGGCGGCAGTACCGGCCGCAAGCTCGTCACCGCCTATCGCGAGAAGGCGCTTCGCTGCGCCTGGGCGCTGCGCGAGTCGGGCGAGCTGGCGCCGCGGGAGGTCGCGGCGATAACGGGCAATAGCCGCAGCGGCGAAACGCTGCGGCATAACTATTACGGCTGGTTCGAGCGTATCGGTCGCGGCAAGTACAAGCTCCGCCCCGAAGGCGTCGCAGCGCTGGAGCAATACCGCGAAGTCATTGCCGAATGGTCCGCTGCGGCAACTGCCGCCGATGCTTCCCAGGCCGGCGGACGCAAGCTCTAGCTCCGGGCGGTGAATTCGCCGATCGCTTCCACAAGGCGCGCCACGCCCTGCTCGGTGCGTGTCCCCTTGTTATGAGTGAAGTTCAACCGGGCCGTATTGCGCTGCGGATTGTCCGCGTAGAACGAGCTGCCGGGCACGAACGCAACCCCTTTGCGAACAGCCGCTTTAAGCAGCGCTTCCGCGTCGAGCCCCTCCGGCAGCTTCAACCACATGAACATGCCGCCTCGCGGCTTCGACCAGGTCACATCCGGCAACGATGCTTGTTCGAGCAGGCGGTGCATCTCCAGCATCCGCTCCCCATACGAATCCGAAATCAGCTTAATATGCGCATCCAGATCGAAGAAGCCAAGCAGTTGGCTCAATATTTGCTGATCCAGCGAGCTCGACTGAATATCGGCTGCTTGCTTCGCAACCGCCATCATTCGAATGACCTTGCTGTCTCCGATCGCCCATCCCGTCCTCAAGGCCGGAGCGACCGTCTTCGAGAACGTGCTCGTGTAGATGACCGTGCCTTTCTCGGCTTTGCCCTCAAGAGCGAACAGCGTCGGAATCGGCTCATTCCCATCGAAGGAAATATCGCCGTACGGATCGTCTTCAATGATCGGAATGCCGTTCGACTGACAGAGGGCAAGCAGCTTCTTCCTGCGCTCCACGCTCCACACGTTGCCCGTCGGATTGCCGAAGGTCGGAACGGCATACAGCAGCTTCGGCCGGTGCAGCGCAATAAGACGCTCCGCCGACTCCGGGATCATGCCATGCTCGTCGCTGTCGACGGACACGACCTTAAGCCCATGCAGCGCGAATACTTGCAGACAGGCTAAGTAGGTCGGCTTCTCTACCAATACCGTATCGCCAGGCTCGGTCAACACTTCGACAAGCAGGTCGATCGCTTGCTGCGAGCCCGTCGTCATTAACATTTGGTCGGGATTAACGAACATGTTTTTATCGGCCATTCTGCGGCATAGCTGCTCGCGCAGCGGCAAGTAGCCTTCCGTCAAGCTGTATTGCAGCGCGCCTGCTCCTGCACGGAATACGCGCTGCGCAGCTTCGCTCACTGCCTCTACCGGGAATAGCTCCTCGGCAGGAAGCCCCCCCGCGAATGAAATCATGTCCGTTCCTTGCGTAAGCTTCAATATATCTCGAACCGCCGAAGACTTAAGCTGCGACACCCGTGATGAGAAACGATATTCCATCCGTATTGCCCTCCTTGTGGTCATAACCTGTTTTCATGATCTACTCTTATGTTAACAATGTGTTCACAACTTTTAAAGTTTTCTTTTTCCCGTTCGTTGGTTATAATATAAGAAGCCAATTGGAGGTGCAATGCACATGAACTTTCTTATTGTTATGACCGTGTTTGCGTTGTTCATTACGGCGATGCTGACAAGCTCCTACAATGACGACAAAACCAAAGGCCTGTAAGCGAGAGCAATAGCGATCGTTTCGCGGTGAAATATAGGCTTGCGTATAAGAGTGAAACTTATACTACTTTCCTATATTTTAAAAAAAAGCTTCTCCGAGAGCAACATGCCCTCACGAGAAGCTTTTTTTGTTATCGCCTTAATTGGTCAACGGTTAATTAACGACGGAGCTGTCCCATTTCCTCTACGCATACACCGCATAAATAACGTTCCTTGAAATCTCTAACCTCGTTCATAGAGCCGCAAAATACGCATTTGGGCCGGTAACGTTCCAATATGATATGGTCGCCTTGGACGAAAATTTCGACAGGGTCGCCCTCGTTCATCAGATAACGTTTACGTAACGATTTCGGAAGCACAATACGGCCAAGCTGATCCACTTTTCTTACTACTCCTGCTGGTTTCATCATTTCACCTCTTTTGTGTCTTTATTCGCAAGTCCTAACCTGAGAAACCTATGCATTATAGTGTTTCGATGATAATTCAGCATTTCCTTCCTTCATTCATATTTTCTTAATATCCTGCAACAAATGAGTGAAGGTTTGTTCATACAATCGTTCGATCTTAATAAAGCCCCTTGAATCCGGTCTGTCTGAGCGCCTCGTACACGACGATAGCGGCGGAGTTGGACAAATTAAGCGAACGAACCTTGTCCGTCATCGGCATGCGGATGCAGGTATCGAGATTCGCTTCGATCAGTTCCTGCGGCAGCCCCTTCGTTTCTTTGCCGAATACGAAGAAATCCCCGTCGCGGTATTCAAAATCCGAATAAGGCTTCGTAGCTCTCGTGCTGGCATAGAAGAAACGTCCCTCCGGGTAAAGCTCGAGCACCTCGTCGAACGAATCATGATATTCGATATGGACCGAATGCCAATAATCGAGCCCGGCTCTCTTGAGCGTACGGTCATCCGTGTCGAAGCCTAGCGGCCTGACGAGATGCAGATGCGTGCCCGTAGCCGCGCATGTGCGCGAAATATTGCCTGTGTTGGCCGGAATCTCCGGCTCTACCAATACGATATGAAACGGCATAACCCACTTTCCCACCTCTCTAAACGCTAATTATACACCAATTTTCCTTCCATTTTTACATGCATTTTACGTAACGGTAATCTTCCGCGAAATTTCGGCTTCTATAATTAACATTATCATTAGAAGGCAAAGGAGAAATGTAACGATGCGAAAAAAAATATTGGTCGTCGATGACGAACCCTCCATCGCCATGTTAATCGAATTCAACCTGAAGCTCTCGGGCTACGATGTCCGCTGCGTAAGCGACGGCGAGGCCGTATTCGATATGCTCCGTCCTTTCCGTCCCGATCTGATCGTCCTTGATCTGATGCTGCCCAAGATGGACGGCATTCAAGTATGCAGGGAGCTTCGCAAGCAGAACAACGCCGTACCGGTCATCATGTTAACCGCACTCCAGGACGTTACAGATAAGATCGCAGGGCTCGATAACGGAGCCGACGATTATATGACGAAGCCGTTCAGTCCGCAGGAGCTTGTCTCCCGTATCCAGGCTGTTTTTCGCCGAATCCAATCGAATCCTGGCACATCCGACAACACGACCTATGATATAGGCAGACTGAATGTTCGCGCCGAGCAGCGCGAGGTTTATTTTGATGGCAAACTGATTGAACTAACCCCTAAGGAGTTCGAGCTGCTGCTTTTTCTATGCAAGCATAAGGGCAAGGTGCTTAGTCGCCAGCAGCTGCTGCACGGCGTCTGGGACTACCACTTCCTCGGCGATACGCGCATCGTCGATGTTCACATCAGTCATCTGCGCGATAAGATCGAGAAGAACGCCAGAACGCCGGAATATATTATGACGGTCCGCAACGTCGGTTATAAGCTGCTTGAGCCCGCAATGCCCGAATCGTCGTTCGCTTAAGACTTGACGACGAAGAAGCGCCATCTCCTCCTGCATAGGAAGGGATGGCGCTTTGTATTTGTCGCTAGGCTGGATTAGCCGTTGCGCTTCTGGAAGTCGGCCATGAACTGAGCAAGCGCCTGACAACTCTCCAGCGGAACCGCGTTGTACGTCGAGGCGCGAAGGCCGCCAACGTCGCGATGTCCCTTGAGGCCAACGAAACCTTCCTTCTCGGATTCCTTGATGAACTGCTTCTCCAGCTCTTCGCTATGAATACGGAACGTAATATTCATAAGCGAACGGCTTTGAGGCTGCGCGCAGCCGATGTAGAAGCCTCCGCTTTGGTCGATCTTGTCGTAGATCAGCTTTGTCTTGTCGCGGTTGAACTGATCCATCTGAGCGATGCCGCCCTTTCCTTTGATCCAGTTCAGCACGAGGCTTACCATGTAGACGGCGAAGGAAGGCGGCGTATTATAAAGCGAGTTGTTCGATGCATGCGTACTGTAACGGAACATGGTCGGGATTGTCGAAGGACTCTCCGCAATTAAGTCATCGCGTACAATGACGACCGTTACGCCGGATGGACCAAGGTTTTTCTGAGCGCCGGCATAAATAAGACCGAACTTGCTGACATCCACCGGACGGCTCAGAATATCGCTGGACATATCGGCGATAAGAGGTACGTTGCCTGTCTGCGGAAAGTCGAAGAACTGCGTTCCGCCAATCGTTTCGTTCGACGTCACATGGAGGTAAGCGGCATTGTCGGGAATGACGATTTCTTCTGCCGTCGGCATGCGCATGTATTTGTCGGATTCGGTCGATGCGGCGATAACCGTTTCACCAACAAGCTTCGCTTCTTTAATCGCTTTGTCTGCCCATGCGCCAGTCTTCACATAAGCGCCTGGACGGCCTGGACGAACGAGATTAAGCGGGATCATCGCGAACTGCGTGCTCGCGCCGCCTTGTACGAACAAAATGCGGTAGTTGTCAGGAACGCCGTACAGCTCGCGAAGTAGCGACTGCGCCTCGTTGTTCACTTGCTCATAAAGCGCGCTGCGATGAGACATCTCCATAATGGACATACCCGCTCCGTGATAATCGACGAACTGCTCCTGTGCTTGCTGCAGCACTTCAAGCGGTATAGCGGCTGGTCCTGCGTTAAAATTAAAAGCTCTAGTCATTTCCGTTAGCCCACCTTTGATTCTTTATACATGATAAGGACATAATAGCAATTTTGAACGTTGGCATCAAGTGCTTTGAGCGTATTTACAGTATAAAAGTCGAACGTATTGACAATTAATTGTCGAAAACATTCGGATTTTGGACTTAGTGTCGCGAAAGCTTATCGACCAATCCTTGTTTATGTGAGCACAGCTGGACAATATAAAAAACGAGCCCCTTGCGGGACTCGTTCATATGATGAGTGTTAAGGAATTAGCAATCGTAGTAAAGGCTGAATTCGTGCGGGTGAATACGAATTGCAACAGCTTTCGCTTCAGCGCGCTTGATTGCAACGTAGTTATCGATGAATTCTTGCGTGAATACGCCGCTTTCAGTCAAGAATGCGGAGTCCGCTTCAAGCGCGTTAAGCGCTTCGTCAAGCGTTCCTGGAACGCTGCGGATTTCTTTCTTCTCTTCTTCCGGCAATTCATAGATGTTTTTGTCGAATGGTCCATAGCCAAGAGCAACAGGATCAAGCTTGCGCTTAATGCCGTCCAGACCTGCAAGCAGCATAGCCGCGAATGCAAGGTAAGGGTTAGCCGTGTTGTCCGGTGTACGGAACTCGATACGGCAGCCTTTAGGCGTCACAGCCGCGATTGGAATACGGATCGCTGCGGAACGGTTGCCTTTCGAGAATACAAGGTTAACCGGTGCTTCGTAACCAGGCACAAGACGTTTGAACGAGTTCGTGCTTGGGTTCGTGATCGCGATTAGAGCCGGAGCGTGGTAAAGTACGCCGCCGATGTAGTGCATAGCGAGTTCACTCAGGTTAGCGTAAGCGCCTTTGTCGTAGAACAACGGGGAATCGCCGTTGAAGATCGACGTATGGACGTGCATACCGCTACCGTTGTCGCCGAACAATGGCTTAGGCATGAAAGTAGCCGTTTTGCCGTATTGGCGAGCTGTGTTGTGAATGATATATTTGAATTTCATCAGGTTGTCGGCTGTTTTCGTAAGCGTATCGAAACGGAAGTTGATTTCCGCTTGGCCAGCCGTTGCAACTTCATGGTGATGACGTTCAACGCGAAGACCGGATTCTTGAAGCAAACGAACCATTTCGCTGCGAAGATCTTGTTGGGAGTCAACTGGTGCTACCGGAACGTAGCCGCCTTTAACCGGGATCTTCGAACCAAGGTTGCCGCCTTCTTCTTTACGGTTTGTGTTCCAAGCTGCTTCTTCGGATTCAACTACGTAGGAAGATGCGTTCATCGAGCTTTCGTAGCGAACTTCGTCGAAGATGAAAAATTCTGGTTCAGGTGCGAAGAATGCGGACGTACCGATACCAGTCGTTTGAAGAAATTCTTCAGCTTTTTGAGCAATACTGCGCGGATCGCGATCGTAGCGCTCGCCGTCCGGCGTATAGATATTACACATTACGTTCAATGTTGGATGAGTTGTGAAAGGATCGATAAATACGGATTCCGTATCAGGCATCATTACCATGTCGGAATTCTCGATACCGCGGAAGCCGTGGATGGATGAACCGTCGAATGCTACCCCGTTTACGAAAGTGTCTGCGTCAACTTCAGTAGCTGGAAGCGTGATGTGGTGAGCATGACCCAGAAGATCCACAAAACGGAAATCCACGAACTGAATGCTGTTTTCTTTAATATTGTCCAAAACATTTTGAACTGACATAAATAATTTCCTCCATTTCCGAACATTAGCGTTGTGTTGAACAAGTATTGTTCAATAATTGCTCCAAACCATGACGTTATTATAAAACTACGGTTTCATCTCCGTCAATAGCTATGTAAGGTATTTTTTATCGGGATGTAAGGTATACTTACAAGTTTGCATAGATGTTCACAATTCCGCCTCAAGCAATATAACAAAAACCGCGCCACCCTTGCTGCAGCAAGGGGACGCGGCGTTTTTGACTATGTTAAATTTTCCATTCCTTGAACGCTTCGGCAGGCGCTTTCGGCGTATCGAACTGTTTGCCTACTAGAGGTGCGAGCTGCTCCAATTGCTTCAGCAAGTTGGCGAATTGATCCGGGAACAACGATTGTACACCGTCGCCAGTCATGGAGTTGTCGGGATCGGTGTGCATTTCCACGATCAGACCGTTCGCTCCCGCTGCAACCGATGCTTTCGACATCGGCTCTACTAATTCGCGGCGGCCCGTACCGTGGCTCGGATCTGATATAACAGGCAGATGGCTAAGAGATTGCAGCACCGGAATGGCGGTCAGGTCAAGCGTGTTGCGAGTGTAAGTCTCGAACGTTCGGATTCCCCGCTCGCACAGCATGACGTTCGGATTGCCGCCTGCCAGAATGTATTCGGCAGCGTTCAGGAACTCGTCGTACGTAGAGCTGAAGCCTCTCTTCAGCAGCACCGGCGTCTGAATCGTTCCGAGCTTGCGAAGCAGGTCGAAGTTCTGCATATTCCTCGTGCCGACCTGGAGAATGTCGGCATACTCCGCGCACACGTCCACGTATTCCGGCGTCATCACTTCCGTAATCGTCAGCAAGCCGTGTTTCTTGCCCGCCTCCGCCATCATGACCAATCCTTCTACGCCAACGCCCTGGAAGCTGTATGGGCCGGTACGCGGTTTGAACGCGCCGCCCCGAAGCACCTGTCCGCCAGCCGCCTTGACCAGGCGCGCAATCTCGTCGATCTGCTCTGGCGATTCTACCGCGCACGGTCCGCCCATAATGACAAGATTGCTGCCGCCGATCTTTACACCCTTAATATCGATGACCGTATCGTCCGGATGGAAGTCGCGGCTTGCGAGCTTATAGGACTTCGAAATCTTTATGACGTTTTCTACGCCCTTCATCTGGCGCAGATGCTCGGCCAGCGTAGGCTCAGCTTTGCCGATTATGCCGATGACCGTGCGGTCCGTACCTCTGGACACATGCGCCTGCACGCCTGACTTCTCGATGTGGGCAACGATTTCGTTAATGCGTTCTTCTGTAATTTGCGGATTTGTAATGACGATCATATTAATCACTCCTGTAATTTATATTGGTTATTCCTTATTCAATTATTAACAATTCCGAACATTCGTACTGCAACGCTTATACGCTGTTAAGCTTATACGCTGTGAAGCTTCTACGCTTTTAATCACTAAAGTAAATATACAAGATAAAATGTTAACCGTCAACCTAAATATTCATTCTAAATTTCACGCTTGATTTATTTATTCAAGCCCCTGTAACGATTAAGACCCGTTTGTGTCCTTTTGTCAAACTATTTTCGCCATACTCGTTGAAATGCCCATTTAGCTCCATTTCATCGAATTAAATCGCCCATCTTCGCTCCATGTACCAAAACCGCCTCTTTAGTTTCCCAGAATCGAACTAATGAAGCGGTTTCTCTTTGTTCAAACCAATTAGTTTCCTTAAATCGAACTATCGCGCAATTGCCGAGTCGAGGTTGGGTGAGAGCAGCTAGACAAAAGGGGCCGTTGCCGAATTGCTCCAATGAAGGAGCACACGACAATGGCCTGCGACTTAGACTGGATGATATTAGTAAGAGGCTTACTCGGCAGCGCTCGCACTCTTCACTTTAATGTTCGGAAGCAGTTTGTTCATGTTGACCGTGCGTTTAATTTCCCAAGTGTCGGGATTGTTGTCGTCGTACTGCTCCAGGTAGGCAATAACCTCTTTGGTAAGCGGCGTAGGCGTCGAAGCGCCGGATGTCACGGCTACCCGCTCGATGCCGATCAGCCACTCCCGCTCGATCTCGGATACATCCGCTACGCGGTATGCTTTGACGCCGGCGATCTCCTCCGATACCTGCGCAAGGCGGTTCGAGTTATTGCTTCGAGGGTCGCCTACGACGATGCAGAGCTGGGCGCCGCCAGCCTGACCTGCAACCGCTTCTTGCCGCACCTGGGTAGCGAGGCATATCTCATTATGAACCTCGGCCGACGGATACTTCTCCGACAGCTTCTGAATAATGTGCCTGATATCCCACTGAGACATCGTTGTCTGGTTCGTGATGATAAGACGCCCCTCCGGCACTTGCAGCGACTCGATCTCTTCTTCCTTCTCGATCAGATGCACCATGTCCGGCGCAACTCCGATAGCGCCTTCCGGCTCGGGATGCCCCTTCTTCCCGATATAAATAATATGATACCCTTCTGCCGTCTTCTCGCGGATAAGGTCATGCGTCTTCGTCACGTCGGGACAGGTCGCATCAACGACAGACAGCCCCTTCTCCCTCGCGCGCTTGCGTACCTCGGGGGATACGCCGTGCGCCGTGAAGATCACGGTGCCTTCTTCGATCTGATCCAATATCTCCAGACGGTTCGCTCC
This sequence comes from Paenibacillus harenae, assembly GCF_030812415.1. Classification (GTDB taxonomy): domain Bacteria; phylum Bacillota; class Bacilli; order Paenibacillales; family Paenibacillaceae; genus Pristimantibacillus; species Pristimantibacillus harenae_A. Next base: position 981,133 of record NZ_JAUSST010000003.1, on the reverse strand, counting down.
GTCAAGCGTAATAACGCCCTCCTGCTCGAACGCTTCCGTTACATGAGCATTATGGACAATCATGCCAAGGATATAGATTGGCCGCGGCAAATCCAGGTTTTTCGCCGTCTGCAAGGCAAGCACCATCGCATCGACAACGCCGTAGCAGTAGCCGCGCGGCGATATTTTAACAATTTCCATCTATTGCACCTGCTTTCTTACCGGATACGCCTTATTAGAACTACTGTATTAAATGATCCGTTCCTTCTATTATAGTCGAAGGAGCCTTCCCGGAAAAGGCTATCGGCAGCCATATCGTAAACTTCGTCCCTTGGCCTTCGCGCGTGGTTACTTCTACGGAGCCTTGGTGCTCGTCGATAATCCACTTGGCAATCGATAAGCCAAGCCCCGTTCCGACCGTAACGCCACGCGATTCGTCTGCCCGATAGAAGCGGTCGAATATATGCGGAATCTCGTCAGGGTTCATGCCGATGCCGGTATCCTCAACCGTAATTCCGATTTGTCCGTCGCCTTGCAAAGCGCCAAGCTCGATATGACCGCGTTCCGTATACTTAAAGGCATTTTCAATGAAAATGAACAGCAGCTGCTGCAAATAATCATGATTTCCTCTAACGCATACGCCTTCCAGAGCCGACAGATCGCCTATACGCCATTCCGCGGTCCGCGGCAGCAGCTGCGCCCTGCGGGCAACCTCCTCAGCGATGGGCAGAAGCGCTAAATGCTCCTTCTCCATCACATAGCCGGCATCCGCCCTCGCCAGAGCAAGCAAATCATTCACGAGCGTGCTCATCCGCTTCGTTTCTGCCGATATGTCGCTCATCGCTTCGCGCGACATATCCCAATGCTCCATATCGAACGGCAGCCACTCTCCGCTACCTTTATCAGGGTTCGTTTCCTTGATACGCGTCCACATGCGATCGAGCAGATCAATATTACCGCGAATGGTCGTGAGCGGCGTACGAAGCTCATGCGATGCGTCAGACACAAACCTTCGCTGTGCCTTATAGGACTCATCGAGCTCGTTATAAGCTAACTCTATTCGGGAGAGCATCATATTAAGCGTATGAACGAGCCTGCCGATCTCATCATTGGATTCGGCAGCCGGTATTCGCATATTCAGCTCCGAGCCTTTCTCGATCTGCTCCGTCGCTCGAATAACGCGTTCGATTGGCCGCAGCGCCTGACGAGCGATGAACAGACCGACCGTGAAGGCAATGAGGACGACGAACAAGGAGGAAAAAATAAGAATAGTTCGAAGTCCTGCTAGAAACTTTTCCTCATTATAGGAAAACACAGCGAGCTGCATTATTCCGATTAACTTGCCATCTTCAAGGGCGATAGGGCGTTGGTAGGTAAGCATATCGAATTTGTCGTCATTTATTGTGACTTTTACTTTACGGAAGCCTTCCTTCGGTTTTTTGTCAGCCTCGGGATATGGAATAATCGTACTCAAATCGTAGAGTAAATTCTCCTGCCTTACCGCACCGTCTTTATAGCTTACAATTTGCATATAGATATCCTTTTTATCAGGACCTCTGCCCACGCGGCCAACTTGAAAATCCCATTCACCCTCCAAAAAGTTTACCGTAGGCTGTATCACAATGGTACTGTTCTGCTCCTTAAGCTGCGCCTTCGCTTCGGCGTACGTGTTCCAATTGACGAATAAATAGACGATCAGCCCTACCGCGATGAGCGTTCCGGCGAGCAAGCCGGAGTACCATAGCGTAAGGCGAAGACGGATGGACATAGCGTTAACCTGCCTCTCCGCGCAACACATAGCCGGTGCCGCGAACCGTCTGGATTAGCCTGCTTCCTCCGCCCTCTTCAACTTTTTGGCGGAGCATCGCAATATATACCTCAAGCACGTTCGATTCGCCGCTAAAGTCGTAACCCCATATCTTCTCCATAATGGAGTCGCGCGTCAGCACGCGCCGCGGGTTCTGCATGAAGAGCAGCAACAGATCATACTCCTTGCTCGTTAGCTCGATGCGGCGGCTTGCGCGAATCGCCTCGCGGGCATCCATATCAAGCGCAAGATCCTCATAGACGAGCTGGTTGCCCTGCTCCTCCAGCTTGTCCGACTTACGGCGCAGCAAGGCGCGTACACGGGCGAGCAGCTCCTCCAGTGCGAACGGCTTGACCAAGTAATCGTCCGCTCCAAGATCCAGCCCCCGAACGCGATCATTAATATCATCCTTCGCCGTCAGCATCAGAATCGGCACGGCGCTGCCGCCCTCCCGTACCCGTCTGCATACTTCCCAGCCGTCTATCTGCGGCATCATGACATCCAATATGAGCAGATCCGGGTCTGCTGTCAGAAGCGTCTTCAATCCTTCCGCGCCATTCGATGCGGTTGTGACCTCATAACCCTCGAATGCTAAGCTTCTACGCAATAACGAAATGATTTTGTCATCGTCGTCAACGACTACAATATGTTGTCTACTCATCTTCATTCTCCTCTTCTAATGCAGCAAAAAGCGCAGAGATTATAAGGCTCTGCGCTTTATTTGCAATGCTTGCTTACTCTGTAACGAATTTATTTTTGTCGCCGATGACGACTTCGATGTTTTGCTCTTTGCCTTGGCGGATAATATTCATCTGCACTTTGTCATCAACCTTCTGTTTCTTGATCGCATCGATCAACGACTGCGTATTGCTGTATTTCTTGCCTCCGATGCCCACGATAACGTCATACTGCTGGATCCCCGCCACATGCGCAGGCGATTTGTAGTACACGTTGCGAACGATCGAACCTTCGGCTTTGCTAAGACCAAGCTGTTTGGCAATTTCCTCGGTCACATCGGACAGCTCAGCTCCAATGAATGGAACGGCTTCCTTCGGAATTTCCACGTTGCTCTTCAGGCTTTCAAGCACCTCTTGGATCGTGCTCGTCGGAATTGCGAAGCCAATACCTTGCGCCTGGGAGCTTACCGCCGTATTGATGCCTACGACTTCGCCCTCCAGATTCAGCAGCGGTCCGCCGGAGTTGCCCGGATTAATCGAAGCGTCTGTCTGCAGCAAATGCTCATAGTTGCGCTCGCCTTGCGTATCTTGAATATCGATCGGACGTTCCTTGGCGCTAAGCACGCCAACGGTTACCGTGTGATCGAAGCCGTACGGATTGCCGATCGCGACGACCGTATCGCCGATATTAATGTCTTCGGAGCTGCCGAGCGGCAATGTCGGGAAATCTTTATTATTCTCGCCTGTTACTTTAAGAACCGCAAGGTCCAAATCATAGCTTGAACCGAGCAGCTCAGCCGTAAACGGTTTGTCGTAGCCTTGAACAATGACTTCGATTTTGTCCGACTCGCCGACAACGTGCTGATTCGTCAGAATGTAGCCGGTCTTGTCGAAGAAGAAGCCTGTGCCGATACCCGTCTGCTGCATTTGATCTTCCGTGCCTTGCTCCTCCTGCTGTTCCGTACCAGGGAAGTCATTGCCGAAGAACTGACGGAAGAACGAATCGTCTAACATGCTACCGCCGCCGTTCGATACTTTCGTGAACGTCTCGATCTTCACGACCGCCGGGCTTGCCGTTTCGAACAGTCCGGCGACATCGGCCGACGGAGCGCCAGCCGTTGTAGCAGAACCGCCCCCCGTGCTTCCCGCTCCCGCTGTAGTTCCGCTGCCATTCGATTCCTTCACGGTAGCTTGCACTTGATCCGAAGTGAACCAGTTACGAGTATCCGCCGTCCACATAAGTCCGCCGACAAGAACGACGCCGGCCAGGAACGAAGCGAACATCGCTTTGAAGGAGGTGCGCTTCGGTTCTCTTACAGTCCAAGGACCTTTGTTCCCCACCCCTGTCGGAGTAAACGGACGAATCTGTTGCTGCACGGGCTGCGAAACCGTAACGTTAGCGTCATCATCGGATACCGCATATGACGTGTCGCCAGCATCCTGCACCGGGCTCGCATGACTATAACCTTGCTCCGGCTGCGACTGCGGAGTCGTTGATTGATAACGGTTAGGCTGCGAGGAATCCGACTGCGCGCCAGCTTTGAATGGCCCATACGAATAATAGTAGGAAGGCTTAGCCGTCTGTTCGGGAAGGTCCGAAGTTACCGGCTCCGCTTCATACTGATCTTGCTCATTTCTTCCGCTTGCGTCCTGCTGCTCGTCATTATGTTCGCGAAAAAAATCATCATAGCCTTTTTTGTTGTTTTGGTCGTCCATCGTGATAAGCCTCCTTGAAAAATATCGTTCATGCCTCATCTTTCGTTTTCCGTTAGAGGCGAGCTCGTTGATTTAGTTCTATCATGCACATTCTACCTTAAAACAATATTAAAAGGAATTTAAACAAAAATAAAAAAACGCACTCTTCATGCAAAGAGAGCGCTTTTTATTGCTTTCATTCGATTTTTAAAATAACCCCTCGACCTCGGTTATCGCTTGCTTCGCGCGCGTAATCCAGCGGTCCTCGATTGGGGCATCGGGGTTCGACGGCGATTGAAACTGGTCGAACATCGCGCCGAACGCTCTAATCGAAGCTTCGGGATCGTTGCCCTCTTGGTAGAGATGCTTGAGCACATAAGGCTTGCCCAGCCTAATCGTCGCATCGTTCTCCGTGGTTTCGCTATCGATATAGCCGTTTACGATATCGAACGGAATACGAAGCCATACTTTATGCGATTCATCCAATGCTCGGTCGAAGGAGCCGCTTCTATATTCCCAGTTGCCTCCCAATGTAAATTGATGCTGGTCCAGAACGGCTCTGGCTTCATTGAAGTTCTGCTCCTTGGACTCTATCGATGACGCAATGAATTTCATGACGGTCTACTCCTTTGCGCTTGCGTCTGCCTTACAATCGCAGCTTCAGTACATTAACAGGTAGTATAACCGCCATTCTCCATATTATGTGTCTTAGGCGCGCTTCGCCCAGCCTTTGCGATGCGCCAGTACCGCCAGCTGCGTGCGATCCTCAAGCTCGCATTTCATCAACAGATTGCTGACGTGCGTCTTGACCGTTTTGATGCTAATATGAAGCTCCTCGGCAATCTCCTTATTGGATTGACCGTCGGCAATGAGCAGCAGCACTTCCTTCTCGCGTTCGGTAAGGCCCTCATCCCCGGATTGAGCCGTCCGTTGACGCAATCCTCTCGTTAGCGCTTGCGAGACGTCCGCCGTCATGACCGGCATGCCTTTGAAAGCTGCGCCAAGCGCATAGATGAGCTCCTCGGAAGACACCGTCTTCAATACATAGCTGGTCGCCCCCGCTTCGATCGCCCCGTACACCTTGTCATCTTCCAGAAAGCTTGTCAGCATGACGATCTTGATATGCGGATGCTTGGCCAATACCGCTCTCGTCGTCTCGATACCGTCCATGCCCGGCATCATCAAATCCATCAGGATCATATCCGGCATCGTCTCCTGCGTTCTGCCTCCGAGTACATTCAATGCATCTTGCCCGCTGCCCGCTTCTGCGATCACTTCAAACTTCGGCTCCAGCATCAAGTACGTTCGCAGTCCCGTTCTCACCATATCGTGATCGTCAACGATCATGATTTTAATCGTGTCCAATGCGCTCATTTCTTGTTCTCTCCCCGCCATATCGTTGGAATTGTCACCTTCACTCTCGTTCCGCTGCCCGGCTTGCTCAGTATTTCCGCATTGCCGCCCAGCTTCTGCGCCCTCTCCTGCATCGTCGACAAGCCGTATGAGCCGCGCTTCACTTCACTGACTTTGAAACCCTCGCCGTCATCCTGCAGGCTCATGACGACCTGCCGTTCCGTATCGGCAAGGGTCAGCGTGCAAAGACTTGCTCCCGCATGCTTCACGACATTCGCCATCGCTTCCTGAATAATAAGAAACAGCTGATGCTCCTTCGCCTCGGACAGCTCGTCGTTCATCCGCCATTCCAGCACGCCCTGCAAATTATTTTGCCGGCAATAATCGGGAAACCATTTGTCAAGCGCCTCCTGAAGCGTTCGGCCTTCCAACTCCATCGGCCTGAGCTGCGCGATGAAGTTGCGCATCTGTTTTTGCGCCGTGTTCGACATCTGGACGAGCTGCTCCATCACCGAATCGGCACGCTCGCGATCGACCTGCTGCAGCTTAGGAAGCGACGAGGCGCACATATGAATGGCGAACAACTGCTGGCTGACCGTATCGTGCAAGTCGCGCGCAAGCCGCTTCCGCTCCTCGAGCACGGCAGCCTCATTCGAGAGCGTCCCCTCCATGATCTGCTCCTCGCCGACCATTTGGATCCATTTCATCTTCTCTTCCATCTGCTCCGCCAGCGCATTGAATTCTCGGTAAAGCTCATTAAACGACACATGGCCGAACTCCGTAATCCGAACGCTATAATTGCCGTTAGCAGCCTGCTTGAACGACAAATGAAGCGTATCGATACGCCTCTGGATTCGCTGTGCGGCCCAGTAACCGAATACGGCGCTCACAAGGAGGAAGACGGATGCCGCTCCGAGGCGCGCTTCCGTCATTGTTGTCCCTTGCTTTAATCCGCTCCATGTAAGGGCGGCCAATAAGAACGAAACGACCGATGCCGCTACGAACATCGAGATCAGCTCCCACTTGCCGCTTCGCAGAAAACGAACCATCATCCCCGCTTACCCCACCTTCGTCACGCGCACATCGCCGATAAAGGTGCTGACGATCAGCTTGATTTTTTTGTCCGATTCGGTATAGGAAGGCGATTGAATGCTCATGTTCTTGAACATGCCGCCCTCCTTCTGATCCAGTATTTTCACATCGCCCATGAAGGAACTCGTAATGACCTGTACGCCAATCTCGTAATCGTTCGGCACGTATACCTTCACATCGCCGATGAACGAGGAGATCGTCACTCTCGTTTCCCCATTCGCTACTTGGGCCTTCGTCAGATCGAGTATCGTATCGCCGATGAAATGAGATACGTTCAACGGTTTAAGCTCCCAATAATCTTGCCCGATATGAATATCGCCGATAAAGCCGGATCTACTCTGCACGCCTTTGTCGCTATGATTCCACCACTCCACATGCTCTTTGCGGTGACCGTGCTTCATATCTTTCTTCCATTCTTTATAAGCGCGCTTATGCTCCTGCTTCCAATCCTTGTAAGGCTTCTTGAATGGCGGCGCCTCTTCCCCGTAGTCTGCGCCGGTGCTGCCCGAGGTCCAACTCACTTGATCATCGTCATGCTGCATCGTCTCAGGCTTATCTTCCTTCTTCAAATTCGGACCTTTCGTCGGATCCGGGTGAAGCGGAGGTGCCGGGGGCACGTCCTCATCGTTCGAGAAAGGACGGTACTGCTCCCAGTCGTCGGATGGCGGCGTGTAGTTCCTCTTCGGCCTCCAAAGCATCTTGAAGCCCACTACGATAATAATAATCGGCCAAATGTAAGGAATAATATCTCCGATCGACCAATCGAACCAATCGAGGTTGCGGCCAAGGAAGACGAATCCGATAATGAGCACGATGCCGTTCCACCAACCGGATCCCTGATGGCGGGCGTTCGAGATTAATCCCTGAATGCCGAAGAAAATGAGGATAAGCGGCCAGTACGTGGAGAACACCTCTCCTACATCGAAGCTTACATGACCCATCTGTCTCAATAGAAACATGACGCCTATCGCTATAATGACGATCCCGGTAAGCAATCGTCCAACAAAGTTTCCGTTCATCCATTATCCAACTCCTTCAAGACTGCGCCTTAGTGTGATAGCTCTAGTATAACGGACGACACTGCTATATAAAAAGGGACGGCCGATTGAAATGTGAATCGGTCTGGAGACTGAGTTTGCTTACGACTTGTCGAGCAAAAACGGCTTTTTTCCACATTTCGCGCCATAAATAGCTGACATGCGTTACGAAACATAACGTGGAGGCGTTGACATAGTTAACTCCTACTCTTTATAATGATGAACGGATTAGGAGAAGAAAGAGAGAACGAATACGAATTACATGACGATCGGGGATGACAACAATGGACGTTATAGAACTGTCAAAGGGACTTGATACGATATGGGTCGTTTTGACGGCAGCGATGATTTTACTTATGGAGGGCGGATTCGCCTTGCTCGAAGCAGGCTTCGTCCGGCAGAAAAACGCCGTCAGCATCATTATGAAAGTATTCGTCGATATTGCGTTCGGAGCACTCGTCTTTTATTTTATCGGTTTTGCTTTTATGTACGGCAAGGATGCCGGCGGTATCATCGGCACGACCGGTTTCCTTATGAATGGCGACCTATCGCATATTCAGTTGAATATTTCGCATGAAACGTACTGGCTGTTCCAGTGCGCGTTCGTAATCGCCGTTATTTCGATTGTTTCCGGCGCAGTCGCCGAGAGAATCAACTTTAGAGCTTATATTTTGTTAACGATCGCTATGACCGGCATCATCTACCCGCTCGCGGGCCACTGGGTCTGGTCCGGCAGCGGCTTTATCGGCAAGCTTGGCATGATCGACTTCGCCGGTTCCGCCGTCATTCACGCCCTTGGCGGCTTCTCGGCGCTTGCGGCCGCGATCTTCATCGGCCCGCGAATCGGCAAGTTCATGGCTGACGGCAAAGTCAATATCGTGCCGCCTTCCAATCTGCCGCTCGCCTCGGTAGGCGCGTTCATCCTCTGGTTCGGCTGGTTCGGCTTCAATGCGGGCAGTACGCTTAGCGCAACGAACACGGCAATCGGCCATATTGCCGTTACGACGATGCTGTCGGCCGCCGCTGGCGGCGCAACCTGCATTCTGTTCACAATGTTCCGCTACAAGAAGGCTGATCCGCCAATGGTCATCAACGGCTCGCTTGCCGGTCTTGTCGGCATTACGGCCGGTTGCGCCTTCGTATCCGACGGCGCGGCGATCGGCATCGGCGCCGTATGCGGCATCGCGATGGTGCTCGTAACGGAATGGCTGGAGAGGAAGCAAATCGACGATCCCGTCGGCGCGTTCGCGGTGCACGGCATTAGCGGCAGTCTGGGTACGCTCGCTGTCGGCTTGTTCGCAATGCCAGAGCTGACCGAGGCCATCGGCAAAGGCTATTACGGTCTGTTCTACGGCGGCGGCTGGAATCTGCTTGGCGCGCAAGCGATCGGTCTCGTCATCGTATCCGCATGGGGCTTCGCGATCACATGGGGCGTTCTTTGGCTCATTCGCAAAATCATCCCGGTTCGCGTCTCGAAGGACGAAGAATTGGTCGGTCTCGATGTCGGTATTCATGGCGTTCCCGCATACAGCCAGGAGCATGACTTCCTTGATGTCGATAAGCTGAAGAGCAATTAAAAATAAGAAGAACCGTCTGAACGCATATGCGTTCAGACGGTTCTTCTTTTATATATTGCACTTAATCGATCATCTCAACCGCAAGCTCATCGGATACCGATACAATGTCGTTTGCGGACGCACGGTTCTGAATCGATCTCGCATTCTCAATCTCCAGCCTGAGGGCGCGAACCTTCTCCATCGGCTTCTTCACGAAATGAATATATTCGACAGCCAAGTGATGGTCCGGTTTCTTGCCTGTGAACAGCCTCTTGAGCGTAGACATGGATTGGTAGGCGCGATCCTCCATTAAGCGGCGCTTCTCGTAACGCTCGACCATTTGTTCGATTTCCGTTATTTCCTGTTCCTTCTTCGCTATGAAAGCGTCAATAAACGGAAATACTTCGCCCGCTTTGTAATGATGTGACGTGCGGCTGAAGGCCGTATGAATAATCGGATCTACCATGATAGTTCACCTGTCTTGTCATGTGATTATTACTTACATAATCAATCATACAACAAATAAAGGCGGTTTGAAAACTGTTTTTTTGACAGATCTTTGTCCATGTCAGCTATTTTTTTGTGCATGTCGTCCATTATTTCAACGAAATATCGACGCCGATGACACCAATGATCTTAACGCCATCCTTGATGATCGGAACGGAAATAGTCAAACAAGGCTGCTTCGTAATCGCCGATACGTAAATTTCCGACCGGAACGTCTGACCGGCAATCGCCCGCTTCCACCATTCCCGCCCTTTCGCGTTCAGCAAACCCGCCTCCGGGAGAGAGAACAGGAAGGAACCGTCGTCGCGGTTGGACCAGATCGCCTCAATTTCCGGCTTCGAGCGGAGCAGTTCCGTCAGCTTCGCCTCGTGCTTGATCTCATCAAGCGACGCAAGCTCTTGGTCGGTAGCCGCGACTCTTAGCCACTCAAGAAGCGATTGTACGTTCACTTTCACCGTATTGTCCACACGGTTGATGCCTACTTGGTCTACCGCCTCGGACAGATCGGCGGAGCTGCGCTGCAGATTGCGGCTGATACGGTTCAGCTTGCCGATCTGCTCGCGCTGCTTCTTCGTCATCCGCAGCGTGCCGTCCACGCTCTGGAGCGTCTCGTCTACAGAGCCGACAACGTCCTTCAGCATTAAGGTCGTGCCTGCCATATGCGCCGTCTGCTGACTGCTGGCCGCGCTTGTCTGCTGGACCAGCTTATCCACCTCGACAATGCGGGAGAATATAACGTCCATGCGCTCCTTGTTGACGGCCATCTCGGCAACGCCGCGCTCTACGGACGCTTTCTCCAAATCAACGGCGTCCACGACGCGTTTGACGCCGTTCTCGATCTGTTCCACGAGCTCGGATGATCGCTTGACCGCTTCTCCGCTCTGCTCGGCGAGTTTCTTGATCTGCTGAGCGACAACGGCAAAGCCGCGGCCGGATTCGCCCGCATGCGCCGCTTCGATAGAAGCGTTCAACGCAAGAAGCGAAGTCTGCGACACGATTTCTTGGATGAATTGGTTAATTTCATTTATGTATGAGGTCTGGTCGATAAGCTGGCGGATATGCTGCTCCATATTCTGATTATGCGCGTTCAAATCGCTCATGACTTGGTCCGTGCTTGTCAGGGAGCGGCATACGTCGATGACGACTTCCTTCGTTTCTTGGCTCTTCCTATTCAGATGAGCCGATGCTTCGCTTATCTCCTCCGCTGCCGACGATACTTCCTGCAGGGCTGCGAACGTTTCCTCGATTCTGCTCATCGCTAGAGAGCTGTTTGCGCGAAGCGTCTGCTCTTGCACGGCGGACTGATCGGCGATGTCGGTTAGATGGCCGATCGTTTGGTCGACCTCATCTACGGCCGCATGCAATTGGTCCGAAATAACGACCGATTCATTCAACAGCTTGGTCATGCGTTCATGATGATACCCGTTAGACGGGCCTTCTGCAGATGGGTTATTACGGGAAAACCAGCGTGCGACAGCGCTCATAGCAAATGTCCGCCCCTCTCAGGATCATAATACAAAAATTTTCTACATTATATACCAGCATTCGACAACTGTAAAGCGCTTCCAACAAGAACGCTAAACGAAGAAGCCGCCATAGGAAACCTATGGCGGCGCTATCGCTTTTTTATTATTTTCCGGTTACGTGTTCAAAGCGTTATTTCTGTGGTTTTTGTTGTACGGCGTTGGATTGCTTGCCGGCCGTATTCGTATTGTTTTGGTTGAACTCTTCAGCGAATTCGGCATTGTATTGGTTGTTCTGAGCTTTATTGTTTTTGTTCTTTGCCATTGTATTCACCTCCCCGTCCCTCAATAGTATGGCAAGTTTGTACCTTATTATTCGACCGTTTGTTACGACTCGAGGTACGTCTGAGGGATCGGTTTGCCGGCTTCAACCGCCTGATTAATCTGGTTCAACCACGATTGGGACAGCTTTCCGGAGCCTCGCCGAAGCACTTGAACGTCGACTGTCCGCTTGCCCCATTGCTCGTATACTTCCTTGATCGTTTCGAAGTACAAATCGATCTTGTTGCCTTTGATCGCCGCGCCCGTATCGGCCACGACGCCATAGCCATACCCCGGAATGTAGAGAAGCGTTCCGATCGGAAGAAACTTCGGATCGGCCGCGATCGTCGACACTTGGTCCCGTCTTACTTTGACGCCGGAATACGTTATGCCGTATTGCGGATGTCCCGGACGCTTGCCCGTAGACTCCACGCCGGCCGTATAGCCTGTGGCAACGACCTTCACGGTATCCGGCTCATCCTTCTGTTTCGTATATGCTTGCGCTCTCGCCGATTGTTCTACGCTCATATGCCGCGCTGCGACTTCCGTTTCCGCCGAGACGCTCGTAGCGCTCGTATTCATAGCTATTGCAATGATCGCCATGTATAGCAGTAAAGGGATTCCTTTGATCCAATAAAAAAAGCTTGTTACCATCTGGGCTACTTCCTCCTCACAGAGAATAATGCCCAGACGGTACAAGCTTTATGCATATTATGCGTATTGTTCAACGATACGAATTGCTTATTGCTGCTTCTCGGCAATCTCCTTCTGAAGCAGGCCGATCAAATCGGCGACCGGCATTGCGCCGATGTCGCCTTCGCCTCGCTTGCGGACGGAAACCGCGCCCGCTTGCATCTCGTTCTCGCCGACAACGAGCATGTACGGCGCTTTCTCCAGCTGCGCTTCGCGGATCTTGTAACCGAGCTTCTCGTTGCGGAGGTCGCTCTCCACGCGGATGCCGCTCGCCTGCAATTGCTCGGCTACGCTGCGGGCATATTCCTCGTATGCAGTCGATACGGGAATGACCTTCGCTTGCACCGGCGACAGCCATAGCGGCAATGCGCCTGCGAAGTTCTCGAGCAAGAACGCCGTCATCCGCTCCATTGTGCTGATGATGCCGCGGTGAATAACGACAGGACGATGCTTCTTGCCGTCATCGCCGACGTATTCGAGCTCGAAGCGCTCAGGCAGCAAGAAATCGAGCTGTGCCGTGGAGAGCGTCTCTTCCTTGCCAAGCGCCGTCTTGATCTGAACGTCCAGCTTAGGACCGTAGAATGCAGCCTCGCCTTCCGCCTCGAAGAATGGCAGCTCCAGCTCTTCGACAACCTCGCGCAGCATGCGCTGCGACATTTCCCACATCTCGTCGTTTTGGAAATATTTTTCCGTGTCCTTCGGATCCCGGTACGACAGGCGGAAACGGTATTCCTTAATGCCGAAGTCCTCGTACACTTTGCGAATCAGATTAACGACACGGGCGAATTCCTCTTTAATTTGATCCGGACGGCAGAAAATATGCGCGTCGTTAAGCGTCATCGCGCGTACGCGGTGAAGGCCTGTAAGCGCACCGGACATCTCGTAACGGTGCATCGTGCCGAGCTCGGCAATACGGACGGGCAGATCGCGGTAGCTGCGCATATCGCTTTTGAACACCATCATATGATGCGGGCAGTTCATCGGACGAAGAACAAGCTCCTCGTTGTCCATCACCATTTTAGGGAACATATCCTCGCTGTAGTGCTCCCAGTGACCGGATGTTTTGTACAATTCCACATTGGCGAGTACGGGCGTATACACATGCTCATAGCCAAGACGCTCTTCCAAGTCTACGATATAACGCTCCATCGTTCTGCGAAGCTTCGAGCCGTTCGGCAGCCAAAGCGGCAGACCTTGCCCGACTTCGCGCGAGAACGTGAACATCTTCAGCTCGCGGCCGAGCTTCCGGTGGTCGCGTTTCTTCGCTTCCTCCAGGAAGTGAAGATGCTCGTCAAGCTGGGACTTCTTAGGGAAAGCCGTTCCGTAAATACGCTGCAGCATTTTGTTCTTCGAATCGCCGCGCCAATAGGCACCGGCAACGCTAAGCAGCTTGAACGCCTTAATGCGGCCAGTGGACGGCAGATGAGGACCGCGGCAAAGGTCGAAAAATTCCCCTTGGTCATACATCGTAATAACCGATTCTTCGGGCAGATCGCGTATGAGCTCGAGCTTCAGGTTGTCGTCCAGCTTCGTGAAGATATCGAGCGCTTCCGCTCTGCTTACGACGCGGCGGCGAATATCGAGATTTTGCTGAACGATCTTCTCCATTTCCTTCTCGATCTTAACGAGATCCTCCGGCGTTAGCGACTGCTCCATGTCGATATCATAATAGAAACCGTCTTCGATGACGGGACCGATGCCGAGCTTTACGCTAGTCTCGCCATAGATGCGCTTGATCGCTTGGGCCATTAGATGCGCCGTGCTGTGACGGTATACCTCTAGGCCGTCGGCCGAATCCACGGTAACGATCTCAATCGCGGAATCCGCTTCGATCTGCGTGTAAACGTCGACCACTTTACCGTTTATTTTACCTGCTATCGCATTTTTCTTAAGTCCGGAGCTGATCGACCCCGCTACCTCTTCGATCGTAGTGCCGGCTTCATATTCGCGTATCGCGCCATCCGGCAAAGTAACTTGAATTGCCATTGTTCTACATCCTCCATTGTCGTCTTCAATAATCACTGCAGCATCATCGAGCGTTAAAATGAACGCAAAAAAAGCACGCATCCCGCAAAGGGACGAGTGCTTGCATACCCGTGGTTCCACCCTACTTCGACTGCTTGTTATTAATCAAAACAGTCCTTGTAATAATCCGATAACGGGGATAACCGGTACAACTTACTGCCTTGGCGCCGGACTCAGATAATGCCGGGTGACGCCTCGGGTTCAACCGTACAGCTTCAAAGGGGTATATTCGCTTATGTTCGGAAGGAAATTGCAGCCGTCGTTTCCTCTCTCTGAGCCGAGCACCGGTAGCCAATACATGTCTTTGTCATTGCTGTTGCAATCGTATATGTGGACAATTATAGCGTTCTTGGCGCTATTGGTCAAGACTGACCAGTTATCAGACCTGACTAGCCATCTCATGCCACACGCTTTCCGGCTATGGCTGCACAACCTCGTCAAAGCTGCTGCTGCAAGACGCACACTTCACGCATACGGTTACTCTAGTGTCGAAGATGGTCTCGATGGTGCGGATCACCTGCATATCCGGCTGCCGGGTATGGATCGTAATATGCTTCGGAGATACCGAGATCAGCGAGCTGATGACCATGTCTTCGATATTCATTTCCGTCTCCAGCATCTCGGCTACAATGCGGTCAGATGGCGGCTTTGGCTCAAGGGGCTGGAAAAACTCGTTGTAGATCGAGAATTCATGACCTCCTTTATGGAGCAAATGAACATGCGGCACTTTCGTTTCCTGCAGAAAAACGAAATATTTGAGCAACGAAATAAACTCCTGGTACTGCTTATCAAGCACGTATTCGTCCAGTGCATATTCAACGACTTCGGCAAGCTCCTTGCGATACAGTTCCAAACGGAAGGTTGCAAAACCTTCCAGATTCAGATGCGTATGCGTCTGCAAGTAAACCTCGATCTCTTCGGCCACTTTGTTTTTGCGCCGTTGCCGGTCCGCATCGAGAAACTTCGTTCCAAGGCCATCCCATTCCTTGCCATGCAGCATGTCATGGCAATACTTCTCGATTATCGCCGGCTCGGCATTCGGATTATTCCGGTACTTTTTGCGAATGATGGAAGCCAATATGCCGGTTTCCAGCTCATTCACTACATATTCGGCCAAAACATTCGATGTCGCCCTATAGATGACCGGCCCATGCGACTGCAATTGGAAAGCCGGCAGTACGGCGTCGCATCGAATGTCATGATCGCTAGTCGAAAGAAATTCAACTGCAGCGGCTGATTGTGTATTTGAGTCGATATGTAAAGCAACGACTGTTTGCTCCGTCATTGATTTGACTAATTCGCCCGCCCTAGGCATGGCGCTTGCAGGCAACGATACAGTAAACAGCTCCATGAGCTCACCCCTTTCGTTCCTTATCAGTATATGGTCTCCCCGAGGGGGATATACGATGAAGAGATTGGAATAAGCTTGGGCATTCATCCTGTCGTCCTTAAAGACAAATAAGCGCCTGTCTGGGCTAATCCAGACAGGCGCTATTATCTATAAGTGAATGATTGCTAATTCTGCATCACAAAGTCGACATCGGCTTTGTCGGACTCGTTGTACATCTTCAAAATATTGTATTTCGTATCCCGCTGAGCCGGGATTTTGCCCGCTTCGCGGATGAGCTTGAGAATGAGCTCGATGTTTACCTTATGCGTCGTGCCCGCCGCGGATACGACGTTTTCCTCGATCATCGTGCTGCCGAAGTCGTTGCAGCCGTAAGACAGCGATAACTTGCCCATTTCCGGTCCCATCGTTACCCATGACGATTGGAAGTTATCGATATTGTCGAGCATGATCCGGCTAGCCGCTACGATACGCAGGTACTCCTCCGGCTTCGCCTTCTCCAGCTTCAAATTCGTATTGTCCGGCTGGAACGGCCACGAGATGAAGGCCAGGAAACCCTTCGAATCGTACTTGTTCGCGATACATTCATCCTGGGCATCACGAATGCGGAGCATGTGAAGCGCGCGTTCCTCAACCGTTTCTCCCAATCCATATACCATAGTAGCCGTTGTGTTCATGCCGTGACGGTGAGCGGACTTCATGACGTCCATCCAATCCGTCCACGAACCCTTGAGGCGGCTAATTTTGCGACGGGTTCTATCATCCAAAATTTCAGCTCCGCCGCCTGGCAGCGAGTCCAAACCTGCTTCATGAATTTGCTTGATGACTTCGTCCAGCGACAAGCCGTCCGATACGACCTTCATCTTCTGAATCTCGGCTGGCGAGAACGAATGCATCGTAATATTCGGGAAGCGCTGCTTAATCTTGCGCAGCAAGTCTATATAATAAGTGAACGGCAAGTTCGGGTTCGTACCGCCTTGCATTAATATTTCAGTGCCGCCAACGTCGACCGTTTCTTGAATTTTGCTCAAAATCAGTTCATCGTCCAGCACGTAACCTTCCTTGGAGCCCGGCGCGCGATAGAAAGCGCAGAAACGGCAATAGACGTCGCACACGTTCGTGTAATTGACGTTGCGGCCTACGACGAATGTCGTAATCGGCTCGGGATGCTTCCTCAGCATAATCTGATTGGCGATATGCCCCATCTTCTCGATCTGATCCGATGCTAGCAGCTCCATGCCCTCTTCCAGCGTAATGCGTTCGCCGCGAAGCGATTTATCCAATATACGGTCCAACGTTCCCATTCCGTAGACCTCCTTCGTTCCGATCTTAGTAGTCTTTCAATGAATAATCCTATCACAAACGAGAAGCTAAAGTAACCCATCACGAACCGATCAAAATGTCAATATTGAGAAGAATGCCGCTTGGGCATAGTCCGTCAATATGACTCATGCGTACAACTGAACTTCTCCCTAGGAGCGAAAGAAGAGGTATCTCTCCGATGACCTGAGATACCCCTTCCTAACTTGTGATTGATTATGAGGTAATATCGTCGAAATTTCGCAAAAGGCGCTCCAGCCCTTTTTCGTTCGTAATTAGTTCCTGCATGATCGGAATGCTCATATCGGTATTCGGATTGTATTTAAGGCCCCAGTGCATGATGGCAAATACGACCGGAAACAGATCAAGTGCCTTTTAAGTTGGCCGGTACATCGTTTGCGCGCGGTTTGAATCGCCTTCAATCTTGACGAGCAGGCCAGCTTCAGTGAGCGATTGGAGCCGCGCGCTCAAAATATTGGTTGAGATATGCTCGTTTGTCGCAATGATTATCCAGTCATGCTGTTATGTTTAGGCGCGCAGCGCTGCGTCGAGATCTGCGATCAGATCGTCGATGTCCTCCAGGCCGACGGAATAACGTACGAGGCCGTCGGTAATGCCCCGTTCAAGCCGCACTTCGCGCGGCATAGCCGCATGCGACATCATCGCCGGATAGGAGAGAATGCTCTCCACCGCGCCAAGGCTGACCGCAACGAGCGGAAGCTGAACCGCGTTTAACACGGTCTTCGCTTTGTCGCCGCCGCCTACGTCGAAGGATACGACCGCGCCGTAACCGAGCGACTGGCTCTCGTGAATCTCGCGACCCGGATGGTCGGCCAGGCCCGGATAGTATACGGCTTCGACCAGCGGGTGGCTCGACAGCCATTCCGCGAGCTTGCGCGCGCTGCGCTCGCTATGCTCCATGCGGGCTTGCAGCGTCTTCATGCCTCGCATGAGCAACCATGATTCCTGGGCGCTCAGAACAGTGCCCATGCCGTTTTGCAGCGTCTTCAAGCGGCGTCCCAGTCCTTCGTCGGCCGTAACCGCAAGACCCGCCAACACATCGCTATGGCCGCTTAGGAATTTCGTTGCGCTATGCAGCACGATGTCCACGCCTTGCTCGATCGGACGCTGATGATACGGCGTCATGAACGTATTGTCGAGCATCGTCAGCAAGCCATGCTCCTTCGCCCATGCCGTCGTTTCGGCGATGTTCGTAATCTTAAGCGTCGGATTGGAAGGCGTCTCCATGAATACCGCTTTCGTGTTCGGCTTCAGCGCCGCCTTCACCGATTCGAAGTCTGTCATGTCGACGAATGTCGACTCGATTCCGAGACGGCTCAGAATCGTGGTCAGAAGGCGGTAAGTACCGCCGTATACGTCTTCCGTTACGATCACATGCTCGCCTGCCGACAACAGCAGGAACGTCGTCGAGATCGCCGCCATGCCGGAAGCGAAGGCGAAGCCATGCGTACCGCCTTCCAGCAATGCGATATAATCCTCGAGCGCTTGACGGGTCGGGTTACCCGATCGGCTGTAATCATATTGCGGCGGATTGAATATATCATGATGATGGAAAGTTGAAGCCTGGAAGATCGGTACGCTTGATGCGCCCGTATGTTCGTCGATATCCGCGCCGAAATGAAGCAGCTTCGTCGCGAACTTGCGATCCTTGTTATTCCGTTCGCTCATGCTGTTATTGCCCCTCCTCAATCTCGCGTTTTGCCGCGGCAAAAGCTTGCTCCAAATCGGCAATCAGATCGTCCGAATGCTCAATGCCAACGGAGAAACGAAGCAGGCGGTCATCGACGCCAATCGCTTGACGGATCTCAAGCGGAATATCCGCATGCGTCTGAACGGCAGGGTATGTCATTAGCGATTCAACGCCGCCAAGGCTTTCGGCGAATGCGATCAGCTTGATATGGCGCAAAATCGGCTCGATATAACGCGCATCCTTCACGCGGAACGAGAAGATGCCCGTATTGCCGGACGATTGGCGATTTTGAACCTCATGGCCGGGATGATGCTTTAGCGCCGGATAATACACGTCGGACACCGCTTCATGCTCCAGCAGGTAGTTTGCAATCACCGTTGCGTTATGTTGATGGCGTTCCATCCGAAGGGCAAGCGTCTTCATGCCCCTCATTAGCAGCCAGGAATCTTGCGGACCAAGCACCGCGCCGATCGAGTTATGAAGGAAACCCATTTGCTCGGATAGCTCCTTGCCCTTCGTCACGATCAACCCTGCCAGCACGTCGTTGTGGCCTCCCAAATATTTGGTGGCGCTATGAATGACTACGTCTGCGCCAAGCTCGATCGGACGCTGGAAGAACGGGGTTAACAGCGTATTGTCGACAATCGTGAGCAACCCTTTGGACTTTGCCCATGCGCATACTCGTTCAAGATCCGTAATCATCATAAGCGGGTTCGTCGGCGTCTCGATAATAACCGCCTTCGTATTCGGCTGCCATAACGCCGACATGCCGTCGATGTCATTCGTGTCTACGTAGGAAGCGGTAACGCCGAATCGGCTCATAATCCGCTCAAGAAGCCGGTATGTACCGCCGTACAGGTCGAGCGAGACAATCAGATGATCGCCTTGGCTGAACAAAGCGAATATCGTCTGAAGAGCAGCCATGCCGGAACTGCAGGCAAAGCCTGCATCCCCGGATTCGAGCTGTGCTGCGGCCTCTTCCAATACCGATCTTGTCGGGCTCTTCGTACGGGCATAATCAAATCCCGTGCTTTGTCCCAGCTTCGGATGGCGGAACGCCGTTGATTGATAGACGGGAAAGCTGACAGCCCCCGTTACAGGCTCCTTGATCGAGCCGATTTGTGCCAATTGACTTTCGATTTTCATGCTTATTAGCACTCCCCTGTATATAGTTAGATGCTAGATACCCGCGCCTAAATCGTACGGCGTTTGTTGGTAAACGTAATAATTGAGCCAGTTGGAGAAGAGCAGATTCGCATGCGCTCTCCATGTCGACAGCGGAACATTGCTCGGGTTATCGCCCGGGAAATAATTGATCGGAACGTCGATGTCCAGTCCTCTCGACTTGTCTCTGTCGTACTCGTACTTCAGCGAGGTCGGGTCGTATTCCGAGTGGCCCGTTACGAAGATCTGCTTGCCGTCGCGGGAAGCGACGATATAGACGCCCGAATCCAAAGACTCGGACAAAATATCAAGCTTCTCGATCGGCTCGATATCTTCGCGGCGTACCTCGGTATGTCTCGATTGCGGCACGAAAAACAATTCATCGAAGCCGCGCAGCAAGTTGACGTTGCGCTTATCTTCCTCAACGGTGTGCGGGAATACGCCGAACATTTTGTTATCCAGTTCGTATTTCGGCACGCCATAGTGATGATACAACCCTGCCTGCGCAGCCCAACAGATATGGAAGGTCGAAGTAACGCGCTTGGTGCTCCAATCCATAATTTCTTTTAGCTCTTCCCAGTAATTAACGTCCTCGAAAGGCATATGCTCAACCGGTGCTCCCGTAATAATAAGCCCGTCGTAATATTCATGTGCGATTTCGTGGAATGTTTTATAAAAAGATTCCAGGTGCTCCGCCGACGTGTTCTTAGACGTGTGCGTCTTCGGATGCAGAAGCACGACTTCCACCTGAAGCGGCGTATTGCCGATTAAACGAAGCAGCTGCGTCTCCGTTGTTTCTTTCGTAGGCATGAGGTTCAATATGGCGATGCGCAGAGGACGGATATCTTGATGAAAAGCGATGCTCTCGTCCATCACGAAAATATTTTCGTTGCTTAGTATTTCCTTCGCCGGCAAGTGATCGGGCACTTTGATTGGCATGTCGCTCAACTCCTCTATAGGTCGTTATCTTAACCGCAATACAAAAAAGACCCTTTCTGCTGTGAGAAAAGGCCTTATGCTCGGAAAAGAAGCCGTCCGCCTCTCTCATCTCTCAGAAACATTGCTGTTTCCGCAAGAATTAGCACCGTGCTTACGCCGGTTGCCGGGCTTCATCGGGCTAGTCCCTCCGCCTGCTCTTGATAAGAAAGTTGTCTATTCGATTGTTGCGATCAGTAATTATTTTCACTTTAATGCATTATGCGCACGACGTCAAGATTTACGTTCCCGCATGTTGTCATTATAGGCGAAGAACGTTGTTTTTATGCTTGTATGTAAAGCGACAGCCGGAGTATACTAGACAAGAATTGTCTAGCGTATACGTGAAAAAAAGGAGTGAGTACGAACATGGACGGCGACCGACCGAAGCCCGAAATAGACCGAATACGGTTGCTGCCGGTTCTCTGCGACCCGCAGACCAGTTGATAGCGATGACGCATGCTCATTCGCGCGATGATTAACAATTGTCGCGAGGCTTGCGGACATCGGGTTTAACCCTGCGTTTCCGCTTTGAGCCGGCAGTTTCCTCTACTTATTTAAAGGAGTGACTGCAGATGAAAATACGTCTCGTTAACAATGGTGTATTCGCACCGGTTGAAGACATTAACCAAACGCTTTTGCCGCCCAAAGAGGGCTTTTATTGGATTGACGCCGATGTTGAGGACTTGGCTGTTCTGCAGCCTTTATTCAACATGCATGACCTGGCCGTCGAGGATTGCCTCAGCGAAGAGGAGCAACGTCCGAAGATCGAAATTTATGAAAGCCATTATTTTATCGTTATAAACAGCATTCGTTTCGATGACGAAGAAATTTTTCTTCGCGCGCTGAACATTTTTCTCGGCCGCCACTTTATTATTACCGTTACGAAACAAAAAATTAATGAGCTTCGCGCGCTGAAGCCGCTCCTCTGGGAACAAGAGGTCAGCAGTCCGGACTACTTCCTATATCATCTCGTCGACATTGTCGTCGATAACTATTTCCTCGTAGGCGATCGGATCGATGATCGAATCGAATTGCTTGAAGAAAATATACTCATGCATACGAAGAAATCGCATCTGAATGAAATTATAGGTTTGCGCGGCGAAATATTATGGCTTCGCAAGATGCTCGGTCCGCAGCGCGACGTTATCGCGACATTGAATAAGAAGGATCTCAAGCTGATCGACGACCAGCTCCAGAAGTACTTCAGCGATATCTATGAAAATGCGCTGAAGATCGCCGAGTCATTCGATACGTACCGCGATCTGATGGGCAACTTGCGGGAAGCTTACCAGTCCAGCGTCGCCAACCGGGCCAATGAAATTATGCGCGTGTTCACGGCGATTACGACCATATTCATGCCATTGACGTTCATCACCGGCATATACGGGATGAATTTCGACTTCATACCCGGATTGGACTTACACTATGGCTCTTACGTCCTGCTTGGCGTTATGCTGCTGCTCGGCATTTGCATGTTCTACATTTTCCGCAAAAAGGAATGGCTATGACCCCGTCGCAAGCGTACAAGAATAAGGCCGCGTTCCGCAAGCTTATCCAGCTTGAAGGAGACGCGGCCTTTTTTTGCCGATAACGGCTAATTCATTTATAATAGAAAGGTCGTTACGCGACCACCCTGTAGCGACGAAGGAGGATTAACGTGAACATTAGCCAGCTTGAAACGCTCCTCACGATTTCCAAGACGATGAGCTTCCGCAAAGCGGGCGAGCTTCTCAACCTCACGCAGCCTGCCGTTTCCGCACAAATCAAGAGCCTTGAGGATGAGTTCAAAACCGTTCTAATCGATCGTAACCAACCCGTTACCTTGACCGATCACGGTCAAGTTTTTTTGGAGCATGCCGAGCAAATATTGTCGATCGTAGAGGAGCTTAAGCAGAAGCTGTCCGATCTGCATTCGACCCCGCAAGGTCATATTGTGCTTGGAACGACATCATCTATTGCGATTCAAATTCTGCCCCGAGTTTTATCTTATTTTCAGAACCAGTTCCCTTTAATTAAGACATCCATTCATTCCATGTCTTCATCGCAAGTCATGGCAAGCGTCGAGAACGGCTCCGTTGACATCGGCATTTCATATCTATTCGAGAAAAATCCGAACGTCCATTCTTCCGTGCTCTATTACGATACGTTTGAGCTTGTCGTACCGCCGGCGCATCCAATGAGCAGCCTCACTCATACGACAGTCGATAAATTAAAGGATATCCCAATGATAATGCTCGCGCCGGATACGCTCGGCCGCCGATTCGTCGATCAAATTTTTCGCAAATACAATATTCAGCCCAATATCGTCATGGAAGTGTCAAGCAGCGAGGAAATGAAACGGATGGTCGAGATCAACCTCGGCGCGGCTGTTGTATCTAAACTTTCCATCGCCAATGAGCTTCGGTTGGGCACACTGAAGATGATTAAAGTAAATGAGCTTGAGATTAGCCATCCCGTAGGCGTGGTCTACAAATCCGGCCGCTACTTAAACACGGCGATGCGCCAGTTTCTTAGCGATTTGAAGGGGATGCCGGAACATCATTTCATAAGCAGCGAATAACAGCAATAAGGTTCATTTCTGCACATATCTCGACAGATAGGAGCGATTCCAAAATGAAATTTGATATGCACACGCATCATGTAAGATGCGGCCATGCGAACGGTACAATCGAGGACTACATCATTGCGGGGATGGAGGCCGGGCTGCAAGCGATCGGCATTTCCGACCACTCCCCCTATTTTTACCATGAGCAGGATCAGCCTTCGCCGGGAATCGCAATGGCCCGCAGCGATTTTGCCAACTACATAGAAGAGGTGCTTCGCTTGAAGCGCAAATACGATGGCAAGATCGAGGTGCTGCTCGGCATGGAATCCGACTTCTATCCCGAACATGCGGACGTTTATCGGAAAGCATATGCGGGCATACCATTCGATTATTTGATCGGATCGGTCCATCAAGTCGGAGGCGTCAGCATCTTCAACCGCAACCGGTGGAAGGGACTTGACGAGAAGCGGCATATCGAGGCGAAGGAAGCCTATTACGATCTCATTAAGCAGTCGGCGCGAAGCGGGATGTTCGATATATTAGGCCACATTGATGCGATGAAGGGCTACTACCCTGCATTCTCGGATATTCCGGCGGCAGCGGCGATCGATGATACGCTGCGAACGATCGGGGAATGCGGCGTGTCGATCGAAATCAATACGTCGGGCAGCACGAAGGCTGTCGGCGGCTGGTATCCGTCGGATGCGATACTGGAGCGGGCGCTCCACTTCGGCGTCAACGTCACGTTCGGATCGGATGCCCACATCCCTGGCCGGGTCGGAGACGAGTTCGAGCTCGTGCGCGAGCGATTGAAGGAAATCGGCTTCAAACAGTGGGTATTCTACCGCAAGCGCACGCAAATAGTCGTGCCTCTATAGAAAATTTTAGGTAAATTTTGGGTAACTCTTTTGTATTTAGACAAAAAAAGTGGACCTGCACGTCGCAGGTCCCAAGGGATATATTAAAAAAGGGGGTCTTGTTTATTATAATAGCCCCCAAATGTAATACGTTCATAACAGAACCATTTCAATTGTGTAACAAATTCGAGGGAGTTGGAACATCATGTGGCTCTTCACGGCCATCAGCAGCGCGTTTTTGTTTGGACTAGCCGGCTGGTGGATGAAAGTATCCCAAATGCGCGGCGGTTCGTCTGCTATGCTGCTGCTCGGTTTGTATGCGGCCGGCTCTCTGGGCTTCGGCGTTCATTCGGCGATCGAAGGCAATCTATCGATGCTTGGCAGCCCGAAAGTGTGGATCGCCGGCATCGTTATCGGAATCGGTTCCGCGCTTGGCAACTCTTTGTTCATGAAAGCGCTCGAATACGGCCCGGCAAGTCTTACATCGCCTTTAACGAATATGAACATTATTCTGGTCGTTGCGCTCGCAACCTGGTGGTACGGCGAACCGCTATCGGCAAACGAAGCTCTCGGCATTACGCTGCTGCTTTTAGCAGTCGTCTTCGTTGCCCATAAGCGCAAAGAACCGCTATCCATTTCCGAGAAGCGCTGGTTCTGGCTCGTAGGCATCGCGATCATCATGTTCGCCCTTCGCAACGGTGGCTTGAAGGTTACGGAGGAGCTTGGATTGCCTAGCGCTCCGATTCTGTTTATAGCTTATCTGTTATCGATGCTGTGGTTCATTCGACCGGTAGGCAAGGACGTTCCCCGCGCTTCCGTTCGAACCGGCTTATGGTATGGATTAATCGCCGGATTATTTTCCTACGGCGGACTTCAGTTATATGCGGTGGCGCTATCGACGGGACAAGCCAATCTGGCAGCCCCTATATTCGCGACGAACAGCCTCGTTGTCGCAGCCGGAGCTATTATCGTATACAAGGAAAGGCTATCCATTATGCAATGGACAGCCTTTATACTTACGTTGCTTGGTCTAATCGTTATTCGGTTGTAGCTTAAGGCAGATCGATCAGCATAACTCTGCTGTTCTCGGATGCAGTCAGGACTAGCTCCTGCTCATCCGCGATCCTCGCCGAATCTCTTCTGCGTAGCGTTGTATCCCCATTCACATCTATCGTTCCTTCCAGTACGAACAATAATGTTCTTCTCCCCTGCTCGGCTGTATATACGTGACTGCTGCCTTTCTGAGGCTCCGACAAGTAGATGGACATATCCTGATGAATCGAAGCGACTCGCCCTGCTTGCTGTTTCGTTTCATCGCCGCTTACGATAAGCGTCAGTCCTTCTTTAATAGCATCCGTATCGAACGCTGTCGTTTCATAAGAAGGCTTCAGGCCCGTTACCGACGGCAAAAACCACATTTGCAGCAGTTCCAGCGATTCCTCCTCCGATCGGTTATATTCCGAATGAAATAAGCCAGTGCCCGCCGACATACGTTGAATGCCTCCCCATGTCGTCTGCGCCGTATTGCCGATGCTGTCTTTGTGCTCCAAATGGCCGTTTAACACAACCGTTACGATCTCCATCTCTTGATGTGGGTGCATGCCGAAACCTTTGGAAGGTGCAATCCAATCGTCATTTAGTACACGCATTGGGCCAAACTGCATGTTGTTCGGATCATAATAATCAGCAAACGAGAAGCTAAAGCTGCTACGAAGCCAACCGTGGTCCGACTGAAATCTATCTCCTTCGCGATGTATTTGCAACATGTTTATCCCTTCCCTGTTGAAATTTTATTGAATCAAAGCGTCGATGGAATAGTCTCCCGCCCCTGTAAGAGCGACGCCGAGCAGCACCGCAATCAATACCAAGTTGTATTCGTAGCCGTTGCTAGTCGACCAGAGTCCGTTAGCGCCATGCACTTTGACAATTGCAACCAGCATCGTTCCGATCAGAAGTACCGCCCCCAGCCAAGTAACGAATCCCGCCGCGAACAACGCACCGCCAATCAATTCAGCCGCCCCTGCACCCATTGCCATCAACACGCCAGGCTTCATGCCAATGGATTCGAGCCAGCCTGCTGTACCTTTAATCCCATACCCCCCGAACATTCCAAACAATTTCTGGGCGCCATGGCCTACCATCAACAAACCAATAATGACCCTAATAATCAATAACCCCGTATCCAACATTTTAATCTCACCCTTCGTCTTTTTTTGTTTTTTGCATGTATCATGCTATGGAACTTATAATATTATTGTTACTTTCTTTTGTCAAGTATATAACAACTATAAAGTTTTTTGTGATTTCCCTTCTATTGCACTTACTTTTTGTTCGTACATATGCTACAATGGAAATACAAAAAGCGGGGTGATACGGTTGGATTATTCGACAATGTGCCCAAAGTATGAAGCCGCGGCTGACATATTAGGAAAAAAATGGACTGGCAGAATTATTCGGGTTTTGCTTGGCGGGCCAAAACGGTTCAAAGAAATTAAAGAGCAAATTCCCGAAATGAGCGACAAGATGCTAACGGACCGAATGAAGGAACTCGAGTCGCAGAACATCATCAACCGGAACGTATATCCGGAGATGCCTGTACGGATCGAGTATGATTTAACGGATAAAGGTCGTGAGCTTCAACCTGTTATTGAGTCGATTCAAAAATGGGGCGAAGAATGGATGTGACAAAAAACCGCGGTTGCGGTTTTTTTGTTCTTCCGGAACTTGTTCTTGTTTTTGTTCTTGTCTTGTTCTTGCTCTTGTTCTTGCTCTTGCTCTTGCTCTTGCTCTTGCTCTTGTTCTTGTTCTTGTTCTTGTTCTTGTTCTTGTTCTTGATTTTGTTGATCTGCCATCTGCTGGTTTGCCCACATCTCTCCCTCCACGTCTGGACTCACATTTAGAAGGAAAAACTACCGTTATTATCATCCGAATTTCAAATTCCACCATATTAACCGGAATTATTACCTCTATTCCTGTTCTCCCAGACGTATTTTTGCAGTTATCAAAAATGAACAGTAGCAATTCCCGTTATTTCACTAAATGATGGCTATATAGATGATCCAGCTATTATTACGACGAACAGTTTGAATCAAGATAGAATTGGCCTTCCATAAGCATATCCACTATAATCATAAGCAAGAGACGAGGAACGTCCCGCATTTAGCCGAACTATGGCTATTGCGGGGCGTTTTTTTATGGAGAGGATGATAGGTATGAATTTTGATGTAGCCCATCGTAAGTATATCCAGCATCATCTTGAACAGCGTAGAGGCGAGCGAAAGGGCCGCTTGGAAAGAGGTCATAATCACGCTGAATATCTATTTCTGCGCGACGTTTGGTGGCCGCTCCAAGGCAACTTTAACCATCTGCATCCCGAATACGAAGTGCCCGATTGGCGAGGACGTTCCTACTTTGCGGATTTTTCCTGGCTTCCGGGACAAGTAAAACTTCTATTTGAGATTAAAGGCTTCGCCTCGCACGTTAGAGATATGGATAGGCAGAAATACTGCAGTGAACTCAATCGAGAAATGTTCTTGTTTGCTATGGGCTACCATGTGCTCTCCTTTGCCTATGACGACATCGAACAGCGACCTGATCTTTGCATATCCATGCTCAGAATGTGCTTGAGCAGGTTTCAGACGCATAATACAAAAATAAGCCGTGCCAATCTTAATGAGAAAGAATTTGTTTTTCTCGCATTACAGAATGCACATTCCATCAGACCCAAAGACGTTGAGCAACATTTCGAGATTGACCATAAAACCGCGATCCTAATGTTACAAAGGTTAAAAGAAAAAGGTTGGTTACAACCAACTTATGGTGCTAAGCAAGAAAGAGTTGTTCGTTATTCTCTGACGAAAGACGCCATTAACGGCTTACTATAATTTAACTGGAATTTCTCCTGTTAATTATTCAGCTTGCGAATAGCCAAAAAAATTACTGGAATTTCTCCTGTTAATTTCACCACTAACTGCTGGTAACTCTAGAATGGTTAATTTTAACAGGAGAATATCCAGTTAATTACGAAAAAAAGGCCATATTTTCTGAAATAACGGGAGAAAACGGAGCTATTTACCACAGAGGTTATCAAGCGACGGGCTTGGAAAGTTGGTGTGGAGGGTGCGGGGTGCGGTTTAGTGTACCTTTTGGTTAGACGTTTGGATTGGCGCGTATAGTATTAGCGTGTCCGGGATATGGTTTGGAGCTTGAGGGTGGCGGTTATTTTCAGTCTGGGAAGAAGTAAGCTTTCATAGCTAGCAGGTAATTGACAAAACGCACGGCCATCCGTTATTATTGATAATAATTATCAATATCATTAAATGCTTACATGCGGCATCGTGTTCCAGATACCGCCTCCCCAACTAAACAAACCCCCGGCGTCGCCGAGGGCTTGTGAATAAAGATAATGGCAGACAGGGTTGTTACATACCCAGCCATTTTTTGAACAGGTGTTTCGTCGTATCCTTGTTGATCGCAGCGATCGATGTTGTAAGCGGAATGCCCTTCGGACATGAGCGCACGCAGTTCTGCGAGTTGCCGCAGCCTTCGATGCCGCCGTCCGTCATAAGCGCGTCGAGACGCTCTTCCTTGTTCATCTCCCCTGTCGGGTGAGCGTTGAACAGGCGTACCTGCGAGATTGCTGCAGGACCGATGAAGCTGTTGCGATCGTTAACGTTCGGGCATGCCTCGAGGCAGACGCCGCAAGTCATACATTTGGACAGCTCGTACGCCCATTGGCGCTTCGTCTCAGCCATACGCGGCCCAGGACCGAGATCGTACGTACCGTCGATCGGTATCCATGCTTTCACGCGCTTCAGCGCACCAAACATACGCTCGCGGTTAATGACAAGGTCACGAACGACTGGGAACGTGCTCATTGGCTGCAGGCGAACCGGCTGCTCGAGCTTGTCGATCAGGGCGCTGCAGGCTTGACGCGGCTTGCCGTTGATTACCATCGAACATGCGCCGCATACTTCTTCGAGACAGTTGGAGTCCCAGCATACAGGCGCGGTTTTGCCGCCGTCCGCTTTGGTCGGATTACGTTGAATTTCCATCAGACCGCTAATGACGTTCATATTAGCACGGTATGGAATCTCGAACTCTTCCGTATAAGGCGCCGAATCGGGAGTATCCTGCCTAGTGATGATAAATTTAACCGTTTTTGTAGCAACAGTCGTTTCAGCCATCGTAAGTTATTCTCCTTTCTTCTTGTCGCTGGAGTAGTCGCGTTTACGTGGTTTGATCAGGCTTACGTCAATATCCTCGTAAGAGATTTGCGGGCCTTCCTTCGTCCACTTCGCAATTGTCGACTTCATATACGTATCGTCATCGCGTTCAGGGAAATCAGGTTTATAGTGAGCGCCTCGGCTTTCGTTACGCATTAATGCGCCAAGCGTCATCGCTTCGGACAGCTCAATCATGTTCCATAATTGGCGAGTGAAAGCAACGCCCGAGTTGTTCCAAGCTGCTGTATCGTTGATATTAATGTTGTTATAACGTTGCTTAAGCTCTTTGATCTTGCCGATCGTAGCTTCCAGCTTATCGTTGAAGCGAACGACCGTCATATTGTTCGTCATCCACTCGCCAAGCTCTTTGTGAATAACGTACGCATTTTCGTTGCCGTTCATTTTCAGGATGCTGTCGTACTTATCGGTTTGGCGTTTCGCCTCGCGATCGAATACGGACGACGAGATATCCTCAGCCGATTTCTTAAGGCCTTTGATGTACTCGACCGCTTTCGGACCAGCAAGCATGCCGCCATAAATAGCGGAGAGCAAGGAGTTGGCGCCGAGACGGTTCGCGCCGTGGTATTGATACTCGCATTCGCCGGCCGCGAACAGACCCGGAATGTTCGTCATTTGATTATAGTCAACCCACATGCCGCCCATCGAGTAGTGAACCGCAGGGAAGATTTTCATCGGGATTTTACGAGGGTCGTCGCCCATGAACTTCTCGTAGATCTCGATAATGCCGCCGAGCTTGACGTCCAGCTCCTTCGGATCTTTATGGGACAGGTCAAGGTAAACCATGTTCTCTTGGTTAATGCCAAGCTTCTGGTCTACGCAGACGCTGAAAATCTCTCGTGTCGCGATATCCCGGGGAACGAGGTTTCCGTATGCCGGATATTTCTCCTCAAGGAAGTACCAAGGCTTGCCGTCCTTGTAGGTCCATATGCGTCCTCCCTCCCCGCGCGCCGATTCCGACATCAAGCGAAGCTTGTCGT
Source organism: Paenibacillus harenae (assembly GCF_030812415.1). Taxonomy (GTDB): domain Bacteria; phylum Bacillota; class Bacilli; order Paenibacillales; family Paenibacillaceae; genus Pristimantibacillus; species Pristimantibacillus harenae_A. The sequence continues at coordinate 950,782 of NZ_JAUSST010000003.1, read as the reverse complement.
CGCCCGGAATTGCCGTCGGATGGATCTGGATGAACTCGCCGTTCGCGTAGTTGACGCCTTGCTGATATACGGCACTGGCCGCCGTGCCCGTATTAATAACCGAGTTCGTCGTTTTGCCGAAAATAATGCCAGGACCTCCGGATGCTAAAATAACCGCATCCGCGCGTACCGAACGAATTTCCATCGAGCGCAGATCTTGAGCGGATACGCCGCGGCATACGCCGTCGTCGTCTAATACAGCGCCAAGGAATTCATAATGCTCGTATTTCGTTACGAGACCGGCTGCTTCCCAGCGGCGTACTTGCTCGTCAAGCGCATAAAGCAATTGTTGGCCGGTCGTAGCGCCTGCGAAGGCTGTACGGGAATGTTTCGTACCGCCGAAACGACGGAAATCGAGCAAGCCCTCGGAAGTACGGCTGAACATAACGCCCATCCGATCCATCAAGTGGATGATGCCCGGCGCAGCGTCGCACATCGCCTTGACCGGCGGTTGGTTCGCCAGAAAGTCGCCGCCGTATACCGTATCGTCAAAATGCTCCCACGGGGAATCGCCTTCCCCTTTCGTATTAACCGCTCCGTTAATGCCGCCTTGCGCACATACGGAATGGGAACGTTTAACCGGTACAAGAGAGAACAGATCAACGTGTACGCCCGCTTCTGCCGCTTTGATGGTAGCCATCAAACCGGCCAGACCGCCGCCAACGATGATAATTTTATTTTTTGCCACAACGTTTCACTCCTTGTCCATAAGACTTACCTATATTCAGACCATCACTAACCGATATTCGTAAGCGCCAATGCGGCACTTGCAGCTTCTTTGAATTCATCGCCCCTGAACGCAACGAGCGAGAGAATGAACAGCGCGGAGACGATTACGAAAACACCCATGCAAATGTAGGAAGAGATGCGCTGCGCTTTCGGGCCGATCGTAATGCCCCAGCTAATCAGAAACGCCCACAGGCCGTTGCTGAAGTGGAATATCGCCGCCAGCACCCCGATTACGTACAATACGAAATATAATGGGCTGCTCGCAATCAGGTTCATCGTCGAGCCAAGCTCTTCATGCGTAATGTTGCCGAGATACACTTGCAGCCGCGTCTGGTACACATGCCAGAATACGAAAATAAATGTAATGACCCCCGTTACGCGCTGCGCCGTAAACGCCCAGTTTCTTCCGTATTGGAAGCGTCCCGTATTGGAATTCGATTGGTATGCGACATAGAGGCCGTAAATACCATGGAACAATAGCGGGAGGTAAATGCCGAAAATCTCGAGCAGCGGCAGCACAGGCAGGCTGTTAATAAAATGCACGCCCTTGCTGAAGCCCTCGGGCCCGCGCTCGAACGCTTGATAGTTCGTCAAGCCGTGGACGACGATAAAGCCGCCAAGCGGAATGATGCCAAGAAGCGAGTGAAGCTTGCGCGAGAAATACGAGTTTCCTTTCATGTTCTTCCTTCTCCTTTCAAGACTGTAGTTGCAAACTTTCCATCTTACATTCTAAGATTTATAAGTTTGACACTTATGTACTTAGAATTTGTGCGAAACGTATGCTCATATCGCCAGAGACGGTTAGAGCCGTTTCCGCTTAAACAAACCATTCACCATTGTAACCCCAGCATGTACCTCCGTCAACAAAACTCGACACAACTTAGTCACACTTTCCATCCTACTCCTTTTCAGCTTATAATGGAATTGCTTATTTTTTATAATTTCTTATAACAAAATGACATAAGGGGATTTTGTCGTGTATGAGGAGCTCCATGTATTCTCTGTAATCGTCGAGCAATCGAGTATGAACAAAGCATCTGCCCTGCTCAATCTGTCGCAGCCCGCCCTTTCTCGGAAGATCGCCAAGCTGGAGCAGGATATCGGCTCGCCGCTGTTCCGGCGTATCGGCAAACGACTGGAACTGACAAGAATCGGCCAGCTAACGTATGAATATGCGATCGAGCTTAGGCAACTTCATCGCAAATATTTGCAAACGGTAACCGAATTCACGGCCACCGGGCGTTCCTCTCTCACGATCGGCGCAAGCCTCACGACGCTGCAGACGACGCTGCCGGATCTTATTCAAATGCTGACGAGCGCGCATCCCGAGGTTGATATTAAAGCGATAACCGGCAAGACGCATGAAATCGTCTCCCTTGTCCGGGAGCATAAGGCCGACATCGGAATCGTCGCCTCCAGCATTGAGGATTCGACGCTGCGCTGCTTGCCTCTGTTCGACGATCATCTATTGCTCATTCTGCCGCGCAACCAGGTCGTTACCGACAAAGGCTCGCTTGGCATTATGGATTTGGACGGCATGCCGATGATTCTGTTCTCGAGGGGAACATGGTACCGCGTATTGACCGACGAGCTATTCGATAAATACCAATTGCAGCCCGACGTCCGGATGGAGATCGATTCCTTCGAAGCGATCCTTCGATTGCTTCACACTTGCCGAGCGGCAACGCTGTTGCCGCAATCGTATATGCGCCAGCAATTGATCGATGACAACGAGCTAGTCGTCGTCCCGATCCGCGAGCTGGAGGATACGAAGCGTACGACTTCGCTGATCCATGCCGACCCTGCGGGCCTTAGTTCGTCCGTCCGGCTTTGGATTAATGAAATTGCGGCTCGATTCCCGAGCAAGCAGGCGTAACGTAAAAAAACAGCGGCAAGATGCATTAGCCGCTGTTTTCATCATTTCCAATATATCGCTTTCGAATCCATAAGTTGGCCCATCGATTAGCGTATAACCGTCGCCTCGAAATCCTCGATTTGCTCGTTCGTCCCGATAATAACCATAATGTCGCGTTCCGTAAGCACATCCGTCGCGGAAGGAGCAATAATAATGCCGTTCGCCTTATTGATTGCGACGATGCTGCAGCCGAATCTAGCCCGAGGATTAAGGTCGTTCAGCGACTTGCCGTTCAAGCACTTCGGAACGGCAAGCTCGGCGATCGTATAGTCCTTGGACAGCTCGATATAATCGAGCAGATTAGGCGATACGAGCTGATGCGCGACTCGGATGCCCATATCCCGTTCCGGATAGACGACGCGGTCGACGCCGATCTTCTCAAGAACGCGGCCATGCAATTCGGACATGGCTTTCGCCACAACCTTTTTCACTCCAAGATCCTTCAATAATATAGCCGTTAAAATACTAGCTTGTATGTCATCGCCAATCGCAACGACCCCGCAGTCGAAATTACGAACGCCAAGCGAGCGAAGCGTCTCCTCGTCCGTGCAATCGGCCGATACGGCGTACGTAAGCACACTGCTCATATCTTGCACCGTTTCTTCATCCAAATCGATGCCAAGCACCTCGTGGCCGAGCTCGATGAGTTCCCTCCCGAGGCTCGATCCGAACCTTCCCAAGCCTACAATGACAAACTGACTGTGTTTGATAGCCACCTGTAAATCCCCTATCCAATTGTTATTTTACCTTCCGGATGCCGGTACAACTCTTTGTCTGTTCCAGGCCCTAATGCATAAGCGAGAGTAAGCGGACCCAGCCGTCCGGCAAACATCGTAACCATGATGATCATCTTGCCTACATGGCTTAATTCGGGCGTCAGGCCGACCGATAAACCGACGGTGCCGAAAGCGGAAGTAGCTTCGAACAATATTTTCAAAAACGGTTGATCCTCGATTGTTGCCAATACCATCGTTACGACAACGACGAGCGTAAGAGACAAGATGGTAATGGTCAACGCTTTAAAAATACGTTCTTTGGCCATCCTGTAGCGGAAGAAGACGATATCCTCGCGACCGCGAATCATCGAGATTACGGCACCGACAAGCAAGGTGAACGTCGTCGTCTTGATCCCGCCCCCTGTCGAGCCCGGCGATGCGCCGATGAACATGAGAATAATCGTGAAGAAGACGGTTGCCTGCCTTAGGGCGGTATAGTCGAGCGTATTGGCTCCCGCCGTACGCGGCGTAATTGCTTGGAAGAAGGAGGCCCATATTTTGCCGCCCCAATCGAGAGACCCAAGCGTCAGCGGATTTGTAAATTCGAAAATGAACAAGACGAGCGCGCCGATACCGATGAGTGTTCCCGTCATTGCGAGTACGACCTTACTATGGAGCGATAGTTTGCGCTTCCTCCGATATTCAAGCAGATCGGACATCACCACGAAGCCTAATCCGCCGAATACGATGAGCGACATCGCGGTTATATTAACGATAGGATCGGATACATACAGCATTAAGCTGCGATATTCCCCAAATATGTCGAACCCGGCATTGTTGAACAACGATACGGCGTGGAAGGCGCCGAAGAAAGCTGCCTTGCCAAGCGGCATGTCGAACGAGAAACGGAACGTGAATAATAAAAAACCTGCCAGTTCGATCGACAACGAGTAGTAAAGGACTCGCCGAATGAGCTTGACGATGCCTTCCATGCTCGTCTGATTCATCGACTCTTGGAGTATGAGCCGTTCACGCAGCGAGATCTTCCTGCGGAAGACGAGTGCGACAAGCGTCGCCATAGTCATGAAGCCGAGACCGCCGAGCTGGAACAGCACCATGAGCACGATCTGACCGGCTGTCGAGAAATACGTGCCGGTATCGACAACGACCAGTCCGGTAACGCATGTTGCCGACGTCGCCGTGAACAAAGCGTCAATAAAGTCGAGTCGTTCCCCGGTCGCCGAAGCGAAGGGCAGCGAGAGGACAAACGCCCCCAGCAATATAATAATAGCGAAGCCGCTGACGATTATTCTTGGCGGCGACCAATTCTTCACATTCCAAATCCATGCAAAATTCACTATGATGTGCACCTCGATCTTCTTGAAATCTCCTGCGTTACGGATATAAACGCACAAAAAAAAGCACTGGAAACTGAAAGTGCTCATGAAGATGAGTCCTGTTCCAATACGCCTACGAGGTTAGCTGACGGATTCGGGCCTGGACAGGCAGCCCTATTCAATCGCCGGAGACTTGCCCAGCGCTGTTGAAATTCACCCCATGCCGCCGGATGTCCGGCAACAATTATGGTTCCCCCGTTTTCTTAAAGAAATTCGGCAGTGCTATTCATTTGGTACGACGTTATCGATTATAAGCCTAAATACGGCTTAGCATAAAGCTATCATTGCTCACAAAAGCGGCGATATTCGACCAAAAAGACGCAGTTAAGCGCATCAGCTTGCCCTACGCTTCATGCACATCGTTATTTCGCGGGTTTATGAAACAATTGTGAAAATAAACAGCTATTTTCAATGGATAATTCAGGGAGCGTTGTGATATGGTAGTATAGAATGCTTCATCCTACTCTTATTCGCATGAGGTGAACCAATGATTGATTCGATCCAGCACAAGGAATGGAAGCGTTACATAGGGGCAGCCGTTGCCTGTCTTATTATTTACATGTTCATAGACATCGTTCCATTAATCAAAGCAAGCGAGTCGGATGAATACGGCGGCAAGGCAATCAGCAAGGCGGAAGCGGAGCAGACCGCTTCGAAGTTCGCCGAGGAGCTAGTCGGACGCGAGGCGGATTCCGCCAATGCCGTCCATCAATCCGATAAGCTTATGAACGGCTATATCTCGCGCGACGAGTTGACGGAGGCTTATGCCGATCAATACGATAAGCAGTTTCCGACCGATACGTACCAAGTCGAGGTGGACTTTGACGGCGCGGGCGGTAAAGGTTACGTCTACGTCCATATGCAGAACAAGCGTATTGTAGCTTGGAATTTGCATGGCGGCGAGCCGGTCGTCGACACCGATCCGAGGCTAAACGAGCAAGCTATTGCACTGCTCGAAGAGCAAGGCTTCCGCGCGGAAGAGTTAACGAGCGGTGCGGCATATCCGAACGGAGAGTGGGGCGTGAAGCCCGCGGGTTATACGATTGGCGAATCGCAGCTGCAGGTTACGGTCGCCGTAAGCATGATTGACGGCAAGCCCGTCATGATAAAATACAAGCCAAGCTTCATCGCGCCGGCCGAGTATAGGGATTACGTAGAGGGCCAGGACAGATGGGCGCAATTCATGACCGGTTTCGGCTTCATCCTAATGAGCTTCATCCTATTCGTACTTGCGGTCATCTATGCCGTTCTCTACCGGAGGCATACATCGTTCAAGCGCGGAATCGTCCTTACCATTATCTACTTCGTCACTTATGTGATTATCAATCTGAACGTGCTCGACGGCATAAGGGCATCGCTTGGCGAACAAACTGATTTTAGCGGACAGATATTAATTACCGCCGTGTTCACCGTCCTGCTGTCCATCCCAATGGCAGGCTCGATCTACATTTCGCTCGTCGCCGGCGACGGCTTGTGGAAGGCGCAGGGACGCTCCTTATGGCCGAGGTTCGGCCAACCCGGGTATGGCACCTATGTATGGCGCAGCATGGGACTTGGCTACTGTTTCGCCGCCATTCTGTTCGCGCTGCAAGCGGCCATCTTCATCGGTTTGAAATACACGATCGGCACATGGTCTACGAGCGACGTGACGCAATCTCCTTATAATATGGCCTATCTATGGCTGATGCCCGTGCTTGCTTGGGCCGCTGCTATATCGGAAGAAGCGGTATTCCGGTTTTTCGGCATCGGCTTGTTCCGCAAATGGTTCAAAAACACTTTCGTCGCCGCACTTATTCCTACGATATCCTGGGCGCTCGGCCACGTCATGTATCCGCTCTACCCGTCTTCGACGAGGCTCATCGAGCTTATGATTATCGGGCTCATCTTCAGTTTCATCTTCGTCAGGTACGGCTTGATCACGGCTATGTTCACCCATGCGATATTCAATAGCGTCGGCGTGGCGATCACGATCTTCACCGTCGGCTCGGCGTTCGATATCGCATCCGGTGTCTTCTTCGTCATTCTGCCGATTCTAATCGCGTATGTAATCAAGTACATGGGCAACAAAAAAGAGAAGAATCCGCCGGTTACGACGGTTCTTCCCTTAGAGCGGCAATAATTTGCCCGGCGAGCTTATCCCCTATAGAGAGAGGCCTGAAGTCTTCGACGGAGGCCTCTTTTATTTTGCGGATCGAGCCAAAATGCTTGAGCAGCAGCTTGCGCCGCTTCTCGCCGATACCCGGGATCGAATCAAGCTTCGATTCCACCATCGACTTGGCGCGCTGCTCGCGGTGGAACGAGATCGCGTAGCGATGCACCTCGTCCTGGATGCGCTGCAGCAGGTAGAACTCCTGGCTGTCTCGAGGCAGAGGCACAACTTCCGGCGGATCGCCCGTCATAAGCTGAGCCGTCTTATGCTTCGCATCCTTCACTAGGCCGCAAACGGGAATCGATAAGCCAAGCTCATTCTCGAGGATGTCCAGCGCGGCCGAGATTTGCCCTCTGCCGCCGTCGACGACGATCAGATCCGGCGGTGTCAACTGCTCCTTAAGGACGCGCTCGTAACGTCTGCGGATGACCTCGCGCATCGTTTCGTAATCATCCGGCCCTTGTACGGTCTTGACCTTGTACTTGCGGTACTCCTTCTTGTCCGGCTTGCCGTCCGTGAAGACGACCATCGCCGATACGGGATTCGTCCCTTGAATGTTCGAGTTGTCGAACGCCTCGATGCGGCGCACCTCGGTCAGTCCAAGCCATTCGGCAAGCGACTCCGACGCCTTCACGCTCCGCTCTTCATCGCGGGCGATCAGCCTGAACTTATCCTCCAGCATGACGCGCGCATTCTCCATCGCCATCGAGACGACTTCGCTCTTGCGTCCGCGCTGCGGCATAAGCACTTTCACCTTCAGCCAGCTATGAAGGGAAGCCATCACATCGTCCGCGCGGGAGCCTGCCGCCGCTTCATCCGATTCTTCCAGAATCGCTTCTCTATCTTTCGAAGCTTCCGGTTGCGCTTGCTCCGTCTCCAGCTCCGGAGGAAGCGGCAAGAAGATCTGCTTCGGCAGCGCAGGGTTATCGCTGTAATATTGCGTTACGAACGTCATGAAATCATCGTACTCTTCGCCGTAATACGGGAAAGTCGTCGCGTGACGCTCGATCATTTTGCCGTTGCGCATATATAGGATTTGGACGCACATCCAACCCTTCTCCACCGCATAGCCGAATACGTCGCGGTCGAGCGCATCGGAGAGCGTAATCTTCTGCTTCTCCATGACAGCCTCGATCGCTACGATCTGATCGCGGAATTCTTTCGCCCGCTCGAATTCGAGGTCCTCCGCTGCCGCTTCCATCTTCCGCTGAAGCTCCGCCTTGACGACGTCCTGACCGCCGCCGAGGAAGCGCGTAATCTCTTGAACCATCGTGTCGTAAGATTGCTGCTCCACCTCGTACTCGCAAGGAGCAAGGCATTGGCCGAGGTGATAGTACAGACACACCTTATCCGGCAACGTCTTGCACTTGCGAAGCGGATAGATTCTCTCGAGCAGCTTAAGCGTCTGTTGCGCCGCGTAGGCATTCGGATAAGGGCCGAAGTACTTCGCTTTGTCCTTCACGACGCGCCTCGTTACTTCCAGACGCGGATGCTTCTCGCTCGTTATTTTAATATACGGAAACGTCTTGTCGTCCTTGAGCAGCACGTTGTATCGCGGATGATACTGCTTGATTAAATTGCATTCCAGAATGAGTGCTTCCATATTGCTGCCGGTTACGATAAATTCGAAATCGCGAATTTCCGAGACGAGCCGCTGCGTCTTGCCGTTGTGGCTGCCGTTGAAATACGAGCGCACCCGGTTCTTCAGCACCTTCGCCTTGCCTACGTATATAATGACGCCGTCGCCGTTCTTCATCAGGTAGCAGCCCGGACCGTCGGGAAGCAAGGCTAGCTTGTTCCGTATAAGTTCCTTTGCCGCTAGATGTTGCTGTTCCATGCTTGCACCTCCGATTGCCATACAATCCTGTTCACATTTTAGCATAAACGGGCGATATTTTGTCTCATATTTGTCACCACTCGTTGCTTTACAATTGTTCGACTGTTTCGGTATACTAATATAAGTTGAAATAGCCGATACTGTAGAGGAAACCGCTTGCGGCTGTTGCTGCAGCATTCGGTCTTTCAAGGAGGACGTCAACGATGGAAAACGTTAGAGATCCGCGCGAGCATTTCAATGAAGAGCCTCGCCACGACTTGATGGACGTCGTATTCGGTTTCGGCGGCATGCTTGGTTTCATGACCTTAGTGTTCGCTGTAGCCGTAATCGTAAAGTTCGTCATCTCGTAATGCAATTAAAGGAGGATAGGCCGCCTGGCCTATCCTCCTTTAATTTATATACCGTTACTCTATTGGACAATACGCAGGCCGTCGCCCGATGCAGCGTTGTCGCGACCTTTGGTCGATTGCTGCTCGGATTGATTTTGCTTCGAGGAGGGCTGATCGTATCTCGTTCGTTCCAAGCGATCGATCTGTACGATTCGGCCGTCATGGACGGTAATCGTAACATGCCCGTATTGCAATCCGCCAACCTGCTCCGCAATTCGCTCCAGCCACTGCTGATCCACTTCCAAAGGTTTCGCCATATGAATCCCTCCACTTATATGATTGATTTGCCGCGGCTCTGTTCGTTAATGCTGAGAAGACGACTTCCACTCGACAATGCTTTTCACGATCAACGTTACGACTGCGAGCATGACGAGCAGAGAAGCTACTGCGAACGAAGCCGAAAACTGGTATTCGTTGTACAAAATTTCGATATGAAGCGGAAGCGTGTTCGTTTCTCCCCGAATATGACCGGACACGACGGATACGGCGCCGAATTCACCCATCGCGCGGGCATTGCAAAGAATAATGCCGTAAAGCAAGCCCCACTTGATGTTCGGCAAAGTAACCCGCCAGAAGATTTGCCAGCCCTTCGCCCCGAGGCTCGACGCTGCCTCCTCCTCCTGTACGCCCTGTGCCTGCATATGCGGGATCAGCTCCCGCGCGACGAACGGCACGGTTACGAAAACCGTTGCCAGTACGATGCCCGGCAATGCGAATATGATTTGGATGCCCCTGTCGTCCAGCCAAGGACCGAGAAAGCCCTGCGCTCCGAACAAGAGCACGTAGACCATGCCAGATATGACAGGCGATACGGCAAACGGCAGATCGATCAGCGTAATAAGTATATTTTTGCCGCGAAAACGGAATTTCGAGATGGCCCACGCCGCCGCGATACCGAACACGGTATTGAGCGGTACGGCGATGAGCGCTGTCGTGAGTGTCAACTTGAGCGCCGACATCGCGTCCGGATCCTTGATGGAATCGATATAAACGCCTACGCCTTTCTTGAACGCTTCTACGAATATCGACAGGAGCGGAAGTACGACGATGAGGCCTAGAAATAGCAGCGCTATTGCAATGAGTATCCAGCGTACCGGCCCGGACTCGGTGACATGCTCCGGCCGTTTCGACGCTTCTTTGTTTAAATGAACGGTAATTGTTCCAGCCATACTTGATTACTCCTCCTCCGTTTGGATGGTCGGCTTAAGGATTGCTCAAGCAAGCAAGCTCATCGCTTGCCTATCTCGCAATGGTCCTCCGATTCATTTGCCATTGCAATAAATTGATGACCAAAAGCATGAGGAACGAGACAATCAGCATGACGAGAGCTATTGCCGTCGCGCCTGCGTAATCGTATTGTTCGAGCTTCGTCATAATTAGCAGCGGCGTAATCTCCGTCTTAAGCGGCATGTTGCCGGAGATGAATACGACTGAGCCATACTCGCCAATGCCCCTTGCGAATGCCATCGCGAACCCTGTTACCAGCGCCGGCATAAGCTCGGGCAAGATGACTTTCCAAAACGTGCGGAGTCGGTAAGCGCCCAGCATAACGGCGGCTTCTTCCGTTTCTTTCTCTAGATCCTGCAGCACCGGCTGCACCGTCCGGACGACGAACGGGAGGCCGATGAATATTAGCGCAATCGTAATGCCAATCGGCGAGTAAGCGACCTTGATGCCAAGCGGCGCCAAGTAAGAGCCGATCCAGCCGTTCGGCGCGTAGATCGCGGTTAAGGCGATTCCCGCAACCGCCGTCGGCAGCGCGAAGGGCAAGTCGACTAGGCTGTCGATCAGCTTTTTGCCGGGAAAACGATACCTTACAAGCACCCACGCAATGAGCATCCCGAACACCAGATTGACAAGTCCGGCGAAGAAAGCGGTCAAGAAGCTGACCCGGTAGGCGGCGAGAACTCTCGCGCTCGTCACCGTCTTCCAAAACTCAGGCCAGCTAAGCTCGAACGTCTTGAATAATACGGCGCTAAGCGGGATTAACACGATAACGCTTAGATAGAAGATGGTGAAACCCATCGATAAGCCAAAACCCGGCAAGACGTTACGGGGCTTGGAACCTTTCATGTGAAGTCAGCTCCAGTCGTATAGGGATCGCGCATTAAGAACCTGGGGTATAGATTTTGTCGAAAACGCCGCCATCCGCGAAATGTTTTTCCTGCGCTGTTTTCCAACCGTCGAAGTCTTGGTCGATCGTGAGCAATTCAAGGTCTTTGAACGTTTCTTTGTATTTCGCAAGTACTGTTTCGTTGATCGGACGGTAGTAGTTTTTCGCTGCGATTTCTTGGCCTTCATCGGAATAGAGGTATTTCAAGTAAGCTTCCGATACTTCACGCGTACCCCGCTCGTCAACGACTTTGTCTACAACGGCTACCGGTGGTTCAGCCAAAATGCTGAGCGAAGGATATACGATCTCGAATTTGTCCGGGCCAAGCTCGTTGATCGACAGGAACGCTTCGTTCTCCCAAGCGAGCAGCACGTCGCCGATACCGCGTTCTACGAAGGTCGTTGTTGAACCTCGTGCGCCGGAATCGAGAACCGGTACGTGTTTGAACAATTCCGCTACGAACTCTTGTGCTTTTGCTTCGTCGCCGCCGTTTTGTTTCAACGCGTAGCCCCATGCGGCAAGGTAGTTCCAACGAGCGCCGCCGGATGTTTTCGGATTCGGCGTAATGACTTCAACTTTATCTTTAATCAGGTCGTTCCAATCTTTGATGCCTTTCGGGTTGCCTTTGCGTACGAGAAATACGATTGTCGATGTGTATGGAGCGCTGTTGTGCTCGAACTTCGACTGCCAATCTTCATTGATAAGTCCTGGCTCCACGATCGCGTCGATGTCATATCCAAGCGCGAGTGTCACCACGTCTGCTTTCAAACCGTCGATAACGGCGCGGCCTTGCTTGCCGGAACCGCCATGCGATTGCTTGATCGTCACTTCTTGGCCCGTCTCTTCTTTCCAATGCTTCGCGAAAGCTTCGTTGTACTCGACATAAAGTTCGCGAGTAGGGTCATACGATACGTTAAGCAGCTCAACTGGCGGCTTAGGCTCAGCCTTGGCCGGCTCATCCGTTGCGTTAGTTGCTGGAGCATCCGTTGCTGCATTTGCTGGTTTATTTGTAGTTGTATTCGTGTTGTTGCCGGATTGGCCGCAAGCCGCTAGTACCAACGTTAATGCGAGAATAATAACGACCGACCGTACATGAGTTATCTTTTTCATGAATAATTGCACCCCTTATTTGTTGTTTACAGGCCATGACTTTAGGGTCATGAGCGGTTAGGTGTCAACTCCGGTGGTCCGGTCGCAAAACATTTAATTCCTACCTGTTTAGTTGGTTATGGGAGAATTCTACCAGCGTAACCGCAAGACTGTCAATAGGTTATTTCAAAAAAATTAATGAAGGGCATAAGATCGACTTATAATGGTTTTTGGAATGGCAATTAAGGCAGCGGGGTTGGTTGAGGAGGAATAGCGAAAGGTTTTTTCGCTATTTCCAGCGGACCCTGCAACAATGCAAAAAAAAGCCTTGGCCCACAGATACAATGTATCGTGCCAGCCAAGGCTTTACCTTTATTTATTTGCGGCCGCGTTTATTCTCGCCAGTAACCATCAAGACTTCCACATAAGGCCTGATTCGGTCCATAATCCGTTGTCCCTTATGGAGCTCCTCTCCATCTTTGCTCGTAAAGCTGAAGTGCTTCTCAAGCGCATCCAGCTCGTAGTTCGACGTGTAGAAGGTCGGCTTGCGCTCCATCCGGTAATTGAGAATCGCTCCGAGCACATGGTCCCGAACCCAGGGATTCAAGTTCTCCGCGCCGATATCGTCGAAAATAAGAAGGTCGGTCTCCTTCATCATTTCGACCGTCTCCTTCAGTTTGCCCGGCTCATGCATGAGCGACTTCAAATCCTCGACGAAGTCGGGCATGTAGACGATAACGCCCGAATGGCCTTGCTTCGCAAGCTCCTGCAGCATATAGCACATGAGGAATGTTTTGCCCGTGCCGAAGCGTCCGGACAGGAACAGTCCCTCCTGCTGCAAGCCATGCTCCTTCGTACGGTCGATATAACGCAGCAATTGTCCAACCGCCTTGGCACGCTCGAGGTCGTTCGTCAGAATCTCGTCGGACGAGTAGCCGCGTCTTAGCGCCGCGTCGTCAACATAGAAGCTGCGAATACGGCTGCGAATCTTCTGCTCGCTTTCGCGGGCAACGAATTTCTTGCATGCGACCTTGCGGTCATACAGTTGAACGCTACCGTTCACCGTCTCCGAGCTAAGCAGCGTATAGTGGCCTTCGAAGTCGTTCGGGCAAAGGTCCAACCCCGGACAATGAGTACAATTGCGGTATTCCGTTACATATTGATATACGCGGTTAAGGTTCAGACGGATCGCCCGCTCGTCAAGCTCCGGGTACCTCACAAGCAGCTTCTCCACAAGCGGGTCGGCCATGAGCTCCTCCATCTTCTGCTTCGCTTGATCGGTAATAGACCTTCCTGTCGGCCAAGCTTTCAATAAATCACCTAGCGATTCCATCCTCCATCACCTCGTCTCTATTATTTGCCATCGATCTTCCGGGCAAGCTTCCGCAGCTCCTCCAATTCATCGGCCGATACGGCAGCGCCTGGCTGTCCGTCCTGCACGATGGGGATGGACGGCTTGCGGGATGTCCCGCCGCCGCTTCGGCTTCCACGGCCGCCGCTTCTCGCTCCGGCGGCGCTATAGCTGCTCACCGCTTCCTTGCGGCGTTCCTTATCCTGCTCCACTTGAGCCTGTTCGCGAACGTATTGAACGGCCTTCTCGAAGCTGTCGATCTGCTGCATCAGCATATTCGATGCAACGGCGTCCAGAAACGCCTTCGTCACGCGCTGCGCATCATTCGCTCCAATAACATAATGAATAAGAACATTAATTACGGGCGCAGGAAGACGGTAGTTGAGGTCGATTCGCTCGAACACGCGATCGATCCATTCCGGCACTGCTCCAGGGAAGAAGCGCTGCAGGAACCGCGTATGCGGCTCATTGCGCATAAGCATGTTGTATTGCTGGATATCGCAGCGTCCGAGCAGCTGGCTCGGCACCTGCAAATAAAATTCCTCGTTGACGGCGAACTCCTCGTCCGGCTCCTCGGATTCTTCATCCGATCTTGCAGCCGCTTGCGAGCGGGCGATGACACGCTGACGGTCCCCCTCGCGTTTCTTGTCTTGCCGGTACAGCTGGTTGGCACGAAGCTGCAGCTCGTCAATCATAAGATCTCCGTTCGGATCGAAGATGCCGTCTTCATCGAGCAAACGGCAAATATCGACGACGCTTAAGCTGTACTTGTAAGCGACGTAATTCACTTGAGCGAGCTGCTCGTTATCGCTGCGCAGATGCTCGACGAAGCGGCGATTGGCCGAATTGCGCGGGAAGCGCATTATAATTTCCCCATAAGCGATACCCGCCGTCTCAAGCTGCTGTCTCGGGGCAGCCTGCCTAGCTGGGGCAACCTCGGTCAACGCCTGCTCCAGCTCGTCGTCTACCGATTGCATATTAAGCTTGAACAGCTCATAGAACGGCACCGAGATATTCTCTTTGGTCAATTGCGCATTCGCAAGCTCATCCGGCTCGTTAGCTCCGAACGACTCTCGCAGCGCAATGACCGCATACTTGCCAATCTTGTCGCGCAGCAGCATGGTCAGATGCATGTTGCGGAAAAATTCCGTCGGCGATAGCGGCTCCGACAGCTCGTATTCATAGATAACGTCGGCATTGTCGGGCATGCCTAGCCGTGAGGTCTGCAACAGCCCAACGGCCTCAAGCTTCGATGCCTGCTCGATCAAGTGTTTCCTGCTTCGCTCATTCATCTCAAGTCCTAAACCGAGAAATAGCTTTCGCTGAGGCTCCAGCTCCGAGAAACCGGACTGCCCTTCGGCGATTCCGTGATACAACTGCTGGTACAAAGCCACGGCAAAAGCGCCGATCATCGGCTGATAGATCAGCGATAGCATTTTGTAGTCCAGGCTGCTTAGCGAAAAATCACGAAATATGTAATAACGGTGGTGTTCCGTATAATGCAATATATTATTGATGCGCATCGCACCGACTCCATCCCAAACTTACTTTCTATCATTTTAGCACAAATCTCGCATATAAGGTCGAGTCGAAAAATAGAAAAATCCCCCGAATGAGGGATTTCCGTAAATACAGCAATCTATCTTGATAACCTTGACCAATGTCTGTATTTCTCGCGAAACGTAAGCTTTACCGCCAGAGGCCGGTGACAGCCGTTTACGTTGGTTAAAACATTTTGTAGCCGCCTCTGCGCAGCGCGCGAATGGCCCAGCCGCTTATGTACGCCCCGAAGACCGCGCCAATAACTGGAATATAATCGATCACCGTGTAATCCGCGAAGTTCTGAATCGTCGTCTTCGCCGATGCGTCCCATGGCGCCCACATGCCAAGCGGAATAATTCCAATAATGAATAAGTATAATGGAAACCATGTCGTCTTAAGAAGCATGTTCAATATGAAGCCGATCCCGAACAACATGACCATAAAAAGCACGGTCGCAATAACTAACTGAAGCATCCCAGACTTCTCCTTTCACACTCTCGATTCCTAGTTTAAATAATGGCAACATGGAAGTCAATTAGCGAAGGACAAATGTCACAAGACCGCCATTTGCTCTGCTCGGACGGATTACGATACAATGTTAGAAGTCAAGCCAAATGGAGAGGAGCATATATCCAACATGAGTGAAGCCGCACAAACATTAGAGGGCTGGTACGCCCTGCACGATTTCCGTTCGATCGATTGGACCGCATGGAGGCTAGCGGGAGAGGCCGAGAGAGGGAAGGCGCTCGATGAGCTTCAATCTTTCCTGAGCCAGTGGTCTGCAATAGAGGACAGCAAGCAAGGCAGCACGGCCGTATACAGCATCGTAGGTCAAAAAGCCGACTTCGTTCTGATGCACTTACGTGAAACGCTTGAGGAACTGAATGCGATCGAGACTGCGTTCAACAAAACATCGTTCGCCAGCTTCACGAAGCCTGCCCATTCGTATGTCAGCATCGTAGAATTGAGCAACTACATGGCCCAGCCGGGCAGCGACCCCATGCAAAATCCGGACATTATTGCCCGTTTGAAGCCGACGCTTCCAAAAGCGAACCATATTTGTTTCTACCCGATGAACAAACGCCGCTCCGGCAACGACAACTGGTACATGCTCAGCATGGACGAGCGCCGTACGATGATGCGCAGCCATGGCATGATCGGCCGCCAGTATGCCGGCAAAGTGAAACAAATCATAACAGGCTCGGTCGGCTTCGACGACTGGGAATGGGGCGTAACGCTGTTCGCGGACGACGCGCTTCAATTCAAGAAGCTCGTCTACGAGATGCGCTTCGACGAAGTAAGCGCGCGCTTCGGCGAGTTCGGCGACTTCTACGTCGGCAACCTGCTGGGCAGCAACAAGTTCGCCTCGTTGCTAAGCATCCAGGATTAACCTTCATTCATCCTAATGAGGAACCGTCTCCAGGCTCAAGGCCTTGCGAGACGGTTCTTTTTTGATACTATTCGATTCCCCCATGCTCCAAATAAGCCAGCGTACTTTCGACGTTAAAAATTATATCAGCAAAATAAAAAAAGCTTCCGCCTATGGCGGAAGCTTTCGTCGATTAGTCCTCGTCGTCGTTATCCTCGTCTTCATCGTCATCGTCCGCTTCAAGCCCCAGACGCTTGGCTTCCAAGTACTCTTGGGTAGCCCTGTCTCGCGCGCGGCTTTTGTCCTTCAGACGCTCGATAGCCGGTTGAATAAGAAGGTCAACTTCCTTCTGCACCGTATAAGCGAGGTCGTAGCGGGTTTGCGATTCCAGAAATGAGCCGACCTCCATCAGCGCGTTGTAACGGTCGAGCTCATCTCTCGTTAGCAAGCCGCGCACTTGTACGCTGCAGTGGCGCATTATAGGAACTTCCCTTTTCGAAGAACAAGCGGAATACCGCCGATAATGAACAAGTAGCGCAGGTCGATCAGCTTCTTCAGCCAAGCAGCCGTGCGGCCTTTGTATTTCTTGCCGAAAGCGATGCCGATCGCTTCGCCCTTGCCGAGCGACGCAACCGTTCCTTTGTTGCTGAACGTGAACGTCTTAAGCGGCTGGTTGCGAATCGAAGCCACCAAGTTATGGGCGCATACGACGCCTTGCTGCATAGCGATCTGCGCAGTCGGCGGGTATGGACGGCCTTCCTCGTTGAACATCAGCGAGTTATCGCCGACGATATAGATGTTCTCGTTGCCCGGCGAGCGAAGGAACTCATCGACCTTCACGCGTCCGCGCATCGTTTCGAAGCCGGCTTCCTCAATGAGACGGTTGCCGCGAATGCCGCCGGTCCAGATAACGGTTGCCGACTTAATCTCTTCGCCTTCGCCAACGATAACGCCCTCTGGCGAACATTCCTTAATAGCCGTACCGATACGGAACGTTACGCCCTTCTTCGTAAGTACGTCCATGCCGTACTCTACGAGTTCAGGGTCGAAGCCCGGAAGCGCTGTTGGAGCAGCTTCAATATTATAAATCTTAACGAGCGAAGGATCGACGTCGAATTGCTTGCATAGCTCAGGAATACGGTCCGACAACTCTCCGACGAACTCGATGCCTGTGAAACCGGCGCCGCCGACAACAAATGTTAAGTAATCTGTACGATGAGGCTCTCGTTTGTAACGAGCGAATTGATATTCAATATGTTCACGGATCAGACGAACCGAGTTAATGCTGCGGATATTCATCGCGTGCTCGCCTAGACCAGGAATGCCGAACGTTTCCGGTTCACCGCCGAGACCGATAACCAAGTAATCGTAGGATAGCGTTCCGTCTTCAAGGATGACCTTCTTGTCTTGCGGACGGATCTGTACAACCGTCGATTTGACGAAGTCGATCTTGAATTCGTCGATCAGCTTCGAAATGCTGACGCGTGCGTTCTCCGGATTGTCCGTACCTGCAGCAGGCATATGGAGATGCGTCGTAATGTAGTGATAGTCGTGTTTGTTAACCAATGTGACGTCCGCTTCGTTGTAATTCAGCTCTTTCTGCAAACGAAGTGCAGTCAAGACGCCACCGTAGCCCGCTCCCAGTATGACGATTTTAGGTATGTTGCTCATCGTATGATCCCATCCAATCCTAGTCTTTTTTCTCTGTGAAAAATTACACAAACCCATCCGAATATTTATAATGATACTTACAGTTTGCGCTTAATAACAAACATTTATCAACAAACGAACGGCTCGCGGCGAAGCCAAAACGATTAAAAATTGCTTATGCAATGGATGAAAAAAGCCGCTGCTCTGCTGCTCTATTTGGTCTCTACAGAACACTCCGTACTTAACATACATCAGAAATATTACATAGTTTTCATGAAAAGTTCAAGGGCAAAATATACGAAATTGTTTAGAGTTCTATCCAAATTAATTATTTCCTTCTTTCCTCTTGAAAGTTTATAATGAAAATCGTACGGATCAAGAACGGTCAGCATATTGGAGGTGCTCAAATTGCCTATTTCTAATCCATCTGTCAATCCTATCGATATCGTCATTATCGGCGGCGGCCCCGCTGGACTTTTCGCAGCCTTCTACGGCGGGATGCGCCAAGCATCCGTTAAGCTAATTGAAAGCATGCCGCAGCTTGGCGGCCAGCTTGCGGCGCTTTATCCAGAGAAGTATATTTATGACGTTGCCGGATTCCCTAAAGTTACAGCTCAAGAGCTGGTTGATCGTCTTAAGGAGCAGCTTCAGCTGTTTAATCCGGAAATCTGCTTGGAAGAGAAAGTGAACAATGTGATCAAACATGACGAGCGCCTCTTCGAGATCGTTACGGACAAGGGTTCACACTTCGCCAAAGCGGTCATCATTACGGCAGGCGTCGGCGCTTTCGAACCTCGTCGTCTTGAATTGCCCGAGGCTGCTACATATGAGAAAACCAACCTTCATTATTTTGTCGGTGATCTCCAACGGTTCAAAGGAAAGAAGGTACTTATAAGCGGCGGAGGCGATTCTGCGGTAGACTGGTCGCTCATGCTTGAACCGATCGCCGAAAGCGTAACGCTTATACACCGCAGAGATAAGTTTCGCGCGCATGAGCATAGCGTCGAGAACTTAATGAACTCATCCGTTAAAGTCGTGACCCCTACTGAAATTACGAAACTTCACGGCGAGAGCCGCATCGGTAAAGTTACGCTTACGAATGTGAAGACACTAGAAACTACCGAGCTTGAGGTCGATGCCGTCATCGTCAACTTCGGATTCGTATCTTCGCTTGGTCCAATCGCCGATTGGGGCATAAATATTCAGAGCGGTTCCATTGTAGTCGATACCCGCATGGAGACGAATATTCCAGGTATTTTCGCGGCAGGGGATATTACAACGTATCCCGGCAAGCTCAAGCTGATTGCCGTCGGATTCGGCGAGGCGCCTACCGCGATCAACAACGCTAAAGTGTACGTTGATCCAAGCGCCAAGCTGTCCCCCGGCCATAGCAGCAATATGAAGCTTTAGTCCGTAATTATAAATATGAACAAAGGGTATCCTAACCTTGGCCAATAATCATTCGCTATCGCATCATCATGCGCGGCGAGCCAAGGAGGATACCCTATGTTTTGTCCGGTATGCAACGGGCTTACGTCCATTCAAGAGCACTGCTCTTCTTGTACGGGATCGTTAATCGACGGAGGTCGAGTCAACGATTGGGTCGGACCTTATGCCCCGTACGAGCCTATTAATGAACCATTCGCGAATGAGTCCCTCGACCCGCTGGAACCGTCCTTAGCCCATTGCAACCATATTATATATTGCCCGACCTGTCAGCTGACGGCCGAGATCTCGGTTAACGAGTGGATTTAAGCTGCGTCTATTAGCACCGCTTGCACGCAAGAGATTATGCCGTAATTCTACTGGAATCCGGGTTAACCTTTCGGCGTTTCAGTTCCATCGCAAGCATTCGGATAAATTCCTGATCCAGATTATACTGGATTGCCGCAAAATAAGTGTCAATCAGCATTTCGTCAGAAAGCAACTCCATACCTGCACACCCTTTCTTCAAATAAAAATGATTAATAAGTTTTTTACTTATAACCAGGCTTATATTTCATCGGAATGAAAAACGATTCACCTATAGAGGATGTCGTTAGCCGGTTCATCTTCCATCCAATGGTTATTTCTTCTTCATAGTAGCATGGCACTATTTGAATGGACAACAGTCCCATTTATTAACATAACCTTGTGGATACTGTGTGTATAGTGTGTGTATACGCGTCGAAATATGAGGAATTACGGCGTGGATAATGTGGATAGAGTTATCCACAGGCGATTTCCTTATGACTCTTAATAAAAAACTTTAATCGAATTCTATAATTCTATTAATGGAATATATTAACGTCATTAGTTAGTAGATGTTTCCGCTTTCTTTTTAAGAGGGGGCGAGCAAACAAAATAAGGACTTCCGAGCTACCCGCACCCTTCCATCCTTACCGCCACCGCTAAGTTATATAGCTATTGAGGCCTAGTATTCACTTCGAAAATCCATATCTTCCCTTGCTTGTCAATGCCATAGTCATACCCTAGCCTGCTAACGCCTGGAAACCGGTTTTCTAGTATTTCGGTCGCGATAATCGTAAGCTCGCGCATCTTGCTCTTCTTCACTTCGACGAGATTATCCGAGAAAGAAGCGGCAATTCCTTTGGCAGCCGATATAAGCGTGCCGCCTTGGCGAATATTCGTCACGAACAACCCCTGCCTCGCAATTTTGCCGACAAACGCTTTGATCTTCCACTTATTTGCTTTCTTCACGTATTTGACTCGATAATCGATCGGCCTGCCGTTTACTTCCGCCAGAAAAATGCCCCGTTGTACGAGATAAGGCTTACCTTTGCGCTGTTTGTTAATCGCCGCGAGCAAGCTTTCGAAGTTCGCATAATATCTCGTTCTGGCTAAGTAGGTGAAAGCGTAACCGCTTTGCGTTCGGCTCACCTTCATAACCCCAACGCCGCCCGAGCCGGTGACCGGCTTAACCACAACCATCCAGTACGTGTTCAGCATCGATCTTAATTGACTCGCACCGAACGGCTTCGTAAGCGGAATATGCGGCGCCAAGTTCGGATGCGACAGCAACGCGAGCGTCTTCGCCCATTTGTTCGTAACATGCCTGGCTCTGCGAACACCCAACTCTATCTATCTCCTTCCCTACCTTATCATCCATAGCATATGCCGCCGATACACTTGTCTCTTGGATGAATGTAATAGGTTAAGAGCCTTTCTTGCATACTTCTTTTTTACTAGCATGCGGCAATGCTCCCCTGGATGGTCAATCAACAGAAAACGCCTCGGAAGCAAACAATAAATCCCCGCTTTCGCCTTCGCGACATAACGGGGATTTCATGGTTTAGCTGTAAGTTGTACGAGAGAAACCGGCTACTCGCCCTTCTGCTCCAGGGCAGCCCGCAGCTTATCGGCCAAGCTGTTCGCAAGCGGCGCTTGGTCGCTGTATTGCTCAACGAGCTTCCGCTGCTCTCGTTTATTCACGCGGCCGCCGTCCTTGTCCTCCAGCATCTCGATGACGTTGCATGGTCTGCACTGCGCATATTTGCCTGCCTTGCCCGTATGCATCTCCATCTTCTTATGGCATTGCGGGCAACGCTTATTGAGCAGCACCGGATCGGCAGAACGGCGGTAGCTGCATTCCCGATCCGAGCAAACGAGCGAACGGCCGCGCTTGCCTTTAATCTCAAGCAATGGCTTGCCGCAATCCGGACATTTCGAATGCGTTACGTTGTGGGGCTTGTATTCCTTCGTCTCGGCAATGACCTCGGATACCCATTTCGACGCTTGCTCCCGGATCGTCTTCATGAAGGCAGCCGCGTTTCCTTTGCCTTGCGCAATCCTTTCCAATTCATGCTCCCACTTCGCCGTTAATTCCGGACTGCGAAGCGCGTCGACAACGAGCTCGATCAGCTGCTTACCCTTGCCCGTTGGTACCAGGCGGTTCTGCGACCGGTCGATCGTATCGCTCGACAACAGCTTCTCAATAATGTCCGCACGCGTAGCGGGCGTACCTAACCCGTACTTCTCCATCTGCGTTAGCAATGTCGCCTCGGTATACCTTGCAGGCGGCAGCGTCCGCAGCTCTTTGATTTTACCTTGCTTGACGGCCACCGACTGGCCGGAAGCAAGCGCCGGGAGCAGTTGGGACTGCTGCTTATCGCCTCTGCCCCCGATTGAACCGTCGCTGTCATCCTCATCTTCGTCGTCGCCGTTCGCATCGGCAGCCGTGCCGTATACTTCCCTCCAGCCCGCTTCCTTAAGCGTCTTGCCTTTGGCATACAAGCGATGCTGGCCGACGGCGAGCGTAACGCTCGTCTCATCGTAGCGATACGGTGGGTAGAACAACGAAATAAACCGTCTAACGATCAAGTCATACAGCCTGCGCTCATCATTGCTTAGCTCCGAAAGCTGCACGAATTGCTCCGTCGGTATAATGGCATGATGATCCGTCACTTTGCTGTCGTCGACAATCCGCTTCGACACAGGCAGTTGGCTTCTAAGCAGCCTGCGGGCAAGATTCGTATAAGGTCCGACCGCGATGCTCTCCAGCCTTCCCTTCAGCGTAGGCACCATGTCGGAGGACAAGTAATGCGAATCCGTTCGCGGATAAGTCACGAGCTTATGCTGCTCGTACAGCTTCTGAAGCACGTTCGACGTCTGCTTCGCCGAGAAGCCAAGCCGCTTGTTCGCGTCCCGCTGCAGCTCAGTCAGATCATACGCCTGCGGATGCGGCTCCGATTTCTCCGTCGTGCGCAGCTTCTCCACCTTGGCGCTGCCAGCCTTCCCGATGGCTGCCGCTATCGCATCGGCCGCTTCCTTGCTCCACAGCCGGCCGTCATGCCCATCCTGCTCGCGCCACATAGCCGAGAAACCGTCCAGGTCTGCTCCGACGGTCCAATACGGCTTCGACTGGAACTGCTGAATGTCGCGTTCGCGATCCATCAGAATAGACAAGGTCGGCGTCTGAACGCGACCTGCGGATAGCTGCGCGTTGTACTTTGTCGTCAGCGCCCGCGTCACGTTGAGCCCGATCAGCCAATCCGCCTCCGCCCGGCATACGGCCGAAGCGTACAGCGCGTCGTAATCCTTGCCCGGCTTCAGGCTATTGAAGCCGTCCTTGATCGCCTTGTCGGTCTGGGAAGAAATCCACAGCCGCTTGAACGGCTTGCGCCAATGCACAAGCTCCATGATCCAGCGCGCGACAAGCTCGCCTTCGCGACCTGCATCGGTAGCGATAATAAGCTCGCTTATATCTTGCCGTTTGCATAGCTGGGCAACAGCCTTATATTGATGAGACGTTTCCTTCATCACTTTCAGATTCATCTTCGGAGGCAGCAGCGGGAGATCCTCGAGATTCCAATTGCGGTATTTCGGGTCGTAATCCTCCGGCTCAGCCAACGTTACGAGATGACCAAGCGCCCAGGTTACGACGTATTTAGGTCCTTCCATATAGCTCTTATGCTTCTGTCCGCAGCCAAGCACGCGCGCAAGTTCCTTCGCAACGCTTGGCTTCTCTGCCAATACTAACGATTTCATGCCGTATGACGCTCCATTCCTAACATCTTTTTATAACTCTGTTGCTCTATTATCCCGTCACGATACCATACGCTTTCAGCATGCGCAACGCATCGAACGTAATGAATCCCTTCCAATCCTGCTTCGCCTCCGGCCAAGTATCTTCATATTGCCCCCAAGTCCAGGTCGGCCACCACGCGCCGTCTTCTTGCTGCTTCGTCAGCATGTAAGGCAAATAAAGCCGCACGCTATCCTTCAGTTGTTCGTAATACATACTCGACGGCGAATCTGCCACCTGAACAGGCGTAAGGCAATAGCCTTCCCATTGCTCCGGTTGAACCGAAACGCAGCCCGCAACCATCTCATCGATCGCCGACTTCACCGCGCTCAGCTCCGAAGCCGGCACGAGCTCCGCGAACCGCAGACAGCATAATAGCTCGTGAAAATCTTTTTTCGTAGACTTGACGTTAATATGCGTTATAGCATGCTCCGTCAACTCGTCCAGCAGCGCGGCGGGCACCAATTCGGAGAACGCATGGAAGTACCCGACGATCTCGATTGCCGGATTTCCCCAGCCGTCATGCTGCTCGTTATAATTCCACCATGGCGCGCGCGGCGCCGATTCGACCTCGCGCGGGACGATGTCCCAGCCGCCCGGCTGCGCCGTATTGTACGTTTCGATCAGGAATCGGATCGCTTCCCGAACGACCGGCTCCGCGTGGCCAGCCTCGATATATATTAAATATTGCAGCGCCACCGTAGTCGCCAAGGCCGAAGATGCTTTACAGCGCGAATCCGGCTCAAGTCCATGGCCGAACCCTCCGTCCGTATTTTGAAACTTAGCCAATTCCTCAAGCACGGCATCCTTAGATCCGCCTTCGAATTCATGCGCGTACAACGCCCTCTCTAGCGGACGAGCCTCCTCCTTCATGAATCGAACAGCTGCCTCCCGATGTTCCTCGGCGATCGTCAATAAAGTCATGCGAACCACTCCTGTATTCGTAGTTATGAATCTCTCGGCAATTTGCCGGAAGCTGTATCCGTTCCGTTATAGAATATCGTATCCAATCGACCGCGGATAAGCAATGCCGGCCGCCTCTCTCTTCTATTTGGAGGTGATGTTGCCAATATGATATAGTAGTTTCAGTTTCATACCGTCATACCTACTATCATCCACCGCCTACGGGCTCGCAGGGAGCGTTGCAAAAATGAATCGTCGTTTTATCGTTACTTTAATCGGTATATTGCTAGTCTATGGCGGCCTATCCTTATATCTGGGATGGAACGGATGGGTCTATCTATCAGCCGTCTACGAGTGGAATCACGCCGGCCTCTACAGTGCGGTCGTCGCTCTTCTTGCCCTCGCTTTTATTATCGGAAGAGCGGGTCAAGCGACACTGATCAGACCGATTGCCGGACCGCTTAAGCTTATCGGCTCCTATTGGTTCGCGATTCTGGAGTACGGCGTTCTATTGTTCCCTCTTGCGGATGTCGTCGCTCTTCTGCTCAAACTAGGCGGAGCAGAGCGCGACGCATACGTCATTGGCACTGGCAGCGTCACATTAATCGTACTCCTGCTTCTATTAATCGTCGGAACGCGCAATGCCTGGTCGCCCGTCATCCGCCGCTATACGGTACAAATTCCGAAGCGGGCTGGCGGCAGAGAGAAGCTGCGCATCGCGATGGCTTCCGATATACATCTGGGGACGACAATCGGCAACGGCCATCTGCACCGTCTTCTCCATAAAGTCAAGCAAATTAACCCGGACATCATATTGTTGCCCGGCGACATTCTGGATGACGACATTGAACCGTTCATACGCCGTAAAATGGCTGAAACGCTCGGCAAGCTCGAAGCTCCGCTAGGCATATACGCCGTCACGGGCAACCACGAATATATCGGAGGCAAGGTTCCCGAATTCATAGCCGCCATGGACGCCATTGGCATTCGCGTGCTGATGGACGAAACGGCGCTCGTCGCAGACAGCTTCTATATTATCGGCCGCAAGGACAGAGCGTCCGGCGGCTTCCGCGCAGGCGGCGCCGGACGACTTCCGATAAGCGAGCTTATCGCTCCTCTGGATACTTCGCTTCCGATGATTATGCTTGATCATCAGCCTTCCGATCTGAAGAACGCCGCCGAGCACGGTATCGATCTGTCTCTCTCCGGCCATACGCATCGCGGCCAGATGAC
Source organism: Paenibacillus harenae (assembly GCF_030812415.1). Lineage (GTDB taxonomy): Bacteria > Bacillota > Bacilli > Paenibacillales > Paenibacillaceae > Pristimantibacillus > Pristimantibacillus harenae_A. The sequence goes on along the minus strand of NZ_JAUSST010000003.1, from coordinate 924,837 downwards.
GCCGAATCACCTGATCACTAAGCGACTGTTCGAGCTGGATTGGGGCTACTTGAAGAAAGGCGGCCTGCACGCCATCGTTTCCTCCGGCTTCGGCTTCTGGGGACCTCCGGTTCGTATTGGCAGCCGCTCCGAAGTTCTGCAGATCGACGTCGAATTCGTCCCTGTCTAATCGTACGAAGAAGAAGCCGGACTCGGCCATCGTTAGATGGCTCGGGCCCGGCTTCTTCCCTCCTAAAGCTTATCTATTTCGTTTCCGGTTCGGATAGTTCATGGCCAGGATAAGCCATGGAGCCGGGAGTCGGCACGCCATAACCGATCTTGTCGGCCTCTTCCAACAGCTTCCTTATTCGATCCGCCGAAGACTTCCTAACCGTGTAAAGCGTACCCGATGCTTTGCTGTTAATGAACTGCATCACATTGTATTCCGGAGACGCATAAAGCCAGTACGTATCGCCGCCAAGCTTGAACGAATAGGGAGGAGCTGCAATATCGACTATGCCCGGCTTCTTCTTGGCGAACCGAACCGCATACTCGAATGTCTTCATATCGTCCTTCTCCGTCCAAACCATCTCCGTATTAGGCTCGATCTTATCGAAGTCGAGCATCCGGTGGGCAACGACCTGATCTTCCGTCACACGGAACAAATACAGCCAACTGCCAAGCGCCACGATAAGCACAACTGCACCGATCGCGAGTCCTTTTCTCATTGGAATTCCCGTCTCCCTTCAGTTCTCCCAACATCGCTAGCGATTATTTCTTGTTCGACAAAGCAAATAAATGAAGAATGGCGCACCGATACCCGAAGTAAACACGCCAACCGGAATATCAAGCGGCAAAAATGCCGTTCTCGCGATGAGATCCGCCGCCACGACGACAATGCCGCCGAACAGCGCAGCTACCGGTATGAGTCTGCTTGTCACCGGTCCAACCAACCTACGGGCCAGATGAGGCGCAATCAGTCCGACGAAACCAATGACGCCTCCCATCGAGACGGCCGAGCCCGCAAGCGCCGTATACGATACCCATTAAGACGATGGTCCCAGGCAAAAGGTTCCACACATGCTTCCAAGACGAGCCGTATACCGTCCCTATCAGCCAAATAAAAGAAAAGCTTGCCGAGTAAGCGGGACTGAACACAAGCATGAAGGTCGTAATCGCCGACAGCAGCGAAAGCAATGCCGATACCTACAGGCACAAGGCGAAAGCGCGAGCTGAAGGATGCTTCGCCAGAAGAACGATATGCCGAGCGAAAGAAGCGAAGCCTTCCGATCCTGGAGGCTTATTCGGTATGGCTCAAGCAACAGCGCTCTCAAACACTGCCGAAGAGTCTGGTTGGAAAAGCGATTGCTTACAGCCTGAATCAGTGGGAGAAATGGACTGCCTTCCTGAAGGATGGTCGGCTCGAGATCGATAATAATCGCCAGTGAGCGCTCGATCAAGCCATTCGTAATCGGGAGAAAGAACTGGTTATTTGCGAATACGTCTCGCGGCATCCTGCTCTCCCGATTCGGCGCTATCGACGGCTATAATCTGGACGGAGGCGGCTCGTCCTCGCTTGTTTTAACGGACAAGTCATCAATCATCCTTCCGACGGTGCGCTTCGACCAGTACCTACGAATTTCTTATTCTTCAAATAACAGTTTCCTTATACGCGCAAAAGCCCGGTTCCAATTAGGAACCGGGCTTTTGCGCTATTCTACTGACCTGAACACTTACAGACTAATGACTTTACCAGTGGCCTGAGCTTCGAAAGCAGCCAAAATAACTGCCAACGATTTGCGCCCTTCTTCACCTGTAATGCTAGGAGTTGTTTTCGTTGTGATGCTCGTTATGAACGCGTCGATGACGCCGCTTGTTTCCTGCTTATCGTTAGTAGCAATCGCACCCACGTTATAGCGCTCCACAGTTCCGTTACGAAGTTCGACGATAACTTGGTCCTCAGGGTCGGTACCGATCTTCATAACCCCATTCTGGCACCAAAGCACCGTGCTGTTGTCTTCGCCTTTATAATACGTCCAGCTTGCTACTAGCGTACCGATTGCCCCGCTCTTCATCCGCAGAAGGACGGTCGCGTTATCGTCGACATCTGTGCCTTCTTTATCGATCGTATCGATAAAGGCCGTAACCTGTGAAACCTCATCATTCAGCAGGTAACGGATAAGATCAGACTTGTGCACGCCAAGATCGCCCATTGCGCCCATAACAGCTTCTTCCTTGCGGAAAAACCAGCTTCCTTTGCCATCGATGCTCCAGCCTTCCGGCCCTGGATGTCCGAAGGAGGTCCGGAACGTAAGTACTTTCCCTAGCTCGCCTTTTTCCAAAATCTGTCTCGCTTTGGCATGAGGCGGCATCAAGCGCTGATTGTGGCCAACCATCAGATAGACGCCATTCTTGCGTGCAGCTTCAATCATCGCTGCCGCTTCTTCGTCCGTCGAAGCCATCGGCTTCTCAACAAGAACGTGCGCGCCTGCATTAGCGGCTGCAATTGCAACCGGCGCATGCAGATAGTTCGGGGTACAGACGCTGACAGCATCCGGCTTAAGCTCCGTTAACATATCCTCATAATTTGCATATGCTTTGGCGCCATATTGATCGGCGTATTTCTGCGCGCGTTCAACTATCGGATCACAGAAAGCAACAAGCTCAACGTTATCATTGGCGGCATAATCTGGAATATGACGGTACTTGGAGATGGAACCACAACCAACAACAGCTACTTTAACTTTACTCATCGTATAAAACTCCTCTATTTATTATGATGGATTAAGCTTTATGTCCGTTCGCCTTCAACCATTCCATGCTTGTCTGAACAGATTCCAGCGGCGGATTAGCGCAGCTATCCTGCTCCACAACTTGTTTTATGAATATCACCCCCTTTATCGGGTATAAGCCCCAGAATTTCATATTTTCACTTGCGCCTCAGTACCAGGACAAGAAAGCGGCGGCGACGGCTGAACCCGCTTTTCCATTCGGGTGCGCATCGTACTCGTCGGACATATATTCAGGCATAAGCAGGTTATCGCGTGGAGCGGCTTGAGAAAGCGTTACCGTCCTCGAACACCCAGCCAGGCGTCTGATTATGCCATACAAGCGTATGGCCTCTCAGACTCATACCGTTCTCGCGCGCGAAGCCGGCAATCTGGTCAGCCTCCTCAAAGGTATAGCGGTGCTCCTCCGGATGAAGTCTTTCGAACTTCATTTCGTTCTCGGCGGTCAAGCTGTTATAATGCTCCTTCAGAAGATCGCTCTGGCTGACAATCGTCCGTTTATTTACTGCTGTTCCAATAAGAAAATCGTTCCTGAAGGCTTCAGCTAACGAAAACCCTGTTTGCTGCTGTTCTTGTTCTGCCATTATGCCTGCACCCTTTCCATCGCCTCGTAATCAAACCAGTCAAAATAAGCCGGTGTTCTCCACTTTGCGCCCGTTACCCGTTGCATACATGGCTAATAATACACCGGTGAAGCCGCCCGCAACCTCCGCGCCAGCATCGCACATTCACTGGCTCCGAACCATACCGGCTTTTCATCAGGTTACTTGCTGTAACGGAAGTAATCGAAGTCGACATATCCGCCAGATTGCTTCGTTGCATAGTTAAACAGACCGATCCGGTAGCCTATTAAATGATCCAGTGTGTACCTCATCTGCAGAGGGCGGCCGATCGGCGTCCACTCCACTCCGTCAGTCGAATAATAGAAATAAGCAAGGTCAATACTGTTACGAAAATCAAAATCTATCTTCACATGAATCTGGCTGCCTGCATACCGGTGCTTTTCCACAATTTCCATACCGCCGTGCTGCGGTTCATCTCCATCATGACATAACGCTCGCCGTTATCCTCCGCCTGAACGCCAACCGTACCATATCCGCTTTGCAGTGCGACAAGACCGGCATGATCACCAGCTTTCATATCGGACAGATCCAGTACCGTACTTCCGCTGCATGCCGGACCTTCCGTCCGCTGGGTAAGGGTATTGCAGGCAAGCACGAGACGATCAGTGATTTGACCAGTCTCCAGACGCAGATAACCCGGCCGGGCTGTAACTGACCAACGCGTGTTGTCCGGATTATGGTTCCATTGCCAGTTCAAAGCCAGCTTGTTCTCTTCATAGTCGAATTCATCACTGATGACAATCGGCTTGGAAGCGGACTCCGGCAGATTCGCCTCGAAGGAGACCGGTGCTTTGCCGCCATTGCCGATAACCGGCCAGCCGTCCTGCCAGGACATCGGCAGCACGCATGAATCCGGCCAACAGCATCATGATCCTGGAATAAGAAGGTGTACCATTCACCGGAAGGCGTGTAGATAATACCGCCTTGTGCAACCCCCTTGTTGTGATAGCCGAGATCATCATCGAGAATTACTTTATATTCATAGGGTCCTAGAAGCTCTGTCGAACGGTAACACAACTCCCTGCGGCGTCTATGCCCGGTTCGCGGCCAATCAATGAAAAACAAATAATAATAGCCGTTCAGCTTATAAGCATGGCAGCCCTCTATGCGCAGCCCCAAGCCTTCCCGCTCCCCTTCAAGCAGAAGCTGACGGATTCCGTCAGGCTTGATCCGGGCAGCGTCAGCTGTTAATTCGGTAATATAGATGTTCCCGTTGCCGCTGAATACAAAGACGCGATCCTCATCAAACAGCAGCCCCGGATCATGCTGAAGCCCGTTGATGACCGAGCGCTCCCATGTGCCGTTCTCGATATCCCTTGTCCGGTAAATATAGAACTGCTGCCTATCGTTACAGGAAAAGCAAACATAAAAGGTTCCGTTATGATAACGCAGGCTGGAAGCCCAAGAGCCTTGCCCGTAAATGCCTTTGCCGTCTGAAAGATTGTGGGCATCATTGTCTTCGATCGTATCAAATACATAATTCACGATCTCCCAATCCTTCAGATTAACAGATTTCATAATCGGACAGCCTGGCATCGAATGCATACTGGTGCTGACCATATAAAAGGTATCCTCTACGCGGATCATATCAATATCAGGTACATCCGCCCAAATAATAGGGTTTGTTATAACGATGCTGCTATAACGATGCTGCTCATATGCAGTTCCCCTCTCCATTTATATTTAAAAGATTTATAGGACGTCTACCAACTGCCGTCGAACAGCAGATCGGTCTTTACGCATAGCTATCCCTTAGATATTAGCGTCACAAGGAAAGTTTAGTTCCCGCAGCCAGCTCCAACAACCCGCCGGATTGCGGCTCTATTACCCGTCAATTTATAGATTACTGGCTGTTATTTAACAAAGCTGCTGCAGAAACAACAACTGTCCATATATAAGCAACGTCAAGCTATAGGCCGCTTCAAGCTTTATATGTTTAAATACAATCTGACAACTCACATTTCAAAACCAGCCCTTAAGCGCGGTCACGAACATCCGCAGACGGGCCAAGAAAGGATGTATATTACTAGTGGACAAACAGCTTGGACTTACTCCCGCCATGGAATGGAACTCATGGAATACCTTCACCTGGGACATCAATGAACAGTTAATCCGGGATGTTGCCGATCTATTCGAATCGGAGGGCTATAAGGACGCAGGGTATGAATATATCGTAATTGATGATTGCTGGAGCTTGAAGCAGCGTGACCAGCAGGGGAATCTTGTTGCTGATCCTGCCAAGTTTCCAAGCGGAATGAAAGCACTTGCCGACTATATCCATTCGAAAGGCTTGAAATTCGGCATGTACTCCTGCGTTGGCACCCATACTTGCGCGGGTTATCTCGGCAGCTTTGAGCATGAATATCAAGATGCTCAATTATTCGCTGAGTGGTGCGTCGATTATTTAAAGTACAATATTGCTTCAAACCCCGGCATATCTCGGGTGAACTGCTGTACAAACGGATGAGCCTTGCCCTTAAAAACAGCGGACAGGAGATTCTGTTCTCCGCCTGCAATTGGGGAGAGGATAATGTCTATCTGTGGATACGTGAGTCAGGTGCCCATATGTACCGGTCAACAGGCGATATTCAGGATCACTGGAATTCCATCAAAAATCTGGCACTCTCACAGCTGGACAAAGAATGCTACACCGGCTCCTTCTGCCATAATGATATGGATATGCTGGTTGTAGGCATGTACGGCGGCAGCAATAATTCGTTTATCGGGGCTGCAGCGACATGAATACAAGACTCACTTCTCATTATGGTGCTTACTGGGTTCTCCGCTCCTGATTGGCTGCGATATTCGGACGGCTAATCAGACGACTAAAAATATGCTGTTAAACCCGGATCTGATCGCCATCAATCAGGATATCGAAAGCCGCGGAGCTTACCGGATCAAGCCTGAGCCGCAATGGTTTCATGCTGAAGCAGCTCGCGGGCTCGTTCAATCCGGTATGCGGTCAAATAGCCGGAAACAGACATCCCGGCTGCTTCCTTGAACAAGCGGAACAGATAGCTTCGCTCCAGGCTGACAGCATTTACAATATCCGATACCGTCAAGGTTGCCTTCCAATAATTAATCATGATATATTCCTTCGCCAACCGAACATAATCGATAAAGTGCGATTCTCTTGGATAAAACTCCACATAATAGGAGAGCAGCATACGCAATTGCGCCTCTGTTCTCATTTTCTCAAAAAGCCTCGCATCAGCACCCGGCACCACAGGGAAATACGGCTTCAAATCAGCCTGACATGCCGCGACTGCAGGTTTATCCGGCTCAAGCTCCGTCATCGCCACCAGACGTTCCGCTTCATCCCCTTTAAACTCGATCCATACATACTCCCAGGGATCCTCAGGATCGGGATAGTAGTAAATCTCCGTTTGCGGAAAGATCATGAAGCTATCGCCTGCTGTTAACGGATACCGCTGATTACGCGTCTCCAGGCAGGCTTATAGCCGCTGTAGGTGCAGATCAACTGACTGCTGTTAAAGGTATCAAGTTTCGCTTATTGGTTGAACCGCCAGCTATGCAGCTTGAACAGCTTACTGGCAGGCTTGCCATTGAACACCAGGTACAGGTCATGAACGCCGCCGACACCAGTAACCTTGGTTTGATATTTCGCTGCCTCCGTCCGCGCAGCAGGAATCTGCAAGGACCCAATCAATTGGCCGTCTGCCGCATCCAGCCGCAGCTCAATGACAGTAGCCGAGCCTGCCTCCGATACAGATGCCGTAAACCCGGAAGCGCCGCTGCTGCCAAAATCAACTATCCGGCGGCAATTCATACGTATGTAGTGGCTCAATAACCGCATTGTTTTTCAATCGCGTAACGAAGAAAATCTTTTTCTCACAAAATCGGTCGTAAGCTGCATAATCGACACATCCTCTATCGAAAACATAGATAACACCTTCTTCATCGGCCAATTCCTCTAGTGGAATTCGGTCGATGAAGAAGGTGTTACCTTTATTTTATCCGGATAAACGTCGTCTTCATCCCAATATGCAATGCGTGAGTGCAGTTTGATTCCGACCTTTGTAGATCGAAAGTGTGCCAACTTGAATTTCTGCAAACAAAGCACAATCGTCGTTGAATCGATAATCTTGAGCTTATTACGAGAACGATGAGGGTTTGCTTGCAAATGGATTCGCTTCGCCAACTGGTTGAATACTTGTTCGAGCAGTGCAGGATCGACTTGATTATGTTTTCGGCTCAGTTGCGCTGCTGAGATGGAAGGAAGTTCGAGTTCGCGTTGAATATCTCAGCATAATACGTCATTCGCAATGTCACGAAGCCCGTCGCGTCCTTGCAACTCCGCGTGAAGAAAAAGCTTGAAGTAAGCGAGCGTCGTTAGTTTCTTGACGTACTTATCTTGACCGATTTCGTTAACGCTATCTATGAACGTTTTCGTACAAATTGGATTTAGCCATTTACCAAATGAAGAAAATAGAGTATTCTTGTCTATGCGCTTATCCTTTTCAGTGTTATGGACAGGTACTACCTACCATAACCATTGTAAAGGATTTTTTTATGCTCGCCTGACATAAAGATAGAAAATTATGAAGATTCAGAGAACATTAATGCAACGCTAGTGAATAACTCCAATTATACAAATAGACCCCTAGTAAAATAATCGGCAGGATCACAATCAGATTCATTATAATCAACCGGACAAACAGTGCATTGCGCCATGAATGAGCTGGCAGTCTAAACATGAGAATACCTCCGTTGTTCTATTTTACGAATATATAGGGCACTCGTTGACCGTCATTCACTTTTTCCCGCTTTCGCGCTTCGCATACCACTGATTAACCTCATCTGTAATTTTGTCTCCACCCAGCTTGTACCAGTTGTTTACAAATTGGGCGAATTCATTGATAGGTCTGCCCAAAATAATATTAAGGTAGGTCTCATTCTGCAAATCACTTAGAATCAGCTGCTTATCAATCATCGTATCTGTAGGAGCGCCAACAAAACTCTCGTACAGCAGCTGATCTTTTTTTTCATATTGATCGATAATAGAGAAAGCTCCCGTAGGACCGTAAGTTTTCAGCCAGCCCCAGCCACCGTAATCATTACCGGACAAATATGTATCCATTCTCTTCTTGATATACTTGGCTTCATCCTTCATCAAATCATTATTTCCGATCCTGCTCGCAGCCTTAATCTGACGGAACGCCTCCAGATTTTTGCGGGTTGGGGACGGCGTAACCGGTGATAGCAGCCATACTGCATAGGTCATATTGTAATACTTCTCATACTCCGCTGTTTGTCCCCAGTTTTTCTCCAGATGCAGATTAAACAGCTTGATAATGGCCTCCGGATGCTCATAACCTTTCTTGACCGCGAAGTAGGTGTTAGTATTGAATTTAAGCGGAACTTTGGCCGCATCTCCAGTAGCAGACACGATCGGATAAGCCTGCCAGTCAGCGTTCGGATCATTATCGCGGCTTGTATTCAACAGAAAGGAAACCCATTGCTCACCGTAGATCATGCCGATCTTCCCGGATGTTATCAGCTTGTTAGCCTTCTCTCCGTCCTTCAGAGCAAACTCGGGATCAATCTGCCCTTGCCGATACATATCCTGAATGACCTTCAAGGCTGTTTTGACCTCAGGCTGGATCCCTCCGTACACGAGCTTGCCCTGCTGATTCTTAATCCATATATTTGGAAATGCATCATACCCGGCCATAAGATCCACAAGCCCCATAACAGGGTCGCCCAAATTTTTGTTTGCCCCAATCCCGAAGGTATCGTCTTTGCCGTTGTGATCAGGATCATCCTCTGTAAACGCTTTCGAAATGGTCAATAATTCCTGCATCGTTGTTGGCGGTTTCAGCCCCAGCCAATTCAGCCAGTCCGTTCTGATCCATAACAAGTCGGCATCGTCAATGGAGGAACTTGTCTGCGGAATGCCCATCAGCTTGCCGTCAATCGTTGCCGTCTCAAATGGACCGTCACCTTCCTCACTGAGTACTCTCTTCGTAAGAGTGGAAGCATATTGTTCATAGACATCCGTCAAATCCTCGATCAGTCCTGCATTGCTGAGCTCCCGGAGCTGCTGGGCATTCACTGCGACTACATCCGGAATATTTCCTGAAGCAATGGAAGCGCCAAACTTCTGACGGTATAAATCCCCTTTAGCTGTCCAGTCGTACTTGATCTTGATTCCGAGAACCTCTTCATCCAGCCTGGTCCAGCGGTTATCCTCCAGGGTTTCCTCGGGCAGGCTGTTAATCAAGCTCTCCAGTCCTTCATCGGTTTCTCTTACAAAGGATAGTTCAATCGGAGGCTCGTATCGGCTGAAGGACGAGTCACCGTTCGTTACTGCCGGATTGTTGACCTGCTCCTTCGGCAGATTGGCAGCGTTTTCTTTGTCGCATGCAGATAAGGTTGATAGGAACATAAATGCTGTAAGCATAAGCTTAGCTTTGTTTGACCATGGCCTTGGTATCCGCAACAGGATTACCCCTTTTCTCTCGGGCGCAGCTGCGACGCACGAGCTGTATGATATTCATTATCTTGGATACCTGACAATACAATACACATCTCTTTATGTCGTTACCCGTTGTTTACTTATTAATATAATGAAATGTACACTTGTAGGAGTTATATTCGGGGAAAGCGAACGCGCATAAATCATACATTGAACTGAACCTTCTTATGTATCAATGTTGATACATAAAAATCTTTAAACGTTTCATAGCCGATGTTCTTTATGATTTTATCTCTATCTATTCCAATTGACTTAGAAACGACCCATCTTATTGCTCCTTTCATATTTTCATCGTTCCAAACTCCATCAGGAGATATCTTCATTTCCCAAGGTTTAATATCCATTTCTGAAAAAATTTCAGACAAACACTTATACGTCTGTGAATCGTATAACCTTTGGAAAGGCGTTCGTAGCTTCCATTCAATGAAGAAGCTAATACCAATTGATAACATTTGTTCTCTATCTAATTTCAACTTATCAAGTACAAGATATCGCAAACATCTTCTGAAATTCTCAAACCCACCATTATGCGGTTTCCACGTTTCGCGAGGGAATCTATTTCGATTACCTTTCAGAACATCTTCATATATTTCAATGATTGTCTGTGGGTTCATTAAACCTCCATCAAAACTATATTTTATGTTTTTTCATCTGTATCGATTGAGTTGTCGGCCACAAATAATCCCAAGGATAATATAGCAAGTACTAGTAAATTGCCAACATCTCATTCTCTAGACCAGTCGGCTGTCCGATCTCATATCCCAGCCAACAAAACGCACCCATAAAAGGTGTTAGAGCAAATTGAGAATGCAAAGCTAATTGTTAAAGAACGTAGCTAAGATGCTTGAAATGGCTGAAATTGAGCACGCAATTAAACAGGAACCAATTTTAAAATGACTGATCTTTCCCAGTAAGGTTTACTTTATACCTCCAGAATTCGACATATAGGTAGGTTTTACCTCCTACTTCATAGAATAATGTTCTCAATCATAGGTTACATTGGAGGTTACAAAATGCCAGAGAAGTAACAAAGGTGTTGCTGGCTGCTTGCTATACCTGAAACGATGTGTGAGGACTTTTCTTTGCCAAATCATCTCTAAGATCACAGGGGGTACATCATGAGAATAAAAATACTAATACCAATGTTTGCGTTGCTGTTTACCCTATCAGCGTGTGGCAAGGGAGAAGATTTGACTCAAGATATTAATAAGGAAATCTCCGAATCTTCAACTAATGAATCATCGAGTGTTTTAGACGATTACATGGGATCATATATCGAATCAGAAGGATGAAGCGATAAGATATCTATACAACAGTGCATATTACATAAATGACTGCGAGAGTACTTATGAAAGATTTGTTGAATTGGTAAAACAACGCATGTCCTTCCATGATATTCATTTTATTTCGTTTATTCCAATACGTTTCCAATGCTTGGGAAGTTGCACTAATCCTCTCTATGGAGAATCGTTTTTCTCTTAAATACGCTTGTTTTCTTAGATTTTGAACGCTTCTCTTTCGTACGAAACAAAAGGATGTAAAATATGGGGGCGAAGAAAGTGCGAAAACATATTCACCTAGACCACTCATTTTAAAAAGTGGATATTCTGGCCATTTATGGTCTCGCCTTTGGATCTCCACATCGCCACATGGAGGTCAACCCTCCCATGTCTCGCAGCGAAATAGCAGCGCTCGTAGTCGCTTACGACCGCGCTTTCTTCATAATAGGAATGCCGCACGTTAGCTTAATAAAGCTCCGTCAGTCTAATCCTTTATTTTTCTAGTCTAAGACTTTATTTTCTTTTGACATTTCTAATGCTGCGGCCTGTCGCTCAGCAAGACGTTCTACGGCTTCCTAATGACGGGACATTGTATGAAAAAGGGTCCAACCGCGTCTGTCAACGCGGTTGGACCCTTAAGCTTTAATAGCCTTCCGGCTTCGCATGCAATTACTAGGCGACGCTGCCGCTTTCCGTATGAACGCCGTGCCGCTCTACTGCCAAGGCTTCGTTGGAAGCTGCCGACGGAACATTGAACTGCTTCTCGCTCTTCGCAATGACGATCGTCGCGACGGAGTTTCCGATCAGATTCGTAATGGCGCGAGCTTCCGACATAAAGCGGTCGACTCCGAGCAGAAGCGCAATGCCTTCGACCGGGATCGGCGTGCCCGGGATCGCCGTCAGCGTAGCCGCGAGCGTAATGAAGCCCGATCCGGTCACGCCTGCAGCTCCTTTGGAAGTCAGCATCAGGATGCCGAAGAAAGTCAGAATCTGAATCCAGGTCAGCTCGATGCCATAGGCTTGCGCAATAAAGATTGAAGCCATCGATAAATAAATCGACGTACCGTCGAGATTGAACGAGTATCCGGTCGGTACGACCAGCCCTACGACCGGTTTGGAGCAGCCGTATTGCTCCAACCGCTGCATCAGACGGGGTAAAGCGGACTCGGACGACGAAGTGCCGAGCACCAGCAAAATTTCGTCTTTAATAAATTTGATCATTTTTATAATGCTAAAGTTATAAAATTTCGCTACAAGGCCAAGAACAATGAAGATAAACAAGAACATTGTCATATACGTCGCGGCCATCATTTTTCCAAGCGAGAACAGCGAATCGATGCCGAATTTGCCGATCGTATAAGCCATAGCGCCGCCTGCGGCGATCGGGGAGAATCGCATAATAATGGCGACCAGCTTGAAAAACACTTCATTGATCAGTTCAAAGAGCTGCACGACCGGCTTGCCCTTCTCTCCGAGTGACGAAAGCGCCAGACCGAACAGAACCGAGAAGAACAGCACCGGCAGCATAGCGCCTCCGGACATCGCTGCAATCGCATTGTCCGGCACGATGCTCTGCAGAAAATCGACAAAGCTGTGCTGCGTTTCGGCCGCCTGCGTCGTATACTTGTCGACGTCGCTTGCTTTGTCTGCGACTTTGCTGATGTCGATGCCGCTGCCAGGCTTCACCAGGAAGGCGACCGCGACCCCGATGGCCATGGCGAATGTCGTAATAATCTCGAAATAGAGCAGCGCTTTGCCGCCGATCCGGCCGATTTTTTTCATACTGCCCATTCCCGCGAAGCCGACGACAATCGTAAAGAACACAATCGGAGCGATGACCATTTTGACCATCTTGATGAAAATGTCGCCAAACATCTTCAGCTCGATGCCGAATGCCGGGAAAAATTGGCCGATCATAATGCCTATGACGATGGCAATCAACACTTGAACGGTCAAGTTTTTAAAGTTAATTCTCATAATGTTCCCTCTTTTCATTAGAAATGGTCGGACTATAATGAAACGATAACTTTGCCGTTAGCCGGAACCGATTTGCGCGCGACTCCGGATTCAATGGCGGCTTTGATGACCGCCTCACGAACGCGCTCCACCACGCTGTGGTTGAATACGCTCGGAATAATGTAATGCTCGTTCAGTTCTTCCTCAGTTACGACAGTAGCGATCGCTTGTGCCGCGGCGAGCTTCATCTCCTCGGTTACGCGGGATGCGCGGCAATCGAGAATGCCTCGAAAGATGCCCGGAAAACAAAGCACGTTATTGATTTGATTCGGATAGTCGGAGCGGCCTGTAGCCATAACACGTACATAGGGCTCTGCTTCTTCGGGTAAAATTTCCGGAGTAGGGTTCGCCATCGCGAAGACGATCGGATCTTGCGCCATCTTTTTCAGGTCGTCGATCTTTAAGACGCCCGGCCCGGATACCCCGATAAAGACATCCGCGCCTGCGATGACCTCGGACAAGCTTCCGGTCAACCGCTGCGGGTTCGTATGCTCGGCATACCAGCTCCATGCTTCGTTCTCGTAGGGAATGCCGCTTGCGATAGCGCCATTCCGGTCTACGCCTACGATGTTGCGGACGCCGGCAGCCATCAGTATCTTCGTGCAGGCGGTCCCTGCGGCACCGATACCGCACACGACCACCTTGCAATCTTCCAGACGCTTGCCGACAAGCTTAACGGCGTTAAGCAAACCGGCGAGTAAAACGACGGCAGTACCGTGCTGGTCGTCATGGAATACCGGAATATCGAGATCCTCGATCAGCCTGCGTTCGATTTCGAAACAGCGCGGCGCTGAGATATCCTCCAGATTGATCCCGCCGAATGTGGGAGCAAGCGCTTTCACAATACGGACGATTTCATCGGTATCCTGCGTATCGAGACAGATCGGGAAAGCATCGACGCCGGCAAATTGCTTGAACAGCACCGCTTTTCCTTCCATGACCGGCATGGCCGCCTCCGGACCGATATTGCCGAGTCCGAGCACGGCGGATCCGTCGGAGACAACCGCAATCGTATTGCGCTTGATCGTCAGCGAGTGGGCGCGGGAAGGCTTCTCATGAATGGCGAGGCATACTTGAGCGACGCCCGGCGTGTATACGCGGGACAGATCGTCGCGGTTTTTAATCGGCGTTTTCGGTGTCATTTCGATTTTGCCCCCGATATGCATCAGGAAAGTCTGATCCGACACCTGCAGCACGCGTACGCCGGCAAGTCTTCCGGCCGCTTGCACGATCAAATCGGCATGCTTTTTATCGTATACGTTCACAGTTATGTCGCGGACCGTCGTCACTTGATCGGACCGGGTTACGTCAATCGCTACGATATCCCCGCCGCTTTCCCCGATGACAGCGGCGATTTGCGCGAAGGAAGCGATCTGTTTATTCATTTCCAGACGAAGAATAATGCGCGTATTCGCGCCAGCAGGGATGGACATTGGCCAACACACCTTTACGATTGATTTGCTTTTGCTTTCTTGTGTCTATGATACCGCTTTCAAATAAGGCGGTGACGATTAGGACATATTGATCGTTTTGGTCATTTTGATCATGAAAAAACCGTGCCCCTCCGCAGAAGAACACGGTTGGAACACGGTTATAAACCAGTGTCGGCATATAAATAGGTATTTAGCGGTCTGCCGACTCCGTATTGCAGCTCAAGCCGTACGCTGCCGGTCTTCTCCAGGTATTCCAGATAGCGGCGGGCCGTTACCCGAGCGATGCCGACGGCCTCGGCGGTTTCCTCTGCGGATACCGGCTTTGGCTGTGTTTCAAGAAACTTCAATATGTGACGGAGCGTTGCCGCTTGCATCCCTTTAGGCAGTCCGGCCTGAGCGGCGGGAAGCGTCTCCGAAGCGGGTTCGGAAGCGCTGGCGGCATGTTCACCGAACAGTACAAGGTCCAGCTCGTTTTGGGTAACAGCCTTACTTGATCCAAGCGAATTCTTCTTACTCCGGTAACGCTCAAGCGCTTGCTTCACCCGTTCGAATTTAAACGGTTTCATTATATAGTCGACGGCGCCGTTTTGCAGCATGCGTCCGATTGTCGCCATATCGTTGGCTGCGCTGATTACAATGACGTCAACCTCAAGCTGCTCTTCGCGAACCCTCTGCAGCAGCCCGATACCGTCCAGCCCCGGCATGAAAATGTCGAGAATGACTAAATCCGGCGATAAGTCGTATATGAGCCGAAGACCTTCCGAGCCGCTTGAGGCGGTCCCGATGACTAGAAAGCCGTCAACCCCCTCTACAAATTGCCGGTTTACCTCTTGAACCATCGGATCGTCTTCAATGAGCAGCACGCGAATCGTTTCCATCGTAACAGCCTCCCTAATTCCTATCGCTAACGGCATCCGAACTCATCGGAAAGGTTATTATTATTGTTGTGCCTTCCCTCGGTACGGAATCGACGCGAACCGTACCTCCGCCCCGCTCTGCAATGCCTGCCACGAGGTGCAGCCCAATGCCGCGCCCAGCGCTGCCTTTCGTCGAAAAGCCCCTTTCGAATATGCGCGACTTGACCGCTTCGTCCATACCGCAGCCATTGTCCTCCACGAGTACGGATATAATATCGTCATCCTGTTCCAGGCTGATGAATACCCGCTTGTCCCCCGTCTTTGTCCCTAACGCTTCAAACGCATTCTCCAGCAAATTTCCGAGCAAAACGACAAAATCATGATGATCCATCCCTTCCGGGAAACGCTGCAGCCGGCTATGCCGGTCGAGCTTGACGTCGATGCCCAGTTCGCGCCCGCGGCTAATCTTACCCAGCAGCAGACCGGTCAGGCTGTCATGCTGAATCCGGCTGCTCAAAAACCGTATCAGCTCTTCGCGCTCCTCGGATATTTCAAATACATATTCGAGCGCTTTGTCCTTGTTTCCCAATTGGATCAAGCCGCCAATCGTATGCAGCTTGTTCATATATTCATGGTTTTGCACGCGCAGCGCGTCGACGAAAGCTTTGACGCCCGTAAGCTCTTCCGCCATGCGGGTTGTCTCGGTCCGATCCTGGAAAATCGCGACGGCCCCTACGGTCTTATCCTCGACTTTAACCCTGACCCGGTTGCTGACGATGTGCTTGCCCCCGACAACGATTTCTTGATGGTAAACCGGCTCGTCGCTTTCCAGCATTTCCGGCAGCCGGGTATCCGGCAGTACTTCGCGGATGCTTCTGCCCGTGACATCGCCTTGGATGCCGAGCATTTGCTTTGCTTTGTCGTTAAAAATCGCGATCCGCTCGTCCTTGTCGATGGAAATAACCCCTTCGTGCATCGCGTGGAATGTCGCATTCCTTTCGACAAGCAGCCTTGCAATTTCATGCGGCTCGAGCTTGAACATCTGTTCCTTGATATGGCGGGCAAGCTTCCACGAACCCCAAATTCCGAACAGCAGCGACAGCAGAACAATGACAGAAGCTCTTCCCGACATATCCAGCAGCACTTGTCCGGCTGTCGGCATGATTCGGCCGACGGCGACGATGCCGATCTGCTCGTGCTCTTCGCTCATTACCGGCACGAAAGCGCGCAGCGCCGTTCCAAGCTCGCCCTTGGCCTTCGAAACGTAGGTATGCTCGGCAAACGCCGCGCCTTCATCCGCTCCTTCGGAGACTGTGCCGATATTGCTTTCCACCGGGTGAGAAAGGCGTACGCGCTGCATGTCCATCACGACGATATAGGTCGCATCGTTGATAATACGGGTTCGCTCGGCAGCGGCCTGCAGGTCTACACGTTTGGAAAGATCGCCGATGCCGCCAATGACCTCCGGCATTTGGGCAACCGTGCGGGCGGTGACAAGGAGCCTTCTTCCGAGCTCTTCTTCCTTCAGCTGGAGAATGCCGCCTAGCAGGACGACGCCGCCGATTAACAGGGCGAACAGCACGATGCCAAACGACAGGAAAGCGATTTTCCAGTTGATGTTCATCCGCTGCAGCATACGGCAACAAGCTCCTTATCCCTAACAAAAATTTAGTTTTTATTATAAACCACTTTCCTTTGAAAAACATTCGATTTCGTTCTTTTGAACAACTTCTGATTGGGGAAGCATTACGGTTTGGCGCAACGTTGTTATATACTAAGTATTATATAGCTTGTACCCAGGAGGAGAAGCACATGAAGCCATGGCTTGGCACCTTATTGTTTATTGCCGTAGGCTTACTGGCCGCCGGTTTAGCCGGGTTTTACCCCGCTTTTACAAATGGAAAGGCCGTATTAGATGACGAGCAGGACGGTTTTGACGACCGCTATGTGATAAAGTTTAGCCACGTGGTGGCGGAAAATACGCCAAAAGGCTTGGCTGCGCAGCGGTTCGCCGATCTGGTAGAGGAGAAAACCGGGAACAAGGTCAAAGTCGAAGTGTACCCGAACGGTATTTTATACTCCGAACCTAATGAAAAGCAAGCGCTGAAGCGGGGAGAGGTGCAGATGATTGCGCCGTCCTTTTCGAACCTGTCGGTCATGCTGCCCGAATGGGCGGTAATGGATTTGCCGTATGTTTTCTTGTCCGATGACGCGGTTCAAGAGGCGTTCAAGGGGGAGGTCGGACAAATTCTATTCGAGCGGCTGGAGAAAAGCAACATGAAGGGACTGGCCTTCTGGAGTAACGGCTTTAAACAAATGACGTCGAACCGCGGTCCGCTTACCGATCCGTCCGATTTTGCCGGGCAGCGGTTTCGAATATTGCCAAGCCGGATTATTGAAGATCAATTCAACGCCCTCGGAGCCTATACGGCGTCGATTCCGTTTAACGAGGTGTACCGCGAATTTGAGGCGGGAACCGTGGATGGAGGCGAGAATACAATATCCAATATTTACAGCAAAAAATTTTATAAAGTTCAGAAATACATGACGATCAGCAATCACGGGTATCTCGGCTATGCCGTACTGATGAACAAGCCGTTCTGGGATCGGCTCCCGTCCGAGCTTCAAATAGCGATTGAGCAAGCGATGAAAGAGACGACGGATTGGATCAACCGATACGCTGTGCAGATGGACAAACGTTATTTGGAGCAAATCCAGCAGGATGGCTATACGCAGATTCATGTGCTGTCAGACAGCGAGCGGGCGGAATGGATGCTGCAATGGGAGCAGCTTTACAGGCAGTCTGAACGGTTTTTCGGCCAAGAACTGATGGAGGCGATCCGCAATTTGCAACGGAAATACGAAAGCTGATGCCTCCCTTCGAATAATTATACATCATCTATAAAATGAATATAATTGGGCGAAATCATCCAACTTAAAAATAGAATAAAAACAGTTGTAAAAAGAAAATAAAGGATTAGACTGGATATGTTGGTCTCACGCGGCTTTTCGAATTATAAAACCGTCAGATTCGTAAAAATAGTATTAGAATAGCTCCAACTATAAAAAAAAGCGGCAGCATGGGACGAAAAAATAAAGTCCTAGACTGTCGCTGTTTTATTGAGCTAACGTTCCTCGTTAGCGTAACAAACTTTCATCTTTGAAATGAAAATGTTCATGATGGATCGAATCCATCCCAACCAACTTACCATTCATTTTATGGTAATATGCGAAGTTATTATTTAGCGGCATTCGAAGTATTTGATAGTTGTGCTCTCTTGGCATGGCTTCCACTTCTTTGATAGCTAACTCACGTGTGGTATAAATACCTATTGGAAAGAAATTTGGAAAACCAGTTGAACTTGCCGTTACTTGTGATACGGTTCACCGCGCTGTCTGTAACGGCAAGTTTGAAGGTCATCCTTTACTGCCCGTCAATGTCTACCTCTAAACCGTTTAATCGCATCCTCGGTCACCGGCTCGAAGAGGTTAAGAAGGTTGCCGTCGGGATCGCGGAACAGCATAGAACGGTTCCCCCACGGCATCGTGGTCGGTTCCTTTACCCAATTATCGACAAATGGCTTCAAGCGTACATATTCGGCCTCGACATCGTCGACGCGGAACTCAATAATGACAGTGCGATTGTTAGCCCCCACTACGGAACCGGCGCCGAATAGCTGCGCCGTCTGGGAGTGGCCGATTGCAAGGGTGCATGATGACACAACGAGTTCGGCAAATACAGGCGCGGGTCGCTCCGCCGAAATCCCCAGGACTTTCTCATAGAACTCGACGAGGCGATCCACGTCGTCAGTAATGATTCGTACAGAAGCGAAATTCACAAGATATCATCCTTCCTAATAATAATAGGTTTGGCTGTGTCCTACAGCTGTTGCAAAACATACTATTTACTTATTTATCTCCTTTACATTTACATGTCCAATTATAAAAAAACGCTACTGACAACGTTATGTCAGTAGCGTTTTAGAATTTTTTTGGCTTCCTCACGAATCCGATTTCGGAACGATTCGGGTTCCAACACGATTACGCCCGCTCCCCAGCCAAGCACCCATTGCAGCAATTCATCCAGCTGACGAACGCGTAAGACCACATCCAATCCATCTCGATGCTCTTTCATATCCTCTACGTAATGATAGTTCGATTCCTTCACCTTATCTGCGATGTCATGGTTAAATCGAAGGCAGACTCGCAAATGACGATCATCTAAAGGAGTATACTCCCTTAAGTCAAAATGCGCCGGGAGTTCGAATCGTTCGTCCAGTTCGATAAGTTTAGCCATTCGGGACAACCGGAAATGGCGGATGTCTTGGCGTAGATCACACCGTGCCACAAGCATCCAAGATCCTTCAACGAGTACAAGGCCATAGGGAGCGGCGGTACGTTCGCTATGGCGGCTCCCCGTGGAATCCGTAATTCTTTTTTAATAATGAAATCTGATCTTTCGCCTAATAGAGCTCGGCGGATCTTATCGAGATTTTTCCTTTCGTTTGACGGAGCTGCATGTTTGCCTGGAGCGAGCAATCGCAGCGACCTTCGTATACGGGAGGTCTCACTGCGGACACTGTCTGATAGAGTGACCTCGATTTTCCTCCTAGCAACATTAGCTCTATCACGATAATCATCATCAAATCGTTGCTCGATAAACTCTGTTCCTATAAGCAAGGTCACGGCTTCCTCTATCGTAAAACTAATCGGAGGTAGAAAATATCCCTCCATTAAGGTATACCCTGTGCCTGTAGTGCCTGTAATCGGCACGCCTGCTTCGCTGAGCGCCTGAATGTCGCGATAGATGGTCCTCACGCTGGTTTCAAATAGTGCCGCCAAATCTTCGGCGCGTACCACCTGCCTGCCTTGCAACTCCAGCACGATGGCCAACAAACGATCTGTTTTGTTCATTGACTGCCCCCTTGAAACGTAATACTGTACAACAGAAACTTGCCGTTACTTGTGATACAGTTCACCGCGCTGTCTGTAACGGCAAGTTTTAAGGCCATCCTTTGTGTGGGATGGCCCTTCCTTTTTTTCTCACCTTTTCAACTATCGTACTAAGATAGTTAGACAATAAAAGGAGCTGATAAATCGGCTCCCAAAATTATTGATTCCCTTTATCCTCTTTTATCTAACATTTCCCTTTATCTATATCGCACGCCATTTCCACGGGCGGTTCAACTATCTTCTGTTTTTGTAATTCTTGAATCACCATTTCCAGACGAGCTTCAAGCTTTTCGGTGGTCATGACACCTCCACCAAACCCGATAAAGTCGTCACCATTCTGCAAAAACAATGTAGGGTAGCTTTGAACACCAATCTGCTGAACCTTCACAAAGTCTTCAATGGCATCTTTGGTGGATGCCTCGTCCTCGAACTGTGCGAGAACTGCCTCTGGGTCAAGCTGATGAGCAATAGCAATTTCTCGGTAAGTTGCTGGGTCACTGAGACTCTTACCTTCGTAATAAAACGCGCGCTGCATGGACGAGGCTAAATAATAGGCACGTTCTGGTGCGAAGGAACGCAATGCAGAAAAGCCTTTAGCCGAAGCCTTGGAGTCCATAACAAAAGCACCTTCTTCCAACATCGTTTGGTAAGAGGTGCCAAACTCTGCTCCAGTTAGCTGGCTGATTCTTTTATTTGCTTCTGGAATGTGTGGGTATGCCCCGATTGGTTGCTTATGATCGCCAACAAACAGACCACCAGACAAAACTTTTATGGGTAGTTCAAGATGGTTCTCGTGAAAGGCTTGCAGACTGTTCGAGAACCCGTAACACCAACCACAGTAAGCATCCCATACATAGATAAGAGCAAGTTCTTTATTCTCCATAATCACTCCGCTTCAGCAACGACGGTAAAGCGTGCGTTTATGTGCTGAGGATTTTCGATTTCGTCCAGTACTGCAATTGCGTAATCGGCATAGCTGATATAGCTTTGACCTTTGGAATTAAACAGTAATTGGTCTCCACCTTTTTGATAAGTTCCAGTACGTTTACCTTCAGCATCGAAAAAACCCGCTGGACTGATATATGTCCAATTGACTCCGTCTGTATTTTGTAACTCTTCAAGGTTCTTTCCCATATTTTTAGCAGTTGCAAGATAAGCTTCAGGAAATTCAGGAGTATCAAATTTTCGTACTTTCTTCGCTTCATCTACAAATAAACTTCCTGCTCCTCCAACAACAACTAATCTTGTTTGTGGTGCACCTTTTAGTGCTTCAATTAAGACTCTTCCTGCTTCAACGTGAAGATGTTCTTCCCCAAATGGGGCATTAAAAGCATTTACAATGACATCAAAATTAGTAAAATCTTCTGATTTTAAGTCAAAGATATTCTTTTCAATTACAGACACATTTTGATTTTTAACCTTCCCTGCATCTCGAACGATTGCTGTAACTGTGTGACCTCTTTCCACAGCCTCTTTAAGAATAAGGTTTCCTGCTTTACCACTTGCACCGACAATTCCAATTTTCATTTTCGTTTCCTCCTAGTATTATGATGAAATCAACCTGTAACTATATCGATTACATGTAATTATAATAATTACATCTTGCTCGGTTGTCAACAATTCAATTATGAAAAAAGTGGTGATCATTCATGAGTATTAGTAGTCGATTTTCCGTAGGAATCCATATCCTTGCCTTGTTGGAAATCAATAAGAGTGGGTTGAATACTTCTGAAAATATTGCAACTAGTGTAAATACCAATCCTGTCGTTATTAGGAAAATAATGAGGATGTTAAAAAAGGCTGGACTGGTCGATGTCCAACCTGGAGTTGCTGGTGCTAAACTAGCTAGGGACATTTCGAAATTAACCTTGTTGGATGTCTATCGGGCGGTAAATGCTGTACAAGAAGATGAACTGTTTTCCGTACACGACAACCCCAATCCTGATTGTCCTGTCGGTAGAAACATCCAAGAGTCCGTTGAAATTCAATTTTCTGCCGCTCAACGGGATTTGGAAAAAGAGTTGGAGAACAGAACAATAAAAGATGTTGTTCATGATATTTCAGATAAAGAACAGGTTAATAATTAGAAAATAATTATGTAAGACGCAGAGTTTCGTTATCCCGTTATACTGCCGTTAGTTTAAAACCGGTTCAAGCAGTTTTTGATACATAAGCATTGTCAGCTCTGACACTTTTCTTCCCGCGACAAAATCCCTCGATCCTCCTAACTAAACCGTGGGATGTGGTAGGGGTAGTCCATGTTTCCGAATAGCAACGTAAAGTGCAACTCTAGAAAAACACCCGGAAAATCCCCGAAAGCTTTCAAACCTCATGCAAAAACAAGCAATTCAGCAAAAAACTTGCCCTCACTTATGATACGGTTCACCGCGCTGTCTGTAACGGCAAGTTTCAAGAAAAAATGGGCCACCTTAACAGATAGCCCAAAAAAATTAGGATGCGTTTGCTTGAATTAAGTAGTAGAACCCTGTTGTCTTTATTCCCTTTTCACTTGAGTGTTTTTCAAATTGTGAAACGATCCGATTGTAACATTCGTCTCTAACAAATTTTCTAAATCCGCCACTTTGCCCAAAGCAAACCATTTCAAACACATCTTCAGGAGTTGGGATCCAAACGGTTTCTTTCAAGACAGACATTTCAATGTTAGTTAGATCACTTGTTTCTAACCTCTCTTGAATCTTATCAAGTATCGGAGTACCTACTGAAGGCGGACCGAATAATCCCGGAAAGCATGTCCCAAGCTCTGCTCCTTCGCCATTGCCGTCACCGGGATGAAACAATAGAATCGTTCCACCGGGCCGAACAACTCTATTTCCCTCCTCGTACCAGCTAGTCGGACCCTTCTTCGTATAGGCTATATCAAAATAATCATCAGGAAAAGGCAATCCGTCGTGAGTGCGCCCTAATACGTACCGGACATTTGATTTCCGATTTCGATTAGCTGTTGCAATAAACCCCTCCGTCATGTCATAACCGACAATCTCTACCGCTACGTTTGCCCATTGAACGGCGTATTCTCCATGGCCGCAGCCAACTTCCAGTACCTTTCCATGTAACAAAGAAGAAAGTTTTTCAGTCAAGATATTTTCTGCTGTTTGCCCTTCATAAGTATTATTCCAAGTGTATTCGTATTTTCCCGTCTTGGCTGCTAATTGATTGCACCATTCTAATGTCTGTCCTCTAAGATAATCTGGATGTTTTGTCAGTTCAGGAAACATTTATTCCAACACCTCCAACATGAGATTTGCCGGCCAGCATGATTAAGATACAGAAAATTTTCCCAAAAGTATAGACTTATAAAGTTCTTGGATTTATAATACTATTATAGGGAATCGGGATAGGTACCCTCTGCTTAAAATCACACAAAAATACCGTAACGACACTTTTACAGTGTCCTTTTTTGTTCATCAAAACTCGTATTAAGTGAGCTTTTATACATATATCATAGTTGTGACTTATACCAAGCCCCCTTTTTCAAGGGGTCTTTTTCATTTTCAGGAGGGATATATGAATGAGAACCATCAAGACGAAGCAGGACATTGACTTGCTCCGCCGCGCAAAAGCAGTCCCAGCGACACTCCTTGATCACATTGAGGACTGCATCCTACAACTAAAGGATCAGCAGGATGACGAAGATAGGAGCGAGTTTCGCTTGGACGGATGCGGCTACGTCGTCGTTCTCGAAGCGGGAGACAACGTCCGCGATCTCGGTAACGTCGGGCTGAACCGCAAAGGCGGCGGACTCCTGGGAAGTTTCCCCGAGTACGTCGAACTGCTCGACGTAGGCGGCGGACTTCAAGCCCACAAAGTCACGGTACTGACTTCACACAGGCCGGGGCACACGACGAGGAGGTGGAACAATGGCTGAGAGACCAAGCGGAAAGAAACTGACGGCAAACGAACTGGTTCTCCAGAATCTGAAGGAGTCGTTCGATCGGAACGAAAACGTCACCGACAACAACAGCAACGGGACGAACGTTTGCGTCATGCTTGTCGCGGCGGAACCTTTTGCGAGCAACGATGAAAACGGCCTCGGACCATCACTTGACGAACTGAAACCCACGCACCGCGTCCGCTTGGTCCTGCGTACTACGGATGCCCAGGCGGGAACGAACCCCTACGTGGACGGCTCCAACTTTTTCCTCGCCGTCGACCAGCAACGACAGGAAGCGGTATTCGTTTGGGAAGAAGAAAGCTTCGCCAACGCTCCTGCGTTCCACGGCGGTGACGTCGCCAGCGCCGTCCTCTGGGTGAAGGAACTGGGCGAGCTGTTCCACGTCCAGTACAAAGACCCGTTCCTGACCAGCCAGGAACGATTCGCTTTGAATGGTCATGACGATGATTTAAAGTGAACGAACACTCATTTCCTCAAAACAACCCGCCCTGACGTTCTTCCCAAGCACAGCAAGACTTTTCAAGAGCCCTCCTTCCGCCCTGTGCTGCCCTGTCTTCAAAATCAAAGGACGGGACAACTTGGCTTTACCGCCTCAGAGAAACATACTCTCTCCAATCGGTTACCGCAGATCCAGGCAAAACTGCCGCTCTTGACGCTCTTTCAAGCCTTTCAATGCTTTTACTATGCCCTGGGAGGCGCACTCAACCGCACTCTTCTGGACCAGACCACAAGTGCGGTGCAGGGTGGCAAGAGTGCGGATGTCCAAACATCGGAAACCCAAGCCCTGCAAGAAGATAGCCCAGTAGGACGACAGGGCTGCTCAAACTTAGAACCCTGACCATCACATACCCGCATCTCGCGAGAAGCTGCTTTTGTTCAAAGCAAGGCATTTTGAAGAAAGGAGCATAGCCAATTGAAAACAGCAAACATCGTCAAGCTTCTCCTCTTGACAGCAAAGATCATCGAGATTTTGAGCGACCATACCTCCAAACGGCAAAAATCCGGGAACCCTTGAACATCGAGGCCAAAACCAAACGCACCCCCTTATTCAAGAACCTCGTTCAAAATAAAGAGCTACAGTAAGATTTAAAGAGATTTCAAGACATTTCTCTCCCGCCGTTCTTCCATGCCAGCGCATAGACGAGCAGCGCATCCCCGAAAGCTCCGATTACGGCCGACAACGGCAGGAACGCGATGCTCACCGTGCTTGGAACATAGGTGATGAACGCAACTGCGCTGATGCTTCAAGGAATGGTTTCTTTGTTTTTACCCGATGAGGGCGAATGGTTCGTTCATGGCGTGGAATGCGCGAAATGGCTATACTGGATCATTGCAGTAACTTTAGGCTGTTTCGCGCCATATCGAGAGCTATATTGGATATTCGCAAAATAGACTCTGTTTTACACCCAAAATCGTCAAACGCTTAAAGTTACTGCGAAAATCCAACATAACGGCAAGCGGTTATCTGCATACGCGCAAAGGGGCTGTCCCTAAGCCATCGGCTTTTGTGACATCCCCTTTTTTAACGTGCTTATAGCTTTTTCACAAAATACAGATTGAGGTCATCGTCTACTATTGTCTGCTGACCGTAACGCAAGTACTCGCCGTTCCTATAGATTCCTCGGCCATCGGGTATGTAACCGCGCTGCACATACATAGACTGAGCCGCACCATAATCGCTGAACAAGCCTACCCCAATGCCAGCAAGCTCCGAATCCTTACCTATAATCTCCTCGGCTTTGTCCATCAGCAGCGTTCCAATACCAAGACGACGATACTTGATTAACACATTAAAATCTTGAATTTCAGGGATACAACGCTCCTTGAAGTATAAATAATCCGACTGCCAAACGATGTTCACATAGCCGGCAAACTGTCCATTTGTTTCTGCCACTAACGATGCACGAAGTCCAGCTGCCTGCTCATTCACGTATTTTTCATACAGCTCGGCCGGCTTATGCCAACCTTGATTTGCAAAAGCATTGGATATGTTCAGATGGTCATTTTCGTTCATGCTTCTAATTGCGATTAGGTTCATAAGCATACCTCACTTCATAGGATTCTTCATGTAGTATAACGAATAATGTTCCAACGAGCGGGTAATAAACGGTTAAAATCAACTAGGAGCACTGCACTTCTTATCGTTCGGGCGGCAACGGAATATACGTCCCTACGCTCGACTCCAGCAGAGTTTACACACGGAACAGTTTAAATGCCTGCTGCTGCACCAACGATAACACTTAGAACCGTCCTCATCGTGCTTGCCAACCCAATTTTGCGATTCTTACGGAAAACCAGAACAGGAATAAGGCGATTACCGGATGAAGCAGCCCCGCGCCCGGCAGATTGGCCGTCATATATTGGATGAAAATGATAGCGTAAAGCCCGAACGACTGCCAACGCAGCGGAACGGGAAGCTTCGCGGCGAACGAGAAGATCAGCATCAAGAAAGGCAAAAACTCAAAAAAACGAACGAATATAACGTGACTGCTCCAATGTTCGGGATTCGCGAATACGGCCATGCCCGCCAACATCGTCTGAACGACGACGCACGCAACGTAAAGCCAAGCCAGCACGACAAATGCGGCTTGCGCAAAGCCCCTTCCTCTGTATGAGGGATTTCTATTTTCCATAATAACTTTAGCCTCCGTCGTTGAAGTTGCTTACTTGGTCTATACTAACAGCAACTTGTTGCGAACTTATGACGGAGTTATTCGGGTTCCGTGAACTTTGGCACGGCTGCCCCCGGAACGTGTATAATGTGAGCTATTATAGGATTACAGGTAAGGTGGGGACCAACTATATGCCGCAAAAACTGCTGCTCGTCGACGACGAGCGTAAAGTACTTGATTTCATGGAGCCGTTCTTGCGCCAGGAAGGCTATCAGACGATAACCGCGGTTACGGGACCCGAAGCGCTGGCCAAAGCGAAGGAGCAGCAGCCGGCGCTCGTCGTGCTGGACTGGATGCTGCCGGAAATGAGCGGCATCGACGTATGTAGGGAGCTTCGCAAAATAAGCCGAATGGGCATCATAATGGTAACCGCGAGAACCGACGAGGTCGATAAAATAATCGGCCTCGAGGTTGGCGCGGACGATTATATGACGAAGCCTTTCTCCTTGCGCGAGCTGGCGGCGCGGATTCGTTCCGTGCTGCGCCGTCTAGATGAACGCGAAATGTCCGCCGAGCCGATCACACGGGGTGAACTTGTCTTGTCCGAAGCGCATCGGCAAGCTTGGTTTCGCGCCAAGGAGCTTACGCTCACGCCAACCGAATTCAAGCTGTTGCACACTTTGGCCGCGAAGCCCGGTATCGTGTACAGCCGGCTGCAGCTGCTGCAGTCCGCGCTGGAGGACGATTATTTGAACGACGAACGAACCGTTGACGCGCATATTAGCCGCATTCGCAAGAAGCTGGAGGAAGATCCGGCCAACCCGCGTTACGTGCAGACGGTTTACGGCTTCGGGTACCGCTTCGGTGATCGCGTATGAGCGTGAGAATGAAGCTTTTCCTTGTCATGGCTTCCTTCATCGCGGTCATGTGCGTCGTCTTCGCCGTTACCGCCCAGTTCGTCGTCCGCGACATGCTGACGGTCATGGTCAACGAAGCGGGCAAATCCAAGACGGAAGCAATCGCCGCCTCGCTTCTCCAAATGTACGATCTTAACGGCCGTACTTGGGAAGGCCTTGAACGAGCCGAAGCAAGCAAGCTTCTCGAGCCCGGCGACACGGAAGCCGGAATCAAGGTTATAGCAACAGATCATAAAGAAATATTCGCGGCAGGCAGCTCCAACGCTCCTACGTTCAACTATTTCCATATCAAAACCGCTATCCAATCCGGCGATGCCACGATCGCGTGGTTGTATTACACGGATTCGGATATCGCCTTCGTGGCGAAACTGCGAATCGGCATTCTCGATATGCTGAACATTCTCCTTATCGCCGGCGCCATAATCTTTATCGTACTCGCATCGGTTGTAGCCTATTGGCTGTCGAAGCGGTTGACCCTGCCGCTGCGCAGCCTGATCGATGCGATCGACCGTCTAGGCAAAGGAGAAGCCGTCACAGTTGCTAACGTCTCTTCGAAAGACGAATACGGGAAAGTCGCGTTCGCGTTCAATCAGATGTCTTCCGACATTAAGCAAGCCGAGGATAACCGCAAACGTCTCGTAGCGGATATCGCCCACGAACTTCGTACGCCGCTTACGATTGTGCAAGGCAAGCTTGATCTGATTCAGCAGCAAGGTCAAACGATCGAACCGCAAGCGCTGCTCCCGCTCCAGGATGAGCTTATCCGGATTACGCGCCTAATCGACGATCTGCACCAGCTGTCGCTCGCGGAAGCCCGCAAGCTTCCGGTCCATAAGAAGGTTGTCGCCATCGACCAATTATTGCAGCGGACGATCGAGAGAATAAAGCCCGATGCGGAGCAGAACGCGGTTCGGCTTGCATGGCGCTGCGATGCGGACCGTACGGAAGTCGTCGTCGATCCGAACCGCATGGCGCAGGTGTTCGTCAACCTGCTCGTCAATGCGATTCGCTATACGGATAAGGGAGGGACGGTAACGATAGCGGTCAGCGAGGAAAAAGGCAAGTCAAAAGAGCTTGATCGTCTGTTGATTACGATTGAGGATACAGGGATCGGAATCAGCGAAGAGCATTTGCCGTTTTTGTTCGAACGGTTCTACCGTACGGATGAAGCGCGCTCCCGATCCGAGGGAGGAATGGGTCTGGGACTGGCGATTGCCAAGCAATTCGTGATTGCTAACGGCGGAACGATCGAAGCAGACAGCAAAACCGGCGTCGGAACGAGCTTCCGCATCAGGCTTCCGTATGCCTCTCCACGCCCCTCAACTGACATTTATTTGTCTATTGACAAATAAATATATTTGTGGTATAATAATAAGTTATCCTCTTTACGTAATTCATTCTTCCTGATAAGATGTTGTTTGCATTCGTTATTAGACTTCACTATGCTCTTCAACATCCGATTAGGGAGGTTTTTGCATGCAACAAAATAACGGGATACAACTACTAACCATTTCGGCCGAAATGATGGGTAAGACGGAAACGATCTATCCAACTGTCCTTTGGGACGAAGAAAATGTCCTATTGATCGATGCCGGTTACCCTGGGCAGCTCCCCTTGCTCAAGGTTGAATTGGAACGCTTCGGCATCCCCTTCGATAAGGTGAACCGCATTATCGTGACGCATCAGGATCTTGATCACATCGGCGGCTTGCCTACGATAACGGCTGCATTGCCTCGCAAGCCCGAGATCTATGCCTCAGCCCTGGAAATACCGTACATTCAAGGCGAACGCCGCCTCCTTAAAATAACCGATGCCGCGATCGAGCTCGCCGTCGGCTCGCTTCCCCCGGAGGTCCCGGCAGAGTGGCGAGCCGCGTTCCGGAGAACGCTCGAGCATCCGCCTTCGGCTCCCGTCGATTCCGTGCTGGAATATGGAACGTTGCTTCCCTACAGCGGCGGCATCGACGTAATCGGCACGCACGGTCATACGCCCGGCCATATCAGCCTCTATCATCGCCCAAGTAAGACGCTGATCGCAGCCGACGCGTTGAGAGTCGTCGACGGGCAGCTTCAGCTTCCCGATCCGGATCTTTGCTCGGACTTTCGGCAGGCCTGCCTTTCGATAGCGGCATTGATCCCCTTCGATATCGAGACCGTCATTTGTTATCATGGCGGCATTTTCGCAGAACTTGCCAACGAACGAATCCGTCAGCTGGCCTGCGAAGCGGAAGCGATTATTCAAAGTTCGCTAAACGCGAGTGATTTTGAAAATGCAGCATCACGTCCATAATCCGTTCTCTTCCGGCAGGCGACCAGCTCATTCCGATCCAATTCGGAACGAGCCGCGCCTGCTTCTTTTGGACCGCTTGAATGGCATTCCAGGCGATCGACTTCTGCATATGCAGGAATTTCTCTTCTTCCTCCGGCAGCGTTATATGATTATGGATGAACAGATGATCGGAATCGAGCACGGGCAAGCTGTTCAGCTCATATTCGCCGTTTCTATCGTGAAGGGGAACGAAGCTGCCGGGCTTTAATCCGAGATCGGAATAAAGCAATTGATTAATCATATACAGCTTTCCCTTCATTGTATATGACTGATTTTATCCTCTTCATGCACCTATTTTGTTCTCGCATGGCCGAATCTGTCTTTTTACAAACAAAGAGATCATCCCCTGCGTCTCATTAGACGTCGGGGATGACCCCATCTTAAACTTCGCGCCGCCTTATAAGCGGCTATGTGGATTTTCGCATCAACTCTATGCTTCTATGAGCTGTACAACGCCTATTGGGTAAAAATTCATGCATAAATCCAATATAGAAAAGGAACGGCTCTTTTTTCATCAAAAGTTAGTGTCAATTTCCAATATAGCTCGCCTATAAGAGAATCACGCGCCTTACAAAAAGAGTGCGCACGCTGACCAAGTCCTCGTTCTATCCCTTTATCCGGGTATGCCTCGTCATTCCTGTACGCCGAGCTTGCGCAATCGATTCCGTTCGTCGCTTAAGCCCAGCTTCGCGAGCGTTCTCATGCAAAACAATAACATTTTACGGTCTTCGGGAATGATTTTCTTATATTGAAGATTGCGAATGCTGGCAAGCTTCGTCTCCGCATCGGCTTCATCAAAAGCATGTTCCGGCAGCTCCGGACATTCCGGCGCTTCCGCAACCATTCGCGGCTCACCCTCTCTAGGCGAGTCGGACATCGCCATAACGCCTACCGAATCCAACGTATGCAGCCGCACGCGTGCAGCCCGTTCCGCCTTCACCTCGTCGATATGCGAGGCTAGATCGTCAATAGCCTCGATCCCGAAGAATTGCTTAAGGCGGCTGACCGCCTTTCGCTGCGCGTCATCCGGCTCCTTACGCTCCCGTCGTTTAACGTCGGCCAAATAAGCTTCACCCGATCCATAGTTGTTATAGAGCACGCTGCGGTCCGTACTTACAATGCGGAGAAACTCCATTATGTTTCTAGCGACGATCCATATCTCGTTGTCGAAATCCATAGGCGAGACGGCGGCGATATAGGCGTTCTCCAAATCGTCAACCGTGCCGAAATCGGTAACGAAGCAGAAATGGATGCCGTCCATCCCCGGACTGGCAAACGGGATAAAATCCGGCGGCGTGCAATGGTAGCGAAAGTCCTGCTTCTGCATGAGCAGACCTAGCTTGAAATCCATATCGCTTCCAAGCTCATGCTCGAGCTCATAAAGCCGGATTACAGACTGCGGCACGTCGTATTTGCCATATTGGTCATGTTCCTTGGGAGGTGAAGCGGGAACCGGCTTGTCGCTCTCGCGGATCCGTCCGAATTGTACTTTGGACGGCAGTTGAAGATGATTTACGTTCGCATACGATTGCGAAATATTAGGCACATACTCCCGGGTCATCTGGACGCCCTTCATCACCTGGTACAACGTTTGAAGCTTGGACTCCTCCCAACCTAGCAGCCCCGCCTCCGTAAGCTCTTCTTGCCAATCAAACTGAATTTCCAGCATATTTTCAATCTGATTGCGGTGTTTTCCGGTGAGCAGGCCGATCTCCTTCATAATCAGAGCGATGGCCGATTGTTTGTCCATTCGCATAACCTCCTCGCTATAGTCCTACCTGCTGCTCGCTCCATGTCCAGAACTTCGAGGCAAGCTCCGAATCGGCGGCTCGCTTCGATACTTGTGCAGGCTTGCGATCGATGAAATACAATCCCGTCGACGCTCCTCCTTCCTCGCATGAAGCCAAATATATCGCGGTATCCGCTCCCTTAAGCGGCGAACGGAAGAACGGTTTCAGCATACG
Organism: Paenibacillus harenae; assembly: GCF_030812415.1. Taxonomy (GTDB): domain Bacteria; phylum Bacillota; class Bacilli; order Paenibacillales; family Paenibacillaceae; genus Pristimantibacillus; species Pristimantibacillus harenae_A. Next base: position 892,674 of record NZ_JAUSST010000003.1, on the reverse strand, counting down.
AAGCACCGACTTGCCGAAGCCCGTATTTCGATCTACGCCGATATTCGTGCCGACCGCCCCGGGATGCACGCTGTTGACCGTCACCTTCGTGCCGGCAAGCCGCTTCGCCAGCTCCTTCGTGAACAAAATATTGGCTAGCTTCGACTGGGCGTACCCCTTAGCCACATTGTAGCCTTTCGTTAAGAAGGGATCGTTAAAGTGAATATGGCCGGCCTTATGCGCACCCGAAGATACGTTAACGATTCGGCCTTGCGGCGCAGCCCTCAGCATTTCCAGCAGCTCATGGGTAAGCAGAAAATGACCCAAATGGTTGACGCCTATCATCGACTCGAAGCCGTCTTTCGTCGTCGCGCGTGTAAGCGATATGACACCTGCATTGTTCACAAGCACATCCAATCGGTCATATTGCTCCTTGTAGGCTTCAGCGAAGCTGCGGATGCTTGCCAAGCTGCCGAGGTCGCATAACATCAGCTCAATTGCCGCTCTCCCGCTCGCGGCCCTTGCCTGCCCCAGCGCCTGCCTGCCCCGCTCCTCGCTGCGGCAAGCCATAACCACTTTAGCGCCCAGCTTCGCGAGCTGGATTGTCGTCGCGAGCCCCATACCGGAATTCGCTCCGGTTACGATGACCGTTTTTCCGTCCATATTGCCCATGCAAGATGCCTCCCTACTCTTTTACCTAAATCTTACCATTATCGATCAACCGTTGTCTCATCTATTCGCTAAATGCTCTAAGACAGGAACACTGAGCTCCGCAGCTTCCAAACGAAAAGGCGCCGGATCGTTCGCTATTACGATGCGAATCATCCGGCGCGACTCTTGCTCACATAAATTTCCCGAAATTTTTAATGACGACTTCCGTACTGCATCTGACTTCTATGTTCGGATATAGTTCATCCCAATTCGTGCTTTTCCATTCCGTGTAGCTCATGCTGTTTCTGACATGCTTCCCGATGCCTATGCTGTCTGCCTTATGCCGCTGCATGGCGTCAATCATCTTCTGCGCGTTCGACGTTAAATACTCGGCGATTCGCTTCTCCAGCTTATGTCGGTCTTCCTCTTCTCCGATCTTCAGATCGCCCACATATTCCAGGACAGAGCCCTTGACAAGCATTCGGATTTGAACGCTTAACCCGCCGTTTTCCCCACGATTGACCTTTATTTTCCGGCTGCTGACCATAGAACTGAACAATAACTTCTCCTTGCCATATCCCAATGAATTCAAATTGATGCTCATTTCCCCCCGCTTGAAGTTTTGGCGCAAAATCGCGAATATAAGCGAATCGTCAGGATCGATTCGGGCGACATACCGGTCTCCCTGGAACAAGGCAATGCCGTCAATCGTAATATCCTTTCCCTTTTCCCTTATAATCGGTGCCACGGCGTCGATTCCATCGTCATAATAATCCCGTGTAAAATCGTAAAGCGTGACGTTTGGAATCATCATTGCCTCCGCTTCCTTATCCAACATTCGGTCGATGTACTGCCCTGGCCTCGGATGTTCCGCATAACGTTTATTAAGCAAATGCTGCACGTTTCCGTTGACAACCGTAATTTTCACTCGCTGGGATATGGCAGGATCGCGTACGAAGGTATCGATATGCTCGCCAATCCCCTTCCTGGCAAGAGCGGCGCCGAACAGCGTACTGCGGAGCTGCCCGCTCACTAAAGAAAGCTCGGTTTGCCTCGATAATTCGATTCTCGCTTCCTTGCTCGTAGCTACGACTGCCGTCATTGTTTCCCTTTTGATCTTTCCTTCCGGATCGGCTTTCGGTACGGCAATCGTTACTCTGAGCTTATCCGGTTCACCGCTGTTCTCCGCCGGTACGAGTTCGTATCCCGCGGTATGGATGAACCCCAGTCTCTCCAGTATTTTTTCGTCTCCGCAGCCTGAAAGAACGAGGAGTGCGGCAAACAACTGCAGCAGCAATGCCTTCTTGCGCAAGGGGATCATTGCCTTGCTCTCTTGTTCACTAGCAGGATGGCGATGAGCATGAGAGGTAAACCGAAGGCGATGACCGTATCGGTGTATCCCAAATATTGAAGCCACTCTCCTATCTCTGGTATCGTGTCCGGTATCCATGCAATAAAAAAAACCGCCATGATGATCAAAATTACGATAACCTTTACTTTCGCTTTCGGAATCATCCGTTTCACTATTTCTTGAGACGCCCATATATACATCGCAATCGTTGAGACCGTCGTAAACAAGAAGAACGCGAACAGCAGGTTGTCGATGCGCTCGATGAACGGCAGCTTGATATAGGACAATAGATCGAGCATCGGGTAAACCATCAACTTCAACTGTTCGAAGCTGTAAAAGCCGAAGCAGATGAAGCAAATAATTATATACGTTAACGTTGTGAGCAAATTGCCGATTTGGACCGCGCGCATAAATTTTTTGCCTTTTTCAACGTACGGAAACAATAGCAAACTTAGCTCGTATCCAATAAAGGACGTAAACACGCTCATACTTCCTTCCACGAAATGCGTCTCTCCGGAAAAAAAGAAAGGAGTCATTCGCGCCCATTCGAAATCTTTAAAATAAAAAAATAAAATCAAATACATCCAAGATGTCACCCAGTAAAAGCTCGTAAGCGCCTTCGATATGTTATAGATCCCTTTAATGACGAGAAAATAAACAAGAATATCAACCATAATCTTCAAAAGCATGACATGCGTCGTATTGAACGAAATCATTTGGAAAATGGATACGTAGTTTTTGGCGACAATGCATCCCGTAACGGCCCATATGCAAGCGATAAACGAATACAGCGGATATAAAACAAACTTGGGCAAGGACATCTCCATAATCTGAAAGATCGATTTTCCCTTACCCAAGCGGTAAACGAGCGAAATAATGAAAATGTTCAACGCCGCAATGCCGGAGAGGCCGATTAATGCCATCCATCCGTTGTACCCGAAATTTTCCGCAAGAATGCGGGGCAAGCTCAGCATGACGACTCCGGTCTGCGTCATATAGGTAAGTATCGTCACGTGGAAAGGATACAGCTTTTCCTTGGCCAACTCCCTTTTTCCCCCTATTGCTTCATCTTATTTCTTCGCATATTCGGCGATTTTGACATGGATGGCCGCTCCTTCAACCATGCGAAGGGCGAACGGATGAATACGTCCCGCCAATCCTTCACGTTCATGGGTGCTATCGGCGTTAGATAGGAAGCCTTCAAGCTCGTTAAGCCTGCCAAATGGATAATGACCATGACTATGCCCATCATCAGCCCAAGATTTCCCAGTACACTGGCTAGGATTATCAAACCGAATCGAATGAGACGAATGGATGCGCTCATCACATAGCTCGGTATAACGAAGGAAGCAATCGCCGATGAAGCTACCGCGATAATTAAGATGTTGCTTGTCAGTCCCGCTTGAACAGCCGCTTGGCCGATAACGATACCGCCGACGATACCGATCGTCTGACCGATCTTGGTCGGGAGTCTCGCTCCCGCTTCCCTTAGCAGCTCGATGGTCGCTTCGAGAAGAAGCGCTTCGTATATGGGCGGAAAAGGTACGCGGGATCGCGATTCCGTCAGTGTTAGCAGCAAATCCTCAGGAATCATTTCGTAATGAAACGTCGTTACGGAGACATACATCGCCGTGAAGGTGACCGTAATTATAAATGCTATGAATCTTAATAGCCTTGTTGCTGTTCCCAACATCCAGCGCTGGTAGTAATCGTCCGGCGATGAGAAAAACTCGAAGAAAGATGCAGGCGCGGAAATAACGGAAGGACTTCCGTCGACCACCACGATGATCCGGCCGGCCACAAGTCTCGATACGGCCGCATCGACCCTCTCCGTTGTAGGAATTAGCGGGAATATCGAATTCGGAAAATCGTCGATATATTGCACAAGCATATTGCCGTCCAATACCGAATCGATTTCGATCTTCTCAATGCGGGATTGCAGCTCGTTGACATACTCCATATTAGCCAAATCATCCAAATAGAGTACATATACTCTCGTTTTCGTCACTTCTCCGACTTCAAGCAAGATTGATTTCAAATGCGAGCTTTTGACCCTTCTCCTAATAAGGGACATGTTGATTTCCGCAACCTCGTTGAAGGAATCGTGGGGTCCGGTAATGATTGCCTCTGTCTCGGATTGCTGAATAGAGCGTGCTTCAGGCTTCGATACGTAGACCACATAACTGCGGTCGTTGTGGAAGATGGCAACCGCTCCTTCCAATATGGCCTTAATAAACGGCTTGTTTGTATTCATTTCTTCATACTGGGAACGATTAAGCAGCCGTTTGACGTCATCGCCGTTGGCATCCATGAAGGGGATTGCAACATCCCTCGTGAATTGATCGCTCCCGACCAAATGCTCGAAGAAAACCATGTCTATTCCCGTTTCAGGCAATGTACGATGCAAGATGTCCGCACAATCCTTAAACTCTTCCAATGTGTGCTGAAGAGTAGGCTTCATATTGTCCATGTTGTCCTCGGATTTGGATAAAGCCATAGGTCGTCGCCTCCCGCCTATAAAACGGATTCATACGTTAATCTGAGCTTTCGGCAGGATATTTATACCAAGGCAAATAACCGCACGGAGCATGCCAGCTGCCCCGTACGGTTATGGTTGTGAATATTAAGCGGTTGCTCCGCGCAGCATGCTCTTCATGTAGCTGCCGCAAGCAAAGAGGAAATAAATACTCTGCATCGCAATGTAAATGCCGATAACAACGAAAGAATAGATCCAATTGGACGATTCCATCAAGTTGTCCAGCGCCATCATCGCGAATAGCGTATGGACAATGCCGACGACGCATGGCACGAAGAAAACGATGCCGATCTGCGTCACTACGATTTTGCGGATTTCCCCCCTTGTCATCCCGATCCGCGACAACGATTTGAATTGGGCTTGATCCTCCTGCAATTCCGTGAACAGCTTGAAGTAGATCATGCTGCCCGATGCGATAAAGAAGAGCAGCGCAATGAATATGCCGATGAATACGGTAAGCGATATCTCTTCCGCTGAACTCGCATAACGAATCGAACGTTTGAAGTCGGTCCCTGGAAGCAGCTCCTTCGGCACAAGCTGTTGCAGCTTCGTGGCCGTCTCGCCCGCTTTCTTCCAATTGCTTAGTTCAAATGCATAAGCGACAAGCAGCTTGTCTTCCGGTATGCCGGACAGAAGCCGGGCGAACGACAGATCATCCATCACCAATGTGACATAATTGAAATCGGTCGTATTAATCACCGCGGCATTTATTGCTTCCGACATTTCGAAGCTGCGATGAACGCCGTTCAGCTTTCCTTCCACCGTTCCGCTGCCGAACGGGTTATCGCCGTAGATCGGAACGGACACTTTCACCGTCCCCTCCTGCAACGTTTGTATGGGCTCCCCTAAGCTTGAAGCCAGCTTATTGTAATCGCCCAGGCTCATAATTAGGGCGCTGCTCCAATCGTAGCTCCGTTCGACCTCGCCCGACTTGATGACGGGGTCGCTCAGCTTCACGCCAGTGAACTTCGCTTCGCGCGTCACCTTGAAGCCGTCTTCCTGGATGATCCTCTCCATCTGTTTCGGATCGATGACTTTATGACTATTCAAGCCTTCTTCGATATACACGATCGAATACGGCGAACGCTTCACCATTTCTTCCGTCGAACCGATTTGCAAAATATAGACAGCGCCCAGCGCCGTCATAATAACCGCGCTTAACAGCGATACCGTAAACAAGATGCGGGCGTTATCCTTTATTTTATAGCCTAGCTGCGAATATACGATCATATTCGTTCGCTTGTAATAGACGCCGCGACGCTTCTGAATGAAACGAAGAAACAGGACGCTAAGCTGCGTGAACAGAAAATACGTGCCGATGACGACCGTAACAAGGACGATAAGCGGACTCGTCAGTCCCTCGGAGTTCTCCGGAGTCATCGAAAGCGCGACACCATAAGACGTAGCTAGACATACGATTGCAAGCGCGACGAGCCATATGGAATACACTAGCTGTCCCTTCGGCTTACGCGCTGCATTAAGCAAATCGATAATCTCATTACGTCCGATTCGAAGCGCCGTCCATAGGGAGATGACCATGAATAGAAGGAAGAATCCGCCTCCAGTCAACCAGACGGCCTTGAGCGGTACGGCGAACGGGATGGTTTCGTCCATATCGAGAAGGACGCCAAGCGCCATGAAGAACAGCTTGCTGAACAACATCCCGAGTCCGATGCCCACGGCAATCGCGAGCACCGCAATTGCTGTATTTTCGTAGATGACAAGCCGTCTAAGCTGAGCCTTCGTCATGCCGAATAAGGAGAATAAGCCGAACTCCTGCTTTCTCGTCTTCAGGAACGCGGAGTTGGAATAGAGTACGAACAGGAATGAGAAGATGACGATCAAGTATTCGCAGAATACCATCCCTCTGCGTACTTTCGTTGCCGCCATGATATTTCCGTTAACGACATCCGGATGCGCAAGAAAAGCTGCATAGATGTAGAAGATCAGAACGGAAAATACGCTGCTAAGGAAAAACGCGCTGTAGGATCGCCAATTGCCTCTAATATTGCTAAGCGCGAGCGAACGGAACGTCATCGAAGTTACCTCCCAGCACGCTGAGCGCTTCTAATATTTGTTGGAAGAACGCTTGGCGATTCGCTCCCCTTCTAATCTCGGAGAAGAACTTGCCGTCCTTGATGAATACGATGCGCTGGCAGTAGCTTGCCGAGAACGGATCATGCGTCACCATTAGAATCGTAGCTTTATAGCGCTCGTTCATATCCTTCAGCGCGTCCATGACATCCTTCGCCGCCTTGGAGTCGAGGTTTCCCGTCAATTCATCGGCAAGCACAAGCGACGGCTGATGAATGATAGCGCGCGCAATGGCGGCACGCTGCTTCTGCCCGCCGGAAACCTCGTAGGTCCGCTTCTCCAATATCGGTGCGATCTGTAGAAATTCCGCGATCGGAGCAAGCTTCTGCTCGATGATTCTCGGGGCCATCCCCTCAAGAACGAGCGGCAATATGATGTTTTCCTTGATAGACAATGTATCGAGCAGATTGAAGTCTTGAAAGACGAAGCCAAGCTCGCGGCGGCGGAACAGCGCCAGCTTCTTCTCGATAAGCTTGCTCGGATTAACGCCGTTGATCTCGATCTGCCCGGAGGTCGGGCGGTCGATCGTAGCGAGCAAGTTCAGCAGCGTCGTCTTGCCGCTGCCCGAAGGGCCCATGACGCCTACGAATTCTCCCGCTTCGACCTGCAGCTCGATATCCTCCAGCGCTTTGTATGCCACGTTTCCTTTGCTGCTGTATATTTTGCCAAGCCCTTGTGCCTTTAGTACGCTCATGCCATGTTCCTCCCAGAACGATTATTTTCATTTGCATACAACAAGTATAGCTGCCGGGAGAACGCTGACCCATCGATTTACCTTTCAATCCGACCTTGCATACCTTACAAAAATGTCAGGTTTGGCGGCGTCTACATCTCGTTACTCATGCTTCTGGGCTAGCCTATGTATGCCTTGCGGCGAGAAGCTGACCGTGAATGTCGTCCCCTTCCCCGCCTCGGATAATACCGACAGCGCATGTCCTAAGCGTCCGCATACTTGCTTCGTCAAATACAAGCCCATCCCCGTCGATTCGCCGGTCGTTCTACCGTTCTCCCCTGTGAAGAAAGGATCGTAGATGCGCGGAATGTCATGCGAAGGGATGCCTATCCCTTCGTCTTGAACGGATAGCAGCGTTCCGTTGTTTGCCTGAGGCAAGATCCGCAGCAGCAGCGATTTTGAACCTGGCTTGTTTTTGCTGTACTTAATCGCATTGCTTACAAACTGATTCAGAACGAAAGTCATCCACTTGGGATCCGTCTCCACCCAAGCTTCGCCTTCCAGCCGCGGGAAGATCGAATGGCGAATGCATAACCGCTTATGCGCATTGAGCACTCCGCGCGCAAGCTCATGCAGAGCCGTTCGCTCGATTCGAAGATCGAATTCGAATTTATCGATACGCGCCGAATAGAGCATCATCTCCAGCCCGTTCGTAATCCGCTCGGCTTCCTCTTGCACGCTTGCGGCGAAATGACGCTGCTCCTCCTCCGTATGCGCAGTCTGCCGCAGCGCTTCCTGCGACAACAGATCAATGACCGATACGGGCGTCTTCATATGATGCACCCATTGCAGCGCAAAATGATTGTGAAGCTCTTGCTGACGGCGGTATTTGCCAAGCTCGTCCAAGTAGGCACGGTGCTGCTCCTCCAGCAGCCTTGCGGCAAGTTTCTGCTCTCTCGTAACGGCCTCATGCAAGATAGCCGAGGTGAATAGACCATCCGAACGTTCAATCGCGATCAATAATTGCTTGTAATAAGGACGCAAACGCAAATAATCGAGTACAAGCCATAGAGCAACGAAAAATAAGGCCAACACGATAAAATAGAAAACGGTGTTGAGTTCAATCAGCTTCGGATAACGCTCCCGCTCCAGCAGCAGCATAAGCACGGATAAAAATATAATGAGCATGCATACGACGATATATAAGAGCCGATCCCGCAAGAAAACGGCAAGCGTCAATCCTTTCATGACGTTGCTCCCTCTGCTTCTTCCGGCAATACGAGCTTATAGCCTAGGCCGCGAATCGTTTCGATTGCTTTCGGAAGCGCCAGTTCTTCCAGCTTCTTGCGCAGCCTGGTGACGTTGACCGTGAGCGTATTATCGTCGACGAACTGCACATCGTCCCATAGCGCCTCCAGCAGCTGCTCCCGGGAAGCGACATGACCGGATTGCTTCATTAAACACTCGGCAAGCAGCTGCTCGTTCTTGGTCAGCTCCACCCGCTTCCCGCCCCATTCCAGCTCGTTCCTGCTTAGATGCAGACGCAAGCCCCGTACCTCCAGCTCCCCCAAGGCAGCCGCCGCGGAAGCTGCAGCCGAAGCGCCGCCCATACCCGCCGCTGCATATTCACCGTAAGCGCGCCGAAGCACGCCCCTTACTTTCGCCATCAACAAATCCAGATGAATCGGCTTCGTTATGTAATCGTCCCCGCCGTTCTCGATTGCCATCACCTGATCCATCTCGCCCGCGCGAGCGGAGATGAATACGATCGGCATGCTCGATCTGGCCCGTATCTGGCGACACCAGTAGAAGCCGTCAAAGTATGGCAAGTTAACGTCAAGCAGCACAAGATGCGGATCGAATGCCGCAAGCTCCGGCAGAAGCTCGCGGAATTGCATCGCGCTTGCGGCCTCGAAGCCGTATTTCTCCATATTATTTTTCAATATCGAGGCTATTTTCACATCGTCCTCAACGATGAATATTCGGTACATGCATATCCTCCTGCATCTTAAAAAACTATCACTCTAACGATAGCAGGATCGTTAAGGCCAAGCAAATTATTCCATCCAGCTTGTCTGCGGCTTGAACACCGCCTCTATCCCTTTGACCGGCGCAGGAAACGGCAAACGGTATTCGAAATTATAAGCCAGCACCGTCACGAGCGACAGCACGAGCACGAATACGACAACCGCCTTCTTCTTCTTTCTTAGACACAGTCTCGGCGCTTCGAACAGCAGCAGGACTACGACGGCAATACATACGAACAACAGCACCCGGACTCCTCCTTTTCTAACGACTTCTGCCGCACGCATTGTCTCAGCATCCATCTATTGGAATATCGTTAGATTGTCCACAATGCTTCGAACTATGCCTTCAAGTGCCAAGTGAAGGCAGCCAACAAAAAAAAGCCCTCCGCTCCCGCACATGAACGCGCAGACTGCAAGGCTTCTGAAAGGATGACGAGTCTATCTTGCGAAAATTCTATAGGGCATAAACAAGCGCTTCCGCGTTTGACGTTTCTTCATCGGATTGCTGCTGTGCTGTACCGCTATGGGCGGCTCTATCGGTCTCGAAGATGTATACCGTCTCGCTGACGAACATGGCAATAATCGCTCCAATGACGAGGAGCATCTTAACCGACGTCGACCGGCTCCCGACTCTCTTCATCGTATATTCGGGGTCGAAGCTCCACTTGCTTTTGTCCCGGCTGGCAGCTATGGCCGTAAGCCCGCATGAGCAAGTAATTTGGGATTGGAATTTGTATCCTTCCGGTACCGATGTGTAATGGCTTCTCTGAATCGTATGCTTCTTACCGCATGATGTACAGCCTACTTCGATAAATTGCCCGTAATCCTTAATGAATTTCATTAGCGGTATCCCCCAAGATGTCTAAGTATCGGCTTTGGCTTAACTTGTCCAACCAAAACAAAAATCCTCCGGGGCGTGCATCGGTAACGATACACAGCCCCGGAAGATGATTACAGAGCGGCTATTAACATTCTCCGGCCGCGGCTGGCTTGCCTGCATCGGCTGCCGTCCGGAACGAGCTGCCGCAACCGCAAGTCGCGCTTGCGTTCGGATTCTCGATCGTAAAGCCTCCGCCCATTGCGGATTCCTTGAAGTCGATAACGAGTCCGTTCAAATATTTGATGCTGTCGCCGTCGACAACGACTTTGAGTCCTTTAAGCTCAAGCGCGTTGTCGCCTTCATGCTGCTCGTCATCGAAGCCCATGCCGTACGAGAAACCGCTGCAGCCGCCTTCTTTGACGCCGATTCGAAGGAACATATCCGGCGTTCCTTCCTCTTCGAGCATTTCTTTTATTTTGTCAGATGCCGTGTCACTGATCGTGATCATGTTACATCCCTCCATTTAGGTCTCTGCTTGCATGGTATTCCACTTACTTATCCATAGTATACTCCTAAACGCTAGCTTGCTCAAGAGCTATCCGCACAACTAACATCATTTTGGGATTGCCCGCACTACGCATGAGGTTTATAATAGTTACAGCTTCTTCACCGGAAAGTTATGTACCTTTTTTCACAAACCACCTTAAGAGAGGGAGGCTATGCAATGAACATCGTAATCCCGTCAGAAAATACGCAAATGCAAAGTATCATCGAAAAAGTGCGTCATGGTCAAAGGCTTTCGCTGGAGGATGGCGTTTTCTTATATCAATCGGATGATTTGCTTACCATCGGCCAATTGGCGAACGAAGTCGCTATGCGTAAAAACGGCAAAAAAGTGTATTTTATCGAAAACATGAGCTTGTACTTCACGAACGTCTGCGAAGCCCATTGCGCCTTTTGCAATTTTCGTAAGGACGAAGGACAAGAAGGAGCCTATACGCTATCCGGTCAGCAAATGATCGAATACGTGGAACAGCACTTCCACCCGGGCGTCCGCGAGTTCCATATTGTCGGAGGACATAACCCGCATGTGCCCTTCCAGTATTACGTGGACTCGCTTGCTGCGCTGAAGCAGCGTTTTCCGGAAGTAACGCTCAAAGCTTATACGGCTGCGGAGATCGATTTCTTCTCCCGTATTAGCGGCCTTTCATACAAGGAAGTACTGCAGGAGCTGATGAAGGTAGGGCTTGAATCGCTTACGGGCGGCGGCGCCGAGATCCTGTCCGATCAATACCGCAAAAAAATGCGGGTAGACAAAGCCGATGTGTCCCAATACCTGGACGTGCACCGGACAGCTCACCAGCTTGGATTGCGCACGCATACGACGATGCTGTACGGCTCGATCGAAACGAAGGAAGAAAGAATTCGCCATATGATGCACGTACGCGAGCTTCAGGATGAAACGAACGGCTTTCTTGTGTTTATTCCGCTGTCCATGCAGCCGATTAATCCGCGTGCCGGCATACGCCGCCGCAATTCGGCTTTCGAGGATTTGAAGACGATCGCGATCAGCCGGCTCATGTTGGACAATATTCAGCACATCAAGGCGTACTTCATCAATATCGGCGTGCAGCTTACGCAAGTTGCGCTGACGATGGGCGCCTCCGATGCCCACGGCACGATCGTGAAGGAGAAGATCAGCCATGCGGCAGGCGCGCTCACGCCAGAAGGCATTACGCGCGAGGATCTGATCTGGCTCATCAAGGGTGCGGGCCGGATACCTGTCGAGCGGGACACGTTCTATAACGAAATCAAAGTGTACGAGTAAGGAAACAGCCTTACGAGGGCATACTATAGAATCATCATCTAGAATTGTGGAGATGGAATCATATGAGAAAAATAGTTATTTTGGGTGGAGGCTATGGCGGACTCGCCATCGCGAATGAATTATTGGAGAAACAAGTACCGCATGACGTATCGATCGTTCTGGTTGACCGCATGCCGTTCCAAGGACTCAAAACCGAATATTATGCCCTCGCGGCGGGAACGGTGTCCGATCTGGAGCTTCGGGTCAAGTTCCCGGTAGATCCGCGCATCTCTTACGCGTACGGGGAAGTAACGGACGTCGATATGGAGGGGCGGCTTGTCTACATGGAAGGACAAGATCCAATCGCTTACGAATGGCTCGTCATCGGCCTTGGCTGTACGGATAAATATCATGGCATCGAAGGCGCGGAGCTGTACTCAACGAGCATTCAGACGTTCTCGGCAGCCAGAAAAACATATGCACTGCTGAATGACGTTAAACCTTATGGCCAAGTGACCATTGTCGGCGGAGGACTTAGCGGCGTAGAAGTTGCGGCAGAGCTTCGCGAGAGCCGTCCGGATCTCAATATCCGCATCTTGGACCGCGGTCCGAGTGTTCTCTCCGCATTCCCTGGCAAGCTGCAATCGTTCGTAGCCGAGTGGTTCACGGAGCATCAGGTGGAGATGAGAGGAAATATCGCGATCGCGAGGCTGGAGGCCGGGGCGTTGTATGATTCCAATACATCGAGCCAGATTCATACCGATGTTACGGTCTGGACGGCAGGCATTCAGCCCGTGCCTCTCGTGCAGCGGATGAACCTTCCTAAGGACAAAACAGGGCGGCTTATCATTAACGAGCACCATCAGCTTCCGGATTACAAAAACGTATTCGTCGTCGGCGACTGCGCATCGCTGCCGTTCTCGCCTAGCGGCCAAGCTGCCGGCGCGCAAGGCAAGCAAATCGCCGAAGTGATTCAAGCGATCTGGCATGACAAGTCGCTGCCGCATCTCGGCAAGATCAAGCTGAAAGGCGTGCTTGGCTCGCTCGGCAAAAAGAGCGGCTTCGGCGTCATGGGCGGTACGGCGATCTTGGGCCGCGTGCCGCGTCTCGTCAAGAGCGGCGTGCTCTGGCGTTCGAAGCGTCATCTTGGTTAAGTTATAACCAAGGGGGAGCTAGGCCTTAGTGCCCGCTTACAGGTCTTCCAGCAGCTTGTCGAGCGCATCCCGATCGGCTTGCTGCTGCTTAAGCGACTTCAAAATATTGTCATAGAGCTCGTCTGCCGTTTCGGCGGACACGATTGTGCCGTCAACAAGGGCGAACGGGTTCATGTAGCATTCGCCGCAATTGCCTAGGCAGCCGTACTCGATGACCTCGTATGCATCGTCTTCCTGAAATTTTGCCATAATACGATCTGTTCCATGGTGCATGTTGCTGGCGCAAAATTCAATCATTGGTTTGAACATTATTATGATCACCTTACTTTACTAAGTTGCTATCCATTTTCAATTGAAGCGCTTTGTACTATAATAGGGGAGAAAGGAGATGATTGCAATGAGTGAACAAGTACAAGAAACCATGTATGATGAAGTTCTCGACGTATTAGATAAGCTTCGTCCGTTTTTGCAACGGGACGGCGGCGACGTAGAATTGGTCGATGTCGAAGATGGTATCGTCAAGCTTCGCCTTATGGGAGCATGCGGTAGCTGCCCGAGCTCCACGATCACGCTTAAGGCGGGTATCGAACGCGCACTGCTTGAAGAAGTCGAAGGTGTCGTTGAGGTCGTTCAAGTATTCTAAGCCGTACTTGAATCATACGATAACGCCCTAGAATGACGAAGAGTCTTACCCCAAGCAAGGCCGAGTGTACGCTCGGCGCTTGGGAGTAAGACTCTTTTTTTCGCGAGCTCCCTATTGTTTCTTAGCAATAACAGGAGTTTTTCCAGTTATTCTTTGCAAATGGCGTTTCGTCGCGTAAATAGAAGGACTTAATCCAGTTATTCGGTTCTCCGATGTTCTAAGCCGATCCGGCTTAGAACATCCCCTTGATGTTGGCGCGGATCGGATCGAAGCCGCCCGTCACGTCAATGACATTGCCGGTCAGGAAGTTCGACTTCGGCTCGCATAAGAATAATACGACGCGCGCGACATCTTCACCTGTGCCGGGCCTGCCCATCGGCGATTCCGAGTCGTATTCGTGTTCGGCCTCCTCGATCGTCCGTTCCTTGTTCGCGCCGCGAATGTCGCCGGGACCGATTAAGTTCACCGTAATGCCGAACGGCGCTTCCTCGACGGCAAGCGATTTGGTGAACGAAACGAGCCCCGTCTTGGCTGCTGCGTATACCGCCCGATGAGGCCACGCTCTCGCTTCCCCTGCATGGCCGTAGCCGAAGTGTATGATCCGCCCCCATCTGCGGCTGCGCATGCCTGGCAGCAGACGATGATCCAGCAGCATAACGCCGAGCAGGTTGCCATGCAGAAGCCTTATAATCGTCGCATCGTCATACTCGCTGAACAAGCGCCTCTCACGCACGAACGGACCGGCGTTATTGACTAGGATGTCAACACCACCGGCCCATCGTTCGGCCTCGCTTGCCAGCTTCTCGGCGCCCTCGGCCGATGATATATCGGCTTGAACCGTTATCGCCTTTACGCCTAGCTGCTCGATTTGCCGCCTAACCTGCTCCGCCTCAAGCTCGCTCTCATAATAATTTAGCACGACGTTGCAGCCCTGCTCGGCAAGCTGGATCGCCGTTCTTTTGCCAAGCCCTTTCGCGCTGCCCGTCACTAATGCCGTTCTGCCCTTCAGCTCCACGAGTATCCCCTCTCCCGCTTATGCTTGCTTATTTTCTCATTAGCTTACAGCCGTATTGGAACGACAGACGCATCGACTCCATCGCCAGCATGACGCCATCGGACAAGTCGGCCGCCTGCTGTTCGAGGTTCTCCAGCTTCGCTTCCTCTCCGTACATCCGGTGGCTCTGGATCAGATCGTCGTGCATTTCCGAGTTCATATAGTGTATTTCCGTATTTCTTCGCTTGCGCAGCCGATTCGTCGCTTCCTTATATTTCTCCTTCACGTCATTAAGCTTCCAAGTCAGCTCAGGATGCGCTTTGCGCTCGCGCATATTGCGGAGCACCGTGAAATAGGAAAAATGCGCCTTCACCTTCTCCGTGCGCATATCGAGCAGATCGTTCAGCAGCGTGCCCAGCTTATCCAGCAAGGAGAACACGCGGATAAACCCGTTTTTGTCATAGTAGACATACCTTGAATAGTTCATCCGCTCCTGCGGCGTCATCTGGTGAACGGATACGGCACGAATAAGCTCCTTGTATTTGCCCGCCGCATAGTGGCTCTGCTCCAGCTCGTCCAGTGCGGAACGAAGCCCAAGCGTCCATATCTCGTATTTACGCAGCTTATGATCGGGATCTTGGCCTGCTGCAATCTGTTTCGACACAAGCGTGCCGAATTCCTCCATTAGCCGGAGCGTCTCGGCAAGGCAGCCCGTCGCTTCCCTTGACGGCTCATCAAACAGAAAACGGAGCATATGTCCAAGCCTCCTATTAGCATTAGAATGACTTACTTGAACGATCATCCTTTAATCGCCATGATCGAATGACGAGATCGAGCAGCAAGCCGAACAATCCGGTAATAATCAAGTTATGCAATAAGCTTGTGAAAATAAACCAGTCTTCGTTGCTCACCGTAGCCGTAAGCAGCGCTCCGCTGAATATTTGCGTGATGACGAGAGTCAGCGACCAACCAGCTGCTTTCGTAAGACCAGCTTCCGGATTGCTGACTTTGCGGATAAACATATACAAGCCGGCAATCGCTAAACCGAGCACGAGAGCTGCAGCCCGGTGAATGAATACGGCGCCGGTAGCCCCCTCGATCTCCGGAACGAGCTCGCCGTTGCATAACGGCCAACCTAAGCAGCCTCCCGCAGCTTCCGTATGGCGAATAAAAGCCCCCAGATAGACGACAACATAGCAGTAAACCGCTGTAGCAAGCGCTACGGGGAATATGACGGCCGGCACTTTAACAACAGCCGTCTGTCCCCTCTTCACGCGATACGTCCATACGACGAGCAGCAATGTAGCGGCGAACGCGATGAGCGAGATGCCGAAGTGAATTGCCATGACCGGGGGCGACTGCGGCCACTTCACGGCCGCAGCGCCCATCAACGCTTGCACGATCGTGAAGAGAAGCGCGCCTCCGGCGTAAAACAACGGTTCTTTGAAATCTTGACTTTGCTTGTCCCTGCGATGCATCCGCAGCGTCGCCATGTAGGTCGCCAATACCAAAATGCCCTCGAAGCCTGTAACAAGTCGATGCGAATATTCGATCAATGATTCCAGCGTGTAAGAAGGTACGAATTTGCCATTGCATAACGGCCAGTCATCGCCGCAGCCGCGGCCTGAATCCGTATTCGTGACGAGCGCGCCGGCGAGCAGTACAAGAAGCATTCCGATGCACGTAGCGATAGCTAACGTGCGAAAACGGCCGGTTACCATAATAAAATCACCTTTTTTCAGGAATTAATCACCTTTCAATTATATCGATAACAATTGTCAAAAGCCATGTTGAAAATGTGACACTTACGTATGAACGTTTATTAAAAAAAGGAAAGTCCGCGTCGCGGGACAACAGCTCCCTTAACGCGGACCTTCTATTATTTGCTTTCCATCGCGGCGCTAACCGCGATCGCTCGATCGACGAACTCCTCGATCTCCTCGCGCGTCTTGCGCAGCTTGCTTACGAACCGTACAAGCTCTTGACTTTGGCGAAAAGCAATGAAGCTCGGAATGCCCAGAATGTTAAGCTCTGAGCACAAATCCGGCAGATCGTCGCGATCCAGCTCAATGAACTTCACTTGGCCCTCGTACTTCTTCTCCACATCGGGCATGAAAGGATTAATAAAATGACAATCCCCGCACCAGGTCGTCTTGAATACGGCAATCGTAAGGCCTTCGCTTGCTACTGCGGAGCGAAAGGCTTCTTCGGTCGTTAATTTCTCCATATTTCCACCTCTGCTTCCTGCGCTTTCGTAATCTTAACATCTGTTCCAGACCTGAAGGTTATACTTCACGCTCGATCGTCAATATTTTCTCATCGAACAAATCCGACCACGCCAGCTTCGCTTTCAGCGTATTGCTTAGGCTGCGAGCCGGCACGTAGGCTGTACCGCCCACGCTTGTCACCGGGAATGACCAAGTTGCGCTAACGCCGTTAACGAGCACCTTGTCGCTTCCGATCTTCAGTTCAATCGTAGTGCCTGTCGGCTCGTCGAACAATTGAATGCCCTTCGACTTCGGATCGTACGTAATCACACCGCTAAACGCGTCCGCCGTAGATCGAAGCGGGACAAGCGTTATTCCTCCTTGAACCACGATCGGAGGATTGTAATAGCTGTCCGTATAGAAGCTGACGGATTGTTGGTTCAAATGCAATTTATTTTTCAATATATCATATACCGCCGAATCGTCCTTGAACATCTTCATGAACCGATAGCTATTCAGTTCCAGCAGCTGCTCGAGCTCGACAGCCGTTTCCGGCACGGTAACTTCATCTGCTTTTACCGCTTCATTGACATTCCATAATTCGCTTGTAGAGGTCACCGTAAAGCCCTTAATCGGGAAAAGAGCCAGCTCCTCCTCTTCTTCAGTCGGCAGCGTATAGGAAAGCTCGAAAGCTTGCTTGCGAATATCGAGCTTCGTGTCCACGTAAACATCCGCCGTCACGGTCAAGTTATCGCCGAGCAGCATGTCGATTGATTCCGGATCCTCCGTTTCCATCGCTTTCAGCTCTGCCTGCAATTCCTCCAGCATCGCAACGGCTTCATCGATACCTTGCTGGATAAGCTCGTCTGGCGTTGGCGCATCAAGCTCTCCGCTCTCCTCGAACGGATTGACGGTGCCAAGCGTTTCCCATACGTCAGGATCGCTCGAGAGCACTTCTACAACACCTTTGATCATTTTTTCCAGGCCTGCCTTATCGGCAACGAGCGCATCTACATATTTTTTCACCCATGCCCATATCGCCTTGCCGTCCATCTCGGTGTGCACTTGCATAAGAGCAGTCGATTCGCCGTTAATCGTCTCCGTCGTCGGTTTCACTTCGATCTTCTCCGGGTTAGGAAGATTATCGATTGCGTAACCGCCAATCGTATCGATGAGCGCGTGGCCAAGCGCCGTCAACGACTCGTCGTTTGCAGCAGGAGTACCGGCCGCCGGGCTAATGCCTGCCAACTCAGTGAGTACCGTTCCTGTCATATCGAACGCGAACGGCTGCTTTGCGCCTTCGATCTCTACAATTGCTTGTTTTTCGTTCATCTTCATCGAGAAGCCGATGGAGGCCGCTCCGCCAAGCACGAGCTTGCCGTTAAACGATGCATTAGAGCTATCTTCCATCTTCACATCATTCAATTGCAGCTCTATGTTAGATAATAACTTATAAATGGCAATCTCTTCATCCGTTAGATCATCGAATGCTGCTTCATCAAGTTCCAGCTTAAACGCCACCGTCTGCTTGCTTTCGCTCGAAGTCACTTTAAGCGAGTTTTTCAATACGGCATTCAGATCGACGCCTCCAATCGCTTGACAGCCCGCTACGAATACAAGTACAAGCGCAAGCATTAGGAGCATCAGCTTGCTTGGTTTTCCTAATCTCTTAATCAATGTCCATTCTCCCCTTCAACACTCGTCTATTAAACTGTTATCATTATACTAGAGCATCCATTGCGTGTAAATGTATGGAAGCGCGACTAGTCTACCTTAAGTTTCTCCATCAAAGATGCTGTACTTAATCCAAATTCCAAATTATACTTATACCCCGTTCTCTTAAGATGGGCTAATATATATCCCTATCAAATTTCTAGGAGGCTGTCTCAAAAAGTGTTGGGCGAAGGTTCGTTCATGGCGTGGATTGATCGAAGTTATACTGGATCAATGCAGCAACTTTAGGCTGTTTCGCTCTTCGCTCCATATCGAGAGCTATATTGGATATTCGCAACATAGACCTCGGTTTTGTACCCAAAATGCCGTCAACCGCTCCGCTCAAAGTTACTGCGAGAATCCAACATAGCTCCCCACCGCCATTAATTCCGCCCAAAGTTTCTGCAAAAGTCAACATAGCAGTCAGAGGTTAGCTGTGTACGCACAAAGGGGCCGTCCCTAAGCCATTGGCTTTTGGGACAGCCCCCTCTATTTGATTTAATCATATTATGAGTTCATACAACAACCCCCATGGTCATAGCGACCATGGGAGTTGCATTATTGTGTTTCTCCTATAACGCCTTGCGGTAAAAAGGCTTCAGCACCTTCGTGAGCAGCTTGCGCAGCGGTCCCGGGAAGGAACGGACATCCTCCGGCGTAATGACGCGAAGCGCCGCGAGCAGCGCGAGATACAGAGCGCCGACGACAGCGGCCGTAACGATGCCTGCTACCAAATAGGACAGCTTGTCCGGCCATCCTTCCGTCCAAGCGAGGATGCCATTCTCTGCACCCCAGCCAGCAAGCGCAGAGACTGCAACCGCGATCATGTAGGTACCCCAGCGCCGTCCGAGCACGCTAAGCTTCACGATTCGCCAAATGGAAGCAACGTTCAACATCGTAATAACGATGAAGCAAATCGAGGAAGCGATAATAAGCCCGTACACGCCAAGGAACGGAGCAAGCGCAATGCTGAACACCACTTTGAGCGCTAAGCCGAAGAAGGTGTGATACATCGGCTTCTTCGGCTTGCCAAGCCCGTACAAAATCGAGTTCGTCGTCATCATCGTAATTTGAAAGATCGTTCCCAACGTTAGCAATGCGACCGTGCCGCTGCCGCTAGGACTGCTGAACAGGAATCCGGTCACCGAATAGGCAGCAACCGTAAGGAGCAGTGCAATCGGGACGCCCGTAAAGCAGACAATCCGCATCACAAGCGATGATTGGCGCTGTACCTCGTTCATATTCCCGACCGAGAAGGCCGATGATATGACCGGAATAATCGATGCTCCAAGCGCAATCGCTAATATTGGCGGGATGCCGGCAAGCGACATGGCCTTTATCGTATAGTCGGCGAATACATGCGTTGCCGTCTCTAGATCATAGAACCGTTCGGTCAGCCGGATGAACAGCGTAGAGTCGAACGTGTATAGAAACTGTACCGTCATCGCCGTTACGACCGCCGGTAGGGACATGCTGAATATTTCCTTATAGATCGAGCGGAAAGGCAATGCCGAGCCGCTTCCGCTCCGCGAACGAAGATAGCTGCTCCCCTTCTTCGCCTGCTCGGCCAAGTCTTGGCGTCTTAGCTTCCGTCCGTACCACACCATGACCGCGAACGCGCCGATACTGCCGAATACGCTGCCGAACGTCGCGGCTGCCGCGCCCCAAGCGTCGCCCCAGCCCCAAGCCAGCACGATAAGCGCGAGTCCGATACCGCCGATCACGCGCAATATTTGTTCAATGATCTGCGAAACGCCGCCGGCAGCCATGAACTGTCTGCCTTGGAAGTAACCGCGCATCATCGCGATAATCGGGAACAGCAGCAACGCCGGCGCAATGGCTCTTACCGCCAATTCCGCAATCGGCTTCTTAACGATGTCGGTATAGACCGGCGCCAGAATGAACATGGCCGTCGTCAGAAGCACGCCCGCAACGGCGCCGAATAGAAGCGCCGCCTTGTAAATACGCCTTGCTTCCTCCGGTCTGCCCAGCGCATAGCGCTGCGAGACCATCTTGCTTATTGCGCTTGGAATGCCGCCCGTGGCGACAACAAGCAGCAGCAAATACACTTGATTGGCAACGGCAAACGCCAACTGCCCGTCCTTATCCAGCATATAATCGAGCGGCACACGTTGAAAGAGCCCGAGAAACCGGGCTGTCAACGCTGCGGCCGCCAGTATGAGCGTACCCTTAATCAACGAGTCTTTCTTCAATAATTGAGAGGCTATGTCTTTCACTCCTATTGCGATGCGTGATTACGGTCATCACTAAGGAGTGAGCGCCTATCACGCATTTTGCTTATGTCTTACACGATAGAGCCTTTATTAAGCGCCCCATGAATCTGCATTATTTTTAAAATTAGAATATAAGCCACAATACGAACAGGATGATCATAACGGCTTGAAGAATAACTTTTACGACTACGCTTGTGAATAAGCCGACAACGGCGCCCCAGCCTGCCTTGAGCGCTTTCTTGTACTCTGTGCCCACGATCAGCTCGCCAATAACGGCTCCTGCGAACGGTCCGATAATAAGACCGAAAGCCGGAATGATGAATGGACCAAAAATAAGGCCGATCGTGCTTCCGACGACGGATGCCCGATTGCCGCCGAATCGCTTGACGCCCCAGGCGCTGACTGCATAATCGGCTATGAACAGAACCACCAATATGATCGTTTGAATGATCCAGAAGAAGACGTCAAAGTCGCCGAACGAGAAAAAGAACCCATACACAAAAAATGCGGCGTAAATAGCGAGCACGCCCGGCAAGATTGGATATATCGCTCCTGCCATCCCCACAATAAACAGCGCTACGACAAGAATCCAACCTAATATTTCCATAGCTGATCATCCTTTCAAAACATAACGTTTAATAACCTCTGCGACACCATGTTCGTCGTTGGTAAGCGTAACGGCGTTGGCCGCGTCCTTGACCGCTTGCTGGGCATTGCCCATGGCTACGCCTAATCCCGCCTCGCGGATAGCCGCGATATCGTTTAGACTGTCACCGACCGCGACAACCGAAGACATATCGATATCCAGCAGTTCGCATAAGTCGCGAAGCGCGCTCGCCTTGGAGACGCCTTGCGGATTCATCTCCAGATTCCACGGCGAGGAGTTCGTAATCTCAAGCGCTCCCCAGCTTTGAACCTCTGCCAAAATTTCATTTCTAGCTACATCATCCTCCGTGTAATAACCGAATTTGAGCCAATGATAGGAATCGTAGCCGGCAGCCGGATCGATCCACTTTTCCTTATTGTACACCGTATCCGTCGTGTAAGCCCAGAACCACGGCTCACCGTGCTTAAGAGCAAGCTCGTGCATGCGCTTCACGTACACGGAACTCAGATGCGTCCGCTTATACAGCACATGCGGCTTATGCCAAATCTCGCTTCCGTTTACCGTAATCATTGGGGTATCCAGCCCCAGCTGTTCTGCAAAAGGCAATGCGCTTTGGAAGCCTCTTCCGGTCGAGAAGCTGACAATAACGCCGGCATCAAGCGCCTTCCGTATCCATTCGGCATTCTCCGCGCTAATCTCGCTTTGTTCGTTCAGCAGCGTTCCGTCCATATCCAATGCAACCAATTTGTACTTCGACATCTTATGTAAGTCCTCCCGGCAGCCAAGCGTAAACGGCTCGCATCTAAAATTTTGATCTTTAGTTGACTCCGTTATTTTAGCACATTTGCAGCATAATCCAAACGAAAGTATTATCGAGCACCATCAACTCCTCGAGGCGTTCAAAAAGAAGAAGCTTGCTTTAAGCCGCTATCGCAGCCCTCCGCAAGCTCCTCACTTCATCGGCTTACTGCGCCGAGCCTTCTATCGAAACTCTATTCGAATTTGATCGACTCATTCTCCACCTGTCTCCTTTATCCCTCTAAATAAAATATATTCCAAATATTCTAAACGTTATTAGATAGTTTCATAAAAGTCGAAATTTGCAAAATAAAGCACCCGCAAGCGGCTGCAAGGCCGATTCTGCGAGTGCTTTCCCTCATGCATATTTCTATATTCAAGCCGCAAGCTTGCGAAGTCTTAGCTTCTTCGCAACGATGCCCTGCGAAGGCGAGAATAGCAGCGCTAGCGCGAACAGAACGCCCGCAGCGCATACGATGCAGCCGGCAATCGATGCATCCAGCATTTTGGCCGCCAAATAACCGAGCACCGTGCTTGCAATGCCTACCCCGATGCTTAGTCCGATCATCATGCCAAGCCGCTCCGTGAGCAAGTAAGCCGTTGAAGCCGGAATAATAAGCAGACCGACGACGAGAATGGCTCCAACGCTCTCGAAGGAACTGACCGTTGCCATCGACACGAGACCCATGAGTAAATAGTGGAAGATCGCGACAGGAATGCCGATTGCGGCGGCAAGCGCAGGATCGAACGCGCAAAGCTTGAATTGCTTATAGAACAGGCTAATGACCGCGACGATCACCATCAGCGTGAAGCCGAGCAGCCAAACCGCCCGGGGCCCCATATTAACGCCGCCGAGCTCCCAGATGTTCCAATGCACATAAGCGATCTCCCCGTACAAGATCGCGTCCTGATCCAGATGCACTTGGCGGGCGAACAAGCTGACGAGGACGACGCCTACCGCGAATAAGGCGGTGAACACGACGCCGATCGAAGCATCCGATTGAATGCCGCTTTGCTGGAACATTTGGATAAGGAAGGTCGTTAATAAACCGAACGCGAGCGCGGCGAACATCATTAGCACCGAATCCCTCGATCCGCTCAGCAGGAAAGCGATGACGATACCCGGCATGACAGAGTGGCTGATCGCGTCTCCGATCATGGCCATTTTGCGAAGGACAAGGAAAACGCCCAGAATCGCGCAGCAGCTTGCGACGAGCGATCCCGTCAATATAATCCAGAAGTCGCTCATAACGCCGCCTCCTTCTTCGTGTTGTCGTGAATCGAGATCTCTCGTTGCACCGCGAATCGACGCTTCGCCCGTTGCCGCATTAACCGCTTCGCAACAATGCCCCGCTGCGGCCCGAACAAGATCGATATTCCGAACATGAGCGTTGCCGCCAGCACGGTCACCGGTCCCGTCGGCAAGTTCGATACCGAAGCGCTGAACAGCGTGCCGACAGCACCGCTTGCCGCGCCGAATATACCGGATAAGATGACCATTAAGCTAAGCTTATTGGTCCAATACCTTGCCGAGACGGCAGGCGTGATAAGCAGTGCCGCCACAAGCACGACGCCGACTGCTTGAATGCCCGCTACAACGGCAACAACCATAAGCAGCATCATCAGTTGCTCAAGAGCGGCTACCGGGTAGCCGAGACCGCGCGCAAAGCCCGGATCGAAAGAAATAAGCTTGAATTGCTTGAACAGCAATGTGCATATCGACAGCAGTACGATACAGACAATAGACATCGTAATGACATCGGAGCCGATCATCGACGCCGCCTGCCCGAACAGAAACTTATCGAGCCCGGCTTGATTGCCGTAATTGCCGTGCTGGATAACGGTAAGCAGCACGATGCCAAGACCGAAGAAAGACGATAATACGATGCCCATCGCCGCATCCTGCTTGAGCTTCGTATGGCGGGTAATATAGCCGATACCGAAAGTGGCAATCAAACCCGCCAAGCCTGCCCCGATGAGGAATAGCCCGATCGACTTAATGCCCGTAAGCATGAACGCGATGCAGATGCCGGGTAACGCCGCATGCGCCAGCGTATCGCCCATCAGGCTCTGCTTCCGCAAGTAGGAGAAGCTGCCGATAACGCCGCTGCTTAGGCCAAGAAGCGTGCAGCCGAGAAAGATCCATTGCATGTTCGGATCCGCAATCATCGACCAAATGTTTGCCATCTGCTACACGCCCTTTCCGCTGTCTGCAGCCGGCACTTGAAAGCTGCGGTCAAGAAAGGCCAGTCTGCCTCCGTAGGTCTGCTGCAGCCGCTCCTGCGTAAACACCTGTTCGGTAGGCCCGTAGGCTTGCAGTTCTACATTAAGCAGCAGCACGGAATCGAAATAATCTTGTACCGTCGCAAGATCATGGTGGACGACGACAACCGTCTTTCCTTGGCGCTTCAGCTCTTGAAGCAGCGTAATAATCGCTTTCTCCGTTGCCGCATCGACGCCGGCGAACGGTTCATCCATGAAGTACAGCTTCGCATCCTGAGCCAGCGCCCTTGCCAGGAAGACGCGCTGCTGCTGTCCGCCGGACAATTGGCTAATCTGGCGATCCGCGAAGTCGGCCATGCCGACCTTGCTTAGGCATTCAAGCGCAATCGCCTTCTCCTTCGCGCCCGGCCGGCGGAACCAGCCGAGATGGCCGTAACGGCCCATCATAACGACATCGAGCGCATTCGTAGGAAAATCCCAGTCGACCGATTCCCGCTGCGGAACGTAGCCGATCAGCTTTCGCTGCTCCTTGTATGGCTTGCCGTATACGAGCACCTCGCCGCCAATGCTCGGAATGAGCCCTAGCGCAGCTTTCATAAGCGTCGATTTGCCGGCGCCGTTCGGTCCGATTACGCCAATCAGCTCACCCTCGTTAATCTCGAAGGTTACGCCGCGCAATACCGGCTTCTTCTGGTAGGCAACCGTCAGTCCGTTCACGGACAACGGGGAAGGTGCTGCCGTGCTGCCGGCAGGCTTAGACAATGCTTTCGTAAGGCTCATATTTATCACTCGCTTTCGTTCTGGTCCTCTTTTATTTCAACGCACTTACAATCGTATCCACGTTATGCTTCACCATGCCGATATAAGTGCCTTCCTCTGTTCCTTCGTCGCCCATCGCATCCGAATACAGTTCGCCGCCGACCTTCACTTCATGACCGAGCTGGCGAGCGCCTTCAATGACGGATTCGATCGACTTCTTCGGTACGCTCGATTCGATGAACACCGCCTTTATCTTGTTCTCCACCAAGTAGTCCCGAAGCTTGCTGACATCCTTTGAGCCATACTCAGACATCGTATTCATGCCTTGCAGACCCGTGACAGTTAACCCGTATGCTTCGCCGAAGTATCCGAAGGCGTCATGCGCCGTCACTAGGATTCTTTTGTCCTCTGGAATGAGGGAGATTTGCTCCTTCGCATAAGCGTCCAGCTTCTCGAGCTCCTTCAAATAATCGGCGGCGCGCTGCTTATAATCGGCAGCGTTAGCCGGATCCTTCTCTGCGAGCGTATCGCGTATGACTTCGGCGGCGGACATCCACAATTTCACGTTGAACCAAATATGCGGATCATGCGAACCGCTGCCCTGAGCGGGATCGGCATGGAGTTGTTCCTCCTTTAAGTAAGACGATACGGCAACGGTTGGCTTGCGTTTCTCAAGCTGCTCGAACATCTCCGCCATCTTTCCTTCGAGATGCAAACCGTTGTAGAAAATGATGTCCGCATCATCAAGCTTCTTCACATCGCCCTGGGACGCCTTATAGAGATGGGGGTCGATGCCGGAGCCCATTAAGGCGGCAGCATCGACATGATCTCCGCCGACCTGCTTGACGACATCGTTAATCATGCCGATCGTAGACGTCACCTTCAGCTTTCCGTCGCTATCCCCCCCTTGATTCGCGGAAGTTCCGCCGCATGCCGATACGGCGAGCGCCGTAACTGTCAGAAATATGATCGTCATGATAAACCTCTTGATTGCTGAGTTGGATTTTGAATACTTGCGCATGTTGCATCCTCCCTTTCGAGTTTCGAAAATTGATTGTTCATTGTTGAATTTCACGTTATTGTCTTCGGACAAGTTTCCCTTGTGAACATTATTTTACCCTGAGAATATTATTTAGCTCAGTGCCTCTTTTTTTATAATACACAAAAATGTTTCTCTCGTGCAACATTTATTTTTTCAAGCTTTTCCCGCGCTAACGAGTAAAGCTGGCGTGTGGCTGGTCAAATAACTGGATTTTCTCCTGTTATGACTGGCCGATATCAACACTTTGAGTGAATAGATGGAGTTCTTCCAGTTAATTATCTGCTTTTCTATTGATTGAATAGAAGTCGTCAAAATAACTGGAGCTCCTCCCGTTAATCGTTAATCGGCGGGTGTTCATGCAAAATTAACATGAGCTTCTCCTGTAATTCAATGGATAACAGCGGTAAACAAAAAACTGCCCCTCTGCATCCATTCGATGGATGCAGAGGGGCAGTTTATTATTTAGAGTTATTCCGCATTGCCCGCTGTTCCGGCTGCTGCATTGTCTGTTCCGGCGTTCGCCTGACCGCTTGTATCAACCGTGTTAGCGGCCGTCTTCTTCTTCGGTACGCCGTACAGTCCGACTTCTTGGTCATACGCGTCGAAGATTTGACGCGCGATCGGCGATGCGCCGTAGCCGCCGAAGCCGCCGTCCGGCACGACTACCGCAACCGCAAGCTTAGGTTTGTCGGCGGGCGCATAAGCGATGAACACCGCGTTCTCCGCGCGGCGGGTAGCGACGTCCTGCTCGGACGTACCGGTCTTCCGTCTATACGTGTAATCAACGCCCTCGAAGCCTTCCGACTTAACCTCGGACATGCCTGCTTCGATCTCTTTCCAATATTGCTCGGGAATGTCGATCGTGTTCAAGATTTCCGGCGTGAAGCCCTGAATGACGTTGCCGTCCGAATCCTTGATTTCATTCACGAACTGCGGCTTCATCCGCTTGCCTCGATTGGCAAGCATCGACACGTATTGCGCCAGCTGAAGCGTCGTATAACGACCCTGCTGCCCGAAGGAGGCGAATATAAGCGCGGATTGCGAGCTGCCGCTTTGCGCTTCCTTGAAGTACTCGATAATGCCCTTCGATTCATTCGGCAAGCCGCTGCCGGTCAGAACGCCAAGACCGAACTGCTTCATGTATTCGTCCCAGATCTCGACGCTGCTCTTGCCATTCACATCGCCGCGCATATACAGCTTATTGCCCACCATAGACGCCATGAACGGGTTGGACGATTTAGCGATTGCGCCTGCGCCGTCGATACTGCCGTAGACGTGATTCAAGGAGTTTTTAATGAAACGCTCGTAGCCTTCGCGGCCGAAAGAAAATACCCCGGTATCCGTATAACGGGTCGACGGCGTGAATAAGCCCTCATTAAGTCCAATCAGCACGGTTAACGGCTTCATGGTCGAGCCCGGAGGCAGAATCGACGATGGATGGTCGTTTCTTTCCTTCTCCGTCTTGTAGTCGGCATATACGGTCGAGATCGTACCGTTCTGCAGCCTGTTCCCGATATTTTCGTAATCTTCGTTGCTGATTCTTCCGCCCGACCAAATATTCGGATCGTAATCCGGCATGCTCGCCATCGCGACGACTTTGCCGGTATCGACTTCCATCGCCACCGCGTAACCTGTTTTGGCATATTCGGCACGCTCATAGGAGTTGGAGGAGGTCGATATTTTTTTGATGTGATCGGTGATCGCTTGCTCCGTCTTCAACTGAACGTTTTTGTTAATCGTCAGATAAAGGTCCGAGCCTTTCTGCGGATTCGTGATTTCCATCGGCCCGATAATAATTTCCCGATTATTGACCGGGTACGACTTCAGACCGTTCGTCCCGCGCAAGACATCCTGATACATAAGCTCGATGCCTCCGAAGCCGACGTCTTCCTCTTCCAAATATTTAAGAGTCGGATCGGTTATCTTCATCTTCTCATTATAGAACTCGCTGTCGAGGCGCACGCCGCTGTACTTCTTCAAGTAGCCTACCAATTGAACGGCGATCGAGCTCTTATCGTAGTTGCGGATGCTCTCCTCCATAATGTCGATACCTTTGAAGGAGGTCTTATTTTCCATAAAATAAGCGATTTCCTTATTCGTCAGATTGGACTTGATACGCCTAGGCGTCGAAATGACATTTCGTTTAAATTCCAAATCCATTTGGCGGATAATATCGTCTACCGTCATCGCCGACTCCGGATCGCCGTATTTGGTAAACACTTTGTCCAGCTCGACCGCCATCTCTTTCGCCTTCTCAATAGCGTCCGCACGTTTCAACTCCGGTTGTATGCTGTAATAGAGCGATTGCGTAGATGTCGAATAAGCGATCGCATGTCCGGTAGAATCGTATATATTGCCCCGTATAGGCGGCATCGCGACGTTGCGCGTTCCTTTCGCGGCTCCTTCGGCACTAAGCGTCGGACCTTCTACGAACTGCAATATGGCAAGCTTAACGATTAGGACGCTGAATAAAACGAATGTAATGAAGAAAAACAAATTAAGCCGGAATGAAAAATTGCGCCTGTTCAATATCTCCCGCTTTTGCGGATCGTCCTGCATGCTTTCACCTCATAATCATAAAAAAATACGACATTCCATTATATCGCTGCAGCTTCCCTAATATGCGTCTGCTCGAAGCCTGGCGAGTTAAACCAATCGCCCGAGGAAGCCCATGTCGCATCTAGCGGAATCCATTTGTCTTCGCCATCGCCAATGTTCACTTCATTCCAGGCATGCGGCCCGAAGCCGCCGCTGCCATCGGCGCCAAGACCCGTCACGACGCGTACATCAAGTCCTGCGGTACGTGCCATCACGGCATATAGTCTTGCCGTATCAATGCATACGCCTTTGCGAGTAGCGAACGTGTCCGCAGGCGTCTGTTCTTTCCATACGCCGCGCTCAACGTAGTTGTCGGCTTTGTCCCAGTCGTACTCGATGCGCGTACCGAGCCACTCGTACAGGAGGCGCGCCTTCTGCTCATCCGAGCCGGCGTCCTTCGTAACGAATAATGCAGCTTCCGCAATATCATCCGGTACGGCATAATCGATGATCTCGTATTTACGCTGCAATATTTGGCGGAATTGCGCCTCTACCGCCTCGGCAAGCACCGGGCCTTGTCCTTCCAGCATATCGCCCGCGACCGGAGCCAGCATGGACGCGGCCTCCCGGTACAGGGGAGATTCCGAAATCTTATCCGCGTACCAACCATTAGGCAATAACGAAACATAGATGAATAATGTTGCAATGAAGAGAAAAGCTCTTCCGGCGCCATGTACGGCGCCAATAAGCGCACCCGTTGCCCTGCTTGCATAGCGGCGTCCGGGAAGCTCGTCCAGAGCGCTGCTCTGCTTCGACTGCACGAGGTTGCTCCATGCATAGCTGAACAGCGGCTCAGCGAAGCCGGCAATCGCTCTGAAGATCAGATAGAAGAGCAGGAACAGCACCCCGTACCTGAGCAGCGCAAAATCCCTTAAGCTTGTCAGCAGCGTGAACCACGCTTGCTGCACGTTTCCGAGCTCATTAGCCGGCACTTCAACGACCCGGGTCAGCCACTCGGCGACAGCAGGGGAAGCCCATCCCGCGAGCTGTCCGGCGATGATCAGTCCCGCAATAACGACAATGCCTTCCCATACAAAAAAGAAAAGACGCTTCGCAGAACCCGACGCGCCCCTCCTTATCCCTTGCAATAATGAAACAAGCAATAGCAGAAGAGCAATGATCGCAACGGGCTCCAGCTCATCGAACCGCATCATCCAATCGAACATAATCTCTCCTTTCTTACAGCGATGCCGGTATTGCCTTGCCATCCGTTCCCAAGCTGGTCAAAGGGGATGAATTAGCCGTTGTTCTTGGCTTGATCGATAAAGGCTTGTATCGTGCTATCGACCTCGATCGTTATTTTGGGAGCGCCCCGGAAGGATACCGTAACCTCGTTGTCGCCTGGTTTGCCGTTAAGCTCCAGGTTCTTGGTCTTGATCGTATACGAGCCGTCCTCGTTGCTAATAAACTCAGCATCCTTCGCATCGCCCGTCATGGCACCCATGATCTCTTGCTTCGCGCTATCCACGACCTTCGTGCTGATTACTTTCAGATCGTCCATCGTATAACCGCTATAGAGAACGACGCCTACGACGATAACCGCGACGATCGCCCATTTCACGACCGTTCTTACAATGCGCACGATGATCAGCAGCGCGACAAGCGCAAGGACGAGAACGAGCCAATTGTCTTTCAAAAAAGATGTCCATGTGTCTACGTCATACGCCGAAAAATCCAAAAAATCCATACGATCCCCTCCATTATACCTCGTACCAAAAGCTATTACAAAACATTATACCCTACGTCTTATATACCGTAAACGCTTCCTTCCACTTTAACCAGACATATCCTGTCCATTGTTTACGTACAAGTAGTTATAATGCAAATGGGCAAGGAGGATAACGGTGTGAAGACAGCCATTTGGCTCTATTTATTTTTGTTTGTCGCTTTTTTCGACTTGCATGCGCAATACCCGATATTGACGCCGTTCGCCATCTCGCTTGGCGCGGCTCCCTCTTTCATCGGGCTCATGATGGGAATGTATTCGATTACCCACCTGCCTGGAAATCTCATTGCCGGTTATGGCGTGGATCGGTTCGGAAGCCGCTTGTTTATCGTGTTCAGCCTGCTCGCCGCCGGTATTATTCTCCTCTTCCAATCGCAGGTGACAGATCCTTGGCAGCTCCTCGTGCTTCGCTCCATTAGCGGCTTCGTGCTCGCTTTCCTGTCTCCTGCCTGCCTGGCGCTGCTTGCGCGCCTTTCGAACAATATTACGGAGCAAGGCAAGCTAATGGCAGGCAACGGCCTCGTCCATACGCTCGCATCGGTCGTCTCGCCGGCTGCCGGCGCTTATCTTGTCGCGAAGATCGGCTTCACGACCGCATTCACGCTGCTTGGCTGGATCTTGATTGTTACAGCCGTGTGCGCCGTCTTCTTCATCAGCGACAAGCGGATGAACGCTTCCCCCCTGCCGGCCAAGACGAGCACGGAGGAAGAAGGCAATAAGCCGAAGTCGGCGCAGCCTCCGCTGGGCGAGAGTACGCCGATTCCTTGGCTTGTCTTCCTGCTGCCTATTGCGACCAGCTGCTCGCAAGGCATATTGTCGTTCGAGCTTCCGCTCATGGCGAAGTCGCAGGCTTCGATCATGACGACCGGCCTGCTGTTCTCCGTCGTCAGCATCGGCGCGCTCATCACGCTCAGCATGCTGTTCCTCAACCGGATCTCCGCGTTTCAGCGAACGTTATGGGGCGCATTCCTGCTCGCCGTCATCTACTTCTGCCTGGCAGCGAACGTTTCGGCCCCTTTCACAGTCATGCTGCTGCTGATCGGCATGGCCAAGGGCATTATATTGCCGGCGCTTTCGACGCTCTTGATCGAGCTAAGCGGCGGTGCGAGGTATGGCCGCACCTTCTCCATTCTGTCGATCGCCTTCTCCATCGGCGCATTCATCGGTCCGATGGCCGCGGGCCAGCTGCGCGAACAGCTCTCGCCCTATTTCATCGCGTTCGTCGCGCTAATGCTTGCCGTAGCCGTCCTGCCGTTCTACAACTCGAGATTTCTGGCGTCGCGGACCTATTTTTCGTAAAAGTGGGTATTCGCACACGGCGTTTGTTCCCTCCGCACATACAATACAGTGTGTCAAATGACCAGACCGGCATGATCGGCGCCTATCAATAGGCAACCATGCAGGTTGAAAGCTTCATTGACCTCGATCTATGAAAGAGGGGTGAATCATAAGATGTCTGGAGGACAGGTTGAATCGGCTGAAAGAGGCTATGGACATCGCGGCGGCAACAACATCGCAACTATTCTAGTCTTGTTTATCTTGCTCGTTATTATAGCGTGTGCTTGCTGGTGGTAAATCAGCTTCAACCCCGGCACGCGAAGAGGCGGCCCCGCGCTGAGCGGGCCGCCTTTATTTTCGTACGGAGGTCACTTAGAATAGAGGGGGGCAAGCCTTGCGCCCGGCCCAGCTCTTCATCCGAAAGTAACTGCCGATAACGAGGTGAACGCGATGGATGTTGCCATCATTGTAGAAGGAAAAAACGACAAGAGCCGGTTGCGGCGCGTGCTGTCCGGCAACGTCCCCATTTACTGCACGTTCGGGACGCCGGGTTCTGCGCGCTTGAGAAGCTGCGCAAGCAAGCAGGCGATAAACAAGTATACATATTTACCGACAATGACGCATCGGGCAAGCGCATTCGCGGCATGCTGCGCGATCTGTTCCCGGATGCCGAGCATATCTATACGCGCAAGGGCTATCCCGGCGTCGAGCATACGCCCGAGGATTATTTGATCGAGCAATTGGAAAAAGCGGGCCTCGAAGCGCATATTGCATACCCTGCGCCGGATCCCGCTTTGATGTGGAACAAGGATGAATTCTAACGACACTGCCTTATCTTCTACAGCAGTTTGTTCAGATCGTCTACGATCGTGTCCGAGGTAACTTTCTCGTCGCTGCCGTTAATCCACTTGCGAATTTGCCCGTCTTGATCGACGATCGTAATGACGTTCATATGGGCGAACGTGCCGTCCGGGGACTTTGCGACGCTAACGCCGAAGTCTCTGGCGAGCTTGATCGTCTGCTCCTCGTCATCGCCGCGCAGGAACTTCCAGCCCTCCGGCTGTACGAAGTTTCTCTCGGCGAAAGCTTTAATGACTTCCGGCGTATCCCTTACCGGGTCGAACGTGATCGATATAAGTTCGGCCTTCGTGCCGAGCGTGCCTGCCTTATCCAGCTTCTCCTGGACCTCCGACAGCATGAAGGTCGTCGGCGGACATACGTCCGGGCAATTCGCGAAGTAGAAGTAAACGATTCGCGCTTTGCCTTTCGTCGACTCCAGCGATACTTTGTCCCCGTTATCCACATCGGTCAATTCGAAAGCAGGAGCCGCCATCTCAACCGGCAGCGGAGCTTCCGGCTTAATGACATACGTAAGTAATAAATAAATGCCCATTGCCGCGCATAACGCGAGTACAGCGATCTTGAAACTATGCTTCTTCAAAAAAACCATGTGCCTATCACCTTCATCTTCTATTATGACCAGGTCGTATTCGCAATCATCGCGATAAATACAACCATTAAATAATTAACCGAAATAAGAAAATTCGTCTTCGCCCATTTCTCTGTGTCCTTCGCCGCTGTGCCGCGCAGCGTATGCACGAGCCATACAACGCCGCAGAGGATGGAAATAATCAAAAAGTAAATGCCGGCGTAGCCGTAAGTATAGAGCAGCACGCAAGTCGGTATTAGGAGCAGTACATAAGGAATCATTTGAAGCTTCGTCCGTTTAATCCCCTTCACGACCGGAAGCAGCGGGAAACCCGCCTCTCGATATTCTTCTACCCTTCTAATGGCAAGCGACCAGAAATGTGCCGGCTGCCATAGAAATAGGAATGCGAACAATATCCAAGCACCGGCATCGACCTCGCCTGTTACCGCGCAATACCCGATAACCGGGGGCATCGCTCCGGATATGCCTCCAATGGAGGTGCTCCAGGTCGAGCTCCTTTTGAGCCACATCGTATAGATGACGATGTATACGAACCAGCCAAGCAGTCCGAGCCAGCCCGTTAGCGGGCTAACGAGTCCAAATAGAACAGCCAGTCCAACGACGCCTAGGATAATGCCGTA
Organism: Paenibacillus harenae; assembly: GCF_030812415.1. Taxonomy (GTDB): domain Bacteria; phylum Bacillota; class Bacilli; order Paenibacillales; family Paenibacillaceae; genus Pristimantibacillus; species Pristimantibacillus harenae_A. The sequence goes on along the minus strand of NZ_JAUSST010000003.1, from coordinate 858,690 downwards.
TGAGAGCACGGTTCCCGGCTTCATTCTTCCGGTAGGAAGCGCGCGGTCTTTCGTGCGTTCCATCTTCAGATCGAGCTCGCGATCCCAATAATTGTTGATGACGGTCGCTGAAGCAATCGTCAGCGTCGATCCGATAAGCATGAATATGAGCAGCAGGAACATTTCCATATCGAAGTCCCATTTGGAACCAACGATAAACCCGCCTAGTGCAGCAAAAATATTAAGCCGAAGCAGCCGCGGTTTCGTTAAAGCAATCAAGTCCTTCAGCACAAAGCAAAGCCTCCCGAGTTATGCGACAAGACGCGGACCTTCGCGCCTATCAATCATTGATGAATCGTTTTTAATCATACCGAAAAACACTCTCGATGACAATGTTCGACGGCTTTGTTCATGAATTCGCCACTCAAATTGTGACAATTCTTTTTGTAACCAATTCGCCCAGCTCTCAATACAATGGGTATGTAGTTCGATGCCTATACGATTTTCGCGTATTAAACCGTTTTGACAGGATGCGAAGGGAAGTGGACAATCAAGCCTATGGCCGTTATTAAAACGAATGCCGAGGAAACGAAAATGTTAGCCCGGCTCATGCGTGCGGAAGCGGAGGGCGAAGGCGAGCTCGGCATGCTTATGGTCGGCAACGTCGGCGTTAACCGCGTGCGCGGCAATTGCTTGGATTTCAGAAACATTCGTTCGATTCCGCAAATGGTGTTTCAAAGACCCGGCGGATTCGAGGCAACGCAAAAAGGGTATTTCTATCAGGCTGCAAGAGACAAAGATATTCGGTTAGCCAACCGAATAATCAACGGGGAAAGACAGCATCCAGCGTCGAACGCGCTTTGGTTCTTCCGTCCCACGGGCGCTTGCCCGAACACGTGGTACGACCAAAGCAACAGCGGCCGATTTAAAGCGCATTGCTTCTTCGTGCCGACGCGCAGCGATTGTCCATCCGTTTATTGAGAAAAACTCGAGCGAACTGCAAGTTTGCGAAGCAAACTCGCTTCGTAAGCATAAACGTTTTTATCGCCAATAAGAATGATTTACTTTCCGCTTTGCCGCAGTAAAGTACTTAGGCATTCTTATGTGGAAAAATATAATTAAGCACACGAAAGCGAGGAGATCTCGAAATGTCCAATGGTTATGGGTACAAAACAGCTGTAAGCCCGGTGAATACAGGCAGTTACGGCTATGGCGGCTACGGCGGTTACGGCACGCAAATGCCGATGACGCTGCCGGCTCAACAAGGTAATCAAGCTTTTCCTCTTCAAGCAATGGGCAACCAAACCATGCCTCTTCAGGCGATGGGCAATCAAGCCATGCCTCTTCAAGCAATGGGCAACCAAGCCATGCCGATGCATGGGATGGGTAACCAACCGATGACGGGACAATCGCAAATGCCGCCCACCGGCGTGCCAAGCGGATCCATCGTAACGCCTTCCGGCGGCAACATCGTTTCTCCGTTCGTAGAAGAGTCGTATGTCGAGAACATCCTGCGCCTCAACCGCGGCAAAGCGGCTACCTTCTACATGACTTACGAGAACAACAGCCAGTGGAACGCGAAGATATTCAAAGGCATTATCGAAGCGGCTGGAAGAGATCATATTATTATTAGCGATCCGACGACGGGTATGCGCTTCTTGCTGCTGACGCTTAACCTAGACTATGTGACATTCGACGAGCCTATCGCTTACGAGTATCCGTTCCAAGGCACCGTTGTCAGCTCAGCCACTCCGCTCGGACGTTAACCAGCAATTAGGGGTGCATGCGCCGGCTTGAAAGTCCATACGTGGAGCTTGCCGGCGCCTCCTTCAACCCAACCTACGATTCGATACCAAGAAGAACGCTCACTGCAGCGTTCTTCTTTCATTTGCTCGGCTAGTTCGGCTGTGGAAGCCGTCCATACCTCGACGAACAAATTCGGCTGATCTGTTCCTTCATATAATTGAATGCGTTCTTCGTCCTTAAGCAAAGCTTGCGTATAATCCAAATATTGCTTGCGGTGCTCGTCTTTAATGCGATATTCGGCGAAACAGATGTACACAGGGCATCATACTCCTTTGTCGATTAGACCATACTATTACTGAACGAATTGATCCGCAATATACATCAGGGGGCTTCTTATGGATACAGGAACACATCTCGTTATGGGAATCGGACTAGCCGGACTTGCCGCCGTAGATCCCGTCGTTGCCGCTAACCCGTCAATTCAGACTGCCGTTTTGCTTGGTACCATTGCCGGTTCCCAGGCTCCCGATCTTGACGGATTGCTGCGATTCAAGGGAAATGCCGTCTACATTAAGAACCATCGGGGCGCCTCTCATTCCTTGCCGGCCATCGCAATTTGGACCATTCTCATTACGGCCGTCCTTCAATTGCTTTATCGGGGCTCGCTGCCATGGCTGCATATCGGCGGCTGGGTGTTGCTGGCGGTAATCATTCACATTTTCACCGATTTGTTCAACACCTACGGTACGCAGGCGATGCGACCCTTTACCGATAAGTGGATTTCGTGGAACATTATTCATATCTTCGACCCGGTCATCTTTACAACCCACATTATAGCTATTTTACTCTGGGCTGCCGAACTCGTAAATCCCGCTCTGCTGTTCCCTCTGTTGTACTTGTTCACCGCCGTCTATTTCGTATGGCGGACTTTCGCTCAGCGCGGTACGATTGCCAGGATCGCGAAGCTGGACAAGGAGCATACGAAAGGCGATTCGTATATGGCGATACCAACCATATCGCTCTCGATCTGGAACGTAGTCAAGCAGGCGAAGGACGGCGGCTTCGTCATCGGGGCGATGCGAAATGGCGAACTGCGATGGCTTGACCGGGTTAAATGCTCGGAGCATCCAGCCGTCGAGCTGTCCAAGAACGAGCCTGCCATTCGATCCTTTTTGTACTTCACAAGCTTCGCTTGCGCGGATGTTCGAGAGCATAGCTGGGGCTATGAGGTCAGGTGGTCGGACGTTCGCTATCGGCACCGCAAGCAATATCCGTTCGTGGGCGTCCTGCTCATGAATCGGAAGTACGAGACGATCGGCTCGTATGTCGGCTGGCTCAGCGACGAACGGCTTATGAAGCGGTTGCGTATGGATACGTATTAATATTGATTGTGTACAGCCCCTTGCTGCATAATAGAAGGGGCTTTTGTTTTTTTCGATTGAATAAATCGCAAAATAAAAAGGAGCTCAAGGCTGCCCTTGAACTCCATTTGTCCTTCATGTATGAGAAGCGCTTAACGGAAGCCGCCAGAAAGCTGTTGTTCAGCAATTTGGACGAGCTTTTTCGTGATGTAGCCACCAAGGGAGCCCGCTTCACGAGATGAAATGTTACCGTAATAGCCATCTGACGGGAGTGTTACACCGAGTTCTTGTGCAGCTTCCAGCTTCATTTGATTAAGAGCTTGACTTGCTTGTGGAACGATCAGTGTATTGCTTCTGCTTCCTGCCATGAGGTATTTCTCCTTTCGTCTCCTGCGCTTGAATGTGTGGTGCAAACTTATTATGTGCACGGGAAGAGAAACTATTCTCTGTTCGAAAAAATATGATCAAAGTTTTTGAAGGAGAGATAATCGTCATGTCCAAGCAGCTATCCTTATTTTTCGCTATCCTATCCGTTATCTGGATGAGCGCAATGGCTATATCCATCAGCCATAGCGGCTGGCTGGTCCTATTGTTCGGCCTGTTATGGTTGTTCACCACCGCCGCCGGTTTTATCGTCAAGGCACGCTTGCGCCGCAAGCAGCAACAAGGCTGACGCTGCAGGGCGTCAGCCTTGTTACTGTCTTATAACAGCGTTAGCAAGCTAGCTCCGAGGACGCAAGAAACCCATGAGGTCCTTAGCATCCGCTAGCGTACGGGAAGCGACTGCAGTCGCACGCTCGGCGCCTTGCTTCAATATGTTATGAATCTCGCCTGAATTTCGAATGTCGTGATACTTGTTCTGCAGCGGTTCAAGCACGGAAACGACATGCTCAGCCAGATCCTTCTTGAACGGTCCGTAACCTTGCCCCTCGTAACGAGCCTCGATCTCCGGAATGCTGATGTTCGCGCAATGCGAGTAGATGCCCATCAGATTGCTTATCTCCGGCTTATTCGCCGGATCGTACTTCACTTCGCGACCTGAATCGGTTGTCGCTCTGCTAATTTTTTTGCGGATGACGTCGGGAGGATCGAGCAGAGCGATGAAGCTGCCCGGATTCGGGTTGCTCTTGCTCATCTTCTTGCTCGCGTCGTCCAGCGACATAATGCGGGCGCCTACCTTTGGAATATACGGCTCCGGTACCGTGAAGTACGAGCCGAAGCGCGTATTAAAGCGATGCGCCAAGTCTCTCGTCAATTCGAGATGCTGCTTCTGATCGTCGCCGACCGGCACAAGATCCGCATTATACAACAATATATCGGCCGCCATCAACGTCGGATAGACGAACAACCCCGCTCCAACGGATTCCTTGCCGGACGATTTGTCCTTGAATTGCGTCATCCGCTCAAGCTCGCCCATGTTGGCAAGCGTCGTAAACAACCATCCGAGCTCCGCATGCTCGCGTACGTGGGATTGGACGAAGACGGTCGCTTTAGACGGATCGATGCCCGACGCGATGAATAACGCCGCTACCGCTTCGGTCTGCTCTCTTAGATTTGCCGGATCCTGCGGTACGCTGATCGCATGCAGGTCCACGATCATAAAGAAACATTCCTCCGTATGCTGGAGCTTTACAAAGTTTTGCAACGCCCCGATATAGTTTCCGAGCGTAAGCTGTCCGCTTGGCTGTATACCCGAAAGAACCTTTTTCATTTCAACTCCGCCTTTCTTATGGCTATCGTTTTTGTCGAATCCGCACTTTTGAATAAACGCAAAAAAGCCCTCGCCGCAAGGGACGAGAGATCGTGGTGCCACCCTAATTCGTCTGCTCGGCCCGTCACCCTAATGCAGGGGTGAATGCCGCGCAAACCTTATGGCTCCGTAACGGGGAGCTACCCGGATGAACATATTCGGCAGAGCTGCAGCTACCGGTTCCGCACATCGGCTCCGGGTTCCATTCGGCTTCGAGGATTGCACCGGTTCGCAGCTACCACCGGCTCTCTGCGCGCAATACGCCTCAAGCTTACTTGTTCCCATCATCGCATTTAAACTGATTATACTCGTGCTGACATCAATGTCAAGAAGACAAGCGCCGCCAGACAGGATGTCGGCAGCGAATAAAGTTGTCCTATAGTCAAAAAAGGAAGCATATGCTATATTAAGTCTAGTAATCGTAATAATTACTGTTTATTATTAAAGTGAGGGACGCAGCGCATGCTTAAATGGTTATTTCGTTTCGGAACGCCGGTCCTAGGCGTTGGCTGCCTAATCATGCTCGCCTTGATCGTCACCAATCGCGAACTGCCGACAGCCATTTTTACGGAGGCCAACTTTCAGTCGTTCAAAATATTGTTCATCAGCATCATACTAGAGGCTTTTCCCTTCATCCTGCTTGGCGTCCTCTTCTCGGCGCTGCTGCAAGTATTCGTAACGGACGAGCTCATCCAGCGCATAACGCCGAAAAATCCTGTCGCCGGCGTACTGTTCGGCGCGTTGCTCGGCCTTCTATTCCCTTTGTGCGAATGCGGCATGATCCCGGTCGTCAGACGACTGATCCGCAAAGGAATGCCCGCATATATCGGAATCGTCTACTTACTCGCCGGACCAATCGTGAACCCGATCGTATACACCTCTACGTACGCTGCGTTCCGAACGACGCCGGAGATGGCTTTCGCCCGAATGGGACTAGCTTTCGCCGTATCCGTCATTGTCGGATTGCTTCTCTACAAATTCATGAAGCGCAGCCCGCTTAAGGGAATGGCCGCGCATGCCGGCGTTACTGCCGCGAACAATCACGGACATGATCAAGATCATGCTGATCACCATCATCACCACAGCCATGAGCATGGCGCGAGCGGCAAGGGTTTCCGTGCCAGGATCAAATCGACGATGGCGCATGCATCCGATGAATTTTTCGAGATGGGCAAATATTTGATTTTCGGCGCGCTGCTTACCGGCATTATCCAGACGGCAGTTGATCGTAGCACGCTTGCCGTATTCGCGGAGCAGCCGGTATTCTCTTACCTGTTCATGATGGGCTTCGCCTTCATTTTATCGATATGCTCGACATCCGACGCCTTCATCGCTTCCTCATTCAGCGGCATATTCGATTTTGGTCCACTGCTTGCCTTTCTCGTATTCGGTCCGATGATCGATTTGAAGAACACGCTGATGCTGCTTTCGACGTTCCGCTTCAGAATCGTATTGGCTCTCATCGTATTAACGGCCTCGCTTACATTCTTAGGGGCCTGGTTAACGGAGGTATTCCTATGATCCATCATCTATTGCGCGCGGCGATATTGACCGGCTTTGCCTTATTTATCGTTTATTTGTTCAAGACGGGAGAAATGACGCTTTATATCGCTCCCCGCATGGAGCCCTATGTGAAGCTATCTGCTATCGGCTTATATGCCGCGGCGATCTATCAGGTTTATGCCGCTCTGCAGAGACGCATGGGAAAGCATGAGGCAGACTGCAACTGCGAGCATGACCACGAGCCCTCTCCCTCGATTGCCAAGAACACGCTTATCTATGGCTTGTTCATCCTCCCGCTCGCGCTCGGATTCCTTGCGCCGACCGGGACCCTCGGCAGCGCCCTTGCGGCCAAGAAGGGCGTGAGCTTATCGGGAAGTCCTTCGTTCGAACGAAAGCCGGAAGTTTCCCCCGCGCCTATATCGGAAGAAAAGACGCTAGATGCGCTGTTCCCTGCCGACGAATATACGATCGATCATGCCCAATATGGCAAAATTTTATATTCCCTGCCCACGATAGAAGTGCCCGAGAAGCAGTTTATCGAGACGTTAACGACGCTTGATTTGTACCGGGAAGCTTTCGTGGGCAAAGAGGTCGTCCTCTCAGGCTTCGTCTACCGGGAAGACGAGATGGGCAAGGAACGATTCGCGGTCAGCCGCTTCGCGATGAATTGCTGCTCGGCCGACGCCTTGCCTTACGGACTTATGATCGAATGGCCCAACGCTAACGAGTATGGGTCCGATGAATGGGTGTCCGTCAAGGGTACGCTTAAGACCACCAGCTACATGGATAACGAGATCATCACGCTCGAAGCAACCAAGATTGAACGAATCGAAGCACCGGAATCGCCTTACGTTTATCCGGATCTGGAATTCGCGTACTAAACGGATTTCTTCTGAAAATAGATCAAGCCCGCTAGCCCGAACACGCAGAAGCTGCCCAATACGACGATAAACAGCGTCTCCATTGACAAGTTGAACGCACCGAACCCATAGTCCTCGCGCGGCATCATGGCCAGCATCGGCTGTGCCCACGGGTAATAGGGGCCGTATTGGGACGAGTTCACGATCAGCATATTCGGCAGCGTTAGAATGACATTGACTGCCAGCGGCGTCGCAAAGCTATGAAAGGCAATCGACACGAATAGCTGCAGCGCTGCGAGCGGCAGACAAGCGACCCAACCCCCAAGCATCGATTTCATCAGCAACGACCATGGAATGTCACCCCCGAATCCCTTCATGAAGCCAAGCAGCAATACGAACAGCAGCAACAGCAGCTGCGTTACGGCAATCAGCAGCATGACCATGCCAAGCTTGACGGCGTATACTTGCATTCTCGAGACCGGAAGTGACAGCATTTGCTTCCAGCCGCCGGAGGCATGCTCATACCTGCATACGAGCGCGGAGAATATACCGACAAGTAAAGGCAGGAACAGCATCGCATGCAGCGCAGACGCAATCGACAGCACCGCTACCCAAGGGAAATCCGCTTCCTTCTCCAGCTCCACCATGCCAATGACAGCGACGAATAGCGGGCTGACGGCCGCAAGCAGCCAGACGACCGATCGCCTAAGCTTGATCCATTCCGAACGTATCATACCAATCATCGTCTACCGCACATCCTTTCTAACGAACTGACACATGCCAAGGAGCATGACGATGAGTCCAAGCGTCAAGCCTGCTCCTACCGAATACAGCGGCATATCCCGATCATTGATGAGAGAAGGCCATTTCCACGGCATCCAGTCCGGAAACTGGGAGGCGAACATACCCGCAATCATACCGATGATGCCCACGGTTAGCGGCAGCGCCTGATTGTGCATGGCAACCGACAGCCATACTTGCAGAGCGATGAAAGGCATAATGGCTAGGAACGGGTAATACACCGTCATCGCCAAGTCAGCAAGCGGCAATTCCTCGAAGCCAAAGTCGAGCAAGAAGCCTAGCAGAAGGGTGAACGGTACCAGAAGCGTGCTGGAGCACAGCAGCAATATGGCGGTCACCGCAAACTTGCCGGCGAATATACTAGCTCTGTTAACTGGAAGCGCCAGCGTCTGCTTCCACGTATTCATCTGATGATCAATGCCTGCCGTCATGGAGGCAAGAATCGTTAGGCCGATAAACAAAGTAGGCAACATTAGCATAGAGACGTTGTCGATCAAACCGCCCCATAGGTCGTCGGCATACTGCTTGGTCAAATAATCGTACCGAAGCCCGAAGTTGACCGCTTGCAAGGCCACGACGCCAAGCGGCCCTAATAGAACAAGCAGCCAAACGAGCTTCCTCCTTAGCTTCAAGAACTCGACAGACATGATTCGCAGCATCATAAGCTACCCTCCACGCCCGTCATATCGAGGAATATGCTCTCCAGCGATACCTTCTCTTCCTCCACGCGGTATACTTGATGGCGCTCGCCAACGAGCCTCGCTACGATAGCGGCGATTGCCGCATTATTCTTCTCAGCGACGGTAAGTTTGCCTTCAACCAGCGAAGCTTTGACGCCGCTTGCGCTGAGCAGCTTCCACGCCTCTTCGGGTTCGCTTACGCCAAGGTGGATATGCCCTTGCGAGCGCTCGCGAAGCTTCTCGATCCGATCCTCGTAGATCAAGCTGCCCTTTGCAATGATGCCTACGCGCGTTGCCATCTGCTCGATCTCGGACAGCAGGTGACTGGAAATAAGTATGGTGACGCCATGCGATTTCGGCAAGCTCTTAATAAGCTCCCGGATTTCCAATATGCCGGCCGGATCGAGGCCGTTCGTCGGCTCGTCGAGCACGAGCAGCTCGGGGTTGCCGAGCAATGCCGTCGCGATGCCAAGCCGCTGCTTCATCCCGAGCGAATATCCTTTGACGGGACGTTTCGCATCTTTCGTCAAACGGACGACCGACAGCACCTCGTCGATCCGATTTTTGGGTACGGTCAGAAGCCGTCTCACCGCCTCCAAATTTTCGATCGCATTCAGATGCCCGTAATACGAAGGATATTCAACAAGCGAACCGACGCTGCGCAGAATCGCCAGCCGATCCTTGCTAATGTCTTTGCCGAATATGCGGATCGATCCCCTTGTCGGCTTCGCAAGACCGAGCAGCATGCGGATCGTCGTCGTCTTCCCGGCTCCGTTCGGACCAAGAAAGCCGTATATATCCCCGCGCCCGATTCTTAGATTAACGTCCTTCACGACGGGCTTTCCGCCTAATTTTTTCGTAAGCCCGCTCGTTTCCAATATCGTTTCCTTATTCGTTGTCATTGCTTATCACCTCTGCATTCATCTTAACGACGCAAGGTTAAGACAAGAGGAGCGGCAAGGTTAAGTTTCGCTTAAAACGTCCACGGACGCATTGATCCTATTTCCGTTGATTAGTGGCGGAAGAAAAAAAGCCGCATATGACTATGCGACTTCCGCCTTCCTATGATTTCGTTCCGATATGAATAAACGTTCCTTCGCTGCCGCTTACAATCTCGCTGAACAGCCCCATCTCCTCCAGCATCAACGAAGCGATCGCAAGTCCGATGCCCGCGCCTCGCTCATCCGACGTCTCCGCCATCCCCGGCCCGCGATCGGCGATCGTCAATCGGCCGCCATGCTCTCCGCTTATTCGCAGCGCAACGTAGCCCCCCGACTTCGCATGCCGTAGAACGTTCTGGAAATAGTTGTCGAGAACACGCTCCATCCATTCCGGATCGACAAACCAATAGATCTGCGCTTCCGGCAAGTTGATGTCGATCTCATAGCCCTGCTGCTCGAATGCGGGATACCAGCCGGCTATCGACGCTCTCGCCAAACGGACGATATCGATACGCTCCGACCGATACGGATATTTGCCCGACTCCAGCAGCGTAAAGGAAAGCAAATTCTCGATTAATTGGCTTACATACTCAATCTTGCGGTCGATCAATTGCAGCGATTGCCGTCCTTCCTCGGTCAACCTCTCCTGCTTCAGCCCGAACGCATGCGCTCTAATGGCCGTAAGCGGCGTCCTTAGATCATGCGACAGTCTAGCGATCAAATCGCGTCTCAGCCCATCCTCATTCGCCTCGCGTTCGCGGCTTGCCTCCAGCTTGCCCACCATCTCGTTAAACGCGAGTTCAAGCTGACCGATTTCATCCGGTTGGTTCGTGGCGACAGGAGCCGGTATGCCGTTGCCTGCCGGAATTGCCATCGCCGCCTGCAAACGAACGAGTCGCTTACGAATGCCGTAGAAGAAAAGAAGCGAAATGAATAAAAAGATCGCAAGCACGATCAAAACGACGATGACAAATATAGGCCCTATCGATTTGGAAGCTTCAGCTGCTCCGGATTGCATAAGCACCCTAGGTATTTTGAAAACCATAAAGCCTTCCGACTGGCTACCGCCGATGAACGCCACGATCGTGAAGTCGTCGGCGCTTACGCCTTGCTTCATATATTGAACCGTATACGATGCGCTCCATTGATCGGGTAACTGCCCAGTCTCAGGAAGCTGAAGCCTGGTATGCCCGCTGCCGTCGACCCAGAACAGCTCGGCCTTCGGGTATTCGGTTTTCTTTCGTTCTAGAGCGGCATCGATTTGCTGAGGCGATCGGTTGCCCAGCTTAGCCGCCTCCATGTGCCACATCGACTCTAATCGGTTGCCATCGCGGTACAGCTTCGAATCCTCCGTATCCGCCACCTTGCCTCCGCCTTGCAAAAAGGCGACGACCGATACGACAGGCAGCGATATCGGAAGAATCATGATCGCGCTTAATACGATCAGCATGTACCTCGACAGCAGCGAACGCTTCAAGGTCATCCCCCTCGGCCGATAGTTGGACGGATTCATCGCTTCACCCGGTATCCGATTCCACGAATCGTCTCGATAATAAGCGGATTGCTTGGATCGTCCTCAATCTTCTCGCGAAGATAACGGATATGGACCATGACCGTCTTGTCTCCGTCCATATACGGATCCCCCCATACCGCTTCATAAATTTGCTCCTTCGTCAGAATGCGGTTTGGATTATCGAGAAAATAGAACAGGATTTGAAGCTGCTTTGGCGTCAGCGATATTTCGCCCCCGGTTCGTCCATCGTATACCGCCTGCTGCTGCGGCTTGATAATCAAATGACCGCATGCGATCTCCAGCTCCAACGGCTGCCCGTATCTCCGCAGCAGTACGTCCAATCTCGCAGCCAGCTCATCGGGATGGAACGGCTTCGTCAAGTAATCGTCCGCGAAGCGCAGCCCTTGCAGCTTATCGTCTACCGCCGTTCGGGCGGATAACATGAGAATCGGCACTTGCGGCGCTTCCTTCTTCAGCCGCTGCCCGATCGTGAAGCCGTCAAGGCCCGGCAACATGACGTCCAACAGAACAATGTCGGCCCCAATGACACGATCCATAGCGGTATCCCCGGCAAGCAGCCAATCCACCGTATAGCCGCGACGCTCCAAATCCTCCTTGACCCAGGCCCCGATTTCCTTGTCGTCTTCTATATACAGTACCTGTTTCATAACGATTAAAAACCTCGATTCCGAGCATGACATGATCAAACCTATCATAGTCCAAGGCTTCCCCGAATGTGAAGTTAAATTTCGTTTAAATATAAAGGGCCGCCTGCATATAAGCAGACAGCCCTGCGCTTTATTATTGCCATTCCCTTAGATCATGATGCTTAGGCACGAAGCGGGTATTCCAATTCGCCATATTATAGTTAGATTCGTATAGAATGCTTGCAGACCAGGAACCGGCGCTGGGCCGAACCGAAAAATCATACATAATCTCGCCATGCGTCCAATCTCTTCGGAACTTGAGCGCCTCGATCGCCATCTTGCGGAAGTCCTGCACCTGCGATTGCGTGAGCCCTTTTCCTTCGCTTTCGAACTTGCCGTTCCTGCTCTCGATGGGGTGATGCCGAAGACCGAACTTGCCAATTGCGTTATTTCGAATATGAATCAATACTGTTCCTGCTGTTGCATTCGTGAGCTCCCCCTCTAGCTTACGAAATACAAAATCAACTTGACGGGCAAGCGGCATAGAATCCAATTCCATACAAACATTCCTCCTTATTAATTATTGTCATATTTTTATGTATAGTTCACAAGGCATATTATATATGCAATATGACCCATTTACAATACAAAGTTTGAGAAAATATTACTATTTACGATCGTTTTCGACTAAATATCGTCTTCACAACGCTCTGATTAAGCTTTTTATCACCAGTATAAACTTATTATTTCCATAAAAGATATATTAAGTTTATGATTCGAAGTTAGTGCATTAAACCTACGAAGAACTTCATTGCAGGATTAAATACTTATCTAATACTCTTTAAATGGTATCATTTTCTAAATTTTCAATCACCGAAAACACGATTAGTATTTTCCGAACAACCTTTTGCGCTATTTTCACTCGAAAAAAAGAGATGAATTTCGGAATCGACAATTATAGACCTATTTCGAGACCGGTGCTATAATATGGATAATCTTAAAAAAGGAGCGCTTACATTATGAGCCAATGGTACTATTCGTTGTCTGTACGAAAGAAACTTTTGATTACGGTTTACTTCAACTTATTGATCTTTGCTATTGCGATGTTGCTTATTTTGCAATTTTCCGGCGGATCGGTAATTGGAGGCATTATCGCTACCATTGTTATTGCCATTGTCGCGTACCCGCTCATTTCTTTTATTGAAAAGGCGATCAATCATTCTTTTGACGAAATGTCGAACACGGCATTCCGCATTTCCAAAGGCGACTTTACGCAGAAGATCGACATGAGTTCATCGGCAGCTTTAGGCGAGCTTGGACATGCATTCAACGGGATGATCGACAAGCTCAAGGACATTTTGACCGAGACGTCCAATATTACCCGCCATGTGTCAGATACAAGCCGAAGCATCTTCGACAAGAACTCCAATATCAAGATTGCGATGGAGCAAGTTGCTGCTTCCGCCAATGAGCTGGCTACCGGGGCGAATGAAATATCCGAGGATGTCGCGGATATGAGCGAATCGATTACGGAGATCGAGATGAGAGTATCGTCGTACGCGAACGCTACGAAGGAAATGAACAACCGTTCCGAGCATACGCTCCAACTTGTCGAGAAAGGGCGTCAAGCGCTTGAAGTGCAGTCCGAAGGCATGCGCCGCAACGTAGAGGCAACGGCCAAAGTATCGATGACGATCGAGGAGCTTGCCCGCAAGGCGCAAGGCATATCGGCCATCACGAAGACGATCTCCGACCTGGCCGAGCAGACGAACCTGCTGTCGCTTAACGCCTCTATCGAGGCCGCGAGAGCGGGAGAGCATGGCAGAGGCTTCGCGATCGTCGCGCAAGAGGTGCGCAAACTCGCGGAGGAATCGACTTCTTCGACGAAGCAAGTATTCACGCTTGTGAAGAGCATTGATGAAGGCATTAAGCAGACGATAAGCAATATGAAGGCCAACGAAGAGGTTGTACATATGCAGACCGAGCGGATTCGCGAATCGGAACTCGTATTCGTGGACATCGTTCAAAGCGTTCAATTCATTACCGAACAAATCTATGCCTTCGCGCAGGAAAGCGATTCGATGCTTGAGGGCGCTCGCAAAATATCCGATGCCATTCAGAACATTTCGGCGATTACGGAGCAGTCCGCAGCAGGCACTGAGCAAGTATCCGCCTCGATGAACGAGCAGATTACTTCCGTACAAGCGGTCGTTAACGAAACCGAGCGCATGCTCACGATGGCTACGCAGCTTCAGCGGACGATTCAAGTATTCAAAGTGAAATAAACCGTTATTCACAATCGAAAGCCCCGTAGTGTCCGCGATAAGACGCGATCCACTGCGGGGCTTTATTAATGAAACTATACCTGCTCTTGCTTCTCCAATCGATAAGCTTCGCGCCGGCTGTCCCGCTCGCTTTCCTTCATGCGCGGGCAAGTAAAGCAATAGTAGCCGCCGTCGACCAAGTAGTACAAACAGCAGGAGGACTTCATTCGTACCTGTTTGTTAGGATCCTGAAGCGATTCCGTCATGCGGAACGGAACGGCTAACGGATTTTTGCTTCTTCCGAACAAAGCCGGATCCAGCTCCTTGGCCAGCTTAAAGTTGCCTTCCGCCTTGCGTTTAACAGACTCGCATTCGTCGGAGTCCATCAAACGGTCGTAGCCATAAGCCAGCGAGGTCGGCAATTGTCCCCAAAGCATCGAGCTCTTGAGCGTCCCAGCCCTTTCGATCGTCTCGTATATCGGTCTCACCGTATGAGCAAAGTAATCGCCAAGCGACTGTGTAATCCATGTCTCCTGCTCTTCCTCATCTTCGGGACCGCTGATCCAATCAGCATTCTTCAGCTTCAATCCGCAGCTTACATATTTGCGATCCTGATAGACGGCTTCGTGCACTTGGAACTGAATATTTTCAAGGGACAGGTCAAGCGTTCTGTTCCAAGCCGACAGCATATACAGCATGCCAAGCATCGGGCCTCTAAACCAGCCCGCCATATAAATTTCGCCTACTGATATGTCTTTGCCTTTCACCAGCGGCGTATATCGTTCAAGAACTTGCTTCATTTTATATTCGTTCAACAATTCAGTTGCATCGCAACTGAACAGGATGCTCGGTTTATCGTGAACAGCCAAGTTAAATTCTTCATCCAATAAAGCAACAATCGCCTCATCCATCATCAGATCCATCCCTCACCTATAAATAAGCGCCGATTAGCGCTATATTACGATTGATTGCACATGATAATCGTTTTCATTATATCCTCTCTTTCTCTGATTGACAACGCGAATGAAAAATAAAAGGGCGGGAAAACTAGCCGCATTGCTTGTTTCTCAATACATGATCGGGGACTGAAGCTTAATGCGTACACAACGACTCCATATGGCAATGAAATCGGCTGTCCTTCTCATCCTATGTTTATTGCTTCCTATCGCCGTAGAATTTCAATCGTCGTCTTCCGCATCAAGCACCTATGCATTCGGCAAGCCCAAGCAGAACCCGGTGCAGCAACGCAAGGACGATATGTCGTGGGTTAAGCTGCAGAAAAAATATCCCGGCGCTTATGTGCTGAACGGGCCGCGCAACGAAAAAAGAGTGGCTCTTACTTTCGATGATGCGCCCGACCCGAGATATACGCCGGCCATCCTGGATATTTTGGCCCAACATGACGTGTGCGCAACGTTTTTCATTGTTGGCAATCGCGCGCAGAAGCATCCTCGGCTTGTGCAGCGCATTCAGCGTGAAGGCCATACGATCGGCAATCATTCTTACGATCACGCGGTCATGTCCAAGCTATCCCTAAGCGGATACCGCAAGCAAATATGGCGTACCGACGCCATCATTAAGAACATAGTCGGCTATTCCCCGCGCTTTTTCCGCCCTCCATACGGCGAGCTCTTGCCGCAGCAGGTAAGATGGAGCAAGCTGGCTGGGTATACGATCGTGAATTGGGATGTCGATTCCGTCGATTGGAAGAACAGCACGAGTACCGTCGTCATACGCAACATCAAGAAGACGCTTCAGCCCGGCTCGATCATATTGCAGCATGCAGGCGGCGGCGAGGGACAAGATCTCTCGGGCACAATCAAAGCATTGCCGCAGCTTATCGGTTTATTGCAGAGCAAAGGCTACGAGCTTGTCACCCTGCCGGAGCTGCTCGGCAAGTCGGCAGATCGGCCTATACAATGAAAGAAGGCAAACCCTATTTCGCTCCAAGGGTTTGCCTTCTTTCATTGCTTTCAACAATCGGTTCTATTCCAATATATAAATCTTCACTTGCTGAATGCCGAATTTCAATGCTTTGCTTTGGCTGTCTGATACGAAAATATCGATTCGATTGCCTTTGATCGAGCCGCCGACATCGGTTGCCGTTGCGATCATGCCGCCCTGCGGCAGACCGTTGTAATCATAACCGGTTACGTATAGCTTCGTTCCGAGTGGAATCATCTTCGGATCGACCGCAACCGTTCCTACCTTCAGACTGTTGCCGAAGTAATCGAGACCAGCCCATCCGCCGTTCTCGGAAGCTGCAGCCGTATAGGCCGTGGCTTTCACAAGAAGCGACTTGGAATACGTAAAGGATTTGCCGCTTAGCGCCGTTACCTTAGGAGCAGATGCCGCTTTGGCGGTATCATTTGCGGACAGCATAGCAGCTGTTTTCGCCGATGCAGCTTTCTTGTCCGCAGCTGGAATCGTCAGTCTAAGACCTTTGTAGATGTTCGACGGTTTAACGTTCGGATTAGCTTTCATCAAAGAATCAATGGATACTTCGTATTTCTTGGATAGCTTCCAGAAGGTCGTGCTATCGCCAGCTATATGTGTCTTGGCCGCGGCATTAACGGAGCTGGATGCAAATAGGACGGATATTCCGACGACGGCTGCAGCAATCAGTGTTTTGTTCAAGACGAAATCCTCCTTACGCAATGCGATGCGCTAAGTATTATTGTCATGCTCGAAGTATGTGCTCTCATTTCGTGTAAATAAAAACGACAGAGGCGGATGCGCCCCTGTCGTCAATAACGGGCATTCATTACTGCACTTCATTCATTAGCCGATGAACATTTGAACCCATTCGCCGTTCACGTAACCAACGCCGATCTTCGTAAAGCTGCCGTTCAAAATGTTGGCACGGTGGCCTGAACTATTCATCCATGCTGTCATAACCTCTTGCGGAGTACGTTGGCCGGATGCGATGTTCTCACCCGCATAGGAATAAGTCACTCCGAATTGGCGCATCATATCGAATGGCGAGCCGTATGTCGGCGATGTATGGCTGAAGTAGTTGTTTACGTCCATATCGCGAGCTTTCTCGGTAGCTACCTTCGTCAGCAAAGTGTCGCTTTTCAGAGCGGAAAGGCCTGCTTTGGCACGCTCTTGGTTAACAAGATCAACGACTTGCGATTGGAACGCGCTGAGGCCTGTGCTTGGCGCTGTTGTCGGCTTTGCTGTCGGAGCCGGTGTTGTTGTCGGTTTTGTCGTTGGTTTCGCCGTAGGAGCAGGCGTTACGACCGGCTTCGCTGTTGGCGCTGGCGTTACGACCGGCTTCGTTGTTGGCGCTGGCGTTACGACCGGTTTCGCTGTTGGTGCTGGCGCTGGGTTTGTTACCGTTCCCGTATTGCCGCCAGTCGATGGAAGCGTAATTGTACATCCGCTGAACAGAATCTTGCCCAGATCGATATTGCTAAGGTCAATTCCATATTTGTTCGCGATTTGGTTAATCGCGTCTTTATTCAGTGCATATGTTTGAACATTGGAGTTCGTCTTCACTACAGGTGCGGCACCTGCCGTTTGAGCCGAAACACCCGCACCGATCATCGTTGCTGCGATAATGCTGGCGACACCTACACGTATTGGTTGCATCTTCATGATTTCATCCTCCTAAAAGTTTTGCGTAATGCAATGAAGCAAAACTCGCTTCGTAAGCATCCGCTTAGTTTTGCGTAATGCAATGAAGCAAAACTCGCTTCGTAAGCATCCGCTTTGTTTTGCGTAATGCAATGAAGCAAAACTCGCTTCGTAAGCATCCGCTTTGTTTTCCTGTGTTTTGTATCGCATCGTTCATCCCTGACGCCACTTATCTTAACATGGGGTTTTTAGCGTTTCATGACACAAAAACTTCCATTTCTCTTAAAATAACGGTCAAATCCGTACTATCACTGCTTTATGAGAATATGCTAATTTGCGATTTTAGCCCGTTTTTACGTGAATAAACACTAAAACAGAACAAAAAGCATACATACGGATTGACCGCATGCATGCTTCTTTTCGTCCCTATTTAGTCGATTCCTAGCTTGATATTGCCCGTCTCGGACTCGGCTTCGATCTTAACTTTGCCACCCCCGAGCTTGCCGCTAAATGCATGCCCTCTATCGACCGAAGTCTCGATTCCTTCCCAATCAACATCCCGGTTGCCATGCTCGTGCTTCAATACAATCTCCGCAGATTCCGGCTGTCTCTCCGCTTCGATACGGATGTTGCCATGACTTGTTACCAACGATAGGTTATCGTTGACTTCCTTCGCGTTAAATCGAATATTGCCGCTCTTCGTACTTCCTTGGACAATGCCAACTCCATCCTCGATCGTAATATTCCCATGGTCGGAATGAATATTCAATTGCCCAATCGTGTAGCTTTCAAGCTTAATATTGCCGCTGCTGCTCGTCAGTTCCACGCTGTCGCCGGATACATTCTCAAGATCTATATCACCGTGATCCGTCCTCAGCTTTGCTATTTCCGCCTGAAGCTCTTCCGTTTGTATATCGCCGCTTCCTGACGTAATAACGGCATCCTTCGCCGCCAAATGCTCGACTTCGATATCGCTGTGCTTCGAATCCACCTCGATACGATCCCATAGCCGATCCGGCAGCTCCACGATCATGTCGACATCCACAATATTGAATCCGACAATAAAAGTATCCTTATAACTTGCTTGAATCGTTGCCGTGTCGCCTACAACTCCCGTCGCCAGTACGAACCGATCCACATATTTTTTGCTTGCCCGGCCATCCAGACTAACTTTGATATCGTTCGATGCGCTACGTTTGAACTCGATATCAAGGCTATCCGAATTGACTTTTACGTTATGGACTGCAGAAGGATCAATCGTTTTCTCGATCATAACGGGTTCCGTTCCGAACGTTTTCAGATCTTGTATATTAAAGGTCATAAAGACGCCGATAGTTCCTGCAATCAACATAATGACAGCTAACGCCGCTAGCTTCTTCATTTCGAATTCCCCCTAACGACACGCGTGTTGAATTTCAAATATTTCAAAGTCATCGCATAGAACTTACTTGTTAAGAACTTCAGTCCGATCGCTAGCAGGATGGATAACGCCCAGCATATAAGCGCAAGCGACAATGCCTGCGGTTTCGTGAAAGTCTCCACCCAGAAGCTATCCACTATGGTTGCTAAGCCCGCCACGGCAATGGCTGCCGCAACAGCCCATAAGGAAAGAAGTACGGCCGCCAACGCGACATAAGGCCCGATGATGAAGATCAAATTGAACAATCCGAGGCTAACCGTTGCGAACACGGCACGCGACAGTCCTCTATAGTTTTTGCTCGACTCGGCCTGTTCCACCCGGTAACCGAGCAGCAGCTCGCCGGCGATCTGCCTTGGATCGCCAAGCTCAAGAGCGGCTTCTTCCTCGCTACGACCGTTCTGCGCCGCCTGCTCGAAGTGTAAATAATAATCGTACAGCCATTCCTTCCGCTGCTCTTCCGACACATTCCTGAGCAGTCTATCCAGCTCGTTCATATAAGACTGTTTCGTCATCATGGCCTCAATCCATCCTCTACGATTTCGTTGACTGCTTTCGTGAACGAATTCCATTCCGCAATTAGCATCCGCATATGACCCCAGCCCTCGGGCGTCAGATGATAATATTTGCGCGGCGGTCCTTCGGTCGATTCCTTCAAGTATGTGGAAAAGTAACCTTCTTGCGTTAGCCGGTTAAGCAGAGGATAGACGCTGCCGACGGCGAGTTCGAATTTCTCCGAGATCATGACGGCAAGCTCGTAGCCGTAGCGGTCGCCTCTAGTCGTTAAAACCAGGACGCATATCTCGAGTACGCCTTTCTTAAACTGAATGTTCATTCCGTATCCTCCAATTGCTCGACGCATGTACTGAATATAGCTTGGTATTCATCAATGTAGAATAGTAGATCGCAAGTATATATCATTTTCTGCTTTGGTCAGTAACTATACAATACCATGTAGTATTCTACAATGCAAGATAGTGATTGAAAAATATTACCACCGTCACGAGGCCGATGCCCAATGACGGTGGTAATTGCTATTTGAAGCGATTAGTTAACGCTAACGAATTTGCCTGTAGCTTGCGATTCGAATGCGCACAAAATAACTTTGAGCGACGCGCGGCCGTCTTCGCCCGTTACGGCAGGAGTCGTGTTGTTCACGATGCTGTCGATGAATGCATCGATAACGCCGCTCGATTCTTGCTTGTCGTTCGTCGAGATTGCGCCTACTTTGTGCTTCTCGACGGTACCGTTGCGCAGCTCCACGATAACTTGATCGTCAGGATGCGTTCCGATCTTCATAACGCCGTTTTCGCACCATAGGATCGTACTGTTGTCTTCGCCTTTGTAGTAAGTCCAGCTTGCAACGAGCGTTCCCATTGTTCCGCTCTTCATGCGAAGCAAGCATGCCGCGTTGTCATCTACGTCCGTGTCTTTGTGCTGCGTACCTACGAAAGCTGCGATCTCGGAAACTTCATCGTTCAGCATCCAACGGATCAGGTCGGACTTGTGCACGCCAAGGTCGCCCATTGCGCCCATGATCGCTTCCGGCTTGCGGAAGAACCAGCTGCTTGCGCCGTCGATGCTCCAGTTGTCCGGACCCGGATGTCCGAAGGAAGTACGGAACGTAAGCACTTTGCCTAGGATGCCGGATTCAAGAATTTGCTTCGCCTTCACATGAGGAGGCATGAAACGTTGGTTTTGGCCAACCATAAGATGTACGTTGTTTTTCTTGGCAGCTTCGATCATTGCAGCCGCTTCTTCGTCTGTCACTGCCATCGGCTTCTCGACAAGAACGTGAACGCCGGCGTTAGCACCCTTAATGGACATCGGAGCATGAAGCGCGTTTGGCGTATTCACGCTTACCGCGTCGGGTTTTACTTCAGCAAGCATCGTTTCATAATCGGCGAAAGCTTTGGCGCCATGCAGATCTGCATAGTGCTGTGCGCGCTCGATGATCGGATCAACGAATGCAACAAGCTCTACGTTCGGGTTAGACGCATATTCCGGGATATGACGGTATTTCGAGATGGAACCACAACCAATGACTGCTACACGAATTTTGGACATTAAGTTTCCCCTGCCTATCATATAAGTTAATTTGACGAGATATCGCCTATTTGTTCAAATAGTTGGTTTTAATCCATTCCATGCTTTCGGAGACCGATTCAAGCGGCGGGTTAGCGCATCTATCCTGCTCTACGATCAGCCATTCCACGCTGGCTTTCTCGGCAGCTTCAATGATCGGCACAAGCGGCAAGTCGCCGCGGCCAAGCTCAACCGTATCGATTTGCTGGCCTTTCTCGCCGCCGCGGTAGTCTTTCAGGTGAAGCAGCGGCAAGCGTCCTGCGTATTTCGCAATATAAGCAAGCGGATCTACGCCGGAATATTGTACCCAGCCGATATCCATCTCCACTTTCAAGAACTTCGGATCGATACGCTCGTACAGAGCGTCGAATACGATTTGGCCGTCAATCTCCACTTCGAATTCGAAATCATGGTTATGATAAGCAAAATCGATGCCTTCTGCTTGGAACCGCTTCCCATACTCTTCGAATTTGACGAGATGGCTGCGCCATGCTTCCGTATCGCGAGCTTCGACAGGCAGCCAAGGGCAGATCGCGTACTTCGCCCCAATCGTTTTCAAATAGGCAATTTCCGCATCCAGGTTTCCTTCAAGCAGGTGCAAACCGATATGCGACCCGATTGCTTTCAGGTTGATTTCTTGAAGCAAGTCGCGCAGCGCCTCCGCTTCCATGCCGCCGTAGCCTGCAAACTCGACGCCTTCATAACCAAGCGCGGCTACCTTGCGAAGCGTGCCTTCAAAATCTTCAGCCAGTACATCGCGCAGCGTATAAAGCTGTAAACCGATATTGAGTCGTGTCATACGAGTAGCACTCCTTTTATATTTTCATTTTGTGTTCATGTTTGTGCGTATTGCTTTACGTTTTCCATTATATATATTGTCCCTTCATAAAAACAGCTATCTTATTAGCATTTTTATATGCGATTTTGGTAAATGCATGTCCAATAATAAAAGACCCCCCAAGCAGCATCCGCTGTCGCAGACTAATGCTAGGGGGATCATGCCGCACTTAGGCGGCAGCAATAGAATTATTGGATCGTGATTGTAAACGATGCTTCCGCGGCTCCAGCAGAGAAGCGAGCGACTGCCCCTTCCACTTCGGCCGATACGCCATTAACAGAAGCAATCGTGCCAAGACCCTTGAGCGAAAGCGAGAACGGCTTGCCGCTAGACTTCAGTTTGAATGAGATGGTATTGCCGCTTCTTGAAGCGGAAATCGTAAGCTCAGGCAATCCTTTAAGATCGCGTACAATCGTTTCAGCTGTACGGCCATCCGCCAGATTATGCAATTCAAGCTGTACGTCGTCCGCGTAATCGTAGTCCGGGCGAAGGTCGTTCGCGCCAAGAGCAATGATCGAGTTCGGACGGACAAACAATGGCAAGCTGAAGAAGTCGTACGTTTCTTTGAACCATTTGCCGCCTTCCACGATGTCGCCGGACAGCATATGCGTCCACTTGCCCTCTGGCAAGTAATACGTCACTTTGCCCGCTTCATTGAAGATCGGCGCAACGAGCAGCGAATCGCCAAGCATGTACTGGCGGTCAAGCTGTTCGCTTGTCGGGTCTTCAGGGAATTCAAGAACCATGGCGCGCATCGAAGGAACGCCTTGCTCGGTCGCTTGTACGGCGGTATTGAACAGGTATGGCATGATGCGGCTCTTCAGCTTCGTGAAGTGGCGCGTAACATCAACGGCTTCCGTGTCATACGCCCAAGGCACGCGGTACGATTTGCTGCCATGCAGACGGCTATGGCTTGATAGCAAGCCGAATGCCAGCCAGCGCTTGAACACATGCGCAGGAGCCGTGCTCTCGAAGCCGCCGATGTCATGGCTCCAGAAGCCGAAGCCGGACATGCCTAGCGACAAGCCGCCGCGGAGGCTTTCCGCCATCGACTCGTAATCCGCATAGCAGTCGCCGCCCCAGTGAACCGGGAACTTCTGTCCGCCAGCCGTTGCGGAACGCGCGAACAGCGCCGCTTCGTTCTTGCCAAGCTTCTCTTCGAGCACCTCGAACACGACTTTATTGTAGAGGTACGTATAGAAGTTATGCATTTTAACGGGATCAGAGCCGTCATGGTACGCGACGTCCGTCGGGATACGCTCGCCGAAGTCGGTCTTGAAGCTGTCAACGCCCATATCGACGAGGTCGCGGAGATAACCCGCATACCATTCGCAAGCAGCCGGATTCGTGAAGTCGACAAGCGCCATGCCTGGCTGCCATAGATCCCATTGCCATACGTCGCCATTAGGCTTCTTAACCAAATAGCCGTTTTGTTTGCCTTCCTCGAACAGACGGGAGCGCTGCGCGATGTACGGGTTGATCCATACGCAAATTTTAAGGCCCTTCTCCTTCAAGCGCGCAAGCATGCCGACCGGATCCGGGAATTGACGCTCATCCCACTTGAAGTCGGTCCAATGGAACTCGCGCATCCAGAAGCAGTCGAAGTGGAACACATGAAGCGGCAAATCGCGTTCTGCCATGCCGTCAACGAAGGAATTAACCGTCGCTTCGTCGTAGTTCGTAGTGAACGACGTCGTCAGCCACAGGCCGAACGTCCAGGCCGGCGGCAACGAAGGCTTGCCTGTCAGATCCGTATACTTGCCGAGTACTTCCTTCATGCTAGGACCGTCGATGACAAAATACTCAAGCGATTCGCCCGCGACGCTGAATTGAACCTTTTTTACTTTCTCCGAAGCTACCTCGAACGATACAAGCTCCGGATGATTCACGAATACGCCGTAGCCTTTGTTCGTAATATAGAAAGGAATGTTTTTGTACGATTGTTCCGAGCTCGTCCCGCCGTCTTTGTTCCACAGATCGACGACTTGACCGTTTCTGACGAACGGCGTGAAGCGCTCGCCCAGGCCGTATACCCATTCGCCTACGCCAAGATCAAGCTCTTCGCGCATGAATGCGCCGTTGTTTTTCTCCGTGATATAAGCCATCGATTTTTGCGTGCTGCCCGTAATGCGTTCCGAGCCGCGGTAGAAATCGACTGCCCACTCCGGGCCTTTGCGGATGCGGACGCTCAAGCTGCCGCTCGTCAATACGGCCTCGTTCTCGTTCTCCTCGATCACCGCATGGCTGCCGCTTTGCGCGGATAGCTCGAATGCCGGTCCGCGATCTACGACTCCCGCATGATGGATGAGCTTAACGCCGATTACGCCAGGAAGCGGAGAATGAAACTGCACGGTAAGCAGCATCGTATCAAGCATATTGGAACGCGTTAAAATCGGACGCGGCGATGCGTAAGCGATCAGTTTGCCGTCCTGTTGTTCAAAGTCATGGACTTGGACCGCGCCAAGCACGTCATAGCCTTCCCGAATAAGCCAGTTGCCGTCAGTAAATTTCATGATCGAACCAACCTTTCTACATGGATCTCTTAGTATGGTATTGCATTCTTGTATAGTTGCATTATACTGATAACATTAAGATACAACTAACAGAATAATGCTCATCTATAGCACTATTTTGATGAATCCACATGATTTACGGTGGCCAGAAGCACATAAGCAACGCAAAGGAGAGCCGAATGGACCAAACAACGCGTCATTCCTTGAAGGAAGACCGGCTTCACGGCAATAATATGTTCCCTCTAGCCGCTTATTGGGTCGAACGGGACGAGCCCGGAGCTCCGATTCTCGATTGTCACTGGCATGCGGAGGCTGAATTTTTTTGCGTGCTTGAAGGTGAGGTGCTGTTCCAGGTCGACACCGATTATTTTCCGGTCCGAGCCGGGGAAGCGGTGTTCATCGATGGCGGAGACATTCATGCGGGTCATGCGCTTAATGACTCCACCTGCAAATATTGCGCAATCGTATTCGACACCCATATGCTTGCGAGCGGCAGCTTCGATGCCGTTCAGGAGAAATATGTGACTCCGCTGCTCGAGAAGAAGCGTACCTTCCCTAGGCATATTACGGCGGCAACCGAATGGGAGCGCTCCCTGCTCTCTCATCTGCAAGGCATGATGGAGGCATACGATAAGCAGCAAAGCGGGTACGAAATCGCCATTAAAGGAAGGCTTTATTTCATGCTTCATGAAATATGCTCCGGGCAGCGCTTCGTTAATCGGAGCGAGACGAGCAATGCCGACTCGACCAAGATTGACCGCTTGAAGACGGTTATCCTTTACATGCAGCACCATTTTCATCGTCCGATTCGGATCGCGGAGCTCGCCGATCAGATTCCAATGAGCGAAGGCCAGTTCTGCCGCTTCTTCAAGACGATGACGAGACAGACGCCGATTGAATACTTGAATGCTTATCGAATACGGCAAGCGACGGAACTGCTGCTGGAGCCGGAGCGCAAAATATCGGCGATTGCGTTCGATGTCGGCTTCGAACATATCAGCTACTTCGTTAAAGTATTTCGCAAAACGATGAAGTGTACACCTTCCCAGTTCCGCAAAGAACGGACGGGAAGCGACACGTAATGCAGCAATTTTGCAAAAGTTACAAGATTGTAACCTATTGCTCATTCTTTTTTAAGAATTATTTAATAATTATGCGTTACACTTATGAAAAATTGCAGATCAGGATGGAGGTCCACGCAATGAAAACGATGCTTTTATTTCAAAATAAAACGATCCCAGTCTATTTAACCGATACAAATAAACAAGCCATTGAAAAACTGTCCGCCGTATTGAACCGCAAGCTTACAACCGGCAAGAACGCCCTAAAGACATGTATCAAGTCATTGATTAGCGTTGAAATCGTCGGCAGCGAAGCGACTCTTCATTCGTTATCTGAACGGGATACGCTAACCATTTCTTTATATTAATGAAGCAGCTTACTACGTATTCCCGAAGGCAGGCATCCGGACCGAGCGGTCCGATGCTTGTCTTTTTTTGTCGTGTTCGATCTACTTTGAAGTTGATTCATTAACTTTCAAGTTATAACAAATAACCGTCGATGAGAAAGGCTCTTTCATCGACGGCGTTCGTATGTCCCCTATAACGATTGTTGTTGCTGCTCGTTCGGACGTTGTCTCCCGCCTCCGCCGCCGAAGCCGCCTGTTCTGATCGTGATCGATTCCGCTTCCAATGTGTCGTCCTTCAGGTTGATCGACAAAATGTCGTCCACCTTCAGATCGGCAAGCGTTACAGTCTTCTCGACGATCTCGTTGTTCTCGAACGTAACCGATAAGATCTTCGTATAGTCCGTTAATTGAATCGTCGTCGTCTCGTCGCTGAACATATCGTCCATATTCACAGGCCCGCCATCGGCTGGCGGCTGCGGCATTTCGCCGCCTTCTGCAGGCTGACCGTCTTCCGGGGTTTGACCCGTGCCGTCGCCTTGGCCGCGGTCTCCTCCGAATGTCATGTTCGATTTGTAAACCGTAATCGTCTGGCCGTCAATCGATTTTACTTTGCCCATCAGGTCGGCTTGCATCCCCATTTGAGGCCCGCCGCCGCCTCCCCCGCTGCTTTGCTGCGTTCCGCCTTGCGTTTGCGCCTGATTTTGCTGCTGTGTTGCGGCTTCTTCCTTCGCCCCGCAGCCTATAAGAACTACCGCTAGCGACAACGCTCCTACTGCCCATTTCCAACTCATGTTCATATTGTTGTTCCACTCCTTCTGCCTACTCATGTGACGGCATTGTAGCACTGCAATATGAACCAAAGATGAACAAGCAAGCGCTTGTCTTAACGCAGCGGCAGACTTCTTTTCCGATCACGGTTGCCCCATAAGAATAGCAGCGTTCCGATCCACCCGCAGATTGAGGCGGCGATCAGCAAAGACGACATCGATAAGTTGTTCGAGAGCGTCGTACTCAAAAGCGGCCCAATCGTTCCCCGGAAGCCGAACAGCATGAGATGGATGCCGAATACTTTCGCTTCTTTGCCTGGGGCGAGCTTGAGCACGAAGGAAAGAATGCCGATATCCCATATCGCTTCACCAATGCCTTGAATGAAGTTTCCAATAAGAACGGACGGGTAAGCTTCCCAGACGCCATACAGCAGCGGCACGACGGCATACGCTCCGATACCGATCACAAGCGTATATTTAATATCGATGCGGTCGATCATCCAGCCCGCAATCCAGAACGTCAGCAGCAGCGCCGTGAAGTAAGCGACGCGGGCATAACCGATCTGAATATTCGACATCTCCAGTACATCGACTTGAATGATTTGGTACAGCGGGCTCGCAAGCATATTACCGAAACCCGAGAGCGTAGTGGCGCAAAGAAAGACAGCCAGCATGCGATTTCCCTTAACGAGCTCCCATTGCTCACGCAGCGAAAAGCGGCTTGCCTTCACTCCCGGCTCGCTCTGCAGCTTGGACTTCGAAACCTCTCCCGCTCCCTGCTTCCGAAGCTTAAGCGTATTGAATATTCCGATTGACAGAAAACCGGCAATCGATGCCGCGATAAGCGGTCCCGATGGACCGAAGGCCTCGGACCAGCTTCCAACCAAGTAGGCCAGCGGAATCATAATAATGCCCATTACCACACGCACATACCCCATCAGTCTGCCTCTCAGATCGGCCGGATACATTCGCGACAAGAGCGCGGCATATGCCGGAGCTTGAATGCCCATCAACAATTGAAACAGAATGGCGACAATTACATATACCGAAGGATAAGCGAAAAAGGCTGGCAGCAATAACAACAATCTGCCGATCGCATTGGGGATCACGACGAACGGCTTCGGATTATTCGCCCTCTCAATCCATGTCGCCCACAATGGCGAGAAGAGCAGCCCAACCGCCGGCGCAGCGGTCAACAGTCCGACTTGCAAATTACTTGCGCCTTGCTGGATGGCAAATGCGACATAAAATTGATTAATGACAACATTGAATAAGCTGAAAAAACTCGTCGCCCCAAAATCGATCCGGGCATTGCGCCATACTCTATTGCTCATCGGCATGCCTAAGCGGACGATACGGCGGTTGCTGTTAGCTGCGGGTTCCATGTGGCATATTCCTTCTTCTCTAGTTAGTTAGTAGGATAGAATTGCGGGCATAGAGAGAGGATCCCCTGCGCCGCAAGGGATCCTCTCTCTAGCACATCATTTGATTGGATATTACTACACCGTTAGCCAAATGTACAGGTGAAGTTATCGGTAATAGAATGGCTTATCCTGCTAGAGTATGATAGACTTTCTTTGAAATCGCATACACCTTTATACGGAGGGAATTTCATGAGCATCGCAATCGGAATAGATATCGGGGGAACGAAGATCGCTTTAGGCTTCGTTGATGAGCAAGGACGGGTGCTGGCCAAGAGCTCGCTCCAGACCGACTTATCCGTCGAGCCAAGCGTGATGATCGCGCGTATTGCAGACGAAGTCAAGCTGCTCGGCGAGCAGCACAACATAGCACTAGACGGCGTATCCGGCATCGGCGTTGGAGCGCCCGGTCCGCTTGATACGAAGAACGGCACGCTCACTTGTCCGCCTAACTTGAAGAGCTGGTGGGGCTTCTCCGTCGTTGACGAGCTGAAGTCGCATCTCCCCCTCCCAATCAAGATGGAGAACGACGCAACCGCAGCGGCGCTGGCAGAGAAGTGGCTTGGCGCAGCGCAAGATACCGATCACTTCGTTTTTGTAACGATCAGCACCGGTATTGGCGCAGGCATCTACTTGCATGGCAAGCTGCTCACCGGCGCAACCGGCAATGCGGGCGACGTCGGCCATATGATTGTCGATCCTGCCGCCGGCACGTGCACATGCGGCCTGCCTGGCTGCTGGGAATGGATCGCCTCCGGCACAGCCATTACGCGCCAAGCGACGGAGCTGCTCGGCCGCCCTGTCTCCTCGAAGGAAGCCTTCGAGCTTGCATCGCAAGGAGACACTCAGATGTCAGAGCTTGTGAATCGCGTCTTTGCCTATATCGGCATGGGCTGCGTATCGCTGATCAATATGCTCGATCCGAACAAAATCGTTATCGGAGGCGGCGTCTCGCAAGTCGGCACGCCATTATTCGATGCCGTCCGATCGTATGTTGCGAAGCATGCTCTCAATCCGTCCGGCAGAGAGACGGTCATCGTTGCTGCCCAACTTCAACAGGACGCCGGCCTCATCGGCGCCGCTGCGCTAGTTCAGCAGCCATATTAATAAGCAAGAAGGCGAATCTGCTGGAGTCCGTACGACTCCTCCGATTCGCCTTCTTATTTTTTGCCTGCGATAGACTATCCGTTCTGAAGGAACGACTCAATCTCTTCCCTTGAAGGAATAGATGATTGCGGGCCTGCTTTCGTCACCGCGAGCGCAGCGGCCGCTCCGGCAAAAATCAACGCTTGCGCTGCCTCCATTCCCTCGGCTTAGCTGCGGCGTATGCGCCGATGAACGTATCCCCTGCCGCTGTCGTATCGACAGCCTTCACGCGGAATGCGGGAACGTGGTTAACCGGGCATTGTCGGCCAAGGAGCAGGCTCCCCTTCTCGCCAAGCGTTACGATAACATTTGCCGCCCCTTTGCCGATGATCCAATTCGCGGCGTTCTCCGCGGAAATCGGATCAGATACGGGAATACCGGTAATAACTCGAGCTTCCGTTTCATTGACAATAAGCGTATCGATATTCGTGAACAGCTCGTCCGGAATGCGTATCGCGGGCGCCGGATTGAATAAGGCGCGCGCTCCGCCCGCGTTTGCGCCTCGGATGACGGATTCGGTCGTTTCCCACGGAATCTCGTTTTGCAGCAATACGATCTCTACCGCGGACCAATCATTTATCGCCTCGGCAACATCGGCTTCGGCCAACTTGCCGTTTGCCCCTTTGGACAGCACAATATGATTCTCGCCTTCGCTTTTGACGGTAATAAACGCCAATGCCCGAGACGCCATCCTTGCGCAAAATCAATTTCGTGTCGACACCCTTGGTTTGAAGCGATGCAATAAGCGAATCCGCATACGGATCGTCGCCAACGGCGCCGACCATCGTGCAGTTTCCGCCCGCACGCGCAACAGCGACAGCTTGATTCGCGCCTTTGCCCCCCGGAATGAAATCATTGCCCTTACTTGCAATCGTTTCGCCAGGCTGGGGAAAATGCTCCACCTGGTTAACGACGTCCATATTGATGCTCCCTGCAACAAGGATATGCTTCATCGGAAACCCAGTCCCTTCCACATACGTATGAGTGATAACCGCTTGATACTATTTTATCAAAAGGAGTCATCTATTACATGATAACCGCATTTATTATCGGCTGCGAGATCGGTTTCTGGGTGTTCGTGCTTGCAGGCCTGCTGTTCAGATACGTTTTCAAGCTGCCCAAGGTCGGCGCCTTTCTGCTCATATGCACGCCATTAATCGATTTGGCGCTTGTTATTGCTGCCGTAACCGATTTGAGAGACGGCGCAGTAGCGACAGTGATGCACGGCGTTGCAGCTATCTATATCGGCGTATCGATCGCCTTCGGGCATCGGATGATCCGTTGGGCCGATGAAAGGTTCGCGCATCGATTCGCTGGAGGCCCCGCTCCGGTCGGCAAGCCAAAATACGGTAGAGAGCATGCCGCATACGAACGTAACGCTTGGCTCCATCA
This sequence comes from Paenibacillus harenae, assembly GCF_030812415.1. Lineage (GTDB taxonomy): Bacteria > Bacillota > Bacilli > Paenibacillales > Paenibacillaceae > Pristimantibacillus > Pristimantibacillus harenae_A. The sequence goes on along the minus strand of NZ_JAUSST010000003.1, from coordinate 828,079 downwards.
TTTGCTCGCTTGGGCGATCGGCTCCGCAATCCTCTACGGCATGATCTTGTTTGTCGATGACGCCGACCGGACGGAGGCACTGCTCGGAACGCTCCGTACTTGGTCGATCGTGCTCGCTGTCGATTTTATAATCAGCTTTAACTACACGGTATCCCCGCGCAAGGAGAAAACGAAGGCGCAATAGCCAGTTCCAGAAGTCTCCGCCGGTCCCTTGACCTCATTTACATGTAAAAACTCCTGCTACTATTTCTTAGTAGAAGCATTTTCATCAACTAACCGGAAAAACTCCCGTTAATGCTGCCCTTATTTCAATCTCGTTGTAAATTCGGCCGAAATAGCGCCAGAAACTGGAGCTATTTCGGCCATTCGCTTAAGTCCGGACAATTAACGGTAGAAATTCCAGTTACTTTTTTTATCCGCTATGTTATTGAAGATTTAGCTCCGTGGAAGCATCAGGATCGGACCACTCGTACAATAATATCCTTAGCTCCAAATCACCTTTAGGAGCGGACGTGTACCGATCAACCTGTATGCCCGTCCCGTTGCCGCTTGGCGGTGCCGGATTGAACTGCGGCACGATCTTTTTGCCTTCATCGTATAAATAAGGTGTTACGCTTCTAAATCTTCGATCTTCAGACGATGTCTCCGTGATCAAGTCGTCACCATCCATATAATAATCGATATGGAGCTTAAACGAACCAATCCGGGTTTCAGCCCGTTGCCTTTCGGAAGACGGCGCTCGAAGAGCGATCAGACTCGTCTTGTCATTGAGATCCGTTACCAGCCTCTCGGAAAGCTTAAGCGTTATGGGAACTTGCGACCAATCGTCATACCACTCAGGGGGCTGGAAGCTGAAGTAACGATTATTCAAATCCGGCGTACCTAGCCAGCCTTCAACCTCAAGACCATCGATGATAAGCGATTGCTTCTCATATTCAATTCTTGGGTACGGTGCTCCGCCTGCACTTTTAGCCGGATCTTCATCGAACGGCAGTCGGATATCGATCGGCGTCACAACGAGCTCCTTAAATCTCATCAGCGCATCATTTGTTGTGACTGCTTCATTCAATCGGTTAACGTAGATCGCTTCTAATGAGTCATTGCGATCAACGTTGAAGGAGAAGCGCCATTCCGCCTTCACTTCGCTAACGACTTCCGCCGTCGTAACGGCCAGCTCTGCATCTGCAAGCTCCGCATCCGACAGAACGAATGTACTTTGCTTCACGACGCGACCGTTCGGCACTGTTCGAAGTACAACGCCGAACTCCTCTCCAACGGAATCCCCGCTGCCCGTCAAGATCGATAACGCAGCCGGCTGCCATTCCCCATGACTCACTGGATCGATCTCGTATGTGATCACAAGCTTTCCTTTGCTTCTAATTACGTTAGTGACTTCGAGACCTGATTCGGTTCCTAAGGCATAAGGCAATGCAAATGGCTGGTGAAGAGCATCCAGCGGATTCACGCCAAGCGGGAAGCTTCTATATTTGTATAGCTTCAGATTGTTAACTTTCAAATCGTAATGCTCTTTGTTGCCGCCCAGCTTGTTCTCTGCTTGAAACACTCCGATTAACGAGTCAGTTGCTGAAGCGTCCGCTCGAAGCTGCGATTCAACTCCAAATTCTCGCCCTTCTTTATTTGTTAACTGAACACTCTCGAAGACGATGTAATCATTGTCTGCTAGCGGTGGGAGATCGAGCTGAAACAATACGTTCATAAAGTAATCGTCGGCTGCCACACCTGTAATCGTGAAAGGAATATTGCCGCTCACTACGGTCTCTTGAAGCTCCTCCCCTAATCCATGGGAGATGGCATCGCTAATGCTCTCCCCTCTCCACAATGCTCCCCAGTCAATCGTGACGCCTGCCATAGCTGGAGCGGCAGCCAATAGAACAGCTGCGCACGCTATAGGAATGATTTTGACAGCTAGAGGTTTCTTCACCCGTGCACTTGTCATAACGTCATCCGAAGCGATCGAACTCGACAGCTTACTCTCGATTCTTCGCCACATCGCATCATAATCAGGATCATCGTTCAGTTCCTGGCGCTCTTGTCTCAGCATAAACCTGATTTGATCCTCCATCGAATTAATCAAGGCATTCCTCTCCCTTCACCGCGACTCGATTTTCCTTATCCAAACGTTTCCTCAGCACATTCAGTCCTTTATTTAACCGCGACTTTACCGTTCCAACAGGAATGCCAAGCGTATGGGCAATTTCTTGCACACTTAGTTCGCTTACGTATTTAAGGGTCATAACCGATCTAATCTTCACCGGCAGCGCAGCATAGTAATCATCGATCTCCATCGCCCGCTCCTTCCGCTCGAATCGTTGTTCCACGCCCTCGGTATGTACCGTCCGTGACATAACATAAGCAACCAATTCCTTATACCGTCCCTTGGAATTACGCTTCAATTGATTGTTGCACAGGTTGATTGCGATTCGAATGATCCATGATTTCTCATGCATTACATCGCTTCGGTCCTCGCGCAGCGCCTTTACGAATGTCTCTTGGCACAGATCCTCCGCATCGGCCTTATTTTGCATCATGCCGAAGCATATCCGGTAGACGAGCCGTTTGTACGTCTCGAACAGCTCCGCGTCCGTTCTCATTTAAGTCGTTCACCTCCGTGTGTGTTGTTGCATCTATGACAATCAAACCCTCGTTCCGGTTCGTTTTTTTCTAATCGCCGGCACAAAAAAACCGCCCAACGAGGATACAAGATCCTGCTAGACGGTTTATCGGTTAGAGCGGGCCTAGTCGTTACGTTAGATTAAAACGGCTCAATGCCGAGTCGGCCAACGGCAATGAATAAGGCGAGTAGCAATAGTACGACGTTCATGCCGATCGCTTGCGTTTCCTTTTGCTTCGCATGGAATGCGATAGCAAGCACCATAATGATGGCGATGCCGATTGCCGCGATGCCCGTAAGGACGGGTGCAATGTCAAGCGCCCCTGGCAGCAGAAGGCCTAGACCGCCGAGAAGCTCGGATAGGCCAACGAATAAAATGTAGCCTGTTGAACCGTTCTTCGCCCATGACATCGTTTCCTTCACCTTCTTGTGATTAAACGTCTTCATTGAGCCAGCCATCACAAACATGAAGCCAAGCAAAATCTGTGCTACCCATAATGCAATATTCATAATAGCATTCTCCTCATTACTTGAATTAACTTGGTTACTTTATGTAATTTAGTTTATATTATTCATCAGGTTTCGTCAAGTGCGTCGCGTACGTTTGCTCACATTGTTTCTCCAGCTTGGACCGTTTATAATGTACAAGAGAAGAGGTGATTCGTATGGAGCATGGACCGATGTGCTTTCAGTTCGAAAAAGCGATAGAATTGCTAAGCAAACGCTGGGTCGCTTTCATTATTTATCAGATGCTGCCCGGACCCCAGCGCTTTACTCATATCGACCAATCATTGCCGAACTTAAGCGGCAAGGTGCTTTCGGACCGTCTCAAGGAGCTCGAGCTAGAAGGACTCGTAAAGCGCGACGTTTATCCGGAGACTCCGGTACGCATCGAATATTCCCTTACCGAAAAGGGGCGAGCGCTCACTCCGCTGTTCGTTGATATTGCAAGCTGGGCGAATCAATGGATCGAGAAACCGCCCGAGGGCGAATGTACGGAGAAAAACTCCGGCTGTTAGAACACTCGACTATATTCATCTCATGCAATATTTGCATACAAAAAGGAATGTTCGGCATGTGCGTTGGCTCTGCGAACATTCCTTTTTTGCTTAATCGTCCTTCCGTCCATAGCTTCGCGCGAACCGCTTCATCTTGGCATACGCCTTCGGATCGAGCTTCTTAAGCGGGCGGAATTGCGGATGATTGGAATTGACCTCCAACACCCACAGATGCTGCCGCTTATCGTAGGCGAAGTCGATGCCCATCTCGTGCATGCCGGCGCGATGCTTGCTTAAGCTCTTTGCAATCTTTAATGCCTTGGAAGTCAACTCCCTTTTCCGCGCGGCTGACCGGGATGCCGACAGACCTTGCTTGCGTCCGAGCTTCCGCAGCGTATAAATAACGCCGCCCTGATAGTAATTCGTAACGATCTTGCCTTTCGCTCCTACCTTCACGAGAAAACCGCTGAACGTCCACGACCCGCCAGGCATGCGCTGCACCATGGCTCGAATATCGTAAGGCTTGCCGTTCACTTTATCGAGTTTAATCGCTTTTTGGATAACCATTTTGCCCGAAGATTTCGACTTGATCCGATGATACGCATCCTTAACCGTACGATAATGATGGACAAGCTGCTTTCGGTTGACGATTTCTTTCAACGTCAGCCCGCCGTCCTTCTTCGTCAGGTTGAAGATGCCTATCCCTTGCGATCCCGTATTAGGCTTAATATACACCTTCTTAAACCGCTTCACCATCGAGCTCAGATTATTTAAATGGAACGATTCCGTGTGCGGGATCATCGATCTCAGCTTCGGATCGGCTCTCAACAGCTTGCTCACTTTAAGCTTTCCGCTGATATTGCGACTCTTGTACCTTTTAACGAACATGGAAATTCACCTCATGCTACCATATGTGACAAATCCCCGGTACACTTGTGCGAACGCATATAGGCATCAAAAAAACATTGAATCCGCCACTGTACCTAGCAGTTATTTGCCAAGCACCCGAGATACGGCAGCAGCCGACTCGGCGCGCGTTAACGATGCTTGAGCATCAAAACGCGTATCGCTTCTACCTTTCAACAATTCCAGCCCATAAGCCGACCGTACCGCATTCAGCGCCCAGCCGCTTATTTGCTCCAGATCAGCAAATGGCAAAACCGTGTCGGAGGTTGCGCTCTTTCCTACTTGAAGTTCATAAGCCTTCATGAGCATAACAGCCATCTCTTCTCGCGAAATAATGGCGCTTGGATCAAACGTTGCTACGCTGCGGCCTGCGACAATGCCTGCCTCGAAAGCCGCATTCACGGAAGGCGCATACCAAGCGGATGCCGGAACATCCCCGAAGCTATGTGCCGCCCCGCTTCCGCTCGGCTTCAATGCACCGACCAGCATCGAAGTAAATTCGGCACGGGTTATGGCGCGCCCAGGTTCGAACGTCGTTGGAGTCACGCCTTGAACGATGTCCTTGGAAGCAAGCTCCGTGATCGAATCATATGCCCAGTGCTTGGCTGGCACATCGGTGAATCGTCTAACGACTTCTAGAAGCGCATATGTGCTAAAATGTTCAATCTCCGCGGTCCACTCGCCATTCGCCCAAATGCCGTCCACATAAGTCAGCTTGCCATCATCGCCAACATAGTAGATGCCGGTATAAGGTGCAGGCGAAGCGGCAGCGAACCTTAAGACAATGGGTTGGCTGAACTGCGTAAGCGTTGCTTCTTCTCCCGCTTCGCTGCGAATCGACAGCTTGAAGTCATACGCGCCGCCTTGCAGCTTAACCTCTGTATTCGGAATTGTCGTATTGCTTTGCCACAACAATCCGTTAAGCTTGCTGCTGTCGATCGGTTGAAGCGCAATCGTAATGCTGCTTTCAGTGCCGGCCGCCGCGTCAGCGCCGAGCTTATTTCGCAGCTCCGTCAATAGTGCCGCCGGAATCTCGATCGCCATCGTTCCGTTGGTCAGCTTTAGTTTTCCTTGCTCCAGCTCAGAGTACAGGCTTGATGGAATTTCCACCGACGTGATGTTGGCAGGCAGCTGTACCAAGAAGTCTCCCTGTTCATCCTTCTGCAGCTTATCGCGGGAAATTTTAATTGCAGGGATGTCAGAATCACCATCCGCTCCGGATGAACCGTTGCCTGCATTAGACGGCGCCTTCGCCGTCATTATAAGCTCGATATCGTCCAGATATCCCCATGTCGCGGCAGGAGCTTCAACGTCAAATCCAATCGTCAGTTTGCCATTCTTCACGACAATGCCTTCGATGGCATATGGCTTCCAAACGTTATAGCCCTCATTGACGATATCGACGGCAAGAGGTCCTTGCTCTTCGTCTCGCTGGGCGAAGAGCCTGAACTTCGTTTCTCCTGCGCCCCCGGATGCCCATGCCTTCAGCGTATAAGTGCCATCCTGCAATCCAGAGACTGTTTGCGACAACTTATAAGCGTAATCCGTTCCGTACCAATAGTTGAATGCGTGACTGCCGCTATGTGAATTGCCTGCATTCTCTTCGATCTTACCGGCTTCAGAAGTGCCTGTTATCGTCCATTCGCTTAAATCTCCCGTCTCGAAACCGCCGTTCTTAACATTATTCGCATAAGTAAGAACTGTAATCTCGATGCTAGCCCTTTGTTCGAGTCCTTCTACCGTGCCGTTAATCGTGAATCTACCTGGCGTATTCCATTTGGAATTAGCCACTTCATCCCATACGACAGCCGTCTCCTGGATTGTTCCTTCATTATAGAGCACGTTCGCCGTCGCAGGGAGTTCAAGGCGCAAGCCCTTCGTGGTGGTCATACCCATGGATGGATACACGAGAACCGGCGCCGCCTCGCCCATGCTTCCCGGCGTATAGAGAAATGCGTCCAAGGAATCAAGCGCATGGCCATCAAAGTCGAACATCGCTTGATTCTCCCAGCCGTTGCCTTCGCCTGACGTCCAGCCTACCCCGGCAAGCCATGCCGGCTCCCAGTAGAAAGCCCCAAGCCCCAAGCCTCCATCAACATTCGCTACCGTATTAAGCACCATCTCTGTAACGAGCTTCTGATTCGCGACTGATGCTTCGAAGCCGGCAATGTCGGTCTGCGCCTTCGATGCAATGTTGCCTAGTTCATCGGCGTTGTCCAATGTGAACAGATAAGCGGTTTCCGCAACGACGATTTGTTTGCCGTAACGGGCAGCCATATCGTTCATATTGCTCTTTAATTGCTGGAACGTTCCGTGCCAGTAAGGGTAATACGACATGCCGATTATATCGTAATCAAGTTCATTTTCCTCAGCTTTATCGAAGAAATTACGGAAAGCGCCATTATTGCCACCTTCAGCCAAATGCAGCATAATCTTCGTCTCATGGCCGCCCGGTGTCGTATCGCGAACCCCCTGTATGCCCGCCTTTAAAAGCTGAGCTAACTGTTCGTATTCGCCAATGGCTCCGTCCGGCAGCAACATGCCGCTGTTGATCTCGTTGCCTACCTGAACCATATCCGGGTATGCATGGACGGACGCAAGCTCGTTCAACACTTCTTCCGTGTAATCGTACACGGCTGTTTGAAGCTCAACAAAGGTTTTATTCTTCCATTCTTCAGGCTTTACTTGCTTGCCGGGGTCGGCCCAGAAGTCCGAGTAGTGGAAGTCGACAAGCAGCTTGAGACCGGCCGCCTTGACCCGTTGGGCCATTTCGATCAAATGCGCTTTGTCGTTGTATCCATCCGCTTCGATCGGATTGTTCCACAGCCGCAGCCGCACATAATTGACGCCATGATTTTTGAGAATATCGAGCAGGTCTGTCTCGGTCCCATTCTCGTAGAACTTGATATTCTTGTCCTCGAGAGCCTGCAACGTCGAGATGTCTACGCCCTTGATGAAATCGTCCGGATCCACAGGCGGTTCCGGCTCGACATCCGTTCTTACTAGCTCAAAGTCATCGAAGTAGCCCCAAGCACCGTTTGCCGCAGTGACATCAACGCCAACCGTTACTTGACCATTTGTAACTTGAATATTTCCAAGCTTATATTGCACCCAACTGCCGTAACCCGTATTTACCGCCGTCAGGTTAAGCGTCTCACTGCCGAAGTCTTCGGCGAACAGGCTTATCGTGATCGGCTTATCGATATCGATACCTCCCGATACCCAAGCTCGCAATTCATACATGCCGTCCTCAACTACTGTAATCGTCTGCGATAATTTAAACGAGTAATCGGAGCCCAACCAATAGCTGATCGATTTGCTGCCGGAATGAGCATCTGCCGTACTGTTTTTCACCGTAACTGCCCCAGTCGATCCGGTCACTTCCCAACTCGCCAAATCGCCGCTCTCGAAGCCCGGGTTCTGCACGAGATTCCCGCCTCCTAGCGCGGATACTCGTATGCCTGGGCCAACCCCCGCAATTGTTGTAAGCGTTAACACAAAAATGATTGCCAGTACAAGCCGTTTGCGCCATATTGCTTTCATTGAAATCCCCCTTATCGGTTATTGCTCTCATTGTAGTTCCCGCGCGCGCCGTTTGGACATCGACTTAAGCAACTAAAACTAGTACCATTTCTACGATTGCCCATTTTTTCTTATCATTTTAAAGGACTTTAGATCACCTACGATTTGAAATAACTGGAGTTTCTCCTGTTAATTTCGAGAGCTATGATTGGATTTAATTAATAACTGGATAAACTCCTGTTATTCGGATCGGATCACGGTATCGCGGCGAGGCGCGCCCCTGCGAATGCGGCGAGCGGTAGTGGTGCACAACTACAAACAGCAACAAAAAAAGAAGGCGACTCTCGTCGCCTGCCTCGTTCTCAATCTTTCTATTTGCTTGCCAGGAACGCGTCGATCTGGCTTTGCAGCTCAGCTTGCAGCTTATCGATGCCAGCCGCTTTCAGCTGCGCGTTCAGATCGGCCACGCCTTTTTCTACGTCCTTGATCAGGCCGTATTCGAGCGGAATGGCATAACGGAGCATCACGTTGCCTACGTTAGCAACTTCGTTCTTCACGTTAGCGTCGTTGAATACGAACGTCTCAAGGTCGAAGTTGTACACTTTCGACTGCCAAGCAGAGGCAATTGCATCCGCTTCGACCGGGTATGCAGCATCTTTGCGGTTCATAGGCGAGTTCGCCCCCCAGTTGGAGAAGCCCGTATAGTTAGGCGTTCCGGCCGTAGCGCTAAACTTGTCGTCGCCTACTGCTTCATAGTGCGTACCAGCGATTCCGTACATGAACAGATCGTGGATTTCTTTATCGTTTTGGAGCAGATCGATAACCATAAGCGAACGTTCTGCTTTCTTCGAAGTGGCATGGATCGCAAAGCCGTTTTGCGTCGAGATCGCCGCGATTTTTTTCTTGTCAGGCGTCAGATCGGCAATCGCAAGCTCTACGTCTGGTTGCTCTCTGCGCATCTCGGCCAGGTTCATCGCTACCGTGCCCAAGGTATGAGCGTAAGAAGCCGTTTTGCCTGCCTTCATGTCTTGCCATACGTCGTTTTTGTTGCTGACTACGTTTTTGGACCAAGCGTTGTTGTCGGCAAGATCTTTGTAGTAAGTCACAAGCGCTTTGAACTCAGGCGTATCGTATACGTTGAAGATTTTGCCCGTAGCGTCGTCCAGCTTGTAAGCAAGCGGCATGCTGTAGTCTACAAGGTTCCATTCGTTTTGCTGCTCAAGAAGGATTTGGTCAAGCTCATGCCATTTCCAGCCATCAGCTGCTTTCGCATTGTAAGCGTTAATGCCTTTCTCGTTCGCTGCAATCGTCTTCACATAGTTCGCGAACGATTCAGGGCTGTTCACTTCCGGAAGGTTATGCTTCTTGCGCAAATCTTCGCGGATCAGTACCGCCTTGTCGGTTACTTCCGGGTTGTTGTTCGGCACCATGTATTGCATGCCGTTCACTTTGGATTGTTCCCAAGCTACGGCCGGCATTGCCGCAAGCGACAAAGGCATATTCGCTTTAATCAGCTCGTCCGTCAGCTCCATGAAGCCGCCTTTGATCGCTTGGTCGCTATAGAACGCCCAGTTAGCCGTGTAGGCGATATCGAAATCTTCGTTAGCAGCGAATTTCAGTGGGTATTTCTGCGTCCAGTCGGACCAATCCAGAAACTCGGCTTCTACCGTTGCATTCGCTTTTTCTTTCAGCTTTTTGTTCAATTCGCCGAATACGAGATCGTAATCGATCGGTTTGCCGCCAACGAGCAGCATTTTGATCTTAACCTCTTCGGACGTATCCGCTTTGCCGTCTCCCGCTGGTTGCTCGGTAGCGTCCGTCGCGGGCTTGTTCGTCGTTTCGGAACTGTTGCCTGGATTCTCGTTATTTTTGCTTCCGCAAGCGCTTAATACTGTCGTCAAAACCATAATGATTGCGAATAATAGCATAAATGATTTTTTCTTCTGCATGACCCTTTTTCCCCCTAGAAGGTAGTTTGATATATGATAACCAGGTTGCCCTGAGGTCATCCTTTCACTGCGCCAATCGTAAGTCCTTGCACAAAATAACGTTGGATGAACGGATATGCGAGCAGAATCGGGCCGGTAGCGACAATCGTCATCGCCATCTTCAGGCTCTCGGTCGGAATATTCATCGTGACGACCGCACCTGAGCTTACCATCGCCCGCCGCATGCCGTCCATATTGCCTAGCATTTTGTACAAATAATATTGTAGAGGCATCAAGTTCTCGCTGCTAACGAAGAGCAGCGCGTTATACCAATCATTCCAATATGCTAATGCGATGAACAAACCGATCGTAGCAAGCGCCGGCTTCGACAACGGAATAATGAGCTGCAGGAAAATTCGGAAGTCGCCTGCGCCGTCAATTTTGGCCGATTCGGTTATTGCTTCGGGAATGCTGCTCATGAACGACTTCATGACGATGATGTAAAATACGTTAAGCAGCATCGGCAGAATAAGAACGATTAATCTGTCCTTCAGATCGAGGTAGTTGACGATCATCAAGTACCACGGCACGAGGCCGCCGCTGAACAGCGTCGTGAAGAAGAAGAAGAACGAGAACTGATTGCGCCATTTGAAGTCTTTGCGCTGCAGGACATAAGCGGTCATGGCGGTTACGAACAATCCCAGAGCTGTTCCGAGTACCGTAACGGCAATCGTTACGCCATAGGCCTTCAGCATTTGCGTCGGATATTTGAAGAGCAAGCTGTACGCTTCCACCGAGAAAGCGGTCGGGAAGAGCTGGAAGCCGTCCTCGATGATCTTGCTCTCCTCCGTCAGCGATGATGAAACGACGAGCAGGAAAGGGAATATACATATAACCGCCAGCAGCGTAATAAAGGTATAGCCGATAAGGTTAAGCGCCAAGCGATCCATCTGCATCTTGCCCGCGCTCTTTGGCGCTTTATCGGATTTTTCAATTTGATTAACGGTAGCACTCATTGTAATCCCTCCGTTTAGAACAAAGCGTGATCTTTGTCATATTTACGTACCGCATAGTTCGCCAGCAAGATCGTCGCAAAACCAAGAACGGATTGATAGAAGCCGACCGCAGCCGATAGCCCGACCTCGTTGCTCGTCGTTAGCGTACGGAATACGAATGTATCGATGACGTCGGTGTAGGAGAACAGCAGCCCGTTCGTGCCCACCATGTTGTAGAACATCCCGAAGTCGCCTCTGAAAATATTGCCGATGGCCAGCAGCACCAGGATGATGATCGTCGGGAACAAATTCGGGATCGTGATGCGATAGATCCGCTGGAAAATATTTGCTCCGTCGATCTCGGCCGCCTCGTACATTTCCTTGTCGATGCCGATGATCGCCGCCAAATACATGACCGAGCCGTAACCGAGCGTTTTCCAAGCCGATACGAGCACGAGAATGTAAGGCCAATAAGCAGGTGTGTTGTAGACATCGACCGGTTCCAGACCGACCGCCGTCAGGATCGAATTAAGCGTTCCGACATCGTAATTGAACAGGTTATAAGCAATCGCTCCGACTACGACCCATGATATAAAATAAGGCAGGAACATAACCGTTTGCGATATTTTGCGAAACCATTTGCCAACCGCCTCGAACAACAGAATCGCTGCCGCTATTTGAAGAACGTTGTTGACGATGATGAATGCGATATTGTAGAGCGCGGTGTTCCTCGTTACCATCCACGCATTGCCCGATTCGAAGAAAAATCGGAAGTTGTCCCATCCGTTCCATGGGCTTCCGAATACGCCGCCCGTGTAGTTGAACTGCTTGAAGGCAAGTACAATGCCAGCCATCGGCACATACGCGAACAGCAGAAAAAACAATACCGCAGGCGTGAGCATCAGGAGCAGCGTTCTTTGTTTGATGACGTAACCTATAAATCCCCGTCGGTTCATGTGTACTCTCCTTCCGTGTAACTCTCTGTGTGTACCCATTATATAAAGAGAATGCACCTGCGAATAATTTAGCCAATCAACTAAAACTAATACTAAATCTACGATTTTGTATTTTCATTGGTTTATAGGGAAGAACTCGTCCGACTATAAAAAAAGCGCCGGCAAGGGAATCTTTCCCCCGCCGGCGGCTCTGTTAACCTTATATTTTGTTTTTCTTACGGAACTCGCCGGGCGTCATCCCCGTCGATTGCTTGAATTGACGGTTGAAATAAATGATGTTTTTGTAGCCGACCCTCTCGGCTATCTCGTATATCTTCAGCGTCGGATCGGCTAGCAGCGTGCATACCCGGTTCATCCTGCGCTCGTTAAGAAAGTCGCTGAACAGCGTCCCCGTTTCCTCCTTGAACAGATGACCAAGGTAATTGGGCGTGAAGTCGAATTGAGCCGCGACTTCCTTCAATGTCACGCGATGCTCAAGCTGCTCGTCCACGTAATGCGCGATTTCCTCGAACAGCTTGCGCTTCTGCTTCTGCCCCTTGACGTACAGCAGCTCCGAGAGCTCGAAGAACCTTCTGCGCAGCCACGACAAAATGTCATCCATCGTCTCGAATTGGAACAACACGGCAGGCTGATGCGATTCCCACTTGAGCAGATCGTACAGATTCTCGTTCCGCTGGAGCAAGTCTGCATGCAGCTTGGACGTGATCCGAATAATGAGATCGTAAATATCGTTCTTCTGCGCAATGGATACGTTATCGTTGAACAGCCGCTGCAAACAGTCGTCGATGAGCACCAGATCGTATTCCAGAATCGCTTGGAGCATCTGACTGACGCTCTCCTCCACGTTCGGAGCGAGCGCGCCGCGGGCCGACGACTTCGAGCCCTCCTTGATCAGCCGGTTTTTGCCAAGCAGCCACTTCGCGCTCAGAGCCGCCTCTGCCTGTCGGTACGATTCGCGGAGCTGACCGATATTCGCCGCATGCATGCCGATGCCGATCGTAATCGTAATCGGGAAAGCGGCCCGAACCGCTTGGATGAGCTCATCGAGCAGGCCGCCAAGCGGATCCTCATGCATGCCGGACAGCAAAACAATTCGGGAATTATGCGCCACAATGAGCGTCCCGATATGATGATCCAGCACATAACGCATAACGAACTGCGCAAGCTGGGCGAGCTGCGATCTTCGTTCTTCGTCCGGAAGCTTCCATTCCACATCGTCGCTTTCGATAATGGCAACGGAAGTCCCCATGAGAAGCAGCTGCTCCACGAACGGCTTGATATGCTCCTGCGGCTCGTCCTGATCGGAGTCGTTCAGCCATCGCAGCAGCAGCTCCTGATTCACGAGCGACAGCGCTTCGGCTACGCTGCGATGACGCTCCCGCTCCTGCTCGACCTTGCTGCACAACGAGGCCAGCATGTCGTAAAGCTCCCCGTCGTCCACCGGTTTGAGCAAATAACCGGATGCGTTCAGATGCAGCGCTTCCTTGGCATAGCTGAAATCTTCATGTCCGCTAATAAATACGAGCTGTACCTGCGGATTAATCGACTTCGCCTTGCGGGCGAAATCGATACCCGACATAATCGGCATCCGAATATCCGATAATATAATATCAACCTGCTCCGATTCCATAATCTTAAGCGCGGCGAAGCCGCTGTTGGCCGTTCCGATCACCTTAAGCGGAAGCGTACTTCCTGCGACTCTGCGCCGCAGCCACTCCAAATCAACCGCTTCATCATCCACTAGCAGCACATTCATGCCTACCGTACCTCCTCATGCCGAATCCCTGTCTATTCGTTTCAAGGCATATAGCCTTCATCCGCTTCCTGCTTCTCCTCCGTATCGATCGGCAGTACGATTCGAATCGTCGTGCCGCCGCCGTATATGCTGCCGATCTGGATCCCGAATTCATCGCCGTACCGGAGTTTGATGCGATCGTCGACGTTCTTGAGACCGTAGCCGCCGCCGGACTGGCTCGGTCCGAGCAGCAACTGTCGGGCAACCTCGGGCTTCATTCCGATTCCGTCGTCGATGACCTTGAGCTCCATTCGTTCGCCGATCCGCTTCGCCGAAATGCGAATCGAGATGCGCTCGCCGAACCAGGCGTGCTTGAACACATTCTCCACGAACGGCTGAAGGATGAGCTTAATGACCTTGCAATCGGACAGCTCCGGGTCAAGATCGAAATAAACGTCGAACGCATCGGCATACTTGATCCGTTGGATGTCCAAATATGCCTCGATCTGCTCCAGCTCCTTCTCAAGCGGAATGTACACATTCCCTTGATTCAGCGACAGCCTGTAGAACTTCGCCAGCCCGCTGACCATCCCCGTCACCTTCTGCGCTTCCCCCAGATTGGCAAGGCTGCTGATCGTCGACAGCGTATTGTACAGAAAATGCGGATTGATCTGCGCCTGCAGCGCCTCAAGCTCGGCTTGCTTCTTCTGGATGCCGTGGACGTAGACGCTCTTGATCAGCTCTTGGATGTTGCCCGCCATAATGTTGAACGCATCGGCGATATGAACGAATTCATCATTGCCGCTGAACCGGATCCGCTTCTGGAAGTTGCCTTCCTGGAACGAACGAAGCTGCGTGACGATCCGCTTCATCTTGCGCCCCGAGAGACGCGCGACCATATAGCCGATCAAAGCCATCACGAGAAAGCTAATGGAGCATATGGCAAAAATAACCGATTGCAGCCTGCTCGCATCCTTCTCCAGATAGCTGTAAGGGACAAGCGTCTCGATATAAAGGCCTGTATCCGGAATGGTTTCTCTCAGAATGAGGAAAGATTTATCGTTTATCGACTGGTCTGTTTCCCCGCGTTGATACATCGTCGTATTCGTGCTCTCGTCGAGCAAGCGAAGAACGATGCCGTCTTCAATCGGAAATGTCCCGAAGTCGCCGAGCAGATCGGTTAGTCTCGTCGTGATGCGGACGTAGCCGATTCCGGTTTTGTAATCGTTAAAGGATACGAGTCTGCGCACATGCGAAATATTTTCCAGCTTAACGTCCGTATCGACCTGCATCCATAGATTGTCCAGCTCGGAATCTTTAAGCGTCTTAAACCATTCGCGATCCGCGATTAGGCTGTACGGGAGCACATAGTAATCGCTGTCATCAATCTGTTGATTCAAGTTATCTCCGTCCACCTCGTTCAAATACCCGTTCGTCGTATAGATGATAAGCCGTATCTTGTTGCCATACAGCTTAAGCGGGGCCTGAATTTGCGGAACGATCTCGTCGAGCATGGTGAGATACGTCTCCCATGGATCGCCTTTCTTCTGAAGAGCGCGCTGGAAAGACAAGCTTCCGAACAGCGTGTCGGACATGCGCTGTATCTCGTCCATCTGGTATTCCAGGTTGTTCCTTGTCTGCTCCATCGCCGTCCGTATGTTCGTCTCCGCCATTTCCGTACGGGATTCGATCAGGAGCGAGTAAGAAAAATAACCGATAATAATATCCGTAAACAAAACGAGTACGAGGTAAGGAATCATCATTTTGTACGTGAAGGGCATAAACGTTCTAATGCGCATCTTCATCTTAGCAGCCTCTCCCTTGCTTCTTAACATCGCCTTATATTGCTCACATAATATACGATCTTTCGCAAGAAATAAATAGCCGCTTTTTTTTGTAGCATGACACATATAATCGCGATTTCAATGGCAAACAAGGAAAAACCAAGCAAAGAGGGTTCCTTTGCTTGGCATTCATTTCATATAAAATGATATATTATTATTTATTTTTCCTAATTATTCACCGAGCAAAATCCTGGCATAAGGCGAATCAATCGGCAGCATAATGACCGGCTCGTTTTGCAAAGTCGTCACATAGCTCTCCAACGTTCGATACAAACTGTAAAATTGCGGATCTTTGCCGTAAGCTTCGTTATAAATTTTGGCTGCCGCCCCTTCGCCTTCGGCAATAATCTTCTTCGCGTCGGCCTCCGCTTGCGCCAGGAGCTCCGTTGCGGTGCGATCGGCTTTCGACGTAATTTTGCGCGATTCCTCGTCGCCTTCGGATAGATAACGGGCCGCGATCGATTGCCGGTCGGATATCATCCGATTGTAGACGCTTTGCTTGTTCCCCTCCGGCAGGTCGGTGCGCTTAATCCGGACATCGATAATCTCGATGCCGTAATTGTCTCTCGTTAGCGCAGCAGTTACGTCCTTCGTAATCTCGTCGTTAATGTTGCCGCGCTCCGTATTTTCGCTAATGATGTTATCATAGTTGACCTCCGACAGCTTACGGCGAACGGAATTGTATACAGCCTCGTCAATACGCTGAACGCCGCCGCTAACCGACTGGACGGTACGAAGAAACTGCTCGGCGTTCGTAATGCGCCATACCGTATAATTATCGACGATGATCGGTTTTTTGTCCTTCGTCAGTATTGAAGTAGGATTGCTCTCATACGACATCTGATACTTCGGCAGAGTGGAGACGTTCTCGATAAATGGCAGCTTGAACTTCAACCCCGGGTTACTCACCGCCCTGACGGCTTCTCCGAACTTTAATACGACCTTATATTCGCCTTCCTTGACGATGAACATGGATCCGGACGCCAGTATAACCAGCACGACCGCCGAGATGATCATGATCCACTGATTTCGTTTCACTGTGCGTCACCTCCTTGCGGCTCTTGCTGCGGTACCGTCACAGGGCTCGTCGTTTCAGTCTGTTTGGCCGTTCCGTTGCCGCCTTTGAGCAATTCGTTAAGCGGTAAATAGTTAACCGTATCGCTGTTCGAATTCGTTATGAAGATTTGTGCATTCGGCAATATTTTCTCGAGCGTCTCCAGAATCAAGCGACTCTGCGTGACGTTCGGATTGTTCTTGTATTCGTTGTAGATCGCGTTGAACTTGGCCACGTCGCCTTCCGCATTCAACACTCGCGACTTCTTCTCGCCCTCCGCGTTCTCGAGGAGCGCCTGCGCTTCGCCGCGGGCCTTGGGAATCCGGTCATTCTCGTACTTCACGGCATTGTTGATCTTCGTATTCTTCTCCTCGCGAGCGTTCGTCACTTCGCGAAACGCTTCCTCAACCTGTCCGCTCGGCGGCTCGATATCCTGGAATTTAATGTCGATGATCTGGATGCCGGTTTTGTATTTCGTCTGCAGCTCCAGCAGCTTCTCGCGCACTTTATCCTGGATGACGGTCTTGCCGTCCGTTATCGCATAATCGAGCTTCTCCGAACCGATTACGGAGCGGATCGAAGAGCTTGCCGCATTTCGCAGAAACTGCTCCGGATCGTCAATGTTATACAGGTAATCGTGAATATTGCTGATCTTCCACTGGACGACTGCGTCTGCGGAAACGATATTTTCGTCCCCGGTAATCATTAGCGCCTCTTCTTCCACCGGTACGACCGTATCGCCATTCTGGCGATAGCCAATATGAATACGCTGCGTCAATTCGGCTTTAACCATGATGACCTCTTGGATCGGATACGGCCACTTAAAGTGGAGGCCGGCCGTTTCCTCGCTTGTATACTTCCCAAACGTTAGGATGGCTGCCCGCTCCTGCTCTTGGACCGTGTAAAATGATGAGAAGCCGAGGTAAATGACGACGATTGCAGCAACTGCGATAAGAATGGCCTTCTTAGCCGTACCCGGCTTCAATGGCTGCGGCTTGCGGTCATTTCGTTGTACGTTTGGATTTCCGTCCATGATACTCAGAATAACATCTCTCCCCTCTGTCACGCTAAGTTTATGAGGGGTAATACGAATTTAGATGCCCGCAAGACTCATTTTTCTAATCAAAAGCGATGCCGCCGTCTCTGGCAGCCTTCAGCCATTCCCGTGCGATAAGATCATGGCCGGCAGTTGTTGGATGGACGCCGTCCCAGATCCAATATTTCGCTTCCGCGCGCTCGCAGGCATCATTAAACGTCTGCTGAAGCGGTACGAATATAGCGCCGAACTCGATCGCCAGATCGCGAATGACCGCTTGGTAACGGCCGAGCAGTTCCGTCCAGGCATCCCAGCGTTCTTCCGTAGCGCCCGTCTTCAAGATAAAAGGCTCGCACAATACAAGCTGCACGTTCGGCAGCACTTCCTTCGTTTCTTCCAGCAAATGACGGTAAGCCCGCTCGAACCGGTCGGTAACGCCCGTCGGTTCTTCGTTAACGATGCGCCATGCGTCGTTAACGCCGATCATAATGCTGATAACGTCCGGCTTCAAGCTGAACGCATCCTCGTTCCAACGCGCGTACAAGTCGGAGACCCGGTTGCCGCTAATGCCTCTGTTGTAGAATACGGGCTGCGCCTCCGCGAACTCCCTGCCCAGCTCGGCAGCCGCGATGTACGCATAGCTATGTCCGAGAATATGATTGGGATCGTCGTTTCTCCCCCTTGCTCCGTCCGTAATGGAATCGCCTTGGAACAATATCACTTTGCTTTTGCCCATTTTCATCCGTCTCCTTATCGTCCATATGTATTTTTCCCAGATCATTATATACTAGCATCCCTATTCAAAATAGAGCATAATCGCAAAAAAATGCGAGCCCCTCGTCGCTTCGACTCGGGACTCGCATTTCTCATAACGATTACTAATTTAGAATACAAGCGCTTCTTGTTTAGCTTTGTTAATGCCTTGCTCGATAATCGAGGCCGCTTGATCGGACAGTTGATTGTGGCCTTCGGCGATAATCGTCGTGAGGTTCGTTACGCCTAGGAAACTTAGAACGTTGCGAACGAGGTTCAAGGACATTTCGGCAGCCGCAGCAGGGCCTTCCGAATAGATGCCGCCGCGCGCGTTGATCAATGCCACTTTTTTGTCGGGAATGAGGCCTACTGGACCTTGCTCCGTATATTTGAACGTTTTGCCTGCTTGGACGATGTAGTCGATGTACGTGTGAAGCACCGCAGGGATCGTAAAGTTCCAAAGCGGGAAGCCGAATACGACTTTGTCGGCAGCAAGGAATTGATCGATATATTTCGCCGCAACGTCGGAAGCGGCTTTCTCGGCTGGCGTAAGGTCATAACCGTTGGCAGCCTTATAGTTGCCGTTGATCATGTCGGCGTTCATGTACGGAAGCTCTTCTTGGAACAGATCCAGCTCAATGATCGTGTCCTCGGGATGGCTTTCCTTATAGGCGTCCAGGAACGCATGGTATAACTTCACGCTGACGGCTTGCTCGATCGAACGGTCGTTTGCTTTAACGAACAGTATAGTGCTCATGTAATTAACCTCCATTAAATTTTCTATTTTTTAATAGCTTCGTACTTTTTAGTACTATCTATATTTTATATAGTCGAATGGAGGAATACATCGGTAATAAGACCGATAATCCGGCCTCTAAGCCTCTCATAGGCTGAGATCTAGTCCTACGCCTATAGTCTTAGGACTACTGCATGGCTAATTATTGCGATGGACTCGTTCGTTGGTGCTGAACCGCATATAACGCGGCTTGCGTCCGATCGGCAAGATGCAGCTTGCCGAGTATATTGCTGACATGCGTCTTGACCGTCTTCTCGGCGACAATAAGCGCATGTGCGATTTCTTTATTGCTAAGCCCTTGGGCAATAAGCAGCAGTACTTCCTTCTCGCGAGGGGTAAGCGATTCAATCGCCCCTCTTCCTTTTTGCTCCGGCCTATTCGCCGCTTCCGTAACCGCCGTGTCCTCTCCAGTCTTTGCCGTTGTCTCGGGCTGCGGCATCAACTGCGTCAATAACGCCCCCGCTATATCCGGATGCAGCTGAATGTTGCCCTTATGCGCGCTGCGGATCGCCTCGGCCAGCTGCTCCGGCTCGACATCCTTTAACATATATCCGGCAGCTCCCGATTGGAGCGCAGGCACAATGTGGCTCTGGTCGGAGAAGCTTGTCAGGACAAGCACCTTCATATGGGGATGCTGGCTCGTAATGAGGCTGCTCGCTTCGATGCCGTCCATGACCGGCATGTTGAGATCCATCAAGATGACGTCCGGCTGGAGCTCGGCGGCCTTCTTCACGGCCTCCTGACCGTTCTGCGCTTCCCCGACAATCTCGAAGTCGGGCTGCATCGTCAGAAAGAAGGAGATGCCTTTCAATACAATTTGATGATCGTCCACTAACAATAGTTTGATCTTCACGATCGTTCCTCATTCCCGGTGACTATTCTAAACCAAATAAGTTAAGTCTCATACGGCTCGAGCGGGATTTGAACCGTAATGACCGTCGGCTGTCCCACTCCGCTCTTCAAGCTGAATTGCCCGCCAAGCTGCTCTGCGCGCTCGCGCATCGACAGCATCCCGAGCGTCAGCCCGCTTTTCCTATTTTCGACCGCGAAGCCTTTGCCCTTGTCCATGACCTCAAGCATCGCCTCGTTCTCCGTACGTACCAGCTTAACGTATACGCTATCGGTCTCCGCATGCTTGCGGACATTGTTCAGCGCCTCTTGGCCGATGCGCCATAACGCCTCCTCGATCGCCCGTGGCAGCTGCTTAAGCCCCCTGATCTGCTCGTAGACAGTTAAGTCCATGCTCTGTCCGTATTGCTTCAACGCGCTCAGCAGCCCGTTCTCCAAGCCCGCCGGATGAAGCTGCCAGATGAGCGTCCGCATCTCCTTCAGCGTTTCTTGCGACAACTGCTGGATTTCCTTCAGCGACTCGCGAACGACCGCCTCCCGATCCTTAAGCAGCGTCTCCGCCCCTTTGGCAATGAACGACAGGGAGAACACCTTCTGAATGACCGAATCATGCAAATCTCTGGCCATCCGATTTCTTTCCTCCATCCGCGCCAGCTCGCGCCTCTGCTCATAGACGCGCAGATTCTCTACGCAGAGCGTATAGTGATCGCCGAGCGAATACATAAAGTCTTCATGATACTCGTCAAAATGCCCCTTGATCGGACTGCTGATGAACAGCACGCCAATCGATCGGCTTCGCACGCGCAGCGGAATCGCCGCAGCGGACGAGTAGAGCGGGATGCCGACCCGCTCCAGGGAGGGACAGGACACATGCTCCGCATTCGATACGATTACAAGCTTATTGTCGCGGAACGACGTGCTGATCGGACCGTTGTCGTCGATGCTGAGCGATTTCCATTCCTCATGGACCTCGCCTTCCGTGTAGTGCGCTCGAAGCGACAACTCGCCATTCTCGTAGATAAACAAGGAAGCATGCGGCCAGTTGAACATATTTCCGATCTCCTTAACCGCCTTGATCGGAAGTTCGCTGATAACGCCGATCGCATGGATCCGCTGAATCACATTGCTGAGCTTCGAATAGTGAAGCGCGTTCTGCTCCTGCGCTTGATAAAGCCGAATTCGCTTAACGGCGGTCCCGATCTGATAAGCAACAGCCTGCAGAAGCGCAAGCTCGTCCTCTGTAAAACATTCCTTCCCCGCCTCCGCAACGTTCAGCAGTCCGAACTTGTCCCTGCCCGCCTTAAGCGGCACCGTCGCATGATGCGAAATGCCGTGCGTCTCTTCCTCGAGGCCTTCCGCTATCGCGTACGTGATGCGCTTGCATTCAATCGTATTGACCGCATGATGCAGTTTATTGCGTCTATACCGCTCAATGCACCAGCAATCCTCGCCGCACATTGCCGATCGGTCGTCAGCCTCCAGCGCAGGCGGCAGTCCGTGGGCAGCGACGCATTCGCTATCCATCGACTCGTCCAGCATAAAGATCCATCCGGTCGTGAACCCCGTGACCTGCAACAGCTTAACGAGCACCTCGCTCAGCATTTGATCCATATCGTTCGTCGTATTAAGCATCTCCGCGATTTCCTTAAGCGCAGACAGCTCATTCGCTCTTATTTCTCTAGGCATCGGCAACGCTCCTCATTGTTTTCGCCGCTCGGTAACTTCTATATAAGCTTCAGTATACCGCCCACCGCCTGATTATTCCAACAGAATAGCCGGCCGGGCCAAGTGTATGCCACTTGGTTCCGGCCGGCTATAATGTGTAATGGAACGTTATTTATTTTATTGATTGGACTTAAGCATCTCGCTTATAGCGCCGATACTGCCGAGCGTCTCTACCGCACGGGTCGGTATAAACACCTTATTAGCCGCACCGTTTGCGATATCGGACAGCGCCTCGAGCGACCGGTAGGTAAGCACCTTATCGTCCAGGCCCGCGGAGCGAATAAGCTCGATTCGACTCCGTTCCGCTTCTGCAATCGTCTGAATCGCCTTGGCCTCGCCGAGCGCTTCCAGCTCCTGTGCTTGCCGTTGTCCTTCCGCATGCCGGATGCGCGCTTCCTTATCGCCTTCCGCCTTCAAGATCTTGCTCTGCTTATCGCCTTCGGCACGCAAAATCATATCCTGCTTCGCCGCTTCCGCATCGAGGACCAGCGCGCGTTTGCTGCGCTCCGCTTTCATCTGCTTATCCATCGCCTCTTGAATGTCGAGCGGAGGCTGAATATCGATGACTTCCACCCTTTCGATGCGCACGCCCCATTTCTCCGTCGCCTCGTCCAGCGCGATCCGAATGTCGGTCGATATTTTCTCCCGTCCCGACAACGTTTCGTCCAGCTCCATTTTGCCGATAATTTGCCTCATCGTTGCCGTACTAATATTGCGCACGCCGTATACATAGTCCGAGATGCCGTATGTAGCCTGTTCGGGCCCGGTCACCTGATAGAATATAATGGTGTCGATCTTCACCTGCACATTATCCTTCGTGATAACGGTTTGCGGCGGTACGTTCGCTTGCTGAATGCGCAAATCATGGTAAGTTCTCACATGATCGATGAAAGGTATCAAAATATTAATGCCAGGCGTAAGCAGCCGGCTGAACTTGCCGAGCCGCTCGACGACCCCGACATTTTGCTGCGGAACGATCTTGACCGACATCGCTGCAAAGACAATGACGATGACTATTACGATAAATGCTAACGCAATGCCCATTGCTCATTCCCCTTCCCGTTCTTCTACATGAAGTACAGCGCTGCCTCGGCTCAGCACGATAACCGTTTTGCCCTTCTCAATAGACCGGTTAGCTACCGCGCTCCATGTTTCATTTCCGACCTTCACGATGCCCGGCGCACCCTCGGCGATGGACTCCAGAACGATACCCTGCTTGCCGACCAGCTCGTCCACGGCGTCCTGATATCCCCGTGATTGCCTGAATCTCCGCGTTAACGGTTTTGTAAATATCGTCAGAATTAACACGACCACACAACCGACCAGCAACTCCACCCATATCGGCGCCCTAAAAAATAAATCCACGATCGCGGCGGCGGCTGCGCCCAGCGCGACCCAGAGCAGGTAGAACGTAAGCGTCAGCATTTCAATAACAAGCAAAACACCGGCGATGATGAGCCATATCCCCCACCATTCCATCTCCTCACCTGCCTTTCTTATTCAGTTTATTCTCCTCCTTCCCTCCTAAGACTTCGTTAAAAAAGTTAATAAATTTGCATTTCATTAGCCGTTTCCTCTTAAAACGTTCGGCTTCACCGTGAGAAAATTGTCGAAATTCATGAGAAAACGCTTGCCAAACCCATACTAACTATGTAGAATCATCAAGGGCCATTTTATAGACAATATTATATAACCTATGGGATGCTCCAATAGCGAGCTCCGCTCGCACTATAATCGAGAGGAATTTCTATCATGAGAAACGTAATTGGAGTTAATGAAAGACCGCCTATCGGCTCAAGCATCATGCTTAGCCTGCAGCATTTGTTCGCTATGTTCGGCTCGACCGTGCTCGTACCGAATCTGCTTGGCGTCGATCCTGCGATTTGCCTATTGATGAACGGGATCGGCACCTTGTTATACTTATGGATTTGCAAAGGTAAAATCCCTGCTTATCTCGGCTCAAGCTTCGCATTCATCGCCCCTGCCGGTGCCGTAATCGGCGATCATGCCGCTGGCGGCGGCAACTACGCGGCAGCGCTTGGCGGCTTCATCGCTGCCGGCATCGTGTTCACGCTCGTTGCTCTTCTCGTTCAAGCAGCCGGGACAGGCTGGATTAACGTTGTTTTTCCGCCAGCGGCGATGGGCGCAATCGTAGCGGTTATCGGATTGGAGCTGATTCCGGTAGCGGCCAAGATGGCTGGATGGATCATGCCGGACGGACTAACCCCAGAGGAAGCGGCAAGCTGGTCGCAAGACGGCAGCATCGTCTTGCTATCCACGGTTACGCTGGCTGTCACCGTTCTCGGCTCCGTGCTGTTCCGCGGATTCCTGCGCATTATCCCGATCTTGATCGGTATCGTGGTCGGCTATGTCATCGCCTTTGCAATGGGGCTCACTAATTTCACATTAGTCGGTGACAGCGGTTGGATTCAATCTCCAACGTTTACGATGCCGGTCTTCGAATGGGCGGCAATACTGACGATCATTCCTGCCTCATTGGTCGTTATTGCCGAGCATATCGGGCATTTGGTCGTCACGAGCAATATCGTCGAGAAGGACTTGTCCAAGGAGCCCGGCCTACACCGTTCCTTGCTCGGCAACGGCATCTCGACAATCGTTTCCGGCTTCGTCGGATCGACGCCAAATACGACTTATGGAGAGAACATAGGAGTACTCGCGATTACGAAGGTATACTCGACATTCGTTATTGGCGGCGCGGCATTGCTTGCGATCATCCTTTCGTTCTCCGGCAAATTCTCGGCGCTTATCTCCGGCATCCCGGTTCCCGTCATGGGAGGCATCTCCTTGCTGCTCTTCGGCGTAATCGCAGCATCCGGATTGCGCATGCTCGTCGAATCGAAGGTCGACTATGGCAGACCTACGAACATGTTCCTGACGACGGTCGTGCTCGTCACTGGGCTTAGCGGCGTGAAGCTGACGATCGGCGACTTCTCCCTATCGGGCATGGCGCTTGCAACTGTCGTAGCGATCGTGCTCAGCCTGCTATTCAAGCTATTCGAAGTATTGAGGCTTTCCAACGATACGGAAGCTACGAAGCACTAATGTAGGAAGGGACGAAGCGGCGATGCTTCGTCCCTTCCTACATTCATCGCATATGCCGCGCAAAATAGGCTTGTATCGCCTTCGGGCGTCTAAGCCTCCCCTCTGACATCTTCATAAGATGGAGAGAAGGAGGGAAGAACCTATGCCCGCATATCGAATTATCGTTGATCTATCGGACCGAATGCTTCATTTGCTGGATGGCGATATCGTCACTCGTTCCTTTCCTGTCGGAATCGGTACGATGGTAACGCAGACGCCGACCGGCGAGTTCACTATCATTAATAAGCAAGCGAATCCAGGCGGACCGTTCGGGTCATTCTGGATGGGCCTCTCCAAGCCGCACTATGGCATACACGGTACGAACAACCCTTCCTCGATCGGTCATCTCGTATCTCAAGGCTGTATCCGGATGTACAACGACGATGTCGTCGCTTTGTCCAAGCTTGTTCCCGTTCGGACGCGCGTCACGATTCGACCCTGACAGCCGAAAATCCCGTGATGCAGACACGCTGAATACAACAAAAAAATCCTTGCCGCATAAGCAAGGATTGACTTTGGATAAGTTATGGTGCGGTAGAGAGGACTCGAACCTCCACGGGCGTACGCCCACTACCCCCTCAAGATAGCGTGTCTGCCATTCCACCACTACCGCACGTTTTGTAACTATGGTCGTCTTCTCACTACACTCGCTTCGAGGGAAGAAGCAAATGGTGAGCCATGAAGGACTCGAACCTTCGACACCCTGATTAAAAGTCAGGTGCTCTACCAACTGAGCTAATGGCTCTTAATGGTGACCCGTAGGGGATTCGAACCCCTGTTACCTCCGTGAAAGGGAGGTGTCTTAACCCCTTGACCAACGGGCCATTATTTTTACAAGGAATTCTTATTCCCTTGAGACAACAAAAATGATTATAGCATTCAAACCACCAACATACAAGACTTTTTTTAAAAAGCAAATTTACTACCTTTCTCTTCAATCTTTTCAACCCACTTTATCTAACTTCACCCCATTTATCGTACCTCTTCACCTTACTTCTCCTTGTGAGGACATCTCTACCTGCTATGCACATCCCGCATCCTGCACTTACTTTTTTTCCTTTGCTCCACTCTCCCACTAGCTCAGGAACGAACATCAAAGCTCTACATATTTTTATTGATTGATTTCATGTATTTTGGTACCACATAAATAAGAACATATGTTCCTAACAGTGTGATAAAGGAGGATCGATAGCATGCTTGGCAGCTTAATTGAATTTGATCGGATGGTTGCGACGGATCAGGACTGTTACGATTTTATTTATAAGCTTAAGTGGCCAGCAGGCTTTCGATGTCCACGCTGCGATCACTCATTTGCCTATACAATATCAACACGGAATCTGCCATTGTACGAATGTAGAGATTGTAAGCATCAAACCACCTTAACAACTGGCACGATGCTCAACAAAAGCCGTACGTCGCTGCGCAAATGGCTGCAAGTTCTCTTTGTCGTCTCATCCACCGAAGAAAGTATCAACGCTGTTCAACTGGCCGATATGATTCAAGTCACTTACAAGACAGCATGGACGATGCTCAACAAAATTCGCATGATGATTTCGGAATATGACCGGAGCCACCTCCTCACCGGATTCGTTGAGGCCAAGCTGGAAGTTTATATGAAGCAACCGCTCCCGACAATGGACTCTCTAGACAAAGAGCAGGCCTTAATTGCTGCAAGCAGCACACGGCCGAATCAAGCTCCCTATTTCAAAATAAAGCTCGTGAAGGAAAACCAAAATCCTCGCCAAAAACTTGATCCTTCAGTCGAAACTGGTTTCATAAAGGAACATGTCAGCCCAGATCTACTCCAGCTTACCATTAACCGCCATTGCGTTAATCTACCGCAATCTCAAGATGTATTGCCACAGTTAGCGCAATCAGCTTTTCATTGGCTTAATCGGAATTTTCACGGATTATCTCTTAAATATTCTCAGGCTTACCTGGATGAATATTGCTACAGAAAAAACGTTGTTTCCAATGCCAACCGTTCCTCTCTCGTTCACCTGCTTACTCTTTGTCTTGCGCAGGAGCCACCTCGTTCACCAGTTCCCAATTGGTCAGATCATGAGTTGGCAGCCATTAAGAAAATACCTGTCGAGAGATCACGCATTGACTGGTCAACTCGTTATTCAAATTGGAAACCAGCAGATTCGGTTAGGTCAAGGATAACAATTTGAACCAGCTTTGTTTTCCGCTTTGCTCGATTGACGACCAGCCTGCGGATATGCGGTCCTTTACTTGCGTGATTGCGGGTCATGACACATGAATTTGCGGACTCTTTTTTGCGTGATTTCAGTACAGAGCTTGCGGGTTTTCGGCATCAGATTTATTGTGATTGCAGTCTGTGCTTGTGAAAATGCGATCTCATCTTTGCTGACTTTGGATAAATAGTTTGCGGGCTTGCAGTCTTTGACTCGCGGGTTTGCGGGCTGAGTCTCGTATTCATGCGGCTCGAAATTTGCGTGGTTTTGTTGTTCAGTTGCGTGTTTTGATTTGTACAATTGCGGGGACTATGGCTTTTAGAAAGTGGCCACTGGGATTGCAGATTCTGAAAAGAAACCTCTAGTTCGATCTTTGGAGCTACATCGTGAATCACAGGTAATATTTGAACCCTTTGAATCATCGTTAAGTTAGAGTGCTGCTCTAGTGTTTCGTTGTGATTTGGAGATTACGGACACTGATTAGCATAGCTGCATGTTTATTATTCCTGAGCCAAGGGGATAGTGGACCAAAGGACTCTAAAGGTAGGACAGCCATTTAAAGACATACGATTCAAGGTACATGTTTCGAAGAGTAAGTAAAGAGTCTTTAACATAAAAACAAAAATCCTTGCTCTAGAAGCAAGGATTGGATTGAATAAGTTATGGTGCGGTAGAGAGGACTCGAACCTCCACGGGCATACGCCCACTACCCCCTCAAGATAGCGTGTCTGCCATTCCACCACTACCGCACATTTGAAATTGTTGCAATGTCGCTTCCTTCATTCGCATTCGCTTCGAGGGTTGAAGCAAATGGTGAGCCATGAAGGACTCGAACCTTCGACACCCTGATTAAAAGTCAGGTGCTCTACCAACTGAGCTAATGGCTCTCATGAACGTTAATCAACTCCAGAGAGCTGCTTCACAAGCGTAAATCCTAATGGTGACCCGTAGGGGATTCGAACCCCTGTTACCTCCGTGAAAGGGAGGTGTCTTAACCCCTTGACCAACGGGCCTTGCTACTGCCAATAATCGATCGGATCATGACGAGTATTATCGTGATAACGGGGCAAATAAAAAAGACCGGCTGAACGGTCTTCCCGTTGCAATCACTTGAGAAAAAATCGTGGCGGAGAGAGAGGGATTCGAACCCTCGCACCACTTACGCAGTCTAACCCCTTAGCAGAGGGTCCCCTTGAGCCACTTGGGTATCTCTCCAAATCTGGCTCCCCGAACAGGACTCGAACCTGTGACAACTCGATTAACAGTCGAGTGCTCTACCAACTGAGCTATCAGGGAAAAGTAAAAGTGACAAGTAATAATTTATCACGCTTCATTTTCAATGTCAAGCGTTATCATTATTAATTTTCCGCGGCATTTGCCGCATGCGTATTTGGCCGGGTCAAGCTTCTTCTTTCGCAAATATTCGATCCCGCATTTGGAGCACACAAGCTTATAGCGATAAGGCCTTGTCTGACGTTCCGAGCGCTCCGGCAGCGATTGACAGTAACGTGATCCGCCTACATGTGCGAGCAATTGCTTAAAGTCCGCATCCCGATGCTTATAACCTCGTTTGAGAATGTGCAGATGATAATGGCAAAGCTCATGCTTAATGATTTTTTCCGTTTCTTCTCGTCCATAAACAGTCAGTTGGTGAGGGCTGATCTCGATATTATGCGTACGCGTAAAGTAACGGCCTCCCGTCGCCTTTAATCGGCTGTTGAACGTCGCGCGGTGCGTGAAAGCCCGTCCAAAGAATGTCATCGAAATTTGTTCAACCCATTGCTGCAGCGTTTCGTCATTCATCGTTATTCTCCCCCTACTACTTGAATTTTAAAGGTACGATACGCTACACTGTCAAGTAGGAATGTTATAATCGAGGGGAGTTCAGAACATTTTATGGCAACAATGCGTTATGTCCTAATGAAGCAAAATGAAACCATTCTATTCGTTGAAATGCCCGAATCCCATGCTTACCAGCTCAGCGCGCTCAACTTGCGCCTTCATAAAGAAATCGACAAGCTAACGGCCGATCGCGTACCTAGCCTGCCTTACGCCGTTGCTGAATGCGACGCGGTCGAACTCCATGACAATTCAATCTCTATCGTAAGCGGACTCGCCTACATCAATGAGCTGGAGGCCGATTTCTCCGCGGTTCAAGAGAAGTCTTATCCGCTCATCTCGCTGCTGACCGAAATCCGGGCGCTTCAAGCTCAGCTTGAGCAATGGTACGAGGAATACGAGGAAGAGCTCGGCAATTAGAATGGACCTGCACGGACATCCGCCCTGCCCCATATTGTAGTATTACAACATGTTGGGCTCGGGAGGAGGACGATGCGCATGCCGCAGTGGCTATGCAATCAACTGATGCGCGCATTTCAGAAGAAGGATCGCAGACAAATCAAGCTGCTTAACGATTGCTGGTACTTCTATCGCAGTAAACAAGGTCCGAAGGAACAGGATACCAGCACTAGCTTATAAGGTTTAGTCTGCCATCAGTTCGGACATAAAAAACCGGCTCCCTCTGCCAAGAGGAAGCCGGTTTGTTTATATAGCTGATGGTTTAATTACATCTTGTTGAAAAATGTAATTTCGTCAAGTGGGAGACGTGTAGACGGATGACCTTCAGCCGCTGCTTTGCCGATTGGAAGCATTAATGTAGGCAAATAACGGTCGGAGATGCCGAAAAATTCTTTTAGTTGATCGTGGTTGAAGCCTCCCATTGGTACCGTATCTAAACCTTTTGCACGGACTGCTAGCATAAGCTGCATCGATACAAGTCCAGTGTCGAAGGCAACGAGCGATTTCAAACGGTCAGCAGGCAGGGACGGGTACATCTTTGTCGAGTTCGCAGCGAAGTTATCGGCTACTTCTTTCGTCATATAGCCGGCTTCCACTGCTTGGCCGTAAATTTGTTCGGACAGCTTATACATTTCCAAATCTCCGAGCACGATAACAATAGCCGACGCTTCTGCAACTTGCTGTTGGTTGAAAGCAATAGGTACTAGCTTTTGCTTCAATTCAGCATCGGTAACGACCAAGAAACGCCAAGGCTGCATGTTGGATGAGGATGGTGCCTTCGTTGCCGTTTCCAGCAATTCGCGAATTTCCTGCTCCGTAACAACGAAACTGCTGTCGTATTTACGAACGGAACGGCGGCTCTGCAATACGCTAGCAAACGATGGCTCTGAAGCATCTTTCGTTGATACCTGTACTTGGGAATCAATTTGTGTTGTCATAATGGTCTCCTCCATATTCTGATCTGTGTTAAAATCCACTCAGTTAACATCAGTAATTAACTGTGTAAAATTTCGCATAGTTAACGATGTGTGAACTGTAACTTTTATAATAACAGTATATGTCGGCGTCATTCGTTTGTCAATTACCTTACTTTAGAAATAAAATTTTCTTGTTTTATTTAGATGTGGATAACGTCCGATCCGCTAAGTCTGCAATCGTATATGGCTGCAGGGCCTCGAGTGTTTTACGCTCTACTTCGTTCGCGATTTCCGTAAAGGCTGCCTTCATCTCCGAACCAAATTCATGGGAGCATGCCGTATCTAACATATTGCTGCATAACGGCTCGGCTACTTTGAGCGCGGAATATACGTCAGCAAGAGTAATCGACTCTGGCGAACGTTTCAGGCGGTAGCCCCCGTCTCTTCCTTCTCTGGTCTCGATCAATTGCTCGCGTGCCAGCTTAACAAGAACACGGCGCAGCAGCGTTGCATCTGCGTGCAAGCGGCTCGCGATTTCCGCGCTTGGACAAATATCCGGTTTCCGAGCTAAAATGACGAGCGCCTGAAGCGATAAACCGAACCACTTGTGTGGCGCCACGCTCGCACAACGTTCTTTATCCGCATTCATCTCCTTCATTCCCCCCATCTCCTTCTTATTTGTTGCTATATAAATTATAGTAGGCCTGCCATTGAACGGCAAGCCCACATTATGGATCTAACCCGTATTAAGGCTTCCGCATCGTTAAGCTAACGCGTCCTTTTTTCAAATCAACGCTTAGTACCCAGACCGTAACATTGTCGCCTACCGATACGACATCCATCGGATGCTTCACGAACTTATCGCTCATCTGAGAAATATGGACGAGACCGTCGTTTTTGATACCAATATCGATAAACGCGCCGAAGTCGATAACGTTACGCACCGTACCTTGAAGCTCCATCCCGGCTGTAAGGTCTTCCATGTTAAGCACATCGGTGTGAAAAATCGGCGGCGGCAGCTCCTCGCGCGGGTCGCGTCCCGGGCGAAGCAGGCTGTCCACGATGTCTCTGAGCGTTGGAACGCCCACATCTAACGCGTTGGCCAAGCTCGGCAGGTCAATGGACTCCAGCTTCGATTGAAGCGCTTCAGAGCCGATCTGCTTCAGTTCAAGGCCGAGCGCTCCGAACAGCTTATCTACGACATCATACGATTCAGGGTGAATAGCCGTTCGGTCAAGCGGATTGCCCGCTTCCGGTATACGGAGAAAGCCGATGCACTGCTCGTACGATTTCGCGCCAAGGCGCGGAACCTTCTGAAGCTGCGTACGCTTGGCGAAACGACCGTTCTCCTCGCGGTACTTCACAATATTGCGGGCAATCGTTGCATTGATGCCGGCAACATAAGACAGCAGAGACGCTGATGCGGTGTTCACATCGACGCCGACATGGTTAACCGCCGATTCCACGACGCCGCCTAGACTCTCATCAAGCCGCTTCTGGCTTACGTCATGCTGATACTGACCAACGCCAATCGCTTTCGGTTCAATCTTAACAAGCTCCGCAAGCGGGTCCTGCAGCCTTCTTGCAATAGATACGGCGCTTCGCTCCGCCACGTCGAGCTTGGGAAACTCTTCCGCCGCGAGCTTCGATGCGGAGTAGACGCTTGCGCCGGCTTCATTGACGATAATATATTTGATTTCTCGGCCGGCCGATCCTGCTGTTGCTTTGCGGTTGCCGATTAAATTGGCAATAAATTGCTCCGTCTCACGGGAGGCCGTACCGTTGCCGATTACGATCAGCTCGACTTTGTATTTGTCGATTAATCCATTGATGAGCCGTTCCGCCTCGGCAACCTTATTGTTCGGAGGCGTCGGATAAGAGACCGCGACCTCAAGCAGCTTGCCCGTGTCGTCGATGACGGCAAGCTTGCAGCCCGTACGGAAGGCTGGATCTACGCCTAATACAATGTTTCCGCGGACAGGAGGCTGCAGCAGCAGGTTGCGAAGATTTTCGCTGAAGATGGAAATCGCATGCTCTTCCGCCTTCTCCGTCAGCTCGCCGCGCACCTCGCGCTCGATAGACGGGGAAAGAAGCCGCTTATAGGTATCCTCGATTATAGCGACAAAAACGTCACGTACGGCTGCTGCCGTTCCATTACGAAGCAGTCTGCGCTGAATGTAGTCATGAATGCGCTCGGCGGCAAGATCGAAGGCGACACGCAACACCTCTTCGCGCTCGCCGCGGTTGATGGCTAGCACGCGATGCGGAGGAAGCTTGCGAATCGGCTCTTGGTAGCTGTAATACATCTCATATACCGACTCGGCGGAAGCATCCTTCGCTTCCGTTCGGATAATTCCTTGATCAAAGGTGTATTTACGGACCCAGGCGCGTATTGCAGCATCGTCGGCGATATTTTCGGCCAATATGTCCATCGCGCCCTGCAATGCGTCCTGGGCGGTCGCTACGCCCTTATCCGCGTTTATGTAATTGATAGCTTCGGCTAAAGGATCACCCTGACGAGGCTGTGACCAGATCCATAAAGCAAGCGGCTCAAGACCGCGTTCCTTCGCCACGCTCGCGCGCGTCTTGCGCTTCTGCCGGTACGGACGATACAAATCCTCCACTTCCTGCAGCTTGACCGATTTTTCGATATCCGCACGGAGCACGTCCGTCAGCTTCCCTTGCTCATCGATTAAACGGATAACCTCGCGCTTGCGCTCCTCGAGATTACGCATATATTGCAGCTTCTCTTCAATGGAACGCAGATCGTTTTCGTCCAGCTCACCGGTCATTTCTTTACGATACCTCGCGATGAAGGGAATTGTATTTCCTTCGTCCAGCAAGCCGACCGCCGACTTTACCTTCGTTAAAGGAATCGTAAGCTGCGCTGCAATTCCTTTAATAATGCGCTCGCTCTCGGCTGCTTTCTGCTCCGCCGTTAACTTCGACTTTCCGATTGATTCCTCCGAGCCCATGTCCGCCTTTTGTACCGTTGTATCCGCCAATCCTATACACCATCCTCTATAAGCTTAAAATGCTGCGCCGTCCGAAGACAGCGCAGCCAATGTGTTACCCCGTATGCGGGTTATTTGCCATTTCGAAGCCGATCTTCGTACGACCGCCGTGTCCGGGGTATACGATCGTATCGGGGCTTAGCTTGTACAGCTTGTTCTTGATCGTATCGTACAAGTCCCGCTCGCGTCCGCCGGGAAGATCGGTACGTCCGACGCCCAGCTTGAACAGCACGTCGCCGGAGAACAAATGCTCACCGCATAGGAAGCTGACGCTGCCCGGCGAATGTCCCGGCGTATGCATGACCTGGAACGTATGCCCGATCATATGGAGAGTCTGGCCTTCAGCCAACGCGTATTCAGCGGGATCGGTCGAAAGCGGCGGCGTTACGTCCTGCCATCGCATGGAACCGTTTTTGCGTGGATCGGTAAGCCAATCCGCCTCCAGATCATGGATATAAACAGGGCAGTTCGCCGCTTTGCGCACCTCGTCTACGCCGCCCATATGATCGAAGTGGGCATGCGTCAGCAGGATCGCCTCGATATGTACACCCTGGATACGATCCAGCAGCTTCTTCGGATTCATGCCCGGATCAATAATGATGCCGTGCTCATCCGCTCCCGGCTCCGATGTCGTGATTAAATAGCAGTTCGTTTGCAACGGTCCTAAAGAAAACGATTCTATCTTCATATTCGCACCCATACCCCTTAGAACGATTCCAGCAGCGCGCGCAATTCTTTCACGATGAGGGATTGATAACCCGTTCCCTCGCCGTAGCGACGGCCGATTTCTTGACGAGTTGCGGCAAGCTTCTCTTGGTAATCAGCCGCTTCACGATCCGGATTTTCCTGTTTGAATGCAACCATCGGCTCCTGGACATACTTCGGCCGAGGTCCCCATGTACCGAGCACAGCCCCGCCCGTATCGGCGAAAATAACGACCGGCACGGAACGTCCGCCCATCGTCAGGAACTGATCCATCGTATCCAGATGCTCTTCCATAATGAGTACTTCTGTCGGAATGCCGCTGATGGACAACACCTGGAACACGACCGGAATGTTGCGAACGACATCGCCGCACCAATCCGCCATCAAGATAAGAACGCGCAGATCGTCGCGGTTGTTCATCGACTCGAACAGCTCGCGATCCGATTCATCCGTCCATTCGAACTTGTCATGCCAACCGATAAAAGCTTCTTTATTTTTGGTCATGCCATCAATAAATTGCTGTGGACTAATCCCTTTGCCCAGTTTCTCTGCAACGCTCTTGTTCATCAAAATCCCTCTTTTCGTTCCGTTTATTCAGTCCACCATCGCTTTAAAAACCTATACTTTGCTATTATACCGATTTGCCGCGGGAACGCACAAACTTGATAAGCACATAAACGATCAGCAGCGCTATCGCAATCAGGATCGCCGGCTGTACGTATGGCGCAGCCTCCTCGCCGACATCTTCCCAGCGGTCGCCGAGCGTTTTGCCCAAATAAACGAATAAAATCGACCATGGCAACGAAGCGAGTGCCGTAAGCAGCGAGAACAGCCAGAAGTTCATTCTCGCCATCCCTGCCGGTATTGAAATAACTTGACGCATAACCGGGACGAACCTGGCAGTGAAGACGATGCCCGCTCCATATTTGTTAAACCAGCTCTCGGCCGTGTCGACGTGCTTGGCCTTAATCTTAATGTACTTTCCGTACTTCTCGACAATTGGACGTCCGCCGTATCTTCCGATTGCATACAGAATCCAGTTTTGCCCTACTGCGCCTATCGTTCCGAATATAACAGCTCCCCAGAAAGAGATATCGCCCTTCCATACTAAATACCCACCGAAGCCTAGAACAATTTCGCTTGGAATAACCTCAATTAATAGTCCGATTAATATGCCGAAATATCCTAAGCTTTCGACCCACAACAATACCTCATGCAAAATATCCTTGATCCATTCCATTCCTGTTCTCAATCCGCCTTCCCGCTTAATAATCATCCTTTGTCCACTTACATAAGCACTTAGGCTATTCTATCATAAGGCATTGCCAGCATCCACTTTTGTCATGGGCTGACAAGCCATCGCATAGACTAGCCTATACTGATACGAATAGATGAGGTGATCGTTTCATGTCCAAAGTATTTATCGTTCGAAAAAAACAGATTCAGCTATTGATCGCATTTGCAGCTCTCGTAATCGTAGTCATCGTCTTCTTGAACTGGAATGGGTCCCGCCCCGTTAGCGGGCAGCAGGCGCCAGCACGCGTGTTCCAGCTCGTCACCACAGAAATTAAGTCCACAACCGATGACGGCAAAGAAATCGAAATCTACCGTTGGGATCCCGGCTCCATCACCGTGAACAGGGGCGAGTTAACCGAGCTGCACATCACCGGCATCCATGGCAGCAGTCACCCTTTCGTTATTGAAGGTTTAGGCGTTCGGGGCACAGTGACAAAAGG
This sequence comes from Paenibacillus harenae, assembly GCF_030812415.1. Classification (GTDB taxonomy): domain Bacteria; phylum Bacillota; class Bacilli; order Paenibacillales; family Paenibacillaceae; genus Pristimantibacillus; species Pristimantibacillus harenae_A. The sequence continues at coordinate 792,380 of NZ_JAUSST010000003.1, read as the reverse complement.
CAAAACGACGGTCGTATCGTTCACGGCCGACAAACCGGGGACATACCCTATCGTATGCTTGACCCATAAGGACATGCGTCATGACGGTCCAATGGTTGGTTACATAACGGTGCAATAACCTAATGATTGATCACAAGTTTGGCAGATGGTAGGCAGTGACCTTCTCTTCTTGTTCCGCATATGTATGGGATATAGAGAGGAGTCGGTCCTATATGAAGCCTAACGTGCAAAAACACAACACCGGCTTGCCGACGGCGCGCAAAATTCGCAGAGCCTGCAGCAACGAGCTCTATCGTACCGTCAAACGGATGAAGCTGTGGGTCTCCAAGGAAAAGATGGATGAAGCAGAGCTCATATATACAAAAAAAGTACTGCTTAATCTGATCTGGATCGTCGAACATCAGAGCAATCGAAAGGTTCAAGCCGACTGGTGGGACGAGAACGTAAGCGCCGACATCGCCGCATTGTGGGAAGTCGACCGCGATAAGCTTTGTACCGCATTCCGGGAGTCTTATGGAGGATGAAGCAAGTCGTTCCCATCGCAAAAAGCCGATCAAGCATGCCCTAAGCATACTTGGATCGGCTTTTTATCCATTTCTTGCAATCTTAATGACTCTGCTCCTGCAGTCGGTCGCATGATACCGTCTTCGTAGTAACGGGTATGCTGCTAACTTGTACGGTTGCCATTCCGTTAGCTTCGTCAACGTGCTCGATCCAGACCGAATCGCCGTCCAACATGACGGAGATCGTCTCGTCGGATTCGTAAATTTGCTTCGCTCGTGTCGTATTCAAGGTTAATCCCCTCTCTGCTCAGGCTCCATCGTATCCGTCGTCGTCTCGTCAATGAGACCGCCTTGAATCGTTACGTTGCCGCCGCCAAGTCCTTCATTCACCATGCGGTCGATATCCATAAAATAATCGTCTCTGCCTTCGTTCTGCGGCTCGGCTGCCGCTTGCTGCGCATCATTGTTCGTTTCGCTCATTCGGCTCGCCTCCTAGGAAGGATATAAAGTGTTACTCGCAAAATATACCCGAAAGCGCCGCGTTCCATTCATCGTTTTACAGGAGAGGCGAGAGCATATGGATCAACGATTCAGCCGCCTTCTGCTTCCAAGGCCGCTTAGTAAATTGCTGGGCATGCACTTGATGGCTATTGTTCAGATCTTCCTGGAAATCGGTAAACAGTCTGTCAATTGCATCCGTATCGAACAGCATGGCATTGAGCTCAAAATTACTGTACAGGCTGCGCATATCCATATTCGCCGTCCCTATAGAGACGAGCATTCGATCGATAATCATCACTTTGGCATGTATGAAGCCTTTCCGATAACGATAGATTTTCACGCCGCCATCCAGCATGTCTTGAACATACGATAAAGTTGCTAACAGAATAAGCTTCGTATCGGCAATACCCGGAATGATAATCTTAACGTCTACACCGCTTTGTGCTGCCGTTCTTAGTGCCATGACAAGGCTAGGATCAGGTATGAAATACGGCGTAGAAATGCAAATCCGGGACTTAGCGGCATTTATTGCGGCAAACGTTACGTCCAATATTTTTTGATCGTTACGCCCCGGCTCGCTAGGAACGATCAGCACGCTTTCCTTGCCTGAGGAAGCATGCTTCGGCATATACTTTTGTTCTTCAAGCCGTTCCTTAGAAGCGAACGTCCAGTCATTCAGAAATAGCCGCTGCAAATCGTGAACGGCATTCCCTTGCAGCTTAAGATGCGTGTCCCGCCAAAACCCGAGCCGCTTATCTTTTCCTAAATACTCATCGCCGATGTTAATTCCGCCTAGGAAGCCGACAACTCCGTCCACGACTACGATTTTGCGATGATTGCGATAATTAAGGCGACGTTCATAAAAGGCAAAACGCGGCGGCAAAAAACAGCTCGTCTGAACGCCTGATGCATGCAGTTCCGTCAAGTAATTCTCGCTAAGATGCAAACTTCCGATCCCATCGTACACGAGTCTTACCTCTACGCCTTCGCGTGCTTTACGAATGAGCGTCCGGAGGAATCGCCTGCCGATCCCGTCATCTCGAATCGTATAATAATCCAAATGAATATGGTGCCTAGCCTTGTCCAATGCATTCAGAATCGCTTCAAATGCCGCCTCGCCGTTCGTTAGAACCTCCGATTGATTTCCTGTTGTAATTGCGAATGGGGTCAGCCTGGACAACAATCCGAATAAGTTCTTCTGCTCGGCTAGTTGATCGTTGCCCACATCCTCCATGCGATGTATCTGGTTATGCGAAAAATAAGAAGAAGCAGCCGAATCATACCTTATGCGTTTCTCGAATCGTTTTGTCATCCTGCGTATTCTGAAATCGCGACCAAGCATAAAATAAGCGAAAAATCCAAGGTAAGGGATAAGTAAAGCAATGAGCAGCCACGCCGTCATCTGCGCAGGCTTGCGATGCTCCATTAGCATAATGACGGCCAATAATGCGATATACAACAGAAGCGCCGCAACAAGCCAGCCGAGCCAAGCGGCCATCTAAACACCTCATTTTTGCTTTCGTTTAAGCCAGTCAACAGGTGTATGTAGTTTTGGCGTGAGCGATTGGGAGTATACGGCTAATTAGAAAAAAGAGCCCTGCGGTCGAAAGGACCGCAAAGCTCAATCTGTCATAGCTCTGTTTTGCTCAATGTAACGTTCGAGAATATGCTTATGCATGCTTAGCCTTCTTCTCATAAAGGTTGGCAATTTCCGAAAATGTATTCCGAGCTTATAGCCAACCAGCTTCGCTCCCGCCTCCAACATGAGGTGGGGAATGTGAAGCCATCGACGCGATTCAATCAATGCTTTTAATTGCTGCTTGACTAGACTTGAACCGGCCTTGCCAACGGCACTGTAAGGCATTATCCAAGAATTGCAGCTCATCGATACCCCGTTATCGAAATAACGGCGCAACTGCTGCATGAGCGAATAGTGATGGGAATGATAGACAAGTGCTTCCGCGCAATATGCAACCTTGAAACCGGAAAGAATACATCGAGCAGACATAAACAAATCTTCATTGAAAATAACCGGCGCTTGAAACCTTCCCATTGCCTCAAACGTTTCCTTGCGTATCGCTGCGCAGACATTTGAACAGAAGAAAGTCTTGATTCCCATCTGACCAACATGCTCGAATGACTTTACTTGCGACTTCTCCGGATAATTATGCCGCCTCGCCAGCTGCTCAAGAATATCCGCTTCAGGTCTTGCGCATTGCCTGGCATAAGCGTAAACAACCTCATTACCAGCTCGTAGCGGCTTGGTCAGCTCTTCGATCATATGCTCATTCAGCGGCTCCGCATCCTGCGTCATGAATAGCAAAATATTGCCCTCTGCCGCTTCAACAGCCATATTGCGCGTACCGCCATGGTCGAATTCGCTTCTGCGCACCGTGATGACGCGAGCCCCCGCTTGCTTAGCCGATTGCGGCGTGCCGTCAATCGATTCGGAATCAATCACGATAATCTCATGAGGCCTGTAAGTTTGATTCTGCAGCTTATCCAATAAATTATGTAAGGCAGGTCCTGCATTCAAGGTGGGTATAATAACGGATATACGGTACGCCGATTGTTGGTCAGTATGCATTTTTGTTAATCAAGCCCTTCAGCACCGTTTTGTAAATAATCTTGATGTCGAATAGGAACGTCCAGTTTTCGATATAGAAAATATCGTGAACGATGCGCTCTTGAATCGATGTGTCGCCACGCAGACCGTTTGTCTGCGCCCAACCCGTTATGCCAGGACGAATCTGATGCTTTATCATATATTTCGGAATTTCTTCCTTGAATTGATTAACGAAATAAGGGCGCTCCGGACGAGGACCGACTACGCTCATATCCCCGAGTAAAACATTGAAAAACTGAGGCAGCTCATCCAGACTTGTTCTACGCAGGAAGCTGCCGAACTTCGTACGGCGCGGATCGTTCTTCACGGTCCACTCCGTGTCCGAAGACGTCCGCGCAGATACGTTCATTGAGCGGAACTTATACATGCCAAACGTCTTTCGGTCGAGTCCCATTCTCTCTTGCTTAAACAACACAGGACCAGGGGACGTCAGCTTAATACCAATAATCGCAAATAACATAAGCGGTGAGGTTACAATAATAGCAACGAGCGAGAACAGGATATCGAACCAACGCTTCAACACTCGGTTGCTTAACTCATCTAGAGGAACATCCCTTACATTAATAAGCGGAATGCCCGCGAAGTTGTCGAAGAACGGACGTGCCGGCAGCACATCGAAGAAATCCGGGATAATAAGCGTCTTCACGCCCGACTTCTCGCACACCTTTATAATATCCGCGTATTTATCGTAAGCAGCTAATGGTAGAGCAACGATGACGTCGTCTATGGGTTCCCGATTAAGTGTCTGCTCAAGTTCGTCAAGTCTGCCAATAATAGGCTTCATGTAACGATGCTCATGCTCGTGCTCCGATTGAAAATCATCGAGAAAACCAATGACTTCATAACCAAACTCAGGGTTGTTTTGCAGATTATCATAGAATTTGCGGCCCACAGAGCCTGCTCCTAAAATAACAATAAACCGCTTATTAAAGCCTTGGCGGCGAAACGAGGTCAACGCTCTCTTAAGTAAGAATCGATAGAAAGAGACCACTACTATATTCATCGAGATAAAAATGATTAGAAACTCGCGTGATACGTGCACTTCCTTGACGAAAAACAATAAGCTCAGTAAGCCAAGGAAACTAATTCCCTGTACTTGCAACACTTTCAGGAACTCATAGGAGAATGACTTGCGTCTCTTAGGCGTATAAAACTGCAAATATACTCCAATCAAGACGGTAGCGAACGAGTAGATTGTTCCCCAAAGCGTATAGGTCTTGAATGGAACGGAGTTTGCATGCGGAAGCAACTCACTCTCGAACTTAAGCCAATAGGCTGTCAAAAAAACGATCAATGTAACAAAGAGGTCTGCCAGCATATACAGCTGTGTCAAAAATCGTTGATTTTGTCGGATCATTCGCTTAAGTTTCACCCGCATTCTACTAAAATTCGACTCTATCTGCATTGTATCAAAATGGAAGAGAGTTACCAACCTATTTTTTAAAATTCATAATTCAAGTTTTGTCTTCTTGCTCTGTGGCCGTCTGATCATCTGATTGATTTGTTGTCTTTTCTTCCACATTTCCGGCAAAGTACGGAGCAGTTTCGGTAAACATCCAAGCATAGCAGGCTCTCGGATAATGATATAAGCGAGCTTGGCTGCCTCTATTACTGCGATCTGTGGCAAGAGTGCAAACCAGTGCCAGCCGATCGGCTCATTCTTGATTAACGTGTAGAAGCGATTCATATAAGAATGCTGCCTCACGAACAACGGGATTGAGCTTCTAGCATTCTTCTTCCAACCTCGTCCATGAAGCGCCTTGGCTGTATGAACATAATAAGAGCGCCAGCCTAATCGTCTGGCGCGCCATGCCACATCGACATCCTCTTTGTAGGCGAAGAAGGTTTCGTCGAAGAACTGTCCTTCTAGGGAGATGTCATTGATCATTCGCCGCAAATAGACAGCGGCTGCACCGGATACGCCGAAGACGTCGCCTGACAGCAGCCAGCGATCAGCAGACTCCCCCATCCCTCGGTCAGTTGCATGCCTTGTACCGCTCATCGCAAGACCCGTACTATCGACAATACTTTGATCGTCAGCGAACAATAATTGCCCCGTGGCGCTTCCCACAAGCGGCTCCTGCTCCATAACGGCAACAATGTCGGCAATATACGACGGATGAAGCGATACATCAGGATTAAGCACTACCGCATAGTCGGCTTCATACGCATTTAACGCTTGATTTTGACCGCCTGCAAAGCCGTTATTAAAGCTATTCTCTATAAGCTGAATGGGGATATTCGATTGAGCTTGATAAGCTTTGATGATCACGCATGAATCATCGGTTGATGCGTTATCTACAATGACGATACGGTCGATCGGATAGACTTGCCCGCTTAGCGCCTCCAAACAAGATGCAATATGTTTAGCACTATTGTAGGTAACAATACAAACGCTTACGGACGCCATTGCTTCATCACTCGCCGTTCTCTAGATAATGTCTTAAAGCTTCCCGCCACGGACGCAGATCTTGTAATCCATTCGCCATTATGGCGCCATGTGCCATTACGGAGTTGGCAGGGCGAGGCGCAGGCCGAGGAAACTCCGCCGTTGTGCATGGTTCTACCTTCACCTTATGTTCGCTTTCCTCAAATATTGCCTCAGCGAATTGGTACCAAGAACAGCTTCCCGTATTAGACGCATGGTAGATGCCATAATGTTCAGTTTGAATCAATTGGATTAGAAATGCTGTCAGGTCATACGTATAGGTAGGCGAACCGATCTGATCCGAGACTACCGTCAGAAGATCTTGCTCCCCAGCCAGCTTCAGCATCGTTTTCACGAAGTTATTGCCATATTGACCATAAACCCAAGAAGTACGGACAATGAAATATCGCTCCACTATCGACTGAACCGCACGCTCACCTGCGAGCTTGGACTTGCCGTATACCGTTAGAGGGTTCGTCTGATCTTGTTCTAAGTATGGCGAACTGCTTGTCCCATCGAATACGTAATCCGTGCTAATATAACAAAACTTAGCTTCAAATGCTGCAGCCGCTTCAGCTATATTGCGAGTTCCTTGCTCATTGACGCGATAAGCTTCATCAGGCTCAGTCTCAGCCTTATCAACTGCTGTATACGCAGCGCAATGAATAACTACATCTGGCCTATGGAATTCTATAACGTCTCGGCACTGCCTAGCAGAGGTAATATCGAGTTGATCACGAGCAACACCAACTATGACCATCGTGTCTGTTACCCATTCCATCAATTCTCGTCCAAGCTGTCCGCTCGCTCCAGTTACAAGTATCTTAAGTATAGAAGCTTTGGCCGTCATGATTGCCCCTCTAAACGTTCTAGGTACTGAGTCGCATAATATTGCTGATAAGCCCCCGTTACGACCTGCTCCATCCACACTTTATTGGATAGGTACCAATCAATCGTTGATTTAATGCCGCTCTCATAGTCGAACTTAGGCTCCCAGCCAAGCTCGCGGCGTATCTTATCCGCATCGATCGCATATCGTCGATCATGTCCGAGACGATCCTTCACATAGGTGATCAGCGATTCCGGCTTGCCGAGTGCTTCCAATATCGTGCGTACAACTTGCATATTGTTGCGCTCATTGCGTCCACCGACATTGTAGACTTCACCGCTTCGTCCTTGATGGAGCACCAGGTCAATAGCGCTGCAATGATCCTCCACATATAGCCAATCACGAACATTTAAGCCGTCACCGTATACCGGCAGGAGCTTGTCGTTCAGTGCATTCTGAATCATTAACGGAATCAGCTTCTCCGGAAATTGATACGGGCCATAATTGTTCGAGCAACGCGTAATGTTGACGTTCATGCCGAACGTCTCATGATAAGCGCGTACAAGCAGATCCGCACCAGCCTTACTTGCCGAATACGGGCTATTCGGAGCAAGCGGCGTTTCCTCGGTGAACAGACCTGTCTCGCCAAGCGTTCCGTATACCTCATCGGTAGACACTTGGACATACTTGACGACATTGTATTGCTTCGCCAAATCAAGCAACACTTGTGTACCGAGTATATTCGTTTTCACGAAAATATCCGGCTGTAAAATACTTCGATCTACATGCGATTCGGCTGCAAAGTTAATTACCGCATCAATGCCGCTTTGGAATATAGACTCCAGTTCTCCACGCTCCGCTATATCCGCTTTCACGAAACGGTAGTTCGGATGCGCTTCAACCTTACGCAAATTTTCGAGATTACCGGCATACGTAAGCGCATCGACATTTATAATCTCGTAGTTAGGATGCTCCCGCATCATATATAAAATAAAATTACTCCCAATAAATCCGGCTCCGCCCGTAACAAGTAACTTCACGATTTATGCTCATCCTTCGTATACAAAGTTGATTTCTGCTTCAGCAAGTACAGGATGCTTACTATCCTTTTCCGATAGAATCGGATTGGATGTCGGCCAGTCAATTGCTAACGCCGGATCATTCCAGGCAATGCCTCGGTCATGCTGTGGTGAATATGGGGCATCCACTTTGTATTGTACTTCCGTATTTGGGGCAAGTGTGCAAAAACCGTGAGCGAAGCCCAAAGGAATAAATAATTGGCGTTTATTCTCCGCTGATAAAACAAAAGCCTCCCACTTACCGAACGTAGGGGAGTCCTGCCTAATATCAACGACAACATCATATATTTCACCCGATGTTACTCTTATAAGCTTCGATTGAGCGAACGGCTCTAGTTGATAATGCATCCCTCTAATAACAAACGGTTCTACCGATAAGGAATGATTGTCTTGTATAAAGACAGACTCGATTCCATGCTGTGAAAGCTTCATGAAGTTGTAGCTCTCCATAAAGAAACCCCTACTATCTTCAAAAACACTTGGGGTAATCAGCTTAACCCCAGATAAGAATGTATTAGCAATTCGCACATCAAACACCGCCGTTTACATTTTAAACTTACCGTTCTGCTCCACATATACGTTATCTTTCGCCAAATCTTTTGCTCGGGTGTATGAAGCGTGAGTTCCGGCATCCGTCCACCAGCCCCGCATTATTTCATAGGTTAGATTACCGGTCGCAATATAAGCATTATTAACATCGTAATCTCAAGTTCACCGCGCAGCGAGGGCTTCAAATCGCGAATAAATCCGAATACACTACTGTCGTACATGTAGATGCCGGTTACCGCATAATTGCTTTTGCGGTGACTCGGCTACTCTTCAATAGCTGCGATTCGATCATCGAACTTTGTATGTAAATGAAATCCCGAACTCTCTCCCGCTCCCTAGCAAATTAACGACATCTCCCAAATGTTCTTTACCTGTAACTATGAGTATATCCTCAACTCCTGCTTCCTTCAGCTTGGCAATGGAATGATAAATCATCGGATATTTGCCCACGGGGAGCAGGTGCTTGTTTGTAACTTTGGTCAGTGAGTATAAACGCGATCCAGTACCCCCGGCAAGAATAATTCCTTTCATCTGCCAACTTTCTCAACTTCATTGTTTGATAAGGGTTCGCTTTATTTTCTTCGCCATCGCATACACCGATTTCACGGGCTTGAACCAGACGGTTCCTTGCAGTTTATATTTCATCACTTCTTTAACGCGATACATACGTCGTTTGGGGAAGGTCGCCTCTATACGGCTGATCAATGACATTTCCGTATGTTTCTGTATGAGAATATTTTCACTTCTGTGCAAGTACATGGCTTTCACGATGGAATGAACAAAGTCTTGTCGATGTATGTGTTCTCCGATGAGTTGATGCACTCGACCTTCTCCATTCGTCCCCTTGGCCTCGTCATCATACTGGAAGTATTTCAAAAGGAAGTCGATATCGTCTTTTTTAACTTTATCGAACTTCATATAAGCATACGATTGTATAATGTCGAACTTCGTCTCGTCCAATCCAGCATTATGGTTTCGTTCCGCATGTACAAATAACGAGTTTTCATAAATGATTTCGTTGGAACGGTCATACAGGGAAAGGAACCACTTTAGACGATCGCTACCCTCACATGTCTTGATCTGTTGCGATTCAAATGCCGCACGACGCGCGAATACGCTGCCGCCGACCAAATTTTTACCAGTCCAAATCAAGGATAAATCCGCGACTTGCCCCTCGTACCCGGGTTGGGCTTCTGTTGCGACCAGTGCTGTCCCAACTACAACATCGGCTTGAGGGCTGGACAAGGCGAGAACGGCCCTTTCTACGGCAAAACGATCCAATCGCTCCGAACCGTCCAAGACGACGACGATTTCTCCTTTTGTCCTTTGAATAGCAGAGATAATCGCGTCTTTACCCGAACTCGCGGACATGATTCTTTCGTCCATAAGGTGCAAATTCGACTTGATAAATTCCATCGTTTCCTTATTGTCCATGCTGCAATCGATCGCGACGTGCTCGATCCGATCGTACGTTTGATTCCATACGCTCTGAAGAGACGCGATAACCGCTGACAGATCAGCGCGCACAATGGATACGACAGTGACCAAAGGCAAATAGTGAACGTCGTTCATAACGATATCCCGTTTGCGGGTTGGAGCAGCCGCGCATACCCTGTTAACCAGTTGGTCCCATTGCTCCGCGATCGCACCGCTTGAGAGGTGCTTGACGCTGGCAGCCGCTTCTCGCCCCATCGACTCTAGGTGCTCAGAATCCTTCATCATCTTGCTCAGCGCTTCAGCAATCCCAGTCGCAGCTCCGTCAGTCGGCACCAAATAACCGTTGATTCCGTCATGGATGAGCTGATTCACGCCATCGGTTTCCTCCAACCCAATAGCTGGCAGACCAGCTGCCAATCCTTCGGCAACCGCGAGCCCGAAACTTTCGGCCAATGAAGGATGGCAGAAAATTTTAGCGGATCGGAGTGACTCGAGCACTTCTCGTTGAGGCGCGATGCTCATGAATAATACCCGCTTTACCACATGCGCATTTTTGGAAACCTTTTTCATTAGCGCTTCCTTTTCGGGACCCTCTCCGTACAACTGTAACTTCCAATCGGGAAAAGTCTCCGAAATGAGCATAAACGCATCGATGAGTACGCCGTAATTTTTCCATTCCGACAATTCTCCGACGGCGATGATACGATTTTTTCTCGGGCCTTTCTGAGGTGCGGCAGGATCGATTCCGTTCCCTATTGGAACCATCTTATGGTGCAGTTTAGCTGGATAACCGCTAGAGTACGAGGGCGACAAGATGTGAATCTTATCCGTAAAGCCCAGCATCTCGTAAAGGTAGTCCAGCTCATCGCGCGACATCCACCACAGTTCTTGGTACGACTTCGGCGAATTATGCTCGGATGCGATTATCGGTATCCCGGCTCTTGCAGCAGCTGGAACGGCAAACGCATGCGTTTGAAAGAGAACACTTACAACGCAATCCGGTCGCAGCAAGCGCAAATCCCGGTACAAGAGGTCCTCCATAAACAAATGCTGTTGCTTTATCGGTTGAAAGCGATCTTCTAGCATTTGAAACATATAAGGATTGCTATCTACCGCGGCTTCCGGATACTTCTCATATTCGGCTTTCGAGAACACTTTCCCGATCGTATGCAGAGGAACGTCGCGATGAACTTCGAAGAACGTCCCCTTGACTTCTTCGCAAGTCAACAACGTTACGTCATGGCCGCAATCGGATAATTGGGATGCGATCGTATTCGCCGCTTTTATCCCTCCGCTGGCCCCTCCAAACAGAAACACGACCACTGCAATCTTCAATGTCAACGCCTCCGATTCTGGTACAACTTGAGTAGACCATATGGCGTGAGGAATTTGACCGCTTTTCGAAACTTACGCATGAATGTGCGAGAAGAAGGCATTATGAGTACGGGCTTCGCCTCCACCTCGTTCTCGCTCACGGAAATATAGTTGCGAATCGGAAACTCGATTACGTTCTTGACATACTTCTTGCCGCCGTAATCGTATGCGATCCCCGCAGAGCTGAAACGCACTTGGTTCGGATTGCTATATGCTTGCCGGAGTACCTCCTGCCAGTTTTGTTCCTTCTGCGAAAGCGGAATGACGGCGTCCATTTCGTTAAAATACTTATCCAAGTTTTCTGATAGCTGTCCTGTCCTGACGCGGAATATCCCCAATGGACCGTTAAAAAGCCATAACACTTCTTGCTGAGCGAACTTTACCCATAATTCGAAGTCGCCGGCAAGCTTCAATTTGGTGCTAATCCCCCCAGCCGCTTCCCAAACCTTCTTTTTCCAAAAAGTACCTTCTTGCTGGATAAAGAACCCCAGAAACCTCGATTCTCCGAAGCCATGCTTGATAAACTCGGTTGGATACTGAAAGAATGAATCCAAATAAACTAAAGAATCGTCAGACAATTGACAAGGCTTACCGGTAACCCAATTTATGTCTGGCAACGTTCGTTGGATCTTAGTAATCGTAGCCAAGGTCCCTTTGCATAAAATATCGTCGGCGTTAATCCACGTCATGAAGGATTCTTCATCGACTACACCAAATTGTTCGAACCCCTTGCGGATGCCATCATACAGGCCGGTGTCGTCCTCGCTAGCATACGTAAACGTTACACCGCGGCAAGATAGCGGAAAACGCCCCTCGTCGAGAAACTTGTCCCATGCTTGTATGATCTCAATCGTGCCGTCGGTCGAAAGACAGTCTTGAATATGGTATCTAATGTGGAAGTCGCCTTGCTGCGTTAATACGCTGGAGATCGTGTCGTTGATCGTCTCTTCCGCATTTCTTGATGGCGTTACGATATACACGGTCGGGAAGGTCATGATTTTCTCCTTTGTCTAAATTTCTTCAGCATCCGATACATCGAACTAATCGGCTTGAAGAACGGGGTGCCACGGAGTCGCTTGGCTGCCTTATGTTTGAACAGCGCTCGTATTTTCATGTTGTCGTAGTACTGCACCGCCTGGGCCGTAGGCTTCGGCTCGTCGGCGTGTAGCAATGCGTACATCGTTGCTTTGAAGCAATCCTGTACCCGATCTTGAATAAATGCTTTCTGTTCTTCTGTGTAATATGCGCTACTCAGCACTCTGAGCAGCATATCAAGCGTGTAATACGTCAGTTGGTTTCGATACTTCAATTGCGGGATAGCCTCGATTTCTTCCCGAGACAATTCCGGATGAAACTCGGCCAAGATGCGTTTGACTTCATCGATGGACAAATTCTGTTCACGGCTCGAAATACCTTCGAGCTCCATATAACAGACGACGTGATTGACTGATGAAGCCTTAAACCCAGCTCGGACGATCGAGAGCTGATATTTCAAATCGCTGGCGATGCGGTACTGAACGTCGTATGGTCCAATCGTTTCGTACACGCGGCGATGCAGAACCATAGCGATATGCGAACACGGATTGAGCGAGAAATATGCGCGCATGTCGAAGTGATGCACGCCGAATTGAAAGACGGTTTGACCTGAGGCGTCGACCAAGAGTGCATCACCGCCGGAATAGTCAGTGCTTTCCGCTAGCAACTTTTTGACCGAGCGCTCGATCCCTTCGGGAGTATACCAGTCATCCGAATTGAGTAGCGCGATATAATCGCCCCTAGCAAGCTCGATCCCCTTGTTCATCGCGCTGTAAATACCTTTGTCCGGTTCAGAAACGACATAATCCAGGCGGTCGATCGACTGCCTGACATACTCCATCGTGTTATCGGTGCTCCCACCATCTACGATAATGTATTCGATGTTGGCATAGGTTTGCTGAAAGACTGAGTTCATCGCTCGTTGAATGTTGGAGCCGGCGTTGTAAACGACCGTAATGACCGTCACCAACGGCATCTCCAGCGTACTGGTCTTTAATTTCCCCTGTATTCTTAACCCGCCTTCGAATTTCCGCGAACCGGTTAAGTCGGGGTAACGTTCGTATTTCCCGCAAAAATTGTTCATTTCCGGCATGTTCGTCTCCCGTTACGATTTATTTGAGCCTGTCCCGCATAGCGCGAAGCGGTTTCGTCACTTTCCAAGACTTCGACTCGTAAATATCTCGAAGTTCACCCTTTAACACTTCTTTCTCATACAATATTGCTTCTTGCGCCGTCGTTAAAAGATCCACTTGATCGACAAGGTTATTTTTTTCTGCAGTAATCAGCTCGTATTCAGTTGTTAGAGCAGAATGTTCTGCTTTTAGTGCAACGTGTTCTTCACCTAGATCAGCAAATTCCGTAGCTAGAACATCCTGCTTTGCTGTTAACTCAGTTAGCTCTTTCTTTAGCCGTTCTACTTCTTGCAATAACGTTGCGTTGTCATATTTAATATTTATGTTTTCCTCAAGTAAATGCTTAATGTAGCTCTGTTGCATTTTACGTTCCAAAAGAAACAGATTCGTAAGTTTCTCGCTGATCTCAATAGACTTCTCAAACGTTAATCCGAAATACGGTTCTTCTTTCTTGACTTCAGTATCGTAGAACAACCGGCCATCGCTCCGAGATAAATATTCAGCCGCAAGCCTGCTGTTACTATCGGCACAGTCCTTCAAAATCTGTCCCCGCTCTTGCGGCGTCAGAAAAGATTGATTACGTTGAGCGTCCCCGATCGCATTTGAAACTCTGAGAAATTCGACGTCTAGGCCGTGCACATTAAGCAACCGTTTGTATTCCAATACGTCACGATTAATACGAGAATTATCTTCACCCGCATCAATACTTTCCAATCTCTCATATTCGCTTTCCGAAAATTTCAATATGTTAATATAGAAATCGCCTACAACACCTTCCGGCAATTGAGTTCGTTCGTAAGGTTTTACATTCAGATTTTCTTTACCGAAATGCTTCGCCCATACCGAAATTTCTCTGAAATAATCGAACGGTACCGGTCTGGCTTTGCAATATTCTGTGAACGTCGGTAAAGGTGCTGTAATATTCGGGTCAGGGCCTTTGCAGTATTGATTATAGAAAGACTCCAGAATCAAATCTTGGCGCCTAAGATAGCAGATCACCGTCACGTCGAAATCCGACAGCAGTTCCCGCAGCTTCGTAATCACATATTCATTCACTTTGACCTGCTGCTTGTCGGTCAGCGCCACTCCGGAATGAAAAGCGAAAAAGTGCCCCGGAGCAAACAAACCTTCCGACGACAAAATCATTTGTTTGTATGATCCTTCTTGGAATTCCTGCTTGATCCGATCGACCACCACAACCGGCTTTTCTGCTATTTGACTAAAATAATAATGGGAAGACGGGAAACTGATGAATTCCTCCTCCAGTGCTTCCTTAAACAACCCGAATGCAAGGTTGTGGTGCATACGCCAAACTTCGTGATAACCCCCGTAATAAATACCCTTCGCTTTCAATGTGCTTTTGTTGGCATACAGCGAATTTTGCAATGAGGTTGAACCCGTTTTGTGTGAACCGATATGCAGGAAGACTCGCTTTTTACTCATTAACCGCACCATCTTTCTTCCTCGTGCTTTTAGGCAGTGGGGACATGTAATCAGATTAAGCGCCTTACGACAAACGATTCACGGTGGATTTCAAGTCCATGTCGACCATGCCGCTGAGAAGCGAATCCGTCTGGTCCTGGATTTTAAATGCCCACGCCTCGACAAAGCGATGAAAGAATACCTCTTCACCCTGCTCTTTAAGCCCGAGAATTCCACAATTCATAAAATAGACTCCTGCAACGAACCGAGGAACGAAACTGTACTCTACCTGAAAAACTTCCCCTTTTTTTATGTTCGAAAGTCCTTTGCCATAAAGATGGGTAGCCGCCCCGCATAAGTCTAATCCTTTGCTTGTCTTAATCATCATTCCAAAACGAATATTCAGGCAATTCTTGAAAAACTCCGCTTTGTATCGCCAAGTATATTTTTCGCCGAATTGAATGATATTCACTTTTTTTCCATCCGAATTCACCAATTCATAATCGAACAACCGAGCGCCGGCATGTTCATAAGATACGGGGTT
This sequence comes from Paenibacillus harenae, assembly GCF_030812415.1. Classification (GTDB taxonomy): domain Bacteria; phylum Bacillota; class Bacilli; order Paenibacillales; family Paenibacillaceae; genus Pristimantibacillus; species Pristimantibacillus harenae_A. Next base: position 776,920 of record NZ_JAUSST010000003.1, on the reverse strand, counting down.
CTTCGGTACCAGCGCTTCGTCGAAATGATCCTGTTGGATGACAATTAGATTCTCCGAAGCTGTCGTCTTTACCTCATGCTCCCAAGTAGCCGAGACGAGTCCGTTCCAGTCGTTTGGTACCAAGAGCGACTGTTGGTACGCTTTGATCTGCTCCCGGATGTTAATACGGTTCTCGCTTCCGGAAAACAGCAATTTTTGGTACAAATTGATGACGTTCTGACTCTTGTCAACGAGTAACTGCTCGCCATTGTCGATTAGGATGGCACGACTGCAAAGCTCTACCACCGTTGCGCTGGAGTGAGTGACGAAAACGATCGTTTTTCCGCTTTTGCGGAACTCTGCGATTTTTGCGTAGCACTTACGCTGAAACAAATCGTCGCCAACCGCGAGAGCTTCGTCGATTATGAGAATGTCCGGATCCACGTTAATAGCGACGGCAAATGCAAGCCGTACAAACATTCCGCTTGAATACGTCTTCACCGGTTGGTGTATGAAATCGCCGATATCAGCAAATTCGATAATCGCCGGCAATTTGCTGAGCATCTCATCTTTGGTATATCCCATCATAGTGCCGTTTAAGTAGATGTTCTGCAAACCCGTAAAATCCGGATTAAATCCGGCGCCCAGCTCGAGAAGGGCGGATACTTTGCCTTGTACGCTTACTTTCCCGCCGGACGGCGTTAGCACGCCAGTAATGATTTTGAGCAGTGTCGATTTACCCGAGCCGTTTTTACCGACGATTGCAACGCATTCGCCCTTCTTGATCTCGAACGAAATGTTCTGCAGCGCGTGAAACTCCTTGTGATACCTCCGCTTAAACGGATTAAGCGATTCTTTCACTCGGTCGATTGGTTTTTGATACAGCTTGTACTGCTTGGATATGTTTTCGACTCGAATCGCAGTCTCGGACATTTTCCTATCCCCTCGTGGTTAAAGCACATCGGCAAAATGCGGCTTTAATTTTTTATACAAAAGTGCTCCTATAACGAGTAAAACGAAGCAAAGCAACCAAAAATACGTTGTTTGATTGAAGCGATTCCAAAACCAGACGTGATTAATCAATGTGTCGCGGTAACCTTCGACGATATAGTACATCGGATTGAGTTTGAAAAATTTCTGGTATTTGTCAGCCACCATCGTATAGGGCCACATAATCGGAGTGAGCCACATACCAAATTGCAACACGATGGCAACAATATTGTTGATGTCTTTGAAAAAGGGCGCAATCGTGGAGGTAATGAATGCCAGCGTCAGCACCAATATACCCATGCAGAACGAATAATACAGCAGTTGAATCCATATTAACTCCGGATAATAGCCGTATGCCCCATAGATTAAAAAAAGGAATGCGATAAATACGACGTGTATAAACACGGAAGAAATGATCTTGATCAAAGGCAGCATGCTAACTTTAAAAACAACCTTCTTGATCAAGTAGCTATAGTCAGAAAACGCGTTCCCAGCGCTTGACCAGCCATCAGAGAAGAAAAACCAAGGAATCATCCCCGCCGCAAACCAAAGGATAAAGGGTACGTCATGAACGGCCGGTGTACGAAAACCTATCTGAAACACGAACCACAGTGTAAGGATCGTCATAACCGGCTGAACGAAAGCCCACGTAATGCCGAAAAGTGAGCCGGAAAAGCGGATACGAAAATCGTTTTTCGCAAAGCCCCAAATCAGACCGCGGTTTCTCCAAAAGTCTTTGAGTAGCTGCATTTTAATCCTCCGAACTTTGGTCACCTAGCACTTGCAAATAAAAGTCGTGCAGCGCCTTGGCACTTTTCTCCCAACTGAAGTTAGCTAAAGCAAAGGCCCTGCCGCTTCGACCGATCGCATCGCGCACTTCATTGTTTGCGATCAGATAAATCAGCTTTTCATAGATTTCAATTGCGTCGCCTTTATATAACAGCAGGCAATTATCGCGATCCTTCATGTATCTGCCGATGTTCGTATGGGGAAGAATGACGGGTTTTCCCATTGCAAAAAACTCAGGAAGCTTGGAAGGAAAACGATAATCGTTAAATATATCAGGTGAACCGGGTTGAACAAACACATCAGCCAAAGATGTTAGTCTAGGGAGCATTCCCCGGTCCACAAATCCGAGCTCTACAAAGCAATGTCTATACGAATGAAGCGCTTCGTCTTCAAAATCCACAAAGTTGCGGCCAGTTCGAATTAGCTTGACGGAGAAACCATCGCGATTCAATGCTGCAACTGCCAAATACAAGCTGCGAACCTCTTGCCAATTCGAATGATGGACGTTTCCTGTATAAACGATTACAAAATCCGTCTCCGCTATACCGAGACTTCGTTTTAATGCTATATTGATAGGCAACGGCTCGAATAAATCACTTTCGAACCCAGGCCATATTACTTTCGAGGATTGATTCTCTGATTTGAAAGCCAATAGCTTATCAATTATAGCCGTCACGCCATCCGCCCGCTGCACAAACCGCTTGTATCGAGTTGGATGCGATAGTAGTTGGTCGATCATGCGGTCGAGCACCTTTTCAGGCAACAACAGCAACTTGTTATAATCTACCCCCAGGTTGGAGGCGACTATTGCCTCTTCGTTATCCTCGAGATGAACGATATACTTACAGCCGTAGTATTCTGTCATTTGCGTAGCAGTTGTTCGCACAATTTCACGAGGCGTCCAGGCATGCACCAAATCGGCTGGCCGACCATCTCGAAAATGGATGGTCCGTGCGCGAAAATCAACAAAGTCGTACACCTTGAATCTTGGCTTGCCGATTAGTTCCACCGATTGTTTGTTGTCGGGAACGCATACGCCGCAATCAACCCCAAGGTCCGCCAAGTGATTGGCAAAATTAAAAATGTGAATAGCGCTGTTACTAGAGAAATCGAAATAATTAACGAAAAGCACATTCATCTGACTGCTCCTATTGTCGGAATGCTTCCACCTGGAGATTCGTAGCTTGACGCTTCCCCCAACGATTTACGTATAAGGCGAAGTCCAGTACCTCATCTGCCGATGAATGACGATATGTAGCCATCGGTGGAATCGTGGGATCGGCAATAAATTGAATGCTTTTCCCAACCGCGGAAAGTCGCATACAAAAGTCCGGTAGAGCGATATTGCCTCGGTACGCTTCCGAGAATCCGTCACATGCAAGAAAGGACTCTTTTTCAATCATCAAACAGGGCTTCACAGCCTCAGTCCATCTAGAAGCATCATTCCCGACTTCGCCGGATGCAGACCAAAGACCTGCAGCTCCTACCTCTGATGATTGGAAGCAGTTAAGAAGCGCTGCTACCCATCCGTACTTTGGAACAACGTCTACGGCATTCAACAGGAGGAGATACTCTCCTTCTGCCTCCTTCGCCGCATTATTAACCGTTCTCGCCCAACCACCATTCCGATCGAGGCTTGAAACTATTGTATAATCATAGTCCCCATTCAGTTGATCTCGCAACGTGGTCATATAGGCTGCCAGCCGTTCTTCTTCCCCATCAAACAAAATAAGGATACTAATTCTTGAATGTAGGTTCACTCTCGGTATTATCTCGGAAGGCGGGACGATTCGAATCGTCACCGAGGTATCATTATGTGAGTCGTTCACCCTAAGGTTTTGAGTCCGCACATAAAATTCAACCATTCCTTTTTTATAAACTTTGTATAGCAAACTGCGAATTCCTTTTTTCCGCATTATGGAAAGGGCATGACTCAATTTGCGGTTAAACATATTCGCTCATGCCTTTTTCCTTCAGCATTTCAACGATAGCTTTCACATCTTGTGCCCTATCTTTCGGGCATACAAGCAACGCGTCGCTAGTTTCCGCTACGATTAAATTATCGATGCCAATAGTAGCGATTAACCTTTCGCCGCCGAAAATAATGCTATTCTTCGTACTAACGCTGAGGTGCTTGGCCTTCACAATGTTCCCATCGTCATCTGGTAAAAAGATACCGCCTAGCGCATCCCAGCTGCCTACGTCATTCCATCCGAAGTCGCCGGGAATGACGACTACGTCGGTACTGCGTTCCAGAATACCGTAATCGATCGAAATGTTCTGCAAGTTCGGATACACTTCCGCTACAGCCTCTTCTTCCCGATAGGTACCAATGCTATCATAGAATTGCATCATGACGTTGTAAATACGGGGCAAATACCGTTGGAAACTGTCGATAATCGTACTCGTCTTCCATATAAACATTCCGCTGTTCCATAAGTACTCACCTGACTGTAAGTACTGCTTCGCTTTTTCGAAATTCGGCTTTTCGACGAATTCATTCACTTCGTAAGCTTCATGTTCGTCTGCTTTGCCTTTATTGAATTTAATATACCCGTAACCGGTAGACGGGAAGGAAGGCTTAATCCCAATCGTCACTAGTTTCCCTGTTTGCTCGGCCAGTTTGCAAGATTTCTCCAGGACATCTCGAAAAGCGTCCGTATCTGTTATGTAATGGTCCGATGGGAGAACGGCCATCACGCAATCACCGTGTTTTTTCTTCAGATGCAATGCTGCATATAGGATGCAAGCCGCCGTATTTTTAGCCACCGGCTCCTTAAGAACATTGCTACGCGGCACATTGTGGAGTAGAATTTCTTCCAATAGAACAGCCTGCGACCGATTCGTGATGATCATCGTATTTTCAGTGGAAATAATATTCTCGTACCGTAAAATCGTATCATTAATCATGATGTCGTTGCCGCTTATATTCAATAATTGCTTCGGCTTGTTTTGCCGAGATAAAGGCCAAAAGCGGGTGCCCCCGCCTCCAGCCATAATCAGTGCAAACCTATCCATCATACCGCTCCTATATGAGACTGCAAGAAACTTTGATACGTGGACCGAATGCCATCCCTCAGCTTAATTTTAGATTCCCACCCGATCGATTGAAGTTTGGACACGTCTAGCAGCTTTCTAGGAGTGCCGTCCGGTTTGGTCGGATCATTCCTCAATTGCCCCTCAAAACCGACGATCTCAGCGACAAGCTCCGCCAACTCGATAATCGGAATATCTTTGCCCGTGCCGACGTTAACCGTTTCGTTGCCATTGTAGTGTTTCATCAAGAACAGACTGGCGTCTGCCAAATCATCTACGTGAAGAAACTCCCGTCTTGGCGTTCCACTGCCCCAGATAACAACTTCTTCCGCACCACTAGCCTTAGCCTCGTGGAACTTGCGAATCAACGCAGGGAGCACGTGAGAGTTCTGCAAATCATAGTTGTCGTTCGGGCCGTACAGATTAGTCGGCATCATGCTAATAAAGTTGGTGCCGTACTGGCGATTGTAATATTCACACATTTTCAATCCCGCGATTTTAGCAATCGCGTATGCTTCATTGGTCTGTTCCAGGTAGCCGCCTAGCAAATACTCTTCCTTGATCGGCTGTTCCGCCATCTTCGGATAAATGCATGAGCTGCCGAGGAACAACAGTTTCTTGACATCGTTCTGGTACGATGCATGGATGACGTTCGACTCGATCATCAAATTTGCATACGCAAATTCCGCCGGATACGTATTGTTGGCGTGAATGCCTCCAACCTTCGCCGCAGCAAGGAAGACGTACTCAGGCTTCTCTTCCTTAAAAAACTGTTCTACATCCGCTTGTCTCGTCAAATCTAATTCGGACGACGAGCGATAAATAATGTTATCATAACCTTCTACTTGCAACTTGCGGATGATGGCCGAACCGACCATTCCCCGATGTCCGGCAATATATATTTTGCTATTTTTATTCATGGGTTTCCCTCATTTTCGCCTATTAGTCGTAAGATTTCCGGATGTATTCCTCTTTCTCAACGTGCTTCATGTCCTCGCGAACCATCTCTTCGATCAATGCCTCAAAACTTGTTTTCGTCGGGTTCCACCCTAGTACGGTCCTCGCTTTGGTTGGGTCGCCAAGCAATTGTTCGACTTCCGCCGGGCGGAAATATTTCGGATCGACTTCTACAAGGACATTTCCATTCGAAACGTCTATTCCTTTTTCATTAACCCCTTCACCGCTCCACTCCAACTGGATGCCCGCTTCTTTGAATGCAAGAGTACAGAACTCACGTACGCTATGCATTTCACCCGTGCCGATGACAAAATCCTCCGGTTCGTTGTGTTGAAGCATCAGCCACATACACTCGACATAATCCCGAGCATGTCCCCAATCGCGCAATGCGTTCAGGTTACCAAGATACAGTTTCTTTTGTTTGCCTTGTGCAATTCTTGCCGCCGCCAGCGTGATTTTGCGGGTAACGAACGTTTCGCCCCGTCTCGGCGACTCGTGGTTGAATAAGATTCCATTAACGGCATACATGTTATACGATTCGCGATAGTTTTTCACGATCCAAAAGCCGTATAGTTTCGCTACGCCATACGGGCTACGAGGATAGAAAGGTGTCGTCTCTCTTTGCGGCACTTCTTGAACCAATCCGTACAGTTCAGATGTTGAAGCTTGATAAATCCGTGTTTTCTCTGTCAAACCAAGTATTCTTACCGCTTCAAGAATACGCAGCGTGCCGATAGCGTCGGCGTTGGCCGTATATTCCGGAGTTTCGAATGAAACCTTAACATGCGACTGAGCAGCTAAGTTATAAATCTCATCCGGTTGAACTTTTTGTATGAGTGATATAATATTGGTCGAATCTGTCATATCGCCATAATGAAGATATACTTTTCTATGCTTGTGCATATCTTCGATTAGTTCATCAATGTATAAATGCTCGATTCTATTCGTATTAAAGGAAGAACTTCTTCTGATGACTCCATGAACTTCATATCCCTTTTCTACCAACAACTCCGCTAAATAGGATCCATCTTGTCCTGTGATCCCCGTGATTAGTGCTCTTTTCATCTTTATACTGTCCTCCATGTTTCTGTAATCTATATTAACTGATTAGCCTTGATATAATTAATGATCTTATCTACACTTTCCTCGACGGTTAACTGATCCGTTTCAATGATGATTTCAGGAGAGGTTGATATCTCATAAGGTGAGGTAAGGCCTGTAAAGTCCGGTAATTCACCCTTTCTAGCCTTTTTGTAGAGCCCCTTGGGATCCCGTTGCTCACATTGCTCAAGAGAGCATTTGATGTACACTTCAATAAACTCACCTTGTTGGAATAAGCTTCGTACCTCTTGACGGTCTTGAATGTAGGGAGAGATAAATGCTGCCATCACGATGGACCCCGCTTCAACAAACAGCTTCGAAACCTCACCTACGCGGCGAATGTTTTCTTTTCGGTCGTCCGGACTAAACCCAAGATTCTTGTTTAGCCCAAGTCGTACGTTGTCGCCATCCAGAACGAAGGCATGATAGTTGTTGTTATAAAAAAAATGATCTAGAGCGTTTGCGATCGTCGATTTACCTGAACCTGAAAGTCCCGTCAACCAAATTACAAAACTACCATGCTTATTGCTTTGTTGTCTCATTTCTTTAGTAACATGGTAACCTTGATGTACAACATTTTTTACGTTTTCCATGTTCTCTCCTTCATATATTTAACATTGATAACACCACTAATTTATATGATAACCGCAGGGTATCAGTTATAACATTAGATTTACAACGGCACTTGTTAAGCTCATTCCTAGATATCTTCAGTTATTAGATAGAAGCTTATATATGAACAAAAGAAATTAATATATCAGATAGATAATAAACTCCATATCAATATATATATCTAGAATCTAGCTAAACTTGGAGCGAGCTCCTGCATTCAATATTGCTATTTGCTCCATCCTATCGATTTACTCATACCTTCAATGTGGCTAATCCGGAGGCTTGAGGTTCATCTGTCCTCTACTTCTAAGAAAAAACACTCTTATCATATCACAGTTGATAGGAGAAAATGGCTTATGATTAAAAGATGTTTCTGCTTCCTCGCTGTTAACAATTAAAGCACCTGTCAATACTAGAAATCATAAGACCAGTAGAGTGTGACGTGTTTTATATTTTTCCACCAACATCAGTAACGATTTGCTTGAACAATTGGTTCATATTCCAGAACCATAGTACGCAGATCAAGCGGATTTCAATTTGGAAGACAAAAAACTGGATGTGTATGTAAAAGCAAGAAAGCGTGATCCGTTTCCTTGTTCGCCAATTACAGCCTCTTGAAAGAATTAATAGTATCCTTCTGCAATCTGAACAAGATAATTACCGTACTCCGTTTTCAATAGCGGAGAAGCTAAATGTAATAACTGTTCTTTTGTTATAAACTTCTTTTTAAAAGCTATTTCTTCAATACAAGCAATGTACAATCCTTGACGTTTTTGAACTGCTTCGACAAAATTACTAGCTTCAAGCAACGTGTCATGTGTACCTGTATCCATCCATGCCATTCCTCTGCCCAACAGCTTTACATTTAATTGACCCTGCTGCAAATATTGATTATTCACTTCTGTTATTTCTAATTCACCACGTGCTGATGGCTCAATGCTCTTGGCGATTCCAACTACATTATTGTCATAAAAATAAAGCCCTGGCACAGCATAATGAGATTTGGGCTCCTTTGGTTTCTCTTCAATTGAAAGAACTTTTCCACTTTCGTTATATTCCAACACACCGTATGCCTGTGGATTTTTAACGAAATATCCAAATATAATAGCTCCCTGCTCTAACTGCGCTGCTTCGGTTAACACCTTTCCGAAGCTTTGTCCATAAAAGATATTATCGCCTAGTATTAACGAAACCGAATCGTTACCTATGAATGACTCACCAATAATAAATGCTTCAGCCAATCCATTAGGAGATTCTTGAATTGCATATGATATGCTGATACCAAGTTGCGAACCGTTTCCAAACAACTCTTTAAATATCATAATGTCTCTTGGTGTTGAAATAATTAGAATTTCCTGAATCCCAGATAACATAAGAACAGAAAGTGGATAATAAATCATAGGTTTGTCATATACTGGTACAATTTGCTTAGAAATAGCTTTCGTCACAGGATATAATCGTGCACCTGAACCACCAGCTAGTATTATGCCTTTCATGCTTTTATTCATATCTCCTCTCATATATCAACAACTCTTATAATCAATTCTTATAAGAATACTCATAAGTATCGGTTCTTCGTTATGTCTTCTCAGTAAAAATTAATCTACGAATTTGATACGATATAAAAGTAGCCTTTCATCTCTGAGACAAGTGTTCTAGGATTAAGCATTTTATCACTCTTTCATGTATCTTATCAAACTTTCTTCTTCAATTATACCTAATTTTCCTGCCAATCTTGAATTTTTTGTAGAATTAACTCGGCGCTTCCTTTATTTCGACACAACACTAATCACTCAATTATGTAAATCTCATACAAGCGGCTCATCTTCTATAGTAATCTAGTATCCTATTTGTTAAAATACTTGGAGGATAGATGTCGATTTTTTACAACATCACACATATGGACGAGGAGTACTGATTAGAATGAGTGCAAGAAATAAATCAACAAATAGCGCGACGTCGTTATTCACGACAAATTTTTCATTTTGGAATGGGTTCGTTGTCGCAGGAATCGCCTTATTTCTGCTTATTTCCCCATACTATCGAGCATTATTTAACGGCTACTCCTACAGCTTCGAGAACCCCATCTATAAAGCTCTATTCTTCGGACTAACTTTATTGCTGTTTACCGCTGTTTATTTGGTCAAACGATGGAAACTGGATAGCTATCGCGATATTTGGGCTATCATAGCCCTGTTACCTCCCCTTATTTATTGGTTATCTTCCTTTAATCCGGTATCCGGCTACTATGCAAATTTCATGATATTCGTGATTGTTTTTTATACAGCATTATTTATCGCAGGAATGTATTTCGCCGATTCGGTTCGTGCTCGCAAGCTGATCGAATATTCCCTTATGCTTACGTCATACATAATCGTGTTATCCGGTTTGCTTAACCTTTTTGGTCAAACCTACTATCCCGACGCACTATGGCTTGCCCACGACGGATACAGACTTACCGCTGTATTCCAATATTCGAATACCTATGCTGGGTTTCTTGTCGCTTTGTTCCTAGCTAGCCTCTACTATGCCTCACATTGCATAAGATGGCAGGCAAGACTAGCTCATTCGCTTATGCTCGTGCCGATATGGATTTCGTTCATGCTTACTTATTCGCGCGGAGCTATCGTCATTATCCCGGTTATGGTTCTTGCCATTCTTCCATTCTTGCGCTTTACCCGTCAGGTTACATACATCTTATATATAGGTGTATCCGTTCTAGTCGCTATGGCCGTTCTTGGTTCGATAACAACGAAAGCCGATGCTATTGCGTTGCTTGTTCAGCCTATGGCAGATAAGCAAGCGGATCCGATCTCATTGTTCAACTCATTGCCGCTCCAAAGCTGGGGGTTGCTCATTGCGGCGTCAGCGGTTGTAGCCGGCATTATACTGCTCATTGAGGCCAAAGCCTATCGCTGGATTGAAGCCAAGACGACCAAGCTAGCGTCGCATAAATGGTCGTTCATTGCCGTTCCGGCTATCATTGTCATTCTGTGCGTCCTAGCAGCTGGCTCTCTCTTGGGAAGCAGCGCCATACGAAGCTTGCTGCCCGCTAAGATTGCTGAACGTTTCGAGAATCTTAACTTCCAACAGCACAGCGTACAGGAACGTTTCACCTTCTACAAGGATGGCCTGAGACTGTCTGAAGATTACCCGTTGCTTGGCGGAGGCGGCGGCGCATGGCAATCGCTGTTCGAGCAATATCAGAACAATCCTTATTGGAGCAGGCAATCGCATAGCTACTTCGTGCAGGTGCTTGTCGAGAGCGGGTGGGTCGGTCTAACCGCGTTAGTCTTGCTAATAGGAGGAGCTTACTGGTTCTACGTTCGCTCCTATATCCGTCATCACGAGCGAAGAGGAAGCCATCTCGTATTCTTCATCTTCTCACTTGCGCTTCTCATGCACAGCGCAATCGATTTTGACATGAGTTTTTTGTTTATTAGCAGCATCGTATTTCTGTCTCTGGGTTGTATGATAGCGCCATTTAGCAGTACGCTTAAGATTCCACGTTTGCAAAATAGGAAGCTCCCGATGTGGAGCAAATACGTTTATCCGGCGGTAATCGGCCTGACAGCTATTGTTCTTCTTGTTATAACAATTCAGAATAATAGTGCCAACCAGCTATATAACCAAACGATGCGCCAAGCATCCCAGCAAGGCGCAAAGGTCGGCGATGTACTTCCGATGGTCGATAAGGCGATCAAACGATCGCCAGACCAAACCACTTTCAGTCTGACTAAAGCAAGCTGGCTTAAGCAAGTGTATAACAGCAATAAGAATGATGAAGTGTTTACCCAAGCGCTGCTTACCTTAGAACAAGCCAAGAAACATGATCCCAACAACCGGAGCATTATTGCGATGCAGCTCGAGTTCTACCAACTGAATAACCAGCTCTCGGCCTCGATCGAATTGCTGGAAGAAGGCATGAACAAGTTCCCTTGGGATATTCAGTTCTACGACAAAGCGATACTCGCGTATGGGGAAAGTATAAAGGAAGCGGATACCAAGCAAGACACCTCATCTTCAACTCAATACAAGGCTCGTTTGAGTGAAATCGCGCAGGAGGTCGAGCGAAGAACCGCTCAACTTGCCGATCTCCCGCCTGAGCAGCAGCAAGGACGCTCCTTCAGCCTGTCTGAGCCAGCCCAAGAGTCGCTGCAGATGCTGCTTGCAAGCAAATAACTGAACAATATAGAAAGACCGCAGAAGCCCGTATGGATGTGCTTTTGCGGTCTTTCTTTTTTATTGATAGAGCGCCGACTCCAAAAATTTTATGGTATGTTTCGAAGCTTGCCAGAATAAATAGCAATAGTACGCCCAAATCTATTCTGGCAGGAAGGAGAAACCTATTGAAACGAGCGCGGAATCCCAAATGGTCTTTTGTGGTGATGCGCGGCGCTGACAAAACCGTTAAACAGTTTCACGTATCGAAGCGGTCGGTCGTAGCTTTGCCGACTGTGGCCGTACTCGCGGTTTCAGGCTGGATTGCGGGTCTCCAGATACAAGCGACCGACGAAATCGACGGTCTGGAGGAGCAATTGTCTAATCAGACTGCACAGTACACACAAACCGTCTCCGGAAAGGACGAGGCGATCGTCTCATTGCAGCAGGAATTGCTCCAACTGTCGCGCCAAGCGCAAGAATTGAAAGTGAAGCTGAGCGAGCTTCAAGAGCTGGAAAACAAGCTTAAGCAATTCATCGAGAAATACGGCAGCGGTATTGCTCCATCAAGCGGCGAGTCTGACGGAGGAGAGAATGAAGTTAGCGCGCTGTCCGCGGCAACAAGCAGCGGCGCTACATATTCTTCACCAGCCTCCTACGCTTCCGTTTCCACTTACGGCAATGCTCGGCAGCTTGCTTCGCTCGCGCAATACACGGGTCTTGATCTCCAGGCGCTTAGCAGCATGGTCGATACCATGGAAATATCCATGGAACAGACGCTGCGGCAAGCGCAAGCGAGAAGAGAGGCGGTCGATGGTTATCCATCCGGATGGCCGACCCGCTCCAAGCAATTAACTTCGGGCTTCGGTTATCGCAAGGACCCTTTCACCGGAAGGGTCGCCTTCCATGCCGGCATCGACATATCAGGCAAGTCCGGAGACCCTGTGTTCAGCGCAGCCGAAGGGAATGTGACGGAGACAGGCATCGACGGCGTATTTGGCAAATATATCGTTATCGAGCATTTGGGCGGCTTAAAGACCTCTTATATGCACTTGAAGCAGATTGAAGCGAAGGAAGGCGATTTCGTCGTTCGAGGAGAGAAAATCGGCTTATTAGGCTCGAGCGGCAGAAGCACGGGCCCGCATTTGCATTTTGAAATTTTACAGCAGAGCGAACCGGTTAATCCGCTGAAATACCTCGCTCTCGTAAAGGAGAATTGAAACCTATGTTCAAGGATAATAAACGGGTTATCGCAACCGACACGCTGATCGGTCAAGGGACGTTAACGGAAGGCAAAATGATATGCGACGCAAGCTTGCGCATTGAAGGCGAATATCGCGGAGACATCGAATGCAAAGGCAATGTGATTATCGGTGAATGCGGCATTGCCCGCTCGAACATTGCAGCGCAAGACGTTACCGTCGCCGGCAAAGTCATAGGCGACATTACGACGAAAGGCCGGCTTATTATAACGTCTTCCGGCCAAGTGGAGGGCAGCCTTTACGCGAACATACTGATTGTCCAAGACGGCGGCATCATTAACGGCAACTGCCAGATGGAATTGCCGAAGGATGCCAAGGGCAAAGGAGCAACCGATGCAGACAGCGCTCACGCTGTTTCGGGCAAGGAGCATGGCGGCAAAGAAGGCAAGGAAAAATCCAGACAGGCAGGCTAACACCATCTAATACTTAACGAATGACGAAACAAGCCGTTCCGGCAAGCTTCCTCCTCTACAAGGAGCCCAGCTGCCGAAACGGCTTGTTGTCGATGGTAGGTGTTGTCTACGAATCAGGCAATTAGCCCGCTACATCCCGTTTATCGAATATGTACCAGGTGAGCGCAATGAACAGTACATAATATAAACCGAGAATGCCTAACGAGAATCCAAGCGTCATCCCGCCATCGATGGTCGTATGGCCGATGTATCTGGTAAGGTCCAGATGAGTAAACAGCAAGTAATCGATCCATTTGTAATTCAGCAGCGAGAAGAGCGAATTAATGATGTCCATGGCCAGCAACAGGAACAAAGCAAGGCCAATGGCAAGAGCGCTGCTCCGGAATATCGTTGACAGCATGAATGCCAGCGTAATCATAACGACCAGAGCGATAAACTTCATCACATAGAACTGGAACAAAAACTGCAGCGATGACATGTTTTCTTGCCCCGGCAATTGCTCCTGGATGGCTAACGCGGTTTCCGATGGAAATAGGCCGAAGCTTAACCAATTTACAAGCAGCGTGCTTCCGAACAGCAGCACAGTCAACAAGGCGGCGAATAACACCACCGATATATATTTGGAAAGCAGTATTTTCGATCTCGACCACGGACGAATAAGCAGCAGCTTGATCGTTCCTGAGGTAAATTCCTCCGCTACGCTTACCGCTGCGATAACAACGGAAAAAATCGTTACGAGCAGAAATAAAATAAACGACTCCCAATAAGCAACCGTCCACATCGTTGTATCCCGACCAGAAAGAAGGAGCCACATAACGGATATGAGAATAACTGCGCCTACCAGCAAACCTGCCATGATGTAGGTACGCGGACGGAAATAGACTTTAATATTTTCGTTGCGCACCAGCTGTAGAAAATCACCCAATTCGCTCGCCTCCCGTCACTTCCAAGAACTGATCCTCCAGCGATTTGATTTGCGCCCGGATACCGAACACTTTAATGCCTGCCGAGACAAGCTGCGCATTAATGACAGCCGTCAACTCGCGATCGGCTTCGACTGCGATCATACCGTTGCCGTCAGGCTGAGCCGCGCAGTCCACCTCCGCAAGCGCCCCGATCGCCGCGTCTGCCCGGTCAACCTCGATAAGCGTGCGCACGCGCTCCGATGACGGCTTGCTTCCTTGCAGCACCCGAACGTCAATCAGCTTGCCGTTTTGGATAATGGCTACACGATCGCACATCAGCTCCATCTCAGCCAGCAGGTGGCTTGACACGAACACCGCAATTCCTTCGACCTTGGACAATTCGCGCAAATAATCGCGCAGCTCGCGGATGCCTGCCGGATCGAGTCCGTTCGTCGGCTCGTCGAGAATAAGCAGCTTCGGCTTATGTAGAATCGCTTGCGCAACGCCAAGCCGCTGTCTCATGCCAAGCGAGTAGGTCTTCACCTTATCGTGAATACGCCCCTCCAGCCCGACCAAACGAACGACTTCCTTCACTCTTGCTTCCGTAACTCCCGGGAACATCCGAGCGAAGTGCATCAAATTCTGATAACCTGACAAATATTTATACATTTCCGGATTTTCCACGATTGCGCCTACATGCTTGATCGCTTTCTCGTATTCCTTCGCAATGCTATGGCCATCGATCCATATTTCTCCATCCGTAATCGAGATCAACCCAACCATCATGCGGATGGTTGTCGTCTTGCCCGCGCCGTTAGGTCCAAGAAAACCGAATACTTCCCCAAGCGGCAACTCCAGCGTTAAGCGGTCAATGATCGTACGGCCGCCAATTCGCTTCGTAACATTTTGCAATCGGACTACTGGCTGCTCCACTCTATAACACTCCTTTGTTACACAGTTATTCAATTTCCTCATTATAAACGATGAAGGAAACGAATGGAAGTTGTTCCCGCTGCCGTTTGCAAATGAAAAAAGCCCTCCTCTACAAGCTTTACGTAGAGTGAAGGGCTTCATAATCGTTGGTCTTAGTACAAATGATCGGAGTGCTCTGCAACCTTGGCATCCGATCGAAGGAGCATTTTATAGTCATAGTGATCGAATTTCGCGTTTATCGTGTCGGCCGTCTTCTCTTCTTTCCGACTGCATGCCGTGCAGAAGCACATCGGATGCACGATTCTGAAAAAACCGGTTCGAAATTGGACATTAGCCTCGGGACTTGGGACCAGTTCTCCACATGTTACACAATAAAAACGCTCATCTATTCGATTCATTGGATAGATCGCTCCCTCTTGTCTATATTGATAAACGGATCAATCTCTCACCTTTTGTTACAATATGTATCTATTTCCTCAGTCTCTTACGATCAGATAACCTCATTTCGTCGATAACGTCTATTCGCAGCGAATTTTGCCAACTTTGGCCACAAGGGCAGCTGCAGCGCAGCCGATTCCAACAGCCTTGCCTGCCAGCCATGCGCAAATACCGCTCTTCCATCGCGATGGACGGCATACAGCCTGCCAATAATACTAGCGAAGCCGATTGGCGTTCTCCTGATTCCACCCGTATCGCTTCGGAAAATATATCGCGATACATGGTTCGTTTTCTCCACATCGACTATTCGTTCGATGAGCAGTTCGCCTTCCGCGCTTGCATATAAGCAGACATCGCCTGGCTGAAGCTCTTTCTCCTTCACTCTGGTGAACGTTGATATATTGCCTTCGCGCAGCAGCGGGAACATGGCATCACCATAACAAGTCACATCGATCTCACCCTGACGTTCAACGATAGCCGCTATAATTGCAGGCAGTCCCAAGCGCTCTTCCACGACCTTCATACGTTCTACTCCTACACCAAGTTCGATTCATTCATGACCTCGTCCCATGTACAGCCCATACGAAAAGTGATTTCCTCCGACATCGTCGTCCATGATCCTAGATTTCTCCATACGCCGCTGTAGGAGATCACCGAACTCGATGTCTCACGCTCGACAACTTCCGTCTCGAAGCTGGATTTTGATAGCTTCGAATATTGCTTATACAGCTCATCGTAATGAATAGGAAGGCGAAGCGCGATCAGCTTCGAAATCATATAGTCGAGAGAAAATGCGAATATCCCGTTGTTCGAAGGCGATCTATGCTCCATCTCAGATTTGGGTGCCGTTTCAATCAGCATAAGCTGCGAACCGCTCTCGCGAAGCCGATTTGGAAGCTGCTGAATCCAATCGTAAAAATCACTTTCAACATATGCGTCAACCGGCATGATTATGACTGTCTCGTTTAGCGAGACGCCTGCGATGGAGTATAGATACGAAGCAGCCAGCGCAATAGCGGGAAATGTCCCGCGTTGCTCCGGCTCCAAAATGAGCGGCGTCCTCTCTCCAGTCTGACGCTTCATATGTTCCATTTGCTCCATACTCGTTGCGAATCGTGTATGTTCCTGCAGGCCGGCATCGCCAAGCTGACGCCATAGGCGCTGCACCATGGACTCCAGTTCGCCGTCAGGCCCAATCAGCACGGATAGATATTGCTTCGCCCTAGTGCTGCCCGACAGCGGCCATAGCCGCTTGCCCGGTCCGCCAGCTAAACAAATTATTTTCAATGGCCGCGCCCCCCTGCCAGCGCGGGTTGCCCAAGTAGTCGTTTCCAATTGCTATAATGAACTAATCTCTGATAGGATTGATGAATTTTCAACTGCTGAGGCTGCTGCGCGAGCAATTCCTGATTCATGACTCTGACGAGCAGGGATCGCAGCAAGCCGGAGGATTGGAAGGACGCGCCGTGAAAATAGCCATCCTCATGCTTCTTGTTCCACCTGATCGTACCTCGCAGCACGATGGGAATCTGGTTAATCGTCATTCGAATATCGACCATGTAATTGTCCTGAACCGGAAGCTGAACGCTGCTGGCGAAGCATAAACCTTCATGACTCAGATTCATTAGCATTACCGTGTTCACTCCGCGCGACAGCAGCTGCCCACGCTTGTCCATCAGTCGAAGCTCTGCTTCTACGCCTTCTTGGAAACGCAAGCGGATATGCGCCCTGGAATAATCTTTGACTTGCAGCGACATGTTGCATTCCTCCTATTCTATGAAATGTTTTTCGTCATTTTCAATAGAAAAGCATGCAAATCTTTCATCTTCGTATTAAGATGAAAGTAGGTGGCGGATCATCGGACATAGGGGGAAGGATCAATGAATATCGGCGACCGAATCGCTCAATCGAGAATTATGCGGAGCTGGACACAGGAATTGACCGCAGCTAAGCTCGGTATCTCTCGCGCCTCATTATCGCATTACGAGAAAAATCGGAGGGAAGTCAGCAACGAATTGTTGGCTAAATTCGCAGACTTGTATGAGGTCACAATCGATTATCTGGTTGGACGGACTTTAATTCCCAAGCAGGTTCTATCGGAAGAGGTTCGCGGCTTCGTCGATCGGCTCGATCTGGCGGACGAGCAGTTGCTAAGCAAGTACAGCCTCGCGCTTGACGGTAGGCTGCTAACGCCCGAAGAGACGAAGCATTTCATTACCTTCATCAGAGCGAGACGTTCAAGATTCTAAGTGCTCCTCGCCCCAATTCTCGTCTTGAATGCCCATCTCCGCTAATATCGTCGAAACATCCAGCAGCACAACGGACTGTGCTTTTTCCTTATCTTCATCGGCTTGATTCTTTCGGTCACTCACTGGCACAATCGTCTCCCATACCTCTTAATAGACCTATAAGCTGCAATAAATCCATTATAAACCAGTCCGCCGATAGAGACTGTCGTTTAATGGTTGCGGCTTTTTTCTATTTTGGGTGCATTTTGTCGAAAAATCATAACGTATGGTATGAAAAAAAGGGACTGCCGCCAAAAAGCTGATTCAGCTTCTTAGCGCAGTCCCTTTGCCTATGCGATTTATTTGCCGCCCGTGCGAGCGAGTTCTTTCTTATTCGCTTCGAATGCGGCGAGCAATGCTGCTTCACCTTGCAAGCCCGTGTCTTCGGCTTTGCGGATCTGCTCCAGCATGCGTTTGTAGTCCTTCGGAATAACCTTCACGAACTTAGTAAGCGAAACGTCCCAATCGTTCAGAACGCGCGTACCGATAGCACTGTCCGTATACTGGACATGCTTCTCGATCATTCCGCGAAGCTCGGCAATGTCCGCTTCCTCTTCCAGACGCTCAAGCAGCACCATCTCAATGTTGCAGTGGTTGTAGAAGTCGCCGTTCGCATCGTAGATGTAAGCGACGCCGCCCGACATACCAGCTGCGAAGTTCCGTCCCGTTCCGCCAAGAATAACGACGCGACCGCCTGTCATATACTCGCAGCCGTGATCGCCAACGCCTTCGACGACGACGCTAACGCCGGAGTTACGAACCGCGAAGCGCTCGCCAGCGATACCGCGGATGTACGCCTGGCCGTCAGTAGCGCCGTACAGCGCCGTGTTGCCGATAATGACGTTCTCTTCGGCTACGAAGGTAGCCTTCGGCGATGGAGCGACGATGACCTTGCCGCCGGAAAGTCCTTTGCCGACATAGTCATTGGAGTCGCCTTCGATCGAGAGCGTAATGCCCTTCGGCAAGAATGCGCCGAAGCTTTGGCCGGCCGTGCCTACGAAGTGGTACGAGATTGTATCTTCCGGCAAGCCTTTCGCGCCGTAACGGCGAGTAACCTCGCTGCCCAGAATCGTTCCGACTACGCGATTCGTGTTCAGAATCGGGAACGTTCCGCTTACGCGCTCACCGCTCTCCAGAGCCGCTTGTGCGCCAGGCACAAGTTTCTGCATATCAAGCGAAAGCTCAAGGCCGTGGTTCTGCTCTTGTACGCAGTAACGGGCTGCATCCTTCGGAATCTCAGGCTGATACAGCATGCCGGAGAGGTCGATGCCCTTCGCTTTGTAGTGGTCAAGGAGCTCCTTCGTTTCCAGTAGCTCGACGCGTCCAACCATCTCTTGGATAGTGCGGAAGCCAAGCTCAGCCATAATCTCGCGTAGCTCTTCGGCGATGAAGCGCAAGTAGTTAACGACATGGCTAGGATCGCCCATGAACTTCTTGCGAAGCTCGGGATTTTGCGTCGCTACGCCGACCGGGCAAGTATCGAGCTGACATACGCGCATCATGACGCATCCGAGAACGATAAGCGGAGCAGTAGAGAAGCCGTATTCTTCAGCGCCGAGCAATACGGCGATCGCTACGTCGCGGCCCGTCATCATTTTGCCGTCCGTCTCAACCGTTACGCGGTCGCGCAGGTTGTTGAGCATGAGCGTCTGATGCGTCTCCGCAAGACCAAGCTCCCACGGCAGACCCGCGTGGCGGATCGAACCCATTGGCGATGCGCCCGTACCGCCGTCATAGCCGCTGACCATGATGACGTCGGCGCGACCTTTGGCAACGCCGGCAGCGATAGTGCCTACGCCAACCTCGGATACGAGCTTCACGTTAATGCGAGCGCGCGGGTTAGCGTTCTTCAGATCGTGGATCAGCTCAGCCAAATCCTCGATCGAATAAATATCGTGATGCGGAGGAGGCGAGATAAGACCTACGCCAGGCGTGGAGCCGCGAACCTCGGCAACCCATGGATATACTTTAAGGCCTGGCAATTGTCCGCCTTCACCCGGCTTGGCGCCTTGGGCCATCTTGATTTGAATCTCATCGGCGTTCACCAAGTAGTTGCTCGTTACGCCGAAACGTCCCGATGCGACTTGCTTGATCGCGCTGCGGCGGGAATCGCCGTTCGCGTCCGGAATGAAGCGCGCCGGATCTTCGCCGCCCTCGCCCGTATTCGACTTGCCGCCGAGACGGTTCATCGCGATCGCGAGGCTTTCATGCGCTTCCTTGCTGATCGAGCCGAACGACATAGCGCCCGTCTTGAACCGTTTCACGATCGATTCGACCGATTCGACTTCATCGAGCGCAACCGCTTGGCGGCCGCCCTTGAATTGAAGCAGCGAACGAAGCGTTAGATGCTTCTTGTCTTCGCCTTGGATGAGCGCGGAGAACTTCTTGTACAGCTTATAGTCGTTCGCACGCGATGCCATTTGCAGCGTGTGGATCGTCTGCGGGCTGAACAAGTGGTCTTCTCCATCCTTGCGCCATTGGTAGTCGCCGCCGGAGTCAAGCTCTCTCTCGGCGCCTTCTTGCACAGCGTAAGCACGGTTATGGTGCTTAAGCGTCTCTTCGGCAATGACATCGAGACCGATGCCGCCGATACGCGACGGCGTCCATGTGAAGTATTCATTGATAACGTCCTCTTTCAGACCGAGCGCTTCGAAGATCTGAGCGCCGCGGTACGATTGAATCGTCGAAATACCCATTTTGGACAATATTTTCACAACGCCCTTAGTCGCTGCTTTAATGAAGTTCTTAACGGCTTTCTCATGCGATACGCCGCGCAGCAAGCCTTGGCGGATCATATCGTCTAGCGTTTCGAAGGCCAGGTACGGATTTACTGCGTTTACGCCGTAACCAAGCAGCAAAGCAAAGTGATGAACTTCGCGCGGCTCGCCGGATTCAAGCAGCAATGCAACCTTCGTACGCGTGCCTTGGCGGATCAAGTGGTGATGCAGAGCCGATACGGCAAGCAATGCCGGAATCGCTGCATTTTCCTTGTCAACGCCGCGGTCGGATAGAATAAGCATATTATGGCCTTTGTCGATAACGCGGTCAGCCGCTTCGCACATTTGCTTAAGCGCCGCGCGGAGACCCGCTTCGCCTTCGTTCGCAGGGAAGAAGATCGGCAGCGTAATCGATTTGAAACCAGGACGGCGCACATGGCGGAGCTTCGCGAACTGCTCATTGGACAGAATCGGCGTATCCAGCTTGATGTGACGGCAGCTCTCGGGCTCCGGGTTAAGCAAGTTGCGCTCAGGTCCGATCGTTGTACCCGTTGCCGTAATGATCTCCTCGCGGATCGCGTCGATCGGCGGGTTCGTTACTTGCGCGAACAATTGCTTGAAGTAGTTGTACAGACGCTGCGGACGTTCCGACAGCACCGCAAGCGGAGCGTCGTAACCCATCGAAGCGATTGGCTCCATGCCGCTTCCGGCCATCGGCTCAAGCACTTTGCGCACGTCTTCGAACGTATAGCCGAACGCCTGCTGTCGCGTCTGCACCGTTGCGTGATCCGGCTCCGGCAATTCCGGTGCGTCAGGCAGATCTTCCAGGTCAACGAGATGCTCGCTCAGCCAGTCGCGGTATGGATGCTCGGCAGCGATCTGAGCCTTCACTTCCTCGTCGGAAACGATGCGGCCTTCCTTTGTGTCGATAAGCAGCATGCGTCCCGGACGCAGACGGTCTTTGTACAAAATGTCCTCTGCAGGGATTTCAACCGTACCCGCCTCGGAACCCAGAATAATATGGTCATCCTTCGTAACATAGTAGCGAGCCGGACGAAGGCCGTTGCGGTCAAGCACGGCGCCGATCTGAACGCCGTCCGTGAAGCCCATAGCGGCTGGTCCGTCCCACGGCTCCATAAGCGTGCTGTGGTATTCGTAGAACGCTTTGCGATCATCGCTCATGCCCTCATGGTTGGACCATGGTTCCGGTACCATCATCATCGCAACGTGAGGAAGCGAGCGTCCCGACAAATGCAGGAATTCCAGCGTGTTATCGAACATCGCCGTATCCGAGCCGTCCGGGTTAATGATCGGTTTGATCTTCTCCAGATCGTCGCCGAACAATTCGGTAGCGAACAGCGTCTGGCGCGCATGCATCCAGTTGACGTTGCCGCGAAGCGTGTTGATCTCGCCGTTATGAATTAAGTAATGGAATGGATGCGCGCGCTCCCAGCTTGGGAACGTGTTCGTGCTGAAACGGGAGTGAACGAGCGCCATTGCGGTAACGACCGACTCATCGTTAAGCTCCATATAGAACGAACGAACCTGCTCCGTCGTAAGCATTCCTTTGTATACGATTTTTTTGGACGAAAGGCTGGAGAAGTAGAACATGTTTCCGCCTTCCTTGCCGGCAAAACGAATGGCAAGCTCCGCGCGTTTGCGGATCACATACAGCTTGCGCTCGAATGCAAGATCATCCTTGCCTTGCAGATCCTCGCTCTTGCCGATAAAGATTTGACGAACGAACGGCTTAACGGCAAGCGCCGATTTGCCAAGTTTCGAGTCGTTCGTAGGGACGGTACGCCATCCGATAAGCGGCTGGCCTTCCTCGGCTACGATCGATTCGAGCTCGCGCTCGATCGCTTCGCGGGCAGCTTCGTTCTGCGGCATGAAGATCATGCCTACCGCGTATTGGCCTTCCTTTGGAAGCTCGATCTCTTGCTTCTTCATCTCATTCGAGAAGAAAGCGTGTGGAATTTGAAGCAGGATGCCTGCTCCGTCACCCGTGTTCGGCTCGCTGCCTTGTCCGCCGCGATGCTCCATGTTCTCGAGCAGCGTTAGCGCCTGACGAATGATTTTATGCGATTTTTTCCCCTTGATGTTGGCCACAAAGCCCATGCCGCAGGCATCTTTCTCAAATTGCGGATCATAAAGTCCCTGCTTAGGCGGCAATCCCAAAATACGTTCTTTCATTGTGCGCAACCTCTCTATCAGAAGATTTTTGGGTAAGCATGTTCGTGTCTTTCTTGCAATGACAAGGTGAAACGGCTGACGCAGTCCACTGGCTGCACGGCGCGTTTCATTCCGGAGAAATATAAGCATGTTATAAGGTAAAACTTATAAATTCTTATATTTTGAAAAAAAGCACGGATGAAGACGCGGTTGGCTTCATTTTTGGCTTGTTTTATCATAGAATGGTAGTCAGCGAAGCACATCGGCTTGCTCCTTTCCACTCTTGTCAAACGGCTTTGCGACTCTTATCCTGGCGCTTCCGTTTAATGTTGACCATATCCCGGGCCGTATACCGCCATTACGCGATTATTATATTATTTTAACATTAGGCCAAAACGGAATCAATTTAATATTTTTATGAATGTGATAAGAGTTGTTTACCACCAGGGGGAGTTGTCTCGTTTCGGACAACCTTCTCCATATCATATTAGCAAAAGGACGTGGAATTTTTGTATAGCAAATTAAGGAATCGGGTGCGCGGAACGAAGCTCGCGCTGCTTGCGGCAATCATGCTTTCCGTCATGGCTTCACCATCTCTGCCAGGCTCGGCAGTACCCGCATATGCGGTGGAAGAGAGCTCGTCCGCTTCGGTCGACGCCTATCGGATCGTTGCCATAGGCGACTCCGTAACCGCAGGCTACGAGCTTGGCTTCACGGAGAAATCCGTTCCCTACGGCTTCGTCGAGCAAGTGTATGAACAATCGTTATTCCATGGCAACCGTACGGAAATCGCCAATTACGGCGTCATCGGACTGAAGACGAACGGATTGAAGCGCTGGCTTGAGGCGGCGGCAGACGGATCGGATGCGGTCGAGGCAAGCGACGTTCAGGAGGGCTTGCCCGATCCCAGGGCGGACCAACTGTTCGCCGGAACGAAGCAGCTCCGAGAATCTCTTGCGCAGGCCGACCTCATCGTTATGACGATCGGCGGCAACGACTTTCTGACAGTGGTTAGACAAGACGGCAAGACCGAAGCGGCTGCAGAGCTTAAGACCGTGCTGGAAAATTATAAGACGGACCTGCTTGCGACGCTCCGCCTGATTCATAAGCTGAACCCTGGCGCGGAAATCGTCATCGCCGATCAATATTTGCCTGTTCCTTCTCCATACAAGATCGGAAATACGACGATTTACCCGTTCCCGGATGAAGAACTTCGTCAGCTTCTTCTTGAAGGCGCTCAGCAGATTCAGGAGATTCTGGCCGATTCGGCCGAGCTTCTAGGCAATGAAGGATTGAAAATCAAGATTGCCGGCATAGCGGACGGATTCATGGGTAACGAGCTTGGACTAACCTATATTGCCAAAGGGGATATTCACCCGAACCGATTAGGCTACACCGTCATCGCTAAAGCGTTCACCAATGCAACCTGGGGCGACTACCGGACAGTGAAGCCAAGGGCAGCCGGCATGCCTCTATCGATCATCGTGAAGGGAACGGAGCTCTCGACAACGAATGAACCGTTGCTGATGAAAGGCAGAACCTACGTTGCGCTTCGCGATATAATCGACGGCTTCGGCGCTAAGCTCGACTGGAACGCCAAGGGTCAGATCGCAACGATCAAGCTCCAGGATCGCACGGTTGATATCCAGATAGGCGCGACGACGATCAAGGTGAACGGAAAGACGCTTAAACTTAATGCCGATCCCGCTTTCATTTATAAGAAGAACGGCGCGGGCAAGACGTACGTGCCGCTTGCGGCATTGACCGAAGGGCTTGGCTTCCAAGTTGTCTATCGCGATACGCTTAAAACAATCTTCATAAATATGTAACCTCTTTTACGATATACTTTAGAACGACTAGGGTATCATTGCTTACTTATCATATTCCTTCTTCAACTGTATCAATTGCTCCAAGCCTTTGGCAGCCCACCGCTGCAAACGGTCAAGATCCGCTATCTCGGCTTCCGCCGCGGCAAGCAGCGATTGCTTGTAATCGGGGACCGGACCGCTATAGCTCTTCAGGTCGCGGAGCAATACAGTCGTCTTCTCCGTATAGCTAAGCGCGCGGCGCTCGTGAAACATCGGCACATCGGGATTGTAAGGACTATGCAGGTCCCCCTGCTCCGGATGCTTTAATACCGCCAGCACCTTCACGAGCGCACGCGGCCCGTTTAGCTCCACCAGCTCGCCAATATATTGACCCGTGCGCACCTCCGCGCGAACCATATCGCCGGCATGAAAGTCGTGCTCATTTCGATTTATCTTTTCCATCATGAACTTCCTCCTCATTAAATGGGTTCGCCCGCTTGACCGTGCTCGCGTATGCCCTTAAGGATAATTTATTTTCCATAATGTTAGCAACCCGAGCTGGATAAAACTTGTGTTAACAGCACTTGCATCGTAATATGGAAATAGAAAAGAAGGTGACATGTATGCGTAAGAAAAGAGTGCTGCTGCTCTCTGAAGGTTTCGGCTCCGGCCACACGCAAGCAGCTTACGCGCTTGCAACCGGGTTAAAGCAGCTCAGCCCGGGCATTCAGACACGCGTCATTGAGCTTGGTAAATTTTTGAACCCGGTGCTTGGCCCTTTGATTGTGTCCGCTTATCGGAAAACGGTCAGCAAGCAGCCTAAGATGGTCGGCCTTATGTACCGCAGCGGCTATAAGAAGTCACTTAATCGGTTTACGCAGCTCGCTCTTCACCGCGTGTTTTACACCCAAACCTCGCAAGTCATATCGCAGCTTAAGCCGGACATTATCGTATGCACGCATCCCGTTCCGAACTCGGTTGTCGCTCGTCTCAAGCGGCTTGGGCTCGACATGAAGCTGCTTACGGTCATTACCGACTACGATGCGCACGGTTCTTGGGTTAATCAGGAAGTCAACAAGTACCTTGTATCTTCGCCGCAGGTGAAGAAGCTGTTGATCGATAAAGGCGTATCCAACGATCGAATACTGGTTACGGGCATTCCCGTTCACCCTAACTTTTGGCATACATACGACAAGGCTGAAGTTCGCAAGGAGTTCGATTTGAAGGCGATGCCTACCGTGCTCGTCATGGGCGGCGGCTGGGGGATCATGTATGAGGATAACGCGCTGGAGTACATGACCAAGTGGCGCGAGACGACACAGCTCATCTTCTGCGTCGGGTCGAACGAGAAGATGAAGGAAAAGATGCTCGCCGATCCGTTGTTCCAGCATCCGAACGTCCGCATTATGGGGTTCACCCGCGAGGTGAACAAGCTAATGGACGCTTCCGACCTGCTTGTCACGAAGCCCGGAGGGATGACTTGTACGGAAGGCATGAGCAAAGGCATTCCGATGCTGTTCTATGAACCGATACCAGGCCAGGAAGAAGAGAATTGCGAATACTTTATAAGCAACGGCTTCGGCGAAATGCTTGATTCCAACGATACGGTAGATCGCTGGTTCAAGCTTATTCACGAGCCTTACGCGTCGGGACAATTCCGTGACAGCCTACTAACGAAGCGCAACCAGCAATACGATCCGATGAGCTGTCCGAAAGCCGTTCTGCAATCCATGCAGTGACGGCTTTCTTTTTTTTGCGGGCGCTGCTTAAGCATAAATACTATGTGGTTAAATGCATAGTATAACTGATGAAGGGAGCTGTTGCAGATGAAATCACAGATGGCAGACGGCAAGACCGTTATTTTAAGACTCGAGATCGATACGAATGCGGCTCAATTCGGCCGTGCGGCTACGGCAATCGAGCAAGCGAAGGGCGATATTATCGCAATTGACGTCATACATACTGACAAAAATAAAAGTATTCGCGATCTTACGGTGAAGATTGCCGAGCAAGGCGCAGCAGAGCGGCTTACAGATGCTTTAAAGTCACTCCCCGGCATTAAGCTGCTTCATATATCCGACCGCACCTTCCTGCTTCATCTAGGAGGCAAAATAACGATCCAGCCCAAAACCCCGATCCAGAATCGCGACGACTTGTCGCGCGTCTATACGCCGGAGGTTGCAAGGGTGTGCCAAGCGATATATGAAGAGCCGTCCAAGGCATATACGCTGACGATCAAGCGCAATACCGTTGCCGTCGTATCCGACGGCAGCGCCGTGCTGGGCCTCGGGAATATCGGGCCTTATGCGGCAATGCCCGTCATGGAAGGCAAGGCGATGCTGTTCAAGCAATTCGCCGACGTCGACGCCTTTCCCATCTGCCTGGATACGCAGGATACCGAGCAGATTATCGCGGCGGTCAGGCATCTTGCGCCGGCCTTTGGCGGCATTAACCTTGAGGACATATCCGCGCCTCGCTGCTTCGAGATTGAGCGGCGCCTGCGCGAGGAGCTCGACATTCCGGTGTTTCATGACGATCAGCATGGCACGGCGGTCGTGCTCTACGCCGGCCTGCTGAACGCGCTTAAGCTGACGGAGCGAAGCCTGGCCGAAGCGCGCATCGTCGTCTGCGGCATCGGCGCCGCGGGCACGGCCTGCACGAAGATGCTGATTGCCGGTGGAGCGAGACATATCATAGGCGTTGACCGCGACGGCATTCTGACGGCGGATCGAAGCTACGACAACCCGATGTGGCAATGGTATGCGGCGAATACGAATTCGGAGCGCCGCAGCGGCGGACTGGCAGAGGCGCTATTAGGAGCCGATGTTTTCATCGGCGTTTCGGCAGGAGGCATACTGACGCGCGAGCATATCGAGACGATGGCGCCGCAGCCGATCGTATTCGCCATGGCTAATCCGGAGCCGGAGATTCGCCCCGAGCTGGCAGAAGATATCGTTGCCGTATTCGCTACGGGCCGCTCGGACTACCCGAACCAGATCAACAACGTATTGTGTTTTCCCGGCATCTTCCGAGGCGCGCTCGACAGCCGCGCTACGGTCATTAACGAAGCGATGAAGGTTGCGGCGGCGGAAGCGATCGCATCGGTTATTAGCGACGATGAACTAAATCGCATGTACATCGTGCCCAGCGTATTCAACGGACGTGTCGTCGAGGAGGTTCGCCGCCGCGTCATCCAAGCCGCCCAGTTAAGCGGCGTGTCGCGCAGGCAGACAAGGGAGTAATGCGGATAGGCGGGGCTGCGGCCTTTACGGACCAGCTCCGAATTTTTTTCTGAAACCCGCAGCGCTTTAGTCCGTATTGCTAAGACCGTCTCGGAATGGGCCTCGGTGAATTTACTTTGTAGCAGGCGTTGTGTGCTATAATGAAATTGAATATGCCAACCAACTCAAACCAGATTAAGCATATAAAGTCCTTTTTCCAGTCTTAGCCTATTTTTTCGATAAGCTAGCTTTATGTGCAGGTCCGCTAAATGGTAAAGGAGCCTGTTGATGTTTCAAAACATAGTCGATTTTTTGGCCGACTTCGGTCCTTGGGGATTAGCCGTCCACGCTTTTCTCGATGCAGTCATCTTTCCCATACCTGCCTTCTTCTCGCAAGTAACGCTCAGTCTCATGAATCCCGCTACCGCGCTGTGGCTCGCTACGGTTGGCTATATCGCCTGCCTGATCGGTACGCCTATCGGCTACTACATCGGCAAAGTAATGGGGAAGTCAGTCCTCTACAAATTTCTCAAAAAAGAATGGATCGACGCGGCGACCGACAGGTTCCAGAAAAACGGCGAAGCCGCCATTCTAATCGGCTCGTTCACTCCGATCCCTTTCAAAGTGTTCACGATTCTGTCAGGCTGCTTGAACTTTCCTTTATGGCGGTTAGTCGGCTATGCCGCGGTTGGCCGCGGACTTAAGTTTTACGTGGTCGGCGCATTGTTTTATTTCTACGGGCGCGCTGCGGAACATATGGTCAAGGACGTCTCGCTGTACATTTTCATTGGCGGCGTACCGCTCATCGTTATCTTCCTGCTCGTTCGCAGGCATCGCATGAAGAAGCTTGCTGCAGCCGGCAAAGCTTCAAGTACGGACAATCAAGAAACGATCGGCAGCAGCAGCTAATGCCGCCATTCAACAGAAAGAGCTGTCCCCTTAAACTTCAGGGGACAGCTCTTCTTTATTTATCGCCGTTATGGTTCGCTGCTTCCAGCGGCTCGACATGTACATGAACGCTCATAATATTGTGCTTCTTGCCCATGCGCTTCTCGATCTCGTCGCTAATGCGATGACTCTCGATCAACGATAATCCAGGATCTACCTGTACGATCACATCGATCAACACATGACTTCCATGCACGCGGGCCTTTATGTCCTTGATCGACTTAACGCCCTTCGTCCGCGCGATCGTCGACCTCAGCGTATTCAGCTCATTCGCATCGAACCCATCCGTAAGTGCATGCGTCGAGCTATAAAAAATTTCCCATGCCGTCTTGCATATAATGGCTCCTACCGCGATTGCCGCAACAGGATCAAGCCAAGGCAAACCGAATTGCGCGCCGATAATGCCTATCGCCGCACCGACGCTGACTAGCGCATCGGACAAGTTATCCTTTGCCGCCGCGAGCAGCGCCTGATTTTTTATCCGGAGCGCGAGCCTTCGATTGTACATATACACGGCGGCCATGCAGGCTGCCGCAAACAACGCCACCCATGCCGACATCAGATTCGGTGCTTCCCGCTCCGCCGCGTACAACGACTTAACCGCACCGATTAGCACCTGTAAGCCTACGGTAGCCATAATGAAGGAAGCGATCAGCGCCGCAATCGTCTCCGCCCGGAAGTGGCCGTACGGATGATCCTTGTCCGGCGGCTTCTGCGAGATGCGAAGTCCGATCAACACCGCTGCCGACGCCACGATATCGGTTAAGTTGTTGTACCCGTCCGCTACGAGAGCGCCCGAAGCGAACCAGTAGCCAGCACCAAGCTTAAGCGCGGACAGCACCAGATAAGCGCCAATGCTGACCCAAGCTCCCTTCTCGCCTTGCTTGATATCATCATACCCAGTCAAAACATGCCCTCCTACGGTTTCGTAAGCCATCGCCGCCGCCATTAGACCGCACTCGCACCATCTATGAACATATTGGTATCATACCCGAGCAATTCGGTTTGGGTCTAGAGAAACAGTGTTTACCCGGTGCATGCATTTATGCATCGAAGCAAGTATGTTGACCCTCGCCAAGCGTAAAGTCTTATATTTTCCAGAGCGTCTACCTTCTATACCTCTTCAGCAAAATAACCGCATTATGTCCGCCGAACCCAAATGAATTGGACATCCCGATATCTAAAGCGGCGTGACGCGCAACGTTCGGGACGTAATCCAAGTCGCATGCCGGATCGGGCTGCTCCTGATTAATCGTAGGCGGAACAATGCCTGTCACTAGACTCATCGCCAAGGAGATCGCTTCCGCTCCGCCCGCTGCCCCCAGCATATGGCCGGTCATCGATTTGCCAGCCGTAATCGGCACTTGCTTGGCGTAATCGCCGAACAGCCTCTTAATCGCGGCCGTTTCCGATTTATCGCCAATTTCCGTGCTCGTCGCATGCGCGTTAATGACATCGACGTTCTCCGGCTGAATATCCGCATCCCGAAGGGCTGCCTTCATGGCGAGATAAGCGCCTCTGCCTTCAGGATGTGTCGCAACCATATGATAGGCATCGGAGCTTGCGCCATAGCCGATCACTTCCGCTACGATCGCAGCGTTCCTCCTTAGGGCATGAGATAGGGATTCCAGCACGAGGATGCCCGCTCCCTCTGCCATGACGAACCCGTCTCTGCCGGCGTCGAAAGGCCTGCTCGCCAGGTGCGGCTCGTCGTTCCTCGCCGATAGCGAGGTGGCGTTGCCGAAGCTGGCCAGCGATATTTCGGATATGGCCGCTTCAGCGCCTCCGGCGAACATCACATCGGCATATCCCCCCTTAATGAGCCGAAATGCTTCGCCTATGGCCGTGTTGCCTATCGAGCATGCCGTTACCGGCGACATGGTCGGTCCGAGGGCCCCGTACTTGATGCTGATCGTTGAGGCGGCCATATTCGATATCATCATCGGCACGAGCGTTGGACTTACCCGCTCCGGCCCGCGCTCGCGCAGCACGCCATCCTGCTCGATCAGCGTCTGGATGCCGCCAATGCCTGACCCGACATAGACGCCCAGCCTCTCGAGGTCCATGTCCTCCAGCGCGAGTCCGGCGTTATGAAGCGCTTGATCGGCCGCCGCGAGCGCATATTGCGTGAACCGATCCATCCGGCGCGCCTCCTTGCGCCCGAATAGAGCATCGGGATCGAAATCTCTCACAACGCCTGCTATTCTCGACTTGAATCTCGTCGTATCGAACTGATCGATTCGCGTGATGCCGGAGGCGCCTTCAGTCAATTTGCTCCAGTAGCTCTCTACGTCATTGCCAAGCGGCGACACGACACCCATTCCCGTAATTACAACTCTCTCCACCCATGTCTCCTCCTCGTAAAACGATTATGGAGGTTATCATGTCATAGATATTATCCTATTACAAGTTGTCATTTATTATAGTATAATCAGTACCACGATAATGATACGAAGGATGTTGCTAGCTATGAATCATTCGACAAGACTGCAAGTATTGTCCCAATTTCTCAAGGCGCAACGGGCGAAACTTCAGCCCGAAGCCGTTGGGTTGCCCTCCGGCAGCCGCCGCAGGACTCCGGGACTTCGAAGGGAAGAGGTCGCCCATCTTGCAGGCGTCAGCTCGACCTGGTATACATGGCTCGAACAAGGCCGCGACATCAAGGTATCCAGTTCGGTGCTAGACGCCATTGCGGCCGCACTGCAGCTAACGGTCGATGAGCGCAAATATTTGTACGCCCTGGCGCTGGAAGCCGGACCGGGCGCATCCCCGTTCAAGCACGGGGAGCTGTCGCAGCCGGAGTTAAGCGCTCCCTTGCAATACATGCTGAAGGAGCTTCGCTATTGCCCTACGATCATATCGGACAGGCATTGCCAGATCGTCGGCTGGAATGAGGCCGCCTCCCATGTCTTCCTGGGCTTCGAGCAGATTCCGACCGATCAACGCAACATGATCAGGCTCCTGTTCACCCGCAAGGAGTTCCAGCGGCTAGCTGTTAATTGGGAGCATTTCGTCAGCGGTTATCTAGCCATCTTCCGTGCATACTACGGGCAATATTTCGAGGACGGTTGGTATGAGCGATTCCTTGAGGAGATGAGCGGGGTTCACCCGAAGTTCGATGCGTTGTGGGAGCAAAGCCGCGTCAGCTCCGCACCCGAGGTACTGCTGCAATTCCGTCATGCCAAGGCCGGCAAAATGCTGTTCCATCTTACTTCGCTTCAAGTGCACGGCAGCGCCGACCTGCGCTGCAGCGTATACACGCCCGCACTCGAATCCACGACGGAGAGCAAGCTCAAGCAGTTGATGGACTAGTGTCGGTTGGACTGGGCCTCCGACTCCTATAGCCATTAGGCAGCATGAGTCCATTGCAGTTTCTGCAACAGAATGAGCGATAACACCTCTATTAGAAGACGCTCTCCTTGCGCTTTGTGCAACAGAATCGGATAAAAGACAATCATAAGTAAGCTGAATGAGCCAATCTGTTGTACAAAGTGCAATAGACATAGGCGGTCGGAGGATAATTTGACCTATCCATTGCAATTTGTGCAACGGAATGCTTTCAGTGAGACATTTATAAGCGTAAAAAAACAGCCGGAAGCTTATTGCAGCCCGGCTGTTTCTTCCTATCTATGGTCTTATTTCGCGATTTCGTAAATATCGTATAGCTCATCCAGCATCAGGTTAGCTGCAATGACGCCGCCGGCCGTGTTCCAGATCGCATCGTCCACTCGGATCGCCTTGTTGTTTTTCACGACGTTAAGGCTTTGCCATAGCGGATCCTTCATCATCTCTTCTTCCATTTGGGTTGCTTTTCCGTCGCCTGTCTCATACGTGAAATAGAACAGCATATCCGCATCTACTTCAGTAATGCGTTCCTTCGTAATTTCTTCGACGAAGGTATCTTTGTAGCCCTTCTGGCTGTCGGGACGAGTAATGCCCAGCTTGCTGAACGCGAGCCCCGTAAACGTATCTCCCAAATAAATGCGCGTTTTGCCTGCCATGAATCTGACGACGGACACTTTTTGGTTCAGCTTGTCGCCGGCTTTTCCTTTGAAATCTGCCGTGCGAGCGTCGTAGTCGGCGATGACTTTATCGCCCTCCTCGACTTTGCCAACGGCTTCGGCATACAGCTTGAAGTTTGACTGCCAAGCGCCGCGAAGCGTCTCGGAGAATACGGTTGGAGCAATTGCTTTCAGTTGCTCGTACACTTCCTCCTGGCGCAACTTGTTGCCGATAATAAGATCCGGCTTCAAGCTTGCGATCAACTCCAAGTTAGGCTGGCTCTCATCGCCGACAACCGTTACGCCTTCCATCTCCGCCTTAATATGATCGTACCAAGGGTCGCCTGTCCAAGACTTTACCGCGCCCACCGGCTTGATGCCAAGCGCAAGCAATGCTTCCGTACCTTCATTCGTTAGCACGATAATGCGAACAGGATTGCCCGTTATTTCCGCATCACCCATGGCATGCGTTACTTTCCGAACATCGGTGCTTTGGCTATCTCCGGGCTGCTCGGTCTCCGAGCCGTTTGCGTTCCCGTTAGTTGATTGGCCGCAGCCCGATACGATGACCGCCAGCGCAAGCAATGCCGTTACGGCAGTCCAAGTGAACTTTTCTTTCCAAAATCTTAACATAAAATACCCATCTTCCTTTCCTATTTGAAAATGATTCTCAAGTTGTCCTTTACGAATGATAGCAAGGTCGACAATTAAAGTCAACGATTTATTGATAATGATTTTCAGATTCATTGACAGCCGCATACCGATCCCCTAAAATGACCTAGTATCCTTATTCGCAGCCAACGTAGGAAAGAGGAAATTATGAATACGTTACTAGAAACACGATCCGGGAGGGTAGCAGGCCTTTTGCTCGGCATGCTCGTCTTAACGGTTTGCTTCATTTGCAGCATCGCTTTCGGAGTCGCCAACATTAGCCCGCAAACGATCATTCAATCTTTCACAACATATGATGCGTCGTCTCAGCAGCATCTCATTATTCAGACGGCAAGACTGCCGCGTGCATTAATCGCCGCCACGGTCGGCGCAAGCTTAGCCGTAGCCGGCGCCTTAATGCAAGGCATTACGCGCAACCCGCTCGCATCGCCGAGCATCTTCGGCATCAATGCCGGGGCGGCCTTCTTCATAGTGATAAGCTCAGCGTTCTTCGGCGTAAGCGGCTTGTCGGCCTTTGCCTCGCTCGCGTTCGTCGGCGCGGCGTTTACTGCCACTCTCGTATACGTTCTTGGCTCGATCGGCAACGACGGGCTGACTCCGCTCAAGATTACGCTCGCGGGTTCCGCCCTGACTGCCTTCTTCTCTTCCTTGTCGTTGGGCGTGCTGCTGACAGGCGGCCAAACATTCGACCAAGTTCTTTATTGGTTTGTCGGTTCGGTTGCAGGCCGCGACATGTCCATTTATGAGGCGGCAGCTCCGTTCATGCTATTTGCTCTAATCGGAGCGTTCTTCCTTGCCAGACATATGAACGTGCTTGCGTTGGGAGACGATATTGCCGTCGGCCTCGGGCAAAAAACGATATACATTAAGCTCATAGCCGGCATCCTCATCGTATTGCTCGCCGGCGGTTCCGTCTCGATGGCAGGGCCGATCGCTTTTATCGGAATTATAATCCCGCATCTGGTCCGTTACATGGTAGGCATCGATTACAGGTGGCTTATCCCTTATTGCGCGATTTACGGCGGCATTTTGCTGCTGGCTGCCGATATCGGATCGCGTTATATCGCTTTTCCGAAGGAAGTTCCCGTCGGCGTCATGACCGCCATCCTAGGTATCCCTTTCTTTGTGTATATCGCGAGACAAGGGGGGCGTTCTTAATATGAACCGATGGATCACCATTCGCAACCGTGTTATGTCTTATCAAATCAATCGTCGGACGGCCTTCGTCATCGGCATGTTAATCATCGCCAATCTTGCGGCTATCGTAGTCTGTACCGGGCTAGGCAGCCTCTATATCAGTCCGCTCGAAGTTGCCCGGACGATACTCGGAATCGGCGACAGCACGAATTCGATGATTATATTGTCGTTGCGATTGCCGAGAGTCATCATTGCCGTACTCGTCGGATCTGCGCTAGCGGTAGCCGGAGCTCTCTTGCAGGGTATTGTGCGTAATCCGCTAACCTCGCCGGATGTGATCGGTATTTCGGGAGGCGCTTCGCTGGGCACCGTCGTTTTCATCTTATATTTCTCGCATGTTAGCGTTCGGTTCATGCCGCTCAGTGCGATGGCCGGCGCATTCGCGACCGCCTTTCTGATCTATCTATTCGCTTATCGCAAAGGCATTACGCCTATGCGGCTCGTTCTGATCGGCATCGGCATGGCTACCGCGTTAACGGCGCTTACGTACATGCTCATTCTTACCGCTTCGTTCACGCCGACCGCCGTAGCGGTTAAGGCGTTTACCTTCATGACGGGAAGCATATACGGCGTATCTTGGGAAAGAGACGTCAGGACGCTCCTTCCATGGCTTATCGTTCTGCTCCCCGTCGCTTTGCTGTATGCAAGGCATCTGAACGTGCAGGAGCTTGGCGATGAAGTCGCAACGAGCGTCGGCAGCCGGGTGAATGTCCAAAGAACGATATTGCTTATTATCAGCGTTGCGCTCGCCGGCGCGGCAGTCGCTATCGGAGGCGCCATCAACTTTATCGGGCTTATGGCGCCCCATATTGCCCGCAAGCTCGTAGGACCTGCGTATGGCGGCGTCATACCCGTCTCCGGTCTTATCGGCTCTCTGGTGCTGCTGCTCTCGGACCTGGTCGCGCGAACGGCATTCATACCGCTTGATATTCCTGCGGGCGTCTTCACGGCTGCCATAGGCGCGCCATTCTTCATTTACTTATTGTACCGACACCGCAATAGAGCTTAATCGACGTTTTCAAGTCAAGGAAAAGGAAGTGAGTCTCATGACCGCCATACAAGCCAAAAACCTAACCTTAGCCTACGGCCAAAAACCGATTTTCGCCGAGCTCGATCTCGCGATCCCGAAAGGCAAAATTACGGTCTTCATAGGCAGCAACGGCTGCGGCAAATCGACGCTGCTCCGTTCGCTGGCCAGGCTGCTCAAGCCTCAAGGCGGCGCTATAATGCTGGACGGCAGCGAAATCGCCAAGCTATCGAGCAAGGAGGTCGCGCGCCGGTTGGCCATCCTGCCTCAAGGTCCGATTGCCCCCGAAGGGCTGACGGTCCATCAGCTGGTGAAGCAAGGCCGTTATCCTTATCAGAGCTGGCTGCAGCAATGGTCGCATGAAGATGAGAAACAGGTGAGTAGGGCGCTTGAAGCGACTCATATGGACGAATTTTCTGCTCGGTCGGTCGATTCGC
Organism: Paenibacillus harenae; assembly: GCF_030812415.1. Taxonomy (GTDB): domain Bacteria; phylum Bacillota; class Bacilli; order Paenibacillales; family Paenibacillaceae; genus Pristimantibacillus; species Pristimantibacillus harenae_A. The sequence goes on along the minus strand of NZ_JAUSST010000003.1, from coordinate 740,856 downwards.
TCTCGGGCGGTCAACGGCAGCGGGCATGGATCGCGATGACGCTTGCCCAGAATACGCAAACGATTTTGCTGGACGAGCCGACGACTTACCTCGACATGACGCATCAAATTGAAATTTTGGATCTTCTATTCGAATTGAATGAGCGGGAACAACGAACGATCGTCATGGTGCTTCACGATATCAACCTTGCCTGCCGTTATGCGCATCACATCGTTGCCGTCAAAGACGGCCTTATCCATGCACAGGGAGAGCCGGAATCGGTTATGAACGAGCGCCTTATCCAGGAGGTATTCGACCTGAAATGCCAGGTGGCAACCGATCCGATATTCGGCACGCCCATGTGCATTCCTTATGGCAAAGGACGTCGGTTGTCCCCTGAAACGAGAAAAACTCCTATCGGTGCACTTTGAGGATGAACGACCTGCAAGTTTATGGTAAACAAAAAAAAGCGCCGCTCCTAAGAGGTTATCCTCTTGGAGCGGCGCTCTTTGTTATTTATTGCACCGAGTACATACGCTCGCGGATCGCTTTGATCTCCGCGCTCTCGAGGTACTCGTCGTAAGTCGTCATACGGTCGATCACCCCGCCCGGCGTAATCTCTATAATGCGGTTCGCAATCGTCTGCACGAACTGATGGTCATGGGAAGTGAACAAAACGGTGCAGTCCGTATCGGTCAGACCGTTGTTGAGCGCCGTAATGGACTCGAGGTCCAAGTGGTTCGTCGGCTCATCCATAATGAACACATTCGCGCCTTCCAGCATCATTTTCGACAGCATGCAGCGTACTTTCTCTCCGCCGGACAATACGCTCGCTTTCTTCATAGCGTCGTCGCCGGAGAACAGCATGCGGCCAAGGAAGCCGCGAAGGAACGTCTCATCCGGATCCTTGGAATATTGGCGAAGCCATTCCACAAGGTTCATGTCTACGCCTTCGAAGTAAGCCGAGTTGTCCTTAGGAAAGTAAGCGCGAGTCGTCGTAACGCCCCACGAATAGCTGCCCGCGTCCGGCTCCAGCTCGCCGACGAGCAATTGGAAGAAGACCGTCTTCGGCAAGCCGTTCGGACCGACGAAGGCAACCTTGTCGCCTTTGTTGATCGTAATCGTCAGGTTGTCGATCAGCTTCTCGCCGTCGACCGTCTTAGTCAAGCCGTCAACGAGCAGCAGTTGCTTGCCCGCTTCGCGCTCGCCTTTGAACAGAATGAACGGATATTTACGGTTCGACGGACGAATGTCGTCAAGCGTGATTTTCTCAAGCAGCTTCTGACGCGACGTAGCTTGCTTCGCCTTCGACTTGTTCGCGCTGAAACGTTGAATGAACGCTTGCAGCTCCTTGATCTTGTCTTCCTTCTTCTTGTTCTCGCCGCGCTGCAATTGAAGCGCCAATTGGCTGGACTCGTACCAGAAGTCGTAGTTGCCGACGTACATCTGGATTTTGCCAAAGTCGATGTCCGCGATATGCGTACATACCGTATTCAGGAAGTGCCTGTCATGGCTGACTACGATTACAGTACCTTTGTAGTCGCCCAAGAAGTCTTCCAGCCAGCGAATCGATTCGATGTCCAAATGGTTGGTAGGCTCATCGAGAAGCAGGATGTTCGGAGCGCCGAACAACGCTTGCGCGAGCAATACGCGAACCTTCTCGTTGCCGTCAAGCTCGCTCATCATCTTGCTGTGCATATCCGGCGTAATGCCAAGGCCGTTCAGCATCTCTGCCGCTTCGGATTCGGCTTCCCAGCCGTTCATGTCCGCGAATTCGGCTTCCAGCTCGCCTGCGCGCATGCCGTCTTCATCCGTAAAATCAGCTTTCGCATATAGCGCGTCTTTCTCTTTCATTACCTCGTACAGCTTCTTGTAGCCCATAATAACCGTCTCAAGCACGGCGAACCCGTCGTATTCGTAATGGTTCTGCTTCAATACGGCGAGTCTCTCGCCCGGTGTTATATGAACTTCTCCGCTTGACTGCTCGACTTCGCCGGACAATATTTTTAGAAACGTCGATTTGCCTGCGCCGTTCGCGCCGATCAAGCCGTAACAGTTGCCTGGCGTGAATTTGATGCTCACATCTTCAAAAAGCGGACGCTTCCCGTAACGAAGCGTAATGCCACTTGTACTAATCATTTCTTCAATCCCGTCCTTCACTACTTGATCACTTTATCTCGAACTATTATAGCACAGTATGCGGCTAAACGAACGTCCAATTGGGCATTGGATTAAAAAGTAATCGTATCCTCGGCTTTGCGGCTGAGACTCGCGCGGCTCGCCCTCCATACGACCCAAGCGCTAACGCCGTACAGCAGCGCGCTCATATAGAATAATGCGTTGATCGTCAGCCAGTCGATCAGCAGTCCGCCCAGGATAACGGCGAAGCCGGATGCAATCGACGTCCAGAAGTGATAGGAGCCTATCGTTATCCCTCGGGAGACAAACTCCGTGCTGTCGGCGAGCAGCAGCCGCTCGCTCATTCGCTGCATCGCATTGCAGGTGCCCATAATAAGCTGCAGAAGCAGAACGAGCGTATAGGAGCTCGTCCATGGGAACGCGAACATGGCGGCCATCATGCCAAGCGAGCTAATGACCATAATGCGCGTGCCATGCTTGTCCAGCCTCGGCCCGAGCCAGGTTGACACCGCCGCCGAACTTATGGTGAATACGGCGAACGCTAAGCCGTACTTCGAGTAGCTGTTGCCTAAGTTTTTGAGAAACAACAAATAATAAGGATAGATCATGCCTGCCGCTAGAGTCGCAACGCTCTGCGATCTAATTAGCCATTTGACGTTCAAGATGCGACCTCCTCTATCCTCCGGCCCGACCCGTAATTGGCATAAAAATAGTTCATGAACAACTCGTTCTCGTCAAACATCCGTTTCTGCTCGAAAAAATTTTCGTAGTTCGGATATATGGTTTGGAATTGCTCCAGCGTCGGATAGGCGATATAAGGCAAATAATAAGAACCGTCATGCGCGATAACCTCATCGATCATCCGCTGAACGCTGTCCTTCATCTTCCTCTGCCCCTGCTCCGACAGCGGGGTGTTGAACAGGCAGACAAGCGCGAGCATGTCGTCCTTGGCATAAGAGAGCATCGCTTCCCGATCCTTGCCGACGTAACGAATCGTCACGTTAAGCAAGTTCAGCTTATCTTCTTTCACAATCTCGCCCAACCGCCGTGCGAAGCTGTCGAACCGGTCCAACGGAACGAAATATTCCTGAAGCTGATCGTTTGCTCCAGGCTGGCTATAGTCCATAAATTCGTAAGCGGCGCGCATGGCATTGTTGCGGCTTATGATGTGATCCGATTGCCTGGTGAAGACGTACGTTTGCAGGTTCCACTGCAGCTTCTTGCCCCAGTCCGTCGATCGGTTCAAATTAAACAGCAGCTTGCCCGGCGCGACCCACTTTTCATTGCTTTCCAGCTTATTATATTTGTCCAGAGGCAGCGATGGATCGACTGTATAGTTTTTGGCCAACGCCTCGGTAAAGTAGCTGTCGTCAGCAACGGAAATACGGCCAATATGCAGCTTGATCGCCGGATTCGGAAGCACCTCGCGTTGGAAATAATCGACGTAATCGCTTAAGTCCATCAGCAGGGTCGACTCGCGGTAAACCTCGTCCTCCGTCAGATCGAGCGTAACGTCCAAGATGATGCCGAACAGCCCGTAACCTCCGAGCGCCAGCGGGAAAAGCTCCGCATTCTCCGTACGGCTTACGTTCTTAATCTGTCCGTCGGCGGTCAGAAGCCGGAACGAATCGACGCTGCTTATAAGCGAGCCGTTGCGGATGTCTCTGCCATGCGCGTTGATGCTGATCGAGCCGCCGATCGTAAACGGATTGAGCGATTGCATCGTTTTGACGGAAAGGCCGTAACGGTTGATCGCCTTCTGCGCATCCTCCCAAGTCGCACCGGCTTGCAGTGTGATCCGCTTGGCGTCCGAATCAACCTCGATGATCTTGTTATAGCTTGTCATATCGACCACAATACCGTCCTTGTAATACGTATGTCCGCCTTGGCTATGGCGCTGCCCGGCAATGGAAACCTTCAGCCCCTTCCGCTTCGCGTCTTTCACCAGACGAACGAGTTGTTCTTCCTCCTTGCCCGCCACGACGCGCTCTACTTTAACCGGATGCAGACGGCTGTAGTCGGTCGTTAAGTAGGGGTCTTGATCGGGAGAGCTCGTTCTGACGTATTGGAAAACGCATAAGGCAATAAGCAATAGAAGTGCGATTGTTTTCTTCATGAACGCTCCTTCCGATTTCGGTCCGTGCCCAAATGCGCAAAAAAATAAAGCCGCCTCGAAAAAATAACGGATGTCGTTACTTTAGAGGCGGCTTGTTTAATTATACGTTAACTCGGTTTCGCGATAAAGAGGCGACTATTCCCAGTTCAGCTTCACCTCATTGCCCGTGCGCGACGATTCGTAGATCGCGTCAAGAATCCGGTTGGACGTATAGCCGGACAAGCCAGACGTAATCGGCTGCTTGCCTTCGCGAATGCACGAAACGAAATGGCCTCCCATTAGGATGCGGTCTTCTTCGCCTTCAAGCGGAGCAATGTCGCTAAGCGCGACTTCGCCATCCTTATGCGTAACATAAGTGCCGCTATTGCCGACGACCGATACGCCGCCTTCCGTCCCCATCAAATGAATGAACGGATCCTCGGACAAGCCGGCGGCATGGGCGGCCCAGCTGACGTCAAGCGACAACGTCGCGCCGTTGTCGAGCTTGATGAGCGCGGATGCCAGATCCTCGACATCGTAATAGCCGTCCCAGTTCGGCGTTCCCCATGTACCGATGCCCTCGCGCTTCGGACCGAATTCAGCGTAAGTCGTGCCGAATACGGATACCGGCTTCGGATTGCCCATCAAGTAGAGCGACAGGTCGATCATATGAACGCCGATATCGATCAGCGGTCCGCCGCCGGATTGATCCTTGCGCGTGAACCATGAGCCCCAGCCTGGAATGCCCTTCTTGCGCAGCCATCCCGTCTTTGCATTATAGATGCGGCCGACGTCGCCGCTGTCGATGCGCGCCTTCACCGCGCGGCTAAGGCCTGTCCAGCGCATTTGGTGAGACATCATCAGCACTTTGCCGGATTGCTCGGCAGCTTGGACGATTGTGCGCGCAACCTCGGAGTTGATCGCCATCGGCTTCTCAAGCAGCACGTGTTTGCCTTGCTTGAATGCTTCGATCGCAAGCTCCGCGTGGAACTTGTTCGGCACGCCGATAATAACGGCGTCGATCGAGCTGTCTTCGAGCAGCTTCTGCGGCGATTCATGCACGGTCTTAATGTTATGCTCCTGCGCGCGCTGCTCGGCGAGCGGCAAGTACGCGTCGGTAATCGCCGCAACCTCGGCACCTTCCACCTTAGCGAATGTTTGTGCATGGACGGAGCCGATTGCTCCCGCGCCGATTATGCCGATTCGAATTACGGACTGACTCATTGGTTGTATCCCCTTCATGATCGTTTTGATACCTTCAAGTATATACGTTGCAGCCTATACCGTCATTGCCCGTATTTGGCGCTATTTTGTTCTCGTTTGTTATTTATGTTTCGTGCCGGCCAGACGCCAGGATTCGCCATGAGGAAGTACGACGAGCCGCGACGGGTCTATGCCTTTCGCCTGCCGGGCAGCTTCCAGGCGGCATATCGCTTCGCTCGGCGTATCGTCAGCCAGCTTGAAAGCGCCATAGTGCATCGGAACGAACCATTTCGCTCCGGTGTCCTCGAACGCCTGCAGCGCCTGTTCCGGCGTCACATGCTGCGGTCCCATGAACCATTCCGGCTCATACGCGCCGATCGGCATTAAGGCGACATCGATCGGGAACCGTCTGCCGATTTCCTTGAATCCTTGGAAGTAGCCGCTGTCTCCGGCGAAATAAATCGTCGGGGAATCCGAGACGACCGGCCGCTCCGCCGCATCCGCCGCGAAAGCGTCCTCGGCGCGGAAGCCGGGTGCATGGCCGCTGTTTTGCTTTTCCTCTGCTCTGGATATCCGGGCCTTTGCTTCATTCCTTGCGGATGCCGATTTAGCGACAGGCGAAGCTTCGGCGGCTGCCGCTTCCTCGGAGGCCCCGATTACGTGCGGCGTCTGTGACTGCTGTTTTGTCTTGCCACCTTCATAGCCGACAAGACGTCGGCTTCGCGAACCAACCGGTTCGATAACCCATCCGCCCCAATGCGAGCTGTTCGTATCCCACGGATTGCGGCGGGTCCAATGCTGCGACGGAACGAACGTGAATTTGATGCCATGAATATGGATCGATTCCCACCAATGCAGCTCTTTGACGCGCAAGAAGCCTTTAAGCTTCAGCTTCTGGCTAAGTCCCGCAGGCACAATCAGCTGCCTCGGTCCGCCGAGCCTGCGCAACGAATTAATGTTCAAGTGGTCATAATGGGAATGCGAGATGAGAACGATATCGATAGGCGGCACGTCCTCAATTTGGATGCCGGGCGGCGCCAATCTTTTCTGGAAAGCCATCTGCCCGGCCCAGACCGGGTCTGTTATTATATTGAGCCCTCCGATTTGAATCAGGAAGGTCGAATGGCCAACCCATGTAATAGACGGCTGCTTTCTGTTCGCCTGCAGGAAAGCGATGTCAGGCTGGGCGTTCGGAACGGTAAACGAATAATCTTTCATTTTCAGCTTGCGAATGCGCTCTTGACGCCACCTCTTGAACTGTTTCAATGAATTATGCTGCTCTACTTGTTCTATGTTGGCAAATCGTTTAAACCGCAACCGCTCATCCCTCCTCGCTGTCTTAATCTTTCCCTTTAAAGATACCAAGCCGGCGGTGTGAAATGCAAATGGCATTCTCGCATCGAAGTTCAAAATCAGTTACACTTAAAAGTACGATAAAGTGCTCAAATGGGTGAATATTTTTTTCGAGGAGGTTAATTCAAATGAAACTCATTTCTATAGAACCGACGCCAAGTCCGAACTCCATGAAGCTGAACGTGGACGAGTCGCTCCCTCGCGGTCAGCGGCTGACCTACAAGGCTAAGGAGGCCGCGGACGCGCCGGAGCAGCTCCGGCCATTGCTTCGCATCGAAGGGGTCAAAAGCGTGTTCCGCACGGCCGACTTCATTGCGCTCGATCGTCTGCCGGGCGCGGATTGGGCGCGGATTCTGGCGGAAGCCGGTCAATTGCTGCGCGCGGACGGCGAAGGCGAAGGCGGCACGGCCGGCGGCCCCGAAACTCCCGCCAGCTTCGGCGAAGCGCAGGTGTTCGTGCAAATGTACCGCGGCATTCCGATGCAGGTACGCGTTCGAATGGCAGGCGGAGAAGTGCGCTCTGCGCTCCCGCCCGCCTTCGGCGAAGCCGTTCAGCAAGCGGCAGGTTCGGCAATGATCCGCGAGCGAAAGCTGGAGGAATTCGGCGTCCGCTACGGCGAGCCCGAAGAGATTGCCGCCGAGATCGTCCGCGAGCTTGAGGCGTCCTATACGCAGGAGAGACTTGAGTCGCTCATCGCCCACGCGAAGGAGCAAGGGAACGATGCTGCGGGCGAAGCCGTCGCAACGCCCGTCAGACCTGCTCCGTTAACGGCGGAGCAAGTGATGGAGCAATTCGCTGCCGACGATTGGAAGATCCGTTACGCAGCCTTCGAGCGGTTCACGCCGTCGGTCGAAACGATTGGCGTGCTGTCGGCAGCCCTTCAAGACGAGAACGCGTCGATCCGCCGTCTGGCCGTCGTCTATCTGGGCGACCTAAGATCGCCGGAAGCGATGCCGCTTCTGTTCGCCGCCCTGCGGGATGCCTCGTCATCCGTTCGAAGAACGGCCGGAGACACTTTATCCGATCTTGGCGATCCCGCAGCGATCGGGCCAATGATCGAGGCTCTGCGCGACAAGAACAAGCTTGTCCGCTGGCGCGCCGCGCGTTATCTCTACGAGCTTGGTGACGAGACGGCAGTCGAAGCGCTGCGCGAAGCGGCGGATGACGCCGAATTCGAGATCAAGCTTCAAGCGCAGATGGCGCTGGAGCGAATCGAACGCGGCGAGGAGGCTGCGGGATCCGTGTGGCAGCAGATGACGGCGGCCCGCATTAGGGATCAACAAGCGTAAACGGCTGGCGCTCTTCTTTGGGCAGCTTTAAGCAAATAGCCAACAATGAAGAAGGCTGTCCCGCCGAAACATCGAGCAACGTAAGCTCGCTTCGTCGGGACAGCCTTCTTTATTCATATTCCAGCTTCAAGTTAACGAGTTTGGAGCCGTCGTTTCGATACGATTCATAGCTGGCCTTATAGCCAACCGCCGTTTTGATGCCTTCGAATGCTGCCTTAAGCGCCTCCGGGAACGTATCCCCGTCTACATACCTGAACTGCAAGCTGCCGCTGCGCGAACGTACAGCCGAATGAATGACGGTACGAAGCTGTTCCGCGCTAGTCACTGTATTTTCCTCGTCTAGCCAATGCAGCCCCAGCTCGATCTTCAGCTTATCCGCCTTGCCGGACTCGGGCTGGCTTCCGGATTGCGCTGTTTGCTGCAAGGCTTCGAGATAGCTGCTGACCGCTGCGGGATACGTCTTCGTCCACCGATGATCCGCGCGCAGCTCCTCGTCCGTCTTCAAGTAATAATTGTAGCGTATTGCATAATCCTTTGATTCGTCGCCGGCTTCTCCAGATATAATAGGATCATCCCATGTCAGGTCCAAATGATACCATTTGCCGTCAAGCTGGACCATATTCCACGCATGCTCGCCCGAATCGACCGAGCCGTCGGCAATAAGGACCGGAATGCCCGCTTCCTTGAGCATTTTATAACCGAGCAGCGAATATCCTTGACATACCGCATTGCCCAAGGTGATTGCGTTATAGGCCGTATAATGTTTCAACGACTGATCGTATTCCACATGCGTGACGATCCAATCGTGAATCGCTTTCGTCTTCTCGTGATCGTTCATATCGGGTGCTATAATATCGTGCAGCGCTCTGGTGACTGCCGCATCGACAACCGCCGTCTCCTCCACCGACTCCCGGTACCGCGCTTCCATCGAGATCGTAGAGCGTCCGCCCCAGCTTCGAATCGTATACACATAGGAATCAAGGATATACGCGACGTAGTCGTCTTGCTTAAGCGCCTCGCGTACGATATCCGGCAATCGGTCCGACAGCTCCTGCTTGTCTCCTTCGAACGTAACGGAGAAATGCTCGGCGCGGCTTTGGAAACGATCGGCAAGCTGCGCCCCAAGCTCGCCTAATTCATCCCTCTCCGCTGCCATGGCAGGCTCGCCGGGTTCCGAAGATGGCGGAAATAAATCAAGCTTCAGTTCAAGACTGTATGCAGCTGCTATAATTACGACGAGCATCAATAGTTTGCTGGCTGCTTTGCGCATGCATACCTCCCGGGTTTTGCATAGGGTAAAGTCTAAAGATTATCCCATTATATTATAAAGAATACACCACTATAACCGAATCCTAAACATATTGTTGCCCAATATACGCAAAGAGGCCGCCGGTTGGCAGCCACTTCCTCGCTCGCTTGTATCCTTTTCCAGGGGGAGATGGCTTAGCTTAGAGCATCCGCCATCTTTCCTTTGACGAATGATTGAAATACATACCGTACAAGCGGCCCGATAATGATGAGCTGGAGCGGCAAAGCAAAAACAAAGTTGTTCAATACGGTAGAAAAGTAGTTGCCAATAAAGGAGCCTCCGTCCAGGTTGTTAGAAAAGTAAGCGGAAGCCGAACCATATAGCGACATGCATAGCACCATTCCCGTTACCATGCAAAGGGAAAGGGGGCAATTTCCATCATCCTCTCTTGTATTTCTTGTAATTATAGAGAAGTATGAAACGCCTCATAAGTGAACACTTTGTGAACATTTAATCTACAATGCAAGCTCAATCATTCACCCGCTTCTTCATTGTCTTACGGCCAACCTCTCATGGGTCTCTTCTCCAAGCCAAGCCTCCTGCTCGATAAGCAGCCGCTGAAGCTCGTCAATGACTACCTCCCTTGAGGTCAAGCCGTTAAGACCCGCTAAGTAAGCTGCCGTACCAGCCGCTTGGCCCATCGCGAAGCAATTGGGCATAACGCGCAGCGACCCTTGAACGACCCGGTCCGATGAAGCCGCCCGTCCCGCGACCCACAGATTATCAATGCCGAGCGGCAGCAAGCATCGGTAAGGAACGCCATGCGATCGGCCATGAGGCAAATGATGGATTGCCATTTTATCCTTGCTAGTCGCCATATGAATATCGATAAAATACGCATTTCTCGCGATGTCATCCGGGAATGTCCGCATCTCCAGGAAATCCTGCTGCGTCAGCACATAATCGCCGACGATTCTTCTTGTTTCGCGTATGCCAATCTGCTCTCCGGTCGAGATCAGATGCGCTTTCTCGAAGCCCGGCACGTATTTTTGCAGGAACCGGAGCTGCTCCTTCACCTTCCTGCGGCCCTCGATCGCGCCGCGAGTAAGATCCTCTGCCTTAGTCCCGTCGATGTTGAAAATATGGCCGAAATTAATGCCCACCAAATAATCGGATACCCATGCGAAACCGGACACCTCTTTGCGCCCTTCCGGCAGATCGCCGCTCGCCTGCGCCTTCTGAACGGCGATCGGAATTTGACCGGTATCTCCGCTCTCCTTGAGATATTTCTTAAAGCGATTACGATCGACATTCGTCAATAGGTAACACATGGTTCCCGGTTGCAGCTCGCCCTGTTCGCCGCCTTTGTGGAACGGAACGCCCGCCATGGCTGCGATATCGGCATCGCCCGTTGCATCGATCAGATAGGAGCACTTCACGAACGATCTGCCCGTCTTATTCACGATAACGACGCCGTCAATTCGGCTGCCGGCAGGATCCATGCAGATTTGACCGACGAACGTATGGTAGAGCAGCTCGGCCCCGCTTTCAAGTACGGCATCGTCATAGACTCGTTTCAGCACTTCGGCGTCGATGGGCACCCAATCCAGCAAATCGTTGTACAATTCGTGGTATTCCTCATTGCAATTCCTTTTCATGCGCTCCATCAATTCCAGTCCGATTCCCCGAATAACCGGCTTCACATGATCAGTAAACGGACAGAAGGCCGGTACGAGGGCGACCGTTCCCATTCCGCCAAGAAACCCGCGTTGCTCGATGAGCAGCGTGCGCGCCCCGTTCCTCGACGCGGCAATAGCGGCAGCTATGCCTGTAGCCCCTCCACCTACGATTACGACATCCATTTCCCTGCCGACAGGAATCGCTTCCTCTTGCAAACGGTACGTATTCATTGCGCTTCAACCCCCATATACAACATCATGACGTTCATGTAGAGTAATTATAAGCTTCCATTTCATTTATTTTTAGTTTCACTTTAGTTTCATTTATCGACCCAACAAGAAGGAGCATAGACGATGCCCATCCGCAAAAAAGTTACGTTGCAGCACATCGCCAATCAGCTTCAATTGACCGTCCATACGGTATCCAAGGCACTGCGGGGCTTGCCCGGCATGTCGGAGGAAACCCGGCAAGCCGTTAGGCAAGCCGCCCATGAACTAGGCTATCGGACGAAGGAGCAGGAGCGAAGCATGTCGCTCGACGGCATACCGCTCTTTCCTTCCAAACCGCGGCGTTTTATTCTGTTGCTCGCCTCCGGCCAAGACGTCGCCTTAACGATCCATCAACCTTTGCTTGAAGGCATGACGAGCCGCCTTGCCGAGGCAGGACACAAGATCGAGCTCTGTTTCGTGCCGGACGGCTTGAATAGCGACGAACATTTCTCGACATGGTTATTGCACCATGGGATTATGTACGCGGATGGCATCTTTATTTCCCCGCTTATTCCAGCGTCTATCGAACGGAGACTGATCTCGCTCGAGCTTCCCCGGATTATGCTGAATTTCCCGCCGTTCGGCGCGAAGATCGACAGCATCATCTGGGATGTTTTCAATGCCATGCAGCAATCGGTCGATTATTTGGTCAATCGCGGCCACAAGAAAATCATGTATATCGGCGATGTGAAGAGCAGGCGGGGATACAAGCTGAGATGGATGGCCTTTCGCGACAGCATGGACGATCTCGGGATTGAGGTGCGCCCGGATGAGCATATGCTCCGTTCCGATGATCGGTTGGAGGAGTGGAAGGAAAGCTGGCTTGACCTTGTGACGAGGTATGAACCGACGGCCTTTGTATGTGCGACGGAGGAAGCCTTGGCGCGGACTTATCTGGCATGCAATGCGGCCGGGAAACGGCTCCCGCTTGATTATTCGATTATATGCTTGGAGCCTAACGTGCAAGGAGGTATGCCGGACATCGCAAGACCTGTCCTTCCGATCCGGGAAACCGGCTACCGCGCGGGCGACCGGATGATCTGGAGAATTGCCAATCCTTTGCTCCCTTTCGAGCATATTCGATTGCAAGGCGATTTCGCCCCGGGCAACACGATTCGAGATTTAAGGAAATAACGTAAGAACGATGCGTAAAGAAAAACGGGGATATCCCATAAGCCACTGGCTTAAGGACATCCCCTTTGTGCGTATGCATCTAACCTCTGGCTGCTAGGTTGGATTTTTGCAGAAACTTGGGGCGGCATGAGTGGTGGTGAGGAGCTATGTTGGATTTTCGCAGAAACTTTGAGCGTTTGATGGCATTTTGAGAGCAAAACAGAGGTCTATGTTGCGAATATCCAATATAGCTCTCGATATGGCCGAAACAGCTTAAAGTTACTGCAATGATCCAGTATAGCCTCTTCGCACATTCCACGCCATGAATGAACCCTTTCGCCCTCAGGAAAACAAAGAAATCATTCCTTGAAGCATTAATCGAGCAATCTCTGTTTTGAGTTTAACACTTTCGAGACAGCCTCTTGATCTGTGTATGGGATTAGTCGGTCCCGGCAATTCCGTTAACGATTTGAGTTAGACCCACTGTGATCGGCGTAAGCGAACGACCGAGCAGCTTCTCGAAATCATTGCTTTCGATTTCCAGTGCGCCTTCGCGAATGCCTTGTTGAATGCCTACAAGAATAGGGATGACGAAGTCGGGAATACCCGCGCCGATCATAATCTCCGCATACTTGGCATCGTCGACCTGCAGCACGGGTACTTCTTTGCCTAACACGGTTCCCAGAACGGCCGCGAACTCTTCTTGAGTCAACAATTCGCCTGAAAGCTCGTAGATCGAATTCTCATGTCCGGTTCCCGCCAATACGGCTGCGGCTGCTTCCGCGTAATCCTGTTGCAACGCCCAGCCTACCTTGCCGCCTCCTGCGGAGGTTACCCACGGCGCCCCTGCAATCGCACCTTGAATGCTGCCGATTTCATTCTCGAGATACCAGTTGTTTCTTAAGAAAGAGTAAGGAATACCGGTTTGGATAATGGCTTCTTCCGTGACACGGTGTACTTCGGCAAGGAACAGCTTGCTTTCCTTTGCATTTGCAGCGCTAGTGTAGGCAATGAATCTAACTTGTGCGCGCTGCGCTGCTGCTACCGCATTGGTATGCTGACGAATTCTTGTGTCGTTGTCCCCGTCCGCAGAAATGATTAATAGCCGGTCGATCCCGGCAAAAGCAGTTTCCAATGTTTCCGGATGGTCGAAATCTCCATGCCGAACCTCTATCCCTTGTGCTTTCAGTCCTTCCGCTCTTTCCGGATTGCGGACACTGACGGCCAGTTGACTTGCCGGGACGGATTTAAGTAAGGCTTCCACGATTTTGGATCCCAATTTCCCTGTTGCGCCTGTTACTAATAGTTTCATTTTCTTTTCCCTCCAAAAATAGTTTGTTGTTACTATCATAGTTATAACATAAATGGTTACAACTATTTCAAAAAATAAAAGCTTCATGGTTCATGGAGCTCTTATCTAGGTGAACCTTGCAATAAGCCCGCTCAACGTCGTCTTCGCCAGCCTCTGTTCCATCGCGGACTGCGCTTCTTCGAATTCGGATTGGAGCGCCGTCTCGATGTTCCGTCCGACTAGGCAGCGTATGTTCGAGTCTTGGTGAATACCGAATAACTGGTTATCTTCAATTACGTTAACGGCGCGATAAATATCAAGAAGCGTAATTTCCTCAGGAGCTCTCAATAGAGAAGCGCCTCCTACACCAGGCCGAACCTCCACTAACCCCGCTTTTTTTAGCATTCCCATAATTCTTCGAATCACTACAGGGTTTGTATTTACGCTGCCCGCTATGAAGTCCCCGGTGAATTCGCCCGAGCTAACCGCAATCAAGGTAAGCGTATGAACAGCCATCGAAAATCGTGTGCTTATTTGCTTCAAGTTTACCACCACCGTTGTAACCATTATAGTTACTACTTCGTATCATGTCAACTATATTATTAAGTAACAAAAATCAACCTATTCATCCGGGCTTTACATTCCGAAAGTGCTGTGTTATCTTTATTTCGACATCCATAGAAATAACGACAACTGGTAAAGGTGTGAAGACGATGGTGGAGGATAACGCGGAAATTCGGCAAGCGGTCAAGGTGTACAAAGCGCTCGGAGAACCGACACGGCTCAAAATCGCTCTTCTGCTCACCGAAGAGCGGAATTTATGCTGCTCCGACATCGGGGACAAGCTGGAATCCGTCGCCGGATCGACGCTTTCGCATCACTTGAAGCAATTGACGGATTGCGGACTGCTCAGCACCCGCAAGGACGGCACCTACATTTATTACAGCGTGAACCGCGTAATCGCGGAGAAGTATGCGCCGTATTTGCTTGAGATATAGCGATCCGATCCTGAAGCCTATATTTCAAGCAGGTACGATTTGTTCCAAACGGGACGAAGACGGCTGCAAAAAGTAGTCATTTTTTTAATCTTTATTTCTATACTTTTAGAAATATAAAAATTATTTGGAGTGGAGAGAGGAGCAATACCGTATGTCGAACGCTTGGAAAATTTACATGCTTGCCGTCATCAGTTTTCTTGTCGGTACGTCCGAGTTTATTATCGCGGGGATTTTGGATAAAGTAGCCGCGGATGCGGGAGTATCGGTGTCCGCGGCCGGCCAGCTGATTACCGTGTTCTCGTTGGCCTATGCATTCGGCACCCCGATTCTGATGGCCGTAACCGCCAGAGTGGAGCGCCGGAAGCTCCTGATTTATGCCCTAGCCGTATTTGCCGTAGGCAACGGAATCGCCGTCTTATTGCCGGGCTTCGGATTTCTTATGGCGTCGAGAGTCGTTCTAGCGCTCAGCACAGGGGTGTTCGTCGTTACGGCGCTTACCGTAGCGGCCAAGCTTGCCCCGCCCGAAAAGCAAGGCAGCGCCATCGCGACGCTCGTTATGGGCTTCAGCACGTCTCTTATTATCGGCGTGCCGCTAGGAAGGGTTGCTGCAGCCGCATACGATTGGAAATTCATTTTCGCCGGAATCGGCCTACTGGGACTAGTCGCCATCCTTCTTATTCTATTCACTATTCCGCGAACGGAAGGCGAGGAGCCGGTGCCGATCGGCAGGCAGCTTGCCCTTCTGAAGCAGCCGAAGATCGTTGTCGCTCTGCTTGTCACCTTCTTCTGGATCGGCGGTTATTCGATCGCGAACACTTATTTATCGCCGTATCTTCTTAACGTGTCGGGACTTAGCGAACAGGGCGTAAGCGCTGGACTATTCGCATTCGGCATCGCCAGTCTGATCGGCTCCAAGCTCGGAGGCTTCAGCACCGATAAGTGGGGCGTTCCCCGCACTTTGGTCATCGGCATGCTGCTTCACGCGGTTGCGCTCGTATTAATCTCGGTTGCCGGGCAGCAGTCCGCGGCCGTCATCTTCCCTCTGCTTATGCTGTGGTCGTTTGCGGCATGGTCGTCGGGACCGACGCAGCAGTATAATTTAATCAGCCTTGCTCCCGAAGCCTCCGGCATCATGCTTAGCTTGAACACCTCGATGCTGCAATTAGCTATGGCGGCCGGCGCGGGACTGGGCGGCGTAGCCGTCGAGCAGCTCTCGCTTCCATCCATCACATGGATCGGAGCGGCGGGCGTGACGATCGCGGCAGCGACGGCTGTCGCATCCTTCCGTCTATCGGGCTCAGGCGTCCGGAAGAAAGCGGCGGAAGAAAAACTGCTTGATCTGGGGGCTTAAGTTCGAATTATCCCTTTAAGCATGAAGACTGCCGATATCGGCAGTCTTCATGCTGTTCATTATCGATGCACCCGTAACGGTCCGTTAGGATCTTAAGTCTATCTTAAAAATTGTTGTAAATCGCGTCGGCCGTTACTTCCCCGCTTGTGACGTCTTCCGAGGTGAAGCCGGATACCGTGTTGCCGACTTTAAATTCCTTGCTAACGAGCTGCTCGGAAGGATCGGGAGCTGTCGGGCCCGTTATTCCGTAAGCCGTGTTTTCCGTTACCTTTACCCACAACTCGCCTATCCGGAAGCTTTGGCCGTCCGCGCTTACCTCTTCAATGACTCCGTCGATGTTGACCCGGTGCTTTGCCGAAGGGGCTGAACCCGGACCGTTATTTTCAACGATGCCGCCTTTCGTGGTCGGAGCTGGAGCGGTGCTGCTTCCGTTTTGGTTAACCGCATAGATGCTTAAGGTCAATACCGCGCAAGCCGCAATGCTCGTTGCCCAGATCGCCGCTTTGTTTTTCTTAACTGCTTGATTTGCTGTTTTCATGCGAAACTCTCCTCTTCGTTTATCGTTATCCATTTGTTTGCGACTTTCCAGGTTTAAGCGTTCGATCGTACGTTGCTCAAAGTCTTCACTCGTTTTCAATTTGGAAATGGCCGATTTATAATCCGATTTCTTCATCTTCACAAATCACCACCTATTATTTCTTTAAGCTGATTACGCCCTCGAGCAAGCCATGTCCCTACCGTTGCGGGTTTGGCATGAAGTAATTCCGCTATTTCTTCCAATGAGTAGCCTTCGTAATAATGCAGATGGATCGGGACCCGGTATTTTTTATCCAATGACAATACAGCTTGCAGGACCATGTATTCATTCTTCGGAAGGTAAGACAGGTTGTCCGGTATCGGGTTCCGACTTTTAAACCAGCCCGTCTTGAGCAGGTTCTTGCATTTATTTATCGTCGTTCGGATTAACCAGGCTTTCTCATGATCGACGCTGTCAAAAACGGGGGATTTCTGGAGATAAGCCAGGAATACTTCCTGCGCGACTTCCTCCGCGTCGGCAACGTTTTTGAGATAGGCGAACGCTATCTTGACCAGGCTGTCGGAATAGTTGGTCACGGCTTTGCGGACGGATTCATTGAGCTCATATGAATCGTTCACCTGATGTCCCCCTTTCACTAGTAATACAATCAAGGAGCCCGTTATTTTTCACGCAGCAAAAAAAAGTTTGGGATAATAGTATTAACGTAATAAGGCTGCCGATATGACGGCAGCCTCGTTAAAGGTGAAATATTGAGATTTGATCTCCGTACTGCTCCAGATTACCATAAGAGCGATTACAGGGTGAAGTACAGACAATCCTCCGATCCGCAAGCTACTGCTCTACCGGACAAGCCGGCATGGATATCCGCATCTCCCGCTCCCGCCACGTGCCTCTTAACCTGATATGTTCTGCGTCCTCTTCGATCTCCGGCACGAAGTCCTCTTCCTCCCGAGTTCCGAATAGGAGTGAAAATAGAAACGCTGCACGGCTTATATTCCGAAAATCTATCGTCTTTCTTTGTCCGGCATAGATAACAAGATCGATCCCCATTACTCCCTCTTCCCGGTTAATCTCCCATTTCCACGGTACCGCTTCATCCGAATGGGCATTGCCGAATGCCATGTGCCAGCTGCGCAACCGTACCGGCGTATTGTGGATCCCAATCACCGCCCCGTCCCGGTCCGCATGCGCGCTGATGCGGTCCAGGTGACCACCGATTTCCAAACGCAGTCTGAAATCCGAGGCCTCGATGCTCCCGTTCATCTTGTCCAAACTAGGATGAGTGTCACCCCCGTTCGTCAGAAAACCAACGCCAAACAGCACATGGGCGTCAACCTGATCCGAGTAAAAAACGGCGGAGCAATAATCGTAGCCGTCATGCAGGCAGCGTAAATGAAGATAGGTGGTCTCTCCCCCGTTATCGACGTAAGCGAGCAGCGCCCGTCTCTGGTTCCACAGAATTTCCCGGCTGAAGCTGCCCAGCGCAAAGCTTGGGGTCATGAAGGTCGTTGCCCATTTTCCCTGCCCGCCGCCTTGATGGGATTCGTAGCACTGCCTTAATTCCCGATTCTCTGCCGTAAGAAAAAGACTCATATACTTTGACGGACACTCGAATCGGCTTTTGTACCACTCCTCTTCATAAGGAAGTTCCTCCCATGCGAAAAACATCAGCTTCCCCGCCGTCGCCAGCTGCAGGAACGCTTTGTTTTGATCGCTAAGCAGCGTTTGGTAGCAGCGGCTGTGCGGTCCCGACCACTGCCCGGTCCCGGCATGGTAATGCTCCGCCACACTCCTCCAAGCCATATCGGCCAGTTCTCCGCTGATCGCTTTGGCGCGGTCGTCCTTCGTTTCCACCGCTATTTTGGACAGTTCCAGAATGGCGATGTACGTGTAAGGAGGACTGTTGTACTCTTGAAAGGCTTGCCGTTCCTGCGTAAAAGCACGAAGCTTCTCCAAGCGTTCCAGACCATATGTCCGATAATCCTCGCGCTTGTAGAGCTCGCCAGCAATTAAGGTGACGAACGCCCCCATGATGGCGATATTCGTATAGTTCGGTCCGACATTTCTGATCATGATGGCATCGCATGCGTTATAGACTGCCCGCCGCACATCATTCAGAAGTTCATCCGGAAAACGGTGTCCGTGACGCAAAACAGACAGCACAAGCTGCTTGCCGCAGAAGTCGGCCCAGTTCCAATCAGGCGGAGACATCTTCTCAAGCGGCTCCTCGTAAAACCATGGCCAAATGCCGAAGGTGCTGCGGCTCCGGTCCGTATCCTGCAGCGAAATAACCTGCCGGATAATGTCGAAGGCGCGTTGTTCATATTCCTCCAGCTCCGTATCCAGCAAGCCTAGGGCATAGATCAGCGAGCTGCGGGTGGAATGAATGAAATCGGCTTTTTTTATCGTCGTATGATAACCTGGGCTGCTGAAGGGCGATGTCAGCATACGAACCTGCGGATTGTAGTGCGTCTCCCTTGATTGAATGAGACGGAGCAGCATGCGCCGAGTGTCTAAAGCTTCCACGACCCGTCCCCACCTTCCTTATCCAGCTTGGCCGCTTCCGTAAGCAGCATCATTGCCAGCCCCTGTCCGTACAGTGTTGGAAAAAGGGCGATGCCGTTGTAGGCCTCGGCCGACGGCATGACCGGCGTTCCTCCCGAGACGGAAGTCACTTCGCCTTCAGCGGAAATCAGCGGCACCAGGCCCTGCACCGTTTGCCATGCTGCGGCTAAATAGGAAGAATCCAGCATGTCGGCTCGAACCGCCTTAATGAATCCGCCGGCGATGCCTGCGCTGCCCGATGCTTCCTTGTAGAAATCCGGCCGGTCCAGTACGGTATGCCAGAGCCCATCTTCGGACTGGCAACCGCGCAGCCCCTCAGCCAGTCGTATATAACGCTCGGTAAGCTGCTCCGGTATTGCGGTTAACCCGCGTAATTCCATCACAATTTCCGGTACGGCAACAGCGATCCAAGCATTGGCGCGAGCCCAGCGGACAGCGGACATATGATGGCCCGACCGACAATCCCAACCATGGAACAGCAAGCCCGTTTCGCGATCTTGAAGCAGGCGAAGATGAAGCATCGTCTGCTGCAGCGCTTCTTCCGCAGCCTTCCGGTCTCCGGTCAACCCGGCATACCTTGCCAGAAACAAGACCGCCATGAACAACGTATCGGCCCATACTTGTTCGGGAAATCCTACTTTTTCAGTCACTGTATGCTCGAAGGCGCCTTCTCGCGTCCGGGGTGCATCTTCTTGCATCCACTGGGCGATCTGACGGGATTGCTCCATGTACCATTCGTTGCCCGTTTGGCGATACAGCTCTGGAAACACCGCGAACGGTGCCGTCGAATTGATAACCTTCATCGTTCCTGCCAGACGCTTATTCCGTTCTACCCAATCCTTCACATACGAAATAACGTCTTTCCGCTTCATCGCGACCCCGTAGTCCATCATCGCGATCAGGCCCACGCCGGGTACCCAATCCCAATGATCGAAGCCCATCCCCCAACTGCCCTTATGGCTAGAGGTCATATACGCGTACAGACGGTCTAGATAAACTTCCGTCCCGGTAATCAACATGATTTCATGCCGCCTCCAAAGCAAGCCCCGCGAGATAAAAGAACGGGGCCGCGTATTATGGTAAAGCTATTTAACCCATTACAGTCATTCCTCATAGGTCGATTTTCGCGCTTTCCTCGTAAGCTCGTTCCCGATACTCCGTAGGGGTCAGTCCGGTTATTTTTTTGAAAATCCGCACAAAGCTGTTGACGTTCGTATAGCCTACCCGTTCGGCGATGTCGCGGATTTTCTCTTCCGTTTCCGACAACAGCTCCTTGGCTTTGTTCATCCTTAATTCCATTAAATAATCGATAAAGTTGCATTCCTTTTGTTCCTTGAACAGCTTGCTAAGGTGCGAGACGCTGATTCGGAATTCGCTTGCCAGCAGATTAAGCGATAAGTCATTGCGCATGTAATGCTCTTGAAGATAGAGCAGCACCTTGTCAATGACCTCATTGCGTTCGCGTCCGCTCCTTTTCTGCTGAATGAGCCCGATGAAGTTTTCCATGGCCAAGGCCGTGAACTGCTCTAGCTGCTCCAATTGCTCATACTGGCTAAGTCTCTCGTACATCGGCTGCTCGGGGAACATCCGCTCCGATTCGACGCCGATCTCGGCGGCTGCCGTCGCTGCCTTCATCAAGCACTGCACGACGAGTTGGACGATCATCTCGGGCGGAACGTTATGCTCCGCAAACGATTCGAACCATTTGCGCACCTGCTGCCGCATTTTCTCCGCATCCTGGAGCTTGACGGAAGCCAATATGCCATCCGTCATCGCATACAGCCGGTAAAACTTCGGAGACGGCTCGCTCGCCATTTCCTCCGGCGTTATGATGGAGTTCCCGCCCATAACCAGCTTGTAACGGAGCGCCTCCAAAGATTGCTTATAGGACAGCTGAAGGTCCTTCAGCTCATCTACCGAGTCGCCGATGCCTACCGTAATGGTGCGGTTGAAATATTCCTGCACGAAACCCTTCATCAAATCCGCGACGGCTACGGCGCGCATCATGTGGCGATCGGCATCGTCCGTCCTGTCAAAGCTCATAATGACCGCGCATTTTCCGTTGCCCGTCTCTGCCGCGATTCCTAAGCTTTCCGCATTCATCAGCTCCTCGGCCACGTTGCAAAGCGCATATGAATACAGCTGCAAATCACGGGGAGTCGGGATGTCGTTCCGGTTATCGAACTCCACGCTCATGACGATGTAACGACCCGTATGCAGGCGGACGCCGACCCGGTTCATGAACGACTGCAGCGCCGGCATGCTTTTCCGGTTCCCCGACAGCAAATCCGTCAGCAGCTGCCACTTGATGAACGGTTTGCTTTCGTTCACCTGCCGGTGCAGCTGTTCCCGGTCCTGCAAAATATCCTGGACGGTCGATTCGAAATATTGGAATTCATCCGTATATTTGCGTACGGACCCGTTTTTCTGCGGGACGGTCAGATGCTTGGTCATCGCCATGATGAAGCGGTTGACCGGCTTGAAGGTCCAGCGGCCTACGGCCGCGGCCGATGCCGTTGCCACGACGAACAGCACGACGGCCAGCACCAGCAGACCGTTTCGGATCGCGGCAAGCGGACGCGTAAATTGAACCTCGGGAACGACGCGGACGATTGTCCAGCCCGAATAATCCGCTTGCACGTAGAAGACGGAGGACGCTACCTGCTCGACATCGGCGGAAAACTGGCCGTCCGCTTCCCCGTCGCCGATAATCCGGCTGATATACGGAAATTCGCTGATATCCTTGCCGAGCTTGCTTTTGTCCCCATGCAGCACGACGACGCCTTCCTTGTCGATGACGAACGTCTGCCCCGCTTCCTCCTCGGTCGAATTCCGGATGAGCCCGTGCAGCACGTCCTCCTTGATGTTAACCGCTACCGCGCCCTTTCTGCCCGCCGGGGAATGAATGAGCGGGTACGTGCGGACAAGCGTCGTGACGTTACGGTAAATCGGATAATTGGAGCGGTTCAACTGGATTTTGCGGGTCGGCATCCAATTCGAGTAACCGTCAAACTGCCGGAATTGCGTAATCCATTGAAAGTCCTGCAGCATATCCTGCTCCGTCAGCGTATTGCCCGACACGAGCCGTTGCTTCGTATACGAGTACAAATCGATCGAGAATATATAATCGTTGCTGTTAATGACATTCGTGATGAAATTCGAGATCCGGAACATATTGTTGCGGCTCTCCTGCTCGTTCAGCTCGTATTCGAAAAACCGGACGATCTCGTCGCTATTCAGCAGTTGGATGGTCAGCTTATCGATATTTTGCAGGACAAGCTCCAGCTTGTGCTCCTGCTGCTTCAGCAGCTCCATGTTCGTGGCGGTCAGCTGCTTGCCCAATTGGCCGTTGAAAATCATGTAGGTCAAAAAAATCGAAGAAAAGACAAGGAGAAACAACACCATGGAAAGAATGGCAATGGCATTAAACAGCCGTTTGTTCTGAACCCGTTCCATGGCGTATCTCCCTTGTCCGCTTACGGCACCGTTAGTTAAAGCTTGCTTTGTTCTCCTCGTACCATTTCTGCGCGATTGCCTCCGCTTCGGCTCCTCCTAAACGCTCCCACTCCTTGCGGATCTCGCCGATGGCCCAATCGCCCGTATATTTGTCGCCCTGCGTGACGGCCGTTGCCCGCGTTTCGCGGATGAACGTATCGAACGTGGAGCGAATTTCGTTGATTTCTTCGAAATTCGGCTGATACGGGATATCGCGCTTGAACGGGTTTTTTAACACCGTTTGCAAAGATTCCGCATTCAGCGCGGCAATCCGCTGCGACAGCGCGTCGTCGGCCGCTTGTAGAGGCAGATCCTCCGGCTTGATGTTTTCCTGCCGCAGAACGGCATATTCATTGGCGTATAACACTTCCTTCGTGAACTTATCCGCATCGATCCGCTTCGCGATTTCGCCTAACTTCTCGTAATGGACGCCTTCTTCCCCGTTCATCAGCGTGAACCAGCCCTTATCGATGATCCAGTCCAAATACTCGACGGCCGCCTTCGGATTTTTCATATCCTTATTAAACGCCACGTAAATGAAAGGCGAGGCCTCCTGGTAGGTGCCGAACTTTCCGTGCTTCGATGCGACCGCTTCCAGCGGCACCGGCTTGGCGTCCGGCACGTTGGAGATCAAATCCCGCATCAGAATGTCGACCGCTCCGGTTCCCCATTGCCCCAACAATATGCCTGCTTGGCCTGTCGTCCACAGCTGGTTGGAGCGCTGGTTGTTGCTGTCGGTGAAATATTCCTTGTCGACCAGGCCCAACTCGTAAAGCTGCTTCTCCAAACCGATGACATCTTTGTACCTGTCCAGCGTCGGGCCGTATTTCATTTTCCCGTCCTCCAGGTACCAGAGGAAGCTCATTGACCCGTGCAGAGCGGCGTAGATGTCTGGCGCGTTGGCGCCTACGATCGGCGTGCTGTCCGGATAATGCTCCTTGAACGCCTGCGCCACCTTGATTAATTCCTCGACGGTCGTCGGCTTCTCCATGCCGACCTCGTCCAGCCAATCCTGGCGAATCCACATCGCATGGTTCGCGATCGACGTGACGGGGCGCTTGCTGGCCACCGCATACATTTCCCCGTTAAACGTTAGATGGGCTTTCAAATCCGGGTTTTCTTCCAAATATCTTTTGTAGGAAGTGCTGTATTTTTCAATATAATCCCCGATCGGCTGGATGACCCCTTGCGTCACCAGCTTTCCAATATACGAGCGGTCAAACTCCCAAAGCAAATCCGGAGCCTGGTTCGAGGCGATGAGCACATTCAGCGTATCCTGGGCCTGATTGCGCGGTACGGGCACGATCGAAACGTCAATGCCCGATTGCTCGCGGATCCACTTCACCCAGCGGTTATCCTCGTACGTCCCCTCGTCGCTTGATACCTGCCCTCTGTCAAACGTGGAGATGCTGATTTTTTTGGGCAGATCCGCGTACGGATCATCCGCGTTTTGCGCATTCCCCGAAGGGTCGTTTCCGCTCGGCGCGTTCGTGCTTCCCGCTTCCCCTGCGTTGTTCGAGCAGGCCGTTGCCAGCAGCGCCAGCAGCATCGCGAGGATGAGCAGCAGCCGTCCCTTGCCTTTTGTGTTTGTTTTCATACTTGACCTCCTGCAATATCGTTTTTATTATATCAAAACGCGCTTTTGATGCGCATTCGATAGCTTATTATTTTCCTAGCCCTTCACCGATCCCAGCAGCACGCCTTTTATGAAATGCTTCTGCAGGAACGGATATACGCACAGGATCGGCGTGATCGCAATGACGACCGCGGCGGCGCGGATTCCCTCCGGCGTAATGACCGTCTGCATCAGGCCTTCGCCGCTGCGCAGCATGTCCGGACTGACCAACGCGATCATTTGGTGAAGCTTCACCATGAGAGACAGCTTATCGGTATTCCTGATGTAAATAAGGACGTTCATGTACGAATTCCACCAGCCGACCGCGTAGAACAGCGTTAACGCCGCAATGACCGGCTTCGACAAAGGCAGGACGATTTTCCATAAAATCGTTGCGTCGCCCGCCCCGTCAATCTGCGCGGATTCCTCCAGCTCGTCGGGCAGTCCTTCCAGGAAGGACTTCATCACGAACATGTTGTAGGCGCTGATAAGCGCCGGCAGCCACAAAGCCCAGTACGTATTCACAAGCCCCAGACTGTTAATCAGCAAAAAATTCGGAATGAGCCCTCCGCTGAACAGCATCGTAAACAAAATCGCCATGAGCATGAAGTTTCTGCCTCTAAGCCTTGATTTAGACAGCGGATAAGCCGCCATAATCGTAAACAGCATATTGAGCGCAGTACCTACAAGCGTGATCAACGCCGTATTTTTCATCGCGACCAGCAGCTGGCCGTCCTTCAGCAGATTGACATAAGCGTTCATATTGAACTCGATCGGCCACATGAACACCTCCGCGGCGTTAATCGCCCGGCTGCTGCTGAAGGATACCGCGATAATGTTGACGAAAGGGAACAGCGTCGCATAAGCGCACAACGCGAGAACCAAATAATTTACCCAGTGAAATGCTTTGGAAGAAAAACCTCCGCGATGGGGCGGCTTCTTCAACGCTTTGCCGCTTGTCACCATAAGCCCCGCTCCCCCAATGCTTTAATAATCCGATTCACCGATACGATTAAAATCAATGCGATTAATGACTGAAACAGGCCTAACGCGGTCGTATAGCTATACTGCAAATTCACGATCCCCCTCGTATAGACGTAGGTGCTGATGACCTCAGCCACGCTTGTAACGGCGGGATTGCGGAGAGCATACACCTGCTCGAAGCCGACATCCATCATCCGTCCGACCTGCAGAATCAGCAGAATCGCAATCGTGCTGCGGATGCCCGGCAGCGTCACATGCCAGATTTGCCTCAGCTTATTCGCCCCGTCCATCTTGGCCGCTTCGAACAAAGTGGGATCGATCGAGGCCATCGCCGCCAAATACAGAATCGTGCCGAAGCCCGCTTCCTTCCAAATGCCCGACGCAATGAACGTTACCGGCCACCAGAATTTATCCGCCATAAAATAGATCGGCTCCAGCCCCAGGCCCTTCATCAAAAAACTGACGAAGCCCGTGGAAGGCGACAGCAGCGCGATGACGATGCTCCCGAGCACGATCCAGGAAAGAAAGTGCGGGATATAGAGCAGATTTTGCAGCGTCCGCTTATACCATTCGATTCGCACCTCATTCAGCAGAATCGCCAGGAGGATCGGTACGGGAAACGCGAAGATGAGGTGGTACAGATTGAGCAGCAGCGTATTTCTGAGCACGGCATAAAAATCCTTGCTCGAGAACAGCTTCCCGAACTGCTCGAAGCCGACCCATGGACTTCCCCATATGCCGTCGGCCAAGCGGTAATTTTTGAACGCGATAATCTCTCCCGCCATCGGCGCGTATTTAAAAAGAAGCAAATAAGCGGCGACCGGCACCAGCAGCATATAAAGAAAGCGATTTCGAGAAACTTGTTTCCAAAATAGGCGGCGGCTTGGTTCGCGCTTGCTTTCGGGCAGCTTCGCGTCAAGCGTTGCATGTTGATTCATGTTTGTCTCCTTTCTCCTCGTCGGGGTACTGGCTGAACTTCCTGCTGCTTGCTTCAGGTCTACCCTGCACGTTCAAGCTAACATAGCGCCTTCAAACGTTGAAACCTCCAGTTTTTGTCGGGATACGCTTTATGCGCAAAGCGCTATGTGCTTTTTTTGTGATGCTATTCTTTTTTGGTGATTTGGAGGCAAATGTTGCGGGATCAGGATCGGCAAACAGAAAAAAGGCCTCACAGGAGATGACTCGCCTTGTGAAGCCGATGTTTTAATTTCATTCTGCTCGCGCCTTAAAGGAAGCTTTTTTCCGTTTCTGTTCCGTCCTTCGTATCCATAAACAGCTAAACGGCTGCAACGCTATCGTTCACAGGCATCCAGCCGGTCAGCAGGGCCCCGCCCTCCGAATGGTTATGTGCGGCAAGCTCGCCTCCGTGACGCCTCATAATTTTTTGTGATATCGTCAACCCTAATCCGCTGCCTCCGGTTAATCGATTCCTGGATATTTCGCCACGGTATAAAGGTTCAAACACGCGCTGCAGCTCCTCCGAAGAGAAACCGGGCCCTGAATCGCGTATCGTAAACTTCACCTTACTGCCGTCTATGTAACATCGGACAACAATTTCTCCGCCTGCAGACGTGTGTCTGACGGCGTTATCCAAAAGATTATTCATGGCGCGTTCCAATAAATGCGTGTCGCCGTTAATCATGCAATCGTCCGTAAATTGACTGGAGATCGAGATGTTTTTTTGGAGGGCCAGCGGTCTCAGACTTTCGATCGACTTCCGAAGCACGGATGTCAGATCAACTGTCACATTGTTCAGTTTCGTCTCCAAATACTCCATCTTCGTAAAGGTGAACAGATCCTCTACCAGCCGATCCAATTGTGCCGACTTTTCCTTGCATACCGCCAAATACTTCGCTATTTTTTCCGGCGATTGAGCAATCCCTTGTTCCAGGCCATCCAAATAACCTCGTAATGCAAACAACGGCGTTCGTAAATCATGGGCGACGGCGGCAATCACGAACCGGCGTTCTTCCTCCAATTCCACTTGCTTCCGGTTAGAGGTTTGAAGTCCCTTCACCATAACGTCAAATCCATCGCGTACTTCGGCGATCTCTGTGATTCGGGAATCGGGCAACCGCACATCCCAATCTCCTGCCGCGATCTGTCTAGCCGCAAGGCTCATCCTCTCGAGAGGTTTTACAAGGTATCTCCGCATTTCAACAGCAAAAATAAAGATTGCCAGCAACAGACCGGCAAACATCGCAACGAGCGGGATCGTATTTGTCTCTGGCAAATAAATGACAACCTTACCAATCAACTGACCGTCCTCTATGATAGAAAACTTTTCCGTTGACGCAAAAGCGCGATGCGAATCCGAATTAGACCGATACATTTCCTGATCCGACGCCGATAATAGCACGACATCCATTTTCGCTTCCCCCGCTTTGGCGCGCAATCGTTTTTGCCAATTCGGCTCCTTCCACTTGTCCGTGTTCGATTCGATCAGGCGAATCGTCTCGGTCAAATGTTTTTGCAACGATTCGTTATGCGACTGCTCTTCCGCGAAGCTAAACGTGTTTGTTTCCAAGTAATGAGCGGCAACGTAGAACATCCACGGCAGCGTAAGGATGAAGAAGAAACAAAGCAAAGTAAACGCGCGAATGCGAATCGTCCCCATCTTAACCTCCCTCGAAGCGATATCCGATTCCCCATACATTGACCAGGTACCGCGGTTGGTTCGGGTCGGGTTCGATTTTGTCCCGAAGCCGGCTGAGATGAACCCGAATCGTATGCTTGTCGCCCACCCCTTCCCAGAACCTTTCAAGCAATTGATCATAGGAAAAAACCTGTCTGGGATGCTCCGCGAACAATCGCAGCAGCTCGTATTCCTTCGGTGTGAGCACTACGGTTTCCCCTTCCACTGCCACTTCTCTCGCGGACAGATTTATTTTAATGCGTCCATAATCCAACGTTTTTTCATCCATTCGCTGCCGGGAAACGGAACGCCGCAATACCGCTTTTACCCTGGCCACAATCTCTCCCGGGGACGCGCTTTTGACGATATAGTCATCGCCGCCGAGAGTCAGCCCTCGAATCTTGTCCACATCATCGCTGCGGGCGCTTAAGAAAAGGATCGGAACGTTGCTCTCCTTCCGAATCCGACGACATAAGTCGAATCCGTCTTGTCCCGGCATCATGATGTCCAGAACGATGCAATGCACGGGGCTTTGCTGAAACAAGGCCCATGCTTCAGAGGTATCGCAAGCGGTTATCACTTGAAAGTCGTCATTTTCCAAAAAGTCCCTCAATAATTCAACGATACTGGTGTCGTCGTCTACGACGAGTATCGTATTGAATACGCCCATGGATATCCCACCTTTCCAACCAGTTTATCATTTTTTTTGCCGGAACAATCGAAGCTCTATGTTTTGTGACGGTTTGTTTATTGTTTTGTGACTGTTTCACAACCTTGATTGAGATTTTCGGTTGCTATGATTCTATTGCGAACGAGTTTGATTGGGATAAGGAGGATTTACTCATGTTGACGGTTCAAATCGTGCTTTTCGATGGCTTCGACCTTCTGGATGCCATTGCGCCTTACGAGGTTTTTAGTGCCGCTGCCATGCATGCCGACAACGCGTTAAGCGTGGAAATCGTCACCGCCGAAGGGCCGAGGCACGTGACTAGCGGCATCAACGGGTTAAAAATCGAAGCAAGCGGCAGTCTGAACCCGGCAGCGCCGGGCATCATCCTCGTGCCTGGTGCATCCGGCGACGTCGAAGGAGATGGCCCTGACTCCGTCCCGGCTATTCTGGGCCGCGCCATGAACACGCAATTAACAGGAATGATTGAGCATGCGCTCCGTCAAAAGGACATCATAGTCGCTACGGTATGCGGCGGTTCTCTGGTACTGGCCATGGGCGGATTGCTGGAAGGCCGGCCGGCGGTAACGAACCATCTGGGCATGGATTTACTTGGAGCAACCGGAGCGATTCCCGTCCCGGCACGCGTCGTGGATGACGACAACCTCGTTACCGGCGGCGGCGTAACTTCCGGACTCGATGTAGCTCTGTACCTGGTGGAACGCGAGCTTGGACCGCGTATCGCGCATGCGGTGGAACAGTTATTCGAATACGAACGAAGGGGAACGGTTTGGCGAGAAACAGGAGTGGCGCCTGACCGTCTTATAACACGGAGGAGCGACGAATCCAACAACGCGGCAGACACAGTGGTAACGAATGGCGGGGTTCTAGATAACCAAATCGTGCAGGCGTCTCTGTTCAACGGGGATTGGGATACGACAATCGC
Organism: Paenibacillus harenae; assembly: GCF_030812415.1. Classification (GTDB taxonomy): domain Bacteria; phylum Bacillota; class Bacilli; order Paenibacillales; family Paenibacillaceae; genus Pristimantibacillus; species Pristimantibacillus harenae_A. The sequence continues at coordinate 711,402 of NZ_JAUSST010000003.1, read as the reverse complement.
TACGCCTGTCGGGAAACTGCAGGTCAAGCTCTCGATATCGACAAGCGAAGGCAGAATCCGAGGCACGGCAACACAAGACGACGAGACGGTCGAATGGATCAACCCCGTGCTTCAGAACAACAAGCTTGCATGGTCGCTTCGAATCACGAAACCTATGCGCTTAAATCTGAAATTCGAAGTTTCCGTGGTTGGAGACCGCATGACCGGCATTGCCAAGGCCGGTATTTTGCCGGCATCCAAATTATCAGGCAATCGAATTTCCTAACCCGGAATGATGGATATGGGTATTAACTATGGAACCGCGGAGGTACGATATTGGACCACATGATCAATCGGAAACGATTATACAAAATATTATCCTGCGTCAGCATTCTGTTCATCCTTTACGCCTTGGCGAAAAATTACATCATTGATCCCGGAGCCGAGGCATTTCTAAGCCATAAAACCGGGCTTAAGCATGCGCTTGATCTTCCGGTCTGGTTAAACGTGATGTACGTTCACGTCGCACTTGCATGCCTGGCCATGGCGTCGGGACTGCTCAACTTTTCTGCCCGAATATTCGAGAAAAGCCATAAGCTTCATCGCATCAACGGCTATGTTTATATCGCGTCCGTCCTTCTTGTCGTGGTTACTTCCGGTTATATGGCGCCTTACGCCACCGGAGGAAAGATCACCAGTATGGGGTTCAACGTCATAAATATGATATGGCCGATTATCACCATCACGGCGCTCGTCCAAATCAAAAAGAAACGAATGGTCAGGCACCGGAACTGGATGATCCGAAGCTACGCCTTTTGTTTTACGAACATGTTGATTCATCTTGTCGCTTTTCTTTTTGGACAGGCATTCGGTTTCGATTACGCTGACAGCTATACCGTTGGCGTCTATGGCGCCCTCGCGCTGCTTCTGATCATTCCCGAAGTCATGATCAGAACAATCTTAAAATCCAGAGAGGAATTGATATACAAATGAAAAGAATGTTGGGATTAATCATGTCGTTTGCGCTCGTTATAATTCTAGTTGCCCCATCGGCAAACGCGAAAACTACTAAAAGCAATGATGCATCCAAGGACAAGAGCAAAAGCATACATGTTCAAATTGTATTATTCGATGGTTTCGATCTGCTGGACGCATTGGCGCCCTATGAAGCATTCGCTGCCGCAGGCATGTACTCGGGAGAAGCGATTACCGTGGAATTAGTGTCGGCAGAAGGCAAGCGTTCCGTACCGAGCGGTATGAATGGGCCCTCCCTCGAAGCAGAAGCCAAATTGGACCCCAATCGTTCGGGCATTATATTGGTGCCTGGGGCTGCCGGTAAGCCGGCGGGTAATTCGGAAGATTCGGTCCCGAATCTATTAAGGCAAGCCAAGGAGACAAGCTTAACGGCTTTGATGAGACAAGCTTTTAAGAATAAGGAAGTCACGGTAGCTACCGTATGCGGGGGTTCATTGCTGCTGGCTATGCAGGGTTTGTTGAAAGATAGGTATGCCGTTACGAATGCTATTGGCATGGCTGCCTTAAAAGCTTTCGGAGCTATTCCGATCGATGCAAGAGTCGTTGAAGATGGTCCTCGCCTCGTGAGCGGAGGAGGCGTGACATCGGGACTAGACGTGGCGTTCCATTTGGTCGAGCGAGAGTTAGGGCCCCGAATCGCGAATGCCGTAGAAAAGCTATTCGAGTACGAGCGAAGAGGTACGGTGTGGCGCGCGGAAGGCATAGAGCCGATCGACTTTGCGGCAGGTCAGACAGCATCTGCTAAAGGACAACCGGCCACTAGTCCCGCAAAGTAATGCCGAAAACATGGAATAGACAAGTATAATGAGTTTAATGATGTAATCGATTATTGGAAAAGCAACAACTGATTTCAATAAAAATTGCCGGAGCAAGTGCTCCGGCATTCCTCTTTTCTGAGCTTTCTTTCAGGCATTCGTTCCGTTTAACCGCGAAATCATTGCCTCGAGCTGTCCCTCCGACATCGCCCCCCCGCTGAAAGCAATCAAGGCGCGCAGCGGCAAGTATCTCATCATGGCCTCCATCATTTCCGCGGCATCTCCGGTATCGCCCAATGTGCCGAAAGGGTTTTGATCCTTCAAAATTTGCGTGATAACCGGCTGCGTCGCCGGATCGGCGAGCAGATCCCCGACCGTCGAGTTGCGCGTAACCTTCATGCGGTTATTCGCCGTTGCTTCCACTCGGATGGCAGCCGAGAGGGCAATGTCCTGCGAGGACCTCCCGATCAGGATGTCGAAAGCTCCGGTATCCACGCGCCAATCTTTCCGGTCGACATCATAGTAGGCAAACGACCGCTTGCCGAGCGTGAACGTCACCGTTTTCTGTTCGCCCGGTTGAAGCTCCACTTTCGCGAAGCCTTTCAGCTCCTTATCCGGACGAATGACTTTGCTTGCCGCTTCGCGGACATACAGCTGAACGATTTCCTTGCCGGCTCGATCCCCCGTATTCTTTACCTTTACATGTACGTCGACCGTCTCGTCGTCACGTATGGCCTGCTTCGCGAACGTAAGCTCGGAATACGCAAAGCTCGTATAGCTCAGACCGTGGCCGAACGGAAATAAAGGTTCGACTTTCTTCTTGTCATAGTAGCGATAACCGACGAATACGCCTTCCCTGTATTCTACCCGATCCCCTTCCCCGAAGTAGTACAAGTAGGAAGGGTTGTCCTCGAGCCGTTGCGGGAACGTTTCGGCCAGCTTGCCGCAAGGGTTCGCATCGCCGAACAACAGGTCGGCGATCGCGCCTCCAAGCGCCTGACCGCCCAGATAGGCTTCCAGTACAGCCTTCGCGCTTCCGATCCACGGCATTTCCACCGGCGAGCCGTTACTCAGTACGACTACAAGATTCGGCTGCGCTTCAGCCACTGCTCCGATCAACTCGATCTGATTCGCCGGCAGGCGAAGATGGGTCCGGTCGTACCCTTCGGATTCGTAACGATCCGGCAATCCTGCGAATAGGACGGCTACGTTCGCCTCGCTCGCGGCCCGCACCGCTTCTTCGACCAACGCCGCGTTCGTTGCATCGTTGTCCAGCTCATAGCCGCCGGCATAGAAAACGTTTGCTGCACTACCCACCGCCATGACGATTTCTTCCCGGATGTCTTCCAGTCTGGTCGGGTTGACATGGGAACTTCCGCCGCCCTGGTATCTCGGCGCGGCAGCCAGAGCGCCGATCACGGCAATGCTGCCTTCCTTGGCCAGCGGAAGCAGCTTGCCTTCGTTCTTCAGCAGAACCATGCTCTCGCGGGCAACGACTCTCGCGAGCTGATGATGCGCCTCGGCATCATAAGCCGCATCCTGTATCTTATGGTCTACCGCTTTGAAAATGATGCGAAGCAGCCTTTCTACCGCTCGGTCGAGCTTCTCTTCGGACAGCTTTCCGGCGCGGACGGCCTCCACGATTTTCCGGTCTCCCGTTCCGCCGCTGGTCGGCATTTCGAGCTCCAAGCCGGCAGCCAAGCCGGCAGCGCGTTCGTTGACGGCTCCCCAGTCGGATACGACGAAGCCTTCGTGTCCCCATTCGTCCTTCAGGATGTCCGTCAACAAATAGTCGTTCTCGGAAGCGAATGCCCCGTTGACTTTGTTGTAGGAACACATAACCGTCCATGGCTGCGATTTCTTGACGGCTCCTTCGAAGCTTGCCAGGTAAATCTCGCGCAGCGTCCGCTCGTCGACGACGGAATCGGACGTCATCCGGCGATGCTCTTGGTTATTTGCGGCGAAATGCTTAATCGAGGTGCCGACACCTTGGCTTTGGACGCCGCGTATATGGTGGGCTGCCATTTCCGAGGACAAATAAGGATCCTCGGAAAAATATTCGAAGTTTCTTCCGCACAGCGGAGAACGCTTGATGTTCGCGCCAGGTCCAAGAAGTACGGCTACATCCTCCGCCTGGCATTCTTCGCCGAGCGCCCGACCCATCTTCTCGATCAGCTCGCGATCCCAAGAGCTGGCCACGCCGACCGCCGATGGGAAGCATGTCGCCGGTACGCTGTTGAACAGTCCGACATGGTCGGCGCCTTCCTTTTGTTTGCGCAGCCCGTGCGGGCCGTCGGTCACCATGATGGACGGAATCCCGAGTCGTTCGACTCCTTTGAGCCGCCAGAAGTCGAGACCGGAGCACATGCCGGCCTTCTCCTCCAAAGTCATTTGCGAAATCAGGTGTTTAAGATTGCGTTCCATTCTGCATCCTCTCCATTTCGGTTATTATCGTAAATCTAAGATCAGACGAGTTCGAAAGCCGCCTCTTGCACATCCCTCGCATTCGAGCCGACGAATAGCCGGAAAGCGCCAGCCTCCGCCCGGAAGCTCCGATCCGAGGCGTAAAACTTCAAGTCTTCTTCGGTCACCATAAACGAGACCATCCGACTTTCTCCCGGCTCCAGGCGAATTTTCCGAAAACCTTTGAGCTCCTTTACCGGACGCACCACGCTTCCGTGCAGGTCTTGAATATACAATTGGACGGTTTCCTCGCCCGCATATGCGCCGGTATTCGTCACCGTGACGCTTGCGGTCAACGCATCGGTTCGCGTTATGCCCGTTTTGTCTAAACGCAGCTCCGAATAGTCGAACGATGAGTAGCTGAGCCCGTAGCCGAACGGATATAAGGGGTCGTTCGAACAATCCAAATATTTCGAAATGAACTTCGTATGCATGTTCGATGGCGTAACCGGACGGCCTGTATTGAAGGCATTGTAATAAATCGGCACCTGACCGGCGTGTCGAGGAAAGCTCATCGTCAGTTTGCCGGACGGGTTATAGTCGCCGAACAACGCGTCCGCGATCGCATGCCCGGCTTGCGAACCCAAGAACCATGTCTCCACGATCGCGTCCACGTTCTGCTCGAACCAGTCTAGCACCAGCGGACGGCCGTTCGTGAGTACAAGAACGGTCGGCTTGCCCAGCTTGACGATTTCCTCGGCGAGACGCTGCTGGACGATAGGAAGGGAAATATCCGTCCGCGAGGCGGCTTCCCCGGACATATTGCTGTCCTCTCCTAACGCCAATATCACGATATCGGCTTGGCTCGCGCAAGCGACTGCGTGGTCGAAGCCGCCAACAAGCTCGCCGTCGACCCCGCAGCCCGAGGCAACGAATAACCGCTGGTGGTCGAAACCTTTGCCCGCAATCCCTTCCTTCAATGAAACCGTCTCGATGCCGTAACGGGAGAACTGCCAAGGCCCCAGCAAATCCTTGCTGGCCGCGAACGGACCGATCAGCGCAATTTTCTTTCCGTCATTGCGAAGCGGCAGGACGCCGTCATTTTTAAGAAGAACGATCGACTTGCGGGCGAGATCGCGGCTTGCTTCCAGATGCGCACGACTGAAGTGGTATTCCATCTCCTTCTCGGGCTGCACGTACCGGAACGGATCGTCCATGATGCCGATCTTGTATTTGTAGGTCAGAATGCGTCTTACCGCATCGTCGAGCTGTTCTTCCTTCACGAGGCCTTGATCGATAAGTTTGGGCAGATGATTCGCATAAAGGCGGGTGACCATCTCGATGTCCATTGTCGCGTCCATGGCCTGCTTGGACGCATCCTCTCCGTTCTTGGCTGCGCCATGGATGAAGATTTCCTCGATCGCCCCGTAATCGGAGATCAGCATGCCGTCGAATCCAAGCTCGTCTCGCAGCAGATCCTTAAGCAGGTAGCCGTTTCCCGCAACCGGAACGCCCTGATAAGTGTTGAAGGCGTTCATGACCGAGCCGGCTCCCGCTTCAATTCCCGCTTTGAACGGCGGAAGATAAACATTTCGAAGCGTTCCTTCGGAAATATCGACCGTGTTGTAATCCCGGCCGCCTTCTGCCGCCCCGTATGCGATAAAATGCTTCAAGCAAGCGATGATCGTCTCCCGGTCGAACAGGCTCTCGCCCTGAAAGCCTTCCACTTGGGCTTTGGCGATAAGCGCTCCCAGGTAAGGATCCTCGCCCGCTCCTTCGACTACCCTGCCCCATCTCGGATCCCGCGTAATGTCGACCATCGGACCATGGTTGTAGGTCGTGCCGGATGCCGATGCTTCCTTGGCCGAGATGGCGCACGCTTGCTTGATGGCTTCCAAGTCCCAGCTGCAGGACCAAGCAAGCGGCACGGGAAAGATGGTCTGAAACCCATGAATTACATCCGCGTTGAACAACAGCGGAATGCGGAGCGGAGATTGCTCGACTGCGATCTTCTGCAATTCGAATACCCTCTTGCTGTCAAAAGCGCCCAGAATCGAACCCGCTTTGCCCGTAGCAACCATCCGCTCGGGAGGTTCCGCATCGACGTCCGCCCCGAAGGAAAAGTCGGATGCCCCGATCTGGCTCATCTGACCGATCTTGTCCGCGATGGACATCCGGGCGATCAGCTTCTCGACTTCCTGACGAATATCTTCGTCCGACCGCTCGCTCACGTTCGCTTTCCGGTAAGGCTCGACAATCGGAATAAGCTCTTCCGCCAAGGAAGCGCCCCTTCCTTTCCCGCCGCTAAGCTGCAGCTCCCCGACAAAAGGCATCGTCATGGTACCGGCGAAGCGGTCGTCCTCGAATTCCAGCGTGACCTTTACGGGATCGCTGGAAAAGAAGGAGCGCCCGGTCGCCTCCAGACGGTTACCTTCGACCGTTGCTTCCATCGGGAGGATGAAAGAAGGGTTCGGTTCCGAATTGACGGTAAGGGTGTACCCTTCGTTTTCTTCTATTGAAAGGATGAATTTAGACGTGGAACCGTTCCGATTCACCCTCGCATTCCAAATGCCGATCATTGCCAACACTCCTCTATCTATCAAATTTGTTACTTCACTGCGCCGATCGTAATCCCCTTGATGAAATGTTTTTGGAAGAAAGGATACGCAATAAGAATGGGGAGAACCCCGATAACGGCGATTGCCATTCGGACGGACGTGCTCGGCAGTTCCGCCATTGCCCCGCCAGCGGTGGAAGCCAAGCTGCTGTTGTTGGACAGAAATTGTATATCCGAGATAATGCGGTTCAGAATATTCTGAATACTGAACAGCTTCGGATCGGTTACATACGTCATCCCATTGAACCAATCGTTCCAATATAGGATCGCTTCGAACAACCCGATCGTGGCCATGATTGGCGCCGACAACGGGAGCACGATCTTGTAGAACGCTTTGATCTCTCCCGCTCCGTCGATCTGAGCCGCTTCGATTAGCGCGGGCGGCACCGATGTCATGAAAAACGTCCGAACGAGAAGCACATTGAAACCGTTCATCAGCAAGCCGGGAACGATAAGAGCCCAGATCGTATTCTTGATCTCGAATACCTGCGTGTAGATCAGATAGGTTGGGACTAGTCCCCCGTTGAATAATAGCGTGAAGAAAACGAGAAATGCCCAGAAACTTTTAAGCGGGATATCGCTTCGCGACATCGGGTAGGCGAGCATGGAGGTCATTGCCAGACTGGCGGCGGTTCCGAAGACGGTAACAAATACTGTTATGCCGTATGCGCGGCCGAGCTCGCTCCAGTGCGCCCATAAGTACTCATAGGCTTTTAAACTGAATTGCTGCGGGAAGAAGGAATAACCGTTCTGGATGATGCTGCTCTCGCTTGAAATCGAGGAAACGATCAGCAATATAAAAGGAATGATGCATGCGATCGAAAAGCCCATCAGCACGGAATGAGAGATCCATGTTACCCACTTGCTTTCATGCGCCATGTTGGTCACCTCCGCCCTAGAATAGGGCATTTTCTTTGCTGAATTTGCGAACCGCATAATTGGATAGAATGACGAGAACGAAACCGACAATGGACTGATATACGCCGGCTGCCGACGACATCCCGATATCGCCCAAATTCATTAATGCCCGGTATACATAAGTATCGATGACATTCGTCGTTTCCGATAAGACGCCTGAGTCCATGGGTACTTGATAGAACAAGCCGAAGTCGGAGTAGAATATGCGGCCGATGGCAAGCAGTGTCATCATCGTGATAACCGGCATGATAATCGGGATCGTGATGGTTCGAATCTGCTGCCACCTCGTCGCTCCGTCCAGTGTGGCCGCCTCGTAATATTCCGTGTCGATACTGATGATCGAGGCTAAATAGACGACGCTCAGGAATCCGATTCCCTTCCAGATGTTCACGATGGTCAAGATGTAAGGCCAATATTGTTTGCTGGAGTACCATGCGACTTCATCCAACCCGAATAAAGGCAATATCGATTTATTGATCAATCCCGTGTCGCTGCCGAGAATGGCGAACACCAGATAGCTGACAATAACCATCGAGATCAAATGGGGAAGCACGATAATGCTTTGGTAGAACCGCTGGAAAAACTTTTTCCTGATTTCGTTCAGCAGGACCGCGAGCCCAATGGCTCCGATCGTATTGATGAAGATAAATAAGCCGTTATACAGAAGGGTGTTGCGCGTAATAATGTAGGCGTCGCTTGTTTTGAACAAATATTCGAAATTTTTGAATCCGATCCAATCACTGCCCAAGATCCCGCTCGTGTAGTTAATGTCCTTAAAGGCGATGATCATGCCGAACATGGGCAGGTAGTTGTTGATGATCAAATAGACAAGACCCGGGAGCATGAGCAGGAACAGCGGAGCGAACCGCTTCCATCGTTTTGCCGTGGAGCCCATGATGTTCACTACCCTTTCTATTACTGATTTAGTAGGCTTGAAAGCGCGCCATCCGCACAGCTGCGCAGCTGTTTGGATGGCATACGCGTCAAAAATACGATGTTATTGCCCGTTGGCAGCTGCCCAAGCGTCGAGTTGCTTTTGCTTTTCCGCGATGATTTTGTCAATCCCCGCATCCTTCAGCTTCGCAATGAATTCAGGGAGCATCTTATCCGGATCCAAGGCCCCGCACTCCAGCGCGATCCGGTATTGGGTGAGCACGTTAGATACGGCGGCGAATTCGGTCTTGACCGGAGTGGAATCGAACGTGAAGCCAAGCGCTTTGGATTTGATGGCGCTGTTATTGAATTCTTTCATCTTCTCCCAGAGGTTCTCGTCGTCCCCTTTGAAGATATAGGAGAGGAATTGGTTGCCGAACAACCAGCCCATACCCGAATACCCGACGCTTGCAGCGTCGACGCCTTGCGGATAGTCAATGATGTTTTCCGATACTTTCACGTAATGTTTGCCTTCGATTCCCCAGTCGAATAGATTGACGACATCCTTATCCGTGTACATCAGGTTTAGGAATTGCATCGCTTTCTCCGGATTTTTCGAGTTTTTCGCGATGCCCCACATGATGTTCGTAACCGTGCTCGTCTTCGCGACAGACGGCAGCAACTCGACCGAGGTGATCGCCTTGCCGGTCAGGCGTGTTTCCTGGGTATCGAATCCTGGCTTCAAGGTTGCCAAGTTACCGGCGCCCTTGCCTCCCTTGAGAATGTCGGAGGTCGACTCCTTCACCGTGACCGCATCTTTCGAGATGTAGCCGGCCTGGTACCATTTCCTCATCTGCTTCAGTTGAGCCGCATACTCTTCCGTCTCGAACCAATTCACGACTTTCAAATCTTGGCCGTTGTCCAGCAGAACGCCCATATCGTCGCCGAGAGAATCGCGCGTGCTATAATAGGTGAGCGGCGAAGCACCGGTACCGTTAACAAACGGAATCATGTTCGGTTCGTTATCCTTGATCGTCTGGAGAATCGGCTCCAGATCGTTCAGTGTCTTCACTTGGCTAAGATCCAGCGCGTGTTTATCCACCAGATCTTGACGGATGAGGTAGCCGTAGCTCGTGGCCAAGTCGCGAATCGTCGGTACGCCGTAAGCTTGGCCGTTGATTTTCGTCGCGTTCGCATAATCAGGTCCGAGAGCTGCGAGGATCCCCGTGCCGCTCTGCGCGAGCAGCTCGTCCAATGCGATCAATTGACCTTTGGCCACTTGGTTCGCGTACGTGCTTCCCATCAACACCATCAAATCCAGCTTCTCGTTGCTAGTGAGCATAAGGTTGACTTGATTCTGCCAAGCGCTGAGGCTGATCGGCAGCAATTTCACCGTCGCGTTGATCTTCTCTTTCGTAATCTTGCTAAGTTCCTCTTCGATCAGCTTCTGGTCTTGCGGCACGCTTCCGAAGGTGAAGTAGGCTACCGTCAATTCATACGGCGCTTCAGCTTCGCCTGAATCGTTCGAGCCGTTACCGGCGGGACTAGCGGCTTCGTTCGTGCCATTGTTCGAACTGCACGCTGCCAGTAACAGCATCATGGCGAGAATCGCACCGATCCAATTCAATTTCCGTTTCATGTTACTCCCCCGTTGCTTTGAAATGTTGGTTCGAAACGGACTTCCTGAGAAGCGATGGACCGTAACGAATCTATATTTATCTTAATTCCCCGGTAAAACGCCAACTACTACAATGTCGACTTCCGTATGTCACGTGGTCGACCTTCTCATTTGGTCTGCTCCTCGCGACGATATTCGAGCGGATTGCAGTTCGTATGTTTTTTGAACATGCGGGAAAAATGCGAAAAATTCGTAAAGCCGACCTGAATCGCGATTGCATGGACAGGCAGATTGGTATTGCTAAGCAAGCGCTGAGCCACGGTCATTCTCTCTCGGTAGACGAATTCCGTAACGGACAGCCCCGTCTCCTTCTTGAAAATCCGGTCCAAATAATCGGGGTTCAAATAGACGTGCTTGGCGATCTCATCCCGCGTTATACTCTTGTCCATTTGGCTCACGACATAAGCCGCCACGCGGTCGACTACCGTCTCGGAGCGTTCGACCGCGCGCATATATTCGATCGATCGGGCAATGATGTGGTTGGCCCAGACGATCATGTCCCTGACGGAACGGGAAGCCCGCAAGGACATCTCGACTGATGTATCGTCGCTGAATAGCTGATGGGCTTGAATTCCCTTCGATTGCAAGGAGGAGTATACCAATTGCAAAATATCCTGATGGAAATGGTGCAACCGCTTGGCGTCCAAACCGGAAGCAATCGACGGCCCTTCCAGATAACGGGTAATTTCCGAAACGAGCTTTTCTTTATCGCCCTCTCTCAACAAGACGGCCCAATCCTTAAGCTCGGGTTCGCTAAAAGGGATCATCCGCGCTTCCTGTTTCCCGTCCAAATACAAAACCTGATTGTCCAGCGCGACATTGTTACGATCCAAGGCTTGCAGCCGGTCGACGACGGACGGCATTTCATGGGCGCGTGTAATAAGGCCGACATAAACGTTTAAATCACAGTAAAAATATTGGCGGCAGGAGCGAATGAAGGCATCGCTGTTTTGCCGCAGCCGGCTGGCCTCCACCTCCGTCCACTGCTCGAAGGAAAGGATGGCGAGCAACGATCCTTTGTTCAGAGGGAGAAGTTGCCCATAGCTTCCCAACCTGAGCAGCAGCTCTTCGGCGGAATTGCGGAGAGCGTATTCCAATATTTTCTCGTCCCGCACGGTAAAGCTCTTGTGCCATCGCTTTACCTCGATTAATACCGGAACAAAAATCATTTGCTCTGCAAACGGAATGTTTCTCTCCTCCGCGGCTTGACGAATCGATTCCGGCCTGGCCGGAATCGACCGGTTTAGAATATCAAGCCAGAACCGCTCGACGAGCAGCGGCTGATGTTGGATCCAATATTGACCGTACTGGCTATATTCCGACTTCTTGCTTTCTTGCTTCTTCTTGTCTATAGCTTTCGCGATGACGTTTTCCAATTCGGGAATCGGAACAGGCTTGAGCAAATAATCGAAACTCCCGAGCTGAATCGCCTGTTTGGCATAGTGAAAATCCGCATGGCAAGTCAGAAAGATCGACTCCGTGTCCGGGGAACGCTCGCGCACCCATTCGAGCAGCTCGAGGCCGCTTCCCAAGGGCATCTCGATATCGCACAACATAACGTCTACGGGCACCGTCTCGGTAAAGAACTCTTTGGCTTGATGAATGTCGAATGCCGTTAACACCTCGGTAACGCCAAGTCTTCCCCAGTTCACGGCGGCTTTGATCCCTTCCAAGGCATGAACTTCGTCATCGACCAGCAGTAATCGCGTCATATTCGCTCCTTCTCCCTTCTACGATTGCGGTGCAAGAGGCAACAGCATTTCGACTGCAGCTCCCGTCGGCTCGGCATTGGACAAGGATAGGATTGCCTGACCGCCATACAGCAGACCGAGTCTTTGCCTTACATTCCAAATGCCGATATGTTCGCCTTGTTCATCCTCAATCCGTTTGCCGGCGCGAAGTTGCACTAGGATTTCTTCCGCAAAGCCCGGTCCCGTATCGAGGATCTTAACCGATAACCTAGGCTCGGGGCCGGAATCATCCAAATCGATCCGAACGGACAGGCCGATGGCGGGGTTTGAGGAAGCGGCATGCTTGATCGAATTTTCCGCGAAGGTTTGGATGAAAAGGGGCGGAATACGGACGTCAAGCAAGTAATCGGGAGCAGACAGCCCGAATTCAAGCTTTCCAGGAAATCGCAGCTGCTGGATGCGAATATAGTTCCGGATATGCTGGAGCTCGTCCCGGAGCGGGACGAATGTTAAATTGCTGCGGAACATGTACCGGAAGTACTGAACCAGACTAAGCGCCATCTCCTGAATCAACTCGAAGTTTTTTACCAGGGCCAGATTATAAATGATGTTCAAGGAGTTCATGAAGAAATGCGGATTAATCTGCAGCTGAAGGTGTTGAAGCTCAGCCTTCTGCTTGCTGAGCTGCTCTTCATACACGGCGATCCTTAGTTCACGGACCTGATCGATCATATGATTGAAGGTTTCGTTCACCAGCTGGAATTCGTCGGACGACGGATGCGGCTCGATACGGGCATTCAAATTCCCTTGGCCGATCCGTTTCATGGCTGCCAATATCCGATTAAGAGGCTTCAACACCATATTACGAAGCAGAATCAGGCTAAGCCCCACAAGGACAAGAGCACCGATAGGCGTCAATAAAGCGATCTTGCGGAGATACGTCAGGTTCTCTAGAATTTGCCGATCCGGTATAAGGGCGACGAGGCTGAAATTGCCCTTCGACGACAACTCGCCGACGACTAAAAATGCATCGTCTCTCCCCGACAAGTAATAATGTCTTAAATCGCCGGTCAAATCGACACCGAGCTCTCTTACGGCTTCCGCATGCGTCATTGGCTTCCGATGTTCGTCGGTGAACAACGACAACCCCTTCTCGCCTAAGTTCAAGAGGTTCAGAGGAATAGACAACTTCTCGACATTCACCCAAGCGCCTACGTACGCTTCGCTTGTCTGAAGCACACGAAACAAATAATGGTTCTGTCCGATCGTTTGGACATACCATTGCCGATTCATCAGTTCGCCCGTTTGTTGCATTTCGAGAAGCAAGCGCTGAATATATCCTCGCACTTCTTCCCTCTCCGACAAGCTTTCCGAATCTTGGAACGCCTCGATATAGTCCTGTCCGGGAATCGAATAAATGAAGAAAGAATCGACCGAGGGCAACGTTGCGATATCTACTTTCACCTTGTTGTCCAGTCGAACCTTAGCCAAAATCCGATCTTGCTCGGAATGCCGGAATTCCAATTCCTGAAGATCTTTATCGTTCACGATTAGATTAGTCAAATACTTATCGACGTCGTTCAATCCGTTGTCGATTTGGCTCATGTACATGGAGATCAAGTGACGATTGGACTCGGCTACTTGGTTATGAACGACTTCGATAGCGTAGTTATTGTTGTAGATTAGGAAAGAGACGGTCGGAAGCGTTATCAGTAATAAGCCTATGACCAGTTTGAGACGAATGGAGTTCCAGGAGAACTGAGCGGGATTGCCATACATGAGGATCGCTCCTTTATTTAATCAATAAAGAAGTATTATACCCTCAATCCTCCATGGAAACTATCAGGATGTCGACTTTTTCATGGCATTGTGTCGACTCGTTCAAAGGAAGCTGTTGTGCTCATGTAAAGTGGATATGCGGAGAGTATGAGAAGGCGGAATCTACTTTCGAAACGATCTGGCACCGTGAGAAAGTGGAACGGTTTCAAGCGATGTTAACAGATGTATGATCGATATAAAACAGGCAGAAACTGACGTCTGTAAGCAACAGGCGTCAGTTTTCTTAGTTTCCGCTGCGGTCGCTCGTTAAAATTACTTAAGAAAGCCCGAAAGCAGCGGAAGCAGCCTTTTTGCATTAACCATATGGTCTTGTCCCGCAAGTTGTGCGAACTTAGCGCTTGGAATCGCCTTCGTTAGTTGGCGGCCGACATCATGGATTGCGGCGGGGCTTTTTTCGCCTACGATAATTTGCGTTGGGACGGAAACTCGAGCGGCTCGTTCAACGGGCGGCATGTCCTGAGTTAGAGCAATATCATAAGCAAGAGTTGGAGAGAGTGCTTTCATCGTTCGCCAGCCAGGAAACAACGGCAACAACAAAACAAATGCTTTTGGCATGCCGATACCACTCAAAAAGGTACTCATTGCTTTTGCGTTTTTTCCATTATCGAGAAGTCGGTGTATGGTTTGGCTTAACTGTTTATATTCGGCCTTTTCTTTTTCATCGTGCACATATGGCGGATCATACATAACTACCTTTTGTACTTTGCCGCCAAGTCGCAGCGCAGCCTCAAGCGCTAACACGGCACCGGAAGAATGTCCATACAAATAAGCCATGCCGCCGGCCGCATCAATCATGGCTTCGATATCTTCGATTTCACGTTCCATAGAATAAGGCAGCGTGTTGCCGCTATCGCCGCGTCCACGGCGATCATAGCTATAAATGGTAAATTCAGTGGCGAATACTTTGGCATCTTGCAATATCGGCTTAAATGAGCGATAGCAGCTCGCTCCCGTAATGTATATGAGTGCTGGTCCGCTGCCGTGTACGTCGTACGCTAAGGAAGTGCCGTCTTTTGATTGGGTTGTTTTCATGTTACCTCCTAAATTCAATCTCAGGCCGGCATAGACTTTTACAATTCGACAACCGCCAACATATTGCCGGCCGGATCCTTAAAGATGGCCATATCCGGGCCCGCACCGGCAGCCTTGCCGCGCATAATACCAAGTTCGTCTTGCTCCATTCCGGCAAAGGTCTCAAGGGCAATGCCTTTTTCCTTTAAGGCAGCGACAGCTTGTTCAATATTGCCGACATCAAAGTTTAATATATGAAAAGCGGCTGGTTGATAATTTTGTCCCATTGGCATGACATACGCATCGGTACCGGAAAGTGTCAGCTTAAAACCAAAACCATCCTCCTCGACCTTAAGCCCGAGCTTATTCCTATAGAAGTCGACAGCCTTGGCGATGTCGTCGACCCCGAAGTTGCTATACGCGTAGTTATTTTTGAACATGAACATTCTCCTTTATTCGTTTTGAAATCCTTTTAGTTATACATACATATATATAGACGAACGAGCGGTTCCAAAATCATCGGTGTAACTAAAAAAAAATATTACTTCGAACCTACCGATATACTTTACTGGCCAGATTGCCTTTCGGTAGTTGCCCTCGCTTCCAAATGCGATGGAAGACCAAACCGAGAATACAGGGTAGACTCGATAAAGGTGTGGACATGAGCGATTTTTCCGTCTTTAATCTCAAGTACATGTATCCCCCAAGGCTTCAAAGTCCCCTCGGGCCCGGTAGGGACATATTGTGCATAAGCAGGGCTTTGGCCGTTGACGTTGATCGGAAGGAGCCTGGATCCGTAACAATGGGATCTCGTGGCTTCATAGAATGAAGCGAGATTGGCGCGATCGCGAACCCACATGACAAAAGGCGGCATCGATAAACTTCCATTTTCATGGAACAGCGCCATGAGCGCATCGATGTCGTATGCTTCAAAGGCTTCAACGTAACGGTCAAGCAGCTGGCCGTCTATGTAGGCATCCATATCGCGCAGTGAATCCGATTGCAGATTAGTGCGATTTATCATTGCTCGAGCTCGTTGCAACCCACTGTTGACAGCAGTCGAAGTCATCCCCAACGCTTCGCCAATCTCCTTAGCAGACCACCGAAAGACATCGCGCAGAATGAATACCGCGCGTTGACGGGGCGGTAATGTTTGCAGCATAGCAATAAACGCTAATCGAATCGTATTCTTTTGAACGACCAATTCAGCCGGATCCGCTATAGTATCGGGTGCCGGCCAGATCCACGCGGAACGAGGCAATGTGTCCCGAGGTTCCATGATAGACGAGGCGGGTTCCGAAAGGTTCATGGAAAGCGCGCGGCGCTTCGCGGTCCTTAATTTATCCAAACATACGTTTGTGGCAATTCTGTAAATCCAGGATTGTCGCGAGGATTCTTGTCGAAACTGGTCCCAACTCTGCCAAGCACGAAATAGGGTGTCCTGAACGGCGTCGTCCGCCTCGAAAATCGACCCTAACATTCTGTAACAATAGGCGGTAAGTTCCGGTCGCAACTTCTCGATTGCTGCCAACTCCATATCATTTATGCTCATTTCATCATCCCCTGCTCTATTCTAACATTGTCTTCCATTCCTGTTTCTTCAATACCGTTTTCAATATATACTATTAACGACTTTCTAGTACAGTCAAAAAATAATCCCTCCAGCATCTACGAAATAGGATGTTCTGTCCCAGGTTGGATGAAAGTTTCCGGCTTCTGCATAAATCATTCTGAACTCAGGTAAACTATGGCGGTTGTCACTTAATGTTATCAACTAGAGGTGCGAATACTTATGCCATATGCAAATATTAACGGTGCCGAGCTTTATTATGAGACGCAGGGAGCGGGGATTCCGATCGTATTTCTCCATCCTCCGCTTCTTACAAGCGCCAACTTCAGATATCAACAAGCGCAGCTGTCGACCGAATATCAGGTCATTACTTTCGATATCCGGGGACATGGGAGAAGCCGTCCGTCGGATGTGCCCATCACCTATAAGCTGATCGTCGAGGATATGAGGCAGCTCTTGAATTACCTGAAGATCGACAGTGCTTTTGTAGCCGGGTATTCAACGGGAGGGTCTATTGCATTGGAGGCGATGCTGACTTATCCCGGGATTTTTATAGGCGGTATATTGATTAGCGCGATGTCGGAGGCAAGCGATTTTGTACTGAGGAACCGAATACGAATTGCGATCGGATTGTCAAGCTGGAAACCGGCGGTTCGACTGCTTCGGCTTGGGATTGCGTGGGGGAATTCGGACAGCTCCAGCACCTTCCGTAATTTGTTGGAGGATTCGAAGCGAGGACATAAACGGAATATTCACGAGCTGTACAAGTACAGCTTGAAATATAATTGCACCGATCGGCTTTCGGATATCAATGCGCCCGTTCTGCTGCTTTTCGGGGAGAAGGATCGGGGCTTCAAGCGCTATCGCAAAATACTCCAGCAGAACCTTCGTCGATCCAAGCTCGTTCTCCTTAAGGCGGAGAAGCATCAGCTTCCGACGAAAGCGGCGGACGAAATCAATGAAGCAATAAGACAATGGATTGTACAAACAGTTGAGGACAATCAGACCAAACAGACGGACGATGAAATGCAAAATTCCGTTCCGGAGGCGTTTATTGCCGCGCAGAGTGCGACGGGAGAACAATCGCAGTACCAGGAACGATAGCGGCAGCAAGGGCCTTGAAAAAAAATCCTAGACTGCCGCTGTATTATTGAACTTATTCAACAAGAACTAAAAAGTTAATCACTATGCGCCTTGAACGATGTGCAGATTATTCAAGACTTTGCATATAAAGCTCATACTCGGCTGTAAACTCAAGCGCTCGGGCAAATTCGGGAGAGAGAGCAGACAATGATTCAACCACAGCTTCCTTGCCCACTTCCTTTAATGCCAAGATTTCCGGCTGCCGAGGCACTTGAAACTGTGTGTGATCATGATAGACAACAGTGACAATAGTACCGATCGGCTCTTGGTGCGGACCATAAATCGTACTCCACATCCAGCGCTGCTGGTTATCCTGCTGTTCATTGCCCCATTCCCGTGAGATGTCGAAATCTCCCGGGAATCGGGGCTCCGGATTAAGACCGGCCTCTTTAAACTGACGGTGTACGGGAAGAAACAACAAGTTCAAATACGTTCCGTAGGCCATGTCTCCAGCTTCCTCGTAAGCCTTTTGCAGTTTATCCCGATGGTCCACTAGCACTGTCTCCCAGTTAGAAGAAATATGCTCTTCGATGTAGCGGGCGATGCTCTTGATGCGAGCTTCGCCTCTCTCATCCAATACCGTTTGCAGCAAGTTTGTTGACCTCATCTCAAAACCCACCCTTTCGCTTGAGATTCACTTTCCCTTCTATCTTATAACATTCATGCAAATCCTAAGGTTATAAAGAAATAAACATCGCTGGTTCTTATAAACAAAAGAACAACCTTATCATATTGTTTAAACTTTTACTGAAAAGTTTTTCATTACCGCTTAATGCGCTATCCCGCCCAATATGAGGAAACGGCAACCACGAATCTTGCTGGCCGTTTCTTCGTGTTTATTCAGCAACGAACTCTGAAGTGCCATGTGCCACTAACTTATTTCCACTAGGATCAAAGAAGTCAAAATCCATTGCCAGAATCTCTCCTTTGACAACACCTCTGTTTTCTCTGATCTCACCAATCCGCACCCCTTTACTCTGCAAATCGGATAGTAGCTTTCGAATATCCGCTGCTTCAAAACCGATAACGACAGACATCATTCCTTGGTGCAATTCCGTTTCACATAAAAAAATGGTTGGCCCTGAATGAAGCGCAAGAATCGTCATTTTATTGTCCGGTCGTTTCCAATGTACCTCGAATCCCAGATTACCCATATACCATTCAGTAGATTCCCCAAGATTTTTAACCGGAACTTGCAGGAATAAACACTTTTAAGTACCGACTCTACCAAATTGAACTCCTCCATCCATTTTACTCCTATGAAAAAATACTTAAAAATCCCACTCTAGCCAAACGGCCAAAGCGGGATATAATCTTTACTCTATATTACTGGAGCTGGCGCTCCGTACTCGGCCCACTGCTCTTTTGTCGGGCCGTAAAGATCGGGCACACGAAGGCCTGCCTGACGCATCAGGACTGTCATCTGACCACGATGATGAATCTCATGCTTTACGAGAATATCCAGCATTAAGCCGTTTGGCCATTGATCACCATACATATCGCTCATGATAAGCAGATTCTCATCCTTCCAACTGGACTGTATAGCATCAAGGAGCGCTTGTGAGGTCCGCTTATAGACTGACGCAATGTCTGCTGCCGAATATGGCACCGGCACATCCTCGCCCGGTCCTTCGAAAGACAGTCCAGTCCGAGATGGCATTTCATGCAACGTCAGTACAAGGTGCCATGCAAGACGTCCAAGCGTTCTATGATCGCTTGTTATCTGTTGGCCAAGAGACTCGTCGGTCAGCATCTCCAGTGTCCGCAATGTTGCTGCCGTTTCATTCTGCCAAGTTGCGGCAAAATCTTTGATGTGTTTAAACATATCCAACATCTCCTTTTTGGTTATGGAATAAAAGTTACAGGGAATCAAACAAGCTTCCGAGTCCATTATACCGAACGTTAGTTCGCAAGTAAATATTTACATTTACTTAATCGCCAATACAGAAGATACAGTGGAACAAAGCGACAAAAAATTCCGGTTCTTGGATTGGGCAAGCTGCTTCGATCTCCAACTGTGTCTTGAACCATTCCGTCGGTTTCATCTTCCATCTGGCCAGCTCCTCGCCTGCCTGTAAAAACTTAGCCCAATCTAACACTTCTTTCTTCAACACGTATTCGTGATTTAGATGTGTAACCTTAAATTCTGGGGCGAGCTTTTGCCATGTCGTATAAGTAACTCGGTAGATGTCTTGTGTATTACGGTGCTGAACGATATACTCTGGTCTCCCGAACCATGGCGTTGTTTTTTTGCATTGAATAACCGGTAGACCATCCGTAGAGTATACGTTTACCTGAGCGGACCAATCGATATCGAACACATAATTGCATACTCTTGCTACGGCGTTCGGATAAACTCTCTGGAACGTGCAAACCACATTTCCTTCCTCGTCCGTTACCTCAATACGTTTAGTCGAGGGCTTCAGCTTTGGCGGAACATAGGTATACCTCTTCATTGGCGCACTTCCCTCCTTTTGTATAAAGTCCGATAATGCGAAAGAGGTTGCGGAATGGCCTACGGCAGCTCAAAGTGTGTTTTTGAACTCGTTCCTCGTAAGTTTAGAAAAGCTCTCTGCAAGTACTTAATTTTCCGCCTCGATAAGTTGTCTGAGAATGCCTTCTCCATCCTTAACTAGTAACGGATTAGACCAGAAATAAAAGTCTCGATCGATAAGCATCGGCTTTATATCGGTTTCGTGGACCATACTGACTGGTTGGCTGCCGATTCGTAATCCATCCTTAAGTATCAATAGTTTCATCACTCGAAGCAACTGCTTTCCGTGGGCCTTAATTAGTGTGCGGTTAATGATTATATATGGGAAATTTACGTATTCACTATGTATGATAGTTAGACGATCATTCTCATCTGGTCCTTCCTGTATTGTCCGACCCGAAGGAGCATAACGGACTCGTTTATCCATCGGCCAGTCATGTTCAATTAGGAGATTCACTTTAGGGATATACGGTATGCCCTGATAGTCTTCAATTAAACTCTCTAGGCATTGCGTATACCATGAAGCATCACCGTAATTATTGCTAATCTCTGGTTTGAAATATCGAGCTTCGAATTCAGTCGCCTGGATTGGTGGTCCTGACCAAGCCCCATCATCGGAAAAGATAAAACCCCCAGTCAATTCAGCTAACGCCGCAGCCAGTAAGCCATAACATAGGTTGATGATTGCTGGTTGGCCAGCGGACCTTCGAAAGGTCCAGTAATGCCCTACGGACAACGATTTTAGCACCTCGCCATACCTGTCTCCGGCATCCTCGTACTCATTCCAGATTTCTAACGTATGCTCCTCAACCATCCTATAATAAGCGTCAGTTCCCCCTCCGTGTTCATCCGGCGTAATGAAAAACCAGGCGTACTCTGTCTTCCATTGAGTACTAAATGAATTGGAAGACGACCTATCTATAAAAGTCTCCCCTATTCGGGCTCCGATCACGGGGCTGATCTTCAAATCAAAGGGTCTTAAGAAGGAAAGAAGTTTATCGTTAGCTAGTGTCAATAGTTCCGCTATTCGTGGAATGTACGCTGTAGTTGGATAGACTTCGAATGTAGTACTCACGATATTCATCTCTCCCATTCCATAGTAATCGGCTATTATTTAATTAGCTGAAATACCATTGTCTATTGTAAATGTTCTTATATTCGTCTGCATATTGCAATATTAACACATATTGGAACTAAACTCCGAGTTAACGTAACAAAGCTGCCGAATTTACGCCGGCAGCTTCATTCATTTTGGCTATTCAACTACTATTCTCCGTTAGTTCAATCCCAATCAGAACATCACCTACATGCATTGGTTAAACCAATGTTGGATTCCAACTGAACTATAGTTCCCCGATAGCTTAATGAATAGCTCCAATTTTCGATTGCTATCGAGTGAGATCACCGATGAAAGCTTCTTCTAACTCCTTGGCTTATATGTACTTGTGACATCCATTATAACTTTTCCATAAAAAATCCTATCGTTACCTGGTAGTTGAACAGTGGTTTGTCCTTCCTCTATAATTTACCTTTTGCCTAACTAGATCTATAATTAATACAAAAGTCAAAGGTGGTGTTTTATGATTTTACAAACCGATCGTTTGATTTTGCGTGAGTTTACCTCGGAGGATGTTCAGGCAGTTCACAACTACGCTTCCGACATTGAAGTTTGCCGATACACGGACTGGGGGCCGAACACGCTTGACGACACACGAGCATTCATCGAGGACGTTATTGCCTCTCAAAGTGAGCAGCCAAGAAATCAATTTACGGTTGCAATTGCGGTCAAAGAATCAAATTCGTTAATTGGAGCGTGCAGTATAATCAAGAAAGAAGCATTACAAGGTGAAATGGGTTACGTCCTGAATCGAGACTATTGGGGTCATGGTTTTGCATCCGAAGCTGCTAAGGCTATGCTGAGCTTCGGTTTTAAAGAACTGAAACTTCATCGCATATGTGCTACTTGCAGACCTCAAAACAAGGGCTCCTTTCGTGTAATGGAGAAACTCGGTATGCGCAAAGAAGGCCACTTCCGTGAACATCTATTTTTCAAAGAGAAATGGCACGATTCGTTTCTATATAGTATTTTGTCTTCGGAATATTAGTCCGAAGCAGCATTTCTGTAGCAAGATAATTAACTTCAAATTTAAAAATCTTTTAAAGTCGGTTGGTTATAATATAGAGTCAGATGTTCAGCCTTGCCTGAAAGCGAGAGCCGTCCCGATAAGGGAGGCACCCGGTACAAAAACATCTCCCCTCGCCGTCTCAATAACCGGAAATCCATTTGATTCAAGATGCTGTCGGGTAACAGAAAGGTTATGCACCTTTACTGTATATCCGGCAAATCCCGGTAAAGACGGGAGGGCTTCTCCCGGAAGCAAATCGGTTAAACGGGACTTAGGAATGATCGTAATGCGCCCGCCACCGAGATCAAACACACATACCTCCCCCTCTTTTTGCGGCTGAGTTCCCAAATAAAGTCGATATCGCGCCGCACATGCTTCAAGCTCTCCATCTTCGACGCAAGGATCGCTTCGACTAACTCGATTGCCCCATTCGGATGCTGCGTGTGAATCTGTGTCTGCAAAGCTTCCGATGGTGGATTTTCAGCGAATGCTAACCGTCCTGTTTATTACCGCTATTTTTATAATTTGCAATAATCTGGATCGCCACATTATCTACACAGTCCAAAATCCTTTAATGGGCTGAACGAACAAAGAACAATGATTGACCGGGAGATTATGACTAAGAAGGATAATATCTTTAAGCATTATGAAACAAAAGTAGTATAGACTATCATTGGGTGTATTTGGTAAACTGAAAACGGTAAGCGCTTACCAGTATTGGGACAAACTGTTTCGACCGCTCCATCTCACCTCTTTGAGAAGCCGACTATACCTGGTATGGACGATCATCTTTGTGTACAAGCATAGCAGATCTGAGGACAAGCATACGCTTGATCCTTATTTAATGGGAGGTAAATATTGATGAGAAAACGATATCGAATATTGGGAATCATCTTTCTCCTTCTTGTTCTTTTTTCGAACACGGTGGTAGCAGAGAGTTCCTCGGAAGAAACGATGATGGTTGCCGGAGGCAGGGTTCATTCTCTCTTGCTTCAGAAGGATGGGACCGTTTGGGCTTGGGGAGGGAACATCAGGGCCCAACTGGGTGACGGGAGCAAAACGGACCGTTATTTACCGGTTCAGGTTCATGGCCTCGATTCGGTGATCTCCATAGCTGCCGGTGGGGTACACAGCTTTGCAGTAAAAAGCGACGGCACTTTATGGGGTTGGGGCGGGAATATGTTCGGCCAACTTGGCGATGGAACCGCATATGATCGCTTGATTCCCGTTCAAGTGAAAGGTCTTGATTCAGTTGCTGCAGTATCTGCGGGAAGTTCTCATAGTCTGGCAGTCAAAAGCGACGGAACCGTTTGGGCTTGGGGAACGAATAATTACGGCGAACTCGGCGACGGAACCACGATAAATCGCATCACTCCCGTTCAAGTGCAGAGTCTCGATTCTGTAGTTGCTATTGCTACTGGCGACGGATTTAGCCTTGCAGTCAAAAGCGACGGAACCGTTTGGGCTTGGGGATATAACGGTTCTGGCCAACTGGGTGATGGAACCACGGAACACCGCATCACTCCCGTCCAAGTATCCAATCTCGGTTCGGCCATCGCCGTCTCAGCAGGCAATTCGCATAGTTTGGCGCACAAAAGCGATGGGACCGTTTGGGCTTGGGGGGCTAATAACATCGGCCAACTTGGCAATGGAACCACAACACATAGTAATACTCCCGTTCAGGTAACCAACCTTGGTTCGGTGGCTGCTGTTTCTGCAGGCTCTTCGCATAGTTTGGCACTCAAGTACGATGGAACGATTTGGGCATGGGGATATAATGCTTCCGGTCAGCTCGGCGAAGGTACCACGACAAGCAGCTCCTCTCCCGTTCAGGTAACCGACCTCGGTACGGGGGCTGCCGTTTCTGCAGGCTCTTCACATAGTTTGGCCGTTCAAAGCGACAGAACCGTTTGGTCTTGGGGAGACAATGACTACGGCCAACTTGGAGACGGTTTTTTTGGCAATGGTTATGACCGCACCACCCCGTTCAATGTATGTTCAAATAAAAAATGTAAAAAGTGACGGAAGTTTTTAAAAAACCATCCTTTCCTTCGGGGAAAGGATGGTTTTTTAATAGCATATTATTAATCGATTAGGGTGTTTATCGAGGATAATCTAGGATTAGTCTTTCGGGATGTCTTCACAAGATCTTTAAGCCTTACGAAACCTATCATTCGTTGAAACGGGCACTGTTTGAGTCGATAAGAATACGCATAACAATAAAAAATAACAAATACTTTCTTCATATTTTTCCCCCAACAGACTTTTTCCATATGATGTTTTTCAATTATCGTTCTCCGTTAATTGAACAGCCTAAAGCCGATTGATGTGCGTATCTTTAAAGCCGATATCATACTTCAACCCATACCCCATGAAACAATCGATTCCGATATGCGCCGTCTAAATCAACCCAATTATTACGAAGTCCATATGTGCAACGAGTCTAAACAAAAGGACAAGCGTACTGGGTAAATAAGCGTGGAAAATATTACCGATTGATATTATACATGATTGCACTGTAAAGAAAATCTGCAAAATCCTCGTTGCTATATTGATTAAAATAGTTTTTGAATCGTGCATCGAATTTGTAGGTATTGGCAATGCAAGCCAGTAACTCTGCATCGCAGGTCATGAATTGCATTAGATTTTTTTTCCACTCCTCGATTAATCGCTGAACTTCATCGGAGGAAGGATTCTGATCGACACAAGACGCAATTTGTTTGAATATTTCCTCCATGGATTGAAAACGTTCCTCTTTATCATCTGGCGATAATTTTTCCAACGTTTCATTAAACTCTTTATACATTTCTGTTTCACCATAAATGAATCTTGCCTCATTTGCATATTGTTCTTTCAATGGCAAAGAACTATTGAAGATTTGCAAATTACTAATATCGTTCCCCGAAACGTATTCTTCGAGGGCAACCATGATTGTTTCTAGTCTTTGTTTTCTCGATAATAAGGTTTGTTTCTGCTTCTTTAATAATTTTTGCTGTTCTTGCCTGGTCAGCTTTAAAATGTCCGCAATTTCTTTCAAGGAAAAATCCAATTCCTTTAAGAACAAAATCGTTTGAAGTTTTTCCAAACTGCTTCGATCATACAGGCGATAACCGTTTTCCGTCAGATATGTCGGTTTAAATAAATGGATTCTATCGTAATAATGCAGGGTCCGAGCTGTAATGCCTGTAATCTGGATTATATCTTTAACCGCTAATAATGGTTTCTTCATCCCAAAATCCTTTTACTTCGTCTAGTATTTGAGCAGCAGGGGTTATTGTGGCCTCGAAAATCGTTCTTCCTGTTTTTCTTAAATAATATTGGATTAAATGATATCCGCAAGCGTATCCGGCGCAATAAGGCATATTGACCGGTTCAATGTTTTGAAGCTTAGCAATCTCGTCACCGTAAAGATACGGAGCAAATTTATCAAACCCGGTTAGTTGCAATTGCCCTCTAAGCACAGGCTTTATGCGTCCGTTAAGTGTTTCTGCGTTTGTTTTCGTTACCCAAGGGCCGAGCAATTCTTCTCCAAACATGAACGTAGCGTAGTTTTCAGCTAATCCTTCACTTACAATTAGCTCGCCCAAATTAACGGTGTGATCCCACTGAATAAATTGATATCGCACATTATGGTTGCATTCGTGCGCCAGCGCAGCCTTCATTCGAGGAATCGTGTACT
The DNA here is from genome assembly GCF_030812415.1 of Paenibacillus harenae. Taxonomy (GTDB): domain Bacteria; phylum Bacillota; class Bacilli; order Paenibacillales; family Paenibacillaceae; genus Pristimantibacillus; species Pristimantibacillus harenae_A. Next base: position 685,591 of record NZ_JAUSST010000003.1, on the reverse strand, counting down.
CATTTGGCAAGATTGTACCCCAGATAAACCCGGGAATGCCCCCAAAGCCGCTATATCCTTCGTTTATTGCTAAGGCACGGCTTTCCGGATTCCCTAGTTGAATGGTAAACAAATATTCGGATACGGGGAGACTTATTTCATGTTCTATAAATAGACGGAGGCTTTTCCTTACAGCTTGCTCACACTCTAACCAAAAAGAATCTGACGAAATCAACTCTACCTCAGGTGAAATCTGCTGGGTAATCTGATCAGGGGATCGATGCATCATACTATTAAACGTAATAACGTCAAAACCATTCGCCTCTTCAGCTTTAAAAGGAATCTGTTGAATTTGCCATTGTTTCATAAAGGGAGCCATCATTTCGTTTCTGAATAACTCAAGTTTTTCCTCGGGCGCAGCTTGGGCAACTTTTTGATAAATATGATCTGAGCGCAATGTTATTATGTTCATATCTCTCACTCACTCCCTCACTCCTAGTTATGTATTCATAGAGAGGATTATGCACTATGACCTAACGTCATAGTCAAGAACTTCGAATCAAATACTGAAATTTAGGTACATGGTGCTCCATCAGTACCATCTTTTAATATTATGCTCTTCCTGCCCGTTACTTCAATGAAACAAGGAGCAGCGCATCAGTGATCTGCTCCTTGTTATGGTAAGGCGGACTGGGCAGCCCCTTTACTTTTTCAATAAATTTCTAGGGAAGTTACAGTGAATTGAAAAAAGATCGCTAAAAGGAAGCGGCCGCAGTATCAACTTCTTGAAATGCCTTTGCCAAAACCTCATCTCTCTTCAAAAAATAATTCCCCTGTGCACGGATGATTTGATAGTCGACCCCCATAAAGTTGAACATTGATTTTAAGAATTTGTGTGAGAACTCAACTTCCGCATACCAATCTTGGTTCGTATAGATTCCGTCGCTCGCTTGAATGACGAGAACGTTCCTACCGTCGTTTAGCAGTCCAACCGATCCCTTGTCTGTATAGGCGAAAGTCTCTTTGGAAATCAGAATGTTATCCATGTAGTCTTTTAGCTTCGACGGGACGTTAAAGTTATGGAGCGGCATGGCGATGACGTACTTTTTCGCACTTTTAAATTGTTTAAGAATTTCCGACATACGGGAGGTAAGCCTCTGCTCTTCTTCAGTCAAGTGGCCGCCCCCCTTAATTTTTTCCCGTGCGCTCAGAAAGTCACGATCAATGCAAGGAACATGTTCCCGATATAAATCGATTTGTTCAATCGGCCCATCCGGATTAAGTTTTTTATACGTTTCCAGAAAATGACGAAGCACCATTAGGCTTACGGACGAATCGGCATCCACTTTCGGGTGTGCATTAATAACGAGTAGCTTTTCCATCTTCTTCTCTCCCTTGTCTTCAATTTCGACCTGCAGTTTGATGATTCAATTACCACTCACTTTCCCCTTGAAACACTTATTAGACAAATAACGGCTATATTTTGTGACATTTATGGCTTAGAACTCCTCATGCAAAGAAACCGACCTCCAAATCGGGCCGGTTCTTCCTCTGTTTCATAAGCTGCTTTAGCGGCCGTTTAGGGACGTTCTTTGTTTCCAGCTCCGCTTTACCACTATTTGCAATACGGTTCACCGTATTTGATCTTCGACTAAGGTAACAATTTATTATTGTTCATTTTAATAAATAGGATGTTTGCAAATAAAAATATCAAAAACGAGAAGCCCACAAAAATAAAAAGATCCAACCAAAGAGAGTCAGTTATTAAGTAAAAGCTAAAAGTTTCTGGGAAGTATTGAATTATTGGAGCTAAGGGATGTTGTTCAAGATCCGTGATGATATTTTGGGTTTCTTTGTAATGATATAGCATTACATTAAACTGCCAGTTAGCGTAGCGAAGGGCTGCCATGGCTGCCCTTCCGAGGTTGGCTACAATTTATAGGGAATGTTGCTATACTAGGATAACTGGAGCTACGAATGCTTTCGTACCCGTTTAGTTCAGTCAAAGATACCATGCTCATCCGCGATCAGAATAATAGATGTCTATTCAGTATAAGATGTCTGTTGTAAAACTAAACTTTTGATCAACAATGATTGCATTATGAAGACTTGTTTCGTTTTTTGCTTTTGAAGAGATTGGGTTTGATGAAAGAAATCTTCATCTTTTAATAATTCAATCAACGCTTGGGTGGTCGCTTTGGTGGCTAGAGTTTCATTTTCAAGTAAGTAATAAGCGACTTGGTAACCGTAGATTTCATATTGCCTTAATACATCTGCCTTTCGTAGCAGCTCTTCTCTTTGAATCGTTGTTATCTCCACAGCCACTGTACATATTCACCTCGACTAACAGCGAAACGCAGCAAGGTTGTCGAACGATCCGACAACCTCAGCGTTTCCGTTGAGTAATGGATGTTTTGCTTACTCCTATGCTTACAGGGCTCCCGCTTACAACGGCATCGCGATTACGATATAAAGGACCTTTCCATTTTCGAAATAGAGATGAAATTGGGAATAATCGCCGTCCTTATAGCTCCACTCCGTAGTCGACTTTTTGTTCGGCTCTCCAAGCTTCGCAATAACCTCCGCTTCGGTCAGTCCGACACGGATGCCGTCTTTCGTTCCATACTTCGGATCTTCAAAAAGGATGGCCTGATTCAACGCGGTGATGCCTTCGTACTGCCTGATACTATTCATCTTCTCGGTAAAAAAATTATAGTATTTTTTCTCGCTGACAAGCGGCAGGTTCTTCAGTTCTTTTTCCCAAGCTGCATAGTCTTTCCCGTTAATCTGCAGCCTTTCCCAATCATATCGATTTTCCTGCTCGATCACCTGGCCATTTTCCTGCTCCTTACGCGCCTGCTCAAAAACTCTGTCGATCTGTGTGAGCTTCGTCTCCGGCAACAGCAGTCCGTGCATCAGCAGCATGATCCCGTCGTCCACATAGAACGATTGTCCCTTCCACTCGATCGTGTTCGCCTTCAGGCGATAAGGAATTTGATAAATTTTCCCGTCTACCAAAAAACGGAGGAACACGCTCGCTTCAGGACCGGATGAAGCGGCCTCCTGAGCTTTAGCCGCAGTTAAGTCTGTTCCGTTCAGGCTTTGCAGAATAACATACTCGCGTTCAGCGGGAATATCGATGTCTTTCCCGCTCTGTGCGTCATGGATCGAAATAGTCATCTCACTCTCCGTGCTGAATTGGAGCTGGTCCTTCAGTTTTCCGGTCAACGGGACGGTTTCCGCCGGCGGCTGGGGCTCGATCTCTGGCTGCGGATCCGCCTGATCCGGAGGGATTGGATTCGGTTTGGCCGTAGTGCCGTCATTCTGTTCATTCTCGAATAGATCCGAGAGCCATCCCGTATAAGGGCCGCTTGGCAGGATGCCGCTTACGAAGATGACGGCCGCGACAACTGCCGCGAAGCCCGGAATCCATATCTTCCGCTTGCGTCCTCTCGATGGTTTGTTCATATTTTCGACTGCCTTCTCGATTACAGACATTTTTTCAGGGGTGAAGGTTTTCGCCCGCAACGGATCAGTTGTTTTCAATTTTTGCATCCATTCAGGATCAAACTCGTTCATATGCAGTACCCTCCTTCCAATTAGCCTTAACCTTCTGCCGTGCACGGGCTAATCTTGACTTCACCGTACCTTCCGATACGCCGAGCACACCCGCGATCTCTTTCATCGACATATCGTATTTTCCAGCTAAAATGAGTACCTCTCTAAACTTAAGAGGCAGCTTCATGACGATTCTCCATATATCATCGGATAAGGATTGCTCCAGCGCCTCGTGTTCGGCAGACGGACTCGTCTCCTTGCTGCTGACCCATGCCATGAGCGTCACTTTGCGCATAAACGCGGATCGCAAGTAATTCACGGACGTGTTGCGCGCAATAGACAACAGCCATGTTTTGATGGAAGACTCACCGCGGAACAGATCGATATTCCGGTAGGCACTCAAGAACACTTCTTGCGTGATGTCATCAGCCAGGTCATTTCGCTTCGTCAGGATAAAGGCCAAGTTCCAAACTTCCTGCCCGTACTTGTTCATGAGCTCGCGCAGCAATCCGGCATCCATGACCTTCAAATGTTTCCAATAGGATTCCTCCAACCTCTTCACCTCCGATGATTAGACAATGCGCTTCCCTCTCTGGTTCCATTTTTCCAAAAAAATGCGGTTGGGAGAATACATGGATTTATGGACGAAGCAGCTACTCAGGCAGATCATCAAGGAGAAAGTTGGTTCGGCGCAGGATGTACAGAATGCGTTAAGCCGATTAACAAATCTTTCTTGATGGCTAGCATACCCTCGTCTACCTGCCCATGGCCCGAAATTAACCGGAGCAGAGTTGATTTTCCGCTGCCGTTGCGGCCGTTCAAGCAGACCTTCTCACTAATAAGTTATTTCTTTAATCATAGAAGAGCAGTGCCGTACATTTCTATCTGTGTAAAGTATAGAGTAAGTTCACTGTTAATTGAAAAGGCTACCGAAAATTCGGTAGCCTTTAGCCATTGAACTAACATATTAGCTCAATCCCATCTATATATCGAGACACTGTTTTCAATCGTAATGGGGAACAGACCTCCACCTTCGGTATCATGCAAAGGCATATCTGAACAACCCATAATACAAAGGTCCGACCATGACAACAAATGTTATCAACATCCATACTCTCCTTGCCACAATCGGCAACTCCTCCAGGATTTCTTCCCCTTCATAACCTTTTAGAAGCATCGTGAATGATAGGTCCCAGAGAAAAGCAGACACGGAGATAAATTTCCAGACAGTAGGATTTAGAATAGCTGTTTCCGTAACGTACCCGAACAATCCAATCCATGTAATGATGGATACAACGAAATCTATTTTGCTAAGTTTCGACTTGTATTTTCCTTTTATTAAAAAAGTGAGGGAAGCTGTTGCGAGCAACCCTAAATAAATCGTCCATAAAACGTCAACCATACATACTCCTCATTCTTTTCTTTATACTTTTGAATATGATGACCCTTCGCCATCCTATTACTATTATAGCTAATCAAGACCATAACTGATATATAAAGGACTTTCCATATTTAGCACCTTATAATACAGAAGCTTTGTAACGCATTTAACTTTTGAAATTCTCTTCTTAAACGAAATAACTGGTAAGGACCAATGAGCAAAAGGAAACTGGATACAAGCCCAAAAAACCTACTCCATTCCATAATACACCTCATAGCTCTAGGTTTTATCGAGTTAATCTACTCAACGGTTGGAAGAATATTCATTAACGTAATCTACCAGTTAACTTAATAAAGAAATGGAGCAACTGTCGCAGCAAACTGCTCCTATTTTGATTGAACTATCGTTCGCCGTTAGCGGAATGACCCCTATTATCGAATACACTTCCTAAACTTCTCCCCAAAACAACTCGGTTTCATAGTCGAATAGTACAATCCCGTCCACGTTATTCCGAACGAACATATTCCACAACTCCGTTATCATCGGTTCGTAATTCGGATGCCCGGGCACAGGACTGTAGGAAGACGATAACATTCTGCCTTTAAGCCCTTCGAAATCGAACGATTGGCTCATTGTAAATCGCATATCTTGCATCCTGCCTTCTTTGAAGAAAGAGTTCAGTGTCGATTGTGAAATATTTTTATGATTAACTTTTTCATAGTCGGTTCCGAATGTATAAAGCAGTCGGTCGTACTCTTCTCGAAATGGGGTGCCGTGTGTCAGACGCGAGTTCCAAATCAAAACCGCCTTCCCGCCCGGTTTTAGAATCCGATGGAACTCGGCTTGCGCTGCGGACCGGTCAAACCAGTGAAATGCCTGAGCGCAGACGATATAATCAACCGACTGGTCGAGCAGCCCCGTCGCCTCTGCAGATCCTGACACTGCATGAAAGTTCGGTGCCCCTCCCAACATCTGCTCGGCGGCTGCCCGCATCGCCTGATTCGGCTCGACGGCGAACACCTTGCTCCCTCGATCTAGGAGTAGCTTTGAAAAAATCCCTGTCCCAGCACCAATGTCCGCAACATCACAATTCGCGCGCAGACCGACGATGTCGTACAAATAATCAAGCGCCTCCTTCGGATAGTTAGGGCGGTACTTCACATACGCATCGACACGGTTTGAAAACCTTTCTTTATTGTTCATCTTGAACCACTCTCCTAACTTTCTTTTTTTGGGATTTGCAATTAGCGGCTGTATCAGCCGGCTCACTAGGTTTACGCCAATTATCCCAGTATTCTTAAATAAGACAATCGCTTACAAACCTTGGCCAAAGCAAATATTCCATATATTTCTACATAAAATTTCCATTATCCTGCCCAATAGCTTAATGACAAAAAAAGCAGGCTGCCGCGGCGGCAAACTGCTCCTGGATGGGCTCTGAACTAACGTTTCGAGGGAGCGTAATCGTCAGATGTCCAATGAAACCAATTCCTCCCCCATAATTTATTACACGTAAGCGTCTATATATATTTTTTCATAATGATAACGTACCCTTCGTAGACGGAATAACATCGCCTGTTATCCTAATTGCTTTCTTCAACGCATCGCCGAATGCCACGAAAATTGCCTCATTTATATGGTGTGTATTTCTGCCGTATTCCAAATTGATGTGCATGGTTATCCCGCTATTTTGCGCTACAGCGAGAAAAAACTCTTCGGTTAATTCGGTTTCAAACTCGCCTGCTCGTGTTGACGGCATTTCCACGTTAAACACTAAAAAAGAGCGATTAGATATACTCAAATCCACTAATGCTAAGCTTTCATCCATAGGTATACGCGAACTACCATAACGGTTTATGCCTTTTTTATCCCCTATAGCCTTTTTGATTGCTTGCCCTAAGCATATTCCAATGTCCTCAACCGTGTGATGCCCATCTATCTCTAAATCACCTTTGCAATCCACATTTAGTTTTATTCCTGCCCTAAAAGCAAAAAGCGTGAGCATATGGTTAAAGAATCCAATTCCCGTGTTGATGTTGCCTTCACTGTATTCATCGAGATTAAGCTCCAGTTTAATTTCAGTTTCTTTTGTTTTTCTGTTAATTAATGCTTCTCGCACCCTAACAAACTCCCTTCATAATTGAGGTATTGCCTTTTGGAATTGCTAGCCGAATGAAATTGATTAAGACCACATCCTTTATCACTTTACTTCTCTAATATATTATCGCATTAAAGCGATAATGTAAAGTTATATAAGTCGGTCAGCCACGTTAAACTGCCTTTCGTATAGCTTATCTCCAGATCCGGGGGGTAGTCGTGTCCGAAGGATCGATTCTTGAATTGGAGCGAAGTCTGGCTGCAGTTTCTCGTTATAAAGCAACAACTCATTCAGAACGGTTATTATTTCTGCAGGTGTTAGTAGATTCAATTAGCAGAAAAACGAACGCCCCGCTAGGATGAGAATGTACTGGGTTGCAGCCCTATCGTACCATTTAGCTTAATGCTTATCGGTATTCAGACATTGGTTAACTTTCTTTGATAATTAAAAAAAGCCCGCTATTTGCACGGACTTAATTTGGACTATGTTCTTGTCTTTCGACATAACTTTTAGCATCTTTTTTCAATAATGTTAGGCATGCCCCGGTCACTTCCAGATGCGCCCCGCGACGAAATATGCTTTAATATACCAAAGGAGCGTGATTCATTGGACATCAAATCGTTTCTATATCCCAAGAACGAGGTCTCTTACCTCATGACATCCTCTAATATGAAAGAAGCCATGGATAAATTGGAGGCGAGCCACTATACGGCCATTCCGATCTTGGACGACAATGGCTTATATTTCGGAACGTTATCCGAGGGAGATTTGTTATGGAAGCTGAAAGCCACACCAGGCCTCGGCTTCGATACGATGCACGAAATTCCTGTCATCTCCATCAAAAAACGGATGAAAGTCGAATGCGTCGCGATCAGCGCTGATTTGGACGATATGCTGGCGCTGGCAGCCGATCAGAACTTCGTTCCGGTCATAGACGCCGATCGCGTCTTCCTTGGTATCATTCGCCGCAAAGATATAATCAAATACTATACCCGGAATATTACTGATTAGTTGGAAAGATCTGATCTTGCGGATCATGAAGGCTGCCGTTCACCAGGAGCCTTCTTAATGTTTATTGAGCTAACGTACCCGACGTATTATAAGGTCAGCCAGTTATTACTGGTTGACCACTTTTTATTTTGGTGGCGCATTTGTCAGTAGCCGGGGCAGATCGGTCGTACCCCTGGGTCCGTGACCCGTTGCTAAAACTGATCGCCCCTACTTGTAGAAACCATGTTTAAGCTGGTTGAGACGAACAGAACTCGCATAACAAGCGATGTTCTGGAACTATGAGCAGTGCTAAGGGGTGCCGGCAATAATTATGAGAGGGAGCGTAACAAAGTGTATCGAGACGCCCCGATAGTTTTTGTTTTATTTACATTGTGAAAAACGAAAAACACCCTAGGAACACCATCACAAATCCGTTTGATCGCTTACGGGTTGCCAAGCTCCAAGCCAACCACGGTCGGAACCAGCGCCATGCATACCACGAGGAGTGGATTCGTCTTGCGCGGCTTAGCAACATCTGAAGAGCCGGTTATCCTCAAAGACCGCTCCTAACCGGACAACAAACCTTCCGCACGAGCCTTCTCCACCGCCTCCTCGCGATTGCTGACTCCCAGCTTGCCGTAAATCGTAGAAACGTAATTGCGCACCGTTCCTTCGGACAAAAATAGCTTTACTGCCAACGTCTTATAACGCATTCCCGAATCCAGATACTGCAATATCTCCATCTCGCGTTTCGTTAATCCGTAAAGTAATGGTTCCAAAGCGGCCGGTCCTGCGGCTTCGGTAACTCTGTCGAACCGCTCGAGCATTTTGGTCGTGATTTCCCGATTAATCGCGGTTCCCCCGGAATAAACGAGACGTACTGTCTCTATTAGCTCCTGCAGTTGCGCCGACTTCAGGCAATACCCGTCAGCGCCGTTCTTCAAAGCGGTTAATGCTTGATCCAACTCCTCGAAAGTGGACATCATCAACACCTTGATTCCCGGATAAGCTTGCTTGATTGTCTGTAGAGCGGAAATTCCGTCCATGACAGGCATTTGCATGTCCATGAGAACCAAATCCGGATTCGTTTGCTCGCAGACCCTAATAGCCTCAAGCCCGTTCCCGGCGGTTGCCGCCACATGGATACCTTCCTCGTTATCCAGCAAGGTCTTTAATCCTTCCAATACGATCGGCTGATCGTCCACGATGACGACATGAATGACTTGCTTGGATTCCTCCGATTGATACGGCAGGAAGCAAGTTACGATCGTTCCGTTCCGAGGATCGGACTGGAGCTGCAGGCTTCCTTTCAAGGCTTCGAGCCTATCCCGCATTCCCGTTAGGCCGAATCCGGGCTGCAAAACTTCACATCCCTTTCCGTTATCCCGGATCTGCAATGCAATACGATCCTTCTCGAAGCGAAGCGTAACGGCAATGTGATCCGCCTGGCCGTGCCGAACCGAGTTGGTCAGCGTCTCTTGCAAGCATCGCATGAACGTGAACCGGCCTTGCCGGGATACAGGGATAGAATCCCCCGACTGCTCCAGCTCAATCTTCACACCGGTCTGCTGCTCAAAGGCCCTTGCGATATCATCCAGCAGCGCCGGAAGCGGCAAGTCCGTTTGATCCGTTTGAATATCGTGAATATGCCTTCGAATGTCTTCGAAGCCTGCCCTCGTCAGAGACAGGAGCGTATCCAGCTTGCTCTTCTCCGTGCCGGGAACCATCGACCCGCGAAGCGACTCCATGCCCATGATCAAGGATGTGAGCATGTGTCCGATCGTATCGTGCATTTCGCGGGAAAGCCGATTGCGCTCCTCCAGAAGCGTTATTTTCTCAATCTGCTTTATATTTTCCTCCAACATTCTGTTCTGCTCTTCGATGATTTTGCTTTGCTTAGATGAAGTAATAAGCAACCGAAAGGCATAGCCCAATCCGTAAGTCACGCAATAATTGAAAATAATCCCGAATACGATGGTGTCCCAAGAGTAGTTCATATGCCAACCAAGCCATGCCGGAAAAGCGAAGGCCGTCAATGGAGCCAGCCACATTAACGCATAACCGGGGCTGTTGTAACCGATCATGAAAGAAATCGGGAGGAGATATAAATGGGTGTCCGGGTTCGATTTATTCAGCAGGAACAGAATGACTCCGGGAAGTAAAAGCTCGCACGCAGCATACAGATTTTGATTGATCCGCATAACCAGGTACGGAACGGATATGACAATGAGAGCAATAACCATCTTGATCCAGAACGGAAAGCTCCACTGTCCTTCCACTTCCCATAATAGCGCAATGATAGAAATGCACCAACAAATCCTGAGCGCAATCATGAACCATTCGTACCATTCCCACCGTGCCATAAAACCTCTCATGACGTTCCCTCCAAGTTGCTTCATTACATTCGATTATATCCTGTAGTCACATCGGCTGTAAAATAATATGACAATCTATCATAGGCAAACAGTGACGTTTTATAACTGGACGATATGATCCTCGTTTATGTTAAATAATAGTGTGGAATCTTCCACGACGAACTTAAACGAAGAAACGAGGAGAATGTCAATGAAAAGAAACACAATAATTCGCGGTATAATAGCTGTTGTCCTTATTCTACCGATGGCAGCGTGCGCTGCTCAGAATAGCGCTATGCCCAGCTCCAGCCCCAATGCCAGTCCCAGCACAGGTATAACGGCAACGAAGCCCGCCCATTGGTCCTACTCTGGCGATACGGGCCCTACCGAATGGTCGACTCTGGATACGCAATATGCCGGATGCGCGGATGGAACCGAGCAGTCCCCTATCGATATTGAGCTTTCTCAATTAAAAGTAGACAAAGAGTTAGGCAAATTCGAGACCAATTATAAACCGACCTCCTTCACTCTGATGAACAACGGACATACCATTCAAGCGAATGACGCATCCGGCAGCAATACCATTACTATTGAAGGCAAAGTTTATACGCTCGTCCAGCTGCATTTCCATAAACCTAGCGAAAACCAAATCAACGGTAAAACTTTCGATATGGAGATGCATCTTGTACACAAGAATAGTGAAGGCAATCTCGCCGTGCTTGGCGTTCTAATCAAGTCAGGCGGCGAAAACAAACAATTGGCGGAAATATTCTCAAAGCTCCCGAAGGAAGAAACCAAGGAAGATCTCAAGCTGGATCAAGTCATTGATTTGAACGAGCTGCTGCCGCAAGATAAGAAAGCATTCCGGTATAAAGGCTCGTTGACGACGCCTCCTTGCTCGGAAGGGGTGGACTGGACCGTGTTGGAAGAACCGATAGAACTATCCGATAAGCAGATCCAGGCGTTCGGCGCTATTTTCTCCGACAATCATCGTCCTGTCCAGCCGCTTAATGGCAGAACGGTTGTCACGAAATAATGCCTGCGACCGCTGCGGTATGGATCAATAAATAACCTCAGCCGTTGGTTATTTTGTCCAAATGGTCATCGAACTATCCTGCCCGTCAGCTCAACAAAAAAGGCAGCCGATCGTATTTGGCCGGCTGCCGCGGTGTTGTTATTCAGCTATTGTATCCGTTACAACAGCTGCCAATCGAAATCACCACCTGGAAGAGAATATCCCATTCCTCTACATTGGGACCAAGGTAGCGTGTTAATAACCTTATTGCAATTTCTTTATTATTCGTTACCTGTTAGCAAGAAGTTAAACTTGCCTTTTCCATATTTCAACTATTAAATATCCCAATATTATACCGCTCACCATAATGGCTTCGTTGATGTTCTTAATTAAGGTTGTGAAAAATAGCCAGTAACAGCGCTTCTTTACTGTTCGTGTTGTACGTTTTTTGTGCTTCTAACATTATGGAATGCTTTCATGATTCTTTAGTTGAAAAGAGTTGCCTAATCGCGATTGCTATCGTAACCTTTAAAAGGAGTTACCTCGAGTCAAGCTCCTCAACTCTTATTATCCGTCCTCTTTCAAGGTTCAATGTGAACATTTGTTGCATACCATTTGCCTTTCTTCAATTTTATCGTCAAAGTAACAGGTTCTTCAAAGCCAAAGTCTCCTGGAGTGTACCGCTGTTTTACCCAGACTTTTGCATAACCAAACAAGTGTAAAGAAAATGGAGTCCCAATTCCATGAGATTTGGGTTTGTAAGTATAGTTAGAGGAAGTTAAATGCCGTTGTAATGGATTAATACGTTTATAGACGTCTGAATGCATGATATTGTGATACTCCACTTCGTTTTGCATTCCAACCCGAAGAATATTTCGGACGTCCCGAGCAATCCAAATAGAAAACAAAATATATATTGCGCAAAATAATAAGAGGCATAAAAAAATCAATCGCTTTTGTTTCAGAACATTTACACCTCCGCTGTCGTATATTCTTTTAACGCTCCCTTAGCTTGGAAAGTTGCGTTATCCTTCCCGTTCGCTCACCGAGGCTGCCGTATTATGCCGGGGTTTTTAACCCTCATTGCATTTACCTCTCCACATTCTATACGGTTCTACCCGCAGTCTGTAACGGCAAATTTTAAGGCCATCCCACAAGGAATAGCCTATTTTTTATGGACGAGCACTAGACTTCTTGAAGATTTCAATGAGGCTGGTGAAGCTATCATCGGCATGACCACTCGCAATACCACGTTTGAAGACATCTAGAACGGCGGCGGGTAGAGAAGCATCGATGCCAGCTTCTTTGGAGGTATGAACGACGTGCTCGATGCTTGCCAAACCCATAGCAAGTTTTTCAACGTCGCCATGGTGCTTACTTGTGTCGATGCGAGGGGTGTAGAACTCAAGTAACTTAGGCAGAGTGTACAGGATTTCCGAGATGTATGGCAGCATTTGTTCAGCCGTAATGCCGTTCGCTCTCGCCACTGCAAGGGCGTGAAGGTAGCTGAGCATTGCAGTCCAGAAGACATCTATCTGAATTTGGTAATACAACATGGCAAGTCCTGGATCTTCGCCCTTATAATCAGTTCTAGTCAGCACCTCAAGAGTCTTCCTGTGAGCTTCGAAGATGTCACTTGGACCGCTATAAAGTGTAATAGACTCCATATTGCCGATTTCTGAAGGTGAGGCTAACACGCCACCGTTGAGATGCCAGGCTCTGCGTTCAGTTAACCACTTCGCTGCTTCGCGGACTTTCTCCGGAGTATCCGAACTCAGGTTGACAATAACTTTGCCGTAAAGTTTCTCCGAGACAGATCCGAATAAAGCGTACATAGCATCATAGTCCGTTAGGCTGAGAATGACCAATTCGTTGGAGGCAAGAGCCTCGTTGACCGAGGATGCCCTAATGGCCCCCTGTGTCACAACCTCGTCTGCTTTGCCTGGAGTTCGGTTCCAAACGGTCACCTTATAACCGCGATTCAAGAAAGCGCTAACCATCGCCTTGCCCATGGGACCTAACCCGATAACCGTGACCGATGAGCGATTTCCACCTGCTTTAGCATCACCAATTGACTCGTTGTTTGTTTTCTTACTTTGGTTACTACTATCCAATGGAGAAACTCCTTTCGGCTTAAAATTCAAATCGGTGATAAATACCATATTATAATTCTTTATCCCACCCGTTCCGACTTCCTGAGTAGCTCAACCAGTGATGCGATGCTGTGGTCTCGGTGACCTGACGCTACCGCCCGTCTAAGGAGATCATGCATGGGAGCATGCCATGTGACGTCAATGTTTGTCTCCTCGCCGATCTCAAGGTCGTATGCGATAGACTCATGGAAGATTCCGACAGAGGAGGCTGGCTTGGTGTAGTCACCCGCATCGATCTCCTCCGCAAAACTCGGCAGGACCGATCCGATCATCTCTAGCCATTTAATAGAATACGGTACCAGCGAGCTTGCCTGCATGCCGCGTGCCTTGATGAGGGCGGCACCCTGGAAGAAACCAAGAAGAGCCGGGAGCAGCGTTCCTCCCACGGCGAACTCGTAAAGTTTTGCGAGGTCCGGTTCCTTACCAAGGTAGACGGTGTCGCCGCCTAGCACCTTCAGCGTCGTCTCGTACTCGTCGAACGTAGCCTTGTCGCCACTGTAGTACAGGAGGGTGTCCGGTTTCCCTACGGCTGCAGGTACATTTTTGACTGCTCCGTCAAGGAACCTCGCACCGTGTCCAGTTGCCCAAGCGGCCATCTTGCGAGCACCTGCAGGTGTACCAGAGTTCAGAGAGACTAAGGTTCGGCCAGCCATTCCAACTCCAGCTGGTTCCATTGCCTGGATCGTGGCATCATAAGTGGTAAGGCAAGTAATAACTAATGTGCTTGCCGAGATTGCGTCCCCGATCGTATCCGCGTGTACCGCACCCATGGCAATGAGGGGAGCAGCTTTCACGGCACTGCGGTTCCAAACCGTAGTCGGAAATCCTGCTTTGATGAATGTTTCGGCCAGTACCGAGCCCATATTGCCCAAACCGATGACTGATACTGATAAGCGATCCTCGCCCACCATCATTTCCCCGTTAACGATAGAGTTGTCACTCGAATTTTCCCCTATACTACTTTGATTTTTCCTCTCCAATTGAAAGACCTCCCACAATAAATTAGTTAATTTTCGAACCGCAAAACGCTCTTCTCTGCGTGTTCAAGCCTGATTCTAAAGTATTACACTAGTGTTAGGGTCAAGAGCTACCGCAGAAATTAAAAAAAACGACCACAGAGCAAATAACGATGCTCCATGGCCTTTGTGCGAATAAGTGCTATTTCTATTTTTTTGACAACGTCAGAGAGATTTGACGTTTCAATAAACCCTTCAATTGTTGAAGTGCCGCGATCTGTCGATCAACTTGAGCCAACTTCTCTTCGTACATGGCCAGCATCACTTCGCAGTACTCGTAATCGTCAGGATTTGCGATCTCTTCATTGAACAGTTCTCCGATTTCATCTGCTGTCAACCCGAGCTTCAAGAATAATTGGATCGCCACGACTCGATCGATGGCAGACTCGGCAAAACTCCGATAATCGTTATCTAACCTAACGGCTTGCAACAGTCCTTTTTTTTCATAATGCCTGATGGAGCGAATGCTGACGTTGGTCAACCGGGATAACTCGCCTATTTTCACCTTTCATGTACCTCCTTGCTTGTGCGCCGATTGCTATGCCGCTTGCCTATTTCTCTTCTAGCGGTTTTTGTGAATCTTCACCCCAAAGGGTAAATATTTCAAATATTTTTCACGAATTGGATCAGTTTAGGTCTTACTTCTAGGTGCTTTTAGTTATTTATCTGCTTGCCAAATGAAAGAAATTTTTTCCCCTGTTTCTGCATCATAAATATTTGTGATTAATGGGTTTTTGATCTTCTTTCCTTCGTAATCAAGTTCTTCGTACGATTTTAATTGGATAACATAAATCATTCGATGAGGATCGATTTCGTAAATAATTTGATCCGTATAACCTTGGTTGTAGCTATCTTCGTAAGTCATTAGTGTCTTCGTTTTGTATTCAGCATTTTCTAATTTCTTATCTGGAACAAATCCGGGGAGTTCTTCAACCTTTTTGAATTCACCAACATTTTTGTGTTTGTTACCTTTCAACCTTATATCATCCAGCTTTTTTGTTGTTTCATTATCCGCTTTAATTTCTTCTTTGGTCTGCTTATGGGGTTTTCCACCAATTATATCTTTTACTAAATCATCAGAAGAAAAGTCATTACTTGCATATGCTATCGCACCTGAAACTAGAGTAGCGGCTAAGGTCATTCCGATAATGCCAAGTTTTTTGATTTTCATTATTATGCGCCTCCATTTGTTAGTTTAGTGAGATCGTATTACTAGCTTTAGACGGTAGAAGTTTTAAAATAACTGGGAGGCTTTTTTCATTTTGATGTTGACGCATAGTAGTTGAGTACACAAACCATGTTTCTATTCTCCAGTTATAGCTTTGATTATCTCCCCCGTCCTTTTGTCAATATGGAGCCAAAGTAGTTCTGGCATGGAATTGGTTGGTCCAAAACGCACAATCCAATAATTATCTTCTTCTGCCGTGTTTACAAGTTTCCAATGAGAAGATTCATTTTCTTCAGCTACATATTTCAAAGCAATTTGTTCTGCTTCCGTTTTAGTTATAAAGTTAGGTGTTGTGCAACCAGGTAAAAATGCGGCTAATAAAACCGATATTAATATTGCTCGCTTCATAATTCGCCCCCTTTTATCATCATTAATTAGACGAAAAGAAAGTAGTATTGTTGCGATTCCTGCCCGTTAGCGTGGAAAAGGCAGCCGTTCGGCCGGCTGCCGTGGTGTTGTTATTCAGCTATCGTACCCGTTAACATCCATGCCGCTCACGCGACACCACAGATAATGGAAGCAAATGCGTTCTTCCATGGGAGCGTAACGAAGGGCTACCATGCAGAAGCCATTTCTGTGTTCAACTATTACCAGTTAGCTCAATTCCAATCAGGAGGAGTTGGTAAGATATATTGTCCGAAAAACCATATTCCAAAAACAGCAATAATTAAGACAACCAGCAAAATAAGAATGATTAATCTAAACCACCATTTCTTTCTCAGAACATCTCCTTCATGTCTTTATGTGACTAACGTGTTTAGTTGGTTGAACATTCATTTTTTTGAATTCATGATTACTAGTCGTACATTAGGTAAGGTACCTCGTATTTAGTCCTCAACTCCTTCTACTTTAGGCATCCCGATCATCTCCCCGTTGCTCAGCAACACTTTTTTTCGGTCGGTATCGAACCGGATAGAGCCTTCTTTTTCGGGAGCGGTATCGTATTTTTGCCATTCGCCCGTCTGCCAATTTGCGTGATCCAGGGCCGATACCCAAAGCGTGGAAGAGTTATCCGGTACCAGATGGATCCATACGACGATTGCGGTTAGGTCATCGGATATTTTAATATCCAGAAACATCGTTTCGTAAAACGTTTCCTCAAGCAGTTCGTGCAAAACGCCATCCTCCGTTAATGCCGCAACGATAATCGGAGCCCCTAAACCGTTGATGGAGTTCACTTCGTGTCTGGAATCGAGCCTCAACACTTTCGTTATTTTATTGTTTTCATATAGAGTTTGAAAGAGCTTGCCGAAATCGGCTATTGCTCCCGTTTTACCATTAAACATGAGGAAATTCGGCGATTCGATTGCAAGAGCTTCCTGCACAAAAACATTTTGGCCTGACCAGAAGTAAGGGCCGATCTCTTCCATTCTATTGCTGGTTTCAAGCTCGATCACAGCATTTTCCTTGTTATCTCGTAAATGGAGCAAAGCCAGTTTTTCAGGACTTGTAATAATGGACGTATCGGAAAACCGGTAAATTAAGGAGTTTCCAGTTGGAGAGAGGATAGCTCCTCTTTTTTCGATAGCGGGATCTCCGAGCTCAATGGCTTCCCCAAGCGGGTCTACGCAATAAAGCTTGCCAAAGGCTTCATAAACGACCCCGCTGCCGGTTTCACCGAGATATATTGCTTTGCTTACGTCAAAGACTGAACTGTTGATTTGTTCAGACGTATCCGGTTCACGAGTCGGGAGAGAAGGCGTTTCTTGGTGTTGTTCCACGACTTGTTCCAAATTCAATTGGTCTTCTTCAACTGTTATATTGGTTTCTTCCTTTGTACAAGCAGACAGAAACGTCATTGCAAGAACAACCACACCAATAACTCGCATTAAATACTGCAATTTCCAAACCTCCTTTAATCTACAGACGGAATATACTAGTCTTAGTTGCAGTATTCAATTCCATCCGATAAACGAAAAAGGTAAAACTGCCCATGGGATCCTTTATGCAAAGAACTCTGCCTATATACGGAACAAAAGGCTGCCACGCGGCAGCCCTTTCGTTATTGATTTTTCCATTCCTAGACTGCTACCCGCGGGCCGATTGTTAATAAGCTTTACGGCTTCTTTAGAATGGCTTAAGGACCATAAGCACGGTTATGGCAATCATCAGCAGCTGTGACGCCGTCTCGATCGGTATGATCTTTCTCATCAATCGACCGAGCTCGGCGGGTAATTCATCCCCTTTGCTTTGACTTATAGATACAATCTCCATGATCTTTTTCATCCGCGGCCCGATCAATCCTTCGATCGTCGCGACCATGAGCAGCGATAAAAGGATCGATATATTTAGCCACAATTGGGACAACCCCAACTTGTTTATGATCATAAGCCAAACCCCGGTAATAATAAGTACGGCTCCGCCAATTTTAGGCAGGATGGCAAGCTTGTTCGTTACATCAAAAGCAAAGCGCAACTGGCCGGCGGTTCTAGCGGACCTTCGAATGAAGGGTACCACGAAAGCGGGACCGATTACCGCGATAGAAGCCAGTATATGAAAAACGAGGAGCCATCCAAACAAACTGATCATCTCCCTTCTTGCTCCTTAGCTCACCGGAATATCGTTTTGATAGGCGAGACCGACCCTTTTTCTCTTAAAAGGCCCTCCGAGCTCGATATGGTCCAGCATGCATTTCACGACATCATCATAAGCAACATCCAGCTCTTGAAGCCGGGTGAACAAGTAACCGGCTATATCGGCCTCGGAGAATTCCTTGATCGTCTTCGGAATTGATATGGGCAAGGTTTCCGTTGTCACATGCAGATGAACCGACGCCGAAGGCTCTATCGAATCAATCATAGTTCCCGGACACATAATTGACCAATCGAGCTCAGACTGTAGGAGTCGTTCAAAATTCCGGTTGTGATTTTTATACGCGGGCGGGAAGCCGGGCAGATTGTTGCCAATGAGGTCAGTATATGGAATATCCAGCAGGCCGGCACCTCCCATTACCCATACCCTCCCGGAAAAACTAGGGTTGATTTCACATTGGCTTATAATGTTATCAACGAGTCGAATAAACTCATCTCCTTGACCTGCATGGCCGGCAGCAATAATAGCGACGTCTTGATGCGAGAGCGCCTCGCCGACGCTTACTGGGTTTATGATATCGTCCACGACTACCTTCACATGTTTGGCTGAACCCTCTCCTTGCTGTTCATAAAACTTCTCGGAGTTTCGAACGAATGCTGTCATTTCATGTCCCATTTTACCCCCTTGCTCCAGCGCTCTTCTTCCCGTATTTCCCGTTGCTCCGAAAACAATAATTTTCATCATTTTTTCCTCCTTTTATAAATGACTCCCGATAGTTCATCTCTGGATTGACTCAAGCTTAGCATCGTTTAAAAATCTTGATAAGAACCCACTTTAATGTAGGGTCCTTACTTAAAAGTAAGCATTGAGCAGAAAGGGTTATCCATGTTGGTCCACGGCGAAAATCGTAAAGGAATATTGACTGTAAATAGCAAAAGCTGCCAGGGCAAATCCCGTGGCAGCTTTTGTTATGAGTCCTTGAATTCGTGTGCAAATGAATTGAATCAAGCTTTAAGAAGCAGATTCTTCATATTTCCGCTTATTATGGTTTTCTCCCCAAGCACACATGACTTCTGCTACAGGAATCAATGTTTTACCATATTCACTAAGGGAATATTCTACTTTTGGAGGGACGGTGGGGTAGACCGTTCTATCGATTATGCCCTCTCGTTCCAGGTCCCGTAGATGTTGCGAAAGCATTTTTTGAGATACATCAGGTATAAGCTTTTCCAGATCGTTGAATCGTTTATTGGATTGTATCAAATGCCATAAAATCATTGGTTTCCATTTGCCGCCTAGAACATGAATGATTGTCTCCATTGGACATTCAAGCTGATGAATCATTAATAAATCATCCCCTTACCTTTAAGTAAGTTCATTACCTTAAAGTATACACTTAACAAAATTTTACAGGTTATTTGCAATCCGGTCAACAAGAAAAACTAATTTCATTTCGGATATCAGACGTTCCAGAGGAAAAGGGGACATAAAGCGGTATTCATATTACACCCGGAATGAATCGTGGTTCACTGCGCTGTCTGTAACGGCAAGTTTTTTAAAATTGTTTTATCCTTTGATACGGTCTAGGCGAATTGTTATGATTTATATACGATTACGATCCATCAACTTTTGCGGAAAGAGGCGAACGACATGTTTAATATTACTACTGAACTGGTACGTCAATTAATCAACAACCAATTTCCTGAATGGAAGGACTTAGAAATAATTCCCGTAGAAAAAAGCGGACACGATAACCGAACCTATCGGCTGGGAAGCGAAATGACGGTTCGTCTACCGAGCCATGAAAGGTACGCTTCGGCTGTTGAGAAAGAACTGACGTGGCTTCCTGTTTTCAAGCCTCATCTGTCCTTGTCCATTCCGGTTCCTGTTGTACAAGGCGAACCGACGAACGAATATCCCCTTCCATGGTCCGTCAACCGATGGATTGAAGGTGATACCGTCACGCATGCCAACATACTCGATTTAAACGGATTTGCCGAAGACCTCGCGAGCTTCCTGAAAGAATTAGAAGCGATCGATGCAAGCCACGGCATACCAGCAGGCATACAAAACTTTCATCGCGGGGGAAACTTAGCGGTTTACGATCAAGATACAAGGTCCGTCATTGACAAGCTATCCCGCGAATACGATCAAAAACTCTTAACGGAAATATGGGAGCTCGCCCTGGCGACGAGATATCAATCAGCACCGCTATGGCTGCACGGTGACGTGGCAGTAAACAATCTGCTTGTGCGAAATGGACGACTGTGCGGTGTCATTGATTTCGGAACTATGGGTGTTGGCGATCCTTCAAGCGATCTTGTAATGGCATGGAACTTTTTTGATGACGTAAGTCGTGAAAGATTCCTGGGCCGCATGAATTTTGACAAGGATACTGTTAATCGCGCACGCGGTTGGGCATTGTGGAAAGCACTCATCACCTATGCTTGGAATGAACCAACCTCGGAAGCCTCGAACTGGGGAAAACATGTGATCGATGTCATTATTCGAGACTACAAATCACTATAAACGCATGAACCGCCGGGGCCCGTACCGAAACTTCTCTCTGCTTCGAGCCCTTGCCGTTCACAATTGCAAAACAATTCTCCCAGCTGAGGTCCTCGATGTTTATCTTCTCCGCCTCCCTAACCCGGCAGCCGGTACAGTAAAGAAACTCAAGCAGCGCTCTTTCTCTGAGTGACTGACAAGAGATCTTCAAGCGAAAAAGAGAACGAGCAAAACGAATTCGATGCTATGTTGCTTGGCCTCAACTGCTCTGCCTTGTTTTGCCAAGTACTCGTCAGCCTCATACAACCTCCACAACTCACTTAAGTTCATAACAAAACCTCCCTTTAGAAACTATTAAATCTAGTTTGCTTCTAACGAGAGGTTTTAATCTGCTTGCTGTTTCGATCTAGCGTTCCACGATAGCAGAATAAGAAGATTAATGGAGAAGCAACATTCGTACTTCCTCTAAGTTCTTAAACTCTTGATTAAACTCATCATTGTCGCATTTCCTATGATTGTCCGGTTATGATGTTTATTTTAGATTGAATGTCCGTTCGTAAGAATGCCAGCACCTGCTCATCCATGTGTTATTCAACTATCTTTACCCGCCGTTTAATCTATTGTTGCAAACTATAAGACCTTAACTGTAGCAACCTCTCTGCCAGCCCATAATCTAAAGGCGTATCCATTGACTAGATCTTGCCAAGGCGCATCATCGACTATAAATCGTACATCCGCATATGTATCCCAAGTGCCTTCAATCCGACCTGTAATTCTGACGGATACGGTCCAAGTTTCACCGGTGAACTGTTTACCCTCAATGCTCCCGTAGTTTACGATTAGATCTTGCAGCCAAATATTACAGAGATACTTGCTTGGATCCTTCTCCCATGTAATGAGCGCTTTCACTGAACGTATTGCTTCCATAATCGACCCCCTTGTTCAGAACAACATGATTGGCTAGGGTTTAGCTATCGTTCCTCATAAGTTCAACAATATTTTTCCTTCAAAATCCTCAAGTATTTAGCATCAATTCCAGTAATATTAGAGATAGTTGTTATTTCTAGCCCCACTTTAATGGAATTTCGAGCAACTCTTAAAAAATGTTTTATCTCTAAAATTCTATCTTTAGATAAGACATCATCAAAATCTAAATATTCGTCGGCAACCTCCCCATCTAAACTAAATTCAATGTCGAAAGTACCGATGTGCATTTCCAAATAAAATATATTAATAGAACAAATTATAACTGCCTCACCAGCATTAAAATTAAATTTCAGATAAATTGCTCGTTCTTCTACACTTATGAATTCATCATACAACTTACCATGAAATGTCTTGAGATAATCCTCTCTTTCTTCTTCACGCCATTTACTAAAGATTCTCCAAAAACCATCAACTGTTTGTTTAATTGCATCATGGCTAGCTTCCCAATCAAGCAAGGTTTTTTTGTTCACAAAAATTCCTCCTAATGTGGTTGAATGACTGCCCTAACTCGGATATCAATTAATTCAGAGTTTTCATTAAAACCAAAAAAGACTTGGACATCTGTGATAAAGCTATCGTTCCCCGTTTGCTTAATGGACTGTTCGTCATTGATACGGAATCATAGGAGAATTAATTATAAAATAAAACCACCAAAATAATAGAAAGGGGATACAACAAGTAATTAATATTAATATAACAATAACTTTACTTTTTATTTGTCTTTTCATTTATAACCTCCGGTAAGCTAATATCTTAGTTCCTTTTTTGAGGAAAGGTTCAACATCCTTCATACTGGCTTGGCATGCCTCGTCGCAAACGCCAGTGCCCGGTCGACTAATGTTTTTAAAAAATGCTTCCTCATCTTCTCCCCACATTAGCGCTTTGCCGTAAAACGTATCGAGCTTCTTATTGTCGTTAAAAATCTGCCCATCCCGTATCTCGATTGCTTCGCCGGGCAGAGCCACGACACGAGCGATATCATACTCCGGCGGTTGCCAGCCTGGGTTTGTGCCTGGGAATACCTTCGCTACGTCTAAAGGCGGAGTTTTATAGTAAACGACGTCCCCTCTCTGTAGCGGCTGCTCCAGTTCATTAAGTACAAGCTTGCCGGAAAACTCGCTCATAAAGGCCATGTCCATCCCCTTTAAGTCGTAGTCAATCGTCCACATACCCGTCTTCATTTCGATGACGGGCGGTTCTTTGACCGTTCGGCGATCTTCTACTCGTTCCTCCGTACATGCGGTGAGCAAGCCAGCCAGCATGCCGAGTCCTGCAATGTCACGGAGGGCCTCATTCCAACGGCTCAAACTAGCACCTCCTGCATAGTCTTTGGTTTTAATTAAGAGTATAATGCCAATCACCATTTATTGGAACTATCCTCCCGTTCAACAAAAAGGCAGCCGATCGTATTTGCCGGCTGCCGCTGTGTTGTTACTAGCTGATGGTTATCGGGTAGATATAACATCTGCCCAACCTCTCGAAGCTTACAATAATCCATTAACTCTCACGCCTTATTTTTGGCTGAAATTGTAATAAAACTTCGGCCGTTCCCCTAGAATAACTTTGTAGATGTCGTAGTTGGTTGCCATAATCCCTTTCAGGTATTCCTTATAAGGACGGTCAGCGACATTCACAAGGCCTGAGTTATAGTGTTCTCCCCAAACTCCCTGCCAATATCTACCAAGACCTGCTTGGTCCACATAATTGAACACATGAGCGCCGACAATGTAGTCCATACTGGCTACCCCCTCCACATAATTCCGGTAGCGCAGTCCCCTCTCGGACTGGTTCACGGCCCCATTTGGAAGGAGAGACTCCAATCCTTGTTCCGTCGTACTGTAACCGAATTCGCTGATCAGAATCGGTTTGCCGCCCGATTTCGTGTACACATCTTCCAGAAGATCGGGTTCTATCATGTAGCTGTAGTAGTTGATACTGATGACATCCACGTATTTCCCTTCCACCTCTGCCATAACGCTCCGAAACTTCTCATTGTAGAACGGCGTCGTTAACCAGCGGTCTCCGAGAAGAAGATGATTCGAATCATATTTGCGGTAGAGCCGCGAAACCGTTCCGTAGAACGTATCCAGATAATACCTGAAAAAGGCGTCCATATCGCGCCAAGCCTGCGATGTCTCGATCGGCAGCTCCGCTTCTTTCAAGTCTTCAAAGGATTCGAAGCTCGTCGCCCAATTGCTGTTGAATTTGTCTATGTCTTGATATTTATCCTTCAGCCTTTTAACCCAATGTCCTTTGATCGCCGCTTTGCTTGCCTTCAGCTTCGGCACATGGGAATAAAACTTGTGGTAATCGTATTCGTTGTCGATGAAATACCCGATCAGCATCGGATCGTCCTTGCTCGGCTTAACTGCTTTAGCAAACGCCGCATCGAGCTTGGCTGCCGCATCCGGCGCAAAAATATCGAATAGCGAAATCCCGTCTATCTTAGCCCAGCTCATGCTGCTCAGCGGAAGCATCCGCATGTAAGGCAAATTGCTCTCATTGCCGTATTTGTCAGGTGAAAAGCCTCCCGCACTGTTAAATCCCCATTTTTTGATTCGCCCGACCGCTTCGGAATAGATTGCATGCTCGGTTGGAACGACCCCTGTTTTCCGGTATTTGTTCGCCAAATAGAACGAAAAATTATCGGTCCCTTTATAAGCCGTTTTATATTCCTCCTGAATAGATGGAATCGATTCGAACAACTCCTCCCGCCCCTTAACCATCGTATAGGTTTCATTGGCCGTAAGTCCGTTCACACCTAAACTGAAGAAGAGATTGCCTTCGGGCGTAGTCATCACCTTGCGGCTTCCCATCTGCTGAATGGCAAAAAAGCCCTTTTTTTGCAATCCGTATTTTGCCGCACTGCCTGCCAGGCCACCGTAACGGTCCCGGTTCGAAGGTGGCGTTAAAGCGCCGTAATAGGAGGCGTCTGCCTTGGCATCCGCTTCCAGCTGCTGCTCGGTTGTCACCTTCCCTGGAAAATTAGCCGATATCATTTGGCCGAACCTGTCCACTTGAATTTTATTGCTTGCGTTGAACGTATACTTACGGATTGGACTTGGATCCATGCCATCCTTGAGGGCATAGGTTTCGAGCACGCTGAACCCCGTAAGCTGGAACGGCTTAGTGTAGAGCTGAAGCGCAGGGGAGTTGTCCTTGCGGTAATAGATTCGGGCGCCTGGGGTCGCCGAAGACAGCTCGACCTGAAGAGATTCGGCGTTTCGGGACGACTTAACGTCGACGGAAGCGGTGCTTCGATTGATCGATACCCTGGAAAGCTGCGGCGACCAGGATTTGGCGGCTCCGTTCAGCACGATTTTCAAATAGCGCATCCCTGCCGGCAGCGAAGAAGCTTCAGTGGCGTACTGCTGCCAATCGGCCGAAGGATTGCCGACCGGATAGGTTTTGACTTGTATTTCCTGATACGATTTCCCGTCTGCCGAGGCGAATATCTTGCTTTTTTCCAGTTCAATTTTGGTAAAAAAATAGCTGTAAAAGAGCACAGACGTTATATCGTATTTCGTATGGTAAACGATGTTACCCGGCGCCGTCGATGTTCGCGCCATCCGTTTCGTATCGCTGCCGAAGTAAGCGGGATGGTCCGTAGCGATGTACATATTCACGCGGCTCGTCATCAGTTTGAAGCTTTCGAGCGGATCGTAAAGCCCTAAGGACGGCCCCGGCACATCGGCCGCCGACAGACTGCCGGGAACCTCTTTTATCGACAGGTCGATTAAGGCGGCTGCTTCCTCACGGGTCATCGAGTCCTGCGGCCGGTACGACCACACGCCTGAATCTTGGGTAACGTCCGAACCGTACCAGCCGTGAGCAATAATGCCGCTGATTCCTTCCAAGGCCCAGGTATCCGGCTTATCGTTGAATTTCAGCGCGCTGCCCGGAGCGAGACCCTGTTTTTTGGCATACCGCCATACCATAGCAGAGGCTTCTTCGCGTTTAACCGGCTCATTCGGCGAAAAAGTCGTATCGGAAGTGCCGCTCACGATGCCCGCCTGATAGGCAGCGCGTATATAGGCGGCTGCCCAGTGATCCCGGATATCCGGGAAGGGCGCCGTTCCTCCTTGGTCCTTCAGCTGAAAAGCGACAGAGACGAATTTGGCAAACTGGGCGCGGGTCAGCGTCTGTTTCGGACCGTAAATTCCTTCGGCGATTCCGTCCACTATGCCAAGCGTCTTCAAGTCGTGAATATAAGCAAAATAGGGACTTGTATCCGGCACGTCTTTAAAATCCGCCGTCGCTGCGCCGATTCCCGTGCACGGCAATAAAGCAATCGCGATCATCGCGGCGGCTGCAATCGAAAATTTTCTCATCCAGGATCCTCTCTTACTAAATTTTTCCTCTTTCATTATAAATATCGGGCCTGTCGCAAGATTTGGGGGGGGAGAAAAATAATAATTTGCTCGAAATTTTCCTCAAGAGACGTGGAATCAGCGTTAAAATTTGATAACTGCTTCAATGGCTAAGAGCAAGTCGCTGCGGCGCCTCCTCTATTGATAATGATTTCGACATTGTACCGGTCGAACCGTCTTCGATCGTGAAGAAGAACGGCCTGTTTACGTCCATAGTGAAGGAGTGAGTAGCCGACTCCGCTTTCACTTCCACCGATGTAACCGCAAACGATTCAGTCCCTTTCTCATTAACTTCGATAAACGCCAGAAGCAATTTATCATCCTAGACGGGTGATAATACCGATATGTTGCAATAGACGTGAGAACCAAAATAGAGCCGATCGTTCCACTAAACTGCCAGATGACTTAACAAAGAAAGGGAAATTCATCAGGATATCGTCCTTAAAAAAGAATCTAACAAATGGATAGACATCTTCGCTTAATATGGATATTTCTTTAGTTCCATCTTTCACCGCCAGGTTCATTTACCTCTTTATTAAGTCCGAGCTCTACCATCTGCTCTTTGGTCCAATTCGGGCGTATGTTTCAGATGGCGCCGGTGTACTTGTTTCATATAAGGCTGTGCTTTCTTTAGGAGATGGTGATATGTATGACGGAGTGGGACTAGTCTTCGTGGATGAATTAGAACTGCACGAACTTAATACGATTGAGGAAAGTAATATGAGAATAACTAACTTGTTAATTTCCTCCAATATGAAAGACACCAATGACGGTTTTACCATCAACGTCGTATAGAGGGATATCATATCCACCTGGGGGTCTACTGTTTTGTATGGCTAGTGCTTTTTCGGGTGTCTTAGGCTGCTCACCGTCTAAATCTTTTTTCAGCACATATCCTGCAGTGCCATCCACACCTATAGCACTGATTAATTCAGGTTCCGTTTCAGTAGCATCTGCGCTAGAACCGTATGTCTGTCCGTTTTTATTTTTAGGATAGTTCATATTCTTAGCGCTAATATGAAAAGAACCAATTACGGTTTTCCCATCAACATCATACAGTGGTACATCGCCAGGCTTACCGAGAAAATCTTTTTTCAGTAAATACCCTTTAATGCCATTCACACTTCCTGCATGGATTAAATCAGGTAGCATATCAACGGAGGTGGCTTCTTCATCAGAACTGAATGTCTGTCCATGTTCATTTTTAGGATAGTAAGGAGAATTTGTGTGGCTTTCATTAGTCATACTTTTAGCAAATACCATTACACCTCCCACTACACATACGATAGAAACCATACCAATCAATATTCTAATGCCTTTAGAATACATCTTCACATTTGTTCACTCCTAAAAGTTTTCTCGCTCTAATGGAATGTTGCGCGATCAGCACGGCCAGCTCTCCTGGCTTCCTTCAGCTCGCTTCCGGATCTCCTTCATCCGGCGTATAGTTGACCAGCTGCTGCGCAGCCTAAAAACAACATCTTATCTCTCGATAAGGAACGGCTGCTTTTTCAGCCAAGTCATCTGTCAAGGGCTGTCGCAGGGGTCATGGAAAGGTTGAGCAATAACTTCCATTCTACTTCCGCAGGAATTTCCAAAGCCTGGCTAAAGCAAGAAACAATAAGCAGATGGACAAGCCGATGCATCCCCCCGTAAAATCCAATAAGATATCCGTCGTATTCCCCGTCCGGTGCTCGGACCTGAGCTGATTCCATTCATCCACAGCCGGCACCACAATGACAACCAATAGCGTCACCAGAATCGCGCGGAATACGCGGCGAGTATTGAACGAACGCACGAACATAAAGAATATAGAGGCAAATGTGGCGTAAACAAACAGATGCGCGCCTTTGCGAAAGAGAAATTCGATAAATTTGTATGGATTTGAATGCGAATTTACCGTAGTATACCGATATTTAATCGTTATATCGGGCAGCCACCTGACCAAATCCTGAAAGCTGAAAAATCGGAGTAACAAGGGTTGTATACTTTGCTGTTCATACGATTGGGATGAGAATACGAAGACAAGCGTGAGCCACGCTGCAAGCAATATTCCCCAACACAGGGCAGGTAGCCACCGAACCGTGTTTTTCATCAATAAACGCACCTCCATTGAAACCTATCCTCTCTATCATACTTGATAATATAAGGATGAACAAAATAGGGTTTGTTTTTTGGCAAACACAAATAAGGAAGCATAGTTAAGCCGTAAGCGTCACATAACCCCGAATTTGCCCATGCCTATCCCAAGAAACAACAAGTCCAAAGAAGGAGCAGAAAAAACGCTGCCCGGTGGATCAACAGCGGCAAGAGGTATAAACTGTACTGGAGAAGTCTTTGGGTCTGGAGTAGTCTGGGGTGAACCACGTTTTATTTTGTAAAGCCAATATTTCAATTGTTCGACAGAGCATTCATTTGCGTTGCACCAAGCTTTCATTGTGAGGCCACTTGCCCGATAGGCTGCGATGCGTGCTTGCCAATCTTGTTTGCGTTGTTCTTTAGCATTTATGAGATATCCTCCATACTCAGGTTAAACTCATGATCTCATAGCGAGCGTAGTAGTTGAAGGTGGGAAGAGTTTGACGCTTACGTTTATCATGTTGAGCTTAACTAAAAATGTTCAACACTTTTCTAAACTAGCCTGCCAGTTCACTTAACGAAAAAAGGGAGCAGCCGCCGCAGCAACTACTCCTGTTTGTTCAACTATAGTCACCAGTTAGCATTCCCGTAGATGGATTAATTTCGTCTTTGAAAATGGAAAAAGCTCGCACGTACGGTGAATTTTCGAGGGATGGCCATCTGGAATCCACTTTCCTTTTCAAACGTGGCATCGCGGCCAGAACGGTTAGAACGTGTTGGAAACGGTAACCTGATCCAAAGCGAGTCTTGAGGACGGTCTGGCTGGTGTGGCGGCTAAGCCTACGCTGATCAACATAACAGGCACGTAACGCTCAGGTATATTGAATTCTTTAACAAAACGAGCGGCGTCGTATCCCCCCATCGGGCATGTATCATATCCAATTGCCTTCGCAGCGATCATCAACTGCATGGCAGCAAGCGAAGCGTTCCGAATCGCTTCATCGCGGGCAACTTGGGGGTGTTGGTAAGCCCCTTCGATTTGACCGGCAAGCGTATCTTTAAGTTCTTTAGTCATATGGCCTGCAGCAACAAGAGGACCAAACACGGGCTCGACATTTTTGTTCGCTTCCAGGTCGCCAAGAACTGCAATAACGACAGAACTATCAACAATTTGTTTTTGGCCGTATGCAATCGGGTGCAGCTTTTCTTTGTATGCTTGCTCCTCGATAACGACGAATTTCCAATGCTGCAAATTCCAAGCGGAAGGTGCTTGTGAAGCAGATAGGAGCAATTGTTCCAGATGCTCCTTAGGCATTTTATGCCCGGCTTGATATTCTTTGACCGAGTGACGTTCTGCGAGAACTTTCAAAACTTCCGATTGCACATTTTGTTGACTCATTTTGTTTTCCTCCAAATATGGTTTTTTGTTTAGTATCTTACTATAGCGATAATGCCATTCAGCATTTCGCAAGAAAAGCCAAGCCAGCTTTTATGTAAGCGCGCCTCAACTGTAATAAACGAAATAACAGTTTAATTTGATATTAAAGGCTATCGATTCAGATGTCAAGAGTTAGGTATTTTAACATGCTTGAAAACAAAATCACCCTGTAGCAAACTGCTCTGTATTTTACCGCGAAAAAAGAAGTGGGGTACGATTTAAACTAAACTATCCTCCAGATAGTTATAAATGCTGATTAACTGATCGTCATTAAATTATAAAAGGCTCAGCTATCGCCTTTTGAGCGGGAGAGTGCGGGTCCTCTCCACATAGTCGGCGTAATCCATAGCATACTTCTCCAATTGGTCATCACTTACTTCTCGAATTCCGCTCACTACAAAGTGCCGGCGGTAGATCATCCCCGTCAGATTAGCAGACTGCTGAAACGGACGAAGCAATTCGCTGTAAGAGTAATTGTGAAAACCTCCGGCTTCGTACATGCTTCGAGCGCCTCCTGAAGAGATGGCGATAAGCAGCTCCTTTCCCTTCAGTTTATCGCCGCTATTGCCGTGAGCAAAGCCAAGCTCGAATACTTCATCCATCCATTTTTTCAGCAAGGAAGGCGAGCTGTACCAGTAAAAAGGAAATTGAAGCACGATACGGTCGTGAGCCAGTAATAGCGCTTGTTCGCGAGCAACATCGATCTTTTCATCTGGATAAGTCTCGTACAGCCGGTGAACTGTAACATTTCCTCTTCGTTCAAGCTCGGACGTCAATCTTTTGTTAATTCGGGACGTCTTCAAATCCGGATGAGCAACAATAACGAGCGTTGCGGCATTGCCGGACGGGTTAGTATGGTTGGACATATTGAACAGCTCCTTCATTTCATAAATTAGACATTTCTAGAAATATCGATTTTTTGGGGTGAAATAAATTAATCCAGTTACAAATCCCGAAATATCGATATGTTTTTTTATATAAAAACTGAATTCAATAGCTGAATCCAGTCTTTATTATCTATATGTCTTGCTGAATGTAGGAAGCAATTTGTTTTATTGCTTCTTCATCTCTTTTGTAATATGTCCATTTTCCCAGTCGAGTTGCATGTACAAGCCCCGCCCGCTGTAAGACAGACAAATATTGAGATGTTGTTGATTGGGTCATATTCAGTTTTGTTGTAATCTGACTAACGCATACCCCAACCTCGATCAGATCAACCCCTCCCTGGGATCCAAAATGGGAATTAGGATCTTTTAACCACTCCAGGATTTGAAGACGTGCTTCATTAGACAATGCCTTAAATACTTCAATCGGCTCAATATGTTTCATGATTATTATTATATCGTTGTTTCGCGATATGTCAACGTATATACTCCTACCTGATCGTTAAAAAAGAGAAGCCCCCAATCTCCAAAGCGGGATTCGATTGGGGACTTCCGACTATGTTTCTTTACCGGTTGTCTGTGTTGATCAACCTTCTTGCTGTTTTACGGTAATGGTGATCGTCTCGCTGCTCGTCTCGCCCGCAGCATTGATCAATACAGCGCGGTACTCGTATACGCCCGGCGCCCTGCCGGAAATATTCGTTAATGCCTCCTGGGCGTTCGGCGTCGCTTCTGTCATCGGCTTCGTGTCTATCAATACGCCGTTCTCGTACAGGCGGTATTCGGAACCGTTCGTTCCCCACCACATGTTCATCGTGACGTCGTAGCTGCCGTCGCCGTCCCAGTCGTTATGGGACAAGACCGGTTTACCCGGCGCGGCGTCGGTGACGGTGACGACAAGAGGGTCGCATTTCGTGGAGCCGAAGACATTCGTCAGCTCACAGGTGTACGTGTACGCTCCGTTCGCTTTGCCTGTAATATCGGTCTTCACGGTTTGCGCCTGCGGCGAGTTGTCCGTGAGCTTCTGCGTGGAGATCAGCTTGCCGTTTTCGTACAGCTTGAATTCGGTGCCGTTGTTTCCCCACCACAGGTTCATCGTGACGGTATAACTGCCGTCCTTCAGGCTCGTGTCATGCCCGTTGTTGTCGGACAGCACCGGTTTACCCGGTGCCCCACCGGCAAGCGGCGTCACATCGTGCAGCCACTGCGCCCATCGGACGAGCACCGCCGCCTGCTCGGCCGTGAACACTTTGGCGCTCTGCTTGTTCACTTCCGTGATATATGCTTGCAACAACTTGCGGGCTTCGGCGCCTTTCTTTTCGGCGGCTTTCGCTTCAGCAGCCGCCAGCTTCTGCTGAAGCGATGCTACGACTTGCTGCGCACCCGCCGCGCCTGTCTCGGCCGCGAAAGTGCCGGTCAGTGCGGACAGGCTATCGAACGTCGCCACTACGCTGTACGAATGTTCGGCCGATCCGCGGTGTCCCGCGGCGTCATCCGCTTCCGCCGTCACCTTATGAAGACCCGGCTCAAGCGTATACGCCTTGACGTCCACTAGCGTGGCGTCGCATGGCGAGTAGGTCACGCCGGATACGATGTCAACCGCACTGCACGTGATGTTGACCGTTTGATCAATCGTATAGGACGTTTCCCCGATGACAGCCACCTGAGGAGCAGTCAAATCGATTTTGACATCTACCGATTTCGGATAAACCGATTCGGTTACCGTTACAGGACGATAAAGCATTTGGTTCTGCCCTTCACGGCCTACGGTAACAGGCGCGTCATAAGCGCTCCAGCTGCTTCCGCCGTCAACGCTGATCTGCACATTCCCATAGGCCGACAACGTCACGGTTACGGGCGTCGTATACCATCCGTTCAGGCCGTTCGGTGCGGACGGATCGAGCGAAGCCGTAATCTTGAGCTCCAGTCCTTCCAATGCTTTCAACAGATTTGCGGCCGCCGCATCGATCTCGACCTGGGCTGCATCGGCATTGTCGTACGCCGCTTGTGCCGCCGAAACCTCCGCCTGAAGCGCCGCAATGCTTTCCGCCGTAAAATGCTCGGCATTAATGGCTGCCGTTTCTTCCAGCAGCATCAGAATTAACGTCTTATCAATCCAGACCTTCGCCGTGTTGTTGATGGCGGCTTTAATCTCGTCCGCGCTTAGGACGTAATTGTAAACGCGGAATTCGTCGATTAAGCCGTTCAGCAGCGGATCCGGCCATTGGCTCTTGCCGATGTAATTGACGCTCGGCTTGAAATCGCTCGGCTTGATCGTGACGCTGCTATTCGTCGCCTTCAATTCCCCGTTCACATACAGCTTCGCCGTATTTTCGCCCAGGGTTACCGCCACATGAACCCATTGATTAACCGCCAACTGCGACGTTTGCACCATCTGTTCGCCGCTGCCGTTCTTGATCGCGAAACGCAGCGTATTGTTACCCGATCTCGGCGTCAGGAACAGGTATTGATTCGTATTATTGCCGAAGTCGAAGATTCGCTGCCACTGGTTGCCGCCCTTCCAATAAACCCACGCTGCCAGAGTGATCTCATTATTGCCGGCCAGGGTATGCGTCGACGGCAGCTGCACATAGTCGTCAGTGCCGTCCAGGCTGATGGCTTGGCCGGTCTTGCCTTCTGTGTAAACCGGAGTTCCCAATACGGCACCGCCGGATGCCGACGAGCCGAAGGAATTGTCCGCATTGCCTTCAAACGCATAGAGCGAGAGTGGCACGGGAACAAGCGACTTTTCCGCCTGGTCAAGCTGAGCGGCAAGCTGCGCCTTATCGGCGTCCGGTTTCGCCATGTCCGTTTCGATTCGACCGACTTCCTTCAGATAAAGGTAGTGGCTCCCTTTCGTGTAGTCTGCTGAAGGAAGCACATTCAGCTTCACCGTAAAGATCACCGTCTGGCTTACGGCAAACCTGCCGTTGCTGACCGTAAAGGTTATCGGGTGGCTGCCATAATCCGCCTGGCTCGGCGTCCAGCTGAATACGCCGGTCGCCGCATTGAGTGCCGCGCCTGCAGGCACATTCTCGGCGCTGTAAACAAGCGGTTCACCCGTTGGATCGGATGCAGGCACCTTATAGGTGAGGGCCTGTTTCGCCGTCAGCTCTACCGACGTATCCGGGTCGAGAACCGGCAGTCCGATGACGGTGATCTTAACCGTACGGGAAAATGATAGCTCTCCGGATTTTACGGTAAAGGTTACGGTATAGACGCCGCCTTGTTCTTTGCTTGGCGTCCAGTCGAATGTGCGGGTATCCGCATTAAACGTTGCCCCCATAGGCAACCCTGTTGCCCCGTATACAATTTCAGAGGCATTCGTGGCGTTAACCGTAATCGTAAGCCGCTCGCCGGCCAAGACGGATTTGCTGCCAATAGGATCAAGCACCGGCAATCCGGCAACATATTGAAGTCCTTTCAGCGCCTCGAGCAGGTCGGCTGAAGCCGTATCCACATCCTCCTGAGTCGCAACGGCGCTTGCGGCAACCGTTTTCGCATTCTCAGCCGCCGCCTGCATGGCTTCATAACTTTCGGCTGTGTAATGATCGGAGACTGCCGCGGCAGCTTCATCCAGCAATAACGTGAGTAAGCTATTGTCAAACCACGCCGACGTTTTCGTATAAATCGCTTTGATCTCATCAGCGCTCAAGACGGAAGTGTAAATGCGGAATTCGTCAATCTTGCCGCTAAACAGCGGATCGGCAAATTGGCTCTTGCCGATATAGTTGCTGCCTGGCTTGAAGTCGCCCGGTTTGATCGTGAGCTTATTATTCTGAGCCTTCAGTTCGCCGTTCACGTACAGCTTCGCCGTACCGTTGCCCAGCGTAACCGCCACATGCACCCATTGACCTGCAGGAAGCTGCGAGGTTTCTACAAATTGTTCGGTGCCGTTCTTGATCGCGAAACGCATCGTATTCGTGCCCGTTTTCGGCGTCAGGAACATATATTGATTACTGTTGTTGCCAAAGTCGAAAAGACGCTGCCACTGGCTGTTTCCATTCCAGTTCACCCAGGTTGCAACTGTGATTTGATCGGCAGTGGACAGGTTATGTGTCCGGGGAAGCGTGACATAGCTTTCCGTGCCGCTTAGGTCGATTGCCTGACCGATCTTTCCGGCCGAATAAGCAGGCGATCCGGTGACGGTGCCGCCGGGCGAGCCGAATGCATTCCTCGCATTCCCTTCGAACGAATAAAGCGATGTTGTATACGGAACGAGTAGATTCCGGGCATCATAGATTTCGTTAATCAGCATCACCTTGTCGGCATCCGGCTTCAGCATTTCCGCCTTGATGCGGTCAAGCTCTCGATGAAACCGGTAGAAGCTGGCCTTCGTGTAAACCGAAGCCGGCAAGCTCTCTGCGTTCTGCATCACGACTTCAATCGGATCCGCAGAAACAGATGCGGAATAGAACGGCTGCGCCGATCCGTCTGCGTGAATCGGCAAAATCTTATAGTAGACGCCGCCTGACCTGAAATTCGTTTCCTGATATGAAGTCGCTCTCGTTCCCGACAGAACAAGCGACCAAGGCGAACCATCCACCGGCTCCGCCGTACCCGGCTTCAATTCCGGATCGGTCTCGCCCGCTGCGGCATCCGTGGTGCGGTACAGATTAAACCACGAAGCTTGCTTCGGTTTATTCCAATAAAGCGTCGCTTGGTCATGTACTTTCGCCACGAACGGACTCAGCGCGCCTTGCGGCGTTTCCGTTACCGTAACGTTGCCGAACTGCGCCGAATCGGATGCGACGACGCCGGTATAATAGGCAAAAGGCAGTAAGGTAAGCATCTTCGCCACATACGTCCAAGCCGTTCCGTCCTTGGATACGAAAGCGTACACGGTCTGCGAGTCATGCCCGCGCATCAGTTTGACGTAAGGATACTCCGCAGCGGTGTAGCCTTGAATCTTTACTATTTTCGGACTTGCCGTCTCGCCCGACCATTGAATGAAGGAAACTCGCGTACGGGACTGCAGGACGAGATTGCCATTTTCATCCGCGCCGAAATAAATATAACGGGCTTTGTCTGCAGTGAGCCGGTCGCGCATCATGATGCCGCTTACTTCCCCGGATGCGCCTTCAATCTTTGCACTGATCGTGCTGCTGCCGGTAGCCACCCGGTTCACGAAATGCAGCGAATCGTTAATATCCCGGTTATAGATATTATAATCATCGCCTTGACCCAGGCCTGTTCCGTTGACGCCGCTGATAACGACGGATGAACCGTCAATTGACGCGCTGCCCGTCGTCCCGGTTAGAGCGTCGCTGCGCCACTGAGCGTCATCGGATGCCGATGCAGTCAGGTCGGCCTCCGCGCGCCAGGAATCCCAGCCTGAGCCGTTCTCATTGACGGCGGCGACTTTGTAATAGTAGACATTGCCGTTCTGTACCGCTGTATCTTTGTAATAATTGCCTGTAACTCCGCTGGCGATCGTTTCGTAAGCTCCATCTTCCGTTTCGGAACGTTTGACCGTATAGGTTTGTCCGCCGGAAGTCGTCTTCCAGGAGACGCCAGCGTAGCCGTTGCCCGAAAGCGCTTGAACAAAATCCACGTGCAGCGGCTTCTGAGCCAATTCGAAATCCGAATTCAACTTAAGAACCATCGCTGTTTTCGGCGCTACGGTCACTTTGCCGTTCACAACCGGAATATTCGTCCCCGATACAAGGTCGAGTACCAAACTGCCCGAGAAGTCGGTAGGTAATTCCACCTCGAATGTCTGTTTATTCCCATATTCATCGCGAGTCGTGTTGAAAACCATGAAATATTTGCCGTACCTTGAAGTCTGCAATTCCGGATAACCGGAATACGGATTGTCCACTTCCATGTTGTCGCGATTAACGGTTCCGACACCAGGCTGATAAGAAGCAGGTGCAACTTCGCCGGTCAGCCCCTGCGGTACCCCGGCCCAGTTGCCGGACCTGTCTGACTGAAAATCCCAGTCGATGTTGTCCGGACGGATATAGTAATCCTCGTAACGGAATCTGTTATTGGTGGCGATCTGAACCATACGATCATAATTGTCGCTCAGCACATGGAGACGCCCGCTGCTAGTCGTACCTCGATTGCGGTAATACAGCGCACCGAACATCCTGAAATCGCCGTCTTTTACCGATACGTACAAATTGTCGATGTCCGCCCACGCAAACCTCTCGTAGTCGTCCGGATTGACGCCCAGGGCAGCGATTTCTTCGGGTTTGTAAGAATCTAAATCCGTTTGCGGAAGCACGGCTCCTGTCATGACCTTATCGCCAAACCGGCTGTAATTGGCCCGATCGGCCGTGACATATTTGTAGGTTTCCGACAGCAGGTAATTCGGTGAACTGTTTGTTCCCCTGCCCCCGAAATCGTCAACATGAAGGAACTGGCGATC
Organism: Paenibacillus harenae; assembly: GCF_030812415.1. Taxonomy (GTDB): domain Bacteria; phylum Bacillota; class Bacilli; order Paenibacillales; family Paenibacillaceae; genus Pristimantibacillus; species Pristimantibacillus harenae_A. Next base: position 648,648 of record NZ_JAUSST010000003.1, on the reverse strand, counting down.
CGCAAGCTGCTGCTGCACAAAACCGACCGCTTCCTTCGCATACTGCCAGTACTTGTCCCACTCCGGACCGCTGTATCTTTGCTCGTTTTGGGCCATTGTCATTTCCAGGGACGCATACTGCATCCCCATTCCCGTACCCATTCTCGCGCCATAAGCAGGGAAACCGGTGAGACCCGAGTTTCGCTCATCCGTGACTTGTTCCGCTCTCATCACTCGTTTTCCGTCGCCATCCAAAGACGAATGACGAGTAAATCCGCGAGCGTGAATCGACTTCAATGCCGCTTTCAGGATTTCGTCATTGATTACCTCGTCTCCGGCGTGGTTCAAGGTTTTATAGTAATAATTCAGCACATAGTTTGCCGCCTCGCCATAATTGGCGACATAGCCGTTTTCCCTTGTAAGCCCTGCCTCCGTTAAACCGGTGTAGTGCTTGCCGTACGGCAGCCGTCTGACCACATTGCCTTCCGCGTCCAGCTTGCTCTTGGCAAGCCCTTTGCCGACAATATGGACAAAATCGTCCGTAAACTGCGCCTGCGCGTCATGATAGAACAGGGAATGATACAAATCCAATTGTTCGCCGCTCGGACCGACCAGCACTTCTTCGCCGAGGAACGGTCTTATCCCGAGCGATTCCAACAGGATTTGATGGCTGCGCTCCTTGCCTTCAAAAAATTCCGATCCGATAAGTCGCAGACCTTCGTGAGCTTCCCACGCGCCTTCATACGTATACAGCACCTGATTGTAGATATAAGAAAGCCTTGTACGGGCAAAGTCGAAATTGGCCTTCAGAACCCGCTCCCATGCTTCACGGCGCGTCAGCTCACCGCCGTTCCAGTCGACGCCTGCCAGGGAAAACTCCCCTTCCAACGTTCCGGTGACGAACTGCTCATCCAAATAGGCATTGAACGCCGCTTCCCCATAGATCGAATTGTCTTTAATCAGGTTCTCTACGATGTACATCGCTTCGCCGAGCGCGCCGTAGTAGCCGCCCCAGTCACCCTGGTGTCCTCCCCGAAGCAGCAGTCTCGTATTGCCGTAATAATCCTTGACATGGTTGTCGATCGTTTTGAAAATGCGCTGAAGCGCCGCCTTTTTCTCCTCCGGCGTCTTCACCGGGGACCAGCTGTATTTCAAAGCACTCGCGTAAAATTTCAATTCGTCCTGATAACGGATGATCGACATTTTACCGCCCGCACCTGCATCCACTTTAGCGGTTAAACTGTTAAAGAGGTTAATATTGCTTTGCGTGTAGCCGTCGATTTTCGCCTGCTTCTCCTCATCCGTCAAATCCGGAGGAAGCATCGTATCCGGATTCTGATCGGCCTTAAATTTATAACCCTGCTTTTCCCCATCCACGTTGATATAGGCTTGCGTGTGGGTATAGGCATTGTAATAGCCTCTTGAGGAGGAACTGCTATTCCCCCACGATTGAATCGTAATCTCGACGGTTTCTTTCCCTGCCGTCGACTCTAGCGGAAGCATGATCGTGTTGTAGTAAAAGCGGTTCGGCAGCGTCCAGCCTTTGTTAATGGGTTCATAATCGCCGGACGCGAAAAAACCGAACAGCTCGCCGTTAATGTTGACCATGCTGGTATAGCCCGAGCTGCTTTCTTCTCCCGAGAACTTCACGGTCAGATAGTTGCGGAGAGACGGATCGACCTTCATCGTAAACGTCAAGTCTCCGCCTTGCCCTGCAGCCGGAACCTTCGGATTTGAGACCCGGGCAGGCTCGCCTAAGAAACCGGTTATAACGCTCGTAAAATCGCCTTTAAAATTATGTGCGTTTTCAGATTCGTAGTTGCCGAAAATGATTTTATCCAGGTAACCGTTCGCGTTCGGTTCCTCCGCCGCAAGCACTGGCGTGCCCGGAACCGGCCCCACTGTCTGCAGCAGCAGCGCGGCAATGAGAAGAGCAACCAGGACTCGACCGGATGTTTTCCATATTTCTTTTAAAGTATCTGTGATGCGGCTATACATTGATTATTTGTCCTCCCTCAATAACGAATAGCAGATTTTTAAAGCGCTTTCATCTTGTTTTGCAATAACCCTTCCTTTCTCCCTCAAGTTTCTCCATCCTTAATCCTCGATCTATCTTCACCTCCAAAATCATCTGCTTGGTAATTCATGGATTAGAATAGCATGCCATTCAGGTTCTATCTATTGTAAAAATCATTGATTTATATAACTTTCTTCAAAACCGTCGAAGTGCCGGAAGCCGCCACCTGGCGGCATTAACCTAACGTTCCGATTTGAGGATCTTTATTCGTGATTCTCAAAATATCGGCACCAAATTTCTGTTTCAGATCAGCAATTTGCACATCTTCATGTTTGTCAGGACTATCCCCACAAGCGGTTAACATCAAAAATACACATGGATACCCAAATCGTTTTTTTTGATACCTAACAAAACCAAACCCGGATTATCCTCTTGGAAGCTTAGAAATCCAAGTCATTATTGTTAAAAGATGCTCTGCGTAATGCTGATAAGTATTGTTTCCAAGCGCTCCGTCAACACTGTCCCCCAGCAACCTGGTGAATTCCCCAAATGGATCAAATGCGGACTCCGGCAACCCCTCTACAACCATTACAACCTGCCTAAAGGAGGGATCCCATGCCTGAATGGTTTGTTCAAGAGATTGATCGCGTCGAACTGCAACAGCCTGCTCGTTGAATATATTGATGTCGGACTCCTCAGGTTCGTAGTGCTTGCCTTCAAGCGCATCTGCGAAGCGTTATTTGTTCAAATTATCAAAGGCTGCCGCAAAAAGACTAAATATTTCGTTCCTCATACTCAAAGGGTTGTTCACACGAGTATATATCACGGAAAAATCCCATGTACGGGATATCGTCTTCCAGGCATTTTATGCGATACGACAGCCACTCATCACACTCCGGCTCTTCGCCGTTGTTCCGCATTGCCTCGAATGCATCTACAATACCCTCCATGAGGTTTACTTGGATAAACAAGGGCAATTTTTCCAGCATTGAATCTTCGATCCTGGTCTCAGATCTGTATCCCTCGAGGGCTGTTTTAAAATAATCATCCATAAACTTTTTGCGTTTACCGGCATCTGGTTCAAATTGTATCCAGCCCACTCCGTTTGTCCAGAGACTGGCCAAGTCAAACATATACCAACAGTAACAAGAATTATCGAAATCATAAACGGATATTTGCCCGTTATCAAAATCTATCGAATAATTCCCATCATTGTAATCAAAATGGATCATACCGAAAGACTCACGGTTCCTGTCCAATTCTTCTAAGGTTTTACAAAGTTGTACCAGCTTCTCCTTAAGTAGAGATAACGAGCCGGGTATAAGTTTTTCGATATATTCAGCATTGTATTTATCATAAAAACTATACCGGCGATGGACAGGAGTATATCCTTTCGATATTTGGTGCAGCTTCCCCAGGACTTTACCGCAGTTATAATAATATTCGGTAATTGGAGCACCTTCTCGGTACCGATAATGATTTTCCACAAGCATTTTTCCCTTGGCCTTTTTAAACAAGCAGATAAAAAAGATATGATTATTATGAGTTATCTCTTCCAGCAGATTTCCCTTTAGGGAGCTGACTACATCCGAAACACTTCCGCCATGCTCGAATAAATACCTGACATACTCAAGTTCACCCAGAATATCTTCCCGGCTTCTGTCATTTAAGAAGACGATTCTAAGTATTTTTGCATAGGTGCCCTCTTTCTCACAGGTATAAACGACATTACGCCCTCCGTCATGTGCCTTAACCGGCTTGATTTCATAGCCTTCTAATCCGTACAACTCTGATACTAATGGAAGTAAATATGCATCACAGATTTTAACAACCTCGTTATAATTTATAATATCTCCTCCAGTCAAAATTCTTGCAACGACTTTCTATACTGAAATTACCACCTTTCAGCTATTTCCGCCTTATATTTTACCTAAAAATGCCATTCAAATTCTAGGGGAAACTTTCTGTATAATAAAATTCTACTTTTAACCTTCTCGAGCTTACGGTCCACCATCAAAGGGAACTGCGGATGCAGCTCGTTACCTATTAGAAACAAATCAAAAACCGTCAGTTTATATAAACTGACGGTCCATTGTTATTTTTTCGTTGCTATTATTTTTACAAAGGTAAGAAGATCTTCTTCATCTGCCGCAAGTAATTCTTGATCGCAATTTGAATTGAAGTTTCCGTAAACACAGCAATATCTTCAGTGTTTGTCATATTTGATGCTCACATAGACGAAAACCTTTTTATCCGGACTATAATCTTTGTCCGTATGTCCCTTAACCCTCCACTCCGCTCTGTAACCACCGGGTACCTCGGTAACACTGTACTCGCTACCATTTGCAAGTAACGTCGTATCTTCCGGCAATCGGTTACCCTCGCCCACGGTCTCGAGACTAAGGTCATAATCTTCCCCTTCCGGGGAACCCATGGAAACCTTAACAACTCCATGGAAACCTTCAGGTGGGCTCCAAAATCCGCTCAACTCTTGTCCTGAGGACGAAATGTACCCGTAATATAACAAAAACTCATAATTGGATCCGCCGTATGAATAAGTTTTGGAATCGGAAAGCTGAAAAGATCCGGGAGTCGCATATGCAGCAGTAGTGACCGTCACTTCTTGTTCCACACTTTGGTTGCCGGCGGCATCGACGGCGACTAGTGAGAAGAGGTACGACGACTTTGGAGACAACCCCTTCACTTCATAGCTGCTCACATCGCCGTTCAGGGTATCCAGCAGCGCATTATCTTGGTATAGCAAGTACTTGTCTACACCCGTTTCATCCATGACCGGCTGCCAATTCAGCCGTACGCTGTTATAAGTCACATCGGTAACCGTCAGCACATCGTCAGCAGGCCACTGAGGTGCGGTAGTGTCCCCGGGTGCATCGTTTAGACGGAACAGAGTACCCTCGACCGCTTGGTACCATGTGCCGTTGTGATAAGAAGGAGCTAGATCGTAATAACTGATGGACGTAAGTTTTTTCGGTTCCTTATCTCCAGGATGGTACATATACAGTTCGTTATTGTAACTTATCGCCAAAGTCCCATGTTCGTTCAAAGCGCGGATTTTAGGGTTTCCGTTGAAATATGTCACTTGGGTCAAAGTTCCCTGAGGAGATTCCAAGAATATTTGTCTACGTCCGCTCGGTGTGGGCTTCGTGTAGGCGATCCAGCCCTGATTGATCTCGAAATCATAATGCGGCCACGTTTTGTCATCATAGGATGTAGATTTACTTAGTTGCGTGAGAGAACCGTCTGCATATTTCAATATATCGCGGTTATTGGTGTTAAGCAGCACGGTCTTTCCGTCAAACGCGAGCGATGGATATTCGAGGCTGGTTTTAATTAACTGCCTGCTTGTGCCATCGGGCTGAAACAGGGTGATTCCCTCGTTATTAGCGGCGACAAAGCTGCCGTCCGCAGCCAGCGCGACATTGCCCACTCTTCCGAAATTGCGGATCTCCCCGGTTTCGGTGTCGATCAGATCTGCTGTCCAATCAGAGAAAGCATATTTTCCGTTGGTTCGGACAGTAGCATCCTGCGAGCCGTAGCCCGAGAAGGTTTCGATGCCCGTAGCCTTAAGTTGACCGGAGTACCATAGGAACAGTTCGCCATAGTCCTCGCCTGTATAGACATTAATCACTGCACCTGAAGGTGTCAGCAGCGACTTGCTCACATACCTATTGGGAGCATTATAAATGACGGTTTGCGTCCCATCCGTGCGATTCTTGATCCGAACCTTGGTGTCCGTGCCCCTGTAAAGGATTCGGGTATCGTCGAAATCCAAGATCCTTCCTTCCACGTTATCTACCGGAATTACCGCGGAACCGGCCTCAGCGGCGGATGCCTGAAAGGGAAGAAGTAGCGTCAGCAGAAAAAATCCACAAACTAAAACCATAAAGCGTCGTCTCACTCAATCTTCACTCCCACTATTTTTTACCCTAAATCTACCATATTACCAAAATCTATGAATGTGCTCATAGCACTATTACAAAACAAATCTACCAAAAGAAGAGGCCTGAGGGAGTTGGTTAATTCTGGATGAATTTAGGAATCACCGTACGTTAAGCAATTCATTACGTAAAAAACCGGACCCTTTATTCTACAAAGGAATCCGGTTTTCGTAATCAGGTAGCTTGAACTCGTTGAACTAACGTACCCGTTGAATGAATTATCTGAAAGGTTACCACTCCGCCGCTAGGGAATCATGCTTTCGGCTATTTTTATGATGGTTTGTTTCTCTATCACACTATCTGCATTTGCATGAATAATGTAAAAAGTCTGCTGTTTCTCGTCATACCATCCGAGGGTTATACCGCCGAATTCCATATCTTCATCCTGCGTGTAAATGGCTTCTGTATCTTCGAGCATTATTTTCTCCGATGATCCATTCTTTGGTTCGGAAAGACTTAATCCTAGTCCATAAGCCGCCTGAATGCTGAAATCCACATCTTGTGTTTCATATGAGTAGTAAGCCACCGTAGTAGAAGCCTTTGACCACTCCACTTTTTCGATATACAGTTTCTCTTCATTGGGTGACGCGAACGCACGATCCATCAGTCTTGCCTTGATCCCTTCAAATTCAGTACGATCGACGCCGAAATACGGGAATACTTGTCCGTGCAAGAAGCTTACGCCCTGAGGGAGATAAGACGGACGCTTCAGGACAGGAGCCGAAGTACGTAACTGCTCTTTCAAGAAATCGTCATAGGACCGATAATCAATCGGCGTATATTTACTCTTAATCGGATTTACAGTGTCATAGCCGTTCTTAAAATTGATGTAGTCATTATCTATATAATATGCTGCCAGTTCCCCAGGCTCTAGATCGGCTGCCACACGATTGTCGTACTCATTCAGTAACTCATTCAATTTTACCGGCAAACCTGACGACGACTCCGTAGTCTTGACTATCACATCCCCCTTGCCATAAAAAATCTTGATTTGTCCAGTTGCAGCGTAAGCTGTGAGCGAGGCAAGGATGACGCACAACGCAGCGACGGATATCGAAGCCATTCTCGTAAGAGCACGGTTGCGTACTCTTCTTTTCTTCTGAAGCGATTCGATCTCTATCATCACTCTAGAGGTAACATCGATGGTTCGATAAGGATATTCCGAAGCATGACATTTAATCAGCTCTTCGTTTGGATCAGTGGTAAATGTGCCCATTTCTCTTCCTCCTGTCGCTTATTCAACATCACTTTTATCTTTTTCCTTACTCGTGTCAGCTTCTTACGTACGGATTCCGGGCTTTTATTTATAATCACTCCGATTTCGGAATACGTTTTCTCGTGAAACACGTACAGAATTAATAAATTTCGCTCTACATACTCAAGACTGGCTAACGCCCGAGACAGCGGTTCGCTGAAGCTGTTCCTTTCATAGGATTGCTCCGCACTCTCGACGGAAGACTGTCTACTTATGAATTTGACTAGTTTCCCGAATAACCGGCGCCGATGAGCCAGATTCAAACAATGATGATACGATATTTTGTACATCCATGCATTGAACCCGGCCGACGGCTTATAGCTCGCAATCGATTTGAATGCCTTGAGGAAAATGTCTTGTACGGCGTCTTCAGCATCCTGCTCATTACCGAGCATTCTACAGCAGTAAACAAACAATTGTTGTTGGTAGTTACTCACAATGACTGAAAATGCCTCTGTGTGTCCTGTTTGTACTAATCGAACTTTTTCTTCAATTATTGAACTGTCGATACAAACCCCTCCTTTCCTCTATACTTATATAACAAAGCAATACGGCTCGAACGGACACCTTTCTCAAAATAATACCTTAGTTTGCGATAATAAAGGATCTACTCCCATTGGTGAACAGCCATTACAAAGCTAAACTAGTTTGATTTCGAATTGTTGAGCTTAACCTTTGTTACTTATAGTTGTGAAGGATGATTCAGGTGCTGCTACGGATAACAGGAGATGAGGGTGTAAACGAAACAAATACAGCCGGCCTCTCAAGAGGCCGGCTGTATTTGTTTAAAGGCTTTTAATTGGATGGAATGATTCGAATATCCTTATCCAAATTGGCAAGCATCATGTAATTGCGATTGAAAGAAAAAATGCGTTTTACCTGGTAATAGGACATGGTCACAGCAGTGAATGCTTCGCTGAGAGAGAAATGGAGCTCGGGCCTGTCTATAAGCAGTCTGCGCGATTCCCGATCAAATTCGGGGCCGCTCGAGATGACCGCGAGCTTGCCGTTACTCACTGCCTTATCAATTGCATTCAGAAAATATTCCGCCTGCCGATAGCTGTATTCATTACGAAGCCATTCGTGCAGATCAAATATAATGGAGTTGGTCGTAACGAAATTACGTTCAAGATCATGCAAATCCAGAAACAGGGAACGGGCTTTCCCATAGCGGGGGTCTTCCGGGTTCATTAAAGCGGCTAAAGCTGTTCCATCCAGAAAAATTTTATCTTGGATGTTCAAGTGGTTATCCATATGTCAGCACTCCTTAATCCACTAGTTTGCAAATACCATCTAAATATAGAAGCGGGTTATCTTCCTTTTGATCCACTGAGATAGGGGTTGATTCGTATGGGGCGCTTGACAGGTGTTGGACAATGATTCCATTAACGATCGCTTGCACGGTCGTATGCTGTATATCGGCGATTGCTTTCAGCTCAACATAATATTGCGGATTAAGTTCTATAGTGCCTTCTTCTTGTACTTTGCTTTTTGAAGAGATGAATTCGGAAGCGGTAGCCTTCGCTTTTTCGAATTGATTTTGAACGAAACGTTTGTAATTATTCACGATCGGGATACACTCCTTATGTATAGCTTTTATAATGATTCGTCAAATTTTGTCGACTTCAGGGGGTAATTCGTTCAATAATCGGTATAAAAAGATAACCCACATCCGTTGGAAGTGGGTTTCAACAATCATTATTCCTTTCGAAATAGGACGATTTCGCTTGATGAAGTACACCTTCCTGAAAATGACATCCGTCTGCAATCACGCTCTATTCCAACAAGTTCACGGGAATTTCGCCTCCGGGTACTGCGGGCTCGGTCCTTTCAGCAGTTCCCCGTTGCCCGTTCCCTTTAGATGCTTATCGAAGAAATCCAGCACATAGTCATTGACCAAGCGGGCCCCGCGATTTCCCTTGATCGGGCCGGTCATGCCGGTCAGGTCGAGCATCTCCGTAAAGAGCTGCAGATCCGTAAAGTTGTAATGGCTTGCTCCCTCCACGGCGATCATCGTCCCACCATGGTTAACCGCGCGGTCGATCGTTGCCAGTTCGGCCGAGAGACGCTTCAGAATCGCGGGATCGGTGACCTCTCCCTGCTCGAGCTTTGTTTTCCAAGTCAGAAAATCCTCCGATTCCAGGAAAAGGAACGGTTTATTCATACCATCCCGATCCTGAATTCCATATAGCGTACCGTCCATATTGATGCCTGCGCGGATATTCGGAATGTCGTTTACCGCCCGGAATGCCGTCGCCCCTCCAAACGAATGACCTAACATGCCGATCCGTTCCATGTCGATCCTCCCCTGGAATCCGCCTCCGAAATCGCCGTCGTCCATTTTCTCCAAGCTTCGGATGACATATGCAATGTCTTGCGTCCATACGGCGCCGACCCGTTCGGCCCGGTCAAAAACATCTTCGACCGTCCCGCCGTTGCGGACCGTATATCCGCTCACCCGGCCATCTGGAAAAGCGGTGGCCAGAGTGCTGTACGTATGGTCGACTGCGACGACGATGTAGCCATGGCTGGCCAAATTTTCCGCTTGCGAGACATGCAGCAGCCGGCCGGTCCCCTCCCCATGACTGATCAGCACGAGTGGGAAAGGCTTGCCCGAGGAATCAATCGGCGTCCGACTATACGAGTTCGTCTGGAAGTACTTCCAGTAATCCAGCAAGAAGGCAGGCAGGTTCATTTCCGCTGCGTACGCCTTGGCATATGCCTTGAACAGCTGCCGATCCTCCGGGAATAACGAAACTCGGTTGCCCTCGGGATGGGCCAGCTGCGCCGGATACCAGATCTGAACCATCAGCTCGCGTTTATCGTCTGGCTCCTCCGTGAATGTCTCCTCGCGTTCCCCGTCAACGAGGTGAAAGGTCTCCGTACCGACTGCATACGCCCCCTCCGGCTCGGGCATCCGAAGAACAGGCATCGCAGATGCCAGCAGTGCGGATCCGACCAATAGAAGGCAGCCCGTCCCGTAACCAAGGAAGCGGAGCGCCTTCCAGACCTTCCTGCCGTTCTCCCCTTGCGAGCGTCCAAGGATAACGATCAGGATGCCGGTCAAGGTCAACGCATAAGGGATAGCCATCTGCCATCTGTAACCCTCAAAAATCAGGTGAGCCGCCAATGCCCCCGCACCCGCGGCGCCGATCAGCCCGGCTGCTCTGGAGGCCTTCCGTGTACGGAACATCAGCGTCAGCAGCTGCAGCACCCCGCATAGCACCAATACTATTTCTATACTTCTCATCCTTCATTCCCCTCCGCTTCGATGTCGGTTTCGCCAACGCGGCCGACTTTTACCATTTTAGCGGGCGGAAATTAATTTCCGGTGAGGGTACAGGTTAAGTTTCGTTTAAATGCCGTATTTTTGCTCCTACTTCAATTTACGTGTCTCCGACAATATTGACGATATTCCCTTCCGGGTCCTCAAATGAAGCATACACCATACCGATCTCTGCTATTTCGGTTCGTTGCTTCACGATTTTACCGCCAGACTGTAAAATTCGTTCTATCGTTCCGTCCACATCGTCAACCCGAATGACAAGGCGCGGTTCCTTCAGTTCTCCGCTGCGTCGTACAGACATTAATAGGCTGATGACAAAGATCGAAGGGGAGTGTTATATCCGGTTCCGAAATACCTCATGAACAGCCAGCAGTTGATCGATCTGCCGCATCTCGGCAACCGTTAAAGGACCGAACGACATCGCCTTCGCGTTCTCGGTGACATGTTTTACGGTTCGAAAGCCCGGGATGGGAATCGTTACATCGCTTCTAGCCCATAGCCAGGCTAGGGCCCCTTGGGCCAGGGACCGTCCTCCTGAGGTCAACACTTCCCGGATTGCCCGCAATTGGGCCGTCATCTCCGGCGAAGGAATCCCGTCTTTAAAATACGTTAGCCACTCCAAGTCGCTGCGACGCCGGATGTCCTTCGGATCGTGCACGTATACCGCTTCCGAATATTTCCCTGTCAACAGCCCCATCGCGAGCGGCCCACGGTTGATGCTTGCTAATCGGTTGCGTTCGCAAACATCCAGCATTGCGGCATTATCGAGAAAGACGTTCAGGTTATGCTGGATCGCCATGCAATGCTTGCTCAGAGCGAAAAGTTCGGCTCGGTCAGTCATATCGGTGGACCAGCCGAAGAAGCGAATTTTACCCTCGGTTACTAGTTCCTCGAGCGCGCCCATAACCTCCGGAGCCAGGCGCTCCGGATAATCGCCCAAATGAAATTGATAGAGATCGATATAATCGGTACCGAGCCTGCGCAGCGAAGCTTCGCAAGCAGACTTGATGTAGGTGCGGCTTGCATTATATCCTGCCGCCATCTTGGTTTCTTCGTTGGTGACGTACCCGAACTTCGTCGCCAGAACGACTTTATCACGCCGCCCCTGCAGCGCTTGTCCTATCACCCTCTCGCTGTGTCCGGCACCGTAATTATCGGCGGTATCGATCAGATTAATGCCGTTATCGAGTGCGCAGTGGATAGCGGCAACGGATTCTCGGTCGTCGGTCTCGCCCCATCCGAACGGCTTGCCCGTTTCCTCGTCGAACCACGGCCCGCCGATCGCCCAGCATCCGATTCCGAGCGCACTGACTTCGATCCCCGATCTTCCCAATGTTCGTTTGAACATTCCTTCATCTCCTTTGAATTTGATTTCATGTTCAGTATAATGAAGGAAATTGGATATCATAAGAGCCAAAAACGAACAAATATTAAGAACCAATTCGAAGGAGAGACATCGATTGTTCGGATTTAGTCCAGTAGCAGGCGCCGGTTCCGTAATGAAGCAGTTATGCGGCTATTTGCGCGAAAAAATCGAGAGCGGTACGCTCTCCCCCGGTCTTCAGCTGCCGCCGACGCGCAAAGCCGCCCAAGAGCTTGGCATAGCGCGGAACATCGTGATCGAGGTCTATGAGCAGTTAACTGCCGAAGGATATATGACGTCCAGAGCCGGTTCCGGAACTTATATCGCCAGTGGCATCGAAGTCGGGTCTCAAGCGTCGAGATATTCCCCGTCCTTGCCTGTGTTGGCGTCTCCCGTTACCCCCGCTGCGCACAAAACGAAGCTGATAGATTTTGACGCGGGAATACCTGATCTGTCTCGCTTTCCGCGCAGGCTCTGGAGCAAGTACGTGAGAGAGATCACCGATTCGGAACCTGCGAACGTGTTTACTTACGGCGATGTACAAGGAACGCCGGCGCTTCGAGAAGCAATCGCCGATTATTTGCACCGGGTGAAGGGCATTCGCTGCAGCTCCGATCAAATCGTGATTACGTCGGGCACCTCCGAAAGCTTCTTGTTGCTGGCCTCTGCCTTCTCGGATCGATACCGTACCGTATACGTCGAGGAACCAACGATCGGGTTTGTCGCCGATATTTTCCGGAAAATCAAGTATGACATTCACCCGATCGAGGTCGATCATCAAGGGATGAATATAAGCCGAATCGAGCGGTCGGCACCTAGCGGATTGATTGTCCTGACGCCCTCTCACCAATACCCGACGGGCAGCATTCTCTCCATTCAGCGGAGGCAGCAGGCCGTCACGTTGGCCGAAACAACCGGGCATTATATCATCGAAGACGACTATAATAGCGAGTTCCGCCATAAAGGAGGACCGGTTCCGCCTCTGCAGCTCCTTGCTCCGTCGCGGGTGATTTATGCAGGCACGTTTAGCAAAACGTTGTCGCCTGCACTGCGGATCGGCTTCCTCATCGTTCCTCAGAGCCTAATCGAGCTTGTAGTTCGGACGAAGACGGAATTGAACCTGACGACTTCAGGTATCACGCAATCAGCTCTCGCACGGTTCATTATGGAAGGCCACTTCAACAGGCATATCCACAAGATGAGGGCTGTCTACAAGCGAAAGCGCCTCTTCCTGGCAGATCAATGTCGCCGTATATTTGGCGAACATGTCGAAGTTGTCGGAGACGAAGCCGGCATGCACGTCCAGCTCGCCTTTCGGCAAGACCTGTACGGTCCGATCGATTGGCACAGGCTCGAAGAGTTCGGCGTTCGCCTATACTCCTTCGACGACTATGCGATGTTGAAAGGGCGCTACCCCGGCAAGGTGGTACTAGGCTATGGGAATCTGACTGAGGAAGAGATCTCCGAGGGGCTGCGGAGAATCTGGCAATTTACTGAGGCTTGGAAGCACTGTTATTGACTTTTCATTCCCTCCAGTTCAATCCTTTAAGTGCTGAATCACGCTTAAAATAGCTCCTAAAAGCGTTAGATCCCTTCTCCGCGATAAGCACCGGCAAAGAGGATATTTGTAAGTTTGTAGGTATTCCCATCTTGGTAAAAATAGAAATCAATCGAAAAATGACCATAGTATCCTTTGTCGGAAACGACCCGATAGTTAAGAAGAATCCCAAGTTCCTTACTATATCCTGAAGCTTCGTCAGGGAATGATCCGCCCTTCAACAGTTCCAAACCTTCTGCGGTCAGACCGTCCAGCGTCTCCTTATCGTATTTGCTGCGGTACGTATCTACTTTTTCGCTGGCTTGCGCATAGGCAACTTCAGGGCTATCGAGCTCGGTCAAAGAATAATAATACTTATAAATGAATGCTTTCAAATCTTTCTTCTCCCCGCTGCGAATCGCATTCAAATACGCGGCAATACCTTCCCTTGCAACAGGTTTAAAGTCTTCGAACATCGAAGCCGCTCCGTATTCAGAAGGAAAAGTATTCCGCCCACCTTCCGATTCATGCGGTGAAGTTACGCTGCCTGTACTGGGATTTGCAGTGGAAACCTTGATGGCTTGCTTATCCTGCTCCCATATAACCGTCGCGCCCAACGCTTCCGCAAGCGGCTTGACCGGCACATAAGAACGACCTTTGTAAATAATCGGGACCAATTGCTCCGCCCCTTCCTGAAGGTCGATTTTGCTGCCGTTTACATGTATCGTGATTTTACTGTTCTGATAAGCTTTGATCTCTTTGATGTAATCGTCCGCAAAAGCACCGCATGCAAACGCGGTAAGGAAAATTATGAACATGCATGTCATTGTTACTGCTTTTTTGTGTTTCATCATGCCACTCCTTCATGAATTGGTTTCCATAAATATGATAATCCAAAAACCTTTGCACACTGATTTCTCCTTAGGCACGCAACGCAACGAAGGCTGCCGATTTTGCCGGCAGCCCTTGCACAACTCCTCATTAAAGGGGACTCCCTCCGTTTAACGGGCTAATTATGCGCTATCCCCGCTGTCCCTGTCTCCCGGCTGATCGTTTAAGATCGCATCGTTTTTGACGCATCGGGACGGGCTTTATCCTTCTTCACCGACATATACTGAATCGCCAATAAGAGGATGAATACCACCATTCCGGCCGCATCCGAGTAACCCTCCGGATACATCAATAATAGTCCCGTACCCGCCGCGGCAATCCTCTCCGCCCAGTGCATCCTTCTAAGCCAGAAGCCGATCATGCTTGCCCCGATGGCAATCATGCCGGTTAACGCGGTTAGCAGAATCCACGCCGTCTCTCTCCAGGTCGCATCAATGCCGAGCAGTTCCGGCGAGAGGACGAACATATAGGGAATAATAAAAGCGGCGATAGCCAGCTTAGTCGACTCGATTCCCGTTCGTATCGGCTCGCCCCCCGATATCCCGGAGGCGGCAAATGCGGCCAGCGCTACCGGCGGGGTAATATCGGCTATAATGCCAAAGTAAAAGACGAACATATGCGCCGACAGATCGGGCACTTGCAATAAGATCAAGGCCGGCGCCGCAATCGTAGACGTTATAATGTAGTTGGCCGTCGTTGGCGAGCCCATGCCGAGAACAAGCGCGGCGATCATCGTGAAGAATAACGTCGGCAGCAGCATGCCGCCGGCCATATCGATCATCCCGTTCGCCAGCTTAAGCCCCAATCCCGTTAACGTTACGACTCCAACGATGATGCCCGCCGCAGCGGTAGCGGAGACAACCCCGAGCGCTGTACGCGCTCCGTCCGCTAATGCATCGAGAAAGTCCTTTACGCCCATGCGCGTTTCTTTATTAAAGGCTCCGACCGCTATGGCGAGCACGATCGACCAGAGCGCCGAGCGCGTTACCGTCATTCCCGTCATAAGCAAATAAACGAGAAAGGCAATCGGAAGAAGCAGATAAGCTTTCTTTAACACTTCCTTGCGGTTCGGCATTTCTTCCTTGGTTAATCCCCTGAGCCCCAGCCGTTTCGCTTCAAAATGCGTCATAATCCATATCCCCGCGAAATAGAGCACCGCCGGAACGGCTGCCGCCTTGGCGATATCCCAGTAGCTGATTCCGCCGATAAATTCCACCATCAGGAAGGCGGCCGCCCCCATGATCGGCGGCATGAGCTGCCCCCCGGTGGAGGATGCCGCTTCCACCGCGCCGGCGAATTCCTTCTTATAGCCAAGCTTCTTCATCATCGGGATCGTAAAGGCTCCCGAGGTGACCACGTTGGCGACGGAGCTGCCGCTCACCGTACCCTGCAGGGCGCTTGAGAAAACGGCTACTTTGGCCGGGCCGCCTGCGGCCCGGCCGGCAATGACCATGGACAGGTCGTTGAAATATTGACCTACTCCCGTTTTAACCAGGAAAGATCCAAAGAGCAGAAACAAAAAGATATAGGTCGCCGACACCGCAATCGGCGTGCCGAGTATCCCGTCCGTGCTATAGAACATGGTTCGAATAATACGTTCGATGCTGATTCCCCTATGCTCGAGGAACCCTGGCATATAAGGGCCAAAATGAGCGTATCCCAGTGAAATGGCCGCTATAACCGTGATCGGCATTCCGACGACACGCCGCGCCGCTTCCAGCACAAGGAGCACGGCCAATAAACCGATAATGAAATCCAAATCGTTAATTCGGCCGACGCGCATAACCAGCTCATTGATGTTAAGAGGCCAATAAAGCCCGACGATTACACCGCCGATCGATAAGAGGACGTCATACCATGGCAGCGATAAGAAACGATGGGATGATTTTAAACCTCTCATTTTCTTTCTTGCGGGGAACAGCAGAAAGATTAAGCACAGCCCGAAGCCCAGATGGATCGACCGCTGAATCTGCGCCGCAAATACGCCAAAGATGGCGGTGTACAGCTGAAATACGGAAAAGCCTATGAGGCCCGAATAAACGATCCATAACATTGGGCCGGTCAATACTCTTGAACCGGCCTCCGGATCGTATTTTTCGATCATCTTGTCAATTTTCTCCTGAGAAATGTTTTCTTGGGTCAAGTACATTTCCCCCTTCCAACCATCTCCAAGCGCTTATTTTCTTCACCTTCATACGGATCCAGGCTCCCGGCTTCGCAAAGGAGGTAAAGGGAATCTCCCGACCCCCGGCTACGATTTGCTGGCTTTCGGTTACCCTGGCCACTCTCATGTCCACCTGTTGAAATTCCCGCTGCATGCCGCTAATGACATACTTGTCGTCTTCTATGGAAAACATCTCATCCCCCGCCGCATTCGAGGGCATCCCTATTCCGAATTCTTCAAATGCTAGTTGTACCTGAACGATGGCGCCGCCCTTAACGGAATAAGACTCATGCACCGGCGTCAGATGAATCGAATGCGTGTACTTGATATCAAAACGGGTATGATCCTCTGCCGGTAAGTAAGCCAGTACTCTCCCGGTGTTCTCGTATTCGAATGCGACGACCGGATAGAACGGAATGCACAGCACCCATGCAAGTATAAGGATACAAAAAACGGCCATTCGCGCTGCCGTCACGGCCTTCGAACACACATCGCTTACTCCAGTCCTTTTTCCTTGAAATATTTAGCCGCGCCCGGATGCAGCTCGATCCCTATGCCATCCAGAGCCGATTCGGCTGAAATATAAGCTCCCTTTGCATGCGTGATTTTGTCCGTATTCTCGAACAGCGCTTTTGTAATATCGTATACGAGGCTTTCGCTGAGATTAGAACGCGCTACCAGCATCGCTTGAACGGCAACCGTCGTCACATCCGCTTCAAGCTTATAGGTTCCGGCTTTTATTACATCTTTGGCATAATACGGATACTTCTTAATTAAGGCATCCGCTTTCTCGTCCGTTATGCCGATAATATTCACGCCCTTGATGGCCGATAAGCTCTCAACGGAGCCGGTCGGCGTGCCGGCCGTAATAAAGGCGGCAGCAATATTTCCGTCCTGTATCCCTTCAACCGATTCATCGAAGGCCAGATGCAGAGCGTTAATATCCTTCAACGTTATCCCATGGATTTCAAGAATCTGCTCCGCATTGGCGAAGGTCCCGCTTCCGGGAGCGCCCACCGACACTTTTTTTCCTTTCAAATCCTCCACGGTTTCAATGCCGCTGTCCGCCAGCGTAACGATTTGAATCGTCTCGGGATATAAGGTTCCGATCGCCTGTACCGTGTCGATGACGCTTCCTTCAAACATCAGCTTTCCTTCTTTGGCATAGCTGGCGATGTCCGTCTGCGTGAATCCGATATCCGCCTCTCCATCGTTCATCGTTTGCATGTTCTCCGCGGATGCATTGGATACTTGCGCAGTCGTTTCTATGTCGGTAGCATCTTTAATGATTTCCGCGATCTGCCCGCCTAGAGGATAATATGTACCTCCGGTACCGCCTGTTACCAGGCTCAATTGACGGGGATTAGCGTCATTATTCGCGCCGCCGCAAGCCGCAAGGAGCGATAGGGCAAGAATGGCTATCCCTGTGAGTATCCGTTTCCGATTTTTACTCATCGGTGGTTTCCCCCTTTAAACTTTTCTTGTGTTATATTTACCCCTTCCTTGGCCCAAAAAGAACCCTTTTTATTCAAATCGCCTTGCATAAGTAATGAAAGCCCTTCCCTTTAAGGGGAAGAGCTCGGCAATATGCTTTATGGTTCCAGTGCAACCGGAAACCAGCCTGGAACGCTTAATATGAGCTGCCACATTCCGTTCGGTATGACCAATTTATGTTGATCCTGTAGAGAGAGTGTTGTTTGGATTCCAGCTTCGTTTCCTTCCGCAATCAGCTTCATCCAGTCTGGTTCCATGACAAGTTCCCGTCCTAGCGCAACGAGCTGAGCCCCAGTTTGCAGTGCATTAATGGCGTCTTCAGGCGTCTGCACGTTCCCGACTCCAATTACGGGCAAGTGACGGCCAGCACGTTCTTGAATAATGGCAAGGCGCGTGCGAGAATCCACGATTCCCCGACGCGGTACTGCTTCATAATTTTTTAAAGAGATATGCAAGTAGTCCAGCCCCTTCATGGCAAGGGCATCTATGAATGGGAGTGTTTCAGCCATCGTAATTCCCGGTGTTTCCGACTCCTCCGGCGATAACCGATATCCGATAATAAATGGCTTCTTTGCATGCACGGCTGCAATCCGTTTCACCTCATCCACGATCTCCAAGGCAAACGTCATCCGCTTCTCTAATGCCCCTCCGAAACGGTCGCTGCGTCTATTCGTAAACGGTGAAAAAAACTGATGAAGAAGATTGCCGTTTGCACCATGAATCTCAACACCGTCAAACCCAGACTCGACGGCGCGCCTTGCCGCTTGGCCATATGCATGGATAAGCTCTTCAACCTCGGTTTCCGTCAATTCACGCGGTACAAGGGCTCCCTCTCTCCGCTCGGGTACGGCACTGGCACTCACAAGATCTCCATTTAACGATGCTTGGCGGCCGGAATGGAAGATCTGTAAAATCGCTTTAGCTCCCTGTTCCTGAATCGCTGACGCAAGCTTGCGAAGTCCAGGGATCACCTCATCGCGGTCAGCAGCCGGTGCGCCAGGAATACCGCCGTTAGGAGCAACCCACGTAGCGGCCGTGATGACCATGCCAACACCTTGTGCACGACGAGTATAATACTCCACTTCCTGGTCGGAGATGGTACCATCGGGTTGAGAAGACATGTGCGTCATGGGAGCCATAACGACACGATTTTTTAACCGGATCTGATTGGGCAAGTTAAGCGGTTCGAACAAAAACTGATATCGTTCGTTCATTGGGAACATCTCCTTGGATGAAGTCAATTTACCCGGAACAATGGCTAGCGCATTGTTGCTCGGGTTAAGTACCGTCACGTCTGACAGATCATTTAATAAGCATTATAGTCAATAAGTTACCACCCTGTAAGAAGGCAATAGCTTTGTATCTAATCCAATTCATTTGACCTACTAACTTTTTTATAATGATTTTTATTGCTGGATTGACATAAATAAAAGAACTGAACGATACTGAAAACACGAGTAATAACTGTTCCTTGCACCAATATGGCCGAAGTCATTTTATAAGGAGATTCATACCTATGAACGAACAAGCCAGCACGAACAAAAACTGCGTGAAGAGCGGCGGCTCAAGCATCTGCGAAGTCCTGCAGATCCTAGGTGCCAAATGGGCTTTCCTCGTGCTTGAGGAACTGCTTAACGGGCCGCAAAGATTCAAACAGCTTCAACGGAAGATATCAATCGTCAAAACCCAATCCCTTACGGATACGCTCCGTCACCTGGAGAATAACGGACTTGTCCTCCGCGAGGTCTTCCCAACCGTACCCATTTCCGTTGAATACTCGCTAACGGAGAAAGGTAAAGATTTTCAATCGGCTTTAAAGGAAATGGAAAAATGGGTTCAGAAATGGGGCAATTCAGCGCCAGCCGTCGAATCCGACGTCCAATCACTATAATCGTACGGCGCAGCAACCAAAATAACCGCCAGATGCTTCAAACCCTAGCGGTTATTTGCTTTTTTTCAGGAATTCGTCGACTTTGGCTCTCATTGAGGTTCTTGTCGTTTTTTTATTGGAGTCCTAATTATACTTTTTGAGGGAACCAAAATGACTTTTCCTGCTATTGCAAGGTAGCTAAATAAAAACAAGGAGAAGTTGCCCGCAGGGTCCATGAAAATGACAGCAGTGGAGGCTAAGGGTTCGGCGCGTCCAAGACTTTCGTCTAGTTCCGCCACCTGCCGCAGTCTGTTCCGAATATCGGCGTTTTCCGATACAATATAGCCAAATCTGTTGGAGGAGAGATCGGCAATGAATTACGAACAGAAAGCGCTCAACGAAATCACCGCTTGGGAGCACCGGCTTTTCAAGCCGCCCGGATGGCTGGAGAGAACATCGAAAACGATCGGTAAACGAATTAACGACTTGATTCCGCCCAAGGTGCATGACGTCATTACGGCCACCATAAAGTCGATCGTGCGTACAGCGCTGTTCGGCGCGGAATATACTCCTCAGAGACCGGTGCAGCGGACTCTCCATCTAGAACTCGCCGATCAAGAGGCGAAACGTTTGTTGTCCTTATACCAAAAAATCGCGGCTGCCGAAGGCGCAGGCACCGGAGCGGGCGGCATTATGCTTAACATCGTGGACTTCCCCGCGTTAATCGCGATCAAGATGAAATTTTTGTTTGAACTGGCTCATATCTACGGGTATGACACGAAGCATTTTCCCGAGCGGGTTTTCATACTTAAGGTGTTCCAAATGGCGTTCTCCGGGCCTGAACAGCGCGCCAAGCTGCTGGACTCGATTAAGCGTTGGGATACTGAAAAGGAGCAGTGGTTATCGGATACCGAGTACTCCAAAAACATGGACTGGGAGACTTTCCAGAAGGAATACCGCGACGCGATCGACTTTCGTAAAATGCTGCAAATGGTGCCGGGGATTGGAGCGGTAGCGGGCGCTTGGGCGAATTATACCATTCTCGAGGAGCTTGGAGAATCCGCAACGAACGCTTATCGGTTGCGAAGATTGATAGAGCGAAGACCCGTTGGGACATGGGAGAAGAATCGCTAGGCAAAGTGGATTCACCTTAGTCAGCGCACGCCCTTGAACCTATTTTTTGTGAGGCTTTCTTACGTACGAATAGATTCGTTACAACCACCCCGGCGATTATCATGACCGAACCGCAAAGATGGTACCAGGTTATTTCTTCTCCGAGGACCAAGGTCCGAACGCTTGCAATGCAAAGAACCCAAGCGGATACATGGTTGAAAGCAATAGCAATTTATAAAGCGGCTTGCCACGGTACTTCAGCTTGACTAAGCCAAGCATGATCGGAATGAAAAGGATGGCAAACGCAGCGGCAAAACGGTACGTCATGGTATCGAACGGGCTCGCGTAATCCAACGTCATTTTCACAAACAAAAAGGATATTTCGATTACGACGGCGTTGATTACGGCCAAGAAATAAGCAAGCTCTCGCCTTTCGATTTGATCATAAAAGCAGGATTATACAATGTCCAGCACCTTCTCGGCAGCTAACTTGGCGCTAGCCATCCCCGCGTCGGCAAGCCGACCTTCCGAACCGACCCAGTCACCCGCGACGAACAAACCGGGAACCTCCTGGACGGCAGGGTCTGGCGCAGGGCCAGCTCCATTGTTGTGAATGGTACGTGAATCATGTGCGACTAGGACGTTAGGCGAAAACCGTATGGCGACAACTTCCTTTTCCCAACCGGGCTCTAGAAGATCAAGAAGAAGGATTAACTTCTTCTCATCCGTCTTTGCATCCTGGGCGCTAACGTTATCGTTATACTTCATCACATGAAGCACGTGCGCACCGTTGTCACTCAATTTAACGGAACCTGAATGCTTGGAGAAATAGAAAGGCTCGTCAAGCCCGAGTGCAAAAACACGCTCGGGATAGGGCATATGCCTAAGCGCTACGTCCAAACATGAGGCATATAGAGGACGCGCTTCCTTCTTCCATTTTCCGATCGATATCTGTACTGTTCCTTGCAAAAGCCGATCTACCTCATCCGGACCACCTGCTGCTGCGATGATAGTAGAAACTTCGATTTCCGCACCATCGGCAAGCAATAAGGCATGAACACGTCCATCTCTTAATTTAATGCGCTCCGCCTTACATCCGATGGCGATGGTGGCGCCAGCTTTGACAGCTGCAAGACGCAGGTCGTCTACAACGGTTTGCCAGCCTCCCTCCACGTATCGGACGCCCTTCGCTGCAAGCTGACCCTGTTCGATCACAAAGCCGGCACTTAATACGTTCATGTCATCGCAATAGGACCATTGTCTGCACATGGCGTGAAACAAGAGACGGACACGTTGGTGACGAATGTTGTTCTCCGACCAATCATGAAGGCTCAGCGATCGAATCGATTCCGTTTCGACCCGCCTGAGTCCACCTATAAGTTCACTCCACTCCATATTTTCTTCGGGGGATAAATCAGCCGGAACCGCAACGATTTCACCCTGCAAAATCCCAACCATGCCGCTCTTTGATGCGTAACCTCCCTTTGGCAGGCAATCGAGTTCGCTCAGAATGCGAAGTGCCGCTCCCCCTTCATACATGGCGCGGGGACCCAAGTTGAACAGCGCTTCGTTTACCTTTGTCGTTTGGGCAAGTCCTCCCAGTTGTTTTTCTTTTTCGAGAACAATAACCGATTTTCCCGCTTTTGCCAGATAAACAGCGGCAGTTAGTCCCGTAAGTCCTCCACCGATCACTGCGGCATCATAAACGTTATTTTTCAATGTCATCTCAATCATCCTCCATTTGGATCATTATGACTGTCTGTACTGACTGACATGGTGATTACAAAAAAACTAGGGTGTTAAAGCCCTAGCAAAGATCTTTACGCTCTCTCGCATAAAGGGTTCAAGCTCAATGTTCGGATAGTTCTTGCCGGTTCCCAGGTCATTAATGAAGGCGCCGAAATGAGTCATCATAAACGCAAATGCTTGCATCTCCGGATTCGTCCGAATCATCTTGCCTTTATCGCCCATCTCGACGAAGTAACTCGTCAGAATATCAAGTAATTGCAGCGGATGCTGTTGTAACCTTTCTTTGAACCCGGGCAATTGGATTTCGTCCTTCATGCTAATCTGGATCAACTTTCGATTGCGGTTCATAATCCCATGGTACGTCTTGCAGACAGTGAACAGGTCTTCCTCCAGCTCCCACACCAGACTCTCCCTAAAAAGCTTGCGCATTTCTTCCGCATAGTGATACCGGTCGAGAGCGGATTCTAAGAGCTGCTGTTTGGTTCCGAAGTGGCGAAACAGAGTTTTCTCGCTTAGACCGGCCGCCGCTGCGATCTCTTGCGTAGTGACGCCATTGTAACCTCTTTCCGAGATGAGGTCGATGGCAGCCAGTAACAGTTTGTCGCTGCTCCCCAAAATGTTATCGTCCATTAACGAGTTTCCTTTCTCATCAAGAGTGTCTGTCAGTGGTTACTGACATAATCTTATTCCAATCTCTACCACCTGTCAAGGGATATTTACGGATAGCGATGTCAGCAAGGAAAAAGAATTCGCCCCCTATCAAACTAAAAGTCGATCCAATCCAATTGCACTGATTAATAATCTCTCTTTCTTAGTTCCAAGCATTTTTTGTGTCCAGTCCACAAAGCCTCCATCTCCAATGAAATACTCCCTATCTTCGATAACTGTCTTTATAGTGAATTGCAGACCTTTATAGTACTGATTTTCCTTATGGGGAGCTCCTGCGCTAATAACTACATCATCTAGTTCCAAACAATTCCCATATCCAATGATTCTTGATACCAAGCCAGCGCTGTCTTTATATCCGCTTCGCTCACTAAAAATAACCTCGATATTAGAATTGAAGAGTGTTTTGAAGATCGTTCGGTAAACTTCTATATGTTCCCACAATGATTTTTTCTCAAAGTCGTATGATCCTTGGTCAACTCCGGATGTTACCATGCAAAATAAGTGAAAGTGAGCGAGCATTCCTGGAGTATCGCCAAAATACTGTGCTCGTACATGCCTATGGGTAGTACAGAATCGGATGTAATCCTCTCTGGAGTATTTATTGTATTTAATCAGATCAGCGATATGTAACGCGATAAGATTCGTCGCATCTGAAACAACTTCCGTCCCCCGGAGTGCGGAAATGACCTTGTTTTGATCTACTGTACCTACTACTGAGGTACATCCCAAAGGGGCTACAGGCGACAACTGGAGTGGGGAAACTCCCTGATTCGCAGCTGCTTTTAGAATATCTATTTCCAGTTGTTTTAGCTGAATTGTTTCTACCTTGGCTGGATGAACGAACCGATTTTCTGCGTATCTCTTAAGCAGGTCATTCGGAGAAGACTTCTTAACCTTTTCATTAAACACTTTCAAAAGAAGCGTATTTAGATCGCTACCCGAAATCTGTTCTGTTAGGAGAGTTATTAAATCAGATTTCCCAAGGCTTTTTAGTATCCTCTCAAGGTCTGCTGAAAGTTCAGGTTTCAAATTGCTCACTCCTTCTCTTGCCTTGAGAAAGTAAAGGCTCATCATGTTGGATTATTATATTAGGAGTATAGGCTATGGTCAATACAGGAGTAAGGGGTAGAACGGAAAAATAGGCTTGCGCTTTCCAAAAGATTACATTACAATAGGATCAAAATGAAAGTAACCACTTGCATACATTTGAGCATGCAGGCCCTGGAAGGAGGGTTCCTATCTCAATCGGCAAAACAAGCACCGCGGAAAAGTTGATGTTGGCTGCGATCGACTTGGTCGCGGAATACGGGTATAATGGCGTATCCACGAAAGAGATTGCTTTAAGCGCCGGTGTAAATGAGGTGACGTTGTTCCGGCATTTCGGCAGCAAGCTTAATTTGCTGGAAAAGGCGTTCCACCGTTATCATTACGGGGAAGAAATGCAAAAGCTGTTTGACGAGAAGCTTGTCGGGAGCCTTCACGAAGATTTGTTGACCATCAGCCGGAAATACCATGAGCTTATGAACCGGAATCGGAGGCTCATTCAGATCGCGATGAAGGAGAAGCAGGTCATCAAGGAGTTTCAAGTATCGGCACGCATGCACCCGCAGAAGCTGCGGGATCTTCTGATTCAATATTTCTCGGAGATGCGTAAGAAAGGGAAATTGGCCGATTGCAATATGGAGGCGCAGGCGTTAGCCTTCATGTGGATGAACCTTGGCGCGTTTGTCAGTGAGTTGAACGAGGATCGGATGTCCTCTTCTTTCGTCGCCATGGATGAATTTATCGAAGAAAGCGTTAGAACCTTTGCTAGGGCGTTAACACCCTAGTTTTTTTTGAAACATATGCAAGTAAGTACATGCATACACTTACACTTGAATTTAAAAAGGAGAATGATTCATGAACACTACCCTTTCATCGAATGCGGGGGAGAAGCTGCTGCGGGTCATGCTGGTTACGTTAATGCTGTCTTCCATGAGCGCGCTTATGTTCAATATTGTATTGCCGGGGATAAGCGTAGAGTTCGATTTATCGCTTGCCGAGGTCAGCTGGATGTCTTCGGCTTATTCACTGATTTACGCGGTCGGAACCGTCACTTACGGGAAGCTGTCCGATCGCTTCAAGCTGAAGAACATCATTACATTCGGCCTTCTGTTATTCGCGGCCGGTTCTTTGCTCGGTCTGTTCTCGCAGACATTCAGCATGGCGCTCGCGGCCCGGATTCTTCAATCGGCCGGAGCGGCGTCCATTCCAGCCATTTGCTTGCTTATTCCGATCCGGTATTTCGAGGCTGATCGGCGTGGCGCAGCGCTTGGCATGGCGGCTGTCGGTCTCGCGCTCGGCAGCGCGCTTGGCCCGGTTCTGGCTTCCCTGCTCACCAGCTTCGCCGATTGGAGATGGCTGTTCTGTTTCCCGCTCGCGCTTCTCTTCACGATCCCGTTCTACCGTAACTATTTGCGAGACGGCGAGACCAATGCCAGCGTCAAGTTCGATTGGCTCGGCGGCATTCTGCTCGGGGCCGCGGCCGGGCTAACGCTAGTCGGATTTACGAACGCCTCTTGGATATTCTTGATAGCCGGTTTACTATTCGGGGTTCTATTCATCTTGCGCATCCGTAATACCGATGAACCGTTCGTCCGACCCGAGCTGTTCCGCAACCGGAAGTACGTGATGATGTTGATCGTTGCCGTCTTCGTGAACGGAATCGGCGTATCGTTATATTTCCTTACGCCAATCCTGTTATCCCGCGTGCAGGAGCTTCCTCCGTATCTCATCGGCTTTGCCATGGTTCCCGCAGCCGCAGCCTCCGCGCTGCTCGGAAGAAAAGGGGGGAAGCTGGCGGATAAGAAGGGGAATGCCTTCGTGTACGGCATCGCATCCGTCCTTATTTCTTCGTGCATGGTGCTGCTCTCTACTTTTACCGCCGCGCCGGCTTGGTTTATCGCGTCATTCCTCGTGCTCGGCAACGTAGGGCAGTCGTTGATGATGATCACGATGTCGAACACGGTATCGCAGACGCTTCCGAAGGAACAAATCGGCGTAGGCATGGGCTTATTCTCGATGTGCGGTTTCATTACACATGGCATGGCTTCGGGCATCTACGGCATCGTCTCGGATGTGCAATCGGCCGTCATGTGGAATCCATTCCACCAGCATAGCGGCAGTGCCGTTCTGAGCAACCTTTATCTCGTTCTTGCGGTTTTGCAGCTCTGCGTGCTTGCGTTCTACCTCGCAAAGTTCGGGGCGAAGCGCAAACTCGGGATTCAAGAACCGAGCCAAGCAAGCGCGAAGTAACGCAAGCCGCCGATAAGTTCAATACACTCATCCGATATTAAGCAGAAAAAAGAAAATGATCTAACGCATTCAAGGCCGGGAGCATGATGAATCGCTCCAGGGCCTTTTTTATTTTGTATTGACATTGACACTAGTGTAATCCTTTATGATTTGTCTAATCCCATCCGAGAGGAGTTTTATCCATGCAAAATAGCAACCGAAGCGAGAATATTTTTGTTGGAACCGAGAATACAACTCGGAAGAGCAAATCGGTGACGGTCATCGGGCTTGGTCCAATGGGTCAGGCGATGGCGGCAGCTCTCCTAGAGCATGGCTATAAGGTGACCGTGTGGAACAGGACTTCAAGCAAAGCGGACGAACTCGTAACAAAAGGAGCCGTCAAGGCGTCCACGATCCACGAAGCGTTGGCGGTCAACGAGCTAATCATCCTCAGCCTAACGGACTACGATGCGATGTACGCTATTCTCGAACCGGCATCGGAGCACCTGTCCGGCAAAGTTCTCGTCAACCTGAGTTCTGATACTCCGAAGAAATCGCGCGAGGCGGCGAAGTGGCTGGCCGACCATGGAGCCGGGCACCTCACAGGCGGCGTTCAGGTCCCTCCTTCGGGCATCGGCAAACCGGAGTCCTCCACTTACTACAGCGGTCCGAAAGAGCTGTTCGAGGCCCATAAGGAAACGCTCGAAGTGCTGACAGGAACCGATTATCGGGGCGAAGACCCGGGACTTGCAGCGCTGTACTACCAGATTGGGATGGACATGTTCTGGACATCCATGCTCAGCTACCTTCATGCCTCTGCGGTGGCCCAAGCGAACGGCATTACGGCTGAGCAGTTTCTGCCATACGCCTCAGAGACAATGTCGACGCTGCCGAAGTTCATCGAGTTCTACACGCCACGGATTAACGCGGGCGAATATCCCGGCGACGTGGACAGACTTGCCATGGGATTGGCGAGCGTCGAGCACGTAATTCATACGACCCAAGATGCCGGCATCGACATCACCTTGCCAACCGCTGTTCTGGAAGTTTTCAGACGCGGCATGGAGTACGGTCACGCAGGCAATAGCTTCACCAGCCTCATTGAAATCTTCAAGAATTCCGAAATTCGTCCATAAAAAATCGGCCATTCCTAACGGGATGGCCTTTTGAACTGATTTTATATTGAAGTGTGCTTTGAAATAGAATCGATTATGGATAGGTTAGCCCGTTAAGGTGAACATTTTCCAATCCGGCATGAGTCGTCCTCATGATGTTGACCATTTCCGTATACGGCTGATCCTGTTGATTGACTAGGCCCACGTTGTAGCTTTCTCCGTCCGGACGCCCGGTTACCGGCTGATCATAGTAGGAATACCAGCCCGAGCCGACAAACAATGGATGCGCAGCCTGGCTTTCCGCAAAAGCTTGGTATGCCAATCCTCTTTCCCTTATGCTTGTTGTCACCGTAGCCAAGCTGATATAGGAAAGTCCGCGTTCGGACGAACCGAAAGAATGCTCCAGATTCAAGAGGGGCTTTCCGTAACCTTCGTATCTGGAAATCCAGCTTCCGTCCCTTGAATAACTGTCAACGGAGAAGACGTCTACATAATTCATGGCCGCATGGTCCCAATCCAGGCTGGTTCGCCAAGTAGGAACGATGGACGTGCCTAGGAACAGATGGTTCGGATCGTATTTTTTAATAATGTCTCTGATCATGGAATGGTAAGTTCCGGACGCCAGCCTGATATATCCCGATACGTCAGCCGCGGGAACTTTGGCGATATCGACCGGGATATCCTTCAAAGCTTCGAACGAGGCGGCGTTCGTGCCCAGAACCTGATTAACCGAGGCTAGGCTGCCATTGTATTTTTGCGCAAGAAAATCAATGAATGCGCTTTTCGCCGGAGAGGACGCAGAATAGGTCAGCACCTCTTTTACGATATCGGTAGTCCAGCCCGCTTCATTATCGTAGGTATAGCCGATCAACCATTTGCTGTATCTCGTATTTAGAAGCTGCGCCTTCAGCGCGTTCTCGATGATGGGTCCGCTCTGCGGATCGAATACGTCGTACGTCCATAGGATCCTTCTCAAAGTCGAGGGGTCCTGCAGCGATTGAATGTACGGGAACGTCACGCTTTTCGGTTTGGTCCACTTGCTGAACGTATTAAACCCCCACTGGATCAAACGCTTCTTCGTGATATCCTCCCATTTCGACTCAAAGTCGCTTCCGTATTTTTTCATGACATTGGCGACGACGAAACTGACGTATTCGCCGCCCGCATCTCTGGTGTAGGCGGGTGCGTAAGCGGTACGATCGGGCAATGCCTCGAAAATCTGCTTGAGGGTGCCGTCCGGTTTCAGGATCGGCGTCTTATATCCGGACTCCCACAAACTTGTTGCATCCACTCCTTTTACAATAAAGGGATATCCGTCCGGCGTAATAAACCACCATTTTCCGTTGATGGCCTGAAGCCTGAAGTACCCGGTGCTTGCTTGCTTCCCTAAGCTTTTAATGCCTCCATATTGATCATATTTCGTGGCATCCAGAGCAATATTCGCCAAGGCAGCGGCCTCATTGGCATATTCCGTCCGCATCTGTGTTTCGGTTGCGACCTTTCCCGGCCAGGTTTCATTCATCCATTGACCGAACCTGTCCGCCAGCAGGGCCTCTTTCTTCAGTTCGGCTTGCAGGTCTTCCTGGGTAAGAGACGGGCTCGGATTTTGCCCCTCAACGCCCGAACCTCTATAAATCTCGACTTCCGTCAGAGGAATATGTTGATAAGCTTGGGTACGCCTAATGTTCAGCACGATGAACCTGGCCGACATGTCCGACATCGGGACGGTGACCGAATAGTTTAAATCGGTTCCCGTTCTTACGTGTCTGGTTGCAATGTAATACCCCGTCGCCGACTCGGGACGGTACTTTACGGTAATATCCTTAAATCCCCAATATTTGTTGGGTGAATTCAACACGATGCGGATCTGACTCAAAGGGTAGTCCTTCAACAAATCAATAACTACATTTACGGTTGGGTGCGAGGTTGCGCTACCCATCCAGCCAGCGTAAGCCGGGGTTCCGTCGAACAAGACGCCGTCCGCCGCGGATATAACGCCGGACTCTTTCCAGTCGGGAGAGTTCCCTCCGTTCGGAGCAGGGCTATGAAGATAGTTCCCTGTCTTAAGCATAATGCCTTCCCCTCCAATTTCACCGATTGGGACAAAAATGGCTGTGACGACAAATGCCAGCAAGAACGTTAATATACCGCTGCGATTATACTTAGATCTTCTTTTCATATTATGTTGAGCCTCCGGTTGGTGTGATACTCAAGATATCGTAATCTCGAACGGATAATATTATAGTTATGTTTTCCCATTTTCCCGGCTCGCTTGGCACAGTTTTTCTTGTTTCCATGATGTGGTAGAGTAATTAGTAACGTTTATCTTAATGAAATGTCCGGTTTGCATAGGCGCGTGGCCGAAACCACCATCATTATCCGAAGCACAAGCGGAATACGGAACATTGATCCCAATAAAAAACAGCGTCAGCCAAGGACGAAATAAAGTCCTAGACTACCGCTGTATTTTGAACTATTCATCTTAATTGAATGAACCCGCACGGATTTAGTTATTTGATTTAATCCATATACGAAGGGGGCCAAGCGTTGTCCATCCAGATAAAAGAGCTGATGTTAGAGAATCGCCGCTTTCATATCCCACCATCGGTATTCCTGGGAAATAGGCCGAAACAATTTTAGCTATATCTGACCACACACTTTTTTTGCAGTTTGAAAAAACATTGGATATCCCCACAGCATTAGCGCTCAAGTTAGCAATGAACCCTGATCGTTCGCCGTTTATCTCGTGCACAAAGATTTTCACATCTTGATGCTTTAACAGATCTGGCCTAATCACTTTTTGCAATCCATTTGCTAATACCCACTGCGTTAAATCTTTTTCGTTCGTAACGGCACTCCATTCCGCTTGGACAAAATCAACGTCAGTAACTGGTGCATGATAAATCCATTTTGCCTCAAATAATATTTCAAAACCATAAGGTACCATATCAAGATTAGCAAAACTATCTTTTATACTGAATATTTCTCTTTTTCCTACAAAATCCATTACTTCCTCACTTGTTGCATGCCTACTTGAAGTAATGATATCGGGGTAATAATCAGGTGCTTTCGAAAGCAGTCCCCACGCATGTTCACTTGAATTTTGAGTAAGTCCGTGCAAATCGCAAACAATCCCGCACCAAAGGATATTATTTAAAACCGCTTTGTCTATGAGCATCATTAATATATTTCCCCTTGACTTCAAATTCTCCAATCAGATTTCTGTTGAAGGCTTTTCTAGAGCTTCATTTTTCCATTTTTAATAAAAAGCTCTGCTTTTACTTTATTCGCTTTCGACCAGATAAATATTTGTTAAGGAGGTGTAGATTTGAAAAACATATTAAGTATTTTGCTTACAATTTTATTAAGCAGTTTATTATTTGCTTGTAGTTCAGAGGGAGTAAAAGCAACTTTTATAGGAACCATTGAGGAGATGAATGGTGATTCAGCTCCTGTTTATGTAGATGAAGGGGACATTCTTAGTTCGGGAAAGAGCGTATATGTTGACCTTTCGGTAAATAGTGAAGCGACATTCGAAGTTGGAGATAAGATAAAAGTCGGCTATGACGGTACGGTACGGGAAACGTCGCCGCTTGGTATTGATACACTTTCAGTACTATTAGTTGAGTGAACATTGACCCGGATTGTGGACGGTTTAAACAAACCATCGCGGAATTAAGCTGCGAGTAGATGACCCTTGAATTCAGCGTATGACCATCTTGTAATCAAACTGTAATATTTCTCTCATCTAGGATTCATCTTCGGCCTATATACTTATCCCATGACCCCCCTTATTATATATTATCTCTTGTAGCCTGCGGCTTCGTGCCGCAGGCATCTTTTTTTATTCACTTCATATTGGCGTTTAAGAATGGAAGCACTGCGCTCCAAAAAGCCGGATCCTGCTCGGATGCGCTGTGGCCGCTTGATTGTACGAACAACGTCTTCATCGTCTCCTCAGGCAGATCGCTTCGCAATTGCTTCAAATCTTCCGAGCCGATGAAATGATCGCCATCCGAGTGAACCATAAGCACCGGAACTTTCCCGGCGGCACGACTCCCCGCATGCTTTTGCAGAATAGCCTTGATGTCTGCTTCTCTGTATTGCCTCCTCGATATGCCTGCGCGAATGAGCCATATCGAAGGGATCAAATAAGCGAGCGGAAATATCGGCATCTTCTTCCGTCTCAGCTCGGCCTTCAGCATCGTATCGAATCGCACGGGCATCGAATCGGTCACAATAACGCTTACCTCAGCGCCATGATCAACGGCAAGCAGCGCCCCGAAGCCGCCCAGAGAATGGCCTAGTACGGCAATGCGCTTTGCGTCTAGCCCAGGCATGTTCTTGGCAGCAGCGATAGCTGCCAGCATATCGTCGCGGAACATAAGCGCCGACGGCGCTTTGATCGGTTCGCTGTCTCCGTGGCTTCGCGCATCATACATAAATACGGCGTAGCCCGCCTCGTATAGCGGTCTCGCATAGCGCAGCACGCGCGTCCGGTTCGAGCCCCAGCCGTGCGCTACAATAACGACCGGCTTCTCCCCTTCGCGCTTCTCTCCTATAGTCGAGACAGGCTGTAACAGCCAGCCTTCTATGCTTGATCCGCCGCTTGTGAACGAAAGCGATTGCCAATCCGTCGTAACATCGGGCTTCTCGGCGTTCGGTAGTTTGCGGGGCTGCTGGCTCTTCGCGCCAATGTTCCATATCAATATTGCCGCTAAGACTGAAATAACCGCAACGATCAGTATAAAAACGATTCCCATATGCAGCTGCCTCCGTCTACAGAGCCAGATGACGAACCGCGTCCGCGAACAGCTTAGCCCGTTCCGTTACCTGATCGAACTTCCCTTCGCGAACCCATTCCAGGTTGACGAGCTTGCCGCCCATTCCAACCGCATTGGCTCCTGCTTTGAAGTAGTCGGCAATATTGTGCAGGTCGACACCGCCTGTCGCCATAATCGGAACCGAATCCAGCGGGCCGCGGAGTTCCTTCAGGTAGCCCACGCCCAGCGTCCCCATCGGGAACAGCTTGACCGCCTCAGCGCCTGCCTTCAGCGCCCTAACGATTTCCGTCGGCGTCATAACGCCGGGCCAGACCGAGATGCCGCGCTCGCGCCCGAACGCAATCACTTCCTCGTCCAGATTCGGCGAGATGATGAATTGCGCCCCGGCGGCGGCGGCCTGCTCTGCAAGCGTTACGTCAAGAACCGTTCCGGCGCCGACAGCCGCCTTGCCATCGAACTTGTTGCGCCACCGCTCGATCATCGCTGCCGCTCCGTCCGTATTCATCGTAATTTCCATCATATGAATGCCGCCGTCGATCAAAGCTTGCGCCGCGTTATCCGCATGCTTGTCCTCAATCCCTCTTAATATGGCCACAATTTTGTGCTTTAGCAGCAAATCAAGCATTTCGCTCATCTTCGTTCCTCCGCTCTATTTTCATTTACTCCCAGAAGTCACGCAAAATCCGCAAAAATATATTCGGGAAAGGAAGCACATCCATATCCTCCGGTCCAATCCATGCATATTCTTTCGGAAGCTCTCTCTCCGCGACAGCAATTGCGGCAGAAGCGTATAAATCCGAGGCACCCGCTCGCTCGCAGCTTACGCTGCCGAATGCAAAGTCGCCTTCGGCTCGCCCGGCATCCATATATCCGCTTGCCGCTTCGGCAGCTATACCGTAAGCCTCCGCCTTCTCGGCTGTCAGACCCTCGCCGCCTAAGTCGGCCAAATAGACGCGCATTTTCCAATGAATATGACTGAATACGTGATCCGTGTCTAAGAACCAGCGGCGAGGGCGAATGAGCAAGCTTGTCTCATCATGCAGCAGCTTGCCTAGCAGCTCAGCTAGCTCCTGCTGCTCCTTAGGCATGCTCTCATCAAGCAGCCCCGCCTTGTCCTTCGCAAGCAGCAGATGAGGAAGCTCCCACATTTGCGCCAGCAATCCTGTATCCGGACGTCTTCTTACGAGCACCTTGCCCGCATTTGCCCCGCTTCCGAGCACGATTGCAGCCACGCGCTGCTCCGGCCGCGGCGGCTTCGCCTTCGTCTTGATCGGCAATTCGCCCTCCCGGCCTTCAAGCCGTCCCTTGCAATGCTCCATAACCGGGCAAGTCAGGCAGCCCGGCGACTTCGGCGTGCACACCAGAGCGCCGAGCTCCATGAGCGCCTGATTAAAGTCGCCGGCGGCTCCATCGGGAATAAGCGATACGGCCAGCTTCTCGATGGAAACGCGCGTGGCAGGCTTCGCAATGTCGTCCTCCAGGCAAAAGTAGCGCGACAATACCCTCATCACGTTCCCGTCTACTGCCGGCTCTGGCCGGTTGAACGCAATGCTCATTATCGCCCCGCTCGTGTACGGGCCTACGCCCTTCAGTCCAGCTACGGCTGATTTGTCATCGGGCACCCTCCCGCCATACTTCAGTACGACCTCTCTGGCTCCAGCCTGCAAGTTACGCGCACGCGAATAGTAGCCAAGGCCCTCCCAGCACTTGAGCACCTCTTCCTCCGGCGCTTCAGCCAGCGCCGCAGCGGTCGGGAACTTGTTCATGAACCGGTTGTAATACGGAATGACGGTATCTACCCTCGTCTGCTGCAGCATGATTTCGGACACCCATATCCGGTATGGATCGCGGCTCAGTCGCCATGGCAAATCCCGCTTCTGCCGACGATACCACGTAAGAAGCTCTTGGCTGAAATATTGACTGGCTTCTTCCATCTTTGTCATTAGCTATAGTCCTCCTCATTATGATGAACCGATGTTCGCTCGGTAACTGGCTGGCAGAACGCGCTTGACCGCGCTATACGGCGATATTGATTTGGCGAAATGCCGGTATGGCGCTTGAACAGCCGTGACAAATAATGATTTTGCATCCCTGCCCGTCGCGCTACCTCCGCAATCGGCTCGGCCGTCTCGACAAGCAACCGTTTCGCTAGCGCCAGTCTGCGGTTCGTTACGTATTGGATCGGCGAGCATCCCATCATATTTTTGAAGGAGGTAATGAAATAGTTGGGATGGAGAAAAGCTACCTTAGCCAGCTCTTCAATCTGAATGTTGCGATGGAGCTGCTGCTCGATATATGCGAGTACCTCGTTCCACTTGGTATCGTCGAAGCTTGCATCGACATGCTGCTCCTTCCGGCTATAGCTCGCATCGAAGTATAAGGCGAACAGCTCCAGCAGCACCGCCTTCATCCTAAGCTCGCGCGTCAGCTCTTGCGAGGTCTGCAGCTGTATGAGCTTCGTGAACAATTGCTTCACTTGGCGATCGTCCTTAACCTCAATGTAAGCCGGCATTTGCTGCGACTCGACGAATTGCATATCGGCTGGATCCAGACGATAGTGACACCAATAACGTCCGAACGTCTCGTCGCCCTTAGTCCCGTACGATTGCAGCTTGCCAGCCGGCATCAGAAACAGCTGACCGCGTTTCACGCTATAGCTGATATGATCCATCTCCAGCCAACCCTCGCCCTTGTCCACATAGCAGAAGCGGTAAAAGTCAGGCTCGGCGTTATTTTCGCACCAGCCGGCGCTGCTCTGCGAATAAGCCGTCATGATGACGTCGGCATGGATACGGTTCAATTGATTTTGCATAATACTTTCTATTGTCGGGTTCATCATATCTCCTGTTGTACCGCGTTTCTAACGCAAATAGCCCGGCGGGAATAGAACGGGCACATGTTTTTTTGGGGCAGCAAAGTATGTATAAGCGGCTTATACTTTGTTATATTTTTAGATAGTAGCCCCATAGAGTCTACCTTTCTATTATACGGACTATTACAATAAAATCATATGGATGTTAACGAATTCGGCAATTGGAAAGTGTAGAGAGGGGATAGCAGTAATGAAACAACAACAAAGGATCGCTATAGTCGGTAAAATAGTTACGGTATCCACGCTGCTGGTTATGCTGGCAGCTTGCGGCGGCGGGGGCGTGCAGCGGAAGGGCGCCGGTCTTGGGGATGCCCCCGCCGGGGTCGCATCCGTCTACAAAGCCAACTGCGTCAGTTGCCATGGTACAGAGCTGCAAGGAAGAATGGGGCCTGTCACAAACCTGCAGCAGGTAGGCGCACGTCTCGAAGCAGCCGATATCGTGAAGCAGATCGAGGAAGGCGAAGGTTCGATGCCGTCTTTCAAGGAGCGTCTAAGCGCGGAGGAGATCGACGGTCTGGCGGAGTGGCTGGCCGGGAAGAAGTAGATCATATGAAAAGCGGCTTGGCATCTGCGCCAAGCCGCTCTTTTATTAGAGAACATTGTGTTTTACTCGAGAAACTTCCGTTAGTATACGATAGAAAAGTGCTGATTGGTGATTAGCCGTCAAAAACTTCAAGCACTCTAGTATCCGATATGATGACCGTTCATCTTCGGAGCTTTGCCGCCGTAATCGAGCACGGACGGTCCCGTGTAGGTCCAGCTCGTCTCGCCCATCTGCGGATGCGAAGGAAACAGCTCGCCCTGCATCAGCACAAGATCGCCGCCCCAATCATCGGAATACAGCCCATCGTACTGAACCCATTGCCCGGTCTTGAATCTGCGCTTCGCCTTCTGCTGCCGATCTTCTCTCATCGCCGTCAACTCCCTCTCGCCGCATATGCATGGTATATTACATTCCAAGTATGGGCAAAAGGTTCCCGCT
Organism: Paenibacillus harenae; assembly: GCF_030812415.1. Classification (GTDB taxonomy): domain Bacteria; phylum Bacillota; class Bacilli; order Paenibacillales; family Paenibacillaceae; genus Pristimantibacillus; species Pristimantibacillus harenae_A. The sequence goes on along the minus strand of NZ_JAUSST010000003.1, from coordinate 612,276 downwards.
ATATTCGTTCCGCTACGACAAAAGCGGAGGCCAGCGTTCGCTCGTGCGTAATGGTCACATGAATCCGAACCTCCGCTGCCGACTGACCGAGGCGTCTCCAAGCCTGTTCGGATAACGTGCAAATAGGCTTGCCGCATTCATCTCTTCCGATCGAAATATCGGCAAAACCGACCGTGGCGCCGATTCCGCAGCCAAGCGCCTTCACGACCGCTTCCTTGGCCGCGAATCTCCCAGCCGTGAACTGCCGCAGCCGTTCCGCCGAATAGCCCGCCGACAGCTCTCGCTCTGCGACCGTGAGCACGCGCTCCACGAATCTTGCTCCAGTACGGCCGTTCATAATTTGCGTTACCCGCTCTATATCCGTTAGATCATGTCCGATCCCGACGATCATTCTCACACCTGCCTTATATGAAGGTGAGATTAGCAGATGCAGGTAGGGAAGTCAAGAATTTGTCTGACGCTCATAGTGAAAATCATTGTCCAGAGCGTCTATTATATCAACCGTAATGACGTAGTCGACTGAACGTTCTATAAAAGCTCCTGCCGCGTAGAACGTATATTTGATGAAACCGGGGTATGACCCGGCATCCGCTTCCGGAGGCTGCAGCTTAAACGGAATGGCTTGCGGCAACTGCTTCAAATCTGCCTCCCTTTCCGAATTCGGAACAATCGACACGTCAATCTTCTCCGGAGGGCCGCTTCCTTCCGGGAGCCATACATGCAGGTTTGCCTTCTGACTTCCGGAATCGTTATCCTCATGGATTCGGAGCGTCATATGGGCTTGCTCGCCCATAACATGCCAATAGAACGGCATGCCCTCGGCCTGCGATGCAGATTCGGAAGGCGGAGAAGTCGTTGAGAGCATGCCTGCCATCACGAACAAAGCTGCAGCAAGCAAGATTTCCACTCTAACGCCGATTAGCAGCCTCCTTAATGCAGCTGTCCGTTTGCTTTCGTCAGCCTTAGCGGCATCACCCGCTTCCTGCGCTTTCGCCAGCCTTGGCATAAAGACGACGCGATGCACGGCTGCTATAACGAGAACGAGCAGCAGCAGACCGGATTTGATGACAATCAGGTTGCCGTAATCTTCGGTAACAAGTTGCTTCCATGAGCTGAGCCTTCTCGCCGACAGCCATATGCCGCTCGCAACGATGAGCATCATGCTTGGCAAAGCCCATAACGAGAAACGCTCGGCCGTAAGCTTCAAGGCGGTTGCCGCATGACGGCTGCAGGTTAGCGAGACGAGTCCGGCAAGGCCGCCAAGCCATATGGCGGCTGCCCCCATATGGACCGCATGAGCAAGGATGGCCGCTCCAGCGTCCGTAAGCTCAGCGTAGGCATGCCCGGTCAGCGGGAACGTCATGATGACGCACGCTGCCGCCGCTGCTTTTACGATATTCGCGAAGCGCTGCTCGCGAGCCGGTGCAAATGCAAGCAGCAGCAAGAGCGCCGCGGCTAAGGGACGGAGGACGGCGATCTTGCCGACCATCGTACCGGTTGCAATCTGCTGAAGCGGTATGCCTCCAAGGTCGTTCGAGAGCATCGTCAGCCGCCACAACCCCGTTGCCAGCCACACGGCCACGGCTACCGCCGTAGCTACCCGCTCTGCCCGCTGCGTGAAGCAAGAAGGAGCATCGGTAGCGTAATCTCTCCATATGCAATAGCGAAAGAAGAGCATCGCAGCAAGCCAGGCGGATACGAGCACATCCGCAGTCCGAAGCGCCGTTATCAACTTCTGACCGCCCTCATGGTCATGCTCGTCGCCTGCATGGTTATGCTCGCCATCCGCATTCGATCCTAACATCTCTTGTTCAACTTCCGAAGCGGCATCCGTTTCTGGGGAATTCCCATGTGTTGAGCTATTATCCCCGTTTCCTTTACCTTGTTCCTCCACCTCTATATTAACGGTAGGCGTATCGGTTGTCGCTTCGTATGGTATTAGTGTCGTCTCAATCTCTGCCGTAGAACCCGCTTCCTGAGCTTCCACTCCCTCCGAGCCTTCGACGGAGGTGCCACCTTGAGCTGGCGGAGGCGTGGACGAGACATCCGAGTCGTCCGCATCGCCCTTGCCGCTCATGCCGCTCGGCTTCGGCTTCGCTGAAGGTTGCGGCTCGCCATAGGCAGGCGGCTTCGGCTTTGCGCTTGCGGTCGGCCTCGAGGTGTCTGCAGGTTTCACGCCGCTATCTACGCTGCCCCCGGTTGCCGAATCATCTGATCCGCCGCCATCGAGCGAAGCCGTCTCATCCGGCTGCGTCAGCGTCAGCTTACCGCCTACCGCGAAGCGGAATGAGCCGTCCGTAATATGCGTATCGAGCGACAGCACCTGCCATACGACCTTGTATTCGCCGTTATCCAGCTTCGGTATCGTATAGATAAGCGTCCTATCGCCATCGGCGCTCAGCTTGCCCGTAATGCTGCTGCCGTCGCCAGCTTTCACAAGCGTGACGCTGCTAAGCTTCGTATCGATTTTCTCCGTGAACGTAAGCTTAACGGCCCCTGGCGAAGCTTGCAGCTCCGCGTCCTGCAGCGGCGTCGAATGGGCAAGATAGGCATGCGCCGAGACGAAGCTCGGCAAGCATGCCCACATGAACCAAATCGTTATGCTAATGAGGCTAATACGTTTGATCATCGCGTATCGGACCGTTACTTCGTATAGATCGCGATAGCCGCCCGATTATCGCCGACTGCCGGGAAATATTCAACGATCGCGCCTGCTTCCTCAGCCGAGCGTCGCAGTGCAACCGACCCTTTCCCTGTGAACGAAGTATTTACATATTGGCGGATGAACGAGGCGTCGACCATTGCCGTTCCTTTCTTCACGGTTACGTCATTAACCGCGGCAGCCTCAACCGAAGTGCCATTCACGTATAGATGAGGAACGGCGGAAGCCGCCGTGCCCGGCAGCTTCGGCGAACGATTTTGTACCGTGAAGGTCATGGTCGCCTCATAGTTGGTGCTCGCGTATTCGCCTTCTTTGCTTTCCGTCGTAGCAGGCTTTGCGCGCATCAAGTAATAATCGGCCGCACCAGTCGTGAACGTCACGATACCGCTTGCGTCCGTCTTCAATTGCTGTGCTTCGGAATTGCTTCGACGAATGAGATCGACCGAAGCGTCTGCCAGCGGCCTGCCCTTCAGCAGCAACTGAACCGATACTAGCTCCGATGGCGTTACAGAAGCTGGATTGAACTGGGGAACGAGCTCGGCGCGATCCGTACTAACCTGCTTCGTGAAGCCCCTTAACGCTTTCACCCGCTCGGCGACCGGAATGTCGCCGACCGCAACGAATGACTTGGCACTGCGCAATGTACGGCTCGAAGCGTCGCCATGCTTGAAGATGCTGTCGCCTTCGACCGATACGACATAGGCGCCCGGCACGTTCGATTTGAAGGACGCTACATAATAATTGTTCGCGGCCGGCTCGGTTTCCGTAGCCGATTCACCTGTATAGAAGCGCGTACCCGTTATGTCCGACTTCACGCCGGCAGGCGTCGTGACGAATACCTTCGTCGTATCCGGGCTCCACTGTCCGGCAATGCGGTAGCTCTTATGCTCGTTCGAATGATTGCCTAGCATGAGCTCGACATAGGAGACTTGTCCCGGCGCAACGATCGGCGTATTCGTCTGCGACCAACCGTCATGAGCGAAGACGGGGATCGCCGCACCGAGCGTTAATACGGCAATTAGAGCCGCGCTTGCAAGCTTTCTTCTGAATGGCATTGTTTTCTTCATACTGAAACAACCTCCGCTACTAATATGGATTTGATGTCCAAATTGTAACAACGGAGGTTGTCATGCGCATGACTCGATCGGGCTATGCGCGCGAAAACGTGTTAAGCTGGCAGCCGGAGATGTTGACAGATATTTTGGTTTACGTTGCATCAGTAACAGCTCCCTCAATGTCGAAATATGTATGTAACCGATCATATCATTTCTATTTCGGCTGTAGTGACATCCCCCTTGAAAAATGATAGTTTGGGAGAGCAGCAATTAATATAACCCTAGGAGTTGAACAGCTTGACCGATACTTACGCTTCCGTTACCGCTTTGTCGTCTGCAGCAAACTTTATGTTCAGACCGACTGGCGAGACAATCATTACTTTCCGGACCTATGTGAAACCGCGCGAATATGGCGCGCTTCGTTTGAAAGTATGGCATAGCAACGCCGTCGATTCGACTTGGTCGGATGGCACGGAGTCCAAGGCCGGAGATGAAGGCGGCGCTTGGCGCATTGAGAGCTGTACGATTGGCGATGGCGGCCGGCAGCCTGACGGCAGCGCGCAGGAGGGCAGCCTGCGCATAGTAACCTTCGAAGGCGCAGCGTTTAAGCAGGTGCTGGCTGGCGAGCGCTTCTGGAGCGATCCGGTTGACGCTTACATACCGGAAGGGCACTTCCTCGTATTTACATGGGCAATAGCGGTGAGCGGACCTGAGAGCGGAATTCCTTATAATACGGAGACGCTGCTTGCTGCCGCCTATGAAGCTGCCGGCAATATCGCGGCGCAAGAAACGGCTGAAGGCTTCTTGCCGGCAGGCAACCGACAGGTGCTGCCTTCGATGATCGCATACGAACGAGAAACGGATAAGCGGCTTGTATTCCTAGGCGATTCGATTACGCAAGGCGTGCGGACGGAAATCGACGGCTACTCGTTCTGGTCGGCCCGTATTGCGGAAGGGCTTGCTCCTTCCATCGGCGTATGGAATATCGGCAGCGGCTGGGCACGGGCTTACGATCTCGCCCCGGACGGCCCGTGGATGGCGAAGGCGAAGCAAGGAGACGAGGTTGCGATTTGTCTCGGTGTCAACGACATCGGCACAGGCAATCGCAGCGCCGGGCAGTTGATCGGCGACTTGACCTCCATTATCGAACAATTGAAAGCGGCTAATGAGGATGTCAGTCTTATTCTCTTCACCTTGCCAGCCTTCAATTTCGAAGGCGCGCATGAAGAGGTATGGCGGACTGTGAACGAATGGATCAGGAAGCAAGCCCCGGAACGCGTCGCACGCGTTTTCGATATTGCGAAGATACTCGGGCAAGCTCGCCCTTATGAGAACAAGCTGAAGGACGAATATATGAGTCCGGGCAACGACCCGCATCCGAACGGTGTTGCAGGTGCGGACGTCGCCGAAGCTTTCCTCTTGTGGTACAAACAGCAATAGTCAATAATCCGCAATGAAAAAGGGGTTGTCCCAAAAGCCAATGGCTTAGGGACAGCCCCTTTGTGCGTATGCAGATAGGCTATGTTGGATTTTCGCAGTAACTTGAGGCGGAATTAGTGGTGGTGGGAAGCTATGTTGGATTTTTTGCAGTAACTTTGAGCGTTTGACGGCATTTCGGGCACACAACAGAGGTCTATGTTGCGAATATCCAATATAGCTCTCGATATGGCTCGAAACAGCCTAAAGTTACTGCGATTATCCAGTATAGCCATTGTGCATCCACGTCATGGTCTAACCCTTCGCGCTCTTCGAGCAAAAACAAAGAACGATCCCCTGAAGCATCAATCGACCAAAAAAGAAAAATGGCCGTACAGAAACAACGCCCTGCACCGCCATTTTTTATTGATGAAAGCTAACACTTACTGCGGTAAGATTAACCCTTTTGAGACACTTCAAAGTTCGATTATGTTAGATGCCTGGAATCGGCGAGCGTTTATGCTCGGTTTTCAAATATTGCTTCTCCAGCTTCTCGCGCGCCTCTTCGCTAATTTCCTTGCCCTCGAGGTATGCGCTGTTCTCGGCATACTTGATGCCAAGCTCGTCTTCGTCGGTCTGGCCTTCCCATAGTCCTGCGGAAGGCGCTTTGTCGAGCACGCTTTGAGGCACGCCAAGATGCGATGCCAGCAAACGAACTTGACGCTTGTTCAGCGAACTAAGCGGCGTAATGTCCACAGCTCCATCGCCCCACTTCGTGTAGAAGCCGGTAATCGCCTCCGAAGCGTGGTCAGTGCCGACAACAAGCAAATTCATATCGAAGGCGAGCGCATATTGCATGACCATTCGCGTTCTTGCTTTCACGTTGCCTTTGCCGCCGCGGCTCAGATGGCGGGGAATGCCAAGCGACTTAAAGCCATGCTCGACCTCTATCGCGATCTCGTCGACCGCTTCGCCGATATTCGTCTCCACCTTATGCGTCAGCCCGAAAGCTTCGGCGACGGCGTAGCTGTCCTGAATATCCGTTTGGTCGCCGTACGGCTGGAATACGCCGAGCGTAATATATTCCTTACCCGACTCCTCGCTGAGCTCGTCGGTAGCGCGTTTGCACAGTCCCGTTGCGACTGCGCTGTCAATGCCGCCGCTGATCGCGATCAGCAATCCTGTCGTTCCCGATTGCTTGACGTATTGCTTCAGGAAATCGACCCGTTTGCGAATTTCCGTTCCCGGATCGATCTCCGGCTTTACGCCAAGGCGTTCAATGATTTCGCGCTGCAAGCTCATAAGTATCGTCTCCGTTCGTTATTTGCAGAACCGGTCGAATGCGTCTGACAGATCGGCTGCGATATCCGCCGCCGAGCGGTTCTCGATTTGATGGCGTTCGATGAAATGGACGAGCTCTCCGTCCTTCATAAGAGCGATCGAAGGCGAAGACGGCGGGTACGGCGCGAAATATTCGCGGGCTTTAGCCGTTGCTTCTTTGTCTTGCCCGGCGAACACCGTGTACAGGTGATCAGGCGTTACTTCGTTCTGAAGGGCTTCCGCTACGCCTGGACGGCATTGGCCTGCAGCACAGCCGCATACGGAGTTTACGACGATAAGCGCAGTTCCCTTAGCGGTAGGAATAGCCGCTTCCACTTCCTCCGGTGTACGAAGCTCTTGAATGCCGATACGAGTAAGATCGTCGCGCATCGGTTGAACCATATCTAACATATATCTTTCGAAGGACATAGACATTGCAGAACACTCCTTTAAATAACATTATTTTAGCTACTATTATACCGTTCGTTATGAAAATAAAGCAACCGGAGCGTATCACTCCGGTTGCTTTATTTTCGCCTTATCCGCCGATTTATCCGGTTCCCCCGCACCGTAAGCCGCATTTTTGTCAAGATGCATAAAAATGCCAGCCTGCGGAGCGATTCTTTGCTCGAAATAATCGCGGTTCTCCGCTGTCAAGAAGCCTACGTCTTTGAATGGATGCACCCACTGCTCTCCCGCCATAATGGCCGGGTCGGTCTCTACGCTCCATTGCGTTAACGGAGAATTAGAGGATTCATAATCGTGATCGCCGATGATAACGCCGTGTTCATTGACGAAGGGCGCGCGCTCTCCTCTTCCTTCGCGGAATTCAGGCAGAAACTCGATCTCATAGGGATCAAGCTCCGGATCGTCGTTCAGCGCACGTTGCCTGGCGCGGCGATCTTCCTTGTCGTCGTCCATACGCCTTGCCCCGCTTCCTGCTAGATCGAAGGCCGATTCGGGCCGTTCAGCTTCTTATCGTAGCCTGCTTCTTCCGCCGCTTTGCCGGATTTCGCTTCGTTCTCTGCCGCTTGCTGACGCTGCTCGCGAGAGCTTCCTTTGTTGCCGCCATTGCTTTGTGCCATGCTTGCTCCTCCTTCCGGCTTGAAGGTTTCAAGCCAGTCCTGTTGGTTTCGAAGCTAGTATGCGCATCCGCTGCAATCCTTATGTCGCCAACCTTACCTCTTGCATATGTACATTGAAAGTCACAACGAAAGTCGTACCCTCGCCCTCCGTTGAATAAGCATCGATTCGGCCATTGTGCCTCTCCGCTATGCTCAGGCATAACGGCAATCCAAGCCCCGTCCCTCGCGTCTTTGTTGTAAAAAACGGCTCGAACAGCTTGTTCATCTTCTCCTGCGGGATACCTACGCCGACATCCGCTATTCGAAGCTCGATGGCACCCCCTTCGAATACCGTCGCAATCGTAAGGATGCCCTTCTCGTCCATGGCCTCCATTCCGTTCCTCGCCAGATTAAGCAGCAATTGCTTAATCTCCCGATCGTTGACCATGATAGGCGGCATTTCTTCGCATAATTCCAGAAGCAGCGTCTGTCCGCGCAAGTTCGCATCGGCTTCCAGAAGCGGTCGCATATCGGCTATGATGTCGTTAAGCGAACCCATTTCCATGGTTAGCGCCCTGTTCTGGGCAAGCGACAGGAAGTCGCTTATGATCATGTTGACGCGATCGAGCTCCTCCATCACAATGCGGAAATAGTCATGTTGCGCAGATTCGCTGCGCTCCTGGATAAGCTGAACGAACCCCCGGATGACCGCCATTGGATTACGAATCTCGTGCGTAATGCTTGCAGCCATCTGGCCAACAAGGCTTAGCCGCTCCATTCGGCCAACCTCGTCTCGCAATTGATTAAGCTCGGTGACATCATGGGCAATTAGTGCTGCCCCGACAATTTGATCGTCGACAGACGAGCGGATCGCAAATACGGTCTTGAGCAACATTTTGTCGCCCTCCATATAAGGTTGCAGCATTTCCCGCTTGCCGTTCAAGGCGCTATGCAGAAGTTCCCTGCAAACCGTTTCCGACTCCTGGGGGAAAATATCCCGATAAGACTGTCCAAGCATCGATTTCACGCCGCCGTATTCAGGCTTCAGCCTGAAAAGCTTGATCGCCAGTTCATTAATATGGGTAATACTGCCTTCCCGATCAAGCAAGAGCACCGCAAAAGAAGTCTCGCCAATGAATTGCTGCAGCTTCTCGACTTCGTTGCGGTAATTGGCCGACACGCGAGTAACTTCCTCGTATAACAGCTTCTTCTCCCTCACGCTTTCGATCATATAGAGTGACAGCCACATGGCCGACAGGGTTACTATGATGCTTATTGCCAGCAAGAGTAAGAACATAGCGTTCAAATGTACCTGTTGGAGTGAAAAGTAGACGATAAGCGAAATGGAGTAGTAGGCGCATATGATCCCCATAAGTATTAATCCGAGTCGTTTCTTACGCAAGGCGGACGAACGTTGGAACGGTCGGATAGCTACTACCATAAGCAGTATAAAGCAAATGATGAAAACGCCGAATATAACCGCTTCCTGCCAGTTGTCGAGCATCGGAATGCGAATTGTCACATACGCAACGGTCAACGCGATTAAAGCAGGCAGTCCCCCGTATAGAGAAGCAATCGTATAGGGAATGAGACGTAAATCAAGGTCGTAGCCGTGCAGGCTTCGCGAAGTTATCATGCAGAGCGCCATTGCGCTTCCGCCAAGCAGCGTCATAATAACGGATATGTCTTTGTTGCCTCGATCCTTGTCATACCATATCTGATAAGCAAACACCGGCAATAAGGATATTATGAATTGTAACAGCAGCTCCTTCAGCACAGACAATCGGATCCCCCTAAATTGCTATTCGAATGCCGCTAACGACTCGCGTCCGACTGCTTTCAATTTGCTTAATGGGTAACGGACGTAACATAATCTATCATACTATTAATCCAAAAAAACATAAACTACCTGTTTTGACAACGGTACTCTATCCAATCCATCATTTGTCCAATCGTCCGTTCCCCGTCGACATCATTATGCAGCTCATGATAACCCCCTTCGACCGAATACCATGTGCAACGTTCCCCTAGCCGCTCGGCAAGCTCCTTGCTTGCGTCATATGAGGTTACCTTGTCTGCCGTTCCATGAAATAGCAGGATTGGAACATCGATCTCGTCGGCATGCTCGATTGCCCATTCTCCTGCCCGCTGTATTTCCAGGAAAGTACGCAGCGTAATTTTATTATGATAAAGACGGTCATTCTCGATAGTGGCGGCGCGCGGATTGCCGCTGCGATACAAATCTTCGGCCTTCAAGCCCGTTGACTGCTGCAGGGCGGGAAGAATCGATGCAAGCCTGCGGGCGAGCCACAGCTTCGCCTCCGTCGGCTGAAACGCAAGCCGCAGCCAGGGGCTGGACAGAATGACGCCGCTAAGCTTCGGATGTAGCCGCAGAGCGCAATTGAGCGCGATATTGCCGCCCTTGCTATGGCCGTATAGGAACAGCGGCAATCCCGGATGACGCTTGCTTGCATCGTCGATCATAAGCGCTGCGTTGCTTATCGTCGCGCCAATCGACAGCATATGGCCTCGCTTGCCCGAGGAATAGCCGTGCCCGAACTGATCGATCGCAATGACAGCGTGACCATTTGATGTCAAACTCTCCGCAACATGCGAGAAGCGTTCGCCGTGCTCCCCCATACCATGCAGGAGGCAGACGACCGCCTTAAGCTTTGCCCGTTCATGTTCCTCGGCCGATGTACTCGGTTCAGAGTTATCCGGCAACCATTCCCTGACATACAATTGCGCCTCGCCTGCACCTATCAAACGCCTCTCCAATCGAAGCATCCGTCTCGCCGCCTTTCTCATCACTTTTTATTTGGCTTCATTATAACGCATACCATTGCGGTAAAGAATGATACAATGAAGAAATGATTCGATCTTAATTGATCCGACAGAAAGGCAGCGTGCAACATGTACGACATTATTATTATCGGCGGCGGACCTTCCGGCTTAATGGCAGCGGCGGCGGCAGGCAGCGGAGGAGCGAACGTGCTGCTCATCGACAAAGGGGACAAGCTGGGCAGGAAGCTCGGCATATCCGGCGGGGGCAGGTGCAATGTCACGAATGCGAAGGAGCTTGATGAGCTCGTTAGACATATACCCGGTAACGGACGTTTTCTCTATAGCGCCTTGAATACGTTCAGCAACCGCGACATTGTCGCTTTCTTCGAAGGTATGGGGATCGCACTCAAGGAAGAAGACAACGGGAGAATGTTTCCCGTATCGGACAAGGCGAAGACCGTCGTTGACGCGCTCATCCGCAAGGTGAAGGAGCAGCGCGTTACGGTAAGAACGCTGTCGCCCGTAGCCGAGGTGCTCTATGAGCATGGTGCCGTAAACGGGGTTAAGCTTGTGGACGGGGAAACCATCCATGCGAAGGCGGTCATTATTGCCACAGGCGGCAAGTCCGTGCCTCACACCGGCTCGACAGGCGACGGCTACCCTTGGGCGAAGGCTGCCGGACATACGATTACCGAGCTTTATCCAACCGAAGTACCGCTAACCTCCTCCGAGCCTTGGATTCGCTCCAAGGACCTGCAAGGGTTGTCCCTTCGAGGCGTCGTCCTTACGGTTTGGAGCCATAAAGGCAAGCGCCTCGTGTCGCATGAAGGGGATATGATCTTTACGCATTTCGGTCTATCCGGGCCGGCTGCGCTTAGATGCAGCCAATTCGTCGTGAAGGAAATGAAGCAGACGAAAGCCGCCGATCCGAGCTCGGCTTCCAGAGCAACCGTTTCGTTAACGATCGATCTGCTGCCGGGCCGCTCCGAATCGGAGATATACGAGGAGACGCTTCGCATGGCAAAGCTGGAACCGCGCAAAGCGATTCGAAACGTCCTTCGCGGCTACATGCAGGAAAGGCTGCTCGAGTTTCTACTGCAGCGCTGCGGCATCTCCGGCGATATTACGTACGACAACCTACCGAAGGAGCCTTGGCTCGCGCTTGCCGCGCAAATCAAAAGCTTCCCGGTCGCGATTAACGGTACGTTATCGCTAGAGGAAGCTTTCGTTACGGGCGGAGGCGTCAATCTGAAGGAAATCGATCCGCGCACGATGGAGTCCAAGCTAATGCCTGGATTATATTTTTGCGGTGAAGTGCTTGATATACACGGCTACACGGGCGGCTATAACATTACGGCTGCCTTCACGACCGGATACAATGCAGGCACGAACGCCGCTCTAAGCGCAGACTACGGCGGTTCTTAATCACAGCCGTAACCACCTAATCAACGTTAAGTATGAACGTCGCCAGAGAAATGATCGTACGTTCCCGGATCGGGGATAAACTCATCGTCATAATCGGCGTCATCGTCCCGGTTGCGGAGGAGATAAGACTCCTCCTGCTGTCCGGCGGCGTAAGAATCCACCCAATCCTCGTTAACGACATGCGCTGGAATGGTTACCGCATCGAGTGCATAAGCAGTATCCGTTACCGCCCAGTCCGCTATATGGGACTGCTCGACCAGCCTCCCTCCGTTCGCCTGCGCGATCTCCAAAGCCGAAGTCAAATCGCTGCCTTCAATATGAATATGTATACGGTTGTTTTCGTGCAATACAGGCGCATAACCAAGCTCCTCAAGCGTATCCGAGGCGAGCGTCGCGCTGCGTGCATCGCTGAATTCAAACAAAATGGCGTTTTGATCGGACAATTTCATCTTCCTTTCCTACGGTTTCCATTAGTATGCCTATTTTTGCGGCCAAACATGTTTCGGTTCTTGTTTTTTTATCGAGGGCATCCATATTTTCAAATTTAACTATGTCATTGTGTTAGGTTTTATGACATAATTAGTTATGATTATGTTCGAAACATGTAAACTGATGGGAGGACGTCTTCGATGAATCATTTATTTTATTTACTATCCGATCCTATGCTTATCATTGAAATAAAGAAATCCCGCCTGTACATTCGCGATGTCAATCAAGCATTCACCGTATTCTCAGGTTTCAAAAAATCCGATCTGCTCAATCTTGACCCTTCTATGGCTATATCGACTGCCGACACGGGTAATTCCTTCTACGATGTCATTCATAGCCTCTCCGAAGATGAATGGTCAACGCCTTCTATAGAATGCAACTTAGTTACGAAAGCTTCCGAGCCTGCGCCGATTCGTTTGTCCAGCCGCAAGCTCCAAAGCGACGGCCTTACCTTCTATGTCCTTATTTGCAAAGATCTCAGAGAAACGAAGTGGATCGACGATTATATCGTTCAGAATAAAATCATGGTGTCCGCCATCGTAGACGAAAAATATAACATCAAGACGCTTAAGCACTATTACGCCCCGGTGCAGCAGCCTGCCTCGTCCTATATCGAAACTACCATTTACGAGCTGATATTGGAGCATGACCGCAGCAAAGCAAAGCGCGTTTTCGAATACGCTAAGAACAACCGAACCGCGGAGCAAATCGATTTTCAGCTGAAGCTTGGCGATCGCAGCTATTCCTGCAACGCATTGATTCAGCCCTTCTATAACGGCAATCGAAGCTTCAAGAACTTCGTCGTTATTCTGATGAACATGCAGCTTAACACGCAAGAGGAGGATTCATCCTACAAGCTCCGCATGCTGATGCTCAGCAAGAACGTATCCGTCACCTCGCTGGCGCAATCGACGCTTATATCGTTAACGACGATTTCCAAGATTCGCAATGGCAAAATAAAAAAGCCCCAGCGGCTCACCGCCGAGCTGATCGCCGGCGAGCTTGGGGTTAGACCTGAAACGATATGGAGCAACTACAAACGGTAACTTGTGAACTTCGTTATATTTACAGGCTATAGGAAATCAACATTTACAAATCATCAACATGTTCCCGTCGGGATCTTTAAAATTAAACCAATGGCCGTTCTCTATATCCGTAACCATTTCGACGCCACGAGCTTTTATGAAATGGTAAGCCTCATCTATATCATCGGTGTTAAAATGGAAGGCAGGACTTCTGAAGTAAGAATCCTCATTGTAAATTTGGCTATCCAAGACAAGATTTAAGCCGTTGTTATCCAACGGTATACAACATAGATGGCCGGAGATGATTTCAAACTTAGGTTCTAGACCTAGGATGGAGCTATACCATTCCCGCGCTTCTCCAACGTCACGTACTGGGATAAAAATAGCTCCCGCTTTACTCAAAACTGTACTCAAATTGTTCGCTCCTTTGTTTTTTTTGTTGTTGGCTAACGTTTAGGCAGTATGCGCGACCAGCATATTACCATCAAGATCGAAAAACTTTAAGAACCTTCTTCCTTCATCCGCCCGCGGTGCTTGCGGGTCGCCGTGGACCTTTACGCCTGCTTCGGATATTTTCCGGCAAAGCGCATCCATGTCGTCAACCTGAAACCCGATGGCGGGAAACGGTTCACCGTTAACAGTAAACGTCGTCGCCGTTCCTCTATCGGAAGTCTGCCATAAAAAGATATGCGTTCGATCATCTTGAAAGCCGATGATAGCAAATTCTTCAAAATTAGCATGCAACGTACAATCGAGACAAGTATTATACCACTCAGCGGCTTCCTTCAAGTTCTTCACTGGAATTTGAACATGGCTTATAAACTTCCCCATAAAAAAACCTCCTTGATTCCCATCGGTTCACGTCCCCCAATCATGGGATATTTACCCATACTCAGATTAGCGAATGTACGTTCCCTTGTAAAGAAGTATTTCAGATATAATGACCACGTAATCCTTCCAGTTGGAATAATTGCGCATCGATAGTCGAAGTCGACAAAAAAAATCGGCAATCGAGAAAATCTCGACTGCCGATTCATTGTTTTATTTGTTGCGGTAAGGTGCCAGCGCCTCGTTCAAGCTGCGCGTCTGAGCGTAAACCTGCTGATACACCTTGAAGATGCCTTCATAGGCTTTGACCGCTTCAGGCTGCGGCTCGTAACGATCCGCGTGCTTCACGAACTTGTCGGCGCATGCCTCCAAGCTTTCGAACCAGCCGGAGCCGTATGCAGCGAGCATAGCCGCTCCAAGTCCCGGGCCTTGCTCGTTCTCAAGCGCAACGACCGTCGCTCCGAAAATATCGGCTTGCATTTGCAGCCAAACCGGATTTTGCGCACCGCCGCCGATCGATACGATCGTATCGACCGTCTTGCCTGCTTTACGGAACATATCGACCGACTCGTTAAGCGATAACGTGATGCCTTCCATAACCGCGCGGGCAAAATGCTTCCGTTCATGCGCGCCGTCAACGCCAACGAAGCTGGCGCGAATGACGGAATCGGCATGAGGAGTCCGTTCGCCGACGAGATACGGCGTGAAGAGCAAACCGCCGGCGCCAGGCTGAACCTCGCCCACGCCCTCAAGGAACTGATCGAACGATTCGCTTGGCGCGAATGTTTTCTTGAACCAGCTTAGGCTGTAGCCCGCCGCGAGTGTAACGCCCATCACGTAGAATGCGTCTTGCTTGCCGTGGTTGAAGAAATGCACCTTGCCTGCGAAGTCTTTCGACTTATCGTTTTCATAGGAAAGAATAACGCCGGACGTACCAATGCTGCATAGCGTAAGCCCTTCGGACAGGATACCTGAACCGATTGCCCCGCAAGCGTTGTCTGCGCCGCCCGCGAAAACTTTCGTTGCCTCGCTAAGTCCCGTGCTTTCCGCAACCTTCGGCAGCAGCGTTCCTACTAGACCATGCGACTCGACAAGCGCTGGGCAGAAGCTTGCAGGCAAGTCGAATGCACTCAGCACATCAAGACTCCATTCCTTGCCAGCGACATCAAGCATAAGCGTTCCCGCCGCATCGGAATAGTCCATATGAAGCTTGCCCGTCAACCGATAGCGCACATAGTCCTTCGGCAGCAGGAAGAGCTTCGCTTGCTCGAAGGCTTGCGGCTCGTATTGACGAACCCAGAGAATCTTCGGCAGCGTGAAGCCTTCAAGCGCCGGGTTGCGCGTAATGTTGAGCAGCTTGTCGCCAAGCGTGCGCTCAATCTCGCGGCATTGCTCCGTCGTGCGCGTATCGTTCCACAATATCGCGTTGCGGACCGGATTGCCTTCTCCGTCCAGCAGCACGAGACCGTGCATTTGACCGGAGAAGCTGATGCCTTCGATTTGTCCGGCATCGATGCCGGAGGAAGAGGCGAGCTCGCGCAGCGCCTCGATCGTAGCATTAACCCAATCATCCGGCTTCTGTTCGCTCCAGCCGGAATGTTCATGGAACAGCGGGTAGCTGCGGGATGCTTCCGCCGCTACCGTGCCGTTCTTGTCGACGAGCAGCGCTTTAACCGCGCTCGTCCCGAGATCTATACCGATAACATAGCTCATTCGTAAGAGAACCTCCCCAGCTTATACGCTGAAAATAACTTCGCTAAGCATGAGGCGGATGCGCTCTTGGCGTCCGGACTCGTTTTTGATCGGGTTGTTTTGAAGCGCGTACTGCTCAAGCGATGCAAGCGTCGCTTTGCCGGATACGATCTCCGCGCCGATGCCTTCTTTGAAGCTGCGGTAGCGGTTGTCTACGATGTTGTCGAGAATTTTCTCGTCGATCAGCTTAGCAGCAGCTTTGAGGCCCCAAGCGAAGCTGTCCATGCCTGCGATGTGCGCAAGGAACAGATCTTCCGCTTCGAACGAGGCGCGGCGTACTTTCGCGTCGAAGTTAACGCCGCCGCGGCCGATGCCGCCGGCTTTAAGCACTTCGTACATCGTAAGCGTCGTGGAGTACAGGTCGGTCGGGAACTCATCCGTATCCCAGCCAAGCAGCAAGTCGCCTTGGTTCGCGTCAAGCGATCCAAGCATGCCGTTGATTGCAGCCGTACGAATCTCGTGCTCGAACGTGTGGCCTGCAAGCGTTGCATGGTTAGCTTCAAGGTTAAGCTTGAAGTGGTCTTTCAAGCCGTATTTTTGCAAAAATGCAATCGTTGTAGCCGCATCGAAGTCGTATTGGTGCTTCGTCGGCTCCTTTGGCTTAGGCTCGATCAGGAATTGCGCGTCGAAGCCGATTTCTTTCGCGTAAGCGATAGCCATGTGGTACAGGCGTGCAAGGTTGTCGAGCTCGAAGCCCATGTCCGTGTTCAGAAGCGTCTCGTAACCTTCGCGGCCGCCCCAGAATACGTAGTTTTCCGCGCCTAACTCTTTGCCGACTTCAAGACCTTTTTTCAATTGTGCGCCAGCGTATGCGTATACGTCGGCGTTGCAAGTCGTGCCGGCGCCGTGTACGAAGCGTGGGTTGGAGAACATGTTAACCGTGTTCCACAGCAGCTTTTTGCCGGATGTCTTCATGTTGTCTTTCAGCATAGCTACGATAACGTCGAGGTTTTTGTTCGTTTCTTGCAGCGTTTCACCCTCTGGAGCGATATCTACGTCATGGAACGCATAGAAAGGAATGTTCAATTTATTCATGAATTCGAAGTTGGCTTCTACGCGGGCTTTGGAACGGTCAAGACCGTTGTATTGATCCCAGCCGCGAACCATCGTTGCGTTGCCGAACGGGTCGCTGCCGTTAGCGTTGAATGTATGCCAGTAAGCGACTGCGAAGCGCAGGTGCTCTTCCATAGTTTTGCCAAGAATCACTTGCTTCGGATCGTAGTGTTTAAATGCTAGCGGATTGTCAGAGCCTTTACCTTCAAACTGAATCGTATCGATGCCTTTGAAATAAGTCATTGAGAACAAAATCCTCCTTCGCGAAATTCGAAAATTTTATTTGTTGAAAACGTTCTATTCACAGAATAACATGCCTTAACTTAGTTTGTCTATTAAACAAACTAAGTTTTTATGTTAAACTGAATAAAACTTTGCATGGTCATTTTTCACCTTATTCAGTATGCGGTTTGGCCAAGCCGTATATTCGAGATTTAATGGTACATGGTACAATAATAGTTATTGTCAGGCGGACGGAGGCTTACTTTATTGAAACAGAAACCAACCGGAGACTTAGCGCTAATCAAAAAAATGAATACATCGATCGTGCTCGAAGCGGTCATTAAGCACGCTCCGCTATCCCGGGCTCAAATATCCGAGTTGACCGGACTGAACAAAGCAACCGTGTCCAGTCTCGTCCAAGACTTGATCGACAGCAATCTAGTGCTGGAGAACGGGCCGGGTGAATCTAGCGGCGGCCGCAAGCCCGTCATGCTGCTATTCAACGGAACGGCTGGTTATGCGGTCGGTATTGACCTCGGCGTCAATTATATAAGAGGACTTCTCTCGGACTTGGAAGGCAATGTCGTCTCCGAGACGCAGCGGCGCTTGAAGCGCCATGATCCGGACTTTACAATGGAACAGCTTGCCGGCTGCATCGAGGAGCTTATGCAGGAAGCACCGGAGAGCGCCTACGGAATCGTTGGAATCGGCGTAGGCGTGCCGGGCATTGTCGACGATCACGGCAGCATTCTATTCGCGCCGAACTTGAAGTGGCGTCAAGTCGAGCTGCAACGGCTTCTCGAGGAGCGCTTCGGACTGCCCGTCACGATAGACAATGAAGCGAATGCCGGCGCGCAGGGCGAACAGAAATACGGCGCGGGCCGCGGCATCCGCAATCAAATCTATGTGAGCGTGGGCATCGGTATCGGTACGGGCATCATCCTGAACAAGGAGCTTTACAAAGGGGCTTCGGGTTTCTCGGGAGAGCTTGGCCATCTGTCGATCGAATACAACGGCAAGCCTTGCAGCTGCGGCAATCAAGGTTGCTGGGAGCTGTATGCCTCGGAGAATGCGTTGCTGGAGAGAGCAGCTTCACTTGGCTTCGACAGCCTGGAGGATTTGCTTGCTTCCGCTGAGGACGGGAACGAGCAAGTACGTGAGCTCATTAGCTCGATTGGGGATTACTTAGGGGCAGGCATTGCGAATATCGTCAATGTCTTCAACCCGGACGTTGTCATTATCGGCAATCGGATGAGCCGGGCGAAGGCGTGGCTGGAGCAGTCCGTACAGGCTGCCGTAGATCGCAGAACGCTATCTTACCACCGCGAGCGGCTGCTTATTTTGTTCGCCGAGCTGCAGGACCAATCGGCTGTGCGCGGGGCAGCTTATTATGCGATCAGCAAGTTTTTCACCAAAATCAAGAGCTAGAAGCTGAAATGCGTTGAGTTTGGGCTATATTGGATTTTTGCAACAACTTTTTGCATATTCCCTCGGTGACACATGCTATATTGAATATTGGCACTAGCTTTCCAATAGATAAATATCCATTTCTATGTAGAGTTATTGCAGATATCCAATATAGACCTTCATCATTAGTCCCATTAGAAAAAGTTTGTGCTAATATCCAACATAGCTCGTTACGCACATAGAGTCTCCAATTACGAAAGGACCTCAACCCCCACTGTTCCGTTGGGTTTGAGGTCCTCTTTATTACCGATAGTCTTACTGGACGCGATGCACGCCTACAATTTCAAGCGTCTCTCCTTCGATGAAGATGGTAACCGTTACTCTTTTGGTTGTGCCGTTATTGTAATAAGCGGTAAATGTGAAAGTCAGCGGTCCATCGGCAAGCTCTGCCAATGCGTCATCCCATAGCTCGCCGCCCCAACTTGTCCCGCTTCCGTCCATTTTGGACAATGCTACCGTATATTTGCCCATTTTCACTTCTACACGATCAGCCTTTGTAGCCGTTCCTGTTAGGGTTGTTGAGGACTCCAGCATGAACTTCTCGCCCGCCCAGAATACGCCGTACCCACGAGGCGATTCCGGATTGCCGCTTTTCTTCTCATTAAATACGCGGCGATGCTCGTCCCATAGATCCGTATGCTTCACTAGTCCATTTACTGAAAGAGGAAGCACGTTTATAGACTTCGCAACCGTAACCGTCGGTGCTTTGCCGTCGCTTACCGTCATTTTCATCGTCCAAACGCCCATATCAACCATTCGGAGTGTTGGTGCCGTGCTAGAATATGGCGAAGTTAACGTGTAACTGTAGTTGGTCTTCGTTCCTCTGGGGCTCACCAACTCATACGAGACGGCTAATGAATCGTTGTCAGCATCGCTGACGATTGACCTGAATTGCACCGTATCCCCTTCGTATAGAGGCTTCGGCGACCAATCGAAATCAGCAGTCGGCGGTCGGTTATTGACGACCTGAACCGTCTTGACGACCGTCTCCACATTACCGTTCGGCGTTGTGGAGCGCCATTCGAACGTATACGTACCGCTTGGCATCGTGCCGACTTTCAGACTTCCCGCCCAGTTCTTTTGCCCATATCCTACCGTGCTGGCAGTTGTAGGCGTAAGTGTTACGCTTTTCTGATAAGAAGTGCCTTTGAAAGCTGTGACGGTAGTCGTTGTCGGATACTTCGTTGTTGCAGCTACCAGTTGGTACGTATCCTTGACGACAAGCGTAGTTACATCGTTCGCAGGAGGTTCACCCGTTACAGCATCTATTCGAGCAGCTAAATTTATTGGCGTCACAACGCGGACGTCGTACGTATGAGCTGCCGTTGAGCCTGCAACCGAGCCGTTGGCGCGAATAACGAATGAATAGTTTCCGTCCGGCGTCGTCGCGGGTATCGTAAAGCTTTCATTTGCCCAGCTAATATCGTTGCCAGACTTTGTACCTGTGTAATAGGCAACGTTACGCGCGATTTGCGTTCCCATCGAGAAGGCAAGCGATATCGAGTATGGATACCTCGTCCAGAGCTCATGAGCAACAAGTCCTTCGCTTGCAGGAATGCTCGTTAACGAGAAGCCGCTATAGGAGGTAGTCAGTTTGCTTTTGAACTGAACGGGAACGGTGCTTGGCAATACGAATGTTCTTTGAATAGGATCGCTCCACACGCCCTCTATATCTTGAGCAACATAATCCAGGACGTACGTACCTGGCGGCAGCTCGTCAGGAATTCTAGTGAACACTTCTCCTGTCGTCCGGCTCGTAAACTTTATCGTACGGTCTTGTATACCGCGATCCGTAGCAGCTCGGGTAATATTGTGGTCGAGGTCATAGCTCATATCCACCCACGTTGTTCGGTACGTATTTGAAGTTGCGAGGTAATCGAAATCCAGCGTAACTTCCGCTATCGGCTTACGATGTACAAAAACCTCAATGGCACTTTCATTAGAGAAGTAATCATATCCTGGGAAGTTCGGGTCAGTTGTTGGCTGATCCTTTATTTTACGATAGAACGTGTATTTCCCTGGTTTATTAAAGGTTACGACCGATTGATATTGCTTCCAGTTGCTTCCCAGCTTCGTCGATATTAGCGATTGCCCGGCAAAGGTATCAAAGCCCATCGAATTATCGTAATGGTTCGCATCCTGCGTGATCTGCAAGAAGTCCGTAGATGCCGGCAATGGATCCCCTTCGTAGTCGAAGGAAGCCGTTACGGTTTCGATCTGTTCTCCAAGAAGCTTCAACACTTTCGGTATTTGCGGATTGCTCTCCGCAATATACGCAATAACATCCGCAATGATTTGGTCAATCGTTTTATCATTCAGAATGTGCTTTTCATGCGGGATTTGAGCTGCCATGTCATTGCTGCCAACCAGGATTAGCTTGGCATTTTGCTTACTCATGAGGTGTTGCAGATCCGATAGCTCGGAGACTTTACCATCTGAAATATAGATCACATATTTTGACGGCACAGCCCTCATAAACGAAGCGTCATACGGCTGCCGAATATCCTTGTAAACCGTACCTGAGTAAAAGCCTGTATAGCTATCCTTTTGGACCATTTTGGGCTCCCACACGTCTCGCGTCCAATAAACCGTACCCGAATAATTCGCTGTCCAAGTATTAGTGCACGATCCGTTTGGCGTACCGCCGCTGGATGGACAAGAACCGCCAGCAGACTGTCCCGTCCTGCTCAATGTTCCTGAATACTTTCCATCACTGTATGACTTACTCCCAGGACATGTTGACCTGGATGTTTGGCTTGAATAATTTCCGTTTTCGTCATAATAGGTAATAACATCATTTGTACAAGAATCGGTAGCCGTTTTTGAGTCTGTTACGGATACATACTTCCCCTCATCCACGCTATACGGCGCATTGGATACGCTAGTTCGAGACAGTGTACCGCTATAGCCTCCAGTGGTTGTATGCTGGATTGTTGATGGCGGATAGCTGCCACCTGTCCCTCTTGTCGTGCTCGCCGATTGATCATACGTATATGTCTTCATGTCCCAGATTCCGATATTGCTCATCATATTGCTTTGTGTAAAAGTGTTGGTGAGCGTTACCTTTTGGTTTTTAACGTAATCCGTCGATGCTTGCGTCAGATTCTTATCGAGCAGGAAGAAAACGTCCATATCGGGCTTCTCGGTCGGCACATCGATATATAAGTCGGAAGCCGGCGCGTAGTTATCGATGAAGAAGTGCGTTTTCGACGTATTGGACTTATCATCGGTTGCTGTAATGAATTCCATCAACCGCTCTTCGTTCGTACCCTCTTTTGCTTCAACGACAATTTGATATTGTCCCAGCTTGTTCAGCTTCGGAAGCTCTGTAACGTCTCCTGTACTCTCAAATACCTTCGTATCAAATACGCCTTGGTTTTTGGAGTCGAAGAACACCTGCAGCTTCTTCTCTGCAATATAATCGCCATCTGTACTCTCGACTTGGTAGTTGAGCTGCAGCTGCTCTAAACGGCTAATTTGATCGCCATAGGCATGTGCGATTATAACAGGCTTGTGATCTTCGAGAATTTCGTAGTCGACAAGATACGGATCGCTATACCGAGTATACGATTTGCCGTTATGGACAATTACTCGTTTGGCCGCGATGCTGAGCTGGTAATTGCCGGTCGATTTGTACATATACATTTTCTCGCTTAAATTCTTTTCGCAATAACCGGTCCGACACTTAAGATTTGGATCTGCGGCATTCACAAAGCTGAAAGACGTGATCGTGAGCGGCGCTTGCTTCTCTGTCCATTGATCATTGCTTTCCTTCGAGCGGTCATAGGCGTGAATCGTTCTGTTCTCTTTATACAATCCATCTAATGCGATGGCCACTCGAGGCTTCGTCTCGTGCACCACTACATGCCGGCTAAAGATCGATTCCGTGCCGTCCGGCGCGGTATACGTAACGAGTACATTTACAAGCCCAATCTGTTCCTCTCCGAATATATACTCTCCCTTGAAGAACGAATCTGCATCGATCTCCGTACCGTCTACCGACACCCGCTTAGTAAAGCTTTCGAAATCCACAGGCTCGTCGCATGGTTTATGCGGGATGTATGCAGGCGATCTCTCCTGGACCGGCATCGGTACAACATCGTACCAATCAAAGGCAAACTCGACATCCGGCATAATATACTGTGGCGGTGCTGGGTCCGTATCCGTCCCTGGTTTTATAGAGTCACAACCCGCTATGATCGATGGTGGAATCGATGTTTGAACAACTCCTATATTCTTTGTTGCAACGGAGCTGTTATTGCTTGTTTGATCTTTGTCTATGATCGTTTGCTTGACTGTAAATGACTTTCCGATCACTTCATTTACAGATTCATTTGGAAATTTTGATGCAATGAAGTCGTACAAAAACTTAGTTACTGCTGCTTGATCCAAGTAACCTGCACTCGGTGCTTTTACTTCTGGAATCGCAGGATTGAATGTTTTTGTCGCCTTCGTGCCGTCCTCTGTATTCGTAATCTCGAATGTGTAGTAATCCACGTCTTTGCCATAGGATGAATCTTGATACATAATAGCCTTTTCTAAAAAGGTCGATTTCTTTATGAAGGATATTTGTTCCGCAACACTAAAATCTGAAGACATCGGCCCGTTTGTCGGTTTGAACTTCAAATTAAAGTGACAGCCTCCATCCATTTTGGATGGATTCGTTTGCGTGTGATTGTTGTAATATACCGTTGTTGTGGCGTTGATATCGTTAGAGTTATTTGTACCATAAACCCACTCATCCGGATTAGACTTGTCTAGTTTATCCGTATCGATGGTCAACGTAATGATGCCGCTGGCCGTGTTATCCTTCGTAACGACTCCACTATTCTTGCTGGAAGAAGCAAGCTTAAGCTCTTGATTATTCTGATCCATAACGGATAAATGCCAAAACGCTATGTCTTTTCGTGTATAAAACATCGTTTCGTATTGCAAGTCTCCGATTTTCGTTGTGTCATCGAGAGAACCGGTGATTTTCACCTGCACATTTACGGTCCGTTCTTTCCCAAGTGGAATAGGCTCGCCGTTTACAGATTCAACTTTACATGCTGCTCTTGATGGTAATTTTTCTCCTGGATCAAGTTTCTCCATTGGAAATGACTGATACCAGATGGAGTCTGTATCCCAACTAAAATGGAACATCCTGCCGACTCCTGCTTCTCTTGTCGTAGGGCTTTGTTCGATAGCAAAATAGTTACGAAGGTCATTGTAATTATCACTTCTCGACAACACTTCGTATCGATTTGAGTACGACACTCCTTTATAGATATTAAAATCGAGTGAACGGTCAATGTTTTCTAATACTTTTTCAAATTTTTCAAGCATAACATTCTCATAAAAACCAAGCTGATTCCTATAGACATATCCAGGGCTAACAGGTTTATAGATATAGCTTGACGGCAAGCTATCCCACGGCTGATAGATCCAATGTTTATCTACTAGTTTCGTGCTAGTTGAATCGTCTCGTACGAGCCAGTTGTTGGAGTAGAGTGAGCCGTCTTGAGTGTATCCTAAGAAACGATATTCCCCCCAAGTCATATTCCCCGTAACTCCATCTTCACCATAGAAATGTCCTTCATTTTTTCTTACCGTACTGTAATCCCCAGGCTGCCAGCCTTTTGTAAAGTTCTGTACATTTTTGTGGACAGTCTCTGGAGTCCCATATACAATAAATCTCATTTGTCCACTACTACTTACAGGAGTAGTTCCACTCGATGCACTATATACGCCCCACTGCTGATGATAAAATTTTGAATTAAACTTATAATTTTTATCATTGCATGGTTTAATTTCGGGTGGAATTGGTCCATCAACATCCGGATTGTATTTGCACGTATTTTTTTGACCATTTATATAGTCAGGTGTTGGAGTAGAAACAGCAGCTGCAACGCGATCCGGATCGATAATTAGTGTGCTGTATGATGCTATTAAGCACAGAATTAATATGTATGGGACTAACCCCTTTCGTTTCTTCAAAAGTACACCTTCTCACAAAAATTAGTATTTCAATGTCAGTGTGAAAATATCTTTTTCTGAAAACAGTTCGAACTTTCTATTATTGAACGTAAAATCAACAGGTTTAGAACCTAGTGTCTTTTCTAATGCCACTACTTTGGTTTTCAATTCTACCCCTTTGCCATTGCCAGCAAACAAATCCAACAGTGCATCAAAATAGGTAGCTGCGTATGGCATTTTTTTGTTAGCTGGATAAGCTATCCCCATTCTTCTCGATGTACCCATAGCGACACCAACAGATAAATCCATTGGAGTTACTTTGTCGAATTCACCCATACGAACAAGAAAATCATTTTTGTCCGCAGTTTCTTTACTCTCGTATACCCCGAAACCTGGACCATCTTGACCTACATAACCTTTCGTAACGTGCTTTTCAGCAAGAGCAGCCATGCTGTTATACATGTCGTATTTGAACTCGTCGCTCATCAGATAGATGTTTCCATTTACTTCGACGTAATATTGTCCAGTTAGATTAGGTTTATATGGCGTACGAAGCGTTTTGTCGCGTAATCGTTGTACCATAGTAAGCGCTTCTGCGCGGGTTACGTATCGTTGAGGATAAAAGTTACCCTCAGGATAACCAGCCATGATTCCAGCTAGCAACACATGAGCGCGATAGTTTTTGACCGAAGTATTCGTGAAATTATTGAAGTCTTTTAGTCCGCTGTTTGTAGTTATAAGCTCTGCGTAGTATGGATCAGGAACGTTTTCGTATTTCTTATACCACAAACCAAGAAGATACGAAGCTTGTTCTCGCTTAATTTGCTTCTTATAGACAGCGTAATTTTCAGGAAAAACTTCATCAGAAGTTGATAAAAAACTTATTTCGTAAAGCAGATCAATAAAAGGTTTTGCCCAATAGCCAGTTTTAGCTGGCTTAAAATCAAAACCTTTTCTCACAAGTGAACCAAGCTGCATTGCAATATCAGGTCGGATGTCTCCTAACTCTAATATCCAATCCATATCAAATTCCGTTTTGCCGTTGGTAGTCGTCGAAAACGCCTTAAGCATCATGACGACAAATTGGTCGGCATTAACCACATCATTAGGCCGGAACGTCCCGTCCGGAAACCCATTGATTAGCCCGCTATTATACGCTTTAATAATCTCATCCTTCGCCCAATGCTTCTCAATATCCGAAAACGGAAGTTTGGCTTCGGCAGCTTTTACCTTAGGTGTAGAGTCAGCACCAACAAAACTAACTCCAACGATTAGGGCCAATGCGATTGCCAGATTGACCATTTTTCTAAACACACCAATTCCCCCTCGTTTACTTCAAAAATTCGGTCAGTCTCGTTAAGATAGCGACCGCCTCTGCCCTTGTTACCGGATTGTCAGGCTTAAATGTTCCATCGGGATAGCCATTAAAAATACTGTAGTTGCTGACAAGTCCAATCGCATTCTGATATTCAACCGAGAGCCGCTTCACATCAGTGAAGCTTGAAGGCTTGTCCTCCGCCTTGACCATTCGCATAATGTTCGCCGCGAGCAGCGCTACATCTTTCCGCTTGAACGGCAATGCAAAGTCCTTTTCCGTCCAGTTCGAGATCACGCCAAGATCATTCGCTGCCTTTATGTAAGGCTGTGACCAATGGACCGCTCCATCTCCAGCGCCAAAGCTGTACTCCAGAAAGCTCAGCTCCTTGCTAACTTCTTCATCGGTAACTCGCCAACGAAAGGATATCTGCCATTGCCGGTTGCCGTTCGGCAGTTCTTCTGTCAAGGACAAAACGGCCATTTTAACAAACGCCTCGCCCGTCACGGCATCGTTCGGTCCAAACCTCCCGTTTCCATACCCCGATAAAATCCCTCTCTCAACGAAAGCTTCAATCGCCGCCCGGGCCCAATGGACCGAAACATCCGAGAAAAGCGGCAGATCGATTTTCAAATTATAATAAGATTGCTTTGGCGCATGAATAGTGAAAACATACTTCCCCTTCGGTGCAGATTTAACGGAATAGGCGTTTGTCCAATACGCAACGCCTGCGGAATCCGTCTTCTTCGTGCTTATGGCACTGCTCACGACTCTGCCATCAGGCATTCTCATAGACGATCCGAAGCTCCCGTCATAACCCTCGAGCTCATAAGAAATATAAGCAGCCTCTTCAAGCAACTCATATGTTTTTGTAATGACGACTTTCTCTGCTGCAGATGCAAGGCCTCCGCCCACATTGATCAGCATCCCTGCAGCAATGAGAACTATCGCGATCTTCATCAGAGGAACTTTATACCATTTCTGCCTCATGCCAACTAACTCCTTCCTTTGCTCGCGCACCAAACCTGAAAATAATCGCTTAATCGACACAAAATACAAAAAAGCACGCCTTTCCCTCGGGCCGAGGGAATAAGCGTGCTTCGCTATTCTTCGTTCAAACTTTATCTAATCCGATATTACTTCACTTGGAATTGTCTGTCAATACTTGCAGCGGCTTATGTTTAAACAAAGGAACGAGCAGCAGCATGCCAAGGAACATTAGAGTACCGGCGACGGAATAGATGCCAACGAGCGGGAAAACCTCCTTCAACTCGCCGGCTACGAGTGTCATCAGGACCATCGTTCCCATGAACATCGGGCTAAGAACCCCGTTAACCCGGCCAACGTAAGACTCCTCGGACCATTGCAAAATCATCGTGCTGATGCCGATCTGTATGCAAGGGAATCCAAGCCCGTTCATGAATTGGAGCCCGAGCGTGAGCGGCACGCTTGTCGATATTCCCATCCCGATCATGCACAGGGAGCTAAGTAATATGCCGATCGCCAACAGCTTCTGCGGTGATATCTTTTTCGCTAAAACCATAACGGCGCCACCGCCGATGAGCATTGCGATTCCGTTGATCATAAGCATAAACTGAAGGAAATCCTTCGTCTGGCCTAACCGTTCGATGACGACGTACAATCCTAACGTCTGGGCGATGCCGACTGCAATACCAGCCAGTGCGAACGTGCCTCCGAGCGACTTCAGTACCGGACTTCTCCACACGTACTTCATACCTGCCTTCATATCGCTCCATATCTTACTGCTTGCCTCAGACTCCGATTTGACGATCTCTTGATCCCGCGGAATGCGGTATAGAACAAGAGCCGACAATAGAAAGGCAACGCCCATAACGCCAATCGAAACCTCGATGCCGAAGTTTTGGTACGTAATGACGCCGAGCGATGGACCCAGCACCATGAATATAGCAACCAGCGTCTGGAACATCGCCATCGCCTGCTGCAACTGCTCGGGTGCGATATGCTGCTTGAACAGCTTCATCGCCGAAGGTTGCGAGAATTGAGATAAAATAGCCGATACGAACGTAGCAAAATAAACCATATGCCAAGTGCCGTACAACAGCGTAATGAGCACGACGAATACCGATAACGCGGACAGAAAGTCGCACCATATCATCGTTAGCCGCGGCTTCCATTTATCCGCGAACGTCCCCCCGATAAACGAAAAGACGAATATCGGCAAAAACTCGACGAAGCCTATTAATCCGACCGCAGACGGATCGTTATTCGTTTGGTCCGTCACGTAAAACAAAATCGCGAAATTCCGTACCCAAATACCAATTTGAAGCAGCACGTTGGATAATATAATCGTTTGGTAAAACTTATTGCGCAGCAGCCCTCCTGCGGGCGCCGCGGCAGCATTTGCAGACATCTTGATTAACACTCTCCCTTATTCCTTTTATTGCTCGGCTGACTACCTACCCTCAGAATTCTTATGATATCCTCTTTCTCCGTAGGGCTGAAGCTCTTCCATCCACCGCTCCTTTAACCGGTCAACCTCGCGTTTGTACTTGCGAACGACATCGCCAGCCTCCATTCCTTCGGCCAAGAAAACGTCTTTATAATCATAACGGACCTCATGATCGAATTTAACGGTCTCGAGAACGAGATATGTGAATCGGTCGGCGCCAAACTGCTTCCATTCGCGCTGCAATTCCTTATTCATATGCGATCCGAGTTCGAGAATAAATTTTTCTTTGTTCCACAGTCCTTCCAAATTCGTCGAGCCGCCGATAAACAGTCGACCATTGGCCTCGTTTTTGATTTGGTATATGCCCATCGTGCGCTCCCGCTCCTGGTACTCTGACACCAGCTGCTTGCGCTTCTCTTTATTTCGATCCATGCTCTTCATTCTCCTTCCACGTTCTTCCTATTCCTTCACCCAATATTCACTGCAATCGTCTTCGCGGTCCAGAAAACCGTATTCAATCAGATAACGACGCAGCGTCACATAATCATCCTCCCAAAACACGCGAAGCTGCTCATTGACTTCCTTCTCCTTGTACTTTACACCGCTCTTGAAGAACGAGGCAATATGCCGCAAAATAACGATTTTTCGCTTTTCCTTGCGCGGGAAGGATGCGAGCGGACCGGCTGGTCCATTCGGAAAATATTGCTTCATCAGACTTGCATTCTCCGTTTCGGTTACCGCGTATCGCTCATCGACTTGAGTCGCCGTCCGATGAATCGGAACGAACCTGGGCGCATCCACCGCGCCGCTATCCATCAGTTCCATGATCGCGAGCAGCAGCTTCGCTTGCTTCGCCTTCTCCTTCAGCACGAAGCGATGATTGCGGATCGTCGATGCGCTGCCTGCCCCCGTCTTCTTCACGATTTCATTATCAGACAAGCCTTCGGCAAAATCACGCACCAGCTCCTTCTGCAAATCCGTCAGACCGGTCGCCTTCTTGTCTAACCCCAGCAAATAAGTCAGCATCGAACCGTGCATCGCCTGAACGTGTTGAGCGGCGAACTTGCGCGCCTCGTACCATCGCCCCGAATGAGGCACGGCGAACACTTCGCCATCCTCGAAGCTTTCGCCGCAAACAAGGCATATATAGGTTGCCCCGGTCTCATCGAATACGTAACCTTGTTTCATATCGTTTAACGATGCCGACCAGAATCGTTCATTAAGCTCCATTACCAAACACCTCATTTATACGTTTAGTTTATTTATAGACATTATATTAATTCGTTTGGTTTAAATCAAGACAAAAATTCATTTTGTCTAGTTTTGGCTGAAATCCGCGCATGAGAAAGGACCATCCTCGGCCAGCATGCCGGCCAAAGACAGTCCTCTACTATTCCTCTTTTATTTGCGATCCTTCGGAAGCAGAAGCGCAAGCAGGCCGAGTACGAGAAGCGCACTGCTAGCCACAATAACTTCCTCGAGAGAGTATACAACTGCAAAATGTCCAAGCACGACCGAGCCAAGCGCTCCCATGCCGAAGGCGAGACCCGTTATTAGTCCAGAGGCTGTGCCTACTTTATTCGGCATTAAATCCTGGGCGTACACAACGCTGACCGAGAAGCCGGATTGCAGCACAAGACCAAGCACCGCAATTACCGGATACACCCAGCCCAGCGGCAAATGCGGCAGGATGAGCGCGATCGGAGCTGCGCCGAGCAAGGAGATCAGCATCATCTTCTTCCGGCCGATCCGATCCGCAACCATTCCGCCAAAGAAAGTACCTATAACCCCGGCAGCCATGAACAGAAATAACGGCACTTGAGCGCCTTTCGTCGATAGACCGTACTGCTCTTCCGCATAAAACTGATAAAAAGTACCGATGCCCGCCGCGTACCATGAGCGAGCGAATACGACAACGAACAGTATCGTCAGAGCGAAAGCTACGGTTCGCTGACTGATCGGAGCAAATCCGGTTCCGCCCGCCGCCGAGCCGCCTCTCTTCTTCGGCAATTGGTCCGCATGCGCCGCAAGCTGTGCGGAATACCACGGCACAACCTTGAATAAAACGGCGATCGCCGCCGCAGCGAGCAGCATGCCCCAAGCTGCGCCCCGTTGCCCCAGAGGGACGAAGATGAAGATTGTCATCAGCGGCGCTAGCGTGCTGCCGAAGTTGCCGCCTACCTGATAGATCGACTGCGCGAAGGCTCGGCGATTACCCGCCCCCATATGCACGACACGCGATCCTTCCGGATGGAATACCGCAGAACCCAGCCCGACGAATACGACGGACAGCAGCAGCAGCCAGAAGTTAGGCGCGAAGGCTAGACCCGCCATCCCCGCCATGCTGCACAACATGCCGAGCGGCAGCATCCACGGCATCGGCTTTCTATCGGAGACGAGGCCGACAACGGGCTGCATGACGGACGACGTCATATTAAGAGTGAAGGCGATCCAACCGATCTGACTGTAGTTCAAGTTCAAAGAATCTTCGAATATCGGAAACAATGCCGAGACAACAGCCTGCATCGAATCGTTCAGCAAGTGAACCGAGCTTATTGCGAATAAGATAGAATATACGGTTGCCGATCTAACGGCAGCGGACTTCGTGTCCGCTTGCGTTTGCTGCCCTGACATGATGATAGGACCTGCCTTTCACTAAAGGTGCTTATGAATTACAGCGACATTCCGAAGCGAATGCATACGGGACTCGGCACATCGAGCACCGTCCCGAGGGCAGTCAGCTCCCCGCTCTCCTCGTTAACGCGGAACGCCGCAATATTGCCGCTCTTCTGATTGGCCGCAAGCAAATACGAGCCATCCGGCGATAACGCAAAGTTGCGCGGCGATTGCCCGCCGCTTCCGATATGCTGAACGAGCGTCAATTCGCCGCTGCTCTGATCGACAGCAAACACCGCAATACTGTCATGTCCGCGGTTTGAACTGTATAAGAAACGACCCGATGGGGCAAGATGAATGTCCGCCGCATCGTTATAGGCGCCGAAACCTTCCGGAAGCGCAGAGACGGACCTGATTTCCTTTAGCGTCCCTTTCTCCGCATTCACCTGCAGCGTTGCAATCGTGGAATCCAGCTCATTCATGACATAAGCAAGCGGCAGCTCCGCATGGAACACCAGATGGCGCGGTCCTGCGCCGCGATGTACGGCACAGCTGCTATGCTTCGTTAGTGTTCCGTTCTTGCCGTCATAACGGTATACCAGGATCTCATCGATACCCAGATCCGCAACGCAGACGTATGCGGTGCCGGGAATCGGCACGATCGAATGCGCATGAGGCGCATCCTGCCTAGCCGCATTTGGTCCAAGCTCTCCTTCGTCATCCGCGACTGAAGCGGTTCCGGCCAGCTCTCCTTCTGCATTAAGCGGAAGCAACGCGACGTTGCCTCCCGTATAGTTAGCAACGAATACCGATTTGCCCGTTGCATCGAGGCTTATGTAACAAGGATGCGCTCCATGGGATAACGCTTTGCTCGTTTGTCCAAGCAGTCCGCCCGTAACCGGATCAATCCCATAGGCGATGACAGCGCCGCCAACCGCACCGTCAGTCGATTCCGTCTCGCTAACGGCGTACAGCTTGCCTCCTTGCGGATGCAGCGCCAAGTACGACGCATTCTCGGCATTCGCAATTGCTTCCGTTACTTGCAAGCTCCCTTCCGCCCCGTTGAACCGGCAGACCCTCACTGTCGTTTCGGCAGCGCCGCCGTACGATCCGATATACGCAATTCCTGAATACAGCTCATTTTGCAGCTTACTCATCCATTTCACATCCCTTTCGTCAACTTGCCAATAAAGTGAACATAGCACATGGTTACCGTTCGAACAATGACTTTTCAGAATATACTTCCCAAACCGATCCAAACCGTGTTATAATGTAAGCGCTAACAATTCAGGTGTTCACATTTCTGAAGGGGGACGATGGAATGATGAATTTAGCACTCAGCGAGAGGAATGTTTATGAGGATTTTGACTTGGAGTCGGATGTGCTGTACTTCAAGGTCGGGATTCAAGGACTCGTCAGCTTCCACGGCAGGAACTACAATATAAAGAAGAGAATGACTGCCGAGCTCATCACGCAACTCATCGGCAAGAGCAGCTTCTATCCGATCAGCTCCAACTGCTACATTAACCTCGGCAAAATCAAATCGATCTCAGGCGGCACCATCTACTTCGGAACGGACTGCTCCGAATCGAAGCAGCTTACCGTCAATCGCCGCAAACAATACGTCATTCAGCAGCTGTTCAGACAGCGTTCGGATGATAGCCAATTACGCCAGACGCCATGATCCATAACAAACCGCCTTATTTCCGTAAATGCGGAATAAGGCGGTTGTTTGTTGTGCCGCGTCCTGCTATTCTTAGGTTGAATATGACCGTTTCGCTTCACGACTCTATACATTTTTAGGAGGAACTTATGTCTACTCAAGGACAAGCATTCGAGCAATTATTTCATCAAGAGCCAGCCGTCTGGCTGAAGTGGGGCGCTTATGAAGCGGCCGTTCTGCCGGAGGTTGGCGCTAATCTCATCGCGTTCCGCGATACGAAGAACAACTACACCTTCCTGCGCGAGCCTGCAGCGGACGAAATGGAAAGCTTCAAAGCGAATCCCGGCATTCACGGCATTCCGGTATTATTCCCTCCGAATCGCTATGAGGATGGCACTTTCACTTGGAACGGCAGAACGTATCGATTCCCGGTGAACGAAGCGAAGACGGGCAACCATCTGCACGGCTTCTTCCATACGGCGGCATGGTCAGTGGAAGATTTCGGCGTAACGAAGACGGAGAGCTTCGTAGCGCTCAACATTTCAATCGACGAGAACCACCCGATTCATACATATTTGCCGCACAAATTCTCCATCAAGCTCCGTTACTCGCTTAGCGATCTTGGCTTGCATCAGCATGTGCTTGTCCATAACGAAGGCGAGGACGCTATGCCTTGCATGATTGCTTTCCATACGGCAGTCAATGCACCATTCGCGCCGAACAGCACGGTGGATGACTGCCGCTTCACGCTGACGACCGGCAAACGCTGGGAGCTTAACGAGCGCATGCTGCCGACCGGCAGCTATCAAGCGCTCTCCGCCGAGGAGGAAGCGATGAAGACGACTGGCCTGTCTCCAATCTGGGAGTCCATGGACAACCATTACACGAGCGAGCCGCAGAACGGCCGCAACGCGATGGAGCTTACGGATTCGCGCGAAGGCGTTACGCTCGTCTACGACGTGGGAACCGCCTACAAGCAATGGATGATCTGGAACAACGGAGCGACGCCTGGCTTCTTCTGCCCTGAGCCGCAGCTTAACTTGGTCAATGCGCCGAACGTCAATCTGCCAGCCGATCAGATCGGTCTTGTAACGCTTGAGCCGGGCGGCATCTGGGAAGAAACGAGCCGCTTGTACGTAAGATCGTAGTTCATGTAAACAAACAGGCTGCTTCAGCGTCCACCGTGACGCCTCAAGCAGCCTGCTCTTTTATGCCAAACTTTTGCGGAAAATAATAATAACCTCGTGCGCTTGGTATTTATCACGTAACTGCTCCTGCATAATCTTGCCGCTCGTATAATCCTGGGCAGCAATGCGTACGATCTCCCCATAGCTTGCATCCTTGGCAACCAATTCATAAGGCGTATAGCCGTTCTTCAAATAAAACCGCTCCACCTTGAGGTCGTCCGCAGCTCCGAGATCGATACGCCGATATCCTTGCTCATGAACGATACGTTCGAAGCTTGCGATCAGACTTGAACCGATCCCCGTTCTAGCGTATCGCTTCGACGTATCCAGATTAACCGCAATGCCCTGCAGCATGATCGTATCGTCCGCCCTGTCCGTCCTCTGCCCGTAACAAACGCCGATAACCTCTTCCCCGTCGAATGCCGCAATGTAATATTCGGGCGCTGCTGCAATTCTTTCGCCAAACCTTTCGAAGCTCTCCCTGTCCAAGTACTCGCACTGAAAAGCATGCACCCGGGGATATTCCTCCGCGCTAGGCTTCCTAATCTCAATACTCGTCAATTCTATGTCCCCCTATTCACCGGCAAGCATCCCCTCTAGCCGCGCCTTTACGCCGCCGTCGCCATACCAATCCTCGTCGATGATGCTATAGACCACATAATCGAGCCCATAGTATTTTTTGCGCAATACGCCTTCCCGCGCAGCGCCCAGCCGCTCGATCGCCCGCTGCGAACGGCTATGACTCGTTGTCGTTATCAGCTCTACGCGAACCGCTCCCCAAACTTCGAACGCTTGCGACAGGAGCAAATATTTGCATTCCGTGTTCACGGCCGTTCTCCATACCTCCGGCGTATACCATGTCCAACCGATATTCAAGTTGCGGTTCGCGCACGAAATTCGCAAATAGCGGGTCATGCCGACCAGTCGGCTGAGCTGCTTATCGTAGATCGCATAAGGAAACTGATCGCCCCGCTCCTTCTCTTCGATTGCTGCCTGCACGAAGCTCCTCATCTCGTCCAACGTCCGTATTCTCACAGGAAGATGTTCCCATATTTCAGGAAATCGCGAACATTCGAATAACGCCTCCGCATGTTCGGCCTCGAGCGGTATTAACGAAACTCTGTTTCCGTCAACGCGGGTAAATTGCATACCATCCCACTCCCTCGTCCTTCCAAATCTCACCATATTCATTTCGCTGCCGCTGCGTGTTATCCTTTACCCAAACTATGTTCGAATTGCCTTTGCATGAAAGGTGACTACCGTCGAAAAAGACTGTAAAATGGAAGCAGTGGTTCTCTCATGTCGAAATTCAGCGAAAGGAGATCCTGTTCATGAAAAGATTTTATTATACGTCCGCACTTTTAATCGTCCTAACTCTACTAACCCTATCGTTGCCGCAGCCTGTCGCCCATGCCGGCATGTTCGACCGTATTAAGGACATTTACAATACGCCGGAGAAGCTCGATGAGCTGCAGCAGCAATACTCCGATGCGCAGGCTTTGCTCGAGAACCAAGCCCAGAAGCTGGAGCAGTCTCTGATCGTTACCGAGCAGTTAACGCAGAAGCAAGCCGAGCTGACCGAACAGAACGAACAGTATCGCCTGCAAAACGAGGAGCTGCTCGCGCAGAACAGCAGCCTTCAAGCCGAGATGGAGCAGATGAAGCAGCAGCGACAATCGCTCATCGGCAAGCTCATTACGACGGCTGTCGTCATCGTGTCGCTTATTGTGCTTTACTTGGCCTCGGTTCGCATCTGGCGCTTCGCCGTATGGCGCAAGCAGAGAAACGCGGCGGCACGCGGAATTAGCGGATGAACATTACCGTCCCCGCCCAATACGGCCATGTACACGTAACGCTCGATACGGCGGACAAGCTGCATGTGCTGCATCCGAAAGCGATCATCGCTTATCAAGGACTGCCTCATCTGCGCGAGGATCGGTTCATGGATCTAGCCGGCCTGTACCGCAAGAAGAAGTGGATTCGTTCCCTGCTGAACGGGCCTTCCGAATTCGTGCTTGGCTTGCCTCCCGGCTGCTCGCTGGAGACGGTCGAGATCGATGAAGGCAGCGATCTGCTATTCGATCTGCGGCATATTATTTTTTTCTCGGAAGGCATGCAGATGAAGACCAAAATTCAGAAGATGAAAAACGCATGGATCACGCGCGAATTCGTCCGCATGCGGTTCTCGGGACCAGGCACGCTTGGCGTCATCACCTCCGGAGACGTGAAGGCGATTCAGCTCCATAAAGATCGACCGCTTTATGTGGAAGCCGGGGCGCTCGTCGCTTATCCCGAGCAGGCATCCATTAAGCTGTCCGTATACGGCAACCAGCTCGCCAGCCAGCATATGCAGGTGCAATGGGAAATAACCGGCAGCGGTCCGGTCCTCATGCAGACGGGCTCTCACGATGCCGACCTTGTACAGCAGTTGCAAAGCGGCGGCGGTATCGTGAAGCGCGTTCTCCGCGAACTGCTGCCGTTCGGCGGCGTATATATTAAATGAAAGGCTTGCCGTCACCCTTTGGGATAACGGCAAGCCTTTATTGTTTAAATGCCTCTGAACGAGAAGCGATGCGAATAGATGCGATTGGCGTACAGCGTATATTCCTTCTCCGGCTTCTGCCCCCAGCTGTCATGCCCGCCGACGCCCATTTGCTTATAATTGACGCGCACGACGGTTTTATGGCTTGCAGGCAGCTTATAGAAATGATCATGTGACTCAAGCTCGGAAGGCGTATATGGCAGGACGTTCAGTTCAAAATGCGGATGACCGGTCAGCTCAATGCCTTCGCCCCGTGCATTCGTTACGGAAGCGCTGCGTACATCCGTTTTGTTTCCGCATTCCTGCGGACGGATGTACGGAACTAGCTGATCCTTCACCTTGCCGGCGTAACGGCCGAGCTTGCCGCCCGTCTGGCGGTCCCAATACGTCTCGTCCGGCCCGTTGCCGTACCAGCTTACTTGATCGAACTCGCCAGGCATCGTGAACATCATGCCGACCTCCGGAATTTCCGGCAATCCTTTGCCCGGCTTCAACTCCTCGTACACGTCTACCGTACCGTCGCCGCCTACCGTGTAGACGATGCTTAATAACGACTCGCTTGTCGTCGGTAAGCTATAGCTGGCGCGCACTGTTGCTGAGCTTCTCGATAATTCCCACTCCAGCGCCGCAAGCGTTCGTTCTGCTCCCGCTTCACGCCAAGTGGCGCAGCGCTCATGATGTTTATTGCCGCGGTCGTTATCGGTGTAGGCGCGCCAGAAGTTCGGCGCTAACGCCGTCTGCAAGCGTTCCTTGCCATCCCATGCATAAGCGTTTAGGCTGCCCGTCGTCTTGTCGAAGCTCGCGCTGAATCGCTCACCCTCTATCGTCAATCGATCAGCAGATTCCAATACCGTCACGTTCTGCTTCACGGCTGCCTGACCAACGCTCGGAGCTGCCTTCGCCGGCAGTACGAACTGCTCGAACGCAATCTCATGTCCTGCCGTTGCCCAAATCGTATTTTCCTTCAGCAACAATTGAACGGTAAGCACTGCCTGCTCGGAAGCGTTAGCCAGCTCTGGCAATCGGTAGCCAATCGTGAGCGTCTCCTCCGTTTCGGGAGCAACTGCCGCAGACGCCGTTCCCTCTTGCACCGTGCGTCCATCGACCGCTACGCTCCATGCGAACGCATACTGGTCGAGCGAGCTGAACAGATGACGGTTCGTCACCTTGATCGTGCCTGCATGCAGGTCAACGGCCTCAAACTTCACGTTCTGATACACTTTCTTCACTTCTTGGAGTTTAGGCGAAACCGTCCGATCCGCGAAAATAAGGCCGTTGCCGCAGAAGTTGCCGTCATGCGGCGATTCGCCGAAGTCGCCGCCGTATTGCATCTTCACCGTGCCGTCTGCCTCCACGATCCTGATCGATTGATCGATCCAATCCCAAATGAAGCCGCCCTGAAGCACCGGATATTTCTCGAACATATCCCAATACACGTGCAAGCCGCCGCAAGAGTTGCCCATCGCATGGCTGTATTCGCATAAAATATACGGCTTCTTCGGATTGCTCAGCGCATAACGCTCCACATCCTGAGGCGAAGTATACATCTGGCTCTCAATATCCGAAGCTGCCTCCGACGGCCGATAATGGAAGACACCTTCGTAATGGACGATACGCGTAGGATCGGCCTGGCGCAAGAAAGCATGCATTTTGATAAAGTTGTCGCCGCCGAACGATTCGTTGCCGAGCGACCAGATGACGATAGAAGGATGGTTCTTGTCGCGCTGGAACATCGTATTGCAGCGGTCCAGCACGGCCTCCGTCCATTCGGGGCGGCTTCCCGGCACCGTATCCAGCAGCTCCTGCTGCCCGTAATGCCACGAGCCGTGCGTCTCCAGATTCGTCTCGTCAATAACGTACAGCCCGTATTCGTCGCACAGCCTATACCAGAGCGTATCGTTCGGATAATGGGACGTCCGGACGGCATTAATGTTATACAGCTTCATAAGTTCAATGTCCTTGCGCATGTCCGCTTCCGTTATCGAACGGCCGGTATCGCAGTTGAACTCATGGCGATTGACGCCCTTGAACATGATCCGTTTGCCGTTAATGCGCATGAGGCCATCCTTGATCTCGAAGCTGCGGAAGCCCACCTTGCAGCTAATGGTTTCTAGCAGCTCGCCGCTCTCGTTCTTCAAGCTAAGCACGAGCGTATATAGATTCGGCTGCTCGGCGCTCCACTTCAGCGGATTGCTTAGGCTTGCTCCAAGCTGAATCTCTTTGAGCTGCTCGCCGATTCGAGCAACGCTAACCGTTAGCGGCTCGGCCAGCGCAGGCTGCCTTGCTGCGTCATACAGCATGGCTTCAACGGTCACGTTAACCGAATCCGCTGCATAATAATCAAGCAGCTTCGCATCCACCACAAGCTCCGCATCGCGATAGTGCTCATCGAGCTGCGTCCGTACGAAGAAGTCATAAATATGGACATCTGGCGTCGTGTACAAATACACATCGCGGAAGATGCCGCTCATACGCCAGAAGTCTTGATCTTCCAGCCAGCTCGCGTCGCTCCAGCGGTATACTTCTACCGCGAGCTTATTGTCGCCCTCGATTAAATATGGAGTCAGGTCGAATTCCGACGGCGTGAACGTATCTTGGCTGAAGCCGACGAGCTCGCCGTTCAGCCATACGTAGAACGCCGATTCCACGCCTTGGAAGCTAATGAAGACCGGCTTCCCTTGCCAGTCCTTAGGCACGGAGAAATAGCGCATATATGAGCCAACAGGGTTATATTCGGTCGGTGCGAACGGCGCTTTTACATCCTCATTGCCATGCCACGGGTAGACCACATTCGTATATTGCGGGTAATCGTAGCCTTGCAGCTGCCAGTGTGCCGGAACGGCAATCTCGTCCCAGCCGCTATGGTCGTAATCGGCCTCGTAGAAGTTAGCGATACGCGCATCTGCATTTTTGGCGAAAGAAAACTTCCACTTGCCGTTCAGCAAGAAGCGGTTAGCGGATACCGCATGGTCACCCGCAAGCGCCTCCTCGATCGTATCAAATGGCATTAAAGACGCATGAGCGTCCATTCGATTCAATTGAAAAATATCCGGATTGTTATTCCACTCGGGATAACCGTTTGCCGGAGGGGAATAAACCAATTTTTTTCGCATTTATTTCGACTCCTCACTCTGAATTAGTAGAACTATATTCACATTATAAAACAATTGGATTCCAGTATTCCTTGCACAATTTTCATATTGCTTATAAAAATTTGAACATAATTGAATCGGTGAACTATTCTTTCGTCTCCGGGGCTGCCCAATATTTACCGCTAAATTTAAAGCGCTTTCTCTACTACTATGGAATAGAAGAACAATCCGCTTAAGAAAGGTTGAGACAGCATGAACGCTAGAATGAAACAGTTAACCTGCAGCGCCGCGCTTCTGTCTATTTTAATCGCAGCGCCGGGTATCGGCTCCGCCGCCTCCTACACCGTTCAGCCGAACGATTCGCTATGGCTGATCGCCACGAAAAACGGCGTAAACGTGGAGCAATTGAAGAAGCTGAACAGCCTTAACACCGACGAGCTCACGATCGGTCAGACGCTTCAAGTACCGAACCCGCCTGAAATTACTTTGGTAAAGGTGCAGCAGAACGATACGATGTGGAAGATTGCCCAGCGCCATAACGTCCCGCTTATCAAGCTCATTCGCGCCAATCCTCAGATCGCCAACCCTTATAACATATGGATGGGCTTGGACATCCGCATTCCAAAGAAGCCAGGCAGCTACTTAACGGGCGTCTTCCCTCTCAAGGGAGGCAGCTATACGCCCTTTACCAATACTTATGCGGACTCGCGGACTTGGTCTCCGGGCGGCGCCGCAGTGCGTTCGCACGAAGGCGTCGACATCTTCGCCGACAAAGGCACACCCGTATACAGCGCGCTGGGCGGCAAGATCGTCAAAGCGGCCTGGAACGAATACGGCGGCTGGCGCGTGACGGTACGCGTCGACGACAACACTGAATTTTATTATGCGCACCTATCCAAGTATGCGGCCGGCATTAAGGAAGGCGTCACCGTCAAGGCAGGGCAGCTGATCGGCTATGTCGGCAGCACGGGGTACGGCACGGAAGGAACGGAAGGAAAGTTTCTGCCTCATCTGCACTTCGGCATCTATAAGCTGAAACCGACTTATGCCCCTATCGATCCTTACCTCTACCTGAAGTGGTGGTCGCTGTGAGGCATCTCGCTCATTAGTGAGGTGAATCTCAGTAAGGATAGCTTAAAAGAATGTCCCCATAACTAATAATGAGGCAAACCCCACTCGCCATGAACCTAGGTTCACGAGCAGCGTGGTTTGCCTCATTATTTTTGTTCAAGCCATCGATTATGCTTGAAGTTTAGTGAAGTTTGTCTCGTTAAACAATGAGCTCCCTCACATGCCTGATAAAAGCTACAATGACAGCTGCCTCAAATTATAGAACTCGCCTTTGCCCGACATCAGTTCGTCGAACGTGCCGATCTCGGCTACGCGGCCGTCCTTCATGACGACGATTCGGTCCGCATCGCGGATCGTGGACAGCCGGTG
This sequence comes from Paenibacillus harenae, assembly GCF_030812415.1. GTDB lineage: Bacteria > Bacillota > Bacilli > Paenibacillales > Paenibacillaceae > Pristimantibacillus > Pristimantibacillus harenae_A. The sequence continues at coordinate 571,473 of NZ_JAUSST010000003.1, read as the reverse complement.
CGCGACGATGAACGTCGTCCGATCCTTGATCAGCTCTTGCATCGCCTTCTGCACATGGAACTCCGACTCGTTGTCGAGCGCCGATGTCGCTTCGTCGAGCACGATCACTTTCGGGTCGCGGATTAACGCGCGCGCGATCGCTATCCGCTGACGCTGGCCGCCGGACAGCTTGCCGCCGTGCTCGCCGACCATCGTATCGAGGCCGTCCGGCAGCTTCTGGATGAACTCGGACAAGTTCGCCATCTCTACGACGCGATCAATATCCGCCTCGTTAATCTCTTTCAAACCGTACGTAATGTTGTCGCGAATCGTACCGGAGAATAAAATATTCGTCTGCGGCACGACTGCCAGATGCTTGCGGTAGCTGCGCAGGTCGATATCGTTCATATCGATGCCGTCGACGCGCACTTTGCCGCCGGTCGCCTGCAGGAAGCCAATCACGAGATTGAGCACCGTCGACTTGCCCGCGCCGGACGCGCCGACGAAAGCGATGCACTCGCCCGCCTTCACCTCCAGCGTTACATCCTCGAGCACATGATGCTCGCTGCCCGGGTAAGAAAGCTCGACGTTCTCGAAGGTGAACGCGCCGCGCACGTCCATCATTTTCATTTTGCCGCGATTGTTCTCAATGTCCGTAGACACTAATATTTCTTTGATCGAACGGATCGACTCGAGACCTTTGGCAATCTGAGGATAAATATTAATAAGACCGGTGACCGAAGCCAAAATCATCGAGAAAAAACCTTGATACATGACGACATCGCCGACCCGTATATCGCCCGTATACGCAAGATAAGCCGTGAACATTAAGCAAAGCACCTGGAAGATTTGGAACGTAACCCAGTTGGATGCGCCGAAATACGCTTCTACCAAGTCCAGTCGGTAGCCCTTGCCTTGAATATTGCGAAGCGTCGAATCGATGCGTGCAATCTCCACCTTCTCAAGCCCGTGCGCCCGCGTGACCGGTATCATCTCCACCATTTCCGATACGCGAGACGACATCTGCTCGATCTCCTTGCGGAATTCGCTGTTCGAGCGGCGTATCTTCCTGCGGAACGCCGTCACGATAGTGATCGACATCGGAATCGTAAGCACGAAGAAGAGCGATACGACCCAACTGCTCTGCAGCGTAATGACGAACGAGACGACGATATTGACGACCGCCGGAGCGAGCGCGATCATGAACTGCTTCGACATCGCTTCGACCGCTTCCACGTCGCGAAGTACCTTCGACTGCAGCTTGCCGGCCGGTAGCTCGCGATGCGAGTTGATCGACAACTGCTGGAGCTTGCGAACCATTGCGCTTCGAAGACCCGCCTCTACATGCCGGACGGCGCGGCTTAGAAACGATATGTACGCCGCGTGTGTCGGTATGTTTTGCAAAATAACGATGACCACCACGATGAAATTGATCCACATATCGCGCATCGAATGCGCCGAAGGATTCGTCGCGATATTGATGATATTCGCCGTGACGATCGGCAGTACATAGATCGGCGCGCTCTTCACCAGCAGAAAAACAAACGAAATGAGCAAATTGCCGAAGTTGCCCTTGTAAAGCGATAACAAAAACTGAAACGGGCTTGTTTCTTGTTCCAGCGCCGCGTTCTCGAACGTGCTGGCTAACCCTTTGCGTGCCTTGAGCTCTGCGGCACTCTCCGCCATGATCGTATCCACCTTCTGCAGCCCATAATTTCTATATAACATCTTATCCTGCTGACGCCCCCATCTTAACTCCTTACGGATGTTATGTAAATGTGCGGATATGCAAAATAGTTATGGTTTTTTGCTCATGCGATCAACGATGCTTATCCTTGTAATCTTTCGGCGTTAAGCCGACCATCTTCTTGAACAGCTTGTTGAAATAGACCGGATCGCTGTAGCCGACAAGTTGCGATATTTCGTAATTTTTCAAGCCGGGGTGATCGCTCATGAATTGCTTCGCCTTCTCGATCCGAATGCGTATTAGATAGTCGGTCAGCGTCTCTCCCGTCTCCTGCTTGAACAGCCTGCTTAAGTAGCTGCCGCTCATGCCCACCGTCTCGGCAATGCTCTCCATCTCGAAGTTTTTGTCGTACTGCTGCTCAAGTATCGTCTTCATCTGCTCAATGACATAATGCTCCTTATCTTTCGATAGATCTTGCGAAGACGATACATCGCCAAGCTGGTCTTGCTCCTTCGCGCTTTGACGTTCGTTCTTCAGCCTCACAAGCAGCTCGTACAACTGCGCCTTGTCGATCGGCTTGAGCAAGTAGTCCCTTACCCCTTGCCTGAGCGCCTTGCGGGCGTATTCGAATTCGCTGAAGCCGCTTAGCACGATCATCGCGATCGACTTGTCGCGTATATGTTCGATGAGTCGCAAACCGTCCATCATCGGCATTTTAATATCGGTAATGAGCACGTCTAGTTCTCCTGGAGAAAGCTTGGCGATATGCGTCCAAGCGTCCATTCCGTTGCTGAACGAACCGATCACTTGAATGTCGAGGTCCATTTTCAGCAAAATCTTCTGCAGGCCAAGCCTAATAAATTCTTCGTCGTCCACGATGATGATGTTCATGCCCATTCAGCTCCTCACTCGTAGTTTGAGCCAAAATCCGAGAAACTTCAAACTTTCCTCCGTTAGCCGCTAAGAAAACAAGCGGGCGGTTACTTCACCGCGCCGCTTGTTACACCTGCGAAAATATATTTTTGAAGGAACATATAGAGAACAGCCGTAGGAATCATAATAATCAGGATCGCCGATGAGATCATCTGCCAGTCGCCGCTGTTGACGCCGAAGAAGCGCATAAGCGACGTCGATACGACGACATGCTCGGGCCGCGGCAAGTACAAGTACGGAATGAACATATCGTTGTAGATGCTGATCGTCTTCAAGATCACGATTGTTGCCGTCGCCGGAGCGAGCAGCGGGAAGATGATCGAGCGGAAGATGCGGAACAGCGACGCTCCCTCCAGCATGGCGCTCTCATCGAGCTCATAAGGTATGTTGCGGATGAATTGCAGGAAAATATAAATTTGCAAAATATCGGCGCCGACGTAAATCAGCACGGGTCCCATCAAGTTGTTCGTCAGATCGAGCGCTTGAATCGTCTTGTAGTTGACAACCTGCGTCGTAATCGACGGAATGATGGTTGCGAATAGAAACAGCCCCAAAATCGCGCCTTTGAACTTGAAGTTGAATCGTCCGACCGCATAGCAGAACGCCGAGCCGATCAATATATTAAGCACCAGCGTAACGCCGATAATAAGGATTGTATTGCCGAAGGCCGTCGTCATATCCGCAGACTTGAACGCCGCGCCGAAGTTGCTGAAGTTAAGGAAGCTGTCCGGCAAGGAGATGGACGACTTCGTCTGGAACTCTTCCTTCGTCTTGAATGCATTGACGATAATAATATAGGGCGGGAACAATATTGCAAAAGCGGCAATGACGAGCGATAAATATTTGACGCTATCCCAGACTCGGCTGGATCGCTGCATCCGTTATTCCCCCTTCCTATTCAGCAAGAAGCGCTGAATCGATAATACGATGACTACAAATAACAACAAGACTACACTCATTGCCGATGCCAAGCCGTAGTTGTTGAACTGGAATGCGGTCTCGATAATTTTCATGACGAATGTTTCGCTTGCTCCGGCCGGCCCGCCCTTCGTGAGTACGAAAGGTAGATCGAACACTTCCAAAGCTCCCGTAACGGTTAGGAACAAGTTCAGCTCGATAATTTTATAAATATTCGGCAGCGTAATGTGTACGAATTGCTTCCAGCCGTTCGCGCCGTCAATCGATGCGGCCTCGTATAAATCGCTAGGTATGGATTGAAGCGCCGCTAAATAAATAACCATATTGAAGCCCATGAACCGCCACAGGCCGATAGAAGCCAATGTATAGTTGACGAAAGAACCATTGCCTAGCCAGCTCGTTTCCGACAAAGCGCCGAAGCCCAGCTGTCCCAATAAGTAGTTAAGCGAGCCGTTCGTCGTATCGAAAACGTATCCGAACAAGTAAGCGACGGCAACGCCATTAAGGATGTACGGCAAGAATAGCAGCAGCCTGAAGAAGTTGCGCCCCTTCAGCTTGCTATTGAGAACGACCGCGAAATAAATGGCTAAGATGTTCTGTACGATACCGACGACGAAGTAAGCAAGGTTATGCTTGAACACGCCGAAGATGCTCGAATTGGAGAAAACCTCCTTATAGTTGTCCCAGCCGATCCATGTCCGATCCGGACTTAGGCCGTCCCAGCTCGTGAAGCTGATTCGGAACAGCTCCAGCGCCGGGTAATAAGCAAATGTCAGAAGCAGCAGCAGCGGCACCGACACGAACAGAAAGATGATAAGCTTCTTCTGCGTATTGAAAGAAAGCCTGCTCAACATGCGGTATCCCTTCCTTCCCGAAAGCGTAGGACGGATAATCCCTCAATCCGATCATCCGCCCCGCTCCTTTATCTAATGAATGACAATTACAGGCCCAAATCCTTCTTCGCTTTCGCCCAAGCCGCATTTACTTTGTCGAGTACCTTCTGAGGATCCTTCGTCAATACGAACTCTTGAACGGTTGCCGCTTGATCAAGCTGCGCTTTGTTCTGAATTTGCGTTGCCGCGTCCACAGGCTGCGCCGGCTCGAAATATTTCGGCGAGTAGGTGTTGAATTCCGCAAGCTGCGGCAATTTAGGTTCTTTGTCTTTGAGCGTCGGGATGAAGCCGGAGAAGTCGTCGTAGCCGGATTCTTCGATCATCCATTGCACGAACGCTTTAGCTGCTTGAACGTTTCCGTTTTTGTTAACCGCATAGAAGAAGTCCGGGTTAAGCGGGGCTTTCGCTACGCCGGTATTGTCGGACGGGAACGGGAAGAAGCCTATGTCCTCGGAAGCCGCGCCGTTCTCGATAACTTGGTTGATGACCCAGTTGCCGAGCAGGTACATGCCGAAGTCGCCCGAAGCGACGTCTTTCTTCGATTGCTCCCAGTTCGTCGAGTTGACGTCTTTCTCCAGGAAGCCTTTCTCGTACAGCTCGCGCAGGATGCCCCACGATTTGCCGTATGCGTTGTCAAGCGTATAAGGCGTCTCTGTTTCGGCGCGCTTGTTCTGATGTGCCGGCTCCTCGCCGATCAGCGTTGGAATGTCGTACACCCAAGTATCAAGCGGCCATTTGTCCTTGAAGTTGGAAGCGAGCGGCACGATGCCTGCATCTTTCAGCTTCTGAGCTGCCGCAAGGAACTCGTCATACGTTTTCGGAACCGCCGTGATGCCGGCTTTCTCGAATGCCTTCTTGTTGTACACGATGCCTACCGTCGAACCGCCGGAGGATACTCCGTACATTTTGCCTTCGTGCGCTTTCAAGTCTTTGAAGTAAATTTCGCCGGAGAACGGAATGTCGTCAAGCGGAGCGAAATAGTTCGCAAGCTCGTTGTTCGGAAGCGTCGGCGTGAAAACAACGTCCGGGAATTCGCCGGAAGCGATACGGATTTTAAGCGTTTTGTCATAGTCGAGGATCGCTTCGAACTTCAGGTCCACGCCAGGATATTTCTCTTCGAAACGTTTCTCGTAATCGACATACTCCTTATCGATCATATCCGTACGGTTCGTCAGGAAAACAACCTCGCCGATAATTTTCGATGCTTCCTCGCCCCCGCCGTTGCCCGGCTTGTTCGATGCCGCATTTTCGCTTGGCGTGTTAGTCGCTTTGTTTGTCTCATTGCCCGCATTGTTGCCGCCACAAGCAGCTAAAGTTGTTAGCATAATAGCAGAAACCATTGCTAACGATAAAACTTTCTTCATTCTCATTTCCCCCTGTTCATCGTTTGGTAACGCTTGCAAATTGAGTTTACCTTACTCGAAAGCGTTAGCAAATGGTTTGAAATGCGATTTATAGTCTTTAAATGACATCTTCAATTTTGTCGATCTTGTCTAACAATATTGAAATGCAACCGCTTCATTTTCATTTCGGGACCCTATTTTGACCTATTAATGAAGGTAAAATGAGGATTTTGCGTTTTTTCGATGAAGGCCTTGCCAAAACACCTATCTATCATGTTTACTTGTTATATAACAAACAAAATAATTATGATAACAAATCTATCAAACTACGAAGCGAGGCGATTACATTGACAACTTTGACCTCTTATATCGGCGGAATGACCTGGGGATGGACCGGCGTTCGCGGCACTTGGACCGGCGAGAAAGCCGATAAATCGATGGAGCTTATGGCAAGCCGTTTGAACGTGAACTGGACGGCCATTACGCTTGGCGCCATGCAAGATCATCCGCAAGCAACGGAAATCAGGTACACGGAAGAGCCTACCGTAACCGATGAGGAAGTGCGCTCCGCGATTCGCAAGGCGAAGGAGCTTGGTCTTCAAGTCGTATTGAAGCCCGTCGTCAACTGCGCGAACGGCACTTGGCGCGCTCATATCAACTTCTTCGACGTTGATGTTCCATGCGAGCCAAAGTGGTCGGAATGGTTCGCCTCCTACACCGCATTCATCGTTCATTATGCGCGTATTGCGGAGGAAACCGGCTGCGAGATGCTTTGCATCGGCTGCGAAATGGTTCAGACCGATCGCCGCGAACAAGAGTGGCGCAACCTGATCTCCGAGGTTCGCAAGGTATATTCCGGCATTATTACGTATAACTGCGATAAGTATCAGGAAGGCAATGTGAAATGGTGGGATGCCGTCGATATCATTTCCTCCAGCGGCTATTATCCGATTGACAATTGGGAGGAGCAGCTTGATCGTATCGAGCGCGTCGTTGCCGCGCATAACAAGCCCTTTTTCTTCATGGAAGCCGGCTGTCCGAGCCGCGAGGGCTCGCCTAATCTCCCGAACGATTGGGGTCTAGCGGGAGCGCCGAGCGAGGAAGCGCAGCGCAGCTTCTACGAAGCAATGTTCTCCGCCTGCGACAAGCGAGACTGGGTAGGCGGCTTTATGTTATGGGATTGGCCAGCAAGGCTATACGAAGAAAGCGACGCAAGCGCCAACGACGACTACTGCATGTTCGGCAAGCAAGCGGAGAGCACCGTCCGCGCGTATTACACTTTCAAAACGAATCAACCGGTGAAAGGGGCAGCAGGCAAATGAGCGACTGGAAACAACAATGGCTTCCTGCCATTGAAGCGGAGCTGAAGGAAAATATTCTCGGCTTCTGGATGAAGCATGCCATCGATGAGGAGAAAGGCGGCTTTTACGGCTACATTAGCCGCGACCTTGAAGTCGATTCCTCGGCAGATAAGAGCTCCGTGCTCAATACGCGCATTTTGTGGACATTCGCTTCCGCCTACCGCATCTACAAAGACGAGTCCTATTTGCGGATAGCCGAGCGGGCATATGCCTATGTAACCGAGCATTTCATCGACCGAGAATACGGCGGCTTATACTGGATGGTTGATGCGTCCGGCGCGCCATCGCAGCCTAAGAAGCAAATATACGGCCAAGCGTTCGCGATCTATGCGCTGTCCGAATATTACCGGGCGACCGGGCATGAGCCTGCGCTCGCCCATGCGATCGAGCTATTCCGGGCGCTTGAGCAGCACGGCTACGATCCGATCCATAAAGGCTATGTCGAGGCGCTATCCCGCGAATGGGAACAAACCGACGATCTGAGCCTTAGCAACAAAGACTTGAACGAGAAGAAATCGATGAACACCCATCTGCATGTGCTGGAAGGTTATACGAATCTGTACCGCGTATGGAGATCGGATGAGCTCGGAGCGAAGCTGAAGGAACTGATCGAGGTGACGATCAAGCATATTATCGATGCCGACAGCGCGCATTTCCTGCTCTTCTTCGATGAGGAATGGAACAGCAAGTCCGAGCATATCTCGTACGGGCATGACATCGAGGGCAGTTGGCTGCTCGTTGAAGCAGCCGAGGTGCTTGGCGAAGAGGCGCTGCTTGCCGAGTCGAAGGCTATTGCGCTTCGCATGGCGGAAGCTACTTTGAACGAAGGGGTCGACAAGGACGGCGGGCTATGGAATGAAGCGGACGAGCACGGTCTTATCGATACGGATAAAGACTGGTGGCCGCAAGCCGAGGCCGTCGTCGGCTTCTATAACGCATACCAAATGAGCGGCGACGCGAAGTACCGCGATGCTTCGCAGCGTTCTTGGCAATTCATCGAGAACTATATCGTCGACAAGCAGTTCGGCGAGTGGCATTGGAGCGTAACCGAGGACGGCAAGCCTAGCGACAATGTGCAGAAGATAAGCGCTTGGAAATGCCCTTACCATAACGGCAGAGCTTGCTTCGAAATGCTTGAGCGGCTGCAGCACGCTGCGCAATAAACGGCTTGCAAGGCGATAACGGTTAGCACGGACCTTCTGTGAACCAGTGCCGAGTCTCATTGTAATAACTGGATTTTCTACCGTTAATTTTAGCGCAATCATCTATCTAATGAGAATTGCAGTAGTTCCTCCCGTTAATTTGTTGCGATTATCCTAAAACGGACGAATAGTCTCGAATTAGCTGGATTTTTTCCAGTTATTTCTTATCATAAGTGATTTAGCTCGAAAATAGCTCCGTTTTTTCCAGTTAAAATAAACTGTTTCGAACTTTACAAACTGACATTCAAATAGATATGGAGGCCATTCTAATGTTGAATTTTGAACAACGCAAACAACTTCTTACGGAACGCTTCGAGGCTCTCGTTGGACGCAAGAACAGTCCGATCGAGCTCGGCAACGGCATTTTCGAGCGCTACGAACACCCTGTCCTGACCGCGGAGCACGCGCCGCTTCATTGGAAATACGACTTCAATCCGGAGACGAACCCTTACTTCATGGAACGTATCGGCGTGAACTGCGTGTTCAATCCGGGAGCGATCTCGTTGAACGGCAAGTTCTATCTTGTAGCACGCGTAGAGGGCAATGACCGCAAATCATTCTTTGCGATTGCGGAGAGCGACAGCGGCGTAGACGGTTTCCGCTTCTGGGATCATCCGATCCTGCTGCCCGAGACATCCGACCCGGACGTGAACGTCTACGATATGCGCCTCGTCCAGCATGAGGATGGCTGGATTTACGGCCTGTTCTGCACCGAGCGCAAAGACCCTAGCGCGCCAAGAGGCGATCTGTCGAGCGCCGTTGCCCAATGCGGCATTGCCAGAACGAAGGATTTGAAAACATGGGAGCGCCTTGCCGATCTGAAGACCGCTTCCAACCAACAGCGCAACGTCGTCCTTCACCCTGAATTCGTGGACGGCAAATACGCGTTCTACACGCGTCCGCAGGACGGCTTTATCGACACGGGATCCGGCGGCGGCATCGGTTGGGGCTTGTCCGATACGATCGAGAATGCCGTTATCGAGCGCGAGATCATTATCGACGAGCGCCACTACCATACGATCAAAGAAGTGAAGAACGGCCAAGGTCCCGCTCCGATCAAGACGGACAAAGGCTGGCTTCATATTGCACACGGCGTTCGCAACACGGCTGCAGGCCTTCGCTACGTCATCTATGCGTTCCTGTCCGAGCTTAACGATCCTAGCAAAGTGACGCACCGTCCAGGCGGGCATCTGATCGCGCCGGAAGGCATCGAGCGCGTTGGCGACGTATCCAACGTAACCTTCTGCAACGGCGTTATCGCGCAGGACAACGGCGATGTATATATCTACTACGCATCCTCCGATACGCGCTGCCATGTCGCGCAGACAACGGTAGAAAGACTGCTCGATTATGTCATCAACACGCCGGAAGATCCGCTCCGCTCGTACGCTTGCGTAGAGCAGCGCGCCCAACTGATCGACCGTAATTTGCAGCTTGCATCGAAGTAATCATCGTTCATTCCAACGGCCTATTCCGCTGAAGCCAGCGGGGTAGGCTGTTTTTTCGCCTCAGCATTATTGCTCTCCGCCTCCTCCCCCAGACGTAGATTTTTTTGTTCCACAGCCCGATTGCCAATTCATTCCACAACATAAATAATGGATCATAGACAAAAGAATGATTTGATATTACCCGCGACGTATCATGCGTGTTCATTTCAGGTCCGGAGGAGGAGTCCAATTGACAACGCAAGAGCAAGCGTCTGAAGAAGATAAGCCTTTATTAGTCTTACTCCGAATGCTGCGCTGGGCAAGAACCTATTGGTTAGCCTATTTAGGCATCATTTTCTTCGTGATTATTGCATCGCTGCTTCCCGTCGGCTGGGCTGAAGCGATGCGGCAATTGTTCGATGCGACCTCGCAGCTTAATATGGACGGATTGTTTCAAGCATCCATCTGGTTTGGCTCGCTGTTCGTCGTCGAGGTTGCCGTTTCATTCCTGCAAGCGCTGCTTAACCAAAGACTAAGCAACCGCACCACGCTCGATATGCAGCGCGGGCTGCTTGGCGGTCTATTCGCGATGAAGCTTTCCCGTTACATGAAATGGCATACCGGCGATAAGCTTCAGCGGATCAATAGCTCTGCGCCCACTGCCCAAGAAGGAATCAACAAGCGCATACCCGAGCTCGTTCACAATGGTCTCTCTATTCTGTTTCTGTTCGTCTACTTGACTATATTGTCTTGGGAGCTAATGGCCGGAGCCATCGTCGTTGCCTTGCTTCTTCCGCTGCTTAGCAATATGCTGGCGAAGCCGATACGCAAGTGGCAGGACAAGACGAATGAGGGGCATGGTAAGCGCGACGCCATGCTGCTGGATCAGTTGCAAGGCGCGGAGGTCGTCCGCAGCTACGGGCTGCGCTCCTCCTTCAACAAGGCATGGAGAGACACGGTCGAGATGACGAGACATCGTTGGCTGCGAACCGAGCTGCTGCGCGCGGTGAACGGTTGGGCCGTCTTTATCGGCTTCTGGCTCGGTCAAGTCTATATATTCTGCATGGGAGCCTCGATGGCCGTTAACGGTAGTCTTGCCGTCGGCGCCATTGCCGCCTTCATGCTATCGTACGAAAGGCTCGTCTTCCCGCTCGCGCACCTGATCCAGATCTGGTCCTCCGTCTCCGATTCCATCGCGCATGCGAAGCGAGTCTACGAAATGATCGATCCCTCTGAGTCTTCGCCCGCCAAGGTGTCCGGTACGAATTCAGATGCATTGCCGAAGCATGGCGATATTATACTCGACCAAATCTCTTGCACCTACAACGATCAAGACCCCATACTGAATCGGCTCTCGCTCACGATACGGCAAGGCCGAGTTACAGCTATCGTCGGACCAAGCGGCAGCGGCAAGAGCACATTAATCAAGCTTATTCTCGGCCTCCATCCCCCTTCCTCGGGTACGATTCGCTATGGAAATCATGACCTGAGCGAACATAACGTAGAGGCTTGGAGACGGCTAACCGCTTATGTCCCTCAAGATGCAGCGCTGTTCGATGCGACGGTCATCGATAATATTCGCATCGGCCGACTGGACGCTACGGACGAGGAGGTTGCCGAAGCTGCCATTCATGCCAACGCTCATTCCTTTATCGAGGCGCTTCCCGAAGGTTATGCGACGCGTCTAGGGGAAAGAGGGCTGCGTCTTTCTGGCGGCGAGCGGCAAAGGCTGGCATTGGCTAGAGCCTACTTACGCAATCCTCGCTTTTTGCTTCTGGATGAGCCTACCTCCGCGTTGGACGGCATTAACGAACGTCTGATGCAGGACGCGCTTCAAAGCGTAATGCAAGGACGGACCGTACTCGTAGCGGCACATCGGCTATCCACCGTCGAAGACGCGGATTGCATCGTCTATATGGAAAACGGCTGCGTCATCGAAAGCGGAACGCATGAGCAATTGCTGCAGCAAGAAGGCAAATATGCCGCGCTTGTCAAAGCCGGAGACTGGTCCGACCTGCGAGAGGAGAGTATGGCCTGATGCATTCACCAATCCCACCCAGTCCGTCGCCAACGTTGAGGCAGCTTACCGCCATGCTTTGGAAGAAGCTGGGCAAGGGGCGCGTCCTATTCGGAGCCTCCGTCATCCTCAGTCTTGGCGAAACGGTCGTTATGCTGCTCGTTCCTCTACTGATGGAAATGTACTTTAACCGGCTGGAGCTTGGACAGCTGCCCTATATCTATAATCTGATGCTCATCTCTACGGTTATCGTTATCGTTCTACTTGGGCTTACCATTCTCGGATTCTATTATAAGCAAAAAAGTATGAGCGCCCTTCAACGCGACGTTAGTTTGGAGCTTGCCGACGAAGCTCAGCGGCTGCCGCTGCAAAAAGCTACGGCATCGCACTCCGCTGACCTTGCCCAGCGGATATGGGCCGACGGCGACAAATCGAGTTGGATTCTGTCGACTTTATTCCACGGCATTGGAAGTCAAGCAATCATGCTCGTTCTGGCCGCGATTTATATGTTATGGCTGCAATGGGAGATTGCCTTGGGGTTATTCGTTCTTATGCCTCTCGGCATTCTCGGAAGTCACCTGCTGCGGAGAAAACTTGGCGTCATCGGTCTTGCGGTTGCCGATCAGGAAGCCGCAGTCCGGCAATGCCAGCAGGACGCGCTTCAAGGGATGGAAACGCTGCGCGCGTTCGGAGCCGAAGGCTGGATGATGGATCGCTTCGTCGTGGAACGACACAAACTGAACGGGCTGTATATGCAGCGCATGTGGTGGAATGAGCTCGTGAACGGACTTACCGTCTCGCTCTCCTTGCTTATTACGTGGGGCTCTGTGCTAGCTGTTGCCTGGCTGGCTGTTCAAGGTAAACTGCAGATCGGCGCTTTAATGGCCTTTTTCGTTCTCGTCTGGCGGATCTATAATCCGCTTGTCAATATCGGCAGAATGTGGGGCGAGGTGCAGCAGAACTTAGGCCAGACCGCGCGTATATCCGCTTTATGGAGAGCGAAGAAGGAGCCTAACAATTTTAGCCCGACGCTCAATCATGCCGCCGATAGCTTAAGCGGTATAGAACAGCAGCATAGCATACGGTGGAGCAACGTTTCATTCGGCTACGACGAGCATGCCGGCATACAGAACGATCAGGCAAACGATGTAAATGCCAGCAAGTCCGAAGCGAACCGGCTTTTGCTTCAGCAATTCAGCCTGGAGCTTCGCCCTGGCTCATTCACGGCAATCGTAGGACCTAGCGGATCTGGCAAGTCGACCGCAGCCAAGCTTGGTGCAGGACTGCTGCTTCCGGATGAAGGCGAAGTAAGCATCTGCGGATCGAATCCGAATTACAATGCCGAATACGCGAGACAATTCGTCGCCTATGTGCCGCAATCGCCTTATCTGTTCGCGGGTACGATCCGCGACAACCTGCTCTTCGGCAAGCCTGATGCATCCGAAGCGGAGCTCGTTGACGCAGCTAAGGCGGCTGCTGCCCATGCTTTCATCGAGGCGCTGCCACACGGCTACGACACCCCGTTGAAGGAGCATGGCAGCTCGCTGAGCGGCGGCCAGAAGCAGCGGCTGGCTATCGCACGCGCCATGCTCTCCGGGCGGCCGATCTGGATATTCGACGAGGCGACCTCGGCGCTCGACACGGACACGGAGCGTTTCGTCATGGAGAGCGTTCGTGAGCGTACTCTTATGCATGGAAGCACGCTGCTCGTCATCGCGCATCGTCTGACGACCGTGCAGGACGCGGACGCCATTATCGTCATGGAGAACGGCCTCATCGCCGAGCAAGGCACTCACGAGCTATTGCTCCAGCGTCCGGAGGGTCTGTATCGCAAGCTTTGGAATAAAAATTAACGAGTGTTAATTTATTGAGCGAGAACGCGGGTGCTCCGATAGAATAGACTCGAGTAATTTTTTTACGGTGGGATGGGAGGATGCAATTAGCTGCGATTGATCCTCGCAGCTCTCAATCACTTCCCCTTTCTCCATTACAACCAGAGAATTGGATAAGGAGCAAGCCGCTTTCACATCATGAGTAATAAATAAATAAGAAAGTCCGAACGATGTTTTTAATTCATCCAATAGATGCAAAACATGCGTTTGATTCACCATGTCCAAACTGCTTACCGCCTCGTCTAACACGATCAGCTTCGGTTTCAAGGCGATTGCTCTCGCAATATTGATTCTTTGCAGCTGTCCTCCGCTAAATTGATGCGGATACTTACCCCTATCCTCCGGGCTTAGCCCGACGGATTCCAGCAGCATGCTTATCGAGCGCCTGTGCTCATTCGGGGATAGTCTCTCATAGTTTTGGAGCGGCTCCCCGATAATTTGCTCCGCGTTCATTCTCGGGTTTACGGAAGAATAGCAATCTTGAAACACCGCTTGAAGATCGCGGCGAAGCCGCCTGCGTGTAGATGGATTCGTCTCGTAGAGATCCACTCCTTGAAATAGAATCTGACCCTTCCGCGGTTTTTCCAGACCCAGGATGACCTTGCCCAGCGTGCTCTTGCCTGCTCCGCTCGTTCCAAGAAGCCCCAGGCACTCCCCTTGTTCGATCGAAAGGGAAACATCGGAGAGCACAGTCTTCTGCCGGCCCGCTCGCCAAAAGCGATTGGTTGCCCCATAGGAATGAGTGACATTATTTACTTGAAGTAAGCTCATACGGCTCGCCCCCTGATTTTGGACATTAGTAGGATAAGCAGCAGAGCTGCAGCTCCGATGGCGATGCAGCCGGAAAACATCGTTTCGTACGAATACGTGCTGGCTACGAGGCTCAGCGCCCAAATGCCTACGGCTGTTCCGAAGTCGGCGGCGGCAATAAACAGTCCGATTCCTCTGCCTCTAAACCGTTCCGGCACGATAAACGATACATAAGTGAGCAGCGTCGGATATAGCATCGATAACGCAATCCCGTTGCAAACGGCGGCTAGTAGGACAACAGGCAGCGATTCAGCCATCCGGACCAATCCGACCGCGGCCGTCATGAGGAATATAAGCATAACGACCAACCTAAAAGGGAATCGCCCGCCCGTCGGGATCATTTTTCTTCCGAAGAAGCGCAATAAGATAAGTACGACGGTTTCGGTCAGAAAATACAAGCCGGCAAACGGCAGCCCTCGCTTCTGCAAATAAAGCGGAAGAAAGGCAGCCACCGTCCCAATGATTGCGGAAGCCAGAAGCATGATTGCGGAAGGAAGCAGCAGCTTCCCGTCCTTCCACCCTTTATAGGCATCAAGGCTGCTGCGGAGGTTGTCCGTTTGCAAACTTTCCTTTTTGCGAAGCTCAGGCAATCCGAGATTCATACCGATGAGGAGCGTCGTCAAGCCGATCGGAATCAGGGCCATAAAAAGGTACGGCATAGGCACTCTATCCACAAAATACAAAGCGAGAAAAGGGCCATAGGTGTAAGGCAGCATGGACGAAAGCGAGAACAGGGACAGGCCTTGCCCCCGGGCTTTATCGGATAACACTTCAATGATCATAAGATGCGCTACCATGGAAAAGAAGGAGAGGATCACACCTTGAACAATTCGGAGCAGAGCGAAAACCCACAGTGATTGAAACAGGTACATGGCTATGACAACCGCATTTAATAGGAGCGCCGCGGTAAAGATCCGTTTTGTTCCAAGCTTGTCGACGATTTTACCGGCGACAGGCCGTAAAAACATCGAGGTAAACATGTAGGCGCCCATAATGAGACCGATTTGCGACGGGCTTGCTCCCAGCTTGTTCGAGCTTAGCGGCAGCAAAATCAGCAGAACATGGCTGGTCGTATAAAATAATGCCGCTACGAGGTAAATCCGTATCGCTTTCGGCCCAAAGGGACGGTCCTGCAAAACCGTCTCCGGCGGTTTCGTGACATTCATGACATGACGAACTCCTTAGACGGCTTGTTGTCCTGCAAGGCGGGTCTGGCACTTAGCAGTTTTTTCGTATATTCATGCTGCGGATGATCGAACAGCCGGTAGACATCCGCTTGTTCAACGATCCGGCCGTGCCTCATAACGGCAACCTCGTCAGCCATTTCCGCTATTACCCCTAAATCATGGGATATCAACAGAATGGACGTACCGTATTCCGAACGTATGCGCTCCAGCTGCCGAAGAACCTGCAATTGGTTCGTCGCATCCAGCGCGGTCGTCGGCTCATCGGCAATAATGACGGATGGCCGAAGGCATATGGCAACGGCAATCATAACCCGCTGCAGCATTCCCCCGCTCAGTTGAAACGGATACAGCTTCATGAGCCCTGCGGGTTCTGGTAAATTCACATCGTGCATAGTGGTTACCGCCAGCTCGAACGCTTGTTTTTTGGTCAGCGCGGTATGAATGCGGATCGTTTCAATGAATTGATCGCCGATCTTAATGACCGGAGTGAAAGCATTCATCGGATTTTGCATAATGAGGGCGATCTCTTTCCCGCGAATGCTCCGCATCTTATCCGCTTTCAGCCCGTTCAACTCGCGGCCATTTAAGCGTATGCTGCCTGCCATGTCAATCGTTTTGCGGTCCAGAAGCTGCAGCAGGGACAGACTGGTTATCGTTTTGCCGCTGCCGCTTTCTCCGACAATGCCAAGCACGCGGCCGGGTTTCAGCTCAAAACTAATATCCTGTATCAACGGAACCGTTCCTTGAGCCGTTCTAACCTTCACATGCAGGCCGCTCACCTGCAATACATGGCGCGGATCTATTATCAATGGCCTCATTCCTTTTCAATAGCGTCGTTTTACGCCAAACCGTTCCGATAATGCCTCGCCCAATACATTGAATGTAATGACAACGATAAGAATCATGATTCCCGGATACAGCATTAATTCGGGATTGCTCCGAATATAGGATTTTCCTTCGTGGATCATGGAGCCCCACTCCGGCGACGGCGGCTGAATGCCGAGTCCGAGAAAAGACATGGCGGCGATATCCATGATCGCCCAGCCTATTTCCAGCGTTCCCATTACGATGATCGGAGGAAGCACGTTAGGGATGATATGCCGTCTGATGATCGTCCAATGCGATGATCCGCTTATTCTGGCGGCCGTGATAAAGTTCCGCTCTTTCAAACTGAGAACCATGCCGCGGAACATACGGGCATAATACACCCACTGCACCATCACCATAGCCAAAACGACTTGCGGGAGTCCAGGCCCGAGTAGTCCGACAAGTCCCAGAACAAGTACGAGAGTCGGAAATGCCATCACCCCTTCGCAGAACCGCATCAGTACAAGATCGATTGCGCCGCCTTTATAACCGGAAAAAGTACCGATCAGCAAGCCGATCAATAACGAGGAGATGAATATCAAGGACGCAAAGCCTAAAGAAACTTGCGCGCCGTGTAAGAGACGAGACAGATTGCAGCGTCCCAAATGGTCGTTTCCGAGCGGATAATCCCATGTTGGGGACTGCAGCTTTAGCGCCAAATTCACCTCAACCGGGTCGTGTGGAGAAATCCACGGAGCTAAGATGGCAATTGAAAAAAGAACGAATAAAATGACCGAGCATACCGCTGCGGTTTTCTGACTTCTAAGGCCGGTCCGTATGCTCGCGATCAATGGTCGGTACTTCCTTTCCAGGAAATTCGGGGATCCATAAACATTTGCAACAGATCCACGATCAGGTTGCACACGATAAACAGACAAGCGGCGAGGAACACATAGCTTTGGATGACCGGTATATCCCGGTTAAAGATCGCTTCGATAAAGTAACGACCGAAGCCCGGCCATGAAAAAACCTCCTCGACAATGATCGTACCCGCAAGCAATTTGCCCATATTCATCCCGAGACCGGTGAGCATCGGCGAAATCGCGATCTTCAGTACATGCTTGCTCATAATGAGCTTCTCTTTAATGCCTCTCGTTCTGGCGTATAACACATACGGCTCCTGTAATTGTTCCAGAACGCTTGCACGCAGCAGCCGGGAGTAAATGGCGATCAGCCCCAAAGCGAGCGTAATCGACGGAAGGACGAGATGCGCCAAAGACCCCCTTCCTTGCACAGGAAACAGATCGAGCTTGACGGAAAAGAAATAAATCAATAAATATCCAAGCCAAAACTGCGGTATGGAAGCGCCAAAATAAGCGAGCAGCCGGCTCAGATGATCGAACACGCTGTTTTTGTACAACGCCGCCAAGAACCCGATTGGCACGCTGATAAATACGGCAAGACAAATGCTGCTGAAGGCAAGTTGGATCGTTGCCGGCATCCGGAGAGCGACTTCCTGCCAAACCGGTTCATTAGAAACATAAGATGTGCCGAAATCAAGCCGGCACATCTTCATTAGGGTTTGGGTATATTGAACAATCAGCGGCCGGTCCAAGCCGAATTCATGTCTCTTCTGAGCGAGCAGCTCGTCGGTCGGTTGGATATGCGCCGCAGTCAAATAAGCTTCTGCGGGGTCGACCGGCGAAACATGGATCAGTAAAAACGTAAGCAGCGTGGCAAAAAGAAAAATAGGTATGACGGCTAGAAGCCGTTTCCCGATATAGCTGCCCATGTTAAGCCTCCCTCGGTTTACTGTTCGATGTCGATGCTGGAGAAGGGATTTTCGTCCCGATTCGCCGGAAATTCAAAACCGCTTATTTTTTTGTTATATACAACCGTCTTCTTAATATAAGAGATCGGCAGCAGCGCTGCCTGCTCATGTAACGTCGTCTGGATAGCGCCGTATAGTTCTTCGCGCTTTTTCTCGTCAACGGAAAGAAGGGCTTCCTGAACTTGCTGATCGAGCTCTTGCTTCATCGGCAGTTTCGACAGCGCATCCGATATGCCAAAGCCTTTCTCGGCAACGATGTGGATGAACGAATGCGGATCATATGGCGCGCCGTAGTTGCTAAAGAAGTATAAATCAAAGTCGTTGGCACGGAATCGTTTCACTTGTTCAGTGAGCTCAAGGCCGGTAATATTCAGCTTGACGCCGATCGCCGCCCACTCGGCTTGCAGCGTTTCCGCCATCGGTTTTTGAACTTGTTCCGCCTTTTCATAGATCAGCTCAAGCTCCAGCGGCTTGCCGTCCTTCTCCCGTACCGTTTTGCCGTCCGGAAGCTTCCATCCTGCCTCATCCAAATAGGCTTTTGCTTTTTCCACGTCGTATTCGGCAGGAATTACGTCGGTTTGGGCATACGGGAAGTTTTGGGACAATAGGCTATCCGCTTTCTCTTCCAAGCCCGAGGTAACGCCTTCTACCATCGCCTGTTTGTTAAAACCATGCTGCAGAGCCTGACGTACCTTCAAGTCCGCAAGCGCTTCGTTTGTCGTATTCAATACCAACTGTCTGGTTGCGATAGGCTCGGAGAGACTTGTTTCGTATTCTCCGGATGCTTCCAGCTGCTTATAGGCATCCATGCTGATGATGCCTTCGCCGTAGATTAAATCCAGCTCCCCTTTCTCAAAGGCGAGTACGCGCGTTTCTCCGTCCGGAATAATCTTGATCACGATTTTATCGACTTTCGGTTGCTCACCCCAGTAATTTGGGTTACGGGTAAACTCCGCATATTCGTCCGTTTTATAGTCCGTCAGCATCCATGGTCCTGTCCCTACCGGCTCCTTTACGCCTTTGGACGTGTCGCCGTCTTCCGGGAATCCGGCTTCGCCGAGAAAGCGCACTGGGCGGATGACCGTCAACTCCTGCAAAGTCGGGTAATACGGCTGTTTCAATGTTAGCTTAAAAGTATACTCGTCTACGGCTTCAGTCTTGTCGAGAACTCCGATAAAACCAAGCCAGCTATGATTTTCGACGTTTAACATAATGGCGTCAAAGTTCTTTTTGGCAACCGTCGCGTTAAAAGCCGTTCCGTCCGAAAACTTTATATTTTGGCGGAGGCTAAAGGTATATTCTTTACCATCCTCCGATATCGTCCATGATTCGGCCAATTGAGGCTCTACCTTGCCCCCGTCTTTATAGCTGACAAGCGGCTCATAGATCATCGATTGCGCGATCAATTGGGATGGATTGTAGACATGCGGGTTCATCGTCCCGATATCCCTTGGCCATGATACAGTAATCGTTTTCTCGGTCTGGCCTGCATCCGCTCCTGACTCTTCCGTATTTTTCGTGGAACAACCTACAAGTGCAGTGGTAAGAATAAGCAGCATAAGAAGCAGTATCTTCATTTTTGACTTAATCATTTAAAAATTTTTCCCCTCTCGACTCCATCCGATTGATAATGATTATCACTTTCTTTTAGCATACTACATGATCAGTCCTCACCTGTCAACAGAAAAAAGAGTAACAAAAAAAGAGCACCGTTTAAGGTACCCTCGATTATATCGAGCTTCATGGCTTCTGCATATAAACGTAAAAACGTTAAGTTTTTCCAATTTATCTTTTAAACCATAGTTTGGGTTTTTTTATAATCACGATAGCGCAACGATATGATCAGCCGTTCGAATGGCAAGCGCAACTGTAGTCAATGTTGGATTTCCGGACCCGATGAATGGTAAAACACTGTTGTCGGCCACATACAGTCCTGAAACACCGTGAACTTGACCGAACAGATCAGTGACTGAGGTCGAAGGATCATCACCCATACGGCACGTACCCGAAGCGTGATGCAAATCTCCGGTAGGTACAAGGCAAATTTCACCCATGGTGATATCGGCAACAGAAGAAATCCGCTTTACAGACTCTACCATCTTTTGAATTTCGGCTCGTTCTTCTTCACTAAATGAAAAGTATACTTCTATCTCAGGTATTCCGTAAGCATCTTTTCTGTTAGGGTTGAGACTGACCCTGTTTTCATACCGAGGATCAATCTTACCAAAACATTGGAGAAGAATGTCCAGCTCCTCCAAGAACGGTTTTTCTTCAGAAGATGGATACCAATCATAACCACTCGGCCCTATCAGACGGATCTGATAGGGCCTATCCGGCGTTCCGAAAATTAAAATTCCGAGATTTCCTGGAATATCCGGGAAATCGCTGCGGTTTACTTTTCCGGGAGCCAGCATAAAAACTTGATTTGTTAGATAATGGCCGACCGCTTCTCCCCGGATGCCCGAATGAAGCAGCAAACGCGGGGTTTCATACGTACTCGCCGACAATACGATCGTTTTTGCTTTAAGAATATAAGAAATCATATCCGGAGACATAACCTTAACGCCGACTGCTTTCCCCTGCTCGACCAGCACTTGAACGGCACGCGCATTTATAGCTAAATCGAAAGGTCTAAGAAATAAAGCTTTAGCAAGGAGAGAAAAAGAACTGAAAAAAACATCCGCATGAACTTCCCCGAACTTGGTCGGATGAATATCGGCGGCTATCGGCATATATATCGATTCGGGAAACCCCCTTTGCTGCAGACGATTCAGCAGTATCTCCGTTAATGTAGACCCTCTGACATATTCGTCGCTGACATTCATGACCCGCTCGGCAATATTATAATAGGTATCCATTTCATAGACCGAAATCGGCCAATCCGGAAGCAGAGGCAAATTCAAGCGAGAAGCAACTACATCCCAGAATACCGTTCTTCCCCCAAGGCAAATAACCTCTCTTGCCCCTATAAACTCCGGATAGGAGCCTTGCAATGGGTTTGATATGTATCGGTAATATTGTTCAAGACGTGTGCGATTCATCATTGGAATGTTGCGGCCATGCGTTGGCATTACAATGTTTCCTCTTTCAATAATGCCAATCCGCTTACCGTTGTTCCGCCACTGTTCGCACAGTCTCCAGAGCATTGTTCCTCCTCCGGCACCTGTACCTACAATCAGTACATCGTATTCGTTTTCCGCCATGGTTTCCAATGAAGTCAAAGGAATCCAATTTTCGATATAGTCTGTTGGTATGTGACAAGTGGGAGGAATAGCGACTTGCCTCACGTTCGATTCGGTGAGGAAAGGAAGATTTACCAGCCTACCAGCGATGTTCTGATCAGGGTATTCGATGGATGGATTAAGTTTTATGAGATCGTCAATTGATATACACTTTTGATCCGCGATGATTCGGAGTGTATCATTGTTGCGAGCAACCCATATTTTCATTGCCATGACTTCGCCCCTCTGCATCTAAATCCTATTTTAGTTTATGTAAGGGAGACTGAGAATTAGTCCGACAATACTTATCATGATAAACGGCGAGACGGTTCCCTGCCATCGTAACAATCCCCCGCGTACCGTAAAGCACCGCGGAGATTATGTGATTTATAAATTAGCGGCTTGATAAACGAATTTCTGATTGCCGCTTGTTGGTTTTTTTCCATCCTCGAATTCAGCGCAAATTTTGACATTGGAGAATCCAACGTTTTCAAGGATGTACTTGAATTCCGCGACACAGTACCACCGCAATGCAAATCGCTGCAATTCCGTTTGGACCAACGCCATTGTTGTCCGGTAAAAACAGGTCAAAATCTTTAAGGAGAGGTTTTTTGTTGAATATAACTTTGCTTTTTTTTGGTGTGGATTTATTCCATATCGTAAATTAACTAATTCCATCTAAATCAAGCTCCTTTCAGAATTTGAATTCCTTTGATTTTCTTAAACTATCCTGCCATTTAACGTAGCGAGGCTGCCGAACCATGTCGTCAGCCTCGCTACAAACGAGACCGCCGCATACAAAGCATATTTGTAAATATGCTTACATCCCCATGCCGAACGTACTAAAAATCGCTGCCCCCGCCGAAAGGTTTAAGAGCAAAAAAACAACATAATACGATCTTGGGGGAACAGGGATGGAATCAGTAAAGAAGAGAACATACAAAAATAAAAAAGCCTTTAACATCGCGATCGTCTTGTTGTCGGTCATCGTTATGCTGGCTGCAGCCGCATGGGTAGCCTTTCGGCTGCTCGTCGGCGCCCAGAATATCGGACAGCTGGAGACTCCTCTTCCGGCCGCGACCATCGTTTATGATAAGGAAGGCAAGGAAGCAAGCAGGATATCGCTTAACAAAATAGAGGAAATCAAGTATACGAGCATCCCGATCCATCTCATTCACGCTGTCATTGCGATAGAGGACAAACGGTTTCTGGAGCATGACGGCATGGACGTCCGGGCAATCGGGCGCGCTTTTTGGACCAATTTGTCCGCAGGCGGCACGATGCAGGGCGGGAGCACGATTACGCAGCAGCTTGCGAAAAACGTATTTTTGACGCATGAGCGAACGTGGTCGCGGAAATGGAACGAGGTGCTTTTGGCGAAAAAAATCGAGGAAAACTACAGCAAGGAACGCATCATGGAAATGTATCTTAACCAAATTTATTACGGAGAGGGAGCTTGGGGAGTTAAACGCGCGGCATACACCTACTTCGGCAAAGAGGCCGATCGGTTGACCGTCGCGGAGGCTGCGCTGCTGGCCGGTCTTATTAAAGCGCCTTCGGCTCTTACGCCGTATAAACATTTAGAGAAGGCAACGGAGCGCCGTAACCTTGTTCTGCAGCAAATGAAGGAGCAGGCTTTCATCGATGCCGAAGTTTACAATGCAGCGGTCAAGGAGCCTGTTTCGTTATTAAAAGCTAAGCCTAACCGCGTTGACGATATCCGGTTTCCGTATTACGTGGATCAGATGATTCGCGAAGCAATGTCGCAGTACGGCTTATCGGAAAACGAAGTGCTCCTTGGCGGGCTTCGTATCTACACGGAGCTGGATGCCGGCATGCAGCAAGCAGCCGAGCAAGTATATGCGGAGGAGTCGTTGTTCCCGCAAAGCACGGAAGATCAATTGATCCAGAGCGGCGCTGCGCTGGTTGACCCGAAGAGCGGCGGAATTAGAGCTCTCGTAGGCGGCAGAGGCGAGCAGCCGTTCCGCGGCTTTAACCGAGCTTCGCAGCTCAAGCGACAGCCCGGCTCTACGATCAAGCCGGTCGCCGTTTATGCGCCCGCAATGGAGATGGGATACCGTCCAATGGATACGCTCGTTGACGAGCCGATTAACATTGGAGGTTATGAACCGCAAAATGCCGGCGGAGGTTATCACGGGGAAGTCACGCTGTACGAAGCGCTCATTAACTCCTATAACATACCTGCCGTTAAGCTGTTGAACGAGATCGGCATCGACAAAGGCATGGATGCGGCAGAGCGCTTCGGCATTCCATTAACACCTGCGGACCGGTCGCTCGGTCTTGCGCTTGGCGGTCTTCACGAAGGCGTATCGCCTCTGCAAATGGCGGAAGCGTTCGGCGTGTTCGCTAACGAAGGCTTGAAAATGCAGGCTCATTCGATCAAGCGCATCGAGTCCGCAGACGGCATTCTGCTCGCCGAGGCCGCTAAGCCGGAAGGCGAACAGGTAACGGAACCCGGCATTGCCCGGACGATAACCGCCATGCTCGAGGGCGTCGTTCAAGAAGGGTCGGGAACCGCCGCTGCTTTGCAGGGACGGCCCGTTGCCGGCAAAACCGGAACGACCCAAATGTCGGGAGCAACCGAGACGGGCGCCAAGGATAACTGGTTCGTCGGTTACACGCCGCAGCTGGTAGGGGCCGTGTGGCTCGGCTACGACCATAGCGACAGCACGCATTACTTAACGACGACTTCAAAGGCTGCGGCAGCCGTATTCCGGGCGTTAATGGAGACAGCGCTAAAGGATGAGCCCGTGATAGAATTTCCTCCCGCTCCTTCCGATATGTGGGGGAAGAAGCAGAAGGAAGAGAAGCCCGATTCCGATTCAGGTAAACCATCCAAGAATAAAGAAAAGAATGACGATAATAAAAAATCAGATAAGCAGAACAAGCGGGATAAGAAAGAAGAGCGAGAGCGAGACCGAAAGCGTGACCGGGATCGAGAAGACGACGAAGATGACGATAACTAATCATTTCCCCGATTTACCTGCATAGGAACCAGCAAGGCAGCCGCTTCATGCCGGCTGCCTTGCTGGCGCTATGAGCTCGAAGCGCTCCATTCTATAGATGTCTTAGTTTCTCAGGATTTGCTACGGAATAAATGGTCCGGATTTGATTATTATGAAAAGCAAACGAATAGATATATTGAATTTCCGCGCTTATGAAAATCCGAATTCCCGGCAGTCCGTTCACGGTAAGGAAATCGCTAGTGTATTTTCCCTCGTACATTTTCAACAGGTTCTGATGCAGCTTGATCACTAGATCGATGCCGACAACCGGCACCTGCGCCGCCTTGACTTTGCCTCCGCCATCCGAATAAAACACCACGTTTTCGCTTACCAATTCCAGCAGCTTCGTTGTATTCCCTTGCAAAAGTGAGTAGACGAAATCCTTGACCTTCTCTTCGGCCACCGAAATGGAAGGGATTGAATCGGGATCAAAATGGATGCTCTTCCGGGCGCGATGGAAGATTTGACGACAATTCGCACTGCTCTTTCCAATCATTTCGGCGATTTCGTCATACGAATAATGGAAAATCTCCCTGAGAAGAAATACGGCCCTCTCTACCGCGTTCAGTTGTTGCAGAAGCAACAGATAGGCCGTTGAGATGGACTCGCGCTGCAAATAGGACCCGGAGGGATCTCCGTCCCGTGTCCCACTGTCAATCAAAGGCTCCGGGAGCCATGGTCCAACGTACAGCTCCCGTTTATGCGCGGATGAGCGCAGAAGGTCGAGACAACGATTCGTCACGATCTTATACAGAAAAGCCCTCTCATTATGAATAGTTGACGAGTCCGGCAATTGATCATAAGCAAGGAAAGCTTCCTGTACGGTGTCTTCCGCATCCATCACACTCCCAAGCATTCGGTAAGCTAACGAAAAAAGCTGCTTGCGATACGTTCTATACAATATCTCTGTGCGCATACTGGGGCTTTCCCTCCGTCTCCTCACGCGAAAGTAAATATTGTACCGCTCTCTTGGCGCTGGCCGTCGCGGCATCGACCAGAAGTTCGCCGTGCGATGCCCATTCCCCTGCCACGTACAACCCGGCTATTTCCGGGACAGCCGGTCCCGGCTGATGCTGACGGCCCATATGCAAGAAATCATGGCAAACCGTGATACGCGGAAGATACTGCTTTGCAACCAATTCATCCCGCCAACCCGGTTGTACCAAGTCTAAGGTTTGCTCTAAATCACGTAAATCCGTATCCGGATTTGTATCCTCTCCTTGATACTTGATAACGGATATGACTTGGGCTCCATCATCGCTCAGGTAGGCCGCGCGGGATTGGTTGCTGAGAAAGACCGTTTGATCGATTCCGTAAACGAATTGTTGTTTCGGTCTCGGGAGGCGTCGCAATGCGACATCCAAACAAGCGGCAGTAATCTCGATGGCCTGCTCTCTCCAAGCATGAAGCGCGGTTGATTCCGCGTTCGGCACCAGACGATGGGCGACGGCAGGAGGAGCAGTGATGACGATATGTTTCGCTTCCACTCGCGTATCATCTTCGCATCTGACATGCTGTACGGCCCCATCTCGGTGCTCGATCGCAACGACTTTGCTGCTCGTCAACATCTTTACCCCATGTTCGGCTGCCATTTCTCTAAGTTCATCGATTACGGCCCCCCACCCTCGATCCAAGTACAACACGCCTTGAAGAGAATGCTGGAGTTGCTGCAAAACCGGACCCGCGGCCTGCATGTCTGGAGCTGCCACATAGCTTGCCGTACGGAGCAGAGCGTAGAATAAATTCCGTACCATCGGATCATGCAAATGGCCTTCAATCCAATCGCGCAGACTAATCTGATCGTAGCGATGAGTATCCAGTTTGCCTAATTTCACGAGCCAAGAGGCAAGCTCCATCTTGCCTTTCCAGGTCAAGAGGGGGGTTGCGAGCAGAGATTTAATGCCCATAGGCATCGTAAGCAGCTTCCCCTTCCATATCCCGTACCCGTCAATCGAGGGTTGATTACCTTGAAGACGCAGACCCAATTCGCGGAAAGTCGCAAGAGCATCCCCATGATACAGGGCATGCCCGCCTAAGTTAAAGTAAGCCCCCTTTTTCTTATTGGAAACGGCCCGGCCTCCCAAGCGATCCTGTTTTTCAATCACAATCGTTCGTTTTCCCGCTTTTGCCGCATAGATGGCCGCCGTTAGCCCCGCTACTCCTCCACCCACAACTGCTACTTCATATTTCATCATCGGAATCATCCCTTTCCATTTTGTACCCGTATGACGGGAAAGGGCTGCGTAATGTGACAGAAACAAAAAAAATAATGGAGAACTAAAAAACGATGGATAAGAAAAAAACATCGGGAGAGCCGATGTTTTTGTCCCGATGCTACTGTTGCTTGGCCCCGTTCTTCACATGCGCAGTCGAATCGCGGTACAACAGCTCGCTCGAGAGCAATATTTTCTCGATCGGCGCCTGCTTCTTCACGATCCGCTCCATAAGCCGCTCTACCGCTCGCCTGCCCAGCGCCTCCTTCGGCACATGAATTGTCGTCAGCGCAGGTTCCATCCGATAGGAGTCCTCGATATTGTCGAAGCCCGTAACCGAGATGTCGTCAGGGACAGCTATGCCGAGCTCCTGCAGCGCTCTAACCGCACCGATCGCGATCATATCGTTGGCGCACAGGAGCGCAGTCGGCAGCCTCCTCAGCTTTTTGCGCTTCATTGCCCATTGCTTGATCTGCTCCTCGAATGCCTCATGCTCATAACCTTCGACTCGCAGCAAATAATCCTCGCGCTGCTGCTCCGCGCCCTCCATCTCCTCGATCGCATTGCGGAAACCAAGGAACCGATCCTGGAAACTGCGGGAATACCGAATATCGCCTACGAAGCAAAGCTGCTTATGACCGATGCCGATCAAGTTTTTGGTCAGACGGTACATGCTCTCGAAATTGTTGGCGAATACGGTGTCGCTTGGAATAAGCATATCCTCGTGATCAACCAGCACCATCGGCAACCCGATCCTATGCACCTCAAGCAAGAGCGGCGTCGATATTTCGCCTACGCCGATGAGTCCGAGAATGCCATTCGGGTTCAGGAAATGAACAAAGTGCTCGACGCTCTGCTCGGAGACGATCACCATCCCGAACCCATCCTCTTCCAGACAAGTCGAGATGCCGTCCAGAATCCGTCCCCAATAGAGCGACTCCTTCGTCTGGAAACGGATATTCGGCATGAGCACGAGCACCGATTGCTTGCCCGAAGCCGGAACCTTAGGCAGCTGCTCCAAGTTCATCGACTTCACGTATGCGTTCTTCTGAGCAAAATAACCGAGCTGGGAAGCGGCCCCGATCACCCGTTCCTTCGTAGCGTCGCTCACGCCGCCCTTGCCCGAAAGCGCTTTGGATACGACAAACTTTGATACGCCCAAGTAGTCGGCGATTTGCTGCATAGTTACCTTCTTTGACATCGGTTACGCTCCACCTAACTTTTTGATATGTTGCGCGCTTCCTTCCAGCGCTTGTTGTATTGATCGAATGCGTCCTTGAGGTTTGGCGCAGCTATCCACTCCTGGATATAATCGCCGGACCAGAAAGTCATTTGAGCGGCGCCGGCGATTTCGAGCAGCGTATCGTTCGGGACGCTCTTCTCCAGAAATTCGGTGCCGAACGATACGAACTCCTTGAACTGCGGCAGCGTCGGTTCCTTCGAATTGTCGACGGGCAAGAAGCCGGAGTCGTCCATATAACCCGAATCATGGACGAAGTAATCGATCCATGCCTCAGCCAGCTCCTTATGCTCGCTGAACTTGCTGACCCCGACGAACCAATCCGGACTTAGAGGCGCATATCGCTTATCGCTATTATCGTAAGGGAATGGGAAAAATCCGATGTCATCCGCAACCGCGCCCGCCGCGACCACTTGATTAATCACCCAATTGCCCATCAAGTACATGCCGGCATGGCCTTCCGCAAGCTCACGCTTGGAAGCCTCCCATTGATTCGACAGCAGCTGCTCTTCCACATAACCTTTATCAATGAGCGTCTTCACAATCGTAATCGCTTGTCCCCAGGCATTATCGATCGTCCAAGGCTCGTCGGTCAGCACCATCTCGTTCAAATATTCCGGGTTGCCCGTCATATAACTGACCAGATCTTCGCCCCAAGTCATCAGCGGCCACTGCGCGCCATAGTTGAGATAGACGGGCACAACGCCGGCAAGCTTCAGCTTCTCGCATGCATCATAGAACTGTTCCAGAGTCGTAGGCACATTCACAATGCCCGCACGCTTGAACGCTTCCTTGTTATAGACAATGCCTGTCGTCGATGCGCCTGTTGCAATGCCGTACCGCTGTCCGCTATACGCCTTGAAGTCGGCGAACCGCACATTCTCGAACAGCTCGGCGCTTAACGGTTCGAAGTAATCCGGCAGCGCCTCGTTCTTAATGCTGTTCGGCACAAGCAGCACGTCGCCTATCGTACGCGTCGACAGGCGAACCATAATGTCGCCGGCATAATTCGTTATGCCTTCGAATTTCACGGTGACTCCCGGGTGCAATTGGGCAAACTCATCGGCATATTGCCGATAAACGCCGTTCTCGATCAGATCGATACGGTTGGTGAGCACCTGAAGAGTAACAGGCTCGGTCTCCGTCTTCGAATTGTCGGTCGGGACGGTATTGTCCGGGTTGTCCGGCAAGCTCCGCCCGCAACCCGCGAGGAGTCCGCCCAACAGAAAGACGATAACGAACAGAAGAGCGTGTTTATTCATTCCGTTTCTCTCCCAGGTTCAAATGGAAGCTGCAATACGACTTCCGTGCCATGCTTAGGCCGGCTGTATACTTTCAGACCATAGCTGATGCCGTAATGGAGCTTGATTCGTTCATTCACGTTCTTGAGGCCGATTCCTCCGGATTTACGCGAAGGAACGGCTTCTTCTCCGCCGGAGAGCGACCGGTTCAGCCGCTCAAGCGTATCGGCATCCATGCCGACGCCGTCATCCTTGATGCGCACCAGCATGCCCTGCATTGCAGCTTCGACATGGAGGCCAATCGTCATGAACGGCTTGGAGTCGTCCATGCCGTGGTAGATCGCATTTTCCACGATGGGCTGAAGCACGAGCTTGATGATCGGGTATTGCTCCAATTGCTCCGCCATCTTAATTTCCAGAACGAATCGGTTCGGATAGCGGTAATTGAGAAGCTCCACATAATTGCGTACATGGCCGAATTCCCGCGACAGCGTGACCTCTTCATGCAGATCGCTAATGCTGTAGCGAAGCAGCTTTCCAAGTATAGAGATCATATCGGCCGCAACCGGATCGTCGTTTAATTCCGCCGCCATCCGTATCGATTCCAGCGAGTTGTACATGAAGTGAGGATTTATCTGACTTTGCAGCGCTTGCAGTTCCGCCTCCTTCTTCTTTGTCTCCATCTCGTAGATGTCGCTAATGAGCTGGCCGATGCGCACGATCATTCGATTGAATTGATTGCCGAGCTGGCCGACTTCATCCCGCGACTTGACCGGGAACTGGACGTTGAAGTCCCCTTCCTGGACCGTCTTCATCAGCCGCATCATCTTGCGCAGAGGGTTCGTAAGCGCGAAGGAAAAGAAGGTCGATAGGAGCAGCGCCACCAATATGGTGACGAACGTCGCGATCCACGTCACGTTGCGGATGACGACGGCATCCTTCGTAAGCTCGCTGACCGGTATCGAGGTCATCACTTTCCAATTCGTGTTTGGCGATGTCGTATAAATATAGAGCCGCTTCTCGCCATCCTGCTCATCATAGAAGCTTCCTTTCGTTCCAGCCGCTTGTTTGACCACAGGATCATCCTGAATATTCGTCGATATTCGCTGCCGGTCGCTATCGTAGATGACGTTGCCCTTCTCGTCGATAATAAGCGATTTGCCGCTTGTCACCTTGTCCAACTCGGCAATCTGATCCTCGATTACGCTAATATTGGCGTCTACCGCGATAACGCCAAGCGTCTTAAGCGACTTGTCGATCACCTTGCGTACAACGGAAAAAGCAAATTTCTCGCTTTGCAAATTGCTCGTATACTTCTGCGTGCTGAACAGCATCGCTTCTCCGCCCGATGACTCGATCGCCTCGCGCCAATCGTCGTAGCTCTCCTTAACGTTAAGCCGAATGCCGCCCGCAGCCGCTTGGAAATACCCGTTGCCGAACTGGTCGAAAATATAGACCGAATTAGCGCCCCGCTTGATCGTATTAATAAATGAAATATTTCCTTCGATACCCCGCTGAATCGACAGCAGCATATTGAAATCTTCAGGAATCGATTTGCCGCTTTCTCCGGCCGCCTGTCTGCGCTGTTCGTAATAGTTGTTGGACTTGATCAGATTTTGCTTGATATCGTCCTGATAAGCCGGTATCGAAGTAATGCGTATCATATCCTCGATATAGTCATCGACACGCACCATCATGTTTTCGAGCATTTTCGTCGAATACACAATCGTTTTCTGTTCGATCGATAACGAATAATTCGTATAAGAGATATAGCCAATGAAGGCCAGAGGCAGCGTAACAACAAGCAGGAAGACGGCAATCAGCTTGCGCTCCATTCTCATATCGCCAAAAATCGACCCGATGCGCCAGAAGCGCTTTCTCAGCCTCATCGCCTGATTCCCCCGTTGCTTTACTTAGATGGCAGGCATTACATTACCGCCGTTCACGGGGATGTAGGCGCCTGTTATGAAGCTTGCCATATCCGATGCCAAGAAGGCAACCGCGTTCGCGATTTCCTGATCCGTTCCTCTGCGCTTAAGCGGCACGGTCTTCTCGTAGCTCTCGCTATGCTCCGTATTGTTCGCACGGTCGCGGTCGCTGATCGTCCAGCCCGGCGCAATCTGATTCACCGTAATCCCATGCTCGCCGACTTCCTTCGCCAGCACGCGATAGATGCCGTCCATGCCGCGCTTGCCAGCCGTGTATGCCGATTGTCCGGCGAAGTTCTGCATGGCGCATTCGGTGTTGATGCCGATCATGCGGCCATACTTGCGCTCGATCATCGCCGGCACGAACGCCTTCGCCAAGTACACGCTTTGCATGACGCAGGATTCGAATTGGCTTACGTAATCGGCCGCAGCCTGATTAAGAATGGTTGTCCACTCATATTGAATGACGGCGTTCGCGACGACAATGTCGATATGCCAGCCTTGCGCGGCAATCGTATCCTTCATCTCGTTCAATTGTTTCTCGCTCGTCACATCGGCCTTCACAATGAGCGCTTCTACCCCGATTTCCGACATTTCCCTCCGAAGCTCTTTTGCCTTTATCTCGTTACTGTTATAATGAATGACAATGTTAGCTCCGCATTTGGCAAGCGTTCTGGCCATTACACGACCCAGATCGCCGGTCGCTCCTGTTACTAAAGCGGTTTTGTTCGCTAGGTCCAGCTTCATATCGGATGGACACCGTCCCTTATATTAATATTTTTGTTATATGTTTTATTATTAGTTATGCTACCAAAAAGTCAATGTTTTTATGTGGATAAAAGTTATCGGCTCCTTGCTTACAAAAAAAATGTTGGAGGGTTTCCATTGAAAATCGAACTATCCGAGGAGCATCTGCCTATATTCGAGGCAATCTCCAGTAATGTTCGGATTCAAATCGTTCATTTGCTTTCCAAGAAATCAATGAACATTCGCGAGCTGGCCGAAGCGCTCGGCCTTAGCAGCGCCATTATGACGATGCATGTCAAGAAGCTCGAGAAAGCGAACATTATTAAGTCGGAAATGACGCCTGGCAAGGGCGGCGCCGCACAGAAAGTATGCTCGCTCGCAATGAACGGCCTGGAGATCGACTTCCCGCGCAAGAACGTCATTCCTCGCGAATCAAGAAGAAGCGAAGTATCGATCGGCCACTATACCGACATCATCATCGTTCCTACATGCGGAATCTGTACGCCGGAGAAAGTAATCGGCTTATTCGACGACCCGCGTTACTTCCTCGATCCGGAGCGGGTCAACGCAAAAATACTATGGTTCACGCAAGGCTATATCGAATACAAACTGCCGAACTTTCTACTTCACAGCGAGCAACCGGAAGAGCTTGAGATCTCGATGGAAATTTCGTCCGAGGCGCCATTTACGAACCGGAATTGGCCGTCCGATATTACTTTTTTCTTCAACGGCGTCAATGTAGGCATGTGGACAAGCCCATCGGACTTCGGCGGCAAAGGCAAGCTCAATCCGTCCTGGTGGTTCGAGGAAGTTAACCAGTACGGATTGCTTAAGCGACTCTTCATCCGGCAAGAGGGCACTTACATGGACGGGGTCAAAATATCCAACGTGACCATCAACGATATCGACATCCGCAACAGAAACTGGACGTTCCAGATTGCCGTCCTCGAGGATGCCGACCATATCGGCGG
Organism: Paenibacillus harenae; assembly: GCF_030812415.1. Lineage (GTDB taxonomy): Bacteria > Bacillota > Bacilli > Paenibacillales > Paenibacillaceae > Pristimantibacillus > Pristimantibacillus harenae_A. Next base: position 538,599 of record NZ_JAUSST010000003.1, on the reverse strand, counting down.
CGTTACGCTGTTCGGCGACGGCTTCGGCAATTACAGCCAAGACATCGTATTCAAGCTCTTCTATACGAAGATCGCGCAAGAAGATCAAGCGCTGCAGCCGGCGGCGGATACCGAATAAGCGGAAATCAAAAGTCGATACACGGGTATGCTGATTATGCTGGTTTGATGGTCGCTTGTTAGCTTATCGCTATTCTATATTGGATTTCTGCAGGATAGAGCGCCTCCAGGAGGCCCCAGAAACTGCTATAATGGATTTTGGCATCAACTTTTCTCTTAATCGGCTGGAATGATGCTTTCCGAGGCAAAGTTAGTGCAGAAATCCAACATAGGCTCTGAAAGCCCCCTAAATCGGCAACAGTTAATGCAATCATCCAACATAGACGCCCTCGTGCCGAAACCAACCCCCTATTGTCTAACAGATGAAACGAAACGGCGGGGCATAAGTCATAAACAACAATGGCGGTCAGGAGCTCGTTAACGAGCTCCTGACCGCCATTTTTTTGCGTTTATGCTTGTTCCTTGTCCCTTGCTTCCGGCGGCAGCAGGACGATTCGCCCGTCGCCCAGTTCCAGGCGCAGCTTATTTGAGTTTTTCACGCCGATCGATTCCAGATAACCCGCCGGTACTTGCAAACGTCCGGCTTTGTCGAGAATCGCATACTCGACATGCGTCTCCTCCGCCTCGGCTTCCTCAAGCTCCGCCAGCTCCTCCGCATAGGAACGTCTCCGCAGCATCTCGGATGAGATTTTGCCATCTCGAATCGCCGCTACGCGGTCCACCTTCTTCGCCAGCTCCGGGTCATGCGTGACAATGACGATCGTAATGCCGATCGTCCGATTCAGCTCACGGAACAGATCGAGGATCTGATTCGACATCTTGGAATCGACCGATCCGGTCGGCTCGTCGGCCAGCAGCAGCTTCGGATGGTTGGCAAGCGCGATCGCAATGGCGACGCGCTGCTGCTCCCCCCCGGAGAGCTGATACAGCTTGTTCGAGGCGCGATGGCTTAGGCCGACCGCGTCGAGCAGCTCCTTCGCCCGCCAGCGCTTGCGAGCCCCCGTCAGCAAGATCGGCAGCTCCACGTTTTCCTGCGCGGTCAAGTACGGAATCAAGTTCCGGGCGTTGTTCTGCCAGACGAATCCAACGCTCTCCCGTTTGTACTTGACGAAATCCCGCTCCTTGAACTTCAGCATATCTTTGCCGTCGACCATCAGCTTGCCGGCGGTCGGGCGGTCAAGACCGCCCAGCATATTAAGCAGCGTCGATTTGCCGCTTCCGCTGTTGCCGATAATTGCCATCAGCTCGCCGCTCTCGACGTGAAGATCAAGCCCTTGCAGCGCGAATACTTCCAGATCGGCCGCTTTGTATATTTTAACAAGCCCCTCGCAATGAATCACTCGTTAGTCCTCCCCTAGCTTGATCGCTTGATGAATGCGCAGACGGGACAGCATGAAGGCAAGGATGCCGAGACCGACCAGGAGCATAATGGCGACCAGCGTATAAATACGCGCTAAGTCCGCAGCTTCGAACATCACTTTGAACGGCGGGACTAGACTGCTCGGATTGAACGCGATTTGGAAATTCGGCACATACAGCCGGCTCGTTAAGTTGCCGATGCCGATACCGATAAGCACGGCTACGCCCGAAGTGAACAGCTGCTCCACGGCAAGCATCGTAATCAACTGCCGAAGCGATAATCCAATGGCCCGTAATATACCGTTCTGAAGCGTACGGCCGCGCAAGGACAATACCCAATACAGAAGGAAGCCGATAAAGCTGACTAGAATGGAGAGTACGAAGCCAAGCGTCAATACGCCGTTAAGCGCCATTAAGAACGGATCGTTTTTCGCCCTGGCAAGCTCCTCGCGCGTGTTGACAATCTTCGTAATCGACATTTTCTGCTCGCTGATTCCCTCGTAGAAATCGGCAGTAGGCGTATCCGAATCCAGCTTAATCCAAACGTCATACGGCTCAAGCGCCAGCTGTACCTGAATTCTCGGCAAATGGCCGACGATCAGCATAGGCGCATTGGAGATGGTCTCCTCGTCACTGGCATCCACGCTTCCGATCGGCGGGTTCGGGTTGAACGTCGGGAAGTAATCGATAATGCCGTACACCTTGAACGGCTGCTGCGGCACGTCCTCCCAGCCTACCCAAATCGTGTCGCCGGCCTTCACGTTTTTCTGCTTCGCCAGCGTGCTTGAGATCAGGACAGCCGTTGGATCAACGGCAATGAGATTCAAATAATCGTTGATCGGATAGTCGAGCAAGCTGTCTCTGAACCAAGTCGTATTGCCGAAATCGAACGTATCGATGCCCATCAATCTGGCTGCGCCCGACTGATCGTTGACGGAGAACGACACATCGTTTTTCGTGAACACTTTAGCCGCATGCTCCACGCCGGGAAGCTTCGTGAACGGATCGAACGACGGTTCCAAATAATGAACGACCGGATCCGTTACCGCAGCGTCAGCCCCGCTCGACGGAGCGCCGGGAGGCGGTGGCGGCGGCGCATCGTTAACCCACTGCTGGGTTAGCACGATCTCCGCACCGTTGCCGTATTGAATGCGATCCTCCGTATTGTTGTTGATCGTTCTTGCCGCCGAGGCGCTGAACACGCCTGTCGCAATCGTCATAATAAGGAAAATCATAAGGAACTGGTATTGGCTGCTTGAGCGGCCGACCTGTATGAGCGTCGCATAAACGGAAGGCGGCCACCATTTCTTGCCGATCCAATAAACGAGACGAAGCACCCAAGGATACAAGCGCAGCAGCAGCAAGCCGCCGCCCATGATGAATAAGGCAGGAATAACGAATTGCAGCGGATCGATCGTCAGATCGTTCGCGTTCAACCCGAGGCTTTGGAGATCGGCAAGCCTTTTCTTGAACGTATTGAGTCCATAGAGCGCCAATGCGATCGCGATGACATCGAGAAAAACTTTGTGCCATAGCGGCGACTTCGTCAGCCTTGCCATCTGCTGCTTATGACCGACGATCGTTACTCTCGTCGCAAGAATAATCGGAATGAGCATAATGATGAAGCATGCCCCTGCCGCAATAGCTCCGTATTGGTAGGCCTCCTCCGTTACCCGGACAGGGAGCCTTACGCGCTGCACGAATTCTAGGAAGCCGCTCGAAGCGCCCAGCACCTCCGTAAGCATCATGCCGAGCAGCGGACCAAGACCGAAGGCAATGCCGCTTAGCAGCAAGCCTTCAACCGCATAGGAGGTAACGACTTGCCATCTTGCAGCGCCGCGGCTGCGCAGAACGGCGATCTCGTTCTTCTGGCGGTCGGCGATCAGGTTGGATACCATGAACATATAGAAGCCAAGCATGATGAGTACCGGAACGTTAAGCGACCACATAAGCGTGCGCAGCTGCGCGGCTCTGTCCATATAGGCCGCGATCGCTTCGAGAGCCCGCGATTCGGATACCATCTGATACATCGTGACGTTCTTCAGCATCGTATCGCGAATGCTGTTGCTGGTCGCGATGAAGTCGTCCACATACTGCAGCTCCATTTTCGAATAATCGACCACGATGAACCAGCCCGCTCCCGCTATAGGGATGATGCTGTCCTTCAGCATCTGCTGGTAAGCGAACTGATCGTTCATCACGAAGCTATTGGTGAGGTCGCTTAAGTCGGTATCCCTGAAGTAAGAATCATCGTCCTGGAGCTTCTCGAAGGTGCCTGCGACCTTCAGCTTGATCGGTACGGCTACTTTGTCGTCTTCGACCGTGAAGACCGCGCCAACGATCGTCTTGTATTGAATTAGCGCTCTCTCCGTCAGAAGCACCTCATATACGCCGTCTACCGGCTGAGCGGCGGGCATGCTTCCGTCCGTCAGCTTAATATGTTTCTCCAGGTCGGTGAACGAGCGAAGCGCTACGCTTTTCACATTGCGCTTCGTATCTGGCTCCGGATCGTCCTGAGGCCTTATCTTGAGCGACTTGGACTGCAGATCGGTTACGATCTCCTGAACCGGAAGCTGGAAACCCGGAGCTCCCTCCTCTTTGATAAACGTACTGACCCGGTTATAGATGCGATTCATCTGATCCGGTGTTTCTTTCGTAAAGAACAGCTTGGAATAATGCGTTCCGGGATAAGTGCCCGTCTGCGTCTGCATCGTCTCCAGGTCCTTGACCAGCATGCGGGATAGGATCGCCTCCGAATAGATCGGCATGCTGCTGACCAGAGCGACCGACATGAGCAAGCCGATGAATAAGCTTGAGACGAGCCACTTGTTTTGCACCATCTTGCGTATTATCATGACAAACAAAGCCACTCGAAAACCTCCCACAAAACAAGCGTAAACGGCTAACGCCGAGTTAAAACGGCAAGGCCGCCTCTCACATCACACTATTGCAGTACAACGATGGTCCCTTCTTCCAGACCTTTCGTAATTTCGATTTCGGTCGATCCCTTAATGCCCGTCTCCACGTCGATCTCGCGCACCTTGTTCTCCTCGTCGAGCGTCCGTACGAACGTTCTACCGAGGAAGTTGCGCAGACCGCTGCGCGGAATCTTCAATATATCCTCGCGATGCTGCAGGATGATCTTCACATCGGTCAGCATGCCGATTTTTGCGTCTGCCGGCAACGTTGGCATTTTGATATAGACCGTCTTGGAATAACGCTCCAACAATTGCGGATTAAGCGTCTCAGGCGCGGAAGAAGGCGTCTGCACGACTTTGCCATCGATCGTCTGCGAACCGAAAATCACCTGTGCAGGGTAGCCTACTTCTACGCTGCTCATCGAGGTCGCATCCTCGACGCGCAGCGCTACGCGCAGCTGCGATGGATCGGAAATAATGACGAGCGTCTGGTAAGGCTCGACGAAATCGCCTTCCTTCAGTTCCTCAACGAACGTCACTTGCCCGTTCATGCCGGCAACGAGCTGCTTGCTGTTGAACGTGCTAAGTAGGCGCTCGTACTTGATCGTATCGATCTCAAGCTGTAAGTTAGCCAGCTTCAGGTCGTCGGTATTGTCGGCAAGCGTAGCCTGCTTCACCCACAATTTCGTTTTGGCAAGCGCCAGCTCCAGCTCCTTCAGCTGCACATCGAGGCCATCAAGATTCAATTGAACGAGCACATCGCCCTTCTTGACCTGATCGCCTGCACTGACGTTAACCTTTTCGATTCTTCCGCCCTGCCCCTTGAACTGAACAAGTTCTGTATTCGTCGATTCCAAACTTCCGCTCCCGTTTATTTCCTGAGAAATATCGCCTCTCTCAACCGTGACGGTTCGATAGTTTTCTTCGGCTGGCTTGACGAGCGGCGGCTTCAGCGCCTCCTCCTCCGCGGGCAGCAGCGAGCAGCCCGTTAACGAGGCGCCAAGCAGCAGCGCACAGGATATACCGAGCAAAGGTTTAAGCTTTTGCAACAATTTGTCCATCCTCCAATTCGTAGACATGATCAACGATTTCCATAATGGCAGGGTCATGCGTCGTCATAATAATCGTCATTCCGGCGTCCTCTACCAAATCGCGAAACACTTTCATAATCTGCAAGCCCGTGCGGCTATCGAGCTCGGCAGTAGGCTCATCCGCAAGCAGCAGCTTCGGCTTATGCGCGATCGCTCTGGCAATAGCCGTCCGCTGCTGCTCGCCGCCCGACATTTCGAACGGACGATGATGCATGCGCGATTTCAAGCCTACCTGATCAAGCGCTTGCACGGCTGCGTCCTTGCGGCCGCTCGCCGGAAATCCGGATACTCTCAATATAAACTCGACGTTCTCATAGGCGGACATTAACGGAATAAGAGCAAAAGATTGAAAGATCAGCCCCATCTCCGTTCGCCGCACTTGATCGCGTTCACGATTCGACATGGCCGTCAAATCCCGCCCTGCAAAATGGATCTGTCCTTCCGACGGACGATCGAGCGCACTTAAGAGATTGATTAGCGTCGTTTTGCCCGAGCCGGATCTACCCTTGAAGGCAATCAGCTTGCCGGAAGGAATGTGAAGGTCAACGCCCTTCAATACCGTAACTGCCCCCGTACCCTTTCCGAAGCTCCGTTTTAAAGCGCTTGCATGAATCATAGCCTCTGCTGCAGCCTGCATCGTTCAACTTACCTCCACATTGCGAGATGAATAGACATTATTTTACTATAAAACGCTTTCAGTATTGTCGTTTCCATTTTAAACCTATTCTACTAATCCAACAAGCAAAACTAGCTACCTTAGTAGTATAAACGAATGTTGATACGAATAACATGTCACAATGCTGTATGTTTATTCATAATGGAGGCTTTGATGATCCTCCTCGCTCTCCTCCTTGACTTGGTTACATCCTATCATCGCTTGTATTGGAAATAAATAAGAATTTTTCGGCTTTTTATGTGTTTTTTTAACTTCATGCATTTAGGTTCAAAAAGAATATAACGGCGGTCACTGTAATCATACTGATCAACGTGGACACGAATACCGATTGCGAGGCGAATTCGGCCTCGTTATCGAACTCCACCGCCAGCAGCACGCTGCTAAGCGAAGTCGGAACAGCCGAAGAAACGATAAGCGCCGCCGCCATCAGCCTGCCCAGCTCCATCGGCTTGATCAACCCCATCGACCATACGATCAACCAAGCGAGCAGCGGTCCAGCGACGAGACGAAGAATGCCGGATAGGCTGACGTCGATGGCCAGCGAACGGCTAATCTTCCACTCCATGTTGCCAAGCTGTACGCCAAGCGTGATTAGCGCCGTGCCGATGAACGCCCTGGACAGGTAATCGATCGGCGTAGCGATCGGTCCCGGAATCGGAACGTCGAAGCCGCGCAGCAGGAAAGCCAGCGGAATGATATAGATAATAGGCATGGACAGAATCGTCTTCATAATGGCCCGCATATCCGCTTTGTGCGCATTAACGTTATAAATGCCGTACGTATTCGGCACGAGCGATTGCATCATCATAATAAGCACTTGAATGGCGAGCGTCTTCTCATTGCCGGAGAAGGCGAGCTGGTTCAGCGGTATGCCGTAGTTCGCGCTATTGTAGAACAAGACGCTGTTGCGCATCGCGCTCTTCATGCTTGGCTTATAACCTCTGACACGAACGACCGCCTCGACGATGACGTATTGCGCCACCATGAAGACGGCGAAGAACGCAAGCACCTGATAAATCACTTTGGCCGAAATCTCCGTCTTGTAGAGCAAATCGAACATGATCGCCGGCGAGAACAAATAGAAGTTCAGCTTGGACAACGTCTTGATATCGAGCGAGAACGCCCGCTGTATGATAATGCCCAACCCGATCATAATGCCCATCGGCAATACGTTCGTCAATAATATGTGTATGAAAATATCCATGGCTGCATCTGCTTCTTTCTATTAGTTACTCGCATGGCCGCCTAAGCCGGGAAGCTCCTGGCTGCTCTATCATTTGCTTTTATAATTGTAGGGGCAGCGTTCCGATTAGGCAACACTTCGAGACGTCATACTGCCGTTTTTAGCTCTATTCCGCCAATCGGGACTTTTTTCTATTCGGTCCATTGAGACTTCTTTCAGCAAAATAGTGCTAGATTCAGTTCTATTGCGCTTGTTCTTGCTTGCTGTATACGACGTCGAATAAAAAATCGGCGCTTGCCGTGCAGCTGTAATGGTCCTGCTGTCCGGATAGGGCACTCCGGCCGCATACGTTTAGCCAATAGCCGGTTACGGGCAGCTGTTCATCTTCGAGTACGGTGATTCCCCTCTCGTCAACGACATATTTCTCCGAATCTTTAATCCCGTACGACACATAGCCTCCCTCTCGGGTCTCCAACCGGTAAGTCGGATAATCCGAGCCGCTCGGCTTAAGCGCCGACAGATTGAATGAATCGAGCCTCTCGGCGAACCAGAACATTTCAAGAGCCCGGTCATATTGATACCATGGCCCCTCGATCCTGGTGCGGGTCACATGAAGCTTGCTCCCCTTCCCGCGCAGCTCGGCCCGATAATGAACAAACCCTTCGTTGTCCTGATCGACAAACTCCAAGCGCATGCCGTCAATGAGCCCCTCGCTTCGATAATCCGTTTCGAACCGTTCCAGCTTTGCGCTTCCAGCCAAATGGAACTCTGCATCAACAGCCGCCCACATATCCTTGAAGCTAAGCTCATACAAATTGTCCGCCTGCACCTCTATTGTCTGCTCCCGCTCGTACCAAGCCTGCCCCGCAGTCGGCGCCGCGAGCGACCAAATATAAAGCAGCAAGCCGAAGAGGAGGGCGTATTGCTTCGATTTCCGATTCCGCTTATTCGGCCTTGCAACGATGAATAATCCGATGAAGAAGCCGAGCGGAAGCTTAACGCCGTTCAAGCCTAAGGAAAAAGCGCCGATGAAGGAATATACGAGCAGCTTCAGAAACAAGCCGTTCTCTTCCTCCTGGCGCTTGCGGTAAATAAAATAGATAACGAAGATGCATAGTGCTAACGATAAAAGCCATACCGTCCCCAACATAAGTCCATCCCTCCCATGCAGCGGTTACTCCTTATACTACTACGTTTGGGAACGGACGGAAATTACAATTGTTGTTCCTCTTGGTATAATACGGTCGATAAATAGCGCTCGCCGTTGCTTGGAATGACGGCGACGACCCGTTTGCCTTTGCCCAGCCTGCGGGCAACCTCAAGCGCCGCATGAACGGCCGCGCCCGACGATATGCCGCCGAGTATGCCTTCCTCGCGCGCGACGCGGCGCGATGCTTCAAAGGCTTGCTCGTTCGTCACTTGGATAATTTCATCATATACATCGGTATTCAATATCGAGGGAACGAAGCCGGCACCAATGCCTTGAATCTTATGCGGACCGCTCGCGCCGCCCGACAAGACAGGCGAAGCGGCAGGCTCCACCGCTACTATACGAATGGACGGGAAGCGCTCGCGAAGCACCTCGCCCGCTCCCGTAATCGTACCGCCCGTGCCGATGCCCGCCACGAAGGCGTCCAATTGCCCATCCAGCGATTCGATCGCTTCGATAATTTCCGGTCCCGTCGTCTCGCGGTGGATTTTCACATTCGCTTCATTATCGAACTGCTGTGCCGGATAGTACTGCGGGTTGCGCTCCAATATTTCCTGCGCGACCCGAATCGCTCCCTTCATCCCTTCCGCGCCGGGCGTAAGGACCAGCTCCGCTCCGAAAGCCTTGAGGAGGCTGCGCCGCTCCAGGCTCATCGTCTCCGGCATGACGATGATCGAACGATAGCCGCGGGCTGCCGCCACCATCGCGATGCCGATGCCCGTATTGCCGCTCGTCGCTTCGATGATCGTATCGCCGCGCTTCAGCTTCCCTTCCTTCTCCGCCTCGACAATAATGCTCAGCGCGATCCTGTCCTTCACGCTGCTGCCGGGGTTGAAGAACTCCAGCTTCAAATAAATTTCCGCGCTATCCTCCGGCACGATCCCATTCAACTTGACGATCGGCGTTCCGCCGATTAGCTCTGTAATGTTCTGAACGGCTTTCACCATCTGCGTTCACTCCCCTATTCTCAAGCCACTTAATCAACCGGCTTCTGTCATCGACTTTCCTTGCGAATGGCGATACAGCTCCTGATAATATCCGCCAATATCGACCAACTCGGTATGCGTGCCTTCCTCTACGATCTCGCCCTTCTTCATGACGATAATACGGTCGGCCTGCATAATCGTTGAGAGCCGATGCGCGATGACGATCGTCGTCCGGCCGGCCGACACGAGCTGCAGCGCCGATTGGATCAGCTGCTCCGTATGCGAATCGAGGTTGGCGGTCGCTTCGTCCAATATCAATATTTTCGGCTCGAACACGATAATGCGGGCGAAGGAGATAAGCTGCCGCTCCCCTGCCGACAGACCGCTGCCGCGCTCCGACAGGCGCGTATCGTAACCATCCTTCATTTGCCGGATCAATGGATCGGCCCCAACGAACTCGCAAGCTCGGATTACCGCCTCGCGAGTGATCGTTTCATCGAACAGCCGGACGTTATCGAGAATCGTGCCTGAGTATAAGTACGGCTCCTGCTGCACCAGACCTATGACGCGATGCAGCGAGGCCTGCGGAATATTCCGAATATCGGTGCCGTCGATTGTCACGCTGCCCTCCGACACATCGTAGAACCGGCATAATAGACTGATAAGCGAGCTTTTGCCCGCGCCGGTCGTGCCGACGATGCCGATCATGCTGCCAGCTTTAATATGAAGATCAAGATCGCGTATAACGGGGCTGCCACCGCCGTAACCGAAAGTAACGCCGTCAAAGCTAATATTGCCCTCTACTTTAGCAGGATCAAGCGGCTTTGCGTCCTTCCTGTCGTCCACTTCCGGCTCGATCGCGAAGATGCCCCATATCCGGTTCACCGCAACTGTCGCTGACTGCAACGTATTCCACTGCTGCGTAATCGTATTGATGGGCTGGAAAAACTGGCGTATATACGTGATGAACGCATACAGGACGCCGAATTCGAGATTCGTATCGAGCACCGCTTTGCCGCCGAGCCAAGTGACGAGCGCAATCGAAATATTGCTCAATATTTCGAAGGAACGGTTGAACAGCACGTTCGTGCGAATCTCGCGCACGTTCGCTTGGAAGTACGAGTCATTCCGTTCCTTGAACTGCTTGCCCTGCTCCTTCTCTTGATGGAACACTTGGATAAGGTTCATGCCCGACAAGTTCTCCGCTGTGAACGCCACGAGACGTGACAGCCGCGTCCGCGCCATCTGATACGTTTTGCGCATATACGAGCGGAAGCCGATCGCGATAAGCGCGATAACAGGGAGCAAAATCAAACAGTACAGCGTAAGCTGTACGTCAAGCTGGAACATGAGCACGATGATGAACACGAGCGTCATGCCGTCTCTCAGCAGGCTAAGCAGCACCTGGTTGAAGAACTGGTTGATCGCCTCCGTATCGCTCGACACATGCGTAATGAGGCTTCCGCTTGGTACCCGGTCGAAGTACGACATCGACAGCTTCGAGATATGCTCGAACAACTGCTTGCGAATGCGCGCGACGATGCTTTGTCCCGCATACTGCAGCAAATTGTTCTGCATATAAGTAAACAGCAAGCTCAGCAGCGACAGCCCTAGATAGACAGCACCGATGACAAGCAAGCCGCTATAGTCGCCATTGCCCCCGATCAGTTTATCGTCGATGGCGATCTTCACGAGGAACGGCTGAAGCAGCTCCGCCGCGATTGCAATAATCGTAAATAGGAATACACCGAGAAAAGCGAGCCAATGCGGCTTCGCATAACTCGATAGCGCCCGAAACGTCGATATATATTTGGGTTTCGCTGCCGGCTGGCTAAGGTCGGCCTTCTGATCCATCTGCCAGTTGTTAATGGCCTGCGGCATGCTGGCTTCCCTCCTCTTGTATCGCATGAAGCGTCTTATACAGCCCTTCCTGCGCAAGCAGCTCGTCATGCGTTCCGCGCTGAACGATCTCCCCGTCATCCATTACGATAATCTCATCCGCGTGCTTAAGCGCGCTTATGCGATGGGCGATAATAATCGTCGTCTTCCCTTTGCGTCCTGCCCGGATCGTCTCGATTATATCCGTCTCCGTTACCGCGTCGACGGCGCTGACGCTGTCGTCCAGAATCATGACCGGCGAGTCCTTAATGATGCCCCTCGCCAGACTCGTACGCTGGCGCTGGCCGCCGGACAACGTGACGCCGCGCTCGCCGAGCTTCGTCTCGAAGCGGTCGGGGAAGTCGATAATATTGTTGTAGATTTGCGCTTGCTTCGCTGCCGATTCAACCTCAGCGAGCGAGGCGTCGCGACGGTAGAAGGCGATATTCTCCCGTATGGTCGTGCTGAATAAGAAGCCGTCCTGCGGCACGTAGGCGATTTGGCCGCGCAGACTCTCCAGCGTCAGCTCGCGAATGTCCGTACCGTCGAACCAAATCGTACCCGGCGGCGCATCGTATGTTCGAAGCAGCAGCTTCATAAGCGTCGTCTTACCGCTGCCCGTTCTGCCGACGATGCCGAGCGTCGTACCCGGCTTAATCTCCAGATCGATATTGCGCAGAGCAGGTCTCGAGGACTCTTCGTATGCGAACGTGAGGTCGCGAACATAAATGCCCGATTCGCGGAAGTCGAGCGCCAATGCGTCCTCGAACTGCTTGATGTCCGGCTCGTTGCCAAGCAGGTCGTTCAGCCGCGCCAGCGACGCGCGCGAGCGCTGCATCGTATTGATGACGTTGCCGATCTGCTGCAGCGGGTTCATCAGCATCCGAATGTAGAGCGTCAGAGCGACGAAGCTGCCAAGCGATATTTGCTTCGTTATCGTCAAGTAACCGCCGAGCGCAAGCGCGATAACGAGCGACAACGAGCCTAGAAACGGAATAAGCGCTTGGAAGATCGACGAAACCCGCACAAGCCTTAATTGGTTATCGCGAATCCGGTCCACCGTCTCTCCGAAGCGGCGATTCATGATCCCTTCGACAGCGAATTTCTTCGTCACGCGAATGCCGCCGAATTGCTCCTCCGCCGACTCCGTCATCGTCCCGAGCGACTCCTGTACGGACATCGACCGCTTGCGGATAACCGGACCGAACTTCGTCACGATGATCGGAATGCTAAGCAGCGGAACGATGCAAGCGATAATTAAATAATAGGGAATATCGCTCAAGAACAGCATCGTGACGGTAGATATAAGCAATATCGTTGCACCCGCCGTCTGATTAACGCCCATCGAGATCGATTCGCGCACGCTCGTGACGTCGTTCATGAAGTAGCTAAGCAGCTTGCCTACGCCGTTTTTCGAATAAAACCTTTCGCTTAAGCCAGTAAAATGTGTAAATAGCCGACGCCGCGTTAAAAACTCGAACAGCCTGCCAACGTACATAACCAAGTATTGCGCCAGGCCGCCGATAAGAGCGAAGCCTACCCCGATGCCAAGCAGCAGCCAGCTGTAGCGAATGACCGCATCGGTCGTTAAGCTTCCGCTCTCCAGTTCGTTCGTAAAGTCGCCAAGCACCTTCGGAAAGTTAACATGAATGATGTTCGCAATGAGATGGAACAGAATCGAGAACAAATAAATATGCCAGGTCTGTCTGAAAAAATCGGCTAACAATCGCGGTGATTTCAATTCCGAATCACTTCCTACTTTCGGTTTACTCGACTAGCCCGGTGCGCTCCACGCCCTCGACGAACCATCGCTGCGTGAACGCGTACAGCACGAGCAGCGGCAAAATAATAAGAAAAGAAGCGGCCATCTTAAGCGGCTCTACGAATACGCGCAAGCCGCCTTGATCCGACTCCATGCTAAGCGAAGCGTTAAGCTTCGCCATCCCGACCGACAACGGGACATCAGACGCGCCGAACATGTACATCGACGGAAAATAAGCATCGTTCCACGTCCACACGAAGGAGAACAAGAACACGACAATGATCGCCGATCGCGAAATCGGCAGCATGACTCGGAAGAAAATGCGAAAGGCCCCTGCTCCATCTATTCGCGCCGCTTCCTCCATTTCCTTCGGGAGCGTTCCAAAAAACTGTCTGAATATAATGACGAACAAAGCGCCCTTTAGTCCATGTCCGAACAACGCAGGCACGACCATCGGCAGCACCGTGTTGATCCAGCCGAGGTCCTTGAACATGAGAATGGAAGGCAAGATCGTCACTTGGGGCGGCATGATGAACGTGAAGAGCAGAGCGGCGAACCATAGCTTCTTCAGCGGAAAATCCAGCCTGGCGAATGCGTAGCCGGCCACCGCGCATGACAGCACCTGCAGCACGGCCACAAGCAGCGATAGCCCCGAGCTGAGCGCGAAGCTGCCCGCGTAATGCAGCATCCGGAACGCCTCGGCAAGATGTCCGCCATAGATTGCGCTTGGCACCCAGATGACGGCCGGGTCAAGCAGATCGCCCGCGTTTTTCACCATTGTCGTTACCATATAAAATACGGGCTTTAAATAAATAAATGCTACGTCGATGAGCAGCACGTACATGAACAGCCGAAACAGCAGCCCTCTGTCGGCCTCCCGTCCAAGCAGCCTCATCCTAAGCCGAGCCAGCTTTCCCATCTTCGGTCCACTCCTTTCTTGATCCCTCTATTTCCCGCATGACTTCCGACGTAATATCGGTATTTACTCCCGTTATTATTCCAGCTAAAGCCCAACTACCGCCTTGCCGTCATCGATTTATTGACTCTTCCATATAAGAACAACGCGATGCCGATGAACAGCAGCACGATCATGAAGTACACCCACGCAAGCGCGCTCGATACGCCGTAGTTCTCCGTCGTCACTTTGCCGATGATCGGGTTCGAGGGAAAGGTGAACAGATCGACGATCGTATAGATCACGTTTAGGAAAATAAACGGAGCAAGCCCCGGCAGCGTAATTTTCCAGAAGGTACTCCACGGGTCGGCACCGTCAATGCGCGCAGCCTCGTATACCGACGCGGAGATCGTCTGGCGTCCCGCCAAAAAGATCAGAATTTGCACGCCGGAGTACCAGAGCACGAGCACGAACGAGCCAATGACATTCTGAATCGGTCCGGCCCATGACGCCGGAATGTACTCGGCGAGGAACGAGTCGATACGCAAGTTTTGAATGATCGATAGCTCGCCCTCCCCCTGCGAGATGAACTCGGTAATGATCTGGCCGGAAGAGAAGATGACCGGCAGGAAGAAGATAACTCTGAACGCCGTCCTCCCGTAGAACTTCAAGTTAAGCATAATCGCGATCAGCAGCGAGAAGACGATAATAATCGGAATCATGACGAGCGCCTCGCGTAAGAACGGGAACAGATCGTCATATAGCAAGCCGCCGTCCGCGAACAGAATTTCGCGGTAGTATTGGAAGCCTACCGGTGTCGTCTGCACGCCCGTAACGGTGATGCGCACCTGATGGAAGCTCATATAGAACGAATAGCCAAGCGGGAATGCGACGAACGCAAGGAATCCGAATACCCACGGCGCGATGAAGATGGAGCCTTCGACTTTACGAAGCATAGCTGAATTGGGTTTGCGTCTCTTGCTCATCTATGCCTCACCTCCCGTCGTTACGATAAAGTCCTGCGCGGGCACGGTCACTCTGCCATTCGCCAATACATAAGGCTTCTCGTTGAAATTAACGATAATCGTCTTGCCATTCTCGTAAATCGTTTCCTTCACGCCTTCTGCGAGCGTCCGATGCCCAATAATATATAGGTCCTGCACGTCCCCGAGAGCTTCGTTCAGCCGCTTATACTGCTCGGCCGCCGACTGCTTCCAGTCACGATAGTTCATGCTGTAATACCAGATCGAGTACGCTTGCTTGAACTTTCCCGATTCCGCCGCCGTGAACACGTAAGACGGGTAAGCGCCATACTCGACACTGCGCAGAAAATCGGCGTTGTACTCGTCGCTAAGATTTGCCCAGTCCGAGGAGTACGTTACGAGACCATGCAGGACGATCTGCTCGAACGGAATGGCCTCATCGACGAAAATATCGTAAGAGTAGTCGTCAGCAATTCGGTGAATATGATCCACATTCGCCAACGAGTAGAAGCTTCCGTCCGTCACGCCGATCGATTCAAGTTCGCCATCGGCTTTCTCCAGCAGACGCTGCTGCGCCCCCAGAACTTCTGTACGGCTCGCCTTATGCCGATTGTTGAAGTCGGTATTCAATGCGCTGCCGATCCCGCCTTCCAGCAGCAAGCCGTCAGCGCCAAGCGATTTGTACTCCGCCAGATCGCCCTCCGCCTCGCGAATGCCGTACAGCGGGCTCGTCAGCGTCACTTTATCGTCATTGTTGCGGCCTCCATATTGCTCCTGAAGCGTGCCCGCCAAGTTGCGCAATCCGTCATTTAGCTTCCAAAACCCGCCTCGGCCGCTGCTGTTGAGCGAATAGTTCGCGGACAAGTAAACCGACACTCCCAGCTTATGCGCGGAGTCGATGAACGTCTTCATGCCGCCGTTGCCGCCAAGCCGATTATCGACCGGGAACAATCCGCCGTATGAGCTGTACCCCCAGCGCTGCCAGCCGGCATAAAGCACCGACAAATTATCGACGCCCGCTTCGCGCAGCTCCTTTACCATCGTCTCGGCCTGCTTCGTCGTCGTACCTTCGATGTAATCGTCCCATAGAAGCCCTTGCTTCAGATCAGCCCCGATGATATCGACGTAAAGCGGAATATTCTCTTTCCGTTGCTCCAAGCGCGCAAGCCCGTTCTCTTCAATTAAATAGTTCCGATAACGCTCGGCCATTGCGGCATAGTCTGTCTTCGGACCGTCAATCGGATAATAACGGGTCGTGCGCTCTCCTGCCACGAAGCGATCCTTGCTGTATGTATAGAAGCCTTGATCCCCTTGTTTATTCGTGCTTTGAAAAAACTTGATCCGATACTGCCACTCCGGCGTAATCCAGTTGGAGATGCCGAGCGCCCCGGCAGGAGCGGCGAACAGCTTCGCGTATTCCTCGCCGTCCGTCATCACGGCAAGAAACGATCGATCGCCCGACTTCAAGCCGAAGACCGGCATCTTCACCTCCTGCCTGCCCGTCTGTTCGTTATAGAACGACAGGTCCGCGCCGTATACATTTTCACGATAGATCGACTTGTCATTGCTTCGATTTTCGTCGAATTTGATCAGCGCGCCCGAACCGTCCGGTACGAGCATATAACCTTCCTGTCCGTGCGACGGTTCTGCCCCGAAGAGCGGGTACAGCTTCAGATTTAGCAAGCTTAAGTCTCCCTCGGCAATGCCTTCGTCAATCACCTTCGTTTCCACATAATCGCCGTTCAAGCGTACCTCTACCGGAATTTCGAACTTCGTGCCCGGAAAATAAAACGTCGCCCGGAAGCCGTCTCCGGTCAGTTCATACTGATCGAGCACGCCTTTTTCCTCCATCCAATTCGTCAGCTTCGATTGCGACTTGGAATTGGAAGCATCGATATATTCCAGCATAACCGGCGACAGAAAGCTGCTCCGCCACGTCCCCGTCGTCTTCTCCAGCTCCCAATATTCCGGGTTCGGATAGGAGCGCCATACTTTGCCCGTTTCCTTGCTTATGATCTTGAAATGTGCGGTAACGGCGTCCGTCCACAGCACGAATCGCTCCGATTCAGCCGCCTTCACGAATGCCGCTTCCACGGGGAGAGCCGCGTCAACAGGCGAACCCCCTCCCGCGCTTCCGCCATTGCCAGCCGCACCGGTTGTACCATCGGCAACTGTATTTTCTTGCCCAGCCTTGCCCGTCGACTGCCGATCCGCGTCACGCTGCAGCAGCAGGCCCCATCCGAGCAGCAGCAATACCGTTAACACGGCCGCCGACAGCTTCACGATCGTTTTACGTTTCATCGGATGGTCACCTCCTGATACACCGAGTAAATGAAATTGAAGAGCTCCGACGTTAAGCTGAATACGATAAACAGGAGCACGGCGCAGATCGCCATCGTTATCAAGGACAGCAGCAGATTGATAATCGTTTCCCCGACACCGTAGTTCTGGATGCCTTGCACCATCCAGAAGAATAGCAAGCCGACCCATACATACAAACCGTATTCAAGAAACGTGAAGATCGACTGCTCGCTTAACGTCATTACGTTCGAGATGAGCGTAATCGGTATGCCGAGTAAAATGAACGGGAATATCGCATACGAGCTGCCGTACAGCACATCGCGAAAGCGGCCTTCCCCGTGGTACAACGAGCTGATCAAATAATTAGCGATCACGAAGCCCAACCAAACGACAATGAACCGGATAAGAATCGTGACCAGTTGAACTTCCACAATAATGGAAGGGTTGAATATAAAGCTGATTGCCGCCCTCATGATGGCATAGGATACGAGTGCAAGAACGAATAAAATCGCACTGCTTAGCAAGCCGCCCTTCTGGTCGTAGCGTATGGAATGAAAGCCGTCAATGGGATGCTTCAGCACATAGAAGGCATGTCTGAGCTGGAGAGGTAGCGGCCTTGCTGCTCGCTTCCGATTGTAGTGTTCCGACCTACGCTTCGCGCCGTAGCCGAGCCTTCCAGCGGTGAACTTCGCTGCGAAATAGATGAGCAAAGCGCCAATCACAACGTTCATGAGCAGCCCGAAGTTGGATTGAAACCATAGCAGCCGATTTTGCCAGAACGAGTCCGAATATCCCTGCGCCCAGCCCGCCTGCTTGAATAGCGTCTGCGCCCGTTCGTAGTCGCCTTTCTTGTAAGCGGCTTTGGCAAGACCGAGCACGGCGGGCGCATAATACGCGTTAAGCCGATGAACCTCCAGCCAGAGCGGCTCGCTTTCCTCGTATCGGCCGTCCTGCGTCAGCCCGTTGGCCTTATGTACGAGCTCGCCGAATTCGGACAAACGATACTTCTGAACGATATTGTTCTCGCTGTCCAGAATAAATAGATCGTTCGCCGAGTTCGTCTCGATGGCTGCCGGTATCTTCACGATGCCGAGCTTCGTCGTCGTATCGCCTGCCGCTCCGCCCCAGAAGAACAGCAGGTTGCCGTTGCCGTCATATTGGCTGACGATATTCAGTTTCGAATCGACGACCGTCATGTTGCCGTTTCCGTCGACGGTCAGATCGTTAAGCTGCGGGTAACCCGTTCGTCCGGCACGGTGAATATATTCGCCGAAGCTGCCGTCCGTCATCGTATCGGCGAACTCGCCCTTGCCCGCGAGCTGATCGAGACCCGCGATGTTAAGCTTCTTCAATTGCTTCGTGCGAACTTCCTTCGTCACCGTATATACGAAGCCGTTCCCGTCCTTGTCGACGCTTGCGATCGAGCCCGGAAGCTTGCTAATCTCCCGCTCATACATCTCGCGGGTATAGAGCAGGCGCTTGATCGAATCCGACAAGGAGAAGCCGGTCTTGTTCGCCCCGAAGAAGCTTTGGAACTCGCCTTGCGGATCAAGCTGCAGCAAGCCTTGGTAGCCGCCAAGCGTAGCGATATACATGAAGCCCCTCTTATCGACGACCAGCTTGATCGGGTCGTACTTGAACGCTTCGGGAATCAGCTTCGATTCCGGCCTCCCGAACTCGGCAAGCAGCTCCCCTTCGCCGTTCAAGCGGACGACACGCTGGTTGCCCGTGTCCGCCACGTAAATATCGCCGTTCGTGTCGACGAACACGCCCTGCGGCCGATTGAACGGGCTGTCAGGCAAAGTAATCAGCCCGGCAAGCCGCCCTTCCGCATCGAGATGAACGATGCGGTTATTGCCCGTATCCGCGATATAAATATGATCCCGGCTATCGATGTACAGATCCTGCGGCTGATTAAGCGGTGAATATACCGTTTGGCCCGGATTCGACGTATCGGGAACGAACAGATCCTTTCCGAGCGCGCCGGCAGGCGTATACGCCGCTTGCATTTTGAACAGTTGATTGTAATTATCCTTGTAGTAGGTTTGATACGGCACATCCGCGGATACCGATTCCGGGTGGATGGATGCAAGCGCGGCAAGAGC
The DNA here is from genome assembly GCF_030812415.1 of Paenibacillus harenae. GTDB lineage: Bacteria > Bacillota > Bacilli > Paenibacillales > Paenibacillaceae > Pristimantibacillus > Pristimantibacillus harenae_A. The sequence continues at coordinate 519,255 of NZ_JAUSST010000003.1, read as the reverse complement.
CGCAACCAGCAGCAGCATTAGGCGCAACCTCAGCCGCTTATTCATTCGCCCCCTCCTTTCTCTCTCTTTGGTGTCGGCATCACTTGATGCCGGAATGCGCCATCGTAGCAATCACTTTGCCCTGCAAAATAATGAAAACGATCAGATTCGGAACGAACATGATGAGTGAGGCAACGGCCGCTGCGCCCTGCATCGCCACGTTCCCCGCCAGGTTGTTCGTCAGCGTCGATAGGAAGAAGGCGAAGCTCTTCATCTCATCGTCCAGCATGAACAGCGAAGACGTCTCGACATTGCCCCATGAGTTCTGGAACGCAAGAATGGCAACCGTCGCAATGGCAGGCATACAGACCGGAATGACGATACGAATGAATACAAAGAACTCGTTCGCTCCGTCGATTCGCGCCGCCTCCAGAAGCGCATCAGGAATCTGGTCGATGAACTGCTTGAGCAGAAATACTCCGATCGGCATCGCCAGCATCGGCAGCAAATGTCCGAAATACGAGTTCATAATGCCGAGATTGCTGACGACCAAATACCGTGGAATCTGGATCACTTCCGGTGCGAACATAAGGGTGAGCAGAATCGTCGAGAACGCGAGCTTCGCCCCGGGAAACTTATGCTTTGATATCGGAAAGGCGCATAAGGCGCTTACGCCCGTCACGAAAACGACTGCCAGACCCGATATGAAGACGCTATTGAACAAGTAGCGGATCATCGGCACGGTTGATCTGGAGGTTACCGACAGCAGTTCGTTCATATTTTGAAAGGACGGCTCTCTCACGAAGAAGGCCGGAGGGTAGACGAACAGCTCATGGTACGGCTTGAATGCATGGTTGAAAATATAGACGATCGGCAGCAGCATGAATACGGACATCACGATCATAAGCAGCGTCAGCAGCTTCTGAAAGCCGTCCATCGCCTGCAGCCGCGAGCCTTTCCATCGCAGCCCAAGAAGTCGTTGCACCATTATTCATCCCCCTTCGAGCCGAACAGACTCCAGCTTAGTTTATTGGAAGCATACATAAGCAGCAGCAGAAATACCGATATAGCCGCCGCATACCCCATCTCGAAGCGGATGAAGCCGAAGTCGTCGATATGGTTAATGATGAGATGCCCGGCGTAGCCCGGCGTCGGATTGACGCCGGACAGCTCGACGCCGATGGCGCCTGTCTTGAAGGTCGTGACGATCGCCATAACGGCGCCGAACAGCATTTGCGGCTTCATTGAAGGGATCGTAATATACCAGATCTCTTGCAGCCTGCTCTTCATGCCGTCGATCTTGGCCGCCTCGTAATAATCGCGGTTAACGTTTAGAATGCCGGCAAGCATGGCGAGGAAGCCGACACCCATGCTGGACCATAACGTAACAACGATCATCGAGTTCATGAGATAAGACGGATCGGTTACCCATAGCTTCGGCACGTCGATCAGGCCGAGCCGCAGCAGGACGCTGTTAAGATAGCCGATGCGGTCGCCAGTGAGCATCGGAAGCCAGACGATCGACATCGCAATGCCGATCGTGAGCGATGGGGTGTACATCGCAAGCGCAAACCATTTGCGCAGCTTGCCAGGAAGTTGCGAGATAAGCCAAGCTAGCAGGAAAGCGGCGATGTAGCCGCCTGGCCCGACAATAATGGCGAATTTGAACGTGTTCGGTAACGCATACTTGAGGAAGAGTAAGTCTTGCGATATCAAATATTGAAAGTTCTGCCACCCGATGAAGCGCGGGCGTCCGATCGCGTTGAAATACGTGAAGCTTAGAACGATAGCCGCTCCAACAGGTACGACAATGAATGCGGCGAAGCAGAGCATGAAAGGAGCAACGAATAAGTAACTAAGGCGGAACGACCATATTTCCGATAGCAGCCGGGCCAACTTGCCTCTGCTCCTGCGGCGCTGAGCCGCTTCAAGAGCCGCGATCTCCTTCGTTTGCGCAGCGTCAGCGTGAGGCGCTTGCTCAGATGGCGATGGCGAGGCAATTACTCCGGCCTCGCGCGTTATCCCTGCACTTGTCAGATTTGGAGCGGTCTCCAGCTCGGGCGAAGCTGCGGTCGACTGCGGAACAACCGCAACGCTTGCGCCGGTTCCTTTACCTGACATATTCGTCCACTCCTTCCCACGGCTTTTCGATGTGCGGGAAGTCCAGCGTCTTCAGCGGCTTGCCCGTCTCGTCGATAAATCCGAATTCCTGCTGTTTGCGGCGCAGCTCGCGATTAATGTCCAGAATCGCCGTCTCGAGCGACGCGCGGTAGTTCATTCCGTCAATGACGGCGCGAATCCATGCATTGTTAAGCTCCCTGCCCATGAAGTAGCCGCCTGGCGGATTCGGCTTCTCCTTATACCATTTCCACTGCTCCAGAATGACGTTGGCGTCCTCGGTCTTCCATGGCAGCCTTACGAACGCCTCTACATTTGACGTATTCCAACGAAACGAAACGCCGTTGATCGATTCGAGGTCGGAGCCGTAACGCTCCTGCGTCTCCGTGCTGATCCACCATTTCATGAATTGCCACGCCTCATCCTTTTTGTTCGAAGCTTCGAAGATGACGCCCGTCGTCTGATCGCCGGCCGCCCAGCGGCTGATCGTCCCGTCCTGCTCAGGCATGCCCGGAATAAGCGCGATGCCCCAGCGGCCATTCAGCTCGGGAGCTGCCGCTGCAAGCTGCACGTACATGTTGTAATCGGCGATGCCGATCGGCATCGTTCCCGTCCGGAAGTGCTGATAGAAGCTCGGTACTTGCTTCTCGAGCGCATACGTATTGAACAGATCCGTCCATTGCTTGAACGCCTTGAACCCTTCTGGCGAATCAAGCGCCGTCGCGAAGCCGTCCGGCTCGAAGAACTCGACCCCGTTCTGATAGATGAACGGCAGGAACATTTGCGGGTTAACATAGAAGTTCATGAAGTTCTGCTGGAGCGTCGGCAGCATATCATACACATCCTGCCAGGTCTGCGGAATGTCGAGGCCTAACTCTCGCATAATATCTTTGCGATAGTAGAGCACTTGGAACGACTGCGTCTCCGGCACGGCGTAGTAGCCTTTGTCATAATATAGAGCTTGCCAGGAGCCGGGACTGAATCGTTCATATACTTCATTGAAGTCCGGGAACTCGCTAAGATCGTACACGCTGCCCCGAATCGCGTAATCGACCGGCAAATCCTGCGACAAACCAAGCGCCACATCGGGCTGCAGGCCTGCCGCATTGGACATGACGAGCAACTCCGCGTTCGGCAGCAGATTGACCTTCACTTTAATGCCCGTAGCCGGCGTGAACAGCTCGTCGGTCAATTCCTGAAGCTGCGTCACGTAGTCTCTGCCCCGCTGCACCCATACGTTAAGCTCTTTGTCGTCCATATCGCTCAAGCTCTCGCGAGAGTTGAACGAATAGGCGAAGTTGGCAAGCAGACCAACGCCTTTGTTCGCAAGCGATGCCGTCATATCGGGAAAAGCCTGCTCCACTGGAACGATGTAGATCTCATCGAGCAGCAGCGGCTGCTTATACAGGTTAACAACGAAGTTATTGATTTTCTCATCAATCGAAGTAATCTCATCGATATGGTAGGGAATATCATCAGGCGTAGCCAGCAGAGAACGAATATCGGAGGCGGAGGATCTGAAGCCTTCGCTCGCGCTGTCCTTGCGCCCGTTCACTTCGGCCATCTCATCTGCGAGCACGTCGAGATTCCCGGCTGCGACCTCCAGCCGTTCCTTCAAATCCGGCAAGTCGCGATCGATCTTCCACGTCCGATTACGGTCCAATTGGCCGCCGGTTAGCGACTTCAAATCTTGATCAACCGTGCGCAGCAATGCGCTTAAGTTCTCGATTCCTCTTACAATCGGACTTACCGTCGAATGGGTTAGAGCAAGCGATAGCGTATGCGTCCCTTTCTCCAAGTACAGCTCATACGGCTCGCCCTCGTCACCCGATAGCACCGTTCCCTTCCACGAAGCCGCGTACGGGAAGCGATAAGTTAGAAACGCATCGAACGGCACTTTGCCGTCGATCAATATCGTACGGAACGACGCCTTCTGCGAGAAACGGTTTTGAAGCGTCCGCAGCGCGATTTTGTACAGCCCCGTCTCGGGAACTTCGAACGTCCATGCAATCTCCTGATTGGGCCAATCCCAGCTAACGCCGCCGACCGTATTGTACGTAATGCGCCCCTTCGCCAGCGGCTTCGTCCTCCTGTCTCGATCGTACATCATCTGGACGGAAGCATCGTTCTTGCTCGTCATCTGCTCTGCCTGCAGCGTAATTCCATTGACGGCAGCAGGCTCGCTTGACGGATAAGCATCGGCTACTTCCTCGTAGCTAGGCAACGTCTCAGGCGGCAGCAGCGCAATCGTATTTAGCGCAACCGGCTCATAACCTTCGAAGCGCAGCGTGTGCTTGCCTTTCGTGAAATGCCATTGCAGCGGGCCGGCGTAGTTAGCGCCGGAATCGATGAACGGCATCGTCGACCACTCGGATATGTCCACCGAGGTCGGCCTGATCTGGTCACCGTCATCGTTGACCTGCGGCAATCCTTTATCCTTGAACTGACGGTATAACGTAATTGAAGATGCTTCGCGGAACGGCCTCGTTCCGTCGATCGTCACATCCCATACGATCGGTCTTGTATACCCTTTGCCGAGCAGCGGATGGTAATCGGCGAAGACCGTATACAAGCCGTCCTGCTCCACGTCGAACGTATACTCTACCCAATGCGTATCGGTTGATTCCCAGATGAGCACATCGTTCTTGCCCTCGTAATCGCCTTTGTAGATAACCGAACGATCCGATCGGCCGGAAGGAGTGGCCGCCTCGATCACAATGCTACGATCAGCCGGCTTCACGCCTTGCTCCTCCAGACCTTTGAGCACTTTCTCGTAATATGGCTCAAGATCGGCCGCTGCAAGCGAAGTATCCTCCCATTCGACGAAGCCGGAATCGAAGCTGCTCAGCTTGAACGGACCGGCATCTACCGTGGCAGTCGCACTGGACGTCCATGCGACAAAAAACAATAGCAGCACGACTGCCGCCCCTATCGGAAACAGCAGCTTGAACGTCTTAGAATGAATGATGGCGCGCAGCATCAGGCAGCACACTCCTTTCCGCCATAATTAGATCTTAAATCGCACTCCGCTGTCGGCATCGAAGAACAGCGCCTTCGACATATCGGGAACGATGCGAATGTTTTCATTCTCCTCGCAATGGTAATAAGCGTTCACTCGTACGACGAGCAGCTTATCCTGCCCGATATCGAGATGGAGGAAACGATCCGCTCCCATAAGCTCGCTGACTTTGTACGCGCCTGTAATAATCGCATCCGAGAACAGTCCCTCGAGCCCGATGTTCTCCGGGCGAATGCCAAGCGTCACGCGCTTGTTCACCTTGTTATGGTGAACGAGTACGCGCGCAGCCTCTTGCGGAATCGGCAGCAAGAAGCGCGATGTCTGGAACTGAAGCTTTCCGCTGCCCGGAATGTCCTCGACGATCTTGCCTTCTATAAGATTAATTTGCGGAGAGCCAATGAAGCTTGCCACAAATGTGTTATTCGGTGTCGTATAGACTGTCTCCGGCGTATCGATCTGCTGAATGACGCCGTCCTTCATGACGACGATTCGATCAGCCATCGTCATCGCTTCTATTTGATCATGCGTGACGTAAATAAACGTCGTCTCCAGCGTCTTATGCAGCTTAATGATTTCCATCCGCATCTGCACGCGAAGCTTCGCGTCCAAGTTCGATAGCGGCTCATCCATAAGGAACACTTGCGGATCGCGCACGATTGCGCGCCCAAGCGCGACGCGCTGGCGTTGTCCGCCGGACAACTCCTTCGGCTTGCGGTTCAAATACGGTTCAATCTCGAGCACTCGTGCCGCGCGCTTCACCGACTGCTCGATCTCATGACGCGGCAGCTTGCGAAGCCGCAGACCGAAGGCGATATTTTCGAATACCGTCATGTTCGGGTATAGCGCGTAATTTTGGAATACCATCGCAATATCGCGATCCTTCGGCGGCAAGTCATTGACGAGTTGATCGCCTATGTAAATCTCGCCTTCTGAAATATCTTCAAGTCCTGCAATCATGCGAAGCGTCGTCGACTTACCACAGCCGGAAGGACCGACGAAGACTAGAAACTCCTTATCCTTAATATCGAGGTGAAAATCGTTCACGACCGTTTGCTTATCCTTGCCGTATCTTTTGTACAGATGCTCGATGCGAATACCTGCCACAAGCCCACCCCCTATATTTCAATAAAACGAAGGGGGCATCCGCAATTAAGGAGACGCCCCTTCCTTACCATGAGTTGCTTATTGCGTCTTGCCGAGCGTTTCGAGCTCTTTCTCGATCGCTTCTTGCGCCGTTCGGAGCGCCGTATTGACGTCTTGGCCGCCTAAGGCAACGTTTTTGGCAGCTTCATTAATGAACTTGCGCACTTTGCTTTCGAATTTATGGGGACGCACGACGCTGCGCGGCTCAGCCTTGAAAATATTCTCGATCTTCTTGCCGGCAAGCACCGGGATATCAGCGCCATATACTTTCTCCCAAGCTTCGTTCTCGACCGTCGGCACGCGTCCGCCTCGCGACAGCGTCTCTTGCGATTCGTCGGACAATACGTTCGCAATCACATTGAACGCCTCTTCCTTATGCTTGCTGGACTTTGTCACGAACAACGAGTGAACGTTGATCGCTTTGCCCGTTCCGAGATTTTCGGTGAAGTTCGGGAACGGCGCAAAGTCCCAATTCAGCTCCGTGCCTTGCTGGCGAAGCTCCTCAAGCGGGCCGAGTAAATGCGCGATGTTATAAGGAAGCATCGCAAGATTTTGTTCGTTGAAGAAAATGTCGTCGTCGTTCGCATATTCGAATCGGCCGTCTTCGCCGATATAATTTGGCACCTCGTAGCTTTTTTTCAATGTCTCGAACACCTTTTTCCAGCCGTCCGTTGTCACGTCTGCCTTGCCGGTAACGGGATCGACGATGTTCAGATCAAGTCCTGTGTTTATGTTGGTAGGTCCGAATAAGTCAATGCCGATGTAGTTGACGCCGTTATCGTTTCTCGTCACTTGCTTGCCAAGCTCGATAAGTTCATCCCATGTCGATTGATCATCCTTCGGATACGACACCCCGAATTTATCGAAAATATCTTTATTGTAGAACAATACCGGCAAGTTTATGGAGAACGGAATGACCGACAGCTCGTTTTCCGGCGAATATTTGGTAATCGCATCCAGAACAGCCGGCTTCAGGCGGCTTAGATCGACTCCGTTCTTGTCTACGTACGGCTTCAGGTTCTCGACCAGGTCCAGATCCTTGTAAGTCGTAGAGACTGCCGACGTCGATGCGAAAATAATGTCCGGCACGGTGCCCGCTGTAATGAGCGGCTCCAGCTCCACATCCTCCGGCGCGTCTACCCATTCAAGCGTAATGTTCGGGAACTTCTTCTTCGTCGGCTCTACGAGAAACTTCTGAAACTCGGTTTCGGTTACCGTAATGCCGGCTCGCAGCACCTTCAGCGTAATCGGCTCCGTGCTGACTTCCTCGGTTTTGTCCGCGTCCTTATTGACAGCAGAGCTTTGATCATTGCCATTAGTCGCTGACGGCTTATTGCTCCCGCCCGAAGCGCAAGCAGCGAGCGATGTCGCAACGACCATTAAACTAATGAGAAGAACAACAAACTTTTTCATTCTTAAAAACCCCCATTTTTTCATTTTCGCAATTTGTGGACAAATAAAAAGAAGACGCACTTCGATTCGAAGCGCGTCTCCGTTTATACGGTCGACTACACATTTCCAATAATTCATATTGTATTAGTTGGTTTTAAATTAGGCTAATGATAGCATCCTGCATGCTTCTTGTCAAAGCCTTTTTTTCAAACAAAAAATCCGCTACCGAGGCTTTGTTCGCGTCAGTAGCGGATATCCTCACATGCTGCTGTTCACTAGCCTTAGTTCAATACGAGATCGCATGCTTCTTCCGGCATCCAACGCTTGTCTTTGCCTTCCCACTTCACATTGCAGCCGATTGGATTGGTCAGCGGAACCGCTACCTCGCGACCTGCCAAATAATCGTTAAGCGCATTTTCCAAATCATAAGACGTAATTTTCTCTGCATCCTTCGGTGAATCGACCGCGCGGCCCGTGTAGATCAGCTTGCGCTCTTGATCGAATACGTAGAAGTGCGGCGTTCTTAGCGCGCCGTATGCGAGCGCCGCCTCTTGCTTCTCATCGTAAACGTATGTCCAAGGAAAACCATGCTCCGCAATCCGTTCGACCATTTTCTCATACGAGTCGTCCGGATACGCCGTAACGCTGTTGGAGCTGATGCCGACGAACGATACGCCCTGCGGCGCGAACTTCTCAACCGTTGTACGCGTCACTTCATCCGAGCCCTTCACGAACGGACAATGATTAGCCGTGAAGAAGACGACCAGCGCTTTCGAATCGGCGAAATCCGCTAAGCTGTAATGCTTGCCATCAGTAGCCAGCAAGTTAAAATCCGGCGCTTGCTCGCCAATTTGTAACGTAAAAGCCATAAATACGTTCATCCCTTCTGTTATGAAATGAAATAAAAAAAGGAGACACTCCTTTGGTAGGAAGGTGTCTCCGGTTGACCGGTAGCCTGTGCTAATCCGATAATAACACATTATCCCTACCTGTCAAGTATGTTTTAGTATTCATTTATGCAGACTTGTATTAGGATTTTGTCGCCTCAGCGTCTCCAAGTCTTTGTCGATTTTCTCCTTCGCCGTCCGAAGCGCCGTATTAATATCGACGCCTCCAACCGCGATATCTTTAGCAGCATCGTTAATATACTTGGTAATCTTGCTCTCATAAATGTTCGGCTTATGAATTTTGCGCGGCTCGGTCTTGAAAATGTTCGCGATCGTCTTGTCCTTCAGTACCTCGATGTCCGCTCCGTACTCCTTCTCCAGCTCCGGCAGATCGAGCACCGACACCCGCCCGTTGCGCGTTATGATCCGTTGTACTTCCTCCGACAACATGTATGCGATCACCTGGTAGGCTTCATCCTTATGCTTGCTCGCTTTCGATAGCGTAAGCGTATGAACGTTGATCTCGATGCTTGTGCCAAGCGCCTCCTCGAAGTTCGGGTGCGGAGCGAAATCCCAGTTCATCGTAATGCCCTGCTTGCGCAGCTCCTCAAGCGGTCCTATGAGCTGAGCGAGATTATGCGAATAGAGCGCCAAGTTCTGATCGTTGTAGAAAATATCGTCCTTGTCCGCGTATTTGTACGTATCGTCCGTACCGATGAAACCCGGAATGCTGTACAGCTTCTTCAGCGTCTCGAACACCTTCACCCATTCGGGCGAGGTTACTGCCGCCCTATTCGTAGCAGGATCGATAATATCGAGCGATAGTCCGCTGGCGAGTCTCGTCGGCTGCAAATCGATGCCTATATAATGGACGCCGGCATCCGCTCTTGTCAGTTGCTTCGCCGTATCAAGAATTTGATCCCAGCTTTGTACCTCGGTCGGATAAGGTACGCTGAATTTATCGAAAATATCTTTGTTATAGTAAATGACAGGCAGATTGACCGAGAACGGCACCTGATTGCCGCCGCTCTTCAGCTCGATCGATTCATTCACGCTCGGCTTGATCCGCTGGTCGTCATAGCCGAACTTCTCCTTATACGGAGCAAGCTCTTCGGCCAAGCCCGCCTCCTCGATCGCGGTATAAGAACCTCCGAAAATAATGTCCGGGATGATGCCCTGCGTAAGCAGCGGCTCAATAGGATCGCCCTCCGGCACATCGATCAGTTTTACTTTAATATGGGGAAACTTCTTCGCGATCGGCTCATTAAAATATTTCTCGACCTCTGTAGCGGTAAGCGTCACACCGCCCCACTTGAATACGAGCAGCTCTACGTACGCTAGCGCCTCTTTCTCCGCAGCAGCCGGCGCAGGCGTCTTCTGCGTCCCTTGCGCGCATGCCGTTACCCATACGGCAACGATTACGATTACAATCGATGACAACCATCTTCCAGCCTTTATTTTACCCATTCATCCATGCACTCCTTTTGGCTTCAAAATAAATAACAAAACGGAGGCATACTTCCTGCTAGGAAGTACATCTCCGTCCGAACGGTCGAACCCGTATGCTTTTTACTTATACCCAAGTTTTCCTGTGGTATTTAATATAATTTCTAACAAACGGAATTGTCAACTATAAAAATTATGCTTGACCTTACAAAACTTACGATGCTACGATAGTTGTCATAAATTCCTACCAAACAACTATGAATAATATTATTTAGTTTCATAATCGACCGTTCTAACGGAGATGCACGATACTCGTGCTTCTCCGTTTTTTTGTGTAATTAAGGGAGGTGATGACAACATGATTGAGCTGGTGATCGCTGAACGCTGTATCCAATGTGGACTTTGCGTGAAAGCATGTCCCACGAACGTATTCGATGCGGATGACAATGGCTTGCCCTATATTGCCCGGCAAGAGGATTGCCAGACCTGCTTCGTATGTGAAGCACATTGCCCGGTGGATGCGTTATACGTATCGCCGCAAGCCGATGTGCAAGATGCGGTAGACGAAGAGCAGCTTATCGCTTCCGGCCTTCTCGGCAGTTGGCGCGCAACGATCGGCTGGGGACCGGGGCGAACGAAGCTCGCATCCGTCGATACGACAGAATTTATCAATCGGATCTTGCCGCCTCGTCCGGCAGGACCGAATTAATGGAATCGAATAAGACGACCAATCAGAGAGGGGCCTCAAGCCATTATGAAACTTCGTATGCTTACTGTTATTTCCATAACTTCTATTTTGCTTGTTACCGGATGCTCGGCTAAGAGCAGTTCATCCGGCGGGCAAGCTGCGAATAATCCCCAAGATGCTTCGGCTGTTGCCCAGACCGATAAGCCGAAGGAAGAAACTCCTGCCGCCGCAGAGCCTGTTACACTATCCTTCTATGTCGGCGGCGGCACACTGACCGATACGGAATTCAAACTGTTCTTCGAGGATCCGGTGAAGAAGAAATTCCCTCATATTACGCTGAGCCTTGTTAAGCCTGCCGAAGGCGTTACCCCTGCGGAGGTGCTCACTTCAAGCGACGTTCCGGACATCGTCTACTTGACGAGCGGATCCTATCACGCTTTCCAGGATCTTGGCGTTATGGAAGACTTAACGCCGTTCATCGAGAAATATACGTTCGATACGAAACGCCTCAAGTCGGTGCTGCTGGATACGATTATCAACTTCTCCAAGCAAGGCGAAATCTTTACTCTGCCGTTCTCTTCGAATCTCCCTTCCTACCTCTCCTCGTTTGTTCATTCGTTCGCCCTCCTAACCTTTAGCACAAACCTCGCCGATAAAGGGATTTCGAGCTACTTCCTCTTGTTAAACACTTCGACATACAGGGGCAGTCGCCAGAAGCATCCGTAGCATCGAGTCCAGTTTGGGGCAACGAGAAGCAAGGATGGTCCGACAAGCCTAATGATTGCTTGGGCTTCGGAACATCCTTGTTTAGTAAGAGGATCGATATGCTGCTGAGGTCGGTGTCAATATTATTTGCGTCTGGATTGCAAGGCGTTAGATGCTTGAGGCGTGTCGTAACGCTTGCGCTCCGAGCGCTCGATTTGTACAATTCGGCCGTCATGCACCGTGATGACGATCGAACCGTACTCCGTTCCGTCCACCTGTGCTTTGACACGCTTCAACCACTCGTCCGTCACTACAAACGGTTTCCCCATAAGCTATCCCTCCTGACAATAATGGATATCATCTATCTGCCGCCTATTGTTCCGCAGCCGATCTTGCCGGCCTAATCGTTCTCAAAATTGGCGTCGTATCATAAGAGGCCATCGATACTTTACCGTTCGAGCCGAAACCGATCGCCGCTCGCCAACTGCCGAGCAGTCCCTTGGCGATAAGCTCCTCCTCGTCCACTTCAACAGTCAGATCGGCATGATGGGCAACGAATAACGCATCCGCCGGACAATAAGCTTCGCACATGAAGCAAGTTTGGCAATCTTCCTGCCTCGCGATAATCGGGATGCCGTCCTCACCGCTGTCGAACACGTTCGTCGGGCATACTTTGACACATAGATTGCACGAAATGCATCGCTCCGCGCTTACAAGCTCAATCATAACCTAGCAGCCTCCTTCACAATGACTGGGGGAATGACGTCATAGGTCCGCGAAGGTACTTGCTCCGGCCGTATTGCAATATGCTCAATCCCCGATAATAGCAGCCGATGCGACAGCGCAGGGTTTAGTTCGGGATACTCGCGAAGCCCGTGCATTCCTCTCGTCTCCTTGCGGGCGAGCGCAGCCGTGTACATCCAACGGGCTGTTGCGACCATGGCCGCCGTCTCCCGAGCTCGTACTCTACCTTGAATCGTCTTGGGAACAGACCCTTTAACGGCGGGCCATAACGAATGAAGTCTCTTCAGCGAAGCTTCCAGTACCGGCTCGCTTCTAAAATAGTTAATATCAAGCGGGAATACTTCCCGCTGTACTTGCTCAACGATTGCCTTCGTATCGATTGTCTCGGCGGATTGTGCGTTACGCTCCAAGCCGTACGCTCCGGCTAGACGCAATTGCCGCACTCTTGCTTCCTTGCCTTGAGCGAGCGCATAATCGGCTGCTCCCTTCCCTGACCAAGTTCCAGATGCGATAGCCCACGATGCGTTATACGCGCCGCCACCCGAGCGAGCTCCGGCCGTCTTCTCCCGCGACGCTGCATCGCCAGCCGCGAACAGCCCAGCAACGGTAGTCGAACAGTCATGACCGACAAGCCTTAATCCGCCTGTCCCGCGAATCGTCCCCTCGTAACGCATCGTTAGCGGGAAACGCTGCGTGAATGGATCAATACCGGCGCGATCGAAGGGCAGAAACCATACGGGAGTAGAAAGCCTTAAAATACGGCGTTTCTCCTCCGTATCCGCATGATTAAGCACGGCATACACCGGTCCCTTCAACAGCTGCTTCGCCATAAAGTCAGATTCGCGAGGCCCGCCTTCATGCAGCACATGCCCTTCTTCATCGTAAAAGGTTGCCCAACCGAGCATTCGGTTACGGGTAATCGTGCCGAACGCCGCCGTTGTCGCATACTGTCTGCTGAACTCCATCCCGGATAGATCGGCGCCAAGCTCGGCCGCCATCAGCAAGCCGTCACCTGTCTGCACATTGCAGCCAAGCCCTTTGCTTAGGAAGGCACATCCCCCCGTCGCGATGACGACAGCATTAGCGCGAACCTCCCACACGTTGCCATCCAACCGGTTAATACCTCTTGCTCCTCCGACGCCATGCTCATCGGTCAGCAGCTCCTGCGCGGGACATTGATCCAATATGCGGACGCCCGCCTTCAAAACGACCTTACGCATAATTTGCATATATTCCGGCCCTTGCAGATGAGCTTTGAACAGATTGCCGTTGCCGTCAAGCGGGAAGCGATACCCCCATTGCTCCAGCAGCTCAATATTTTGGTAGGCTTGTTCCATCAGACGATGAATCCACGGCGCCTCCGACAAGTAGCCTCCGCCTTCCAGGCGATCCTCCACCGCCTGCTCACGCTTTTCCTGATTAGGAGGAACGTACAAGAAATTCGTTCCGCCGGGAGCGGTAGCGCCGCTCGTCCCCAAATATCCTTTGTCGACAAGCACCGTCCGAGCGCCATGCGAAGCCGCGCTCCAAGCGGCCCATGCTCCCGCCGGTCCACCGCCGATGATAAGAACATCCGTATCCAGCTTAACCGCAGCCTTTTCGATTCCCATAACTAACGCAACCCCTCCCACCGGTCCGATCGTTTGCCGCTGCCTTACTCCTGCTCCAGTTCGGATTCGCCTTCGCCATTCACCGGTATCGGTAGAATACTCTCCCTAAGCGGGCGGCGCGTGTTCGGCTTCTCCTGCTCGTGGAACGATGGATCAAGCGATTCAAGTTCTCCGCGATAGCCCAGAGCTATGACTGCGTGAAGCGAAATGTTCGCTGGCACTTGCAGCAGTTCCCGAGCAGCCTCCTGCTCGAAACCGCCGATCGCGCGCGTCGATAATCCAAGCAATCTTGCTTGAAGCGCGATAGCCGCCCAAGCCGCGCCCGTATCGAACGCATGCGCGCCGTTCGGATCACCGTTTTCCTTCACATTTTGCGAGGCTACTAAAATAAGAACGGGTGCGTTGACTGCCCATAGCTTGTTTCGCGGCTTAAGGAAGGATTGGAACAGCTCATGCTCTGCTTTCTCTTTCGCCACATAGAACCTCCAAGGCTGCTGATTGCTGGAGGACGGCGCCCACCTAGCCGCTTCCAATACCGTATGAAGAACTTCGTCGCTTACCGGTCGATTCGCATACGATCTCGGCGACCAGCGATTGAGGAATAGCGGATGAACCGAATATTCCGGCTGTCTCGTCTTCGTTACCTCGGGGCTGTAGACCTCCTCAGCGTGAACGTCCGTTGGTGTAGGTGTTGTAATCATTTTCCTTCATCTCCTGTTCAGTTAAAATGCAAAAAGACGCATAACAACCAAAACCAATCTCGGTCATCATGCGCCTCCAGTTTACCAGCGAGCGCCGCTTGCCTATTCATTCTTATATCCGACTAATGCAATAGGATTAAATATAATTTAACATGCAGCGGCAAATTCGTCAATAGTTCGATACGCCTGAACAATTAGATTTTTCCCACCATTTGCTTAAGCTCCGTTAGAAGTTGATCCAACTGGGCGTATTGCTCGACCATCGTATGAATCTTGAGATCCTGCGTCTCCATGCTCGCGTGAACTTCTTCGACCGAAGCCATATTTTGCTCCGTCGTTGCGGCGATATTGACCATCTCGTCCGCCATAGCGGCATACTGATCGTTCAGACGGATGGCGGAGCTGCCGACCGTAATCGAGTGCTCCTTGACAAGACCGGTATTTTCATTGATCTGACCGATTAGCGACTGTACCTGCTGCGAAGCTTCCTTGCTCGTCTGCACCGCGTACTGACCGCGCTCTACTTGCTCATGCACGGCGCTGATCTGCGTCCTTATGCCTGTCAAAATATCCGCGATCTCGTTCGTCGCCTTACGGGAATTGTCAGCCAGCTTTCGCACCTCGCCCGATACGACGGCAAAACCTTTGCCGTGCTCGCCCGCTCTCGCCGCCTCGATTGCGGCATTAAGCGCAAGCAGGTTCGTCTGCTCCGAGATGTCGCTGATCGTGCCAACAATCGAGCTGACGCGGTCGTTCTGCTCGCTCAGCAGCTTCATCATCTCGACCGTATGGCCGATAATGACGCGAACGCGCTCTACCTCCGTGCTCAGCGATGCCATCTGCTCGCTGTTCCGCTCGGTGAGCTCCGCGTTTTCAGTCGAATACCGCTCCAGCAGCGACGTACCGTCAAGCAGCAGTTTCACGTCATTGTCCATCATTTGGGCCGATTCATTTAGGTTCAGAATCGTTCCCGTCTGCTTCTCGATCGCTGCCGACATCTCGCTGAATGTCGCCGTCACTTCCCGCGATATGTCGCCCGTTGAACGAACGGTCGTCTGCTGGCTGCTGCTGAATTCAGTAAGCAGCATGATCGAAGACTTCATCTTGTCCAATAGCGCTTCCGCCATGTCCTTGGATGCGACTGCTTCCTGTTGCTTCTCCATGACCTGCCGCTGCAAGCGTCCGCTAAAGTTGGCGGATACCGCAAGCGCCGCAGTAGCGAAGATCAGATACAGGTATAGATAGGCGAGCGATTCCCCCGGAAATAAGCGCGTCTGCAATTCCGTATCCAAGAAGATATATGTGCTAAGCGCCGCGCCAAGCACGCCCGTCAAGATGATCGCTTTGTAATCCGCATACAACGTAATGACGGCTATATTGACATACACCATGAAGTAGGTGCTTACGATCGGATTAGGGTCGGAGACAATCAGCATCGTAACAAGGAGCGTAAGGACAAACGGAATGATGTATTTGATTTTGTCCGGCATAATTCGCTTGTAGGTCAATAATGTCGTACCGCCGCAAGTAATCAAGCCGACGCCCGCGAGCAGCAGCACTAACTGCGCCGACAAGCCGATAGCCAGATCGGTTAATATGCCTAGAGCGAGCAGCCCCCACAAAATTTTAATTAATAATCGATTGCGCTTGTCTACATCTGTTAGCTCAATAACTGATCGTTTCATGTCATTTCCGCCTTTTCGCTATATGCTAGGTTAGTTTTGAACTGATTTGTTTCCTTGCTTTCCGTCTTCCGCTTTATAAAACTGCTATTCCGCGGCTACCCGTCTTCTCTGCAGAGCAGCTTGCGAGTAAACCACCCAATCGAACCGATGTTTGTTTTGATAGATTTGCTCCACGTCGATCAATACCGGGTTCACATAATCGCCTTTATAAAATATTTTGTCGCCCAGCTTCTTCAGCGGCACTCGGAACGAAACCTTTAGCGCGCGCAAAAATACGGGCTCGAGCAAGGAGACAAAATATTTAATCCGCTCTCCTTCCGCAAAATAAACGCAAGCGGAGAGCAAGTCCGAAATATATCTTCCGCGATAGGATCGCAGGATAGCCATCTTATCAATCTCGACGATCTCGTCGGCCGCAGCGATGACGTCTGGATGCTCGTGAAACGGGGCCGTTTCGTTCAACTCGCTATCTTTAATGCTGTAAGGCTTAAATTCGGTTGTGCCCACGCAATGTCCTTCGTCGGTTACGACAATGTATTTGGCAAGCGACTTGTCCGAAAATTCCAGTTCGAAACCCTTCTCCCTCCAGACCGTAGTCCATATACCGTTGAACATTGCCAGTTCCAGCTCATTTTCCACGCGTTTAAACATGGTCCTCACTCCTCTATGTCTATTCTCTATTTCTCTCTTCTTCTCTGTATCTTCCGTAATATGAACCCATCACTAGATTTATCGGAAAATCAATCTGAAAATATTACCATTTTCAAAAGAAATCCCCGTTCTGGATTGGATAAATGTACCTATCCAAACCAAAACGGGGAAAATCAGCGCGCGTAAAGCGCAGCGTTAACTAGCTCGTTTGGACTTTCACATCCGATATACCCGCCGCACGAACCGGTCGCGGAGGTAAAATGCGGTCGATGAACGGCGTCTGATCGAGAGCGGCAAGCTTCTGCCTGCCCGGCCCCCAGCCGATCGTCTCCCGCCAGCTGCCAAGAATGCCCTTGGCAGCCAGCTCTTCCTCGTCTACCTGCACCGCTTCATCGGTGAACGGGGATACGTAAAGCGCATCCACCGGGCAATAAGCTTCGCATATGAAGCAGGTCTGGCAATCCTCCTGCCGCTTAATGACCGGGACTCCGCCTTCCGTCTTGTCGAATACGTTGGTCGGACATACTTTCACACAAAGATTGCACTGAATGCACCGTTCCGCGCTTACAAGCTCGATCATCCTGCCTGCACCTCCTTAACTGCGCTCTGCACAGCAGCCGTATCATTGGCCACGGCAGCCACCGCTGGGTGTGCAGCCGATTCGGGACGCGTCACAATAGACTCCAGCCCCGATACGAGCAGCCGGTATTGCTGATTCGGATCCGTCTCCGGATATTCGGCCAGCACATGCAAGCCTGCACCGCGCGACTCCTTCCTAGCGAGCGCGGCGGTATACATCCATCTGGCCGTCGCTGCCATCGCCGCCGCCTCGCGCGCTTGAACGCGCTCGGTTGATGTCTGTGGCGTTTGCTCGTTTACCTTCGGCCAGAGCTCATTCAACCGCCCCAGCGACTCCGTCAATCCCGCTTCGGTACGGAAGTAATTGATATCAAGCGGCAGCACCTCGTCCTGGATCGCTTTCACAAGCTCGCGCGTATCGACCGAGGCCGATTGCTCTGCGCGCTGCTCCTCCTTCCGCAAGCCGTATTTGCCTCCCGGACGGAGATTCCGCTCGCCCGCGCCGAGGCTCTGCGTCCGCGCATATTCCGCAGCTCCCTTGCCCGACCATGTGCCGGAGCAGATCGCCCAAGAGGCATTGAACGCGCCGCCGCCGGAAGCCGCGCCCGTAATACGCTCGCGTGTCGCGGCATCCCCGGCCACATACAGGCCGTTCACCGTCGTCGCGCATTGCTCGTTCACGATGCGGATGCCGCCCGTGCCGCGCACCGTTCCCTCGTACCTCAGCGTAAGCGGGAACGGCTCGGTGAATACGTCGATGCCGGCGCGATCATACGGCAGGAAGAAGATCGCATGAGATTTGCGCAAGATTGCCTGCTTCTCAGGCGTATCGGCCTTGTTCATAATGGCATATACCGGTCCTTCAAGCAGCTTTGTTGCCAGAAAGTCGCCGTTTCGCTGGCCGTTCAACGGGTTGCCGTCCTTATCGTAATAAGTGGCCCAGCCAAGCAAGCGGGATCGCGTATTGGAGCTGTACGCCGGGCTAGGCGCATATCGCCTCGTGAATTCCATACCCGACAGCTCCGCTCCAAGCTCGGACGCCATCAGATAGCCGTCGCCTGTCAGCACGTTGCACCCGAGCCCTTTGCTCAGGAACGCGCAGCCGCCGGTCGCGATAACGACCGCGTTCGCCCGCACCTCCCATTCGCCATCCTCCTGCCTCAGAACACCTCGCGCGCCGCCGACGCCATGCTCATCGACGAGCAGTTCAAGCGCTGGCGCCTGGTCGACTATTTTGACACCGGCCCGCTTCACGACCTTCCTCATTAGGGCCATATATTCCGGCCCCTGAAGATGATCGCGCATCGGCGTACCGCTTTCGTCGCGCACGAACGGGTAACCCCATTGCTCGACCAGCTCCAGATTGATGTACACTTGATCGAGCACTCGGTGAATCCATTCGGCTTCGGCCAAGTAACCGCCCGACTTCAGCCTTGCCTGCACCGCAGCTTCCCGCAGCTCCTTGTCTGGCGGCAAGTACAACAAATTCGTTCCTCCAGGTGCCGTTGCACCGCTGGAGCCCAAGTAGCCTTTGTCGACGAGGACGACCTTCGCTCCTTCATTAGCTGCGCTCCACGCAGCCCATGCGCCGGCCGGACCGCCGCCGATCACAAGTACATCGGCCGTTAGACTCACATTTTTGTGTTTGCTCATTGCTATGCCTCCGTATCGTTTGACATAAAAAAAGAGACGTACTTTCGCCTTAACGAATCGCACATCTCCATTTGTATGGTCAATGACTAGAAATTACTAATAATTCCTAGTGGTATAGTATGAAATTAATTCGTATATTATCACCTTGCCTCATGGTTTGTCAATGATTCAAAACAGCGAATAGCGGTTATATATAAGCAGCATCACTATTTTCAAAAACGAAAAGGAGAGGATGGCAAATGGCTAAGATGAATGCAAGCAGCGGCGTATTGATAGGATCGCTCGTAGGTGGCGCAATCGGTGTCGTGTCCGCATTATTATACGCGCCCAAGTCTGGCGCGCAGACGCGGGAGGCGCTCGCGGGGAAGCTGCAGGCCGTCAAAGAAAAGTCTAAGAACCTCGCCGCTGTCGCCGGCAGCCATACGAAATCGATTGGAAAAAGCGTTGCCGATGAAGCATCGGATTTGGCCGGTCATGCGAAGCAATCAGGAGCGAATATCGTAGGGTCGATTCACTCGGCCAAGGAGGAAGTAGGTCATGCAATGAACGCTAACGGGAGGTAATCGGATGAACAGCTTATATTTGCTTCGTGCTCGAATCAAGCACGAATTCGACAAAGAGAAGCAAGCTGCGAAGAAGAAGTCCGCGACGATGAACTCGATGGCGCCCAATGAGCGCGAGATCATTCGGCTTGGCATGGATATGAAGCATATGAAGACGAATAGCGAGATTATGGAGGAAGGATTGGTCCCCGATCCGATCCAATAAGGTTCGAACTAATAATAGTCATAAGAGAAAGCTCCTACCTGAGAATGCAGCTTGCATGCTCAGGTGGGAGCTTTCTTAAGCAGGAGCAGAACTACTCGTCGTCCCGCTCCTCTTCGCGCTCCTCCAGCAAGTCCTTCAGCTTCCCGATCGCACGCTTCTGAATCCGGGACACGCTCATCTGCGAAACCCCGAGCCTGGCGGCAATATCGCGCTGCGGAAGACCGTTGTTGTAGGCGAGAAGCAGCACTTCCTTCTCCTCGTCCTTCAACTGCCCCAGCGCTTCTTCCAGATCGAGTCGGGTGTCAACGGTTTCGTATTCATTCCTTTCGGTGACGATAAGATCGCCGATCGTCGCGTTGCTGCCGCCTTCGTTCGCGACCGGCGTATCAAGCGAAACGTAGTTGTATGCTTCCCGGCTCGAAAGCACCTCGATCGTCTCTTCGACCGTCAGATCCAGATGAGCCGCTATTTCCTCGATGGGTGGTGAATGGCCGCGCTCTACCGTAAGCTGATCGATAGCCTGCTGAATAAGCAGGCCTTTTTCTTTGATCCGTCTCGGCACCTGAATATACCAAGATTTATCGCGCAAGTAATTTTTCAGATGTCCGACGACGCTTTTCATCGCATACGCTTCGAACGGTATTTCTCTGCTTGTATCATATTGCTGGAACAATCGCAGCATCGATAATTGACCAACTTGGAATAAGTCCTCATATAAGTCGGGACGGCTGCGCGACAGCTTGGCTGCCGCCATCCTTACGATCGGCTCGTAATGGGCCAGCAGCAGCGTCGCCGCATCATTGCAAGCCGTAGCCTGGTAAACCAGCATTTTCTGAATAGCTTCCTTGGGATCCAGGCTGGATGAATTTGAATTCATGCCATCTCCTCTTTCCTACCAATCCGCTTGGTGAGAATAACCTCCGTGCCTCTATCGGTGCGTACTTCCACATTATCCATCAATGCATGCATAAGAAAAAGGCCGAGGCCACCCGCCTTGACGTCATTTAAACTTTTGAGATGATGGGATACGAATTGCTGAACGGTATGATCGTAATTAAAGCTGTTGCCGTCGTCTTTGATGCAGATGCGAATGCCTTGATTGTCCAGATCGATACGAACATCGATGACACCCGGCTGTCCGCTGCCATAGGCATGGAGAACCGCATTCGTGCACGCTTCCGTAACGGCAACCTTCAAATCTTCCAATTGCTCGAACGAAAATCCGGCTTTCTCCGCAATTCCGTACAGGGCTAGCCGGACGATGTCGATATATTGTGCTTCCGCAGGTATCGTAACCGCAACGCTTGACGGGGTAGTGTTCATTTCTGCTCCCTTTCCTTTATGGATTCTATTATAGCCTATATTTTTTTTATTTTTGTCCATATTCTTACCGTCGAGGCAATTCCGTCGCATACGGCGCCAACGATTCCTTCCTCCGCCCGAGCTTCGGTGCTCATAAGGGCGACTTGCGTTCCCAACCGGCTTATCGATTGTCTCATATCCTCGAGCGCGGCCCTTAGCAGCTTCAGCGTTCGATACAGCGAGTACAACAGGATAACGAAGGAAACGGCTATAACGGCAACACTTATCGATAGCAGCAGATCCATCCTATTATCACATCCCTTCTATTCATAGATACCCCTAGAAGGATGTTCTGAAACAAGGTCATGTTATAATAGATACAACTTACGGGCTCGAATCTACGAACGAGAGGGTGTTTATGATGCTACAAGCTATTCGATTTCCTATTCGTTTGAAAATCGTCATCGGCTATTTTCTCATCGTTTTATGCCTAGGCGTCTCTATTGTAATCGTCACCGACAGAATCTCTTCCTTGCAGCGCGATATTGAAACGATAACGAGCCATGACATCGAGGTTCATAACCTTATTAACCAGATCGAGAACGATATCATCAGCATGGAGACGGCGCAGCGCGGCTTTATCATTACCGGCAACGAGTCTTATTTGGAGCCTTATAATGACAGCAGGACGACATGGGAGGCCAATTACAACAGCCTCACCCAACTCATCGCGGATAACCCGAGCGTACAGAAGGACTTGGAAGGCATAGGCATATCCATTCAGCATTGGATCGACACGTCCGGCGAACCTCTCATTGCGCTCAAGAGAGCGGGGGACGAAGATGGCATCCTTGCCTTCTTCCGCAACGACATCGGCAAGCAGGATATCGATCAGCTCCGAATTCATTTCGACTCGCTGCGGGATGCAGAGATCGAAACAACGAAGACCTATATCATGGAAATGGACAACCGCAACGAACTGCTTGCCATCGGCTTGTACGCCATGCTCGTTGTCGTTGCCGCCATCGCTTTCCTTATCGTCTATATGATTTCAGGCTCGATTGTCAAAACAATTAAACAGGTATCCCAGACGATTACGGAAATCGCTTCCGTAGGCGGCGATCTTACGACGCGAATAAAAGTGAAAACCCGCGATGAAATAAGCGAGCTGGCGGATGCGACCAATTCGCTTCTGACAAGCCTGGATATGCAAAATTGGATTCAGAAGATGGTTGCCGAAGTGGCGACCATGACGCAAGGCATTAACGATATGCAGTCGCTGGCAGGATCGTTCATGACGAAGGTCGCTCCGATGGTGAACGCAGCTTACGGCGCTTTCTACGTACGCCAAGGAACCGGCGATCGGCAAAGGCTCGTAAAGATTAGCTCCTATGCGGCTTACGGCGAAGACCGGTCGATAGGGAGCTTCCGTATCGGAGAAGGGTTAGTCGGCCAATGTGCGCAAGAAAACCGTACGTTTTTGCTTAATCACCCGGCTGATTACGGAGCGAAAATCGTTTCGGGCCTGACCCGGACCGCTCCGCAAAGCGTCCTGCTCGTGCCCGTCGAGTATGAAGGGAAAGTCGAGGCCGTCATCGAATTCGCCTCGCTTGAGCCGTTCACCTCGCTGCACCTCAAGCTGCTTGAGCAGATCGAGAATCACTTCGGCGTGTCGGTCAACAACGTGGCGGGCCGAATGGAAGTCGAGAAGCTGCTGCTCGAATCCCAATCGCTGACCGAGGAGCTGCAGACGCAAACCGAGGAGCTGCAGGCGCAGTCGGAGGAATTGCAAATGCAGCAAGAGGAAATGCGCATGACGACCGAGCATCTGGAGGAGCAGAACTTGTTCGCGGAGCAGAAGACGAAGGAATTGGAGCTGGCGAAAAAAGAGCTCGAGGCGTACGCGGACAAGCTGCGTATCAGTTCGCAGTACAAATCGAATTTTTTGGCCAATATGTCTCACGAGCTGCGAACGCCGCTGAACAGCATCCTGATTCTCTCGCAGATGCTCTCCGAGAACGACAACAAAACGTTAACCGCCGAGGAAGAGGGCTACGCCCGGGTTATTCATACGTCCGGCAACGACCTGCTGGCGCTGATCGACGATATTTTGGATCTATCCAAAATCGAAGCCGGCAAAATAACGCTGACGATCGACAAAGTGAACGTAACGGAAATTCCGGAACTGATGCGGCTTAGCTTCGGCCCCGTTGCCGAGAAGAAGGGGCTTCCCTTCTCTGCCAGCATCGAGGCGGACGTTAGTCCCGTACTGCATACGGACGGTCAAAGGCTGCAGCAAATATTAAAGAACCTGTTGTCCAACGCCTTCAAGTTCACCGATCGCGGCTCCGTCGCGCTCCGCATTCGAAACGCCGACAACAAGGAGATCGGCGAGCTTCTGCCGGAGTACCGGCATGCCGAGGCGCTCGCTATATCCGTTACGGATACGGGCATCGGCATTCCTTCGGACAAACAGCAGCTTATCTTCGAGGCGTTCCAGCAGGTCGACGGAAAGACGAATCGCCAATACGGCGGCACGGGGCTCGGCCTTTCCATTTCGAGCGAATTCGCAAGGCTGCTCGGCGGGCGCATTGTATTGCATAGCGTGCCGGATCAAGGCAGCGTGTTTACCTTATATTTGCCGAACCTTCAGCAGGCTGAAACAGGGAAAGAGGTTTTGACCGCTTACGAGGAGGTCGCAGTCTCATTAACAGAAGAGTCGACACTTCCCGTAGCCGTTACAGAGGAAGGGGACTGTCTTGCAGGCAAAAGAGTGCTGCTCGTAGAGGACGATGCTCGCAATGTGTACGCCCTCGGCAAGGCGCTCGAGCGGAAGCGGCTGTCGGTAACCGTTGCGGGCAACGGCAAGCAGTGCTTGGAGCTGCTCGAGAACGAGACCGGCTTCGACCTCATTCTCATGGATATCATGATGCCGGTTATGGACGGCTTCGAGACGATGAAAGCCATTCGGGAGCATCCTGTAATGAAGGATACGCCGATCATTGCTCTAACGGCCAAAGCGATGCGGAGCGACCGAGACAAATGTCTGGCAGCCGGCGCATCGGACTATATTAGCAAGCCGATTCAGATGGATCAGCTGTACTCGCTTATGCGGGTTTGGCTGACGAGGCAGGTGGGACTTTAATGACGCAAAGCGAGCATGCGGAGGAAGAGCTAGCGGATACGGCGCAAGAGCAAGAGGAGCTTGCAGCCATTGAAGTCGATCTGCTGCTGGAAGGCATTTACCGTGCGTCCGGCTATGACTTTCGCAATTATTTGCGTTCGTCGTTGATGAGGCGCATAAGCAATCGGATGAGCTTGGACGAGATTCCGACGATCACGTCTCTGCTGGACAGAGCGCTGCATGAACCGGACTATATGAAGACGGTCATTAACGATTTCTCCATCAAGGTGACCGAGATGTTCCGCGATCCCGCCTTTTTCTATGCGTTTCGCAAAAAAGTCGTGCCGCTGCTGAGGCATTTGCCCGAAATCCGAATCTGGAGCGCTGGCTGCGCTACGGGCGAAGAGGTGTACTCGCTTGGTATCTTGCTTCAGGAGGCAGGATTGCTGGGTAAATCGAAGCTGTATGCGACGGATATGAGCGAGCAGGCTATCGAGACGGCAAAGCAGGGCAAATTCCCGCTTAAGCGGATGCAGTTGTTTACGAAAAATTATTTGCAAGCCGGCAGCGAGAAGGAGTTTTCCGCCTATTATACCGCCGACCGCGAATTTGCGCATTTTCACCCTTTCATGAAGGAGCATTTCGTGTTTGCGCAGCATAATCTTGCGACGGACTGTTCGATTAACGAGTTTCACGTCATCCTTTGCCGCAACGTACTTATCTACTTCGATTCCGTTCTGCAGCAGCGCGTTTATCGGCTGCTTCACGACAGCCTAAGTCCATCCGGCATCTTGGCGCTCGGCAGCAAGGAGACCTTCCTGTCGCCGTATAAGTCGAAATACGAGGAGCTTGCCCCGGAGGACCGTATATTCCGCAAGCTTGAGGGCTAGCGGGGATATCCTAAATGGAAGAGGCTGTAAAAGTTTGATGACAGCCCCTTTGTGCGTATGCAGCCAACCTCTGGAAGCTATGTTGGATTTTCGCTGTAACTTCGGGCGGGATGAATGGTGGTGGGGGCGCGAAACAGTCTAAAGTTACTGCAATGATCCAATATGGCCACTTCGCACATTCCACGCCATGAACGAACCCTCCGCCCTCGGGTAAAAAGATAGCCTCTTAGTTACTTTGAGGTTACTATATCACTCTAAAGTGCGTACTTTTTATTTGCCGCCGCTCGGTGCACAATGAGTTTAATTCTTTTATCCCCTTGCACAGGAGTGGTCTTTAATGAATAATAATGGAACTTTGGTAAGCAAAAAAGCGCTTGTCGTCGGAGCGAACGGCGTTATCGGCAGAAATCTGATCGACTATTTGGAGCAACTTCCCGAGTGGGACATTATCGGCCTGTCGCGGCGCGGAGGCGATTCGGGCGGCCGCACCCGTTACGTTTCCGTCGATCTGCTGGATGAGTCGGATACGAGAGAGAAGCTAAGCCCGTTAACCGATGTTACCCATGTTTTCTATGCCGCTTATCAGGATCGCCCAACCTGGGCCGAGCTAGTCGCTCCAAACGTTGCCATGCTCGTCAATGTCGTCAATGCGATCGAGCCCGTAGCTCAGAATCTCCAGCATATTAGCCTTATGCAAGGATATAAAGTGTATGGCGCCCACCTGGGCCCGTTCAAGACCCCGGCCAAGGAATCGGACGCCTACCATATGCCGCCCGAGTTCAACGTCGATCAGCAGCAGTTTCTTGAACGACGGCAGCAAGGAAGCCGCTGGACCTGGTCCGCGCTTCGCCCTTCCGTCGTATGCGGATTCGCGCTCGGCAATCCGATGAACCTCGCGATGGTTATCGCCATTTACGCCTCGATATCCAAGGAACTGGGCCTGCCGCTTCGGTTCCCCGGCAAGCCGGGTGCCTACAACAGCCTGCTCGAAATGACCGATGCAGGCTTGCTCGCCAAAGCTACCGTCTGGGCAGCGACGGATGACCGCTGCGCGAACCAGGCTTTTAATATTACGAACGGCGATTTATTCAGATGGAACGAGCTATGGCCCAAGATCGCAGCCAGCTTCGGACTGGAGACGGCGCCTCCGCTGCAGATGTCATTGGCAACGGTTATGGCAGACAAGGAAGAGTTGTGGAAGGGTATGATAGAGAAGCATGGCTTGGCGAACAACAGCTACAAAGACGTATCCTCATGGCCATTCGGGGATTTCGTATTTGGCTGGGATTACGACTTCTTTGCCGATGGCACGAAAGCGCGCCGCTTCGGCTTCCACGAATTCATCGATACGGAAGCGATGTTTCTCGGCATTTTCGAGGATTTGCGCAGACGTAAAATCATTCCCGCCTAAGATTGGAAACGGCTCGCCAACCGGCCCTGCGGCATCATGCCCAGGAACCGGTTGGCTCTTTGCCACTTACATTGTACCGATACTTACGAATCGTCATCCCCCTGCGTTTGCGGCGCTGCGGACAATATTTTGATTGAGCCGCCTACTGCCCGCTCCGCATGCCGGTCTCCCCATCTGCATAGAAGATGAAGAATTTCTTTTAGGCTCCAGCCATAATCCGTCAGCTCGTACTCTACTTTCGGCGGCACTTGGTTGTATATGATTCGGCTAATAATACCGTCTTCCTCCAGTTCGCGCAGCTGCTGCGTAAGCACCTTCTGCGTCACGCCGGGCAGCAGGCTCATTAGCTCGCCATTACGTTTCTTGCCGAACGTCAAGTGGAATAAAATAACCTGCTTCCACTTTCCGCCGATTACGTCCAGCGTTAATTCTACCGCCGTATTGTATGTCTTTCCCGCTTCCACCATCGATCGCCTCCTGCAATCACCATATCGTCTTATCCCCGTAAGCGCAATAGTGCAAGGGCTTATGCGGGTTGATCGTATTCATCGATATAAAGTTAATACGGAAGCTATGCGAGCGTTATATTTCGATACCGATATCCTTTGCGATGCTGCGGATATAGCCTGCTGCTTGCCGGTACTCATCGTTCGTCGATAGATGCTCGATAATGAGCGTCGTATCGGGATGGAGCTTGTTAAGCTCGGTTAAGTACGTACGGTAATCGAGCATCCCTTGACCGGGAATAACTTCGTCCATATGTACCGTTAGCTTGCCGCCCAGTCGAATGTCCTTCGCATGGCAATTCCGGATATGCGGACCGAGCTTCGCGAAGAAGTCGCCGATTATGGCACCGGTGTTATAATAAGCCCGCGGGCTGCTGATGATGTTGACGGGGTCGAAATGAACGCCGAACCCCGGGCGGTCGATTGCCTTGAGCAAGGCGAGGTAAGTGTCCGCGGAATCCGGGAACACCCACGGCATCATTTCCAGCGCGAATACGGTACGCTCCGGCTTGACCGCGTCGATGATTTCTCGTGTCGTCTCAACGATGAGATCGAACGTATCGTCGCTGAAGTTGTCGGGGTCGGGTCCGTCCCATTGCTCGCCCCGCGAGCCGGCAATATTCACGCAAGCCTGTGCGCCGATCCGTTCGGCCAGCTCCAGCCGCTTGATGCAATAAGCGATCGCTTCGCGCCTTGTCCGCTCATTCCGGCTGATTGGATTGCTCCAGGCGCCGACCTCGGAAATGAGAATATCATTGTCGCCAGCTGCCTTCATATAATCGTCAAGCGCTGAAATGTCGTCATCCACCGGGCAAGTCGCCCCGCGGAATCCTGCCTCCCGCAGCGCCTTCGCCCAGCTATCCGGATCTTTTTGCTCCAAAAATACTTGTCCTCCAAGCCGCATGCCTATCCCGCCTTTACGCCAGCATTATTCGCTTCATATCGTTGTTACCTGCTTTGTGTGAACACGCGTTAATTATAGCATGAACACGTGTTTATTCAAGTTGAACTTCGGGAAGACGCATCGGTCATTGAGTATAATCGTTTTTTACCTATATCATTCGTATTGGCCCGGGGTACAATTGCTTTGCACTTTAACATTCATGAAGGAGCTGCGCGATTGCTGGATAAAAGCATCTTGATTGCCGAAACCCTAAAGCTTGCGGCGCAATACGGGCTAACGCCTTGCAAGCCTCTCATTCTAAGCGACCAAGCCAATCTGATCATTCATATGTCTCCCCATCCCCTAGTCGCCCGTTATGCCGTCGCTCTCTCCGTTCAAGACGAGAAGGCAGCCCATCGAACGGTTGAGCGAGAGCTTAACGTTGCCCGTCATCTGCATGACAGGGACGTACCTGTATTGCAACCTTCATCGGCCGTCCCCGCAGGCCCTCATAAGCTTGGCGGTACGTGGATGACATTATGGAGCTATGCGACCGCCGCATCATTGAAGCCCATAGAGCCGAGCGAGTCGGTAGAACGTGTATGCGAGCTATCCTTGGCTATGCGAGACTTTGAAGGAGAGTTACCACTGCTAGGCGTATGGGAGAGAGCCTGCCATTCGGCAGCTCGATTAAGGATACAAACCGATCCGCGTATCGCAGCGTTGCTAGAGGCTTTTCAAAGGACGGATCAAAGGATGCGTTCAGAGGCTCTATCGCTGTTGCCTTGCCATGGCGATGCCCATGCGAACAATCTATTCCCGAGTTCTGAGGGCTGGATATGGATGGATTTTGAAGACGCCTGCCTCATGCCCGAGTATTGGGATATGGCTTCCTACGTCGCTAATCTCGCATTGTTCGGCGGATTGGACGAGCCAACCTTTGCTTACATGCTTCGGCATAACAATGTAGCCGCTAATCCGGGCGCATTCGGCTTCGCCGTCAAAGCACGCGTGCTCATGTCTACATTAGGCAATTTGGATTATGCGCTGGAAGGGTACGGCGATTTGGGGTTTGCAACCCGGCAGCTTGAGCTTGCCGGCCCGTTCATTCATGAACTGGGCGCCTATTTCGGGCAGAAGTAGAAGTAGATTGATACTTAGCGGACATCAGAGACGCTATTAGTGACGACTGCCATCTTTTTGCGAGAGTTACGGACATCAGATGCGTTATTTGACTCTAAAAGCCCGCTGTAACCCCAATTCCATACAGATGGCGCATCCTAGTCTATAAGAGGCTCGATTGGCCCAAATATCGGCAAATAAGGGCTCTCAAGTCCGCTAGCTGCCGATCGAGCAGCCCCATCCCTCCAAATAAAAAAAGGCTAGCCTCTCAGCTAGCCCTCTTCCGTGACCGCGGTCAAATATTTGGTCATGACGACCTCGGTAACGTTGCCCGTCGTATAGATGGCGACCTCGTCCATCAATGCCTGGATCAAGTAGATTCCTAGTCCTCCCACGCGCAGATCGCTGACCTGCTCGACGGCAAGAGGTGCGGACATATCGAGCGCATTCGGATAAACAAAGCCGGAGCCGTTGTTTTTGATTCTGATTTTCAAACTATCGTCATCCGTCTCGTAGCAGACGTCAATAACCTCGTCCCCCGTATCAAGGCCGCCATGGAGCACCGCATTGTTGCATGCTTCCGAGACCGCTACCTTCATATCTTCGATGTCCTCGTAGGAAAACTTCATCTTCGAGGCAATGCCGTAGAGGCATATTCGAACCATATCTATGAAGTCCGCATGTGCCGGTATTTGTAAGCGAATGGCTTTCATGCTTCATCCTCTATCCCTTCTTTTAAGTATCGGGAAATGCCTGTTAGATCGAATAAACGCTGAATGGCAGGCGGTATTTCTCTTACGAAGAAGGGCGCCTTCATCTCATCGCGATACTTCAATACCGATACGATAATGCCGATACCCGTACTGTCTATATAAGTTAAGCCTCGCAAATTCAGTACGAGCGCTTTGTCTGAACGGTTCATCACCTGTTCAAGCGCGGACCGCAGCTGCGGCACGATCGACAGATCAAGCTCTCCGCTCAGATGGAGGATGTAAGCATTCGGACTATCTTCCTGCATGACTTGAAATGGATCTGATTTCATTCATTCACTCCGCTCCGCTTTTTTTTATTCAGATCATAATCATATTCGGCTATTCCGACAAGCCTGACTTCCCACCGACATTAGACTAGACGCTTGCGATATGAAAATAATGTATAGCGGCCAACTGTCCGTTCGATTCGTCGATAAACAGCTTCAACACCGCCTCGCCCCGCGTGAAGCCCACGCCGTCTTCAGCCTCGAAGTCAGGCTCCCCGAACGCCTGCTTCATTCCTTCGACCGACGCAGGAATCCGTATCCCGTCGATCAGCACCGAGCCGATGCCCGGCGGAATTTCCACGAAATCAACGATGCCGTCCGTAAAGACGATATTCATGCGGTCGTAGTGATACGTTTCAAGTCCCGCAATATGGGGATCTTCCGTCACCCGCAAGGGCTCACCGAGCTTCGCTATCGCATCCTTCTGGCTATCGTAAAGCGTGATGCCTTCCACGCTGCCTAGCTGCATCTGCTTCTCTGCGGGCATTGATGCTGGATTCATTGAAGCAGTCGTTACCTTGTTTGCTGCCGCAAAGAGCGTTTCTACGGATGCTTCGTCTGATTCCTTCGCTTGCGCCGGCGAGTCGATTGTATCTATGGGCACTCCTCGCACGCTTGCAAATCCGATTAAGCTTCCTACTATACAGCCAATCAAAATAATGTTCTTCATATGAGCTCCCTCCCGCAAAAAATCGGTTACGATTACGTTGACGTCCCTCGCTTTACTCTTACCCCCCATTGACAGCTTTGAAACGGATAATCTCATTTTTTTCAGATTACCGATCGATTTATTTTTTAACCGTAATCATCACGAGGCATATATCATCGCGCTGGCTGTCGCCTACCTGTTCGGGCAAGAGCGCTTCGCATAGTCGTTGAACGCCGTCGCCGCTATGCTCTGCCA
This sequence comes from Paenibacillus harenae, assembly GCF_030812415.1. GTDB lineage: Bacteria > Bacillota > Bacilli > Paenibacillales > Paenibacillaceae > Pristimantibacillus > Pristimantibacillus harenae_A. Next base: position 488,306 of record NZ_JAUSST010000003.1, on the reverse strand, counting down.
GCAGCCGCTCGATTCGACTTGAATCATCTTCGTTTTCCCCGTTATCCAACGCATCCAGCAACCCGTCCGTGAACAAGATGAGCTTCATGCTGTCGTCGTAAGCAATTTTCCCTTTCTGAATATCGATCGTATCGAAAAGGCCTATTGCGCAGCAGCCCTCCGTAAGCCTGATCGCCTTATCCTGCTGAAGCATAATGCCGGGAGGATGGCCCGCGTTCACATATTCAATCGTTCGCTCGGACGTATCCAATACTAAATAGATCGCCGTAAAATAGTAATTCAGAAGCTCGTCCTTCATGTACAGCCGCTTCATATAACGGTTCAGCTCCGTCATGACCTGCTCCGGGTCTGAAATCCGCGTAATCATATCCCGCAGGACAGAAGAGATGTACATGCACACGAGCGAAGATGCGATGCCATGGCCCATTATATCGAGCAATATTACGCCATACCTGGTTTGATCGATGCGATACCAGGCGTAAAAATCGCCAGCCAGCTCGGAGGAAGGCTGATAAATCGCGGTAATCTCCACATTCGCGTCATCGATGGACTGGCTGAGCACATTGCGCTGCACTTGCTTGGCCAGCTCCAGCTTGTACTTTATGCGTTTATCCCGCTCTTTGTGCCAATCAATCTCTTTCTTAAGCCTTAGCGCCGAGCGTATGCGCGCAAGCAGTTCCATCTTGTTGATCGGCTTCATCACGTAGTCGCTGGCGCCCGCATCAAGCGCCTCCGCCATTTTGGCCGAATCGCCGACCGCGGTAACGAATATAATCGGTACGTCGCGATAACGCTCGTCCGCCAATATGCGCCTGCACGCCTCCAAGCCGTCGATCTCCGGCATCATCAAGTCCATCAGTATCAGTTCGGCTTGCGCCTCCGGGTCAACGTCATTTCCGATTCCGAGCAGGCCGTACAGCTCCATCGCCGAAGATGCCATTCTCAAATCATCGTATCCCGCTTTGTTCAAGATTGCCTTCACGATAAGCTGATTCGTAGCATTATCATCTACTATTAAGATACTCATGCGTCCGCGCCCCTTATCAAGTGGTATCGATATACATTCTATACCATTCGTTGGTCGGATGTCTCTCCTAAGCGGCGGTTGCAGCCCAATAGGCCTATCCTTATGGATAGGCCTCCCTGGCTTATGGCTATGGCGGCCATACCGTTATGGCCTGTCCTTAATAGACGTAATTGGGGTAGTAGTAAACGTATGGGTCATAGTCCTCACCCGCATATTCCCTTCCGCCCCAGGCAATCACTAATATTTTGTCTTGGTCGAGCTCCCGTTCGAGGCGCTCCGCGTCCGACTTGGAGAGACCAAGCGATCTCATCTTGGCTCGCAGCTCATCGCCGCTTGAACGGAATATATTCGCAATCGCCGTGCCGAGTCCTTCCTCCGCGATACCGATCTTCTCGGCGTCCGTTCGTTCGGCGAGCCTGTTCGTTCTGCTTTTGTCATGGGTCAATACGAAAATATTCTCTTTCACGTAACCTTCAGATTGGAATCGGTACACCTGCTCTTGAACCTCCACCGCGTTATTCACCGTATGAACCTTCGTTTTCGGATCAGTAGTCATTGTAAATTCCTCCCTTAATTCGTTTAGGTTTTAGTTGCGGGCGTCAACGTACTGGCATTAACCCATTCGTCTTCGGCCAAAGATGAGGGATGCCACGAACAAAATAAGAAAGACGACGAATAAAATTTTGGCTACGCCCGCCGCTGCGGACGCAATGCCCATGAAACCGAATATCCCTGCCACTAACGCGAAGATAAAGAAGATAAATGCCCATCCTAGCATCGAAACCACCTTCTCTCACAAAATGTTTTGGCGAGCTTGTTACGTAATTAACCGGAGCGCGGATATTTGAATCAGCTTATTTCGGTTTGTTTCAGAATTCGGCTATGCGTTTAAGAACAATCACACATCGCTACTAATAAATGAAAAGGCTGGTGAGGATCGATGGATAAACAACGTATTCACGTCAATGGCATCGATTTAGTCTATGAAGAGTGCGGAAGCGGCAACCCCATCGTCTTGCTTCACGGTTTCTGCGGCTCCTCCCGATATTGGCAAAAAATATGTCCCATGCTGGGCGACAACTATCGCGTTATTATGCCCCATCTGCGCGGCCACGGGGAATCCGATTCGCCCGAAGGCGTATATTCCATGGAGATTATGGCGGATGACATCGCTGCCCTGCTCGATGCCCTGAACATCGGACGCGTCGTGATGTTCGGCCATTCGCTTGGAGGTTATATTACCGCCGCCTTCGCGGAGAAATACCCGGACAAGCTCTCCGGCTTCGGACTCATCCATTCCACCGCGTTGCCTGATTCGGCGTATACGAAGCAAAAGCGGCTCAGCGATATAACCGTCATTCGCGAGCAGGGCCTTTCGGCTTTCATGAAGGAGCGTATCCCAGGCTTGTTCTCGAATGCGAAGCTTCGCTATATGGATGAAGAAATTGGGCAGCTCATTGAGGTCGGGCTGCAGATGACGCCGGAAGGCGCGATAGCTTCTCTAGAGGGCATGCTGGAGCGGCCCGATCGTAGCGATGTGCTGACCGGGGCGAAGTTCCCCGTTCTGATCGTTGCCGGAGTCGAGGATAACGTTATACCACCCGAGCGCTCTTTCTCCGTCACCTGCAATGGTGCGCCGCGCACGACCTATGCGTTCCCCCATATCCTGGAGACGTCGTTCGAAGGCGCCGCCCATATGAGTCTCATAGAGGTGTCGGACCAACTCGCGCGCGTCATGGCTACCTACTTGCGTACTCTTGACGAACGAGAGCGGACAAGGGACGACGGCAGCAAGGAGGCGGCAGCTGGTGAAGCTTAAACCTTACGGTTGTTTTACTTGCCGGAGTCCTATACTGGGCTCCGGTTTTCTAGTATGTTCAGAGGTCTGAGCCGGTAGCGGTATCGACCGTAAGGACGCATAGGCTCTTACAGTGCTTCGGTAACTTCGGTAGGCGGCGTGTTAGATCATATATGAGCTTACAGCAGCTTTTTCGACGGACCGAACGGGTGCCGGTTCAGCTGTAAGGACGTATAGGCTCTTACAGTGCTTCGGTTACTTTTGGGGGCATGTTGTAGCAATTTTGTATTCTCTTTTTTCAACTTGTATGGTAGTATGGCAGTAATGAAATGAAGGAGGCGAGCGCTTGAATTATACGATACGTACGCAGCCCGCTTCTACAAGAGATGCCGTCTATCTGAAACTGCGGGAGCAGATCATGAAGCTGGAGCTGCCGCCCGGAACGCCGCTGTCGGAGAATGAAACGTCCACCCTGTTCCAAGTAAGCCGGACACCGGTTCGCGAGAGCTTCCTGCGTTTAGCTCAGGAGGGGCTCGTGCAGGTGCTGCCGCAGCGCGGTACGTTCGTATCGCTAATCGATACCGAGCTTGTCGAGGAAGGCCGGTTCATGCGCGAGCAGCTCGAACGTTCGGTCATCCGGCTGGCATGCGAGCATTTTCCAGAGGAGTCGCTCGCCCTGCTTGAGCTCAATCTTCGGCTGCAGAAGGATTGTATGGCTAGGCAGCAGGACAAGGACATGCTCGAGCTTGACGAAGCTTTCCACCGCATTCTGTTCGAAGGTTGCCGAAAGAGCAATATTTGGGCCGTCGTTGGCCAGATGAACGTGCACTTGAACCGCAGCCGCATGCTTCGGCTAGTGGACGACCATCGCTGGGAGCATCTGTACGATCAGCATGAGCGTATGGCCCAAGCGATCCGGGAACATGATGCCGACCGGGCCGAGCAGCTTATGAAGGAGCACCTCAGCCTTAACATTACCGATCAGGAGCTGCTCAAGCGGAAGTACCCGAATTACTACAAATAACGATGACAGGAGAATGTCCACGATGAGAATGACGTTCAGATGGTTTGGCGAGAACAACGATACCGTCCCGCTGCGTTACGTTAGGCAAATTCCCGGCGTAGAAGGCATCGTCTGGTCGCTGCATGACGTTCCGGCCGGCGATGAATGGCCGATGGAGAAGATTCTCGAGGTGAAGCGCCAGGCTGAGGAAGCCGGACTCCACATCGACGTTGTTGAAAGCGTTAACGTACATGAGGATATTAAGCTTGGCCTGCCTTCCCGCGAATTGTACATCGACAATTACAAGAAAACGATCGTGAAGCTCGGCCAAGTCGGCGTGAAAGTCATCTGCTACAACTTCATGCCGATTTTCGACTGGCTGCGCACGGATCTGCATAAGGAAATGGCCGATGGCTCGACTGCGCTGTTCTATGAGAACAGCAAGATCGAAGGGGCGGATCCATTCGATCTTGTCGAGCGGATCAATGCGAATTCGACACTGACGATGCCGGGCTGGGAGCCGGAGCGTCTGCAGCATCTCACGAAGCTATTCGAAGCTTACCGCGGCGTAACGGAAGAACATTTATGGGAAAACCTACGCTACTTCCTGAACGAAATCGTTCCCGTCGCGGAGGAGAACGGCATTCGAATGGCCATCCATCCGGACGACCCGCCGTGGCCGATCTTCGGCTTGCCGCGCATTATGACGACGCAAGAAAACTTCCGTCGTTTCCTTAAGCTGTACGATAGCCCGTATAACGGCATTACGTTATGCAGCGGCTCGCTCGGCGCGAATCCGAACAACGATATTATCGGGATGATTCGCGAGTTCGCGGATCGCATTCCGTTCGCCCATATCCGCAACGTGAAAGTGTTCGATAACGGCGACTTCATCGAGTCGTCGCACCGTTCGCAGGACGGCTCGGTCGATATTGCGGGCATCGTAGCCGCTTATCACGAGATTGGATTTACCGGTTATGCGAGACCTGACCACGGACGCCATATTTGGGACGAGCAATGCAGACCGGGCTACGGCCTATATGACCGTGCGCTAGGCATTATGTATTTGTGGGGCGTATGGGATTCATGTGTACGTGAAGCTCAGCAAGCAGCAATCGCGAAAGGAGCGAATGCGTAATGACAGCTGGACAATTGCCGAAGCATGAAGCGTTGGCTGGCAAAGTAGCCGTTGTCACTGGGGGCGCGGGCGTTCTATGCCGCGTCATGGCGCTGGAGCTTGCCCGTCAAGGCGCGAAGGTCGCGATTCTGAACCGTACGGTCGCCAAGGGCGAAGCGGTTGTCGCGGAAATTCGCGAGGCTGGCGGCACGGCTATCGCCGTCGCTTGCGACGTAACGAGCATCGACAGTACGCAGGCCGCTGGACGCAGCGTCCTTGAGCAGTTCGGACCTTGCGATATTCTCATTAACGGCGCGGGCGGCAACCACCCGAGCGCGAATACGACGCATGAGACGTTCAAGCCGGAGCATCTCGGCGCGGAAGGCGTTACGACGATGTTCAACCTTAGCGTCGAAGGTTTCCGCAACGTCATGGACTTGAACTTCGTCGGCACGCTTATCCCGACGCAAGTGTTCGCGGAGCAAATGCTTGGCCGTTCCGGCGCAACCGTCATCAACATATCGTCGATGGCCGCTCCGTCTCCGATGACGAAAGTGCCCGCTTACGCCGCGGCCAAGGCAGCCATCAATAATTTCACGCAATGGCTCGCCGTCCATCTCGCCGAATCCGGCATACGGGTGAACGCCATTGCGCCTGGCTTCTTCTTAACGGAGCAGAACCGAAAGCTGCTCACGAACGAAGACGGTTCGCTTACCGAACGCTCGGGCAAAATCATCTCGCATACGCCGATGCGCCGTTTCGGCAAGCCGGAAGACTTGCTTGGCGCGCTGTTATGGCTCGCCGACGAGACGACGGCCGGCTTCGTGACCGGCACAACGATCCCGGTTGACGGCGGCTTCCTCTCCTACTCGGGCGTCTAGCTTAACTTTACTCGCTTTGAACAAAAGGGCATCCCATTAATGGGGCGCCCTTTTTAGTTTCTCCAGCTGACTCCATATAATGCTTTATATTCCTGAGAATATCGGCAGTTTTTCCATGTAAATTGCAAACGACGCTAACGCCTATCGGAGGGCAAAGCAATAATTATGCCGATGCGGCGACACACTAGTCCTTGGAAGGAGGGTGAGACGCAGCCATGACATCATCGAAAAATCGCCGCGAGAACGCCTGGAACCAGCGCAAGCAAACGCAGCAGCCGCACGGCAAGATCAAATCGCTAGAAGAGCTTAGCAAGGAAAGCGAAAACGAAAGCGGCAAGTAACCACGCAGAAGGGCAATTGTTATCGTCTGCTTAGACGTCAGCAATTGCCCTTCCCCTGTTTTTAACGTTCTAAAGCGGCATCGAACGCGGCAGCTGCGGTGAAATCAAGCTCGGTTAGACCGCCTGCATGCCATGACGTCAGCTTCAGTGTAACGAGCTTGTATTCGATAACGATGAACGGATGATGATTGAGCTTCTCCGCCGCCTCGGCTACCCGATTGACGAACGAAATGCCTTTCAGATACGTTTGGAAGCGGTACTTGCGAACGATCCACTTCCCGTCCGTCAGCTTCCACGCCGGTCTTTCCGCTAACAGCAGTGCAACCTGCTCTTCCGATAATTTCGCAGCAGCCATCGCTTATCGCCTCCCGACGCTTTGTCCCTTATTGATTCGGGCGGCTCTCGGCACGGACAGTCTGCCAATGAAGCTCTTCAAGGAACTCGTCCGTCGAGCGGTCAAGCCGTTCAATTAGTTCTTCGGACAACCCATAGCCGCCGCCTTCAAGACGCTCGATCCAAGGGTCGATGGCATATACGCCGCCTAGTACGACCCGTCCGCCAAGCGCTGCAATAACCGGCTTGAGCGCGTAGTCGATGCTTAGCAAATGGGCAATCGTACCGCCGACGAATAGCGGGTAGGAGATTTTGTCTTTCAGCCCGGTTTGCGGCAGCAAATCCAGAAACGTCTTGAGCAGGCCAGTGAACGAGGCCTTATAGACGGGGCTTGCGATCACAACGCCGTCCGCATCGTTAACCAGAGCCGTGGCGCGCTGCAGCTCCTCGTTGCCGAATTGCGCCTTCACCAGCGCTTCTGCCGGCAAGTCGGCTACGTTAATGCGAGTAACCTCATGACCTTCCGCCGTGAGCTTTGCTTCTACGTATTCAACTAACCCGTATAGACGCGAGTTAGACGTCGGGCTGCCGGATATGACCGCTATTTTACTCATGAATAATTCCTCCGCATGGTTCGTATTTTGTTAACATTTTAACATATTTCAATTGGAAGTAAATGCATTCGGCGCACATAAACCCAATTAAATAGATATGAATTATATGAATTAATCGGATAAGGACTCCCAACGATTGAATTGGTATGAATTGGGTACGAAGCGCAACTAATTCCCGCTCCTGCTCGTCTTCATTATCGGTTGCGAATACGGACATGCAGTGAGAGAGGATGGAACAAAGTGACACGGCGAACGAAAAAGATCATTTTACTCAGCTCGGCAATTGTGCTTGGGCTTGCTATTTACTCGGGTTATTCCGTATTAAAGAGCAATAGCGGTCTGATCCGGCAATTCCTGCCGTTCGCGGTAACGGTAAGCAATCAAACGAGCGACGACATTATCGTGATCGAAGCAGGCATCGTGAACGGCGACTCCAAGCAGCAATTCGAACAAACGATCAGAAACGGAGAAAAAATCATATTTAAACCCAAGCTCAGCTTAGCTGGCGAAGGCGGCATTTATATTAAATACAAGAATGCCGGCGGCGAAACGAAGGAGCAAGGCGTCTGCTCCTATACCGAGTCGTTGTCAGGCTACTCGAAGGTTACGATTAAGCCGGACAAAGTGACCGTAGAAGAAAATTGCATGTAAAAAAGCAACTGAAAAACCTCCGCATCAGCCAACTGCTCCAAGCAGTGGGCTGATGCGGAGGTTTTTGTCTTAGCATCCTCACGATTACTGCACTCTCATCACGATTTCCTCGAACTTCTCGTTGAACGAAATCCGAAGCTCCTTGTTGTCCAAATACCAAAGGTTATCCTCTTCCATATAGAAGGTTACGCCGTCTACCGTATGCGAAAGTCCGAGCTTCTGCGGAGTCTCCTTCGTGATGCCAAGCGACAGCCCGGGATGCACGCTTCCGCACCCGCCTAACCGTACGAATATGCGTACATGATCGCCGTCCGACAATCCCATCTCGCTTTTGTACCAGCTTGCCGCCGGCTGCTCCACTACAATATTCATCGTTGTCAGCTCCTTATCGTGTTCAATCCGGATTGCATGGATATCGTTCTTCTATTCGTTTATTGATGATGTTATCGATCTATTATCATCCATCATTGCGAATTAACGCCGTCCTGTCAATCCTCGGCTTCCGCTTGCGCAAGAATGGACATAATCGCTTAGTACTACATTAAACGCTGGAGGCCGCGATTTGGCTTCAAGCTTGCCATAATTTTTTTCTCCTCCTATTTTTTAAAAAAACAAAAAAGAACCGTCTCGCAGCTTCATCGCCACGGGACAGTTCTACCAACTACCGCTATTCGCTTAACGCCTCCGACCAGGCTTGACGCAATATATCCTTGAGCAGCAGCGATTGCTGCCATCGGTCGCTTATTTCCCGCGTTCGTCCCGCATACTCGTCGATTGTTATCGCATAACCGGCCGGGCCCAGCTCGCACACGGCCGTCAGCGCGGCAGCCTGCTTGTTCCGCGTCTGCAGCCAGTGCTTCATGCCATCCTTCCACCAGCGCTTATAATGCGGTACCATCGGATGCTCGCCTTCGTCGCCGATGCTCACCTGCACCTGCTCGCCGTTCGAGACGCGCGCATGAATGCCCGCGGTATGGACAAGCAGCTCCCCGAGCAGCTCCTCCGCCTCACCGGAGATCGTATGAAGCTCTCCGGCGACGACATAGTGGGAAAAATCGATCGTAAGCGGCAGCCCGCCTAAACGCCGGACATAACCCACCGTGCGGATCAGGTCTTGCGTAATCGTACCGCGATGCGTTTCGATATGGACGGGAAGGGCGTGCTTCTCTTCGAGACGCTTCAGCTCCCCCAGCAGCGATACGGCAGGCTCGTCGATCAAGAACGGCGTCATCACTTGCGCGTTGATGAACGATACGTCGCCATCGTAAGCGCGAACCTGCTGCAAAAACCGTTCCAAATCGGCCGCCGTCTTCGGATAAGCGTTGACGCTGAGCGCTAGATCGTACTTGGCAAGCAGCCTGCGCCACTCCGCCTCTTCTTCAGGCGCGGGGATGAAGCCGTCAATGCCGTCGAAGCCAGCCTCGGCGATCTTCCCGAACCTCTCTTCAAGCGTCCATTCTCGTCCCCCTTCGCCCAGACCGCTCATCCCCCACCAAGACATATGAACGGCTAGCGTTGGCTTCTCCCAATCAGTGCGGGTAGACGTTCTCGAATTCAACACCGCAAGGACCCCCATCCGTATTGTCCTCCAAAATAACCTCCGATCCGTCGGCGCGGTACAAAGGCTTGTAGTAGTGGGAAATCTTCGTAGCCGATTGGTTCGCATAATGGCAAATGAACGCGCGGCGGAAACGATCCTTCGACTTGTTGCGGTATGAGCCATGGATGAGGTTGCCATTGAAGAACAGCACATCTCCTTTGCCCATAACGGCCGGCATTGCTTTCCCTTCCTTCGGCGGCTTCACGTAATGCGTCGTGAACGACTCCTTGGAGTCGGCGATGTCAGGACATACGATTTCGTATTCATTCGTCTTCGGAACGACGAGCAAGCCTCCATTCTCCTCGTCCGCTGCATCGACTGCTGTCCAAGCCGCAATACAGTTTCCGGGTTCAACCTGCAGGTAGAAATTATCCTGATGCAGCGCTTGCCCCCGCGAGCCCGGCGGCTTGTAGTAGAACATGCTTTGCGCGGCGTAAGCTTCCGCACCGTACAAGTCCGCCAATATCGCCAGCACGGGCTCGTGCAGCATATAACGCTTGGCCGTCTCGTTGAACCGATGCGGATGCATGACGCGCGGATAACGGGTCAACGGATCTGTTACTTCGGCATTCAGCTTAGGCTCGAAATATCCCGGGATCGTCTGATGGCTAATATCCTCGAAGGTCGTCTCGATCTCGGCAAGCTCCTCCGGCTTAAACAAGCCTTTTACAATCAGATAGCCTTGCTCCTCGAAAAACTGTTTTTGCTCCTGAGTTAATGCCCGTAAAGCTGCGCTCATTGTGTACCCCTCCATCGTTTCCTGTGATGCTTTCAGTATAGGAAATAGGAGCTCGGCGTTGAAGTAACAATGATGCTCACTTCTCACACAATTCTGCTATCCGACTAGTTTTTCCGTGCAAACGGCGTTATGCTATGCATATCGATTTCTAAGCTTAGGGAGATGAAGGCTGCCATGCGTAAATTAAATGTTCCAGCCGAGTACAACGGCTCTGCTGCGGGCATCGTGTTGTCCGGCCATTTCGACGAGCCGGATACCTATGCGGCCGTCCGTCCTGCCGGCATGGGCGATTGGCTAATTACGTATACGCTTGGGGGTGAAGGGTACTTCCATATTCCCGGAGAGGAAATCAGCTGCAAGCCAGGCGATGTCACTGTCTTGAGACCGGGAACGCCTCATCGATACGGTACGGCAAAGGGCATGCGCTGGCACTTTATGTGGGCGCATTTTCCCGATCATGCGATACAGGCGAATCTGCTGCCGGAAGTTAAGCTGTTTAACGAAACGGTTGCGGGGGATTCCGCACGAAAGCGGATTTATCGGGCGTTCTCGCGAGTTTTAACGGATTCCAGGGAACGCAGCAGCTATTGGAACGAGCTTTGCTTGGCATCTCTTAGCGAGGTTCTCATCCTGCTCGCACGCAGACGGAAGCAGCATTTCGACAGCCGCGTGGAGGAGACGTTGAATCGCATCTCGCAAGGCATGCGCGAGCCGATTAAGATCGATGAGCTGGCGGCAGCGGTTCAGCTCTCTCCATCGCGGCTGTCCCATCTTTTCAAAGAGAGCACCGGATTATCGATCATCGATACGCTGAACCAAATGCGAACCCGCCAAGCCGCGCTGCTGTTGGAGCATACGGATAGAAGCTTAGCCGACATCGCGTACGACGTCGGCTATCAGAACTACAATCATTTTATTAATCAGTTCCGCAAGTGGCAGGCGGTTAGCCCAAGCGGCTACCGCAAGGAAAGACGATGAACGGCATTCCTTAATTCGCCTGATTCAACGCTTTCAATCCTAGCGCGAGCGCACCGGATAATCCTGCATTGTCTCCAAGGCCCGGCGGGACGATATAGCCCTCGATACCGCTAAGCAGCGGCTCCGCGCTCACATACCCGTTCAAATTCCGCTGCACCTCGGCGCGAATGAGCGGAAACAGCTGCCGCTGATGCATGACGCCGCCTCCGAGTATAATTTTCTCGGGTGAGAGAAGTAGAATCGTGGAGGTCAGGGACTGCCCGATGTAATAGGCCTCCATCGCCCACGCCTCATGGCCCTCCGGCAGCTCGCTTCCTTTCACGCCCCAGCGCTTCTCGATGGCCGGACCGGCCGCCATTCCTTCCAGGCAATCGCCGTGATAAGGGCAGCAGCCCTCGAAGCGGTCATCCCCATGGCGACGGGTCAATATATGGCCGCCCTCTGGATGAACGAGACCGTGAACCGGCTTACCCTCGGCATAGACGCCGACGCCGATGCCTGTCCCGATCGTGTAATAGACGCAGCTGTCGAGTCCTCTTGCCGCTCCCCACTTGGCCTCGCCGTAGGCAGCCGCATTAACGTCCGTGTCCCAGCCAAGCGGCACGTCGAATTTCGCTCGCAGCGCGCCGAGAAAGTCGAACCCCGACCAACTCGGCTTCGGCGTCGTCGTCACGCAGCCGTACTGCGCGCTGCGTGGATCAAGGTTGAGCGGCCCGAAGCTTCCGACGCCGATTGCCTCCACGCCCTTGTCGTTAAAATAAGCAATCGCCTGTGCAAGCGTCTCCTCCGGCTGCCCGGTCGGAAAGCTGATTCGATCCGAGACGGCGCCATTCTCGTCGCCTATTCCGCAGACGAACTTCGTTCCGCCCGCTTCTATCGCACCTATTCGCATAACCTAATCTCTCCTTCATATCATGATGTCGTTAAGTTTCGTATACGGACGACATCTTCCAAATATCAATCGACTTTATTATTATGGAAGGTTTGCCCGATAGCTGCAAGCCAAGCGCATCCACTCGGCTCGGGTACGCCCTCGTCGTCAGGCTTTTCCGTCCGTTCGCGTAAGCCTCGATCATTGAACGGTCCAAGTAAACCCGGAGACGCAGCGCTTCTTCCGCCAGCTCCAACCGTCCGCTCTGCACGCCCCTCGAGCGAGCTTCGGGATCGAGCGTCGTCTTCGTACGATCCACGCCGAACTCAGCATCCTTCCTATTATAGTAAATAAGCGTTTCTTCTTCCCCATTCGGCGATCGCCTAACGTGAAGCCCTATACGTTCCTCGACCGCCTCTTCGAGCTCGAAGACAACTTCTAACATATCGCCCTTTACATTGGCTAGCCGCTCATTGACCTCTGCAATCGTCACGTTCGTTAACGATACCAGATGATCGCAGCGCAGCGACTGCAGCTCCTCGATCGGCTCAATGCCAAGCTGTCCGTCCTTCCGTAGCGACAAGCTGACCGGCAAGCCTGCATTATGCGCCCAGCCCGAATCATAATCCGCCTGCGGCGTTCGTTCGCCCTGCGCGATCGTGAACACGATATTGCGCCCCGTCCTCGGATCGACCATGCCGCTTGGCCCCGTAAAATGGAAGTCGCCGACATCGATGAGCTGCGGCTCTTCGTGATCGGGTTTGAAACGAAACGCCTCGCGGTCGAATGTCCCGATCCAATAGAACACTTCTACATCTGCCCCCGGTCCAAGAGGACTGATGAGAAATACATGCTTCTCAATGCCTTCGCTATTGTTGCCCAGCGGCAGCAGCACGGGCAGCTCCCACATATTGCCTAGATACGGATAGACGGACGGATCCGCCGTGCAGAACTCGCCCTTATATGACCAATCCGTCATATTGCGCGACGTGTAGGCCAACGCCGTTCCTCCTCGGCCGTCCGTGCCCGAGCCGATTAACAGATACCATAGCTCGCCTTCCTTCCATACGAACGGATCGCGGAAGTCGCCGAACATGCCCTGTCCCTTCTCCTGCACGATTAAGGGGAGAGGATGCTTCACCCACTTCGCTAGGTCGCTGTCGCCGTCCTGCAGAAACGTGCTGCGGGCCAATCCGACCCGCTGATTAGGGGACGCGCTGTCGTCGCCCGCCGTGAAGAATAGCGCCGGCACGCCGTTCTCGTCATAAGCGGCGCTTCCCGACCAGACGCCATCGGGATCGACCGCGCCCTTCTCAGGCGCAAGAGCGACCGGCAAGTCCCGCCAATGCACCATATCGCCGCTCACCCAATGGCCCCAATGAATTTGCGCCCAATATGGTCCTTGCGGATTATGCTGATAGAAAAGATGATATTTGCCTTCAAAATAAATCGGGGCATGCGGCTCGTTCATCCAATGCGCCGGCGGACTCGCATGGTACTGAGGGCGATGCCGATCCTTCCGCAGCGGTGCGCGGTCGAGAAAAATATCCGCTTCCGCGATTGCCGGTATGATCCCGCCGTAAGGCGCAAGATCCTGCTCGACATCCGAAGCGATCTCCTCAGCCGTCAAGGCGCGGCGGTACAGCTTCACCTCGTCCATTAGCCCGCCGAATAGATGATGGCGGAACGCTTCCGCCAGCACCTTGGCCTGATTGTTCCGGCCGATCAGCAGATCGCTCCCGCAAGCTGTAATCGGCGCATTCGCCGGCGTAGGATGAGCGGCTACCTGAACGCCGTTCAGATATAGCCTCATCATTGATTCCTTCCTGTCGAAGGTAGCCGCCACATGCGACCACTTGCCCTTCTCAAGAGGCTGATCCTCGCACCACAGCTCGACCCAGCGCCCTTCGATGCCAAGCTGGAAAGACCATGAGCCATGCCGGTACATGCCGAGTATAAAGCCTTCTTTCGCTTCCCGGTCATGCCGGTTCACGATCGCCGAGAGTCGCCGATCCTCTCCCCACTCGTAAGAGCGCGGAGCTACCCAAGCCATAATCGTTAGCGCGTCCAGCGGCTGATCGACGTCATCCGCCGGACGGCTGATCCAGGTCGAATAGCCGTCGAACAGCAAGGCGCTGCCGCGAATGCCTTGGACGCGCTTCGGATTCGCAGCTTCCGTGAACCTCGCATCCAGTAGCGCATAAGCGATATCGTCTTGCCGTCCGCTGACGATATCCAGCGCCGTTATCCCGTCAGCCTCGTCAAGCGGCCAATAGGCGATCATATCGCCATCCAGCGCGGCCTTATCTTCCTTTTGAACCATTATTGCTCCCCCTCTGCCTATTTTCCTACCGTCTCTTTGATCATGGACTCGGCATAGACGGATTGCAGCGGATAGAGCTGCAGCGTCACAACGCGTACACTTCCGCCTACCGCATAAAGCTCGATACGATCGTTGCCGGCATGAGGGAACAGCTGGTCGGTCATTACGAGTGCGCCATCGTCAGCGAACAGCTCGAGCGACGACCGGTCAACCCACATGCGCAGCATGATTCGCCCGTTCGATGCCCCAAGCGGCGCGCCATGCTTGCATGCGAACTGAGGATGAAACGCCGACTCGCCCGCTCTCGATCTATCGATAAACAACTCGCCGGCCGATGCATCGTAGCCAACGATCGTTTCATATTCTTCGTCATTGTGCATGCCGGATTTGAGCTTGAACCCAAATTCGCTTGCCGCTCCTAGCTCGAATTCCACAGCCAGCTCAAGCAGTTCGCCTTGCTCCGCAAGCGGCAGGTTGTCGCCCGGTTGTACCGTTAAATCACTCCATTCGGTTCCGCCAAGACGAAGTTCGTTTAGCGCATCCGGCGTGTGCTGGATCAGGCGAATCCCTCCTGCCCGATGCTCCAGCGACAGCTTGCGAGGCAAGGTCATCGCGCCGCGCCATTCGACGGTCGGAATGAGGTTCGCATATTTCCAATTGTTCATCCAGCCGATCAGCAGACGATCATCGCCATTGCCCGGCGCATCCGACCACGTCACGCCTGCATAGTTGTCGCGGCCGTGATCCATCCATAGAATCGTATCCGGCGCATTGTCGTTCACGAAAGTTTTGCCGTCGAATTCCCCGATGAAATATTGCGTGCGGGAACCTTCGGGCATCTGCTCGTTGTCGCCGATGCTTACGATCATCACCCACTTCTCGCTGCCATTCACGCCATCGACCGGCAAGGCGAACAGATCGGGGCATTCCCAGACGCCGTCATGCGACCCTTCGGCAGCGCCGAATTCGCTTGCGAACGTCCAGTCCAACAAATCGGCGGATGTGTAGAGGAATAACCGATCTCCTGCCGCCAGCACCATGACCCATCGCTTCGATGCCTCGTGCCAGAATACTTTCGGATCGCGGAAGTCGGGATAGCTCTCGTCCGTCAGTACGGGATTGCCTGCATACGGCGTCCAAGTTCGGCCGTTATCCCGGCTGTAGGCGATGCTTTGGCGCTGCTTCGATTCGTCCGTGCCTTCTATCATCTCCGTTTGCGTATAGATCGCGACAAGTCCTGCGCCGCCGTCAAAAAACCCGCTCGTGTCCTGCCAATCCACGACTGCGCTCCCGGAGAAAATAAAGCCGTTATGATCGGGATAAAGCGCGATCGGCAGATGCTCCCAGCGAACAAGATCGCGGCTTATCGCATGACCCCAGTGCATCGGTCCCCACACCGTGCTCCCCGGGTGATGCTGATAGAACAAATGATACTCGCCATCGAAATACACCATGCCGTTCGGATCGTTCAACCAATGGGTCTCGGGCGTAAAATGAAATTGAGGCCGTAAAGGGTGGTTATACGTTTGCGTTTGCTTCATTCGGTTCTCTCTCCCTAATGACGTCGACGGAACATTCGGATCCAAATGCTCCGTCTTCAGTCAGTCCCTATTATTTTTGAGCTTCTTTATATCTGTCCAGCGCCGTTTGGTAGATCGTCATCAGCTTGCTAAGACCCATGTCCTCGACCTTCTTCACATAGCCGTCCCATTCCGCATCCGTTACGCCGTCGACGATAAACTTCGCTCTTTGCGTGTTGACGTATTTTATCAGCTCCGGTTCGATTTGGTTGATCGTATCAAGCTCTTCCGGCTCGAAGAAAATCGTCGGATAGTTTTCCTTTTCCATGAACGGCTCGTAGTATTGCTCCAGATCCTTCTTCCGCTGCTGCGCGCGCGGTTCCATGTCGACGATCGTCTTGAAGTGGTCCTTCGTAATGACGCCCGCGCCGTTAGGAGCGACCTTCTGGCGGAATTCGCCCATCGATACGCCTACCTCAAGAGGGAGGTTGACCAGCTTGCCGCTGGCATCCTTCTCGTAAATAATGCCGATCGGTCCCCAGTGAATTTGCGCCGCCATGTACGGCTCATACTGCTGATCGATCCAGCGCATCGTCACTTCCGGATTCTCGTTTTCCTTCGTAATGACGAATGCGTTGCGTCCCGGTCCGCCGCCGTTGCCGCGGCCGATCGTTTTGTCGCCGTTAGGACCGGTTAGAGGCGGAACGAGCGCGTAGTTTTTCGATTGCTCCGTACCGACGACCTCCTCGATTTCCCACCATACATAGGAGCCGAGCGTCGGCTCCGGCGTCTTGCCTTTGGCCAAATATTGCGGAGCGTCCTGCGTGAACGATTCCGGATCGATAAGTCCTTGTTTATACCATTTCTCGTTGAAATAAGTCAGCGCATCCTTGTACTGCGGCTGCGTAGCCGTGAAGATCACTTTGCCGTCGCGCACGATGCGATGCTCCAGATTGTCCGGCATGCCGAAGGCTCCGAACAGCCCGCCGATATCCATGCACCATTGCATATGCATGAAGCTGAGCGGCACTTCGTCCGCCTTGCCGTTGCCGTTCGGATCGAGCGTCTTGAAAGCAACAAGCGCTTCCGTATACTCGTCAAGCGTTTCCGGGAATTTCAGATTCAGCTTGTTCAGCCATTCCGTATTAATGGCGTGGAAGAACGGGTTCGTACCGAGCTCGTTCTCCTCCCAAGTCGGCAAGCCGTAGATATGCCCGTTCGGAGCCGTGATGGCTGCTTTGACGTCCGGTCTTTCTTCAAGCAGTTTTTTCAAATTCGGAGCGTACTCGTCGATCAGCTCCTCGAGCGGAATGATGGTGCCGTCTTCTCCGTAAGTAATAAGCTCATAATCGGAAAATTGCGAAGCGTAGAACGCATCCGGCAGATCGCCGCTTGCCAGCAGCAAGTTTTTCTTCTCGCCATAGTCGGTATCCGGAATATTGTTCCATTCAATATGGACGTTCGTGTCGGTTTCAAGCCGTTTGAAAATTTCCATCTCACTATATTCCGGAGCGAGCTGAGCCTTCGGCGACACGATCGACAACGTTACTTTCTCATTCACGATCGGCAGCCCTTCTTTGTTGATCTCTGCACTTGGCGCTTCTTTGTCGTTGTTCTCATTGTTGCCCCCGCAAGCGGAGAGCAGCAACCCGGCGCTCAGCATGACGCTAAGGGCAATCGACCCTGCTTTTTTCATTGTTGAGATCCTCCCTTTGGATTAACGCTTTTTTTTATCTATTATCAACCGGGTCCGATCCGCGGAAATACGGAGCACGGCGACAATCGGTTGGACAAGGACATTAGCCCTTGATGGAGCCGATCATGACCCCTTTGACGAAATATCGCTGCAGGAACGGGTACAAGATCAGCAGCGGAAGGCTTGCGATGATGATGACGCCGTATTTGATCAACTCGGTGACTCGAAGCTTGGCGGCATACGATTCCACGTCGATCATCATGCTGGAGTTCACCTGATTTTGCACAAGAATATTGCGCAGGACGAGTTGAAGCGGATACTTCGATTCCTCGTTCAAATAAATCATGGCGTCGAAGAAGCCGTTCCAGAAGCCGACGACGTGATAAAGCACCATAACCGCAATGATCGGCTTCGACAGCTGGATGACCATACTGAAGAAAAAGCGCGTATTCGTACAGCCGTCGATGAAGGCCGCCTCCCGCATTTCGTCGGGAATAGTGCTCTGGAAAAATGTGCGCACGATAATGATGTTGAACACGCTTCCCGCACCCGGAATAACGAGCGCCCAGATCGTGTTGATCATGTTCAAATCCTTGATGAGCAAGTAGGTCGGAATAAGGCCCCCGCCGAAAAACATCGTGAACATGAAGAACCACATAAACAACCCTCTGCCGATAAAATCCCTGCGGGCGAGCGGATAAGCCGCCAGCAGCGTGACCGTCACGCTAATAACCGTGCCGACGACGGCATACAACAATGAATTGCCGTATCCGATCCATATCGTCGCATCGGCGAAGATCCGCTCGTAGCCGTCCAGCGTCAGCCCTTTGGGCAGCAGCCAGATTTCGCCGGAATAAATCATATTGGGGTCGCTGAACGATGCGATGAACACGAAATAGAGCGGATAGAGGATCAGCAGCATCCCGATCGTTAGCAGCGTATAATTGGCGATATCGAATGTTAGGTCGCCTTTTGACTTTCTTCTAAACAGAGCATTCATGACTCGTTAGCCTCCTTACCATAAGCTCGTTTCCGTCAGCCTCTTGGCTAAGCGGTTCACCGTTACAAGCAGCACGACGTTGATGATGGAATTGAACAGTCCGATCGCGGCGGAGAAGCTGTACTGCGCCTTCTGAATACCGAGCTCGTACACGTAAGTCGGAATAATGTTCGAGGTCCCATAGTTCAGATCGCTTTGCATCAGATACGCTTTCTCGAAGCCGATGCTCATGATGTTGCCGACTGCAAGCACCATCAGAATGATGATCGTCGGCAAAATGCTCGGGATGTCGACGTGCTTCACCCGTTTCCACTTGCTCGCCCCGTCCATGATCGCCGCTTCATGAAGCTCGGGATTAACGCCCGCCAGCGCCGCCAAATAAATAATCGTTGCGAAGCCGGTCTCCTGCCAAATGCCTGACAGCACGTACAGCGGCCGGAACCATCCTTCGTCGGCCATGAACAGGATCGGATCACCGCCAAAGAAAGCGATGACGTGGTTGACGAGCCCGCTGTTCGGAGATAAGAAGACGTTCAGCATGCCGATCAGCACGACGGTAGATATAAAATGCGGCGCATAGATGACCGTTTGCACGAACTTCTTGTACCGCTTAGCCATCATCTGATTCAGCATCAACGCGACGAGGATCGGCACCGGAAAGCTGAATACGAGCGAGTATACGCTCAGGAGAAGCGTGTTTTCCATAATCGGCCAGAAGTTGTACGCCTCGAAAAACCGCTGGAAATGCTCTAAACCTACCCATTCGCTGCCCCAGATGCCTTTGCTCGCGCGAAAATCTTTGAAAGCGATTTGAACGCCGTACATCGGGTAATACTTGAATACGAGATACAATAAGACCGCCGGCAAAATAAATAAGTATAGCTCATAGTTTTGCCGGATCTTCGGCCATAATCGGTTACGAGATATGGCAGTTGGACGAATGATGCCTTGCGATGGAGCGGCGGCGGCGTTATTGGATTTCTTCATCGGTTATTTGCCCCTTTCCTTTCTCGCGTAATCGTTTACGTAAACGATTACGTAATATCTATAGCTTTTACCTTTTCCAGGGGAGGCTCTTCTAGATTTAAGAAGAACCTCTAATAATCAGCTCGGTCGGCAGCCTGACTTCCTTGTATTCCGCGTCGGGATTCTCGATCCGCTCCAGCAAAATATTCGCCGCGGCCTCTCCAAGCTCGAACGAGGGCTGTTTGACCATGGACAACGCCGGTCTCGTTACTCTGGCCCATTCGTAATCATCGAAGCCGATGATCGCGATATCGTCAGGCACTGCAATGTTATTTTCCTGCAAATAGTGCAGCGCGCCCATCGTCATCACGTTGTTCGCCACGAACAGAGCCGTAATATGATGATTCGTAATAAGCTTCTGCGTCAGCCTATATCCGCTGTCAAAGCTCGAATTGGTGGAATCCGCTACCTGTATAAGTTGTTCCTCTATCGGCACTCCGTTATCCGCCAAAGCCTGCTTATACCCGGCCAAACGTTCATCGCTAGTCGTCAAGCCAAGCGAGCCGGTTATAAAGCCGATCCGCTCGTGCCCTTTGCCGATTAGATGGGCAACCGCCTCGTAAGCGCCTCTCGCTCCTTCGGTCAATACGCAGTCGCCTTGCGCTTCCGTGGGCTTGCGGTCGATGAAGACGACCGGATAATCGCCGGTCCTCAACGTATCCAAGTAGGCATGCTCCTCGTACGTCGGCGCCATGATCAACCCGTCGATCAATTGGGAGTTGAACATCTTCACCTGCGCTTGCTCCATAGCGCTATCATCCTTCGTATTGCTGAGGATCAGGCTATAGCCCTTTTCCGTAAGAACGCTTTCAATTCCTTGAGCGATAGACATGAAGAAGAAGCTCGCCGTATCGTTAGGCAGAATCGGCACCATCAGCCCGATAATCTTCGACTGCTTGCTGCGCAGACTTCGCGCGACGCTGTTCGGCTGGTACTTCAGCTCCTTCATGACCTCCAGCACTCTCATCTTCGTCTCGTTCGCGACGTAACGGGTTCCGTTGATCACATGAGATACGGTGGCGGTAGATACGTTGGCTCGTTTGGCCACTTCCTTAATGCTCATCGGTAAGTCCTCGTTCCTTTAGGTAATCGTTTACGTAATCGTTTAACTGAATTATAAGCGTTTTCATAACGAGGCGTCAATACTAAAAATGAAAAAGGTTGTCCCTTGAGCACGCGTGTTTCATACGCGGCTTTTTCGGAACAACCTAGTTGATGATTTCACTTTTTTATCGTCCTGCTATTACCGTCCGACCGTTTTCATCTCGGTTTTGATTTCCTCTGGCAGCTTCTTGGACGCGCTCGGCACTTCGCGAGGCTTTTCGTTCACCGTATCCGCTGAGTAGATCATAATGCTGGCCGTTCCATTTTGCGCATACGCCCTGATGAGGATCGGCTCGTTGTATTTGTTTTTGAATACGAAGTCCGGGCCGTGCCAGCTTACGGTTGCATCTCGGCCCGGCGGCACGTAGGGGACATGGCGGCTATGCGAGTAACGGTTCACGATTTGCAGCCCTGCGCGGTCTGCCGCGTTGAACAAGGTGGACGAGATTTGGCATATGCCGCCGCCTATCCCTTCGGAGACTTCTCCCCTTACAATGACGGGCGCGCGCATATATCCTTTGGCTTCCGTACGCTTGCCGACGGTTTCGTTGAACGAAAAAGTTTCGTTCGGGAATACGACGCGGTTGTTGATCGCTTTGGCCGCGAGTTGAATGTTATGCGAACGGTTTTTATTTCGGCTGTTGTAGTATGTCGTATATAGTCCAATTCGTTTCACCCGAATCGAGGACATCAGCTCGCTGTCCACTCGGGGGTATACCGGCTTCATAGGGACTTCCAAGGCGGAGCTTCCACCTTCGAATATGTAGCCGTAAAATTGCTCTTGAAACTTGCTTCGGTCAAGCCTGTATCCTGTTCTCTCCGGGATGATTCCGCCACCCCCGTCGAGCGTCGCGTCTACCGGCGGCATATACGTACGTTTATCCACTTCATCCATAAGACCGTCTAGCTTTGGTTCGTTTACAATCGGAACGCCGGGCAAAGGATACGTATACTCCGAGCTTCTCGCCTCCTTTAATGATTGCCCTTTATACTGGATAGTCAGGGAAGGCTGCCGATCTTTGACGGCATCGGCGTCTACCGCCGCCGTTAAAGCTTCTGCAGGTTGAATAAGAAGCAGAATAGATAATGCAATATTGTACAACAAAAGCGTGTTCCCCCTTATTGCCATTTATCCGACATAGTATGATTCAAAAAACATCGAATCATACAAAGGTCGCCGTCACATAAATGTAGTCCGCGTAGCAAAATCTAAAACGGACATGCATAATATGGAGCGGAGGTTGCACGATGGAACGAAGGATCGCATTGCATATGGCAATTATAATGACGACAGCGGCCGTGATGGCTGCGACTGTTGTAGGGACTAACGTTGGAAGCATCGTGCGCGCGCAAGGGAATGCCGGTAAAAAGCCGCAACCGGCAGCCACCTTGTCGATCGCGGTACGAGCCAGCAGACATGCGGCTTTGGAGAGCAAGCTCGATATGAGCGGCCCCCAATTGGCCAAAGCATTAAAGCTTGCAAAGAAGGAACGGACGGAAACCGCCGAAATTTTGCCCGATGTCGAAGTAGAGCTGCAGAAGGACGACAAGCTGGTACATTATCGGCTGGAGGCAACGGGCGATCTATGGAACGAGGACTCGCACGAAAGGCTATTGTTGCCGGACAAGTCGTCTGGCATGCTGCTGCGTCTGGTTGAAGGGCTGCGCAAGCAGCATTACGGTAGTATGTCCTCATGGGAAACGGTGAAACAGACCCTCCCCAATAAGAGCATTTTCAACGTAACCGACCTGGAATCGGGATTGTCCTTCCGCGTGCAGCGCCGCGCCGGCAGCGACCATGCCGACGTGCAGCCGCTAACGAAAGCGGACACGGCAACGATGAAGCAAATCTACGGCGGCAGCTGGAGCTGGAAGCGCAAGGCCATCCTCGTCCAATCGGAGAAGGGTTGGATTGCCGCGTCGATGAACGGCATGCCTCATGGCGGAGACGGCATCCCGGAGAACGGCTTCTCGGGCCACTTCTGCATCCACTTCCTCGGCAGCAGCACGCATAAGTCGGAATATCCGGACTTGGCGCATCAGCTCATGGTGCACAAGGCAGGAGGAAAGCTTGAACCGTTGTTCGATGCCGCTTCCCCCGCTTCGCTCGCCAAACTTTTCGTTGTCGTCATGAACCATCAGGATGAGCATATGCTGAGGCAGTTAACTAAAGGGATGCCCGAAGAGGAAGTCGTGAAGTGGATTCTAACGATGGATGCGCTTGTGTCCGTCAAAGAACCGCATCGCAAGAAGAATGAAGGGAGCGAACGTAAGGCATCCGAGAAAGGAAACGGAAGCGATAACGGCGGCATAAGCATAGGAAACGGCAAAATCGACTCCGAAGATGATAGCAGCTTGTCCGCAACCGTGACTCTGCCGATTACCATCGTGATGCGGAACGTGCCCGAGCGAAACGTCTTTTACAACTTTTCGTTTCAGCGCGCCACCGAGGTTTCCCCATGGAGGCTGGTTGGTATTACTAACACTAATTAACTGTACCTTACCATCCAATCACCTATAATGGATCTTCGCTGTAACCCAACATAGGGGCGGGGATTACTCAATAACGGGTGCGGAGAGCTGTTCGTCCGATATCGGGGGATCGCACGATCGTTCGATTTTTTTCGAACTAATATGGCGAAGCTCGGAGGGAAGTGTGGTTCGATTGCCTTTCGTCGAACTAAATAGGCAATACAAAATTAGCTTCGCAAAACGATTCTATTGAGGTTCGCATCGTAGGGGACTGCGAATGAACAGGTTGGTTTAGTCAAATGCAAAGAAGCGAGCGGACATCCGCTCGCTTCTTGTTTGTGGCGCTTATCGATTATCGTTGTAAAACTTCAACATCGTGGAGCGGTTCGGGCGAATGCGGTGCGCTTCGCGCAGACCGGCGGCAAGCAGCTCGCTGTCGATGCCAAGATCGGATGGCTGCGAGGGGCCGCCTACCTTGGTTAACAAGCGACGGATTTCTGCCTCGTCCGGCACCTTCGCCAGCTCTAGCTTAACCGCATCTTGCTGCTCTGCAGGAAGCTTAGCCGATACATCGCCAATAATCGTACGATAATACGCCGATATTTCCGCGCATGCAACGCCAACCTTCGCTCCGTGCAGGATCTGCCTCCTGTCCTCGCGCAGGAACGTCGTTTCCCAGAAGTGGGAGAGATGATGCTCCGCGCCGGAGGCCGAATGCGATTGCCCGAACACGAGCATCGCGAAGCCCGAGTCCAGCAACGCTGCCGTAAGCAGACGAATGCCTTCTTCCTTGCGCTCCGCAATCTCATCGACATGCGCCACGCAATCGAGCAGCGCCTTCATCGTAATATCCGCAACCACTTGCTCGTACACTTCTCCCGACGTTATGCTGCCGAACTTCCAGTCGAACAGCGACGTATACTTGCCGAGCATATCGCCAAAGCCCGCGGCGACGAGCGCAGGCGGCGCTTCAACGAGAACGTCCAAGTCGGCGAAGATCGCTTCCGGTCGGATCGTCTGTATCGTCTGCTTGTCTCCGCGAATAATGAGCGGGGCGCCTTTGGGATTGAAGCCGTCGACCGACGGAGCAGTCGGCACTGATAGGAACGGAATGCCGATTGTATAGGCCGTAAACCTGGCAATATCATGAAGCGTCCCAGAGCCGACAGCAACGATGACCTCCGCCTTCTTCGCCTTCGCATCCAGCATCAGCTGCACGACGGATGCTTCGTCGGCGATGACGTCGCCTTGCTTGTTCGGCGTGATCTTCGTGACATGCGCCGAGATGCCTTCGGTGGCGATTGCATCATACAGTCGTCTCCCGGCAACTTCGTAAGTCGTTTCGTCCGCAACGATCGACACTTGTTTATAACCGCGTTCCTTCAAATATGGAGCAACCTGCCGCAGGGCGCCTGCCTCCAATACGACTGGACCCATGTCCAGCGTCTTCGGATCGAAGCCCACGATCCGTGCCGCCGCTTTCCTAATCTCGTTCAAACTCATGCGCTCAGCTCCTCCCTCTCCAGCTCGATCAGCAAATCGGCTAATGAATCCCAAATATAATCCGGTCTGTCAACCGCATTCTCTCCATGCTCTCTTGTTGACGAGCCGCTCAGCACAAGCGCCGTCCGCATGCCTGCACGCTTTCCGAGCGCAATGTCCGAGGCGATGCTGTCGCCGATAACGAGGCAACGCTCCGGCGATAAGCCTAGTGCATGAAGAGCCGCATCCGCCATGATTTGGGATGGTTTGCCGATGACCACTTGAACCTGCTGACCGGTCGTTGCAACGATCGCTCCAATCATGCCGGCTACATCAATCGATTCGCCATTCTCGCCCGGGAACGACTTATCCTCGTTCGTTGCAATAATCTCCGCACCGCTTCGCGCCGCACGGAATGCATCGTTCAGCTCGGAATACGTTAAATTCTCATGCAGCGTTATCACGAGCTTATCCGCTTCCTCCGGATGCATGGCCAACGTCACGCCTTGCTCGGCCAGTTCCTCCCGCAAGCCCCGGTCGCCGAGCGTCCACACTTTCGCCTCCGGCGCATGCTTCCGCAAATATTGCCCCGTTACGGTCGAGGTAAGCAATATTTGCTCGGGCCTTACGTCAATCCCGATACGGCCAAGTCTCACTACGCACATCGCCCGCGATATATTCCCGCGATTGCTTAGAAAAACGACCGGCAGATTCCGCTTCCGCAAGGCATCAATCGTTTCCTTCGCTCCGTCAATCGCCTCAACGCCTCTGTACACCGTACCGTCCAGGTCGATTATGAACCCATCTATATGTTCAAGCAGCATAAGTCCAGGCTTCCTCCCTCGCTTTATCCTGCTTCTATTGTCTCGCCGTTTATCACTATATGTCAACGATTGTGTTCGATTATCGCCGTTTTCATTCGCAACCAAACGATCTTCATTTATTGACGTTTGTTGACGCAATAACGACGCGAATGCCCTTAATCCGCCTCAAATAATCGGAATCGGCCTTGTCGTCCGTAATAAGCGTATCGATCCGATCGAAAGAGACCGATGTCGCTATGGAGCGTCTCCCGAGCTTCGTATGATCAGCCAGCGCAATAGTCATTCGCGCGTTCGCCGCCATCTGCTTTTTCAATTCAGCTTCATATAGGCTGAAATCCGTCATCCCCTCTTCCATGCTTACACCTTCCGCCGAGGTGAAAAACAAGTCGCCATGGATGCCGTCCAATATCCCTTTGCCAAGCACGCCCTCGACCGTCCGCGAGCCGGAACGAAGCACTCCGCCGATCAGTATGACGTTGATCCGAGGATTCTGATTCAATACCATGGCGGCATCAAGTCCATTAGTGACAACCGTAATATAATCGTAATCGGCAAGCGCCTTGGCAACTTCCAGTACCGTCGAGCTCGCATCAAGCAATATGCATTGCCCCTTCGATACGAGGTTCGCCGCTTGAAGGCCGATCGCCTGCTTCTCTGCATAGTTCACTTCGCTTCTCGACGGGGTGGCGCTCTCCCGGTAGACGGACTTTCGCTTCGCCAGCACCGCGCCGCCATGCGTCCTCTCAATGACGCCCTCTTCCTCGAGCATGCGCAGATCGGTGCGAAGCGTCCCTTCCGATACGTTAAACTCTTTCGCCAACTCCTTAACGATCAGCTGCTCATGGCGTTGAAGCCACTGTATAATTTTATCTCTTCTTACCGATGCGAACATACGAAGCCTCCTATGGAATGATCAACAACGTATCCAAAATAACGATAAACGACTGAGTTCAAAGTCAAACAACAACAGTTATCATCATTTTGACATAGTAAATCGTTCCTTAGCAAGCTGCCTTGGCTATTAAAGTTCGAGAAACGAACAACCGAAAGGCCGAACCCTTCAGGCTGTTCGTTTAGCCGATATGTCCTGCATGCTTCGCCAGCTTCCTGAACAAATCGACGAACACTGCGTCGCGATCAATATAGGAGGTGTAACGAATCAGAGTTAAAACCAATCGAATTAGGATTACAGAGTTCCTTCATGCAGAAAATTAAAAAATGCAAATCCCCCTCTCCATCCGAAAGGGGAATTTGCCATTACAGCCTTATGAAACTAGCGGAAAAACCGTCTCGGTCTCGCTCTCGATGATAACGACTTCTCTAATCGCCTTCGATTGCTGCTTATTAAGCTCGATCACGTATGTCCTTGGCGTGGCATCGGCCGTGCAATAACCGGTTTGCCCAGCTAGCATAACGACGAGCGCCGTTCCCTCCGACCGAACCGAAACTTCGCCAAGCTCGTATGGACATGTTCCCGATTCATGAACGCCGATGAAATAAGCGTCATTTTGCTCAACATTCACTTCCGGCTGCTGCTGCTTGAATCCATAGTAGCTCCACGCCTTCATATACTGCGCTTCATCTGTCGCTTTCGTTGCCATGTATTCGTAATGGGGCACGATTTCCCTTCTAAATGACGCCTCGTTGAAGTCCTCCGGAAGCACCTTCTCGCTTGCCACGAGCCTCGTCGCAATACTCGTACCTTCGACTGCCCGCTTCGGCTCATCGGTCTGTACGATCGTTTCATTCTTGTTCGTATTGTTCGTATTGTTCGATGCACAGCCAGCCATTATCATAGCGGTCATGATAAGAATAACCATACTTGTCGTTCTGACTTTCGGCATAAAGCCCCCCCCCTGCATCAAAGACGACTTTACGTCAAATTATGTTTCGCGCCTATTGGGTCGCTTCGTTAGAGAAGGCTTCTAGCTGCTTAATGACTCGCGCGGGATTGCCCCCAACGACGACATTATCCGGTACATCCTTCGTGACGACCGCACCGGAGGCTATCACGGCATTATGACCGATCGTGACGCCGGGATTCGACATGGATGTTATAACCGTAATCGCAACGAAAGGTCGGCTCAACGTACAAGCTGCTGCCAGTCGAGCCGAATAGCTGCTTCAGCAGCTCCATTCTTCTGATATCTTCCGTCTCGTTCGTTTGATTGAATAAACGGGTCAGTCTGCGGGCGCTCAACCGATCGTTGATTAATGCAGCATCGCCCGCGTTGTATAGCTCGCCGCTTATCATTTTTTCTTTTTCCGTTTTCATTCCCGGCAGCTCCTTTAGATTACGTGGTTAAGCTATTCGGCTTATTCGCGCCAGCATGATGTTTCTTCTTCAGAATGCCGTTCAATCGTTCCGAGAACAGCAGCATTGCGAGTGCGCAAATGACGATATACGAAGGAAAAATGCCGATTGTCGAATACGCCGCAACAAAACCGAGCAGCGGAGGCATGAACGTGCTGCCCGTATAGGCAAGAGCCATTTGGAAGCCCATTATCGATTGCGAATGCTTCTTCCCGAACCGTTCCGGCGTCTCATGCAGCATGCAAGGAAAGATTGGCGCAAGGCCTAAGCCGACAATCATGAACCCGGCAAGCGCGAAGCTCGTCGGCAGAGGCAGCAGCATAAACGCAGCACCGGCTAATGTCATTACCTGTCCAACCCGTATCAGCATGCGGTTCGTCATCTTGAACGTAATGAAGCCCGTTATGAACCTGCCGATCGTGATCCCTGCATAAAATAAGGATACCCACTTCGCGGCCGATGCCGCGGACATGTCTTTCACATTCACAAGAAAGCTGCTCCCCCATAGTCCCATCGTCGCCTCTACTGCGCAATAGAACAAGAAGGTCGCAAGCGCCAGCTTGACCCCCTTAACCTGCAGGGGCTTCTTCGGCTGCGACAGTAACCTCTCGGCTTCATCTGCCTCGATCGCCGCTTCATCCGTGAACTCCTTCTTCGGTTCGGTATTGTCGCCATGATGGCCGACTCGTTTCCATAAAGGGAGCGTAACGAATAAAATAATAACGAGTCCGAGCTGAATGCCGGCAACCATAAGATACCCTTGCCGCCACGCTCCTTGTCCGGTAATGAAAGGAGCCATAATCATGGGTCCGAGCGTGGCTCCGACTCCCCAGAAGCAATGCAGCCAGCTCATATGATGCGCCTTGTAATGGGCGGCAACGTAATTGTTCAGCCCCGAATCTACCGAGCCCCCGCCAATTCCGAGCGGAATCGCGCATAGGATAAGCCAAATGAGCGACGGCGATACGGCGAAGCCAAGCAGCGCACCGGCTGTCAGGATGCAGCTGACAAGCGTTACTTTGCCCGTTCCGAATCGCGCCAGCACCTTGCCGCTCATGAGGCTGGATACGATCGTACTGCCGGCGATAACCATGAATATCATGCCCGCCGTCTCCAGCGGCACATCGTAATCCGATTGCATAATCGGCCATACCGCTCCGAGCAAGGAGTCGGGCAAACCCAAGCTGATGAACGCCAAATAAATAATAATCAGAAAAAACGTAGCCATATCGGTATCTCTTCTCCCGTTGTCTAATCGAATTTAATTCTGGAAATCATAAGATCGAGCCCCAGATGCTGCAAGCCGGACAAATAATCTTGCCGCCAATCGCTGGCAACAAGCTTCGGGAGATGCTCCGCCGGAATATAGAACGCGCTTCTTGCCGCAATGGAGTCAATCATGGAATCATCTACTTCGTCGTCGCAGAAAATGATCGCATGCGGATTAAGAATAGCCGCGAACGATGCAACGAGCCGGCTAATGGCATCCACTCTAGCCTCTTCTCGCGCTGCATCCGCGTCCATTCCGCTTCCTTGACTCAAAGCTTGCAGGAAGTTGCTCTCCGTATACTGCGGCACGAAGGAGACTTCCCCCGAGAAATAAGAGCTGCCCCTCACCAGTTCGCCGTTTATCATAATACCGGCCCCCGGTCCGTTGTTGCCCAGGTACAAGTAAACCAAAGAGGAGCCATCATCCGTCACCCGCCGATTATCGTTGTAGCCGAGCACGGCCGCATTCATATCGTTTTCTACGACGACGGGAATGGACAGACGATCCTCGAAATGCTTCTTCAGATCAAAATCCTGAAACTGCGCATAGCCTGGAATATATATCAGTCGGCCATTGCGAACGGAAGCAGGAACTCCGATGGAAAGCGACTTGATTCTCGGCTCGCTCCTCACGATCGATTCGATCCGCCGGGCCAGATTCTCGATATCGTCCAGCAGGAAGCTCGTCGTCTGACCCCGATCCTTCACTTCGCCCACGCAATTGAAGATCATATAGTTCGTCTCTGCTTGCTCTAGGAAAATAGCTAATCCGAGCATGTACTCCGGATTGTATGCATACCGCCGCGCTCTTCTTCCGCCGCTCGAATCGTCGAGGCCGACGGTCAGCAGCTCCCCCTCCCGCTCCATCTGGGCCAGAAACTTGCTGACGGTCGGAAAGCTCAGCCTCAGCTTGCCGCTCAGTTCTGCTTTCGTAGCGCTCCCAAGCGTCAGCAGTGCAGCACGTATCCCGCGCAAAATCGCCTTTTTCGTCTCTTCTGGAGTTGCAAACAATTCGTTCATTCGAATCACCGCCTTCGCCCTCAAAACTTATTAAACGGATTTAATAAGTTGATGTCATTGTATCAGATTTGGTGAGTGAAAGAAACCATTTGTCGTGAACGATGACTGACCAATGAACATACTTGAAACATGCATTTAAAAAATTACTGGAATTACTCCCGTTATTGAGGCCCCCCGTCCACTTTTATCAAATAGATGGAATTTCCCCTGTTAATTTCTTCGTTTTTTAGTGGGATAGGTGATATCGGAGATATTAACATGAGGATTTCCCGTTAATCTATATTTCTGTTTCATTTACCAATAAATAACTGGAACAGTTCCCTTTAATACTTGTTTGTTCGTTCATTGAGCCGTCGAAGAGAAAATAAGCAGGCCGCCGCGGCAGCCTGCTCCTTGCTCCTATTAGATATTACGATTAATACACGCTTTTCCATTCCGCGATATTGCTTGCATCGAACTTGAACGGATCGCCAAGCATGATTTGCGTGCCGTCGCCGTCTTGAACGATCTCTTTCTCGCCCAATGTGCCTGCGGTTAATTTCTCTCCTACTTTGCCCGTGATTTTGCCGTTAACGAGTCCGTCCGCCGCATAACCGGCAAGATAGCCGACGTCGATCGGATTCCACAGATACATCCATTGGCAGACGCCCGTCTCAATGTATTCCGCCATCTCGCTTGGCAGTCCAAGCCCCGTCAACTGTACTTTGCCTTTCAGGCCTTTGTCCGTAATCACTTTGCCCGCTGCCGCGATGCCAACCGTGGTCGGCGCAATAATGCCTTTCAGGTTCGGGTAAGACTTGAGCAGCGCTTCCGTCTCGGATACGCTCTTATCGCGAAGGTCGTCTCCATACGCCACCTTCACTAGTTTAACGTCCTTGTACTTCGGATCTTCCAATTCCTTCTTCATCCAATCAATCCAAGCGTTCTGATTCGTTGCTTGCGACGTTGCGCTTAAGATAGCGATTTCGCCGGAACCGCCGATCATTTCCATAACGCCTTGAATGAGCGTGCGGCCGATACGTTCCGGATCGGCTTGATTGACGTGGACAAGACGGCTCTTCGCGTTAACCGCGGAGTCGAGCGACAGCACTTTGATGCCGGCTTTCATCGCTTTCTCCAGCGCCGGCTGAAGCGCATCGGGATCGTTGCCTACAATGGCGATGGAATTCACTTTCTGCGAAATAAGCTCATCGATCATCGTGATCTGCGCTTCGGCAGTCGGCTGGTCGGGCGCTTTCAGAATCGCTTCGTACCCAAGCTCTTCGATCGCTTTCTTGTAGCCTTCCATTTGCTTCTCGCCGTAGGGGTTGCCCGTATTTTTGAATATGATGGCATACTTCTGTTTGCCCCCTGCGCCTTCACCCTTGCCATTCGAAGAGTCTCCTCCGGAGTTGCTGCCGCACGCAGCGATAAGAGTCATTAACATAACGGTAGCAATGATGACGGATAATACCTTTTTCACATTTGTTTCCTCCCTTTTTCTACTCTTATTATATATACAATCGGCTGTAAAAGCCGAATCGTATCGCGGATCAAGTCGTCTTGCGGCCGGCGCCAACGCGCATCTTAAGCTGCGGTATGGCAACTGCGACGATTAGCAATAAGCCTAGAATTATGAGCAGCGACTGGGCCGATACGTTGACAAGCCCAAGCCCGTAACGAAGGAAGCCGATCAGGAACACCGCAAGAATCGCGCCGATCATTCGTCCTTTGCCGCCGGCCGTGCTGACGCCTCCGAGTACGACCATCGCGATCACCTCAAGCTCATACCCTGTTGCGATATTGGGGCGGGTGCTGCCCATGCGGGAAGTAAGGAACAGCGCGGTTACGGCAGCCATAAGTCCGGCCAACGTGAATACGATAACCTTGATTCGGTCTACCCGGACACCGGAATAGAGCGCAGCCGTCGGGTTGTTGCCGATAGCGTATACTTTTCTGCCGAATGTCGTCTTATGAAGCAGGTAAGCGAATATCGCAACGGCTAAAGCGAAAGCGATAAGGATGAACGGAATGCCCCCGACGTAATCCCAACCGAGAAACTTGAACCATGACGGGAAATTGCCCGACGCCTGATCTTCAAGCAAAATGTAGGCGATACCGCGATAAATGATCATCGTTGCGAGCGTCACGATTACCGAGGACAGCTCCTTGAACCTGACGATCAGCATGCCGTTGATCCAGCCGCACAGCGCGCCGACAGCCAGACAAATAACGACCGCCAGCTCCATCGGAACGCCGTGATTGTACAGATCGGCCATAATGACCGACGACAGCGCGACAATCGAGCCGACGGAAATATCGATATCGCCCATCAATATAATGAACACCATCGGCAGCACGATGAACGCTTTGTCCAGGAACCCCATCGTCGCGTCCCGCAGATTGTTGTAATCCAAGAAGTACTCCGACAAATTCATGTTCAAAATGAATACCGCCATCATGAGCAGGACGAGCAGCCATTCCCATTGGAGGAATAAGCCTTTCAGAGTGAATTCTTTTTTGCTTGCAATTACTCGAGGCTCCATCGCTAGATTTTCCTCCTCATCAGGTTATTTCGGTCAAGTCCGCGCTTCACCATGGCGTTGATCAATACGGCGATCAGGATAATCGACCCCTGAATGAACATTTGCCAGAAGGGAGAGACGTTAATCATCGGCATGGCGTTATTCAGAATGCCCAGTAGAATCGACCCCAGTATGATGCCCGAGATTTTGCCGACGCCTCCCGCGATGCTGACACCGCCAAGGACGCATGCCGCGATAACGCTCAGCTCATAACCCGAAGCCGTATCGCCTTGCGCCGAGGCGAACTTGGATACCCAGAGTACGCCGGCAAGTCCGGCCAGCCCGCCCATGACCGTGTACACAAGCCACAGGATTCGACCCGTGCGAATGCCGCTAATGACCGCCGAATCGGGGTTGCTTCCGATCGCATAAATCCTTCTTCCCGTCCGCGTGTAGCTTACGAAATAGTAAGCGGCGATATAGATTACAATGGCTATGGCAATGAGATTGTTAATGCCAAGCAAGCTTCCCGTAGCGATTTCCTTGAAGCTGGCAGGCATCTGATGGGCGCTCACCCACTTGCCTCCGCTCGTCTCGAACGTCAGGCCGCGGAACACGTTCATCATGCCGAGCGTCGCTATGATCGGAAGAATGTTCACCCATGCCACCAGGACGCCCAGCACCATTCCGCATAGCAGCCCTACTCCAATGCCGATGGCCAGAACAAGCAACGGATGCATATCCGGCATCTGCTTGACCGTAAACGCGGCGACCATACCGGATAGCGCCAACGTTGCTCCGATCGATAGATCGATCCCGCGCGTAATGATGACGAGCATCATGCCAACGGACAGGATGGCGAGAATGGCCGTATTCGTTGCAATGTCATTAATGTTCTCCCAAGTGAGGAAGCTTGGATTGCGAAGCTGGACGCCAAGGGACATCAGAATAATGAAGGCGAGCAGACCAAGCTCCCGAAACTTGGCGATCATGGCGCTAACGGATATTCTCTCTTGGCGGGCTCCCGCTCCAGCGTTTCCAGCATTTTGTACAGCAGGCTGCGTGACTGATTTCATGCGCTTGCCTCCTCTCCCGTTGCCCCGTCCATCGAGGCCGACAGGATCGCTTCCTGCGTCAGGCCTTCGCGGTCAAGCATCGCCGTGATGCGTCCTTCGCGCATGACGGCCACCCGATCGCACATGCCGATGATCTCGGGCATCTCGGATGAAACAAAGATGACGCCGTAGCCTGAGCATGCCAGATCGCTAATCATTTCATAGATGGCCGACTTCGCTCCGACATCGACCCCTTTGGTCGGTTCATCCAGAATGAGAACGTCGAGCTCCGCATTCAATAGCTTGGCGAACACGACTTTCTGCTGATTGCCGCCCGAGAGCGAGCTGACCAAGTCGAACACGCTTTTTGCTTTGACGTTCACCTTCTCGGCCAAGCTCTTCGCCGTCTCCAGCTCTTTGCGGGAATTGATCGCGCCTTGAACTGCGAACTTCTCGAGCGTCGGAAGCGATACATTGCGTCCGATTCCCCATTGCAGGACGAGCCCTTGCTTCTGCCGGTCCTCCGGCAAGTAGCCGATTCCATGGCGCATGGCGTCGCGAGGGTTTCGGAGCTGCAGCGGCTTTCCTTTGTAATGGATCCTGCCCTTGTCGGGCTTCTCGATCCCGAACAGCGTCTGGCACACTTCCGTTCTTCCGGCGCCGACAAGGCCCGTCAATCCGAGTATTTCCCCCCGCCGAAGCGTAAAGGATACGTCCGCGAAGTAACCGGTTCTCCCAAGCGAATCCAAGCGCAGAAGCTCGTCACCGAGTAAGGCGTCCTTCTTCGGGAACAACTGCGAAATCTCTCTGCCTACCATGGCGATAATCAAGTCGTGATTCGATATTTCATCGACATTCCATGTGCCGATATATTTGGCATCCCGGAATACGGTCACTTTGCTGGCAAGCCGGTACATGTCCTCGAACCGATGCGAGATGAAAATAATCGCCGCGCCTTTATCGCGCAGACGCTCCGTAATGCGGTACAGCTCCTCGCTCTCGTTTTTCGTCAGCGCCGCGGTCGGTTCGTCCATAATGATGATCTTCGCATCGACCGACAACGCCTTCGCAATCTCGACGATCTGCTGCTCGGCAACGCTTAGCGCGCCCATCACCGTCTTGGGGCTGAAGGCTGCGCCAAGCTCTTTAAGCAGCCGGCCCGCTTCCTCATGCATTTCCTTCCATGAAATACGCCCCGTTCCCCGCTGCACCTTCTCATGTCCCATGAATATATTTTCGGTAACGCTTAGATCGGGGTAGCAGGTAACATGCTGGTAAATAGCCGCGATTCCCCTCTTCTGCGCATCCGTCGGGTGGCGAAACTCTACCTTCTCTCCATCCAAATACATCTCGCCGCCATCGGGCGAATAGACGCCGGTGATGACTTTGATGAACGTCGACTTGCCCGCGCCGTTCTCCCCCATCAACGCGTGAATTTCACCCGGTCTAAGCTTGAAATAAACGTCGTTAAGCGCCTTGACTCCAGGAAATACTTTCGTAATCCCGTTCAGCTCAAGCACGTATTCCGTCTTCGCCACACCCGGTTCCCCCCTCCGCCTTCGTTTCGTTATTGCCTTATGGATTCATGATATCAGCCGACCTTCGCGGCAAGTAGGTGACAAAGCTCAGGTAGGGGGGAGAACATTCGGATATTAAGGATATACTTCGAATTCATAGCAAAATGCCCACCCCGTCTTCGGGTGGACATTTTGTTTGCCCTTTAGTTAGATTACGGGTTCAGGGTTCATTACTCCCGCTTCTCTTTACCCGGATTGTTATCCCGGTTATCGTGATCCGTTTTCACCGTTGCGCCGGGTCCATCAGCACTCCAATTGCCTGCCGCGTCCACTGCTCTGATCACGAAGGTGTAACCGGTATCTTTAGACAAGCCGGTTACCTTATATGTTGTAACATTGCCCAAAGAGGCTATTTCCGTGTATGTGCCGTCAGCCGCCTTGTAAATGTTGTATCCGGTCACCCCGATGTTGTCGGTTGCCGCCGTCCAGGTTAAAGTCATACCCGTTTTGTTGACATCCGTTGCCGTCAGATTGCCGGCGTTCCAAATTGGGGCATAGATATCGCCTGATTGCGTCCTTTCCGCACCCGCTTGCGCAATCACAATAGCCGGTACATCGACAGTCCGATCCATAGAGGTGTACAGTGCAGGCGTCCAATTTACAGATTGCAATGTACCGTAGCTCTCGGATATATCAACATTTTCACCATTCAGCATGGTTCCTTCGTCAGTGAATGCGGTTCCGCCTAGCACTTGAATGAGCGAAGAAGGCGACAAGCCTGCATCATTAGCGAAATAGTTGTTCTGAGCGTAGACCTGCGATTCAAATCCGACTCCTATTGCATAACCGAACGGGTTGGTCGGATGGGTCGTTGTTCCTTCGTAATAGTTATTGTACAGATGGACTTGACCAAACCGCACGCGGGGAGCACGCTGACCCGCATTTTGATAATAGTTGTGGTGAAATGTAATTCTCTCCTTGCCGGCATCGCCGGTAAAGCTGTCGCTTCCGCCTACAAGAGTCGTCTTATCATGATCATGGAAGTAGTTGTAGGATACGGTGATCAAATCCGATCCGTTCGTAATATCCAATGCTCCGTCATGCTGCTGGTACTTACGTCCAAAATATTGATCGTCCGGATCATCCAGACCGCCAATATCGTTAATGGTGTTATGGTCGAACCAAACGTGAGCGGAGCCTTTGATGCTCACGGCATCGAACGCGGAGTTCCAGTTGCCCGAATCTCCGTCCGTCGGGTCCCACTGAGGGAAGTAGTCGAACGTATTCTGGAATTCAATATTCCGGATGATGACATTGTCAGCGTTCTGAAGATTCAGGCTGCCGCCGACAATCTTGGCTTGGGAGCCGGGCAACCCGACTATCGTCGTGTTAGAGCCGACATTGATTTTGATGTTGTTGCCCTGGTTGTTCTCCGATTTGGCGCGGGCTGTCTCCAAAGGCCCGGAAGGCACGGAAGTTCTGCCCCAAACTTCAGGATCGTACGCGGCCAAATAAGCATCAAAATCATAGGCGGGATCTTGATAATATTCCATTCCTACCGGATTGTCGTCCGCATCTACATTCATGTCGATCGTCCCTTCGATGTAGACGATCTTCGGAGCGGCGCTTAAATTCCCTAACGCATGGATCAACTCGCTTCGTTTCGTAACGGTATGAATATTCTCTGGCGCCGCTGCGGCGCCGCCTGTAGTGCCCGTTGTATGGGAACCCCAGCCGTCATTAGGCGCAAGAACCTGCTTGCCGATATCGGAGCCCGACGTATCTTTCACGCTAATGGTTAAAGGAATCGTAATCGAACCAAAATCGAAGCCAAGTAATGTTGATCCTTCCGTCAATCCGCCAAGGAAATCTTTATGAATCGTATACACGCTGCCGGTAACGGTATAATCCGAGGGCTCAAGAATAGTTGTCCCATTCGTTATATTCGTTAAAGCATATCCATTACTCTTTACGAGTACATCAATATCCGCTCGATTCGCGCTATTCTTATCGAAGCCGGAGGATGTTGCCAACACTTCCGCATTTGCTTCACTTTCGGCATGATGACCGGAATGGACGGATCCCAACCGTCGAAAATTCGCGGTATAGTCACGCTTGCTTCTTGTCCCGTCAGTTGGGTGGAAATTTGACGCGCGGCTGCATTCGCGCCTGGACCATAGCTGTTATACTCCGAAAAATGGCTTGTCTTGCAGCTTCCTGCACAGGCGGCAACCCAGCCAGCCGGAAGGAAACGATTGGAGTCAATCAAAGTGTTGATAAAGCTGACCCTTGCATGATCCTTCCAAGGACGCCCTAGATCGTATGTCCCTTCGGCGGACGGATCGTCCACGATTCGGGAATTCAAGAACACATATCCCTTATCCGTCGTATTTCTCTGCGCTCCTGCCGTGATATGTCCTCCGCCGCCCGTTTGACTGACAAGAACCATCTTCACATTATCCATAACTACGGCCGGAGCTTCTCCGAATATAAAGTCGACATCGCCCTGAATAATACTGTTGTGGAAATAATGTCTTCCTTGACTCTTGGCATTTAAGCCATTATACAAAGTGTCCTGATACCCCTTCAATTTGACCGACTCGAATACCGCCATATCGCTTTTAAGAGATAAGGCGACTGCCTGCGCAACCTCGGAACGCGGTCCGGCGCTATTCTCTATCGTCAAGTGGGCTGCGGTGAAATAATCCGCAGTGACTTCAACCGTTTGGCTTAGAAACGTGCTTCCCGTATGGCCGGGCTGGCCTTGCGTCGATGCTGTTCCCGCGTAATCCCCGTAGACTATCGTTGTTTCATCCATGCCCGCGCCGACAAGACTTACGTATGGTCGGTTTATTTTAACCTTCTCGATATAGGTCCCGGGAGTGACATATACGATCGTTCTTTCCGTATTATTCGTCGGGATCGCATCAACAGCGCTTTGAACGGTGTTGAATACTTTTACCCCATCCGATGCGGCATTTTTATCGACGGTCAGAACTTTGGCCGGAAGTACAATCCGTTCATCCGTATCCGGACCTTCGCCATTTGCATTCACCGCAGAAACTGCATAATAATAGGTCGTTCCGTTTGTTACGCTTGCATCAAAAAACGATAGTTCGGTGGTTGAAGCGATAGTCGCAAACGGTCCGCCGCTTACGGCTGCTCTCTTCACGTTATACGAAGCCGCGCCTTCTCCCGCATCCCAAGAAAGACTAACGCTGCCCTCTTCAGCGACTGCATTGAAGCCTGTCGGCATAGCAGGCGAACCGACCGCGGATGCATACGGCCTGGCTTTTTGCTGATTGGAAATCATACTTTCTTGGACATGATTGCCCGCTGTAACCACATAATAGTATGCAGTGCCATTAACGGCTGTTGTATCCGTGAAGCTTGTACCGTCTACAGCTCCTAAGAATGAATAAGGCCCTCCGTTCACTGTGCTTCTGCCTATCTCGTATTGGGCTGCCTTTGCAACGGAAGTCCAGTTAATATCCACCTTGTTGTTTCCGGGTTCCGCGCTTACGATAATCGGTGCGCCTAACGGTACGGCGGGGGATACCTTCCGAAGCAAATCATGAGAACCGAGTCCCCCGACATTGCCTGCGGTAAGCAAATAATAGTATTCCGTGTCCAATCTTAAGTTCGTATCCAGATAGGAAGCGGCTTTTAACTTCTGCGATCCGTTCATCGCGAGCGGGATAAAAGGACCATTCGGATTCGTGCTTCTTTCCAGCGTGTAAAACGTTGCTTCGGGTACAGCATCCCAAGCAACGGTCAGCTGCCCATCTCTGACGATCGCCTTGAGACCGGTAATGTCGGCAGAAGGAGGGGCTACGTCGTTCGGCAAGGCAACCGCTTCATTCGAATAATCGCTCTCTCCGTTCGCGTTTACTGCCGTTACCCTGTAGTAATAATTGATGTCGTTAGTCAATCCGGTATCGGTATACGCGTTTGTCGGTACCGCACCGGCAACCAGCTCGTAGTTACCGTCAGGAGCAGAGCTTCTATAAACATTATAGGAATCAACGCCTCCGCTTGGCGCATTCCAATTCAATTCCGCCTTGTTGTCGGCACCCTCTGCCGTGAGATTTTGCGGAGTAATCGCGATATGTTCATAGACTTTAATGTCGTCCACATACATGCCGCCTATGGAGGAACCGGCCGTTCTGGCTTGAATTTGCTTGATATCCGTTACCGGATTATTAAATTTGACGTTCCCCATGTATTTCCCGTTAAAATAATAATCTGCCGCATTCGCTCCCACATCGGCCACATACTTTACGGTGTACCATATGTTCGCGGCTATTGGTTCGGGAGCGGAAGCGATATGAAACGAAAGCGCTGTTTTATTATTGCTGTCAACCAGCTCTAATGCGTAGGAATCGCCAATCACCTTGGGCTCCATGAATCTTAATTCCGCGGTGATGCCTTTGTTGCCCGTAATTGGGGCGAAGGCATAGACCATGCTTCCTCTTCGTCCCGCATTCGCATTATCATTAATCCATAATACGTTGGTCGAATTCCCTTGGATTGCCGGCGATATATTGGAAGCAGGCGGGACTTCGTCAGGCGTATACCAGCTGTTCGTTCTTGATGCCGCGTCTTTCGTATTGACGACAGTCAAGTTATTAATATTGGACTGTTCAAGAAGTGATGAATATCCGGCAGGAATCACTCCCAGCATGCTGTTCTCAAAGTCATCGTTCAACAAATCGGCTCCCTGGGCCTGGGTCGTGCCAACCAATGGCACAACGGAAGCCAGTAGCATCAGACACAGCATGATACGCATAACTTTAATCATAAATGATTAATCCTCCCTTTTCCCCGACTATTATTGAAAGCGCATTACATCACCTATTATGGGGGCCGATTGCTATATCAGCTATAATCATCTTGTTAGATATCAGGCACTTTGGACTAAGATACACTGGAATAAAAAAAAGATAACCCCTGTTAATCCAACACAGAGATTATCTTCTTATAGGAACCTAGGTTTATTTCAAATAAAACACTTCGCGAAGCGGCCTAATCGGCTCTGCCTCACTAAAGTCAAACGACCCCTCGACCATCGTCGACGTAATCGCGTTCCAGCGATTGCATGCCTCGCTCTCCGCGATGAGCCGGAAAGCCTCTTCCACGTCGTCACATTCGAAGCAATAGAAGAACTGGTTGCCATTCTGGAAGATCGAATAATTCCGTATGCCTGCCCGCGAATGCTCGCTCATAATTTCCGGCCAAGGATCTAGATGCATCCTCACGTATTCCTCCAAGCATTCCTCTTTGATCTTCCATGTCCATGCGAACTTATTGCTCGTCGTCATCTTTTCCTGCTCCCTTCGGATCGCTATTGGTAGATTCCCTATACTGGGATGGGGTCATCCCCAGCTTGAGCTTGAACAGCTTGCTGAAATATTTGACGTCTTGATAGCCGACTTTGCCGCATATATCGTGCAGCTTCAGGCGAGTGTCCCGGAGCAGTTCCTTCGCCAGTTCGATGCGAAGCCGCGTGAGGTAATCAAGTACGGTCTCCCCGGTCTGCATTTTGAAATATTCGCTGAAATAAGTCGGATTCATATAGACATGATCCGCAATCTTCTTGATCGTGACGTCTTCAGCCCTATGATCGGCAATCCATCGCTTTGCTTGCTCGATCAGCTTGACGTTGCTGGACTGTCGTGACTTGATAATATCGTGAATGACGTATTCGGCTAAGCGCAAGATGCAGGATCTCAGCTCTTGAAGACTGGCCGCCCGCTTCACCTTCTGAATTTCGTCCATGATCGATATCCCATCCGAAAGGCCTCGCGTATTCTCCAGTTGGGCCGAATGGATCAATATGACCGCGTTCAACGCTGCCGATTGGATGCGGGAAGGGCTCTCCATCTGTTCGATTAGCTCGAAAAATCGTTTGCAAACTTTCAACGCGTCAGCCTCGTTCGCTTGATCTACCGCCCGCTTCAGCATCTGGGAGAGAATAGCCGCTTCCTTCCCCAGCAGATCGGAGTCTCCTTCCTCGAGGCGTTCCGCCGCATGGAATATTCGGTTGCCGCCGCGGACATATCGGTAATTCATTCGCGCGAGCGATTGGCGCTTAGCCTCCGGAAGCAAATATAGCTCCTCGATCGTATGTCCATAAGCGATCGATACCGTGAAGGGGGTGTACGATCGAATCGAGGTCCGTACCTTCTCGGCTAATCGGTAAGCTATATCCTCAAACTGCTCATCGTCCTGCGCCCCATGCATCAGCACCCAGAAGTCCGACTCCCCGCCGAAGAAGCACCAGCCCGTTCTACCGGAGTGAGACAGCTCGGAATCGACGACTTCGGATAAAATATTTTCGAGCGCGTAGAAATAAGCTTTCCAGTCTTTGGCGGTGTAGGCTCTCGTCTTCACGGGCAACGTATCAAGCCGTACCAGTTGGAGCATATATTTGCCTCGGGGGAATTCATCGACCCAGCAGCCGAGATTCGTTATATTAATATCCGTCGACGTAATATAGCTTAACGTCTGAATCTGGCGCGCTCTGCTCAGTTTCTCCGTATCCCGCTCCATCTCGCTTCGCGTCAAGCGGCGATGACGATCCTGGGCGATGACGTCTCGCAGTTCCAGCATCCGATTCCGAAATTGCTCCCGGTCAAGCGGCTTCAAAATATAATCGAGCGCCCCTTCCCTCAAGGCCGTCTGCAAGTAAATAAAGTCGTCAAAGCCGCTAATAAGGAGAGGGTAGATCGCGTACAGCTTCTTCGCCTCTTTGATTAAAGTAAGCCCATCCATTTCCGGCATCTTGACGTCGGTAATCAACAGATCGACATTCCCGTTATGCTCTTGCAGCAGTTGAAGCGCTTCGCGCCCGTCTCCCGCCGTCGCTACGACCTCCCAGCCTTCTCCAAGAGACTGGACATGCCGCTCGATTCCTCTGCGAATACGAGGTTCATCGTCAACGATTAACGTCCTGATCGTTCCCATTGTTCACCTCACCCCTGAAGCTCGTTTTGTTCGTTCTCGTACGGCTGCGCGTTAATCGGTATGCGTATGCTGACCTCTGTCCCCAGTCCTTCAATACTATGCAATTGCAGGCCGTATTCCGAACCGTGCATCATTTTGATTCTCGCATTCACGTTGCTTAAACCGAATTGCGAGCTTTTGTGCTGGAACGATTCGTTTTGGAGCAGCTTCTCCAATTCGGCAAGCCTCTCCGTCGATATGCCCGGGCCATTGTCCCGAATTCGGAATACCATTTCCACTTGACCGGACCGCGCGCCGAACTCCTGCCCGATGGAAATTTGGATTTCGAGCTTTCTCCGCTTTTCCAATCCGTGCTTGATCGCGTTCTCCACGACCGGCTGAAGGATGAATTTGGGCGAATACAGGTTTTGCAAGTCTCCTGCCCGCTGATCGACGATCTCGAACGCAAGCCGATCCTCGAATCTGAACTTCTGGATCGTCAAGTAATCCTTCACATGCTGAACCTCTTCCGCAATCGTAACCGATCTGCTTAGGTTGCTGACGGAGAAACGAAGCATGCGGCCTAGCAGCGTAACCATATCGACGACCGCCTCGGTCTCCCCTTCCTCTACGGCCATGCCGATCGTCTCAAGCGTATTGTACATAAAGTGGGGATTGATCTGCGATTGCAGGGCATACAATTCGGCTTCCTTCTGGCGGATCTCGATTTGATAGTTTTTCTGAATCAGGTCCCGGATCGTCGCGATCATCGAGTTCAGGCTCGTCGCCAGCGTGCCGATCTCGTCCCTGCTCTGCAAGTCGTAATTGACTTGGAACTTGCCCATCTCCACGTTCTTCATC
Organism: Paenibacillus harenae; assembly: GCF_030812415.1. GTDB lineage: Bacteria > Bacillota > Bacilli > Paenibacillales > Paenibacillaceae > Pristimantibacillus > Pristimantibacillus harenae_A. The sequence continues at coordinate 445,421 of NZ_JAUSST010000003.1, read as the reverse complement.
ATCCCGCTAAGCCGCTTAAGCGGTTGGATGAACTTCCAAGAGAAGTACACGAAGACGATGATCGTAAGGAGAAAGATGCCAAGCAGGGCAAAGGCGATCATCCTTCCGGCTGCATCGACTTCGCCCGTCAGCTTCTTAAGCGGAATGCTGTGGGCTAAAATAAGGCCTCTCGACGATTGGTTCAAGCTAATCATGGCCGGGTTGTCGGAGCCCGTCGTTCGGAAGCTGCCGTTCAGAAGCGGATAAAACTTCTTATTGGCATCGACCGTTCCGATTAATTCGGAATTCGCATGGTACACGATCATTCCCGATTCGCTCATAAGCCACATCCGGCCCTCGTCCTCGGGCTCGATATTGCGGAAGATTCGTTCAATGAACGCAAGGTCGATGGCGATGAACATGCTCCCCAGCAGCTTGCGGTTATCGGTATCGTACAACTGCTTCTTAATGAGGACGTACGGTATATTGTTGGCGAAGCGAAGCTTCGCTTCGCCTTGTTGAATAAGCCTTGCTTCCCACTGCGCCGGCTCCGAACCGCCGTATCTTCTAAGCTGCCATTTCCAATCTTGCTCTTGGAATACCCATCTGGAGCTGTAATAGAGCTGGTCGCCCGATAGCACGTACACGCCAAGCACATCCGGGTTGCTGCCGTTCACATAAGTCTCGCTTAAGAAATCATTGATATAAGCGGCATCCTTCTCCAGCGCCGTCCGATCCGATTTAGTTTCCCGTCGCAATATCGAGAGCACATGCTCGGATCTCCATACCAATTCCGATAGTTCGCTTAGTCGTTGAAAATGCTGCTCGATATCGTTGTTCGCCTGATTCAGGAATTTGGGCATATATTCACCTAGCGGGTCTTGGACGGACTTGTTATACTGCGAATACGAGTAAAGACCAATCAGCGCGATGGGTACGACCGTTAGCAGAACATAGGTTATCGCAAGCTTGGAGCTTAACCTAAGCTCGCGAACGCGGATCTTTCTCATCCTCTTAAAAATCATATTGATCCACATTCTCCCGGGTAAAATCAATCGGCTCATCCATAATAACCGTATTGCCAAGCATGCGTATGCTGCCCGCGCCCGGAACATCCTGACCGTCTGTCGGATACCGGCCGCTCAGCAGATCGTTCGCGAGCATCACCGTAACATAGCCTAGCTTCTTGGGACTCCACAACGTCGCTTTCTGAACCAAGCCGTCATGCAAGTAATTCCTAATCATCGACGGTGCGTACAGTCCGGTTACTTTCACCTTGCCGGATTGACCCGCTTCCTTGACCGCCTCCGCCGCAGTCGCGTGATCGATCGAATGAAGTTCAAGAATGCCTCCGATATCGGCCCTGTTCCCAAGCAAGCCCTTTATGTCTCCCGCATGCTCATCGAGCATCATATGGGGATAATTCTCGTCGCATTGCGTTTGAATCCATTTTAGCAACTCGCTGGCATACGCATCGGTGCGCGATTCGCCAAGGACGACAAACTTGCCTTTCTCGCCCATCGCCTGTGCCATGTTATCCATCAGATGTCTGCCCAGCACTTCCGTTTCAACCTGGTTAACGAAAAACTCCCTGCCCTTCAGCATCGTATCCGAATCCCATGTGATCACCCGTATTCCTTGATTCCGAGCTTTCACAAGCATGGGAATAAGCTTCTCGGGATCGATTGCCGAGATCGCGATAACGTCGACATCCTTCCGGATTAATTGCTCCACCACTTCGATCTGCTGCTCGGCCCCGGGCATCCTCGGACTTTCGAACGTAACCTCAATGCCTGCTTGCCTTGCCGCCTCCCTGGCCCCTTCTTCCGCGTATGAAAAATATGGACTGGCGCTCTTGGCAACCATCGCAATTGTAGGCCGCTCCTCATGAAGTTCCCCCTTTAGATCAATTGCATCTTGGCGGTGCTGGGATTCCAGTGAATACACGACTTCATAGCCGCTATCCGAATATGCCGTGCATGCCGCCGTTATAACCAAGACGACGATTATCCCGATAAGCTGCAGAAGTCTATTTCTCATCTTTCACTCCTCCCTTTTTGCAATTTCGCTTCCTATTGAAATGTAAACGCTGTCATATAATCATGTATTTTTGCCTTGCTACTTTCATTATAAGAGGAGAAAGGAAGACGTAAAGCTTTTATTTCTGGGAACATGGGCGGAGGTAATGAGAAAAACTACTATCGGAGTTCTTCGAGGATGAGCGACCTAAAAGTTTGCGCAGCAAACTCGCTTCGGAAGCAAAGAAGTTTTTATCGCCAATCGGAATGATTTTCTTAACTCTTATCGCTTTAAAGAACTTAAACATTCCGATGTGATAAATAAAGGCCGCCGGCAATCGGCAGCCTCAGCTTCATTATAGGATGGAAATTTCGTTCCTTCAAAAACCCGTTTTCGGTATTTCGGCCGGGCAGATTGCGCTGGGAGGCAGGTTTCCGATTCGAATATCGTACATTCGCTCATGCGTCCGCTGCATGGCCTCTACGAACGGGCGATACGGCTGCTGGCAACCGTCCACGGCTCCGATCTGATAGTTCTCGCCGTCGAAGCGGCCGAGCACTTCCTGATCGTTCAGCTGAAAATAGTGTACGCCGATCAACTCCGGTATCGCAGCGGCCTGCTCGACGAAATATTGATACGCCAGCCCGCGATCGGCCTGTGTCGGCACGGCCCGTATGCCGTAAGCCAGCATGCCCGCATCCGCCGCTCCGAAGTGGAACTCGCCGATCATAAGCGGCTTGTTCAGCTTGCTGCCGATTCTGCCGATAAACGCCCGGTCCGGCTCGAATTGGTAGCAATTAATGGAGAACACATCGAATGCCTCGCAGCCTTCTAATAGATCGTCGCTCCCGACCCAAGCATAACGCATGCCAAGGTTCAGGTGATTCGGTGCCGCTTCCTTGCAATACTTGGCCGGCACTTCCACGTAACGGCGGATCATAAGCCGATTGAAGGCCGCAAAATCGTCGCTTCGCGCTGCGCTGTCCGGCCATGCGTCGAAGTCAGTCCCATCATACAGCTGCTCGAATCTCTCAAAGGAGCTGCTCCATGAAGCATTCAACGCATCAACCGATGCATCATATTTCTCCTCCACCCAGCTCACGAAGCGATCTTTGCTTGCGAACCTTACGGACGACCTTAGCATCTGCTCGGTCAAGTTCAGGCCGTCAACGAAAGCCCAATGCGGCTCGTTGCGCATGAAGTAGCCGACTAAGCGTCGATCATCGGACATTCCGGCGAGCTGCATGGAGAACGCCACCGCATTCGCGTCATACTCCGGGTCGAACACATCCGGGAAATCCCGGAATATCGTCCGCGCCGTAGACGGAAATGCTTCCATCGGATAGACGTAAGGCAGCTCCGAGCGGCCAATATAGTCCGTGCTCGACCAGTTGCCGATCGTATTCATCCCCCATGATTTCATGCGGCATTCCGTGAGATCCGCCCACTTTTCCCGCCACTGCGCCCCGAAAGCCCGCATCAAATTCGCCGTTCCGAAGCTATAGCCGCGATCCGTCCAGGCGTCGCGGAACTCCCCGTCCCGGGCAGGAAGCTCAGGAAGCAGTTGCTCCATGCCGGTAACGCGCGTCGTCTCCGCCGGATGAATGCAATCCATTCCGGCGCTGAACAGCGCATAGCCGTCCGGATCGACGAACCACCAGCGCAGTCCGTCATGCTCCGTGCGGAAATAGCCGGTCGCTTCGAAGCGAAGACCCTTCCAGCCCCCGTAGCGACCGAGGTTCGGCCGAACGACAGCCTCGTCCCGCGATAGCTGCCACTCTTCTCTTAACAAGCGGACGAGCTCTTCTTCGCCTTGCAGCTTGCCCTCCCATTCCTTGCCTATCAATTGTCCCAGCTCATCGATATAGGGCAAAGCTTCGGATTGAAGCGGAACGAAGGACTCGCATAGTATCAAGCCGGATATATCCACGCTTCTAGCGGCAACGGAGGATATCGTCGATAGCTTGAAGCGGACGATCCGGCTTCTGTCGACGAACGCGTCTCCCCGCAGCACCGACTGCATAACGCCCGGCGAACGCTCGAGGAACAGCTTCTCCCCGTTCAGCGCCGACAGCGGCAGCCCTATTCTCGTTGTCACGCGGGGAAGAATCCCGTAATGAACGGTAATCCGCCTGCCCGAAGCATCCTCGAACGAAAGTAATAAGACAAGGACATCGTGGGATTCGTGGTACACGTCGGCCGCCAAGTAGTCGTAGTTACTCCATACGTTAGCGGGGCACGCTGCCGCATCCAGATGCAAGCCTCCGCCGCTTGGCGTCGTATTCATTCGAAAGCCGTTCTCCCCTCGCACCTCCATGACCGTGCCCGGTTCAACTTGAAACGCTTTTATCGGAAACGGAAAGACCATTCGCCGTCGGACCTCCTCTATTCTTTGACCGCGCCAAGCACGATGCCTTTGACGAAATATTTCTGCAGGAACGGGTAGACAAGCAGGATCGGGAGCGCTCCGATGAAGATTTGCGCCGCTTTGACCGTTCGCTGGGACAGGTTCTCCATATCCTGCGGGTTGATGCTCATTTTACTGAAGTCCTGCTGGACAACGACCGTTTGCAGGAAAGTCGCGAGCGGGTATTTTTTCGTATCCATCATATAAATAAGGCCGTCGAACCAAGAATTCCAGTGCCCTACCAGCGTGAAGAGCGTAATCGTCGCAAGAGCAGGCATCGACACGGGCAGATGAATGCTGAACAGGATACGGAACAAGCCCGCCCCGTCGATCAGCGCAGCCTCCTCCAGCTCCGCCGGAATCGTACGGAAGAAGTTCATGAGAAGGATCATATTGTACACGCTAAGCGCCGTAGGAAGAATAAGCGCCCAGATCGTATTGATCAGTTGAAGTTCCGTAATGAGAATATACCCCGGCACCAGTCCGCCCGAGAACAGCATCGTGAAGACGAAAAACCACATATAAGCGTTGCGGCTCTTGAACGCGGCGTTGCGCTTCGACAGCGCATATCCGGCAAATACGATGACCGCCATGCCGACTGCCGTCCCTAATACGGTACGGTAAACGGAATACAGCAGCGCCCGGATGAATGCCGGATTGTCGATCGTCTTCTCGTACGATTCCAGCGTGAAATCGACCGGCCATAGGTTGACGATATTCGCCGTTGCCGCCGATTTGCCGCTGAACGATACCGCAAGCACGTGCATAAGCGGCAAGATGCAAAGCAAGGACAACGCGATCAGGAAGAGATGATTGAAGATGCTGAACACTCGATATCCGGTTGATTTATGATACATTCGCTCTCTCCTCTTTCTTTAGAAAATCCGGTAGTTTCCGAAGCGGAAAGCAAGTCGGTACGACACGATGATCAGAACGAAGCTGATGATCGATTTGAACAGACCGACTGCCGTAGCGAAGCTGAAGTCGCCCTTAAGCATCGCCGATCGGTAGACGAACGTGTCGATGACGTCGCCTTTGTCGTACACAAGCGGATTATACAGGTTGAAAATTTGGTCAAAACCGGCATTTAGCACATTGCCCAGTTGAAGCGTCGCCACGACGACGATAATCGGCAGCATGACCGGCAAGGTTACGTTGATGGTCTGCTGGAAGCGCGTTGCGCCGTCCACCTCGGCCGCCTCGTACAGAGCGGGATTGACGCCTGCGATCGCAGCCAAATAAATGATCATCGCGAAGCCGAATTCTTTCCAAATATCGCTGACCACGATCACGAATCGGAACCAATCGCCGTCTCCGAGGAAGAAAATCGGGGCCGTGCCGAACCAGTCGGTAAGCATCCGGTTGACCAGTCCGCCCTTCACCGATAACAGGTCGATGAGGATGCCGCCGAGAATAACCCATGACAGGAAATGCGGCAGGTAGACAAGCGTCTGAATGCTGCGCTTGATCCCGACCTTGCGAACCTCGTTCAGCAGCAAGGCGATGCAGATCGGCACGAACAACCCGAATACGATCTTAAGCACCGAAATAATGAGCGTGTTCCAGATCACTTGCACCGACTCGTCGAACAGAAACAAGGCCTCGAAATGCTTGAAGCCGACCCAATCCGACTTGAAGAAACCAAGCCACGGCTTATAGTCTTGAAAGGCCATAACGAGCCCGAGAATAGGCAAATAGTGAAAGACGATCGCGATAACCGTAGCCGGCAAGATGAGCAAGTGCAGCGGCCATGTTTTCGCAAGTCCCCTTATCCATTTCGATTCCTTTTTGACCCGGGGAGGCGTTGCCGCCTGTGCCTGAATCCCGTTTTTCATTCGTATTTCCCCTCTCTGAATTTCCCATGATTGCGCATGCGTCCACATCTGCTACTATTATATCAACGGGCCGAGAGCCCACCTATGATAAGGTCTTAACATCTATAACCCCTTTCATAACCTCTTTGTTTAAATCCGATATAGGCGGTGTCTTCGTGATAAAATATAAAATATTTCAAAAGCTGCTCACCATGCTGGCGCTGCTGCTCATTCCCGCAACTCTATTGTTTGCCTACGCCAACGAAGCGAGCAAAGAAGTCGTGAAGCATACGCTCGAGGAATCGGCGTCCAAGCAGCTGGAATTCACGATGCGGCAGCTGGAGCAGTCGCTTCGTCAGCTCGAAACGCAGACGCTCATGCTCGTCAACGATTCCACGATCAGAGCTTATGCCAGCTCATCGGATTTTTCAGAATATTTGAACCACTTATTTATGCGCACAACGATCGAAGAGAAGCTGACGTTGCAAAGCCAAGCCGAACCTCTCATTTCGGAATTGGCGGTACACTGGCCGTCCATCGGGGAATCGATAACGTCGCAAGGAACGATACCCTATAATTACGAGGAGCTCGTTACTAAGCCGATGAATCGATGGATCGTAGACAATAGCGAGGGCTTGCTTTCTTTCCGTCTATTGTTTTCCTTCCCGACGATTGCGCCGCCCGATCTAAGCAACACCGTATCCATCGTAGAGACGACCATTTCAAGCGATTATTTGCGCTCCGTCCTCGCCGGGCTTGACGTATCCGGCAACGGCACGTCGTTTTTTTATTTTCCCGGCGCGGACATTATTCGTAGCAATAACGTAGATATGGAGCTCGCGATGAGTTTGATCGCGGAGGGCGAATTGGACGGAGCGGCAATCGCCCATCCGAAGCTTTCCGTCATGCAGGCGGATGGCGAGCAATATTTGATTCAATCGATATCCAGCCCTTCGCTCGGCGGGACGCTGGTCAGCTACATTCAATTGGACGAGTTTCTCGGACCGCTGCAAAAGGTGAACTGGCTTGTCAACGGAAGCCTCGCCTTCCTCGCTATAGCGGGCATCATGATTTCCTATCTGTTTTACAGTCACTTCCGCAAACCTTTCGGTTATCTGGTACGAAAGCTGGAAGCGCTGGGCTCCGGCGATTATGCCAGCAGGGCGACGGTGAGGACGAACAACGAATTCGATTATTTGTTCGAGCGGTTCAATGAGATGGCCTCGCGCATCCAGTCGTTGATCGAGAACGTCTATGAAGAAAAAGTGAGGACGCGGGAAGCCGAATATAAACATTTGCAATCCCAGATCAATCCCCATTTTTTGTACAACTGCTTGTTTTATATCGTAAGCATGGCCAATAAATCGCCTGCCGCCGTCGTTTCGATGGCCAAAAATTTATCCGAGTTCTACCGGTATATCACCCGCAAGGCGGGATCGAATACGACGCTCGAGGATGAAATCCGTCTCATCGAAAGCTATCTGGAGGTGCAATCGCTTCGGAACAAACGGCTTGCTTACGAAATCGGTATCCCTTCCGCTATGCTGGGCCTTTCGGTGCCTACGCTGCTGCTGCAGCCGATCGTGGAGAACGCGATCGTTCACGGCATCGAACAGAAACGGACGGCGGGCAAGGTTCATATTGGGGGCATTGCCCGCGGCGATCAGTATCTCATACACGTCGATGACGACGGCAACGGATTATACGGAGAGCAGCTTCAAACATTGATCGATAGCGTTCACGGCAGCAGTCAAACCGGCGGCGAGATGGGCTGCGGACTAAGCAATGTTCATAAGCGGTTAACTAACCGATACGGCGGTCATTCCGGACTAACCTTCTCTATCAATGAATGGGGAGGCTTGCGGGTGACGCTTCATCTACAACTAACGCAAAAGGCAGGGGAAACGGATGAACGTCTTATTAGTGGATGACGAGGATTATGTGCTCGATTTCTTGGAAGAGCAGATCCCTTGGGCCAGCTTAGGCGATATAACGGTCTACAAGGCTAGTTCTGCCGAGGAAGCGCTTAAGATCGCCGGTCAAGCCGAGCTGCAAATGGTCGTAACGGATATTCGCATGCCGGAGACGAGCGGGCTGGAGCTGCTTGCGGCGCTCCGGCAGGATTATCCCGATATAAAGGTGGTTCTGCTATCGGGCTATTCCGAATTCGAGTACGCCCGGAAGGCGCTGCAGCACGGCGCGGCCGATTACTTGCTCAAGCCCGTTACCGAGGAGGAGGTCGTCGCTTGCCTGCAGAAGGTTATCGCCCTCATTGACGAGGAGAAAAGGCATAGCGATAACTTGTCGGCCGCCAGCGACATGCTGAAGCTCGGCATCTCCCGCATGCGGGAGCATTTGCTGCTTGATCTGCTGCTCGGCAAAAAGTATGGCACCGACGAGCTGCAGCGACATCTTCATGCGCTTCAACTGCAACTGGAACCGGATGAGGAATGCGCGCTCGCTTTGATTCGAATCGAAACGGGAACGGAAGAAGCGACGCGCGAGGATTTCGAGCTGTTCAGCTACGGCCTGCTGAATATAGCGGAGGAGATTTTTTCGGGCAAAATAAGCGAAGTTCCGTCCCTCTGGTCATGTAAAGATTCATATCGTTTCGTTATTATTCTGCTGCCTGTCCGGTTATTCGGCGAGCCGAACCGGCTTCATCTCCTTATGACCGAGCTGCAGCAAGCCGTTCAACATTATTTGAAACGGCCGGTCTCTATGATGATCACGCGCGCCTTTCCTTACCGGCATGAGCTTCATCGTCAATACTTGCAGGCGCTGAACGCCTTCGGCCGATTCATCGGCACGCGAAGCGGAGTCGTACGTTTAATGGACGAGGACGAGGCTGAAGAGGAGCTGAAGCCTCTCGTGCAGCTTCACCAATCGCCCACGATTCAGCAATTGATGGAGACCGGTCGCTGGGAAGAGGTCACCCGCAAGCTGGAGCTTATTCTCGATGAATTGAACAATCCCTCTTACCAATCGCAGCAGCATCTTATGGAGGCCGTCTATTATTTGTTCAGCAGCTTCTCTTACATTGCGCATAAGCAGGGCGATTCTTTCGCCGATTTGGTCGACCATCCTTCTTTGCAGCCCGAATCGTATTTTTTCAAATCAATCCACTCGATTAGAGATTGGGCACTGACTCTTATTGAGCAGTTCAAGCGCTCGCTGCAGGAAGCGACACCTAACCGAAACCATATTATCCGGCAGATTCACGAGTATATCGCGCTTCACCTCCATGAGGACGTCTCTCTCACCCGCGTTAGCGAGCATGTATACCTACACCCTGTGTATCTGTCCCGATTGTATAAGAAGGAAACCGGCGAAAGCCTGTCCACCTATATCTCGCGGGTTCGGATGGAGAAGGCGGCCGAGCTGCTCATGACGACGAACAAAAAAGTGTCCGATATCGCCAAGGAGGTCGGTTATCAGAAGACGCAGTACTTTATCCATATCTTCAAAGAGAATTACCAGCTTACGCCTCAGAGTTATCGCAATCGATAATCGCAAAAGGGCTGCGACCGGGCAATTAACATACCGGGTGCAGCCCTTTCATGGTCTTATGGATTCACGCTCTTATACCATTCGTTGATTTCTTGCTCGATTTGGTCGCCGCCCTTGCTCTTCCAATCCGCTACGAACGTATCGAATTTATCAAGCGGCTCGTTGCCGTATATGATCTTGGCGAACGTCTCAAGCTCCATCGTCTTCAGGTTGTCGTTTTTGTTTCTCATCGTTTCGGTCGGCGCTCCCAAAAACTCGTTCGGTGCGTTGATGCCCGTCATTTGGTAGTTAAGCGCGCCGGCGCGCACCATCTCCGGGTCTTGAATCATAATTTCTTTATGAGCTCTTGATGTCGGCTCGCCGCCGTTGAACATGTAATCGTAGTTGGCCGATCCTTGGAAAGGAATAGCGGGCACGTTCCAGAACAAATTGTATTTGCTCGACGAGGCAACAGCTTCGAGCGGCGTCGGGAACTTCTTCGGATCGTACTCCGGCTTGCCGTCGACGATCGCGTAATCGTAGCCTTCAAAAAATCCGTCCTTGAAATCGCCTGTTTCGAATGGATTGTCGTAAATTTTATCCAAATAGAGGAAGAAAGCGTCCATGTGCTTGAAATCTTTATTGAACATCATGACTTTGCCTTCATTCACAGCTCCCGTATAACGGGCCGACTTGCCATCCGGTCCCGTCGGCAGCGTATACGCTCTTAGCAACGCATCGGGATTCGTCCCCTTTACATCCCCAAGCGGCCATCCATGCGACCAGAACGGGGCAGCGATCATGCCCGACTTGCCTTGTATGAAGCTTTCCGTCGCTTTCACTTCGTCAATGGCAGCCAGCTCCGGATCCAGGTAGCCTTTCTTATACCATTCTTGCAGCTTGCCTAGTCCATCTTTGATCCCAGGCTGCACCGATCCGTATTTCAGAATTCCGTCATCCCCTTGCTGCCAAGTGCCCGGAATGAATTTGCCGGTATAAGCGCCGAAGACGAAGCTCACGTCGGACATCCAGTTGGAGAAGCCGTTACGGCCGGACAAGCTGAAGCCGAACGTATCCTTTTTGCCGTTGCCGTCAGGATCTTGGTTGGTGAATGCATCCATCACCTTCTCGAATTCATCGATCGTCGTGGGAGCCTGCAATTTCAGGTTATCGAGCCAGTCCTGGCGAACCCATAGCACCGGATTCGTTCCGTCGCCGCCTGCGAAGATCGGAAGACCCAGAAGCTGTTCTTCTTTCTTCACTTGATTGAGCGCGGCGCCATTATCGTCATACACCTTCTTGATCCGTTCACTGGCATATTGCTCGAAATCCGCCGAGATATCCTTGACCTTGCCCGACTGAATGAGGTCGGCGATCAGGTTCGGATCCTGGACGATGAACACGTCCGGCAGTTGGTCCTGCGTCGTCAGCGAAAGTCTCAGCTTCGTATGGTAAGCGGCGTTATCCGTCGTGTTCCACAAATCTTTGATTTCGATGCCCAGCTTGTCCTTCGCCCATTTATTGTGAACGTTATTGTTGATGTCTTCCCCGTTGATGAAGGTATAATCCCCACCCACCGGACGAGCGGTCGTGATCGTAATCGGCGGTTCGAATTTGCCGTCGGCGTTTTGCGCGGGTTTCGTACCCTCTCCGGAAGCATTGGAATTGTTTCCGGCGTTGCCGTTGCCGTTTCCGGTAGAGCATCCGACTACCGTAGTCAGCACCACAACGAGTATTAACGCGATCCATTTATTTCTTTTCAAAGCGATTCCCCTCTCTTATTGTCGTTCCTGTGTACAAAATAATCGTAGCAAAAGAGACGAATTCGCGTATATGCCCTAATCTAAACAATCATAACCTCTATTCTAGCATAGTTCGGGAAACCGATATTTATCGAATCCGTTTCGATCGATTCCTGTGAATAATTACCGTTTTATTATGGAACAACTATAAGGTTCATAAATGATCATTCTTCTATACGGACGGAGGTGAATGGCAAAATGTCAGGAAGAAACAACAAGCCGGATAACGATGGGCCTTCCAGCAGTCCCGACCGCCTGGATCAATACGGCGACAAGCTTGCTTCCCGCAACGAAGAGGAATTCCAATCCGCGGTCGAAGAAGCTTGCGAAACGGATAATAAATCCGAATAATAAGAGTAACTTATTAAACATTCCGATGTGGTAAATGAGGAAAACCTCACTGTTCGTGAACCAACGTTCACGACGGTGAGGTTTTATTCTACGACTGACCAATCGACATACAAAATGGCGTAGAACATAATAACTGGAATTTCTCCCGTTAATGAGTCGCTCTACGTCCACTTTTATCAAGTAGATGGATTTTCTCCTGTTAATCTCTCCGTTTTACGGTCGGATGGGTGAGATTGCTTTCATTAACATGAGGATTTCCTGTTATTCTATACTTTTGGTCATTTATCAATAAATAACTGGAGGAATTCCCTTTAATTCGGACATCGTTGACTTGTATGTTGGTTGATTGGTCCGTCGTAGTTTTTTTATGGGCAATACTGTATCCCATATGCGAATTCGTTGATGTCGAACTTGCCGCTATTCGCGTCGGTAACGACCTCGCCGTTAATCCGTACGTTGATGAACTTGATGTCGGTAACCATCCGTTCCTCGTCGAACCCGTAAATTCTCGACGGATGTTCATTGCGGCCGTTGTACGAAATATCGCGGAACTCGATGTTCTCGATACGGTTGCCCGCCACCGGATTGTAATCCTTGTTCCAGACGACGCGAATATCGAATAATTGGCCCAGCTCGAAATCCTCGACGCGGATGTTCGAATATCGGACGTTCCGTACCGTGTTTTTGTCGCCTGCATTGATAGCCATCACACCCCAGTAGTTCGGCTGCGGCTCGTGATGCTCGAGAATATCGATGTTGTCGAAGACGATATTTTCGATGGTGTCGCCGTTCTTATGGTAATCTCCGTGCGTACCGATCATGAGCGGATGCGCGACGTCGGCCCAGAACGTCGAATTGCGTACGACGACGTTCCTCGTATCGCCGACGAAGTCCCATCTCGTACCGTAGACGGCGATGCTGTCGTCCGACGTGCGGAGGAACACGTCGTCGATCACGATGTCTTCGCTCGCCATCATGTCGATGCCGTCCGACCAGCCCCGCGTGCTGAACGACTTGAAGTTCTCGATATGGATGCCGCGGGACTTGCCGATGTATATGCTGTAATGCGGCGGATCGAGCGTAATGATGCCTTCGACCTTGATGTTGCTCGAGAAGACGATCCGTACGCCGCGGAACGCCGAGAACCGATGGAAGTCCGACAAGTAGAGAATGCCCCTGCCGCGTATGGTCACGTCCTCTACGTTATCACATAGAAAAGAGCCGACGACGACAGCGCCTCCGGCGACGTATACGGTCGTGCCGGAAGGGATGCGGAGCAGCGTCTCCTCCAAGTAGTGCAAGCCCGGCGCGAAATAAATCGTGTCCGGCGCTTTGCCGCTCGTTTCATTCGGCGTCGCAGCCAAACGGTAGATATCCTCCGTCCGGTGAATCGCCGGACCTAGGACGAGCACGTTCTCATCGCCCGGCCGCGGCGGCGACTGCTCGATCTTGTTCGCGAACAGATGCAGGTTCGCGAACCGTTCGCCGTTCACCTCGATCGCCAGCTTGCGCGGCCGATCCAGCTCGAACGTGAGCTCGCTGCCCCGCAGCTCGAATGGAATGTTATACGACAGTGGCCTTATCGCCGCCTGCTCGATAAGCGCATGCTTGGACGTTAGACGAACCTCGACCGTTCCTTCCATATCGAAATACGCCATCGAAGCGCGCCGTACGTGATGCATATCGACCTTCGCTTCATAGACGAACAGCTCCTGCCACTCGCCTCCGGGCACTCTTGCGCTCACCCTGAAATCGTCGTTGCCTGCCGCGCCTTTGGGCGCATCGTATACGATCAGTTGATTCAAATTCATTCTACCCCCGCCCGTTTCTCTAGATCAAATTACCTGCCCGAGTTCGCCCGTCGCCCTATTCGCCGAATGTAACATTGCTCGCGAAATCGTTCAATTCGAAGTTGCCTGCTTCGGCGCTGCCGATCAGCCTTCCGTTGATACGCAAATTGCGGAAATGTACGCCGTCCACGGTACGCTGTCCGTCATAACCTGCAATGACCGACGGATTGCCGCACACGCCGTCAAACGATATGTTGCGAAGACGGATATTCTCGACGCGTTTGCCCGGATGCGGGTTATATTTCGGATTATGGAAAACGCGAATGTCGAACAGCCGTCCCAACTCGAACGGTTCAATTCGAATGTCGTCAAACCGGATATCACGGACCGTGTTGTTGTCGCCCGCATTGATCGCTATGCAGCCCCAATAGCCGTCCTGCGGCTCGTGATGCTCCAAGATGTCGATATTATCGAAAGCTATCCGTTCGATGACATCGCCGTCGCCTTCGTGGTCGCCGTGGACGCCGATCATAATCGGATGCGCAACGTCCGCCCATAGAATCGCCCCGCTGACGCTGACGTTCGAGGAACCGCCCCGGAACGTGCCGCGGCTGCCGTATATCGCGATGCAATCGTCCGACGTGCGGAGGAACACATCCTCGATCGTGACGTCTCTGCAAGACATCATGTCGATGCCGTCGCACCAGCCGCGCGTGCTGAACGACTTGAAATTGCGAATGCGCACATTCTCCGACTGGCCGAGATGTATGCTGTAATGCGGCGGATCGATCGATATAATATCTTCGACCGTAACCCCTCGCGAATAGTCGATCTGGACCGACCGCCAATACGTCGTTTTCTCGATATCCCGCAAATAGATGATGCCTCTGCCCCGGATCGCGACGTTCTCGACGCGGTTGCAGACGAATGAGCCGACGACGATCGCGCCTCCGGCCAAATACACGGTCCTGCCGGACGGTACGTGGAACAGCCCGTCCTCGAACCGATGCATGCCCGGCGCGAAGTAAATAACGTCGGATAAGCGGCCGTTCTTGTCCCCCTCTTCGATGCGGCTGATCCATTCCGCCGCGGCATACGCGCCGGGCTCGATGACAAGCGTCTCCGAACGACCAAGGTCAGGTTGATTGATCTCGAGCCGGCCCGCGAACAGATGCAAATTGTGAAACCGCTCTCCGTTGGCCTCTATGCTTAATTGGGCTGGTCGATCAAGCCGAAACACGATTTTGTCCCCATGTATCCCATACGCGATTTGACGGGACAACGGACGAATCGCCGCCTCTCGCAGTTCCTCGCGGTTATAAGTCACTTCGACTATGACAGCGCCTTCAAAATCGAACGTCGCCATCGACGCCTCGCGGACGTCATGCATATCGACGCGGACGCAATAAACGAATAACGGCTGCCACTCGCCGCCTTCGACTCGGACTCTCACAGAAAAATCAGGATTGCCGGCAGCCCCTTCCGGTGCCGGATACGTGACCAGCTCCGATGTATGTATATGTGCCATTACGTCATTTCCCTCCCATTATATCACTTCTTCCTACCCATTCTACTCAAACGATTTGTTTGATCCTATAGTAATTTGCCGCGAAAAATTGTAATAATCCAACAACCTTTAACCTAAGGGATCAATTAGAAAAATAATGTCAACAGCTATCATGACGCAACCTGCTTTTCAAATGATTGAATATGTAAGCGCTGTACATTACGATTAAATCAAGCTCTGGAAGTGAACATGATAAAGACCAATAAATTACAAATGGGAGGTTGCAGCATGAGTAAACTAACATCTGACAAACCGGCATCCGGCGGCGTTAAAGTTTCCGTTCAACGATTCGGCCGTTTCCTAAGCGGCATGGTCATGCCGAATATCGGCGCATTCATTGCATGGGGACTCATAACGGCTTTATTCATACCGACAGGCTGGATTCCGAACGAAAGTCTGGCAGCGCTTGTCGGACCGATGATCACTTATTTGCTCCCTATACTCATCGGTTATACCGGCGGTCAAATGATCCATGGCGTGCGGGGCGGCGTCATCGGTGCAGTCGTAACGGCAGGGGTTATTGTAGGATCGGATATTCCGATGTTTCTCGGCGCGATGATCGTCGGCCCTTTTGCGGCATGGGTGCTCAAAAAATTCGATAAATCGATTGAAGGCAAAATTCCTTCCGGCTTCGAGATGCTGATCAACAACTTTTCTTCCGGCATTATCGGCGGCGGACTCGCGCTGCTGGCTTTCAAAGGAATCGGGCCTGTGGTCGAAACCTTCAGCAAGCTGCTTGCGCAAGGCGTTGAATTCCTTATCAACACGGGATTGCTGCCGCTCGCCAACATTTTGATCGAACCTGCAAAGGTGTTGTTCCTGAACAATGCGATCAATCACGGCATTCTCGGACCTCTTGCGCTTGATCAGGCATCCAAAGCAGGCCAATCGATCATTTACATGCTGGAATCCAATCCAGGTCCGGGTCTTGGCATTCTGCTCGCATACTGGCTCTTTGGCAAAGGAATGGTCAAACAGTCTGCTCCAGGCGCAGTCGTTATCCATTTCTTCGGCGGTATTCACGAAATCTATTTCCCTTACATTCTCATGAACCCGCGCTTGATTCTTGCCGCTATAGCGGGTGGCGTGGCAGGTACGTTCACCTTCTCCATCTTCGGTGCCGGTCTTGTCGCCGCTCCCTCGCCGGGCAGTATCATCGCCTATATTACGATGACGCCTAAAGGCGGATTTCTGGCCATGTTCAGCGGTGTCGTAGTGGCCACGATCGTCTCGTTCCTGGTCGCTGCGCTGCTGCTGAAAACTAGCAAGCAAGCGGATGATTCAGACAACGATCTTGAGCTTGCTGCACAGAAGGTTCAGCAGATGAAAGCCGAATCCAAAGGTACAGCCGCTCAGTCCGCACCGCAGCCGGCTCGGCAAACGAAAAGGCTAGTAAACAAAATCGTCTTTTCCTGTGACGCAGGCATGGGATCAAGCGCGATGGGCGCTTCCATTTTGCGCAAAAAAATAACAGCGGCTGAGCTGCCGATCACGGTCATTAATACGGCAATCAATGATATTCCTAGCGATGCCGACATCGTTATAACTCATAAGACGCTCACCGACCGCGCGCGGCAAAAGGCTCCGGATGCGGAGCATATTTCAATCGATAATTTTCTCAAAAGTCCTGAGTATGATTTGCTCGTACAAAGACTAAGTTAGTTCTACCCTGCCTAACGCTGACAGAGTCCTGTCGGCGTTAAGTTCATTCCCCTTAGAAGGAGGATGATTTCTATAAAAGCGTCTACCAGGCAGCGTCGTATCATTGAGTTGCTGCTCGAACGGAAGCATGAAATTGCCGCGGCCGATATTGCGGCTATCGTCGGAACAAGCACGAGGACGATCCATCGCGAGCTTAGCGATATTGAATCGCTGCTGGCCGCTAAAGGCATTCTTCTTCACAAAATATCCGGACTTGGCATTCGAATCGAAGCGGACAAAGAACTACTAGAGCGCTTCAAGCAATCATTCGACTTGACCGATTCATTCGAATATTCGGCAGAAGAGCGCCAGATTCTTATTCTCTGCAGATTGCTTGAGCATGACGAGCCCATTAAGCTGTTCTCGCTCGCTCACGAGCTGCGCGTGGCGATACCGACCATTAGCCATGACCTTGATGAGCTGGAAAAATCCATTATCAAGCAAGGATTGGCCCTCGTCCGAAAAAGAGGCTACGGCGTTGAGATCAGCGGCCAGGAAGCAGCGAAACGCCATTTCATTAGCCTGCTTGCTTTCAATCATTTTGACGATTCCGATTTATTCGGGCAATTCACGGACCAGACGGTCTCACATCCCAATCCCGTAACGGCACAGCTTCTTGACATGATCGGCAAGGATAACTTCAAGAAGCTTGAACAGGCATTATGGGAGCTGAATGACGATTGGCCGAACGACTTATCCGAATCCGATTACACCAGATTGCTTATTAAGCTGTCGGTCGCGTTAACCCGGATTGAGCATAACCACTTGATTCTATCCGGCGATTATGGCGCCGGCGGTGAAATCACTTTGGTCAGAAGCCTGCTGGACGCGCTTGATATGCAGCTTCCAATAGAAGAAAAACGATACCTCTCCCGATTGCTCGACGACGAGGCTTTCCCGGAAAGCAGCCTCCTGATCCATCACGACGATATGTCGCTTATTGAGTCCGTGACGCTGCTGATCCGTTATGTCCAGGAACAGCTGCAAATGCCGCTTTTGGAAGACCGATCGCTAGCAGAAGGGTTAATTCAACATATAAAAAAGGCCTTTCAAAGGATAAGAGACGGCGTCGCGATACGCAATCCGATGCTGGCGCCCATAAAAAAGGACTACGCACAGCTATTCGCCGCGATCCGGCAAGGCGTCGATGAGGTTATCCCTTCCATTGTCGTGCCCGACGAGGAAATCGGATATATCGTTATGCATTTCGGAGCTTCCCTTGAACGCTTAAAGCAATTCCCGAGAAAAATCAGAGCTGTGCTCGTTTGCACGAGTGGCATCGGTTCATCCAAGCTGCTCGCCGTAAGGATAACGAAGAAGCTGCCGCAAATTGAATTAATAGGTCATTATTCTTGGTACGAAGCCGCAAGGCTGCCTTCGAATCAATACGACCTGATCATTTCGACCGTCGACCTGCCTCTGGATTCGGGTCGGTATATTAAGCTTAGCCCTCTTCTTACCCAAGAGGAAACGGATAAGCTTCGCTCTTATATCGAGAGCACGACCTTAAAGAGGCTCGCTCCCGCCGCTGCTCCAGAGCCGTCTATGCAGTCGCCGATGGATCGTTTGACGCTGATGCAGCAATATTCCGGGAGCATCCTCCGGTTGCTTGAAAGCTTCATCGTTCATGATTTGTCCATTACGGAGCCGCAATCGAAGCTAGAAACTCAGCTGCTTCCGATGATATCGCTGATTGGGAAGCCGGACATTTTAGCCCATAGCGAGAAAATAGCCGCGCAGCTGCTGGCAAGAGAGCAACAAGGCAGTCTTGTCATTCCGGATACGGAGCTTGCCTTGATCCATACCCGAAGCGAATGGATTCAAGAGCCGCTGCTGGCCTTGTACCGTTACGATGAACCCCTGCTGCTTAACGATGACGAAGCGATGAAGGCTAGACAAGTATTAATGATGCTTGGACCTGCAAAGCTGGATAAGTCCAGCCTGGAGGTGCTTAGCGAAATAAGCGCGATGCTGCTGCTGCCGGAAATGATTGCCGTTCTTGAGCATGACCCTGCGGAAAGCATCAAATCGTTCATCTCGCAGAAGCTGGAGCTTTATATAAAAACAAAAATGGATTGGAGAGAGTAAACGATGACTATATTAGCGAAAGAGAAAATCAAACTGAATGTAAAAGTGAAGGACAAATACGAGGCCATTCGTTTAGCCGGGCAATTGCTTGTTGACGCCGGACACGTACCTCTGGAATATATCGATAAAATGATTGAACGCGAGGAGGATTTATCCACCTATATCGGAGGAAGCCTTGCCATGCCCCATGGTACGAATGCGTCGAAAACTTTGATCCGCTCGACAGGCATGGCTATTCTCACTGTTCCTGACGGCGTAGACTTCGGAGGCGATGAACCCGCTCAATTAATCATTGGTTTAGCGGCGGTAGGCGACGATCATTTGAACATTTTGACTAACGTAGCCATGCTCGTGTCCGAAGAAGAGGATATGCGGCGCATTCTGAATGCTTCTTCCGAAGAAGAGCTCATTTCTATTTTCGAAGCGGGGATGCAGGAATGAAGGCCGTTCACTTCGGTGCCGGAAATATCGGCAGAGGTTTTATAGGACTGCTGCTGCATCAATCGGGGTATGAGGTTGCTTTCGTCGACGTAAACGATACTCTCGTTTCCCTTTTGCAGACGAAGCGGCAATATACCGTCAAGCTTGCCAATGAACAGGCTGACACCTTTCTTGTTGATCAGGTAACCGCCCTTGACGGTAAAAATATGGCATGGGTCGCCGAAACGATCGCAGCCGCAGATCTTGTAACGACCGCCGTCGGCGTATCGGTTTTGAAGCATATTGCAGCCGCCATCGCTAAGGGAATCGAGCTTAGACTAGCGGCCAGCAAGGAGCCTCTTCATATTATTGCATGCGAGAACGCCTTAGGCGGCAGTACGACGCTCAAGCATTTGGTCTATGAACACCTGTCGCCTGAGAATCGGGCGCTGGCTGACCGGCTTGTCGCTTTCCCGGACGCGGCTGTAGACCGGATCGTCCCGCTTCAGCAAAACGAGGATCCGCTGTTGGTTACGGTTGAACCCTTTTACGAGTGGACAATCGATCGTTCTGCCGTGCTGCCCGGACATCAAGAAATCGCCGGCGTCCACTATGTGGATCGACTCGAGCCCTATATCGAGCGCAAGCTGTTTACGGTCAATACCGGACATTGCTGCGCCGCTTATCACGGCTATTTGAAGGGCTACACGACCATCCAGGAAGCGATGAAGGATCCGTCCATCGTTGCTGAAGTTAGAGGAGCGCTGCAGGAGTCGGGAGCCGCGCTCCTACAAACCTATCAATTCGACGAAGCGGCGCACTCGCAATATATCGAGCAAATACTGGAGCGCTTCATTAACCCTTATTTGGTTGACGAAATCGTGCGGATTGGCCGCTCTCCGATTCGGAAGCTCTCACCTCAAGACCGGCTAGTGCGGCCGGCATTGCTCGCTAACCAATACGGCATAACGGTTACTCATTTGACCAATGCGATGGCTGCAGCCCTGCATTTCGACTACGCGGATGATCCCGAGGCGGTAGAACTGCAGGAAATGATAAAGAAGCATGGCATTCATCGAACGTTAACGGAGTATACGGGTTTAAGCGGGCAGAGCCCTCTTCATAGCCGCGCGGCGGAGCAATATCAGCAGCTGGAACAATGGGTCCGGCACGGAAAGGAATGATCGAACGATGACACAATCATTGAAAGGGATAGGAGCATCGCCCGGCATCGCCGTCGCTCGCGCCTTCTTCCTGGCGACGGAGCGCTTCGTTCCGGCACGGGCTGCCGTTGCGGACGGGAAACGGGAGGTTGCAAGGTTTCGTGAAGCTGTAGCTGTCTCCCGCGACGAAGTGGAAGCCATCCGGGCCGCCGCCGAAGAGCGGTTCGGAGCGGACAAAGCGGAAATTTTCGAAGGCCATCTCATGCTGCTTGAGGATCCGGATCTCATTGATGCCATTGAAGAAAAAATAACGGATGAAGCCGTTAATGCCGAGTTCGCGTTACATGAGGTAGCGCAATCCTTTATTGAGCTGCTGCAATCGATGGAGGATGAATTGCTCCGCGGACGCGCGGTTGATATAGAGGACATCTCGAGCCGAATGATGAGTCATTTGCGGGGCGTTCCGCATATGGACTTGGCCAATCTAACAGAAGAATGCGTAATTGTCGCGCGGGATCTGACTCCCTCGGATACGGCCCAGCTTAATCTGGCAGTCGTCCGCGGATTCATTACCGAGGTCGGCAGCCGCACCTCTCATTCCGCCATTATGGCCCGATCGCTGGAAATACCCGCAATCGTAGGTGTGGGCGCAGCGATTTATGACGTATCAGAGAACACTGTCATGATCATGGATGCTAATGAAGGACTTATCCTAATTAATCCGACTACCGAAGTGCTTGAAGCTTATCAAGTTAAGAAGCAAAAGGACGATCAACGAAGAATCGGACTGGCGAAGCTGAAGGATCAGCCGACGCTGTCCAGAGACGGCAAACAGGTCGAGCTTGCGGCCAATATCGGCAAACTGGAGGATATTCAAAGGGCCATCGACAACGGAGCCGAAGGCATCGGACTTTTCCGCACGGAATTTTTATATATGGGCCGCAGCTCTCTTCCCACCGAAGAGGAGCAGTTCACCAGCTACAAATTTGTGCTTGAGAAAATGAGCCCTAAGCCGGTCGTTATCCGGACGCTGGATATCGGCGGCGATAAAGAGCTTCCTTATATGGATCTTCCGAAGGAAAGCAATCCCTTCCTTGGACAGCGGGCACTTCGTCTCTGTCTGGATAGACAGGACCTGTTCCGCACGCAGCTGCGGGCGCTGCTTCGGGCAAGCCGTTACGGCAACCTGAAAATCATGTTCCCGATGATCGCCGTGCTCGAAGAGCTGCTGGAGGCCAAGCGGTTGCTCGAGGAAGAAAAACAGAACCTGATCGCCGAAGGCGTACAGCTAGCCGAGCACATCGAAGTAGGCATGATGGTCGAAATTCCGGCCGCAGCCGTCTCTGCAGACTTGTTCGCTCCGGAGGTCGATTTCTTCAGTATCGGAACAAACGATTTAATCCAATATACAATGGCCGCCGACCGCATGAACGAAAACGTGGCGTATCTGTACCAGCCTTGGCACCCTTCCTTGCTGCGATTGATTCGTCTCGTCATTCAAGCGGCGGAGACGGAAGGCAAATGGGTCGGCATGTGCGGCGAAATGGCGGGCGACGCTACGGCTATTCCGCTCTTGCTTGGTCTTGGCCTGCATGAATTCAGCATGAGCGCCGGTTCCATTCTCCCGTCACGAGAGCTTATCGGTCAACTAAATCAAGCGCAATGGTCCGCTTATGCCGATCAAGCGCTCCGGATGCGCAGCACGCAAGAAATTACGCAATTTGTAGAACAGATAAGAAACGGAGTGAACTCATAATGGTCAGTCAAACCTTCACTATTCTTAATCCGACGGGCTTTCATGTCCGTCCGACCAAAACATTCGTGCAAACCGCAAGCACCTTTCCTTGCAAGATCACCCTTATCAATAAAGGAAAAAAAGTAAACGGCAAAAGCTCGCTGAGCATGCTTACGCTCGGCATCGCGGCTAACGAGGAAGTGACGCTGGAAATTGACGGCGAGCAGGAAGAGCAAGCGCTTGAGGCGCTCGGCAAGCTGTTGACGGGAATTCACGAGTAGTGCGAGTTGGATGGATAGCGTCCATAATCCCCTTAAGGATTCTGCGCTTTATGCCTGGTTTACCGGCTTGCCGCCCTCGACGTGGCGTACGTGAAGAGCTGCGATTGCAGCGAGTTCAGGTAAGCGTCTATTCCCGCCATCTTAAGCTCGCTCCGCATCTCGGCAAGCTCGCTATCGATATCGTTGCCGACGCCGACATCGAGCGGCTGCACGTAAGCCTCGCGGACCTTCTCCAGCCGCTCCAGCTCCGCCGAGACGACGGACGCATCGAAGGTGAAGCCTTCGTATGGATGGATGCCGTTCGCTTCCGCGAGCTTCGGCCCTTCCGTTACTGTCAGCTTATCGACGATGGCCTGCCATTCACCTGGAGCTTTGGCCGAATATGACATATAGCCGTCCGTCAGCCCGGTCCAACCGGGCTTGCGGTTCTGCTCCGGTATACCCTCATAGGACACCCTACCGTCGTCCAGCCTATAGTTCTCTCCTTCGATGCCGTACATGAGCAGATCGTAATAAGCGCGGTCGGTATGCGCCTTCTCCAGAAATTTCAATGCCAGCTCCGGATAAAGGGAGTTCGAGCCGATCGAGATCATGGTCGACGTATCGACCGACACTTTCGGCAGGAACACCGTCTCCGGGTATAGATCGAACCCAATGTCCAGCCAGCCGAACTGCTGCTCGGGATATCTTGCCTTCAACACGTCGATATAGTTGCCGGATACGGCACCGAAGTGGTTGCTGAATTCGAGCGGCTTCTTGTCGGCTTTCAAAAGTCCGAACGTCTTGCTCGTCTCATTGCCTTGCGATGCGAGGATGTCCCGGTCGACGATGCCGTCGTCGTACCATTGCTTCGCCTTGCGCACGAGCCCCTCGTATTCCGGCGTATCGTACTTGCTCATCACCTTGTAAGGATCGCGTACCGGCGCTACGGCATAATCTTTTACGATCGTGTAATAGTCGCCCCCGGCCAGCAGCTCCCATAACACGTCGCCGAACCGTTTGTCGTTGATCATGGGCGTATCCGGGTATTGTCGCATCGCTTTGTATAAGTATCGCTCAAGCGAGTCGAAGCTGTCGATTGCCGGCAGCCCCCATTGCCGTCTCAGATCTTCGCGGTACAGCACGCCGTAATAGCCGGCTGCGGGCTTGCCGAAGGAAGGAATGCCATACAGCTTTCCGTCCAGCTTCGCCCGATCCAGGATGTCGCCATAATGCTCCGCCAACGCGGGCACCCGGTCCAGCATCGGCGCAAGATCGACGAAAGCGTTGCGCTTCGCGTATTGCTTGAAGTCGGTCCAGAACCCGCCCACGTATAGATCGTATTCCTTCGTCGCGATCGTCCTGCCGATTTCGTTCTTCTCCTCGCCCCATGGTATAAAGTCGAATCGAACGGTCATGTCAAGGTCTTCGATCGTCATTGCGTCAAGTTGTTTATAGAAGTTGTCCATGCCGCTTATGGGCTCTGTGCCCATCGTTACCGCCTTCAACTGGACGACCTCCGCAGGAACGCCGTCACCGGACGCATTCCCCGGATCGGCAGCACCTTCCGGCTTCCGGTCCGCGCACGCCGCCATTAGGCCAACGATCGCAACGGCTAGCAGCGACAGTCCTATGTTTCTAACCCCGGCAATCCCCATTCGATTCACTCCTCCTTCCGTCAATCGGATTCACCTTTCACAGCGGGAACGTCGATCGTGACGCAAGTCCCTCCCTCAGCCAATGCTCCGAAACGCAAGCTCGCAGGCAAACCAAAATAAAGCTCCAACCTTTTTTCGATATTTTTGACGCCATAACCGCTGCCTTTGTGCGTGCGCCGATCCGAGGGATCGCGCTGGTAGCCTACGCCGTCGTCCTTCACTTCCAGCAGCAGGCGGCCGTTCGACAAGCGCCCTGAAATCCGAATCACGCCCGTCCCTCCCTCTTTCTCGGAGATACCGTGAATGATCGCGTTCTCGACGAGCGGCTGCAGCGTTATTTTCGGCAGGAGGCAGTCCATTGCTTCCTCGTCGACGTCGAAATCGATTTGTATCCGATTTCTGAAACGTTTCATCTGAATATCCATATAGATAGCGCTTAGGCGCACCTCGTCTCTCACCGTGACGAAATCTTCCCCTTTGTTGAGTATCAGCCTGTAATAGCCCGATAGCGCGTAGACGACCTGTTGAATATTTTCGCGTTCTCCCTTCTGTGCCATCCAGTTGAGCATGTCCAGCGTATTATACAGAAAATGGGGGTTGATCTGCGATTGCAACGCCTTCAGCTCCGCTTCGTTCTTCTCTTGCCCGAGCTTGAATTGCTCCGCCAGCAGTTCCTGCAAGCTGCCAATCATATAGTTATAACTGGAGATGAGCTGTCCGACCTCGTCCTTGCTCGGTGAAATATCCAGCTCGTTCAGCCGGCCCTGGCGAACCTGGCTCATCCTGTTCATAAGCAAAAAAATTCTGCGCGTTATCGACTTGGCCACCGGAAAAATAAAGATCAAAATAATGAACGAAATGGCGGCGTACGTCGTCAGCATCTGCGTCCGGATATTGTTGACCGCTTCGGTTGCCGCCTCGTTCGATATGACGGAAACGAGAAACAAGTTCGTGTTGCCTATCTTCTGCCCGCGCGCAAAATACATGCCTTTCTTAAGCGACACGCTCTTGAACGCTCCGTCGGTGTCAATCGGCTTAGGAAGATGCATCTCCTCATATTCGGCTTCTCCGGTGCTGGTAATCAATTCGCCAGCCGCCGTTGCGATATAGACCAATTGCTGCGGATACGACTTCGTCAAGCTTTGCTTGATTTGGTTCGAGTCGATGTTAAGCGTGACGATACCTACCGGCTCGCTTAAATTCGTCGGATTCCACAGTAGGCGGCCAAGCGCCAAGTACTTCCTCGGAACGGTCCCCGGCTCTTCACGAACGCCCCAAGCCGATCTGCCCTTATTCGCGTACACGCTTTTCACCCAGGGCATTTCTTGTACATCGCCTAACCTGCGAAACATCGTATCGTCTCCGGTTAGAATGAAATCGTCGTTAATATAATAGATAATCTGGTCGAACTCCGAATTGCTCTCCATGATATGCGAATAGGCGGCGACGTTGTTGAAAACGGCCATCTGCTCGGGAATCTTCATCTCATCCGGTTTTTTGGCCAAGATGACGTTCAGGTCTTTGTTAACGATAATCACCGACGTCACCCCTTCCAAATGATAAAACTTTTTGGAAAGCGTCATGAGCATTTGCTCGTAGTTCGAATTCTCGGCATAGTTTTGTCCGTCGACGGCTAGCTTGCGGATTTCGCTGTAAGAAACAAAGAAAGTAACGATAAGCGGCACGATGCCGACGAACGCGAATAAAATCATAATTTTCATCCGCAGGGACATGTCGTTCAAATAGTCGATCAGCTTCATACGTCAGCTCTTCTTTCGATATTGCATAGGCGACAGATCGGTAGCCGCCTTGAATACCTTAACAAAATAGCTGGCGCTGGCAAAGCCGCACAGCTCTGCGATCGTATGCATCTTGTGATGCTCGTTCTCCACCAGGTTCTTCGCAAGCTCGATCCGGTAATCGCTGATATATTGCTTGATAGACGTTCCCGTCTCTTCTTTGAACAGCTTGCCTAGATAGCTCGTCGATAAATGCATATGGCTCGCAATCATCGTAAGATCGAGATCGACGTTGCGATAGTTAGCGGCAACATAACTTATCACTTCCTGCACAAGCCGCGTATACCCCGACGTCTGCCGCTTCTCCTCCATCCAAACCGAAAGGACCGCAAGCATGAAAGACTCGGCGTTATCCAGCGTTCCGCACCGCTTCAAATAATGCTCGGCATCCGCGAAGCCGTGTTCGTTCGCAAGCGTCTCGATTAGCTTGCGATTATCACCGAGCAGCATTTGAGCCATCGTGTCCAGAAGGGCGATCACTTTTTCCTTGGCTGGGTACCGTTTCTCCCGGAACGAGGCGAATAGCGTTTCAAGCCACTCGCCGAGCTGCTCCGGGTTGCTATTACTTAGCTTATAAAATTCCGGAAGCGCGCCCGTGTGCCATTCATTAGGGCTGCTCTTCTCCTCCCCGCTAAGCAGACAGCGAGTATCGGAATCATAGAAGGAGCGATCCATCGCTCTTCGTGATGCCAAGTAGCTTCTCGGAATCGCCTTAATCCCGTTGGCTTCTTCGCCGATCGCCACCATATATCGATCGTTCTTGTTCAGCCATCTATTAATCATCGTATACAACTGCTTATATTCATGACTTTGGCATGCCACGACGATAAAGCAATGCTTGCGGTCAAGCTGCTCACCGATTGCTATGAAGCCGTTGTCGTTCCATTCCTTCGTAATGGGCTCCAGGTCCACATAAGCTTCATCGTCCTCGTTGCGACTTCGGATAATGAAGCTTGCATACCGCTTGTCCGCCGGAAACCCCGTTTCGCGGCATTGTCGCGTTATCTCGTCCAGAACCGCATGCTCGTCGCGCAGCAAGCCGGCCAATTTCTGCTTCATAAGCTCGTTCTTCTGCCTGTAGACAGCGCCCTGGGCCTGCTTCTCCTCAAGTGCGCGAACGGACTTGAAAATGGCTTGCTCGACATCCGCCATCTTGATCGGCTTCTCGATGTATTCTACCGCCGACAGCTTGATGGCGCTGCGCAAGTATTCGACGTCCATGAAGCCGCTCATAAAAATCAACTGGCTGCCAGGCGACCTCAAGGACAGCTTCTCGGCAAACTCGATGCCGTTGAGCTTCGGCATCCGAATATCGGTCAAGACGATTTCCGGTTGATGAATCGTGCATAGCCGCAGTGCCTCGGCCCCGTCACCTGCGAGCATCACGACACTGATGCCGTATTTCTTCCAGTCGATGCTCTCCCTAAGGCCTTCTCTTGTATAATCGTCGTCATCGGCTATTAATAATCTCATAATTAACCACCTTAAATCATGCAATATTTCGTGATAACGCTTGCAAAATCTAAGAATAGAATAACAGAAAATATTCGTATGATCCATTCGCCACTCTTGATTCGGCAATTCCAAATACTGACATACCCTATAATGCCATGCCTTGTCTTGCCTTACCTTACTAAACGTGAAGAAGCTCACCCTTCCGCAATTAACGGAAGAGTGAGCTTTTCAATCTATAATTTGGGGATTAATTCCTTGCCGCGCGGCGTTCTTGATACACTTTAGTCGCCTCGTCAAGAATTTCTTGTCCGCCTGCTTTCAGCCATTGTGCTTTGAAATCAGCGAACATTTTCTCTACATCGCCCGCGTTCTTAGCGATGATTGCTTTCGTGTAAAATTCATCCTGCAGTGCCGACAAGTTCGCAAAGTACTTGCCTTTGCTATCCAATACAGTCGGTCCAAGAACGTCAGTAATCAATTCGTTGCCTTCTGTTACTTTGGCTTTGAAATCGGTTTTTTCTGGCGTCATATGGAATTTCATAGTCGACTCGGCTCTCTCGATAAGCGGGTTGTAGAAACCGCCAATTCCGAGCAGAAGACGCTTGTCTCTATCAGTGTCGTACGGTGCGATCGCAGTAGGAACTCCGTCCTTCATCTCATAGGATACGCCTAGTTCACCGAAAGCCGTAGTCAAGTAAGTCTCGTCATTTGTCGCAAGATCTTCGAGAATTTGCAAAATTTTGATTCTCTTCTTCTCATCCTTTTCAACTTGCGCACCCAGCATAAGCGGAACTTGCAAAGCGCCGTTCGACATTTCATAAGCTTTGCCCGCAGGACCGATCAAGCCTTTGCCGAATGCCGGTTCGATGCCGCTATCTTTATACCCTTGCAGCGCTCCAAACAGATGGTGGTACATGCTAGTATCGATAAAGCCGATTTTTTTGCTGCTGAACTTTTGGCCCATGAGCCCGTTGTCGTCTGTCATAAATTCAGGATCGATTAGACCCGCATTATACCATTTATTCAGAAGCTTCGTTGCTTCGAGCGATTCATCCATAATTCCGCCATATACAATCGATCCATCGGATGCTTCCAAGAATTGGTATGGGTTAACGCCAAATGCCGCATAAACCGGATTGAACAGCTGGTTCCTGGCGTTTTTTCCCCGGCCGCTCATGCCGTACGTATCCTTCTGTCCGTTGCCGTCCGGATCGTTGTTGCGGAACTTCGTCAACACGTCCTCGAACTCCTCGATCGTCTTAGGCGGTTCGCTGTAGCCGATCGCTTTCAGCCAATCATTGTTATAGGTTGGAATAAATCCTGTCGAACCGTTCAGCCAAACTCTCGGTATGCCATAGTTTTTGCCGTCAATCAAACTGATATCCCAAGCGTTCTTATCGACGGATTCCACATCCGCGACATACTTCGGCATGTATTGTTTGATTTCGTCCACTGAAACGCTCGCGATAACGCCTTGCTTCGCCCAGTTCACCATGTCGGTCTCGCTAGGATTTTGCGGGAAAATGTCCGGAATTTCGTTAGCCGCAATTTTGAGCTTAAAGTTCTCGTCACTGACTCGCATATTGATGATCTTCACGTTGTACTTTTGTTCGAGGTACTTCTGAACAAAGTTATTGTCTTCCGTCGGAGGATCCCACGACGATCCAGCGAACGTAATTTCGATCGGCGCTTCTTCCTTAGGAGCGTTTGTAGCCCCTCCTGCATTCGACGGAGCGTTGCCGTTATTGCCGCCGTTCGACGAGCATCCGGCAGCAACCAGCGAGAACGATAGCATTAATGCGATGCCAAGCTTCAATCCATGTTTCATTTCTTTTTCTTCCTCCCTTTTTGTGTTTAAGCAAATAGTTTATTTAAACGGGGACAGTATGCCCCGAGTAAACCAAATTAACCTTTTAACGAGCCGATCATCGTACCTTTGACGAAGTACTTCTGCAAGAATGGGTAAACGACCAGGATCGGCATTATTGCAAACATGATGGTGGCAGCTTTAATGGAAGTTTCGTACCTGATATTATCGACAGTGGATCTGCCTAGCGTCTCCGCGTCCGTATTCGTAATAACGATCTCACGCAAGAAGAACTGCAACACTTGCTTGCTTTGATCGGAAATGTATAACACGGCATCGAACCAGGCGTTCCAATGACCAACAGCGCTCCATAGTGCTAAAGTTGCGAGTACAGGCTTCGACAGCGGCAGCACGATGGTGAACAAAATGCGGATGTCGTTCGCGCCGTCGATCTTGGCCGATTCCTCCAGCTCGAGCGGAATTGACATGAAGAAGTTGCGCAGGACGAGCATCGAGAACGTAGGAACGAGTCCCGGAATAATATACACCCATACCGAATCCATCAGATGCAGCGATTTGATCAGCAAGTAGTTTGGCACGAGACCTCCGCCGAAAAACATCGTGAAGAGAATAATCATCGTGTAAACATTACGATGCGGCAAAGTTTTGCGCGAAAGCGGATATGCGCAGAGCGACATCATAATTAAAGTTAGGAAAGTCCCGACAATCGTCCGAAAGGCCGAATTGCCGAACCCGGTCCATATTTTCTTCTGGGCCAGCACTTGCTTCCAACCCGTGAAATCAATTTCCTTCGGATAGAGATGCATTCCGAATCGGCTGGCCTCGGCCGGGGAGCTGACGGATAACGAAGCGATATGCACAAACGGATAGATCATGACTACACAC
This sequence comes from Paenibacillus harenae, assembly GCF_030812415.1. Lineage (GTDB taxonomy): Bacteria > Bacillota > Bacilli > Paenibacillales > Paenibacillaceae > Pristimantibacillus > Pristimantibacillus harenae_A. The sequence continues at coordinate 415,211 of NZ_JAUSST010000003.1, read as the reverse complement.
ATCAGCGTAATTAATAAGATCAGTACGGCTTGGAATATGTTTTCACCAGTAGACGGTTTCAAAGTTTATTTCCCCTTCCATGCGACCCCTTACAGGACGCCTTCTTGTCCCATTTTCTTCACGACGTAGTTCGCCCCCAGCACCAACATAATGCCGATTACGTTCTTAAACAATCCGACCGCGGTCGTAAGCCCGAATTGAGCTCCCACGATACCGGCCCTATAGACGTACGTATCGATAACGTCGGCGACCTCGTACACGGCAGGGTTGTACAGGTTGAAGATTTGGTCGAAGCCCGCGTTCAGAATACCGCCGAGTGAAAGAATTAACATAATCGAAATGACCGGCAAAATCGAAGGAATCGTTATATACCAAATTTGTTTTCTTCGATTGGCGCCGTCGATGACGGCCGCCTCGTATAGCGTCGGGTCGATGCCCGTTAGCGCAGCCAAATATATGATCGTACCCCATCCGATCTCTTTCCATATCCCCGTCCCTACCAGCGTCGAGCGGAAATAGTCTGTGTCGGCAAGGAAGTAAATCGGTTCAATGCCCACCATATTCAACAGGTAGTTGACCGGTCCTTCCGACGGCGACAGCATGACGATAACAATACCGGAAAGCACGACCCACGAGAAGAAGTGAGGAACGTATGAAATCGATTGGGCGATCTTCTTGAACCATCCGGACCGTATCTCGTTCAGTATCAAGGCAAGTATAATAGGTGCGGGAAACCCGAAAACGATGTTGTAGATGCTAATAAGCACCGTATTTCGGAAGATCCGCATAAAGTCGGGTGATTGGAAGAATAGGAACTTGAAATGATCCAACCCGACCCATGGACTGCCGATTATTCCCAACCTCGGGCTAAAATCCTTGAAAGCCAGCAAAACGCCGTATAACGGACCGTAATGAAAAATAGCGTACCAGATAAGGACGGGAATAAGCATAAAAAACAAATACTTATTCTTCTTGTACTCTCTCCATGTCTGGCCCCATTTCGGTTCCTTTCGTTTTACTGCCTTGGTAACGCTTTCAACGCTTGCAGTATTGTAATTGTCCACAGCAAAACATTCCTTTCTTACTTTCGCTAAGATGCTATTTAGGTACTGAGTGCATGAAGTCTGCATGGGCTTCTCACAGCATGTGTACCGCTTTCATAAGTTAATTGTAAGCGCATCAAAAAGCTTAGAGTATAACAATTCGGCGATATTTATTGTAATTTTCGACTATGATTGACGAACATATCGTCAGCTTTAGGGGGCTGCTGGATAGTCTGGCAAGAAATAGCTGGCGTTGTGCGCTTGACAAGCTGCTTCTGTGATCGCTGATGCTGCCGCTCACTTGCCAAGTATTTAAAACAATCATAGCTACAGAATAAGTCAGCTTTCATTTTGTCCGCATGGTAAAGAGAAGTTATTATATTTAGAGCTAATGCGAGAGAGAAGAGCCTAATTGTTGGCAAATATTATCTCTAATATCTTTCGTAAGACAGAAAAGGATTATTCCATAATCGCCTTATGGAATAACCCTTTTCCGAAACCTTTACCTTATTATTCGTAATAACTTCTCACTACGATGTCCTGATCGTAATTGCCGAAGCCCTTGCCATAAAGCGTTAGTCCGCCCCGGCCTCGCTGCGTGTCCTCCGCGCTCAGGCGAAACGTCCAGTGGCTCGCGTCCAGTTGCAATTGGCCGATGGTGGCGTCCGAGATGCGTTGTCCGTCAATGAACGTGCCTCTCTCGTTAATGCGCAACACTTTCATCAGTCCGTATTGATTGACGTCCGTATGCCACCACCTCGGAGTAAACCTCCCTCTCGTATCGCCGAAGTCGCCGGGGCTTGTCCATGACCCAAGGGGCTGTCCATTCAGAGAAAACCGGATCTCCGAGGGCCAATGCTCGTTGACATGAGGAGCCTCGGACCCGATTTCCATCGAAATCTCGATTTCTCTGAGCACCTGATCCTTGAACAGATAGTTCGGCACTTTGTACTCGACGAACCCGCGCGCGAACCAAAGAATGCCGGCGCTAACCCGCTCCGGATCCATGAAGTAAGCCGGATTGTCGTATTGACCGATCATTTTCTCCGTTGTTGCGATGCCGCAGGTCGGCCACGCCTCGTAATCGGTGTAATGGCCGACGGGGACGGACACTTCCTCGAAGCCGCCGGCGGCTTGTTTGGCCGGAGTCAGTTGAATTTGCATAAATGCTGTGTTCACGAAGCAATACTTATACGTTCCTCCACCCACCCGCCTCATTTTGCTGCCGACGATTCCCGCCTTCTCCAGCTTGCTGACATGACTGCTGACGATCGCATTGCTAAGATACAGCTCGGCCGCCAGCTCCTTAATATGCATTTCCCTCAGGAACAGCTTATCGATGATATGAAGCCTGACCTCGCTCGCTAACGCTTCGTACACTTGGAGCGAAGCGGCATTCGTCGTTAGATACATGGATGTTTTGCCCCTTTTCAGAATACGCAATTTAGTTAATCCTAAGAAATCGTATTGAAACATTAAGTCCATTATGATACATATTAATTGTTAATTCAATGTTTTAGAATTCGTGTTTACATTTATTCAATCCAAGGAGGATGAATCATCATGTCCCTTAAATCCACTATGCTAATCGATAAAGACTTTGCTATATCGCCCGTAGATCCTCGTCTCTACGGATCGTTCATCGAGCACCTGGGCCGCGCCGTGTACGGCGGCATCTACGAGCCGGGGCATCCGACAGCGGACGAGAACGGCTTCCGCCGCGACGCGATCGAAGCTATTCGCGCCTTGCAAGTTCCGATCATTCGTTACCCGGGCGGCAATTTCGTATCGGGCTATAACTGGGAGGACGGCGTCGGTCCGAAGTCCGAACGGAAGCGGCTGCTGGACCTTGCTTGGTGGACGACGGAGACGAACGAGGTCGGCACGAACGAATTCGCCGATTGGGCCAAGCTGGTCGGTTCGGAGGTCATGATGGCCGTCAATCTCGGCACGCGCGGCGTCGATGCGGCAAGAAACCTCGTCGAATATTGCAATCATCCTTCCGGCTCTTACTGGAGCGATCTGCGCATATCGCACGGCTACAAGGAGCCGCACCGGTTCAAAACATGGTGTCTCGGCAACGAAATGGACGGCCCTTGGCAGATCGGCGCCAAAACAGCCGTCGAATACGGAAGGCTAGCCAACGAAACCGGCAAAGCGATGCGCTGGGTCGATCCTACGATCGAGCTGGTTGCTTGCGGCAGCTCATCCAGCGGCATGGACACGTTTGCCGACTGGGAAGCGACCGTACTCGATCTGACCTACGATCAAGTCGACTACCTGTCTCTGCATGCATACTACAATAACAATGCGGGCGATACGGCCAACTTCCTTGCCAGCTCGCTTAACTTTGACCAATTCATCGACAGCGTAGCATCCATATGCGATTACGTGAAAGCGAAGAAGCGGAGCAAGAAGAAGATCATGCTCTCGCTGGACGAGTGGAACGTATGGAACACGATCGGATCGAGCCGCGCGGATGAGCGCTGGCAGGTTGCACCGCCGGAATTCGAGGATGTATACACGCATGCAGACGCACTTGCCGTCGGCTGCTATCTGATTACGCTAATGAAGCACGCCGACCGCGTGAAAATGGCATGTATCGCTCAACTGATTAATGTTATCGCGCCTATAACGACCGAGAACGGCGGACCGCTCTGGCTGCAATCGACCTATTATCCGTTCCTTCATGCATCGGTTTACGGCAGAGGAACCGTTCTGCATGCGATCACCTCTTCGCCGAAGTACGATTCCAAGGACTATACGGATGTTCCTTACCTGGAAGCGATCAGCGTGCACAATGAGGAGAACGGTGAGGTGACGATCTTCGCCGTCAACCGCCATCTCGGAGAGAGCATGGAGTTCGACGTCGACCTTCGCAGCTTCGGCGCGGTTAGCCTGATCGAGCATATCGTACTGGAGAACGACGACCTTATGGCGGTGAACACCAAAGCGAACCCGAACAACGTCGTCCCTCGCAGCGGCGGCCGCTCCGCTATCGACAACGGACGCGTCAAAGCCGTTCTCGCGAAAGCTTCGTGGAACGTCATCCGCCTGCAAACGCAGCCTGTCGTATGAGGTAAATTTCACTAATTGTGAGCCCACCCTCACACTTTCGGCTTCCCTTAGCTGCATAAACAAAAACAGTGAGGCAAAGCTCACTGCTCGTGAACATAAGTTCATGGCAGATGAGGTTTGCCTCACTATTTTTATAAATCATAGTAGATGGGACGATTATTGTGAGATTTGCCTCACTCCCAAGAATCCCTACGCTGCATCTCCATGTTAGTTATAGGACGGGCGGGATTCTATCCATGTTGCATACTCACTTCGTAATATCCCCCGGCTCCAAGCCGCAAATGCCGTAGAAGAACAAATGAATCATTTCTTCTGCAAACTGTTCCCCTCGGCCGCTCTGCTGCGCCATCGCCAGAAATTGTTGCGACAGAGCGCTGTACATCTGGATATAGGCGACAATCGTAGAGGTTGGCACCTTATCCGATACTTCTCCCCTGCGCTTCGCATCCTCGATGAACCGGACGAACAGCGGCATCGCCCGCTCGTTCGTGAGCCGTTCGATGTACCGCTCCAACTCCGGATCGCCTGCAAGCTGCTGCTGAATGAACTGCGGCGTGAACGACGCGAACGCTTCGCGATCCAGGAAAATGCTGTACGAGACTACCTCCTTAAGCGGGGGTCCGCTCTCGACGAAAGTCTCGAATTCATTGACCTTCTCTTCGATATATTCGATGAACACTTCCCGAAGAAGCGCTTCTTTGTTGCCAAAATAATTGTATATCGTCACTTGCGACACTTCCGCCTCGGTAGCAATGTCGGCTATCCGCAAGCTCTTCGGCTCCCTTGTGGTCAGCATCTGGAGAACCGTGTTCTTAATCTTCTCCTTGATAGCTTCCTTCCTCTTCTCGAATCCGTTCATCTTACCCTCCCGAAAAAACTATTCGTTCCATTTAATGAAATTATAACACATTTATATTTCATAACCCATTGACTTCTACTTCCTCCGGATCTATCATAAATATGAAATATAATCGTTATAATATTTCATAAAATTCAATTGCGGGGTGTTGCGCTCCATGTTGATTGTCGACGGGTTAACGAAACATTTTGAAGGCGGCAAAGGCATTACGGATGTGTCGTTCACGGTGAACCAAGGCGAAGTGTTCGGCTTCCTCGGTCCGAACGGGGCCGGCAAGTCGACGACGATCCGCCATATTATGGGCTTCATGAAGCCCGATAAGGGGCATGTGTCCATCAAAGGGCTGGACAGCTGGTCGAAGCATAGCGAGGTGCAGAAGCTGATCGGTTACTTGCCGGGGGAGATTGCTTTTATTGAAGGCATGAACGGCAAAGAGTTTCTGACTTTTCTTGCCGACATGCAGGGGGTGGATAGTTCGGTTAAGCGCGCCCGCCTGATCGAGCGGTTGCAGTTCGACGCAAGCACGCCGATTCGCAAAATGTCGAAGGGCATGAAGCAGAAGGTGGGCATCGTCGCCGCGTTCATGCATGATCCCGAGCTGATCATACTGGACGAACCCACCTCCGGCCTTGATCCGCTCATGCAGCAGACATTCATCGAGCTTGTGCTTGAGGAGAAAGCGAAAGGCACGACCTTCCTCATGTCCTCCCATAGCTTCACGGAGATCGAGCGAACATGCGATCGAGCCGCCATCATTAAGGAAGGCCGGGTCGTTGCCCTCAACAATATGCACGAGCTGCAGTCGATGCAGCGGAAGCTGGTCGTAATCGTATTCGAGCGCAACGACGATGCTAAGCAATTCGCGCTTACGAGCGGCTTGCCTATCGTATCGCAAGGCGATAGCCGGGTCACGATCGCCGTGCAAGGCAATTACAACGAGCTGATCCGCCGGTGCGCGAACTTTGAGATACGCAGCATCGACGTTACGGCCCAAAATCTTGAGGACATCTTTATGCATTATTACGACCAGAAGGAGAATGCGTTATGAACCTTCCGCTCTTGAAGCTAATGCTCAAGATCAACATGAAGGGCGTGAGCAATTACGCCTTTGGATCCGCTTTTTATATCGTCATTATGTTCTGGCTCTATCCCGGCATAGCCGACAATTCAGGCGCGCTTAACGACCTGCTGGCATCGATGCCCGATGGACTCGTCAGCGCCTTCAATATTCAAGGCGGCTTCGGAAGCATGGAAGCGTTCATCTCCGGCGAATATTACGGCCTTATTCTCCCTATTCTGCTCTCGATATTTACGATTATGGTATCCACAGGGCTTATGGCGCGGCTAGTCGACCAAGGCTCGATGGCCTACCTTTTGTCCACGCCGACATCCCGTCGCCGGATTGCCATGACCCAGGCTTCCGTGCTGGCTTTCGGTCTGCTGATGATCCTGCTCATAACGACGGCAGCCGGCTACTTAGGCTACTTCTGGTTCATCGGCGATCGTTACGAGTTCGACAGCTCCCGTTTCCTTCTCATGAATACGGTCGCGCTAGCGCTGTTCATTGCGATCGGGGGCATTTCCTTCCTCGTTTCCTCCGTCGCCAACGACGAGAAGAAGGCGCTTGGCCTATCGGGGGCGATCGTGTTCGGCATGTTCGGTCTGGATATGCTTGGCAAAATAAGCGAAAACGTCGAATGGCTTCGATTCGCCTCGCTATTCGCCCTCTACCAGCCTAGCGAAATCGCAAGCGGCGGCGGCAATCCGCTGTTGTCCTCCGCCATCCTGCTGGCGGTTGGGATTGTTGCCTTTGCCGCGGGCATTGTCTCCTTCAGCAAGCGAGACTTGCCGCTGTAAGATGAAATAGGAACAGAGCCCCGATCATCGTTAGACGGTCGAGGCTCTTTCTCGGATAATAGATATAGAAACTAGCACTATACCGCCAGAACCGGCTTCATTCCAGGAAATAGTGCTAGAAACTATATCTATCGTATTGGAATAGCTAGCCTACAGAAACATAAGTGAAGCAGTAGCTGCCAGAACCCAGCTCAACCTCAACGCTCGATCCGCCATCAGCAGCCGACATGCGGTGGACGCCAGCCGCCTGTTCTGCAGGCACTCCTGTCTCCAGCAATCCTTGAAGCTTCGCCCCCGGAAGAACGACGACGCCGGTCGTATTCGCAGGCACGGTAACCCGTACCTCCATCATGCCGTCTTCCGATCTGCTCCACGAAGAAGCTACGCTGCCGTACATCGTTTCTACACTTGCCCGCACGAAGTCCAGCCCCGCTCCCGGCTGCGGCTTGATATGCACCCGCTTGAATCCAGGCAACGCTTCATCCGTTCCGATACCGGCAACGTAACGATATAGCCACTCGCCGATAGCGCCGTAAGCATAATGGTTGAACGAGTTCATGTCCGCGCTCCAGAAGCTGCCGTCCTCCTTAATCCCGTCCCAATGTTCCCAGATCGTCGTAGCGCCCTTCGTGACCTGATACAGCCATGACGGGTAATCCTTCTGGAACAGCAGCTTATAAGCCAATTCATTATGACCGTTCTCGCTGAGAACAGGATTCAGATATGGAGTGCCGACGAAGCCCGTCGTCAAATGATCGCCCGCTTCCGCTAGAAGATCCTTCAGCTTTTGCACCGCACGCTCCTTGACTGCTCCCTCTACGAGGCCAAACTTCAGAGCGAGCACCTGCGCCGTTTGGGTGGAGACTGCCAGCCTGCCCGAAGGCGTAACGAATTCGCTGCTGAACGCTTCGACGATATTCCCATGCAGCGCACGGTAGTATTCCGCGTCCTCCGCATGCCCTAGCACCTCTGCCGCCTTCCGCGTAAGCTCAGTCGAATAAGCATAGAAGGCGGTTGCGACATAATCGCGGTCCGTCGCTCCGATGTAGCTGTCCGGCTTGGAATCAAGCCCGAGCCAATCCCCGAAGTGGAAGCCCGTATTCCAAAGATACGGATTGCTGCCTTGCTCACGCATGTAGGTAATCCATTTCTTCATGCTGTCATACTGCTCGGCGAGCAGCCTCGCGTCGCCGTACATTTCGTAGACCGTCCACGGGCAGATCGTCGCCGCGTCCCCCCAAGCGGCAGACGAATGGCTCTTCTCCATCGAATCTTCCGTATACGAACGCTGCAAATTCGGAATAAAGAACGGAATGCCGCCCTCCGGCTTCTGGTCGGCCTTCAAGTCCCGCAGCCATTTCGTAAAAAACGGAGCGGTGTTCATCAAATACGAAGCCGTGCGGACGAACATTTGCGCATCTCCGGTCCAGCCGAGCCGCTCGTCGCGCTGCGGGCAGTCGGTCGGCACGTCTAGGAAGTTGCCTTTTTGGCCCCATAGGATGTTGTGATGCAGCTGATTGACTAACGGATCGGAGCATTCGAAATCCCCTGTCCGCTCCATGTTCGAATGGAGCACAACGCCTGTAAAATCGTCCAACTGAACGTTTTCCCCGAATCCGGCAAGCAGCACGAACCTAAACCCCTGGAACGTAAAATGCGGCTCGTATGTCTCCTTCTCCCCGCCCTTCAGCGTATAACGCACGCATTGCTGCGCCGAGCGAATATTGTCGCGGTAGAAATTGCCTTCGGAATCCAGCACCTCCGCATGCACCAGCTCGACCGTATGGCCCGCTTCCCCTTGCACGCTAAAGCTCAGCCAGCCGACCATGTTCTGTCCCATATCAAGAACGAGCTCGCCCTTTGGCGTCCTTACCAATTCGATCGGTTTCAACCGTTCCAGCTTCGTAACCGGAACATTTTCCTGCGCGACGATGATGTCCTTCGGATGCTCGACGACCGCCGCTTGCTGCCAGCCATCCTGCGACCGGTCCCTCCAATCCCGCTCCAGCCGCGCATCGTAATGCTCGCCCATGTAGATGTCCGACATGCGAATCGCGCTCTCTCCGGCCTGCCAGCGGTTACCCGAGAACACATGCTGCTCGGAGCCGTCCTTGTATCGGATATGAAGCTCCAGGAGCAGCGCCCGGTTCGCGCCATAGGTTTCCTTCTGTCCCCTATAGCCCAAGTAGCCTTTGTACCAGCCGTTGCCGAGCAGCGCGCCAAGCGCGTTATCCCCTTCCTTCAGCAGCCCGGTCACCTCATAGGTTTGATATTGCAGGCGATTCCAATAACTCGTCCACCCCGGTGTAAAATAATGATCCCCGACGCGTTCGTCGTTCAGCTTCAATTCATATAAGCCAAGCGCCGTCACATAAATCCGCGCGCTCTCGACGGCTCCTGCCACCTCGAAGAACGTTCGAAGCTGCGGGGAGCGATCGTCGGCTTGCGGAATTAGCGATTCCGGCGCTGTAATCCACTCCGCCTGCCACCCGCTTGCATCGGCCAACCCCGTCTCGAAGAAGGACGCGGTCGACCATCCCGTGTTAGCGCCAAACCCATCCCAGGCCTGAACGCGGTAGTAATAGCGAGTCCGCGCTTCCAGCTGCATGGAATCAAGCTCGACATGGATGGACTGCGCCGAATTTATTTTGCCGGAATCCCACCGAACGGCTTCGAAGGCACGGTCAGTCGCAACCTGCACTTGGTACGCGGATTGCGCGCAATCTCTGACGTCGGACAGCAACTGCCAGCTGATCCTTGGAATGACCTTCCAATCGATGCCGATTGGGTTTTCTTTGTACTCGCAGCGTAGCTTCGTTATTTGGAACATGAGAACGACTCCCTCGCATAGATTTTTGATGCGCTTTCAATTTATAATTATAAGGATCGCGGTCTTGCAGACACCTGCCAATGAAGACATCATTCCCCTGCGATCAGGCCATCTGCATAGAGGAGGAGCGCTAATGAATCGAACGACCGAGCTATTCAAGAGCGAGGCCTATTTGCAAAACAATTTGCGCCTATTCGTCAATCGGGCGACCGAGGACTTCAACGTTCCGTTTCACTCGCATGAATTCATTGAATATTGTTATGTAGCTCAAGGCAAAGGCTATCACCATATCGAGAACGAGACATTTCCGGTTCACAAAGGAATGCTGTACGTCATACCCGTCGGCATCTCGCATGTGTTTCGGCCGTCTACGCCAGGTCCCGCCGGCGAGCCGCTCATCGTCTACAACTGCCTGTTCGACAACTATATGGTCGATCGTCTGTCGCCCATCCTGCTGGATGATCCCGTTCAAGAACATCTCAAGTCGCTCTGCGGCGGCAACGAAAGGAGCAGCGCCTCATCTTATTTCAACGCGTTTGATCGGGACGGCTCGATCGAGAGCATCATGCAGAGGCTGTACCGGGAAATGTCCGTTCCAAGTATCGGCTCCGCAACGATGCTGCTCTCGCTCGTGAGCCAATTGGCCATTACCGTGTATCGGCTGAAATACGGAGACGCCGACAAGAGATCGGCCGATGCTGCCGACTTCACAAACGTCATCCAATATATCGGGGAGCATTTATCCGAGCCGATTACTTTGTCTGATCTGTCGCATATCTCCAGATGGAGCATCAGACATTTACAGAGACTATTCCAGAGGCATTCCGGCCAATCATTTGGCTCTTACCTGCAAAATGCGCGCATCCATAAGAGCTGCGAGTTGCTGCGCGGCTCCTCTCGCAAAGTAAGCGTCATTGCCGAACTCGTCGGCTACCGCGACATCGACTCGTTCAATGCCGTCTTCAAGAAAATCGTCGGGCAATCGCCCTCTGAATATCGAAGCCTTCAAGGCGGCTAGCCTTCGCATAAATCGGGCTAATGTATCCCGTCCATTCGCCAACGCCTGCATGGATGGCCGGTCATAGCATGGAGGGAAGTAGCTATGCGCCTTAACTGGCGCTAACGCCTATACTTAGGAAGGGATGCTGCTCCCTATGTTTTTTTGCTGGATTGGGAAGGTCGTTATCGTCAAGAACGAGGGCAAAATCAACTTCGGCAATGCGAAAATCATTAGCCCGAGCGAAATCACGACGGAAATAAGCGGTCCCGGGGAATCCACCGAAGAAGAGACGGCAGCCACCTCGGTCAAGCGTTCGCGCAAGAAGGCGAAACCCGCTCCGTTCCGCGTTGCCTTCCCCGCCATGAACGTTGTTCGCAATAACCGGGCCAAGAAACGAAGAGTAAGGCTGCGCTGAAGCCCCTGTTTCGAATCTACCGATAGGTCAGCCGAAACCAGCTCCCGGAAGAAGGCGTCTCTTACGCTGCCAGACCCAAAATAAAGGAAACGGCCTCATCCCCATGAAATTCAGGAATAAGGCCGCTTGTTTTGTGCTGTCTACTAGACGGGTTGCATTTCGCCATAGGAACAGACTTTTCTTTTGTAACCTCTATGAAGTGTGTTCGAAGTTATGGAGCGCCCGCTCCAAGATCCGCGATCTGCTCGGCGGATAACGCCGCATCGTAGACGAGAAGCTCGTCGATCATGCCGACGAACGGCGTATCCCAGTAGTTGACGCCCAGCGCGAATACGCCATCGGCAGTCGTGAACACGTTCGGGAAGCCCGTGCCCGTGAACTTCTCCTCGCCGTTAATGTATACCGTCACGCGGCCTTCCTCTACCGTAAAGGCAACATGGGCCCATTCGCCGACCGGAATCTGCATGCCGGTCGGGGCATCGTACCATGCCGTGCCGGACCATAGCATCGTCGGCTGCGCATCGCCAGGACCGCGCGGCACGAGGCTGATCCAGCTGTCGCCCGACCGGGCTCCGAAGAACGCAGGTGTGTACTGGCTGCCTCGTTCAACGTAGAGGGACATAGCTACGGTGTAGCTGTCGCTTGCGATGAGGCCGTTCGGCAGACGGACGCCCGAGCTGCCATTGAAGATTGCCGCTTCGCCGGAGACGCCCTCGCCGAATGTAATCGTGCCGCCCGCGTTGTCGACCCGATTGCCGGTTACCGATCCGGCCGTGCCTCCGAGCGCATCCGTCAGATCGCCGTCGAAGCCGTAATGGGCGACCGCTTGATCGACAACTTCAACCAAGTAAGATGCGGTTGCCCCGCTCCCGTCCGCCGCCGTCGCCGTAATTTCCGCGATACCGGCTTGAACGGCCGTTACTTTCCCTGTATGGCCGTCAACCATCGCAACGGCTTCGTTCGCCGAGCTCCACAGCAACTGCCGGTTGCCGGCATTGATAGGAGATACCGCGACGTTGGACGGCGTATACGTATTGCCGACGAATACCTTTTTGTCCGTAACGCCAAGCTGCACGCCGTCGACGGCAACTTCGGGATCGAACACCAGCTGCTGAACCTCTTGCTGCGTCAGGATGCCTTCATAGATGCGAAGGTCGTCCAGCAGCCCTTTGTACGGCGTATCCCACCAGTTCACGCCAAGGCTGAACACCCCGTCGCCGCTAGTGAAAATATCGGGGAACGCCGCACCGCTAAATTTCAAAGCGCCGTTCACGTACAGCTTAGCATTGCCGTTCTCTACCGTGAACGCAATATGCGACCATTGCCGGGCTTTGATGGTCATTCCTGCTGCCGCGTCATACCACTTCTCGCTTCCGGACCAGAGCATTGTCTGGTTACCGACAGGGCCTTGCGGCAGTAAGCTGATCCAGTTATTGGCGTCTCTCGCGCCGAAGAATACGGTCGTGAACGCCGTTAGCTCCTCCGGATTCAGCCATAACGATACCGAATAGCTGTTGCCCCCGATCAATCCGTTAGGCAGCTTGATGCCGGAATTGCCGTCCAACGCCGCCGCATTGCCGTACATACCCTCCGAATACGCAATCATGCCGTCCGTGTTGTCGATTCTGTTGCCCGTAACCGTTCCTTCGTCGAAGCTGCCTGTCGAATCCGATAATCCCTCTTCGAATTCGTAGTTTGCGACAAGTTCGGATGGCTGGGACGGGAGCACGTTGATCGTGAATGCCTTCGACCCCGTCTCACCGCCTTTCGTTACGGTAGCCGTCAACACCGCCGTCGCAGGACCGGCATCCGCCTCCGGACGCGTGACGACGCCTTGCTCGGTCACGATATCCGAATCGCTTGTCGTCCACCTTATCTCCGAATAACGCGCGCCTTCACGCGGAAGCGTCAAGTCGGACACAACCTTCGTAAGATCGCCAAGCTGGATGTCCTTCAGCACATCGTTCACAAGCTGCTTGTCGGTGCGATCGCGCAGCTTGCTGCCCCAGATCGAAGCGCCTTCGCCCGACATGGCCGTAAAGGTTAACACATCGCTTTGCGAGCCCTCATCCCAGAGCTTCGCGAACACGCCTTTGTAAGCGACGCCTTCGATGGTCAATTCCGCAAAATAATTGCCGTTCAGCCGCCAGCTTCCCGTCACGTCTCCGCTGACGGTATGGTCTTCATTCAGACGAATGAGCACGGACTTCACGGTCGGCACCGCATTCGTCTTGCCGTGATTGATGAAGCGGTATTCCCCCGCGATATGCTTCTCGTTCACCTTCGCAAGCTTCTCCCCGGTATAACGATGCGGCGCAACGACCGGCCAGTTGTCCTCGTTCATGAACAGCTGGTGCACGCGCACTTCATGGAACTCGCCGGATTCCGGGAATCGCGTATGGAACACGATAAACTTCTGTCCGGACGTCTCGTCGAAATAAAGCGAGTTATGCCCCGAGGACACATAGCCGATGCCGATTCCCGTTCCCGGATCGCCGGCCTTGCGCTCGAACAAGTAATTGCCGATCAGTTTGTTGCCATACGGATCATTGGCCGTATTGCCCGGCAGAACGGCGTCCTGGCCCAGAGCGTCGGTATACGGGCCTTCTGGCGATGTCGCTCGGAACAGCCTCATGTTGTATGCGCCGTCGGCGCCGAGCCATCCGTACGTGACGTTCAGGAAGTAGTAGCCCGTCTCGCTGTCATACCTCACATACGGTCCTTCGCCGGACTTGCCGTAACCGCCCGCGATCTTCGTGCCGAAGTAGCGGTCGATCAGCCTGCCGTCATCCGTCTCGCCGTCCGCTCCCGGATAAATCGGCCTTCCTGTCGTCTTGTCGATCTCCAGCAGGAAGATGCCGCCCGACCACGATCCGTATGTCATATGCAGCTTGCCTTCCTCGTCATAAAACAAATTCGCGTCGATTGCGTTTGGGTACACGCTGTTCTTGTAAGAGCCGTTGCCATTGAACCATGCGGTCGACTCCTCCAGAACGCCATCTTCGATAAGCTCCGGAATATTCGTGTTCGTCCATTTCTTATCGATAACGCTGTTTTCGTCCATAGCCGTGTCCTGCGTGAAGCCGGAGTATATAATCGTATCTACATAGTCATACGGACCTTCGATCGACTGGGAAGCCGCAATGCCGATCGCCGATCGGATATAGGTCGACGATGCCGAATAGTACATCAGGTAAGCGCCTTTGGAGCCATCCTCATTCACATAGTCCGCATTCCATAACACGTCGGGCGCCCAGACGGAGAAGCCGCCCCGACTGTCGGCGTCGTTCTCCCCCGCCCAATCGAACGATTCCGCCAGATTGGCCGACAGATCGCCGAACAGCGCATTGTTCGTCGTCTCATAACCGTTCGTGAAGCGCGTCCAATGCATCAGATCGGTCGACTTGGCCGCTTCGATATGCGAGCCGAATACGTAATAGGTGTCGCCGTCCTTCACGATCGACGGATCATGGACGGATACTTCCCCGAAGGTCGGGTCCGTCTTGCTTGGTGCGGTCGGCTTGGACGCTCCATCCGTTGCCGGGACGGCGCCTACGAGCGTCGTCGGCAGCAGCAGAACAATCGCTAAAAATCCAATCAGCAGCTTCATGGCTTCTTTCCTTAAGCTATTTCCCGTCTTCATCGTTCTATCCTTCGCCTCCTTTAATATCGTAACAATTGCCGGAATGATGCCTGACTAACTACGTATCGCCCTACTCGTCGCACCTCCCTCCACAAGTTAAACGCTTACATATTAACAAAGATGTTATCTCACTCACGTGAAATCGAATGCCTAGCGTTTAAAAGTGTCAAGTAGATTAATAAAATTATTAACTTGTTACTATATATATTACTAACTACTATCATAATCCGATTCGCCAACGTTCGTCAATCATTTATAGTCGATTCTGCGCGCAAAAAACAAACGCATCACCGGCTAGCTTTTGCCTGCCGAAGATGCGCTTGTTCCTATCGTTATCACTCTAGACGAGAAATGAAACTTCGATTAAGTGTTTTATGAATCCGTTAGCGACTAACTAGGAACGACCGCTTATAGATTGCCGATGCCTTGCTTTAGTTGATTGAATCAGCATTTGGGCCCCGGACGCCATTGCGATCAAGAAACAGCCGCAAGCAAGAAGCGGAAGTACGGACCACTCCATAATGGAGCTGCCAAGCAAGGTCTGCCAACCGATCGCTGCCAGTCCGAGTAAATAGGCGATGCCCGTCAGATGGATCCATCTGCGGCGAACCGAGGCTGCAAGCTCCGTACGCTCGGTCAACCAGGCGACTAACGGCACTGCTTGAAGGGCATGGAAGCCAAGTCCGTGCAGCCAAATTATATTTCCGTGAAGGCCGACAAACCGGCCTTGATTAACGGAAATCCAGATACCGGCGGCAAAAGAGAGCATCGTTGCGATCATTGCGTAACGGATGCCAAGCACCAGTTCCGGACGAAGATTATAGGCTTTCCGGCGGAAATATTGAATGGCTAAGAAAAGATAATACAGCACCAGCAGCAGAGCGACGAAAGCAAAAAGCGAACCCACCATAATATCAAAGGCTGATCCGTCCTTCACGAACCTCGGATTAACACCGCGAAAGTTTTGCACATTTTCCGCAAAGTAAGAATAAAGCGCAAGGATAATATATGACCAGCGAAAGAAGGCTCTGCTCCTCGCCTTCATGGCGGACAACGGGCTGATCGCTGCCGTCGAGATCAGAAATATGCCCAGTGCCGCGTTAAACGAGAATGCTTTCGACATATCGCCTTCCGGGGATACCTCCGCCCCATAAAGCATAATCCATAGTGCGCATAATCCCGCAAGAAGAAAGCCGAGCAACCCTGTAAGCACGAGCCACTTCTCTCCTTCGAAAAACTTGGCTGCCGGTTTCGTTTCCATCATCTTATCATTCCTCATCCACACTCACCCATCCGATATAGATTTGTTACTCTTACTTTACAGGAAGGATATGACAAACCGTGACGGGCGCGGGAACGAATCCCAAATGGACTCCGGGATGATTTTAGCCTCGACAAAAGTCGTGGGGGCGCTATATAAAAAAGACTTTGTCAGCATGAGCGCGAGTGCGCATGCCGGCAAAGCCTTTGTTGTTTATTGAATTATGAGCTCTTCCGTGCGCCTTGCGTCCATAAGGATTCGATTTCTTCGAGCGATTTGCCTTTTGTCTCCGGAACGACGCGCCAAGTGAAGAGCACGGTGATCAAGGACATCGCGCCGAACAACCAGAAGGTAGACGCTGCGCCGAACGAACTAAGCATCGGCGGGAAAGATTGCGAAACGACGTAATCGGCCGCCCACAGCGCCATCGAAGCAATCGCGGTTGCCCGGCCGCGTATCCGATTCGGGAAGATCTCCGCGAGGATGACCCACACGACGGGCCCTAGAGATACCGCGAACGAAGCGACGTACAGCAGGATGAAGATGAGTACGAGCGGCCCCGAGGTATGGCCGGTATGGAAGGCGATCCCGATCGCAAGCAAGCATATCGTCATTGACGCTGAACCGACGAGCAGCAGCGCTTTGCGGCCGACTTTGTCGATCAGCCATAACGATAGAATGGTGAACGCAAAGTTGATGAAGCCGACGAGAATCGTTTGGTAAAGGGAAGCATTCGTACCCGCGCCCGTTGCTTTGAATATCTCCGGCGCATAGTACATAACGGCGTTTATGCCGGTCACTTGCTGCAAGATTGCAAGCACGACGCCGACGATCAGCGCCAGGCGAAGGCCCGGTTTAAACAGTTGCCGCAGCGAGCCGCTTTCTTGACTGAACGAAGCTTTAATATCGTGCACTTCTTGCTTGGCTGCTTCTTCGCCGTGAATCCGGATCAGAATCGGCAGCGCTTCTGCGGGACGGCCTTGCTTAATGAGCCAACGAGGGCTTTCCGGCACGAAGAACAGCAGGATCAGGAAGAGAACGCCAGGGATGGCGCCAACGCCGAACATCCAGCGCCAGCCGTTCTCGATATCCCAGGCATGGTCGCCATAGCCGGCGATGCCGGAATTAATGAAGTACGTCAAGAAAATGCCGGTTACGGTAGCGAACTGGTTAAAGGCAACCAAGCGGCCGCGGTATTTCGCCGGCGCAATCTCCGCATTGTACAGCGGACAGAGCGTAGAGGTGAAGCCGATCCCGATCCCGCCGATCATCCGGGCGATGATGTAGCCGGTGAACGTATCCGGGATTGCGGAGCCGATCGAGCCGATGATGAACAGAATCGCCGCGAAGATCAGTACTTTTTTTCGACCGAAACGGTCACTTGCGACTCCGGACATCGCGGCTCCGACAATACAGCCCACGATGAGGGAGGAAACGGCCCAGCCGACCTGCAATTCGGACAAATGGAAGCGCTCCTCCATGAATCCGACGGCCCCGGAGACGACAGCCGTATCAAAACCAAACAATAAACCGCCGAGTGCGGCGACGATGGAAACGAGTGTAACGAACTTCATGCTGACCCCGTCTTTAGGGGATTGTAATGATGCTTCCACAAGCTTGACTCCCTTCAATTGAACTAGCCTCGTCATTATAGCATGAGCAAATCAAGCGCAAATGACTGATAAACAGCATTAATGCGTCCAATTACCGCATAATTTTGTGGGAGCGAGCGTTGAATTCGGAATGTTTATTGGGGGCTAGCATTATTTTGGGACCGGAGGACAAAATAGTGCTGTCAGGCGGGGGATGGGGAAGAATGTAATCGTACAAGTCGAAGGGGCTGCGGGACGAGCTTGGGATGGGTGGGACCCGCCTCGAACACCTAGAAAGCCAAGTGGGCTAGTCTCCCGATCTTGGCTTCAATCCGCTGCGGTATTCGGTTGGCGTGACGCCCGTGACCTTCTTGAAGACGCGGCTGAAATAATTCGGGTCGCGGTAGCCTGCTGCAAAGCAAACCTCCTTCAAGCTGAGCTGGTCTTCGGCAATGAGCGCTTTCGCCTTTTCGATGCGGAGGCCGGTTAGGTAGTCGATGAACGTTTCGCCGACCTGTTGCTTGAACACTTTACTGAAATAATGGGGGTTCAAATGGACGTAATCGGCGACCTCTTCGAGCGAGAGCTCCTCGGTGAAACGCTCCTGCATATATTGCTTGGCCCGGTCGAGTACCGAGTGCGTCTGCTGCTCGCGCTCCTCGCGGATCCGCTTCAGAGCAGAAAGCACATAGGCGCCTGTTGGATCACCCGGAGACGGAGACAGAGCGTCTCCTTCCTCCGGCGAGACCGCGCCGCCGCCTTCCTTCAGCTCTTCAAAATGACAAACAGCCGTACCTTCCGTGCGGCATGTGGAAGCAAATACCGCTTCATAGTAAGATTGCCTCAAGCCTTCGGCACCATCTTGCAACGAACCGATTCCGATGCTCACCGTTAGACCGGCAAGCTTTGAGGCTTGATCGGACAACGACTCCGCGAAACGGATTGTCCGTTGCCTATGCAGCTGTACGCTTAGCGGAAACGGCTCGCGAAGAAAGATCGTCATATGCCGCTCGATTAACGAACTGATGATACACGGACTAGTCATCGACTTGGCGAAGCTGCGGATGCTGTCATAAAGCTTTTTGCCCTCTTGCGAACCGAGCCGTTCAGGGAACGCGACGACGACCGCGCAAGTTTGCTCCAGCGGAAAATGAATCCACTCCGATAGCTCGGCCGTTCCGACCTGTTGAACGTGATCGACCATTAACATCAATGCCAGCTCATTTTCCGCCAATGGCATGAGCTCCGCCACTTGATGACGAAGCGCGAGTTCCTCGGTCCGCTTCCGTTTCTCTTGATCGAGCTCCTGCGTTAGCTGGGTAAGGACTTCTACCACCTGCTCCCGGCTGGCCGGCTTCACGATATATTCCTTCACGCCTAAGCTGAGCGCTTCCTTCGCATAGGCAAAATAGTCGTACGCGGTCACAAGGACAAGCTTCGCCTCCGGCAATCGGACCTTGATTTCTCTCAGCGCCGCAAGCCCTTGTATACCCGGCATATTGACGTCCATGAATACGATGTGCGGCCTTAGCTCCTCCGCACGCTCAATCGCAATACGTCCATTCTCCGCATGGATGACCTCGAACCGATCGGGCATCATTCGCTTTACAATCCACTCCAGACCTTCGCGTTCGAGGTCTTCGTCATCCGCGATCAGCAGTCGATACATCGTCTTCTTCTTCCCCCTTTCCCGATGGGATATGAATGGTAATTGTCGTGCCGGTCTCGGGCTCGCTCCACACCTTAACGAGATCCTCCCGGCCATAGAACAGCGCCAAACGCTTGAACACGTTGCGCATGCCAAGTCCCGTCCCGCCTGCAGCCGATCTGCGGCCGGCTTTCGGTCCTTCTTCCAGGCGCATGACGGCTTCCCGTACTTCCGCCGGCATCCCGCGTCCGTTGTCGGACACCGTTATAACGGCGCCTTCAAGCTCGGCTTCAATATGAAGACGAATCGTCCCGCCGCGTTCCATCCCCTCGATCCCGTGGGCGAAGGCATTCTCGATTAAAGGCTGAATCGTCAGCGCAGGCAGCTCGAGATGCAGAACGGCAGGATTTACGACCGTTTCGAATTGGATACGGTTCCGAAAACGGGCTTTTTGAATGCGGATGTATTCTTCCACATGCCGCAGCTCGTCTGCGAGCGGTACCGGCTGGTCCAGCCTCTGCAGATTATACCGCATCGTATTCGACATAGAGACGATCAGATCGCTCGTCTTTTCCGCCCCTTCCATTAAAGCCAGCTTGGAGAGCACATTGAGCGTATTGAACAAGAAATGGGGATTAATCTGATTTTGCAAGGCGGCCAGCTCAAGCTCCTTGACCAGACGGTCTTTCTCTAAGCTTTCCTTATCCTTCTCGATAAGATGCTCTAAATCCGTTAACATGCGTCGGAACGCCTTCGATAAGGCACCCAGTTCGTCCGCTTCCGCCTCGGCCTGCGGCTGAATGGCGAAATTTCCTTTGGCAATGCGTCCCGCCCAGTCGACAAGACGAGCCACGGGTCTTGTAATGCTGCGCGATATCCAGATCGCAAGCACAAGGCTCAGAATCGTATTCACGAGGAATACCGCCATGCCGAGCCGATTCATCCGCGCATTCTCCCGCTGAACTAGGTCATAGACGGGCGCATAGGCAGTCAGCTCCAAATCGACCAGCTCTCCCCCTGCTTCACGGATGAAGCCGGTAGTCTCTTCCGCTTCCTCGTAGCGTTCGAACGATTGTCTCCGGTCGCCATTTCCGGCTGCGGCAAGCGCTGCGCCGGCATCATCGAGCAAAGTGCTTACGAGATGCCCATAACTGACGAAGGCAGACATATGGGGCGAGTCACCCCCTTGAATATGCAGCTTTTCGCGCAGGAGCCCCAACTCGGCCGAAGCCGTCCCTGACTGCTCTTTAGCCGAATCGGAAGGGTCCAGGAGATAGTCGTAAAGCGCCTGCAGCTGCGCTTCCGATGCTTCCGTTGTCTGTTTAATCAAAAGGACGCGGTCCATGAGCACCTGATAGCTGCCGTGAACGACTTTGCTGCTTTCAAATAAAAAGAACGTAATCGAATTGGTTAACAGGACGAGCAAGGGGAGAAAGACGAGTAACTTGGCTCGTATCGTCATCGATTCAGGCGCTCCTCTGCCGGGCTGCCCGCTGTTAACGCATCGGCATCCAGAACAAAGGTATCGGTGAATTGCTCCTGTGAAATGGGCTCGCCCTGCCAATGATTACTTAGCAGTTCGATGGCTTGAGCCCCCATCTTCCGCGGTTGCTGGACGATGGAGGCTTCAATCCGGCCGCCGCGGATACCTTCCATCGTTATATCAAGATCGTCAAAGGCAAAGATTTGGATATCCCCACGTCCAAGTCGCGAGGCGGCTTCCATCATGCCCGCGCCATCGAGGGCGCTGAAGCCGACCAGAATGCGGATGTTCGGCTGACTGGCAAGGAGGTCCTCGGTCTGCTGCTGCGCCTCAAGCCGCGATATATTGGAGGAGCGAACCTCGGCAATCCGAAGTCTGGGCTGGCCTTTTAGCGCAGCCTGAAGACCGGCAAGCCGCAGTTGCTGATTAGCTGCCTGTTCGTTCCCGAGCAGGACCCCGATCAGTCCCTCTTCGGTTGTTCGCGCGGCAACCAGCTCGCCCATCTGCCGACCGGCCTTAAAGTTATCGGTACCTACATAGGCGATTCGCTGGCTTCCCGGCTCGTCCGTATCGATGGCAATAACGGGGATATGCCGTTTGTTCGCTCTGTCGATCCATTCTTTATAGGATGAGCTGTCGCCAAGCCCTTGAATGAGAATAGCATCGGCTTTGGCCGCAATCGCCTTCTTTAACAGCTGGGTCTGTTCGCCTTGATTTATGCGGAGCGGGCCCGTATATTCCAGTTCCATGCCAAGCGATTCGGCAGCCGCCCGGGCGCCTTCCGCGATGGCCAGCCAGAAAGGGTTGTCACGCTCTTGCGAGATGAGTACGATATGCTTGCGTCCCGCCGATTCAAGACCATCATTCACGGACGGCTCGGCCAGCTTGCGAATAGTTGCGGAGGAGGAGAAAAATTGCAGAAGCAATGCAGCGAGCAACAGGAAGAGAAGCACGATTCCCACGTTCCATAGACGATTTGACACTTGCGGAAAACTCCTTCTTCTTAACGGGTGTAAGCTAATTAATCCGATCCAAGCCGGCTATTAGCTTTCATTATACCGAATATGCCGTATATTCCAAAAACCAAGAGTCTACGACAGTTCCCCGATAGCATGGTTCGCTAAATTGAGCAGCACCGCATCGTCCATCGGCGGGTTGTGCAAACCCGCCCTCACGTCGCGGTACATCCGCTCAAGCGGCAAGCTGCGCGACAAGCTTAGCGCGCCGACGATTCTCATCGCCTGATCGACGATTCGGATGGCCGCATTCGTCGCCGTATACTTGGCTAGGCCAAGCTCATGCTTCATAGTCGCGCGGTTGCCGGGTTCCTTATCCCAGCGATCCGCCGTATGGAACAAATAACTTCTCGCGGTCAGTAACTCGGCTTCGATCAGACCGATCTGCCTCTTAATATGGGGGAGCTCGGCGATCGGCACCGTCAATGAATTCGGCTTGTGCTTGCGGGCGAATTCGAGCGCGAAGTCGCGAGCGGCACGGGCTATTCCAATATAGCAGGCCGGAATGTGCAGCAGCGTTCCTTCTGTCGGCACTGAAGCAGCGCGAGCAGGCTCCAGCCCCCTTATCGTATCCTCGTCAGGCACGAACACATCCTCCAACACGACGTCATGGCTGCCGGTAGCCCGCATCCCTAGCGAATTCCAAGTCTCTTCGATACGAACGCCTGGGCCTTGGCGGACGAGGAAGCTGCCTACCTTGTCGCTATTCTCGATAGACGCCGACACTATAAAGAACGTAAGGACCGGGCTTAGCGTACTATACGTCTTCTTCCCGTTAATCCGCCAGCCTCCCTGGACGCGGCTTGCGGATGTCTCAGGCTTGCCTCCGCGGCTCGGACTGCCTGTGGCTAACTCGCTTATGAGCTCGTTAATGATAGCGCCGTTCGCTACGGTCTCCCGGCACAATTCCGCATACAGCTTCTCCGGCCAAGCACGCGATAGACGCAATTGCAGCAGCAGGCCGATATGCCAGCCGACAGCCAGCGCCGTCGATCCGTCTCCCCTCGCCAGGCGCTCCTGGGACAGCACCATTTCGTAAACCGATCCTTCTTCTCCGCCGAACGATTCCGGAACCGTCAGCTTTAAATAACCGGATTGCTTTAGGTCCGTAAAGTTATCGAACGGAAACGATCCCTCCAGATCATGTTTGGCCGCCCTCTTGGCGAACTGCACCGCAAGTTGTTCTGCCCTTAAGGCTATATCTTCTTCGCGTTTGTTGCGTAGGTATGGATCCGGTTGATTTGCCTGGGTCATGGTTAAGCCGCCACCTTTCTATTCTAATCCTGATTCTATTATAGTTATCTAGATACGGCAAAATAAAGAAGCTTCCTCACTCAAAGTGAAGAAGCTTCTTTTTATCTATTCCTTATTACCCTTTGGCATTCAAACGCTTAAGCAGCTCGGCTTTCTGCTCTTCGAAGCCCGGTTTACCCAGCAGGGCGAACATATTCACCTTGTATGCCTCTACGCCCGGCTGGTCGAACGGATTAACGCCGAGCAGCAAGCCGCTGATGCCGCATGCTTTCTCGAAGAAATAGACCATTTCGCCGAACGTGTATTCATTAAGCTGATCCAGCTCGACGATCAGGTTAGGTACGCCGCCATCCACATGGGCAAGGCGCGTGCCTTCGGCCGCCTTCTTGTTCACTTCGTCCATCGTCATGCCCGCGATGAAGTTCAGGCCGTCCAAATTGCCAGCGTCTTCCCCGATCGTCAATTCGATCTTCGGCTTAGCAACCGCCAGCACCGTCTCGATCAGATCGCGGCGGCCTTCCTGTACGTACTGTCCCATGGAATGCAGATCGGTGGAGAAATCGACGGAGGCAGGATAAAGCCCCTTCTGGTCTTTGCCTTCGCTTTCGCCGAACAGCTGTTTCCACCACTCGGAAACAAAGTGCAGGGACGGTTCGAAGTTGGCGAGCAGCTCGATCGATTTGCCTTTGCGGTAGAGCGCGTTGCGGACAGCCGCATATTGATAGCTCTCGTTGGTTGCAAGATCGGGATTGTTGTATTTCTTGGCAGCGGCTGCAGCTCCCGCCATCATTTGATCGATATCGAGTCCGGCGACGGCAATCGGCAGCAAGCCTACGGCCGTTAGAACGGAATAACGTCCGCCTACGTCGTCCGGAATGACAAACGTTTCGTACCCTTCCTCGTCGGACAGCTTCTTGAGCGCTCCTTTGGACGAATCGGTTGTAGCGAAGATCCGTTTTTGCGCTTCCTCTTTGCCGTACTTCTTCTCCATGTAATCGCGCAAGATGCGGAAGGCTACTGCCGGCTCGGTCGTCGTTCCCGACTTGGAGATAACGTTCAAGGAAATATCCTTGCCCTCGAGCAGCTCCAGCAAATGCGTGATATACGTCGAGCTAATATTTTGACCGGCAAAATACACCTGCGTATTCCCGCTCATCTGATTGTGGAACGTATGGGACAGCGCTTCGATCGCCGCTCTGGCACCTAGATAAGAGCCGCCGATGCCGATAACGACGAGCGCTTCGGAATTAGCGCGAATCCGTTTCGCCGCTTCCTTGATTCTTGCAAACTCTTCTTTATCATATTGAAGCGGAAGGTCGACCCAGCCCAAGTAGTCCGAACCCGGTCCTTGCTTCTCGTGAAGCATACGGTGCGCCGTGTTCACGAACTCGCCGAAATAATCGACTTCATGCTGACCGATAAAAGATAAAGCGTTGGAATAATCGAATGAAACCGTCATCTGTAACGTCTCCTCTACACCCGCATCTCGTCGAATGCCTCTAGTTTATTGAACCGCTTTTTTCCAGTCGGCAGCGAATTTCTCAAGACCTTGATCCGTAAGCGGATGCTTCGTCAATTGCTCGATGACGCTGAACGGAATCGTTGCAATATGCGCGCCAGCCATCGCTACGCGAGTAACATGGTCAGGGTGGCGAACCGATGCCGCGATAATTTGCGCATCCAGGTTGTGTACGCGGAACAGCTCGGCGATCTTCGCAACGAGCAATACGCCGTCTTCCGAGATATCGTCCAAGCGGCCAAGGAACGGAGATACGTAAGTAGCGCCGGCTCGAGCGGCCAGGAGAGCTTGGTTGACTGTGAAGATAAGCGTTACGTTTGTTTTCACGCCTTTTTTCGTCAGGTAGCGGCAAGCCTCAAGGCCTGCGAGCGTCATTGGAAGCTTGATCGTGATGTTTTTGTCATAATTGTTGATTTTGATAAGCTCGTCCGCTTGGGCGATCATTTCTTCAGCTGTAATCGCATCAGGCGTTACTTCGGCGGATACCGATTCAACTTCAGGCACTTCTTTCAAAATCTCTTCGATGCGGTCTTCGAACTTTACGCCTTCCTTCGCAACGAGGGATGGGTTCGTCGTAACGCCGGATAGAACGCCGACTTTGTACGCTTTCTTAATGTCTACCAAGTTTGCTGTATCGATAAAAAATTTCATAGGTAACGACCTCCGATTATTGGTTTGGTTTATTTGTATTACTTAAGCAATTCTTTCGTTAAACGAACGACATTATCCGTAGTGAAACCGAAATACTCCATAACTTGCGGGCCTGGGCCGGATGCGCCGAACGTATCGATCGACAACACTTTGCCGCTATGTCCCGCGTAACGTTCCCATCCAAGCGATATGCCCGCTTCAATCGTCAACCGCTTCGATACGAAGTCCGGGAGAACGCTTTGCTTGTATGCTTCCGACTGGCGGTCGAACAGCTCTCTGCTCGGCATCGCTACGACGCGAACGGATACGTTATCCTTCTCGAGCTCGGCCTTAGCGCTAACGGCAAGAGATACTTCGGAGCCGGTCGCGATCAGAATGACATCCGGCTGCGCGTTCGTTTCTTCAAGGACATAAGCGCCTTGGGAAACGGCTTGCACATTGCCTTTCGTTTGCTCGAAGATCGGCAGGTTCTGTCTGCTTAGAACGAGGGCAACAGGACCTTCGTTTTGTTGCAAAGCATAAGCCCATGCGTTTGCCGTTTCGTTCGCATCCGACGGGCGGATAACGGTAAGACCCGGAATCGTGCGCAGCGCAGCCAAATGCTCGACAGGCTCATGCGTAGGTCCGTCTTCGCCGACAGCGATGGAGTCATGCGTGAACACGTAGATAACAGGCAGCTTCTGCAGCGCAGCCAGACGAATCGACGGACGCAGGTAGTCGCTGAATACGAAGAACGTGCTGACGAAAGGTTTCACGCCGCCATGCAGCGCCATGCCGTTGCCGGCCGCGCCCATCGCATGCTCGCGAACGCCGAAGTATACATTGCGTCCCGCATACGATTTGACTGCGAATATTTCCTCGCCCTTCATATCGGTCATCGTCGAATGCGATAGATCGGCGCTGCCGCCGAAGATCGAAGGAACGGTCTTCACGTAATGGTTGATCGCTTCGCCGCTTGCAACGCGAGTCGAGATCGATTTCGAAGAATCGAAGGCAAGGAGGTTAGCTGCTTCGATCGATACAGTGCCAGCGATGACTTGCGCGAGCTCTTTGCCTTGCTCAGGGTATTGCGCGGAATAGGATACAAGAAGCTTGTTCCATTCTGCTTCCTTCGCTTCGCCGCCCGCTTTGAGCTGTGCATAGTGCGCCTTCACTTCTTCAGGAACGGTAAACTCTTCTTCGTATTTCCAGCCGTACACTTCTTTCGTTGCTTTCGCTTCTTCTTTGCCTAGCGGATTGCCGTGTACTTTATTCGTTCCCGCAGCCTTGCTGCCGTATCCAATAATCGTACGAACTTCGATGAGGGCAGGTTGCGAATCGTTTTGCTTCGCTGCCGCGATCGCCTCTGCGATTGCCGCAATATCGTTGCCGTCCTCAACGCGCAGGTACTGCCAGTTCGCGGACTCCGCTCTCTTCTGAATATTTTCGCCGAACGATAGGTTCAATTCCCCATCCAACGAAATATCGTTCGAATCATACAAGACAACGAGCTTGCCCAGCTTCATATGGCCGGCCATCGACATCGCCTCGTAAGAAATGCCTTCCATCAAGCAGCCGTCGCCGACAAGCGCGTACGTGTAATGATCGACTACAGGGAAGCCGTCTTGGTTGAACTTCGCTGCAAGATGCGCTTCAGCCATTGCCATGCCGACCGCGTTCGCAATGCCTTGTCCCAGTGGACCCGTTGTCGCATCTACGCCGTCTGTGTGGCCGAATTCCGGATGGCCGGGCGTCTTGCTGTTCAGCTTGCGGAACTGCTTCAAATCGTCGATCGATACTTGATAACCGGATAAGTGCAACAGGCTGTAAAGCAGAGCCGAACCGTGTCCTGCGGAGAGGACGAAGCGATCGCGGTTGAACCACTTCGCATGGCCCGGATTATGGTTTAGAAATTGCGACCAGAGCGTGTACGCCATCGGCGCCGCTCCCATCGGAAGTCCCGGGTGACCGGAGTTGGCTGCGTTAATGGCATCAATGGAAAGCGTACGGATCGTATCGATCGCTAGTTGTTCAATGGTTTGCGTGATAGGCATATTGTTTTCCTTCCTCTGCTTCGTTATTTTGTTCCAGCTTGGAATCGAACCACCAGTGGAAGCCGTCCTGCGCTAGCAGCGCATCGGCCTCGGCAGGCCCATAAGTGCCGGACGCGTACTTATGAAGAGGCACGAGGTTTTCCTCGAACGCTTCCAGTACCGGCTGAACCCATGCCCAAGACAATTCGACTTCGTCCCAATGAGCGAAAAACGTTGCGTCGCCATGCAGGGCGTCTTGAATCAAACTTTCGTAAGCTTCGGGGAAATCGTGGTCGCCCGGATTAAGATCGATCTGGATCGGCTTGAATTCCCCTTTGTTCTCGGTATCTTTCGTATTTATTTGAAGCATAATCTTCTCGTTCGGACTCATCTCGATAACGAGAAGATTAGGCGCTGCTTGCTCATTAACGGTGGAAGAGGACTGCTTAAGCGGCTCGCTGAATTCAATGACGATCCTCGTCGACTTCTCATTCATTCGCTTGCCTGTACGGATGTAGAACGGAACGCCCCGCCAGAACGAATTGTCGATTTGCAGCTTGGCGGCAACGAACGTATCGTTCATGGATGCAGGCGCAATGCCCGGCTCGGCCAGATAATCGACGACCGGCTTGCCTTGGATGCTGCCGGCAGCGTACTGGCCGCGAATAATGCTCGAGGCAACATCTTGCTTTTGCAGTGGCTCAAGTGCTTCCATAACCTGCTTCTTCTTGAAGCGCACCTTATCGGCAGCGCTCTTGCTTGGCACTTGAATGGCCGTCATCATAAGCATTTGCAGCAAATGATTCTGGAACATGTCCCGAATAGCGCCGACATGGTCGTAATAACCTGCGCGCTCTTCGACGCCTACCGTTTCGTTCGCCGTAATCTGCACGTTCGCAATGTAGCGATTGTTCCAGATCGCTTGGATAACCGGATTCGTCTGTTGCAGCGCTTCTAGTCTCTGTACCATCGGCTTGCCAAGATAATGGTCGATGCGGTAGATCTCCTCTTCCGCGAACGATTTGCTCAGCTTCTCATTGAGATCGCGAGCCGATTGCAGATCGTGGCCGAACGGCTTCTCGATGACGAGACGTTTCCAGCCTTGAGCGGAACCAAGCCCGCTTTCTTGAATATGGGCTGCGATTTTCTCGAAATATTCCGGTCCTACGGATAGGTAGAACAGGCGATTAGGGGCAATGCGAAGCTCTTGCTCCCGCTGTTCGATAAGCAGCAGCAGCTTCTGATAATCTTCCTTGCGATCTATGTCGAGAACGCTGTAACGGAATGCTTGCAAGAACTCGTTCACGAGTGCAGCGTCTGTTCCTTTGCGTCTGGAGAAATCACGAATCGATTGCTCGACATTCGTACGGAACGAAGCATCGGTCCACTCTCTTCTTCCGAGACCAATTATCGAAAAGGATTGCGGCAGCTTCTTATCGATGAACAAGTTGAATAGGGCAGGGTAAATCTTTCTCTTCGCTAAGTCCCCCGTCGCTCCAAACAAAACAAAAGTAGTTGGCTCCATATTCCTTTCTCCTTCCAGCAGCGCTCCTTGGAGCATATGTAATCGCTAATCCGCAGGCACTGGTTTCTTTTCTGTAATTCCACTATAATACGTTTAACAGCTATACAAGTAATCAATATATTTCACAGGAGCTATAGATGGCGTCTATGACCAACAATTATGAGCTATACAAAGTGTTCTATTGGGCTGCCAAGACGGGCAGCTTAACGCAAGCGGCCAAAGCGCTCTATCTGACGCAGCCGAGCGTCAGCCATGCCATCAAGCAGCTCGAGGAAAGCTTCGGCCTTACGCTGTTCTACCGTACTTCCAAAGGGGTGGCGCTAACGCAAGAGGGTTCGATCCTTTATTCGTATATCGAGCAGTCCCAGATTCTTATCTCGCTTGCGGAGGAAAAGATGGCCGCGCTTAAGAACCTGGACAGCGGCGAGCTGCGCATCGGCGGAAGCGATTCGCTGTTCAAGCATTATTTGCTGCCGTATTTGGAGGACTTTCATCAGAAGCATCCCAGCATCCGGCTGCACCTGAATCATGGAACGACGCCGGAGGTCATTACTTTCCTGAAAGAAGGCCGCATCGATCTGGGGGTTGTTCGCATGCCGATCGTCGATTCGCAGCTTGAAGTAAGGGAGAGCATTCAACTGCAGGACTGTTTCGTCGCGGGATCGCGTTATGCCGAACTGAAGGGTGTCGTTCTTACGATGGATCTGCTGCTGCAATACCCGGTCATCCTCTTCTCCCGCAACAGCCGGGCGCGGATGGCCATATCGGAAATTTTCCAAAACTACGGCTACAATCTGAAGCCGGAGATCGAGGTCGGAAGCGTGGATTTGCTCATCGAATTCGCGCGGAGAGGACTAGGCATTTCTTACGTGACGAGGGAATTCGTGACGAAAGAGCTGGAAGAGGGATCGCTCTTCGAGGTTCAGCTGGATGTGGAGCTGCCTCCCGCCCATGTCGGCCTGATGACGATCCGGAACATGCCGCTCTCCAGCAGCGCGGGCAAGTTCATCGAGTATGTGAAGTAAGGGCCCTCTAAAATCCAATATAGTTTGCTGGGTAACTTCATAAGGCGAGCTTTCATCTTTGAACCAACATTCGAACCTTCCTTCGCAGTAAAGCGAAAAGGCCTCCGTCCCCAGGGAATTCAGGACGAAGGCCTTTTTTTTATGCCAGATTAATAGCTTTAATGCGATCGAGCGGCACCTTCGGCTGCCGATCCTCCGTCAACAAGCCGTTTACCTCTTGCTGGACGTCGGTCACCTGCGTATAACAATAGCCGCATATATAATCGATATCCTTGATGGCTTGCGTTATGCTTTGGAACCGTTCAAAGAAGGCTTCCTCGGAGTCGACCTGGTTGCCGTATCCCCAGCCTGCTTCCGTCTTGAAGGCAATGCCGCCGAACTCGCTCACAATAATCGGCTGACCGCGGTATTCGTAGCCTTGCGCCATCGCATACTTCCAATTCATATGCGAAATTTCGTTACTCGTTATCGCATCCTTGCTTGCGTATCGCTTGCTGAACTTTGCGCCTGATTCTTCATAGTCATGCAACGTGATAATATCCGAAATCGTGTGCTCCCAACCGTCATTGACGATAACCGGCCTGTGCGGATCGAATGATTTGGTTAAATAATAAACGGCTTCCGTGAACTGCTGCTGTTTGCGATCGACGAAGACGTTGCCGATTCCCCAGGATTCATTGAAAGGAACCCATGTAATGATGCAAGGATGGTTATATTGCTGCTGAACGATTTCCATCCATTCCTTCGTGAACCGTTCTACGGCTTGATCGTTGAATTCATAGGTTGCTGCCATCTCCGACCAAACCAATAGCCCCTTGACGTCGCACCAATATAGAAACCGCGGATCTTCGATCTTCTGATGCTTGCGCACGCCGTTGTAGCCCATCGCCAATATTTTGTCGATGTCCTCGATAATCGCCTCCTCGGATGGCGGTGTCAGGTGGCTGTCCGTCCAATAGCCCTGATCCAAGATGAGCCGCTGATAGATCGGCGTATTGTTCAGCAGCACCTTGCCCTTCTGGATCGACACCTTGCGCAGCCCGAAATACGATTGAACCTCGTCGACGATGGTATCGGACCGGCTTAGAACGAACTCCACTTCATAAAGCCTTGGGTGTTCCGGACGCCATGCCTCTACCTTCCATTCCCGCGTTTCGCTGATCAATTCCACGCTTGCCGTCAAATGCGAACGGTCCACCGCCATGCTCGTTTCCTTAACTACACCGCCGTCCATCCTGATCGTCGTCGTTAGCCGAAGATCGGCTCGATCCGCACCCTCATTAACGCGGTAATCGAAACGAACGGAATTCGTATCCAGATCGGGGGTGATTTTGACCGATTGCAAATGCTGCTCGCTCACGTACTCCAGCCAGACCGTCTGCCAAATGCCCGTCGTCTGCACATACCAGCAGCCAAAGTTGTTTTCCCGCCAACGCTGCTTGCCTCTCGGCTGCGTGCAGTCGTTGCTGTCTTCAACCTTGACGACAATTTGATTGTCCGCTCCGGCATCGGAATGCGCATATTGCGTAATATCGAATGAGAATGCCGCATAACCTCCCTCGTGCCTACCGACGAAATGACCGTTAACCCACACTTTGGCTACGTAATCGACTGCTTGGAAATGCAGGAGGATCCGTTTCTGCCGATGCTCGGCCGGAACTTTGAAGGAACGCTGGTACCAGACATGCGGGTGAAACAGCGCTTCGCCGATACCGCTCGCTTTCGTCTCGTAAACGTAAGGAACTTGAATTTTCATATTCCCGGCGAAGGATTTGAACCATTGCTCATGCTCGCCGATATTGTTGTCATCGAAACGGAAATCCCACTCCCCGTTCAAATTATGCCAAGCCTCCCGCACGAATTGCGGTCTCGGATACTCTTTTCTATAGCTCTTTAAACTCACGGTTCCACCTATCCTTTGCGTAAAAGTTGTTTAAATTTATGTCCAACCGCGTTTTCGTTCGGGTTATCCCTTGATCCCCGAAAGGCTGATGCCCTTCACGATTTGACGTTCAAATACAAGGAACAATAGAATGATCGGAATCGAAGCGATTGTATTGATAACCATCGGCTTCACATAGTCCTCCGAGTATTGATTCATCAGTGTCGGAATTCCCATCGGCAGCGTAAAGAGATTGTCGTCGGTTACCGATAGGAACGGCCATAGGAAATTGTTCCACGAGCCGATAAAAGTCAGAATCGCCATCGATGCGAGTGCCGGACGCGTCAGCGGAAGCATGATAGAGGTGAAAATTCGCCATGTCCCGCCTCCGTCGATCTGCACGCTCTCGATCAGCTCGTTCGGAATGCCGTCGAAGAAGCTTTTGAGTACGATAACCGCCACGGGGGAAGCGAGCGCCGGCAGGATCAAGCCTTGGTAGCTGTTCAGAATGTCCATATCCTTGGCTACCTGATAAAGCGGAATAATGGTCGCTTCGCCCGGTATTAGCAAGCCCGCCAGCACGAAGAAGAAAATAAACGAGCGATAGCGGAAAGGAATCTTCGATAAGGCGAAGCTCGCGAGCGCCGCAACCGCTACCGTCAGAATCGTGACGCAGACGGCTACCATGAAGCTGTTCAGCGTCCAGTTCGACAGCTTCGTCGTTGACAGCACCTCTTCGTAAACGGCGAAGGAATACGGCGGCGTGAACCAGTCGACGAGCGTTACGATCTTCATTCCCTCTTTCTTGATCGACACGACCAGCATCCATACAATCGGGGCTAGGAAGAAGAGAGCTGCGATCAAAGATAGCAATCGATAAATC
The DNA here is from genome assembly GCF_030812415.1 of Paenibacillus harenae. Classification (GTDB taxonomy): domain Bacteria; phylum Bacillota; class Bacilli; order Paenibacillales; family Paenibacillaceae; genus Pristimantibacillus; species Pristimantibacillus harenae_A. The sequence goes on along the minus strand of NZ_JAUSST010000003.1, from coordinate 382,735 downwards.
CACTTCATTACGCATGCTCCCCTTTCCGATTATTAACCCAGTATTGAATGGCCGACAGGACAAGCAGAATGATGAACACGACATACGACATCGTCGCCGCATAACCGAGATCGTTTTTGCGGAAGCCCGTCTGATAAATCAGTTGAATGATCGGCCTCGTTTTATCCAACGGACCGCCGCCGGTAATAATGTAAATCTGCAGAAATACTTTGAAGGAGCTTATAATTTGCAGCATCGTTATCGTCTTCGTTATCGGGCTTAAATGAGGCAGCGTAATCCGCCAGAACACTTGCCAGTCGTTCGCGCCGTCGAGACGGGCGGCCTCGTAGATTTCATCCGGAATTTCCTGCATCGCCGACAAATAAAGAATGAAATTGAATCCGACCGTCCACCACAAAGTAATAACGCTGACCGCAATCCAAGATAACCATGTCTCGGATAACCAGAAGATTTCGCTATCCTGCGGCAGCAGATTAAGCAAATGCAGAAAGGTGTTCACAAAACCCATGTAAGGTTGAAAAATGAATAGCCCCAGGAAGGAAGCTACGGCAACCGATAACACGCTCGGAATAAAAAATACGCTTCGATAAAGCTTCTGAAGCCTTGATTTGCGGTTGGCGATCAGAGCCAGCACGATAGCCAGCACAACCATCGTTGGCGTCGTAAGGATGACGAATATGGTAGAATGCCAGATTGCCGCCCATACTTCACTGTCCTGCAGCAGCCGCTTATAGTTATCCAAGCCGATATACGACATCTTCCGAATGAGTGTCCATTTATAAAACGTCATCTCGACGCCTTTGATCATCGGCCAGATCGTATACAGCACATAGACGATCAGGAAGGGGAGCAAAAACAATAACGCGAGCACATCCGCTCTAAGCTTGCTTAATCTCATTTGTGCGCCTCACCTCATCAAGAATGGATCGGCAAGCTTCCGGTTGAGTTGACGGCCGCAAGCCTGCCGATGTCCTTGCAATCCGAACTTATTCGCTGAGCGTCTTTTGAATGGCATCCTGCATCTTAACCATTGCGTCCGCAGGCGTCATCTTGCTTGCCCATACCTCATTCAGATATTTAAACAAGGCGTTGTCTCGAATGGACCAGTTTTTCGTGGACGGCTTGCTGAACTTAACCGTGTCCGCCACAGAAGCATAGTCGCCGCGGTACGGCATATCCTTGTACTCCTGTTTGTCGAACACGGATGGCTTCGAAGGAATATGGCCCGCTTTCGCCCATACTTGGCCGTTCTCAGCAATCCAATCCGCGAACGTGATCGCCGCCTTGCGTTTCTCAGGATCCTCGCTCTTCGTCACAGGGAGAATCAAGGTATGCGAATCGCCCCAAGTCGCTTCCTGATCGAAAATTTTCGGAATCGGCATCGCGCCGAATTCAAGCTCTTTCGTCGCTTCCCACGTACCTGTTGCCCATACGCCAGTCATCATAATCGCAGCCGTGCCGCTTTGGAAGTTTTTATAAAAGTCCGGATCGTTTTTCTTAATGTAGCCTTTGGCATAAATGTTCTGGATGTATTCGGATGCCTTGGCGCCTTTATCCGCGTCAAGCGAAGCGGATGACAGATCGTCTGAAATGACGTCGTTGCCGCCCAATTGGTGATAGAGCGACCACCACAAGCGGAACGGATCGTCGTTGCTGTTCGACAAGGCGAATGGCGTTACCTTTGCCGGCAGCTTCTGCTTCAGCGTATCGAGGAAGGCGATAAAGCCGTCCGCGGATTGCTCCAGCACCGGCTTGCCGTCGTCGCCGAGAAGGCCTGCGTCTCTTAGCAGTTTCTTGTTGTAGTACATGATGAAAGGGTGCGTATCGATCGGAACGGCATAATGTTTGCCGTCCACCGCCGTTGCGCTTAGGAGATTCTCATTGTAGGTGCCCCAATCTACGCCCGCGGTTTCCGCCACGTCGTCCAATTCGGTTACTACCCCTTGATTGATCAGATCGGGCAGCCGCGATGTATGGGAAATGCCGATATCGGGACCGTTGCCGTTGCCCACAGCCGTGATCAGCTTCGTGTAATACTCGCCCCACTCCAGCTTCGTGTTCTTCACTTGAATATCCGGATGGGATTTATTGAACTCGTCGATCAGCTTCTGCATATTATCGCCGTCGCCGCCGCTGAACAGCGTCCAGAAGGACAACGTTACTTTGCTGCCGCCCCCGGAATTGTCCGGCGATGAGCTTTCATTGTTTCCCGGAGTATTGCTGCCCCCGTTATTGCCGCCGTTCCCGCCGCTATTGTTGCTTCCGCACGCGCTTAGCGCCAGTGCTGCCGTCAGCAGCATGGCCAATGTCATTCCGAAACCCTTTTTCATGTTCTGCCTCCCCTTTGGAATAAAATGATTTCCCAGGCACAAAACTATATAGTTGTTTTGTTACATTAATTTTGTACCATAAACCATTATTATTCCTCGATGATCGTTTTGTCAACGGTTTCATTCCGATTTTATGTAACAAAAAGAGAGAAAAAAGACCTTTAATTACAAGGATCATGTAATTAAAGGTCTTTCGTTTCGTCTTAACCTGCCGCATAATACACTTTTACGACAATATCCTGCTCGTAATCGCCGAACTGCCTGCCGAATAGATTCATGCCGCCTTGGTGAACGGCATCGGATTTAACGCCCAGCCTCAGCCTAATATTAGGGCGCTGCATCAGCTTCAAGTCGCCAACCGTAATGTCGGAAATTTTCTGCATGTCGAGCGATGCGCCATTCCTGTCGATTCGCCACGTCTTCAGCAGCCCGTATTGCGTCGACCCGTCCGGCCACCAAGCGGGCGACAGCTTGCCGCGCCGATCGCCGAAATCCCCGGGACTCGTCCATGTTCCTATCTCGATGCCATTGATCCATAACGTAATATCCGATGGCCAATTGTTATCGTAATTAGGCGCCTCGGAGCACAATTCCATCGACAGCTCCAGAGCATCGATCCGCGCTTCCGCAGGAATTTCCATCGGCAGCAAATATTCCAGATACCCTTTGCGCAGCCATATGATCTGTGCCCCAATATGTTTGGGATGGTAGAAACTCGCCGGCTCGTCCTCCCTTACGATCATACCGTCGGCGTTAGCAATGCCGCAGGTCGGGTGGACCTCGCAATCGCTGTAATGACCAATCGGCATTTCCATCTCGTAAGAGAGAAGAGCTCCCTTCGGAATGGTCTTCTCCACGTTAAAGGCGATGTGAATGTCATCATAATTGCGGCTGCAAACCTTCATGGCTCCTCGCGATGCCGGAAGAAGCTCGGTATTGATTAACTTTGCCGCCTCGAGCACCTTGACGTTATTGGCAACGGTCGACACGGGAAGTTTAAGCGTCTCCGCAATTTCAACGACATTCATATTCCTTGTGCTGAGAAGCCGGAGCATATCGACTCGGGCGCGAGTAGATAAGGCATGCGTAACTTGGACAAGTTTATCCGGATCTTGAAAGCTTAATTCCAGCATATTGGTTTGACGCCTCCATATACATTGTTAATTACAATGATCTTATATGAAAACGCCATTTACTTCAATATTATCGAATTAAAATATAATTTTCGTAACATTCGACTTCTGCTGCCCGATTCCTCGAAAAAAACCGTTGATGAGAAGTCGAAGATAACGAGAATTGAAATTGATCAACGGGACAGGGAAAAATTGTTTTCCTTGCCAACTCGTTCTTCCTATATTATCCTGAATAGGTCTTTGTATTCATAGAACAACAATCATATATTCCTATTAGATTTGAGCTTGCGAACAACTTTTCATGACTGATACGTGTAAATCACGTTCAGAATATAGCACGAAAATACTAGGAGGAAAAAGCGAATGAAGCTATTTGGCATGAAGAAATCTGCACTCATTGCTACGATGGTAGCAGCAACAATGGCTCTTGGAGGAGTTACGGTATTTGCGGCAAGCGGAGTTCAAAAAATATCCGCGTTTCTGAACCACGACATTAAGTTCTTGTTGGACGGAAAGAGTTGGTCCCCTAAAGACAGTAAAGGAAACAAGCTGTCTGCCGTAGTTATCGATGGCTCTACATACGTGCCGTTAAAAGCAGTGGGCGAAGCTTTCGGAGCTGACGTTAGGTGGGAAGGTTCTACCAAGACGATAAATATGACGTCACCGTCCGGCAGTGAGGGAATTCCATACAAAGACGGTGATACTAACGGCGGTACTAACACCGATGCCGATACGAGCCCTGCAACCGACGGAATTTTCAAATTGGGATCTACAGATGAAACGACTGCCAAAATGAAAAAGGAAGCCGTTAATGTAATCAAACTATATGCTAAAGCATTAGAGTCCGGAGATACTTCTGCCTATGATGCATATGTAGATGCTCATACAGCTGATACGATCTCTGGCTCTCCTATAAGTCTGGGAAGAAGCTACTACAAGGATAACTTTGCCGAAGAGGTAGAAGGTTCAATCGAAGCAAACGATGCATCCACAGTCACTGACTACGCCGCTGCTTTGTCATTGGTGAAGGAATCGAATATTGAGGTTGATTACGTAGGTACGAAGACCGAGTTTGGTCAAAGCTTTAAGTACTCGTTCTTGCCTGAAGGTTGGAGTGCATTTAGCACTGTCTATGTAACGTTCGAATTCTCCGTTACGAAATATGACGGCTCTGATTACGTTCTTGAGGCGGTACGCATCAGTTAGTAGCTGATTCATACTGAAATGCAGTAGGGGTAGCGTATGCCTACCTCTACTGCTACTGCTATGATTGTTACGAAGTTGGTCGAATTTTACTGTTCGCGTATGCAGCCGCGCCGATCATGCCAGCCTTCCCGCCTAATTTCGCTTGTTCGATTTTGCACGCACGGGACGAAAGTTTTAAAGCATGATTTTGGACCGTATCACGCACTGAATGCAGTAAACGATCGCCAGCTGCCGACATACCTCCGCCAACGATAATCAATTCCGGGTTCAATAGGTTGATGACATTCGCAAGACCAAATCCAAGAAGCTCCCCTGTTTCATGCATAACTTCAATGGCAAGCGAATCCCCCAAATCGTATGCCTCCGAAATCATTTTGGCCGTAATTGCCGTCCGATCATTTCCTGCCCATTGCATTAGTATACTTGACCGACCATCCTCAAGCTTATCCGTTAACGTTCTGACCATACCTATAGCAGAGACGTATCTTCCTAGACAGCCCGAGCTTCCGCAACGGCAAGGACGGCCTTCCCGGTACATATTCATATGCCCGATTTCACCCGCGCTGGCCGTTGTACCGTAGAGCACTTTTCCATCATTTATAATGCCCGATCCTAAACCGGTGCCTAATGTGATCAGGACTAGGTTTTTGTAGCCGGTCCCCGCGCCAAACAGCCATTCCCCATACATATTTACCCGCACATCATTGTCGATGAAAACAGGAAAGTCAAAATAACGGTTCATTAGATCCACAACATGAATGTTTTCCCAATCTGGAAAGTTTGGCGAAAATATCGATATTCCTTCATCCGGATTAAGTAAACCGGGAATCCCCATGCCCATGCATTTAATAGAAGTTTGATCGATTCCCTCGAACGCCATCATCTCTTGAACTATATCTTTCATTCTGTTTAAGACATGACCAGGTCCTTTGGCCGCTTCCGTGGGATCGCTTCTTTCGTGAACGGTTTGAAACTCCGTATTGAAAATCGCCGACTTAACATTCGTTCCGCCAAGGTCTATCCCTATCACATATTTGCTCATAACCGGTCTCCGCTCCGATATAATCTCAAAATTTTAAATGCTCTCAAAAAGGGAGTATTAGAAAAACAGTTGTTACAAACACGCTTAATGCAAGCATTAACTCGCCAATCCTATTGCTCACAGCTGCCCCGAAATCATTTGCGTACTTTTTGGAAACCAGCACTGCCGCCAGCCAGAAAGGCATTGAAGCTAAAAAGGGATAGTGAAAACCATTCGTTCCGTTTGAATATGTATCAAGTCCAATTATTTGAAAGAGAGCGTGGCTTACAATAAAACCATGATCAAAGTGCCAGTTTAATGAAAAACCCAGCAGCAGAAGAACGATAGAAAATGACCCATACCCCATACGTTTCTTTGTTGCCAACAGGCATCAGCCCCTCGGTGAAGATTATATCCACATGGTACCATATACGAGTAAATGTGAGAACTGCGCCGTGGAAGAGTTTAAATGAAACAAAGAGCAGTCGCCGAGGCGGACTGCTCCTTGTATGTACCCTGCTTACGATTCTAAAATGTGTTCGATCCGGTCGATAACATCCGAGCTTAACACGATGCCGGACGCCTTCGCGTTCTCCTCTACCTGCTCGGGGCGGCTGGCGCCGACCAACGCGCTCGACACATTCGGCTGGCGCAAGATCCATGAAAGCGCCAGTTGGCCGACCGTTAGCTCAAGCTCGGATGCCACTTTGCCCAGCTCGATCACTTTGTTGATTTTCTCCTCGGTCACGTTTTTCCGCATGCCATCGAGCTTCGCGGCGCGGCTGTCTGCGGGAACGTCGTTCGCCGAGCTGTACTTGCCGGTCAACAAGCCTTGCGCTAGCGGCGAGAATACGACTTGTCCGATACCGCCGCGCTCTCCGTAAGGAATGACTTCCTTCTCGATATACCGGTTGAACATATTATAAATCGGCTGATTAACGACGATGCGGTCTAACAAATAGCGATCCGCTATGGCATGCGCCTCCACCATCTGGGCGGCAGTCCATTCGCTGACGCCTACGTACAGCACCTTGCCTTGACGCACCAGATCGTCGAGCGCCCGCAGCGTCTCTTGCATCGGCGTACTCGGATCATGGCGGTGACAGTAATACAGATCCACGTAATCCGCTCCTAGCCGCTTCAAGCTGGCATGACATTGCTCCACAATATGTTTGCGGGACAAGCCGCGGTCATTGGGACCGTCGCCCATCTGGCCGAACACCTTGGTCGCCAGCACATAGGATTCACGCGGAAAGGCACGGAGCGCCTCGCCCATCAGCTTCTCCGCTTCGCCCCTTTCGTACACATTCGCCGTATCGAAAAAGTTAATGCCCAGCCCGTAGGCTGTTTGTATCGATTTCATCGCATTTTCGCGTTCTACGTATCCTCCGTATGTCAACCAACTTCCAAGACTGATTTCGCTAACCTTCAATCCGCTGTTTCCTAATTGACGATATTGCATCTCTACTCAACTCCTTAAGAATAGTGTAGCAAACAATGAATGGGCTTCTAACGCTTCCACCTCTATTCTAGAGTTGTTTGACTTCATATGTAAGTAGTGAAAAAAAGATCACTATATTATAGAAGTTATACTTACTATACATGAGGTAACCGCTCCGGTTTGCTTCACTTTGAATAAAAAAAGCCGCAATATATGCGGCTTCATAGCGTATCTATCAACGTTGACTCAAGTATTGGGCGTAAATGGCATCGTACTCGGATTTCGTTATCGGGATGACCGTTCCGTGACGGGGACTGCTCGGCAGATCGTAGTCGGGAGAAAGCGTCCATACGCCCGAATCCAGATCCGTCGTTTCGAGCGGCACATATCCTCTGGAGCCGAATTCGTCGACGAACAGATACCATTTCTGTTCCGTATTGGATTTGAACACGGTTGGGCCTTCGACGCCTTTCAAGCCGCCGACGCCCTCTCTAATGATGCGATTGCCGGAATCGAATACCGAGCCCAGCACTTCTTGGAATACCGTTTTGCCATAAGGGGATGCAGACTGATTGTCTCTTTCGTCTTTCGTAAATCGATAGATATTGCCTTTATGGGCAATCATCGTCGTATCAATAATCGAATACCCGAAATCCATGTATACCTGCGGTTCCGAGAACGTACGGAAATCGCGGGTTTTGCTATACATGATTTTCTGATGGGCATCGCCGGCATGGCTTTCATCCGCGAACAGCTTGGAGGCCCAGAACACAACGTATTCGTCCGTCGTTTCGTCGTAAAACGCTTCGGGAGCCCACGTGTTGCCCGCCTCTTCCGGCGAAACCTCGACCCTTCTCGGCTCGGACCAACTCAGAAGATCGTTCGATTCCCATACGATGATGGATCGGCTTCCTTGTCGTTGAGCACGGTCCCAGTTCCAGTCTCCGTTAATTTTCAGATCGGTGGCTATCATATAGAACTTATCGCCCTCGGGGGAACGAATGAGAAAGGGATCCCTTACCCCCTTCTCGCCCAACGTGGACGTTAGCACCGGCTTCCCGCCATTCAGCTCTTTCCAGTGCAGCGGATCGTTCCCTTCGCTAAGCGCGAAGTACACTTGCTCGCCGTCCGGCGTCCCTTCGCCCGTAAAGTAGGAGAAGAGGTAACCGGCATACTCCTCAGCTTCTGGAGAAGTCTCTACATTTTGTTGAACCGCTTCTTCGCCGCCATTGCCATTTCCATTCATGTCTGCTCCTACTCCCGTCAAGGTGACGACGGACTTCGCCGGAATAACCGCTTCGAAAGTGTGATCGCCCGAAAGCCGAACGTCCTCTCCACGGGCAAGATCGCGTCCTTCCGACGTGATGTACGATTCCAATGCGGCAATGGACGCGCTCGCATCCAACCCTTTCAACGAAAGCTGAATGCGCTTTTCCTCTTCGCTGTCGTTGACGAATACCGCCGTGACCGTACCTTCGCCTTCATGCACGTATGCCGAGCCCAGCAGCTCGCTCGCAGCTTCTTCGTTCAGCCCCGTAAGCGCCACGCGCTCCGCGCCGGGACGAATGAACTTGCTGTAATTGCCGAGTGCCCACAAAATTTTGGAGGTCAAAATATTTTGCTCGTCGCCCGCTTCCTTGAAATCGGTATAGATCAGACCGTCCTTGTAATCGACCTTGGACACCGCCGTCCACCACTGCCATGCGGCCGCATTCGCCTCCGTCAGATCGAAATGAATCGTTCTGGCGACATGCATGGCGGGATCCATTCCGAGGTCGCGGCCAGGACCATAATCACCTAGAATGCAATATTCCGTAACCCAATATTTCGCCGCTGCATCGTATTTTTTCAGATTGGCATCCAGCAATTCTCGCAGCTTGCTCAGGCGGTCGTCACCCGGCTTGCTGTAATCGGACCAATAGGAATGCGAAGCGATTTTGTTGCCGATCGCTTCCTTCAGCTCGGGGTCGCCGAGCAGGTCCTTGATGTATTCCCGGTATTTGCCCGTTCCGAGGTTATTGGCCCCGCTGCCGTACTGCCCGCCGCCCGCGAACATCTGGTAATACTCGTCGTCCAGCAGCGACGTAATCTCCACGCCGTCCGGCGCGCTGATCTGCGCATCGTTGCCGCTTTCCTTCAACTGCCGATGCAATTCGAGAATGACGCGCTTCAGGTCGTCGTTGTTATAACGGTTCCCTTCCTGCTGCGCGCGGTTCCAATCCCAGGTCGGCTCGTTAATGGGACTTATATAATCAAATGCCAATCCTTCCTGCTTGAAGTGCTCCAACACATCGATTAAGTACGCCGCGAATTCATCCTCATAGCCCTCTTGCAGATTGGTGGAGCCGACGCCCGGGTCCGGCTGGGCGTGTCCGTTCTTCGTCATCCAGACCGGAGGACTGTTCGCGAAGGCGATCAACGTATTGACGCCGCGATCCTTGGCCGCCTGCAGAAACCATTGCTGGCCCGCCTGCTTGCTCCAATCGTAGTCGCCGCTCTCGGACGTCTTGAACGCTTCCGCCCGCCGCCACGGATCGGGAATAATGCTCCCGTCCGTCTCGTTCGAGCCTGCGCCGATATTGAAACGCCATGCCGACAGCCCGATCCCTTTCTCCCTCGAGAAGAGCAGGTCTGCCACCTGATTTTTATTTTCTTCACTCCAATGCTTGCCCAGCGGATCCATGGACCACGCATCGGAAGCGCCGAAGTTATCGATCGTTTGATAACGGACCGAGCCGTCGAGGATTACGCTCGCGTCCGGCGTAGGTGCCGGCTGCACCACGGGCGCCTCCGTCTCTTTCACATCGCTAGAGCTATCGGTGCTGTCAGATTTGCCCGAACCTCCCGTCGTCAATCCGAAATACAAACCGAGAACCGAGGTAAAGGCAACCAATGTAATGACTATCAATTTTTTATTCATCCGCCTCTCCTAACCTACTAATCCCGAGCGCTCGACGCTCTCCACGAAGTGCCTTTGCACGAACACATATAAAATGATGAGCGGTAGAATGGCCATCAAGACGCTTGTGTTCATCATCATGGACATGAAGAACGGATCCTGTACGTAAGATGCCGTTGCCGCCTGCTCGCCTCCGCCAAGGAAAGTCGCGATGGCATAACCGGAGGATGACATCATCGCCGACATAACCTTCGGTTCATTCAAATACATGTTCGTAAAGAAAGAATCATTCCATTGCCATACGAAAGAGAACAGCATCACCGTCACCATCGAAGGGATTGCATTGGGCAGAATAACCCTGCTGAAGGTCGAGAAATAGCCGGCGCCGTCTACATAAGCGGCTTCTTCGATCTCCCTCGGGATTCCTCTGAAAAATTGGCGGAAAATATAAACGTACAAGCCCGTTTTTACGCCCATACCGAGTACCGAAGAAATAATAAACGGCCAGTAGGTGTTGATCAGATTGGCCGGTTTGCCCTTAATCAGCTCGATCAATCCGAATAGATCGAAATTTTTGAAATGCAAGTAAAGCGGAATCATAATCGTATGCGATGGCACTAGAATCGTAAAAATAACTGCCCCGAACAATAAGCCGCTACCCCTGAACTTCACTCTGGCGAAACCATATCCGGCCAGTACGCAGGTTATCGTCTGCAGGACCATAACTCCAGAGGAGAGCAGCAACGTATTCGTCAGGACCTTCGGATAGTTCATCGCCGTGAACACAAGCTTGAAGTTGTCGAGCGTGAACGCCTTGGGCACCCAAATGACCGTAGAATCGTACAAATCGTCCATGCTCTTGAATGCAATCGACAGCTTGAGCAGAATCGGATAAACAATGACGAACGCTATGCCGAATATGAGCACGAATCGAATGACAACCCATAACCATTTTTTTGCGAATTCCACCCAATAGGCAGCGGATGCCATCCGTTGCAGCCGCTCTTCTCTCGCCTGCCGCCCATGCACTGCGGTTTCCGACTTCATGACACTCCTCCTTAAGTGTTTGCGGAGCAAACACGCTTCGTAAGCATTCGCTTTAAGTGTTTGCGGAGCAAACACACTTCGTAAGCATTCGCTTTAAGTGTTTGCGAGCAAACACACTTCGTAAGCATTCGCTAAACAGTTAATCTTGGTAAAAGACTTTGCGCGATACAATCGACGTCGTAATCCACAGCACAAGCGCGATGACGGCAAAATACATCCAGGCCATCGCGGCACTGAGGCCGAAATTGAAGCTTTTGAAAGCCGTATCCACGACTAAACGGCTCGTTTCATCGCTGATAAAGCTGTCGATGATCGTATAGACCAGATTGGTTAATATTAATGGGCTGATCATAGGAAACGTGATTTTCCAGAACGCCTCGTAGCCGGTCGAGCCTTCGATCTTGGCGGCCTCGTACAAGGAGGGAGAAATCGACTGGAGCCCGGCCAGGAATATTAATATTTGCACGCCGGATTGACTGACGATCTCATAGATTCGGCTGACGGCGCCGGTCAGGTATTCGACAAACCTGATATCGATTCCGGATTGGACGAGCATGACCGTGAGCTGCAGATTATCGATAACCGATAAATCGCCGCCTGTCGTGTCGTTCGCGCTTTTCACGACGGACTGCATCAAATCCCCGTTCTCGATGCTGGCGATAATACCCGATGCCAGAATAACCGGGAGGAAGAAGATGGCCCGCGCCAACACCCGTCCTCTAAACTTCTGATTAAGAAGAACGGCAAAAAACAAGCTGAAAATAATGATAAGCGGTGTATTAACGCCAATATTGATGACGGATTCCGTCAAGATCCGGACATACGATTCATGCGACAGCAGAGCCTCGCGGTAGTTGGCAAAGCCGATAAAATCCAGGCTGAAGCCCTCATCCGTAACCTGCAGATTGCTTAAGCTGTACCGGAGCGAGGACAGCAGCGGAATCATGAACAGGAACAAGAAGCCTACAAACCAAGGGAGGATAAAGTATAATCCGTAATATCTGTTTTTCTGTTCCAGCGATAGCTTCTTAAGCTTCATTGTCCCGTTTCACCTCCAACTAGGTAATCCTTCGCGCCCACTGTAATTCCGTCCACGTTCGATTCCGTATCGTTATAATTGACGATAATGGTTTTGCCTTGCTCGAACGTCGTTTGATAGACGCCCTTTGCCAGCATCCGATGATCGACAATCGTTTGGGACTGCACATCATGGAGAACATCGTTCAGTTCGCGATACCTTTGCGCCGCGTCGTCTATCCATAGCCGGTAATCGGCGGAATACAAGTCGGCGAATTCCGTCATCTTAATCGCCGACGAATCGGCATTAAACCACGTATAGTTCAAAGCGGAGCCCGTTTCGAGCGCCTTCAGGAAGTTATGCGTCGAATCCTGTTCGTCCGCCATGTTCCAGGCCTTTCCGGCATAATGAACGTAACCGTGAAACACCAACTGGAAGAATGGAACGGTTTCGTCGGTAATGATAAATTCGCTGCTTGTCATCGGCGCATCCACGATATGCCGCGCATAGGCAGCCGCATAGGCGTTTCCGCCTTCCACCAATATTTCCATGGCGGAGCCGCTTATCCGCTTCAACTGTTCATTGACGATGCCCTTCGCTTCTTCGCGATCGATGACGTTGGAACGGTTATAATCGGAATTCAACTTGTTCCCCATATCGCGCAGCGACAATCCGGCGAGCCCAAGCTTCTCGTAATCGTCTATGAATCCGTCTACCATATTCGGCAGCACCTTCGGACTGATCGCATAGCCGGGATCCAGATAGTCGTTCTCGCCGAAGTCGGCCGCGTAATACGGATATACTTTCGCCAGCTTGCCCGTAATAAACCGGGAAGCCTGTTTGGACTTTTTGAAATCGTCCGCGTTCCGGGTTGCTTCAAGGAAGGTTGCGTCGGGGAACAGCGAAATGCGGTTCTCGTCGGTATAAGCCTTCAGCCCCTTCAATCCTTTGCTGCCGCCAAGCTTCTTGTCGACCGTAATGGATTTCGGGAGGTCATGGTTGATGCCGCCGTTGAACCAACCTGTATAACGCAGCTTGATATTGCCGATTCCCATGTCCAGCATTTCGCCCAATACGGATTCGGCCTCATTGAAGGTCGTTAGCGGCTCATAGGAGTTATAAGGAATGCCCAGGAAAAACTTCTTTTTCGGTATGCCGCCGATAAACTCGGCATAGAACGGTACGCCCTCTTCGTCTGTCAGCCTGGTCAGACCCGCTTGCTTGATTAAGTAATCGCGGTAATGCGCGGCCATGCCGGAGTAGCTGGCGTCTTCGGCGCCGAGAAATCCGTAGCGAACGGTAATGTCGCCCCCGAAAGGCTCTGCTTGAAACTTCTTCACCGTACTGGAGCGCCACCCGTTCGTCAGCGTAACCTCCGCCAAATGGCGGAGCGTAAAGCTCGGGGATACCGTATTGTAAACGTTCAGCCTGCCGCTAACGTCAGCCTCGACCGCGGCGACCGCATCGCCTTCTTCAATAATGCCTACGAATGCCCGGTCCTCGTATTTCATCCCGAATACAGGCAATCGCGCAGCTTCATCATTTTGAATTTTGATTGGCTGGTAAATAGCCGCATCGGTCCCGTATAAATCCACTCGGTATGGGGCTGCATACGTTTTTTCATTATTGAAGTGGATGAGCGAACCCGAGCCGTCCGGTACGAGCGTGTAGCCTTCATCCCTAACACCGCTCGCGCCAAAGAACGGCAGCAGCGATAGTCTCTCAATCTTCATCGAATCGGGATACTCGGCCCCCTCTGCGTCCACCGTCACCTTCAGCCCATCTCCGTCAAGCCGATATTGGAGAGGGAGCTTCACAGAAAGTTCGCCTGCAGCCGCCTCGCCGGAAGCAGCATTATCGATCGCTATCTGTTCCTCGTCGTATCCGATCTTGGCGAAAACATCCGTTACCTTCTTGAGACCAACACCCTTCAAGGAGGAGTCCCTTCTTTCGTAACGCTTCTCTTCCGCGTTATGCTTGAACCGCTTCTCGACTTCCCGTTTGTCTCCGTCATCCTCGATTTTATCCAGGATGAGCGATTGAAATCTTTCCTCGCTAATATACTTAGGAATTGCGTCGATATCGCTTTTCACTTCCCCTAGCGTGTAAAAGATGTTCAAGCCGCCCTTTACCTTCTCGATGACAAATTGGCCGTTCTGAACGCTGTGCGTATAATTGTCATACTTCAACGAATTGCCCGCATTGTCCAAATAAGAGATCTCGACCTGTACGTTCAGCTTCTCTTTGTTATAGCCGGTCGCTACGGAATCGTCCGCGCGATCTTGCGGATTGGAATACCAGATCGCCCCGCTGCGCTTATCCTGAACCGCGATCTCCGTCGTTGCGCTGTTGACGTACAAGATCAAAAATTCATTTTCGGCCGCCTGCTCCATACCTTCGGCTATACTCGCCGTCTTGCTCGGATCTGCGCTCGCAGCCTCGGGCTTGTCGCCAGGCGCGGACTCGGATACGGCAGTTGCCTCTGCCTCTGAATCGGACACCTCTTCGGATGCAGGTTCTGCGAAATTGGTGCCTTGGGATATAAGCAAGCAGCCGATAATGACTGCCGACATGATGCTCGCAAGCCTCCGTTTCACCGCTTGGCCCCCCTTTCTCCTTATGCTCGCAATGAAAGTTCCTGATAGATCGTGTAAACAAAACCGACAATTTGTTGAATGAGACTGAAGAACAGCAGTCCCAAGAAGATGATGACGCCCATGACCACGATGGTTAACAGCATGGTCACGATCGTCTTCATCACCGTATACTGATGAACCGTCATCGTTCCGATAAACATCAACCAAACAAACCATAGCGCAGCCACGGATTCCAATAAATAATAGAATGAAGCCTCGCGCAGCGTAATGACATTGCTGAGCAATAAATTGGGCAGATAGAGCAAAATCAAAGGGAGCATCGCATAACCCGTGGCGATGACGATTTCTTTGAATTTCCCTTCCCCGTCCATTAGCGTCGTTAACGACCAGTTCGCGACGCACCAGAGCAGAAACGGGAACACAATGTATTTCAACTCGTTAATGCTGTTAAGATCAAGCGGATAATTAAAGTTGACGACATAACCGGAATACTGGCGTTTCAATATCATCATGACCGTCACGCCGAGCAGGATGGCAAGCGCGACCCTAAGCTTCCCTTTGTTCTCGTACTTCAGATCCCAGAACCCGTCAAAGGGGTGAAAAGCGACATGCAGCGTGTATTTAATGTCCTTGAGAAACTGCATTTTGTTTCATGCCCCCTCTTCTTGACCTCAGGCCTCGGCGCATGGCCACTACGACCGCTATGAAAGCGATTAGAATCGTCATGTAGGTTCCGAAGTTCTCGCGCATATATTCCCTGCGGTACTTCGTTAACGCTTTGGAATAATATTCTCTGTCGCTGCCTAACTTCAGATAAGTCATCGCTTGCTTATATTCGCCTTTACGCAGCATCGACTTGCCGATACCGACATAGGCCATTTCGTAATTCGCATCAAGTCTAAGCACCTGTTCCCATATTTTTGCCGCATCATCGTGTTTTCCTATGCTGTATAAACCGTTCGCTTCGTTGACCAAGCTTCCGAATTTGGTCGCAGTAAACTCGGTAATCATGCCCAGATCGCGATCCAGAGCAAAGATCCGATTCCCAAAGCTTTCAATCGCAATCGGGTTTTTGAATGTGCCTCGTTGATTGCCGACTTGGCCGACTACGTATAATAGATTTCCGTCTTCGTTATACGTGAAGATTCGTCCCCGAGTCGAATCAAGCGTCCGATACACCCCGTTGCCGCTGACATCGATGTCGATGAAAGCCGATGGATTTCGAGTCAAGTCGCCGATCGGCCCCCAATCCCCGTTCATGCGCAGCACGTCGATGCCGGACGGATTCAGCCTTTTCACGGGAATCGAGGTTTGTTTGTCGGCCGTCGTCGTAAAGATAAATCCGTCTGCATCCACGTCCACATTATTGAATTCAATAGGGACGAACCGGATCATCTTTTCCCGCTGTTCTTTGGTCGATACCGTCTTCCAGAATAAATCCACCGGATCGAATTGCACGGGGTTCGTGCCTATAAAACCGGTAAAGTCCCCTTCGCTGTCGAATTCGATAATGCCGTCGAAGACGCCTCTCGCGACAACATAGATACGGCCGGCTTTATCGACGATGACCTTGCGCGGGATGTATTCAAACTTGTCGCTAAGCACCTCGGACTTCGGAGCTCCGATTTCTCTGATGAGCGCTCCGCTGCCGTCGAGTACTACGACACGCCTGTTCTCGGTATCTGCCACGTAAATATGACCCGCCCCGGTAACGAAGATGCCCTCCGGTTTGTTGAAGGTATCCTGCTTGCCGTTGTTGTCGAAGCCTTGATATTGGCGAATCGCCTTCCACTCGCTGTTAAGCACCACAATTCGCCCGTTGCCGGAATCCAAAATATACAGATTGCCGTCAGGAGCCGCGAACATATCGGTCGGCGTCGTCAAAGGTCCAATGCCCATTTCCTGTCCCGTTATCGTCCTGGAAGGAAGATAAGCAATCGGCGATTTAACGGCGTCTCCCCAGTACGAATAGACATATCCCTCATACGGCGATGCGTGAGCCGACTTCGGACTTAGGAAAGCAACTATCATCACAGCCGCCAGGATCAGAATCGATCGCTTTATTATCAAACCTATACGCCTCCATCGCTTTAGTCCTTCATGCCGGACGTTGCCATCGTTTGAATTACATTGCTCTGAGACAATACAAACGTTACGATCGGCACCGTCATCATAATAACCGCAACCGCGGCTCCCACCCCTGCGCGGGCGATACCGCCCTGAATGATCTGTCCCATGGCGTAATGCATCGTCTTGAGCTGCTCGCTGTAGATAAAGCTGCCTCCATCCGTTCCCCACAGCATTTGCATCATGAGGATAAGCAGCGTCAACCAAGCAGGCTTAACGAGCGGCATGACGACCTGCCAAAAAATACGGTATTCGCTGGCGCCGTCAATCTTCGCGGCTTCCAGCAGCGCGTCCGGTATTTGCTCCATGAATTGCTTCATTAAATACAGGCCGAGCGGGTAAGCGAATGCCGGAATGATGATGGCCTGATACGAATCGATCCATCCGAGGACGGACATGATCATATAGTTCGGAATGGCCGTCACATGCGGCGAGAACATGAGCGAAAGAACAATGACCGTGAACAATATTTTGTGGCCCCGGAATTTGTGTTTGGCCAGCGGGTATGCCGCCGCCGAAGCGAGCAGAATATGGCCCGCGGTGCCTGCCGCCGTAATAAAGAACGTATTGAAAATATATCTGGAGAACGGAACCCATGAGCTCTTCATGACTTGAAACAAATCCGTAAAGTTATCGAGCGTCGCATTCCTAACGAACAGCGTAGGCGGGAATACGAACAGCTCATCCAGCGGCTTGAGCGCATTGTTGATGACGTAAATCAACGGAACCGCCATAAAGGCGCCGAATACGGCAAGCAGCAGGAACAGCATGACATCCACCTGCCAGGAGCGGTTCACTTTTTTCTTGAGACTTATAGCCAGCTTCATCTCGCCTATTCCCCCACCCTCTTCAGCAACTTTTGAACGGCCAGATTCGAGCCAAGCATCAGAACGAACAGAACGGTTGCAATGGCTGACGCATAACCCATCTCGAACCGAATCGTGCCGTAATCCACCAAGTGGGTAACGACCGTATGAGCACCGTATTGCACGCTCGGAAAGCCCGCCAATGCCATTGCGACGTCCGCAACCGCAAGGGAGGATGTGATCTGGATGACGGCGCCGAACATGAGCTGAGGCCTCATCGAAGGAAGAGTAATAAACCAAAGCTCCTGCCATCGGTTTCTTACGCCGTCCACCGCTCCCGCCTCGTACAGCGTACGGTCAACCGTCTGCAAGCCGGCAATGAAAGCCAGGAAGCTGGTGCCCAGACTAAGCCACAATTGGACGACGATAATGATCGTGAGCATGTATTTCGGATTCTGCAGCCAAAGGATCGGCTCGTAGATAATCCCGATCTTCATCAGCAATCCGTTCATGATGCCGTACGAATCGCCGGAAAAAATAATTTGCCATATAAAGAAAACGTTGCCCGATATCGACGGAGCGAAGAAGACGAGCGTCATGATTGCTCTCACCTTTGAATTAAGCTCATTAATGAGCCAGGCAAAGACGAAGCAGGCAATATAGCTGACCGGTCCGGTAATTACGGCGAAGATCATCGTATTTTTGAGCCCGATCAGGAACACGTCATCGTTCCACAGCAGCTTGGAATAGTTCTCCCAGCCGACCCAGCGCGGAGCCTCCAGCATATTGAAATTCGTAAAGCTGAAGAAAATCGATATGGCGACCGGAAGCACGGTGAACATCAGAAACAACACAACATATGGAGCCAGCAGGACGTACAAATGCTTATCCCGCTTCACGTCCTTCGCGAACAGTTCCCATTTCCCTTGCAAGCCGGCAGAGCTTCCCTTCGACTGCATCATCGTCTCGGTTGCGATTTTTGTTTTTTGCAAAAAGAGTCCCTCCTAGTCCTTCCCGTCCAACTTGAACTCGGCTCGTTTCTCCGCGATCTCATAGTCGATTTCCTGCACATAGTCGTACAATGCATCGGCCGTGTTCGTGCCGTTATTGATGACTTCGCGCAGCGCGTTGTCGAGATGCCTTCCCGTGAAATAACCGCCAGGCACCTCCGGCACGCCTTGCACCCATTGCCATTGTTCTTCGAGATTGCGATAATCCCGCGCCGGCCATGGCAGCTCCTTGAGCGCTTCCATATTGGCCGTCGGATAACGCGCCGCGGCGCCCATCAGCCCTTCCATCTCTCTGCCGAACCTTACCTGCGAGTCCTTGCTTACCCACCATTTCATGAACTCCCATGCCGCATCCTTGTCCGTGGCCTGCTTCAGCATAATGGCGGCTGTTCCTCCGCTGGCGACGTCCCGGCGAATCGTGCCGTCCGCCTGCTTCATGCCTGGAACCGGTATGAATTCCCATAAGCCTTTGATTTCCGGAGCGGATACGGTCAAGTAGTTGTAGAATGTATAGTCTTGAATGCCGACCGGCATTTCGCCCGTTCGGAACCGCATTGGAAAGTCGAAGATAAGCGGAAGTTTGTAGCTCGTATAGAAGTCGGTCCACTTCTTGAATGCGCTGAGTCCAACATCCGTGGCCAGACCGCTCCTCGCCCCATCGTTCAAGTAGAAGGCTCCGTCCATTTGGTACAGCAGCATGGCGAACGCACGGTTCGCCTCCAGCACGGGAACGCCCGTCGATTGGGCAATCGGAAGCGCGAAATCCATATGATTTTTTTGCAGCACCGGGATCATCGCATACACATCGTCCCACGTCTGCGGCGGCTCTATGTTCAGCTCCTCCAATATATCCTTCCGGTAGAAGAGCATATTGAAAATTTGCTGTTCAGGCAGAGCGAATACTTGGCCTTCGGACTTGTACGGAACGACCGCACTGTCTCTGAACTGCTTCACGACCGTCTCATAGTCCGGGAATTTCGACAAATCCTCCGCTGCATTACGCATGCCGAAGTTCATCGGCACGTCATTTCCGACCTGCATCGCTACATCGGGACCTTCTCCGGCGAGCGAAGCGCGAAGCAGCACATCCTGATTGACCAGCTTCAGATTGACGCCGATGCCTGTAAGCGGAGTGAACGTATCGTCGATCATCGCTTTCAGCACTTGCGCCTGATCGCGTCCCGTCCCGATCCATACGGTTATGGACTTCCCGTCTTCCGTTGTGTTGCCGATTGTATTGTAATTCTCGAAGAACGAATGGAAGAAGGACGATACCTCGTGAACCATCTTTTTGCCGAAGGAAGAATTCGCCTTAGGCAGCTTCGCATCAGGCGAAGCAAGGAGCAGGTAATCAATCTCGAGCGGCTGCTCTCTGACCTGCAGGATCCAAGCGCCGACGCTGCCGACATTGATTTTGAATTGACCTAACCGCTTCTGAACCGTTTCCGGCTTCTTGGCCAAATCGGCCAGCTGATAAGCCGTTTTGTTCAAGACGGCGGTTTTGTCGCTTTTCTCGCCCGTCAAGCGCACCAGCTCTTCCGATACGGCGTACAGGATGTCGCTCTGCTCCTTGAATACGTGGGCCATGTCGGGAATTTGTTTATCTAATTGATAATCCCGATACGGATCTGGCACGTTACCGGTAATCATCAAGATTTTTCGATACATAGCGTTAATATCGAGCACGCTTGCTTCTACTTGACGAATGAGCGGCGCGATTGACCCGAGGCTGACCTCAAGCTTCAGCTCGTGCTTTCCTTTTGTCAGATAGAAGAGGTAAGGTTCTTCCTCGTTGCCGAGTACGTTCATCTGCCAATCCGAGTCGTAATAAAACGGAATTTGCGCCATTTCCTTAAACGGAATTTCCCCGTCGATCCAGAGCGAGCGCGTGGAATAAATGCCTCGCAGCAATTCTTGTCTGTTCTTTAAGGCAATCCGGTATAAACCGTCCTCCGGCGCCTCGACTTCCCATGCAATCCACTGGCCAGGTACCCGCCAGTTATTGCCGCCGACCGTATTCATTCTGATCTTCGATACATCGTAGGGCTCCGTTGATGGACTTGAGCGGTCGTTAATCGGGTACAGCGTCGGCGAAGATTTGTAAGATGCGTTCTCGCCCTGAACCTTGATCAACTGTCCGCTAGTCTCCTTATAACCCATAGACTCGTAACCGGCCTTCACTTCTTCGTAAGCGGAAGGCGAATCGTAGCGAAACAATTTAATGTAGTCGATGGCCATCGGCTCTCGCGAGGATACCAGCGTCAACTTGTGCTTGCCTGCCGTGAAATAAAAGACATACGGTTCTTCGTAATAGCCTTCCGTATCCCTGAACAGCGACTGCTGCCACTTTGGCGATTCGACTTGGCGCGGCCTCAGCTCGTTGCCCCTGTTATCTTGCGCGATTTGATCGCTCTCGTTTTTCCATACGCGATGGAAAGTCAGGTTTCTGGCGCTTGCGAACGGCAGCTCGCCGTCGATCAGCAGCTCTCTTTCAATATTGGAGCTTTTGCCTTCGATCGGAAAATAGTTCATAGCGATATGGTATAAGCCGGATGTCGGCACTTCGAGCTCCCACTCGATCGAGCCGCTCTCTCCCGTCTTGACGAAGTCGCCTGTTATTCCGCCCAGCTCGCCTACGATTTCGGGGGTCATTTCGCGAGCGTCCGAAAAGTCCGCTCCTCGAATCACGATCTCCTCATCAGGCCGCTCTTCATCCTTGTATTGCTGCAAATAATGGTCGTAGCTGTTCACTGATGCGTTCGTCAAGGAGTTCCGGCCGCTCTTTGCATCGGCATCCGTACTTGTCGCGGCCCCCGTACCGGCCGCATCGGACTGAGATATAGGGGGAAAAACCAATATCGAGAGCAGCATAGCGATGATAATCAGCCAAGCGACGGTCATTCTGGAAAAGGCGAATTTCACCTCATTCCCTCCTTTTCGCAAACTAGCGGAATCTTGTTTTTGTGAGCAACCGCCCGGCCTTCCATGAGTCGGAAGACCGGGCAGTCTGTTTGTTGACCTATAAGTATTGCCTTGTCTACTCTTTCTTCTCTTCCACTTCGCCGCTCAGTACTTTGTCGGCAGCCGCTTGCGCTGCCGCGATTACTTGAGCAACGCCCGTGGATGGCGTAACCTCGCCTTTGATGAACTTGCCTGTCACGGAGTCGAGCTGTTCTTTAACGCCGAGACCGCCGAAGCGTCCGCCGAATACGCGCTGTACCTTGCCGGCCTCATTCATCGCGTTGGCGATGGACGTATCGTCCGGCAGCACGTTTTCAAGCCATAGCTTGCGGTTTGCTTCCCAGTTGTCGAAGTCTTGCAATTCTTCCCAGATCTTCACGATAGCTTCTGCGTCCTTAACGCCTTTTGGAATGACATAAGCTGCCGTTTGTCCCAGCGGATCCGAATAGTTTGTCGCGTTAGGCGCTTTAGGGAAGTATACGTAGCCCCACTCGTCCTTCATCTTGTCAGTCAGACGTCCCTCGATTTCCCACAATCCGCCCGGATACATCGCAATGTTGCCTTCAGCGAAATATTTGGCTGGATCTTCCCAGTCGTTGCCTTCGTTCTCTTTCACGACTTTGTGCGTGTTGTACAGCTCGTATTCGAAGTTAAGCGCTTCCATTGCTGCGGGAGAATCAAACGTTACTTTTTTAGTAGCTTCCTCGTAGATCAATCCGCCGTTGCTCGCGATCAGTTGCTCCGAGAAAATGTAGTGCGCGCCGGCAAGACCGTATTGGTCCACTTTGCCGTCGCCGTTGTTGTCGACGGTCAGCTTCTTCGCTGCATCAAGCATCGTGTTCCAATTCCAGTTGTCCGCGTCCATCAATTGTTGCGGATCTTGCAAACCCGCTTCTTTGAAAATCCGTTTATTGTAATACATCCCGGAGTCGTTCGCGTTATACCAGCCTTCGAGGCCGTATACTTGCTCGCCGCCGAATTTCATCGCTTCGATAACGTCCGGAGCTATGCGCGAATTGTTAAGATAATCATTCAATGGCGTCAGGAATCCGCCGTTCGTAAGTCCCCAGATGAATCCGTCCGGCAAGCGGACGATTTCCGCGAAAGGATCGCCTGCGAGCACAGAGGAGGACAGCTTCTCCGAAGTCGACCAGTATTCCGTATTCAGGTACTTGATTTTGACGTTGTATTTCTCTTCGACCTTTTTGATTCTTTCGCGAGCCAATTCGTCCGCTTCGGAATCGCCTACAGGCGTTGCGTCCCACCAATGGGAAATGCGAATTTCTCTGCCTCCAAGGTCGGGAGCAGGCGCTTCAGGCACCTCGGTCGGAGCAACCGTTGCCGCAGGAGCGTCAGTTGCAGGCGCCTCCGTAGCCGGTGTATTCCCTCCGTTATTACCGCTGCATCCGGACAGAATCATCAACGCGGCGGTTGCAGTCATCAACATCGGTTTCATCTTTTTCATCTGTTTCATTGTTTAGCGCACTCCCCTTCATGAATGATTGAATAAATCAAAGCAATACAGACAGCCTGGGTTCAATATACTCGGCGCTACCTCCCCAAAAAATAAAATGAAATCCAGTCTCTGAAACTTTATGCAAGGGCTTTCATGAAACCCATTTCAGTATAGCTCGATTCCAATCCATGGTCAATAATAAAGTTTTTATTTCCCAGCAATGCGTTTCCAATGTTAATCTTAACAACTTGACTCAGGAAACACCGTACGCAAAAAGGAGCAGCAATCAGATAAATCCGATTGCTGCTCCCGAAGGAAGCTCTTCGCTTGTTTGATTGCCGCTGAGGCATTATTTTCTCGGACTTCCCGCGCTTTGACGAACGATAAGCTGCGGCTCGAGCGTGGTAAGCTTTTTGACTTTCTCTTTGTTCATCATCGCTTTAAGAACGTTCACGGCTGTCTTCCCAAGCTCGTTGGCCTGCTGGGAAACGGTAGTGAGCTCGGGGATAAAATGATGCGCCAGCGGAATATCGTCAAAGCCGACCACGGACATATCGTCCGGTATCGTCAGTCCGGCCTCCGTCGCCGCCTTGATCGCTCCGATTGCCGTGTAATCGTTGACGCAGAACACGGCCGTCGGTTTCTTCTTCATCGCAAGCAAATTATGCATTTGACGCTTGCCCGAATCGATGGAGAAGCTGTCCGGCAGCATCCATTCCTCTCGGACTTTCAGCCCCCCCTCCTTCATCGCCTTGCGGAATGCCCGGAGCTTGATGGAAGTCGTCGTCATATGGACTTCCCCTCCGATAAATCCGATTCCCGTATGCCCGAGCTCGATTAAGTGCTGGACCGCCAGAGCGGTGCCCGCCGACTCGTCCGCGGCAACCCTGATCAAGTCGGTGCCTCGCAAGCCTCCGTTGACAAGTACGGTCGGAATGACGCTGGCAAACTGTACGAGCTCCTGCGCCAAATGCTCCTCGCAGTGCTTCAAATTAATTCTGCCGCCCATAAAAATAATTCCGTCTACGCGTTTTTCCCGCATAATGCTGAGATATTCCGATTCCTTCGCATAATCGCCGATCGTATTGCTAAGCAGGAAGGTATGTCCCGACTGCATGGCCTCATGCTCGACTCCAGCGAGTACTTCCGGGAAAAAGGGATTGGTCAGATCGGGTACAATGACGCCAATAATGCCGGTTTCGTTTTTAAGAAGGCCTCTGGCCATCGCATTAGGCTGAAAGTTATATTTTTGAATAAGCTCTTCAATCTTAGCACGGGTTGATCCCTTTACCGGAGCAGTATCGTTTATTACCCGGGATACAGTCGAAATCGATACTTCTGCCTCCTTGGCAATGTCATATATGGTGACCTGTCTCAAACCTAACGCTTCCTTCCTACTTTCATGTCTCGGATCATTATAGCAAAATCAGTCATGTTATGTAATGCGCAGCACCTATGGATTCAAAAAAGAGAGCAGGCACGTCGCTCCAACGATCGTTCCTGCCCCAGCTAAATGTTCAAATTACAGTCCGTTCAATGTGTGCCAGCGTCGTTCCGATTGCTCGTCAAAGAAGAGCCGTACCGATTCCGGACGCCTGCCCTCTTCGTCAAACAAGATCAGCTCATTGCCCGTCTCCTTCAGCCATGCCATTGGAACCTTGTAATCCTCCTGGGGACCGATCTGCCAATAACGCCCCAAATTACGGCCGTTCAGAAGCAAATAACCTTTGCTCATTCCCGTCATTCTAAGCTTCAGCCTCGGACTAACGTCCTCCGGAATGGCCGGAAGATCAAACATGCTGCTATACCAAGAAGGCCCGCCTTCGATGGAGTCTGGATCTGAATCTTCCGCAAACTGCGCTGCGTCCTCCAGTGACATTGCCGACCAGCCATTCAGCTCCCGCGACCTGTTAAACGTCAGCAGCTCCAGCCGCCCCAGCGGCGTTCGGGCTACCGGCATTTCTATCGTGTTGCTGCCTTTGACTGTATAACCGGAAATATCGACAGCATGATAAGCAAACCAATCCTTATAGCCATCCATAGGCACCTCTTTGCCGTTAATCCGAAGCCCGCTGCATAATGCTCCTGCCAGTATGGCTCCGTCATTCTCCATCAGCTCGAAATTTCGCGTCAGCGTGGAAGCAAACGGTTCGGCATG
Organism: Paenibacillus harenae; assembly: GCF_030812415.1. GTDB lineage: Bacteria > Bacillota > Bacilli > Paenibacillales > Paenibacillaceae > Pristimantibacillus > Pristimantibacillus harenae_A. The sequence continues at coordinate 357,525 of NZ_JAUSST010000003.1, read as the reverse complement.
CACCTCGTCGAGATGGACGGTTTCCTCGCCGCATTTCCATTCTCTAAGCAGACAAATTGCCGAGCCGCCCGAATAGACCGGCCCGAATATCCCCTTTTCTTCGCCCAAATTAGGGGAGAAATTGAGACTGCCCATATGCTGCACAAGAAGCTGCACCTTATTGCGTCCTTTTTGCAGCCGCACGATTGCGGAAGCCGCGCCAACCTGTCGAATCATTCCTTGCTCCTGCCCGTTTACGAACACGCGCGCGGAATCTTGAATAGCCGACATCACAAACGTGCTTTCATGATCCTGATCGCACTCCATTTCGTTGCTGTATATGAGATAGCCGAACTCCAATCCAAGCTCCGCAAAGCCGCGCGGACGTTCGGCAAGCTCGCCCCCTCCGAGCGAATGCAGATTTAAGGTTTTCCGTTTCCACTCCGATAAGCTAGGTGAGAGCAGCGCTTGAACGGCATTGCCGCTGCCCCGCACCGTCCTGCCCTCATGCTCTCCTACTAGAAACGGTTCGCACGCGGAGCTGCCGCTTACTGCGCGAACGCTGCCGTCGGTCCCTGCGTCCATATCTTCCCACCCAATTGCCCAGCGGACACTGTCCCCTTGGAGTCTCCACGCCCGGTCCGACATATAACCGTTTAACACAATAACTTCAATGCGTTGCCCGCCAACCTTCAGGCGGATGCGCTGAGGCGTCTGGAAATGGAACACGTCGAGCCGCAGCTCGCGGCCATCCGGGCTGCTCTCATGCGGAGCGGCATTTCCGTCTTTATCGTAATGGATGGGCTGATCGGCTTCGAATACGATATGCGAACGCTGACCGTCTTCTCCCGCCATTATTATCGTTTGGACGTCGTTAATCCGATCATTCCCGATTAGGAATCCGCCGCTTGTCAGCTTTAAGCCCGGACAAACCTCGATCCGGTCGAGAATCGGAACGATTTGTCCCGGCTTGATCGAAACCGGGAGCGTACGCCCGCTTTCGAGTGTAACCTGGAACACTTCCTTCTCCTGCTTGAGGCTTTCGGCGAACCAAAGGTTTTGCCCGTTCCACTGTCTGCCTTGGAGCATGACGCCATCCCCGCAACGCGCCTCGGTCGAGTCCATCGGCTCCGACTCTAGTAAAAATGGACCAAGCGCCTGCGTGAACAGGGATACTTTCTTGGCCATACGGTATTTGGCTGTAACTCTTCCATACTCCGACAAAGGTGCATCATAATCATAGGAGGTAACCATATAAATATCGCTGCTTCCTACCGTGCGCCCGCCGTAGCCGTCAAAGTTGGTGCCGCCGAAAAACATATAATGGCTGATGCCGTCAAAGCCGGCGCGAATGCATTCCATCATCCGCTTCTCGTATAAATCGGGCGTCTTCTGCGTCGCCGCCGGCGCTCCCCAATGCTCGAACCACCCCGTCCAAAATTCGGTCACGAGCTTCGGCGCGTCAGGCTGCTTGCGCATTAGCTTCCCATAGTGGGAGTCTGCGCCCGACCAGAAATTCGCTCCTTCTATCGTTCCTTCCAAACCGCCCTCGCAGGTGATTAACGGAACGTCGATGCCCCGTTCCAGCAGACCATCGCGAAGCCCCTTCATGTAAGAAAGGCCCGATGCGTCTTCGCCCAAATATCCGTATTCGTTCTCGACTTGCACGAGAATGACGGTGCCGCCTTTCGTCAATTGACGAGAGCGAATAATGGGTACAATCCGGTCAAAGTAACGATATACATACCGAAGATAAATTTCATTATCCGTTCGGAATTGAATATTTTCTTTAACTTTCAGCCAATACGGGAATCCTCCGAAATCCCATTCCGCACAAATGTACGGCCCCGGGCGCGCGATGACCCACAGTCCGAGCTCCGCGCATAAATCAAGGAAGGCCCCGCAATCGTTGTCGTCGCCAAAGTCCCATTTTCCTTCTTCCGGTTCATGCACGTTCCAAGCAAAATAAGTATCGACGCAATTCATCCCGGCAAGCTTCGCCTTGACCAGCACTTCCCGCCATTCCTGTCTCGGCATCCGAAAATAATGAATCGACGCGATATTCAGAAATACTCTCTTATCTCCAATGATAAAACTCTTCGAATCATACCCTAGCATATCGGTCATACATCCCTTTCCTTTCCTTCTTGAACGCAATGTTTAGTCCAAATGCCGGTCGTTTTGTTCACTCGTCATAAGCTTGGAAAGCGGCGAAAAACGTATTAAAAATTTCAGCGGCCATTTATGAAATGGGTTTCATAAATAGCACCTAAATTATAGAACTACTCTGTAAACGTTGTCAATGCCTGCCAACCCGTTCCCTTCAACTTAACGAAGTTTGACCGTAAACAAAAAACCAGCAGATCAAGAGTTTGATCTAACTGGTTTAGGAGGCGACCGCCTCATTCAAACCGCCCGCCTTACTGCCGCTACAAGGACTCGAGCAAGCTTTGCACGGCATCGCCGCGTCGTTCCCATGTATGCTCAAGGGCGTACTTTGTTCTGGAGGCCGTATCGCCGGGGTCTTCAAGCCGATGTTTTACCGCCTCTATAAACTCGCCATGAGAGGAGACGACGTCGACAAGCGGGGCCATTCGTTCGCATTCGGGAAGCGCGGTTGACACGACAGGCTTGCCCGCGGCCAGATACTCGTACACTTTAACCGGATTTACGGAAAGGGTGACGGAAGTAATTCGGAACGGCAGCATGCACAGACGGAAATTGCGGATATAAGGAGCCAGTTCATCATGCCTTTTTAGTCCCAAAAACCGAAGATTGCCGTTATGATTGGGTAATATGAACTTTTTCCCGAATTCCGGGCCGACAATGACGGTTTCGATTCCGTTCATTAGCGACAGCCTCCGAATGAGCGCTTCGTCCAGCCACGGAGCCCATGCTCCGACGTAGCCCACTTGATCCGCTTCTAGCGGCTGAGCGTTATGAGGTAAATGGAGACGCATCTGCGGATCGTATGCGTTCCGGATCAGTACGGCAGGCTTCTTCGGGAACCATCTCCGGATTCGCAGATACAAGCGCTCCGAAGAGCAAACGACAGCCGCTGCGCGGTTGATCATCGCGGCTTCATGCGTGAGCCATTCGCCGAAATCGTCAGCGCAGTCGTAAACGATCCAGTCCGGCGCGTAATCCTGCTCAATAGCCGAGGGCAAATTCGGAAGGTTACACCAAACTCCGATCGTACCTTGCCGGTGCTTGTACAACGAAGGCCATTCGTTCCGCAGCCAATGCTCATGGTGATGGACAAGAAACAAATTGGGCTCGATTTCCTCCACGAGAGGGGAGGTTCTTGTTTTGTTGCAATAGAAAACGATATGTCCCCGTTTTGCCAGTTGGCTCATTAAATGCTGCGGTCGCTGCTTCATCCAATTCCAATCCGCGGTAGGCGGATAAATGATGATGCTCATCTTATCTATTCCTTTCAAACGAAGTAATAACCAAACATGGGTAAACGTCATATTCTATAACAGGCGCAGGATCGTGTTCCTTTGTAAAGGAGGCCGTTCGTCCCTCTATGCTTGTATTCATTTTGGACTCGAAGAATATCGCAGCTGCCAAAAAAACAGAACGCAGTGTGCAGTCGGCTATACCGGATTGCTCATGCGTCCTTATTGAATTTGATTATGCCATGCAAATGAACCAAATCCTCGCCGGGTACAACGAGCCGTTTTTTCTCGCCTTTTTCGCAGGGGAGCAGTTGGAGCCAGGCTTTCAAAACCAATTAGAGCACTGGATCTCGCGCATATCCGATCATGATGCCGGAATCGTAATCGACACCGAGGCCAATCCGTCGCGGGGGCCTTTTCTATGGCGAACGAGCGCTGTGAAATCCGGAACATCTCCGGGATTCCGGACCGCCGAGCTTCTTCCGTTCGAGCGATATGTGCTATTGGATAAACAATATGAGCTTGAGGGAGAATGGGAATTCAACCTTCGCAAATCGAATAAATGGCTGCCTAGGCCCAAAAGCAATGAGGGCTGGAGGAAGCTTGGCAGCGAAGAGGGATTCATCCTTCCCATTCTGCAACTGAAGCATGATGACGAACCGCCCGCGATACATCCCTATATAACGGTCGTCATCTGCTCGTTCAATGATGCGGATTACTTGCTTTGGGCGGTGCGCAGCGTATGCATGCAGTCCTATCAAGCATGGGAATTAATGATTGTGGACGACGGATCAACGGACGGGACGCATGAGAAATGGCTAGCAAGCCCGTATTCTTCGCATCCCAGGATACGTTTTTTTAGAAACGAAACAAACAAAGGAAAAGCATTCCGCTTGAATCGGGCCCTGCATGCCGCAAACGGAAAATGGCTGCTCGAGCTTGATTCGGACGATTGGCTGGATGCGGCATGCTTGCAAACGCTTGTTGATCAAAGCGCGGTTTCGCCTGAAGCCGGGGTGATCTATGCCGACCATGTGAATTGGCATGAACGGCGGGACAAGAGTTTAGTCCTAAGCGTACCCCAATATGACCAAAGCCAAATGACGGCCGACAAATTGCTTCGCGACGCCCTTCCCCTTGCACCGAGAATGTACAGCATTCAAGCCATAAGCGCTTTAGGCGGCTGGAGCGTTGACGATCCCTTCCAGGGGCGGCTATACGAAGACTTTCAAATGCTTGCCCGCATCATGCTTTGCCGGCCGGTATCCTATATTCCGAAGACTCTATACCACCGTAGAATACGGTTATTAAGCGTGACTCACCGTCATCCTGATTGCTACAAAACCTGGACTCGCTGGATGCTGGATTTCATTCGTCCGGAAATAGAACATTAAGACTTCATTCGGCATGGCATGAGCGCTTAAGCTGCTAGTATGCGGACAAATTCTACATTTTGGACCAAAATAGTGGACTGCGTAATCGGAGTATTGTAATTAGGGTCGGTGACCTGCAAAGTGAAAAATCCGTCGCCAACGCTTAGGAGCGTACCCTGCACAAATTGGTTGGTCAAAAAAGCCTCGATGCTTCGTCCGATAAAGCTTCCTAACATCTCTGTAAAATTCATAAAGCCACTTCCTCCGTTTCGTTAGATTATTGCGGTAATACTGCTTATAGGAATGAGTACAATATCGCCCGTTGGCTCCAGAATCTGCACGAAATCTATGCCAACCGCGACTATCGTTCCGGAGATGCTGCCGGCGTTCGTCTCGATCGTAGCAGTAGTTCCGGTTCTTGCTTGCAATAAGGCGCGCGCGCTTTGCGTTGGGCCAACAAGGGCATTTACTTCCGCTGCAAGCAGGTTTACCTGCCTTTCCAGCCGGATTACCTGGCTCTGGAGTTGGTCGGTTTCATTGGACACCCTACTTATTCTGGCGGTCAGTATTCGGATTCGCCTGTTTATTTGCCCTGCATACCTCAAGAATCTGCTTCGCAAAGCATTAAACCTTATTAAAAGAGACGGTCTCCGCAATCGGGAGGGTTTCTTTTTTTTGCATGGTTTTTTCCAGCGACCCTTGCAGCACGAAGCTGTTCGCAGTCTTTTCTTGACCATATGCATGCCATCAACACGCCCCTTTGTGAGTTATGCTGTAAGGTATGGCTTTATAAAAAACATGGGAACTTGTCTAAGGCAAATTAAGGAAATGACCTATTCCTAATTAGCAGCGGGGTACATACGATGATTTAATGACATAGGCTTTGTTAGAAGCTGGTGCCTTATCCCGAAAAAAGTTAGAAGGAGGTCAAATCCTTTGACTGCCGGAACCATTCATTTTCGGTCCCATTATTTAAATCGCCAACAAATCTACAGCGAATATATTCATGGTCCGCTATCTTCAGAGTCTTTAGAAATGATGAACATTTTAGCGGCAAAGACTTACAAAGCGATCGTGGTTTATCCGGAGGCCGTCCTTTGGGAACCGAATCAGCGCCCTCAACAATTACTGAAAGAATTGGCGAAGCGCGGATATCTTTGTTTTTTTTGCGAAACCTCCGTCGGGCCTTTCAGCTTGCGGGAAGCGGAGCCCAATCTGTTTATCGTTCAGGGAGAAAAATATCTTCTATCCGTGCTAAGGAGCCAATCCGTCATCGTTCTATGCAGCTGGCTGGTGCAAATGGCTTGGGCCGATTTCTTGCCCCATAAAACACTTTGGTACGATGTATTGGATCAGCTTGAGTTTTTGTCGCTGTTTGATGATCAAATGGAACAAAAACATAATCAAATCGTGAAACAGGCGGATATCGTTACGTACTCCGCAATGGCTTTAAAGCGTTACGTTACGGACAGAAGCGATGCTGTCTTATTGCCTAACGCAGCAAGAATAGAGGACTTTCTATCTCCCGCCGCGTCGGTGCCGGAGGATCTTGCTCCTATAGTCGCCACCGGATCGCCGATTATCGGCTATTACGGAGCCGTGGAAGAATGGTTTGCAACGGATTTAGTGGAAGGATTAGCGGCTAAAAGGCCCGATTGGCAGTTTGTGATCCTGGGAAATATCGGTATTGACAAAACGAAGCTGCAAGCCCCCAACATTCATCTGCTGGGGATGAAACCATACCGGCTCCTCGCTCAATACGGTCAGTATTTTCATGTCGCTATCATACCTTTTCTAATAAATGATTTAACAAATTGCATTTCCCCGGTGAAATTTTTTGAATATGCCTCCCTTGGGCTGCCGATCGTATCGACCCCTATTTCCGAGATGATGCCATACCAGGCAGATTGGGTTCTTGCCGCAACGGAAATGGACGGCTTCGAGACCGCTATCATGGAGGGGTTAAAACCTGAAATTTCCAGCAAGGCGAAGGAAGCAGGAAGGATCTTGGCCAGTCGTAATCAATGGGCTGCCCGCGTCGACCTCGTTGAAAAACGCTTGATGAGCAAGCCGGCCGTCTGGCAGGCATTCGCGAACCACGATTCATCCGGGAAAATCGCGGTTATGGCAACAACCTTTTTGGATTTCGAAGGGGATAAATTTTACTCCGGCGGAGCGGAAAGATATCTGATCGATTTGTCTCAATTGTTCGAACAAAAAGGGTATTCGATTACGATCTATCAATATGGGAATTATGCGTGGATACGCAGGTTTCGGGGAGTAGATATCGTCTCCTTGTCCAGAGGGGGGCAGCATGCCAAAGAATTAAGCATCGGCGCAGTGAAAGTCTATAGCCGATTATTCCATGAACAAACGGCTGAACGATCTATTTTAAACGTTTATTCCGCGTTCTTTAATGCATGGCCTTACGAAAAAGGGAGTTCAAGCATTGGGATTATTCATGGGGTTGCATGGGATAACCCCGCAAGCCGTTATCAAGACGGCTCCTCGTTTTGGGAAATGAACCGTCGTTTTATCGAGGGGGCAAAGCTATGCGGCAGCCTGGTCTCGGTGGATAACAATTCGGCAAACTGGTTTCAAACCGTAGACTATTCCCTTCGCGACAAAATCAAGGTAATCGCGAATTACGTGGACCCATCTGAGTTTTATCCAAGTTCGGATCATGAAAAGCCGAAGGATCGAATCGTTATTTTATACCCCCGCAGACTTTATCATGCAAGAGGACTTCAGCTTGTGCTGCAAGTCATTGACGAAATTCTCATCAAATATCCGCAAGCGGACTTTCATTTCTGCGGTCAGGGCGACCCTGACGATATCCGCATGGTTAAGATGAAGATGAACCGTTGGCCCGGACGGATCAAATGTTATGCACTTCCTTTCGACCAAATGGCCGAGGCTTATCATCAAGCCGATATCTCCTTGATCCCCACGCTGTACAGCGAAGGAACGAGTCTCTCCTGTCTGGAAGCCATGTCCTGCGGAAATGCCGTTATCGCAACCAGAGTCGGCGGGCTGTCGGATCTCGTCATTCACGATTATAACGGCTTATTAATCGAGCCCCATGCTCATGCGTTGAAAGAAGCCATTGCGGACTTGATCGACAATCCTTCCAAGCGGGCCTTATTCAAATATAGGGCGCAGACCGTTTCGCAAAGCTTTTCCAAACAAAGCTGGGTACGCCAGTGGTCAAAATTAATCGATTCGGTGCTGCACGAAAAACAAGACCTTCGGATTGTGAGCGAGAAAAGCCTTTTGATCGAAATTTATTTATCAAACTATCCGCAAAACGAAGGCATTGGAAAAACGATCATTCGGCTCTTAAATGAAGGGCATCTCCTCTATATTAAACTGAAGAGCATAACGGCGGCAGGCCGCCTGTCCAGCTTTGGCCGGTTGCAATGGATGGGCTGGAATGAAATGTCCCACTCGGCTCCTGATTTAGTTATTAGCGATGTAACTTCCCATGCGGATTTATCTTGCACCGTTCAAGCCTTATTCAATGAAGAGGGGGAGCTGGAATGGATGTAATGATATCCGCTTTGACGCAACGAACCGGTTCGACGCTGGTGCAACGCATTTTCAATTGCCGAAAGAACACCTTGATATGGGGCGAGCATGGGGGAATTGTATCGGAATTTCTAAGAATCGCGGATCTCGCCTCCTATTTCTCTAAACATAGCAAAGACGAAAAACGCGATTTCTTCCGGAACGGCAATGACCCGAACTTATGGACAGGTAATATGACGCCTGATGAACCTTTTATTGAAGCTGCTGTCGTCGAGGCAATAAAAACGATGTTTAATCACATGTATATCCAATACCGGGATAAGCATGACCGGATCGGCTTTAAAGAGGTCCGGTACGGGAAAAGGGAGCTTATGCTGCTGCGGAAATGTTTTCCGGGTGCCGCTATTATCCTTCTGGTCAGGAATCCCATTGATATTTGGAGGAGCGAAACGGCTTATTGGTCAGGCGATGCAGAGGCCTTTGGACAAATCTGGAACGAACGTGCCAAGCAATATCGGGAGCTTGAGGGTGAGATGCCAAATACCAGCTTGATTCGTTACGAGGATATCGTCGGGCGCAATGAACAGACGCTGCAATTATTGTCCGAGCTTGCCCTTGTTTCCCTGGATGAGCTTCATCGGGTATTGTCTGTACAACTTAACAGTACGCGAAGCTTCCGCCCGCAGGAGGAAATCGATAAAATCATGCGGCTATGCAAGGAAGGTATGGCCATTTATCAATACGAATAGGAAGGAAAAGAAGGAAACAGCGGGCTCTAACGGCGGAGAAAAAAACTTATGCCGCAGCGAAACGGCCTCGACTCGCATCAAGCGGAATCGAGGCCGTTATCCGTGTTCGTATGATTCTGGGTTTAGGAATCCTTTAATAATGGCAAGAACAAGCCGCCGACCACAGAGCGGTTCTGAAAGCCAATCTGCTTGCCGCTGACCGTATCGTACCAATCGGTGAACGGAACCCTGCTTGGCGTTTCGTTCAGGAAGTGCCAAAGCGGTTCGATAAGCTGCTCGAACTGCTCTTTCGATGCCGCCATCGACGCGCACCACACCAGCCAATCGGCCTTCGTATACGTGCTCCGGCTATCGAGCGGCGTTCCATACTTGTTTTGTTTGGCGAGATAATGCTTGATTTCGTCATCAGCAACGCTAGTCGGGAACAAATGCAGGCCGAACAGGCGGTCCCACACCAAATTATACTTCAGACTCCAAGTGTCCGGCGAGCTGTCGAAGGTCAGCTTGTAGTGATCGCCGGCGATCGCCATCTCCACCCATTTGGCCGCCATTTCCTTGGCCGTCGCAAGGTAAGTCTCGCCTTCCGGCTCTCCCAGCATCGAGCATAGAATCGAATAACCGCCGATGCCGATGATTGCTTTGATGGACAGGTTGGCGTTATGCGCCAAATGTCCGGCGAAATCGTCCGTGCACAACTGATTGGCCGGATCCATGCCATGCTCCTTCAGGTAAGCGGCCCAACGGGTAAGCAATTCCCAGTGCTCGCGCGCAAACGCCGCATTTCCCTCGTACAGGCTGACGGCGGCAGCCATGATCAGCATATTGCCGCATTCCTCGATCGGCATCTGGTACTCCAGCTTGTTCTCCCCGTACACTTGGCCGTTCGCAGACGGGTAACAGCCCACGTCATGCGGCGCAAAGTCGAACGTCCAAGCTTCGCTCGCGGCATATCGGAAGATCGGCCGCATCATTCCCTTCACGAGCTCCGGATTGCCGTGCAGGAACAGCGGAATCGAAGGATAGCTTACATCGACGGTGGCGATGCAGCCGTTGCTGAAGTTTTCCTTGGAGAAAAACAGCAGCTCCCCTCGCTCGCCGGCAACCAGCTTATGAGCCGCAATGGCTTGGCGGTATGCGAGCGACAGTAAATCCGCATATTTCTCCCCGCCCGCCAGGGTGCTCTCGCGGATCAGCTTGCGGTTGAAGTCCCCGCAGCGGGCCGCGATCTCGTCATATTGCTCCGCCGCCAGGTTCAGCATCTCTTCGAATGTCATCCCCGTTGTACGCCAATACGCCTCAAGCGGTTTGCCGAAATATTCGATGGAATGAATATCGTCGTACGCCGCGATCGCATATCGCGATAGGGGCTGCTCGCCCGTTTCGCCGAAATCGAAGACGGCGGCCATCGCCACGGGATCGTCCGCAGCCTCGCGCGGATAAGCATCGTCGTCCTTCTCCGGCAATTGTCCGGAATCCGCAAACCTCATGCGCATCTTGGCGGAATGGATCGCCGTCTGCAAACCGTCCGATTGCGGGACGGCCAAGCAGACATATCCCCAGTCGATTCGAGTGTCGTCCCCGATCCGCTTCAGAATCGGCTGTTCCTCCGTGCCGATGCGCATAGCGGCGATTCGTCCTCCGGTCTCCGCGCGCGACCAGCGGATTGACTGCTCCGTCGAATGCACGCATAATTCGCTAGACAGATCGATATAGATTTGGACGTGATGCGGATTGCCGTCGGTGGAGCGAACACGGAATGTCATGTACGATGCCGGTCTGGACAACAGCTCCAGGTCGCCTTGCAGGAGCGGCGTCATAAATGCCGCCTCCAGCTCGATTCCGTCCGCCTCGAACACATAGGTGCTTGTCAGCGGTTCGACCTTTACGCTTTTTTGCTCCATCGCGGGGAGTTCCTTGGCGCCGGCAAGATCGGTGAGCCCGTCTTTTCCCATAAACCTTCTCGGTTTGCCGTCGATACGGATGATGCCGGCCATGCTGTTGCGCTTGTTCGTCCAATGCGTCGTATGATCGTCATACAGACGGTCCGCCGCCGACCATACGCTGAAGTAAGGGTCGACCGTAATAAGCGGGACGGACGGGGGCCTGAGTGTTTGGGTCACTTTCCATTCTCCTCTCGGATCAGTTCGGCAGTTGCATCGTTACGACTTCTTTGTCTTTTAATTGTTCGTTTGTATACTGCATCGCTTCTTCGTAGCCGGTTTTCCTCATCTGCTCGCGAAGCTCGTTTAATATTTTCAGTGCCGCTTCGTCCGACTTGGCATATACCGCCTCTTTCCAGGCATCTCCGGTTTTGTCCATCGACGGCTTCAGCATTTCCCACTTCTCGTGTTTAATCATGACATCTCCGGGATTATAGCCGGTTATCACTTTAATGCCGTTCGGACGCAAAATTTTGCGGGCGTTATCCATCGTTTCTTTCCGCTCTTGATCCTGCCAGATGTCGCCGCCGCCCACGGAGTTGATCCGGTCCATTCCCGACATGGAGTTGAAACCGATCTCCAGCCCTTGGTTTTTGCGTTCGATCAGCTTGCCCGATGTGTCGTTCGCGAACTTATCGAACCATTCCTTCTTCGGCGTCGGCTTGCCGTCCACCATATCCCAATGAACGCCCTCCACGCCGTAACGAGTGAGCATAAACCCTTCGTCCGATGCTAAATAATCAAGCAGCCGGAGCGCGGCGTCCACATCCTTGGCCGCTTTCGTAATCGCCGTGACATTGTTCCCTTGAATGCCCAGATCAACCGGCCGATTCGACTCCGCGCCTGCCCACTCCAGCGGGCCTACCGGCACGAACTCGCTGCCCGGATTCGCTTTGGCGTATTCCTTGGTGGCGTCAAGGATCGCCGGATAATGCGCGGCCAATACCGCGACGCGGCCTTGCGATATTTTTTCCTTGGCAATGGGGTCGGTCTGCGTGAACGCCTCCGCGTCCAGCAGCCCCTCGGACAGCAGCTTACGATAATATAACGTATATTCGTCGTACCCTTCGGAGAAGAAAGCATTCTCAAGCAGGCCGTCTCCTTTGTCGACGTAACCGGCGCCGCCGTAAAACATCGTGTTGCCGATGCCTACCGCCCAGCCGTTGCTGAATCCGCCCAGCGGGATGACCGGCTGGCCGTTCGCTTCCAAATTCGAATCTTTGATTTTTTGCAGGAAGCTGTAGAAATCGTCTTTCGTTTTGACCGATTGGGGATCGACGCCGATCTGCTCCGCAATATCCTTCCGCACATAGAAGCCGTACAGCCAATCGATGCCGTCCGCGTCCGTAGCGGGCTGGTTCTGCAGCAGCAAATATTTTTTGCCGTCATACGCGTCAATCGCCTTTTCGTAGAGAGCCGGCGGCACGTTTTCTTTGGCGATCGATTTCGCGAGGTTCGGGTATTGGTCGAGCTTGTCCGAGAAATCGATCAGTTGATCTTCCTTGGCCGCTTTGATGATGCCGTCAAGTTCTCCGCCCCATGCCGGTCCCGTATAAATGTCCGGAAGGTCCTGCGTGGCGAAAATCGCATTCACCTTTTCGGTTTCGCTTCCCGTCGTGTATTCCCATTCGACCGTAACGCCGGTTTTTTCCTTGATGACTTGTTCGACCGGAGTCATGTCGACTTCCGAGCCCGTTGAGCCGTTCCAGTTATGAAGCACGCGCAGCGTCACTTCTTTTTTTGACGACGCCCCTCCCTCTCCGCCTGTTTCCGCTGGCTCCTCATTGTTCGTACATCCGGCCAAAGATCCGATCGCGAGCGCAGCCGCAAGCAATAACGTTGCGCCTTTTCCGTACAGCTTCTTCATAACGAAACCTCCCTGAAAATAGTCATTTATATGATAAGTCCTCAAGGGAACCCTTATCCTTTGACAGAGCCGATCATGACGCCTTTGACGAAAAAACGCTGAAGGAAGGGATATACGCACAAGATCGGAAACACCGTAATGACAAGCAACGCCATTCGCAGCGACTCGGGCGTCGAGCCTTGCACGCCGGTATTAACCGTCTGGCCGCCCTGCTGCGCCGCCCGCTGCGCCGATGACGAGAACGCTTCCGCTTGCGTCAGCATTTCCTGCAGCATCGTTTGCACCGGAATCAAGTCTTTATTCGACACATAGTAGGCGCCTGAAAACCAGTCGTTCCAGTGGGTCACCCCGATAAACAAAGAGATTGTGGCAAGCACCGGACCCGAAAGCGGCAAAATAATGCGGGCGAATATTTGGAAATCGCCGTAACCGTCGATGCGGGCCGATTCCTCCAGCTCCTCGGGTATGCCTTGAAGAAAGGTGCGGAGGATGACGATGTGCATAAAGCTGAACAGCATCGGAATGACGTACACCCAGAAAGTGTTGATCAGATGAAGCTTCTGTAGCGTAATGAAAAACGGAATGAATCCCGCGCTGAAGATGGTCGGCAGAAAAATATAGAAGGAAAAAAACGATCTTCCCGGCAACGCTTTTTTGGACAAAGCGTACGCCATCAGCGTGCTAAGTCCCACATGCAGGAAGGTGCCGATCAGCGTGCGCAGCAGCGTAATTTTGTACGCTTGCCAGATACGGGCATTCTCGAAAACTTCCGCGTAATTGTCCAGGGTCCACCTGCGCGGGAGGAAATAAAGCGAGCCCAGCAGCGAATCCTTCCCGTCATTGAGCGAATAAGCCAAAATATAAATAAACGGATACACCATCGAAAATCCAACCAGCGCAAGCGCCGCATAATTCAGTATCGTAAAAACGGAAAATCGGCGTTTCATCCAATCACTTCCTTTTTTTTAGAAAAGAGATACGTCGCTCACTTTACGGGCGATCCGGTTCACCATCAGAATGAGGATCAAGCCGATCACGCTTTGGAACAATCCCACCGCGGCGGCATAACTCAATCGGCCTTCCCCGATGCCGGACGTTATGACATGAACGTCAAGCACGCTGCCGATGCTCGCCGTAGGCGGCCCGCTCAGAAGCAGCAGCTGCTCGTATCCGGCGCTCATCAAGCTTCCGATCGACAGAATAAACAGGATGATGGCGATATTGCGAACGCCCGGCAACGTCACGTGCCAGATTTGGCGGAAACGGTTCGCGCCGTCGATTTTGGCCGCTTCGTACTGCTGCTGATCGATGCCGGCGATGGCGGCCATATAGATGATCGAATTCCAACCGATGTTTTTCCATACCTCCGAGCCGACGATCACTTGATAGAACCAGTTCGGATTGTACAGGAACTGAATGGGCTCGATGCCCGCTATGGACAGCAGTTCGTTGAGCGGTCCTCCGTAAGGCGAAAGAAGCCGCTGCATCAACGTGACCACTACAATCCACGAAACGAAATAAGGCAAATACGAAAGCGTTTGCACGACTTTCTTGAATTTAAGGCGATGCACTTCGTTGAGCAAAATAGCGAGCAGGATCGGCATCGGGAAGCCGATCGCCAGCTTCAGAAAGCTGATCACGATGGTGTTGCGGATAATCTCCTCAGACTTGTAATAATCGAAAAACTGTTGAAAGTATTTAAGCCCGGCCCAAGGGCTTCCCGTAAATCCGCCCGAAAACGTGTAATCGCGGAACGCCACTTGAATGCCGAACAGCGGAACATAGGAAAAAATAAAAAACCAGACCACCCCCGGCAGCAGGAACAGATAAAATACCCTGTGCCGCCAGATTCGCCTCCAAAGAAAAGAAGCCGTCATGCGCCTCCCCCTCGCTTTGCCGTCCCGGCTGGAACCGTTAATCGGAGCGTCACAATTTCAAACGGAGCAAACGTCAATCGAATCTCGTCCCCTTCGATCGGCATCGCCTCGAGCTTATATTCCATCAGATCGGTCAGCCACGCTTCCCGGGCCTCGAATCCAAGGCGAAGCGCCGTATGGACGCGGGTACCCGCCGTCTCGTACAGCCGGACGATAAGATCGTCTCCGTCCTCGGCTTGTTTCACCGCTTCCACCATGACATTGGGATGACCGAGACTCAGGAATGCGAACGTCTCCGCAAGCGTATCCGCCGCGTTGCCTTCCGGAACGGCAACAATCCGCAGCGGAACATTCAGCTCGTAGCCTCGCTTGTACACCTCCGCCTGTACATGGTCGCCTTGATGCGGATACAGCGAATACGTAAACGTATGCTCCGCCCTGTCGGCCTCGGGATCGGGATGGGAGGGGCTGCGCAGCAGATTCAAATCAAGCACGCCGCCTTCCGCCCTATGCCCGTATTTGCAATCGTTCAGCAATGCAACGCCATAATCCGGCTCCGACAGATCGATCCAATGATGCGCGCAAATTTCGTCCTTCGCATAATCCCACATCGTGTTCCGATGCGTCGGCCGCTTCAAATAACCGAATTGAATGTCGCAGCTGACGGCATCCGTACGGATGTTCACCGGGAACGAAACGCGCAGCATCTTGCCCGATTCCCGCCAATCGACATGGGTCGCAAAATCGATTCTGCGGCTGCCCCGGGTTAGCTTGACCCGCTGCGTCAACAGGGATTCTCCGATCCGGTAACGATGGACGAGACCTGCCGTCGGCCCGTCCGCGAACGCAGAGGCTTCCTCCAGCTGAAGCGCCATGCCTCCCGTCAACCGGTAGTCCTGACGGAAGTCCCATGCATCTCCATCGTCGCCATAAACGCGCAATTCGTTTGCTTTACCCCCCGCCTGCACGACTTCGCGCCGATACTCCTTATCGTAGATCGAAACGATCGAACCGTCCTGCGAGAAGGTCAGCAGGAGCAGCTCGTTTTCCAGGCAGTGCCCCTCCGCCGATGTGCGCAGCGCAGGCACATCCGCCGGCGCTTCCGCCGCGGCGGCCGTCTCCGCCATGGCGTCGGACGTTTCCGCGGAAACCGCCGGCGCGTATCCCATCGGAGGCACGGACACGAGCATCCATCGTCCGCCTTCCTTCACCCACTCTTCCCGCTTCCAAGGCAAGGAATTAAATACGGCTGGCGGCTTGTTGCCGGGCGCCTGCAAAGGCGGCAGCCTGCGGGTAATTGCGCCGTACGCATCCGCAATCATCGAATCGACGCGCTCCTGCAAACGCGCATACCGTTCCAACGATTCGTCGTATACCCGCTTGATCGAGGAGCCTGGCAAAATATCATGGAATTGGTACAGCAGCACTTCCTTCCAAATTTCCTCGAGCGCCTCGGCCGGATACGGGTATTCGCAAAGCGTTCCGGCAAGCGATGCCGCAAACTCCAGCTCCCGCAGCGTCTTCTCCAGCTTCCGGTTATACCGTTTGTTCCGCGCCTGGCTTGTCAGCGTGCCTTGATGCTTTTCGAGATACAACTCCCCGCTCCACGTTTGGTAGCGCTCGGCGTTTTTCTCCAGCTTTTCGAAAAAGACCGAGGACGGCGTCTGAACGACCGGACTTAAACCCAGCAAGTTCTTCTCGCGGGACAGACGCTCCAGATGCTCTTCGCCGGGGCCGCCTCCGCCGTCGCCGATGCCGAACAGCATCAGGCAATGCTCCGACACGTTTTTGTCCAAATAATCCGACTCCGCCTTGACGATGGAACGCGGCGCGGCCGGGCTGTTGTAAGTATCTTCGGGCGGCATATGCATCAGCACCCGGGATCCGTCGATCCCCTCCCACATGAACGTATGGTGCGGATGCCGGTTATAAGCGCTCCAAGACAGCTTCTGCGTCATCATGTAGTCGACGCCCGATTTTTTCAGCAATTGCGGCAAGCTGGCCGTATAACCGAACACGTCGGGCATCCACAATGATTTCATTTCCTGTCCGAATTCCTGCAGGAAAAACCGTTTGCCGTACAGCAGTTGCCGGACAAGCGACTCTCCGCCCGGAACGTTCGTATCCGCTTCGACCCACATCGCGCCCTGCGGCTCCCACCGTCCCTCGTTCACGCGCCGAGCGATTTCTTCATAAAGCTTCGGGTAACTCCGCTTCATCCAATCGTATAGCTGCGGCTGGCTTGCTCCAAACACGTAATCGGGATAACGCTCCAGCATCCGAAGCGCCGTCGAGAACGTTCTCGCCCCCTTGCGGATCGTCTCCCGGATCGGCCACAGCCATGCCAGATCGATATGCGCGTGGCCGACGGCATGAATCGTCAGCACGGGATCGCCTCCCCGCTGCGCCAACTGCTCGCGAAGCATGCGACTCGCGCGGGAGATCCGTTCATCCGTCAGCTCGGTCATAAGCAGCGAAACCTCGTATAACGCTTGCAGAATCCGCTCCTTCCTCGCCGAACCGGCCGGCAGCCGCTCCGCCGTCTCCAGCAGCACTTCCCCGTCGTAGTAGAGCCCTCTGAGATCTTCGCGGCATATGGCGATCACCGCCTCCTTGAGCGTGCCGCTGCGATACCGTCCGAACAGATCGTTGCAGCCCGCATCGCCCCATACTTCGATCGTTTCCGAGCCTGTCGACGCTTCGCCCACATGGACGACCCGCTTGCCCGGCAGGCCAAGCGAATAATCGAATTCCGAATTAATGTTGGTCAACCCCTGTTTCGGCGAACCTTCTTCGTCAACCAGGCATAGCTCGCCATTGACGTCGATAAGCAGCACGACCTTTGCGCCTTTGGCCGATGCGGGCACTTCGCCTGCAAAACGAAACCAGGCGCAATCCCATAAACCTCCCCATCGATCCCCCGGGAACAGCTCCATCCACCGGCCGGACATCCTCTCTTCATAAGGCACCGGCTCCGGCGTAACCCAAGCCGTTACGCGCAGTTCCTCAACCGGGACATAAATCCGTTCCTTCCAGCCTTCCAGCATCGCCTTCAACCGCTCTGGCTTTACCGTTTCATATGGCATAACAAGTCTCCTTTCGGCTTATGTTCAGCTTTCCCAACCGACGTTCACCAGGACATCCGTATCTCCTTTGTGCTCGTACCTTAGCAGCACCGTTGACGATGGCGCATCCCACTCGAACGGAATCGCTTCGTTGTCTCCTCCGCAGAGGCGCGTTGCCGACAGCGGCTTTCGCGGGCTATAAAATCTTGCCGCCGCCTCGACCCCTTCCGGGCCTTTCGGCTGAAAGCGGAAGCCCGCTCCGCTCTGCTCGAGCAATTCGATCCGCGAGGAAGCGGCTATGCATGCGACAAGGCCGTCATTCGGGCGTCCCCTTTCCAAATCGAACAGGAAAGCCTGCTCGCCTGGCGCGATCCGCACCTCCTGCAGCACCGGTAGGAGCGGTTCGAACAAATCGACGACGGGTCCCGGAAACGTTACTGCCGCGTCCGAGGCCGACTCATCGAGCACGGCCGCAATGATGTAAGGCCCGCGCCGCAGCGCGAAATCGTGCTTCGGTAGCCAGCGGCATGCCGGATCGCCAAGCGCTTCGATCGCCTCCCTTACGATCGCTCGCAAGGATTCCGCTCGTTCGGCGGATTTAGCGCAATCTTCAGGCGCGGCGGAAAGATAGGCGACCACGCCTTTGCCGGAACGGTAAAGCCCGCTTCCCGCTTCCGGCTTCACGTCAAGCTGCTCGAACAAATGCTCGCGGGGGCAGGCGTAGCCGAGCCCGTCTTCATTCCACCAAGCCCGGATGCCGTGATAAGGATCGGCGTCATTGCCGACATACACGAGCGCGCCTCCGTTTCTGACCCAGCCGGCCAAAGCGAAATGAAGATCCGGATATTCCGGCTTCATAAATTCGTAGCTGAGCAGCAGCACCCGGTATCCGTTCAAATACCGGGCGAACCTCCTCACGTTGTCGAGCTGGACCGGCCGAACCGGAATGCCATGCTTGAGCAGCGGCAACGCCAAGCCGTAGAACGGGGAAAAGTCCAGCAATTCCATATCGCCGTCCTTCTCGAACCCTTCCGGGTC
Source organism: Paenibacillus harenae (assembly GCF_030812415.1). Taxonomy (GTDB): domain Bacteria; phylum Bacillota; class Bacilli; order Paenibacillales; family Paenibacillaceae; genus Pristimantibacillus; species Pristimantibacillus harenae_A. The sequence goes on along the minus strand of NZ_JAUSST010000003.1, from coordinate 338,708 downwards.
TGTGCCGTCGTATTTCCCCGAGTTTGCGGGTATCGCTTCTTCCATCTTCATTCGCTGGAACATCGCCGAATCGGCAATCAATACGCCGATGAGGGATTCCTCCTGGTCCGCGCGGTCCGGCATCTGCCCCATATTGCCGAGCGTATGCATCACCTGCAGCAGCAACGTCGCATAATCCGCCGGAATCGTCGTTTTCCCGCTGCCGTCCTCAGACGGATATTTTCCTTCGAAGATTCGCCGCGGCCATGGGGAAACTTCGTAGCGGGAAACATCGGGATGCAGCAGCGATGCCGTTAACGTCCGCTTGTAATTTTGTTTGTAATCGTCCCAGGTATGGTTCGGATTGTCTTCGATCGGATCATGCAGGAACCACATGCGCCGATCGGTCCCCCTGACCAACTCCTGCATCATCCCGTATTCCAGATAAGCCGTTTCAAACGTCCGTTCTTTGCGAACGCCTTGATACACATTGGGCGTCCGTGAAGTTCCCGTCCAAATCTGCGCGATATATCCGTCGATGGAAGGCAGATCGATCAGCCCCGATTCCGGGCTGACGATTCTCCATTGCGTGTAGTTGATCAGACTGTGGGTCGGCACGTAAAACCGCAAGTCGCGGTCATATGCGGTTAAGGCGTAATCCTTCATCTCGGTGCAAAGCCGGTCCAGGCTTCTCGCATACAGATGCGCCTTCAGCTTCGAAGCTCTGAACTGCGCGTCCGGGGATGAATGCGGGGCGGACCAGGGCTCTCGGTAATACAGCCTCCATTCCCGCTTGAACGCTTCGGAATATCCTCCGTCCACCCAAAATTCCGGCTCTTCCAGATGGATCGCCTCTACGCCCGCCTCAACTGCTAGCCGGATTTGCTTGGCCAAAAAGCTCGTATATGCAAGAGTCGGCACCATGTAGGGAACATCGGGCGTGTCCCCATGGATGATCCGCTCGCCGTTCCGGTCGGTCTGGGCTTCGTCCCAATGGTCGCGCCCGTCCACAAGGCCGTTTAAGTAATCCAGATATTCACCCCATGCCACACCCGTCATCAGATGGACGATATAACCCCGTTCCTTCCATTGCCGAATCCGCTCGGGCATCGTATCGTCGATTCCGTACACCATCACAAAATCCGTTTGCAAATCATAAGAAGCCCGATAAGGGGCCGATTCCTGAAATCCGGTTCTTTCTTCCCTTCGATCTCTGGTCACCTGCCAGACCTCCTTGCCTGATGGATGCAAGTCGCATCGGATTTGTAAGAGACTGTATTTCTCCACCACAGTATAGTCGCATATTTATATATATTCAATATATTTTTTAATGATTCGTATTAGCACCTTTTGATCGGCTATTTTTGTCACGGTTACATTCCACTGACCAAACCTGGGTTATAGGCGTATTTCCTTGTATCAACACTGGTTTCAGTGCCTTTTGAACCAGTAAAAAAGCATAGAAAAATAGCGTTAACTCGATTATATTGTCGAATAACGCCACTTCATTTTAATATATATTCAATATATTATTTTTAATGTCCTTAATAACCTCTTTACTCCTTCCTAAGGCTCAATCGGAATCGTCTAACGTCGTTGACCTCTACGCTTCCAACTCAAAAAAAGCCCGCCCCATCGGCAATGCTTTCCTGCCTCGAGACGTGCTTCCTTTGGTTTGTCGCCGGAGGCCAGTGTTAGACAGGCTTGCACGGGCCCGTCGAATGACGGACGATCAGCTCCGGTTTGATTAAAATTTTGCTATATTTGCTTCGAGGTTCGTCGCCGGCGCTTATGCGGCCAAGCAGCAGCTCCGCCGCCTTGTGTCCGATCTCATGCTCGAACTGCTTGACATGCGTAAAGGCGGTGACCCCTTCCATAATGGCGGTGGAATCGTCAAACGTAATGATCGACAAATCCTCTGGCACGTTCAGACCGGCTTGCACGGCCATTTGATGAACATGCGCGCCCAGTTTGCCGTTAAGCGTAATATAGGCGGTCGCCATCCGGTTTTTCACATATCTGAACAAAGGATGGGCCTGCATGTCATCCGATGTTTTGAGACTGAACTCGGTGATCATATGCGCGGGGTTGATAAGCGCCCCTTTATTTTTGAGCGCGAACATATAGCCGTCGATTCTTTCCTGTACCGTAATCGTCTGCAGGGGTGAGTCGGAGCAGATCGCGATTTCGCGGTGGCCCAGCTCCCACAAGTAATCCACCGCAAGCTGCGTACCGATTCTGCCGTCCGACGCAATATAATCCGTCTCCACGCCGGGAAGAAACCGGTCGATCAGCACAAACGGAAAACCGCTTAGCTTCATGCTCAAAATTTCTTCGTTATATTGTTCTTCGTCAACCGGGAATATGAGCAGCCCGTCGACGCCGAACTCCTTAAACAGCTTGATCGCCTGCTTCTCCTGCTCCAGTACGCCGTCCGACAGCTGGATTACGGACCGGTATCCGCGCTCCCGCAGCACATTCTGGATGCCTTCGATCAAACGAATCGAGAAATAATCTTCTATTGACGGCATGACAATACCGACCAATTTCCTGCCGGGACCGGCTTCCCGCTCGTCCGGGCTGCGTAGGGCGAAGGAGACTCCTTCGGACGGATCCAGCTTTACTTTGTTGACGAAGCTGCCTCTGCCCGGCACACGGGAAATCGAGCCTTCATTCACCAAGCCGGCTAAAGCATTCACAACCGTAATTTTGCTCACATTAAAAAGCTCCATCAATTCCTTCTCCGTCGGAATGCGATCGCCTTCCTTGAGGCCAGAGGTATGGATCAGCTCTTTAATGTAATCCTGGACTTGCTGGTACAACGGCATTCTTTCATTTTTCATTGGCTCACCAAAATTTCCCGTATATTTGTTATGTTATATATAGTATATCCTTTCGCATCCGATTTCAAGAAAAAACAAACCACCGTACGAGTCATTTGCTGCAAAAAAAACGATGGAGAGGACGACCGGAATGTCCGGCGTCCTCTCTTGTTATGCCGAGCTTACGGCTTGGCAGGCAATCCGTAGGCGCTGCGAATCAACGAGAAATATTGATCGGCGCGAACCGCGGCGAATTCGGGCCCGAGCGACGCTTGAAGCTCGGCGATATCCGACGGCGTCAGGCTCCATGCAAGCAGCCCCAAGGAAACGAACATCGGAGATTTGCCGTCCCACTTCGCTTTGGCATTGTCCAGAATCGTTTTTCCGTCCTTCGCCGTGCTGATGCCCTGAATCGTCGAGACGGGAAGCTTGCCGTCGATTACCTCGACGCCGTAACGGTCCTCCCAGCTTAGGAACATCCCTGCCGGCTTATATTCCTTCATGTATGCCGCCGCATGGGCGTCGTCCAGCGGCACGTTTTGGCTGTCGATCCGGTTCAGGACGTAAGGAATGGTCATCCCCGTTTTCTCCATGTACGAATTCGACTGCTTCAGGAAAGCGGAGAACGATTCCGCCGGCCAAGCGTTCGGGTAGAAATATCCGGCGCCCGACGGTCCCGCGATGATCTGATCGTTTGCCGTTGCCGTTTCGTTGAAGTAGTTCAACATCGCAGGCGCGGCATCATAGAGCAGCGGGCTGGACGTCCAGTTGAGCGGCACTTTGCCGCGGCTCGGATCATCCCACAATATCCGCATGCGATGCTGATTGTATTGGAAGTTGTCGCCTTCGCTGAAGGTATAGGTCACGTAAATTTTATTTTCGAGCTCAGGCGTCTGTACTGCGGCAGGCTTCAGGTTATTCGCTTTCGTGCCCGAGAATACGGTCAAATTGCTGAACCAGTCCGCCGCCAGCACGTATACGCCATGGTTCGAAGTAATCTCGACGCCGCTGAACTCGCCGTCGACGTCGTTGCTGAACCAGCCCAGATAAGGCGTGCCCGGCTTGACGTCCGACAATATTTTTTCGAAGAGCTCCCGCTGCTCCGGAACGTTGGAGTCCAGCCAGAACACCATCGCTTTATTGGCTACCGCATAATCGCGGAGAAAGCCGTACGGCTCCATCTGCTCGGAGGAAACGGGCTGAACGCTGCTGACGGAAACCTTGTATTGATTCCACATTTCGACCGAAGCGGTCAACTGCTTGGTGCCGGCGGGCGGCGTGAACTTATAGATGAAATAGCGGCCGTTGTCGGCAAAGCGATGCCCGCCTTGCCCCTCGGACAACTGCGATCCGTCCCTATCGTACAGGAACGCCTCTTCCTCCGGGGTACCCGCGGTAAATTGGGCGATCGTCTCTCCGTCCGCCTTCACCGTCACTTCATGCACGGCCGCTCCCCAGCCGTCCTGCGGAAACGCATCGCCGAACCGGAGATACGCATCCGAGTCGCCAAGACTTTCGCTCAGGTCAAAGTCGTACACTTTTTTGTTCGTTCCATCTCTTTCCTGAGTGGTATCCTGCCCAAGCACGGTAAACAAATCTTCCTGATTCTCCGGCAGCCTGATCGAGGTTTGAGGATTCAATCCCACGATCATTCGTTTGGTCGTTTGGCTCCACAAGTTTTCGTACTGCCAGGTATACGCATCGAGACGATCTTTGAATTTGCCTTGCAGATCGTCCAGCACGTTCAAGTTGTAAGGCGCGGCCTGCAGCTTTTTCGCAAGTTCCGGACTTGCGACAACCGCTCCCTTCAAGCCCGCCAGCGTCGTCGCCACGTTGACGGAATCCGGGATTTTCGGATCGTAGACGATAACTCCGTTTATTTCCTTTGCATACTTCCGTACGATTTGCCAATAGTCGTCCCTGACCTTATATTTCACATCCAGATCATTCAGCCAAGTAAACTTGCCTTCTTCTTTGTTCTCCAGCAAATAAACGCGCGGCTCTACCCGATTAACGGCGCCTTGCAAGGTCGCCATCATCAGCTTGATATCGCCGGGAGCGTCATAAATATCCGCCACGTCAAGTTCTTTTACTTTCGAGAAGCTCGGAAGCGCTTGCTCAGCCGGCCAGGATATCCCGCTCTCCCGCGCCTTTTCTTTGTCGCCCGCAGCCGATGCAGCTGCACCCATCGTCATCGATAGGGTACAAACGATCGCAAGCCCGATAACCGTACACTTTCGCAGCATAAGATACACCTCGGTTAAATGATTTTATGGAGAACGACGTTGGAATGCGACTTCCCCTCCCCTCCTTTTGCGGCAGAATCCGTTCCGTTCTCGCTAATATATATTTAATATATTCATAATATCTTTGCAATCCTTTCTACAAAACCTCTTATCGTATGACATCAATTTGAGACCATAGTTGCAGTTCGGATCGATAACGGGCTGGTTGCATTTTCCTGTCATTCACAAAAAAAAGAGAGGCAACGGATCCACCGTCCCTCTCCCGCCTTATTCATACCATTCTTTAGGAATCCGGTCTTTCTCCAATTCCAGCAATTCCGTAATGATCATATCCGCGTCATGGATGGAATTGACGAGCGGATCTGTCATCATCGCTCTGCGCAGCTTCTCGCGGCTTTTCTCCACGACCGCTTCCGCCGTCAGTTCATGCGTGTCCAGCACGAGCTCCTGCATGCCCCTGATTCCCCGCGGCATCTCTCCGATATGAAGCGGCTTGATACCTTCCAGACTGACGTCGCTCAGCAATTCCAGGAACGAATCGTCATTCATATTCGTTACCGCGCCGTTATTCAACGTATTGACGTAGAATCGCTTGCCGAGATTGCCTACCATGCTCTCAATAATATCCGTCGCATGATCCGGCCCGAACGACTTCATATAATCGGCGATCGCAAGCTTCCCGGAAAGGAAATCGTCCACTTGCCGCCACATCTCCTCATGCCGCTTGTAGCGATCCTCCGTCTCCCAGATCGATAGCGGCGGAATGGCATCCGGCGTCTTGCCGAGCCCTTGCCAATACGTGACGTATTCCTTTGTATGGGCCGTACAAGTCGGAATCGAGCCGAAAATATCGTAGAGTTCGTACGTAATGGCATCGTTATAGATCGCTTTCGCCCCCGTATCTCCGCCGTTGTTCTCCGTCCCCGCGGCCTTCCTTAACGCTTCGGCGATCTGCGGCATAACGTTCACGCCGTCGAACTCCGCCTTCAGCAGCCAAGTGAAATGATTGACGCCGGCTATGCGCAAGTCGAATCGGTTGTCGATGTCCTCGGTAAACTGGCTTTTATTCCCGATAATGCCCGCCCGAATCGCGTAATCCGCCTTCTTATGGGGCATATGGTGGCTATCGCACAGCGCGAACGTTTTGAGCTTCGGCGCGAAGCGGCTTAATGCGATGCCGTGAACGGTAGACGGATTAATATAATTGATCACCCAAGCGTCCGGACAGAGCTCTTCGATATCTTTGGCGCAGTCCATAATGACCGGCAATTCCCTCATCGCCCTGAAGATCCCTCCGGGGCCGATCGTATCTCCCGAACACATGCGAATGCCGTACTTCAAGGAGACCTCGCAATCGATGCCGCGATACTTCACCGTATCCTCCGCGAAGCTGAGCACGACGAAATCCGCTCCCGCAAGCACGTCCCTCCGATTCGTCGAACCTTCGATTTTTAGGGACACGCCGTTCTCCCTTGCAACCATCTCGGCGAGACGAACGAGCTTGGCCAGCTTTTCTTCGTTCGTATCGACCAGGGTAAGCGTGCCTTTGTTCAAATATGGGGAGTGAACCATCTGCCAAATGGACTGACGCCCAAAGAATAGACTGCCCGCTCCAATGACGACGACCTTCGGATGCTGCTCTTTTGAATGACTCATTAACTATCCCTCCCAATCGGTATAGCCTCATTATAGGGGATCCCCGGAAAAGGAGAATATGAGATAGTTCTGCAAACCTGTCATATAGTTCGATTATTGATGGCCCGTAAGTTCAATGCTACAATAACGAAAAACGAACGATGTCTTGTGGTGGAGGTTTTCGTCGTGCCGGACATAGGAATTTTCAATGCATTGTCGGACTTTATCGAGCTCCGCATGAAATCATGCAGAGTGACGGCTTACGGAAGCGACTGGATCGAGCATAAGGCGCATGCCGATTACGATCTGTGGTTTGTTGAAGCAGGAAGCGTCAAGATCGAAATAGCCGGGACCGAATATAGAGCGGGCGCTGGGGACGTCGTCTTCTTTTACCCGCAAATTCCGTATAAGGCCGCTTCCGGCGAGGATGGCTGCCGATTTATTTACGTCCATTTCGATTATGGCATCGGCGGGCAGCAGCGCATATTGAGCGACTTTCGCCTTTCGGGCATTATTAAGCGGGAGCTGCTTCAGGAGGAGGTTGCGCTGTTCGGCAAATCGTATAACCAATCGGACGCGATGAACAACAAGCCGGGTACCCGATTGTACCTTAAAGCTTGCCTGACGGCCGTTATTGCCAAGATCATCGCGCTTCATGGGCAAGGGCAATATACCGGCACGTTCCTGAACGGAAAAAAAACGAAGAAGTCCGAGCGTAATCTGGACATCCTGCAGCCGATCTTCCAATACGTGTATGACCATTTGCACCAGTCGATGAAAATGAGCGAGCTTGCCGCGCTTGCGGGCATATCGGAAAAGTACTTTATTTCGTATTTCAAGAAGGCCGTCGGCATCACGCCAGGGCAATATATTTATCATATTAAAATGAACCAAGCCCGCGACTATCTCTATCAAAAGAAATATAGCATACAGCAAATTTCCGGGCTGCTCGGCTATCCCGATCCTTTCACATTCTCGAAGGCGTTCAAAAAATACTATAACGTTCCTCCGTCGAAATTCGAATAGAGAGCGATAAAACCAATAGAGGCACCCCGAAAAGCGATTGGCTTTAGGGGTGCCTCCTTCATTTCAATCAAGAGCGACTAGCTATGTTGGATATATGCAGTAACTTCGTACCCTAGGAGCAAGGTTGGTGAGCTATATTGGATATCTGCACTAACTTAGAGCTAAGACGACTCTCAAAGCGAAATTATGACAAAAGTTAATGCGAATATCCAACATAGCTCCCAGAAACGCCCCAACCTGCGAAAAGTTACTGCGATAATCCAATATAGCTTCATTCATACCCCAGCAACAACAGATGTTTGCGATTAAAGATCAACATCCTTTACTCGTCTTCCGCATTATTCAAAGAAACCGAACAGCGGCAAAATCCATAGCGCCGGAATGCAGCCGATCCAGACGGCTGCCTTGAACTTGCGCTTATGGTACAAGATCCAGCTTGTGACGGCCGTACCGATCGACGCGATCGGGAACAGCCAGATAACAACCATCGATATAGACTGAAGCACGTTCATATCGTCGAACTGATCGGCCATGAGCAGCGTCATGAGCACGTAGATCGCCCACAATACCGTACAGATGGCAAATACGATTTGCAGGGCAATCAAAAGCAAAGCCGTTGCGGTGTTTTTCACAGGTCAATGCACCTCTTCGTCGTTTGTAAGGCTAATTCCTTCACTCTATTTTATCGGCAATCTTAGCGTAAAGTTTATTCATATAGGCTTAGACTGCTCCCAATAATAAAAAGAGCGGCAGCCATGGATGAAATAAAGTCCTTGACTGCCGTCGTTTTATTGAACGTTACCCGATAGCTTCGCAACTTAAACTAGAGCACTAAGCTTCTTTCGTGACGGTTGCTCTCTCCGGGACTTTTTCGCCTTTTTGCAACTGATACATTTTGTAATACCTGCCACCCAGCGCCATAAGCGAATCATGATTGCCCCGTTCTACGATTTCGCCGCGATGCAGAACGAGAATCTGATCGGCATCGCGAATCGTGGACAGCCGATGCGCTATAATCAGCGTCGTACGTCCCTCACTGACCACTCGCAGCGCTTGCTGAATAAGTCCCTCAGTCTCGCTGTCTATACTCGCTGTCGCCTCATCCAATATTAGAATCGACGGATCGAAGGCCAATGCTCTGGCGAAGGAAATGAGCTGCCGCTGGCCGGAGGAAAGCGTGCTTCCGCGCTCGACTACCAGCTCATCATAGCTGTTCGGAAGCTGTTCGATGAACGTCGCGGCCCCGACATCCTTCAGCACGCTTTTTACTCGATCAATGGAAATATCCTTATTATAAAGGCTAACGTTAAATTTAATGTCACCGGCAAATAAATAAGGATCCTGCAGCACAATCCCCATATGCTTGCGCAGAGCCTGCTTAGAGAACGTTGAAATATCTTGGCCATCTATCGTAACAATCCCCGTATCCGGCTCATAGAAGCCAAGCAGCAGGTTCAATATAGAGCTTTTGCCCGAGCCGGTATGACCAACCAAAGCGACCGTTTCTCCTCTGCGCGCTTCGAATGATATTTGTTTCAGCACGTTTTCGCCCGCTTTATAAGCAAAGGTTACGTTATCGAATTTCACGACGCCGTCCGGCCGCTTCAATTGATCAACATCTTCGACCTCCACGCCTTCCATATCGAGTATCGCAAACACCTTCTCTGCGGATACGAACGCTCGCTGCGCATTTGTCAGCTGATCGAAAATACCGATGATCGGGTGAAAGATACGGCCCAAGTAGTCGATAAAGGCATAAAACACGCCGAATAAAATACCTGTCTCGAGTGACGCGCGGCCAAAATACCAGATAACCATCGCGGTTACCAGGCTTCCGATCGTGCCTACGATGTTTCGCGAGGACAAAGAAAACACTTTAAACTGTTTGATTTGATTGACGTAACGGTCCTCGTTCAGCACCTCGAACTCATCCAGCGTTACCTTCTCGCGGCGAAATGCTTGAATGATAGGCATAACAACAATCAATTCATTAATCATCGCATTCATATCGCTAAGCCGGGCGCGCATAATCGTGATGAACCCCTTGGAATATCTCAAGTGAACGACCATAATTAGCGCGAACAGCGGGGGCAGCAGCAAGCAGAACAACGCCAGCCTTACATCCAATATGAACAGCGCCGTAAAAATCCCGATTAGCTGAATGAAGCTGACAACAAAGGTTGCCATAAAGCTCATGAACAAATCCCGCACGGCCTCCGTGTCGTTCGCTATTCTCGATACGATTTGCCCGATTGGCGTATTGTCGAAATAGCGCAGCGGAATCCGCTGGATGTGATGCATTAAATCCATACGCATGTTCTTGATAATCCGCAGAGCCGTCGATTGCAAAATGTACGATTGCAAAAAATTGCCGATACTGGCTGCGAGCAGCAGCCCCAAATAAAACGCAAGCAGTCCGAGAACCGGCATCAGATCATTGCCTTCTACCGATAAATGCTTATCGATAATCGTTTTTATAATAAAAGGTCCGCCAAGCTCGGCGCCTACCGCGCAGCAAAGAATAAGCAGCGCGCTGATAATTCTGTACTTATAAACGAGAGCATATGCGAATAATCTTCCCGCAGTCGATTGCTTTGGCATGCCTCAGCCTCCTCATTCTTCCAAGCTAGCTTCCATTTGCTGCCGTTCCCACTGTTCTTTGTACCAGCCTTCGAACAGCATTAGCTCATCATGCGTGCCTTCTTCTATAATCCGTCCTTCGCTCAGCACGATGATCCAATCCGCATGACTGACTGCGGAGAGGCGATGCGTCGTAATAAACGTCGTCTTCCCTTCGCGCTCCAAACGGATATGATGAAGAATCCGACTTTCTGTCCGCGCATCGACTGCCGATAACGAATCGTCCAGCAGCAAAATTTCAGAATCAATGAGCAGCGCCCGCGCTATAGCTAGACGCTGCTTCTGCCCGCCCGAGAGCATGACGCCATTCTCGCCGACAACGGTTTCAAGTCCCTCAGGCATTAGAGCGATATCCTCCGTGAAAGAGGCCATTTCTACCGCGCGGTTGATTTCTTCCGGCGACGCGTCGGGCTTGCCCAGCGCGATATTGTCTCTGATCGATTTGGATAGCAGCTGATGCTCCTGAGGCACATATGCAATCCAGCGTCTCATCTGGTCCATTGTTATCTGTTCCACAGGCACGCCAGCTATCATCAGCCGCTCATGCTCCAGCGGATATTGACGAAGCAACTGCTTAAGCAGCGTACTCTTCCCGCTGCCCGTTTTGCCTACGATACCAAGCGTCTGACCTCTCTCAAGCTGCAAAGAGATGTTCTCCAGACTAGGATGGCTGGCCGTTGGATAAGTAAAAGTTAACTGCTTCATCTCAATGCGCGTAGGCACCTTTATCGCAACAGGCTTATCCGTATCCTTAAGATCGGGCTCTTGCGTGAGTACTTCATCTAATCGATCGGCCGAGGCGCTTCCGCGCTGCAACACATTTATGAATTCACCGAAGGAGATCATCGGCCATATGAGCATACCCAAATAAATATTGAACGAGATAAGCTGACCAAGCGATATTTCGTCTTGAAAAACGAGATAAGAGCCATAACCTATGCCGATCGAATAGCTTACGCCGACTATCAGCGAAATAACAGGTTGAAAAAGCGCATTTAGAATGGAGACCTTCTTGTTTTTAAGCATAACCTCAGAGGTCACCTTGTCGAATGCAGCGAGGTCATCGTTTTCCTGCACGTAGGAACGGATCACGCGTATGCCGGAGATCGATTGCAGCGCATGCTCGTTCATTTTTCCGAAGGAGGCTTGCGCATCCAAAAATCGTGTTCTCACTTTTTTGCCGAGCTTGCTAATAACGAACGCCAGCAATGGCAGCGGAATGAGGGCAGCTATCATTAATTTAAAACTTACGAACGAAACCATCATAATAACGACAACAGAAGCGCCAACCAGCGTATTGACAAGCGTCATGACGCCATAGCCCGCTGTTTGTCCGATCGCTAATACATCATTTGTTGCCAATGCCATTAAATGCCCCGTGCTGTTTCGCTGAAAAAAAGCGGGCGTCATCCTCGTTAAATTTGCAAGCAGCCGCCCTCGCAGCACCTTCTCGATAAGTACCGAATTGCCAAACAACGTCGTAATCCAGATGTAGACCATCGCATAGAGAAGCAATGAAAGTCCGATGAGCAGCAGCACTGTCTGCGTCAAGCCGGCCTCGGTAAGCTGCTCTTTCTGGATATTGTCGACCGTTCTCCCAATGAGGTTCGGCGGTATCGTGGAGAGCAAGCTAACTAATGTCATGATGCCGATGGCGACCGCGTAGCTCCTCCATCTATCTTTAAAAAACCATTGCAACCGATTTACAAAAGACATGATATCCCCCTTTTCTCTTACCGAAGCTAACCATTTTTAAAGACATTTTCCAAATTCCAGTATAACAGTTTACCTGTTTATTAGATAGTTTCAATACCAATATAACGACTGTCAATTCAACCAATTGCTCTGAAGGATCAGGAGCCGTCTGCGCTTCCAAAACAAATCAACCACCTATAACTTTTTTAAGCTGATTGCCGAGAGCAGTTGCCTCAGCAAACTGCTCCATGTTAGTTCAGCTACCTTAACCCGTCGGCAACTGGCTTTATTATTCAAACGGGAACCCCTTCCGTCAGCGTAGAAAAGGCAACCGATCATTTGGGTCGATTGCCTTTGTTCTTGATTCAACTATCGCACCTGTTAGTTTAACCATTATTTATCCAGAGTTTTCGCGAATTCCCTCAGTTGTTCTGGATCATTTGTGTGGTAAACCATTTTTTCAGTATCAAAAATAAGAATGACTGGGCGTCTCTCTTCTAGACCTAATATCTTTAACCATTTCAACTTATCGTCCTCGGTATGAATGGTTACTTGTTGAATGTACTTAAGAAGAGTTGGTTCAGAATTATGGCTTCCGCATAATGGATTGCCACCTTTCCAATTTCAACTACAATTCTCTTACGCAAAAAATAACCTTTATGTTGCTGCTGATTGGGCGTTAATTGAACTTACTCCATTCTTCATTGAGAATAGGGAGCAGATACCGCAGCAGTCTGCTCCTTCTGATTTAACTAAGCTACCCGTTAGAATCATAACTCTGGTTCCCGTTATTTGCGCTATTCTGTCCGGACTACACTCGAAAAAAAATTATATATATATTCCTTGACAGGAATATTCCTTATAGGGTATATTCTAAATGTAAGCAAGAGGCACCGCTGAAACGAGGTGATAGGCGCCGAATGATGGATAGCACAACGTTTAGCGCTCTGGCAGAACCGAACCGGTTGCGCATCGTGGATTTGCTGGCGAACGGGCCGCTTCCCGTAGGCGAAATTGCGGAACGTCTGCAACTAAGGCAGCCGCAAGCCTCTAAACATTTGCGAGTCCTGTTGGAAGCCGGCCTAGTGGAAGTCGAAGCGGAAGCAAATCGGCGGAACTACAAGCTTCGGATCGAGCCTTTGAAAGAGTTGGATGCATGGCTTGAACGTTACCGTCAAATCTGGAATGAGCGTTACGACAACTTAGAGCGTTATTTAAAACAGTTGCAAGAAAAACCAAAGGAATCATCCAAATTCGAGGAGGAAATGAAATGACAAACCAAACGGTAAGCAAAGTAGAAGGAAACGTATTGATCCTGGAGCGCGTATTTAATGCCCCTCGCGAGCTAGTATTCCAAGCTTTCTCCGAAGCCGAGCATTTGAAACAATGGTGGGGGCCGCGCGGTTGGACGGTTCCTGTTTGCAACATCGATTTCCGTCCGGGCGGCATCTGGCATTACTGCATGAAGTGCGAAGATAAGAATCAAGGCGATTTCTACGGCATGGAATCCTGGGGCAAAGGCGTGTACAAAGATATCGTAACCAGCGAAAAAATCGGATACACGGACTACTTCTCCGACAGTGAAGGCAATATTTCTGCGGAAATGCCTGTAACCGATGTGATCATTCAGTTCGTAGAGTTCGAAGGAAAAACCAAATTGATTAATACTTCGACATATGTCTCCGCCGAAGCGCTTCAAACGGTATTGGACATGGGCATGGAGCAAGGCATCAACGAAACTTGGGATCGTCTCGAAGAGCACCTACAAAACGTTTAATAATTTTTACCGAAATACCCCACATAGAAGCCGTAAAACGGCCGTTCAGGAGCTTATTCCTGACGACCGTTTTTATTTTTTTGGCTCATTGTTGCCGCAAACACAGAGGCCATTCGTAATAGTTGCTGTCCTACTAATCAAAGGGTTTATGAGATACGTGAAAAAGAAAGCAAAAGAAAACAAACATTATCTTATCATTTAAGTGAGGCTCGGTTGGCAGGAAAGCTTTGATCATAATGCTGCTGCTTTGATTTTGACTGATTAGACAAAACTGCCCGTTCGCATTAGAGGTCAGCCAATTTTTACTGGTTGACCTCTTTGTTCGTAAGAGGGTTAGTACGGGTGGCCGGGGTAGAACGTCTCTGCTCGTGCTTAATGAGTTAGTTGTGCGGTTTAACCGTGAAGATCTGGAAAGTCACGCCGAAATGATCTGTCACCACACCATAAGCGGGACTAAAATGAACTTCCCCTAAGGGGATGTTGACTTGACCTCCCTGCTGCAAAGCTTGAAAAAACTGCCTCGACTGATTCACATCTGCCGTCGTCAAGCAAATATTCACCTGATTTCCTTCCTTGTAAGGAAAATCCGAGCCAATATCGGCCGTAAAAAGTTGCGTATCGCCGATACGCAAAACAGAGTGAGCGAGCCGCTCTTGCTCCTCACTGGAAAAATTTTCACCACCTGGCGATTCTCCGAACGTTTGCTTAAATACTACAGTCGCTCCTAACGCTTCCTCATAAAACCGAATCGCTTCAGCAGCCTTTCCATCTAGCATAATAAACGGGATTGCTTTCAACATCCTTATCGATCTCCTTAACTTGAATTTAGATAGTCGTCCATTTCATCAACTTACGGACCATCTATTCATTGTGCCCCATAATAGTGACAATACATGTCATAGTTATGGAATAAGGGAGACTTCCATCTGTGTCGATACCCGCATCTTATCTAATCAAATTAAGTGATTTATGATTGGATTTATTTGCCGTATAATGATTTTGTATCCTCAGTGCAAGGATTAATAACCTCAAAAAATTTTATAGATGGGGGTTTACATGTCAATGGGTAATCAGAATGGTTTGATGACAAAGGCAGAAGCGATGGACAATCTTCTGGTTTCTTACGAAGAAGGGGTCAGCAGCTCGGACATTATGAATAGCATACACCAAGTTTTCAAATTCGATTTGGAATCGACCCCTTATTTACCGACCCCGCCCCGAGCAGCCATAGAAGCATACTTGGAGCATTGCGGGAACAAAGTAACGGGCGCGGAAATTCGCAAAATGATTAATCAGACTTTTGGGATTAATTTAGATGCCCTTTCTGCATTGGAAGGAGCCCGAATCTCCCTATATTCCAAAAACCAATGGATGATCCAGCATGACAAGGATTTGTTTGCGGTACATACCGGAACCGGAGATATCGATGTAAGCATATTCCCGACCGACTATTTTGCCGAACAAACCGGTTCCGGGGAGCTGCCAATCGAATTAATAAACGCATTCATCTCTTTGGGATACTGCTGCGAGGAGAACAAAGCGAGCTGCTATTTCTCTAATCCTTCGGGCGAACCCGTGCCAGACGCCTTTAAGGGACAAACCATAATGGCCATAATTAGTGTCATCAAGCATTCCTACTCCCATTTGTAAGATAACGATTACTTTCCAAAAGAAGATAGAAATTTAACGCGATCCCCCATTGGGGGATTATTGTTGTCTACTAAAGCCACTTCCAAAATAGCCGGTCCGTCGTAGCCTATTAATTGGTTAATCATATCCGGATGAATATCATCCAAACCATTGACTCTAAAGCTTGGAATACGCATTGCCGCAGCCATCTCGGCAATATTGACTGCTTCTTGCTCAAAGGAAGGATGGGTTCTCTTAAATTGCAGCGAGTGTCCGTGATAGACCATTCCTAAGCGCGCATTATTCATCACGATAAACAAAATGGGCAAGCCCAATTCTTTGGCCGTTAATATTTCCATCCCGTGCATGAAGAAACAGCCATCGCCTGTAATGCATACGACAGGTCGTTCGGGTTCGGCTAATTTGGAGCCAATAGCCGATCCAATACCGATACCCATTGCTCCGAAATGGACATTGATATTATAGGAATCATAATCCAGGACATTCATATGATGGATAACATAAGACATGAATTCGCCAATATCAACGGTATATCGAGTGGTAGATGGCAGGAGTTTTTGAATCGTAAGCAGGACATTCTTCGTGTTGTACTCCTCGATGCCCCGAGGTGGCGATTCATTCTCTTCAAATGTTTTCTCCGATAAAGCAGGACGGGTGCTTTCCCTGGATAATCCCAAGATTCTTAAATCCTCGATCATCATCAATAAACTCAAATGGATATCGCCTAAAACGGGGATATCGATCTCATATTTCCGATTAAACACCGACTGGTCAAAGTCAAGCTGAACCGTGAACCGGCCTTTGGTAAGATTTTGATTGTAATTATTCGTAGCAGTCTCACCCAGACTTGAACCCACGATCAACAGGGCTTGACCTGCACCTTCGTTTATTAAAGCCGATGCGGCTTCATGACCCGCAAACCCGAATACGCCTACAAGAAGCGGGTGATTCTCCGGAATATACCCTTTTGCCTGCGGAGTCGTAACAATCGGCCAATTCAGCATTTCTGCCAGTTCGATTAGAGAGTCGACGGCTCCTCTGACTCCTTGTCCGACAAGAATGCAGCCATCCTTTCTCTGCAATAACGCCATGGCTGCCGCTTGTATCGTTTCATAGTCGGGAATCATAGGCTTTCTTTCTTGAAGAATCGGTATGTCAAGGTTTCCGACCTCAGCGTGTTGAACATCGATCGGGATGGCGATGTGAACAGGACCCGGCACGCCGGATATGGCGATTTGGCTTGCTTTGATGATTTCAGGGAGCAAGTTCTTTGCCTCTTTCACAATGACGCTATATTTTGTAACGGAACTGAAAACCGGGGCAATATCGAGCTCCTGGGAGGCGTTCAATCCCATCGTCTGTACAGGAACGGCACCCGTCAAAAACAAGACGGGCAAATGCTCGCGCATCGCGTTTGCCGCGCCGGTAACCAGGTTTGTTCCCCCCGGTCCGCTGCAGCCGATACTTACGCTCATCCGGCCTGAATATTTGGCATAGGCTGCTGCCATATAGGAAGCGGCACCTTCATGCTTGGTTACAACAGGCTCTATTTCAGGCATCTCGTAAAGCGCATCGTAAAAAGCGTTGACGGAGCCTGCCGGAATACCAAAAATATGCTTAACGCCACTGCCTTTTAAAAATTCCAATACTGCACGGGCTGCTTTCATAATCGATTCCTTTCGAATACAGAATTGTCGCTATCCATAATAAAATCCTTCGTTATATCTTCTGCCTTCATCGGTCTACTGAAGTAATAGCCCTGCATCAAATAACATTCCCGAGACGATAAAAATTCGACATGCTGCTTGGTTTCGACACCTTCGGCAATGACGCTAAGATTCAAATTTTGAGCCAACGTAATAATGGTATTTGTAATGGCTGCATTATCATCATCGTTTGTAACGTCATGCAAAAAGGATTTGTCTATTTTCAACGTATCGATAGGTAAGCTTTTCAAGTAACCCAACGATGAATACCCTGTCCCAAAATCGTCAATGGCGATTTTAATGCCCAAGCTTTTTAATTCTTTCATCGTTTTTAACGTTAATTCCCTATTCTTGATAATTAAATTTTCAGTAAGTTCCAAATGCAAATATTCGGCGGACAAGCCTACTTCGCTTAAAACATTCGTTACCATTGCGAATAAATTGTTTTGTTCAAACTGACGAGCCGACAAATTAACAGCGATACTAAACAAGGGGTATCCCTGATCCTGCCAATATTTTAACTGTCTGCATGATTCCCTCAGAACCCATTCGCCAATAGGTATGATTAAGGCTGTTTCCTCGGCAATCGGAATAAATTGATCCGGAGCTATTAATCCTTTTACCGGATGATTCCATCTCAGTAAAGCCTCTACTCCTACTATCCGTTTCGTTAAATAATCGACTTGAGGCTGATAATAGAGGACGAGTTCCTCATGATCCAATGCTCTGTATAGAGCGTTCTCGAGTTTAACGCTTTCGAATGTTCTTGTATCCATTCCCTCGCTAAAGAAATGATAACTGTTACCCGTTATTTCTTTCGATTTGTACATCGCGGTATCCGCGTTTTTGATTAAAGTCTCGGTCGTATCCCCGTTATCGGGAAACAAACTAATGCCAATGCTCGTCTTGATATAGATTTCATTCTCCAGCAGCGGGAAAGGTTCTTTGAAAGAATCCACAACAAGGTGAACAACCTTCAACACTTCGCTTTCGCATTTAATATTGGGCAAATAAATGGTGAATTCATCTCCGCCTTGTCGCGATACCGTCGCGCCCTTCGGAACGCAGAGACTGAGCCGTTTGGCCACAAGGCGCAATAAATGATCGCCGAAACTATGTCCCAAAGAATCATTGATCAACTTAAACCGATCTAAATCCAGGTATAGAACTGCCAGTTTTTCACCATGCGATTGTGCGTGGGCTATTCCTTGCGTTAGTCTGTCTTTCAAGAGAACCCGGTTAGGCAAATCGGTTAAGCTGTCAAAGTAAGCATGGTATTTTATTTCCGCCTCCATTTGCTTCCTTTGCGTTATATCTTTGAATGTGACGACCTCCCCTACAATCTCGTCGCTTTCCCTTATCGAGGAGATGACATATTCAACCGGAAAACTCGAATTATCCTTTCGATAAAATCGATTATCCTGATCATACTGATCCCAATTGCCATCAGCAACGGTTGAGGCAGAATCCCCGTTCTCCGGACTTTTTCCATTAAAAATAATACTTGCCGGCTGTCCGATCAATTCGCGTTTCGTGCCGTACCCCAGCATGGAAACACCGGCCGGATTGCAAAATGTAATATTCCTGTCAAGGTCTAAACCAAAAATCCCTTCACCCGCCGAGTTTAAAATCAGCTCTTTCTCCCGGCTAAGCTGCTGCAACTCGGCTATAACTTTTTGAAGTTCTTTATTTTTTTCCGTTATTTCCGAGGTTCGCTCTTCGATAATGATTCCTTGCTTTTCCATATATAATAAGTTGGACAACGTCGAGGCCGTAGCATCCACTATGGATTGCGCAAGATTCATGGTAGCTGTCGAATAGTTGAATTTTCCTTCGCCAAGATCGACAACCGGTATAACGCCCAATACTTCGCCCATGGAGACCAACGGGAACATAATCATGCCTCTTATGCCGAAATTACGGCAAAGATCATGGTTAGGCCTCTCATCTGCGAAGACATCCGGAATGAAAATCGCTTTTTTGGTTCTTATAACCTCTTGAAATACAGCATCATTGCGTTCGTTTATCTGGATCTTGCCATGTGCCTTCATCCAGTCTTCTTCCGTCCAGTCGCTATCCTTGCTCAACTTCACCGGACTAATGTTTCTTTCTGTAATTGGGTCTAATAAATGAACGGCTACATTATAGTTGTTTAAAACTTTTCCCAAGTAGAAAAAGCAGCGGTCCAGACTTTCATGCAGCGTAGAGCACATCGCCAATTCACGAGTCACATCAAGCAGCAACTGCTTTTCGGCGATAGAATTTTCTTTTTGCGTTAAATTGTTTGCGTTTTGTATCGCCACGGCCGCCATGGTCACATAAGCCTCGACGGTTTGAATTTCCGAATCCGTCAGATTCATCGGTGTGCCATAATCAAATAAAAAAACAAGACCGAATAATTCCTGCTCGAACGAGATCGGGAGAACGAGCAATGATTTAATTTGAAACCCTTCTACCGCTCTGGGATCAGGCCGATTATCCTTGGATGTATCCGGGATATATATGGTTTTCTTTGTTTCGATTACCTCTTTGGCCAATAAGTCCATATCCGTATCGATGACATGCATATCCAGCGTCCATCCGTTAATGGACTGCGGTTTGCCTACGTATCCTTTGAACGTCCCGTCCTCCTGCGGCAAGTAGATGCCTACCGAATCACACTGGACGATTTCTTCGGATATTGCCGTCGTCACATGCTGCAATACTTCACGTAATTCCAGTTTTGTATTTATTAATTTGGTTAGATGCGCTAGACGCGAATACCTCATTTGTTCCTTAAACATGATCTGCCCCCCCTTGCTCCCGAGTATAAAATCGTATTATTCAGCTCCTCTTGCTGACCCACTATTTATATCAATTCTACAAAGTTCGACAATAAATATCGATTTCCTTTTATTGAAGCGATTTTTCTTGACAAAGGTTTATTATAGCTTTTAATTTCCAAAAACTACCTAAATTCTCTTCTGAAAAACTATCGGCGACCGCTCTTCGGTTGAGCACCGAGAACGATCGCCGCGTCCTGTATGTATTTTCTCCTAGTTGCTCGTTAAGATATCGGATATGGAACAGATCGCACTGATTTAACGATGGATAATATCCCCTTGCTAATTTGTAAACATCAACCCAACAACGCTTATGAGGGATGGGGCAATTTATGATTGTTGCACTTACGCAGATTTCCTTTTCGCCACATAAAAAAGCCCGCCGCCACGGCAGGCCCATAGTCTTATAGCCATTCACTATACGCTGCAGTCATTCGCTGCAAACTTTCCGCCGGATCTCCTACCGTAAAATACTCCAGGCCTACATACCCTTGATACCCGGCTTCTGTCAACCGCCTAAAAATGTAGGGGTAATTCAGCTCACCCTCACCGAGCTCACCTCGGCCCGGATTGCCCGCCGCATGAATATGCCCGACCCGCTCCAGCATACGGAGCAGATTCGTTGTCACATGCCCTTCGGTAATCTGTTGATGGTAAATATCGAAGAGCATTTGCACTTGCGGATGACGGACTTCCTGCAGAATATCCCAAGCCTCCTGGGAGTAGGACAAAAAATAGCCGGGATGATCGATAAGGGTATTCAGCGGTTCTACGGCCAGCGTCACACCGGTCCCCTCCAGCAGAGGAAGGCTCGCACGGAGTCCTTCTACTAAGCTCCGCCGCTGCTCCTCCCGGGGTACACCAGCTTGCTCACTGCCCACTGTCAAGATGAGCGTTCGGCACTGCAGTCGCTTCGCCACCTCCAACGTTTCTTTCAATCCATCCAGATAAGCCGAACGTGCGGATGGCTCTGTCAGATTCGCTTGCTTCACACAGAAGGCACTGAGCGATAAATCCAGTTCCTGTACCAGCTTCGTCATCAGACCTAAGTCCTTCTTCTCCCAGCCCCAGAACTCGAAGGCACGGAAACCCTCTTCCTTCACCTTACGAAGACTGTCTTCCAATCCTAGCTCGCGGAACACGGAATCGATACATACCGATAGCTTCAAACGTTACAACCTCCCATACAGCACGGCTCTAGCCTACTTTGTAAATCGGAACTAGCTCCTCATATCCCTCGGTCCTTACGAATTCGACCAATTGCTGTCGTTTTCCTTCCGGACTCGTGAAGCTCAATTTGGAAGAAAAGCAAAGGACGCTGCCCATGCCATCGCTCGGGCAACGTCCTTCATATTTCCACTCAAACAGCCAACCTTATAAGCCCATTTTCTCCCTGTTCTTCTTCCATACCTCAGTCTCATGCGCAATCAGATCCATGTAGCCTGAGGCGTTCAAAGCATCTTCATATTGCTTGAATACGGAATCGAACTCCGCTTGGTCTTTCGCAAAAACAAGCTTCGCGTCGTAATCCTTAACGATCTGCTTCATCCGCGCAAAGTCGATTCCCAGCTTGGACTTGGAGTCAATATTCATAATTCCATTGAATTGATCGTTATTCGTTTTGACGAATTTACCATAGAACAAACTTGCTACAACATCCCATTCGGCCTTCTCTGGGTTCTGCTTAACCCGTGCTGCCCCAATCTTATGGAATTGCCAAGAGCCGAGCGGATTCCAACCAAGCTTTAGGTTGGCTTTCTCTTCCATAGTCATTGTCTTGCTCTTCTCGTTGTCGATCGGTGCGCCGTTCTCGTCAAAAGTGTCCCACAATATTCCCGGAGGCCCGTATGTTGAAACTCGTTGACCTTCTGCGCTAGCCCACCAGTCGAAGAATTGGAAGATTCTCTCCGGTTCCTTGGCACTAGTCGTAATTACCGTTTGGTTCCAGCCCAACTTACCAAAGCCGATAGGCGCTACTGTAGCCGGATCCACGCCATCAGCGTATAGGTAGGGGATAAAATCATAACCTGCCGCGGGGTCCTTCGCCTGCAAAATGTTGTTCGCTGCTCGCCCTATTGAAGTTATGCTGTTAGCGGTTTGTACGGCAATTCGACCAGAGTTAAGCTTTTCGGTTGCTTGCTCGCCGCTTTGAGTGAGGAAATCCTGCGAGACCAGTCCTTCTTGATATAACTTGTTTGTCATTTCCTTCATTTTTTTGAAGGCCGGATCCGTGAATATGGATTCGATCGCTTTCGTCTTGAAGTTCACATACACTGGAACTTCTTTAAGAGAATCCGACCAGCGCAAATCGCCGTAGCCGCCGTAAATCATCATTTCCGATGGATCTTGCATTGGTATGATATCCGGATACTTTTCTTTGACGAGCTTCAAATACGCATACAAATCATCAAATGTCTCAAGCTTCGGCTTACCCAGCTCGGCATAGATCTTACGGTTGACAATCCATCCGAAGCTGGCCATTTGATTTTCATTCCTGGAACTGCCGAACCAACTAGGCATGCCGTAGACATGGCCGTCGGAAGCTCGCATCATTTCCATCGTATCCGGATCGATCAAATCTTTTAGGTTCGGATACTTATCATAGTAAGCATCCAATGGAACGATCTTTTTGTTTTTCACCAAGTTTTCGAATTCCGGCGTGTTCGGGTCCAGAGCTATAACGTCTGGCAGTGTATCCGACGCAACCATCGTCCCGAATTTCTGCTTCGCATTGCCATTGGAGCCAATTTCAGTCCAATTCATTTTTTTCTCTTCTTTTAACCATTTGGTAACCGCATCATTGGTACCATAACCGCTTGGAGAAGCCCAGTCATAATTCATATAGTAGCTGAACTCTAATGGCTGTTCCCCAAATGCGGGCAGCGCCTCTCCAGTCACTTCCGGCGTCTGCGTTCCTGTGCTGTTCGTTTGCTCATTCCCCGGGTTGTTACTATTGCCGCTGCATGCACTCAGAACCAAACTGCCAGCGAGAATAAGAGATAATCCCACAAACAGCCGCTTTCTTATTTTTTTCAACACATGATAACCCCTCTCTAGCTTGTTTTATATATTTAAAGGCACGAGGCCTCTAAATCATTCCTTCAACGAACCAATCATGACACCTTTGACAAAATACTTTTGCAGGAACGGATACACCATGATGATGGGCAGAGTAACCACCATAACGGCCGTCATCT
The DNA here is from genome assembly GCF_030812415.1 of Paenibacillus harenae. Classification (GTDB taxonomy): domain Bacteria; phylum Bacillota; class Bacilli; order Paenibacillales; family Paenibacillaceae; genus Pristimantibacillus; species Pristimantibacillus harenae_A. The sequence goes on along the minus strand of NZ_JAUSST010000003.1, from coordinate 315,513 downwards.
GAAGCGATTTTGGCGTGATTGTCTGAGTCACCACATTGACCCCGTTGCCCATTTGGCTAAGCATCTCCGCGGTCGAGCTGGAATTGATCATGTTCATCAAATAGTTTTGAACAGGAAGCAGATCAGCATTATTGATGAAAATACCGGCATTAAACCATTCGTTCCATAAACCGACCGCCGTGAAAAGCGACAATGTTGCGAATACGGGGCCCGATACGGGCAGCACGATTCGAAAGAAAAGACCATAGTAGTTGCAGCCGTCCAGCTTGGCCGATTCTTCAAGCTCATCCGGCAGCCCCTGGAAAAAGGTGCGGAACACGATCATATTCCAGATGCTAAGGATCCCGGGGATAATCAATACCCAGAAGTTATTGAACAGCCCGATCTCCCGCAGCCACAGGTAAGTCGGAATTAGCCCGCCTTGAAAGTACATCGTAATGATGCCGGCAATCATGTAGAACCGCTTGCCCTTAAGCTCTTTTTTCGCTAGCGCAAAGGCCATTAAAGCCGTAATCAGAACAGAGAGGAACGTACCGAATACTGTTCTTGCGATGGATATCCCCATCGCTCGGAAGAAGCGTTCATCGTTGAATATCACTTCGTAATTCGAAATAGTAAATTCGCGAGGCCAAAAGGTCAGCCCCCCCATGGCGGTGTCCTTTCCTTCATTCAGAGACATGACGAGCGTATTCCAGAATGGGTATATGGCCGTAAAAGAGAGCACCGCTAACAGCGTATAGATGATCATGTCGATGATGCGGTCATTCCAGCTGTTTCTTACCATAGGGAATTACCCCCTACTCTCTTGGCTATCGTATTTGCAGCGACCAATAATACAATGTTAATGATGGATTTGAACAAACCGACCGCCGTTGCGAACGAGTACCTCTGCTCGCTTAGACCCACACGATAGACGTACGTATCGAGCACTTCCGCCACATTGGTTAAGGTCCCGTTCTTGCCGTTATTGGTTAGCGTTAAGATATCTTCAAAACCGGCACTTAGCAGGTTGCCAATCGACAGGATTAGGAAGATGATAACGACAGGTGCGATACAGGGCAGCGTAACACTGAACATCTTGCGGATTCTGCCGGCTCCGTCTATCTCCGCGGCTTCGTACAAGCTGGGGTTAATCCCGGCTATGGCAGCCAGGTAGACGATGGAGCTGAACCCGATTTCTTTCCACATACTAGCACTGAGCAGAATACTGTAGAAATATTCCGGCATAGATAACCAGTTAATCGGCTTATCAATGATCCCAAGCTTCTCAAGAAGATAATTCAAGCTGCCGCTTTCCACCGACAGGAGGGAGAATACTAATCCTGAAACGATAACCCAGGAAATAAAATGCGGCAGATAGGTTGCCGTTTGAATGAAGCGCTTGAACCCGTTATGCCTGATCTCATTAAGCAGGAGCGCCAACATGATCGGAGCGGGGAAAATCAAGACCAGCTTCAATGTCGAGATGATGATCGTGTTTCGCATGACCATATTCAGCTCGGGGGATTCAAAAAATAGATTAAAATGATAGAAACCAACCCAGGGACTCGCCCCTATTCCCTGAAATATATCAAATTCCTTAAATGCTATAATGACTCCATACATCGGAATATAGCTGAAAAGAATTAGACAAATGAATCCCGGCAAAACCATTGACTGGAGATCCCATTGTCGCATTATGCCTCGTAATCCGTAACCGGATCGGGGTGTTCTTGCTTTGCGTATGTCCGCCTTTAATGTGATATGTTCTTTCATCGCGATAGGTTGATCCTCCCTCTTTTTCTTAATGATAAATTTTAAGGGACGATCATGGGATTGAGGTGAGTAACGAAAACTTTACTTTTTCAACGATTTCGGACGTAAAGCCAAACTAAAACAGCTCGCACCGATTGAATACCGATGCGCGCTGGTTGCAAAGCTTTTTTCTAATGTTAAATACTGAGCAGCTTTCGGTATTCGCCGGGGGACATGCCCGTTACCTGTTTGAACTGGCGGTTGAAATAAACAATATTCTTATAGCCAATGCTTTCGGATATCTCATAAATTTTGACCTTCGGGTTTTGCAGAAGTTGGCAAGCCTTCTTGATTCGCTGTTCATTAATATAAGCGCTAAAGTGCTGTCCTGTCTCTTGCTTGTACAGATACCCCAAGTAATTAGTGGAAAAACCAAAGTAATCCGCTGCTTTCTTGAGCGTAATTTTCCTGTCAATCTGCTCCTCCACATATTGCATGATTTCAAGGATTAGTTTTCTCTTCTGAGTTTGTTTCTTGAGGTACCATTTTTCCGAGGTCGCAAAAAACTTTCGTCTCAGCCAAGACTTCATATCCAGCACGGTTTCAAACCCCAGCAGATTGTTCGGAAAGGGGGTTTCCCACTCCATCAATTCGTCGAAGTTCTCGTTCAATGTCGAAAATTGCTCGCTCAATTTGATAATGGAATGGACAAGGTGCTGGAAGACCGTGCTTTTGGTTTCCAAGGGCTGCAACTGATGAAAGATCAGCTCGATCCAATCATCGATCGCCATTAAATTGTAATCCGCTAGCGCCTGCACGATTTCTGGCCATTGCTCGTCCGGATTATGCGCAAACGTATTTATCGGCCCGCCGCTATCACCAGAAGTAAGTGTCTTATTCTTACCTGCATGCCACTTGGTACCAAGTGCTTTTTTCGCCGCTTCATAAGACTGGGGGAGTTCCAATTGATCATCCGTGTGAAAGCCGAGTCCGATCGAAATCGTTAGCGGAAACAGCTTGCCCACTGCTGCAATAAGCTCGTCCATCCTTGTGCTGTGCGTATGCTCATCCCCGAATAGAAGCAGTATCCGGCGCTGATGTTCTCCCTGAAAACTATACCCCCATCCCCGTTCCTCTACATACTCCTCGACAAACCGGATGATCTGTTGGTATGAAGCTTGCCAATCGCTTACGTCATCCTTCCCCGTCCGCCAATCTACTTGATCGACCTCAACTACCGCAGCAGCAGTTCCGTAAGCCTGCACTTCCTCTTCAAGCACGGATGCAGCCTTTGCAGCCAGCTGCCGGTTATCGCCTTCCAGCCATCTGAAAAGCATCTCCTGCTTTACTAGCGAGAACGTCTCCTTTAACTGAAGCGTCTCTTCATTGCGTTCCCGCTCCTTGTCCAAATCAGCGATAACAGCATCCAGCTTATCTGACAACTCCTTATCCTCCACCGGCTTCAGGAGATAACCAAAGGCATTGAAATCAACAGCCTGCTTCGCATATTCGAACTCCTTATGACCGCTGACGAACATAACTCTGATATGCGGGCGGGATTGCTTCACCTTCCGGATAAGTTCCATTCCCGTCATAATCGGCATCCGTATGTCCGAAAGTATAATGTCGATCTGCTCTTCCTTGACGACGTCCAGAGCGGCATATACGTTGTCCACAGCTGCAGCTACCTCAAGCCGTTTGCCGCTGCTTTGTATCCTTCTTCTCATCCACTCTAAATCCACCGATTCATCATCGACAATTAATATCCGATAGGTCATGCATCTTCCCCCCGCATCTTTCGTATATCTTTTATGCCAGTCTTCGGTTGCTCATAGGGGAGAATAAGTAAAACCGTGGTGCCCCCTCCATAGAAGCTTGATACCTTAACTCCGTAATCATCGCCGTATCTCAGCCTGATCCGGTCATTCACATTGCTGATCCCGCAACTTGAAATCATCAGCTGATTGCTGTTAATTTCGCGTATCCGGTCTCGATGTATGCCGATTCCGTTATCAATAACCGATATGAAGATATGATCGCCCACTCGTCTCCCAACAATTTTGACGGTTAGACGATCAACATGCCAAGCATATTTTAATGCATTCTCGACAAATGGCTGCAAAATAAGCTTTATGACCTCGCATTCGAGCAATTCCGGCTCAACCTCTATAAATGTATCGAAGCGGTTGGCATATTTGATCTTCTGAATTTCGATATAGGATTTCACCTGTTCCAGCTCATTGACTAGCGGTATCATGATACGTCCATCATTAAGCGTCAACCTGTAGAATTTCGCCAAACCGGTTACCATGGCGCTGACCTTGTCCGTTTCACCCATGTTGGCAAGACTATTTATCGAGGAAAGCGTATTATACAGAAAATGAGGATTAATCTGGGCCTGCAGAGCTTCCAACTCTGCTTCCTTCACATTAATTTTTTGCAAATATACCGTTTGAATTAAATGATCAATATTGGAGGCTGTTTCGTTAAAAGCGACCGCGATTTGCGCAAATTCATCATGACCTGAAATAAGGATACGTTTGCGAAACTCCCCGGATCGTAGTGAACGGACGTACGAAATGATTTTTTTCATCCTCCTATTAGACAAACGGGCCACAAGAATGCCGATGAATAGCATAATGAGGAAACTGGCGATACATACGGTTAGGGTGACATTCCGAATATCTTGAGCCTCCTTGAGGAAATATTGATCTGAAACCAATATTTCCAAGCCGTATCGAGTCCCCGGTATGTCATGCTTGACGGTTAAGTAGGGCTCGTTGATCTTCTCTTCGCCGCTTGTATTTACTTGATATAAAATGTTGCTCGTCGTTTTATCCCTCACCTGAACGATTGAATGCTCTCCAACCCTAACGCTATTCAATGATTGAAACAATTCCTCCAAGCGAATGGATATTCGCAAGTAACCTATTTCCGTTTGATAATCGTTAAACGAGATCAGCTTTCGAATAAGAGAAATGTTATGTTGCTCTAAATCGGTATCCACCTGCAGCCATTGATTATCCAGCTTTTTTACGGTTAGCTGCTTAAACCATTCTTCATTTTCAATACGCGAGAAATAGAGCAGATTGTATGCTTTCTCTTGAATGTTGCCTTTCAAATCCTTGAAAACCTCTTGATACTTCTCATTTTTGACATACAGCATGATTTGAATATTGTTTCTCGTCGATTGCAAAGGAGCAGCAAGTAGGGGTAGCAGTTGATCTCTCGTAATAATGTAAATATCAAAAGGGTCTTCATCTGAATCCAAATATTTTTGAATTTCTGTTGACTGGAACAGTGAATCCGATATTTGCTGTACGTCTTGAAGCTGATACAAGATATTGTTCGTGATTTGCTGAAACGTCATCTTCATATTCAATTCCGTTAATACAGAGCTTGAATTCGAAAGTCTCGTATAGGTATAGGATCCGATGAAAATTTCGGTAAGCATGATGAGCAGCAAATAAGGAATCATGATCTTATAGGAAAACGGCACATAAGTTCTCGATTGATTCATCAAGCTTCCTCCTTAGCCACAAAAAAAAAGCAAACCGTGCGCTGGTGACTAGCTGCCATAGGTGGCTTTCATGATGGATGACAGCAGAGGAGTCCTGCCCCAGCGCACGGGCGCAAGGCAGGACTCCTTTTTTACCGAAACGATTTCAGTTCTACGATGCTGTGCCCGTGATGCTCGTGCCGTTCTTCGTAATCGTGTACTCGATGATGGCGCCGCTCCAGAAGTGGAACTTCAGAATCACCGTTCCGTCGTTCACTTTATTGAAGAAGCTCTGTGTAAGCGTGATTTCATTCGTTGCATAAGATGGTTTGAATGTTTGGCCGAACGCCTTGAACGAAGTCCAGTTATCCGGACCGGCGTTGCCCCCTTCAGCATACACGGCCTCCATCGTAGCAAGTCGGTCGCCATTGAAGGCGGTCGGGATCGCAAAATTTGCGGTGGTGCCTTCCGAGTTTTGAAGCACCGGGGTGTCATTGTACAAGACATGGAAGGTCCAATCGGCGCCTTTGTTAAATTGGGCTTTCAACACGGCTACCTCGCCGAGTGCGGCCGATTCAGTCAGCTTGGCGATAAAACTTGCTTTGAGGGTCAAGTCTTCGCCGTTCAACTCGTAATCTTTGCCCTTTTCCAACTTATAGTCTCCGGCCCGGATGCCGGTCAGCTTATTGCCGTTCAAGTGCATGGGCACTAAAGTATCCTGAGCCGGCGCGTCTTTTCTGACAAAGATCAGATCGGATTCGCCAGTGGAAGAACGGCCTTTCAAGCTGGCCATGATCTGATCGTAAAGCTCCGGATCGTTCCACTGAAGCGTTCGACGGTCAAAACGCCCACCGTTGTCCCACAGCATAAGGGCAAGTTTGTTCTCTACGGCTTTAGAGGTGAAATACTCGATATACTTCAACATCTCGCCATGCTCGGGCAAACCATCGCTGACATCCCAGCCTAGCAGTCCGTATTCGCCTACGATAACGGGAATTCCTTTCGATACAAACGCATTCCTTACATTATCAATCAATGTATCGACAACCTTAATCGTGTCGGCCTCAAACTTCGGGTAGCCCCCAATGTTTATGCTGAAATTCCAGAGGCCGTAAAAATGAACGGTCGTGATCAAATTCGGGTCGTTCAGCTTGGCAATCGTGCTTGCAAGCGAATCCACACGCACTTTCTCGTCATTGCAATATAACGTCGGCAGCACAAGCGGACGATCGCCATTAGCGCCTCCAGACTCTCTTACAAGATTCACGAAGGTTGTGTTGATTTCATCAAGTAATTCGAGCTGCGTCGTGATATCAACGTTTAAAAATTCCGGTTCGTTGATGCTTTCGAACATCAGTTTGTCGGAATGATTCTTGAAGCGGTCGGCGATCTGCGTCCATAACGCGGTATATCGGGCCAATACTTCGTCATGATTAGTTGGCATCGTTCTGAGCCACATCCAAGCGTCGTGGTGAACGTTGATCATGACATACAGACCCTCTTCGAGCGACCAATCGACGACTTGCTGAACCCGGTCCATCCAGGCCGGGTCGACCGTATAGTCCGGTGCGCCGCCCATCCGCCCGTCCCATGTAATCGGAATACGGATGCTTTTGAAGCCCTGATTCTTAATTTCCTTAATGAATTCTTTGGTAACGATCGGGTTGCCCCAGGACGTCTCGTCACCATTATTTGGAGCGTTCAAATTAAATGAATCAAAAGTATTGCCCAGGTTCCATCCGGGCTGCATTGCACTGACATAAGACTGCATTTTGCTTTCTTTCGGGGAAGCAGCAACCGAACCGACGGATGAAAACAACGTCATCAGCAGGGCAACGACCACTAGGACGGACAGATATGATCTTTTTGTGCGCATAAAAAATCTCCTTTGCTTTTTAATAACGCGGCATTGCTGTCTTTCGAGTAAATCGGCTTACAGCGATACTTGAGACAGTTCTTCGATGTTGTTTTCATGCATCTCCTTAAAGAATGTTTGTTGGAAGCGGTGAATAATATCGATACCTCTATAATATAAGGATAAGTCTTCTTAAATTAAATGTTGCATTTGGTAATTCATTTATTCATTTTGGTAGGTGTAAATCAGATGAAAATGAATTTTTTGGATTAAGGAAGGCATGCGAGTGGACGTCGTGATCATGGACGACGAAAACCACTGGCATTGGATAACCTTATATGCAGAGAGAGCACAATGAACATAAAATATCGAAGGCTTGCCAACTCATCGGCGGCTCCAATTCAGCTTCAAACGTATGAGTAACACTCCCATCCATTGTGCTAATTTGTTGTGATTAAAATAACGACACCGTTATAATATAAGGATAATTCTTTATGTGAATGGTTAGACTGGTATTTCATTTGTCCATTTTGGTAGGAGTGGCGACGATATGAATTATGAAGATATTAAGGAAAATGATGTCATATATCGGTGCATTGGCGACGATTTCGACCAAGGCATTTTGTCATGCGGCTTTATGAGAAAAAGAACGGCGGAGCGTTCTCAATATGACTTTAAGATAGGCTATTACAGCTGTTTTTTGATCCTGCAGGGCAATGGACGTTTTATCTCAAAGGACGGCACAGTTACTCTCATGCAAGCAGGCGATCTGGTTCAACGTTTGCCAGACCGCTTACACTCCACGGAAATTGAGCCAAATGGGGGATGGCTGGAATTTTACATCAGCGTTGGGTATCCTGTCTATCATTACTTGAGGACGCTTGGAATAATAAGTTCCGATAAAGAGGTGCAAGCGGCCCAGCATACAACCAATTTTTTTTATGATTTTGTTGCCTTGCTAAACACCCTCAAAGGCGCGACGGATGAAAAGCTGCCCTATCTGCTGATGAGGGTACAGGAGCTCATTATCCGATTGCACGGTAGCATTAATAATACTCAGAGCGAGCAAAATGAAAGTAAGATAACGAAGGCCTGCCAGCTAATCGGCGGTTCAAGTAATATTCATTATGACATTAAACAAGCGGCAGCAGTCGTAAATATGGGCTACGAGAATTTCAGAAAGTTATTTAAAGAAACGACCGGGTTGTCCCCTAAGCAGTATCATATTGAACAGATCATGAAGCAGGCAAAAATGATGCTGCTCTCCGGACTCCCCATCAAACACGTAGCCGTTAGCCTTGGCTACGGAGATATTTATTCCTTTACCAAACAATTCACGAAATCGGAAGGAATTTCTCCGGGACGTTATATCCGTGATTAGTCGGGTCCGCCATTGGTTGCCACAAATGAGAAAATTGCCAATGGACTAGAACAAAGGGGAGAATGATTATAGTAGATCCATTTTTGCGAAATTGGGATTATATACCTGATGGTGAACCTAGAGTAGAAAACAGGGTATATATTTTATGGAAGATGATAGGAGTCAATTCTCTCTGAATTAACAGTAACTTCTATACCCCATTACTTTTTCTCCTTCATTTCTTGGTGCTCTCCCTTTCCGCTATTAATTTCTGTTTATACCGGTTCTCAGAATCCATTTCGACTTTAAAGATTCTAGATCAAATTCTGGTGAAGTAAACGGGTTTGAAACAAAAGGTCTCTTCCTACCTGTTTAATCTTGCTAATTGCTTTAGCCAAATGTTCATTGTAACTCATCAAAGGACATGAATAAATTTAAAAGGTTCTACGCGATTGTATGAGTAGAACCGCCACTCCATTAATTTTATATCTACATTTCCCCTTAAATAGATGTTAATATATGATAGTATGGCATAATTTCGAGGGGGCACAAAAATGTGGTCAAGCCCCCATATTGTAGACAATGAAAAAAGCCCTATGAACTGTTTATTGATAAAGCGGCGGACCAAATTTTGGTCCGCCGCTTCAATTATTGAACTATCGTACCCGTTAGCTTAATGATGCATGTACTTAGAAGTATCTTCTGGGCCGATTACCCAAAACATAATTAGATGCTGTTGCTGGCTTCTTAGAAGACTTCATCAAATGTTTTATTAATGGATTCCCTATCATAATTTAATATCCAATCGTTGTATTTAAGAAAAATATGTTTAATTCCTGAAATTGAATTTGAAATTACATCGCATCCACGATCATCATAAATATGATAAATTGTTCCTCTTCTAATTTTGAGAAAGAAAACATCGTGATGAATTGCAGGCTTGTGTGGCGTCATATTTTCTGAGAAAACAGCAACGAAAAGATTGGTTTATAAAGAGGTGGGTTTCATAATAAGTGAGAAACGTACATCTCCAGATAGCTCAGGTTAGCACTGATTTTCATAATTGATGAGAATATCCGAAATGGACATAATGCATATTTATACATGAAATGTATATTGACTATTCGGAGTCCACAAACAGAAGACCCTGGAGGTATTCATCCGGCCATCGTGTCCACCTGGTTGATTGGCTCATCTATCAGCCTATTGGTGGGCAGTTATCTCCTGTATGTATTTTCTCCTAGTGCTCGTTAAGAAATCGGATATGGAACAGATCGCACTGATTTAACGATGGGTAATCTCCCCCTGCTAATTTATAAGCATCATCCCAACAAAAAGAGAAGACCTTGGCGGCGTACGAGGCCGCTGAAGAACTCTTAGTTTTTCGGATTAGCCTAAAGGCTGGAAACAAAAAAACAACCACCACTCCCTAATATTGGGTGTTTTGCTCGTTTTTCGATGTACATTCAGTTACTTGTGACTCATTTCTTAATTCATCAGCTTCAATATTCTTTTCAGGTTTACAGTGAAAATCGCCATTGCGCCTTGTAATTGCATACCAGTAAGACCCGAAGATGACGCTACGTCGTACCCGTGCCTGTATTTGAGCTCACTGTTTGCCTTCTCTTTGAAGTACTCACTTTTCTCGGAACGTCATTTGTTCGGTGTGCTTAGCGGATTTAATACTCACCGAATAGGTTTTGCTCTTTGCTCCTTCGGTATAACACCCTTCCTTGAATGGACATCTCTTGCATAGTTCCACATCTGAGTTTAGCTTAGGAGAGATTCTTAAGAAATGGAACATTTGGAGTATCTAAGATTGCTTGAAAAATGTTTTTTAAATGCCTGTAGGTGGTGTATATAAATATGCTGAAACTTACGACTAGTCGTGTGTTTTCCAGACCTTGATTATCCATTTATAAACAAAAATGACTAGATTTCTTGAAGTGAAAATTCCTTGATTATCACTTTATTTCCTCCATAACTCTTATTAATTCAAGTCTTACCTATTATTTGATTAGGCAGTCGTTCGCCTACACTACGCTTTGCTTGAGCGATGAGCTACGCAGCTTTCTGCATGCCATTGGAGCCACCGGCTCGCTTCACATGTTCTCTCCATCCTGTGATCACTTCTGATATGAACAGTGACGCTAGATCCTGCGGAGAAGGGAATTCTTTCAAAGTAGCTAAGGACTATTTGCAGGTCCAGTCTTCAAACACTGAGAAATACTCAGGGAAGCGAATGATCCGGTTCTGCAGCCGTACACTATTCGTCACCCAAAATTCCCGGTCACTCATAATCTTTTTCAACCTTTGAAAAACGATAGCCTGTCGCGAGTATTCATAGTAGAAGCCTCGGCTAACCACATCAGCGATGACAAGTGCATCCTTCGTATCACTTTTGGAGGGAGAATTATCGCGATTCTCCTTGTTTCATATTTGATGGTGGCCGGATTCACCATGACAACGCTCTTGCCCTTGTCGGAATTGTATTTGAGAATGATAGATATCGCTTACTAAGTATGATGCCGCAAAAATTAGTTGCTTGTGCTACATGAGTTTCCTTCGTGATATCTATACCCACAACAAGTGAGATGTAGATCCTATGGCTAGCCGTATTGTTCGCATAGGTGGAAAATTTTATACGCAATCGAGTCGATCTCTTTAACGCACTAAGGCAGCCGTTTATGGCTGCCGTAGTCCGTTTATTTATCTATTTTTGATTCCTCATCCCTGTGCTCCATATACCTTAGCTATATTCTTTAGATGATAGGCTAAAACATGGGGCTGCGAAATAAAAGGCGAGTGATCCGAGTCCAAAGAAATAATGGCTTCACTTGAAGACTCGCTATACATCTTTCTTTGAAGATTTAACGAGTTTATCCTTTAGTGTTTCGATATATACACGGGGGATACTTCCGAAATTTTTATCTCTAAGCGTAACCGGAGTCACGAAAGGCGAGAAAGGCTCGAGACATAATTTCTCTTTTGCTTTAGTAACGTCCGGATCAGAGCAATCGCCATAGAAGGAATATCGAGTACTTTTTCCGCTCGCAGAGACAATAGCATTTCCTCCTATCGATAACCGCCATTCCTAATGGAAAAACCGGGGTGCTGTGCCCCCGGTTCATATTTAAATAATACGAAAAAGTGAATCACTTAGTCGTTCAAATCACTTAGTCGTTAAACGGCTTGTCTTTTAAACTGCATTTGATAACTTCGCAAAATCCTCATCACTTAGTTCAATTCCTGCAGCAGCGATATTCTCTTCCAGATGCGCCACAGACGAAGTTCCAGGAATTGGCATTATGACCGGTGAACGTTTCAGTAACCATGCAAGTGCAAGCTGCGATGGCTGGATTCCGCGTTCTTTGGACAGTTTGCCGAGAATACCGTCTTCCTTAGCTAATTCACCGGTTGCTAACGGGTACCATGGAATGAACGCGATCTGCTGCGCTTCGCAATACTCGAGAACGGGTTCTGCATCTCGCTTTGCCAGATTGTACAGGTTTTGCACCGACACGATTTGGGCAATTTTTCTTGCTGCTTCGATTTGCGGGACACTCACTTCGCTCAAACCGATGTAACGGATCTTGCCTTCCTTTTGCAACAGCGCGAGTTCGCCAATCTGCTCTTCGAGGGGAACCTTCGGATCAATGCGGTGCAACTGCAAAAGGTCTATCCGGTCCAGACCAAGGTGGCGCAAACAGAGTTCTACCTGTTGCCGCAAGTATTCGGGACGGCCAACAGGAACCCATTGATTAGGACCCGGTCTCGTCAGTCCAACTTTCGTTGCAATAATAAGGCCATCTTTGTATGGGTGCAGTGCCTGTTTGATAAGTTGCTCGGATATAAATGGTCCATATGAATCTGCTGTGTCAATGAAATTAACACCCAGTTCCACCGCCCGACGAAGTACGCGAATGGCTTCATCCAAGTCTTTTGGTTCTCCCCACACACCGGGGCCTGTCAATTGCATGGCACCAAACCCCAAACGGTTAACCTTGAGTCCGTCGCCAACCGTAATAATGCCTGCTGCGGATGCCGAAACAGCTGAATTTGTCATGTATATGTTACTCCTTTTCAATTTTATTTTTGACACAAAAGTCCCGCAATCAACTTAATGATTACGGTACTTTTGAGTTCAACGCAGCCCTTAAAATCATACAGAACTCGACTAGCGAGTACCCGCGATATCCAACAAAATTCGACCGCCCCGCACAAGCGTGCTCGGACTTATACATCATCATGATCCGTGCCAGTAATGACATCATACCAATTTTCGATATCTCTTTCAAAGTCGGCTGTCTTTTCCCGGTATCTTTGCAAGGAATCTTTCCCGAGCGGCAAATGGACAGGCGGCTTCTCGGCATTCGCAACCTGAACGATAGCTTTAGCCAGCTTGACGGGATCACCTGGCTGCTTGCGGTTAGCCTCTACGGCGAATTCCCTCATCTTCCCGACGGTTTCCGCGTAATCGGGAATAATCCGATCCGAATTGCTAAGAGAAGATGCATCGAGGAAGTCCGTGCGGAAGAAGCCCGGAGCTACTACGGTAGCATGAATTCCAAGCGGTGCCAGCTCTAAAGCCAAGGACTCCGTAAGCCCTTCAACGGCGAACTTGGTCGAACCGTATACGCCCCAGCCGATATTTCCGCTTAATCCGCCAACAGACGAGATATTTATAATATGTCCCGAACGTTCGTTTCTCATATACGGCAGCACTGCGCGTGTCACGTTGAGCAATCCAAAAACGTTCGTCTCGAAATTCTTTCTCACCTCATCCGCGGAAGCTTCCTCCACTGCACTCAGAAGACCAAAGCCGGCGTTATTGACCAGGACATCAATTTTTCCGAATTTCTGAACGATCTGGTCCGCGGCTTCCTTCGCCTGCGCCTCATTCGTAATGTCCAATATTTCGACGCTAAGATTAGCGGGTTTACCCAGCTTATCCAACAAGGTCTCCGGGGAACGCCGGACCGTTGCTATAACCTGATCCCCGGTTGCGAGCACGGCTTTAACGATCTCCAAACCAATTCCTCGGGCAGCTCCTGTGACTACCCATACTTTTTGCTTTGCCATTATATACTCCCACCTATTCTTTGTCTTTTATATCTGAGAAGAAGTATTGCTGTCGTGCATGAGTAAACTATACTGCTTTTTCCCCGGTCTATAAAGCTCGATTTATTTGTCTATTCGGTTCAAAGCCGAAGCCTGCGCAAGCATGGTTACGCAAAGGTAACCTGGACAGAAAAAAGTAACTACTTCTCAAACCGATCCTTCGGCATCATAATGGCATTGCAAACACTTAAAGTTAAGTGTCCTGCTGCAAATTTTGACCTTTCCGGAAAGGTTGCTCGCTTTTGATTCGCATGTAATCCAAATGGGCGCTGCCCCATTGATGCATCAATGTTAATATCGCTTCTAAAGTACTGCCGTATTCCGTTAATGGATATTTCGCTTTATGTGGAACAGCCTGGTATACCACCCGTTTAACAATATAATGCTCTTCAAGCTCACGCAAGTTGCGTGGTCAGCATTTTTCGTGATGTTTGGTATGCCTTTCTGAAGATCGCTAAACCGTTTAGTGCCTTGAAAGTGCATATATAAAATAGGGATTTTCCATCTGCCCGTCATAACGTCCAACGCAGGCTCTATCCTGCAGTAACTCAAATCTTGTTCCATTTGTATTCGCTCCAATCCATTAATGACAAAATAAATGAAAGCAGGTGTTCCCGTTGAATAATGTAGCTGAGAATGTTCAATACAAACGTTTCGAGATCGGTCTTTATACCTTCGGCGATCCATACTGCGCAAAATTATCTCGATGACAAGCTGAGGGCTTCCCACCATTAAAGCATCCTCGATATTAGCAGATTGTAAAAATTGATGCCTTGGGAAAGGCATGCCCCGCATTGTTCGATAAACGTGATCCATATGCGGATAGAACTCGTTCTGCGCATCCTGCGAATTTTCAGCGACATAAAGTATTGTGGTCGTTGCTACGGGCAGATTAGCCGGATCATGACCAGCTTGATTTGCGGCTTGACGGTACGCATCCACCGCTGTCTTAAAATACCTCGACACACCACTATGCGTAGCAAGAGTCAATGGCACGCCGGCAAGGCCTGCTTTAATCCCGCTTTCCGGCAATCCCCCTACTGCCCGCCAAATCGGTAATTTCCCACGATGACAAGAAGCTGTAAGAGTAGGTAACATAAATCCTTTAGGGGCTGTCATGTGGCAGCCCTTATTTCCGATTTATTCCAATCTTAGCTCTGATAACATAAATGATAAATATGAACGGTATGTAAGCATAGATAAAATAAAATCTCATCTCAATGATGAATTTTTCAAATACATCGATATTCATACGTTCGTTGAACATCAGCGCGGCGATGAGAAGGGTTGCGAGTATGAAAGGCAAAGATAGCCGGGGTTTAAGCGTGGCAACTCTTTTCATAATTCTCGTGCAGCACCAAATAGGGATACAAATCGTAGGGATGATAACCATAAGCCACAAAAAAATAAAAATATATTCAAACCTTGTAATAAAGGTAAACTCAATAATTTTCGTCATCCCCAAACTAGGCCACAGGGTATGCTTTAGCAGTCCCTGACAAAAATACATAAGGGTTACAACAGTTAGTACTGTATATTCGAATGTACCGTAATGCAAGGCGATATGCGCCCATTTTGCGGTTTTCTCGGGTAATTTTAAGAAAGGGAAGTAAATAAGCAATGTTTCAATTCCGAAGTAAATAAAGCTGGAAGATTTAGATGCTTTAAGCAAATCAAGAAAAGAGTGATTGAGTACTGGCATTAAATTTTGGAGATCACCTTGTCGAATCGGGAAGTAAAGAAAAAAGATTAAAAATGAAGGGATCAAAAACCCGAAAAAACATACTCCGGTTAATACCCTGAACCCGCCGGATACAAAATAATAAATCATACAAATAAAGATCGCTGCCAATGCCCAGGTTTGAGTAGTTGGAAATACCCATACTTGAATGATTTCAATGTAAGTTCGAAAGACAAATAGAGATATTATGAAGAAGTATCCGACTAATAACAGTGAAAGGGAATTGCCCATGAAGTTGCCGAAGATCGTTCGATGTAAGTCTATTACATCTTTTGCGGGATAGCCGAGCATCTTATAGACCATCCAGATGATTAAATGCAGGCTCAAACCCAATAACATAACCGAAATCCAAGCATCTTGACCGGCATCCCTAACGACTAGACTTTGAAAATTCGACACAATACCGGTTTTTTGAGAAACAGCGATTAAGAAAAATACAAAGAATCCGGAAATTGTGTAATTTTCCTTAACCTGGTTCTGCATTAATGCCCAACTCCTGAGTGTATAATAATGATTTCCATCTTGACTTCAAAATCCAGATTCGGGTAGATTTCGTCATAAAATCCGTTCTCGCTGTACTTTCGATGCTGCCTCCTATACTGCTCTCCAAAGCCGATAGGATCGACATTATTCTTTTGTAAATGGACTAACATTTTTTTGATTTCTGAACCGAATTTTTCTTCGATTTGCTTCTTTACTTCATGCAAATCGTGCTTTTTTAGGATATTTATTTTTTTCGGATATTCTCTAAGTTCTATCGTTAATATAAGGGAAATCGCTGCCTTTCCGTTTTGCGCGATAGCTATTTTTCTCTTTCCGTGCCAAATAACAAGGGAATACTTCTCTTTTTGTTCGGTCGTGAAATCATATTGGCCTGTCAGGGCTTTGTCTTTAAGGAGTTTTATATATAATCCTTCTTTGTTGGTCAACCAAAGCTTTAATTTGTCTCCCTTGAAGACAACGATTCCATCCATATGCAATAAGCCCTGATCTTTCTTTATAGCTGGTAAATAAACATCTTGGCCTTCTCCAAAATACTGATTTATAAATGAATGATAATTTGTTTTTGGAGTATTCCCATGGTCCATGTTTTGTTCGACTAGTTCCGATAAGAAGAACGGAGGGTTTTTTAGGGTTTCGGCTATAATCGAGCTTGCATTTTGTTTTGTTATTACAAGAGTAGCATTGCTGCTTTTAATGGAATCTGAATTGATGATGTCGGCAACCTCCGCGAGGGCTTTTCTTGCAAATTTTTCGCTAATAACCCATGTCCGCAAATGACCGAGTTCGATAGGTTGCGAAGACTCGGCAGCTAGGGTTTTGAGACTCCCGGAAATCGTTTGCGACTTCGCGGTTAACATGGGTTTGGATTGTTTCCCGGAAGCATTATTATACGTAGGATAAGAAGCGCTCATCTTAATTGTCTCTCCTTCGATGTCTGTGCCAATGCTTTGAATGATTTTAATCCGATCGACTATCCGTTCTTGCGCGCAACCGGATAATAGGCAGCAGCAGAAGAAAACGAGAATATGCCCTTTCATTTACTCTTCCTCCTATCCGTAGAAAATTACTCGTTATCATAGTCGTCGCTGGTATCTTTATTTTTTTGTACGGAATATCTTTTTATTGAGAGTGGACGCGTAAATGAAAATCGTTTAGAAGTAAGGGAAAAGGAAGAGCGGATAAAACTGTCGGAGAAATCTTTGTGGCGAAAAGGGAACAGAGGCACAATATAAGGCATGCCCAACGATTTCAACCGCATTAAATGGCCCAAAATAAACATTAACCCAAGCATTATGCCTAAACCGCCCCACAAGGATGCCAAGAATATTAATGGAAAACGCAAAAACCGTATCGTGTTGGACATCTTATAGATAGGCGTAGTAAAGGAAGCCAATGCCGAAAGAGAAACAATGATGAGCAGAATATTACTGGTTAAAGCGGCTTGCACTGCTGCTTGCCCAAGTACGATACCTCCTACGATTCCCAACGTTTGACTAACCTTCGTAGGCAATCTGGACCCTGCTTCGCGCAATAGCTCGATGGTTATTTCCAAGAACAAGACTTCCAGCAAAGGAGGGAAGGGAACGTTTATTCTGGATTCGATTATCGGGCCTAAAAGATCCATGGGAATGACTCTGTAATGAAAGGTAAGAACTGCAACATAAGCGGAGGTTCCCAGAATTGAAACCGCGACCCCGAAATAACGAATGAGACGAAAGAATGAACCCAAAATCCATGGCAAATAATAATCTTCAGGCGAAATTAAAAAACTAAATAAGGTGACAGGTCCTGAAATCGCATAAGGAGAACCGTCGATTAAAAGGGACACTTCCCCGTTTATCAAGGAATATTTTATTCTGTCCACACGCTCAGTGGATAATAATAACGGGAAGGGAGTCTTCGAGTTGTCTGCAATGAGCTGCTCGAGAATAGAACTGTCAAAAACCACGTCAACATCTAGATCCAAGAGTCTTTGCCTTAACGTATTAACATGCTGAGGATTGGTGATACCCTCAATATAAGCGATAGCTATTCTTGTCTTTGAAACAGAACCAACGGTGTGTTCCTCAAATATAAGTTTTTCAGTTATCATCCCTTTTCTAAGTAAATTCATGTTGGTATCTAAATTTTCAACAAAACCGACTTTCGGGCCAATTACGCTGTATTCATTTTCAGTATTATTATTTTTGCGTAATCCTAGTTGTAAATCCGCAATGTCCACTAAAAGACCTTCATTAAAATGGGGATCTATTTGAAGAAAGATTGAACCTTTGGTTAAGCTAAGTGAAATTTGTTTCAGGTCCGATGAAACCTTGATTCCCTCAATGGGAATCAAAGCCTTTAAATCATCCAAATTTTCAATTTCACAATTGGAGGTTTGAATAAAGGAGAGTAAATCATGATGAAATTGTTCATGATTTATAAGCGAAGTATAGTAAGAGAAATGAAGAAGCTTGCCTTGTACCGTGATGGTTTTTTGTACAAAATCGCCTGATTTTGAGATCTCTCTTAGAGCCTTATGTATATTTGAGTTCATGGGGTACCACCTTTCTAAGAAAAATAACTCGTCTTATTATGGTGTTTTGAAGTTGAAATTATACCTTTTTCTGACAAGCGGTCGACTTTCCAGAGCTGAAGGCCTAACATGCTTATCCCCCTATTAAGAAACATAATATTCAAACAGTGTTCATGCCCGCCCGTTGAAGGGATTCGCTTCAATTGCTAATTTATAACTTAGATACTCGTTATCACTTCATAAAATTCCTCCTATAAAATTGGACAGCAGCCTTACATTGCTCGGTACCATTAAGGCTTTCCCGTTTTGAAAGTACGTTCCTTTTTCATGTTGCAAAGCCTCACAGTTGTTCCGAGCAACCGCCTCCTCTGTTTCCTTCTTATCTCATACTTATCTACAGGTGAAATCCAGCGAATTCATGACCCTACGTGGGAAAAGATAATTATTTCGAATGATTAATGTCATCGACAGTCTATTACTTGATTTTCACAGTCTAACCCTTTTTTTCATTCTAATACTTTAGTTTCCTTCAAATTTTCGGAACCAACATTTTACGAGTTATTTCGGCCCATAAATGGTCTAATTCAGTCATCGAGCGAGCCTCCTCACATATTATCTGGCTGATCCGGTGCGTCGTAACCTTCGAGTCTAAACGCCATATACCCGTCGCTATCGCGCCCTTCGTAAATGTAACGATAAGCGCGGTCGTACGGTATCTGGTTGTCCTTTAGAAAGCGCCGAGCCACCGTATAGCCCCGCGTCCGCAGCCTCGTCAGTTTCCTTTATTTAACTGTCGTTCTCCGTTATTGAAACTCATGATGCAAATACTACAGAACCTTAACCGTGGCAACCTCTTTGCCAGCCCATAATTTAAAGGTGAACCCACTGACAAAGATCTTGCCAAGGTGCATCATCGACTATAAAACGAATGTCCGCGTATGTATCCCATGTGCCTTCGATCAGATCTGTAATTCTGACTTGTACGGTCCAAGCATCGCCGACAAATTGTCTACCCTCAAGGCTTCCGCAGTTCACGATTAGATCCTGCAGCCAAGTATTACAGGAAAAGCTGCTTGGATCTCTGTCCCAGGTAATAAGTGCGTTGACTGAATGTATTGTTCCCATACATACCTCCCTCGTATAACCGAAGTAGATACGTTAAACTAACCTGTCCTTTAGCGTAATGCCATCCAAACGATGGGTGTAATGTAGTTGTAGTTGTGTACGACTACGGTTAAGGATATAGGTTCTTGTCCTGACCTTTGGTTCATTAGTGTCTCCTTTTGTATGCCTCGCCAAGAACCCGTCAAGGATCTCTATCATTGGCCCGTTTTCCACCGCTCCTTTCAACTCGTTCCTAACCAGCAACAATGCAGCTGTAGGAGGCATATGGATTGTCCGTAGTGCTTTGTAGGACCGTTCAAATCTTTGCCGTCCATCGAGATGACTTTGAACGAAACGCCCGCCACCCCCATATACTGCGTCCGGTTTGATGAATTTACGATCCGTAGACGCACCGTTTCCCCGGGTCCGGCGTTCAGCTTCACACCGTCCGTGCGGCAGTTGATCATATAACCGGCGCCGTCAAGCTCCTGCATCGTTACCGCGATATCTTTGTCATAGGAGCATATTCTCCTTCGGTTCAATGACGATTCGTCCGATCAAGCCTTTTTTTGCTTGCTCGGAGCTTTCCTGGTGTGAGTGATACCAATACGTTCCTGGGTGGTCTGCGATAAAAGAGTACGCGAACGACTCGCCTGACCAAATCACATCCTGAGTGACGCCGGCAACGCCGTCCTGGGAGCACGGCACCGCCACTCCGTGCCAATGAATCGTAACGCCCTCATCGATATCGCGGTTGATCAGCTTGACGACGACCCGGCCGCCTTCGCGCACCCGAAGCTCGGGTCCAGGCGTGCTGCCGTTAAAGGTCCACGCTTCTATGGTTGTGCCATCTTCAAGCCGGAGTATTGTGTCCTGTGCGGTAAGCTCGAATTCGCGCTCTTCGGCTCCCGTACCCGGGTCCTTCAACACACATGCTCGCCATATTGACCGACGCGGGATAGTGAGGGACGCCGCATCCGGCCGCAGTAGCCGCCGGTCGCGGGGAGCGTTTCACAATGTTTACAGTTGTCTCTTCAATCAATTCTGCGAGAAGAGTAATGTTCATATCTGTTTCCATCCTTTGCGGTGAGCTGAGGTGTTTCTCGATACCTTCATCATAGGAACGGCAAGGGATATCCTCGGCAGGAAGACTGAACCCGCCCTACGCCCTGCGATACGGCCTCATTATGATGATGCTCTCGCCAAGCCAAGGACCTATTAATTATCTTTTGTCGCTCGTAAACATCGAACCGATCTACTTTCTGACCGATTCCAATTTCTTTCGACCGACACTGGTTATAACGAATATATGGAGAGAAGCAAACCAATGATATGCAGCCAGAACTGAATACACTATTCCGCATCCCATTCGGAGCCTTTTAACGTTAATAAACCCAGATTTAAATACGAAAAAGCCAGTCAGATCAAGGGAAGTGATCTAACTGGCTAAAAAATAGTATCATTCACAACTATAAGTCTCATTCGTTAATAAGTTAATTTAGTCGGTCTCAATTGTAACTATTACTCACCATTATACCTTATACATTTATATGAATAATTATTCACTCCTCACTATTTATGACGATTTTTTCTCAAATATTTTAGAAGCATTCTCATTAATTATGACGCCACACAAGGCTTGATCCCTACATCTTGGTTACAAATAGCTTTAATTAAATTAAGATAATCTAGCTCTTTAACTTTATAATTGATCATATATCTAAAAGTATTGTCTAATTCGTCTGGTATTTCATCTTCATCAGCAAAGACATCGGGAATAACATTAAGCTTTAGATTTCTTAATAAGTGTTTACTCTTAATGTATTTTAGATATAAATTTACCCTTTTAACTTTATTTTTTAGGTTATAAGCAAAAACGGCATTTGTAACAATAATAATTTCATCATTTATCTCATTGATAGCTTTGAATAACTCAATTGCTCGTTTATACACACGTTCCATATAGAAATTCTTATCTAAATCATACGCATTTGAATCCCCAAGTTCAAATCGAATTCCTACATTCCAGTTGTAGAATAAAGGTGGCCTGAGAATTAAATTTGGAAAATGGTTACTCATAAATTGATCATAGGTCGTCATATTGGTTTCACCCACTTTAATAATACTTTCCACCCATTGTATATAACGATTTATAACTTCGCAATTCTCTATACCTGAAATAATTGCGTTAAGATTAAACTATACTGCCCGTTAGCTCAACGAGACTACCGATTTATGCCGGCAGCCTCGTTCTGGTGATTGTTAAGCTATAGTACCCGTTAGTTCAATGGTGAGACCGTTACTATGGGAGTTCAGTAATGAATCCATCCAAAGGAAATACCATTTGAACAAATTCTCCTGTATTAGCCATGATATCAACTGCAACACCATCAATCATAACAGACCATTGTCTATTTTCTGTAATTTTGTTCCAAATTGTATCATTCTCAAGTACACAATAAGCAGCTATTTTTTCCGTATCAAAATCAGCGTTCATCTTTTCGTTGATTACGTTTAATTATCCTTTTGCTTTGATAATAGCATTTTTTTCTGTAAGGATGGGCGTTTGAAATTGATAAATTACAAATATGCTTATAGCCATCAGCAATAATAAAGAGATTTTTTTCATTATGTTCACCTCTTAATTATTTTAATTCCAGAAAATTATCCCCAATCCTTCTATTAAGAAGCCATTACCATGCTAAGCGAACGAAAGGCTGCCAAGTGGCAGTCATGTCAGTATTGAACTATCGTACCCGTTAGCTTAATGACGCGATGCGGTTAGGTGGTGCAGGGTTGTCTGCTTGATACCTCTTCCTCGAAATACCTCGGGCAGATGACCGAGAGCGTTAGCCCGAAGCGTGGATACGGTGCAAGTATCCTCTTCTTTAAATTACTTAAGGGAATCTTACTTCACATTACTTATAGCGTTAATAATTTGATCAATCATTTCTATTTTTTTCTTTGTACCTGTCAAAATTAATTTTAATTAAGTTATGAATCTGTGGTACACATAACCCTACCAAGCCAATTATGAAGATAAAGAGACCAATTAATATGGGTATATAACATTCTGATTCATGGAACACTGCATAGGAAAAATCAATTCCACCCCACCCCATAAATTTAGCCATTAATAATCCAAAACCACTAGGAATCAAAGATACCACCATAACAAACACGGAAACCGCTTTATACGATGACTTAATAAGATCTCCTCCGATTATTCATTTCAATACAATGTGTCCAGACGGCGCACTTCGTTCACAAACCCATGCTGATGTAACAAAGTTTTCACTGCTGCAGTAACTTTCTCTGAAAAAGGCAGAGAAAGACCATCGAGCGAAGCCGACAGCCCAAGGCTTACTTATGCTTCGCTTTTCTATACGTTAATGTGGCCAACACTATTAGAATACTCATGACAAAAGCAATGATAGTAACAGAGATACCTCCGAAAAATGATTCTGCAGTCAATCCGACGTTCGCTGAAAAAAAAAGCAGTAACCATAAGATCACTGCAACAATATAAAACATTAAATTAAAAATAATTCCTACTGATATAGCAATAGTGCTGGTCTGTAAAACAAGAATCTTGGTACTAATTCGCGATCCGAGATAAATTGGAATCACTAAGTAAATATGATAAACCCAGAGAACTAAAGTGTCTAATTCCATTAACTCTTCTTATTAAAATATTCGTTAAGGAATGTGCAATACCTCCAGATAGTTTTCATACTAAACTGTCCGTTAGTTCAATAAAAGACGGCAGCATGTCATGGTCAGCTGCCGTATGTTGATGTTGAACTATCGTCACCCGTTAGTTGAACGAGAAAGTTTTAACAATTTCTCTTTGTACTTAGTTTCTAATCCAATTGAATTGGCTATCTCGAATAAAGTATCTGCAGGCATTTTATTCTCAATTCGTTTATTAACCCATAACCAATACTGCCATCCACTTCTTTCAAAGACAAGAGTATTGATACGTCCGTTAAACATAGTTCCATATATAGCTTTTATTCCACCATCTAACTCATATGTGCGGATTACGTTCCTTTTTCGTATGATCTCTTTGTGCTTTTGAGTTGCAGGTCGAATTTCAATTACGTAGTGATTCGGGGCCGCGACGATCCGGTTGTCACTAACATATTCGATTCGCAAACTATCATTAATTTTATGATCAGTATCGATGTGGCACTGCCCAAAAACATGTGTGAACGCTATGGGAGGTAACATCACTGGCAGTTCGATGTCTCGATTGAAGTGTTTTTCAAATTCCAGTACGGCATCGTCCACAGATTTGTAACCATATTCAAAGTAGAGTTTTTCAAAAGGTAAAGGTTCATTATTCGGAGACCGATAAGCGTAAGTGGTGGAAAAAGTATTGAGAAACAGACAGCAAAAAATCATTACATACAGTTTAATTTTCATAATCACACCTGCTCTTTTTAAGGTATTCTTCCCTAAATGGCGATGATTAATGGCTGTATCTATTCAACTAATCTGCCCGTTAGTTCAATGAAAAACGGCAGCCGGTCATGGCCAGCTGCCGTATGTTGATGTTGAACTATCGTTCCCCGATAACTTAATCTTCACTAGTAAGTATTGAATGCTTTTCCAAACTAAGCACATCATCCATAACTTCTCCATCAAAGTTCTGCAAGTAGTGGTATTGTGCAATAAGGCATTCTTTATAAGTCACGTTTATTGTAGTCTGTATAATTCGGATGCTCAACTTTGCAGTAATCGCTCTTCATCGAGGTTTCACTCCTTTAAACTGTATGTTATCTCAACAAAGCGCAGGCAGTCTAATCATTCATTATTAGTCCAACACTATATTTTCTTTAGTGGACCGGTTTCAAAAATTGGAAGCTTATTGCTTGCGTAACAACTTTCATCTTGCTAGCGAACTTGATCTACAGCACGCACAATATTCGGATTTCGAATACGTTCAAAAACATGTTTCTTATCGGATTCTTCTACCCCTTCGTCTATATTGCCATTCCCTTGATTTTATGGATGATTGGCAGTATAAGGAAGCGTCATAAAGCATTAAGTACCGATTAAACATGCAATGACGAACAGATCCAGGAGGACAGATACAATGCCCAATCGCCTCCCTCCAAGTCTGCCGCATCTTCTTTTTCCGAAATAGCTGCTTAACCTACATGCTTTAACTTATCGGGATTTCGGATGAAATATAAGTTTTGAATTTTATTTTCCTCGATCTGAAGCATCGCCACCGTATGAATGCCCTCGCTTGAACGAAGAATAAGTGAGGGTTGTCCATTAATTTGGCCGATTTCAATAACTGCGGCTCCTTCAACCATGGAAGCTTGGCGTACCGGACCAAGAAGAAACCGTGCAACGAGCTCCCCCGTTACGATCGGCTCGTCGGCGGCAGTCACTTTGCCTCCTCCATCGGAGACAAGGACAACGTCCTGATCAAGCATCGATAAAATTTGATTCATGTTTCCTTGCTTGAGCGCCGCCATGAAGCCGTGAACCCACTCATGGTTGGCTTCCTCAGAATGAACAAGCTCTCCGGCGGAAATTCCCATCTTTGTTCTCGCGCGGCTGAGCAGCTTGCGGCAGTTCACCTCGCTTTTATCAACGAGCTCCGCTATCTCAAGGAATTCAAAGCCAAATGCTTCACGAAGGACAAAAACAGTCCGTTCCGTAGGAGACAGCCTTTCAAGCAGTACAAGCATTGCATATGATAAAAGATCGTCCCGGACGACCGACTCCATTACATCCTCTTCCGGGCTAAGAAAGGGTTCCGGCAGCCATTCCCCATAATATTGCTCCCGTTTCCTGCGGGCCGACTTTTGCAAATCCCGGCATCGGTTCGTCACCATTTTGCAGAGATATGCTTTTGGCTCAGCCAGTTTCTCAGGGGGTACGTCATGTATTTTCAGAAAAACATCCTGTACGACATCCTCTGCATCGGATACCGAACCGGTCAGTTGGTAGGCGAGCTTAAACAACAGCCCTTTATATTGATTGTATAAAGCCTGCATTCTTCCACGTCCATTCCTGCTCATAAAATAAGTTCTTCCTATAATAAAACAAGCTAAAGCCCCTATTTGTGACAAAATGTCCGGATACTCGCGGTGTGTTTCTACATATCATTTCTAAATTCGTTTTTAATATGTACAGCATGGCTGATGTCACAGATGTAATCGCATCGTCGTTATATGGTGGAATGGCAAGCGATCGAATGAAAGAGGAAGGAGATGCCAGGTTATCAGATGGAGAAAGATCGCTCCATGTCACAAGATCAATCGCAACCTCGTTATATGTTCGAAGGCGCGATTCACAAATACGAAAGAAGAGGTGCAGTTATGACACAACGTATAAACTTTATGAAGGAATCACCGGAGCTTTTCAAAAAATTATTGGAATTCAGCAACGCCGAGAAAGACAGCGCGATTGAAGAAAAGATCCTTGATCTTGTTCACATCAGAGCTTCGCAAATGAATGGATGCGGATTCTGTTTGGACATGCATGTCAAACAAGCCAAGATCCACGGCGAGAGCGAGCTTCGCCTCTATCATCTGTCGATATGGAGAGAATCAACCCTATTTTCTCCGCGTGAACGGGCCGCGCTTGCATGGACTGAAGTTCTAACGAAGCTGCCTGAGCATGGCGTGTCTGACGAAGTCTATGACCGTGTACGCGGGCAGTTGTCTGAGAAAGAAATTTCGGACCTGACCTTCTCGGTTATGGCGATCAATGCTTGGAACCGGTTGAACGTCTCCTTTAAGACCGTTCCGGGTTCGGCTGACGCAGCGTATGGTTTGACGAAAGCAGGTTTAAGCTAATCCGCCGCCGGTGCTAAGTACGTCACAGGGATATTCATCAGAGACCATGAAAAACATACCTTAGGAGGATCAACATGAAAATCGTAGTTATTGGCGGTACCGGACTTATTGGAACTAAACTTGTGAGCAACCTTCGTCAGCTTGGCCATGAGGCAGTCGCGGCATCGCCTTCCAAGGGCATAAACGCCGTTACTGGCGAGGGGCTGGCCGAGGCGCTTAGCGGCGCTCAGGTTGTCGTAGACGTGGCCAACTCTCCTTCATTCGAGGACAAGGCCGTATTAGAGTTCTTCGAATCGTCGACGCAAAATCTCCTTGCCGCCGAAGCGGCCGCTGGAGTGAAGCATCACGTAGCACTATCGGTCGTGGGTACGGACCGCCTTCTTCAAAGCGGATATTTCCGCGCAAAAATGGCACAAGAAGAGCTGATCAAGGCTTCAAAGATCCCTTATACAATCGTGCGTGCAACGCAATTCTTCGAGTTCATTAATAGTATTGCTTATGTAGCAACTGAAGGAGAAACCGTTCGTTTATCTTCTGCCAATGTTCAACCCATCGTTTCGGATGACGTTGCTGCCGCGCTGGCCGACTTCACGCTTGAAGCGCCTGTGAACGGCACTGTCGAGCTGGCCGGCCCGGACCGTCTGCCTCTTGATGAACTCGTCCGTCAATTCCTGCGCGTGCAGCAAGACCCAAGACTGGTCGTCACTGACGACAACGCCCGATACTTCGGCGCAGAGTTGAACGATCAATCCCTCGTTCCGGGCGATAACCCGCGCATCACTTCGACCCGTTTCGAGGATTGGCTCAACCTCTCCGCGTCCCAAGCGTAATTCGGCACGGCAGCGTTGAGGCGAAATATGCAGTAACCATAAATTCATTACGCGTCCCTACAAAGAACCCTGCAAAGGGTTCTTTTCTTTTCAGGTCATTATGATTGTTGGAGCTGTTGTTGGACTGATACTCGGGAGTGCTGCTCGAATGAATCAAGCCGGGAAGCCTAGCCTACTCCTTCATATATAAAGGAACCTCACGATCACTATAAGAATATTCATTTACGCAATCTTGCCAGTTAGTTCAATGAAAAACGGCAGCCGGTCATGGCCAGCTGCCGTATGTTGATGTTGAACTATCGTCTCCCGTTAGCTTAATCTTCTTCCGATACTACTTGAAATTTGATAAAAGCTCACCCTTGATTATTTAAAGTTTGGATTTGCAACTACTTTTAATTGATCACCTATTTTTTCACAGTCAGGTGAGGACTATTATCAAGAAGAGGCTGTGCTTCTTTTAAGGCAACTTTTCGTAGTCGATGGCATACCAAAGTGTTATTTATTTGGCATTGAATGCCTTATGGCATTAGCCCTTATAAAGCTTTTTATCGGTAAATTTCCGCGCATTCCGTGCTTGTAGGTTGGTAAAAACAATGATTTTTCCAAGCACCCGCGAGCGGTTGACCGTACCACATTGCGGGGCAAGCTTGAGATGTTGGCCCCCACGGGTTGAAATACCACAGCGAGTATTTTGCAGGCCATTCTCGCCAGCCTTTTATGGTCTGTTCAGCTAACCGCCGCTCTCGTTCCCGTGACTTCAGATAAAAATCGGGTTCTAATATGGCATCGAACATGGCATCGTCATTCATATAATGATAAATAACATCATTAATATTGTTGACGTTCTTGAAATCCGAACACCTGACTACGGCCCGATTAATCACGACAGCGCCAACCGTTAACATACCCTTTTCGCCTTCCGCCTGTGCCTCGCCCCTCATAAGCCGTGCCAACAAATCAACGTCAGACGACCTATACTTAACCCTCGCACCCATGGCAAAACCCCCTTCAACTGGTTAACACACTATATTCACATTTTGCCAAAATGATCGTTGGCGTGCGGGGTGGGTCACATGTGTGCCAGGGTGTCAAAACTTAAAAAAGCAGCCGATCGTTTGGCCGGCTGCCGCTGTGTAATAATGGTTGAACTATCGTGCCCGTTAGCTTAATACGATTAAACCAATTTATACATAAGTATGTCATCTACATATTCATTTTCACCAAACTTAACTTCTTTAATTTTACGTCCTTCTTCAACAAATCCCACACTCTTGTATAAAGCTATTGCCCTTAGATTTGTTGAAAGAACACCTAAACTTATCTTCTCAATCAAAGGATTCTTTTCTGCCCAGTTTAAAAGATCGTTTATAAGCATTTTACCGATACCCATACCTCGATAATCTTTATGTATCATAGTTGTAAAATAACCAGTGTGAGAAAGTCTTTTTAGATTTTTGGACTGAAAAACAATCCATCCAACAACTGCACCGTTAATTTCAGCTACAATTATTGTATCTCTTTCATTCTCTAAAATGTTCTGTATCCAATTTTTATGTTGTTCCGTTG
The DNA here is from genome assembly GCF_030812415.1 of Paenibacillus harenae. Taxonomy (GTDB): domain Bacteria; phylum Bacillota; class Bacilli; order Paenibacillales; family Paenibacillaceae; genus Pristimantibacillus; species Pristimantibacillus harenae_A. The sequence goes on along the minus strand of NZ_JAUSST010000003.1, from coordinate 286,863 downwards.
TCCTATCGAACTCTTCTGAAGCTAAAATCAAATATTGGTTTTCAATAACAACAGCCTGTTGAATATTTAAAATTGTTTCTGCATCATCCAAACTGCCAGTCCTTATTACTACACTATCTTTTTTTATCAAATGATTTTGCCCCTTAGATTTAGATTTTCATTATTGTTCTACGCAAAATAACAGAAACCCTCTTATTCAAAGGGTTCTTCACACGAATAAATCTCATGGAAAAATCCCATATACGGGATGAACGTCTTCTAGACATTTTATGCGATACGACAGCTCCTCATCACATTCCGGCTCTTCGCCGTTGTTTCGCATTACATTGAATGCATCTATAATACCCTCCATGAGGTTTGCTTGAATAAGCAAGGGCAATATATTCAACATCGAATGATCGAGCCTAGTTTCGGATCTGTATCCCGCGAGGACTGTTTCAAAATAATCCTCCATAAAAGTCCTTCTGTGGACTTAAATGATAACCACCTTGTTTAACATTAATACATCACTCCTTTGAGCACATTTTACCTGAAAATGCCATTCAAATTCTATGGAAACTTTCTGTATAACAAAATTCAACTTTTAAAGGGTGTTTATCCTGCCCGTTAGCTTAACGAGGCTATTGGTCGTTTTCGCGGCAGCCTCTCGGTTCGGGTTTTGAAACAATCGTTTCCCTTTAATTTAATCATTACTTTTCGTAACCAGTGGGCCCATTTCTTTCAGTGTAGTTCGCCCCCATTGCTCTGCGAGCTTACAGTAACTATCGGAGTCATGCATTTGTGAGGCCACGTCGGCGATCGTCATGGTCCATGCTACCTTAGGTAGTGGTAGTGCATTCATTGGTCTTTGAATACCCTTGATGTTCCCTGGTCCCCTGGCCATATCTAGGCGTATTAATTCCGTAGGATAACCTTCCTCTAGATGCCTCCGTAATGCGGATTGCGCCCAAACATACATTTCATCGCTGTAGCCTTCATGTTGCACCATGTACGAGGCAACAGTTAGAAAGTGCACCCTTCCGTAGCTTGGATATGTGAATTCAAGGGCCATAAACTCATTGAATATCGATTCGCATGTTTTCTCCTGAGAAAGTTCGGCACCACATTTATTACAAGTATCGATTACGATTACCTCCTATGTATCGATTATTTTTCTCCCTTATTGCTGGCTTATTTTTTGGACGCAACCATTTAAATCACGTATTAAAAGTAAGTGGCCCTACGGGAAAGTCAAGGTATAATGAATTGCAAATCTATGTGGGATTTGTATTGTTTGTTAGCGCATCCTGCCCGTTAGCGTAATGAAGCAGCCGACCATTGTGGTCGGCTGCTTCCGTGTTTTTATTGAACTATAGTTCTCCGTTAGTTAAAAACAGCCGTTCCATATAAACTGTTCACCTTACTTTTCCAAAAATTCCTTTATGAAATTACACGGATCATTTTCATAATCATTGGACTCACAATACGGAGGACCAACTGGATTATTCCGTCTCGCAAAATCGATTGTATACTCACTTGGATATTCTTTAAAACTCTCATAATAGATAAATACTCTCACATCATACTTGGCAGGAGGTAGGGCACCAATAACATTTTTTAAATCTTCAGATGACAGTGTCCCATCTTTCTTTCTTAACTTAATCCAGATACTATGTACATTATCACGCCAGACACGTAGAGTATCAGACTTGCTTTCTTTATCGTCAAATTCCAATGGAGTGATTTTTTCAACAAAGGCTGGTTTTAGCTCCTTAAAATACCTTTCCACATAAGGCTTCGCACGGAATGTTTGATAGATACCTATAACATTATACCCGACTTCAATAGCCGGCATAGTCAAGATAGCAGCAACGATGATGATTCCTAATGTCGGGCCTATATGGATATTTGAATTATAAATGAGTCTACCGAGAAGTAAAAAGACTGTTGTTCCTACAATCGCCAAGGCGGCTACCCCGAAAGCGGCTGGCTTATTATCATTGCTTAAAAATCCGTCGCCTAGATTAAAGATAAAGAATACGAATGCGTGTAAGCATCCGACGCCAACTGCTACCGCAGATATCAAGTAGATTATCTTCCAAACTGCTTTAAGAATACCCATATTCATACTCCTTATGAATTATAATTTCATCATAAAGATAAATTTAGGGTTGTCATAGTTCTAATTTTATATAGTACCTTTTCAACTGATTAAAGCATCGACTTATATAGACACTTTTCCGCCTCGGTTAAAACATATTCCTCAATTATCTTGCGGTCAGGCAGTAGCGATTCGGGAATTAGCTGTGGTTCCGGCTTTTTGTCTTATCCAGATTGCCACCACGCTCTGCTGCCAGTTAGCTTAATGAAGCAGTCGATCTTTGTGGTCGGTCGCTTCTGTGATTTCAATAAACTATCGTATCCGTTAGTTGAATCATTTTTCTTTTACCTGCTAATTGATGCTATCAAATCAATCCCTTCACATCTCTGACTTGGGACTAGGGCTATTTTGAATGTTCGATAGCGTTCCCCGAATAAATCGAGGAGAAAATAGTTGGTGCTATAGATTCTTATTTCTCTACCGGTTGAACACCCTTATGCTGGACACAGCACCTCTAGAAATCTACTTTATTTGTCTTCATATATTGAGCCTCATTTCCAATGAAAGTCTAGTTTTCATTAGTACTTAAATAGTTCTGCATTACTTCGATTATATAATTATGTTTACTTTACTTTACCCTGCGATATCTGCACCTGTCGGGTTTCTTTCCCCATCCACAAAAACCATGATAAGATGACCATTAAAAATACCACCGTCATCATAAGCTAGATCAAAGCTATCAAACCCAATTGTAATTGACTCAATTTGCATTTTATCAACAAATTGTTGATGCGTTAATAATTCACCCTGATTCCATGATTCAGTAACAAAATGTCCCAGATTTTCTGCGGCAAATAATTTATATTTTTTTTCATTTCCAAGATAGTATTGAATCATATCCTTAGAATTCTCAATTAATTCCATGATATCTCCTTCATCTGGTATAAAAACAATCTCAATATCTAAGCCTGCAATACTTTTATTACATAAGTAAAAATCACAACTGTCTTTTATTATCTGTCCCCAAAACTCATCGTTTATTTCCTCGATAATCATATTCAAAACCCTTTCTTCATGCAATATCTGCTATAACATATTAAAAAATACTCGCCTTGTTTCCTGAATTTATACACCCATTTACGAACTCTATCTTTATCTTGTATTCCATACTTTTCTGTAATTTGCTTGTACGTCCATTTATCCTCCTCGTGTAAACGTATCGCTTCTTTCCTTACTTCATTTGTATACAATTTATTCGATTGCTCTCTTTTCCTCATAATAATACACCCCTAAAGTATCATCGGTTTCCCATATGGGTTTTTCCAATGTCTACTATAAGGGGTGCACTTCAATATAGTCTGCGGGCTTTTCATTAGTTTAGAATAGATGATTTTTAAGTTAACGCTTATTAATTTGATTGTGTGATTATTTTTTCTTTTTCATTAAATATTATCAAACCTTGAGCGCAAATCCTCAAAAATTGAATTATCCTCAGATGTAGAAATGTAACCGAAAGCAAACCTTTTATCTATTATGAGTGCAATAAACTCTTTGTTGTCATCTCCTTTCAAGAGCGTAAGCAATCCCGGCTTTCCTTCATTTTCATAAACTATTGTTTTAGCAACCGTTGGATTTAGGAACATATCATCTTCATCCAAATGGACGCACTGGATGCAGAGGACTCAGAGGCCCGCGTGGCTTCACTGGCCCAATAGGGGGACCCGTTGAACCTGCAGGGGTTAACGGCGCCACCGGCTTGATTGGTCCTATCGGACCTACCGGTGCTACCGGGTACGACTGGCGCATCGGGACGACTGGATCTATCATTCCGTTTGCTTCCGGTATCCCTGTACTCCTTACTTCGGTATAAGGTTTAGTGTCGAAAGTTAGTCTTGTCACATTTGGAAAGTATTTCTGAGATTGCACTTCTCGGTCCAAATATGCCCTTCTCCGTACCTCGCGACGGAACGATTATGGTTATCAAGCCGAACGCCGAATCCATAACATCCTCCATAGACTTATCTAGCCAAGATACCTCTTTATATTCTAGGACTATCGTCTCCCGAGGGAGCTTATTCAAGTACAGGTTTTGAGTGGCAAATCTTCTGGACTCTTGTGACAATCTAGGGTAATACGAGTGACAACATTACGTATTACCCACAACCCATTAATTTATACATTTTAGTGCATAAATATTCATTTATATTTATGCAAACTAATTCTCAAATATTTTAAAAGTATCTCATTAATTATGACGCCACACAACACACATGTGCTTGTTATCTCTTAAATCTTATAAGCCTTCATCGCCTTGCGGAGCTCTTTCCAGCTCGGACGCTTGCCGTACATAAGCACGCCCGTGCGGTAGATTTTAGCCGAGATCCATACCGATGCGTAGATCGTTGCGAGCAGGATGCCGATGGAAGTGAGCACTTGCCACATTGGCGGCTCGGATAAGCCGAGGCGAAGCATCATCACATAAGGCGAGAAGAACGGGATATACGATGTTACGTTTACAAGCGTGCTGTCCGGGTTGCCGATGCTGAAGATCGTGATGTAGAAGCCAGCGAGGGAGATCATCGTGATCGGCAGCACCGCCTGGCCAAGATCTTCCGTCCTGCTTACGATCGAGCCGACCGCCGCGAACAGCGTTGCGAACAGGAAGTAACCCGTCACGTAGAAGATAAGCGCATAGACGATCAGGGATGGATCGATCAGACTGAAGTCAATATCCAGATCCTTCAACGTCTTGCTGTTATGCGGAAGGCTTACGTTAATAATGATGACCGCCACATATACTATAATTTGAATCAATCCAACGATGAACATGCCTAGAATTTTGCCGAACATTTGCTTAAGCGGCGCGACGCTCGTAATGAGCAGCTCCATGACGCGCGAGCTTTTCTCGGCTGTAATTTCCGAAGCAATCAATTGACCTGTAATCATAATCGTCATGAAGAGCAGAACGACGAGCGCGTATACGAAGCCCATATTCATGCCTTGCTCGGCAGGCGTCTTGCCTTCTCCGATATTGCCCGCGCCTTCTGTTGCGGAGATTTGAACGGTTGCAATGTCGACCGGCGTGAACAATTGCGTTTTCTGTTCATCCGTTAAGCCTGCGCTTTGCAGCGCCGCTTCCATGCGAATCGCTTGCAACGTGCTTTGCAGCGAGCTTGTAAGCTCCATCTCCATTAGCTTCTCCGACTTGTACGTCATGCTTGGCAAGCCGCTCTCCGCCGTTGCTTCACCGAATTCCAGGTAACCTTTAATTTCTTTGTTCGCGATTGCTTTCTTAAGCTCAGTCTCGTTCGCAGCAGCCGAGCCTTTGTCCTCGTAAGGGATCAGCTTGATCGACGGCTCTTCTTGTGCCTCATTATAAGCCTTCAATTGATCGCCCACAATCGAGCCCGCAGCAAGCTCGGCCTGCGACGATTGCACGTAACCGATATTCGTTACCTTCTTTCCGTCTCCGCCGAATTGCGAGAAGATATACGGAAGGTTAATGCCGATGGAAATAATGATAGCGATAATCAACGTTGTGATGAGGAATGCCTTGCCTCTGAATTTGTTTTTAATCGTAAAGCCAACTACTGTCCAGAAGTTATTCATGGCCGTCACCGCCTACTGTTTTGATGAAAATCTCGTTTAAAGTCGGTTCCTTGATCTCGAAGCGCGAAATCGCCGTTTGACCGATCGCATGCCGCAAAATATCGCCGCCCGCCGCTTCATTCGTTATGCCAATCTCGTAGCCGTACTCGTGGCGCGTAACGCCGGTCACGCCTGTAATCTGCTCCAATCCCTTCACTTCGCCTTCAGTGCTTAGGATCACGCGCTCTTTCGGGAATTGCTTCTTGATTTCCTTCAGGTTGCCCTTCAGTACGGCATTCGAACGATGCAAAATCGTAATGTTGCGGCACAGCTCTTCGACATGCTCCATACGGTGAGTCGAGAACAAGATGCTCGTGCCGGAATCGCGCAGCTCCTTCACCGTCGACTTGAGCAGCTCCACGTTAACCGGGTCGAGACCGCTGAACGCTTCATCGAGAATGACGATTTTCGGATTATGGATAATGGATGCGATGAATTGGATTTTTTGCTGATTGCCCTTGGACAATTCTTCAACCTTCTTATTGTAGTAATCGGGCACCTCGAACCGATCCAGCCAGCGCTTCAGGTTCACGTCCGCATCCTTCTTCGACATCCCGCGCAATTGCGCCAAGTATAGGATCTGATCGCTTACGCGAACCTTCGGATACAGCCCTCTCTCTTCTGGCAGATAGCCGAGCCCTTGCAGCTGTTGGTTGCTATATGGCTTGCCGTGGTAGTAGATTTTGCCCTCGTCCGGGTAAATAAGTCCCAGTACCATCCGCATCGTCGTTGTTTTGCCAGCACCGTTGGCACCCAGCAACCCGTATATTTCCCCTTCGCTTACCTCGAAGCTAATGCCGTTCACGGCCGTTTTATCTCCATATTGCTTAACGATATGCTCAACCTTCAATGGATTCATGTTATTGCTCCCCTCATTTAGTTGGATCTCGCGTTCAATCGATCTTGCATCAGCAGAGCGGCCATAATTTCATCCAGCTCCATCGCTTGGCTGCTAACTAGCTCCAAACCCTGCTCCAAGCACCATTGCTCCGCAGCAGCGGCTTGATTCGTTGTTATGCGATACGTCGTTCCCCCGGCTTGCTCAACCCCGCATTGTCCCGGCATCTTGGCAGCCAAAGCGGCGGATATGCGCTCTCCGCTGACGAAGTAGACGAACCAGCTGCTGAACAGCTCATCCTTCTCGTACATCCCGAGCACATGCCCTTGCGACATGAAGACGATATAATCGGCGAGACGCTTAACCTCCTCGACTATGTGTGAAGTCATCAATATCGTGCGATCCCCGCGATCCATATAGCGATGCAGCACATCGATCATCGTCTTCCAAGCGAGCGGATCAAGCCCGGAGGAAGGCTCGTCGAGCAATAGCAGCTCTGGTCCGTGAGCGAGCGCCAAGGCGAATTCGAACTTGCGCCGACTGCCCTTGGACATTTTGCCCAATACTTGATTAGGATCAACCTCGAGCAGCCTTAGCAGCTCCTGATAGCGGTTGACATCCCACTTGTCATACCAGAAGCGCTGGAACTCCGCCTTCTCGGTAGCTTTCATCTTCTCCTCATGCATCCAGGACTCTTCCGGCAAATAACCGATCTTCTTGTTCAGCTCGACATCCGGGCTACCGCCTACCTGCTGTCCCAGCATCTCAATGGTTCCTTCGTCTGCCTTGACCAAGTCGAGCAGCAGCCTGAAGGTCGAGCTCTTGCCGCTGCCGTTCGGTCCGACAATTGCGGTTATATAACCTTTTGGTATAGCAAGATCAATAGGACCTAGCTGAAAGTTGGAGCGTTTCTGTACGACGCCCTTCAACTGAACCGCCAACGTCTCTGTCATCACACTGCCTCCAATTCTAATCAAAATGCTTATTCATCGCTTCCTTGAACAGTAACTTAAGCTCCTCTTCCGTACACTGCACCCGTTTTCCGGCAATAACGGCTTGCTCCATCGCCTCGGCCACAGCCGATAACCGATGTCGATCGCGTTCCTGCTCGCCAACCTGGGCAACATATGTACCTGTTCCTTGGCGGGTTCGCAGCAGCCCTTCCGTCTCCAGATCGCTGTATACTCGCTTAACCGTTATGACGCTGCACTTTAACGTCTGCGCGAACTCTCGAATCGACGGTAGCATCGTGCCCTCTTGCAATTGTCCGCTTACGATCAAAGCCCGCAGTTGAACTTCTATTTGATGATAGAGCGGCTCGGCGCTTTGCTCGTTAATTTGTATGGGCAACCGCATGGCTTCACCTTCTTCTTAGTTTCAATTCATCTAGACTGTGTAGCTGCGCTTCTGAAGTCGATTCGTAAGCACGCGGTAACCGAAAGGCAACGTTATGGCGCAGATCACCGGTGTAATAAGCGCGATCCACCATTTGCCTTCTTCGATCGCCCCTAGCGTTCCGATTACGATGTTGCCTTCTCCCAGCCAACTTACGGCAGCCGCTATAGCCAGGAAGAGAATCGCGGTTACGATACAGGCTGCGAAGTAGACTTTGCCGCTATGCCCGATCTCCCAGTAAACATAAGCCATGGCGATCATAAGTGAATAGCCGAACCAGAACAAAGCGTACAAGGCGAAGTCTCCTAGATCGATCTCCACGAAAGAGAAATAAATGATGACATATTGCGCTGCAAAAAATATGAGCTGCGCGGCGAACAACACGAGCGTTAGCTGGATAAGACGGCCTAATGCGATCTGCTGCGGCGTGATCGGCAGCGTACGCAAGTAGGCAAGCTTTCTGGAGTAGCTGTCCTTCTTGTAATAATTCATCATCGTGTTGTTAAGAACGAAGCCGAGGCAAGGAAGCAGCGATAAGTAGATGAAGTCCGTCAGCCATGACATCGAATCGGTCTCTCTCTCCGTCATTGATTCCAGGAACAACGGTACGCTGAACAGTAAAAGGTAACCGATAAACGCTACCGTAATAATGCTCCTCCATCGATCCCTTACTAGCTCTTGCTTGGCGAGAAACCATGCACCCTTCCATTTGCTCACCGTATCTGCTCCCCTCGATGTGATCAGTAAGTATACTGTGTATATCTTTATACACAGTATACTCACGACATACACAGTTGTCAATGACTTCCTTTTGCTAATTTTGCAAATAACAAAAAACAGGCATATGAAACGGATTAACCGCTTCACATGCCTGTCCTTATACAGCTATCAACCGAAAATAGCGTCGATGACCGGCTTCGTATGACCGCCCGGGTACATGAGGTACAGCAAAACATAAACTGCCGTACCCGTTATCGAAGTAACGAACCATACGACCGAGGTGACTCTGCCCCACTTGCGGTGCTTGGCGAACTTCTTGCGGTAACCGAGCGTCAACGTCGTAATGCCGAACACCCCGCCGATCGTCGCCGTCACGATATGGAACAATAAGAAGACGAGGTAATACGGCTTCAATTCGTCCGGTCCTCCCCACTCGGTATTGCCCTGGAACACCGAACGCGATACGTAAATAATGAAGAACAACAGCGCCGAGACGGCCGCCGCGAACATGACCTTCTGATGCTGCTCGAGCTTGCGTTTAATGGCCAGACGCCATCCAATCGCGACGAGCACGCCGCTCAGAACGATGAAGAACGTGCTAATTGATGGCACAATCGTATATTTATCCATTAATACCCCACCCATTGTAATCAAAATAATTGGTTCAGCTACGTTTTATCTATTCCTTAAGCGGTGCCTGGATTAGGCAACTCATCCTCGGTATGCTCTTTCTTGAACCATTGCTTGAAAATATAGGCCAATATAATACCGTACATCAGCTCTTGTACAAGCTTCATAACAATACCGCCAAGCTGCTGATCTTCAACGACGTCCATCAGGTTGAAGAACTGCGGCCCGCCGCCCCCCAAGCTGCCCAGATCAAGAAGTCTGCTAGGATCACCCGATACGCAATAGCCCATAGCGGTTACCCATACGTTCGGATCGCTGTAGATTGCATACATGGGTTCTTTAGCGAAAATAATAAGCGCGCAAGCTGGCGTAAGCAATACGCCGTTAGCGAATACGTAAGCCATCTTCTTCAGATCGGTCAGACGGCTCCACTCCGATACCGGACATGTGATCTGCCACCACATCATGCATGAAGTAATGAACAAGATCAAATAATAAAGGCGATGAATCGTGAAATGCGTCATGACGTAATCATGAATCATGGGCACATGATAGATGGAGAACAGCATATTGAACAACACTAACGTAACAATAGGATGCATCAGCTTGCCGAACTTGCTCCAGAAGGCGGCTGCGAATGCTTTGCGCCATAGGAAAGCCGGTATAGCAAGCAAGAACATCGGCGGAACGATTAGATAGGATATCGACATGTTGACCATATGGAACGTGAACATTGTATGGCCTAACAGGCTGAGCGGACCGCCATGCGACAGGTAGATCAGGACGGCCGACGTCACGAACAACGTCTTCTGCAGTACCGTTGCCGGAGGCTCGCCCGGCGTATGCTTAAGCCGCCATGGGCCGATTAGATAGAAATATAGAATGACGATAGCCGCCATTCCGAACAGAAACAACGGGGTCCACAACTCTTCGAATGTAAAATACTCTAAGCCTAGCATCGTGGATACTCCTTTCATTGCTTTCTAGAAAAGAGGAGGGACCCAAGCCTTGGGACCCTCCTCCGATGAAATTCAACTGCGGCTTACCACCAAGCCCAATACTCCGCCATGATGACGCAAGTAAAGACGATGAATACCCCGCCCAATATTCCGATTAGCGCGAACGTATGTCCACGATCCTTCATATGCATCCAGAATGCCATCTGTACAAACACCTGCAAGAAAGCCGTTCCCATCAAGATGATGTAGATGAAGTCTTTGTTGATTTCTCCGCCCATTACTGCCGCGAACGCGATAAGCGTAAGCGCAAGGGAGAAGATAAAGGCAATGACGTGTTTCTTCGGTCCTTCGACCTTATGACGTTTGGTGCTTTCCTCTGTGGCTGAATGATTGCTTGCCATCGATTAGCCCACCTTTCCCATCAAGTACACGACGGTGAAGATAAATACCCATACGACGTCGATAAAGTGCCAGTACATGCTGGCAATGTACACTTTAGGAGCAGTCGTTGTGTTCAGGCCCTTCTTCGCCAATTGAATGATAAGAAGCGAGATCCACAGGATACCGAATGCAACGTGTGCGCCGTGGAAGCCGACCAACGTATAGAACGAGGAGCTGAATGCGCTCGTCGTAAAGCCGTGGCCTTCATGCACGTAATGCACGAACTCGTAAATCTCGAGGCCCAGGAAGCCTGCACCCAAAACAACGGTAATGATAAGCCACATAATCAACGACTTCACTTGATGCGTATGCAGCGCGTGAACCGCGAATACGCTCGTCAAGCTGGATGTAAGCAAGATCAGCGTTGCTGCTGCTACGAGACCAAGATTGAACAGTTCCTCGGCAGGAGGCCCGCCGAGCACTTGGTGGCGAAGCGCAAGGAACGCGGAGAACAACGTTCCGAACAATACGGTCTCGCCGCCAAGGAATAACCAGAAGCCTAATACTTTATTGCGTCCCTCGAGGGTCGCCTTTTCGGGCTCATGAGGCAATTGCCCATCTACATGCGAGTGTGCGCTCATGCTTTCCCCCCCTTGTCTTTGAGGATTTCTTCTTCTTCGATATGGAAGCCGTGATCATCGATGACCGAACGCAAGAACATGCATCCGAACAAGATGAGAAGGCCGAAAATACCAACGCCATAGCCCGCTTTGAAGCCGTCGAACATATCGCCCCAATCCGGTGCGTACATGAAGCCAAGCGCTGCAATAAACAAGCCGACACCCATGAAGAACGGCAAGATCGATGGCGACGGCATATGAATCGGGCCAAGCGGCTCGGCAGGCGTCATGCCTTTGTGGCCATCCATCTTCTCTTTCCAATAAGCGTCATAACCGCGAACAAGCGGCGTCTGAGCGAAGTTGTACTCCGGAGCCGGCGAAGGAATCGTCCATTCCAGCGTACGACCGTCTTCCCATGGATCTGCAGGCGCGTTCTTCGGCTTGAACGCCGTCGTAACAATGTTCAAGAGGAACAAGATCGTGCCAAGCGCCATCAGAAACGCGCCGATTGTACTAATTAAGTTCATTTCATTGAAGCCAAGACCGTCAAGGTACGTCCAGATACGACGCGGCATGCCAAGAAGACCAAGGAAATGCTGAATGAAGAACGTTAAGTGGAAGCCGATAAAGAACGTCCAGAACGTCAACTTACCAATTGTTTCGTTCAGCGCGCGACCGAACATCTTCGGCCACCAGTAGTGAAGACCGGAGAAAATACCCAAGATCAGACCGCCGACGATAACGTAGTGGAAATGCGCTACAACGAAGTAGGAATCATGATATTGGAAGTCGGCAGGCGCGGCAGCCAGCATGACGCCGGTTACGCCACCCATTACGAAGGTAGGCACGAAGCCCACTGCGAACAGGTTAGCGGTGTTGAATATAATCGAACCGCCCCACATCGTGAACAGCCAGTTGAAAATTTTGATACCGGTCGGTACCGCGATCAGCATCGTTGCGATGGAGAACAGCGCATTCGCTACCGGTCCAAGACCTGTCGTGAACATGTGATGCGCCCAAACCATGAAACCCAAGAAGCCGATCAGGATGGTAGCGAAAACCATCGAGCTGTAACCGAACAAACGCTTACGCGAGAATGTGCTTATTACCTCGGAAATAACGCCGAAGGCCGGCAGGATGAGGATATAAACCTCAGGATGCCCGAATATCCAGAAAATATGCTCCCATAGCACGGCATTACCGCCGCCCGACGGGTCGAAGAAGTTCGCATCGAACAACCGGTCGAACATGAGTGCCGCAAGACCAACGGTAAGGGCCGGAAATGCGAACAAGATTAGAGCGGATGTAATGAAAATCGTCCAAGTAAACATCGGCATACGCATGAACGTCATGCCAGGCGCACGCATGTTGATAATGGTAACGAGGAAGTTGATGCCCCCGATCAATGTGCCGATACCGGCAACCTGCAGGCCTAGAACATAATAGTCGACGCCATGGTCGCCATTGTATGTCGTGCCGGCGAGCGGTGCATAGGCTGTCCAGCCTGCATCCGGCGCGCCGCCGGTAAACCAGCTTACGTTAAGTAGAATGCCGCCGAACAAGAAAGTCCAGAAGCCAAGCGAGTTCAAGAACGGAAAAGCAACGTCGCGCGCGCCGATCTGGAGCGGTACGATCGCGTTCATAAGCGCGAATAGAATCGGCATCGCCGCAAGGAAGATCATCGTCGTTCCGTGCATCGTCAGCAATTCGTTGAACGTATCGGCGCTTACGAAGTCATTCATAGGCTTCCAAAGCTGAATCCGAATCAACAATGCTTCCAAGCCGCCAACTAGAAAGAAAAATCCTCCAGCCAGCAAATACAAAATTCCAATTTTTTTGTGGTCAACCGTTGTCAGCCAGTCCATTAAACCGCTGTGACGTTTGACCGCATGCGTATGAGCATGTGCATGAGCCAAAGTAGGTACCTCCTTCAATCACCGATGATTTATTGTTCGTAGTCGAGAGTTAGTTTCGATAAGTAATCTGTAATGCCTTCAAGCTCCTGCTCCGTCAGATCGTAAGCGCCAGCCATTTGGTTGCCCGGCTTAATGCTGTTAGGATCCTTGATCCAACGATACAGGTTATCGTAAACGGAACCCTCATTGCTATATTGCGGATCATCGGTATTAACAAGTATACCTCCGACGCTCTCGCGGCTGCCGATACCCGTTAAGTTAGGGAAGGCCGGTCCGCCCAGATCGCCGACTGCGTGGCAAGTAAGACATTTGCTTTGGAACGCTTCAGCGACAGCCGGATCGCTAGGCAAAGCAACCGGTTCTTGAATAGCTGCCGTCCAACGGTCGAACGAGGACTCGTCTACCGCTTTAACCTTGAAGTCCATCAAACCGTGGGAAGGTCCGCACAGCTCGGCGCACTTGCCGAGGTAAACGCCTTCTTTTGGCGCCGAGAAATACATTTTGTTTACGTTCGCGCCAGGATTCGTATCGATCTTGCCTGCTAGCGAAGGAATCCAGAACGAGTGAAGCACGTCTGCCGATTTCGCTTCGATCGCGATCGTCTTGCCTGTCGGAATAATAAGCTCTTGTGCCGTCTTAATGCCCAGCTCCGGATATTCGAATTCCCACCAATATTGGTGCGAAGTAACGATTACCTTAACAGCGTCTGGGTCTTTGCTGTAGTCCTTCGCCAGATTGAATACCGACTGTACAGTTGGGACGCCAAGAATGATAAGCATGATAATCGGGATTACAGTCCAGATAATCTCCAGCTTATGGTTTCCTTCAACCTGCTTCGGAATCGTGTTGTCTCCCTTACGCCTGCGGAAACGAATAATTACATACAAAGAAATCGCAAATACGATTACAATCACGACCAACATGATTGAAATCGCCAGCTTCATCAGTCCGAATTGCTCTTCCGCTACAGGTCCCTGGGGATTCAGCGTCGACAAATCTTCCCGTCCGCATGCCGCTAACACTAGCACCATCATGGCCATCAGCGGCGCAAGCCGTTTTACAAATTGCCACCGTTTCATCATTAATCAACCCCACTTTTGACGTTTTCGCAGCTACCTAATTTCGCGTGGCAAGCGGCTAACTGCGTGTTTCACAGATGTTATTACAACTCCTGCAACTTAAATCACTTTATTAAATATAAAGTTGAAGCACCTATTTGTCAATGTTCCACAGAGAGTTCACAAATTGTTCTCAAAGCTGTCAAAATCGCGATATACGGGGGTTTTTCGGCACTTGCAAACGATCCGAACAGCTTGTCTCAGCTCTGTCTTCTTACCCTACATTGTGCACCAAACCCATGGTCAATTATGTATGCGGCCCGAAACGTATATTTAAGCGCTCCTGGCAGAAGCTAAAGCCATTATCGCATGAATGGGGGTCCGTTCTATTATGGTGAAACGAATCGCCGCTTTATTAGTGTCCGCCGCCGTTCTATTCGCTGTCGCAATCGGCTGCAACTACGAGAATCAAGCGCAGAAAAGCGATACCGATTACGGAAGCAGGGAAACCGGTGATCCGAAGACGATCGGGAACAAAGCATTCGGCACAATGTCGACCAATCCTAATCAGCACATGAATGCTTTCTTTGAATACAGCTCCAAAATATCCAATCAAATATCGAGCATTAACGGTATCGCATCCGGGCTTGTCTTCCTTACGGACAAGAATGCCTATGTCGGTCTCTTGCTCGACTGGACGTCTGTCGGCACGCGCAATTCCGGCGGTACGCTTGAGCAGGACAATACGGGAACGACGGAAGGGGTCTATAATCACGCTACAGGGAGCAACTTTACGAACAACCAAAGACTGGCAGGCCCTTACAATTCTTATTTTACCGTCAACGACTACAACAACTTGTCCGACGAGCTGAAGCAGACGATTGCCTTGAAGGTAAGGAAAATGGCTCCTACCGTGCAGGAGGTTCATATCTCGGCCAATATGGAGCTTGTCAATCACTTCAATGAATATGCGAAAATCGCTTGGGGCGGCCGCTCGCTGATGCCGTCGCTCGACGAATTCAACAATTTGGTCAAGTATCATTTTGCCGGCGGCACCACAATGCCGAAGACTATATCCGATCCAATCGTCATCCCGCATCGACAAGAAAGAAACAGGGGTCAAAAATAGCATTTCGAAAAATCGCTTCCTATATATAAGACATAATTTCACATTCATTGCGGACATGAAAATTAAAACAGGCTCTCCACGCAGGCCAAATGCGTGGCCTTCGTGGAGAGCCCTTACTCGTTGGTTCATCTATCTCATTGGCGCGAAGCCGCTGATCTCCATCAAAATGTTCTCCGTACGCGCAAGAACGTCGTCGGTTAAAACCAAATCGATCGCTTTAATATTCTCTTCGATTTGGGACGGACGGCTCGAGCCGATGATCGCAGAGCTCACATTCGTCTGGCGCAACACCCAAGCGAGCGCGAATTGAGATAGCGAAGCGCCAAGCTCCGCGGCCAGCTCCTCAAGCTTTGCCGCGCAAGCGAGCACATCTTCACGCAGATAGCTGTTAATGACGCCGTTCGTCTTGTCATTTGCCGCTCTGCTGTCTTGCGGAATGGCTTGACCCGGCTTGTACTTACCAGTCAGCACGCCTTGCGCGAGCGGAGAGAATACAACTTGCCCCATCCCTTCCCACTCGCATTGCTGGATAACGTTTTCCTTCTCGATATAACGCTCGAACATATTGTAGATCGGCTGATTGGAGATCAGAGGACGAAGGTTCAGGTTTTTGCCAATCGAAGCCGCATCGGCAATCTGCCCTGCCGTCCACTCGCTGACGCCCGCATACAATATTTTGCCTTGAGCCGTCAAATCATCCAGCGCACGCAGCGTTTCTTCGATCGGCGTCTCGTTATCAAAGCGATGACATTGGTACAAGTCGATGTAATCCGTGCCTAGACGCTTCAAGCTGGCATCGCATTGCTCCATAATATGCTTGCGCGACAAGCCCCTATCGTTCGGGCCGGCTCCCATCGGGAAGAACAGCTTCGTAGCGAGCACGTAGCTACTCCGCGTATACGCTTTCAATGCGCTTCCCATTACTTGCTCCGCTGCGCCGTTATTGTAGGCGTTCGCCGTATCGAAGAAATTAATGCCTTGCTCGTATGCTTTATGAATACAAGCTTGCGCTGTTTCCTCTGCCGTTGCCGTACCGAATGTAAGCCAACTCCCAAGTCCGATCTCGCTCACTTTGAGCCCGCTTCTGCCAAGTTTCCTGTATTTCAACTGCTTCACTCCTTCTTTTCTTTCCTCGTCTCACTAGTAGTGTATAGCAGTTCTAGCGATTAATAAAGTAGTGAAAGTTTATTCATTTTATTAACTACAGTATATATACTATACTTATAGTAACCGCACGTGAGGAAGGGAGCTGGCTTAATGAGCGCGCATAATTATGTACCAAAGGAGCCCATTCAGATCGAATGCAATATTGAGAAAACATTGGATGTTATCGGGGGAAAATGGGCCTTTCTCGTGCTCAGGGAGCTGTTCTGCGGAACGAGGCGATTCGGCGAATTGCAGAGGATGATTCCGTCCGTTAGTCCGAGAGCGCTAACAACAACGCTTCGCCATCTGGAAGAAAAAGGCGTACTCGAGCGCAAGGTGTTTCCGACTGTCCCCGTAACGGTGGAATATACGTTAACGCCGAAGGGCGAGGATTTAACCCATATATTAAAGGAAATGAAGCTTTGGGCCGCAAGATGGACGGATTAATCGCTCGCTTGAAGCCTGCCTCTCCTTCTATTCCGTATTTAATAGAAGGAAAAACAGGCTATTTCTTTCTTGCCAACCGCTGAGCTGCTAAGGCTTCTGCTCTCTATCCGGCATTGATGGACTATAGCCTGCTTGAAAACGATCAAGCGCGGATTGGTAAGTGCGGCGGTCGCTCTCATTGCGTGCGAGCTTCCTTAGCCGCTTAAGTTCCGATTCGAATTGCTTGGCCAAAGAATCTATCCGATCCTTCGGTTTCCTATCGGCGTTGTCATGGTCCGGCCTCGCATCGCCGGTCTGTACGTACAACTGGCCATCGCTATCGATCTGGGCTAGAAAGACGCTCTCAGGCGCAAGATTCTTTTTCTTCAGCTCGTGATGCAGCCATTCCAGGCTGTATCCGCTCTCGTCGACCATGTCATTAAACACACGCCCATCGATGATGACCGTCTTGGCTTCGTTCTCTGGTCTTAGATTCCAGCCAATCATTTCTGCCGTGAGCGGTTGATGCTCCTTCTTCAGCATTACGTTAATCTCGCCGCTTGGCTCCATGACGGCGAATTCAACATCTGCAACCCGGTATACATCCTTCTTGCGCAGCTGCTCCAACAGCTCATCCAGCGTTAGACGCTCTTTATGCAGATGCTGCTTATAGAGCTGGCCGTCTTTAATTAGCACCGTGCCTTTGCCATCAACGAAGTCGCGTATGACTCTGCTCTTCATCGTCATATATTCCATGCCGACCGCGACGCTTGTCCAAACGACGATCGAAACGAGGCCCAAATACCAAAGAGTGTCCAAATCAAGGGAGACATAAGCCGCGATGTTGCCGATGGTTATTCCCGTTATGTACTCGAACAGGGACAATTGGGAAATTTGTCTCTTGCCCAAAATCTTAGTCAGCATAAATAAAATAGCGACGGCAGCAAGCGTACGTAAAGAAATCTCAAACCATTCAGGCATGTTTATCCCCTCCTCCTTCCCTCCTATCGTGTCCAAAATGGTTATTGTCATTCTTTTTTTGCAATTCTTGAAAATTATATTGCTTTTCCCCAAGCATCCATGTATAATGAAATGAATGTGTTATATTTAACCCTCAGAATAATCCCCTTTCGAATTCAATGTTTTCCTCGGATTTTGATTTCTGTGCTGTTAATTCCAAACCAATTTTCGTGCTGTATTTCTATTTCACACTGGCGCGGTCATCGGAGCCGCAAGGACGGAAGAGAGGTAGGGCTTCCGTTGTTCTAGGATGCGTAGTTAAGCAACTAAGAGTACATTTGCTGTTTGCTGTTAACATGGGGATTCCATACGACCTGTCGCTCGCGCATAGGTCCGGTTAAATATAAGCAACAACTAAGGGCTGTTCCGCTAGCAGATTCTCTGCTGGCAGGACAGCCCTGTCCAATTTTATAATCAATCATTCGGGCAAGCCGAAACCGTGGTCAGATGCCCCGACCGGTTCACCTTCGTATCCAAGTAGCGCTCGTTGTGCTGGGATCGATCACCCCATAGCGGGATGAGCTCCGTTACGCTTAGTCCCGCTTCCTGCATCGCATCGCGCTTGCGAGGATTGTTCGTAATAAGTGAAACCGGCTTCGAGCGTAGCGCCTGGAGCACCCGGATCGCATCGTCATAATTGCGCGCATCGTCGGCGAAGCCCAGCTTCAGATTGGCATCTACCGTGTCGTAGCCCTTCTCTTGCAGCAGGTAGGCCATCGCTTTGCTGAATAGGCCGATGCCCCGCCCCTCGTGATTAGCCAAATAAAACAATGCGCCGGCACCTTTCTCTACGATTCTGCGCATCGATTCATGCAATTGGAATCCGCAATCGCAACGTTTGCTGCCGAATATATCGCCGGTATGGCAGATGCTGTGCATCCGGATCCAAGCCTCGTCCGCATGCTCGAAGTCGCCGTACACGAGTACGCTGGACTGCTGCATCTCAGCAAGGTTGATAGACGATAGCTTTCTAATAATCTGCTCCTCGTCATCCAGCTTCTCATCGCAGCTCAGCCAGCAATACCACTGAAAGATCGCTTCGTCCTCGCCGAGACGAACCGGTAGACGAATGGGCCCGACCAAATAAATCATTCCGGTGTCGTTCTCAATCGCCTTGATTTTATGATCCAATATCGCTATCGCTTCGTTATACATAAGGCTGCTCTCCTGACTGGTGCATAATAGACATATGACCTATTATGTTCCTCAGACTTAGCCAATATGCCGGAATCGAATTAACTTTCGTTACAATGCAGGCGCTTCTCCGGTATTCAGCTTACGGTAAACCTCGAGCGGCAGCTTCGGTTCTCTGTTGAATCGCAACAAGCCGTTCTTCTCCTGCTCGACGTCGGTCAACTGCGTATAGCAATAACCCTGCAACCCGCCTGCAGCAAGTACCGGCCTCATAACAGCGGTAAGACGCTCCAAATAATCTTGGTCATCCTTCGCAGCGGAATAGCCCCAGCCGTCGCTTTCGTCCTGAATGTACGAAATACCGCCGAATTCGGATAATTGAACAGGCTCTCCATTGTATGCAAAACCCGGCAAAATGATTTTCCTGCCTTGCGGATCGCACCCTACGGAAGATTCCGGAGTTGCATACCTGCTGCGCAATACCTCTTCCTTGCTCTCGTAATCATGAATCGTATAAATATCCGATTTCACATGCTCCCAGCCGTCATTCGATATAACGGGGCGCGTATCGTCCAGCGACTTGGTCAAATAGTACAAGGCTGAAGCGTGATGCTGCTGGCGCTTGTCGATCAATATATTCGGCGTGCCCCAGCTTTCGTTAAGCGGTACCCAGACGACGACGCAAGGATGGTTGTAATCGCGGTGAACCGCTTCCTGCCATTCCTTCGTTACACGTTCGACGTATTGCTCCGAGAATTGATACGCGTTAGCCATCTCGCCCCAAACGAGCAAGCCAAGTTTGTCGCACCAGTACATATATCGCGGATCTTCGATCTTCTGGTGCTTTCTCGCTCCGTTGAAGCCCATTTGCTTCGTCAGCTCGACGTCCTTCCGAAGCATGTCGTCGCTCGGAGCCGTAAGCACGCCGCCGGGAAAATACCCTTGATCAAGTACCAGCTTCATATAATAAGGCCTATTATTCAAGCAGAGGATGCCTTTCTCGATCGAGATTTTGCGCATTCCAAAATAACTGCTCACTCGATCGATTTCCTGATCCTCGTCCAGCAACGTAAATTCAACGTCGTATAGCTGAGGCTTCTCCGGCGACCACCAGCGGCCAAGCCCGTGATCGTTGAAGTCATGCAGCTTAATCGATACTTCCTCCTCGGATGCCATGACGCGAATAAGATCTTCTGCAACCAACTCGCCGCCGAACGTGATCTTGATGTTCAGGCGCAGGCTTCGAGATGCGTCCGCCTCCGCGATAAAGCTGCGAATATGGATTTTGTTCTGGTCGATATCCGGCGTCAGCCTTACTTTGCCAAGATGCGTCGGGTGGACAGCCTCAAGCCACACCGTCTGCCATATGCCCGTCGTGCGGGTATAAAACACTTGCTCGGACTTTTCTTTCCAATATTGCTTGCCTCTGGGCAGCGTTACATCCTTGCTGTAATCCTGCGCGCGAACGACGATGCGGTTTGCCCCCGAAACATGCATGGCTGCTGTAATATCGGCATGAAACGGGGTGTGTCCGCCCTCGTGGCAGGCAACGAGCCTGCCGTTAACCCATACCTTCGCTTCGTAATCGACCGCTCCGAAATGAAGGATTATTCGCTTGCCGGCCATCGCTTTCGGAATCTCTATCTCCTTGCGATACCATACGATATCGTGGAACGCCTGCTCATTAATGCCGCTCAGCTCGCTCTGATAACAGAACGGAACCTGAATAGTCTTCTCGAAGGGCCCGCCATCCGTACCGCCTGCGAACCAGCCTTCATCGAGGCCTGCATTGGCATCGTCGTATGCGAATTGCCATTCCCCGTTCAAATTAACCCACGTCGACCGCTCGAATTGCGGTCTTGGATACTCGTTTCTAGTTGGATAATTCATGTTTCCACTCCAATTCCGGTGCTACTTGCTCTACCTTTATTTTTTTATTGGATGAATGCTCATATTAGCGAATGACATCGCCGAATGTTCCGATCTAATGCCGATCTTGCCGTGAAGGAACGGCTCCGGATCCGTATGAGCGATAAGCGGCTTAGACGATCCGTCCAAGAATACTTCAATGCGTCCGCCTTCTGCCGTTACCTTGAAGGCATGTTTTCGGCCCGCCTCCAGCGATACCGTCTCGCTTGCAAGCGGATAAGAGTCGTAATTCATTCGATTAAGCGTGATGATAGACGACGAGATGCCAATGTAGTAGCCCATAGCCGCATCCTTCACTTGATCGGGATGGTAGGACTCGTTCGTGGCGCGGACGTAAATACCGCCTCGATCCGATTGATCATTTAACAGAATCTCCGTTTCAAAAGCATAGTTATCCCAATCGTCGTCTCCCGCGAACAGCATATCGTCATCGATGCCGCTGCCCGTATAAGTCCCTTCGCTGCTGCCGAACATACCGAACAGGGATTTCGCCGAATCTCCGTCCAACGCTTCATCTTCCACTGGTCGCTTCGCTGCGAACAGCTGGAATGATTCAAGCTCGATCGAGCCCGCCTTCAACTTCACTTTAAGCTCGTGAAAGCCTTTTGGAATGGTAAGCGTACCGATACGCAGCGTAGCTGCGCCCTCGCCAAATGCCGCATCATCTGCATCGATCGTCGTCTTGACCGCTTTGGCCCCGTCAACGGACCATTCCAGCACGGCGTCTGTATCCGGCTTCTTCACCGTTACGGCAATTCCGTAGGGACTATCTTTCTTCGTATTTATCTTATACTTGAGCCAATCTCCGCTATCCTGCAGCCGTACGGAATAGCTGCCATCCTCGGTCTTGCCAATCCGGACGCCGTCAGACTTCCGGTACTCGGCAGCGGCATACTTGTTCCCGACATGATATCCGCGATCTTCGCCTTTCAAATAATGAACCGCTTCGATTGCTCCCGGCAGCGGCTTATAAGCCTCGAAATCGCTGCTTCCGTCGGAATCGTTGGAGAATGCCGTATATTCATAGACAGGTTTCATGTCCTCGGAGGACATATATCCGATCTTTCCGCTTCTTGCGCCGGAAGTTTCCGCTTCAAGCTTCTTCATCGTATCGAAGAAGACAAGTACTCTGCCCTCCCGCTGCTCGACTCGAATCGTATGAAGCTTCGAGTAATCGAAATCGTCAGGCAATGACGCCTCAGCCGCTACCTTCGCCGCGCCTTCTTCAACGATTAGCAATTGAAGCGTGTCGTTCGTCGGAAGCAATCTAACAGACGAGTAGTTATCCGCATCCTTATAGGCAAATACGGCATCGGCACTGTTCTTATTGGCTAGCCCTGTTTCAGGCGTTAAGCGAAAATTGTATTCCGCTATGAAGTTTTCTGCGGTTGAAGCTTTGCTAAGAATCGTATTCGCATCAGCCGAGTCCCACTGCTCCTCCGGCATGTTGTCCGTTAGCCAACCATATAGCGCAGGCATGGCCGGCGCAGGTTGTTCATGGTCATGGGTTGCCCCTAACACGACAAGCTTGTCACCGTTATAGGCAAGCCGGTCGATATTCAGTTCGCGAACGGGCGGGCCCTCGGCGGAATGGCCGACCAGATTGTGATACGTTACATAGTAGGAATCCATATCGGGTCCCAGCACCGTAGCGCTATGTCCAAGACCCTTGAAAGTTTCCTCCGTGTTAATGATGATCGGATTGTTGGAAGGGATCGCATAGTCGCCGAACGGGCTGATCTTGGACGTCGCGTAATTGACGCGGTAGCCGTTACTGAACACATGGTTGCCCGTATACGTCATGTAATACAAGCCGTTCCGCTTCCAAATCATCGACCCTTCCGTCCAATGGCCAAGGAACGCATTCGTCGTAACGCCGATGTCGATCGTGAACGGGTCCGGCATCTCATGCGCTACGATGCCTTGCGTGCCCGCATTCGTGAAATACCATTTGCCGTCGTCGTCGATAAATACCGAGCCGTCAATCGTTTGACCCAGATTATCCGTTTCGACGGTGAACGGACCAGTCGGATTGTCGCTCCGGAGCACGTAATGCCCTTGGCCGGCGGGCGACGTATATAAATAGAAGTTGCCGTTCCAATAGACGACCTCCGGGGCATACGCGCCGGTCGTTATTTCCGACTCGGTTACGAGACCTTCATATTGCCAATCGACCAGGTTATCGGAGCTCCAAGCCTTTATTCCGGGACGCCAATCCTTGGTGCTGCAATATAAATAGAATCTTCCGTTGTATCGCAGAATGTAAGGATCGCCTATTCCGTAATCCTCCCACTCGCCATCCAGCTTGAATGAATTCGTGTACACTTTTGCATCCTCCTTCAACAATTCGACCTTCGACACCTCATCCGCTTGGCAGGCGACCAGCGCCAGAATGATCGTAGCGGTGAATATTGCAGCCTTAATCGATAATCTCCAACCGAAATGCTTGGTCCGAATTCGCATGATAGGCTACCCCTTCAACCCGCTGATCGCAAGCGACTCAATGAAATAACGCTGGCAGAAGAAGAAGACCAGTATGACCGGAATCATCGAAATAATCGATGCTGCCATAATAACCGGGAAGTTGGACGAGCCCATGTACTGGGATTGCATCGATGCGATGAGAACTTGAATCGTCTGCTTCTCGGGCGTATGCAAATAAATAAGAGGTCCCATGAAATCATTCCAGATGCCCATGAAGCTTAACGCCGCTTGTGCGGCAATTGCAGGCTTCGCTACGGGCAAAGCAATCGTCCAGAATGTCCGGAAGAAGCCGCTCCCGTCCAGCTTGGCCGCCTCGACCAGCTCCGTCGGAAGCCCGCCGGCCAAATACTGGCGCAGGAAAAAGACGACCACGATATTGCCGAACAATCCCGGCACGATGAGCGGCAGCAAACTATCGACCCAATCGATTTCCGAGAAGCCGATGAATTGCGGAATCATGACTACGGAATAAGGAATCATCATTGTACCAAGCAAGGCCAGAAAGAGACCGTCCTTGAACGGGAAGTCGATTTTGGCGAAAGCATACGCAGCCATCGTCGAGGTCAATAGCCCAATGCCAAGTACGAAAATGACGATAATGATACTGTTCAAAAAGCCGTTCAGAAGCGGCGAATCGTTCCAAGCGGTCACATAGTTGTCGAACGTGGCCGGGTCCGGAATCCACTTGGGCGGAATCTCGAATACGAGACGCTGATTTTTCAAGGAGGTAGACACGGTCCACACGAACGGCGCAAGCATGACGATTGAGCCGATGGCGAGCAGCAGGCTAACCCATTGGTTCGTTAATTGTTTTTGCTTCATATCTGATCAAACTCCCCTCGCTAACTATGACCGCAAAAATTTAATCGTTGTACACCCATTTTTTCGATAACTTGAATTGAATGAGCGTCACGATAAAGATAATGAGGCCGAGCACCCATGCGATCGCGCTGGCATAGCCCATATTGAAGTACTTGAACGCATTTTCGAAAATATAGAAAACGACTGTCGCTGCGCTGTATTCCGGACCGCCGTCACCCGCCAATACGTAGATTTGGCTGAATGACTGGAACGCGCCTATGACGCCCATGACGATCACGAAGAAGTGAATATTCGTAAGCAGCGGAATCGTGATTTTCCATAGCTTCTGAAACGCATTCGCTCCATCCACTTCCGCCGCCTCGTAATAAGAGGTAGAGATCGATTGAAGCCCCGCCAGATAAAGCACCATCGTACCGCCGACGCCGCCCCACACGCCCATCAAAATCATTGAAGGCTTGATCCAATCCGCATTGCCGAGCCAGTTCGGCCCTTGAATGCCGAACCAATTCCAAAGCGTCTGGTTCAGCAAGCCGAAGTCCTGGTTCAATATCCATTGCCATAGAAGCGATACGGCAATGATCGGGGAAATGACCGGCAAATAATAGATCGTCCGGTAGAACGATATGCCTTTAAGCGGCCGATTCATCATGATGGCCAGAATCAAGGCGAATACCATACCGATTGGAATGCCAAGCATCATGAAGACGGTATTGTACAGCGACTTATAGACCTTCTCATCCTGGAACACCTCGACGTAATTGTCCAAGCCGACAAATTCCGGAGGCGTAACCAAGTCCCATGAGGTGAAGCTCAGCCACACGGAATATAGCAGCGGTGCAACCCCGAAGATGAGGAAGCCGAGCACAGGAGCTGCTACGAACAAATATGCCCACGCGTATTCTTTGCGGATATAACCGGGTTTACGTTTTTTCATGCGTACACATCCTCGCTACTCGCTATTCGTAAATTCGTTCAACTAGTTATTCCCTATGACGTAAAGCTCCTGAAGCTTCGGCGCCAATTCCTTCGTCCATGCTTCGGCCGTCATTTTGCCGTCCCATACTTTGCCGGCCTCTCGCCACGTACCGGCCCAAGCTTCAAAAACCGTTTTATTCTCATTAAAAGTTGACGCCTCCTTTGCTTATGTGTGAATCGTCGCAATCGCCTGTAAGCGCTTCATTCCTTACATTCATTATATTTTATATTGTTATATGTTTATATACTAAATATAATATAAAAAAAGTACCTCTAAGCCGCTGTTGAACGGCATAAAGGTACTTTTTCCATGCTTCTCGTTTAGGTTCTCTTATTATTGAAGGTTACAGGAACGACGATACGACGAGGGTCGTATTCACCTTGCAGCTGCGCATGAAGCAGCTCGACCGTTACCTTGCACATTTCATCCTCGTTTTGCTGAAGATGCGATACGTCTTGAAAGTCTGGACGATCGAAGCAGACAAGCTCAAGCTCGTCCGGCACAGCCTTGCGCATCCGTTTCGCAGCATAGTAGGCATAATTGGTTAACTCGACATTGACTACGAACGCCGCCGTAATTGCCGGTCGCTCGCTCAGGAAAGCTTCGATGATCGTCTGTGCGTTGCCACCCGAAATATCCTCTATTCGAAGCACGCACCATAAGTCTTTGTCTATCGGCAGCTTCCTGGCCATATAGGCTTTCTCGAAACCGACAACTCGCTCCTCGGTAGCTGTATTCGTTATTTCCGGCGTAATAAGCGCAATATGCTCGTGGCCGTTGTCCAACAAGTAAGAAATCGCCTGCTCCGTTCCCGTCATATTGTCCGAGCTGACGCTATAGGTGCGTATTTCCTTCAAGAACCGGTCGATAAGCACATGGGGGAATTTATCGAGCGACAATCGCAATATGCTTTCATTATAGCGCTCCTCCTCGGTCGGAAAAATAATGAGCCCTCGAACGCCGTCATTCACCATCGCTTCGATTGCCGCGCTTTCCTCGGCTTGCGATTCTCTCGTAATTCGCACGTGAAGGCTGTAGCCGCTAGCCGTTACGTATTTCTCGATCGAATCCAATATTTTCTGATCAACCTTTGTCTTCATGCACGGCAGAATGAGGCCAATTGCTCCTCTCTGACTCGCGTTCTCCATTGTCTGCGCCGACTCGCCCTCTTGTCTGACGAACGTTCCTTTGCCTTGCACGCGTACCAGAACGCCTTCATCCGCTAATCCGATCAATGCGTTTTTGCTCGTAATTTGGCTGACTCTATATAGTTCGGCGAGTTCCTTCTCTGACGGCACCCGATCTCCCGGCCGCAGCTTTCCTGCTTTTATTTGGCCTAAAATATCGACTTGAATCTGCTTGTATAATGGATGGTTTTTCATGCCGCAGCCCCAATCATATATTAATATACTCATCATACTAAATATATTTGCAGTTGTCAGC
Source organism: Paenibacillus harenae (assembly GCF_030812415.1). GTDB lineage: Bacteria > Bacillota > Bacilli > Paenibacillales > Paenibacillaceae > Pristimantibacillus > Pristimantibacillus harenae_A. Next base: position 260,109 of record NZ_JAUSST010000003.1, on the reverse strand, counting down.
ATCAATGCGCAACAAAGAGGCTGCCTTCGGACATGTTTCCCGGGTAGGCAGCCTCCTCACTAGAAGACTTTATTTGTTCCCTTTGTCGTATAGCTCCTGAAGCTTCGGCGCCAATTCCTTTGCCCATGCCTCGGCCGTCATTTTGCCGTCCCATACTTTGCCGGCCTCTTGCCACATCGTATCGATCCACTTCGTATCCTTCGAGCCGAATTCGACCGGCGGATGTCCGTACTTCTCGATAACGTCGAGGAACACTTGGCGGTTCGCCGGCGCTTTGTCCATTTCCAGGAATTCGCCCTTCGCCATATCGACCAGATTCGGCACGGCTTGACCCAGCTCATAGTTCTGTTTCTGCCCTTCCGCATCTAGCGCCAAGTATGCCGCTAGATTGAACGCTTCCTGCGCATGCTTCGATTTGCTCGACACCGCATAGCCCATCGATCCGAGCCATGTGCTCGCCTGTCCCGTCCCCGGGTTCACCGGCCATGCCGCGATATCCCACTCGAAAGGCAAATCCCAGAAGCCCGGCTGATCCCAAGGACCCATCGGGAACATGCCCACCTTGCCCGCCACGAAGCGCGAATACGCATTCATCGCTTTCTCGTCCTCAGGCGATGGCGTAATGTTATGCTTCAGTCGCAAGTCCGCCACCCATTGCATCGCGTTGTAGAATTCCGGCTGATCGATCTTGATCGTACCCGTCGCGTAGTCGATGAAATCGCCGCCGCTCGCCCACACTGCGCCTTCCAGCGGGAAGTTCGCTCCGCCGTAGATGTCCGTTTTGCCGTCGCCGTTCTCGTCCTTCGTCAGCTTCTTCGCCGCTTCGATCCAGTCGTTCCAATCCCAACCGCCGACTTCGGCCGGCGGCAATTCGACGCCCGCTTCCTCGAACATCGTCTTGTTATACGCCATCGTCCACGGGCCTACGTCCTTCGGCAGGCCGTAGATGTCGCCCTGTCCAAGCAGCTTGCCGTCATACCGATAGCGGTCCAGCGCCTGCTTCCATACATTGCCTTCCTGGAACAATTCCGTCGTTTCCAAGAACGGCTGCAGGTTCTGAATCGTGCCTGCCTCCGCGAACTTATAGAACTGCGGGCCCGATACGTAGAACACGTCAGGCGTCTTGCCCGATGCGACCAACGTCGACAGCTTCTGGTTGTACTCCGCCGGCGGGACGCTCGTATATTCCACCTTTACGTTCGAATACTTCGTTTCGTAAGCCTTGATCAGCTTCGCGAATATTTCTTTCTCCTGCGGGCTGCCATGGCCCATGAACGAAATCTTTACGTTTTCCTTCGGCGTTTCAGCTGAATTCCCTTCGTTTACCGCGTTGCCCGACCCGTTGTTCCCTTTGTCGGAACCGCTTCCATTATTATTCGAAGAACATGCCGACAACAGTAGTCCCATACAAAGGATAAGAACCAAACCGAGCTTCATCGAACCCTTTTTCATCATTTCTTGACGCCTCCCTTTTTTCGTAAATCACGAATTGCAAGCGCTTCCCTTATCGCTCCTTCATTCTATTTTATATTGTTATAATTTTAAATACTGTATTTAGTATAAAATTATATGGAACGATTTAAATATCTATAATTCATTTCCAACAATCTTATAACAGCGGTAAGTTCCGCATATAAGCCTACGAGTCTTATTGCAATGAATATTATGATCTATTTAGTATATAAACAAAAAAAAAAGACCAACCGTCAGTCTATCCATTTGTGGATTAGCAGTCGGTTAGTCTTCCCATTAGCCATGCTTACGCATTCTCTTATTCCTCATAGATCATTTTCCGCGTCATTCCGCCGTCAATCGTTAAGCTTGTGCCGGTAATGAAATCGTTCTGAGGATTCGTTAAGTAGAGGCAAGCCCGCGCGATATCGTTAGGCCGTCCTACACGCTGCGACGGATGCTGGGTATGATCCTCGGGACGAAGCCGGCTGTAATCGCCGTTCTCGATCCAACCGGGGCATATGGCATTCACCGTAATGCGATCAGGACCAAGCGATACCGCAAGCGCATGGGTAAGCGACAAAATGCCTCCTTTGGAAGCGGCATAAGCCTCCGAGTTCGGCTCGGACATCATCGCTCTCGTCGACGATATATTGACGATTGAACCGCCGCCGCCAACGCGCATCAGCTTCGCCGCTTCCCTCGCGCATACGAACGTCCCGCGAAGATTCGTGTTGATCACATCGTCCCATTCGTCCAGTTCCAGATCGTAAGGCGGCTTCCATATGCCGAAGCCCGCATTATTGATGACGATATCGATTGTCCCCAACAGCTCGCCGATCTGTTTGACCAAGGCTGCAATCTGCTCCGGCTTGCTCATATCCGCTGCATACCGGTGGGAATCGAATCCTTTCTCCCGCAGTAGATTTGCCGTCTCCTCCAGTTTGTCTTCCAGCTTATCCGTAATCACGACAATGGCGCCTTGCTGCGCATAGGCAAGCGCGACCACACGTCCGATTCCGCCGCCTGCTCCCGTAATGAGAACGACCTTCCCCGTGAAAGTAAATTCCATTTTGTCATGCCTCCTTCTGTCCGCCTTGCAACACTACCTCTTATTTTAAACAATTCAACGGCCGCAGCGCCAATCCAATCGGTTTGAATATGAAAATTATGTTTGTGAAATTTGTCACAATTTATTCATTGTCATTTATCCGCTTAACGAATATGATAATAGCAAGAAGTGGTTGTGAATGTTTTCACATTATACAGATGGTTGTGAATTTATTCACAACGTTAGCGAGCTTCCCTAAGGGAAGTCTGCACTCATACAAGGAGGCGTTTGAAAATGTCGATGAAAATTGTTGTTGTTGGATGTACGCATGCCGGAACTGCCGCTATTACGCAGATAGCCCGTCTCTATCCGGAGGCTGCTATTACCGTTTATGAAAGAAATGACAACATCTCGTTCCTATCGTGCGGAATCGCACTTCATGTTGCCGGAATCGTAAAGGATGCCGAGCAGTTGTTCTACGCTTCGCCCGACCAGCTTGCCGCACTCGGCGTGACGACGCATATGCGGCATGACGTGCTTGCCATCGATACGGACGCCAAGACGATTGAGGTTCGCAATCTCGCTACCGGCGAGCCATTCGTCGATACGTTCGACAAGCTCGTAATGACGACGGGCTCGTGGCCGATCATCCCGCAGATGGAAGGCATCGGACTTGAAAATATCGAGTTATGCAAAAACTACCAACACTCGCAGACGATCATCGAGAAAGCGAAGCATGCAAAGCGCATCGCCGTTATCGGCGCAGGCTATATCGGCATCGAGCTCGTGGAAGCGTTCGAGGAGCTCGGCAAGCAAGTGACACTGATCGATAATATGGATAGGGTATTGTTCAAATATTTGGATGAATCGTTCACCGCTATCGTGGAAAAGCAATTCGCGGACAAAGGGGTTACGCTTGCGCTCGGACAGACGGTAACGTCGTTCACCGGGGAAGACGGACGCGTAACGAGGATCAATACAACCGCCGGCGAATACGAGGCCGATCTCGTCGTCCTCTGCATCGGGTTCCGTCCGAATACCGAGCTATTGAAAGGGCAGGTCGACATGCTTCCGAACGGCGCGATTATCGTGGACAGCTACATGCGTACGAGCAAGCCGGACATTTTCGCCGCTGGAGACAGCTGTGCCGTGCATTATAATCCGACTGGTCAGCACGCCTACATTCCATTAGCTACGAACGCCGTAAGGATGGGTACGTTAGTCGCGCGAAACCTCATGAAGCCAACCGTCCGTTACCTGGGTACGCAAGGAACGTCGGGCATCAAAATCTACGATTACAATATCGCTTCGACCGGCATGACGGAAGCGGCTGCCCTTGCTGCGGGATTGAATGTGAAAAATGTCACAATCGAAGACAACTACCGTCCCGAGTTCATGCCTACCTACGAAAAGGTGATGCTCAAGGTTGTGTATGAAGCTGAAGGTGGCAGAATCGTAGGCGCGCAAATTTTATCGAAGGTCGATCTGACGCAAGCGATCAACACGCTGTCGGTATGCATCCAGAACGAAATGACGATGGATGAGCTAAGCTTCGTCGACTTCTTTTTCCAGCCGCATTACAACAAGCCATGGAACTTGCTGAACCAGGCAGGACTGCAAGCGATCTAATCCGCTTGGCATGCAAGAATCCATTACAGCAGTCAAGCTTGCCTCTCAGTGGCGTTCCATCCTGCAAGAATCCAACCTAACTGCTGGCAGAACCTTCCCTATCAAATAATAATGGCGGAACAAGGATTACCTTGCACCGCCATTATTTCATTTACGCATTGTCAGCCTGCGGCTTGCCGAAGTCCGGCGTGCCGTCGCTGCGCCACTCGATCGCTTTGGCACGCGCATGACGGTTCGGATCGAACAGCGGATCGCCCGCAATTTCCTTGTAGCTGCGTGCATGATAAATCATGATGTCTTGCGTACCGTCCTTCGACACGGTGAAGCTGTTATGGCCCGGGCCATACTGGCTCGCATCGGGATTGCTGGCGAACACCGGCTTCTCCGACTTGATCCAAGAAGCCGGATCGAGCAGATCGCTCGTCTCGGAGGCAGTCAGCATGCCCATCGCATAGTTATGATCGGTCGCGCTCGCCGAGTAAGTCAAGAAGATCCGACCGTTGCGCTTCAATACCGCAGCTCCCTCATTCACCAGGAAGCCGATTACTTCCCAGTCGTATTCAGGCTTCGTAATGCGAACCTGCTCGCTTCGGAGCGTCCAAGGATTATCCATCTCCGCGATATATAAGTTCGTGTTGCCTTCAATCTGCGGATCCTTTTGCGCCCAAACCAAATATTGCTCGCCGTTATGCTCGAAGCTCGTCGCATCTAGCGAGAAGGAGTCCCATGCCGTCTTGATTTCCCCCTTCTCTACCCACTGCCCCTCGAGCGGATTAACCGCATCGTTCTCAAGCACGTACATCCGGTGCGCGAAAGGCTCATCGTCCCTTCCTGCCGCGAAATAGATATACCATTTGCCCGCTATATAGTGGATTTCCGGCGCCCATATGTTTCTGCTCATCACGCCGTTCTCATGCTTCTGCCAAATATCGGTTGCCGGCGCCGATGTAAGCCCTTCGATTGTCGTTGCGCGTCTTAATTCAATGCGATCGTACTCGGGTACGGAGCCCGTGAAGTAATAATAACCGTCCGTATGCTTAAGCACCCATGGGTCGGCACGCTGCTCGACTAGCGGATTACGATAAACCGTCTGCAAGTTTCCAATCCCTTGTCTGTTTTCCACTTTAATAGTTCCTCCAGTTCGATTCCAACCATTTGTTTATAAATATGTTAATCAATTAATATTTTATATAATAACATAGAAAATGTGTTTGTCAATTTACCTATTTACATATAAAATATAAGTATTAAAGATGTACCGCAACGGTGATTCGACATTTTATTTTCGTCCCATTAGACACTCTCGCATCAGTCATCCTATGTGCTTTTGTCTGATGTTAATCCGAAAACAAATTAATAAATCGCTGTTCACCAATCTTAGAGTGGAGTGAAGTAATGAAGATCGATGTAACAACGACGCACCTGCCGATCTATGAAGCTCTGGCCAGCGATGTTCGCCTGCGCATTATTCAATTGCTCTCGCAGCAGGACATGAACATTAAAGATATCGCTCAAGCCCTGGAGCTGAGCAGCCCGATCATTACGATGCATGTGAAGAAGCTGGAGAAGGCGGGAATCATCAGCTCCGAGATGATATCGAGCGGCGGCGGCACGAAGAAGATGTGCAAGCTGATCACGGATAGCATTGAAATCGATTTCCCGTCCAAGAACCGCGCCGCTTTGCGCACCTACCATGAAACCATAATCTCTATCGGCCATTATACCGACTTCGAGGTAGAACCCACATGCGGATTGTCGACTACATCGAAAGTCATTGGCATGTTCGACGAACCGCGGTTTTTCCTTGATGCCGAACGGATCAATGCCAAGATACTGTGGTTCACGAGCGGCTTTATCGAATACAAGGCGGCCAACTTCCTGCTCAAGAGCGAGAAGCCGACCGAGCTTGAAATATCGTTCGAGATTTCCTCAGAGGCGCCCCATGCAAACGAGAATTGGCCTTCGGACATTAGCTTCTACTTCAATGGTGTCAGGATTGGCATTTGGACAAGCCCCGGCGATTTCGGCGGAACGAAGCGAGGCAAGTTCACTCCCGATTGGTGGTGGGATGCCGTCAATCAATACGGCTTGCTGAAACGCCTTAAGATCAATAACCAAGGAACGTTTATCGACGGACAGCAAATATCCGACGTAACGCTCGATCAGATCGACGTAACGAACAAGAAATGGAAGTTCAGAATCGCCGTAGAAGAGGATGCCGAGAACGTTGGCGGCGTTACGCTATTCGGTTCCGGATTCGGCAATTACAATCAAGACATCGTAATGCGCCTATATTACGAAAGAAATGAATAGGAGAAACACGGCCTAAGCCGTATATCTCCTATTGCTACTATCGAACGGTCTTCAACCTGAAGACCGTCACCGATTGCTTAGGCAATTCCAGCGTAAACGTATTCGTCAATCCCTCAATCCGCTGCTGCTCAGGCTTCACGAGCAGTGGCTGCCCGAACGAATTTTTCGCCAGCAAATCCGCACTCATCGTTAGCTTTGATCCTTCCAGCCCACTTACGCCCTTCACCTCGACCATTGCCTTGACGTCATACGTTGCCGCATTTACAGCCTTCAGTATAAGCTCTCCCCTAAGATCGTCTCTTCCAGCCAGCCAATAGAACGGTTCTTGCCACCGCTCTGCATCATCGTTATGAACCTGGCTTCGGCCAGCTTCATAAGACTTGCCGCTGCGAAGCTTCACTTCAGCCGGCAGCACCACGCTTGCTTTGTTGACGCCGAATAGCTGCTGCACGTAGTAGCTTGGCGTACCGTAGGCCGAGCTATTATTGAACCAAATCAAGTCAGGCGACCACTGCGCAAAACCTTCCTTGCCGAATAACGGAGCGTAAGAAGCCATCGCCACGACATCGGAGTTGCGTTCAAGCCCGATCATGAATGCCGCTTCCGCAAGCGCCGCGCCGAAGCTGTTGTCCCGATTGCCGTTGTGGGCGGCATATTCGCCTACGAATATTTTCGGCCCGCTTCGGTCATAGCTGTCGTAACGATTCGTATTGTCCAGAAACCAATCCGGATTCATATAGTAGTGCTCATCTACAATATCTGCAGGCTGTGATCGTTGCCAGCTCCGTGCATCGTTGAAGATCGCTCCGTCAGGGGATGGCCCCGCCGAGAAAATCAGTTGAATGTCGGGGTACTTCTCCTTCAGCGCATCTTTGAACCTTTCGAACCTGACGAAATATTCCTGCCCCCAATGTTCGTTGCCGATCGCCAGATAATGAAGCCCAAACGGTTCCGGATGACCGCTCTCCGCACGTTTTGCTCCCCACTTGCTTGTAACGGGACCGTTCGCATACTCGATCAGATCAAGCGCATCTTGTATATAGCTGTCCAGCTCCTCCCATGGAGCCACATCCGACTGTCTGAATTGATCGCCCATACCAGCGTTGACGACGGGCAGAGGTTCTGCCCCGATATCCTCGCTTAGCAAAAAATACTCGTAGAAGCCAAGGCCGTAGCTTTGGTAGTAGGACGTATTCTGCGCCGTACCGCCCCACATATTCGCATTCTGCTTCCGCCCGGCCGGATCGCCGATCGAGTCTTTCCAATTGTATCGGTTGCCTATGCCATCGCCGCCGACAATGCTGCCGCCCGGGAAGCGGACGAACGACGGCTTGAGATTAGCCAGCATCTGGACTAGATCGGCACGCAAACCGCCAGGTCTGCCCTTCCACGTCGATTGTGGGAAGAACGACACCATATCGACGCTTAATTCGCCGACGCCAGACGCGATAAGCACAAGCCTGCCGTTATCGGCAGCTGCGGTTGCTGTGATCCGCGCCGTCAGCTTGCGCCAATCCGCACCGATCCCGTCAACTTCCGCTTACCCGATTCGCTTGCCATCCTCCGTCTCAAGGACGATGGATAGTTTTGAAATGGCCTCGCCGCCGCTTCTGGCATAGACCGATAAGTCGTACGTTGCTCCTTGCTCGATCGCCAGGCCTCCGAAGCCTTCGTTCACGACTGCCACCGCATCGCCTGCAGCGGGCGCATTAATCTCCATCGTCAAGTAGTGCGTATTGTTGCTATTCAAGGGTTCGCTGTCCAACACCGCCAGCAAGCCGTCTCCCGCGCCTTCCGTTCGCAAAGCCCAATTCCATAGCGGGTCGGCGAACTCAAAGGAGCGATTCTCGATCAGCTCCGCGTATACGCCTCCGTCGGCAGCATAGTTGATATCCTCGAAGAAGATGCCGTAAAGCGTTTCGCTGACGGGCGCGCCTTGTTGATCCACGGATGCATCAATCGTAACCGCGTAATCGACGACTCCCTCTTCCCATACTAGCAATGGAACGGCCTTCGCCGCTTGCGCCTTCCCTTTGCTAATTGTTGCTGTCAACGTGACGCTCCGATCACCTTCGCCTTCTCCCGGCCTAGTAACAGCTCCTTCTATGCTTACCGCCTTCTCATCGTCGGTCATCCACATAATGGAGGTTCCGCCCGGTCCATCCTTGGGAAGATTAAGATCTTCTACAACGCGATCCGTGCTTGGCAATGCCAACCAATCCGAGACATAGGCGACAGCCTCTTCATCCGTCATGCCGGAAGTAAGCTGGTCGGCTATTTCATCGGCCGTCAACGCTTTGGCATACAAGCGCACCTCGTCAATCTCCCCCGATAAGTACGGATCGACGTCATACTGGGATTTGCCGATATAATAGCTGGTTGTACCTGCCATATCGCTTGGCTTGATCGAGAGCTCGTCATTGCGCGCTATCTCGCGGCCGTTCACGTACAGAACGCCAGTGCTTCCCGCCCAGGTGAAGGCGATATGCGTCCAGCTGTTCAGCTCCAGCTCCGTGGTCGAATGTATGATCTGCTCTCCGCCGCCGTTCTTGATCGCTACCTTCACTTTGCCCGATTCCGACATCGGCGTCAGGAACAAGTAACGATCTTGTCCGTTGCCGAAGTCGAACAGCCGCTGCCAAGTTCGCAGATCGTCTGCTTTCATCCAGGCAGACAGAGTCAGCTCCTCTAAGCCGCCTAATAACGCGGTTGGCAGCTCCACGTAATCGCCGGCTCCGCCGAGCCGATAGCTTGCGCCGAACTTGCCGTCCGATTCGAGCGATCCGCCGGTTTTAAGCCCTTCGTTCTCATGTCCGCTTGCGTCCTTAGCATCTCCCGCGTCAGCCGCATCCTCGTCGAACGAGTAACGCAGCATGAGCGAATCCAGCGATTGTCCATATAAGGCAGCGGCATGATTCCCCTCTTCCTTATGCAACCGTGCGTTCAGCAGCACGGCAGCTAGGACAACCGCGGCAATTAGCGCGCCGCAAGCTGTCCACCCCCACTTGCCTCTCAAGCCGTATCACGTCCCCATTTATCGTTCAGCGCAAGTCGACAGCCAGCCATCGCTTATTCGCCGGCGATGCCTGCGCGTTCCACGCTCTCAACGAAATAACGCTGCGTGAACAGATACAAAAGAAGAATCGGAAAGATCGTCAGCATAACGGCCGCCATAATTTGATTTTGCAGCGTAGGAGCAAGTCCGAGCGTACCTTGCGAAATGGAGGACGCAGCCTGCTGCATCTCCAGATTGGCGTTGCCGTTGAAGAAGGCCATATTTTGCGCCAGGTTGAAATATTCCGGAACCAGCAAATACAGCGTTGGCTCGAACAAGTCGTTCCAGTGCCATACGACCGAGAACAGGAATACGACGAGCATGGCCGGCTTCGCCAGCGGGAACATAATCGTCCAGTACGTGCGGAACGGGCCCGCGCCGTCGATGCGCGCTGCTTCTTCGAGTACGTTCGGCAGCCTGCTGTAGAACTGGATAAAGATGAGCACGAATAGCGCGCCCTTTAAGCCGTGGCCGAGAATCGCCGGTACAACGAACGGCAAATGCGTATTGACCCACCCTAAGTCAAGAAACAGCTTGAACAGCGGAACGACGAACGTTTGCGGCGGCACCAGGAACGTAAAGACGACGAGAGCCAGGAAAATCGCCTGTCCCGGGAAGCGGTACCGCGCAAAGCCGTAGCCGATAATCGAGCAGCTTAACACCTGCAAGATGGCGCTGCCGAACGAAATAATGATACTGTTGACCAGACCCTTCCAGAAGTTGATCGCATCCAACGCAATCGAATAATTTTGCAAACTGAATTTTTTCGGTATCCATTGAATCGTCGCGTCAGCCACGTCCTCCGGGCGCATCAACGATTTGGAAATCATATAAAGCAGCGGGTACATGAATACGAACGCCAAGCTGAGAATGACGAGGTAGAAAAAGACCGTGCCCAAAATGCCGCGGCTGCGCTTGACCCACGTAACCTTCCAAGCGTCCTTCGCCTTACTCTGCAGCTCCGTATATTTGCTTGCCAAGCTAGTTGTGTTCATAGTCTCTACCTCCTGCCTTCGGTAGCCGATAAGCTTCTGCGGAAGATGAAGAAGACTATCGCCAAAATAATCGAAATGACAATGAAATAAATCCAGCCCATCGCGGAGCCGTAACCGTAGTTATTCGACCTGAACGCGATATTGTTGATGTATTCCATAATTTTGTTGTCCGGCTTCGTGAACGAATTGACGATACTGTACAGCGTGTTGACGAACAGCATCGGCATAATCATCGGGAACGTAATTTTCCAGAAGCTTTCCCATTTCGTCGCGCCGTCGCACTTCGCCGCCTCGTACAAAGACGGGGAAATCGTCTGCAAGCCCGCGATAAAGATCAAGATTTGCACCCCGGAATCCCACATGACCATCGTCAGCGAATCGGCGTATTCGAGCAGCGGCTCCAATATATCTTCCGGAATGAACGCGTTCAGCTTGCCGAATAAATCCGATTGATAGAAGATCGGCAGCTGGGCGGCGCCTTGCTCCAGCAGCTCGCGCAGGATTGCGCCGGACGCAATGATGACCGGCAGGAAGAAGATGCCGCGGAACAGCATCCGTCCTCGGAAGCCGCGGTTGAGCAGCAAGGCGCTCATCATCGAGAAGATGAGAATAAGCGGCACCTGCGTCAGCATATTCGTTACCGTCGTTTGCAGAAACGGACGGAAATCGATATCCGTCGCAAAGGCGGCTCGGTAATGCTCAAGACCCGCATACGTTGCCTTCAGACCGCCCTGCGTCAATTCCAAATGGTTCAATGAATAATAAAACGATTGACCGAGCGGAATGAGCATGAACAGTAGGAAACCGATAATCCAGATGGAAATGAAGGAATAGCCTTCCAGGATGTGACGCCCTCTCATTGAGAGCTTAAACTTTTTGCCCATGACTAGTTCCCTCCATTCCGCATCGCATAGCCCGCCGCCGGTACCGTGACGCCGTCAACAGTCGCATCCGACGCGCCGTAGTTGACGATAACTTGCGTTCCGTTTCCGTAAGTCGTTCTATATACAGCGTTGCCCAATTTCTCGTGATCGGCAATATGTTGACCGAGCGTTGCCGTATAAATTTGCTCCAGCTCTTTGTATTCCTGAACCGAGCTGTCCAGCCACCCCGTATACTCCGAGCTCCACAGCCGATCTTCCATCGTCCGCTGCAGCTTGGAGGTAGGCTCGTACGTCAGCTCGAGGCTTGGAAGCGCTCCGTATTCCACCATGCGCAGCAGCTCGTTACGAGCGTCTTCGCGCAGATTCGCCGCGCCCGCCGTATACGGCACGAGGCCGCGAACCGCGATTTGGTAGAACGGAACCGTTTCGTCGTTGTAGATGAAATGGCTCGAATCGAGCGGCGCGCCGACAATCGAATCGACATGGCCGAGCATGTAGCCGAAACCGTAGTCGACCGAGGCGCCGCCGGTCGTCTCGCGAACCGCATTCGTCGCTTCGACCCAAGCCGAAGCCGTCTTTTCGCGCGGAAGATACGCTTTCGTATCCAAGTCGGAGTACAGCGTATTGCCCCAGTAAGCAAAATGAACGCCGCTGACGCCAAGCTTCTTATAGTCATCCAGTTCATTGTTCAAATGCTCGCTGATGACTCTCTCCGGCTTCATCCAGTAATAGGTTCTGCTGTCGCGGTTCCATCTGCTGCCGATGTAATAGTCGGTGCTTACGGCAGCCTCGCGGTCCATGCCGCGAATGGAATCTTTATTTTTGCTCATGCCGTCGCTTTCCGAAAAAGCTCTTGCATAGTTGGCTTCCAAATAGAGCGTTACGCCTTTGTTAGCGGCGTAAGCGGCCAGTTCCTTCAGCTCTTTGGCGCCGCCAAGCTTCTTCTCGACCGGGAAGTGGTCGGGCTGATCACCGTAAATGCCGTCCTGCGACCATCCTGACAAAGTCAATTCCAGATTGCTTACGCCTTTTGCCTGGAACTCGTCGATAATCTTGCGCGCCTCGTCGAATGTCGTCATCGCGATAAACGTGTTGCCGAGCACCTCGTCGCGCAAAATGCCGCCGAGCAGCTTCACTCTGATCGGCGCGGCCGTTTGCTCGGCCGGCTTCACGCCTTGCTCTTCTTTCAGATAAGCGCCGTATGCTTGAGCCATGCCGACGTAATCGGCCTTCTCATCCTGCAGCAGCACGTAGCGGAGCTGGCGGTCGCCCTTGATCCATTCGCCTTGGAAGAACGGAATTTGTCCCGACGTTCCGATGAATATAATATCGTCCCAGCGGTATACAAATTCCGTCGACGTCCGATAATAATCGATAGCCCGAATGCCGGATGGCGTTCCGTTCACCTTCGCGTCGTATTGCCCCTTCGTTACGATGCCGAGCGAGCCGATGCCGTTGCGGTAATTGCCGAATACCGGCAGGGCGATGCTTTCCTTCGGCGAAGGCTGCTGACGCCATATTTCCTCGATAATATTTTCGTTCGTCCGCGACAGGTAAGCGGGATCCGCTCCGTAAATGACTTCGGAATAGCCGGCAAAATATTGAGGATGAGTCGCTTTGTACGTCATCAATGCGCCGGATCCGTCCGGCAAGAACAGCGCGCCCTCGTCCGTGCTCGCCGCCGCGTTCCAGAACGGAAGCGGCTCGATGCTGACGAATCTCGCTTTGCCGGTTTCCTTGATCGAGTCCTCGGGAACCGTGACCTCGAATCCGTCCTTCAGCAAACGGTAGACGACAACAAGCTCAAGCTTTTCCTTTACGAACGAAAAAGTAACCTTCGCTCCGTCCTCCAAATATTCGATGGCCAGTTTGTTTTCCTTTTCCTTCGCCAAATAAGTCTGAACGGTATCGACGCCTTCCGTATACTTGATGTGTACGGCCGCGTCCATAAATTTCTTGTTGTTAGGCATTGTCGTGCGCGGCACTTGCGGCGTACCGAGCCATTCCTTCTTCGTCTTGTTGTCGACGAGGCGGATGTTGCCCGTATCTTCATCGATATACATCGTCAAAGCGTCGTTTGCCGCAATTTCCTTAACGGCCGTTACCGGATACAGCTTCACTTCTCCCGTTTCGGCGCCTGCACCCTCATCAACTGAGACTGCGGCCGCTTCGGCCGTGTCCGTCGCGGCCGCATCCGCCGGAGCTTCCTCTCCCGCTGCGTCGCCGGCAGCCTGCTCTGCGCTTGCCGCCTCTTCACCGCTTGCTCCTTCGCTCGCCGTTTCTTGTTCCGCCAGCACCCGGATGTCGCCTTCGGAGGACCCGAAGTGAGGGAAGACGCTGACAACGAGCAGAAGTGCAGCCGCGATGAGCCATTTTCGTTGTTTCCTCATTTCGTTCGCCTACCTTCGGAAGTTTAATTCTTTGAACAAATCGACTACAAAGTTAATGAGTTGATTCATGAGACCGAACATCAGAATGCCGACAAACCAAATGATCAGGATGCCGACGATGCTTAGGAACGTAATCCACAGCATTTTGACGAGCTCGAAGTCGTTAATAATTTTCACTTTAAGCAATAGCAGCCAGGCGACCCACACGATCGTCAAATTAATGAGAAAGCTGTAGATCGAATCTTCGTCGAGCGCAATGACATTCGTCAGCAGCGTAACCGGTACGATGAAGACCATATAAGGCACGAATGCGAACGCGCTTCCGACGAATACTTCCTTGAACTTGCCCTCGCCTTCGAGAATCGCGCTGACCGCCCAGTTCGCAACCGACCATGTGAGCCAAGGCACGATCAGCCAAATAAATTCATGCAGAAACGAAATTTCGTAAGGCTCTCTCGTTTCGAACGCATAGCCCGTGGCCAAGATAGCCACCATCCTGGCAATATACGTCAGCAGCATGACGACTGCCGCATCTCTCCATTTGATACGTCCGGGCTCTTGAATGTCATGGAAAAAATCGATCGGGTGCACAAGCACTTGCCGCATCAATTTAAACGTTGCGATCATGGGGCACCCCTTCCTTCGTCAATCCGGCTCCAGCGGTCCGGCGCGCCGACAGAAGCGGCTTAGCCTTTCTCCACAAGAACGGAAGCAAGTAGCGCAGCGCGACGAATAGCGCGATAAGAATCAAGCATATCATGGCAAAGTTGTCGCGAATGTACTCTTTCCGGTATTCCTTGAAGGCCGTCGAATAATCGCCGCGCGACCGGGCCAGCTCGAAATACGTCATAGCTTCTTTATAATTTTCAGCTTTGTACAGTGACTTGCCGATAGCAAGATAAGCGAGGTCGAAATTGGCGTTGTAATGGAGCACCTCGTTCCACATGCCCTCCGCTTCCTTGTAGCGTCCGTCAACGAACAGCCTCGACGCGTCGTGCACGAGGTCGGCGAACGGCGTCGTGCGGAACATATCGACACGGTTCCGGCCTTTGTCCACGATGTATACGGTGCCGCCCTCGGACTGGGCAAGGGCGGAAGGCGTTACGAACAGGCCGTTTTGATTGCCGAGCCCGCCGAAGACGAACAGCAAGTTGCCAAGCTTGTCGTACTGATACACTTTGCTCGATTGCAAATCGAGCGCGGTTATCACGCCGTCTTTGTCGACGGCGATATCAAGGAACGAAGGCACCGAGAACGGGCCCGCGTCGAACCGGCCGCCGTATCTACGCTCGCCGATATTAAGCGTATCGACGCCGACGGGCGACAGCCGCTTGAGCTGATTCGTTTCCGTACCGAGCGTAGTCGTATAGATGAAGCCTTCGTTATCCTGCACCGCGTTGGAAAATTCGAGCGGCTTGACGACGGCAAGCTTCGCCTTTTGCTCGTCGGTTGCAATCAGCTTGTCGATCAGCCGTTTCCAGCTGAAGCCGACATGGTTCGCTCCGTAAAACCCTCTGAATTGGCCGTTCTTATCGATTTGGAGCAGACCTTGCGTATTGCCGTCGCTGACCACGTACATATAGTCGCGTTTGTCGACAAGCAGCTTCGACGGCGAATAAGAGAACGTTGCGCCGAGCAGCGGATTGTCCGGCTTGCCGTACGCTTTCACGAACTTGCCGTCTTGATCGAAGATCGCTATTCGTTGATTTTTTGTATCCGCGACGTAAATCGTGCCGTCCTGCTTGACGAACACGCCCTTCGGCTCGTTCAGCATGCCGTCGCCTTCCGCGTCGCCGACGATTTTGATCACGTTGTTGTTCTTGTCCAGGTGAACGATTCGGCTGTTGCCCGTATCGACAACGAATACCGTGCCGTCCTCCGCGATAAAAACATCTTCCGGAGCGGAGAACGCCCCCGAAGCAAGGTTATAGCCGTCGATTGAACCTTCGTATACATAACCGTTTATCGAACGAACGTCTTGACGGAGATTGTTGATCGTATATCCGGTATAAGGCGTCGCCGCAAACGTATGAATCGGTAAAGCTAACAGCAGCATCAGTAAAGCCATAGCCGTACTGACAACGTATCGGAATTTGAAAACATGCTTCATCCCGGTTGTCCCCCTACTCTTTCAGACCTGAATGCGCCATCGTCTGCAGCACCATGCGCTGTGTAACGATAAAGACGATAATCGTCGGAATAATCATCAGCAGACTGGCTGCGGCCAGCGTGCCGACGCGCGCGACGACGCCGTATCCGCCGCTGATTGTCTGTATGGCCAGCGGCAGCGATTTCATATCCTGATCGGTTGTATATACCATCGCCGGATACGGATCGTTCCAGGCAGAAATAAAGCTGAACAGCGCGAAGGTGGCAATGGCCGGCTTCAGCATCGGCATAATGACGACCCAGAACACCTTCCATTCGTTAGCGCCGTCAATGCGCGCCGCTTCCAGCAGCGCATCCGGAATTTGGCGCAAAAATTGCGTCATCAGAAACATGCCGACCGGCGCCGCCAAATACGGCAATATCATCGCCCAATAAGTATTGACCAGACCGATCTTGCTGATGAGCAAATATTGCGGAATTTGCACGACCATCGGCGAGAACATGATCGCAAGCACGATCAGATTGAAGATTCCGTCGCGAAACGGCATCTTATGCTTAGCCAGCGGATACGCGGCCATGGCGGAAATCAATATTCCGAAGCCGACAATGCAGACGCTGACGAGCATGCTGTTGAATATAAACCGCGAGAACGGAACGCTTGTGGTACCCGTTATGAGCAGCAAATCGCGAAAATTGACCAAAGTCGGATTGTTCACGAAAAACCGCGGCGGAAATAGGAATAGCTCGCTCGTAGGCTTAAACGCCGTGGAAATCATATAGACGAGCGGAGCAAGCATCAGAAGACCGAACAATGTGAGGAACAGATAGAGGAAAATGCCGCTCCAATCTATTCTCCTGCCTTTTACCGCGCCAGTCATCTTGGTTCAGTCCTTTCCTAGCCATCTGAAGATGAGACGGTTAAGGCCGATCATCATGCAGAACAGCACGACGGCGATCGCTGCGGCGTAACCCATCTCAAATTTGATAAAGGCGTAATCGAATAAATGCGTCAAAATCGTATGGCCGGCGTAAAGCGGGCTCGGCAAGCCGACAAGCTGCACGCTGACGTCGAATACCGTCAGCGAGGATACGACCTGCAGCACGGCGCCGAACAGCAGCTGCGGACGAACGGACGGAATCGTGATATAGAATAGCTGCTGCCATCTATATTTGATGCCGTCGATTCCGCCTGCTTCGTACAAATCCTTCGGTACGTTCTGCAAGCCGGCGAGGAAAGCCAGGAAGCCGACCCCCATCGACATCCAAAGCGATACGATGACGATGACGGGCACGATCGAATTAATGTTTTGCAGAAACAGGTACGGCTCGTCGATTACGCCAAGCTGCATCGCAAAGTAGTTCAGCAAGCCTTTGCGGTCGCCCGCGAACAGGTAGAGCCAGACGACGGACATGGCCGTCGCGCTCGTAATCGATGGCGTATAATAGCAAAGCGTATAAAAGAACCGGTATTTTTGCGGAATTTGGCTAATGAGCCAAGCGAGCATAAACGCCATCGCGTAACCGACAGGACCGGTAATAAACGCGAATTTCAGCGTAATGCCGATCGCCTTCAGGAAGATGTCGTCGTCGACGAACAGCAGGCGATAGTTGGACAAGCCGATAAACCGCGGCGATTCCAAAATGTTATAGTACGTAAAGCTGAGCACAATCGATGTAACGACCGGAATAATCGTAAATAACGTAAACAGGATAAGAAACGGGGCGAGAAACAGGTAAGATACCCTGTTTCTCTTCACATCCTGCCATAGCAAGGACAGCTTGCCCTGCTTCTTCGGAAGGCGCTCCGCGGCTGGAACTGCCGATGTACTTGTCTCTATGCTCACGGGCTTACGCCTCCTTCTGCAGCTTTCTGCGCCGCGCCGCCTTCGGAATCCAGACCGAATTCCTCGCGTTTCTTGCGCAATTCCTTGTTGATTTCCTTAACGCCTTCTTCAACGGCCTCGCGCGGTATTTTGCCGTTCAGGACGATTTGGTTCCAGATGTTCGCGATATGCCGAGTCGTGTAGTAACCGCCGATTACGACTTCGCGTTCCTTGAACCATTCCCATTGCTCCAAGATGGCGTTAATATCCGACGTCTGCCACGGCATCCGCTGCAGCGCCTCGATGTTGGCGGTGTTCCAGCGGGCTTCAACGCCAAGCAGCGATTCCAGCTCTGAGCCGAAGCGCTCTTGCGTATCCGCGCTGGTCCACCATTTCAGAAACTCCCATGCGTCTTCCTTCATATCCGTATCCTTGAAGATCATGCCCGTCTGAGCAATACCGCCCGTCGAACGGTTGATTTGGCCGTCGGCCTGCGAGGTGCCCGGCATCGGCTTCATGCCCCACCAGCCGGTCAGCTCAGGCGCTGCCGTGGACAGCAGCACGTAAGTCGAATAATCGGCAACGCCGATCGGCATTTCGCCGGAACGGAAGCGGTTGTAGAAGTCGGCCTGCTTGGAAATTTTGAAGTTCGTGAACAATCCCGTCCACAGCTTGAACGCCTCCATCGCCTCCGGAGAGTCGAGATTGGAGAACTTGCCGTCTTCTTTGTAAAATTCGCTGTTATGCTGGAATAGGAACGGAGCGAATTCGTTGATGGCAAGCCCAGGGTTGTTCGGCGCATGCGGATAGAAGAAATCCATGCCGTTCTGCTGAAGCAGCGGAATGAGATCCATCACTTCCTGCCACGTATCCGGAATATCCTCTTCCTTGACGCCCAACTGCTCCATAATGTCTTTACGGTAGAACAGCATGTTGAAGTTCTGATTCTCCGGCAGAGCGTAGCTGCCGCCGTTGTATTTGTACGGAATAAGGGCGCCCGGTCTGAACCGGCTTGCCACTTCTTCGTAATCGTCGAACTCCTCCAGGTTGACCAATCCGTTACGAACGGCATAGTCGATCGGAATTTCGCCTTCAACGCCGAGCGCGACATCCGGCGCAAGGCCCGACGTGCTGGCCAGCAGCAGCACTTGCATCTGCTGAGCCGGAATCGTATTGACGTTAACCTTGATGCCGGTCTCCGTAGTAAAGTCTTCGTCAATCATTTGCTTAATGATGTCGACCCAATCGCGGCCGCGCGCTACCCATACGTCGAGCACTTGCTCGTCCGCGTACACGTTGCCGATGCCGCCGTAGTTTTTCGTAAACGAGCTGCCGAAGTCGTACAGCATCGTGCCCGTTCTTGCAAGCGCGCCTGCATCCGCTTTTGGCCAAGCTTGATCGGACGACTTAATAATCAGATAGTCGAGCAGCAAGCTTTGCTTGCTGAGGCCGTTGACCCAAGTTCCCAGCGATGCCTGCAAATCGTTGAATTGCCCAATGCGGGCCGGAATGGTCGTCGTTTCTTCCGCCATGCTCAGAATAACGTCGCGCGCCTCGTACAGCGTGCTGACCTCCGAGCTTCCTTCTTGTACGCCAAGCGCGTACAAGCCTTTGATCGTATCATCGAACCGCTTCGCCATCAATTGAAGGCGCGGCACAAGGTTCGTAATGTTTTGCTCGAGGCGCCAGTCGCCGTTCGGGTCCGGGTTCGTGCCCGTAACCTGAATGACCTCGCGGCCGATCAGCGACATTTTGCGCGTTGTATCCGTCACCGTCTCCAGCATCCGGCCAAGCGCGCCGACCTGCACCTCCATGCGGATCGTGTGCTTGCCCTTCTCGAGATAGACCAGATACGGCTCTTCCTCAGTTGCGCCGAACTGCTTGATTTGCCATTCCGCTTTGTACGGGAACGACATTCCCTCCATTTCCTTGAACGGCAGCTTGCCGTCGATTTTGATCGAGCGCTGCACCGGCATGCCGTTCAGGAACCATTGGCCGTAACGGGCGCCGAGCTCGTACAGACCGCTTTCGGGCACATCGATTTCCCATTCGGCCCATTGACCGCCCGTGCGCCAGCTCGCGCCGCCGAACGTGTTAAGAACGATCGAATCCTTCTTGAACGGCTCCGTCGCCGGCTCGCGGTCCTCGATCCGCTTCAGCGTCGGATCGGACTTCAGCGTAGACAGCTCGGCCTGCGCTTTAATAAGCCGCCCTTCAACCTTCTTGTAGCCTTGCTTCTCGTATTCGGCCAGCACCTCCGCGTAAGCCTTCACATGCACCGGCGAGAAAATGTCGATCGAACCGATTGCGGCAGGCTCGCGTACCGCTTGAATGTGGAGCGTATGCTCGCCCTTCGTCAAATAGAATCGGAACGGCTCGTACACCTTGCCCTCCGCATCGACGAAATCGCGGTATTGCCATCCGGCGACCTCTACCCTGCGCGGGTTGAATTCGTTGCCTTGATTGTCGAACCAAGGCTCGCCGCCTTCCTTCCACATCCGTTGGAATTCCAACTTCTTCGCTTGGTAGAAAGGAAACGCGCCGTCGATTTGTACGCTGCGGACAACGGCCGAGCGTTTGCCTTCAAGCGCATAATAGCTCATACCCATTTGATAATAGCCGTCCTCAGGCACCTCAAACGTATACTCCGCCCAGCTGTCCTCGTCGATAAGCGCCAGCGCTTCGCCCGCTTGACCGCCAAGTCCGCTTTCGATCCGCGTACCCGCTTCGCTGACAGCCGTATAAGCGGCTGATTCGATCGACAGCTTGAAGCCCTCCGTATCCTTCGCGCCTTGCTCATTCCAGCTGTCCGCATATTTATTAAAAGACGGCTCGAGCTTTCCGCCCGCGTCTTCACCTTCCAAAATCGACGATTCATCGATGGTATCATCCACCGTAATGCTTGCCATTACACTATCATCGTAGCCCCTTGAATTGTTCCACCATATAAAGAAGCAGATCAATGCGGCAATAACAACCAACGTTACCCTAAACTTTTTCAGCCAACGAATCACCAAGGAGCACCCCCTTGCCATACCAGCGTAAACGGCTGCCGTCGCGGCGCGACGCAGCTTTCGTTCCGAATGAACCTCTCAAAATATATGCTTTGATTATAAGAAACGGCAGACGCCGCAATTCGCGGCGCCGCATCGTTTCATGCTATCTATCGAGATACAGCAGGGAGGCATACACGTCCCCCCCTAAATGTGCAAGGCCTATTGCTGAAGTTCTTTGATAAGCTTGTCTTTTTCGGCTTTCAGCTTATTCTCGATGTTTTCTTGCGCTTGCTGGATCGCCGTCTTGGAATCGATGTTTTTGTCCATTGCGGCAAGCACGTTTTCAACCCACAGCGGCCATGCCATGCCGTCCAGACGAGTATAGCGTCTTACAGGAAGCTTCTTCGCAAGTTCGACGTAAAGCGCATAGTCCGCTTGATCGCCAAGGTAAGGATTCGTGTGGTTCAGGTACCATTCTTGGCTCGTAATATGGCTCCAGTCCGGTTGAACCGATTGCTCGATCCACAGCTTCCATGCCGATTCGTGAGTCGTCGCGAATTCTACGAACGCCCAAGCGGCTTCTTTGTTTTGGCTTTGCGAAGGAATAACGAACGTCGAACCGCCCATGCCTACGTTGAGGCCGAAAGGCATCGTCGTCGCTCTCCATTTGCCCGATTGATCCGGGAAGTTCTCTGCCAGACTGCGCGCGGCCCAGTTTCCGGCTACGAACATCGGGGACTCGCCTTTCTTCACGCGCTGCTTGCCTTTATCGCTAAGAATGCCATCATGCGGAGCAATTTTCAGTTGATTTACTCGCTTCGAAATGTCAAGGAATTTCACGAATTCATCCGTGTTGCGGACCCAGTTCATTTGATCGTCATAGTAGCCGTAGGAATCGCCCAGCCAGTGAACCGGTGAATCGCGCCATTCCATCGCATACTTGCCGTTTGCTTTCAGCGTTTGAGCAAGCGTGAAGAAGTTTTCCGGATCTTGGATGTATTCGCCCAGTTCGGCAGGATCAGAAGGCAATCCAAGCTCTTCGAAAATGTCGGCGCGGTAGTACGTTACGCCCGGCGTAACGTCCCAAGGCATACCTAGCAGCTTACTGCCGTCGACGGAAGACCAGCGGTTCCAGTTGTATTCGGATACGAGGTCTTGGTATTTGCCTGCGTCATACGGAGGCTGAAGAAGGTCTTCCAGCACGTTGCCGGTCGAGTATCTCGGGAATTGGCCTTGCTCGACAAGCGCTACGTCAGGAGCGCCTTTGCCTGCGGCCAGCGTCGTTTGCAGCTTGTCGTGCAAGTCTCCGAAAGGAACGAAGATCGTGTTCAGCTTAATGTTCGGATATACGGCGTTGAACGCTTCCTGGAAAGCTTTGTCTTTGCCGTTCTTTTGGTTGTCGAGGAATGTCCAGTACGTCACTTCGCCGGAGATGCCTGGATCGATCGACGACTTCATCGTTCCGTCGTCTTCGGCCGGAGCGTTCGTAGCCGCATCGCCGCCGTTGTTAGCCGGCGCATTCGTCGCTGCATTGCCGCCGTTGTTTGTTTTGGCAGTGCCGCCAGAGCATGCCGATACGAGCATAATGATCGCCAACACCATAATGAAAGTGCTTGCAAACTTCTTCATAAGTAATTTCCTCCCTTGTCTACTTCCGTCAATTTCGTTTTCATTCACTTGCAGGAGATGTACGCAAAATAAATAGCATCAAAGAAAACGTTTTCATTTACTACCGGTAATAAAGAGGTTAATATAAGTCTTATAGTCTTTCAAAAACAATGACTCCCTTTGTTTCTCTGAATCGATTAACAA
This sequence comes from Paenibacillus harenae, assembly GCF_030812415.1. Lineage (GTDB taxonomy): Bacteria > Bacillota > Bacilli > Paenibacillales > Paenibacillaceae > Pristimantibacillus > Pristimantibacillus harenae_A. The sequence continues at coordinate 237,600 of NZ_JAUSST010000003.1, read as the reverse complement.
ATTAATTAACTGTAAGATGAAGTACGATTACCCCGCAAATTTCCGCTAATCCTTACATTCATCGCAGCTCACCCCCACCAGAAATAACCATTATATTAATTGATTAATGATTTTGTTACATAACTTATTTTAACATGAATTTCCCTCATTTCAACCCCTAAATCTTCATTCTAAAAATAAAAATTGTAAGCGCTTGCTGGGAGAAGCTATCAAATCAGCGTGAAACCGCGTCATTAGTGACTTCCCAGGTATTTATACGGGCAAATAAAAACGGTATCATCCACCCCTTTGGCGGCTGATACCGTTGCTTCGCTCTAGCATTTATTGAAGGTTTCGATAGTAACTAACATTTTTCGATAGTGATTAACTCTTTTATGAAAGAGGTCGCTCCAACTTATTCCACCGAAATCGTAAAAGGCACGATGAAGGTTTCGTCCGCCCTTTGGAATCGTCACCATACTTTGTTGATGCCCGCTACCGGAAACGTCGCTTATGACAACGACATGGCCGATTGCGCCAAAATACGGCTGCAGGCCGGTAATCCTTCATTCAACATACCCATATAGGGTATGTTTAAATTAAAAAGAAGGGAGGCTGCAATAGCCTCCTTCTAATTAATGCCGCACATCTTATACGACGTCGTAGCCTTGGTCCTCGATAGCCGCTTTAATCGAGTCCAGCGATACTTTCGCCTCGTCGTATTCGATCGACACCTTCTTGCTTGCCAGATCGACCTTGCCCGCAGCCCCCGCGTTGCCTACCGCTTTCTCCACAGAGCTGACGCAATGTCCGCAAGTCATGCCCTCTACCTTCAACGTTACGTTTGCCATTGTAATTACCCCTTTCGAATGATTATTTCATTAATTTCTGAACCGTCGTAAGAAGCTCGTCAATCACTTCGTTCTCGCCTGCCTGGATACGCTCGACTATACAGCTCTTCATATGGCCTTCAAGCAAGAGCTTCCCGACGCCGTTCAGCGCGGATTGCACGGCTGCTATCTGATTAAGCACGTCATCGCAGTAAGTATCCTTCTCGATCATCGCCTTAACGCCACGGATTTGTCCTTCGATCCGGTTAAGCCTAGTCGTCAGATTCGCCTTCATCTTGTCCGAGTGATGGCTCATGCGCTCCGTCTTCGAGCCGCAATGGTCGCTTCCCGCTTCCGGCGCGGCGCATTCACTAGCGTGAGCATGCTGATGATTATCGTTTGTCGCTGTTTCCTTCACCATTTGCATACCTCCATGGGGTATATTTGATAATTGAATCATATCATACCCCTAAGGGGTATGTAAAGCCTCTTTTTCATTTCTTTTTCGATAACCATTACCGGCGTTTACGTTAGTCTTGCTATTTGCTTCATTTCAGGTACTATTATGGTGAAAACGTATTCTTCCTTCTAATCGAAAACGATGATACAGCGGAAACAAAAGTCGGTTATATTTTATTCGCGACCTTACAAGCAGAAAGGATGGATCAGCATTAAACAGCCTATTAACTTTGCCCATCGCGGCGCAAGCGCTTATTGTCCCGAGAATACGATGGCCGCTTTCGCCAAAGCGCTTGCGCTTGGAGCAACAGGAATCGAAACCGATGTGCAGAGAACGAGAGACGGGAAGATCGTCCTTATCCATGACGAATCGCTTGCACGCACGGCCGGCTTGAACCAATTCGTAAAAGATACCGATTATGACGAAGTAGCGAAGCTGGATGCCGGAAGCTGGTTCGATCCCGAATTCGGTACGGAGCAGGTTCCTTTATTGGAGCAGCTGCTGGAGCTCGTGAAGAATACCGACACCATCGTGAATTTGGAGCTTAAAAACGGTGTCTTCCTGTATGAAGGCATGGAGCAGCAAGTGATCGATCAGATTCGCTCGTACGGCTTATCCGAACAGATCATTATATCCAGCTTCAATCATTATTCGCTTGCCCTATGCAAGCAGCTCGCACCGGAGATCCGCACCGGAATCTTGTATATGGAAGGGCTGTATGAGCCATGGGCGTATGCGAAGACGCTGCAAGCATCGGCTCTGCACGCCAATAAGCATGCTATACTTCCAGAGTGGGTAGAAGGGGCGGCCCAGAACGGCATTGCCTATCACCCTTGGACAGTCAACGACCCAGCAGAGATGGTTAGTCTTATCGATGCCGGCGTCGCAGGCATCATTACCGATTATCCAGATCGACTCGTTCAGGTGCTGCAATCGAGAGGAGCGTAACCGTCATGAGGAAAACGTGGCTGCTCGGCTTTGGTTTTTTTAGTATTAGCATTACTTGGGCGCTTTACAATGCGTTCGTGCCGTTCTTCCTCGATAATTATTTATCGAGCACGCTGCTGATTGGCTTCATGATGACGATCGACAACTACTTTGCTCTTTTCCTGCAGCCGTGGGTCGGCAACCTCAGCGACAAGACGAACACGAGGTTCGGGAAACGCCTGCCTTACCTCATGATCGGCATGCCGCTGGCCGCCTTATTCGTCGCGCTCGTGCCGTTCCATGTCAGCCTCGTAACGCTCGTCGCCTTCATGGTGCTTATGAACTTGTCGATGAGCGTGTATCGTTCGCCGACGGTGGCGCTGATGCCGGATATTACGATCGACAGCAAGCGCTCGCAGGCGAACGGCATCATTAACTTCATGGGCGGCATCGGCGCGCTGCTCGCCTTTTTCGTCGGTTCGAAGCTGTACGACGCGGATCATTCATTGCCGTTTCTGTCCGCTGCCGTCATCACGATTATAAGCTTAGGGATTCTCATGTTCGTCATTAAAGAAAAACGCGATACTGTCGCGTATATCCCTGCCGAGCAGAGAGAAAAGCTGTCTTTCAGGAGCGAGCTGAATCGGTCGACGGTCTTCCTGCTTGGGGCGATCTTCTTCTGGTTTCTGTCCTATCAAGGCGTAGAGGCGCTCTTCACCTTGTACGGCGAGAATCATCTAGGCTTAACGGAAGGGCAATCCGCCTTCTCGCTCGGTTTCTTCTCCCTTGCGCTCGTGCTTGCGGCTATTCCAAGCGGACTTCTCGGACGCAGGTTCGGCAAGAAACGGATTATTATGATCGGAGTCTCCGGTCTCGTTGTGATTTTCGCAGCGATTACATTCATCGACGCCTTGCTTCCGCTTCGGCTGCTCATGCTGGCGGGGGGTATATTCTGGGCGATGATCAACATTAATTCCTATCCGTTTATTATCGGTCTCGGCAAGGAGCAGAGCATCGGCAGACGTACGGGCATTTACTATGTATTCTCGTCGCTTGCCGCGATTGCCTCGCCGCCGCTTATGGGCGGATTAATCGACCTGTTCGGCTACTCCATCCTGTTCTACGTCGCTTCCGGCAGCATGCTCATTGCACTCGCCTTTCTATTCGGCGTCCGCGACAAGGGTCTCGCCCGCGACACGACCGCGACAGGGCATTCAACAACCGCTTAATACTAACAGCACCCACCACGAAACCTCATATAACGTACTCAGAAAAGCCTATATTGGATCTTTGCATTAACTTTTGCCGATTAAGGAGACTCTCCAAGCCTATATTGGATATCTGCAATAACTTCCCATCGGAATGCTTCATTTAGGCGGTTCAAGAGCGAAGTTAATGCGAAAATCCAATATAGCTGCTACCGGGTCCTCCTAAGGATGTTCTATCCTGCAAAAAATCCATTATAGCAGTCCCTATCAGCGAGCCAGCTCGCAAAAACAGACCTTCAACAAAAAATCCGATCCCGCGTCTCTTTGACAACGGTTCGGATTTTTTGGGTTTACCCATGCTTGTTCAAATTAATGGATGCTGCCTTTGCTGAAGCTGCCGCCCATGACGTCCGATACATGCTCGATCGCGATGAACGCTTTCTCATCGATGGATTGCACGATCGACTTCAACTTTGCAAGCTCAAGACGCGTTACGACGCAATAAATCATCTGCGTCTCTTCCTTGGAATAGCCGCCGCGCGCTTGGATGAGCGTCGTGCTCCGTCCGAGTCTGTCCATGATCGCCGACGATATCTCATCATGCTCGCTGGAGATGATTGTGACCGACTTCGACTCTTCGAGGCCTTCCACAACGATATCGATTACCTTAATCGCAATATAATACGTGAATATCGAATACATGGCCGAATCCCAACCGAAGACGAAGCCTGCAACAATAAATACGACAACATTGAAGATCATTATAATTTGTCCGACCGGCATGCGCATTTTTTTGGAAATGAGAATCGATACGATCTCTACCCCGTCAAGCGATCCTCCGTAACGAATAACAAGTCCGACGCCAGCGCCGAGAATGAGACCTCCGAACAGCACGGCCAGCAGCTTCTCATCGGTGAAGGCCTCTACATGATGCAGCAGGGCTGTCGTGACCGACATCAAAGCGATGCCGTACAGCGTCGAGATCGCGAAGGTTTTGCCAATCTGTTTATAACCCAAAACAAGAAACGGTACGTTCACGATAAATAAATAAAGACCGATTGGCAAGGGAGTCTTGGCCGCCAGCATAATTGAAATCCCCGCAATGCCTCCATCAATTACGCTATTCGGAACGAGAAACAATTCCAAAGCGACACCCATCATAATCGAACCAATCGTTATGAAAACGAATCTTTTGAGAATTTCCGTAAATGATAACCCTTTATGTACTTTCGCCAAAAGCCCAACCTCCTATATAAGTTTTCCTTATTAAGACTTTAGCACAGAAAAGGCATTTTCTCAAAACAGAGTCCCCGCATAAGACTGTCTTCCATTCTGTGAAAAAAAGACGCTACCCTGCGCAAACAACAATGATTACGCGGAATAGCATCTTTCAATCGGTCAAAAATATTTTATTCGATTGCGGATTGCCAGCTTCTTAATCGATGTAGCCGGCGAGCCCCTTGTCCATCAAATAATCCATCTCGGCATCAAGAATCGATTCGACTTGCAGCTCGTTCAGACTAATATCGCGGCGCCCGAGAATGTAATCGACCAGATCGTCGCTGTCGATATCCACCTCGCCCTTGGCGTCTGCCTTCGCATCGTTAATGTACGTCTGCGCATGTTCTAGCACCAGCTTGACGGCTGCCGCTTCAAGACCTGTCGCCTTCGTTATATACTGAAGCAGCTCCTGCTCGTTCACTTGCTCGTTTTGTTGTTCCTTGCTCATGGCCACTCATCTCCTCATTCGTTTCGCTCCCTTTTATTGTACCATATTGCTCCTTATTTCTTGCAAGGTATGGCCGTGAGGACCCATTGGCTCCATGACAAAGTTATTTCGATTGCAGGAATTCAAGCACGGTGCTTAGGAATTCAGCTTCATACTCCACATTCGACAGGTGAACGGCAGGAAGCACAAGGAGGTTCGCGTTCGGCACCGTCTCGGCGATTAATACGCTATGGCTGGGAAGCGTCACTGTATCATACTGGCCGGCAATGACCAATGTCGGACTGTTGATAAGGGCGACAGTACGGCGCATATCCATGTCACGGATGGCAGCCCAGCTTCCTGCAATGCCCTGCGGACGGGTAGCGAGCACCATCTCGCGAAATTTCGCGACGATAGCGTTCTCCGACTCCAGCATATGCGAAGGGAACCAGTTCTTCATGAACATATCGGCGAATTCGCTCATTTTCTCGGGCTGCAGCACGGAGGCGATTAACCCCTCCCACTGATCGGCCGGCCCCAGGTAGGAGGATGTATTGCTTAGAATGAGCCGGCCGAGCCGCTCGGGAGCGTAGATGCCGAGCCATTGTCCGATAACGCCGCCAAGCGACAGCCCGAGGAAATGCACACGGTCGATATGAAGAGCGTCAAGCAGTTCGATTACATCCCGTCCCAGTCTGTCGAACGAATACGGACCGGCGGGCGTATCCGAGTTCCCATGCCCCCGATAGTCGTAACGCAGCACGCGGAAATGCAGGGATAATTCGGCTATCTGCCCATCCCACATGCTCATCGAGGTGGCAATGGAGTTCGCAAGCATCAATACCGGCTTATCGGCCGATCCATCGATTCGGTAAGCAATCCGAACTCCATCTCCTGTCGCGAAAAAGTTTAATCCGTCGGTCTCTCTGGTTTCGTGTGATGTCATGGTCATCGTTCTCATTCTCCCTCACTGGTTATTAGTGACATTTTATTGGAATTGACCTACAATTTAAATGAGAATATGAAGGAGTTTGGGCCCTAAAACCTTAATTCTATCGTTGTTTCCGATCGTATAACTTATAAAAATGAGGTGCTCTGATTATGGATCGCATCGATTACCAAATATTATCAACGCTTCACGATAACGCCAGAATTACGATTTCCGAGATGAGTCGAATGATAGCGATGTCGCAGCCGGCCGTAACGGAACGACTCCGGAAGCTCGAGGAGCAGGGGGTCATAACGGGCTATCGAGCGGAGATCTCCCCCTCTAAGCTTGGCAAGCATACAACCGCGTTTGTCCTGTTTAAGTCGAATAGCTGCAAGGAGTTCGAAGTTTTCGGCGAGGCAACCCCAGAGATCGTCGATTTGTATAGAACCGGCGGAGAGTACAATTATTTATTGAAGGTCGTAACCGAAACAAGCGAAACCTTGGAAACCTTTCTTGAGACTTGCAATAATTTCGGATTTTCATCGACCCTCGTTGTTCTTTCCACGCGATTCGAGGATAAAAGTTTGGTCGGAAGCACGGAATAATCCGATCAACGCATGAACAGGCTGCCTGTGCTTGGCTCATCTGTCGGTCATCGCTGACCTCTTTTGCTTTTTACGCCGTTAAAGGCTATCGTTGTGTCATACCGCCATTTATACTTGAACGTTATTTCATTGATGAAGAGGATGCGAACGAATTGACAGTAACCGGTCAGACGCCATTATTTATATATACCTATGCTTTTCGCGAGGAAGAGCATTCGCTATGCCGCCTCGAGATGCGCGCTTTCTTCGGAGAGGACACGGAGGCCAGCCTTATCGCCAGCCCAATCGGGATTCACCCCGACCGCAGCCCGTTCTTGAGGGAAAGAATCGAAGTTGTACACGCAAGCGACCGCCTGGATGAAGTGGTAGAATTGGCGAAGCAGATCCATATGGGCGACGAGACCTTCAAAGTTATTTTCGTCAAAACTAATGATCTCGGCCCAGCCGACAAATGGGATTATGACAGGCAGCGCGGCATAGAAAGGGATATTGGCCTTAGCATTGAAGGAGAGGCCGATGTGCATCATCCGGATGTCACTTACGGTCTTGTCACCTTAGAGGGACGTTGGTACTTGGGTTACTATACGAAGAGCAAGGCGATATGGCTGGACCATATGAAGAAGCCCCGGAGCTACTCCATTGCGCTTAGCACGCGGGTTGCGCGAGCGGTAGCCAACATAGCCGTGCCGGAGGTTGCGGGCGTTAAGGCGATCGATCCATGCTGCGGAATCGGGACGGTTCTCGTTGAGGCGTTGTCGATGGGGATCGATATAGAAGGCCGCGACTACAACCATTTCATTGCGAAGGGCGCGCGGGAAAATGTCGCTCATTTCGGTTACGATGCCCGCGTGGCGTTCGGCGATATTGCCGATGTGACCGAACATTACGATGTAGCGATTATGGATATGCCTTACAATCATTTCTCGACCTCGACGCCCGAGGCCCAGTTCGCTCTGCTGGAGCAAGCGCGCCGAATCGCTGATAAGGCGGTTATTATTACGGTAGACACAATCGACGGGATGATTGCGGACGCCGGATTCGTCATACGAGATCGCGGCGTCGTCCGCAAAAGCCATTTCATTAGACAAGTTATCGTCTGCGACTAGAATGAATGCAGACGTGCCATTATTCGAAGCCGTTATAGGCAAGCCATGATGCACAGGCGTTCGTCCAGCCGCGCGTATGCGGCTCTTCCTCGGCCATCCCTAGACCGTGCTTGCCCTTCGCATAGACATGCAGATCGAATAAGACGCCATGCCTGCGCAGCGCTCCTGCCATCAGCAAGCTATTCTCTACGGGCACGGCCGCATCGTCGGACGTATGCCATAGGAATGTCGGAGGGGTATCGGCCGTGACGTTCAGCTCCGCGCTATGCCGCTCTGCAATGGCATCGTCGAATGCTTCGCCAAGCAGGTTCATTCTTGAACCGGTATGCGTATACGGATCGGTCATCGTAATGACCGGATAACAGAGAACGAGAAGATCCGGTCTGCAGGATTGACGCTCAATCGGATCTTCGGCGTCCGGGTTTCCTTTGTCGTAATCGGTCCCGGCATTAGCGGTCAAGTGACCGCCCGCCGAGAAGCCCAGAAGACCGATTCTCTTCGGGTCGACGCCGAAGCGCTCCGCCTCATGACGGACGGTTCTGATTGCGCGCTGTGCATCCAGAAGCGCGCACGGATATGGATAGGGTGCTACCCGGTAACGCAGAACGAACGCGGATACGCCAAGCGTATTGAGCCACTGCGCGATGGGCTCGCCCTCATGATAGGCACGTCCCCCGTACCCTCCTCCAGGACATATGACGACGGCCGGCCGGTTACTCCCGGCGACCAAATACGGTGTGATGGCCGGACGATCCTCATCCGTGGCGCCTTTCGCATACGGTGCCCCCTCAGGCCATAACAATTGCTGTTTCATTGCCAAGCTCCCTTCTTTCCCTTATGTTCGCATCGTCTACCGGCCGAATCTTGAGTATGCCTATCCTATGCTGAAGGCTCTTCTGCCGATGCTGATACATTCTGCGTCCCGTCCGCAATTCCTTCCGAGGCGCTGGAAATAAGGGAAACCGACTTGACTATCGCCAATATGCTATGCCCCTACGTACGGCGAGCCTTCAATGCTCCAATGCATCCGATCAGCGTACCGAGTGCCGCACCCGCGAATACCTCTCTTGGCTGATGGCCTAGGCTCTCCTTCAGACGCTCGCTTCTGCGCGTATGGTATACACCTGGATGATGGCCTGCCAGCTTCTCTACGTCCGCATCCAGATCATTCACTTGAATCGCAATCTCTCCAGCATGTCTCCGGATGTTCATCGCATCGTACATGACGACAATGCCCAGCATCGCGCTAATCGCGAACTCGGGTGTCTTTAAGCCATATTTCGTTGCCGTATAGGCAGCCAAGGCGCTAACTCCGCTCGAATGCGAGCTGGGCATGCCGCCCGAACCGATTAGTTGGCTTATATCCCATTCGCCCGTTGTCGCTTTATGCCAAGGCAGCTTCAATACTTGCGCCGTGCCTACAGCTATGAGCGCTGTTATTAATCCTCTATTTGCCAAACTATAATGCCCTCCTTTATAATCGCTCCGAACTTCCTCCTCAGCTTGCCCTCCCAAACCGTAAATCATGAGTCGATATTGCCGCTTGATAACATCCCGCTCGCGTGTTATTTTTGTGTGTGAAATAGGACATATGTCCTTTTGAATAACGGCTGCAATTTCTACAATGAGAAGCAGGCGGCAGAACGGAGGAGATTGTCCGGGTGGAACAAAATCATTCCCGTATTGCCAAGTACGTGAAGTCGCATCGGCTTGACGCTATATTCGGCGAAGAAACGATTAAGGATATGAAGCTCCTGTCCTACGGGAAGGGGCAAGCCATATGCGCGGCGGGAGATCGGCTCGATCATCTCTATTTGCTCGTGAAGGGAAAGATCAAAGTGTATACGTTGCTGCCGAACGGCAAGTCGGTGCTGCTTCGTTTCAACGAGCCGCTCGCCATCATCGGCGATATGGAGCTTATGACCGGCTATCCCGTTCGCTGCACGGTAGAATCGGTCGGCGAAAGCTTGTTTATCGCGATTAAAGCGGATGCGTTAAGAGAACGGGCTTTCGATGATCCCCGTTTTCTAACTTACATCATTAAGGGGCTTAGCCATAAGCTGTATACAGCTTCGAACGCGTCGAGCCTCAATCTGCTATACCCGGTCGAGAACAGGCTTGCCAGCTATCTGCTATCGATATCGCCGGAAGCTTGCATCCATCCGGCTCTTGAGGAGATGAGAACCGAGAAGCTGACCGACCTTGCCGAGCTGCTCGGAACGAGCTACCGTCACTTGAACCGCGTCATTACGAAGCTGGAGAAGGAAGGCGTCATAACTCGCAAGCGGGGAATTATCGTTATTCGCGATGCGCACCGAATGAAGGAGCTGGCCAGCGGCAATCTGTATCAATAGTGATGAGAAATAGAAGGAGGCGGTAAACGATGATGGGAATTATTTATTCATTGCTTGGAGGGATCTTCGTCAGCATACAAAGCGTCTTCAATACGAGATTAAGCGAGAAAGCCGGATTCTGGGTGACGAATACATTCGTCCACGGAACCGGCTTCGCGCTGTCGCTTATTATTATGTTGATTTTGAAGGACGGCAGCATCGCCAAGCTTCCGACCGTCAATAAGCTGTACTTGGTCGGCGGAGCGCTCGGCGTCATGATCGTCTTCTCCGTCATGAAAGGAATCACGGCGCTTGGACCGGCCTACTCGGTTGCACTGCTGCTGATCGCGCAGCTCATCGTGGCGCTGCTGATCGATAGTTTTGGGTTATTCGGGATCGAGAAAGTGCCGTTCACGATGAATAAGCTGCTCGGCATCGCCATTATGGTCGCTGGAGTCGTCGTATTCAAGCTAAAGTAAGCCTATCCCTACTTCATGTAAATAAACCGCTCGCCGGGTGCGAACATATGGAACTTCCGCGCCGGATAGTTCCGATACGCATAATCGACGAAGTAGGCCGGATTCTCGTCATTGTGCGGGAAAAGGCCGTAGTGCATCGGAACGAGCATGTCTGCTTGGATCTGTGCGGCAATCTCGATCGCCTCGCGGTAATTGCAGTTGCCGACGATGCCTTTGGCGCCGCGGACGAAGTCGCGCCCGTTAATCGGCAGCATCGCGATATCGATTCGCTTCGGTTTAAGCCATTCCGCCAGCTCGGGAAAACCGACCGTATCTCCGGCATGGTACACCTGCACGCCGCCGAAGCTGGCGACAAACCCGAGAAATTTATGCTCGCCGCCTTCGTCCGTCTCGAATTGTTCATGCTTGGCGGCATGCGCCTCGAGCAGAAGACCGTCCGCCAGTTCGAGCGTTTGCCCGTGCGAAATGCCGATAAGCTGCCCGTCACGGAAGCCCCATTCCTTCATTAGCCCAAGATGCGCCTTCGGCACGATAAACTTCGTCGTTGCAGACTTCCCGATCGCTTGCAGCGTCAGCTTGTCCATATGATCCTCATGATGATGGGAGCATACGACGTAATCCACGCCGGTGCACTGCGCTGGAGCAAGCGGCGGCTCGAATGCCCGCGACCATGGCGGCCCGCTGCTTTCGTATACCCAATCGCTTAAGTAAGGATCGAACAATACCGTACGTTCCCTCCACTTAATCAGGAAGCCCTCTTGCCCCATTGCCCATAGCGCCAGCATCTGCTTCGGAAGTTTCGTCGCCTCGATCTCGCTCAGCAGCTCCGCCCCGCTCTTGTATACGTTCATTTCGAATATCATCCTTTTTGCTCTGGAATTTGAATGCGCAGGTCTTTCGTAAACCATAACCGGTAGCTAAGCAAGCTTAATATGATGCTCGTAACTGCCGCCGAGCTGGCGAAGGCGAACACGATCAAGATCTGGTAGCGCACCGCATCGATCGGGTTCGCCCCGGCGATAATCATGCCCGTCATCATGCCCGGAAGCTGAACGAGACCTACCGTCTTCATGCCGTCGATCGTCGGAATCATGCTTGATTTGACCGCCCGCTTCGTCACGCCGGCCATCGCCTGCTTCGCATTAGAGCCAAGCGACAGCAGCACCTCGATCTCGCCTTTGGAAGCCTCGACCTCCTGCTTCATTTGATTCAGGAAGAGGCCGGCTACGACCATCGCGTTGCCAATCGTCATGCCGCTAATCGGAATGATGTATTGCGCCGTCGCATCGATAATGCCGAAGCCGATCAGCAGTCCCATCATCAGCAGCTCCGTCGTGCCGATCGCCGCGGCAACCCGCCATACGATTCCGCGCAGGCCGGCCCCTCTCTTCGCCGCGTTCAAGCAAGCGATCGTAAGCATAAACAGTACGATCAAGGCAATCAGCAGCACGTTCTTCGTGTTGAATACGAATTGCAGCACATACCCCACGAGCAGCAACTGAACGGCGGAACGTATCGTGCCGATTGCGATATCCCTCTCCAGGCCGAGCTTCTGCCACACGGACACCAGCATCGTAATCATAACGAACAGCAGCGTAAAGCTAAGCGCCAATAACGACATCAGCTATTCCCCGCTTCCTGAGGCTCGAATGTACTTGAGCCCGGCGTCCGTAGCCGGATGTTGGAAAAACGACTCGGTCCCGCCTTTCTCGAGCAGCGTACCTTCCGCCATAAACCATACGGTACGGCTAACCTGAAGGGCCTGCTCCAAGTCATGCGTCACCCAAATCAACGTCGTCCCCTCCTCGCGATGCCGCTCCAGCAGCACATCCTCCACCTTCTGCTTGGAGGCCTGATCAAGGGACGCCGTCACTTCGTCCAGCAGCAGTACCTGCGGCCGCAGCATTAACGAGCGAAGCAGCGATACGCGCTGTTTCTCGCCTCCCGACAGCTCGGACGCTTTCTTGGCGGGATCCAGTCCGCCGAGTCCCAGCCGCTCTCTCAGACGTTCGGCATGCTCGCGATCAAAGGGCTTCCCATGCAGCAGACTTGCCGTCTTTATGTTGTCGTCGATCGTTCCGGGCAGCATGACCGCCTGCTGGGCTACATAACAAACGTTCATCCGCCATTGTCGCGGATCCATCTCCGCCTGCGGATTATTATGCAAGCGGATCTCGCCTCCGTCTGGCGCATCCAATAAGGACATTATGCGCAGCAGCGTGCTCTTGCCTTGCCCGGACACGCCAAGCAGCGCAATGCTGTCCGGCTCGGCCACCTCGGCATTCACGCCGGCGAACAAAGGGGTACTTTCTTCCGCACGCCGGTTTTTCTTAATATTTTCCAACTGCAATATCGGAATCACGCACGGGAGCCCTCCTTTCTGATCTCGTTCCATTATAGCAACACAGCAATCCGCAACATAGTGGGAGCTCCACTTATTGCGGCTCAATTTAATTCTTTTTAAAGAACAAAAAAAATGCTATATTGTTACGGAGATGGCTGCAAGAAAGCGATTACAGCCCGTTTTTTTATAATTAGAAGGAGCGTTCTTTAATGATCGTCCGTCATGCACTCAATCCGGATACTATCCCTTTTCTCCTGCAAAAACGCGCAGTTTCCTCCCCCGCTGACATTGCGTACAGCTTTCCTCAACTGAATCAGCATTATGCTTGGGGTTCGCTGTGGAATGAAACGCAAGCGTTGGCCAAAGGCCTCCTGCAACTCGGCATTAAGAAGGGAGATTCCGTCGCCCTCCTTATGACCGGTAGAGCCGAACTTATCATTTCCATGTTTGCCATTGCCAGTATCGGCGCTGTAATCGTGCCTCTGAACGCTTATTCGAAGAAAGATGAAATAAAGGTGTATTTGCAAAGCGCCAAACCTGCGGCAATGATAATCGGAACCGAAGGCCATCATATGAACTACCCGTCCATGCTCTTGGAGATCATAGCGGAATGCAGGAGCAATATCACAGATGCCCCATGGATTCCGGATTCTATATTCGTAGTAGACGGAGACGGAGAACTACCCTCGCCGCTGCGTCCTTTCTCTGAATTGACAACGATAGCTTCCGAGGCTTCCGAGGAGATGTTTCTTGCTCATTGCAAAGCGGTAACGGTTAGCGACCCTCTCATCCTTTTATACACCTCAGGGACGACGGCCTTCCCAAAAGGCGTTATTCGTACGACGGCTGCTTTTCTATCAACGAAACCGACAAACAAAAAAACAACGAGGACGGCTGGTTTGCTTGGCAAGGCAACCGATATAATCGCTCGACGTTTCTCATTGATAAGCTTATTGCCGCTCTATCATCTAGGCGGATTCGGGACGATATTTACGAACTTGAAAGTTTGCAACGTGCGGATTGTACTCCTCGGTTACTTCCATCCTCTTCATGTGATTAAAGCAGTCGAACAGGAAGCTTGCAAGATTATGGTCGGCACTCCATATATGGTTCAGCGAATTCTATCTGCCTCTAAAGAAGATCTCTCCGGTCTTTCTTCGCTTATCGGCATTTCGTTCACTTCGGCGGCAGTAAGCGGCTCGTTGCTTCGGAAAGTCAATGAAGAGCTTAAACTTTTATTTTTCATGGTCACGTACGGGTCTTCGGAGACCGGCTCGGTGGCTAATGGAACCTGTTTCAATAAAGGACGAAACAATATGCTGCTTTCGCTTTTATTTAAGCTGCTTATTCGTTCCCGTTTACTGAGCGGCGTGATTGACTTCGAGAAGTTCGAGTCCAATGATTACAGCCTCGCGGGCAAAGTAGATCGAGGTGTGGAAGTAAAGATTATGCATCCCGAAACAGGGGGAACGCTGCCAAATCAGGAGCATGGAGAGGTTGTAGTGCGAAGCTATCGTGTCATGAAATATATGGATAAGCACCATAATCTATCTTGCTTCACGAGTGACGGATGGTTCAAGACGGGGGATCTGGGTTACTTGGATGACAGCAACATACTGACGATTTCCGGAAGGCTGCGCCGACTCATTTCGCGCGGAGGCGAAAAAATCTCTCCTGTCGAAATCGAAAATCTGCTGCTTCAAAACCATGATATCGAGGAAGCCTTTGTACTGGGCATCCCGGACGACTTATACGGTGAACAAGTCTGTGCTTGCGTCGTTGCAAGGCCAGGCTCCATTGCGACCGCTGAGTCGCTCAAGGAGATTTTGGCTGTTCGCCTTTCGGCTTTTAAAGTCCCGCGATATGTCGTGTTTCTTCCTGAGCTGCCATTATCCCCGACAGGGAAAATTGCCGTTGGCATGATGAAAGAGCTGGCGATGAAGCAGCTGGAGGAGTCCAAGATTCATGCGTAAGTACTATTCCGGAATAACGTTATTCAAGCTCGCCGGCTGTCTTGTCGTTCTGCTGGCCCATACGATGCTAATCCGCTATATGAACGATTTCTCGAATCAGCAATTTAAATTTTTAACCCCCATGCTCGGTACGGTTGTCCCGTGCTTCTATGTGATTTCCGGATTTTTGGCATACAACGGATGGAAACACGCGGCAAATGCCAGACAATATGTTCTAAAGTACATAGCAAGGCTCTCCTTGCTTTACGGCTTGTTCTGTATTTTATTTACCGTAGAGCATATCATCCCAGAGCTGATCCGAAGCGGTCCGACTCTAAGCAATATCGCCCTCCAAGCTAGAATCCTGATCATTGCGGTCGTACTCAACGGTCCTCTCGTTCAGTTATGGTTTATACCGCCGCTCCTGTTCAGCATGGCTGCCTGTTACTGGCTCGTCTATGAGAGGCGTGCCCTGCGCCTTGCGGTCATCCTTGCAATTGCCGGTTTTTTGTTGACTTTATTCGTATGCGGCAGCTTTATTCCTATGACAAATGCCATCTTCGACGGATTTACTTCCAACGACAGCTCTATCTTCAGCTATGCAAAGCTGTTTATTTATCGGTATTTGGGATTTGGTTTGACCTTTGTCTTAGCCGGCATATTAATTGCGAAGTATGAAGAGAAGTTCTGCCAATGGAGAGCATGGCGCTTCCTTATCGGTACTGTGGTATTAACCGCAGCGGAGCTTCTGATTCTGCTTAATTACGCCGAGTGGAGCAACGATTACAAGCTTGCGCTCAGCATATTGCCGGGCACGCTGCTTCTCTTCTATGGGATCATACATATCAAGTGGAAAGCCGTGCAAACCTATCATACCTTTATCAACTTGTTCAGCATCGTGACGTTCGTCGGACATATTCCGTTTATGCGAATCAATCTTCTGTTGTTAGACTGGGACATCGCAAGCATGAACGTGTCTCAGGACATCGTCTACCTGACGCTATCCCTTCTGGAATGCTTAACCCTTACGATGATCTTGTACAAGAGGAAACGACGAGTGACTTTGCAAGCTTAAGTCTCATTGGATATAGTTCAAGGGCAGTCGGCTGACATAGCAGACTGCCCTTGTTCTCTTATAGGCTCTTATTATTCTATCAAAAGCTCATGCTCCGAAATGGCGAGGCCTACCTTGTTACCGGCAGCATCCATAGATAATCTGCCGTCGCGGTTGTTGTAATAGACCGATCCGGCCTTCAACGGCTCATCGTATTCTGCGATGCCGCGCATCGCGACTTCGACGAGTGCGCCGGCTTCGCCGCCCGAGACCGCGATTCCATGCGCCTTCAAATTCGGCTTGCCGAAGGAAAGTTTATCGCCGTCGCTGTACGCGAGCATGTAGATTTGATTGCCGGCAGGATCTGTGCCTATGCAGAAAGCGCGCTGTCCGCCGAGCGGCACAAAGACAGGCTGCGTATCTTCGGAGCCCGGGAACGGATAGAACCGATCGTCATGAGGGAAGTCTTCCGTACTAAGCAAAGCAAGGCGAAGCAACTGATGCGGCTCGTTTTTGCTGGCCATTCTCCCGCTTGCCCATCTTGACTTATAGACGAAAGCTGCCTTGCCGTCCATCCGGCTTATATCTGTCAAAATCCCCATAGCCGATTGCTTGCGGGCCATCGTGTCGTCCGTTTGATAGAGTGCGAGGCCTGAGCTTCCATACGGCGTCAGCTCAAGCAGTGCTTCGTTGCCTGTGCTATGGGTCGTTAATTGGATCAGGCCGCCTTGGCCGTCGCCCACCACGCCTCCAGTCACGCGATTCGACAGCTCGATATAGTACACTTGCGATACGAGGAGGGCACCGTTGTCGTCAACCTCTGCGATCATCGTTCTGATGTCCGAACGAATGGCGACTTTGTTTGGACCTAAGCGAACCACCGAAGCATGCAGCCTTTCATAATCGATCGTCTCGGATTGCTGCATCGCCGTGAAGGTGATGCTCTCTCCGGTCGCCTCGCACTTCACGACCCGTGCCATAACCGCCAGCCGGTCCGTTACCCCGGCATGAAGCAAATAGCCGTTATCCAGCTTTACGATCGTGCTGTTGATATAATGCTCCGGCAGGTTGAAGCTTGTCGTTGTCTTGCCGGAGAGCCCTGCTGCCGATACGGTAGCTATCATGACTTTAACCTCGTCTGAGCCATCGCCCCGATTCATTTGCTTGGAATCGTAAGCAGGAATCAACCGCTGCTTGTATTGGAGCGCGATCTTGCCCGGAACAACCTCCGCCATGCTGATGTTATCGACATGGCTGTACGAGAACGTATGAGAGAGCACCGGACGATAGTCTCCGCTTTCGATGTCCATGCGGAAGACGGAAAGCTTGCCATGCCAAGTGTCCCGCTCCCGATAAGCGACGGCCACGCTGCCGTCCGATAGAACGATAGAGGCCAAGGTCCGGCCGTTCACATCATGATCACCTGTCGAAACGCCGAATTCGCCAACGCCGGAACTGATGAAACGCACTGGCGACCAGGCATAGCGGAACAGCTTCAGCCTGCCGCGGCCCGCGGCAACGAAGCGCCCGCTCTCGCCGAGCGCGCTGAGGCCGAAGCTATCCGCCGCAGCTCCTTGATCCCACACATTAATGAGCTGTTCTCGGAGATTCAGATCCTCGATCACATTCTGGATCGGCGTTATCTTGACCATGATCGCTTGCGTATAGGCGTAGTCCCGCTCCGGTTCATGATTGAAAGTAAGCGCGAACAGCGATTGGCCCAGCGGAACGAACCGAAGTCTGTTATAGCTGCCTTTGACCGTATTCAGTATCGCTTTGTTGGATAACACTGTCGTCTTGCCGCCAACTGTATCGAAGAGGGACAACACGAGCGCTCCCGTCTGATAATAGTTGACGACGCTCATAAAGCGATCTTCGGATACTTTCACCGCATCGTAGAAAGCTTCGGTTATACCGCCCACAGTAGGTGTGCCAGTAATCGGTATATTTCCGTCTTTAATAACGACCGTATAGAAGCCAAGCATCGAATCCAGCTTGCTTACGAGTACAAGCTTAGATGGTGAGAGAATCAGATGCTTCAGATTAACTTGATTGGCACCGACCGTGCTAGCAATGGACTTTTCGCCAATAACGAGCGCTCCTTCTCCGTTCAAGAGCACCATTCTCGTAACCAAAGAGCCTTGCGAACTGGTGGATCTTAGCCAGTAGCTGGCCGCGAACACATTCGCCGAGAGCTTACTGAAAGAAAAAGCATAGTTCAGATTCGCATCGCTTTCCAACACCATCGCATCGCCTTGAAACGTGATAGAGTCGCCCGCGCCAAGCGTGCAGACTTGAGCCTTCAGCTGCTGAGGCACCGCCTTCGTGCAATGCCAGACAAGCAGGAACGAGCTGACGGACAAACTCTCGATAACCGGTTCTCCGCTCGCGTACAGCTCCGAACCGAATCGCTCGCCAAGCTGTAGACCTTCCGTCCCGCTCCACCGAACAAGCATTAATGCCCATTTGCTCGTGTTATGCTCCAAGTAGCAGATGACGCCCGTCTCCTCGGTGAGCGCCTTAAATAGAAAGTAGTTAATGCCCTCGACGCCATAAATCGGTATCGACTTCCGCGCCTTCACGACGATGCCGTCAGCCCCAGCATCGACGCGGTATATATTGATTTGTTTATTCGTTGTTCCGATATAGATAAAGCCGTCTCCGCCGATCGGATGGACAGCCCTGCAATCCTCGTCTTGCTGCATGTACAGCACGTCCGGACTGAACCGCGGAAGCTTGCTTACCGGCTGCTCGGCATTCCGATAAAGCTCGTTATTGAAGACGGTGACGACGTCGCCTCTCTCGATCTTCTCGCCCGGCGCGGCCGGGAAACTGCGTTTGATCGAAGCCGCACCGCCACCGCTGCCTGTCATCCCTTTCAAGGAGCTATACACCCGGGATCACCTCGACTCCGGAAATGTCGAGCGACAGCGCGCCGGCCGTCGCTTGAACGGCAGCGAGCTTCGTGCCCTTCGGCAGCACCGTCTCGAAAGAGAACTTGATCGTATCCTCGCCGGCGATGCTCGTGCCGATCCGCTGGGTCTCGGCGTTCGCCGATTTGCCGGGGCGAATGATATACAGCTTCAGCTTTGCGCTCAAGCCTGTCGTATTATGGATAACGACGCTTTTTAGAATCGTCTTTTGCTTCAAGGTAACAAGGTCGGTCAATGCCACGCCTGGTTGCCCCGCATACAGGTCGACCGCGGAATAAAGCTCATACGCCATCGTCTACACCCCCATCCAATGCAGGCATAACGAGTTGCTTATTTGCTCATTCATTATCCGCTCCAGCCGCTCTTGCCTCGCTTCCGCCTCATCCAGCGCCGTATTCACTTTTTGCGCGCCGGCATAGAGACTGTCCGGCGCCGCCGGATCCAAATTAATGCGGTTCGCATTGCCCATCTCCACTCACCCGCTCCTCTAAGTTAACGTTACCATCAGCCGTCTCGCTCGCGGCGTCTCCGCCCGGTTGTCCTCCGTGTTCGCCTGCTTGATCCGGATACGGACCTTCTGCGAGGAGGCGACGGCCGCTTCGAACTTAAACTGCGTATATTGACCGAGCTGCTGCATTGATCTGCCGCTTCCGAAAGCTACCCAGGCATTGCCTCCGTCGATGCTGTACTCGACAGCCTGAGAAGTACCCGAAGGGGTATGCAAATCGACATATACCGTAATCTTCGTAAACGATTCGTTCGTGAACCATTCCTTCGTCACATAGACACCGTTCGGCTTATAAGCCAAAGCGCCCGCTCCGATCGCTTCGGTCTGGATGACCGGCGAGCTCTTGCCGGAGCCAGTCATTAACGCGCGCACATGGACGTCATCCGTCGGTGCTCCCAGTCCGGTCACGCCCGCGTCGTTCAGCGCATACCATTTACTGCCGTCCGGCGACCATTGCCATTGCAGATTGCTGCCCTGCGGAACGACTTGGCTGGTCGATAGCAGCAGTTGGGATACGGCTGCTTGCAGCGACAAGCCATCGAAGTTCAGTCTGCCGGAAGGCTTCTTGAACTCGGCCGCATACAGACGGAATTTCATATCCATGTCCTGATGGGCCGTCCACGCCGTTGCGTTCGAGCTGGAGAAAAGCAAGCCGACCGTGTAAGGCTGCCGGGATACGACATTCCCGCTGATCAAGTCTTTGCCGCTCATCTTCGCGACATAGACGCGGTATTGGCTCGATCCTGTAAGCACGACGATTGCGTATTCCACATTCGCTTGCAACAGGACAGGGTCGCCGAAGATAAATTTTGTGGGCGTATCGCCCTTCGGCGAAACTTTGATCGCGCTCGCCTCAAGTACTTTGGAAGCAAGCACCGTCGTCCCCGGATAGCCGTTCACGACATTCCGAAGCTGGACGGTAACGGGCTTCGCGGTATAACCCGAGGAGTTAGCGTCCTTGGTCTCGAAGTACAGCTCCACGCTCGTAACGAATCGTTCCTCTAACAGAAGAAACGTCTGCGCGAGCGGGTCGATCTGATTCCACCATGGCACCTGCCAGAACGTCTGCTCGATAATTTGTTTGCGGCCAACGCCAACGTAGGACGTTCTTGATTCATTTTGGATCTGGGCCACTGCTACCCCTCCTACACGTAATTGAAGATACGGACTTCCCTGGTGCCCGTGCGGATATTGGCCGGGATCGTGAACGTTGCGATAAACTTGCCCGCGCCGTTCGCTTTCATCGTGCCGGCCTTCGCTCCCGCTTCATAGCCTGTCGACGGAACGAGCGCAACGTCTACGCCGTCGAACGTCGCTTGCAGGTTGTTGCAGTTCGGCTCGAATCCTTCGCCGTATACCGTAACGACGCGCCGGCGGATGAACGGAATGTTTTCGTCCAGGATCACGCGCGTCTCCGTCCGGTTGCCGGTCCACCAGGCATCCCACCAGCCCCATACCGTCTGGGACACGTAGGATGTCTCAACCCAGGAGTCCTGGGACGGCGTCAGCCGGATCGTTGCCTGCGAACCGAACACTTGATACGGATTTACGTTTAACGACTCCGTTCCGTAGCTTTGATCAATAATGACCTGCTCGGTGTAATCGAGCGTTAACAGCCGCTCGTGCCGACGCACCGATTCGCCGCTTCCGAACTCCAACTGAACGAACTGCTGATTGACCGGAAGCTGGAGCGTCTGATTGGCGGGATCGATCATTGCATCGAAGCCTCTCTCCAGATCGGAACGCTCGAAGTTCGTAAAGTTGTCGGTGAAGAAACCTTTCTTGAACGTGGTCGGGTCGGCGATTTGCGCGGAGCGGTCCAGATCGAGCATCGCTTGGTTATATTCGGCGCGCTCCAGACGATCGAGCAGCGAGCGAAGCTCCAGCATCGTCAGCCTCTTCGGCTTGTTGTTGACCACCTTCACCTCGGAGCTCGCCGGAGGCAAATGCAGCTCGCCCAGCTCCAATATATCCGGAGGAACAGGCGGCGTCGGCGGATGCAGGTCGGATTGGCCGGTCACGATCTGGATCTGACCTTCGGCCGTTAAGTAGAACACGTCTTTTCGGGATAAATAGTAATCGTATGTGACATTAAATGTGGAGGCGTTATTCGGCAGATCCCGTCCAAGCCATGTCACTTCGCTCTTGCCTTCCTCCAGCTTGTAATCCTCGCCCTGCACCATCTTCTTTACATAGTCCAGCGTGACGCGGTACGTCTCTCCGATGTTCGGCCTCTTCGTGCCGATCGACCAGTCGATGCTATTGCCCGACAGCTGATAATCGGTGCCCTTCACATACGTCTTCGTTCCTTGCGTGACGCTGACGATATCGGCGACTGCATCGGTCAGCAAATAATCCTGCAAAGTTGTGCTGTCCCTCGTTATGCTCACATCCGCCTTCCGTACCTTGGCGGTAATCTCCTGAATCGCCTTGACCGGCCTGCTGTTCAATGAGTAATGCAGCGTGCCAGCCGTAAACGTCTTGATCTCGTCGGACACTTTGCGCGTATCGAGCGCCTTCTTCAGCTTGAAGCGAGTCGGGACAAGCCGGTTGATCTCATAGCCGAGCACGTAAGCCTTGCCCGCCTCGATGACGAGCGTGACATAATCGCCTTCGGCCGGCTCGATGAAGCCGTCCATGCCGGAGACGAGAAAGCTGCCGCTCGTATCATGCGTCCTTCTGGCCAGCACGGGCGTGAAGCCCTCCAGCTCAGGCGGTACCTTCGCCGTGACGACTTCTCCGTCAACCAGCCGGTACATCGGAATCGCCGCCGCGTCGTTCAGTACCCAATCCGGCGTCGCGACGAGACGGTCCATTCCCGGCGAGCCGAAGTTGGCATAACCTACGGCAGGATCAAGCAATTCCTTTCCCATCGCGTCTTCGTATGTAACGGTTGTATAGCTAATCTTGAGACCGATGACTTCTTCGCCTGCACCCGCTATCGACAGCCGCTTCTCGCCGATATCATGGATGACGCCGTCGAAATAGACGGTTGAGGGAAACAGGATGACGGTCTTATCCGGCTGCACGTAGATTTGGCCGCCTTCGATAATATGGCCGGATCCGAAAATAACGTCCCCCATCCGCTTGTCGCGGTGAAGCGACAGCGACTGGATCTCGTTCAATTCGGCCGACTGCAGCCGCCTGCCGCTCTGCGCCTGCAGCGAAACCCAGCGTTTGCCCGGGTCGAAACGATTGTACACACTCATCCCCTGCGCTCCTCCTAAAACTCCACTATAAATTCGAGAAACTCCCGCTGGTCTTCCGTCCGATGGATCGGCGAGCGGTTATTGACGACCAAGGCATAGCCGTGATTGCCTACTTCCTCCGCCTTCACCGCCAGCTTGCCCGGCAGCGTCTCCGCCGCCAATTCCAGGTCCGTGACGATCGCGCTCTGCCGATAACTGACGGCAGGCAGCTCCGTCCCCGTGATCCAGGCGGCGACATATACCCAGCGTACGAAGCTTTGCATCGCTTCCACTTCCGAAATGATTTTCCACCTTTGCTCGAACTGAACGATATCGCCTTCGGCGTCGGGAACGACGAATCTGACCTTCTCGGCCTTCTTATACCCGATCGGCTCGCTCAACTGCGAGGAGCCGGACACCTCGGGAACGCTGTCCGACTCATTCCATGGCGTCGGCTTGCCGATCCCGATCCACACGTTGTCCGTACGGACCAGATGAAGCGCCTGAAACGCCCGCATCCCGGCTACCGATGCCGTATAACTGACTCCCATGCGTTACTCCTCCTAAGCGTTTCCTTGAACTACCGTGACCGCCGATTGCTGAATGCGAAGCTCTTCTTCCGTAAAATGCAGCGGATCCGTGAAAAATACGCCCGGCGACCACCAAGCGCCTCTTGCCGCATTTGCCTTGTTGACCGTATAAAGAGACGTGGCGGCGCTTGTGCTCACCTTCGTGCCGCTCACTTCCCCGTAGTCCAGCTTCGTCTCGCGGTCGGGGCCTGGATATAAACTTCTCAGCGTCCCCACCCGCGGGTTATCCAGCTTGATATATTGCTTCAGCGTAACGGCAAGCCAATATTTAAAGCCGGCGAAGCCGCTAATATGAATAAGCTTGCGGACAACGTCCACTTGATCGGGATTGACGTAAATCGCCGATATGAGCGGACCGAAGAACTCCCCGTCGGGAAACATCGCGTCGTCGCCCGACAGCGTGTAGCCGTCGTCCGGACTGAGCCGATACGTCTCCAGCGCAGACAAGCCCAGCGCGTTAATCGTCTCCATATTGAGCGTGCCGGACGACCGCAGCTTCGCCAGCAACGCTTCCCGGTTCGCTTCCTGCAGTTCCTGCCGCCACAGATAAAGCCACTCATCCGGGGATTCCGACAGAAACAACGAATGCAACAGTCGCCCTTCCACATCGGGGATGTCCGGCGCCGCTGCATCCATGATCGCGTTCATCTGTCTGCTTTCTTGGTAATACTCGGGCAAATATCGGATTAGCGGCGCCGTCATACGATGATAACCTCCGCCTGCAGGCTGCGATCGATCGGGAGCTCCAGATTTTCTTTCGGCAGAAGAATGACCGCGTCCGCCGCTCCAGCCGTAATTAAAGCCGCTACGATCTTGGACAAATAAATCGTGCCCCCGATGTCGACGGTTCGCAAATAACCGTAAACCGCGTTTTTGGCAGCCGACTCGCTCAGTCCGACGACCTTCGCTTTCACCGTCATCGACTCCGGAACGACGGGATTCACTTCAACGTCGACGCCTAACGGCTTCTTCTGCTCGATCAGAAGGCGTACTTCCTTGCAGACGCGTTCGATGTCGGCATCCGCGCCGACGACGACGTCGACCGTGCCGAGCCCGCGCTTGCAGTTGATCGCCTCGGCATACGTAACGCCGGTGACCGAAAGCGCCCAGCGCTTATAATCGGACTCGGTGCCGCCATGCTCCGGGTTGCGCTTCTGGTACAGAATGCGACCTCTCAGCGCCTCGTCCGACTCTTGATTGAGTCCGCCTTCGGCGGGGCGGCTGTTGTTGACCGTCCATATATCTTTCACCGGATCGAACAGGAGGCGAATCGTGTCCGCGTTGACGTTGCCGATCACGCCAGGCTGCTTGCATCTGGCCATGATCGTCGTCCGACCTTGGCTACCGATAATCGCTTCTCCGACCGTAACGAACGATATGTCGGAATTCTCGATGCCGACACTCGTTCCGTCCGGGATAACAGCGTTCACGACTCCGGTAAAGGTGAGCTCCACCTTGGCGGCTGCCGCCGGCGTCCGCTCCAGACCGTAGTCCTTCGCGATCAGGTCGAGGAAACGCCCTTCCGCCGTAACGGCGAAAGCCTGCTCCAGAATACTGCGGAACTTGCTTTCCTCGATCCATAGCTGCATTGCGATCGGCGCAAGCGCATCGTAAATGATCGAGCCTTCGCTTTTATCAATTCCGTTGTCGACGCGATCAAGCAGCTGCTGCAGCTTCGACTCGAAGCTAAGCGTATTCGTACCGTCCAAGCTACAACACTCCTTCGTACCGGATCATGCCGAGCGTCGAATCAACCAGGAAGGACACCTTCACCTCGTCATTCTCCCATTCGATCTCGAACTCGTAGACGCGATTGATTCTTTCATCGTAGATCAGCGCCTCCGTGATCATCCGAATCATCTCTACCTGAATGAAGCCTTGCGAATAGGCTTTGCCGAGCATCAACTGCACTTCGCAGCCGTAATCGTTCGAGTAAATCGGATAGGCGTATCGAATCGTCTGAATCGCTTTATGGATAAATTGCTTAACGGCTTCCAAGCCGTCGATCTGCCTGCCGATTTCGCCCGTCTCCAAATCGAGGCTGTACGTGCGCAATACCGGTTTCTTCTGCACGATAACATCTGGAAACCCAATGTCGGGGGTCAGCCCCATATGATCTCCGCCTTCCTTCGACGGTTAATAGGTAACGATCCGATCGAAAATAAAAAACTTTTGGCCGCCTTCGAACGTGATGACCATTACTTTGTCGCCTTTTCTCAGCACATCGTCTTTCTTGTCATCGTTGATGAAATGAAGTTCGCCTTCTTTGAGGGTGAAATCCTTGCCAGTCAAGGCGACTTCCACAGAATACGGATGGGTATGCGCATAAGTGGTGGACGGTTTCGTATCTCCGCTAAACGTCTGCTTCCCGATCGTCGTATTCTCCTTGTTCGTCAAATTCACCTTCCGTTTGAAGCGGCACAGCTTCTCGGCGACGACGATCAGCTCCTTCGGAATGATGAGCTTATCACTGCCCTTCAGCTTAATCTTCAGATCAGGAGCGTCGGACACGACCTCCGCCTCCATCAGCTCCGGCAGCTTCATCGCCTGCACGCTCTTGATGCTGTGCTGCTTGATCAAATCGCCCAGCGACATGTTGCTCACCACCCCTCGTTAATAGTGGACGACCCGATCGATGACAAAAAACTTCTGACCGCCCTCGAACGAGGCAACCATCACCTTATCGCCCTTCTTCAGCAGATCGTCCTCTTTGTCGTCGTTGATGTAATGAAGCTCGCCCTCCGTCATCGCAAAGCTTTGATCCAACAATGCGACCTCCACCTTCGATTCATGGCTGTGCATCTCATCAACGGCCGGAGGCGGAATGGCATGAAGCATCTCGGTTAGCGTCATATCGAACGACTCCTTCCCTACCGCCATGGATGACTCCTTCTCCTCCGCTGTTTTGCTGGCGCGGTTCAAATGGACCTTCCGCTTCGTCTCGCACAAATGCTCGGCGACGACGATCAGCTCCTTCGGAATGATAAGCTTGTCGTTGCCCTTCAGCTTCAGCTGCAGCTCCTTGGGAGAAGCCGACACGACCTCCGCCTCCATCAGCTCCAGCATTCTAAGCGACCGGACGCCATTCATGCTATGCAGCTTAATCAAGTCTCCCAGCGACAAAGGCCGCACCTGCTTTCTTCCGCCTAACGCTTACGTCATTTCCGTTAAAGTCAGCGACATTTTATGATACCTGCCGTTAAATTGATGGTTGTCTTCCTCGACCGCATATGTCTGCTTGATGCCGAGCTCCGGCACGTTGACGACGACGACCGTTCCGGCGACGACTTCGGAAATGCCGAGCACCTCGTCGAGCCGCAGCGTCTTCTTCACTTTGCCTTTCTCTGCGAGCAGTTGATCCGCGGCCTCCTGCAGCTTCGCCCGGTTCGTCTTTTCCTTCACCTTCTCATAATGCTGAAGAATGCCGAACTGCTTCTGCAGAGCCTTGTTCTCTGCGGTCGCGATGATCGTCTGCTTCTCTTCGCCGCCCTGCAGCTTCACCTTCGTAACCGTGTTCTCGATCGATTCGCCGTACGAATAGTCGATCAGATTGAGGCCCGTCTCGATAACCCACTCGCGGCTGTTCTTCTTGAACGGCACAAGCTGTACCTGCCCTTCCTGGGAAAATAGCGAGTACCGTATTCCTTGCTGCCGGTATGTAATATCGAGCGCCTTCTTCACCATGTCGAAGAGCGTCTCCTCGTCGCATACCAAATACGAAATGACGTGGACCGTATCCTCGATCGTCCCTGCGGGAATCGAGAAGTCGCCGCACAGCTTATTCAGAATGGCCGACGCCTTCATGCTTTTGAACACGTAAGAATCCTTGTTGTTCGTCAAATAGACAAGCTGATCGTAAGCGGTCAGGCTCAGCTTGCCGGGCTTGTATTCGGCGTTGAACACGACGCCGCGGAACAGCTCGGTTTCGCCGTCGCGCAGCATAATGCCCGTGCCGTTCGGCACGGGAGCAGGAGCGGCATCGCCTTCCTGCGCATGAAGCAGGCTGACTGACAGCTTGCGAACCGCCTTCTGCGATGAGCCAGACCATTCCGCGCTTTCCACGAGCGCCGTGACATCCGTCGATTTGCCGTTCTCCACGAGCATCACTTGAATCATGGGATCACCAACACTTGAGCAGGCCGAATTGTATACGGCGGCTTAATGCCGTTGGCTGCCGCGATCTTCTCGTAGGAAACGCCGACCTTCCGGTCGATCGCCCATAACGTATCCCCCGCCTTGACCGTATACGATTTCGGCTTCACCGCTTGGTTGGGCCGCTGCCCCTTGTTGCTG
Organism: Paenibacillus harenae; assembly: GCF_030812415.1. Taxonomy (GTDB): domain Bacteria; phylum Bacillota; class Bacilli; order Paenibacillales; family Paenibacillaceae; genus Pristimantibacillus; species Pristimantibacillus harenae_A. The sequence continues at coordinate 210,172 of NZ_JAUSST010000003.1, read as the reverse complement.
ATTTCCGCCACCTTCTGACCGTTCTCCTCTTTCGTTTCGATCGCACGCGGCTTCGTGTATTTAAACTCTCGTAGCGACAGGTCGTAATAGATGCTGCCGATATCGCCGGCGATCTCCCGGTAAGAGAGCGTTTCGATCGTTACGGGCACCGTTAACTTCTGCCCTTCGGGATTAATAATGACGAATTGAACGGGAAAGCCGCTGAACTTCCACTTATCCAACAGATCAATCCCCTTCTTCGGAGGGGGAATGTCTTTATAAGCGCAATAAGGGCCGTAATGCTGGGGAAAATGAGCGGAAAACTCGTACGTCTTCAGAACGGGATCCTGAATAACGGTCACTTGACCAAGCCCTTGGACGGTTACCGTTTCATTCGCCGAGCCTGACGTTACTTTGAGCTCGGAAGGATTAACGGGCAGCCATAGCGATTCCGCTCCGTTGTTGTACGTGAACCAGAACTCAACCGGCATAGACGCCCTCTCCTCCCGTCAGCAAATCCTCTTCCAGCATCCGCTTCAGCTTATCGATGAAACGGTTCTCGTCCGCCTCGTCATGAACATGCATTTCCCCGATCAGGTTCGAGATCTCCACCGACTTCGACTGGTTCACCGTGCCGCCTCCCGCCGCGCTATAGGGCTGAAGCATGGAGGAACGCTGCTCGCTTGTGAGCTGGCCGCTCCGGTATTGACCGGCCTGCTCCGAGGTCAGCACCATCTCCCCTTGATGCAACTGCGCGATATAACCGTTGAACGGCACCCTGTTAAGACCGCTTCTATGGCTGCCGTGAACCGGTTGAACGGACATGTTGACGCTTGCTGTGCCCCCGAATATGTTTTTCACCGAGTCCCATATTTCCTGCACCGTCTGAACGAGCGTACCCCACATTTGCGTAAAGCCGTCAATGAGCCCGTTCATAAATTGCGTGCCGAAGGACATCGCCTGCTGCCCCAAGCCGTTCATGACGTCGTATACGATCCGTACGCCCCAGGCAAACGCCCCAACGATAATGCCCCACATGAGCGTGGTGAAATTGCCGATCGCTGCAAACACCGGTTGTATAACGCCCCAAATAGCAATCAGCGTATTGGCTGCCCAGGCGTACATTGCCCTGAAGGCATTCACTACCACGCTTGAAATGGTGTTCCACGCCGTGACGAAAAATGTTCCAATCGCCGACATCGTGCTTGTGATGACATTCCAAATTAACTGTGCCCCCGTCTGAATATAGGCAATGACGGTATGGAAAGCTTGAATGGCTCCGGATACAAAAGCATCGAATGTCTGAACGAGATAAGCTACGATCGCCGGACCCACTGCTTTCGCAAATGCAATAAAGGATTGAAAAGATTGGATCGCATAGGCTATGACAGCATTCGCCGTCGAGATTGCCCACTGCTTAATGGCCTGTGCCGTCGTCGTGACGAAACTAACCGCTCGCGCCCAGCCCCGCTGTATGGCGGCGATCGCCATATTGAACGCATTCACCACATAGGTGGAAATCGCGCTCCAAGCGGCTTGAAGGCCTGCCCATGCAGCCTTGGCCGCAGACACGACAAAGTCCGCAATCGCGCTCCAGACGGACGTTATGACCCCCCAGACTGGCATAACCGCATCCTTCACCGTCTGGTAGAAGCCAAGCAATCCGGATGCGTAGCCGGTTACGAATTGCTTTGCGTAACCGATCGACTTGGCGGCGAATCCGCTAAGCAGCGCGCCGACTTTGCCGAATGCGCCAAACACCGCGTCGCGAATGGTACGTACGGCGCCGATATGATCGCCCGCCGCGCCCTGCCATACGCCCTTCAAGATGCCGCGCAGCATATCCATCGCCGCCCGGCCGACGCCGACAATCGTATCGAAGGCGGCCGTCACGATGCCGCTCGCCGCACCGAAAGCGGAGCGAACCGTGTCCGCTATGAACGAGCCTGCGCCCGTTACGATCTTCACCATGCCGTCCCAAACGAGTCCATAGAAGTTAAGAATCCGGGACATAACGCCGGACACGATCCCCCATACGTACTGGAATGCTGCACTGACCGCCTGCCACAAGCGCGTCAGCTTATCCGTCGTAAAGGACACGATGTCGCTCCAGGTCTGCAGGAGCCAAGCCTTCATTTCCCGGCCGAGCTGCGTAACGGTTTGGACGAGCTGGTTCCAACGCTGGACCGTGCCCGTAACGAGCCGGTTCACGAAACCCTCAACGCCTGCGACGGCTGCCGACCATAAATATTGGATCCATGCGCCCAAGTCGGCGAACAGCTGCTTCGTGTCTTCGACAAACTGCTTAATGGACTTAACGAAGCCTTGATAAGCAGCCACGATCCAAGCGATAGCCGCTTTCGTCTTATCTTGAATGCCGAACCAGTTGCCCGTCCATGCCGCGGTGAGCAACCCGATCGCGGCGACGATCCAGAAGATCGGATTCGCCAGCAAACCGATGAACACGCCGATCCCGGAGATTATCGAGGCAACGGTCGAAATGACGGTGAATGCGGCGAAGGCCGCAACCAGTCCGTTCAAAATCGGCCTTAGCGTCTCGAAGTTGGCACTGACCCAGTCGAGCGCCTTCTCCAGCCAGCCGAACACCGGCCCCAGGACATCCGCCAGCCACAAGAAGCTCTTCACGAGCACGTCGACCGTCTTCGCCGCTATATCCTCCAGCTTCTTGAAGCCGCCGTTGTTCAGCCATTTCACGAGCCGCTGCATAATCGGCTTCACCTGCTCCAGCGCGGCGACGCCGGCGTTCGCCAGCGACATCTTCATGCCTTCGTTCATAATTTCCCACATGCCGTTGGCCGAAGCGTTCAGTTTATCGCCGCCGCCCTTGAACCACTTGTCGGCATCCTGCAGAAACTTGTTCCAGCCGCCGCCTTTGAACTCGAAGCCGAATTCCTGAAGCTTCTTGTAATCTTTGTCCTTGGCGGCTTCGATCGCTTCCATCGCTTCCGATACCGACTTGCCGGGATTGAAAGCGGCCATGTCCTCGGCCAGCTTGACGAGCTGCATCGCCTTGGCCGTGTCGCCCTTCGTCAGCTTGACCGCGATCATGCCACCCTCCATCACCTTGTCGGCGGAAAAGGCGGTCGTCTGTGCGTTTTCCCGAAGGGCCTTCCAATAATCGTCGAACTTCTTCTGCAGGTCCGCGGCGCTTGCCGGCCTTCCCTTGCCCTTGCCCCCTTTGCCGCCCTTCGGCGGCTGCAGCTTGCTCATGGCAAAGTCGAAGCCGATCTTGCCCGACTCCAAGTCGGCCGCCGCGCCGACGGTAGCCGTGCCGAAACTCTTCAGCTTCTCCGACACGCCGCCGAACACATCCTGCATCTCCTTGAGGTGATCGCCCCACGTCGGATTCTTCTCTTCCTGCGCCGGGGCGGCTGGTTTAGCCGGCGTATTCTTGCCGAACATCGCCTTCATCGCCAGCTTGCCTATGCCCATCTTGGCAGCCGACTTGAAACTGTTTTTAAATACGGAAGCGCCTTTCTTCCTAGCGCCTTTCATAATGACCGCTCTGCCCAGCATGGATGCGGCCACTGGCACCGCCATACGCGATCGCCTCCTTCCCCGATGCGCGGCGGAGCCTACTTCCGTCTCTGCGCGCGATCGGCTTTCCGCTCCGCATCCATCTCGATGAATTCGGAGGCGTAAATGAACGCTTTGTGGTAATCATCCATGTTGTACAGCTCCTGAGGGGCAAGATGATGCTTCTGCCACACCCGGTGGGAGATGAGCGCATGGTAATCGCCACCGCGTATTAGTTTTTTGCTTCGTCCACCAGTTCTTCGAAGTCCGTATCGAAGCCGTTCACCCGCTGTACCGCTTGAATAAGCTCGGCGTACTCGCCGCCGACGTTCAATATTTCCTTCACCAGGTCGCAAGGATCAACGATACCGTAGCTGCCTAGCAGCTCCTGGTCGCGGAAGTTGGGATAGATCGTCGTTTCGACGGCCAGCCTGCAGGCGAACCGTTTCCAATCGACCTCCTCGCCGACCTTCTTGCCTTTCTTGAACTGTGGCACCGTGCACTCGTCCTGCAGGTCCTCGATCCGTTTCGTATCGACCGCCTTCAATTGAAACGGAATCGGGTTGCCCTCGTCATCCGCGTAGCGCCTCGATACGACGACCTCCTCGATTACCGCTTGCTTCGCTTTCCCTTTCATGAACACGTCCATCGTTTTTGTTGCCGTTGTCATGCTTCGCTCCTCCTTCGTCTGCTATTTATTCAAAGCCGTCCTTCAAAGCTTCCGGAATCTCCGCTCCTTCGAACGTAAACGGAATTTCCTCCTCAAGCGCTTCGGCCTCCACGTTGAACTGGCCGATTTTCACCGAATCGATATTGCAGTTGAGCAGCGTTATCCGCTCCGTGCCGCGTCCCGAGCCCGGATCGTCGAGCACGCCCTGCAGCGTGAAATAGACGTCCTTGCCGGTCGTCGCATATTCAAGCAGCATCTTCGAGAACTTCGTCGTCACCTTGTACAGCGTCAACGTCCCCGTGCCGCTGAGACTGGTCGTCTTCTTGCCGAGCCAGCGGTTGCCGAGAATGGCGACGTCGACCTTGTTCTTCTCGATCGTTGCCTCGAACGATTTGGCGTAGCCGATCTCATCGCTGTCGATGAAAAGTCTCGCCTCCCGTCCGTTAATCGTATTGTCCGCACGAAATTTAGCCATCGATTATCGCACCTCCACCGTAAAGAAAAATTTCTCCATGCTGTCAACCGGCTGCACGCCCAGATTGACATATACCTCGTCGCCGACCGAACGTGCCGGATCGATCTCGAAATCTTTGATGAAATCAACGTTCTGGATTGCGCCGGCGTCCTGCAGGTCGCGCAAATATTGATTGGCGGCAGCCTTCAGCAGCGCGTGCCCGTCGGCGTTGTTGTCGATCTTGCCGATATAGCTGTCGTTCGCTACTCGGGCGAAGTCGTTGGCGATCGCGTCCAATACGCGTACGACGCGGTTCTTCGAGAAACGGCCGTTGCGCGTCTGCGAATAGGAGACGAGGGAGTTGATATCCTGCTCGACTTTAACCTTTACGCCGTCGTGGACGAATACGAACTGCCCTTTCTTAAGCGCATCGATCACTTGGCTGTTCTTGAGGCGCGGGTTCGCGTCAACCGCCCCTTCATAAGCGCTGTACGTATTCGATTGAATGATCGATGCCCCCGCCGTAGCACCTGCCACCCAAGCGACCGCATCGGTCGTTCCGAGCGCCGTGCCGTCCAGCAACACGACGCCATTGCCAACGCTGACGATGCCTTCGTAATCGGCAATGTTTTGGAAAGCGCCGTTGTTTAGCGAGCCCGCGATAACGCCTTGAATTTTTTTGCCTTCCTCCTCGCGCATCCGCTTGATGAACGAGATGAAGGAGATTTTAAGACTCGCGTCCTCAAACGGATAAGCGATCACTTCAAAATGCTGCGTCTCCGTCGCTTCCAAATAAGCGGTATGATCCTCTCCGATCGCTTTTCCGTCCGTGCCGCCGACCAGCAGAGTTCCCGCCGTCTTATCGACCGTGCCCGTACCCGAGAACTTCACCCAAGCGTTGGCCGCAAGCTCGGATGCCGAGACGACAAGCTGCTGGTGGACGACGCGGCCGCTGACGAGCGTCTTGACGAGCTTCTTGGCCTCGCCGGACGGATCGTCCTCGGACGTCACGGAAATATCGTTGCCTCTTGTGCCCGTATGTATGGCGGTTACGGTCGTCACGTTCGCATCCGTGCCGAATGTCGCCTTAGCCTTATCGCCTCCGTTAAGCCTATAAATAAGCAGCGTCTTCGCGCGCTTCTTCGCTTCCCGAACCTTCGTTACCTTCGGGTCGTTAATGTCGTAACCAAGAAGCTCCAATACATCGCTGTCCTTTTCGATCTTCAGAAACGTATGCGATGCTCCCCAGCTAAGCTCGAGCGGCATCGTAACCGTACCGCGATCGCCCGATTTGATCCGCTCCAGCGCCGCGATCTTGAAATTCATATATAAGCCCGGTCTTACCTTCTCCACGCCTTGAATCCATGTTCCTCCAGCCATCTCAGTGGACCTCCCTTTGCAAATATGCCGCGATCAGCGATTTCGCTTCCGCGATCGTTAGCTCCCGTGCTTCCGTTCCGTACAAAGCGCCGTCGACAACCTCGGGATTGACTTGAAACAGTTGCAGCGAGTTCCGGCGCAAGCTCGCTGCGGAATAACGCGTCTCCGCCGCATCGGCAGACGGCTTACCCGCGATCTCCGCGCTTGCCGCGGCTTCCGCCTGCGCTGCCTGCTGGACATCGCTTTTTTTCGGTCTAGGCATCGCTTTTCACCCTTTCGACAATCGTTAATTGATTCACTTTCTGATACGTCTCGCGTTCGTAGCTAAGCTGCCTGCTCCATACAAGCGTTAGATTTGCCTCGCCTGCGCCGGCCATCTGCAGCTCCAACTGGTCGATTCGGATGAAGTCGCCAGTTGCCGCACCTCCTTCACCGAGAAGCGGAATGCGGTAGCGCGGGAAGCGTATGCCGTCCGCAATGCTTTCCGCAGCCGCGAAAGCCAAGCTGTCGGTTTCCTGAAAGATTCTCACGACCAGCGTATAGGTTTTGCGGAACGACGACGTTACCGTTCCAGGACTATCCACGATACGCGGCGGTGGAAAGGCCAAGGCAGGGATCGTCTTCTGTTCGGGAACGTCGCCGATATAGACCTGCGCGCTGACAAGCTCCCCGCAGAAGGCCGCGATTGAAACGATGTCTGCTAACAACGCGACCAGCTCCTTACCCTCTTTATGATCTGTTTCAGTTTAAGCTGTAACGCGTTCAGTTTCGGTATATTCCCCGTACCAATTCGATATCAAATTCGCCTAATTAGCGCCCAAAATCTTACGGCAAAAAGACCAGCCGAAGCACGGATGGCCTTAGAACATTGATGCAAGAGAATACAGGAACGGTTAGCGGCGAACTTCAGTTATAGACGCAGCAAAAAAGCTTCCTTGTTAACGGAAGCTTTCGCTTGATCAATTGCCGTAAGGCATATGTAAGTTGTAGGCAGGTTAAATCATGTTGGCCGCTTTGAGAATGGAAGACATGGTGTGGATGGCTCGCGATTTGTAGAGATCGTAAGTGCTCTTCGGAATTTTGAGCACGAACTCGTAAATGTACTTATCTCTCTTTTGCTCGAAAAAACATCGGGTCAAAATTTCTTTTCCTTCATAAGGCAGCGCCTCCAGCGCCCGTTCGATCGCTTTGCATTTTCCGGCATAAACAGCAAGTTGGTCAGCCCCATGATCCCACGCGGAAATATCGACTACCGCTTTCATTGACGGGTAAGCCTTCAGCAACTGCTTCACCTTACTACGCTCGTCTTCCGTGATAGCGAATTGGGATTGCAGCAACATTACACCATTCCTCCAACAGCAACAATTTCTTCGTTCACTGCGTATATGGGCATCTTCTATCTCCGAACGATTGCTCATCACCATCCAATTAAAGGTAATACTATATTACCAAATTCTTCCCTTTTGTGAAGAGTCCCTTCGAACTATGTTATTGCCAGCATTCGACATTCTCTTCGCTACCGCTGATAAAAGTAAGGTCTGAAATCGGACTCATGGGTTTGCACATATGTCCACCTGAAATCCCGATCCACCACGTAGATGTCTTGCTCGGTTCGTAAGTCATCTGCCGTCAGAAGAGACGCGTCGGAAATGTACAGCGCATGATCGCGGTTCTGGTAGAAGAGGTAACATTCCTGCTTCTCCTGCGAACGGAACGCCTCTTCCGCTTCCTCCTTCTCAAGGAATGACAGCCTCTCATAACTAAATAAATGCCATAAATATTGCTCCAAATAAATATCCCTCTTGAATTCCTTATCCAAGCCGCGAGCAAAGAGCCACTCCCATCTGTCCCTAAGCTCCTGTCCCTTGTCCCTCTCCAATGTTGCAGCTATGCCTCTCTCTTCAAGGCGGAACATATAACCGATCATCAACGTTTCAACCATCGCGTTCGGATCGCCGAAGATCCATTGCTTAGCCGTCTGCCTTACCGCTTCGCTGGATTGCTGCATCATCCGTTGAACGTCGGCAACACTTCTCCTCGGAATCTCTATCGACTCGATTTTGGCATCGCTAGGCAAGAAGCCTTCCGGCAATTGCTCCCGATCATGCTCGGATACCGCCCCGAAATATTCAAACAGCAGATCAAAAGTACCGTCTCCGATGCTTTCATCGACAACCTCTTCAATATGTTTGCGGCTGATCGTGTCTACGATAACGAGCGGATTAGCCGCAAACATGAATATGCGATTGCCCGTACGCAGCATATCCTCGCGAATCGACTGAATGCATTTCAATGTATAAAAGTGGCACAGCCAGCGTGACGCATCGGGAAACGTAACGATGACGCTGACTTGCGCATGGTCGTTGTCCTCCTCCCAGCCCCATCCATCGATATGAATATGTCGTTTCTTCGGAAACATGTTTCTCCTCCTCGTTGAAATGGACTTTAAGCCACCTCTTTTATGCCGGGCTCGCCCATCCTATGTTGGAAATTCGTACTAACTTCGTTCGCTTGAAGTGAGGTTATAGAGCTATGTTGGATTTCTGCATGAACTTTGCTCAGAAACGATGACTTTGCGGCACTAGCGGGAAAAGTTAGTGCCATTATCCAATGTAGGTTGCTGAAACGATCCAAAACTCAGAAAGTTGCTGCACAGATCCAACATAGCTGCTCCAGCCAGCTCTGCTGCCGGAAATCGTAATCCCCTCTTCAGCTTAGGTCTCTATTAAACGGCCGAATGCTCCAAGTTGTTGCACAAATAGCGGTGCTTCCTCCTTGTTGGGGAAGCGGCCATTCGGTCGTCACACGCGGCATTGCTTCCTGTGCCGCCGATGCGGCGACCGGTGCGGGCAGCGCTGTTTGCAGCGGCACGGCTTCCGTTTTTTCGGCTGTCTTTTTCGTTTCGCGATAATACGCCGCCCCCGAAGACCCCGCAATCCTCTCGGACCTCGCGGCCCCTGCGGTCCTTGTATTCCCGGATCGCCCTGCGGTCCTTGAGCTCCGGTTGGACCGGATGGACCTTGCAAACCTTGAGAGCCCTGCGGCCCCGTTGGACCAGGCACGACAATCTCGCCTAGTTTGACGACGAATGCATCCTGCAGCACGCTGTTCAAAGTTCTATCGAACGCGCTCGGAGTGACCGGAAAATCGGTCGACGTCGTCTGCCCTGTTACATAAGCATTGGCGAATGCATCCACGGCGATGCCTAGCGCGACATCGTTATTGCTCCCGCCTAGATAAGACGAGAACAGCAGGTCGGAGCCGGTTAAGCTAATGCGGGTAATGAACGCATCCTGGAACCCGTTTAACTCTGTATCGAACGCGCCGGGCGTGGTCGGAATATGATTCTTCGAGGTTCTTCCGCGCAAATCATTGATCTTTGTTCCTCTTGCCCGACATTCGGAACAAACGCAAGAGGAAGCTTCCCGTAGGCTTCCAAGACGCGCTGTTCCATCTCTCCTTTGGGCTGCAAGTGCATCCTCCTCGAATCTCTTTATTGTGATAAGCTGGAACGCTAGTGGCGTGGGTGATTAGCACCCTATATGGTTATGTTAGACATGAACAGGTTGCCTGTGCGGTTGGTAGGAATAAAAATAGACGCATGCCATCGCGCATGCGCCCACTCTGTTACTTTTGAATAAATAGCAAGTGCTAATGCTGCGCCGTCAGCAGCTGCCGGTACACGCGTCCCCTTGCCAACAGCTCGTTATGCGTGCCGGTCTCGGCGAGCGAGCCTTCATCCATGACGAAAATAATGTCCGCGTTCTCGATCGTCGACAGCCGATGCGCGATCATAATCGTCGTCAGTCCCTGCCTCCGCTCTTCAAGCGCCGTAAGCAGCTGCCGCTCTGTCTCCAGATCGAGCGCGGACGTCGCTTCGTCGAGCACCAAAATTTGCGGATCGCCGATGATCGCTCTTGCGATCGCGATACGCTGGCGCTGGCCCCCGGACAGCTTGATGCCGCGCTCCCCGATGTTCGTGTCGTAGCCTTCCGGCAACGAAAGAATGAAATCGTGAATTTGGGCGATGCGGCAGGCTTCCTCGATCGCCTCATTCGTGGCAACTTCCCGGCCGAGCATCAGATTTTCCTTTATCGTATCGGAGAACATATAAGGGTCTTGGAACACAATCGCGACATGATTGGACCACTGTTCTCGGTCATATTGCTCCGCATCCGCCCCGTTCAGCAGCAGCTTGCCTGCCGTCGTGTCGTAGAACCGAATGAGTAGCTGCGCGATCGTCGACTTGCCGCCGCCGCTCGTTCCGACGAAAGCGATCTTGCGTCCGATAGGCAGCTCCGCGCTGAAGCCGTGAATAACCTCCGGCAACTCCGGCGAGTAGCGGAAGTGCGTCTGCTCGAACGTCAACGTCTCGATCTTCGCGTCCATCCCCTTCACGCCCGGCTCATCCTGCTCCAGCGTTAAGATGCGCTGCACGCGATCCACGTTTGCCATCTGCGAAGACAGACTCATAATGAATTGGAAGAAGTTATAGAACGCATCGGACAGCTGCGTCGAGAATTGGAATAGGATAACGAACGTGCCGACCGACATCTCTTTATTAATGAGCTGCAGCCCTCCGTAACCGAGCACGAGGAGACCGATGCCCCATTTCAGCGGATCGCTGTAACGCACTTGGCGGTTGATGAGCTTGACCTCGTCCATCACCTTGTCGAAGAACTCGGAGAACATTTTCAAGTATAGCTGCTCTTCCCACTTCAACCGGTGATAGGCGACTACCTCGCGCGTCGACGCGACGCCCTCCTCGATCTGGACGAGCAGCGCAGCCCGCTTCTCGGCCACCTGGCGCGCCGCCGCCTTCAGCTTCGGCGTGAAGTAATAGCCGATCATTACGTAGATGACGCATAACCCCACAATCATGAGCAGCAGCATCGGACTCGACAGCCCGATAATCGTCATCAGAATGCATAGATTGAATGCCTCCTGGATGCCGCGCGGAATTTGCCAGCCAAGCACGCTCGCCGTAAGGAACAAGTCCTGCGTGAACGTGTAGACGTATTTGCCCGTACGATCGCTCTGGAACTTCTCGACGGGAACGCGCTCCAGCCGCTTCAGCATTCGGGCGAGCAGCGAGCGGCTCGCAATAAACTCGTTTCGTACGAGCCTGCGGCTTGTTACGGTGAACATAAGCGCAAACACCGTGCCCGCAAGGGCAAACACGCCGATGACGATGGGCAGCAGCTCATAGTTGCCTTGCACGAAAACGTCATCGATTAATATTTTCTGAATGTAGACGATCGTATAGTTGGATACCGATTCGATGGCGAGATAGAGCAGCGCAATCAGAAACGCTCCTCGCAGCAGCATCATGTTCGATGCGATGAATTTAACGTACTTCATGCGCTAACCTCCCCTCGGACTCGCCTGTCTGTCCGGCTTCTAGCTGATAAAGCAGGCCTCTGCGGGCGATCAGATCGTCATAGCTGCCAGCTTCCGCCACGCGACCCTCATGAATAACCACAATCGTGTCAAAATGCTTGACCGTCGACAGCCGATGCGCGATCGCGATCGTTGTCCGGCCTTCCAGCACCTCGTCGAGCGCCCGCTGCACCTCTGCCTCGCTGACGTTATCGAGCGAGGAGGTTGCCTCGTCGAGCAAAATAACAGCCGGCTGCTTCGCGAACATGCGCGCGATCGAGATGCGCTGCTTCTGCCCGCCGGACAGCTTCATGCCCCGCTCGCCGACCAGCGTATCGTAGCCTTCGGGCAACTGCATAATGAAATCATGCGCGTAAGCGGCTTTGGCTGCGGCAACGACCTCCTCGTCGGTCGCGTCCGGCTTGCCGAACCGGATATTCTCCTTCACCGACGAGCCGAACAAATACGTCTCTTGGAATACGTATCCGACCGATTCCCTTAATTGTCCGAGCGCCATCTGGTTGATCGGCACGCCGTCCAGCCTAATGATGCCGGAGGTCGGGTCGTAGAACCGTCCGATCATTTTGAACATCGTTGTTTTGCCGTTGCCGCTTGCCCCGACGAAGGCTACTTTCTCGCCCGGCTTGATCGAGAGGTTGAAGCCGTTAATAACGGGCGGCTGATCCGGATAGCCGAAGCGTACGTCCTCGAACGTCAAGCCGCCGCGTACCGTATCCAGCTCGATCGGCTGCTCCGGATCTTCGATCTCGATCTTCTTATGCATGAATTCGAATAAGGGCACCGTCTGATGAATGACGAGCTTCTGCTCCGTCAGCATCGTAACGAGCATCGTAAGCCGGAACATCGTCGTCATGTACAACAACGTGAACGCGATAAAGCCCCCGAGCGTAATCCAGTTATTCTGCAGCGAATAATAGCCGAGGACGAACAGCGCAACGGCGCCTAAGTAGAAGGTGAACCGCCGGAAGCTGCCTCGCCCGAAACTGTACGTAGCCGCCAGCAAATAATAATACGACCAGTTCTTATGCTTGCCGATCGTGCGATCATGATACCAAGGCTGCGAGCCGAAAGCTCTGAATTCCCTCATGCCCGATATCGTTTCGTAGATCGATTGGTTGTACTCGATTCTCGACTGGCCGCCCATCCGGCCATACTGGGATGCCTTCCTCTCGAAGTAAGGCCCGAATAAGTAATAGAGAGCGAAGGTTGGGAGCATGACGAGCGACAACCAGCCGCTAATGGTCAGCAGCATCGCGATCGCGACGGCGACGAACAGCAGATTGTCGATGACGCCGGGCAGGAAGTTGCGGTATATTTTCTGAACGGATGCGACTTCGGAGTTGAACATCGACAGCGTCTCGCCTGCCGGATGGCGCTCGTAATGGGCGAAGCCAAGCTTGCGCAAATGCTTGAATATCGCCGTCTGCATATCCCGCGAGGCAAGCTCGCCGATCGTTCTCTGGAGCAGATTGCGATAGTTTTTGGCGATTAGCATAAGCAGGTTAATGACTGTAAGCGCTGCAATTATAGCGAAAAACAAGGACTTATCCTGATTAACCACGACATGGTCAATTACATATTGGATCATTTTGGGCGTCAATGTCTCTCCGCTCACCGCTATTATCCCGCATACCGCAAGCCAAACAATCTTCTTCTTGAACGGCAGTACGAACTTCAGCGCCCATATGTAGGAACGTTTCGACAAATCCATATTGGTCTTATATGCTGCTTTGTCTGCTTGCCGTCGTTCCCTGGTCCTCTCCGCAGCGGTCTTGCTCGGCGCCTCTTTGTCTCTATGCGCATTGTCTTCGGTACGATTGTCGCGCAATTAGATCCCCCCTGACTGGTCATGTCCCGTCTGTTTTTTTCAACCTAAATTCTGGTAGCAGAAGTACATCTTAATTCCGTCGACAGCCTTTGTCAACGTAATAAATATTTATAACTATACTTTATCTTGGGCGTGCGCAGAAGGAATCGGCGCTCCGATCGCGAATGGTGGATTATGACAAAAGGGAGGCGATTTGCTTGCTTATAAGAGAAGCAACTATCGATGACGCTGCCGCTATTGCCCAGGTTCACGTGGACAGCTGGAGAACGGCTTACAACGGCATCATCTCGGCTGATTATTTGGCTAAGCTGGACGTGGGCGCACGGGCGGCCAACTGGACTCGGTTCTTTGAGCAGCCGGACCGAAACAGCATCGTCTACGCGGCAGTCAATGATGATGGTTCTCTTGTCGGATTCATAAGCGGAGGAGCAACGAGAAACCCCGAATACGCCTATGAAGCGGAATTGTACGCCATCTACCTCTTAAGCGGCTATCAGGGACAAGGGATCGGATCGAGGCTTGTCAGCGAGATGGTGAACTATTTTCGCCGGAATGGTTATCGCTCGTTCCTATTATGGGTGTTGGAGCAAAATAGCGCCGTCGGCTTCTACAAACGACTGGGCGGTCAAGTGTTTGACCGCAAGGAGCTTGCCATTGGAGAGGATAAGCTCGTTGAGCTGGCTGTCGGCTGGGAATCGCTTTGAATTGGAGGGTTTTATGAGTTCTAAGACGATGTCGAAAGAGAAGAGCGGCACCAAGAGAGAGTCCGTATGGTCTCTGCTGAAGGATAGCACGTTCCGCAGCTTGCTCTCTATTGTTACGAAGTACAAATGGTATTATGCGTTCGCCGTAGGCTCTCAACTATTATTAACGGCAGCTGCACTGCTGTTCGCGGATACGAGCAGACGGCTGTTCGACCAGGCTCCCGACATAGCCCGGGATTCGCTTGTCGGCTTGCTCGTTACGTTCTCCGTTATCGCGATGTTGCAACTGCTCTTCACTTTCGTCAATAATTGGCTTCGCTCAGCACTGAATGAATCGGTTGTTTACGAGATGCGGCGCAATATTCTGAACCATCTTCAGCGTCTGCCTCTATCCTTTCATGAGAACAATCATAGCTCGAACTCCGTGAATGTCATGCATCATGATCTGGAGATTGCTAAAGATTTTATCGTTTTCGATGTGCAGAAGCTCATTGCGCTGCCAATCTCGTTCTTGTTCGTCGGCATTTATTTGTTAACCGTCCATCCTATCCTTGGCATTGTCGCGATTGCCATCGGTCCGCTTCAATTGCTAAGCAGTCTTGTGCTTAAATCTAAATTCAAACAAGCGGCCGAACTGCAAAACCGCGTAACGCGCGACGTATTTTTCACGATTGGCGAGACGCTGCATGGCATTCGCGAGGTGAAATCCAATCAGATGGAGGATCGCGTGGATGGGAAGATGGCCGAAATTCAGCGCAAGGGCGTCGCCTATAACGTCATGCTTACAAATATTAGTACGATCCGTTCCATCGTCAAGGACTTGCCGGGTCAGATCGGCTATATTGCAGGCATTGGGATTGGAGCGGCGCTCATGGCTTCGGGCGAGATTGGCGTTGGCGGTCTCGTCGCCTTCATCACGCTGCTAGGCAAAGTTGCTGAGCCGTTCACCGTACTTGTTGACACCGTGAACAATCTGCAGCGGTCGATTGCGGGCGCACGGCGTCTGTTCGAGGTAATGGAAATGCCGGAGGAGAACACGAACTCCGGCAAACCGCTCGCGCCCGGTGCGCCTGTCGTATCGTACCAACAGGTGTCCTTCCAATATGATAACGGGAGGGATACGCTGCAAAATCTTTCTTTTTCCATTCCTGCCGGAGGCTCTCTTGCCTTAGTCGGGCCAAGCGGCGCAGGCAAGAGCACGATCGTCAAGCTGCTGTATCGATTCTATGATCCGAGTCAAGGAACGATTACCTTAAACAACGAACCGATTGGCGACTACTCGATCGCTTCGATCAGGTCGCGCATGGCGCTCGTATCGCAAGATATTTTCTTGTTCGACGGTACTGTTATCGAGAATATTGAGATCGGCAAGCCTGGAGCGTCGCGCGAGGAAGTGATTCGGGCGGCAAAGCTAGCGCAGGCTTACGAGTTTATCGAGACGCTGCCTAGCGGTCTCGACTCAGAGATCGGGGAGCGCGGCGTTAAGCTGTCTCACGGTCAGAAGCAACGGTTGTCGATTGCGCGCGCGATCCTTCGTGACGCTTCGCTGCTCATCTTGGACGAGCCGACCTCGGCGCTGGACATCGAGACGGAGGCCTCGTTCCAACGCGATCTCGGCGAATGGGCGTCCCATTGCACTAAAATCATTATCGCACACAGGCTATCCACCATCCGCGACGCCGATTATATCGTCTTCATTGAGCAAGGCGAAGTCGTGGAGAGCGGTACGGCTGAGCAACTGCTGGGCCAGAACGGTCGCTTTCGCAGCTACTGGGACAAACAGAGCGGAGCAAAGCTCGCGGCCACGTCGATCTAGTGCTCCGTAAGAGCGTGGAATAAGTCGGAATATCCGACTTACTCCCGACCAACTAAACAAGGTTACCTGCCTTAAGCGGTGATATTCATCCTATTCCTTCGAAAGTAGGTTAATCGAGCTCCTTTCATCACGACTGAGCAGGAATAAGTCGGATTTCCCGACTTATTCTCGCCAAACAACCAAAGTTACCTGCCTTAAGTGGAGCTTTCCCTCCTATCCTTCGACTACAACTCTAACTATGCTACTTTCGCGACATGCGCGCAGGAATAAGTCTGATTTCCCGACTTACTCCAGCCCAACTAACCAAGGTTACCTGCCTTAAGCGGTGTTTTCCATCCAATGCATGACGGTATACGAGGTTTGACATTCCTGTAACCATAGCAGAAAAGGCCCTCAAGGGGCCTTTTCTAATCATGCTATCACAACTCGGCCATCGCCTTAATGACCTTCGACTCCGGCTTCAGCAGGGCGTCGAACTGGCCTGGCAGCTCATCGAATGGGATGCGGTGCGTAATGTAGCTGCCCGCGTCGATGCTTCCGCTTTGGAGGGCGGACTTGACCGCCGCGAAGTCTTCCGGCGTCGCGTTGCGGCTGCCCATCAGCGTCATCTCGCGTTTGTGGAAGTCCGGATCGTTGAACGTAAGATCCGCTTTTACCAAGCCGACATATACAAGCGTTCCGCCATGCGACACGAGGTCGAACGAGGATTGCATCGACCGCGCATTGCCAGTCGCATCGAATACGACTGTCGGATACTCGCCGTCTGTCAGCTCCGCAACACGCGCCTTGGCGTCATGCAGCGCATTCACGGTCCCATCTACCTTCGCCCAATGCTTGCAGAAGGCCAGCCGCTCCTCCTGAATATCCATAGCGATCACCTTCGCGCCGCGATGCTTCGCGAATGCCATGACGCCAAGGCCGATCGGCCCGGAACCGATGACAAGCGCCGTATCGCCCTCGCCGAGCCCAGAGCGGCGTACCGCGTGAGCGCCGATGCTAAGCGGCTCTAACAGCGCCGCTTCATCGAGCGATAGCTCGTTCACGACGAGCAGATGCGTCACTGGGACGGCAATTCGTTCACGCATGCCGCCGTCAATATGAACGCCAAGCACCTTCATATCGGTACAGCAGTTCGTCTTGCCCCGCCGGCAAGCGATGCAATGCCCGCAATGCATGTACGGGATGATGCTCACCTGATCGCCCGCCTTCACTTTGCCGCTTGAATCGTCGACTTGCTCGACGATACCGGACAGCTCATGCCCAAGTACTCTTGGATAGGTGAAGAAAGGTTGATTTCCTTTATACGCATGCAGGTCCGTGCCGCATATGCCGATACGGCGAATGCGCACGATCGCTTCGCCGCCTCCAAGCGCCGGCTCTTCCTGCTCGACTACCTGCAGACGATCCACTTGTTCACAGACGATTGATTTCACGTTGCCTTGCCCCTTTATCCGTTTTTTGCTGTGTTGTTCGACATCACATCACAGAATAACGCCGTCTTTAAATATCGCGATCTCCTTAAATCCGTTGCGCTCATTATGCGTCTGCGACTCGCCGGACGCTAAGCTAATTAGCTGCTCCCACAGCTCGTCGGTCAGCGAATCCATGCTTCTATCCTCAAGCAGCCTGCCAGCATTGAAGTCGATCCAGTTCTTCTTCCGCTCGGCAAGCTCGCTGTTCGTCGCGATCTTCACCGTCGGCACCGGCCCGCCGAACGGCGTCCCTCTGCCTGTCGTGAATAGCACGATATGCGCGCCGCCCGCGGATAAAGCCGTCACCGAGACGAGGTCGTTGCCCGGCGCCTCCAGCAAATTAAGCCCCGTCCGAGTCACGCGTTTGCCGTAAGGAACGACGTCCATCACGGTAGCATGCCCGCCCTTCTGCGTGCAGCCGAGCGACTTCTCCTCGAGCGTGCTAATGCCGCCCGCCTTATTGCCCGGCGAAGGGTTCTCATAGATCTCCTGATTATGCTTCATGAAATAATGCTTGAAATCATTGATCAAATGCACGATATCGCCGAATACTTGCTCATCCGCCGCGCGGTTCATCAGAATCGTCTCCGCGCCGAACATCTCCGGCACTTCCGTTAGAATCGCCGTTCCGCCCGCGCCGATCAGCCGGTCGGACACCGACCCGACAAGCGGGTTCGCCGTAATGCCGGACAAGCCGTCCGAGCCGCCGCACTTAAGGCCAAGCTTCAGCTTCGATACCGGCACCGGCTCGCGCTTGAACCGTTCGGCATAAGCAACCAACTCATCGATCAGCTCCAGCGCCTCCTCGATCTCGTCCTCCGCCTCCTGCGACTTCAAGAACTTGATCCGCTCCGGACTATGCTCGCCAATCGCTTCCTTGAAGGAATCGATCTGGTTATTTTCGCAGCCGAGTCCAATGACAAGCACGCCCGCCGCATTCGGATGGTTAACTAGCGAGCTGAGCAGCTTCTGCGTATGAACGAGGTCGTCGCCGAGCTGCGAGCAACCGAACGGATGCGCGAAGTGGTATACGCCGTCGACACGGCTGCCATAGATCGAGCTCGCTCTTCTTGCGACGATCTCGCAAGTCTTGTTAATGCAGCCTACCGTATTAATGATCCATATTTCATTGCGAATGCCGACATCGCCATTGTCGCGCACAAAACCTTGGAAGGTACGATCCGCATAAGGGGAAGCGACCGCAGTCACGCTGTCAGTTGCTTCGCGGGCCGCCGGCTCGTACGTGTAATCGAGAACGCCCTTCAGCCCCGTCCCCATATTGTGCGTATGCACCCAGCAGCCCGGCTCAAGATCCGTCTTCGCCTTGCCGATGGAGTACCCGAACTTCAGAATATCGCCGCCCTCGCTTGCCGGCCGGGTCAATATTTTGTGTCCCTTAGGCACATCATCGAGCAATACGAGTTGCTGCGGCTTCCCATCCCGCTCCTCAAGCGACAACGTATCGCCTTTGACATAATCCTTCAGCGCAATGACAACATGGTCGTTTTCATGCAATCGAATCCAGTTATTCATCTCTTATGCCTCCATCTCTTCGATAATTTCGGCAAGCTGAGCTGCAAGCTGGGGCTGCCCCGCAGCCAAATCCCGACCCCATATATCGCCCAGACCAAGCAAGCGCGCAACCGTCTGCTCAAGCGGCCAGCTCCCAGACTTCGCCTCGCTCCACACCGCAGCAATCGCATCCAATTGCGATGCATCGTCACGGACCATATAAGATTCGCCGGCAAGCGTATAACCTTTAAATCCTTCGTCAACCCGCTCAATCTTGTAATAACGAAGCAAACCCGCCAATCCTTGCAGCAAACCTTGCGGCAACGACTGTCCGCCGTCGGCGTAATGCAGCAGCGAAGGAAGGAGCCTTACTTTGAACTTGCTTAAGCTATTCATCGCAATATCTGCCAACCGGTGGAAAATATACGGGTTTAGAAAACGTTCATACACCGCTTCCGCATAAGCCGCCAGCTCCTCGGCCGCAATCGGCAGCGACGGAATAATCTCTTTCTCTACCGTGTCGCGAACGCGCCTGCCGAGCGCGGGATGCTCCATCGCTTCTCTCACCTGCGGGATGCCATGCAGCAAGCCAAGCGGCGTCATCAGCGTGTGCGCCCCGTTCAATATGCGCACCTTTCGAAGCTGATACGGCTTCAGATCTTCAACCCAGTGAACGTTCATCCCGGCCGCGCGCAGCGGCAGCAGCCTCTCCAGCTCCGGCTCCGCTTCAATCGCCCAGAAATGGTACGGCTCGGCCGTCGTCAACATCGGGTCGGAATAGCCCCATTCACTGAACCAGGCATCTGCCTGCGCGGCATCCGGATAACCCGTCACGATTCGGTCTACAAGCGAATTCAAAAACCGGTTATGCTCGCGCACCCATTGCTTGAACGCCTCCGGATAACCCCAGTCGCCGCTGTACCGAAGCACGCAATCGCGAAGCTCGTCGCCGTTGCGCTCCAGCAGCTCGCATGGCAAGCAGACAAGTCCCCGCCCCGGATCGCCGGCAAAATAAGTAAAACGCCGATATAACAGCTGCGTCAGCTTGCCCGGATACGACTGAATGGGCTGCCCCTCCACAAGCGCTTCCGGACGGTACACAAGCCCCGCCTCGGTCGTATTCGACACGACCACTTCGAGATCCGGACTCTCCGCCAGCGATAGGAACGCATTCCAGTTCGAATACGGATCGAACGCCTGTCCGAACACTTGAATCACTTCCGTGCGCTCGACGCGCTCCCCCCGCTCCAATCCGCGAATGACGAGCGTATACAAGCCGTCCTGCTCCGCTAATGCGTCGATCTTCGGCTTGCCGCCCGGACGCGGCTGCGTCACCGCAACAGCGCCGTCATATAATCCTTGCTTTCGGCATTCATGCAGCATCCAATCGACGAATCCGCGCAGGAAGTTGCCTTCGCCAATCTGCAGCACTTTAACCTTGCTATTCGCCAGCCGCACGCCAGCCGCCGCCTGCTCTGCATGCAATACCTTGCGGCTCATTATCGTTGTCATCGTCCTCAAATCCCCTCGTATTTGATTCGAATCATCGTCCAACATTCACTGCTTTCTCCTCCATTATAAAATAACAATATCAATGCAATAAATGACCGGAAAGCGCTTATTTGTACTCTTTTTTGATATTTGATACAATCTATTAACTGATAGACCACATAAGCATGGAGGTATCCATCCGCTCTCATGAATCCGTATCGCAAGCAATTCGATGCCAGTACCGCCTTCCCGTTCGAATACGTCTACAGAGACTCCAAGAGCGCGCAAAACGAGCTTCCCGACCATCTCCACGACTGGCATGAGATCGTCTACATCTACAGCGGCAGAGGTACGTTCTTCATTGACCAAACATTCGCCTTGGCCGAGCCCGGCGATCTGCTGCTCATTCCCGGCAATACGATCCACCGCTCCTTCCCCGATCCCGCCGACCCGAAGCTGTCGACTGCCCTTTTCTTCAGCGGAACGCTCGTTCATGGCTCGACGCTTGGCGATACGTTCTCGTATATGCGCTGCTTCGAGCTGGCTCAGCGGCAACGTCGATACAAGCTTCCAACGACAATGACCGAGCGCGAGCAGATCGAAGCGCTAATTGAAAGCATCCATAGCGAGCATATTGACAAGGTGCAGGGCTATCGGCACGCTTCACTCATTCGACTGCAGCAGCTGCTGCTGCTAATCAATCGCATGATGGGCAGGGCGGAGCAGTTCCAGGCGGCAACCTCCATCGCTCCGCGTTGGATGACGAATATCCTCGCCTATATCGACGAGAACCTGGAAGAGCAGCTTGGTCTGGCCCAGCTTGCCGCTCGCGCCGCCGTTACGCCTTCGCACTTCTCCCGTCTGTTCAAAAAGCTCACCGGCCTCAACGTCACCGAATACGTCACGACGAAGCGCATCATTCGCGCGAAGGAGCTGCTGGCCGGGACGGATGCGCAAATCGCCGAGATCGCTCAGCAGTGCGGATTCGAGAGCCTGCCTCATTTTCACCGCATGTTCAAGAAGATGACCGGCTTAACGCCGGCCCGCTACAAGAAACACTAGCTTCCTTCCCCCGAAAAAATGTAGCCGACGACGGTGTTACTCGCCGCTTCGGCAAGTCCGCCCTTCACATATGCTGTAGTTCAGCAATGATCTGCTCTGCAAGGGAGGGTGTACATGCTTCGTTCGAATGTGAAAACGTACAAATACCGCGTTGGCAAAAACCAATACATTATCATTAATATCCAGCAACTGGCGTCCGCTAGCGCGCAAGACGGCAATGTCCTTGCAAGCAACGCGCTTAACGTGAAGATTTTCAAAGCTGAAGCCAAGCCAGGCCGCTAACGCCCCCGCCTGCAATGGATCTCGTACTTCGAGAGGGGGTGATTCTATGAAATACAAGCAACGCAAACAATCCCGTCAATTGAATACGACGAAGTGGTCAAGCGGCACGACGAACGTCCATGTGAAGCAAGGCGCTAACGCTACGATCAACCAAGGCGGCAACGCATTCGCCATTAACGCTTCGGAGATCGGCGTCGTCCGCATTCGTCCCGGCAGCCAGAACGTACCGACTCGCAGCTAATTCCCGTGACGGCATGCAACGACAAAAAGGACAGCCCTAGCCCGCCCTTTATCGACGGCAGCTTGGACTGTCCTTCTTGTTGTTGCAGATTTACGCCCCGAACAATCGCATAAGCACAATGCCGGCGAACGCCAGCATGATACCTGCCAGCTCCGGCCGGGAGAATACTTCCTTCACGACAAGTCTCGTGTACAGCAGCACGATCAGCACGTTAAGCGCCGTCACTGCGGACACAAGCCCCGCCTTGCCTATATCAAAGGCCGTCACGATGAACATCATGCCGACGACGTTCGTAATGCCGACCGCCAGTCCGACGAGAAACGTCCGCTTCGGGCTCCAGCCCGTGTCCTTGTTCTCATTCGTTGCCGCGATAACGGCGACTGCCTCCGCTTTCCTCCCGACGGCAGCCGCCACTCGTTCTTGCCGCAGCTTCGCCCGCTCCCGCTGCCGATCGCGCAGCCACCAGATGCCGAAGCAGCTTGCCCCGGTTAAGAACATATAGGACAGCGTCGGGAACAGCTCCGCTTCCAGAATCGTCGACCACTTGCCCGACAGATCATTGGCCGCGAACAGCAGCATGGCGAGCAAACCCCACTGCGCTCCCTGCAGGTTGCGCAGCGAGATATCGTTCGAATAGCGGACGAGCAGGATGCCGCCCACGATAATGGCGAAGGCGATAAGCTGCATCGCATGCAGCCGTTCATTCCAGAGCGCGAACGCGGCCAGCACGACAACAACCGAGGGCAGCGCGGTCAATATCGCGACCAGCGAGGCTTTGCCTACGGCGAAACCCTTGAACATGCTCGCATTCGCTCCGAACGAGAATACACCCATTTGGATCCCGACAAGCGCTCCCGCCGTCCAATGGGATGAATAGACCAGCGCGCACGCGATGCTTATAATCGCGCCCATCGTGAATGTACCGAATAACAGCAGATTGCGGTTTAGCGGTTTCTGACTTGTATAATGATACAGGATGCCGCGCAGACCGAAGCTGACCGCCGCAAGCACCGAATACGTTAACCACATGAGATAAGATTAGACCCCTTCCCGGATTCCCCCCGTTGTCGTGTACTATCATAACAGGCAACGACAAATTTGTCTGCCTGCCATGTTGGAATAAATAGGGTATCGCTATATAATGACGTAAGCGGCAGAATCGCAAACACGACTCACACTATCCATCCTCACTCTATTAATGAAAGGTGATTCCATTGTCACTAACGCAGTCAGCGAAAAAACCGCATCTCCCCGAGCTCGACATCGTCAGGGCAATCGGCATTATGGCGGTCGTCATGATCCATTCCACGTCGTCGGCCGTGAATAGCTACGACCACGCGTCCTCCTTCTATCCGGTCTACGTTTTTTTGAACATGTTCTCCAAGTTTGCCGTACCCGTCTTCATCTTCCTAAGCGGCTTCGTGCTTTTCTACAACTATTTCGGGAAGCCGTGGACGCTGGAGTCGACGGGACAATTTTACAAGAAACGCATTACGAAGCTTGCTATACCTTTTATTCTATTCTCGTTTTTCTATTGGGCTTTCGTTAAGCTGGTTGGTCCGGGTTTCGTCGATCTGAAGACGTTTATCGGTTATTTCGCCGATCCAGTATTCTGGGACAAGCTTCTTATCGGCAAAACATACACCCATCTGTACTTCATCGTCATCATCATTCAGTTCTACCTGCTTGCGCCTCTTATGCTAAGCGTGCTCAAGAAATTTCCTGCGCTTGGCAACCATATCGTCTGGATCGGGCTGCTTGTCCAATGGCTATTCATCTATAAGGTCGTGCCATTATACGGTTTAACCAATACGGCCAGTTATTCGTTTACCTATTTGTTTTATTTTGCGGCAGGGGCGTTTATCGGCATCCATTACTTGAAGCTGGCAGGTTGGATCAAGATTCGGAAGCAGAATGCCTCGGCGGGCAAAATATCGGCATGGGTCGCACTCTGGACATTGTTTCTTGGCAGCAGCATCTATATGGTCATGAACGGTTATCATTTCAATGCGTACAATAAATTTCTTATTTCGTCTAAACAATTGGAATTGGTGAATGAGGTGCAATGCGTGACCGCGGGGCTTGCTTTGATCCAGCTCTCGCACTGGATCTATGACAAATGGAATAAGACTTTGGTGCGTGCCCTACTCCATATCGGAGCAACGTCCTTCGGCATCTATTTGCTCCATCCCGTCGTCACCTACTTCAATAGGACCGTGCCTACCGGCGGAAGCTCGTTTCTCTACCATTTATGGGCGGCGACAGGCTTCCTCATTGCCCTTCTTCTTCCTTGGCTGATCGTCTCTCTGAGCGCGAGATGGAAGTGGCACTGGCTTCTGTTCGGGCCGCTCCCGACGAGCAAGAAGGCTGCGCCTTCGAACACGAATTCGAAGATTAGCGCGACTCTATAGGGTTAAAAAAGAAGAGGTTGTCTCAAAAGGATTAGGGTTCGTACATGGCGTGGGATGCGCGAAGTGGCTATACTGGATCATTGCAGTAACTTAGGCTGTTTCGGGCCATAACAAGAGCTATATTGGATATTTGCAATATAGAACTCTGTTTTTCACCCAAAATACCGTCAAATGCTCAAAGTTAGCGCGAAAATCCAACATAGCTCCCACCGACAATAATTCCGCCCAAGTTACTGCAAAAATCCAACATAGCAGCCAGAGGTTAGCTGCAAGCGCACAGAAGGGCTGTCCCTAAGCCATTGGCTTTTGGGACAGCCCTTCTCTGATCGCCAAATCTACGCCTGCACGATTACATAAGTCGCTCGTACCGACGAGCTTACGGTCAGCGTTCCCGCCTCTATAGGCGTCACGACGCTGTCCGCGGCGAACGAAGCGGCCTTGAACATCGGAACAGGTTCGCTCGGACGTGGCAGTTGCCGCACTTCGAGCGGCACTTTCGAGATGACGACGCCGAGCGTCTGGGCCACTGTGATCGCACGCTGCGCGGCATCCCTCACTGCGTTCGACAACGCCTGATGCTCGTAGAGCTCGGGCCGCGAGGTCGTCAGCCGGATGCTGGACACGGAATTAGCGCCGCTTGCGACGGCGGCGTCTACGACAGCTCCTGTCTGAGCGACTTGGTCTACCGTTACTTGAAGCATATTAGTCACCTGGTAACCGCGGAACACCTGCTTCCCATCGATGAAATCATACATCGTATCGATGCGGTAATCCTGCGTCTGCAACTTCTCTCGCGGAATGCCCATTCCAAGCAGCGCTTCGATTACCGCAGCAGCAGTCCTCGCATTCTCCGCTTGAACCGTCTGCAGCTCCAATCCTTCCGTTACAACGCCGAGCACGATAATAGCCCGATCGGCTGGCGCCGTAGCCGTACCTTCCCCAATAACCTCGATCGTTGACGGGGTTCTCTGCACGAATGCAGGCGCTGTCCCCCCGGCAGGCCCTCCTCTATAACCGCCAAGCCCCTCATAGCCGCCATAACCGTTTCCGTTCATAAGCCAGCTCCCTTCTACTTCTTCCAAGCTAACAACTGTTTGCTCCTATATACACACTAACGAATTGCTCCATATATATGTTTCACCCTCCTAGTCGTATACCGCGCGCAGGCGACGCCTGTTCGAATACTGTATTACATCTTTTACTTGGGAGAGGTGGACCTTTGACAACCATTACGATTGGAGCGATCGGCGATCTGCTCATGAAGAATTCGATTATCGATTCTGCAAGGATCGGCCGAAACCGTTACGCCTTCGGCCCTATATTTGCCGGCGTCGCTCCTCATCTGCGAAACAACGATTTGCTGATCGGCAATTTGGAGACGACGTTCTCCGGCACGCCGTGGTTCGGCAGCAATCCGAATCGTGTCGGACGTTATGAGCTTCGCAACATGAGAACCGGCAATCCGCTGTTCAACTGCCCCGACGAACTTGCCGCGACGCTGAAGAGTACCGGCTTCCACGTCATGACGACGGCCAATAACCATTGCGCCGACGGCGGCATGTACGGACTGAACCGAACGCTAGGCATTCTTGACCGCCATGGCATTAAGCATACGGGCACGGCAAGATCGCTCGAAGAATCCCGCAGGCAGCTCATTATGCGCGTCAAAGGAATAGACATTGGCATCTTATCCTATACGTACGGGACGAACCGGATGCCCGTATCCCATTCCTATAAAGTTAATCTCATCGAGCCTCGTCGAATCGCCGCCGACATCGACCGCATCAAGCGGAGGAGCGACTTCGTCATCGTCTGCCTCCACTTCGGAACCGAATACCGAACCCAGCATAACGCCGGGCAGCGCCGCCTCGTCGCATTATGCTTCAAGCACGGCGCGAACGCCGTTTTGGGCGCTCACCCGCATGTGCTTCAACCCGTCGTAACACGCAAGGTGAGGGACAAGTACGGAGTCGTGAAGACGAGAGTCGCGGCTTATTCCCTCGGCAACTTCCTCTCGCATAAGCTGCATAACAGGATGGATACGATTCGCGCGATGATCCTGAAGCTTACGATTACGAAGGATGCGAGTGGTTCAACCGACATCGTAAGGGTGGGCCGGATTCCTACGATAGCCAGGTCTTACAAGCACAATGGCAAAAAAACGTTCCGACTCGTTACGGAGTCTCGCGGACGCCGTTAGCGCGCAACGAGACGCCCCAGCGCGTCAGCTTGCCCAGCAAGTAGACGACGCCTATCGCTAGCATCATATCGAAGCAGACGTTGAATAGAAACAGATGCTTGCCGAGATCGGCCTCGCCGTCGCCGAGCAGCGGAACGGCGAAGCCGAAGAGGCCGATAAGGCCGACACATGCGAATATATCGATGCGGGCGCGCTGCCTCGCCGCAGGGCGCCGCGTATATTCATAGGCGATGCCGGCATAATAAAGGAGATAGATTAGGCCGACGAACCATAGCCTATTCGGTACATGGTCATGCTTGAATTCGCTCCAGCCGCTGTACGTATACGCAATCGTCCCATACGGCTTGCCTTTGTCCTGATCATAGCTTCCGAGATAGTACGGCCGGATGCTCATTCCGTTCTCCGCGCCGCGTTCCAACTTCTGGAAGAAGCGTCCCGGATGCTTCATATAGTAGAACAGCACGTCCTTGTGGCTCAGCTTGCTGTATAGATGCTCTTTGAGAATGGGGTCATTTTGCTTAATAGCCGTATCGGTCTGAAAATAATTCGTCCCCGCCAGCACCTTGAACTGCTCCGGCAAGCCAAGCTCCTTAAGCGCGGCCACCGGATCGGGCGAATCCTTCAATATGCCGTAGAATACCGTCTGGTAAAGGTTAATATGCTTGAGCCGCTGCGGAGCGGCTAAGTACATAACGGCCGTTGCAAGCAGGAGGACGGAAGAGCCGATGAGAATCATTTTGCGCCACGGCTTGTCCTTGCGGAGCGTCCAGAACCTCGCTGCAATAAGGATGAGCAGCAGTCCGATCGGCGCGTTCTGCAACTTCGTGCAGATGAGGCAGAAGCATGCGATGAAGAATAATAGAAGCAGCTTGCGCGCCGGCTTCTCGCTTTGCGCAACCGCGAGCGCCAGACCGAATGTCATCAGCATGAAGATGAGCGTAATCGCTTCGCCGAAAAACGAATTGAAATAAGCAATATAGCCGATATCAAGGAAGACGAACGCCGCGACAGCCACGATAGCCGCATTCAGCAGCGTCCAGCGTGTTTTGTTATACTTCATCCATATGGCCAGCGCCGCTATGTACAGCAGGCTATACATGAAGGATAGAATACGGATATCGAAAAAAGAGCTATTGATGATTCGGCTTATGAAACCGGCAATCATGACGATAATAATCTGCGTCGACACATAGCCGCTCCATAGCACTTGACGATACTCGTAATCGGTATGCGCGAAGCCGAAGTATCTCTCTTTGTAAGGCTCGTCGTCCGCGTAACCGATCCCTCCCGCCCACATGATGCGCGCGAAGTCTCCGCTGTCGGCCACCCCGACCGCACGAATCATCAGGATGCTGCCAAGAATGACGATAGCAGCCGCAATAATGGCCATTTCACTCGTGAATCCGAACTTTTTCAATGGAACCTCCTGGTGTGCCTCAAAGGGAACTTTTTCTTAATATGAGAACATTATAATAGCATTCCCAGAATCTGTACAATTCACCGACGTTAAGAGCGGCTAGAAAGTTGCATTTCAACAACAATAAAGGGGGACCAACGATGACAACGACGCAATTGGATCAAGCGATTACTTTAGGCGAGGTTAAGCTGCGCATTAGCAATTTGGAGCGATCGATTCGCTTCTATGAGGATATCGTAGGATTGAAGCTGCTTGCATGCAGCGAGGATGGCCAATCCGCCATACTTGGCTTGGCGAGTGGGGATGAAGCAGGCGCCAAGACGCTGCTCGTACTGGAGGAAATTCCGAATGCGGCCGTGCCGAGAAGACGCTCGCATGCGGGGTTGTACCACTTCGCCCTGCTGCTGCCGGAACGCAAGGCATTATCGCTCGTCGCCCGCCACCTTTCGTCGGCCGGTATTCCTATCGGCCAGGCCGATCACCTCGTGAGCGAAGCGCTCTACATCTCCGATCCCGATCATCACGGCATCGAGATTTACGCCGACCGTCCGCGTCAAGAATGGAAGCGCGATGCGAACGGCGATTACGTCATGGCGAATGCCCCGATCAACTGGGACAGCTTGCTCGCGGCAAGCGGAGGCGAATACTGGGGCGGTCTTCCGCAGGAAACCGTCATCGGCCATGTCCACCTTCATGTCAGCGACCTCGGAACGTCGAGAACCTTCTATGTCGATACATTCGGCTTCGACATCGTGGGCGACTACAAAGAAACGATGCAGGCGCTGTTCATCTCCGCCGGCGGATATCATCACCATATCGGGATGAATATATGGGCTGGCGTCGGCGCTAGCTTGCCTCCTCGGGACTCGGTCGGCCTCGATTACTACACGATCCTGTTCCCGGATGCAGATGCCCGCAAGCAACTGCTTGATCATCTGCGCAGCCACGATATTGCCGTAACAGAACATGGCGAGACGGCTATCGTTCATGACCCGACCGGCACCCAGATCAGGCTGCGGTATCGTCGATAAGCAAGTTGTATTTATGTCCGTCCGGCGCTTTGTCCGCGTATCGTGCGATACTGTTTCGGCGATACGCCTTCCGCCGCCCGGAATACGCGGATGAAGTAGCTTGGCTGCGAGAAGCCGGTTCGAGCGGCAATATCCGTAATCGGCAGCGCGGTTGTGGCAAGCAGCAGCTTTGCCGCGACGAGTCGGCATTCCGTTACATAATGATTGGGTGTCTTGCCCATGACCTGTTGAAACAACCGCAGAAAATGATACGCGCTGTAGCCCGACAGCGCCGCCATTCGTTCTAGTGTCCATGCTTCCTCGCAGCGATGGCGAATTTGGTCTGCCGCCGCGCGGATCGCATTTTGCTTCTCCAGCGCCGCCGACCCTTCGAGCCGTACCGAATGCTGGGCGAGCTCCACCAATATTTCATAGAGCAGCGCGGAGAGGCGCGGCTCGTTCCTCGTCTCGAACGGGCGGCATAGCCCGTACATTTCCTCGGTCAATTGCTTGAACCGCTCCCCATTGGAGAAGGTGAAGAACCAGCTCCCGAAGTCCTCCGCTTCCCTTAGATTCGGCAACTGAATCGGCGTATCGAAATGAATCCACCTGACATCCCAAGTATCATCCGGGTTCGTCCCGTATTGCTGGAACGCGCCGCGCGGAAACAGGAAGCCGTCGCCGGCCTTCAACAGCAGCCGCTCGCCACCTGAGTTGTTCACCGCGTACCCGCTTCCGCCGAATATGAAATGCAAGTTGTATTCCATCATTTGTCCCTGTTCTCTTCGCTCGGCGTGCTGAGGAAAGTCGTTGAACCTTCCGAACGAATCCGGATAACATACGTATTCAGAGAATGCCGGCTTCGGTAAAACGAAATGCTCCAGCATCGGTCAGCCCCCTCCTTCCAACTTCGCAATATTGTAATATGAATAGCAGTATATTGTTATTTACGATCATTTATATGGATTTTACAATTTAAAATATACACCATTACCGCAATATAGTCACACTGCTGCTATTAACCAAGGAGGAATCATACTTTGAATACGACTGGAATCAACAATCATGCCGATGCTTTGGAGGAGTTCAAGCTTGGCGTCTGTTATTACCCGGAGCATTGGCCGGAGAGCCTATGGGAGGACGACTACCGGCGGATGCGCGAGATAGGCTTCTCTATCATCCGAGTAGCCGAATTCGCTTGGTCGATCTTCGAGCCGAAGGAAGGCGAATTTGAATTCGGACTGTTCGATCGCGCGCTCGATCTTGCGCATAAGCATGGACTTAAAGTGATCCTCGGCACGCCGACCGCGACGCCGCCTGCTTGGCTGACGCACCGTTACCCCGAGGTGCTTAACGCTACCGTCGAAGGTGTCGTCATGCAGCATGGCCTGCGTCGCCACTATAATTACAGCAGTCCGAAATACCGCGAGCTATCCGCAATTATTACGAGGAAGATGGCCGAGCGCTATAAGGATCATCCCGCCGTAATCGGATGGCAGATCGATAATGAGTTTAACTGCGAAATGGGAGAGTTCTATGCGGAGGCCGATCATAAGGCGTTTCGCGCTTGGGTGAAAGACAAGTACAAAACGCTGGACAAGCTGAACGAAGCTTGGGGAACGGTATTCTGGAGCCAGACCTATTCCGATTGGGAGCAAGTGTTCCTTCCGCGTATCGTCCCGGGGGGCAAACAGCCGAATCCCCACCTGGCGCTCGACGAGAAACGGTTTATTTCCGATAATACGATATC
Source organism: Paenibacillus harenae (assembly GCF_030812415.1). GTDB lineage: Bacteria > Bacillota > Bacilli > Paenibacillales > Paenibacillaceae > Pristimantibacillus > Pristimantibacillus harenae_A. The sequence goes on along the minus strand of NZ_JAUSST010000003.1, from coordinate 179,556 downwards.
GTTCGCCAAGGTGCAGGCAGACGTTTTGCGCGAGGTTGCTCCGAATCATTGGGTGACGACGAACGGCATGTTCGGCCATCTGAATAACCACCAAATGAATGATGAGCTTCTGGACTTCTTCAGTTACGATTCCTATCCGCAATTCTCGACCATTTATTTTGACCCGAATGAGGTCAATCCGCTCGCCGACAGAGGTTGGAGCCAGTCGCTTAGCGCCGTTCGCTCCATCTCGCCGCAATTCTGCATCATGGAGCAGCAATCTGGTCCCGGCGGCTGGGTGAACAAGATGGATATGCCATCGCCTAAGCCGGGACAGATGCGGCTATGGACGTATCAATCGATCGCGCATGGCGCGAATATGGTGCTTTACTTCCGCTGGCGAACAGCGGCGTTCGGCACCGAAATGTATTGGCATGGCCTTAACGATTACCATAATCAGCCGAACCGCCGCATACGCGAGGCGGGAAAGATCGGGGCGGAGCTTGCTCTGTCGGGCAATCGTATTGCCAGTACCCGCTACAAGGCGGACATCGCTTTAGTTCGCGATTACGATAACGAGTGGGATGGCGAAACCGATGTTTGGCATGGACCTTTCGCTTGGGCAAGCGGCAAAGCCTGGTTCAAAGCTCTGCAGTACCGCCATATCCCTTGCGATACGTTATTCATGGGCGCGAAGACGACGCTTGCCGATCTGCAGCTCTATAAGGCGCTCGTCTATCCGCATCCGACCATCATGCGCGACGAGACGGCTGCTCTGCTCGAGCAATACACGCGCGCAGGCGGCATCGTTATCTTCGGCTGCCGTACCGGCTACAAGGACGAGCGCGGCCAATGTTATATGCGCCCATTCCCCGGCGCCGCGGCTGGGCTTTGCGGCATTTCCGTAGAGGAGTTCACGATGGTAAAAGGAACTCGCGCCCCTGTATCGATGACATGGGAGCGGAGGTCCGCGAGCGGCGAGACGGTTGTGACTGGCGCAGATTCGTTCAACGATGTACTGCTGCCGGAAGCGGATACGGTGGAGGTGGTGGCACGGTATGCGAGCGACCATTACGCGGGCAAGCCCGCCGTCACTCGCAACCGCCTCGGCGAAGGCGAGGCGTGGTACTTTGGCGCGGTGTTCAACGATGCGGCGGCAGACCAAATCATCGACTTGATTGGGCTCGAATCCCCTGCACAGGAGTGGCTGCAGCTGCCGATGCAAGTCGAGCTCGCCATTCGCGAGGGCGAGAGCGGACCGCTCCACTTCCTGCTCAACTACAGCGAGCAGCCGGCTGTTGTCACGATCGGCCAGCCGAAGACCGACCTGCTGACCGGGCAGCAGGTTAGCGGCGAAGTGACGATCGAAGGGTTCGGCGTCGTTGTATTGAGCTAGGTAACGAAGTATTTAAGATAAGCCAAGAAGCCTCCATCGCTGCTTATGCAGCAGGTTATGGAGGCTTCTTCTTTGCTTTAAGGCTTCGTTCTATTACTCCTTGCTCTTCATTGCACACCACTGCTCCATGACGCTTACCTACGGCATCCCGCTTTGGAATAACGGGAAATCCTCCCGTTATTTCTAGACGGTCAACCGTCCTCAACCCATTAACAGGAATTCCTCCCGTTAATATCGCCGGAAACGTCACAACACCGCACAATGGGCAGAATTAACGGGAGAAATTCCAACTATATCTTCAAACTAACCCATACTCACTGAATTAAATGGAGGTATTCCCGTTAATGTTCTTGGCATCCTATCGCATGACTCCAATTCGACTTCCTCGCTCGACCCGCACGTACCGCCGCCGCAGCTTTCCCTTATATGCTAAGTCGATCCCGAAGCGACGTAATATGAGCAACATGATGCTTGCCGTGCCAAGCATACAAGCCGAGGTTATAGTCAAGACGGATCGTCTTCTTCGACTCCGGGTGGATGAATAAACGTTCAAAATCAGTTTCTTTCATCGCTTTCAGCAGCACAACCCACCGCTTATGCAGGGACTCGAGCAATGAGATAGAGACGCCGATATCCAAGCTAACGGAGTCCTCGAGCTCAGCCCAACGGTCCTCGTAATAAGGCTTAATCGTCGGTTGATCCTCGGTCAGCGCCAGCTTGAATCTCATTAAACTGTTCATATGGCTGTCGGCCACATGATGGACGACCTGACGAACCGTCCATCCTCCGTCACGATAAGGCAAGTCCAGCTGTTCTTCAGTCAAGCCTGCAACGGCTTCAACCAGTCTTGTAGGCAATGCCTCGATTTCGCCGATCCATTGCTCTCTCTGAGCCGCCGAACACTCGCCTGCAAATTCAAATTTACCAATCGGGTATCTAAGCTCCATGATGTGTCGCTCCTTTGTTATGATGATTCCCCTCCAAGCGCATATACACGCTTCTCTCCTTGAACCCTAACGACGCCCAGAACCGCCGTCCCGCTTCGTTCCAATCCGTCACTTCGATATCTATAATGCTCGTATTGAGCTGCTTCGTCAACAGCTGGAAGGCTGCCTTTCCATAGCCGCCTCTTCTACAATGCCGACATATGAAAAAATGGCGCAAATACAAAGGCTCTCTCACATGGTCGACCAGCGCATAACCTTTGACGTCGCCATTCTGCTCGAATAGATAAGCGGTATAGGTTGTATGAATAAATCCCCTCATTCTCTCTTTTAACTGGTCTAAGTCCATCTTGTTATCATGTTTCTCGTCTTCGATAAGCTGCTTGTTCAATGCGGCAAGCAGATCGAGGTCATCATCCAAACAGATTCGAACGGTTAGCTCCTCCATCGATCCCAATCAACCTCCGAATAAAATGTCCATAACCGTTCCCAGCTTGCCGCTCTTCGTCTGACGCAAAATATTCGGATCGTAAACCTCAACATATCCGCAATTCATACAGGAGACGAATAGAAAATGGTTATGCTGAATATCGAGCAGCTTGCTGAAGCCCACTCCCGTCATAGCAACCTCCTTGATGCTGCACTCCATGCATTTGCATTTCATACATCTGAAGCTGCTCATTATGTGATCCTCCACGCTTATCGGCAGCTCCTGCTCGACTGTATCTTGTTGTCCGCCGTCCATCAATTCGTCTACGGCATCGTCAAAATCCGTATCCAGCACCTCATACAGACGTTGCCGGCACTTCGGGGAGCGTTTATTAACAATCTCGACTTCATGATGACACCAAGGACATTCGATCACAAGGCTCACTCCTGCTTCGATTTTTTTCATCCGAGTTATAGACACCAGTACCTTCCAAGAAACGATTTGTTCTCCAATCCTTAGTTTGATATGATTGAAAAAAAACGCTGTCTTTCATTAGGAGGATCACAGGTGCAAAAGGTTAAAATATTTTCCGGTTCCTCTAACAAACCGTTAGCCGAACAATTGTGCAAAGAGCTGAATATACCGCTTGGAGACGTTGCTATTTCCCGCCAACAAAGCGGTGAGATTCATGTTTCCTACCGCGAGACCATTCGAGCATGCGACGTATTTATCGTCCAATCCCTGTCCCATCCCGTTAATGAACATTTAATCGAGATGCTCATCATGATCGACGCCGCAAAACGCGCATCCGCCAAAACGGTAAATATTGTCATGCCCTACTACGGCTATGCAAGGCAGGAAAGAAAATCCGCGCCTCGCGAACCGATTTCAGCTAAACTCGTTGCAGATGTGTTGACCACGGTCGGAGCGAAGCGCATTATAACCGTAGATTTGCACGCCGACCCGATTCAAGGATTTTTTGACATACCGGTCGATCATTTGACTGCGTTGGATTTAATCATTGACTATTTGACAAGAAAAAATATAACCAACCCGGTTGTCGTCTCTCCCGATGCCGGACGGGCAACTACCGCCGAAAAACTGGCAGGTCGTCTGAATTGTCCGTTTGCGATCATGATCAAAAACCGTCCAGCCCACAACCAGTCCGAGATTACGCATATTATCGGCGATGTCGAAGGCATGACGCCGATTATCATCGAAGACTTGATCGATACGGGCAGTACCATCGTAAATGTCGTTGAGGCACTTAAGAAAAAGGGCGCTCATGATGCTTATATTTGCGCTACGCATGGCGTGTTCTCGGACAACGCGATTGAAAAGCTGACGCATCCGAATATCCGCGAGGTCGTCATAACAGACACGATTGCCATTAATGAAAAGCATTCCGATAAATTTGTCGTACTTCCGATGTCTCCGATTATCGCAACGGCGATTAAGATTATTACGGAAGGCGGATCCATAGCAACGTTGTTTAAATCCGGCTCGTAAATGTTCAATTGAAATGGCTGTCCCTAAGCAGGCAAAAACCTCCTGAGGGGCCGTTTTTTTATATAAACTTGCCTCAAGCAATATAGATGCCTCCAGCATATGGAAGGTTAAAAAATATTAATCGGACAATCCCCCTCATATCCGCTATGATGATCGAAAAGTTACAGAGAGGGGGGAACCGTTTTGGAGAAAAAACGTTGTTTATTTTGTAGCGCTCTAGTGTATGTAGAAATGGATAGCAGCTACGACAAATACAATGACTGCTATTGCGCGCCCAATGGCTATTACAGCCTTCATAGAGATAGTTATGAGCTTATCCATGCGCTATCGAACCCGGTGAAGATGCAGCTCTATACGAGCCTATCCGGTTATATTCGCGAGATGACCGATTGCGGCGAGTCGGTATCACTATCGTTCGAGGACTTGGAAAATATTCGAAACAGCTCTTCCATACCGGTTTCCGTCGAGGAGAAAGGCGCTCGTCTGCTCCAATATCTATACCGGCATTCTGAGCGCGTTGGAGATGCAGTTACGATTCATCCGCTCAACCATAACTTTAATTTAACGTATTCACCTACTATGCAGGAGCTTGTATACATCATTGAGAAGCTGAGAGAAGAGCAGCTCATCGACAGGGAAGGTATGACATTCAAGCTGACCGAGAAAGGCTGGAGCGAGGCGGCGGCGAGAGCGGCCGGAAGAAAAATGAAGCCCTGCTTCGTCTTGATCGCCGCGAGCCCTGACGAGTTTGCAGACTGGTTGGATAACTTAATGCCAAAGCTGGAACAGTGCGGCTACTTGGCAAGGCTTATCAATTATTCCGGCCACAGGCGCGAAGACCATCCCACACCTCAGCAAATCGCGGAAAGCAAGCTGGTCATTGCAGAGCTTAACGCCGATGCGCCTGAACTGTTTTTTGATGCGGGATATGCTAACGGTAAGAAAATCAACGTCGTATGGACGATGAATCATAAACGCGTAGCTTCCAATCAAGTCGTTCAACATTCGCAAATTCGCCCGATTATGTGGGAAACGACGGATGAGCTGGGCGCGATGCTTCAGCAAAGGTTAGGATAAAACGGCGCGATGCAATCAGGCTGTGAATAGGATCGCCCGACCGCACAGCCTCTTCATCGCTTCTATATTTCGTTTTCTACGAAGTTATCCTTTAATTGACTATACCAATAAAGCACACTCCCACAGCTCTTCTGTTCATGGCTCACACCTCCATTTTACCTCCCCACTAGTCAGTTATTATATTCACTGCCGTTGACGTTATACTCGATTAGCCAGCAATCGCGATATTCGCCTTCGTGAAGCTCATGCTTCGGAAGCAGCTTTATCTTAACGAAACCGCTCTTCTCATACACTCTGATCGCCCTAGCGTTCCAAGCTTGAGGGTCCATTACGATAATGGTTGCCCCGTGATGATGAATGAGATACTGAACGGTATCTTTAATTAAACGCGAGCCGATTCCCCGATTCCAATATGCGGGCTCTCCGATGAATTGATCCATGCCGAAGATTTTTCCGTTGGAATCGCCATAACCATATTCCTCTTTCTCATCTTCATCAATCTCGTAAAACTGAATATACCCAATCGCTATCGAATCATATAAAATGACACAACGAGTGGTCGCGTCCATCTCATCATAGAAATGCCGGTGCACGAGCGCCTGATCATGCGGTCGATCTCTGCCCTCGTAATATTCCAGTACAACGGGGTTAGTGAGCCACTTCTCCAGTAAGACCGCGTCAGCAGGCTCAAGCGTCCGTATACCGAGCTCTTGATTTTGGAATAAAATCATCGCGGTTGCTCCTCTTAGGCTTCATCGTATTTAACTAACATACCTGATTCGAATTTCCGTTCAATCATGCGTAGCAGATGCTCGCCAAGCGCATCGGCGGACTGCAGTTGCCCTGTATCATGCGCTTCTCTGAAAAATCCCGCCATCGCCAATTGCTCGCCAATTTATTTCTTCTATTTCATAATCAGGCAGGCTCGCAAACTCTTTTATTTTTGCAGCTTACCTCTCATTTCTTCTTAATGGGGCAGTAAATTGCGATCTGATTGCTCTCATCGTCATTTTCTATTACCGTCATCTCATTATAGCGTTCAAAATAATAAGAGACATCGTCATAGGTATAGCCATGGTCGGAAAGCCACTTCGAAGTAAAGCCATACGCGCTGGACGACTGGCTTGCAGGCCCTTTGTAATGCGTCACCGAATATAAGCGAGGCAACAGATGGATATGCACCATGCCATGAGGCAAGCCTGTAAGCGACTTCACTTCATAACAACAATAAAAATCTAGCATCCCGTCATTACCCTTATAGTTTGGCGGCGTGATGCCATACGTAACCTTTCGATCCACGATGTTATTGATCTCATCCCGCCTCTTCGTCAATTGCTGAAAGGCTGAATGCACGGCGCTGCCCAAATTCGTCATCGTACTATGTGCCCTAATGCCAACATAGGAAGCGATTTCGGTTGTCTCGATTAGCTCTACTTTCAACGCAAACACCTCGCCTATTTCTACTTTATTGCGTTATGAGGCAAACAAGCATGCACGCCCTTAATTCCGTTCACGATTTGCGTTATTCTAAGATCGATCACAGCGCTTCCCAAAGCAATGGCTTCCACTCGATTCAACCCGTATAACTCGCCCATCAAGTCGAGCATGTCATCCAAGGCCTGAACGGTTGCCTCGTTTAAATCCTCATGAAATCCAAACGTAATCCATCCTGAAGGCGTATTTGCTCTCGGGTTAGTCAATGTTTGATTTTCAAACAACTGAACGGTAACATCAACGATTTCCATTGGACATTCGATGGCTTGACAGCTAACTTCGCCATCTCCCTGCAAGGCGTGGCCGTCACCAATAGCAAGGTATGCACCATCAACCGGTATAGGCAAATATAAAGTGCTGCCCTTCACAAGCTCCTTGCAATCGATATTTCCGCCGCAGAACCGAGGAGGCCATGTGGAGTGAATGCCGGTTTCATCCGGAGGCATTCCGATAACCCCCATGAAGGGCTTAAGTCCGACCGTGTATGATTTATCGCCAATCTGACATGTGCCTTCCATTCGTTCTTTGTCGAGCTTCCAATCTAACGTTAATTCCTCGAATTCGGTCAAATGAAGCTTTTGATTTTGCCAATTCGGATAATGTCCGGCTGCGGTGAATCCGTAAGAGCCAGGAATGATATCATTGAACGTAACGCCGAGTGTCATGCCTTGCTTCGCATGTTCCACATAGATCGGACCAATCATTGCATGGCCGCCGTCCAGCTTCTCTCTTCTTATGTACGGTTTGTGCCTGTCCTTATTGCTCGCTCCTCTGCCCCAACCTGCATCCAGCACCTCAAACCGCAAAGTATCGCCGGATGCCACCGTTACTATCGGAGCCGCTTCTTTCGTAAAAGAACCGATCAACGCTTGCTGTTCTAATTGGATATGATGGTTAGCCATAGAATCGCCCCCAATGGTTACTCTTCCGATATTTGACGGAGAAAGGAACGAATAATCGGTTTATCCGCCGGATTAATTGCCTCAGGCAAAGCTTGGACAGGGAAGAACGCAAGCTCCCTCACCTCAGCCTCTTCCACCCGAAGCTCCCCCTCATATTCGTTGCATAAGTAAGCCGCCACCACATTGTATACTTCGTCGCCGTGAGGATACCGATAATACATTTCATTGCCTGAAAAAATATCCAACAAACGGATCTCGCCTGCAATAAGGCCCGTCTCTTCGAGCAACTCTCTTCTTGCGACCTGTTCCATTGCCTCCCCCGGCTCAAGCGCTCCGCCCGGCAATCCCCATAAACCGTTATCTGCTCTAAGCTGCAAAAGCATTCTCTCTTGCTTATCTATTACTATGACGCATGCTCCGGCCATAATTATCGGTGTTGTGCCAACTGCTTTTCTCAGCTCCATGATATAGCCCACACGAATCTTCCCCTTCTTATCTAACCGTTCCATACCAAGCTATTTGGCAGCCATCCATGCTTGTTTTTCGAGAGTCATTTCAATCCCATCCCAATATTCGCCGTTCAATGCCTGATACAGCTTCTTCTTTGAGTAGGTTTTGCAAAATCCGACTTTCTCGTAGCAGCGTATCGCTCGCGCATTAATATGATATACATTAAGTAGAATACGCTCTAGATCCAGCTCTTCGAATCCGATGCGAGCGAGCCCACGAAGCACTTTTTCGCCAATGCCTTGGCCTCTATGATGCTCGGAATGAATAAGGAATCTGCCGACTACCGCTTCCTTGCGGATGGGATCAATTCGGCCAATTTGAACAGATCCTATCATTCGCTGCGTCTCGCGATCAACGATTTTGTAGAGAAATACGCCCGCTTCAATGGAATGAACGCCCTTGCCGTAGTGCTGTTCCATCTGTTCGATCGTTAACGGATAAGTATACGTGCTTCCCGCCCACAGGTACATGAAATCTCTATCCTGAGCGTTCACCGCGTCCATGATGATAGGAAATTCAGATACACTGAGCGGTTGCAATACGATCTCCATTCCTTCACCCCTTGGTATATTAGCGTTTCGCTACGAAAGTAATACAGTCGGTTGTCAGCTTAACGGGTTCGCCATTCCTATCAATCTCATAGGCTAGCGGTTTCACGTGTCGCCTCTGAACATCCCAACCCGCATACTGCTCATCTAACAGAGCCAGCATGCTCTCCGTGGATATATTCACTTCAAACATCGGATCCAGCTTCATATTGCCATGCTGAGTCGTCTCCTGAATATTCGAACCGATAATAATGCAATGAAAGCCGCCGGGCTTAGTTCCCCGAACCATCTCGCCGAGCTTACGCGCCAGAATCGCCTCTGAACTTACATGCTCCAGCGAAGATACAGCTATAATGTAGTCATATTCAGAAGGAACAATCGTGAAATGCTCAATATCGGACAACCTCGCGTCAATATAAGACTCTACCCCGAATTGCTTGCTATTTTCTAATAGGCCAGCAATCGCAGATTCCAATAAATCCACGCATACGACTTTACCTGCTCTCCCTATCAGCGTTTGGGCAATAGGTATGCTATTCCGTCCAATTCCCGCTCCTAGATCAAGCACGTTCAGCTCTCTGTATTCCTTGAACTGTTCGAGCACTTCAAGGACGGTCGCTACCGGTTTATGAAGCCATGAGCCCGGCTCGAATAACTTATGTTCCTCATAGCAGGCATCATGGTACTTCTTCTCTACGTCCCGTATTCGTTCGACTCTGTTCACGGCTTCACCTCATGATTATGTTCACGTTCATGGCTACATTTTCAAATCCAATCTCTCATAATTATTTCTTATATAATTGTACCCGGAGTATATGGTTAGCAGCACTGCAATGAGCATTAGAGCGATATCGATAGGAAAGTTTGTTAAGAAAACATGAGGGGAGTTGTTAATCATGACTGCAGCTATGCCGATGACTTGAAACACCATTTTGATCTTTCCATGCTTGTCGGCTGCTAGCGCGATACCTTTGTGTGAGGCGCTTACTCGAATTGCAGTAATGATAACTTCTCTGCCGATGATGATAACAGCCATCCAGCTTGGAATCATATGCAGGCATACGAGCATAATAAGCGCTACCGAAATCAGTAGCTTGTCCGCAAGAGGATCGAGCAATTTGCCAAGATTAGTGACCATATTGTATTTTCTTGCAATATAGCCATCAAGCTTATCCGTTGCCGCCGTAAGCAAGAACAAAACCGAAGCATAGAACATTCCCCATTCATTCAGATGGGCGAACATGGGCATTTTATTTTCTAACCAAAGGGGGTATGGTTGTATAACAAAGATGAGCAGCGGTATAAGGAGTATCCTTACTAACGTGATTTTATTAGCGAGATTCATTGGTATGCTCCTTTTTGTTTAGTTTCTTAACAGCTAGTCGCTTGTTACTATGTAAGGATAGGTTTTATATTCAATAACCCTATATCAACCGATGTCTCTATATATCCAAGAGCGTTTATACTTCCACAATTCCCTGTGTTTCGTACGGGTAATCGATTTGCTTCTTGACCATGTCGACAGCTTCTCTGGATACCAGGAGTCCTACGATATACAAAGCAAGATCGATGGATGTAGAGACGCCCCCGCCTGTTATCACATTGCCGTCCTTAACAATCCTGGACTTTATTACCTCCTTGCAATACGGCTCAAGAAGCTCATAAGCGCTCGGATTAGTCGTTGCTTTCTTATTTTCCAAGAAACCCGCAGCGCCAAGCAGCAACGCGCCCGTACATACGGATATGACGTATTGCGCATTCCGCGCTCCCTTCAACCATTCTACGAATTCATCGTCGAATCTAAGCTGGCGAGTTCCCATGCCGCCAGGGACGAATAACATGTCGTATTCAGACAGATCAGGTTTGACCTTATTCACTTTGATCGCGAGCCCGAGCTCGTCAGTGATCTCATCTTGCAGTCCGCAGAAATCCCATGTCGTTCCCTTCGTATGTTCGAACAGGTTCAAGCGATAAATCACATCATAAAATCCAATGAGGTCCAGAAACGTAATGCCGTTGAACACAACCAAAGCGATTTTCATATGTACGCCCTCCTATATGTATCTTCCTTACTTCTTCTCGTACAGGTTAGCGCTCCAGCCTTCGCCATCAATGCTTCTCACATAACTGAACCCTAGATCACGATAATATTGATTAAGCCTGGGATTAGCCGCCATACAGTCGAGCCTGACCAAAGAGCGTCCGCTCTGTCGTATCTGTTCTTCCGCACAACGTATCAGATAACTGCCAATTCCTGCGCCTTTATAGTCCCTATTCACTGCAAACTTGTGAATATAGCCCGCATCCTTACTATCGAGCTCTTGCCAGATGTTAGGATCCGCCCATGTAATCACATAAGTTCCTACTGCCACTCCATTCATTTCTGCCAAATACATATTCGAGCCATCGTTCATAAACTTGAAAACTTTCTCAAGATGAAAGTGCTCCGGCCGCCACTGTTTAATGCCGTTCGCTAACAGCCACCTCGCAGAGGTCTGCCATAAATCCAGTATAATTGCTGCATCCTCAGGAACCGCTTTTTTAATAACAACATTCGTATCAACAACCACGCGACTCATGCCTCCTGTCCATTAACGGAATGTAGCAAGCAATCGATCTAAGCTCAATTGGTTCAGAGAATCAACCCGCACATCGTGATTTTCAAAATTCATCGTTTTCGTTACGTCATTCGGCGTAACAACGCAATAGAGCCCAGCAGCCTTCGCAGCTTTAAGGCCATTCAACGAATCCTCAATCGCTATGGCTTCCGTCGGTTCGATGCCAAGCAGTTCGATTGCCTTCAAATACAGTTCCGGGTTAGGCTTCACTTGCCCAACATGATCTCTGGCAACGATGATGTCGAATGAATCGTCGAGCTCGTATTTTTCCAAATACCTTTGAATCCATCCCAGCGAAGAGCTGGAGGCGATCGCAATGCGAAGCCCCTTAAGCTTAGCCAGTGATAGGTAGTCCCGAACGCCCTCACGCAGCTCTTGCTTGTCCATATGCTTCTTGTAGTACTCTTTCGATCTAGTTGTAATGTCGTCGCGATCAATGGGTCTGTTCAAACACTGCTCTAAATACTCATAAGGATCGAACTCTGCGAATGTTGTTCCAATGCACTTGCCCCATAACGCTAACGGAAGCTCTAGCCCATAATTACCGTATACCTCTTGGAAAGCGAAGTACCACGGTGTCTCGGTATCAATAATTGTGCCGTCAAAATCAAAAATCAACGCTTTAATCATTGTCTCTCGTTCACCTCATGCTTCAACATGACTACCCGCCAAAGGCAATCCGATAACCGTCCACGTCTTCGATTGTAAATTCGCTAAAGAATTCATTAAGGTCTGGCCCTCTGACTACAGTGACTCCCGCAGCTTGAACCTCTTCCAACAATGCACGCACATCCGTGTAACAAAATGCATCGAAGTATAAGCCCCCCCGTACGGAGGAGAATGGTCTAACATCCTCCACCTTCTTCGCTTGATGAAGGATGAACGTTACCGAATCCCTCGACATATGCACATGCTGCACCTCCGGTCCGCCTACCAACTCATACTGAAATCCAATTTTTTGATAAAAGGCTACAGATTCTTCAATGCTTCTTACAAGAAGCACCATTGTTGGCCCAGACAATTTTGCCTTCTCCATCTCCATTCCACATCATCCTCCTAAAATTCATCTATCAGCTTTAACCGAGGCCAGGTTTTAAGCCATCCCTTGCTCTCAACTCTTCGATAGAAATATTTTTTATCCTGAAAATATGGGCTTCTCTTTATAACAAGGCCGAACAAATCATCTAACCCATGCGGCGTGATAACTTCGATCTGGTCGTATGAATTCAGATATATTCCTACGGCCGTAACCGTCTCGGGCCATCTTTTCATCGCATCCTCTACAGAGCGGTATGGCTCTGCATGGTTACGAAGATGCATTCTAGCCTGGTTTTTTACCGACCAATTGTATTGTGGGTAATTCTCGAATAAGATAGATTCCCATCTCTTCTCTGCCTGTTCCTCAACATCGTTCGAATCGTAATAGAGAATATCCACATCGTTTAACGGAGTGGCTTCCACATAGCCATGCAAGTAATCCCATACATGATTGCGCACATAGCCCGCTGCTATGCACCAACTTGGAAGACCTAACTTTTGTATGATGCGTAGATCTCTGAGCAGGTTCTCTTTTGTCAGCAGGATCTCAATTAACTTGTCCCTTAATATCATGGTTTCTGTCAATCAGTCGGTTTCCTTTCATTTTGGCTATTCGCTCACATATGTTTTATTTCTTTCTAGCGATAACGAAGGCTCTTTCCGATTTTTCGAACCCGATTCGAGGATAGAAGTCGACTGCCCCGGGCGCTGAAAGCAACACGAGTGAGGTTTCATCTCCAAGTACGGCTTGCAGTTTACGAACTAATGCTTTGCCGATTCCTTGATGCTGGTATTTCTGATCTACGGCTAGATCGGATAAGTAGCAACAATAGGAGTAATCCGTCAGTGCTCTGGCAATCCCAATTAACTTGTTATCATCCCATGCGCTTATCGTAATATCGGCATTATCTATCATCCTTTGGATTCGCCCTAGGTCTTCGTAAGGTCTTTTAATGCCTGAAGTTCTGAATACTTCAGCTACTTCCGACGCATGAAGCGTCTTGTTCTCTGAATAAGTAATCAATGTCCTCGTCCCTTCCTCATGGCTCAATCAGTTTCCATCTCTATAAAGTCATCCGGGTTGCTAAGAATGATTCCGTTCAACTTAGCAATTGCCTCTTCGGCAGCTAATTTATAGCTACAAAATAATTTCTCCGCTTCTTGAAATAATTCGTTATCTACCGCTATATCGGATGGATTGGGCATCGCCCATTGCTCGCCTAGCTTGTTTTCACTTTCAATTAGCCGCTCAATCTGCTCCAGTAATTGCACGAGCTCCATGTTATTTAGATACCTTAGTCCGTTTTTCAATCCGTCCCACGACTTGAGTTCAATAATCGAATAGGCTGCGAACCAATAGAACTCGGCGACAGAATGGACATGGTTATGAAAAGCATAAAATAAATATAGAGCGCGCTGCCCTTCGTTCAGTTGGTCATAGACTGCTGCTTTCGACGCTAAATCTTTGCCCCGAACAGAGAGCAGCATGGGTTCGATACATTTCCAGCTGAGCTGTGACGATTCAAGATCCGCTTTCGTTATTCTAGCTCTCATTGCATCCCTTCCTTACCATGTGATCACATTACGAATCACGGCAACCAATATCGTCCTTTTCAGCTAAATAAAAACAGCCCTCAAATGGAATTGTAACCCATTCAAAGGCGAATATCATTAATAAATATTTTGTTCCTCTTAATAGAATAAATACAGATAAATCGATCTACCCTAGTACTTGATAATTTAATATCGAGTTCTTCTGGGCTCATTGAACTCAAGCTCAGTTGACCTTCTCTCGTTCTGTTCATTTCCTATAGACCGTTGTAGTAAGCGTGAACAGTAAGCGGGATTTCCGATCCTGAGAGGTTAGCAAAAAATCATAATCATTTTACTGCATCCTTATCATCAAACCTTAGGGTTTGCCATAATCGTGTTACTGCCTTTAATTCCAAGCCTTCAAACTCAAGCTTATACACGTCGGGTTTATCGGTTTGCATTAAGAAATCGAATCCAAAACTCGAGTCAAAATACCCAATCATGAGCGTCATCACATTACCGTGTGTTCCAATCGCTATTTTGCTGCCATTATGTTCTATCAAAAGAGTTTTTAGCGCAGCGACTGCCCTGTTCTGACAAACCAAATTGGATTCGCCGCCCGGCAATGCATAACTAGGATCTTCGAACATACGATTGACCGCCGGCACAAACTCCTCTTCGGAAATCTTATAATCATCGTCTGCAAAATGCCGCTCTCTTAAATCTTCAATCTCGATAATATCCAAGTTTAGCTTATGAGCCAATCCTTCGACCGTGAGTTTAGCTCGAGCGTACGGGCTGGACACAATCAGATTGATCCCTTCATTTACTAACAAATCTGCTGCTTGTCGAGCCTTCTTCTTGCCTTCAACAGAAAGTCCTCTTGTCCTTTCGCTACCATCCATATATGGAGATTCAGCGTGCCTGACCATATAGATTGTTGTCATTTGATTGTCTCCCTTCTTACCCGATCATCCCGCTGTTGCCATCGTCCGATTTCGTCCTATCCGCTTAGCTTCATAGAGCGCTTCATCCGCCCTTTGGAATACCTCTTCGAAATCACGGCCATGCTCAGGATAATGGGCCACCCCAATCGATACCGTTATCGGCTTGCCAGTGGGACTGATGGCACTTTCCACCTTACTGCGCACACGCTCAGCCAACTCTGTCCCTCCACGGAGGGCTTCCATCGGCAGTATGGCTACGAATTCTTCACCGCCCAAGCGGCAGACGAGATCCTCCTTCCGGCATTCCGACTCCAGAATACGTGCCAGATGGACGAGTGTCTCGTCTCCCTTGTGATGCCCGTACTTGTCATTTACGCTTTTGAAATGGTCGATGTCGATAACGGCTAGCGCATATCCGTCTGTTTCACCATCATGGAGAGATAGCCATTCCTCTAATCCCGCACGGTTCGCGAGTCCTGTCAAATGATCCGTTCGCGCCTGCAGGCTTTTCTTGTCAGCTTCGTTCTGCAGGCCTTGCACCGCCTTCATCATTGCAAGGGCCAAGTGGTGAGCCTCGTAATTCCAATGGCTCTTGAACGGCGGTCGATCCACCCTTTCGCCTACCGCAATCCTACGGGCAGTTGCTGTCAACGCAACGAAGGGCGATGCTAGCCTCCGGGCCATCCATAAGGACAGTATCAAGATGACCAATATAAACGGCGCACTCCAGGCGATCTGTGTTTTCATGATCGTTTGTTTCGTTTCGTTCACGATCTCCGTTGGGGACTGGAAGACGATCCCCCAATTTATTCCTACAACCTGCAAGTAACCGACAAAGTACTCATCCCCTTGTTGATTGTCGATGACGGCTGATCGCAAATTTCTGTCTTTGAATGTTTCTTTAATGATGCTAGCCGGTACGATATTGATCTCCCTACGGACGTCTGGGTTAAGCAGAAGTTCCCCTTGGCTGTCAACGATATAGGCGAACGTTCCCACACTGCTCTTGATCGCATGGTCGAACATATCAGTGAACACATTCCGTCCCTGCAAATCGATCAAGCCGGCAACGAATCCGCTAGACTGCTGACCTGGCGATCGGAGAGGATGAACCGCCATAATCATCCGATGCCCGTCCGGAGCATTAAACGCTTCGGATACGTAAGGGCCTCGGATGCCAACGGGATGCGTCGGCAACTCGTCATCAAGTTGTTGTCCGGAAACAAAGCCTGAATCAGGCGTCGAAAACCGTACGATGCCGGATTCATCCACGATCATCGCACTGTTGAATAGCCGGCTGCCCATAAGCATCGAGCCAACCATTCGAGGATTATCCTCGATCGTTATCTTCTCGTCACTTATATAGTGAGCTGTGCTGCCAAGCTCGTGGAACATAAGGTCTTTAATCGTATTCACGGATATCGTTAAATTCCGCGCACCCTCGAAATTTCTCTGCAGTATGGTCGCAGTTAGTGTCTCATTCTGTTTGCGAATCGACACCGCCATTAAGATGATGGTCGAGCCTAATAATGTGAACGCAAGCAAAGCCACGAGCAAGCTTTGAAATTTGATCCGGCCCTTGCGTCCTTGACCCCATATTTGGTTTTTTATCGTGTGCACCCTCTTCGTTTGATCATTTAAAGAGTGACTATATTCGATAAAAACATACAAATTCCTGCATACCGCGCCTCGACCGTCCATCGAAATACCCCATCATCAGCGTCATCACATTACCGTGTGTTCCAATCGCTATTTTGCTACCACTACTTCTAAAGGTAAGTGTATTTCACTCTCTTTGAATGCTTAAAATACAAAATCCATACAATCCCTAAAATAACGACTATAAGCAAATCAATAAATTCTGATATATCTCTATTTGATAAACAAAAATCAACTATTCCCACTATAATTCCGATAACTTCAATCGTAATTATAAGGCTTGGCGCATAAACTTTCTTGTTAATTAAAGCCAGCAATGAGATCACGATTAGAATATTCAGGATCAGGTACGATACCACATCATAGATTCTTTCGGCATTTACTTCTATATGCAATTGAAATATTAATGTTGTTTCCAGAAATATACCCATTGTATTAGTGAAGAACGTAAAAATCGTTAATAGCACATAAAAAAACAACCATCCCTTGATGCCTGTTAGCTGTTGGTTTTGCATTGATTTGGTCTATTCCCCTTTTTTATTTGTAGGCTCACCTACTGTACACTCAGATTTTTCTTCATGACGTACCATCTATCTGTCCCTTGAGGATATTCATGCTCTTCTATTACCTTATAGTTTAGTTTTGAATAAAACTCGATATTTTGAGGTACGGATAGTCTGACTTCGATCCTTGCCTCTGCTATAGCGTGTTCTAAAGCCTTTTCTTCAAGAAAGTTCATTATTTTTTTGCCGATTCCTATTCCTCTTGCTTCCGTAATAACGGCGACTCTTCCGATGTACATAAAATCCTCTGAGAAGTAGTATTGAGCAGACCCCACAGGAGTTTGACCGTTCCACACTAAGATTGCTCCGCCATTGTCGCTTATTTTATTATGAATATCGTCAATCTCTTCAATCAATGCTCCAGATGGCGGGAATATTTTGTTTCGATACTCTTCGAAAGATGCTCGCATGACTTCATGAACAATCGGTATTTCATTGCATTCAGCCGCTCTTATTTGAATGGTCATATTAGGTCACTTCGCTTTTCGTTTTTTATCCGAAGAAGGCGCCTGGATATTTCAACTCACCTTTAATACTCTTCAGTGCACCCTCTTGCAGTTCACATACCATAAAAACATCATCAGGCACTTCGAATTGCTTTAACTCTAAGCCGTACGGCCGGGCTGGTTTGAAGCCAAACCTCGGGTAATAAGACGGATGCCCGATTAGCAAGACAATGGAATAGCCAAGCTCTTTGCCTCGCTGCAATCCTTCAAAAATAAGTTGTTTTCCTACACCTTGCTTCTGATAATTGGGGCTGACTGCTATTGGCGCTAGAGCAAGTACATCATGACGCTGCTCTCCCTGGGTAACTTCGGCTTTGCTGAGTAGTACATGTCCAATTATGACGCCATTTTCTTCTGCAACAATCGAGAGCTCCGGCACAAAGTTTGGTGATGTTCTTATGCGTCCCACCAATTCCGCTTCATCATCACGATTGCCAAAAGCAGTGAAATTAACTTGGTGCACTTGAGCGTGGTCATTTTCATTTTCCGTCCGTATAAGTATCGTCACTAGGCACCCCTACCTTATATTCATAAATCCTTGTTTCATCATCACTTATAGAGTATCCCTTTCCTATATAGCTCCAGTTCGTTTTTTCATAATAATGAGTTAGATCCGTACATAAATATAAACGCTCATACCCCTTCTGCCTTGCTTGGACTATCGCATGATCCTGAAGAAGTGCCCCTATTCTCTTCCCCCTATGCTCGGGTTCTACAAATAAACAGGCAAACCATGGAAAAAGATCTTGTCTACTATTCAAGTCGCTTCTCAATAGCGCATATGCTCCAATGATTTGATCGTCCTCAAGTGCAAGATAAAATCTCGGAACATCACACTGTGTATCACAGGATCTTTCTATGCAATCCCGATAAAAGTTCCGATTCGAATCCGAACCCCATCGCTGCCAAAAATAATCAACAGCGGCCTTTTGCAAATCTGGTCTTTCCCTAATATCAATAATCCGAATCATTTCTTCACCTCTATAAGTAAGCTTTCATCTAAATACACATTGTTCTTCAAAATGCTCTTCACCCTTACCAGGGTGTCCTTCCCTCTTGGCAGGTCGTCAGCAATTCGATTAAGCAAGATCCACCTCAAGCAAGCGATGGCCTCGAATAGCTCTAGCTCTTCTTTGGTGAATCCACTTTCAGTAAGACAGGCCGATTCATAGACAGAACCATGCCTTTCCCCCACATAAATCCTTATTAAAACAACGGACCACGCCAAATCGTACCTTGGATCTCCAAGTTGGCCGTTGGTCCAATCGATAATCGTATATTTCCCTTCGTTCACAAGTATATTGCCCAAGTTATAATCGCCATGAATGAGCGCGCCTTGTTTGAAGCTGCTACGTTCCAAGAGTTTATTCAGTAAATCCTTTATATCCAAATGCTCTTCTATCGACGGGTAAAAATAACCGACAAAGTCATAGCTCTGAAGTATCGATGCATCCAAATTTTCTAAAGGATAGCTGTGTATGCTGGATAATATTTTCGCGAGTTTTTTGAGGGAAGATTGATTTACTTTCCTAATTGGAGTCCCGTCATAGCTTGTCAACAATACCTGATTCATCTCTTTGTCGATACCCCAGCCTAGAGGTTGCGAGACGGGTATTCCTTGATTGTAGAGCGCCTCTAACAGCCTGTACTGATTACCAACATTGGGCTTTGATGATCGATTCCATACTTTAAGCACATAGCTGGAATCGCCTGAGCAAATCTTTGTTACTTCCGCTTCAAGCCCCGCATCCAAAGGCATTAAAGTAATCGAGCTGCTATTGTCTAACAGCGAATCCGCTGCCTTGCTCTTTTCCAACCAATCCACGTTTCTAATTAGATCTTCCATGGCTGCTCAACCTTTCACGGAAATTTCTCAAGAATTCACATCAATTCGCTATTATGAACAACTCCGAACATGCCCGTCATGCCTTCATGCTTATTAAACCCGAATTTATTATAAAAAGACTCTTTCCCGCTAGCCGCAAACAATCCTACAAATGATTTTTCCGGTGCATTTTCCTTTAGGAACTTTTGAATGGCAGCCATTATTTTATTGCCGACACCTTTATTTTGATGCTCAGGTTTGACGGCTATATCTTGAATATAGAAGTAGATCTTGCCGTCCCCGACAACTCTCCCCATTCCAACGATCTCATCTCCATATTGAATAACAACGCCGAATAACGATTGCTTTAGCGAATCCTCCGCAACTTCAAAATTCATGTAATCTTCCCAGCCAACAGCTGCGCAGAGCTTTTTATATTCAGTGAATGTAGGTGTTCTGTCTAGGACATTGTATTCGCGACTCATCAACGTAAAAGCTCCTTTATTAAGCATAATTTTTTAATTCAATTCTATTTCCCTCAGGATCTATAATTACTCCGATGGTTCCCCAATTAAATTTAAGTATTTCAACTTGAACTTCTCTATGTTTTAGCTCTCCGACTGCTTCATCAATATCCTCTACTTCGATTCTTATTACAGTTGGATTTTGACTTCTATTTTTTTCGGAAGTATTTGAAACTCCATTGTTCTCAACCATCAAATAGCTGCCGCCGAAATCAAGTTTCGTAAGTCCTTCTTTTTTTTCTCTGATTGTAAGACCAAGTTTCTCGGTATAGAAATGGACATTATCTTCATAATTTTCCAAAAATAATACGAGTCCTGTTTCTTTGATTTTCATAATTGTATCTCCCTTATTGTACGGTACATGGTTTCTGAAAGAATTTATTAGAACTCATTAATTACATCTTCATCCCATACTTGAGCCTCAATATATCTTTCCGGCCCTTTATCTCCGTTCCTATTCCATTCCTGTGGGAATCCGAATTGGTTTATTATCTGTTTGATTTCATTCTTGGTATAAACTTGTTTACGGTATGGTTTCTGATCTTGAAATCTCATTGTGGGAAACAGGTCGCCGTATGTAAAACTAATTGATTCATCTGTGAACTTTTCCCACGGTATTATAATTACTCCTGGTCTCTGATACCAAGTTTTTAGCCAATCACACTCACCTAATGTCATGTAGTGGGGGTATGAATTTTTGGGGAACCCACCTTTTGCTATAAATTGAGCTCGAGCTAATTGTTCAAGCCCCCTTCGAATACTCATATATTCATCTGTTCTTTTGCTTGCAAAGGTGTTCCCTTCTCTTTTGATCTGGTTTAATATCTCTATTGCTTCCTCATATTTAAGTTTAGAAAGATTCCTGAAGGGACCTAAATCCATTTCAAAGTAATGATATAAATGATAGTTCATTCACATTTTCCTTTGTTTTCAATTTACATTAACGACAGCGCTAGGACAGCTTACACAACTGTTTCTCCATCGTAACATAAGTATGCTTTCTCATAGGGTAGCGTACTTCTCCTCTTTCTTCATAACCATTTCGTATGTACAGAGCTTTGGCAGTTTCATTGATTTTGTATACATCAATACGTACACTTGTGTATCCGTTTCGGATTGCGAAATTCTCTATATACTGCAATAAGGCCTTACCTAATCCTTTACCTTGATGGCTCGGATCGACTGCAAGTCTGTGTATGCAGCATGGTTTTCCATCTTTATCGTTCCAACTTATCAATTGATACTGCTTACTTTGCATATTATCAAGCGTAACTACAGCAATTAATTCATCCCCGTACGAAATTCCATACATGCTTCCGTTCCTAAGATCAGCCTTGTAATTGGAACGATTAGGATAAATCCACTTCCACTGATCGTTTTTCTGATTTTTCAGTTCACTTTTGGCTCTCCTGAAAATCTTCAAAACCGAAGGTAGGCTACCCATTTGGACCTGATGAAAATTCACAATGAATCCGACTCCTTTAATCCTGTTAGATCCTTACAACGTTCTTAAATAGGCAATGTAGTCGGTTTGTATACCGCTATAACCAAGACAGTTTTAACCCGTTACTTCGACCCATTTTGCGACTACTTTTACTAGATCATCTTTCTTTAACTCATCATCATTCAAATTCATCAACTTTATAATTGCTCTGTCAGCTGCAACCCATTCTAGTAACCCGGTAGGATCCTCTATAAGCGGCTTTATGTCTGTATTCTGTTTCGCTTTGGCACCTGTATGAAAGACAAGTCGAAAAAAACCTTTCCCCTGAAGGTTAAAGGTAATCCGATCCTCGTTATTGATACAAAAACTAGGTGCGTTCCACTTAATATGTTCGGTTATATTTTTATTTACTTTCAAAATCAGTCTACGGACTACCACAATGGCATCCTTTAAGGGATGCTCGAGCGTATCCATAAATTCATCTACTAATTCCTCGCCTGATCGTTTACTTGCAGCCATGAATTTTAGTCCTCCCGAAGAGTAAAGTCTTATGATTATTTACTTACAATAATCAAACCCTTAACGAAATTAGGATCTGACTCTTTTAGATCATCAATATCCCTCACCATATTGTCATAAGACAACCACTCATAGTGCTTCAAACCAATCAATTCTGCCACTTGGTAAGCAGGAACGAATTCAAAGATATCTTCCATACTGTTTATATTTAATAACTTCGAGATTTCAAATACCGTTATACGATTGTGTTCTTCACGATTTCTATTTATTAATTCAATGAGTTTATTCTTGTCTATTTCTTTATAGTTATTCTCTACATCCGTGTCCCAATTACATTCATAATGGAATGTCATCGTATTATTCTCAAATATACTGAGAAGCCATCCATGATCCTCAGCAAAGATATAATGCAATAAAGTTCCGGTATTGTTGGAGATCAATTTGTTGTTCTCATGAAAGATCTCTCCTTCGGGCAGTAGCGTAACCCAGTTATTTTCTTCTGGATAAACAAATCCACCTATCCCAGCTCTATTTAGAAGATCTACTCCTTCTTTCTGATCCTTTGAAAACAAATGATAACTTTCACTAAATTCGCTCATTTGAATACCTCCATTTTTCTAGTCTGAATCAGGCCATGGATCCCCTTCACGCCGGCAAACCCAATCAAAATACATTTCCGAACCAAAAGGTTCCTTCGCCATTTCCACGGTTATCTTGTATCAACTTCAATCCATCCATATCAGTTAAATAGACTAATACATCATGAATGCCACCGTCTCTTGATTCCTGAACAATTCGGGCAAGCACTTGTTTCTGGCCCGTGTTAACCCATCTACCGCCTTTTATATCTATTTTTTATCCATCGTAACAAGGGCTGATTAAATTTGCCAAATTGTATAGCTATTGCCCTTATTAGATATCCCGCATAGAAACCTGATGTATTAAGAATTAAGTCATCCACATCAAAAGATCGTCTCAATATTAATCCCGACATAGTGAATATTGCTTGAACGACTTCAATACCTAGTGAAATTCCAAACCCCAGCAATAGTATTCTCATGGTACCTTTTAATTTAATGAAGAGAGCAAGAGGGAGGATAAGCACAAAGTTGCCGAGCACATTTCTAACTCCAACAAGATAATAAGGATGATTCAATGATCCTAGGATACTATGAAATGGTTTAAAGTTATACGTCACTTCAGACCAACCAATTGGAAATTGCCCTGCGACAGTCGGCCATAAAGTTAATTGTACAATGACAACAACATATGCTGTTATGGCTATGAATCTTATATTGGTTAGAAGTTTGTTCTTCTTGAATAAATTGAAGGCTATCAAAAAAGGGATTTGTAAAAAGAAAAAAATTATAAATATTTCGAATATCTCAGTTACTTGTCTCATGAAAGCTCCTCGTTATCGTTTCATTTTCAAATTGAAATCCTTCATACCAACTTTTAGAATGTTAATCCCTTCAACTACGTTCTTCATATTCTCTTCGTCGTTCATATGATTCCTTGCGTGTAATAATACGGGTCTCAATGATTCTACCGAACTTCCTAATTGATACATCCACTCGTATCTTGGAACCATCCATAAGTGAAAGTGGTGTGTAGTGTCTTCATTATAGAAGTAGTAGACCTTTTCGATTCCTAATCGATTTCGTTGTTCCTTTCTGATTTTATGAATCAATGAAATAAACTCAAGTTGCTCTTCATCTGTTAATTCATCCATGCCGTAATGATGTCTCTTTGAGGCTAAAATGACTAACCCTCTAATTGGATACGCAACATCTTGATGAACGTGAAATAGGCTTGATTCATAAATCACTCCACCTGTTGGATCAATCAAGCCGCTAGTCAAAGCGCAGCTTAAGCATTCAACTTCAACTACTCTGCCATCAGCTAGTGTAATTTGTCTTGGCATTTTGCACCGTAGTCCCCTTCTCATTCACTTCCAAACAATAGATATCCGGGTTTTTCATTGTCTTCCATTCCTTAAATCCAAACGCCTTTTTGTAATACTTAATAATAAGTGATAATAGTGCTCCATGAGTTACAACTACGAAATTAGTCTCGGGCATCTCAATTAACTCTTTGATTACCTCTAGTCCTCTTCTCATTGCTTCGTTTGACGACTCTCCACCTTCAAACTTAATATCCAAATCATCATAGGTTTCTTCTAACTTTATTAGCCAATCATCAAGATCAATCGAACTTAAAACGCGTTCCTTTAATCGTTCATCAATTAGAATCTCTTTCTTAACAATCTTTGAAAATGGTTTAATCGTATCTATTGCACGCACAAAAGGACTTGAAACAATGATTTCGATATTCTTATCCTTGAAAAAATCAACAATAGTGCCGGCTGCGTCCTCTTGTCCTTGCTTTGTTAAAGAGGCATCTGGTTCTTGCCCTTCTGCCTTGCAATGTCTAACTAAATAAATATTTTTCATAGACCCACTTCCCTTTGGCTATGCATGCACTGCATGTATGGTTAACTCGTTTTGTTACAATTCATTCCATGGAATTCCCCTTCCAGTATATCAGTTTCGAAATTTTTGGAATACACTAAAAACAGTGGTCGCATCAGCCTTATTAGTCGGCAATCTCAAAATTTTCTTGAAGGTGATCTCTTTAGAATGAAGCATGAGGCTAAGAAGCTCGATCTGCTTCTTGAGAGGTAGACAGTATACATAACCTACTACCCACTCCTCCCACAGACGGAGACGAATAACGTCCTACGGACGCTGGGAGGAAGGGCTAGATTATTTTACAATCGGTCTGTATAACCAATCGAACATGAAGGAGAGATAGGCCTTATGCCCGTATTGGAAGTCAACCATTTGCACAAAACATTCGGAGCGGTCACGGCAGTCGAGGACATCAGCTTCTCGGTCGAGGCCGGAGAAATATTTACGATTATCGGCCCGAACGGTGCAGGCAAGACGACGACGCTGGAGATGATTGAGGGGCTGCAGATGCCCGATAGAGGCAGTGTTGCCTTCGGCTCGCTCGACTGGAAGCGCAACGCC
The DNA here is from genome assembly GCF_030812415.1 of Paenibacillus harenae. GTDB lineage: Bacteria > Bacillota > Bacilli > Paenibacillales > Paenibacillaceae > Pristimantibacillus > Pristimantibacillus harenae_A. The sequence continues at coordinate 154,559 of NZ_JAUSST010000003.1, read as the reverse complement.
GACCAAATCAAAATGACGATCGGCGTTCAGCCGCAGTCCGGCGCTCTATTCGATTTATTGACTGTCGAGGAAAACCTCGATTTATTCGCCTCCTTTTACCCTAAAGCCACGCCTACAGCCACCGTACTCGAGATGATTAACATGACCGACCAACGCAATAAGCATGTGAAGAAGCTGTCCGGCGGCCAGCGCCAGAGGCTCGCGATCGGCCTCGCTATGATAAACGATCCGACTGTCATTTTCCTCGATGAACCGACAACGGGGCTAGATCCGCAGGCTCGGCGCAATATTTGGGACATCATCCTGAAGCTGAAGGGGCTTGGCAAGACGACCATTCTCACGACTCACTATATGGAGGAAGCCGAGAAGCTTAGCGACCGCGTCTGCATTGTCGACCAAGGGAAGATTGTATCGCTCGACACGCCTGCGGCGCTAATCGACAGATTGACGAAGGAACGCGAGGTGCGGCTATCGCTTATGGACGGCGAGAAGGCGGCAGAGGTGACAGAGCAGATGGCGCTCCTCCATCCGGCCGTCGTAAGGGCAAATCGGGAAGGTCCGACGCTGAAGATCTGGACGACGCAGCCCGAGGAAACGCTGTATGACTTATTCGGCTTCACGAAGGATCGGGGCTTCCGAGTCGAACAAATCTCGATACGCGAGATGAGCCTCGAAGACGTATTCATCGCCTTCACCGGCAAGGAATGGAGGGATTAAGATGAACGGCGCGAAGCAATTCAATAAAATGTTCGTCGCCCAGCTCAAGATGATGTTCCGGGAGAAGCAGGTATGGTTTTGGAATATTTTCTTCCCTATTATTCTGATGGTGCTGTTCATGATTATTTTCGCAGGCGGCGGGGACGATGATTTCAAGGCTACGATCGCTGTCTCCGAACCGGTACAGACCGCCGCCTCGGAGCAGTTGCTGGGGCAGCTTCGCCAAGTTCCTGTGCTGGAGTTGAAGAACGAAGAGCCAATTAGCAAGGAGCAAGGGCTGGAATGGGTGAAAAACGAGGATGTAGACGCGTTAATCATTCTTCCGGAATCGGAGAATGCTTCGTCCTTGCAGCTTATCGTCAATATGAAGAACGAACGAAGCGCGACGACGCAGGTCGTCTCCGGCGTGCTGGACAAATTCATTCAGCAAGCGAACCTGGCGGCAGCGGGAGCGCAGCCGGTATTCGGCATGACGGTCTCTTCCGTCACTTCCGGCGAAGATGACTTGAAGTACGAGGACTTCCTGCTTACGGGCATGATCGGATTATCTATCGCGCAAGGCGGGTTGTTCGGCATGGTCGATCTCGTCGACATGCGTAGGCGCGGGCTATTGAAGCGTCTTCGGATGACACCGGCCAGGATGGGTCTGTACGGTCTCTCCAGCATGCTCGTCCGACTGATGCTCGGTATCGTGCAGATCGTCGTTCTGTCGCTGATCGGCGTATATGGCTTTGGCGCATCCTTGCATATCAATATTTTCAGTCTTGCCATCGCCTTCTTCGGCGGCGCTCTCGTCTTCAATGCAATGGGCTACTTATTCTCGTCGTTCAGCAAAACGATCGAGGCATACATGGGCATGGCCAATATCGCCAGCATGCTGATGATGTTCTTAAGCGGCGTCTTCTTCCCGCTCGAATCGCTGCCGGTATGGCTGCAGCCGGTAACGCAGGCGCTTCCGCTTACTTACTTTGTCGACGGCATGCGCGACGGCCTCATCTATGCGGAGAGCGTTACGAACGGCGCTTTCTGGCTGGGCATGGGCATTATGGCGTTATGGGGCGTCGCCTCCTTCCTTGTCGGCGCTCAAGTGTACAAAACCAAATCGATTAGCGAAGAAGCGCGATGAGCGTGTAGGGTTGCCGCATCAATCCCCTCCGAAATAGCTGGAAAAGCTCCCGTTATTCCGCACCATAGTTGCCTGCTACCTTGAAAGCCGCGATATTAACGGGAGGAACTCCAGTTAATTCATTACGAATTGTAGAAGACTATGTTTTTAACGGGAGAAATTCCAGTTAAATTTCCCGCTGAATAAAAAAAACGCTCCATCTTCACCGTCGCTACAAGCGATAGGAAGTGGGCGTTTTTCATTTTATATATGCAGCTCGGCATGTCGCAGGGACGAGTTCTCTACTTGAATCGTGGCGTGGTCGATGCCATATTGCTCCTCGATCAGCTTAAGCGCCTCACGCAGGACAACTTGGCCGTCCGCATTATCGTGAATGATGAGATGGCAGCTTAACGAGTCGATGCCGGACGTAATCGTCCAGATATGAAGATCATGCACATCGTTGACGCCTGCAACTCCGAGCAGCGTCGCTTTGACCTCATCGGCGTCAATCGAATGCGGCGTCCCTTCCATCAAAATATGAACGGTAGAGTTGATGATGCCCCATGCGCTCTTCAGAATAAGGAGCGCTACGACGACGCTGATGATCGGATCGGCAATGTACCAGGAGAATAGCGTCATGAGCAGCCCCGCAATAATAGCGCCGACAGATCCTATCGCATCGCCGATGACATGCAAGTAAGCGCTGCGAACGTTCAAATTATCCTTCACGTCACCCTTGCGCATCAGAAACCATGCGCTTGCAAGATTCGCCAGCAAGCCGATTGCGGCGATAATCATCATGGATCCGCTCGCTACGGTCGGCGGTTCCCAGAAACGCTTGATCGCTTCCGCAATAATGAAGCCGGAAATGACGAATAGCGATACGCCGTTCAGCAGCGCAGCCAATATTTCGAAGCGATGGAAGCCGAAGGTTCGCTTCGCGGATGACGGCCTTGCCGCGAACCACATCGCGGCTAGACTAAGCGCAAGCGCAGCGGCATCGCTAAGCATATGCCCGGAATCGGAGAGCAGCGCGAGCGAATTCGTGACGAGCCCGCCGACGAATTCGAGCACCATTATGCCTGCCGTAATAACGAAAGCGAACAGTAGTCCCGCCTTATTGTTCGGCGCATGCGAATGGCCGTGATGACCATGTCCATGATGGCTGTGACCGTGGTGGCTATGGCCATGATGCCCATGACTATGGATATGTCTTTGACTACGGACCTTACTTTGCTTATGTTCATGATCTGCGCTATGATCGCAGCCATCCCCATGACCGTGACCGCCTCCAACACTGTGCTCGCGGCGACCTGCGCTATCGCTATCATCCTCTACCTTGCCATGCTTACTTCCAAATCGCCCGCTCGGTGTATCACTCATGCCAAACTCCCCCATTTTGCCGCAAATGAATACGAAATCGATCAATATATGAATACATGCTCATATGTATTATATGAATAATTTGCAAGTTCTGCAACTTATATTGCCCAATAACGCAAATAAAAAAAGAGGCCGCGCTCCAAAGCGCCGACCTCGCCTTACACATTTATTGCTTCGGAGCTTCGACTGCCTCGGCCAGCTTCCGCTCCAGATCCTTACTGTATTCGGCCTGCTGCTCAGCCGTCCATCCCAATGACTCAGCCATGGCGGCAATAACAGCTTCCTTCCACTTGCGCACTTCGGCAATACGGAAGAATAAATTGCCGGTTCTACGAATGAAGAAGTCCTCCGGCTTCGCCGTCATCTCCGCTTCGATCGAATAGCGCAGTTGAACGGCGAGCGCTAGCGGCAGCTTGTGGGAATCCGCCCACTTCGCAGTCGTTTCGTCAGCGAGTTCGTACAGCTTCTCGGCGTTCGAGCCGTATTTTTCCGCAATCGTACGCGCCTCGGTTTCCTTGAAGCCAGCGGCGATTCCTTTCTTCGTCTGTGCGGCAACGTACGCTTCGAAGCCAGCCGAGCCGCCCGTATCGCCGCCCGACATACGCAGCTCCTTCGTCTCGCTGCGGCCGATGCCGATAGCCCCCCCGTCCTTGCGCAGCAGTTCGACCGCCTTATCGACGACCGTCTCGGCCATCTTGCGGTAGCCGGTCAGCTTGCCGCCCGCGATCGAGATGAAGCCAGAGTTCGAAACGAAGATCTCGTCGCGGCGCGAAATTTCCGAAGGCGACTTGCCTTCTTGCTGAATTAACGGCCTTAGCCCGGCCCAGCTCGATTCCACGTCAGCCACGACAAGATTCATCTGCGGGAACATGAAATTGGCCGCTTGCAGCAAATAGTCGCGATCCTCCATTGTCATGACCGGACTTGCCGTATCGCCCTTAAAATTCGTATCGGTCGTGCCGAAGTACGTCTTGCCCTCGCGGGGAATGGCGAATACCATTCGTCCGTCCGGCGTATCGAAGTATACCGCCTGCTTAAGCGGGAACCTTTTCCCGTCGAACACCAGATGAACGCCTTTCGTCAGCCGCAGCGTCTTGCCGTGCTTCGAACCGTCCTTCTCCCTCAGCTCGTCGACCCATGGACCAGTCGCATTGATCACTTTTGCCGCACGAACGTCATACGTTTGACCGCTGATCATATCCCGTACCGCAGCGCCTTCAACTACACCGCCGGTATCGTAGAGCAGATTATCCACCTTGGCATAGTTAACGGCTAGCGCGCCCAATTCGACCGCTCGCTTCATGACTTCAATCGTCAGGCGAGCATCGTCCGTTCTGTATTCCACATAGTAGCCGCCGCCCTTCAGTCCTTCACGCTTCAATAACGGTTCTCTGCGCAGCGCTTCCTCCGCACTTAGCATTTTGCGGCGCTCCTTCTTCTTGACGCCGGCAAGAAAATCATAGACGCGGAGCCCGATCGAAGTCGAGAATTTGCCGAACGTACCCCCTTTGTACAGCGGAAGCAGCATCCACTCGGGCGTTGTTACATGCGGCCCGTTTTCATATACGATCGCCCGCTCCTTGCCTACCTCGGCAACGACATTAATCTCTAATTGCTTCAAATAGCGCAGCCCGCCGTGCACGAGCTTCGTCGAACGACTCGACGTGCCTGCCGCGAAATCCTGCATTTCCACGACGGCGACACGAAGCCCTCTCGTAACCGCATCAAGCGCAATGCCAGCGCCTGTAATGCCTCCGCCAATGACTAGCAGGTCCAGCTCCATGCGTGCCATCTCTTCTAATCGCAGTTCCCTATTTTGTGCGGCAAAAGCCGATTCTTTCAATTCCTCATTCATCATTTCTGCAGCCTCCCAGCGCTCTATCCTTATTATTGTCTATTGCATCCATTTCGTTACTCCTACAGAAGCAAAAAAAGAAACCATGTTAACCGCTCTCCCCCTCGAACGAGGGTACGAAAGCGGCTATCATGGTTTCTCCGTGTCTCCAACCGTTATTAACTTGTCGTTATTATAACATGATTACTTGGCGAATGCCATGGCTGCCTTTACCGCGCGATGCCAGCCATCATATAGCTCTTGTCTTCTTGTTTCCTCCATGCTCGGCTCGAATACCCTCTCCACTTGACGAAGCGAAGCAAGTTCCTCCTTGCCGCTCCAGAAGCCGGTTGCGAGCCCCGCCAAGAACGCGGCGCCAAGGGCCGTCGACTCGCTCACGAGCGGCCGTTCCACCGGCACGCCTAGCAAATCGCTCTGGAACTGCATTAGCAGATTGTTGGCGATAGCGCCGCCGTCGACCGACAAGGCTTGCAACGCGAGCCCTGACTCCCGGGTCATGACCGAGAGAACGTCCTTCGTCTGATAAGCAAGCGATTCAAGCACCGCTCGGACAAAATGAGCCTTCGACGTTCCGCGCGTCAGGCCGAACGCCGCTCCGCGCACATCGCTGTTCCAGTACGGCGTTCCGAGTCCGACGAATGCAGGCACGACATACACGCCGTCCGTCGATTCCACCTGCTCGGCGAGCGCCTCCGTCTCGCTTGCCGATTCAATCAATTCAAGCCCGTCCCGCAGCCATTGGATAGCCGCTCCCGCTACGAATACGCTGCCTTCCAGCGCGTATTCCAGCTTGCCGTCCACTTCCCATGCGATCGTCGTCAGCAAGCCGCGATCGGACACGATCGCTTGCTCGCCCGTATTCATCAGCATGAAGCAGCCCGTTCCGTAGGTATTTTTGGTACAGCCTTTATCGAACGCCGTCTGTCCGAACAAAGCCGCTTGCTGATCGCCCGCCATGCCCGCAATGGGAATCGGCGCTCCGAATAGTTCGGCGGTAACATGACCATACACCTCTGAAGAGGAGCGTACTTCAGGCAGCATCGATGCCGGAATATCCAATATGCGCAGCAGATCATCGTCCCAGCGCCGCTCATGAATATTGAACACCATCGTGCGGGACGCATTCGTCACATCCGTCACATGCACCGCTCCGCCTGTCAACTTCCAGACGAGCCAGCTATCGATCGTACCGAATAGCAGCTCTCCCCGCTCAGCACACTCGCGAGCTCCTTCAACATGGTCGAGCAGCCACTTCACCTTCGTACCCGAGAAATAGGCGTCGATCAACAAACCTGTCCGCGTATGGAACTCGCGCTCATGGCCGTCCGCCTTCAATTGCTCGCATATCGGCGTCGTTTGGCGGGATTGCCATACAATCGCATGATGAATCGGCTCGCCGGTGGCCTTGTCCCATACAACCGTTGTCTCGCGTTGGTTCGTAATGCCGATGCCGGCAATCTGCCATGCTGTAACCCCCGTCTTCGCAAGCAACCCCGCAATGACTTTCTTGGCCGACTCCCAAATGAAAGCCGCATCGGCTTCCACGGATCCGGGCTGCGGATATACGAGCGGAAGCTCCTCGCGCACCGTATCCACAATATGGCCGCTGTGATCGACCAGCAATGCTCTTGTGCTCGTCGTGCCTTGATCGAGCGCCAGCATATAGTTGTCCATCCGATATTCCTCCCCATGAAGTAACTATTGTTAATTGCTTATGCTAACGATAATTTTGCCAAAGCTCCTTACGTGAGGTCGTAATAGCGGAAGCGCCTGCCGCTAGCGCATTCGATACATCGCCCGGTGTCCGGATAAGGCCTCCGGCAATGATCGGAATACCGCTTCGCTCCTTGACCTCGCGTATCATATCGGGCATAATGCCCGGCAGCACCTCGATATAATCGGGCCGCGTTTTCTCAAGCAACGTATAACTGTGCTCAATCGCATCGGAATCGATGAGGAACAGCCGCTGAATCGCGATCAGTCCGTTTTTTTTCGTTCTTGCGATCACCGTGGAACGCGTCGATATCAGCCCCGAGGGCCTAATCGACTGACATAGAAACTCCGCCGCGTACTCATCGTTTTTCAGCCCGTCGATCAGATCGGCATGCAGCAGCACCTTCTTGCCATGCTGATTAGCGAGGTCGACAATCGGCTTCAATTGGCCCAGATGGCCGCCCAGAAGCACCATATACGTATACGGCGTTGCGATGACCGCCTCCACATCCTTCTGTTTGCGCACAGCCGGCAAAACAATCTGATCTAACGATAATAATGGCATTTCCTCACTCCATTCTTATGCGGTAATCGCAGCCTATATTTGCTAGGCGTTCCGTCGTGGCGGCCGACCGCTGCTCTCCCGCTCCAGCAGCCGGGCAGGCAGTATGATTTTCCGAGCGATATCCCTGCCACCTGCCATTCGATCCGCAAGCAGCTCAACCGCCGTCTCGCCCATATGCTCCATATGCACCTTAACCGTTGTCAGAGGCGGCTGCATATAAGCGGAGATCGGAATATCGTTGCAGCCAACGATAGAAATGTCATGCGGAACTTGCAGCTCCGCCTCGTGAAGCGCTCTCAAAGCGCCAACAGCCATCGAATCGTTCTCGATGAAGAAGGCCGTGGGCAGTCTGCCGCCTTCAATCGCCGCTTTCATAAGCTTATACCCTTCTTCGGCGTACAAATTGTCACCCGTATATACAAATTTCGGATCATAAATTCCTCGTACGGTCAGCCGTTCCACGAATTCCAGCTCTCGCTCATCCTTTACCGGCCTGTTGTTTACCTTTTTATGCCCGCCAATATAGCCTATCTCCGTATGGCCCAGCCCGATCAAATAGTCGAGAACCTCGGACACCGATTTGCGCAGGTCGATGACAACCGAATCGAATCGATTATCATCCGGGGATGAATCGACGAACACGATATTCGTCATCCCGACGGGAAAACGCTCCAGGTCTTCCTTCTCAAAACGACCGATCGCAACGATCCCGTCAAGCGGTTCGCCAGCCCGATCAAGGCCCGCATCACCGTCTTGAACGAACATCTTGAACATCTCGATCTGCCGCTGAAAGCACTCCTTTTCCGCGCCAAGCCGGATAGCCAAGTAATAAGGATCAAGCATCTCCTCTTGTTCGGAATACCAGCTTACAAGCCCGATCCGATAACGGTCCTTGGCTGGCGCTTGCCCATTCCCGTTACGCTCGCGAAGCGTCTTATAGTTCAGCTTCTGCGCAACCTCGAATATCCGCTTACGCGTCTCGTCCGTAACGGATATGCCCGGATCATAATTAAGCACGCGCGACACGGTTGCGATAGACACGTTCGCTTGCTGTGCAATATCTTTGATTGTAGCCATGCTATCGCTACCTTTCCTTCCTTCATTACGGTTCATAGCGCCTTCTTTTCATTCTCTATCTTCAAATATACGATTTTTTTACTAAAAATCAAGTAAATTATCATTCATATTTTTACTTCAACGACGAGGACAGCCTAAATAAGAAGAGAGGCCAACCCGCTAGGCAGGCCGCCTCTCTTTATACATGCTTTAAGTGTTGCAGCGTTAACGTGAAAATTTGCTCCACATGATCGTCGTCCAGCGAGTAAAATACCGTTTTGCCTACTTTTCTGCGCTTCACGATACGCATATTCCGAAGCAGCCGCAGCTGATGGGAGATCGCAGACTGCCCCATCTCCAGCACCTCGGTCAAATCATGGACGCATAGCTCCGACTGCAGCAGCGCATGAATGATCTTCACCCGCGTAGGGTCGCCGAGCGCCTTGAACAGATCGGCCAGCTCCACGGCCGTTCCGTCGCTCACTAGCTTGCTTTTTACATCTGTTATATCGGCTTCCGTCCCGGCGCACGGATCGTCGCAGGCAGCGGCTAATTGATTATCCATTTTCGATCCCACCCGCCCCTTCATTTCGTGAGGCTATTATACCATGTTTCGATTCGTACCGTGTACCGCTTCCATAACCGCTTATTTTTCCTCTATAATGAAACGTAACCTTATCTGACCCCGCTTCTGAAGAGACAAATGCGCAGACGGTTCTTCGGCCTATTGGAGCGCGACCCGCACCATGATCAAATTACTCAGAATTTAGAGCAGATGGTAAGCAACGAGCGAGTTAATCACGAATATTTATGAGCAGCAGGCAAGTTAGTCACAGGAGGAATTATGACAGGTAAAACACATCTAACCATCGGCGCGGCGATTGGCGCAGCCGCATCCGTCTATTATCCGTTCACGCTTCAACATGCGGCGTTATTCGTCGGTATCGCGGGATTCTCCGCGCTCGCGGCCGATCTCGACGGCACGAGCATGCTGAGCAGCAAGCTAGGAAAGCTGTCGAAGCTCATTCGGGAGCTTATGTTATGGGGCGGCGTCGCATTTATCGGCATTATCGCTTATTTATTTTTCGCAGGGCATCCCGTTTCCCCTATCCTTATCGGCAGCGCCGCTGCCGCACTGCTGCTTGGTCTTGTTATGAAGCAGGGTGCCATCCGCAACGCGCTCGTAAGCGCAGTCGGCTGCATCCTTATGTACGTAGGCTTCACCTATCAAATGAACTGGCTCATCGGCTTCGGCTTATTTGTCGCATGGGTTCCGTGGCTGAAGCATCGCGGCATGACGCATACCGTATGGGCGACGCTCATTTGGGCGGCTATCGGCTGGGGCTTGGAGCAGCAGCTGCGGACAGAAGGAATCGCCGTCGTAGCCACGCTCGGCTACTTGTCCCATCTCGTAGCGGATTCCCTCACGCCAAGCGGCGTAAAGTGGCTGTACCCGCTGTACAAAAAATCGATCAAGCTGCGTATGTAGGCATCCCCGCCGCATATCCATCTACTTCCGCAAAATGATGAGGCAAACCTCTTTGCTCGTGAGCCTAGCTTCACGACGAGTGAGATTTGCCTCGCTATTTGTCTGCAAACGAGCAAGAACCTCTGCCAAAGTGAGGTTAGCCTCACTTTAGCTAAAGATTATCCTCACTTCCCACTACGCCAGTCCGGCCTCCAATGAATGACATCGCTAGAACCGCTCCGTAACCACCTTCGACTGCATGAACAGCAGCAAATAATCCCGTCCGCCGGCTTTCGAATCGGTGCCCGACATATTGAAGCCGCCGAACGGCTGGACGCCGACGAGCGCGCCGGTACATTTGCGGTTGAAGTACAGATTGCCGACATGGAACTGTTCCCGCGCTTGCTCCAGCTTGCTGCGGTCACGGGAGATGACCGCTCCCGTCAGCCCGTATTCCGTATTGTTGGCGATATCGATTGCCGCCTCGAAGTTGGCCGCGCGGATAAACGCAAGCACCGGTCCGAAAATTTCTTCCTGCGAGATTCGCGCATACGGCTCAACATCCTTAATAATCGTCGGCTCGATAAAATATCCGCCGCTCGCCCCTTTGCTTCCTCCATAGACGACAGTTCCTTCGCTGCGCCCAACCTCGATATATTTGAGTATGCTGAAGTATGCCCGCTCGTCAATGACCGGGCCGATATGCGAAGAAAGCTCGTTGGCCTTGCCGACCTTGAGCAACTTAGTCCGTTCGATGACTTTGGCGATGACCGCATCGTATGCCGCTTCAAGAACGACTGCTCTGGAGCAAGCAGAACATTTCTGCCCGGCATATCCGAAAGCCGACGCCGTGATGGCCTCCGCCGCCAAGTCGAGATCGGCATCCTCGTCGACGATGATCGTATCCTTGCCGCCCATCTCGGCAACGACGCGCTTGATCCATTTCTGATCCTGCTGCACGATGGCCGCCTTTTCATTGATGCGCAGCCCCACCTCCCGCGAGCCGGTGAAACAAATAAACCTCGTCAGCGGATGCTCCACCAAGTAATCGCCGATTTCCGTGCCGGATCCCGGCAAAAAATTAACGACCCCGTCGGGCAGGCCGGCTTCCTCCAGCAGTTCCATGAACTTCGCGGCAATGACCGCCGTAGCGCTCGCCGGCTTCAATACGACCGTATTGCCGGCAACGATCGCCGCCATCGTCATGCCAACCATGATCGCCAGCGGAAAATTCCACGGCGGGATAATCACTCCCACGCCAAGCGGGATATAGAACAGCTCATTGTCCTCGCCAGGATACGGAACGAGCGGTTGCCGCTCCGACAGCCGCTCCATCTCCCGGCCGTAATATTCCATAAAGTCGATCGCTTCGGCCGTATCGGCATCGGCTTCGGCCCAAGTTTTGCCGGCTTCATAGACAAGCCATGCGGAGAACTCATGCTTGCGCCGCCGCAGAATAGCCGCTGCCTTGTACAGCATTCTCGAACGGGCCGAAGGCGCGATGCGTTTCCAATGGTCGAACGCCGCAGCAGCAGCGAGAATGGCCTTATGAGCCAACGCCTGATCGGCCTGCGATACGATACCGACAAGCTGGGTCGTCTGAGACGGATTGATCGATCTCCGCTTCGTTGTCGTCTCGATCCGGTCGGCGCCGATCTTAATCAAGTACTCCTTGCCTAGCTCCGACTCCACTTTGCGGAGCGCCTCTTGAAATTCGTCGATTCGGTCACTAATCGTGAAGTCGGTAAACGGTTCGTTCTGATAAGGCTCCCGCATCGGCATTTCCCCCCTGCTGAACAGAATCTTCCCTAGCGTAAACGGAACGGCTGCTTCTTCTATTTTCACAAAATCTGGTCGCCGAGCAACGAACCGATTAATTCGACTGCAAGCGTTGCGGTCTTGAGACCTTGATCGAGGCTCGGATTCACCTCGACCAGCTCCGCCGACGTTGCGATGCCGGACTGGTATAGCAGCTCCATCGCCAGATGCGCTTCGCGGTAGCTTAAGCCCCCCTTCACCGGAGTGCCCGTACCTGGCGCTTCCCTCGGATCGACGCTGTCGATATCGAAGCTGATATGGACGCCGTCCGTCTCGCGCTGCATGCGGCGGATGACTTCGTCCATCACTCTGGCAATGCCCATCCGGTCAATATCGTGCATGGTATAACAGGCAACGCCAAGCGACCGTATGAACTGCTTCTCGTCCGGATCAAGCGACCTAGCACCGATGATCGCGACATGCTCCGGCTTTATTTTCGGACAGATCCCTCTTAGCTTCGTAAGAGGCTCATACCCTCTGCCTAGGCTGATGCCAAGCGACATCCCATGAATATTGCCCGACGGACTCGTGTGCTCTGTGTTCATGTCCGAATGGGCATCGAACCAGATGACGCCCATATTGGCGTAATGCTCGGCGAGCCCGGCAATCGTACCGATTGCGATACTATGATCGCCGCCGAGCACTAACGGGAACGCGCCGCTTGCGGCCGCAGCCGACACATGCTCCGCAAGGCTGTCGCTCATCGCGTATACTTCAGCTATATGCTTCAGATTGGGCGGCAACTGCGCCGGATCGAACGCCTCTGTCGCGGTGCCGGCAATGGCCGGAACGCCTATCTCTCCGGCGATTTCATATGGAACCGAAAGCGAGTTCAGCTTGTCGGTAAGTCCCGCTTCCTGCAGCAGGCAATCAGGACCGAGCGATGCCCCTCTCGTCCCCGCGCCTAGATCAAACGGAACTTTAATAATGGCAACGCGGGACAACGTCATGACGGATCTTCACCTCCTGCGCCGGACCGAGACTCGCTTCCGAATACGGATTTCAATCTCTCGATAGCGTATTCGAGTTCAACCTTCGTAATGACGAGCGGAGGAGCAAGACGAATGACCGAGTCATGCGTCTCCTTGCATAACAAGCCTAATTGCATCAGCTTTTCGCAATAAGGACGAGCGCGCGTGTGAAGCTCGATGCCGATGAATAGTCCCCGCCCTCTAATTTCCTTAATATCCGGGTGGGATAAGCTGCTCAGCTCCTGCAGCATGTAATCGCCAAGCTCGGCGGAACGTTCGGCCAGCTTCTCCTCCTGGATGACTGCGATTGCCGCGGTTGCGACAGCGCAGCTAAGCGGATTGCCGCCGAACGTCGAGCCATGCGAGCCGGGCTCGAACACATCCATAATCGCCGCATCCGCAGCGATGGCAGAGATAGGCGTCACGCCGCCGCCCAGCGCTTTGCCGAGCACATAAATATCCGGCACGACTTGCTCCCAGTCGCAAGCGAACCGCTTCCCGGTTCTGCCGAAGCCCGTCTGGATCTCGTCGGCGATCAGCAGCGCGCCATGCTTTGCGCACAACGTCGCAGCTTGCCTCAGGAAGCCGGCCGGCGGGATTCGAATGCCCGCCTCGCCTTGGATCGGCTCGATGAGCACGGCCGCCGTGTTCTCGTTGAACGCGGCGGAAAGCGCGGCGGGATCGCCGTAAGGGACGATACGGAAGCCCGGCATAAACGGCCCGAACGCTCGCCGGTACTCCGGCGTAGACGAGAAAGACGTCGCCGTCAGCGTCCGGCCGTGGAAGTTGCCCTCGAACACGATAATTTCCGCCATCGAATCGGCAATGCCTCTTACGTCGTAGGCGTAGCGCCTCGCCGCCTTCACCGCCGTCTCGACGGCCTCCGCCCCCGTGTTCATCGGCAGAATGCGCTCCTTGCCCGTGTAAGCGGCAAGCTTCTCATAAAATAAACCGAGCGTTTCGTTATGGAACGCTCTTGAAGTAATCGTGACTTTATCGGCCTGCTCCTTCAAAGCCGCAATGATGCGGGGATGACGATGGCCTTGGTTGAGAGCAGAGTAGGCGCTGAGCATATCCAAATAACGCGCGCCGCTCGTATCCTGCACCCACACGCCTTCGGCGCTGCTGATGACGATCGGTAATGGGTGATAATTGCGGGCTCCGTAACGCTCTGCCAGTTCAATCGACTTCTGTGCCCTGTTCATCTCCCACTCTCCTTTGCCGTCCCTGTAGTGACATTTTATGCGCCGATTCGTTTACAAATGAGCAAAACTCCACTTCCCTCGCTTATGATCTCATAACCAACGCAACAACTCGCTTGACGCCAGCTAACAGCTAATAAATTTCCGAAAAAACTACCGTAATTTTCAGCGGGAGTAAACTATTCTAACGAGATAATAGGAGCTCCCGTTAATCCCAGCGATGGGAGCTGATGCGAATACGGGGGTTAGCCTTTTTTCTCCTTTATCGCACTCTCCCTTCTGCTCAGATATTCCGTTACGAGAGGTAAAGTCTGGAGAGTATGACAAGATTGAGCTGGGAGCAGTCTGAGCTAAGGGGAGAGTGCGATAAAGGCTCAGAAAGATAAGATTAGACTGAGTGCTCAGCCTGAGCTAAGGGGAGAGTGCGTTAAAGGCCCAGAAAGATAAGATTAGACTGAGAGCTCCGCCTGAGCTAAGGGGAGAGTTCGATAAAGGCCCAGATAGATAAGCTTAGACTGATTGCTCAGCCTGATCTAAGGGGAGAGTGCGATAAAGGTATAAAAAGTAGGATCGAGCTTCGTCCTCCATCCTCCTCTTTTCCTCACTATACGTTCTTTGAGGCGTACGAAAATGCAGTTGAGCACAAACAAAGGGCCTACAAGGAGCAAGCACAGCCCGCTCCCCATATGCCCCTCATTCCCGTCCTTACGATCTATCCGCTCGCCGCATCAATTCGCAAGCTCTGCGAATATTCGAACGTACTGCTCATACTTGCTTTCCCACATGCCTTTGCGGGAATCAGGCGTTACGGCATCGCCTTCGCCGTCCATCAGCATGCCGATCGCATCCAAGCAGACGTCCCAACCGGCAATATCTCGAGGCGTATGCCCCGTCACTTCCGTTATTTTCTCGATGAAGACCAATTTGCTGCCGTCAGCATCGTCCTTATACAGCTCGAAGCGAACGCGATCCTTGTCCCACGTATACTCAAGCACGGAGCCAGGCTGCAGCTCCGTAATGATCATCTCTTCGAAGGTTCCGTCTTGCATATCGAACTTGATCAGCCCGCCCTGCCGGAGCTCGTCTACCCGCAGCTCGGAGAACCATACGGCCAGCTTATCGTTATCCGTCAGCCAAGACCATACCTCCTCCGTGGAATGCTTCCAGTATCGCTCGAATCTAGCCGTGTAACCGACTTCGGCTTTCTGAATGACAGCTAACATGCGACATCTCTCCTCTCCCGAATTCATCCTTACGCCTGCTGCAAAAATTGCTGCCAGCCCTGTGCCAAGTTGTCTCTCGTCCAAGCGATATGACCTCCGTCCTCATATAGGCGGTAAGCGCATTCGATTGCCAGGATGAGATCCAAGTATAAGCTGTATAGGGCTTTCCGGTTCTTCTCGGCACTTGTTAGTTCCCCTATCCCATACCCTTGCAGGAACCCGGTAGAATGATTGAAGCGGCCAAAATAAACCTCCATCAGCGGGTCGCCCCATAGTGCCCGTTCAAAATCAATAATTCCAGTAATTCGCCCGTCCTCAACGAACACATTGCCATCCCACAGATCCCAGTGGACTAGGCGCGGCACGGTAACCTCATCCAGACAATCCAAACGGGCAGCGACTTCATGTTCAATCGTGTCATAGTCAACCGGCAAGGCCACGTCCGCGGCACGTCCGTCCTCCAGCACGGAGAGAATCAGCTTATGGAACGTTTCCCTCCATGACCCGCCATTTCCCTGTTCGTCATCACTATCCGCATATAAGCCGAAACGCTCGCCCACCAGTTCGTTAATCCGCCGATTGTATACGCCAAGCTCGAATTCGATCCTATAACGTTCCGCCTCTGACAAGCTATCCTTCACCTTGTTATACGGAGTGCCTTCCAGCTTTTCCATTATAAAATATTCACTGCCCAAGTTGCCGTCATCCGCAGCATAAGCAAGAACCGTGGGCACGGGAATGCCCCCCATCTCCTTCATTCGTCTGAGGGTGTCGACTTCGGTCTTCATCAAGCCCTTCTCATAGCTCATCATCTTCACGCTCGCCTGCGGCGCTACCTTCACGATAACCGTTTTTCCGTCCGACAGCTCAACCCTATAGGCCGTATTGGCCCAGCCATCCGACAGCTCCTCCGCTTCCAAAGCGGCAACGCCGAAAGTCTGCTCCATCAAGAGCGACAACTGCTCCTTCGTCACCTTATGCTTAATGCCGTTGTCCATAACCGCTTCTCTCCTGCCTTGCTTAAAGTTGCGCATGGTTGCCTGCATCATCGTCAACTTCCATTCTCTGATCTAGCGCTACTAGAATGATTCTCCAATGCCAATGCGATTCCTCTAAAAAAGCACAAAAAAACGTCCCATCAGCCGCCTGAAATGCAGCCAATGAAACGCACATCCTACACTTTCCTACTGCAATCCTATTGCTTTTGTTGCTCTTGGCCCGGGCTCTCCAAGCATTCCTTGCAATAGGCCAGCACCCAAGCATGCTCGTCCTCTTCCAATTCGAAGTCCACGTACGAATTCGACGAACGCGTCAGAAACTCGTATTTCGCAATACGCGACTGCTCGCCGTCAACCACGTAAATCACTCGGAGGCTAATGCCTTCCTGCGAATACAGCTCGTCCTCCTCGTCGATATCCAGATCAAGCATGAACTCATAACGCTGCCCTGTCAAAATACCGAACGGATCCTTCATTACCTCAACGCTATATTCCGTAACCTCGAACATCTCATCCACTCCTAGGTGTGTATCATATCAAGAAAGGCAGCCCAACGCTTGCCAAGCAAGCATCGGACTGCCGCTAAACGAAACGATTACAGGTTGCTAAGCGTCTCTGTCAATACTGGTACGATTTGCGATTTGCGGGACACAACGCCTTTAAGCACGGCTTTGTTATCGGCAAGCGTTACGTTGTAAGCTTTCTCAACCGCGTTTGCTTTGTTGCCGAGCGCAAGCGCTACGGAATCGTTGTTAAGAATGTCCGTTACGACGAACACGAACAGGTCAAGACCTTTTGCCGCGATAATGTCGTTCAGAGCCGCTTCAACTTCCGCTTGTTTCGACAACACGTCGTTCACGTCAACCGCGTTCACTTGCGCGATCTCGACTTTGTAGCTGCCCATTGCGAATTCTTTCGCGTCCAGGGAGATCAATTGCGCAACCGACTTGTCGCTCAGGTCAGCGCCGGCTTTCAACATTGCAAGACCGTAAACTTGCGGGTCAACGCCAGCGATTGCCGCCAATTCGTTAGCTGCCGCAACGTCCTCGCCCGTGCAAGTCGGCGACTTGAACAACAGGGAGTCCGATACGATAGCGGAAAGCATTAGGCCTGCGATTTCCTTGCGGATCGCTACGCCGTTCTCTTTGTACAGTTTGTTCAGGATTGTAGCCGTGCAGCCAACAGGCTCAGCGCGGAAATAAAGCGGAGCGCTTGTCTCAAAGTTGGCGATACGGTGGTGATCGATAACTTCTACGACACGTACTTTATCAATGTCATTCGCGCTTTGTTGGCGCTCGTTATGGTCGACCAGGATAACTTCCTTCGCTTCGTCAGCAACGTTCTCAACGAGGCGCGGCGCTTCGATACCGAAGTAGTTTAGAGCGTATTGCGTTTCACCGTTAACTTCGCCAAGGCGAATTGCTTCTACGTCTTTGCCTAATTTTGCTTTCAGCTCCGCGTAAGCGATCGCCGAGGTGATTGTGTCGGTGTCCGGGTTTTTGTGCCCGAAAATTAGCGTTTTAGTCATTTCGAATACTCCTTAATCATTTTATTAGGCCGGACTGACGCCCCTCGCAATGAGAGCCGTTACCCGACCTTGTTAGCATTTAAGAAATATTATACCGCTAAGTCCACCTTATTCCTATACCCATACAGAGAATTATCGCCGAAAAATAACATTCCATACCAGCGACAGGTAGGAGGACGGCTTATTTGACCGCCTGCAGCAGCTCCGCTAGCTTGACATTCTATCCTATCTTAAAGTGGACACTCGGCATCTATCAATACCCTTTTAGCAAAAAAAAGATGCTCAGCGGGCCTAGTAGGCCTACCGAACACCTTATTGCAAACTTTAATTCGCTCTATAGCGCTTCAGAAACTGTACAGCTTTGGTAATGTCCGCCTCCGGATTCGTACCAACCTCGCGTTCAATCGTTAGGTACCCGCCATAACCAATGTCTTGCAGCGCACTCAAATAATCGTCCCAATTCACGTCGCCTTCTCCAAGCGGCACTTCGCGGAACGAGGCGCCTGACTCGGCCATAATGGCAATCTCTTCGTGATTCAGCTCCTTCTCGTAGCCGAATTGTCCATACACATCGCGCGGATCGATATCTCCGAGCTTCACGCCGTCCTTCGCATGGGTATGCACGATATAGTCGCCAAGCGTATAAACGCCCTGCACGGGATCATCGCCCGTCACCATGACCATGTTGGCCGGATCGAAGTTTACCGCAACGCCCTTGGAGCCGAGACTATCGAGGAAAGACTTCAGATGCGCCGCCGTTTCAGGACCTGTCTCGATGGCAAAATGGCTCTTCATGCTGTTTGCATACTCGCTCAGCTCTAGGCAAGCCTTATGCATCGTTTCGTAGATGCGGCTGTTCGGGTCGCTTGGAACGATGCCGATATGAGTCGTAACGATGT
The DNA here is from genome assembly GCF_030812415.1 of Paenibacillus harenae. Taxonomy (GTDB): domain Bacteria; phylum Bacillota; class Bacilli; order Paenibacillales; family Paenibacillaceae; genus Pristimantibacillus; species Pristimantibacillus harenae_A. The sequence goes on along the minus strand of NZ_JAUSST010000003.1, from coordinate 136,055 downwards.
TCGTGCCAAGTTCCAGCGCCAGCTCCATAATGCGTTTCGACTTCTCGATCTTTGCCGGATTCGCCGCCGGGTCTTGGAAGCCGTGACCGCCAAGATCGCCGACTAATGCCGATACATCAAGGCCAAGCGAATCGATATAAGCTCGCCATTCCCGTCTCGCAGCAGGCGATAGATTAGCCGGGTCAAGCTCGCCCGATACGGCATACATCTGGACGCCGTCAGCGCCAACCAGCTTCGCCTTCAGCAAACCTTCCTTGACGCCTAGCTGGAAACTGTCCACGATAACGCCGATCTTATTCGTTATGATTGGTGCTGTCACAATAGTTCCTCCCCGCGATTGAATTGACTTATAGCTCGTTCCATTTGCGCTTTACGTATTCGAAGCCGAGTCTCGTGCCGAGTCTGCACTCTTCCATGCCTTCGAACTCAATAGATATATATTCGTCATAACCCGCTTCCTTCACCTTCCGAAGCGCTTGCGGGATATCGATATCGCCGTGACCGACGATGGCGCCGCGCAGCCAATTGCCGCCGGATGTGCCGAACCAGCCTTCGCCAGCTGCATAGGCAGCCGGACGATAATAGAAGTCTTTCACATGCACCATCGAGGCAAGACCGGCATTGCTTGCTGCCGCAACGATCGCATTCTCGTCCACGCATAGGAAGTTGCCGATATCGAGCGTCGTCTTGAAGTTCGGACGACCGACCGCATGCACGAGCGCCTTCACGCGGTCGCTATGCTGAATGAAGTAGCCGTGATTCTCGACGCTTGTCGTGATGCCGTATTGCACCGCGTAGTCGGCTACTTGGCGGCACGCTTCCGCCAGGCGAGGAAGCTGCTGAAGGAAGTGTCCGATCGAGACGTCTGTCGACGACGCAACATCATGCCGCATCCGCTTCACGCCAAGCGCGGCGGCGATATCGACCTCGCGCTTCACGCGTTCCACCTCGGCAGCGAACGCCTCGTCGTTCAGATCGGCGAAGTTCGCGCCGATCGCATAATTGGACAACTCGATGCCGCGCGCTTCCGCATGCCCCCGGATCGTATCGATCAGCTCCGGGCTTTCCGACAGGTTGAAGCCGAGAGGTACGATCTCTACATGCGCCGCGCCAAGCTCGGCGCTGTAATCTATTACATCCGTAACCGACATCGAGCCGGAATGAAGCGCCTGATACAAGCTATAAGTACTTATTCCAAGCTTCATAGACGAACCTCAGCTCCTTTGGCTGCGGATTCGTAAATGCCGCACAATATTTTCATAATTTCCACACCGTCCTCGACAGGACTAATCGGCGTATTGCCCTGCTGCACGCAGTCGATGAAATGATTGATTTCGTTCTGGAAAGCACCCTCGAAGTCGAAGCCTTTATGATCGGTCTGCGGATAAATGTTCAGAATCGTATCCTCCTTCTCCGTGACGATCACCATCTCCGGATCGATCTCGAAGCCGCCTTTGTCGCCATACAGCTTAACTGCGCCTTCATTGTCCTTCGCATGCAGCGTGAAGCTGACGTCGACGAGCAGCGAAGCGCCGTTCTCGAAGCGAATTAGCGCATTCGCGAGGTCTTCCACCGTGTTCTGCGACGGATCGTAATCAGCCGCCTTGTAGAACGACAAGTTCTTCACGTTCGAGCGGTTGCCGAGCTTCCGGTACGTATTGGCGCTAACCGAAACAGCCTTCGGTCTGCCCATCATGTACCAGCAGAGGTCAATGACGTGAACGCCGATGTCGATGAGCGGACCTCCGCCCGAGCGTTCCTTGTCCGCGAACCAGCCGCCCGGATTGCCGAGCCGTCTGATCGTTGTCGCTTTCGCGTAATAAAGCTCGCCGAACTCGCCTTTGTCGACCATCGAGCGCAGCAATTGCGCGTTGGCGTCGTAGCGGCGGACGAAGCCGACCTGCAGCAGCCTGCCGGATGCGGCGACTGCCTCCTGTATGCGAAGTGCGTCCTCCACTGTACGGCAGAGCGGCTTCTCGACGAGTACATGCTTGCCGGCCTCAAGCGCTGCGATGCTGATCTCGGCATGCGTATTGTTCCACGTACAGATGCTGACCGCCTCGATTGCAGGATCGGCAAGCAGCTCGCGATAGTCCGTGTATACCTTGGAAGCGCCGTATTTATCGGCAGCTTTCTGTGCGCGCTCCTCGTTCAGATCGCATACCGCATAAAGCTCGGCGTTTGAATTATTTTGATAAGATTGAAGATGACATGATGAGATAGAGCCTGTTCCGATTACTCCGATTTTGACCGCTTTCATTGCCAATCTCTCCTCTATGGTTTCGCTATATTCCTCTATACACTTTCGTATTATAATGAAAATGCGATATTAAACCATGAAAGCGTGTGCGGTTTTTTTGTACAATCGTGCTGCGATGGCTGCTAGGTGTAGATGGCGGTTAATGACATGGGGAGGAGTGGGAAGCGTGATGGAATCTATGGAGTCGCTGCGAGAGCCAATGGACATGCCGAACCCGCATTTTCCGATTAAGGTGCACCGAAATACGTTCCACGAAAATGGCGAAACACTGTTCCCGCACCACTGGCATGAGCATTTGGAATTTCTCTACATCGTATCGGGAGAGGCATCCATCGAATGCGGATCGACCGCCATTCACGCCACCGAAGGCGACCTCATCGTCGTGAATAGCAATGAGCTGCACTCCGGCGTCAGCCTAACCGACCATTTGTTCTACTATGCGCTGATTGCCGACGTCTCGCTGCTGCACAGCCAGTCCGTCGACGATGCCGAGACGAAGTTCATTACACCGATGCTGCAGAACAGACTATTGCTGCACAACCATATACGCAGCGACAAGCAGGCATCGGCCTGCATGCTGGCCATTATTCACGAGCTGGAGCATCGTGAATTCGGTTACGAGCTCGCGATCAAGTCCGAGCTTTACCGGCTGCTAACGCTGCTGCTGCGGAGCCACGTTGCCACCGTCCTGTCCGAAAACGAATCGGACGAGCGACTGAAGAACATCGAGCGCTTCGCCCCGATCTTCAGCTACATCGATAACAACTACGAGGAAGCGCTGACCGTTGAGCAGCTCTCCGGCATGGCCGGCCTAAGCCGCTACCACTTCAGCCGCTTGTTCAAGGAGCTGAGCGGCAAGACCGTCACCGAATACGTGACCGCTACCCGCTTGAATCAAGCCGACCATCTGCTGCGCCATACGTCGCTTACCGTCTCCGAGATCGCGGCTGCCACCGGTTTCAGCGACATCTATTATTTCAGCCGCACGTTTAAGCGTTACAAGAAGACGTCGCCTTCTTCGCTGCGCCGCAGCTAGATCGTTTGTTTGCTTGTGGCGGGCATCGAAGGCCGCCAAGCCAATATTGTTGCATCCTAATCTCCTATTGATCGTAGTACTGTAACGATGCACTAAAATCGTTCCAGGGGAGGACAAACATGAGTATCGATCTAAGGAAACGCGCAGAAGAAAGTCTGATCGACCTATCCAAGAAAGCTACCATCTCTCTTACGAAAAAAGGATTGAACGGCGTTCGAGCCCGCGTAGCGTTGGCACTCGACATATCCGGCTCTATGACAGAGCTGTTCCGCAAAGGAGTCGTGCAGCGTACTTGCGAGCGCACGCTCGGTCTAGCGATGAACTTCGATGACAATCAAGCGGCCGATGTATTCCTGTTCGGCGTTCGCGACCACGCAGCGGGCGAGATCGCCAAGAACAACTTCTTTGAATTCGTTGACCGCGAAATCACGAAAAAATACAGCCTCGAGCCGGGCACGAACTATGCCGGCGTCATTCGCCGCATCATTGACTTCTACTTCCCGAAGGCGCTTCGCAAGAGCGGCAAAACCGGCTCTTTCTTCGGCCTTGGCGGCAAGCAGAACTATACAATCGACGCGTCGGCTTACCGTAATCAAGTACCGGTCTACGTCATTTTCGTAACGGACGGCAATTGCTTCGATGACGCCGATACGGAAGAAATGATTCGCCTCGCCTCCGAGCTCGGCCTGTTCTTCCAATTCGTCGGCGTCGGCAACGAGCAGTTCGCATTCCTAAGCAAGTTGGACAACCTGTCCGGCCGCTTCATCGACAACGCCAACTTCTTCAACGTCAGAAGCCTGGACCGAATGAGCGACGACGAGCTTTACGACAAGCTGCTGAACGAGTTCCCTTCTTGGATCAACGAAGCTCGCGGCAAGCAGCTCATTCAATAATATAAAGTGTTTTTTTAAAAAAACCCCTCACGGTTGTTGAACCGGAGGGGATTATTTATCTGAAATCTGGCTTGCATTAATAATATTCCAGAACTGCATTTCTCATTCGAATCATCGAAAAGTTCACCGACGATGCCAAAACATGTTCTTTCAAAGGAATTAACGATGGCGTTACTCTTAGTTCAATTCCTTCGTGTAGAATCGCCGTTATTAAATCATCTATTCTTTCTGCAAACAATGGTTTGACAGTACGAGTCGTTATGTAATATCCTGCGTTCGGTTCATACAATTCAAAAGCATCTGGATCAAAGCCGTATCTGTAAATCGTTCCTTTTCTCACTCGTTCGTACCAACCTGATTCGATGGTTATTATTCGCTTTGTTTTAGACATTCCAAAAAATTTATCTAGATCCAACTCTGTTGTATCTTCCTTCGGCCATATACATATTCTCGGACAATCACGGGGTAAATAATAATGAGCTGCATGGTACTCGTCTATCGTCCAAACCTTTGCTAATTCGTCGATCTGACCATTGATCATTCTAGGCTCAAAAACCTTGATATCAGGTTCCTCACTGAAATGATACAACCTCATAGATCACCTCTTGTGATTTCATCTAAAATTTGCTCGCCTTATATCATGCTTTAACGGCTTTCCAAATGTATTTGTAATCCTTTAATTGTAACGTTCCGTTGATTGTATTCTCTTTTATTTTATTTTCGAGTTCTTCTTTCAGACTGTCATCTGCATAATCGGGGTTTCCAGGGACACTGGAAATGAACTTCGTAAACTCCTCACGATTAGGGAAAATGAATCTTGCATCTTTATACTCTCTAATTTCAATATTTGTAAAATGGTTAGTTTGAAGGAGCTGCCTAACTTTCTCTAAGGCTCCAGAATGGATACCAAATACAGTTCCGCCCGGCCGTAGAATTCGACTATGATTCAATATAGAAGTTGGCCCTCTCCGATCATAAATGAGATCAAATTGTTCATCCCTAAATGGAAGTTCTTCCTTTGTTGTTGCAAATACAAATTCCAAATTAGGTTCGCCTAATAGATTAGATTTAGCAATCTTAATCATCTCAATTGAATTGTCAAAGCCATAAAGTAATTTAGCAAACGGAGACATCTTAACCGTAAAATCGCCATGCCCGCAGCCAGCATCTAATACACATTGAAAGTTAGGAAGCAAAGTCATTAATTCTTGTTCGAAAATGTCCTCCGCGGAGATCCCCTCAATGAGAAACTTAGCATTCGACTTATACCCGCCATTACGCAAGGCGATCGAGTTGTACCAATTCACTCCCATAATAGCCCTCCAAGTATGGTATGCAGTCATTACTTCTTTTTGTACTCATAAAAAATGATCCTGTTTCCAAAAGGATCAGTAACACAACATTCTTCGCTTTCCCATGGAGTGCTTTCCAAACCAGGTCTGGAATACTTATGTTGCTTCTCTATAAGGGCTCTTTGAAGTTCTCTGATTCCATTTACTTCAATTCTTATTGCCGCTCCAGGACTACAATCTCCATGATGTTCACTTAAGTGAAGCTTCAGATTATTTTTGGAAATTTGCATATATAGGGGTAAATCAGGTTCAAAACGATGTTCCCAATCCACCTGAAATTCTAGATAGCCTATATAAAAGTCCACGGCCTTCGCTACATCAAAGATTCTTAATATAGGCACTATTTCTTGAAGATTCATATTCGCCTCCAATAATGATTGTTTTTCTTCACATTCGATCATTTCGTTAGCTTAATCGATCTTTTCGTAATGCTCCACAACAGGAAACGGATCATAAAAATGATGCAGCAACGCTTTCCATTTCTGATATTCATCAGACTGGCGGAATCCCACCGTATGATCTTCCAGCGTCTCCCACTCTACTAGCAAAATGTATTTTTGCTTATCTTCCATGCATTTTCTTAATTCATGTCTAATATATCCTTGCATGCTTGAAATAATTTCTGATGCTGTTTTAAAATTGCCTTCAAAATCAGAAGTCATTCCTTGCTTCACGTTCAGTATGGCTACCTCAAGTATCATTTTGTGCTCCTTATCCCTATTCTCTATTCTTTAATACAATCTCTTCTCATAACTTTCTTGCAGCCCTCTTCTGATTACCTCTTCTGTAAATTCAGTTGAATTCACATGATCGGATAGGATGGTTGGGATCGATGGCAACGCATCTCCCTCCATCCACGTCTTGCTATCCCATACCCCGGAACGCTTAAAGGCTTTAGCACAATGAATAAAACATTCCTCAACTTCTATACCAATGCCTAACAAAGGTTTTTTTTCCTTTGCTTTCATCTGATCTAGAATGTTTTCGTCTTTAATAATATAGGCTTGTCCGTTAACCCTAAGCGTTTCTTCCAGTCCGGGAATAATAAATATAATACCTACTCGCGGGTTCGATAGGATGTTTCTTAGTGAGTCCATTCGGCGGTTACCCGGTCTTTCCGGAATAACGAGATGTTTCTCATCTAGAACTAGTACCGAACCTGGCGCATCGCCCCTTGGAGACACATCGCAAAAGCCTTCCTTATCCGATGTAGAAATAAACAATATGGGTGACATGGAGATGAAATTGCGGCAATGAACATCTATATGATGGATGGTTTTCCTCTTTACAACCTCACTTGGATAACCCAGTAGATCTCTGATCTCATTTTCTGATGTCAATATATCTTTAAAAGGATTCATATGATTCCCCCAGTTCTTAGAAGCTCTCTACCCAGTCTTCTAATCTTCTATATTTATTTAATCCAATTGTTTCAAATTCATCTTTTCCATGTTCTTTTATAGTTCCCATCGTTCTAATAGCTTTGTTTATTGATTCTTTTGCTTCAGTTTCTTCGTATATCTTCTTTCCATTACACCAAACAATAGCGCTTTGATTTCCATGTCCCCCGAAATAATCGGCCTCAATATAAGCTGCAACTGACTTAACAAAAATTGATAATTGCGTTCCAAAATCAAATAACTTATCTGTTAAATATGTATATCCCGGTTCCGCTATTCCTTGATACATATTTACTTGATCATATAATTCATCTGTTAAAGGCACTAATATATAACTGTTATTTAGATTTGCATAAGGAATACTCTGATAGTTTTCGTTTGACAAAAATGATTCTAATTTAGGTAAAATAAACCCACGAATGTTATAACCCAATTGAGAACACCTCGTTAAATAATTTCGATCTCGTACGTTACATTATTCTTAATTCTATTTTAGAGTAGTTTTCTTCTATTTCATCAACTTCACCAATCCATTCTGAATCCACCCAAAGATTTATCTGGATCATTTTTGAAAGCTGATCTATTGCTTGCTCGGGATTGCTAATATCAATGAATTCACTTAAGTCTGAATGGTTTACTTCAAGAACTTCTTCTAAATACTTCAAATCAATGAACTCTGATCCAAGGCCATACTCTTCTTTTACCCACTCTTCACAAAAGTACTTTTTAGCTTTAATTTGTCCATCTTGAAATATTGTAAATTCGAATATATCCTCGTCAAAAAAACCAATTGTCATAACAGGTTCCGACACTAATGTTGAAACGAGTTCTCCGATCTTCTCCACTGTTCCCCATTCAAAAAAATCATTCAGTACACTACTCCATTGCTTTACATGATTAACATAAAAAGTTACCGACGGCTCAGTTTCTCTTGACGGTTTATCCTTAGTAGCTCCGTAAATATATTGGTCAATAATGCTCAAACTACTTTTTGTATTGGTAAGCATTGATCCCGCTTTGTTGCTTAATTTCTGCAATGCATGAACGACCACTTCTTGATTAGTGGTTTTAATATGAAGATTTGCAAACTTTGTGCCCATTCTATCTCCTCCTCAGTCTACATGTACGTCCTGCTGCTGAAATGCCCCCCGAATCCATATTATATGATGTTAGTTATGGGGGGACTTCTTCGAATATACTTCCAAAGCATCCCTTATTATTTTTTTATCAATACCGCTAACGTTACCGATTCGTTCTGCCCATTCTTCTATAGTTTGTAATTTGCTCTCGATCTGCTTCCCATCCATTGAGCTATAGAAACTAATATAGTTATCAAACTCCCAATGAATGACGGAGCTATTTGTAAAAATTCTCTTTTCTACAAGCGGACTACTTAATGTTCTTTGAGTCTTCTCTCCCTCTGCTATTAGAGTCTCATCCGTTATTGGATTTAAGAGATACGTTTGATTCATTTCTTTACCGTTCGGTCGTCTATATGTCACTAGAAGGCTATTCTCCCGTGATTCCATCTTTACCTGTGCACCTGGAAAGAAGTTATCAAGAAACTCTTCCGAGTAATCTTCATCTTTTTGGTCTATTAATATTGGATCAATCCACTGATCACCTAGATCACATAAGTATCTGTTTCCTTTTTCATTTAATACCACCACAGCAACGTGAGAGTCAGGAGTTAATATTGCGTAACTGGTAAATTTCTCTTTTCTGAATTCATGAATTAACCAAATTGCTAAATCAAAACAATTTCCTGAGGTTCCATACTGCTCTCTATGCGATTTCATTTGTTCAACTGTTCGTTGTTTGAAACCTAAAGCTAAATGAAAAAACCAAGCTTTGGTGATTGTTTCCATAGGGAAATGGTCAAACTTTCTCCAAATACTAAGTACATCCGGAGTAGCCCGCAAAATCTCTTCCCCCCTTATAATTCTTTATCCACTGTTAGCTCTGATGCTGAAACAGATTCCAAATATTGATGATTATTATTCTCCATCGCATTGATGATTTTAAAGGAAAGATTGATAGTTTCTCTAAGATCCATCATAAACAACTCACCTGGCTCTTTTTGAACCTGTTGGACTTGCTCCTCGAGAACAACATTTTTATCTTCACAGCCTAATAGGACTCCTCGCAGAGCTGATGGTCCTTCTGAATTGTCTACCAATGTATTTGGAGCTTGTTTTTACTCGGATCATAGAAATGAAAATAAAAATGACCATCCTCTTCGTTCATTTCATCTACTTCAACGTTCTGATCCATTAATTGCTGACGGAATTTATGAATTTCCGGGCATGTAAAGCCAACTGAAAATTCTGGTTTACCGTCTATTAAGAAGTGGCCTCTCGAATTTGTATCAGCCTTAAGTAAGACTAGTAAGGGCTCTTCTTTCAATTCGAATACAGCTAATTGTTCATTCTGTCTTCTAAGATGAAATCCTAAACATTCTGTGTACCATCTTACCGACTCTTCCAAACTAAGTACAGGTATACGGAAATAATGAATTTCTCCAATTAACGACATATTTGTAGTCTCCTTAAAAGTATTATACTAACATGCAATCTGATGCGGCTGCTTGAGGATGTTCTTTTAAAATTGTTTCATGTTCTTGCTTTGCAGTAGTGTCAATCAACGGACTGAGTTGCTTACAAGTTACTTATAAAGCTCATTACATTAGCTATGAACAAAAGAACAACCAACAAAACGAATACTGATAGAAATATATTAGGCTCAATACCTTTGGATTCTAAGTTTCTTTCAGCCCTTCCCCTTGTAGCTAAATAATATAAAATCACAATTAATACCTGACTCCACAACATCGAACTAGAAAAGCCTGTTTTATAAAAAAGATTTATAGTAATTAACATCAAAGAGACTATACAAATCGGGAATGCCACATAATCAAACTTCTTAATGAAAAGGCTGGACAATATTTTCATTAATTTCTCCTATCATTCAATATTCGAGTGAACACGGTGTTATATGATGTCGGTACCTTCAATAACTTACATAAAGCACTCTATAACATAAATTCATCTTTGATACGTTTTGCGACTTCCTCTGCACATAAATTTGTATTATTAATTCTCAGATAGTTTTCTCTTAAAATTTCTCCTTGGTTGGAATTCAGCCTATGTTTTTCAACGGTGTTTATTAGGTCTTTTTCAGATTGTTCAACATTTCTTTTTGTCGGCTTTTGTTCAAGTCTATATGGAGTTGTGTTCCTTTTTAATCTTTCTTCAACATCTGCTTCTAATTCTACAAAATAAATTTCTGCGCCTTTTGATTCAAAAATATCGCAAGTTTGTTTTACAAAATCCCAATCTCCCTGAAGATCAAATCCCCAAACATAAGTGAAAATAAGTCCGTATTGATTGCTATTGGAAAAAGATTCAAAAAATTCTCTTCGTAATAGATTAGCTAACCTCCATGTTTCGCTACTAAATCCATAGAAAGGATGGAATAACTCAATTGACATATGATTGTGGAATAATTTCAAATCAGTTATTTTCGTCAATTCGTTGCCAACCGTCATTTTTCCGACGGCCTGAGGGCCAAATATTAAAATGAATTTGATAATAATCACTCCTGCTTTTGAGTTATAGGACGAGAAGAACGCCTTCTCTGCACAATTCTCAGAGTCTATTTAATTGTGTCATACAAGTCTACTTCCATTTTATCTGCTTCCCTCTGTCCCCATTCATCTGAAACTTCTAGATGCCAGGATCTCAGCAATCTCTCATGTTTATTTTCTTCTATCCAATTATGTAATTTTTCATATGAATCTCTAATTTCATAATTAGACCCCTTATGTCTTAGGACCGCATATTTTTGTTTAGGAACTACTACAGAAATCATGCCCTCAGGAACTTGTCTAATATTATTAACCTCAACGCATACCCAGTAACCATCTTCCTCTTCCGAGAAATCACCAACGATAAATGCACCAATAAGTCTTACTGGGTTTACAACGTCATAAATCTCATTCAGTCTTTCTTTGAGTCCAAAAAAAGCCTTCGGAGATTTGTGAGCTTCATAAATATCGTCCGTATCAAACGTAAATGCAGCGTTATAATGTCGGCGTCTTCTTGAGTTACCCCCGAATTACTTTATCGGGTCCTTAAATTCTAATTTATTTAAAAAAGGGATCTGCAATGCAGATCTCCTTTCTTTCACTTTTATTTATTCTGAATTAATCCAATACCATTACCAACCGGATCTACTAAATAAGCTAAATAGAAATTATCGAATTCCATTCTATCTCTTACAATTTGAGCACCTAGTTCAACTGATTTTTTAATTGATTCCTCAATGTTATCTACTTCAATTTGAATTCTAGTTCCATGCGGAAAATCATTAGGTCCTTTGGAAATTCCTCCATGTATTCCTGGCTTATTATCATCACCTGTTGTTACTGGATAGTATCCCCAATTGGGCTCTGCAATCTTCCATCCGAATACGGATGAATAAAATGCTGCTGCACGTTCTGGATCTTGGCTACTCAAATCAAATAAAACAACTCTTCCCATACTGAACGCCTCCACAAAATGGAATTTATGCCCAAATAGATAATACAGAATATTTGTTCGTATGTAAAGATGGGAATTTGTTGTTATGTTCTTAAAGTCATTTTTACGGTGTTATCGGATGCCTGTGCCTTCTTCGATTCGACTTAGAAAATCGATGCTTTTCTTAATACATTTGGTGTACTTTGATGAGTTATATGCTTTATAAAAAGGATTCATAAATCCATGTTCAGCTTCAATAATTTCAACAGTATTGTTCTTCTTAGTCATTAATTTTTCTTCCAATTCAAGTACATTAAATGATTTTTCATGTCTTGGAAATATTAATAAGGCTGGACATCTCGGTTCTATTTCTACATAATCTCGAACTCTCGACCCATAAAATTCAATAATTCCGTCAACCTCATACTCGCTACTCATCCACGCAATTGTTGCACCGATACTAAATCCAATAATATAGATGAAGTCATACTTCTTTCTATTTAGATTAACTGTATGTAATACCTCTTCTAATGATTTGTTAAATCCAATTTTATTCATAAAATAGTGGTAAGCTGTATCTTCTTGATCATAAGAAAATGGTTCCCTATGTAATAAATTTGGGCATAAGACTTCAAAACCTTCTTTGTTCATAATGTCACTGAAAAAGTTTATATGATCATTTACTCCATATATCTCGTGAAGGATTATTACTAAAGATGATTTTCTTGAAGTATTTGGATCCATCTTATTCCCATCTTTCTAAACGTTTTATAATGCGATTACATTTTCGAACTTTGCTCCATAACCGTTCTTTCCAATGTGAGGTTCAATTGCCCACTTCTTGCCTTTCAAGGTTATAAGGCCATTGCTGGGATAAATATATACTCGCTTTGATTGGTTTGAATAATCTTCAATGGAATGACCGATATTTCCGTTTGGATCAAGCAATTCATATCCTCTGGATTCAATTAACTCCTTGCAAAATATAAATAACTCTTCAATAGTCTCTGCTTTTTGTGAGTAAGCATAGGTTAACTCAAATATTTGTTTAGCATCAGTAATCAATCGGTAAAAATTGAGATCTTCACCAACAAGAATAGTCTCTGCGTAGTCTCCCCATTTCCCGTTCAACATCGGACTAAAGTCTACTAAAACAATATCAGTTTCCTTTAAAATGATTTCTTCAGAAGGCAAGTGATTCCCACGTGTGCAATAGATTGAGTTTTTATTAAAGTTTACGAGCATTGGGTACCATAGTGATTCAGCTCCCAACGAAAACATGATCTCTTCACATTTTTCAGCAAATGCTTTTTCTGAAATTCCAGGCACTAAATATTGTTTTGATTTTTGACATGCTGTAATAGCCAAATCCTGTACGTCTATGATTCTCATTCCTTTGCAAATAAATTTACGTCCGAAGCATTAATGATTGATTGATTCTTTCAATGGCACTTTTCATTCCTTCATATAATTCAGCCACTGATCTATACTCTTCTTTGAATACTGGTTTGTCCCATTTGGTGTCCTTTAATATATAGATAATAAATACTCCGTTGAGTGTTAAAAACTTACCATACCATCCGACATCTATTAAATATCCATTTGGATATTCGACTTGAAACATGTCTTCGCTTAAGCATCTAATATCTGTCATGTCATCAGGACTTAATTTATAAGGGTTATATGTTACAATCCCCGGTTTAAATTTAAAGTTTTCGAACATATTTAAAACTCCTAAAAGTGTTGGTTTTTTATATGGGTTTAATTTTTACAGCTTCTCTTCCTGCATTGGAATGCTTCTTCGAATCCTTATTCTTATTTCAAAAGTTTATTTATTTCTTTCAATTTTTCTTCTAGTGGATAAAAAAACTCAATATCAAATTCTAATGATCCCTTTAACGTTGTTTCTATAAATAAATTCTCTGTATATCCAATTCTCTTGATTGAATAAGCAATTTCAAAACGGCCTACTCTTTGACTCATGAATTTAATTTCCATCTCTTCTGGGGATAAAGAATATAAATTGAAATTCCCTGTCCTATTAATATTGGCTTCGATTAGATCTCTTATAAAATTCTTGAGTACATCTGTATCTATCCAGACATTTATCTCGCCAGAGAACTTATCATCCTTAATACTAACAAGATAGTTTACTGATGAGTGATGTACTCGATCGAGTTCTAAAAAATTAAAGAGAATAAAAGAGTTTCTATTTTTTGATTGAAGAACAAAATCATAATCACCGATTGCCTTATTAAATATCATTCGCATCGTCCTTTCGTATAACGTTATTAAATGATTCTTTATATTCTTCATTTATTTCATCAGATTAGCCGTACCTTTTAAACAAGCCCCCTGAAACGATGTTTAAAAGAACTTATACAAACCTTCTTGGAAATACCTATATTCTTCATCCGTTATCCTTAATCTGCCATAGGATTCAAAGAATAAATCTTGATCCCCCTTTTGATCAAAAATATCCTTTTTAGGTCTGATAGCCAACGCGATATCAAATCGGGGATCACCAAACGCAGCTCTAGGCCAATCGATAATACCAATTACATTATTGGAATTAACCAATACATTATTGGTGTGAAAATCGCCATGAATCAGAGTATTTTCAATCGGTTTAGGTCTATCATTTTTCAGTCGTATAAGTAATTCTTCAGTGCCCTCCACATCATAATTAGCAAGATTGTGGTTTGCCTTCGTGAGCATCATATCTAACCAAGATTGATCATTCTTGCGCAATCCAACAGGGCATTGGCTTTCATGGATTTGTTTTAAACATAAACCATAGTTAGATATAACTTTTTCTCTGTCCCTAAGATTAGGTTTGCTTCCGAGGAAATGTCTCAAACTAATTCCATCTATATAATCCATGAGCAGCCATCTAGAATTGTCCTGAACATGGAAAGCATAAGCCTTTGGAACCGGTAGTCCAGCAGTCGAAAGATATTGTAATGCTTTATATTCTTCAGATAACCATTCATTAAATAAACCATGCTCAGTCTTTTTAATAATGAACTGATGATCGCGAGTTTCAATTTTAACAACGACCGAAGTATGCCCTTGTTGAGGGAATGAAATGTTCCGAATCGCTCCTATTTGATCTGCAAATTCAACAGGAATATCATGTATATCCATTGGTCTCTCCTCGTAGTAAGCAGCAGGATGCGGTTAGCCGCAAAGGTTGTTCGCTGAATTCACTACTTCATCCTCTTAGCCTGTAGTAGTTTTCAGCTGTATATATCGGCCAATCCCAAAACTTATCCCCTTGGCAAATAACAAACCGATCAAGCCACAATTCAAAATTCATATTCAAACATCTTGCCTCGTGAAACTTATCAATGCTTCCTTTCACCATCATATAATTATTAGAACCTTCATTGTAAGCATTTAGATCGATAATAATGTCATCTTGGTAAATACGCGCGATCTTTAATTTCATATAGCCTTCATGCAAATCTTCAATAGTTTCGACTTCTGTGTCCTGCCACTTGCAAATTTGCGCCTCTCCACCATACTGCGGATGGTCAAATAATGAACAACCATTGGTTAACAATAAAAAATTATAATAATCGACTGGAAGCTTAAGACCAGCCTTCTTCTGAAAATGAAGTAATTCACTTTCACTTACTGGTTCATTAAATGTACATATAGCTTGGGTCAAATAACCTTCACCAAGTTGTAGTTCTAATAATCCATTATTTTTTTCTAGTCTTTCTTTAAGAGAGGCTATCGTTTTTTTAACCAATTCTCCTTGCTTCATCCCTCATCATCTATCCTTTCGGCAATTTAAAGTGCTTTGACTTGTAATCTTACAATCGTTTCCCATCTGTCAGGAGTTGGATAGCAATCTGGAGGATTAAGATATATTTCCCTCCTATCTTTGGATACTTTATAACCATGATCTTCTGCGTATTTATGTAGCTCTTCTACAGTTTTATACGACTCTCTGTAATGTCCGATATGCAGTTTTTGAATACAAAAACCTTGGTCAATCATTATAAGTTTCGTCTTGGGCATTATCTGTTTTCGATATCTCTTCTCTACAGCCCGGTTTGCTTCATCATACATATCAAAATCAATTGAATCCGGGACCTGCATCATTTCAGTAAATGTCCATTCTTCTTCACTAACTTTTTCATGCCAAACGATCTCGTGAGGCATAAGTTTAAACTGATAATTGTTTCTTTCTTTTGACATTCTTTTGAGTTGGTTAACTGTTTTCCAAACAGCCCAGTAGTCTTCTGCAGGCCTTCCTAACGTATTTAGTCTTCCTCTCCCTTCTTGAACAATAAACTGCAATGGTGGAACTTGTAGAAGTTCAATCATGTCTGGTTTCATATGATATACAGGTTTATATAACTTTCGATAATCATTTACCTTCAATGAAATCACTCCAGAATATATGTATTTACGCCCTTCGATCAACTTGAACCCGAGAGCCTTAATTGAGCAGTGAACGTGTCGTCAGACTTAGGCTCCGGCTGAGGAGCGTACGCGATGCAGCGTAAATACGGTGTTATGCGATGCCATTGTCCTCTTCGATTAGCTTTCAAGTAAAGGTATTGTCACTTCTATTAATTCGTTTTGGTTATCTAGATGTTTTAACATTGTTTCTACATCTTCTGTTCTAGTAGTCTTCATTATTATTAGATGCTTCATATTTATTCCAGGTGGACTCATTAATTCATTATCAAAATATTCGACTATTTTTTCCGGTGTAGTGATTACACACCATCTCTTAGATTCATCATCAAAGGTTATTGTCACTTCTATTAATTCATACTTGTCGATATCATCATCAAATTGCCATGTCTTCATAATTAATACCGATTCTTCGATGGATGCAAAATTATACTTGGAAATCCAGACTCTTCTTCCATGATCTCCTACAATACGGTAATTGTTCTCATCTTCATCGACTACTTCATATACTTTCCCTCGAGTTAAGGCATGTTCATAGACGTCGATACTCGTACATTTTATTCTTTGAGATTCCATGAAATCACTTCCATCAGTGTCTTTATTGATCTTTCACAAGGGTTTCGCATAACGTTCTTGTATTCACGACGTCCCACCACCTAAGCCCTAATGGGACGGCCGCGATGCGCTTAGTCGGTGTGGATGTGTCCGCCTGATTCACTTCTTCGAAATGCCTCGGGCGGACAGAGGGCCAAATAGCCCGAAGCGTGAACATGGTGTTATCAGAAGTACTCGACTTCTTGGAATGCCTTCAAATCCTTAATAACAATTCAGTTAAAATATCTTCGAGTTCTTCATATTCTTCATCAGGTGTTGGCGTATTTTTCATTCTTTCCAAATCCGACTTCAAGAGAATTAATACACTATCAGGAAGCCTTTTAATTAGTCCATGTAGTAAGAAGTACTTCCATGTTCCATCATTGGTTTGAAAAATGTCTCTCACATAAGGAATCAATTCATCTTGAAAATTAATTACGATATCCTCAACGCCCTGAGCAATTGGCCAATTGGCATCTTGCAGCCAAACAAGCAGATCGGGAAGAATCGGTTTAATTTCTATTAACTCCAAAGTTTTAAGAATATTTACTCTTTCGTGATCGTTTTTGTGCTGTGGAATCAATTCACTTGTATTCATGGTATGTTTCACCAATTTCTTTAAGGTAGTGTTTATCGCTCTTTCGAGTAGATAACTTCCCGCATTACAAACGCATTATTTGTTAAAGATCATCTTTCTCATTGTTATTTAAAGTAGTTTCCGAACTACTGGTTGTATCCATCTCTTTCTCTGGTAGTTTCAATACGTCAATTAATGAATAAGGGGTTTTTTCAATCTTTTTCTCTGCTCGCTTTAATAATTCAGATAAAGAATATAAAACCATTGATATGCAGTATGTTCCGAAACACCATCTTATAAAGAGCCACCAGTCGAATTCATAGGTATATGGATAAGAGATGTAAATAGTAGTTGTAGAATCATATATACCAAAGCTAACTCCAAAAATAAGGATTAACCAAGCATTAAATCTCGTAATCTCATATGGTTTATTTCTCATTTTAGCCTCCTTGAAGTTTCATTGAGTTATCTTTTGCCGGGATATCACATAAAGTTGTTGTATTTCACGACGTCCCACCGACTTAAGGCTCCGAAAAGAACTGGCCGTGATACGGTTAGGTGGTGGATGTGTCCGGCTGAATCTGGCGAAGTAACCTTGAATCACCCACAAAGTCTTTCTAAGATCATTGCCACTCCATCATTATCATTAGTTTCTGTAATCTCTTTAGATATCAGTTTCAATTCTTCAATTGCATTTCCCATAGCCACGGGCCATCCACAAGAATTAAATAATCCTATATCATTGAAATCATCACCAAAAACCATGACGTTTTCGAGTGAAATGTTTATCGCCTTACACAAAACCGATACTGCACTTTCCTTTGAAGCCCTTAGTGATGAAAGCTGAACAAGCTTTCCATTGTCTGTAGTTAAAATATTTAATTTCGTATTAAATTTCTCCAGAAATGAAACCATATCAATGTTTCCTGAAAACAGGATCTTTGATGCCTCAAGTCGTTTGAGTTCATCCAGTGGCTTTACAATAGGATTGTCTTTAACCTTAATGAGTGTCGTGTAGTCATATTCCTTTAAACTCATCCATTCATCTTTCACTTCTAAACTTAAGTCAAGATCAGGGTTGCAATTCAGACAGTAATCTAGGACTTCAGCTGTAATTTCAGATTCAATCGGTACATGATCCTTTATTCCCGTATGCTTACACTCGATATAGGCACCATTGTAATAAATAAAAGAACTTAATCTGAGTAACTCTTCTTTCATAAATGACCTGACTGCCCTTGGAGGACGTGCTGTCGCAAAGATGAATTTCATTCCTAGCCTTATGCAATCCATAATGGCATTATAACTACGATTAGATATTTCTTTATTTGAGTTGAGTAGTGTACCATCTAAATCTAAAACGATTAATGGAAACTTCATTGAGATCTCCTCTCTGTAAATTCTCCAGGTTATTTCGCCTAAGGTTGTTGTATTCACGACGTCCCACCGACTTAGCGACGAAGTGGCGGCCGCAATGCGGTTTGGTGGTGCGGATGTGTCCGGCTGAATATGCTTCCCTGAATACTGAAATACCTCTCTGTAATTCATCGTGCTCCGGCCGACCGAAGGCCGAATGGTCCGAAGCGTGAATATGGTGTTAGGCGATCCGACTCTTGATATACTTTTAAATTATATTTCGTATTTTTGTTTCCACTGTTCTAACCATTCTTGATAAGGCATCCCAGTTAACTCTTCTAGTGTCTTTCCATCAATGGTATAGACCCAACCCATTTGTAGATCATCATGGACAGGCAAACTGTATCCTCCAATTATTTGCTTCTCAGTTTCCATTATATAAATATTGGTTTGTTTTCCTCTATTATTATCTATATTATCTAGCGGATGGTTTTTAACAATAAACTTACTGGTCTTAATTCGCTTGCCAACAAAAGAAACTGGATCTATGGTTTGAACACTCCAGTATTGTAAATATGGCATTTCCGTCAGATGTTTTTTTTCTAATATGTATTCATAAACATAACCTTCATTATTAATTATCTTGTATCCTTTTTTAGTGATAAAACGTTCTGCGGTAGTGGATAATGATACTTTATTGGTGTTATCTTCATGATTATTGCATCCGAGCATTATGATTGATATCAGAAATAAAATAATTAACTTGGTTTTCATTATTGAAATACTTCCTTTCTGTAGTTCAATCACTTCTTCGGTCGTTTCGCCAAACGTTTTTGTATTCACGAACCTTCACTGCCTTAAACGACCGTAGGGAGTGGCCGCGACGCGGTTAGGCAGTGCAAAGCGGATGTGTCCGCTGATTCCACTTCCCCGCGTCTGAAATGCCTCTTCGAATCCTCTTCTAACTTCAGCCGGACCGAGGGCGAATGCCCGATGCGTGAATATGGTGTTAGATGAAGGATCACTCTTCCTTGAAAATACCATCAAAATACTCTCTCCAGTAATTCACAATCCAATCGTTGTATTTTACATAAAGTGCACTTAAATGTTCCTTTGAGACCGCATGAGCAATACATCCTCTATCATCGTACATGTGGAATAAGATGTCCTTCTCTTGGCTTAAAAAGAAAACTCTTTGTCCAATCGATGGTTCTCTTCCCTGCTCGTAATGAGAAATCCCTTCAAAGATTTCCTTATAAGGGATTGAAGAGACCACACCAGACAAAACTTTAAACTTATATTCAATCTTTACTTCAATGTTATTTCCGTCTTCATCTTCGTCCTCATCGATATCATATAGGGTTGTCTCTTCCATTGTTATACCTTTAAATAATTCATATAGATATTCAGGAGTTGTATTGCCAAACATGGGATCTTCATATGATCCCCAGTCTTTGATTAAGACATATATTGTATCCGTTGGTTTGAAGAGCTCTTCGAATAATGTCTTTACTCTTTTGTTTACTTGATTTATTCTTCGCTTTGACCCATTTCGATAAGGCTCACCTAACTCGAAACGAATGTTGATATTGCTCCAATATTCAGGGAATTTATCTTTCATGTATCCTTGTATTTTCTGTATCATTTGGTCTCCATAATTTATTGATTTAAGTGATTTTTCGTCTAACGTTCTTGTATTCATGACGTCCGACATAGTCGGATGTGTCCGGTTGATACAGCTTCTTGGCTTCATAACTTCTGTCGGACCGAGGGCCGAATGACCCGATGGGCGTGAATATGATGTTAGATGATGTCGGACACTCCTTGAACTCCTCTCAAAGCATTAAGCATTCCAAGATATTTTGTTGTCTATTAAATCTGTTCTTGTTGCAGGTCTAATATTCTTTGTAAATTCCTTTATAGTGTTATCAGACTTGCCATGATACCAAGAGCTACAGGTTCCACATTCCTTAATTAAAATGTCATGTTCTATATCAAAATAATAATACAATTCACCTTGGCAAACTCTACATCCCTCTTCATCAGATTTATTAAATATAAGTAATTTATTCATAATCCAGATGAAATACATCATGTACGTTTTAATTTCTCTTTCCTGTTCCATCGAAATAAAACTTCTCCGAGCATTTGAGATCATATTAGAGGTAATTACTAATTCTTCTGGATTAATGATATTTAGCTTCGTCGAGAATTCAATAGTCCATTCTGGATGTATGTTCTTTATGTACTTATGAATAAATCTCCATGAAGATTTAATCGCAAGTAAAATAGAGTTGATATCCTTCTTATTATCATTATTGAATATATGCCTTAGTTCTTGTGTCGCATTTTTTGTGTGACCATAAATATTCAATAGAATCACCTATTTACATTAATATATTCTTTAAAAATAAGTACTTGTCCCATTTCATCTAACGTTCTTGTATTAACGACGCCCCACCACCTTAAGGCGACGAATGTCGCCGGCCGCGATGCGGTTAAGTGGTGGGATGTTTCCGGCTGAATTCACTTCCCTGCAAATGCCTCAGTGAATCCTCTCTACCTTCGTACCGGACCAAGGGGCTTGTCCCCCGATGCGTGAATTGTGTTAGACGAAGTTTTTCTTCACCTCTGAAAATACCATTAATTTTACTTCTTCTGATAACAACGAATATAATCAATGGTAAACTCACTTGGGTAAGTAGGAGCCCTTTTTGAACCACTTTCTAATGGTGGAATCTCATAGATATTAAGCATCAGTTGCATCGGATATTGAGGGGATTGACTTGAGTTATGAATTAATTCATTGTCGAGGTAAAAATCAACTCCATCAGGCGTCCAATTCACTGCATAAATGTGGAACTTCGTAGGATCTATCATAAACTCTCTCTCAAAAAACTCTTCTTTAATTTCGGGGTCTCCAAATGAATGAATACCGAATCCTATTGTAGACTTGGTAGTATTCACATTCCAGCCTTTCAATTCAAAAGGACATATTTCGGCCGAGCGATGTGGGAGGTCTTCAAATCCAATCATCCAGAATCCGAAAACATTATTTGGGTCATTAGATCCTTTAGCTCTAATCTCAAAGTAGCCGTATTGTGGAGTAAAAAGCCTTACTTCTTTCTGTTCTTCTCTAACGAGACAGTTTTTTGAAAATCTGTGTTGACCATATTCACTATTTAAGGGACCAGAATAAACTCCTGTTTGGAGATTACTTACCTTAACGTTTCCATTAAATTCAGGACACCACGGCAGTTGAGTTTCTGTTATTTGCAATATTAATTGGCTGTCTTGAATCCTATAATTTGCTTTAGAATTTTGTTTACTACTCCATTGAGGCAAATAGTAGGGAAACCATTTATTATTATCAAGATCATATGAATTAAAATCATCTTTGAAGACTAAAGAGTATCCTGTTTTTTCTTCAGCATTTCTTGGAAAATCACTATTTGACAAAAGTTATCTACTCCTTATCATTTATCAAAAGTAGTAATGGCCTATCCTGCTTGATAAATCAGATCTAGCTTTCATTTAAATTTTTCGTCTTTAGGAAATTTCCACTAACGTTATTGTATTCACGACGTCCCACCGACTTAAGCGAACGAAGTGAGCGGCCGCGATGCGGTTAGTCGGTGCGGATGTGTCCCGGCAATCACTTCTTCGACTTATCTTCCGGGGACCGAGGGGGCTTGTACCCCGATGCGCGAACACATTGTTATATGAAGTCCGCTGCTACGTAGCGCTTACCCAATACCAATTCTTATCTAATTTCTTTACTTGAATAAAATCCCCAAATAACGTTTCATCCGGGCTTCTTCCATCTGCCGTATATATAAATCCAGCGAAATTATCAACTACTCCACGATAAGTATAGAAAAGAATATGAGTATCCTGTCCACTTCCTTTGACAACTATCTCACCACCGCCTTTGGACAACTTCTCATATTTATTAGGTAAATGTATTAATGCTGTATTGTAAGGTACGTTGGGTTTCAACGATTCATCTAATACCAATTTAATAGCTTCTTCGCGTTCTGACTTATTTAAACGATAATCAAGATTTAATGTTAATGAAGTAAAAGGAACAATGAATACCAGTACAAGAACAACAATATTTATCAAGATTGGTATCCCGTTTCTTGCTCTTTGGAATGGTTTACTTACAACAAAATACACAAAAACTATCAATGAGCAAACTATAAAAACTAGATAACCAATCATCTCAATGAACGGTGCAATAAAAGGTGTGAAAATATCCACAATGGTCCAACGATATATATTCTGAAGTAGAATTGTTAATGAGCCTATCAATCCGATCGATAACATGAAATAAAACAAAATATTAGATTGCTTATTTCTAATTTTCTTTATTTCTTCTTCCATGATTCAGCTCCAATATATAAGGTCTTTAGTGGATTTCATATAACGTTGTTGTATTCACGACGTCCCCCCGACTTAAGGCGACGAAGTCGCCGGGCACGATGCGCTTATTCGGTACGGATGTGTCCGGCTGCTTCTGCTTCCCGAACACTGAATGCCTCACCGAATCCACTCCTAACTTCTGCCACGACAGAGTCGACCCGATACGTGAATATAATGTTATAGGATGTCAGCGCCTTCTCAGAGATTATTTTAAACACTTGATTCTATAGCTTTCAAAATATCCGTTGCTAATAATTCTGTTATCACATCACGGGTAAATTCATTAATCCTAACTAACTGCACTTCCTTGATATATTTGATTTTGTCAATTTCAGGATGACTATCTAGAGGAACTGTCCCTAATACAATGCGATTTTCAGAAATAATTTCTTGCACCTTTCTTTGGAAAGATGAGGATAGCATTTGCATAAATCCAATTTCATCAATAACAATAACTTTTTTAAGGATGATGGCTTCTTGCAATACTCTTAAAGCAAATTTTTCGAATTTTCCTATATCAATTCCGTATCTTCCTATTCGAACTTCACTTGGACTTTCTACATTAGCAATTTCCACACTGTCTCCATCAACAGATACGCATCTGAAACCAATTCGATTATCATTGGAATTGGTTATTTCCTCCGTGTAGAATCCACCGCATAATTCTGATCCCATCTTATTTATAAGCTTTTTTATCAAAGTTGACTTTCCTGTTCTTGGCTTTCCCGTGAGCAAAAAAACTTTTTTTGCATTCTGATGTTCCCCGTCTATTCTTGACAGCAGCTTATAGTCAGGTGGGTTCAAATTCCATGCCTCATAGGGTATAGAGTGTACCACATTTAGCGCATCTAAAATTCGCGACTTTAAATGAGGCCGTTTAATGTATTCATCCATTTTAGTTGCATCCAAGTGTAAAAAATTCGCTTCTAGTATCTCTTCGGGTTGAATTGTTATTTCACCGCTAACATAGTCCGCATTAAAAACTACTGACAAAACATGAAGCCTTTCATTGTAGTAGACACCGGACACTCCGATAGGACGGATGACAACTCCGGTTTCTTCGAGAAATTCACGACATACCGCTACTTCTAATGACTCGCCAGCATCAACAAATCCTCCAGGCAATTCCCAAGTTTCAGCTCGTAAATGTGTCCGGACCATCAAAACATGCCCCATCTCATTCTTAACAAGAGCTGATACAGCAATTAGATGTTTTGACTGTTCATGCATTGTCAACCACCACCAATCAAAATTATGTATTCAATTTCATGTCAAGAACGAGGTTTAATATATTAGGGTTTACGCTGCCTATAACGTTCTTGTATTCACGACGTCCATTCCCCTTAGATAGCTCTTATCTTAGGGGAATGAATGTATCCGGCTGATTGCACTTCACCGAAGTGCTTCTGCCGGACCGAGGGCTGAATGGCCCGATGCGTGAATACGTTGTTATGTGAAGTCATCTATCTTCTTCGAGTAAACTTGCATATATCTTGTCTAAAATAAGAACTCCATCTTTAATGGTTTTAAGAAAATACCGACTTTCAATTTGATCTTTTATTTTCGCAAAAGTTTTTGAACAAATAATACAAAATGGGTCTGTTGCTGGGTGTTCGCCTTTCAATATTCTATTTATGGGTATTGGAACATCTAATTCATGATAGGTTTGAATATTATTGGTTATGTGGGTTTCCCATACATCTACAGAAAGATTTATAAAAGATTTGATCTGATTCCCGTTGAATCTCCAAGTATTATCATCCAGAACTACATCTCGTTCAGAAGTGATCATATGTAATGTTATTTCTTTGGAGTCACAGCTCCAAAATAATCTCAGGTGATTATGTAATCCAGAATCTAATAGTACTTGTTTGTAATTGTTCTTTACATGCTGATTGAATCCTAACAAAAGATTGGTATTCCATCTAATAATCTCTTCAAGTGAGTTATCTTCTGCTTCCCAATATCCTGATTTATAAGGAAAGTAATGAAAAAACGATTTATATACTTCCTCTACAAATTCTTCAGAAAATGATGAATGAGGAAAAGAATAATAGACTTTATCTCTCCTCTCTTTCTTTATAAAGCATTATAGATGATTTCACCTAACGTTATTGTATTCACGCCGTCCCACCACCTTATGGCGACGAATGTCGCCGGCCGCGATGCGGTTAAGTGGTGGGATGTTTCCGGCTGCTTCAGCTTCCTCGAAAACTGAAATGACTCTTCAATTCCACTTCTAACTCCGGCCGGACCGAGGGCCAAATGGCCCATCATTCAATCTCTAGCACTCAAAGAATGGAAAATCAATTATTAATTCATTAAATTTCCCTTCCCAGTCTTTCCAATCACTAGTCAGTAATTTCCCTGCAACTTGCAAACCTGAAGGTTCGACTGATGCCCACAAGTAATTATCTGATTTACCTTCTTCACCAAACCAAGCAGCTTGACCGATATTATTAATTATTACTTGCGAAGGAAGAATTGAATAAATCTCTCCTAGCTTGTTCCACGTCTCTTTATTAAATTGATGAAAATCTAAACAATAAACTCGATCAATTAAGTTGACAGGTTTATCTGTAATTTCAGAATTGTCGTAATAGCATAGTGACATCTATGATCAACTCCTTTGATTCTCTTTAATGAGGCTATATATGTATTTCAGGA
The DNA here is from genome assembly GCF_030812415.1 of Paenibacillus harenae. Classification (GTDB taxonomy): domain Bacteria; phylum Bacillota; class Bacilli; order Paenibacillales; family Paenibacillaceae; genus Pristimantibacillus; species Pristimantibacillus harenae_A. The sequence continues at coordinate 110,541 of NZ_JAUSST010000003.1, read as the reverse complement.
GGTGAAGTTATTGCCATCTTCGAATTCCTAACAAAATTTCTTTAGTCTGATAAGTTTTAAAAAACCTGCTCCATTATGTGCCTCATCTGAATCGAATACTTCAACTACAAAATCTGTTTTCTTAATTTCGTCTAGTAATTCTCTTTCTGTAAACCATCGAACGTATCCATCTCCTAACGGAAAATTATCACCTGGTTCTAGAATCATGAATTGCGACGCTGGACAACTTTCAAAAAATTCATCCTTTGCTTCGTCAATATATTCTTCTGGAACAGTATTTTGAGTCATAATCAGTGTACCTCCTGGTTTAAGCACTCTGAATAATTCCTGGAGATATTCATGTCTTAATTTCCTTGAAGGTATATAACATAGCACCTTAAATCCGACCATAATTTCAAACGTTGCATCTTTAAAAGGTAAATCTAATCCTTCTGTATTAATAAAATTGATGGTGAGATTTTTTTTGGTTGATAGTTCACGAGCTCTAGTGATAAGTCCTTCGCTAATATCAACTCCCGTTACCATGTAACCCTTTTCCGCTAAGTACATACTTATTCTTCCGGCTCCACAACCAACGTCAAGAATAGATCCATTGTTAGGTAAATTATTTAATAAATACTGTTCTGCTTCTGTCAGCCCACCAGATACTTCATCATAGTAATAAGAGATTTGATCCGGACGATTGAACCATCTCTTTACGGATTGAAGTAAAAAATCATGCTCCTTTGAAATACTTAAATTTAACACCACCTTGAGTGTGCTTTACATAATTGTATTGCAATAATTTCAGTAGCGTGACTACGGTGTTATACGATGTTGCCTCTTCTTCGACTTAACCCAAGAAATCGCGTTTATACGGTCTTTACCTAGCGCTTTTTATCGTCTTTCAATATGCTTTGTACCTGGCTTAAGGATTCATTCGATTTGTTTTCCAGGGGGACGTGAAGGGGCAGAACTGATTGTATCTAGGGCGGAAACTAACTTCCGCTCTGTATTCAATCGCATTTCGGTTTAACCCTTTACGTCTTTTCATTGGATGAATCTTATTTCGTCTTGTACGTGTTCATATTGAAAGCTTCGTTAGGTAAAGTCGTATACGATTTCGTTCAGGAATCTCTTCGATCATGAAAAGTCATTGTGCCGCTCTATTACATTTGGATTGAGAACGCCTGACTAAAGGCGAGCGACGATTCAATCGTTCTTCTCCGAGTTATCTACACAATGACTTTGTTATGATCCTAATGGGCAATGCTTCTTTGTCCAAGGCAATGGCGGATAACGTCTTTGCATTCGACGAACCTCCGCAGGAGGTTGTCCGCAGTTCCAGTTTCTCCAAGTTCCCTTCTGCGGACCGAGGGCATCAGCCCGATGCGTGAATGCGGTGTTATAAGATGGTGGCGCCTTCTTTGAACTACTTGTGTAATCCCTTATATCTTTTCACTAGTCTCAAAAAACAAATCATTTTTTAATGTTCAATTCTGTAAAGTGAACCTGGTGAAGCTTGGACGATAAGTTTAATGAATTGTGAACCCATCTCGTAAAAGGTAGTTCGCCTGTAAGGTTCATCCCTTCCTCCGTGATTCAAATTAATTCCCAGAAAGAACTTGACCTGATTCTCAATGTATCTTGCAAATCCTTCTTTCCATTCTTGCCAAACCATATAATCGACTTGCTCAGTAGTCAAGCATTCTTTAAGTTTTCTTCTTGTCGAGCCAATTAACTTGTCATCCTTCTTATCTAAACTTTCAAATAATGACCTTGTGATTTCTATGTACTGGTTGTCCGAATAAGGGAACGGGTAGTTCAACTCCCATGAATAATTACCTGTGTTAACTGACCGTTTGGCTAAATCAATATGTTCCCTCAATTGCATTTCGCATGTGTGGTACTGGTAACAATGCACAAACTCATGAAAAATAATCACTTGCTCACTAACAGTGTTAAACACCTCTCCAGTTACAACGACAACTGCTTGATTCTGCATACATTCCAGCGGAAAAGCAGCCCTGACACCTACTGGTATATCCATGGTATCAGGTTCAATATGTGATAAACTGTAACTTCCTTTCTTATATTCAAAGATGTGTAGTTGTTTATCTTCTACAATCGCAATCGGGAAATGTTCACTTAGCAATGGATGAATGCTTTTTACCTCGTCTTGTAGTGTTAGTAATGCTTTGAACTTATTCGAGTATTTCAATGCAATATCCCTTTCCATTCAGCCACCCCTTTAATTCAATTTCACAAAATTTGCCCATTAATGTTTTGAATATTTTTAGGTTTTTTCGCCAATTTCTTATAACGTTGTGTATTCACGACATCCCACCACCTTACGCGAATATAGTAAGCGGCCGCGATGCGGTTAGGTGGTACGGATGTGTCCCGGTAATTTTGCTTCTTCGACTTATCTTCCGGGACCGAGGGGGCTTGTCCCCCGATGCGTGAACACATTGTTATATGATGTGATGCTGGCGTCTACTGCGAGAAACATACTAAATTGAACCTTTATTATAAAAAACCTATTATCTTGTTACTCCATCAGATTTATAATAAAGTCCTTCCCCACCTATAATTGTAATACTTGTATCATCTTCAAAATGTATTTCTATTGCCCCATTATTAAGAACTTCTGATCTAGTAATCGTTTTTTGATTAATTAGTTCAGAGAAGTTTGATTTGTTTAAAAAGATATTCTTTATCTTTTGGTCTTCCGATTTTGTCATATAATACTCACCTACTCTAGATTATTGAGAAGAATGTTTTAACGGGTTCCTTGTCTTTATTGCTCTTTTGGTTTTCGCCAGTTTCATATAACGTTGTTGTATTCACGACGTCCCACCGACTTAAGGCGACGTATGTCGCCAGGCGCGATGCGCTTAGTCGGTGCGGGCGTGTCCGGCTGATTCTACTTCCCTGCTACTGAAATGCCTCTTCGATTCAACTTCTAACTTCGTACCGGACCGAGGGCGAATGCCCGATTCGTGAATATGGTGTTATAAGATGTCCCCGCCTTCTATGCACCACTTACAATGTCACTCATCTAATTTTGACTTATATGGGTTTGCGTAAATATCAAAATGAATTTCTGCGCCAATATGATTAGCCATTCTTATGAACTCTTTATTTATTGTAACTGCAGGTGTATCACCTTCATTAATGATAATCACAATCATGAAATAACATTTCAGCCTATAGGTCTCACATATTTCATCTATTATTTCTTCTTTATTTTCCAGTTGTTTTATTACTTTGATTATTTGCTCTTCAAGATCAAAAGTTTCCTCATACTCCGTTCCAATTTCCCAGATTGTATCCTTCTTATAGTGGGCTTTGGTGTATGTAACATGTGGATTGGGTTTTCTTATTATTTCTTCACCTTTAACGTGTGAATTAGTTGGCTCCAATTTAAGTAGGTTGGATATTGTTTCAATTGGAAAATCATCACCATACAATCTAAAGTATATTTTTGCATTTGTCTTCTTCACTGGATCACCTCAATTATAACGATCTTGCGGGGATTTCTTATAACGTTGTTGTATTCACGACGTCCCACCACCTTAAGCCCGAAGGGGGGCCGCGATGCGGTTAGGTGGTGCGGATGTGTCCGGCAGATTCCGCTTCTCTGCTGCTGAAATGCCTCCTAGAATCCCATCTAACTTCTGCCGGACCGAGGGCGAATGCCCGATGCGTGAATATGGTGTTAGGTGATGTCCCTGTCTTTTTCGAGCTACATCCCTTCTCTTTATCTATAATCTGCAAATGTGATCTCTAGAGATTATTTCTTTTACTCTTCCCCATTGTAATTTGTCTAGACCACATCGAATTTCTGGCATTGCTAATTTATTTAAACTGGCCGGCCCTGCCATTGAGATCTCGTTAATCCGAAGCCTTCTTTATTTATGTAAGGAACCGGCGATTGGCACTACTGAGTTAATAGGATATACTTCACCTTATAAAAGAACTATAAAAATTTTTCTCTGATGTCATTTCTCATACAAAGAAAACACGAGGTGTACTTATGAATAGAAGACTAGTTTACTTTAGCCTGTCCTTAATGTGTATTATTTTCTGTATACTTATAGTTTTGCTCTTTAGTGAAACGCCGTTCATAAGAGGATTGGTTGGGGATGTTATTATAGTAGTTTTTATATATTATTTTATTATGACTCTGAAAGATTTTAGTTCAATTTATGTTGTAATCTTTACTCTTGTATTGGCTTTAATCACAGAAGTGCTGCAGTATTTTCACTTTGCTTCAATTCTAGGTCTTCAACACAATAAAATTGCACAGCTAGTAATTGGTTCTATATTCGACCCTATGGATATGATTGCATATACAATTGGAGGTATTGTTGCTTTCATCATCGATACGAAAATAATTAAGAAGCTTGATTTCTATTAACTCCATCGAATTCACTCTATCATAGTATTTACAGGGATTTCACCTAACGTTGGTGTATTCACGAACCCTCAACACCTTAAAGGAGCGATAGCAACTGGCCGCGATGCGGTTAGGTGGTGCAGGGTTGTCTGCTGATTCCGCTTCCCCGAAATGCCTCTGCAGACCAAGGGCCGTGAGGCCCGCGGCGTGAATACGGTGTTATATGATGCTTACGACCTCTTTGAAATACTTACATAGCTTTAAAAGTTCTTCAGGATATATCTCCATCTCTCCAATTATCGCTGCTTTGTGTAAATTCAAATTGAATTTCTGTAATTCATAGTCTAATACCAATATTCCTCTTTTATTAGCTTCTATCTTCATAGTGAATTCATCTGGGGACATAGACTTTATTAAAGCACTTCCTTCTCTTTGCCTCTCTAGCTTGAGTGCATCTTCAATAAATTGAGTGATATTTTCTTTGTCAAACCAAATACCATCATATTGAATGAAATTTTCAAAAGCTTCTACTGAAATCTTGAACCTTACACTTGGATAAATATCTTTTATTTGTTCCAAACAGATAAAACCTATAAATTGTCGAGTTTTCTTAAAAACAAAACTTTTTTCATGTTCAATAATATATTCACTTTTATGATTTATCCTGTTCCATAGACAACTTGGATCATCGCATGCTTCGTCTGGATCATAATCACCATGTTCAAACTCAAGATGGAAACAAATCCAATGCATTCCTTCAAAAATATCATAATCATTCTCGTATACCTTAACTGGATTACCACACCTTCTACATAACTTCATTGAATTATCACCATTTTCTATATTTCGTAAGTTTCATATAACGTTTGGGATTCACGACGTCGAAAGACTTAAGGGTCTGCTCGGATTGGCGCAGCCATCCTGCATACCGGTTCGCGAAGCGAGATTAGTCTTGCAGATGTGTCCGGCTGCTTCCGCTTCCATGCCTTCACTCCTCCCGGACCGAGGGCGAATGCCCAATGCGTGAATATGGTGTTAAGCGAAGTTCCTGACTTCTTGTACAACTTATAAAATAAATATCAGAGATAATATTATCTCACTCTATAATTCTCATCTAATAAATTTGGTATTGTTGATCTCTTATTTAGATCAAAAGTTCTTAATGCTTGTTCTAGTGGATCAATAAATGGAGTGTCTGCTATAGCAATTGATGTTTGCTTTGCAGCTAATTTTAATCCTTCATGATTCATTACGCTTTCATCAATCCCACCATAAATAAAAACATCTTCAGAGTAGCTGAATAATATATAATTAATTACTTTGAGCTTTTCATTAGCCGAGAGTTTATTGAATTGCTTAAAAAAAGCCCTATACCTACTTTCTCCATTTCTAATAAACATGAGTACAACACTTCTAGTCTTTAATGGAAAGACACATATATGAATATCTTTTAACACGTAATCGGCAGAATGGTGATATATGTTATTTATCACATTGCCATCAAGATCACCTACCAATGCTATATTATTCTGAAAAGCAATTGGTACAACATACTCAAGTATCTCGTAATAATACAGGTAGTAGTTATCATTCCATTTAGATCCGCATGCTTTCTTCGCATATTCGAACTCATTAATATACTCGTTTAAATCTAGTTCATTAACTGTTTGCTGTTGTGATAAATCATTTCCTGCCATTTGAGCCATGTTGTTATAAAGTGAAATTTCTAGTTCACGTTTACTAATACCTTTCAAATAGTTCTTCATTGCGATTTGAGACAACATTTTATCGGTTGGCACATTTGAATAATGTTCTGGATTTTCGTAATCACTGAAAACTGTACTATCACAGTTTCTACAAATTATTCGAAATGTTCCAGCTTCATTTACACCTTTCTCTTTATCGAACATCGGCATATCAATGAGATTTCCAGAATAATATAAATGTCCGTTAAGAGCTATATTCTCTAAACAAAAGCGCGGTATTGAATGAGAATTACAAAAGCTACTACAGTCATTGCTACATAAATAACATTTTGGTCTTTTAGAATCTTCTCTACTTTTCCTAAGAATGCTACTTGTCTTCTTATTATATTCAACTTTTTTCTGATCAAATAATTCAATCTCAGATTCCGGCAATCCCAACTGTAGCAATCGAATGAAATCTTGCACAAAAATTCCTCCATGACTTAGCTATTAATATTGTAATAATTTAATTTATTTTTTAATGATTTTGTAGTTTATGATCTCGGGAATTTCGCTTAACGTTCTTGTATTCACGAACCCGAGAGCCTTAAGTGAGCTATAGCGAACGGGTCGTCAGACTTAGGCTCGCAATGGTTGTCCGGCTGAATTAGCTTCTTGGCTTCTCCACTTCGGTCCGGACCAAGGGCGTTAGCCCGCAGCGTGAATACGGTGTTATAGGATGTCGGGGGCTTCTACGATTCAACCTATAAATTATGTTTTACATCGTTTATGTAATCTATATAGTATCCTTCTGATTCCCATGTTGTATCATCTACATCTTTATAGATATCTCTTATCTGTTTCTTTGGTTCTCCGCACTTTCTTACTAACCAATCCTTTATATAATAAATATCTTTATTCTCATCATCCCAGATAAAATCCATTATTCCTGATTCTTTAGCTCCACTATCTGGAACATAAATAACAAATACCGAGTTAAAATAACTCATAATTTCGTATGAGACTTTCCTTAAATGTGTTTGAAAATCAATTTCTAAATCATTTAGTAAAAATGTAAGCCACCTCGTGTAATGTGATACGACACAAACTTTTTCTGAGAAAGTAAACTGAAGACCACAAGGACCACTTAATTCAGTAGTCCCCCCTATACTATCATATTGAATTCGCCATTCTTTACCTACATCATTCGGGTTGAATTCTATTAAATCACCTATAAATGAGGCAGTGAATTTCAAGGCGTTATTATTTAAATCATTACATAAATTTTTTATTCCACTTAGGTCGAGAGAATGACCTAAATAAGCACAAAAATCCATCCCCATTGAATATTCCTCCTAAGTTAAAAGCTCTCCCCCGATTTCCTATAACGTTGTTGTATTCACGAACCCTCACTGGCTTAAGGCGCGTTAGCGCCGGGTCCGATGGACTTAGCCAGTGCAGGGTTGTCTGCCTGATTCCACTTCACCGAAATATCTTCGGGCAGACCAAGGGGCGTAAGCCTCGCAGGCGTGAATATGGTGTTATCGGATGCTCCCTCTTCTTCGAATTGCTTAAATAAATCTTTAATTGTTTGGATAGAATTCTTTAAATAAATATTCCCATTCCTTAAGAAAATCCTCTTCGCATGTCCTGGTATAGTAATTAATATGACCTTCCCAAAACTCCTCAGATTTCATTCTATATTCATTAATCAAAAAGTCTGGATAGTTATGTACTGCACTTGCCATTATTCTCACTTTATCAAAATCCCGACTATCAATTCTTATTAATAATTTTTCAAGAATTGCCTTCAGTACAGAGATGCTTCTACTAATTCTAATTAAGGTGAAATATCTCGTTTTGAAGAATTCATGTTTTTTTAGGGTTTTAATAATAGTGTTTGTATAGTCATTTTCTTCAAGTTTTTTAATATCTCTAATAAGTCCGTTTAATTTATAGAATTTAATATCTTTATCAAAGTGGTATTGAAATGCTTTGATAATTTCTATATGAAGCGGATTATCTGGCTTTGCACGAATAGAAATGAATAACCGGTACAATGCTTTCATCAATCTTCTTGAATATAATTTTTCAAACATATGTCATCAACTTCCTAACATAAAGCATAATGATTCATCGAAACGCATCTGACTTCTGCCGGACCGAGGGCCGAATGGCCCGATGCGTGAATATGGTGTTAGCTGATGTTGCTGACTTCATCGAGTGGCTAAAATATTTATTATATCTATTGTTTTTGCTTATCTAATATTTCTCTCATTAATGGAGTTACAGCAAAACAATCCTCTAACTCATCCTCCTCTTCACGTGCCCAATATTTAATTTTATTTCTATGTATTTCAATATCTTTAATCAATAAATATTTGATTGTATCTCTTGTATGATCAGATAATTTTCCTTCAGATAAAGAATCGTCAAAGGATGAAATAATCAATGCCATAAGAGCAAATTTCTCATCAATAGTTAAAGTACTTTTTTCATAATATGTTATAAACTCATTTAATTTTGAGGAATCTGCAAGTTCGTATTCCCAATCTTGGGAATACGGATCGAGCGCAGGTAAGATTAATCTCTTATTTAGACTTTCAATTGCTTCTTTTTTTAAATACTTCGGTGTAATATCTTCCATTAGTTCTTGCCTCACTTCAACAAGATTTAAATTACTTTTTAATATTTTCAGTAATTTCAGCTAACGTTGTTGTATTCACGACGTCCTACCACCTTAAGCCCAAAGGGCGGCCGCAATGCGGTTAGGTGGTGCGGATGTGTCAGGCTACTCCTGCTTCCTCGTATACTAATATGCCTCACCGAATCCACTTCTGACCCCTGCCGGACCGAGGGCGAATGCCCTATGCGTGAATAAGGTGTTATACGAAGTCCTTGACTTCATGGTGATACCCCAAATACTTCTTTCATTATTATTGTTTTTACTTCATCACTTGCTTGATCTAACATTTGCTTTAATTGAGTGGCTTGTCTGTATACTATTGAAGGTTCTATTTTTGATTCAGTATTAAAAAAATCATCTTTAAATCGTGTTCGAGTTAAATCTCTTTCCTGTACTGGACCAAAATACTCAAATAAATATTCAAATGTTTTATTTTCGATTAATTCATCAACTACTTGCTCAATTCGTTCACGACTTACATTATCTACAATAATGACTGGACTGGAAGCACACCAATACGCTCCATTCAAACATCGACCATTCTTTAAATAGTCACTTCTCATTGATTCAATACATTTAATTGTATAAAAGTTTGAAATCCAAGTCGTAGAATCCGGAAAAATTACGACTACATCGACCTGACTATTTTCTATATCTTCTACGAAGTCTTCTGAATCGATTCTAATATGTCTTCTCTGTTCAATCATTTTATGTCTCCTTGAGGTTGGTTTTAATAAGCACTTACAAGGATTTCGAATAACGTTTTGTATATTCACGACGTCCGACGAAGTCGGATGTGTCTGGCTGATCCAACTTCCATGCCAATTACATCTGTCCGGACCGAGGGCCGAATGGCCCAATGCGTGAATATGGTGTTAGATGAAGTGTCCGACTTCTTCGACCAAACATTCATTTTCTTGATCTCTTTACCGATAATTTCATTATTAATAATCTTAAGGTTGGTGATCAGTGTGGAACTTTTACAACAGCTAATCCCTTGGTTAGGAATAACGTCTTTACCGGTAACTATCGTCGCAATCTTCAAAATCATTGCTATGTTGAAAACATCGAAAATTGAACGATTAATCCTTAATGATCAAAAAAATCTAATGATTCAAGCAATACAAATTTTTTCTTATAGTTTATTCCTATCAATTTTTGTAATTTATATTCATTTGCTCATAGATAGTGAGCAGCCAATAGAGTATTACGTTGCACTTTTTATTATATTAGTTATTGCTTGGTTTATATTCATTAGCTTTGCCATGCCAACATTTGAAACATTCAGGAAAACCAGTTACCATTACATTGAGATCAAGAATGAAGAAAAAACAGAACGGTTTTATATTCATAAAGTTACAATAAGTAACCTTATCTTGCTTTGTAACACCAAGAACTTAAACGAAAAAGGTAATAAAAAAATATTTGTTGAAGTAGATTTTATAAAAGAAAAAGTGTTATTTCTTGAGTATGATTAGTAGTTTTAAGATTTATCGAACATTTCATCTAACGTTCTTGTATTCACGTACCCGAGAGCCTTAAGTGACCATCGGGAACGGGTCGCCAGACTTAGGCTCGCAGTGGTTGTCCGGTTGAATTTCCCCTCAGCACTTCTACTTCGGTACGGACCGAGGGGCGTATGCCCCGATGCGTGAATACGTTTGTTATCTGAAGGATCGGGCTTCATTGAGTATCCAAAAAAAATGTTCGTTTCAGATTTCTGATTCATTTCTTATTTTTACTAAAATTCTATTACTCATTTCATCAATTCTTTCTTTCGTTGCCTGATATTCACTTCCGAAATAATCTTTGATTACTCTATTAATAATTAAACTCAAATCATCAATATTCAAATCTTCAATTTCTCTTGTCTCAATTAATTTACAAATTTCTCGAATTTCTATATTGTACTCATCTTCAGGGAAATCTAATGCTAATAATTGTGCAGGGTCCCACTCATTGATACTATCCTTAACAATTTTGAATAATTTTGATGTTTCTATGTCCTATCACTTCTTTCTTTTAACTTTTTCCGATCTTTCAGATAACGTTCTTGTGTTCACGACGTCCCACCATCTTAAGCCCCAACGGGGCGGCCGCGTCGCGGTTAGATGGTGCGGATGTGTCCGGCTGAATTACTTACAGTTGCTACTCCAGTCGAATCCACTTCATACTCGGGTTTGGACCGAGGGGCAAATGCCGCGAAGCGTGAACATGATGTTAGGCGAAGTGAATTGTCTTGATACGAATTAGAATGATTTACATTTTGTTTTCAATATAAGTCCATGCATCTTTTAGATCTTTAAAGACCCATCCTATCTCTTTTATAGTTTTCTTGCTATCAATTCCCAATAGCAGTGTTCTGACTGCTTCTTCAGAACTATTACCAACTATTAAAGCCAAAGGAAATGGTGCATCAATATATTTATCATTTCCAATATCAAAAACACGTTCTAATAGATCTCCCCACTGATAAGACAAATCACTTAAATCAATAATTAGTCCACTTGGGTCCCAAGCTTCTAATGCTGCTTTACCGATTGCGCACATAAAAGTTGCATCAGAATTCCCACTCGAGCCGAGTCCATAAACACCAATAAATTTCAAAATCATAATGGTTTGATAATCAACAATATACGAATTTCCAATATGCACCTCATATTTAATATCACTTAACTCTTCAAATTTATTTTGTTTTGTAATAATATTCATATGCTCCTCCGAACTATTTAATAGATGCATTTCGCCTAGCATTTCTGCATTCATGAGCCCTCACCGGCTTAAGCGCGTAAGCGAGGGTCGTCACCGATGCGTGAATGCAATGTTAGATGATGGGCCTGCCTTCTCTGAGATACGCTGGAATAAAGATGTTGAGCAGTTTGTTTAGTTGATAATAGTATCCTTTCTTTATGAATACGACTAATACACTTTGATCTATATCTGAGAAAAAGAATCTGTATTCACTCCCACTCTCTGCTAGCAACTTAGAGAAATACTCGAGAATACTTAGATCTACCCAGTCGTTGATAACATTGAGTTCGTATTCATAATTAAGATCATTCAATAGGAATGAGATTCTAGCTTTTTTATTTTCTATATCTACATAATCTTGAATATTAGAAATAACAACTTCTTCTTTTATTATTTCAGCTATTCTTTCGACAATGCTTACGTAATCACCATGATCCTCAATACACTCTCTATCGAGATACCAAACGTTATTGCTTGGATAAATAATATCATTACTATTTTCAACTTCTGAACCCATTGAAATTAATAATTGCATGTAGGGATTTTTCTTGTACTCCGATTTACTCAGATCAAAATATTCTTGTTTTATTAGCATAATCCCTATCTCTTTAAGCTTACTGTATTGTTCAGCTCCTGAAATTGATTTTGTCCTCTTGAACCACTTAAACATTCTTTCACCTCTTTCAAGGATTGCAGGACTTTCATCTAACGTTGTTGTATTCACGACCTCCCACCGACTTAAGGCGACGAAGTCGCCGGGCGCGATACGCTAAGTCGGTGCGGATGTGTCCGGCTGAATATGCTTCCCTGCAACTGAAATGCCTCTCCGAACCCCACTTCTAACTTCTGCCAGACCGAGGGCGAAATCCCGATGCGTGAATATGGTGTTATACGCAGTAACCGACTTCTTGAGTTACTTACAATGAACTCGTCTTATTCTAGTGGAAATCCATGACCATCATATCCCACATTATATTCTTTCGCGTAGTTCTCGCTCTTACTATCTTCTATATCAATTTCATCTTCATAAATCTCTTTACTTGAATAAAAATACCATTCTGTCTCCCCACGTAATTCGTATGATTTATAATCATTTATTTTATATCCTTCTTCTCGTAACTTCTCAGAGAGTAACCTTAAATCTTCTTCATTCTTAGTGTAAAAATATTGTTCGATAATTAGTTTACTTTCTGTTTCTTTTATTAAGTTTTCATTTGTATTACTACATCCAATCAAAAAGGCTAAAATACTAATTATCATTATGTATTTCATCATGTTCTTTGATCTCCGTTTTTTATTGTTCTCAGTTATTACGTATAACGTTGTTTTGTTCACGATGTCCCACCACCTTAAGCCCGAAGGGCGGCCGCGATGCGATTAGGAGGTGCTGATGTGTCCGGTTGGGTTCACTTCTGCGTACTGAGATGCCACTACGATTCCACTTCTAACTCTTGCCGGACTGATGTTATGAGATGCCTGTGCCTTCTCGAAATTCGTTGTAAAATATCTGCGATCATTAAGCCTTCTATGTCTTCTATTTGAACTCCATAGATTTCTTGTATTTGTATGTACTTTTCATTCAACATCTCATCCGTCCAACAAAAATCATACATTGATGTTTTATCACTAACAAACATTTCGTAATAATCCATTTCAAGTATTTCTTTAAAGAAATGAACTGCTTCATTCTCATACTGATCCATTCGTTCTACACTTGCATAAGTTAGTTGGATCTTGCGACCAGGTCTGGGAAGTAAATGTCCTTCTGATTTATATTTATTAAATTTTTCTTTAAGTTTTAAATATGCCTCTGTTTTTGATTGTCCATCTCCATTCATCCAATACCAATTTATTATTCTTGCTTCCCATGGATACTCTGAAAGATTCAACAATTGTTGTTGTCTAAATTCAATTGGGTAGTCTTGTAAATTCCAATTTGATTTAAAAAAAGAAAAAAGAAACTTGTATGTTCTATTAATTGGCCTTGTAAATTTTGAGAATTGATTCATTGGTTTTTTCTCCTTCAAGTATTTTGCACAGGTTTCACATAACATTCTTGTATTTCCCCACCACCTTAAGCCACGAAGTGGCGGCCGCGATGCGGTTAGGTGGTACGGGTGTGTCCGGCTGAAATACTTCCCAGCTGTCGCATTGCCTCTTCGAATCCTCTTCTAACTCCGGCCGGACCGAGGGCCGAATGGCCCGCAGCGTGAATACGGTGTTATGCTATGCAGTCTCTTCTTCGAACCTACCCCATATCAAAGGTCTTCCATCCTACTTCATTTATCTTTAAATCTAATTTTCTAAATTCTTTATATTCATCTTTAAATAATGTTTTTTTGAATTCAAATCTAACTTTTGGTTCTGAAATAAATTCTATATATTGGGGATCTTCAAAAGCATCCCGAATTGCTACACATCTTGTCTTCATTTCTAATTCTTTTGTTTCTTCATCAGTAAGACCATTTTCAAATTGAAGCCATTTGGTGAAATTTTGTTTACATTGTTCAAAATCAACAAAAACAGTCTGACCTGATAGGCTTTGATAGATAAGACCACTAGGCGTAATAGATAGAATTCTACTTGGCTTCATTGATTCACCTACTTAGGATAAATGTTTAATGAATTTAGACGGTTTCGAACCGTTCCTTATGTTTATTGTTAAACCTTAAGTATGAGTAGATCAACTCTTTGTCAGTTTAATTCCTGATCTTTTATGTCAAAATTAAAAGCCCTTATTAATGTTCTATAACTTAATGTCCCCGAAATGAATGACACTATTATCGATAATACTAGTGAATTTACCCATTGAGATTGATCATAAAAAATGGACATGATTCCGAACACTATTAATAAAGTTACAACCGAAATAATAATTGAAATTAAACTTAGTTTTCTTCTAGTCAAGAACGACACTCCGATCCATTAACTTCTTTGTTTGTTGCAAACTTGTGATGTGCCAATAAATCACTTGTTTCATTCCATTATTTTCTGAATGTCCTTTCGTAATCTTCGAAGCGAATTTTCCGGATTTGTTTTCTATCGGCAGATCGAACAATAATTCCTTCAGACCTGCCCGCAGAATCTATACCCACATTTGTTTGTTCAAAGTTCTTCAAATAAGTAAATGTAGCCTCTAGAGATTTAGGAAACTCTAATCCGTTAAGTTCAGCAAGAAGGGGAGCATATTCAAGCTCATTTGATTTCACGAATCCAACTTTCTCTTTTTCGTTATAAAATGGTTGATTCCCATGTTCTCGCCACTCTGCGATCTTTTCATTTGGTAAATGGAGGAGTTCATCCAATTCCGTTTTTGTTAAAGAAAAGATATCAAAAACCCTATATGCTTGTGTCTTATTATCTGTATAGTTCTTAGCGGCTTTCGTTTTACCGCCGTAAGACTCCTGATACATAACGGTTAAAGCCCAGTCATCTTTAGGAACATTATTTTGAATAAACTTTTCTGCAATAGGCTTTAGAAATTCGGCAATGTTCCCATACGGATTACCGATGCGATCTCCCTTTGCATATAATAATTCTTCTCTAGAGCCGATAAGATAGTCCATTTCACCGAATTGATTTTTGAAAAAGATTATTCGTGAGTTCTCCCCATCCACTTTCTCATAAACGTAGACTCTATCACATTCATTTAAAAAACCTCTTTCTTCTGTTATTTCCTCCGTTAATTTCCCACGTTCTCCAAGTTTGTGGTACGTTAAAATACTAGGATATTTAGTCAATGAATTCATTTTTCTAAGATCCATGTTTTTTCATCTCCTTATAGAAAATCATTGCTATCGTTATTGACAGTCTTAACGTCTCTTGTGCCACAAATAGTTCAAAATAACACTTCCTTCAGTATACCATTTTTGAAATTGCTGGAAATAAAAAAAAGAGGCTGCTAGGGCCATAATTAGCCCTTGCAACCTCTGCTACGTCACCACTTCATTGCTTCTCGAACAACACCTCTATCGCTTCAACAACTCTCTCATCCGTTTCATAGTATTTGTCATCAATGAAGTTAGGCGTGAAACCCATTGTCTTCTTGTCCCCCTCGAACAGTGAGACGGAATAGAGGAAGCCGTCCTTCTTGCTCTGATCAAGTGAGACCGTCAATTCGATGTCCTGGATTGACTTCAGCCAGCTCTGCACCTGTCCAGCATCGTCAAACATCTTCTTCTCTCCCGTTGACCCGCTCATCACTTCCATCCGATCTACGCGCTCGATCTCTCCAGGATAGAGCAGGCCTAAACTTATAGGTTCATCGATGTTGGCCTCCGCCGTACAGCCCGAAGCTGCCACCGCAACCATCAACATCAGTATAATCATCAAATTGCGTACCAACAAAACCATCCCCCTACCTACCGCTTAGTAAAGCATTACTTACTAAACGGCATATAGGGGGACAATGTTTCCATTTTATCCTTTTACAGAACCGATCATGACGCCTTGCTCGAAGTACTTCTGAATGAACGGATAGACGAACAGGATCGGCAGCGTCGATACGATAATAACGCCGTACTTGATCTGGTCTGCGTACTTCTGAGCGTAACCGCCCGCCGCTCCTCCCGCTCCTGCTCCGCCTGAGAATACTTGGTTGGACAGCAATATGTCCCGCAGAACGATCTGCAGAGGTTGAAGCGTATTGCTTCTAACGTAGATGAGCGCCGTGAAGAAATCGTTCCAGTGTGCCACCAAATAATAGAGGCCGATGACGGAGATAACCGCTTTGGAGAGCGGAAGCGCCACCTTCATGAAGAAGCCGAAGTGCGAGCAGCCGTCGATCGCCGCGGCCTCGTACAGTTCCTTCGGAATGGAGCTCTCGAAGAACGTCCGCGTAATGATAAGATTGTAGACGTTGACGCAGAACGGGAAAATAAATACCCACATCGTATTCGTCATGTGCAAGCCTTTCATAAGCAGGTAAGTCGGGATAAGACCGCCGCTGAAAAACATCGTAATGACGAACACGAGCATCAGAACGCGCCTTGCACGGAACTCCTTCCGCGACAGCACGTAGGCCGCAGGGAGCGTGAACACCAGGTTCACGAGCGTCCCAAGTGTCGTGTAGAGGATCGTATTTTTATACCCCGTCCATACCCGCGAATCGCCCATAATCTCGTTGTAGCCAAACAGGCTGAACCCTTTCGGGAATATTGTCACCTTGCCGGTAGCCACAAGCGTCGAATCGCTCACGGAGGCGATAATGACAAAGTACAGCGGGTAAGCGACGATCAAGAAAACGAAGAGGCCTAACACGATGACGGCTGCATCGAACATTTTATCGCCCATGGTGCTTTTGCGTATTAATCCCATAGCCTTGCCTCCATTACCATAAGCTGATATTCGCGACTCGCCGAGAGATTGCATTGGCAGCGAATAAGAAAATAAAGTTAATTAGTGTATTAAACAAACCGATGGCCGAGGAATAACTGATCTGGTTCGAAATAATACCTATCTTGTAGACGTACGTTGCAATGACTTCCGATACCGGCAGGTTAAGCGAGTTTTGCATGAGGAACACTTTCTCGAAGCCCGTTCCAAGCACGCTGCCCATACTGAGCACGAGCAAAATGATAATAGTCGGCAAAATAGCAGGCAGGTCGATATGCCGAATCGTCTGCCATCGGTTAGCACCGTCGATCTTGGAGGAATCGTACAGCTGCGGATCCACCGTCGATAGCGCCGCCAAATAAATAATGCTGTTCCAGCCGCAATGCTGCCAGATGTCCGACAGGACATAGACCGGCACGAACGTATTCGTCGATGCGAGCACGTTCACCTCACCCATGCCGAGCGAGGACAACAAATGTCCGATGATGCCCGAGTTAGGCGAGAGCAGCACGTTCATCAGACCAACCATAACGACTATCGATATAAAATGAGGCAAATAAACGGTCGTCTGCAGCGTCTTCTTCGCGTGCTTCCATCTCACTTGGTTAATGAGCAGGGCGAGCAGAATCGGCGCTGGAAAACCAAGCACAATGGTAGCTAGGCTGATGACAATCGTATTTTTCATCAAGTCGGCAAACATGTAGCTGTCAATGAATTGCTTGAAGTAGAACAGTCCCCGCCATTCGCCGCCCGTAAGCCCTTTCGTAAAATCATAATCGCGGAAGGCGAGCTGAATGCCGTACATCGGAATGTAGTTGAAGAGGATAATGACGACGATAGCCGGCAAAATCATCAGCCAAAGCTGGTAGTCGCGTACGAACTCCATAGCGATCGACGGCTTTCTTCCGAGGCCGTGGTTTGCGTTTTTGCGAGTAATAACCTTCGTTTGAGCGGCCATGATTCCCTACTCCCTTTAACGCCTTAGCCGAATGCCCTGCCCTGCCACTTCCAGCAGAAGCATCCGGCGACGCCATCGTTTGATTACTTGCTCATATATTCATCGTAATACTTCTGCATAATCTCCAAGTTGGCTTCAAGTCCTGTTTTCTTCACATTGCTCAAGTAAGCATCCCATTCAGAATCGATACCGCCGGCCGTAATCCATTGCGACCACTTAGCCAGCGCCAAGTTCATGAGGTTCGTGTTGTTAATACCAAGCGTGCTGTTGTCTGCCGTGCTGTACTTGATGAACATGCTAGGCAGTACGTCCTTCTCCTTGTCTACCGCATCGAGCGCGGCCTGCAAAGGCTCCGTCTGCTTGCCAACGGATTGCATATCGGTACCCAGCGTCAGATTAAGGGAATCGGAGATGTACATCGGACCGTTATCCGCCCACGACGACGTCCACTTCCATGTGCCCGGATCCATCGCCGCATCAGCCGGAGGCAAAATCGCGTAGCTGCCGTCACCCTTATCTTCGATATTCGTGCCGAGCGAGCCGAACAACACCTGCATGCTCACTTTCGGATCGTACAGCTCGTTGATGAATTTCATGGCTGCTTCTTTGTTTTTCGTCTCGGCCGACATCGTAACCATGTTCGTGCCATAGTTAAGCGCGTTAAAGTCGTAGCTCCACGACACCTGCTCGGATTGATTCGCGGTTGCCTTGAGCGGCGACATAAACGCATACTGCGGAGCGAGCGTATTGCCGACGCGGTCCGTTATTTCCCAGCCCCAAGTGAAGCCTACGGCTGCCGTCTCGCCATTGCCGCGTGCAACGGATTGATACTTCGTATAATCCTGCGTGAATACTTCCTTATTGATGAGATCCGCGCTATACAGCTTGTTGAGGAAGGTGATCAGTTGCTTGTAGCGATCGTCGACGAGGAAGTTTTTCACTTTCCCGTCCTCGACGAAGTAGCCGAAGCCGCTCGCGTCCGTCAGCGTAATGCCAAGGCTTCCAAGCAGCACCGTCGGCATGAAGAAGCCGAAGGCTACCGTTCCCGTCGGCGCGAAGTCCATCGGAATCTCGTCGTTCGGATCGCCGTTGCCGTTCGCGTCCTTCTCCTTGAAGGCAACCAATACGTTATACAGCTCGTCCCATGTGGTCGGCATTTGGAGACCGAGATTATCGAGCCACTTCTGGTTAATGAATTGTCTCGTTGCCGTTCCCGGCCAGAACCGCTGGTATTTCGGAAGGCCATAGATTTTACCGTCCAGCTGCGTGGCGATAACCTTCGTCTCCGGCTTCTCGGAGAACAACGTTTTAACATTCGGGGCATTGGTTTCCACAAGCTCCGTAAGATCCTGGAACAAACCCGGGAATTGCGCGAAGTCCGCATCGGTGATCGCGTTCGGTCCGACGATCAGATCCGGTACGTCACCGCTTGCAAGCAACGCGCCTTTCTTCTGATCCCAGTCCGCCGTAACCTCCTGCCACTCGATGTCTACGCCGGCTCTATCCTCCGCCTCTTGAAGCCATGTCATCTTGGATAGCTCCTGCGTCAGCGGATGCTTCGTTATAAGAGCCGTCAGCTTCACTTTGCTGCCGGATGCTCCGCCGTCGCCACCATTTGCACCTGTATTCTTGTCTGTATTGTTCGAACTGCACCCCGCTATTATTGTCGCAATCATGCAAAAGCTAAGTAGACCAGCAACTGCTTTTTTCATTGAAGTTCCTCCAGTTTTTCGGTTTTGTGCCGCCTTCAGAAACCATGCGTCACGCTGCAGCGATTGACAACCTTAGCTTAGCAAACGCTTACATAAGCAACAATTCGGAAAATCATTGGATTAGGCGATTTTTATTGGATTCGGTTTGGAAGGGAGGGGACGGTGGTTGGAGGAGGGAGCAAGGGACGAAATGAGGCTATATTCATTAGTTATGAGGCTTTCCTCATACAATTAAAGGAAAATCTAGGTCTAGTAAAAAACAATGAGGCAAACCTCACTAGCCATGAACCTAGGTTCACGAGCAGTGAGGTTTGCCTCATTCCTTTCGCGCGACGGCCAAAAACGGCCCTAAATAGTAAGGTTCTCCTCCCTATTTAGTGAGTTCCCTCATAGCGCACCAGTTCCAGTCTCCAGTCTCCCTCCAATCTCGCTATCCCGCACATCCGCTCAAGGATACGTCCCTCTGAACTCGGCGTTAATCTTCGGCATAATGCTTTCGAACGCATCCTTGACGCTTTTTTTGCCTAGCCATATCT
Organism: Paenibacillus harenae; assembly: GCF_030812415.1. Taxonomy (GTDB): domain Bacteria; phylum Bacillota; class Bacilli; order Paenibacillales; family Paenibacillaceae; genus Pristimantibacillus; species Pristimantibacillus harenae_A. The sequence continues at coordinate 90,498 of NZ_JAUSST010000003.1, read as the reverse complement.
GGTCAAGCGCGGGATTCAGGATGCCGTTGATCTTCTCAATGTTCTTCACATAGTAGTCGTACGAGTTGACTCCGTTCTCCAGCGTCTGCCGCATGACGGCATCCTCGTACCCCTCGGCATGGCCGGGAGCGACGGTCGCCCACTTGTCGATCAGCTCCGGCTTCGTATAATAATCCTTCATCGTCGGCATCCATAGGCCGCTGGCATGCATATCGATCGCGCTGTCCGCGTCAAGCAGCCACTTGTAGAACAGCCATGCCTCCTTCGGATGCTTGGTCGTCTGGGACATGACGTGCGGCTCGCCGAATTGAACCGTCACGCTCTTCTTCAGCTTTGGCAGCACGCCGACTCCGTACTTGATCCCCGTAGCCGCTAGATCGAGCTGCACCCATTGACCGTTCAGATCCATTGCCACCTTCTTGCTCTGAAGCGCGATATCCGGCGTAGGCAAGCTTTTCTCCTGAATCGGGGACGGCGCTACATGATGAACATAAATCAAGTCGGCTAATCGCTGCACGGCATCAATGACTGCTGGGTCTTCCAGATTAAGGCCGCTACCATCCTGCGCAATGACGCTCGCCTCATTGGAGGGGACGAACAAATGCCACGCCCAATTGTTGAAGCGGACCCCGTATTGCTTAATCTCGTTCGGATTGAAGCTCGGCGACAGCGCGTTATCGCCGTCCTCATCGAGCGTAAGAAGCTTGGCATGATGCACGAACTCGTCCCACGTCCAAGCTTCCTCTGCCCTAGACGGCGGAAGGTCAACGCCCGCCTCGTCGAACATTTCCTTATTGTAATAGAGCGCGAATACTTCTTCCGCTACCTTAATCCCCGCGATTTTGTTCGGAGCCCAATACATAATCGCATTCGGTATGAGGGCCGCTTCATTTACATCCTCATCCTGCTTCAGAAACTCATTAAGATTGTATATTTTCCCCTGCTCGGCCCATTGAAGCGCAAAATGCTTATAGATAACGAACACATCCGGCGCTTTGTTCGCGGCATACAGCGTCGTCAACCGCTTCACATAATCGCCTGGCACGAACAAATAGTTCACCGTGATCCACGGGTACTTCTCCATGAACTTTGCAACGATCCGCTCCTGCACCTGCTTCTCGTTCGGCGATCCCCAAGAAGCATAGGTAAGCGTAACCCGCTCATGGCCGTCGACCGTGAACGGGTCGTTGTCCGTATTCGAAGCGCCCTCCCTGCTGCCGCCATTTCCGCCCGCCCCGAAGCTGCAGCCCGCCGCCCCAAGCATGGCGCAGATCGCCAGCAACCATACGAATCTGAATCTCATCGCCTTCATCTCCGTTGTCCCCCCGTCCACGTACCCATGCGTATGACGACTTTGGTACCTTTTCCGGCAAGCGAGTAGACGTCGATCCCCTGGCTGTTTCCATAAAGCAGCTTGATTCGCTTTTCTACATTGGGCATGCCCGTCGATCCGCCTTCGCCGGACTTCATCCGATCCATCGCATCTTTTTCGATACCCGCACCATTATCCTCCACGGAGAACAGCACTTGATCGTCCTCGCACCAGCCTTTGATAACGATGAGTCCACCTTCCTCCATCTCGGCAAAACCATGAATGATGGCATTCTCGACGAACGGCTGCAGGAACAGCTTCGGCACCATCATATCCTGCAGGCTGTCATCCACCTCGAAGCTCACCTTGAACTGATTCCCGAACCGGCTTGCCATAATGTAGATGTATTTCTCGAGCCAATCGAGATCCGTTCGCAGCGGCCATGTCTCGTTCTTGTTCCGTGTAGACGTCTGCAGCATTTCGGCCAAATTGCGCATGATCGTGCTAATTTCCTGTTGTCCGTTCTCTACGGCGATCCAATACATCGTCGTTAGCGTGTTGTACAGAAAATGAGGATTAAGCTGAAGGTTTAGCGCCATCAGCTCGGCTTCCTTCTCCCTCAGGCGGGAGGCGTAATTCTCTTCGATCAAAGCCTGAATTCTTCCGTTCATATGATTGAACATTCGGGTCAACTGACCGAGCTCATCGCGCCCTTTCTCCGGTATGCGTATATCGAAGTTGCCGCGCTCGACCATCTTCATCGCTTTTTTGATCCGAATGATCGGCTTCGTAATGAAGATGGACATCAGGTAAGCAAGCAACGCCGATACGAGCAGCATAACCGCAAGAAAGAGGAACGACACCGATTGCAGCGACTTCAGCCCGTACAGCGCATCCTCTACCGGAATTTCGACGTAGGACATCCAGCCCGTGCTCTCCATCCGATCGAAGCTGATGAGCATTTCTTTGCCGTCGGTCACTTTCTCGAAGCTTCCTTCTCCTTGCCTGAATGCCTCCTCGAGCCATAGCGGGGCTTTGCGGCTTGCTTCCAACTCTCTCTCCGAATGAATGATCATGTCACCCTTCGCGCTCACGATGCCGTAGGACAGATTGCGATACTCGTTCTTGCTCGCATAATCCTTGAACAGCTTGCCGAAGTCGTCCGTCGTAAAATTAATCATCAGCACCGGCCGCTCCATCCCCGGCGGAAGCGAATGGAAGATCCCCTCCTCATCGATGTAAGTGAGATTCAGCTCCTTAACGGCCGATACGAGTTGGCTGTATTCGAAGGAAATCGGCTCCATGTGCTGATCCTTGAACGTTCGGGCGAAGTCATACGTCGGGATCCAGGCAAGGTCGCCCTGGGAACGCTCCGCGAGCAGATGCAGCTCCGAATTGAAGAAACCGGCGGACGGCACGTACATCCTTGCCCCGTTGCCGAAGGTATAATCGCGGGTCACGATGAACGAGGCGTATATATCGTCATTGCCGCCAAAGTATTGAAACAATAATTCCGTCAGACGGCGGTCTGCCTTCAATAACGATTCGTTATCCGACATTTTCAGCCCGATCATGATCTGATAGAGCTCGCTATCGACAGGCAAGACGTCGCTCTTGCCGCGAATCGCTTCCAGCTTCTCGTCAAGCAATTGGTTGTTGTTCAGGACGACATTGCCGAGACTGCTCCTCACGTTCATGAGCATATTGCTGGCGCTAATCCGGTAATACGTGAATCCAAGAATAAGAATGATGACGCTGACGAGCAGAAAATAAGAAACGATCAGCTTAATGCGGAACTTGGCATTGGCGATCAAAGCTGCAAGCTTTCTCATCAAGAGCATAGGCTGACCTCATTTGCGCTTAAGTTGTGGCGAACATTCTGCGGAACTCCTCCGGCGAGTAGAGGAACGTTTTTTTGAACACTTTATTGAAATACTTAATGTCCTTGTAACCGACCAGCTTGGCGATATCGCCTACCCGCTTATCCGATTCAAGCAGCAGACTGCGCGCCCTCTGCATGCGCTGCTTCACGAGAAAATCGGTGAACGATATGCCGAAATGGTTTTTGAACAAAATGCTGAAATAGGAGGCGTTATAGAAAAAATGCTGCGCGACAACCTCGAGCCCCAGGTCTTCATGGAGATTGTCCTCGATATATTCGCGGCACTTCTGCATAATGAGCTCGCTGCGCGAGCCCTTGTCCTTCTTCATCTGATTGACGATGTCGCCCAGTAAGCCGGCCGCCGTCGCCTTCGTTGCAAGAAGCGAATCCGTACGGAGCAGCTGCTCGTCGATCTGCAGGGCTAATGCCGCATAATTGCGATCGTCCATCACAGGCTCGGCTTGCTTTAAGCACGAGAGCAGCAGTTGAATCGCATTGCATTTCATGCGGAACGGAGATGGTTTAGCCGCAGCAAGCTTATCCAATATCGCCATGCATTCTTGGATAGACAGCTCGACATTCCCCCCCGTTACCGCCTGCTCCAGTCGACCGTTGTCCTTCACGCCGACGCTTCTGCCCGAAGGGAAGCTGTCCCTCTCTTTGCGAAGCTGCTCCGCGGACACCCATCTGCCGTCGCGGAAATAATACAAATATTCAAGCGCCGTCGCCGCGCTCTCGTAACAGCTCTTCATATCCTTCTCCAGATCGAACGTTTCATGGCCTATACCCGCGCCAATCGATTTATCGTGAACCTTCTCCAGCGCCGCAAGCGCAAGCTGAAGCTGCTTCAGCCCCTCCGCGCTTTGCACGCCAGGCTTCCACTGGATGATCGTATACAGCTTGTTTCGCTCATGCTCAGGCGAGATCATATACGCCATAGCCCACTTGCCAAGCGCTTGTGCGGCCGCACGCTTCAGAATGCTCCTCCATTCGTGGCTGTCTTCCGAAGCTTGCGTGCAATGAGATTCCAGAATTAACACCGTTCCGTGTCCTCGGATATCGAAGTGCTGCTCGATTTCCTTCTTTTCCGCGGCTTGCAATTCGCCTGTCATCCATTTAAAGAGCAGATGCTCCAGATAGATCGGCTTCGTGTGGGCGAGCTCCTCCGACAGCTGCCGCGTCTCCGCGATTACCGAGCTCTCCTGTATAAGCTGGTTCTCCAGCTCCTGCAATACGCCGTCCAGACTTTCCGAGCTCACGGGCTTCACCAAATAATCTTTGGCGCCGAGCCGGATCGCCTTCCGGGCGTAATCGAATTCATGGTATACGCTTACAAAAACGATTTTAGGTTCTTTCGGGCATGACTTGCCCAGCTCGGCGGCGAAATCAAGGCCGTTCATAATCGGCATCTGAATATCGGTGAAGACGATATCGAGCTGCCTGCCCCGCGCGTATTCGAGCGCTTCCTTGCCGTTCTTCGCCTCGCCGACCTTATAGGCCGGACGCAAGGAGCGAACCATTGCCGCAAGTCCCCGCCGCTGCCTCGGCTCGTCGTCGACGATCAACACTTCCATCTTATCCGAAGGCATTTTCGCTTCCCCCTTTTCGAATCCGATAAGGCTAGTACCTTCATTGTAAGTTGTCCGGCATTCTTTGGGAACGACACAATCGGCGAAAGTTATTGGAAAAGAGCATTTTTATTGGAATTCCACTCATCCTCGACTGGAGAAACGATGATTCGTGTCTCTCCGTCGTAACCGTTGCCATTTTGCAATAGTAAAAACAGGATTTCCATTTCTTGCAACGAATTCAAGAAACAAGCGAGTCAACTTATTGGAAAATAATCTTAGCTAGATGATAGCATTCTCGAAGCGTTGGCATCTATAAGGTGGAGGTAAATATATGGACCATAGAAAACAGGCGGACGCCATGACAGCCGTCTTCCGGTCGGCGTTGCAAACCTTCGTCGACAAGGTGAAGCAGGATGATCAAGTGATCGCCGTCGTCTTGCTCGGCAGCTTGTCTTACGACCAGGTGTGGGAGAAATCCGATATTGATTTGAAGCTGATCGTGCATGATCAGAAGTTGAAGTACGGCTACCGGACCTTCGTGGAGAACGACGTGCCGATCAACGCGAGTATTACGACGAGGAATGACTTCAAGCGCGAAATGGAGCGGACCGTACAAGGCTCGTTCGGCCACTCGATGCTCGTGCGAAGCACGCTGTTGTTCACGAAGGATTCGTCGATTCAGTCTTACTTCGAGCAAATTCGCTATGTCGGGGAACGCGATAGACAGCTTCGGCTGCTTCAGCTTAGCTGCTTCTCTCTATCGCTGCTGGCGAAGGCCGAGAAATGGCAGTACGTGAAGCGCGACTTCACGTATAGCGCTTTCTGGATTATCAAGATGATCGATACGCTATCCCAGATCGAAGTGCTGCTGAACGGCGACATCCCGATGCGCGAATGCGTGCAGCAAGCGCTGACGTACAACCCGGACTTTTTTGGAACGGTGTATGCGGGGTTGATCGTAGCCGAGGTCCGCGAGGATAAGGTTGACGCGGCACTCAAGAGCATTAACACGTACATGAACGACCGTGCCGAGCGGCTATTCGCTCCTGTACTTGCCTACTTGAAGGAAGAAGCGGACGTTCGGACCGCAACGGACATTATGCACAAGTTCGGCTTAGTCATCGACCTCGATGCCGGGGCGATTACGACAGGCTGCGACTGGTTGGCCGAACATGGCTTGATCGCCAAGCTGGAATCGGATACGAAGGCGACGCCTGCTAGCCGAGTAAGCTTGAGCGAGCCTGCCTATCTTTTCGAGAATTTAGAAGACATGCAATGGGGGATGTGATCTAAGAATGAAACAGTTTATTGAGGTACGCGGAGCGAGACAAAACAATTTGCAAAATATCGACGTCAACATTCCGCGCGACAAGCTGACGGTCATTACCGGGGTAAGCGGTTCCGGTAAGTCGTCACTCGCGTTCGAAGTCATCTACGGAGAAGGACAACGGCGATTTCTCGAATCGCTGTCTACCTTCGCGAAGAGCCGGATGAATCAGCTCAAGAAGCCGGACGTCGACTTCGTATTCGGACTGTCGCCCGTCATTGCGATCGAGCAGAAGAAAGGCATTGTCAATCCTCGTTCCACAGTCGGCACAATGACCGATATCTATGACTTCTTGCGACTGCTGTTCGCCTCTGCCAGCGATGCCGGCTGTCCGTTCTGCGACCGCAAGGTACCGGCCCGGACACCCGGTCAAATGATCGATCGCATTCAGCAACTGCCAATGGGTACGGAGTTGGAGGTGCTTGCGCCGGTCTATAAGATTTATGGCGAAAACTATGAAACGACATTCGACGAGATTCGCTCCAAAGGCTTCCGTACGGTCATTATCGACGGAACGAGGCATAGTCTGGGAGATCCGATCCCGATGGACGAGGAAATGGAGCATCAGATTGAAGTCGTCATCGATAAAGTGGTCGTGCAGCCGAACGTGTTCAAGATGCTGACCAAGACGATCGAGAACAGCCTGAAGCTCGTTGGCGAAGGGTTCATCCGCTTCGAGATTACCGGCGTGCCTGAAGGCAAGCATGTGAACGCCAATGACTTCTACAATGGCTTCGCCTGTCCGGAGCATCATCTGACGCTCGGCGAGCTGCAGCCGAATTACTTCTCCTTCAACGATCCGGACAGCGCCTGCCGGACATGCGGCGGCATCGGGACGTTCATGCGCGCGGACGCCAAGTTTCTCGTGAAGAACGCCGACAAAAGCGTTAACAAGGGCGCGCTTGATCCGAAGCTGCTCGGAACGAACATGACGACATGGAACTGGGCGATGCTGAACAGCCTGTCGAAGCATTACGGCTTCAGCCTCGATACGCCGATGAAGGAGCTGCCCGAATGGGCTCACAGCCTTATTTTCTATGGATCCCGAGGGGAGAAATTCCCTTTTACGCCGGGTGAGGAAATTAGCAAAACCCAAGCCCGTCATGTCGGCAAGTTAATGAGCTACGGCGGTCTCGTCCATATGGTCAACTGGTGGTATAAGCTGTATTTGAAGCGCAAGGCGGCAAGCCCCGCCGAGGAAGAGTTCTATAAGCGCGTCATGATCGAGCACACCTGCCCGGACTGCGAAGGGCGCAAGCTGAAGCCGCAGCGCTTCCATGTCAGAGTCGGCGGCGCCGATATTCATGAGCTATGCCAGATGTCGCTGCAAGAGCTGCATGAGTTTTTGAAAGATCTGCGGTTCAAGGAAGAAACGGCGGTTATCGGCCGACAGATTACGGCGGAGATTCAGTCGCGGCTCGTTCTGCTGCTCGATATCGGGCTCGACTACTTAAGCCTTGGCAGACGCTCCGACTCGATCTCCGGGGGCGAGGCGCAGCGCATTCGCCTATCGACGCAGATCAGCTCGGGACTTATGGGCATGCTGTACGTGCTCGACGAGCCGAGCATCGGTCTTCATGCCCGCGACAGCATGCGCATCATCGACACGCTGAAGAAGCTGCGGGATATCGGCAATACGATCATCGTCGTCGAGCATGACATCGATACGATCTGCAGCGCCGACCATATTATCGAGATCGGACCCGGACCGGGCCGGCACGGGGGCCGCATTATCGCCGAGGGCAAGGCCGAGCAGCTTCGCGCGCAAGCGGACTCCATTACCGGCGCGTTCCTGACGGGAGCGCGCAAAATCGAAGTGCCCGCGCAGCGCAGACAGACGGGCGAGATGAAGCTGACCATACGCGGCGCCCGGGCGAACAATCTGCGGAACATTACCGTCGACATTCCGCTTGGCGTTATGGTGTGCATTACCGGCGTATCGGGCTCGGGCAAGAGCACGCTCATTAACGAGGTCATGTGCAAACAGCTCTATGCGATGTTCCATGACGCCCGCATCGTGCCTGGCGAGCATGACGCGCTGGAAGGGCATGAGCAGCTTAGCGGCATTATCAATATCGATCAATCGCCGATAGGCCGCAGCTCCCGGTCTAATCCAGCCACATACGTCGGCTTCTTCGACCGGATTCGCGAGATGTATGCGGAGGCGGCAAGCGCGGAAGGCAGTCCGCTTACCAAGCATGACTTCAGCTTCAATCAGAAGAACGGCGGCCGCTGCGAGCATTGCCAGGGGGAAGGAACGGTAACGACGCAGCTGCAATTCATGCCTGACGTCGAAGCGGTCTGTCCGGTATGCAAGGGCGCTCGCTTCAACGAGAGCGTGCTCGATATACGCATTAAGGAGAAAAACATTGCGGAGATCCTCGATATGAGCATCGAGGATGCCGTCGCCTTCTTCGACGATCAGCCCTATATCGCACGCAAGCTGGCCGTGCTGAACGACCTCGGTCTCGGCTATTTGCAGCTCGGCCAGTCGTCGGCCACGCTGTCTGGAGGGGAAGCTCAGCGGATCAAGCTTGCGACCGAGCTGAGCAAAGTGAAGCGTGGCGCGCATAATCTATACGTGCTCGACGAGCCGACAACCGGTCTTCATCTGCGGGACATTCAGCGGTTGATCGACTGCCTAAACCATCTCGTCGATGCCGGTCATACCGTCGTGATCATCGAGCATCATCTCGATATGATCAAGATCGCCGACCATATAATCGACATGGGGCCAGACGGGGGCTATAAGGGCGGTACGGTCGTCGCCTCCGGCACGCCGGAACAGGTTGCTGCCAGCAGCGACTCCTTAACGGGCCGCTACCTGCGCGAGATGCTTGCTCCACAGCATACTTACGCTCGTTAGGCTACTACTATTCAGGTAATAGGAAGAGAAATCCATCCTATTCTAGTAAACTGACTTAATCAGCATCGATTAGGATGAGTTATCCGGCTTATTGCGCATGAAAGACTTCGTTATGAGCTTGTGCCACTGCATAAATAGGGCGATAGGTAGAGTTATCCGTCTTATTTCGGCCAACCTTGCAGGATTGGCAGCAATAAGACGGATTTCCCGACTTCATTTTGTTCATTCCCCAATATAAACTTCAATCAATCCCCTCTATTTTCTTAAAATACAAAAAAAGGAACCTCGCAGGGTTGCGGGGTCCTAATCGGTGATCGTTTTATCCAAGTACCTATGAAATTTGTTGAATAATTTGCGAAATTTTCTTTTCCATTAACAAATCATCCACCGTATCCAAATGTTTTGGAGTAATCAATTGATGTTTTTTTATCAAGTAAAAATCGATGAGCGCTTTTTTCAAGGTGAGATCAAAATGTATCGTAAATGACGGTTCCAAGATCCGCCGAAGCACGACGTCGTCTTGCACCAAAAACAATATAGGATTTATCGGATTGAACACGCCTCCGGATACGCCGGCATCGAAAAACTGTCGGAAACTTGCAAGGCGTTCTTGTTGTGCCGACAAAACGTTATCCAATAAACTAGGGTACACCTCTTTCAAATCCTGCAAAAGAATATCGGGCATGTACACGGCTGCTTTCAAAGACTGCTCGTAGACGATCTGGAATCGCTCCGTGTAGGATATCCTCTCGTCTGTCATCAAGATATCGCCGGTTTTGAAATAGTCTGCGCAATGGTCAACGAACATTTTTATCATTTCGTCTTTCGACGAGAAGTATTTATACATTGTCGCCTTGCTGATATCCATCTGTTTCGCAATATCGTCCATATTCAGTTGGCTGAATCTGCTTTTTCTAAACACGGGCTTAATTTTTTCGAAGTATTTGTTTTTGTTATTTGCCTTCTCCATCATAGAAACCTCCTGTCCCGTCTTTGACTTAGTATATCACATTAAATTAAAAGTGAACGTTGTAAACCAAATATACTAACTGAACTAATTTTATTAATTTAGTTTACAACATTCATTTTTTGTTGTATATTTTGATTGCAGCAGTAATTAGCAAGTATTGGAGGTTTATCTGTTAAAGAAAAAGGAGATGGTTTGATGCATGCTTTTGTAACAGGCGGCACAGGATTGCTGGGCAGCAACTTGATTCGTATTTTGGTCGAGCGCGGGTATCGGGTCACTGCATTAGCACGATCGGCCAAAAAAGCCGAGACGTTAATCGGCGGGTTGCAAGTTAAGGTCGTTACAGGGGATATGATGGACGTTGAATCCTGGGCGCATTACATGAAAGATTGCGATGTCCTCTTCCATACAGCTGCCTATTTTCGCGAGACGTTCCGCAGAGGAGATCACTGGACAAATCTGGAGAAAGTTAATGTGACGCAAACCGTTCGATTATTTGAGCTCGCGGAAAAATACGGGGTAGGAAAAATTATTCACACTAGCACAAATGCGACCATCCGCAAGCGCAAGGACGGACAAATCAGCGATGAAAACGATCGGATGAATCCGGATGAGGCGCTTAATTTATATGGGAAGAGCAAACTTGTAGGCGATCAGGAGATCGATAAATTCGCAAAGCATCACCGAATACCGATCGTTACTGTTCTGCCCGCATGGATGTTCGGCCCTGGCGATGCCGCACCGACCGGCAGCGGCCAATTGGTATTGAATTTCCTCGGGCGGAAGTTTCCGGGATCGTTCCAATCGGGCATAGATGTTGTGGACGCCCGAGATGTCGCACACGCGATGATTAAAGCAGCCGAATCCTCTCCAGGCAATGATCGATTTATTTTATCTGCTTATCACGTTGGTTTAGAAGATTTGTTCCGCATCCTGCAGAAAGTGTCCGGCATTCAAGGACCTTCCAAAAGGTTTCCACTCACCATGGTCTATCTGTCAACATGGGTAAATGAAAAAATAGCAGCATGGCGGAATAGAGTAACGGATCTGTCTATAGATGAACTTCGAGTCATGACGGAAATGAAGCGAACTAGCGGAGCTAAGGCAATCCGCGATCTGCAAATCAGTTTCAGACCGCTTGAAGATACCATGCGGGATACGGTGGAATGGTTTAGAATCAATGGCAAGACGGACAAAGGAAGAGCTGCAAAATGAAACTTATCATTTTTGGCGCAAGCGGTAGAACGGGTCGGCATATCGTAGATAGCGCATTACAGAGCGGACACACCGTTACTGCATTTGTCCGCACACGGAGCAGTATCCACCAAAGTCATCCCAACCTTGTCGTCGTTGAAGGGGATGTCCTTCGGACAGAAGATATCGATAGGGCCATACGGCATCATGATATGGTGATATCGTCTCTTGGGATTACAAGTACTTCAAGCAAAACGATATGTTCAGAAGGGATAAAGCGGATTCTAACAGCTATGGCCCAAAATAAAGTGCAGCGTTTAATTGCAATAAGTGAAGCCAGCGTATCTGAATCGTTAAGTAAGCTGCCCATGCTTGGTAGAGCTGTTATCCGGCTGCTCCTCGACAAACAGGCCATTGAGGATAAGGAACTTATGGAACAATACATGAAGAACAGCGGTTTGGATTGGACGATTGTTAGACCTCCATTTCTAACCAATGGCCCGCTTAAAGGGAAATATCGTGCGGGGGAATCGGCCGACTTGAAGTTAACAAGCACTATTTCTCGGGCTGATTTGGCAGATTTCATCGTAAAACAAGTGAATTCAAGGCAATCCATAAAAAAAGCGGTAGCCATTCACTACTGAAAAAAACGCAAACCTATTTCCAAGGAGGCTAAGAAATAATGGATGATTTCGTTCGAATCTTGCATAGCATCGCTATTCTTAGCATCGGAGTCGTGTACGGTGTTGATGTATTCTTCACTGTCATTGTGAGAAAGGCATTGACTCGAAGCTCCGATGCCGGGATGACAGAAGTAATCGGCAGAATCCATGAAGTTTCAAGTGGAAGAATGCCCATCTTCGGGGCTTCCGCCCTTGTTTCAACACTCGCTCTGGCAGTTACCCAATGGTTGTTCAACTCCATGTCTATTTCATCTCTTGGATGGATTCTCACGGCTCTTATTGCCCAAATTATGTTTCTTGTCTTGTACGCCACAGTATCACGTTAATATAGAGTTAATCCAAGCGGCTCAAGCGGCACGTGTTCCTTCCAATGTACGATTGCTTCAAAACCGATGGGATCGCGTAATTCCCCTCCGTGTTGCTTTAATGCTCTTGGCCCTTCTTTGTCTGACTTTAAGCATCTAACAAACATGGTGGTTCATAGTGATTCATCTCACGCTACACAAACTGCTTCGATCCTTCGCTGCCTTTCCGAATCTTGAGCATATCGAACAGCCGGCCCTCGACATCGATGGCACGAAGGTCCAAGCAGTTGCCGGCCACCGTCACCTGTACAAAATGCGGTACGGCAAGCGACTGCGACGTATGCCACTCCCGCTTCGGAAGCTGCCAGTTCGGCATCTCTCCTGCCCCTCCGGCCACGACATAGACGATTCCGTTATCGAAATCGGGCTTCCCGTTCCGCAGCGGATGGCTTCGCTCGTACACGATCGTATGCGAGCTGAATACGACATCGACGCCGTACTGCTCCATGACCGGTACGAGCTGCCTCAGCGCCTCCAGTTCATAGCCGCCCGACACATACGGCGAATAGTGGATATATACAATCCGCCACTTGATGTCCATAGCCTCTGCAGCCTCCTGCAAATCGCGTACCAAAAAATCGTATTGCGGATGGCCAGGGCCAATCGATCCATCGCCGTTCGGATAATGCTCGTCCTTAATGAAATCGGTACTATCGAGCGCTATGAAGTGAGCATCACCGTAGTCGAAGGAATAGTAATTGCCGGGACTCGGATAAGCCGAGTAATCGTAATACCACGAACCGTTATGTTCATGATTGCCTAGACAGCTGTAGAACGGCGTCGTTGTGAGCAATTCCTTGCCCGGTGCGAACAAATATGTATGCCAATCCTCCTGCCTGCGGCCATCGTCCACCATATCGCCGACGAATAACGCGAAGTCGGGACGGTACTTCCGCATCCCCTCGAATAACGCTTTATTTATACCTCCGCCACTCTGATCAAAATAGCTGTAGCCCCCTGTTTCGCTCGTTACGACGAACGAACAAGGTACGCCTCTTCGCGTAGCCGTTCGGAACGGATACGGTCCAGCCTCTACTTTCTTCCCATCCCCATTGTCCGCATACGCCTTATAGAAATAAGTCGTTTCCGGCTCTAGGCCATCCACCGTAAGCCGTTGAATGCGAACTCGCGCGTCCCCTTCGCTTTGCACGGTCAACAGTGGCTGCTCACGGAGCGCGTAATTGCCCCGCTCCCCGCTATGAATGCGATCGGCAGCGTATATCTCGAGCTTCCCGACGGCGGGCAAAGAAGTCTCCCACATCATCGTCATGCCTTGCTCGGTCGGCCATTGCAAATACGGTCCGTTCACGAACGTAAACGCCGGTTCGTTGCCAACGGTACGCTGTACCTCGGCCGCCTCTGCTCGCATAACAAGCTCTCGCGCGCTCGCGGGACTGTCCTCTCCCTCCCTGTTTTTGACCGGTGCGAACTCGCCTTCCCTACTGGCCTTCAATACCGTCATCCCCTCCGACAACGGAAAGAAGTCGAAAATAAACCTCTCCAGCTTATAAGCGTTAGGCTCGGCAGGCGTGACTTGACGTCCTTCGTCATCGACGTAGTCGATTTTTTTCATCGCGAGATGATAGGGAAGGTCGTTATCCGCATGCTGATCGATAAAGTCGAGCCGGAACAGATGAATCGAGACGTTCCCCAAATGATACGTCAAGGTTCCATCAGGCTCCCGCGCTTCAAGCATGGCTTGCGGAATTTCCGTATACTCAACGACCGTTGGTTTGCCATCCTTCGTGCAAAGAATGCCGATCTTCTCGTCCGGATTCGACCGCTCAATGACTTTCGTTGCGATCGGATAATGACCGTCTGCCGCAACTCCGACGAAACCGGGATCGGCGATCTGGATCAACGCGTTATCGACGTTGTAATAAAACACCCACTCGACGCCCCGCCGCTTCATATCTTCAATCGCGCCAGTGCTTCGCAAGGAAGAGAAGCACTCTCCGTTGCCGCTCGGCGCGAAGCTAAGCTCCGATTCCGACGCGAAGAGCAGCTTGCCATTTAAGTCGACCGCCGGCATCGTATGCTGCTGGAAGAAGAAGCAGTCCTGCTCCGGATAACCGAAGAACCCCGCCTTTTGAAAAAAAGCTCTCGTCTCCGCATCGTTATCGGGGCTTGTCATAATGTACCAAGGAATGAACGCGCCTGCCTCTCGCGACAGCGAGGCAAGACGATCCGCCTGCAGCTCGAACAGCGACTTGCCCGATGGCAGGCCGATATCAATCGTCCCCTTCGGCCCGTCATGGCCGAGTCTGCTGCCTTGTCCTCCCGCGACGACGAGCGCCGCCACTTTGCCGTCCTGCAGATTCTGCCAACCTAGCTCCTTGTAGCGATCGCGTTCCTCCTCTCCGAAGCGATCCCACTCCAGATAGCCGATTGGGGCTATCGTATGCGGCTCTTGGATAGAGATATTGCGTTGCTGATCCATTATCCCCTTCAATCGATCCAAATCCGCACCCAGCACCTGCCGGCACAAAGCTTCCCGCTCCGGCGCGTCCAGCCGCCTAATAACCGAAACCACATGCTCCTGCTTATGCGCGATAAGCACTGCCTCTGCTTGCTGCAATAATTGATCCATATCGTCACCTCTTCGGCATCGTTCTGCCAGACCAGTAGATTTAACTTTATATTTAACTTTTACCTTGTGCTTGCAATTAGCTCACCCTACTATTAGAACATATCATGGATGAATTTGTCTTCTCTGGAGGAAATCACATTGAACATACCTATCAAACAATATTGGCGCTTGCTCAGCTCCTACCTGCGGCATGAACGTCGTAAGCTGGCTATACTCGCGTTATTGCTTATCGCCGGCATCGGACTGCAGCTCTGGAATCCTCAAATTATGAGGCAGTTTATAGACGACGCGATGAAGCCGGGCGTCACAATCGGCGCCCTCATCGGAAGCGCGGTCCTGTTCATCGTGCTCGCTCTTCTGTATCAGCTCGTTACCGTGTGCTCCGGATATATAGGCGAGCAGGTCGGCTGGACGGCGACGAATGAGCTGCGTGGCGATCTCGCCAAGCATTGCCTTCATCTTGATCAGACGTTCCATAAGGATCGTACGAGCGGCGAAATGATTCAGCGGATAGACGGCGACGTGAACGAGCTGTCCAACTTTTTCTCCAGCTTCGTATTCGCGCTGTCTGCCAATGCTTTGCTCATTTCGGGGGTGCTGGTTATGATGTTCCTCGAGGACTGGATCCTCGGACTAGGCATGACGCTATTCGTCATAGCCGCCATTTTCGTACTGCAGCGAATCCGATCCTCATTCTCGCCCGCTTGGGTCAAATCCAGCGAGGCTTATGCCGAGATGTACGGTTTTCTGGGCGAGCATATGGCAGGTACGGAGGATACCCGTGCGAACGGTGCAAGCTCCTTCGTCATGCGTCGCTTCCATGGCATTCTGCGCAAGCTGCTCCCTATTCATATGAAAGCAAGCTTCGGCGGCTACACGATGTGGGTCTCGACGATCTTCGTATTCGCACTAAGCCGTTCGCTTGCGCTTATTTACTGCGGCTACTTGTGGGCTACCGATTCGATGACGCTCGGAACGATCTATTTGATCTTCACCTACACGGAGCTATTAAACCATCCGCTCGAGCAAATCCGAACGCAAATTCAGGATCTGCAGCGAGCCGACGCGAGTATTGTAAGGGTGAGCCAGCTGTTCGCGACGAAGTCTGCGCTCGTAGAGAAGAAATCGCAAGCTCAGTTGAAAGACGGCGCGCTAGCCGTTAGGTTCGAAAGCGTGAGCTTTAACTATGGCGGCGAGGATAGCGAGACGTCTGTGCTGCGCAATGTCAGCTTCGAGCTCGCTCCGGGCCGAGTGCTCGGTTTGCTGGGAAGGACGGGAAGCGGCAAAAGCACCCTTGCACGCCTGCTCGTTCGATTCTACGATGCGACCGACGGGACTGTCCGTATCGGCGGCGAGGATGTAAGAGAGGTCGCCGTATCTCAGCTACGTGGCAGGATTGCCATGGTATCGCAAAACATTCAATTATTTCAAGCTACTGTCCGTGACAATCTAACCTTATACAACCGTTCCATACCGGATGATCGACTCACCCGGGTGCTGTCCGAGCTGGGCTTAGCTTCATGGCTGGCAGCGCTTGAGAACGGTCTTGATACGATGCTCGCTTCAGGCGGCAGCGGTCTTTCGGCAGGAGAAGCGCAGCTGCTTGCATTCGCCCGCGCTTTTCTATCCGATCCAAGTCTGGTCATTCTGGACGAAGCTTCATCCAGGCTTGATCCTGCGACGGAGTCGCATATCGAGAAAGCCATCGATAAGCTGCTTTCAGGGCGTACGGCCATCATTATTGCCCACAGGCTGACAACGATCAAACGGGCAGACGACATCCTCATCTTGGATGCGGGCAGTGTTGTTGAATCCGGATTGCGCACCAAGCTGGCAGATGACAACGGATCGCGCCTCTATCAATTATTGAAGACCGGGACGGAAGAGGTGCTTGTATGAGCTTGAAGAATATGAACGCTAATAAAAACATACCGTCTACGCTGCAATCGATGTGGCGGCTCATTCGCTATCGTCCTATTCTTTATTCGGCTAACGCGATTCTATGGATTGGCGTTCACTTATTCCCGTTATTTCCGGGGTTAATCATACAGCAGTTTTTCGATAAACTATCAGGGCAGTCCACGTCGGCCTTAAGCGCCTATGGGCTGGCAGCTCTGCTGATGGCTATTTCCATCGCCCGAATCGTTAATATCTATGGCGGGGCATGGACCGATTCGCTCCATCGCTTCAACATGGGGGCATTGCTCCGTACGAATATGCTGCGCCAGATCTTGAAGCAGCCGGCGGCGGCAGCGATTCCCGGCTCTCCGGGCGAAGCGCTCTCTCAATTCCGCGATGACGCAAGTCAAGCCGAAGATGCCATTAGCTGGACGCTTGATCTAATCGGTAAAATCGTCTTTGCGGCGGCAGCCATCGTCCTTCTGCTCCGCGTCGATGCCAAAATCACCTGCTATGTGTTCCTTCCGATCATTCTCATCGTATCGGTCACTCAGATCGCAACGAAACGGGTGCAAGCCTACCGTGCCGAGAGCCGCGAAGCGACGAGCAAAGTATCGGGCCATGTCGGTGAAATGTTCGGCTCCGTGCAGGCGATTCAGCTCGCCGGAGCAGAAGAGCGCTTCATCGAACGATTCCGCGAGCTGAACATGCGGCGCAGGCAAGCCGCATTGAAGGACCGACTGTTCAGCTCCCTGCTCGCTTCCGTCTTCTCCAACATCGTTAACGTTGGGACGGGACTTATTCTCCTGCTTGGAGCAGCTTCCCTTCAGCGCTCCGAGTTGACGGTGGGCGACTTCGCCCTGTTCATCTATTATTTGGCTTTCGTAACGGACTTTACGTCGTTCTTCGGCAACTTCCTTTCCCACCTGCAGCAGACGGGCGTATCGTTCAAACGGATGTATGCGCTGCTGCAAGGCGTTCCATCCGAATCGCTGACTGAACATCGCCCCCTGCACCTGAGAGAAGAATGGTCGGAGGAACCTGCTGTGCCAATCGACATTGCTAGCGGTAGTATAGATGGCGATGCACCATTCCAGTCATTGACGGTAAGCAATCTTAGCTACCGTTATCCCGATTCCGGCAGAGGAGTCGACGGTATTAGCTTGGAGCTGCGTCGTGGGGGCATCACCGTTATTACAGGCCGCATCGGCTCCGGCAAAACAACGCTTCTCCGCTCTGTGCTCGGACTGCTGCCGCTGGAGGCGGGCGATATCCGTTGGAACGGCTGCATCGTCACGGATCCCGCTTCCTTCTTCGTTCCGCCAAGAAGCGCCTATACATCGCAAGTGCCGAATCTTTTCAGTGAAACGCTGTTAACGAATATATTACTTGGACTGCCGTCGAGCGAAGAAGATAAGCGTGAACGCGCTATTCATACGGCCGTGCTTGATCAAGATATTTCGAGCTTAGAGCAAGGACTGAACACCATGATCGGTCAACGGGGCGTCAAGCTGTCCGGCGGCCAAGCGCAGCGCACGGCTGCTGCCCGCATGTTCGTTCGCGAGCCGGAGCTGCTCGTCTTCGACGACCTGTCGAGCGCGCTCGACGTCGCGACCGAGCAGCTGCTATGGGAGCGAGTTGCCCATGCGCCGCATGCGGCCTGCCTCATTGTCTCTCACCGCAGAGCTGCCCTTCAGCGCGCCGACCATATTATCGTACTGAAGGACGGCCGCATCGAGGCGGAAGGAACGTTGTCCGAGCTGCTGAGCTCTTCGCACGAAATGCGCCTGCTGTGGGACCAAGAATATGATCAAGAACAGAAAAAAGAACAAACAGAAGTAGCCCATCCTTTCGGCGGATAGGCTGCTTCATCTGTTCCTCTGAGCCAAAGGGATAGTGAGCTAAAGGACTCAAGACGTGCCGTCTTCGTCGCTTCTGTATTCCAAAATATCCCCTGGCTGACAATCCAAAGCTTTGCAAATCGCCTCTAAAGTGGAGATCCGAATCGCTTTTGCCTTTCCGTTTTTCAGTATAGAAAGGTTAGCCATCGTAATTCCGACCCGCTCGGCAAGCTCGGTCACGCTCATTTTCCGCTTAGCCAGCATCACGTCTATATTAATAATAATCGCCATATCATTCACCTCAGACCGTCAGGTCGTTTTCTGATTTGATATCGATAGCTTCTTTCAAGAGCCTTTGGAGAACAGCGGCAAATACAGCAATCACCATGGAGGCAAAGACCAGCACCATTCCAATTACGATGACACCCGGCGCATCGTCCCTCTCCGCAAAAAGATAGAAGATCGGCATGCCTAACACGAAAATGCAGCTGATGATAATCGCACAGTATTTGATATTTTTTAACACGCGTACGGACAGTTCCGAGAAAGCATTGTTCATGTCGATATAGTTCAAAAGCTTAAATGCTTGATACAGGGCAAAGTAAAATGGGATCGCCGCTCCATAAAAAACGATATAAACAAGATATTTCAAATACGAATGATCCGGATACAGCTCTACTGTATAATTCGCTATCTCCGGCACTGCGAATATGCATAACGCAAGTATTGGAAGACCGATAACAACAACAGCCGCCTTTAAAAAGAGTGTCGTTCCCCGTTCCATAAAAAAGCCCCTCGCTTATTGTAAATTTTAATTCATTTCAGACCGTTAGGTCATTTTCTATTTTGATTCTTATGGCATCTCGCAGAACCTTCTGCAGAACCGCAGCAAAGGATGCAATGACGCTTGAAGCAAAGATGAATAGCACTCCCAGGGTAATAATGTGCGTGATATCGTCGTCAATAAACACCATGACGAACAGCACGCCTAACGCAATGAACGCAGCTATTGCGATGCCGCAATGCTTGATAGACCTCAGAGCCCTAACCGATAATTCCGAGAAGGCTTGGCCCCGATCGATGTAGCTTAAAAGTTTCAACGTCTGAACCAATGCTGCAAAAAAAGGGATAGACAATAAATACGAACACACCAAAAACGGATATTGCAAATAACTGTCCTCCGGGTGGGCTTCCGCATCTCCGCTCGCAATCCACGGCAACAAGAAGATACATACTGCAAGTGCCCCAAGGCCAAGTAGCACGACAACCCCCTTCAGGAAAAAGGTAGAACCTCGTTTCATCAAACACCCCTCCTTTCGATATCTCGATATTGAATTTAGCACATTATTTATCGTTTTACAATATATTTTAATCGTAAAATGGTTTGTTGTTATCGTTTAGCGCATCACCTCCACCCTTTGAAAAGGAGCTGTTACATCTTTTTCATCTATCTGTTGAGTACCTGCTGTCCTTTCGTCGCTGTAAGTGCATACGTGCACTTACAGACGGGTAATATTTGTGACCTCGATGCTGTAAGTGCATATGTGCACTTACAGCGTCCGCTCGCGCTTTGCGGCAGCAAAAAACCGCTGCATAAGGATTTCTCCTTACGCAACGGCTTCATATGCGCTGCCCCAGCGCTTTAGGCGTTATAGAATTTAAGCAGTTCGCTAACAACATCCGGCAGCGAGCCGTCGACCCGCGTCTGGCGCTGTTCTTTCTCGAACAACGACGAGATTTGCTCCGGATATTGCTGCTCGATGCCGCAAAGGCGGATTGCCTCGTCGAACTTCGCCGGATGCGCAGTCGCCAGAGATATCGTCACCAAGCCGTCGCCGCTGTATTTGTTAGCTGCAGCAACGCCGCATGCCGAATGCGGATCAAGCAGGTAGCCTGTTTCCGCTTTGTATTTCGATATCGTATCGAGGCATTCCTGTCCTTGGACGCCATGCGCGCCGAACTCCGATTGCACCTTCGCAAGAGCGTCGCCGGAAATGACGATTTGCCCTTCCGACTTGAACTGGTTCATCAGCTCGCTGATCTTCGCAGCGTCTTCGCCCAGCACATAATACAAATAGCGCTCGAAGTTGCTTGCTACTTGGATATCCATCGACGGACTGTAGGTCATGCGGAAGTCGCCTGGCTTGTACACGCCCTCCAGCACGAAACGTTCCAAAATATTGTTTTCGTTCGTTGCCAAGATCAGCTTGCCGATTGGAAGCCCCATCCGCTTCGCCATGTAACCGGCGAAAATATCGCCGAAGTTGCCCGTAGGAACGCTGAAGTTCACTTCGGCGGCTCCCGTTTCCTTCGCCACTTGGAAGTACGCGTAGAAGTAGTAGACGATCTGCGCCATAATCCGGATGAAGTTGATCGAGTTGATCGCCGCCAGATGGTTATTGGCCTTGAAGTCCAGATCGTTGAACAGCTCCTTGATCATTCCTTGGCAGTCGTCGAAGTTGCCTTCTACCGACAGATTAAGCACGTTGCTGTCAAGAACGGTCGTCATTTGCAGCTCCTGCACCTTGCTCACCTTGCCGTGCGGATGCAGGATGCAAATCTTAATCCCTTCCTTGCCCTTCACGCCCTCGATCGCCGAAGCGCCGGTGTCGCCGGACGTCGCGCCGAGAATGTGAATTTTCTTGCCCTGCTTGCGGGAAACGTAGGTGTACAATTGCCCCATGAATTGCAGCGCAATGTCCTTAAACGCGAACGTTGGGCCGTGGAACAGCTCAAGCAGGTACAAGTCGTCGGTCAGCTTGCGCACCGGCGTCACTTCCGGATCGCGGAAGCTTGCATAGCTGGCATACACCATTTCCTTCAGCTCGTTTTCTGGAATTTCGCCGTTCGTGTAATACGAGAAAATAGCAAGTACCAGCTCCTGGTAGCTAAGCTGCTGCCATTCCTTCAACGTACTTGCGGGAACAACCGGGATCTCGCTTGGTACGAGCAATCCTCCGTCATTGGCAAGTCCCATCAGGAATGCGTCCAAAAAACCGATTTTCCCAATCTTGCCCCTAGTGCTTACATACTCCATCTGTCTATGTCCTCCTACATGATATTGCATCGTCAACTTCATTAGCTTTAATCATTATAAGTAAGACAGGCCCTTCACCTCAAGCTTATTCGCAAATATCGCCGTCTTTTTCTACCTATTGTAAGCTTTCTAGTCCTCATTCACAACTAAACCGAACATGGTCGCGAACGACGACGATTGAAGCGGTGAAATGATGCAGCCCTGCAAATCCTCTATGTTAACGCTCAAGCTAGCGAAATCGCAGCTGCTAAGATCCATGCCGCGAAGCTTCGTTTGCGCAAATTGCGCGCCGTCGATATTGCATTCTTGGAGCGAAGTCTGCGCTAACGTCATATTGGATAAGTCCGCTTTTCCGAATGAGCTCTTCACCAGCTTGACCTGCTTCGTATTCGAGAAGCGCAGCACCGCATAATCCGCATAACATTCATCGAACAGCACGTTGCGCAGCGTCGCTTCGGTCAAATCCATGCCAAGCAGCTTGCATTCATGAAACGTCACTCTATGGAAAATAGCCCCGTTCAAATCGATATTCGACAGATCGCAATTGTCGAACCTGACATCCGTCCATTCCGACTTCGGCAGGCTTGTTCCTCGAAAAACGACATTTTGAAACGATATACGATCGAAGCACACGCGATAGCCTGTCTGATTGTCCACTTCGCTATCCCGAATGACGCAATCGCTGATCGCATATTCGTCGGACAGCTCGTAGGCATCGATTACTCTTGACTCCATCGCTGCCGGCAATTTCGGCGCTTCTACCTTCACTTTCGTGCCTGACATGCTCTCGTAGCCTCCTCTCGCTGCGGCACCTCTCTTGCTTGGGGCGCCGACCCTTATTATATAATGAAAGGACAGGCTAAGCACCTATCCGAATATGGTATAGTTGATATAACGGTTAAAACTCACGATGAGAGGGGTGCAGACGATGAGCTATGAGCTAACGATTGAGCAGCGTGATCAGATTATGGCCCAGCTCTCGGAGGAGCAGCGGCATTTCATTCATCATGTGCTCGTCAGAGGCAGAAGAACGTTATTCGCCAGACAGCTTGCCCGCGTAAAAGTCCAATTCATCCCCGAGGATGCCGAATTCGAAGAAATACAGGCGTTTATAGAAGAATGGGACTACCAGGGATTCACGGACAGCGGCGAAGTATCTCCCTTAACGAAATGCGAATGCGGCAGATCGTTGAGATATCAGCACAAAGTGCTTCATGTGCCGACGAATACGATTCGTTACTTCGGCATAGAGCATCTGCAGCTTCATACGGGCATTGACGCCAAAGCGGTTAGCGCGATTCTAAAAGGGTTCGACGTGCTCGACGGCGAGATGAACGAGGTGCTCGGAAAGTACAGGGACGGTTGGCGGATCGAGCATCAGGTCTATTTGCCATTCCCGGAAGGTTTCCTCGTGCCCGAAGATATCCAGGAGCATCTGCAGGTTAAGCTGCCGCTGCTTGGACGACAGTTGATTCGGCTGCGCGCCAAGCTGCGCGAGCTCGAGAAGCAGAACAGGCTCGAGCGAATTGAAGCTCTGCCGAAAGAAACTAGCGCCTCGTACCGTCAGCCTTTCGGCAATGGATCCTCCTTCGCCGACGAGGACAGAGACACGGCGGATCATGCAGCTTTCACGCTGCCTGCCGGGGACGAACCTGCTCCCCAGCAGGCGGCCGACGAACCAAGCTTTATGGCGGATGATGAAGGCCAAGGCATGTTCTTATTCGATCTTTTCGAGGAGGAAGCAGCACCGGCACCTGCTCCTGCTGCGCTGCCCGCCTACGTACCTGTGACGGAGCCTTCTAAAGCCAACCTCTTCCGGCTAGGCGCTTCGTCTCAGCGGATCATCGACGACGCGCTTCATCGCGGCCGAATAAGCGCCCGTTCCGTATCCGAATTTCTGATCGAGCAGAAGCTTGCCAGCGACAAGCGGATGTCCTCCGGCAAGCCGGACATCTACATTGCCGTTGCCGCTTATTTGGACAAGCTGACCTTTGAAGGCCGCTGCAAGCTCGTCGACTTTAGCACGGAGGATCGAACGTATACGGCGGTTTACAATTGACGTGAAAGTCGCTCTCAAGCAGAGCGGCTTTTTTTGTTGTGGAGTTCGAGCAAGAGCATACAATTCCAAAATATTCATTGCAACAATTGCTGCGTCCTCAACGTTTGAGGCTATATGAAACGCAATAATAGACAACAAGGAGATCAGACACGATGAAAAAAACGTACATGGCACTACTGCTCACGATCATATTAGGACTTATGCTTACCGCTTGCTCAGGTGGCAATGGGGGCAAAAACAACAGTGCAAATAATGAATCCGACAATACGCAACAAGAAGATAAGGTAACCGAACCGACGCAAACGACAAAGGAAATGATGGATGCCATGCTCGCGACAATCGAACCGCCGGCGCTTATGGAGCTGCAAGGCGACATGCTGGCGCAAATGTACTACCTTGATGCGGCTCTGCTTGACCAATATACGATTATGACGCCGATGATGAACATTAAGACGAACGAGGTTGCCATAATCAAAGTGAAAGATGCAAAGGATGTTCCTGCGGTCGAGGAAGCGATCAAGAAACGTGCGGGCGACGTACAGAAGCAGTTCGAAACTTACCTCCAAGATCAATACGAAAACGCCAAGAACTACAAGCTTGTCACGAAAGGCAAATATGTTCTGTTCGTTATCTCGGACAGTGCGGAAGCCGATAAGCTCGTAGCCGAATTCGAAACCTTCTTCGCGCAAAAATAACGTTTATGGTATTCAGCAGCCTATTATTCCTATTCATCTTCCTGCCGGCGGTATTGCTGCTCTACTTCAGCTCTCCGTGGCGGATCAAAAACTTAGTGTTGTTCGTTACAAGCCTCATCTTCTATGCATGGGGCGAGCCGATCTACATTGCGATCATGCTGCTGTCGACGATCACCGACTACTTCTTCGGCCTGCTGCTCGGCAGGCCGAATATAAGCGCGGGTAAGCGCAAAGGGATCGTCGTCGTCTCGATCCTCATCAACCTGACGCTGCTCGGATTTTTCAAGTATGCCGACTTTCTTATACACAACATCAACGCGCTGCTTGGCACGAGCATCCCGCCTACGGATCTGCCGCTGCCGATCGGCATCTCGTTCTACACGTTCCAGTCGATGTCCTATATTATCGACGTCTATCGCGGAACGGCGAAGGCGCAGCGCAACTGGCTCGACTTCGGTACGTTCGTCGCGCTCTTCCCGCAGCTTGTCGCCGGGCCGATCGTTCAATACTCGACGATTGCCGAGCAACTGCGGCATCGGACCGTCACGATGGAGATGTTCGCCGAAGGGGTTCAGCGCTTTATCATCGGACTGGCCAAGAAAGTGCTGCTGGCGAACAATATCGGCCTGTTATGGGACGGGATTTCAAGCAACGGTCCGGATACGCTGACCGCAGTAACGGCTTGGATCGGCATTATTGCTTTCGCGTTCCAGATTTACTTCGACTTTAGCGGCTATTCCGATATGGCGATCGGTCTCGGCCTTATGTTAGGCTTCCGATTCAACGAGAACTTCAACAAGCCGTATTCGGCACGAAGCATTACCGACTTCTGGCGGCGCTGGCATATTTCGCTCGGCACTTGGTTCCGCGACTATGTGTACATCCCGCTCGGCGGCAACCGCCACGGCATCTGGAAGCAGCTTCGCAACATCTTGATGGTATGGCTGCTGACGGGCATATGGCATGGAGCGAGCTGGAACTTCCTGCTTTGGGGGCTGTACTTCGGGGTCGTGCTCATCTTCGAAAAATGGATCGGACTGCGTTTATTGCAACGCGTGCCAGCCTGGGTTCGGCATTTGTACGCGATTGTATTGATCCTGCTCGGATGGGTGTTTTTCGCATTCGAGGACTTGCCGCAGATGGGCGCTTATTTCACGGCGATGGCTGGCGCAAACGGGCAGCCGCTATGGGATAACAACAGCTTGTACCTGTTGTATACGAATGCGGTCTTGTTGATCTTTCTAATTGCAGCATCGGTGCCGGCACGGAGGAGCAGAACGATCGGCGCTGGCGGCGCTCGTCTCGTCTGGCACGGCATCCTGTTCTTCTTGTCCGTCGCCTATCTCGTCGATGCAACGTTTAATCCGTTCTTATATTTCCGCTTCTAGGGGTTGTTCCAGCTATGAAGAAAACAAATGCCGGCGTATACGTATGGGGATTCGCCGGAAGCTTGCTCATCATGTCGGCGTTGTTCTTCTCTCTGCGAAACAAGCTTTCTCCGATACGGAGAACCGCAGCCTGCAGGGCAAGCCCGAGCTTTCTTGGAACAATATATGGAACAAGAAGTTCGCCGAGCAGGCGGAGAACTACGTGACCGACCACTTCCCTTACCGGGACAACTGGGTATCCGTCAAATCCGCCATGGAGCAGCTTCGTCTGCAGCAGGAAAACAACAGCATTTTCAAAGGCAAGGATGGTTACTTGTTCGAGAAGTTCTCGAAGCCCGATTATGCGCAGATCAAGGAGCTGACCGATGCCGTCAAGGCTTTCGCCGAAGCTCATCCGGCGTCCGGCATGACGTTTCTGCTCGCGCCCAATTCCATTGGCGTATACGATAACCGGCTGCCATGGCTCGCAGAAGCTTATCCGCAGGCGTTGGTTAACGACTATATCGCGAAGCAGCTGGCAGGCAGCATAACGTTCATGGACGGATTCGATATGCTCAAGCCGCATGCCGCGGATGAAAAGCCGATCTTTTACCGGACCGACCATCACTGGACGTCGTACGGCGCATACTTGGCTTATGCGGCTTACGCCAAGCAGATGGG
Source organism: Paenibacillus harenae (assembly GCF_030812415.1). Lineage (GTDB taxonomy): Bacteria > Bacillota > Bacilli > Paenibacillales > Paenibacillaceae > Pristimantibacillus > Pristimantibacillus harenae_A. Next base: position 64,159 of record NZ_JAUSST010000003.1, on the reverse strand, counting down.
CTGGGCGCCTCTGCCGGAATCCGAGTTCGTCATCGAGACGGTGACGGACAGCTTCTTGGGCAGTTATCATACGCGCAGCCAGTTCACCGGCCTGAAGCCGGACTCGATCCAGGCGTATAAGCCGCTGAATCAGGCAGCAACGCAAATGTATGTCGCGGATTCGGATGAGAAGTTCGACAGCATGTACGATAAGAGCTATCTGGATAAGAAGGACAAATACTCCTACTTCCAAGGCGGCGTCCATGCGCTTATGACGCTTAAGACGAATATTGATCCGGAGTATGCAGATAAAGAGAAACTGCTCGTCATCAAAGATTCGTATGCTCACAGCATGCTGCCTTTCCTTACGCAGCATGTGCCCGAAATCCATGTCATCGACATTCGCTACTACAACGGCAGCATCGCCGACTATATGGAGCAGAACGGTATCGAAGACGTCTTGCTGCTGTTCAACACCACGACCTTCATCACCGAGCGCAATATGCTGAAGCTGAAGTATTGATGCGATACGCTCATGCAGCCCCATGGGAGACACAGCAAATTTCTCAACCTATCCCCTCCCTTATGTGCCGATTCATCCTCCCTTCTACATCGGCGCGCCACAGCTAAGTTGGATTATCCATCTTATTTCCTGAATTTGAGCTCATTTGCTCGAAATAAGATGGATTTCTCTACCTATACACCCCTTATCCCTTCCTTATGTGCCGATTCATCCTCCCTCTACATCGGCGCGCCACAGCTAAGTTGGATTATCCATCTTATTTCCTGAATTTGAGCTCATTTTCTCGAAAATTAGATGGATTTCTCTACCTATACACCCCTTATCCCTTCCTTATGTGCCGATTCATCCTCTCTTCTCCGCTAGCGGAGGAGGATGGATATAAGCTTGGCTATTTAAATAGGGGCAATAGAGAAGGCTTTGCCAGCGAGCCATTAATTCCCGCCAGGAAAGCCCTTCTTCGTTTATTTGTAGAACAGCAGCTTGGATTCGGCTGCTTCCAAAGTTATGGCGTGCTCGGCCGTGCCCGGCGTCAGGCTGTATTCGCCGCCCGACCATAGGTCGCGGACGGCAACGCCTTTCGCTGCGTCGATGCCGACGCGCGCGAGGTCGACCGTCTTCGACTGACCGTTCGCGGCGTCGAAGTTGAATACGGCCACGTATACGCCGCCGTCGCCGGCTAACGTGAACAGGTCCTCGCCCTTCGTGCCGCTGCGGCCTTCCGCAGGACGGAACGTCTCGCCGCGGCGCGCGAGCGTCATGACCGCCTTGTTCGTCATCCATTCCTTCGCGCGGCGCGCCGCCTCCTTCATCCGGTAGTCGTCACCGAGCAGCAACGACGTGCCGGCAATGACGCCCGCGTTCAACCGGCTTCGTCCCTCCTGCTCCGAGGTGGCGCGCTGATTGTCGCTCTTGTACAGCACGATATGGTCGGGATCGTTGAAGCGGTACAGGTTGTCGCTGATCCACCAGCCGTATGTCACGGCGTTCAACATATATTCCGTATCGCCGATCGTTCCGAACGCATCGCAGGAGACGCGTCTGCTATGCGCATAACCATGCGGGAACAGCGGGGCAATCGACAGGTTGATGAGAAATTCGCGGCCGATCCGCGCAGGGCTTAGCGCCTCCGCGATGGCGGCCATGCCGGCGTTGTATGCTTGGATGCCGGTCCGCACGGACGGATCGTGATGCACGCCTTCCATCGCGCCATGCGCAAGGAAGTCCATTTTCAAATATTCGAAGCCCGCAGCGACAACCTCATCCAGTTTACGCATAATTCGGGCAATCGCTTCGGGATGCGAAGGGTCGATCGGGAACGCGCCGTCCAGCTTCGGTAACGGATTCCCCCCGGCGTCCTTGAGCAAAATTTCCCGGTACAGTACAGCACCGTCCGTTCCTTCGACCGGCATATCCGGATTGCTTCCCCAGAACGCGAACGGCGTATAATACGTGCCCGGCTTCTGGCCGTTCGCCTTCACGCGGCGCACGGCATCGGCAAGCTGCTCCGCCGTCAAGTTGTCCGAGAAGGCATCGAAGTTAACGTACAGGCTGCCGCTATCGTCGGCAAAGCCTTCCCCTTGCAACGCCGAGGCGAAGAAATCCGACGTATGCGTATATACGTCGTAATCGAGCTTCGCCATGACGGCCGACCAGCTGTTCCAACCCATCGGCACGCCGCCGGACCAATTCAGCGCTGGCTTCACAATGGCGTTCGCTTTGCCGTAAGCTTCCATGCCCTCGCGATAATCGAGATACGCGCCGACGAATATCGTTGGCGAGACAATGCTCTCGCCCCGCAGCGAACCGTGCGGCACGGTATCGCGAGTCTGCAGGTCGGCAACGCCGGCAATTACCCGTAACCGGCCTATGGTAGAAGTAAATGTACCTTCAACGTCGATCGCCGTTTTCCACGTATCATGCGTCACCGAACCGAACACGAAGCCGCGGCGCGACTCGGAACGGTAGACGGCCGTCGCTTCGTAGCTGCGGACGCTGTTCTGATTGGCATGCGAGGCGAAGCGCACCCACTTGTCGTTATCGTACGGGATGAACAACGCCCGTACTTCGGCTTCCCCGGCCTCATCGCCGAAGTCGAGCACGCCGCCGTCATTCAAGTAAGCGGCGATCGGAGTCAGCTCATTGGTCTCCCACTCCGCCTCGCCTGCCGCTTCCAGCTCGACAAGCGCATACGGCAGCCCTTCGTATAAGCGAATGTGCTGACGGAGCTGCGGCTTGCCCGGTTCGGCATGCTCGAAGCAGAAGCACACGCCTTCTCCGAAGCCGTCCGCAATCGGCAGCACCGATTCCGCATGCACGTCATGCTTGCCGTACAGCGACGACCGCACCGTCTCCCAGCCGAATCGAGCTTCAGAATAAAGGCCGTTCAACGACTGTCCATCCTTCCAAGCAAGCGATAGCGTCCCTTCCGCAATATTCGCCGTTACTTTCACAATGCCGTTATCCGCGATGTAAGCGGCATGATCCTTCTCCAGCTTGATTTGCCCAATGACCGTTGTCATGAGTAATCCTCTCCCCCTATTGGTATGTTGGGACGCTTCTGGCCCGAAAGGAAAAGGCCAGCAATGCTGGCCCTCCATTTATTAAACAATCGATTCTAACCCGCCTATTACTGCCACAATTCGGAACGAACCGCAAAGTTAGCCGTATACACCGCTTCTACTTTCTCGTCGCCGGCCGCCTTCATGTCGGACAACATTTTGTCGAAGATCGCTCCCGCTTCCTCGGCAGAAGGCGCCATGATCGCTTTCGTGATCGCCTGCCTCGTAATATCGTTGATCTTCTGCTCGTTCAGCGCTTCGGGCGTGCCGCCTTGCGGGCTTAAACCGTCGTAGATCGCCGTGTCGAACACCGAATCGGACAAGTTCTTGATCGCCATCTGGTCGATCGGGGAACGCTCGTAACGGCCTGGAAGATCGTAGGGCGTACCGTCGGCGCCCGGACCGTTCTTGATGAACCAGGTCCACTTGCGAATGCCCGTTTCCTTCGTGTAAGCCGCCCAGTCGTCCTTGAAGCTTTGGAGCACTTCCGGACGCGGCGTATGCTTGCCGTCCTTCATATCCCAGTGCGTGCCTTCAATCCCCCACATCAGCAAGTACTGGCCTTCTTCGCTGGCCAGGAAGTTGATGAACTGCATCGTGCGTTCCGGATTTTTGTTCTTCTTCGTAATCGCGATCGCGTCCCAGCCAAGGGAGCTCCGGCCGCCATACGTCGTTTTCGACGGATCGAGACCGTCGGCGACGACTTTGTAAGCGAATAGCTGCGATTCCTCGCCGATGTCCTTTTTAATGATCGTATTGGAGTTGCCAAGATCCCAGTACGCGCCGGTCGAAGAGAAAATCGTGCCTGTCGCGATCTTCTGCTCCCATACTTGGCGCTTGTTGATCGCCCATTCTTTGTCCATCAAGCCCGAGCGGTACAGATCGTTCATGTACAGGATCATGTCGCGGTATGCCGGATTTTTCACATCGTATTGCAGCTTGCCGTCTTTCTCGTAATAGTTGGTCAGGCCGAACATGCCTTTGAACGTGCCCATCGTGCCGCCGAAGTTCTCGCCGTCCATCGTAAGGGCGATCGTGTCTTTGCCGTCGATTTGCGGATATTTCGCTTTGAAGTCGCTCAGCAGCTTCTTGAATTCGGTCGCCGTGAACGGCACGCCGCCTTCCGCTTTGTCCGGAGCGAGCTCCTTCACGATATCCTTGCGCATATTGAAGCCGAATACCGGCTCATGCTCAAGGCCGTACCAGTTCGACAGGTAATAGTTGTTTCCGTCCTTATAGCGCGTCTTGTTCAGCACATCTCCGTACATTTCGGATACGTCATGGCCGTAATCTTCAATCAATTTATTAAGCGGAATAATAGCGCCGGCTTCGATATATTTCGCCACCAGATCGCTGGAGCGGTCGAACATGATCATATCCGGAAGGTCCTCGCTCGCCAGCATCAGGTTCAGCTTCTCCGTCGGGTTGCCGGTAGGCTGTTGAATTTCGATCGTAACGCCGGTTCGTTTCGTTATCTCTTGGGCGATTTGGTTATCGAATTTGTCGCCCGTGTTTTTATCGAAAAACGTAATCGTAATCGGCTCCGTACCCGGTTCGTTGGTGCCTTCGGCGCCATTCTCCGCGTTGCTGCCGTTGCTTGGTTTATTGGATGAGTTCGAAGCGCATGCGGACAATACGGATACCAACATTACGGCAGTGAGCATCGAGAGCAGCCATTTCTTTGCGTTCATGCAAAATCCCCCTTATTCGTTGTCGTCATTTTATCAGAAAAACGTTTCGTACTCCTAATAGATAATAGATCCGGCCGCAACACCTCCCTTAAGTCATTCGCCCTCAGCCTGCAGACGAATCAGCTCTTAACCGCGCCCAGCGTCATGCCTTTGACAAAATACTTCTGCAGAAACGGATACACCATGATGATCGGCAGCGTAGCGACCATCGTCGCCGCCATCCGGATCGTATCCGGCGATACGGCCAGCCGCTTGGCGGAGTTGGCCATCTGCTGCGCGTCCCCGACCATCGAACCCGTCTGGTATTGGTTCAGAATCTTAACGAGCACCGCCTGCAGCGTCTTCAGCCCCGGATCGTAAGTGAACACGTACGAATCGAACCACGAATTCCAATGGCTGATCGCGGTGAACAGTCCGATCGTCGCAAGCACGGGCGTCGTGAGCGGCAGGATGATGCGGAAAAATATCTGCAGATAATTGGCGCCGTCGATTTTCGCCGATTCGTCAAGCTCCTGCGGCAGTCCCTGCATGAACGTCCGGATGATGATCATATAGAACACGTTCATCAGTCCCGGTACGATAAAGACCATAAAGTTGTCGATTAAGTGGTAGTTTTTGAGCACCATATAATAAGGGATCAAGCCGCCGCCGAAATACATCGTGAACACGAAGTACAGCATCCAGAAGCGGTTCGCCACCAGCTCCCGCTTGCTCAGCGCGAACGACAGCATGCTGATCGTCATCACGGCCAGCGGCGTACCGACTGCCGTTCGCAGCACCGTCACCTTAATCGCCATCCATATTTCGCTATCGGATAAGATTTGTGCGTAACTCGCCAGGCTGAATTCCCGCGGCCATAAGTACAAGTTGCCCCGCAGCGTATCCTCCGCGCTGTTCAACGAAATAATGAATATATTCCAGAATGGATAGAAGGTCACGACGAACACCGCAACGATAAACGCATAAACGGCGGTCATAAAGAGAAAATCTTTCTTGTCTTTCACCATGGCGCTTATCTCCTCTTCGTTTTGCTAGAACAAGGACTGTTCATTCATTTTTTTGGCCATCTGATTCACGCTGATGACGAGTATGAAAGCCACGACCGATTTGAATAAGCCGACAGCCGCACCGTAAGAGAACATGCCGTTCTGCAAACCATACTTGTACGTGTACGTGTCGATGACTTCGGAATATTGCAGTACCGTGTTGTTCTGGAGCAAATATTGCTGATCGAAGCCGGCATTCAGAATGCCGCCGACCGCAAGGATAGCTAAAATAATGATCGTCGGCCGGATCGACGGGAGCGTAATGTGCAGCATCTGCTTCAGCCTGCTCGCTCCGTCCACCTTGGCTACCTCATACAGTTCAGGGTTGATCGCCGAGATCGCGGCCAAGTACATAATGGCGTTAAAGCCCATATCCTTCCACGTATTCGAGATGGCGATGATCCACCAGAACAGCGGCCCTTTCTGCATGAACTGGATCGGTTCGTCGACGATTCCGAGTCCCGTCAGCAGGTTGTTGATGACCCCGCCGGAGGATAACATCGTGACGATGATGTTCGCGGCGATAACCCACGAAATAAAGTGCGGCATATAAGAGACGGTCTGGAATGTCCGCTTGAACCAGCCGTTACGCAATTCGTTAATCATGAGCGCCAGTATGATCGGCATAGGGAATCCGAACAAAAGCGACAGGAAGCTCTGGGCGAGCGTATTGCGCATGATTCGGACGAAGTCGCCGTTCGTGAAAAAATATTCGAACCATTGCAGTCCTACGAAGTCGGTCGTGAAGAACTGTCTGAAGAACGACCCGCCGCCCGGCTGATAATTAATGAATGCCATATACAGCCCGAACATCGGCACATAGGAGAACATGAAAGTCAGAATAATCGCCGGCAGCATAAGCACGTACAGCAAGCGCTGCTCCTTCAATCTGCCGAGCAGTCCGCCCCCTCGAGGCTTACGGACGGCAGGCGCGCTGCGATGGTTAGGTTGCGCTTTCGATAGCATGGACATCGTGTAGCCTCCCGTAAATGGTTTGCGCTTTCTTTGCTTCGTGTCCTCATTATAGGTCCGGCACTATAGCCGTTCTATATAAGGATTTAACAATTCGTGCTACAAACCCACACACTTCCTCTTCCTCCGTTGTTGAATAACGGCATTGCCGTTACACTGGAGGAAAGCGCAGCATCAATGGAATGATATTCATGAAAAAAAGGCGGGTGGCTACATGTACAGCGTGCTGCTGGTCGACGACGAAGCGATCGAGCTTGAAACGATGGTTCACTATGTGCCCTGGGAGCAAGTGGGCATTCGCGTAGCCGGAACGGCGCGCAACGGCAAGGAGGCGCTTGGCAAGCTGGCCGAGCTCAAGCCCGACATTATCGTAACCGATGTGCGAATGCCGATTATGGACGGCCTCGAATTCGGACGCCGGGCGAAGCAAATCGACAAGAGCGTCAAGCTCATTTATTTAAGCGGTCATAATGAATTCCAATATATTAAGTCGGCGCTTAATATTGAAGCGGCCGGCTACGTGCTGAAGCCGATCGATATGGAGGAGCTGCTCGCGCTGCTCGAGAAGGTGAAGAAGAAGTGCGACGAGGAACAGCTTGCGGGTCAAGGCGGCGGTTGGCTGCTGGAGAGGCTGCTGCTTCGAATCGTGCGCGAGCCGCTTGAGGAGCGGCGCATGGAATGGATTCGCCAGTGGGAGAGCCAGGCATCGGGCTTCACGGCTCATCTACCTTACGGCGCAGTGTACATGACGTTCGAGCTGCCGGCTTTTCCGGGCGGCATGCGTTCCGCCGTCACGGCGATTCGCGATGCCGCTGACAATGAAGGCACGGCATCCGAAGCTGCGGCGTTAGGCGAGCTAGCTTACGATGCGGCGGAGTGCGCGCGCGCCGTGCTGAAGCAGAGGCTGGACGCCGCGATCGTGCTGGAGACCGGCGCGAGCACGTTGTTCGTCCTGTTTCAGGGCAAGTCACAGCAATGGGAGCACTCGTACTGGGAGCTGTTGCGTGAAGAACTATCGCAAGCGGTTGGCGGTAACGTGGATTTATCGATTGGGTTGTCCAACCCGTACAAGGGCTTCCCCCTGCTCAAAGAAGCTTACGAGGAGTCGAAGCGATGCAATGACGAGAAGCTTTATCGGCAAGCAGGCGCTGTCATTTCCCCCGGCACGGTATCGGGGGTAAAGCAATCGGAAGAACTTAACGCCGAGCATGCCGTTGCCGCTCTCATCGGAGCGATTTCAGCGTCCGAGGCGGATCGTGTCTCGCAGGTGTTAGACGATTGGTTCACCGGGATGAGACAAGACAGAATCGAGCGGAACTACGCCGTAAGGGCCATTATTCAGCTTCTGACCTCTCTGGAACAACACTTCGCAATGCTTATGGCCGGCACCGTGCGAGACCATCTGCTTGCCGATCATTGGAAAGAGCTGTCGACGCTTCCGACGATCGCCCATTTCCATGCGTATACGCTGCGCTTCTGCGGCGAGCTGCTGAAGGCGGCCAGCGAGCGAGATCTCGACCGCAATCAATCGGTGGCTGACCAGATCACGAAGCTTATTGCCGATCGCTATCATCTGCCGATCACGGTAGAGGACATTGCGAAGGAGGTATACTTGTCGCCGAACTACGTTCGCTCTATTTTCAAAGACAAGACGGGCGAGACGATTCTCGATTACTTGACCCGTATCCGCATGGGGCATGCCTCCGAACTGCTCAAGGACCGGTCCTTGAAGGTACGCGAGATTGCCCATAAGGTCGGCTACGAGAACGTATCCTACTTCTGCTCGGTATTCCAGAAGCACAAAGGCAGCACCCCGAACGAGTATCGCAAAATGCATCTATAGGCTGGAGTGGAGCGTGCGCGCATGAGAATGAGAAAACTGTCCGGCTGGCTGATGAAGCCTTTGTACAACTGGCGGCTTCGCGAGAAGCTGTTCGTCATGTTCCTGCTCGGCGGCATCCTGCCGCTGCTCTTCTTCGTCTTGTACTCTTATTTGACGATTCGCAGCGAGCTGTCCGACCAGATGGTGGCGAACACCGCTTCGACCGTCGCGCAGATCAACTCGAACCTTGAGAACAAGCTCGATACGTATACAAAGCTGTCCGCGACGGTATACCTGGACAGTACGCTGCGCGCGTATTTAACGAACGATTATTCGAAGGATCCTTCCCTTTTCGTCGATGCCTACAAATATATCAACAACTCGTTCGTTAACATGTTGACGACGAATCCGGACATCGATTCGATGTCCATCTACATCAACAACGACACCTTGCCCGCCGACGATCTTTTTATCAAAAAAATGGACGAGACGTTTCGCCAGTCTCTTGCCTATAAGTCGCTCAGCGGCAGCTTCGGCAACGTCCGTTTCGTGACGTCGCCTTCCGAGCCGGACACGCCGCCGATGTTCACGCTCTCGCGCATGCTGAATATCAACAGCATGAACAACGCGTACGGCGTACTGACGATCAATATTTTGGAATCGGATATTTTCCGGCTTATGGAGAAGGAATCGTCGGACAAGACGGTGCTCATCATGAATGAGCAAGGGATCGTCATGTCGGCCAAGGACAAAAGCTTGCTGAATCAGCCGATCGGCCTTCCGGATGTTTTTCCCGCCGGCAGCGGGGGGAGGTTCGACAGTACGTATAACGGAGAGCATGTGCTGGTCGTCTACAACACGACTAAATATGGGTGGAAGAGCGTTTCGCTTATTCCGTACAGCAGCTTCCTGTCCAAAGCGAACTTGGCCGCCAAGCGCATCTTCACTTACGCGATCGCCAGCCTCGCCGTCATGGCTCTGCTCATCTACGTAACGGCGCGGCTGTTCACGAAACGGGTGGAGACGCTTGTCGGCATGATGAGGCGGATCGAGAAGGAAGAGTTCGAGCTAACCGACATCCGCCCGCTCGGCCGCGACGAGATCGGACAGATCGGCAACGCCCTGCGCAAGATGGGCCAGCGGCTAAGCTCGCTCATCTCCGACGTGTACAAGAAGGAGATCGACAAGCGGGAAGCGGAGCTGAACGTGCTGCAAGCGCAGATCAATCCGCATTTTCTGTACAACTCGCTCGCTTCGATCTCGTCGCTTGCGATCCGCAATGCGGACCCGCGCATGAACAAAATGGTGACCGATCTCGCGAAATTTTACCGCATCTCGTTGAATAAAGGGAAGAACACGTTATCCGTTCATGAAGAGCTGCAACTGACAAGGTACTACATTTCCATCCAGCAAGTGCGGTTCGGCAACCTGCTGCGCGTTCACTTCGATATCGACGATGCGGTACTGCCGTGTCCGATCATTAAGCTAACTCTCCAGCCCTTCGTCGAAAACTGCATCAATCATGCGATCTGGGATCATGAGCGTGGCGTGAACATTACGATCCGCGCCTGCCGCGACGGCAGCGACATCGTTCTTAAGGTGATCGACGACGGCATGGGCATGCGGCTCCGGGGAGACAGCGAACTGCCGCAGAGCGGCGACAATCTGTCGGGCTACGGCATCCGCAACGTCGACAACCGGATCAAGCTGCTGTACGGCGAATCCTACGGCGTCTCCATCTTCAGCCGACTCGGTATCGGCACGACCGTGTCGATCCGCATTCCGGGCAGATGAGCCTGCAATTCAAGCTCTCAGATGAGCAATAAGATGCGAAGTTGTTCAAAGAAAATAAAGGATTAAATGGACCTCGATAAAGGAAACAGCGGTAGCCATGGACCAGAAAAAGTCCAAGACTACCGCTTTTTATTTGACTATCGTTCTTCGTCGTTTTTCATCGCTTCGGCCGATTTGCTTATCATTGTTCCTTCTCGGTTTTATTCTCCTGCTCTATAGCGATAACCTCCCTTGCTGCTTCTATGAAAGATAACATGATTGGTGAAAGCCACTTGTCTTTATGCCATAACATCTGTGTATACACGTGCAAGTCCGGAATTTGCCATGGAAGAGCAATAAGTTCGCCCCGTTGAACTTCGGCTTCCGCCGTTATTTCAGGAAGAAAGGCAATACCGATTCCCGCAATTGCACATTGTTTAATGGCTTCGGCATTTTGAAACTCTAAATACGTAATGCTATCAATGCCTTCTTTCTCAAATCCCCGGTCAAACATAGTTCGATAGGTACAACCCTTTTCATTAGTCAGGAACACTTCTCCGTGAAAATCTTCCAGCTGCAGTGCAGTTAGTTTCGCGAGTGGATGGTCTGGAGCGGCAAAAAATCGGAAAGTTTCTTCCAGCAACGGTTCCACTGCAAGTCCCGTTGAGCGAATGGGTTCGTCCAACATAAAGACGACATCCGCGGTTCCCTCAAAGAGGGTTTGCTTGAGTTGCTGATTGGAAACGGAGCGGAAGATGAGACGCACTCCCGGATGGCGCGAACGAAATAGGCGAAAGACAACTGGAAGTCGATAGGCGCAAAGAACCTCGTTGGCACTTATCGTTAGGGTGCCGCTTAGATTTTCATTGTCATGAACGGCGCTGCGAGCTTCATCCAATTTGTCTAGAACGCTTTGGATATGAGTTAAAAAGCGATTACCCGCAGTTGTGAGAACGAGCTGTTTGCCCAAGCGGTCAAAGAGACGAACACCAAGCTCATCCTCCAATGCTTTTATTTGCATCGTGACGTTGGAGGGGACGTAGTTCAACGCTTCCGCAGCCCGACTGAAATTTAATGTTGACGCAACCGTGCGGAACGTATTCAGTTGGCGCAATTCCATCCTACTATCCCCCTTTTTACGTTCAAAAATATTGAATACTGCTTTGAAATTCATTCACTTTTATTGAAAGTATCACAGATCTATACTAGCAACAAGAAATACATTTTAAATGTATGGTTTCATTTTGAAGGGAGCAAACAATACGATGGATTATGAGATTTTTGATTTGGGTGACGTAACCTTGCAATCAGGAGTGACGTTACCGAGCGTTTTTCTTGCTTATAAGACTTATGGAAAATTGAATGAAAAGAAAGATAATGTCATCGTCTATCCAACTGCTTTTGGCGACCGGCATGTTCAGAACGAATGGTTGATTGGAAACGGCATGGCACTAGATCCGCAAAAATATTTCATTATCGTTCCAAATCTGCTGGGAAACGGATTATCTTCGTCTCCCAGTAACACGCCACCTCCATTCGACAGGGCTAATTTTCCGCAGGTAACCATCTATGACAACGTTAGATTACAGCATCGGCTGGTGACCGAAAAATTCGGCATTCAAAAGATCGCTCTGGTAGTTGGATGGTCAATGGGAGGCATTCAATCATTCCAATGGGGGGCAAGTTATCCAGACATGGTAGAACGAATTGCACCTTTTGCCGGAGTTGCAAGAACTTGGCCCCAAACGTATGTGGTCCTAGAAGGAATGAAAGCTCCGCTCATGGCTGCGGCCCACTTCGATTCAAGTAAACTAAACCAGTTGACTTCTGCAGACATGCGCGCCGTTGGCCGTGTCTATGCGGGATGGGGCCTATCGCAGGCGTTCTACAGAGAGGAACTTTATCGTGAGCTGGGATATGACTCATTGGCAGATTTTGTGGCTGGCGTCTGGGAAGATAGCTTTATGAAGATGGATCCGCACAATGTCCTGGCCATGTTATGGACGGGCCAATTTGCAGATATTAGTGCAAACCCCTCCTATAACGGAGATTTCGATGAGGCGCTCAAAAGCATTAAAGCGCTTGCCTGCGTCATGCCAGGGAGCACGGATCTCTTCTGCACGGCGGACGATAACGAATACGAGGCTAAGCTTATACCTAATGCTGTTTTGAATCCTATCAAGTCAATCTGGGGCCATTTAGCCGGTCGCGGAATCAACAGTGCCGATAATAAATTTATTGATGACAACCTAAAACGCTTGTTGGCGCTTAAAATTATTTGAAATTCGTTCCAAAAAAAAGCTGTATGGCATCTGGGAGCATACTCCCGTTCTGCCATACAGCTTTTTCGATTATTGAACGGTTAAAACAGGTGGGGTATCGGCTGCCGGCACTCCTTCGCATAAACCGGAGTAACTGTTGTATAGCCCCCAATTCCGCGTTGCATTGCCCGGCTCCCGGGGATCGACATAATCCCAAGCGTTGTAAAACGGCGTCAAAGCGATGGAATAGCTATTGCCGTAAGTGGTACCATTATCCGATAAAATATCGAAATGGACTGAAACCGTTTGTTTTGCTCCTAAATATTCATCGCTGATCGCTTTGTAATTCCCGGATTCCGTTTCCCAACTGGATATATGGTCAATAAATTGAACGACTTCCACATGGGTACCCTTTGAATTTTGATAAGCCCGCACCGACGTACTCGTCGATGGATCAGATCCGGACCAATAGATGTAACCGTCCCTTGTCTCCTCATAAGACAAAGTCACGTTTGCTGTCTTTTTCTTGCCCGTTTCGCTGGTCAGCGTCAGTTTTACTTCTTCCGGGTTGATTCGATCAGGGGTAAAGGAATATACGCCGAACGTTTCCGAAGAGCCTTTTTGATGAGATTCGCCGTTTTCGTTTTTCCAGTTGATTTCATAATCGGATGTGTAATCGTAATGAGAACGGTACTCCACGGTTTTGATATTTTCAACGGCTTCAACAGTAAAGGTCAAATCATTGTTGGAATCGTCATAATCTCCCGGTTCCGCTCCGGTAATGTTCACTTTAAGCGAATATGTTCCGGCCTTGGCAAGAGTGAGCATAAAAGAGGCTTGTTCTTGTCCTCCTGCATTCACCGCTAACTTCTCTGACGTATTGAGCACATTGGAACCATCAAGGATCTGCACGTTTGCAGCAGCGCCGGCATCTCCGTTCAGTTCTTTAATATTCGCTGTTACGGAGAATGGCTCATTTACTTTGACTTTATCAGGCGCTTGCACTTCAGCGATAACAAGGTCCGGTTTGAGCAGGACGTTTGTTTTTCCGCTTAACACTTCCTCGTCCGCTGTCTGATCGTTTTGTACATGAATCCTTGTTTCTAACGATTGGTATCTTTCAACATCATTGAGCTTTATGTCGGTTAGTTCCGGGGAAGCGGCAACGTTGAAAAGATTCTTGGTGTAGATGAGTTTTCCTTCCAAATCGTAGGACTTAAGCTGGATTTTCTTGAGTATGTCCGGGGGGATATTATCATTTGATTTAGGAGTAATCTTGACATACAAATCGGTTACGCTGTCTTTTCCTTTTAATGCTTGCAAAGCAAGGTCATAAGAGTTTTTCGCACCTTCATTCGCAGGCACTGCAGATACGGTCCCTACGTTGAAGAGCAGCAAGAGAAGCACCATAAGCACTGACAACATACGCTTCATAACAACATCTCACTTTCATTTACAATAAATGTCTCTAATTATCTTAATATTTATCAAAGACAAGCGCATCCCTCCCGAGAACCATAAACCTGGCTCGTTGTAAAAGAATATCCATACCCTAGTCCCGATGTTGGATACGCGCTTCTAAGCTATTTTCAAGACTGCCAATTTCCATGCGTCCAAAATTATTGACAATAAATTCATAATAAAGTGCTGTTGGGACGATCTTTAGTCTTTTATCTTTACCCTGTGTTATGACAAATGATCCAGATTTGTATAGTGCAACGGGCAGATCAATAGATTTCCGTAATATGGTAGATTTAAGGTAGATTAAAGATGGGAGTGAAGATTGATGAAACGACGGTTTTTGCTTTTAGTTTGTGCCTTTCTGTCGCTGACGCTGCTTGTACCCTTTCAGGCAGCAGCCGCCGAGGCCGGTTCCGCGGTAGCAGCAGAGAGCTTGAATTCGGGTGTAACGATGGTTGCAGGAGGAACGGATCATACTCTCGATCTAAAACAGGACGGAACGGTATGGGCGTGGGGAAACAATGAATATGGCCAACTGGGCGATGGAACTACGATAGATCGTTATACTCCAGTTCAAGTGCAGGGTCTCGATTCGGTTGTCGCCATCTCTGCGGGTAGCGGGTTTAGTATGGCACTCAAAAGTGACGGAACCGTCTGGGCGTGGGGAGGGAATTGGAATGGTCAACGGGGCGATTCAAGCGTGCCCTACCGTAATATTCCCGTTCAGGTAACCACTCTAAGCTCCGTGGTCGCCATTGCTTCAGGGCATTATCATAATTTGGCGGTAAAAAGCGATGGAACGGTATGGGCGTGGGGGTGGAATATCCACGGTGTACTGGGCGATGGGAGGTGGAATATCCACGATGCTGCAGTGGGCGAAGGAAGCATGAACGGTAGTTCTTCCCCCGTGCAAGTACAGGGTCTCGGTTCGGTGGTCGACG
The DNA here is from genome assembly GCF_030812415.1 of Paenibacillus harenae. Classification (GTDB taxonomy): domain Bacteria; phylum Bacillota; class Bacilli; order Paenibacillales; family Paenibacillaceae; genus Pristimantibacillus; species Pristimantibacillus harenae_A. The sequence continues at coordinate 49,132 of NZ_JAUSST010000003.1, read as the reverse complement.
TTGCAGCGGGTCATCTCCATAGTTTGGCGCTTAAAAGCGACGGAACCGTCTGGGCGTGGGGTAACAATGACTCAGGCCAACATGGGGTGCCCGGCGGCTTAACCTTCAACGATGGACCCTACACAACCACCTACCGTCATACTCCTGTTCAAGTACAGGGTCTCGATTCGGTATCCGCTATCGCGGCGGGTTATTCGCATAGTTTGGCACTCAACAGCAACGGAACCGTCTGGGCGTGGGGATCGAATAGTTCTGGCCAACTGGGCGATGCAAGCACAACAACCCGTTATACTCCCGTTCAGGTAACCAATCTCGGTTCGGTGACCGCCATCGCTGCGGGCTCTTCGCATACTTTGGCGGTGAAAAGCGATGGAACCGTCTGGGCGTGGGGAGATAATTTTTCTGGCGAACTCGGCGATGGAAGCACGACCGGCAGTTCTTCCCCCATTCAAGTATCCGAGCTCGATTCGGTGTCCGCCATCGCGACGAGTGATGGTTCGCATAGTTTGGCGGTGAAAAGCGACAGAACCGTTTGGGCGTGGGGGAATAACTATTTAGGCCAACTCGGCGATGGAACCACGACAAACCGTTATACTCCCGTACAAGTTGCCAATCCTGAAGCGCCACAGTGGCCTGAGTACGATGTGCTGACGGTTACCGATGTAACCTATAACAGCGTACGGCTGAATTGGCAGCATGCCACGGATGAAACGGGTATAGACAAGTACTTGGTATACCAAGACAACAAGCTGCTGATTACTCTGAACGGGGACGTGAACAGCTATGAAGTGAAGGGGCTGTCTCCAAATTCGTCTTACCTCATTTCACTGATCGCCGTCGATGCCGATGGCAACCAAAGTGTGAAACAAGAAGAGACGGTCACTACTGCTGCAAATATTCCGATACCAGAAGCAGAAACGCTGCTTTACCGGTTTAACGGAACCATTCTAGACTTTGACCAAAGTCGTATCATTTGGAAAGAGACCGGCGATAAAGTGCTCTGGCTGTACAACCGTACTGATAATAGCCAAACAAAAGTTTACGATGCCAACGGGTCCAATCTTACCATTAGAACTGCGAAGCTATCCGCTGACGGCGTTGTGTATTCCATATCCGGCACTGGGACTCATTACTGGCAGGACGGCGCGGTTCAAAATAGTTGGGACACATTGGACACGGCGAGACCGTACGAAGTAAAAGGGAATTTTGCGGTATTTGGCCACATCGTTGTGAATGTAAAGACGAGAGAGTCCCGTTACCTGCTGAACTCGAGTTTTAAAAATAGGAACTCATTTGATCTGTCGGCTGACGGAACGGTAGTGTATGAGTTCAATAACGGCATTCGCCGCCACCTCCCCGACGATACGTTCACGACGTTTAATCCGCCTTCGCTCGAATACCCTAATACTTACAACGGGCCTTTGACGGACGGAAAAAACATACTCTACAACGCATACACGGAATATGAAGGTTATTCTAAGTGGTCGCTTCAAGTTCGCAGCGCCGATGGCCAGGTTACCTCGATAGCCTTGAACCCTATCGATAATGCGGATTATTATTCGACCGACCCGAGAACATCGTATCAGATTAATAACGGATGGATTGCCTATAAGGAATATAACAAGGAAATAGAGCGTTGGACCGTAAGAGTCCGGTCGCCGGAAGGCGAGACAAAACAAGCTTATACAGCCCCTAAATGGTGGCAGTTGACCGGCGTTCCGCTCTCCATCAAGCAGTTGGGATCGGACGGCACGGTAGCGTACACCTTTAAAGACACAACTTACCTTTATTCCGCCCAAGAAGGCAAACTCTTGTATTCCTTCAACGGTCCGGGGGAGTTGCAGTACCGGGATGGCGTTTGGTACCGGATTGACGGCAGTTCATTGTATCAGGTTGATCCGAACAAACTCCAGCTTTCCGATTCCAAAACTTATCAAGCCGACGGATCCAATTATGAGTATTCGTTATATTACGGGTACATTTCGTCCTCAGGACAAGAGTTGAGCGGATCTTGGAGCCCCCCCGAAGGTTTCCATGGAGTCGTTAAGGTCTCCATGATTTCCCCGGAAGGGGAAGATTATGACCTTAGTCTGGAGGCCGTGGGCGAAGGTAACCGATTGCCGGAAGATACGACGAAGCTCCCGGATGGTACCGAGTACAGTGCTGCCGAGGTACCCGGAGGTTATACAGCGGAGTGGAGGGTTAAAGGACATACGGACCAAGATTATAGTCCGGATAAGAAAGTTTTCGTCTATGTGAGCATCAAATATGACAATCACTGAAGATATCGCTATGTTTACGGAAACTTAATGGCCGGCCGCGGGATCGCCCCGCGGCCTTGCATTTGGTTGGCAGGACGCATGAAAGTTAATCCGTTCTTTCATGGTAGTTGAATGAAAAAAGCAACCGATCCCTCAGACCGGTTGCCGTCGCTTTGCATTCAACTATCGTACCGAGGGAGCTTAAGCACCTGTTAACGAACTATGTCACCTGATGCTGAGAATTATCATGTTAATTTTATCGCCACTCAACAATCTCATCGAGATTTTGTCTTGTTTTTGGACGTTTAGGATCCTCTTGACGATATCCGAAAGCGACCATACAGGCTACACCGAAATCGTCACCGTTAATGATACCCTCATTTTGTAAAATAGCAGTCACCTGCTTTTTATCAAAACCTTCGATCGGGCAGGAATCAATACCGATTTGAGCCGCGGTTGTCATCATGTTTCCCAATGCTATATATGTTTGTTTGCTTGCCCATTCAAAAATGAGACGGTCATTATCTTCGAGTTCGGTTTCAACAAAGGATTTATAGAAATCGGAAAAACCTTGCACAACTTCTTCAGGCATATGATGAATGTCTTTCATCATTTTGATTACGTGATCCGAATCATGCCTTAAGCCTTCTTTTTTTCTGGCCAATATAACTACAACATGGCTGGCTGTGGGCAGTTGTCCCTGGGCACCGCCAGATACCGGTTTTAATTTATCGCGAAGGGAAGCATCCTGGATCACGACAAACTTCCACGGCTCGAAGCCAAATGAACTCGGAGACAATCTTCCTGTCTCCAAAATAAAGTGAAAATCTTCATCCGAAATCTTTTTGTTGGAATCAAATGACTTGCAAGCATGTCTGAACTGGTAAGCTTTTAAAATTTCTTGTTTTTTACTCTCCGTTCCTATCATGTGGAATCAACCTTCTTTCTTTTTTTTGTAAACAGATTTTTCGGACAATCACCGTTTTATCTCTTTGATAACCAATCCGCTATAATTGTAACCAATTTTTGGATTAATGTCCATTAAAGTCTCTTCTGATTGACTTGCTTCTTTTACTAAACTGCCAGTTAACTCAACAACTAGGCAGCCGATCGTCCCAAGTCTAAATTCACCGATTACAGTTTTGCCATCAGATTTATGCAAAGGAATTGATATATAGTCCAGATTTTCTTTTGGAATCGATTTCCCAAACACTCCAATGATCTCCTTTATAAAAAAAACAGCGAGCGTATGATTTAACATACACTCGCTAAGATTGATGACTAAGCCCCGTGCCCCGGGGCTTTTGCTTTTAAACGTTCTTCTGCTCCAGCGACTCAAGCGCATTCCGAAGCTGTGCAGCCGCATTGTCGATTGTCTCTTGAGCAGCATCCGCAGGCAGTGCATTCGCTTCCGCGACCGCTGCCTCAAGCGCTTGCCAGCTCGATTCGGTATATAGCGCTGCATCGAGCGCAGCAGCTTCTTCCAGCAAGATATGGACCAGGCTGCTGTCAATCCATTGCTTCGCCGTATTGTTCATCGCTGCCTGAATTTCTTCCGCACTCAAGACGTGATCATAAGTGCGGAATTCGTCGATCATGCCGTTAAACAGCGGATCGGGCCATTGGCTCTTGCCGATGTAATTAACGCCGGGTTTGAAATCGCTTGGCTTGATTGTTACATTGCTATTAGTAGCCTTCAACTCTCCGCCTACATACAACTTCGCCGAACCGCCGCCAAGCGTCACCGCTACATGGACCCATTCTCCCACGGGAAGCTTCGCGGTTTGCACCAATTGTTCGGTTCCGCTGTTCTTAATGGCGAAACGCAGCGTATTGCTGCCGCCGGAACTTGGCGTAAGGAACATGTATTGGTTCGTATTGTTGCCAAAGTCGAAGATGCGCTGCCACGCATTTCCACCCTTCCAGTTCACCCAGGTAGCCACTGTGACGGCATCGGATGTGGATAGAGCATGCGCCGAAGGCAGCGTAACGGAGCCGGTTCCGTTCAGATCAATCGACTGACCGAACTTTCCTTCCACATACGCGGACGTCCCGTTCACGGTTGCGTGAGTCGACCCGAATGTATTGTCCGCATGGCCATCAAACGAATAGAGTGACAGAGGAACCAGAACCAGCAAGCCTTCGGCCTGCTTGAGTTCAGCCGCAAGCAATTCTTTATTGGCTCCCGGTTGATTCATCTCCGATTCAATCCGCTCCACTTCTTTCTGATACGTGTAGTAGCTTCCTTTCGTGTAGCTTAAAGATTCGCCGATGTAAGTCTTTGCCGTTTTTTCGCTTTCCAGCTTGAACGGAGCAGTTGCAGAAACATACAGCGTGCCCGGACTTGCGCCGATTTGCGGGATGCTCACAGTTCCGTACGTGCTTTCGATTACGGTTGAGCCAAGCGCATCGGTATCCGAGGCCGTTCGGTAAACCTTTACAACCGTTCCTGCCTCATATCCAGAAACTTCAACCGTGTCCGCAGTTGCTTCCGAATCATTGGTTACTTTGATACTGGTTTCAGAAGGCGGTACAGTGATGTTATCCGATTTATATTTAATAATTAATTCAGGTCCGTATTGACCAGGGCTGCTGTTACCGGAAATATATTCTTTCGTAACCGGGTTCACTTCGCCGCTAGGAACGGACAATAGGAAGGTTGCTCTGTTCCCTACGTTGGCTTTCACTATCTCGGTTACGTCAAGAGTCCAGCTCCCATTAATAGCATGCATCGCGTACGCACTTTCCGGTTTAACAACGGCTGAAGCAGACGGTCCTGCCAAAAAGTCTGTGGCCGCTTCCCAGCTTCCATTAAAGTACTCGCTTTTCAATTCCGCTCCAAGCGTACCGCCTGCGCCAGGCTCCTTCCAGTTATCCCACTCCATATGCTGCGCACGCAGAGTCGCCGTTCTTCCATTATTCCGATACATTCTTAACGTTACCGATTCAATATTCGCATCCTCGAAATCCGGTACGTTGTTAAAGGTAACGATTCCAAATCGTTTAGCCCCTTCGTCCGGTCCATTGGAAAGAATAACTAACTGCGGATCTCCGCCAGGTGCAGTCGTGTTAAAACGCAGCGTTGCATCCTTTTCCGCCTTCAAGTTAATTAGTCCGTCTTCCCCTGGATATGACTTGGCCGTTCTGGCACTTTCCATTTTGCCCGGAGTTGTTGCGGTTACATACAGAATGCCGGACTCCTCGCCTATTTGAGGGATGCTGACGGTTGCGTAGGTACTTTCGGCAACGGTTGTGCCAAGCACAGCAAGATCCGTAGCCGTTCCGTATACCTTTACAACATCGCCTTCCGCCAGACCGGTCACTTTTACCTTATCTGCAAGTCCTTCAAGATAGTTGGATACCATAATGCCGGCTACGGAAGGCTGTGCCGTTTCTGCAGGAGGATAGACCGTATCGGAGAATTCTCCCAACGTTCCGTCCGCATACCTGGCAACTACCTTATAACCTGGCGTATCTTCAAAACCCGGCTCCGGGTCAACAAATGACAATGCCGTCGCATTCGAAACGAGAGCTGTCCAAGGCGAGCCTTCCGCCAGCTCCGCAGTGCCTTCCTTAAATACCGGGTTTGTTAAGCCGGCCTCCTTATCATAGGTACGGTACAAATCGAAGCTTACCGCATGCTTCGGTTTGTTCCAGGAAAGAGAAATGCCGTTGCCGTTATCCACTCTTTGAATATAAGGATAAAGCTTGCCGCGAGCCGTTTCTTCGACAGTGACCTCGCTGAACTGCGCTTGCTCTGCGGCCGCAACGCCCGAATAGATAGCGTAAGGGAATGGGGTGAACATTTTCTCCACCATGATCCAATCCGCTCCGTCCCTGGACACATAGGCATGAATATAGTGCGAATCGTAGTCACGCACCAATTTCAGATACGGATAATCATCCGCGTGCAATCCAATGAGTTTCGCATTCATCGGACTTTTCTTCTCTTCCGAGAAAGCGTGTCGGGAATCCCTTGTACGGTTCTGCAATACAAGATTGCCGTCTTGATCGGCTCCAAAATAAATGTACCGGGTATTGGACTGCAGCAGATCACGCATCATAATTCCGCTTGCGTTCCCGCTATGGCTGTCCAATTTCGCACGGATGGAGCTGCTGCCGGTTGCGACCTGATTTACGAAATGCAGCGAATCGTTGATATCTCTATCGTATATGTTCAAGTCGTCGCCTTCACCCAGGCCTGTGCCGTCGGCACCCTCGATTGCAATGGTTGTGCCTGTATTTGTTGCGACGCCTGTTGTTGTGCCGATGCGGTCATCACGCCATATCGCACCTGGATCGATTAAGGATACCGGTGCGGTCAAATTTACCTTTGCGCGATAGGAGTCATCTCCAGCACCTAGATCATTTACTGCAGAAACTTTATAGTAGTATACTTTTCCATTTTGAACCGTCGAATCTTTATAGTAATTGCCTGTTACTCCTGCTGCAATGACTTGGTACGTACCATTTTCCGTTTCGGAACGCTTAATGGTGTACGATTCCGCTCCTGCGGTCGTAGTCCAGGTAATTCCCGCATATCCGTTGCCCGCGAATGCTTTAACGAAATTAACGGTAAACGGCAACGGGTCTATATGGACATCGGACGTTAATTTCAACACCATCGCAGATTTCGGCGGAATCGTTACCTTTCCGGTTTTGGTAACCGGAATTTGTTTTCCCGATACAAGGTCTAATACGGTACTGTTCCCCTTATAATCCGCAGGCATTTTCACGTCAAAGGATCGTTTATTTCCATGTTCGTCACGGGTTGTATTGAAAACCATGAGATACTTTCCGTACCTTGCCGATAACAGATCCGGATAACCGGCATAAGGCGTGTCAGCCTCAAAATTATCCCGTTCCGTCCGGCCGACGCCAGACTGATAAGTAATCGGTAAAATTTCTCCCGCAAGAGCTTGAGGGGCGTCAGCACCATTCGTTATTTGATCTTCAAAAAATATCATGTCGATATTTTCCATGCGCATCCAATAGTCCTGATACTGAAATTTGCTGTCGGTTGCAATTTGTACGATATTGTCATAGTTGTCGTTAATCACATGAAGTCTGCCGTTGCCGCTGTAACCTTTATTAAGCTCGTTCAGGTTAGCGAACATACGAAGGTCGCCATCACGGATCGAGAGGAACATATTGTCAACGTCCGCCCAGGCAAACTGTTCGTAGTCGGCCGGGTTCACATCAAGCGCCGCTATTTCTTCTTCCGTATAATAATTGAAATCCGTCTGCGGAAGAACGGCGCCAGCCGTCACCTGACCGCCGAAGCGGCTGAAATCGGCCCGCTCGCCGGAGACGTATTTATAAGTGTCTGCCAGATGGTAATCCTCTGCGCTGTTCGTGCCTCTAGTTCCGAAAGTGAAATTGAACAGTTGGTGATCCGCAAGCTGCTGCTGCGCGAAACCGACCGCTTCCTTCGCATACCGCCAGTACTCGTCCCATTCCGGACCGCTGTACCTTTGCTCGTTGTGGACCATCTCCATTTCCAAGGAAGCGTACTGCAGCGACATTCCAGTTGAAGTTCTCGCGCCATACGCGTAGAAACCTGGCAGAGCCGTGTTCCTCTCATCCGTGACTTGTTCCGCTCTCATAATTCGTTTCCCGTCGTCATCCAAAGACGTGTACCGGACATACCCGCGGGCATGCATGTTTTTCAATGCCAGCTTCAGAATTTTATCGTTCAATTCCTCATCGCCGGGGTGGTTTAACGTTTTGTAGAAGTTCTTCAAAAGGTAGTTGGCCGCCTCGCCGTAATTGGCGACATATCCGTTTTCCCTTGTCAGTCCCGCTTCCGTCAGGCCGTTGTAATGCTCGCCGTACGGCACCCGCCTGACGACGTTCCCGCTCGTATCCAGCTTGCTCTTCGCGAGTCCCTTAGCTACGATTTGCAAAAAATCTTCCGTAAATCTGGCCGTCTGGTCATGATAGAACAAAGAATGGTACAAATCCAATTCCTCGCCGCCCGGGCCGACCAGCACTTCTTCCCCGAGGAACGGTTGCCCCCCTAACGCTTCAAGAAGAATCTGATGGCTGCGCTCTCTGCCTTCAAAGAAAGGAGAACCGATCAGGCGCAGACCTTCGTGCGCTTCCCATGCGCCTTCATACGTATACACCACTTGATTATAGATGTAGGACAGTCTCGTACGGGCAAAATCGAAATTCGCTTTCAGCACGCGCTCCCACGCTTCACGGCGAGATAAATCTCCGCCATTCCAGTCCACTCCCGCAAGCGAGTACAGTCCGTCGACCGTTCCCGTCGCAAACGGCTGATCGAGGAACGCGTTGAATGCCGCCTCGCCATAGACGGCGTCATCCTTGATGAGCTGTTCGACAATATACAACGCCTCGCCTAATGCGCCGTAATAGCCGCCCCAATCGCCTTGATGTCCGCCCCTTGTCACCAATCTGATATTTCCATAATAATCCTTGACATGATTGTCAATCACTTTAAAAATCCGTCCAAGCGCCGCTTTCTTTGCTTCGGCCGTTTGAGCCGGCGACCAATCGTAATGAAGCGCGCTCGCATAAAACTTCAATTCATCCTGATAACGCACAATGGATAATTTGCCGGCTGCGCTGGCATCTACCCGGTTGGAATAATCATTGAACGTCTTTACCAGACTTTGCGTATAGCCGTTAATGAGGGCTTGCTTTTCCTCATCCGTCAGATCCTCTCTAACCATTGAAACCGGATCTTCTGCAATATCGCCCTGGGTTTCATCCGATACATCCAAGTGAGCCCCCGTGTGCGTATAGGCGTTGTAATACCCTCTGGATGGTGCGTTCACTTTATCGCCGAAATTACCGCTGTACGTTCTGACGGTAATTTGTACGGCATCTTGTCCATGCGTGCTTACTAACGGAAGCATGGTTGTATTATAGTAAAACCGCTCCGGCAAACCTTTGCTAATACCCATGTTGATCGGTTGGTAATCTCCAACGCGGCGATAGCCGACTTGCTCGCCATTGATGAATACCATGCTTTTGTAGAAGGATTCGTCGCTTCCCCAAAACTTCATGGTGAAGTAGTTTTGAGCGGCAGGATCGACTTTCATCGTAAAAGTCATTTCTCCGCCTTGAATATCCTCTGGTATACGCGGCAGGGAGACCCGTGCAGGCTCACCCAATGCGCCGACGATGGCGTTGGTAAATTCACCTTTGAACTGGTGTTGTTGTTCTGACTCTGTTTGGCCAAACACCAGCTTATCGGTATATGGACTAGCAGCTGCAATCGGTTCAGCATGCACGGCCTTGGGTTGCAACGGTAAAGCTACCGGAAGCATCAAGGCGACGCTCAGGCAAACAGCCAGGACACTTTTGAAATGTTTTGTTATCATGATGATCTCCTCATTTCTCAATTGGATTGAACCATATGCGATTTACGAATATGATGCAGTTAAATCTATCAAATGAATATGTATCTCCCTCCTTATTTCTTGCCTTAGGTAAAATCATTCAATGAAAACGTTTACAAACTCTATTAAAAAATACATCACCTATAGCTTGAATACAATGCGGTTTTTTAAGGATAAACTGTATGTTTTTAAAGAAAAACGTTTCACCGTACCATTTCGGGAAAATTGTACGTTAAGCATAATATTGAAAACCAAAAAGCCAGATTCCTTTACGCAAAGGAAATCCGGCTTCCCATATCACATCTATACACCCTTGAGAAATACTTCAAGCTTTGTTCTAAAGTATTGAATGTCATAATTAGCTTGAAGTCCATTCTCTATTCGTAAGTCGTTCGATTCTGATAGTTTAACCTAATTTCATTTACCTAGAGATACACGCTTTCGAAGATTGCAGGAGTTAGCACACGCTTGTACTTAGACACGTTCATATATGTTTTGCTTACATTCACGATCACTTCAACTGTAAGTTTATCAAAATTCTGTTTTTTGAATAACCCCACATCCGTTACCGCCCCTAAGCCCTGTTAGAGCCTCGCGAACGTGATGTAATCGACTTGGACAGGCTCTGCCGATTCGATCCGAAGCGCCCGGTTGATCTGTCCTCGGTGATATTGCCCATGTAAGAGGACCTGCAACAGGATGTCCCGGACGGACGTTCGGAACGGAACCCCGCTCTGGTTTGCATAGTCGATCATCTCGTCCAACTCGGATTCCTCAAGCTCTTCGATATAGACGCAATATTGCGCGGCGTTTTTTTCGAACATCGTCCGGACCGCCGTCAGGTCTTCCGCTTCCTCCCACAACGAATATTGCGCGCTGCCCTTGCCCTGCAATCGGGACAGCCAGACTCGTTCCGCGACCGCGACGTGCCGAGCCAGCTTCAGAAGGTCCTTGTTCTTCGTCCCACTCTCCTCGAGCGCGTCCAAGATGCGTCCGTCCGCCCAGTACAGGTGATCCATCATGCACTTGATCGTCTTCATTTCGGTTTCCCCCTCTTCGTCTCTTCGATTACTTGAACCAACTGTTATCCGTTAACTTAAGCCCAGCTGTACTTCTTGTGATGAGAAGTAATACAAACATTATTAGCCTCCTATTTCTTTGGAGCCCAAACATAAGAAGCACACTGAACAAAATCATAAAATTTCCCTAGACTTATCAAGTATACCACCATGGATAGCTGAGCTCTTAGGGAAAATTGGTGCCTTTGTTGCCTGCGACATGGTAGCTGTTTTGTACGTATTAATCAATAGTACCCGTTAGCACAATGGAGACTGCCGTTGGCAACCCTGTCTGTTAACTAATTCCGGGTAATTATTTGAAGCTATTTTCCTTTGCAAGATGCATGCCACTATGACTGCTTACTTCGGTTACCCAGGAAAGTAAAGATGTTCATATAAAGTTCTTCCGGGTGGGTAAGGTTTAGCTTCAGTTCGTTGCGATCGCCGGTATTGATCCCATTTGTTTGTTCAATAGCTAGTGGGTGGTCTGTTGGTTCAAGTTTAATATATGGACGGATACCTACCGAGCGAGTATGTACCATGGTTTTTACGTTTAATGTCTCTGGATAGCGTGTAAGCGAAGTTGAAAGCCAACCAAACATAGGTTCCACAATTTCTTCTCTGCCTTCTTCATCCCAAAATTCGTTTGATCAAGATTCGACCAGTGGAACTCCGTGATGTGGATACGATCTATCGGTTTCGGTTGGATGAAGAAGTGATGTTTTGGGCGTCAGGCGGGTTTGGCAACGCGATTCCGGCGCGAGAGCAGCTGGTTGAGGAGTTCCGGAATCAGTCGCCCCTCGATACGCGACGCTTTTTCGTGATTGAGGTGCAAGAGGATGCTCAAGAGGAGCCTGTAGTGATTGGCCAGATTTCCTTCCGCAACATGGTCCGGGTGGCGCACAGGGCCACAATCGGCATGCTGATCGGTGACCGCCGCTACTGGGGCAAAGGGTACGGGGCGGCTGCATTATCGGAATTTGTAAAGATTCTCTTCGCGCGCTACAACCTGAACCGTATCGACATGGACACTTTTGTTGATAACAAGCGGGCGATTCGTTGCTATGAGAAAGTGGGTTTCACTGTGGAGGGTGTGCGGCGCAAAGCCATGTGGACGATGAATGGCTTCCGCGATCAGGTGATCATGGGTCTTCTGCAGGAAGAGTGGCTAGACAGAAATGGGAATAAGACGTATTACCTGTGATGTCTTCTGGGCGTGAACGTAGCCGAGGAATTTGTACATTCCTCATTTCGTGTATAAAATTAGCCGGCCACCGGCCGGTAATTATTATGCTATCGTACCCGTCCCTCGGTTTTAAGGGTTTATCTCACATATACTCACTCATTCGCAGGATTTCATCACCGGATTGATCCCAGTCCCCTTTTCGCGAAGAAGAGCCGCCCGGGTTTGAAACTGGGCGGCTCATTACTAGAGCCCAATGACATTTTAAATCTTTAATATTGTTAAATATACTCCAATAACAAAAATCGTTAAGCCTGAGAACCTTAAAGTGGTCGATCCTTTTCTTTTTTCTAGGATGAGTAATCCGCTAACTGCACCAATGATGTGTAAACCTAGAGTTGTAACTAGAAATCCAATCATGTATTCAATATGATTTAATGTATTGGGGATTTCAGCACCATGGGCATACCCATGAAAAAATCCGAAAATGGCAACTCCCAATCCGGCCAAGACGATTGAGCTCTTTTTGTTTAAAAATATAGCTAAGCCTAATAACAAAACTGATAAGGCAATCATAAACTCTACATTGCTAAGTTGAATTTCTTGAAACCCAACAATCCCCCCAACTGCCATCATAAATAAGAAGCAAGAAGGTACTAGGTACACTGCTCTTCCTCCTATTTGAGCACTCCAAAGCCCTACAGCTACCATCGCAAAAAGATGATCAATTCCTGTTAATGGATGTAGAAACCCACTTCCACCAAATCCGTGCGCATAAGAGGTGTCAATCGATAATATAAAAAATATTACAAAGAGTAAACAATATCTAAACATTATTTATCGCCTTCTTATGTTTCTTATGATCTTTTACAATTATGATTAATCCTAATATTGCTGGTATCATAGGGAACAAAGCCGTGTACATGCCTGAAAAATATTCGTAACCGATTCCCTCTTTGACCATTCTTACGATAGGGAATACAAGAAAATGGGTTGGTTCCCCTAAAATCATTCCAACAATCATAAACCATAAGATGAAATTTCCAAATACTTGTCTTTTCCATAGACTATATGCTCCAAATACCCAAAAGATGGGTCCTAAGAAAGTGATAACGTAATCAAATTCCACGTCAGACCATGGGTGTCCTGAAATGGATGCAATTCCCCGGTTAAAGTGTGTGAGCACTTCTTCTCCAACGTGAATGTAAAAAAGTGCTTGTAATAAAAGGTATAAAGGAACTAGTTTATAAGGATCTGCTGGAATATTGGAAGTCGTTTTCCGCCAACCAATCATTCCTCCCATCATGGACCCTACAATTACTCCAACGGGTAAGGGACCAGCTTGCGTATAAAGGGTTACAGCATATACCACAACAAATGTCACCAATAGTAAAGACCATAAATTCTTTTGCTTTTTGGTCAAAGGCTGATAATCTTCAATTTTTTGCTCTTCTTCTTTAGGTTTAATGAGCTTCAAGATACCAGATACACTGATATAGAATAGCAACATCGCTAAAATGAGACCCAAATAGTAAACATGATTATAGGATGAATAATTTCCTAACTCTACCTGTAATTGTATGAGAGATTCAATTGTGAAATAAATAAACCCCCACCAAGCGAAGAAGTAACCGACGGTTTGACGTTTGCTCAAGTAATATCCACCAAAAAGTAAAAGGGAGACTGGCAGACATACCATCCATACAAACCATTGCATGTGATTAAGTGTGAAAGATTCTGTGAACCACTGATTGTAATTCAAATAAACAAATTGTGAGAAGTCAGCTGTATATCGAACTGTGTTTAAAGCAACAATCAATACAATGCCTAATATATATTTTGGTAAGGTATTAGTTTGACTAGGTGTTGACTTATATGAAAATTTTAACCAACCAATTAATGCAAGTAAGCTGATCAGACCGTACTCGATGGCAATACCAGATCCTATAGTAATGAACAGCATGACGGATAAAGTAATGGTGGATGACACTACTGTTAAGAGACTTGTTAATCTAGCGTTTTCCATATTTGAGATCCCTCTCTTCCGTTCGAAATGGTACGGTGACCACTTATTGTTCAGACGCATATATCGGCTCCAGGATTCCGTCAATAAAGACACGAAAAAAGGTATCCATAAGTTCATTCATAGCAATACCATGGCGAGCTGATACATCCGGCCTGATGCAAGCTTGCAATGATTCCAGAAAGAGAACTGTCGCCAATTGCCTCTTCAAGAACTGCCCATTTTGGGTTAGTCGGAAATATGGAGCACGATACGGCCACTTCCGTGTCCTCGCTGGCTCAATTCGTGGGCAAACCCGGCTTCATGCAAAGGAAACGTTCTCGCAATAAAGGTCTTTACGATTTCCTCTTCGAACAAGTGGGCAATGGTTTCCAAATCTTCTTTTGTAGAAAGTTGGCTCGGCTTTAATGCCTTGATGCCAAGCCCCTTCGCTTTTTCCAAAGACGGTTGTTCCAGTAAAGAAACAATGGTCCCCCCAGTTTTTACTACAGACCAAGAACGTTCAAGTGTCTCTCCACCCACGGTGTCAAGCACAAGATCCACATCTTGCACCACTTGTTCAAACGATGTGGAGGTATAATCGATTACCGTCTCAGCGCCTAAAGAACGTACAAAATCCACATTTGCCGCTGAGGCTGTTCCAATCACATGCGCACCTTTCCATTTGGCGAATTGGACAGCGAACAAACCGACACCGCCGGCTGCCCCATGAACCAGGACTCGGTCCCCGGCTTTCAACTCTCCATCATACATAAGTGCCCGCCATGCGGTTGCTGCACCTCCTGATATCGTGGCTGCTTCATCAAAACTGATCGAATGTGGCTTAAGAACAAGAAAATCTGTAGAAGCAACTGTATATTCTGCATATGTTCCCGTAGTACTTCTGCCGAATACCTGCTGTCCTTTCCGGAAATTCGTAACACCTGCTCCTACATCCTCAACGATGCCAGCAAAAGATGTTCCTGGTATATAAGGGAATCGAATCGAACGAACCTCTTTAAACAATCCTTGACGTAGTTTCCAATCTGCAGGTAATACTCCGGCAGCATGTATACGAATAAGTACTTCTTCATCCTTTGGTTCAGGACATGGAATTCGTTCATGCTTTAATGCTTCGGGTCCGCCATATTCATGAAAACGGATGACGTTAATCATTTTTTGCGGCAAATTGAACGATCCTCTCTATATAAGTGTCAAACAGCATAGAGTATTTACCATGCCGGAGAGCTGACAATACCATAAAACTCGGCACTCCTCTTCATCAAGCATACTTATGAAATAAGCATATATCCCCTGCTCATACGTTGGACAAGCTTTCAAAAATGCCCGCTTGCCCTCACGAGTAATTACCGCATAAGAGCCTCGCCGATCCTCCTGCGTTCGTTCGAAGTGAACGAGCCCCTCTTTTTACAGCCGCTCGACCAAGCAGGTCAGTCCGCTTGGAGTCAATGCCGCCTTGTGATCGCCTATTTATTCATTCTGATAAAAGCTTATGTTTTATAAGCTTCACATTAGAATATCTTTTAAAGTCGGTTGGTTATAATTATGAGTCTAATGTTCAGCCTTGCCTGAAAATGAGAGCCGTTCCGAGAAGGGAGGCGCCCGGTACAAAAACATCTTCCCTCACTGTCTCAATAACCTGAAATCCATTTGATTCAAGATGCTGTCGGGTAACAGAAAGGTCACGCACTTTTACTGCATATCCTGCAAATCCCGGTAAAGACGGGAGGGTTTCTCCCGGAAGCAAATCGGTTAAACGGGACTTAGGAATGATCGTAATGCGCCCGCCATCGAGATCAAACACACATACCTCCCCTTCTTTTTGCGGCTGAGTTCCCAAATAAAGTCGATATCGCGCCGCACATGCATCAAGCTCTCCATCTTCGACGCACAGGATCGCTTCGACTAACTCGATTGCCCCATTCGGATGCTCCGTATGAATCTGTGTCTGCAAAGCTTCCGATGGTGGATTTTCAGCGAATGCTAACCGTCCTTCGGACACTTGTTCGTCATCGATTTCGAGCAAGCGTACAGGAACCATTTGCGTACCGGTCGATGTCTCCACGGGACGTTGTATCGTATTGACACCTCCGTGTCCTACTTTTCCCTGGTCCAGACGAGCCGCAGAAGTAATCGCATCGGAAGTGGAGAAGACCAAAATATGCGTTCCTTCAAAGCGGGCCAGACAGCGAGAGATAGTGGCAACAGTACGCTTGATCGAGGCGATGATTCGTGAAAGTACGGCTGGAGGCGCCGAAAGCGGTATGAAATGGGCATCATGAGGAATTCTCCCCCCTTCCTGCACGGTCGTTACGATTTCAATAAAATTTTCGACAAAGTCGATATGAGCATTAGCTGCTCCAAACGGTCTAGGTGTCCCGCCTTCTTGTTCAACCATTGTCGGATAGGCAGGCGGCTTGCATATGAAACCTAGCTTCCTGTACAGCTCCAACGCCATTTCCATATCATAGACAACATGTCCTACATGATGAATTTTGTTAATTTCGGTACTCATGATACAACCTCCTCATCAATATATACAAACCGAGTGCTCGCTATGTTTTATTTAAAAAAAATTATGCTTTTAGCTCTAAGTATATTCCATCCCACAATTCCATCAACGTACGCTTCATTGAGAGGCCATCGATTCCTACTAGGATGCTTCGTATGCCGATTCCATCGGAAGTAGAAACAAACATCTTTGCAATTTGTTCGGCACTCATAGATGTTCGGATCTCCCCAATGCTTTTGGCACCGTGAATGACATTCATCCAAGCATCCAACTCCGCTTGTTGGATCTTAGCCAACTTCTCCCGAAAATGCGGAAATAGCTTTAACACGTCGAAGAACAAAGAGAAGTAGTTCAAATCGAAATCACGACCTTCTCCCGTTAACCACTCTATATAATCGTGATAATATTTATAAAGGGAACTATTGTCAAATTTAGTAAAATGCATATCAAGGATGGTCTGAAGAGAATTCTCCACAATTTCGAGAAAAAGTTCGTCTTTTGTCTTAAAATAATGAAAGAAGGCACCTTGAGACACTCCCGCGTTTTCTACAATCTCTTTTATCGTAACTTCCTTGAAGCTCTTTCTCAGAAAAAGCTGAAACGAGACGCGTACGATAGTCTCCCGTGTAGTTTTCACCCGATTCCTTCACCTCCATCGCCTGGAACATAGCGAGCACTCTGTATGAAAATACAATAACATGAACGTTCGACTGAAGAAACCCATCTTTTTGTTTCCTTGTTTATGCAACAAAAGGCCTTAATTCTAGTAATACCATTGAAACTATCCTGCCAGTTACTTGAGCGAAGGGCTACCACGCGGCAGCCCTTCAGGATTTAACTATCGTTACCCGTTAGCTTAATGCCAGCTTCATTTGTTCACTTATTATAGAGTGAGATCGCCATTGAGTAAAAAATTCATTTCGGTGGTGGAATCTTCTTCCAATCCATCGTATTCGCCTAACACGAGTTGCTGCTTATCTCTGCCATCGTTCAACTCTTCGCACATAATCGAGCTGTTCTGTTCTTTTTGGAGGATTAAGGCTCGAATATATAAAATTTCAACAGAAATATAAACAAGGGTCTGAGATAGTAATCTTGTCCCCGTTCATTTGCGTTCCCCAAAGAAAAGCCGACTCACACGTTTAGAGAAGTCTTCTATTCCAAAACTTGCCGTATCGATCCGGTTATACCAGTTCGTTATGGTTTCCAAGATCCATAAAGGTACCTGTAACTCGCATATCAGAGGATAAAAATGTTTGTATGCCCATACCAAGTGTTCCCATCGACTATCGTTTCCTTCCTTGATATATTCCGAAACATCAAGAACTTTTCCTCTTCCCTCTTGCAAAAGAACATTTTTTAAATGAATATCCCTTGGGTTCAGCCCCTGACTTCGGACAAACTCGCGGGCCTCCTCAACGTCTTGGATCACTTGTTCTGGAACACGGACACCTTGTAGAAGACAATCATATAAGGTAACTCCTTGTTCAAAACTTAAAACCAAATAGTTAGGTCCGACTCCATAACATTGGGGGAAATACTGCGATCCTTTTAAGCGTTTGTATATACCTGCTTCCACTTCCTTTTTCTCTAATGACTGAGCGGAATACACTTTATATGCGTAATTAGGGGTGTCCTGGTAATAAAAGACCGCGGCGTCCGTTCCGATGCCAATGCAACGCAAATCTTCTGCAAAACCGATGACGGAAACAGGTTTATTGTTTTCATGACCAACGACCTCAATATCCCTCAATGCTTCCTCCGCTTGTTTCCAATCTGAAATCATAATCATCTTCTCCTTGTTGTTTTGGCATTATTTTTGCCGACGGACCCATTTCCCTATTTTAATCCATACTGAGCCAGCAATGCACAAATCAGCACGACAATTCAATGGAATAGAAAGTGTTGCGTTATTCAGCCCGTTAGCTTAATGACGCAGCCAGGAATCCGAAAGTTAATAGCAGCTCTTAAGAGCCGGAACGCCGTATTGTTTCACTAAACACAGGGACACAAGACCACTTTCCATTCGTGAAAATAAATTTTCGACTGATTCGTAACAGAATACATATTCTGTTACGAATGTTTAGCGTACAAAAAAGCCATCCTGTTGAGGATGACTCTGCAGCAATTTTCAAAAACTGTATTTTTGTTCAATAAGGAACCATTAGGCTTCTTTTACGTTAAACGATGTCGCGCCTTACATCGCTTTCACATCTCTATTTTATTGGTGCAAGCTTAATAATAGAACTAGTTTCTCTGCTATACTCCCAGTTAGTTGAGAAACGGCAGCCATTATGTCGGTTGCCGTGTCTTAATTCATTGAGCTAACGTACCCGTTAGCTTAATATCCAATTGGTCCTGTAATCCCATGTTTTAGAACGCAAATTTGCCCACGTTGCATACAAAAAAAGACACTGAGATCCTATTCCAGTGTCTTTTTTGTTGATACTTTTCCACCTAAAGCCAAATCTATTTTCGTTTCAACTGTTTTTTTCTTTTGTTCAGTTTCTAAATAGTCTCTATCAAAATGACTAGCATAAATCATCTTTCTAAATTTTTGAATACTCATTTTTCGAATCGTCTTATCGTCAATGATTAAAACATAATCCATACCATTTACCACAGAATAGAAATCATGAGAATCGCACCTTTATGGTCTTCAATGGCTTTCTCCAGTGCTATTTGTGTATAGGTACCTTCAAAGCAATACTTTGAAATATATGATCTAATCTCCTTATAAGTTTTAAACCCAGCATCGATGAATTCTTCTAGTATTGTATTAGAATCCTTTAGCATTTCGCCTTGAATCTGAGATAAACAAGCCACTTTAACATCAGCATTTATTTGAATTGAATCATGATTATTGTTAAAGATTTCTAGGAGAAAGCGTTTCCATAGATTCTATATTTTGACAGGTTGAAAACCTGGTAAATATACCACATCATATAGTTGGGCGTTTGTCAAATTGACAATGTGTCCGAATACGATGCGGGTAAGCCGTAGGCGCACCGGATCGAAAAATAAGGAGGATTTTCATTGATGCTAAAACGATTTAGCAAAGTACTCGCGTTCCTCTGTTGCTTGGTAATGGTGGCATCGCTAATGCCTGCCAGCTTTGCCGTCGCCACTGACAACATCAAGTACGCAGAAGCACTTGATGGCGACCTCAGTTCTACAACTCCTACAACCTTGCAGGCGAATGATACGCCGACCGCCATTTTCGGAACTCCCGAACTCGGGTCAAACGACCCACTATGGGCCTTGACAATGGAGCATCTCATCAACAAAAGCACTGTACCCGACGACCCCAGACCCCATGCCACGGGCACAGCCAGAATCCTGTGGGACCACGACTACCTGTATGCCCGCGTAGTTGTGAAGGACAGCAATCTATATCAGGGAGCCGGCGGAGATCACACGTACGACAGCCTGGAGTTTTATGTCGGCAACGGATCCGGAGGCTCAAACCAATGGCGTGTCAGCGCGACGGGCGTGTTCTCAGGGCAGTCCGCTCCGGGCAGAGCTGCGTGGACCCAGATCACGGATACAGGATATATCGTGGAGATGAGAATACCCAAAAGAACCTTGACCTTACAGGAAGGCAAGCTTACCTTTGAGGTCTATATCAATAACTCGACGGACAAGGGCGGTGACCGCTATGAAGTCGTTTCCTCTTTCGGAGTTCCGGACGCGGGTTATTCCAGCGATGCTTCATTTAGAGACAGCCTGCAGCTCTCTTCAGCCAATGAAGTGGACAACAGATTCTCAATCACCGCCACGGCGGGATCGGGCGGTGCAATAACGCCGAACCCACCAGGCGATGTTCTGAGACTAGCTAAGGGCTCAAGCAAAGAATTTACGTTTACCCCCAATAACGGCAAAATCGTGGATACCGTAACGGTAGACGGCGAGGCCGTGACTCTATCTGCTGGCACTTATACCTTTGCAAATATTGAGGCTGACCATACCA
This sequence comes from Paenibacillus harenae, assembly GCF_030812415.1. Classification (GTDB taxonomy): domain Bacteria; phylum Bacillota; class Bacilli; order Paenibacillales; family Paenibacillaceae; genus Pristimantibacillus; species Pristimantibacillus harenae_A. The sequence goes on along the minus strand of NZ_JAUSST010000003.1, from coordinate 28,755 downwards.
TTCACGTGACATTCAAAAACGATCCGAACGCGAAGCAGCTTCCCTTTATCGTATGGAATGACAACTTCGCCCGTGGCGAGTACACGACGGCTGTCATCATTGACTTAGGCGATGGGAAGGCGGCGTTAGGCTCCTCGCTTAAACCGGGCTTGTTTACCGTCTCGGCTAGGAACACGACCCTGAAGGGCGACTCGGTGACCTTTGAAGGGACGCGCAAGATCATAAGGGTATACGCCAATGACAAACCAAAGGTACGCGGCTATAAGGGCACGGTAAGCAATTCCCCAGATTATCAGGAAGGACTGGCAAGCGGCCGTTACATCGTAGTTGAGTTTGAGTTTTATTCAGAGAGCGGCGGCAATATAACGTTGGATGGCATCAGTAACTCGACAAAGCAGGTTTACAACATCGTCCAGAACGACGGGATCGCACTGACAGATGGGAGTTCGCTTAGCAACGTGGTTTTTGAACAGGACAAAGTTGTGAATCCGATCCTTGACAAGTTTACAACATCCACGAGCGATTCGGTCAATCGCGCGCTCTACCTTCACAAGGATGGCAACGGTAATGTGGTGCAACGATTACCGCTGTATGTCTATACCCACGGCAGGTCACGTGGCGGCACAGACGCTGCAACAGACCCCAAAGCGGCCATGAAATCCGCCAACGGCTCGGTCGCTTTAATGAAGAAAATGGAAGAAAATCCCGAGAAATACGCCAGCCATATACTGAATATTTCCTATAATGGCACATCTACTCCCTCTACAGCCAATGTTAAGAAGGTTATAGACGACCTGGTTGCCAGCAGCGCAGTAGACCCTAACCGTATTTACGTGGCGGGCTTCTCATGGGGCGGCCTGTATACGAACAGCTTAGTTAACGACTACCCCGGCTTCTTCGCAGCCGCCGCACCTATGTCTCCGGTAAACGGATCACCGAACGCGAGCACCAACGGCGCTCACGCCAAACTGGCCTATTGGATGTTTATCAATGCTAATAACGTTGGCATATACCAGACTAACCTCACGAACTTCATAAACACCAATATGCCGAAAATGACCAACGCGAGGGCTTCGCGCTTTGAGAGCAATGAGGCTCTTACGTGGCCCTACAATCAATTCGATCAGCCGAGTCAGAGGCCGAATCCGGCCAACACACCTGCCCTGCCTGATTATATAGCTCACGAGGTTGAAGCTGCGGTTCTTTACAACCAGATAACGATGGGGACTTGGAGCATAGCTCCCACGGCGCAGTCCTCTAACTTGCCGGCTTGGAACAATGACTACACAGACGTCTTTGATTGGATGTTCGCGCAGAGAAAAACACCTCCTGTAACCATGGATAACGCCCCAACCGGGTGGCAGACCCATCCCGTGAACGTAGTCCTTCAAGCGACCGATGCAGACAGCGGAGTTGCTTCCACGTACTACAGCTTGGACGGAGGAGCCTATACCACCGGCAATTCTGTATCGATTTCATCGGAGGGGATTCACACTCTTCGTTACTACAGCGAGGACCAGGCAGGCAACAAGGAAGCGGTGAAGGAGAAGATCATTCAGATCGATCTGACAGCCCCTACTATTACGATGCCTGACATCTCGAAGCTTCTGATTAGTGATGCTCTGAACTATCCGATTGTGGCATCCGATGCAACTAGCGGCGTGGATTCGGTATCCGTCACATGTGACGGTAAGCCTGCCTCCCAATTAATTACAGCAACACCATTGAGTCTATCGCTCGGTGTACATTCCATCGTCGTGACAGCAAGCGATAAGGCGGGAAATTCCGTTACGGTCACACGTCAGATAACCGTTTATATGGAAATCGCGCATCTGGACTCGTTGTTCCAATCAGGCAGTGACAACGGCTTCATTACGAAACCTGATCTGCTAAGCAGCCTATTAGCGAAGGTGAAGCAGGTGCAAGCGGCCGGCAACGACGCCAAGAAAACAAGCAATGCCCTGAACGCCCTTAGCAATGAAGTAAGTGCCCAGACGGGGAAAGGACTGGAGTCCGGTTATGCGGCTTTAGTGCAAAGTATCCTTCAGTCCTTAGGCAACAAATAAGCTAGGGCAGCAGTGCCACGTTGCAGAAACAGCCCGCATGCGGTAATCGCATACGGGCTTTTTTGCATTGAAATTGACAAGGGGAACGCAAACCCTTGGGAGCAGGATTCAGTCGAAATGGTTGTTGACATGACGAACTGCTCCAGCGCCATGTACTCGAACGCTTCTGGGCATTACCGCATTCGGTACTAAACACACGACAGTAGCATAGGGCTTTGGTCTATGCCTGCTTCATTATCACTTGGGTGCCGCTGTCGATGCACGCGCTATCAATGACGGTCTGTATCATAATCCCTCATTTCCCGGACTATCGGTTTGAATCATATTCAACAAATACTCGTCGGCTTTTTTGCCGAGTTTTTGCTTTGGATACTTGACGGAAGTCAGCGGAACCTCGCAGGTCGCACACCTTTAAATTGAACTTATTTAATATAATCCTCAGCCCACTTATATTTTCCATGAGTCTTTTTTCAATAAATACCTTACACTTAGTAGTCTCTCTCCCTCTTCAGCCTACTACATTCGCTGCATTAATATATTGAAAATGGAAGTTCATCTCATCATATTCCATTTTCTTCAATCCCGATATATCATTACCACACACTCCACATGCCTTGTATCCCTATATTATCATTGGATTGAACTCATTAGCTCGTGGAAGTATTTAGGTTCATGAGTTTTATTAAGACGATACCAAGCGTCTAATGTTTTGGGAGAAAATACATCTAGCGCTTTTAAAACATGAACAGAAAATTCTAATGGAGCTACTCCGGATGCAGTGATCAATTCCCCATCGGTAACAGCAGATTCCACTTTGTAATATTCTTCGCCCGTGTAAGAATGGCAGATCATTTTAAGGTAGGCCAAATCATTGCTTGTGTGCCAACGTGAATCTAACAATCCTGCTTGAGCAAGTCCTAAGGTAGCACCGCAAATTGCTCCAACGACTATCCCTTCCTTTAAACACATCTCGGCCATTTTTAATATGGGTACGTGAACAGCTTCTGTCCATGTATTTCCACCAGGTAAAATCAGTGCATCTACGCTTTTAATGCTGCACTCATCCACTTTGATGTCAGGCATTATTTTCAATCCGCCCATTGTAGTTACTAGAGTCTTTTCTATCCCAACGGTGACTATTTTGGCAGGAGCCAGCCCCTGTCTGAAGTATCTTCCAGAGTTCAGTTCGGCGGCTAAATAACCTATTTCCCAATCGGACATGGTATCAAACACATAAAGATATACGGTATTATTCATTTCTAAGTGCTCCTCATCAAGTTTATTAGGTAACAGCAACCATTCATCTGTAATGAGTGGTTATCCTTATAATAAAACAACCTCACTGACAACTGCTGTCAGTGAAGCTGTTAAACTTGATAATATTCCATTAACTCTGAAGCAACCGCCACAAGTTTATTCTTTAGATTCTGTGGCTCTATAACTCGAATGGATTTCCCATAAGGAAGAATGATTAACGGAACATGTGTATACAGCGCTTCTTCCTCAAGTAAAAAAATGGCTTGCGTCGATGTCCGCTCCTGCAAATGATGCTCCAAAAACCAATGTATGCATAGATCATCCAACGCCTCTGCCTTGCCACTAATAATTAAAGAAATGTATCCGGATTTACCTGCTACATCTGGTAACAGATTATTCATAAAAAAAGTACGCGCTGAAAATTCATTGGGACGCCTAAATGAGAATGGCGTGCGTGTGATGCTCAGAATTCGTTCTACCCGAAAGCTGCGGATCTCATTCCGCAGGTGGCAGAATGCAATGGTGTACCACTTATTGTTCCAATTAACCACGCCATAGGGGTCTATTACCCTATTGGGGGACTGCTCTTCATGACTGTTACGATAAGAAATTTCTACAGACCATTCATTTGCTACAGCGTGCTCCAATTCCTGCAATACCGGCTGTACAGCGGGGTATCCCCTGCGGTTTATTACTTCAAATCCGGCTAAATGATGGCTTAGTAACCTTTCCTGCTCCTGATTCGAATACATTTTCAACTTGGATGTTGCATTCTCTAATGCCTCACTCAAAGGATACCCGGCTTCTTTTGCAAATAGGGCAGCATGAAGCAGTGTCTTTTTTTCATCCATACTAAATAACAGAGGAGATTTGATAAAATTGTGCAGCAAGCTATACCCGCCATTGTGCCCGGTGTCGGATATGATAGGGACGCCACTGGCACATAATGCATCCATATACCGATAAACTGTTCTTATATTTATCTCCAACTTTTCCGATATTTGCTTCGCAGTCAATTTCTCTTCCGAATTCAACATCCATAGAATGGTTAGCATATTATCATTTTTTGGCATAACATAACCCTCACCTTTGATTAACACTATAATTAAATTCTAACAAACACTTTAAGTGTTTGCTAATCAACTGTATTCCTTTATTCTGAGCCTAGTAGTGTTGATACACTCCCGAGTTCCTTATTATGTTGACAATCCAGATACTTCGTCCGTTGATGACAATTCGTTGAAGTTTCTCAGCACTCCCTACGCATGGAACGCCCCAATTTTGAAAAACGCAGCCCCGACGGACTGCGTGCGTTTATCGTGTATGGTGGACCTTAGAGGGATCGAACCGCTGACCTCTTCACTGCCAGCGAAGCGCCCTCTCAGCTGAGGTAAGTCTACTAAACCTTCATCAACATTACATTTGAGCGGTACTGTCACATCTCATTTTCGAACCATCAATATGACCGACTCCACATGCGCTGTCTGAGGAAACATATCGTCGCGGGATATGCTCGAGTAATAAATCGATTAGACTGCTTAAAAATAGGAACAGCGGTAGCCTTGGACTCAGATATTAAGTCCAAAACTGCCGCTGTTTATTGAACTAACGTTTCCCGTTAGAATTCCTGTAAAACGAATAATTTGGAGTTTGAACAAAAACGAGCGCCTCTGTACGATGGGATTACGCACGAGGTCAAAAGCCTCAAAAAGCCCATCAGGAGGTCGCTCTACTATGAAGTTTAAGGCACAGGACAAGCAAAATCAACTCATTGAAAACATTACCGTTCATCACTTGGTCATTGGTGTAGATATCGCTCAAGAAGTCCATGTGGCTCGCGCTGTCAGCTTTCGTGGGATTGCTTTGGGAACCCCACTCGAGTTTGGTAACCATCGTGAAGGGTTCAATCAGTTCGAACGTTGGATCCAAGATCTACTCAAATCCTACAGACTTAGCAGCGTCATCGTTGGCATGGAGCCCACAGGCCACTACTGGTTTAGTCTAGCACGCTGGCTCTGAGTCCGTTCTAGTGAATCCTCATCTCGTCAAAAAGAACAAGGAAAATCGGGATAACACACCGTCTAAGAGTGATCATAAGGATGCACTAGTCATTGCAGACATGGTCAAAAACGGGTACTACTCTCCTGTTCGTTTCCATCCCGGAGACTACGAGGAACTGCGTATTTTAATGGCAAATCGAGAGACTGTTACCAAACGCCTCAACGCCGCGGTAAATCAGATTCATCGGTGGGTAGATATTGTATTCCCCGAACTTCGCCAGGTCTTTAAAATCCTTACTTGCACCAGTGCAATCGCAACACTTAGGCTCTTTCCTCTACCGAAAGAAATCAGCCAGCTAGATACGGAACAAGTCATTGCCGGTTGGAAGCAGTATGTAAAGCGTCATGCTGGTGTTAAACGTGCTGAACAGCTCATTTCACTTGCAAAAACCAGTGTAGGTACTACTCAAGCACTTCATGCTTACAAGCTCCATCTTGGGCAATTAATTGAAGAATATGACCTCGCTCAGCGTCAGCTTGAACAAATTGAGCATGAGGTTCGAATCATACTTGAACGCATTCCCTATGCACAAAAACTCCTTGAAATACGAGGTGTTTATGTAACAAATCTAGCCGGTATACTCGGCGAAGCTGGTGATCTAAGTGGCTATGCGCATGGTAATGCCTTGCTTCGTCATGCTGGGTTGAATCTTGCTGAGGCTAGCTCAGGGAAATGGCGAGGAAAGATGGTGCTTAGTAAGCGAGGCCGGCCACGCTTACGTCATTTTCTCTATCTCATGACGATGAGTACCGTCATGACTAATCCGGAAGTTCGAGCGGCACATCGCTACAATGTTGAGGAGAAGAAGATGAAGAAGATGAAATCCATCATGAAATTAATCGGTAAAGTAGCACGAATGCTTATCGCTTTGGCTAGAAGCAGCATTGTTTACGAACCGACCAAAGTATTCCCACAAGCAGCATAAAACTAAACGATCCTCACCAGCTCAAGTATTCGCAGGATGACAAGAAGCACGGAGTATCGGGATACGTTAAACAAAAGGGCTCGGACCCGTTCCGTTAGAAAGACCGACCTCCACCCCTTAGTTAAGATGTGACGAAGGAATGAAAGGGCTATGACCCGTTGAGACATGGGAGTGAGAATCTCTAAGGCGAAGTGGAGACGTGCGTATCATGGAACAATATGGGTGATTTCTATTCACCTTTATTTCCGCATGCCCAGTTCCGCCCATCTCATAGCCACCGGCTCCCCATTATCCTTCTCTTCATCTTAACTACAGGATGAAATCCTGCGAATTCATGAGTCTGAGTGAGGAAACTGAATCATTTCGAGGGAGCTTAATCAAATTTGGACTGTTTTTCGTTAAGTAATCTTCTCTTATAACCTTCAGTAGTGCATACTCTCCCTTGATCACTCCACCAAAGAAAGTATTTCTTTTATAGTATTAGTAGGCGATACCCACACGTGATTTTATAAAATCGCTACTTTTTATCTGGCTATATGTAAATTCTGCTGTATCCGACACGGATATTTCAACACCACCTTCCGGCAAAAAATTACGGTCTACACGATATTTACCTACACTTTCTCCATCAGGCAAATACGTAGGACAGACAATAGTCCATTCGAGTATTGATTGTTTTAGCATATCGTAAACTTTATGATGTTCTTTTGCTGCACGGGTTGACTTCTGCTTTGATTCGCTTGACTGATAACGCAGTGAATTTGGGGTGGTTCTACTTTGTAGGATGCCAGCAGTTCCTATAGTTATAATTCGTTGTATACCTTCGTTTTGCATTGCTTCGATAATTAGAGGCATACTTTCTGATAGAGTAGTTGTCCCATCAGTATTTAGTGAGCTAATAATTACATCAATCCCATGTGTTGCACGTACTATATCTTCTTTATTTAAAACATTCCCTTGAATAATCGTTAAATTTTCATTATTTATTTGAAACTTCTCTGGAGTGCGAACTAATACAGTAACATGATGTCTGTCATGAAGGGCATAAGTAACTATTTGACTTCCAACTCGTCCAGTTGCACCTAAAATTAAAATATTCATGAGAACGAACCTCCTCTTGCGAATACAAATACTACTCTATACTTTAAAAGTTATTATATCGTCTTTTTCAACTAATGGGGGCTTTTGTTCAATAAGGTTTAACGAAAACTGCCCGTTAGCGTAACGAAGGGTTTACAACGCGGTAGCCCTTCCGGTTCTACCCGTTAGCTTAATCCATGGTCCTCATCTATAATCCATGAGAACTCTTTAGAAATGGCAATAGCAATGCCAGTTATGGCGTGTTCTAATATGTCACTAATGGATCTCGGCAAATCTATTTCAATTAAGTTTACTTCTTCAACACCCTCTAGTGTATTAAACGCGTAGCTACCATCTAGTTCAGCAGGGATGCCTCTTAGCTCGATTGGTTCTCCATGGAGTTCTTTGTAAAATGTTAGATGACTAACTTTTTCAAAACCTAGATTATTAATTAAGTAATGTTCCAAATTCTTCGACGTTACTTTTTTCGTGTAATCATCAGAATGGATGCTTATATAGTCATACATCAAATCTCACCTCTCTCTGTATGATATATTAATAATAAACCAATGGATTTCCTTCTAAAAACAGCTACTCATTAACGTAAACTGCCCGTTAGCTTAATAAAATGAGCAGGCCGCCGCAGCACCTGCTCATCTATTTGTTACAATTCGTCATAGACAGCTTGACAATATCAGAGTAATCGGAGTTTTGTAGACTTTAGACATATTGGAGTACAGCACAATGAGTACATCGCCGCAACAGCGATGTACTCCGAGTCACGTACGTCCTGTAATGCGTCAGAGGATTATACTTATTTACCCTCTCGAATCCAATCCTTGTGCATCAATGCTTTCGCAAACTTATTGTTTTTTATATAGTTTTGCAAAATATGATGGGTCGAGAACATGACTTCCACCTCATACCACTTCTCATTGTTGAAATAATCACTTTCACCCGTCAGAGAAACGACGGTCGTGCCGTCGAACTCCTTATATTTAAATTGATTGGCCTCGTTAGCGTCATAGGTCAGCTTTATGTTCTCACAAATCGGCCTTTTCCCCTTCGCGAACGGACTCTCCTTCAAGCCATCTGCATAGGATTTCTCGTAGCCTTCCAGATACCCCTCCTCTTGGCTGACCAGATGCCATTCCTGATCCTCCAGACCATCGCGATAGCCGTCCTGCTCCCCACGCTCATACCAGTAGTCATAGCGGCCGTCAGCATCACCCGCTTCGTAGCCGCCACGGTAAGATTGATTGTCATGCATATCATTATATTTCTCGTACTCGGTGTAGCCCGACTCATAATAGCCGTCCTCTCTGCCATGGGAATGACCGAGCTCATATTGCCTGGCATCAAAATTTCCCTGCTCGTAGCCTTTCGCATATCCCTCGCTGTAGGCACCATTATTTCCGTCATCCTCGTAATAGTCCACATTATCATTATAGGCCGCCTTGCCATGATCGTAGCCCCAGTCATACCCGTAATCATAGACGATGTCACGAAGCTCAATAGACTCTCCTTCGCCCTGGTCAACGAGCGTCTCAAGCTCCTTCACAAGCTCCGCCAGCTCTTTGTTGCTGCCGCGCACCTCATTGAGCCTCTCGATTAAGCCTTCGCGGTTTTCGATAACGGTCTTGAGCAGATTGCTTGTCGTCAGCACCAATTCTTCGGCGTCGATATCCGTTCGAGCGGCTTTACCTCTAGTCTTTTTGTCGGGCTTGACTGCAATCTCGCCTTCACCCTTCTTCTCGGCCATACTGGACTTTCCGCCGGCAAGCGGAGAATCCATGTTCAGGTTTTTCTTGAATTCCGCGCCGTATCTGCCGCCCTTGGTATTGACCTGATACCAGTTGGCTGTCAGCTTGGAGGCGTAACGCACGTCAATCTTCTTCTTGCCTCCTAAATCGGTAATGACAACACCAGTAGGCTTCTTGGCAAGCTTATCATAGGCCTGCAGCTTCGGATTGCTGTCTTTCATAACCGTTGAATCGTCCTTGTACTGTACGTCTACGATGTACTTGTACCAATCGCCATCCTCGTTCACCGGATCACGAACGAGCTTCTCAATATTCGAGCTTTGCAGCGTATTCGCCGAGCCCGAGATGGCGGTCAAATTCCGCGGGTCGTTGCCTGGTCCGCCCAGCTTTTCATTAAGCAGATGGCCCGAGATATAGGATTTGCCCGATAACGCCTTGAATGCATTGACCCTCGCCTCCGCATTGGCATGACTAGGCGATGTTCCTAGATTATGATCGGGACCAACGAGCGCCTCTACTCGCTTTCCTTCACCCGCCAAACCGTCGATTGGGCTCCACTGCGCTTTGGTTTTGGCATCGACTCCGGTGGTCAGCGTTGTGCCTCTTCCTTCCTCGATGGCTGAATGGGTAGGATTGACGTCATCCCTCTTGCCCTTGAACTTGCCCCATCTAAACGTATCGCCGCGTTCGTCAATGACCTCTTGATCCCGGACCAGCGCACGTTGAATCGGTGCATCCGCGGAGGCAACCGGAAGAGGACCAAAGGACTTCCTCTGGGGAATAGCGGCAGAGGATGCTGCACGGTTTGCTGATTCCGACAGCGTGTGCGAGGCTGTTCCCAGCCTGCTCGCTTGCGCTCCCATTTGATCCGCTTCCTGCTCCAGTGCGCTATTATCATTGATGGCCGCACCCTTGAGCTGTGTGGTCGGTCTGACACGCCCCTGCCGCTGCTGCACGACATGCCAGCCTTCATGCGGGAGATGCTGCTCTTGTCCTGGCGCAATATGGATGTCATTGCCTTGCGCATAGGCGTGAGCCTGAAGCTCTGCCGGTCGTGAGGAGTTGTAATGAACGGATACATCCGATAAATCCATGCCCGACATCGTCTCAAGACCGCTCTTCAGACTGTCCGGCATGCCTGTCCGATTAGGCTCTGCCTCCTTGGCCAGCTGTGCAGGAGGACTTGAACCCTCCAAGCCGCCAAGTACCGAGCCTGCTGAACGGCTTGCCAGCAGCTGGTTAACAGCACGGTTGCCTGCGCTTTTCTGAAGCTGCATAATCAACTCCGGCGAATACCCGCCGTAAACTCCGCCGAAGCCTTGCTCAGCCGTGACGGGAGCAGCGGTCTCCGTTTTTCTTTGTACGGCCGCAGTTGGCTCACTGGCCTTTGCCATTTGATCCTTCAAGCTTCAACCCTCCGATTATCTTGTTATCCCTAGTAATTCGGAGTAGATCTTATAAATCCCTCCAGACGTTTCGTAACCACTTGCAGCACAAATTAGCCGAAATGCCTGGAGCAGCATCTCCTGATTCGCCTAATCGACTTCAAGGCATAAAAAATACATCGCCAGGGCGTATAAGCCGCAAGGCGATGTATTCATCGAGTAAGGCGTCTAAAAATAATATTTACTTCATGTTATGTAATTTGCTTTCTAATGGCCTTTCCATCCTTAATACACAAGGAGTTAACCCAGAATGTTATATTATAACAATCCATATCTACATTTATTCTTTGATATTCTTCTAAGACTCTCTCAATCGAATGATTGAAGAACCTGAATCCTTCTTTAAAATCGATGAGCTTCAACTGCCGTACTAATGTCTCCTTCGTTGCGGAAATCAATTTATCAAACCTGCTTAACATTATGAATAATCGATCATTTGCTCAAACATTTGGTATTGAAGTGCAAACGGCTTACCACTATACTCACTAACAATATCATCTAAGCATCGCTCATACCATGAAGCATCGCCAACACTAGTGAAAGTAGATATTTTAATTATCACCACGCATAGCTGCCCGTTACTTCAATGAACAACGGCAGCCGATCGTGTGGCCGGCTGCCGTCATGTTGTGGTTGAACTATCGTATCCGTTAGCTTAAAGAACCAAGGTATTATTACTCATCACTCGAATAAAGTCTGTTAATTAACTCTGTAAAAGTTGACGCAAGAGGATGAATCCCTTCTCGTTTCAATCTTTCGACTAGCTCTGGTTGTTCCAATTCCTCATCGGAGAGATCTTCCTCTGAGATAAGCTTATCCATTTCTGCATATACAAGGGTAGGTTCGGTTGTATATGAAATAAAGCCTAACGAAATATGTTCTTGTCCTCTTACAGCTTCTGTTAGAAAGGTCATCGCAACTAACCGAACTACGGATTAGTAAACTGTGCCAATTCCCACGACTATATGCATTCATTTGTCTAACACACTATCAATCTTCATGCATAAGCTGTGTATTATCGCTAGAGGAGGGAAATACTATGTCTAAGTTTCTTAACTACCTGGGCGGTGTCATCGGTGGTTTCAGCCTAATTTACATCCCTGTATCGGGATTGCTGCCAAGCTTGGAACCTCTAATTGACGCGGTAGGCATCATAATCGTGATCGTATTCGCCGTCGCCTTAATCATCACTGGCGTGCGTTCCCTGTTAAGCAAAGCGTAACAGATCATCACGCTATTAAGATAAAGATATATCCACATTTGATCGAAAAAGGCTGCCCAGAGAACATTGCTACAGTTAAATGGGAAGCAGAAATAAGATTATGAAGCGACACGTCTGTTTAAATCATAGGGGTTCTTGGTTATAAGCCAAGGCCTCTGTTTTTATACCCCTAAAAATCTAAAAATCGAAACGAAGCCATTTTTAGAACAAATCCATTGATCCGTCACTTCTTCCCCACGCTATCACCTCAATAAAGGGAGTTACCCCGTGCTTGTTTGAAGGAAATCATACCCTTTATTGTCATTCCCCCCAATTCAAAGCTTTTACAACTCACTTAATTTCATAACAAAACCTCCCATTAGTCCTAATAAATCTAGGGTTGCTCCAATGAGAGGTTTTATTGTTTGATATATTGATGGTGGATTTCCTAAAACATCCGTTACCGATTTATTACTTGAGCTGCTCGTTCAACCCGACGATGATGCCTTCGGGACCGCGGATGTAGGCGAGTCGATACGTGTCCTCGTATTGCACCACTTCGCCGACCAGTTCGGCGCCGTGGGCAAGCAGGCGCGCGACCACATCATCGATGTCATCGACGGCGAACATGATGCGGCGGATCCCGAGTTCGTTCACCGGAGCCTTCTCTGGCCCAGTTCTGATTGCATCCGGCGTGTGGAACTTGTCCAGCTCGATCCGTCCGTGGCCGTCCGGAGTGCGCATGAACGCGAGGGTAGCACGGACGTTCTGAAGGCCAATGAGACGATCTACGGAGGAGCCTTCGACGGTCGTTTCGCCCTCCAACTCGAATCCGAGTTGGAGAAAGAAGGCTTTAGCGGCTTCGAGGTCGTCAACGACGATGAGGACGTTGTCCATTCGTAGTAATTTATTTTTTGTCATAGTTTTTCTCCTTATGAATTAAAAGTCATAATCTCTAATAAAGCTTTCCTCAATTAAGTTTATGTCTAAGCGTCTCTGTCATAAAGTTGCGCATAACGACTTATTTACGAATTTCGTTGGTAATCTCCACCATTTATCACTCCCTCATAATTCTGGTAAATTAACCCATAAAGATAATACCGAATACACGTTCGCTTGTAAAGAAGATATTTTAATTATCACCACGCATAAGAAGGTACAAAGAAGGCCGCGGGGAGACTCCGCGGCCAGCCATTAAGTTTCCGAAAACATAACAATATCTTCAGTGATTGTCATATTTGATGCTCACATTGACGAAAACTTTCTTATCCGGATTAAAATCATTGCCCGTATGTCCCTTAACTCTCCACTCCGCTCTGTAACCACTGGGCTCGGCAGCACTGTACTCGGTGCCACCTGTGAGTAACGTCGTATCTTCCGGCATTCGGTTACCCTCGCCCACGGTCTCCAGACTAAGGTCATAATCTTCCCTTTCCGGGGAAACCATGGAGACCTTAACGACTCCATGAAAACCTTCAGGGGGGCTCCAAGATCGCCTCAACTCTTGTCCTGAGGACGAAATGTACCCGTAATATAACAAAAACTCATAATTGGATCCGCCGTATGAATAAGTTTTGGTATCGGAAAGCCGAAAAGAGCCGGGAGGCTCATAACAGCGTATTGTATCGGTATACCAAGTATTTGTCTACACCCGTTTCATCTATAGCCGGCTGCCAATTCAGCTGTACGCTGTTATAGGTTACATTGGTAACCGCACTATTATGAAACAAATCTACCAAAATAATCAACACAAACATCGATATATACATTGTCGATCCAATTTCCAGATAAGTTTATGCTTCATTCATTTAACTATAGTAGTTCAATAGCACCAAGCAGCCAACACGAAGGCAATGGCGGAGATGAGGCGCTTCTAAGCCATTTTCAAGACTGCCAATTTCCATGCGTCCAAATTTTTTGATAGTAAATTCATAATAAAGTGCTGTTGGGACGATCTTTATCCCTTTATCTGCACCCTCTGTTATGACAATTGCACCAGATTTGTACTAGTGCAATGAGCAGGTCAAAAAATTTCCGTAATATGGTAATATTCAAGTTGGAACAATGATGGGAGTGAAGATTGATGAGACGACGGTTTATTCTTTTGGTTTGTGGATTTCTGATGCTGACGCTGCTTCTGCCCTTTCAGGCAGCCGCCGCTGAGGCCGGTTCCACGGTGGAAGCAGAGAGTTCGAAATCGGGTGTAACGATGGTTTCAGCCGGAGGGAGTCATAGTCTCGTTCTAAGACAGGACGGAACGGTATGGGCGTGGGGTAATAATTACTGGGGCGCGCTCGGTGACGGAAGTACGACAGACCGTTATGCCCCCGTTCAGATCAAAAGCATTAAAGAGGTGGACCGCGTAGCTGCAGATGATTCGCATAGTTTAGCTCTCCTAAACGACGGAACCGTCTGGGAGTGGGGAATAACGATGCCTTCTGCAAGCTGGGATGATCCGACTGCCAACCCAACACCGGCTCAAGTTACCGATAATCTTGGCAATAAATTCGATTCGGCAGTCGCCATCTCTGAAGGGTCTCAGCATCATTTGGCACTCAAGAGCGACGGTACCGTTTGGGCGTGGGGGAAAAATTATTCGGGCCAACTGGGTGATGGAACCAGTTCGGACGATTACTACACGAGGAATATTGATCAAGTGAAGGGGCTCGACTCGGTAACCGCCATCTCTGCAGGCGCAGCGCATAATTTGGCAATTAATAGCGATGGAACCGTTTGGGCGTGGGGGGAGAATCTATTTGGCCAACTCGGCGATGGTAGTACGACAGACCGTCATACTCCCGTTCAAGTACAGGGTCTCGATTCGGTAACCGCCATCTTTGCGGGAACTTGGCATAGTTTGGCACTCAAGAGCGACGGTACCGTTTGGGTCTGGGGGGGGAATGATCATGGCCAGCTTGGCGATGGAACAACGACAATACATACCGTCCCCGTTCAGCTTCCTAGCATCACAGATGTGGTCTATGTAGCTGCAGGCTATAAATATAGTATGGCAGTCAAAAGTGACGGAACTGTTTGGGCGTGGGGGGAGAATCGATTTGGTCAACTCGGCGATGGCAGTACGACAGACCGCCATACTCCCGTTCAAGTACAGGGTCTTGATTCGGTAACCGCCATCATTGCGGGTACTTGGCATAGTTTGGCCCTCAAGAGCGACGGGACCGTTTGGGCATGGGGATGGAATGCTTATGGACAACTCGGCGATAAAACAACGACAAACCGTTATACTCCCGTACAAGTTCAAGGACTTGGCGAGACTCCTAAAGCGCCACAGTGGCCTGAAGGCGACGTGCTGACGGTTACCGATGTGACCTATAACAGCTTACGGCTCAATTGGCAGCCGGCTACGGATGAAACGGGCGTAGACAAATACTTGGTATACCAAGACAATACGCTGCTGAATACCCTGAACGGGGACGTGAACAGCTATGAAGTGAAGGGGCTGTCTCCAAATTCGTCCTACCTCTTTTCATTGGTCGCCGTCGATGCCGATAGCAATCATAGTGTGAAAAAAGAAGTGACGGCCACTACTGCGGCATATACGGCTCCCGTTTCTTTTCAACTTTCCGATTCCAAAACTTATTCATACGGCGGATCCAATTATGAGTTTTTGTTATATTACGGGTACATTTCGTCCTCAGGACAAGAGTTGAGTGGATCTTGGAGCCCTCCTAATGGTTTCCATGGAGTTGTTAAGGTCTCCATGATTTCCCCTGTAGGGGAAGATTATGATCTTAGTCTAGAGACTGTGGGCGAGGGTAAGCGATTGCCGGAAGATACGACGTTACTCACAGATGGTACCAAGTACAGTGCTGCCGAGGTGCCCGTGGGTTACAGAGCAGAGTGGAGAGTTAAGGGACATACGGACAATGATTATAGTCCGGATAAGAAGGTTTTCGTCTATGTGAGCATCAAATATGACAATAATCACTGAAGATATTGCTATGTTTACGGAAACTTAATGATCGACATCGGGATCATCCTGCGGCCTTTTTATATCCCGGAAAAACACCGGGCTCCATCGGAATTTTTAACGGGACTCGACAAAGGGATGAAATCCTCCGTTTGGCTGCGGCCAGTACCTCAAAGAAAAAAGCAGAGTGCCGCGGCGCTCTGCTTCTTTCAATTTTAGTCCTCATATTTTTTTAGCGTCATACCTACAAACTCTTTAAACGAACAAATTTGATTATTTTTGAATTCAAAAACGATAGCAAGCTCATTTCGATATGGCCGGTCGCTTAAAGTCCCTTCAGCTTGAAATCAAAACTGGTATTCGAGTTGACTTCGTCTATCATTTATTTCAAAGCTGGTATTCGAGACGAACACGCCCATTTTTATTGATAAACAGAAAAACGAACCCGCTTGCCGAAGCCTCTCCCCCTCCAGACGGAACCATTTCCCAATTGTACATAACGACGTCGCGGAGGCTTCTTACGGTATCGCTTAAAATAAATTGATATCCGCCTTGTTTCACAAATTTGTCGTATGCGTTCGCGACGCGCTGTTCGATCTGCTCGAGTCCTCTTGCTTCGATATTCCCGGCATAATGTAGACCGTCCGCCTCCCAAAGATCGGTAATCAATTCGCGCCTGACTACGGGGTCCGGTTCGTTCCACATCCTGATGCATTTATGGATGAGCTCGTTTACTTCAACCATATTGCCGTTTCCTCCTCCACTTTGGCGTCTTCTTTACTCAAAAGCAATGACGCGTATTTCAAGAGTAGCAAGAAAACATGACAGGTAGTGACGTCTTTTCGTGTTAAAATAAAAAAAACAGTAAGGGTTGGGTGATGAATGCATAAATCCCAGCGATTAATTCTATTAATGATGAAGGTTAACGCACGAAAATCCTTCACAATCGGCGAGCTCGCAATTGATCTAGGCGTGTCGGAGCGAACGATTTCCCGGGATTTAATTGATTTAAGTGAGCTCGGCGTACCCCTCTATTCCATCCAAGGGCGTGGGGGAGGCTTCAAGATCTTAAACGAACGAATGCTTCCGCCAATCGCGTTCACTGAAAGTGAAGCGATCTCCATCTTTTTCTCAGCGCAATCCTTGAAATATTACGGTTCGCTCCCATTTGGAGAAGGGACGGAATCTGCAATGGATAAGTTTTACCACTATTTGCAACCTGATATAAAAGAACAAATCGATCGTTTAAAGGACAAAGTCGCCATTTGGAGTCCCAACCGCGAAATGTCTGCGGCTTGCCTTCAAGTTTTGCTGCGGGCCATTATGGTTCGGCGCACGGTAACAATTGAATACGGTTCGATTAAAAAGTTTGAAACTAGGGATGTTCAGCCTATTGGGCTTTATTCCGACCGCGGCTATTGGTATTGTCCGGCTTATTGCTTTAACCGTAAAGCCTACCGTCTGTTCCGTGCGGATCGGATACTTTCTGCGCAATTGAACGAAGCCATTGCATTTCATGAAGATTTGGATCTGAAGTCCATACGCGATTGGCCAGACATGGAGATAACAGACACCGTAAAAACGGTGCTCGTTGTTTGCTTGACAGCGGCAGGGGTCAGAAAGCTAGAGCCGAACGGCAGGCTGTATCCTTTCATCGTCCTTCATGAAGATGGCGGAGGAACACTTCGAATGTCGATTCCCGTTCGGCAGTTGGCTTTCTATGTAGACATGATTTGGGGAGTAAGCTATGACGCCAAGATCATAGAACCAGAAGAAGCCGTATACATGATGGAACAAAACATTGCAATGATGGAACAACAATATTTCACTAACCGTCCGGGCGGTTAAAGTACCCTGAAATCTGCAACAAAGAATGTTGCGTTGCAGTTAGCGGAATAGGCCACCGATCACCGGCAGCCTAATATATCTAGTTATGAAGCTATCGTATCCGTTAGTTCAGCAGTGCTACATTTGAATTGCCATCAAACGGTTGCCGTCAGGATCTTCAAAAATGACGATTTTGTTTTCTAATATCTCGTTATGTATCACAATCTCGGATTCCTTCAGAAACTGGAGTGTCTGCCAAATATCATCTGTCTTAAAAAACATCAGCGGGTGGGGAGCTGGTACCGCGCCATTATTGGAATCCAGCAGAATCTCGGTTCCTTCAAAATGCAGCGTATAAACCGTAGAAAGCCGCCCCTCTATGAAATCCTCATTGTATGGCAGATCAAATACGCGGCTATACCCTAGTAACTAACTTCTATCTAATTCCAGTAAATCCCTGCGTTCTTAAAGCCGCAGCATCTAGGGATGTATATACTAAGACGGTGAGTTAGATTTTAAGAGATAAGTGATTTTCAAAGAGGGGGGTTACGTCATTACGTTTATTGAATTGATAGATGAGAGACGGCTTCGCAGAGACGGCCGAAGCCGTCTGTCATAGCTGCTGCTCCATTCCGCCGAACATTTGACCGGCCATCTCCGCATAGTTGAATGTCGGATGAGAGGTTCCGATTTGCAACGTTGCCCACATGCCATTCCAGATATCCCCATGCGAGGCACGCCAAATCGAACATAACGTCGCCCATCCCTGCGTATTCCCAATCCAGCAGGCGCAATAAACCGTCATCCAAGAAATTGTTTGGGAACGGATCATTGTTGCACATCACGGAAGCGTTCCCCTGCTTGCTCCCTGCTTGTCTCGATCGAAGCCAGCTTGTCCAGCAGCTTGGCCAGTCAATCCGGTAAAGGCAGATTCCGGCTCCGGCGATATCTTAAAAACCGGACCCTTTACTCTTCAAAGGAATCCGGTTTACGTAATCGGGTAGCTAGAACTCGTTGAACAAACGTACCCGCTAGTTGAACGACGCTGAAAAACGGTTATATAGTCCGACTCACTTTTATTTCAAAATTGGGTCGAGTAACATACTCCATATAGAATGAGCTTCCACCAAAATCCAAATAGGCTTGATATCGTGTTCGTATGGCGGGAGCTGTGACCATATCCAGTACCTTATCCCTTTCAAACCAACGACTTTCGGATGTTTCCTCAGAAGTAGATAACTCTCCACCAACGGGCTGGCATGTAAAGTCTAACATTACCTTGGTTGGAATATCGGTAACACCGTCATGCCATTTATGAATACCTGTATTAGAATAAACTCCAATCAAGTGAGAAACAACCACGTCTATTCCGCTTTCCTCTTTTATTTCTCTACTTAACGCATCCATTAGGTTCTCACCTACTTCCACTTGACCTCCAGGGAACACCCAACCACCATGTTGCGTTTTCACTAAGAGAATGTGTCCCTGTTCATTTTCTACTATACCGCCTACCGCTATAATATGTGTGGGCATTGCCATCCTTGTCCCTCCCAAGCCTATTTTAAGATTTTGATTATCATAATTCCATTTCTTTATGCAACTCTCCTGCCCGTTACTTCAACGGAAAAAGCAGCCAATCGTTATGACCAGCTGCTTTCGTGTCTTTATTGCGCTATCGTTCCCCATTAGTTGAATTCCTTGGTGTATGAATATGGTCTATATCTGTATCAATTATGAAATCAATCCGAATCCCTTCTTTATATGAATCAGGTATTAGTTCATATTCAAATAGTCTGCAAAAGACGGCTGAAAAATCTTTTATGTTTGTGCATTGTCTTTTGACAATATTATACTTCTTTCTTAATTCTCTGATTGAACATGTTTTGCCTGTAAGCAGTACATTCTCAAAGTAACCATCAATTTCGACTATCACATCAATCACTGCTGGTTGCTAACCAGCCTATGAGCTCATATTTTTTCCTTAATCGGCTGTACTTAGATTCCAAAATGAATAATCAAATGGTTATTGTCTGAAGCTTTGACAGCTAAGTCAATTAAAACTGCTAATTCACTCTGCATTCTTTCTCGCTTCAACCAATTTCTCGTTTGTTCCCAGTAGCCATCTTCATTCTCTTCTTCTTTCCAAACAGTATCTCCTCTTAAACTGAATGTGTCGGGTGCTTCTTCGATTAATTTAAGCCATTTATCTAATATCTTTATTAGCTTCTCTGCTCCCGGCTTATTAATAACGGTTACCCCATAGTAATTTAACCCTCTGTGACTTTCTTTTGTTTCGGGGTTATACGAAGGTAACCAGTTCAAAAAGTCCATCATGTATTGAATAATCTCATCTGATACTACTGACTTCTCAGCCCATGTATAACGATTAGTTCGGTACCATTCATATCTGTCATTCAAATCAAAATCGCCGCTAAGAAGATAAAATTCGTGGGTTAAACTCATACAAATCACCTGGGTTAGCCCGTGTTCATTTATTGGTCCTACAGAAACTATATTACCACACTTTGGAACTAATCTGCCTGTTAGTTGAGCGAAGGGCTTCCACGTGGCAGCCCTTCAACATTATACTATCGTTCTCCGTTAGCATAATGCTTAAATGCCCTAATTAACGTTTCTTTATATCATATACTGTAACAAAAGCATTCTCATTAAAACCAAAATGCCTGCTTATAATTACATAGGTTTCATTGAAAATGTCAATAACATCACCGGTAATTAAGGTAGGCAATGAAACTTTTGTTTCCTGTTCAAACAAACAATTATCGCCAACAAAGAAACGAGTCATAAAAAATTCGATTGGCGGAATACATTGAACTATAGTTCTCCGTTAGTGTAACGAACTTGTGGTAAATTCAGCTTAATTAAGAGAGCTGGGAAATATGTTGGATGTCTCCGCAGCGCCAAGCATTGAGCCAGCAATCGTCAGAAAATCTTCGAACCCGATCTCGAAATGACCATAGCGGAAGGTATACCCCCAATTTCGATTCCCACGTGTGAAGGTAAGCTGGTCCATTAAATCGGCAATCTTCACTTCTCGACACGGAATATAGCGTATATTCCGACGGAATGGCACAAAGGATTCGGACATCTGATATTCGTAGACTCTGTCATCCGCAACCTGTCCAATGGCGGTAAATGCTTGGAGCTTTTCCCCCTTCGACATGTCCGTTTGTGGAGAATAGTATATCAGCCAATCACTAGGACACATCCTACGCAAAGGTGCAGACTTGCCATGGCAGAGCTGGGCGAATCCACCCAGCACACCCCGTTTCACATGAGAAGAAGATACAACGCCAATCCAGTAGCGGCTTTGCTGGCTTATTACATTCGTTGACATCGTTCCGATCTCTTCCTTCTTCATCATATTTTATACACTATTTCCCATTTTTTAAACGGTCCATGTGCAGAAGATGATGTCGGTCATGCATTTCGATGAGCAAAAACCACCGCTGTAATGCTTCGATTGTGTTCATATTCTTCAAACAGCTCCTTTATGATAATCTAATGTGAGTATATAAAAACGCTACTGACAACAGCATGTCAGTAGCGTTTTAACATTTTTCCAGCTTCAACGCGGAACTCGATTCCGGAAGGATTCGTGCTCCAGCACAACGACATCCGCTCCCCAGCCGAGCAGCCAATGCAGTAAGTCCTCGGGCTGACGAACGCGAAAGTTTACAAGCAAACCATCCGGATGATCCTCTGCTGCTTCCATGTAAAAGTTGTTTGATTCCTTCACTTTATCCGCAATGTTGATGAATTTCTTGCCGTAGATCACAATTCGCTATAAGCATCCATGATCCTTGAACAAGCACAAGTCCATAAGGTGCGGCAATACGAACACTATGACGATTCCCATCGACTTCGGGCATGCCTTTCGAATAACCGAATCTTACCTTCCGCTCCTCCAATATTGCGCGACGGATCGTTTCGATGTAC
This sequence comes from Paenibacillus harenae, assembly GCF_030812415.1. Lineage (GTDB taxonomy): Bacteria > Bacillota > Bacilli > Paenibacillales > Paenibacillaceae > Pristimantibacillus > Pristimantibacillus harenae_A. Next base: position 7,239 of record NZ_JAUSST010000003.1, on the reverse strand, counting down.
TCTTTCTCTTGTCCGCAAAAGAATCCCATTTGTTTCTTTCTATTGCTTGGATGTTCAAATGAACAAATAATTTCTAAGAATGTTGAACGATCTGATCTTGAAACAAGTCCACAAACATGGGTGCAAATAAAATCAAAAAAAATGGTATTTACTTAAAGAAAATGAATGAAAATAAGGATCAAGGAAAGAAAATACGTTACCTCATTTACTCCAAAAAATACCTTAGCTACGACTATAGAACAATTAAATGAGATCTAAAAGATGGGACTCTATCTATACATGTGAAAGATAAAATGGCCTCAAACGACCAGTACGTTAAAACAGAGTCACTTTTCATAATTACTTTAGATACCTAACCCAAAAAAATTGAAATGTACTTAAATGAGAATACAGTTGATTATCAAATGGAACAACCTTGGAAGGATATCGCCCTTTATTAATCTATTGCTGCTATTTTTTTATGATTCGCCCCCTCCCAGATTCCAACATTATTTTGTTAAAAGCACGCGATGAACACCCTTACTACCTCCTGGTGCCGTCCCTATGTATAAATATCCGTTATGGCTTGCAGCCGTAGTTACGCCATACAACGAACCTTCCGGATCATGCCAGCTTCCGATAAGCTCTCCCTGCGGGCCGAACTCAGCTGCAAGCCCATGCTTCGCCGGTGCGCTTGCGCCGCTAAGCAACGACTCTGGCACTTTGGCCATGATACCAGCCAACCACGGGCTACGATGCATCTGATCTACGAAAGAAAGGCGAGTCGTGAAGATCCCGACCCAGAAATGACCTTGCTCATCACGCGTAATGTTGTCTGGAAACCCTGCAAGATTGTCAGCAAAAATATCAGATGTTCCCTTCTTTGGACCCTTGAGCCAGTAACTGGTCAACTGATAATGATACGATTCCGCCACAAGCACGTAATCTCCATCCGCAGACAAGGCAACCCCGTTCGCAAAATAGAGGCCTTCTAACAGGACGGTCGTCTGTTTGGTCATTGGATCGTACTTCAGCAAGCGTCCATGCGGCTTGTTCTCGGCAATTTCTTTGAATGTCACACGTCCATAGTTCGAGGTATCGGAAAAATAAATGGAGCCGTCCTGGGCAATATCAAGCTCATTAGCTAAATAGATCGGCTTACCGTTTACTTGATTGGCCAATACCTCTATGCTTCCGGATTGGTTTATAGACAGAAGTCCCATCTTGATATCCTTAACGATCAAATCGCCTTTGGCATCGAATTTAAGCCCATTAGGCGTTCCTTTGGTGTCTGCAAATACTTGGGCCTTTTGCCCTCCGCATCGAAAGGAACCTTGTAAATTTTCCCGTCTGAATCTCCTGTATATAGCTGGCCAGCTTTATCGAATGTTATGAATTCCGGGAATTGTGGGGCATCACTGACCAGCTGAGCAGCGCTAAGTTTATTGTTCTGTTTCCAAGGGTCCGCTTTCTGAAAAGAGGGAGCCGTCGGCGCCAACCATTTTACCGGTTCTATGGGTGAAGGAACAAGTAAGAAAACGATGACTCCAAGAAGGATCACCGCAAGCAGCGATAGCCCTAATCTTCGTATTTTACGTGGTGAGCGCTTAATTCGATTCACGCCTTCAGTAGATTTAACGGATCGAACTTGTGTATTTGGCATTAGAGTGCCTCCTGTGTCTTTTAAGTGAGACTTAAATTTGGACTGCGATTTTACCGAAATATTGCTTTCCTTCAGCCAAGAGCGCGAATGCTTCTCCAATTCGATCCAGAGGGAATACTCGGTCGATGACGGGATGTAAACGATGATGGGTAATCGCTCGATTCATCTTTTCAAAGTGATCCCGGTTGCCGACTTGACTGCCGCGAATCGTAGCGGCTTTCTGCAAGATGCTCGTGACATCGTATTCCGGAATAGTCAAGCCCGATAAGAATCCGACCATACTCAAAGTCCCTCCAATGCGAAGCGCGTTTATGGATTTCACCATCGTAGTCGCTCCTCCAACATCCAGAACGTGATCGACGCCGCCAGTTAGCTCTAACGCTGCCTTATCCCAATCGGGAACTTCCGAATAGTTGATCGTTTTCCATGCGCCGAGAGCTTTTGCTTGTTCTAACTTGGCGTTGCTGCTCGATGTGATGATGGCTCGTGCTCCAGCCATAAGAGCGAATTGAAGCCCGAAGATAGAAACCCCGCCTGTTCCTTGCAGCAGCACGGTATCCCCCGCTTGCAAACCACCGTATTCGATTAGCATGCTCCATGCGGTTAATGCCGCGATTGGCAACGTGGCGGCCTCCTCCCAAGTGAGGTGATCGGGAATATGGACGATTCCGTCTTCATGTAGAACGACATACTCCGCCGCTACTCCGTTCAACGGGCCTCCCAGACTGTCTTCTAATACCCCGGTCTTGGGTTGCCGGCAAAAAATCGCTGTTGCAAATTACCCGCTACTCGGTGTCCGACCTGAAACCTTGTTACTCCTTGGCCAACGGCTACAATTTCTCCCGCTCCGTCTGATAATGGAATGATGGGGAATTTGATTTCAATCGGCATTAATCCGCTGAGGATCACTAGATCCCGGTAATTGAGAGAGGCTGCCCTCATGCGGATCAGCACCTCATGGGGGCCTGGCGTTGGTATGTCGAGTTCCGTTAAGTTTAATTCCTCAAAGCCGAAGCCGTTGTCAGTTGTATAGCTTTCATCGTATTGTCCTCCCAGCAAGATCGGATTGATTACCTGTATTCTTATAATTATTATTATTGCCGGATCCTCCGCGTGGACGAAGCATGCCTCCAACAAGTCGAAGACCTTGCTTGCGTGTTATGAATCGCGATAACTGCGCCCCGATATAATTCTGCACACCCGGAACGACGTATATTTTCCCTTCCTTCAACGCACGAAGTGCAACCTCTACGACTCTTTCCGGCGTATCTTTCTTTCCGACAGAGGCTTCTTCCGTTCCTACAACATTAAAGAAGCTGGTGTCCGTCGAACCGGGACAAAGTGCGAAGAATTTGATACCTCGGTCGCGGTTTTCCCACCATAACGCTTGAGTAAACGACAGGACGAAAGCTTTCGTCGCCCCATATACAGCCATATAGGGAAGCGGTTGAAATCCGGCGGTTGAAGCAACATTGATAACTGCACCTGAGTTTTTGCGCAACATATCCGGTAAGAACAAGTGGGTCATATCTACAACAGCGGCGACATTGAGCATAACTTCTTCATGTTGACGCTCACCTGACACTTGTTCAAAAAAACCATGTGTAGCAAAGCCTGCATTGTTGACCAACAGCTCGATATCCACTTTCAAACGTCGACATTGCTGATATAACTCGCTGGGCGCGCCTTCTTTCGAAAGATCCATAGAAATAACCTCGGCTTTGATGCCATACATCTTTTTGAGCTCTGATGCCAGGCTCACAAGCTTGCTCTCCGATCGGGCTACGAGTACCAAATGACTGCCTTGTTTGGCCAGTTGTCTCGCGAATTGCTCTCCAATACCGGAAGAAGCTCCCGTGACGAGTGCCCATTTTCCTTGAAATGTCATAGTGTTACTCTCCTTTAAGATACTATGTTATGATATGGAAACAGTGTTACCAAGTGCTCAGAATTAATCCTCAATTACCAAGAAAATGAAGAGCCATTCGTTATTTGGTAACAGTGTTTCCGATTGATTTCATTGTAACTACACTCTTTTAGAAAGTCAATACGATTTTGGAACATCACGTGACTCATTGACAACTATCCATTCACTGTATAAAATTCTTTGTAAGAAATTAAGAAACTTTGTTTCCTGACGAAAACACGATAACCGAAGGTGATGATTATGAGCGACCAGGATAACTCCGTTAATACGAACACACGAGTGTTGAAAACCTATCAAGAGGCTCGCTTACAGAATATTGAAAATCTCCGCAAACTCGTTGTTGATGCTGCAGCCAGTCTCTTGCAAGAAGAGGGACCGGAAGCCGTTACGGTGCGTAAAGTAGCGCAGAAAATGGATTGCTCGACAAAAATCATTTATAGCTTATTTGTCAATAAAGAGGGCTTGGCTCAGCAGTTGTATCTGGAAGGTTGTAAGCTTCTCGCTAACGAATTCGAGGGGACGCCGCAAGCTGCTGATCCGGTGCAGCATTTGCTGAATCTAGGGGAAACCTTTTGGCAATTTGGGCAGCGTTACTCCAGCTATTATAAGCTGATGTTCGGAGGAGCCTTCGCAGATTTCAAACCGGACGAAGAAAGCCTGCATGGCACCGTAACAGCCATGCGGCAATTATTGACCTTGATCAGCAACGCGCAAGAGCAAGGACTGATTCCCGGCCAGTACGACACGGAATCCGTTGTACGAATAGTCTGGGCCTCGCTCCACGGCGTTATTCACCTTTACATGGGTGGACACTTGGGAGATGTCCAATCGGCTCATGCCGTATACAGGAAAACTCTGTCAATGATAGTCAGTTCGTTGTTGCCAGATCACAGCACCTAATGCGGGATCCCGATTCGTTAGACAAGTTTAACCGTAGATATAAATGCCATGCTCCTCCGTAAACGTCAAATAGCCCCCAACTTGAAAAGATCGGGATTTGCTAAGGGCTGTTTTTTTGGGCACAAAGACGTTACCAGCCCAACGGGCGAACAAGGAGCCTTTTGTAGCTGAACAATTGTTGCCGCGTCAGGATGCGAAGAACATTCTGCGATGGCCGCAAAAGGAACAAGAAAAGACTGCAACGCCATTAAAACCCGAAAGATGGGCACTTTTTCTAAGTGTCTATCTTTCGGGTTACAGTTCGCGATGGCAAATCTGCCTCTTCTTTTCTATTCGCGAAGTGATGAAACTTTCCTCCCGTTTGCTTAATGTCAATTTCAACACACTGTCTAATGCTTGATCCTGTTCCATTATAGATTCCAATTACGCTTTTTCTCCTTCATAGATCAAAGAATAAGAAAACCTCACTCAGCTCCACCAAGACTGCTCTCTACTTTCTGTTGGACTTTAAAACAAGTTTGCTTATTTGCTATCGAGAAATTTACGGTTTAGATAAAAATATAGGCGGAGTAGCCTCCTGGCTTCGATTGAAGTGCTCGTTTCGAATTAATGAAGTTTACAATTCGTAATGTGGATGATATCGTCAATATATCATAGCTTTCATGGAATTTATCAAAGGTTTCATAAATTTTTACTATTACCTTCATGCCCATCGTTTAGCCGGACGTTTCTCAATATTTTTGTCGGAATGACATAGCTTGCAGAGTAGCCGTCCGTTCGTTCGTGGATCATTAATCTCTTTCAAGGTCGCTCTATCGTCAAACTCCATTACTTCGATTATATGGTCCGCATCGAGCCAATTCTCCTTATATTCAACCAGTCCGTATAGAGGACAGTCTGTTAGATTCTCGCAGACGAGATGACCATGTTCAGTTCGAACGCGGTTCTTGACTCCCTCAACGAATTTCACCCGATGCAGTCCTCTCCTTGCCTTATGTTTTTCGCAATGCTTACTACCGGGTTGAACAGAGCGATGACATTGTTTACATCTTTCCATTGATATCACCTCATATCCAAAATAGAAAATTCTCTTCTAGTAATCAATTGATAAACTGATCACTTGAACTAACGTACCCGTTAGTTCAAAGCTAATTTCCTATTATACTTAAAGAATAATCAATCAATATGAGTTCGTGAGCATATAGATTCAGGGATATAAGCAGGTTCCCCAATCATCTCCTATTAAGCACTTTAGAAAAACAAACTGTCGAATCATTAAGGTATTAATCTAACCTAAATAGACATGCATATTTTTCCATATTTATATTCCTCTATAAAAGTATCAGAATAACTTTGCTTTAATATATCTACCTTTAAATCCACTCTTTTCCACGTTCTCGAATGAATTTAATATCACTTTGATAATGTTCAAGATGACCCTCATCTATCATCTTTTGAAAAGCAATGTCACCTTCACTGCTTTTTCTCATCATTAAATTACATAACCCTTCTAATCGTAGCAATACCATTTCCAAATAATCTTCTTCTGCTCCTTTACCATAAGATTCAAAAAACAATGTAACTCTTTGTTTTATAAGGTTAGCATGCTGTAATGAATTATAATGAATGATTTCACCTGTTTCGGAAAGATGCAATCTACTTAAGGGGACGCTAGTATACAGGGTATATGCTATGTCCCAAAGTCTTGGACCAGGTCCAGCAATATCAAAATCAATAATACCTATTGGTCTTTCATGATTAAAAATAATGTTGTATATTGCAAAATCATTATGGCACATTATTTCAAATGGTTGGGGGGTGTTATCTAAGGATTCCCAGCTCTCATCAAATGAAAAATCGTGCACAGAATCATGATAAAGACGGAGCATTTTCGCTATTTCTATTAAGACATCATCAGACCACATGTATTCTTTTAAAGGATAATTACCAGCTTCACCTTTAATAAATGATAATATCTCTCTTCCTTTTTCATCGATGCCTAAAAATTTTGGTGCATAACTGAAACCTTTGTTCTCCAAATGCTTTAATAGATTATGAATTTTGTAACTACCTGGTTTTAAATCGCGTCGTACAGTGTCTCCCGAACGATAAACATTAGAGACATTTCCCCCTGTTAATATTTCTTCATTTTCATGGTTTGACATTAAGTATTCCTCCCAAATATGACTTTCTATTACCCGTAAAACAATTCTGTTTTCATTAGGAAGATTTTTTACATGTATATAAGGGATAATCGGATCTTCATTAATGTATAAATAAAAAAACACAGGCTATAGGCCTGTGCATGCTGTAATCGAATAAAGAATTTGAACATGAACGTAATTAGATGATTACCCTATGATAGACTCGCAGTCCCTCACAGTATAAATCAAAAAAGTTCATTACATTTTCTTTAAATCCAGTCTATACGACATGAGGATAGAGTTACGGCTGTCTCCAATCGTATAGTACTAAACTAGGTTACCGTGAAGGCAAACCAATCTTCGATTACAATGCACGCAAAACAAATAGCCTTAAACCACTATTTAATTTCAATTGTGCAAAGAATATCAAAGAATTAGTTTATCACACGTAACCCCTCCGCTCTTCTCAATTAAAGTAAGGCTAACATATAATGAATTTCAATGTCAACACTTCGCTAAGTTCAACGCTATCCTCCCTCTATGGAGAATCACTATGCTCTTAAATGCTCACGTTTTCTTAGAATATTGTCCTAGTTTGCACATTGCAGATAACATTTCAGTGGAAC
>NZ_JAUSST010000002.1 GCF_030812415.1 Paenibacillus harenae | reverse complement strand
GCTAAGTTATCCCCGAAGGAATAACTCCGCTCGACTTGCATGTATTAGGCACGCCGCCAGCGTTCGTCCTGAGCCAGGATCAAACTCTCCATAATAGAAGTTATCGTCAACGACGGAATGTCGATCAGAAAATCTTCAGGTGTTTGACTTGCTCAAAAACATTTTATTGCTTTAGTAATGAAGCCGAAGCTTCATAACCGGCAGTTTCGCTCGTTGTTCAGTTTTCAAAGAACAATCTCTTCTTTCATGAAGTTTTCACACTTGCTTTAGCAATGTGGAAATCTTCCGTTCCGTCCGCTTGTTTCTCTCGGCCGGATTAACAATATAACATGGTCAATCCATGATATCTACAGGTAATAAATGACATCGGATTCTATAGAGTTCCGGTACATATGCTCTCATCAAAAGAAGGGCTGCCGGTCGGCAGCCCTTCTTCTTCATATTATTGTTCATGATATCCGGTATGATTACCCGGAAACCCTTAGTTCCTCATTAAAGACGTAACGGTGGAACACCCATTCTGCTACTCCGATAAGCAATGCGAGAAAGAACGTTTCGCCCCAAGACAGTTCCCAATCGAATACATAAGACAAAGCACCGAAGTAAACAACGGCTAATAAGAAATCGCAGATCGTCGCGAACAGATTGTTCGTGGTGCGAAGGATAAATTGATCACCAACCAAATACGCTATTACCGTAAGTGCCGTTGCCGCGATGGCCGCATTCCAAAATGTCGCATCGGCGTAATACGTCAGGAAAGCAACCACGATTGCGCCATTAATCAACCATTTTAATAAAAACTTGATCATAATGCGTCACTCCCTTCTACCGCTCATGCGTTTTTTATTTAGGTATAGAATCCCTCCTTCCATTCACTTTATACGGTCCAATTTTTAAAATCAGTCGAACCGTCCGTTTCAATCGCTACTGATTAAGATGCCGGAATAACTTCAAGATTAGTTTGTTAAAATAACGTAGCTTTTTATTGATAACCAAGGAGCTAAATGATGAGCCAATCAACCGCAGAACAAGCCGAATCGAAAAAAAAAGACGAAAAAGGCAACCTTACCTGGTGGCAGCTCGCCTTATTCGGGTTAGGGACAACGACCGGAACCGGATTTCTGCTTGGGTCCAGTCTCGCGATCGAGAAGAGCGGTTTCTCGGTCATTCTCAATTTTTTCATCGCCGCTGTCGGTACTTACTTTGTTTTTCAAGCGTTGGCGAAAATGATCGCGGAACACTCGGAAAAGGGATCCTTCCGCACCTATTCCAAACAAGCTTTCGGTCATTGGGCAGGTTTCAGCCATGGCTGGGTATATTGGTCTTCCGAAATGCTTATTCTCGGAAGCCAATTGACCGCCATTGGTCTATTCACGAGATTCTGGTTCCCCGATATTCCGTTATGGATTCTAACAAGCGCATACGCGGCTCTTGGCGTTGGCGTTGTTTTACTCGGAACCGCGTGGTTCGAGAAGACCGTTAACATGCTTGCCGTCGTCAAATTGGCAGCCATCATCATGTTTATTATCTTAGCTTGTCTGGTCATCCCGGGTTTCCTTGGCGCCGATAATGCGCATACGCATACGCCCAAGAACTTTGGCGATGTGTTCAAAGGCGGCGCGATGGGGCTATGGACAAGCCTGATCTATGTCTTTTTTTGTTTTTCGGGCATTGAAGTCATGGGAATTATGGCCGCTGAACTGAAGAACCCCAAAGAAGCGCCGAAGTCCGGCCGGCTTATGATCATAACGATAACCATTCTATTCATCGCTTCTATCGGACTGGCCTTATTAGTAACGCCAATCGAACAAATCACGACAAAGGAAAGTCCGTTCGTATCCGCGCTTAAAGATTTGGACTATGAACTGCTGGTTCATATTTTTAACGGCGTGTTGATTATTGCGGGTTTCTCGGGATTGGTCGCTTCACTCTATTCCGTCACGCTTGTCATGTCGATGATCGCGGACGAAGGAGACGCGCCGAAGCTGTTCGCCAAAAAATCGCGGAATCGCCATTTCCCATACGGCGCCCTTGGGTTGACCATTACGGGAATGGCTATTTCTATCACCGTTGCCTTGCTGCTGCCGAATAAAGTATACGAATATATCACAACTGCCGGCGGTCTAATGCTGCTTTATACATGGCTGTATATTTTGTGCGCATCGCATAAGCTGTTGAAGCTGAGCGCGTGGGGACGCATTCAAACGTACACGGCCATTGCTCTCCTATTGGCAGCGGTTCTTGGCACGTTGTTCGATCAAGTAAGCAGACCGGGTTTCTTCGTCAGTCTTGCGTTTATTGCCGTCATTGGTTTCGTAACCTTCTTCCTGCGAAAGCGATGGCAAAACTAGAAAAACAACTGTTTAATCGCTTGCCATTCAAAATATACGCCGAAGCATAAGAGGCATACGCCGGCTGCACGCGATATAAACACAAGAACGTCTTCATTCAAAAACTTTTGAAAGATACTTGAAATCGAAGCCATGGCAACATCCCAAAGCATCAGTCCGATAAATATGCCCGAACTATAAAGAAGAAGCTCCAACGTACCGTATCGCTCAGCCGTCTTGGCAAGAATAGACCCGTAAATGCCAAGCCAGAATAAGATGCTGACCGGATTCGAAAAGGTCATGAGGAAGCCGGAATAAAAAGACTTGGCGTGCGATTCCGATGACCGATTGTCCGAAACGGAAACCGTGTTGTTTTTTTTGAAACTCTCTACGCCTGTATAGATGAGAATGAAACCGCCGAACAGCCACAAGAACGTTTTGGCGAACGGAGTTGCCAGAAAATGAGCTAGTCCGAAGTAAATAAGAAGCATGAAAATAGCGTCTGCGGCCATAGCCCCCAATCCGATCAACCAAGCGTGCCAAAATCCATGCCTGATGCCTTTCTCAAGCTGGGCAGCATTCACCGGACCGATGGGCGCAGCCAATGAGAAGCCAAGTAAAATATAACTGACAAAAACGTTCATGAGCTGCGAACACCCCTTAACATGGAGATACAACTTCTTGTACATCCTATTTGGGACATGTCCGTGCTAGAACCACCAAAAGAGATCTGCAAACTTTGAATGAACAAAATGATGCAAAACGACTATCAACGCGATTTTTGGCATAATACTTTATCGCAACCAAATCTATTAATCAAGAAAGAAATTATTCATACCGCTGAGCCTGCTTAACTAAAAACGGAATAAACCCGCATTACCGCTGGATTTTTCTAATCCGATTATGCAGTTGTGGCGTTTGCATACCAATTTTTGAAGGTTTTTTACTCCTCTAAAGGGTCCTTATAATACATATGAGACTAACAACGAGGAGAGATAACAGATGATGAAACAAGGTCTTAAAACAAAAATAGCAATCTTAATGTTAACTGTCAGCTTGCCTGCCACCTCTTTACTAGCAAGTACAAGCGTTGATGCAGCATCCGTAGCAGCAAAAAGAGATAAAGTAGTCCAAACGGCGATATCGTTGAAGAACAAGGTGCATTATGTGAACTGGAGAGATAGACAAGAAGCCAAACCGCCATATCAAACGGACTGTTCCGGATTCACATATCTTGCTTACAGACTTGCAAATGTCGGCGTAAACCTCGTAAACAAAGACGATGACGATCAAGCTAAGGTAGGTCAGCGGGTGTCATGGGGAAACCTTGAGAAGGGTGACTTGGTATTCTTTTGGCTTAACAGTAAAAACAAAAGCGACGTCGGTCATGTCGGAATCTATATCGGCGACGGCAAAATGATCCACAACATTACCAAAGAAAGAGATGTCATCGTTTCTAATATATACACGAACAGCTATTACAAAAATAGATTTATCGTGGCTAGACGAGTCATTAAATAGAACGATGCATAAGCGTTCATCAGGCCAATTAATAACAGCCCAAGCATAGCTTGGGCTGTTATTTCATCTACACCGTCTACAAATCTTTTTTATCTAATTAGATGAGGTCTGATTTGATTAATAATCTTTGAATCATTACCGCAACCTCTGCTTTTGTAATGTTCGATTTCGGAGCAAGCGTCGATGCAGTTCTGCCTGAAACGATGCCCGCTTGCAAGCAATCCGCAATCCCGGATACAGCCCAACCGGATGCGCTCTCGGCATCTTCGTACGTTCTTAGCAGCTCCTTAATCGGCGCATAGGCTGGAAGCTTTGCTTTCAAGCCGGTGAGAGCCATTGCTTTCGAGATAATCGACATCGCCTGCTCGCGCGTAATCCGATCATTTGGTCGGAATTTGCCGTCTTCATTACCGCTGATCAGACCGTATTCGTGAGCTGTTAGAACAGCGCTGCCGAACCAATCCGAGGACTTAACGTCCTTGAAGACATTGTTGCCGCCCTCTTGCTTAAGTCCTAAAGCTTTCACCACAATCGTGGTGAATTCAGCGCGAGTAATGAGTTGATTAGGGTTAAACCCGCCATCCCCATTTCCGGTTAAGACCATCCTTGATCCCAAATCGTTTATCGCGTCTTTGGCCCAGTGGTTGGCTACATCTTTGAACTCGAATGGATGCCATACGAGCGCATAGATACTGTCGGTCAAGCTGTTTACTTTGGCATATGGCTTTCCATCAATGGATACAACCTTAGTTGGCACATGCCGTACCGTTCCATCCGGCTCAATGATGACGCCTGTCGTGATCTTGGAAGGCTCAACGCTGCCGGGAATCGCAATCATCCTCTCGACAAAAGCTTTAAACTTGGTTATCTCGATTTCAGTATCGTTATATTTGACCCGCACTTTAAAATCAAGCGGTGGAACCATAACGGTGAATCCGTTTTTCGCTGCGGAATTCTCGGCTACCTTCAACGTATTCGCCTCAGGCTTGGCGACTACGATCTGGAACTTCAGCTGTTTCAGTTGAACGCTTTCTCCGAATCGTTTTGCAATGGAGTCGATATCAATGAGTCCGGCTGGCAAAGTATAGATTGCCTGTTCCGTTTTCATTTTCAATACGGCCTTTTTTTGCTCCAAAATCTTAATCAATTGACCGTCTAATTCTCCTATTACGATATCGGAGGAGCTATTGCCAGCAAGAATCGTTATAGTTGGGAATAGCCCTTCCCCTTGCAGCTTCTCCTCTAATCTTTGTGAATCAACGGCTAACGTTGTGACGGTGCGACCATCGATGGATGCGGTTGTTGCTGTCCCTGCAATGACTACCTTTTCGTTTACGAGCACCTCTACTCCAACGGTCGGTATTTCAGGAGTTGTAGGCGGCCGTGTTGTATTTCTGATTGCGATTACCAAAGTCTGGGTTATCCCCCCGCTAAAGGTGAACGTCAAGGTCGTCGTCCCAACGGGCTGCTTCGCCAAATATTCCTTCTTAATCATTACCGTGCTGCCAGTCACCGTATAATCGGTATCTGCAACTAGCGTTGTGACGCCGTTCGCGATGCTGTTCAGCGTATGGCCGTTCAACGTCATAACCGTCGTCACATCCGCCTGTGCAGACGTTTTCCTATCGAAGTTACCTGTTGATGGGGTAATGATTGGCGTCGTGTCGCTAACGGTAATCGTCAACAATAATGATGTGCCTGAACTGAAATGTAACGTCAAGTTCGTCGATCCCACGGGCTGGGTCGCCATATATTCCTTTTTAATTGTCAACGCATTGCCCGAAACCATATAGTCGGTATTGGCGACTAACGATACGCTTCCATTCGCGATGCTGCTCAACGTATGGCCGTTCAGCGTCATGGTCGTCGTCACATCTGCCCATGCCGTTGTTTTTTTATCGAAGCTTCCTGTCGCTGGGCTGATTATTGGCGTAGTGTCGCTTACGGTTATTTCCAGAGTCCGTGTTGTACCCGAACTGAAATGAAGCACCAGGCTCGTTATACCAACCGTCTGAGCTGCCAAGTATTCCTTCTTTATTGTAACTGTCGTGCCGCTTGATACCGTATAATCCGTACCTGCTGCCAATGTCTCGCCGCCGTTCGTAATGCTGTTCAGCGTATGACCGTTCAGCATCATCGTCGACATCACATCAGCCTGAGCGGAGGCTAACTTATCGAAGCTGCCCGTTGTCGGGCTTATTACCGGCGTGGTGTCCATGACGGTGACCGTTAGCGTCCGCGTGATGCCACCGCTGAAGGTGAAAGTAAGGCTCGTTGTGCCTATAGGCTGCGCTGCCAAGTATTCCTTCTTGATCGTTATAGTCGTGCCGCCCAATACCGTGTAATCCGTACCTGCGACTAACGTCGAGCCGCCGTTCGCGATACTGCTCAGCGTATGTCCGTTCAAGGTCGTAGTTGTCGTCACATCAGCTTGAGCGGTTGACATCTTATCGAAGCTGCCTGTTGCCGGGCTGATCGTTGGCGTTGTGTCGCTGATTGTGATCGTCAACGTCTGTGCAAAACCGCCACTGAAATGAATCGTCAGGCTTGTCGTTCCTACAGGCTGCCCAGCCAAATATTCCTTCTTGATCGTGACTATGCTGCTCGATACGGTGTAATCGGTATCTGCTATCAACGTTGAGCCGCCATTCGCTATGCCGTTCACCGTATGCCCGTTCAACGTCATAATCGTTATCACATCGGCCATAGCCGATGTTTTTTTATCGAAGCTGCCCGTTGTCGGGTTAATCGTTGGTGACGTGTCGCTGATCGTGATCGTCAATGCCTGCGAGATGCCCCCGCTGAAGTTGAACGTCAGGGTCGTTGTGCCTACAGACTGCAACGCCAAGTATTCCTTCTTAATCGTTACCGTCATGCCGCCCGAAACCGTGTAATCTGTATTTGCTTCGAGTGTCGTGCCGCCGTTAACGATGCTGCTCAATGTGTGACCGTTCAGCGCCATAATCGTCGTAACATCGGCTTGAAGAGATGTTTTCTTATCGAAACTTCCTGTTTCCGGGCTAATCGTTGGTGTCGAGTCGCTAACCGTGATCGCAATCGTCTGCGAAGTGCCGGAACTGAACTGCAAGGTCAAGGTTGTTGTGCCAAGAGGCTGTGCGGCCAAATATTCCTTCTTGATCGTAACCGTATTTCCAGATACCGAGTAATCGGTACTTGCAGACAACGTCGAGCCGCCGTTCGTGATACTGCCGAGCGTATGTCCGTTCAGCGTCATTGTTGTAGTTACGTCCGATTGAGCAGGCGTTATCTTATCGAAGCTACCCGTTGTCGGACTAATCACTGGCGTTGTGTCATTGACCGTGATCGCCAATGTTTTCGTTATTCCCCCGCTGAAAGCAAACGACAGGGTCGTCGTACCTACAGGCTGAGCTGCCAAATAGTCCTTCTTGATCGTTACCGTATTGCCGGATACCGTGTAATCGGTATCGGCAATTAACGCTGAGCCGCCATTCGCGATACCGGTCAGCGTATGGCTGTTAAACGTCATTACCGTCGATACATCCGACTGAGCGTTTGTCATCTTATCGAAGCTGCCCGATGTCGGGCTGATCGTCGGCGTGGTGTCGCTTACTGCGATGGTTAAGGTTTGCGTCATCGCACCGCTGAAATTAAAAATTAAGCTCGTCGTTCCGACAGGCTGCGTCGCCAAATAATCCTTCTTAATCGTTACTGTATTGCCGGATACCGTGTAATCGGTATCGGCAACTAACGCTGCGCCGCCGTTCGCGATATTGGTCAGCGTATGGCTGTTCAGGGTCATGGTCGTCGTCACGTCTGTTTGAACGGTCGTTTTCTTATCAAAGCTACCCGATGTCGGACTGATCGTAGGTGTTGTATCGGTGATCGAAATAGTCAGCGTCTGCGTCAGACCTGCACTGAAATTGAACGTCAACGTTGTTGTTCCAATCGGCTGCGAGGCTAAATATTCCTTTCTGATCGCCACATTTGTGCCGCCCGCAACCGTGTAATCCGTGCCAGCTTGCAAAGTGGCGGCGCCGTTCGTAATGCTGCTGAACATATTGCCTTTCAGCGTCATCGTCGTCGTTACATCAGCTTGGGCGGTCGTTTTCTTATCGAAGCTGCCCGTTGTCGGGCTGATCGTACTATTCTGCGGCGTTGTGTCGACGACCGTAATCGAAATCGTCTGCGTCATCGCCCCGTCGAAGTTAAATGTCAGGTTAGTCGTGCCTTCCGGCTGGGTCGCCAAATATTCCTTCTTAATTGTTACCGTACTGCCCGACACGGTGTAGTCGGTATTGGCAGTCAAGGTCGCCCCTCCGTTCGTAATACTGTTCAGCGTGTGACCGTTCAACGTCATCGTGGTCGTCACGTTCGCTTGGGCAGATGTTTTCTTATCGAAGCTGCCCGTTGTCGGATTGATCCTCGGCGTCGTATCGGTGACCGTAATCGTCAACGTCTGCGTTGCGCCAGCGCTGAAATTGAATGTCAAGGTTGTCGTTCCGGAAGGCTGCGCCGCCAAATATTCCTTCTTGATCGTTACCGTACTTCCTGAGACCGTATAATCCGTCCCCTCTGTTAATGAAGCTCCGCCATTAACAATACTCGCTAATGAGTTACCGTTCAGCGTCATCGTCGTCGTTACGTCCGCTTGAACAGTCGCTTTCTTGTCAAAGCTTCCCGTTGTCGGGCTTATGATACTGTTTGGATCTGCTGCCGTTTGCATAAGGCCTGCGGGCCCTACGATGACGAAACGGTTGTCGCCGTATGCGACGGAATCAAACCCCCCCGTCGTCTTGGGTGTTTCAGATGTCCACGTCATACCGTCTTCAGAAGAAACAATGTCTCCGTTATCCCCTACCGCAACAAACTTACCTGTCCCGTACGCTATCCCCAATAAATCATCGCTTCCGCCGGAAGGATTCGTACGCGGTGTCCAGGTTTGCCCGTTGGTCGATGTCGCAATATAACCTCCATCTCCAACGGCAACAAACTTCCCTTCAGCGTAGACGACATCATTAATGCCGCTGCCAATCGTTCCAGCGCTAAACGTTACGCCGTCATTCGAATAATAAACAACCCCTGTGGCAAATCCGGAGTCATACCCCGCAGCTACAAAACTTCCATTTCCACTAGCCGCTGCCATTAAATACGAACCGTCACCCTTCGTTGGCGCGCTGTTCCAATTCACATTATCCGCTGATGTTACGATCGTGCCGTTCTCCCCGGTCAGTATGGTAAGAGGTGAACCGCCGCTATCCTCGCCGTAAGCAACGTCCCAAAGATTTTCACTCGTGCCCGTTCCCGCTCCGCCAGCGTGCACCGTCCAGCTAGTCAACGGATTTGCCGGAGACACGGGCGAAGTCAATATCGCACCGGACTGCCCCGCTGCTACCCAGCGATCGCCGGCATAAGCGACACTATTAATAAGTTCCGAGTCCACGACCGTACTTTCCTCGGGATGCACCCATGTCGTGCCATTCGTAGAATAACCTAAGAAAGTAGTGCCGGTTGTAAACCACTCGCCATTACCATGAGCAATTATGTAGAGCTCGTAATCGAAACCTTCCGTCCCTGTAGGATCCGGATCCAGATCTACCCAATTACTGGGGGCCGCGTTCGCAAATGGAGCAAAATAACTTACCCCACTAACCATTACAACTAGTAAAAATACAAGCACGTAACTTAGTAACTTCTGAAATCGATTCAAGCGGATAAGATACATAATTTCCTCCTTCAATTTTTACATATCTTTGATTTCTATCTGGATGCTCTTTCTAAATAATAATGGATTCTCTCCTTACGGTAAACGGTTTTCTTTACATTTTTTTGCAACTTATAAACGTATTGCAAAAGTAGCCTTTCCTATACTAAACTAGTTACGACAATGAATAATTTTCCACATTTTTCACGAGTTTCGACTGGAGATGACACCGTGCTTCAACAAATTCCGGCCCGCCCTGAGGATGACCCTTTCCTATTCGACCTCTACGCGGAATCCCGCAAAGATGAATTGCAAGCATGGGGGTGGGACGAAGCGATGCAGCGCTCCTTCCTGCAGATGCAATGGAATGCCCAAAAGCAATCTTACGCGATGCATTTTCCGGGCTCGGAGCAGTCGCTATTGGTTGTCAACGAGATTCGAGTCGGCAGAGCGATCGTATGTCGTAAGGATAGGGAGATCAGACTTGTAGACTTAACGATTTTATCGGAATTCCGGAATCAAGGGTTCGGTACGATGCTGCTTCGGCAATTGCAGGACGGTGCTGCCTCAGCCCGCCTTCCGCTGCGGCTTAGCGTCCTCAAGACGAATCCTGCAAAAGCGCTTTATGTTCGCCTCGGCTTTTGGTTAATCGGCGAGAACGACATGTACGATTTTATGGAATCCGGCGAACCTACCAAAGGCTAGTCTTCCAAATAAACCATTTTACGAGGTGATTACGAATGAGTGAGGCATATTTAGGCGAAATCCGCATGTTCGCGGGCAACTACGCGCCGAATGGCTGGGCTCTCTGCAACGGCCAAGAACTAAGCATTTCCGAGAACGACGCGCTCTTCGCTCTGCTCGGCACCACTTACGGCGGAGACGGGCAAACGACGTTCGCCGTTCCCGATTTGCAAGGACGTGTTCCGATCCATCCCAACGCCAGATATCCGCAAGGTGCGAAGGCAGGCAGCGAAAGCGTAACGCTGACGTCGACCCAGCTACCCGCACATACGCATCAGGCGATGTCGAGTTCAACGATTGGAACGGAAAATACTCCTTCTAACGCCGTTTGGGCCTCCCGCGCTCTAAAAACCTATTCAAGCGGAACGAACTTAGTCGGCATGAGCGCACAATCCCTCTCTCCAGCAGGCGGCAGTCAGCCCCACGACAACATGATGCCCACAACAACGATCTCTTTTATTATTTCGCTATACGGGGTTTTCCCGCCACAGCCTTAGAACCTATCGCTAATTACATATTAAGGAGGAATCCGCATGTCAGAACCGTTTTTGGGTGAAGTCCGTTTATTTCCGATTGGATACGCACCGCGTGGCTGGACGTTTTGCCAAGGGCAAATTTTGCCGATTAATACAAATCAAGCTCTCTTCTCACTGCTAGGTAATGCTTACGGCGGAGACGGTATGACCACCTTTGCGCTCCCCGACTATCGCGGCCGCGTCCCGATTCATACAAGCAGCGCCATTCCGCTAGGCACGACTTCAGGTGAGGAAAATCATACGTTAACAATAAACGAAATACCGCAGCATACGCATCAAGCATCGGCTTCGTCCTCATCCAACTTAACCGTGACATCGCCAACCGGTGCAGTTTGGGGGGACCAATTGAATGGATTCTCTCCTGCTGCCTCGCTCGTCCCTATGAATGTACAGGCAATTGCAGCCGCAGGCGGCAGCCAGCCCCACTCCAACATGCAACCGTTTTTGGCACTTAATTACTGCATCGCGCTTCAGGGAATATTCCCAAGCCGAAATTAGAGGAGGTTACAACCTATGGCTGACGCATATACAGGTGAAATTCGAATATTTGCAGGCAACTTCGCTCCCTATGGCTGGGCGCTGTGCAATGGACAACTGTTGCCTATATCACAAAACACGCCGCTTTTTTCCATCCTTGGCGTTCAGTATGGCGGCGATGGCAGAACCACATTCGCCCTTCCGAATCTGATGGGCGGCGCAGCGATGGGCCAAGGCAGCGGACAAGGTCTGACACCACGCGTTGTTGGCGAACAAGTTGGAACCCCGAACGTCACGCTGATCAACAGTGAAATGCCCGCCCATACGCACATCCCGCAGGCGGTTAATGCTGATGGAAATTCACTAGATGCGACAGGCAATACATGGGCCCAATCGCAGAAGCAAGGTAGACCGCCGAACCAAACGCAGGCTGCCATTTACAATCCGACTCCTGATGTTCAGATGTCTCCGATGGCCATTAACGTGACCGGAGGCTCACAGCCGCATAATAATTTGCAGCCGTTCATTGCCCAAACGTTTATCATCTGTCTTTCGGGTGTATATCCTTCACGCTCGTAACAAACCTATTATATAAACAGAAACCAAGGGCTGTTCATTTGTTAAAACAATGAACAGCCCTTGGTTCTTTTCGTTGCGAAAACATTTTGTGGGATTCAAATTGGTGACGAGAACACGCACGTTGAAGTCACAAAGCGATCTCATTACAATAGAAGTAGTTATTCATACGCAAAATGCTCGATAGGCATAATAAAGGAGAAAACGATGTTAAAGAAAAAAGAAGCAACAAAGCTGAAATCCAAAGCAAAAGGCAACATCCTAACACTGGAACGAAATTTCAACGCACCTCGCGAGCTTGTGTTTCAAGCTTACACCGATCCCAGATCTCTTGCGCAATGGTGGGGACCCAGGGGCTGGCATCTCTCGGTATGCAACGTTGACCTTCAACCGGGCGGAGCATGGCATTATTGCCTGGAATATAACGATAACGAAGCGAAATCTTGGGGCAAAGCCGTCTACCGCGAAATCTCCGTGCCGGACAAGCTCGTCTATGAGGATTTCGTATCCGACGAGGACGGCGGCGTTGCAACTGATAAAGGCTCGCTTGTAACCGTCTCGTTTGAAGAGCATAAGGGTGAAACTAAGCTAGTTAACCGAGTACAATTTCTATCATCCGGCGCGCTTAAGCGAACGGTGGATTTAGGCCTCATTCAAGGAATGGATCAAACATGGTCTCGCCTTGCCGAGCATCTCCGCAGCCTGCAAGCAGATTAGATAGAAACATTCGTGGTTATTTTTACTCTTTCA
The DNA here is from genome assembly GCF_030812415.1 of Paenibacillus harenae. Lineage (GTDB taxonomy): Bacteria > Bacillota > Bacilli > Paenibacillales > Paenibacillaceae > Pristimantibacillus > Pristimantibacillus harenae_A. The sequence goes on along the minus strand of NZ_JAUSST010000002.1, from coordinate 1,113,399 downwards.
GCATTCTCGTTGCAAATAAAAAAAACTCTCCAGTCCGAGAACGGAGAGCTTTCGATTAACGGTTCAATTCGTCATCCTGTTGCAATCTTAAGAAATAGGACAGCTGTTCGTTCATATATTCCGGGCTGCGCGCGAAGCCGTCCATGCTCCACTGGATAAGCAAACCCATAATCGCATTGGCCTGATAAGCAACCAGCAAAGGGATATCTCTGTTGCCCAGATCAAAGATCGAGGTGCTAGCCTGTATGAGGCTTGTTACTTTGTCCAGCAACGAATAATAATAGGACAACGACGACTTTTTATCAAAAACGATCTCGTAGAAAGGCTGATATTTCTTCACATGATGAAAGATACGAATCGTCGAAGGATCCAACTGGCTCGGTATTAAATCCGGAGCATGACGGTATGGCTCGTAATACGATTCCTCCAAATCCTTGAGCAAATAATGGAGATGCTCGTCGAACAAAGCCCCTACGTCATTATAATGCAAGTAAAAGGTGCCTCTATTTACTTCAGCTTCCCGGCAAAGCGTCGATACGGAGATGGATTCGAGCGTTTTTGTTTTCAATAAAACCAGCAGCGCTTGATGCAGCGCTTTTTTCGTCTTGATGACTCTTAAATCGTTTTCATTCATATCGTCTATCCCTTCTCGTATAACAAAAGATTATTTATTTAATGAACGACTTCACCCTTGTCTGTTCAATAATTATAAGGTCAAAAAAGGAATCTGAAAAGGAAAAAAGGCTGCAAGCAGCGGTGGCTGCCTGTAGCCTTCTCTTATAAACGTACTTGCCGATCGCCGTATCAGAAGCCTGCCGTCCAGCCGGCGTCCGCTGCAATAACCGCGCCGTTCACGAAGCTCGATTCATCGGATGCCAAGAACAAAGCGACTTGGGCGATCTCCTCCGCTTGTCCGACGCGCGGAATAACGCTTTGGGTCACCTTCGTACGCGAAGCGCCGAACTCGTTCACGTTATTCATCGAAGAAGCGATGTTCGTCATCGTTGCGCCAGGTGCGATCGCATTGCAGCGAATGCCCTTCTGCGCATACATGAAACCTGTGTTCTTCGTGATGCCAACCACGGCATGCTTCGAAGCCGTATAAGCTGCGCCGGCATGCGCGCCGCTGAAACCGCCCGTCGAAGCCGTGTTCACAATGACGCCTTTCCCTTTCTCCAGGAAGATCGGAATCGCTTTGCGGATCGCGCGCATGACACCTTTAGTATTGATATTGAATATAAGATCCCATTTCTCGTCGTTTACGTCTCCAACAGGCGCCATGTTATCCATAATACCGGCATTGTTAACCAAAATATCAAGCGTTCCGAATTCGTTAACAGCCGTATCGATCATTGCGTTAATATCTTCCAACACGGCAACATTCGTTTTAACCGCGATGGCTTTGCCTCCGTTTGTTTGGATACCGGCTGCAACCGCTTCCGCGCCTTCGATATTCAAGTCCGAGACAACAACACTTGCTCCTTCTTTCGCATATAACTCTGCAATCGCTTTGCCCATACCCGATGCGGCGCCGGTAACGACAGCTACTTTGCCTTCTAGATGCATAATAAATCCCTCCAAATCTTATTGAACAGTTGTTCATTTAAATTATAGAGCTGATCGCGAAGCTTTGTCAATGTTTGAGACTCCTCAAATCATACAACTGTAGTATAATAAACATATGTAAATTAAATGATAGAGGTGAAAACTTTTGCATAGTGCTCATTCCATTGACCCAAGAATAATTCGAACCAGACAATTGCTACATGATGCCTTCATCGAATTGATTCGAGAGGTAGAATTCAGGAAAATTTCGGTGAATTTGATTACGAATAAAGCGGGAATTAATCGGGTTACCTTTTATCTTCACTATAAAGATTTGGATGATATGCTTGAATCCATGGTTAACGATATGATTAACGAAATCGAAGCCATCTTATTAGAGGACGAATCAAAGTCTAATCGATCCGATTATGTGTTAACTACGCTGATTCGATTGCTGGAATATATCGCTAGCCATGCAAAAGTATATAAAGTGTTATTAGTCTCCAAGAAAATACCTGTATTTACGCCGAAGTTCATTGAATTGATGGTCAAGCTTATTTTGCAAAATATCGATAGTCATCATCATACTTATTTAACGGATAAATCTACGGTTTCCAATGTGCCGAAGGAAATTACAGCCTGGTATGGCGCGTCTGCACTCGTGGGTACCGTTACACTTTGGCTAGGGAATGATATGCCTTATTCGCCTCATTATTTAGCTGCCCAGATCATCAAATTCAATTTGTAATCGGACATTTGTAGCCGAACAAATAATCGCTTAGTCGTCTAACATGTAGTCTCCAAATTGACATCTTATCGGATCATGTTGTTTAGTCTACGGAATTGCTCCGATTGTTGTTTGCTCATCTATTCGAAAAGGATTAGGATAATACCAGTTCGGGATAGGCAGTTAAGAAAAGGAGTGGGCTCATAGGATGAAGGCAGCAATCTATTATGGCAAAAACGATATTCGCGTCGAAGAACGACCGATTCCTGCCGTAGGCGCAACGGACGTGTTGGTACGCAACTTGCGCGGCGGTATCTGCGGCACCGATATTAATATCGTGAAAGTCGGAGCTGGCAATATGGGTATTAGCCTAGGCTCAGAGTTCGGGCATGAAATGGTTGGCGAAATTGTCGAGGTAGGTGCTGGCGTATCTTCAGAGCTTAAAATCGGCATGCGCGTCGGGATCAATCCCATCGCGGCAAAGAAAGTCGGGCGCCCTAAGTCTCTGGAATGCTCCGGTTTTTCGCAATATGTCCTGATCGAGGATGCGGCGCTAAATGTTAACTTATATGAAATGGATGAACGTATACCCGCTGAAGTAGCAGCTTTGATGGAACCGATGAGCGTTGGCCGGCACGGTGCCTTTAGCGCTAATCCGGTATCTTCCGACAAAGTTGTCGTCTTAGGCGCGGGACCGATCGGACTTACGGCTGCAGCAAGCCTAATTGCGGAAGGCATTACAAACGTATGTGTAGTCGATATCGACGAGTGGCGTTTAAGCAAAGCAACCGAGCTAGGGGCCGTTACTGTAAATACAACATCAGAAAGCCTTCAGGAAGGGCTTTCCAAACATTTTATAAAGCGGATGTGCCAGTCAGTCTTGCACAAGTGATGTCCAAAGAAGTGCAAATTAAAGGCTCAAGCGGCTATACGGATGAAGATATTTCGAAGGTCGTTGAACATCTGAACAATCATCATAACAAGTTGTCTACACTCATCACGCAAGTTTATAAGCTTGACGATATTCAAGCAGCGTTCGACAAAGCGATTGAAGCGAAAGGAACAATTAAAGTCGTTGTGGATTTAACCTAACCCTCAACATATAAGGGCTGATCAAGAAATCATCCTCGCGATTTCCTGAACAGCCCTTATTTTGCATCCTATTTCGATTGGCGTTACGCCTCCTCCCACTTCTGCTTGAAGAACAATCCATACACCTTGCGCACAATGATTTTGATAATCATATAGATCGGAATAATCAATAAGATGCCTATGATCCCGGCCAAGTCTCCTCCGACCAGCACAAGCACGATCGTTGTAACGGGATGGATATCCAGCTGTTTGCCGAAAACGTAAGGCGCGATGAGATTATCCTGAATTTGCTGCGCCGCGAATATGACGACAAGAGACCAAATCGCAATCGACGGCGATTCAATGAATCCGATAATCACGATCGGAACGGCTGACAGGATAGCACCGATAAACGGGATGAAGTTCATGATAACCGCAACTACGGTAAGCAGTAGAGCGTACGGCAGTCCAATAATCAGAAAGCCGATATACATCAGAACGCCAAGCGCCAGATTAATTAGTACTCTGCCCACGATAAAATGACTGAGCGATTGATTGATGTCCGTCACGACTTCAGTCGCATCGCCATGAAATCTCCGCGGGGCCATCCGGACCAGCATTTTCCCGAAGCCTCCGCTCTCCTTCAGCATGTAGAACAGAATGACGGGGAAAATAAATAAGACGACCGCTATATTCGATATAACGGAAACAAACCCCGTAACGTAACTCGTCAGAAACGTAAACCCTTTGTTTAAATAATTGGTCAGCTCTGTCAGAGGACTTACGTCCGCAGGGACGAAATCCGCTAAGAAACCGCTCTGCTCAAGCTCTTTCAGTTGTTCGTTCAGAGCGTTGAACAAGTCAGGCGCATTGTGCAGCAGATTCAACAATTGCGTGCGCAAGGAAGGCCAGACGCCAATAAACAAGGCCGCCAATAGTATGGCTACTGCCAAATAAATAAGCAATATGGCTATTCCTCGATTGATTTTTTTCTTTTCCATCCAATTGACCAGCGGAAGCAGCAAGTAATAGAAGAACACCGACAGCATCAAAGGCACGGTAATGATGGTTACGAGCGATAAAATCGGCCTAAAGACGAAATCGACAAGCGAGCCTACATATACGATCGCCAATACCATGAAAACCGCGATGCATATTTTAATAAAATGATTCAGCCTTACCACGATACTCCCCCTCTGTTTAGAACACCGTTCAAACCGAATTCGCAAGTAACGATTTATGATGATGTTTTCACCCTATACCACTTGTACGTTTCGGATATAATGTCGATCAGAGCGAATATCGCTATAATCGGGATGAGCCAATCGGTTACTCCGTTCCAAATCGATACAACCGTTTCATAACCTTCGCTTCCCGGGGACATGATCCCAGATGCCTCCAGCTGCTGGATGAAAACGGGATTCCAGATGGTCGGATCGGCCAGCATGATACCTATCAGAACCGTAGCCACGATCGATACTGCAATATGGAGCGCAAGTAATTTACCCGTTCTTTTGCGCACGATGATTCGGATACTTTCTTTCAATATTCCCAATGCGGCTGCAACCCAAACGATAGGCAGATAGCTTCGGAACACATCGGCATTCAGGAAGGGAATGACCGTACGATTCCCGTCATGGGACCTCCAGACACCAAGAAGTTCGATCGCGTACAAGCAAAGCACCGTGAACATGACCGTGAAAATAATGCCCGAGATCGGATCGCTCATTTTGATCTGCAACCTCGTATCCGGAATCTGCGGTAAGTCGGAGGGCTTCCACCCCTTGCTCTTGCTGCTCTTGACGATAGTATTTTGCTGTTCCCGATATTCAATCAATAGGAATACGATCGTGACCCAACCAAAGCCGTGAACGCAAGCATTAATTAGGGATACGATATAGTCCGTAAAATGTTCCGCTATTTCGGAAGGCTCGAAGATCGATTCAATCGCGAACATGCCGGTCATGGCAATGGCAATCGAAATCAGTACGATCTTCAGCGTCGTCAAGTAAGGCTCGAACATTTGCGGGCCGATAAGGTAACGGTCATATCCGCGATACTTAGCGGCCAGCGCATTGGGATCGCCAAGCTCAAGGAGGACGCCCTCTACATCCTTCTGGGCAGGCGGCCCTTCCGCCTCCCGTTCCTCTAACATATCTTCGATCAATCCTTGCAGCTCTTGCTTAATTTCGGCCCTTTGCCCTTCGGGCAGGCGCTGCGTTACCGCATAAATGTACCTGTCAATGATCTCCATCCCGTTTTCCCCCTTCGGATTCATCCATGATCCTTTCCATGCTGATGCTGAGCTTGCGCCATTCCTGACACAATCCCGCGTACACTTCCTGTCCAAACGGGCTAAGCAAATAGTATTTGCGAGGACGCGCTTCATTCGTATCCCATTTGCTCTCAAGCAGCTCCTGTTTCTCCAGCCTGCGCAGAAGCGGGTACAACGTGCCGGGATCGACGGCTATCCCCTTCTCCTCCAATACAGTGACAAGCGAGTATCCATACTGCGGTATGGACAATTGACTGAGTACGCCGATGACAATCGTTCCGCGCCTCAACTCGTTCAATAAACCGTTAATCGTTTCATTCACATCGGTCATATGATCAACTCCTGAAACTATTATACTGTATGATGCACACTATTGTAAATGTGACACTAATACAAATTTACAATTATTATTTGATACCATGAAAAAAACTACCCCAATCGCCGCTATAGCGATGGGGTAGCTCTATATGAACGATTTCAAGCAGCTTCACGCGGACATGACTAGTCCTCCTGATCGTCAGGCGTAATGGAAATGTACTCGATAGGAGACGAAAGAACGATGAGCGTAGTTGAATCTCCATAAACGCCTAATGCGTTTATCAACGATTCGAGTGTTTGCAAGGTTTCGCTAACGATTTTGACCAAGAAGTTGTATTGGCCGCTAATGCGATGAAGCTCCAAAACGTCCGGCGTTTGTTTGCAATGCGTGACAAATGGATCGCATGACTTCGTATGAAATAGGATATAGGCCATAATGGATTTATGGATCTTCTCTCGGGAAACAACCGTTCGATAATGGTCGATAATCCCTTTCTCCTCCATCCTCTTCACTCTTTCGGTAACTGCTGGCTGCGACAACGCAACAGATTTCCCTAATTCGGTCATTGAAATTCTTGCTTGATCCTGCAGGATCATTAAAATTTTTTTGTCCAATGCATCCATCTTATCCACTCCGTTAATTTTAAAGTCAAACCTCTAAATTACAATAGTTCTATAACCATTTATAGCATATTTCGTTTATTTTACAATGTAAAAATGGGAAGTCTATCTATATAATTCTGTGTAAGAAAGAAAAAGCACTTTGGAGGGAAAATCGCGATGGATACAAATAGATTGCTTGAGCAAGTCAAGATAGGAAGATGGACACTACGATCGCGTGTCGTCATGGCGCCAATGACGCGCAGCTTTGCGAACGATGAGACTGGCGAGGTTGGACCCGATGTCGTTGACTATTACCGGAAACGGGCCGCAGACGGAATCGGTCTCATCATCACGGAAGGCATTAATCCGAGTAAGCGAGGAAAAGGGACTTGGGGTGTTCCCGGTATATATACATCGAATCAGATCGAGGCTTGGAAAAAAGTAACGGAGGCCGTTCACGAAGAAGGCGGAACGATTGTCGCACAGCTTTGGCATGTCGGAAGGCTGACGCATTCCGAATTAACCGGAGGGCTTCCTCCGCAAGCTCCATCCCCTGTTCTCGCTGATGGTCTTGTGCATCGTTTGCGCAAACCGTATGAAATGCCGGTCGAAATGACGTTCGACGATATCCGCGATGTCATTGATGAATACCGAATAGCAGCGAGAAATGCCCTGCTTGCGGGCTTTGACGGCGTTGAGATTCATGCCGCTCATGGCTATCTCATCGACCAATTCAATTCGGATATTACGAATTCACGGACTGATCGATACGGAGGTAACTTATCCGAGCGTTTGACTTTCATGAAGGAGCTGCTCCACGCAGTTGCAGAAGAAATCGGTGCCGATCGAACGATTGTCCGCTTCTCGGAACGAAAAGATGATAGTCCGGCGTTCAGGTGGGACAATCCCGAAGAAGCTGTGAAAGCATTTCTCCGTGTTTTTGAAGATATTGGACTCTCTATTATCCATCCTTCGACTCCAAACTACACAGAAATCCTTGCGGATGGACTGACATTTCATCAATGGGTACGGAAATATTGGGATGGCATAATGATCGGCGTTGGAAATCTGGAACCTCATCTGGCAGCAAAGGCTATTGCCGAAGGAACGATTGATTTAGCTGCATTCGGACGTCCGCTGCTGGCTAACCCCGATTTTGTTGAGCGTATCAGTACTAATACAAGGCTAGAATCGTATGATCCTTCACTCCATCTCAAGTATTTGATATAAGAGTTACAACAAAAAGCCGAAACGCGAGGCAACCGCGCTTCGGCTTTTTCGGGTCAGATAACTCTCCCCTATTCTTCTAATGTTTTCCTTGAATGACCTTAAGTAAACAACCACAGGTTTCAAGATGCATTCCTTCATGGATCATTCCAAAATTAAGCAACTCGCCCGCCCGGTGAAAAACGATCGGACCAAATTGCAGCGGCTCTGCCAGTGTGATTTCCAGACTTTCGGGAACCAATTCGGATATGCGGTTGAGCTGATCGGACAAAAATTCGATTAACTCCTCTTTCGAAGGAGGCGTATCGGTCCAGTTCGACGGCGCCGTTCCGGAATTGAAGAACGATGCGTACGTAGCAGGGATGGCCGATTCCTTCGAAAAGCCAAGCGACATGTAGGCGTCCATCCAATAGATCATATGACCAATGTTCCAGCGAATCGTGTTGTTATAGCAATCAGGTCGAATATCGTACAGATCCTCTGGGATAGCTTTCACCTGTTGCAACACCAGTTGACGCACCGTTTTTGCCGAATTAATAATCATTTCCGACATGTTATATTCCTCCTTTGTAATGTGAAGCGCTTGATATGTTCCAAGTATAGGTCTCATGGAACTTCCCATCAATGCAGTGCACATTACCGGAACGTTAAGTATAAGTTAACGATTATCATTGACAGATACACAGGATGAAGGGACAATAATCAGTGAATATGCATTCATCGATGCAAATGAAAGCAGGCGTAAGCTATGGAGTTGAAACAATTACAATATTTTATAGCGATTTGCGAAGAGCTTCACTTCACAAGAGCAGCCGAGAAGATGGGAGTCAGCGCACCGAATATCAGCCAGCAAATCAGGAAATTGGAAGAAGAATTAGGGGTTCTGCTATTCGATCGAGTAGGTAAAACAATCGTACTTACTGAAGCGGGAGCGATTCTTCAGGAGCACGGCTCTGCCGTGTTCGGGCATCTTCAGCAAGCGAGCGATGCCATCGCGGATCTGAAGCGGATGCAAGGGGGATCATTATCCATCGGCGTCCTGCCAGGTGACGCGGATCTCATGTTCAATGCCTTGCTGCTGAACTTTCATCAGACCTATCCCACCATCTCGTTGTCTCTTCTGGAAACGATGAGAGTAACCGAACAAGTACTGGACCGAAGCATCGATGTCGGCGTAACCATTGGACCCGTTAACGATGAACGTCTCACGTCTATTCCTTTGTTTCACGAGGAGTTCTCGTTAGCGGTCAGTACGAATGACCCCCTTGCCATGGAAAGCTTCATACCCTTAAGCAGACTGCAAGCATTGAAGATGGTCCAGTTCCCGCTAGACCATCAATGTCGCAAGCTTATCGATCGCTTCTGCATGGACAAGGGGTTTACGCTGCAACCTCACATGGTGACGACGACGCTTTCCTCCCTACTTCAAATGGTACAGAGCGGAGTTGGCGCTTGTGTCCTACCTCGACTTCTGCTCGATAATCTTCACAATGCCAATATCCGGGTTGTGCCCTTGAGGAATCCCACGCCATCACAGGATATATGTCTGATCTACCGCAGCGATAGGTATGTCGGTTATGCCATGCGTACGTTCATCAAGGCATTAAGATCCTATATCGAGACTGCAATGAAAACTGAGAAATCCTCATAGTCATGCTCATTCATGAACGCAAGATGATGGTGAACCAATGCTCTATTTGAGGAGAGTCAAGGCGATAACATCGAATAAAACAACGAAGTAAGGAGATCGGTCTCCTTACCTCTCTAATTTTACCTTAACGCAATGGTCTTTGTGGCAATATTATTGCAAAACTCGCGATCATGTTCTACAAAAAGAATCGTTGGCGAGTACTCGAGCAGCAGCTCTTCGATTTGCATGCGCGAGATCACGTCGATAAAGTTAAGCGGTTCATCCCATATATGCAGATGAACATTGTTCTCGCAAAGGCTTTTCGCTATGAGCACCTTTTTCTTCTGGCCGCCGCTATAAGAGGATATATCCTTCTCGAATTGCACCCTGGAGAAATCGAGCTTTCTTAGAATCGCTTTAAAGAGGCTTTCTTCGATGCCATGGATTCTGGCGTAATCCGTCAGATTGCCCTTGAGATGCGAAGTATCCTGCGATACGTAAGATACTTTAAGCTGACTTCCTTTGTGGAATGTACCGGTGTACGATATAGGCTCGCCGCAGATCAGCTTGATAATGCTTGATTTACCGGATCCGTTTCTGCCCGAAAGGGCAATTCGATCACCTTGCTCAATAGTAAAGCTTATATCCTCGCAAACCTTCTTCTCCCCGTAATGGATGGAAACATGGTCAAGCTCGGCGAGCTGGTTTTTATGAAAAGCAAGCTGAGAAATCTTCAAGCTATCCGAGCTCTCCACATTTTTGAGTAGCGTCGACTTCTCATCCATCGCCGCTTGCTGCCTATTCTCGATCGATTTAGACCGTTTCATCATTTTAGCGGCCTTATGGCCAATATACCCTTTATCGACCTTCGAACCCGAATTTCTTGTTCCGTTTTTTGTTTTTTCCACTTCATGCGACCAGTCGCTCGTTCGCTTGCTCGCCTCCGATAAACGCTTGATGTCTTTTCTAAGCTTATCGTTTTCCGCGAGCTCGAAGTTATCCTGTCTCTGTTTATTTTCCCACCAATCGGAGAAATTGCCCTTCTGAATGTCTACGTTGGTCTTGTTGATCGACAGGATGTGGTCCACGCAGTTATCAAGAAAAGACCTGTCATGCGATACGAGAATAAAACCGCTTTTGCTGCGGAGATAGTCGCTGACGAGTTTTCTTGCATCCATATCGAGGTGATTGGTCGGTTCATCGATCAACAGAAAACTGTTTTCTTTCAGGAACAAGGCAGCGAGCAGTACTTTCGTCTGCTCTCCGTTCGATAGGGAATCGAATGGCCGGTACAGAACATCCTCCGTCACCTTTAACAATGAAAGCTCGCGCATCAATTCCCAGTGAACGTAATCCGGATAAATATCGCCAATGACATCGAGTGTATTCATCTCCCTATGCTCCACATGGAATGGAAAATACTCAAAGTTGACATTAGCCGATATCGTACCGCTGTATTCGTATTTGCCAAGCAACAGGTTTAGAAAAGTCGTCTTCCCTCTTCCGTTTCTTCCCGTAAACCCCAATTTCCAATCCGAATCCATTTGAAAACTTACGTTTTCGAATATATTATCGTAACTGCCGTCATAGGCAAAAGTTAATTTAGACACATTTATTAATGACATAAAAGATATCCTCCTCGCTGAAAATAAATAAAAGCTACAAGAAAGTTACCTTCTTGTAGCTCAAATAAATACAGCAAACCCTGCTTATGGTTAGAACAGGATAAGGATATATTGATTGAGTTAAAAAAGATAGCGTAACTTTCTTGCATATAAACAATAAAACAAGCGATCAAACCGTATCGCCTTGATGTTTTATTCGGTTTATATCCTCTGCAAGAAATATTACATTATCCTATTCAACCCCAATCCTTAAATTAGATGTATCGTATCATACCCGTTTTATAATTTCAAGCTTATTGAAGCCGGCTTTCTCTAAGCAAGCCTACGGTTTTCTCAATTCTGCGCTGCCTTGTTTCGTTGGTCTTCGCTCCTTCAATCGGGATGACGAACCTCCGCTTATTGCTGTAGGACAGTCCTTCGAAAAAACGCTTAGCATCCGGATCAGCCTCAAGAGCTGCCTGTAGATCATCCGGAATGGCGAGCTCTCGAACTTCGTTGTCGAGTTCGATGTCTACCTCGACCTCATCGCCGGCTTCGACGCTCGCGCCTGAACGGTGCTCGGCGCTTAGAGGGATCATGAATTTCCCGCCCATAGAGGCCACTGTGGAACGGTAAGTGTAACCTTGGAGAGTGACGCGAACGGGCGGCCGTTTACTAGTCCCCAGTGCAGCGACGATCTCATCCGGTACTTGAATGCCTGTAGCCGTCTTCTTGCTGGCTAGAATAATGGCGGTAAATTTCATACGGTGGTTGCCTCCTCGAAAAAGCGTTTCAGCACTGGTGTAATCGCGGACGGTTTGATAATATGCGTCTGGCCTTCCAAGGTTTGCAGCCTAGCGCTTGGAAGTGATCGAGCAAGAGACTGCATCGCGTTGCGCATCCAAGCCGGGCTTTTGCCGCCAACCCCTACAAGAACAGGAACGGTAACGGAGGACCATCTGCTGAGCGTTGACGCCGTTCCTCTCTGATGCTCTACGGTCAGAATCGTATCGTAGGGCAGTGTATGAGCAACCGATTTCAGCTTCTTCCATGCAGGCATGAGCGGCATCATCGCAACGGCAAAGGCAGGCAAACCCACTCCTTTTCTCATAAAATGCTTAACCGCCGCTCCTCGGCGTTCATTGGACAAGTGACCTTCCATCTGCTCCAAATAAGCTTCCGGTACCGGTGCTCGGGTGTTATCGACGACGAATGGCGCTTCATACAAAGCTAGCTTCCTTATGGATGGCAGCCGTTTCGCCGCTTCGAGCGCCAGTGCCGCACCGGAAGAGATACCGTATACGAAGGCCGACCCGCCAGCCTCCTCGATCAAAGCCGATAAATCCTCAACTTCGCGTTCGATCTCATACGGCTTCGTATCTCCACAATCGCCGCGCCCTCTGCGATCATAGGTGATTACCGCGAAATATTGCTCCAGCAGAATAGCTAGCGGCCCATTCGGACCGTTCGTTCGACTGCAGAGTGCTCCATCCACCAGAATAAGCGGGAATCCGCTGCCTATCTTATCGTAGGCAATTGCCGTGCCGTCACGCGAATATACGATGTTCATTACAACCTCCGGTTTAATAAGATTGTTAATGCTTGCAACGAGCTCATTCCGCCCGTTACTAGATCGACGAACGGCACGGAGCAGAATCGACATTTCTTCTATAATTCCTTTGTCATATAGGAGCTAAGAGGATCTTCGGTATAGTCCGCGAACGGTCCGCAGTAGCGAAACCCTAGATGCTCGTACAAGGTTCTGGCAGGCTCGAAATCCGGCGTTGAACCGGTCTCGAGGCTTAGTCGCTCGTACCCTCTGGCCTCGGCAGTCTCAATCATGCGCACCAAAATGTTTTTAGCTACGCCTTTTCTCAGATGTGCGGAGGAAGTGCGCATCGATTTGATTTCCCCGTGCTTGGAGTCGAGTTCCTTGATCGCTCCGCAACCAAGCAGTTCGTCACCTTCCCAAGCGCACCAAAAAGTAATATCCGGTTTTCTTAATTCTTCGAGTCCTAGCGCATGAACGCTTTCGGGAGGCGTATTTGCCCACATTCCTTGAAGATGTTCATTTATAAGGGCTATCACTCTCTTATCTGTGACATTATCGATTTTAATTTCCACTGCAATCACTCTCCTGTCCAAGTTGTATATGTTCATCATCCCCCCAAAGGGATCTTAACGTATCCTCAATTCGTAATCTTTGTCAACTATTTATTCCGAGTTACCAAATAATTCAATAATTGCTTGAGGAAAGCCGTATTGCGGGGTATTTCTCTTAACAGTTCCATCGCGAGGCAGTAGTGATCCCACATCGCTTTCCGTGCGCCTTCCAGACCGAGAATGGTCACAAATGTCGAATTGTTATTTTCAACATCCAGGCCGGCAGGCTTGCCGAGCGAGAGCAGATCGCCTTCCGCATCCAGCAAGTCATCCTTGATTTGGAAAGCAATGCCTGCATGATACGAATACTTCTTCAACGACGTTATCTCTTTCTCCTCCGCCTGCGCCAGGATGGCAGGCATAACGAGCGAAGCCTCAAAGGCTATTCCCGTTTTGTAATAGCTTATCGTGTTCAATTGCTCCAAAGTTAGCGCTTTGCCTTTGGCATGCAAATCCATGGCCTGACCCGCACTCATATCCGCCGCTTTCTGGGACGAATATCGGATAACGGCAAGCACGGATTTTGGATCGAACGCTTCCAGGGACGCTTGCTCTTCAATCCCTTTCTGGATCAGAAATAATCCCGTTAATTCCGCAATGGCGCTATTATGCAGCTGATGAAGCGTTGGTCGCCCCCTACGGGAAGACGAATTATCTTGCGACGGCAGATCATCGAAGATCAAGGAGGCGGTATGCATATATTCCAAGGACCTAAGAAGCGGCAAGATCCCAGTAGGACTCAGTCCATATTCGTTCACGCCCATGACCCATGTCAATATCGGTCGTAGACGCTTGCCGTCCCCAGTAAGACTATAGTTGGCGGCATCGATAAGGGTCTCTTTCATGGAAGGAATCCCGATCGGTTTCGAAATTTGCAATTGTCGGTTGATCTGTTCGCGAACGGTTTCGATCGTCTCCGCGAAATCCTCCTTCTCCTGCCGGTCGTTCCTCAGTACGGACACCATCTGATCCCGCAGCAGTTTATCGTAGAAATCGACGTTGTCCGCCTTGTCGACCATCCGTTGAATATAACGATTGAACGCCGGATTCCCAGAGGCGAATATGTCCATGATTTCATTGTATTTCACAAGACCGACTCGTTGCTTGCAGCGCTTGAGGCCGTTAATGGCACGGGCTAACAGCACCTCGCGGGACTTGGCATCGGAGTCGTACACGTCATGAATCAAGAAGGAGATTACCGCCCAATATAATTCGTAAGGGTTGATGAGATCGGGACGCTGGTTTCTATGCTTCAAATAATAGGTATACGCCGTAACTGCCCCGTCACTCATATCGTCGAACATATCCGCGAAATCATCTGCGAGCTGATTATAAATCCCATAATAGAAGGTTCGTTTATCGAAGCCTTCATCCCCATCGGAGCCAATCACGGAACGGACAATCAATCGCGAAGAGGATGACTTGATAATGACGGGAAGATAGAGATCTTCGTTCGTGTAGCTCGGATTCGAAAGCTCCTTCACGCGGTCCATATGCTGGGAATGAAAGAATACATAAGACTGTTCGGAAAAAGACTGCAAAGTATCCGGCCGCTGATGCCTCTTAATAAAATCGAATGCGTCTCGGAGCTCCTCATGAACGAATTGGATTAGATCTCTGTTGTTACCGTTCCATTCCCCTATCCCAGCTATATCCGGCACGGCTCCATCCACTAGCGTGGTTCGAATCATCTGCGAATATTGCTCCTTCTCCTCCGCGTTCAAGACGCCCGAATCGAGAAGATCATCTATGAACGGATAAGTCAGACCATAGGAATAACCGAGTCTGATCGCTCCATCCAGTCGCTTGGCACGTTCCTCCGGCAATACCGAATCGTCCATATCGTCCATGACGTGCAGAACGACGCCAACGATCAATTTGATCAGCTTGCGCACCGCTTGCTCCGCGTTCATTCCTTCCGGAATATTCGAGGTTACGATCCTTATTTTACCGATCACCCAGATCGCGGCGTTTTCGATGCCTTCCTTCTGTGCCCATCGATACAACCCAGCCATGCTCATGAACGAGGGCTGTTCCCCTTGCTTGGCTCCGGAGTTGCGCATCAAATGATTTTTAACGTCATCCACGACTCTTTGTATTCGAGCCTTCGTATCCCGAGCATGCAGTGCTTTGCCCAAATCTCTCATATAGATGTAAGAAACGCTTCGATCCAAATAATCGTCCAGCTTTCCTTTATCGCTCAGCCATCGGATGTATTTGCTATAATGCCGCGCTTCCGGTTTTCTGTTTCTTCTCGTTAGAAACGAAAGCAGCGAATGAGGCTGCACATGAACCTTTTGCCATAATTTAATGTCTTCCGTTAAGGTTGTTGCATAAGCTTTGTTCGCAACCTGCCCAGCAAGCGTTGCAAAGTACCGAGCTGCCTTCTGCTCAGCTTGTTTATACCATGTATCGGAACGTTCGGATACCACATTCATACGGTAGATTAACTCACCTTCTATTTATGATAAAACAATAATACGCGTCAAAATGATCCAGGTTACGGCAACTAATCAAAGTATTAGCGTAAATGCGAGTTGTTTCAAGCCCTTTGATGACTAAGGCCGTTAAGGACAAGCTCATGAAACATCTCGTTTAACTCCATTGCGCTGCAACTTATTTTATTATCCATCCAGTACAGAAGTAGCCACTTGTAACAACGCTCCTCCCAAGATGCTGAACAGTCTCCTGCTAAATGTTCAATAATGAATATTTTAGCATCTATTGTTCCTGGACTGGAGGTTTTTTTTCAATATACTGAGAATCGAAGGCGATTTACAAACATCGTTACGGAGGTATCTAGGTTGAATGAGATTGTTTAACGAAGGATCGGTACACCAATTGATGATTGGCAAATTTGAAAGTTTTTCCGTTAACGTCTACTTTTTCGAGGAAGAAAACGAATTAACGCTTATCGATACTGCTTTACAAGCATTTACAGACGATATCTTGCAAGCTGCGCAGCAGCTCAACAAGCCTGTCCCTAAAATCTTGATCACCTTTTATGTTTCAAGGCGAGAAGCAAAGTTATTGAACAATGATATGACACTTGAACCAGGTGAACCCAATACTCCTATTATGGGTAAATTCACCACGAACCTCATGGCAAAACCCGACTTTCTCGTTCAAAATGGAGATCGAATCGGATCTTTAAAGGTTATCGCGGTTCCCGGTCATACGCCAGGTTCAACGGCTTTTCTTGATGAGCGATACAACGTCCTCATTGCCGGCGATGCCTTTCAAATATTGGGAGGACTTGCCGTAGCGGGAGTAGTGCCGTCATCTTTTCCAATACCTGCCAAACGTACATGGAACAAGGGTCTAGCGGTAGCATCCGTACGCAAATTACTTTCCGTTAACCCTTCTTTGCTCGCTGTTGGTCACGGCATGATGCTGAGCGATCCCTTCGAAGCAATGGAATGGCCATTGACGAAGCAACACGTCTCCTATGAAGAAGAGGCAGCCTCCTAAGAGACAGCCTCCATTGTTGCTTTATTTACTTCGCTTGAATATAACCTTCCGCTTTCAGCAATTCGGCGATCAGCACGGCGCCGCCTGCTGCTCCCCGCAGCGTATTATGGGAAAGACCGACGAATTTGAAATCGTATAGGGAATCCTCGCGCAGTCTGCCCGCCGATACGCCCATTCCGCGCTCGATGTCGCGATCCAACTTCGTCTGCGGTCTGTTCTCTTCTTCGAAGTAGGTGATGAATTGCTTGGGCGCGCTTGGCAAGCCAAGCTCCTGCGGACGGCCCTTGAAATTCAGCCAACGAGCGAGAATCTCTTCTTTCGAAGGCTTGTTCTCGAACGATACGAAGACGGTAGCCAAATGTCCGTCCGTTACCGGAACGCGGATACACTGTGTTGTGATCAACGGCGCACTTGCTTTTACAATTTCATTATTTACAACGCTGCCCCAGATCCGAAGCGGCTCTTGCTCGCTTTTTTCTTCCTCGCCGCCGATATACGGGATCACGTTGTCGAGCATATCCGGCCAATCGGTGAAGTTTTTGCCTGCTCCGGAAATCGCTTGGTAGGTCGAAGCAACAACTGTCGTCGGGTTGAATTCACGCAGCGCATGGAGCGCAGGCACATAACTTTGAATGGAGCAGTTAGGTTTCACCGCAATGAAGCCGGTGGACGTACCTAGACGTTTTCTTTGTGCAGCAATGACATCCATATGGCCTGGGTTGATTTCCGGAATAATCATCGGGATATCCGGTGTCCAGCGATGAGCCGAGTTGTTGGAGATGACCGGCGTTCCAGTCTTCGCGTATGCTTCTTCCAAGGCTTGGATTTCGTTTTTCTTCATATCCACCGCGCAGAAGATAAAGTCGACGTCGGCAGCAACCTCTTCTACTTTGGAAGCGTCTTGTACGACGATTTGCTTTACTTCTTCGGGAATCGGGGTAGCGAGCTTCCATCTTCCTTGTACGGATTGCTCATATGTTTTGCCTGCCGAGCTGGCGCTGGCTGCGATTGCTGTAACTTTGAACCATGGATGCCCGTCGAGCAATTGAACGAAACGCTGGCCAACCATGCCCGTTCCTCCGACGATAGCGACTTTTAGTAATTGTGACATATGCTATTCAATCCTTTCGATTTAAATATGAAATATGAATCGGCAACCTATACTATGTTAACTGCGAGCTATCCTTTCCATAAAGGCAACAAAAAAATCCCACCCCCAAGACAAATGTCTTAGGGACGAGATTTGTATACTCGCGGTACCACCCCAGATTCGCTAATATGTCGCCATATTAGCCTCTTCAAGTACGGCATTGCAAGCAATGCTTATACTTTAGCTCTGTAACAGGAGCTCCTGGCACACTATCCCCGGTTGGTCACGGTTCCAATGCGCTGCTCTGAGTCTTTGTTCAATAAAGTACGCTTTGCTCCTTTTCAGCGGACGGAGCTCTCTGTGAAAGTATCCCTTTATTTACTCGTCTCTTCATTGCATTTGATATCGATTATATTAACAAATTCCTTTTCAAAGGTAAACAATTTTTTTGCAAAATAGTTCAAATTGGAGAACTATCCCTCTTCCACATCCGCCGTCAATTCGCTTGCCACTTCCATCATCATTGGAATAACGGCATCGTTGCTGCCTGATACATAAATATCTCCTTGATAATACCGGAACGGGATTAACGCTTCCCCATAGCTCCACATGAAGAAATCGCCTTCGATCGTCATGGTCGTCTCGCCGTTGGCGATAAACACAGGCGAATAGGTAAAATCCGGCTTAGTCGCAAAATATCGTCTGCACTCCTCTAACGATATGCCTTGCCCAGAGTCTGTATGTTGTTGATATTCTCTTGTAATCCGATAGCGCTTGCTCATCAAATGGCCTCCAGTTCTTTAATCGACGATTGCATAAATTTCATTTTACAGCGATTAACGAGCCGTCGCAAATGATTGACAATGTACGTTGGAAAATATACGATGCGTACGAAACGATAGCGAGTATTCGTGTATACCGGCGACTTAACCAACTTAGGCAAGGGCTCATCTACAGGGATAAAGCCGAATTAGCCCCCATTCACAGCCACGGACAGTCACGGGTCTGCTTAATTTCCTCGCAACCATGATCGTCTTCTTGTTACACGCGTATAATGTTTAGCCTATCGAAAACGTCCACGTCGAAATACTCTCTCCGTCTGGCCGTTCCTCGCTTATCGTAATAAGCAGCGTATTTTCATCCACCCAATCATATCCTATGATGTCAGCCGAGCGACTCACTGTATCTGGAAGCGAAGCAATATCGACTAGGGTATGTCCTCGGATATCCAAAACCTTCAAATATCTGGCTTTCGGCTCGTCGTCTGGAACGAAAATGGCTGCAAAATAGGTGTTATCGGGACTAAAGCTTGCGTAACCGTCTTGTCTGCTCGAACCATCTATGGGAAAGGAAACCATTTCACTGACCGTACCCTTCTTACTGATGCTAGCGATACGGAATTCACTTCCCCCGCTCTTAAACGGCGTATAATACGCAATGATCTCATTTTGAACGTCATAAACCATTGGAGAATCGCCTCTAAGGTCTAGCTTCGATTCTTTACCATTTAAATGAACCATTACATAAGTACTGCCTGAATTATTATATTTACTGCTAATTACACGCTGCGAGTCGAGCCATCCGGCTAACAAATAACTATACCCTTCCGCATGGGCGATCATCGTTTCTATACCGGACGCGATATCAAGCGCGAACAAAGCGCTATCCCCGCTCCCAACGTCGTGTTTATCACCGAAGTAAACCATTTGGGTGCCATCGGGGCTAAGCCTCTCATCTCCATTCCAAGCTACAATCGGTCCCCCTGTCCATTCCATAGCCGTTTTGGCCAAATCTTCATAAGTTTTTCCATTATAGGTTGAAGGAGTTAATCGTTTAAATTCGTTACTCTCGTCGTTTATTCCCCATATCCCGTTTTCCGCAACAAAATAAGATTGTTTGCCATCTTTTGTCAACGTAAATCCTAACGGAAAGTCATTTCTATCTTGCGGGATCGTAATCGAACGTCCATCTATTTTCAGTCTTTGCAGTTTGAGCGCGAACCCTGCTGTACCCGTATCGAGCTTGGCTTCGAATTTTGTTGTAACTACGTTTTCCAAGGTGTTTTTGCCGTGTAGAGCCACTACATGGAGCGCTCCTTCAATCAGCTTATTTTTGTCACGGTGACGGGCTTGTATTCGATTCAGCAAAATAGGATTCTCTGTATTCACTGGCAGCTTATCATAGTGCTCATCTCCGACGAATACCCAGCCCTTCGTTTCCTGCGGCTCGGCACTTGCTTCCGGAGAAGCATCCCTCTCTTCTAAAGCTTCATTCGAACTGCAGCCTGCAATCGTCAGCATGCAAGTCACGATGAAGATAACAATATATTTCCCTTGCTTCATCCGAACCCCTCCGGCATTAACAAATAGTTCCAACCATCAGACGGGGTAGACGATCCATAAGTTGCATGAGCCAGTCATTTATTAACCCTTAAATCGCAACAGTCTCATGCTATTCAATATGACGATCAATGCTGCTCCCGTGTCGCTAATGATGGCAATCCATAACGTCAGCACATTAGGAAAAATCAATACCAAAGCGGCAGCCTTAATCAGAATAGAGAACCAAATATTTTGCTTGATGATGCCTAGCGTCTTGCGGCTTAGCTTAACCATATAAGGCAGCTTCTCCAGATGGTCGGCCATTAACACAATATCTGCCGTTTCCATAGCCGTATCGCTGCCCGCCCCTCCCATAGCGATGCCAAGATCGGCTGCTGCAAGTGCGGGAGCATCGTTAATGCCGTCCCCGACCATCGCGACCTTATGTCCATGCGATTGCAATTGCTTGATTGCTTCGACTTTATTTTCCGGCAGCAGATCCGCGTAATATCGGCTTATTCCCGTCAATGACGCTATATGGTTCGCAGTTCCTTCATGATCGCCAGTCAACATGATCGCTTTCTTGACGCCTGCGTTCTGCAGTTCTGACAGCGCTTTGACGGATGCTTCGCGTACCGTATCCGCTATTGCAAGGATGCCGACAATCTCATTCTGCGAACCAATGATTACGATCGAATGACCTTCCTGCTGCAAAGGAGCGATTAGATGCTCATACTCCCCCAACGGCGTATTGAAGAGTTCAACTAACTTCATATTTCCGGCAAAATATTGCCGGCCTTCAATCTCTGCTGTAACCCCTTTGCCAGTGATATTTCGATGTCCGCTCGCCTGGCGAGTTGCATAATCATGCTGTTCCGCATATTGAACGACCGCTTTCGCGATAGGATGCGTCGAGAATTGCTCCAACGTGAATGCAATGGAGATCAGCTCCGATTCACTTATGCGATCTGCGATCACTTTAACAACGCTTGGTTTACCTTCTGTTAGAGTGCCTGTTTTATCGAAAGCAATCGCCGAGAGCTTGCCTGCTATTTCGAGATAGACTCCTCCTTTAATAAGGACTCCGTTTCTAGCCGCATTGCCGATAGCCGAGACAATCGCTATAGGTGTGGAAATAACGAGTGCACATGGACAAGCGATGACTAATAGCTCCAGTCCTTTATAGAACCATTCGCTCCACAATCCCAAGCCGAATAACGGCGGCATAAGCATGACAATCAGAGCAAGCACAAATACAATAGGCGTATACACTCTCGCGAATTTATCGACAATGGCTTCCGTCGGCGCTTTCTTCGCTTGCGCTTCTTCGACGAGATGAATGATTTTTGCAAGAGCCGTGTCCATTCCCCGTTTCGTGACGGTGATCTCCAGCATGCCATGCTCGTTGATGGATCCCGCAAAGACCGTATCGCCAACCTGCTTATCCACAGGAATCGATTCTCCCGTGATAGGCGCTTGGTTGACGCTCGACTCGCCGGAGGATACTTTGCCGTCCAATGGAATGGAATCGCCAGGATTAACGACGATAATATCTCCCACCGCTACGTCTCGTACAGCCTTCTCGATCCGTTCGTTTCCGATCTTCACTTGAGCAACTGGCGGCGTCAGTTGCAACAGGCTTCGAATCGAGTTCCTCGTTCTCTCGATTGACGCCGACTGAAGCATATTTCCTAAGGCAAACAGCCAGACGACTGTCGCACCTTCAAGCATTTCGCCGATTATTGCCGCGCCTATGACGGCTGCCGACATGAGTACATTCATATCCAGCGACCGGCTTTTGATCGCATAATAAGCGCTTCTGGCAGGTTTGTAACCTCCAATGGCAATAGCTAATCCATACAGCACCGTTATCAGATTCGCAGATACGCTTCCCGCATAGCTGCCTATAATACCTAGTGCCAGGAGGGTGCCGGATCCGACTACCGCATGGAATGCGCTTTTATCCTTTTTACGCTCGGCTGTGCGCTCATTTGACTCTACCGCGGCCCGGAATCCGGCTTTTGACACCTCTTGGATAATCTCTTCCACCGTACTGCCGTGTTCGATCGCCATCTTTCCCGTTGAGAAGTTGACGCTGACTTTCTTCACTGCGGGATTACTCTGCAAATGCTTTTCCAGCGTCAGCGCGCATGATCCGCAATCCATCCCTTCAATAATATACGTCTCGGTTAATCTTGAATCCGGCTTTTCACGCGGCTGCTCGTCCTGAGTCGGTGATTCATTTAGAATCACTAAGCTTTTCTTTATCGCCATCGATTAACGCCCTCCTCAATGCTTCGAGCAACAATTCAGCTTATCGATCTGTTCACATGCCGCCACTTCGTTCTCCACTTGATTGAACACGACATCCATAGCATCAATGAAAGAAGCGATCTGCTCATTCCGCAAGCTATAATAAACGAACTTTCCTTCCTGCCGACTAACAATGATGCCGCAATCCTTCAAACAAGAGAGATGCTGGGATATATTCGATTGGCTGCCCTGCATTTCGTCCACGATTTGGGACACTGTCTTCTCGCCTTCCTTAATGGAAGCAAGAATTTGCAATCTTGATTTATCGCTGAATCCGCGCATGAATTTGGCTTTCACATCGTAAAGTGCCGTTTCCATTCCTTAAGGCCTCCTACTCATATTACTGTTTACTAATATGTATATTATATTAACGAATACTAATATGTGTGTCAAATGAGGCTGTCTCGAAAGTGTCGTGATACGAATAAAGTTACTGCGAAAATCCAACATAGCTCTCCACCACCATTAGAGTCCACCCAAAGTTACTGCAAAAATCCAACATAGCAACCAGAGGTTAGCTGCAAACGAACAAAGGGCTATCCCTAAGCCATTGGCTTTGGGGACAGCCCTTTACGCATACTCGTCTTATTTGTTTTTATCGTGTCTGTACCAGAAAGCTAAAGGTATGAGCAACAAGGAAAGCACGCTGCCGGCTATCGTAAGAGCTGCGTAACTCGCCCCTGCAACGACCATGCCGGATAAGGCGCCGCCCGAAGCCCCGGCAATCGCGATGAACACATCGAGCGCGCCTTGCGTCTTGGCTCTGTTTTCTATGTTCGTTGCATCGACGACCAATGCCGTTCCGCTTATGAGGCCGAAGTTCCAACCGAGTCCAAGCAGCGCCAATGCTACGATTAGCAGCGTCAGCGAGTCTGCGGGCGCTATGGCGGCAATGACTCCAGCCAGCAATAAAGTGAAGCCTGCAGCAAACGCCATTCGAATTCGTCCGAGCTTATCGGCTAATATTCCGGTGAAGAGCGACGGCAAGTACATCGCACCGATATGGATGCCGATAACGAGCCCTACCGAGCCGAGACCGTGGCCGTGATGCTGCATATGGATTGGCGTCATCGTCATAATCGCGATCATGACGACTTGGGTTAATACCATGACGGCTGCGCCTACAATAATTCCTTTGCGACCGGCAGCCAATGACTGTTGTGTAGGAGAAACTTGGCTGGTATTATCTTTCCGCGCCTCGGCAATCGTTTTGGCGATAAGTAGTGGATCAGGACGAAGGAAAGCGAGCAGGATCAATCCAGCGACCGTGAATGCGGCGGCGGATAGGATGAACGGGCCTGCCAGCATGGGAATGCCGTTAGCTTCGGCGAATTCGCCCATAACCGCCACTAAATTCGGCCCGGCGACCGCTCCGAAAGTCGTCGCTACCATCGCTATGCTGATTGCTTTGGCGCGCTGCGAAGGCTTGGCCAAGTCGGTACCGGCATATCTCGCCTGCAAATTCGTAGCGGTTCCCACACCATAGATGATGAAGGAAAGAAACAAAAGAATAAGACTGTCCATGACGGCCGCGCCGACAATGCCCGCGGCTCCGACGCCTCCACACAGGAAACCGGCGGCCAGCCCGATTCGGCGGCCGTTTCTCTGAGATAATTGGCCGATAAGATACGCTCCGGCAGCCGAACCAAGCGTAAGTAACGCTACAGGCACGCCTCCATAGCTATCCGTCCCCAGCATATCCTTGGCGAGCAGCGCGCCGACTGTGACGCCAGCCGCAAGGCCGGCCCCTCCGAACAGCTGCGCCAGGACGACTATGATTAGCGTTCTCTTGTACAGTTGCTGCTGCTTTTCGGGCGAGGAGCTAAAGGACTGAATGAGTTCTGCTGAATGATGAATGGGAAACCCACCCTTCTAAACGATATTTTGCTGCTTAATTATATCGTCATAGGCGGCATAAAGATACGATTTTCCTCTCATTTCGCCCCATTTGAACTCGTCCCCCGCTAAGCATCCATCTTCAGATCGCCTTCGTTTTCAATGAACACCTCGAAGTGAATCTCTGCTTTCAAATTCGGCAAGTAGTTCGTTCTCCACTTTTGGAGCTCATCTCGGCTCAGCTTGTTGCGAAAGAGCTGGCCAAGGCCAAGGATATCCGCTTCCTCCTCCTTCATCATCGTCAGAACATGGTTAAACCTTTCAGTCAGCGTCAATTGCAGCTCCTTCTTGATCTCGTCTTGTGTCGGTTGGCCCTTCTTTTCCAGCAATGCGACACTGAGCGTAATCTTGCTTTTTATCAGCGGTCTTCCGTCCACGATCGAACTGCGGTTCGTTATACGGTTATTTACGATCTGGACCGTGGCGCTATTCATGACCTCGATCTTGCCCTTCACATCCATCCCGCTGAAAATGTTGGTCATCAACGTTTCATCCGGCGTCATTCGCCCTACCATTTTGCCGTTTCGTATGATGGCGCTTCCTCTAGTCTCTACGATCGTACCTTTTCCCGACTTAATGATCGGAATCGCTTCGTCACGCGTATAGGAATGAATGCTGCGAAACAGCTCCCATATTCGGGAGGTCGCCACTTGCGGACTCCAGCCAGCGTTCGCCCTGAAGAAATCTTGAATCAACGTTCCGTTATTTTTGCTGTATTGTTGAATATTATCGAAAAACTGATCGATCGGCTCATCGCAGATTACGGCCATTGTTTTGGGAGATATATCATGCGATCGCAAAAAGGCCGATATAGCATCGTTCAACCCGCTTTCGGCATATGCTTTATCGATCAGGATCACCTTTAGATGCAGCAGATCCATCTGCGTTTCCATGTTAGCGCCTATCCGGTCGACGATCTCATTGATCGTGGCTCCCGATGCTTTGACTAGCCGAAACTCAGTCCCCTGCTGTTGGCTGGGCTCGGGGATTTGCAGCACGATATGATAGTGATCGTCAAGCTTCGATATCCCCATTACGATAGGCAATGAGCGATGATTAATATCCTTATTGTCCCAACAGCCTGTTAGTGTAAGCAATATAGCGGTTATCCCGATTACTGGCAGTACTCGCAAACCGATGATGCTCATGTCTTAACCCCAGCTTTCTTTGAATGACGAATGCCTAGAATGAGCATTAGGGCGGGAATAATAAGCATCGCATAGACGCGAAAAATTGTATTTATCAAGAAAAAGCGCTCGACGGTATGCCAGTCTGGAATAAGCTTGCTTATCGTGAAGATGATGATCGTGAGCGGGAGCAGGATCGTTCCTTGCTTAACAGGTACGGCGACGCGAATGATGAGAGCCGTCTTCCACAGCAGCAAGGCTAGGAACAGCATAACGAACGAGATTAAGCAAATCATGAAAAACATCGATATCCGATCAAACATCAACCAGTTGATTTCGATCGTCTCCGCTGTCTCTATAAATGGCAAACTGAATAGTACCGCCGTGTTCCGGCCGAATGTCAGAATCGGAATATATACCGAAATGAGTAACATAGGCAGAAGAATAAAATAAGCGCGGCGCACGCTCGATGACTTATAGGTGATGTAGGGCTGAATGAAGCCCAGAAATAGAAACCCTCCACCGAGAGAGAGCAAACTGTTCATATACGCCGGCGTGAAAAGGAATGTGAACGAGATGACCTTTTTATCCAATAACGGAAACAGGTAATGCCAATCCACATTTTGAAATGAGCTTGCCAGAATGAACAAGACGATCGGCGTGCCTAGAAAGACGAGCAATACCGACGTCCGGAATATAGCCTCCAAGCCAAGAAAAGCGATATAGGACGAAATGGCGATCAGCAGGAGCATGACTGCCCAGATTGGCGTGCTCGTCAGAAAGATAATCCTAATGACCTCCGAATAGGCACGAAAGGTGACTATGCTAACGCTAACCAAATATACGGCAAGCGGAAGCAGCAGGATAATCGCTGCGGGCTTCCCCATTTGTTGAAAAATCTGAATGACGTTGAGATTGTCGAAGTAGCTTAATCCTTTCATATAAACCGTAATAATGACGAAATAGAAAAGGAAACTGGTCACAATCGGAACCCAATGGCTGATTTCTACGCCCTCGATGATTTGTCCGGGATAGAAGAAGAAGATCAGACCCATATGTCCAATTAAGAACACCGATATGACTTGAGTTGTTTTAGCCATTGGCATCTCCTCTTGACTTCATAATATGCACATACGGAATTCCGAAAGAATTAAGGCTTGCCATATAGGCGCATATGACAACCATTCCCGCCACAAGTCCGTACAATCCGAACAATGCCGATAGAACCAGAATCAAATACTTGAATAAACGAATCGAAAGCGAGTTATGAAAGCCTACGACGGTAGAACTGGAAATCGTCGTTGCCGCAAGCACGATTATAAGTAAATTGCTAACCAGCTTGGCGCTGACGACAGCCTGTCCGAGTATGATGCCGCCAACCATCGTGAGCGTCGGACCTATGCTTCGAGGCAGACGGATGCTCGCTTCGAAGATCAGCTCCAATATGAGAAGCAACAGCAGCGTCTCCACCAAAGACGGATAAGGAACATCCATCCGGCTTCTGGCAATCGTAAGCGCAATCTCGATTCGGAGCATATCCGGGTTTATAGATACGAGCGAGACGTATAGGCCAGGTATGATGATATTGGTCAAGACACCTAAAATACGAAGCAATCGCGTCAAATAAGTGAATACGATCAAAAAATTGCGATCGTTCTCCACGGCAAACATATCGGTTAGAAGACTCGGTACAATAAGGGCGAATGGAAACCGGTCAAGCAGAATAACGACCTTCCCCTTCTGCAGCGCCCGTTCCACCTCTTGAGGCAGCTCGGTCGTATTGAACTTCGTAATGGTTGACCATTTGCTGAAGCCTAGCACCGCGCTTAATTGCTGCAGATTCTGTACATTCATGCCGATATTCGATTCAATCCGCTTAACAATAGACTCCAGCAGATTCGGAATGACAAGATTTTGCATGTAAATAAGAACGATTTGCTTCTGCCGGTCAGGGCCTAACCCATACGACTGCGTACGTAAATCTTCTGAGGCTGCTTGTTTCCGTATCAATCCGATATTCGTCTCCATATCTTCTACGAACGCGCTGATTGAGCCGCGAAGCACGTTCTCTGTGACAGGCGCGTCGATCGATCGGGACAGTACTTTCGAATACGGGTGGAAATCTACGAACGCGTCCACTGATTCGAACCATATAACAAGCTGTCCTCTCAATAGCAATGACACGATTAAATCCTCGCTCGGATCTTCAATGATCTGACCGATACTGTCCATTAAACGACTACGGTGTCCATCATGTTCGCTCGGATTAACTCTTGCCGCCTGCGCATGGAGCTCATTTATCGATTCGGCAACGCTCATGAACGACTGGTAGCCTAGCAATAAAACCGGTTCGTTCGACAGCATCATTTTATATCGAAAAAAATCGGAATCTTGGCCTAAACGGTTAATGATTTTATCCACTACATCCACATAAAAAGTCCCCTCTATATTTTCTTTTTATGTTTTCCCTTTTTTCACCAACTATGCATACGGAACAATTCTTTCTTCATTTCTGGTCATACCAAAAAAGCAACCCGCCTCAAGTGGGCGGGTTGCTTCCGTTAGCCTAATAGACGTTAACCGAATAATTTTTGCGAGCGATCAATGTCGCTTCAACCATGTTGCGCAGCGCAGCGACCGTTTCTTCCGTTCCGCGCGTCTTAAGACCGCAGTCCGGGTTAATCCAGAACAACTTCGGATCCAGCACGCGGAGGGCGCGATCGATCATGCTCGTCATCTCCTCCACTTGCGGAACGCGAGGGCTGTGAATGTCGTATACGCCAAGCCCTATGCCAAGCTTATACGTATTCAACTCGAAGCTATGAATTAGCTCGCCATGGCTGCGGGACGTCTCGATCGATATCACGTCGGCATCCATCGCTTCGATTGAATCGATCATGTCGTGGAATTCGCAATAACACATATGCGTATGAATTTGCGTTGTGTCCTGCACCGTGCAAGTCGTCATGCGGAATGCTTTGACCGCCCATTCCAGATAGGCTGCTTGCTCTGCTTGCTTAAGCGGCAATCCTTCGCGAACGGCCGGCTCGTCGACCTGTATCATGCCGATACCTGCCGCTTCAAGCGCTTCTACCTCTTGTCTTAACGCGTACGCCAATTGGTAGGCGATCTGCTCGCGGGCGATGTCGTCGCGAACGAACGACCAGT
Organism: Paenibacillus harenae; assembly: GCF_030812415.1. Taxonomy (GTDB): domain Bacteria; phylum Bacillota; class Bacilli; order Paenibacillales; family Paenibacillaceae; genus Pristimantibacillus; species Pristimantibacillus harenae_A. Next base: position 1,084,850 of record NZ_JAUSST010000002.1, on the reverse strand, counting down.
TCATGATCGTAATCGGGCCCGTTAGCATCCCTTTCACCGGACGCTTGGTCTTCGACTGGGCGTACTTCGTCTCTTCGACGGTCATCGCTTCCTCGAACGCAACATCTCCGAAAATAACAGGCGGTTTCACGCAGCGCGATCCGTACGATTGCACCCATCCGTACTGCGTGAACGCGAAGCCGGCAAGCTTCTCGCCGAAGAATTCGACCATATCCGTACGCTCGAATTCGCCGTGCACGAGTACATCAATGCCGATATCTTCCTGCAGCTTGATCCAAAGATCGATCTGCTCGCGGATGAAGCCCTCGTATTGCTCGTTATTCCACTCGCCCTTGCGCCATGACTGGCGGGCTTTGCGAACCTCGGCAGATTGAGGGAAGCTGCCGATTGTCGTTGTCGGGAAGATAGGCAGCTCCCACTTGTTCTGCTGGGCAGCATGACGCTGCTCGAATGCTGTACTGCGACGCGGTTGCTGCGCGCTAAGAGCAGCAACCGCTTGTTGAACATCGCTGCGGTTGCGAGTGCTTGACGTTCTCAGCGCTTGAAGCGCGCTATCGCATTGCTTAAGCTCCTCTGCAATGGCAGCTTCACCGGATACGACAGCCTTCGTCAATAGGACAAGCTCGTCCAGCTTCTCATCGGCAAATGCCAGAGCCCCCTTAAGCTCAGGCAGCAGCTTCGACTCGTTAGCCGTCGTGACGGGAACATGCAAGAGGCTGCAAGACGACTGAATAATCAAGCGATCTGCCTTTACGAAGCTAGTCAATTGCTCCAGCAAGCCCAACTTCTCTTGCAGCGATGCTTTCCAAATACCCCGGCCGTCGATAATCCCTGCTCCGAGAACTTTGTCAGCCGGGAAACCCAATGCCGCAATCGACGCCAGATTCGAAGTCTGACCGTGTACGAAGTCCAGTCCGATGCCTTGTACCGGCAGCTTAACGATCGTCTCGTAGCTTTCTGCGGATTCGAAATACGTTTGCAGCATAATGTTAAGGCTTGGAACCGCTGCGGCGAAAGTCTCATAGATCGTCCGAAGCCGTCCATAATCTTCTTCGCTTAGCTTCGTTACGACGATCGGCTCGTCGATCTGCACCCATTGAACGCCTTCGCTTTCAAGCTCCTGCAAGATTTGAACATAGAGCGGGATCAATCGTCCCAGCCACGCATCCGTCTCCGATGCTTGATAGCCCTTGGAAAGCTTCAGGAATGTCAGCGGTCCTACAATGACCGGCTTGCCTTCGATTCCAAGCTTCTCTTTCGCTTCGCGATAAGCGATTAGCGGCTTGTTCTCCGTAACCGCAGGCGTTGCACCGTCCAGTTCGGGAACGATATAGTGATAGTTCGTATTGAACCATTTCGTCATTTCGCTTGCCGCCGCATCTTTCGTTCCGCGGGCAATACCGTAATAGAGCGACAGCGGCACTGCTCCGCCTGTATAGGAGAATCGTTTCGGAACGATTCCGAACATCGCCGCCGTATCAAGAATATGGTCATAATAGCTGAAATCGTTAACCGGAATGATGTCGATCCCTTTCTCCTGCTGCTTGCGCAAATGAGTCAAGCGGATATCCTGCAGCTTCTGCCGAAACTCCGTTTCCTCCAGCTTACCTGCCCAATACGCCTCAAGCGCCTTCTTCCATTCACGGTCTGCGCCGATACGCGGATACCCCAGTACACTGCTCTTCGCCATCTTGCAACACTCCTATGTCATTTGTTACAAGAAAGATAACATGGATGTTGAGTTATAGTGTAACTGTATTATGCTATATCCAGCTATAGCCATTGGCTATAGCTAATTACTTACTGGCCTGTCGCTCTCATAAGTGCCTCTATGTAGGCTGTACCGAGCTTCGACAAGGCTACATTTTTATGAGAGATCCAACCGACATTAATCGTTTCCTCGCAATCGAGCGGTACCGGAATGATCTCGTTGCCATTCAGATCGGCGCTCAGAACCCCCGTCGAAATCGTATAGCCGTTCAGTCCGATCAACAAGTTGAACAACGTCGCGCGATCATTGACCCGGATGCTTTTCTTATGGGACAGCGTACTTAGAATCTCCTCGGCAAAATGAAAGGAATTGTACTCGCCCTGGTCGAATGACAAATACGGGTATTGCTGAAGCTGATCGATGGTTACTATCGATTGGCCTGCCAGTGGATTGTTAATGCTGATGAATACATGCGGCTTTGCCGTGAACAAGCTGTGAAAATGCAGATTTGCGCTGCCCAGCAGCTTGTTAATGACCTTTCCGTTGAACTCGTTCATATATAGAATGCCGATCTCGCTGCGCAAGCTTTTGACATCCTCGATAATCTCATACGTCTTCGTCTCACGAAGCGCTAGCTCATATTCCTCGTGGCCGTATTCCCGAACGAGACTAACGAACGCGTTCACCGCGAACGCATAATGCTGGGTAGACACCGAGAAATGCTGCGGAGATGGCTTTGCGTTCAAGTATCTCCCCTCAAGCAGCTCCATCTGTTCGACAACCTGCCTGGCATAGCTTAGAAACTCGACTCCATCCTTAGAGAGCGAGATTCCTTTATTGGAACGGTCGAAGATCGCGATCTGCATCTCTTCCTCCAAATCCTTGATCGCATTCGACAGACTGGGCTGGGAGATGAATAGCCGCTTGGCCGCCTCATTGATAGAGCCGCGATTGGCGACCTCGATCACATATTTCAACTGCTGCAGCGTCATTGGCGTGCTCCTTTCTACAACCTGCTTATATTGTTTAACCGGTCCACCGTAGCTAATTGTACTCGTCCGTAGATTGTAGTGCGGCAAGTGACGGAAGTCAACTCCTGTCACCGATTAAATACTCCGCAAAAAAACTAACTCCCGTTCCGATCTTGAACGAGAGTTGATCATGCTGTAATCCTATTTCCATCGGTTTTCTTCGGTACACGAAATGCCATTCGATATGTTTAATGACATTTACTATTAGTGTGTCTAAATTTGTGCTTGAGTCCGTATATACAGCTTGAGCAGGTAGATTATCTGGACGGTTCTGCCGCATTCTCGCCATGACCGCTTGATGCATTCAACAAAACAACACCCCCAATGATAAGGATAATAGCGCCAAACGAATCGATGGTGAAAGAATCGCCCCATACAAGCACTCCGATCAATGCCGTAATGGCGGTTCCTAAGCCGGACCAAATCGCATAAGCCAAGCTTAGTGGCACTGTTCTTAAACCGATGGATAAGCAATAAAACGAGATGCCGAACCCGATAATAACGCCGATCGACGGAAGCAGGCTCGTGAAACTGTCCGACAGCTTGAGCATCGATGTCCCGAATATTTCGCTTATGACAGCAATCGATAGATAAAAATAACCTTTCATGTCTTAACCTCTCCAATCAGTTGTATCGCTCAGTGCGAGCCGCCCGATGCCAGCTTCAGCAGGACAACGCCTCCAATAATGAGCACTAACCCTGCTATCTTCTTCTTGTTCATTCTTTCCTTATAGACGACAATCCCGACAAGTGCCGTCAAAGCCGTGCCAGCGCCGGACCAGATCGCATACGCCGTTCCGAGCGGAATGGCCTTCAGCGCGATGGACAAGCAATAGAAAGCAAGCCCCATACCAGCCGCAACGCCCAATGTCGGGAAAATTCGTTTGAATCCGTTAGACAGCTTCAACATCGAGCTGCCGAATACTTCACTTATAATTGCAATTGACAAGACGACGAATGCATTCATTTCTCTACCCTTCTACTCCGAGAACGCAACGTTTGAACGCTCGCGGTGACGGCCTTACCTTCAATATTTCGTTTTGAGTTTATACTCATACTATCGTTCACCTCTTTAATTTACTAAACCGTCCATAAAGTCAAATACAGTTTATTTATACGACTACATGTGCTGCCATTCTGAAGTATCCATCTCAAGGAACGCAAACAAAGAACAGCCTTGGCATGAAATACTGAAACTGCTCCTTAATTAATCACGCTAAATATACAATCTAAAAATGGACTTGCTAGCAAATATAGAGACGACAAACAAGCCTATTCCGAGTACGGAATAAGGCTTGTTTGCATGGCATGAATATGAACCTATTGGTACCAGCGGTGACGACGATTACACTTTCTCTTAAATCCTTCGAAACGGGTGCCAAGACTTCCGTTGATCGTGCCGTTCTCACCTGCCGCTCTTGCGAATACTTGTACAGTGAACCTCATGATGCCCGCAGCATCTATGATGTTGTCCCTTGGGAAGAAGTAAGTGTTCACTGTCGGATATTCTCGCCATGCCGTTGACTCTAATCTCTAATCTCATACCAACCTGTGACATCGTTATTACCGAGAAAGAAACGCTTGCTACCAGTGAATAAAGCCCGGCTTGCTTCAGTCGGAACGTCGATGTCGCCAGATTGTATTCGTTGTTAAGGTCCACTTCTTCGACTTGGTATTGACGACGATTTTTTTGCAGGTTGGCTTCGACTTCACGAATCCCTTGATCGTCGTTCCTACTCCACCTTGTTATGATGCTATGAATGGCTATATCACTCAGGCATGCACTGATAGGTTGATAGATATAGCATTTTTTATCATATGGAGAGCGGCATTTGATAGAGACGGCATTCGTCCAGTCGAAAAGAATAATAAGGCCTACTTAAGCGTCTCGTCTCTTTCGTTGTTACTCACATATTTTTCAAGCAGCTTCTTATTGTGCAGCAGATTGGAATCATTCGGCGAATACGTAAGGGCGATTTCATTATGCTCATAAGCGAGCGCTAATTGCCCAAGCTTACCATAACAATAGACAAGCTGCAGATGCGGCAGCCACGTCCAGGCCGAATGATTCATGCCATACAGCCGACCTTCCGGTTTCTCGAGCTTAAGAGCAAGCTGATACCAGTAAACGGCTTTCTCATAGTTGTTATTCTCTTGATAATAGTAACCGATGCGGCAAACGTAATCGGCACGCGGAATGTCATACTTGAATGCAGCTATTAACGCGCCTAGCTCCTGTTCCTTTAAGCCAAGCTCATGATAACAATGCGCCTTCCGCCCGCAGCATTCAAGCTTCATTTCGAAGTAGCCTGCGGGATCGGCTAAGACAGTTTCAAAACTTGCAATTGCCTGTACATGCCGTCCGTTCGCCGACAATTCCATTGCATATTGCATCCTTTGCCGACTCGAGAGCTGTACGCCCTTAGCGAGCATCGCTTCATAGATCCTCAAGTTGCGCTCCCCATTTGTCTGCTCTCTTCCATGGCAGATTGCAATATCGGTCAAGACGACATGGCCCTGAACCGCGAGCTGCTCATGCACGGCATCATGCCACTGGAACTTGCGCGACCGTTTGAGAAGCCGATGCCGCTTCACGACGGCAGTCGGTTGACCGAGCGGGTCGAAATCAAGCCAATAATCCATAATGACCGCATCGACAGCCGGATCCAACTGCTCCTTAAGCGACTTCAATTTGTATAGTTCCCGCTCATCCAGCCAGTCGTCCGCGTCGAGCCATAAAATATAGTCCTTCGTTGCATGACGAAACGATTCATTGCGGGCCGCGGAGAAATCGTCGATCCATTCAAAGTGAAAGATATGATCCGTATACTGAGTTGCAACTGCCAGCGTGCCGTCCGTTGAACCCGTATCGACGACGATGATCTCATCGACCGCATCCGCTACCGTGCTTAAGCATCTGCCCAGCATCTGCTCCTCGTTTCGAACAATCATACATAAGCTAATCGTAATCAAAAACCGATCACCTCCATTATATCTTCTTCACACATGTTATGAAGATGATACATGCTCTGCGTGTACGTCTGTTGCAATCCCTCCTTGCATATAAAGAGTGTTGGAATTTTAAGATAAATAATGAATAATTTCCTTATCGCCAGGCATGATGATATAATGAGAATATTCAATCTAGGAGAGTCGACAAAACGGCGTCTCATCGGTTGAACGATAATCTCGAGTATACTGAGGAGGAATTGGAAAACCATGTCTAAATTAAATATCGGAATTATTCTTGGCAGCACACGCCAAGGCCGCGTCAGCCCGCAGGTAGGCGAATGGGTGAAGAGCATTGCAGACAAGCGCGGCGACGCGAACTATGAGATTGTAGATATTGCGGAGTACAAGCTGCCTCTATTAGGCGAAGAAGACGCTACCGAACAAGCGACAGCTTGGAACTTGAAGCTTGCCAGCTTAGACGGCTTCGTATTCATCGTACAAGAATACAATCACAGCATCACGGGGGCGCTTAAGAATGCACTCGATTTCGCGCGTGAAGCATGGAACAACAAAGCGGCCGGCATCGTAAGCTACGGCTCGGTCGGAGGCGCTCGCGCCGCAGAACATTTAAGAGGCATCCTGGGAGAGCTGTCCGTAGCAGACGTTCGCGTCCATCCGGCGCTGTCCCTCTTCACCGATTTCGAGAACGGCAACGTGTTCAAGCCTGCCGATCTTCATCTGACGAACGTGAACGGCATGCTCGATCAAGTGATTGCATGGAGCGGAGCGCTTAAGACGTTGCGGTAATCGAAGCATAACCCTTAGAGCAAAAAAACATCGTCTATGGAATAGGCGATGTTTTTTTTGCGTTTTCTTAGGAAAACCCAAGCTACTCTATCAAATTTTCATATAATATAGCATTGCTAATACTAGCAAATATAATCTGGGAGGAATGTTGTATGATCAGCAAGCAAGCATTGCGCAAAAAAATGCTTACAAGCGGACTGGGAAAAAAATGCGGGCCAATAAGGCATAAAGCAAAACGTCCCGTTCTATGCAAGAGAAAAGGCTCTGCCTTTTCGGCGGTTTCGAACGCAGATCAGCCTATTAGCCAGTTCATACAAGTGCAATTCAATCAGGAAGTATTCGATCTGAACAATGAATACAATCCGGCGACCTCCATTTTCACAGCGAGAAGGAGCGGGATATACGTCCTCTTTGCAAGCATTAACTATCTACCTGCAACGGATGTTGCGGGTGTTGTAGCTATTGCAATATTTGCAAACGAAAGTATCCTAGTCGATTCGGAAGCGATCAGGCTTAACGGCACAATCGTGTCCGTCACCGGAATCGTGCAGCTGAGAGCAGGCGATCGCGTCGGCGTGTTTGCCGCTGTCAGCGACGGAAGCGGCGTTATCGATCCATTCAACACGCGCTTCGAGGGATCTAGAGTACAATAATCGGACGCAGCTTGCTCTCTATCTCGCTGCGTCTTTCTTCCAGGAACGGCGGCAACGATAACGACTCCCGCAGCACGTCGGTCTCTTCGCCTACCTCGAAGCCCGGACCTTCGTCCGTAGCAAGCTCGAATACGATGCCGTTCGGATCCCAGAAGTAGAACGAAGTAAAGAAATGACGATCGAGGATACCCGTGTTTTTGAAACCCTCAGCTGCAATGCGGGATGCCCAGCCTTCTAGCTCTTCCTTGTTTCCTATTCGAACCGCAACATGGTGCACGCTTCCTCGTCCAGGTCTAGCCTTGTCTTCGAGTGCCGATTCCTTCACGTGAATCTCCGTGCTAAGACCGCCCATACCAGTCTCGAAGATCGATACTTCATGTGTCCCATCCCCCAACGCTTTTGCGCTGCGGGTTTTTTTGTACCCTAATATCCTTTCCAGCACGTCGATCGTCTTGGCGCTTTCACGCACGGTCAATACGGCCGGACCAAGTCCGAGGATCGCATACTGGGCAGGAATATCCACGGGTACCCATGCAACGCTCGGCGGGTACGGTTTATCTCCTTGAACGGACACAAGATGAACGGTTAGATCGTCGGGATCCTCGAACGTCAGCGAAGCTCGTCCATCCTCGCGAATGATTCTGCTTACGACCGCTTGATTCCCCTCTAGGCGGTCCTTCCAGAAGTCTAACGCTTCGTCGCTTGGCACCGTTAGAGAAATGGACGATATGCTGTCCGTCCCTTTGCGGGCATGCCCCGCATTTGGCAGCTCGAAGAACGTGACGCCCGTTCCCGGCGAGCCGACTTTATCCCCGTAGAAGAGATGATACATCGTTACGTTATCTTGATTGACCGTTTTCTTCACGAACCGCAAGCCCATTACCTTCGTATAGAACGCCACGTTCGTTGATGCGTCCTTCGTAAACATCGATACGTGATGCTGTCCGATGATCGGTTTCATGCTTATCCACCCTTCCATACTTCTACGATTGCGAAATGCAATTAATTTAGTTCTTATTATACAAAAAGAACCCGGGAAACAGAAAATCCTCGGGTTCTTCATTATAGCCTATTTCATTAAGCGTGGAACTGCTGGCCGTCCAGCACTTCCGGCACATAACCTGCGCGGATCACGAAATCGCCGAAGTGCTCATTCGCTTTACGCTCCTGTGCGTATTTAGCGAAGATCGGCTGCAGCGATTCAAGAATCTCCGCTTCGCCAATGTTCTCCTTGTACAGCTTGTTCAGGCGATGGCCTGTGAAGCTGCCGCCCAAATACATATTGTATTTGCCCGGCGCTTTGCCGATGAACGACAGCTCGGCAAGCATCGGCCGAGCGCAGCCGTTCGGACAGCCCGTCATGCGAATGACGATCTCTTGATCTCTAAGGCCGAGCTCCTCCAGCATCGGATCGAGCTTATCCATCAGTGTCGGAAGATAACGCTCCGACTCCGCCATGGCAAGACCGCAAGTCGGCAGCGACACGCACGCCATCGAATTTCTGCGCAGCGCGGAATATTGAATGCCGTCCGTCAATCCGTATTCGGTCGCAAGCGCGATGATCTTCTTCTTGTTCGCCGTGCTGACGTTGGCAATGACCAGGTTCTGATTCGCCGTCAAGCGGAAGTCGCCGGTATGAATCTTGGCAATCTCGCGCAAGCCTGTCATCAGACGGGAGTCGCCATCATCCATCACGCGTCCGTTCTGAATGAACAGCGTCAGATGCCACTTGTTATTGCTGCCTTTCACCCAACCATAGCGGTCGCCATTGGAATCGAACTCGAACGGACGAGCCTCCTCCAGCTTCCAGCCGAGGCGGTCATGCAATTCATTAACGAACCAGTCGAGGCCGCGATCGTCGATCGTATACTTGAAGCGCGCGTGCTTACGCACGGCACGGTCGCCGTAATCGCGCTGAATCGTTACGGTCTTCTCCGCTACGTCGATAACCTGCTCCGGCGTGCAGAAGCCGATTACCTTCGACACTTGCGGATACGTCTTCGGATCGCCGTGGGACATCCCCATGCCACCGCCGACGGATATGTTGAAGCCTTTCAGCTTGCCGTTCTCGATGATGGCGATGTATCCAAGATCTTGCGAGAAGACGTCCACATCGTTGGATGGCGGCACTGCGATGCCGATCTTGAACTTACGCGGCAAATACACTTTGCCATAGATCGGCTCTTGCTCTACGCCGTCCTGAAGACTGCTGTCGACGACTTTCTCGCCGTCAAGCCAAATCTCGTGGTACGCTCTCGTCTGCGGATCAAGATGCGTGCTGATCTTGCTTGCCCATTCGTATACTTCCCCATGAATGTCGGATTGGAACGGATTCGGGTTGCACATGACGTTACGGTTAACGTCGCCGCAAGCGGCTAGCGTGCTAAGCAACGAATCGTTTACTTCGCGAATCGTGTTCTTCAGGTTCCATTTAAGCACGCCATGCAATTGGAACGACTGGCGCGTCGTTAGACGGATCGTCCCGTTCGCGTATTTGTGCGCGACCGTATCCATCATCAGCCATTGCTCCGGCGTAACGACGCCGCCCGCAGCGCGAACGCGCAGCATGAACTGGTAAGCGGGCTCAAGCTTCTGCTTCGCTCTCTCGTTCCGCAAGTCGCGGTCATCCTGCATATAGCTGCCGTGATGTTTCATCAGGCGGTTGTCATCTTCGGGAATCGAACCGGTAATGGGATCCTTCAACGTTTCTTCAAGGCTGCCCCGCAAGTAATTGCTTCGAATTTTAATATGCTCGACGTCGCTATGCGGAGCATCGTGCGGAGGATAAAACTCTTTTTTCGACATGCTTGCTATTCTCCCCTCGCGATCAGGAAGACGCCTAATAGACGTCTCTCTGATAACGTTTCTGTTGTTGCATCTGTGCCACGTATTCCGCTGCTTGTTCCGCGCTTAACCCGCCGTGACGTCCGATGATCTCGAGCAATGCGGCATGAACGTCATGCGCCATTCTCTTCTCGTCGCCGCATACGTAGACGTGAGCGCCCTCTTGCAGCCATTTGTATAGCTCTTCGCCCTTCTCGAGCATCCGATGCTGAACGTATACCTTCTCCGCCGTATCGCGGGAGAATGCAACGTCCATACGCGTCAATACGCCGTCCTTCAGCCAGCGCTGCCATTCCACCTGATAGAGGAAGTCCGTCGCGAAGTGCTGGTCCCCATAGAACAGCCACGATTTGCCTTCCGCTCCCGCTTCTTCGCGCTCCCCGAGGAACGCTCTGAACGGTGCTACGCCCGTACCGGGTCCGATCATGATGATCGGCGTATCCGTGCTCTCGGGAAGCTTGAAGTTCGGATTGTTCTGGATGAAGATCGGGAGCTTGTCGCCCGCTGCCACGCGCTCCGCAAGCTGTACGGAGCAGACGCCGTTGCGCTCTCTGCCGTTCGCCTCGTAACGCACCGAACGAACTGTGATATGCACCTCTTCAGGATTCGCTTTCAAGCTGCTCGAGATCGAGTACAAGCGAGCCGGGATTTTGCGAAGCAAGGAAACGAACGTCTGTGCAGACATTCCCTTGAGCGAATAATCCTTCACAAGATCGATCAAATCGCGTCCGCTTAAATACGACTTCAGCTTCTGCTCCTGTCCTTCGCCCACCAGCTCCGTCAGCTCTGCATTCGATGTTGTCTCGGCGAATTGCTTAAGCAGCGGCTTTGTCAAAACCGTAATCTCGTAATAGGAGATCAAAGCGTTGCGCAGAGTGTGTTGCTCGCCGTTCTTATTAACGATAACGTTGTCGTTTTGCTGCCAGCCCATGTACGCGATCAACTCATCGACAAGTCGGGAGTCATTCTCCGGTACAATTCCGATGCTGTCGCCCGGTTCATAAGTGAGGTCCGAGCCTTCCAGCGATATTTCAACGTGACGGGTCTCGCGATCGGAGCCGCGTCCGTTCAGATTCAAGTTCTCAAGCACTTCCGCTTGGAACGGATTCGATCTTGAATATTCCGATTCAAGTGCGGCAGGCGCCGCTTGAATGCTTGCACCTCCTGCAGCTTGCGCTGCAGCGCCGGATTGCGCTTGCACCAGCTTGGCCAATGCTCCGGATACTTGGGACATCCACTCCGAAGCCGTTTCTTCGAAGTCTACGTCGCAATCCGCACGGTCTGCAATTCTAGTTGCGCCCAGTTCCTCGAGTCGCTTGTCGAAGTCTTTGCCCGTCTGGCAGAAGAACTCGTAAGAAGTATCGCCCAGCGCCAGAATCGAATAATGCATGCCTTCCAATTGCGGTGCGCGCTTGGAATGAATGAATTCATGGAAAGAAATCGCGTTATCCGGCGGTTCTCCTTCGCCATGCGTACTGACTACGATCAGCAAATGGCTGATCTTCTTCAGATTATTCGCCTTGAAGTTGTTCATCGAAGCTGTTGTCACTTCGAAGCCTTCGCCTTCCAGACGCTTCGCCATCTTCTTCGCCAGCTTGTCGCTGTTGCCTGTCTGCGAGCCGAACAAGATCGTTACGTCTTTGGCGACGGGTGCCAGTGCCTGCGCCTGAGCTTGGCCTACGGCTTGCGGTGCTTCTGCAATCGTTAACGCCGAGCCCGCCGAGACAAGAGCAGCGCTTTGCGCAGCCGATAAATAACCACTTAACCAAATACGTTGATAATCCGATAGAGTCGGCAGAAGGCGATTAAGCCAATCTGATTGCTCCTGATTAAACGGACTGTTTGTTGCCTGGATTTCCAATAGTATCCACCTCGCGCAGCTTCCTGTTTAGATTCGTCTTAGCTTACTTTTTTCGACAAAAAATCACATTGAATCTTTCATTACATGACCGTACCATAACTAACGCGCTACGGGCAATTTAAATGAATTTATAACTATTATTAGTTATTCTGATAAATAGCAAAAGCCCCTCTATGAAGGCTAAGCTTGCGGTCCGAATCGCTTCAAATTTCTAGCCCGCGCACGTTCCTTCTCGACCTCGCGATTTCGAGGCTCGGCGTTAGTTACGAGAGAATCCATTAATATTCGGGCTGCGGCTGCAACTTCATCGACTGCCTTATGGAATGCCTCTTCGTTCGTCTTGGAAGGGGTATGGAAACCCGATAGCTTCCGAACGAATTGAAGCGAAGCTTCATGAATTTCCGAATCCGCGACCGGAGGATCGAAGTTGAATAATGTTTTTATATTCCGACACATCGTCTAAGCCTCATTCCTTGTCCGATTTCACTTCTTCATCCTACTACAATCCGCTTCGGTTATCCAGCCATTTCCTACAAGATTAGTGCGAATTCGACTTTGGTATTTTCCTCATTACCCTTTCGCCCTGGACAACGATCGTTTGCTCGAGTAAAAGCTGTACATTCTCCATCCAGTCAGCAACGCTGCCGTTAGGCAAATGCAGGCGGATACGGTAAATACGGTATGCATCCCGCTCAAAAACAGCTCCGAACGATCCGGCACAAGGCCCGTCACCCGGTAACCAGCTTCCCTGCTCATGACGTGGAATAAAATGGAGGTCGCCAAAGTAATGCCTACGACCATGCCGACATGTAGCCCTAACTGTTGACCGAGCAGCAAACCTGCGAACAAGGTGACGATGAACAGCGCGAAGAGCGAGCTGCCGGGAAAAGCAATTGTTGCTTCTTAGCTAAAATAACGGCAGACGATATGTAGGATGAGGTGCCCTGTTGAAAAAAGAACCGATCGGCAAGCTGATTTCTTATATTCATAGGCATAACCAGAAAGAGCTAAGCAAGATTCTCGCTCCGTACTGTATTAGCAGCGGCGGGCAGCATAGCTTCTTGAAGAAGAAGAACACATCATCGCCCTGCTCCAGAAAATAAGTCAAGGTCTGAACGATGATTAACGTTTATCTGTAATCATTTGCTTGATTTCATTTACCTATCCGTTAATCTGGGCATATAGTGGAACATCCCAAGCGGAAGGAAAATGAACATGCATCCCTATCCATATCGCTATGCCAATGTCGGTTATATGTACGACCCGCTCGTTTATCGCTATCCCCTGCTCCCCCCGATGACATGGCCCGAAGCCGCACAAGTATCGGATATGAGCGTCGGTTATGAGCATTTGCAACGGTTAACCTTCGTGCTTGTGCATGGCTCGTGGGCCGACGCAAGCTTTTGGCACCCGATTGCCGGGCAATTAAGACGAACGGGCCACACGGTTTATACCCCCGACTTGCCCGGACACGGCTCCGATCCCAATAAGAACGTCTCGCATGAGAGAATCGTCGACTCCCTAACGGAATATATAACGTCCAGGCATTTGAAGGATATCGTGCTCGCTGCTCACAGCTTCGGCGGGACGGTTATTCAGAAGGTCGCCGAGCGCATTCCCGACCGCCTTAAGCGGCTCGTCTTCATGAACGCTTTCGTGCTGGGCGACGGTCAGAGCTTGGCCGACCAATTCCCGCCTCAGGCGCTTGCCTTGTTCGAGCAGCTGAGACAAAGCTCCAAGGACGATACCATTACGCTCCCCTTCCCGCTCTTCCGGGAAAACTTCGCCAATCTTGCAAGCCTTCAGCTCGCTGAACAGCTGTACCGTTCGACAACGCCCGAGCCTGCCGCTCCCGCCTTCACGAAACTCGATCTCAAGAAGTTCTACAGTCTCCAAACGCCGAAGAGCTATTTGTACTTAACCGAGGACAATGTGCTGCCTCAAACCGATCAGCATAGCTTCCACCCGCTCATGTCGAATAGGCTCGGGCTGCATAGGCTGATTAAGATGCCCGGGGATCACATGACGACTCCGAATACAGATGCGAGGCGAGTTGCCTGGAAGCTATACGAAGCTGGGCGAGACTAAGACGGAGGAGCAAGAAGAGGCTACCCCGCAAAGTCAGTTTCGACTTTTTGGGGCAGCCCCTTGATGTTATGTTTGCCTATCGCGCGGCAACGGGATTTATCGGATTCTGGCTCCTTCAAAGCGGGTACCGATTCCCGAGAATATGACGACGCTGCCTTCAGGGACGAAACCACTAAATACAATGAATACTTGCACGTTATCTCCCGCGTTTAACCGTAGAATGCCGGACGCGTCGATGACTCCCGCTGTGGTGCTGAAAACTTCGAAATCCGAAATTTGACTCATTCCATTCACTCTAATAATTAGTTCGGCATTGACCGGAGGAGTTGCATTCATGAGAGCGAAAGTGACTGCTGCCATTAACGAGTAAATGCCGCTTTTCCTCGGACGGAACGTTGAGGTGAGCGGATTATATTCATTATTGACATCAAAATCTTCATTTTGAAAGAGCACCTGGACGATCATTCCGTGAGGCACGGTTTGACCTTGGTTTGCGATTGCCCGGAATGCGGAGGCCCCTTTGACGGCGTTTTTCCGTACGAAGCGTTTGCACGATATGCATTTGACCGCCCGTTTCGGCGCGCACTTTTTTTTGGATGTAAATTTTGTTACGATGCTGGCGCTGATCGTTTTCGTCTTTTTGAAGGTGACAGACCGCTTCTTCACGATACTTTTTCTTACAATCAGTTTGGTCATTGCTTATCCCCTCGATCGTCAATTTTACTTTAACGCCAACATGAAAAAGACTGTTCTTGCTCATTAACCGGCATTAACGGATTCTGGCTCCCTCGAAGCGGGTAAACGTTCGTTGGGCTATGACGATGTTTCCTTCGCCTTCCCCGCTAAATGAAACGAATACCCGCACCGTATCGCCCGCGTTTAACGGGATTATGCCGGACGCGTCGATCAGCCCCGCAAGCGAGCTGAAAACCTCGAAATCGGAAATCTGATCGATGCCGTTCACTCGAATGGTTAGGAATACGTTCAGCGGGGGGGGCGTTTCGCTAAAAAAAGCGACAGTAGCAACGAGCGAGTATACGCCGCTTCTTTGCGGACGGAACGTCGACGTGAGCGGATTGTACTCATTGTTCACGTCCAGCACTTCGTTTTGATAGCGTACCTGTATGTCCTGGCCGGGCGTTGCGGACTGAGGCGTACTAGCGAGCGCGCGAAACGCGGACGCCCTGCTGAGCTCGGTTTTCCGGATGACGCGTTTACGGCCTCTGCATTTGAACGATTTTTTCGGCGCCGGCCATTTTTTGGGCTTGCATTTGGTCGCGATGCCGGTGCTGATCGATTTCGATTTCGTGAATGTGACGGAGCGCTTCTTCACAACTCTTTTATTAACCATCTTTTTGATCATCGATAATCCCCCTCGTTTCTAAGTTGTCGTTAACGGACTTGCCGTGACGAAGCCGACGGATGCGGCCACCGAGTATATGCCGTTTCACTGCTTATCCCCCCTTGATTGTCAATTGATTTCCAGTGCGTGAATGCTCGTTATGATCCTAGCAAATCATCCAACTCTAGCAATGGTTTATTCTATGAAAATTCCGCTTTAGTAGATTGGGCATTTGCGTCGGAAAATAGGAAAAGGCGCTTGTCCTCCATCGTCCGCAGGTGAAAATCTAACATTAATTGCAGGCAAAACGAAAAGGCCTCAGTCCGATGGAATTCAGGACCAAGGCCGCCTAACTGTTTTTATTTTTTGAGCTGTCTACTTGACGGGGTGCAGTTCATTTGCAGAATAGCCACTTTCCGTTGCTCTATACTCGTTTAGCTATCCATTAATCGCTTTAGCGATCATATTGGCGTAGTAGACCGAGCCTTCCTTGCCTAAGTGAACGCCGTCTTTATTGAACAAATCGTCTTTGCCTTTGCTTGCCGAATACCAATCGACAAGCGATACGTTGTCGTACTTTTCCGCGGCTTCAGCCAGCGTCTTATTCACGTCATCCTGCCACTCGCGGGGAACGCGCGAATTGACGAGCAGAATGCGGCGCTCCGAGCCAATCGAATCAAACAAGGCATACAACAGCTTCGACTTAAACGATCCGTTGGTGCCCAGCTCGATGACAACAA
The DNA here is from genome assembly GCF_030812415.1 of Paenibacillus harenae. GTDB lineage: Bacteria > Bacillota > Bacilli > Paenibacillales > Paenibacillaceae > Pristimantibacillus > Pristimantibacillus harenae_A. The sequence goes on along the minus strand of NZ_JAUSST010000002.1, from coordinate 1,068,821 downwards.
TATCGCCCAGCTTGCCGCTTTGGATGAAGGCGTCGATCACCTCGGAAGCATCCGACATTTGACGACCGACCTTGCCATCGACGGTCAGGTTAGGGAATTGCTCAACCAAGTACGGGGCAGCATTCAAAATGACGGAATCGCCAATTATCGTAATGGCATCTTTCACGACCGGCTCCTCCGGCTGAGAGCCGTTATCCGGCGTCTCCGTCGGCTGCGTTAACGGCGGAACTTCCGTCGCCGGATTAGGCGGTGTTTGCGTTGCCTCCGGCTCGGTCGCATTCGTTGGTTTCGGTGTCGGCGCCGGCTTCTCCGTAGGCTTCGATACAGGCGGCTTGCTTGTTGACTCAGGCTTGTAGCCGGCATGCTCCGTGTCGCCTGAACCGCCCGGATTCAGGCTTGGAGCAGGCGTATTCCCTACTTCGGTATACGGAGGCTCCGGCGTCGAGCCGGCAGGATACGCGGCCTCGTGCAGCAGTTCCGCGTGGCTGGCATAGGACACCGAAACGGTTACCAACAATGCGGTCGGCAACAGCATCATCATCTTGCGGAAGTTAAAGCTTAGCAGCCTCGTCGAGCTTCTGAACTCTGCGAATAATCTCGCGAGCGCTCCTCTGCGGATCGGCTCTTCGATATAGCGCCATGACCATTCCGCGATCGCAAGCGTAGCCGCAACCTGCAACAGCGCCCTTACCGCGTGAAATTCACCGAAATCCGCCTGCGGCGTAGATAGCACGATGATTGGATAATGGTACAGATATATGCCATAAGAACGGACGCCTAACCACCGCAACGGTTTAAAGCCTATTACATATCCAAGCTTCACGGCAGGATGAACGATTGCTGCTACGATAGCGGCAGTCGCCAGCGAAGCAACGACCATGCCCCCTTGGTACAAGAAGGAATCATATTCCTTCGTCAATACGATCATCGCGATCATTACGATAAGACCGATCAAACCAAGTAAATTAAGCGCGAAGCGCGATTTCAGCGATATGTTCGATGCCAGCTTGCGGCTGGGCCATACAATGGCAAGCGATGCGCCGATCAGCAGCGCGAACGCCCTCGTATCCGTACCGTAATATACGCGGCTTGGATCTTCTCCGGGCGTGTAGAGCAGCGTCATTAGACAAGCGGAAATGGCTGCCGCCGCTATCGTCCATGTTAATAGCTGTCCGCGCATACGCGCAATTTGAAGTGCGCCGAGCAGCGCAATAGGCCATATGAGATAAAATTGCTCTTCAACCGCCAATGACCAAAAGTGTCCGAGCGGCGAAGGCGGTCCGAACGATTCGAAGTAAGAAACATCGTGAAAAATCAGCCACCAATTGCTTATATAGAGCAGAGCAGAGCCGATATCTCCTCCTATGGAGTAAAGTCTGCCTGTATCGGTTAAAAATAACCATAGCGACACTAGGCCCAGCATAATAAACATAGCCGGCAGCAGTCTGCGGGCTCTTCGCAACCAGAAAGTTTTAAAATCGATCCGTTTATGCTCGGACCACTGCGCAAGCAAGAGATCGGTTATAAGATAACCGGATAAAACGAAGAACATCGTTACTCCCAACAAACCGCCAGGCGTCCAATCAAAGCTTACATGGTACGCGATAACCGCAAGTACGGCGATCGCTCGGAGTCCATCCAGACCGGGCATATAACGGGAGCTGTTTCCAATCGGTTTAGGCATTATCGTGTTTTCCTTTCTTTAAAGGAACGTCACATTGCCTTCTCTTTCTTTGTTCTGTTGATACATGCTTGCTTCTGCTTCGGCGGTTGTCGTACATGGTGCACAGCCCTTTCTGGATGCTTTTTGTTTATAGGGTTAATTATATAGCTCATTTACTAAAATGTCGTTACAGAAGAGTAACAAAAAACGAGTTTTTGCCGCCGGCAAAGTCCCGATGATTGAACCATATGCGCACGCAACGAAAAAAAGCATGCTTACGCCGAATTCGCTCGACATAGACATGCTTTTTTTCGAAAAAAACAAGAGAAATACTCCCTACACTTCTTTCGTCACGCTACCCCGTAGATGGACTGTTAGGCACATGCCCTTTTTGATTGCGGTTCTCTTCCGTCGAGGCGGCTACGTTATTCTCCGCTTGCTTCGACTTAGCCGCTAATGCTTGCTGCTCGCCCTGGAATGAGCGGTTTTTGTTCCGAGCCATCGCGCAGGCCTCCTTATTCTCGATTCGCATGTTTCAGTATGCGATCCAGCCTAGAATACCCGATATGGCTCATAATTAATCGCCAGCCATAGGATCGGCTTAATCCCATGGATGCTTCACCGTGAGGAAGCCGGCAAGCTTCTTGCTCTCCTCGCGGCGCATCTTCCGCATATCGGCACGCTGCGGAGCCGTCTCGTACAGCTTCGTTTCTTCTTCCGTCTCCGGCATGACGCCCGGTACGGGTACCGGCTTTCTGTCGGCGTTCAGCGCCACGAAGGTTAAGAACGACGTAGCCGCGACGATACGGTCGCCGCTGAGCAGATCTTCCTTGATCACCTTGACGAATACTTCAACCGACGATCGGCCTGTCCAAGTCACGAACGCTTCGAGGCATACCGAGTCCGAAGGCCGGATCGGATGCAGGAAGTCCACGGAATCCGTCGATGCCGTCACGACGGAACGCCTGCAATGCTTCGTTGCCGCAATCGATGCGATGTCGTCGATGTAAGCCATCAGCTTCCCGCCGAACAACGTATTGTGGTTGTTCACGTCAGTCGGGAATACGCGAGCTGTTTTGAAACACTTCGACTCTCGAGAAAATCTTTGCTCCATCGTTATCGTTCCCCTCTACAGTATACGGATAGCAGCTGCTGTATCGCTCTCTCCGAATCGACTTCTATACAAAACTCGACGGCTCGGCCGACATTCGGCTTCACGCGCCGATCCGTCATGATCATTCCCGCCGTTAAACCGCTTCCGCAATCGACGACCGCTGGCAACGACTGCACTTGTACGAGCGACGGATTAAGCGCTACAAGCACCGCAAGCGGATCATGCATCGGACATTCTCCCAAGAAGTTGTTGGACTTCCGATAGAAATCGAAATAAACTTCCATCGACTCCTTCAAAAAAGCTACGACCGGCTGTCTCTCTTCCGAGGCGTATTGCGATAAGTAATCCAGGTGAGAGCGCGTAAGCCTTGTCTTCTGCGTGACATCGAGACCCACAACAGTAAGCGGCACGTTCGATTCGAATACGACAGCGGCCGCTTCCGGATCGCCATGCAGATTCGCTTCGCTGACCGGCGTCGCATTGCCTGGCGCGAACACCGTCCCGCCCATAACGAACACTCGCCTCAGCTTGTCCGCTACGGACGGATCCTTCATCAGCGCAAGCGCCAGATTCGTTAGTCTCCCTACTGTAATGAGCGTAAGCTCACCCGGATTCTCGGATGCCATGCGGATAATGAAGTCAGTTGCCGATTCCTCCAGCAACTTCTGAGGCGATCTCGGAATGTCCGCATCCCCGATGCCGTTATGGCCGTGTATATGCGGTACAGCCCCTTTGTAATCGCGCTTTAATGGCTTAGCCGCCCCGGCTGCAACCGGTACTTGATACCCGCAATTGGCGAGTTGAATGACGCGAAGCGTATTTTCCGTCGCCTGCTCCATGTCGATATTGCCGAAGCCCGTCGTAATGCCTTCTACTTTAATGTCCGGCGACAATAAAGCGAACAATATAGCAGCAGCGTCATCGACGCCTGTATCTACGTCCAATAGAATACGTAATGGATTACTCATGTCATAAAACCTCCCTCATGTACGTTCATTGTAATCGAAAGAGGTGCATGTTGCCAAAAAACTTTTTTTGAAGCTCGGGCTGCTCATAACCTTTATTATCCGAAGAAATAGCTAATATAAATCATGACCAGAAGGCCGATAATGAACGAATACGTAGCCGATCGTTCGTAGCCGTGTCCATGTGTCTCGGGAATGAGCTCCTTGTAGACGATGAACAGCATTGCCCCGGATGCAAAGGCGAGCCCATAGCCGATTAGCTCTTGAATGTAGCTTGCCGTAAAATAACCGACGATGGCGGACACAACCTCCATCAAGCCGGTTAACGTGACAAGCAGCATTAGCTTCAGCTTGCTCACCTTCGAATGGATCAGAAAAACGGCAAGCACAAGCCCCTCCGGCATGTTCTGAGCGCCGATGGCGATTGCGACCATCGGGCCAAGCCCCGCATTTTCACTTGCATAGCTGAATCCCGTGCTTAAGCCTTCGGGAATGTTATGGATGAACAGCGCGATGATGACGAGCAAGGATTTGGAATCGAACGAGGAGATGCCCCGTTCGTTCTCGACATCGATGTGCGGGATATTTTTCTCCAGCAAATCAAGCGCCACGATTCCGATCAGCAAGCCGACCGTAAGCGGGATGATGCCGGACTCGTTCAGCGCCTGCGGCAGTAAGCCGAATGTTGATGCCGATACCATTATACCTGCGGTAAAAGCAATGAGCACGTCCTTCCATCTCTCGGACAAGCTCTTGACGAACAGCAGCGGTACTGCGCCGAGTACCGTCGCCATGGCCGATATAAAGCTGCCTATAAGTGCCGCTGTCATGTTGGTTGTTGATTCTCCTTATAGCTTGTTAGGAATGTCTTCCGCTTCCACTGCCCGTTCCGCTGACTACGGGAGCCGTGTCGGCCTGGTCTTTGCGGATTTGCTCCAGCAGCGCCTCGACCTCTTTTCTCGACTTTGCAATGATAATGGTCTTCTCGCCTTCAATGGCCTCAAGCTTCCTGAGTATCGCGGGTCTGCTTCGTTTTCTATAATTCCATACCCAGACGATGAACGCCCAGTCCAGCTTCTCCGGACATTCCTCGTTGAGATCGGGTCTCGTACGCCCTTGATATTGCATTCTGCGCTTAAATATACGATACATACATAATATTCGCGGAGCATCCAGAAAAATAACGGTATCCGCACGCGCAATGCGCATATCCAGCGTTCGGGAGTAATTGCCGTCCATAATCCATGCCTCTTGTTCCGCGAACGACTTGACGGCCTCATCCCACTCTTCGTTAGGAGTAGCTACCCAATTCGGCTGCCAATAATAGCGGTCCAAATGAATGACCGGCACACCGATGAGACGGCTAAGCTTCATGGACAAGGTCGACTTGCCGGCTCCGGCTGAGCCGATAATAAGAACTCTCTTCATTGCTCATTCAATCCTTCGCGTACCAGGTCTAGAAAATAAGCGCGATGCTCGCTTCGACAAGCGATCAGATAAGGCTGACCGCCCGTCCCCGTGAAAGGATGGCCTTCAAAGTCCATCACGATTCCGCCGGCTTCTTGTACGACGAGCAAGCCGGAATACAAATCTTCGCCTTCGGAGTTGAATACGATAATGCCATCGAGGTCGCCTCTAGCCAGCATCGTCCATTGCAAGGTCGGCGCCCATAGACGCATCAATCTCTTCGAATTGGCTTCGATATGGTGGCGAAGCCTAGCGGCCTTCCGATCTTGCTGCACGAGATGACCTTGAATCCAGCCGACTCTAGCTTTCGCAAGCGGACCTCGTTCCCCAATCTCCAGCCCGTTGCCGTTGCATGTCGCTCCTTCACCCGTTGCTGCTACGTACAGCCGTTCTGTCATCGGTTCGTAGATAACCGCCAATACGGGACTTTGCCGATGCACGAGCGTAATCGATACCGCGAACAACGGCAAGCCGACCGCGTAATTATTCGTCCCGTCAAGCGGATCGACCAGCCACGTCCATTCGCTTTCCGCTGCGATCTCGCCGGCTTCTTCCGACTGTATCCGATGCCCCGGGAATACCGATTGAATTTTATGTAAAATAACGGCTTCCGCCTTATGATCCGCTTCCGTCACGAGGTCGCCGTGCTCATCCTTCTCGCGAGCCTGGTTTAGCATGCCGAATCGGTCACGAATGACCCGCCCTGCTTCATAGGCTGAAGATATCGCAACCTCTCTTGCTATTCGAAGCACCTGCTGCTCCATCATCGCACCTCCAATGATAACTGAGATTTCATTGTATAAGAAGAACCGCCGAACGTATACATGAATAATTTGATTTAAGGCCTTGTGGATTTACTTCTCACTTTCTATCAGCTTTTAAATAGCTTATAATTATCAGACTGATAGTATATTTTAATCTATAAATAATTGTAATACGCTATGATATAGTTATAATTGAAACTATTGAAAACAGAAAGGTGTGCGACTAGGTCGCGCCTTGGCTTGATAGAACGCCTAAACGGGAGCGCCTACATCCTTTCTTCAAATTTTAGGGTATAAGGATGGTAAAAATGAGTAACAGAGAATCTAAAACGGACGTCATCTTAATCGGTGCCGGAATCATGAGCGCGACATTGGGTACGCTACTGAAAGAATTAGTCCCGGAGTGGGAAATTAAAGTGTTCGAGAAGCTCGAAAATGCAGGCGAGGAAAGCTCTAACGAATGGAACAACGCAGGAACTGGGCATGCTGCGTTATGCGAGCTTAACTACACGGTCGAGAAACCGGACGGATCGGTAGATATTAGCAAAGCTATCAATATTAACGAACAGTTCCAGCTTTCCATGCAATTTTGGTCTTATCTTGTAAACAGCAAGCTAATAAGCAATCCGCAGGACTTTATTATGCCGTTGCCTCATATGAGCATGGTGCAAGGGGAACGAAATGTATCGTTCTTAAAGAAACGTTTTGAAGCGATGACAAATAACCCCCTGTTCCAAGGGATGGAATTTTCCGACGACCCTGCCAAATTAATGGAATGGATTCCGCTTATTATAGAAGATCGTCCATCCGATGAACCTATAGCGGCCACAAAAATCGATACGGGTACGGATGTCAACTTCGGTGCTTTAACCCGCATCTTGTTTGACCACTTAAAGAGCAAAAACGTCGAGATCAAATACAAACATAGCGTCGATAATATGAAACGTACGAGCGACGGCTCGTGGGCATTGAAAGTTCGCAACGGCAGCGGCGGCATCGAACGCCATACAGCCAAATTCGTCTTTATCGGAGGCGGAGGCGGAAGCCTGCATTTACTCCAAAAATCCGGTATTCCTGAAGGAAAACATATTGGAGGATTCCCGGTTAGCGGGATCTTTATGGTGTGCAATAACCCGGATGTCGTAGCGCAGCACCATGCCAAAGTTTACGGCAAAGCTAAGGTTGGAGCTCCTCCAATGTCCGTTCCGCATCTTGACACCAGATTTATCGATAATAAAAAATCGTTGCTGTTTGGACCGTTTGCCGGCTTCTCGCCAAAGTTTTTAAAAACCGGTTCCATGTTTGATTTGGTAACGTCCGTCAAACCGAATAATCTCGTAACGATGCTGTCGGCAGGGGCAAAGAACATGTCATTGACCAAATACCTGATCGAGCAAGTCATGTTGTCGAAGGAAAAACGTTTGGAAGAGCTGCGTGAGTTTATTCCTAACGCCAAACTCGAGGATTGGGATTTAGTCGTAGCTGGCCAACGCGTACAAGTTATCAAAGATACGGAAGCCGGCAAAGGCACGCTTCAATTCGGTACCGAAGTTATTAATGCCGCCGATGGCTCGATTGCAGCATTGCTGGGAGCTTCTCCAGGTGCTTCTACTGCCGTTCACGTTATGCTGGAGGTCATTAATAAATGCTTCCCGCAACATATGAAAGAGTGGGAATCGAAAATCAAAGAAATGATTCCTTCATACGGCGTGTCATTAATGAATAATCCAGAGCTTCTTCGCGACATTCACACCTCAACTGCAACAGCGCTTGGTCTAAGCGCTAAAGAACTAGCCTACAATTAAATCTTTACGCTTTACGAAACAAAGAATCTTTGATCTATGTAATAGATTGAAGGTTCTTTTTTTCTTAAAAATGCTGCCGTTTAACGCTGCGACCATGAAGCTCGCACATAGCCGATTCGCATGCCGGCCTTCTCCATATTGCGATGGCTTTGCGATAGAAACGCGCATTGCGCCACTGCCAGCTCGCACTTCTGCTGCGCCGCAGCATGAATGCGCTCGCTCAATAGTCTCCCTTGCAGCCCCTTCCCTCGATATTCGGGCAGGGTCGCGGCGAAGGTGAACGAGGCGATCCGATTGCTCACATGCATCACGCCGACTGCGGCAGGCTCATTTTCGATTGACGCGAGATAGAAGAACCAACCCGCGCGGTCGTACAACACCTTATTATTGCCCGCAACATGCGGTATGCCATCGTTCGGCAACCCTGTCGACCGGCAATGGATTCGCGCATATACCTCGAATTCGTCCGCCTCGATCATCCGGATTCGAATGGCAGCATCATCTTTCTCATTGGTCTGCAAGACTGGAGTCGCGTACATGGAAGCATGGAAGCCGGACTGATACAATCCGCGTTCCGAGAGCGTCCGCATCAACATCTGATCGACAAATGACGGGATTAATTCAAAATGGGCATTACGTCCTCGAGATTCATAAAATTCCAGGATTGAATCCAAATGTTCGATATCCTCGCCGCGAAACCCCTTAACCGTGTTGAAGCTTGCCCATGGCATCGTTTCACTGTAATAACAGGTCGTATGGCCTGTCTGCCAGATCTCGATCCCTTCCGGATTGCCCGGCCTTTCCTTAATCGCAAGCATTCGGTCGGTCATGTAGTCGATCTCCGACTGAACGATACGGGAGATCAAGGTTTCTGAAAGCAACTGCTCGCCCACCTTAGCCCTCGACCTCCGTTTCCGATTGCCGCTCTACCGCCAGCCTTGTTTCGGCCATTCGCAGACGCTGCTGCACGAACGTATGGAAACGCTGAAATTCCGCGTCGTCCTTGAAGACGCTTCGCGATATTTTATGCGTATCGATATTGTCTCTTCTCACCATTTGGAAGCTGCTCTCATTCACGTTTATTTGCTTATAGTGCCCCCATTCCTTGAATCCGCTTTCTTTATTCGTCTTCATCTCCACGCCATTTACCGAATAAGCCATGTAAACCTCGCCATGCTTCCTCATTCGGAGGTAGAAGAAAAGTGGAACAAGCACTAACGACGCGATAAGCTTAAGGCCAAAATAAATCGTCACGAGCCAGCACAACATGCTGATCGTGATTAATAGCTCCTTCGTATTGATAGCAAGCAATAGACCGCATATCGTTATGATCGCGTTTGCTAGCACTCTGTAAGGATGTTTGCCGAATAACTCTGACCATATTTGCTGGAAACTGCCTAGCAACGTATACCGATAATGAATAGAAAAAGCGGGATTCGTCAAAGCTGCTGCACCTCTCCTAGGTGAATAATAAAATACTTCACTACTTTCCAGCTAACAAGCTCTCTAACACGGCTTGCACTCGCCTGGCGCGCGTCTCCGGCTTCTTCGCATTCTCGATCGACTGAACCGCTTCCCTCTGCTTCGAGTACGATAACTTGTTGCGGAAGGCATCTTCAAGCTGGCTGGCTTGAAGCGCAGCGGTCAGATCATCTGGAACGTCTACTGCCCGCGGCTCGATATCCGGGTAAATGACGGCATGCACAACATCGCCCGCTGATAGGCCAAGCTGTTGGCGTACAGCCTTCGGAATGCCGAGACAATGGCAATCCATGCCCATTTTTACAAGCGAGCCTCTATATTCCGTTCCATTACGGAATACAGCTTTCACCTTCACTTGCCCCTTGGTATTGAACTCCTTCTGAACATCGTAACGGAATTCAATATAGGTCGCGTCCATACCCTCATGCTTGAGCAGCTCCGTTTGCAACTCATAGAATTTCACTGGGCATCCCTCCAAACTAGATATAACCGCACAGTGGCTCAGGGCTGCATCTTCTGAGTTAATATAATCGCACGATTGATAATAGCGACGATTCCGAATGCAATTGCGAATGATCCATGACCCAAGTCGAATAATGCACCGATAGCAAATCCGCAAATAACGGCCTCAACCATTAAAACGCCATAAAGCGGCAGCTTGACGATTGCCTTCGGCGATATGATCTTTCCCCAAGCGTAAGCGACTCCGACCGGAACGATTTAAAACTCGAAACAACGTACGCCCCCTCCTAAGCCGCTTAAAGAAAAAATCCCCCTACACCTTACAGGCTATAGTGGGACATTCGCTTGCTTGCTCATCTTTGCTATCGATTGGCACAATAGGCCACGACCTCGTCATAGGACAAGCTGCCACCGAAAATGTCAAGCGCGCTGCCGATCGTCAGATCGATCTTGCCTGCCGACAGCGCAGCGAACAGTTCCAGATCGGCGAGCGATCTGACGCCGCCGGCATAAGTCGTCGCGATCGTCACCCACTCGGCAAGCGACTTCACCAAGCTTTGCTGGAAGCCTTGTTGTTTGCCCTCGACATCAACCGCATGAATCAGAAACTCATCGCAATATTGCTCCAAATAGGCGATATTGTCTTGATTCACCTCGAAGTCGGTGAACTGCTTCCATTGATTGCTGACGACATACCACTTTCCGTCCTTTTCCTTGCAGCTCAGATCGATCACGAGACGATCCTTGCCGACTGCCGCGATCATTTTGTCCAAGTTGATCTTATCCAACTTTCCGTCGCGGAAGATGTACGAGGTCACGATGACATGCGATGCGCCTTGATCCAAGTAATGCTGCGCATTCTCTGCGTTGATGCCGCCGCCAATCTGCATCCCGTTCGGATACTCGTTCAAGGCGCGTATGGCCGCTTCCGTATTGCCGCCTCCTAGCATTATGACGTGGCCGCCGGTCAGCTTGTCCCGCTTGAACAAAGAAGCGTAATAGGCCGAGTCATGGGTCGAAACAAAGTTCTCAATGATGCCTTCCTGGTCGGCATGAAGCGTTTCCCCTACAATCTGCTTTACTTTGCCGTCATGAAGATCGATGCATGGCTTAAATTTCAAGAGCTGTCTCCACCATTTCCTGTATGTAGTCTTGTCGCCTAGTCGGCATAACCGTTTTGCTTCATTTTACTTCAGAACGCGCATATTGGAAAGAATCAACCTCGTATTCAGTCAAGACGATCCTTCCATGTATCGTACCATCGCGGCATCATACGCGTGAATTGATCATGATCCTCGATCACCCGTTCGACCTTAGCCATCATAATGGACAGTTCGTCCGGTTTCACCTTCATAATCCATGCGATCGAAGAAATCGTACACATCGCGACATAGAGCGCGTACAACTGCCAGAAGCGTTCACTCGGATCGTTCCTATGATGGTAGCCTCTGATCTGGCCGATGGAGAACGGTACGCTCACTTCTGCACTGAAGAAACCCGTCTTCAAAAACTCATGCACGGGATCGCCCCAATCCATCCGATTGAAGTCGATAACGCCTGCGAAAGCATGGTTTCGCACAATTAAATTAGCCGTATGGTAATCATCATGTTGGAACAGGTTTGGACGATTCTTCATTAGATGGAGATGCTCCTCGATGAATGCCAATATCCTTGAGTCTCCCGCGATGCGTACTCCGCACTGTTTGTATTGCTCCACATAATTGCGATATTTGGCAAGCTTCCGCTTATACCAGTCTTCCATCCGCTTATCTGCCGTCAACTGATGAATGAGCCGCAGTTGGCTTCCCGCTTCAAGTCCGATCTGGTATTGCTCCTCCTCTGGATAGCGAGGCAGCATGTCGGAAGCGTCGTCGCCCTCAACATAAGTCATCACCATATAGCCAAGCTCGACACCTGTCAGACGTCCGATCTCTATTGCATATGAGCATTTTACGCCAAGCGATTCCAACTGCTTCAACACATCGTATTCGGCTTGCTTCTGCTCCATATCATTAAGCCCGAAGCACTTAAGCAAATAACTTTTATCATGCTTTCCAACGACGAACTTCATATCGCCCGAATATCCTTTATGGATTTGGTCGATTGCGGTATACCCCTGCAAACTGTGTATATCACGCTTTATCCATTCATGAACCTGGCTCGCATGCATGGCATTCCCCCCTAATTGCCCAACATGGACTCAAATATGTCGCATAGATCATTAATGTCATTAATTCTTGCGAGTCGATTGATCCAATCCGACGGCACTTCGCCATGTCCGTAATAGAGACCAGCCAACCCGCCCGTTACGGCGCCTGTGGTATCCGTGTCCTCGCCTAAATTGATCGCTTTCAGAACCGCTTCCTTATAGCTGCCAGTCGTAAGCAAGCTCCAGACCGCCGCTTCCAGCGTATGAATGACGTAACCGCTGGACTCGATATCGTTTTCATTCAACGAGCGGAAATCGACGTACAACAGACGTTCGAAATGTTTCAGGTGGAGATCATTTGAATAGTGTGCCAGAATTACGGCTCTCGTTCTTGCAAGCGCGTCGTCCAGAGAAAGCCCCTCAAGCAAGTAGACGGCCATCTCCACATAATAAATACACGCTATTATCGAGATTGGATGCCGATGCGTGATCGAGGATACGTCAGCGACCGCCCTCATCCTCTCTTCCAAAACAGCATTCTGCATGAAATAGGCCATTGGCAGTATGCGCATCAGCGAACCGTTTCCGTTGGAGGAAATGTCATTGCCTCCGGCAAGCTCCGGTCTCATCTTCTTTGTCCTTGCTCGGTATTATCGCCAATCGTGTGGCATTGCCAATATCGAATACTTCCCCGTATGGCGTCCAATAGGCTTCGTACAACCAATTCGCGAAGCGATCGGATAGATCGTAGAGATCAACCTTTTTCCGATCCGCCAGGCTCTCCATCAGGCAGAAAGTCATCGTGCTATCGTCCGACCATGAGCCGGGAGGCAGATTATAGGTTCCATAACCAATCATATCAACGACTGGATTTTTCGTTATCGCATCGCGACTCCTGAATTCAACGGGCACGCCAAGTGCATCGCCAAGGCATAATCCGATAATGCCATCCTTTACTCTGCTCATCGCAAAAGGCCTCCTTCCGGAGTAATGGTATATTTACAGCTCGACAGGCAACCCTTGTTCATACATGTAAAGGGCGTTCGTATGACGCTCCAGCACATCCATCGTCTTGGCGCTTGGCGTTGCGAATATGACAGGGTAGTCAATCTCCCCGTATTGCGGCCGGATCGGAAACGCCAACTTCTCCTCGTCCAAGCTGAATTCCGCTTGAATGCCTTCCTTGTTCCCTCTCGCATCCAGCCGAAACCAACGTCCATAGCTGCGCAAATATACCGCATTCAGCGCATGGATGCAGTAGCCCGTATCCGGCGTATCCCCCAAAGTGAGCTTCTGATAACAAAAACCCGTCGGAATCTGAACGGCTCGCAGCAGCGCCGCTAGCAGATTGGATTTCGCATAGCAGATACCTTCCTTGAATCTAAGAACCTCGGAAGCCGTTTTCGTTATGCGCTCGCTCTGGATGTCCCAGGTATGAGAGATTTCGTCGCGAACGAACCGGAAAGCCGCTTCGGCCATTTCAGTTTCATTCATATTCGGTTTATAGAGCCGTTTGAGCAGCAGCTGTATTTCGTGATGGCTGTAATCAACCTCCCCCAGCTCCGCCAAATAATTCGCCATATGATTCGATTCGGCAATTAGCTTCAACGATTCACATCCTCTCTTTTTCATTATGGAACATCATCACCTTATTCATAGCCTCCTCGAATAGCAGGAAGCTTTTTATACGCATCATTCGATTCAATCATTCCAATTATTAATTGCGTAAGCTTGCGCATTTGCTCGGCTTTCTTATCGTCGCCGAACACGCCTCTCCAATCAACGAGAAGCGGCTTCCCCTCCCATTGAATGTCGAATTGATAGCCGCTCGAAGGCTCCATTATATTGCCTTCATTCGTTCCTCTATAAGATTCGATATCCATCTGCTCCATTTGTTTGCGAATATCATTCATTTGCTGTTCCGAGAGCGTCAGATCCGTCGTTACGACTCCATCCATCACTAGATCCTTCGTAAACGTATTTTCATGCGTATTCAGCTCGTTCTTGTACATGACACCGTATTTCATCACAAACTCAAAGGGGTCGCCTTGGAGATTGTTCGCGCAGCCATTTAACATTAATGCTAAAATGATGAGAGCAGCTAATTTACAGTACGCAAAAGCCTTTGGTCGTCTCATCGTGCATGAGCCAAACAAACATCGACGGACTTTTCTAACGCTGCAATAACTTCCTCGAAGGTTAATAGCTCAAGCTGCTGCTCCTTAGCCTCGTCTTTTCTTTCGAAATCGGAGATCAAATCATCCAATAACGTTGGAAGCATACGGTACTCGATCTCGTCAATGGCTACAGGTACAACCTCCATCGGCCGCAGCGCTAGGCCGTAATGGTCAATGAGCTTCCCATTCAACCGCCAGAAATCCCGATAGTAGCTTTCTTGAGCACGCTTCTTATCCGGCTGCGGCAGCCGCTTGACTTTCGGATCATAAATGTCCTCCACCCATACCCAATCCTGTATCAGATGAAAGTAATAGCCGAGATAAAAGGGATGCCGATGTTCCGACATGTATTTATGTTTGAATGCTTCATAGTCCGAAGTTACGATGCCGTCTTCATCGGTTCGAAGAAAATGAGATTCGTTCTTCGGCACGCCCAAAGGTTTGTTTGCATCAGGGGCGATACCGCCCAGTAGAAACTGAGGATCGTTTATATCTAATCGCTCGCTTAACATCGACTGTATACAGTAATGCATCACTCTTGATCCCATGCCGCTTCCTCCTAATGAAATCCTTAATCCTTAATAGGAATGTAGACATTTACTTGATCGGGCCACCGCGGCGATTCCATATTGTAGATTTCCAGGGCCAAAGCTTTCGAGTCATTCTGAAGTCCTTGTTCGTTCAGATAGCGATGAAGCACCTCGTACGGATCCAGCTCCGTCCTAACCTTCGCATATGTATGGGCAGGAATGCTGAAGCCAATCATCCCCTCCGGAATATGTTCGAGCGTACTTACTTCCAGGCAGTAAAAATAGGTAAACAACGTTTCCGAATTGAAATGGGGACACACATACTGAACCGGATTAACAGCATGCTTAATCTCAAATCTTCGGGCCATGAATTGCTGCTTAAGCGTTTCGACCCGGTTCGAATCATGCCCTTCGAACGAAGAGGTTATCGACAAACCGACAAAATATTGTGCATCGAGCTTTACGAGTTCCACTTGACTTCCGTTCATTCGAAAACCCTCCGTTTATTCGCAAAAGATATTCACTTACGCGACCCCGATTATGCCGATGCTAGGTTCGGCCGATACATTTTCCAATAGCGGATCTATCGTCCAACAGGCTGCTAGACGAAGAACGTCTTGTTCGTCTGAAGGGTGGTCGAGCAACCCGAGCTCTAACTCATCTGCCGTCGGTTCACCGTCATCGACGAGTGTCTCTTCGCTCTCTCCCAAATAACCATAGGCTCTGACGATCGAACCGTTCGCTGCATGAGCCCAAGCTTGATAACCTACGATCCGATGTGTTCCGAAGTAATAGGCAGCTCCATATACAGTGCTTAAGGATTGCAGCCTGCTGTATGTATGAGGCTGCTCGTTTGCGCTAATTCCAGGCATTGATGCATTCGCGATCAACGTCCATCCGTCGATTGGCGGCGTTACGAAATAATACCCCTCGTATGCGCCTCTTACGCCGCTGCTCCAATTGGCTGGCTGAATATCGTTCAGCATGAGTTGCGCTGCGACGCCTTCCGTATCCTTCGTCCTGACCGCGTACCATTGCATCTTGTAGCCGAATCCTAGCGGCAGGTCCGGCGTTGCATCGAAGTTCAAAGCCGGCCTTGCATTCAACGGTTTAACACCGCGTCCGCCTCTCAAGAATGGAATAAACCACTTCTTCAGCAATCTCCTATCGTCTCCTTTATTCGCTTGTTCTCATGTCTACTTAGGAGCATGACACTTCTTTTCACAATGGCTTAACGAAGCGGTAGCCCGTTGTCTGAAAACCTAGATTTCGATAAAAAGCATGCGCTCGCTCGCGTTCAGGCTTCATCCCGCTCGTCAAATACAGTGCGTTAGCTCCCTGTTCTTTTGCCCGCTGCTCGGTATAGGCAATCAACTGCTTGCCTACGCCTTGGCCTTGATATTCGTTCTTCGTTACGAGGACGTTAATATGTACGACAAATCCATCGGCTTCATAATAATACATTTTGCGAAATCCAATCATGCCTACGACTTTGTCTTCGATGGTCGCAACGAGCGTCTCATTTTCGTTTGCTTCCCCTAAACGCTCGAGTCTCGCCTTCATCTGTTCAGCGTTAGTCGGATAACCAAGGTCCAGCATCAAAGCCGCCATCGCTTCCATATCTTCCGGTCGATAACCGCGAATTAGAATCATATCGATAAATCACCCCATGCATGCATTTATCTATTCTTCAACCGTTGTTTCAATAGGATGCGAATAATGCGCGATCAATTCGTCATCCTTATAAATCGTACAATGCTCATAACAATCCGGATCTTCCAAAATGCTAGGAAGGAACAACGGAATGTTCGCAGCCACCCCTTCATTGCTTGGGTGCATGATCCAATCGATCGTTTTCCAATCCAATATTCCCTCGTCCGTCTTAATCGGAGTCTCGTACGCATACCCTTCATGCAACTCGGCTACATACGTGTACATCCCGCCATACTCGCCGGCCATCTCGGACTTCCATGAAATAATGCCTTTGAAATGAAGAGAGAGCGGAGCAATACCCGTCTCCTCCTCCAACTCGCGCAGCATCGACTCCCGAGGCGACTCGCCTTGCTCGATTTTGCCGCCGATACCGTTCCAGCAGCCCATCCAAGCCGACTTCTCCCGGTTAAGCAGCAATATTTCGTTCCCTCTCTTAATGAAGCATAGGGTGTATGCCAACATAGATGTTCAACCTGACCTTTCGTTCGAGCATTTATCTTTTGTTGATGATATTTCGAATTTCACTGAGATGAATAAGGGTTGGCTCACCCTTTTCCAATCGCTCGTCCCAAGGCTCGTCGCCCCGAAACCAAACGGAACGCAGCCCTGCCCGGCGCGCCCCTAATACGTCATTAACGGGATGGTCGCCCACGTAAATGGCATCGGACGGCTTGACACCGAGCCTTTGCAAAGCGACAGCGAAGATCGCCGGATCAGGCTTTTTCACCTGAACCTCGTCCGATACGATGATCGCGTCAAAATAATCCCTTATACCGGCAAAATCAATCTTCGCGTTCTGAGAATGAGCCGAGCCGTTCGTAATGAGTCCAAGCTTCAATCCCTTGCTCCGCACGAGACTCAGCGTATCGACGGCCCCGTCCATTAATACGGTGCAACGGTAAAACTCCGAGAACCAATAGGAAAGCAGCGACTCCGGCGTCACGCCTTCCTTCCAGCGGTAGGTAGTATGCAACTCCGAATAGAGCTCTCTTTTGCCTCGATACCCATCCCGATCCGCCATACGGATCTCATCTATAATAAGAGATTTGTCCGCTTCGCGATCGACTATCATATAGTTGTCTATTAACCGTTCTGTGAATCTGCGAAATGCAAGTCTGCGATTCAATAACGTATTGTCCAAATCAAATAAAACGGCTTCCATGCTCATCGATTAACCTCCAAAGCTTGATGTTCAGAAAAATCGAATATGTTTTAACTGCGTTTTGATCCGGTCTGCCTTCTTGCTCCAGCCGCTCCGATGATCCGGCAGCAATGAGATACTAGCTCGTTCGGCAATAAACGCTACATTATCCTCGATGGACCGATTATCGGTATCCACATGCCATCCGAAGCGTTCATCGGCAAGTGCGTTTATGCACCGTTCAGTTTGCCGGGCAGCCCATGAATGCCGGCCTTCCCCTCTTTTTCTCAATCGGTTATGAATAACCGTCTTCGAAGCGCATAACGAGAAATGGTGCACACTCGTTCCGTCTTCTCGTAGTCTTCCAACGATTTCATCGAAATAAAGAGGATCGACTAGCGTCATCGGAACGATCAAGAGACCGTCGTACTCTCGGTCCAGATACCTCAGCATCGAATAATTATGCTCGCGCCAAAGCCCATAATCCTGGAAGTCGCTTTTGCCGAGCTCTTTCGGTACGTTTTTGCGAAGAAAATAACCGACATTTTCCGGATCGTACACATAGGCATGCTCCACCCTGCGATGCAGCTCGTAAGCCGTCTGCGTCTTGCCAGATCCGAAAGCGCCGTTAATCCAAATAATCAAAATAGCCACCTCGCTGCAACTTTATTTTACCACAACCGAAAGAATAACTTTACAGTGTTATAACGTAAAGTAGATCTTTCGGATTGGAGAAAGCTTAGCCTGCTTCGCCCAGCAGCGTCGTTCCCGCATCCTGCAAGCCGATCCATTCCTCCGAACCGTCGCCGGTCAGATGCGCGTAATCGGCATACACCTCCATTAGAAGCTGTTGGCCGTAATAATAGAATGTAAAAATTTCTAGCCGTTCTCCAGCCTGATCAGGCGCACCTTTTAACAGCTCTCCTTCTGCCAGTGGCGCAACGCGTGACTGTACACGGAATGGAGCAAATTGCACATAGCTCTCTCCTCGCTTAACCGCGCCGCTCGAAGCCATTTTGGATACTAAACCATCATGCTTCAGGAAGGCTGGCTTAGGCATGAAAGCAACGCCCAGCTGATGGACGCTGCCATCCACCTCGAAATAAAGCTCATTCGCTGCTGCCTGTATGACACCGCGATGAACAACTTGAACGCTATAAACCTCGCCTTGTTTTTGCAACTCATATACATATGTGCCAACATCCGACTGATAACCGCTTGGAAAGTCCGTTTCGCCAACCGACTCTAAATGGAGCAGTGCACCTATATTCGCAAGAAAAACCGGATCTGTGATTGTCCTTGCTTCGGCATCGCCGACAAACCTCCTGACAACGACTTTATCCCATTTCGTATCCGCATTCAGCATCCGAAGCCATTCATATTGCCGTTTCGTCCGATCCAGCAATGAACGACCTTCAGATATGGAAGCCGTTCTCATAGCCAACAGATGTTGCAGCTCGCCTATCGTACGATCCTTCTCAACCATTTTTTTCTCATAGTGCTGAACATTCGAACAACTCGCATACACGATGATTAAACAGAGCAACACAAATCCGCTCATCCGATAATGACGTGTTTTCATCGACGACATCCTTCCCGTAACACGGTTTATGCGGTTCATGCTGCGACCCGTTACCCATATAGACTTCAGCAGTGAATGATTGGTTGCACTTATATCCAAATAAATCCATCTGAAAAACGCAAAAAAGCCACGACTGCCTTTTACAGACAATCATGACTTTCCACATGCTTTTTCCCTAATAAACGGCCGATTGCAGTCCCAGCTCCGACAGCTCGAGTTCGAACCGCTTCACAAGCTCGGCCTTAGGCCCATCCTCAAGGAAAGCGGCTTTCACTCCGTTCATGACAAGCGCTGCAATGTCGTTCAGGGTCAGCCCGCAATATTCCATCAGCGCCGTATATTCCTTCGTAATCGTCGTATCCGACACTGTCATATTATCGGTATTGACAGTGACGATGATGCCTTCCTCGATATATTTCCGTAACGGATACGAAGTCCAACCCTCTACTGCCTTCGTTTGGATGTTGCTGATCGGACACATCTCCAGGGGAATTTTTTTAGCTTTGACGAGCTCGATGACGGCCGGGTCCTCCTCCATTCGCACGCCATGGCCGATTCGCATGGCGCCAAGCTCCTCCACTGCCGCTCGTACATTGAATGCGCCGGCCGCCTCCCCTGCATGAATCGTAATCGGCAGCTTCAGCGCCTTCGCCCGCTCGAAGAGAGGCGCAAATTGATGAGCAGGATAGGAAGCTTCATCTCCCGCAAGATCAACCGCAACGACCCCCTTCGCATAGAAGATCGACGCTGCCTCGATCGCCTCGATATTTTGTTCGAAGGAATGGTTGCGCATGCAGATAACGATAGCCCTTGCTACGGTTCCGAATTGCTCTTCCCCGCTTCTTAATCCATTAATCGTATGGCGTATCGCATCTTCGATCGACAAGCCTTGATGCGTATGCAGCCAAGGGGCGAAACGAACCTCCATATAACGGACTTGCTGCTCCGCCGCTTGCTCTACCAGCTCGTAAGCAATTCTTTCGATTGCTTCCGCTGTCTGCATATAGGGCAGGACAAAGCTGAACTTGCTCAAATATTGCGTCAAGCTCGTCGTATCCGGATCGGCTTGCATAAGGGATAACAGCTCATCATCGCTCTCCGGCAGCGACGAATCGGCACGCGATTCCGCTAGCTCGCGAATCGTGGATGCCTTCACGCTGCCATCGAGATGGACATGCAGTTCAACCTTAGGCATTATGTGCAGAACGTCATTCATCGATTTGTTGATCATCATGGCATCCCCCCTTTATTGCTCTATTCATAGACATCGAGAGCGGCTATTATACGCGAGCTTGCCGCTACTCCTGCAAATCGGCCATCAACTTCCGCGATACGTGCTGAAACCGCCGGGGGCGACAAGAAGCGGGACATGATAATGACCTGATTCGTCTGCAACCTCGAAGCGGATCGGAATGCGATCGAATATCGGATCAGATACCTGCGACAGATAAGGAGCGCTGCGGAAGTAATCGCCGGCCATGAACAGCAGCTCATAAGTACCGCGCTTTAATGACTCGCCCTCCAGCAGCGGTTCATCAACGCGGCCGTCGCTGTTTGTCGAGAAAGTCCCGATAAGGATCGGCGAGTATCCGTCCGTTTCCCCATCGCCTAAGTAAGTTAGTGTAATCGCAATGCCCTCCGCCGGCTTGCCGCCAGCCGTATCCAGCACATGCGTCGAAATACGTCCGCCCATCTATGTTTCGCTCCTTTGTTCTTGTAGATCGTCCCGTGTCATCGTGAAGCCTTGGAAGCCGTATGGCGGCCGCGGCTCGGTATATACGCCTGCCGAATCCGGCGCAGCCGGCTCGACGACCGTCTCCCAGGTACGATTGTTCGATTCGAATCGAACCTCGGCCAATTGCGGGAACAGCTTCAAAATGCGATGGCCCATTTTATATATTAAATGCTGGATCGACGGCGTATTGGCTTCATGAAACACCGTAAGAGCGATATCATGCACTTGCTCCGCCGGCACGTACCGGCCGCGATCGCCGTTAATCGCATTCGAGGCATCCTCGTAGGTCCAGCTGATCGACAGAAATATAAATAAGGGCCTGTCGAAGCTCTCGGGCAGCGTCGTGTACTCATCTCGGACGAAGCCGAAAAAGGAGCTGCCATGCACTTTAATAAGCTGAATGTGCGACAATGCGCTCTCGTGAAATACAAGCTCCGTCGAATCGCCTATGCGCTGCCACGTCATCGTCGCACTCCCATGCTCATTGCGGGAACGTCGATACACGACCTCGCTCGGAGCGAAGCCTCCTTCTCCGCCGCTAACAACGACTGCGTCGAACGGAATCCGATCGGCGCTAATCTCAACAGCATCCAAGTGCGGATAACGCTCCAGAAACTTCTCGCTAATGAAAGCGAGCAGCCCCTCGGTTGTATTGCCCTCGTATTCGGCAGTCTGCCGAAGAATGAAATTTTTCATGGAATCCGTCGCTACGACAAGCGCGTTATCCCCTTCCGTAAAGGAGGGGAGCAGAGATTCGCCGCTTACGGAGAACTTGATATTATGCGCGAAAATTACGTTGCTGCAGCCCGTATACGTCGATTCGGGAATAGCGCTTACGGCTAGCGGAGAAGCGAATGTACGATAGCTCAGCACATCCCCTTTGCCATAATAGAGCGTTCTGCCGCCTCGAAGCTTCAACATCGTCATCCGTCCCTTCTCTAGCCCGTAATGAGATCCTGAATGCGAAATTTCGTGATTTTCTCGATTTCCGACAGCGCCTGCGTCGTCTCCTCTTGCAAGCTATTAAGAATACGCGACTCCATTGCCGCTAGTATATCTTCTTTCGTCTTGCCGCGAACGGCCAGGATGAACGGAAAGCCGAATTGCTCCACGTACTTGCGGTTCATTTCCGAGAACGCCTCGTACTCCTCGCTAGTAAGCTGGTTAAGGCCTGCACCTTGCTGCTCTTTGGCCGAATACGGCGCTACCGCAAGCCGCGTACCCAAATCAGGGTGAGCGCGGAACAGCTCGATGAGCTGATCTTTCGACGCTTCTCTTACGACGTTAGCCATCGCTTCATGCAGCGCTTCAACGGAAGCGAAAGGCCGCTGTTCCCATGCCGCATTCGTAATCCATGGGGAATGCTCGAATATTTCTCCGAGCTCCGCCACGAAGGCTTGTCGGTCCAGTTCATTCATTTCATTCATCGTTGTCATAGCCAGTACCCCTCATGAACGGCAATGACGGACGATTCCACCTCAGGAATCGGTCCGATTACCCGAATTGGTTTGTTTCCTTGCGCAAAAACAACTCGACACGGAAGAATCATGTCGCCTTACGGTTAACGAGTAGGGCGCCAGATGGCGTATTACCAGCGCCGCGAGGCATAGCGGAGAGCTCGACGCATCTCTGTAAATAAGGAATATGAACGACAGGATTGCTTATATTCGTTTCTTCGGAAGGAAGTTGTAGTTGTTTCATGACGGTTGACGTCTCCTTTCGGCTGCAAGCCTCACCGCTCTCCAAATGCCGCCATAACCCGTACAACGGCATATATTGCCCGAGAGCGCTTCGGCTATCTCATCGTCGTTCGGTTCGGGATTGCCGTCCAATAAGGCTTTGACCGATATAATCATGCCTGGCGTGCAGTACCCGCATTGGAAGCCGCCTTCCTCCAAAAAAGCTTGCTGGATCGGATCGATGCCGCCCGCCGATACGCCTTCTACGGTATCGATCGACTTGCCTTCGCACTGATAAGCCATCGTCAGGCAGGAGTTGACGGCCTTGCCGTCAATAAGCACCATGCAAGCGCCGCAGCGCCCAATCTCGCATGATCGCTTCGTGCCGGTCAGCTCCAGATCGTCCCGCAAGATGGAGAGCAGCTTTCTCGCCGGCGCTGTTTCCATTTCAGTTTCTTTGCCGTTAAGCGTGCAAGACAGCTTATAAGCTGTCGATGCGTCTGCAGCTTTATCCCCCATATTTAATCCACCGCCTTCTGCAAAAATGCCGGTTGCTCCTGCAAAAACGACGGCTGAACCGGAAGCTTCGTAACCCACTTGCCCGATGCGGCGCGGATAGCGGAAGCAATGGCAGGCGCTAGCGTAACTGAACCTACTTCACCGATGCCGCGAGGCCCGTAAGTATCACCTTCCGGCAATTGCTCGATGGCAACGACCTCCACGTCTCCGCGCTGATCGGCGATCGTCGGTACGAGATACGTATCGAGGTTGCGGGTCATATAATAACCTTTGTCCATGACCGCATCTTCGGTGAGCGTGAAGCCAAGCGCCATGCTGCTTCCGCCTTCGATCTGTCCAAGGAAGCCTTGCGGATTGACGACCGGACCGGCGGCAACGGCATGCAGCTGTTTCAGGACATTCACTCTGCCGGTCAACGTATTAAGCTCGATCTTAACCGCAACCGCCGAATACGTGTACATGAAGTGCGCGCCAATTCGATCGACAGACGATGTCGGGAAGTGAAACGACGTCTCGCTTTTTACGGGCTCGCCTTCCAGCTGTGCAAGCTGTTCATAAGAGATAATTAACTCTTCACTGCCCTTGCGCCTCACTCCGCCTTCGCCGAGTTGAAGCTGATCGACTGCTAATCCTGCAGCCACAGTCGCGCGAGCGATAATCGCCTCCTCGAACGGAACGCGCATGCGCTCCAGCGACTTCCACATCATTGCCGTTGCTCTCGACGCTGTTGTTGAACCGCTATCCGGCACAATGTCCGTGTCGCCGATAACGATGCGCAGGTCGGATGCCGCGAATCCGAATTGCTCGATCAGCATCAGTTCCAGCGAAGCGATCAGTCCTTGGCCGAATTCCTCGTAGCCGAACACTGCCTCGATCTTGCCATCCTTCGCCAGTTGAAGCCTTCCTCCCGCCGGATCCGGGATACCGACGCCAAGCCCTGCGCCGTGCATCACAAAGGCCGCACCGACGCCGGTCTTGATCCAGGGCGGCTGATTGGAAGTTTGCTCTTTATCCTTTTCCTTCCACAGTTCGCTTCCCGCTACAACGCTCCACACCTGCTCTGCGCCGTCCGTCTGCGCGATTGGCTGGTTGAAAGGCCCGGTATCGCCAGTCCGCCTCATATTGAGCTTACGGAATGACCACGAATCCATGCCGTGCAGCTCCGCCAGCCGGTCCAGCTGACCTTCCAATGCGAAGATTGCCTGGTTGCCGCCGAAACCTCTAAACTCTCCCGACATTCCGTTATTGGTGAAGGCCGAGTAGCCGTTTATATCCAAATGCTCATATACATAAGGGCCTATGACATGCTCTACCGCAAAGTTAAGAACCTCTGCTCCTAATGTCGAATACGGCCCCGTATCGGCAATAATTCGAACTTGATGCGCGATAAGCTTTCCTTCGGCATTCGTGCCCGTCTTCATCGTTATTTTCATCGGATGGCGCTTCAGCCCCGCTCTTACCGATTCCCAGCGTGAATTGTGGAACTTGACCGGCAAACCCGTTCGAAGCGCTAGCAATGCACCGTAAGGCTGAACGTTCAGTTCATCCTTGCCACCGAACGAGCCGCCGATCGGACTCGATACGATTCGGATTTGTTGTTGCGGCAAATCCAGAATGCGGGACAGCTGCATTCGATCCATAAAGCCGTGCTGAGTTGGGGCATATACGGTCAACCGACCATCCTCGCCGGGCACGAACAAGCCGCCCTCTGTTTCCATATAAGTGTGCATTTGCCTCGGCGTGTAGTATGTCTCCTCGACAACATGAACGCACCCGGCGAAGCCTTCCGCCAGGTCTCCTTTGCTATAACCGGCGTGATGCAGCAGATTACCTTTCTCGTGAAGCTTAACCGCCTCTGGCGCAAGCGCAGCTTCGGCATCGTCCAATACGGGCAGCGGCTCGTATTCTACTTTAATAAGCATAAGCGCGTATTCCGCTTCTTCTAATGTTTCTGCGGCTACAGTCGCTACGGCGTCTCCGACGTATCGAACGCGATCCTCGCACAACACCGGTTGATCGGGATGCGCAATGCCGAATGCGTTTAGACCGGGCACATCCAAGTAAGTAAGCACGGCACGCACGCCTGATGCCTGCTTCGCCGCGTCGGTATCGATCGATAAGATGCGGGCATGGGGATGCTCGCTGCGAAGCACTAAGCCATACAGCATGCCTTCTGCCGTCATATCCGTCAAATACGATAATTGTCCGGTTACTTTAGAGGGGCCGTCCGGCCTAATGCGCCAGCGGCTTCCGCTTCCTTCGCGGTTTAACAGCATATCCTCACCACCCTCCCGTAACGGCTTCTGCCGCTGATTTCCACAGCTCCGTAACGATTAAATTAGCGGCTGTTGATTTGCGGTAGTCCGCAGAGGCGAATAGATCCCCTCTCGGCTCATAGACATCAAGCACCCCATCATAAATTCGCTGCAGCGTAGCTGCATGAAGCTCCGAGCCTGCGAACGCCGCTTCAAGCTCCTTCAGGCGGCGAGGTATCGTCTGACCGCCGCCAACCGCAAGCTTCATATGCTCCAGAACGCCCGAGGAGTTAATGGAGCCGACCACCGCCGCCGCTACGACGGACGGCGTGAACGCCTCGCGGCGTCCGACTTTATAGTAAGCGCCGAAGCGCTTCGTTTTCGAAACCAATTCTTCCTGCGCGGGTGCTACGGCATGCGAATCAGTTGTGCCTTCCGGCATCGGAATCGTAATGCCAATCAGAAGTCGACTCGCGGGCTGCGATGACAACAACGCTTGTTCCGTTGCAGCCAGCCAATCGGACAACTCCTCCCAATGCTCCCCTGCCCCGCCGAACAAATGCAACTGCGCATCGTAGACGAGCAGCGCAGGCAACGAATCGCCGACTAAAGAGCTAACATTGCCGCCTAGCGTAGCAAGCTGCCGTACTGACGGCGCGGCGATTTGCTTGACCGCCTCCGCCAACAGCGGAAGTTTCCGTGCGATCAGCGCATCGCTGCGGCAAGCTGCAAGCGAAGTCGCAGCATCGATCGTCATACCCGATTCATGCTCCCGAATCGGCTCTTCTTGACCGTTAATTCGGCTAACATCGATCAGATGGGCAGGCATCTTGGCCAGACCCGATTCCCATTGCGTGCGCAGCAGCGTCCCGCCTGCCGCATAGACGGCATCCGCGCCGAAGTTTTGTTTCAATTGCCATGCATCCGCCGCAGATTGCGGATGCCATACAAGAGGAGACTGTATGGTCTCCTGTTCGTGTGCGTTAGTCCCCATGCTGTTCCCCTCCTGCTCTGCTAAAATCGTTGTTCCCTTATATAAGGCGCGCCTAGTAACTTAAGCGAACGGACGGGCCGAGACCGTAAAGCAATAGCGTTATCGACTTTACGAGCGTCTCCGTTATGCCGTATTCTGTGCCGGACGTTCAAAACATGATATTATATAACATTAATATTGCATCTTCATGGTCGAATAGACTTGCATAACTCGATCGCAAGCTCTAAATCTACCTGATTGTCCACATCTAGCAATACTTCGTCAGACACAGCCGAGACGAATTCGCCATGGAAGCGAGCGTTGGCAAACAACTTGCGCGCTCCCTCATCGCCCTCCAATTCTTCAATAGCCTCGTACATCGTCCGTGACAATATAGCAGGCGGCATTAGCGTTAGCGGAAAGTCTTCCGCATCACCCGGGACGCTTGCCACATAATCAAGATGTGGTTGTTCGCGGAACCGACTCAGAAGGCGCTCAATATGCTTCCGGTCAACGAATGGCTGGTCCGCTAGCAGAACAAGGATCGCATCCGGCACCAGCTTCGCATCCGATCGACCGCTCAGCAGCGCCGTAAGCCCTTTACGGAGCGAATATGCCATCCCTTCATCCGCCCTCTCGCAGCGTATCATCCGTATCGAGGGAGCTCCTTTATGACGGAAATGCTGACTTCGCATAGATAGCTCTTCTTCGGGCGCCCAGTTCAAGGGATCGCTTGGATGTACGACAATGACCGCTTCCTCAACGCTGCATTGCAGAAGCGCATGAAGCGCCATTCTGCCGAGCGCTATCCCCGGCATCAGCACCAATTCCTGCTTGCGCCGACCCATCCGCCTGCTGAGGCCAGCTGCCAAATAAATGGCCGAAATGCCCATCCGATTTCGCCCCTCCCCGAGCGCGTTCGCTGCGTCCTGCTCGGACGGCAATGAGCTCCGCCACGACGCTAACCGCAATTTCATATGGACCGTCAGCGCCGATCGATAAACCGATCGGCGCTCTGACGTTCGACGGCATTAGAAAGGTCTCGAAGAGCATGCGAATCCTCTTCTTCGAACCCATAATGCCGATATAAGCTAATCCTAGCGGCAGAGCAATTCCTAATAGTTCTTTATCTTGCTGCAGCTGATGGCTGCAAATAATCAAATAATCGCTTCCGTTCAGCTCCAATTGCTCGGCAATCTCCGAAGGAGAGCCGATAACGCATTGCGCTTCAGGAAATCGTTCCTGCGAGCAGATGCCGGTCCGCCAATCTGCCATGACAAGCTGGAAGCCGGCATTTCTCGCAATCGAATAGATAGCCTCCGAATCGTTGCCTACTCCGAACAGAACTAGCCTCGGACGCGGCCGAATGGTGAAGAGCAATCGGTCAGGCACGTTATCGATCTCCGTAAGACGTATCTGCTCGGCCGTATCGTTCACCCGTTCGCGCAACCGGTAAGTGATATCCGAATCAATCAATCGCCGCTCCATCGTTACGCTTCGTCCGACGCTAACAATAGCCGCAGCTTCTATAAGCCGCTCTCGAAGCGTCCCCTTGACCGGCTCGAGCAGCACTCTTATCTCTCCTCCGCAACCGAGCGATTCGCCCCATATCGCGTCCTCTTCCGGCTTCATGTTATATTGAGCGATTTCGTATTGTCCTTCGCCGGACAACCACACCCGTTCCGTCCGCTCAAGCAAATCCTGCTCCAGACATCCCGGACTAACGGTCCCGATCTGCTCGCCGTCAAGCTTGAACAGCATGCATGCGCCTGGCTTGCGATAGGAATGTCCATTCACGTCTATAATCGTAGCGAGAACGGATGGCTCATCGCTCTTCACGATAGCTTGCAATAGCCGATGCACATCCATATGACGTCCCTCCCATTCCATTGGACCGCTATTTATTTCATCATTTGTATAAGTTATAACCGTCCGATTAGACGGCGAAGAGACTGGTCCGCTTCCTTCAACACGGTCGATTTATCGATCGTCCTCACCAGCTTCTGTTCCATCACAATTTGACCGTCGATAATGACCGTATCGACATCCCCTCTCGTCGCCGCATAGACGACGCGGGAATACCAATCGGCATCGAACGACGGATAGACATGGAAGTCTTCCAGATCCAGCAATTGAATATCGGCCAGCTTGCCGGCTTCAATGCTGCCGATACGGTCCTCCATGCCCAGTACGCGCGCCCCGCCGACCGTCGCCAGCCGCAGCACCTCTCTAGCATTCATAACGGTCGGTCCATGCTTCACCTTCTGAATATAAGCGGTCAGACGCATTTCCTGGAACATATCAAGATTGTTGTTGCACGGCGCTCCGTCCGCGCCAAGCCCAACGGCAACCCCCTGCTCGAGGAGCAGCGGAACTTCCGCAATGCCCGATGCCAGCTTCAGATTCGAGCCCGGGCAATGCGTCACCTTCACGCCGCGATCGCGAATAATGCGTTTCTCCTCTTCATCCAGCCAAATACTATGTGCGAGTACTAGATTAGGGCGCGCCAGACCGATATGGTCCAGATAGACGACATTGCGCATCCCGCGCTCTGCCTCAACCATCTCGATCTCGCCTAGATTCTCTGAAGCATGCGTATGCACCATTACGCCGTACCTCTCCGACAGGTCGCGAACGCCAATAAGCAACTCCTCCGTGCACGAGACAACAAATCGCGGGCAGAAAGCATATTGTATCCGGCCATCCGCCGCGCCATGCCACTTCTCCAACAGATCGACGCTGTCTTGAAGCGACTTCGCCGTATTTTCTTGCAGCGGCAGCGGAACCTCCGAGCCGTGATCCATCATTACCTTGCCTGACACGGCACGTATGCCGCTCTCCTTAATCGCTTGAAAGGCCGACTCCGTATAATGTACCGTCTCCATATCGAGAATCGTCGTCGTTCCGCTGCGAATGAGTTCGCCGATCCCTAACATAGCCGAATAATAGACGGAATCCTCGCTATGCGCCGCTTCAAGCGGCCATATTTTCTCCTTCAGCCAGTCGATCAAAGCGAGATCGTCCGCGCGACCGCGGAACAACGTCTGACAGAGATGAATATGCGTCTGAACGAAACCCGGCAGCAGCACCTTCCCTCCCGCATCGATAATGCGATCCGCATGCGGGGCATCGATGACGCCCCCTACTTGCTTGATTGCATTTCCTTCTATCAGAAGATCGCCTTCCAAAATGTCATGCTGTTCGTTCATCGTCATAATGACGGCATTGCGAATCCAAATCGTCGTCATGGCCATCTCCCCCCATTACTTTCCCGCGCGCGTTGTCTCCTTGACGCCACTGCTCGTCGCGAACGGCTGGTTAAGAAGCATCCGGCGGAAAATAAACGCAATTTTCAGACGCATTAAAACGTTCATCTTCTTTAAATCAACTTCCAGCAGCTCGCTTAGCTTCTCAATACGGTATGTAGCTGTATTGCGATGAATGAACAGCTTTTTGGCCGTTTCGTTCAATTGACCGTCGTTTTCCAAATAGCTTCAAGCGTGCGCAGCATCTCGGAGGCATATTCCGGATCTTTGTTCAATAACGAACCAAGCCATCGGTTGCAGAAAGCATCCGTTCTTTTGTTACCTGTTCGAAGATAAGCGCCAGATCCATCGTCTCACAGCTTAAGACTCGGCCGCCGCCCCATCGTACAAACGATTCGTTTCCTTGCACTCTTCGAACGCTTCCGCAAGCTGGTTAGCCCGTTTCTTCGCGCTGCTATCGAGGCCCTTCAACCGTTGAATGCTTGAATTGCACAGATATTCCGACTTCAGCATCTCTTGCTTCTCGATCCGCAGCTCCTTATGCTTCAACCCGCCATCCGTTAGCACGCAGCGATGCCATGGGCGGAACAGATCGATTTCGAAACACTCCGCATAATCCTCAAACGTCTCGACATGAAGCCCGTTCAATAAGTAACGTTTAATTAATAGGCCAAAGTCCTTCTGGACCGATAGCTCAAAATAATCCTTGCAGCTAAAATTCATATGGTAAGCGATCCGTTCAGCCGCTTGATAATACAACCCTTCCTCAATCGGCGTAACCAGCAGCTCCGAAGCATCTCGCCTTCCTTGATCCAATCCGTAATATCCGGAGCATCCATGACATTAACGGAAGAAATGATTCTGTTCTTGCCCTTGCTGTCGGCAATCAGCTTCCCTTCCGATAACGGATATACCGACAAAGCTTGCTCGACGGTCATATGAAGCGACACACCCCGCTCTCGAATGATTGCTGCTCCCTATTGTCTGCCCGACTCCCTATATTCCAAGCAAAACGTAAGCTAATATGTTAGTTTATCTAACATATTAAATCAGAAATTACCTTATGGCAATACAATATATGCACGAACGATCGATTTAATTTTCGTTTTTCCGTCATTATATAACACATACATTACACAATTTTGTTAGATCGGGAGAGTTGAGTTAGAAATCCAACCTATTGCAAAGTGTAAGCTGCGAGGTCAAGGCATTTGTTGATATCGAATAGTCAATTACAAGAAAAAAGACCTCGACCAGAGTCGAAGTCTTTATTTAACTAAATTTAGGCATCAGCTCCTCGAAGATGAGCCGGCGCGACAGGTCGGCGTCATTCCGTTTCGTAACCGCTTTGCGAACGACGATGACGAGTTCATAGTCGGGTACGATAAGCAAATATTGCCCGCCATGACCGAAAGCGAAGTAGCAGTCGGCGCATCCGTTATGACTAACCGGCGTGCGCCACCAGTGATAGCCGTATTCGCCGTAGATCGGCGGCTCGTAATGCAGCAAGCCGCGATGATGCATCTCGGTAGAGAGGTTTATCCATTCCGTCGACAGCAGCCTCTCGCCTTGCCAGATACCCTCCTTTAAGTAGAGCTGCCCGAACTTCGCGAGGTCCATGCCGTATAAGCTTAGCCCCGTACCGCCTTCATTGACGCCATCGCGCTTCGTCCATCTTGCCTTGCGGAATTGCAGCGGTTGAAATAGCTTCTCGCTTGCATAAGCTAGCGCCGGAGTACCTACTGCCTTCGTCAGTATGGCGGACAACAGATGCGATGCGCCTGAATTGTACGCGTAAGCCTGACCCGGAGGCGAGATAATCGGCCTGTCCAGTACGAATCCGATCGGATCGCTTGACGCACGCAATGCCCGGTACGGCTTATCGAAGTCCGGCCACTCGAATCCGGGTGTCATGGATAACAGATGCTTGATTCGTATCGGCGCTTCGCTCTCGTCTGCCAAACGAAGCGCTGCCGGATGGTCCAAATAATCGAAGATCGGTTGGTCTACGCTTTCAATCCGTCCTTCATCGATCGCCATGCCGATCAGGCATGACAGCACGCTCTTCGTACAGGAATAAAGGCTGCCCATCGCGTCCGCCCCAAGTTCGTACCACTCCGCTGCAACCTCGCCGCCTTGCAGTACGATGACCGTATTCATTTTCCAAGTACGAAGCTGCTCCTCGATCGATTCCAGCCTGCTTGGTAACTTCATCATGCTCATGCTGCCTTCCTCTCCTCTATGAAGCGCTACTTTGCTGCTCAGCCGCGCGGCGATTAGGCAAGGTTGCCGAGACAAGCAATATGACAACCGACAATAACGCCACCCAAATAAAAATCGTATGCAAGCTCGCTTCCAACAGCTCGGCGTCAATACGATTCGTACTGCCGGTATTGAGCATCATTCCGAACGCCGTTATGCCGATCGTCTGGCCGAGCGTCCGAATGAAGTTGTTGCTGGCGACAGCCGAGCCGCGCTGCTCCCAGCCGACGGCGGACGATACCGTTACCGTAAGCGAGGTCAGCGTTAAGCCGAATGACAATCCCGACAGCAGCGTGTAGACGATGAACAGTGCGAACGGCGTCTGCGGGTCCATCAGCGCAAGACCGATTCCGCTTATGAGCAGCAAGCAAGCGCCCGTCACCGTAATGAGGCGTACGCCTAGCTTCGCAATCCAATTGCCCGCCAATATCGCCCCAAGCGGCCATGCGATGGACAACGGAATCATGACTAATCCCGAATAGGTCGCCGGCTTGTTATATACCCCTTGAATCCATAACGGCAAATAAAAAATAATGACGACATTTACGACGCAAATTAAAAAACCCGCCAGGTTGGCGACGCTTATTATGCGGATCTTGAATAATTCGAACGGAATGATCGGCTCGGCCGATCGCCACGATGCCGCAACGAATAAAGCAAGGAAAACGACTGCGGTCGCGAACAACGTTCCGATCGCAAGGCTGGAGATGCCGTTCACGTCTTTATCGCGCAGAAGCGTCATACCGTAGAGGAAGGCGAACATGCCTATCGTGAATAACGCAATGCCTATGTAGTCGATATGGCGTTTCTTCTTTTCGAACGATTCGCGCAGAGCTGCCGACAGCATGTAGATCGCTGCGATGCCAAACGGCAAATTCATATAGAAGATCGCCCGCCACGAGACGTAATCGACAAGCAGACCGCCCAACAACGGGCCCGAAATACCCGCTATGCCCCATACGCTGGACATCCAGCCCTGCACTTTGGCCCGCTTCTCGTAGGGGTACAAATCGCCGATAATCGTATAAGGGATCGTCGTTAACGCGCCAGCGCCGAGTCCTTGCAGCGCACGGAACCAGATCAACTGATTCATCGTTTGCGCAACGCCCGATAACATGGAGCCCGCCAGAAAGATAAGCGCGCCGACGATAAATATCCTTTTGCGACCGTAGAGATCGGATAACTTGCCGTAGACCGGCGTCGTAATAACCGTCGCCAGCAAATAAATCGAAATAATCCAGCTATATTGCCTAATCCCTTCAAGCTCGCTCGTTATGCTCGGCATTGCGGTGCTGACAATAGTCCCTTCGATTGCGGCAAGAAAGGTGGCGACGAACAAAGCAATCGTCACTTGTTTCCGATTTTGTTGTGCTTGCATGCTTCACCCTTTCATTCCATCCGTATAGGAAAATAGAGTCGTCACTCTATACTATATTCTATTTTGTTCGTTATCGGGGTGAAATATGAATCATCATCATTATGATGTTTGCTGAAGGCTTTCTCTCCATAAGCGAAGGCATTCAGCCTTCGTTGCCTTCGCGAGATATTCGCCGCGCTCCGCTTCGCAAGCCGTCCAGAAGCATCGATCGTTGAACAAGCTTCGCAGAAGCTGCTCCGCCGCCTTGCATGCGGCAAGCTCATCCGCAAGCAGCTTGATGCATATCGTATATACAAGCGCCTCGCTTCGCCGTAAATAGTCAACTTTTTGTTCAAAACCAAGCATGCTTGCAGCCGCCTTTCGACCTATTCCCAAAATCTTCTTCAACTATTGTAGCTTAGCCGAGGAACGAATTAGTTACGAAAAGGTTAAAATTGAATCCTGCCTCCGTTACCAACGTATAATAGGTATCCATAATAAAGCGAGTATGATAAGCTATCGGGTAGATGAAATATTAATATGTAATAATTTGGAATGATAGGATGCGTGTATATATGGGTGCCTACGACTTGCTATTATCTATAATTGAACAGGTTGGCTATGCGGCTTTGTTTCTCGTCTTATGCCTTGGATTAATCGGATTGCCGATCCCGAACGAGGCCGTTGTCATGACCGGAGGCGCGCTGGTAGCTTCCGGCGTTCTCTCTCCGATCCCGGCTTTCATCATGACTTGTCTGGGCATATGCTCCGCGATGAGCTTCGGGTATAGCATCGGAAGATTCGCGGGCAGCCGCTTGTCGAACTGGTTCAGCAGCAAGAAAAACATTAATCGGTTCGTTAAGCGATCGGAAGAGCTAAGCAGCAAGTACGGCGGTTATGCGATCAGCTTAAGCCTCTGTCTTCCTTTCTTAAGACACGTAACGCCTTATGTGATGGGACTTAATAAAATGCCTTTCAAGCGCTTTATCTTATTCGCATACCCGTCGGCTTTCGTCTGGACGCTTATTTATTTTATTATCGGCACGTTTGTCGGCGAGCAGGTCCAGAATATCGCGAACGCCATTTATCAATACGGCATTTGGATCGTTGCCGCGCTTGCGGCAGCCGCAATCATTTACTTTGGATTCCGGATCGCCAAACAGCGCAGAACGACAAAGAAAAACGTGGAACGTACGATGTAATAGGCATGGTATAAGCAAGGAGAAGTGTCGCATTAGCGGCATTTCTCCTTTTTGTTATATAGAACAAACACATTATTGCCTGTAAAGAAGATAAATGAAGCATGAGAGAGAATTCACTGCTTGTAAGCGCTTATTCAAAGGTTGGCTTAAAGGATTTGAACATATGAGATAAAGTATAATGACCCTTAGTGAACATCGGCCCCGACTTTTCTGAGAGTGGAAAGTCATTTCTAATATCTGCACACAAGCTCTTCCCATCTCAATTTCCCAAGGAGGTTTATTTGCTTTGCGTTACAATCTGAAACAAAACTGGTTTTCCAACACCCGCAACGATATTTTATCCGGCATTACAGTAGCTCTTGCGCTCATCCCTGAATCGATCGCCTTCTCGCTAATGGTCGGCGTCGATCCGATGGTCGGCATCTATGCATCGTTCTGCATCGCCGTCATTACCGCTTTCGCGGGCGGCAGACCCGGCATGATTTCGGCAGCGACAGGCGCTATGGCGCTGATTATGGTAAGCCTCGTCGATAAGCACGGCATTGAGTATATGTTCGCGGCGACCATTTTGGCTGGTATTCTGCAGTTTATAATGGGTGCGCTAAAACTAGGACGCTTCATTCAATTCGTTCCTCACTCCGTCATGCTTGGTTTCGTGAATGCGCTCGGCATTCTTATCTTTACGACGCAGCTCGTTCACTTTAAAGGCGCAAGCTGGATCATGTATGCGCTCGTTGGCTTAACGTTGCTCATTATTTATATTTTGCCGAAATTTACGAAAGCCATCCCGTCGCCGCTTGCGGCGATTATTATTGTATCGCTTCTCGCGATTGCGATTGGCGCGGATCTTAAGACCGTAGGCGATATGGGCAAAATCGAAAGCGTCCTGCCTTTCTTCCATTTGCCCGATCTTGCTCTTTCCTTCGATACGTTAGCCATCTTATTCCCTTATTCGTTCTCGCTGGCAATCGTAGGCATTCTGGAATCGTTGCTTACGGCATCGGTTATCGATGAGATAACCGATACGGCGAGCAATAAGAACAGAGAAGTAAGAGGCCAAGGCGTGGCGAATATCGTCACCGGCTTCTTCGGCGGCATGGCAGGCTGCGCATTAATCGGGCAATCGGTCATCAATATGAAGTCCGGCGGCCGAACGCGGTTATCCACGCTTGTTTCCGGCGCTTTCCTGCTATTCCTCATTCTCGTGCTTAGCGATATGGTGCGTGCGATCCCGATGGCTGCGCTTGTTGGCGTCATGGTCATGGTCGCGATCAGCACGTTTGACTGGAAGTCGGTGCTTCATATTCATCGGGCTCCGCGCACCGATGCGTTCACGATGATTGTAACGGTAGCCATCGTGCTGGTGACGCATGATTTGTCCAAGGGCGTCATGGCCGGCGTCGTGCTCAGCGCCTTGTTCTTCGCGTGGAAGATTGCCAAGATCAAGACATCTGTCAAAGTCGATGCGGCAAACGTCAAGACGTATACGCTTCGCGGACAGTTGTTTTTCGGAACGACGACCAGCTTTGTGAATCTGTTCGATTATACGAATGACCCGCAAACAATCGTGCTTGATTTCAGCGGCTCGCATGTATGGGATCAGTCGGCTGTAACGGCAATGGCGAAGGTGAAAGCAAAGTACGAGCTGCTGGACAAACACGTAACGTTCATCGGACTTAACGAAGAGAGCAAGACGATCGTTCATAAGACGGGCTTAACCTCATCGGGCGGCCATTGACAAAATAAAGGCGCGTACATTCTAACATCCTTTATGGATGCAGGAACGCACGCGCTTCTTTTGTAACCCTCTGCTTATTTGTCCAGCTTTGCCTTCGCTGCCTCTACAAGCTGATCGAACAGCTCGTCGTCTTCTTCGAGCTGCTCCTCCAAGGCCAGCAGTTGCTCTTCCTTGCCTGACTCGTGGAGGAAGAACAACCCGTAGCCCCAATCTCTAGTACCGCGTTTGCTCTGCAAAGCGATCTCGTATGGATTGGTGTGCCCTTCTGCCTCAAACTGTACTTTGCCGACATACCCCTCTTCCTTCGAGTACGTCATCTCGGCGTTCAAAATCGTAATTTGCATTGCAAGTCTCTTCCTCTCGGCATTCTAACAGCGATTATTGCGGTGTCAGTTGATTTAATTGATTGAGCAGTTCATTGATCTTATTGATCGTATCCGGAATTCCAGTCGCGTCGAACGCCGCTCGGCCTTGCTCGATATTCGTCAGCGCCGTATCGATGCTCAGATTCAATTGGGCATTATATTCGGTAATCGACTGATGCAGATCCTTCGCGTAATCCGGAACGGTCAGCGCCCCGTAATCTTTGATCTGCTCCTGAAGCGCCAGCAGCTGCTCCTTAAGCTCGGTTCTCGCGTTCAAATCGGTCAGCGCTTGCTCAGCCATCGTCTGCATGTTTTGTCCGAAGTTCGTAATCGTCTGCAAATAGTTCGTTGTCTCCGCAGCGAAATTGACGGTTTGGGTTGCTTCCTCGATAATGCCGCAGCCAGCGGCGAATACCATTGCTGCGACTACAATCAGCGTTAAGCTTCTTCTCATCATTGGCAAACCTCTCCTTTATCACCATGCTTAAGTAGAATAGCATAGCCTCTAATCTGCTTGCAACCGAATAGAAGATTCATGGCGAACGCCTATCCAGCCCTTTGCATACATTACAATACGATTCCGGCACAGCACGGTTTCGTGTATCCCATGAGAGGGTGGTTTGGATGGTTAT
Organism: Paenibacillus harenae; assembly: GCF_030812415.1. Lineage (GTDB taxonomy): Bacteria > Bacillota > Bacilli > Paenibacillales > Paenibacillaceae > Pristimantibacillus > Pristimantibacillus harenae_A. Next base: position 1,031,824 of record NZ_JAUSST010000002.1, on the reverse strand, counting down.
TCAATTAACGGCGCTGCACTGGGTTTATCTCGGCTTCATAGTCGCCATTATTGGATTCATGCTAATGAGGCGCGATACGACGTTAATCTGTATCGCGGGCATACTCGGCATCGGTTTGCTTGCGACCACGTCGTTAAGCGGCTCGGTAAGCGGTATCTTCGATAGCTTTATTTTTGCCATCAAAGAATTAATAGGCACAATACTCATTATATCCATCATCGTTGCCATGAGCCGCGTGCTTATACGTACCGGAATAAATGAGATTATGATATCGCCGTTCACTTGGTTCATGAAGTCGCCGGCGCTTGCTTTCTGGGGAATCGGCATCATTATGATGGTAACGTCGTGGTTTTTCTGGCCATCCCCTGCCGTTGCGCTCGTCGGAGCGGTTCTCCTGCCGGTCGCGATTCGCGTCGGACTGCCGGCGCTCGGGGCAGCTGTTGCGATGAACTTGTTCGGTCACGGTATCGCACTCTCCGGCGACTATATTATTCAAGGCGCTCCGAAGCTGACAGCCGACGCCGCAGGACTGCCGGTCAGCGAAGTGATGCAAGCAAGCATACCGCTCGTCATCGTCATGGGTGTCGTTACAACGGTATCCGCTTATTGGATGATGCGACGCGATCAGCGGCTCGGCAAGTGGAATGACGGACTTGTTGCCGCTACCCCCGATGAAATTCGGGCCGATAGCAAAGACCTGGCCGAAGGGGCCGCAAGCCTGTCGCTCGGCACGAAACAATTTCTAGCCGTCCTCATCCCTGTCTTGTTTGCCGTTGACGTAATCGCGATGTTCATGCTTGATCTTCAAGGCGGAGAAGCTACTGCGCTAATCGGCGGTACGTCGATCCTTATCATGCTGCTCATTACGATGCTGTCGCATAGGGGGGAAGGACTCGAGAAGACGACAAGTTATTTAATTGAAGGCTTTCTGTTCGGCTTCAAAGTGTTCGGGCCCGTTATTCCGATCGCGGCCTTCTTCTACCTCGGCGATTCGGGCTTCCTGTCCTTGTTCGGAGAGAAGCTCCCTGACGGCTCTCACGGAATTGTCAATGACCTTGGCCTGGCGCTTGCGCATACCGTGCCTGTCAACGGCGTCATCGGCTCCGTAACGCTGACTGTCGTTGGCGCAATAACCGGTCTGGACGGATCTGGATTCTCCGGCATATCGCTCGCCGGCTCTATCGCCCAGCTATTCGGTCACGCCATTGGTTCCGGCCTGGCAACGTTGACCGCTCTTGGTCAAGTCGCCGCCATATGGGTCGGCGGCGGCACGATTATCCCTTGGGCCCTTATACCGGCAGCGGCCATCTGCGGCGTGAGCCCGTTCGAACTCGCTCGCCGCAACTTGAAGCCGGTACTGATCGGGCTTGCCGTTACGACGATCGTTGCGATGTTCTTGATTTAAGACGTTTTCTCTTCCTCGCGTATAGGAAGGATACGGCTCCAATAAGAAGCAGCAGCAGCATGAGCGTAATCATATAGCTGCTGCTTTCTTGATTGTTCATTCCTGACGTTGGCGCTGGCGGAATAGAGCCTTTGCCAAGCGCGGCTATGTCTTCCCCCGCATCGCTATACGGCGTTGTTCTGCTGCACAGGCTCACCTCCAGCGATTTTCCCGTCTCGCGGGCATACACCAAGTAACGCTGCCCGCTCTTGAATTCGAAGCCGCAGCTTTCGCCGCTGCGAGCCGAAATAACCGCAATATCGGATGTTACAAGTCCTTTCCATACCTCATTGACATGAAAGGTTGTTTTGACCGCATCCGCCGACGATTGGAACAACGAAATTCCGGATGACTTCATCGATACAACCGTTCCTTCGAATACGGCGTCGCTGCGGGCACTCTCATCCATCACTGTCCCATTTGCCACGCAAGAGCACGCATACATCATCTGAGGAGCAGACAACAACCCTCCGGATACAAGCATTATGACTGCGAGCAGCCAGATCCATTTCATTCTCTTCATCTCTATTCCCCCATCGTCTGCTGCATTTCTAAAAACATCTCTAATTCCTATATAACGCGCCACGTTGGAAATTAGTTTCAGATGCTCCTATTTCTCGGCAATAATGACGGTTCGGAACCGCAAAAGATGAATAAACGATCAAAAATCGATGAAACAAGCTGCCTCCGAAACCGTAGAAATACTTTGGAGCGGATTTCAGCCTCGACATAAGAGGAAAATCGGTTTCGCACAAAAAAATGCCAGGAGGTGTTTACTCTGTTCAAAACCGCTATCGGCCGATTGAGAATTGTAGGATTTTATGAGGGGATTTCGTTCCTGGTGTTGCTGCTTATCGCGATGCCGCTCAAATATTGGGCCGAACTGCCGCAGATGGTTACCATCGTCGGCGGCTTGCATGGCTTATTGTTCACTCTGTACGGATTCGCTCTTCTTCACGTCTGGATCAAGCATCGCTGGTCGTTTCTGAAGGTCTTGGCCGCATTCATTGCCGCTTTCGTTCCCTTCGGCACGTTCGTTTCCGACGCCAAGCTGCTTCGCAATCATCCTTAAGATCAAACATAAACAAGAGCCGCCTGTATCATCCACCGATGAAACATACGGCTCTTGTTTATGTTTTGGCGCTTATCCCCTACGCATGTCCGAATGCTTCGGCATCCGATTCATTCATGGCGATCTCGATCTCGATTTTGCGAATCCGGTTATCGTCCCGCTCCCTGATGGTGAAGATCATATTATGATAGCTCCATGACTCCCCGACAGGCAGATCGGGCTTCCGATTGAATAACCATCCTCCTATCGAGTCCACTTCCTCGCTATCCAGATCGGTGCCCGCCGTATCGTTGAACTCAACGATCAGCGCTTTGCCGTCCACCATATAACGATGCTCGTTCAGCATCTCGATCTCCTTCACTTCATCCGCGTCGAATTCGTCGCGAATCTCGCCGACAATCTCCTCTAAGATGTCTTCGATGGTAATGAGACCCGAAGTGCCCCCGTATTCATCGAGCAAAATGGCAATATGTACGCGCTCCAGCTGCATTCTGCGCAGAAGCTTGTTGATCGGCATCACATCGGGCACGGACATAACCGGCTGCAGCAGCGTCTTCACGTCCAATTCGCGGTCGCTTTCGTAACGCAGGAAAAACTGCTTTGTGTTGACGATGCCGATAATATTGTCCTTGCTCCCGCTCGCATACGGAAACCGTGTATATTGCTCCTTCTTAATGACAGCCAAATTCTCCTGATGGGAATGCTCGGCGAACAAACATACCATATCCGTTCGAGGCACCATAATTTCACGCGCGAGCCTCTCGTCGAATTGGAATATCCGATTCACGTAGCCGTACTCGCTTTTGTTGATTTTGCCGCTCTCGTAGCTCTCCGAAAGAATGATACGGATCTCTTCCTCGGAATGCGCCTCATGCTCCTTCGTCGGCTTGAAGCCTAGCAGCCTCACGAGGCCGTTCGCCGATCCGTTAAGCACCCAGATGAACGGATACATCACCTTGTAGAAGATGATAATGAGCGGCGCAGTCAACTGGCTGATTCGCTCAGACATTATAATGGCCAGCGTCTTCGGAGCAAGCTCGCCAAGCACGACATGCAAGTAGGTTACGAGCACGAAGGAAATAAGGAAAGAGAGAACCGAGCTAACCTCTTCTCCGAGCTCAAGACGATAGAATAAAGGATGCAATATTTGTTCAACGGTCGGCTCTCCTAACCAGCCGAGACCGAGCGCCGTGATCGTAATCCCGAGTTGACAAGCGGATAAGTAGCCGTCCAGCTTCAAGATGACTTTTTCAACCGCCCTTGCATTTTTCAATCCCTCGGAAACCATCTGGCTGACTCGGCTTGATCGCATTCGAATGATGGAAAATTCCGTTGCGACGAAAAAAGCGGTAAACAAAAGCAGCAGCGCAAATATTAGAAGCTTTAAAACCATCGTCTTCTTCCTTTGCTATGTTAATGAGGTTAGTAACCGACCTCCACCGACGCGTTCACGACATAGATCAGATCGTTTTTGTCGTCTTTGTCCGGCAGAACGACTCCGCTGGTCGTTACCATGCCGCCATCGATGATTTCGACGGTTACTTGACCGTATGGCAGTGCGGCCTTCACTTGCTCGACGTCGAGCAGCTCGCGGTCGCAAGGGACGGCTAGCTTCACATGCACCTTCATGTTGTCGAGCGTGCCGCCAGGCAACACAGATCGCAGACCGGGCATCGAGTTATGGTGAATCGCGTTTTGTACGGCGCGTACCGATGCTTTGGTAATATTTTGACCGTGAAGATCGCAACCCATGCCAATTTCTATGAAAAATAACTTATCCACTTATACAGCCTCTCCTTTATTTGTAAAATAGATACATGCGAGCTTCGATTCCATTACCACGGCGTATCAACATCATTAATATTGCCATTGCTATCTTTATAGCTGTTCCCTGCACGATCCGTATCTGCCGCAGGCTGCTTCCTGCCGATTAAAGGCAGTACATCGGTCAGATCCGGCGGCTGCAACAGCTCAACCGGCGACATCCCCTTATCGAACTGGAACATATCCCCTTCGATAACGACTACATAACGCCCGTTATGCTTTGCGATATGAAGCGAATCGCCGAAGTCCGCGAGCAAGCCCTTCACCGTCATGCTATCCAGCTTGAACGAGAACGGCAAGTCCGGCTTCTGCTCGACCAGCGCCGCCGATGCCACGGCAACCTGCTCCTGCGGCCACCATTCCTGAATGTCTCGCTTCTCGCTCGCCGCCCAAACTTCGATCGCGTTTTCCTCTTCGCGACGCTCCGTGCTCTCGTCGTCCTGCCATTTGTCCGATATATACTGCTGCACCATCTCGATGACCTGCTCGCCCATCACTTCCGGCAGCGGCTTCTCATAGGTGACATATTTCAAGAAATCCTCGAAGTACCGGGCGTGCGACGCTTGATGAATTTTCAGTTCCCAATGCTCCAGCATCCCTTCCTCCGGCATATGCGGGTACTGGATCGACTTGATGCTGCGCGCGCTGATCGCCATCTCGACTTGCGAGATTAAGCTGCGCTCGTCCGCAATACGCGCGATCTTCGGTTCAAAGTCACATTTGAGCAAAAATAAAAAAGGCTCGTCGAAGTAAGTGTTCAGCTTGGAACGAGCGATAATGAACGCGCCGCCGCGTACAGCGCTCGTATCCATATAAATGCGAACGAGCTCGTCGGCAATGCCGATGAAGCGCTCCTTCGTATCCGCATCGCGCAGTCTTTGGAACAAATTGTAGTTCTGGTTGCTGCCCAGCTCATAACCCGGTTCCACGGCAAATCGGCCGATCTTCGTCGGCGCGTTCGCCGTATTCGGGTTGCGCTCGACCTTGCGCTTTACGACCCTCGCGAATTCTTCGTCCAGAAACTTCTTAATCTCGCTATCCTCATAGCCATCCTCATCCAGCGTTTGATAATGCTTGAACCGTTTGCCTGACGAAGACGCGCTTTCTTCTCCGTCCGTATGAATAACGAAAAACGATAAATATTGCATATGAAAATCCACGGCTGCTGCTCCCCCATGTTACTTGATTTTTGCTATGGCCTGAACTAGCGTCCGTATTGCAAATGACTAATAGAGCGGCTCTTGATAGCGGAAGAGCGGGCTGCGCTCCGTATCGTCGTAGCTTCGATGCCATATGGCTGTCGTTGCGGGAGACATCGGCGGTGTTAACCAAGACCATCTGCCCGTTACCGTTCTGCCGTTCTCCTGCTCCTGCTTCTCGAATCTGGCGAACTGCTCGGCGGCCGTATGATGGTCCACGATGCTGACGCCGTATTTCTTGAATGAATGCAGCACCGCAATATTTAACTCTATTAATGAACGATCCTTCCATAAAGAGAGGTTCGTTGATGTATCCAGTCCGAATAAGCGGGCGACTTGCGGCAGCCGATTGTACCGACTCGTGTCCGCCAGATTACGCGCCCCGATCTCCGTCCCCATATACCAGCCGTTGAAAGGCGCAGCCGTATAGCGGATGCCGCCAATCTCAAGCTCCATATCCGATACGAATGGAACGGCATACCATCGCAGCCCTAACCGCTCGAAGCCTTCATGCTCCGGATGCGTAAGCGGTACTTCAAGCGCCGTTTCCCGAGGCAGCGCGAACCATCTCGGCTTAAGACTATCGATTTGAATGACGAGCGGCAGCAGATCGAATGCCGTCCCTTCTCCGCGCCACCCAAGCGCTTCGCATGCTTGCGTCAATGCGATGGAAGCCGGGTCGCCGACAATGCTATTTTCCTTTCGGTAACCCGCGTAACGGACCAACTGGTGATTCCATATCCGAATGCTTCTATTCGCCCCGCTTGGAGCAAATACGGTAATAGCCGGTCTAATCCGTCCGCCGTTCGTGGCATATTTCATGTGATTAAATAGGTGCGAAGCGATGGTGTCTTCATCCTGCGCCTCTCTGGCGTCGAATACTTCAAGCGACTGCCAGAAGAGCCTGCCTATGCAGCGATTGCTGTTGCGCCAAGCCATCTTCGCCCCGTATCTAAGCTCTTCGGCCGTATGGGTATACGTCCCAAGCGCTTCGATATGTTGATCAATCTGCCGCAGCCTGCCCTCGGTTTCCTCGGCTGTCTTGCCGAGCTCCGAATAGCAGATGCGGATGAAAGCCGAAGCTTCCTCCATTAGCGTTTTCACGGCTGTAGTCATGTTGCGGTTCCTCCGCCTTCCTTCAGCTTTGCCAGTACTCTTCGTTTTCTGTATAGCATCGTCGCCGCCTCGGCGACGTCATTCAGCGTGCTGCGATTAATGAAAGCTCCGAACAGCATGCCCGCAATCGGGATTAGCTGGAACAGCTTCTTCCAGCCGAAGTTGTCGCGATATACCGCGACGACCTCCCGCCAACCTTGCAGCTGCGACAGCATATGATTGCCGCTTCTCTCGTTCCCGTATTCGGTTAACTCCTCCAAGATCGCCCGCTTGCCGACAATGTCGGACGAAGCGAATTGCATGACTTTTACGGCGAAGATCCGCTCTTCCTTCAGCTTCGGATCATAGCCGTAGCAGATCGCGATTTCTTGAATGATCTTAAGCGACAAGCCTAGTATGGCTGGAATGTCGATAGCGAGCGTGAATATGCCGCCGAACCCGGTCGTCGCCCCTTGTACGGTCGCCATTGCCGTGCGGCTGCTCTTCAGCTCTGCCGCGGTCCGGTCCATAATCGCCAGCGGCAACGAAGCGCAGTCATCAACCGTCAAGGCTGAATCGTCTTTCGAAGCGAATACGCCTAGACCATCCAGACCGTCCGCCTCTGCGTTCCGCGCAAGCTTGTTTGTGATCGTTTTCTCCGAAACGAGATATTTACCCCCGTGCTGGATATAACCGCCGACTTCATCGACGGCTTGACCAAGCTTCGCTTGAATGAACTTTGGCGTTACTTTATCAAGCAGCAGGAATGGCAGCCGCCCAAGCTTTTCCCAGAACCATAGGTCCTTCTGTTCGTTCTCCCAAGTCTCGATCTCTTTCAAAGCTTCCGATAACCGCTCATTCGAATCCGATAAGGATGGCATTCGCTTTCCACTCTCCTTCTCTGCCTGTATTACGGTGCAAATCGGAAAGCGGATGCGCCGTTCACATTATTGTTCCATTTTGCGCCCGGTAAATAAGAGGAGCAGGAACGAAAATAAAACAATGCAGATCGTCCACGTCCATGCCATTGCCGTATTCCCGGAATCGACCGCAACATAGATGGCCGTCGGCACGGTCTGCGTCTTGCCTGGAATGTTGCCGGCGAGCATGAGCGTTGCTCCGAACTCTCCGAGACTTCGTGCAAATCCGAGTACGAACGCCGTTAGCAGCGAATGCTTGGCCAGCGGCAGCGTAATGTAGCGCATGACCTGCCTCTCGTCAGCCCCTGCCGAACGGGCCGCTTCCACCAGGCTCTTGTCTATCGATAGAAATCCGACCTTCATTGTCTGGTAGACAAGCGGAAATGCAACAATGACCGCAGCGATTACCGCTGCGGTCCATGAGAATACGATTGGTTGATTGAAAAGCCATTCGTAGCTTCTCCCGATCCAGCTTCTGCGACCGAGCGCCACGAGCAATATAAATCCGACGACGGTCGGAGGCAGCACTAGAGGAAGCATAAAGACCGTCTCGACGGCGCTCTTGCCTCTGAACGCGCGCCTCGTCATGAAGTGCGCGGCAATAATGCCTATGATCGCTACCAGTATACTAGCCGTCACCGATACTTTCAGCGATAACCAAAGCGGTGGCAGCAGCTCGTTCCCATTCATTGCGAAGGCCTCCCGTGCGTATGTGAGATACCTTCCCATTATAAACGAATTAAGCGTCCTCGCCCAGCAAAGAAGTGCGCTCTCCTCGATAGTAGAGCTTTAGCATATGAAGCGCACGCGTACAACCGACATAGAGAAGCTTCGCATCGAGCGGTCCGTAAGCGGACTCTCCCGCATCGGCAATGAGTACCGCGTCGAACTCAAGCCCCTTCGATAAGTAGACGGGAACGACAGTCAAGCCGCCGCCGTAAGACGGCTGCTTGCTCTGCACGAGCGAAGCCTCGAACCCTCTGCCGACTAGGTAGCCATGGATTTGCTCGCATTCCAGCGCAGTCCGACCGATAACCGAAATCGTCTCGTAAGCGCCCTTCGTCTTCCATTCCCGCACCGTCCGGTCGATAGAAGCGAGCCAATCGCTCTCTTCCGTTCGAACCGTCTCTACCGGATCGCCGCTCCGGAACACAGGCACGGCGGGCTTAACACCGCCCGACATTTCGCCTAAGATCAGGTTCGCGAATTCGATGATTTCCATCGTCGAGCGATAGCTTCGGTTCAGCTCATAGAACCCTGCCTGTTCCTCGGTGAACAGGTCCATCAGCTCGGACCAGCGCTGAATGCCGGTATAGGCATGGATGCCTTGCTGCAAGTCGCCGAGTACCGTCATCGACGGCGTACGTTGGCATAGCCCCAGCGCTTCCAGCTGAAACGGCGAGTAATCCTGCGCTTCGTCAATCACAATATGGTCGAATGCCGGTTTATCTAAACCATACAACTGCAAATGGATGTATACAAGCGGGGCGAGGTCTTCGGCCGCCGCAATGCCTTGTTTAAGACGAGCCGACGTCTCCGCGGCAATCGCCTTCGGTACGGCTGCCGCGGCTTGCTTGCCTTGGAACAACGAGGCATAAAGCTGAACCGCCGTAAACGACGGTATTTTTTTGACGAAGGCATTGAATTTTGTTAACGCCTTTGCCCTTATCTTCTTATCTGCGACGCCGCGCATCTTCAGCTCGGATTCGAACCAGCGGCGAATGCGGTTTGCTAGCCGGTCGCGCTTCTTCATGACCGTCTCTTCGCCATAATCGGTATCGTACCATTCGCGCATTTGCTCAGGCGACAGCTCAAGGCGGTCGAGCGGGCTGAACGGAACGGTTGGCACGATGCTTTGCTCGAAGGCAACTATTCTCTCGTCTACCATCGCTTTAAACGCCATGCTGCCTTTCCATCTCCCCGAAGCAGCCTCGATTTCTTCAGCCGTGCGACGCTCTTCAAACCAATAAGCCATCGTCTCGGAAGGATCGCTAAGCCTAACGGAGTGCTCCAGCAGCTCGACAGCCCAGTCCGAGAATGTCGTCTGCTGAATGTCGCCAACGCCTAGCTCCGGCAGCACGCCGGAAATATAATCGAGGAACATCCGGTTCGGCGCGAAAATAATCATTCTCTCGGCACGCATCCGATCCGCGTATTGATAGAGAAGGAAAGCGAGGCGGTGAAGTGCGACGGTCGTTTTGCCGCTGCCCGCTACTCCTTGAATAAATAACGCCTTCGCTCGATCGGCGCGGATAATACGGTCCTGCTCGCCTTGAATGGTAGATACGATATCGCGAAGCTTGTTATCCTTGTTCTCTCCCAGGCGATATAATAGAAATTCGTCAGTGACCGCTTCCTCTTCCTGGCCGCGCACATAGCTGTCGACCAACCGTACAAGCTCGCCCTGACGAATCATGAAGTTCCGCTTTAGATGAATATAACCCGATACTTCGCCATCGGGCGAATCGAACGTCCCGGGGGCTTCACCGCCCGTGAATGAATAGAATAAGCTGGCTGCCGGCGCTCTCCAGTCGATGACGAGCAGCTCGTTGCTGCCTTGCTTGGCGACGCCTGCCTTGCCTATGTAGAGCGGCATCTGATTGCCGTTCGGAAGCTCCTCGAAGTCGATGCGGCCAAAATACGGCTCGCGGTGCGCGATCTCCAACCGCTGCCTTCTTTCCTCGCGCTGCAAATCGAGCATTTGCTCGGTAAAATCGTCACCCGTATAACGCGGACCGATTGCTCTAAGCTGTGATTCAATATCCTGAATCGAAGCAGCCAATCGATCCTTTTCCTCTTGATAGGCACTTTGAACGGTCATTAGTCAGTTACCTCCTAAAAGCGGTTGCTCAAGCAAAAACGAGTACCAAATATACCATAGGACACTTTCTCTATGCAATGCCATTATTGCCAGGGCCTAACCGATAAGGCGATAGAGAACGACGACAATGGCTACTTGCAGGACGAATATAGCCGGGATTCCGAACACGAAGCTGTTATGCTTCGTCTTGTGCCGCCAGGTCCGCATGCCAAACCAGGTTCCGATGCTGCCCCCGATCGCGCTTAGCGTAAACAGCCGTTTCTCTGGAACTCGCCTACGCTGCTTAACGGCCAGCTTCTTGTCTCTGCCCATTAACGCGAAGGTATACATATTAATCAGCAGCAAATACAATACGATGATATATATGAAATCCATAATCAATCTCCACTCTCCCTCACTTCTCAATTCGCGACGACAGCCTAAGTACCGCGCGGCTTGACGCGGTTCGTCGGCATTGCGCTGTACGGATCGTCCGGCCAGTAATGCTTCGGATAACGGCCCTTCAAATCCTTCTTCACCTCAAAATAAGCCGATTCCCAGAAACTCCGCAAATCCTGCGTCACTTGAACGGGGCGCTGCGAGGGCGACAATAGATGCAGCGTTAGCGGCAGCTTCCCTCGCGCTAACCTGGGCGTATCTTGAAGTCCGAACATTTCCTGCAATCTGACGGCTAGCACAGGCGCGGCAGGATCACTATAATCGATAGGAATGCGAGAGCCGCTCGGCACAGTAAAGTGGGTCGGCACCTGCTCGTCCAGCTCCTGCTGCTGCGCCCAGGACAACATGCTCCCAAGCAGCTGAACCATGTTCAGCCGCTGCAGATCCGAACGGTTCTTCATGCCGTACAGATGAGGTTTCAGCCATTCCTCCAGCGTGCCCAGCAACGCCTCATCCGCTGCTTCGGGCCAATCCTTGCCACCTAGCGCCATCAGCTTCATTCTTGCTTGGAGCGCCAGCGCCGGCTTGGTCATCGGAAGAAGACCCATCCCCTCCGATCGGATTCCCGCGATCAGCGCATCGGCAACCTTCTCTTCGTCCGGTCCGGAGATCGGCACTTCCCCCAGCACGATTGCGCCAAGCTTCGTCCTTCGGCGCGATCGGACCGCGAGCGCGGCGCGATCCCATTCAATCGCTTCTTCAACTGTAATGTACGGAGACATGAATTGTTCAATATCGGTCAATGTCAGCTCGGCTGCAAGTCGGATCCGGCTTTCCGTTCCGGCGTCGTCGAGCTCGCAAGCGGCTAAGTAGTCGCATCGCGACAACGGCTGAACGTCGGGAAGCACAGCCCCTCTGCCGTTGGCGAGCAAATAGCGGCCATCGCTCCTGCGCTGCGCGATCCGGTCGGGATATGCCGCGGCTAGAAGCGTGCCAATACTAGGCTTTTCTATTGGAGAAGGTGAGGCGTTGTTCGCAACATAATGAGCAGCAACCCGCTTCCACTGCTCGGCTTGAGCGGCAATGCGCCTTATGGCGGCGGGGTCTGCAGACGCCATCTTTCCGTTCAGCGCATCGAGGCGAAGCTTAATGTCCACGCTACGCTCCTGCGGCAGCAAGTCTCTCTCGCTAAGTATTGCAGCGAGCTCGCATCCTTCGTTCGCGCAGCCCCGCTCCTCCGCCCGCAAGACCATTGCGCCAAGGCGGGGATGCATGCCGAAGCGCGCAAGCTTAAGCCCTTCCGGCGTCGGCTTGCCGCTTGGATCGAGCGCTCGCAGCTTCTTCAGCAGCTCGGTCGCCTGTTCGTATGCCGCCTGCGGAGGCGGAGTAAGCCAATCCAGCTCGGCAGGGTCTTGAATGCCCCATACCGCAAGTTCAAGCGCTAACGGCGCAAGATCGGCATCCGCGATCTCCGGCGCGCTCTGTGCAGGCAAGTACGGATGCTCCTGCTCCGTCCACAACCTGTAGCAGACGCCGGGCGCAAGCCGTCCCGCCCGGCCACGGCGCTGGTCGGCGGAAGCTTGCGATACCGCCACCGTCTCCAGCCTCGTCATGCCCGTACGCGGCGAGAAGCGCGGAACGCGCATAAGACCGCTGTCGACAACGATCGTCACCCCTTGGACGGTCAAGCTCGACTCTGCGATCGATGTCGCGAGCACGATCTTGCGTTCCCCGGGCAGACAAGGCGCAACAGCCGCATCCTGCATGGACAACGGCATCGTCCCGTACAGCTCCGCAATACGAACGCCGGTCGGCATCCCTGACGCCGCAAGCCAGCTTGCAGTGCGGCGAATCTCGAGCGCGCCCGGCAGGAAAGCAAGTACATCGCCCTCATGCGAGCGCAGCGCGCTAACGATCGTGCTGCCGACCTGCTGTTCGATCCGCTCCGTACGCGAAGGACGTGCGGCCGCATAATGAGTGATGACGGGGAATACGCGTCCCTCCGAACGAATGATCGGGGCATCGCTTAGCAGCGCGGCGATGGGTTCCGCATCAAGCGTCGCGGACATAACAATAAGCCGCAGCTCCTCGCGGAGCAGCGACTGTGATTGCAAGCTCAGCGCCAAACCTAGATCGCCATGCAGGTGGCGTTCATGAAATTCATCGAACAGGATCGCGCCTACATGCTCAAGCGCGGCATCTTCCTGCAGCATGCGTGTCAGCACGCCCTCGGTTACAACCTCAATACGCGTCTTGGCGCTAACTTTCGTCTCCAGCCGTACGCGATAGCCGACCGTCTCCCCCGCTTGCTCCCCAAGCGTGCGAGCCATGTATTGCGCAGCGGATCGTGCCGCCAGCCTCCTCGGCTCAAGCATGACGATCCGTTTGCCGTGCAGCCATGGCTCATCAAGCAAGGCGAGAGGCACTCTAGTCGTCTTGCCTGCTCCCGGCTCGGCGATCAGCACCGCGTTAACGCCTTTTCGCAGCGATTCCAGCAGCTCAGGCAATACAGCATCGATAGGCAGTTGCTGTTGATTCATGCTGATTCTCCTTAAGTGTTTGCGTAGCAAACACACTTCGTAAGATTAGGCTCTTCATATACTCATCCTTATTTCAACACGCGCAGCATCTGTACGACAGGGCGGTTGTCGCCCGCCAGCTTAGCTTCGCTGCTGCGAAGCTGGGAAGAGCCGTCTCCATCGAGGAAGATGCCGCCGGCAAGCTTGCCGCCTCCCACCTTCTCGATGATGGCCTCGCGGAATGCCGCAAGCGTCCCTTTCGTTTCGCTGACGATTAAGTACAGCATGCCTTGCGCATCGTAGACGACCGCCGACCGTAGCCGGTCTTCATCCGGGAACGGCACGTTCTCGGCGATTGCCCGCTGCTCCCATCCAGCATCGTCGCCGATGCTCATGCTTATGCCACCCTGCGCCCAGAAGCGCGTATTATCCTTCACTTTAAGCTCGGTCGCCTTGCTTACGATCTGAACGTTCAGCTTGTCGAGCGCCCCGTCCCAGACAAGCGTACCTCGCGCATACCTGACATTTTCCGAGCCATCACCATATTTCCCTTGCGATCTGCCTACGGGCAAAGAGTCGACGACTGCGATGTTAAGCATCTGCTCGCCATAGAAAAAACCGCCGTTAATACCCGTATATTCGGTAAGCGTCACATTGTTATGTATCATTTCGGGTCGAACGTTCGACGGCTTCGTCGCCAAATAATGAAGCTTCATCCCATTCGCCGCATCCGCAACTGCATAAGCATATTGCGATGCCTCTTGTGTCCCGCCTCCGGCAGACGGCTTGTCCGCCCGAAGCGCGTAGACCATCAATGTAAATAAAACGCCCAACGTGATTATAATCGCCAGCATTATGCCAACTACGGCAAGTGTCCGTTTTCTCCCCCCTACTTCGGAGGGCTCATTCGTTACCATGTCTTATTCTCCTTGCTTGCGATTATTTGAACCAGCCTTTCTTGTTGAACCATGCGAACATCGATAGAGCAACCAGCAGCATGAAGCCTAACACGACAAAATATCCCCAGCGCCATTCCAGCTCCGGCATGACATGAAAGTTCATTCCATAAATGCCGGCAAGAAAAGTTAACGGCATAAAAATCGTCGTAATAACCGTTAACGTCTTCATAATCGTATTCATCCGATTGGAATTGTACGAAATATAACTATCGCGCAGATCGGCCGTCATTTCCCTGCAATTATCCAGCATTTCCGACAGCTTCAGCAGATGGTCGTGTATGTCGCGGTAAAAAGCAAGGTAATGCCCCAACCCCTCGATTCGATCGCTGTTTACCAACCGGTAGAGCAAATCCCTCATCGGAATAATCGTTTTGCGCAGCCGCAGCAAGCGCGAGCGAATGCTGAATATATCCGTAATTGCGCCATCGCCTGTAATCGTGCCGTTGCTGAGATCCATATCGATAAGCATTTCTTCCAGCTCCTGGACGACAGGAAAGTATTCATCGACGAGCTTGTCCATCACAAGATACGCCGCGCATAAGTGGCCGTGAAGGCCCGGCTTCGTATTTTGGAGCAGCTTCGTTCTTGCCGATTCGATTCCTTGCGATTGCCCATGGTGGAACGTAACTAGAAAACGGGGTCCAATAAACATATTGACTTCGTCCGCCGCCGTTTTCGATCCATTGAAGGCGTGCAGGATGAGGAAATTCGTGTCGTCATAATGATCCATTTTCGGACGTTGCAATAAGTGGTAGCAATCCTCAATCGCGAGCGGGTGAAATTTGAAATGCGTGCCGAGCAGTTTGCTCTCCTCTACGCTAGGCTGATCGAAATCAACCCAGTACCAGGCTAACTCCGTGGACGAGCTTACCTGTTCCAGCGTTAAATCCGTACGCCATTTTTTATCTTTGGAGTAACCGACAATGCGAATCAATGCGTGACCTCCTGCAAATCAATTTAAATCGAGTGCGACGAATGCGCTCGTTTTATTTTACATGAAAAAGTGCGGATTGTAATGTTTGGGTTTCAACTTCGTCCGGCAAGCGCCTCATGCTTGTCGGACAGCATCCGCTCGAACCGTCTTCTCTCCTCCAACGTGCGCTCGATAGCGCGAAAGGTCGAACGTTTCCTGAGCAGGCGGTCAAGCTCGTAGTCGTCTTCGATCACATGCGTATATTCCGGATTGCGATAGAGCCCTTCGAACCATTCGGACTCTCTTGCGTATCGCTTAAGCTTCGATCGATAACGCCTCTTCCGGAAGCTGCCGCTATTCTCCAATCGGTTCGTAACGAATAGCTCGATAATGAACTCGAGGATTCCTTCAATAATGAAGCCCAACGGTAGCTCCCCCTCCTCTCGGCTGCGATTATAACAACATACACTATCTATAGACATCCCAAAAAAGAATATTTATTCCATGAATGAAAATAGTTATAAAGCTTTTAAGTTCACTTTAGTAAAAAGACCGTTTCTCCTCGTTTAAAACGGCTATATTGGATTTTTGCAGCAACTTTCCGCATGCTATCCCTTTCATTCAAGCTACATTGGATATTCGCATTAACTTTTGCCCCAGCGCCACAAAAATACTATTCTCGATCAAAGATAGTGCAGAAATCCAACATAGCCTTCCATCCTTACTCCTTTCGAACGAAGTTGTTGCGAAACTCCAACATAGCTTATCGTCCTGACTAATTTTTCACCAATGGCGGTTGAATCCGTTGAAACTAATGGCCTACCGGTTCATATTTCTCCACATAATTAACGTAGTTTAATACCTCGATTACACTCGACCAACCGAGCACTTTGCTTACAAAATCGTTAATGCGCAAGCCTTGCATACCGTACGTCTCTTCGCTGTTAGTTGTTCCGGTTGCATCCTTAATGAGCGTTACTTCATAACCTCTATCAAAGGCGGCTATAGCCGTGAACATACAACAAAACTCGGTTTCGAAACCGATGATAAACAGATGTTTCACATCTAATCTTTCTAACGCTTGGGACAGCTCCGTTTGGAAAAACGAACTCGGCGTTCGTTTCTCGATAACGTAGTCAGCATAGTCTCTTAACGAAGAATAGAGCTCAGATCCGGCAGAGCCCTTACACAGCGGACTTTCCTCCGATTCATCAACATGCCGGATGAAGATCACGGGGCTGCTGCTTGCTTTGAAATCTGTAATGACTTGTTCCATCATTGATAACTCTTTTTTGAAATCACCCAAATCTACTATCCCGTTTTGCACGTCAATGACTAAAAGAGCATTCATTTATATCACCGGCCCTCTGCTTTAATAAGAAATTCATTCTATATCGCAGTTCGCAGTTCCTGCCAGCTCTGCAAATACGTCATTCAAAATAGGCTGCGGAAAAATGAAAAAAATCCGCTGCAGTCGCGGATTTCCGTTCGTCCATGTCGCTGTTACTCTTCATGCTGCGTACGAGTTGCCTCGAGAACGGTCTCGTAGACCGCCTCGCCGATCGCGCAGCCGATCGTCGTCGCGACGCCTGCGTACGCATGAATCGCTTGCCAGCTCTCTCGTTGGCTGACGCCAACGACAATGGCATCGGTCGTCGTTCCGGTCGCAAGCCGTCCGTTCGCCGACTCTACGATGCCGAGCTCATGCAATGCTGCTGCCTTGGCTTCTGTCGCCGTAATGACCGCATTGACCATCGCCGACTCGGTCATTTGCCCGTCAATGAGCAGCACGGTATTAATCGTTCCCGGCTCGTAAGCCGAGAACGTTAGGCGGGGCAATCCTGCCCGCGCCGCGTTTCGCGTGCCTGATGTCGTACAGCATAGCAGCTTGAACCGGTCGCCCTCCATCTCCATCACGGACGCATGGGTCAGCTTCGCTGCGGTCAGCATGCCGATCGTAAGCTCCGGCTTGCTTCCCCAGCCGTCGCATCGCCTCACAAAGTCCATCACGGGATCGTCGCAGCGATAATCGAGCGGCACCTTCCAATTCACGATATGATCGACGAGGGAGAAGCCTCCCGGATGAATCGCGCTGCTTAGCGCATGGACGGGCTCTTGAAGACTGGCAACGATTCGATCGCCCAGCATTTGGAGACGAAGTCCGCTCCATATCGTCGATTCGTAGCGAGTGGAGCTGCGAAAGGGCTGGCTCATTCGGTTACCTCAAACAAGCAGCGTTTGAATGTTTCCACGAGTGCTTCATTCTGGGTTCTCCGCTTTACGGCAACTCGAATGTACGTATGATCGAGACCGGGGAATCGCGACGCATCTCTAATGAGCACTCCTTCCTTGCCCATGGCAAGCTGCAGCATGCTGGCGCTTGTGCGAAGCTCCCGCGGTATGCGGAGCAGCAAATAATTCGTCACGCCGTCATTCACTTCGAAGCCGAGGCGGTTCAATTGCCTAACGAGCCAAGGACGCTCCTCCGCAAGCCAGCTATGCGTAAGACGAGCGAACTCCCTCTCCTCCAGAACCGCTTCTCCGATCATTTGCGCAAGCGAATTGACGCTCCAAGCCACTTGAAGCCGCCTTAGTCCGCTTAGCGATTTTGGAACGCCGATGATATAACCGAGCCGAATGCCCGGAATCGAATAAAACTTCGTCATCGAGCGGATGACGAACAGCCGGTCGTTCATCGCCGCTTCCCGTACGAGACTATACCGCTCCTCATCGGGGACAAAATCCATGAACGCCTCGTCGACCACGACATAAGCGCCGCTATCCAGCAGAGCCATAATAAGCTTCGGATCGACCAACTGTCCCGTCGGATTGTTGGGCGAGCCTAACATATATAGCGATGCGGCACTCGCTTCAATCGCACTCCCGACAGCTTCCGGATCAAGCATAAATCGATTGTCAGCGGACAGCGCGATTTCGTAAATCGAACCGCCGATTTTGCGAACCGCATCTCCATATTCGTCAAAGCACGGAATAGCAAGCGCGGTTACTCGCGGATTAAGCGAGCGAACGACTAGATCGATCAGCTCCGCCGCGCCGTTGCCGATCATAATGCTCTGCTCGTCGATTCCGTGGTGATGCGCCAGCTTCTTACGCAGACCGCGAACTGCCGGATCGGGATAACGATCGATTAACTCCGCGTAATCGGCTAACTTCTTCTTAACCGAAGGCGGCGGTCCAAGCGGATTCATATTGGAGCTGAAGTCGAGGAACGAATCCGCAGCTCTCCCGAACGCTTCCTCCGCCGTATGCATGTCTCCGCCGTGGCCGTATCTCTCCAGCATCGTAGTTGATCTCCTTCACTATAAAAATAAATAGGTTGTTCCTAACGTGATGACTGCCGTTAACAAAATAACAGCTTCCACCGCTTCATTCATTGCACCGTATGTATCGCCCGTTAATCCTCCGAGCTTTTTGGTCAGCCAGATGGCAAGAGCGCCCCCGACGACCAACGTCGATAATAAGCATGCCAGCATCATAAGAATAGACGTTTCAAACGATTGACGGCAAGCAAGTACGCAAAGACAAGTAATCAGTCCGCCTATGACCAAGGATAGGACTGCCGACGACTTCCTCACGCCGACGAACAGCGCCCCGATCCCTTCGCCTTGCCTTGCGTTCGGCCAGCCTGCTATCGCAATAGCCATCCAAGCGCGTCCCCAAATGGGAGCGGCTGCAATCAGCGGAAGCACAAGCCCCGGCCGTTCGTCTGCCAATAGTTCCGCCAGCAATGATGCCTTGAACAATAGCAGCAATACCGCAGCGAGAACCCCCATCGCGCCTACGCGGCTGTCCTTCATGATTTCCAGCATTCGCTCGCGGGAGCGATGGCTGAGCACGCCGTCGGCCGTATCCATCCATCCGTCCAAATGGAGGCCGCCGCTAAGCGCTGTCCATAACGCCAACAGCAAGACGGCTGCCGGCCACGGCGGCAGAAGGAGCTGCAACAGCCACCCTGCGGCGGCAACAACAGCCCCGATGAACGCACCTGCGATGGGAAAGTATAGAACGCTCCTTGTCAGCACCGGACTCTCGAAAGGCACCGTTATGGGAATAGGAAGACGAGTCAGAAATTGAAAAGCCGCCACGAGCGCCTGCCCGTGCAGCTTCACCTGATGAGCAGCCATGCCGCGATCACTCCCGCCAATATAATTACGCTTACGCCATATAACAGTCGTACGGTCAGCACAATATCGCCCGGCTGCAGCGGGCGCAGCGGCCACCCCATTCGGGCGCGTTCGCTTGCAACGCCGAAGTAGACATTCGTTCCGCCCAGCTCGATGCCTAGTGCGCCGGCTGCGGCCGACTCCGGGATGCCGCTGTTCGGACTCGGGTGACGGCGCGCGAATACGAACATCGCCTTCGCCGCCCTTGCCGCATTCAGCTTAGGCAGCAGGAGCGCCGACAATGCCATCAGCGCTCCCGTAAGCCTTGCCGGTATGTAATTTAGCACATCGTCGGTGCGCGCCGAGCACCAGCCGAAATGAATATAGGTTTCGTTGCGGTAGCCGACCATGGAATCGAGCGTATTGGCGGCGCGATAGAGCATTGCGAGCGGTGCGCCTCCCAATAAGGCGAAGACGAGCGGCGATACGAGAGCATCGACCGTATTTTCGGCTACCGTCTCGACGGCAGCCCGCGACGCTTCTCCCACATTTAGCTGTGACGTATCGCGTCCGACGATATAGCCGACAAACTTGCGCGCTTCATCCAATCTGCCGGCGATTAACGGTTTGTAGACGAGCATGGCCGCCTCCTTAAGCCCTTTCACCGCGATCGTGGTCGAGATGAACCAAGCGCTCACGGCATAACCGAGCCAGGGGTGAATAGCATCGGATGCCCATACCAACAGCATCATAGCCAGCCAACATACGGCAAGGACGGCAACCGTTAATGCAATGCCAAGCAGCTTAACCTTCCGCGGCCGATTGCGGTAACGCTCAGGCTCAAGCAGCCTCTCAACCTGTCGGATCAAGCGGCCGATCCATATAACCGGGTGCGTAGGCCATTTCGGATCTCCGACGATCCAATCGATAACGATCGCCGCGGCCGCTAAAAGGAGCATTTCAGGCAATGAATAAAAGATCATAGTTGCTCCCATCGGAATGCTAACGCTTTTAACTCCACCGGGATACCGGCCGTTACAAGAAAGACGCGGTCGCATACCGCTGCAACACGTTGATTAAGCCGCCCGGCCTCGTCGCGGAACGCTCTTCCAAGCGAATATTCAGGCACAATGCCATCGCCGACCTCATTCGTAACGATGATGAGCTTATGCGGATAACGCTCGATTGCGGCAACGAGCTTTGTCATTTCCTGCTCCAAACGATCTTCGCCAAGCCTTTCGCATTCGATTCGAAGCATCCAATTCGTGAGCCATAACGTCAAGCAATCCAGCAGCAGCGCAGGCGGCTCATCCCTTTTGTCATCGGTTTCAGACGCAACCTTATCCAGCATTTCCGCCGCCTCATACGGTTCCTCGCATGTTTTCCAGACGAAGCCCGTAACTTTACGGTCCTTCTGATGCTTCATGATTCGATCTGCCATCTCCTCATCGTACGATTGGCAGGTTGCGATGTACACACCGTGATTGCTGGAACGAATTGCGTACTGCTCCGCGAAGCTGCTCTTGCCGCTGCGAGCTCCGCCAGTTACGAGTATTGCCACTTCATTCACCTAACCTTTGGATACGCCTGCGCTCTCGAACGTCGCCATCTCCTGCATCAGCTTCAGCGCAGCGTCTATGAAATGAAAACTTAATACGGCGCCCGTGCCTTCGCCCAAACGCATCTCCAGCCGAATCATCGGAGTCAAACCAATAGCCTCGAGCAGCCCTTGATGCCCTTGCTCCTGGGATAGATGCGACGCGATCATATACGGCTTCGCCTGCTCCGCGATCCGCGAAGCTGCAAGTGCCGCCGCCGATGAGATGAAGCCGTCGATGGCGACAGGGCAGCCGTTAGCGGCCGCGCCGATAATCACGCCGACCAGACCGGCAATCTCCGCGCCGCCGACTTTGGCGAGCACATCGACCGGATCGGACGCATCCGGCTTGTTAAGAGCTATGGCGCGCTTCACGACATCGATCTTGCGCGCTCTCGCTTCGCCGTTAATGCCCGTTCCGCTACCAACGGACTGCTCGGGCGAGAGTCCCGTCAGCACGCTGGCAATAGCGGAGCTTGCCGTCGTATTGCCGATGCCCATCTCTCCCGTTGCGAAAACCCGTACGCCGGCCGCAACCTGCTCATCGACAAGCTCGATGCCAACGGCAATCGCTTGAAGCGCCTGCTCCCTCGACATTGCCGGCTGCTTCGCCATATTTGCCGTTCCGCGAACGACCTTGCGGCTAACGAGCCGCGGATGCTCCAGTTCGGCGTTGACGCCTACATCGACGCAGATCACATCCGCCCCGGCTTGGCGCGCGAGCACATTAACCGCCGCTCCGCCGCTCAGGAAGTTCAGAACCATCTGCGGCGTCACCTCTGGCGGAAACGCGCTAACGCCTTCCTCGCACACGCCATGATCGCCCGCCATGACAATAACGGTCTTGCGGGACATATCCGGCCATAGCTGCCCCGTAATACCCGCAAGCTGGCAAGCGATCGCTTCCAGCTTCCCAAGACTGCCGGGCGGCTTCGTCAAGCTGTCGGAGTGGCGCTGTGCGCGCTCCGCCGCTTCGTGATCGAATACTCGGATGCGGGCAACCGCTTGCTCCACCTTATACTGCCATTGATTATCCATGTCCTTGCTCCCCTTTATCCCCTTGTCGAGATCGTTATGACGATCCGCTTGGCTGCAGCATAATTTGCGGCATGCCCGTTACCGGATGCGGCACGATAGCCGTCGTCGTCTCGTACACCCGTTCGATCAATTCCGTTGTCAGCACATTCTGCGGCGTTCCGATAGCTGCGATCCTGCCTTCATGAAGCACGACGAGCTCATCGCAGTACAACGAGGCCAAGTTCAGGTCATGCAGCACCGCAATGACCGTTAACCCCCGCTCTCGCTGCCAAGACTTCACCGTATCAAGCAATTGCACCTGATACCCGATGTCCAAATAAGTCGTCGGCTCATCCAGCAAAATAATCGACGGCTCTTGAACCATGAGCTTCGCAAGCGCAACCCGCTGTCGTTCCCCGCCGCTGAGCTGATCCATCTTGCGCTCCTGAAGAACAGCCAGCCCCATGGCCTCAAGCGCTTCATCGATAATCGGCGCCGGATCCTGTTCTTCGCTGCCAAGCCAGCTTTGATAGGGAAATCGCCCCATGCCAACGACCTCACGCACGGTAAAACCGACCGGAGGCAAGCCGTTCTGCTGAAGCACAGCCATCTTGCGGGCTAACGCTTTGCGCGGTATCGATAGGATCGATTCTCCCGACAGCAGCACTTCGCCCTTCGCCGCCTTCTCGACGCCGGACAGCAGTTGGAGCAGCGTTGACTTGCCGACTCCGTTTGGCCCGATAATGCCATAAATCTTTCCCTTCAGGAACGAGCAGTCAAGCTCATGCAGCACCTTTCGGCCTTGAATCGTTTGTACAATCCCTTTTGCCTCCAAGATAGTTATAGCCGACCGCCTCCGTTCATCTTCCTGAGGTGGAGCAGATACGCAAAGAATGGGGCGCCAATCAGCGCCGTCACGACGCCAAGCGGAATCTCCCTCGGACTTAGCGCATTCCGAGCCAGCGTATCCGCCCAAAGCACGAAAATACCGCCCCCAATTGCCGCAAGCGGCGTAATAAGCCTATAATCCGGTCCAACGAGCAGACGGATCAAGTGAGGAACAACAAGACCGACGAAGCCGATTACCCCCGATACGGATACGGCCGCAGCCGTAAGCAGCGTCGATGCGATCAGCACGATGAGCTTCGTTCGCTCCACGCGAACGCCGGCATGGGCGGCATGGCGTTCGCCTAAAACGAATAAATTGAGCGATTGGCCATAGAAGAGCAGCACGGGGAAGCCGATGACAAGAAACGGAATAAGCATATACACATTGTCCCAGTTGCGCATCGCCAGCGAGCCCATAAGCCAGAACAAAATTTGGTTGACGACGCCTTGCGAGAGCGACACCATGAACGATACGAACGCGCCTAGAAAAGCTTGAAGAATGACGCCGGATAAAATAAGCGTTTCGATATGCATCGCGCCTTTGCTTCGCGACAGCCAGAACACGCCAAACAACGTGATGCTGCCCGTAAGGAATGCAACGAGAGGAATCGTCCACATGCCAAGCGCCATTTGCAGTCCGAACAAAATAATAAAAGCGGCGCCTACCGAGCTTCCCGAGGCGACGCCTAACGTATAAGGATCTGCCAGCGGATTGCGCAGCACCCCTTGGAAGCCAGTGCCGGCAAGCGCCAGACATGCGCCGACAAGGACGGCAAGCAGCACGCGCGACAGCCTCACCTGCGTTACGATCGCAACTTCGCCTATGCTATACAATTCGTCGCCCCCGTTCATCCAAGGGAGCTGGTGAATCAGAATCCCCCATACCTTGCCTACCGTGAGACCCGACGTACCGATAGATAAACTTACGATCATAGAAACGGCAAGAAGGAGCAAAGCTGCTCCTCCATAAATAATTCCTTTAGGTTTCATTGCTTATTTGACGAGATCCGGGTGAATCACCTTCGCAAGCTCAAGCAATCCGTCGGCGAGGCGTGGACCTACACGCACGAGCGGGTCCTCCGTCACGGCGAACATTTGCTTATTCTTCACTGCATCGATCGCGTCCCATCCTGGACGGCTCTCGATACCGGCGACAATCGGATTCGGCTCCTCCTTCCAAGCCGGGTATACGATCAGCTGCGGATTTTTGGCAACAACCTCTTCCGCGTTAACCTCGAACCAACCTGAACTTCCGCCAGCTACGTTTGTTCCGCCGGCGAGCGTAAGAAGCTCGTCGAGGAACGTGCCCGAGCCAACCGTCCAGCCGGGGGAGAACTCCAGATATACATTTTTCTTCTCCGCGTCTTTTACCGCTTCCGTTACCTGCTGCTTCGCTTGAATCATATGCTCGGCAACAGCGGCAGCTTCCGCTTGTCTATTCATAATTTTACCTAAAGTCTCGATTTTGGCAACTACCGCATCGTAAGTAAGAGGATCCGTCGCATAAACCGGGATGTTAAGCTCGCGAAGCTGCTTGATCGCATCGACGTTCATGGAAGAGGAAGCGATCACGAGATCGGGATTGAGCCCGGTAACGGCTTCGATATTCGTCGTCATATCCCCGACCTGCTGCTTAGCGACTGCCTCTTCCGGGTAGTTGCTGAAGCTGTCCACGCCAACGACCTGCTCGCCAGAACCGATCGCATAGATTGTTTCCGTCTCGCTGGGTGCCAATGAAACGACCTTCGTAGGCGCTTGAGCGAACGTTACTTCCGTTCCTGTATCGTCTTTAACGGTTAATGGATAGACCGTTGCCGATGCGCTTTCCCCATCGTTATCCGGCGCATTCGTTGGCGCTTCCGAGGCCGCATTCGTCGGTTGGTTCGTTGCTTGCCCCCCATTATTGCTGTTCGACCCGCAAGCGGTCATGATGACGAGCATCATGGCCAGCAGCAATCCCATCCAAGCTTTGTTCATCTTCTTCATTGATATAAACACTCCTATGCTCTCTATTTATCTAACAAAATGGCGGTTCCAGCATTAGCATTAGCATCAGCTGCGGCTGTCGGCCGAACACAAAAAAAGCATTTCCGACGTCAAGTCAGAAATGCTGCACAAATACCGCTTCCAAAGCGGCGATAAGCTATGTATCGTATGCAACACCTCCCTATTTTCCTCGTAGGATTCAGCGTTAATAAATAGGCAGGTCTCCTGACTTGGAATACATGCATTTCGGCGTCTTCCCGAGCGGTTAAACTCAGTGACATAAATGCCGAAGCACTGGCCTTGCGACGAGAGCTTGCGCTCTCCGGCCATTCCTTACAGTGGCGGGTCCGTGCCGGAATTGCACCGGCTTCCCTATTAAGTCTCGACGGCTTTCCAAGCAACGCTCGCGCTGCGCTGATTACCGTCTCGACACCTAGTTATTTTCTATGAAATTGTCAGATGTAACTATACACATCTTCCTACCATTTGTCTATCCCTACCCGCCAAAGTCAGACAATGGATAGATGACGCCCGCTGTTCTTTCATCCGCTTGCTCAGCATAGGTAACTACAGATGCGATTTTTTTGACTCATTCCGCTATGAAAAAAAGCTGCAGAAGGGTGCGCTAATGATGGAGTCTGCTGAAACCTTAGCTACAACGACAACCCGAACGCCGATTTATAAATGGTTGTTGGCATTGCTTGCCGCGGCCGTTATCGTTACCGCTGCATTCGCATGGCTGCAAACGACCGAAGCCGCGCCTCCTGCCGTAACCGCGCATTCATTCGGGGAAGGCTCGGTTACGTGGGAGATCGGCCGCTATCCGGCCAAAGTGCTTGAATTGAACGACTTTCGGCTAACGCTTAACACCTCTTCGGGAGCGCCGTTACAAAATGCTCATTTATCCATCGTATTAGATATGATCGGAATGAATTGCGGTAATTACAGCTTCGAATTAACCGAGACTGCTCCTGGCGTTTACGAGGGCGAAGGCATGCCGCTTATGGCGGGAACGTGGAAAGCGACGTTATCGCTGGAGACGGCGGAGGGTAGCTATACGATAGCAAGACGACTCACGGCTGTTCATTGATGGAGTTTACCAGAGCCAAGGCGAAATACTTGGTATGACGCCGTTTACGGCCAACCCCCGCATAATCGACAATAAACCTACGGCAATTGCCGTTATAACGCCTGCCTTGCGCATGAATCTGCGCCAGCGTCTGCCCGCGAAAGCAGCGATCGAGGCGGCCGCTGCCAGCGCCGGGAACGTCGAGAGACCGAAGATGGCCATAATGGCAGCTCCTTCAAAAGGCGCTCCACTGGCCGCCGCATTCATCTGCATCGCATAGGTTAAGCCGCATGGCAGGAAGCCGAACGCGATGCCTGTCGCGAGCAAATGCGTCGTTTCGCTGGCCGGCGACTGCCCCGATCTTCCTACCAGCCGCTTGTGCAACTGCGAGGACAGCTTGCTCATCAACGGCAGCTGGAATCGGCGCCAAAGCCATAACAAGACGAAACAGCCGCCAACGATCGAGGCAATGCCTTGGATGCCTGCCAGCTTGCCGGCTAGATCAACGAACGAGCCAACTGCTCCCATGACGGCGCCAAGCAACGTATAGGAGGTAATTCTGCCCGCGTTGTACAGCAGCATCGAACGGCGAGCAGATGCGGAAGATTGCAAAGATACCGATGAAACGATTCCTCCGCACATGCCGATGCAGTGCGGAGCGCTGAACAAGCCTGTCAGCACGATCAAGCCGATCAGATTCCACGTGAGCGTCATCGGCGTCTCCGTTCCTCGCGCTTGATCTGACCGCCCAGGCGCAGCGCGTTGCCGACGACCGACACCGAGCTCAGCGCCATCGCCGTACCGGCCATCCAAGGCTTCAGCATGCCGAGCGCCGCGAAAGGAATGATGACGACATTGTAGAGGAATGCAAAGGCGAGATTTTGCCGTACGTTGCGAAGCGTAAGCCTGCTAATCCGGATTGCCCCCGGAATAGCGAGCAATCGTGAATTAAGCAGCGACAGGTGACCGGCTGTCAGCGCTGCTTCCGTCCCGTTGCCCATCGCGATGCCGACATCGGAGGATGCGAGCGCCGGCGCGTCATTCCAGCCGTCTCCTGCCATCGCAACGCGCTTGCCCCGTTTCTTCAGCCGTTCGACGAGCGACTGCTTTGCTTCGGGCAGCATCGATGCGTGCACCTCGGTTATGCCTGCCGCTTTCGCCGCGGCGCGAGCGGGCGCTTCCCGGTCGCCCGTCGCCAGCAGGATCGATACGCCAAGCGATCTTAAGTCGCTTACGACCGAGCGGGCATCGGACTTCACCGAATCGATGAGCGCGATCATCGCTACGCATTCGTCATTGATGGCGATGAACAGCACCGTCTCTCCCGCCGCCTCCTTGCTCTTCGCGAACTTCTCACCCTCCTCGCTGACCAACCATCCCCGCTCTTTCGCGAAGCCCGCGTTGCCAACCCCGACCTGCTGCTTATTCACTACGGCGACTACGCCGCCGCCCGGCGTATAGACTTGGCTGTCGGGCATAGGAATGACAAGCCCCGTCTTCGCCGCTTCTTGCCTGATCGCGGCAGCTAGAGGATGCGACGATGCCGATTCGGCAGCTGCTGCAAGCCGAAGAGCAGAGGAGCGGCTGCCTTTAAGCGGTTGAAGCGCGCTCACTCTCGGCTTGCCTTCGGTCAAAGTGCCCGTTTTATCGAAGATGACGGTATCGATCAAAGCAAGCCGCTCCAGCGCCCCCGCTTCCTTCGCGACGATGCCTTGCTTCGCGAGGCGGCCGGACGCCAGGACAAGCGAGATCGGGGCAGCCAGCCCGAGCGCGCACGGACACGCAGCCAGCATGACGGCGATCGAGCTGACGAATGCCCGGCTCCAATTGCCTGGATCAAGCACAAGGATCCATAACAGGAAGGTTAGCGCGGCAAGAAGCAGCATAAGCGGCACGAACCAGCCCGCTGCAGCATCTACGTTTCGCTGGATCGACGACTTGGAACGCTGCGCCTGCCTGACCAGCTCGCCGATTCGGCTCAGCAGCGTATCGTGACCAGCCGCAACCGTCCATATGCGGAGCCGGACGCCGACATTGCGCGTGCCTGCCCAGATGTTGTCGCCTTCGCGCTTCGCGACTGGCGTGCTCTCGCCTGTCAATAACGCTTCATCGACGGATGATTCGCCGGAGATAACCGTCCCGTCGACCGGCACGAGTTCGCCCGGCTCTACAATGACCGTATCCCCCGCCCGTACGAACTCCGTGCGCAGCTTCGTTATTTGGCCAGCGCGTTCAACCATGGCAGTCTGACTTTGAAGCGTCACATAGCCGGCCGTATTCAGATTCGCCTTTAGCGAGGCGGAAGCCTCAATATATTTGCCAAGCAATACAGCCGTAATGACGACCGCTGACGTCTCGAAGTATAGCGCCGGCATCTCCGCCCCGAAGGTCGATGCGCCGAACAAATCGTGTTGGAACACGATGTAATGGCTGTACAAATAGGCGGCGGTCGTGCCTACCGCGACCAGCACGTCCATATTGGCGCTTTTCTGTCTCAGCGCATAATAAGCGCCGAAGTAGAAAGGCATGCCGATGACGAATTGAAGCACCGTCGCCAGCGCAAGCTGAAGCCATGGCAAAGTAAGCCACGACGGTATATAAGCCGCTAGCGGCACAAGGATGGGCAGATGGTGAATCATAGTGAGCAGCAGCGGCAGCGTTAGCAATAGGGACCCGATCAACCGAAGCCTTAGTATCGCATGCTCCTTGCGCAGCCCTGAATCGCCATGCTCGCTTAACGATGCCGTGAAGCCAAGCTGGCTAACGCGCTCAGCGATTTGTCCCGGACTTACCTGCTCCGGCGAGAACTGCACCCAAGCGGTACGCAGCGGGAAGCTGACTGCCGCTTCATGAACGCCCTCCATTTTGCCTACCGATTTCTCTATGCGCGCCGCGCACGCCGAGCAGCTCATCCCCTGCACGGCAAAATCGATCATCATACCGTTATCCGGCGAACTCATTCTCATTGAACCCGCCTCCTTCCATTCCGCATTAAACAACCGATGCCTGTACCCATCTGGGTTCATTTATATGTGGGACCGGCCAATTGCATGAATGGAATATGAGGCTACATGCTGGTTGGAGTAGGCATGCCAAGAATATGAAGCGCCTCGCCAAGCGTCTGCTTGTAGCGCTGCGTAAGCCATAAGCGCAGTTGGCGCTGGGCGGGAGCAGCCTTCAATATGGAACACGTCGCATAAAAATGGTTAAACAATGTCGTCAGCTCATACGTGTAATTGCAGACGATGTTCGGGGCAAGCTCCGACTCCGCTGCTTGCAGCGCCTCCGGCCAGTAGTATAGCTGCCTAAGAACGGCATGCTCCTGCTTCTCAAGCTGCTGCCCGAAATGTGCTTCTGCCGGATTTTGAATGCCAACATGCCCTGCTTTCTCCAAAATGCTGCAAGCTCGTGCATAGGCATATAACAAATAAACGCCCGTATTGCCCGATATTTCCGTTGCCTGCTCCAGGTCGAACACGATTTCTGTCTGCAGATGAAAGCGCAGCAAGTAGTAGCGAATGGAGGCTGCCGCTATAGTACGGCTCTTAATTCCCGCCTTTCTTGAACGCTTCGCGTCAATGATTGCCTCCATCCGGGTCAGCAGCTCCGATACTTTGATGCCGATTCCTTGACGGCCGGACATCGGATACGCATGTTTGCCATCTGAAATATCCACGCCAAGGCCAGCAGCCGTTGACGGACTTAACGACACGACTCCGTAGCTGACATGCCTTAACTGCTCCGCCTGACTTTTGTACCCCATCGCGACGAGCGCTTGCTTCACCATCTCCTGCGGGTAATGCTGCCTCTGATCGATGACGTTAATGACGGCATCCGCCTTACCGATCTTCTTCTTCGCGCCGCTTGCATGCGTAGACCATAGACGGTCGCCGAATTTGCGGTAACGGAAATCATTGTCGAGCAAGCCGAACTTCCATAGATGATAAGCGATATCTTTGGCCGTATAGGTCAAAATACCGTTCGAGCGGACAAGCACCTTATCCGCTTGATGGTCTCCCTGCTCGCGCTCCTCTGCTTCGCCAGCCTCCCCTTCTGAACGGGAAGCCGCATGTTGGGCGAGCACCCAGCAGCCGGCAAGCTTGCCATGCTGCTCCATGCGGAAGACATCGGTCTGCTTGAGCAGCTCGAAAGCGCGCTGCCAGAAGCCCCCGCTTACGATACTGCTCTCCCAGACGAGTACATCGTAATCGATGCCGAACTGCCTCATCTCCTCGACATGTTCACGCACGATTCGCTCTGCAATAAGCAGCCCCATCCAAGCGATATTATTGCCGCCCTCCTCCAGATAGGCGAGTACTCTCGCGCGCTCTTCCAGCAGTTCGGGCTTCTCCTTGTACGTTTGGTTCACCTTCGCATACGTCTCCCAGCAGTAGTCGCCGAACCTTGCATGCGTCTGGGCAGTCTCCGTATGCAACATGCCGACTACCGTATCGGCAAGCTGATTCCCGAGGTCGTCGATGTAGTTATGCACTTCTACCTTGTGTCCCGCTTGCTTGAGCAATCTTGCAAGCGTATCGCCTATACAGGAATTTCTTAAGTGTCCGATATGGGCAGACTTGTTCGGATTAATCGACGTATGTTCGATGAGCACCTTCTGGCGCATCTTAGCCCAAGGTGAAATGGTACCGGATGCGTCAAGCTTCGCCCACTGCTCCCAATTGACATAGAAATTGATGAAACCTGGAGGAGCAACGTCGATTTTCGCGAAAAGCTTGCTTACAACGCCGTCCCCTAGCAGTTTTTCCTTGACCTCCGAAGCTATCGCGAGCGGAGCGCGCTTTAGCTGCTTCGCCAATTGCATCGCGACATTGCTGCTAAACTCTCCGTTAGCCTCGTTTGCCGGATGCTCGACGACGACGTTGACTTGGCGAGCCGGCGTCAGCCCCGACTCTGACACGATTTGTTCCACGGCATCGGTCAATGCCCGTGTTAGTTGTTCTTTTATCATTTGCAACTCCTCCTTCATATTCTCTGACAAGCAGCATAACGCCAAACAAGCCCCCGTCTCTAATAAAAAAGAGACGAGAGCTTGTTGAATCCCGCGGTACCACTCTAAGTATTAAGCCTGTTGCCAGGCTCAATCACTCGATTTGATAACGGTCCTTGACCGGATTTGCCTACTTTGATTGCCGTCGTTACGATCGCTACGGCAAACACATCGGCAAACCATCTCCCGGGCCCGCTTCATCTTAGACGTCCGTACCGGTTTCCACTGTTCCGGCTCGCTGCGACTATCCGTCTAAAGATTACTGTTCCGTTCGCAAATGTTTTATTATGAATATTCTGAATATGGTTTAAAGGTATTTATACAATAAGGAGCGCAGGGCTGTCAAGAGGTTGCGGTCTATGGTGTTGTTGTCTATGGTGTTTTGCTCTATGTGGAACATTGCATTAACTTTTACCCGTTGGTGCCTCTTTTCTAACCTATGCTGGCTATCTGCATTAACTTTTAGCCGGAAGGCTTCCTTTCGGCCCCACTCTAGCAAAGTTGATGCGATAATCCACTGTAGCAGTCCGTACGGTTTTCTACAGGCCTTCTATCCTTCAGAAATCCAACATACAGTCAGGAGCAAATTAACCTAAATCAAAAAACTAGCGGCACTAGGCTATCGAGCCTTGCGCCGCCAGTTTTGCTGCATTCACACCATTTAATCGCCGGTTACAACTTCGCCTTCCCAAGCGAGCATGCCTCCCGAGACGTTGATGACCGTATGGCCTAGCGCGCCTAGATAGTCGCATGCTTTGCCGCTGCGTCCGCCGCTGCGGCAGATGATTACGATCTCCATCTCTTCTTGCGGGAACTCGTCCACGCGCTGCACGATTTCGGACAATGGAATGTTGCGTGCTTCCTTGATATGTCCGGCTTGCCATTCATCGACCTCGCGAACGTCAACCAAGTTAAGCGGCTCCCCGTTTTTAAGCTTTTGTTCCAATTCCTGGGTCGTCAGTTCTTGAACCATTTAGACATCTCCTTCAAGCTTTGCTGCTTTAATAGTCATTAATATGAATTGTATCGCGTGCGAACGCTCATGTCCATATGAACGAGAATGGCTGCTTAACGAGCCTTAACAATACATTCATCTTCGATTTTTGTTTTTGGCCGCGAGCAAACGATTGATCGTGCCATCTGCAGCCGGATCCTGCTCCGCGCGGCCGCTCCTATCTACAACTGCATGGCCTGTGGATGCGGATGAATGGCCTGCACTCGACGTTGCAGCTGGTTTGACCGGGTTCGCTGCGTTTTCCTTCTGTGCTTCATTTGTCTGATGTGCTGCGCTTCCCGTATCATTGCCGCCATAGAAGCGGCTTGCTTCCGACGCGCGCTTCCTTAACCTCGTTACGGCGCTCGCCGAGGCTGAAGCGTCCAACGCTTGACCGCTTCTTCGGCCGTTTCGTAGTTTAAATATTTTTCCGGCCCATTCGAGCAGACGTCCGTAAGGCAGTGACAGCCTTCGCAAAGCGATGTCTGCCAACCAAAGCAACAAAATGGCGAGCAGCAGCTTATTCGTTATATCAACCGTCCTGCGAGCTTCTAACGGCTCGAATTGGAATAACGCCTGCGGATTGTCCATAAGCAGCTTCCGTCCGCCGGTTGTGGCGGCAATCTGGGCCATCGTTTCCGCGCCGTCCGTATTCGATAACCGGTATTCGGGCGAATAAGGAATAACGAAGGCAGAGGTCGTACCGCCTTCAATCGCGTTCCCGACTGCCTGCCGCCCAATCTGGGTCAGGTAAACGCCAGGTTCTGTCGCCTGCAATGAGGTTTCGTATTCTCCCGGCCCGGTCGGCATTAATCGTCGAATGGTATAGCTGCCCGATTCGTCCTCGATTCCCGCCGACAGGGCACTACCGAACGATCCGGCACCGGCTTCCGAACGAACCTTCAACGTGGCTTGACCGCCGTCTTGCTCGGTCGTAATCGAGTAAGGATTGTTCACAAATTGCGGGAACGTCCATTTCACCCATTCGGTCAGCACGTTAGGAAAAGACGGCCACTGCACCCACTCGCGCGCCCACTTGCCCGTTACGTCTGTCGTCCAAGCAACGGAGCGGCCGGAGCCGTATTGCCAACGAGCAAGCAGCGGATCGCCATCCGGCGTCAGTAGAGCGACCTCAGCCGCTTCCTTCGCCGATGCGGCGATATAGGCGTTAACGGTTGGCACGCCGCCGCTCCATAGCTTGCTCCAATCGGAAGCTTGAGCGATGGCAGGCGTGAAGTTCTGCTCCACGATGTACGTGCGAGACATCATTACCGTCTCACGGCTGAATATCGCCGGAAGCGTGCTTTGATCTTTGGTGAAGTAGAAGCGCCCTTTGGCGGCCTTAGCCAGCCGTTCAAGCAAAACCTGATCCGCTCCGTCGCCTACCGCGACCGTGGACAGCGTCATTTGGTCATCGACAATGGCATCGGTTAATGCTTCATAACCGGGGTTCGTCGCCGACTGTCCGTCCGTAAGCAAAATCATATGCTTCCGCTGGGCATCCACTTCCAGAAGCCCCTCGTAGCCTGCTTTCAGCGCGTTGTAGATTTCCGTTCCGCCTTCGGATTGAATGCCTTGAATGCGTTCGATAATCGAATCGCGGTTCGACAGCTTCTCCGGCTCGACCACCCACCACGGGGCGGAATCGAAGGCGACGACGCCAACCGTATCCGCGTCGCGCATGAGCTCGATGGTCCTTATCGCCGCTTCCTTGGCCAGCTCCAGCTTGCCGTCCGACATACTTCCGGACCGGTCGATTACGAGCACGAGACCTAGGGACGGAATTTGCCGCTTGCCCTGCAAATCCATATAGACTGGCAGCGCCCGCTCGACTGGCGTCTTGAAATAGCCGCCTAAGCCGAAGCTGTCCTCGCCCCCGAGCATGACGAGTCCGACACCGTAATCGCTAACGGCTTTGCCCAGCCATTCCATCGGCTTCTCGGCAATTCGCGTTGCAGGCACATTGTTCAAAATAATGCTGTCATAGCTCGCATACTCAGCCAGCTCGACGGAGAGCTGCTCCGGCATGATCGTCGTATGCCCGATGAACGAAGCGGATAGCGCGGCCTCCACGTTAGCCGACGATTGCGGTTGTCCTTCCACAATCAATACATGCGGCGGTCCGGCAACCCGACTGAAGGCGTAAGCGGTATTGTTAGCCGCTTGTTCGTCGCCTGCAGCGTACAATTCGGCTCTGAAGCGGTGATAGCCGGGCTCTACCGCAATGCTGTTCAGTACGAAACGATTGTCGCCTTTCTCCAACTGTACCTGCGTAACCGATATTTCTTCATTATCCGCAAACAACCGCAGCTCTGCTTGCTGCGATGCCGCGCTCGCAATCGCAATTTCGAAAGGGAATGTTTCCCCTTGCTTTAGCATCGCGGGCACGTCCAGCGATTCGATAGCGGCATCGCTCTTAGGCTCCGTTTGCATCTCGACGACATCGACGGCAATACCCGCATTGGCAAGCAGCCTCGCTTGACGCCGCGCGTCGCCTGCATTTTCCGCACCGTCCGAGAGCAGCACAACCCGTCCTCCGCCTTCTTTCTGAAGCATGGCGGCAGCTAACTGCAAACCTCCGGACAAATCGGTGAATCGGTCATTCACCGTCGTTCGGAAGGCAAAGCTTGCGCTTTCTTCCGTAAGCTCGTTCGATATCGACCGTTCAACGGCCGCATTCAAGCCCGTAGATACGACGCCAGCCGTATCGCCGTCATGTCTTGCAGCCCAACCTTTCGCGATCCATTCGCCGATCTGCTTATCGGCCTGCATACTGGCAGAGCGGTCGGCAACGATTACGACGCTGCGCTGCCTTTCAATGACGAACGGCTGTACTTGCGCAACGATGGCAATGAGTAAAAGTGTAATGATGCCTCTTAAGGTAATCGCTGCAATCTTTCGGCCGCCCTTCAAACGAATCGTGGTACGTATGATCCAGGCCATATAGAACAGCCAAGGCAGCAGCAGCGTTAGTGCCCAAGGCGCTTCAACTTGAATGCCCACGCCGGTACACCTCCCATTCGGCTGCCATCAAGAGCAGCAATAGTGCCGCAGCCCAAACGGCTAATGATAGCGACTGCTCATTCGGCTCGCGCGCGATTTCAGCTTCCGAATCGGCAGCAGGACTCGATTGAACCAGCCGGAGCGCACCGAAAGCATCCGCCGGCCGCGCAAGCTCGGCTGAATCTGCATGAACAGCAAGCATACGCCTGCCGAGCACCTCTCCTTTGCCGTTAATTTCAACTAGCCGATATAGCCCCGGTGCGGAAGGGGCGGCATAAACGCCGTTGGCGTTCAAATCAAGCGCCATCGTTTGTGCTGCACCTGCCTGTAATTGCACCGAGAAGTTGTCTATATGCTCTACGGCTTCCCAATAAGCTTCCGATGTTTCGGAATGAAGTGACAATTCCAATAGCTGATCTGCCGCGGCTGCGCCCAACTCGAGCTGCGACCCTCCGCTCATCCACTCTGCCGCTTGTACGATTAAAACAGGGAACTCGGATCTGAGCGGCAAATCGGAATCCTGAAGATTGAAGGTGAAGCGCAGCTTTGGCTTGCCGCCCTCTTCTCCGGCATAGATCGCCGGAATGCCGCTATACGTCAGAATCGGCTTCCCCCAACCGAGCTCCTCCGCCGGCGGCTTCGCAAGTCTGCTAATATGCGTATCAGAGAATGTGATATAGGAGGTTACGGGGTGCTCCTGTACGATCGTTTGAACGTTCGAAGGCACCTCGCTCCGTGCTTCGTCCTCTTGCGGATGGTCGATCAACCATAGCGGTTTTTCCTCCAACAGCTTCGCCCAGATCAGGTCGTTATACAGACGTTGATCGTTGCCGTCCAGCACAATCCAATCCGTCTTCTCCGCCATCTCGCCGGTTGGCGCAGCGCTATCCGGGCTTACTTTGACGGTCCGTATGCCAGCCAGTTGCAACGCTTTCTCCAGAAACAGATTGCCTTCCGTTACGAGCAGCGCCTGCTTGGCCCGCGGAGTTTCGGGAAATTGATAGGCGCTATTATCCGCATGTATCGCGTCCGCAGCAGGTCGAAGCTCCGCTTTGTAATAAGAGGCTGCAGGCAGACCCGTCAGTTGAACGCTCTCCCATTCCCCGGCAGCTATATCGATTGACGACTGAGCGGCAATCGATAATTCGCCTTGTTCGTTCCGGGCCGATAGGTCTAGCTGAACTTTCCGTGCAGCCGAACTGTCGTTTTTAACCGTTACGACTGCCGTATTGCTCCCATTGCCGCCGGCATCGGCCTTAATGCCGAAATAAAGGATCGCTTGATTGTTGCTCCGCTTAGAGCTGCCAACAATCGTCAACGATGCGGTGCTATGCAACTGCATCGCATTCGCCTCCGCCAAATCCGGCCATAAACCGTCAGTGAAGACAACAAGCTCGCCATCCGGCTCATTCAGCAGCAGGGAATCCGCAAGCGATAAGGCAGCCGTATTGTCCGACTTTCCGTAGGCAGGCGTTATCTGCTGCAGCTTTTCGTTCAATGCGGCACGATCTATCGTGCGCGACAGAACCACTTCCGGCTGTTGGCCGGTCGCGATTAACGTAATCGGCCTGTTGCCGGGTTGGCGGGATAGCCACTGCTCCGCTTCGGACACGGCAAGTTCCAGCTTCGTCGATCTCCCACTTCCATCGTCGGACGAGCGAGCCGTCATGCTTGCCGAACGATCGATAACGATTACGGCATGTCCGCTAGCCGCAGCAGTCCTCATGATGACCGGCTGCATAAGCGCCAGCGTGAGAAGCAGCGCTGCCGCCAATTGCAACAGAAGCAGCAGCCTGCTGCGGAGCTTCTGCCAAGGCCTGTTCGCTTCCTGCTCGTTCAGCGCCCTTCGCCACAGCATATGACTTGCGATTTCCTGCTCCATATACGTTCTCTTCAAAATATACATAGCGGCAATCAGCGGCATTGCGATCGCAAACCATGCCGACGAAAGCGACAAAAACTGCATGCTGTTCCTCCTTTCCACAACGGTTAGACAAGCGTATGCCTAATTACGATTTGCCGGATAGCGCTTGTGCC
This sequence comes from Paenibacillus harenae, assembly GCF_030812415.1. GTDB lineage: Bacteria > Bacillota > Bacilli > Paenibacillales > Paenibacillaceae > Pristimantibacillus > Pristimantibacillus harenae_A. The sequence goes on along the minus strand of NZ_JAUSST010000002.1, from coordinate 994,957 downwards.
GGCAGCAGCACATGATGTATCGTCTCCGTCAATGAGACGCCCGTATTCACGAAAACATAGGTCGCTCCCCGTTCGGCGCATATCCGCTCCAGTTGTTCCCTATATGTCGTTACCGCCATGCGGTAATCGGAGAGGAGCCGGTGGCCGACCGCTATATCCTTGCCTGTTTTAAGCTCGCTATCAATCAGCTTCAGTTCCCCGCTCAGCGCAGGCTCTAGCTCCGAGGGCGATAACAGATGGCAAAGGACAACTTGCTGCTTCGCCGCTTGAAGCGACAACAGCGTCTCTTCGATTCCTTCCTCGAACATGGCATCGGTGAATAGCCATGTGACGCCGCTGCGATGCGGCAACGTACCTGGAGCCCGAAACGGGACAGACAGATCAAGCTCCGGAGACGGATGGCCGGAAGTCTGGTACGTACCGGAGCTTCGCATCGCATCGGCAATGAATTGAAACCATTTCGGCGATGCGGCTCTGCCGTGCACGGGAGGGAGCTCCTGGACGACGCGGTCGTTGAATAGCTTGATTGATACGCGATCGTCGCCGCATAAAGCGGCATAGCCTACGCTAGCCGCAAGCTTTAATGCGTAATGAAGCTTATTCGCGTCTTGTTCGCCGAAAGACATCGATCGGGATACATCGACATACATATGGACAACCAATTCCTGTTCGTCCCAAAATTGCCGAACATAAGCCCTTCTCGTTCTCCCATAGACGCTCCAATCGATTCGTCTCACATCGTCACCCGGGGCATAGGGGCGGTAATCGGCGAACTCCTGCGAGCCTCCTAGGGAAACGGATCGTCTCTTGCCTGCCAACGTCCCTTTTACTTTGCTCGCCGAAGCAATCCGCAGCTGCTCGATACGGCCGAGCAACGATAAGTCCGGAAACAGCAGCCTTAACGCTTCTTCGGCGCTTGGCTTTTGCATCCGTACGCTATTGTCATCCGCGCTCATCGCTGCGTCTCGATCGTCTGTACGATCGCACCCGTCATGCGATCGCTGGATAGTCCCATTGCCTGCGCCTCGTAACCAAGCACCATTCGATGTCTCAGAACCGGAAATGCGGTCTCCCGAATATCATTCCAGGTTACATGCATCCGGCCGGCGCTCAACGCGCGTACCTTGCTCACCGCGACAATCGCTTGAAGCGCCCGCGGGCCGGCTCCGAATCGGACATACCGCTTTATATCTTCCGGCGCATCCATCTCGCCGGGATGCGTCATCATAATCATCTTCACCGCTGCATCCAGCAGCTCGTCCGAGAGCAAAATCTGCTTCGCCATGAGCCCAATGGCAGCCAGCGATTCCCCGTCCATGACGACGGAAGCTTTCGGTTGCTCGACTGATGACGTGCGGAGCACGATCTGCTTCAGTTCCTCCCTGCTCGGATAGTCGACGCCGATCTTCAGTAGAAACCGGTCAAGCTGCGCTTCCGGCAGCGGATACGTTCCTTCCTGCTCGATCGGATTTTGCGTTGCCAGCACGAAGAACGGCTTAGGCAGCCTATGCGTCTCGCCTCCGGTCGTCACCGTCCCCTCCTGCATCGCTTCCAGCAGCGCGCTCTGCGTCTTGGGCGTAGCGCGGTTGATCTCATCGGCGAGCACCAGATTGCCGAACAACGGTCCCGGCTGGAAGCGCTGCGCTGCCGCTCCTTGCGCCGAGAAGTCAATCAAAGTCGTTCCCGTAATATCGGAGGGCATGAGATCGGGCGTGAACTGGATTCTTGAGAACTGCAACGAGACGCAATCGGCGACCGTTCGCACGAGCATCGTCTTGCCGAGGCCCGGAATGCCTTCAAGCAGCGCATGACCGCCTGCCAGCATGCACCAGAGCAGCTGCTCCACAACCGTCTGCTGTCCGACGATCACTCGCCCGATCTCTTCTCTCAGCAATGAGATTCGCGAGGCTGCCTCGTCAATCTGCGATTTCGACTCTATCATAATGGCCTCCTATTAACGGTTAGGTTGAATTTGTTCAAAATAGTGCTTAACCTTATCCTGCATGCTGACAGGCAGTTGGGATCTTCCCAGCGACTCCTTCGCTTCGGCCGCATACTCGTTGTACACTTCCTCGTAGGGACGAGTCATGCCGTCGATCATCGGCGACTTGCCGCCGGTCTGCGTCTGGCCACCCGTTGAAGGGCCGCCATCCTGCTGCGTATTGCCCGAGCCGGCCAAATGGCGCGGCGTCGTAACGAGCGAGCGCCCGCCCGTACCCATTCCTGCGCCGGCGCCTTGCCCCGATCCGGCACCGGTTCCGGATCCAGAACCTTGACCTGCGCCTGAACCGCTTCCTTGACCCGATCCGGAGCCTGCCCCGGAGCCGCTTCCTTGACCCGATCCAGCGCCGGCACCTGAACCAGAACCTTGTCCCTGACCCGAGCCCGGCGATGTGCCTTGACCGCCGTTCGGATTCGAGCCGCCTTGGCCTGGCGATTGTCCGCCGGTATTGCCGCCTGAACCGGCGGGCGTTCCTGAAGAACTGCCTTCTCCAGCGGATCCTCCGGCCCATGCCGAAGGCACTTCTGCCCCTGCCGCAGCTGCTTGGCCGGCAAGCTCCTCGCCTTCCTGGCCGAGACGCTCCGCCATCGACCTAGCCAGTTGTTCCAGCTCCTCCTGCGACAATTCACGGGTAAGTGCATCCTCGAGCGCTTCCAAACCATCTTTCTCGCCCGCGGAATGTCCGCCCTCGCGGGCCTGCTCCGCCGCCTGCTTAAGCGCAGAGGCAAGATCGCTATTGCCTTGGCTATCCTGCTGCAGCTGCTCGGCAGCCAGCTTCTCCAGCAGCTCCGCCATCGCTTTGCGCTGCTCCGGCGTTAGACGCTGCAGCTCCGATCGCAGGCTGTCGATGGCCTTGCTCACGCCTTCCGCGTCGCGGTCCTGCATCGCCTCGGCCAATTGCCGCAAGTTGTTGTCGCCGCTCATCTCCTTGGCGGCAGCCGAAAGCCGCTCCGCCGCCCGCTTCGCCAGATTGGCGGTCTTCTCAAGCTCGCGCATCGCAGCTTCCAGCTGCTCCAGCGCCGCTAGCGGATCGCCGCTTAACGCGTCCAGCTTGCTTCGCAGCTCCTCCAGCGGCTGCAACAGCTCCTGCTTCGCCTCCTCCGGGAGCGAAGCGCCGTCGACCTGCTCGGCAAGCTTCTCCGCCTCGCGCTCCAACTGCGCAAGCTGATCTCTCGCTTGCGCAAGCGCCTCGGCCCGATCATCCTGCGGATTGGGCCACAGCAGCATAGCAGCCGTCACCACCCATGCGGCTGCCACCCCATACACCGGCTTGCGCCACCTTCTCCAAGCCGGCCAGGGCAACCGCGCATGCAGCTCGCCGACATAGTGCTGAGCCGCTTCGGTTGCCGCTTCTCGTTGCAGCCGCACAATCGGCTGCGCATCAAGATCCGCGCGCTCGAGACCGTCGAGCGCCGTAACGATCGCGTCCTCGGTCCCCGACTTATCCATCGTCCGCGCCGTTTCTCTAACCGAAGCGCGCTTCCACCAGCCTATAGCGACGCCGACGCATAGTCCAAGCCCTGCAGCTGCCGCAACATAGACGCGAACATGAAGAATGGGCCAAATCCGGCTGGCTGCAATAAGGAGCAAGCCTAGAATGCTTCCGCCAAACAAACCAAGCAGCGTATAGCGGATAACCGTGAATGTCGTCAGCCTTCGCCGTACCGGCTTCATTAGCTCTAGCAGCACATTGTCCTTCATATCCGCCTTCCCGCCTTTCCTATCATTCCATCTTGTTAATATGGTTAAATATCGCTAGCATCGATAGCGACTAACGCTTTAATCTCGGTCGAAGCTTGCGGATAGCCGTCCATAACGCCAGCGCGGATAGAACCGAGTAGATGACGATAAACTCCTGCCACAGTGTAAGCAACGGTTTCTTAGGAGCCGATCCGCCCATACTGCGGTAATTATAAACCTGCTGCGATACTTCCGGATCCAATATGCTATACAACGCTGCTGCCGGGTTCCAGGCGAGAATATGCCCAATCCAGCTATTCGTTGCGTTCGGAGACAGTTCTTGCATCACGCCCACCATTACGAAAAACAACAGCGCCGTACCCGCGAACATGAACAAAGTGATGCCGTACGTAACTATGACCGATATCATCGTCCGCTTGAACAGCGTCGAGAACATAATGCCGAAGGAGCCCAGGACGAGCATCATGAAAATATAGAACAGGAATACGAGAAGCAATTGCCTTGGCGAAATACCGCCATAGAGAAACACCATGCTGTATACCGGAATCGTGCTAATCACGATCAGCACCATGAAGCTAAGCGACGACGCCAGCTTGCTTAGTATAATCGTCGTCGAGCTTTGCTGCGTTGTAAGCAGCAGGTTCAGCGTCTGCTTCTCCCGTTCGCCGCTTACGACGCCAGCCGTAAGGCCAGGTCCCATGAATGCGATAAGACCTAGCTGCGCAAAGCTTAAGAAGATGAACAATACTTTGCTCGTCTCGGGATCGAACGCCCGTCCGCTGCCGGAGATGACCTGCGTCAAATAAATAGCGCTGAGCGCCATTAAGCCGATCGCGAACAAATAGAAAAACAATGTCCACATCGAGCGAGGCGTCCGCATGCGAAGCCGAAACTCTTTGTTCAGCACCGGATTAATCAGCTTAGCCCGCCAGCTTAATCCGCTTTTCCCTGCCGTTTGCTCTCTCATTGGGCGCCGTCGCCTCCTTTCGTAATTTCGAGAAATACGTCCTCCAGATTGGTCTGCGCTTCGCTGTACGAGACGAGCTTGAAGCCCGCTCCGATTAAATCATGCAGCAGTTCAGACTGCTCCTCGTCTTGTCCGCCGAAATGCACCTGTATGCCTCGTTCGTCGCGCAGCAGCCGGTTCACATAGGGACGATCGCGAAGGAAAGCTTCCGCCTCGTCCTCGCGGTCAAGAAAACGAATATGAAGAAACCGTTTGACGCGCATCCGGTTCTGAATATCGGCGACATTGCCTTGCGCGATCATCTGGCCATGCTCGATAACGCCGATCTCATCTACCATTTCCGCAAGTTCCGGCAAAATATGCGAGGAAATAATGATCGTCTTGCCCATCGACTTCAGCTCCCGCAAAATTTCCCGCATCTCGATGCGGGCGCGAGGATCCAGCCCCGATGCCGGCTCGTCGAGAATGAGCAGCTCCGGGTCATGGACGAGGCACCGCGCCAAGCAGAGTCGCTGCTTCATTCCGCGCGATAACGTGTCGACATAGGCATCCTTCTTATCGCTAAGGTTAACAAGCTCCAGCAGCTGCGGAATCAGCTGCTCCCGCTCCGCCTTCGGTATGCCGTAGCTCGCCCCGTAAAAATGCAAATATTCGACCGTCTTGAACTGATCGTATACGCCGAAGAAGTCGGGCATGTAGCCGATGCGCTTGCGCACCTCATGAGGCTGCTTCGTCACGTCGATGCCGTCGACCTTCGCATAACCCGACGTCGGCGCCATCAGCGTCGCGAGAATGGACATCGTCGTCGACTTGCCTGCGCCATTAGGCCCGACAAAGCCGAATACCGTCCCTTTCGCAATCGTCAGGTCGATTCCTTTCAATGCATGGAAACTTCCGAACTGCTTGGCAAGCCCCTTTATTTCGATCATCGGCACGGCTGCCGCCCTTTCGCTCGGAGCAGCAGCGGCGTTATCGCCGTTCATTTCCTCAATGGTTGATTTATTTGTCGTCATGGCGCAATGGTCACTCCTTCCAACGCAATCTGCGGCAATGTGGTCTCCATATCCGATGCTACCGTCAGCTTCATTCGGAACGACTGCTCGTTCGCTAAGTAATCGGCAATATCGGTAAGCGACGGCATCGTCGCCTCGACCCATTGCTGCTTCGCTTCATTCCATATGCTCCATACGCCGCTGACTGACTTGTATTGGTTGTTATAAATAATGTCCAGCTTATCGTATTTAACCTGTTTCGCATTCGGAAGCGTGAATTCGAATTGCAGTTCGCCGTTGCCAAGTCCTAAGACGCCATTGCCGTAATGATCCATTCGCTGCAAGTTATTAGACGTAATGATAGGCTGAATGACGCCGGCCGGCACTTGTACGCGATTGCCTTCCAGTCTCACTTCGCCAAGCCGCTGCACCCACATTGTCAAATTATCGGCCTTCACGATGTCGCCGTTCACGGTATAGAGAGGATCATGATCGATGCTGAAGCCGACTATCAATGGCGAACTCATCGCAAGTCCGCTATTGTCGCGATTCATATACATATTAACGAGCTCGCGTTCGCGAGCGTATTCGAAGTCGGCGCCATTATTGCCGGATGAGCCTGGAAACACCAAATCGCCATACGGATAATAACCAATCTGGGTATTCAACGACTTCGGCAAAGCCACATTGCCGCTCTCGCCTTTCTTCAAGTCGCCGATCCGCTGGGCGCTGCCATTCATAATCAAGGAAACGTTCGTCAGATCCGCAGCGGTGTTATTCGTAACTTTGACTTCAATGTTTCCGTTCGTATTGGAATAGGCAAGATCCAGCTGCCCGGATTCCCCTCGGACGGTTTTCTTCTCCAGCAACGCTTTGCGCGTCGACCAATAAGGTACGGAGCGCCACAACACGGACGATGTGCCTTCCGATATTCGATGCTGGGTTTTGCCGGTCAACTCCAGCGTGCCGGATTGATTCTCCGAAGGGTAGGCGACGATATGCCGTTGTTCGTCGAAAGCCAGCTTCACATTGCCGCCGTTTGGCACGAACACCCCTGTTGCACCGTTCTTTACCGCATCGCCTTGACCCGTCATCTCGATAATCTCGATCGTATGGGCGCTCATCACCCGCTTGTCGGCAGCGCCAAAATAGAATATAACGATGCCCGTAATGATCGAAACGGAAGGAATGAGCCACCATGCCCATTCTCTGCGATCCTTCTTCGCCAAGATGAAATACAGCACCGGTGCGACGATAACCATATAAATAGCGAACATAGCGAGCAATAATAGAAATTCAGGCGCTTTGACAGACGGAAACTGGTCGATCAGGTTGCCGTAATTCCAAAACATATTGTCGGATACGTTGATCATCCCTTGCGTAAGCGGCGCTAACGTTCCTTGCAGCAGCTTCGACCATAACGAGGCGCTTCCAGCCCATGTTGCAAGGGGCGCAAGCGATGGATCGAAGGCTACATAAACGACGCTGCCGAGGCCAACCTTCCGTGACGCGGCAAGCTCAATGCCGCCTTCAGAAAGAAGAGACTGAGCCTCGTTCAGCTGTCCTTTCGAAACCGTGATCGTTCCCGTACTTTCCGGTGCCGTGCCGCCGCTATAGGCAGTCAGAGCTTTGGTACTCGTTAACTCAGCCGTACCGCTGGCTGTAACCGGAGCGATGTCTTGGAACGCCTGCGACGTCTTGCTATAACCTGCTCCGCCCGACAGCACGAGCGTCCCGCCTTGGATGACCCAGTCCTTAATAGCTTCCACTTGCTCTGGTTTCCAATTGCTTGTAGCAGTATCATTAATGACGATCGTATTCAATGTCTCTAGTAAAATACCTTCATGAGGCAGCTCGTCCTCCGCAATCGGAATGACCGTAATGTCGTAACCGCGCTGATTCAGCGTCGGCATGAAATTAAGCGTATCCGGATCGCGGGAAATGACGCCGATCGTATAGCTCGACGTCACTCTCGTCTCAATGTAATCGTTGCCGATAATCGGAATCGCTTTGCCATCTTTTATTTGGCCTTTGAAGAAACGGATTTTGCTCGTGTTTTTTGATAACGAATCGCCTGGAACAGATATAGTCAGCTCTACCTCCGTATTCATAGGAAGCTCCGCGTTGGCGACATAATCGACCGACGAATTGCTCATGGAGGACACAGCCGACAATACAAGCTCGCCCTTGACATCCTCGCCCGTCTTGTTGGTCAGCTTGAAGCGTACCGGATACCACTCGTTTTGCTTCACGTTTCCTTGATAGCCAATGCTCGTCTGAACCTCTATTCCTTCATCCTGCGGCGCAGCATTCGCCTTGCTTCCAGCTTGCAGTACGATACCGGCAATCAAGCTCAGTGTAATGGCAAACATCGTGATTCGCATAAATCGTTTTTTCATCCCGTTCACATCCAGACTCCTCTCTTTGTCTAAGCCCCTCATAACAAGCAGCGCATCTTATTATTAACGAATTATCCAATCATTAGGTTGCAAAGGATATCGGTTGCCAATCCATTGTATATCTATTTCGTGATTAGGAGCAGTACTAAGTTTATTTGGTACCGCTATTAGAAAATAACGAGAACAACAGAAAATAAAAAAAGCGACAACTACCCGCCAAAAGGCATCAGTATTGTCGCTTTTTCTTTGAACGTTCCAACACAACATTCCGTTTATTATATTCGGACCGCCGTTCCGCTGACCGCTACCATTAACATGCCTTCGCGAATGACCTCATAATCGATATCGATACCTACAATCGCGTTAGCGCCAAGGCGCGAAGCTTGCTGCTTCATCTCTTCAATAGCTATATCCCGCGCTTCCTTCAGCTTGCTCTCGTAAGCGCCGGAACGACCGCCTACAATATCGGTTATCGATGCGAAGAAGTCGCGCACTACGTTAGCTCCCATGATCGCTTCGCCTGTAACTACGCCTGAATACTCTTGAATCGTGCGACCTTCTATGGTCGGCGTTGTCGTAATTAACATATTGTTTCTCCTCTCCTAAAACCAGTATGAGGCGCTATCGCCCGTTAGCCACTTATACGTCCATGCGTCAAAACATGTTTCAATTATTCGGTTGAATCTCCACCAGCTTGACTCCTCTAAGCTTGTCCGCAGAAGCTTCAATCCTTATTTTGACGCGAACGCCGAATTCACGGCCATCTTGCCTTAGCCATAGCAGAAAGCTCTCCTCGGCCTCGCCTTGGCCCATCGCGTGCCTTCCCTCGTATTTGTAATCGATGATGGAAGCGTCATGATACGCCTTGGCGGTCTCCTCCATTGCCAGCTTCCCCCACTTCGCATAGCTTGGTTCGGCATGAAGCGCCACCTCTTCTCCGGACATGACCTCCGAATGCGCGAAGCTCAAGAGGACGAATACTGCCTTCATAACGATATGACGGAGCATGTAAACGACACCTTCCTATTTTTATCGTATCTCGAGCAATAGGAATAGGTTCACCTCTCCGTTCGCATTCTATGCGTCAAACCGGCTGTTCCAGAAGAGGCGCGTACATCATGAGAGCGTTGTTAGAAGACACATATTCATCCGCTATCAACTGATTGTCGCTATTAAACGTCCTGCGGTGGATAACATTGCTGCGAATATAGCCGCCCCACGGCTGTGAAGCCATAAGATGCTCCTTCTCGTATACCTCGTAGCGCCTGTATTCGGGTAATTCCGCTCTCCACTCCCCGATAAGCTCATTATCGCTAACCCTTACGCGCAATTGATATGTTGTATCGGTCGTATTCTTAATTTGCAGATCGAGGTAGTTATAAGCGCATGTAGCCCCGCTTCCGAACGGCTGCGTACGATTCACATCGGGAAATACATCGTAGCTGTGACGATGCCTCTCCGTAACGGTCAAAGGGGTATGGAGCGTCATCCAATAAATAAGATTCGACATTTGGCATAAACCGCCGCCTACCCCAGTCTTAAAACCGCCGTAAAACAGCACCATTCCTTCCACGTAGCCCTTGCTTCTTGTGGGTTTCCCGATCGTACGCCAATACGAAAACGTCTCGCCGGGCTTAAGCAATAAACCGTCCAGCTTGCCAGCTGCCAGCTTCAAGTTAACAGCCTTATTATTATGAAGCCATCGATCGACTTCCTTAAGCTCCCGGAATAATGGCGTCCGATGCGTGAAAATACAATAAGCGGCGCTATTAACCGAACGGTCCTTGGCGATACGTATCTTCGGGGATAGCCACGACGCATAACGTTTGATCGTGAACCACCATTTGCCGGCCAGCAATCTGGCTTTCGATCGCTGGATCGGGCGATGCTTCATCGCTTCAAGCATTGCTGATCCCCCTCTTCGTTCCAATCTATCTCTTGTTATAACGAAGAGGCTCTGCAAATGGTTGCAACGTTTAAAAGCTGGTATTGCAGGGAAAGTTATAGGAAGACGGAATGGCTATACCGCCATCGCATCAGCACTACATGAGGAGGAATACAGCATGAAGAAGAAGCTAGCGCTGACTTTAACGGTCACCGCTTTGGCTGCAGTCATGGCATTAAGCGGCTGCGGCGGCGGCAATAACACCAACAATAACAACGGCGGCACGACGCCTCCGGCCGGAGAGAATGCCGGAGAGGCTGGCGGAGAGGGCGGCGGAGAAACAAAATCGATCACCGTGAATGCCGCAAACTTCGAGTTCGATCCACCGGATATCAAGTTGAACGCCGGCGATAAAGTAACGATTACGTTGAAAAACGACACCGGAAACCATGGTCTTGAAATACCTGATTTCGACGTCAATTTGAAAAACGGCGAGAGCGCAACGTTCACCGTCGACAAAGCAGGCTCATACGACTTCCACTGCTCCATCCAATGCGGCTCCGGCCATGCGGACATGGTAGGCAAATTAACGGTTTCCTGATCAACCTATCTCTTTATAAAAAAAGCTGACCTATAGCCGTATGGCCAGGGTCAGCTTTCTCATTTATAGAGCAAGGTTGTTACCGTTATTCTTGAACTTGTTTTTTCTTTCTGCGGTTCACAAGCTCGTAAACCATCGGTACGAAGATCAGCGTAAGCAGCGTAGAACTTGTTAAGCCGCCGATTACCGTTACCGCCATGCCTTTGGAAATCAAGCCGCCGGATTCGAATCCGAGCGCAAGCGGCAGCAATGCGCCGATTGTTGCGATGGCCGTCATCAGAATCGGACGAAGCCTCGTTCCCGCTGCTTCAAGCAGCGCTTCACGAACGCTTAAGCCCTCTTTCTCCTTGTGGATAACGCGGTCGATGAGGACGATCGCGTTCGTTACGACGATACCGATCAGCATCAGCGCGCCGATCATCGCCGTAACGCTCAGCGTCTCGCCAGCCAGGAACAAGCCGACAAGCGCACCGATAACCGTGAACGGCAGAGAGAACAGAATCGCGAATGGCGTTAATGCGCCGCCGAACGTAATGACAAGCACGAGATAAACGACGGCTATTGCAGCTAACATGGCAAGACCTAACTGCATGAACGACTCGTTGATTTGCTCCGTCACTCCACCCATCTCGATGTTAACGCCGGCAGGAAGCTCCATTTCATCAATCATCGTTTGCAATTCAGCGGATACTGCTCCGATATCGGAGCTTGTCGCTTCGGCAGATACTTCCGCATAGATGCGGTCGTCGCGGCTCGTAATCGTATTCGGCGATTCGCCTTCCTCGATCGTAACGACATCCTTAAGCGCTACTTCCGTGCCCATTGGCGTTTTCAACATCACATTTTCAAGATCGGCTTTCTCTTTGTATGTCTTCTGTTCGACTTTCACATAGACATTAACTTCTTCGCCGTCCACCTCGATCGTCGTCAGCAGCGGCGTCTCGCGAACAGGGCTTAGCGCCATCGCGATTTGACCGGCGGTCAAGCCGTTTTGGCTCAGCTTCGACTGATCGGCAACGATGCGATATTGCTCATACGTTTCGGACAAGCTCGAATCGATTTTTTTCAAATCCGGGTTGTCTGTCAGCTTCGCTGTCAGTTGCTCCACAACTGGCGTGATCGTATCCATGTCCGGACCGTATACGAGCATCGACAAACCTGAACCGCCAAGTCCGCCCGCGGCGAAGTCTTGCTGCTTCCACTCGCCTTTGCCGCCAAGCTCTTGCAGAAGCGGTACGATCTTTTCTTTCTCTTCTACGAAATTTTTCGTATCATCATTGAACGTTAAGTTGAATAGCGCTTGCTTCGATGCGCCAGGACTGAACGGATTTGATCCGCCTACCGCGAATTGAACAATATCAATGCCTTGGTCCTCGCGAGCCAGCAACAGCTCCTCGGCTTCAAGCGCCATCGCTTTCACCTGCTCAAGCGTCTCGCCCGGTGCCGGATTGTAAGTGACCATTACACTCTTTTGCTCATCGCCGGCAATGAAGCTGACACCGATTACCGGAACTAGGAACAGACTGCCTACGAGCAGCAACACTGCAATAAGGGAAGTAATGACTTTATGGTTCAACGATACCCTTAGTACTTTCTTGTACCACTCTGCTAGACGACCCGGCTTATCATGGTGCTCCTTGCCGGGCTTAAGTCCGTTGCGGAACATCATATGCGCCAGCATCGGCACGACTGTAATCGCAACTAGCAGCGAAGCAAGCAGTGCGAACACAATCGTTAGCGCGAACGGCATGAAGATCTCGCCGATCATACCCGATACGAGAGCAAGCGGCAGGAATACCGCGATCGTAACGATCGTCGAGGACATAATCGGAACGAACATTTCTTTCGTAGAATCCAGAATGAGTTCTTTGCCCTTCAGCTTCTCGCCCTTCAGCGACATCCTTCTGTAAATGTTCTCGATAACGACGATGGAATCGTCTATGACCCGGCCAATGGCGACCGTCATCGCGCCAAGCGTCATAATATTAAGCGTAATGTCCATCTGACTCAAAATAAACAAAGCGATCAAGATCGACAACGGAATCGATACGACGGCAATAATCGTCGAGCGAATGTCGCGCAGGAAGATCAGAATAATAATGACGGCGAAGATTGCGCCAATAAGCGCTTTGTTAATCATCGTATGGACGGAATCCTCGATCGGCTTGCCTTGGTCAAGCGTGGTGAGGATGACAAGACCGTCATTATCCTGCTCCAACTCCTTGATTGCATCCTTCACATTGTTAACGACATCGACCGTATTCGAATCGGCTGCCTTCACGATGTTAATGCCGATCGCGTCTTGACCGTTCGTACGGGAGATCGATTCAGCCTTGCCTCCGACGTTCAGATCCGCTACATCGCCGAGCTTCACATTCGGCATCAAGATCAGGTTTCTCAGATCGTCTTCGGTGACAACGTTGCCGTCAACGACAATCGCTTTCTCCGAATCGCCGAATTCAAAGATGCCAAGCGGTGCCTTAATGGCCGATGCCTGAATCATTCCTTTAACCATATCCTCGTTCAGGCCGTATTGCGCAAGCGCCTCTGGTTTGAATGTAAGGTCGCCTTGCATGACGTTCTGGCCGGACATTTGCGTACTGGCTACGCCCTCGATACCTTGCAACTCAGGCAAAATGCTCGCTTGAACCAGCTTCGTCAATTGTTCAAGAGTCAGCTTCTCATCCGACAAGCTAAGCGACACAACAGGGAATGCGTTCAGACTAATCCGGGATACTTGCGGATCCTGAGCGCCTTCAGGGAGCGCTATGTCGGCTAGCAAGCTTTTGACTTCCGTCTCCGCCTTCTCCATATCCGTCTCATAGTCGTATTCGATGACGACGGACGACGCGTTCTCATAGGACGTTGAGCTGACAACGTTAACGCCCTCTAAGTTTCTCGTCCGCTGCTCGATCGGCTTCGTTACTTTCTCCATGATTTCTTCCGGGGCTGCGCCCGGAAGCACCGTCGTAACGTTGACGATCGGTATCGTAATATCCGGCATCGTCTCCATCTTCATGTTCAATCCGGAATAAAGACCGGCGAACATGACCAGCGCGGTCAAGATCCATAAAGCAAATTTGTTGTTCAAAGAAAATCGGATAATGCTTTTCAAGCCTCTCACTCCTCATTATTTATCTGTCTGTCTATACTTTAAAGCGATAACCGACGCCCCATATCGTCTCGATATATTGCGGGTTCGACGGATCATGCTCTATTTTTTCGCGCAGCCTCCGAATATGAACCGTAACCGTAGCTGCGTCCCCGTTCGAATCAAGACCCCATATTCGCTCGAACAGCTCCTCCTTCTCGAATACGCGGTTCGGATTCGAAGCAAGCAGAAGCAGAAGCTCGTATTCCTTCGAGGTCAGACTCGACTCGTTGTCATGAATCGTCACTCTTCTGGAAGGCTTGTCGATAAGCAAGCCTCTAATGCGAATTTGTTCTCCCCTCTCTCCGCCTGACCGGTCTCCCGTCAATCTCTCATACCTTGCCAAATGTGCTTTGACCCTTGCTACAAGCTCACTGGGACTGAAGGGCTTCGTCATGTAATCGTCAGCTCCTAGCCCCAGCCCTCTAATCTTGTCGATATCTTCTTTCTTCGAAGTTACCATGAGGATGGGGATGTTGTGCGATTGCCTGATTTGCCTGCATATCTCGAAGCCGTCCAGCTTCGGTACCATCACGTCTAATATAATGAGGTCGAACTCGCCCTCAAGCGCTTTCTGCAAGCCGATATCTCCCCGGCCCTCGATATGCACGCCAAATCCGTAGCTTTCCAAATAATCGCGTTCCAGCTCGGCAATCGCCTTCTCGTCTTCAATGATGAGTATGTTCTTCATGTTCCGTCACCGCTTTAGGCGTTGTCGCTAGCGGGAGCTTCAAGCAGAAGCGCGCACCGCCATGGATCGCATTTTCAGCCCAAACGACACCGCCATGCCCTTCAATTATTTGTTTGACAATGGCAAGTCCCAGACCGCTGCCGCCGGTCTCGGAATTGCGCGACTGTTCGGCGCGGTAGAAGCGATCGAATATATGAGGAAGATCCTCCTCTTCGATCCCTGGACCTGTATCCTCAAGCTCGATGAGAACATGTCGATCTTCCGCCCGCATGCTTACATCGATTCGCTTCTCCCCGCCATCCGCCTGTTGTCCCATATATTTGACGCAATTATTCAAAATATTTGTCAGTACCCGGCTAAGCTTATCGGGGTCCGCGGCAATCATAATCGGAAGCTCGGCAGCGGCTTCATAGTGCAGCGTAACGCCCGATTTCTCCAGATCAAACCGCTGTTCCTCCAGAAAATGCTCCAAATAGCGGGAAATATCAAGCGTCTTGAAATCGAAGGCGACCGTCTGCAAGTCCAGCTTGGAGAACAGAAAAAGCTCGTCGATCAACTGGTCCATATCCTCGGCCTTCCGATAGATCGTCTGCATGTACCGCTCGCGTTTCTCGTCCGTGTTCGCAATGCCGTCCATAATGCCTTCGACATAACCTTTGATCGCGGAGATCGGCGTCTTCAAATCATGCGAGATATGCGACAGCAGCATCTTCCGATTTTCCTCGTACTGCAGGCTTTGGTCGATCGAATATTTTAGCCTTATTCGCATAGCCTCGAAGGCGGCGCTCAGTTGCCCGATCTCTCCTCTTCCTGTCGTGACAAGCTGCTGCGAAAGGTCGCCGTCTTTAATCTGCAGAGCAGCCGTCTTAAGCTGCTCAATCGGCCGGATAATGCTCCGCGAAACGAAATACGTCAGCAATAAGCCGGTCAACGCGACGAATGCCAGACCGATTGCCGTGCCTGCTGGACGCCAGAAGAGTGGAACGACGTCATATCGGCGAAGCAGCAGCATCACTCCTTCGCTGCCGTCCGGATAATGGAAGCTGAAGGCGTCCGTCTCGAACCGGAACAAGCCAAGCGTTGCTTTTTCCGGAGGATTGTCAATCAACTTTTGCCAGTCTTGTTCCGGCGACATCACCTGCAGGAAAGGAGGAATCGAGACGAGCTTCCCTTCCTTCGTAATGAGCAGTCCCGCCCATTGCTCGCTGAGTCTCGACTGCAGATCGTTCAGATAGCTCTCCGAGTTCAGCTTGTCCGCATCATTCTCGATGACGTACGAGAGCTCGCCGTAGATCAGCATTTGACTCATCTTCTCCGCCTTTTCGACTTCGAAATATTGCCTAATGTCCTGCATGCCTCCTGCATAAAATACGAACATCATGAAACCGATCATTAAGATAAACGGCACTATGACCATCGCCAAGTAAGACATGTACAGCTTAACTTTAATGGACAATCGATACACGCCCTGCCTTTTGCTTATTCATCATGCAAATTCACTGTTTATATGCGTCGATCTATTTTTTATCATAATGGCTAATTCTAAACGAACTAGTAACCATTTCTTACGAAATTATTACGTTTCTTGAGGTTTAAATTTATTGGTTTATTGGATTAATTATTTATCACATTAATAGTTAATGTCATTTTCTCATTCGGTTTCGACAGCCTATTATCGCTCCCGTCAGGATTGAAGCAGACAACAGCCAAATGAAGCCAATCCATATCATAAGCGGTCGCTCCCCGCTTCTATCGACCAAAGCGTAGATGAGAAAAACCAATGAAGGCGCAGCAATTGCGACCAGCTTGTGCGCTGCGGCATCCTTCTTCCGATTACCGCCCCCTTCAATAAGTAGCGAAGCGAAATACAGCCCTATGCAGAAGCTTGTTAACGGTGCAACAGCCCATAGGCTTATCGATAGCCACTGCCCGGATAGCAATAACTTGCCAAGCAGGAATGGAGCAGCGCAAACGATTGCCAGTAACGCATGCTTCCACGGATCGCTACGCCGAGTGAATGGCCATGCATGGGACGGTGCATAAGATCCCTCGCTAAACGCATGCTGGTACCATCTGCGCCAACGGCGCAATAGCAGGATGGCCGGAATGGCTAATCCAAGCGCGGAAAGCGAATGCTGCAGCCAGTGGTGGACAGGCTCTCCTGCAACGATGCCTTGAAGCGCAGGCATACGCTGCACGAACCAGCCTCCGCTATGCGTAAAATGATCGACAAACACATGGGTCATAAACCCGATCCATAACGAAAGGACAAAAAAAGCCCAATCAGCCTTTTTTGCCAAACGCCGCGGCAACAATTGCTGTTGGACAAACAGATTAAACCCGCCGATAACGGGCATAAACGTATGCAGTCTAGGTGCAATGACGCAATGGAACGCTATTGCAATAACTATGCTTAGAGGCAATCCGATGGCTAGGAAACCAATGAAGGAATGCCCTATTGACCGATAAGGCTGCATCGCGACAAAATACTCCATGTCTGGCGCCATGCTTCCAAGAACGAGACCCGAGATGCTAAGCGACGGAACGAGCCTGCGGAGCGGTACGGCGTACAACGGATGCGCCAAGGTGAATGGCATGATTTACACTCCACTTCTAGCGATCGTTCAAGCCGCCGAATTTATTAATAGGCCATATGCGGAACACCGCTTTGCCTTCGATGCTAGAGAGCTTAATCGGGCCTAATTCGCGGCTATCCATGCTGTGCTCGCGATTATCGCCCATGACGAATAGATAACCGGGCTCGACGGTGAACGGCAATTCATACATGCCCGCGAAAGTCTGCCCTTTCGTATAGTCTTCATATAGTTTCTCGCCGTTTATGTATACTTCTCCGCCGCGAATGTCAATAACGTCGCCCGGCAATCCGATGACCCGCTTCACGAGACGAAGCTCGCTCTCCGGCCCGTTAATGATGACGATATCGCCGCGCTCGGGATTGTGAAAACGGTACGACCATTTATCCTCAATGAGACGTTGGCCGGCCACAAGCGTATTTTGCATCGATACATTATGAACCTGGGACTGGGCGTAAACGTAATTCTGGAACAGCATTGCAACGATGACCGCAATCGCAAGCGACAACAACCAATCCCTTAATTCCTTCTTCCACTTGCTTCCCTTTGCTGCTTTCCCGTTCATTTGACGCTCACCTCTTTGTCCGATATGACTATGATTAATACGTTCCATTTTGGATAAAGTTTCCTCAATCGCTTGCAAAATAGCAAGTGACAGTTTTGAGGTCGATGCGCTAAAGTGTTAGGGAAAGGAGTTTTTTAAAACGACTATGACAGCTAACGATCGCTCGCAAAGACTGTTGTTCACCATCGTCACTATCCTTTACTGGACGTCTATGTACACTTACGTTCCGATCCTTACTCCATACTTAAGCGGCCGCGGAATATCGCTCCAAATGATCGGCATCGTTCTTGGCAGCTACGGCTTCGTCCAGATGCTAGGCCGGTTCCCTCTCGGCATTATGTCCGACAAGTGGGGCAAGCGGAAGCCTTTCGTCCTCCTTGGCATGGTAACGGCCGGACTTAGCTGTCTGCTGTTCATTATCCCGGGCATTTGGATATGGCCGCTTGCCGGCCGTATGATGGCGGGGATCTGCGCTTCAACCTGGGTCGCCTTCACCGTCCTTTACGCAAGCTATTTCGGAGCAGGTCAGACGGGCCGCGCGATGGGCAATATAAGCGTAATGATCGTCTCGGGACAAATGCTTGGCATGGTGCTGAGCGGCTGGCTGAACGACGGATTTGGCGAGCATGCTCCCTTCATCACGGGCGGCATACTGGCGGCAATCGGACTCGTTCTTGCGCTAATGCTAAGAGAACCCAAGCTGGAGGCTGGCAGCCGGCCGGCCATGTCGTTCGCCATGATTAGAAGCGTTATTCGAACGAAAATGCTGCTGCAAGTATCGGTGCTTTCGATCCTGGCGCATGGCGTACTGTTCATCACGATGTTCGGCTTCACGCCGCTCAAAGCCGAACAGCTGGGGGCCAACGGCTCGTTGCTGACGCTGCTTGTTTTTGCCTTCATGCTCCCCCATGCGATAGCCTCGTCGGTAACGGCAACCTGGTTCGTTAACCGATTCGGCTATTGGGGCACGATCGGAATCGGTTTCGTCGCAAGCTCGTTATGCACCGCTTCGATGGCTTTGTTCCAATCGTACGAGATGCTCGTCCTTACTCAAGCGATTAATGGATTTGCCCAAGGTCTTCATTTGCCTCTTCTGCTTGCACTATCCATACGCGACGTGGAACTGCCTGGCAGAGCGACGGCAATGGGACTGTATCAGGCGCTCTACGCAATCGGGATGTTCTCCGGGCCGTTCCTCGCCGGATGGCTGAACGAGAGCTGGGGACTGGACAGCGGCTTCGTGTTCGGTGCGTTGCTGGGCGCTGCCGCTGCTCTGCTCGTTTGGCTCTGGTCTTCGCAGGAACGAGCAGCGGCGCGCAGAGCGAAGCCCTCCTCGGCAGAGGGCATCGGCTTATGAACGCTATGAACAGGAAGAGGACGCAGCTTGTGCTGGATATTGGCGGCGTGCTGGCAACGAACTTATCGCCGGTGTTTTGGCATAAGCTCGCCGAGGCGTCCGGAATGGCAGTCGAAAGCTTTTATGCCGACTATAAGCGGCGAATATCGAAGGAGCTTTGGACGGGGCAAATAACGGAGCCGGCATTCTGGCAGTGGCTGCTGCTGCAGCTTCCTTCGTTAGACGATGGACAAGCCAAGCAGTATTTGTCGGAGAGTCTCACTGCGCTGCCTGCTATGGAGAAACTTGCCGGTTGGAGCGAGCGGGCCGACATCCATATTCTAAGCAATCATGTGGCTGAGTGGGTGAATCCGCTGCTGGAACCGGTCCGGCATCATCTCGGTACCGTCACGCTCTCCAGCGAGATCGGCATGAAGAAGCCTAGCGCCGACATCTATGCTTATGTTAACGGGCAGCTGCCGCAAGAAGCTCCTATCGTATTCGTCGACGATCAGGACATTAATCTCAGACAAGCGGAACGGCATGGCTGGCAGACTTTGCTCGCCGATGAAGATGGACATTGGATCAACAAAATCGCCGCTCTCCTATAAGGAGGCGGCGATTATCAGTTCGATTGCGCTGGCCAAGAGAGCAACGGTAAGCAGAAGGAAGTCGGGTTTGCCCAGTCGCAAGCGAAATCCATAGGTCGGCTTCTGTCTCGCAAGTCCGAAGCCGCGCGCTTCCAGCGCATCGGCCATCTGCTCCGCCAGTCGTACGATCGAACGAATGTATGGAACGATGACGGCATATATCATTCTCACCGGGACGCTGCGCAGCGGCGTAATCGCCTTTCCTCTCGCATGCGCGAGCTTCGCGAACCTCTCCCACTCCCCCGCCAGCAGCGGAATGAATCGGAATATTAACGTAACGAGTAAAGCAAACGAATGGATCGGAATATGCAAACGCGCCAACCAACCGAATGTTTGTTGAATCGATCGCTGCAGTCGGAGCGGCGTTACCAATTGAAGCATCGGCATGCCGAGCAGCATGACGACGAGCAATTGGCAAAGCCTGAGCACGGTCGGCTCGGCACTGCTCCATTCGAAAGCGAATGGCCGGAACCGGATACCGCTGATCGCGCCGACAATGACGATGAAGTAGGCATAGGCGCGAATGACGCCTGCCCATCGGTATAGCAACTGCCGATAGGGTACTAGAAGCAGTGCCGTTACGCAGGCCGCAAGCGCAAGCGCGGCCAAGCTCCGCTGCGCGAGCAAGCTTGCCGCGAGCAGCAGGTAGGCCGCGACGAGCGCGCGCGGATCGAATGTATCCGCGCGCGGCGACCGCCCCGATGGGGCGGCAGCGGCCTGGGCAGCGGCAGGCGGCGTATGGGCCGCCGCTGCCGCGAGGGGCTCGGCGCGCCCGCTATCGCGGCGCGCCAGCTGCTCTGCCGCCGCCGCGGCTGCTTCGCGCGGCGACGGCCACGGCGTCCCGCCGCTCCGCGCGGGCGCTGCAGGCTCTTGCGGCGGCAGAGCCGCCGCCCCGCGCAGCGCCGCCAGCGCGCGGAGCGCCTCCGGCGCCGCTGCGGCATGTGCATGCGCCGCCGCAGCGGGAGCCGCTTCGCGGACGTTGCCGTCTTCGACGACGGCAACCGCATCTGCGAGCGGCAGCAGCGCGCCTATGTCGTGCGTCACCACGACTGCTCCGCGCCCCGCAGCCCTGTGCACTTCCAGCACCGCGCATAGGCTGCGGATGCCGACGGCGTCAAGCCCCGCCGTCGGCTCGTCCAGCAACAGCCATTCCGGCTCGCACGCCAGCAGGCAGGCGAGCGACAGACGTCGCTGCTGTCCGCCGCTAAGCGTCCAAGGATCGCGCTCAAGCAGCTCGGCGTCAAGCCCCGCCGACGCCATCGCCCGCTCGATCCTTTGCTCCGCCTCCTTCGCCGTCACCTTGTACGGCTTCATCGAATAGAGCAGCTCGGCGCGCGCGGTGGACAGAAACCACTGCGACTCCGAATGCTGCATCGACAGCCCGAATTGCAGCAACACGGGCGCATTCAATCTTTTGAGGCGCCCCTTCTTCATCCAGAGAGGCGTTTCTCCAAGCTTAATCTCGCCAAACCGCACCTCTCGCAGCCCCGCCAGCGTTTCAAGAAGCGTCGACTTGCCCGCTCCGTTACGGCCGACAAGCAACGTTATTTTTCCCGGTTCGAACCGCATGTTCACGTTTTTCAGCAACGTCTTCCGATCGGGTCCATCCGTTACAACCGTCACTTCCTTAAGCGTCCAATCGGCTACCATAGCCGCTCACCGCCTTCGCCAGCATAGACGGAACGATCGGGAATGGATCGAGCGTCAAGCCAAGCTTCTCCAGCTCCCAAGCGACTTGGACCGTATAGGGAGCATCGAAGCCTAGCCGTTCGCATACGCTGGCACCTTCATGCCCATTGACTCTTTCATACCAACTCGTCGAGGTCCCATCAAAGGCGATGCGGCCATCCTGCATGGCGACAATACGATCCCGTTCATTCAGCTCGTTCAGCTTCTGCGTAATCCATATGACGGTCGTTCCTTTGGCATGAATCGCTCTCGCTTGCTCAAGCACGAGCGCGGACGCCTCCGGATCGAGCATCGATGTCGCTTCATCCAGGACGAGCAGCGGCGAATAGACGGCGATGCAGCCGGCAATAGCAACGAGCTGCTTCTGTCCGCCAGACAACGTACCGATAGGCTGATGAAGCCTTTCGCCAAGGCCAACCAAACTCAGAGCCTCCTCGGCTAATCCCGCTATTCGTTCCTCCTCCGCCTCGTTCTGCTCCAACATGAGCACGACGTCTTCCCAAGGCGTTGATCCGACCAAGGATGCTTCGGGCCGCTGCATGACGATCGGCACGAGCCGTCCGGATGGATCCGACCGTATAACGTCGCCCGACAGCCCTTCAACCGCAGCGCCTGCGATCACTTTCGCAAGCGTGCTTTTCCCGCTTCCGTTTCGCCCGAGAAGCGTAATCCACTCGCCGGATCCTATATGTAAATGTACCTGCTTCAAAATCGGCTCTTGCCGCTGTTGCTGCTCAGTGAACGCTATCGGCTTAACCGTAATTGCCGACAGTTCCACCTCAGAAGTAAAATCCAATTTATTTCACCCAACCTCTTCCCCAAACAGATTAGCTATGCTACAATGCGAATTGTTAACCATTATTAAAATATAGTTGGTTAACATTCAAAAAGCAACTACATAAAAGGAGTCGATCCCAAGCTATGCCATCCAAATCCAATAATATTAGAGCGCTCGTATTTACCGCCTTATTCGCGGCGTTATTCATTATCATGAATTCATTGTCGATCAAGCTCAGCTTATCGCCCGTGCCGATTACGATGCAGACGTTCGGCGTATTGCTCGCCGGCTTGTTCCTTACGCCGCGCAACGCCTTCTTGAGCATCGTCGTCGTCATCTTGTTAACAGCCATCGGACTTCCGCTATTTAATGGCAAGGGAGGCATCTCGTATTTACTCGGTCACACGGGAGGCTTTATTATTGCGTTCCCATTTTGCGCACTGCTCATTAGCCTCGCCGTCAGCTGGGTACTTCGCAACGAAAGCATTAAGCGCAATAAAATCGTTTTATTCATCGTACTGTTCGTAACATTCGAATTGTTCAGCTCGCTGGCAGCCTATTTACCAGGCATCCCGTGGTTGATGCATGTGCTGGGCTGGGACTTTGCCAAAGCCATGTCACTCGGTTTCTCCCCGTTCATTATCGGAGACGCATTAAAATCGGCTCTCGGAGCGGTGGTAGCCATCTCATTAACACCTTACATTTCCTACATCCGCTCGTCAACCGGAGCACGCCGTAACGCCGGCGGCTTTCCCAAAACGGTAAAAGCGTAATCCCATCTCCCATCCTTTCGCAAACAAAAAAAGCTGTCCGTTCATTTTTCTGATCCTAACAGATCAAGAGTGATCAGACAGCTTTTTTCTTATGAGGAGCAGCGGAGATCTTCGATTCTACTGTCGCCCCCCCCCAGTTCCATAACCTTACTTCGCCTACATGCATGTAATTAACGAATGTAGCATCCTTTAGCGCCAACAGCTCCTTCGTCGGTCCTGTTACGACCATTCCGTAGATCGAAACCCCATTTTCTTCGACATATTCAAGAACCCGGTCCACTTCGAAGAAGCTCGTATAATAATTCGTAATCTCCTTGTGCTCGCTTAACAAACGCAGCGTGCTCAAGAAATTATCATTCCGCGCGACGCCGCTTCCGTATGATTCAATACTAGGATAAGAAGTAACCGTCCCTTTCTCGACCGTCCTCCACAAAAACTTCTTCACATTGGAGACCGTCGTAACCCCATCGCCCGCATGCCACATGGGTTGCGTCGGGAAACCGACCGGAGCGCTTACAATTGCAGTCCCTTCCTCTCCAGCCTCACCGGTATACACAGCCAACCAGACCGGCTTCATATCCTTGCCTTCGAACAGTATAGGCGCCTCATCCGTCGTATACATCCGATCGAAAGACACATAGACCTCGGCAACCGTCCCCTCCGGCAACATGCTTAGCTTCGATGAGCCTGGAGCTTCCATAATTTCAATGTCATTGTCAGGCAAGTAAAAACGGCTGCCAAACTTACCGTACGAATCCTTGCTTTCATTCCAATCGATCATTCTTGGCCAACCGAGCAGCATCGTTGTATTCATATCCCCCAACGCGCTCATCGCCGACTTGCTTCACCATATCTCCGTAATACTTTATTCCTAACAAAGATGAAGTATTGCTGTTTAATCTTATATTCATATTCGGTCTTGTCGCGGCAATGGCCGATTCAATGACATCCTTATACACTTCTCGTTTCTCCCGCGTTCCCGCGCGGTAATTAATCGATGAAAGAATCGAATTAATTATCATTGCCGCTAGCAAAATACCGATCACGCCGCCTATGCTCCCTGTTCTGGCCCGCCATTTGCCGCGCATCAGTTGCTTGCCCGCTTCGGATTCAACTGTATCGAACGATTCTCTCCCGCCATGATTCCTTGCTCCTCCGACTCCAACAGCTCATCGAGATGCGATTGATATACCTCCAGCTTGCCGAGCTTCTCCTCCAGCTCCTTCCGCTCCTCTGGGCTGAGCTTTCCTTCCTTTTTGTCTGAATTAAAGGGAATTCCTCCAGTTATTTATTGATAAATGACCAAAAGTATAAAAAAACAGGAAATCCTCATGTTAATGAAAGCAATCTCACCTATCCGACCGTAAAACGGTGATATTAACAGGAGAAATTCCATCTACTTGATGAAAGTGGGCGTAGAGCGGCTCATTTAACGGTAGAAATTCCAGTTATTATGTTCTACGCCGTTTTGTATGTCGATTGGTCAGTCATAGAAAAAAAAGACCCGGCAGAAGAGCCTATATTTAGGCGACTTCTCCGGGGCATGAAAGAAATGATAGCGGAGCGAAATAAGTTATTGATCAGATTGCCGCTCAGGTTCGTCTGACTTGCCGTTACGCTTTCCTTGCCCGATATAGCGACCCAAAAGCATGAAGAGCGGCGAAGCTTCGAATTCGGCCAGATTAAGCATTTCGGCCCAATTGAAAACGATCAAAAAAGGCATAAGTCCGATTGCCAACACGCCAAATATAAGACCAAGCAAGACATTGCGCACCATTTTTCCAACCGTCATAGTCCTTCTCTCCCTTCCCGATCTGATTCCTCCCCAGTATACGCCCCTATTTTTCGGTATTCAACCCGAGCCAAGCCGCCGACTTGAAAATTAAAAAGAAACCCGACGTGATTAAACGCGGGTTTCTCCGATTGAGGGCTTCGCTTATTCGATGCATTCCTCAGGATCATCGGACGGCGAAGCGTCCTCTACGTTGATTTTCTCCGATACCGTATCGCGTATAATCGACACGACAAGCTGCAGCAAGTAGTTGATATCCGATTGGCTTTGTTGGAACTCCGTTACGATCGGAATGCCGTCCAGCTCGTCCTGCAGCGTTTCCATCTCGCCTTCGATCTTCTTCACCATGTCGGCGTTCTTAAACGTCGTTTCGAACGCCACAACTTCCTTCTGCTTCTTCTTGATCTGGTTGATAAGCACTTGAACGCGCTCGTTGCCGTTAATTTGTTTCTCGGCGCGGCGATAATGCTGCACTTCTTCCGATGTATAGATAAGGCTTGCAAGCTCTTTCGCTTTGTTCATAATATCTTCGCGGACGATGAGGTCGCGCGTGTGGAACGACGGAATTTCATGATTGCTGCAGAACTCGCCGTTCGCATGCTCGTGCCCATGATCGTGACCTTGCTGAACCGAATTGTTTGCCGCTGTCTGTTGATTTGCCATTTATCATCTCTCCTGTATCGTCATTAGCTAACTGCTTCTTGTGTATGCATATCAAGCGCCTCGGCCTTGATATACCAAGTTTGCGCATCGGTTACTTTTGCGTGAATGAATTGTCCGATCCATTCCTTCGGCCCTTCCAGGTGAACAAGCTTGTTCGTGCGGGTACGTCCCGATAGAACGTCCGCATTGTTTTTGCTTTCGCCTTCGATGAGCACTTCTACGGTCCGTCCGCGAAGCTGCTCGTTCTTCTCCCGGGCAATCGCCCCCAGCAGTCCGTTCAGCCGTTGCAAGCGCTCCTTCTTCACGGCAAGCGGGACATTGTCCTCCATGACCGCGGCAGGCGTACCTTCTCGAGGCGAATAGAGGAAAGTGTAGGCGGAGTCAAAGCCGACATCTCTCACCAGCGATAACGTATCCTCGAACTGCTCGTCCGTCTCCCCTGGAAAACCGACAATGATATCCGTCGTAAGCACGACATCCGGAATGGCCCGCTTGATTTTGCCGACCAGCTCCATGTAAGCTTCACGCGTATATTTACGGCTCATCCGCTTAAGCGTTTCCGTGCTGCCGGATTGGACAGGCAGGTGTATATGCTCGGCAAGATTGCCCCCCTGAGCAAGCACCTCGATCAGATGATCGTCGAAGTCGCGCGGATGGCTCGTCATGAACCGAATCCGCGGAATATCGATCTTCGACATATCCTGCATCAGATCGCCGAAGCGATAGTCGATGTCCTCGAAGTCTTTGCCGTACGCATTGACATTTTGTCCGAGCAGCGTAATTTCTTTGAAGCCTTGCCTTGCAAGCTCGCGCACCTCCGCGATAACATCCTCCGGTCGTCTGCTGCGCTCCTTGCCTCGCGTATAAGGAACGATGCAGTACGTACAGAACTTGTCGCAGCCATACATAATATTGACCCAAGCGCGCATGCCTTCCCGCTTCTTCGGCATATTCTCTATGATGTCGCCTTCCTTGGACCATACCTCGACGACCATTTCCTTGCTGAAGTAAGCATTTTGCAGCAGATAAGGCAGACGATGAATATTATGCGTTCCGAATATCATATCGACGAAAGCATGCTTTTGCAAAATACGCCCGACGACCGACTCCTCCTGCGACATGCAGCCGCATACGCCAAGCAGCAAATCGGGCTTCTCCAGCTTCAGCGTCTTCAAGTGGCCTAACTCGCCGAATACCTTATCCTCCGCATTCTCGCGAATTGCGCAAGTGTTGAGCAATATAACATCCGCTTGCTGCCGATCCTCCGTCGCCGTATATCCCATTTGCTCGAACATGCCCTTCATGACCTCAGTGTCATGCTCGTTCATCTGGCAGCCGTATGTCTGGATCAAATAATGTTTGCCTGATCCAAGGGATTGCAGCTCCTCCGGAATCGAGAAATCGTAATGGACCTCGATATCCTCTTTGCCGCGTTTCTTCTCGTCCTTATGGCTGGGCGCCGAATTTATGTTAATGATTCTACCTTTGATCCGGTAAGTCGTCGAGTTGTCGTCCTGTTCAATCACTTTCGCATCGCTGAAATCAAAATACTTGGAGTAATCCTTCATCTGGACGTTACTCTTGTTCTTGTCCTCTTGGTTACGATCGGTAGTCAAGGCTTTCTCACTTCCTTATAGATGCATAAATAGTTTCCGGCTATCATAGTCCAATTCAGTATTATACCAGTTTACGGAACATATATCCATGCTTGACCGGCGATTGCTGACTCATATGGCGTTCTATTTTATTTGAACAGAGGCGCTATATGCGTCGAGCGGAACTGCTCCTGCACATCGGCCAGCGAATACCCGCATCTCATGCGAAGATGCATGTGGGTATGCGGCGACATCACCGATATATAGGAATGGGCGACATAGCTCGCATCGATTGGATATGCAAGTTCATGCTCGGCTGCTTCTTTCAGCAAACTGCACATAATGCCATGTAAAAAATGATATGGCGGCGAATCGAAAAAATCGGTTTTCTGCACATCGCTCAGTTGCGAGGCATGCATAACGCCTAGAAAACGGGATTTTGTCTCCAGAAAATAAATAACCTTGCAAACTACACCGTACAACCGATCCTGAACGGGCCGATCCGCTTGCAGCTTCAAATCGTTTACGACTTCGACGCTGAATCTCTCGAAGCTATCCTTCATCACATCCATGCACAAGTCGCCTTTATTGGCATAGCGCCGATATAGCGTGCCTTGTCCGATGCCGGCCGATTTAGCGATTTGATGCATACTGACGCATTCAACCCCGTGCTCGTTAAACAAGTGATTTGCAGTCCGCAAAATCGCAGCGCTCAAATCTTGTTTCGTTCTGCCGCTGTCCGTTGCTGTCATTGCTCATTTCTCCTTCAATTATTTTACCGTTAAAGGATTGACATTTTATGCTATCGTCATTATGATTCAATAGTGCGGACAATTGTCCGCTATATAAATGCGGTAGTCGTTCTCATTGTATCCTGTACATGGTTGCAGGTCAACGTCTAGAGATACGGCATATCGCGACAGTCGGATAGGAGGAAAATAAAATGGCTTCTGCTTCATCCAGGCCGCAGCAGGAAAGCGCCGATCTCTCGATTAAGAGCATAATCGCGCCTCTGCTCGCCATTATTGTCGGCATGTTCATGGTTATATTGGACGGTACGGCAATGAACGTAGCATTGAAAGGGCTTATGGACGATTTCCAAAGCTCCATGACGATCGTTCAATGGACCATTACCGGATACGCGCTGGCCCAAGCAGCCGTTATCCCGCTCGCAGGCTGGCTGTCCGACCGATTCGGCGCTAAACAAATTTTCCTGCTGTCGATCATCATGTTCACCCTCGGGTCCGGGCTTTGCGCCCTTGCAACAAGCGCAGAGCAGCTTATCGTGTACCGCATCATTCAAGGTCTTGGCGGCGGTATGGTAGCTCCAATCGCGATGGCATTTACTTACAGACTTAGCCCTCCAGGCAAGCAAGGCGCCGTTATGGGCATGATCGGTATTCCGATGCTGCTCGCGCCTGCGCTCGGCCCGGTCGTCGCAGGCTGGCTCATCGATTATGTCACTTGGCATTGGATTTTCCTTATCAACCTGCCGATCGGAGTAGTTGCCGTAATCATCGGACTTCGCACATTGCCGCGCATCGAACGCCAGACCGTTCCGGCACTTGACTACTTAGGCATGATCTTCGCTCCTCTGGCCTTTGCATCCCTCGCTTACGGGGTAAGCTCTGCAGGCGGCGGGGAAGGCGGAGGAACCGGAAGCGGCTGGACTTCCCCAGAAACGCTTACCGGCATTATCGTAGGTACGGTTGCGCTCATCATATTCATTATCGTTGAGCTTAGACGCCGCGAACCGCTGCTTGAGCTGCGCGTATTCAAATCGAGCAACTTCACGCGCGGCGTCATTCTTCAGTGGATCGTACAAATCGCCTTGTTCGGTACGATCTTCCTTATTCCGGTCTATCTGCAAGTCGTCAAGGAATATTCCGCTTTCACGACAGGTCTGATTCTACTTCCGCAAGCGCTCGCCGCCGCCCTTTTCATGCCGATCGGCGGCAAGCTGTTCGATAAGCTTGGCGCGAGGCCTGTCGTTCTGTCCGGTATGGTCATCATTACGATCGCCACCTTCCTGTTGACGCAAATATCGGCGGAAACGACGCTTATCTCGCTTATGATTCCGCTTGCTTTGATTGGCGCCGGCATGGGTTTGTCGATGATGCCGCTTAATACACATATCATCCAAGCCGCTCCGAAGGAACTCGTTAGCCGCGTCACATCGCTGACTGCGGCCGCGCAGCAAGTCATGACGTCGTTTGCCGTAGCAGGCCTCTCGACGCTGCTAGCTAGCCGCGCCGAGCATCACATGGCTAGTAACCCGGGTCCGGACGTATTCTTCTCCGCCTATGGAGACACGTTCCTCGTACTCGGCTGCATCGGGATCCTCGGCGTACTGTTCTCCTTCCTGCTGCGCAGGCCGAAGACAGTACCTGGCGACAACCCAAGCGAGAAGCCAGACGTTACCATGATGATGGGTCACTAATATTTGAGGGAAAGAAGAAGCTGCTCTCCGCGTATGCGGAAGCAGCTTCCTTGTCTTCTGTCCAAGAACATTTAGTCGATAATCTCGCCGGTATCGCCGTTTGCAATGCCCGCAGCGTTTGCTTCATCCGTATCGATATGCATATCGAGTGCGAACTCGTCCGATACCCGTGCAACGACATTCTCGAATACGACGCCTCGATCGCCGCCGACACGAACTCGCAAGCGCTGCTTATCCTCGATATTCCAGCGCTCGGCATCGCTCGTATTGAAGTGAATATGCCTAGCAGCTACGATTACTCCCTCTTCGATCGCAACCTCGCCAGCAGGCCCCTGAAGCTTGATGCCCGCAGATCCGGCAATATTGCCAGACTCGCGAAGAGGGGGCTTTACGCCTAAGGCGAATGCGTCCGTGCGCGACACCTCAAGCTGCGTCCGCTTCCTAACCGGCCCCAGTATACGCACCTTCGCGAATTCTCCTTTCGGCCCGATCACCGCAACCGTCTCATTCGCCGCATATTGCCCCGGCTGCGATAGCGGCTTCATCTCCGTCAATGTATAACCAGCCCCGAACAGTGCCTCGACATGCTCCTCAGATAGGTGGATATGTCTGGCAGATACGCCGATTGGCACTTGTTTATGTATCATATCGTCACGCTCCCAGTTCTTAGTGATGTTCTTGCTTCCTTGCCGCATACAAAAAAAAACATACGGCCCGCGGACCGTATGCCCATCATACCACTTATTTAAATTCAGCTACAAGCTTCTGGAATTCGTCCGGCGTAATCATATGATCTTGTTTCGCGAGCGCTTCCGGCTTGAAGCCCGTAATCAAATCCTCGTACGACTTGCGCGTCGTATTCTGGTAGATCAGGCCTGTAAGCATGCCGTTCGTCTCCATGATTTTGTTCATCGCAACGACGCGGTTCGTCGGATCGTAATCCGGGAATTGCTCCAGATTTACGATATTTTCCTTGAACCAGTCGTACGTGTTGATTTTGTTAAACGTAACACAAGGGCTGAATACGTTAATGAGCGAGAAGCCCTCATGCTTAATCCCTTGCTCGATCAAGCTCGTCAACTGCTTCAGATCGCTCGAGAACGATTGGGCGACGAACGTAGCGCCAGCAGCCAAAGCAATCTCCAGCGGCGATAGCGTCGTTTCGATTGAGCCTTCCGGCGTCGATTTTGTTTTGAACCCTTCCGCGCTTCGCGGCGAAGTCTGTCCTTTGGTCAAACCGTATATTTGGTTATCCATAACGATATACGTCACGTTCAAGTTTCGGCGTATCGCATGAACGGTATGGCCCATACCTATTGCAAAGCCGTCGCCGTCGCCGCCTGAGGCGATTACGGTCAACTCGCGGTTGGCAAGCTTTACGCCTTGCGCAATCGGAAGGACGCGACCATGAATGCCATGGAAGCCGTAAGCGTTAATGTAACCTGAGATACGGCCCGAGCAACCGATACCGGATATAACAGCCAGTCCCTCCGGTTCCAATCCGACGTTGGCTGCAGCGCGCTGAATGGCAGCTTGGATCGAGAAGTCGCCGCAGCCTGGGCACCAGTTGGGTTTGACATTATTTCTAAACTCTTTGAATGTTGCCATCTTCGATCAGCTCCTTACAGGCTTTATAAATCAGTGCAGGCAGGAATGGATTACCGTCATATTTGAGCAGGCTTTCGATTTTCTCTGCGAAGCCGGCGTTCATTTTAATTTGCGATGCAAGCTGACCCGTCGCGTTGTTCTCGATAACGACAACTTTTTTTGCGCTTTGCAGATGCGGCAGCAGCAATTCCGTAGGGAACGGGTGGATTTGGCGAATCGTGATATGATTCGACGTTACGCCTTCTTGCGCAAGCGAGCTTCTTGCTTCGTCAATCGTACCGCCAGTCGAACCCATGCCGATAATGAGCAAGTCAGGCGACTGATGCGGTGCGTTTACGCGCAGGGCATCACGAATGTACAGATTGTTTAGCTTGTTCAGACGTTTATCCATCATCTTGTGACGGTTAATCGCACTCTCGGACGGACGGCCTACTTCATCATGCTCAACGCCTGTGACGTGGTGCAATCCGCCCTTCTCGCCTGGCAGAACGCGGGGCGAGACACCGTCTTCGGTAAATTCATAGCGCTTGAATAACTCCGGGCCTTCAAGTGCAGGAACGTTGTCAACGAGCTTGCCGCGCTTGATCTCGATCTTGCTATAATCAAGCTGTTCGCACGATTGCTTGCCTAAAGACAGTTGGAGATCCGTCATTAAGATAACCGGCACTTGATATTGTTCCGCGACGTTGAATGCTTCAATCGTATCGTAGAAGCAGTCTTCGATCGATGCCGGAGCAATGACAACCTTCGGAATTTCACCGTGCGTGCCGTATACCATGGCGTTCAAGTCCGATTGCTCTTGCTTTGTCGGCAAGCCGGTAGAAGGGCCTCCGCGCTGCGTATTCACGATAACAAGCGGTGTTTCGGTCATACCTGCAAGGCCGATCGCTTCCATCATAAGAGCAAGGCCCGGGCCTGCGGATGCCGTCATCGTACGTACGCCGGCATAGTTAGCGCCGATCGCCATCGTGACCGCGGCAATCTCATCCTCCGTCTGCACGACCGTGCCGCCGAATTTCGGCAGCTTCTTAATTAAATACTCCATAATTTCCGAGGCCGGCGTAATCGGATACGCCGACATGAGGCGGCAGCCTGCGGCAATCGAGCCGAGGCCTATCGCTTCGTTGCCGATCATGAACAGCTTCTGCTTGCCGTCTGCTTCGTCCAGTTTGAACGCATCCAGCGGTCCTCCCGCTTCCGCAAGGACGAACTCGGCGCCGCGCTTAACCGCTTCAATATTTTTTTCCACGATTGCCGCGCCTTTGCGCCCGAACTCTTCTTCAACCGCCTTATTGAATACTTCAAGCGGCAAGCCAAGGAGAGCCCATGAAGCGCCGGAGGCGACCATGTTCTTCATTAAGGACGTGCCGAGTTCCTCCGCCATTGCCGTAATAGGAACGGCGAACAGCCTAGCGTCGATGCCTTCCGGAATCGTCGGATTGAATTTTGCATCCGCTACGACGACTCCGCCCGGACGAAGCTCAACTGCGTTCAAATCGATGCTCTCTTGGTCGAATGCGACCAATATGTCCAAGTCATCCGAAATCGCGCGGATCGGTTTCGTGCTGATTCGAATTTTATTGTTAGTATGTCCGCCCTTAATCCTTGATGAAAAATGACGATAACCGTATAAATAATAACCTAGTCGGTTGAGCGCGGTGGAAAAAATCCGGTCTGTGCTTTCTACGCCTTCCCCTTGTTGGCCCCCGATCTTCCAAGACAATTGACTAATCAAAATGCCCATCTCCTCTTTGTAGCCATATCAGTAAAAGTTGCATTTGTCCTGATCGGCAAGCATAAACGATTGTCGCCGGCCCTCAGACGACATCGTACCTGTTAAGTCCGTCATTCCATAAAAAATAAATCGTATATGAACATTCTCCGACCATAAATGTGTATCATCTTATAACAGTCACAACAATTTTATAGGTCAAAATGCATAATTGCAAGATGTAACCGCTTAATGGAAACGATAGTTTGTTTAGATGAAATTCATATCACAACGAGATGGTATGTTAATTTAATGTTACGGAAGATGCTTCAACAAAAAATCGATCGCATTGCCGCTGAAAAACCGCTCCGTCTGCTGCTCCGTGTAATGCTGCAATAACGCGTCCTTCAGATGGACGAGCTCTCCCGGATGGGCCAGTCCCTCTACATAAACGTCGATTCCGTCGAAGTCCGAGCCAAGCATAATCGAACGCTCGGCGCCAAGCTCGCACATATGCTCAATATGCCGAACGACGTCATCGACCGTCACTCGTTCCGCTTGCGCTACGAAATACGGAACGAACGTAATGCCGATCATACCGTCTTTCTCGATAATCCGCTTAATCTGCTCGTCGGACAAGTTGCGCGGGTGGTTGCATATCCGCTTCGCATTCGAATGCGAGGCGATAATCGGCCTCGCCGTACGCTCCGCCGTATCCCAAAACGCTTGTTCCGACAAATGCGATGCATCCAATAGGATTCCCCATTTATCGCATTCATCCACGAATTCCCGGCCAAGTCCCGTCAAGCCGCCTCCTCGCGGCTCCATAACGCCATCCGCCGCCCAATTGGCGTTATTCCAGGTCATCCCCGCCGCGCGAACGCCAAGCTTATGCATCGTGCGCAGCATCGACATTTTGCCTTGCAGGCCGTCTACGCCTTCAAGCGAGAGCAAAGCCCCGATCTTGCCCGTTGCAAGGCATGTCTCTAAATCGCGAGCGGATCGTACCCACAACATATTTTCGCATGCGAGCACATGCTCATGGAATCGATCAATGCTTTCCAGTATCGGCTCCAGTCTTCCGTTTAATGCTCTCGGTATGTATATCGCAAACGTTTGAAGCACCGTATCTGCTGCCTGGAGCCTCTCATACGTGACGTCGAGCGCTCCGGACTTGTTGCCGCGGAACGTCAACTGCTCGTCTTCCAGCAGCTTGCAGAGTACATCGCAGTGAAAATCAACTACTTTCATGAAACACCTCACACATCGGAATAGTATGCAAATAAGCGTAGACGGCAAACGCCGTCCTTGAAGGCGGCGCTACGCAATCGTCGTTACGCGGGGCATTCTAAGTGGTTGTAGTGAAGTCTCTAATATCTCCTTAGAATTCAAAAAAACCTGTCTACGTCGTAAACAGGCGAACGATTTTAAAAGTTCATCCAGACATTCCGCCGCCTCTTTACCGCTTTGTTGTTATCGCGGCTCCACGATCAGCTTGATCGCCGTTCGATCCTCGCCGTCGATGACGATGTCTGTAAAGGCCGGTATGCAGATGAGATCCACCCCGCTGGGAGCGACGAACCCGCGTGCGATGGCTACCGCCTTGATTGCTTGATTGAGCGCTCCTGCACCGATAGCCTGCAATTCAGCGCCGCCACGCTCTCTTAGAACGCCAGCCAATGCGCCTGCAACGGAATTTGGATTGGACTTTGCTGAAACTTTTAATACATCCATGAAAAGTACCTCCCCTGGGAATGTTGGATGGATTCCACTTTTAAATAGTATTCGAGGGAGGTTAAAAAATTCCTGCTTTATTCGTCGCACTTTACAAGCAATTCTGAATTGTCGCTCTTTTCAGAGATTCAGAACATTACATGAGCAGCCATTCGTCCTCGGTGAGTCGAATTTTTTGCATTCTGGTCGCTTTGCCGGTTGTATCGTCAAGCTGGACGGATACGGCATGCAGATGCCACTTGCCCTCGTCAACAACGAATCGGACAGGCATTTGCGTAATGAACTTATGCAGCACCGCGTTCCGCTCCATGCCAAGCACGCCTTCTTTCGGACCAACCATGCCTACATCGGTTAAGTAAGCCGTACCGCCCGGCAGTATCGTATCGTCATTCGTTTGGACATGCGTATGCGTTCCAACGACGATAGAGGCTCTGCCATCCAAATGCCAGCCCATAGCGATTTTCTCGGACGTTGCTTCCGCGTGAAAATCAACAAGTATGTTGTTCGTCTTCTGCCCTGCCTGCTCAACTAGCTCATCCGCTTTGTTGAACGGACAATCAATCGGCGGCAGAAACGTTCTTCCTTGAAGATTAATGATGGCAAGCTGCTTGCCGTTAGCCTTGATGAACGCCATACCTTGCCCTGGCGCACTCTCATGAAAGTTGGCTGGACGCACGAGCCTTGGCTCATCGTCGATCCATTCGAACAAATCTTTATTATCCCACGTATGGTTGCCCATCGTAATGCCATGGACGCCCCATTCGAAAAATTCCTTCGCTATGTTTGCCGTAATCCCGCGACCGGCGGCTGCATTTTCACCATTCACAATAATAATATGCGGATTATATTTGCTTTTCAGAGCGGGTAATACCCGCTTAAGCGCGCTTCTTCCTACATTGCCAACTATATCGCCTATGAATAATACATTCGTACTCAATTTAAATTCCACTTCCTTCTATTTGTACGCAATCATGCAGAAAAGTGGCTGACGAGCAGCCACTTTTCCGTCTTGCATATCTGGTTCGTTGATTATTTCGCGTATTCAACCGCTCTTGTCTCACGAATAACGGTGACTTTAATATGCCCCGGATAATCGAGTTCGCTCTCGATTTTTTTCGTAATGTCGCGTGCGAGTCGGAACGCTTCCGTATCGTCGATCTTCTCTGGCTGTACCATAACGCGCACTTCACGACCAGCTTGAATCGCGTACGACTTCTCAACGCCTTCGAACGACTCAGAGATATCTTCAAGCTTCTCCAGTCGCTTGATGTACGTCTCAAGCGTCTCACGACGTGCTCCAGGACGCGCAGCCGACAAGGCATCAGCTGCTCCTACGAGCATTGCGATAACGGAAGTCGCCTCGCAATCGCCGTGGTGGGAAGCAATACTGTTAATGACAACAGGATGCTCCTTGTACTTCTTAGCGAGCTCTACGCCGATCTCGACATGCGAGCCTTCCACCTCATGGTCAAGCGCTTTCCCGATGTCATGCAGCAAGCCTGCGCGCTTCGCGAGCGTAATATCCTCGCCCAGCTCCGCTGCCATCAAACCTGTCAGGTAAGCAACCTCCATGGAGTGCTTCAACACGTTCTGTCCATAGCTCGTCCGATATTTCAATCGGCCCAGAATCTTGATTAGATCCGGATGCAAGCCATGCACCCCAACCTCGAAAGTAGCTTGCTCCCCGTATTCACGGATACGCTCATCCACTTCCTTGCGGGATTTCTCGACCATTTCTTCAATGCGGGCAGGATGGATACGTCCGTCAGCCACAAGCTTCTCCAAAGATGTACGAGCAATTTCGCGTCTAATCGGGTCAAATCCAGACAAAATGACCGCTTCCGGTGTATCGTCGATGATGAGATCGATACCGGTCAATGTTTCCAAAGCACGGATATTGCGGCCTTCGCGCCCGATAATGCGGCCTTTCATCTCTTCATTAGGCAACGTTACGACAGATACCGTCGTCTCCGCCACATGGTCCGCCGCACAGCGTTGAATAGCTAGCGAAATAATGTCACGTGCTTTTTTGTCCGCTTCTTCCTTCGCTTGCTGCTCGATCTCTTTAATCATTTGTGCC
Source organism: Paenibacillus harenae (assembly GCF_030812415.1). Classification (GTDB taxonomy): domain Bacteria; phylum Bacillota; class Bacilli; order Paenibacillales; family Paenibacillaceae; genus Pristimantibacillus; species Pristimantibacillus harenae_A. The sequence goes on along the minus strand of NZ_JAUSST010000002.1, from coordinate 958,560 downwards.
GTCTCATGCCGTACTTCCTGTTCAACATTTGACAAAATAATCGATTTCGCATCTTCCATCGTCAGACTGGATATACGCTCCAATTCACTGAGCTGCTGCTTATAGATGGAATCGATCTGCTCCTGCGTTTCTTCGATCCGCTTCTCTTTGTTGGCTACAGATTCTTCTTTGCGTTCTAGCGCTTCTAACTTTTTATCCAACGACTCCTCTTTTTGGAGCAAACGTCGTTCTTGACGTTGAGCCTCGTTGCGTCGTTCACGAATGTCTCTCTCGGCTTCAGAACGGAGCTTATGGACTTCGTCTTTTGCCTCAAGTACGGTTTCCTTTTTCTGTGCCTCCGCTTCCTTCTTCGCGTTCTCCACGATTTGGACTGCGGCTTGCTCGGCACTCGAAATTTTAGCCTCTGCAATCGACTTTCGAATAAAATAACCAATCACAAAGAAAATTACGCCAACAAGTAGACAGATCAAGATCCAAATTGCATAATGCATCTTGTTCACCTCCTTGTTGCACACCAAGCTTGCACCTGGAATGATATTAGGTTTTCAATCGGTTTCCAAACCGTTTCTCATCTACCATTTTGACGAAAATAATCGTTTCGAATCAACTTTTGGAAGGAAAATTGATTCAAAATAGAAGGAATACATCCTCATTTTATCGTTTCGTAAAATCAATTGTCAAGCGAAAACGGCTTACAGCTTCCTTTAGAACCCCTCGTCCATGCCGAAAGCATCCTCTTCCTCTTCACTTTCGACTGACTTTACCGCTTCTCTAGCAATGTCTCCTGGGAAGCCTCGCCGAAGCAAAAAGACGATCAGCTTCTGTTTTCTTTCCTTCGGCGTGCCTTTAAGCGAACGCCATTTCTTGCCCGCAGCCGCATTTGCGGACGCTAACTCCGCTTCTTCGTTCAGCGTGCGAAGCGCTTCTCCGGCCAACTCCTGCGAGATGCCTAGCTGCTGAAGCTCTTGCTTGATCCAATGTCTGCCCTTGAGCCCGCTCTTCAGACGTTGAGCCGCGAATTGATGCGCATATTGTTCATCATCCACAATATGCTCGCTTTCTAAACGGTCAAGCGCGTAGCCAATATTCATTTCTTCGAATTGCTTCCTTTTTAAATACTGCTCGATCTGCTTCCTCGTCCTTGGCTTCGCGCCAAGATAATAGACCGCTAATGCATAAGCGCGATAACGCTCGTCTTCGGTTCTAATCTCGTCCAGCTCCGACTCCATAAGCAATCGCCCCTTCATAAGGTTGAACCTAATGAGTATATCCTCATGGACGCTTAATAGCGGGTCTTCCGAGTCCCCGAACAAATGGTATCGCCGCCTCTCCTTCTTGTCCTGCTTGACCGACAAGATGATCCAGCCTCCGTCTGCCGTGTGATCCCCATCCACTGTGCTGTCTGCCTCCTGACACGATAACGTCGCTTAAACGAAGCTTCGCCGCCCCCTGCGGGACGGCGAAACGACACTAGCTATAGGTTATGCTGCATATAATATTATTCCAAATCTTCGAATTCCTCTTCTTCTTGCGGCTCTTGGTTAAAGTTCGCTTGCTGCGCCGTAGCCGATAGATTGCTCGCATCACGAATCTTCTTCTCGATAACAGCAGCAATGTCTTTATGATCCTTCAGATATTGCTTCGCGTTCTCGCGGCCTTGTCCAAGACGCTCGCCCTCGTATGAGAACCACGCGCCGCTCTTCTGAACGATATCCATCTCCACGCCGATATCGATCAAAGAACCTTCCCTCGAAATGCCTTCCCCATACATAATGTCGATCTCCGCTTGCTTGAACGGAGGCGCAACCTTATTCTTCACGACCTTGATACGCGTACGGTTACCGACCATATCATTGCCTTGCTTAAGCGTCTCGACGCGGCGTACATCAAGACGTACGCTGGAATAGAACTTCAGTGCGCGTCCGCCTGGCGTCGTCTCCGGATTGCCGAACATAACGCCAACCTTCTCGCGCAATTGGTTAATAAAGATTGCAATCGTCTTCGACTTCGAAATCGCGCCGGACAGCTTGCGCAGCGCTTGCGACATCAGACGGGCTTGTAGGCCGACGTGCGAATCGCCCATGTCGCCTTCGATCTCCGCCTTCGGAACGAGTGCGGCAACGGAGTCAATAACGATAACGTCAACAGCGCCGCTGCGTACAAGCGCTTCAGCGATCTCTAGTGCTTGCTCGCCAGTGTCAGGCTGCGAGAGCAGAAGCTCATCAATGTTGACGCCAAGCTTGCTGGCGTAGAGCGGATCAAGCGCATGCTCCGCATCGATGAAAGCAGCTTGTCCGCCAATGCGTTGCACTTCTGCAATGGCATGAAGAGCAACTGTCGTCTTACCGGACGATTCCGGTCCATATACTTCGATAACACGGCCGCGGGGCAAACCCCCGATTCCAAGCGCAATATCTAGAGCAAGCGAACCGCTAGGCACGGTCTCTACTTGCATGTGTGTGGATTCACCTAATTTCATGATTGAGCCTTTACCAAATTGTTTCTCGATTTGGCGCAAAGCCATTTCTAACGCAGCGCGACGGTCCGACAAGAAACTCACATCCTTCATCGTTTATAATTGTATGATACCTCACTTGCGACTGCTTGCCAAGCATTTTTTTCGAACATACATTCGCTTTTTTCGTTTGGCCGCATGTCAACAGACAATAAAAAAACCGCAGCAAAGTATTCTTCGCCACGGTTCTTCCGATAACTACTTTCGATTATAGTCCCGCCTTCGACAAAAGACAAGCTTTTTTTCAGCCACAATCATCCAATTGCGAGTGCTGCCTCTATCATCGTAAGCGACTCGCACAACCAGCTAGAGAACAGCCAGAAGTCGGACTATCTTCAACATATGATTGCCTCATCGTTGCATCGACGTCTATGTTGTATAATGGCACTAACTTTTGCCCGTTTAGGTCGTTTTCAGAGCCTATATTGGATTTCTGCAGTAACTTTCTTCGTGAAAGCTTCATTCCAGTTGATCAAGACCGAAGTTAATGCAAATAACCACTATAGCCGCAAGTCGGGTTTCTAAAGGGGGCTATCCTGCAGAATCCAACATAGCCGTCCCGATTAGCTAGGATACGATCCAACACAAACAGTCGTACCGCGTCGATCACTGCTCCCGAAGCGCCTGCCATAGCCGGTACAACGTCGCCTTCACCGCTCTTAAACGTATCATCCCGCGATCGCCGCTTAGATGCGTCGTATGGACGAGCGTTTTCTTGCCCCGCTCCGCGATCGCGAAGTAGACGAGGCCGACAGGCTTGCCTTCCGACTCGGAAGGGCCGGCAACGCCTGTGAGCGAAACGCCGAAGTCCGTGTCGGCCAATTGCCTTACGCGTTCCGCCATTAGAGCAGCCGTCGACTCGCTGATCGCGCCCGGAGCGCCTTCCCCTTCGAGCTGCGTCATCGGAATGCCGAGCAACAGATGCTTCATCTCGTTCGTATAGGTTACGACGCCTCCCACGAACTCACCGCTGCTACCAGGAACGTTCGTGACGAGCTCGGCGAGCAATCCTCCGCTACAGCTCTCCGCGCAAGCCAGCTTGCGCCTCGAAGCTCTCAGGAGCTTAACGACAGCCTCTTCAAGCGGGATATCCTCCTTCGCATACAAATGCTCCCCGATTCTCGTTTTGATCTGATCTACCACATCGTCAATCTTCCGCTGCGCTTCCGCAAGGGATCCCGCTTTCGTCGAGACGCGTACCGCGACCTCGCCTTCCTTCGCATAGGGCGCGATCGTCGGATCGGTCTGCGCTTCGATGAGATCGATAAGCCGAGCCTCGAGGTTGGACTCCCCGATGCCGGCGAATTTCAGCAGGCGCGAATAGAGGGGCAGCTCTTCGTTCAGCTTCGATCGCAACCACGCCTCGCCGGGTCCGTCGATCATCGGCATCATTTCCTTAGGCGGGCCGGGCAGCAGCAAATAGAGCATGCCGTCCGCTTCCAAGCCATTGCCGACTGCAAGGCCTGCCGCATTATCGATCGCGTCGCCGCCTTCGATCATATTCGCTTGACGGCGATTGCTTTCGACCATATGCAGCCCTCTTGAACCAAACAACTGCTCAATGCGTTCCATGGTTGGCGCATGGATATAGAGCCCTCTACCCAAATAGTCGGCCAGCACATCCTTCGTCAAATCATCCTGTGTCGGACCAAGCCCGCCCGTAAAGACGAGCAGATCGGCGCGCGAGCGTCCAATCTCAATTGCTTTCCTTAACCTTGCAGCGTTGTCGCCGACAACCGTTTGATAATAGACGTCGATGCCAAGCGAAGCAAGCTTCTGCGATAAGTACCGTGCGTTCGTATTCACGATTTGGCCGAGCAGCAGTTCCGTGCCGACCGCAATAATTTCTGCCTTCATCCGCAGCCTCTCCTTTGCTACATGCGCGAGCTTTATAATATCCTACTATATGCAAAAGCATCCCTCCGTAAATCGGAAAGATGCTTTTCGGCTACTCTACGGGAATGAGACTCTTGTTCTTCACGAAATAATCGACACCGGAGTAGACCGTAATCGCTGCCGCTACCCAGCTTGCAATCACATCGAACGGAAAGTCGATGAAAGCGAACGGGAAATTGTTAATGAGCAGCGCAATAATCATCGTAATCTGGATTGCCGTCTTCCATTTGCCCCACTTGCTTGCTGCCATAACCGAGCCTTCGAGCAGCGCTACCTGACGCAGGCCCGTAACGGCAAACTCGCGGCTAATGATAATGATCGCAATCAATGCGCTCAACTTGTCCATTTCAACGAGCGAGATAAGGACGGCTGCAACAAGCAGCTTGTCCGCTAGCGGATCGAGCAGCTTGCCCAGATTGGTGACGATCTTGTTCTTGCGGGCGATGTAGCCGTCGAGCCCATCCGTGCTTGCCGCTACGATGAAGATGAGCGCTGCAACGATTTGATTGTATGTAATAGTGAAGTCGGCGAACGTTAGCGACCCCAGATCAACCCTCATAAGCAAAAACAACATAATAACCGGTACCAAAAAAATTCTGGCAAGCGTTATGCGGTTCGCCAGATTCATGCAATTCCCTCCCCGGACAGGTCAAACTCATAGGCATGCTTAACGCGAACCTTCTGAATCGAACCTATTTCTGCATGGCAATTCGATATGAATACTTCTCCGTCGATCTCCGGCGCGTCGTACATGGAACGTCCGATATAGACGTCGCTTCTGCCGTCGTACCGTTCGACGAGAACATCAATCTCCTTGCCGATATACTTGCTGCTATTGTCGCGCGAAACGAGCCGCTGCACTTCCATGAGCGTGTTGACTCGCCATTCTCTTACTTCGTCAGGAACATGATGCGGCAACCTAACGGCCGGCGTGTCCTCTTCGCTGGAGTAGGCAAATACACCCAAACGGTCGAACTTCATTTCTTTAACGAACTCGCATAGCTTCCCGAAATCTTCCTCCGTCTCGCCGGGGAAGCCAACGATCAAGCTTGTCCGAAGCGCAACATCAGGAATCGCTGCCCGGATCTTCGCAATAAGCTCACGCGTATCACGCTGTCTGCCAGGCCTGCGCATTCGTTTCAATATCGTATCCTCGCTATGTTGCAGAGGCATATCGATGTATTTGCATATTTTCGGATTGTTCGCGATGGTCTCGATCAACTCATCGGAGAAAAAGCCCGGGTAAGCGTAATGCAAGCGAACCCAAACGATTCCGTTAACCTCACTTACACGGTTAAGCAGCTCCGGAAGCATGAAACGATCGTATAGATCCGTTCCGTAATTCGTGGAATCTTGCGCGATCAAGCTGACCTCCTTCACCCCTTGCGAAGCCAGCAGCTCAACCTCGGCCAGTATCGATTCGATCGTGCGGCTTCTAAAGTTGCCGCGCATAATCGGAATGCTGCAGAATGTACAAGCGTTATCGCAACCTTCGGCAATCTTCACATACGCCGCATAGCGAGGTGTCGTCACCATTCTCGGCAATTCCTGGCTGTAATCGAATACCGGATTGCCCACCTTGATCGGTTTCTTGCCTCGCAGAGCCTCGTCCACAATATCGTTAATATGGTGGAAGTCGCCCGTTCCGACAATGCCGTCGATTTCCGGCATTTCCTCCATAAGCTGCTGCTTGTAGCGCTGCGTCAAGCAGCCGGAAACGATCAATGCCTTAAGCCGGCCCGTTTCCTTCAGATCAGCCATATCTAAAATCGTATTGACGGATTCTTCCTTAGCCGCGTCAATGAAACCGCATGTATTAACGATAATAACCGTCGCATCATCGGCTTCCTCAACTAAGCGATAACCGCGTTCATGGATCAAACCCGACATAATTTCCGAATCGACCAAGTTTTTCTCGCAACCAAGCGTTACTACTTTCACTCGTTCCGTCATCTGCACATCCTCCAGAATCTCATCCGTAGAACTTTGGCAAGCACTTATTAGTGTAAAACCTGCAAATGCTTCGAGTTCAAGTATAATACATGGTATTCTAAGTGTCAAAATCAGCCAATGCCGAACAAATTCATCGATTGCATGTAAAAAAATGCAAAGCCCCGCTTTGCGAACGAGCGACAAAGCGAGGCTCAGGTTGCTATGTAACGCAGCTCTGATTGCAAGCTTACCTGTAATTCATAAATTGCAGCTCAATCGGCAAATCCGCACCGCGAAGCAGTGCCATGACCGCTTGCAGATCGTCGCGGCTCTTGCCCGTCACCCGAATTTGATCGCCTTGGATTTGACTCTTTACTTTAAGCTTCGAATCGCGGATTAAAATATTAATTTTTTTGGATACGTCCTGCTCGATGCCCTGTCTTAGCTTAATTTTCTGGCGAACCGTACCGGCCGACGCGCCTTCGATTTTGCCGTAATCCATATTTTTGATCGGAACGCCGCGCTTGATCATCTTTGAAAGCAAGATGTCGATAACCGCCTTAAGCTTATACTCGTCATCGGAACCGACAACCAATTCTTCCTTCTCGAGAGCGATGCTGCTTTTGCTGCCTTTGAAATCGAACCTCGTCTCGATCTCTTTCTCCGCTTGCGATATTGCGTTTACGAGTTCGGCCATATCGACCTTCGATACAATGTCAAATGAACTTTCTGAACTCAACCCGAATCTCTCCTCTCGTTCCCTTTATTCAGACGTTGCCGAATCAGGCTCATTTCCCGTTCCGCCAGTCTCGTCCGTATCTGCCGCCGTATCCGTAGGTTCGCCGTTAGGCGGAGTGCTTGTTGATACGATCGGATTAATGAGCAGCTTCTTGGAACCTGCGCGGTCGCCATCCGGCACAGGAACGCCATCAACCGTAATTTCAGTCAGATCGGCGCGCCCGACATTTACATACAACTGCTGAGTGAGATCATGAGTCTCAATCGTTCCGTCGTCTGCGTTAGCCGAATACAGCTTCTCGCCCGTTGAGCCGCCTGCTCGAATTTCGAGCCAGCTCCTGCCGCCGCTAACCTTAATTTCCAGTTTATGCGTGCCTTCAGGACCGATATCGTACTTATCCGCCTTGCCGACTTTGCTTGCGAAAGTAACCGTTGTAGGCACTTGGGTTGGCACCGGCGTAGCCGTAGGCACCGGATTATCCGTAACCGTGCCGTTACCTGCGTTAATATTGTCGGTTGGAGGCTGCGAAGCATCGGTAATCGGCGTCTTCTGGTCAAGCTGATCTGCCGGATCAGGATCGCGATTAATAACGAACATCCACACGACGACAAAAATAAGAATGAGAAAACACCACATCATTAAGTTAAAACCGATTTTCCCCATCCGCTCCGAAGATTCCGACTTTAATCTTCGAGGAGCCCGTACAGGAATCGGCTCTGCCGCGTGTTCATTCTGCGCTGCAGGCACCTCATGCTGATAGAGGCGCAGCACTTCGTCGGGATCAAGTCCGACCGCTTCGGAATAGTTTTTCACGAATGCCCGTACGTAGAAGCTGCCCGGCAGAATGCTATGGTCTCCGCTTTCAATTGCTTCCAGGTAACGTTTGCGAATTTTCGTAGTCTCTTGAATATCATCCAACGACAATCCTCGCTGCTCCCTCGCTTTGCGAAGCAACGCGCCCAAATCAGACATTGAAATACCTCCTTCCTACCCTGCTTTAGAAGTCGTCAGTATAATTTGCGGTAAATTTTTCGTAAGAAATCTCTTCATCGGGGGAATTGCGCAACTCGACAATGATGTCGAAATGACTGTAATCATAATGGGACTCCTTCACGAAAATATCCGGATGTTCAATGACCTTCGTCGAAGGCATTGCCATTATTTCTTGAAGCAGCGCGTGATGCTTCTCATTGGAACGAATCGTGCTGACGATGCCGTCAATGATATAAATATTGTTCGGTTCCATTTCGTCCTCGGACAGCTGGCTCCGAACGGTCTGCCTAAGCAGTGTAGACGACACGAATGTCCAGCGCTTATTCGAGCAAACGCTGCCTGCAATGATCGATTCAGTCTTGCCTACGCGAGGCATGCCGCGAAGCCCGATCACTTGATTGCCGTCGCGCTTGAATACTTCGCCAAGGAAGTCGACCAATATGCCAAGCTCGTCTCTCGTGAAGCGGAACGTCTTGCGATCATCGGAATCGCGCTCGATATAGCGTCCGTGGCGAACGGCCAATATATCGACGATCGTCGGTGTCCGAAGCTTGTTAACCGTAATATTGTCAACCTTTTGAAGCATCTTGCCAAGCAGCTCGATCTTCTCGTCGTCATCCGTTTGCAGCAGCATCCCGCGCGTACGATCCTCGACGCCGTTTATCGTCATAATGTTAACTTCGAGCATCCCGAGCAAGGAAGCGATGTCTCCGAGCAAGCCCGGACGGTTTTTATGTATTTTGTACTCCATATACCACTGTTTTTTTTCCATTGCTTGCTGTCACCGTCCTAAATCTGAACATAATCGTAATGGTCATGCGGAAAATTATACGCCATAAAGCATTATTCTACAATTTTCATCACAATCCTGCAACCTCACATGAAACATTGCAGAAAAGCCTCCATATCGGAGGCTTCTCTGCTGCTTCAAATTGATTGCGACGATTACGCCTGCAATGGCACAGCCTTGCAGTTAAGATTTCTGGACGAGCTTCACCATCAAGCTGGCAAGCGCCTTGCGCTCACCCTCGTCGCCAGCATCCCATAGCTGCTTCAGAAGACGTTCTTCCTCGTTCTTGGGATCGACCTTCTCATCCAGAAATGAACCGATCTCGAAAGCCAAGCTCGCAATCGTCTCCTCGGTCATCCCCATATTCTTGGCATGCGAAACACGATCGGCCAAGAAATGTTTCCATGTAGCAAAGTTAGTAAGGACGGTTGTCATGACTCTTCGCCTCCTATTGGTGTGGAAAAGAATAAGCAACAGTCCTTATGATGCGATAATGCGGCAATGATTATTCAAGAAACGACGAATGCGCAACATTGGCTGCTTGTCCTATGTATGCCATCCGCCGTTCGGGCTAATAATTTGCCCCGTAATGTACGATGATTCCGGCAATGACAAGAAATAGACGAGCGATGCGATTTCTTCCGGCGAGCCGAATCGTCCTGCCGGAATTTCTTGCTGCAGAGCCGCCTTCTCCTCTTCATTGAAGCTGTTCATCATAACGGTGTCAACCGCTCCAGGCGCAACTGCGTTGACTGTGACGCCAGAGGGCGCCAGCTCCTTAGCCAGCGCTTTCGTGAAAGCGTTCATGCCGCCCTTGGTCGTCGAGTACAGAACCTCGCAGGAGGCGCCTGAGATGCCCCAGACGGAAGATACGTTAATAATGCGGCCGAATCGCCCGGCGATCATATGCGGCATGAATAGCTGGGAGCAGAGAAACATGCCCTTCAGGTTTACCGCCATTACATCGTCCCACTCCTGCTCGGTGACATCCATTAACATGCCGTAATGCGATATGCCTCCGTTATTTACCAAAATATCAGGCAGCATCCGATGGCTTTTCAACTTATCGTACATGCGCTCAAGCTGCTCTTTGGATCTTAAATCCGCTGAAATGGTCATTACATTCGCGCCTAGCGCCATGCATGTGCGAGCCGTTTCGTTGGCCGCCTCATGCGAATGCAAATAATGAATAACGATATTGACGCCCTCCGCTGCGAATCGTATGGCTATTGCCGCGCCGATTCCCCGGCTTCCCCCGGTAATCAAAACCGTCATTTGTTGCAATGTCTTCATTCCGCAGGCGATTGCACGATCGACACGGACATTTGATTAAAGTCGAAGTGCTCGATCAGCCGGGCATTGATCTGCTCGAGCGTGCAGCTTTCGTAGAACGCCAGCACGTCGAACATATCGCTGTCGCGGAAGCGGTATCTCGTGAATTCGCCGGCAATCGCTTCTGGGGAGTTAAGCATGCGAAGATAACCGCCGATTTTTTTTCGTTTGGAACGCTCGAACGCCGCAGGTTCAATGCCGGTCTTCAGCATGGCTTCCACGACTGCCTTGATTTGAGCGATTAATTCGTCCGGCTTCGGCGTATCGCCGCCAATGACCGAGAAGGAGTACCCGCTGCTCGAATTGAATTCATGGCCGAATGAGTCGGAAATCAAATCCTGCTCATAGAGGCTCTGATAAAGCTTCGAGCTTGGGCCGATTAGCGCCTCGAGCATAAGCTTCGTCTCTACCTCTTGACGAAGCAGCGCTTCGCCTTCAAGGCCGACCTCCTTCTCCTTAAAGCCGATCATCACTTTCGGAAGCGAGACAGGAAGCTCGGATACTTTGCGCGGTATTTTGACCGAAGAAGGCTCTTCGTCGAAGAAGCGCTGTATGTCGCCTTGCGGCTTGAATGTCTTGCTGGTCTGGTTAGCGCGGACTAGCTCGAACACTTCATCGGCCTTCACGCCGCCTACGACGAACAGCAGCATGTTGGACGGGTGATAAAACGTCTCGTAACAACGATATAGCGTTTCCTTGTCGATCTGGTAGATGGACTCTACCGTACCGGCAATATCGATATGCACCGGATGATTGTGGTACAAGGCATCGATTAAGCCGAAATATACGCGCCAGTCGGCGTTGTCGCGATACATGTTGATTTCCTGCTCGATGATGCCTTTCTCCTTATCGACATTCGTATCGGTGAAATAAGGATTTTGGACAAAATTAATGAGCGTCTCCAAATTTGCGTTAATCTGCTCCGTTGCGGAGAACAAATAGACGGTTCGATCGAAGCTCGTATAGGCGTTAGCCGATGCGCCCTGCGATGCGAATACGGCGAAGATGTCGCCTGTAGGCTCTTCGAACATTTTATGCTCCAGAAAATGGGCGATGCCGTCGGGCACCTTCACTGGAGATTCGCCGCCGACCGCAAACTTGTTATCGATCGAGCCGTATTTTGTAGAGAATGTTGCATACGTCTTATGGAAGCCTTCCTTAGGAAGTACGATTACTTCAAGCCCGTTATCCAGTATTTCGCGATACAGCGTCTCCTGTACATTCGGATAGTTCAACGTTTCCACCTATTATGCCTCCTTTCGATCACGCAAGAAGTAGACGGTATCCAGCTGCACCCTGTTCGCGACGCGGACGATATCCTCGGTCGTTACCGCTTGAACCTGTTCAAGCAGCTGCTTCGCACTGCGGTCATTGCCGGAAAGCACGCTGTTGAAATCGTAGGCGATCATTTCGTAAGCCGAATCCTGCAATTCGCGCAAATGGTTAGCGATCATCGCCTTGGTCTGATCAAGCTCCAGCTCCGTAATCTCGCCTTGTCGCAACGATTCAAGCTGCTCTTTAATAATCGTAACCGCTTTATCGTAGTTTTTGATTTCGATGCCGGACTGAATCGTGCAGATCCCTTTGTGACCGTCGAGACGGGAAGCCGCGTAATAAGCGAGGCTCTCTTTCTCGCGCACGTTAAGGAATAGCTTCGAATGCGGGTACCCGCCAAGAATGCCGTTATACATAAGCGTTGCCGGATAGTCATCGTCGGCGTAACCAACGCCGGTGCGAAGGCCCATATTGAGCTTGCCTTGATTCACTTCCATCTTGTCGACAACGGTTTTGACCTCGCCCACTTGATGGCTGACGTCCGGCAAGCTGTAGCCTGCCGGCTTACCCGGCTTCAGCTGGAACGCTTTGGCTACAAGCTGGGTTACTTCCTCGAGCGTCGTATCGCCTACGACATACAAATCAAGAGCGGCTTGCTCCTGCCAGCGTTCATAATGTTCATACAATGAAGTCGGCGTAATCTCTCCGATTTCTTCCAGCTTGCCAAGCGGATGAAGCCGATAGGGCTCATCCTTGCACATCTCTTCGAGACAACGTTCGGCCGCATAGCGGATCTTATCGTTAACGATCGACTCGAGACGCTTGCGCAGCGTTTCTTTCTCGGCATCGACGTATTTGATTCTGAATGCATCCCGCTCTTTGGCAGGATCGGTGAATACTTCACCTAGGAAAGTGATTGATTCGTCAAGCAGCGGAACGTTGCTGGAGACGAACCGATCGTTAATGACATCGAGGCGGAACTGCACGATCTGCGCATCGCCCCTCTTATAAACATCGAAACCAAAGCCTGCGCCATACAAGTCGTCCAACCGTTCGCGGAACGCAATCGTCTCCGGCGTGCTTGCCGTGCCTCTGCGAAGTACGAACGGGATGAGCGCAACAGGCGTCACGTTGTCTTCCTCGAGAGGAAGCCCTGCAAATAACGATATAGCAAACGTCTTGAATCGTTTCGTTGGCATGACATGAAGCCGAATGCGCTCCAACTGCCCTCTTTCGAATTGGGTCACTCCGATTGTCTCCTTTCGCTCCTGCAGCTATGTAAATACGTAAAGTAAATCTATTCCATAAGACCTTCTGCTATACCATTCTACCCTATAGGAAATGGAAGAAGCAACCGTCGCTGCGCAAGGCAGTAGCGGCTGCTTCCTCTCTCTGGCGGCATGTGATTTACATGCAAAATATGTGTTTGCCGATCGTCTTGATCTGCGTACGCGTCCAGATCCACTTCGACGTCGCCGTGACCGGATTAAAGTAGTAGAGACAGCCGCCGGACGGATCCCAGCCGTTGATCGCATCCTCTACCGCTTCCTTCGCTTTCTCATTGGGCGTTAAGTAAATCTGTCCATCCGCAACGGCCGTAAAGGCTCCAGGCTGGAATATAACGCCATAGATCGAATTCGGGAAGCTCTGCGACTGCAAACGATTCAATATAACGGCCGCAACCGCAACTTGTCCTTCGTACGGCTCTCCGCGCGCTTCGCCATATACGGCGTTCGCCATAATCTTCAGATCGTTGTCGGTCAGACCAAGCCGATTAGACTTACCAATCGTTGCATCGCCGGTCGCGCCGCCTCCGCTGCCGCCTGTAGATGGTGAATCAGCAGTCGGCTTCCAAGCCTTCGTAGCTTCCCACAGCTTCAGCTTCGTCTTAGCGCCGACGACACCGTCCGACTTAAGACCGAATTTCCATTGGAACCAGGTTACTGCATTTTTGGTGGTTGATCCGAATTGCCCGTCGATCTTGCCGTTGTAATAGCCCAAATATTTCAAACGACCTTGCAATTCGTAAACATCCTTGCCCGAGGAGCCTACCTTGAGCGTTGCGCTGCTGAACGTTTCGGCTGCTTCATTCGTATGGCTTCGCAGCAAGGAGAAGGTGCCGAACAAAACGAGCACGATCAACGATGTCACCACAATCAAACGATTTTTCATGAGGGATCTGCCTTTCTCTTGCAAGTTAGTTCGCTAAAGTGAGCGTTACCTAACCTTATTATGAGAAAGTAATCCCGCTTCTATGCACTTCTGCCAGCTTCTCCAATTGAATACAGCTTATGAGCCGGTCTTTCCCGCTTGGAATTGCTCCATCGTCATCAATACTTCACGCGGCTTGCTGCCTTCGTAAGGACCGACGATCGACTTCGCTTCCATCTGGTCAATGAGCCTTGCCGCTCTCGTATAGCCGATACGCATCCGCCGCTGCAGCAACGAAACGGAAGCCTGCTTCGCTTCAAGAACGATTTGCACCGCTTGATCGTATAGCTCGTCGAGCTGCATCTCGTTGCTTGACGAGTCGTCCTCGATCTCGGGAACAAGGTCTTCCTTGTATTCCGCTTCAGCTTGTCCTCGGGCGTAATTAACGAGTACCTCGACCTCTTGGTCGGAGAGAAAAGCGCCCTGCACCCTTATCGGTTTCGACATGCCGACCGGAAGGAACAGCATATCGCCGCGTCCTAGCAGCTTCTCTGCCCCGACCATATCGAGAATGGTACGGGAATCGACTTGGGACGATACGCCGAACGCGATACGAGACGGTATATTCGCTTTAATGACACCGGTTATAACGTCGACGGACGGCCTCTGCGTAGCGATAATTAAGTGAATGCCGGCGGCGCGCGCCATCTGGGCAAGGCGGGCGATCGAATCCTCTACGTCATTTGCCGCAACCATCATCAAGTCTGCAAGCTCGTCTACAATAACGACTATGTAGGGAAGTACCGCGGCCGGATTGTCGACCATCAATGTATTGTAACCTTCGATATTTCGCGTCGCTGACTTGGAAAATAGTTCATAACGCTTCTCCATCTCGACAACGATTTTCTTGAGAGCAAGAGAAGCTCTGCGCGGATCGGTAACGACGGGTGCGAGCAAATGCGGTATGCCATTATATACGTTAAGCTCTACCATCTTAGGATCGATCATAAGAAACTTCACTTCGTCCGGCGTCGCCTTGTACAAGATGCTTGTAATGATGCCGTTGATACAGACGGACTTGCCTGACCCCGTAGCCCCTGCGACAAGAAGATGGGGCATCTTAGCCAAGTTGCCGATGATCGGTTGCCCGGAGATATCGCGGCCGAATGCAATCGATAGTCTCGATGTCGCATTCTGGAACGGGACTGTCTCCATGACTTCCCGCATCGTAACAACCGACACTTCCATATTAGGCACTTCGATGCCGATTGCCGACTTTCCCGGAATCGGGGCTTCCATCCGAATGTCCTTCGCCGCAAGAGCAAGCGCGATATCATCCGTTAAGCTGACGATACGGCTGACCTTTACGCCCGTAGCGGGCTGAACCTCGTAACGCGTAACGGCTGGCCCGCGTACGACATCAAGCACGGTTGCCTTAACGCCGAAGCTCTCCAGCGTTGCTTCAAGCTTCCGCTTCGAGTCGTATTTATCGGTAGCATCCGTGCCCTTGCCCATAAGACTTGGTTTCGTGAGCAGCGAGAATGGCGGCAGCAAGTACGGCTTCTCTACCGGTCTTTCCTCCGCGATCGGTCTTCGCGGCGCATGTTCGTCGCCACCAGCAGAAATGACAAGTGCTTCGGATGTTTCGCCGGGACCAATGTCTGCGTCTAAATCTGAAGAATCATTCACTCCATCTACATCAATAAGAGGAATACCGTCGGTGTCGTTACCATCAGATGGATAATCATCGCTAACCGTTTGCTGCTGCCAAGGCATCGGCTCCTCGGCTGTTTGCGTCCGCCAAGCATCATTCTGTACAGGTTCAGTTTGAGCAGGCGCTTCATGAATAATCGTCTCGCCACGTTCCCATGGAGGGCTCTCTTCTCCAGGTTCAGCTTTATCTCCAACCTCGCCGGATTTCTCCCACGGCTGATCGAGGTCAGTCTGCCAAGACGGCCTGCCGCCGGTCTGCCCCGCGTCGTTAGACGGTTCGAAAATCCATTCGTCTGAAGGCTCGTCCTTATCGGCAGGCGTATCCTGCGCATGGTCTTGCCTCCAAGAGAAGAACAACGATTTTTTTTTCTTAGGTTTAATGATTTCATAATCGGCGTATTCATCATCGTCGTCAATAATCTGAACGTCATCTCCGTCTGCTGCAACGGGACCATTGGCGGCGGCGGCGGCCCGGAGTGAAGATCTCTTTGCCCATTTTGCCATAAGCAGCTTAATCATATTGCCTGTCCGTTTCTTAATAATACGGCCAAGCTCCACGTAGGACTTGCCTGTCATCAACATAAGCGATATAGCAAACATTACAAGTAGAATGAGCACCGTTCCATAGTAGCCGAATAATGAGAATAGCATGGAATATTGCAGCGCTCCGACATACCCGCCGCTGATGGCCTTATCCCTAATCGAAGGGTCAGGTTCCGTTAGTTCCGGATCGGATGTTGGCGTTGACAGCAAGCCCATTCGAATATCGGTGCTTAATTGGGTCAATATAATGCTTCCCGATAACTCGGTGGTCGGTCGAAGCTTCTTATCGATCTCCGTTATCGAGCTCCATAATGTTAAAGCTAACACCAGAATGAACAAGCCCGTTTTCCGGTTCGACCACCCTTTCGGCCAAATCCGCTTTACCATGACATAAAGACCGACATATACGCCGATTAGAGCAAGCACGAAATAGAACTTGCCAAGTACAAGTCCGAACAATTTGGATAAGGATCGCCCGACGGTTGCTTCTCCAGACAAAGCGATAATTGAAATCGTTATGAGCAATATGCCATAAACTTCATATTTTAATTGTGCGGCTATCGATTTTTTGCGTTTCCTTCTTTTCGCCAATTCCGTCACCTCTAGTAAAACATTATACCATAGGTGGGGAAATGTTCCTATGAGACGATGGTACTTGCGAGAGTGGTTATACGTTGTCGTAGCTGATGATAGTCCCCGGGTTTAGTCTGGGGTTCAAGTAGTCGTCAAGCGAGCATTCCAACAAGCGAACGATCTTGCCCATGCCCGGGGCAACTGGCGTAACCAGCATCTTAACCCCCATTGCCCATACTTCCTGAAAGGGCTCCATTTCTTCGCTGAACCCTTCAAACACTACCTCAAGCGGCATACTTGTATATAATGTCATACGGTTGCTTCCTCCTCAACCTTCGTCATTGGCATAGACCCATTCCTGCGTTCGTCGATCAATCGGTTCAACTCCCTCAAGGCGTCGCCTAAGCCGCCAACACGATCGATCAAGCCATGCTTGACTGCATCCGCGCCTATAACGGTCGTTCCAATATCGCGCGTCAGCTCGCCGGTCTTGAACATAAGCTCCTTGAATGTATGCTCGGTTACATTGGAATGAGAGGTAACGAAACGTACGACTCGCTCCTGCATTTTGTCCAAATACTCGAACGTCTGCGGCACTCCGATTACTAAGCCGTTGAGTCTGATCGGATGTATCGTCATCGTAGCCGTCTCCGCAATAATGGACAAATTGCCGGCTACCGCGATAGGTACGCCGATGGAATGTCCACCGCCAAGGACGAGCGTAACCGTTGGCTTCGACAATGACGAGATCATCTCGGCTATGGCAAGCCCCGCCTCTACATCGCCGCCGACCGTATTAAGGACAATAAGAATGCCTTCTATTTTCTGATTTTGTTCCGTCGCGACGAGTTGGGGAATTAAATGTTCGTACTTAGTCGTCTTATTCTGAGGCGGAAGTACGATATGCCCCTCCACTTGGCCGATAATCGTCATACAGAAGATGTTGGACTCCGCATGAATCGGCGTTGACGTTTGTCCAAGCTGCTGAATGGTTTCAACAACGGATGCAGCCGCCTTCTTCTTATCATCGGCTACTGCCGGTTCAGGCTGCTCGGCCGTAAAATCCATTTTTGTCGTTGTCATTGATAAGTATCCCCCTCTATGCTCATAACCTGCAACTCGTCATAGTATGGGGCTGGCGGCTGAATTTATACGGTTCAGGGGATATGGGAGGACCGAATGTTCATTCAAGGTTAAACAAAATAAAAAAAGAGGATCGTTATGTATAAGCAGCAACTACTGCGAAATACATATGATCCTCTTCTTTATTTCAATGGAAATTATACTTCCATGATGATCGGCAAAATCATAGGCCGGCGACGAGTTTGCTCGTATAGGAAACGGCCAAGCGCGTCCTTCACATTCGTCTTAAGCGATGCCCATTCGTTTACCTTGTCGTTCATCAGCTTCGTAAGCGTCGAAGTAACGATTCGGTTCGCTTCATCAAGAAGACCTTCCGATTCGCGAACATAGACGAAACCGCGCGAGATAATGTCCGGACCGGACAATATGGCGCCATCTTGCTTGCTTAGCGTAACGACTACAACAAGGATACCATCTTGCGACAACAGCTTGCGGTCGCGCAAAACGATATTGCCAACATCGCCTACGCCGAGACCATCGATCAATACGTTGCCTGCTTGTACTTTCGAGCCTTTGCGGCCTACGCCGCCTTGGAACTCGACCGTGTCGCCGTTATCGATGATGAAAATATTTTCGCGGTCAATGCCGATTGATTCGCCCAGCTTCGCGTGTTGACGCTGCATACGATATTCACCGTGGATAGGAATGAAATATTTCGGCTTGATCAAGTTAAGCATAAGCTTCAATTCTTCTTGGCTGCCGTGACCGGATACGTGAACCCCGGATACGGAGCCTGGACCATAGATGACGTTAGCGCCAAGGCGGAAAAGTTCATCAACCGTTCGTCCGACATAACGCTCGTTGCCGGGGATCGGCGTCGCTGCGATGATGACGGTATCGCCAGGCAGAATGTCCACTTTACGGTGCGTCGAGCGTGCCATCCGCGTAAGAGCCGACATAGGCTCTCCTTGACTGCCTGTGCACAAAATAACGACGCGGTCAGCAGCTAGCTTATTCACTTCCTCCGGCTCGATCAACATGCCTTCCGGAATATTGAGATAACCAAGCTCTGAAGCAATCCCTACTACGTTGACCATACTGCGGCCTACGACAGCAATTTTGCGGCGAGTTGCTATCGAAGCGTTAATAATTTGTTGAATACGGTGTACGTTGGATGCGAACGTAGCAACGACAACGCGTTGCGTCGATTTACGGAAAATATCTTCGAGCTCTTCTCCGACGTTGCTCTCGGATGGCGTAAAACCTGGACGCTCGGCGTTCGTGCTGTCGGACAGCAAGGCAAGCACGCCTTTGCTTCCAATCTCGGCAATTCGCTGCAAGTCGGCGAATTGATCGTTAACCGGCGTATGGTCGAACTTGAAGTCGCCCGTATGAACGACGGTACCTTCGGGCGTGTCCAAGCTAACGCCGACAGAATCCGGAATACTATGGTTCGTTTTGAAGAACGACGCGCGAATCGATCCGAACTGAATCTCCGATTCAGCTGTAATAAGAATTCGCTTCGTCTCGCCAAGTAAACCCGCTTCCTTCAGCTTGCCCTCGATCAGTCCAAGCGTAAGCTTCGTTGCGTATACAGGTACATTCAAGTTTTTCAACACATACGGCAAGCCGCCAATGTGATCCTCATGACCGTGCGTAATGAGAATGGCGCGAACTTTATCGCGATTTTCCGTTAGGTAGGAAATATCCGGAATGACAATGTCGATTCCGAGCATGTCCTCTTCCGGGAACTTCAATCCCGAGTCAACAACGATGATGTCGTTGTTATATTGAATCACATACATATTTTTTCCGATTTCGCCTGCGCCGCCTAGTGCAAATATGAGCAGCTTATCCTGGTTGTTCTTTTTCGACAAGTGGATCTAGACCTCCTTAAGGTTATGCGAAGCAGCAAGCTGCTTCGTTAGCATTATAATTTTGCTGGTAAGTATGACCGAAGCCTATTACGGCTTCAGTAGGCATATGGTGTGACTAACGAGACATAAACTGCCACGAAAGCCTATTCTTTGGAAACGTATAACGGTAAGCCGAAGCAAAGCGAGCGCTTCAGCCCTGTGAACTATAAGTCGCTACGAAAGATCATACGAAAACGATCGAAGCGTAAGCGGCTTCGAAAGCGTATTCTCTGGTCGTTGCAAACCGAAAATGCAAATATGAGCATACGTATGCGCTTCTATCGTCAGACGCCGTTCCGACGTTATTACTTCGTTCTCAAATATTTGCCGCACCCAGTCACTTGAACTCATTATACATGAAGAAAAAGCTGGAATACAAGTGAAACCCGATTTAGCGATTATTATTTAGATTTCCCCAAAAAACAAAACCGATGCTGGACGCACCGGCTGTCGTTGAATAATGGATTAAATTATTGAATTAAATCTCGGATGAATGCTGCTTCCGGCTCCGTTACCGTATCGAGCGGAAGCCTTACTCCGCCTACCGGAATCCCTTTCAATCCGAGCGCGTACTTCACTGCAACCGGATTAGGAACAGGATGCGGGCAATAAAACAATCCTTTGAACACCGGGAACAGTTTACCGTTGATGCGTACAGCCTCTTGAACATCGCCGCTCAAATAAGCATCGATAAGCTGCTTCATCTCCGCTCCAACAATATGGCTCGCTACACTCACAATACCGTATGCACCAACCGCAAGGGAAGGCAACGTCATGCTGTCGTCGCCGCTGTACACGACGAACCCTTCAGGCGCGCCGGCAATGATTTGCGTCAATTGGTCGGTCGAAGCGCAATCTTTCGTCGCAACGATGTTGTCGATCTGAGCAAGCCGGAGCGTTGTAGCGGCTGAAATATTAACACCTGTACGTCCTTCTACGTTGTAAAGAACGATTGGCAAAGCAGTCGCTTCAGCAACAGCCTTGAAATGCTGATACAAACCTTCCTGGCTAGGCCGGTTGTAGTAAGGGGCTACAATAAGCGCGCCGTCCACGCCGCAAGCTTCCGCTTCCTTCGTAAGATGGACGGAATGAGCAGTATTGTTGCTGCCCGTTCCTGCGATGATTTTGGCGCGGCCTGCCGTGTGCTTAACAGCGAAGCGGAAAAGCTCAAGCTTCTCGTTATCCGACAGCGTCGGCGACTCGCCCGTTGTGCCGCATACAACTATGCTTGCGCTTTGTTGCTCGTCAATTAAATAATCGATTAAACGTGCCGTTGTCTGCCAATCAATCTGTCCGTTTGCGTCAAACGGCGTTACCATGGCGGTAATTAATCTTCCGAAGTCCATTTGATCTCCTCCTATAAGAGCTTTGCCGTCTCGGCGCTGCACAATGCAACGTGCAAGCGATGAACGAATCGGCAAAACCAACATCGTTAACAGCTATGATTAAACCTTCATCGAATCCGCTAAAGATAATGCCCGAGATGATGCCGCGTCATCGTAAGCGCCGCGCCGCCCTCTTGCGTTTATAACGGCAAGTGCAGCTCGAACTTCGAGTGCAGAGCCCGCAGCGCGGATGGCATATCGGCTTCGCGAACAAGCACCCATATGGTCGTATTCGAATCGGCCGATTGCATAATGGAGATGCCTTGCTCCGTCAACGCTTCGACGATGCGGGCCATAACGCCCGGCTCGCCGTTCATGCCGCCCCCGATCACAGAAACCTTCGCGCAGCCGTTTACCGCTGCTGGCGTGAATCCGCCTTCCTTGAGCACGTTAACGGCCCTCTCGGCGTCCTGATCGAATACGGTATAGATAGCGCCGCTTGGTGTTACATTAATGAAATCGACGCTAATGCGATGCTTAGCCATCGACTGAAATACTTGAAGCTGCACATCGTTGCGCCCTTCAATTGCTTTCACCGATATTTGCGTTATGCCCGAGACATGAGCAATGCCGGTCACATGTCGATCTCTTACCGTCAGCTCCGATCGGTCCATAGATATATCGGTAACGAGCGTCCCAGGGTCGTTATTGAACGTTGAACGCACCCGGAACGGAATCTTCGCCTGTTGAGCGATCTCAACCGCGCGCGGATGGATGACTTTCGCCCCTTGACGCGCCATATTGCATATTTCTGCATAGCTGACGCGCGGAAGCGGCTTCGCTTCCTCGACAATACGCGGATCGGCTGTCAGAATGCCGCTGACATCGGTATAAATATCGACCATTTCGGCTCGCATCGCTGCGCCTAACGCCGTCGCCGACGTATCGCTACCGCCCCGGCCGAGCGTCGTTATATCGCCACGCGCAGTAACGCCCTGAAACCCGGTGACTATGACGACAACGCCTGTTTGCAGAAGGCTAACGATCCGGTCAGGCCTAATTTCCTTAATACGTGCATGTCCATACTGTTCATCGGTTATGATGCCCGCCTGTCCGCCGGTTAGCGCGACGGCAGGAATACCGCTCGAAACAAGTAAACTGCATAAAGCAGCTGCAGATATAATCTCCCCGCAACCCAGCAGCATATCTCTTTCTCGATCCGGCAATTGATCGCCGTTGTCCCTAATAAGCTGAAGAAGCGTATCCGTTGCGTACGGATCGCCCTTCCTCCCCATTGCGGATACGACGATGACGACTGCATATCCGTTGCTTCGTTCTCTTCTAATATGGTTAATGACGTGTTCTCTGGCATGATCGGTTGATAATGAGGTGCCCCCGAATTTTTGGATCAGGATGCGCATGTAAGATAGCCTCCGTTGCCGATCGCAAGATGAAGCAGCGCACTACCCTTTTCTTAATACATTTTTTAACCTTTTGCGATATGTTCGGCGATTTGTACGGCGTTCCATGCTGCACCTTTGAGCAGGTTATCGGAAACAATCCACATATTAAGTCCGCGCTCATGTCCAAGATCGCGTCTCAAGCGACCGACGAATACATCCGGCTTGCCGGCAGCATCGGTAGCAAGCGGGTACTGCTGGTTAGCCGGATCATCGACGAGCGTTACGCCCGGCGCATCCTCCAGCAACTGCTTGACATCTTCCAAATCGTAGTTGTTTTTGAATTCAACATATACCGATTCCGAATGGCCGTAAACGACGGGAATACGAACGCAAGTCGCCGTTACTTCGATCGACTCATCGCCCAAAATCTTCTTCGTCTCCCGAACCATTTTCATTTCTTCGAGCGTATAGCCGTTGTCTTGGAACTTATCGATCTGCGGAATGGCATTGAATGCAATCTGATGCTTTACAGGAAGTGTGCCTACAGGCAAAATATCCGGATTAACCGGATCGCCTTGCAAGGATGCTCGGGTCTGGCGCAGCATCTCGTCGATTGCACGGCTTCCGGCACCCGAGACGGCTTGATACGTCGATACGATAATGCGAGCGATGCCATAACGATCGTGAAGCGGTTTAAGCGCTGCAACCATCTGGATCGTCGAGCAGTTCGGGTTCGCAATGATACCCTTATGCTCGTTAACCTTCTCGATATTAACCTCCGGCACGACTAGCGGCGTATGCTCATCCATACGATAAGCATTCGTGTTGTCGATACAGACGGCGCCATGCTGTACCGCAAGAGGAGCAAGTGCCTTCGTTACGTCGCCGCCTGCGCTGAACAGTGCAATATCAACGCCCTTGAAGCTGTCCGGCGTCGCTTCTTGAACGGTAACTTCCTTGCCTTGGAACGAAAGCTTGATTCCTGCTGAACGGGCAGACGATAATAGCTTAAGCTCTTGAATAGGGAAATTTCTCGATTCGAGTAGTTTAAGTATTTGTTCCCCAACTGCGCCTGTTGCTCCAACTACCGCAACGTTGAACAATTTCTGATTCGACACCTGTTGTCGTCTCCCCTTTGCGCATCCGTCAATTAAAACGTTCGATGAGTAGCGGTTGGAGCTGCTTGCCTTGCAATGCAGCCTCGCAAGCTTCCATGACAAGATCCATCTTGGCAACAAGCGAATTCGGCTTCTGCACAGGATTATCTTGGCCGAACGGTACGAAATAAATATGTTTAGCCACTAGCAACTTCGCAATGTTAGCGGCATTCAACCCTAGTCCGTCATTTGTCGAAATGGCGAGCACGACTGGACGGCTATTGCGCATCTGTGCTTTGGCAGCCATGAGAACTGCACTGTCAGTCAGAGCGTTAGCCAAGCGGCTTGTCGTATTGCCCGTACATGGAGCGATAACTAGCACGTCGAGCAGCTTCGAAGGGCCAAGCGGCTCTGCCTGCACAATCGTGGATATCAACTCATTGCCGGTAATCGACTTCAGTTGCGCTTGCCAGTCTTCGGACTTGCCGAACCTGGTGTCTGTCGTCATTAACGTATTCGATACGATCGGCACGACGTTGGCACCCGCATCGACGAACCGTTTAATTTCCGGCATGACTTCGGCAAACGTGCAATGTGAGCCCGACAACGCGTAGCCCACCGTAATTCCATTCCAGTTCATGACCCATTCCCCCGCTTAATCGAATCGTCCAAAATCAACTGTGTCAAGCAATCCGCTATGATACGTCCAGCTGTCTTCGGTGCGACGATACCGGGTAGTCCGGGTGCAAGCATCGCCTTGATGCCACGCTTCTCGGCAAAGCGGAAATCAGTCCCGCCAGGCTTCGATGCAAGGTCGATTACGACCGCTCGCGATGGCAAATTTGCGATAATTTGCGCTGTGACTATCATAGTCGGAATTGTATTAAAAAGCAAGTCAATATTCCCCACTTGCTGCTGCAAAACCCCCATATAAAAGGGCTCTAAGCCCATCTCCGAAGCACGTGCAAACTGCTCGGAACGGCGTACGCCAACCTTCACTTTCGACCCTAACCCCTGGAGCGTGCGAGCGAGCGTGAACCCGGTTCGCCCAAGACCGAGAACCATGGACGTTGACCCGTGAATCGTAAAATCGGTATTTTGAATAGCCATCATAATAGCGCCTTCGGCAGTTGGAATCGAGTTGTAGATCGCAACATCGTCACGATCGAACAGTTCGACCAACGCAATATCGTTTTGCTCGCATAACTGCCGCAAATAGGGCTTCGCCATGCCCGCATAAACTTTGCAATGCTTCGGCAGCTTTGCAATATGAGCTTCGGTCAGCTTCATTCGGCGGTCGCTGAATACGGCATGAATGATGCCTTCGTCGTCCGTCCCCACCGCAGGCAGCAGCAGCGCGTCGACTCCTTCGAACAACTGTTCATCGAACTCCGCTTGCACCGCGCCGTCCAGCGAAGAATGCAGTCCGTCGAAGCCGCATACCGTAACGCTTGCATCAAGCTCAGTCAGCTTGCGGATGATTTCAAGCTGTCTTGCGTCACCCCCAAGCAACAGCACTTGAACGCCTGTTAGCATTAGGCCTCACTCCTTTCTGGCAATTGGATATGTATCATCTTATGCTACCGCCCAAATCGGGGTGAAAAATAAAAAAAAGATCGGGTTAATGCCCCGATCTTTCTTATCCATTCCTATGATAGGCTTAAACGCCTGTATGTCCGAATCCGCCCGCGCCGCGCACGGTTTCCGGCAATTCGTCTGCTTCTTCGATCGTCACGACCGGCACTTGCTGGAATACCATCTGCGCAATGCGCTCGCCTCGCATGATGGTGAACGGCTCTTGGCCCAGGTTAACGAGCAGCACCTTTACTTCTCCGCGATAGTCGGCGTCGATCGTTCCCGGGGAGTTCAAGCAAGTAATGCCATGCTTGTACGCAAGGCCGCTTCGCGGCCGAATCTGCGCTTCCAGCTCGCCGGGCATCGCCATCGCGAAACCAGTAGGGATAAGCTTGCGCTCACCCGGTGCCAGCACGACCGACTCCCCGACCGCGGCCTGCAGGTCAAAGCCCGCTGCCCACTCGGACATTTTGCGCGGCACGGCAATATCCTCATTGCCTTCTAGTCTCTTAAACAGTACCTGAAACAAACCGATTCCTCCCCAATTGCGCAGCTGCTTTGTCATTTGATCCTACCATCGCAACGGCAAAAGGAACGGACAGCATTTGCTTCGTTATAAATTGTACATCTTCCATCGTCACCGCATCGATCCGCCGCAGCAGATCGTCAAGCGTATAGTGGCGTCCGAGCATCAACTCATTTTTACCAAGACGGTTCATGCGGCTGCTCGTGCTCTCCAGGCTCAGAATCAAGCTGCCCTTCAGTTGCTCCTTGCCGCGATGCAGCTCCTCTTCGGAAAGACCTTTCACCGACAGCTCTCCGATCTGTTCCATCGTCAGATCAAGCACTTCCTTCGTCTGCTTAGGCGCCGTGCCCGCATAGATCGTGAACAACCCGGAGTCTGCATAGGACGTATGGTACGAATACACGGAATAAGCGAGTCCGCGCTTTTCCCTGATTTCCTGGAACAATCTCGAGCTCATGCCGCCGCCGAGCGCATTGTTCAGCAGAATCATCGCATACAAATGGGAATCCGTAATCGAGCAGCCCGGGAATGTGACGCAAATATGGTTTTGCTCCGTCTTCTTCTTATAGAAGTTGTACTCCCCGTGGAACAAGGGCGGCTCGTTGCCGACAATAATACCCGCCTTGTTCGCGAACCCGCCGAAATGTTTCTCGAGCAGCTCAAGCAAGGCTGATTCCTCTACGTTGCCCGCAACGCTTATTACGGTATTGTCGATCGTATAACGTTCATTCATATAACCGCGGAGCGTATCCGGACCCATCGCCGTCAAGCGTTCCTCTAGACCAAGAATGGAGTATGCGAGCGGATGATCGCCGAACGAAGCGCGAGATGCCTCGTCATGAACCTTGTCATCCGGCGTATCCTCGTACATCGCGATTTCTTCCAAAATAACGTTTTTTTCCTTGGCCAGCTCTTCCGCGTCCATTTGCGAGTTGAAGAACATATCGGAAAGCGCGTCTACCGCGATCGGCAGATGCTCGTCAAGCACCTTTGCGAAGTAACACGTATACTCCTTTGCCGTAAAGGCGTTGACATTGCCGCCAATACCGTCGAACAGGTCCGCAATATCCTTCGCCGTACGTTTGTCCGTTCCTTTGAAGAGCATATGCTCGATAAAATGGGAAATACCGTTGTTCTCCGGCGTCTCGTTGCGCGAGCCTGTCTTCACCCATATCCCGAACGATACCGATCTCACATGCGGAATATATTCAACGACAACGCGTAATCCGTTACTAAGCGTATATTTGTTCACCAAGTATCCTCCTACAACACGAATGATTTCACTATATCAGAATAAGTCCGCTCCCTCAACAACGGAGGATGCGATTCGGTCCGATGACAGGGTCTCACTTACCGTTCCAAGCGCGTAACCCTTCGCCTTGGCGCTTGCGATCATGCCGGCGAGCGCATCCCGACTCGATGCCGTCGGATGCATTAAGATTAATGCGCCCGGCTCCAGCTTGGCGTTGATTTTGCGAATGATCGATTCGGCCGACGGCTTCCTCCAATCAACCGTATCGATCGTCCAGAGCACCGTCTGCAGCCCTTGCTCTCTTGCTACTTGAACCGTCATTTGGTTAAAATCGCCCGAAGGCGGCGCAAACCATCTATTATTCACGCCTAGCGTCGACTTGAGCAGCTCCTCCGTTTTCGCTATTTGCGTGTATGCAGCCCCGCGGCTTAATTCGCTCATGTTGGGATGGGAGTA
The DNA here is from genome assembly GCF_030812415.1 of Paenibacillus harenae. Classification (GTDB taxonomy): domain Bacteria; phylum Bacillota; class Bacilli; order Paenibacillales; family Paenibacillaceae; genus Pristimantibacillus; species Pristimantibacillus harenae_A. The sequence goes on along the minus strand of NZ_JAUSST010000002.1, from coordinate 931,475 downwards.
AGCATGGTTGGACATCTCATGGCCGGCTGCTTGTATTTTACGGGCCATCTCGGCGTTTTTGTTCAGCCAGCTACCATCAAGGAAGAAGGTTGCCTTCACACGTTCCTGTTCCAGCGTCTTCAGCATCGGCTCGATAAATTCATTGCCCCATGCCACATTAATCATAAAAGCAATCATCTTCTTGTTCGGATTGCCGCGATAGACGGGATGCGCCCCTAAGTCTTCAAGCTTTATTGTCGGCTCAATTTCCTTGAATATGTAAGGGATTGCGTTTGATGCGGGCAATCGCAATGCTGCCTCATACGTTCGATCAACATCGACCTCAATGCCGTTATAACCCGGGATTGCTCGCCATACCCGATCGATAACCGCATTGACGGGCGCTTCCCGCTTATTTGCCGCCTCGGCGACAATCGTATCGTATAGCTGGCGCTTCTCCTCGTCGCTGCGCTCAATCTTGCTTATTGCGAAGCTTGCGCCGCCCGATTTGACAGCAGCTAAATAAGATGACACGTCTTCGTTCATCCGCACGAAGACGATCACCATCAGCATGCTTGCCGCGATGATCGCCGCTTTTCGAATCTTCATAGCCCCAACTCCCGCATAGCCTATTGCGCTCACATTCATCGCCTTGCGGCCGGTCGTGGACGCGCTTAACACATATGTATGAATTGTAGGACGAGATTATGTGGCGATGCGGTCATTCTGTGCAAACAAAAAAGAGGCAGATGGAATCTGACTCTTCGTTTGAAGCGATATCTTTGCGCTGGCCAAATCCTATTGTGCAGGCTCTGGCGTTAGTACCGCTTTGCGAGATAGATTGATACGTCCTTGTTGATCGATCTCCGTCACTTTAACCGTAATTTGGTCGCCGATGTTCACAACGTCCTCGCACTTGGCAACACGCTCGTTCGCAAGCTGAGAAATGTGGACGAGACCGTCCTTATTCGGCAAGATTTCAACGAACACGCCGAATTTCTCTATGCGTTTAACCGTACCGAGGTATACTTCGCCAATCACAACTTCTTTGACGATGCCTTCGATGATCGCTCTCGCTTTTTGGTTCATCTCTTCATTCGAGGAAGCGATAAATACCATACCGTCCTGCTCGATATCGATTTTCACGCCGGTTTCTTCGATAATTTTATTGATGATTTTGCCGCCTGCACCGATAACGTCACGGATTTTGTCCGGATTGATGCGAAGCGTCAATATTTTCGGAGCGTATTTGGATAGGCTCGTTCGGGATTGCGACAGCACATCCGTCATCTTGCCAAGAATGAACAACCGTCCGAGACGCGCTTGCTCAAGCGATTGCTGCAAAATGCTGCGGTCAATGCCGTCGATCTTAATATCCATCTGAATGGCCGTTACGCCTTCAGCCGTACCCGCTACCTTAAAGTCCATATCGCCGAGATGGTCTTCCATCCCTTGAATGTCGGACAAGATGGAGAAATGGTCGCCGTCTTTAATAAGCCCCATCGCAATACCGGCTACAGGAGCCTTGATCGGTACGCCGGCGTCCATCATAGCAAGCGTGCTTGCGCAAATACTTGCTTGCGATGTCGAGCCGTTCGACTCTAGAACTTCGGATACAAGACGAATCGTGTATGGGAAGTCGGCTTCCGACGGAATGACTTTCGACAACGCGCGTTCGCCGAGTGCGCCGTGACCAATCTCGCGGCGTCCAGGAGGACGGAGCGGACGAGCCTCGCCTACGCTGAATGGTGGGAAGTTGTAATGGTGCATGAAGCGCTTCGTTTCCTCTGGGGAAATACCGTCCAAAATTTGAACGTCGCCCATCGCGCCAAGTGTACAAATGCTTAGTGCTTGCGTCTGACCGCGAGTGAATAAGCCGGATCCGTGTGTACGAGGCAGTAAAGCAACATCGCACTCGATCGGACGAATCTCGTCCAATCCGCGTCCGTCAGGACGAACTTTATCGTGAGTAATCAGGCGGCGAACCTCTTCCTTCACGATGTCGTACAATACTTCCTTCACATCGGACAACAGCTCGGGGCTATCGGCATATTTCGTTTCGAAGTTGGCAATCGTGTCGCTGTTCACGGCATCGATAGCCTCTTGGCGAGCATGCTTCTCGGCAATCTTAATCGCTTCTACGAGACCTGCGGAAGCAAATGCGCGAACCTCATCATTTACTTGCGCATTTACGCTATGCAGCTTAACAGCCATCTTCGGCTTGCCTGCAACAGTTTGCAGCTCTTCGATCTTTGCTACGATGTTCTTGATTTCGTCATGACCGAACATGATCGCCTCAAGCATCACTTCTTCAGACACTTCGTTGCCTTCGGCCTCTACCATCATAATGGCATCCTTTGTGCCCGCTACAACGACGAAAATATCCGTAAGCTGCTCTTGCTCAACCGTTGGATTAATAACGAATTGACCATTCACGCGACCAACGCTTACGCCGCCGATCGGACCGTTGAACGGAACGTCGGAAATCGATAGCGCCGCGGATGTGCCGATCATTGCCGCAATCTCCGGCGGGCAGTCTTGATCCACGCTCATTACGAGGTTGGCAATCTGTACGTCGTTGCGGAAGCCTTCAGGGAACAAAGGACGGATCGGACGGTCAGTAAGACGGCTCGACAGAATCGCTTTCTCGCTCGGACGTCCTTCGCGCTTAATGAAGCCGCCAGGGATCTTGCCGACTGCGTATAGACGTTCCTCATAGTTGACTGTCAACGGGAAGAAGTCCAAATCCTTCGGTTCGGTCGATGCCGTAACCGTACACAATACGACCGTATCGCCGTATCTAACCGTTACTGCGGCGTTCGCTTGCTTAGCAAGACGGCCTGTCTCAATGGAGAGCGGTCTGCCGCCTAAAGTCATTTCAATGCTATGTACCATCTGTTATCCCTCCTAAACCTTACATTATTGGCAAATCTATCGGAAACTATTCATATTACAAAAAGCAACCCGAATCCGCATATCCGATATTCCCGGACGGCAGGACAGCCAGGTTGCTTTTCATTACGCATGTTTTAACGGCGAAGGCCGAGTTTTTCGATCAATGCGCTGTAACGTCTAACATCTTTGTTCTTCAGGTATGCAAGCAGCTTACGGCGCTGACCTACCATCTTGAGCAAACCACGGCGGGAGTGGTGGTCTTTCTTGTGCTCCCGGAAATGTTGCGTCAAGTTAACGATGTTTTCAGTCAGGATAGCGATTTGAACTTCCGGAGAACCGGTATCGTTCGCGTGCGTTTTGTGTGTGTCGATCAATTCCTGTTTACGTTCTTGAGTGATTGCCATCCTAATTCACCTCCTTCTTCATAATCGCCATTAGCCTCGTGCGCCGCCGGTGAGAGCGGACAACCAAGCTAAGGTTAAGTATGTGTCCGTATTATACAAGCTGCATAATCAGTCACAACGTTGTAAAGTATATCATACCGAATAGGCGTTTGTCGAGGCGTCTAAGCTTAATTAGAGAATTGCTCTCTAACCTGGTCGGAATCCCGTCCAATTTGCTTGATGAGCTCGTCCACCGAGCTGAATTTCTTCTCGGTCCTCACGAAGGATCGGAACTCAATCCGAATCTTCTCTCCATAGATATCTCGGTTGAAGTCGAACAAATGAGCTTCCATAACCGGCTGCACGCCTTCCTTATTGAAAGTCGGCTTCATTCCGTGATTTAGAACGCCAGGATATGGTCTGCCATCGAGCCATGCGACGACAGCATAGACGCCAAGCCTTGGAAATACGTAGGGGTAATCGAAATCGATATTGGCGGTTGGAAATCCAATCGTTCTTCCTCTTCCGTCCCCATGCACGACCGTTCCCGTAATTTCATACGCCCTGTCGAGCAGCAGCGATGCCGTTTCCAGATCGCCCTTCTCCAGCGACTCGCGAACCCATGTACTGCTTACTTTGCCTTCATTCTCATAAAGCGGCTCCACGATATGTACGTCGATGTCGGGAGAGCCAAGACGCCTCAGCTCTTCCGCATTGCCAGCGCCTTTGCTTCCGAACGTGAAGTCGAAGCCTACGACCACTTGCTTCGCACGTAACCCCCGAAGAACTTCGTCTACGAACCGTTCCGGCGTAATCGATGCGAAAGACAGGTCGAAGCTCATTACGAATACAAGATCGACGCCAAGCTCGGCGAACAGCTTCGTCTTAACGTTTAAAGGCGTCAAACAGCGGTAATACTGATCGCCTTGCCCCAGCACCTCTTTCGGATGCGGGTCAAAGGTCATGACCGCAGATAGCTGACCGGCAGCTTTCGCTTCTTCCACGGCTCTGCGGATGACGTTCTGATGTCCGCGGTGTACGCCGTCAAAGTGGCCGATAGCTATAGAAAGCGGTTTGTCCAGCTGCAATTCGGACAATCCGTCTAATGGATATTGAAGGGAAATCATCTTCAACGCTGATACACCTGCATTTCTTGTTAAGCTTAACGTTAATATCGGCGACTGGTGAGAAGACGGTTACGAGAATACCTTAATCGGCTTCAGCAGCGCGCTTTCCGTATCGATCTGAAAAATTCCAATAAACAGACGACTATCATTATATAATCGCACAATCTCATCGTTATCGCCAGAAACGTCGGCAATGGAAACTTCGGTTAAGGCGATCTTCTGCCCAAGCAAGGCTTGCTTGCCAACTGCGGCCGAAACTTCGGCGATTGGCAAATGATCGATTGCTTCGTCAGCGTCAATGAGATGTTCATCAAGCTGGCCTGATTGCTGCAATTCCTCAATCCGCTCGAGCGTCAAGCACCGATCGCGCGTAATGCCGCCTGACATCGAACGCGTAAGACTCGCCATTGTAGCAGGTACGCCTAACGCCTTGCCGATATCCACGCATAACGTGCGAATGTAAGTGCCCTTGGAGCATGTGGCGGAAAATCTTATTTCCGGATACTGCTGATCCAGCTTCATCTCCAGCAGTTCCAATAGGTAGATCGTTACCGTTCTCGACTTCCGCTCTACCGTCTTTCCTTCTCTAGCAAGCTCGTACAGCCGCTTGCCGTCTACCTTAACGGCCGAGTACATAGGCGGTATCTGATCAATCCGGCCAACGAAACGACGCAGCGCCGTGCGTACAGCATCCTCCGACACTTGCGGATACGGCTGATCGTCAAGAACAGCACCTGTTATATCCTCCGTATCGGTAGCGATACCGAGCTTCAGAACCGCCTCATACGCTTTCGGACGCTCCTGCAAATACTCGACAACCCGAGTAGAACGGCCAAGACATAATGGGAGAACGCCCGTAACCATCGGGTCAAGAGTCCCTGCATGGCCGATTCGCTTCATCCGCAATATGCGTCTGACCTTTGCTACAACATCATGGGATGTCCAGCCCTCCGGCTTCCAAACCGCCAAAATGCCGTCCATGGATTAAATCAACGCCTTTCGCACTGCTTCCACGAGAAGACCGGGCGCAGCATCAATTGAACAGTCAAGCCGGCAACCTGCCGCTCTGACATGTCCGCCGCCGCCGAACGATTGGGCAATAGCGGCAACGTCCGCTTTGCCAGCCGAACGTAAACTAGCTTTCACTGCCCCATCTTCCGTTTCCTTGAATAAAATACCTACTTCGACGCCGTCCACGTTAAGCGCATAATTGACGATTCCCTCTAAGTCCTCCGAAAGAGCACCCGTCGTGCGAATATCGTCCTTGCCTATATGAACCCAGCCGATCTTCAGATCGTCGGTAAAGGTTAACCGGTTAAGCGCCAGCTTAAGCAGGTTCAGCTTCGCGATTGTCATCTTCTCGAGCAAATGATCGGCGAGCTGATGGCCTGATACGCCAATGGCGAGCAGCTTGGAGGCAATCTCCATCACTCGCGGACTTGTATTGGAGTAACGAAATCCGCCAGTGTCGGTAAGCAGACCCGTATAAATGGCCGTCGCACAATCGTGGTCCAGTTGGATGCCCCCTCGCTCAATCAGGTCATACAAGATTTCAACGGTCGCTGCCGCATTGTCACGAATGACATTCACGAGGCCGAAGCCGTTGTTCGTAGGATGATGGTCGATGTTAAGCAGCTTAACGCCTTCAGCAAAGCAGTTTGCAACGTCCCCGATACGGCGGAAGTCGGCGCAATCGACCGAGATAACCGTATCGTAGACCTGCTGCGGCGGATTCGCCCTATAATGGACGATCTCCGCTGAGCGATGCAAGAAGCTTAGCCGTGAAGGCAACTCGCCTTCGTTGATGAGCGTAACTGATTTGCCCAGCTTACGGAGCAACCAGCCTACGACAACCGTAGAGCTGATTGCATCGCCGTCAGGCTGTACATGCGATACGACTAGAAAGTTGTCTCCTTCTCGCAAGAAAGCGAGCGCATCGTCCAACTGCTTCAAGTAGCTCGCGGAAGCGATCATCGGGCATCGTTTCCGTTATTGATGTTGTCGAGCAATGCCTCGATTCGGCTTCCGTATTCGATGCTACTGTCGAACTTGAACAGCAGCACCGGCGTATGGCGCAGCTTCATCCGCTTGCCAAGCTCGGAGCGCAGGAAGCCGGTGCCGCGTGCTAGCGCTTGAAGCGTCGCTTCCTTCTGCTCCTCGCTGCCTAGAACGCTCAGGTATATTTTCGCTTGCGATAGATCGCTTGTCGTCTCTACGCCCGTTACGGTAATAAAGCCGATTCTTGGATCTTTAAGCTCCATTTGAATAATTTGGCTCAGCTCTTTTTTGATTTGCTCGCTGACCCGCCCAACACGGATTTTTGCCATACCGTAATCACCTCTCTACCGTTTCCATGACGAACGCTTCAATAATGTCCCCTTCTTTGACATCGCTGAAACGATCAAGCGTGATGCCGCATTCGTAGCCTTGAGCAACTTCCTTGGCGTCATCCTTGAAACGTTTGAGGGAATCGATCTTCCCTGTATAAACGACAATGCCGCCGCGGATAAGTCTTGCCTCTGCCGAACGGATCATTTTACCGGAAGTAACCATCGAACCGGCAATCGCGCCAACCTTCGTCACTTTGAATACGTTACGAACCTCTGCATGACCGATAACGACTTCTTTATAGATCGGATCAAGCATGCCTTTCATCGCTTGTTCGATCTCGTCGATGACGTTATAGATAACGCGGTGCATACGCACGTCTACTTTTTCTTGAGCGATCGTCGATTCCGCTTGCGGATCAGGACGAACGTTGAAGCCGATAACGATCGCGTTCGATGCGGAAGCCAGGATAATATCCGATTCCGTAATTGCGCCCACGCCGCTATGAAGAATCTTAACGCGTACGCCTTCGATATCGATCTTCGAGAGCGAGCCTTTAAGCGCCTCGGCCGAACCTTGAACGTCAGCTTTGATAATAACGTTCAGGTCTTTAATTTCACCGTCTTTGATATGATTATACAAATCATCGAGCGTAACGCGAGTATTCGCGCCCATCTCGGATTGGCGTTGTTTGATCGAACGGCGGTCGGCGATCGCACGCGCTTTGCGCTCATCCTCGAACACCATGAACGGATCGCCTGCTTGCGGCACTTCCGTAAGACCCGTAATTTCGATCGGTGTCGATGGTCCGGCTTCTTTCAATCGGCGGCCTTTGTCGTTGACCATCGCTCTAACGCGGCCGAAACAGTTGCCTGCAACGAATGCATCGCCGATCTTAAGCGTACCGTGCTGCACGAGAATACGCGCTACCGGGCCTTTGCCTTTGTCAAGCTCGGCTTCGATAACCGTCGCGCGAGCACGCTTGTTCGGATTCGCTTTGTAGTCATTCACTTCAGCAACGAGCAAAATCATCTCGAGCAAGCCTTCAAGGCCGATACGCTGTTTCGCGGATACTTCAACGAAAATCGTGTCGCCGCCCCACTCTTCCGGAACGAGCTCATACTCGGTCATCTCTTGCTTGATCTTGTCTGCGTTCGCTTCCGGCTTATCGATCTTGTTGACCGCAACGATAATCGGAACGCCCGCTGCCTTCGCATGGTTGATTGCTTCGACCGTCTGAGGCATGATGCCGTCGTCGGCTGCTACGACAATAATCGTAATGTCCGTTACTTGCGCACCCCGAGCACGCATGAGCGTGAACGCTTCGTGACCAGGCGTATCCAGGAACGTTATTTTTTTATGATTGATTTCGACTTGGTAAGCGCCGATATGCTGAGTGATGCCTCCGGCCTCTCCGCCCGTTACGTTCGTTTTGCGAATCGCATCGAGGAGTGTCGTCTTACCATGGTCGACGTGACCCATAATGGTAACGACTGGCGGGCGTGCTTCTAGATCCGCTTCTTCGTCCGTCTCTTCAACCGTCTCGAATGAATCCTCTTCGACCGGAATTTTCACTTCCACTTCAACGCCGTAATCGGTCGCGAGCAAATGAATGGCATCCATGTCGATTTCTTGGTTGATCGTTGCCATAACGCCAAGGAAAATCAGTTTCTTAATGACTTCGGAAGCATCCTTATGGAGCAGCTTCGCGAGTTCGCCTACCGTCATTGTACCGCGTACAATGATTTTCTTAGGCGTATTGTCGATTTTCTCGCGAGCGGGCTGTTGCTGTTGGTATCTGCCGCCGCGACCTTTTTGACCACGGTTATTGTTGTTGCCGCCTCTGTAGCCGGGCTTGCCGTCATCGAAACGCTTCTGGCCGCTGCGGCCGTTTCTATCCTTGGCATCGCTTGCGCCGCGGTTCGGAGCTTGAGTCGATCTGGATTCGAACGTACGGCTTGGCGCCGCCGGAGCGGATGCCGAACGATTGCCGCCACCGTCAGGGCGCGGAGCGCTTGGACGATTGAAGCCGCCTTGGCCTCCTTGACCGCCTTGTGCCGGACGTCCACCTTGACCTTGTGAGGAAGGACGATTAGGACCGCCGCCTTGGCCGCTAGGGCGATTCGTGTTCGATCCGGATTGCGAAGGACGGTTGCCGCCGCCGCCTTGGCCTTGGCCGCCTTGACGATTCGGACTGGAACCGGACTGCGCCGGACGGTTATTGTGAGATTGAGCAGGACGATTGCCTTGCTGAGCTGTTGGTCGTTGTTCGCTTTGCTGTTGGGTAGGTTGTGTTTTCGTATTAATAGAATTCGTAGGCCCCTGTCTATCATGATTTGGATTAGTGCTCGTCGGCCCTTGCGTCGCTTGTGGCGCTTGTGCCGCTTGCGCTGGCTGTGGCTTTCGCTCTTGCTGCTGTTGTTGAGGCTGCTGCGCTTGCTGCGATGACGGGCGATTAGCGCCTTGCTTAGCAGAAGCCGACGAAGATACGGACACGCTGGAGGTCGATTCCTGTGCGCGCTTAGCGGCCGCATTCGCCTTAATATCGCGGAAGAAGCCTTCAACCTTATGAACCATTTCGTTTTCCATTACGCTCATATGGTTGTTTACAGGCAAGTTCAGCCGTTTAAGAATCGTAATAATTTCTTTGCTGCTCATATTGAGCGACTTCGCGTATTCGTAAACGCGTAGTTTATCTTTATTTTCCTTGCTGTCTTGTTTATTGTTCAATATTATCCACCTCCGTATTATGGCTCAGATGATTCGCAATCATTTTTCCGAACTGCGAATCGGTTACCGCAAGCACGACTCGATCGGGCTTTCCAATCGCCTTTCCCAGTTGCTCACGGTCGAACGCTTCGGCGAGTTGTATCCCGTAGGTGCTGCACTTATCGTTGAATTTCTTCTTCGTATTGGCGGAAGCGTCTCCGGCAATAATGACCAGATGCACTTGCTTCTGCCTTACCGCCTTGAGCACAATTTCATCGCCGGTGATGAGCTTGCCGGCACGCATGCACATGCCAAGCGTCGACAATACTTTATTCGTCTTCATCGGCGCTATGCTCCTTGCCGGCAATGAACTGGTCCTCAACCGCTACGAAGTCCTGCTCTAGTTGATCGTAGATATGATCGCCCACTGGCTGCTTAAGCGCACGATCAAGCGCTTTTGTTTTCTTAGCAAGCTTGAAACAGCTCACTTTGCCGCACAGATAAGCTCCGCGTCCAGCCTTCTTGCCCGTCAGGTCAATCTGAACCTCTTCGGCTGGCGTCCGCACAACCCGGATAAGTTCCTTCTTCGGCATCATCTCTTGACAAGCGACGCATTTGCGAAGCGGCACTTTTCTTGGTCTCACCGCGCACCCCTCCTCTGCGAGTTACATTGACAATGCTGCATATCTCAATACTAATCGATCGAGACGGAGTCCTGATGCATCGTGCCCGTCGTCGTTCTCGGACGTCCGTATTCCTGCTCGGCTTGCGTCTCGCTCTTAATATCGATTTTCCAACCCGTTAGCTTCGCGGCAAGACGGGCGTTTTGACCCTTAATGCCGATCGCGAGCGATAACTGATAATCAGGCACGATGACGCGCGCCATCTTCTCTTGCTCGAAGACGATAACTTCTAGCACTTTGGATGGGCTAAGCGCATTTGCAACATATTCTTCCACATTCTCGGACCAGCGAACGATATCGATTTTCTCGCCTCTGAGCTCGCCGACGATCGTTTGAACGCGCACTCCCTTCTGGCCTACGCAGGAGCCGACAGGATCGACTTCACTATTGCGGGTATGAACGGCGATCTTAGAGCGGAAGCCCGCTTCGCGCGCAACGGAACGAATTTCAACGACGCCATCGTAAATTTCAGGCACTTCAAGCTCGAATAGACGTTTCAACAAGCCCGGATGCGTACGGGACAAAATAATTTGAGGCCCTTTGGTCGTATTCTCGACTTTCGTGATATACGATTTGACGCGGTCGCCGTGCTTGAACTTGTCTGTCGGCATAAGCTCGGTAAGCGGCAATACCGCTTCTACTTTGCCTAGATCGACGAATAAGTTTTTTACGTCCTGACGCTGCACGATGCCGTTGACGATATCTTCTTCCTTATCGATGAAAGCATTGTAGATAAGGCCGCGTTCCGCTTCGCGGATGCGCTGCGTGACAACCTGTTTCGCCGTCTGGGCGGCGATCCGGCCGAAGTCGCGCGGCGTTACTTCAATCTCCGCTACGTCGTCAAGCTGATAATGCGGGTTAATCTCGCGGGAGGCTTCGACCGAAATCTCAAGTCTCGGGTCAAGCACTTCCTCTACTACTGTCTTGCGGGCATATACCTTAATGACGCCGGTGTGGCGGTTAATGTCCACCCTTACGTTTTGTGCGGTATTAAAATTGCGTTTGTAGCTGGAAATCAGCGCTGCTTCGATGGCCTCTAACAGCACGTCCTTCGTAATGCCCTTGTCTCTCTCGATTTCCTGCAACGCTTCAATAAAATCCATGCTCATTGGAATGGAGTTCCCCCTTTCAAATATGAAAAAAACTTCTAACGAAGTCTCTCGAGAAAAAAACGAATGCTAGAACACGATAGCCAGACGAGCGCTCGCAACTTTCGAGTAAGGGATCGTATGCTCCTTCTTGCCCACAGCAACAACGGCGTTATCGCCGTCAAACGAAAGCAGCAGCCCTTCAAACTCCTTAGCGCCGCTGATCGGTTCGTATGTCGTTATGTAAACGTGTTTTCCGACGGCTTTACGCACATCCTCCGGTTTTTTCAGCGGGCGCTCCGCTCCAGGGGATGACACCTCGAGGAAATACGCATCCGAGATCGGATCATTCTTATCCAGCTGCTCGCTTACGTGTTCGCTAATTCGGCCGCAATCGTCTATATCGATCCCGCCCTCCTTATCTACGAATATCCGGAGAAACCAGTTGCCGCCCTCCTTCACGTATTCAATATCGACCAGTTCAAATCCATGGCTGTCAAGAAACGGTAAAATCATTTCTTCAACGGCGGTTTTGATTTTGGATGTGCTCAAATTGATTTGACCTCCTGTATTATACGCGGTATGCCTGTTTTGCCGAATACAAAACGTAAAGAGTGGGTTTCCCCACTCTTCTGCATTAAAGTCTTTATCATCATCATTGCCACAAAAATTATAACATAACCGCTATAGAGTGACAAGAAATGTTTTCAAGCCGTTTTTAAACTAAAACAACGATAGCTGGTTCGATTCAGGCAGGCCGCGGAAACAGCCCATCGAACCGAGCACTTCCACGATCGTTTTCGTTGCCTTCGATTTCATCTGGAAATCCTCGATCGACAGGAACTCGCCCTCTTCTCTTGACGCCGCAATGTTTCGCGCCGCATTCTCTCCGATTCCGGCAATTGCCGCGAACGGAGGAATAAGAGAGTCGCCGTCCACCTGGAATTTCGTCGCGTCCGAACGGTATAGATCAATCGGCTTGAACGAGAAGCCGCGCGCCGTCATCTCGAGCGACATCTCGAGCTGCGAGACCATGTTTTTCTCCTTGGGAAGCGCGTTAAACCCTTTGGCCTCGATCTCGATCAACTTAGCCAATATGGCATCATAGCCTTGGCAGAGCAGTTCCAAATCGAAGTCGTCGGCTCGAACCGTAAAGTACGTCGCATAATATTGAATCGGATAATAGAGCTTAAAGAAGGCGGTGCGTACAGCCGAGATAACGTACGCCGCGGCATGCGCCTTCGGAAACATGTACTCGATGCGCAGACAGGAATCAATGTACCAAGCCGGCACTTTGCAGCGCTTCATTTCCTCGATCCATTCCGGCGTCAAGCCTTTACCCTTACGAACGCTCTCCGTAATCTTGAACGCCAGTCCCGCGTCCATTCCCGCTTTGTAGATCAAATAGAGCATAATATCGTCACGACAGCCAATAACGGTCTTGATGTTGCAAGTGCCGTTCTTGATGAGCTCTTGGGCATTGCCGAGCCAAACGCCCGTACCGTGCGACAGACCTGAGATTTGCAGCAAGTCGGCGAACGATGACGGCTGTGTCTCCTGGAGCATCTGGCGAACGAATTTGGTGCCCATCTCGGGCACGCCATAAGTCGCGACCGATGAACGGATCTTCTCCGGCGCGACTTCCAGCGCTGCCGTCGAGTTGAACATGCTCATGACTTTCGGATCGTTCATCGGAATCGTTGTCGGGTCGACGCCGGTCAAGTCCTGCAGCATCCGCATCATGGTCGGATCGTCATGCCCGAGTATATCGAGCTTAAGCAGGTTACTCTCGAAGGCGTGATAGTCAAAGTGCGTCGTTTTCCATTCCGCGTTCTGATCGTCGGCCGGGTATTGCACGGGCGTTACGTCTTCGACTTCGATATAGTCGGGAACGACGACGATACCGCCCGGATGCTGGCCGGTACTGCGCTTGACGCCCGTACAACCGCTCGCAAGTCTAGCAAGCTCCGCTCCGCGCCATTTCTTCTGATGCTCTTCCTCGTATTTCTTAGCGAAGCCGTAAGCCGTCTTCTCCGCGACCGTGCCGATCGTTCCGGCACGGAATACAGCTTTCTCGCCGAACAGCACTTTCGTGTAATTATGGGCAACTGGCTGATATTCCCCGGAGAAGTTAAGATCGATATCGGGAACTTTATCCCCCTTGAAGCCTAGGAACGTCTCGAAGGGAATATCTTGTCCTTCGCCTTTCATCGGCTGGTCGCATTTCGGGCACATCTTGGCGGGAAGGTCGAAACCGCTCGGAACGCTGCCGTCCAAGAACCATTCGCTATGTCGGCAGTCCGAGTTTTTGCACATATAATGGGCTGGCAGCGGGTTAACCTCGGATATGCCAAGGAACGTCGCTACGACCGAAGACCCTACCGATCCCCTTGAGCCTACGAGGTATCCGTCGGCATTCGATTTCTTCACCAGCTTCTCGGAAATCAAGTAGTTGGCGGAGAAACCGTATTTAATAATCGGGACAAGCTCCTTCTCCAATCGGTCGATTACAACTTGCGGTAGATCTTCCCCGTACAAATGCTTCGCCGTCGTGTAACAGGTATTGCGGATTTCTTCGTCTGCGCCTTCAAGATTCGGCGTGAACAGCTCGCTTGGGAACAGATCGTACGATTCGAAGCGTTCGGCCAGCTCAGAAGTATTCGTTACGACAACTTGGCGGGCGCGCGCTTCCCCGAGGAAAGCAAATTCCTCGAGCATCTCGTCGGTCGTACGGAAATGAGCATCGGGCTTGCGTTGCCCCTTAAGCGGGCTAAAGCCCGTAATGCCATGAATCGTAATGTCCCTGTACATTTTATCGCGCGGGTTCAAGTAATGGACGTTGCCCGTCGCGATAACCGGCTTGCCAAGCTCGTCGCCGATCTGACAGATGCGGCGATGCGCTTGCTCGATCTCCGCTCTGCTTCCGACCAAGCCTTTATCCACCAAATGCATATAGAAATCGATCGGTTGAATTTCAAGCACATCGTAGAAGCGTGCAACCTCGGTTGCTTCTTCCTCCGACTTATTCAGCACCGTCTCGAAAAATTCGCCCTTCTCGCAGCCGGAAATCACGAACAGCCCTTCCCGCAGCTCGACGAGCTTGCTCTTGGGTATCGTTGGGACTCGTTTGAAATACTCGGTATGCGACATGGAAATCAGCTTGTATAGATTTTTTTTGCCTACGGCGTTCAAGGCGTAAATGTTGCAATGGAAAGGGCGGGAATTGGATAAGTCCATACCAACGTAATCGTTAAGCTGATGAAGATCCGTTATATTGCGTTCCGCCGCATCGCCGATCAAGCCGAATAGGACGCCGCCGAGAGCGATCGAGTCATCGATGGCACGGTGATGGTTTTCCAGGCTGATCTTATATTTGTCGGAGAGCGTGTTCAGACGATGGTTTTTGAGCGACGGATGAATGAATCTCGCCAATTCGAGCGTATCTAGCACCGGATTCATCACTTCCGGCATTCCAAATGATTTGCATGATGCCTGTATAAAGCCGATATCGAACCGGGCGTTATGCGCGACTAAAACGTCATTGCCGATAAATTCGATGAATTCGCGCAGCTTCGGTTCCAGCTCAGGCGCATCCTTCACCATATCGTCGTTAATATTCGTAAGCTGCTGAATGTTATAAGGTATTTTCTCATGCGGATTAATGAAGGTCGAGAAACGATCTATTTCCTTCCCTTCCCGCATCTTAACGCCGGCGAGCTCGATAATCTTATTATTAATAACGGACAAGCCGGTCGTCTCGATATCGAATACGATGTAAGTAGCTGAAGCGAGCGGCTCGGGTCTTGAATGCAGCACCATCGGTACGGCGTCATTAACGACGTTCGCTTCCAAGCCGAAGATAACCTTGATGCCATGCTTCTTGGCAGCCTTGTAAGCGTCGGGATAACATTGCACGTTGCTATGGTCTGTTACGGCAATCGCCTTATGCCCCCACTTCGCGGCCTGCTTGACGTATTCGCCGATAGGCGTTACGGCGTCCATGACGCTCATCGTCGTATGAAGGTGGAACTCGACGCGTTTCTCCTCGGCTTTGTCCTTGCGCTCCGGGGGCGCCCCAATCTCGTGCAGGTCGTTCGGCATCATGACCAGTTCGGGCTCCTGCATGAACCGGTCGTACTCGATCCGGCCGCGCGCCTTCACCCATTTGTCATTCGCCAGCTGGCTCAGCACTTTCACGTCGTCTTTCGTCTTCGCGAACATCTTCATCGCAATGGAGTCGGTGAAGTCGGTGACGTTGAAGGTAAATAACGTGCTGCCGTTGCGAAGCTCCTTCATGTCAAGTCCGAATACCGCGCCCTGCACCGTTATTTTCTTCTCTTCCTCTTGGATGTTCATCAGAGGGACAGCTTCTTCGCGAATATCATAGCCGACTGCAAGCTTAACCGCTTCCTCGTCATCGCCTGCGGACAAAGAGTCCGATTGCGAGCTGGCCATCAGTTGCTGAACAACCTCTCGCTCCTCTTCCACGAGCTTTAAGTTGAACTCGTCCAAAATTTCTTGGCGCGATTCGCTGACAATCATTTTGACTTTGCTTGCGCGATGGAAATTCGTTTCATAGAAGCGGACGATCTCCTCGTCAAGCTTCTTCTTCCGCGCCAGCTCCAGCCCCGTCGTATCGAGCAGAGACAGTGTAAGCAGGTCGCCCTGCACGTCAATCGTTGCTTTCTGCAGCCAGCCGTTAACCGATGCGATCTCGCGCTGCGCCCATTCCATGAATAAACCCCAATATTGCCGTAAAATCGATTCCGTCTCTACGACGGGATCATAAATAAGCTGGAACGAAACCGCGGCGATATGCTCGAACTTCATTTTCGCTGCTTGGCAGAAGCCGTTATAAGCCTGTAAAGGCACCATGGACGTTTTGCGGATGCAAAACGTCCATTCCCGATTGCTGTTGCTTACGATTACTTGATCGATGTAACCGTCTTGAAAATAAGATTGTATAAGTTCCTGCGGCAGACCTGCTTGCTGCAATAAAAGCTCGAAGCGCTGCCGCTTGTCACCGGTTTGGCTCATGCGTATCACTCCTTATGATCCAATCCGAACACATTTGTTCGTTCTTTATTACAAAGTTTAAGTAATTTACAGCGATAAAGCGTAAAGGAGATCATTCTGATCGGCGATAAAAACCACTTTGCTTCCGAAGCGAGTTTGCTACGCAAACTTGAAGGTCGCACATCCCCGAGGTACTCCGATAGGAGTTTTTCTCAATAAGCTCTTGCGAATACGACCGTATGCTTCGAGTCGTCGCCGCAAACGAGACATTTTGGCTTCTGGGCGGAAGGCTCGAACGGAATGTTCCGGCTTGTAGCTCCCGTTTCTTCCTTCACTTGCTTCTCGCAAGCTGCGGAACCGCACCAGCCGGCTTCGACGAATCCGCGCTGTTCTTCAAGGAAAGCTTTCATCTCGTCGATCGTATCGACCGAACGGGAATTGTCGCTTCTGAATTGCTTCGCCTTCTCCAGCATGCCGCTCTGAATCTCGGCCAACATCGCCTCGACCTCGGCAACCAAATTATCTTGCTGCACGATGCGCTTCTCGCCAGTTATCCGCGAGACGAGGACAACGACGCCGTTCTCCATATCGCGCGGTCCTAGCTCGAGGCGAAGCGGTACGCCGCGCATTTCGTATTCATTGAACTTCCAGCCCGGACTTACGTCCGCTCGGTCGTCCACGCGCACGCGAACGCCCGCTTTTTTCAATTCGGCATACAGCTCGTCCACGCGTCCAACGACCTGATCGCGCAGCTTCGCAGGGCCGATTGGAATCATGATGACTTGCGTTGGGGCTACCTTTGGCGGCAATGCAAGCCCGCGGTCGTCGCCGTGCACCATAATAAGCGCGCCGATGAGACGCGTGCTCGCGCCCCATGACGTCGTATGGCAGAACTGCAGCGTATTTTCGCGATCCAAATATTTAATATCGAAAGCAACGGCGAATTTCGTTCCGAGGTAATGGGACGTGCCGGCTTGCACCGCCTTGCCGTCCTTCATCATCGCTTCGATGGAGTACGTATCTACAGCGCCGGCAAACCGCTCGGAAGGCGTCTTCTCGCCGACAATTACCGGAATCGCTAGAAACTCTTCGACAAACTCGCGATAAACGTTCAGCATGCGCATCGTTTCCTCACGCGCTTCTTCTTCGTTCTCATGCGCGGTATGGCCTTCCTGCCATAGGAATTCGCTCGTGCGCAGGAACGGCATCGTACGTTTCTCCCAACGGACGACGTTCGCCCACTGGTTAATAAGAACCGGCAGATCGCGGTACGATTGGATCCATTTGGAATACATATGGCCGAACATCGTCTCCGACGTCGGACGAACCGCAAGGCGCTCCTCCAGCTTCTCGCCTGCAGCCTCCGTTACCCATGGCAGCTCAGGATTAAAGCCTTCGACATGCTCCTTCTCTTTCTGGAAGAAGCTCTCCGGGATGAACATTGGGAAGTAGGCGTTGCGGTGACCCGTTTCCTTGAATCTGCGGTCCAGATCGCGCTGAATATTTTCCCACAGCTCGTAGCCTTCAGGGCGGAACACGATACAGCCTCGAACCGGCGAGTAATCCATTAGCTCGGCTTTCTTAATAACATCGATATACCATCTGGAGAAATCTTCGCTCTGCGGCGTAATCTCCGTAACAAATTGCTTATCCTTAGACATGAGCCTTCTTACTACTCCCCTCGTACCAATCGTAAAATGTCGTTATAAGTAACTACCAGCATTAACAGCATAATCATTGCGAAACCGACAAAGTGAACCATACTCTCCCTGTTCGGATCGACCGGTCGGCCGCGCAATGCTTCGATTCCGAGGAAAATAAGACGGCTGCCGTCCAACGCCGGTATCGGAAGCAAGTTGAATATGCCTAAATATAAGCTTAGCAGAGCAGTCCAGGACGTTAACTGTACAATTCCCTGCTGAGCGATTTGACCCGTAACCTCTGCGGTTCGTACGGGACCGCCGATGTCATTCAAATTGAAATTCGTAATGAGCTGTTTAAAGCCCTCGAAGATGCTGATCGTCATGTTCTTCATCAGCTTCGCCGAACCGGAGATCGTCTCCGTGAACGTCGCATGACGTGTCGGCACTTTATTGACGCCAGCCGTTATCCCGACCTTGCCTATGCCGTCGGCATCAGGCTTCGGCGTAATGACAACCTGCCGGGCAACGCCATTTCTAATAATATCGACTTTAAGCGCGACATTGGGAGATTTCCCGATCATATCGAGCATTTTATCGAAATCGGTGCCGATCTTCGTTCCGTTAATCGCATGAATAACGTCGCCCTCTTGCAGCTTGCTCTGCTCTGCCGGCGAATCCGGCAGCACCGAGCTAACTAGCAGCTTATCGGGTTCAGCGGTTGGTATACCCGCCATCTGGATATAAGCAGCGAACAGCACGAACGCAAGCACGAAGTTCATAATCGGACCTGCCGCAATCGCAAGCGCGCGTTGTGCTACCGTCTTGCTGCCGAATTGGCGGTCGAGAGGCGCAATCTGCGTGTCTCTTCCTTTCGAAATAAGCAACGCTTGCGGATGAACCGCAAAACGTTCAAGTTCCCCTTCAACATCCAGCGTCACATGAAGGCTGCGCTCCAGATCAATCGAAGTTACTTCGCCGCGAATAACGTCGCTCCGCTCATCCAATCGATCCAAGTAAATCTTCTTAACGACGTTGTCCTTCACGCGGACCGCAATCGTCTGACCGGGTTGTACCTCGACAATCTCAGGATCTTCGCCGGCCATTCTGACGAATCCGCCAGCCGGTATGAGCCTAAGCGTATATCTTGTCTCGCCCCGCAGCACGGAAAATAGCTTCGGTCCAAACCCTATCGCGAATTCGCGGACCAAAATCCCTGCCCGCTTGGCGAAAAAATAGTGACCCCATTCGTGAATCGTGACAATAACGAAAAAAACGAGCACGGTCAGAAGAATGACCTGAATCATATGCATATACGTGAAGCCTCCTGTTCGTTACGGCCTGTACATAGATTATCATTATTCTCCCGTCCGATACAAGAGAACCGGTTTTTGACCGTATCCAATAGCTACACGGTTGCCGCGAACTGGCGCGCCCAGACGTCTACCTCCGCTATCGCCTGCAGATCGTTAATTTCCGTTACATCATGACGGCTTACGGCCGACTCCACGACTCTCTCGATATCGAGAAAATTAATTTCGCCGCTAAGGAATCGGGCTACCGCTACTTCATTCGCCGCATTGAATACAGCCGGAGCGGAGCCGCCAAGACGCCCGCAATCGAAGGCTAGGCGGAGCAGCGGAAAGCGGACAAAATCCATTTCGCGGAAATGAAGTTTACCCACCTCAACCAAACTAAGCCGATTCGTCGGCGTCGCCATGCGGTCCGGGTAAGTTAGCGCATACTGAATCGGCACGCGCATATCGGGCAAGCCCATTTGGGCGATCATACTATGATCGGAGAATTCCACATAAGAATGAATGATGCTCTCCGGATGAATAATGACATCTATCTGATCGTATGTAACGCCGAAAAGCCATTTGGCTTCAATAACCTCAAGTCCTTTATTGACCATCGTAGCCGAGTCGATCGTAATCTTGGCGCCCATCGACCAGTTCGGATGATTAAGCGCTTCGTTTACGGATACGCCTTCCAACTGCTCGCGCGTCCGATCGCGGAACGAGCCGCCCGATGCGGTAAGCGTAATTTGCTTAATGCTCTCCCGTTTCTCGCCGTTCAAGCATTGGAAGATAGCCGAGTGCTCGCTGTCGATCGGTAGAATCGCCACGCCGCGCTGCTTAGCGCGTTCCATAACGATATGGCCTGCCGTCACAAGCGTTTCTTTGTTGGCAAGCCCAATCGTTTTGCCTGCGTTAATCGCTGCAAGCGTAGCCGGCAACCCGCGGCTGCCTACAATTGCCGTTACGACAACGTCGGCATCGGCTTGGGAAGCCGTCTCGATCAGGCCTTCTTCGCCATATACAACTCTCGTTCCGGGCGGCACATGCAGTCTAGCTGCATCTGCGAGCTCCTTCGTGCCCAGACAAACAATGGCTGGCTTGAACTGTCTTGCCTGCTCGATGAGCAGATCGACATTCGACCCTGCTGTCAGACCTACAACTTTGAATAGCTCAGGCGCATGGGCAACAATGTCGAGCGTCTGCGTTCCAATTGAGCCTGTCGAGCCTAAAATGCTAATTTTCTTCATATCGAACATCCTCCAAACTTATGCCGGCAACAAACCTGTAAGGAGCAGCAGCGGAAATACGATAAGCCAGCTGTCGAAACGGTCGAGCACGCCGCCGTGGCCGGGAAGCAGCGTTCCCGTATCCTTTATGTCGCGTACGCGCTTATAGGCCGATTGGATTAAATCACCGAATTGTCCTGCGACAGCGGCCAGTAGTCCGATGAGCAGCGCCTTTGGCAGATCGATCGTGTCCGGAGCGGATAATGAGAAGACAGAAGCAACGACCAAAGACAGCACAACGCCGCCTAGCGCACCTTCCACCGTCTTATTCGGACTGATAGACGGCCATAGCTTCGTCCGGCCGAAGGCTCGTCCGCAGAAATAAGCGCCGGTATCCGACGCAATCGTGCAAGAGAAGGATAGAAACGTCCAGAATAGTCCGTTCGGAACGATGCCACGCACATCGATCATTGCGGCAAAACCATAACCTACATATAAAGCGCCAAGCAGCATGAGCGCGGCGCCATCGATTGTCGTTTTATTTTTCGTAATGACCGTCACGGCAAGCAGCAGAAAAGCAAGCATCCACATGATCGTCATTTCCGAAGGTACATCCATGTTCCACTCCGACCAAGGAAGCACAAACAGCAATACGCCCGCATACCCAAGCAGTGCGGACGGATGCGACCATTTGACGCCGTTCATTTTTGCATACTCCGTGAAACCTATAATCGCTAGCAGTACGAGCAAAGATGTAAATAGCCAACCTCCGACGATTGTCAAAGCGACTAAGAGCGCGCCAGCCAGCACGCCAGTAATAATCCGTTGTCTCAACGAAACGTCACACTCCGATACTTGAAGCTACAACCCGCCATATCGGCGCACGCGGCGCTGATACTCGTGTATTGCCTCATGAAAATGCTCTTCCGTAAACGCCGGCCAATACACATCCGTAAACCATAGTTCGCTATAAGCGAGCTGCCACATCATGAAGTTGCTAAGGCGCAGCTCTCCGCTTGTACGAATAAGCAAATCCGGGTCAGGCATTCCGCTTGTATGTAATCGGCTTGCCATCAACTTCTCGTCAATCTCATCGATGGCGAGTTCGCCCCGCGATACATCCGAAGCAATATCCTTGACCGCCTCCAGCATTTCCTTGCGGCTGCCATAGTTCAGAGCAAAGTTTAATACGAGCCCGGTATTGTTTGCCGTCTTCACGATTGCTTCCTCAAGCGGGCTTATCGTATGGGCCGGCAACTTTTCCTTATGCCCCATCATACGCACTTGAACGTTGTTCGCGATCAGCTCGTCGAGCTCGATCTCGATGAATTGCTGGGGAAGCTTCATTAAAAAGTCGACCTCATCCTTCGGTCTCGTCCAGTTTTCCGTGGAAAACGCATATAACGTCAAATATTTAATGCCCAGCTTATCAGCGGCCATCGTAATTCGCTTGACCGCCTTCATCCCGGAATGATGACCCGCCGTCCTCGGCAATCCGCGAGTTTTAGCCCAACGGCCGTTGCCGTCCATAATGATGGCTACATGCTCAGGAACCTTTTCAAAGACTTTAGGATTAGACGGCTTTTTGGACGATTTGCCAAGTAGGGCCCAAAGTCGCTTGATCATCTTACTTCCTCCCAACCGGAATCAAAACCAAACCCCACCTGTCGGAGGGGCCAATTGTATAATTATACTTCCATAATCTCTTTTTCTTTGGAAACAAGCACTTTATCTACCTCAGCGATGTACTTGTCCGTAGCCTTCTGTATATCTTCTTGATGACCGCGGGATTCGTCCTCGGAAATATCCGATTTCTCCAGCTTCTTGATGGAATCGTTCGCATCGCGGCGGATGTTGCGGATAGCCACCTTCGCTTCCTCGCCGAACTTCTTCGACGTCTTCACGAGTTCGGCACGGCGCTCTTCCGTTAGCATTGGCACGGAAATGCGGATCGCTGTTCCATCGTTAGAAGGTGTAAGACCCAAATCCGACTTCATGATCGCCTTCTCGATTGCAGCAACGGACGATTTGTCCCAAGGCTGAATAAGCAACGTGCGCGAATCCGGTGTATTAATATTAGCGAGCTGGTTAAGAGGCGTCATAGCCCCGTAGTATTCAACTTGAATGCGGTCAAACAAAGCGGGGCTCGCTTTGCCTGCGCGAAGCGACGATAAGTCGCGTTTTAATGCCGAGATCGCCTTCTCCATGCGTTCTTCAGCGTTTTTCTTGATTTGAAGCGGCATTATTTGACACTTCCTTTCACAATAGTCCCGATTTTATCACCGAGCACGACACGCTTAATATTACCATTCTCTGTAATCGAGAATACAATAAGCGGAATATTGTTGTCCATGCAGAGCGATGCGGCTGTCGAATCCATTACGCCCAAGTTGCGGTTAAGCATGTCAAGGTAGGTAAGCTCTTCGAACTTCTCTGCCGTATTGTCTTTGAACGGATCGGCCGAGTATACGCCATCCACTTTGTTTTTCGCCATCAGAATGACTTCCGCTTCGATCTCCGCAGCGCGAAGTGCGGCCGTCGTATCGGTCGAGAAGAACGGATTGCCTGTTCCAGCTGCGAAAATAACGACTCTGCCCTTCTCTAAGTGACGGATGGCACGGCGTCTAATGTACGGTTCAGCAATTTGCTGCATCGCAATCGACGTCTGCACCCGTGTTGGCACATCGATTTGTTCCAGTGCGTCTTGAAGCGCCAGCGAATTCATTACAGTAGCAAGCATGCCCATGTAATCGGCTGTTGCGCGGTCGATGCCTTTCGCCGTACCGGCGATTCCCCTCCAGATGTTGCCGCCGCCGCATACGATTGCGACCTCTACGCCGAGCGCAATAACTTCCTTCACCTGATTCGCAATGGAAGAGATGACAGTCGCTTCGATACCGTAGCCTTCCTGCCCTGCCAATGATTCACCGCTGACCTTAAGAACGATACGTTTATACACAGGATGTTCCAACGTTTTATACCTCCATCATTCAGCTCAAATAAGTGTGCAGCAAACAAATAGTCGCTTTCTAAAACAAGTAGGCGGGGCGGACGCCCCGCCCCGCCTGTGCGTTCGGATTAAAGTTTCGCTTGAGCCATAACCTCTTCAACGAAATTGTCTACTTTTTTCTCAAGTCCTTCACCGAGTTCGAAACGAACGAAGCGACGGATCGAAATGTTTTCGCCGATTTTGCTAATTTTTTCATTCAGCAATGTCGAAATTGTTTTGTCCGGATCTTTAATGAAAGATTGCTCCATCAAGCAATACTCTTCATAGTATTTCGAGATACGGCCTTCAACCATTTTTTCAACGATTTTTTCCGGTTTTCCTTCGTTAAGCGCTTGTGCTTTCAAAATTTCGCGCTCTTTCTCAAGCTCGTCGCCAGGAACTTCTTCGCGGCGAACGAATTTTGGATTTGCAGCTGCGATTTGCATAGCGATGTCTCTTGCAAATTCACGGAATTGTTCCGTTTTCGCAACGAAATCCGTCTCGCAGTTTACTTCAACGATAACGCCGATACGGCCGCCAGCGTGAATATACGATTCAACAACGCCTTCTGTAGCGATACGGCCAGCTTTGTTTGCTGCAGCCGACAAGCCTTTTTCACGAAGCAAAGCGATCGCTTTGTCGATATCATTATTCGTCTCGTCCAAAGCTTTCTTGCAATCGAGCATTCCTGCTCCCGTTCTTTCACGAAGTTCTTTTACTGCGCTAGCGCTAACTGCCATATTAAACCCTCCTAAATGTTGTGCGAAGCTGTTATTCTACCTTATTTGCAAAAAATGATTTTCGTTCAAAAAAAGGGCAGTGAGAGGTTTTTCACCATCTGACCACCCTTTGTTGACTTGCATGAACTGCTATTTAAGCCGTTGTTTGCTCGCCTTGGTTAGCTTCTACGATCGCGTCTGCCATCTTCGAAGTCAACAACTTAACGGCACGAATTGCATCGTCGTTACCCGGAATGACATAGTCGATTTCGTCTGGGTCACAGTTCGTATCAACGATACCAACGATTGGAATACCAAGTTTGCGAGCTTCAGCTACTGCGATACGCTCTTTGCGCGGATCGATGATGAACAGCGCGCTTGGCAAACCTTTCATTCCTTTGATGCCGCCAAGGAATTTTTCCAAACGGTCTTTTTCTTTGCGAAGAATGATAACTTCTTTTTTAGGAAGAACTTCGAAAGTGCCGTCCTCTTCCCATTTCTCAAGCTGTTTCAAACGGTCGATACGCTTTTGAATGGTCGAGAAGTTCGTAAGCGTGCCGCCGAGCCAGCGTTGGTTAATGTAGAAGTTGCCGCAACGTTCTGCTTCTTCTTTAACCGAATCTTGCGCTTGTTTTTTTGTGCCGACGAACAGCATGGTGCCGCCCTCAGCAGCAACGGATTTAACGAAGTTATACGCTTCGTCAACCTTTTTCACTGTTTTTTGCAAGTCGATGATGTAAATTCCGTTTCTTTCTGTGAAGATATAACGATCCATCTTAGGATTCCAACGACGAGTCTGATGACCGAAGTGTACCCCAGCTTCTAGAAGCTGTTTCATGGAAATAACCGCCATACCAAACACCTCCTGTTATGGTTTTGTGTGCTCCTCCGCCACTCGCATCTTTTGCCAACACTTCCGCCGAGCGAAAGCACCATTGGCAAAATTGACCGGCGTGCGTTTTTAACACCGTCAATTAATATATCATATATGACAAACGTCTGCAACAATGGTTTATAGATTACATCGTTATTCGTTTGTCTAGCTGCTTTCGAACGCATCCGCCTCTGCTTTGCTAAGCGGTTTGCTAGTTACAATCGTAATCGCTTCTTTGATCGTCATATTCTCATGAAACAAAAAATAACCGGCGCGAACCAGTTTTTTGTCCTTCTTCATTTGGTTAACGAACGCCGTCTTATCATCGATAATGCCGCTCTTCTCGAGCAATGATGCCGTGCTGGTTAAGTTCGAGCCGTGCTCGATCCGAAGCACCTTTTTTACGCTTACGGGCTTCGCCGTCGGCACAGCAGGCTTAGGGGTTGATGTAGGCGCTGCCGGTTGGACGTTAGCCTTTGCGGGCGAATCCGTTGCATCCTCTACTGGAGATTTATTCACTTCGTTGCTGATTTCCGCGGAATCCTCCTGAGCAGCCAGCAGGGCATCCACTTCTTCTTGCGTATACAGCTTCTGCTCGCTTGTCGGATCTTCTCCCAGTCTCGCCAGCCTATCCTCGCTCTTCTCTCCAATATACATCAGTTCCAAAAGCAAAGCTCCAATAATAATACCGACACCCAGACCGATCACGAACGTACGGTTCTTAAGCATTGGCGGCATCCTCCCGCTTCGCAAGCAGCATAATGAGCTGCACCTCACCTTTGTTCATACCTAGCTTCTTCGAAATCGCTTCAATTGATTTCCCTTGCTCATACAATTGGAACAATTCAGCGTAACGAGCTTGTATCGAACGATTGGCTTGGCTTGCTCGTTCGTCTTGCGGCTCATCTACGACTATCGCGGATGGGCTCGCCATAACGGGCACTTGGGGCGACGCAGGATGTACGCCCTCTGAAGAAGGAACGTGATGGTCTTGCATCGTCTGTGATGTCATCGCAATCCCTTGCGCACCTATGCTCGCAGCTTGCCTGGTCGCTAATAGCAGTTGCTGCTCCAATGCCGAGCTCTTGCGCTCGAGCTCGGCTATGCGAAGGTCTTTGCGCTCTGCATCCTGCTTCGCTTCTTGCTGCGACTTCGCGACTAGCGAGACAAGCTCTTGATTGTCCTTCTCCATATTTTCCATGAATTGCTCAAGCGCCGTCTCCATGTTTTGAATACTTTGAGACGGCTGCTCTGCTTGCCGCTTCTGTCTAGGCAGCATAAAAGCCAGCACGATGACAACCGCTCCAAGTAACACAATATATTGCCAGTACGATTCCACCGCTCTTACCGCCTTTCTCCTGATGACTTGCTTCATTATAATTTAATATCCAGGTTATGTCCTTTGAATGGATGGGCGGGCTTCTCTTCGGCCTGCTCTTCCGCCATTTCGTCCGAGGTACGCTTGCGAGCAGCCGAATAGCGGCTACCTGAACCATCGCTCTGTTCCTGATCGCTGCGCACCTTTTGACCTGTCGTTTGCTCAACTGCGGTGTTTTTCGTCCGCAGCTGTTCGGTTTCCTTCGACGCCTGACCCGCTAACGCCGATTGATCGGCTAACGGCTTATGGGCAGCTTGTCCTTGCAACCCGCTATATTCTTGCGTACGCGGAACGGACATCTGCATATCGAGTGGTTTGAACGTCATCTTGGACTCCCCCTCATAAGGTAGTCGGTCTTTCAAAAGTCAGCCAAGCAATGTGCGTCGATTCGTTAAGAGATAAACGGAATCATGGCAATATCCCCGTCCTGGTAGCGAAAAGACACTCTCTGCGATGCATCCTTAACGAATTTGGTATAGCGGCCAATGACAACTCTCGTTCCGCCATAGATCGTGTGCGCGACATCAATCGTTGCCCGATCCGTATCCTCCAACGATCGCTCGATTTCAAGAACACGCTCTTTTGTTTCCTCAAGCTCGGCCTTCGTCTGACGTTTCGTCACGCTAAGCTTCATCCGCAGCGCCATCTTCTCCTGGGCGAGCTGTCCGGCAGCGGCGAGCTGATCGAGGATAGTAAGCGCTTTATCTGTTTTGTCCAAGCTGTCCGCGCATTGCTTCAACTTCGCCCTTAGCTCTTGCAGCTCATAGCGGAACTCCGGCTTAACGCCAACCTCGATCGCTGTTGCTGTCGACATTGTATTGCCGACGATGCGAGCACGCACCAAATCGCCGGCTTGAACAATGCCGCCTACAATTAATCCTTTCGTTCCCGAGCAAATGATGCTTTTGCCCGCTCTGACATTGGCATGCATGATGCTCTGCGTAACGAGTACGTCTTCACCGGCTATTACATTTGCTTCCTGAATGAAGGAGCAGCGCACGTTGCGACCTGCCTTCACATGACCCTTGTTCCCTCCAAGAATACCACCTGTTATCTCAATTGAGCCTTCCGAGTCAAGCTCAGCCCCTTCGACGCCTCCAATGACGCGAATATCGCCCGATGCTTTCACCCGGAAGCCGTTCAGAACATTGCCGCGAATAACGACCGTTCCGATAAAATCAATATTACCGACGCGATAATCGACATCGCCATTAACTTCATAAATCGGAAAGACATTGATTTTCTCTTTGTCCGTCATTGTGATCATGCCGTCAATCGCTGCATACATCGCCGTCTGCTCTGGATTAAGAACGACGTTTTTGCCGACTTTGAATCGAACCTGCTTGCCTAGCTTGGAAGATACGGTTTCTCCCGTTACGGTTACGCCCGAAGGTCCCGGCAGCGGATCGATTCGTTCAGCGATAAGCTGACCTCTCGTTACGTTCTTGAGCTTATTAACATCCTTGAAGTCAATCTTGCCATCTTCATCCTCGGAAGGACGTTTATCCCTCTGCTCAAGATCATTGATAAGGCGTATGTAACCGTCGCTTCCGGGCTGAGCAGCCTTGCCTTTGGCAATGACGGTTTGCTCTTTGCAATAGGCTAACGGATTGCTGCTTATGTGATGTAACACCTCTGTCTGAAGCCCTTGAACAATCCCTTTGCTGCGTGCAAAACGTTCCAGTTGTTCATTGGTGCATTCGAAGTCGTCCGATATGCGGCTAAACGTTAAAAAGGCAGACATCTTATCTGCCGACGTCTGGATGCGCAGAAAACTGTCTAATTGTTGGTCATCCACCTTATCCCCCCCTTTTCTAATGCTGCATGAGTTGATCTTTATGTTTAGCCAGCGCCCCGCGCAATCGTAAAATCGCTTTGGAATGGAGCTGGGAAATTCGCGAAGGTGACAAAGACATAACTTCTGCTATTTCGCTCAATGACAATTCTTCATAATAAAACAAAGATACGACCGTACGTTCCTTCTCGGTCAACCGTTCGATACCCTTCACCAAAGATTCCTTCATATAGAACTCATGAACTTTATGATCGGGATTCTTCGCTTTGTCGTCCACAAGCAACGACATGCGTGTCTCGGATTCCTCTTCGCGAATCGGATCCTCCAAGGAACAGACCGTTGTGACCGCTATATCTTGAAGCATGCTTGTAAATTCTTTTTCCGAAATCTGTAGGTAGGAGCTGATCTCAGCATCGGTAACCGAACGTAAATATTGCTGCTCCAAGTGCTGGTAGGCTTCCTCCACGCGCTTTGCTTTCTCGCGCACGGAACGCGGTACCCAGTCTCCTTGGCGTAATCCATCGATAATCGCGCCGCGAATGCGCCAGGATGCATACGTCTCGAATTGCAGTCCGCGGCAATAATCGAACTTCTCAATGGCATCGATTAATCCCATAACGCCATTGCTGGCGAGATCATCCTTTATGACGTTCTTAGGCAGGCCGATTGCCATACGATTCGTTACGTAATCGACAAGCGGCAAATATTGCTCGATCAACTGCTTCTTAGCTTCGATTTCACCATGTTCTCTCCACGCTTGCCACATCTGGATGTTCGTCAGATGAGCGGTTTTGGGCTCGGCCATCGATTCACTCTCCTGTCAGGTGACGAATGGCCTTAGCCAATTCCTCAGGCTGTGAATTTTTTGTTGATAGCAATTGAGGAGGATTAAGCGGCTTAAACGCGCCAGCGGCCTCTTGCTTCTGTGCTCCGTTAGTTGAAACGCCTTCCTGCATCTGCCTCTTGAGCAGCTCGTTCAAATCGGCCGTTTCGTCCGGCGTCTGAATATCGAGCTTCGCTCCGGTCTCGCTTTCCGCGGATTCCGTGCCCTCAGATTCTCCTATGAGAGCTGGAGGCTTTAATATAACGGCAAGCACCGTACGTACTGCATACGCAAGAACAAAAAAAGCGATGAAAGCATACGCGCTTCGAAGCAGTACAACGGACAGCGGATTCGCTCCGAGTGAGAAAGCTACCGTCAGTACCGTGCCGACGAGTCCAAATCCAACATTCCATCGCCATGTTCCTAGCATATCAAATCTCCTTTATTCCAAACTGCACACTTCGTATCGATAGTATGCCGCTATTGCTATTGAATTCTATAGTGCGACCGACACTGCCCCCGGTATCCTGAGAGAGGATCGGAATCCTGAACCGGTGAAGCATGGCTGTACACGATTCGACGTTTCGCGGTCCGATTCTCATCGTTTCGCTTTGCCCCGTCATCGCGAACATTTGAGCGCCGCCAGCCATCTTCGCTTTCATACGCTCTATTCGCGCGCCTTGAGCAAGCATTCGGTCCAGCAATTCAGGGATTGCCGTATCTGAATATTTTGCCAAATTAATCGTAGCTTCGCGGGCAATATCTGATGAAGGCAGCATGACATGCGCCATACCGGCTATTTTGCGAATCGGATCAAACAACGTAAGTCCAACGCAGGAACCAAGTCCGGTTGTCTTAAGGATTGCCCCATCCATTGCGATATTCAGATCTGCCATGCCTACCTTTATCACAGTTTGCTGTATCATTGAACGACTCCCAGGGCCCTGAAAATTTTGTCGAACGATTCTGGATCCGGGATTAGGAAGAAGTGGCCTTTAAGCGATTCGCGATCTTCTAAGAAGGTCGTTTCGATCAGCAGCGCCGAGTCGCCCATTTCCCCGTATTGGACAAGTCCGTAACTAAGAATAGCTCCCGCCATATCAAGCGCAATCTGCGGTACGGACGGCGCCATCATCAGTTGAGTAAAGTCGGCAAGCGATGACAGATAGGATCCGGCGAGTATGTTGCCTATCTCGCATAATGCCGATAGCTCCATCTCCGAATACCCTTCTTGACCTTCCTCACGGATCGACAATAATTGTCTCAGCAAGCGTTCGGCCGATTCCTCCTCGATAATGAAGAACATATTGCCCGGCGCTTCCCCTTCTACCCGCAGGAAGACGGCGAATACAATCTGTTCGGATCCGCCAACTCGTTCGGCCACTTCCTCGAACGGAAGCAAGCTTACTTTCGGAACGGCCATGTCGACCGGCTTGTCCAGCAGACGGGACAATGCGGTCGCTGCATGGCCCGCCCCAATATTGCCTACTTCTTTCAGTACATCCAGTTCGAAGGCTTCGAAACGACTAAATATACTCACTACTAAGCCTCGATTTGCGCAAGCTGGACAATCTCGTTTTTGTTAAGAACTTCAGATAGATTGAGCATAATAAGAAGCCTGCCTTCTCCGAGCTTCGCAATGCCTCGCAAATATTTGGCCTTAATGCCTCCAACAATCTCAGGCGGCAAGTCTATCGAATCGGTATCAATATCGATAACGTCGTTAGCCGAATCAACGATAAAGCCTACTTCGATCTCTCCGACCGCTACGACGATAATACGCGAGTTTTCAGTCGGCTGCGTCTCCGTTAAGTTGAAGCGGCCGCGCAGATCAATGATCGGAACAACCACGCCGCGCAAATTGATGACGCCTTTAATGAATGCTGCCGTTTTCGGGACGCGAGTAATTGGAGACAATCTTTCAATCGTGCGAACCTTATCCACTTCAATCCCGTACTCCTCGTTGCCTAGCGCGAACACGATAACTTTTACTTCTTCTCCCATTGTAAACCCTCCCTATTTAATTAGCGCATTCGGATCAATGATCAGTGCCACATAGCCATCGCCAAGAATAGTCGCTCCGGATATCGCTTCGATGTTCGTCAAGTATTTGCCGAGGGTCTTAAGCACGATCTCGCTTTGGCCGATAAATTCGTCTACCATAACGGCAGCCCATTTCTCGCCTTTGCGAACGACGACGATTTCCGTTTCGTCCTCCGTATCCTCGTTATAATCAGGCGAGTCCAATACTTTGCTTAGCGATACGACTGGAATGATCGTATTGCGGAATTCGATCATCCGATTGCCGTGAACATGGAGCACTTGGTCTTTGCGTAAAATGCCCGTCTCTACGATGGACGATAACGGAATTGCATACTTCTCGCTGCCTAGCTTCACGAGCATGGCCGAAATTATAGATAGCGTAAGCGGAAGTTGAACGGAAAACTTCGTTCCTCTTCCCGGCGCCGAATCTACCGTTACGTTTCCTCCAAGCGATGTAATCTTCGATCTTACGACATCAAGACCAACGCCGCGTCCGGATATATCGGAGATTTTATCTGCCGTACTGAATCCTGCCGCGAAGATCAGCATATTGATTTCGTCATTCGTCAGCTTCTTCGCTTCTTCCTCGGTAACGACGCCATTTTTGACCGCGGTTTTCAGCACTTTCTCCTTATGGATGCCTCGGCCGTCCTCTTCCACTTCTATGAATACATGATTGCCGCTATGGTAAGCTCGCAGATGGATTATTCCCGTCTCCGACTTGCCTGCCGCAATCCGTTCTTCGACCGTCTCGATCCCGTGATCGACCGAGTTGCGGAGCAAGTGAACGAGCGGATCGCCAATCTCATCGATGACCGTCCGATCGAGCTCGGTCTCGGCTCCAGAAATAACGAGATCGATTTTTTTGTCCAATGACTTGGCCAAATCGCGAATCATACGCGGGAACCGGTTGAATACCGAGTCAACGGGCACCATTCGCAGCTTAAGCACGATGTTTT
The DNA here is from genome assembly GCF_030812415.1 of Paenibacillus harenae. Lineage (GTDB taxonomy): Bacteria > Bacillota > Bacilli > Paenibacillales > Paenibacillaceae > Pristimantibacillus > Pristimantibacillus harenae_A. Next base: position 899,520 of record NZ_JAUSST010000002.1, on the reverse strand, counting down.
GCAAATCCGAGCTGACCCGAGCCATATGCTCGACGGTCTCGGTCAAATCGTTGCGTTTTATTTCGCTAGACAGCTGCTCCAGCCTTACGCGGTCGATCAGCAACTCGCTGAACAGATTCATTAGCGTGTCCAGACGTTCAATATCAACCCGAATCGTGCGTGATACTGCCGGAGCTGGCGCTGTTGCCGCTCCAGCCTGAGGAGTCGGCGCGGCAGAAGTTGCCGCTGCCTGGCTTTGAGCCTCAATGACCGGCGCTGCGGAAGACTCTTCCGCCTGATTGACGCTATCCATTGATGGCGCGGCCGGTGCTTGGATCAGCATGGCTAACGATTCCTGATCGAGCAAAGTAACAACCGCCGATTCGATTTCTGAAATATCGGAAATTTGTTTTTGCAGATCGGCGCCCTCAATCGGGGAGATCATGAATACCGAGAACGAATTGTCGAATTTCTCTTGTTCAATGTCCTGTACGGAAGGGTCAGACTTGACAATCTCTCCGCTGCGCTCAAGCAAGTCGAACACCATATAAGCGCGTACCGCTTTCAATACGCAATTATCGCGTACCGCTACTTGAATGAGATACACATTCTGACCGCTGCCGATCGATTGCATCAATACCGACGACTGGAATTCGTCTAGCAGCATTGCCCCCGTCATGCCAGCCTCAGGCTTAGCAGCCTCAGCAGACGCAGCAGGCTGCGCCGGAGCGGCAGCACCCGATTTATAGTCGCTTTTCGTAATGATTTGAAGCGAAGCTACGATTGCCGACACATCCGCTTTGCCCGTTCCTCCGCCAACGATATCCTGCACCATCGCCTCCAGAGCATCAAGTCCTTTAAACAATGTATCGAAAATAAAGCTATCCATTTTGAGCTTGCTGTTGCGAACGAGATCAAGCACGTTTTCCATCTCATGCGTCAGAGCGGCAAGATCCTCGAAACCCATCGTTGCCGACATCCCTTTGAGCGTATGAGCGGATCGGAAGATGTCTTGAACGATGCTTAGCTCCCCAGGCTCGCTTTCCAGCTTAAGCAGGTTTTCGTTTAATGCTTGCAAGTGATCGTTCGATTCATCGATAAACATGGACAAGTACGCATTCATATCCATTTCCAGAACACCTCCTGTAAGTACTTATGGTAGTCTCTAGCATTTATTTAAACACTGCATTCACGAGCTCGGTCGCAATGTGTTGCAACGGTAGTACGGTTCGAACGTACCCGCCTTCGATCGCGCATCTTGGCATCCCGTACACGACGCAAGTTTCCTCCGACTCGGCAATCGTTGACACCGCGCCGCTCTGCGCGAGCTGCATCATCCCTTTGGTGCCGTCGTTGCCCATCCCTGTCATAATGACCGCATGGCGCTTCAACTCCTGGTGATCGATCAACGATTCGAACAACACATCGACGGATGGCCGATGGCCATTGCGCAATGGCTGCTCCGTCAACTTGATTCGATAACCGTCTGTGTCTTTGCCTAGCTCCATATGATGGCCGCCTGGCGCGATATAGACAACACCTGCTGAGACCTTCTCGCCGTTGGTCGCTTCCACGACCTGCAGCGGGCTAAAGCTATCGAGCCTCTGAGCGAGCGACTTCGTGAACTTAGGAGGCATATGCTGCACGACTAGCACCGGCGAAGGAAAGTTCGCTGGCAGCGAGCAGATCACTTCGTGAAGCGCCCTTGGTCCACCGGTCGAGGTGCCAATGGCTACTATATGGCGGAAACTTGCAGCCGTACCAGGTGATCTCTTAACGCCACCAGCCGCAGGCTGCAAAACCTTCGATTGCACGGTTTTCGCTTTCGCTGCTGCCTCCTTAGGAGGAGTGCTTGGCGGCGTTAATGCAGACTTTGGTTTTTTAACCGGCACTTGCTTGCTTTGCACCGGATCCTGATCGGGTTTATGTAATGGGGCGGTCGCCCTTGCCTGTGGCATCTCCTTGGACGGCTGAAGCAGGGGCTTCTTCCGTTCGCTAATGACAGGTATGGCAGGTTTCGGCGGCGTATCCTCAAATTTTCGAGGTTCGGCTTTATTAATAAATAACGGCTCAATCGGTGGGACGGTATTGCTTTCTTCGGATTCTTGAATGTGAATTACCGGTTGATGACGCTTCGTCAACACGGCAATTTTGAGCTTCTCAATCAACAGCTCGCCAACCTGATGGATATCGTTGGAAATCGCGCTAGACGGCTTCCTAATAAAATCGAATGCGCCGTATTGCAGAGCTTTAATCGTATCTCGCGTGTTTTCCTCGCTAATTCCTGATAACATTATGACCGGAATCGGACTGTCCTTCATAATGTGCTGCAGCGCTTGCAGCCCGTTCATAAGCGGCATTTCCAAATCAAGCGTAATCGCATCCGGCTTCCATTTCATTACGGATTGAATAGCCTCTTCGCCGTTCTCGGCAGTGCCAACAATCGTGAATTGCGGATCTTGGACGATCAGATCGCTTATAATTTTCCGCATGAAGGGTGAATCGTCAACTACTAGAATGCGATTAGGAGCCATCTGCGTTCCTCCTAGATTCAAAGGATTATCTTGAAAGCCTGAACATTTTGTGTAAAAACCCTTTGACGCCCCCTGCTGCCACCTCGGCTTTAGGCATCTCCAGAAACTGCTTGGCAATGCGTTCGATTGCTGAGGAAGCTTCCGAGCTTGGATATGCGACCGTGAAAGGGATCTGACGCTTGACTGCCTTGGAGACGTTCGAATCGTCAGGGACGATGCCAAGCGATGGAAGTTCAATGCGCAAAAACTGCTTTGATACAAGATTGATCTTGTCGGCTGTCTGGCGGCCTTCACGATAATCGGTTGCGCGGTTGACGATCAGCTTGAACGGTACGTGTATATCCATCCCGTTCACCATCTTGATGAGTGCATAGGCATCGGTAATCGAGGTAGGCTCCGGTGTCGTCACGACAATCGTCTCTTGCGAGGCGGCAATGAACTTCACCGTTTCCTTCGATAAACCTGCGCCCGTATCGAACAGAATAACGTCATACTGCCCATGCAGCTTGTCAATCTGTCCAGCAAATCCATCAAGCTGCTCCGCAGTCAAGTTCAGAAGATCGCTGAATCCGGAGCCGCCGGCAATAAAGTGAAGCCCTTCCGGTCCGAGCTGAATAATATCCCAAATCGTCTTCTCCTGCTTCAGCAGGTGATACAGGCTGTATGGCGAGGTTACCCCCATCAGAACGTCGATATTGGCCATTCCGATGTCGGCATCGAACACGAGCACCTTCTGACCTAACCGCCGCAGCATAATAGCGAAGTTGAGGCTGAAGTTCGACTTGCCGACGCCGCCCTTACCGCTCGTCACAGTAACGATCCGCGTCTGCCGACCTTCTTCTATTCGTTCTCTTTGCTTAATCAGGTTCCGCAGCGCTTCCGCCTGGTCATTCATGGGAAGAGTCCCCCAATAAGAGCTGAATGTAAGTCTGTACGCGGAACCTTTCTATATCGTCCGGCACGGTTTGGCCAGCAGCCAAGTAAGTAGGGAGAAGCTCGAAATTCATAATCAGGTTGAAAATCGATCCGTAAACCGACGTTTCGTCCAGTTTCGTGAACAGCACTTTGCGCACGCCATACTTGGCGAATTGCTCGGCAACTGCTGCCATATCCTTCGTCTTGGCCGTTAAGCTAAGCACGAGTATCGTCTCGCTGGATTCCTTCGATTGCAGCAGGCTATTCACCTCGGATACATGAAGCTCGCTTCGAAAGTTGCGTCCCGCCGTATCCATATAGATGAGCTCGCGATCCGACAATTGCTTATACGCTTTCGTCAAGTCCGGCTGAGAAACGACGACCTCAAGCGGGATGTTCAAAATATTCGCATACGTCCTGAGCTGGTCTACCGCTGCTATACGGTACGTATCCGATGTTATGAAGCCAACCTTGCGGCTGAACTTGATCGTTTGCTCAGCGGCAAGCTTCGCAATCGTCGTCGTCTTGCCTACTCCTGTCGGGCCTACGAAATGAACAACCCTGGCATTGGGATCGATCGCATGTCCGACGAATGGACGAATCCATTCCTCGAGCATTTTAGCTGCCTCGGACCATAGTTGATCCTTGGCAAACTCTGTTTGAAGTTCTGTTTGCTTATCGTGAACGGCTTGCATGAGACGGTCAATCCATTCGGAGGACATTTCCTGATCGATCAGTCTTTCCTTCAGTTCCAGCATTTGCTCCGAATATAAAGAACTCTCCTTCTGCTGTTTCGATAACTGAACCATATACTGCCGCAAATCTCTAATCTCGTTAATGATGAATTGCTCGCGTTCCACCCGCAAGTTCTCAATCTGATTTTGCGCGGGCGGCGCAGGAGCAGGCGCAGGTATCGGCGGAATGACCGGGCTTTCCGCATCCAACGCTGCAGCTGACGAACGCTGCATGCTTTGCAAAATCTGCATTGCAGCAGCGTTCACCTCCGGTGATGCCTGCCTTTGAGGGGCTGCATTCGCCGGTGCCGATTCGATCGCCGCTATCACTTCGATCTTCTTCTTGCGGAACATACCCATGAAGCCGCCAATCTTTAGTTCCTTCGTATTCAGAATGACCGCGTCTTTGCCGAGCTCCGTCCGAATCATCGAAACGGCCTCAGGCAAAGCGTCAACGACGTAACGTTTTACTCTCATAAGTTCACCACCCCGATACTTTGAACCTCAACGTTCGGCTCCAGCTCGCTGTACGAAAGCACGGGTACGTCTTGCATCGTCCGCTCGACGATTTGCCTCAAGTACATACGTATCGTCGGCGAAGCGAGTACGACGGGCTGTTGCCCGGTTTGAATCTGGCGATTGACATGCTCGGTAAGCTTCTGATAAATCTGCTGCGTTGATATTGGATCAAGCGCAATGTAGCTGCCTTGCTCGGTTTGTTGTACCGATTCGGCGATCTTCTTCTCAAGCTGCGGCCCTACCGTTATGACGCGCAGCGTATCGCCTTGGGGCGAGAATTGTTGCGTAATTTGGCGGGACAAAGCTTGTCTTACATATTCGGTCAGCACATCCGGATCCTTCGTGTAACTGCCGTGATCGGCAAGCGATTCGAAGATCGTGACGAGATCGCGGATCGATACTTTCTCGCGGAGCAGCTTCGCCAGCACCTTCTGAATTTCGCCGATGGATAGGATCGAAGGTATAAGCTCTTCGATAAGCGCTGGATACGTTTCCTTCACATTCTCGATCAGCAGCTTCGCTTCTTGGCGTCCGATCAGCTCATGCGCATGACGCTTAATAATTTCCGTCAAATGCGTTGCCACGACCGATGGCGGATCAACGACCGTATAGCCTGACAGCTCGGCGCGTTCCTTCATCTGCTCGTCGATCCATATTGCCGGAAGACCGAAAGCCGGTTCCATAGTCTCAATACCAATGACGGAATCGTCTTCAAAACCTGGGCTCATCGCCAAGTAATGGTTAAGCAGCAGATCGCCGCGCGCAACCGTATTGCCTTTGATCTTAATGACATATTCGTTCGGCTTGAGTTGGATATTGTCTCGTATTCGGATGACCGGTACGACGAGTCCAAGCTCAAGCGCGCATTGCCTGCGAATCATTATGATCCGGTCAAGCAAGTCGCCTCCCTGCTGCGTATCGGCAAGCGGGATTAAACCGTAACCAAATTCGAATTCGATCGGATCCACTTGCAGAAGGCTGATCACGCTCTCCGGACTGCGTACCTCCTCGATCTGTTGCTCCTCGACAAGCATCTCCGCTTGTTCTTGCTGCTTCGAGATGACTTTCTGCATTCGCCATGCCCCGAATGCAAGTAGAATCGCAAAAGGCCAAGTTCTGAATACGCCGATAGGCGTGAAACCGAGCAACAGCAGTGTGCCTGCCGCAACATAGAGCAGCTTCGGATATTTGAACAATTGATTGGTCACATCTTCGGCGAAGTTGCCGTCGGAGGCCGCTCTCGTTACGATTAGGCCTGCAGCCGTAGAGATTAGCAGTGCAGGAATTTGACTGACGAGTCCGTCGCCAATCGTTAGAATCGAGAAGGTCTCAAGCGCATCCTGGAAGCTAAGGCCCCGTAGAGTCATTCCGATAATGAAGCCGCCGACCAGGTTAATGAGTAGAATGATGATCGATGCGATCGCATCGCCTTTTACGAATTTACTGGCTCCGTCCATCGCACCGTAGAAGTCCGCTTCGCGTTCGATCTTGGACCGGCGCTCTCTCGCTTGCGTTTCATTAATCAAGCCGGCGTTCAGGTCGGCATCAATGCTCATCTGCTTGCCGGGCATTGCATCGAGGGTGAACCTTGCGGCAACTTCCGCTACCCTCTCCGAGCCTTTCGTAATAACGATGAACTGTACGACGACAAGAATAAGGAAGACGATAAAGCCAACTGCTATTTCGCCTCCGCCTACCCATCTGCCGAACGTTTCTACAACTTCGCCGGCATGGGCATGCGACAATATATTTCTTGTCGTCGAAACGTTAAGCGCTAGGCGGAATAGCGTCGTTACGAGCAAAATAGCCGGGAAGATCGAGAAATCAAGCGCTTCCCGCGTATTCATCGCAATAAGTAAAATCATCAATGCTATCGATATATTGACGATAAGGAGAAAGTCTAGCAGCAGCACCGGGATCGGGATAATCATCATGAGAACAATCCCAATGATTCCGAGTAATATGATTATATCTTTTGCTTTCATGACGCTGCCTCCTCCCTATAAATTATGATGACTTTGCTCGGCCTTTCAGTTTATATACATATGCCAGCACTTCGGCCACAGCTTGGAACAGATCTGCCGGAATGACGTCGCCGATCTCGGCCCGTTCGTAAAGCGCTCTGGCAAGCGGCTTGTTTTCCATCGTAATGACTCCGTTTTCCTTCGCAATCTCTTTGATACGGAGTGCTACATGATCCATCCCCTTCGCGATTATGGTTGGTGCCTCCATATTGGAAGCGTCGTATTTGAGCGCGATCGCAAAGTGAGTCGGGTTGGTAATGACCACATCGGCCTTCGGAACTTCCTGCATCATTCGCTGCAAAGCCATTCGACGCTGCTTCTCGCGGATGCGGCCTTTAATAATCGGATCTCCCTCTGTCTTCTTGTACTCGTCTTTAATATCTTGTTTGGACATCTTCAAACTCTTGGCATGCTCATAACGTTGATAGAAGTAATCCGCGAACGCAAGCACGACAAGCATCGCACCGACTTGTATCCCTATCTTCAGCGTCAAGCCTGCAACGTAGCTGAATATGGATTCGATTGGCATCGTGGTGAGCGATAAGATCCGCTCCCAATCGTTCCAGATTGCCATAAATACGAAAATGCCGATGATAAGCAGCTTCAGGATGCTCTTTAAACCTTCAACGACTGTTCTCATCGAGAAAATTTGTTTAAAGCCGTTAATCGGATTGAGTTTCTCCAGCTTCATCTTCAAAGGCTCTCCGGTAAGTAAAAACCCGAATTGCATAACATTGCCGATGATTCCGATCAGCATCGCGATTGCGAAGATCGGAAGCAAGAACATTAACATTTGAACCGACACGTCAAGCAATAACGCCATTACGTTCTCAGCGGTCAGTTCCATGGTCAGCCAATCTTCAAACAGATTGCCGAACATGCCGAGAACATGTTTCTTATAGTAGCCGCCCAGCATCATGAAACTGGAGAATACAACAAGCAGAATAAGTGCGCCAGGCAAATCGCTTGATCTTGCGATTTGGCCTTTTTTCCTTGCTTCACTTACTTTCTTCGGTGTCGCCTTCTCCGTCTTCTCTTGACTGAACATCTGCAGATCAAGCTCAAAACGGTATGTACGCATCGATGCTGCCTCCTAACGCCCTACGGGCGGTCCTTGTACGATGCCGAATAGCTGCTCGAGCGACTCGAACATAATCGAGAACAGTCTCTCGAAGATAGAAGCAATCCCCGGCATGAGGAGTACGAGTAGGAACAGACCGACAATCAGTTTAAGCGGAATGCCGATAACGAAAACGTTATATTGCGGCGCTGTCTTGGCCAGCAAGCCAAGTCCCGCGTCCGTAAGCAGCATGGCAACGACTAATGGAGCCGAAACTTGAAGCGCGAGCAAAAAAGTATTGCCGACCACTCTGACGAGATAGTCCGTTATGCTTCCGCTCATCAATCTGGCGAACAGCTCATTCGAAAGCGGCATCCATTGATAACTGTCCATTAATCCTTGCAGTAAGTAATGATGACCATTCATCATCAAGAAAATCAATATCATCAGCATATACTTGAAGCTGCCAAGCAACGGCTGAGAGGTCCCCGTATGCGGGTCGATTACGTTCGCCATCGCGAATCCGATCTGCATATCCATTAGCGAGCCTGCCATGTTCACAACCGAGAAGAACAAGTACACAACGAAGCCCAGCAAGACGCCCACCAATATTTCACGAAGAATAGCCAGCACGTATTCGGCATTCGGCACGATTGTCTGTTCCATTCCATAAGTAAGAAATACGATGAACGAAATGAAAAAACCGAGCCCGATCTTGAACGCATTCGGCACGCCTCGAGAAGAAAAGACAGGCGCGACGACGAAAAATGCTGTAATCCGACAAAAAATAAGCAAAAAAATAGGAAACCCTTTTACGATCGCATCCATTCATTCACAGCCTATCCGATGTACTTATGGAGATTATTCAGCAGATTGTAAGTGAAGTCGACGACCGTATTCAGTATCCATGGGCCAAAAACGATGATGGCTAAAAATACGGCTACAATTTTAGGCACAAATGCAAGCGTCTGCTCCTGAATCTGTGTTGTCGCTTGAAAAATACTGACGATCAGGCCAACGACTAAAGCAAGAATGAGCATCGGGGCGCTGGCTTTCAACACCGTATAGACGGCTTGTCCGGCCAATCCGATTATGAAGTCAGCACTCATGTTCTAGTCCTCCCTGCTTTTGTCATGTGCTGAAGCTTAATAACAACGATTTAACGATTAAATACCAGCCGTCGACTAGTACGAATAGCAACAGCTTGAAGGGCAACGAAATCATGATCGGCGGGAGCATCATCATCCCCATCGCCATTAAGGTACTGGAGACGATCATATCGATAACCAGAAAAGGAATGAATATCATAAAGCCCATCTGGAACGCCGTCTTGAGCTCGCTTATCGCATAAGCGGGGACGAGTACCGTGATCGGAATGTCCTCGTACGTTTCCGGCTTCTCGGTTTTCGTATAATTCATGAACAGCATCAAGTCTTTCTCCCTCGTGTGGGAGAACATGAACTTCTTCATTGGAAGCGAAGCCTGTTCGAATGCTTCGGTTTGCGAAATCTCGCCTTTCAAATACGGCTGCAGCGCTACCTCATTTACTTGTGAGAACGTCGGCGCCATGATGAAGAAGGTTAGAAACATCGCAAGACCGATCAGCACTTGGTTCGGTGGCATTTGCTGCGTGCCGAGCGATGTTCTGACGAAACCGAGTACGATGACGATACGCGTGAAGCTCGTCATCAGTACCATGATGGCCGGAGCGATACTAAGCACCGTAATTAGCAGCAAGATGGATAATGCGCTCGTTGCCGGCTCTTCTGAACCGCTGTCGCCGATGTTAATGGAGATGTCCGGAATAGGCTCCGCGAATGCAGGCGTATAGAACAGCATGGCGAGCAGTTGTACAGCTACTATCGATATCCACCATTTATTTGTCATCATCGATCAACCGTTCATTTGTTTTAGTGTCGTTTAGTAAAGATTCTAGCTGTTGCTTCCGATCCGACTGCTGAGAAAGCTTGCTTTGGAGCATGCTTTGGAAAGATGTTGAATGATTCCATTGCTCGTTAGCAGGTTGTTTATCCGTCTCCGCGTTACGGCCGCGCAGCTTGCTTACGAGCTGCGTCAAGGCGTTCTGCGGCCACGTATGGTCAGGTTGACGCTCCAGCGACTCAATGATCGCTTTGGCTTCCTCTGGATCGACAACCTTGTCGAGCAGCGTAATATTTTCGCCGATGCCTACTATGTAAATCCGTCCCGCAATTTCAACGACTTGCACCGAATTGTTTTGCCCAAGCGCTATGCCTCCAAGCGAGCGGAGCGAACGATTCGTTCCCCAAGCCCGGTTGCGCTGGGACAGCCATTTGATGACAAGCACGATTAGAACGATAACAATCGCAAGCGAAACGATTACCCATATAAAGCTGCCAGCAAGACTTTCCGATCCAGAGAACACCATCTGCTCGTCCTTAGCCGCATTATCGACAGTTTCCTCTGCTGCCGAAGCGATTCCTGGCAAGAGCGCCGTCCCAAGCACCGATGCGATCGAGACGCGCGAGAATAAATTAGCCATAGCGTTACCGTTATCCGAGCGTTTTCTTGATCGCTTCGATTACGCGGTCCGCTTGGAAAGGCTTCACGATAAAGTCTTTGGCGCCTGCTTGAATCGCATCGATAACCATCGCTTGCTGACCCATTGCGGAGCACATAATTACTTTTGCGTTGCCGTCAAGCTTCTTGATTTCTTTCAATGCGGAGATGCCGTCCATCTCAGGCATCGTAATGTCCATCGTAATCAGGTCAGGTTTAAGTTCCTTATACTTCTCAACCGCCTGCGCGCCGTCTGGTGCCTCGCCGACGACTTCGTAGCCGTTCTTCGATAAAATGTCGCGAATCATCATTCGCATAAAAGCTGCGTCGTCTACGATAAGAATGCGGTTTGCCATCTTTTTCTTCCTCCCAGGATATTACTGTAATTTTTGAATGCGATCCCACTGGCTTACAATATCTGTTACGCGAACGCCAAAGTTTTCGTCGATGACGACAACCTCGCCTTTGGCGATCAGTTTGTTATTCACGAGGATGTCGACCGGCTCGCCGGCCAGCTTGTCCAGCTCGATAATCGAGCCTTGCGACAACTCAAGAATATCCTTAATTTGCTTCTGGGTTCTCCCTAATTCTACAGTGACCTTAAGCGGTATGTCGAGAAGTAAATTGAGGTTTGTCGAATCAGGTTGAACGAACGATCCCCCGCCAAAATTAGCGAATTGAACGGGTTGTACATTGACGTTTCGGTTAGCTGCATTGTGTCCGTATGTATGCGGTCCAGGTGGCTGCATAGGCATATCGTAACCGGCTGCTGGCGCCCCGAAAGGCATAGCAGGCTGCTGAGGCGGCGCAGATGGCATCGTATACATTTGCGCTGCTGCGACTTCTTGATAAGCCGTCGCTTGCTCGACTGCCGCTGGAGACGCAGCTGGCGTATTCGCCGGCGCTGGAGCAGGTGCAGGTGTCGGTGCCGGAGCAACCTCATCATCGAAACTTCCGCCCATCAGCGTTGAGACCATTTGCTTCGCGAACGAAACGGGCAACAATTGCATAATCGCCGAATCGATAAGATCCCCGATCGTTAATCGGAACGAAATTTTGATGAAAATGTCGACTGGCGGCAAATGTCCCATACCGTCGCCGTTATTCACGTCCAGAATATCGATTCCCGGAGGCGATATGTTGACGAATCGGTTGAAGATTGTCGACATCGACGTCGCCGACGAGCCCATCATTTGATTCATCGCTTCTTGAACGGCGCTAATATGGATTTCATTAAGCTCCTCGACGGATACGTCGCCTTCTCCGCCCAACATTAAGTCCGCTATGATTTGCGCATCCTTCGTTTTGATCACAAGCGAATTGATCCCTTGGAAGCCATCTACGTATTGGACGCTAACGGCTACATGCGGCTTTGGAAAAATGTCCGCGAGCTCGTCGCGTCTAACAAGCGTGACTTGCGGAGTCGTAATATCGACCTTCTTGCCGAGAAGCGTGGAAAGAGCCGTTGCAGCGCTTCCGAACGTAATATTGCCGATCTCTCCAAGCGCATCCTGTTCCATGGACGACAAGAAGTCTTCCAGCTGATCAGCTTGTCCGGTCGACTGCGCCGCTTCAGGCTCATTAGAGGATTGACGAAGCAATGCATCGATCTCCTCTTGCGATAAATAGTCTTTACTCGTCATATTCTTCATCCACTCCTTCGCTGACAATCTCGTCCACCTGTACCGCAATCCGATCCTTAACCGATCCCGGACTGCCGATGAACTTAAGCTTATCTCCAACTTTTATTTTGAGCCCATCCTCAATCGACTTATTTAACGTAATCACGTCGCCGATGTTCAAACCAAGAAATTCGCTAATCGATATCGAAGATTCGCCTAGTTCGGCAACGATCGGGAGCTTCGCCCTATGTACCCTTTGTTCAAGCATTTCGTATTCCTCTGGGGCGCGCGCTTTCTTCTGCGATACAAACCAATGATGGACGGACAGTCTTTGCATAATCGGTTCGATGACGACATGAGGAATACATAGATTGATCATTCCCGTAGTATCGCCGATCTTCGTGCTGAACGAGATAAGCGCAATCGTTTCGTTCGGCGAGACAATCTGCATGAACTGCGGATTCGTCTCCAATGCTTCCATGACAGGAGAAATGTCTATGATCGTTCTCCATGCTTCCTGCAAGCTTTCCAGCGTCTTGCTGAATATTCGTTCCATAATCATCGTTTCGATTTCAGTCAAGTTGTTGATCTTGGAGGGCGCCGAGCCTTGGCCGCCTAACATTCTATCCAGCATGGCGTAAGCGACATTGGGATGAACCTCAAGCACCATCCGCCCTTCCAGCGGCTCCGCTTCAAAAATGTTCAGTATCGTCATTTTAGGAATCGAACGAATAAACTCGTCATACGGCAGTTGGTCTACGTGCACGACGTTAATTTGAACAAATGTGCGAAGTTGCGCTGAGAAATAGGTTGTCAAATATCGCGCGAAGTTTTCGTGTATGCGAGTTAAACTCCGAATATGATCCTTCGAAAAACGAGTGGCGCGCTTGAAATTGTAAACACTGACTTTTCGAGACGTCTCTTCTTTTTTCAAATCCTCGGCATCCATTTCCCCTGAGGACAAGGCAGCGAGCAGCGCGTCTATTTCGTTCTGCGATAAAACATCAACCAATTTTCTCACCTCCTTCGAGGAATGTCGGCCTTAACTTTTAAATTTCTGCAATCGTAAAGTTGGTAATCTCGACCTTAACAAGCTTGCCTTTGGCAAGGATTGGATTGATCAAGTTCAGAAGCTTCGATTCCAACGCGTCTTCGCCCTTGGAGCCGCTGAGCTCATCCGCCGTCATATCCGCAACCGCGCGGTTAATGATCGGACGGACTTCGATTTCCATAATTTTGTCGAAGTCCTCTTTTGCTTTTTTGCTGTCCAGTTGGAAAGCAAAGCTCAGAATAACGACATATTCAGGATCAAGCAGATTTCGTCTGAATTCCTTCAATTCGGAAGTTACCTCTACGCGCTCCGAAGCGGAAAGAACCTTCACTTCCACTGGCTTGTTCGCTGCTTCCGTCTCGCTATCGGTCAAAAACGATTTGAACAAAATTACAGCCACAATGGCGATAAGCGTAATGGACAGCAAAATGGTAATCAACCATGGCATCATCTTTTTCATGCTGAAGGACCCTCCGTTTGTTCACTCTTCTGGGCTGTCGCAATGAGGCCGATCGTCCGAAGAAATTGCTGATTAAGCTCTATCAGCTCAGATGACTTTTCTTTCACGACCAGCTTCTTGCCGGTCGTAAGCGTGATCACTGTATCAGCCGACTCCTCGATCACTTCAATCAAGAGCGCATTAATTATAACTTTCGTGCCGTTCAAACGCGTTACGGTAATCATCAGTTACCCCCTCACACCTAGGGGAGACGCCTTATGCCGCCTCCCGCCGGTTAAGACTTGTATTATCGTTTCAAGTTAACAACTTCTTGCAAAATTTCGTCGGAAGTCGTAATGATGCGCGAATTCGCTTGGAAACCGCGCTGCGCCACGATCATTTCCGTGAATTCGGCGGTCAAGTCGACGTTCGACATTTCTAGCTGACCGGCAATGATCGCGCCTGTACCGAACTCAGGATCGCCAGCGAACGTCAGGTAATCCTCAATGGAAGCATCAGGGTTCGCATTTGCCGTCATCCGGTACATATTGCCGCCGAGCTTCTCAAGACCGCTCGGGTTGATAACCTTCGTTACGGCAAGCTGTGGACCTGGAACCGTACCGTCCGGCGTTACCGTCATGATCGTTCCGTCTTGGCCTATGGAGAAAGCCGTTACCTCCGCATCAAGAATGATCGGTTCTTGATCAACCGATAATACGAAGTAACCGTCAGCCGTAACGAGCTGTCTGTTCGAATCAAGCGTGAAGTTTCCCGCGCGAGTCAGAAGCATCTCGGCATCGTCGTTCGCTCTTACAACGAAGAAACCGTCGCCGTCAATACGCAAGTCTGTCGGTTGGTTAGTCGTCATCGCGCTGCCCGCCGTATGCACCGTATCGATCGAACCGATCGATACGCCGAGTCCGATCTGCTTCGCGTTGACGCCGCCGCGGACGCCTTCCTCTGGCGCTGTAACGCCAGCAACCGTCTGGCTCAAAATATCTTTGAACATCACGCGACCCGCTTTGAAGCCGACCGTGTTCACGTTTGCGATATTATTGCCGATTACATCAAGCTTCGTTTGAAAACCGCGCATACCTGATACGCCGGAGTACATCGATCTTAGCATTGTTCGTTATTCCTCCTAAATTGTTTTTCACTTCGATGGCTAGCGCTGCTGCAAGCCGCTTCAATCGGTCGGCGGCTCGAGGCCCCCTATCAGGTCCAGCCTTACGATATGATCACAGCGCTATCGATTTGAGTAAATACATTGCTCTGCATTTGACCTCCGTCCAACGCCGTCACGACTGTGCGGCTTGGAACGTTGACGATCATCGCAATGTCCCGGAAAACGATCAAAGAGTCTTTCGCGCCTTTGGACGCTGCATCCTCGACGGCATTCATAATCTTCGTCAGCGATTCGGGTTGAAGCTTAATGCCTCGCTGCTGCATGCGAATTTCCGCATGATGGCTGAACTTAAGCACCTTCGCATCGAGCATATCGCGGAATTCAGTGGATTGAGCACCTTGTGCAGCCGCTGTCTTGGTTGCTTGAAGAGGTGAACCCTTGACCGGAAACAAATGGCCGATCTTTATCGTGTCGCTCATCAGACTTCAGCCTCCTCGCTTGAATCCGAGGCGCTCGTTTCTCTAATGCCAAGCACATAATCAAGCGCGACTGACTTCTCTCCTGCGGAAGCATATAGGATGCCGTCCTTCGATACGATTGAATTCACTACGCCGCTAACGGGGATGATCGTACCGGCGTCGTCATATTCGTTCCAATCGATGGTTTTGCCGATTAGACTGGAAGCGGAACCGATACTTTGCCTGAGCTTGGACACTTCCGATGCCATATTAACCAACTGCTCAACCGATGTGAATTGCGCCATCTGGGCAATGAAATCTTTGTCCTGCATCGGTTGCATCGGGTCTTGATTGCGAAGCTGTGTAACCAAGATACTTAGAAATTGATCTTTGCCTAACGTATCCGTCTTTTTCTCAGCCGCTTTCTGGACGTTATCTGCACTGTAATTCGGCCATACGACTTTGGAGGAAACGCTGTTAGCCATTTCTAATCACCTCCGTTTCTTCTCATTGTCACTGTAAGGCGCTAAGCTTTAACATTAATGGCTCTACCGTAGCCAAGTCCCTGAATCGTAACTTGCTCAACCATCTCGGTCTCAAAGATTTCATCGACTGATCCTTCTCCGCTTCCTTTGGAGGATTGGCGGTTGCCAGATGCCGAATGACCATTCCCTTGACTGTTATGCTGGCCGAACAATTGCGAGGACGCTCCTCCTTGGGATACTTCCAGCTTATCAACAACTAATCCTTGCGCTTGAAGCGCCGTTCTTAATTGGGCCAACTGGTTGTCGAGCATATCTTTGGCACTTGCCGTATCCGTATGGAAGATTGCCGTCAACTGTCCATTCTGCATCGAGATCCGAACATCGACTTGTCCCAGATGCTCAGGGAATAACAGAAGCTTTGCCTCCGATACGCCATCGATCGAGGTGACGTCGAACTTCTGAACGACAAGCCCCGTCATCGTTTCGGCGAATTCTTCAGCTACTACATATTGTACGGGAGCTGTCTTCGCAAAAATCGGAGCTGCGTTCTTCGCCTGTTCTGCATTCGCAGCCGTTATAGGCGCGTTCGGCAATTGCTCGGTAACAGGTTGTCCGGCTTCCGACTCAACCGCGATCTCTGTCGCTTGGGCCGCTGCAACCGCAACATAAGAAGGATGTAGAGCTTGCTGCGATAAACGCTGCAGCAACGCGCCTGTTTCCGTCTTCAGTGACGTTATGGGCGTAAACAACGAATCCGAAGCGGAACCTTGCTTCGTCTCCTGCTTTATCGGTGTATCCGATTCATCTTGCAGAAGTGCTGCCAATGATTGAAGCTGCTGACCAATAAGAGCCTTCGGCTCTTGCTGCTGCACTCGCTTCAGATCGCCTTGCGACAATAGAGCTTGCAGTTGCAATAAAGCATCCTGCAGACCGTTCTTGACATTGGCTGCATTCAGATCGATACCAAACTCATTTGATGCCTCGTTGTTCGCTTCCATGTTTACTGCCGGCTGGCTCACTATGACGACCGGAGCGCCTAAAATCGCAAGCAGCGCGTTCAATTGGTCCAATGCCGATTCAAGCTCCGGCAATTGTTCCTCAAGAGCCGCATCTGCATCGTCTTTCTCGGCATCTCCGTTCAGACTCTCCAGCAAACCATCAATTAGCGACAACAAATCAGACGGAAGCGTCGCGCTGTCGGTAGCCGCGCTATCTACAATGGCAGGCTGCGATCCGCCAACCATCTGAACGATCGGCTTCGATGATTCAGCCGTTTGCGAGGATTTGCCGCCAAGTTGATGAACAAGCGTCTTCTGGAAGCTGCCGTTGCCGGTTCCACTCGTTCCGCTTGCCGAACCCGTCGATTGATTCTGGCCAGTTGCTTGCCCTCCAGCTTGCGGCTGAACGTTCACTGCTTGCGGAATAACCATTTCCATTTTTCTCACCTCCTTTCCATTGAATGGATCTAAAAGGATGCTGCGAAAAATCAGTTGCCGCTCATGAGCTTCGTAACGAGCTGAGCCGTCGTCGACTCATTGATTGCGGACATTTCAGCCAATATAGCCGAACGCGTCGTATCGTCTACCAGATTCAATACCCGAAGCGCCTTGCTTGGGCTTACGTCAACCATTTTGATAAGCAGCTCGCCTGCGCTCTTTGCGTTCATCGATGTGAACGTAGCGCTAAGCTGCTCTTCGTCCAGTATAGAGGAGGCGGGTTTCGTCGATTTAGCCTTCAGCGCGTCCACTTGGGATTGAAGCGCCGCAATCTGCAAATCCTTCGCTTTGCCGACATCTTTCAGCTTAATTGCCGCATCCGCGGCGGTCTGAGGATTCATCTTCTCCATAATGCGAACGCGATCGTCGGGACGCATCGTGTTGAAGATAAGCACCATCTCCTCTAGCGTCATGCTTTGCATAATCGGCGCTGCCTTGCTTGGCGAAATGGTCGAGAACATGTTCGACAGCTCCAGCACCTTCGCCTGGTATTGTTCATCCTCGACAAGCTGCTCCTCGTTCGAGCGCTTAAGCTGAGCAATCTGGTCTTCAAGATCTTTGATCTGCTGCTCTTGCGCGGTCTTGGCTTCAACGGCAGTCGCTAATTCCATTCCCTTCGCTGTGAGCTCTGCTTGCAGATCGGCAATCTTCTTGGACATATTGTCCGCTTTCAGTTGTTCGTCGGAAGTTTCCCCGGCTGCAACCTTCGGTTCGGGAAGCACGTCTTTAAGGAAAGGAACCGAATTCCCGACCTCCAACGCTTTATTCCGTATATCACTGTTAAACAAGATTAGCAGTACTACCAGCATAACGATCGCGAACAGGATCGGCGTCGTAAAAAACATAAACCGTTCAATCGCGCTATAACTTTGCTTCTCTGCATCCGCACCCGCCAATTCATTCACTCCCTCTAGCCAGCGTCACGGATCACGTTACGGGGTTGATATCATGAAACGGACGGTTGCCATCTCATCCAGCTCGTTCTGCTCCTTCACCTGCAGGGCGCTGCGAAACCGGTCAAATGCGTGATCCTTGGCCTTTAGCCATACTTTCTCGTCTTTCATCTTCTCGGTCAGCAATCCTCTGCGATGCTCGACCTTCTTCTTCGCTTGAAGTACATCCGACATTTTGTTAGCGATACAAGTAACTAAGTGGTCCAGGTACTGCTGTATAACTTGAAGCTCCATTAAAGAAACCTCAGTTTGGGAAGCTTCAATCAGCTTAATCTCCCATTCCCGCTTGGAAGCATGCAGTTGTTCAAGCGACTGCTCTTCCGCAGCAAGAGCGCCGACCGCCGCGGATAAGATCCATTCCGCTTGCGTCTTCTCGCTAGATTTTAAATCCACGATCTTCTGGAACGAATATCGAAATGCCGCCACTTAGCAGATCAGCTCCTATAGAAATCAGTAATTAAGCGTTGCTGGGCTTCCTCAAGGCTTACCTTCTCATTCGTTTTTTGCCTTGTGTAGCTTTGAATTTCATCCATGTATTGGATAGCCATATCAATTTCTTCATTCGTTCCTCGCTGATACGCCCCTATATTGATCAAGTCTTCCGAATCTTTATAGACAGCAAGGTATTTTTTCAATTCATTCGCGGCGTCTTGCTGCTCTTCCGTAACAATTTCCTTCATGACACGACTAACGGAAGCGAGTATATCGATTGCCGGAAAATGTCCTTTGTGAGCGAGAGCCCTGCTAAGCACGATATGTCCGTCCAAAATGCCGCGTACGGCGTCGGCAATCGGCTCGTTCATATCATCCCCGTCTACGAGAACGGTATAGAAGGCAGTTATTGAGCCAGTCGGACCGGTGCCTGCACGCTCGAGCAGCTTAGGCAGAGCGGCGAATACCGATGGCGTATATCCTCTCGTCGCTGGCGGCTCGCCGATTGCGAGACCAACTTCACGAAGCGCCATAGCATAACGGGTAACGGAGTCCATCATGAGCATCACATTAAGACCGCGATCGCGGAAATATTCTGCGATCGAAGTTGCGATTAACGCTCCTTTCATCCGGATGAGAGCCGGCTGATCGGATGTTGCGACGATGACGACCGAGCGTGCCAAGCCTTCCGGACCAAGATCCTTCTCGATGAATTCGAGAACCTCGCGTCCGCGTTCGCCGATAAGTGCGATAACGTTCACATCAGCCGATGTATTGCGTGCAATCATGCCGAGCAATGTACTCTTCCCTACGCCAGATCCTGCGAAAATGCCGACCCTCTGTCCGCTGCCTACAGTAAGCAGACCGTCGATCGCTCGTACCCCGATGCCAAGCGGCTGTTCAACCCGGGGGCGCTTAAGCGGATTGCTTGGTTCATTATGAGTCGAATATTGCTGCATCCGGCTTGGAAGAAATGATCCGTCTAGCGGATTGCCTAGGCCGTCAAGCACTTTGCCTAGCAATTCAGAACCGACTTGAACCGTTAACGGCTTCCCTGTTCCGACGACATCGCAGCCTGCGCTTATCGAATGCAGATCGCCAAGCGGCATGAGAATCACCTTGTTGTCTCTGAATCCGACGACCTCAGCTTTGAGCGGCTTTGCGCCTTTGGACGGATAAATGTAGCAGACGTCTCCGATGCTTGCGTCCGGCCCTTCCGATTCAACGGTGAGTCCGATAACCTGGGTTACTTTGCCGTTGACCCTAATCGGATCGAGCGGCTGCAAATGTTCGATATACTTGAGTACGTCGAGCTTAATCGCGTCCATGCGTTTGGCCTCGCTCTTCGTTGCTTTGGTGCGCAAGTTGGATAAGTTCTTTCTTAATCTCGGCAAGCTGCGTATCGATACGTGCATCGATGCTGCCGTAAGCCGATCGGATGACGCAACCGTTATCTTTAACCGTAGAATCCGGCAAAATTTGAAGCTCTGCTTGCGAATCGATCGAGTAATGCAGTTCTTCCCTTGCAGCTTGTACGAATGCAAGCTGTCCAGGTGCGACGCATAACGTAATGACGCCTAACTCTCTTCGTCTCGATAACGACTTGCGTATTAGCTCAATGGCCATTTCCGGCGATGCCGTCAATTGCTGTCCGATGATTTTCTCGGCAATCGCGCAGCTTAGCTCGACCAGGAACGGTTCGGCTTCCTGAATAATCTGCTCTCTCATTTGATAGGAGCCTTGCAGGATCGCAGACGCTTCTGCTAGCTTATGCTCCCATTGCTCGCGGAGATCCGTTTCAGCCCGTTCGGCGCCTTCCGAGTAACCAAGTGCATAACCCTGCTGTCTTGAAGCTTCCGACGCCGCTTCATCTTCCGAACGCTTGAGAAGCCACCATGCTTCAATCTGCTGTTCCGTTTCCTGAAGCTTCTGCTCGCTTTGCTGCGAAGCCTCGCGAAGCCTGTCTTCAGCGAAAGCTTGCGCATCCGCCAGAATCTGATCGCGAAGCGATATCAGCTCTGCATCGGGTGTAGGCTCGCTGTTCAGTTGTTCTTCCGCCTCAGGAACTTCCGGGGCGTATGGATTGAGCAAATGCAAGTGCTTTAACTGTTCTACCGAAACGACGCTCGAAGATTTTATCAAATTAGACAATGATATCGTCTCCTCCGCCGCGCGAGATAATGATCTCGCCCGATTCTTCTAGCCTGCGAATCGTGGCAACGATACGAGTCTGAGCTTCTTCGACGTCGCGAAGCCGTACAGGACCCATAAACTCCATTTCTTCTTTGAATGTCTCGGACATGCGTTTGGACATATTGCGGAAGATTGCTTCGCGGACTTCTTCGCTTGCCACTTTGAGTGCCAATTGAAGATCGGCGCTCTCGATGTCGCGAATAATGCGTTGGATCGAACGGTTGTCGATATTGACGATATCTTCGAATACGAACATGCGCTTCTTGATTTCTTCGGCAAGCTCCGGATCTTGAATTTCGAGCGCGTCGAGAATCGTACGTTCCGTTCCGCGGTCTACGCCGTTCAAAATCTGAACGATCGAATCGATGCCGCCGGCATTCGTATAATCCTGCGTAACCGTGGCAGACAGCTTCTGTTCCAAGACGCGTTCAACCTGCGAAATCACTTCAGGCGATGTGCTGTCCATAAGCGCGATTCTTCTTGCTACATCTGCCTGCTTCTCTTGGGGCAGAGAAGATAAAATATGCGACGATTGCTCGGATTGCAAGTACGAAAGCACGAGCGCGATCGTCTGCGAGTTCTCGTTCTGGATAAAGTTCAATATTTGAGTAGGCTCGGCTTTACGGGCAAAGTCGAACGGTCTAACCTGAAGCGTTGCCGTCAATCGATTAATGACATCAAGCGCCTTCTGTTCGCCAAGCGCCTTCTCCAAAATATCTTTCGCATAGCCAATACCGCCTTGCGATATATATTCCTGGGCCAAGCAGATTTGATGAAATTCGCTTAGGATCGTTTCTCTGTCTAAGCTGTCTACCTTCCGAACATTCGCAATTTCAAGCGTTAGCTGCTCGATTTCCTCATCGCGCAAATGCTTGAAAATTTGTGCCGATACTTCGGGACCGAGCGTAATGAGAAGGATGGCCGCTTTCTGCCGCCCCGTCAAACCTTGCATCGCCTTGGACAATTAAAGCACCTCTATTCATCCACTAGCCAAGTACGAAGAAGGTTGACGAACTCATCCGGCTTCCGTTTGGCAAGTGTTTCAAGATTTTTACGGGCTTGACTGTCACCATTGACGCTGTCGAAATCAAGCGTAGGATATTCCACTTTAGGAGGTGCAGCCATATCGATTTCTTCAACAGCCCTTTGTTTACGTTTTCGAACGAGCATAATGACAAGTCCGCCGATTAATGCGAGTGCCGCTGCTCCGATTCCGATAGCCCAACCGAGCGATAAGCCGCTTGCTTGGCTCGAAGAAGAACCTTCGGCAAACGTTTGAGCGATAACTGAAACTTTTTTGCCCATTACCTCGTCATTAGTTACATCTTGACCGGAATCCGCAAGCTGAGCTCTTACTAACGCAGTCAAATAAGTTTTTACCGCTTGACTCGATTCGTCATTCAGTTTTCCTTGTTCGACGCCGATACTAATTGTAAGGTCCTTCACAACAAACGGTCCGGATTCGATCTTGTTACTGATTCTGTCGAATTCATAATTCGTTGCCCTCGAGCTAGTCTCCGAACTGCTTTCACCGGAGCTTGCTGCATCGTAACCCGGAACATCGGTTTCACCCGTGCCCGTTACTCCTCCTGCCTGAGCAGATCCGCCCGTCGATGAACTCGTATTCGTTTCTTCGCTCAAAATGATACCGTTGTTGTTATTGCCCTCAAGCGGTCTAACAAGATTTTGCTCCGAATATTTCTTATCGAAGTTCATCGTGCTCGCTACGCTGATAACGAGATTGTTCGATCCGACCATAGGACCGAGAAACTGTTGGATATTTTTCTTCAATTCCGACTCGTATTTGCGTTGAATCTGGAATTGTTGTTCTACGACATCGGTATTGCCGGCAAGTGCGCCGTCCACTTCCGACGATGTCAGCTCGCCTTGCGGGCTAGAGATTGTTATATCTTGCATAGCTAGGTTAGGAACAGCCGTCTTCACCAAGTTGTAGTAGCCATCGATTTCCTTCTGGCTTGGGCGATAGCCCGATGCGAAGTTCAGCATGATCGAAGCGGACGCTTTCTTCGCTTCTTCAGCCGACAGAAATACGCTTTCCTCCGGCAAATTAATGAGCACGTTCGACGAATTGACGCCCTGCATGCCGTTAAGCAACTGCTGCACTTCTCCGTTCAATGCATTCAAGTACTTCACGTTAAATTCATTGTCCGTTTGTCCGAAAGCGCTCGAGCTTGCGTTGAACGACTCGAAACCGATAGAGCCGTTTTGGACGAGCCCCTGTGAACCGACATCGACTTTAACTTTTGACGCTACCGCGCTTGGCACTGAGATGCTCTTGCCATTTGTGCTTAATTGGTAAGGAATTCCACTGCTTTCCAAATGATTCATGATTGCAGCGGCATCGGTTGTATCCAAATTTTGAAACGCTATCTCGTATTCCGTTCTAGTGAATACGATCGTTAACAAAATAATCGTTACTAACAACCCTCCAATGGATGCTCCCAACCATATTTTTTGTTTTCTGCCCATCTGGCCCCAAAATTGCGTAAGTCTGCCTCGATATTGGGCGATTCTCTCGTTCACATTGTCACCTCACCCAAATGCTATGCTAGGTCCATCCTACTGCTAAATTTGCATCCGCATCATGTCCTGGTATGCCTCGACTACTTTATTGCGGATTTGCGAAGTAAGCTGCAAACTTAACTGCGCCTGCTCCGATGCGATCAGGACCTTCGTCACATCCACCTGGCCTACTAAATATTGATCGTTAAGCTTATGTACGTTTTTTTCCTGTGCGCTTACATTTTCAATCGCCGTTTTTAAGTAATCGCCGAACGATTGTGTCATCTCCGCCGGAGTCGCCTTGTCAATCGACGGCTTCTCGATCAGCTTCGTCGGTTGAATTTGGCTTAGCGACATCGGTTGTATCATTAGTACCCCTCCATTCTAGTTCAATTCACACATTGGATTATTTGCCAATTTCAAGCGCTTTGACAAACATGGCCTTCGAAGCATTAATAGCCGTTATGTTCGCATCATAGTTACGCGTTGCTGCAATCAAATCGACCATTTCCTTCATGACGTCAACGTTCGGCATTTGTACATAACCGTTCTCGTCGGCGTCGGGGTGGGTAGGATTGTAAACGAGCTTGGTCGGCGTATGATCCTCCTTGATTTGCGTTACCTTCACGCCTTGGCCGGCGGCACTGTTGCCCATCTGCTGGGAAAGGACGCTCGAGAACGACTGCTTTACAGGCTCCATAACGACCATTTTGCGTTTGTATGGTTCAAAACGACCGTTTACGAAGCTTGCCCGTGTTGTTTCGGCATTAGCGATGTTCGATGAAATTACGTCCATCCGCAGCCGCTGTGCCGTTAACGCTGAAGCATTAATGTCAAATCCTGTCGAAAGCTTCATTCTCTACCCTCTCCCCTCTATTGCAGTACGCATCATCGCGACGTCATGGTTAATTTGCTGAATATAAAAATTGTAACTCAATTGGTTTTTGGCCAATAGCGACATTTCTCGTTCGATATCGACATTGTTTTCGCTGTGTGTCATTGAAGTCGTTTCATCGGTTATTACTTTAGCAGCAGGGACGGCCGAGTTTCCGACACCAATCGGGACATGTCTTGCATCGGTCGTTCTACCGGCCAAGCGAGTGAGGCTATTGCCCCCCATCGATTGTTCCAGAAGCTCTTCAAACAGTACCTCAGTCCTCTTGAAATGCGGCGTTTCAGCGTTAGCCACATTGTTTGAAATGACGCGATGCCTGAGCTCAGCCGCCTGTACGGCCCCCTCCATTCTTTTGAATGAAGCGCCATTCAACAAATTCATGCAGTTTCACCAC
The DNA here is from genome assembly GCF_030812415.1 of Paenibacillus harenae. Classification (GTDB taxonomy): domain Bacteria; phylum Bacillota; class Bacilli; order Paenibacillales; family Paenibacillaceae; genus Pristimantibacillus; species Pristimantibacillus harenae_A. The sequence goes on along the minus strand of NZ_JAUSST010000002.1, from coordinate 875,150 downwards.
TTTCATTGATGATCTTCTCTTAGGTATTCAACAGATTAACACTCATTCCTGCTAAGTTCGACATATAAAAATGAAAAAAATGAGACGAGTGTGTCGATATTTGCCGACTTCATAATATTCAACAATTACCTAAATTATTACAATAAGAAAAAAGCCCTATCTTTTAATTCAGATAGGGCTGAAATGGTCTAAACGTCCCATTTCTAGATTTTCATCTTTTTGAGTTCTTGTAAAAGCTGATGGTTTAATATTTTGATGTACGTTCCTTTCATGCCCAGCGACCTTGTCTCGATGACGCCCGCGCTTTCAAGCTTGCGAAGCGCATTGACGATAACCGAACGCGTTATGCCGACGCGATCCGCAATTTTGGATGCAACGAGCAGCCCTTCCTTGCCATCCAACTCTTCGAAGATATGCTCGACCGCCTCCAGCTCGCTGAAGGACAACGAACCGACAGCGACGGAAACAGCCGCCCGGCTGCGAACCTCTTGTTCGATCTCATCCGCCCGTTCGCGCAATATTTCCATCCCGACGATCGTTGAGCCGTATTCGGCAAGCACGAGATCGTCATCGTCGAACGTACCCGACTGGCGGGTCAGCACAAGCGTCCCAAGTCGATCCCCGCCTCCGATTATCGGTACGACAGTCATTATTTCTTGATCGCCTAGACGGGGGAACGTCTCATAAACGCCCTCGTCCGGCTTCACGTTCGTCATCGACTCCTGCATATCGAGGAATCGGACATTGCTCTCCTGCGTGAACCGCAGCTCATCCGACGACAAGGAACGCAGGAAGTCGTGATCGTACACGTCAACCGCTGCGCTGCCGAGAATTTTACCTTTGCGGCTTACAACGAAAACGTTCGTCTGGATCGTTGTGCACAGTACCTCGGCCATTTCTCTAAAATTAAGCGCCTTGCCCGCAGCGCGCTGCAGCAGACGGTTCAAGGTTCTTGTCTTTGTAAGTAAAGTCATTCCATTGCCTCCCAAAACTCTTAACGACTACAGTATATATTGACTCAAATCGCGATTTTGCGCAATGCTTGCCAGTTTTTCTTTGACATACTCCGGCGTGATCGTCATCGTCTCGAGCGATAGCTCTGGCGCTTCGAACGACAAATCCTCCAGCAGCTTCTCCAGGATCGTGTGCAAGCGGCGAGCTCCGATATTCTCGGTATTCCGATTGACGTCAGCGGCAATCGAAGCAAGCTCGTGAATCGCTTCGCTAGAGAATTCCACCTTGATGCCTTCCGTCTCCAACAGCGCCGTGTATTGCTTCGTCAGTGCGTTCTTCGGCTCGGTAAGTATGCTCACGAAATCTTCCAAGCTCAGACTGGTCAGCTCCACCCGAATCGGAAAACGGCCTTGAAGCTCCGGTATAAGGTCGGAAGGCTTGGCGATATGGAAAGCGCCTGCAGCTATGAACAGCACATAATCCGTCTTCACCGGACCGTACTTAGTCATGACTGTCGAACCTTCTACAATCGGTAAAATATCGCGCTGAACGCCCTCTCTCGATACGTCGGGGCCATTGCCGCGCGACGGGCTTGCAATTTTATCTATTTCATCGATGAAGATGATGCCGGATTGCTCTGCGCGAAGAATCGATTCCGATATCACATCGTCCATGTCGATCAGTTTATTCGCTTCCTCCTGAATGAGCACCTTGCGCGCTTCCTTTACCGACAGTTTGCGTTTCTTATGCTTCTTCGGCATGAACTGTCCTAACAACTCCTGCATATTCATTCCCATGCCCTCGGGCCCTTGCCCGGACAACATATCGAACATGTTAGGCGCCGAGTCCTCTATCTCGATCTCGATGATCTCGTTCTCTAGCTTGCCCGCAGCGAGCTGCTCTTTCACTTGATTGCGTCTTTGTTGAACGTTGAAGTCCACGTCAGACTCGTCTTCTTCCTCTTTCGTTTGCTGCTGGTTGTTGCCGAACAGCATCTCGAACGGGTTTTTGGCAGGCTTCGATTTAGCAGCCGAAGGCGCCAACAGCGAGACGATACGCTCATTGGCGAGCTTCTCGGCACGCTCCTGAACGCGTTCGGTCCGCTCAGCCTTCACTATTCGGATCGACGTCTCTACAAGATCGCGAACCATCGACTCGACATCGCGTCCAACGTATCCAACCTCCGTGAATTTCGTCGCTTCAAGCTTTACGAATGGCGCTTTCACGAGCTTAGCCAATCGGCGGGCAATTTCCGTCTTGCCGACGCCGGTCGGACCGATCATCAAAATATTTTTCGGAACGATCTCATCGCGCAGCGATTCATCCAGCATGTTTCTGCGATAACGATTGCGGAGCGCGATTGCCACCGATCGCTTCGCTGACTTCTGACCGACAATATACTTATCCAGCTCTGCTACGATTTGGCGCGGCGTTAAGGCATCATTTTTCAAATTAATCCCTCCGATAATAGATTCCATCGATCTTATGTGATTTACCATGGTATGAATAATCCCTTATACCTTACCCGATTATCAGATTTCCTCAACGATAATATTATTGTTCGTATAGACGCAGATTTCGGCAGCGATTTGCAGCGATGCGCGAGCAATGTCTTTTGCTTCCATTTCGGATGAATAACGAGTTAACGCGCGAGCGGCGGATAATGCGTAAGTACCTCCCGAACCAATGGCAAGCAAGCCGTCATCCGGCTCGATGATTTCGCCGTTTCCGGAGATCAGCAGCAGGCCGCTTTGATCCATAACGAGCATCATCGCCTCCAGCTTGCGCAGCACCCGATCCGATCTCCAATCCTTTGCCAGCTCTACTGCGGAACGCTGCAGATTGCCGTGATGTTCCTCGAGCTTGCCTTCGAATTTCTCGAACAAAGTAATGGCATCGGCAACCGATCCTGCAAAACCGGATATGACTTGTCCGCGATAGAGCCGTCTTACTTTTTTGGCGGTGTTCTTCATCACCATGCTATTGCCGAACGTGACTTGCCCATCGCCGGCAATTGCGCCCTTTCCGTTATGTCTAACTGCGCAAATCGTCGTCGCGTGAAATTGCATTTCCATTGCTTTGCCTCCTCTATGATATGTCTCAAGCACGGTTCGCTTCTGCTTGAGCAGCAGTTGTCATTCGTCCAAAGTGAAGCGCCTATATGAAGAAATTTATACATGCGTCGCCTCGAGTAGACCATGCTATGCTTATCTACGAAAATTTATTGCAAATGTTCCCGTTTAAATTGCTCAATGCCTTCCAACGCCCGATTAGCGATCGCTTCGTTTTTCTCTTTTTTGTTGCGGATCTTCTTCTCCAGAGGCGGGAATAGGCCAAAGTTCGCATTCATCGGTTGAAAATGTTTAAAATCGGCCGTCGTGATATAGTTCGCCATACTGCCCAGCGTCGTTTGCTCCGGCAATACGATCGACTCCTGTCCACGGGCGACTCTAGCCGCGTTTATGCCCGCTATGAGGCCCGAAGCGGCAGATTCGACATAGCCCTCCACCCCGGTCATTTGGCCGGCGAAGAACAGCGACTCGCGCGTATTCAACTGATAAGTCGGCTTAAGCAGACGCGGCGAATTAATGAACGTATTGCGGTGCATGACGCCATAACGTACGAACTCGGCATTTTCCAGACCGGGGATGAGTGAAAATACGCGCTTCTGCTCGCCCCATTTCAAGTGGGTTTGGAAGCCTACTAGGTTGTACAGCGTACCTGCGGCATTATCTTGGCGCAGCTGAATAACGGCATGCGGAAGCTTGCCCGTATGCGGATTAACAAGGCCGACTGGCTTCATCGGTCCGAACAGCACCGTCTGCTTGCCGCGGCTCGCCATGACTTCGATCGGCATGCAGCCTTCGAAATAAACTTCCTTCTCGAATTCCTTAAGCTCGGCCGTCTCGGCCGTCGTAAGCGCCTCGTGGAAAATTTCGAATTCCTCTTCGGTCATCGGACAGTTCAGATATGCCGCTTCGCCTTTGTCGTAACGGGAAGCGAGATACACCTTGTTCATATCGATAGAGTCTTTCTCGATAATCGGCGCAGCCGCATCGTAGAAGTAGAAGTATTCCTCGCCAAGCAACTCTTGGATCTGAGCGGACAATCCTGGCGCAGTAAGCGGTCCTGTCGCGATAACGACGATGCCTTCTTTCGGGATCTCGGTTACTTCTTCGTTGCGCACCTCAATGAGCGGATGCTCGCGAAGCCTGCTCGTCACTTCGCCGGAGAATCCGTCGCGGTCGACGGCGAGCGCCCCTCCTGCAGGCACGGCATGCTGATCGGCGCAGCTCATAATAAGCGAGTCAAGCTGGCGCATTTCTTCCTTTAATACGCCAACGGCGTTCGTCAGGCCGTTCGCCCTCAAGCTATTGCTGCAGACAAGCTCTGCGAATTGGTTCGTATGATGAGCAGGCGTTTGTTTCACCGGACGCATTTCATATAATATAACGGGCACGCCCTGCGTTGCGATCTGCCAGGCAGCTTCGCTTCCGGCTAAGCCTGCTCCGATGACGGTTACGGTTTGTGGTTGTGACAATGTGGGTCAATCCTTTCAAGATTATATTTTCCACCAAACCTTCAAAGGCTTATAACCAAACCTTCAAAGGACTTTCGAACCCTCCCAACCCTCCCTTCCAAGGGAGGGCCCAAAGGGTTGCACCCTCTGGACTCCGCATGGCAAACGTTGCAGTTAGAGAGACGTTTGCGAGCTTGATTGCACTTGGATTGCTATCGTCCATGCGGGACCGCTTCCCGTTGAGTGGGGACTAGTTACCTGTTTGAGTGCATTTAGAACGTCGGAGGTACACAGGTGATCTTTTGCTTTATTTGCGGTTGGACCGCTTCGTCCCTTGGGACACGCTATCTTGCGGTGCGAGAACTTAGTTAGTTTGAGTAGGTTTGCGGCTATTGATTGAATATTCGGACTTAGGTTGAGTCGGTTACATAACTAGCGATACGCCTCAATCTATTCTCAAGTATAACTGGAATTTCTTACGTTAAATCGTATGGTTAGGCCGAGTTTTGTGAAATAGAAGGAATTGCTCCATTTATTTCAGGAACTTCTTGAAGTAAGCGAAAAACGGGTTGTTTTAACGGGAGTTTTTCCGGTTATCGATCGCCCCGATGCTCATGGTGTGAAATTAGAAGCAGAAATTCACGTGATTTCTCGGGACCAGCCCCTTGTTCCCCCTCCGACGCCGCCATGCACGGTGAAACCCTCCCCTTAGCAGGGAGGGCTTATCGAGGCATCGGATGTTAAAAATGGAATGAGAAGGTCATATAACGACGGTGTCCTCCCTAGTTAGGGAGGACGGGTGCCAATCGCGATGGCCTTTTGTTCCTTTCACAATCAAGCGTTAATCCGCCAATTCCTCGTTATCATCTTCATCCGGCACTTCTTCCGAATAGTCGCAGGTCGGACACTGAAGCTTCAGGCCGTTCCGGTTGCGCTTCTCGGTCAGCATGCTGTCGCAATTCGGGCAAGGTTTGTTCGTCGGTTTATCCCACGACACGTAATCGCAGCCCGGGTATTGATCGCAGCCATAGAAAATGCGCCCCTTCTTGCTGCGACGCTCGATGATCTTGCCATCTTTGCATTTCGGACAAGGCACGCCGATATCTTTGACGATCGGCTTCGTGTTACGGCAATCAGGGAAACCCGAGCATGCCAGGAACTTGCCGAAACGTCCCATTTTGTAAACCAAATGCCTTCCGCACTTATCGCAGAGCTCATCGGAAACCTCGTCTTGAATCTCGATTTCCTTCATTTCGTCCTCTGCGACCTCAAGACGTTTCTCGAAAGATTCGTAGAAATTAGCGAGCACCTTCACCCAATCCTCCGTACCTTCCTCCACATGGTCGAGATTTCCTTCCATGTTGGCGGTAAACTCTGCGTCAAGAATTTCAGGGAAGAACTCCTCCATCAGTTGGATAACCAGCTCGCCAAGTTCCGTCGGCATGAACTTCTTTTCTTCCATCGCTACGTATCCGCGCTTCTGGATCGTCTCCAGCGTCGGCGCATACGTACTTGGCCGCCCTATGCCGAGCTCCTCAAGCGTGCGAACGAGTCTTGCCTCCGAATAACGCGGCGGCGGCTGCGTGAAATGCTGCTTGGGCTCTATCGATTCGGCAGCGATCACATCGCCCGCAGCAAGCGGAGGCAAAAACTTATGCTCCTCAACGGTCCCGTCGTCGTTGCCTTCGACGTACACCTTCATGAAGCCCGCGAATTTCACTTTCGAACCGACAGCGCGGAATACGGTACTGCCGGCTTGCATATCGACGGTCATCGTGTCTAGAATGGCAGAAGACATTTGGCTGGATACGAAGCGCTCCCACACCAGCTTGTATAGGCGAAACTGATCGCGGCTGAGGAATGACTTGACCGTCTCCGGATCGCGCAGCACCGACGTCGGACGAATCGCTTCGTGCGCATCCTGCGCATTGCTGTTCTTCTTCGTGTAGACGCGCGGCTGCTCGGGCGCGAACGCCGGACCGTACTTCGTCGTAATGTACTCTTTCGCTTCTTCCTGGGCAACTGGCGATATGCGAGTAGAATCCGTTCTCATATAAGAAATTAGACCGACTGTACCTTCCTTGCCAAGCTCTACGCCCTCATAGAGCTGCTGAGCGACGGACATCGTCTTGGAAGCGCGGAAACCCAGCTTTCTGGCCGCCTCCTGCTGCAAAGAGCTCGTTATGAACGGCGGAGCCGGATTGCGAAGCCGCTCCTTCTCCCGAACGTCGGAGACGCTGAACTTCTCGCCTCTCATAGCGCTTAGCACTTCTTGCACGTCCGCTTCCTTGCCTAATTCCTTCTTCTCCCCGTTAACCGAATAATACTTGGCGTCGAACGGGATGCCGGAATGGGTCAGCTTCGCGGTAATGGACCAATACTCCTCCGGCACGAAAGCGTCGATCTCGTTGTCGCGATCGATAATGAGCTTAACCGCTACCGATTGCACGCGTCCGGCGGATAATCCCTTCTTCACTTTCTTCCATAGAAGCGGGCTGATCTTATAACCTACAAGACGGTCCAAAATGCGTCTTGCCTGCTGCGCGTTAACCAAATCCATATTGATCTTCCGCGGCGTCTTGAACGCATCCTTCACGGCTTGCTTCGTAATTTCATTAAATACGACACGGCAAGTGTCTGTCTCGTCTAGCTCCAAATAATGTGCCAAATGCCATGCAATCGCCTCGCCTTCGCGATCCGGGTCAGCCGCCAGAAAGACTTGCTTGACTTTTTTGCTGGCGTCCTTCAATTCCTTCAGCACGCTGCCTTTGCCGCGAATGGTTATGTATTTGGGGTTGAAATCGTTCTCTACCTCTACGCCGATCTGGCTTTTAGGCAAATCGCGAATGTGACCCATCGATGCTTTGACGATATATTTGCTGCCTAAATATTTGCCTATCGTTTTGGCTTTGGCCGGTGATTCGACGATAACTAATGAATCTGCCATGCGAGGTGCCTCCTCTCTCTACTGCTGGTTACAATGCGATATATATGGATCCGGGCTGAAGCTCGATTTTCCGTTTTATACATAAATTTATCAGAAGTGCGTTCAAATGTCCAAACGGAATAGCGGACAGCTCGTGTAATTCATTAATGGATAGCGGCTGATCCTGCAAAAAACCGACGACTTGTCGTTCTTCGGCAGTCAGACCCAAAGCCGAGTTATCGATGGCGGTACCGGTATCGGTCTTGCTTTTCAGCCTCTTCTCAATAGCGGCCGGCAGCCATCTCAGCTCCTCTATTATATCGGTAGCGCAAGAAATCAGCTTAGCCGAGCCTTTTTTTATGAGATCATTCGGGCCTTCGCTCTTGGGTGACGATATTTGCCCCGGGATAGCGAACAATTCTCTCGACATGTCAAGCGCATACTTCGCCGTTATGAGAGAACCGCTTCGTTTGGCACCTTCCACTACGACGGTGCCGACGGATAATCCTGCAATAATTCGATTGCGCTGCGGAAATTGCCCCGGATGGAGCGTCGTGCCGATCGGAGTCTCGGATACGAGCAAGCCTTTCTCGGCAATGGCGCGGAATAATGACCTGTTTTCCGAAGGATAACAGGTATCGATTGGAGTCGGCAGTACCGCTATCGTCCCGCCAGCACCGTCTAGAGCCGCTTCATGCGCAAGGCTGTCGATTCCTTTGGCAAGACCGCTAACGACGGTAAGGCCGAGATCTGAGAGCTCCTTGGACATTTCTCTTGCACTGTGCCTGCCATATGCGGTCGGGACTCTCGTTCCAACGATAGCAACGCTCGGCGCATGAAGCAAATCGAGATTCCCCTTGGCGTACAGCACCCAAGGCGGTTGATCGATCTGCCTGAGGTTATACGGATATTCCTTGTCGAACGGCGTTAGCGTAACGGCTCCCGCTCTTGCGGCTGCAGGTGCGGATTTGTCAGCGAGATCCCATCTGCCGGCAGCAAAACGATTCATAACCGCTTGCGCCTGATCCTTCTTCAATCCAATGCCGATTAGAAGCTCAAGCGTCCAAATCGGCTTCAGCCACAATTGATGCTCAATCGCCTTCTTAATGGAATGCCAGCCAATGCCCGGTATTTCATAAAAAGCGACAACCATGCTTCTTCTTAGTTCATTATTAAGCTTCATACGCCCATCCCTCTCATGGATCGGGCGGCATACATTCTTATCTATTGTGCGTTACATGGATAAAGAATGCAAGTCGGCCGATTAAATTTTGAAAATCAATATGAAAATAAACAAAAAAAGCAACCTTCCAACTCCCGATAACGGGTCGTTGAAAGGTTGCTTACCTTCGCGTATTGCGTATTAGATTTGCGCCTGGTGCGTCGTGCATTTCTCGAGCAAGCCTTGCTCTTCAAGTACGCTTACGAGCGTGGAGCCCATATCCGTAGGCGTTGGAGCAACTTTGATGCCGCAAGCTTCAAGCGTAGCGATCTTCTCTGCGGCCGTACCTTTGCCGCCGGAGATGATAGCGCCCGCATGTCCCATGCGTTTGCCCGGAGGCGCCGTTGCGCCGCCGATGAAGCCGACTACCGGTTTCTTCATGTTCGCTTTGATCCACTCGGCAGCTTCTTCCTCTGCCGTACCGCCGATCTCGCCGATCATAATAACCGCGTAAGTGTCAGGGTCTTCATTGAAGCGGTTAAGGATATCGATGAATTCCGATCCTTTAACCGGGTCGCCTCCGATACCGACTGCGGACGATTGACCGATACCGCGGGTTGTCAGCTGGTGAACCGCTTCGTATGTCAGTGTTCCCGAACGGGAAATGACGCCGACGTGGCCTGGCGTATGGATGTAGCCCGGCATAATGCCGATTTTGCACTCGCCTGGTGTAATAACGCCAGGGCAGTTCGGTCCGATAAGAACCGTGTTGCTTCCGTCCATGTAGCGTTTTACTTTAACCATATCGAGTACCGGAATGCCTTCTGTAATACAGATGACAAGGTCAAGCTCAGCGTCTACGGCTTCCATGATCGCGTCGGCAGCGAATGCCGGCGGTACATAGATAACCGAAGCGTTAGCGCCCGTAGCTTTGACGGCTTGAGCCACCGTATTGAATACCGGAAGCGATACAACCTTACCGTTTTCAAGCGTGATGTCAACGTTCGTGCCGCCTTTGCCCGGAGTAACGCCGCCAACCATTTGCGTACCGTATTCTAAAGCGCCTTTTGCATGGAATAAGCCAGTTGCGCCCGTAATGCCTTGAGTAATGACTTTTGTGTCTTTATTGACCAAAATGCTCACTCTTAACTCACATCCCCTGAATGAATTCGTATGCGGGCATGCCGCAAGTCAAGCTATTTATTTCACGAGAGCGACAATTTTTTGAGCGCCGTCCGACATGGAGTCGGCAGCGACGATGTTCAGTCCCGATTCTTTCAAAATAGCTTTTCCGAGGTCTACGTTTGTACCTTCCAGACGTACGACGAGCGGACGGTCTAGACCGACTTGCTTAGCCGCTTCGACAACGCCGTTGGCAATAACGTCGCAACGCATAATGCCGCCGAAGATGTTAACGAAGATCCCTTTTACCTTCGCGTCGGACAAAATAATTTTGAATGCTTCGGTAACCTTTTCCGCAGTCGCACCGCCCCCTACGTCCAGGAAGTTGGCCGGGTCGCCGCCGAAGTATTTGATAATATCCATCGTTGCCATTGCAAGACCTGCGCCGTTAACCAAGCAGCCGATGTTGCCGTCTAGGGCGATGTAGCTCAGATCGTACTTGGAAGCTTCGATCTCTTTCGCGTCTTCCTCTTCAAGGTCGCGAAGCGCTACGATATCTTTGTGGCGGTACAGCGCGTTGGAATCGAAGTTCAGCTTCGCGTCAAGGGCGATGACTTGTCCGTCGCCAGTAACGACGAGCGGGTTAATCTCCGCGATGGAAGCGTCCTTCTCAACGAATGCGGTGTAAAGAGAGATCATGAATTTAACTGCTTTATTGACAAGCTCGCCCGGAATGTTGATGGCATACGCCAATTTGCGCGCTTGGAATGCCTGAAGGCCAACAGCCGGATCGACAACCTCTTTGAAAATTTTCTCCGGGGAATGTTCGGCAACTTCTTCGATCTCCGTGCCGCCCTCTTCCGAAGCCATTATAACGACGCGGCCTGTACCACGGTCAAGAACGGCGCCGATATAATATTCTTTCTTGATGTCGCAGCCTTGCTCGATGAGCAGGCGTTTCACTTCTTTGCCCTCTGGGCCCGTTTGATGCGTAACGAGCACTTTGCCAAGAATTTCGCTAGCGTATGCACGCACTTCATCCAAGTTTTTTGCTACTTTAACGCCGCCCGCTTTACCGCGTCCGCCTGCATGAATTTGCGCTTTCACGACAACTACGGCAGTTCCGAGCTCTTTGGCCGCTTCTACAGCTTCGTCAACCGTGAAGGCAACTTTACCTTCAGGAACGACTACACCATACTGTTTAAGGACCGCTTTCCCTTGATACTCATGGATATTCATTGTTGAAATCCTCCATTTCACAGACTGAAATCAGTCATATGTACACAAACCTTTATTATTGTAGCACCTTTCCATGCTTGTTACCTTATTTTCACGCATAATTAATACGGCTTTTTTGATATGGGTTTAATCTCTTTTTGAGATTAAACCGACAACGCTAGACAAACTACGCCAAATAGTATGACCTTTAAACGATTATCTTACGCTATAAAAGTTCAATGATTGACATTTATGTAAGCCATGCTCTATGATATTGCCATAATCTAAATAAATGGAACGGAATGGTAAGGAAGCACCTTCATTCAATCGATGGAGGTGCTTTTTTTGTTTAGTTTTGTGCAAAGCGCAAGCGTATATGGCGTGGATGGCAGAAGTATTTCCGTAGAAGTAGACATATCGAGCGGCTTGCCCCAGGTCAACATTGTCGGGCTGCCGGACCCTGCGGTTCGCGAATCGGTAGAACGGGTACGGGCAGCTATTAAAAATAGCGGATTCACCTTCCCGCTTGATCGGATAACGGTTAATCTAGCGCCTGCAGATCTACGCAAGGAGGGAACGGCTTTCGATCTTGCGATAGCCGTAGGTATATTGACGGCCAGTGCGCAGATCGGCTCGCAGCCGTTCGAGCGCACGCTTCTGATCGGCGAGCTGTCGCTTAACGGCGGAATCAAGCCCGTATCCGGCGTGCTAGCGATGATCGAGCAAGCCAAGAGCAGCGGCATTACGCGAATCGTGCTTCCGCTAGCCAACGCTTTCGAAGCGGCTTGGATTTCGGGCATGGAGCTGTTCGCCTTGACGCATCTAACGGAATTATCTTCTTCAGACAAGACAGATGCGGCCAGGGATTGGAACCGGCTGCGATTCGATCCGTCGGCTATAGGAAGAGGAGTTCGGGGGAGGGCAGAACATGGCGATGCTTCTCTATCGGGGAAAGATGATGCTTGCGACTTCGGTGACGTCATTGGGCAGCATCAAGCGAAGCGGGCCATGCTCATTGCCGCTGCAGGCAAACATAATATTCTGCTTAGCGGTCCGCCCGGAACGGGAAAAACGATGATGATCCGCCGATTGCCAGGCATATTGCCGTCCCTTAGCGAGCATGAAGCGCTTGAAGTGACCAAAATCTATAGCGTAGCAGGCAAGCTTCCCGAAGGGCCGCAAGGGTTAATCACGCGGCCGCCGTTTCGAGCGCCGCATCATACGATTTCGAGCGGCGGACTGATTGGAGGCGGCTCCATCCCGAAGCCAGGAGAAATTACGCTAGCCCATCGCGGCGTCTTATTTCTTGATGAGCTGCCGGAATTCCCGCGACAGGTGCTCGAGATGATGAGGCAGCCACTCGAGGATCGTGTCGTGACGATTGCCCGTTCGAAGGCCGTCTTCCAATTTCCCGCCAATCTCATGCTCGCTGCTTCCTTCAACCCTTGCCCATGCGGCTACTATGGCCATGAATACGGTGAGAAACGCTGCACGTGCAGCTCGACCGCGATTAGCCGGTACCGCTCCAAGCTATCCGGTCCGCTCCTCGACCGGATCGATCTTCAGCTTGAAGTGCCTAGGCCCATTATTATGGAGCAAGGCAGACCGTCCGAACAGGGTCTAACGTCGGCCGATATGAGACGTATCGTGCAGGCTGCCAGAGCCCGTCAGCAGCAGCGGACCCACTCGCTCGGCACCGTATGGAACAGCGAGCTAACGAGCTCCGCGCTTCGCAAGCATGCTTTGCTTAAGCCGGCAGCGTTAGCTTTGCTCGACGACGCCTTCCAGCTATTCGGCATAAGCATGCGGGCTTATGACCGCCTGCTTAAGCTGGCGCGCACGATCGCCGATGTGGAGGGCAGCGACGAGGTTGAGGCCGAGCATGTCGCGGAAGCGATACAATATCGGAGACTGGGCAATGTATAGTAGCTGTGATGCTTGAATAGAATACAACCACTTCCCATAATGCGATGAGTAAATAATTGAATATGCCAGCGACAGTGTCCAAGGTGGAGATCTGCATTAATTTTAGCCGAGTAGTAGTCCATCCCGAACCTATGTCGATGACCTGTACTTACTTTCGTTGGAACGCCCAAATGAGGACGTTCTAGAGCAAAGTTAGTGCAGAAATCGAATATAGCAGGGTGAGGCTTTCTCAGCGTTAGGCGAATAGATCGTTCATTACGTGGGATGTGCGAAGTGTCTATACTGGATCATTGCAGTAACTTTAGGCTGTTTCGCGACATATAGAGAGCTATATTGGATATTCGCAGCATAGACCTCTCTTTTGTACTCAAAATGGCGTCAAACGCTCAAAGTTACTGCGAAAATCCACCATAGCTCCCCACCACCACTATTTCCGCCCAATTTACTGCGAAATCCAACACAGCAGCCAGAGGTTAGCTGCATACGCACAAAGGGGCCGTTCCTATGCCAGTGGCTTTGGGACTGTGCCCCCTCCTGTAAAAATCCATCATATTACACGTTTCAGAACGCCCCTTCATATTGCTTGCGCTCTACGATGCTTCCATCCGCCCTTATCGCAACGGCAATAACGTCGAAACGTACTGGACTATCTAACAAACCCGCGCTTCGCATGTAGACGAGAGCAGTCGATCTAACCTGCATTTGTTTGCGAGTATCTACCGATTCTGCCGCCGTTCCGTAACGCCCGGCTCCCGGTCTTCGCGTACGAACCTCGATGAACACCGTCCTGCCTCCATGCTCGGCAATAATATCAATCTCTCCGCTTCGGCAGCGCCAGTTGCGCTCGATAATCCGATAACTCTCCGATTCAAGCAAGTCGCAAGCCGCATCTTCGCCGAGCTTGCCAAGCTGTTGCCTACTTATCGTCATTCCAATCCCTCGCTTTGCGATCCGAGCGGTAGACGAAGCTTAATATTTCGGCTACCAGCGTATATAGCTCGGCTGGGATCTCTTGATCGACGTCCAGCTTGGAGAGCACTTCAACAAGTGATGCGTCCTCTTGGATCGGTACGCCGTTCTCCTTCGCCTTCTCAAGGATAAGATCCGCTAAATGTCCCGTGCCCTTGGCTACCATTACAGGAGCCATACGATCGCCCGGCTCATATTTAAGCGCTACCGCCTTGCGCGCGGGAGCAGATGAACGATTTTCTTGCTGATCCCCGCTCATATTTTGTAATCGACTCCTTTGTACCTCGTCGCCGAGAACTGCGACAGATCCGGCGGTGCCTGCGGCTTCTTCGCCTTATCTGCGCCCTGTTCCTGCTTCCGTTCTGTCTCGATGCCCGGCTTGGGCAGCGGCGTTGCACGAAGCGTCAGCAACTGATAACCGGCCTCTTGAAGCCGCTCGGTCACCTCCATACGCGAAGTTTCTGCAAGCGCGCCGATGGCAGGGTGATCATTCCACAAATTCAAGCTGACGATCTTGTCTACGACATTCACGTCAACCATCGTATCGCCAAGATTGTTCATCGACAAGTTGAACAGGAGCCGGCAATTGGACGCATCAAGCTCGCCTTTACGTCCCCTGCGCGTTTGAATATGAACGGACGCCGTCTGATTGCCGTCTTGACCGTTGAATGGGATAAACATCGTGACATGCGTAAGAATAGAGCTGTTCCGCTCCGGCGTCAGCAGCAGCTGCTGACCCGTAATTTGCGCGACGAGCTGCTGGGCCGTTTCTTTGATTGCTGCCGGAGTGTCGTTAGACGATAGAAGCGAGAGCAGCGCGCTCTTCAGCGATTCATGCTGTTGGCTTTGCTGCATCTGCTGAGCTTGCTTCGATTGAATCTGAATTTCCGGCTTGGACTCGGTTCCGAGCGCGTTTGCCTGCTGCAAAATGCCTGCCGTGCGTTCCATGCCAGGCCGCATATCCGCGGCTGGCTTCGTCTGGTGCTCCTCTGCTGTGCCCCCGCTAACCCGAGCTTGCACTCCACTTGCTTGCTCATTCTCCGACTGATGCAGCTTCGGTTGAGCGCCGCCAATCGACCGCTCCGACTCGACGCCTCTAGTGGCAGATGCGGCAGGTCGGGCTGCCGTTTCCTCAGCTCCATCGCCATCAATATTCCTCTCGCTGACGCTTTCTCCTGCAACAGCCTGCGACTGTCCATCAGCTTGCGGTGCAGGTGCTGCCGTACGTGCTCCTGCCGGCACATCAGACGCGGCAGTCGCCTTGGCAAGCTGCAGCTCATGATCGACGCCAAGCCATTTCATCATTTGGCCGATCCAGTTTTGCGAGCCCTTGCTTCCGGCAGCATCCGACGGGCGAATTGAGGCTTGAGCATTCGCAGCATCTTCGGCTCCTTCGCCTTGAGCTGCCGCGGCAATCGTCATGCTTGCCGCTGTCGCTGCTTGCGCAGGCACCTCCGGCTTACCTGCTTGAGCAGGAATCACCGCTCTTGCAGAGCCGGTCTGAGACTCGCTATCGGCAGTCGCAGAGCTATCGACCGCTCGACGCAACAGCTCAGCTCCTTCGGCCAGCAGCGCCGCCACACGAGCTGCTGCCGGTGGCAGCGCCTTGGCCTCGGCAGCCGCCTTGCCGTCTTGTCCCGCCATCGCTTTCGACAACCCGGCAAGCTGCTTCTGCAGCGTGTCCAGCAGCTCGTGCGCATCCTGACCGAACATGACTTGCTGCAAAGAAGCAACGACAGCTCCCGTCATCGGCAGACCTCTCTTATGCGCCGCAGCGGCTGCATGCATCCACTGCTCGATATCGCCGCCCTCTGGCATAGCCGCCGCCGCTTGCTGGAACGCTTGCGAAACTTCCTTCGTGAGTACAAGACCTTCCCGGCGCAAATCTTTGATAAGCGCAAGCGCCCACTTCGTTTCCGGCAACGAAAGCGCCTTGGCCCATTCCTTGAAATTCTCATCGGGCATGCCGAGCGTGCTTGGCTCAACCTGCTTCAGCACGATGATCGCTCCGGACGATTGCGGCTGAACCTGCATAAGTGCCGTCTGCCCCTGCTGAAGCGGAATTTCAAGCTTGGCACGCACTTGCACGCCGTTTATTTGTACGATCGCTTCGTTATTTTCCATGACTTGCAGAACGACGCCGCGAACCGTTTGACCCGTCTTAAGCTCCAGCGCCCGCGTATCGTTGCCGGCGGCTTCTCCCAGATAGGTTCTCATCATCTGGCTGATGTTCATCTCTGCATCAAGCCTCCTCTGCCTAATCCTTACGATCCCTCATATTTTATATATGTACCCTTTATATCGGCTGGCAAGCGCCTTCCGTGTAGGTATGACAAACAAAAACGCCCGTCGCTCGTTCCTGGCAGCGGATGCCAAGAACAAGTAACAGGCGTTCTTACGTTCCTATGTACTTTGAGCGTTATACTAACAGCTGCTGCTGCTCTGCAAACAGCTTGCCTAGAAACGTACGACGATGAAGCGGACTAGCCCCGTTCTCCAGTAGTCGCTCCCGGTGAAGCTTCGTTGCATAGCCCTTGTGAATGGCAATCCCGTAGTCGGGATACGCTTCTTCCCACTCGCCTTGGCAAAGTCTGTCACGCGTCACTTTCGCGACGATTGACGCCGCTGCAATGGACTGGCTCGTCGCGTCGCCTTTAATAATCGATTGCTGCGGCAGCGGCAAGTCGACCTTCTCCGCGTCAATGAGCAGATAGTCTGCCGGTACGGCGAGCGATTCGACCGCCAATTTCATCGCCAAGCGGGCGGCTTGCTTAATATTGATTCGATCGATCGTCTCCGCATCGACGCGAGCAACGGACCAAGCCACGGATTGCCGCAAAATAACTTCATAAAGCATATCCCGCTTTTTCTCCGACAACTTCTTCGAATCGTCAACGCCCTCAATCAGCAGACCGGGAGGCAGGATAACCGCTCCGGCAACGACATCGCCGAATAGGCAGCCTCTCCCAACCTCGTCAATGCCTGCGATGGTTGAATAACCGTCGCCCCATAAAGCTTGTTCAAACCGCAGCATCGTATCGTTCCCCCTAAGGCCGCTTGCGCCGTAATGCTTTACGCAGCTTACTGCTTTTGCCGCTTAATCTTTTCTTCCAGGCATATCGTCGTAAGGCGCTTCAAGCGTAATCCGACCGAGCTTCCCAGCTCGCAGATCGCGCAAAATAATGCCCGACGTTTTCTCCAAATCGACGCGTCCGCCGCCAATCAAACAGCCTCTGCGACGTCCGATATCTTCCATGACCCGCACGATCTCATCGGAATCCTCTACATCCTTCGGTGGCGTGTCCAAGTCGTAACGCTCGCTGATCGTCGGCCAATATCGCCCGGCCAGCTCCCGAACCGCGAAGAACGCAATATCGTCAACGTTCAAGATTTGTTCCTTGATCGCTCCCGTCATCGCAAGGCGATAACCGACCAGCTCATCCTCGAACTTCGGCCACAAAATGCCCGGCGTGTCGAGAAGCTCGATATCGCCGCCGACGCGAATCCATTGCTGCCCCTTCGTTACGCCCGGGCGATCGCCCGTTATTGCTATATTGCGGCCGGCGAGACGATTGATCAACGTCGACTTGCCTACGTTCGGAATACCGACGATAAGCGCTCTGATCGCACGCGGATTCATGCCCTTCGCTATTTGGCGAGCTATCTTCTCATGCAAGATTTGCTTCGCTTTCGCCGGGATGTCGCCAACTCTCGTGCCAGTCGAAGAATCGACGGCGACGCACTCATGACCTTCATGGGCAAAATATTGCATCCAGCTTTCCGTTGCTTTCGGATCGGCGAGATCCGACTTGTTAAGCACAATAAGACGAGGCTTATTGTTCAATATTTCGTCGATCATCGGATTGCGGCTAGACAGCGGCACCCTCGCATCCAACAACTCGAACGCAATATCGATTAATTTGAGCTTATCCTGTATTTGCCTCTTCGCCCGGGTCATATGACCGGGAAACCATTGAATCGCCATGCTTTCACCTCAAACCTCAATCAAACTAAAATCCTAATTCCAATGTTTAATGAACTCCAGCTTGTTCAGCGGCCAGAAAATAATGTCCGCGCGTCCGACGATTTCCTCGTCCCTTACGAAACCGATAAAGCGGCTGTCCGTACTGTTGCTGCGGTTATCGCCAAGCGCGAAGATCGTGCCCTCCGGCACCGTCGCCTCCGTTACCTGGCTATTCGGGAAGTCGGTATTGATTCCCGGCTCGTTATAGAGCTCCCCTTTTGCATGAGCTTCTTCGATCGCTTCTTTAATATACGGCTCTTCGACTATTTTATCATTAATATATAGATCGTCACCTTCAAGACGGATTTTATCGCCTGGGACGCCGATTACGCGTTTAATGAACTTGCGGTGCTGATCGGGCACGTCGAACACGACGACCTCGCCGAACTTAGGCTCACGAATCGAATACAGTATTTTGTTCACGATGAGACGTTCGCCCGTTTCGAAGTTGGGCTCCATCGAGGGTCCATCCACTATAAACGGAGAGAACAAAAATTGCCTGATAATAAATACGAGCACGACTGCTATGACCAGAGCTTTGATCCATTCTACGATTTCCTTATAAGCTCCGCCCTTCCTAGCCGAACCCGCTCCATATGTAACAGCACGCTCCGGGAGCGGGCTTTGCCCATCCTCTGCATCTGAATGCTTCAATTCATTGCCGCCATCCGTATCAGAAACGCCATTGTTCTTCTGTAAGTCCATCTCTCCCGCCCTCTTTCCTTATGCGTAGTTATGTAAGCAATGCTGCAAAAAACGAAGAGGAGCTTGTTTGCGCAAGCCCCTCTTGTTTGTTCATCTTAGCGAATCTCTTTAATTCTAGCAGCTTTACCACGCAGACTGCGAAGGTAGTACAATTTCGCACGACGTACTTTACCACGGCGAGCCACTTCGATTTTTTCGAGTTTTGGCGAATGCAGCGGGAAAGTTCTTTCCACGCCAACACCGTAAGAAATTTTGCGCACTGTAAAAGTCTCGCTAATTCCGCCGCCGCGGCGTTTGATTACAACGCCTTCGAACAACTGAATACGCTCACGAGTACCCTCGATAACTTTAACATGTACTTTCAAAGTGTCGCCTGGACGAAAGTTTGGAAGATCTTTGCGCAATTGCTCTTGTGTAATTGCTTGTACGATATTCATTAAAATTTCACTCCTTCCACCATAGACGTTCATAGAAGCTCGCCGAATTCCATTGAACCGGTTCAACACTGCTAGCGGACCGCCCGATATACGAACAACATTAGAAATTTTACCACAACCGCACTTACAATTCAACTTGTTTTTAGTACGGACCGAATCGTGTATACTTATACGTATCTATATAATGACAAACTATGACAAAAACGAGGTGCAGAATGCTACAAAATTCCCGAAAATCCAACCCAATGCTCCATTTCGTTATCGCAATCCTGCTCATCTATTCGTTCACGGCCGTTTACCCAAGCGAAGCTGCAACCGCAAGCTCCCCTACATTCATCGATACGGATGGACATTGGGCACAAAACTACATTAGCTGGGCGGTAGAAGAACAATTGGCAGCAGGGTACGCCGACGGCTCCTTCAAGCCGAACAAACCGATCAGTGAACCTGAATTTTTGACCATGCTGCTCAGGGCTTATAATCTAGTACCTCTGTCGTCCGTTGCTGGCGGCGCATGGTATACGCCTTATTATGACTATGCGCTAGAGCATGGATGGCCCGTAACCTATGCAACAACGATTAATTCCTTCCACCGCGGACAAGCAGCTCACCTTATCGCCTCTGCTGCGGTAGGCAAATCGTTTTCGGAGACAAGCGCTATCCAATGGTTGCTCGACGAAGAGATATCCAACGGACGAACGTCGGCTACTGTTAACGGGTTTGAAGCAGGAGGCTTGCTCACGCGGGCCGAAGCGCTCACCTTTTTTTACAATCTGAAACAACACAGCTCCTCGCTCGCCAGCGCAAAGATTAAGCCAGTAGGCTATAAGCTGGGCGGCATCGCGATCGGTGACGATGGACAGAGGCTCGAGCATCTCTTAGGCAGTCCTATAAGAATCGAAGCGAGCGGCTATAGCTTTGATTGGCATATTTACAACACGGGCAAGAGCTACGAACGGTTCCTTATGGCCGGTATGCAAAACAACCGCGTTGTCGCGCTATTCTCCAGTTCTGAAGCCATGTGGCAAACCGAAACAGGCATTGAGCCTGGAATAACAATTGCCGACGCGAAGTCGCGGACAGGCGCTGTTCAAGACGCTGCCTCGGGCGACGATTATTATATGTATACGGCGGACGGCGTGCTTACAACGCTGTTCATCGACCGCAAGGACGGAAACAAAGTAAGCGGCATGCTTCTGATCAAGTCCGGGAGCGCAAGCACCGTCAAGCATTCCGCGGCGATCCAAACCGCTTTCGAGCAGCAAACCTTCGACCTGGCGAATGCCGAGAGATCGAAACGAGGCATTCCTTTGCTTGTCTGGGACAAGCTTGCAGCCTCGTCCGCGCGCGCGCACAGCGTCGACATGGGAGGGAGGAATTTCTTCGGCCATTATAATCCCGACGGCAAATCGCCGTTTGATCGCATGGACGACAAGGGCGTACGTTATAGGATGGCGGCGGAAAATATAGCAGCAGGCTATCCGAACAGCATCTACGCCCATTACGGCTGGATGAACTCCGATTCCGGTCATCGCGAGACTCTGCTGAACAGCAAGATGGAGAAGCTCGGTACCGGCGTAGGCTTCGGCAGTTCTACCAGCTCTTACAACATTTATTATACCCAAAATTTTTATACGCCATAATACGATCCCTATTCAAGAACCGCAAAAAAACAAGCTGCACCGGTCCTAATAACCGACTGCAGCTTGTTTTTTGTTCTTGCTAAGTTTTCCACTCGATACCTTCTTGCGCTGCAGCTTCTTTCAGCCATTTGCGCTCCTTGTCCGAGAGCTCTGCCTGCTCCAGCAGATCGGGACGACGACGCAGCGTGCGCAGCAGCGACTGTTGACGCCTCCACACATCAATATTGGCGTGATGCCCGGACAACAGGATGTCTGGAACCTCCCAGCCCCGATATTCGGCCGGTCTCGTATAATGGGGATATTCCAGCAGGCCTGTACTGTAAGAATCCGTAACCGCCGACGTTTCATTGCCCAGCACGCCCGGAAGCAACCGAACGACACTGTCAATGATCGTCATTGCAGGGATCTCCCCGCCTGTCAGCACGTAATCGCCGATCGACAGCTCGTCCGTAACCAAATACTCGCGTATACGCTCGTCATAGCCTTCATAATGGCCGCAGATAAGCACGAGATGCTCTTCTCTCGCCAGCTCCTCGGCTTTCTTCTGCGTGAACGTCTCGCCCTGCGGACACATCAGGATGACGCGCGGCTTCACGTTCGGTTCAGGCTTCAGATCCTCTACTGCCGCAAAGACCGGCTCTGCCTTCAACACCATGCCGCCCCCGCCGCCATATGGATAATCGTCAACGGTATTATGCTTATTGTTCGAATAATCGCGGAAGTTGATCGCCTGCAGAGAGACAATGCCTTTATCCTTCGCTTTGCCCAATATGCTCGCTCCGAACACGCCTTCGAACATTTCCGGGAACAGCGTCAGCACATCAATCTTCATTCGTTAGATCAATCCTTCCATTAGCTTGACCGTGACGGCCTTCTCTGCAACGTCGACACGAAGCAGCACATCGTCGATAACCGGAATAAGAATCGGCTTGCCGGCTCCCTTCGGACGCTCAACCACCCACACATCATTTGCGCCAGGACTAAGGATTTCTGTAATCGTGCCAAGCTCCTCGCCCTCATCCGTAATCACGCGGCAGCCGATTATTTCGTGGTAGTAATACTCGCCTTCATCCAGCTTGCCTTGCTGGTCCTCCGATATTTTGAGCGCCCAGCCTTTGTACTTCTCGACAACGTTAATATCGTCGAATCCGTCCAGCTTCACAATATATACATTCTTGTGCGAACGCGAGCTAACGATCTTCACCTCAAGCGAAGTACCTCGCTCTTCATCCTGCAGCAGCAGTTTGCTTCCAGGAGCGAACCGCTCGTCCGCAAAATCAGACTGCGACAATACTTTGACCTCGCCTTTAATCCCATGCGTATTCACGACTTTGCCAACCGTTAACCATTTCCCGTTCATTCCAACCAGCCCTTCACCTTTATGTATATCTGTATTATACATGAAAAACAGCTTCGTTCCACGTCGCGTCGCGGAAGGAAGCCGTCCATTATATCTCCCCAAATGGAAAAGGGCTAGGACTATTCATCCTAACCCTCGCATGCGTGCATTATGACATGATATCGACGACGACGCGCTTCTGCGATTTGACGGAAGCTGAAGTCACAACTGTACGCATTGCTTTCGCAATACGACCTTGTTTACCGATAATTTTACCGATATCCTCAGGGTGAACCGAAAGCTCGTAAATCGTATTGCGGTCATCATCCTTCACGTTCACACGCACTTCCTCCGGATGATCCACCAAAGCCTTCGCTATGACAAGAATTAATTCTTTCATCTCAAAGCCCTCCGCTGTTCATCCGCTATTATTTTTGAAGTTTAAGCTCGTGGAACTTTTTCATGACGCCAGCTTTGGAAAGCAGGTCGCGAACAGTGTCAGAAGCTTGAGCACCTGTTTGCAGCCATTTCAAAGCTTTCTCTTCGTCGATCTTTACTTGAGCCGGTTGTACAACCGGATTGTAAGTACCGATTTCTTCAATAAAACGTCCGTCACGCGGCGAACGGGAGTCCGATACAACAACGCGGTAGAAAGGAGCTTTGTGAGCGCCCATCCGTTTCAAACGAATACGTACTGCCATTAGAATTCACCTCCTTCGAAAAATAAACATAAAGTCGCTGCTCCGTCATTCATTAGAACGGAAACTTCATATTTTTGCCGAGCATGCCTTTGAGCCCTTTTTTGCCACCCTTAGGCCCTTTCGGTCCCATCATCGACGAGAACTGCTTCATCATTTTCTTCATATCGTCGAACTGCTTGATCAAGCGGTTGACCTCAACGATTGTTGTCCCGCTTCCCGCTGCGACGCGCTTGCGACGGCTATGGTTGAGAAGCTCGGGCTTCTGCTTCTCATCCTTCGTCATCGAGCGAACGATCGCCTCGACGCGGCCGATCTGCTTCTCGTCGATCTTCATGTCCTTAACGCCCTTCATCTTGTTCATGCCGGGCAGCATATCCATGATCTGATCGAGCGGGCCAAGCTTGCGCACCTGAGCCATCTGCTCCAGGAAGTCGTCAAACGTAAATTCCGCCGTACGCATCTTGCGTTCCATCTCTTTGGCCTGGTCCGCGTCGATTCCCGCCTGCGCCTTCTCGATCAGCGACAGCATGTCTCCCATGCCGAGAATACGCGATGCCATCCGCTCCGGATGGAACGGCTCGAGCGAATCGATCTTCTCGCCCATCGCAGCGAACTTAATCGGACAGCCCGTTACAGCCTTGACGGACAATGCCGCGCCACCGCGCGTGTCGCCGTCAAGCTTCGTCAACACGACGCCGGTAAGCACCAACTGCTCATGGAAGCTTTGGGCTACGTTAACGGCGTCTTGCCCTGTCATCGCATCGACAACGAGCAGCACCTCATCGGGCTTGACGATCTGATGAATGTTCTTAAGCTCTTCCATCAGCGCCTCGTCAATATGCAGACGGCCCGCCGTATCGATAATGACGTAATCGTTGTTGTTGTCCTTCGCGAACTGTAAGCTCTGACGGGCAATTTCAACCGGCGATGTCTGATCGCCAAGCGCGAATACAGGCGCATTGATTTGTTCGCCTAGCACTTGAAGCTGCTTGATTGCCGCTGGACGGTAGATGTCGCAGGCAACGAGCAACGGCTTGTGATTGCCCTTCTGCAACAGCTTGGCAAGCTTACCGGAAGTCGTTGTTTTACCTGCGCCCTGCAAGCCGGCCATCATGATGACCGTCGGAGGCTTGTTCGCCTTAGCAAGCTTGCTTTGGGTGCCGCCCATTAACTCCGTAAGCTCTTTATTTACAATATCGATGACGACCATGCCGGGCGTAAAGCTCTTGGATACGTCCAAGCCCAAAGCCTTTTCCTTCACCTTGGCGATAAAATCCTTCACGACCTTAAAGTTAACGTCCGCCTCCAGGAGAGCCAGCCGCACTTCGCGCATCGCTTCGTTCAGATCGTCTTCGGTTACTTTGCCCTTACCCCTCAGCTTGCTGAATACATTCTGAAGCCTATTCGATAAGCTCTCAAATGCTGCCATGAACCGTCACCTCCTTCTCTAATCGATTATCCGCCGCTCTGAATGCGTCAATGACACTCACGAGCGCAGTTCTCTCTGTATCTTCTATCGCTAGGTTCATTACGCTCTTCTCCAACTGATCGGCAAGCTTCAGCAGCGTCTCGTGTTTCACAAGCAGGTTCAGCTTGCTTTCGTAGCCTTCGAGCGCCTGCTCGGCCCGCTTGACGTTATCGTACACCGCCTGACGGCTAATGCCGAATTCCGCAGCGATTTCGCCCAAGGAGAAGTCGTCGTGAAAATAATATTTGAGAAACGTTCGCTGCTTCTCTGTCAGAAGCGGCTCGTAGAAGTCGAACAGCAAATTGACTCGGGTCGTCTTCGATAAGGCGTCTGGTTCATTTGCTTTCATCCCCTTCGCCTCCCGATTCCTTAGCATCGCTTTTGCTCTACCGGCAAGCCGTCAAGTAAAACACCTTTACAGCATTGCAACGTCTTTTATCATACATGACGCTATAGGCGGCTGTCAAGCATTTGTACTTGTCACCAGATCAAAACGTAATCCGACGCAACCATCGGCTACTCACCTGAGTGCAAGCCTCATGAAAGTGCGGGATCGACATCTGTTTCTTTAATTCTCGCCTCAATAATTAAGGGATTTTCTACCGTTAATCTCTGCTTTTTTGCCCATCCGGGCTGTATAACTGGAATTTCTCCAGCTATTTTCACGATTCCCCAGAGAAACCGGTTACCTCCCCGGTGATAACAGGAGGTTTTCCAGTTAAACTGCATTCGAACGATATAGCAACGAAAATAACAGGAGGTTTCCCGTTGATGCCTTGGGTTATACAAACCGGAACATCAATGCGAACCGGCTAACACTATCGTTTTGGCGGGGGAGCCATGCGGCTATAGCTGCATATAAAGCTGACGCTTATTGGCCAGCTTGCGCTTCTTCTTCCTCACGCTGGATTAAGCCGGCGAAGAGGGCATGCACGAACTGCTCGGAATCGAATTGCTGCAGGTCGCCCATTTTTTCGCCAAGACCGACAAGCTTCACCGGCAGGTTCAGCTCGTTGCGGATCGCGATGACGATGCCGCCTTTTGCCGTGCCGTCCAGCTTCGTCAATACGAGGCCGGTTACGCCGCTTTTCTCGCCGAACAGCTTCGCTTGGCTAAGCGCGTTCTGGCCGGTCGTCGCGTCGAGCACGAGCAATACCTCATGCGGCGCATCCGGAAGCTCGCGTTGAATGACGCGGAATATTTTGTTCAGCTCTTCCATCAAGTTCGTCTTGTTCTGAAGGCGTCCTGCCGTATCGCACAGGAGCACATCAACGCCTCGCTGCTTGGCCGCTTGAACGGCGTCGAACATGACGGCTGCCGGATCGGAGCCGGATTGCTGCTTAATGACGTCAACGCCTACGCGCTGCCCCCAAACTTCAAGCTGCTCGATCGCTCCGGCACGGAACGTATCGCCGGCAGCCAACAGGACGCTTTTGCCCTCGCTCTTAAACTTATGGGCAAGCTTGCCGATCGTGGTCGTCTTGCCAACGCCGTTAACGCCTACGAACAGAATAACGGTAATGCCGCTGGAAGCCATCCGCAGCGCAGAATGGTCGTCGCCCTTCATCAGCCCGATTAGCTTCTCGGAGAGAATCGGCTGCAGATCGGCCGCGTCCTCGATTTTGCGTTTCTTCACTTCCGCGCGCAGCTCGTCGATAAGCTGCATAACCGTATTGACGCCAACGTCCGCGCCGATCAAAATTTCTTCAAGCTCCTCGTAGAACTGTTCGTCGATTTTTTTGCGGCGCAGTATTAGCTCTTCGACTTTCTCGACGAAGGCGGTACGCGTCTTGGTCAAGCCTTCCTTGAATATATTCGTGACCGCTTCGGTCTTCGTAGCGATACTTTCCTTCAATTTCTTGAAAAAACTCATTCTCCATGTCCTCCATCCTAAACATACAAGCAAACCGTAATTTCTACGCCGATACCGGCTCGTCTTCCTCCAGACGTACCGACACGAGCTTCGATACGCCGCCTTCCTCCATCGTTACCCCGTAGAGAACGTCCGCTTCTTCCATCGTACCTTTACGGTGCGTTACGACGATGAACTGCGTAAGTTCCGAGAACTCGCGCAAATATTGGGCGAATCGCGCTACGTTCGCTTCGTCAAGCGCAGCTTCGACTTCATCGAGTACGCAGAACGGTACGGGCTTCACTTGCAGGATGGCGAACAGCAGCGCAATCGCCGTCAGCGCCCGCTCGCCGCCCGACAGCAGCTGCAGGTTCTGCAGCTTCTTACCTGGCGGCTGCGCTACGATGTCGATACCCGTATCGAGCACCTTATCCGGCTCGACCAAGACGAGATCGGCCCGGCCGCCGCCGAACAGCTTCGCGAATACAACGACAAAGTGGCCGCGTATCGCTTCGAAAGTCGTCTTGAAGCGCTTAGACATCTCCTCGTCCATTTCGCGAATAACTTGATACAGTGTCGTCTTCGCTTCAATTAGATCGTTTTTCTGCTCCGACAGGAATTCGAAGCGCTCCTTCACGCGATCGTATTCATCGATCGCGCCGAGGTTCACTTCACCGAGGGCGGCAATCTGCCGCTTCAGATCGCGAACCGCCGTCTGCGTTCCGAGCACGTCCTCCGGAACCGGATACTGCTCCTTCGCCAGCTCGTAGCTTAGCTCATATTCTTCGCTAAGCTTGCGAAGCAGGTTATCGAGCTCCACATCGAGCCGATTCGCAGCGATTTCAGTCTGTCGCATTTGCTCCTCGACCGCTCTAAGCTGGGCTCGCTGCTCCTTCGTCTCGCTCTCGCCTTCCTCGATTTCCTGAAAGCGCTGCGTACGCTCGGCGCGCTTCAGATCCGTCTGCTCCGCGCATTGCTGCTTCTTAATGCGCAGCGCGTTAAGCTGCTCGATCTGGCGGACGGACTCCTCGCCATGACGGACAAGCTCCTCGTCCTGCTGCTCGGACAACGAGCGCAGGCTGGCAAGTTCCTGCTTGGCGCGCTGAATGTCCGTGCGCACCCGCGTCGCTTGATCCTCGAACGACAGCTTCTCTTGATCGGTCTTCGCCGCGGCGATCTTAATGTCGGTAAGCTGCCCTTGCAGCTCCTCTTTCGCGGATTCGCTTGCTTTGCGCCGCTCCTCCGCAAGACGAATCGCTTCCTGCAATCTTGCTTCATCTATAACGAGCTGCTCCAGCCGCTTCTCGGCCGCTTCCGCAGCCGCTTGGAGCGATTCAAGCTCGTTCTTGTGCGTGCTGCGATCAGCCGTATGAAGCTGCTGCTGCTCGTCCAAGTTTTTCGCTTCGTTATTCAGTTGCTGGAGCTCGGCACGAATTTGCTGTTCCTCGATCCGGCATTGCTCGGCCTTGGCACGCAGCTCCTCCATGTTATGCGAGCGGATCGACTGCTCCTTGCGCAAGTCGCTCAGCTTGTCCCGCAGCTGCTCCACCGTAATCCTTGCATCAGCAATCTCTTGATCGAGCGTTTCAATCTGGCGCTGCCTGCCGAGCAGGCTTGCACCCTTCTTCTGCAAGCTGCCGCCTGTCATCGAACCGCCTGCGTTTACAATATCGCCGTCGAGCGTAACGACACGGTAGCGGTATGAGCACTTGGACGCAATGCGGTTTGCTTGCTCCAGGGTCTCTGCGAGCAATACGTTGCCGAGCAAGTTGTTCACGATAGCTTCGTATTTCTTGTCGCTGCCAACGAGATCCGCCGCTACTCCAATGAAGCCTTCGAGCTCGGATGCTATCCGCTTATCATGCTCAGGCACTTGCCGCCCGCGAATGACGTCGAGCGGCAGAAACGTTGCCCTGCCGAGCTGTCTCTGCTTCAAGAAGGCGATCGCCGCCCGAGCGGACTTCTCGTCTTCCATAACAATATGCTGGAGCGCGCCGCCGAGCGCCGTCTCGACAGCCGTCTCGATCCGCTCCGGCACGCGCATCAGCTCCGCGACCGCTCCATGAACGCCGGAAATGCCCCCGGTACCGCGGCGTGAAGCCTTCAGCACTTCCTTAACGCCGTGCATGAAGCCGTCAAGCGCATCCTGCATTTCCTTCATTGTGTCGCGACGCGAGATATGGCTGTCCAGCTTCTGATCCCACTTGCGAATCGCGATCGTCACTTCATCGAGCGTCTGCGTAATCGACTTCGTCTGCTCCGATTCCGATATCGACTTGTTTCGCGCTTGCTCCAGCTGTTCAAGCGTAGCGCTCAGCGCTTGCTGCAAGTGTTCTCTCCGCTCGTTGACGCGAGTCTGTTGATCCGACCACTTCATCTCGTCTTCGCTCATTCGTTCCATCCGGCGCTGCAGCGTCTCTTGCTGCTGTGCGGCGTAACGAATTTCGTTGCGATGCTGCGCCATCGAACTCAGCACTTCCAGCAGCTCGCTCTTCAGCGTCTCCTCAGCATCGGGAGCCGTACCGCCGGCAACGCCGAGCAGCCTGAATTCCTCCTCCGCCATCTTAGCTCGAATGTCGGCAAGCTCCAGCTCCAGCGCAGCAGCCTTGCTGCGGAATTCCGCCTCTTCCTTCGTCAGAACGCCAATGCGCGCGTCCTGCGAAGCAATCGACTCCTCGAGCTGACGTTTGTTCTGCTCCAGATTGCGGCGGCGTTCCTTGAGCACCTCGCCATAGCCTTCGCACTTCTCGAAGTCTTCGCTGATCTGCAGCATTAGTTCATGCAGCTGATCCAGCGTCGTCTCCAGCTCGCGCAGCATTTGGCGATCCTTCTCAAGATGGGCGTCATGGGAGCTTACGATCGTAGACAATTGCATCTGTTCATTCGTCAGCTTCTCCAGCTTGCCGCTCGCTTCCGTCCACGATCCGTGAATTTGTTCGATATTATGTACATACATCGATATCTCTTTATTTTTCAGCTGTTCCTTGAGCTCCTTGAAGTGGATCGCCTTCTCCGACTGCTTGCGAAGCGGTTCTACCTGGTCTTCAAGCTCGGAGACGAGGTCGTGTATGCGCAGCAGGTTCTGCTCCGTCTCATCGAGCTTCTTCTGCGCCTCGCGCTTGCGGGATTTATATTTGACGATACCCGACGCCTCTTCGAAAATACCGCGTCGATCCTCGGAACGCGTACTTAAAATTTCCTCGATCCGGCCTTGTCCGATAATCGAATACGCTTCCTTCCCGATGCCCGTATCCATGAACAGCTCGGTAATATCCTTCAGCCTGCACGGCTGCTTATTAATCAGGTATTCGCTGTCGCCGCTCCGATGAACCCGGCGCGTGACCGTTACTTCATTATATTCAAGCGGCAGCGCGCCATCCGCATTATCCAGCGTCAGCGATACCTCGCCATAGTTGACCGCCTTGCGCGCGTCGCTTCCGGCGAATATTACGTCTTCCATCTTGCCGCCGCGCAAGCTCTTCGCGCTCTGCTCGCCCAGCACCCATCTGATGCCGTCGGAAATGTTGCTTTTACCCGAACCGTTCGGCCCAACGACAGCCGTAATGCCGGTTACAAATTCCATCTCCGTACGATCGGCAAATGATTTAAAACCCGATAATTCAATCCTCTTCAGAAACATGGTTTGGCTTTCACCTCACCCTGTATTGTACCACATCTTAATAGTTTACGTTAACCATTTTGACATACAGGACGGCGTATGAATGAGAAAGAACGCAACAACCCAGCCAACCTTCTTGAACTTCTCCGCATCGGTCAAACTGCCGAACGGACAATCCCTTACAGGGGTCAAAATACAGTTTGCATAGCATATTCGATTTGTTCACAAATAAAGGCCACTATGTCCGAATCGTCTCGATTGCTTACAGTTAGCTAGAAATAGCGCATTCATGTCCTCACTGCAAAAATAAATGGAACACCTCCCGGACGACTCGCACGTCCGAGAGGTGTTCCATTCCATTACCGTTCTACGCTTGCTGCTCTTGCGATAAGTTGCGCCATGCTTCGGCAGCCGCACGTTGCTCCGCTTCCTTCTTCGTCCTGCCGTTGCCAATGCCGAATCGTTCCTCACCGAGATACACTTCGACGACAAACTCCCGGTCATGGGCGGGACCGCGCTCCTCCACGATTCGATACTCGACCGGACCGAGCCCATGATGCTGCGAGCGTTCCTGCAGCTTGGACTTCGCGTCCTTTACAAGCAAACCGTAGTCGTTCGAATCGATGAACGGGAACATATGCTGTTGCAGGAAGCTGCGTACTTGCTCGATGCCCGCATCAAGGAAAATCGCTCCAATAAACGATTCGAACAAGTCAGCCAGCAGCGCCTGGCGCTGCCTGCCTCCCAGCTGCTCTTCGCCGCGGCCTAACAGCACATGCGCGCCAAGCTCCAGCCGTTCGGCGAATTGAGCGAGCGACGGCTCGCATACGACCGATGCGCGCATTCTCGTCAGCTCGCCTTCCGGCCGCTGCGGGTAGGTCATGAACAAATACTCGGACACAAGCAATTGCAGCACCGCATCGCCGAGAAACTCCAGCCGCTCGTTGTCTTTCGTCTGCGCTCCCTTATGCTCGTTCACATAAGACGTATGGGTGAACGCCTGCTTCAACAGCCGTGGACGTTTAAAATGGAGCTGCAGCCTCTGCTGCAGCTCCATGAAGGAATCACGCTTCATAAACTTTCATCACGATCGTTGCGTTATGACCGCCGAATCCGAACGAATTCGATAACGCCGTTTTTACTTCCGCTTTACGAGGCTTATTCGGCACATAATCCAAATCGCACTCCGGATCTTGGTTATCCAGGTTGATTGTTGGCGCAATAATGCCGTTCTTAAGCGTAAGGCCAAGAATAACCGCTTCGACACCGCCGGCTGCGCCGAGCAAATGTCCCGTCATCGACTTCGTCGAGCTTACGGCTACTTTGTAAGCATGGTCGCCAAGCGCCTTCTTGATCGCCTTCGTCTCCGAACGGTCGCCAACCGGCGTCGATGTGCCATGTGCGTTAATGTAGTCGATCTCCGATGGTTCTATGCCCGCATCCTTGATCGCTTTGGCCATGCAACGTGCCGCGCCATCCGGATCAGGCTCCGTCATGTGGTGAGCGTCGCCGCTCATGCCATAACCGATAATCTCCGCGTAAATCTTAGCACCGCGCGCTTGCGCATGCTCGAGCGACTCAAGCACCAAAACGCCTGCGCCCTCGCCCATAACGAATCCATCGCGATCGACGTCGAACGGACGGCTTGCTTTCTCCGGCTCATCGTTGCGAACGGACATTGCGCGCATCGAGCAGAAGCCCGCCATGCCGGTCGGACGGATTGTCGCTTCCGCACCTCCGCAGATCATTACGTCAGCGTCACCGCGCTGAATGAGCTTGTAGGAGTCGCCGATGGAATGCGTTCCGGTCGCGCATGCGGTCACCGCCGTGCTGTTCGGACCTTTCGCACCCGTCAGCATCGATACTTGGCCGGAAGCCATGTTCGCGATCATCATCGGAATGAAGAACGGGCTGACACGCTTAGGGCCTTTCTCAAGCAAAATGTTGTGCTGATCTTCCCACGTTCCAAGACCGCCGATACCGGAGCCGATCATGACGCCTACGCGTTCCGCATCGACGGCCTCTCCGATCTTCAAATCCGCGTCTTTCACCGCCAATTGGCTGGCTACAGCCGCGAACTGAACGAAACGGTCCATTCTGCGTGCTTCTTTTTTATCCAAACCGTAATCCTCAGGATTAAAGTTTTTGATTTCGGCGGCAATGCGCGTCGGATATTCGGAGAAATCAAATGCCTCCACAACGGAAACCCCCGACTTGCCTTCAAGCAAATTGCCCCAGAACTGTTCCAAATCAGAACCTAATGAGGTCATAACCCCCATACCGGTAACTACTACTCGTTGTTTCATTCGCTTCACCTCTAAGGACAGCAATATGGATGGCCAAGCCTGCGCCATCTTTATATTTATATAAAAGCTATAACGCTAAGTATAATTGTCGGGATTAAGCCCTTCGGCCTCATGTTCACGCATCGTTCGAAAAAAACGGTCAAGATGGAGAGAAGTCCCGTTTGTTAGAACGGGACTTGTCCTTCTTAGGTATGAGATTGTATGTAATTAACTACTTCTCCCACCGTTGTGATTGTCTCTGCATCTTCATCAGAGATCTCCATATCAAACTCGTCTTCCAGCTCCATGACCAATTCAACGACATCAAGAGAGTCAGCGCCGAGGTCATCTTTAAAGGAAGCTTCCAGCGTGACTTCCGCTTCGTCTACGCCAAGGCGGTCGATGACGATACGTTTTACACGATCTACTACTTCGGACATCCGGTTCACCTCCTCCATGGTATTATACGAGAATTAAAGATAAAATGCCATACGTAACCGTTTTAATTGAACCGCATCGCCTTGCGCCGTTCTCAGTCGGTGAGGGCTAACGTCTCGTGGTTGCGGCATTAAGGCTGCGTTACATGTACATGCCGCCGTCTACATGGACGGTTTGGCCTGTCATATACGCTGCGGCGTCGGAGGCCAGGAAACGAACCGCGTTGGCAATATCGGCTGCGTCGCCTAGACGCGCAAGCGGAATCTGCCCGGCAAGCGACTGGCGCATTTCCTCGGGCAGCTTGTCCGTCATTTCGGTCTGAATGAAGCCAGGAGCCACGCAGTTGACTGTGATGCCTCTCGAAGCGAGCTCGCGCGCGCTTGCCTTCGTAAGACCGATAACGCCAGCTTTGGCAGCCACATAATTCGCTTGCCCCGGATTTCCGAGCACGCCGACGACCGACGAAATGTTGATGATCCGGCCGGAGCGTTGCTTCATCATCGGACGGGTAACCGCTTTGATGCCGTTGAACACGCCTTTGAGGTTCGTTTCGATGACTTGGTCGAACTCTTCTTCCTTCATTCGCATAATAAGATTATCTCTTGTAATGCCCGCGTTATTCACCAAAATATCGATTGCACCCAATTGCTCGATAACTTCCTTCACCATCGCGTCGAATTCATCGGCTTTGCCGACGTTCGCTTTCACGATGACTGCGCGCCTGCCGAGCGCTTCAACGGCTGCCGCCGTCTCCGCTGCCGCAGCTTCGCTGCCGGAATAATTGACCGCAACATCCGCTCCTGCTTCGGCGAGCGCAATTGCAATCGCTCTGCCGATACCGCGGGACGCTCCCGTAACGAGCGCTTTCTTGCCTTCCAGACTGGCAAACATACATATCCCCTCCGTTTGGCGTTAGTTAACTTGCAGCGCATCAAGCGCCGTGATGCTATTCACCGAAATGACGCGTACGTTCTTGTCGATTTTTTTAATCAGGCCGGCAAGCACCGTTCCCGACCCGATCTCGACGAACGTATCCACGCCTTGCTCGATCAAATAACGCACGCTGTCTTCCCATAGAACCGGCGAGTAGACTTGTTCGACCAAGAGAGCGCGAATATCGCTCGCTCCGGTCACTTCACGTGCCGTTACATTAGCAATGACTGGAATCGAAGCGTCCTGCAGCTCTACGCTTGCCAGCGTGTCGCCAAGCTTCTCAGCAGCCGGCTTCATGAGCGAGGAGTGGAAAGGACCGCTGACGTCAAGAGGAATAACTCGCTTAGCGCCAGCTTCCTTACCGCGTTCCACGACTGTTTGTACGCCAGCCGCAGTGCCGGAGACGACAATCTGACCCGGACAGTTGACATTGGCAAGCTCGACGGTCGTGCTTTCGGACGACACCTGCGCGCATAGAGCCGCAAGCGCTTCGCGTTCGGCGCCGAGCACTGCCGCCATCGCGCCTTGCCCGTTCGGAACGGCTTGCTCCATGAACAAGCCGCGTGCGCGAACGGTGCGAACCGCGTCCTTGAACGACAAGACGCCAGCTGCGACAAGCGCGCTATATTCGCCTAGGCTGTGACCTGCGACATAATCGGCTTTAAGCCCGCGTCCTTCAAGCGCTTCAAGCAGGGCAATGCTGACCGTCAGCAGCGCAGGCTGCGTATTGGCCGTCTGCTTCAACGTCTCCTCAGGACCTTCGAAAATAATATCGCTCAGCTTGAAGCCCAACGCTTCATCCGCTTGTTCGATAATGGCTCGTGAACGTTCGAATGTTTCGTACGCGTCTTTCCCCATGCCCACAGCTTGAGCGCCTTGGCCGGGAAACACGAATGCTGTTTTGCTCAATTGAAACCCTCCTAAAAAGTTTGCGATTGCAAACTTATCTTCGAAAGCTAACTACCAGACGAGAACCGATGCGCCCCACGTCAGGCCGCCGCCGAAACCGACGAGAACTAGGCAATCGCCTTGCTGCACGCGTCCCTCTTCTACAGCCTCCGCAAGCGCTACCGGAATCGAAGCGGCCGACATGTTGCCGTATTTGTGCAAATTAATCATGGCTTTCTCTTCGGACAAGTCCAGACGAGTAAGCGCCGAATTTATTATGCGGATATTCGCTTGATGCGGCACAAGAAGATTAATGTCCTCCTTCGTCATGCCGGCCTTCTGCAATGCGTCTTCGGCCGCGCTCCCCATAATGCGCACCGCGAACTTGAATACGTCGTTGCCCGCCATATGAATGAAATGCTGCTTGGCCGAGAGGCTCGCCTCTGAAGCCGGAACGCGCGAGCCGCCGCCGCACACCTTAAGCAAGTCGCCGCCGCTGCCGTCGGCTCCAAGCTCGAACGAACGGAATCCGCGGCCTTCCTCCACTTGCCCGAGAACGACAGCTCCCGCCCCGTCTCCGAACAAGATGCACGTGTTGCGGTCCGTGTAGTCCGTAATGCGCGAGAGCGTTTCCGCGCCGACAACTAGCACATGCTTATACATGCCGGTAGCAATCATGTTCGAAGCCGTTGCCAAGCCATAGATAAAGCCGGAGCAAGCAGCCGACAAATCGAAGGCTGCAGCTTTCTTGGCGCCGAGCTTATCTTGAAGCAAGCAAGCCGTGGATGGGAAGAACATATCCGGCGTTATCGTCGCGACGATAATGAGATCGATGTCTTCGGCCGTCAGTCCTGCGGCAGCAATCGCTTTTTTTGACGCATGCAGCGCAAGATCCGACGTCGCTTCCTCTGCGGAGGCCAGCCGGCGCTCTCTGATGCCCGTACGGGTGACGATCCACTCGTCGTTCGTTTCAACCATTTGCTCTAATTCTTGGTTCGTCAGAATACGTTCCGGAACATATTTACCCGTTCCTATAATGCCTACAGGATATAAACTCATTACACACACTCATTTCCCGTTGATTTCATCTGCGATCGATTCAATCAATTGTCCTTGAATCGCTATGCGAGCTTGCCGAACTGCATTTTTCACAGCGACAACATCGGACGAGCCGTGACATTTCACGACGAGACCGTTCAAGCCGAGCAACGGCGCTCCGCCATGCTCTTTATAATCCATCTTATTCTTCAATTGACGCAAACGGGGCATCATAATGGCTGCCGCCAGCTTTGTCAGCATCGATTGGCCGAACGCGCCTTTCAGTTCGGAGAAGATCGCGCCTGCCGTTCCTTCCATCGCCTTAAGCATAATGTTCCCCGCGAAGCCGTCGCAAACAATAACATCGCAGCTGCGCGTAAGCACATCTCTGGCCTCGACATTGCCGATGAAATGAATCGGCGCCTGCTCGAGCAGCCCATAAGCAGCCTTCGACACTTCATTGCCCTTCTTCGCTTCCGTGCCGACATTAAGCAAACCGACTCTCGGCTTATCTAAGCCATGCACTTTCGAGCGGTAAATACTTCCCATAATCGCATATTGGAGCAAATGCTCCGGCTTAGCGTCCATGTTCGCGCCCAGATCGAGCGCCAGCACGCCAAGATTGTCCATCGTCGGCATCATTGGCGCGAGCGCCGGGCGCTCGATGCCATCCATCCGGCCTACGACGAGCAATCCCGTCGCCATCAATGCGCCGGTGTTGCCTGCCGACAGCATCGCGTCGGCCTGCTTCTCGCGGACGAGCTGGCCTGCCACGACCATCGACGCCCCTTTTTTGCGACGCACCGCCTTAACAGGTTCATCATCCGGGCCGATTACCTCATCGGCATGGCATATTGTTATATTAGCCGGCTTAGTGCCGCCAATCAGCTTCTCGATTACGGTTGTGTCCCCAACGATCAGCAGCTCCGTATCCGGCCACTCCGCCGCAGCCTCCAATGCGCCTTGCACGATTAATCCCGGGGCATGGTCTCCCCCCATCGCATCAATAGCGATCCGCATGTTCGTCTCCTCCTCCACTGTTTGCAGCACCCGCGGATCTGAATATCACAAAGTTTCCTTGGAAAACCATCTCGTCGGACACGTAAGTGAACAATTCCACCTTCGCCTTATTCCTTTCGCCCGAGATTGATTTTACATAAGCCTTGGCTATACATTTCTCGCCGAGCTTAACAGGACGGATGAACCGAATGTCCGCCGTCACGGTAAGGGCGATCTCATCGTTAATAACAGCAACCGCCAGCGAGTTCGCCTGCGCGAACACATGATGACCGCGCGCGATGCCGGTTCTCGAGAACACATGCTCATCGCGGATCTCGAATACCGAGATACCGCTCTTATCAAGCTCCAGATCGACGATGTCGCCGATCACCTCGTGCAGCGGCAATGAACGAACCGAATCGTAGGAGCGCTCCGCCATAAGCTTCAATCGCTCCCGCAGCTCGGGTATGCCAAGTTCCATCCGGTCCAGCCGGATCGTCTGTATGCTTACCTTGAGCTGGCGCGTAAGCTCCCGATCGGTTATGAAAGGATTTTCTTCTATAAGTCGGGCAAGCTGCTGATGCCGCTGCCGTTTGGGCATTCGTTCGATGTCCGGCACCGCCTTTTTTTAACAGAAATTGTGACAGCATGTATCGATGACCTGATCGCAGCGCAGCTCCGCCATAGCTTGCTTGGTTTGCGATTAGTATATGTATGATGGCTGATATTATCACCAGGTACTAAATAAGAGTATATAAAAAAAACAGCGCAAGCGCAATGAAAGAGAAAAAAAACAGCACCTCATCGCATGATGAAGTGCTATTGTTGAAATCATTCTATTGGGAAATGATCTCTTTCGTTTTGTAATATCCGCAAACTTTGCATACGTGGTGAGCCAACTTCAGCTCTCCGCATTGCTCGCATTTCACCATGCCCGGTACTGCGAGCTTGAAATGCGTACGACGTTTGTCGCGGCGAGTTTTGGACGTTCTACGTTGAGGTACTGCCATATTTCCCACCTCCTTCACAAAATCAATCGAGCCGTTATTCCTTAAATAGATCCTTCAGCGCTGCAAAGCGAGGGTCGAGCTTCTCCGTCTTGCAGCTGCATGTACGCTCATTTAAGTTTTGTCCGCATTCTTGACATAGACCTTTGCAATCATCGCCGCAGAGCGGCGCGAACGGCATGAACAGCAGAAGCGCTTCTTCGAGAAAAGGCCTTAAGTCCAGTCGTTCTCCGCTTACTTCGATGAAGTCACTCTCTTCTTCTCCATCCTCGTCCTTCACTTCTTCATTCGAAGCAGGCTTGAATTGCTCGAAGAATGGAATGACCGAATGCTCACTTGTCGGATCGAGGCAACGCGAGCAAGCAAGCTCCAGATCGATGGATAGCTCTCCATCTACCGTAATAAAGCCTTCATTGCCGGTTACTTGAAGCGATACGTGAAGCGGTCCAGTACGAATAACATCTTGGCGTCCCTTGAACAGGTCGCTGACGTCCAACTGTTCGTTGATCGTCGTCTTAAGACCTTTGGACATCGTTTCTTGAATATGAAACTGCATCAGATCACCCCAAACAAACAAAGATTATTATATCTATCAGCCTACTGTTTTGTCAACATTTTCACGCGGTTTTTCGTTTGCTCTCCATGCAGCCGTGTAGGAAACGTCTCTCTATGTTATGATGAAACGACCAAGATTTAACAGAGAGAGGTTAGAGAATGCGTACGGTGGGACTCATCGTCGAATACAATCCGTTTCATAACGGTCACCATTATCATTTACAACAATCGCGCAAAATAACGGGAGCCGAAGCCGTTGTCGCCGTCATGAGCGGCAACTTCCTGCAGCGCGGCGAGCCCGCGCTCCTCGATAAGTGGTCGCGCACGCGCATGGCGCTTGAGGGCGGCTGCGACCTTGTCATCGAGCTGCCCGTCGCCTACGCCACCCATGCCGCGGAATGGTTCGCCCATGGCGCCGTCGCTCTGCTCGAGGCGACAGGCGCCGTAGACGCCTTCTGCTTCGGCACGGAGAGCGGCGAGCTGGCACCGTTGCAGCAAGCTGCCTCGCTGCTGGCGGACGAGCCTCCGGATTTCCGCGCGTCGCTGAAGCAATTGCTGGATACGGGAATCAATTATCCAACTGCTTACAGCGGTGCCGTCGCCGCTTACTTATCGGAGCAAGGTCATCCGGATACGGCTTCATTCCCGTTCGCGCAGCCCAATCATACGCTGGGACTTCATTACTTGCTTGCCTTGCGCCGTCTTGCAGGCCGCATGGAGCCATTCACCATCGCCCGCGAGAAATCGCAGTATAATGAACAGACGATCTCGGACAGCCAGATCGCCAGCGCGACCGCCATTCGCAAGCTGCTGCTCGACGAACGAAACTTGGCTCCGATTCGCTCATACGTGCCTGCGTCCACCTACCGTATCATTGAAGAGCAATGGGCGGCCGGCCATTGCCCGATCAGTTGGACCGACTTCATGAAGCCGCTGCTGCATCAGACCGTTATCCGCTCCGCGGGCGAACTGTCCGGACTGCGGGACATATCGGAAGGCCTGGAGCATCGCTTGCTCCGAACGCTCCCGGACCTAGCTTCGATGCATTTCGAGGATCTGCTGGACATGCTCAAGACGAAACGTTACACGCGTACCAGACTTCAGCGCGCGCTGCTATCCGTCTTGCTCGGACATGAGAAGTCGTCCTTCACCCCCGAGAAGCTGGCCTCCGGCGTGCAATATATTCGCGTGCTCGGCTTCACCGAGAAGGGCAAGCAGTTGCTTCGCCGTATGAAAACAACCGCTTCGCTGCCCGTGCTCCTAAGTGCCGCCCGGCCTCCCGAACCCTATCCTTACTTAGAGCTCGACACTCGGGCCAGCGCCGTCTATATGCTCGGGCGCGGGGACAGCGTTCCGTCCGAAGCGCTGTTCAGAGACTTCAAGGAAAAGCCCGTCATTCTGTAAAGGATGCGGGGTTTTCCTTCTGCACCGCTTAGCTGTTGCCGACTGCAACGCCTCGAGTCGAAGCATTGAACTGCTTTATTTTGCCAAGAGCATCCTTCAGGTTGGTTACGCCCACAACTTCCATGGCGGTGCCCAGCTGCTTCGCCTTTGCTTTTGCTTCCTTATAATTGCCCTCCGGTACGAGAAACAACTGCGCGCCCTCCCGGCTCGTTATAACGACCTTTTGCTTAATGCCGCCAATCGGACCCACCTTGCCATCCGGCGTGATCGTCCCTGTAGCCGCAATGCGGCTGCCTCCGGTCAGATCGCCTACGGTCAACAAATCAATCGATTGCAAAGCGAACACGAGACCGGCTGACGGGCCGCCTATGTCCCCGGCCTTAATCGCAAGGCGCTTGCGCGCATCGCCGGGTTCGAGCGACCTAAGCTCCGTCAATCCTGATGCGCCGAACGCGGCGGGCAACCGATCTTCGGTTAAGTTCGGTCCGAGACGAGCCGCATCCATCTCAACTTGCGCGAGGGCGCCGTCGCGCTCGATATCGATAGTTGCGACATGACTGCCTGCATCTACCCTGCGCAGCTTATCCAGCATATCAGCCGTGCTTTCGAACCGCGGGCCGCCCGCTAATCCGACCAGCTTGTCGCCTGCCTGAAATAAGCCTGCATCCTCTTCGGCCTTCACGGAAATATCGGATACGACGATAGCTTGTACTTTAAAGGCGAAAGGTAATTCCAAATAGCGGTATGCAGCCTCGACCGCATTGTTCTGCGAGCCCTCCATAATTACGGAGAGACGGTCTTGATATTGCTGCTGCGTGTAGCCCCTGAATACTTCTTTTTTCATCATGACGTCTTCGTCCTTGTCCCATGCCGAACGCAGAACGTCGAAGAAATTCGGGTCGCTTAGCTTAACCGCCGTGAGCAGGAAAGTCCCCTCCCCTTCGGCATCGCCCTGCTCTGCCGTAACCATCGGCGCCACCGGTGTCGCGATGCCGGGCTCGTAAACGACATAAGGCGTCGGGGCATACAGCAGTATCCACATCGCCGCCGCCGTAGCAACCGCGACAAGCGCAATGCGTTTTAAATCCGAAACCTGCCTGTCCAAGAAGCAAGCCCCCTCTTCCTATGTACCTTCCTCGCACAGCATGCCGGCTTTTTACGAAGCCACCTCGGCCATGCTTGGTCTATCCGCTTCCCCGTGCGCGTACTATTTATCTTAGACGAACAGATTGTCCTAGGAGTTGAACGGCAATGGTCAAAACGATACTGATCGCCATTATTTCCATATTGCTCGTCGGCACGATTATCGTACAGCCCGATACCGCCTTCCAAGCGTCGCTGCAAGGACTAACCGTCTGGTGGAACATCGTGTTTCCCGGTATTTTGCCTTTTCTGGTGCTGTTCGAGCTTATGACCGCCTTCGGACTCGCTCATGCCGCAAGCACGCTGCTTGGTCCCGTCATGCATCGGCTGTTCAAGCTGCCCGGCGAAGCCGCGCATGCCATAGCGCTTGGCTGGATGGGCGGTTACCCTGCCGGAGCGGAAGCGACCGCATCGCTGCGCAAGCAAAATAAAGTCGACCAATCGCAAGGCCAGCGTCTTCTTGCCATCGCGCATATGCCGAATCCATTGTTCATGCTCGTCGTGGTCGGCGCCGGTTTCCTGCATAAACCGATTGTCGGCATTATGATAGCGGCAGCCGTCTGGCTGTCCGCTCTCTTCCTTCTGCTTCTGCTATCCATTGCAAATATCGGATCTAGAAACAACGTGATCGAGCCTTCGCTAGATGCTGCCGCCAGCAAGCCGCAAGACGGATTCGTCAAGCAGCTCACGGGCGCTATGCAGCTAGGCAGAGAACAAGACGGCCGCAGCTTCGGCAAAGTGCTCGGCGACGCCGTGTCTTCCAGCGTGCAGAAGCTGCTTATGATCGGCGGCTTCATGATCTTCGCCTCCGTGCTCGCCAAGCTCGCGCAGCCGTTGTTCGCGCCCCTTCTGACGAAGCTGAATGCCTCGTTCATCGGCCCCGCCCTGTTCGAGAGTCACATCGGCGCCTATGCCGCCGCGATCTGGGAAACCCCCGTCGGCGGAAGCCTTATGAACGCAGCGGCTATTGCAGGGGTACTCGCTTGGAGCGGACTTGGCGGTATTTTGCAGACGGGATATACGATTGCGGGGACCGATTTGAAGCTGCTGCCTTTTGCCGCGTTCCGCATGATGCATGCAGTAGGAGCTTTTTTGCTCACGCTGCTGCTATGGAATCCAATGTCGGCTTTGCTGCGCTACGTGACGCCCCCGGGTACGTTCCCGGTGTTCAGCCCTGATCAGCCCCAAGCGGCTTGGGGTGGGCCAACCGCCATTACCGCAAGCGATATGCCTATGTTATGGTTCTATTCCATTGCAGCTAGCTTGCTTCTTCTCACTGCGTTCGCGCTGCTTCACTTTGTCTCTCCACTTTGGCGAACACGGCGCATAGGGCGCTAATGAGCAAAGTCAATGGTCATACGCCGCTATTTGCGCGCATCGTACTTCTTCCTTAATTCACGTTCCACCGCAGGAGGCACAAGCTCCTTCACTTCGCCGTCGAATTGCGCGATCTCCTTCACGATGCTTG
This sequence comes from Paenibacillus harenae, assembly GCF_030812415.1. Classification (GTDB taxonomy): domain Bacteria; phylum Bacillota; class Bacilli; order Paenibacillales; family Paenibacillaceae; genus Pristimantibacillus; species Pristimantibacillus harenae_A. The sequence goes on along the minus strand of NZ_JAUSST010000002.1, from coordinate 833,407 downwards.
AGCTTAGATACGAATACTTCGGATTCGTCATCATGAAGATCGTATCGATCTCGTTATCGAGCAAATGATTCGTTGAAGCAAGCTGCAGCTCATATTCGAAATCCGTTACGGACCGTATGCCGCGTATAATAACATTCGCCTGCCTCGACTTCATGAAACGAACGAGCAGATCTCGGAAGCTGTCGATCTCCACGTTGGGCAGATCCTGCGTAACCTCGGCCAGAAGCTGCTTACGCTCCTCTACGGTAAACAACGGATTTTTGCTCGTGTTGTTCAACACCGCTACAATCAAACGGTCATACAATTTAGCAGATCTGCGGATAATGTCTAAATGCCCGTAAGTAACGGGATCGAAGCTGCCTGGATATACCGCGACCCTCTCGTTGCCTATATTATTCGTTAACATCGGTATCACTCCTGTCGTCCTGGCTGTGGTATCTATATATGGACACGGCTGTATCTCCGTATTTGGCGTATTTGATTTGGTCAAAACGTTCCATCGCTTCCGGGTACCGAACCGCCTGATCATGCTCGACCACAATGACTGCCGCTTCTTCAAGCATGCCGTTCGCCGCCAGCTCGCCCATCAGCTCGTCCATCGTCGTTAGCTTGTACGGCGGATCGAGAAAAACGAGGTCGAACTTCAATTCCCGCTTCGCTAGCGCTTTCAAAGCGCGCTCCGCATCGTTGCGGTATATTTCCGCTGCGCCCCCCATACCGGCCGTCTGAATGTTCTGGCGGATAATATCGATGCTGATTTTTTCCCGGTCAATGAAAATGACACGTTCCGTGCCCCTGCTCCACGCCTCTATCCCAAGTCCTCCCGTGCCGGCGAACAGATCGAGCGCCGTTCCCCCGTCGAAATAAGGACCGATCATGCTGAATATCGCTTCCTTCACCTTGTCGGTCGTCGGCCTCGTATTCATGCCGGGCACCGCTTTCAGCGTGCGGCCTCTAGCCTCGCCCGCAATGACTCTCACTTGCAATTGCCCCCTTCTGTCTCATTCCCGCCTATCGTACCATACATTCCCTTTGTTAAGAAAGCTGTCGAATTTTATGTAAACGACCGATTTTAAGACATATCGCAATCCTCCCGCAAAATTTTTTGTCCTAAAAATGTATATTCCCCCACAAACCGGACAAGATAATGTCATCGGCGTCGCGAGATGCCGTAGACAACCGCGGAGAAGACTTACGTTTCCCCATAAGCTCTTCGTCCGGTTTCTCCTCTCCCATGAAAAGGGCGCTCTCGAAAGAGGGCGCCCGATTTTTTTGTAAAACCCTCGTTTATCAAGGATTTTATACTTAAGTACTCCCTGAATTCACATCGCAAAACTTTCAGCAAATTTTTTCTTTAGCAATTTTGATTCAGATTTAGATACACGTTCATAAAGATTAGATATGTCAGTAGCGTTATACTTTTTTATGATCCTCATATGAATGACCTCATTTTAAAACTACTGGATAACCGTATCGTTGCATAGCTATGTTGGATTCTCGCACTAACTTCGTTCGTTATCAGCAAGGTTGGTTCGGTTTGCCCATGTCATTCTGGGCGCGATCGACTTAATCGAGCAACGTTAGTTTGGCAAGACAGTCGGAGAGGCTGCTTCATCGCCCCTCTCTTCCTTCTTGCTTTTTAATAAGGATTCTCCACCTGCATAATATCCATGAACGGGATTCTCGTCGTTTCGCCCTCATACTCGACATGAACGAGCTTCGTCCTCGAATCCATCCTCACGATGATGCCGCGAGGCTGCTCCGTCCAATTCCAGACGGTGAACAGCAGTTCCGTTTCCTCCCGCTGCGCTTCGACCAGGCGCTCACCGAGCTCCTCCATTTGGAACTCGTCCCGCGTCGGCCGTTTTGGTCCTTTTGATGCCATTTTATGCCCTCCCGCTATGCGATAACCCGCTTATTATCAGTTGTTCAGAAACATTAACGTTACCATGAAAAGGCGACGGTTACCACAACGATTTTAACAAAAATGACACAATTTCTTGACATGACGATCGGCGTCTCCTTGAAAATTATCAGAATAGTTCAACGCATGGACACTGTTTTTTAAGGAAACGTTAAGATTCGGATCGTATACTAGTGCTATCAACCCCACAGTTGATCATAGAGCTAGGACAGACCCGCAGCAATGTGGGTCCTCTGCCGTTCAAATTCCGATTTCTTCGTACTCATGTCCCTTTTTGCCGCGACCCAATTGTCAAAGAAGGGAATTTACAGTAAAATGATGTATGCTTTAGCCTAACAGTTACATCTTGGGCATACGTAGGAGGACACTTTAAATGCATAACTGTGTTTGTCAACAACAGATTGAGGCGTTGAGAACAGAGATGGTTCGTGTGTTTGGAGTATCCAATAGCTTTACGGACAGCGTCGTTATACAGATAAGCCAAGAGCTCGACAAAAAGCTGATGGAGTACACCAATTGTGTCTCCAGGATCCAAAAAACAGATAATCACGATACGTTATGTTACTAAAGCGCATTTTCTTACCCGGCCGCCTCGGCCGGGTTTTATTTTCATACGCCTTGCCGCACGAACACGAAGTATTCCAGCAAACGTTGTACTTGCGAAAAGAAAAAGCATCTCCACGGCGCCGGTGCGCCGTCTGAAGATGCTTTTTCTATTCGGGCGCCCGTTATGCTTTGATTATGGCGACGCCCCACGCCGGGAGCATGACCGTGTCGCCGGCCCTGACAACGATTCCCGACAACAGTTCTACTCCGTCGCCATGCGGATAACGAATTTCCGTCTGATCGCCTGAATAGTTGAAATAATAGCGTATCTGCTTGCCCGCTTCATTGATGCCGGAACGGATAATAATAGGGAATGACAACTCCTGCGCGGTCTCCCAAACCCCAGCTTCCCGTACGGCTCCTGCCAACACTTTGCGGATAATGGCGGCGTCAGGCAAACATCCGATATAGGTCGCAGTACCGGAGCCGTATCGATTGCGCGTAATGGCCGCATATTCTCCCCACTGCTTATGGTCATACCAAGCAAGCACCTCCGCCGACCCGGGCGTCAGAAGTTCCATCCATGACTCTACTGCCGGCGATTCGCCCTCGGCTACAATCGGACCTCGCAGCCCAACTTGATCAGGAGCGATGAACATATTGTACGTGACGCCGCAAGCTTCCTGAATAATGCCGGGCTGCAGCGAATGGCGCACTTTAACGGTTTCATCGGCAAAGCCGCTTTTGAACGAATAAACGACGTGACCGCCTCTTTTCACATATTCGTTCATCCGCCGCAAGCAATTATCCGGTGCTGCATACAATGCGGGAACTATGATAAGCTTGTAACGGTCAAGATCGGCGCTGGAAGGCGAAATAAAATCGATTTCCACATTAAGCTTGTACAGCTCGTCATAGAGCGCGCGCACCACATCATTGTACAGTTTGCCGTCAGGAAGCTTGAACCATTCCATTGCCGTCAGCGCTTCATTGCTGACGAGCATCGCCACTTTGTTCGTTTTGCGCAAATTGACAAGCTCGGCGCTTAAACGCTGGAAATCGGCGCCGATCGTCTTCGCCTCATTATATACAGGGTTAGGACCAAGATCATGGCTGAGCAAGCCTTTCCAATACGTCTCGATCGAATTGTGAATGGAATGCCAATGCCAATAAGCGACCATATTCGCTCCCGAAGCCAAATGGCTGAACGCCAACTGGCGAAGCTGGCCTGGATAGGGCGTCCAGTTAGGGAATGCTTGCGCTTGCGTTTCTAACACCAGGTAGTTGCTATGCTTGAGAGAACGCGTCATATCCCCGCCGAAGGCGATTTCAATTCCCGTCAGCTTATCCTGCGATGGATGATAAATGTCCACGCCCGCGATATCGAACGGCTCCGACGCCGCAAAATGGTCCACCGACGGCTGGACGCCAAACGAATGGCCGCGCCATTCAAAATCGAAGTTTTGCGTGACGAATTGCCCGAGCCGCTTGTATTCATTGACGAGCGACACCTGCCATGCCAGAAATTCGTTAACGAGCAGGCGCTGAAACTTGGCGAATTCGGCTCCGAGGCTGCCGTTAATCGTGCCAACCACGGAAGGGAAGTCCTCCCAGCTGTTAATCCGATTGCTCCAATAGTCCAGTCCGAAGCGTTTGTTGATTGCATCGAGATCGCCGTAAGTATCGCGCATGTATTTAACGAACCGAAGCTGGACATTCGCGCCTGCCGTGTCGTAATGCTTCGTTTCATTGTCCATCTGATAGCCGATTACGGCGGGATGGGCGGCAACGCGCGAAATGAGCTTGCGAATGATGCGCTCCGCGTAGAACAAATAGGTTGGATTCGTAATGTCCATAATTTGCCTTGCTCCGTATTTGCCTGGTCCGCGCGGCGTCTCTGCCAGTACCTCCGGATGCTCCTTGACCATCCAGGTCGGAACCGCATAAGTCGGCGTTCCAACGATAACATGAATGCCAGCATCGTGCATCGCATCCAGCACGCGGTCGACCGAACTGAAATCAAACACCCCGTTTTGCGGCTCATGCGTGCTCCAGGTAGACTCGGCGATGCGGACTACATTAATGCCCGCTTCCTTCATCATCCGGATGTCCTCGGCAAGCCTTTCGTAAGGCATGTATTCATCGTAATAAGCAACGCCGTACAATAATTTATCCAATCGGACTCGCTCCTTTGGTTAGCCTTTGACCGCGCCTTCGGCAATGCCGTGCATAATAAAGCGCTGGAAGAACGCATAGATAATGATGACCGGGATAGCTGTCAGCACGAGGGCGGACAAAATTAACGACCAGTCCTTGTTGTATTCGCCGAACAGCGTATTCGTAGACAAAATAAGCGTAAAGTCCGCCGAGTCCGTCAGCATCAGCAGCGGCAGCAGGAAGTCGTTCCAGATCCAGAGAAAATCGAGAATGGCGATCGTAACCGTAATCGGCACAAGCAACGGAAAAATAATTCGGAAAAACGTCTGGTATTCGTTGCAGCCATCCATTTGCGCCGCTTCCTCCAGCTCGCGGGGAATCGATTTCACGAAGCCGTGGTAGAGGAATATCGCCATATTGACGCCGAGTCCGATATAAACAACCGCCAGACCGTAGGTGCTGCCTTGCACGGATAACGTTTTGGCCATCCTGGTGAGCGGAATCATAATCGAATGGAACGGAACAAGCATGGACGCGATGAACAGAAAGAATATAATCTGGCTCAGCAATTCGCTCGTTCGCGATAGTTTATAGCCGGCAAGCGAGGCGCATAACACGATGCCGCCGATGCCCAGAACCGAAATGACGACCGAATTGAATGTGCTGCCTAACAAGTTGATTTTATCAAAAGCCTGCGCATAGTTGTCAAAGCTAATTTGGGTTGGCAGAGAAATAAACGAGCGGAACATATCTCCCTGCGTCTTGAACGAGTTGATAATGGCCAAATAAATAGGGAAGAAGGAGATAGCAGCGGCGATTGCGAGCAGAATGCCAACGAGCAGCGATGTCGATTTTTTCTGTCTCATGCCTCCACCTCCCGTTTTTTCATAACCTGAATTTGTATGAATGTGAAAATCAGAATGATCATGAACAAAATAACGGATTTGGCGCTTGCATAACCGTAGCGGAAATTGTTCGAGAACGCCTCCTCGTAAATATTCATCGTAATGACTTGCGTGCTTCGGCCCGGACCGCCGCCAGTAAGACCGTATACCGCCTCGAATACTTTGAACGCGCCGTTAAGCGTCAAGAAGAAACAAATCGTGATGGCGTGCGTAATCATCGGCAGAGTGACGTTGCGGAACGTCTGGAATGGCGTTGCTCCGTCGATAACGGACGCCTCCCTTAAGCTTTGCGGAACGCCTTGCAATCCCGCCAAATAAATAATCATCATATAACCTACGCCGTTCCACAAGGATACGATAAGAATGGAGAAAAACGATACGTCCGGATTGCCGATCCAGGATTGGCCGAAAAAGGCGATGCCCGTTTTCTCCGCCAATTGCGGCAGCACCTGCGCGAACACGAAGGTCCACATAAACGCGCTAATAATCGTACTGATCATATTCGGCATAAAGAAGATCGTACGGAAAAATCCTTTGCTGCGCGCCCGAGTCTCGATGAGTACGGCGAGTCCAAGCGCGAACACATTTTGCAGAACGACCATAAACAATACGTATTTAAGCGTGAAGAGCAGCGAATGTATAAAGTCAGGATCCTCTTTAAGCGCTTCCACGAAATTTCCAAGTCCAATGAAATCGTAGTCCGGATTCAGCCCGTTCCAATCGGTAAAGCTGTAGAACATCCCGCCGATCGTCGGGATTAATAGGAAAGCGGCATACAAAACAAATGCTGGCGCGATAAACGATATAAATATTGCATATTTTCGAAAGCCTTTGGCGAGCATCGGTTACGCCCCCTCCCTATGATAATCTGTCAGCGTATCGGCCAGACCGGGAGCTTGCGCTCCCGCCATGCCCGGATATCCGTTTTTATTTATTTACTTTATTGAACGATTTCCACGCTTTATCAAGCGCCGTAATGACATCGTCTTGAGAAATTTGTCCGGCATAATACGATTGCAGCCCTTTTCCTACCTCATCCTTGACCGCTTGCGGAATAGCAGGATCCTGATACGATTTGCCCTCTTTCACGTAATCGGTAGCATCGTTCACCCATGGATAGCTGTCATACGTATGAACCGTTGCAATCGGATTAAACTTCAAAGCTTGGAAGAAATCGTTGGAAGCCTGGTCATCCAATACATAATTGATGAAATCGAGAGCCACCTCTTTGTTTTTGCTCGTTTTGGAAACCGCTAGAGAAGTGGAAGCGCTCAAGTTAATCATCGTCGCTTTTTCGTTATCGTTTATTGGCAGGGGAGCTACGCCGAATTCGATGTCAGGGTTGGATTTGAGAATCGTTTCCGCATACCAAGGACCTTGCAGCCACATAGCCGCTTTGCCTGCCGCGAATGCCGCCGCTCCATCGTCCGCGCCAACCTCCGTAGCACGCTCCGTTCCATTGCTGTTGATCAGGTCGAATACGTCGAACATTGCCGATTTGATCTCTGTAAAAGAGCCTTCATCCTTGTTCATCCGCTCAATGAAATCCGGATTTTCGGTATTGATCATCGCACCGGCCGCGAGAGGAAGAATCAATTGCGGAACCCATGCTTCCTTATAGGCCAATTCAAACGGCGTAATTTTGTTATCCTTCAGCTTCTCGACAACCGCTTTCATTTCTGTCAGCGTAGCCGGAGGCGTTAGCCCGAGATCGCCGAAAATCTTTTTGTTGTACAGGTAACCCCAAGACAACGTTTCCAGCGGAACAGCCACGACCTTGCCGTCCGTTGTCGTTACCGCAGGCTTGACGCTGTCAAGCAGCTTGCCTACGAAAGGCTGATCGGTTAAATCCTCCAGGTAGCCCGCTTTATAATACGTCGGAATTTCATTGATCGCATGCAGCGCGAAAATATCCGGAGCGTCGTTGGATGCAAGACGCGTTTTCAATATTTGGGCTGCATTGTCGGCTGTAGGCATTTCAAGCTGTACCGACACCTCGATGTTCTTGTCGGCCTTTTGTTTGGCAACAAAATCATTGATGAATTTGTCGTAATGCTCCTTAAGCCGCGGCTGCGCAATAAACAGTTTGAGTTTGACGCTCTTCGCTTCGCCGCCTGACGTTCCTTCCGACTCGCTATTGCTGCCCTCATTACTTCCGCAGCCTGCCAGAAGCGTGACCGCAAGCGCGGTAATCAGCATGCCTTTTACCGTTTTTCTCATCTGTAGCGACCTCCCAATAATCGTCTTGTTTTGTTTACGTGTTTAGTGTAACTGAATGATGAAAGCGTTTAATTGGACGGAATTATGCTTTTTGATTGGACAATTTTAAACCTCGCTGTTTTTGCGCATTTCGCCCGGAGCGATGCCGAAGTGCTTTTTGAATACCCGGTAGAAATAAGTCACGTCCTCATAACCCGCCATTTCCGCGATTGCTTTAATCGGAATGCTTTCGTCAAGCAGCCATTCCTTCGCCTTCACCATCCGTAAATTCAGCAAATAGTCGGTAATGTTTTGCCTATATTCCTGCTTGAACGATTTGCTTAAGTATTCCTTGCTCACATAGAAGCTTCGTGCGAGCTGCTCAAGCGTAATCGGCTCCGCATAATGAGTGTCCATAAATTTACGAACTTCCTCCAGGTTAAGCTTGTTCTTGAATTTCCGCATATTGATCAATTGATCAAGCATATGCCCATAACACACGCGCAAAAAGGCCGTCGTCCCGCCAGGCGACGCGAACGTGCTGGATTCATAAGAAAACTTCAGGCTGTCCGCGCTCTGTGAATTGACATCCATCAGTTCCTTAAGCAACAGCAGCAGCTCTTGCGCAACCTGCTCCAGCTTAGATGATTTCATGACCGCTTTCGCAACTTTCGAATCCAGCTCTGCCCGCAGTTGGTTCAGCACCGTCTCGACCCCTTCATGGTTAAGCTCGTTGTAATAGCTGCGCAGCCGAGACTTGAAAGGGGACAGCAGGTACGATACGTCGACGTCTAGTCCCAGAACGTCCAAACTCATCTGTGCCCCTTCCACCTGTTCCTTGCATTTAAGCAGCGCCGCATTGAGCTCTGCCGGATCCACCGGCTTCAGCAAATAATCGACAGCTTGAAAACGCACCGCATGCTTCGCATATTGAAAATCATCGTAGCCGCTGACCACAACCGATTTGATGTCGGGAAATCGCTTGTTAAGCACCTCAAGCAATCTTACGCCGTCGACGCCGGGCATGCGCATATCCGTAATAACCACCTGCGGCTCAAGCTCCTCGACGAGCTTCAACGCCTCCATGCCGTCATCCGCTTCTCCGATAATCACCATGTTTAGCGAATCCCAATCGCCGAACGTCTTCACGATATCCCGTGTCCAGGCCTCATCGTCTACGAGCAGCACTTTAATACGATCATTCAAGACCAACACCCCCGCCAAGTGGCATGCTTACCGTTACCGTCGTACCTATTCCGGGCTCGCTATTAATCCCGATATGGCCTTCCTTGCCAAAATGCAGCCTGATTCGCGATGCGACATTCTGAATGCCGATCCGGCTTCCGCCCGTCCATGGTTGTCCGCTATGTCCGTTCAACCTGCTCCTGACAAGAGCCAGCCGATCCGCGCTCATTCCGACGCCATTATCCTTGATGCGGATAAACACGGCGCTCTCTTCCTTGTAGACGTCGACATTTAACTGCCAGTCTCCCATTTTCGTATCCAGCCCATGGAAAAAAGCATTTTCGACAATAGGCTGCAACGTAAGCTTAGGAATGGAACACGCAAGCGCCGACTCATCCTGCTGCACCTTATATTGGAGCCGTGCGCCGAAGCGCTGCCGTTGAATTTTCATATAATTGTCGAGATGATCCATTTCGGATTTCAACGTTGCCAGTTGATCCGGATCGCGAATGACGTACCTGAACATTTCGCTAAGCGAACGAATCACGGCATAACATTCCGCGGGCTGCTTGGTGAATAGCATGCTGCCGATCATTTGCAGCGTATTTTGCAGGAAATGCGGATTAATCTGGGCCTGCAGCGCTTTAAGCTCCGCCGTTTTTTTCTCCAGCGTAATGCTATATTCGTTCTTAATATGCTCCTTGATTCGCAGCGACATGTTGTTCAGCTTCGTCTCAAGCAAACCGATCTCGTCCACCCGATTGCTAATGGGAACTTCCGTCTCCCGTATAAGCCCCAGCCCTTGCATCGACCTTGCCAACGATACGATAGGGGTAGCCAAACGCCAAGCGAGAAATACGGCCATGACGATCGCTGCGATGGCGGAAATGGTTCCGACGATGAAACCGAATCGCATCGTCGCAAGCGCGCTTGCGTTAATCGTACTTCTCGGAATGATGTTGACGAGGCGCAGGCCGACGGGATCGATCGTATTGTAGAACACATATTCATCATCCGTACTGAAATAGCCTTGCCCCTGATCCATTTGCCGAATGCGCTCCAACGAGGGTTCCGGCACGTTATGCTCGCCCGGCAAGTAGAGCGCCTTCCCATCCCCGCCGACAATAAGCACCTGCTGCCGATCGCCGCGTCCGAGCAAATCAAGCGTCTGATCGAACATCGACCAGCGAATCCGCAAGGATATATAGCCAAGCCTATCCTGATTCTCGAAGCGGTTAATGCTTCTGATCAACTGGAATTGATCGGGCCGCGCTTCGTCTGTCCGCACCATAAAGTCCTGGTTGTTATCCGCCATAGTCCGGAACGGCTCCGGCTGGATAGATACCGATTCGATATCGTTTTGCGAGGCGTTAATGACAAACATCTTCTTCGGCTCGGCCAAATACATCTCCACTCCGATGACCTGATTACCCGCGGAATAGAACATATTGTTCAACGTCTCGATCAGGTTCTTCTGTATGGTGAATTGCGTTGACGGGCTGCCCTCTTCCACATTCGCCAAATAATCGCTAAGATGGGGACTGATGAGGGTACTATAGATCAAATTGTTCAACTGCGCGAACTGATCGCCGACGTATATGCCCGTCCATTTCATATTGGATTGGTTGGTCGCTATCACTTCCGTTTCCATCGATTGACGGCTGTTGTCGGCAGCAAGCCCCGTTATGGCGGCAATCGGGACGATCGCCAACAAAATCATCGTCAGGATCAGCTTGTTCCTGATGCTGCGTTTGAACGGCTCGACCAGTTTGTTCCCTATTTTTTTTATCATTTGGCATCGCCCCCTATTTTGCAACCATTATAGCCTTGAAGAAGGACCGCTCAAAAGGTTAAATCAAAAAGCACGAACGCCCTGCAGTTGATGAGGGCGTTCGTGTAATAAGGCCGGTTAGCCAGGCCATACGATCGTATGGAACGATTCAGGTTCCAGTCGGAAGCTATATACCACGGAACCGCATGACAGTCGCAGCTCCTTTTCCTCCGGATATGGATTGCTCAGTACGATAATCTTCGTTCCGTCCGGCTTCAGGAAGGCGGATGCATGCCCCGACCACGGACCTTGCAGGCCGATTCGGATATCGCCGGGGGATACGAAATGCGCATAATGCTTCATCACGTAATATTCCGGATTTCGGACGTATTGCCGCGTCGCGGGATCGACGGTAACCATCGCATTTTGCTCCCAGCCCCACGTGCTTCTGCCCTTCGGCTCCAACACCATATTCCAGTATACATACGCATGAACGCCGTTAAACAAATAATGCTGGTACAAGCTAAAAATATATTTGGCATAAAACCAGGTGTTCTCGCCGTCGCCGCATTCGTTCTCGGTCTGCATATAGCGCAGCTCCGGGTAGCTTTGCACGGCCCGCTGAATGCCGTACTTGCCCGCCCATTGATAGCCGACGCCTTTGATATATTTATACGCTTCCGGGTCTCCAAGCACAGTTCCCGCATAGCCATCAAAGTCGGTCGCCTTTTTCTTCAGCCACTCGTCCCACGCTTCGGGCGCATTGATCGTGCCCAGCCAAATTTCCGTATCCAGACCATGCCGCTCGAAGGCAGGACCCAAATAATCGCGAATAAATTCCCGCAATTGCTGCCCGGTCCATACGCAGGACGGGAACTTCTGATCGGCAACCACTTCATTCTGCACGTGCACCTGATGTATCGTAATGCCTTCCTCGGCATAGGCTTGTACGAATTTGACAAAATACAGGGCGTACGCCTCCAAAATGTCCTTCTCCCAGCGCAGCGTGCCGTAATTGTACGCCTTCGGAAACTTCATCCAAGTCGGCGGACTCCATGGAGATGCGAACAATACGAGCTCAGGATTCAGCTTTAGCGCTTCTTTAATATATGGAATCAAATGCTTTCGATCGCGCTCGACAGAAAAATGCTCCATCGCCGTATCGCCGTCGGTTTCGTTATGGCTGTACCAGTCCAGCGCGTAGTCGCTGGCTCCGATCGGCAATCTGCACACGCTGAGCCTATGCTCGCCCTCCGGATGGAACAGACCGTGCATCACCTGATCGCGTTCCTCTGCCGGCAAGCGGCCAAGCGCCACATGGCCAAGCTCGTTAAAGCAGCCGCCGAATCCTTCGAACGTCTGGTGCTCGCGATCCGTTATCGTTAAATTCGCTGTTGCGGTTGTTGCGGCCGTTGCGGCTGTTGCCGTGACAGCCGCCTGCTCCAGCCAACGGCGCTGCTCCGTGCTTGCAATCCAGCGAAGCTTATGTTCGTTCATGACCGTAGTCCTCCCTCGTTTCGGTTAAGCACTCCCTAAGTTTAGTGTAATGGGGCTCAATTGGTTGCGATTACATTATAACCTTCCAGGGAGGAATTAAGATTGGACAGCGTTAGCCATTTCCATTGGATAAATTTAAACCGCGAACGATATGCTTAAACATACGCTGCCCTGATGAACGAGAGCCGACGCCAACCTGCTGCTCTATCCTGCTATATCCGCGAATATACTTTCATGTAGCTAGCGACGCAGATCTGGCATACGAAAGGAGCAATGGCATGGAAACGTTCGGACGCGGCTGTCTGTACATTATTATTGGCGTTATCTTCGTTATGGCGCTTGCTTTCATCGTCGGCGGAACGATTACGATCCCTTGGTATATTCTGCTGGCGCTTATCGCTCTCGCCTTCTGGGCCGCCTCTAAGAAAGGCAAATAACCGTCGCGCGTACGTGGACCAGAAGCGCACAAAGGCTGCCGATCCTCGCATCGGCAGCCTTTGCACAACCTAATTCTTTTTGTTCCAGCTATCCTTAAGCGGCACAATCCGGTTGAATACGAGCCTGTCGGCGGTTGTATGCTTCTTATCGATGCAGAAATAGCCATGGCGTAAAAATTGCAGCCTGCGCTCCAGGCAATCTTCTCCCCATTCCGCCGCAAAAGGCTCAATCATAGCATCCTTCACTATGACTAGGGATTCCGGATTAACCGCATCCGTCCAATCCCCGCTTGCCGTATCCGCAGATTCCAGCAGCAGCCTATCGTACAGATGAACGTTTGCCTTGACTGCATGCTCCGCCGATACCCAATGAATCGTCCCTTTCACCTTGCGCCCGTTAAACCCCGTTCCGCTCTTCGTGATCGGATCGTACGTACAACGAAGCTCCGTCACTTCGCCGGTATCCGAATCCTTGATGACTTCCTCGCAGCGAATATAGTAAGCGCCCTTCAGCCTGACCTCGCCATTCGGACTCAATCGATGGAAGCCCTTCGGCGGATGCTCCGCGAAGTCGTCCCGTTCGATATAAATCGTTTTGGCAAAAGAAACCTCCCGCTTGCCGAGCTCCTCGTTCTCGCTATTGTTCTCGATCGTCAACAGCTCCGCCCTATCATCCGGATAATTCGTAATGACAACCTTGAGCGGCTTCAGCACCGCCATTACGCTGGCCGTCGACGCTTTCAGCTCCTGCCGGAGACAATGATCGAGCAAAGAGATATGAACCGTGCTTTGCGTTCGGATGCTGCCGATCTCCTCGATGAAGCCGCGTATGCTTTCCGGCGTAAATCCCCTTCTTCTTAAGCCGCGAAGCGTCGGCAATCTCGGATCATCCCAGCCGTCTACGAATCCGCCTTCCACTAATTGCCGCAGGAAACGTTTGCTCGTCACAACGCCCGTTATGCTTAAGCGGCCGAACTCCCTTTGCCGCGGCGGACTCTCAATGCCAAGCTCTCTAAGCACCCATTCGTACAAGGGCCGATGGTCCTTGAATTCGACCGAGCAGAGCGAATACGTAATGCCCTCGATCGAGTCCTGAATCGGATGCGCGAAGTCGTACATCGGATAGATGCACCAGTCTTCGCCTGTACGATAATGCTCGGCGTGGATGATGCGGTAAATAACGGGGTCGCGCAGGTTCATATTCGGCGAGCCCATATCGATTTTGGCGCGCAGCACCTTGGAGGAGGCCGCAAAGTCGCCCTTTTTCATTTTCGCAAAAAGCGCCAGGTTTTCTTCGACCGTCCGTTCCCTATACGGGCTGTTCTTGCCCGGCTGCGTCAAGGTTCCCCGATACTCCGACACTTCCTCCGGCGTCAGATCGCATACGTAAGCTTTTCCATGCCCGATCAAACGGACTGCAGCCGAATGGATTTCATCCGAATAATCGGACCCATAGTAAATGTGCTCGCCCGGATCATAACCAAGCCACTTGATATCCTCGATAATCGCATTGACGTAAGCAATGTCCTCCTTGAGCGGATTCGTATCGTCAAAGCGCAAATGAAATTTCCCCTTGAAGCTGCGCGCTACATTATAATTGGTCTGAATCGCATAGGCGCTTCCGATATGGAGATAGCCGTTCGGCTCCGGCGGGAATCGCGTGCACATGTCTTTTGCGAACGGAGCTTGCTCCAACTCCCCGCTAATCAGCTTGAATAAAAAGTTGTCGTTCGAATGCTCTTTTTTGTTATCCGATTCCAAAGTCGGCTCCTCCTTAATAAATGCTGTAGTGGCCAAGCAACGCAAAAAAAGAACCTCACCTCCAAGACGTCGGTCTTGGGGGCGAAGTTCTCGCGGTGCCACCCCAGCTTCATTAACATGTCGCCATATTAACCTCTTCAAGTACGGCATTGCAGGCAATGCTTATACTTTAGCTCTGTAACGGGAGCTCCCGTCATGCCATCCTCGCCCGGGGCGATTCCGACATGCTGCTCGGAGGCTTGGTTCGGGGAGACGTTGTCCGCTCCCTCTCAGCTGCCGGAGCTCTCTGTGCAACAACCTGTTCCCTTACTCTTCTCGTCATCGCGTTTCATTGTTGCCTATAGAATACCAAATGACCGACCCCGATGTAAATCGCGGCATGCTGAGCGCATCAGCTGCATGCATCAGGCCATCTGCTAGCCGATCGTGACGACTCTCGCCAGTGCGTCCCAGCCGGCCGTCAGTCCAAGCCGGTCTGCCAGATCGCGCACCTTGACGTAGCCCGTTGCATTAGACAATACGGACTCGATCGCGACCCCGTTCACCGTGACCTGCTTCCCGTTCCAATCGATCGCCGCTCCAAGGAGCTCGCCGACCCGTCTTGCCGGTATCCATGTGACGCCATGAACCAAGTAGCCGTCCGACACCGCCTGCCCGCCATGAACGACCGCCACGATCTCAGCGTCTCTGAACTTCTCCGGCTTAACAGGCGGTTTGCCCATCAGGTCGTATTTCTTTAGCGAATACTGCTTAATGATCGCCATCAGCTTCAAGGGATAATTCGGATCCGTCGCATACCCGCAAGCGAGCAGCATCTGGGCTTGGCGCTCCGGCGATTCCGCCTTGCGAACGCGGTCGTACCGCGGCGTTGCCAGCAGCAGATCGAGATCCTTGTAGAAGTGGTACAGACTATCGTATGCCCGGAACGCCGCCTTCGTATTGATATCGCGGCCATCGATATGCTCCCACGTTCTCTTTACGACCGCCTCGCCATGCCAGTACGCATTCGTCTGCCCGTTGCCTACTTTAATGCCGCTCAGATTGTTCCAAGCGTGAATAACGCCGCCTGTTTCGAGCAAATTTTGCGCTAACCGCACGGAAGGAAACATCGTCGAGCCTTCCTGCCTTACCCTAATAACGATCGGAGCCAAAACCGCAAAAAACTGTTCCCGAGTCAAAGCTGCCATCTTCAAAACTCCCTTCTTCTCATTCTGTTGCTATCTTTGTATGCAGAAGAGTGGAGCGGCGCAAGGGACAGAGCGGTAATCGATCGTATGTATGAAGCATGCTTAAGGACACAGAAGACCTTATTTACTCCAAACAACTATCATTCGGCTTATTACGGACTCAGGCAGCTCTATGGGTTGAAAAAGAGGTTTAACCGTCCCAATCATGATCGATTAAAGCCTCCTCTGTCCGTAATAATCAAAAATGCAGCGATAAGCAGCCATTAGCGACTTCTACGTCCGCAACAAAAACAAACAAAACAGGCTGGCGTCGTTTAAATCGCAGCGGCAGCTTGTTTTCGTAAACCACCTGTTATAATCCGTACAACCGTTTCGTATTTTCCAGCAATGCAGTGCGAACGAGCTCCACCGGCTGCTGCTTGATTGCTGCAATATGAACCGCAACATCCCGCGACATGGCCGGCTCGGTCGCACGCCCCTCGTAAGGACCCTCGAAGGGCCATGGCCCGTCCGTCTCCGCCATCAGCAGGCTTAGCGGATATATCTCGGCGAGCGCTCTTATCTCCGCCTCGTAAGCAATATCCGGCGTAATCGAGATCGAGTAGCCGGAGGCGATCATTCTCCTCACGGTCGCCTCGCTTCCCTTGAACCAATGGAAGTGCGCTTTGCGTACACCGTGGCGGTCCAATATATCGCAAGCTTTGTCCGCGTCCTCATAGACGGCGTGCAGCACGATCGGCCGTTCCAGTTCAGCCGCCAGCGCTGCGAAGCGCCCGAGCAACGCCAAGTAAGGCGCTTCGTCGAACGTCTGCCCGGCAGCCTCCGCTTCCGTTCTCGTATAATAAGGCAGACCGACCTCTCCGATCGCGAATTTCTCGCCTGCCGCATGCCGTGCCATCATCCACTCGAACAGCTCATCCAGGTCCTCCGAGGACGGTATCGGCTGCTCCGGATGGAAGCCGTAAGCCGGATGAACGCGATCCGGATACGTCTGAGCCAGTCCGTGATTGGCGATCGACGACTGCAAATGCATCGACACGGCCACCACGGCGGCCGCCCCTGCGGAGAACGCCTTCTCCAACAGCGCTTCCCGTTCCGCTTCGTCATAATGATCCACATGGATATGGGCGTCGATCCACGTTCCTGCCGTTCCCCCGTTAACGATTGGCATATCCCGCTTCCTCCTTGACTCCCGCTCCCGTTTGGAGCAGCTCATAGATCCGCTGCTTCAAAGCAACGAACGCCGGCTCCGTCCACATCGCCTCGCTGCGCGGCCTTGCCAGCGGCACCTCGAATTGTTCGAGCACGATCGCAGGAGAGTTGGACAGCACGATGACCCGGTCGGACAAGAACAGCGCCTCCTCGATGCTATGCGTCACGAGCAGCACCGATCTGCGGTTCTCCTCCCAAATAGACAGCAGCCACTTCTGCATCTTCAGCCGCGTCAGCGCATCGAGCGAGCCGAACGGCTCATCGAGCAGCATAAGCCGCTGCGGCGACAACAGCGCCCGCAGGAACGATACGCGCTGCTGCATGCCGCCCGACAGCACATGCGGATAGCTCTTCGCGTACTCCTCGAGCCCGATACGGCGCAGCCATTCCGCCGCGCTTCGCTTCGCCTCATTGCGGTCCAGCCCGGCGATCGTCAGCGACAGCTCGATGTTGCGGGCTACCGTCCGCCATGGCAGCAGCGACGATTGCTGGGGCATATACGAGATATGCCCGGTCTGCCCCGTCGCTTGCCGGCCGTCGATCCAAATCTCTCCGCTCGTCGGACGCTCCAGTCCGCCAATGACCTGGAACAGCGTCGTCTTGCCGCTGCCCGACGGCCCGACGATGGAGACGAACTCCCCTTCGCCGACCGTCAGCGATAAGCCGCCGAGAATCTCTTTCAGAGCTGCGCCTTTGCCGAAGCTTTTGCTAACCGATTTAACCTCCAGCGCTTCAGAGCCGGCAACCGTCCTCTGCACATCATCTGTGCGATTCATTCGCTAGTTCCCCTCCTTCTTGGCAGGACGCCAGCGCATAAGCAGCTTCTCCGCCAGCGTCATCAAGCCGAACAACGACAGGCTGAGCGCCACGATAATGAAAACCGACGCGAATACCCGCTCCGGCATGAACCCTTTGGCCGACAGCTGCATGAAGTAGCCAAGTCCCTTATTCGTACCGAGCCATTCCGCGACAATCGCGCTAAGCACGCTGTATGACGCCGCAAGCTTAAGCCCCGAGAATAAATGAATGATGGCATGCGGAAGCTCAAGCCGCCAGAACAGCTGCCACTTGCCCGTGCCGATCATTTGCAAATAATTGCGCAATTGCGCATCCGTATTCGTGAGGCCGCCGAGCATCGCTACCGAGATCGGGAAGAAGCATACCATCATGACGAGCAGCACCTTCGGCAGCAGCCCATATCCGAGCCACATCGTTAGCAGAGGGCCGATAACGACGATCGGGACGTTCTGCGAAACGACGAGGAGCGGGTAGACGGCAGCACGCAAACCCGGAGCAAGATGCAGCAAGGCGGCGAGCAAGAAGCCCGCCGCCGATCCGCCTGCAAATCCGAGCAGCGTAAGCCGCAGCGTCGCGCCGGTATGTTCCATGAGCCGCGGCCAGACGTTAGCCGATGCCGCTTCCTGTACGATCGATGCCGGGCTTGGAAGATGCCAGCTATCGACCTGCCCCCACATCGTCGCGCCTTGCCAGCAGGCTAGAAGCGCGACGACGACGATAACCGGAGGCCATACCTTTGCCCAAACGCCCGTCTTATTGCCCATCTGGGTATTTCTCCAGCAATCTGCCCATTGAGGCGCCGTTTACCGGATTGTAGTAAATTTTCACTTGCGATATAACGGACGGGCAGCCCATCTCTGCCATTGCCTCGCTCATCTGCTGCACGACGCCGAGCAGCGAGCTAAGCTCGCCCTCCATCGTCGTCTCCAGCGGCGCTACCCGGTAAGGGACGCCCGCTGCCTTAATAATGTCAATCGCCCGATCCACGTACGGAAGAACGCTTTCCCCGCCCGGCGTCGTCGGCAATATTTGAATGCTTACCAGTGCATTAGCCATTCGATTCCCCTGCTTTCGTCTGTACTAAGAAACAAGATCGATTATTTCTTCGGCAAGAAGTCGTTCGTGAACGCTTTGTCCGCCTCAAGCTCCTTTTCCAGCAGCTTGTGGTCGAACATCCAGTCCGCGTAATTTTCCCATACGCTCAACTTTTGCTCGCCCCATTGGGCTGCATCGTCCTGGTATTTCGGACTAAGCCACTTCTGGCTTGCGCGAACGAGCTCGGCATTGAGGTCCGGCTCTGCCTTGATCAGCATTTCGGCTGCATCCTCCGGATTGTCGATCGCATATTGGTAGCCTGCCGCCGCGCCCGCAACGAACGCCTTAACGAGCTCAGGGTCTTCGGCGATCAGCTTCTCGCTTGTCGCAAGCACCGGCGTATAGTAGTCCAGCTTGTCGCTGTAATCGGTCAAATAAACCATATTGATTTTCTCGCCGCGCAGCTCGGCCTCCACGCCCGTCCATGCGTAATAAATCCAGGCAAAGTCGATATCGCGCTTAACGGCCGAGAAGAAATCGCCGTCGCCGATGCTCATGATATTCACCTTCTTCACGTCCGCTTGCTCCTCTTGCATGAGCGAGTCGATGACCGCCTCTTCGAGCGGAGCGCCCCAGCCGCCGTACGTTTTGCCTTCGAATTTCTTCGGCGAGTCGATTCCCTTGTCGACCGGCGAAGCGAAGCCCGACGTGTTATGCTGGATGACTGCCGCCAGCGACACGAGCGGCACGCCGGCGATGCGAGCCATCGTGATCGACTCCTGATAGCTCACGCCGAACTGCACGTTGCCGGATGCGACCATTTGGTCGGCGCCGCTCTCGCCCGGTTGAATGATTTCAACGTCGAGCCCTTGCTCCTTGAAGAATCCTTTATCCCTTGCCACGTAGAGCCCCGTATGATTCGTGTTCGGCGTCCAGTCAAGCACGACCTGCACCTTCGTCAGCGGCTTATCCGCACCGTTTGCCTCGTTCTCTCCCGCGTTGCCGCCCTCCGGCTTGTTGTTGTTCGCTCCGCAGCCCGCAAGTACGATAACGAGCGCCATTAATAGAGCCGTTAGCCTCCAAGTCAATCGTCCCGCTTGTTTCTTCATCATGCTGTTTCCCTCTCCCCGTATCTCTATTTTGTCGAAACGAAAAACGAAACGATATCTCGTCTGTGTCCTGATGCCCCCGCGCAATTGCCACCTCATTGCATGCAAAAAAAGCGTCCTCCCGCATGGAAGGACGCCTGAAATTCGGCTGCACCTATGCACGCTGCCCAGTCATGACGTTAGAAGCACTGACTAACGGTCGTGGCTTGCATGAAGCGCGCAAAAGATTATCTTCCCTACGCTGGCATTATCCAGATCAGGTTTATAGGGTCGGGATTGCTTGTACATAAATCCCCTCTCAGCCGGCCTAACCAGCTCCCCGGAACATATTCGATTTCGTCAATACGACTATTATAGCAAATCCCGACCAAATAGCTATCTTTTTTTCGAAAAGCCAGCTCTAGGGAGACGCCGCGCGCTTATACCGTTTGCGAACGCCTGCGACCAGCATGAGCAGAGGAAACACGATTTGGAACAACGGTACGATTTTGAGCGTTACATCAAGCCCCAACCATAAATGATACGTATTGTTAGGCTCGAGAAACGAAGCTGCATAGACAACCAATCCGACCGGCCATACGAAATGGCGGTAAGCGGCACCCGTCACTTCCTTAAGAGTAAGCACAGCCGCCAAGTATAACGCCGTCATTTTCACGTAGAGACCAATGAACAGAAGCAGCGTAACGATGACGTCCAACCGCTCCAGAAAATTTGCCAGCCGAATCAATTGAACCGCCTGGAGCAATGGCAGCGACGTAACCTCGGATAGAGCAGGCCCTAAGACGCTCATCACGAGCATATTCATAAAAATCAGGAAGGCCGATACCCCCGCTTGCGACTTGAACGTCGTCTTTCCCAGCTCCCGCTTCTCCTTCAGATGCTTCCAATAAACGAGAAAGACAACCGTTTGGCCAAAAGGAAACGAAACCAGATCCGGAAACGCCGCCTTCGTTATCGGCCCCATCCCGTTCTCCATGATAGGCAGCAGACGATCGATCTCCGGCAGCTTCGCGATAAACAGAAGCAAAATAATGAACAAATAGCTGATGAGGACTATCGGGAACAGCAGCTGCACGATTCGCGCGAACACCTCAAGCCCTTTGCTGACCGTATAGGCGGCTACAAACAGAATGAGCAGCATGATGATCCACTTCGGCGTCACGGTCAACAGCGCCATCCTCGTCAGTTCTCCTACGTCGCGCACGTTGCGCATCGATTCATAGGAGAACCATACCGTGTAGACAAGAGCGACCGTTCCGCCAAGCCATTTGCCAAAATGCATCCTGCACAGCTCGGCGAGTCCCGCCTCCGGAGCGCGCTTCTGCAGTTTTACATAAATAACGGTAAGCAGCAGTCCAACGACGGCGGCCATCGCCATCGCGATCCAAGCGTCCTGCCGGGCTTTGAGGCCAAGCTCGAACAGCGGCGTGCTGCCGATTAAGAAAACAATAATCATAATAGACAACTGCGACTTTCCGATCCGTTGCATGGCCTCTCCTTTCCGACTATGAGCGCGCCTTCTCCTGTACCTTCTTGAAGCTGTTGCCGCTCATGCCCGTCGAATTTACTCTCACCTTCACTTGAATTTTCACGTCCATTCGGGCAAAAAGGTCCGGCCACTCCCCCTTGATCTGCTTCCACGTTCCGGGGTGCTTCCGATGAATGAGATCGCCGAAGCCCAGCACATCCGACTTATACTTCGCGACCGCTTTCCATCCGCTCTCCATCGTTCCTTTGATCGACTGGGCAATCGCTTGCCCCGTCGCGTCCACCTGTTTGGGCTGCATCATATCGCCGCCGCAGTTATACTCCAGCAGCGTTCCTTCCGCCCTCGTCTCTACATGCATCGTCCACTTGTCGCCGGAGCGCTGCGGACGCAGCTTCGTGGACGCCTTCGTAATGCGGATCGAGGAGACCTTGTTCTCGCCGTCATCCGGACAGGCGAAGGATACGGTCGACTTCTTGATCTGATCCGTAATCCACATCACGCCCGAGCTCTCTTCCTTCGTGATCCAGCCTACAAGCTTGTCGCCGGAGACGATGCCCAGATCGAGCAGCCTCACCTTGGAGGGCGTATTCGTCCTTGCCAGCTTGTCCGCTTGGTCGAGACTCTCTCCCGTTCCGGTGATCGCGAGGCTGGGTATGCCGACTGCCTGCGCGCTTCCAAGCAAATTTTCCAGTACCTTATGCATCGTCATCTCCTGAAAGGTCGAGCCGTTCAGCTCCTCGTTGAATACCATTTGCTGGATCGCGGCCCCAGGTATTTTCTCCAGCGGAATAAGCTGCTCCAGCACGCGGCGCGCGCTGCCTTTCGTCAGAAATACGCTGACCGTTTCCCGTGAATCGGGGGTGCGAAGGTATGCCTCCGCAAGCGTGGATATCCCTTTGCGCGCAGCCTCCTGTCCGATAATGACGATCTGGTTATGGGCGAAGAAGAGCCGCCTCGGCGTCTCCAAGCTCGCTTTGCTAATGGCGCCCCGGAAGTTCTCGCCTTTGGTCGAGAATACGTTAACCGCGGCGCCCGAGTCGGCCGAGGGGCTCTGGCCCGAGATCGCTTGCGGAATGACGACCTGGTAGGACAACTGCCATTGCCCATCCTTCCAATCGACGCCCGTTGCCGATACGATTGCGATATCGCTTAGCTCGACCCTGTTCCAGCACCCCGCCAGCGGCAAGCAGGCGAGCAGCGCGAGTAGTCCGGGCAGCAGCCTCCATCCTTTCACGCATGCCGCCTCCTTCCGTTATGGATTGTCTGAATGCCGCTGAGCCGCAGGCTTCCTGCGATTAGGCAGCCGCCGCGGATTGCGCAGCTTAAGCTCGAACGGGCGGAATATCATCGCCCACCACGGCAGGCGGATGAATACGTCCCTGAATATGGACTGACTCGCCGACCCCGGAGCCATCGGCGACATATAAGGCACGCCGAACGAGCGCAGCGACACGAGATGAACGAGCATGAGCAGCACCGAGATGAAGAGGCCGAAGAAGCCGAACATGCCCGCCATCAGCATGAAGATAAACCGGATAATGCGAGATGCCGCACCCATATTGAACTCCGGCATAACGAAGTTCGAGATCGCCGTGAAGGAAACGACGATGACCATGCCCGCCGACACGATGCCCGCCTGCACCGCGGATTGCCCGAGCACGAGGGCTCCCACGATCGATATGGCGGGTCCGATCGCCCGCGGCATTCGGAGCCCCGCTTCCCGCAGCACCTCGAACGTCACCTCCATGAGCAGCGCCTCCACGAGTCCCGGAAACGGAACGCCCTCCCGCTGCGCCGCAAGGCTGATCAGCAGCGTCGTCGGCAGCATCTCCTGATGGTAGGTTGTAACCGCGATGTATAAACCGGGCAGCAGGATCGACACGATGAACGCCGCATATCGGATAACTCGTATGAACGTTGCAATATCGAACCGCTGATAATAATCTTCCGGCGATTGGAAGAAGCTGAAGAACGTAATCGGCGCCATCAGCACGATCGGCGTTCCGTCCACCATGATCGCCACACGCCCCTCCAGCAGGATGGAGGCAACGGTATCGGGACGTTCCGTGTTGAGGACGGTCGGGAACAGCGTGAACGTCTCGTCCTGGATGAATTCCTCGATATAACCGCTCTCCAGCACGCCGTCAATATCGATGTCGGCCAGCCTGCGGTATACTTCCTTCAGCACGCCTTCGTCGACGATTCCGTTCAAATAAAGGACCGCAACGTCGGTATGCGTCTGGCTGCCGATCTTGTGCATCTGCACATGCAGATCGCTGGAGCGAATAATGCGCCGGACAAGACTTATATTGGTTCGGATATTTTCGACAAAGCTGTACTGCGGGCCTCGTATGACCGTCTGCGTCTGCGGAATGGTGACGGAGCGCTGCTCGCCGCCGTTAACGCTGGCCGTCAGCACCGACGTGCAGCCCTCCGCCAGCACTAGGCATGAACCGTCCGACACCGCCTGCAGCGCTTCCTCTAGCGTAGCCGATTCCCCTACGGAGCCGACCGAGACGATGCAGCTGCGCAGCGCGTCCAGCAGCTTAGTCCCCTTCGTATGCGCATGCGGCGGCAATGTCATCGACATTAGCGGCTCCATGACGCTAACGTTGACGGTTTCCGCATCGACGATGCCATCGATATAGATGATCGCCAGCTCCCGGCTCGGGGCCGCATCGCTCCGGAACAGGCGGACGACGAGATCGAAGCTGCCCCCGAAACGGCTCCGGATCGCGTCCGTGTTAGCCTTAAGCGACGAGCTAAGCGGCGTTAGCGTCTTCTGGGCGTTTTTTTTCATAGCGGCATTCCGGCACCTTTCCATTTCCATGTTGCCTCTATTTTGGCGCAAACTGGTTGAATATATGTAAGGACATCCCTTACCCGCGTCCATTGTCAATAATAACCATAACAAAGCCTATGGAATAAGAACGCATGTTCCGTATATAATAGTAAGAACAAACGTTCTGTATAGGAGGAACACGATGCCCCGTCAAAGAGTTGTCATGCTGGCGGATTGCCAGTCGTTCTACGCCTCCGTCGAGAAGGCGGAGCATCCCGAATACAAGGATCTCCCGCTCGTCGTCGCCGGCGATCCCGAGCGGCGCTCCGGCATTATTCTCGCCGCCTGCCCGATCGCGAAGAAATTCGGGGTCACAACCGCCGAGCGGCTTGGAGACTCGCTCTCCAAATGCCCGGATCTCGTCATCGTAAAGCCCCGCATGAAGCTTTACATTGATACGTCGATGAGAATTACGCAAATTTACGAAAGCTTCACCGATTTGGTCGAGCCTTACTCGATTGACGAGCAATTTCTCGATGTGACCGGATCGCTGCACCTATATGGTCCGCCGGAGAAGCTCGCCGAGCTCATACAGGCTCGCATACAGGCCGAGACCGGCATAAACACCCGCTTCGGCATCGCCGAAAACAAAATTTTGGCGAAGACGGCCTGCGACAACTACGCCAAAAAGAACGAATCCGGTCTCTACACGCTGACCAAGGATTCGCTCGAAGAGACGTTATGGACGTTGCCCGTAGGCAAGATGTTCATGGTCGGCAACCGGATGACCGCCCACTTCAATGCGATGGGTCTGACGACCATCGGACATATCGCGCGAACGCCCCTGGATAAACTGAAAGCGATGATGCGGCGCAAATTCGGCAAAAACTCGGACATCAACGCCGAGCTGTATTGGCGTATTGCCAGCGGCATCGATGACAGTCCCGTGACGCCCGGCACGCATCAGGTCGCCCCTACGACCGTCGGCCATATGATGACGCTGCCCCGCGATTACGGAACCTTGGCGGACATTAAGGTCGTGCTGCTGGAACTCGTCGAGCTTGTATGCCAGCGCTGCCGCAGCAAGGGCTATATGGGACATGTCGTTTCCGTCGGATGCATGGGCGCCGATTACGACCGTCCGAGCGGATTCAACAGGCAGATGAAGATGGAGGATCCGACCAATATTACGAATCAAGTGTACCGGGCAGCCGTGACGCTGCTGCAGAGGCATTGGGACGGCCTTCCGGTCCGCAAGGTCGGCGTCAGCCTCTCGCAGTTTTCCTCGGACGACGGATACCAGCTTTCTTTATTCGATCTGCACCGGGAGAAGTCGATAGCGCTGGAGAGGACGACCGACGCCATTAAGCAAAAATACGGAGATGCGAGCATCATGCGCGCCGTATCGATAACGCCGAGCGGCCAAGCGCAGGATCGCTCCGCCAAAATTGGAGGCCATTACAAATGAGAAAGAAGCTTGAGGGGAACGGATTATGGGAATCGAGCCGCATGATGCTGCCCGAGCACAAAGCGGCGATTATCGACAACAACGAGGCGCTGAAACGGCGCGCGCGCACCGTGCTCGACGAGCAGGAATGGGAAGCCGTCTCGCGCTCCGTAGCCGAATCGCTGCAGCTGCGGCTTCCCATAACGCTGCGGATGTTTCATCCGCTGGAGGAGCTGACGATTATAGGCATCGTCGATCGGGTCGATTCGATGAGGGGCCGGTTCATGATCGACGGCGAATGGTTCGAGGTCAAGAATATCGAAGGCGTCACGACCAGCGACTGAGGCGGGTGACGCATCGGGTAACTCGGTGACGCTGGTGCTGCGGCATGTTTATCGGTCATTGCTTCTGCCGCTGCGTCGCAAGCACGGCAAGCTCGATTTTATTGAGCATAAGTCCGTACTCGTTCGTTAGCTCGAACATCGGCGGAAGCGGCAGCTTGCGGAAGTAGGTCAGTACCTGATCAGCCGACTTGAACCAATCGCCCTTCTCGGCAGGGTCGACGGGGCGATCGCCCCAGGCCGTCCCCAGCTCAGGGCTGTACAGCGGCTTCGCTCCCGGCTTCAGCGCGCCGCCGATCAGCCGCTCCTTGTAGACGCGCTGCGGCGGCAATTGACGGATGCGGGCATAGAGCTGCGGCGCGAAGTCTGCGCGCGAGCCTGTGTGCTCCACCGCGGCGGCGAAGCAGCGCGCCCCATGAAGCACGGGAGCGATGCCGAACAGCACGGCATAGAGCCGCTTGCCGAACTCGATCCGCTCATCCAGATCCTCGAACCGTTCGATAATGATACCCGCCAGCTGCGTGCCTGCGTCGGTGCTGCAGTCCGCAACGGGGTCGCCGCTGCCGTAAGGAAAGATAACGCCGTTCACCTGCAGCAGAGACTGCATACCGAAGAATAGCGTATGCAGCACCTTTTCCTTGAAATGAGCGTTCTGTATGACGCGCTGTTCAATGTAATTCTGCTCGTTGACGATGAGCGCAACCGTCAAGGGTACGGGATCCCTTTCCTTCCAGAACAGCCGCCATACAGGGGACATGAACACCGAAACGCCAAAAGCCGGCAGCAGATGGAACAGGCTTCTGCCTTCCCTTAAGCTGCGTTCGTAGAGAAGCAGCTGCGGATACGCGTCTTGGAAAATAAGCGCATTCGCGCGCTCCAGGAAACGGAACAGCTCCTCCCGCTGTTCGTCCCGGAGTAAATAAGGCAGCCATTCGCCCTGCAGATCGGTCATATTCCAGCCGCCATTGCGCGAGACGAGATGCGCAAGCAGCGCCCAGTGAAGCTCCGGCGTGCGGAAATACACGGTCCGATACGCCTCGGTCCGCGTCAGGTTATTGCGGTTGTGCATCTCCGTCTCGGAGCGGATCTGGGCGATATTCGCCAGTTCCTCGGCGGTCCACGGTTCAGCAGCCGGCAGAGGAAGCGCCCCGCCTGCCTCTTCCAGCCTTCTCCATGCGGCCGTCAGCCGGGCAACCGCCGCCGGTGCCAGGACGATCGGCGAAGCTTCGGCAATCATCTGCTCGGATACGCTCATGGCCTTCCACTTCCCGACGGCGTAGGCGATAGCTGCCCGCGGAAGCGCAAGCAATCGGCTGAGCAAGGATTTGCCGCTGCGCCGCTGCCCTTGGGAATTTCCTTGTTTTTCCATACACGCCCCTCCCGTTCGTCCTTATATCACCAGTATCCTCCAAGTCGAACGCTGCCATACGAAACCCGGCGCTCAAGTTATGAATTAGAGGAAACTCATAGTATAATAGAGCCAAATTATCGTCGCTTAAGAAGCGCGGCGGAGACGGAGGAACGAGGCCGATGTGCGGGAGATATACGCTCACAATAACGATAGAAGAGCTCATGGTGCGGTATATGGTAGACGAGACAGGCATTCCGTTCCATCGTCCGAAATATAACGTAGCCCCGAGCCAGCAAGTGCTGGCGGTCATTAACGACGGCAACGACAATCGGCTCGGCGAGCTGAAGTGGGGGCTTATTCCGCCATGGGCCGACGATCCGAAGGTCGGGTTCATGATGATTAACGCCCGCGCCGAGACGGCGGCCGAGAAGGCGGCGTTCAAGAAGCCGCTTCGCAGCAAGCGATGCCTTATCCCGGCCGACGGATTTTTCGAGTGGAAGAAGCTGAGCGGTGGCGGCAAGCAGCCGATGCGGATTACGATGAAGAGCCGCGAAATATTCAGCATGGCCGGCCTGTATGAAACATGGATTTCGCCGGACGGCGCGAAAATAAACAGCTGCACGATCCTTACGACAGAACCTAATCCGTTAATGGCTCCTATTCATGATCGGATGCCGGTTATACTAAGGCCGGAGAACGAAGCACTGTGGCTTGATCGCAAGACGCAGGACGTAGAAGCCCTTCTTCCGCTTCTGCGCCCTTACGACGACCGCGATATGGTCGCTTACGCGGTCTCGCCCGCTGTCGGCAACGTCCGCAACGACTCGCCCGAATTAATCGAGCAAATCGCAGTGGACGAGCAGATGCGTCTATTCTAAGAAAGTGGCGTTCGGCGAATAATAATTCAACCGAGGCTGGATTACGTCTGAGAAGCTGTTTCGTTTATGATCGACTATATTGATAATCGCAACAACTTTCTCAATTGTGACCCGTTCGTATAAGCTACATTGGATATTCGCATTAACTTTTGAACCAATCCTCCTGAAACAACCGTTTGCCAGCAAAGTTAGTGCGGAAATCCATCATGGCCCCCCGGGTCTAAGAATATGGACCGAAGTTACTGCGAAAATCCAACATATCTCCTCTCGCCTACAAAAAGACTCACCTCTATGCTGCAAGAAAGAGCATCACCTTGCTTGCCCAAAATCAAAAAAAATCGCCAACCGAATCGGTCAGCGAAACATGCCCCAAAGCTTGAGCAAATGAAACGTATTGTTCGGATCGATCTTTTGTCCCAGAACGAAAGCGACGATTTGATCCTCCTGCACATCGGTGAGCGGCTCCTGCAAAATAACGGCGGCAGCCTTCACCAGCCTGCGCACCTTCGGACGATCCTGCAAATCATATTTCGTTACATTGCCGAGCAGCTCCCGAATCCGGTCCTTCGTGACCGGATTTTTCAACTTATATTTGACTCGTTCGACCAACTGCGGCTTAATGCCGTACTTTTGGTAACTCACAGACTAGACACCTCCAACCGGCAGTGTTAACGGTTAACTATATGCCGGAAGGAGGAAATAATTGCCTAGTCCAACTGTTCCCCTTGAAAAATTTGATCCTTCTGCAACAACGCGCGCAATCTCGCATAGGAGGGGTTCGTCCAAAAATCGTCTTGTCCCGTCAACTCGCCCGCATCGTCGCGCGCTTCCTCCAGCGTCTCGTAATCGGCCACCATATCGGCCAGCCGGAACTCGGGAAGTCCGCTCTGCTTCGTGCCGAAGAAGTCGCCCGGACCGCGAAGCTCCAGGTCGCGCCTCGCGACCTCGAAGCCGTCATCGGTGTCCGTCATCACCTTCATCCGCTCGCGCCCCGTCTCCGACTTCGGATCGGCTACGAGAATGCAATGCGACTGATGCTCGCCCCGCCCAACGCGTCCGCGAAGCTGATGGAGCTGCGACAGGCCGAAGCGCTCCGCGTCCATAATGACCATCAGCGTCGAATTCGGCACGTCGACGCCGACCTCGACGACGGTCGTTGCCACGAGCACCTGCGTCTCGTTCGCTCCGAAGGCGCCCATTACAGCCTCCTTATCGGCTGCCGACAACCGCCCGTGCAGCAGCGCTACCTTATACTGCGGGAACGCTTGCTGCATCTGTATATGCAGATCGATCGCGTTCTGCACATCCAGCTTCTCCGACTCCTCGATAAGCGGACAAATAATGTACGCTTGACGGCCTTGATCGACTTCCTTGCGGATGAATTCAAGCACGCGATCCATCATGTCATGCTTGACCCAATACGTCTTGATCGGCTTCCGTCCATGCGGTCGCTCGCGAAGCGTCGACACGTCCATGTCTCCGAAAGCCGTAATGGCCAGCGTCCGCGGAATCGGCGTAGCCGTCATCGTCAGCACGTCCGGGTTCATGCCCTTCCGTCGCAGCACGCTGCGCTGATTAACGCCGAACCGATGCTGCTCATCGGTCACGACAAGGCCCAGACTGCGGAAAAATACGTCGTCTTGAATAAGCGCATGCGTGCCGACCGCAATATCGATGATTCCCATCTGCAAGCCGGCAAGCACGTCGCGCCGTTTCCGTTCCGTCAAGCTGCCCGTGAGCAGGCCGACCTCGATGCCCATGCCGCCGAACAGCTTCTGAAGCGAGCGCATATGCTGGTCGGCCAATATTTCCGTCGGCACCATAAGCGCGCCTTGATGGCCAGCTCTGACGGCCCCGTACAGCGCCATAGCGGCAACGACCGTCTTGCCCGAGCCGACATCGCCCTGCAGCAATCGGTTCATACTCGATGGACGCCGCATGTCCATTAGAATTTCATTCACGACCTTCTTCTGCGCATCCGTCAGTTCGAAGGGCAGCGTCGCCGCGAACTGGCGTATCCATTCGCTCTCGACGCGCAGCGCCAAGCCGTCGCTGCGCTTGCGATTAAGCGCGCGATAAGCTTGCAGCTTCAGCTGGAACAGGAACAGCTCCTCGTACACAAGCCGCCGTCTGGCAGCTTGTCCTTCCTTGGCGTCCTCCGGCAGATGAATATGCCGCACGGCCTCTCGCCTGGCCATAAGTTGATGACGCTGCACCAGCTCATGCGGCAGCACCTCTTCGATCATCGTCTCGTACTGGGTCAGCGCCTGGCGGATCGTCTTGCGCATCCACGGCTGCGTGATGCTGCCGCCGACGGAATAGACGGGCTGAAGCGTACCGCTCTTAGCCGACTTGCCGCCCGCGCCCGTGCCGTTACTCTCGCTGCTGCCGCCTTGGAACTCCGAATCGGATACCGTCAACTGCAGCCGGTGCTGCTCCCACTTGCCGGTCAGCATCACTTCGCGTCCAACCGTTAGCTGCTCCAGCAAGTAATGCCGATTGAACCAAACCGCGGTCACGAGCCATCCGTCAATTTCGATCTTGCAAGTCAGCCGCGACTTGCCTTTGCCGTAGCGCTGAAGCAGCGGTACGCCGCGGATATAGCCAAGCACCGTCACCTTCTCGCCATCCTTGGCATCCGCCAAATTGCGAATCCGGTAATCCTCGTACCGGTATGGAAAATAGTCGAGCAGATCGGCGACGGATTGAACGCCAAAGGCGTGAAGCTCCTGTTCCTTGGGAGCGCTCACGCCTTTAATTTGTTTAACGGGAATCTGATCCAAGCTAATCATCATTCATTCACACCTTGTACATGAATACGGCCGACAGCCCGGGTCCGGTATGCGTGCCAATAACCGCGCCTATCGTCGTGAAGCCTATCTTTTGGATATTGAAGTGGCTCTTCAAGTATTCGCAGAGCTCCATAGCCGTCTCTTGGCCCGATGACCATGCGATCGTCATCGATACCGGCTCTTGCGCATCGAATCGCTGCTTCAGCAGCTCAAGGACACGCGCCATCGCCTTCTTCGTTCCGCGTACCTTATCGACGGGATACACCGTACCGTCCGGTTCCAGCGACAGGATCGGTTTAATGTTCAGAATCGAGCCGATCAGCGCGGACGCCTTGCCGATCCGTCCGCCCTTCTGCAAATATTCGAGCGAGTCGACTAGAAAATAGATCTGCATCTCGCTCTCGAGACGCTGCAGCTCGGCCAGAATCGCTTCCTTCGATTCACCGGCCTGCGCCATCTCCGCCGCCCGAATGGCGCGCATGCCGAATCCGTACGAAGCCGACTTCGAATCTACGATCGTAATATCGCCGGCTTCCTCCAGCATGGACTGCGCTATGACCGCAGACTGGTAAGTTCCGCTGAGTGCTGCCGATAAATGCAGCGAAATAATCGGTCCTTCCGGATCCTCGGCGAGCAGCCGCTCGTACATTTCCGAGAACTCGCTCGGCGATGGCTGCGACGTGGTCGGCAGCACTGGCGATGCTACCAGCTTCGCGTAAAATTCCTCGTTCTGGATCGTGACGCCGTCCAAATACGTTTCTTCTCCGAACAGCACCTTAAGCGGCACCATCGATATGCCCAGTTTCTCTCTTACCTCTAACGGAATATCAGCGGTGCTATCCGTTACAATTCGAACCTTCCCCATCTGAACCCCTCCCGGACATAAAAACGATTGCAAATTATTCCACGGCAAACAAATATGGGTAAAGAGGCTGTCCGCCTTCTTGCACCTCTGTCTCAAGCTCCGGATATTGTTCAGCGATCCATTCGCAGAGTGCTGCCGTTACGCTCGGATCCGCATCCTCGCCTGTCAGCACCGTCACCATGTCGCCGCCTTCCTCCAGCATGCTCGCAAGCAGCGATTGGCAAGCGCCTAGTACGTCTGCGTTAGAGACGACAATCGTTTTCTCCTTAATGCCGATATACTCGCCTTCGCGAATCGCAACGCCTTCAATCGTCGTATCCCTTACCGCCTTCGTCACTTGGCCGGACACGACTTGCTCAGCCGCGTTCTTCATCCAATCCGCGTTGCGCTCTGTCGATTCATCCTCTTTGAAGGCAAGCACTGCCGCAAGTCCTTGCGGAATCGTACGCGTAGGAATAACCGTCACGCTGCGTTCGCTCAGCTCGGCTGCCTGCTCGGCAGCAAGAATGATGTTGCCGTTATTGGGCAGCAAATAAATATGCTCGGCAGATAGCGCCTCGATTGCCTTCACGAAATCTTCCGTGCTCGGATTCATCGTCTGTCCGCCCGACAATACGGTATCGACATCGTTTTCGAGGAAAATGTCGGCGATGCCTTCGCCAAGCGCTACCGCGATAATGCCATAAGGAGCACGTTCGTACACTTGTCCAGGCGCTACCGCTGCATCCGGCACTTGCCCTGCCAGCAATTCCGCCGAGGCGAGGCTTGCGGTCGTGTATCCAGCCGTCTCCTGCTCTTGCTCTAGGAGCTCGCGGTGCTGCTCTCTCATGTTCAAAATATGAATATCGGTCAACTCGCCGTAAGGCAAAGATAAATTAAGCACGTCGCCAGGCTTGCGCGAATGAACATGCACCTTAATAATATCGTCGTCCGTAATGACGAGAATGGAGTCGCCATCCTTCTCGAGCGCTCGTTTGTAAGCGGATTCATCGAACAACGCCGCTCTGTTGCCGACAAGCTTGCGATTGATGAAAAATTCCATGTCGTATAAAAACTCTATCGCATCCGTCGACAGTCTCGCTTGAGCAGAGCTTGGCTCTAGCTTGCGCAGGCTTGGCACGGACCCAGGCACGGCTACTTCCTCTGGCGGTGCAGCTTCGGAAGGCAATGTATACGCTTCTTGCTCACCGCTGCCGGCAGTGGCCGTCAAACTATGAACGAAGCCCTCATAAATAAATACGAGCCCTTGCCCGCCGGAATCGACAACGCCGACCTGCTTAAGCACTGGCAGCATATCGGGCGTTCGCTGCAACGCCTCAAACGCCTTCGCGTGCACCTCGCGCATCAGATCCGCTACGTCGTTCGTTCTGCGCGCATACTGAACCGCATGCTTGGCTGCTTCTCTCGCAACCGTAAGAATCGTTCCTTCGACCGGCTTAACTACCGCCTTATAGGCCATATCCACACCATGCTGAAGCGCATTCGCCAGCTGGAGCACGCCCGCCTCTTCTACGCCGGAGAGCGACTTCGAGAAGCCGCGGAACAACTGCGATAGAATAACGCCGGAATTGCCGCGCGCGCCCATGAGCAGCCCTTTCGAAAGAGCTTCTGCCGCTTTGCCCACTTGTGCGGACGGTTTGCTGCGCAGCTCGCGAATACCGGAGGTCATCGTTAAATTCATGTTGGTTCCCGTATCCCCATCCGGTACAGGAAACACATTCAAAGCGTTAACGTGTTCGGCGTTACGCTGCAAATATTCTGCACCCAGCAGTGCCATTGCGGCAAAATCAGATCCGTTAATAAAGCGCTTACTCAAAGAAAATTCCCCTTCCGCTACCTGGATACCCTCACGTCTTGAACAAATATATGGACTTGTTCCACTTGTAGATCGAATACATCGTTAAGTACGTATTTCACTTTCGATTGGATGTTATGGGCAACCTCGGAAATCTTCGTTCCGTAGCTCACAACGATATGAAGATCGATATGCAGCTTCTCTTGCTCGCGCCGCACTTCTACCCCGCGCGTATAATTGTCTCTTCCCAATAGCTCGGCGATACCGTCCTTCAGTTGCTTTCGCGAAGCCATTCCGACAAGTCCATAACAATCCAAGGCTGCGGAGCCAGCAATAACGGCAATGCAGTGATCTGTAACGTGAATGGAACCAAGCTCGGTGCTAAGCTGCAGAGGCATAAACTACACTCCCTTACTGTAAGTATTATGGACTATGTATCATTGTACTATAAACAGCGCCTTTATAGAAGTGTACACGTGTAATCCGGTCACAATCAAGCAGATTACTTCATGAATCATTCGTTTTCGGCTATTTTACCACTCAGATTTGGGTTGAACAGAACCTTAGTTTATGGTACGATGTTCAAGTGTGTTCAAATGAATATTCGCTAACGAACTTAAGTTTTTGCATACGCAATTCTTGAAGGAGGTGTAGTCATGTCCCGCAAATGTTTTCTTACAGGTAAAGCTCCGGGCAAAGGGAACAACGTATCCCACGCCAACAACAAAACGCGCCGTTCTTGGGGCGTAAACGTGCAGAAGGTTCGCATCCTAGTTGACGGTAAACCGAAACGTGTTTATGTCAGCACTCGCGCGCTGAAATCCGGCAAAGTTACACGCGTATAATGATGGCTTTCGCCATAGATAAAAGCACCTGAGGCTTCAGGTGCTTTTTGTTATGGCTTTACGCGATCGCGGTCGTAAGGCGGCAGCCAAGAACATTATCAGTTTTTTTGGAAGGTATTCAATATCGCCTTTACGAAACCGCCCAAAAATTTCGGCAGTTTGATCGTGTAAAATTTCATGCCTCATCCCTCCTCGGACACGCTCATCGAATTGTACCGTGACCAGAACATACGCTTATGTAACCATCCTATGCATCCCAAGTTTGTCCTATTCCATCGTGAGCGCGCCCAAAAAGGCTGTTATACGTTATTGAAAATATCCGGATTATCGCGCATGTACGTAACGATAGAAATGATGACAGCGGCCAGGAGATAAAATAAAATCGCAACGGCGAAAAAAGCGATTCGCAGCCCGATGCTGTCGTACTTGCGGAAGAAACGGATACCCAAGTATAAGGCCAAGAGCGAGAACATGTACTTCCATATGCCCGGCGTAAAGCTGAATGCGGCCAGCAGTACCCCAGCCGCTAATGAATAAAGAATCAGCCATAATATCGACTTGAATCTATCGCTCATCGATGTCTCCCCTATCTGAGAGCCGCAATCGCCGCTGCGCGATCGTTCTCGGCGAACACCGCATTGCCCGCCACAAGCACGTTAGCGCCTGCCTCGCGGATAAGCGGAGCCGTCTCGCGATTAACGCCGCCATCGACTTGAACGTGTACGGCATCCAGACCGCGTTCATCGAGAGCAGCGCGCAGCTGACGCAGCTTGACGAGCGAGTACGGAATAAAGGATTGCCCGCCGAAGCCCGGATTTACCGTCATGATCAATACGAGATCGAGATCCTGCAGAATCGGCTCAAGCACCGATACCTGCGTAGCCGGATTAATAGCGACGCCGACCGGCAGCCCCTTTTCCTTAATGAAATGCACCGTACGGTGCAGATGGACGCATGCTTCCGCATGAATCGTAATCCGGTCCGCGCCGGCCGATATGTAATCGGATAGCGACAGCTCGGGACGCTCGATCATGAGATGAACGTCGAACGGCAGCTTCGTTGCGCCGCGAACAGCCGCGATAACAGGCGGACCGAATGTCAGATTCGGGACAAAATGGCCGTCCATGACGTCCACATGAATCCAGTCCGCGCCAGCTCTCTCCGCATCCTTAATCTCATCGCCAAGCTTGGCGAAGTTTGCCGACAATATTGAAGGCGCAATAATAGTAGTCATAATCGTTAGTACCTCCGCTTCCTGTCATTCCATTCATTCATGAACAATACATAGTTGTCGTATCGGCTTCGCTCGATCCCGCCTTTATCTACCGCCGCAAGCACCGCGCAGCCCGGCTCATGCAGATGAGTACAGCCGCGGAATTTGCAATCGGAAGCAAGGTGTCGCATTTCCACGAAGCAATAACTTAAATCCTCGATGCCCAGCTCTGCGAAGTCGAGCTGGCTGAAGCCCGGCGTATCCGCCACGTAGCCGCCCCCGATCGCGATCAGCTCGACATGGCGCGTCGTATGTTTGCCGCGGCCGAGCCTGTTGCTGATCTCGTTCGTTTCCAGCGCAAGACCGGGTACGATCGCGTTAAGCAGCGACGACTTACCTACGCCGGATTGACCCGCGAATACTGCTAAGTGGCCCTTAAGCCTCTCATGCAGCGCTTCAATGCCATCGCCCTTGCGCGAGCTTGTACCAAATACCTCATAGCCGATAGAGCGGTAAATACGGTTAACGGAGGAGGCAGCCAGCTGCGCCTCCTCCGTTTCCATACCGTCGTTTTCCAGATCCTGCTTGCTCAAGCAAAGAACGGGCTCGATGCCCGCATGCTCGATATGGACCAGAAATTTATCCAGCAGTTGCAAGTTAAGAGCAGGCTCCGTCACCGAGAACACAAGAATCGCAAGGTCGATATTGGCTACGGGAGGCCTAATCAGTTCGGATCTGCGAGGCATAACCTCCTCAACGGTTCCTTCGCCGTTATCGGTCATGCTGTACAGCACCTCGTCGCCAACAAGCGGGGACACTCCCCGCTTCTTGAATACGCCGCGCGCGCGGCATTGGACCGGCGCGGTATCGGTGGATACGCCTTCCGCACGAACATAATAGTAGCCGCTGAGCGCCTTGACGATCGTCCCTCTCAGCATAGCGCCGTGATGACTATTGCTGTTGTTCTTGCTGTTGTTGCTGTTCTTCTTCGTCTGACTGCTCATTTTCTTCGTCTACCTCCGATTGGGCAGGCTCCTCGGGAGGAGGCGCTTCGTTACCCGGAATCGTCACGGTCGATGAGTCTGACCCTCCCGCAACTTCGTCATACGTAATCGTCATCGTCTCGACGAATTGATTATCGCGGATAATCGTTACCCGCGCTTCCGTATCCGGCGAGACGACAACCGTTACCGCGAATGTCCGCGTGCTGTCGATTTGTCGCGGTTTATCCCACTCCATCTCCTCACCGCGCGCGTCGGAGTACAAGATGCGGATCTCGCTCGTCTTGCCCGCTTCGGCAGGAGAGATGATGAAATTGAATTTATGTTCCTTCGCATCGGCTGGCGGTCCGGTACTTACGACAACCGAAATTTTCGATCCTTTTTCCACCTTCTCATTCGGCTCGAACGGACTTTGTTTAATGATATAATCTTTCTGATGCAGGTAACTTGCCTCATACAGGATATCGGCATCGTTCAGAACGAGCTCATTCGCTTTCAGCAGATCCTTCGCTACATCGAGCGACTGATCGATCAGATTCGGCATATCCACCGTCTCCTTGCCCTTGCTGACCATAAGCGTAATTACATCCGTCTCCGGGTCGAAGTCCGCGCCGGCCTCCGGGGTTTGCTTCAGAACCGTACCTTCCGGTTCTTCGCTGAACACAGGATCCGACTTAATCTGAGAATCCACATCGACGCCAAGTACAGCAAGCGCGTCTTTCGTGTCCTGCAACAGCTTGCCGACGTAATTGTCCATCGTCTCCATCTCGGGTCCGTCGCTGACCCACAGCTCAATCAGCGAGCCTTCCTTGACTCTCATATTCGACTTCGACTGCTGGAATACCTGATCCTTCGGAATATCCTTCTTGAACTCCCGAGTGACCGGATCCTGCACTTGCAGACCAGCCTCTTCGATCTCCGCTTTGGCGGCCTCGAATGTATAACCTACGACATAAGGCACTTTGACCTCAGGGACATCAAGACTATCGAGCAGCCGTATGAAGCCCCAAATAATTAGCGCCAGCACAATTAGCGTTACGCCCACTACCGTTAACGGCTTCTTCCAGCTCTTCTCTTTCGTCTCCAAAACCTTGTCGTTCCATTGCGTATCCGTGTTCGTATTAGCCGCCGCGGTTTGCTCAGCTCTATCTGTGCCGGCAATCGGCATCGGTATATCGCGAATAGCGGGCATGACTCTTGTTTCATCCATGTCGCTGTCGCCGCTAAACGTTATTTTCTTCTCGTTAAGCCGATCCGGTCGCAGGCACGTATCGAGATCGAGCAGCATTTCGCGGGCTGAGCCGTAACGCTCGATTTGATTTTTGCGCATAGCTTTTAGGATGACGTTTTCCACGCTTTGCGGGATATGAGGATTTGCCACGCGCGGCTCCTCGAAGTTTTCCTGCAAATGCTTAAGCGCAACGCTGATCGGGCTCTCCCCAAGGAACGGCAACCTGGCCGTCAGCATCTGGTACAGGACGATGCCCAGCGAATAAATATCCGACTTCTCGCCGGTATTGATCCCTTTGGCATGCTCCGGCGAAAAATAATGGACCGAACCGATAACCGAGCCCGTCTGCGTAATCGTCGACGACGTTACCGCGCGGGCGATGCCGAAATCGGTTACCTTGACGCGCCCGTTCTTGCCGATCAGTATGTTATGAGGCTTAATATCGCGATGAATAATATGGTTTTGATGAGCGTGATCGAGCGCGTCGCATATTTGCATAGCAATGCGCACCGCTTCGTCTGCCTGCAGCGGCGCCCGCTCTTGAATGATTTCGTTAAGATTGTTGCCTTCAACGTATTCCATAACGATATAGTGCGTATCTTCCTCTTGTCCTACATCATAGATGCTTACGACGTTCGGATGGGACAGCGCCCCGGCCGATTGCGCCTCGCGGCGAAAACGGCGAATAAACTCTTCGTCGTGCACGAATTGCTGCCGCAGCACTTTCACGGCTACTTTGCGATTCAACAGCACGTCATGCGCCTTATAGACGAGCGCCATGCCGCCGCCGCCGATTCTAGTCAGTATTTCGTAGCGTCCGCCTAGATCATGTCCGATCATCCAACCCGCTCCTCTCGATTCGCGCCAACTGCATCCTGTAGAAGAACAATCGTTATGTTATCGTCTCCACCCGCATGCAGCGCCAGCGAAATGAGATGCTCAGCCTTCGCGTCCAGCTCCAACTGCTCGCTCGTTACCGTCTCCAGTATTTGCTCCTCGGTAACCATGTTCGTCAGTCCGTCGCTGCACAGGAGCAGGACGTCGCCTTGCATTAAATCAATCGTCTGGATGTCGATTTCAACATGGGAATCCGTCCCCACGGCACGCGTCAATACGTTGCGGCGAGGATGGTGGGCGGCTTCCTCCGCGCTAAGCTGCCCCGACTTGACCAATTCATTGACGAGCGTATGATCGACCGTCAATTGCGTAATGTCTCCCTCGCCGATCTTATAAGCGCGGCTGTCGCCGACATGACCGATGATCGCATTGTCGCTCTTCACAAGCGCCGCAACGATCGTCGTTCCCATATTGTAATACTGCTCGTTGCGGGAGGCTAAATCATATACGGCCTCATTCGCCGACGAGATTGCCTGACGGATGAGCATCTTGCCCTCCTGCAGCGACAGATCGGGCTTGGCCGCGCCTTGCTCGACCGTGCTGCGG
This sequence comes from Paenibacillus harenae, assembly GCF_030812415.1. GTDB lineage: Bacteria > Bacillota > Bacilli > Paenibacillales > Paenibacillaceae > Pristimantibacillus > Pristimantibacillus harenae_A. The sequence goes on along the minus strand of NZ_JAUSST010000002.1, from coordinate 794,211 downwards.
AAGGCGTCAACCGCCTTCTGGCTTGCTACGTCGCCCGCCTTGTGACCGCCCATGCCGTCGGCCACAATGGCTAGCGTAACGCCGTTATTGTACTGGCTAACCCATGAATAGTCTTCATTAACTTGCCGAACTCGTCCAATATCGCTGCGATTTGCAGTCAGCAATCGATCTTCACCTACCTCGCTTGGGACTCCATATGTTTGGCTCTTAATTGGCCGCATGCAGCCGCAATATCATGGCCTTGCTCTCTACGGATCGTCGCGTTGATCTTGTTGCGTTCCAGAATGCGTTGGAATTCGAATATATCCTCGCGCGGCGTCCGCACGTAATTGCGCTCCGGCACATGGTTGACCGGAATCAGATTGACATGGCACAGCATGCCTTGAAGCACGTCGGCAAGCTCCTGCGCATGCTCGGGACGATCGTTCACGCCGCCGATCAGCGCGTATTCGAATGTGATGCGGCGTCCCGTCTTCGCAATATAGTAGTGGCAAGCTGCCATTACGTCCTCGAACGGGAAGCGGCGGTTAACCGGCATCAGCTTCGAGCGAAGCGTATCATTCGGGGCATGGATCGAGAGCGCCAGATTGATCTGCGTATTCTCGTCCGCGAACTTGTACATGCTTGGCACGATGCCGCTCGTGGAGACGGTAATATGGCGCTGGCCGATATTAAGGCCCTTCTCATGAATCATGTTCCGAAGGAACGTCATCGTCGCGTCATAGTTCTCGAACGGCTCGCCGGAGCCCATGATGACGATGCTCGATACGCGGTCTCCCGTAGCGTCGAGCATCTGCTGCGCGGTTACGACCTGCGCGATAATCTCGCCTGCGGTCAGATTACGCTTCAGTCCGCCTAACGTGGACGCGCAGAACGTACAGCCGATACGGCAGCCGACCTGCGTCGTTACGCATACGCTGTTGCCGTAGTTATGTCTCATAATAACGGTCTCTATCGCATGATTGTCGTGAAGCCCGAATAGAAACTTAACCGTGCCGTCCTTCGATTCGAACTTCGTAATTTCCGTCAGCGTCACGAATTGGAATTGATCCTCCAGCTTATCGCGAAGCTGCTTCGGCAAGTTGGACATATCTTCAAAGCTCTTGACCCGCTTCACGTAGAGCCAGTCAAACAGCTGTCCCGCGCGAAACGCAGGCTCTCCGTTTTCCTTCACCCATTCTTGAAGCTGCTCGAGCGTATAGTCATAAATGAACGGTTTCATCTCATCACACCTGTACCTTAAAGTAGGGCGGGCTTCGAACGTTACGAGCCGCCATCGATTTATTTTACCACAAACGCCCATATTCAGCCATAATCGTACTAGGAGCGCCGAACCATCCTCGCAATGAAGAAGCCGTCGCTGCCAAAATGATGCGGAAGAAGCTGCGCCTGGCCGTTGAAATCGTCGCCGATCACGCCTGTCTCGCGCAAGCTGTCCGCAATCGTATCCGGCCAGCCAGCCGCATCGCGTTCAAACTCGGGATGCCTCTGCAAAAAAGCCGCAACCTGTTCCTCGTTCTCTTCCGCCTCCATCGTGCACGTGCTATAGACAAGCACGCCTCCCTCGCGTACGAGTCCGCATACCGCATCCAGCAGCCGATGCTGCACCGCTGCGATCTCTGCGACGTCTCCCGCCGTCTTCGTCCACCGAATCTCGGGTTTCCTTCTAATGACGCCGAAGCCGGAGCAAGGCGCGTCCAACAGCACGGCGTCCATCGACCCCGGAGCGAATCGCTCGGACAGCTTCGTCGCATCTTCCGTAATCGCTTCGACGTTGCGCAGCTTAAGGCGCTCCGTCTGCGATACGATCAGCTCGCGCTTGTGCTCATGCAAGTCATTCGCCCAAACTTTTCCTTTGCCGCCCATAAGCTCCGCAAGATGCGTGCTCTTGCCTCCAGGCGCGGCGCAGCAATCGAGTACCTTCATGCCGGCTGCCGGAGCGACGACTTCGGCGACGAGCATGGAGCTCTCGTCTTGGACCGACCATAAGCCTTCACGGAATTCGATCGTGTCGGCCATATTGCCGCCCTTGCCTACATTGATGCCGGACGGAGCAATCTTGGACGCCTCTGCGTTATAACCGCTCTCGCGAAGCAGCTCAAGCAACGCTTCGCGGCTCGTCCGCAGCGTGTTGACGCGAATGCTGGCATGCGGCTGATCGTTGCCTGCCGCGCATATCGATTCGGTCGTCTCCGCTCCATATGTAGCCAACCACCGTCTAACGAGCCATTCCGGATACGAATGGCGCAGCGATAGCCGCACGGCCGGATCGTCATGCTTAATATGATCGGGACTAAGCTCGCTCTTGCCCCGGTCCATGCTTCGCAAAACGCCGTTAACCATGCCGGAAATGCCCATGTGCCCGCGTTTCTTCGCTATGGTAACCGCTTCGTTAACCGCCGCATGCGATGGAATGCGGTCCAGATAGAGAAGCTGATAGGCGCTTAGACGAAGCAGCTGATGCACCCATGGCTGAAGCTTGCGGACACCTTTCGCCACGAATTTGTCGAGCCAGTAATCAAGCGTCAGCTGACGCTGGATCGTGCCGTAGACAAGCTCCGTAACGAGCCCGGCGTCGGCACGCTCGAGCCTCGCGTCCTGCAGCGTGCGATTGAGCTGCAAGTTGCTGTAGGCACCCGTCTCGGCGACTTTGACGAGAACGTCCATTGCCAATTCCCGCGGAGACTTCGCCTTGCGGGACTGCGTTTGCGGAGACGCCGCGTTAGAAACGGACGCTCCCTGCTGGTTCTTCCGCGGCGGATTTCCGCCCTGCCTTCCGCCCAGCGGCTTGCCGTTGCTAGTCCCGGTCATACCGCACCTCCCTCATCGAACCTGCTGCCGGCTTCGAGGCGGGCTCCCTTAAGCCACTCCGCCGCAGCCATCGCCCGTTTGCCCGCAGGCTGGATTTCCGTAAGCAGCAGCTGGCCTTGTCCGGTTTGAACGGTAATTCCTAGGTTATCGGCATGAATAATCGTTCCCGGCGCCGCACCAACCTTATCCTTGTTCGCTACAGGCGAGCAAGCCCATACTTTGAACACCTCGCCGCCAAGATAGGTGAATGCCCCCGCCATCGGCGATAGGCCGCGCACTTGATTATAGATGGCACGGGCTGATTTGCCCCAATCTATACGTTCGTCGTCGCGTGTTAAATTAGGGGCGTAAGTCGCTTCTTCATTATTTTGCGGAACGGCGACCGCGGTACCGGCCAAGATCGAAGGCAGTGTGTTGCCCAGCAATTCCGCTCCAGCCGCGCTAAGCTTCTCGAATAGCGTGCCCGACGTATCATGGTCTTCGATGGCAACCTCTACCGCACTAATCATATCGCCGGTGTCGAGCCCCTCGGCCATGTACATAATCGTAACGCCGGTTTTGTCTTCGCCGTTTATAATAGAGCGCTGAATCGGCGCGCCGCCGCGGTATTTCGGAAGCAGCGAGCCATGCACGTTAATGCAGCCAAGACGCGGAAGATCGAGTACGCTCTTCGGCAATATTTGCCCATATGCGGCCGTAACGATCAGATCCGGCGCCAGCTCGGCAATCGCGGCCACCGCTTCCGCGCTGCGCATCCGCTCCGGCTGCAGCACTGGCAGGCCAAGCGACAACGCCGCTTCCTTCACAGGCGGCGGCGTAGGCGTTTTTTTGCGGCCCTTCGGCCGGTCGGGCTGCGATACGACAGCAACTACCTCGTACTTCTGCTCCAGCAGAAGCCGCAAGGAGGGAACGGCAAACTCGGGCGTTCCCATGAATACAATGCGCATGAATCTACTCGCCGCCTTTTCTTGGTCTCTCCGAAATATCGTAGATGCTCTCGGCCAAATCCGTGAACAGAATACCGTTCAGATGATCGACCTCATGCTGGAACGCGCGCGACAAATAGCCGCTTGCTTCTACGGTGAAGTGCTCGCCGTCCGAATTTTGCCCCTTCACGACGATACGATCGGCACGCATCACCTCGCCGTTCAAGTTCGGGATGCTGAGGCAGCCCTCAGGTCCGAGCTGCTCGCCCTCTTGCTCGACGATAACCGGGTTGACCATCTCGATCAGGCCTGTCTCATCGCCTATGTCAACAACGATAACGCGCTTGGAAATGCCGATCTGCGGCGCGGCAAGGCCTACGCCTTCCGCATCGTACATCGTCTCGGCCATATCCTTGAGCAATTTTTTCAAATTCGAGTTAAACTTCGTTACTTCCTTCGCCTCTTCCCGCAATACAGGATCCGGGTCTTTCACAATAATACGGATACTCATGGTATTCCCTTCCTTTACGAATGTTAATAGTGATAAAAGTCTGAATAACGTCTATATGGACGATTCATCTGCCTTATAAAATAACTTGCGGATCCACATCGACGCTGAATTGCACCTGACGCTGGGGCGGACCATCCGTAAACGGAGCTAGCGCCTCCCGAATAAGCGCGGAAGCATCGATGCTACCCCGATATTTTATCACACATTGAAAACGGTAGCGATCTTTCATTCTTGAGATCGGCGAAGCGACCGGCCCCAGCACGTCGAAAGCTTTCGGCAGACCGCTATTCAGCGGAACGAGAATACCCTGCTCCTCTGCCAGCTCGCGCAGTCGCGAAGCGAATTGCTCGCCCACCGAAGACAGCAGCGTAAGCTGCTCATGCGACATCGTTATGAGAATTATCCGGCAATAAGGAGGATAGCCCATAGCGCCGCGATGGCGCAGCTCCTCGGCGATGAAAGCCGCATAGTCGTGATGCTGAGCGGTCGTGACCGCATAATGCTCCGGCGAATACGTCTGAATGACGACCTCCCCGGGCAGATGATGCCTTCCCGCTCGGCCCGCCACCTGTGTAAGCAGTTGGAACGTTCGCTCCGCCGCGCGAAAGTCCGGTAAGTTAAGCGACGTATCCGCCGCGATAACGCCCACTAATGTAACGTATGGAAAATCAAGACCTTTGGCTACCATTTGCGTACCGAGAAGCACATCGGCTTTGCGGTCCCCGAACTGCTTAAGCAGCTTTTCATGCGCATTTTTCTCGGTCGTCGTGTCTACGTCCATCCGTATGACGCGAATCCCGGGGAACAGCTTCGCAAGCTCCTCCTCGACGCGCTGCGTGCCCGTCCCGAAGTAGCGAATATGCTCGCTCTCGCAGGAAGGGCATTTCGTTGGCGCCTGCTCGGCATGGCCGCAATAATGGCAGCGCATGACACGCGTTTTCTGATGATAGGTAAGCGAAATATCGCAATGCGGGCATTGCGCCGTGTAACCGCAGGAACGGCACATGACGAAGGTCGAATAACCCCTCCTATTAAGCAGCAGCACCGATTGCTCGCCTTTCTCGAGCCGATCGGTAAGCAGCTCGTGCAGCTTGCGGCTGAACATCGAGCGATTGCCGTCGCGAAGCTCCTCGCGCATGTCGATGACGTCTACCGGAGGAAGCGGACGTCCGCCTACCCGCTCCGGCATCGGCAGCAACGCCGGCTCGCGCCCGCCTGCCGTGCCCGAAGGCTGCGGTCGATTCGCGGCCGCGAACGTTTCGATCGAAGGCGTGGCAGAGCCAAGAACAACGGCTGCGCCATGCTGCCTCGCCCTGCGCACCGCGACATCGCGCGCATGGTACTTCGGGCTCTCCTCCTGCTTATACGAAGATTCATGCTCCTCGTCGATAATGATTAGTCCGATCGACTCGAACGGGGCGAAGATGGCCGATCGCGCGCCGATCGCCACCTGCACCTGACGGCTGCGGATCTTGCGCCATTCGTCATATCGTTCGCCGTTCGACAATCGGCTGTGCATGACGGCTACCGCCTCGCCGAAGCGCCCCTTGAACCGCTCAACCATTTGCGGCGTTAATGATATTTCCGGCACGAGCACGATTGCCTGCTTGCCGAGCCCCAAGCAATATTGAATCGATTGCAAGTAAACCTCGGTCTTGCCGCTGCCAGTAACGCCGTGCAGCAGCATCGTTTCCGGCTCGCCCGCCCGCACCGAACGGACAATACGCTCGAACACCGCTTGCTGCCCTGCCGTTAGCGGCAAAGGCTTCGTTCGCTCGAATTCTCGGCCCGCGTATGGATCGCGCTGCTGCTCAACCTCGCGCAGCTCGAGCAGACCTTTGCTTTCCAGTGCCCGCACGGTCGAGGCCGAACCTTCGGTTGCGGCAATTAACGCCTGCATCTGCAGCGGCCCGCCATGGCGCAGCATATAGAGCAACACTTCCCGCTGCTTGGCCGCTCTTGCGGGAAGCTCCTCGGCTGCAGCACGAATCGTCTCTTCATCGGCGGTTAGAAAGACAGTCAACATTTTCTTGATCGATAACCGATCCTTAATGGACGCATGCTCGATTATCGCGCCTGTACGAAGTCCGCTCTTTACTTCCTTGGCATGTTGAGGGAAGCGCTCCAGCAAGGCTTCAAGCTTCGCCGTTCCTCCTTGCGAAGCCAGCCATGCCGCCAGTTCGCTTGGAAGCTCGCCTTCTTCCGCCTCTTCCGCGAGCTCGACATACCGCTCCGCCTTTCCCTTCAAAGCCGCAGGTATCATCGCTTGCAGCGCCGTCGTCCATGAGCAACAATATTTATCGCTTAGCCACTTTGCCAGCTCCACCAAATCAGGCAGCAGCGGCGGCATGGGGTCGAGCAGCTCGGACACGGGCTTCAGTCGCTTCGGATCAATGTCCGCTTCCGCGGCAAGCCCGACGACGAAGCCCTGCAGCACGCGGCCGCCGAACGGTACGCCGACTCTGCTGCCGATCTCGATCCACGACTCCATCTCGAATGGGACCAAATAGTCGAACGGCCGATCCGTCTGGCGGCTCGGCACGTCTACGATCACTTTGGCAATCATGCTTCCATTCCCCCGCTGCGCGGCAAACGTTCCGCTACAATTTCCAGCAGCTTGCGGGCGATCGACCTTTTCGATTGCAGCGGCAACGATTCCACAAGCCCGCCGGCATCGAACAGCTTAACGATGTTCGTCTCCTCGTTGAAGCCCGCCCCGCTCTCGCTCACATCGTTCGCAACGATCAGATCGCAGTTTTTGCGCCGCAGCTTGTCCATCGCGTAATGATCCAATTGCTCCGTCTCCGCTGCGAAGCCAACAAGAAATTGATGCTTCTTCCGCTCGCCAAGCGTCTGCAGGATATCTGCGGTCCTCTCCAGCTCGAGCGTGAGCCGGTCGCCGCTCTTCTTCAGCTTCTGTCCGCTGACGACGACCGGGCGGTAATCGGCCACTGCCGCCGCCTTCACGACAATATCCGCCTCGTCATACCGCGCAGTAACGGCAACCAGCATCTGCTCGGCCGATTCCACCTTAACGAGGTTAACCCCCGCAGGCGGGGAAGCCGACGTTCTGCCCGCTACGAGCGTCACGTCCGCCCCCATCAGCTGGGCGGCTTCTGCAATAGCGAAGCCCATTTTGCCGGAGGAATCATTTGTCAGGTAGCGAACGGGATCGAGTCGCTCCATCGTTCCTCCCGCCGTTACGATGACCCGCTTGCCGGCAAGCAGACCGCCGCTGGACAGCCAATCCTCAACAGCGGCGACGATGTCTTCCGGCTCGGCCAGCCGGCCTTTCGCGACATAGCCGCAAGCGAGCTGCCCCGTCCCGGGCTCGACGAACATGACGCCTCGCGAGGCGAGCAGATCCATATTCGCGACAACGGCCGGATGCTCATACATATGCACGTTCATAGCCGGGGCGACGACGACCGGGCATGTTGCCGCGAGCAGCGTCGTGCTCAGCATATCATCCCCATGGCCGCCAGCCAGCTTGGCAATCGCGTTCGCCGTCGCCGGAGCTATAATAATGAGATCTGCATGGTCGGCCAAATCGATATGCGAGACGACGGCCGGATCGCGCTCGTCGAACGTATCGATATATACAGGGTTTCGCGACAGCGTTTGCAGCGTAAGCGGCGTTATGAACTTCGTCGCCGACTCCGTCATAATGACGCGAACCTTCGCGCCCGCCTGCGCAAGCTTGCTGCAAAGCGCCGCTCCCTTATAGGCGGCAATGCCGCCGGTAATTCCGAGAATAATTGATTTTCCTCTTAGCATGCTTTTGTCTCCTGTCAATGCCCATTCGTCCGTTCTTTCACAATATTGATATGCGCGACATGATGCTTGCCATGCCAGGCCGCGAAACCAAGAAAATAAGCAAGGCCGATCTGCTTCCCTTGCTCGGGATGATAGAACTGCTTATCGTAATCGGCGCGCTCCATCGAACGAAGCAGCAAAACCCAGCGCGCATAAATTCCCTCTACTATAGCCAGGCTTATATCCGGCGAGGCGTTCAAGCTATCGGCCGTTTCTGCCCACAGCTCTTCGTCGAACGGCTTGATCGTCGGATTCGTCTCCGTCAAGGCAAGCTTGAAGCGGGAGAAACAGTTCATTGCGGCGTCAGCAAGATGATGTGCGACTTGACGCGCCGTCCAGCCTCCGCTTCGATAAGCGGTATCGAGCTGTTCCTCGGACAGTCCGGATAACGATTCTCTGAGCTGCCCAGGCAGCCTCTCCATATCGGCAATCCATTGTTCCATCTGCTTCGTCGTCATACCTTCATACACATATCTGCCAATCGGGTAACGCAGCTTTTCCATTTGCTTCGCCTCCTGACACCTATTTTCCCTATCATACCATATGCCGATTTAAAATCTAACTGCGCTTTCATCTTTTTTAGGCCGATTAGATGCGTCCTTCCGCCTGCCTTAATCGATGTGCCAGCAAATAGAGCTCGGCGATGTCATGCCTTCCGATCGCCTCGAATCGCCGTACCGCTTCATTAATGTCGACGACGTCGACGGCGGCGATCTGTTCGCCGTCCGGCGGGTTTAGCGGCTTGCCGACGATCTCTATCTCGCCATACCCGACGAGCCTTATGAAGCTCGGATGCGGGATGTGCGGCCGATAGGGCTCAGGTGCCGAGGAACGGCATTTGAAGCAGCCAATTCTCGTATACGACTTCAGCTCCGCTCCGAGCTCCTCTTTCACTTCCCGTACTAGCGCGTCCATATGATGCTCGCCCGGTTCTAACGTTCCTCCCGCCAATTCCCATCTGCCGTCCTCAAGCTGAATAACCGCATAACGATCCCCAACAGTCGGTATAATGCTGATATTGCTCACAAACGATTCATCAACCTGGGCTTCCAGCGTAAAACAATTCTCTACCGCTCCCCACACAATCGGCTGCGATAAAGCTTTATATTGCTCCAGTTTCGTGTTCATTTTCTAATCCCCCGTCCTCTACATGAAGCGCTCGCTCCATGAAAATACAAAGAAGCTGTCCGAAGGTCATTGACCATCGGACAGCTCCCTATTCCGCGCCTTATTGCTCGTCTTTGGTGATGTTGGATTCCACGATTAAAATATCGTTATAAATTTCTTCAAGCGCTACGCCGACATATTTGCGGGAACGCGGATTGCGAAGCTCCGACTTATCACCGTTGCGGAGCATGCGTGCGCGTCTGGAAGCCGCAACGACCAACGTGTACTTGCTGTCGACCTTCTTAACCATTTCGTCAATGGACGGATATAACATTATTCATTCTCCTCACTCATGCTTTCTCGATAGCCGCTTGCGACTCCGCGAGATAAGGCATAACCCTCTCGCTGCGACAATGTTCGGCGACAATAATGCTTTGAATACGATGGCAGGCTGCGTCGATCTGATCGTTCACAACCGCGTAATCATAATGGCGAAGCAGGTTCATCTCTTCCACTGCAACGTTCATCCGATGATTGATCGTATCCTGCGATTCCGTGCCGCGGCCCGTAATACGCTGCTTCAATTCCTCCATGGAAGGAGGCATCAGGAAAATAAATATCCCTTCCGGGAACTTCTCCTTTACTTTAAGAGCGCCTTGCACTTCAATCTCCAGAATGATGTCTTTGCCGCTCGCTAGCGTGCGGTCGACAAAGTCTCTCGGCGTTCCGTAGTAGTTGCCTACATACTCGGCATGCTCGAGCAGCGCGTCGCGCGCGATCATTTCCTGGAACTGCTCTTTCGACTTGAAGAAGTAGTTGACGCCGTCAACCTCACCCTGTCTCGGCTGCCTCGTAGTAGCCGATACGGAGTAGACGATATCCGGCATCTTGCCCCGAAGAGCGGAACAAACCGTTCCTTTGCCGACACCGGCCGGTCCGGACAAAACAATTAGCAATCCCATATTCTTAATACTCCCCGTACTATTCGTCGTTATCGTCATCCTTGGTGGATAACCGGTGCGCCACCGTTTCCGGTTGTACAGCCGATAAAATGACGTGGTCGCTGTCCGTAATGATTACGGCACGCGTCCGGCGTCCGTATGTCGCATCGATAAGCATATGACGGTCGCGCGCTTCTTGGATGATTCGCTTGATAGGCGCCGATTCCGGGCTTACGATCGAAATAATGCGGTTTGCCGAAACAATATTGCCAAATCCGATATTAATAAGCTTAATAGCCAACCCAGGTTCCCCCTTCGCCCTCACTATTCCTTATGCTTCTGCCTCTAATAAACTTCTATTATAATATTGTGAATACGACGAAGTTTGCGTTCTTGCCAAATACCGACAGAACTACTGCACTATTGTTGACGAAAAAACCTCGGAGCATACGTGATACGGCTGCTGCCCGCCTTGTGCTGGGGCCCTTCATCGAACGGCCTGTGCTTGTCTGAATTGGAAGGACCATGGCAACGGTATCCAAACTTTATTATATTCTAATTGATTTTTCGATTGTGAACAAGGGAAAAAGCGAAAAGAGCGCAAAATGCTATGCTCATATTCGCTCCTCCTCAGTCGATGCCGCTTATTATTTCTCCGTTTTACGCCATACGTACTCCGTCAATTGAACCGCCATATCGTAGAACATGAACGGAGTAATTAAATAGATCCCGTTAAAATGAGGCAGCGCGCAGTCGAGAAGCTCCTTCGCGATGCTGACTCCTTCAGCGCGACCGGCCTCGCCTTCAAGCCCCGCCATTCGCCGGCGAACCGCGTCCGACAGTTGAATGCCGGGAACTTCGTTATGCAAGTATTCGGCGTTGCGGCCGCTGGCAAGCGGCATAATGCCGATGAACACCGGAACGGTCAAATGCTTGGTCGCTTCCGCAACCTTCACGATCAGTTCGGGATCATAGACAGGCTGCGTCATAATGTAGTCGGCGCCGGACGCAATCTTTCGCTCAAGACGCTGCACCGCTTTGTCCAAATGCTTGACGTTCGGGTTAAACGCCGCGCCGACGACGAACTTCGCCTTCTGCTTCAGAGGCTTCCCGCTGAAGGCAGTGCCGTTGTTAAGCTGCTTGATCATTCGGATCATCTCGAATGACGTCAGGTCATATACGGAGCTCGAATCGGGCAGATCGCCGAAGCGTGCCGGATCGCCTGTTACCGCGAGCACATGGTCGATATCCAATGCATCCAGCCCCATCATATGCGACTGCGTGCCGATCAGGTTGCGATCGCGGCACGCGATATGAACGAGCGGCCGGATGCCGACCCGCTCCTGCACGAGCGCGGCCAGCGCGATGTTGCTCATCCGCGTAACCGCAAGCGAGTTGTCCGCCATCGTAACCGCATCCGCGGAAGCTGCCTTCAGCGCCGCTGCTCCGTCCATGAACTTGCGAATATCAAGATCGCGCGGAGGATCAAGCTCAACGATGACCGTATGGCGCTGCCTAACGAGGTCGACAATGGATGGCTCGCGCTGAGCTTGCGGCTTATCTGCCTGCTGCTCTTGCTCTTGCTGTGCTGCGTCCGCGGAAGCGGAACGAGGTATGATCGTTTCTCCTCGGGGTTGTGCCTGAGCAACCGGCGATGCGACTTTTCCGCTCTGCGGTACATAACCGTCCAGCGCCTTAGCGATCGCCTCGATATGCTCCGGCGTCGTTCCGCAGCAGCCGCCGATAATGCGGGCTCCGCGGTCCGCGAAGCGAAGCGCCGTCTCGGCAAAGTATTGCGGTCCTGCCGAGTACGTATATTTGCCGTCCACGTAATCCGGGAAACCCGCATTCGGGAAGACGGACAAAGGCAGACCAATCGGACCGTCAATCGTATCGATTGCCCGCATAATTCCGTTCGGGCCGCTGCGGCAATTAAGACCTACGACGTCTGCGCCTTCCAGGCGGAGCTGCTCGTACGCATCCTTCAGGCCTGCGCCGTCTTGCGTCCGGCCAACATCGTCAACCGCGAACTGGCAAATGACGGGCAATTTCGACGACGCTTTTCTTGCTAGACGAAGTGCAAGCAGCATCTCGTCCAGATCGTAGAACGTCTCGAACAGCAAGCCGTCCACGCCCTCCTCAAGCAAAGCCCCAATTTGACGCTCGTAGGCGTCGCTCACTTTGGCGGTGCGCATGTTTCTAAGCTTGCCGTCGCGAATCGAGCCGACGGCGCCAACGACGTAAGCATCCGCGCCAACAGCACTGCGCGCAATACGAACGCCGGCCCGGTTAATCGCTTCCATCTCCGACTCAAGTCCGTATTTCAACAACTTTTCGTAGTTCGCCGAGAACGTATTCGTCTCGATGACTCTCGCTCCCGCTTCATAGTAGCTGCGATGAACATGTTCAATAACATCAGGACGGAGCGTATTGAATTCCTCGTAAGAAACGCCAACAGGGAACCCCATCTGATATAGATAGGTTCCCATCGCGCCGTCTCCGGTCAATATGCGCTCCTGCAGAGCTTGTCGCAAATCCGGCTTCATCTTGTCTCTTTCACCCATCCTGCCTGACGCCTAAAGCGTCCCGCGGAATACTTCCGCAGCAGGTCCTGTCATATATACGTGATTATCCGATTCATTCCACTCGATAAGCAGGTCGCCGCCCTTAAGGGATACCGTTGCCGTACGGTCTGTCGCTCCGTTAAGCACGGAAGCCACGACAGTCGCGCATGCGCCTGTGCCGCAAGCGAGCGTCGGGCCTGCGCCGCGTTCCCATACGCGCATATCGGTGTGCGTGCGGGAGTTGACCGTTACGAATTCGACGTTGATTTTGCGCGGAAACATCGGATGCTTCTCCAGCTTCGGTCCCCATGTATTCAGATCGAAGTTCACGGCATCGTCGACGTAGATGACGCAGTGCGGATTGCCCATCGATACGGCCGTGAAGCGGAATTCGCGTCCGTCCACTTCGATCGGATGCTGAATGACGGGCTCCGCATCAACCGTTGTCGGCACTTGCAGACCGTTCAGGATCGGCTCGCCCATGTCGACGCGAACGCTTTGCACTTTCGCGTCGCTTACCGTCAATTGCACTTTCTGTGCGCCTGCGCCAAGCGTCTCAATCGTAATCTCTTCTTTATTCGTAAGACCGTTGTCGTAGACGTACTTGGCGACGCAGCGGATCGCATTGCCGCATTGCTCCGCCTCCGAGCCGTCCGAGTTGATGATGCGCATACGGAAATCAGCGATCTCCGATGGCAAAATATAAACGAGGCCGTCTGCGCCGATCCCGAAGTAACGGTTGCAAAGCTCGATTGCAAGTTCCGCCGCGTTGCCTGGAAGCTGCCGCTCGCCTGCGACAACGATAAAGTCATTTCCTAGTCCGTTCATTTTCGTAAAGTTCATTTGCTAGCCCTCTCCTTAATTGCGTATGTCTAATAAGCTATTAATAATGCTATTAGCATACCGTAAAGGAAGGAGAAACGCTATTCATAATTTGTATCATCATTTGCATTATTACGTTATCTGGCTGCCGTTTGCGGACGGTAGGGCGTCTTCGATTGCGTCTTGTTTTTGTTCGATCTGCTCATGACGCTGCCGATTCCCATAAGGAAGGTCGGGATGCCTGCGGCGACGAATACAAGACACCATTCGCGGAACCCTAGCGGCACGGTCTTGAAGATCGGCTGCAGCGCTTCGATATAAAGCACGCCTAGCATAAGGAGGAGCGACGACAGAACGGCCAGCACCAAATATTTGTTTTGCAGCGGATTGCGATGGAAAATCGAACGCGAGCTGCGGCAGTCGAATACGTGGATGAGCTGCGCCATGACGAGAGTCGCGAAAGCGACCGTCTGCGCCTTCATCAAGTGGTCGGCGCTTCCCGGCGCTTCCATGAGCGTAATCCAGAACGCCCCTAGCGTACAGACACCGATCAGAATGCCGCGGCTAATGATTTTCCAGCCTAGCCTGCGTGCGAATATGCTTTCCTTCGACGTTCTCGGCTTATGCTGCATCAAGTCCTTCTCCGCTTGGTCGACGCCCAGCGCCATGGCCGGCAAGCCATCGGTCACCAGATTGACCCAAAGAATTTGTATAGGTACCAACGGAAGCGGAAGACCGGCCATCATTGCCAGGAACATGACCAGTATTTCGCCGACATTCGACGCGAGCAAGTACCGGATAAATTTTCTGATGTTCTCGTAAATGCCTCTGCCTTCTTCGATCGCGGCTACGATCGTAGAGAAGTTGTCGTCGCTCAGCACGAGCGCTGATGCTTCCTTCGATACGTCCGTACCCGTAATGCCCATTGCGATACCGATGTCGGCCGCTTTGATCGCGGGCGCGTCATTCACGCCGTCGCCCGTCATCGCCACGACATGGCCTTGACGCTGCAACGACTTGATAATGCGCAGCTTGTGCTCCGGAGATACTCTCGCATACACATAAACGTTATCGACTAATCGGTCAAGCTGATCGTCGTTCATCGCTTCGAGCTGCTTGCCGCTCATCGCAATGCCTCCGCGCGGCATAATGCCGAGCTGTCCCGCGATCGCTTCGGCCGTCAGCTGATGGTCGCCCGTAATCATAACCGTCTTAATGCCTGCGCGTCGGCAAGTAGCTATCGCGTCCTTCACTTCGCGGCGAGGCGGATCGATCATGCCCGTCAAACCAACGAATACGAGCTGATTCTCCACGTCTTGCTCCGAATCGCATTTGTCCGTAGTGCGCAGATCGCGGTAGGCGAGGCCCAGCACGCGTAGAGCCGACTGCGCCATCGCTTCCCCCGCATCCGCGCACTTGCGCTTCAGCGTCTGCGTGAACGGCACAACCTTGCCATCCCATAATACGTAGTTGCATAGCTCCATCAGCAGATCCGGGGCGCCCTTGGTGCAGACGAGTCTGCCGCCTTGATGCGATACGACGACGGACATTCGCTTCCGCTCGGAATCGAACGGAAACTCCTGCTCCCGCTTATAGAGCATTTCCAGCGACTTGGCTGAAGAGCCCAGCTTAGCCGCAAGCACGGCGAGCGCTCCCTCTGTCGGATCTCCCTTCAGCACCCATTCCTCCTGCGGCTCCTTGCTCTTGCGGCGCTTCGGCTCCTCTGCTTCGACCTTTACAACCTGCGCGTTATTGCATAACGCCCCGATCTGCAGCAGCCTCTTGACCGATAGGTCATGCTTCACATCGATTGCCTTGCCGTCCTCGAATATGTTTCCGACAGGCTCGTAGCCTTCCCCGCTCACTTCGAGTTGGCGGCCTCCGAGCCATACATGCGTAACGGTCATTTTATTTTGCGTCAGCGTACCCGTCTTATCGGAACAAATAACCGAAGCGCAGCCGAGCGTCTCTACGGAGGGCAGCTTGCGCACAATCGCCTTGCGCTTAATCATCCGCTGGACGCCTAGGGCGAGAGCTATCGTTACGATAGCCGGCAGCCCTTCAGGAATTGCGGCAACCGCCAGACTGACGCCCGCCAAGAACATGCCGTAAGGCGGTTGTCCGTGCAAAATGCCTGCAACGACGACCATAATCGTCAGTCCTATTGCGACGATGATAAGCAGCTTTCCGAGCTGCTCCAACCGATGCTGCAGCGGGGTTTCCATCGATTCCGTCTGCTGGATCAAATCGGCGATTTTACCCATCTCGGTGTTCATGCCGGTTCGTACGACGACCCCCTTGGCTGTTCCGCGCGTCAGCATCGTGCCCATGAAGCCGATGTTGCGCTGGTCGCCTAGCGGCAGATCCTCGTCATCGATAGCGCCGGCATGCTTGCCTACGGGAACGGACTCGCCCGTAAGCGCAGACTCTTCGGCATAACAGCTATTAGCCTCGATCAGCCGCAGATCGGCCGGAATACGGTCGCCGCTCTCCAGACCGACAATATCGCCAACGACAAGCTCCTTCGCCGGGATGGTGACCCATTCGCTACCGCGCATGACTTTGGCCGTCGGGGCGGACAGCTCCTTAAGCGCGCTCAGCGACCGCTCAGCTCGAAATTCCTGTACAAATCCGAGAACGGCGTTAATGACGATGATGGCGATAATCGTAATAGCGTCCAAGTACTCGCCGAGCAGCCCCGATATAAGGGTCGCCCCCATTAACACGAGCACCATGAAATCTTTAAATTGATTCAGAAACAGAATGATCGGAGACACTCGTTTCCCCTCGGACAGTTCGTTGCGTCCATGCTCCTCCAGCCTCTGCGCCGCTTCGGACGCGGTCAGCCCCTTCTCAGGGGAGATGGATAACATGTCGATAAGCTCGCTTGTCCCCATTTGATGCCAATTCTTTTGCTCCATGGTATAACTCCCTCCCATAATGTACCCGCTGCCTCAAGGTGAAACGGCTGTCGCCGTTCTTTGGCGGCGCTGCGCGTTTCATTCCAAGAAATATAGAGAAAGTATGGCTGAGATATACGTTCCTATATTTCAAAGGAAGCAGCGTATTGGCCGACCCCGGCCCTTCGGACAGCCTTTCTAGGGTAAATGTATTCGGACATCCTTCAAATTATCCCAAAAGGGACTTAAGTTTTTGGCTTAACTATGGCATGATAGGAGAAGACTTACGCGAAGGAAGCGAGGAATAACAGCTATGGCTTTAGACGGCATTGTCACCAGAGCAATTACGCATGACCTGCAGCGCTGCATCGGCGCGCGTATACATAAGATCCATCAGCCTACCGAACATGAGCTAGTGTTTAGTATTAGAGGGGCGGGCATGCAGGGCAAGCTTCTGCTGTCGGCCAATCCGACATACCCGAGAGTACACTGGACGACGGCAAGCTACTTGAATCCGATGGAAGCGCCGATGTTCTGCATGTTGCTCCGCAAATATTGCGAATCCGGCATTATCGAGAGCGTTCGCCAGATCGACAACGAGCGCGTTATTCATATCGACGTGAAGCATCGGGACGAGCTCGGCGATATTTCCGTCAAGACGATCATTATTGAAATTATGGGCCGCCACAGCAACATTATATTGGTCGATCCTGCAACGCAAAGCATTCATGACGGGATTCATCATGTAACGCCTTCTATAAGCAGCTACCGGATCGTTATGCCGGGCAGCCAATATACGCCTCCGCCCGATCAAGGCAAGACGGATCCTTTCGCGATTGACGGCGAGGGACAGTTCCGGGAAGCGTACGACAATACCGGGGAAGGCTCGGCAGCGAGCAAACGGTTAGTAGAAGCGTTCAGCGGACTAAGCCCGCTTATCGCCAAGGAAATCGCATATCGTGCCGGAACAGAGGCGGAAGACGCTGGAGTTTTATGGCGCAGCTTCGAACCCTTTATCGGCGAGATGAGAGCGCATCGATACTCCCCCGTGATCAAGTCCGATGAAGCTAGCGGCAAAATGTTTTTCTCGGTTACCGAACTGACACATATAAACGGAGAAGCAGCTTCCTATCCTGCCGTTAGCGAATGCCTGGAGGCATTCTTCGGCGACAAAGCCGAGCGCGATACGGTTAAGCAGCGCGCTGCCGACCTTATTCGTTTCGTGCAAAATGAGAAAGCGAAGAATACCACGAAGATCGCGAAGCTAGAGGAAACGCTTGTGGAAGCGAAGGACGCAGAGAAATATAGAGTGCTCGGCGAGCTTCTGACCGCTTATATGCATCAAATGAAGCGCGGCGATTCGAGTATCGAGCTTGTCAACTTCTACGATGAGGAGCAAGCGATCGTTACGATTGATCTCGACCCGCAGCTAACGCCTTCGGACAACGCGCAGCGCTATTTCAGACGTTATACGAAACATAAGAATAGTCTATCGATCGTAGCCGAGCAGATGGACATCGCCCGCAAGGAAATCGAATACTTCGAATCGCTGCTCCAACAGCTCGATAACGCGGCCATCACCGACATTGAAGAAATACGCGATGAGCTTGTAGAACAAGGATATATGAAGGAACGGGGCCGGCGTGGTCCCAAGAAGAAGAAATCGCTCAAGCCTACGCTGCTGCGATACACCTCTTCCGAGGGTGTGGAAGTCTACGTCGGCAAAAACAATACGCAAAACGAATATTTGACGAATCGGCTCGCATCTCCGTCCGATACATGGCTGCATACGAAGGATATTCCCGGCTCCCATGTCGTTATACGGGGCGGAGACTTCGGCAATGCGACGCTGGAGGAGGCGGCTATGCTTGCGGCGCATTACAGTCAAGCTCGCGACTCAAGCATGATTCCCGTCGACTATACATTCATTCGCCACGTTCGCAAGCCGAATGGCGCTAAGCCGGGCTTCGTCATCTACGACAATCAGAAGACGCTGTTCATAACGCCGGATGAGCAACGGATCAAAAGCTTGGCATCGATCAGCAGCTAACAAGCCTTATCGAATAGCTGCATAACTAACCAAAAAAAAAATCACGGATTTGTTCACTAGAACAAGCTGCCGTGATTTTTTTTGTTGATCGCAACTGCATAAGATAATCATTTCTTCTTCGGTCGCAAAAGCTCAATCGTCACTGCGTCTACTGTCCGGCTTCCGACGGCGCCATGAAATACTTCGCCTTGCCGCGAGCCATGAAAGTCCGAGCCGCCCGTTACGATAAGGCCGTACTTAGCCGCCAGCTCTGCATATCTGGACTCTTCTTCTGCCCCGTGATCGGAATGGAACACTTCGATTCCGTTCGCGCCGTGCTTCGCAATAGCCTCCACAAGCTCGTCGTCGCCATACAAGCCAGGATGAGCAATGACGCTCGTTCCTCCGGCTTCATGAATCCAATCGACCGCCTCGAATGGCGTCAGCCGCGGCGGATTCACATAAGCGGCCGCTCCGCTCGCCAAATACTTGTCGAACGCCTCGCTCATCGTAGAGACAACGCCTTGGCGAATGAGCACTTCAGCAATATGCGGCCGTCCGATGCTGAACGCCTTCTCGCTTGAATCGCTTGCCGCCTGCTTCGATCGAGCTGCTTCGCGTACGTCATCCATCGTGATGGATACGCCTAGCTCATTCAGCCGGCTAACGATCATATCATTCCGATGATTGCGTACGTCTCTGAGGCTCGCAAGTCTCGCTAGCCATTGCTTATCCGATCCATCCGTGAAGTAGCCGAGAATATGTATGTCTTGGCCGCCCGCCACGGTGCTAACCTCTACGCCGGGAACGACCCTAACGCCGATACGTTCGCCGGCAACAATCGCTTCGGCTACCCCCGCTATCGTATCATGATCCGTAATCGCAACCGCTGAAAGTCCGGCCGCCTTAGCGAACTGAACGATGTCCGTCGGCGAATGCAGTCCGTCCGATGCCGTCGTGTGCGTGTGCAGATCGGCAAGCCCGCCCTTTATAACCATTGCTGCAAGTCCCTCTCTCTCAGAAAAGTAAGAAATGTAACAGCCGAGATCGGCAACAGCGCCGATTTCAAATAAATCGAATAAAATTGCCGCTGGAAGTTGGCGTCGGGAATCTTAATCATCTTAATAAGCCCCAGCGCCACCTCATGCTTGACGGATGAAGCCGACAGGAACGAAATGCCGAGTCCCGCTTCGACCGCGGATTTCACCGCGCCTGTGCTGCCAAGCTCCATGACGATTTTCATGCTTGCAGGATCGATCTTCTTCCGTTTCAACTGCTCTTCCATGACAATACGCGTGCCGGATCCCTGTTCCCGCAATACGAACGCATATTCCATTACTTCCTCGAGCGCAACCGATTCGCGATCGGCAAGCGGGTGATCCTTCGATACGATGAGCCGAAGCTCATCGCTCATTACCGCTTCCATATGCATATCGGGATGATTGACAGGTGCTTCGATGAGACCGAAGTTTAATTGATGATTCAGAATATCCTCCATAATCTGGGATGTATTCATAACTTTCATGCTGATTGCAATATGGGGATATTCTTGACCGAAAGGCCCTAGCAGCCTTGGCAATATATATTCTCCGATCGTCAGGCTGGATCCGAGCTGCAATCTTCCCTTGAGCTGCTTCGTGAAAAGCGACATCGCCTGGTCGGTATCTCGTATCAAATCAATGCTGCGCTGCGCGTAAGGCATAAGCGCGCGTCCAGCCTCGGTCAGGTCGATCCGCTTGGTCGAACGCTGCAACAGCTTCGTCCCAAAATAATCCTCAAGCGACTGCACCTGCATCGTCACGGCCGGCTGCGTCATATGGAGCGCCTGCGCCGCTGCCGAGAAGCTGCCCCTCTCCGCAACCGTAAAGAAAATATGCAACTGATGAAAATTAAGCGCCATTGGTAAGCCTTCCTTCCTTTGTCTTCCCGTTATTATACTACAAACCGTTTGCATTATCGTATCGTCTACGCAAAAAAAAGGCATGCAATCGTTGAAAGATTGCATGCCTTCCGGCTTTCCATGTATGTTCGCGCCTTTACTTGCGCTTTCTGCTGTTCTTCACTAGAGTCATGCGCCGCGAATGGCGCAGCCATGAGTAATAGGTCTTTAGGTCCCGAAGCTCGATCGTCTCCGACATGCGTCCAAGAAACGTGACTACGATCATCTTCTGCAAAGGGTGGCCCGTAATATCGGTTTCCGTTAAGGAATCCGCGAATTCGGCCACAAAAACCAAATCGTCATCAATCAAATAAACGTCCTGCTCGTTGCGGTAGTACGGCTCGATCCGCCCGTTCTTAAGACATTCCCACAAAAACTCGGCAATATCGTCGAATCCGGTCTTCTCACTCTCAATACGATCGATCCAGCGGCTTTTGGCGTGATTCGTAATTACGATATCAGCTACTTTTTTATCGCCAAGACCGACATAAAACGACTCGTATGTATTCCATCTTCTGGTCATTTTATCCTTCATTACGCAACCTACTCCTCCCAACGAACCAGGGCTTTTTTACTATGAATTTAATTCCATTCTATCATGCTCGTCCGATTTTTCAACAATAAATTAAAGTCGATACAAATATGTAATTATATGTTAATTTAGTGTAACAAAAAAGAACGCCCCTAGCAAACTAACGATGCTAGAGGCGCTCTATTCAACTTATAATCCATTAATTCACAAGCTATATGCTCTCGTCTTATCCTCGTTGTCCTTGCTGTATTCCGTCTTGATCTCATTGCGGAAGGAGCGTTCGATCTTGCGCACATAAGGCAATCTATCCATCTGGCGCACCGCTTCCTCAGCCCGGTCGGCATTCATGTACATGACGACGTAATGCATCTTGCGCGACATATAATGTACCGTTCCGAAGCGTTCCAGCGACCTTGCCGCCTTCAAATCACTTACCCAAACGATATAACCCGTTCTCTCCGGCAGCATCGTTCGCTAACCTCCTGCTTCACTATATTACCCGCAGCCGCCGCTTCCGCAGCCGCAAGAGCCGCCGCTTCCGCAGCCTCCTCCGGCCGCCTTCTCGTTGCCCGGCACTTTGATGTTCTCGGACACCGACTCCGCGATCATTCGGGACACTTCGTACAAGATCTCGTCGACAGCCTGCTCCGCAATCTTGAAATTGCGCACGCTCTCGATCTCGCCTAAGCTCCGTTCGATCTGCTTCACTTGATCCTTGGCGGCGTTATAGTCCGGGTGGAACCTTCCGAAGCGCTCGCATTCCGCGAACAGCTCCTTCGCTTTCTCGAACTGCCTGGAAATTTGTTTCACTTGTTCGTCTGCATTCACAGCCGACTTCCAATATAAATATTCGGCAACTTCCGCCGACTCATTGATCCAATCACCTAATTCATAGGCACAAAGCAGCAGCGACGCCATATCGAGCGAAGACACGCCGCTTTCGGGCTGCTCGCATAAAGTCTCCTGCACCCCTTCGACAGTTGGCATTCGTCCACCTCTTTTCCACTTGCTTACTTCTACACTATCATATCATAACCGCTTAGCCAATAGGTAGAGATTATTATGGCTGCGAGCGGCCAGGAACGACGATTCTCATCTCATCCCACA
Organism: Paenibacillus harenae; assembly: GCF_030812415.1. Lineage (GTDB taxonomy): Bacteria > Bacillota > Bacilli > Paenibacillales > Paenibacillaceae > Pristimantibacillus > Pristimantibacillus harenae_A. The sequence continues at coordinate 772,206 of NZ_JAUSST010000002.1, read as the reverse complement.
TATCGGGCGTCAGCCGTATCGGCTTATTGTCCGCGGCATTTCGAAGGATGCCCACGACGGCCCAATCGCCGCCCTGCAGCTCGAGTCGCTCGGGAACGAACGAATGGAGTTCGCTGTCCATACGCAGCTGCAGCGGCGACTGCCAGGCTAATGCCCGCTCTACCAGTTCCTTGCGCGTAGAGTGATGGTAGACGCGAAGCTGCTTCGTCCACATCGATGGCACCCCCTCCTCTTGCGATTGCAGCTTCTCGGCAAGTTGAGCCCTTGGGCTCGCCAGCTCATAGTGCGTGATGTTGCTAGGTGCGTACAAAAATGAATAGGCGTTCGTGCCCCTCGAGAGCTCTGTCTTGGCGTCGGCAATCCTATTCATACCGGCCGTTCTTTCGCTAATGACAGGGTAGGATGAGGATACGGGAGCTGCTTCCTGCGTACGCAGCGCTTTCATAGGAGGATAACCGGCTCGCTGGAGAAGCTTCCTAATCTGAGCGATTGATGACGCGTTTACGATGAAATCTGTAGCGCCGATCGCTTGAATGAGCATCGGGGAAAGTTCGCTGTTCGAACGTACGATCTCCGCCATCCGCTCATCGTCGCAGCGTAACAGCGTCACTTCCTCGAACCAGCTCCGGCATGCCTTGCTTGTCCATTCCTCCAGCATCGCTTCGACAGTATCCGGCAGCGGCAATTGACCGCTTGCCTGCTCCAGCCAGGAACGGATTGTCTGCTTTGTGCGGCCGAATTCCAGCGCTCGCGACACGGAGCTTGCCGTCAGACGATAAATAGCAACCGTCTCGTCTGTGATCCAATCAGCAAGGAGCGCCAGTTCCCAATGAAGAGCCAAAGTGCAGCCCGGCTGTACGATTAATTCCCCATTCGGCTGCACCCGCAGCTGCCCTCTGCGCGGATCGGCTTTGATCGCATGCGCTGCATCAATATCTGTTGCATTCACATCCAATTTCCACCTAAAAAGCTCTGTTGTCTTTCCGCTTGACGTCGCTTGCGCAGCCTCCATCCAGCCGAAGCCGAGGAGCAGAGACAACCAATCAAGAGTCATCTCCCCCGTCTCCCCGTCCGGATTCCATTGTTCCTGTAAAGCACGAATATCATCGGAACGATACCATCTGCCTGCATCGAGCGCGCATAAAGCAGAGACCCTATTCGCGGATTGAGCGTTCACGGGCAACAAGAGGTCCAAGCACCATTGCAACAATCGGCGCTCGCGGGCCTCCTCGTCTTGGCATAGCCAGGCGGCGAGGCGATCCTCCTCCCAAAGCAGCTGATTCTCTTCCGCTTGAATCAGCCCGGAAGCCGTTGCCGCTTCCAGCAGGAACGCTGCCTTCATGGAATAATGCTCCCTACTGGACCAATTCAAACCGGAACCCTTTAACGTTGTTTCGTCGAATTCCGCCCATTGCTCGATGGCAGCGATCGTTTTTTTCGCTAATACGCCTTTCGCCGTCAAGGTCATTCCGTTTCGTCCCATTGCCGCGAGCGCGCCCATCAACTGCTTGCCAAGCGGTCTGCAAACAGGCCTAACCGTCACTGGACCCGATAGAAGCTTATCGTCCGGAGCGACGGGTTGAACGTTGGCCGGAAACAACGCCTGCTGCCAAGGCAAAAAACAATCTCTAGGCAAGAAGTATGTCCGTTCTCCCCATACTTTAACTACTGCGAACAGGATGCCGGATCGCTCCAGCTCCGCAAGCGACATATCGCACTCTGCGCCCGACATCATCGTCCGCCTTCGCACCTCTTTCACGAGCCGCTCTTCGGCGATCGGTTCAGCCCCGAACGCTCTTATCATTTCCGTTAGCAGCGCAACTGCATGCGCAGACAGCTTGTCCGTTGCTTCGCCGATTGACTGACGGTCCCTTAATGCCTCTATCCATGTCAATTGTCTTCGCCGCGCGTCCGACCAAACGTCATGGTTAATGAAGTCGCGCTGTTGTTGTTCCGTCAATTTCCTGCATAGCTCACTCAACTTCACTTGTTGTTGCCTCCCTATCGGCCGCCGAATCGGAGTGCTGCAGCCGATCATAGGAATACCCTTGTTCGAGCATGAACAGCTGGCGTTTCAGCGCGAATTCCGTTTCTTTCGTTTGATCGGTCACGATCGTATAAAACCACGCCTCGTTCGCGCCCGCTTTCGGGCGAAGAAGCCTTCCGATTCGCTGCGCCTCCTCCTGCCTCGAGCCGAAGCTGCCCGACAATTGAATCGCAACGGCAGCGTCCGGCAGATCGACGGCAAAATTAGCTACTTTAGATACGACAAGCACATGGATCTCCCCCGTCTTGAACTGTTCATAAAGCTTCTGCCGTTCTTCATGCGGTACCTCGCCGGTAAGCAGCGGCGCATTAAGCGAACGCGAAACGTCGTGAAGCTGCTTCAAATATTGGCCGATAATAAGCGTTGGCTTGCCTGCATGCTCGCCTAGAAGCTTCTTCACAATGTCAAGTTTGCCTGGATTTTCCGATGCCAGGCGCAAACGCGAGCGCGCGCCCGCCGCTTTATATTCATCCTCATAGGCAGGCGTAAGCGGCACTCTTATTTCCGTACAGGAGACGGCAGCGATAAAATTGTCCCGTTCGGCTACTTTCCATGACAAATCGAACTGCTTCTGCCCGATAAGCGAATAGACATCCTCCGCGCATCCGTCCTCGCGAACGAGCGTTGCCGTCAGACCAAGCCTTCTTGTTGCTTGGATGTCCGCCGTCATACGGAATACGGGTGCTGGCAGCAGATGCACCTCGTCATAAATAATGAGTCCCCAGTCCCGCTCCGAGAACAGCTTCATGTGGGAGAACGGCGCGTCCTTCGACTTTCGATGGGTCAAAATGTTATAAGTCGCTACCGTAACCGGTCGCACCTGCTTAAGAGCGCCGCAGTATTGACCGACCTCCGATTCCTTCAGCGTCGTTTTGTCGATCAGTTCGTCCTTCCACTGCTTCACGGACGTCGAATTGGACGTCAGGATAAGAGTGGCGCTGCTTAGCTTAGCCAGCGCGGCAATGCCGACGATGGTTTTGCCTGCTCCGCATGGCAGCACGACGACGCCGCTTCCTCCTTGTACGGTTCCCTCGCGGTAGAATTGTTCCGCCGCCAGCTTCTGGTAAGGCCGGAGCTCGAATGGCTTGCCTTGAAGCGTTACGTCTCTCAGCTTCACCGCCAGCGCTTCTCCCGTATGGTATCCCGCTAGGTCGATTACCGGATATCCGAGCCTCGTGAGCTCCTGCTTCAATTCGCCTCTGCGATTTTTCGAAAGCTCCCATTGCTCCTTTGTCAGCCGTCCGCTGACAAGCTTGCCTATCGCCGGCTGCGCTGCAAGCTCTTCCATCAATTCCGCATCTCCGCTGAGCAGAAGCCCTCCTTGGACAGCCGTCAACGTCAGCTTGCCGTATCTTCCGATCAGTCTGCGAATGGCCGTCTCCGCAGCAAAGGGCAATTCATAACGTCGGAACTGCTTAAGCCACCCAATGAGCTCCTCCGCTCCGTATCCCGCCGCTGCAGCATTCCATAGGGACAATGCTGTAATCCGATACGTATGCATCGAGCCCGCTTGCTTCATTGCATCGGCAAAAAGCAGCAGTTTATCCCTTGCCTGCTCCGCGTCTGCGCTTTCTTCATCCAGCAATATCGTCAAGTCGGATTGGATGATAATCGCTCCTTCTGAATGGCCCGGCATCGTTTTCCCTCCTCAAACAGAATGCTCCTTTTGTCAGTATGAAAGGTTTTTTATGATTTTATGCCAATCCATGACCGATAAAGCGCGATTCTTGGTCGTATTATGTGGTATATTAATTGAAATAGGCTTCATTAACATGTCCGATTGGAGGTATGCGAAGGTGAAACGAATAGGAATCGCGCTGCTCATGCTTGGTTGCTTTTCGCTAGCAAGCTGTTCTTGGGCAACGACATCCCCTCAGAAACTGCAAACAAACGTATGGTATTCCGTATCCGATTACATCGACGGCGATACCTTCCAAATAAAAGTCGGAGACGGCAATCGTACCGTCCGGCTGCTTTATGTGAACACTCCCGAGATTGCCCATGCGGATTTGAATAGAACCGAGGAACCATTCGGCCGCGAGGCGTACGACTATACGAAACAAGCATTGTCCGAATCTGAAGAGATTCGTCTTTCTTTCGATAAAGAGCAAGAGGACAAGTACGATCGCACCTTAGCCGTTGTCGAGTTGAAGGACGGACGAATACTGAATGAAGCGCTGCTCGAAGAAGGACTTGCCAAAGTCATGATCGTAGAGCCGAACGTCAAGCTGGAAAACGTATACAAGCAAATCGAGCAGACAGCGAAACAAGCGGAGCTGGGACTTTGGGGGACGGATCGGGAGAAATTCAAAAATGCCTATCCGGTCAAGGAAGCAGAGCAAATCGGAATCGAGCTCATCGTCGATAAGCAAGCCGAGATTGCCACGATAACCAACAACTCGGATATGAACATTGAGCTTGGCGGCTGGAAACTTGTGAGCGTCCGCGGCAATCAAACCTATGAATTCGAGAAATACAAGCTAAGCGCAGGAGATAAAGTTACGATTTCATCCAATAACGGAAAAGATCTATTGCCCGATAAACATTTGCGCTGGGGCAAGGAAAGCATTTGGAGCAATAGCGAGACAGACCCTGGAGAGCTGTACAACGCAAATAACGAGCTTGTCACCGTCTGGGAGGACAAGTAATCGCTGAGAAACAAAAGGCTGGCACGAGGCATGAATGAATGCCCGGCCAGCCTTTTGACATTAATGCAGTTGGTTTGAATGGTCTTGCTCCGAAATAGCGCTAAGAGCGGCTTCGGCTTCATTGGCGAATTTATCCCTTACAGCTAAATCGCCTATGGCGATGACACCGACAAGCTCTTCGTCCTGCACAACCGCCAGCCTTCTGATCTGATGCTCAGCCATCAGCTCTGCTGCATCGTCAGCGGAAGTATCCGGCGTTATCGTTACCGGCGCGGGAGTCATCACCGTCTCCACCGCTTCCGAGCCCTGATGCTTCTCCGCATAACCGCGAACGACCAAATCCCGGTCGGTTACGACGCCAATCAGCCTTTTGCCTTCGACAATCGGAATAAAACCGATATCATGCTGCTTCATTTTTACCGCAAGCTCATACACATTATCCTGCAGCGTGGCTGTTACGCAATTTGTTGACATCAATTTCTCGATCTTAGTGCTCATTTTATTATCATCCTCTCTTGAACGTGTTCGGCGTATAGCTTTCCCTACGATTTTACCGTTCATACAAAGTGGATGTTCCGCTTAGCTTGCAAATTCTTCCGCGTAATCTTCCGCCATGCCGATGAGGAGCGCCGCGGAATTCGGCATCGCGCGCTCGTCGATATCGAACTTAGGATGATGATGGGAATAGGTCGCACCGCACTCCTCGTTGCCGGCGCCAACGAACATGAAGCATCCCGGCACTTCATTCAAATAATAGGAGAAATCCTCTGCGACGGTCAACGGCTCCGAGCGCTGGACAGCCTCGTCGCCGAATAGGGACGCACCTACTTCAAAGAACCGTTTCGCTTCCTTATCATCGTTAACGACAGGCGGATAGCCGATGCGCATTTGATAATCGTATTTCGCTCCGTGCATTTCGCATGTATGCTTGATTAATGACTCTAACCGCTCATGTATCCGTTTTCTCGTCGTCTCGTCGAACGTCCTTACCGTTCCTTTCAAGCGGCATTTCTCGGCGACGACATTGTTCGTCGTGCCCGCCTGGAACGAGCCGATGGACACGACAGCCGGATGAAGCGGATTGACGCTGCGGCTGACGATCGTTTGTGCCGCCTGCACGATGGCCGAGCCGATGACGATCGCATCCACCGCTTGATGAGGCAGACCGCCATGGCCCCCGCGACCGGTAATATCGATAACGAATTCGTCTGCGGCCGCCATGAACGGCCCAGGTTTGGACGATATAAGCCCGAACGGGAGCGGAGACCATAGATGTACGCCGTATATGACGTCTACGCCTTCGAGCACCCCGTCCTCAATCATCGGCTTCGCTCCTCCCGGTGTTTGCTCCTCGGCCGGCTGGAACAACAATCGGCGTTCGCCTGCAATCCGCTCGCGGTTCGCCGAATAATAAGCAGCTACGGCCAGCAACGCCGCCGTATGACCGTCATGCCCGCATGCGTGCATGACATTCGGCACCTTCGACGCATATGGGCATTGCTTCTCGTCCTGAATCGGCAGTGCGTCAATATCCGCCCGGAGCGCCACAACCGGACCTGGCTTGTCTCCTTTTATTGTTACGACCAAGCCATGTCCGCCTACGCCGCTCCTCACGACGCAGCCCATCTCGGCGAGCCTGGCTGCAATCCATTGCGAAGTCGCTCTCTCGTGGAACGATAGCTCCGGAAATTGATGAAGATGTCTGCGCCAACGCACCATATCGGGATAGAGATGCTGCAGCGCATGCTCTATCTCTTTGTTCTTGTGCATATCTCGAATCTCCCTCTCCTTGCGAACTTTATTTCATCTATTTTAACAGATATTCGCCGCCTTGCGGAAGCTTATTGGACTAGCTATGCCGCCTAGCTCTACAGTTCTCAAAAATGTCACTTTTAAGGTGTTTATGACTATGGAGTAAGGGTTGCGCTAGCTGGGGAAACATACTATCATGAGTAAAGAATGCACAACTTATGTCTGATGATTGGAAGCAGTCGCTTGCAGAGCCAGGTTTGCTTCACTAAACCTTTAGGAGGAAATACCATGATTATTGAAAATACCGGATTAAACGGTGTTAAGAGCGAATTGTACCACCTGGACGAATCCGCCGAGAAAGTCGGCTTTGTTCGTTGGCAATGGGAATACTATCGCGCTACATACGATTTAAAGCTTGAGGATCGCGTGAACGGCAACGACTACTTCCTGCGCATCAACACGCGCGCCTTAGAAGGCAAACTGGAATCCGCTCATGCGGTGCTCGTTATCGAAGCCGTCTATATCGGACGAGCTACTTTCCCGCACGGCATGGAATATGAGTCTCCGATTCCGCAGGCGATCATGAACACGGCAACGCAACGAATCGAGCAATTGAAACAACTGTTAGCTTAGGCGGTCACTTTATGAAGCAACCGCAGAACGGTGGCCGTGGAAGACCGGACTTTCTGCTTCTCATAATGACGCTGCTGCTCGTCGGCTTCGGACTGGTTATGGTCTACAGCGCGAGCTCCAGCATTGCGCTCGTCGAGGAAAACGACGCGCTACACTTTACGAAACGCCAGCTCATGTGGGCTGGCCTTGGCGTATTCGCCATGCTGTTCAGCATGAACATTCGCTATCAGGTATACAAGAAGCTATTTTTGCTATACTTTATACCCGTTATGTTTCTGCTCATTCTCGTACCTTTCATTGCTCCCGATATTAACGGTGCAAAAAGCTGGATTCAGATTGGCCCCTTTACGGTACAGCCTACGGAACCGGCCAAGCTGGCCGTCATTCTTTACCTTGGAGCGCTCATTTCGAAGAAGGGCGACAAGTTCCGAGACTTCAAGAAGGGGCTTCTGCCAGTGATAATCATCGTTGGAGCCGTATGCGGGATTATAATGATGCAGCCCGATCTCGGATCCTGTCTCGTACTCGCTTCAAGCGCCATCGTCATGATATTCGCAGGCGGAGCGAACCTGAAGCAGGCAGCGACGTCCGGTCTTGCCGTCGTACTGCTCGTGACCGTCGTGTTCAGCATTTCGATGGCGATCGACCCTAAGAAATGGGAATATCGGTTCGATCGTTTTACCTCCTATGCCGACCCTCTGGCCGATGCGCAAGGCGCGGGATGGCAGCTCGTATCGTCCCTTCAAGCGTTCGGACATGGCGGCATTAGCGGTGCCGGATTCGGCGAAAGCGTACAGAAGCTGCATTATCTGCAATATGCGTACAATGACTTCATCTTTGCGGTCATAGGCGAAGAATTCGGCTTTATCGGAGGCACGCTGTTCCTACTCTTCTACTTATTCTTCCTATGGCGCGGCCTCATCGTAGCGCTGCGGTGTTCGGATCAATACGGCACGGTCGTCGGCGTAGGGATCGTAGGACTGCTGGCCATTCAAGCATTCATCAACATCGGCGGCGTCACGGGCGCTATTCCGCTGACCGGCGTTACACTGCCGTTCATTAGCTATGGAGGCTCTTCCTTGCTTATCTGTCTAATGTGCATGGGCGTGCTCCTCAGCATATCGAGAGAATCGAATCGGAGCGAGAAAGCAAGTACAAGCAATTCGAAGGCTGCAACAACGAGAAGCAACCAAAAAACGGTATCCATCCGCTAAGATGGATACCGTTTTATTTTACCTGCCTTATTTGAGCCGTTGAGCCTCTTCCAACTCATCCTCTTTGAACGCGACGCCTTCGACCTTCACGTTCACCTCGACGACATGCAATCCCGTCATATTCTCAACCGATTCACGCACATTCAGCTGAAGCTGTCGACAAACCTCCTGAATCGGAATGCCGTAATGAACGATAATCCGAAGATCGATTGCCGCTTCGACCTGGCCAACCTCGACGGAAACGCCCTTTTGAACGTTTTTGCCGCTTAGGCGCTTAGCCAGACCTTCCGAGATTCCGCCCGACATCGCTGCAATGCCTGGTGTCTCAAGTGCCGCTAGTCCCGCTATCGTAGCTACTACATCATCAGAAATACGAATTATACCTGTTTGAAGGTCTTCGGTCATGTGATTCACTCCTCGTTTTTTGCCATATATGAACATTGTAATAGATGGATACGCGGTAATCAAGAAGCGCATGCTTTGTTTACAACCGTATAGCTTATTATATTGGTAAAAGTTTACTTCCCCCGTTTTTTTCGCTATATTATTAGCAGGATTTCAGCACAGTCAAAAAGAGGTGGATCTAATGAATCAGAAGTTGTTTTTCTCAGGGCTCATCCTCATGTTCGCGCTTAGCGCGATTGGCCATTACGCCCATTGGGACATGATCGTACAGTTCGTCATTTCCGCGATTGCGATTATATTCGTGGCTGGCTTTCTCGGCAAAGCGACGGAAAGCGTCGCCCACTACGCCGGACAACGGCTTGGCGGCTTCCTTAACGCCACGTTCGGCAATGCAGCCGAGCTCATAATCGCGATCTTCCTCGTTAAGGAAGGCTTGTTCGATATGGTGAAAGCAAGCTTGACCGGCGCCATTATCGGGAACCTGCTGCTAGTGCTTGGACTTAGTATTCTGCTTGGCGGCTTGAAATACAAGGAGCAGCGGTTCAATAACCGGCTCGCCGAACATAACGCGACGCTCATGGTCATGGCCGTAATCGGACTGTTCGTTCCGGCCGTATTCATCGTTTCCGAGAAGTTCACCTTCGATAAGGACCAGTTTCTAAGCCTCGCGGTAGCGGGCATCCTGATTATTTCCTACGTCCTGTGGCTAGTCTTCTCGATGGTTACGCATAAGGATATGCTCGCGGATGTCGAGATGGCTGCCGATCACGGCGAAGAGCCTGCCTGGTCGAAGAGGAATTCGATCCTGTTCCTCGTGCTTGCCACCGTCATGGTCGCATTCGTCAGCGAATGGCTCGTTCATACGCTGGATTCGTTCGCTGAGCGCTTCGGCTTGTCGGAGCTGTTCATCGGGGCGTTCGTCATTGCCATCGTCGGCAACGCGGCGGAGCATAGCGCCGCGGTCGTTCTCGCCATGAAGAACAAGATCGGGGCAGCCGTCGAGATCGCTATCGGCAGCAGCTTGCAGATCGCCTTGTTCGTTGCTCCGGTGCTTATTATCATCAGTACGCTATTCGGCAACACGATGGATATCGTATTCACGCCAATCGAACTGACAGCTATCGGCGTATCGGTCTTCATCGCCAAGTCCGTCTCGCGAGACGGCAATACGAACTGGTACGAAGGCGTACTGCTGCTTATGGTTTACGTTATACTCGGGATCGCGTTCTATTTGGTATAGCTTTCTTGAGACGGCTATATGGGCAAAAAAAAGGAGTAGTCTCCCGAATGGGGGACTACTCTTTGCGATCTAACGCTTCATACAGCATGGCAAGATTTCTCTCAAGCCTGCTAACGATTTCTTTCCCGGCCAGCTCGGCAATCAATCCGGCGCGAACGGCAAAGTCGACCTCTCTCGAGAAACCGTACATTTGCGTATCTAGAACTTCCTCGTACAGCGGACATTGACGAGTAGTCAAGTTTTCCATCTGAACTTCGATCAGTTTTTCTATTTTACTCGCATCTTCCTGAAGGAGACGAAGCGCTTTCTCATGCAATTGGACAGTTATTTCCGGTGAAGACATCGTTTTCCCCCCTGTGCGCGTACCGCCGTCTTCTATACCTTTTATATTAGACGAAAAAGGACGAATACACAAGGACAAAACAGAAAAGCACCCCTGCGCGTAGCGAGGAGTGCTCTAGTCGTATTCTTGTTCGATTATTCCGTAATGACCGAAACATTAAGGTTGTGCTTAGCGAATACGGCAGCCATAGCAGCCTTCGCTTCTTCAGCGTCAGGTCCGTGAACGTGAAGCTCGTAAGCATGGCCTCCCACTAATGTCGTGAATAGTCCGAGAATGCTCTTTACATCGATATATTTACTCTCGGCTTGTAGAACGATGGATGAGCGGAATTGGCTAGCCGTTTGGGAAATTTCAACTATTGCGGCATTATTGGACATGGGAGATCCCTCCAGTTATTTTAGTAAAGCTTACCTTTGACACCATGATAACCCGAAATCTCGCATCCATCAAGAGGCAAAATGAAAAACGCTTTAATTTCCAATTTTCATAGCCTTACTTTTCGCCTTTCAGGTTTTCCGGATTTAACGCTTCAAGCTCGGGAATAACGAATCGGCCGTCCTTGCGGATCAATACGTCGTCGAAGTAAATTTCTCCGCCCCCGTATTCCGGTCTCTGGATAAGAACCAAATCCCAGTGTACGGACGAGCGGTTGCCGTTGTCGGTCTCTTCGTAAGCTTGACCTGGCGTGAAGTGCAGGCTGCCGGCGATTTTCTCGTCAAACAGGATATCGTTCATCGGGTGCAAAATGTAGGGATTGAAGCCGATCGCGAACTCCCCGATATATCTCGATCCCTCATCCGCATCCAATATTTCGTTCAGACGTTTCGTATCGTTGCTCTCGGCTTTGACGATCTTGCCGTTCTCGAAGGTGAAGGATATGTTCTGGAACGATACGCCGGAGTATACGCTAGGCGCATTGTACGTAATCGTGCCTTGGACGGAATCGCGGACTGGCGCCGAGAACACTTCGCCATCCGGGATATTCCGGTGTCCGGAGCATTTTTTCGCGCCGATATCTTTGATCGAGAACGTAAGGTCGGTGCCCGGAGCCACGATGCGAACGCGATCCGTTCTTTTCATCAGCGCCTGCAGCGGATCCTGCGCCTTATCCATATTCGCGTAATCGAGATTGCATACGTCGAAATAAAAGTTCTCGAACGCTTCCGTGCTCATATTGGCAAGCTGCGCCATGGACGGATTCGGATAACGCAGGATAACCCACTTCGTCTTCTTGACGCGCTGCTCCATATGTACGGGATTACGGTAAATTTGTTCGTACAAGCGCATTTTCTCTTCCGGAACATCGGACAGCTCATTCGCGTTCTCGCCCGAACGAACGGCTATATAACCTTGCATGTTCTTCATACGCTCCAGATCGAGCGCCGCCCACAGCTCAAGCTGCTCTTTGGTTGCATGATGCAGCATTGTCCGCAGCACCGAACGGTCGCTCGTTTCGATGAATGGCCTGCCTCCCCGCTTAGCCACCTCTTCGATCAAACTCTTGGCAAGCTCCCGCTCCGTTCCGATTATATCGATCAACACATTTTCGCCAGGCTGCACATCAATGGAGTAGCCAACCAGATTTTGTGCCAGCTTCTGTATTCGAGGATCGCGCATAATGGTTTCATCTCCTTCGTCATTATGTAACATCTACTTCATTATCGTACCACGAATGAAGACGTTATTGAACGGCTGCGCTCGAAGAGCCTTCGAAGGCTTGGAATCGAATCGCCGTATGGCGCGCCTCGGAAGCCGTCTTGCCGCCGTATTCGTATTGGAATACCGTCTGCTCATCGAGTCTCAGCGGCAGCAGCCGATTCCTGTCGATAACAAGCTCATAGCTCGATTTCGTGCGCATCGAACTCAGCATGGCCTCAAGCTGCTTGCGTGACCGCTCAGCCTCCTGATCCCATTCTTTTTTATACGGGGCCGATACAGGCGGCTCATTCACCATTAGCGCCTCAAGCTGCTGCCTCAGACGCTGCTCCCACCTTTTCTTCGATGCCTCGTCATCCTCCGCAATTTGCAGCGTTATCGTGTCCGGATCGGAAGATTCGCTTATAACAATGTTATTTTTGTCCGATTGGGCAAGCGACTCCAGAACGAGTACAGGATTAATATGCAGCTGATCGCCGCTGTTTGTTTGGAGCGTTAATTGCTTATGGTCGATGACCTTGCCTTCGAAGGTTCGGGGACTGAACGACGTTCCGCCGTTCAAACTCATATTCATAGACCCGGTGAACGTATATTGATCCATCGCCGCAAGCCCGGAATAAGACAACGAAAGCCAACGTTTGGGTTCTCTCTGTACGGCCATGCTGCTACAGCCTCCTAAAGCGATGCTAACGCATAACAAGATGCAAGCTGCCGTCTTCACCTGTTTGTATCTCATAAGCTCTCCTTCCGCGTTACAGACCTTCTACGTAGATTCCCCCGACGTATCCCCGCCTTATTCCTCTTGCCGGACAGAAATAAAGAAAGAAGCGCCGATAACGGCGCCCCTTCCTTGTACTATGAACATATCTGTATAGGCTTCAGCCAGCTAGCTCTGTCCGACGAAAATGCAGTTTCTTCCGTTGTTCTTCGCTTCATATAAGGCCATATCCGCGCGATAGAATAAGGACTCAACGCTAATCTTCTCATTCTCGAATGTCCATTCCGATACGCCGCAGGATACAGTGACGACCGGATCGGTCTCCGCCTCGACATGGATCCGAATACGCTCGGCAATACGGTAAGCTTGCTCCGCTCTAATGCCGGGCAAATAAACCGCCAGCTCCTCGCCGCCCCAGCGTGCGGCTATATCGCCTTGCCTGATCGATGCGTTAATAATATTGCTCACTTGGATCAATATTTGATCGCCTACCTGATGACCGAACGTATCGTTTACCTTCTTGAAATAGTCGATGTCGACCAGAATGAGCGCGCCGAACGGATCTTTCCTCTGGCGGTTCTGAATTTGCTCGTTCAAATAATGGCGTGCATGCAGGCCGGTTAAGTTGTCGGTAATGACCATTCTTCGTACCTCGGCATGCAGTGACGCATTCGTTACGGCCAGACCGATGTGCGTGCTCATCACTTGAAGAAGTTTGTAGTTCTCGTACGAGAAGAAGTTCGGCACCTTATGCGTAACGAGGATGACTCCTACCACTTCGCCGTCCACGATAATCGGAGCGGCAATAAGCGAACGCGAGCCCGTATTGTCCATCAGCTTGGAAGTAACGACTCTCGTATGCCAGTAGTCCGATATGATAAGAGGCTCTCTCGTCCTGTAAACCATGCCGCAGAAGCCGTATTCAGGCGAGAAACGCTCGCTTGCCAGCGCGGGGAAGTTGCTCGACATAACGACAAACTGATCCTTCTCCTTGTTCATCTGCAGGACGCAGCAATAATCGGCATCGAATATCTTTAATAACTCGCTCGTCGCGAATTGGAATATTTCCTTGAGGCGCAGCGATTGATTGAGCCGCTTCGTCAATTCATTGATAAGCCTAAGTTCGTTAATAAGCAGATTAGACTGCTCGTACAGCTTCGCATTCTCGAACGCCGATCCCGCCGTATCGGCAAGCAGAAGAAACGCCGGCAAGTCTGCCTCGTCCCATTTGCCCGGACCAATCGTCATGCATAACACGCCATATGCGGCCTGCTTGCCTGTCATCGGCACGGCGAGACGAATCGTTCCGTCACGGTCGTGCTCGGTTTCGGACCGCCCGTCCAGAAACGCTTTCGCAACGAGATCATGCGCCGCATTCTTGAATACGAGCGGCTTCACGCGCTCGTCCCCGTTCAGATGGTCCTGCGATAAATAAAGATGGACCTCGGAGTTTGGGTAAAGCTGCTCCAGGCTGCTGAGCATTTCCGACAGCACCGACGATACGTCTATCTGATCGTAAAGCCGCTTCGCGGCGAGAAACAGCGCATCTCTCCGCTTTGCTTCCTTCTCCGTCTGCTTCTGCTGCAAGAGAAGATCCTGTACGAATAGTTGTTCGAATCGGCGGTAGAAGCAGCTCCGGAAGTGGAAGCCGCATATTTCCACGCTTTGCGCATATTGCGCTGTTGAAGCCTCGGATTGGGCTGCATAACATAAGACCGAAAATATCCGATCATCCGTGCGTTTCCTAATCGGTACTCCTACCAGATGCAACGTGTCCGAACTCGCTGAAATCGCAATTTTCCGCTCAAACACGGAAGAAATAACGTCATTCAATAACACCGCATAGCCTTCCTGCCAATCAACTCCATGGTGCCCTGCTGCGGCTATACGTCCGCGATCTGCTCCGAATAATGAAAATTCACCAGAACGGAGCAAAGGAAGTCCATCTGCCTCATTGATCCACTGGTGAAAGCTGTCTGCTAGTAACGGCGGCAAATATGGCTCGTCCGCTTCGGTAATATCTTCGCTGGCAAACCAAACGGCTTCTGTTTCTGTAGATGCGAGATCTTCCGTTAACGATTCACTGTAAGCAGGATCATTGTTAATCCGATTAACCATCCGGCACCCAACCCTTCCGTTTGTATAGCCAGGAGATGAGGTTACATTATATGATAGACATAATAGATAAGTTCAGCCTGTACTGTATTTTATACCATAAACAGGAGGCGGTTAATACGCCTGAATCAGGCGTGTTAACTAATATTTCCTTAAGTAAGAATATTAATATATTACTTCATATTTGATGTTTTTGCACTACTCGATCAAAAAATTATAGGACTTTAGATGCTTATTACAAACTTTTAAATATTCAAAGCATAGCTTGACATTTTGGGTAGATTTCATATAATATTTATTGTTGAATACATGGGCGTACGGTTTTGTGTCACCCTCAAGGATTACGTTCGCTGATAGGCCAGCGGCTGAAGTGCAGATCAGGGACGAGCATGCTCGGACACTCGAACGTATACGGCGAAACACAACCCCATTCTCAAAATTTATTTGATGAAGGAGTTAACACGACGCATGTCACGTTATACAGGACCTAAATTTAAGTTGAGCCGCCGCCTTGGAATTTCTTTGAGCGGTACAGGAAAAGAATTGAAACGCGCCTTCCCTCCGGGTCAGCACGGCCCTAACCAACGCAAGAAAATGAGCGGTTACGGCATTCAATTGCAAGAGAAACAAAAGCTTCGCCATATGTACGGTTTGAACGAAAAGCAATTCCGCAACTTGTTTGACAAAGCGGCAAAAATGAAAGGTAAAGCCGGTGAAAACTTCATGGCTCTCCTTGAAAGCCGTCTTGACAACCTTGTGTACCGTCTTGCACTTTCCAACTCCCGTGCTGGAGCACGCCAATTGGTCGCTCACGGTCACGTAACTGTAAATGGCAAAAAAGTCGACATCGCTTCGTACACCGTTGCTGTTGGCGACGTAATCGGCTTGCGCGAGCGCAGCCGCAGCCTGAAAGCTATTAAAGAAGCTATGGAAGGCCGTCATCACCTTCCTAACTACCTTGAGTTCAGCGAGCAAGCAATGGAAGGCAAGTACGTTCGCCTGCCAGACCGCGGCGAGCTGTCCCAAGATATCGACGAGAAACAAATCGTCGAGTTCTACAGCCGTTAATAAGATTAAGCCGCATGAATGCACCAGCATTCATGCGGTTTTTCTTTTTTGAGTCTGCCTTCTCGCCTCGCCCATTTTACATATAAACGTTAGCCCCCGTAACAAATACCCAGTCATCCGGCACATGATGCTCATACAGTAAAGAGTACTCAACACGTAAGGAGGTGCATTGTATAATGTCCGGTTACGTAGGTGGTGCTTTTAACAACGTTGGTGCTATTCTGGTTCTCTTCATCCTGCTCGTTATTATTGCTTGTAGCTGCGGAATTTTCGGCGGCGGCTACTAATCCAATGCTCTGAACGGTTGCCTCCATGCACAATCAGACATTTAACCCCATATCCCTATACAGCAAGAGGCCCGCGCTGCGGGCCTCTTTGCTATAGCAGAATAAATCGATTACTCCTGCTCGGTCCTTCGGTTAAGATTGGACGGCTCAGGCGAAATCGCTCTTGAGGTTAGTCCCATTATCAGCTGATTGACATCTATCCCCGATACGCTCTTCAGCATTTCGGGTGCGGTTGCCATTAGATCGGTTGCAATGGTGAGCGTATCGATCGCCTGAATCGGAGCTGCAATCTGTCCAGCGAGCTCGGGCAGCATTTTCAAGATAATATCGAGAACGGCCGTCTCGCCGAATTTCTCGAAAGCGTGAGCGAGCTTCTCCTTCGCCTCTGCTTCCGCCAGACCACGCAATCTGATGACTTCGGCTTCGGCCGTGCCTTTCGCTTTCTCCGCTTCCGCAACCGCAAGGCCGTCAAGCCTCTTCTGCGCCGCAAGCGCCTTCGCCTCGGCTTCTATGCGATATTGGATGGCGTCCGCCTCGCGCAGCCGCTTCGCCTTGTCCGCCTCCGCGGCTTGCTCTACGGCATATCTGTCCGCATCCGCCTTCTTCCTTCACTTCGGCATCGTATTGCTTCTCGCGGCGCAATAATTCCTTCGCTTCCAGATCGATATCGCGCAATCGTGGGTATCAACAAATATTCCGGCATATACGATTACTCCTCTCTATTGCTTAGCATTAGGATAAGTCCACTTCGGATACATATAACGTATGGTCCTTTACCTCGACAACGACGACGCGGGAGCCGGCAATAATCGGGACGCCTTCGTAACTCGCCGCAATTTGATTCGTAAATCCCGCCCCCACTTTAACGAGCACTTCGCCATATCCTTTGGCGGGAACAGTGACAAGCACTTCCGCGAGCGAGCCTGACAAAGCATGCAAGGAGAATGCGATGGGATTCTCGCTTCGCTCCATCGGACGGACATATAGTAAGAAAACGCCAGCTCCTGCGGCTAAGGCAATAAGCACCGATAGAGCCAATATGACGCCTGCACTAAGCGGAGTATATCTGGTTAGCATAATGCCGGCGCCGCCAAATACGGTTAAGCTTCCAATAAGAGCGGTTGGCTGCAGCCAGGAATGGCCGTCCAACGTCAGGAAATCAAGCATGCCGTCCAAAGTCATACTAAGCCAATCGCCGAATATGACGCTGACGATCGCATACAGGATGCCGCCGATGAGACAGGCTAAGTACAGCGTTTCCACTATCGCTCATCCTCTTCCTTTAACCATATTTAACAACTATTCCCGATTTGTATTATGACATAATAGCCGTTATGTTTCGAAATCGCTTAAAAAGAAGCAAATAATCTGTATTTTGATCTATTTTCCTCGTTTTTCGCAGTCGCAGGCCGTTTTATTGCCGAAATTCATATCCGAGCAGAACTTTTTCTCCCCCTAATACGTCAATGGATTAACGAATACTATGACCATATGGTTAGTACCTGCTTCTAGAGGTGTTTTATGTTATAATGGACTTGCTATTTTGGAGGGGGAATTAAAAAGATGCAAGAAGAACGTCAACCGGCGCCAACGGAACGAAGCAAATGGCGAACATTCGGAATCGTAACTTTTATAACCGTAAAATGGATGGTTTACTTCGGCATATTCATCGGCTTGCTTGCAGGCGGTGCCGTAACCGGCTATGTGGCCGCACTCGTGAAAAACGAAGAGGTCAGACCCCGTACCGTCATCGAGGAGAGAGTCGGGGAAAATTCGCTTACCGGTTATGTATATTTCAATGATGATTCGCTCGTCGGACAGCTTCGAACCGATGAGGACCGCTTGATCGTCGAGTACGAGGACTTGCCGCAGCAAGTGATCGACGCCCTGCTCGCCGTCGAGGACAACAACTTCTTCGAGCACTACGGCGTTGATATTAACGGTCTTGGACGTGCGGTTAAGCAGAAGCTGCTTAACGAGGAAACCCAGACCGGCGGCAGTACGCTGACTCAGCAGCTTGCGCGCCGGGTATTTCTCAGCTTGGACAAAACCGACAGCCGGAAAATCAAAGAAATTTTCTTGTCGCTCCGCATGGAACGATATTTGACGAAGCCGGAAATTTTGGCTGCGTACTTGAACAAGATGCCGTTCGGCAACGGCTCGAGCGGATATCAAGTATTCGGGATTAAGGCGGCAGCCAAAGGAATCTTCAACATTACCGATCTGAACAAGCTTAATATTGCCCAGTCTGCCTATTTGGCGGGCTTGCCGCAGCGTCCATCCGCTTATACGGCGTACACGGGCAAAGGGCAATACAACGAAGAAGGCATCGAGCTTGCCATTGATCGCCAGCAGATCGTCCTTCGCCGCATGCTGGAGACAGGACGCATCACTCAACAGCAATATGACGAAGCGCTCGCCTTCGACATTCGCAAGACGTTGGCCGCACCTAGCGAGAAGGCCTATACCACGTATCCGTATCTCATGCTCGAAGCTGAACGCCAAGCGGCGGAAATTATGCTTATGCAGAAAGATCCGGACTTGACGAAGGAAGAATTGCGCAAGAAGGAAAACGCGCCAATGATCGAGGAAGCTAGAGAGCATCTGCTTCGGGGCGGTTACAAAGTATACACGACGATCGACAAAGATATTTACAAGTTTATGCGCGAGATCGGCTCCAATGAAGAGAACTTTACGCCTTATAGCGAAGAGAAAGGCCTTGAGCAAATCGCAGCCGTCATGCTCGACCACAAGACTGGCGCCATACTCGGCATGCTCGAAGGTCGCGACTTCTACGAAGAGCAGTTAAACTACGCCACTCAGATGACTCGCCAGCCAGGTTCGACGATGAAGACGATCGCAGCCTATCTGCCTGCGATTGAGCAAGGCATTATTCAACCGGCAAGCATCATCGATGACTCGCCGATCGTCATGAAGGACTATCAGAAGGGCTTCCACATCCCGATGAACGTCGACAAAAAGTTCTCCGGCCTTGTAACGGCACGCGAAGCGCTTAACAAGTCGATGAACATACCGGCGCTTAAGATTTTTAACGATAAGCTGAAAATCGAGAACGCTTGGGCCTTCGTCAAGAAGCTCGGCATTACGACACTGCAGCCAGAGGACGATGGCGCTCAGACGGGCGTAATCGGCGGTCTCAGCATCGGCGTCTCGGTAGAAGAGCTTACGAATGCATACGGCTCAATACCGAATAACGGCATTTATAACGATTCATACATGATCGAGAAAATTACGGATGCGGAAGGCAAAATCATTTATGAGCATAAATTGCAGCCGGAGCGCGTGTTCTCCGAGCAAAGCGCGTTCCTGATGACCGATATGCTCAAGACGGTTATTTCCAGCCCGTCCGGCTCAGGCTACGGCATAACATCGCAGTTCAAGCATTATGGCGACATTCCGATTGCAGGTAAAACAGGTTCGACGCAAAGCTATGGCGATGTATGGTTCATGGGCTTCTCGCCGGACGTCACGCTCGGCGTATGGGCAGGTTATGAGGAGCAGGTCAACTCCCTCTCCACGGAAGGCAAGAAACGTGCCAGAGCGATATGGGCTAAAATTATGGATCGACTGGTGGAAACAAAGCCTGAGCTGCTCGTTACCGATCGTTTCAATAAACCGGACGGTCTCGTGAAAGCAACCGTCTCGAGCGCAAGCGGCTTGCTTCCGAGTCAATTGACGAAAGAGGCGGGCATGCTCGTAACGGATTGGTTCAATAGAAAGTATGTGCCGAAGGCCGTTGACGATTCGCTGGTGAAGATGGCTTATATAACGTATGAAGGCGTCAACTATGTACCGAATCCGGCTACACCGCTCGATATGCTTAAGGAGCAGATCGTCGTCAAGCGCAAGAAGCCGCTTGATGCGCTTATGGATGAAATCAAAGCCGCGCAAGCGAAGCTGCCTGCGAAGAGCAGAAGGCCGATGTCGGCCTACTTGCCGAAGGATGCGGCTAACGACGCGCCATCCAAGCCGGATCCGCGCGTTGACGATGGCGCAGCGCCGCCGCCTCCTAGCAACGTTAGGCTAAAAGATGCCAATGGCGCATTAATTCTAACATTCACCGATAGCGCAGCAAAGGATGTCGTAGGTTACCGCGTGTACAAATCGGTTGACGCGGGAGCTTATACGAAGGAAGGCGAATCGATTCCTGCCGGAAACGAGTACAAAGCGAAGTTTTACGCGTCGAACGCGCATAGCTACAGCTATTATGTTACGGCCGTCGATGTCGTAGGCAAGGAATCCCAGCCAAGCTTAATGGTTCAATACGGGAACGCCCCGGTCATACCTGAGCTCCCAGGCGATGGCGGCGGCGATCCAGGCACGGAACAACCAGCGGGCAACGTTCCTGCCGCTCCTGAAGGCTTGCAGGCTGACAAAAACGAAGTAAGCGTTAAGCTTAGCTGGACGCCGAACTCCGTATCGGATCAAGTTACGCAGTACCATATTTACTACAGTCCGGACAATAACGGACAGTATTCAATAATCGGCTCGACAAGCGAATCGCAATTCGAGTATATCGGCGTATTCGTAACAGGCGCGTTCTACATTACCTCCGAGAATGCGAGCGGCCAATCCGCTGCTTCCCAAGTGGTCATTGTAGGCGGCCAATAGCGATTACAATAGCTTTCCATGAAACAAAAGAAACGGTATCCCCTTAGCCATGCGGCTTGCAGCGGGATACCGTTTTTTTATGTTTTCCATACGTTGGATGACATACGATGAATCCTTCTCGAACGATCAACCCTCTATCAGCAACCCGGCTTGACAGCTTTGAATTAGATCGATAACATAAAACAGGATTCAAATTTCACTTTACTCCTATGAGGCTAGATGAGAGGAATGGTCGTTTTGACAAACAAACGTATCGATCATGTCGGGATAATGGTCAAAGATATGGAGGCTTCCATCCGGTTCTATACCGAAGTTATGGGATTCGAGCTTAAGGGGCGTTTGCCTCACACGAACGGCGTAATCGAGCTTGCCTTCCTAGGCTTCGGACAATCGGACGAGACCGATCTGGAGCTCATTCAAGGCTACAATGACGGTTTGCCCATCGAAGGCAAGGTGCATCATTTCGCGGTTACTGTGGACGATATCGAGACGGAGTTCAAGCGTCTGAAGCAGCTTGAAGTTCGATTCGTCGACGAAGACATTACGACTTTGCCGAACGGCTATCGTTACTTCTTCGTCAGCGGACCGGACGGCGAGCGAATCGAGCTATTCCAAAGGTAAGCTACATAAAATAACCGAAGGCGGCGCAGGATCATCCCTGCGCCGCCTTCAGTATTTATTAGTCCTCGATGGTAGACAAATCGCCGGTCGGCAAGTTAAGCTCCCAAGCCTTGAGCACGCGTCGCATGATCTTGCCGCTGCGCGTCTTCGGCAGCTTATCCTTGAATTCGATCTCGCGCGGTGCGGCGTGAGCGGAAAGGCCAACCTTGACGAATTGCGATATTTCCTTCTTAAGCTCTTCGGACGCCACGTAGCCTTCACGCAAAGCAATGAACGCTTTAATGATCTCGCCGCGCATCGGGTCAGGCTTGCCGATTACGCCGGCTTCGGCCACTGCGGGATGCTCGACCAGCTTGCTCTCGACCTCGAAAGGTCCGACACGTTCGCCGGATGTATTGATAACGTCATCGATTCGGCCTTGGAACCAGAAATACCCTTCTTCGTCCATATAAGCGGAGTCGCCCGAAACATACCAGCCTTCCAAGCGGAAGTATTCCTCGTACTTGGACGGATTGTTCCAAATCTTGCGCATCATCGAAGGCCATGGCGTCCGTATAGCCAGATTGCCCATCCGATAAGGCGGCACTTCGTTGCCGTTATCGTCAATGATTGCAGCTGATACGCCTGGAAGCGGCTTGCCCATGGAGCCTGGCTTAATGTCCATGCTTGGGTAATTGCAAATGAGCTGGCCTCCCGTTTCCGTCATCCACCATGTATCGTGAATACGCTGGCCGTATACTTTCATTCCCCAGCGGACAACTTCCGGATTAAGCGGCTCGCCAACGCTAAGCACATGACGCAAGCTGGACAGGTCGAACTGCGATACGACGTCGTCGCCTGCGCCCATCAGCATGCGGAACGCCGTTGGCGCGCTATACCATACCGTTACGCCGTACTTCTGTATGACGCCGTACCAGTCGCCAGGACTAAACCGGCCGCCGCGAATAACAATCGTTGCGCCGTTCAACCATGGCGCGAAGATGCCGTAGGACGTTCCCGTTACCCAGCCCGGATCGGCCGTACACCAGTAAACATCATTCTCTTGCAGGTCGAGTACGACCTTGCCCGTGTAGTAATGCTGAACCATCGCGTTCTGGACGTGATATACGCCCTTCGGCTTGCCGGTAGATCCCGATGTGTAGTGCAGGATGAGCCCATCCTCGCGACCAAGCCATTCGATCTCGGCTTCGTCCGACGCTTGACTCAGCTCGGCGGCAAAATCCAATATGCCGTCTTCCGTCTGTACATCCTGGCCGAATACGAAAATATGTTTAAGCGCGGGCAACTCTTCGCGTTTGATCCGTCCTAGCAAGGAGGGAGTCGTAACAATTGCGATCGCTTCGCTATCTTGCAGCCGGTCCTTTACAGCCGTCTCCATGAATGCTTCGAACAGCGGTCCAACGACCGCGCCTACCTTCAGCGCGCCTAGCACGCTGAAATACAGCTCGGGCGTTCTTGGCATGAAAATAAATACACGCTCGCCCTTCGTTATGCCATACTTGCGCAGCACATTGGCGAAGCGATTCGATTGTTTGCTTAGCTCCTCATACGTATAGGACTCGTCACGGTCGTTATCACTGTAATGCAGTGCGATTTTGCTTCCTTTGCCCTGCTCGACATGGCTGTCTATCGCTTCATAAGCCATGTTTACTTTACCTGTGTCGTACCAGCTGAACCGACTTTCGATTTGTTCCCAATTAAAGTTAGCTGCCGTTTCCTCATAGTTTGTCAAATTCGCTTTAGTTGCCGTTGCCGGAATACGCTCTTGATGCAAGTTGATCATTCTATCACTCTCCCATCAAATCTGTCTACTGCTACCATAGAATGCGCTTTCATGAAGTTTTGTCTATTCTTGCAGGCAAACAAGCCGACAAACCAAAACGATTCGTATGGCATTTAACCGCCACGATCATTATAACATAACCTTTTTCGCTTCGACTATGCTTTTCATTTCGCATGATGTTTGTTATAACCATATTAATAGAGCATCGCCTTGAGCACGGGCTGCATGATCATACGAAAGGGGATTTGCTGTTGGAACATCGAAAACGGTTGCAGCGCGAACGGATCGAGCTGCCGGGCAATCGGGAGCTCGTTATTGAAGGGCCCGTACCGCCCGAGCAGCTCGCTCAGCTTGCGATGCATCCTGCGCTTGATGCGTTCAGAAGGCCGCGCGACCAGCATGAAGCATTGGTCGATATCGCCGGTCTTGATGAAGGGAGAATTATTCTCGTGCGCGAGGCGGATACGATTGTCGGCTACGTGACGTTTCATTATGCGGACGAGTTGGAACGCTGGTCCGAGGGCGGCATGATCGATCTGATCGAACTTGGCGCGATTGAAGTCGCCGATGAATACCGATCGTTCGGACTTGGCAAGAAGATGATACAGCTCGCTTTTGCCGAAGACCAGCTTGAAAATATGATTGTTTTTACGACGGAATATTATTGGCATTGGGACTTGGAGGGCACGAAGCTCAATGTGTGGGAATATCGCAGCATGATGGAGAAGCTGATGAAGTCGGTAGGCATGATCTGGTTCGCGACGGACGATCCCGAGATCTGCTCGCACCCTGCCAATTGTCTCATGGTAAAGATCGGCAAAGAAGTGCCGCTTAGCTCCGTGGAGCAATTCGACCGCGTAAGATTCCGGCAGCGATTTATGTATTAACACGGTTATGACCTATGGCATAGGCTTAACCTTTCTGGGAGGCTATAAGGGGAATGTCTTCAAACGCGATTTTCTTTCATCATCCGGGTTCGGAAAAATATAAGTTCGGAGAGGAGCATCCCTTCGATCCGATGCGGCTTACGTTAACGGTCGATCTGTTAAAGCGCATGGGAGCGCTGAAAGACGATCAAATCCAGGCGCCCCATCTAAGCGCGGACGACGAGCTTCTGGCGCTCGTGCACAGGCAGGATTACTTGGACGCGGTCAAGCAGCTCAGCGCTCCGGTTTCTGGCGAACATAACGACTCGCTCGCCGGGAAGTACGGTCTGCAAACCGAGGACACCCCGTTCTTCGCCGGTATTCATCAAGCGGCTTCCGCAATTGTCAGCGGCTCCGTAGCGGCCGCTGATGCCGTTATGAGCGGACGGACGCTTCATGCGTTTCATCTTGCAGGCGGGCTGCATCACGCCTTTCCCGAGCGTGCAGCGGGCTTCTGCGTTTATAATGACGCCGCCATAGCGATTGAGCATATTCGCCGAACGTACGGCGCAAGAGTGCTCTACATCGATACCGACGTCCATCATGGCGACGGCGTGCAGTGGGTTTTCTATGCCGACCAAAACGTATGCACCTACTCCATCCATGAGACGGGACGTTTTCTGTTCCCGGGAACGGGCTTCGTTCATGAGAAAGGTGTCGACGGCGGGTTCGGCGCTTGCTTCAATGTGCCGCTTGAACCCTATACCGAGGACGAATCGTGGCTGGAGAGCTTCAACGTGACGCTACGCAAAGTGATTGCCGCCCATAAGCCCGACGTTATCATCAGCCAGCATGGCTGCGATGCCCACGCCTATGATCCTCTCTCCCATATGCATTGCAGCATGCGAATCTATCGGGAAATTCCGGCTATCATACATGAACTTGCGCATGATTATGCGGATGGCAAATGGATTGCGCTTGGCGGCGGCGGATACGATATATGGCGCGTCGTTCCAAGAGCATGGGCGCTCGTATGGCTTACGATGATCGAGCACCCCATTACAACCGACCTTCAAGAAGCAGGCGGTGGCACTCCGCTGCCCGCTGACTGGCTCGGGCAATGGTCGGCTTCCTCTCCTCATGAGCTTCCTTCGCATTGGATGGACGATCTTACATTTATTCCTCCCATTCCCAGACGCGATGAAATTACGCTCAAAAATCGCATGACGCAGCAAATCGCGATTCAGGATCTATGAGAAGAGACAAAAAAGCACCCGCCCGGCCGATCGCGGAAGCGATCAACACGGCAGGTGCTTATTTGTTCTTGCCTGTTATATATGCTTGACCATATCGTCAATGATCCGGTACGAGTTATTCGCTGCTTGAATCGTAAATTCCGCAAAATTCACATGCGCGGAACCGTCGGCCTTGTCAGACATGGAGCGAATGACGACGTACGGGATCCCGTTCATATCGCATACTTGCGCAACGGAAGCTCCTTCCATCTCGGCACATGCCCCTTCAAACGTATCATGCAGCAGCTTGACCGTCTCACGGCTCGCAATGAACTGATCGCCGGATAATACGATGCCTTTCAAGCTGCGGCCTGGAAAGTGGCGGTCGCTAGCCGAAACGGCAAGCTCGATCAGCCTCTCGTCGGCCGGAAACTCCGATCGGTTATGGAAAGGAATCGTGCCTCTCGCAAAGCCCAGCGGCGAGCAATCCATATCATGCTGAATGCTGCTCGTCGATACAACGATATCGCCGATGTTCAATCGCGGGTCTACCGCTCCGGCTACACCAGTGAACAATACGCAGTCCGCGCCGAGATCGAGCATAATTTGCGTACATACGGCGGCGTTTACTTTGCCTACGCCCGACTTGCAGTAGACGACTTCCTTGCCGTGAAGCTTGCCTTCGTAATACGTAATTCCGGCCTTCGTTACCTCGGAAGCTACTTCCGTATGCTTATGCAGCAATTCGATTTCTTCAACCATCGCGCCAATAATTCCGATTTTGTTAAACGGCATTTCGATTAAATTCCTCCAACTGATTGACGCACCACAATTTCATGAGGCAATACCACTTGAGATTGATCTACGTTCTCTTTCTTCATCAGCTTCGTAAGCAGACGCATCGATACGGCGCCAATATCATACATAGGCTGAGCTACGGTAGTAAGCTGCGGCCTTACCATCGAAGCCATACGGCTATTGTCTACGCTTATAACCGAGAAGTCGCTTGGTACTTTCAGTCCCGAATCTTGAATCGCATGAATGGCGCCGATCGCCATCTCATCCGTAGCCGAGAATACGGCCGTAGGACGCTCCGACAGCTCGATGAAATATCTCATCGCATCGGCACCGGATTCGTAGCGATAGTTGCCGATCCGAACGAGCGAATCGTCGTAGGGGATGCCGGAAGCTTCCAGCGCGCGCTTGTACCCTTGGAAACGGGCATAGCCGTTAGCCGGGTCTTGCAGCGTTCCGCTAATCATCGCGATGTGCTTATGGCCTTGTCCGATCAAGCTCATGACCGCGTCATAGGCTGCGCTCTCGTGATTAATGTCTACCGAAGGAACTTGTCCGCTCTCGTCAGTCGTCGCGCACAGAACGATCGGCACATTCGCCGTCTTAAACGCCTGTAGATGCTCGTCGGTTACTGGAGCTCCGAGGAACAGCAAGCCGTCGACCTGCTTCTCAAGCAGCGTATTGATAACGCGAATCTCCTTGTCCTTCTTCTTGTCCGCGTTAGCCAAAATAATATTATAATGATACATATTCGCTATATCTTCTATGCCCCTGGCTACCTCTGCATACATCGCATTCGATATATCGGGAATAACAACGCCTACCGTTGTAGTCTTCTTGCTTGCCAAGCCGCGAGCGACGGCGTTTGGACGATATCCAAGCCGTTCAATCGCTTCATATACCTTCTTGCGCGTTGCAGGCTTTACGTTCGGATTGTTGTTCACAACCCGGGAAACCGTAGCCATGGATACTCCTGCTTCTCTTGCTACATCATAAATGGTTACCGTCACGGTCTTCTCCCCATTAGCTCAGATTTTTATTGTTACGTACGCCGCATATTAAAGTAATGATACGACAAAATATTACTTTTCGCAATGTTAACGCTTATCGTTTACGCTTACGGAGTAAGTAAAATAACCATATGAACGATTCATTCTTGCGCATCGCTCACCCGGGAGGATCTAGCTATCGGTCGTAGTACCGTTATGTAAGCAACGTGCGACGGCTAAGCTGCTTCAGCCGCTTATCCAAATCTTGAATCCATGCCTCGTCGTTCAGCGTCTGTGCCAGCAAGTAAAGATCGAGCAATTGGTTAACGCGCTCCTCGAAGAGACGCTCGACCGCGCCGCGATCCGTATGCTGCTTGTAAGCTTTCGCCTCTACTAACAAACTTGCCCATTCATTGCATTCGTTAAACAAAAAAGTTTGTTTATCCGGCTCTGCGCCAAGCTGGGCGATCAACCCGGTCAAATCGGGCTTAACCTCGGGAATAACCTCGCTCCGGTGGCAGGCCGAGCAGGAGAATATCGGAACGTTATCGATTTCTACTTTTCCTGAAAATATAACTGTACGCAGCTTCATCGTCATAATGTCACCGCAATGACACCGCTTTTGCAAAGTGGTCCACTCCTTCTCATGGCAGCTTGAGCCTATTATCAATCTCTAGGCACAAAGAGTTAGAAAGGTAATTCGACCTTTTTCGCAAAAAATCCTGCTTATGTCGTCTATGTAATTTTTACTACCGCAGGCAACAAGCGTTAAACGATTGCCTATTGACTATTCGGATGGGATAGTTTCCTTCTTAACCGACTGATTGGCCGCAGCAGACCGATCAATACCCAGGCACTTGCACCGATAATATCGTTCCGAAGATCGAGCGGATCAAGCATCCGCCCGCCTACGAACGACTGGTGATACTCATCCGTGACGCCATATGCGCCGCATAGCACGATTGTGAGCAGCTTAACGGATACCCGCTCAGAGCGGCGCCCGAATCCATAATCGAGCAGCATCGCGAGCAGGAAATACGATACAAAATGTCCCCAGTTGAAGTCGTCCATGAACGGGAGAAGCTTCTGCAATAGCGGCAGCACCGTATCGAGCTGCTCGCCAGTTCGCGAGGACAAGGCGAAAATAAAAGCCATCCAAAGAACGGCTGGAATAAAACGATAAATTTTAATACGGGGCTTCATGCGTCGAATCGTTTCTGTTTGCTTCATTGATTCTCCTTCGTTACAATAATAGAGTTGGTTACAGACGTACACGTTGGAGGGGAAAAGGAATGTCCTTGCAAAAAAAAACGGTCATTTGCTTACTGGATGACGAGTTTGAAGATTTGGAACTATGGTATCCGGTCTACCGCACTCGCGAGGCCGGGGCTACCGTACTCTATGCCGGACCTGAGAAAGGCAAAAAGTATATCGGAAAATATGGCGTTCCCGCTGTTGCGGACCTCTCGTTCGATGAGGTGAACAGCGAGGACATCGTTGGCTTGCTCGTACCGGGCGGCTGGGCGCCGGACAAGCTGCGCCGTTATCCGAAGGTGCTCCAGCTCGTGCAGGAGCTTAATGCCCAGAATAAGCCGATCGGCCAAATCTGCCATGCGGGCTGGGTGCTCGTCTCCGCCAAAATTCTCGAAGGACGCAAAGTCACTTCAACGCCCGGCATTCGCGACGATATGGAGAACGCGGGCGCAACCTGGTACGACGAAGCTGTCGTTGTCGACGGCAATCTAATCTCGGCGAGACGTCCGCCGGATCTGCCTGAATATGCCAAAGCTTTCGTAGACGCACTAGAACAGCGAATGGGCTAACCATTCGCTGTCTTCACGTCTACGCGCTCCATGAAGCGGGTCAGTACTTCAATAATCTCGCTGCTCGTGCTGCATTCCTGCAGCTGCCGCAGCACCTCTCGGCTATCATCCTGGGTCGTGCTAAGCAGTCTCTCCTTCACTGGCAAGATCGAATGCGACGACATGCTTAGCTCTTCGACGTCCAGGCTCAGCCAAATCGGCAGCGCGCGCAAATCCCCCGCCAGCTCACCGCATACTGCAATCTTGATTCCATTTCGCTTTGCCGCGTCTACCGTCATCATCAGCATTCTTAGCAGCGCAGGATGGAAAGGCTCATACAGATGCGAGATTTCCTCGTTCATCCGATCGACCGCGAGCGTAAATTGAACGAGATCGTTCGTTCCGATGCTGAAGAAGTCAACTTCCTTCGCCAGCATATCGGCTATCATGACCGCTGCAGGAACCTCGATCATAATTCCGACCTTGATTTCTCTGTCGTAAGGGATGTCTTCCTGCTCAAGCTCCAACTTCGCTTGCTCCAGAATCGCATTGGCCGCTCTAACTTCATCGACCGAAGAGATGAGCGGATACATAAGCTTCACTTGGCCGTAATGACTTGCGCGAAGAATCGCGCGAAGCTGTGTCTTGAACAGATCCTGCCGGTCAAGCGAGATACGAATCGCCCGGTAGCCAAGGAAAGGATTATCCTCTTCCGGAAGCTCGAAATAATCGAGCTGCTTGTCGCCGCCGATATCGAGCGTCCGAATGACGAGCGTGTCTCCGGCGAGCTTCTCGGCGACGCCTTTGTAGACGTCGAACTGCTCCTCTTCTCTTGGGAACCGGTTACGGTCCATGTACAGAAACTCGGTACGGAACAGGCCGACGCCATGCGCCCCGCTTGCCAGCGCAATATCCAGTTCCTTGATCGAACTAATATTAGCCGCGAGTTCAAGCGTCTTGCCGTCCGGCGTCATAGGGCGATGTCCCGCAATATTATGAAGCTTCTTCTTCGCTTCCTTCTGCCGGTCGTGAAGCTGCGAATACATTTCGATGATTTGTTGCGTCGGTTCCATGAACACTTTGCCGTCGCTGCCGTCAATAATGATCGTTTGCCCCGTCTGAAGCGGCTCCTCCAGCGACAGCTCAACGCCTACGACGAGCGGAACGCCAAGCGCTCGAGCCATAATGGCGGAATGGGACGTCGTGCTGCCAGCCAGCGTTACTATGCCAAGAACATGCTGCGGGTTAATATGCGCGAGCTGCGAAGGGGACAGCTCCTTGGCAATCAGAATGAAAGGCTGCGTATCCGAAGGAAGCGTAATTTCTGGAGCGCCAAGCAGATGCTTCAGAAGCCGGTTGCCGACATCCTTAATGTCCAGCGCGCGTTCCTTCATGTATTCATCGTCCAGCAGATCGAACATCGTCACAAAATGATCGATCGCTTCCTTCACCGCAACCTCGGCCGCTTTATACTGCCGCTGAATGATGCCTTGAATTTCATTCATGAATACAGGATCGTCCAGAATGGCGAGATGCGCGTCGAAAATATGCGTCTCCTCCGAACCGACAACCTCGCGAAGCTCATCCTTGATTTGCTCGATTTCGCTTTTGGACGTCCGAATGCCTTCATAGACGCGTTCGAACTCCCGCGCAAAATCGGCAACGTCGATTTTTTGCTCCGGAAGCTCCCACTCCCAATTAGGCAGCACGAAGGCTCTCCCGATCGCAATGCCCGCTGACGCTCCTATTCCTTGAATCATTGTGCTTCCCCTCCACCATTTCTCTCTTTAAGTACAACCGATAAGACCGAAGACTGACCTTTCTTCACCGCTTTGAACGGCGCAAAGCGCCAAGAGTGCACGAGATCGGAGTTCGTTATGACCATAGGGGTCGCAAGCGACTTGCTTTCCTTCTTGACGCGCTGCAGGTCGAACCTGATGAGCAGCATGCCTGGCACAACCTCGTCGCCCTCTTTCACGACGGCATTGAAGTACGACTTGCCCGCCAGCTTCGACGTGTCGATCCCGATATGGAGCAGAACCTCAAGACCTTCTTCCGTCCGTATGCCTATGGCGTGCATCGTCGGATATATATGAATGACGACGCCTTTAACCGGCGATACGAGCTCTCCGCGATCGGGAATGAACGCGACGCCTTGTCCGACCAGCTTGCCGGCGAAGATCGGATCGGGCACTTCCTCAAGGGGAATCATTCTGCCTTGCATCGGCGAATTGAACAGTACCTGCGCTTGATCGCGCTTGATCGTCTTGCTCATTTCCTCGCGTATAAGCTCGGAATACGTGCCGAAGACGACTTGGACATGTCCTCCGCCAAGCTTGATAACGCCGGCTGCCCCGAGATTGCGGAGCGAGTTCGTGTCGATCAGCTTCTCGTTGGACACTTTAAGACGCAGCCGTGTAATGCAGGACTCCATTTGGACGATATTTTGCTTGCCGCCGATTGCTTGGAGGATAAGCGGAGCGCGGTACGGAATGTCGCCTGCCCATTCATCGAGCTGCGAGCCTTCCTCGCGTCCCGGCGTCGGGATACGGAACTTTCGTATCGCCCAGCGGAACAAAAAGTAATAGACCAAGCCGACGACGACGCCTATCGGAATAAGCAGCCATCCGCGAGTAGCCAAATGTTCGTTGATAAGGTAGTCGATCGCGCCGCCCGAGAACGAGAAGCCATGCTTAATGCCAAGCTCGTACGTCACCCACATGATGATGCCGGACAGCAGCGCATGAACGACGTATAAGTAGGGAGCGACGAATAAGAAAGCGAATTCGACCGGTTCGGTAACACCTGTCAAGAAAGAAGACAGTGCGGCATACATAAACGTCTTGCGGATTTTCGGCTTCAAATCCTCGCGCGCCTCGTGAATGATCGCGAACGCAATCGCAGGCAAAGCAAACATCATGGTCGGGTACATGCCTGCCATGAACGAGCCCGCCGTTGGGTCGCCTGCGAAGAAACGCGGCAGATCGCCATAAACCATCTCGCCGGCTGCCGTCTCAAAGCCGCCAATCTGGAACCAGAAGACGTGGCTGACGAGATGATGCAGGCCGAATACGACGAGTATCCGGTGCACGAAGCCGTAAAGGAATACGCCGAAGCCGCCACCCGAGGCGACAATGTCGCCTAGATCAATCAATAACCGCTGCAAATACGGAGCTACCCCGACCATCCCGATGGAGAAGATCAGAGAAATAAAGCTGACGAACAGCGGCACAAATCGCGGACCGCCAAAAAACTGTATATATTCGGGCAGCTTGAGATTTTTGAACTGCGCATGGCTTATGCCTGATGCCACGCCGATAATCGTGCCGATGAGCACCGTCGGCTCGATCTGAGCCTCTACAGAGCCCGTTATTCCTTCATAAATAAACATCCCTACAAGGGCAGCCATGCCTGCCGACAATGCATTGCCGGTCATGCCAAGCGCGATTCCGACGGCAAATATGTAAGGCAAAAACATGAATACGGCTCCGCTTGCCGCTTGCAAATAACCGGACATGCCGGGCAAGCCGACCATGTCCCATGGCAGCTGGCTTAGACTAAGAAATATAGCCGCTGCAGGCAGCACAACCATCGGCAGCATGATCGCTCTGCCGAGCTGCTGAAAGCTTCCTATGGAGATCATTACGCACCCCCTATCCGTTCACGAATTTATCACCGAAACGAAACGCTCCTCGCCGCCAAAGGACGGTGCGAGCCGTTTCGCCTTGTCCGTAAATGTCTACTTCGATGTTAAGCGTATAAACCTCATTTGTCAAAGCAAAAGGCGAGCCTCAAGGCCCGCCCTTTGCCCTATAATTACTGCTTGCCTTTCGGTAGAAGGATCGAATCCTCCACCTTAATGCAACGATCCATAATGACAGTGAGGCCGCCGGCCACCGCTATCGAAGCTGCTTCCTCGCTCGAGATGCCGAGCTGCAGCCATAACGTTTTCGCGCCGATCGCTGCAGCCTCTTCGGCCACGGGAGGCGTATGCTCGCTGCGTCTGAACACGTTGACGATATCGACGGGGAAAGGAATATCTTTAAGGCTAGGATAACTCTTCTGTCCAAGTATGCTGTCAGCGTTCGGGTTTACCGGAATGATCGTATACCCCTTGGCTTGCATCGCTTCGGACACCATGTACGATACGCGGTCGGGCTTATCCGACAGTCCGACGACCGCGATCGTCGTACTGCCTTGCAGAATCGACTTTATTTCCTCTCGAGACGGGTGTTGATACGCCATTGCCGCACCTCAATTCATTAGTTTTGAACCGCTATTACGCTTCGATCCATTCCACATTCGCGCCAAGCGCCTTTAGATGGTCGAAGTAAATCGGATAAGACTTGGCGACATGATGCGCGTCACGAATTCGGATCGGCTCTTTCGAGCGCAAACCTACAATCGTAAGCGCCATAATAACGCGATGGTCGTAGTGCGCATTAATCTCAACGCCGCCCTCAACGCCCTCCGGACGTCCATGAACGATAATTTCCGCTTGACGCTCCTCAACATTCGCTCCTGCTTTGCGTAGCTCGTTCAGGTAGTCGGTAATCCGGTCGCATTCCTTGTATCTTAGGTTCTCTACGTTATAGAAGCGCGATGTGCCTTCTGCGAATACGGCAGCCGCTACCATCGCAAGCACGGCATCGGTTGCATGGTCGCCATCGAATTCGACGGCTTTCAGCTTGCCATTGCCCTTCACATGGACGATGCCGTTCTCGTGCGTGAGCGGCGTTTCCATCATCTTGAGCACATCCACTACGGCGCGCTCGCCTTGCTTGCTGCGCTCTTCGAGGCGATGAACGATAACATCGGATTGCGTAACCGCAGCAGCCGCAAGAATGGCTGCCGAGCCCGGGTAGTCGCCCTGCACCGAATACGTCTTCGCCGCATAACTTTGGTTTCCTGGAACGCGGAAGCGCATGTAATCATCATCCGCGTGGATAACGATACCCGCCTGTTCCAATACTTCCAGCGTCTGGCCGACTACGACCTTCGACTTCAGATCATGCAGCACTTCAATCTCGCTGTCTTCCTCCAGCAGCGGCGTCAAGAACAGCAGCGCGCTCAGGAACTGCGAGCTGATATTGCCGGATACTTGAATGCGGCCGCCCTTCGGCTTGCCGCCTTGGATGCGAATCGGCAGCTTGCCTTCGCGATGCTCGATCTTCACGCCCATCGAGCTGAGCGATTCGATCAGATCGTCATGCGGGCGCTTGCCGAGCGAATCCGGGTAACGGTTAATAAACGTAATGTCGGGGCATAGCGCTGCGATTGCCATCAAGAAACGAAGCACCGCTCCCGCATTGCCTACATCCAGTTGTTCGGCAGGCTTCGGATTGCGGCCGAAGCCGGTAATGACGATCTTCTCGTCATCCTCTTCCACGATTGCGCCGAGAGCGCGAATACAGCGGCGCATCGCATCGCTGTCCTCGCTGTGCGCAGGATAATAGATCGTGCTCGTTCCATCGGCAAGCGCGGCTACCAGCAAGTAGCGCGTCGTATAGTTTTTGGAGGAAAGCGCTTGAATTTCCCCTTGTAGCTTTGGAGTAGGTGTCACTAAAACGTCCATAGTTCGTATGATCTCCTTTTACTATAATAGTATCCTCTACTGCTTCTTGCCCCAATGTTCCATAATAACCGCAACAACTTCGTCTGCCGTCAAGCTTGTCGTATCTACGGCGATATGCGCAAAGTCGTAGGCATGCTTTCGCTGCTCCAGCAGAGTATTCACCCGGCTTGCGGCATCGCCTTGAAGCAGCGGGCGAGCGTCGTCCGACTGTACTCTGTCAATAATCCGAGCAGCGTCAGCCGTTAGCGCAACGACAAGTCCCGATGCCAGCATCAGGTCCCGGTTCGCCTCGCGAAGCACCGCTCCGCCACCCGTTGCAATGACGGACGGCGCATCGTTTGCCAGGATGTCCGCCAGCACGCGCGCCTCGATATCCCGGAAGCCCTCTTCCCCGCTCTCGGCGAATATGTCCGATATCGCATGTCCCGTGCTGCTCACGATCCGCTCGTCAACGTCAACGCGCTTGCATTCGAGGCGGCTGGCGAGCAGTTTGCTGACGGTTGATTTGCCTGTTCCCATGAAGCCAACCAAAATCAGTTTGTTACCATGCTGCCGTTCCATTGTAGCTGATCCACCCTTTTTCCTATTGATCCATCGCATATATTCCCCAACATCATATCATTTTTTTTCAATTCTAGGGTATAAAAAAGTTGCATATGCCGTATGGATGTTAAAGATGCATAACTTCCGGACAGGAGTGAAGCTAGAGATGAATAACGAGCTGGATTTGCCTCCGCCTCAGCGTACCGAATCGCAGATCGACCGCATACTGAATCCCGATCACCCGCTATGCCGCGCGGACGTCATATGGATGCTTGAGTATATCAAAAAAAAGGTGGCTGATGAGGATCCCGCCTTAATGGATCTCACGCAGCCACGCTTATTGCAAAACTTTCATTACTTTGCCGAAGCAGCCATGTCCCTGATTAACCGCAGAAATTGCTGCGATCAAGAAGCCGATCGATTGCGCGATTGGCTGCGGGAAGCCGCATACGGCATCAATCCGAACAAAACCGATAATCGTTCGCCCCGCGGGCGCTGACGATTAGGATTGAATCCAGTTGTAGTGGAACGTGCCTTCTTTGTCGATGCGCTTGAACGTATGCGCTCCGAAATAGTCGCGTTGCGCTTGCAGCAGGTTAGCTGGCAGACGCTCCGTGCGGTAGCTGTCGAAGTAAGCGATCGCGCTTGCGAAAGCAGGGACAGGTACGCCGTTAGCGATAGCGATCGATACCACT
This sequence comes from Paenibacillus harenae, assembly GCF_030812415.1. Lineage (GTDB taxonomy): Bacteria > Bacillota > Bacilli > Paenibacillales > Paenibacillaceae > Pristimantibacillus > Pristimantibacillus harenae_A. Next base: position 736,544 of record NZ_JAUSST010000002.1, on the reverse strand, counting down.
TCGCGCCATGCGCCTTGGTACGACTCGACGATTTCCTTGAAGTAAGGATCGAGGAGCAGGTTGCGAAGGCCTGGATCGCGATCGTACGCGTCTTTGATGTTTTGCAGGAAGCGCGCGCGGATGATGCAGCCGCCGCGGAAGATCATCGCGATGTCGCCGTAGCGAAGATCCCAGCCGTACTCTTCGGAAGCAGCGCGCATTTGCGCGAAGCCTTGTGCGTACGAGCAGATTTTGGATGCGAACAATGCTTTGCGAACCGCTTCGATGAATGCCGCTCTGTCGCCTTGGAAAGGCTTCTTGGCAGGACCGCTAAGCACTTTGCTTGCTGCAACGCGCTCTTCCTTCATAGCGGACAGGAAGCGAGTGAATACCGATTCCGTAATGATCGACAAAGGCACGCCCAGATCAAGCGCGCTTTGGCTTGTCCATTTGCCGGTACCCTTCTGGCCGGCGGAGTCAAGAATGACGTCAACCATCGGTTTGCCCGTCTCTTCGTCGTATCTGGAGAAGATGTCGCGCGTAATTTCGATCAGGTAGCTGTCAAGCTCGCCTTTGTTCCATTCCGTGAAAATCTCGTGAAGTTCTTCCGCGCTAACGTCAAGGACGTTCTTAAGCAGGTCGTAAGCTTCGCAAATGAGCTGCATATCGCCATACTCGATGCCGTTATGAACCATCTTCACATAGTGACCTGCACCGTCTGGTCCGATGTATGTGCAGCATGCGTCTTCGCCGACTTTCGCCGAAATTGCAGTCAAGATCGGTTCAACGAGCTCGTAAGCCGATTTTTGTCCGCCCGGCATGATCGAAGGGCCTTTCAAAGCGCCTTCTTCGCCGCCGGATACGCCAGTACCGATGAAGCGGAAGCCCTTAGCTTCAAGGTCTTTGCTGCGGCGAACCGTGTCAGGGAAATAAGCGTTGCCGCCGTCGATAATGATGTCGCCTTGCTCCAAGTGCGGAACAAGCGAATCGATTGTAGCGTCGGTGCCTGCGCCGGCTTGTACCATGATAAGGATTTTGCGCGGTACTTCAAGCGATTGCACGAACTCTTCGATCGTATAAGTAGGAACGAGGTTTTTGCCTGCTGCTTCTTGTACAAGATCGTCTGTCTTCTCGCGGGAACGGTTGAATACCGATACCGTGAAACCTCTGCTCTCGATATTGAGTGCCAAGTTTTTGCCCATTACTGCCAGTCCGATTACGCCAATTTGCTGTTTCGACATTTGGTTTCTTCCATCCTTTGTTTTTTATTTGCGTTGCAATGTCTTTATTCTACTCCTTTTGCAGCCGAATGAAAACTATTTGCATGAAAAAATATCGTTTTGCGCACATTAGAATTATTGACCGCTTCTAAAAGTTTATCTTATAAATAGCCGTAATATCAAGCCCCGCGCCGATTTCAAGCCGCGAATGCAGTGAAATAGGCACAACAGAAAAACGATCAAACGCTGGAAAAGCTTAGTCAGCATTCGATCGTTTAGCTTTTTGTGATGAAAAAAATTTTCATCCCTATAATTCAAGCTGCAGCATTTCCGTTCGAAGAACAGCCAGCTTCTCCTTCGATGCGTTTGCCGCTTCCTCATTGCCATCCTGCAGTGCGTCGAACAGCATCGACAGCTCGTAATCAAGCTCGTAGCGCAGGACGATTGCCCTCTCTTCCGCTCTCTTCGATTGGAACGCTTTAATCATTTCCTCTATCGTTACGAAAGGCTTCTTCTGATAAATAATCCGATGTTCCATACCTGACACCTCCACGAGTCGTATAATCTCACCGAACATGATGCTCTCAATGACGATTTGACGATCTTTGATTCGCTTCACTACCGCATGTCCACGTGTGTCATTAATCAGCTTCTCGATCAACTCTGACAGCTTCTCGTCTTTAATGATATAGTCTCCGACAATCTTGTACCGGCTCTTCATTCGTTGGAACCGAAGCTTGACGAGCTTGCGGCCGGTGCGAATCGATACGAGAAACTGACCCTCCGTCTCGCTCCAATATAAGGAGTACCCTTCCTGAATCAGATCGCGGATGAGATTTTGGATTTGCCGGCGGTCAAATCGCAGTTCTAAATTGCAATATTCGACTTCATAGCTCTTGTTCACGGCAATCCCTCCCTTGCTTCATGATAGTTGACGAAATAATCTGATAATTTGTTCTTACCATTATCTTATACTCCATCTTATGTAATGGCAACTTGGATTATTGACTAATTTTATGGAATCGGGCGCCTGTTTACGAAAAAAGGGAACAAGCCCGCCTGGAAATCGCGGATTGTCCCCCACCTGTACAACTAGTGTTCAACTGCCAGCATTGACGCCATTGTAAGCGCTTCTTCGATCGATAGCTCCTTCGCGGCCGCCTCGCTCCGTCGTTTCACCTCGACGATGCCGCTCGCGGCTTGTCTGCCCACCGTTATGCGCAGAGGTATGCCGATCAGATCGGCATCCTTGAACTTAACGCCCGGCCTCTCGTCCCGATCGTCAAGAAGCCATTCGATGCCGGCTGCCTCCAAGCGTTCGGCCAATTGAAGGGCGAGCGCCATCTGGGTCTGGTCCTTTGCCGACACCGGCACGATATGGACGCGATATGGCGCAATCGATGCCGGCCACACGATACCTTGTTCATCGGCATGCTGCTCAATGACGGCAGATAGCAGTCGCGAGACGCCAATGCCGTAACAGCCCATAATGAGCGGCTGCGCCTTGCCCGCCGCATCGAGGAACGTCGCTTCCATCGCTTCGCTGTATTTCGTCCCCAGCTTGAATACATGTCCGATCTCGATACCCCGATTGAATTGCAGCCGGCCTTCCTCGCAGCGAGGGCAACGGTCGCCCATCGCCGCATTGCGATAATCGCCGCTCGCTTCATAGGTGAAATGAACGCCTGGCTGAACGTCAACAAGATGGTAATCCTCTTCGTTCGCTCCGACGATGGCAGACGATATTTGTGCTGCCGCTATATCCGCGTAAACCGGAATGGTCAAACCGACTGGACCTGCGAAGCCCGTTGGCGCGCCCGTCACCCGCTCGGTCGTCTCCTGATCGGCAAGCGCGAGAGAGACGACGCCTAGCGCTTGCTTCACTTTGATATCATTTACCTCGTGATCGCCTCTCACGAGGATCGCTACCGGTTTACCGTCCGCGATGAAGATGAGCGTCTTGATGAATGCGGTAGCTTCAAGACCAAGCGATTCCTTAAGCTGTACGATTGTCTTGCTGCCTGGCGTATGCAGCCGTTTAGTCTTTGTCGGTTCAACTACGTCAGCTTTATCATTCGTCGCTATTCCGTACTCCGCCTTCTCCAGATTGGCCGCATAATCGCAGCAGGTGCACGAGGCGATCGTATCCTCGCCGATATCGGCGAGCGCCATAAACTCATGCGTGCCTCCTTCGCCGCCAATCGAGCCCGCATCCGCCTCCACCGCTCGGAAGTTCAAGCCGCAGCGCGCGAATATGCGATGATAGGCATCGTACATCGCAACATAGCTGCGATGGAGGCCTTCCCAGTCCGCATCGAACGAGTAAGCGTCCTTCATCAGAAATTCTCGGCCGCGCAGCAGGCCGTAGCGAGGACGCTGCTCGTCGCGAAACTTAGTCTGAATCTGATAGAGCGTAGCCGGCAATTGGCGATAAGAGCTGATCTCTCCCCGCATCAGCGCCGAAATCACCTCTTCATGCGTCGGACCAAGCGCGAACTCCCGATCATGGCGATCGCGTAGCCTTACAAGCTCCGGCCCGTACACCTCGTAGCGGCCGGATTGGCGCCATAGCTCCGCGGGCTGCAGCGCCGGCATCAGAACCTCTTGGCCGCCCGCCTTATCCATTTCCTCGCGAACGATCGCCTCCAGCTTCCGCAGCACGCGGCGTCCGAGCGGCAAGTACGTATAAACTCCTGCGGCAAGCTGCCTGACAAGACCTGCCCGCAGCAGCAATTGATGGCTGACGGCTTCCGCTTCAGACGGCGCTTCCCGCAGGGTAGGCATAAGCAATTGACTTTGACGCATGTTGGATTCCCCCGTTTATCCTGATTTTTGGCATAAAAAAAGAACGCGCTCGTCAGGGACGAATGCGTTCGCGGTACCACCCTAATTTTGACTGCCCGTGGATGCGGCAGTTCTTCATTCGATAACGGAATATGAACATTCCGGCGGGAAGCTGCCTTGAATATCGGCAGCCGCCGCAGCTCGCAAGGCAGGGAGCAAACGGACGTTCATGGAAGCCTTTCAACCGGCGGGCTTCCTCTCTGTTACGAACGGTGTATCCGAGTTGCGTAACCTTGGTCTACGCTATTGTTATATAGCAATTCAAAAACGAGACTTATACTATCCTATATTTTTACACCATCCGTTAACCGAAAGTCAAGATACTTCTGTCATTCGTCTACCGGCTCAGCTTGCTCGGCCTAAGCACCGCCGAACCGAAAGCAATCAGAACGGCCGCGAACAGGAGCAGAATCGCGAGCTGCAAGCCGATATCCGCCACGCTTCCGCCTCCCCCTAATCGGTCGATCGCCTGCAGCGCCCATTTCTGCGGCAAGAAGTTCGCCAGCTTCTGCATGAACGTCGGCAGCATCGACAAGGGGAAGAAACAGCCGCTGACCATGCAGCTGGGCATAATGACTAAGTTGTTCATCTGGGTTAATTGCCTGCTGTCTCGGACTAATCCGGCAATCGCGGTCGTAAGGCCGACTGCGGCAAGCAAGAAAAATTCGAGGACAATCAGCATATAACCGTAGGAAACGCCGGGATCGTATTGGAACACGAAGTAGGTCAAACTTAACACGATGACAAGCTGCAGCGTGCCGACAGCCATGCTTCCGAGAAAGTTGCCTAACGAAATATCTATTGCCCTGACCGGTGCCGTATACATCCTCGCCATCGTACGAAGCTCTCTATCCTCCATGACGAAGCCGATCGATTGACTGACGAGCATCATGACGAACATGAGCAGAATACCGATCATGATCGGATTGGACAAAATAGTGCCGAGCTTCATTCCAACATGTTTTGTCGTAACGACCGGCTTCTCTTGCGCAGCCAGCAGCTTCTGAAGAAGCGGCAACATCTGCTCCTTATCGACGCCTTCCGCACGGGCAACCATGCCTGCCGATGCAGAAAGCTTCATCGTCTCCGCCTCAAGCGTCGTAGCCAGAGAAGCATTCCAAAGCTGAACATTCATGCGGTAGAGCGCAGCAGGAACATGTTTGCCTTCCAATAGGCTGACTGTATAATCGGACGGGATATACACGGCCGCATCTGCTTTGCCGTCCAGCACCTGCTGTTTCACATCCTCATCGGAAGCGCCCGATGCCTCGCGCACATCATACAGCTCTTCCCGCGCCAAGGCTGCCGTCAAATAGGAGCCTAGCTCCCCCGCGTCCGCATTCGCAACGACGATGACAGCTTGTTGTCCTTGCGCGCTGAGCAGACCGGTTAGTACCGACAAAAGAATAGCCGGAAGAAGCATGTTGAGGAATAACCCCCGCCTTGAGCCTACTGTACGTTTTATAAGCTGAATGGCAATCGCTATGCTAGGCATGCCGCTTCACCACCTTTGGCAATCTGATCATAGCGAAAACGGAAAGCACGGCAGCGATCATGGCCAGAATAGCTACCTCTTGGCTGTAGTCGGACCAGGATGAGCCGTTCATAATCGCACGAAGCCCCTCGTTTGCCCAATGATTGACCGTCCACTTGGACGCGTCCCCGATGATGACGTCGATATCCGCAATCATTCCACCGCTTACGAAAGTCATGGAGAAGGCGACGATGCCGAATACGGTTTGCGTCGTCTTCACCGTCTTGGCGAAGGAGGCGATAATGATAGCAATTCCCGCGCCGACAGCCGTTGTAAGCAAGCTGATGAGGAAGAGCCATCCATAATTCGTCCCCCAGTTGACGTCGTATACGAATTTCGTAAACAAAACGATGATAATGGCCTGCAACGCCGCGACCAGGAAAGATCCCGTTACGATGCCCAGCACAAGCTGAATGAAGGAAAACGGCATCGTGAACATCCGCTGCAGCGTGCCGTTCTTATGCTGATTCAGCAGCTCAATAGCTGCCAGCATCCCGCCATACAGGAGGAACATGATTAAATAAGTAGCCGCATAATATTGCATCGCGGAAACCGAGCGAAAAATTTGATTTTTGTCTCCGCCGAGCATGCCAACGAGAACAAAAGGTTCAGCCGCATCCGGCTCGCCGACACCCTCCTGCTCGCTTCCCGCTTCAGGCCCGAGGATCTCCCGCGCGGACATTTGCATATTGAGCTCGGTTAGATAGCTGTCGATGACCGATTCAACGGCCAAGTTTTTCTCGACAAACCGTCCGGAGTACGTGCGCCACGAGACGGTCTCGCCCTTGAGAACGCGGCTGGAGTAGTCCGCCGGAATGACAACGCCGTAATCGGACTCGGATTCAGTCACGGAAGGCTGCACATCCCCTTCCTCCTTCGCGGCAAGGAAGCGAACGTAAGGTTTGATCTCATCATTCGACCAGAATGCGTCCACGCTGGCGCGCAGCTCTCCCCGATCCGCGTTGTATACGATGACTTTCGCCGGCTTGATTTCTGTATCGAAAGCACTACCCAGCATATAAATAAGAACGAGCGGCAATACGATTAAAATTAAAATCAATGTCTTTTTGCGACTATATTTGAGCAGCTCATAATAAGCCGTCGTCCACCAAATACGCATAACATTCGCCTCCCAAGCTTGTTAAACCGAGCCGCCGCGATTGCAGCTATTCGTCCCGCAGAGTGCGGCCGGTCATTTGCAGAAACATCGATTCCAAATTCGGCTCTACCCGCGTCAGTTTACGCAGAGTAATGCCGTGCTTCTGGATTATGAAAAGCAGGTCCTGAAGCATCGAAGGCGACTCCTTCACCGTTACCTCTACCGTTGTTCCGTTCTCCTGCTCATCGATGCGGCGAACGCCCGGATGCCGGGTCATCTCCTCCGCGGCTTGCCCCAGCTTGCGATCGATCTCGAAGATCAGCTTCTCCTCTTGCCCTGCCTGCTGCTTCAGCTCTTCCTTCGATCCGCACGCAATAAGCTTGCCGTTATCCAGTATACCGACCCGCGAGCAGATCGCTTCTACCTCTTCCATGTAATGGCTCGTATAGATAACGGTCGAGCCCAGCTTATTTAGCTCGCGCACCGAATCCAAAATATGATTTCGGGACTGCGGATCGATGCCAACCGTCGGTTCGTCCATAATGATGAGCTTCGGCCGATGCATGATCGCGCACGCGATGTTAAGCCTCCGCTTCATACCGCCGGAGAATGTCTGCGGCTTGTCGCCCGCCCGCTCCAGCAGACCAACGAATTGAAGCGCCTCCGCGACCCGCTCCTGCAGCAGCTTGCCCCTTAGTCCGTAGAGTTTTCCGAAAAAAGTCACGTTCTCCCGGGCCGTCAGCGTCTCGTAGATTGCAAGCTCCTGCGGCACGAGACCGATTCTTCGCTTCACTTCCAGCGGCTGATTCTTGATCGAGTAACCGCCTACCGTAATATCGCCGCTGCTGGCGTTCAATAGGCCGGACAGCATATGAATTGTCGTGCTTTTTCCCGCGCCGTTAGGCCCTAGCAACCCGAATACTTCGCCCTCGCCAATATCTAGAGACAAATGGTTTACCGTCATCTTCGTATCGTATTTTTTGACCACATCTCGAAATGAAACCAAACTCATTCGTAATCATCCTCTCATGCGCCCTTATTACCTCTGATTATACGGATGCAATTGGATAAGAGCAGGTCTCTAAAGTCATAACAGCAAGATGACGAAAGTCATTTTTGCCAAAATAAAGAACATAAGCGCCGCCGGCGACCTTCATTGACGACGTGTGCTATAATGATAAAACTCCTACCGCAGTACTTCGAGGATGTGCGTCCGCATATAAGCGGAAAGTTTAAATATGAAACTTATAAAGCCTTATAATTGGAACAAATTCAGTTTCGGGAGTCCGTTCTCTATGAATGTCATGCTTCTCCGAATGCGAAGTCTGCTCGTTGCTATACCGGCAATCGTAACCATAATAGATATCGATGCAAGAACATACGCCCCCTACACGGCATTCGCACTGCTCGCCCTCTTATTCGGCAAAGCCGATACCATAATGCCAAAACTGGCGGGACCGATATTGATTGCGGAGCTCCTGTTTTTCGCATGGTTCTCCTTTTCGTATGGCGGAATTCTGTACCTGCTGCCCTTCTCTACGTTGATTGCGGCCTTTCGCAGAAGACCCGCCATGCGCGAGTGCGCAGCATGGACCATAGCCGGCTGCGCTGCCCTTACGGTCGGGCTATACGGCAGAGATCCTGAATTGATCGTTGCTCTCCTCGTCTTATGGGGAACGGCTGCGGGCTTGCTTTATGTAACGAATGATTTTGAGAATAAGAGATACAAATTCGAAGAGCTGTACGAAGCGCTTACGGTAAGCAACGAGCAGTTGGACGCCGCCAGAGGCCGCATGAAGGACTATGCCGCCCAAATCGAGCAGTATGCCCAGACGGAGGAAAGAAACCGTATCGCCAAGGACATTCATGACGATCTTGGACATCGACTCATTCGCGTGAAAATGATGTCTGAAGCCGCGCTCCGCCTGTTTGACGTCGATACGGACCGAGCACGCGATATCGTCGAGCAGATCCGCGATCAATTGCAAGACAGTATGGAGCGTATGCGCCGTACCGTTCGCAAGCTGGCAGCGGAAAGCGATGGGGAACCGCGGCGTTATGCGCTAGACCGATTGATGGCGGAATCCGTAGACGGGCTTGGCTTCGAGGTTCGCTTCGAGGTGCAAGGCATTCCGAGACCGATCTATCCGAGCATGGAACTTATTCTGTTCAAAAATGCGCAAGAAGCGATTACGAACGCAGTCCGGCATGGCGAAGCCACAGTCGTCACTGTCGAACTGCGGTTCGACAGCGACAGCGTATCGTTGACTGTCGCGAACGACGGATCGCTGCCGATCGAGCCCGTGGAAGCCGGCCTTGGCATACGCGGCATGCGGGAGCGAATTGCGCTTATCGGAGGAAAGCTGGAGGTTACGACCGAGGAACGATTCGCCATCACGACCACTTTGACTTTATTAAACAAGTAGCAGCCGTCGGCGAAAGCGTAGTAAAATGCGGGCTGCATAGCGCCATACATAGAGGAGGTGCAAACGATGATCAAGGTGCTAATCGTCGATGACGACCCATTCATTCGAGAGAGCATGCAAGTCATTTTGGATCTGGACCATGAGCTTCGTGTCGTTGGCATTAGCCAAAACGGCAAGGAAGCGGCCGAATATGCAAGCGCGCATCCGGTCGACGTCGTATTGATGGATATTCGAATGCCGGTCTGCGACGGCGTGGAGGGCACGAAGCTGCTCCGCGCGCTGCCGAATCCGCCTGCCGTGCTCATCCTGACGACTTTCGACGACGATGATTATATTGCTCAGGCTATCCGCAACGGAGCGAACGGCTACTTGCTGAAGAACGTGTCGCCGAGCCTCATTATTAGCGGCATCAAGACCGTTCGCCAAGGCACGATGCTCATCCATCCCGATATTGCACGCAAGCTGGCGGGCATGCTTGAATCGCCCCGCGGCGCTTCGACGGAGCCATCCTATCTATTCGATCAAGTCAGCAAAAGTTTGGCAGAGAAAGGCTTGACGCAAGCGGAATGCCAGATTGTCCGCCATGTAGCCGACGGGCAATCGAACAAGGAAATTGCGTCGTCGCTCTTTCTAAGCGAAGGAACGATCAAGAACTATATTTCCGAAATACTAGGCAAGCTTGAATTGCGAGACCGCACGCAGCTTGCCATCTATTATTTAAAGCTGATGCAGCGCAACTAAGCGCAAATCATACAGATACAAAGGAGAGAAATCATACCATGGCAACGAAGAATGCTGCAGCCGGGCTTATCGGCTTTACGCAAGAGGATTTTAACGTATTTCAACTAGAGGGACTGGAGGAGCGGATGGCTGGCATTCAAGAACGGATTCAGCCGAAGTTCCAAGCTATCGGCGAGCGACTTGCCGGCGAGCTTGCCGTCCAGGCGGGCGACGAAATGCATCTCCATATCGCAAAGCATGCAAGACGCAAGGTTAACCCGCCGAAGGATACTTGGCTTAGCATTTGCAACAACAAACGCGGGTACAAGTCGCATCCGCATTTTCAGCTTGGATTGTTCGATGATCATCTGTTCCTGTGGCTGGCGCTCATCTATGAAGTGCCGAACAAAGCGCAGATCGCTACCGCTTATTTGGACAAGCTGGATGATGTAATCGCGGCCGTTCCCGAGAACTACATGATTTCGCTTGACCATACGAAGAAGGAAGCGACGAGAATCGGCGATATGAGCACGGAAGATTGGAACAAGGCGCTCGTCCGATTCCGCGACGTTCAGAAGGCGGAGCTGCTGATCGGCCGCCACATTCCCGCGGATGACGCTTTGCTGCGCAGCGGCGATATTTTGCTGAAGTTCGCCTCCTCCACGTTCGAGACGCTTATGCCGCTCTACCGGATGTCGCTCGTTTAGACTATACCGCGAAAGGCCGCCCATGCTGTATGCATTGGACGGCCTCTTTTCTTTGTTTACGTGCTTCTATTCACGGATCGTATAGACCTCATAGGATTTTTAGTCCGTATTCGTATGTAGCACCTTATTTGTTTTGTATTTTTAACGTATGACATTGGTCAGTCGTAGAAAAAAAAAGAGCCCGAGCCGTTAGTAACAACAACTCGGGTACATATCCAATTATTCGGCAGCTGCCGCCGCTTCCATCGAAGCCCCGTTCACATTCGCACTACGCTGCTTATGCGACTTGCGGAAGTACAACAGCTCGTAAATGCATGGAACGATAATGAGCGTAAGCAGCGTTGCTGCCGTCAACCCGCCGATTACAACGATAGCAAGGCTTTGCGATACGATGCTTCCCGATTCATGCGAACCGAAGATCAGCGGCAGCATGGCGGATACCGTCGCTACGGCTGTCATGACGATTGGACGCATGCGAGTGGTGGCCGCTTCGATGAGCGCCTCGCGAATCGGCATATGCTCCTCGTTCTGTCTTACCCGGTCGAGCAATACGATCGCATTCGTGACGACGATGCCGATTAGCATAAGCGCTCCGAACATCGCCGTGAAGTCTGGCGTTACGCCGGAGATGAGCAGCCCCGTAACTGCACCGATCGCCGCGAGCGGCAACGAGAACATAATGGCCAGCGGGGTACGCAGCGTCTTGAACGACAGCACCATAATCAAATATACGAGACCGATGGAGATGAGGGCCGTTAAGCCCAGATCGGCGAAATCGCTCGCTTGCTCCGCCGATGCGCCGCCTACGGATAGAGCAACGCCTTCCGGCAGCTTAAGCTCATTCGATTTGGCCGTAATCGCTTTGCCGACGACCGACAGCTCTTTCGGCTCGACGGTAGCCGTTACGCGTACATACATTTTGCCTTCTTTGTGATAGAAACTGCTTGGTTCTTCCTTCCTGACGAGCTCCGCGATGTCGGACATTGCTTTCGGTCCGGCTTCCGTCATCACCGTCAGCGATTTCAAATCCGTTTCCGAGGTTGGATCAAGCACCGGCTGCAAAATAACAGGCGTCTCATGATCCTCGATACGGATGCTGCCGATCGGCAGCGGGTTCAGCATGCTTTGCAATTGCATCGCCAGCTCCTCGCCTTTCGCTGCAGCTGAATCGATATTGAATGCATACACCGGCTTCTTCTGCTCCAGGTTGCTTTCCACCTTAAGCACGCCGTCGACCGGCTTGAGCGCCGTAAGAAGCTCTTCGGCCGCTTGTTCGACCTTCGCCGTATCGTCGCCGGTTACGTCAACGAAAATCTGCGAAGAACCTCCCCCCATCATCAGATCGGTAGCGTTCGCGAGCAATTCCGCTTCACCGTAACCATCCTTCTGTTTCTTCACATCGGCCATGAATTGCTCGGCATCGACGCCTTCCTGCAGATCAACGATGTAGGATACGAGGGTCGGTGAAGATACGCCGCCATATTGCGCGGCTTCCGAGCTGTTGCCAAGCGTCATCATGACCCATTCGACATTCTCTTTGTCAGCCGTCAAATAAGATTCGAGCTTCTTGCCCCCGTCCTCTAGGGTCTCGGCCGGCGTATCGCTTGGATATTGCAGCGACACATTGACTGTTCCTGCGCTTGAAGAGTCAAGCGCCCCCTTCGGCATCGCGACATAAGCGCCTATCGAACCAACGAATAGGACAAGCGCGACCAGAATCGGCACCCACTTCCGTTGCAGGTTCCAACGAATGAAAGCGGCGAATTTCGGCGAGCCTGCATGCTCCTTCTCCTTCGTGCCGCGCAATAGCCATGCGCTTAGCAAAGGAACAACCGTCAGCGCTACAACAAGCGAAGCCAGAAGCGAATACGCGACAGTTAACGCAAACGGCAGGAGGAATGCCTGCAGCGAGCCGCGAAGCAGACCCATAGGCAGGAACACTGCAACCGTTACAAGCGTCGATGACGTGATCGCCGATGCTACTTCCTTCGTCGCATCCGTAATGAGCTTCATCGAGAACGGCTCTTTTTGGAGTCTTCTATATATGTTTTCAATAACGACGATACTATCGTCGACTAGTCGGCCAACCGCAACCGCGACGCCGCCAAGCGTAATGATATTCAGCGATACGCCGGACAATTGCAGCAAATAAAGCGTAATGCCAAGCGACAGCGGTATCGATACGACCGTAACGATCGTCGCCTTTAGATTGCGCATGAACAATAAAATAACAATGGTAGCGAATAACGCACCCAATAGCACTTCGCGCAGCATGCTGTTCACAGAGGATACGACCGATTCGGCCGTACTTAGCACGACGGAAGCTTCGATGCCTTGAACATCCTCGTTCAGGCGGTCCACAGTCGCTTCGATTGCGTTGCCGGCTTTGACCGCATTGGCGTCGGCAGACTTGGAGATCGTGAACATAATCGCATCCTTGCCGTTCAGACGGTTAATACTCTCCCGGTCGTTGGCAAAATCGACGTTTGCTACATCGCCAAGTATTACGCCTGGGGCGATCGGAAGCTTGCGAAGCGTCCCGATATCCGATATTTGATCGTTAAGCACGACGTTCGCCGCCGATCCGTCCACATTCTTCTCGCCAAGCGACGCCGTTACGCCGCGCCCTTGCAGCACGCCCATAAGCGACTGAACGGGGATACCGGCCGACGCCAGTTTATCCGTTAGCGGAGTTACTTGAATCGTCGGCGTCGATTTGCCGCCTATCGCGATCTGACCCGCTCCTTCGGAGCGCTGCAGCTCTGCTTTCACTTCCTTGAACTTGTCGTCCTTTTGTTGATCCGTCAACCCTTCCTCGAAGGTCAGCACGACCCATGAGATCGGTATCATCGACGTATTGAATTGCACAACGAACGGCTTCATTACGCCAGCCGGAAGCTGTACCTGGTCTACGATGCGCTCGATCTCCGCTTTCGCATCCTTCATGTTCGTCTTCGAATCGAAATTTAAATTAACTTGGGCGTAACCATCGCCAGAGGTCGAGAACATCTCCGTCTTCCCTTTGACGAAGGCAACGGCTTCTTCAATCGGCCCCGTCACCTGCTGCTCCATCGACTTCGCGTCGTTGCCCGGCCCGATAGCCGTAATCATGACTTGCGGATTGTCCGCTGCCGGCAGAAACTCCATCGGCAGCCTCAGGTAGCTCACCACCCCCATCGCTAGCGCCATGATTACAATCAGAATAATGGCTGCTTTATTACGGAAGGACCACTCCGTCAATCTGTTCATCTTTCCCGACTCCTTCTCCTACACGGTTTCTTTGTTTTTGTCTTTCTAATCATAAATGTCAGGCAGACTTTGTAAAAACGTCTCGAGAAGGTTATTCGCTCTCGTCTTTAGTCGTAATCGGTCTACGTCTTAAGTCTAGGTTTGTCGATATAATGAGTAAGTACTCACTTCTATTTCTCTGTCGTTTCGCTTATACTCAAAGTAGTGAGCAATCACTCTTATAAGCATTCCATTCGAGGAGCGTGTATTTCATGTCAGCAATCCCTTCGATGAACGCGGAACTTGAGCCTGCCCTGCAATTACATCAGATCCAGCGCAGATTCAATGGCAAAACCGTCTTGGACGGCATCTCGCTAACGATTCCGCAAGGCGAGTTATTCGGCTTGCTCGGGCCGTCCGGCTCGGGCAAAACGACGCTTATCAAGCTAATGACCGGCATCGACCAGGCCGATGGCGGCAGTGTACGCATGCTCGGCGAGCCGATCCCGCAGCTAAAGATGCTGCAGGCTTTCGGCTATATGGCGCAAGCCGACGCGCTCTACAATGAACTGACCGGCAAGCAGAACCTGGCCTTCTTCGGGGCTTTATTCGGCTTGAAGGGCGAGCAGTTGCAAGCGCGCATACAAGCGGTTGCGGCGTTAGTTGAGCTGACCGACCATCTAGGCAAGCCGGTCGGCGCCTATTCAGGCGGGATGAAGCGCAGATTATCGCTGGCCGCCGCGCTGCTTCACGAGCCAAGGCTGCTCGTTCTCGACGAGCCGACCGTGGGCATCGATCCGGTGCTGCGGCGCTCGGTCTGGGCGGAGCTGTCCACGCTTAGCAAGCAAGGCGTTACGATCATCGTTACGACCCATGTCATGGATGAAGCCGAGAAATGCAATCGCCTCGGCATGATCCGTGACGGCAAGCTTATTGCCGTCGATACGCCTGAGGCTATTATCGCGGAAGCCGGCGTTGCGACGATTGAAGAAGCATTCATCGCGCTTGGACAGCAGCAAGCAGTACGTTCGGGGACGGGGGCGACACGATGAGAATACGCGCACTTGCCATTCGCATCATTTTGCAGTTTATTAAAGACAAACGGACGCTCGCGCTCTTGTTCCTCGCTCCGCTGCTCGTCTTAAGCTTGATGAAGCTCGTCTTCGACGGTCAAGCCATTTCGCCTGACATTGGTACGGTAGACTTGCCCGAAGCGTATATCGGCGGCCTGTCTAACGCGAATGCCGCAATCATCGAGTACGACTCTGCTGACGAGGCTCAGCAAGCGCTGCGAGAAAACAACCTCGACGCTGTCATTCAAATCGGCGCCAACGGACCCGCGATCACGCTCGAAGGCAGCGATCCTTCGATGAACAAGGCCATTCTGCTATTAATTCAAAACACCCTCCAAGCAAAAGCCAGCTCGATCGCGCCAGCCGTTACTTATTTGCATGGCGGCCCGGATATGGCTCCCTTCGACTCTTTCGGACCGGTACTCATCGGCTTCTTCTCTTTCTTTTTCGTCTTCCTGCTTGCCGGCGTTTCTTTCTTAAGAGAGCGCACGAGCGGCACGCTGGAGCGTCTGCTTGCCTCGCCGATCCGCCGCAGCGAGGTTGTGCTCGGCTACCTGGCAGGATTCGGTCTCTTCACGCTCGTACAGTCGATGCTTATCGCCTGGTATTCCATTCATGTGCTTGGCATGTACATGGCCGGCCAAATCGGTTACGTGCTCCTTATTAATTTGCTGCTGTCGTTGACCGCGCTGACGCTAGGGACGCTTCTGTCCTCGTTTGCCAGCAATGAATTTCAAATTATTCAGTTCATTCCGATCGTCATCGTGCCGCAAGCGTTTTTCTCCGGCTTATTCAATCTGGACGCAATGAATCCATGGCTGCAAAAAATCAGCAATGCGATGCCGCTCTTCTATGGTGCGGATGCGATGCAAGGCATCATGATTCGCGGCGAGGGCTGGTCTGATTTTCAAATCGACGTATATGTGTTGATCGGATTCTCCTTGCTGTTCGCTTTGCTGAACGTGCTTGCGCTGAAGAAGCACAGAAGGATGTAGGCTTACGATTACTTTGCTATAATAGCTGGAACGGCAATAGCATTTGCAATATGGGCAATGGCAAGGAGTGAGGGAGTGTCTAACCGCATGGAAGAGCAAGAACCGGTCGAGAAGTGGCTACAGGAGTTACTGAAGCTCGACGAGGCCGAACATTCGATGACAGAGAAGCAGTTGAAGATCGTGCAGGCTGCCGCCGATATTTTCGCGCAGAAGGGGTTCGCCGCCTCCTCGACGAGTGAAATCGCGCAGCGCGCGGGCGTTGCCGAAGGTACGATATTCCGTCATTACAAGACGAAGAAGGATCTGCTGCTATCGATCGTTACGCCGGTTATGGCGAAGCTGATCGCGCCGTTTGTCCTTCGGGATTTCAATAAAGTGCTGGACAGCAAGTACGACAGCTACGACCAATTACTGCGCGCCATTATCGTGAACCGGATCGAATTTCTCGAGAAGCATATGCAAATTTTCAAAATCTTCATTCAGGAAATACCGTTTCACCCCGATCTGCAAGAGCAGTTCCAGAAGCTTATACTGTCCAAAGTGCTGGAGAAGCTGACCGTCAGCGTCGAAAAGTTCCAGCGGGACGGCTCGCTTATCGGTTGGTCGCCGCTGACGATCATACGGCTATCGGTGTCAAGCTTAATCGGTTATGTGCTGGCGCGTACGCTGTTCGGTGCGAAGGATTCGGTAAACTGGGATGATGAAGCGGAGAGAGAAGCTACGATTACGTTCATCTTGAAAGGGTTGGCTCCATAATCAACAATCTACAAAGAGAGGGCTGTGCGGCTAGCGAATCCATCGCTAACCGCATAGCCCTCACTCGTTTAAAGCCTGGCGATATTCTGCGTTTATGCTTCCGCCGGCGTTTCCTGCTTGTCCAGCGAGCGGAAGCGGAGCAGCAGAAGAAGTGCCGCAAGACATAAGATGCCTCCCAGCAAATAAGGCAGCCCCATCGAAATCGTGAATACGAACGATCCGAGCAGCGGGCCGGCTATGCGCCCCAGGCTGTCCATCGAAGAGCTAAGCCCGGAAGCCACGCCCTTCCCTACCGTCGTCTTCTGCGTAATTAACGAAGTTACGCAAGGTCTGATGAGCGAATTGCCGATGCCGAATACGGCAAGTGACAGCGTTGCCCACCATAAGGAATGCGCGCCAAGCAGCATGAAAAATCCGATCGCCGAGATAACAAGCCCGATACCGATATATTTCGGTTCTTCGCCCGTCTTGATCCGGCGTCTAACGAAGCCGCCTTGAACGAGAGCCCCTACGAAGCCGCATACGAAGAACAGAATTCCGACCTGCAGCGGCGTTACGCCGAATCGCTTCATGCCGAAAAACTGCAGCGTCGCCTCCATGCCGGCCAGCGTGAACGTCACGAAAAAAGCCAGCACGTACAAGTATTTGAGCGGTCCTGTAAATGCCGCCCATCGCGACTCCCGCTTCTTCATGCTCTTGTGGCGCTGCTCGGGCGTTAACGATTCCTTCAGCATCATGAAAGCCAGAATGAACGTAACGAGCGCCAAACCCGAAGCGGCGTAAAATGGGGTCTCCAACGATATAAGGCTAAGGATGCCGCCGAAGCCAGGTCCGACCGTAAAGCCGAGACCGATCGACATGCCGACAAGCCCCATCCCCTTGGTCCGTTGCTCAGGCGGCGTTATGTCAGCGACATAAGCAACGATAACCGATGCAACCGCGCCGGAGAATAATCCGCCTAAGATGCGGGATAAATACATGAGCGTCAAGTCGCCCGACGATAAGCCGAACAGCAAGAAGCTGACCGCGAAGCCTAATATGCCGATTAAGATGATCGGCCTTCTGCCGATCCGGTCAGACAAACCGCCCCACAACGGGGACAAGACAAAGGATACGGCCGAATATAGAGCAAGCATCCAGCCCGTATGAATCTCCGCCCCTTCCGGGTCGGCGGCTTGTATAATTTCTGGCATAACCGGGATGATAATGCCAAAGCCTATGAAAGTCGTCATTAAAGTTGCCATTACGATTGCCATACGATTTTTTAACATGCTGTAATCCCTCCACCCACCTATGTTACCATAACCGAATATTGGATTGGTATGAACAATTCAAGAACAAATAGCCAAACCTATCCTTTTGCAAAAAGAAATTGAAGCTTGCATTCCCCCTTGTTTTTGCTATACTTGGGCTTGTTTGCACATCAGATGAAAGGCAGGGATGAAAGCGATGGATCACAACAAAACCCCGCTCTTCGATGCCCTCCGCCGACATGCGGCGGCGGATCCCGTTCAGTTCCACATACCCGGTCACAAAAAAGGGCTAGGAAGCGATTCCGAATTCCGCGAATTTATCGGCGACAACGCGTTGTCGATCGATCTCATCAATATAGCACCGCTTGATGACCTGCATCAGCCAACCGGCGTTATCGAGGAAGCGCAGAAGCTTGCCTCCGATGCGTTCGGTTCCGATTACACGTACTTCTCCGTACAAGGAACGAGCGGCGCTATTATGACGATGATTTTAACGGTATGCGCGCCGGGCGACAAAATTATCGTTCCGCGGAACGTTCATAAGTCTATTATGTCTGCCATTATTTTCGCAGGCGCGAGACCCGTGTTCATCTCCCCCGCCCGCGACAGCAACCTTGGCATTGATCACGGCATTACGACGCGATCCGTTCGCAAGGCGTTGGAACGGCATCCGGACGCAAAAGCCGTGCTCGTCATAAATCCGACCTACTTCGGCATATGCACCAATCTGAAGGAAATCGTCGAGCTCGTCCATAGCTACGATATCCCAGTTCTTGTCGACGAGGCGCATGGCGTGCTGATTCATTTCCATGAGAAGCTGCCTATGTCCGCTATGCAAGCAGGCGCGGATATGGCCGCGACGAGCGTACATAAGCTCGGCGGATCGATGACGCAAAGCTCGGTGCTTAACGTGCGCAAAGGAAGAGTCAATCCGCAACGCGTGCAGACGATCATCAGTATGCTAACGACTACTTCGACTTCCTATATATTGCTTGCGTCGCTCGACACGTCCCGCCGCCATCTGGCGCTCAATGGACATGCCCTTGCCGAGCAAGCGATCACGCTTGCACAGCATGCCCGCGCGGAGGTTAATAAAATTCCCGGACTCCATAGCTTCGGAGAAGAAATTCTCGGCGACGAGGCGACATATGATTACGACCCTACGAAAGTATGCATTCACGTCCGCCATCTCGGCATTACCGGCTACGAGACGGAGAACTGGCTGCGCGACAACTACAATGTCGAGATCGAGCTAAGCGATATGTATAACATTCTTTGCCTAGTTACGCCCGGCGATACGTTCGATTCGGTTGCAAAGTTAATCGAGGCGCTGCGAGGGCTGTCCGATAAGTTCCATGAAGGCGCAGAAGCACGCGAGCTTGTCGTCAAGATACCGGAAATTCCGCAGCTCTCGCTGACGCCGCGCGATGCCTTCTATGCTGAGACGGAAGTGATTCCGTTCAAGGAATCGGCAGGCCGGATTATCGCTGAATTTATTTACGTCTATCCGCCGGGAATTCCGATTTTGCTGCCTGGCGAGGTCATCTCGCAAAAAAATATCGACTACATCATCGATCATGTCGAAGTAGGCCTTCCCGTCAAAGGACCGGAAGATCGCAGCATCGAATACGTGAAAGTAATCGTCGAGGAGACCGCGATTAGCTAATATCCTTTTATTGTCAATGCTATACGGTCATGCTATGATGTTGACAGAGGTGAGAGTCGATGAGTCAAAGCGCTTATATCAAATTCGTGCAAGGTTCATTAGCCCCGAGCTTATCGTTAGACGATGTTCGCAGCAAGCTGCAGCATTACAGGGAACAGACGGCGCTAACCGGCTCCCAGCTTAATTGGGAATATGCCGAAGCCGCCTTCCCTTACACGTTCGAATCGAAAGGCGACGATCGCTGGTTCTATTTGAAAGGAATCACTTCTCACTACAATCACATTATATTCGGAACAGGCGAAGCAGCCAGCGCAGCCGGAGATACCGTACCTTGCGTGCAGGTCGTCCTGCCTGACGGTGCGACGCATGGCGACAAGGCAAAAGCGAACGAGCTATGCAAATATATAGCGAAGTTGCTTCAAGCAGAGCTAACGATGTTCAACGGCCGAACCGTCTATTATTACCCGCGCAAGTAATCCGTATACGCGAAACAATATGACCATATAACAAAGAAGAGAAGGGGCGGCCAAGGCTGCTCCTTCTCTTCTTATGGACGTATGCGGCGAATTACTTCGCCTCGTTCTCTGTACGTGCGATTTCCTCGTAGATTGCCGTAACGCGATCCCATTCGGCGTCGTCCTCGATGCCAACCAGGAATGCTTCTTCGTTCTCTTCTTCGATACGAAAAATAACGCCGTCCGCTTCTGGATCGTTGCGGTCCAGCAGTACGGCGTATACATTGTTTTCGGATTCAAACGTATAAACCATAACCATCTCACGCTCTATGCCTTCATCGTCAGACACGATAAATACATGCTCTTCGTGCTCATGGTCTTGCCCGCATTCGCAATCGTCTCCGTGCTGATGCTGATGCTCGCTCATGATATTACCCCATTTCAGTTGTATATGCATTCCTAGCTATCCTACCACTTTAAGTTATGCCGGTCAAACAAAACGCCTCCCCGGGCAGGGAGGCGTTCATTAAGGCGCTAAAGATGAAATTTGCTTCTCGGAGACGGCTTGCCACTCGTCCAAGCCCTTCAACTTGACGTAGAACAAAATCGGATATTTGCCAACGGATTCGAACTTGTACTCGGTGTCCTCCGTCGCGTACCAGAAGTTATCGCCCTTCGGATTCACCGCTCCGCTCTGGATGACTGTCTCGTTGCCGCCTGGGTCGAATATGGATATTTTGACTGCCGTTATATCGGCCTTCAGATTGTCGATCTGGGCGAACACCTTAAAGCTTCCTTCGAAGCCCTTCGATACATTGCCGAATACGTTATTGTTCCGGAACAGAAACATATGAACGTTCGGCTTGTTGACCGTAGCCTGCTTGCTTTGATTGTCCCATTCCACGATAGCTTGCATAGAAGATGCGATCTGCCGCAGCGGCAAGTACGTCTTGCCGTCTACGATAATGCCGCCGTCATCTTGATTTATGCCATTAATAATGACTCGAACTTTCTGCGTCGCAGCATCCGCGAACAGCATTGTACCGCCCCATAAGGAGAGCAGCACCAACAGAATACCTACTTTTCTGAACTTCATCGCTGTAGACCTCCATCCGATTGCCTGGATGTAAGTTTATACTCGCAGAGACGTTCAAAGTTGCGGAGCAGCTTCACATTTTTTCGGCGCTATGACGAGGCGCGCTGCCTGTCGCCAACCGCTGTCAAATGCTGTTGAATTATGCGCTTGCCTGGGAAATAGTCAGAAAATTAATTTAATTACCCATAGGTTCTCGTCAGTACGCACGGCACCCCTTTGCCTACTGCTCCCGGCTGCCTCATCCGATCCAAATAGCGCATCCCTCTTGCGCAAGGCGTCTTGCATACTGCGCATGTATCGGATAGCACAAGCTTATAATGATACTGCTTCCTCTCGCTTGCCGGTTTCTTCTTGGCTACCTTCCCTTTTCCTTTGCCTTTGCTCAATTCAGATGCACCCCTTCAATGAAATCGATCCGCTCCTGCATTGTATGTGGGGGAAGGCCAATGTGCATCTGCATTTGTCATCAACAAGCAATATTTGGTACAGTGATTACATCAATGCGATGGAGGAATCGGAATGATTATTCAGATGGTCGGGACCGGAAATGCTTTTGCCAAAAAATACGATAATAATAACGCCTTAATCGAAGCCGGAGGCTATCGTCTGCTGCTCGATTGCGGCATTACGCTGCCTAAAGCGCTGCACCAGACAGGCTTAACCTTCAACGACCTCGACGCCATACTAATTAGCCATATCCATGGCGACCATGTAGGAGGCTTGGAGGAGCTTGCCTTCCAGATGCTGTTCAAATATGGACGCAAGCCTACTCTCTATATTGTCGATCGGATTATTGAACCTCTCTGGGAGCAGACGCTTCGTGGCGGGCTTACGCAAGGACCGCTGCAAACGCTGGACGACTTTTTTGAAGTGCGTAAGCTTCAGGCCGGCCAAGAGACACAGATTGCGCCTGGGATATCCGTACTTCCGATTGAAACGAAACATATTGTGAACAAGAAGAGCTATTCCTTCCTGTTCAACCGCAATTTCTTCTATAGCGCCGATATGCGCTTCGACGGAGAGCTGCTTCAGAGGCTAGTTGATGAAGGGGTTGAAACGATCTATCATGATTGCCAGTTGGAGATTCCGGCCGTCGTCCATGCCGGCATAGACGAGCTGATGACTCTGCCTAGCGGAATCCAACAGAAGACATGGCTCATGCACTATGGCGACACGATGGAGCAATTTGTCGGCAAGACCGGCGAAATGCGATTTGTGGAGCAATTGAAGCGTTACGAGGTATAAGGATTGACTCTATTAAGAAACGAATGTATAACTCCCGCTTAAACTACGCATACTACCGAGCGGGAGGATGATAACAATGGAACAAAATAACGGGCAAGAACAAGTAGTAGCCGTAAGAAAAAACGGCGACGGCAGCATCGTCGAATTCAAGCTATCGTCCGGCAATGTGGTGGACTATTTGACCGCGCAATCGATGGTCCGCAATAACGAGATCCAAAACCTTCAGCTGTTCCGCGGCCGCGACAAAGAAGAGCATATACGGTCTGTACCGGACGGACGAACAGATAATAATCTAGATAGCTTACCGACGTTCTAAGCCGTAATAGGAACGCAACAAACAAGAAGAACCGGCTGCGGCCGGTTCTTCTTGTTTGCATGCTTATATTTTGTCCAGACGGATCTCCCGGACTTCCGATTAACTTAGCGCTTCTTAGATCCATCCTTCCCTAGCTTTCTTCTCCAAATGAACTGCTCGTCGTAAGCAAGCGAGTCGTCCCTTACAAACTTGGCGACACTTCCAATGACAATGCCGATAATCCCGAACATGCCAATCAGCCAAATAGCCAAATACGCATACTGCTCCGCCAACCGATACCGCCTCCTGCACGCTTTCTGTATGTTTATGCGGCAGGCTGCGGTTTTAGAATACGTTTTCATTAGGCAAATGCCGGTTATGATTAACCTCCCTAACAAACACCCAATCACAATAGCAATGGTTGTCATACATTACAGAGTACTTTATGACAAGGAGGTGCATCGTATAATGTCTGGATGTGTAGGCGGCGCCTTCAACAACAATATCGGTTTTATCCTAGTTCTGTTCATCCTTTTGGTTATCATTGCTTGTAGCTGCGGAGTAGTCGGCGGCTTTGGAAAAGGCTGCTAATGTATGAACGAATGGGCTGCCCTTAACCTCGTTAAGGGCAGTTCTGTTTGTACATATTTGTTTTTCAAGAAAAATGAATATTATGGTTGACTTCGGTTTGTGATCCTGATATATTATTAATTGTCGCTAATGCACTGTGATCTGTTAGCTCAGCTGGGAGAGCACTATCTTGACAGGGTAGGGGTCAGTGGTTCGAACCCACTACAGATCACCATAACTCAACTATTAAGCCCTTATTCGATAAGGGCTTTTTCTTATTTCTTTACTCAGAACCGGATAACTAAAATAACCCCTTCACCATCTTATTATAGGATGATTCGGGGGTTATTTTTCTAGTCGTACAAGGTCACATCAGGTGTTACTAACGGTTGCCGCCGCTAATTTGTTGCTCAGCGATTTGAACCAATTTTTTAGTGATGTAACCACCAACAGATCCAGCTTCGCGAGTCGATAAGTTGCCATTGTATCCGTCTTGGGAGAACTGCACGCCTAGTTGTTGTGCTGCTTCCATCTTCAACTGATTAATGGCTTGCTTCGCTTGTGGTACAATCAAAGAGTTTGAACTTTGTCTGCTCATTTATGCTCACTCCTTTCTTGGATGTGAGGTTATTTTGTGATCTGTCATAGGTATTTATACATCTCATTATAAACATTTTTCAAAAAAAGTTTTGCGCTCGTCTATTTTTATTACCTTGATATCAAATTTGCCTTTATCTGCAACAATAACAGCAAATGGTTCGTCAAATAAGTGCTGCAGCAAATCATAAACGAGGTGATAGTGATGAAGAAAAAATCTTTACTGACGTTCACAATAATAGCCGTGCTGCTACTTGCGCTCGGACAAACGGTGTGGGCGTTTAAGGATGTCAAGAACGACCCTAACGAGGCGAAAATAACAGAGCTCAAGAAACTCGGCTTACTTAGCGGCGTAGGGCAAAGCGACAATTTTAACCCGCAAGGCAATCTCAATTACGCTTCCGGCATTTCTTTAATCGTCAGGGGCCTAGATCTTAACCTGGACCATGTCCGTTTTATCAAAGAGCCGAAAGCGACCGATTCGTTCCCGAATTTGAAGGATGATGCTTGGTATTCCCAAGCGTTCGTCATTGCTGCGTTCTATGGTCTTGAAGTTCCTAAGGACGTCAAAGCCAACGACGTCATGACGAGAGAGCAATTCGCTCATCACCTGTTCAAGGCGATTTCGACGAAAGGCGATTATGCCTTTATTGAAATATTCATGATGATCGCCGATGAAGCAGACGTTAATACCGCATACATGGACAGCATCCAGAAGCTCCTGATTAGCAAAATTGCGCAGTTGGATAGCGCGAACAAGTTCTACCCGAAGAAGAACATTACGCGCGGCGATGCAGCGGGCTGGCTATATGACAGCATCCAGTTCGTAAAGAACGCGGAGGAGATTATTCCGCCAGAACCTACGCCGGATCCGATCATCGATGCCAAGCTGACAGTAGCTCCGGTTAATGGCGACGTGAACAAAGTAACCGTAACGGCGCAAGTACCTCATCCTGGCTATGGCATTCGAATTGCTTCCATCGCGTTTGAAGGCAAGCAAGCGATACTTAGACTAGAAGCCACACTGCCGGATCCGGACAAAATGTACCCTCAAGTCATTACGGATGTCCAAGTTTCGACTTATGTTGATGCGGCTTACGAGCCCGTTATCGCCAGCTCAGAAGGCGGAGGAACTTCGGATAGCGCTGGCACAAGCTCGAGCGAAGTCTCCCCTGTCTCCTAGTAACATGATAAAGGCTTCTCCCGCGATCCGATTGCAACATCGGATTACGGCGAGAAGCCTTTTTTTCTAAAAAACAAAGCTTTCCTGTGTCGCCTCTGCTTGGCTTGGAATTTGCCAATCGATTTCCGCGCTGCCAATGCTCGCTAGGAAGGTATTCGTTCGCGAGAACGGTTTGCTGCCGAAGAATCCTCTGCGCGCCGCTAAGGGACTTGGATGCGACGAGGCGATGATGTAATGCTTGTCCGCTCGAATATTCGCTGCTTTCGCTTGAGCGTGATTACCCCAAAGGATGAATACGACCGGCGTCTCACGTTTATTCAGCGCATCAATGACGGCATCCGTGAAGGTCTCCCATCCGATTCGCTGATGTGAATTAGGATTGCCCCCTTCTACGGTCAGCACCGTATTCAGCAGCAGAACCCCTTGCTTCGCCCAATGCTCCAGGCAGCCATGATCGGGTATGGTACAACCGATGTCCGACTGAAGCTCCTTATAAATATTTTGCAGCGATGGCGGCGTCTTCACTCCCTGCCTTACCGAGAAGCTTAATCCATGCGCTTGCCCTTCCCCGTGATAAGGGTCTTGACCAAGAATTACGACCTTCACTGCTTTATAGGGTGTATAGTGAAGAGCGTTAAATATATATTCCTTCGCCGGATATACGATTCCATCGTTGTACTTCTGGTCTAGAATAGCCAGCATCTGCTGAAAATACGGCTTAAGCAACTCCTGTTCCAGCTGCTGCGACCAATCATTATTTAGTTCAAAGCTCACTCGTATCCACCTCCATCATGACTAGCTTCCGAGTTGCAGCGATTAGTCGTCCCATACTTCATCCATCAACTGCTTTACGTTCTCCTTCCGAGCTTCAGTAGCTTGTTTATCGGTCGACCATAGGTCTCCGCACCATTTAACGACATCGCCAACTCGAACGCGGCTTTCAAGCTGCTCGCTCTTTACTTCATGCAGTTGTCCGTCCATTTCGATTATGGCATAATCGCCTTCGAAACGATCCACAATTCCAGTCATAAGGTGCAACCTCCCTACGTAACCTTATTCGCAAGCTACCCCATCGCCGTCTCGATCCAGCTTCGCATTAAAGCCGGGGTCTCCTCGGCGTATTTGTGATTTGCCCGCATCCCTGACCGCTGCGCAGCTCTCATACACGTTCTGCTTTATTTCCTTATTGTTCGTAATTGCCGTTTTCTCAGCGTCCTTCAACGAGTCGGTATGATTAACTTTTAAAGTCTCGCCGTCCGAAATAAATATAATGTTCCCTACCTCATCCGTACGTAAGACGTCCGAGCCTTGCTTCTTAAGCCTGCCGAGCACTTCGCTTGCAGGGTGACCGTAATTGTTCGGCCCGGATTGGATGACCGCATACTGCGGCTGCACGTTCTTCAGCCAGCTTGTAGAGGTCGATGAATGGGATCCGTGATGACCAACAAGCAGCACATCCGCCTTCAAGCTGAAGCCCGACTTCATCATATCGCTTTCGCTCTCCCCTTCGGCATCGCCGGTTAGCAGAAATGAATTTTCCCCATAGCTCAGCTTCACGACTGCGCTCATTTCATTCGTTTCCCCATAAACCCCAACGGGAGCGAGCATAAGGACTTCTACATCCTGTTCCCACTCCAATGTTAGCCCGGCTTTCGCTGTAGATACCTTTAGCGACTTCGCTTTAATCGCTTTCAGTACATCCTCGAACGTCTTCGTATTGGATTGAACCTTAGGCATGTAGATCTTGCCTATATCGAAATGATTAATAACGGCATCCAATCCGCCTACATGATCCGCATCGGGATGCGTTGCGATCAAAATATCGACCTTGCTCACTTGCTGACGCTGAAGGTACGCGACCATTTTCGCTTCTTCGCTATTATTTCCACCGTCGATCAGCATCGTCTTTCCCGTCGGACCAATAATGAGCTGTGAAGCCCCTTGCCCGACATCGATGAAATGCACGCTTAGCTTGCCGGCTGTTGTCACCAACCCTTCGGCAGTCGAAACTCGGCAGGCAGGCAGTAGCAGCAAAATAATAACGATTACCAAGCAGCTTGCTCTTCGTTGCCGTTTCGTCATCCCGTTCCCCTCGCCACTACTGCTTGTCCAAGCCTTTCAAGAAATACGACAGCTTAATCTCAACCTCTTCTACCCGTACATCCTGAATTCGCGAGTCGCGCTCGAATTTCCATTTCTCATAGTATTCCGGCTTCATATAAACGTAAGTATGGTAGGAACCAATTTTGAACGATACTTTATACCCTTCGAACTTGCCGCCCGACATGCCTTCTCACGATCCTTTTTGTAAGGTGATAAATGTTCGCTAGCTCTACCTATTATACTATCTCATTGCGTCATAGGTTGTCACCAAACAAATGTTCGATATACGTATTTCGGACAAAAAAAAGCACCTACTCAAACTGCAAGTAAGGCGCTTATTCTGAGGCGAGCCGCTATATTTCCCGGTTATTTGATACCGCTCATTTTAATGCCTTCAACCAAATACTTCTGCGCGACAAAAAACAGGATAAAGGTCGGAACGGCGACAATGACGGCAGCAGCAAGGACGACGTTCCATGGCGTAAAATAACCACCGCCCACCAGGTGAGCGAGCCGCTGCTGCACGACCCACAGCTTCTCGTCCTGCGTAATGATTAGCGGCCACATATATGCATTCCAATTCGTCAGGAAGAAACCGATCGTCAGCGGCACCATAATCGGAACGGACAACGGCAACGCCAAGCGGAAGAACGCGCCCGACAAGCTGAGGCCCTCCATATAACCAGCCTCCTCCAGCTCCTTCGGAAAATCCATATAAAACTGACGGAATAAGAAAATACCGTAGGCATTAAAAATCGAAGGGATAATAAGGCCGGCATACGAGTTCGCTAACCCTAAATTTTTCGTAATCAGATAGAGCGGGATCATGATGACTGCGAAAGGCACCATGAGCGTGCTTAACATCCAAGCGAACATGATCGCTTTCCCAGGGAAACGAAACCGTGCCAGCGCATAACCCGACATGGCATGAAAGATCATCGCAACGGCGGTTACCGTGGCGGAAACGATGAAGGAGTTGGCAATCGAACGGGGCAGCCCCGAGCCTATCCATGCTTCTGTAAAGTTGCTGAATTCAAACCCGGTAGGCAATAAATTAAAGTCGAATACGTTTGTTTCGGAACGCAAAGAGCTGATCACGAGCAAATAAATCGGAAAAATCATTACAAGGCCTAATAGAACCGCGATAGACGGCAATAGGATTCGATTGTTTAATTTCAAAGTCTTCACCGCCTATTTCCTCAAGGAGAGGAGCTTTAACTGGATAATGGACAAACAAAATATAATAAGGAACAAAACGAAGGCCAGCGCGGAAGCATACCCCATATTCAACAGTTCGAAGCCCTGCTTGAATATATAAAGAACGCTCACTTCTGTTGCGTTAGCGGGGCCTCCCTTGGTCATGACAACAATCTGGTCGAACGCCTGAAAGGAGCCGATCATGGTTACGATTAGGATGAAGGTGCTCGTCTCGGCCAGCAGCGGAAACGTAATCCAGCGGAACGCTTTCCAGCCCGTAGCGCCGTCGATTTGAGCCGCTTCGTAATAATCCCTCGGAATTTCCTTAATGGCGGATAGAAAAATAATCATGTTATAGCCGATATTTATCCATAGAATTACTCCTATAATGCTGAGCATAGCCTGCGAAGTCGAGCCAAGAAACTGCTGCGGGCCAATGCCTGCAAACCCGAGCAAATGGTTAATGACGCCGTTTCGAGGATCCAGCATGTACATGCCGATGATCGCGGATATGATGGAAGTAATGGCGAACGGCATGAGAAACATCGTTCTTACCGGCCCTACGAGCCTTCCCTTCAAGGCGTTCAGCAGCAGAGCCGATCCTAGAGATAGCACATAAAGAGACGGGACGTAAATCACGGTGAACAACAGCGTCTTAAGAACGGAATTCCACCATAATTGATCGCGCAGCAGTTCCTTATAATTAGCGAAGCCTGAGAACACCTTCGGGCTTAGCGCATTCCAGTCATGCAAGCTGACATAAAAGGCATATACGATCGGTATAAATACAAACGTCAGCAAACCTAATGTGTTAGGGAGCAAAAAAGCATAAGCCGTGACCCACTCATTCCTCGTCCTGTCACTTATTCGCTTTGGAGTCACTGAACATCCATCCTCCTTCGGGTTGGATAGGCGCAGGCAGCGATCCGCTATTGCGGTTCGCTGCCAGACCATCCGTTTAGATACGGCTTCGTATTATTTGTTAGCCGCTTGAATCGCCTCGTTAATTTTCCCGTCAACCTGCTGCGCTGCGCCGGCGCCGTCCGTTTTTCCGAACATCACGTACTGCATCGCGTCGCCTACAACGTCAAGAACCTCAGAGGGGTATCGCGGCTCCGGTATGGCGGAGTCGTAAATTTGCTCCGTGAACACTTTGCGCATTCCTTTGTTGTAAACCTCATTCCCCTTCTCCACAACGGACTTGCGCGGGGAATAAGCAAATTTGATTTCCGTGCACCACTCCAGAGCGCGTTCCGGATCCCCGGCGAATGCCCACATAATGAATTTAGCCGCTTCGTCTACGTGCTTGCTTTTTCCGTTGACCGCAAATTTCCAGCCGCCCGCATCCGTTGCCGCCTTTCCGCCTTCCGGAATCGGCAGCGGCGCTACGTTAATCGGTACATCGCCGAACACTTCCTCCGCACGATTGATTGCCCAAGTACCGACGATTTGCATCGCTGCCGTTTTCTTGCCGATGTGATCGATCTCCCACGGACCTTGTTGAAGCTTTGTCGGCGAAATGCCTTCTTTGAAGAATCGTCCCCAGAAGTCAAGCGCTTTCGCCGTTTCCGGCGTATTGAAGGTCGATGCCGTACCCTCATCGTTCAAGACGTCGCCGCCTTGCTGCCATAGGAACGGATACCAGATGAAGTTGAAATAAGGCCCTTTATCCGGTGGCAAAATCAAGCCGGACACCTTATCCGTCGTCAGCTTCTTCGAAGCGGCGTACAGTTCGTCCCATGTTTTCGGAACCTCCACGCCCGCGTCCTTCAGCATCTGCTCGTTATAATAAAGACCGAGAAGCTCAAGCTCGTAAGGCAGGGCCAAAATCTTGCCGTCGACCGTTACCGCATCGAGCGATGCAGGCAGGAAATCCTCCTTGGCCCCTTCAGGGAAATAAGACGATAAATCAGCCATCAAGCCGGATTTGGAAAACTTCATAAAATCACCGGGACTTATCATATAAATGTCCGGACCTTCGCCGGAAGCAAACCCTGTTGGCAGCTTCGTTGTTGTATAATCCGTTTGGTTGAAAGTGGAATACTCAATGACGACGTTATCCTGAGTTTTGTTGTACTCCTCAACCAAGCCTCTGAAAAACTCCTCTTCTTTCTCCGAGTGGAAGTCCCAAAATTTCAGTTTGACCTTCTTGCCCGCGTCTGCCGTTTGTCCCGAATCGGCAGCCTTATTGCCCGTTTGCTCTCCTCCATTGTTCGAATTGCCGCATGCGACCTGCAGAAGCAGCATCATTGTCAATAACGCAAAACCAACTGTTTTCCAACTTTTCCCCATTTGATAATAACCCCTTTCCATGAATATAGCCCAAGTGTAATCCACTTGGGCTGGGGCATATAACGGGAAATATTTACGGAGGGTGGACTAATTTATGACTTCCTCCAAATACTTTTTGATTCTTGCATCCGCTTGCTCCTGAATTTGCGGAGCGCTCTTGTCACTGAATAGCAGCTGCTGCAAGGAATCGGAAAATATTCGGTTTATTTCTTCCGGAAGCTGAGGTTCTTCCTGCTCTGTGCCGAATATTTGATCGGTAAATACCGCTCTCAATCCTTGGCGGTAGTTATTGAGTCCCGCTTGCATGACTGATTTGCGCGGCGAATAAGCGAATTTGACCTCATTGACCCATTTAAGAGGAATAGCGGGATCACCAGTCAGCGCCCACATAATGAATTTAGCAGCTTCCTCCGCATGCTCGCTCTGCTTATTGGCGGCCAGCTTCCAACCGCCGGCGATCGTAACCGGGCTTCCGCCTTCGGGAACGGGGAGCGGTACGACGCCGATCGGCTGATCGGCAAATTCAGTCTCGAGCGTGCGGATATTCCATGTGCCGCTTACTTGCATCGCCGTTTCGCCGTTCGCGATAATGCCGATATCCGTTACCGGCCTCGACGGTCTCATATTTAACAGCCCTTGATTCACCATATCTTTGAAAAAGGCGTACATTTCTTTAGAAGCTTCACCTGACAGTGCCGAACCTTTGCCGTCTTCCGTCAACAAATCGCTGCCCGTTTGCCACAAGAAAGGGAGCCATGAGAAATTTAAATAAACGCCTTCGAACGTTTCAAGCGTCAATCCGCTCACCCGGCTCGTAGTAAGCTGTTTGGCCGCTTCCTTCATTTCTTGCCAAGTTGAAGGAGGCTTTATGCCTCTCTTGCGGAACAATTCCTTGTTATAGAAAAGTCCAAGCAATTCCGTTTCAATAGGTACCGCATAAATATCGCCGCCTACCGACACCGATTCCAACGCCGAAGGATAAAAGTCGATTTTCATTTCCGGAGTAAAGGAGTCCGTCAACGGATACAAAATATCCGCCTTTACAAAACGCTCCAACGTCGCAGGGGACACAAAAAACAGGTCCGGTCCTTGGCCCGAAGCAAAGGAAGACAGCAAGCGCGTTCTCGAGAAATAATCGTCGCTTGTTACGAATTCAACCTTGATGCTAATATTTTCGTGCTCGGCTTCGTATTCCTTGGCAAGCCACTGCCAGAAATCATATTCGCGCGATTGATGAAACGACCATAAGCGAAGCTCAATTTTATTTTTGCTGGAATCCGCTGGCGATGAATCTTTAAGCAGCTTATCGATTATAGGCCCTTCAGAATCGACATGGCTGCCGCAGGAGGAAAGCAGAAGCAGGAGCACGGCGCATAGGAACAGCTTTACAGTTTGAGACCCGGCCATCATTTCATCAATCCTCCTTGCGATAAAAAAACTGCCGGTATTCCGCAGGCGTAACTCCCACCGCTCGCTTGAACAGCCGGGAGAAATATTTCACATCCTGATAGCCGACCAATTGGGCGATTTCATAAAGACGCAGCTGGGCATTCATCATCAGCGTTTTGGCTTTGTCGATGCGAAGGCGAGTTACATATTCAATAAACGTCTCGCCCGTCTCCTGCTTGAAGAACGTGCTTAAATAATTGCTGCTCATCTGCGCATGGACGGCCAAGTCATCCAGCGAAATATCCTTTGCATAATTTTTGCGAATGAAATCGATCACCTTCTCGATTGTACGGTTTTGTTTATGCTGCTTATTCCACTCCATCGACTCGATGATCAGATTAATCAGCTCAGTCAGAAAGCCGACGAATTCCTCCGCTGAAAAATCGCGGTGGAATAAATCCTGCGGCTGATGGATTTGCCTAAGGATATTTTCGTTCAACTTATGCTCATAGACGATTCGATAAACGGATGATAATAGCTGCAAGCAAAACCGGCGGAACACGCGAAAGGGAATGCTCCCTTCCTTGATCCGATCCATGAAACCGGTCAATCCCTCCAGCGCATTCTCGCGTTCCCCTGTTCGGATCGACCTCACGATTACTTCATCCAGCCCGGTAGGATATCCCGGTTCCTTGCGATTCAACAAGGCCACGTCTTCGTACAGGCTGACGATGCCGTCTCCGTATATCCATTTATTTTGCAGCGCTTCTTTTGCCTGCCGAAAGCCTTCCGGCAGCTCCATGAAATCACCAAGTCTGGCACTGACACCGATCGAGATGGAAATCTTCACCCATTTGCGCACCTCTTCCATCAAGCGCTTGGACTGCTCGAGCGTGCATAAACCATCGTTGATCAAATAATAGATTTGCGGACCGCTGGCGAATAAGAAGGTCGAGCTCTCGGCTACAAGCTCGGGCAGCACCTCATGAACGACATTGCGAACGGCAAATAACACAAGCTGCCTGTCTCCCCATTGGTCATCCATAATCAGGTCGTCGTATCGGTCGATCTCGAGAGCTATGAGCTGATAGCACGTAACCTGTTTGGGCAATTGCTGCCGCAGCTTATCCATGTACTCCTGCGATTCCCCCAGATCAGACGATAACCATTCTTTCCACCAATTCGAGTAATTAACCGGACTTGGCAATATGGCCGCCACCGGTCCTTGCTCTTGCTTATGCGCCTTCACGCGCTGCAATACGTTTTTTATTTCCGCCGGTTTGACCGGCTTGAGCAAGTAGTCGAAGGCTCCGAATTTCACGGCGGTTTGCGCATATTCAAAATAACCGTAGCCCGATAAAATAACGACGTGTACGGGGTACTCCTTTAATGCGCTTAGTAAATCAAGCCCGTTCATAAGCGGCATTCGGATGTCGGTAATGACCAAATCGGGCATTTCTTTTCTAACCAGCTCTATGGCCTCAATCCCATTGCCCGCTAATCCTGCTACGGTCCACTCGGAATCCAGCTGCGGAATGAGGGATTGCAACCCTCTTCGCACCCTTGGTTCGTCATCAACGACAATAACTTTATACATGATATCCTCCTGCGACTGTCATTATTGTTCGCTGCATGCATCCTCATTCGAATACGGAGGGAGTATGATGGTAACTACGGTTCCTTCTCCCCACTCCGACCGAATATTCACGCCGTAATCGGGGCCGTATTCCAGCTTCAGACGATCGTCCAAATTATAGATGCCTATGCCGTGCGTTCGACGAAGCATAATGCTGTGGAGCTCGTCTTCTTTGATGCCGCCCCCGTTGTCCGCCAGCTCAACACGGATGCCGCCGGTATGCTTGTCCTTCAAGACGGTAACCGTTATCAAACCGCCCTCCTCGATATGCTCCATCCCGTGCAAGATCGAATTTTCCAAGTACGGCTGCAAAAACAGACGGGGTACCTTATGCCGAAGCAGCGCTTCATCTACTTTAAAAAGGATATCGAACCGGTCCTCGAACCTCATCTTTTGCAAATAAGCGTAGTTTTGCGCCCATTTCAGTTCCTCCTCCAGTGCGATCAACGGCTCTCCCGGACGAATCGCATATCGCATTATGTCGCTGAGCGCCGCGATCATCGAGCTGATATCATGTTGATCCCGTTCGATCGCCATCCAATTGATCGTATCTAGCGAGTTATAAACGAAATGAGGATTAATTTGCGCCTGCAGCGCACGCACCTCCGCTTCCTTTTCCTTCTCGGATACAACCCTTACCTCATGGATCAAATCATTGATTCTTCTGCCCATGCTATTGAACGCCGCGTTCAGCAGACCGATTTCGTCCTCGGAAGCAACAGGCAGCTGAAATTCGACGTTTTCCTTGTGGACCTGCTTCATCGCAACAGCCATCTGTCTAATCGGCTTCGTTATGAACCTGGATACCCATAAGGCCAGCACGATGAACGATGCGCCGAAGGCGAAGATCGTTACGATCAGAAATTGCCGAAGCTCCTTGGATTGCTCCTTCAAATCTGCGTTTGGAATAAGCGATACATAATACCAATCGTTGTACGCGGATTGTATATAGCTCATTTGGTATAGCTGCCCGTTCATTCTGATCGTCGAAAACGGCTTACGTCTGGCAAGCAGATCTTCATAGAAGGGAATATCCTTCAGCGTTTCCTTATAGGCTTCGGCGTTCGGGTGCCAGATCACATGCCCTTCCCCGTCGGCGATAAGCAGCGTCCCTTCCGGGCTTACCTTCACTTGATTGGCCAATCGGTCCAGTGCTGTAATTTTGACATTGATATAAATGGATCCAAGCGTCTGCATGACATCGGCTACGTTCTTTACCTGCATCCCGATCGAGAAATAATGGGAAGGTTCATAGGTGTAACGGTTGACGGGCAGCTCGTATGTCGGCATCCATACCGCTTTCCCGCCTGCTTCCTGTACCGTTTGCTGCCACTCGGGATGCTCTCGAAATTGCTCCTCGTAATATTGCGATCCTTTGAAATCGGCAAAAAACAGCTTCTCCCCGCTAAATAAATAGATGGAGTCGATGTCATCCTTTCCACGAAGAAAATTCCGCAAATAACGGTTTATCGAATCGGCAGACAACTGCGCCTCTGCTCCGACTGCTTGCCGGTTAATCTGACTGAGCTGTAAAATAACACTCTCGTTCTCGTAGATAGAATTTAATTGCGCTTCATATTCATTCAACAGCCGATCAACGTTTTGATTGACCAAATGAAGCAGTTGATTCGTCTCCTTATTCGTACGTTCCTGCGCGAATTGATTCGAGCTTTGATAAAATAAATAGCCGAACAGCGTAAGCGGAATGAAAATAGACAGTACGAGAAGCAACGTTATTTTTTTCTGCAGATTCATGTGTCCAATCAGCTTCTGCTTCAGCATCTTGTTTGATCTCTCCGCTTCTCTACTTTGTATCGCCCGTACGCCAAATGCTCGACTGTCTTACGACAAGGCTCGGCACAATTTTAATTGCGCTCCTTTCCATAGCCTTTCCATGCAGCCTATACATCAGTATCATCGCCGCCTGCCTCCCGATTTCCTCTTGCATAAGGGAAACCGATGTGAGCTTCGGGTACACCCTCGACGAGATATCGAGATTATCCATGCCGACGATGGCCATATCGAGCGGGACCGACAAGCCGGCTTCCTCGCAGGCATGCATCACACCGATCGCCATCAAATCGTTTGCCGCGACGATGGCTTGAGGCCGATCCGGCTGCGAGAGAAGCCGCTTGGCAACTTCGTAGCCGCCGGCTTCCGTATAATCAGATTCCTTGACCAGCTCATCCGCGTACGGCACTCCGCCCTCAAGCAAAGCATCACGATAACCGGCATACCTTTGCATGCCTGTTTGCTCGCTTAAGGAGCCGCCAATAAAACCGATTCTCTCTATGCCCTGCTGGATCAGATGCTCCGTCCCCTGCTTCGTGCCCGCGTACGTGTCCACGTATACGTAATCAAAGCGGTCTCCCCCTCCCGGCGAATCGAATTGATTGGTCAAAACGACCGGCGATGACAGTTCGTTAATCGCTTTAATATTTTCCTCGCAGAAATGAAAGGAAACCATAATCATGCCGTCTGCCACTCTCTCCTTTACGTTCTGAATCGCCTTCAGCTCTTCCGACAGCTGATGCTTCGTATAAATCAGAATGAGCAAGTAACCGTACTCCTCCGCAACTTGGTTGATGCCGTTAATCATATCGAAGTAAAAAGGATTGCAAATGTCAGGTACGGCAAAAATGATTTTATTCGTTTTTCGGGTTTTTAGCATTTTTGCAGCTTGGTCGGGCGCATAATTTAATGCTTTGGCCGCCTCGATGATTTTCATTTTTGTTCTTTTTCCGCAATAGCCATTGCCTGAAAGCGCTCTTGAAACCGTTGAAGGAGATACGCCAACCTGCTCTGCGATTTGATAAATCGTACTTTTACTCATGTTTGCCTCCCACTTCAAAGCAGCAGCGCCGCTTCCGTTCTGCAATCGATTTCACATTTTACATTAGCATGTTTTTTTTCCGTCATCAATAAAAATAATCCCCTCCCGCTTATCCATGATCAGCGGGAGGGGAAATATCCTTGCCTATTGCAATACGGCTAAATTGGATACAGGCTTCAGGTCTTTCAACGAGTTCGCGATAAATACTTTTAGCTTATACCCGGCATTGTTGCCCGGCAATTTAAAGCCCCCGGTAAAAGTTTCCTCCGCGCCCGAGGCTAGCGATTTCGTTACGCCGGATACATTCTCGACTTCGCCTTTTTTATTATACAAGACCGCAACGAGCGTAACGGCTTTTGCTGCTCCCGTGTTGTTTCTCACGTCTGCGCTGGCGGTAACGAAGCCTTTATTCGGAAGTTTCGAGATGACTTTTCCTTCGGCATCCGTGAAGGAAACTCCGCTTACGCTGTATGCCGCACCCGTAACCTTTACTTCCCTTTTGACCGGAACGGCTGCATTGCCTTCAGAGTCCGTCACTTTATAGATCAGGGAATAAGTCCCGACGATTGTTCGATCCACGCTGCCCTCTACGATGATTTTATGTGACAAATCGCCGCCCGCGCTATCGAAAGCCGAAGCGCCTTCATCGGTAAACGCGCCTCCTAGCGGCACTTCAATCGCCGCTTTGCCGCGCAGGGTGATGACAGGAGGCGTTGTATCTACAGGTAGCAGCGAATAATCGTCCGCTTGAATCCATGTGTCGCCGTTCGTGTGCATGCCCGTAAATATTTCCACCTGCGTGTTGCTTCCGGAATTGAAACGAACCGATAGTTTGGAATAACTGTCAAACCTTTCGAATTTCGTTTCCTTCAAAATGCCGCCTGCGGAATCCCTTACGCCGAAATAGCCGGCATTATTGTTTTGCGAGGTCTTAACGAAGCCGGTAAGCATATATTCCGTATTCGCTTCGACGTCTACTACTTGCGTGATCGCATTCCAGCCAGCCGTATTTCTCAGCCATACGTTGTTGCTTCCCGCTCTCGACAACGTCGCATGGTCTATGCCGCCCTTTCCTGCTTCTAGCGTCCATGGGGAAGCGATCGTTTCCGAGGCCTGCTTCTCGAAGGAAGGGTCTGCTACAAGATTATGCATCGGTGTGCCGATGTCCAGCTTGGCATGCATCAGGAATACATTATAAGGCCCCCATTCCGAAATCAGCATATACAAATCTTGGCCGTCATTTGTCCAAGGATGGATGAACCCACCGTACAGCCCCGGATATTCCGTTCCTGTAACGATTTCGGTCTCGGCGGACCAGCCTTCCGTCAAGCTAGAGGAGCTCCTCATGACGATTGCATAGCGGTTCTCATTCAAATAAGTCATAATCCACTTATCGTAATAGGAATTATACGCAACGGATAATTCGCTGACCGGAGCGTCCACGACCGCGGCTGCCGCCGCTTCGTTATTTTTCGTCCAGCCCGAGCCGTTCCAATATTCGTATTGCTCCTTGAGGAGAATGTCACCTTCGGCCGCTCTTGCCAAGTAGGCGCTGTCGAATCGGCCAGCAGGCGTTCCGAACATATAGACGTAGCCGCCGTCCTTAACGTAGGCAGCTTGGGCGAATTTGCTCGTTCCGCTCCACTTCACGCCCGATTTCGTCCAATTTTGACCCTCGTCATCGGAATAAGCGATTTCGGAGAAGTTCGTGTTCCAGCGGCCGTTAGCACCCCAATTTTTGATCTGCATATAATGGATATAATGCCTTGTGCCAACGGTAATTCCCGCAGTAGGAATCGCGGTGAAATCGCCGCTTCCGGATGTATCATGGGCAGATCCGATGATTTCTTTGGAGTAGCCGGCTTTATTCTTGTCCATGATCATCGAAGAGAAGGACAAGCCGTCCGAGAGTTCCGCATCCTCCGATACCGCAAGTAAATTGCTTCTCCAACCCGCGCCGCTGCCGCCGCCTCCGAAGCCGCCCCAACCATCGTCGTAGGAATCGCCGAATGCGACCATTACTTTTTTACTGCCATTGTCCGTAGTCGCATCCCACATGATACCCAGATCAGTCGCCGTCAAGGCGTAGTTCGTATGCGTCTGATTTGGATTCGGTACGGCCTCTCCTTCTTGACTGGCCCCCGTTACTCTTGCTATCTTTGTCGCTTTGCTTGCCGTCAGTTCGAAGGCAGCCGTATCCTTCGGCGCCGGCAGCCCGTCGGCGAAAGAGGGCATTGCTATCATAAGCATTAGCGTCGTTGCCAGTATGCCGGAACCGATCGCCTTCAAGTTAATTCGCTTCATTTCATGATTCCTCCTTGTCAGTCTGAATGACCAATACCCCGCAGCCTTCTAGAATGATTTCCCTTATAATGCAATCCAAGTACTGCAAGCCTCTACCCTGACGCCACTCATGTCGCCAGATAGAACATCAATCGAAAAGATGAGTTCCCCCGTGTTAGGGTGCTTCGTTTGCTTGTAGATGCCCCAGCCTTTCCCCGTACTCCAGAATGTGGAGAAATCGTCCTGCCGCAGAACCGGATTGAACTTCATGACCCCATTCGCCATATCGAATTCGAAACCGCTCAAGGCAATCAGCAGCCCCCAACTCGCCATCGAACGCGCGTAATGATGACCGCATTCCACCTCATTCCAAGGATTTCTCCGGAAGCCGTCATGCCGGTCGCGTACGGCCTTAACCACTGAGAGGCCCTCGTCCGCGAAGCCCTCGTAAATCAAGGTGGAGGCAACATGATATTCGACACCGGTCCATACTTCATCGGAGTATACGAAAGGAAGCTTCGGCCTTCCTCCCTCCGGCCACGTGCACATCAGCAGTCCCTGCTCATCGTGCAGCACATAAGCGCGCTGGCAATTGGCGTGACTGCTGAAATCGGTTTTGAAATTATGGCGATAGACCGCTTGAACGGCGCTTTTTACTGGCTCTTCATCCGCTAAATAACCAAGACCGTACAGATGGGCGAGCTGCTGGCCGAACAGCTGATCGGCCAAGCATCCCGAACCGAGCTGGTACTTGTGGGCATTGACGTCATCGAGACGCTGGACGAAATACTCGCCGTTCCAGGTCAGCTCGGAAAGGCGCGACGCGCTTCGTTGCTCATGCAGCCTGTAACGGGCCGCCGCCTCGCCGTCATCCATCGATTCAGCCATTGCCGATGCCGCCTTTAACGCACCGAGCAGCATAAAGCCAGTCAACGGATTCGGACCATAAAATTCAATATCGTACGTATTGTGCTGCTTGCCGTCCAATACCGCGTCCCCATCGAGATCCCAATGCGCTAATGCGAAATCAAGCGCACGCTTCACATGCGGCCACAGCTCGGCAAGAAATGCCGAATCGCCCGAAAGCTTCCATTCGCGGTACACCCGCATAATAGAGCCCAGCTGGCCGTCCGCAGCCGCAGGTGCTTTCGCCCCTTCCCAGCGCCATTCGCAATCGAACGTCTTCATCGCCCGGAACGCCATCATCCCATTCTCATCAAGCTCTTCCAGAAACTCGATCCGGCGCATGCTTTGCTCGAGCGTCGGGTAAAGAAAGGCTAATGATTGCGCGTAGTTCCAGACGTGGGTGCAGGTGCCTTCGCACGAACCCAAATCGTCAAACGTTCCTTCATAGCCGA
This sequence comes from Paenibacillus harenae, assembly GCF_030812415.1. Taxonomy (GTDB): domain Bacteria; phylum Bacillota; class Bacilli; order Paenibacillales; family Paenibacillaceae; genus Pristimantibacillus; species Pristimantibacillus harenae_A. The sequence goes on along the minus strand of NZ_JAUSST010000002.1, from coordinate 696,512 downwards.
AAAACCGTCCGTCCTCCAGCCAAAAACAGGTCGTACTGCGCAGCACCGGTAAATTTCCGGCCAACGCTTCAATCACGTAGCCGGGCAGCGTGCTCCCGTGAAGCGCATCGCGGAACGCCAATGTGCCGCCGTAAAGCCGCTCATAATGGCGTATGATATACTGACCGGCTTCCCAGGAATCGACGAACCGGGCAGCGTAACGATTGCGGACCGTTTCCCTTCCGGGACGCTTATCTCTTACATGCTCATACCAGCCGTTCATCCGATTCGGAAAGCTCCAAGACAGTATAAAGCGAAATTCTTTCGTCTCTCCGGGCTCAAGCCGTTCTATTATGCCAAGCGATCCGGTATCCGTTCGATGCTCGGCCGAGGGCGTATCGTATCCGAGATCATTCAAACGTCCGTCTTCCGTGAAATCGTCCCAAAATTCCTGCAAAAAATCATACCAGGCTCCCCTCAGCCAAGCCCGTTTATAGGTCACGTTCCGGTTTGTCGTCATAAGGGATAGGCTGCCGTACTGTAAATCGCCGGTGCCCCACTTTTCTGAATGCAAATATAAACCAGACGCCTCCTCCGCCCTTCTAAACTCGTTTACGTTTCCTCCGCAGGTCATGTCCGGATGCAAGTTTCCGAATCGGTCGTAGGAAAGGCCGCCTACCGGATTCATGAGAGAGCCTGCAATAACGACCTCGACACGCTGACCGCCCGTATTCGTAACCCGATACGATAACACGGCTGCCGGTATGCCGGAATCGTCCGGCTCAAGCGGGATCATTGGCGTGAACGCCTCCAACTCCACGCCGACCGGAAGCATCGCGTCCTCGAATGCGACCCGGGCCACGGGATATGCGCCAATCAGAGACGAACGTTCCAGCCGAGGCAATCCGCCGGCTGTCAGCGGATGATAGCCGTGCGACAAGGAATGCGGCGGCTGAAGCTTCGACTCCAGCACCCTGGAAACCGCTGTCCCCTCCTCCGGCTTTACGCGAATCGCGAAGAAGGTATTAGGCAAGGCGGTTCCTTTTGCAGGATGATTGAAAATTTCAAAATCCCTCAGTTCGCCCCTGCTGCCGAGGGATATATTGCCTGTTCCGATCCCGCCAAGCAGAAAAGCCGCTTCCTTCGCTTCACCGGGATAAGTGCGCTGCGTATTGTCGGCATAGAGCTGTTCCTTCGTAAACATCAAGAAAACTCCCTTCACGTTAAAGCTCGATCTGCACCTTAAGCAGCTCGGGATCCTTTTGCTTCGCAAGAAATTCGACGGTTTCTTCCAGTGAAATGACTTTAGACACGAGCGGCTCCAGTAAAATTCTTCCTTCTTTCACCCATTCGAATGCGGGCAGGAACGTATTATTGATAGCCATCGAGCCTAAAATCGTCCAATCCTTATGATACAGATCGAATGGATGGATACGGATCCGCGCATCCTTCGGCGTAACGCCGAATTGCAAATAGGTCGCCGTCTTGCCTAAGTAGGAGAAGGCATCCTCGATAACGGCCGGAATTCCGGTCGCGTCGACGACGACGTCGAACTTCACGCCGGCAAGACGGGATTTATCCCGCGCGTTGACCGTTTCCGTTGCCCCAAGCTTCTTTGCGAGCGCAAGCTTGGTCTCCGATACGTCGACGACCGTAAGCCGCGATGCGCCGGACCGGGATAAAGTCTGCACAAGCTGCTGGCCCATCGCTCCCGCGCCAAGCAGAAGCACGGAATCGCCCGCCTTGAGACGAAGCCTGTTCATCGCATGCACGACGCAGGCGATCGGCTCGATGAACGCGGCAGTCACAAAGGACATCGAGTCCGGTATTCGGATAACGTTCCGCGCCGGTACCGCCACGAACTCCGCCATGCTTCCGTTCACGGTATTGCCGAGAGCTCCCCAGTTCTCGCATTGGTTGCCCCGGTTCGTAAGGCAATAGGCACAGCGCCCGCAGAACAGCGAAGGATCGGCGGTTACCCGCTCGCCGATCCGAAAGCCCTCCACTCCCACGCCGCATTCATGGATCGTTCCCGAAAACTCATGACCGGGAATAATCGGATAAGGGGACAGAAACTCCCCTTCGAAGATATGAAAGTCGGTCCCGCAAATACCGACCCTTTCTACGCGAATGACAACCTCGTCACGTCCCGGCGACGGGTAAGGAACCTCCTGTACGGAAGCATGATGCGGTTTATCAATGACAAGCGCTTTCATGATTAGTCAGCTCTCCTCTAGTTGTCAATTTTTGGTCAGGCTGAACGAATCGGCCTGTATCCAGGTATCCCCGCCGTTAGCCCACATACCCGCATAGATTTCCACGCTGTGCGCATTGCCCGAATTGAACTGTACGGTATGCTTCGTATAACCCGATAAGCTGCCGAACGGCGTTTCATTCAGGATCGCGCCTCCGTTTAACAATCTCGCGCCGAAATAACCGCCGTTATTGTTCGCTGAAGTTCGGATCCACGCGGACAGCGTATAATTCGTATTTCTCTCGACGAACACTTCCTGCTTTACCGCGTTCCAGCCGGTACCGTATCTCGCGAATGCATTGTTTAGGCCCGTGTGGGCGAATCCCGTATTCCGGTCAATGCCTCCGTTACCGTTCAAATTCCAGGGAGAACTGACCGTAGGCGTTGGCTGCGATTCGAAGCCGGCGTGCCCGACAAGGTTCGCTTCTCTGACCAGGCTCACATCGTCTATCTGAACCCAGGTATCCCCGTTTGCCCACATGCCCGTGTACAGCTCGACAAAATTATTCGCCCCGGAGTTGAATTGCACCGTTAGCTCGGTATAGTTCGCGAAGGAATCAAACGGAACCTCGCCGAGAACAATGCCGTCATTAGGCACACGCGCTCCGAAATACCCGTCGTTGTTATTGCCCGATGTTCTGACCCATCCCTTTAAGCTGTAGTTCGTGAACGGTTGAACGACGACACGCTGCTTGATCGCATTCCAGCCGCTGCCGTTTCGGACGTAGCCATTATCCTCACCAGTGCGGGCCTGACCTAGATTTCGATCGATTCCCCCTTCGCCGGCCACATGCCACGGCGCCGTGACCGGTGTCTGCGTCTGCGTTTCGAAGCCGGGATCGGTTACGATATTGTCGCCGAACATGTCGGCGGAAAGCGTCGCTTTCATAAGATGCGTATTATAATCCGGGTACCAAGTAGACATGATGAAATAGAGCGTGGCGCCGTTGTTAGACAAGGGGTGCATAAAGGCGTTATATTGCCCCAATCCCGTGAAATCGCCTGGAACCAATATTTTTTCTCCGCTCCAAGGCCCGACAGGAGTCGGCGCATCCCTCATGACGATAGCTTGGCGATGCTCGTTCAGGTAGGTCATCATATAGCGTTTGAAATGGGAGTTGTATGCGACGGACAGCTCTCCGGCCACGCCGTTCGCGACCGCATATGCGGACGATTGGCTTGTTGACCAGCCGTTGCCGTCCCAGTAACGGTAAGCGTTAATATCGAGCAGGCTGTTCTCGGATACGCGAGCCAGATAAACGTCTCCGAAACGTCCGTTCGGCGTCGTGTACATGTAGACAAAGCCGCTGTCCTTGACGAGGGCGGCCATTTGAAATTTGTTATCCCAGGCCGTTGTATTGTTGTACCATCGGGCCGTTGGATGCTTCGTCCATGTCGCTCCGTTATTATCCGAGTAAGCGATGCCTGAATAATTGGTATGCCAAACGCCGGCATCGCCCCAATGGTTGACAGACATATAGTGGATATAATGACGGTTGCCCACGCTGACTCCCGCGGTTGGAATAACGGTCTGTTCATCGAAATTGATTTTTTTGGAAGGCAAAATCTCTTTGGCATGTCCCGGCGTATCCTGAATCATCGTGTCGAAGGACAAGCCGTCGGCAAGATTCGTATCCGAAGATATAGCAAGCGTATTGCTGCGCCAGTCGTTAGGACCAAATCCGTTCGTATCGCCGAACAGTACGAAATATTGTCCGCCCCCTTTATCCCAGACGATACCCAGATCCGTCCCGGTAATTTGATAGTTGACATCAGTCTGATTCGGATTGGGCATCGTCTCTCCTGCCGGCTTAACCCCTGTTACGCGCGCGACCATCTCTAAGCTCGTCGGCGTGACCGCCTCGGCCGTTGCAATGAGCAGGGAGCAGAACGCCAATTGGAATACCAATAATGACAAAAGCAATTTTTTTCTCATTCTTCTTGCACCATCCTTCTCCACATGTTTATGGTTCATGTCGGTCTGACCGGATGCTTTGCTTGCAAGACGTTAAACGTTTGCATAATAGGAATGGATTTCAAGCAGGACGACGCTTCTAGCCGGAATATCCAGCTCGAAGGAGCCGTCTTCCAGAGGCGTAAGCGGTATGCCTTCTTCACCCGACTCGCCCGTATGCAGAACATACTGGAACGAAGAGCCGGCAAGTCCGTTACGAATCGGCTCGGCTGCGGCATGAACCCGGCGGCTTTCGCCGCTTACGTTCGCAAAGAATAAGCCTGCGCTCTCCTCTTTGTAGCGCCAAGCGGAGTGAACGATCGCATCGACCTCCAACTCGCCGGAATCGTTGTATTCTTTTGTTTCCTTACCGTGATTGTAGTGGAACCAATCCACCCTAATGCGACCGCGCTCAAAATGAAGCGGAGGCAGCATCATGCCGTAGGCCAAATATTTGTTGCCAGCTCCCGTGCGCAGATCGGCGAACTGCGCCAGGTAATCGGCCCGCTCCGCAGAGAAGGCATAGCCTCTTGGCTCGAACGGATAGTAGTGCTCTTCCGGCGCATTTTCACGCCCGTCCAACGCTTCCATCGGGCTGTATTCATAGTTCAGCTCATACAAGCCGCCCCATAAATACGTACGCGCTACCGTAAAATAGTATAGCGAGCCGATTTCCTCGACCAGTTTGCCCCAACCGTCCAGCCGCACGGCACCGTATTCGTGATACACGTAAGCGAACATCGGGATAAGCTCGGCATCGCCGGTTTTGAGCAAATCGCGCAGCGGGTAGCCCTCAAGCGGCGCCGCCGGCTGTCCGCCCGCGCGGGCCTGGTAATAATCGAGCACATCCAGAAGCGTCTCGTTCATCATCTCCGTGCCCATCGGCACATAACGCCCGGCGGCTTCGATCATCGCCGATTTCGTACGAATATAATTTTGCCGGTATGCTTCATTGATCGCCCTTCCCGCGCCTACCGGATGCCCGTGCGAATCGTCCAAACATATTTTCATAATGTTATTGGCCGATATGTCGTAATAGATCGAATCTACATCATCATTGCGCTGTAGCGTCAAATCCCGCTCTACATGAAAGTGCTGCGTATAATCGGCTGCCGGGCAAATAAACGGGAATCGGTAGGCATCGATCGATTTCAGATTTTCCTTCTCCGGAAACTTCTGCGCCGCTTCCTTCCCGCGCTCCCCGTCAGCCCCCTCCATATGAAAGAGGTAGTCAAACTCGAATGGAGCGTATTTATCGCCGTAGCCTTTCATCGCCTCGATATTATCCCGGTTGAAGCGTGTCGGGAACCAGTCGTCGAATCCTCCCGGGAATCCTTTATAGAACGTTTGAGGCGCGTTCGACCAATCCGGCCCGAGAATGTGGAACATCGGCGTACGGATATGCTCGTGGTATTTGCGAAGCCACTCGGTTCGATCGGAGCCGGCGTTAATGCCGAAGGTGGCAACGCCCATCGTCTCATGAAGCCACTTGCAGCTGCCTTCTTCCATCCGGTCGATAAGCTTACCCTTCGAGCACCAGCTTTGCCGCTCTGCCCACGACTTGTAAAGTTCGGCAGCCTCGTACCAATCACGTCCTTCGAGCGGCTTTACGACGATCGGGTAATCGGCCCGAATGCCTTTGCCCGCACCCATATCCTCGCAGCCGTGAATAAAGGACGCTTCAAGCAAGCCGCTGTCGTTCTTGTAGAAATTAAGCCACTTGGCATAACCTTTCCCGTCCAACGCCGCAAAATAGAGACCGCCCTCGTTTAAACCGTAATAGGTGAAGAACTGCATCGATGCGCCGGAGAAGCTCTCCGGATATGGCATGAACCGCAAGCCCGCACCGTCCTTCTCAAAATGCTTCAAAGGATTGCGTACTTTGAATCCCGTCGCGAAGCTGTGCGCGACGCAATCGTTTTCGCCCCCCTCCGTGATTGCGCCAAGATCGCCGATGATCGGGTATTCCAGGCTGACGATGATCTCGTTCGTATCATTTAATGCCTCGCATCGGAACTCGATCTGATCGTTACCGTCCGAGATGCCGATGACCGCCTTAACCGTCAACCCATCCGATACGCTCCACGACAGGCGCATCTCTTGATTCCCGCCTGCCTGGTACTCCTGGAACAGAAATTGCTCGAAAGCGCTCGTAACTCCGTTCGCCGATTCGAGGCGGAACGGCTCTGCCGCCGCCCCGTCGCCGATATATTCCTTGCCTTTGCGTTTGTCCAGTATGCTTTGGATCGATCCGTCCGTTTCGCTAATGCCGATGCGAATACGGTCATTCGCCAGTACGATCATGAAGAGACGCCTCCCGTTACTTTAAGCCCGAAATTTTGATGCCTTTGATAATGTACTTTTGGAAGATGAGGAACAAAATAACGGTCGGAATCGCAGCGAGCGTGGAGCCGGCCATGAGCAGACCCATTTCCGTCGCGCGCTCGGAGCGGAATGTGTTCAAGAACTGCATGATTTGGAATAGGTCCGGGTTCGTAATCGTCATCGTCGGCCATACGAAAGAGTTCCAAAAACCGAGATAGGAACCGATCCCGACGATAACGAATACCGGATAGGACATGGGAAAAAATATGCTTGCGAAAATTTTCCACCGATTGGCGCCATCGATTAGCGCCGCTTCCTCGAGCGCCATCGGAATGTTTAAATAAAACTGGCGGATGAAAAACATATGCCCTGCCGAGGCGACGCCAGGCAATACGAGAACAGCCATCGTGTCCAGCATTCCCATCTCGGTCACGACGATAAAGGAAGTGAGCAGGATAGCCATGCCCGGAATAAACATCGTACAGATGACGAACACCCATAACATGCGTTTAAACCGGAATTCAAGCCTGGCGAACACGTAAGCCGCCATCGAATTAATGATTAAGCTTAACGCGGCAAAAACAACCGCGCCCGAGAATGTCACGCCCATCGATTTCAGAAACATCGGATCCGACAAAATGCTGGCGTAATTCGAAAACAGCCATTTTTCCGGGAAAAACCGGAACGGCGTCGTCAATACCTCGGTTTTGGCCTTGAAGCCGGCGATCATCATCCATGCGAGCGGAAACAACGCCGCAACCGCTATCAGGATGCCGATGGCGTACATGATCGTTTTTACGGTTTGCTCCTTTAATTTCATCGTTTTCTCTCCTCCATTCGCATGCTCGTTTAACCGTCGACCGCTTTTTCCGAATTGAGCACTTTGAAAATAATAGCCGAAATGCTGCCCAACACAAGGAACAAAAGAAGTGCCGAAGCAATCGAATGGCCGACAAGGACGTCATTGCGGAAATGGTTGAAGATGTACAAGTTCGGCGTCGTCGTTTCGTCAAGCGGTCCCCCGCCTGTCATGACCAGCGGCAGCTCGAATTGCTGAATGGCGCCCGTAAAGCCGGTAATCAGCAGGAACAATACGACATTTTTGAGCAAAGGAATCGTAATATGAATCATCTTCGTCCAAGAACCGGCGCCTTCGAGATCCGCAGCCTCGTAGTAGCTTTCAGGAATATCAAGCAATCCGGCAAGCATAATCAGAGTCGTAATGCCGAAACCAAGCCATATTGCAGGCAGCGCGATGCTTGGGAGCGCCGTCTTCACATCGGCGAGCCAAGCTTGATTTTCCACTCCGAACATATTAACGAGAACGTTGGCAAGACCGGCGTTGTAGTCGAAAATAAACACGAAAATGACCGATGCGACTATACCCGAAATAATTGTCGGAATATAAATCGATGTCTTGACGAATCCGGAAAGTCTGGTACCCATCGACCTTATGACATGCGCGAACAGAAAAGCGAGAATCATTTGAGCAGGAACAACAAACAAAGCGAACTTCAATCCTGTAACGATTGCTTTCATAAACAGCGGATCGTTAAGCACATTGATGAAATTTCGCCAGCCGACAAACTGGGATTCCTGATAAAAGCTCCAGTCGTAGAAACTGACATAAAGCGCATAAACAAACGGGATGACGACAAAAATGGTCAACGGCACCACGATAGGGATAAGCATCGTATAAGCAGTCACATTGTCGAACCGTGTTTTATTCTTCTTCATTTGCACTCACCACCGTCGTATAAAGGTACGGGGATCATCCGTCCGGTAGCCTCTGCCCCCGGACGGTTCTCCCCGGCCGTTAGTTATTGCGGATTCGTACCCGCTAATTTTGATTTTGCAATGTAATCGTTAATTGTTTTTTCCGCTTTCTCGAGCGCCTTCGTTACGTCCTCGCCCTTCATAGCGGACTCGATTGCCGTTGCAAACGCGATACTGACATCCCAAGGGTAAGCCGGCTCCGCTTTCGCATAAGGAATGACTTTCTCGGCGATCAGCTTGCGCCATTCGTCGGCGGAAGCCGCCTCATCTTGATTCATTGCGTCATCAACCGATTTGCGCGGCGAGAATTTGGAGAATTGGCTTGTTTTGAAGAAGTCGATCATAATCGCCGGGTCGCCTGCCAGCAAGTACTGAATGTACTGCCCGGCCGCTTCCGGTTGTTTCGATTTGCCGTCGACTACCAGCGTCCAGCCGCCGAGCGTCGAAGTCGGTTTCGTTTGGTCGCCGTCGATGGAAGGCATCGGCGCCACGCCGATTTTGTCTAGCATGTTCTTGTAGTCGTTGCGGAACAATCCCATTGCCCATGATCCGCTGACCGTCATTGCCAGCTTGCCTTGACCGAACGGCGCTGCGTCCGCATAAGCGGAAAGCTGCTGCTTCGGCATAATGCCATCTTGGTACAGCGTTTTGTAGAAGGTAAGCAATTGTTTGTAGCCGTCGTTCATTACATCCGCTTTGGACCAGTCGTCCGTAATAGGAAGATGTCCTGCAGCGTTGTGCTGCAAGCCCCAGCTCGACCAGCCGAGATCAGGTGCGGTTTGCGCAATGGAAGCTCCGAATATGCCTTTTTGAGTCAGTTTCTTGCCGTATTCGATAAACTCTGCCCATGTAACCGGCGGCTTAGCCGGGTCAAGTCCCGCCGCTTCGAACAAGTCCTTGCGGTAATACAATACTGCGGATGGTTCAACAAGCTTCGGATAAGCATAGAATTGACCGTCGACCGTTACAAATTCTTTCACGTTATCGTAGAGGTCATCGAATACAGTCGGATCCATCAAGTCGTTTAGCGGCTTGATTTGACCCGTTTTGGCTGCGGGAGCTATTCCCGAGTAGCTCATCGTCATGATGTCCGGCGCTTTGCCGGCCGCTTGCGCCGCTTTCAGCTTCTGCGCCCATGCATCGCCGGGAACGATCGTCAGCTTGACTTGAACTTGGTCTTGCGATTTGTTGAATTCATCGGTCCATTTCTTGAACCAAGCGTCCGTCGTGTCTTCGAACTTATTCGCCCAGAATTCGATCGTCACTTTCTCGGCCGGCTTTTCACCGGCATTGCCGTCGTTTGCCGGCTCATTCGTGCTTCCTTGATTGCCAGTGTTGCCTGTGTTGCCTTCATTCGTGCCGGAATTGCCGCAGCCGGACAATACCAACGTAAACATGAGAACTGCAGCAAGAATGCCCGTCAATACCTTTCCACGATAAGCCTGCATGTGTGAATCCTCCCTTTTTTTAAAAAAAAGATAGTTTTATTTAAACGCCGAAGCGTTCAAACCGGAATCGAATTTGTTCACGTTCACTCATTTAAGCGCTTTCATTTATTCAGCGTTGCTTTAAACCAAAATACGTTGTAGGGCCCCCACAGCGATAAGGTGAAATAAATCGTTTTGCCGTCATCTTCGATATATTGAGGATTCATATAAGGACCGTATAGGCCCGGATATTCGGTTGACGATATCAGGAGGGTCGTATCGCTCCATGGCCCCCAAGGCGTGTGGCCTTCGCGTAGAACGACACCCTCGCCTTCCTTCAAATAGGCCATCATCCAGTTTTCGAGATACGGATTCCAGATAACGGAAAGCTCGCCGACCGCATCGTCTACAACAAGCTTGGAATCGGCGATATCCTTGCTCCAAATCGGCTTGCCTTCTTCGTCCGTGCCAGCGAAATAGTCGTATTCGCTCAACTTTTCAATGGAAGCCTCATTCACTTTCATTAATTTCACGCCGCCAAAGCGGCCTGACGGAATGCACCAGAAGTAGATATCCGATCCGCCCTCGCCATTCGGAACCTTATAAGGGCTTACTTGAATGAAGTGGCTGTCGCCTGGCCATTTCAGCTCATCCAAAAGCGACCAGTTCTGGCCGTCGTCCGTAGACTTCGCAACGCTTCCATAGTTAGCGTCCCATTGACCGGGATCGCCCCAATGGTGGACCGACATGTAATACAGATAAAGACTGTCATTCGCATACACGCCGTGAGTCGGTATTTTGGTCATTTCGTCAAAATCGACTTTCTTCGAAGGCAGCAGCTCTTTCGCGAGTCCGATCTCATCCGTTATCATCCCGTCGAACGCGATTCCGTCCGACGGGTCTTCATCGGTAGAGTATGCCAGCACATTGGATCGCCAGTAGCTGCCTCCGGCGCCGGTCGAACCGTCCGACCGTTCGCCGAAGGTGTCTCCGAAGACGAAATAGCTTTTGTCGTCCGCCTGAATCATCGATCCGAGGTCCGTACCGAATACCGCGTATTGGTCCGTCCCGTTTATCGAGTCTTTCCCCGTTAATTGCGCGACCTTCTGAAGATCGGTAACGCTTTTTAAGCGGAAGCTATCATCGCCGCCGTCCAGCATTTTCTTTACGCTTTGATCGCCGGACTGGCATGCCGATAACAGCAAGCATAAGATCAGCAAACTGCCCGTCATCGTTTTACGCAGCTTTATCAACTCCTTTAAGAGGCGCACCCAAAGCGCGTTTACGGATTAGAGTGCTTGAAAATTTCCTTCAGGCTTCGCTCGTTGAACGGCTTAATATCGGGCAGCGGCATGCGGTCCTTTACCTTCGGAAGCGGCTTGAACGCTTGATGCGGCTCCGTCTGGTACCAGTAAGCCGTTGACGATACATCGTCGCTGCGGTGATTGTTATGGCCGTGCTCGATCGTCACTTTAATGCTTTGGTCGAACATTATCGGATCGAGAATATGGTAACGGTAGGTAGAGATTTTGCCGCTCCAATTCGGTCCTCCGCCCAATATAATGCCGTGGTATGGCGTGCATACTTCCTGCTGCGGGCACCATGCGGTATTGAAATAGTCTTCCATTCCCGTACCGTGCAGCGTCGGCGGCCAAGGCTCGCCGTCGATGAAGATCATATCGTCGCCTTCGCCGTACCAATTCCATTCTCTTGTTTCTCTCAAGTTGTGAACGTTGAAGTTGCAGCCGACATAATGTCCCTTGCCCTTCGCGTCGAGAATAACGTAGTTGCCGTCGCCGGTCGTATTTTTGCCGCCGAATTCAAAATTGGCGTTGTCGACGGTACTCTCGTCGATTCCGTCCGTCGGGTTCTCGCGGTGCCACAGAGCATGGAAACGAAGCTCGTTTTCGGGAAGCTTGTCGTACGCTTCATAATCGATGTAGAAATAAAATTTGATCGGTTGTTCGGCTTCGCTTTCGATTTCGATTCTGGCATCGATTGCATACGGCATACGGAAAAAGCTGTTAAGCGCTTTGCCGTCTTCGGGACTCATCATCAGACAAGCCGACTCGTAATTTTTCGTGATCCCGTGTCCAAGTCCGAAAAAGTCGCCGATCGGCGCTTCCACGCTCGGCTCGGTCTCGCCGTCCCAATACATCCGGAGCACGATCTTTCTGGGCAGCAGCGCTTCTTCCTGCGGTGCGTCCGTCGCCATCGTCATCCAGATATGAGTGATCGCTCCCGCGCCTTTGATATGACAAATTTCCGTTCTGTCTCCCGGATTGATGGAGAAATAGTCTTTGTTGCCGCCCGTGCGGTCATAGCTGGACTCTCTTTTGCGTTTGCCGGGTCTCAACTGGCTGAGCGATTGGATCGATTGTTGAATTTCCATCGTTGTACCACCTTTTCTGTGTCGGTATATGAGATCGATTGCACATTTGCGAAACAAAGCGGCTGGCGCTTTGATTAGGAGCTGCGTTTCATTGCCTTTAAAGTCTTCATCACGTTATTGCCGCCCCGCCCGAAATAATCATGCAGTCCCAGGTAGGATTGATATAGCGCTTCGTATACGGCTGCGTGCTCCGGAATCGGCTTGAACGTTTCCTCCCTCACTCGCGCCATTTTGCCTGCCGCTTCGACGATCGTCGCGTAGCCGCCTGCTTCCGCGCCAGCCGCTACTGCCGCGAACATCGCCGCGCCAAGCGCCGCCGTTTGCGTCGAATCGGCGATTTTAATTTCCCGGCCGGTTACGTCTGCATAGATTTGCATCATCAGCCGGTTCCGCTGCGGCAGTCCTCCGCAAGCATATAATTCATTAACGTCGACGCCACTCCGATGGAACGCTTCGATGATTCTTCTCGTTCCGAAAGCTGTCGATTCGAGCAGCGCCCTGTATATTTCTTCCGGCTTCGTTTGAAGCGTTAGCCCTACGAGCAAGCCCGAGAGATCCGCATCAACGAGCACCGAACGGTTACCGTTCCACCAATCGAGTGCAAGCAGCCCGATTTCGCCAGGATTGTATTCAGCCGCCTTGCGCTCCAGCCACTGATGAACGCCTACGCCATCCTCTTGCGCGGATTGCCGCACATAAGCAGGTACCGCTTCGTCAACGTACCAGGCAAAAATATCGCCTACCGCGGATTGACCGGCTTCATAGCCGTAATAGCCGGCAACGATGCCATCCTCTACGACGCCGCACATGCCTTCCACATTAACTTCCTTATCGCTGAGCAGCAGGTGGCAAATGGAAGTTCCCATCGCCATAACCAGCTTGCCCTGCGTCACGACGCCGACGGCAGGTACAGCCGCATGCGCATCGACATTGCCGACCGCGACCGCGATGCCCGGACGAAGGCCCATAGCCTCAGCCATAGCGGCATTTAATTCACCGGCTTTCGAACCCAGCGCGGCAACGTTGCCGCGAAGCTTGGTCGCGGTAAGCGGTTCAAGCCTTGGATCCAGCGCTGCGAAAAATTCGTTCGACGGATAACCCTTCTCCTTGTGCCACACGGCCTTATATCCCGCCGTGCAGCTGTTTCTGACGAGGCTTCCCGTCATTTGCATAACGACCCAATCCGCCGCTTCCATAAACAAATCCGTCCGGGAGTAAATGTCCGGCGCTTCGTCCAATATTTGCCAAACTTTGGCGATCATCCATTCGGAGGATAATTTGCCGCCGTATCTGGCCAGAAATGTTTCTCCGCGCTCCTCTGCGATCGCGTTCAGGCGGTTTGCTTCCTCCTGCGCCGCATGATGCTTCCAAAGCTTCACCCAGCTGTGCGGATTGCCGCTCCACTCCGGCTTCAGGCATATCGGCAAGCCATGTTCGTCCAGCGGCATCATCGTGCAAGCCGTGAAATCAATTCCGATTCCGATGACGTCCGCGGGATTGACGCCTGCTCCATGAAGTACCGCCGGCACGGAGCGTCTCAGCACTTCCATGTAATCATCCGGATGCTGGAGCGCCCAGTCGGGACCGAGCGTGGTCCCGTCAGGCAGTTTCTCGTCCATCACACCGTGAGGATATGGAGTAACATGAGTAGCGATCTCCGCTCCATTCGCTATATCGACCAGCAAAGCCCTTCCCGATTCGGTGCCGTAATCGACGCCTATCGCATATTTGGCACACATAGGTGATTGCCCCTTCCGTTATTTATAGAGCGGTCCGAAGTTTTGGCATGCGCGGTAATCGGCGCCTACCGGCTCCATTTCGCCGAATGCGGCCCATGCGCTCGGCCTGAACACTTTATCGCCTTGGACGTTGTGCATGGAGACCGGGATACGAAGCATCGATGCCAGCGTAATCAGATCGGCTCCAACATGTCCATAGCTCACGACGCCGTGATTCGAGCCCCATTTATTCATTACCGTATACACGTCCTTGAACATACCCTCCCCCGTCAAATTCGGAGCGAACCATGTCGTCGGCCAGGTTTGGTTGCTGCGCTCATCGAGTTTGGCATGTACGTCATCCGGCAGTTCTACCGTATAGCCTTCAGCCAATTGAAGTACGGGACCAAGACCGGCGATCAAGTTGATGCGGGCCATTGTCACCGGCATGCCGGCGCGCGTCGTGAAGTCCGTCGAGAAGCCGCCGCCGCGGAAGAAATCTACCGCAGGGCACCACTCCGTCGCATCCAAGCAGTTCTTCGCTTCGTCTTCGGTAATTTCCCAGAAAGGCTTCATGACCGGCTCGCCGTCACGGGTTTGCCGGCCTGTGCCGTCAAGCGCGGCAGGTCCGGAATTGATCAGGTGGATAATGCCGTTCGCCGCTCTGCCTGTAAGCTCATGTCCGGTAACGCGTTTAACCGCATCAGGGCTCCAGTAAGTACGGACATCGGCGAATATTTGCGCCGCGTTCGTCAGCAAGTGACCGAACAGCATCGTAACGCCGTTAAGCGTATCGTTCTCCGTCGCCAGCATAAAAGGTTCGCGAATGCCGTTCCAATCGAAGGAGGATGTCAGCATTGCCTCCATGAAATCGCCGTTAGGGAAGTAGTCCGTCCATGCCCGTTGGCCCTGGAAGCCGGCTGCGATGGCATTATGTCCGAGAGCCTCTTCGCCGTATCCGATTCCGCCCAGCTTTGGATTGCCGATCATGAGATCGCGGGCGATCAGCGTCATTTTGACAACCGTTTCCCAATCCTTCTCCTTCTGCTGGGCGGTCCGTTTCAGATGTTCCGGATTAACGTCGATGCCTTCTTTGCAATTTTGCTTCGTCCAAGCCAAAGCGAGCTCATATTCCTCGCGATCGTAGATCCCCAGCTCCATGCGTCTTACAAACTCCGTCATATCGATATACTCGTTGCGGATACCCAGATATTTTTGGAAGAAAGACTCGTCCACGATACAGCCAGCGATGCCCATCGAGACGGAACCCATCGACAGGTAGGATTTGCCGCGCATCGTCGCAACGGCCAGACCAGCGCGGGCGAACTGCAGCAGCTTTTCCTGAACGTCCGGCGTAATGGCGGTATCGCCAATATCCTGCACGTCTCGTCCGTAGATGCTGAATGCGGGAAGTCCTTTCTGATTATGCGCGGAAAGCGCAGCCGCCAAATAAACGGCGCCCGGTCTCTCTGTTCCATTAAAGCCCCAGATCGCTTTGGGCCTGGTCGGATCGGTATCCATCGTCTCCGTCGGGTAACACCAGGACGGTGTAACGGAGATCGTGAGTCCTACGCCGGCGGTTGCGAATTTCTGCTCGGCGCGCGCCGCTTCGGCCACGCCCCCGATGCAAGTATCCGCGATGACGCATTCAACCGGCAAACCGCAGCTGTGCTTCAAATTTTCGGTTAAAAAGGCAGCGGCGCTCCTTGCCATTTCCATCGTCACTTCTTCCAGCGATTCGCGGATGCCTCCCCGCCGTCCATCGATAACAGGACGGATGCCGATTTTCGGCAAGTTCCCTTGCAGACGATTTACTGCTTGTATATTGGACAATTCAAGTCACCTCTCCTAGTCATTCGTTATCTATGATTGCTTTTCTTTATAGAATGCATTTGATTTGATGGCTGAATATTTCCAGATGAGGATAGGCGTTTTCGTTTAGCTTGTTCAATCGGCTCAGCAGAAGCTCTCCGGCCCTCTTCCCCATGTCGTAAGGCTGCTGATCAATATAATACAGCTTTGGACATTTGAGCAGCCGCCCTGCTTCGACCTCTCCGAAGGAGGCGATTGCGACATCGCTTGGTATGCGCAAGCCTCTTTTTATAAGCTCGAGCAGAACGCCGAACGTCATCCGGTTGTTAAGCGATACGATCGCAGTCGGCGGACAAGCTGCCTGCCAGAACGAGCGGACCGCCCGGATTCCTCCCTCGACGGAGAAATCGCCATTGTACACATGCGGAGGATGTTCGATCCCCCATTCCCGCATCGCCCTCCGGACGCCGTCATAGCGCTCGCGCCCAGTGCTTACCCATGATGGGCCGTTAACGACGCCAAGCGCGGTATGTCCGTCCTCGAGCAGCCGGTTGGCAAGCATGTACGCACCTTCCGAATTGTCCTCGGCGATCAGATCCAACTGCGTATGTCCGTCATGCTTCTCCAGTCTGCGGTCGATCAAGACGACCGGAAGCCCGGAAACGGACATGCTTTCGATCTTGCTTCCGTTGCCGCCCGCTGTCGCAACCACTACCGCGTCGACCCGTTTCTCGTTAAGCAACTGCAGAAGCCTGCTTTCCTTGTCGGAATTTTCATCGGAGCTGCAAAACATAAGCTGGAATCCGTTTAGTCCGACCGTATCCTCGATCCCCTTCGATATTTCCATAAAATACGGATTCGTAATGTCGGGAACGATAATTCCGATCATATAAGTCCGGTCCTGCTTCAAACTTCTTGCGATGGCGCTGGGCTCATAATTAAGCTTCGCAATCGCTGCGCTTACTCGCTGCCTCGCATCGTCGCTCACCTTCAAGCTGTTATTGAGGACTCGTGACACGGTTGCCGTAGACACTTTCGCTTCCGCAGCTACTTCTTTTATTGTTGCTTTAAGCAATGCAGACTCTCCTTGGGCGCGAATTGAAAGGTTGACGGGACATCATCGGTTTAGATGACTTCGCGCTCATCGTTCCCCGGCAAAACCGGATAAGGAGCGTGCGGCTCCAACTGGTACCAGAACGAAGTGGATGCGATATCGCTTTGCTGCGGCAAATACCGTCTGCCGGAACGCCAGCCAAGGTCTTGGATCGTTACTTTGAGTTCGCTCTCGAACCGGATCGGGTCCATGATGTGCCACCGGTACATGCCGAAGCGTGTCTGGCTCCGGTACAAGCCGTCAGGCTTGATCAGCTGATGCATGCCGAGATAAGCTGTCGAGTAAGTAGAATATTGACCGATCGGCTGCTCCCAGTTCCAAGCCCCTCCGAAATAGTCCTCCGTTCCCGTTCCGCAAATCGTTGGAAATTCCTTGTCTCCGTCCATGAAAAACTTAATTTCGCCTTCGCCCCACCAGCCGGTATTGTTCACCTGCCAGGCCAGATAGGTACCGATATAGTGCCCTTTTCCCTTTACTCCGTCCAGAATCGTATGCACGTCTTTGTACGGTACGGGATTCGATCTTCTCCACTGCGCATGGAAGTACGCCATGTCATCCGGCACTTCCGTGAGCGTATAATCAACCTGATAATAAAGCACGACCTTATCCTGCTCTTTGTTCTCGATCGTAACTTTCGCATGCTTCCGAAATGGCATCAGCCAATAGCTGTTCATCCCGCCCGCAGGGTTCACGGCGATGGGCTGCGAATTTACGTTGCAGCGTTCCTGCCAGCCGTTGCAGAAGAAGTCGCCCAGCGGCACTTCGACGGAGGGCTGTTCCTCTTCGTCCCAATACATCCGAAGGATCATATTTCTCCAATGCGTCGGGAAGCAAGTCAGCCAAATATGCTGGATCGCGCCCGGACCTTCTATATCCGCCATCGTGAAGATTTCCCCTGGCGCAATCTCTACCGAGGGAGACACTTTCCAGCCTATCCCAAGATCCCGTGCGCATTCTGCGCCGGTACCTTCTGTTGCCATTCCGCCTTTGCCCTTCTCGCCGTTAAAATTTTCCGGGCTTATGGATCGGGTTCGTGCGTCAGATACTCTGGCCAAACTTCCGATTCCCATCTCAAGTCCATTAAATCGACTCATTCTCATTTGCTCCTTTCCGGATAAAAATTAGCAGTACAAAGGAAGAAATACGTGAATCGGTTGATGAGTGAGCAACGCTATAATATAATAGAAGATGCTATCTATCATTGAGACTTATCAAGCGTGTTACCGATTACATTGCTTATGTTATCACATTTATTTCGGGACTTCTTTATTGCAACTTGTTATTATTTGTCCAATCTTGCTAATTTGGAGTGATTTCATGGAAGCGCTTACCAATCAAAAGGTACCCTTGATGACCCAGCTTTCGCCTAATGTTCGCAAAGCCTGGAATCACCGCGAATCGGGCATGCGCCTGAAATCCCGCATCATCTTCGACTATGAGCTGCTTTACCTTGAGAAGGGAGAGCTGACTTTGAGGATCGACGAAACCGTTCATAACATCCAGCCCGGCGATATCGTTCTGTTCAAGCCGGGCAAGGAACATGAATTCATCGAATCCGTTGGGGAATGCTGGATGCCGCATGTTCATTTCGACGCGCTGTACGAGGATAACCTTGAGGAAGTGCCTATCAACTACAAAAGCTTGTCCGAGTGCAGCAATGAGGAGAAAAGATGGATTCGGGAAGATGTTCTAGGCAGCGTCCTGCAAATACCGGATGTTATTCGGATCGAAAATCACGGGGAAATATTGAAAACGCTGCAACAGCTTATTCATGCGTATGAACGGCGTGACCTTGAATTCTTTATCTTGCAAAAATCTTTAGTCCTAAAGCTAATCTATCTCCTGTTGAAAGGACTGGAAGCCAGCGAATTGACCCGGCGGAAAGTCCATCATAAATCGCTTGATGCGGCAGCGACTTTGATCATGGAGCGTTTTGACCAAACGATTCTGCTTGAGGAGCTGTCCAGGACGGCAACGCTGAGCGTCTTTCATTTCTCGCGGCTGTTCAAACAGAAATACGGGCTTACGCCCCATCAATTCCAAATGCGCTATCGAATCGAAAAAGCGAAGCATCTTATGATTTATACCCCATTGTCGATCACAACCATTGCGGAGAAGGTCGGGTACGGCAGCGTCTTTGCTTTCAGCAAAGCCTTTAAGCAAATCGAAACCATGTCTCCGCGAAAATTCATCCAAACCTTTACGGGTCTAAATGAAATCTGATTTCAACATGTGGAATGCTGCCGAATAACCTATATACAGAATCGAATTAATGCCAACGAAAAAACCTCCTTCGCCTACATCTGATTTAGTCAGATGATGCAAAGGAGGAATTCTCGTTTTTTTTGATTCCCATGTGCTTAAAATAAACACGGAGGACTATTATTTTAGAACAAGTATGTACTCTGTTAAAATCCTTTGTAAATCAAGGATTTAAAGGATGCCGAGGACGGGAATCGAACCCGTACGGTGGTCACCCACCGCAGGATTTTAAGTCCTGTGCGTACTTGCCAATCCGCAAAACCGCGTGGATTCTGGATTTCTCACTATCTGTACCGCTTGAGCTTAACAGGATTCTATACCGCAAAGAATACGCGAATCCTGTGCTTCTATTCAATTATATCATTTCAAGAACCAGAACACAAATTCATATATACGATAGAAATTAACGCTACATAGCTTCTACGGATAGCCACGGTTTTGATGTCACCCTAGAGACTCCCTATCCATCGGAATAAATAGCGGTTCTCCATCTTCATTGAACATAACTTTGCCATCACCAAAGCTAAAGTTCGGCAATGCCTTATTTCCAATATTCTCTTTGTAGAAGTCCACTGTTCGCTGAATCTTATCGATTTCTTTTTGTCTCGTAGGATAACCAGAGAATCTAGTCATTGATCGAACTAAGTTATCTGCTGAACCAACCTTAATTCCACAATGTTGCGGCCAATTGATAACCAACCTATGTTCACTAATATGTGCAGTACTGTCATTTTCATCTTTGAGCGTTACTTCATGCTGTGCTATTACCTTTTCATCGAGCATTTGTATCATTATCTGAGTATCAATCGGACAATCTACAATTACACCAGACCACTCTTGGCGGGATTCTAATACAGATGCCCTTACTAGGGGGTCACCTACAATAATACTTCCATTGACATACATATCCCCCCAAGTTAATGCACCTCTAAGCGGAAAGCCACGAATAATGGATTGTGCAAGCAACAAATTCAGGGCTTTAATAAGTTCAATGAAGGTACCTATATCATCATCTTCTGTGTACATGATAATGGAATCAGAAAATTGATATACCTTAATTGAAGATGATACCTCTAGGCTGGGGTTATTATCAACGAAAACGGTATCTCCCTTTATTGCCGATAAGATTGAAGCCTGGAGTATATGGGACATTTGATCTCCAAGTTCATCAGTACTAAGATTACCCATGATTGACTTGAAACCTAGAATATCAAGGAAAGCCATATACCTTTTTTTAGTACTCATATAATCACCTTCACTGTTTTAAGTTAAGTTCCCTTCGGTTCAACCAAGCTTCGAAGTAGCTCCTGCTAAGTTCCTCCACCCAATGGTGCAAAGCAGGTATCGCTTCTCTTGGATTGTGTAGATGTCGGTATAATAACGCGGATAACCATTAACATTTCGCTGGTCAGACATAGATAGAGTTGCATCATATTCCTTCAAAATAGGGTAATTGATATTAAACGTCCTCTTGGAGTAATCCATCAGTTGAAGCCGTTCCACTTCGTTTGAATCAATTAATCCATCCCCAACTAGTCTAATAAAAGTCGATTTGACTAGAATACCAATCTTCATTGCACCCAATCCCGCTTCCCCTGCTATGCCAACACGATCAATCCGTTGCTTGCGTTCCTTCACTGTCTTAGCGGTACTGTTGTCCGCGAACAGATTAGACATCTGAATTGCTCTCATGAATAACTCAGATGTATCAGCAACTGTATTAGACAGCGCTGTAACTACGTTATATATCTCATCCCTGAAATCATCGTTGCAGACAAACGAGAAATGAAAGTTCAGTCCTAAGCATTGTAATAGCTGCTGTAGTTCCTGCAAATACTCCTGCAACGGATTATTAATGATTCCGTAAACTTTAGGTGAGGCAAAAATGATTTCTCCGTTGGTCATATTAAAGAACCCATGCAGAATCATGGCTGAGCGAATCATCTTTTTCATAACTCTGGCGATTGTCTCTTCTTTGCAGCCATAGTTCAATCCACTCTCATGAAATGCAACGTCAACTGCGTATATTTTCTGAACGCCGCCGCTGTTTATCTCAATACCAAGCGCATCGATTTCACCCTGTTGAAGAAACTGGCTTAATGAGCTGTTCTTCTTGAACAAGTTCAGCCCATGCTTCTCGCTAAAGTACGTATCGGTACTCTTCATTAGCGCTTCAACTGTGTTCTCGTTATGTAACTCCCATGAAATAACCGATGGCTTCCAGTTTAATTGAACCATCTGGCAGCTCTTTGCGTGTCTTAACCAGGATAACATCAATGATTCCGCAATCTCTATCTTCACGACCACGACCTCTTTACAATTCTAAATATGAGCATAATACCTAATGTGTTAAATACTAAGAATGAATAATATGCAATTACAGCCTAATGTACGTAGATCGAACTTACTGAGCTGAGCTATGACCCAAATATTCGATTGAACTCCATGCTGTCAGTGTGGTATACCCTGTGTCCTGATGTAAACCGAAGTGTCCGAAAGCTTACTCTCATGCTGGTTTTCGGAACTCGGTCTATTTGGATGTATCCTCGAATATCCGTCAATATTCTAAAGCACGTGATCATTAATGTGATCATATTTACTGAACACTCACGCTCTCAACTATTGCTTTTGTAATAATTGATATACTTATATTGTAGCTCGCAATAATTAACGAATGACATGAAGAACATTAGAACTTGAATCCTATCCATAATAAGATCATTAGGATGAGTTAATGAATTACGTGTAAGCCTCGTAAATGTCGCATAAATAGTTGAACTAGCTTTATCCATGGTGGATGTATAGGTTTTTAATACTGTGTCCCTAGAATTAGCAATATACTTATCCCTATATTCTAAATACTTCGTATACTTATGAGAAATTTTCCAGTCCCTTGAAATCTCTGCCATGAAGGATGAGTGGAGTGCTTGATCCTTATTTCTCAGAAATGTACCCAAGTGCTCAACCAATTCCTCAATAACGACTTCCCCCGCTAATCCAATATTAATCATCGAAGAGTTGACGCAGTTTGCATTGAAACATTTTAGAGCTTCAGTCATATAGAAAAGAATCCAGGTATGTAGGTCAGTAACAGTCTTCAACTTTGAAAGGTATCCATCCTGATCATAAGGTAAGAAGTCCTGTCGCACTATACATTCCATTCCTAAGGGAGTTACATGGAAGTATGGAAGTTCTGTACTGTATGAGCCATAAGCTCCTGGGGATATGATACCTTGATTCAACAAATTGTGAAACTCCTGAAACAACTTCAAAATCTCACTTCTGCTTAAGTTAATAGTTTGATATTCATACAACGTATTACCATGGCATCCCCATGCTTCACCCTTCATAGGAACTTTCGTAGGCTTTAAGTTTCTCTTTATGATTAGACCATTCAATAATCGAAACAGGTCAGCCTGACTCCCTTGATATCCATACATCTTAAAGGTCTTTCCCTCTGTATCAATATCATCGCCTTCATATGATAGAACCTCAAGCAATAAATTCCTTATCTCAAGATTAGTTAGCTCCTCAATCACGTTACTCATGACGCTCACCTCAATTAAGTATATATTTTGGCTAAAAAGGATGTATCCGTCATTAAGGAATCAATGAAACCCCTGTTACTTCGACCATTTTCCATGTGTTACCTTTCTTATATAGAACCCCTGATGCTTTGATAGGCACTCCTCTACCGTGTGCTTCATAAGCGACAGAGTAGCTTTCTTTATCTAAATCAAGCTTAACAAGTATCTTCTTACCATCAATCTCGTGTTTAATTGTGGCCTGCCGCAAGAAGTTCTCATCACTCATAGGATTTTTATTAGAGTGCAGAGTAACAATATTACCCACAATTGTTTCATTGAAGGGTTCGATTTTATTCAATTCCTCGGCTGCGTATTCCAATACCTCATATGATGCTTTTGAAAGTATCCAGTTATGTTTGTTCCTAATATCATCAGAAACTTCGAATTTGGAACTCCATTCCACATCAAGACCTATTCTGATTGATTTATTTGAAGATAGTTCAAGAAGTGACTCGCACATTTTTGAGTTGAAAGCAACATCATAGCTATTTACCAGGATGTCTCCATTATCTGCTTCCACAGATTTCATAAGTAAATCTAGACCGCGAATAATTCGTTCCATCACCTTGCGTTCGAACGGGAGTTCGTTCTGTTCTTCAAACATATCAATTTGTATATATTCATCAATAATTGGAGAATTAATGGCGATACCAAAACTCCCTTCAAACGTATGTCCAAAGCGGCATAGATGCGCATGATTAATTCCCACTTGCAAGGGTTTGTCAAAAAAAGGGAGACTAACTTGCTCGGAACATGCCCCATATACAAAGAGGTCCTTTATAGATTTCAAAGAATTAGATGCATATGGAAGTGAAATACTATTGGAGTAACTTCCAGTATCCAGAACTCTTACCTTAAAGACATCATGGCTCGTAAGAAGAACTTCATTTGCAATATCTTGAATGTTCATATTCTTCATTAATCCAATGATTCTGAGAACGTCATGTACTCTACTGCTATAATCTTGGTATTGTTCATTTTTAGGAATTGCGATTTCTAAAGGCTTACCATCATCATTTAGCGGTCCCCGAAATACTATTAATTTATCATTTGGATGTTCCGAAACCGTCCATCCTACATCTTTTAGATAACGGACTAAATCAATCAAAGGTAATTTAGTTGGAATTTGGTTTCTCATCCTAGAGCACCTAGCCTAAAGTCTTCAATCAACTTCTGTACAGCCTCAGGGGTCAGAACATTATCCCTAGGAATTCTAATTCTTGTACTCCTTTTGTTCGGAGTCATTACTCCTTGTATATAATAGAAATATCCACACTTCCTAAGTTTAAGCTCATCCTCTGTTAAACATATCCACTCGTTTGAATCTTTTGGGAGACATAGTACAAGAAGAAGGCACGGAGTTGCACTCGCATTATGTCTGTAAATTAGTTTGTTATATGCATCAGCTTCTATATCATACACAATGTACGAGCCATCAATCTCCCAATTTGTTGTGGATTTTAATTGAAAATCAAACGAAACTCCCATATCCATTAACATGCCATTAAATTTATCAACACGCCTCACACAAACATCCACACCGAAATCACGTGAAACAATATCAAAAGATGCTCCCGCCTTTGCGACAACAGCACTGACATAAGATACTGACAATGATTCTTCTATATTTTGAACACTTACTGCCATTTTCCTCCCCCACTCAGTTGAATAGTCATCCATAGACTTCCAACGTTCCCTTAACCATTCATTACTTCCTTCTCATACGCTTCGACAAACTATGACCTTTTTCCTGCATATGGATAAAAAGAAAAGCGCTCTTTTGAGCGCTAAGTCCTATAAATCCTCAATTACATTCACATATCCTTCAAGCAGAAGCTTAATACCCTTGTTCTACCTCAAACGAAGGGTTTATGATCGAATTATCTCTTGATAAAACGGATATTCACGATTTTCATGATAGAGAATAATCCTGCCGTAAAGAATCGTTACTTGCCAAACACCACTTGGCAATCCCTCAAGGATCAACGTTAGCATATCCCTCAATGATGATCTTGTAGAACTTATCTCTACGTTGAAATCAAGTTCTTCTTGATGCCTTTTCTTTTCATATCGGAAGGTATAGGGAAGCCGAGCAGAAAGTAACTTCAACAGTTCCTGAACATTTACTATGCCTATCTGGAGAAAGTCGAGCTCCATATCAATATCAATAGGATGCTCCAAATCAAACACCGCTGGTCTCTGGGTGTCCCTTTCTTTCCCAGGATCATTGCCACCAAATCCTGAATTATTCCACGGCGCACCATAATGATCAATCAAAATCGTTTCTAAATCCGCGTTCTTAAACACTGGGATTGCGACTGCTTTGAAGAACATCGTGGTTGGATCAAGATTACGCCTATGTTTGACATGTTCTGAGTGCCTTAAGAGTCGATTCTGAAAACCGCCCCTCGAATCAGTCTTACCGACATACATAAGCGTGTTATTTTGTAATAGGAGGTAGACACCATTCTTCTTTACTGGTATAGATGAAACATTAATAAAGGTTAATGGTGCTGCCTCTAACCCATCGATAAACGGTGGTAAGTCTCTCTTAAAAGCCAACTCAAGATCTAACTCAAATTCATCAAATCCTTGGACATTCATTAGATGCACCTTCTATTCTCCAACGAGATTACATTCGTACTTAATAAAGCGTTAGCAACTTGACTAGTGACTTGTTCAGCCAACAGTACTGGAACAGCATTCCCAAGTTGCCTCATTGACTCAGTCCAAGAACCTTCGAATACGATATCATCAGGAAAAGTTTGGACTCTGGCGGATTCTCTAACTGTAAGATAACGGTACGTTGTATCAGGGAAAGCAATCATATTTTCTCCCCCAGGCACCCCATGATCACCCGCTTTTAACGTTTTGCTTGGTTCATCGAGTACACTACCAGAATGTCCTGGATAAGGACGAGCTCCAGCTTGGAAAATGTGATTCATGAACTCAGGTTCTGACTGTAACCTAGGATCTGGCAAATCAGATAAACAGTCTCTCAAGGTAACCCATGGTTTTAAGTGAGTATTCTGATTCCGATTTTTAATTATGCGTTCAAGCACCTTATCACTAGGTCTGACTTGTGTAGGCTCAATACCTTTAGATTTCCAATAGCTATTGGTGACCCACTTTTGATACATAAGTTCCTCGTTGGAATGCGTCGCCGATGGAAATGAAAAGTTTGCATTAATATCAGATCTGAAGCCTACGAAGAATATTCGCTCCCTTTTCTGTGGGATCCCGTAGTCAGCAGCATTAAGTACACGTGGAGGGATAACCTTATATTCAGGATTTCTTCCACCAGTACCAGTATGGTGCTTTTCAAGTCTTGCCAGATGAGCATCCCATTCTTCGTCATTTTTGCGAACTAACGATGGATAAGTTAACTGAAGTTGGATATATTCACGGTATGTGGTGAAATTCTCTCTGGCTAGACCTCTAACGTTTTCAAACACAAACGCTTTAGGCCTTATTTCACGAACTGCACGAATTGCTTCTGGGAACATATCCCTTTTATCATCCCAAGCCTTGTGCCTGCCTCCAATTGAGAACGGCTGACAAGGTGGACCACCTGAAACAAGTTCTAAATCTGTTCCCCACTGACTGTACTGTATAGTTCTCACGTCAGCTTGGACAACTTCCCAGTTAGGTCTGTTTCGACGTATTGTGGCGCACGCACCTAAATTCCATTCAATAACTGCAACATGTTCGAACCCTGCTTTCTCTGTGCCAAGAGCAAGACCGCCAGCTCCAGCAAATAGTTCAAGTGATCTCATGCGAACCTCCGTAATGTAGAATAAGTTTCCTAACGAGGGGGTAGAACATTTGTTCTCATTGGATATGATACAATATTTGCTTTATATGAACAACCTAGTGTCTCTTACGCCATTAATACTTTTACCGAAGTCATATGGCTGAGAATAATAGACCTTCTTACAGTCGACACATTGTACATCACATACTCGATTATAAACAAGCTTCTCCTGTTTGGTTAAGTGATCTGGGGGCGTTTCGATGCCAATTACAAACAATAGCCCCCCGCATTCATAACAATTAAACAATATATCATCCTCCTAGATCACTGGGGTTATCGATAGAACCTGGTTAGCATCCACACTAAGATCATCATTTAGACGAATAATAGGATTATACCACTGATCCCACTCATCTCGCCTTATCTTACTTAGATAGTAGAATGCATAACGTAACAAGCGAAACTGCGTATTCCGCTTATTTAGTTTGTTTGAGCCATCGAAGATGATCCTGTTTACTGGAACTTGGAAAGTGATAACATATGGCTTAACTTTGGCTCTCCAATCATCAATAACCTTCCGTTTACCTAATACTCTTAAGATGTTCTCCGCAAACTCAGGCATTACCACGATATGACGCACATCACTATTCTCCCAAATATCACCGCCAAACAGAAAACCGTTGATACACTTATCGGCATCAGGGAAAAAGCGGTTTGGTTGCAATCTGCGCATAATCATCCTGATACATGGTTCCTCATTACTTTTGGGAATCATGCTCTCCCAAACGACAAGTTCCCCATCTAAATAAGTATCGATTCCGTTCTTTGACTTGCTGAACGTAATACCTGACTCCCGTAGCTTCATTGATAGTTCTGTCTCACGTAAGAGCGACTCATGAAGGTTATAAATTGGTTCAGAGTTCCCTATCCAGGATTCACTGCGCGTGGATGGCTTACTGCCACATAATCGAAATCACCTATATTGATTTCAGTACCTGTCTTATCTTCGATGGTCTTTTTTATACTCTTCAAGTCGACTTCCTCAGCAGAACTTAGCCTTTGTAATTCAAGCGTATTTCTAATCACAGCGTACTCGATCATATGTCTTGGAGCTGAGAATATATGAGCTAACGAATCATACAAAGCGTCAGGATTACATGTATTCAATAATGGCAATACAATCACTCCATTACAATCATCTATTCTTCCCACGACCATTCCAACTTTGTCCTATAATTCGACATGTGAGGTCGATAACCCTGCATTCGGACAAAAGAAAAGCGCCGCGTGGGCGCTATTACTGCTTTTTCATAGTAGCTTTTTTGAAATCCGACTCATACGTTAAGGTTTTCTTGTCCTCACTTAAGTCTAAACGAACTTGGCTTGATCCAGCTTCAAGTTCAATGACAATTTCATATTCGTCCATGTAGGGTATTTTGAACGATTCTTGATATGGTTCCTTTTCTTGATAATAGTTGAGATATCCGCCTGACTCATCTTCGTCAAGTACAATCTCAAAGCATAACTCTTGGGCTGAATCACACCACTTACCCTTGAATCCGCTAATCAGGCTTTTTGCAGCCGCATCATCCGCTAATTGGCTCACATCTGATCTCACTAAGGTATATCTATGGTTGTTATCCCTATAACCAAGCTCTCCTGAATCATAGAGTACTAGAACAACTGCTTTTTCCTCGCTGCCGATCAGCAAGCCAATTGAACCACTGGCCGCTCCAGTCCCGTACTTAAATGGAGTTGGATTTTTCGCTCCCTGACTATAGAATGTTATTACTCCGCTTGAATCATCGGTAAAGGAGAGGTTGAACGCCAATTCATCCGATCCAGGAGTACTCCATTGACCTTCAAATGCTTTTAATTCAGGATTCCTGTCGGCTTTGGTCGATTCAGCTTTAGTTGATGTTGTGACACTTCCTTCGACACTCTTACCGCCCTTGTATGCCTTTAATCCATTCTTTGTTACAACGATCATACCGTTATCTATTAAGGAAGGCGAATAATTGATAAAGTCATTCTCATGGTATCGCCATTGTTCATTGCCAGTAATAACATCCAGGGCAACAATACTTGAGAAACCAGGCATACCCTTAAGCTCTTTATTCTGACCTTCCCATACGCTTATATATATCGAATCATCTGCCACAATGGGGGGAGTGATCGCCCTTCCGAATGATACTCCGAATACAGGATTGCCCAGTTTCTTCTTCCACAGCTCTTTACCCTTGCTATCCAGCATGACAACTGTTCCGCTTTTAACATCAGTAATAAGCACTTTATCTTTGAGTCGGATAATATCCAGTCTACTCGGTCTAACACCGTCCTCAGAGGCAAGAATATACTCCCATATCTGCTCGTGACTCTTTAAGTCAAATCCATGAATACTCCTATCTGCATCTGCAAAGACAGCTACCAAGAGATTATCACTTACAGAGATGTTGTCGATCATTGCATCCAACTTGATAGAGTCAGTTTCCTTGCCCGTCTTTTCACTCAAGACGTGTACTTGGTCTGTAGAAGGTATGTAAAGCTTGTCACCTATAATGAGCGGATTTCGGTTGAAACTGATGTTATCCCCATAATTCCAGCTTTCCTCACCCGTCTTGATATCCAATGCCTTGAGTGTTGGTCGGCCATCCTCAAGTCGCTCGATAATGAAAACATGATCCGAGGAAGCGGTGGTCACTGCTGACCTTGCTGCGTAGAGAACTTCCTTCTTATATAGATGCTCCCACAGCAGTTCTCCTGAATCAGCATTCAAGGTGTGAACTCCCGTGTTATCAATGAAGCTTACAATATGTTTGGTAACGGCTGGGCGCGAAATCATCCCATTGATCTGATGCATCCACAATTTCTTTCCTGTCTTAGTATCAATGGAGTAGATGTTCTTGCTATCACCAACGTATACAGCTTTCTCCGTAACCGTAGACTCATACGGTGGAGATTGGAATTCTTGGTACTTCCATGCAACGTCCGATACACCCTTAATTGCTTTGCCTTGATAGATACCAGGTACAAATGATTCTACTGAGCTCGCGTTATTACCGCATCCAGCGATCATTATGCCAAGTGAAATAGCCGCGATCCATCCATATCTCTTTTTGATCAACTTGCTTCCCCCTATTTCTTTTCTCTACGCTCTTCATCGAAGAACATCTTGTTACGTACGGTCCAGTCGGTACCATTGTGCTGTAGCTCATAATGGAATTTGGCGTTCACATATCTTATCTGATCTACACCGTTCTCTTTCCAGCCATCGAGCTTGTATTCGAGATTACCATTAACGAACATTCTGCCGTCTGTCGCGCCTTCCTCGGACTTGGTTATGTTCACTTTTACTGTCTTTGCTACCTCAGGGCCATGCTGATTTCCGATGCTTTCCTTAACCAGTTGAGTTACTTCAGCCTTTGCTCCACCTTCATTGCTGTCTGTTGCGTCTGCACCGCATCCAGCGAGTAGAAGCAGGGTGAGTATCACCGCTGCGACCAATCCTATCTTTCTCATAGAAGCTCCCCTTTGTGAAATAATTTACTTATGCAGAAATGAAAAATTGATAAAAATTCCGTGACAAGTTATGTATAGTAGAATGTTGTCTAAATTCCTAACTCGCCCAGGGGGCCTCTACAGAATGCAGTCCTCCTTTACTAGACCAAAATGCCTACCAATCACGTTACAATTATATCATGCATTATATTGGTTAGTTAAGTCGATATGTTGCATTATAATGTTTCGACGGTGGTTCACTATTACTCTACTGTTTTTGGTAGAGGTGAGAGCATGGCTAGGAAATCACGAGATGTTCAGAAGATTAAGATAGCCGTGGGTCAACGGCTACAAGGATTCAGGAACCATCAAGGCAGAACCCAAGAGGACGTTGCTCACGAGGCTGATGTCCATCCTTCATACATAACCAAGCTGGAATCGGGCAGGTCTAATTGGACAATTGAAAGCTTGGATAACATTCTGAATGCATTAGAGGTTTCATACAGCGATCTATTCCATAATATTGATGAATCAAAGAACAGGATCGACAATACCGTGCTTATTCAGATTGTGAAGCTATTGCAAGGCAGGAGCATTGAAGAGCAGCGCAAAGCATTGCAACTAATAAAAGCGTTGTACAGCTGATCGTATAGCGTCATAACTGAGCTCTGTTGCTTATCCCAAAAGGGATAGGTAACAGGGCTTTTTTTGCGTTCATTGGCATGACAGGAAGCAGAAGGGGCAGTGAGATAACCCCAAGCTCCAATGAGAGGAGGTGAAATACATGAATGATAAAAGAGATTCGATGCAGGAAGTCAGTTCAGAACTGTTGATTGAAACTTATTGGACAGCATTGCAGCTTGGACTGGATCAGGGGTTCATTGAAATGCTTAAAACAGAGTTGGCTCAACGCGGCATCAACATCAAACCAGAAACGGAGTGATACAAATGAACAAACAGCTTCGGTAAGATCGCTAATCAAATGCTTAGACGACAATTGAAAAAACAGCTTCACTAGGACTTCGGCCATTTACATTGGTGGGAGTCCTTTTTGTTTTACAGGAACAAGACTAGGCGGAATGAGAAGTACGCCACAAGGAGGGATTAACATGGAGGAATTTAGAAAGAGGCTGAATGAGGCTTCGGCGGCACTGATTCTGTTAAGCAAAGAATTTGAGCGATTGGAAACAGACTACAGTGACATTCTTGCAGAGGACTACCCATTCAACAAGTGTCTGTTAGAGGTTGTGCATGGCCTATTGGAGTGGCAAGAAACAATCACGGGGGCGATGAAGCGTGGAGAAACAACAAATAGCTGACGAGATGACCACTCTTCTCCGTCAGTTGGTAATGCAAAATCAGTTGGTTATGGCAGCTCGCGTCTTGGGAGTGTACTTTCAGCGTGTATGGAAAATCGATGAAGAATTATCTAATCGGTATGTGCGGGCCTATTTCAAAAGGTACTATCCAAAGCAGTTGGAACAGCATCTTAAGCGCCAAAATCGAGCCAGTTAAGAAAGGGTGATACTCAATGATTAAGCAGTTACGAGAGCGTAAAGAGGCTCTACAAAGTGTCAGGAAGCGTCTGGATGGAAAGGCATCACTCAGAACCCATGAGGGAAGGCGGTATATCCGATGCCTGGCAATGCTCGTAAGTACGGAAATGCAGATTGAAGGAGCTCAAGGCATGAAAAAGGACGCCTGCCAGCGCCCTCAGTAAATCGTCTCTGATTCAATAATAACCTAATATCTGTACCCATTTCAAGGGGAGTGGCTTCGGCTGCTCCCCTATTTCTATTTCTTGGAGGTAATCCACAGTGAACATTTACTCTATTAAAACAGCTTTAGCTGATGCCCTTTGTGTGAAAGAAGATAGCAACATGATTCAGGAGTTGTTTTCTCGCTTCGTAACGCCAAATGAACTGTTGGAAGCTAGTGAGGTAGAACTGACTTGCATTAAAGGTGTTGGTCCCGCTAAAGCTCGCCAGATCGTCAGTACGCTTAAGTTGGCAAGAGCTTTGAACACGCCACGCGAGAATCCAACAGTCATCCGTTCACCAAAAGATGTTTTCGATATTATGCGATTTACTGTCGGCTACCGTTCTGTAGAGGAATTCTGGATTCTGGCTCTCAACACAAAGAATCACATTGTATGGAAAGAAAAAGTAAGTATCGGAACCATTAACAGCGCAATAGTCGGAGTCCGAGAAGTATATCGATTCTTGGTTCAGAGAAACGCATGCTCATGGGTAGCTCTTCACAATCATCCCTCTGGAATTTGTGATCCATCTCCAGAGGATATCCAGCTTACGAACAGACTTGTCCAGGCAGGTGAGCTCTTGAACATTCAATTACTTGACCATATCATCACTTCAACCGATAGTTACTGCTCACTCAAAGAGCGAGGTTTGATGTAAGTATCAACTAGAGGAGTCTGTCAAAATAACTGGCTCCTTCTTATTAACACTATGCCTTCGGCTGTTGGATACGCGCTTCGCGCATTACCTGTCTATTCGCATCATACGCACTCTAATCCAAACTAATCTCGTGGAGGTAATTCAAATGATTTCAAATGCAGCAATTATCGGTTACGCCTTACTGGCGGCTAAAGAGATGGGGTTCACAAAACAAGAGCTATCGGAACTAGAGGTTATTATGCGTTCCGTTCTTGATGAATACACAGAGGCATTCTATAGAGCTAACTAAGTATCACTGGAGAGGCGGCTGTAATAATGGCTGTCTCTCTCTTATTAAGAATCCCTTAATGACCTCACTGAGAATCTATAAGCGGGATCGGCAAGCCGTCTAGCCATAAGGTCCATAGAAAGCTCGTTCGTATAGGTAGGTGAACCACTGGTTCGCTTATTCTTAAGGTTCTGATACAGATTAATCATATGGGCATTAGCGGCCTTCTGACTATCCGAACAAGTACTCAATTCACTCTCACGGTTCAAAGCATCTATTAAATCATCATAATTATTCATTATCTTCACCTTCCTCATCTTCATCGGTTCCAAAACCGAAAACGAACTCTGGCCAGTAATCGCAGTCAATCATTTCAATGGTGTTATTCATTCATGCACTCTCCGTTCGGATTTTTGTATGTTTCCCGTCGAAATCAAGTTACAATATCGTACCCCATAGATCGGGATCGTCATCAGTTATTGACTTCCAGTAAGCTCTCTGTTCTTCAATATCCATTTCTTTCATTGGTCTATTATGATAATCCTCGGTAAAGCTATCAATTAGTTTTCCATCAGAGTACCAATCCTCATATAGATATTTCTCAAATTCCTTATAGCGATTTTTCATTATCAAGAGTTGCCCTGTTTCAATTAAGCTTATTGTAGATGGATGTAATCGGACTATCTTTCCTAGTTGTTCCTGGCTAAGCCCGTCATGTATTCTCTTGGTCTTTATCTGGTGATGTAGCGGCAAGTAATCCATGTTAATAATTACACTTCTCCTAGCACTGTAGATGCTCGTACAGTCGTTTGGGTCATGTTTATAGTCTTTTCTAAATCCGAACTCTCCGTACTTGTCTAAATCAGACATATCCATATATACATCAATCCTTATTGTGTTTTATTGCCTCCCTCCTGGTGTGAAGAGAGGCTATTGAAAGGAGTACTACGATACGGAAACAGTAGGGAAACCGTATCGATACAAGTAACGTAAGCTGTTCATTGCAGGATGTCAAATGATTTATTAAATGAATTAATAAGTGATTTGGGCGATTTGTACCCTTCGCACCACCTAAGTGCTTTTGCATGGACAAACCCTTGCCAGCACTAGGATTTTGGGCATTTCGGTCGAATTATCCAACAGTGGAATGCGATGCTCCCTCTGGGGGTCTAAGCACAATAATCAGAAATCACGTCTAATCATGGTCTAGCAAAATATCAATCTTCAGCCGATAATATATTGTGGGAGCTAAGGGTTGCCCGTATGGTTTTATTCTTCAAGGATTCAAGCTTTTCCAGAATTCAAATAATGAGGTGCTTTGGGTTGGATACGGTTACCGTTACTATTGATCAATTAGATAAGATGAGTCAATTTATTTCTGATAAGCTTGACTACTGTATACAAAAGGATGAATACCCTGAGTTTAGGAGTTATTATGACACGCAGCTAGAAACCATTAGAACCATGAGAGATTTTATGGTTGAGCAGTTCGCAACGGGCATTGACAGCTATTTTGATCTAGCTCGCCATGAGCCTAATCAAATAGAATGTATGCTCTTTTCTGCCAAGGAAGTAACCAAGCAAATAGAGGTAGCGCAAGCGAAGACAAAGCATTATGTAAAGGAATCCTTTAGAGCGAATAACTTCAAGGGGCCAGAACATTTGAAGATAGCTCGGGATAACTTGGCAATTTGGGCGAAAAATAGCGCGGATAAGAACAACGTTGATTCGGTATTAGCATCTCACGCTTCATACAAGTGCATTGTACGAACAATAGATGCTCCATTTACTAACCCGATCAAGGAAAAAATTGCTAAATTAATTACTAGTGCTAAAAGCACTATTAAACTCACGGTAAACTATAACCTTATGAGGCAAGTTTTCCCTGACCAAGAAATTGAGATTCATTATACAAAAGCCATCGCTCAATCAGAAGAGACCATCAAGCTGTTAGAGAACATTATCGGGGATATTAATGAATTAAGAGACTGAGGAGGAATCGGCTCGGAAATTAAGATGTTTATGGCATGGGGACGGAAATATGCTATACATGACACCGTCCCTCTCTGTCTTTTTACGCTTCTATAGGTATTTCGTAAATGTATCCTTGAAAGCAATCAGAGTCCTTATTCCCCAATCGATCATTGAATCTTCATTGGATGCATCCATGTAGGCTGCTATACGGCACGCTCTCTTATCGTCCAATCGTTCCCAAGATAAATCACCGAGTACAGACGATATCTCATGATTGAACTGGCTCAACTCATCAAACTTGGCCTTGTTCAGTTCCTTGTCATTCATATCAATGTAAAACTCACATGAGAATCGATTTCCGCTACGGAATGTGACCGTATAGCTAAATCCTGTCTTGCCAGAGCTGAAGCTAAACCAACTATCATAACCAACCGACTTGGCATTCGTAAAATGAGGTTTGCGCTGCTTAAGTTCTGCCAGGAACTTAGTAAAGAACTCATGATAGTACATTTGCTTCGGAGTCTTTGCCCCGCTTCCACCAGACACAATCGCCTTCTGTGCTTTTCCCCATTCATTAGGTGAAGCCTTCACTTTAAAGAGTGGCGCGGGTAATGAACCATCTATGGTAATGGCTTGTATCTCTACTGCAAAGAAGTGAGTATCTTCATTGGATACCTGGTTAAGCCAGTCAATTGCCTTACGGTGTTCCTCCCTGACTTCCCGCGATATCCAGATGATGATCTTGGCATCGGCACCAGATGCATAAGTAATTAATTGCCCCAAATGCGAATGATCCGTTGCTTCCAATTGGTTCTCGATAACTACTGAATGTCCCGTATTAACTTCCCTAGCGTAAATATCAAGAGAGAAAGAACCGATCCCATGCTCAGTGGTTATTAACTCAATATCCATTCCGAGCTCAGCACCTAATGTATCAAGGTTTTCCGCGAGCCAAGGTGTAAAGTCCTTAGCTTCATTCACCCATACAGAACGGATATCATCTATGTACGACACTTGTCCCAGCTTCATACAGTAACACTGCTCTCTTTTGATTTCCAATCGAATTCTGGATGTTGCTGCTTCAATGAGTAAAGTTCTGTCAAATGAGTAATAAAGTACGCCTGAATAGCCTCAATATGATCCTCTGCTGACAAGAAATCTAAAAGACTCTTTTCGCAATAGATGTTAGCCCAAGCTGTATTATCATCCAAATCCTCAGATAACCAACCTTCATTGTTCTCAACAAATTCCTTCATTGCCGCTATTATATCCGCACGTTTCGGGCATTTTGGGTTTACTTCAAACATGATGCAAACGGAAGGATATTCGTCATCCGTAATGTAGAATCCAAAGTTTATGACACTATAGTTACCCTGATCATTCTGTTTCATATAGCGATAATACTCTTTTAACTGGGCAAATCGATTAGTCCAACCAGTTGATCTATTAAATAGACTGGATACCGTCTCTTCTACCTTACCTTCTAGACAGCCATCCATCATTCTAATCAAGCGTTCCATGTGCTGAATTGCATATATATCTTGTGGTACAAACCGTCTGCTGTCGTTCAACTGCATCTCCTCCATATACTCCAGTAATAAATCAATGAGTTCGCTTCTATGGCGCTTTAGCCAATTGTATATTTGAAACCATCTAACTTGGTGAAATGAGGTGGCCGCCCCACTACTGATAATGTCCTTCTTATGCTTCTGATCATGAACCTTGGTTATGTAGATTAGATGGGTACGGCAACCATCAGACTCATAACTGCTTAGATGGTCGGCATATCGCTTAAGTTGCTGATCCCCTTCTCCTGTACCTAGTTTGTTTTCGATACACAAAACATGAGGTTGTCCGCCATCTGAAAATCGGATAAGCAAGTCTGGCCTACTGTCGGTTGAATGATCCTCTTGCTTGTTATATGTCTTCTGTGTTGTTACTTCACGGATACTCGTTGTTCTCACTTTAATATCGGTCAGCGTATTCAGGAAATCATGCAGTAAATCTTCCTTACACAGCACTTGGCCAAAAATCTCTGTAAGGTAATCCTCTAACTGATTCCTATCTGAACGGCTGAGCAGCTGGTACAGACGCTTGAACAATGAACTCAGGTTTGTCACTCCAATCGTGCCTTAATAAAGAAACAGGACGGCAGATATGCTCGTCCTGAATCAATTCAACATAGATATAGAAAAATCCTTTACTGACAATCATTACTCAGACTCTGGTTAACAAACAAATACAAAACGCCCTTTGCATCATCAATTCTAAAATCAATCACAGGCACCATGTATATATCTTCCAAACAGCTAACCAGTTCATTAATCATTCCTACGTCAGTATGATCACGCTCACGTTGATCATCTTCTTCATCATTAACATGAAATGAAACATAAAATTCTCTACCTGTGTAGAGTTCAACCGACGCAGTATTTACGGAAACATCATCAAATTCCCAATTATTGCGTAAGTGATTAGATAATACTGATTCTGCTTCGGTCCTATCAATTTGAAAAGCTATTGTGCCAAGGGGCATATTAATAAGATTATTCGTTCGAGTGAGCTTATTCGTTTGCGAAATATCAGTTGCTATTTTCTGAAACCCGTTGTTCCCCTGTATTGTTCCCATCTGATCGTCTCCTCTTATAACTAGTCTGAATAGATTTATCATTAAATCGGAATTAAGTACTACCAAAACTGTGTATAAACCGATACTTTAGCTGGAATCGTTCGCATGAATAATCGTATAGTCACGGTAACCTCCCCCTATCGTAATAGCTTTTCAAGAAAACTCCTTTTGCTTCCCTCTTCAGTCTCTTCTACTGTTTCCTTATTATCTACTGCTTGTTCAACCGCTGCCTTCACCTCTTCTTCAGCAGTTTCCTCGACAGATGGCTTGCGTTCCAGAGTAATGAAATCCTTCCCAGCTTTTGTGACTTGCCAGCCAAGATCGACCAGATGCACGTCGAAATAATTCCGCCCCTCTATCGTGCTTACTACTTGTTTAGCAATTCTCCCGCCGATTTCCTCACAGTGCGTCGATGTGTTGGATAATGTGACCGTAGTTTCTTCTTCCGATTGTTGACTTAGATGATCTCGAACACGCGAAATTACAGTAGCTTTATCAACCGATCCAATTACTCTCCTGTTTTCACTCACGATAGGCGTAGGGAGATCAAATGATTTTAAGGAAACCCATTTGTCTGTACTAGCCACGAATAGACCTTCCAGCGCCAAAACCTTCACTTCATTAATAACAGGGATCACCGTAATGCTTGCAAGCGGAACGGTGGTAAGCTCCTCCTCCGTGTAATAAGGTTGTCCATCACTTTCTATTGCATAGATAGTCTTCAATGTTACCGCCTCCTATGTTTGTTTGTGGCACGGTTACAGTCTACCACGAGCTTAAAGGAGTTCGTGCAAAACTAAAGAATATTACTTTATACTCTTTATAGAAGCTCAGTTGATGATATGCATGAACATGGGAGGAAACATTATGTTAAAGAAAAGCGCTAACTATAGAGGGCAATTACTTTATGGAGATAAGCTGGCACACTTCCATACACTGGGGGTCGGTCAGAAACTGGGATACATAAGGGAGATTTTGGAGGAAGAGTATGGCGATGAGTTTTCCAGGAGTCGAGTCGCAAAGAAATGCGGACTTACTCATCAAGGACAGTACCACTTAGAAGAGAAGAGTAAGAAGAAACCACGGGAGAGAACGTTGAACAAGCTACTAGAGATATACAATATACCGCACTCGCTGCTTAAAGATAATAATGATAACCCCAAAAGCAGATTTAGGATTGATCCCGCCCCGATCTATATTGGCAAGCCAGAAGACCGCGCCTTGTACCTAAAGGATGTGGTGGAACAACAGGCTAGCATGGAGGATTCATTACGTAACTATACTCCATCAGCGGATGATTTGCTGGAAGTCGATTTTGAAATGATCGCTTACATACCCGACACTCCATTGATTCATAAAAGGGGTCGATACGCTCGCCGTGTAAGGCTGACATCGGAAGATATTCAGATGCTTGAAGGACTTATCGAGACGCAGATTGAAATCATCGCAAGCCGCAGAGAAGCATTAGAAAAGCTTCGGCAAGAGGATGATTATTGGGGATACACTCGTAGCTAAAAGCTGACGGGCGTTTATTCGTTATCGGGACTCATTCCAATATGTAAGTTAAGAACCGCCGCGCAACCAAGATTCCAAGGATTCAGCAGAGCGCAGCGTCCATATATGTAATTACCGACGCGGGCAACAATACTCGGCATTCATGGCACGAGCGTTTGAATGGCCGCCGCAGCCCAATATCCCATGGATTCATGAGGTATAGAATCGTTATCTAGCACATGAATAGATCAGTTATGTTTCTTAATAGAGATATGATCCGTCTGGTGGTGCAGTACTCGCCATCCATAGCACATAAGATTGGCACTAGCCGTAAACCCGTAACTTATCGGCATTCAGCACAACATTGGGATACAGTTATATTAATGAAGATGAATCATCATCCGTACTGTTGATTGTATCCGCTGCGTTCCTCACTCGCGAGCTGAGCACTGCGAAGCGAAAGCGAGAGAGTGTATTCATGATCATGGTGAATCTCCGACAGTAATGTACCACCACTCATTCAGTACAAAGTACCTGATCTAGCACAAATAAAAATGGGAGAGCCTCGGCCCCTCTCGGGCAGACTTCCCCCAATTAATAGTAGAGAAACGCTCACATTCAAACCAGCTAAACTGCTTGAGCGCAACGCGCCTGACTGTCGAATACAGAGCGAAGGTTCAAATACGATTCGTCGGCCACGCGTCGCAGTGCTCGCCTCCGAACCGAGTAACGTTCGGATATAAGCCAACGTTTCGGATGGTTTATTCTTCTTCTTAAATATTCAACGTTACAGTCAGGCTCTGCTGAATCAGCTCTTATACAATATATTAACCCACAAAGTCCGAAAAAGGTTGCAACTTACGTAAAAAAATTATACAACTTTACGATTATTCATCCATTGTTTCACAACTGGCTTACTACGACTGAAATGACTCTTCACCGTGCTTAATGGCATCTGCATCATATCTGCGATTTGTTGCTGTGTTAGGTCATAGAACACGCTGTAGTTAATGATATCTATATATTGCTGTTTCTTCCGCCCCACATATTCTAGCAGGTCCAGCTTATCTTCCTTATCGATGAAGCTATCTACCAAACCTGCATAACCTATTATCTCTGATGGATCGACCACTGGACTCGGCAAGATATACTCTTTCCCTCTCCTCATGTATCCTTGGTATCCCGTCAGATAGCGCCGTTGAAGCTTATAGTATAAGTACTTCCGCAGATAGCCGAGATAGTTGTTAACGATGTCTTCGGACTGCTCATGCTTCCGATAATAGCTCTCTGTTATCTTCCTGGCTATCTCATATGTTTCTTGATAGAGGTCATCTCTGCATGGCCTCTTGTGCCAACACAATGCGACGAGCTTTTCAACCGCTCGGCTGACTATCACTTGTACTAAGGGGTTGGTATAGATTGCATTAAGCCTTGTTTCGTTAATCGGCCCAATCTCTGAAAAGACTGTATGTAGACGCTCAAGCCCCTCTTCATATAGCTCCTCTGGGTTAGTGAAGCACTTCTCTCTCCAATCAGTTGTTCCGAGCATCTGATACTTGATTTGTGGGTAACGATTATCCCTACCATGATCGTCAAAATCATCAGACCGTTCAGCCCTACCCCATACTTGCGCAAACTCCAACTTCCATACATCTTTTTCCATGTTTATCTTCCTCCAATATTGTGACTGTCCGATGTTGAAATGCACTTTCCTGCATTTGGTCCATCATGACTCACCTGCATGGCATTATCATAACCATTAGTAAACTATTTTTCAATATATATTTTAACTTTACTTTTGGGTTTGGACAGGTTACACTTGATTCATGAAGAACAAGGAGGCACGATACATGATTTACGACAATGCAGGAAGATGGATTGAAGGACAGGAACTAGCTGAATTCGCCAGCCTTCCTTTCCATGAAAGGCTTAAATGGGTGCGTGAGGAACTTAATAAGGTGTATGTCGGGGATTATTCGGTTAAAAAGGTGGCCGTCACAAGCGGAGTGATCAGTCATATGGGATTGTATAACATGGAAAGCAACGAGGATTCGCGACCGCGACCGCAAAAGCTGCAAGGATTGGCTGATTTCTATCAAGTCCCCATTTCCATTTTCACTGCAAATGCTCCAGATCGCTTTTTCCTAGGCAAGCAGTATGAAGACGGTGAAGGGACATCTGACATTCGGGGAGCCAATTACACCGTCGAGATCAACTTCTCGCTTCGTACACCTGAAGGCGCGGAAACCATCCATGAATCTCTATCTTTGAAGATGCGTCATATGGATGCGGAAGAGCTTCTTTCCCGTTTGCAGAATGAGCTGAGCTTGGTTCAAAAACGTCTCGATCAACAACGCAAACTGGATGAAGCCTACGATTTGCTTACGAAGAAGTAATCAGACCACCCCACTACCCCATGAGGGGCTGTTAAGGCGCTGCCTTAACAATCCGCACTCGGCGTGTGCCGCCCTTCGACCTGTATGTTCGAAGGGAATGGATAAGTGTTGGCATTGAACCTCCGTCAAGGCTGAAATGAACTCGCTACAGCTCTGCCTTGACTGGCTCCATCTTATTTCATCATTGTTCCAATTCTCCATTGGTTCCATTGATTATTCTTTGCTGGCCGTCCTGGGACTACACAATAGTCTGAGACAATTGTTTCCACGCCGTTATATGATATTGCTATAGATGGGTGATGATCCATCACATACTGAGCTATCCATCTTCTTGCTGCCATAATACCTTTCAATTCATCATTAAGCCTTATGGTATCTCCGTCTCTAACTACATCTACAGTATAATAACCGACTTCTCTGCTGCCAGTGATGATGAAGTAATCCGTTTGTTCATTCTTTGCATTGCTTATAACTTCCTTTGGCATGCCTGATGAATTACGTTTGTCCTTAAAGTTCTTGCAGACTTCAATGAAATCTCCAATCAGAAAGTTATATAACTCATTCCCCCTATTACTCACTTTACTTAAAGCATCAATCACATCATCCCATTGTAATCTGATGACTTTCGCATTGGCTCCCAAGAGCTTCTTATGAGCTTGTAACTGATTCTCATCTAATGTGCCACGGATCTTGAATTCAAACAGCAAATTGAAGTTCTCACCACATATCCATGCATCGGGTATAGAATTAAGATTGATTTCTAATTCATTTGGTTTGAGCCCATTCTGATATGGGGCAACACCTATAAGGTATTCATATTCCTTATGATCTCTTGGACACTGCTTCTTGCGAAGGTATCCTGCTGTATCCCTGAATGAAAAAGCCTGGCTCTCTCCTGGAATCAGTTCATTAAGGAACGGGCGCGTGAGATCGCAATTATGAAGTGACAGAATACTCATAAGAATGTTCGTGTAATGGTCTTCTTCCTGTCCTTGATACTGGAATATATTCATATTGGACTCCTCTCACAGCGAGATATTGTCAGTTGACTCTATTGTAGCAGAAGACATCGCTCGACTACTTAGAAAGATTGAGAATTCATTTCCCCATTGGCCATACATTGTTTTCATTTATTGGACGGGCTACAATCTGTTCAAGAGGTGAGGGAAATGTTGAAGAAGGAAATACTGGATAAGGCCGATGCACTTGGTATTGAGCTGAATAATAAGGCGATTGAACGATATGTTGGGCACGGACTTATCGTTGGCAAAAGGGTCAGTCAAGGGTATTCCAAGGGAGTTGTTACCCAGTACCACGAGCGGACAATGGAAGCCATACAGTTAATCAATGATCTTAAATCCAGCAAGACGATCAAGCATCAGAAGGACTACATATTCATATTGTTTTGGAGAGGATATCCTGTCCAATGGGACAAACTTAAGGAAAGGATTATGGAATTTTACGCTGAAATGGTGGATACCTTCGAGAGAATCGATGAGTTAACTAATACTCCTTATTATGGGGATATTATCGCTGAAATTGCATCTGATGAAGTTAGTAAGTTCAAACCCATTGGTAGACCGTCCAAGTCAGCACTGGAGACATTAGAGCGTAGGTCGAAAGATACGGCACAACTTTATGACTTACTCCTTTCGCTTCTCTCTCACTTATTTATGCATGGCAATATTAATAATGATTTGCTAGGTCAAATGATCAGACTGATGCAGATTGACTTTATCGGGGAGTTTGATGAATCACTTCATATTCATTCCATGATCAACATATCTGGATGGCATGCAAGGCTTCTGAACTCATCAGAGAAAGACTTTGACGAAACCGCAGAACTTATAGCCGTCTTAAAACAATACTGGTCTCAATTAATGAGTAACTATCAGTCTGAATACCATATCCCGCTAATAGGGGACACCCTAAGGATCTTCACTAGCTATTACGGACAATATAATGAATCCGATCCAACGTGGAACTACAAATTCTACATATTGGGCTTGATTAGTAGCAGCTTCAGACACCAGCTAAAGGACATTCTAAGTAATCCAACTACGCAAGAAGCTTGGCAACAACTAATTGCAATACTTCCTGCATTAAATCTTAATTCTGAAAAGGAGGTGAATCTACATGGGTAACGTCGGAATCGCTCTGGGCGGCGGGAAAGCATTTTCTGCTCCAGCTTGGTTTATCTTGCTAATCATCTATTTTGCAATTATCGGCATCAACCGACTAATTAAGAAGGCTAAGAACTAATACTACCAAATTAAGCAAAAGCACCTATCCCCAGAGGAGAAGGTGCTGCTTGCATTCGGAGTTACTTAATCTTCCCTACCCGTACTTTCTGCTGGATCAACCTGTTTAAAGGCGAGGCTGTATTATGCTGCTCCTTAACATCGGTATTCGACAGCTTCACATATCGTTTGGTCATGGTCATATCCACATGACCGAGCATCTGTTGCAATCCAAATGCATTACCGCCACCGCGCAGAAACACAATGGAGAATGCATGACGCAGTGCATAAGGCCATAAGTGCGTCCCTAGCTTCTTACAGTACATCTCAACTCTGTCGCCCCAAGTATGCCTGTTTAGCGGCTTACCTTCATTAGTACA
Source organism: Paenibacillus harenae (assembly GCF_030812415.1). GTDB lineage: Bacteria > Bacillota > Bacilli > Paenibacillales > Paenibacillaceae > Pristimantibacillus > Pristimantibacillus harenae_A. The sequence goes on along the minus strand of NZ_JAUSST010000002.1, from coordinate 652,862 downwards.
GAATATAGGAGCTTTCCCGCTCCACTCTTTAGGCCGAACAGACAGTAATTCTTGAATTGCCTCAACTGTCATTGGAGATAATGGTAAAGTACGAGATACACGAGTTTTAGCTTTAGCTGCATCGACTCGTATTTCTCTGGCTCGTGGGTGGAAATCACCCTCATCCAGGCTGAATGCTTCCTTGGGTCTTATTCCGCAGTCGAGGAACAAAAGGAATAATGTGTAGTCCCTCAAGCCAGCGAACGTCTCGCGGTTAGGGAGGGTTATTAGACGTGCGAGTGTATCTTCATCAACACTGACATGCCGCCCCTCATCCTTGCGCTTCTTGAAGCCATTCAAGGGGTTATCAGATATCATGCCATGCTCCACACACCAGTTAAAGAATGTACGGAGGTACACTAGTCGATTGTTGTAGGTCGCGGGTTTGATCCCTTCTTGTCCTAGATGATCAACTACCGCCTGTTCCAGTTGATCGTAAGACTGCTTTGCATCAGGGTATCGCTTAAATAACAGGTTAACATGTGTCATGTAGTCCAGAATGGTCTGATCGCTAATCCCATTTGCTTTCTTCCAGGTAATGAACCGATCCAGTGCCTCTTCCATAGTCGCAGGTGCTCTCTTTACCTTGTTCATTCTTACCGCCATAACTAAAAAATCCTCCTTCGCCTTCACCTGTATTTGGGATACAGATAGTGCGAAAAAGGATCTCACGCGATGAGTCCTGTGCGGCTAGAAGAGCCACAATCTGTACACAGGATTCATCATTTTTTTTGGTTTTTAGATTGCTACCCTCAAAGGAAAACCCTTATGTAAGTAGGTATGCCGAGGACGGGAATCGAACCCGTACGGTGGTCACCCACCGCAGGATTTTAAGTCCTGTGCGTCTGCCAGTTCCGCCACCCCGGCATGTGTGTGAAAAAAGCTGCAAATGGTGGGCCCTGAGGGACTCGAACCCCCGACCAATCGGTTATGAGCCGACCGCTCTAACCAACTGAGCTAAGGGCCCTCGAAAAACGCCGGTTGACGTTGACATTCGAAAGGTTGGTTGCGGGGGCAGGATTTGAACCTGCGGCCTTCGGGTTATGAGCCCGACGAGCTACCGGGCTGCTCCACCCCGCGACGTAATTCCATTTGATTTGAAGCTTTTTTTGAAATGGCGACATCAATTAATATACTATAGATGCATGTTTAAAGTCAAGCAAAATATTCTATTTTTCTTCCGATTATGTTCTTATGCTTCATGGCATGAACCGGACCCCGTACCGGCCCTTGCGCGATTTGAATACCTCTACTTCGCGCGGACAGTCATAGCCGTATACCCACCAATCGTTTTCCATGCGCCTCACAAGGCATCCGGCTTGAAATTTCGTCTCGTACAATCGCACCCAGTATACCCATCTCATATTGAATACCTCCTGCTGTTCGAAATGCTCTAGTCTCTGCTTCTGCAAACCTGCCCGTAGCCATAGAATACCCCAAAATCGGAAATTCTTATCTTTCCGAACAATCGGGTATACTTGAATCATAAGAACCTTCAGGAGGCTGATGGACATGAAATACGGCATTGCTGTTTTTCCCGATAAAAAGGTACAAGAAGCGGCTGATCGACTTCGAATTAGGCATGACCCCCATCATGCGCTCATTCCCGCCCATATGACCGTCAGGGAAGCAGAGCCCTGGGCAGAAGAGAAGCTCTCTGCTGCAATCACCCATTTGGAGGCAGTATCCAACGCTTTATCACCCTTTACGATTACGTTCAATCGGGTATCTTCCTTCTTCCCGGTCAGCCATGTGCTTTATATGGCGTTAGAAGACCCTTCTCCGATGGTGCGGCTTCATCAGAGTATATGCACGGGTCCGCTAGCACTGGAAGCTCAGAGATACGTTTACACGCCTCATGTCACGCTAGCCCAGCAATTAACGGCCGATGAGATCTATGATTTGTACAGTAATTGGCGGTTGAACAAGGTGAACCTGACCTCGACGATAGACCGGATTATCTTACTCCAGCAATCGGAGAAAGGGACATGGAAAGAGCATCGAACGTTTGAGTTAAAGAAACCTTGATCGAAATAAAGAAGCCCGCACACGACATTTCGTCGCGAGCAGGCTTCTTTTCTGTCATTTTATTCCTTAACCAAACGGTTTTACAATTCCGCCGCCGTCATCCATGCCGCCGGTAGGATCCGTCTTCAGCTTCTCTAACGTAGCGTTGCCTCGCGTCTCCCACTCGGCAAGCGCTTCCTTGACCGTCATATCCCCGGTAAGCACTTTTTGGAACAATTCATAACCAGGGGATTGAGCTTCCCAGATGCCCGGTTTCTCGCGGTAAATCTTCTCCTGGTCGGAGCTTAAAGGAGGAAGCGGTTTAAGCGTCGTGAACGCGTCCATGTTGTACTGCAATCCGCCAATCGGCGTCAGGAACTCTTTGCGCGCAACCATCTCGTACAAGCTTCTCGACTTCAGCTTAGCCCATTCCTTGCCGTTGGAGAACTTAATGAAATCCCATGCGCCATCAGGGTTTTGCGCTTTCGCGTTAATACCCATTAGCGAGCTGAGGTAGATGTTGCCTCCGACCTCAGGGTTGCCGGGGAACGTCGGAACGGTAACGACATCCCAATCGACAGGCACGAAATCTTTGATTTTCGTTGCGTTGTCCGCTGCTTTCTTCAATTCATTGATATAGTAGTACTCGCCAATCGTCATGGCTACTCTGCCTTTGATGAACAGATCGCCATAGAATGGATCGTTGCCGCCTTCTGCGCTTACCTTTTCGTTCATTTGTTGGATGAACTCTTGCGTCGGAACGATCTTTTCATTGTACAGATCGGCAACCGTTTGCCATACTTCTGCCCATTGATCGCTGTTGACGAGCATTTTCTCCGCTTTGTCATCCCACATTTTCAATTGAAGCGCTTGAGCGTACGTTTGCGTGTCGCTGAATCCGTCATTCGAATAACGGTTGAACGAGAAGCCGAAATTGCGGGCTTCGCCTTCGCCTTTCGCCACTTGGCGAGCAAGAGACAAAATCTCGGACCATTGCATCTTGTCGGTTGGCGGTGTTACGCCTGCATCCGTGAACAGCTTTTTATTATAAAAGAGTGCCGAAGAGCTGAACGTTGGCGTCAGCGCATAAATATTGTTGTCGCCGGCTGCTTTGATCCCGTCAATAACAGTCGAAACGTAGTCCGTCAGGTCGAATTTGTCCTGTTGAATGAGCGGATCAAGCTGCTGAAGCAGATTATCCTGCGTTAGACGGCGGAGCAGATTGTAGTCGAAGATCATGACGTCAACCGGATTCTGACCGGTCAACAGTTCTTTTACTTTCTCATACGTATCCGGTTGGTCTGTTACCGGCTTCGTAGAATCCTGCGTTTCGAAGCGTTGATCGTCGTAGTTGATTGCGCCGACGATTTCGAACGTTACGTTCGGATTCATCATCTCGAACATATCCGTGTATTGTTGACGCATATAAGGCTCATTATCAGACCCGCCGTACATAACGCCGATACGAAGCACCGTTTTCTCCGCTGCCTTTTCCGAACCGCCGCTGCAAGCGGCCAGGACGCCGACAAGCATGACAAGAGATAAGGTTACCCCAACCATCTTACGCAAACGCAATTTTGCAAACCAGTTGTTATTCATCCGATTTTAACCCCCCAATGATTTAGGCGGAGTAATAATAATCCGCTCACCGTCAAACTCCATCGTTGCTTTGTCTTTAATGCTTAAGGCCGATAAATATTCTTTTGGCACTTGCAAACGTCCGACACGGTCTACAACGACATACGCTTCATGTACCGTCTGCAGCCCGCTTGCTGCCGGAAGCTCTGCCTCACCTCCACCTAGAGTGATATTCGGATTGCGTTTAATAAATTCCGTGCTTGTGAGACCATCACGGATAGCGACGACACGGTCAACCTTGCCAGCCAGCGTCAAGTCATGCGTTACAATCACGACGGTAATGCCAATCTCTCGATTGAGCCGCCGGAATATCCCCATAATCATATCCGAGGTTGTGGTGTCTACCGAGCCTGTCGGCTCATCGGCCAGCAGCAGCTTCGGACGGTTGGACAACGAGATAGCTATCGCAACCCTCTGCTGCTCTCCCCCGGATAGCTGATGCAGCTTGTTATGCATGCGATCCTTGAGACCTACCCAATCAAGCAGTTGCTTCGCATAGGCGCGGTCAACCTTGCCCGAGAGCATCATCGGCATCTCAACGTTCTCTAGCGCGGATAGGTAGGGCAGCAAGTTGCGGGCATTATTTTGCCAGATAAAGCCGACCGTCTCCCGCTTGTATTGCACCGTCTCTTCTTCCGTAATCTTAAGCAGATCCCAAGGCCCTACCTTTACCTGGCCGGCGGAGGGGCGGTCAAGTCCGCCCAATATGTTCAGCAGCGTTGATTTGCCGCTGCCGCTGTTGCCGATAATCGCCATCAGCTCTCCGTCTTCCACCTTCAGGTTCAAGCCTTGCAGCGCGACGACCTCGAGATCGTCCGTTTTGTAAATTTTGACCAGTCCTTCGCAATCGATCATCGCTTAGCGCTCCTCTCCCATTTTCACCGCTTGATGCACTCTTAGTCTGCGGATATGGAGGAACAGCAGCATAGCGCCGATCAACATCATGAATCCGACGACAAAATAGAGCTGGTTCGTATCGCCCGAGTTGAAAATAACGCGGAACGGCGGAACCGTTTCGGCGACGTTCTCGGTTGTTTGCAGGAATGGCAGGAAGAGCAAGCTGACCGACTTGCCGATTAGTACGCCAAGACCTATTGCTAGACCTGCCGTAAAGATTTGCTCCAGCAGAAGCATTCCCGTCAACTGCTTGCGCGACAACCCCATTGCGCGAAGCACGCCGAATTGTACGACGCGGCCCGATAGGTTAAAGAACCAATAAAGAATATAGCCAGCGAGCGTAATGATAACGGAGACGAGGAAGCCTAAGCTCAATATCCCGAATACGCCGCCCCTTGTCGGCAGCTTCGATTGCGCAATGAGCTCCGTGCGCACGTCCTTGACGGATGCAAGCCCGACGCCTTCCTTCTGGAGCGATGCCATGATCGGTGCAACCTTCGCATCCGGCTTCATCTTCAGCCACACCTCGTAAGGGATGAGCGGCAATTGATCGTAAATATAATCCAAATTCGCGATGACAAACGGCGATTTGTCCGGATATTGCGTAGGCCAATACGGAATAATGCCCGCTACAGTAAATTCCAGCATGCCGTCCGTGAAGCCGACGGATACGATATCGCCCAGCTTCAGCTGATATTGCTCCGCTACGCCTGACGGAATAAGCGCTGCATGCTCGAATTTACCCAAGTTGTTCAAGTAATGGTACGGATGCACCGGGAACAGATCGTCCCGGAACCAAGCCACCTTCGAGAAATCGACATTGTCGATGCCCATGACCGTACCTTGGCCTATCGACTTGCCGGAAACAACGATATTGCCTTTCGTCTGCATGACGCGCGCGGCGGCTTCTACGCCTTCCAGCTTGCGGAACAGCTCGAACGGCGGCTCGCTGTATAACGTTCGCGTAGGTGTCGTCTGTACGCCACCACCGCCTCCACCGCCTCCGCCGCCTCCGTTACCTCCGTTACCTCCGTTACCTCCGTTACCTCCGTTACCTCCGTTACCTCCGCCTCCGTTGCCGCCACCGCCGCCATTGCCTCCGCCATTACCGCCGCCGCCGTTATTTCCGCCCGAGGTCGTAACCTCGGTCGTTCCTTCCCAGACGGTCTGGATAATAACATCGGAACCGTACTTGTAAAGCGTGCGCTCGGTGGAGTTGAGATCGATCGTTCTAGCTGCCGAAGCATTGTAAACGCCAAGCCCTAGCGTAAGAACGAGTAAAATCATGAGCGGATAATACCCTTTGGATGAACGCGACAGCTGAGTCAGCGTCAAATAAATCGGTACGGGCAGGAACTTGCGTCCGAGCCAATTGAACAGCTTAAGCAGCCAAGGGAACAGCCGCAAGCAGAATAGCCCTAGAGCGAATATGGCTAGCGCTGGCACGAAGAACAAGAACGGCTGTACATTAAGCTGATCCGTCGTCATGCCGGTCTGGAACGTCAGCATCTGGCGTTCATTGAACATATACCAGCCGTAGCCGGCCAGGCCGAGCAGCAGCACATCAAGGAACCACCGCTGCCATACAGGCTGACGATCGGAGCGCGCAAGCTGCTGCTTGTAATTAACGATAGAGGATCGAGCATAAATGACTGCCGGTATGACCGTTGCCAATATCGCGATCAACACGGCGGCGGCGCCGGCGATAATCGCCTCTGTAGAGAAGCCGACCGGAATCGACTTGCGGCTGACGAAGGACAGGAATCCGTTCGCCGAACCGATGCTCTTCGCCATGAACCAGCCCATGAACGGTCCGGCTGCGAGCGAGAGCCCTCCGAGAATAAGCCCCTCGAGCAGGTAGATCCATATAATCTGCTTCGTTCCCGCCCCGCGGCTTCGTAGAACCGCGATGTCGCTTCGCTGCTTATCCAGCGATTGGCGAGCGTTCATTGCAATGAAGAAAAAGACCATGGCAAGCATCGGCGCGGCGAGCGTGAATAACAGCGTCTGAAGCTGCAAGCTCTGCTTCTTGAATTCCGTCAGCGTGGAGGCAAAGGAAATATCGACCCTTGTATCCTTCAACCGCTGATACAGCTCAATATTCAATCGGTCCAGCGTCCTGCCAAGCGGCGAGAGCTGACTCGTCTGAATCTCCGACAAATCGAAGGCGTAATACCAGCTTGCGTTGTGAAGGGGAATGCCATGCTTCTCCAGCAGCGTCTTCGTAAATGCCTGCTCGCTAATTTGGAACGTATTCAGTAAGCCTTCCATGCCTTGATACCAATATGGATCCGTATCGAGCAGCGGCTTAACCGCCCCTACGATCTTCACCCGCAGCGTCAGGTCCAGACCGCCGAATACCGGATATTCGAATACATCTCCGATATGTACATCATTGCGGTACATCGCTTCCTCGAGCATGACGGCTTCCAATATCTCTCCGTCGCCCGCGCTATTCGTGTACCATCTCCCTTGCGTCAACTCAGCCTTCGACTCCAGCTCGGACATCGTCATAATCGTAAGCTGACGATTGCGTCCCGCATCGACCTTGGTCGGATCTTCCGGAACGACGTCTCCGCTGCGAATGGAATAGCCGGTTACGTATGTACCGAACCGGAATCCGATGTCCTTAGGCACATCTTCTTTAATATAACGTTCCAGCTCCGATAACGCCGCTAAATCCGTTTTTCCGCCTGAGGGTGATTGATACCGCATGAGCAATGATCCGGCCGGGAGGCCTGAGCTCTTCTCCTGCAGCGAATCGGCAACGACTCGCTTAAGCGCGCCGTCCGCATACATCGGTATACTGGTCGCGAAAGCGACCGCCAAAGTCAGCCCCGCCAGCGTGCTTAACGTAAGCCAGCGCGTGTTCCACATTTTGCGGAACAAAAAACGAAACAACGGAATCCCCATCGGCTATCGACCTACGACTTTCTGCCCCGGTGTTAGACCTTGCAGGATTTCGATCTGGGTAGCCGTCTGCTGTCCAACCTCAACGTCGACTTCACGCTTTCCTTCGGCGTCAACGACTTGCACATACGTGCGCGAACCGATCGAACGAAGCGCGGATGGAGGAATCACGATCGCGTTTTCCGTTCGGCTCGTAATGATGCTGATCGATATCGGAGCTCCCCTGTTCAACCCTTTGGGCATATCCGTTACCGAGACGATCAAGAAGTCTTCCGGCCTTTCGGGCTTCGGTTCGCCCGGCTGTCCGCCGCCATTGTTCGGATCCTCGGCTTTGATCGGCAGCGTCTTGACTTTGCCTTTGAACGTACCGATGCTGTTCATATTGACGACCGCTTCCATACCCGGCGCGACCTTCTCCAGCTCGGTCTTCGACAGCTTCGCGGCAGCGGTAATCTGGGCCGTGTCGGCTACGATCGCGATCGGCGCATACGCTTTGATCAGGTCGCCCTTCTGAACATTCAAGGTGACGATCGTGCCCGTGAAAGGGGCAACCAGCGTCGCTTTGGCGATTTCTTCTTCCATATCGACGAGCTTCTGTCTCTTCTCCTCGAACGCGATTTGTCTCTCTTCGAAATCCGTCGGATCCATCTCATCGCGATCGCGCAGCAATTCCTTCATGGCGATTTCTTCTTTCTTGAAGCTTAAGCGTTCCATGCGGAGCGACTTCGTCAACTCATCGACGTCCAGCTCGCCGATGACTTGCCCCGCCTCCACGGTATCGCCAACCTTGATGTATAGTTCTTTCAGGTTTTTGTTATCCAATGTGAAAAATAAGGTCTCTTCCTTCAAAGAAATCAGCTTGCCGATAACCTGCACTTTCGTCTCCAGCGTAGCCGTCGTAACCTCGTACTCCGGTTTCTTGGATATCTGCGCGGGCGCGATCTCCGGCAGCACTTCCTCTTCCGGCTCCTTCGGCAGCAGCGAACAGCCGCTCGCAAATACTAAAGATACACTCATTAAAGCAATGACGGACCGCTTAAACAAACTTACCGTCAACCATTTCGTAGACATGGTCGGCAACCTCCAAAATCGTAGGATCATGTGTAGTCATACATATCGTGACATGTTCAGTGCGGATAATGTTTTGAAAGACGGCCATAATTTGCGCGGACATCCCGGAATCGAGCTCAGCCGTCGGCTCGTCGGCAAGCAGAAGCATCGGCTTATGGGCAATCGCCTTCGCAATCGCGACACGCTGCTGCTCTCCGCCCGATAGCTCGAAAGGCCGATGATGCATCCGCTTCTCAAGTCCGACGAGTTCCAGACAGTGGGTTACCCGTTCTTTCCACTCCGAGCGTCCCGTGCCTGCCATTCTAAGCGACAATTCGACATTCTCCCACGCCGACAACAGAGGCATTAGTGCGAACGCTTGGAAAATAAAGCCCATATGCTTGCGTCTCACGAGTGTTCGTTCATCGTCGCTCATACTATGGAAGGGCAGGCCATTAAACCATATTTCACCAGAGCTCGGCGTATCGAGACCGCCTAGGCTGTTCAATAATGTGGTTTTGCCGGAGCCGGATCTGCCCCTTAGCATGACAAGCTCCCGTTCTTTCAGCTCCATGTTGATTCCCTTCAACACGCGCAGCGGCGTACCTCCAACTTGGAACTCACGCTCAACCTGGTTCACGGTTAGCAGTTTCCTCGGTTGGTCGTCGCTTAAAGCGGATTGCTGCTGTACGTCTTGTTCTGCTTCCTTAGAAATTGCCATTTGCGTTAATCATACCTCCCCCTCGTAAGTCTGAAGCCCATATCCCCGAAAGCATTGAAAACAATTGGCAAGACTTTCATAATTCTAATCTTACATGATAGACGTAGGACACGCTCAAAAAGTTACGACTTTTTTCGGGTAAGTTTTTATAACTTTTTAATTGTAAAAAAAGAGCTGTCCCGGCGGGTATTTCTGTTCGCCGAGAACAACTCTAAAATCAACGATTAAAGTTTAAATTTGCTTACCCCGTTATTCAAAATGTCAACTAGTCCCGACAGCTGCTCGGCCGTGGAAGCGATATTCTCAACCAATGCGAGCTGCTCCTCCGTCGCCGCCGCTACTTGCTCGGTCTTCGACATGTTCATGGATGCCGTAGCGGACGCTTGCTCCATCGAAGCGTTCACCTGCTGCGAGCTCGCCGACATTTGCTCGGTAATAGCCGAATTCTCATGCAGCTGCTCCGTCATTTGGCTGATGGATGCTACGATTACTTCCAGGTTTTGTCGAATATCGGATACGCGCTCGGCGCCTTTCTCGAAGCTTTCCTTCGTTTCGGCCATATAGGATGAAGCCCCGTCGATCTCTGCACGAGTAACGGATACGAGCTGGTGAATGCCGTCGGCCGATTCGAGCGAGCTTGCCGCCAGCTTGCGAATCTCCGATGCGACAACGGCGAAGCCTTTGCCATGCTCGCCCGCTCTGGCTGCTTCTATGGATGCATTAAGCGACAAAATATTCGTTTGGTTGGAGAACGTCGTAATATTTTCCGCGATTGCTCCGATCTGTTTGGACCGGTTTTCCAGCGATACGATCGTTCCGGACAAATCCTCGATCGCCGATTTGATCGATTGCATCTGTTCGATCAGACGTTCGAGCGCTACTTTTCCATCGTCTACTTGGTGGGAAGTCGACGTTGAATGCTCCGCCAGCGTAGCTGTGTTCTCTGCAATGCGCTGAATGCCGATCGTCATTTCCTCGATCGCCTTCGATGTTTCGGCCGAACCGCGCGCCTGAACCTCGGAGCCCGTCGCCACTTCTTGTATATGGAGGGCAACATGGTTTGCGGCCTCCTCCGATTCTTTGGAAGCCGACGTTAAATGAGCCGATGAATCGCTAACTTCCTTCGCATGGGCGACAATGCCTTTGATAAGCCGCTGCATCATGCCGATCATTTGATCGACAGACTGGTTGATTTGGCCCAGCTCGTCTTTGCTGTACTTTGCGTCAGACTCGACCGTCAAGTCGAATTCCGTTACCCTCTTCGTCTTCGATACGACATTATAGACGGTCTTCATAATCATTCGAACGGTAATGACAACCATAAGGATCGTTATAATCGTTACGACGATGATACCGATAAAGGTTGTCAGCAGACTCTGATCCAAACTCTCATCCATCTCCGTCATGTGGATTTCCGCATATTTATCGATATTTTGACCGATCTCGTCGATGCCGTTACGGTTGTCGATAAAGCCTTTATCGACCTCATCGTTGTGGGATTGATTGACGTTATCCGCATTCGCTGCCGTTATCAGCTTGGACCAACTGCCAAAGCTTTCCGTGAACGACTTGGATATTTCATCTACCGAACGCCCGCTTTCGCCATATGTATAATGACCGATCCCCGTCTCCTCCAGAAGCTGAATGGCCTCGGCCATCCGATCACCTGCTTGCTTCAGGTTAGAGGCAACTTCCTCACCGGCCGCACTCTTGCCCGCTGCATCAAGCGTGCCCGATTCCACTCGCAAATAAGCCGTATAAGATTGATACATGTCTCTGTCTGCATTCAAAACCAATGTGTTCGCCTTGCTGGCTGTTTCATAAATCGAGTGTTTCATTTCTTCAAAATTGTTTTTCTGCTGGTCAAGCAAATAAATGCTTGTGAACACGTAAAGTGCAAGAGGCACTGCTGCGAGTAACGCAAGCCTTACGCGTATGGATAATTTCATTTTGAATCCCGCCCCTTCTACTCTTCAAATAACCTACTTCATTATTTATCGGGGAAAACAGTCGGTTTAGAGAGAGTTTCGACAATAAAATTTATACTTTTTCAAAAATATAAGTACAACAAAAAACACGCTCCATAGAAGCGTGTTTTTGCAATCTTACCGAATTTGCTTATTTGCCGAACGATTGCGGATCGTTGCGCCATGCTTGCAGCGTATCCACATCGGCCGCCGCCACTTTGCCGACTTCGACTGCGGCTTCAATAAGCGCGCTGTAGTTGGACAACGTCTTAAGCGGGACATTTTCCGCCTGGAAGGCTTGTACCGCCGATTCGAACTGGTAGGTGAAGATCGCAAGCACCGACTGCACTTCAGCACCCGCTTCCCGTACGGCAAGCGCCGCTTTCAGCGAGCTGCCGCCCGTGGAAATAAGGTCCTCGATAACGATAACCTTCTGTCCTGGTACGATACGTCCTTCGATTTGATTTTGCTTGCCGTGGCCTTTCGCCTTGTCGCGGATATAAGCCATGGGCAGGTTCAGCTTCTGCGCTACCCATGCCGCATGCGGAATGCCTGCTGTTGACGTGCCTGCAATTACTTCTGCATCCGGATAGAGCTCGCGAATAATCGTCGCGAAGCCTTCGGCGATAAGATCGCGAATCTCCGGGTAACTCATTGTCAAACGATTGTCGCAATAGATCGGCGACTTGATGCCCGATGTCCAGGTGAATGGATCGTTCGGACGAAGCGCTACCGCCTCGATGGCAAGCAGACTTTTCGCAATCGTTTGCGGCAATTCCGTCAATGTCACTTTACTCATAAGCTACCAGCTCCTCAATGATGGATTCTAGCGCGGCGCGCGGCGATGGCGCTGCCGTAATCGGACGTCCAATGACCATAAAGTCTGTTCCTTGGCGGAGTGCCTCGATTGGCGTCATAATGCGCGATTGATCGTTAACGTCCGCGCCTGCGGGGCGAATGCCAGGCGTTACCGTCTGGAACGATGTACCGCATGCCGACTTAATCGCTTCAACCTCGGACGGAGAAGCAACAACTCCATCGAGTCCGGCGGCCTTCGTCAGCTTCGCATAGCGGAGAACCGCCTCCTCGACAGTACCTGGAATGCCGATCTGCTCATTAAGCATTGCTAGATTCGTGCTCGTTAATTGCGTAACCGCAATAACGGCCGGCTTCTTCATGCCGGTGCCGAGCGCGCTCTCGACACCTTCCAGCGCTGCCTCCAGCATGGCGCTGCCGCCTGCTGCATGGACGTTGAACATATCGACGCCAAGCTTCGTTACGCTGTTCGCTCCGCCTTTGACAGTATTCGGGATATCATGCATTTTCACATCGAGAAATACGTAATACCCGCGTTTTTTCAAGCTTTCTACGAAAGACGGTCCAGCAGCATAAAACAGTTGCATGCCTACTTTCATATAACAAGGAATGCCTTGCAACTCCGCAATAAGCTTCTCTGCTGCGGCGGCTTCGGGATAATCCAGCGCGACCATAATGCGACCTGCTGCCTGCTCTCTTGTCAGCTTCATCGTAATCATCCTTCCTTTTCTTGCATCAAAGTGCATAATAAACGGCCATACGCACGGGTCTGACAAACGTCAGGGAAGCGGACAATCGCCCATCTCCCCAGCCTGTCATGAGTCCGTTAACGCTGGCCGTGCTTATGCGCCCTGCTGAAGGGCTAATTGGTTAAACTTCGATTACTTCTGCAGCACCGGCATAGCATGCGACGAGAAGTTGATCGTCTCAAGCATGCGAAGCAGGGCGCGAACCGTATCGAGCGAGGTCATGCAGACGACGCCGTTCTCAACCGCTTCGCGGCGAATACGGAAGCCATCCCGCTCAGGCGTTTTGCCTTTCGTGAGCGTGTTGACGACGAAGTGCGCTTGACCTTCGCGAATGAGGTCGAGAATATTCGGAGAGCCTTCGCTCAGCTTATTCACATGCGTCACGACAAGGCCTGCTTCTTCAAGCACCGTCGCCGTACCGCCTGTTGCGTAAATTTTGTAGCCGATATTGTAGAAGCCGCGCAGCAATTCCGTTGCTTCTTCTTTGTCCTTGTCCGCTACGGTCGCGATGATCGCGCCGGAAGTAGGGATTTTCATGCCTGCGCCGATAAGTCCTTTGAAGAGCGCCTTAGCGTATTGAACATCGCGGCCCATAACCTCGCCGGTCGATTTCATCTCAGGCGTCAGCGTCGGGTCAACGCGGCGAAGCTTCGCAAAGGAGAATACCGGCACTTTAACCGATACGTATTCGTCCTCTGGCCACAAACCGTCTGTGTAACCGAGATCCGCCAGCTTCGTGCCCATGATTGCTTGAGTAGCCAGGTTAGCCATTGGCAGGTTCGTTACTTTGCTTAGGAACGGAACCGTACGCGACGAACGCGGATTCACTTCGATTACATACACTTTATCTTGATGAATAACGAACTGGATATTGACAAGTCCAATGACTTTAAACTCTTTCGCAATCTTAATCGTAATATCGATAATTTGCTGTTTGATGTCATCCGACAACGATTGTGGCGGGTAGACCGCGATCGAGTCGCCGGAGTGAACGCCTGCCCGCTCTACATGCTCCATAATGCCTGGGATCAGAACCGTCTCGCCGTCGCAGATTGCGTCGACTTCGGCTTCCTTGCCAAGCATGTAACGGTCGATCAGTACTGGATGCTCCGGATTAATCTTAACGGCTACTTCCATGTAGCTGAGAAGCTCTTCATCGGAGTATACGATCTCCATCGCGCGTCCGCCAAGTACGTAGGACGGGCGAACGAGTACCGGATAACCGAGCTTTTGCGCAGTTACAACAGCTTCGTCTACCGAAATTACCGTGCTGCCTTCAGGCTGGGCGATGTCCAGCTTGCGAAGCAACGCTTCGAACTTCTTACGGTCTTCCGCAGCATCGATGCTCTCCAAGCTGGAGCCCAAAATTCGAATTCCCGCTTTAACCAGCGGAGCCGCAAGGTTGATTGCCGTCTGTCCGCCGAATTGAACGATTACGCCGATCGGCTTTTCTTGCTCAATGACGTTCATGACGTCCTCGAAGAACAGCGGCTCGAAGTATAGTCGGTCGGAAGTACTGAAGTCTGTGGATACAGTCTCCGGGTTATTGTTAATAATAACCGCTTCGTAGCCGGCTTTCTGAATCGCCCATACCGCATGTACCGTCGAGTAGTCGAACTCAATGCCTTGGCCGATACGGATCGGACCGGAACCGAGTACTAGCACTTTCTGTTTCGATGTTTCCGTTACTTCGTTCTCTACTTCGTATGTGGAGTAGTAGTACGGCGTTGTTGCTTCGAATTCTGCCGCACAAGTATCTACCATTTTGTATACAGGCTTAAGGTTGTGCTGCAAACGGAATGCGCGAACGTCCTCTTCCGTCGTATGGCTGCCGTTCGGGAAGCCTTCGCGACGAATTTCCGCAATGGAACGGTCAGTGAAGCCTTTGCGCTTGGCTTCATACAAGGTTGAATAAGAAAGCGTCGATTCGCTGCGCATGCGATCCTCGAATGCGACGATCGATTGGATTTTGTCCAAGAACCACCAGTCAATGTTCGTAAGGTCTTGAATTTCTTGCAAGGCATAGCCGCGGCGGAACGCTTCCGCTACGAGGAACATGCGCTCGTCGTCCGGCTTCGCCAGGCGCGTGCGGAGTACGGATTCCTCAAGGGACGAAGCTTCCTTCAAGTGTATGCGATGAGCACCGATTTCAAGCGAACGAACCGCTTTGTGAATCGACTCCTCGAATGTACGGCCGATGGCCATAACTTCGCCGGTCGCTTTCATTTGCGTGCCGAGCTTACGGTTCGCGTTCACGAATTTGTCGAACGGCCAACGCGGAATTTTCGATACGATGTAGTCGAGCGTTGGCTCGAAGCAAGCGTAAGTTTGACCTGTGACCGGGTTAACCAATTCGTCAAGCGTATAACCTACTGCGATCTTAGCTGCCATCTTGGCGATCGGGTATCCTGTCGCTTTGGAAGCAAGCGCCGAGGAACGGCTTACGCGCGGGTTAACTTCGATGACATAGTATTGGTAGCTTTGCGGATCAAGCGCAAACTGTACGTTACAGCCGCCTTCGATGTTCAAAGCGCGAATGATCTTAAGCGATGCCGAACGAAGCATTTGATACTCGCGGTCGGACAGCGTTTGGCTTGGCGCTACGACGATGCTGTCGCCTGTGTGTACGCCAACCGGGTCGAAGTTCTCCATGTTGCATACGACGATACAGTTGTCGTTCGCGTCGCGCATGACTTCGTATTCGACTTCCTTCATGCCGGCAATCGACTTCTCGATCAGACATTGGTTGATCGGGCTGTAACGAATGCCGGAAGCAACGATCTCGCGAAGCTCTTCCTCGCTTGCGCAGATGCCGCCGCCCGTTCCGCCAAGTGTATAAGCCGGACGAACGATGATCGGATAACCGATTTTGTTGGCAAATTCAACCGCGTCTTCTACTGTAGTTACGATGTCGCTATCTGGTACAGGCTGTTCCAGCTCGCGCATCAAGTCGCGGAACAAGTCGCGATCTTCCGCTTTCTCAATGGCTGTAAGCTGCGTGCCAAGCAACTTCACGTTCTCGCGCTCGAGAACGCCGGCGCGTGCCAGCTCAACCGCCATGTTAAGGCCGGTCTGGCCGCCCAGTGTCGGCAGCAAGCCGTCGGGACGCTCTTGACGAATGATTTGGGATACAAAGTCAAGCGTTATCGGTTCGATGTATACTTTGTCGGCCATGTTCGTGTCCGTCATGATCGTAGCCGGGTTGCTGTTAATAAGGACAACCTCGTAGCCTTCTTCTCTAAGCGCTTGGCAGGCTTGAGTACCTGCGTAATCGAATTCCGCCGCTTGTCCGATAACGATCGGGCCGGAGCCTATTACGAGAATTTTTTTGAGTTCATTATTTTTGGGCATACTGAAGCTCTCCTTTCAACGTCTCCGATAACACAGCTTGACGGCGTTTTTGTGGGTTTGTTTTTTTGTGCGTACGGATCATTTCCAGGAACTCGTCGAACAGATAGCTGGAATCGAATGGACCTGGCGCAGCTTCCGGATGGTATTGCACCGAGAAAGCAGGGAAAGTGTTATGTTTCAAGCCTTCGATTGTCCGGTCGTTGTTGTTGATATGCGTAACAGCCAACTGCGTTCCTTGAATCGACTCTTCAAGAACGGTGTAGCCGTGGTTCTGCGATGTGATGTAGCAACGGTTCGTATCAAGCTCTTTCACCGGGTGGTTGCCGCCGCGATGGCCGAATTTCAGCTTCGTCGTGTCGGCGCCGCAAGCAAGCGCGAACAATTGATGTCCGAGGCAGATACCGAAGATCGGATATTCGCCGAGCAGCTCGGAAATCATCTTGACCGCGTAAGGCACGTCTTTCGGATCTCCAGGGCCGTTCGACAATTGAATGCCGTCCGGAGCAAGGCGGCGAATCTCGTCAGCCGTCGTGTCGTGCGGTACGACGACAACGTCGCAGCCGCGCTGCGTCAGCTCGCGCAGAATGCCGCTTTTCGCGCCGAAGTCAACGAGCACGATTCGCTCGCGGTTGCCTGGGCTTGAGAATACATGCGGCGTGGAAGTTCGAGCGACTTGGTCGGTCATCAGCTTCGACATGTTCAGGCGATCGGCCAGCTCTTCGATACGCTCGTTGCCAGTCGTGATAAGGCCTTTCATTGTGCCATAGTGGCGCAGCTTGCGAGTAAGCATCCGCGTATCGATATCGCTTATGCCGGGAATGCCGTATTCCTTGAGCAGCTGCCCCAGCGAATATTGGGCGCGCCAGTTGCTTGGCACCGGCTCATGGCGTCGCACTACGAAGCCGTGAATATAAGGACGCATCGATTCGAAGTCGTCGCGCGTAATGCCGTAATTGCCGATAAGCGGATACGTCATCGTAACGATCTGTCCGCAGTACGACGGATCGGACAATACCTCTTGGTAACCCGTAATTCCTGTGTTAAATACAACTTCGCCCATCATTTGCGCTTCCGCGCCGAACGAGAGACCCGTAAACAACGTTCCGTCTTCCAACAATAATCTTGCTTGCATCCGTATTCACTCCTCAGGTGTTGATTCGCTCTATATGTTCTTGCACGTTCTTCCTCGATAATGCCATTGCATTAGGCTATGCGTATTACTCGGCCCAAGCAACCTTGCCGCCCACAATAGTTGCCACCGGCCAGCCGCTAAGCTTCCAGCCGCCGAATGGCGTGTTGTTGCTCTTCGAAGCGAAGGTGCTTGGATCAACCTCACGCTCGCTATCCAGATCGATAATGGTAATATCCGCAGGAGCGCCTTGCTCTAACCGTCCAGATTCCAAACCGAACACGCGGGCAGGATCTGAAGTCATTCGTTTCAGAAGGAAGCCGAGCGTCCACTTGCCAGTCTGCACGAACTTCGTGTACAGAAGAGGGAAAGCCGTCTCGAAGCCGACGATTCCGAATGGCGCCAGCTGTACGGGGCGGGCTTTTTCTTCGGCGCTGTGCGGCGCATGGTCGGTTACGACCATGTCGATCGTTCCGTCCTCAAGCGCTTCGATAACCGCTTTAACGTCTCTTGGCGTACGGAGCGGCGGGTTCATTTTCCAATTCGCATCGTCCACGCCAGGAATGTCTTCATCGGATAGGATCAGGTGATGCGGACAAACTTCGGCAGTGACCCGAACGCCGATCTGCTTCGCAAGCCGGATAAGCCGAACCGATTGTTCGGTGCTTACATGGCAGACATGATAGTGTACGCCTGTCGCTTCCGCCAGCAGCACGTCGCGGCCGACATGAATCGCTTCGGACTCGTTCGGAATGCCTTTGAGTCCATGCTTGCGGGAGAACTCACCTTCCGACGCCCAAGCGCCTTCGACAAGCGTATCATCCTCGCAATGCGCGATGATCGGCATGTTCATCGATTGCGCCAGCGCCATTGCGTTCTTCATCATCTGAGCGTTTTGTACGCCTACGCCGTCGTCCGTGAAGCCGATTGCTCCGGCTTCCTTAAGCGCCGCGAAGTCCGTCAGTTCGCGCCCGAGCTCGTTTTTCGTAATCGAAGCGTATGGAAGCACGTTAACGACGCCTTCCCGCTTCGCTTTGTTCGTAATGTATTGAACCGTCTCCGGCGTATCCGTAACCGGACGCGTGTTCGGCATGCAGGCGATCGTCGTGAAGCCGCCTTTCGCTGCCGACCGCGTGCCCGTTGCGATGTCTTCTTTGTATTCGAAGCCGGGATCGCGCAGATGGACGTGCATATCGATGAGGCCTGCCGATACGAGCTTGCCCTTCGCATCGATGACTTCCGCGCTTCCCGTATCGGGAACTTGCGCTCCGTCAACGATTTGCTCAATCTTGCCGTTCTCTACTCTGACATGTTTGGCTTCCAGGCTCCCCGAAGCTTCATTCCATATGTTGCCGTTTGTAATCCACAATGACATTGCTAGATCCACCCTCCGGTTTTATTCTGCCTTCACTCCGTTAGCTCAGTGCTCGTTCTACTACGGCCATTCGAATCGGAACACCGTTCTCCATCTGCGGGAAAATGCGGGATTGCGGATGCTCGACCAATTCATCGTCAATTTCTACGTTTCGGTTAATCGGTGCCGGATGCATGATGATTGCATGCTCGGCAAGCTTAGCCGCTCTCTCCGCCGTTAAACCGTACTGTTCGCGGTAGCTCTCCGCGGAATTCAACATTCCCGTCTCATGACGCTCAAGCTGAACCCTCAGCATCATGACGACATCGGATTTGAGCGCTTCATCGATGGATACGTAAGGCACATCGAGATCGGATGCTTGCATATTCGCCGGTGCGCAGAAGCGGACTTTCGCTCCGAACTTCTGCAGCGCCCATAGATTGGAGCGTGCAACCCGGCTATGTTGGACATCTCCGACGACGGAGACGCTTAATCCATTCAAGTTGCCGAATTGCTTGCGCATCGTGTACATGTCGAGCAGCGCCTGCGTCGGATGCTCGTTATTGCCGTCCCCCGCGTTAATGAGCGGCACTTTGATTTTCGTTGCGATCTCGGCCAGCACGCCGATCGGCTTCAGGCGGATGACGCCTGCGTCGATGCCCATCGATTCCAATGTGCGAACCGTATCGTAGATCGATTCGCCTTTCTGTACGCTCGATACGGCGGCAGAGAAGTTAAGCACTTCCGCGCCCAGCCTCTTCTCCGCGACCTCGAACGAAAATCTCGTTCTCGTGCTGTTCTCGAAGAACATATTGGCCGCGAACTTGCCTTGCATCGCGGTATGAACTTTATTCGGGTGTTGCTCCCAATAGGCGGCTCGGTCGAGTATCGACTCGATCTCCTCTTTGCTGAGCTCTTTCAAACCGAGCAAACTACGTTGTTTCAGCTTCGTCATCGTCATCCGGCTTGCCCCCTCTGGTGAATTATTATGACTTGATCGGACGAATCAATTTCGGTTAGCGATACTTCGATTTGCTCCTGCTTCGAGGTCGGGACGTTTTTGCCTACAAAATCGGGTCTGATCGGCAGCTCGCGATGTCCTCGATCGACGAGAACGGCGAGCTGTATGCTCTGCGGTCTTCCGCAATCCATAAGCGCATCCATAGCCGCCCGGATCGTTCTTCCCGTGTAGAGCACGTCGTCGAACAAAATGATCCGCTTATCCTGCACGTCTATCGGCAAAGCTCCCATATCGCCGATTCCGGCCGCCGCTTCCATATCCGACGTAAGCAACGCTTTCGAGCGATCGTCGCGATAACGCGTAATGTCCAGCTCGCTTACCGGCAAAGGCTTGCCCTCGATTTCCTTGATCCGCTCGGCAATTCTTCGAGCGAGGTAAATGCCTCTCGTACGAATGCCTACGACGATGCAATTGTCGATGCCTTTGTTCTTCTCCACGATCTCGTGAGCAATTCGCGTTAATGCCCGGCGAATCGCCGTTTCATCCATGATGATTAAGTGCTCTTCTTCCGCCACTTACGCGCCGCCTCCCTCTGATCCGTCGTTCAAGCCTTAAGCTTTGCCGCCCTTGTCCTGCTGTCGCGCTAGACACAAAAAACTCCTTGCAATTTCGCAAGGAGTTTTGTGATCGGTCGTGAAAAGATAGTGGGTCATGCCCTGAGCACCCTCGTCTCAGAGGGCGCTGCCATGGGATGTCCTACCTGTCGTTATCGATTCATCAACCTATTATTCACGCTACCTTGCCAGCCTCACGGGACTGAGTTAAAGGTACTGCCGTTTATCAAAAGAATTATCCCACGTTCGACAAAACTTGTCAAGCAATGTTGGATCATTTCCAATGATAAAGAGTGCGCATCTAACCCGCACCGTAAGCAAGAGCAGCGCTTTCTATTACAGGCTTAATTTGCGGATACGTTCAACTGCTTTTTCCGTATTTTCACGGCTGCCGAAGGCAGTAAGGCGGAAGTAGCCTTGCCCGCTTTGGCCGAAGCCAACGCCCGGCGTACCTACGATATTAGCTTCGGAGAGCAGCTTGTCGAAGAACGACCAGGAATCCATGCCGCCCGGCGTCTTCAGCCAAATGTAAGGAGCGTTGACGCCGCCGAACACTTCCAAGCCGATTGAAGCAAGACCGTCACGGATAATGCCTGCGTTCGTCATGTAGTAATCAACTAGCGCTTTGATTTGCTCTCTGCCTTCTTCGGAGTAGATGGCGGCGGCGCCGCGCTGCGTAACGTACGATACGCCGTTGAACTTCGTTGTATGGCGACGATTCCAGAGATCGTTAATGAGCACTTCGTTGCCGGCCGCGTCCAGACCTTTCAACTCGCGAGGCACAACGGTATATGCGCAGCGTACGCCTGTGAAACCCGCTGTTTTCGAGAAGCTGCGGAACTCGATCGCCACTTCCTTCGCGCCTTCGATTTCATAGATGCTGTGCGGAACGTCCTCTTCTTGGATGAACGCTTCGTAGGCCGAATCGTACAGGATAATGCAGTTGTTCGCTTTCGCGTAGTCAACCCATACTTTAAGCTCTTCCTTCGTAAGCGTCATGCCAGTCGGATTGTTCGGGTAGCAAAGGTAAATAATGTCGACCTTGCGGTCAGGCAAGCTTGGCTTGAAGTCGTTCTCGGCCGTGCACGAGAGGTAAGCGATATTTTCATAACGCTTCGTCTCTTGATTATACTTGCCGGAGCGGCCAGCCATAACGTTTGTATCGACGTATACCGGATATACAGGATCTTGTACGGCAACGATGCTGTTTTCGCTGAAGATTTCCTGGATGTTGCCCACGTCGCATTTCGAACCGTCGCTGACGAACACTTCGTTCGTCGCGATATCGATACCGCGAGCCTTGTAGTCGTTCTCGATAATCGCGTTAATCAAGAAATCGTAACCCTGCTCCGGACCGTAGCCACGGAACGATCCCGGCGCCGCAAGCTCGTCCACCGCGCCGTGCATCGCTTTCAGCACCGCGTCAGGCAAGCCGCGCGTTACGTCGCCAATGCCCAGGCTTATTATTTCCGCGTTCGGGTTTTCTTGAATGAATTTCGTACGGCGTTTCGCAATTTCGGAGAATAAGTAGCTGCCTTGCAGCTCCAAATAGTTCTGATTAATGGAAGTCATTTGCGTATCGTCACCTATCCTTCATAAGTTTAGCTCAATGATATCAATAGAATATCGTACTTCTGGCAATGAAATAATGAATAATGTAGCGAAAAGTTTGCACTATTGCGCGACAAGCTCTCGCTTTATCGCAAACGCAAACTATTCAATACATGCTCCATATCTGCCGGAATCGGTACCGTAAACTCCAGCCGCTTGCCCGTACGCGGATGCGCGAATCCAAGCTCGGCCGCATGCAGCGCTTGTCCGTTCAGCGCAACCGTCTTGTTTCGCCCGTATACAGGATCTCCCGCAAGAGGATGACCGATGTATTTCATATGAACGCGGATTTGATGCGTACGTCCCGTCTCGAGCTGAAGCTCAACCAGCGTGTAATCCGTACCGATTCTTTCCAGCACGACGAAGTGCGTGACGGCATGCCTGCTGTTATGATCGGTTACGGTGAACAGCTTGCGGTCGCGCGAATCGCGGCCGATCGGCGCATCGATTGTTCCTTGGTCATGCTGCAGATTGCCGTGTACTAACGCCATATATTTGCGCGTGACCGTGTGTTCCTTCAATTGCTGTGCAAGCGACACATGCGCGAGATCGTTCTTCGCGGCCATGAGCAGTCCCGTCGTATCCTTGTCGATGCGATGCACGATGCCGGGACGGACGACTCCGTTAATGCCCGACAAATCTTTGCAATGAAACATAAGCGCATTGACGAGCGTCCCCGACGAATGACCGACCGCAGGATGCACGACCATGCCGCGCGGCTTATTCACAACGATTACGTCCGAGTCCTCGTACATGACGTCGAGCGGAATATTTTCCGGCAAAATAGCCGCATCTTCCGGTTCCGGAATTGTGAGCTGAACAACATTGCCTTCGGACACTTTGAAGTTCGCTTTGACCGTCTGTCCGTCGACAACGGCCGCTCCGGACTTAATCCATTCCTGCACTTGCGTACGCGATATGCCTTCCGAATCAATGCTTTCCGTTATATACTTATCGATGCGCTCGCCCGATTGCTCGGGCGCTACGACCCACTCCAACGTCTCTTCATTAAACAGGCTGTTGCTCATGTTTGTTAGAATCCTTGTCCTCTCCGTTGTTCACTGTTTTTTTCTCATCGCGGGCAGTCAGCAATGTATCGATCAAGATCAGAATTACGCCGACGACTATTCCGGAATCCGCTACATTGAAGATCGGAAACGAATACGAGCCGAAGTTGAACTGCAGAAAGTCAACAACCTCGCCGAAACGAATACGGTCAATGAAGTTGCCCAGCGCACCGCCTAGAACAAGTCCTAGACCGGTTAACAGCCATGGCTTGGACGACTTCCGCATGGCCTGAATATACCAGATGATGCCCGTCAGAACTACGGTTGTAATAATGATAAAAAATACTCGTTGGTCCTGTAAAATGCCGAAAGCAGCGCCGCGGTTGCGATGCGATGTAATTAAGAAGAAGTTGCCGATGATGCTGATCTGTTCCCCAATTTCCAATTGGGTTGCAATGATTTTTTTCGTTACATAATCAAGTACAAACACAACCACCGCAATCCAATAAAAGTAAAGGCGCATCTTATCACTCCTAATTTTTCTTTGAAGCTTGTCCGGATCATCCAAATAATTGTAGCATATCCCGGACTACCTGAGCCAGCGAACTTCATTGTCCATCTTCCATCGAAGTCCATACTGAAAACAAGCTCTGCTGCTAAAGCTAAAGAAGCAATCATGTTCACAACAAAGGACGGTGTCGTAAATGACAACCTTAACAAGCGCCCAGCTTGCGCTTCTGCGCATGAGACTAGAAGACGAACGGCGCGAGATCGAGAACCGATTATCGCGTAACGATCATTACGGTCTAGCCTCATCCCTTCGCTACGGCACGGGGGAGCTCACGCCGATCGACAACCATCCCGGCGATACGGCCACCGAGCTCTATGAACGGGAGAAGGATATTGCCTTGCATGAACAAGAAGAGCTTCATCTTGAACGGATCGACGCTGCGCTTGCCGCCATGGACAATGGCACCTATGGCATATGCAAGGCATCCGGTCAGCCTATTCCATTTGAACGACTGGAGGCTGCACCCGATACGCTCTACAGTATCGAGTACGCGCCCCGCCAGATTGTATCCGATAGGCGTCCAGCCGAAGAGCCCTTTCTCTATCCTCCATTCGGCAGAACGAGCATGGACGATCATGAAGATGGCTATAACGGCTTCGACGGCGAAGACGCTTGGCAAATCGTTGAGCAATATGGCAATACCGATTCGCCTGCCATGTCAGAGAACCGTGACGTAACCGATTACGATCATGTAGGCATCGAAGCCGAAGAAAACGACGGCTACGTCGAATCAATCGAGAGCTTCCTTGCTACCGATATAACCGGACGTCATTTATCCGTCGTTCGCAACCGGGAATATAACCGATATATGGAAACCGGCGAAGGCGACCATAGTCTCGAGAATCCGGAATCGGACGAGCTTCAATAGGTTTTTCCTTCAAGCTGTATTTGTACAATTCTTACGATGTCCGCTATGTAATCGCCGATAATCGGCAAGTTAAGCGCTCCTAATATACGAAGCACATAAAGAATCGTTGCGGCAAAAAAAGTAAAGCCGATCGCGATGCCGACGCCTCTTGCCGTACCTGCGAGCAGATTGCGCCATATAAGCGAGAACGGGCGGTTCAGCAGATCGACATACTCTGCGATATGCGTCCGCTCCATCTCCGATGCGATATGCTGCAGACGTTTATCAAGTTTGCTTAAAGACGATTGAACTTCATCGAAGTCCTCGGCCTCGGTTGATTGGGCTATATCGTCGTTTGTCGGTTTCATGAGAAGTCTCCTCCTTGGCAAGCGAATGCGATGGTTAAAAAAAGCTGCATAGGGATTTTTACACCAATAACAACCATTTAACGCATTATCTTCGCAAAAAAACGAGGCCCGCTTGGCCGCAGCCACTACTGCGGTCAAGCGGGCTTCCATTGCTGCTTGAGGGCAGCGGCCGCAGTGCTGCGGCGCTCGTTCTTCGCTTGTCATACTTCTCTATAGGATAACCTTAACCTTTAATGAAAATTCCAATCTTCTTGTCGCCAAGCGTCACGCGTTCCATCTCCGCCAGTTCTTCATAAGCAACCGATTGGATCAGCACATTGTCGCGAAGTACATCATCGAATGCCGTTAGCGCAACCAACAGCTCCCCGTCAACCGAAAGCACGAGATCAATCCGCTTCTCGATCGGCAGATCAAGCTTCTTACGGGTATCCTGCACGGCGCGGATTACTTCGCGTACCCAGCCCTCTTGTTCCAGCTCAGGCGTAATGTCCGTGTTCAATGCGACAGTAATGCCGCCTCCCGATGCGGAGGCGAAACCGGACTTCGCTTGTTTCTCCACAAGAAGCTCATCCACTGCAATCGTCAGCGCCTCGCCTTCAGCGCTCGTGAAGACTAAACTTCCTTCGCCGACTGTCGCTCTCGTTTGTTCTGCCGTCAATCCTTTCAAGTATGCCTGGATGGGGCCGACATGCTTGCCGAATTTCTTGCCGGCAACCTTCAGATTCAGCTTGAATGCGAAGTCGACGAAGCCGCTGTCCGTATTCTGGATCGTTATCGTCTTCACGTTGATTTCGTCCTTCACGATATCCTCGTAGCCCGCTACATCGAACTCGCGGTCAAGGGAAACGATCAGTTCCGACAATGGCTGACGCGTCTTGATGCCAGTCTCGTTACGAACGTTGCGCGCCAGCTCGACGATCTGCTTCGCGCTCTCCATATCGCGTTCGAGCGTCTCGTCGATTGCGGATTCGTCAGCTTGCGGATAGTCGGCAAGGTGGACGCTGCCGCTGCCGCCGAGGTTGCCGTATACGTCTTCCGCGAGCAATGGCGCGTAAGGCGCGATAACGCGGGACAACGTCAGCAGCACGCTTTGAAGCGTCTGGTAAGCGGCTATTTTGTCCTGAGACAAGCCGCTGCCCCAGAATCGGTCGCGCGAACGGCGGATATACCAGTTGCTAAGCTCATCGACGAACGTTTCGATCGATTTGGCAGGGTTAAGGAAGTCATTGACTTCAAGACCCTTATTTACGGTACGAACCAAGCTGTTCAAGCGGGACAATACCCAGCGGTCAAGCTTGTTCGCAGAGACGTTAACCGGATGCGCAGCAGGGTCGAAACCATCGATCGATGCATACAGCGCATAGAAGGCATGCGTGTTGACGATCGTGTCGATGACCTTCGATTTCGCTTCGCCTACGATGCCTTTGGAGAAGCGCTTGCTGTTCCAAGGCGCGCTATCGGCAAGCAATGCCCAGCGGAAGGCGTCCGTGCCGTACTCGTTGATGATCTCCCATGGGTCGATAACATTGCCTTTCGACTTGGACATCTTCTGGCCGTTCTCGTCAAGAATATGTCCCGTCGAGATAACCGCTTTGTAAGGCGCTTTGCCGTTATACAGCGTTGATACCGCGATCAAGCTGTAGAACCAGCCGCGAGTCTGGTCGATGCCCTCGCAGATGATGTCCGCCGGGTATTGGTCGGCGAACTGCTGCTCGTTCTCGAACGGATGATGCTGCTGCGCGAACGGCATCGAGCCGCTGTCGAACCAGACGTCTATCACTTCCGGCGTGCGCGTCATTACTGCGCCTTCGGCGAATGGCGACTTCAGCTTGATCTCATCGACATAAGGCTTATGCAATTCA
This sequence comes from Paenibacillus harenae, assembly GCF_030812415.1. Lineage (GTDB taxonomy): Bacteria > Bacillota > Bacilli > Paenibacillales > Paenibacillaceae > Pristimantibacillus > Pristimantibacillus harenae_A. Next base: position 626,393 of record NZ_JAUSST010000002.1, on the reverse strand, counting down.
ATATCTTCCGGAACGAAATCTATGGCCCGCTCGCGGAGATCTGCGATGCTGCTCGGCGCGTATTCCTTGCCCGTTGCTTCGCACACCCATACGTTAAGCGGCGTTCCCCAATAACGGTTCCGGCTGATGTTCCAGTCCACCAGATCCTCCAGGAACTTGCCGAAGCGGCCTTCGCGGATATGTCCCGGATACCAGTCGACGCTATTGTTGTTCGCAATCAGTTGATCCTTCACCGCTGTCGTCTTAATGAACCAGCTCTCCATCGCATAATAGATAAGCGGCGTCTTGCAGCGCCAGCAGAACGGATAGCTGTGCTCGTAACGCTCCTTGCCATAGAGCAAGCCGCGTTCGCTGAGCGACTTCACGATATCGATATCAAGCTCCGGATCCTTCACGAAACGGCCTGCGAAGTCGGTAACCTCGGCAACGTAACGGCCAGCAAGATCAACGACGCTCAGCATGCTGATGTTGTTCTCGCGCGATACCTTGTAGTCGTCATCACCATGCGCTGGCGCAATATGAACGATGCCTGTACCGCTTGAATCACTGACGAAATCACCTGCGATCACGATATGGCCGCGCTCGACAGGCACATAGCCGAATGGCGGCGAATAACGCCGACCTACAAGCTCGGCGCCCTTTACGACCGACAGCGTCTCATAATCCTCTTTCAAAACCTTCTCCGCCAAAGCTTGAGCTACGATATACACTTCGCCGTTCTTAGCCGCACGGATATAGTCCAGCTCCGGATTAACGGCCAGCGCTACGTTCGCAGGCAGCGTCCACGGCGTTGTCGTCCATGCAAGCACATACTCGCCCGACGACTCCAGCTTGAACTTCACCGTCGCGCTAAGGTCCTTTACATCCTCATACCCTTGCGCTACCTCATGCGAGCTTAACGTCGTTTGGCAATCCGGGCAGTACGGGCTGACGCGATGTCCACGGTAAAGCAGCCCTTTGCCATGGATATTGGAGAGAATATGCCATACGCTCTCGATATACTCGTTCTTCAGCGTGATGTATGGATTGTCGAGATCCGTCCAGTACGCGATTGCTTCCGTCAGCTCGCGCCATTGCTTCTCGTATTCGAATACGCTCGCTTTGCATTTCTTGACGAATTCCTCTACGCCGTAATTTTCGATTTCCTGCTTGCCGGAGATGCCCAGTTGCTTCTCTACGCCAAGCTCGACCGGCAAGCCATGCGTATCCCAGCCGGCTTTACGAATAACGCGATAACCTGCCATCGTCTTATAACGGCAAATAAAGTCTTTGATAACGCGGCCCAGCACGTGACCGATATGAGGCGCTCCGTTCGCGGTAGGCGGTCCTTCATAAAATACGAAATTCGGCTTTCCTTCACGATTCGCAATCGATTGCTTGAACGTATCGTTCTCTCTCCATTGGTTCAGCACGCGCAGCTCACGGCTGCGGGCGCGTTCCTTCACATCTACGCGTTCCATCGCTTCATCTCCCTCATAGTCAAAACTCTTCATAAAAAAAATAAAGCCCCGTCCCCTGTAAAAAAGGGACGAGGCTTGCTCGCGTTACCACCCTTGTTCCGCTCTTGCCCCGTGAAGTCGGGACAAGCCGAATATAGCGCGGTCTAGATCATAGACCCTGCTTATCACGCGGCACCTTAGTCGCGAACGTATCATTCGCGTTCCCTATAACGGGGGACAGCCGTCGATGCTTACTATAGCTTTCGGCATCGCTTCTCGGAGATGATTTTCCGCATGGACCACTCGCCGGACTTTCAGCAGCCGCCGGCTCTCTGAGGAGTGGTTGACAAGCGTACTCCTTCTCGTCAACGAAGTTACAACTTAACAATTACTAATAGTTATAGCGTATCGGACTGCCAATTGTCAAATGGTACGCTGCCCATTTATTCGCTGCATTACCCGCGTTGCAGTTCAATCTCCGCATGTCTGGACTGCGAGTCCAGCGTATCCCAGCCGTCTTGGCCAAGAAGCTCGAGCTGCGCTTCCACAAGCGTACGGAAACGCGCCCGGTAGATCGATGCTTGCTTCTTAAGCTCTTCGACTTCCAGAGACACTTTACGCGACTTGGACAGCGACTCGTTAATAATGCGGTCAGCGTTCTTCTCCGCTTCCTTGATAATAAGCTGCGCTTCCTTCTTCGCGTTGTTGCGAACCTCATCGGCAGCCTCCTGCGCTACGATGATCGTCTTGCTTAACGTTTCCTCAATGTTCGTAAAATGATTCAGCTTCTCTTGAACATTCAGAATTTGATTTTGCAGCTCTTTATTTTCACGAATGATCGATTCGTAGTCCTTGATGACTTGATCGAGAAATTCATTTACTTCATCCTCGTCGTAGCCGCGTAATCTGCGTCCAAACTCTTTGTTATGTATGTCCAATGGCGTTAACGGCATTGGCGCACCTCCTCAAGGTATTGTATTGCTGGCATCCGGCTTGTACCATTGTTGAGAACATTTTCGACAGCGGCGACTGAATTCCTGCAATCCGTTAAATAAATTTGCCGATTTTAACGCGAATTCTGCCCTTTTTTGTCACACCGTCGACTTCAAGCACTTTAAACCTGCCTAGCCCCTTGAAAGAAACGACATCACCTTGCTTTAGCGATTCCGACGGGTCCTCCTCCGCCTTCCAATTCACCCTGCATCTTCCAGCCCTTATCGGATCGACGATCTTGGAGCGGCTAATCCGGTATACATCGCTTGCAATGCCGTCCAGTCTCATCGAAGCCACGGACAGGCTCATTTCTTCAAGCTTCGGAATAACGGTTCTCAGCTCGGACAATGGAAGCACATCGGTCAGCACGTTCACACGATGCACTTGACGCAAGTGTATATTTAAATAATCGGCAATCTCGTCCGTGACAATAATATGACTAAAGTCATCATGCACATGAATATCGCCAATCCGGTCGCGCTTAATGCCAAGCCCTAGCAACGCGCCTAAGTAATCGCCATGATCTAGCTCAAGCTGTCCTTGGGTTGGACTATTGACAGCCAGCACGGCCACGCCCGCTTGCTCGCTGTCCAGATCCCGGTAATCAGGTCCGATTATGGCACGCATGCGTTCCGCTTCCGGATACCCGCCTTCGAACCGAACAGCAACGTCCGCGTTACGGTTAACGAGCATCGTAACGATCTCCATTTGTCTTGGGTCCAAAAAATCGGTCCGCTTCAGCTCATGCTGCTGTGCGGACCGCTCAACCCATTCCATCGCCCGATCGACGAAAGCTTTCTCGTCGGGGTGAAAATGATTATATATGGCTTGCTTCATCACAAGTCATTCCCTTACTAAAATAATCCGAAGATAAAATCGACTACAGCCGTCAAACCAAGCCCGATGAAACGAAGGGCGAAGATCGCGACGATTGGCGATATATCTAGCATACCGCCGATTGGCGGTATAAATCTTCTGAAAATACCAAGGTAAGGCTCGACGATCTTGCCTAGGAAGACGCCGATGAAGCTCTCACGGGCGTTTGGCAACCAAGACAACAGCACATAACCGATAATCAGGAAGCTGTATATGCTGATAAGCGTTCCGATAAAACCTGCAGGACTCATAAACAACTTTGGGGTCACCTCATTTTAGTGTAATCGTTCTCCTCTGCCAACATCTCCGTTATAGCGCCTTGAATTTCGACCGATTCCGGCGTGCATAGAAAAATATTAGGCCCAAGCTTCGAGATGTTGCCACTTAAAGCGTACACCGTGCCGCTAAGGAAATCAACAATGCGTACGGCCAGATCTGTACGAACGCGCTGCAGATTAACGATGACGGCCCGACGCGAACGCAAATGGTCGGCAATTTCCTGCGCTTCGTCATAGGAACGCGGCTCGCTAAGCACGACTCTTACATTTTTCTGCGAATGAATGCTGACTACGTTATTGCTCTTCGTATTTTTACGCGTTTCGAAGGGCGAAGTTTCAGGTTCTTGTTCATCCACCTGCGGTATTCTCTCACGCTCTACAACTTCTTCTTCCTCCTGCAAGCCAAGAAAATTCATAAACCGGTTCATGACGCTCATTGCTCATTCCTCCTCTTTACCTATTAATACGGTGCCTAAACGAATCCACGTTGCTCCTTCTTCTATCGCCACCTCGAAGTCATTCGACATGCCCATCGATAATTCCGTAATCGTATTGATCGAATTTGACGTTTGAGCGCGTTCATCAAGCGCATCCCGGAGCTCCCTTAAAGCCCTGAATACGGGTCTTGTCCCTTCAGCTTCGGCTTCGTAAGGCGCCATCGTCATTAGCCCGATTGGCTTAATGGAAGAGAACTGCGCCAGCTCCTCAACGAAGGTGAATAGCCGATCCGGCTCTAAGCCGTGCTTGGAATCTTCACCCGACACGTTCACTTGAATGAAGCAAGGTACGATAATGTCTAGCTGGGCGGCTTGTTTGTCGATCGCTTGCGCAAGCGACAGCCTGTCCAACGAATGAATGTATGTAAACTTTCCGACGACGTCTTTCGCCTTGTTCGTCTGCAGCGATCCGATATAGTGCCAGGTCGGCCTGTTAATGATGCCTTGCACGGCCTCGCTCTCAAGCGCCTCCCACTTGTCGCGCGCATTTTGCCATCGATTCTCGCCAAGATGCGCAAGGCCTGCCTTTACGGCGGCAAGCGTCGTTTCCGTGGACACGTATTTCGTCACCGCAATAATTTTAATATCTTCCTTATTGCGTTCTGCCCTGCGGCATGCCTGCTCGATTCGCAGCTCTACTTCCTTCATTCGTTCCGATAAATGACTCATATGCCTCACCTTTCGCGAATGCCGATCCAACTGGCCATCCGGCCGGTTAAGCCGTTCTCCATGCGATGGGAAAAAAATAAATCCCGTCTGCAGCCCGTGCACCACTTTGTTAATTCGATATGGATCGGCAAAATTCCTGCTTTTATCATAATCTGTCGGTTTATTTCTTTCAAGTTAATGTGAGCTTTGCCGTTATCGCTCTTCTGGAGCACGATATCGGCCGTTTCTGCGCTAAGGCCGAGAGATGCAATAACCTTTTCCACTTGTTCAATCACGACGCCGTCTACCTCATAGCAGCAGCTGTCGATAGCCGGTCCAATCGCAGCCATAAGCGCTTCAGGCTTCGAGCCGTACGCCTTCTCCATCGCCCGGATCGTCTCCTCGGCGATTCGCCGGACCGTCCCTCTCCAGCCGGCATGAGCGAGCGCAACCGCCCCGTGCTCCGGATCGTAGAAATAAAGCGGCACGCAATCGGCGTAAAACGAGGTGAGCAGCACGTTAGGCTCATTCGTCATAATCGCGTCGCAATCAGGGATTACGTCATCAAGCGACAATTTGCCTTTGCCCTTATCGGCAGAAGTCACTTTGTACACTTTGTTGCCATGGACTTGCTCCGCGCAAGTCCACGCTTCGAACGGCCAATCGATGGCGTCCGCAAGCCGCTGCCGATTAGCTACGACAACCGCTGCGTCATCGCCGACATGCAGCCCTACGTTAAGCGATCGCCACTGCCCGCCGCTCACGCCGCCATTGCGGCCCGTGAAGCCTGCCGTCAAATCCGGGTTAGCTTTTCCCCATTCGGACAACAAAAAAAGCGAAGGTCCCTTCGCCGAGTGAACTTCCTTAAACACGTCCATCTGTACGTCACCTCTGTCAACAAGAGATACCTGAATTCATTATTATTCGAAGATGCTTAAGCACAGTTTACAGCCTTATGAGCGAGCGTGCAAATCTTCGTCCTCCGCGCGCAGCGATTTCGTATCGTCCATTCGAACAAGCACAACGTCTGCTCCTATCTTTACAATATTGCGCCAAGGGATCACAACCTCCGTTCCGCCCCCGCCGAAAACGCCAAAAAACTTCGTAAACTGCGGCACGACAATCGAATCGATCCTTCCTTGCCGCAAATCTAGCTCTAGATCCGATATTTGCCCGAGCTTTTTGCCATCCACTATATTAATAACGTCCTTCGTTTGAAAATCAGATATTTTCACTTCTAATCACCACTTTTCCATCGGATTTGTCGTCCGAACCTTCTTCTTATTACTATATGAGCCAAATGCCCAAAATGTCCTATAGGAGCAAAAAAACGAGCAAAAGAGCCTGCCGCGGGAATGATCTCGGGCAGGCTCTTTCACTTCGTCCACTTATTTCGTTATTTATGTTGCCAATTCACGTTTTAACATGCTTCTGCATTTGTTGAATCGCCGATTTTTCAAGCCTCGATACCTGCGCCTGCGAGATGCCTATCTCGTCGGCAACCTCCATCTGCGTCTTGCCTTCGAAGAAACGCATCGACAAGATCATCTTTTCCCTGTCGTTCAGCTTGTGCATCGCTTCTCGCAGCGCGATCTCCTCGATCCACGATACATCCTTGTTGCGATCGTCGCTAATCTGATCCATCACGTAAATCGGGTCGCCGCCGTCATGGTAGATCGGCTCGAATAGCGATACGGGATCCTGAATCGCGTCAAGCGCGAATACAACGTCCTCTTTCGGCACATTCAGCGCTTCGGATATTTCAAAAATCGTCGGCTCGCGAGAATTTTTGTTCGTCAGGCTGTCCCTCACCTGAAGCGCCTTATAGGCAATATCCCGCAGGCTGCGCGACACGCGAATCGGGTTGTTGTCGCGTAAATAACGGCGAATTTCACCGATAATCATCGGTACGGCATAGGTGGAAAATTTGACGTTCTGGCCAAGGTCGAAATTATCTATCGCCTTCATGAGTCCGATGCAGCCGACTTGGAACAAGTCGTCCACAAACTCTCCCCTATTGTTAAACCGTTGTATGACGCTAAGAACAAGCCTCAAATTGCCGTTAACCAATTTCTCTCTTGCTGCCCACTCGTTGCGGGTTTGCAATGCCGTAAACAGCTCGCGCATTTCGACATTCGTTAGGACAGGCAGTTTCGCGGTATCCACTCCACAGATCTCGACTTTATTTCGGGTCAACGTGATTACCTCCCAAGGAGAAACATTAATGTACATTATCTCCTCGGGACCTCTTTTTATTCCTAATTTGACACCGTTCGACATTCGCATGTCGATTTGGTTCTACACCATTTTGTTAAACTCCTTACGCAGCCGCTTAATTATCCGCTTCTCCAGTCGTGAAATATAAGATTGCGAAATGCCGAGAAGATCCGCTACATCCTTCTGCGTCTTTTCCTCGCCGTCGGCAAGTCCAAAACGCAGCTCCATGATGATCCGCTCGCGCTCCGAAAGCTTCTCCAGCGCCTTATGCAGCAGCTTGCGATCGACCTGTTCCTCGATATTGCGGTAGATCGTATCGTTCTCCGTTCCGAGAACGTCCGATAGCAGCAGCTCATTGCCGTCCCAGTCGATATTAAGCGGTTCGTCGAACGACACTTCCGTTCGCGTCTTGCTGTTGCGGCGCAAGTACATCAAGATTTCATTCTCGATACAGCGCGATGCGTATGTTGCCAACTTAATCTTTTTCTCCGGATCGAACGTGTTGACTGCCTTAATAAGTCCAATAGCGCCGATCGAGACGAGATCTTCGATATGAATGCCGGTATTCTCGAATTTGCGGGCGATATAAACAACGAGCCTTAGGTTGCGTTCGATCAGCATCGCACGAATTGCCGAGTCGCCGCTAGGCAGCTTCTCCAGCAGATACTCCTCTTCCTCGCGCGTCAAGGGAGGCGGAAGCGCTTCACTACCGCCGATATAATAAATCTCATCGCTTTTTAGTCCGAATAAAAATAAAACACGATAATAGTATAACTGCAGGATCAATTTCCACTTGACGAGCATGGGCCCATCCCTCCCCGATTGTATGAGCTAGCTTGCGATCGTTATTCTCTAACCATTGACGGATGAATGATCGCTTGATAAGCCCCATCAGATGCTAGCTTTCCACCGTCAAGTCCGATGAGCACCTTACGCGTTTCAAATACTTGTCCTTCTCGGTTGACTTCAACGTGATCGGGCTTTAGCGCAAGCATGAATTGCGAGCCGCGATTGACGCCTCTGTAAGGAACGAGCCGAAGCCGATCTTGCCAAATAAAGGGCTGACTGTCCATGCCGGCCACTAGACGGTCAACTTGGGCGCTGCGTATGCTGCTTAGCCATGCAGGCGGCAAATCCGCTTCCCAGACGGAAGCCTCCATAACCATAACCGGCGTCCGTGTAAGCGGATCATAGAGTTGATTGCCCGTGTCGATCAGACCGACGCAAGTTTCCGTTCGTTCACCGATTGTAATCGTTACCTCGGCCAAATGGGTGTGCAGCAGCTCCCGTTCTCGTTTTTGCGTCAATACGGTACGGTATATATACAGACCGATACAAAACGCAGCCAGAAAATAGAACAATCCCATTTTCAACTCGACATGCATACTCCCGCTAACAAAAGTGATCGTCCTCCATACTTCGCCAGAGCCCTGCATAAGCAAATAATAGATGCCCAATATCGCACCCGCCGCAACAAAGTTGACTGCATAGAAGGCGGCTACCGTACGCAAATAATGTTGAACCGTTGCAAAACCGAAAGCAATCCAAACCATCACGAGCGACATTGCGACTTTGACGCCAAGCGTAAACATAAAGCTAAGCTGCGGGTAAAACATCAACACGACATAACAGCCTCCGACAGCAGCAGCTAATAGAACGCGCCAGTGGCGGGGCTTCAAATGCCGAACCCAGGCCGTCGTTAGCAATATAGCACCATCGACAAGAAGCTCACGCAAAAACATAATATCGACATACATGTAGAGATTGGCCACCTTCCTGCCATACCTTTGCAGCGGGAGCCTTGGAGAACGATTGACACTAGTATATAAAAATTGTATTTCAAAGTCTGTCTATTCATGACGTCATGACATATCTTTTTTTGTCGAGTATGTATATAAAATCCGCGAGTGAATACATAGGAAAATAGACGTGGAAGAGGTGGTTAAACCGGGTTGTTGGCTCACGTTCAACAGTACCTCGCCTATCGGTGGGGGAGCGTATGCGCAATCTTTGTGCTTGAGTGATCTGTAAGAGCACCTAAGTTCTTACAGATCGCGAGATACAAGTGTGTCTTTTCTATAAGCGCACATATGCACTTACAGTGTCCATGCGGAGTTGCAAGTTACGTTAACAGTGCTGTAAGAGCGCATATGGTCTTACAGCTCACCAGTAACTAAGGTATCCCTCTGTTAGCGCATACGCACTAATAGAGTCTATACGATGTTGCCTCCAATCGACCTTAAGTTAAGGAAATGGTAATCCTTTCTTGTCGAGTTTTAGTGCTGGGTTAACCTTATACGATCGAATTCTAACTTGTCCAACACCAGAATGAACTAGAAGCTGCTCGTCCAGCATATTATGCAGAAGTTTCCGAGAACTCCGCTTGTTCATTTCTAACTTCGCACAAACATCTGCAACACGTATATTGCGTTGACGTCGGAATCCAAGACGAATGACCTCGGCTTCAAATATATTAACGCCATCAAGCAACTCAGATGAACCTCCGAAATAATTACCCCTAAATTGCTGTATAACTTGCTGGCACATTCGGGGTTTATCATTGATATGATCGAATGAAAATCTTAAAATACGCCATCCGTCTAAGATGAGATGATTTTGTCTCATCAACGAATCAGAAAATTGAGCACGTGTTATTTGCGACGCATGCTGTTTGTACCCATCAATCTCAATTGCTAGACGAAGGGTATCGCGTATGTAGGCAAAATCCAAATAACGCTTCCCGTCAATATAGTCTTCGACTTCGTATTCGGGTGTCAACAATTAAAATGTTGAAACAATGGAAACCAAACCTTCTCCAAAAATAGCTTTTCAGCATACCCATGTTCTCTTCTAAGCCGTCTTCTGTCCTCACCTTTCTTCATCTTCAAGCTTTTTGCCATCCAAGAATCATAAATAGAATGATAATCGGTTTTTACGACAACACCACTTTCATTAAAAAATAAACACCGCTTCCTCTAGAACGAATATATCGTCCAAAGAAAGCGGTGTTCTACACTGCTTATGCCATATTGGTATAATTTTAATATAGCGCGATCCATAAAAACAACATTCTTATTTTTACTATTGCAATAAGAATTACAGACAACACACTATAGTTACTCAAGACCTGTAAGATCATACGTGCGCTTACAGAAAACACACTTTAGTTACTCTCGTCCTGAAAGATCATATCTGTGCTTACAATCAAGTACTAAGAGCCGAGGCAGCTGTTAGCAGTAGGTTCAGCTTTGTGGCATGTACGGTTGACCGCTCAACAAAAAAATCCCGCTCATTCGGCTAGGCCAATTGAGCGGGCTTTGTAAGCTTAGCGGTCGCCGCGGGGACGATTGCGCAAAAATGCAGGAATTTCGAGTTGATCGCTCGACGCGGCGTTCGAGCCAAACGGCTTGACCGTGTTCGACGAGCTAGCAGTCGACTGTCTCGTTTCCGGTTGTGAGGCTTGAGGCTGAGCAGCGTGACGCGATGATGGCGATGGCTTATGCTCGAAGCCTGTCGCGATTACCGTTACTTTGATCTCGTCCTTCAGATCCTCATCGATAATAGCGCCGAAAATCATATTCACGTCCGGATCAGAAGCGGAAGTTACGATTTCAGCCGCTTCGTTGACTTCATAGAGCGATAGGTTACTGCCGCCCGTAATATTCATAATGACGCCGCGCGCGCCGTCAATGGACGTTTCCAGCAACGGGCTCATAATCGCTTTTCTTGCAGCTTCGGCAGCACGATTCTCGCCTGTCGCGATACCGATACCCATAAGCGCTGAACCGCGTTCTGTCATAATGGTCTTAATATCGGCAAAGTCAAGGTTGATGAGACCAGGAACGGCGATCAAGTCGGAAATACCTTGTACCGCTTGACGGAGCACGTTATCCGCTTCACGGAATGCTTCGAGCATCGGCGTCTTCTTGTCGACGATCTCTAGCAAACGATCGTTCGGAATAACGATTAGCGTATCTACTTTTTCCTTAAGCGCTTCGATGCCGAGCTCGGATTGTCCGGAACGCTTGCGTCCTTCGAAAGTAAACGGACGAGTAACGACACCTACCGTCAACGCGCCGCATTCGCGAGCGATCTCGGCAATGACAGGAGCAGCTCCCGTACCCGTGCCGCCGCCCATACCTGCTGTGACGAAAACCATGTCCGCGCCCTTGAGCTGGTTCGTAATGCTCTCGCGGGATTCTTCGGCAGCCTTATGGCCTACGTCCGGGTTAGCGCCCGCGCCAAGTCCGCGCGTAAGCTTGTCGCCGATTTGCAGCTTATGCTCGGATTTCGCCAGGTGAAGCGCCTGCGCATCCGTGTTTACTGTAATAAATTCTACGCCTTTGACGCCGTTTTCTATCATTCGGTTAACGGCGTTGCTTCCGCCGCCGCCAACACCGATTACTTTAATTTGAGCCAACTGCTCAAGATCGATATCGAATTCCAACATCCTTCTTTTCCCCCAGTCATGCGTAAACGGCCGATGCCGTTCCTATCCGGCGCAGCTGCGTTTCGCGTTGAAATATAAGCATCGTATATTAACCGACATATAAAATGTTATATTTTCAAATAAATTCGTTAAACATATTTTTGATTCGTTCCATCATACCGGGTTTGGAGGAAGTTGTCGGTGCTGCCTTGCTGCGGCTTGCCTGTTTCTTCACGGTTCCTGCTCCGTGCGGCCCCATATACTTCGATACGTATTGGATCATACCGACGCCGCTGCTGTATGCTGGGTCTCTTACTCCGATATAATCCGGCAACGCAATTCGGACGCTGGATTCGAGCTCGGACTGAGCGAGCGCCAGCGTGCCTGGCATGGATACGGCACCTCCGGTCAACACATAGCCGTTAACCTTGTCTCCGTAACCAAGCTTGCGAACTTCTTGCCGGATAAGATGGAAAATTTCCTGCATTCTCGGTTCGATGATGCTTGCGAGATCAAACTGCGAAAATTCCTTCTCCGCATTGCTTCCCATGCGGGTCACTTTGAACTTGACGTCCTCCGCCGCATCGGTCACATTAGCGCATCCGTACTTCAACTTGATCTTCTCTGCTTGTTCGCTCTGCGTACGCAGACCGTAAGCTATATCATTCGTTACGTATTCTCCGCCAATCGGCAGCGTGGATGTAGCGGCAAGACCGCCTTGATCATAAATCGCGATCGTGCACGATCCCGCGCCAATATCGGTAAGTACCGTTCCAATCATTTTCTCGTCTTTGGTCAATGACATGACGCCTGAAGCGAGAGACAATAGAATAACGCCGGAAATACGCAGTCCGGCTTTCTCCACGCACCGCATTAAGTTATGTATCGCGGTCTTCGTTCCCGTAACAATCGTTGCTTCGACTTCGAGTCTGACGCCGATCATGCCGCGCGGATCTGAAATGCCTTCCAATCCGTCTACCAAGTACTGCTTAGGCACAAGGTTAATGATTTCGCGTTCCGGCGGCAAAGCTACCACTTTGGCAGCTTGTACCACGCGTTCAATATCTTCTTCACCGATTTCCCGATCCTCATTGGATACGGCTACAACTCCACGGTTCGTCTGTAGAGCAATATGGTTGCCCTGAATGCCTACATAGACATCCGATATTTGAATACCTACCATGCGCTCCGCATGCTCGACGGCATTGCGGATCGATTGCACGGTCTGGTCAATATCTACAATTGCTCCCTTGCGAATACCTTCGGAATCGGCAGATCCGACTCCAATAATATTAATGGCTCCGTTGGATACTTCGCCAATTATCGCACGAACCTTGGATGTACCGATGTCCAAACTGACGATGATGTCGTTGCTGCTCAACCGCGGCACCTCCGTTTCAACTAATTAATTAAATTTCCATTTCAAAAAAGGTATTTCTACATATTCAACGCGCCTATTATTTTCCCTCTTTTTTCTACAAATTTTTCGGTGTTCTTTTCACTTTCAAGCGAGCCCTGCCCCTTGCAGAGCTCAGGTCATCTCTTGATTACAGTCAGCTACAGCGAGTATAAATGCGATAACTAAAATTCTACCATTCTTTCAAGCTATTGAGTAGTCTATTTTTTCATAGTACGGCATGTTTAAGCGCTTTACAGGGGCCAAGTGAAAGAAAATTAATGCTTGGGGTGTTAAAATGACGATTTCAGCTCGTTCAACCTTCCAATATAAGGGGTAAGAGGCGGGATCCTACTCCGATTCCGCGTCCTTATCTTCTTGTTCCTCCACGTTGAACGGCACGTACGTATCGGCAAGCAGCATCGTGATGCGGCCGGGCTCCTGCGTTTCAATAACGGCGTTCAGCGCTTCGATCTTCTCTGGCAGCACCGATACCGACGTAATGACTTCGAATTTCGTACGCGTATAAATTTTGATTCGGTCCGGATACGCTTTGGAAGGGACTGGAATAATCTCCGATAAATCGGAGAGCTGCTTGACCGGAATTTTGCCAAGCTGCTTCGTCAACGATACTTTCAAAGGGTCCTTCGCCGTCCATCCCGTGAGTACGGGCTTGTCCGCTACGAGCATCGCTTCCGTTTGCGCGGCTATGCTCGTCCCGTTCGACAAGAGAGCCGTTAATTCGCCTTTCGGCGACAATTCGAATGCAACGATCGGATATTCCTGCACTGTAATTTGGACGACTCCGGGAAACACCTTGCTAACCGCCGCGCTTTCAATCTGCGGAAGCTTCTCTACCCTCTTCTCGATCGTGCTAGACGTCGTGCCGAAGAAGGCGTCGCCTGCCGCAATAGCGGCAGCTTGCGCAACTTCGGCCTTCGTTGCGAGCTTCATGCCTACGATTTGTACCTCTGCTATTTTGCTAATGGAAGAATTAAAGAACAATACTGCAAGCAATACGAGGAATAACAAAAAAAGGACAACAAGCAGCTTGCGGCTGCCTTTGCGCTTCTTGGCTGGTTCCTTTAAGACCGGCATTATTTCGCTCATACTTGTCCCCTACTTTCTATACGAAAAACTCCAAACGCAGCCGGTCCGCTTCGGGCGGCCGAGTTCAGAGCTGTAATAATCGCGTTCAAGCGCAAACGGCAAACGCCGATCTCAGAAGGCGTGAGCATTCGTTTCGCGACGAAATATAAGCTTTGTTATAAGCGTATAACTCATAATGACTTATATTTCAAGCGTAAAGGTTGACGCCGGCTTCGGATCAAGTTTGAGCAAGGATGAAGCCGGACGTTTCTAACTGATCAGCTTCCAGCATAGAATTAATTATTCGGCACCGGAGAGTAGCGCGAGATGCGAGCGCCCAGCCTCGTCAACATCGATTCGATCTTGTCGTAGCCGCGGTCAATGTGATGAATCTGTTCGACAACCGTCCGGCCATGAGCCGCCAATCCTGCAATGACAAGCGCAGCGCCTGCACGCAGATCGGTTGCTTCAACAGTTGCCCCATACAGTCGCGGCACGCCGCGGATGAAAGCCGCATTCATATCGACGCGAATATCGGCGCCCATGCGCGATAATTCATCGACATGCTTGAGACGTCCTTCGAAAATCGTTTCCTTCATAATGCTGACGCCGTCCGCCAGCGTTAAAAGCACCATCAGTTGAGACTGCAAATCGGTAGGGAATGCAGGATACGGCGATGTAACGACTCTCTCGACCGCCTTCGGTCTAGTGGCGCTGCCTACTCTAATTATATCACCGTCGACAACGATTTGAACACCTGCGCGACGCAGCACATGGATGAGCGATGACAGATGCGCGGGCTGCGTATTTTGAAGCGTTACCTGGCCGCGCGTCGCGGCTGCCGCAACCATGATCGTACCCGCTACGATACGGTCCGGAATAACCCGATAATGACAGGGATTAAGCGACTGTACCCCTTCTATCGTTATCGTATCCGTTCCGGCCCCCATGATTTTCGCGCCCATAGCGTTGAGAAAACGTTGCAAATCTTGAATCTCCGGCTCGCGCGCCGCATTCGTTAGCGTCGTCCGGCCTTCGGCCGTTACCGCGGCCATCATAATGTTCTCCGTAGCGCCTACGCTCGGAAAGCTCAGATGAATATCCGCCCCGCGCAGCTTCTCCGCACGGCAGACGATCCGGTTGCCAAACTCCTCGATTTCCGCGCCAAGCGCTTGCAAGCCTTGCAAATGAAGGTCTATCTTTCTCTCGCCGATCGCGCAGCCTCCCGGCTGGTACACTTCGGCTTCGCCGAAGCGGGCGAGGAGCGGTCCCATTAGGAAAATAGAAGATCGCATTTGTTTCATTAACGATTCCGGCACATGGGACGTATGAGCGGGCTCTGTATCCAGCACCACCGTATCTCCCGAATGCTCGGCGCGGCATCCCAGTTCGCGCAAAATGTTCAGCATGACGTCGATATCCAGCAATTCAGGCACATGTTCAATCGTAAATGTGCCCTCGGCCAGCAAGCTGGCCGCCAATATCGGCAACGCGGCATTTTTCGCTCCTTGGATAACTATGGTTCCTGAGAGAGGTTTCCCACCTTCAATCACCAATTTGTCCAATGTATCACCTCCGAATTACCGCTCGCCCACCACCAATACTTCCGGCACCAACTGGACGCCGAAGCGTTCCTGAACGGTGCTCTGAATGTAGGACATGAGGGCGAGAACGTCTTCAGCAGTCGCTTGCCCGGCGTTTACAATGAAATTGGCATGAACTTCTGACACTTGAGCGCCTCCGTAGCGATACCCCTTTAAGCCTGCCTCTTGAATGAGCCTTGCTGCAAAATCATTCGGCGGATTGCGGAACACGCTGCCTGCGCAAGCCGACTGAACCGGCTGCGTACGACGGCGTCTATCCATGTAAGCGGTCGTTGCTGCGGAAATTTCCTTGCTGTCACCTTCCGCAAGCTCGAAGGTCGCCTCAACGACAGAACCCTTCAGCTCTTGAAGAATCGAGTGACGATAGGAAAACTTCATGTCGTCTCGATCGAACGTTACCAATTCTCCTGTCTCCAGCACAATCTCAGCTGACTTGAAAATACGTGACACATCGGATGCGTGCGCTCCTGCATTCATGTAGACGGCTCCGCCGACCGTGCCCGGAATTCCTCTTGCGAACTCGAGCCCAGAAAGCCCCTCCTTGCCTGCCACAACGGCCAGCTTGACGAATGAATAGCCAGCTCCCGCAGTGACTAGCGAACCGTCGAAACGCACAAAATCCAACCCTCCGCTCGGCTTGATCACAACACCGCGAATCCCTTTGTCGCTCACGAGCATATTTGAGCCGCGGCCCAAATTCGTCCAGCTTATCCGATGCTTATTCAGCAGCCGGATCGCGGCAATCAATTGCTCTTTGCTCTCCGGAAGAATGAGTACATCGGCAGGGCCGCCGATTTTCCATGTTGTATAGTTCGATAGCGGTACATCGTACAGAACTTCACCGACGCCGGCTTGTTCCAATTCCGCTTTAAATGCTTCCATTGGTAGACCCTCCTAAAAGGTTTAAGCGTAGACTAAACCCGCTGATTCACGATTGTAGTTGCGACATCCGCCGCCTGGGCGATGGTCACGAATATAGAGTATATTATGCCTATGCGTACTTTTGTGTGACAGCAGCCTACTTGCTCGTTTGCAGCCGCTTCAGCTCCGAAGCGATGATAGCTGCCGAATCGGGCATAGCAAAAGACTTCGATGCCTCGGCCATTTGTTTCATCAGCTTATCGTCGTTCAACAGCTTCTGGATGCGCGACAACAGGGATTCCCCTGTCAAATCCTTCTCCAGGATCATCTCTGCCGCTCCCGCGTCAACAAGACTGCGCGCGTTCGCTTCTTGATGGTTATTGGTCACGTTCGGCGACGGGATGAGGATGGACGGCAGCCCGAGCGCCGTCATCTCCGCAAGCGAAGAAGCGCCTGAGCGGCTTACGACAAGCGTCGCATCCACTAGCACCTCGGCCATATTGTTCAGATATGGAATGAGCTTCACATTTTTCATACCGTCCGGACTCACTTGTTCAATGCGACTTGAAGTCGATGCGTAATAACTGTCCCCCGTTACGAAGACAAAGTGAACGTCGGTCGTCTGCCCCATAAGCGGCGCCATCTCGATCACCGCCTCGTTAAGCGCTTTAGCCCCGCGGCTGCCGCCAACGATGAGCACGAAGCGGCTGCGCGGCGGCAGGCCCAGTGACGCACAGCCTTTGCCCGTCGCCGCCCGCAGCACGTTCGTCGCGCACGGGTTGCCCGTATAGAGCGTCTTCTTCGCTTTCGGGAACAGCTTCTCCGATTGCTTGAAGCTGACGCCTATCGTGCTGGCGTAACGCGACAGAAACTGATTCGTTAAGCCCGGAATCGCGTTCTGCTCATGAATGAGCGTCGGTATGCCCAGCTTCGCCGCCGCATACACAACGGGGCCGCACACATAGCCGCCCGTTCCGACTACGACATCTGGCTTGAACTTGCGCAGCAGCGCTTTGGATCGCCTGACCCCCTTGAGAAATCTTAGAACCGTCTTCACGTTGTCGATCGACAGCTTGCGGCGAAAGCCCGTAATCTCTATCGCTTCAAAAGGAATGCCCTGCTCCGGCACGATCCGGCTCTCCATTCCTTTGTTCGTTCCGATATAAAGCAGCTGCGTGTCCGGATTGTCCTGCTGCATTTGCTTGCCGATCGCGACAGCCGGGTAAATATGGCCGCCGGTACCTCCTCCGGTCAATACGATACGCATATGAACCTTCACCTCGAATAACGGGATATATTAAGTAAAATGCCAAGCGCGGTGAGCAGCAGCGTCAACGACGATCCCCCGTAGCTGATAAGCGGGAGCGTAATCCCGGTGACGGGCATCATCCCGATAACGACGCCGATATTAATCAGCACCTGAACGCCTACGATGCCCGTAATGCCGACGGCGAGCAGGCTTCCGAACGTATCCGGAGCCGATATCGCCGCGCGCATGCCGCGCCATATAAGCACAAGGAATAATAAAATTAAAGTGGCGCCTCCGATGAAGCCAAGCTCCTCGGCTACGATGGAAAATATAAAGTCGGTCTGCGGCTCCGGCAAATAGCTGTACTTCTGCCGGCTCATGCCAAGGCCAAGCCCGACCAGGCCGCCCGGCCCGATCGCATAAAGCGATTGAATGATTTGATAGCCGCCGCCAAGCGGATCGGCCCACGGATCCAGAAAGCTCGTAATCCGCTGCAGCCTGTAAGGAGCAGCCAAGATCAGACCGACGAATCCGACCACGCCAAGCATGGCGAGACCGCCAAGATGCGCCATTCGCGCTCCGGCCGTAAAGATAAGAATGATAGACGCACCGAGCATGACCGTGCCGGAGCCCAGATCGGGCTGCAGCATAATAAGCCCGAAAGCAAGGCCGACAAGGCCAAGCGGCGGCAGCAGTCCTTTCGTGAACTGGGTAATCGTCTGCTGCTTCTCCGACAGCCATTTGGCTAGAAACAGGATCATCGCCAACTTCATGAACTCGGATGGCTGAATGCCGAACGAGCTTATGCCGAGCCAGCTTCGCGCACCGCCGCGCACGACGCCTATGCCGGGAATCAGTACGATGACGAGCAGCCCGAAGCAAATAAGAATCGCTGCCGGCGCCCACTTCTTCCAGACGGAATAGTGAGTATTCATAGTAAATAGTAACGCACCTATGCCTAGTCCGGCAAACAATAGCTGACGTTTGACAAAATAAAAACGATCGCCGTACTCGTGAAAAGCAAGCACGGCGCTCGCGCTGTAAACCATAACAAGCCCGATCGCCAGAATAAGCCCAATTGCTGCTAGCAGCCAAATATCCGGGGCAGAACGCGCTTTAACCATAGCGAACACACCTCTTAGCATGGGAAAGTAGGGACATGCCCCCTACTTACAAGGTATGCGCCGATTCTTTAAAAATGCGCCCTCTCTGCTCGTATGAGGCAAACATATCCCAGCTCGCGCAGGCCGGAGACAACAGCACGATGTCGCCCGGCCCCGCGAGAGCCGCCGCCTGCTTAACCGCTTGTCGCAGCGTACGCTCGGCGTCCTCCACAGGTTCGGCGATTTCGACGCTGCCTAAACCTGCCAGCTCGGCGACGCGCGCAAGCTTGCCTCGCGTTTCGCCAAGGGCGACGAGCCCTTTCAGCCGATCGCGGAAGATTGGAAGCAGTTCCATATAGTCGGAACCGCGGTCCAAACCGCCCGCGATCAATACGATCTTGCCCGGCAGCGAGCCGATCGCCATCATCGTCGAAGCAGGATTGGTTGCCTTCGAGTCATTATAGTATTTGACGCCTCCAGCTTCGCGTACGTACTCCAGCCGATGCTCAACCGCTTTAAACTGCCGTAGCGGCTCTACAAGCCGTTCGATCGCGGCGCCTGCCGCAATACTTGCCGCAACGGCCGCGAGCGCGTTAGCGACGTTGTGGCGGCCCGGAATGCCAAGTTCGTCGACGGGAACGACGACCTTAGCCTCCTCGGAAGCCGCCGAGCGATAAACGATTTGTCTCGCAACCGGCTCGCAACCGGCATTCGTACTTCCATCTTCCCTGCTGAACGGAGGCTCAACATATACGCCTGTCTCCAGCCGCTCATATAGCGAGAACGGCAGCAGCTTTGCTTCAAGTCCTTCCGAGATACGACGGCATATAGGATCATCCCAATTAAGAACGGCAATGTCCTCGGCCGTCTGATTGACGAACAGCTTTGCCTTCGATGCGACATAATCGTCCATTCCGCCATGATAATCCAAGTGCGTCTCCGCCAAATTGAGCAGCAGTCCAATGCGCGGCCGGAAAGCGTTCGTGCCTTTGAGCTGGAAGCTGCTAAGCTCCGCCACAAGCCAATCTTCCGGCGTAGCCTCCAGTGCGGCTTCGCAGAGCGGACGCCCAATATTACCGGCGATGATAGGTTTCAAACCTGCTGCTGTCAGCAGCTCGCCAAGCCAGGTCGTCGTCGTCGTCTTGCCGTTGCTGCCAGTGATGCCGATGATCGGTGCAGGCGACAGCCAATAAGCGGCCTCTACCTCCGTAATAATCTCAACGCCATGCTCTATCGCTTGCTGAACCGGCGCTGCCGTGTAAGGAATGCCGGGATTTTTAACTAACAGCGCCGTATCTGCCGTTACGAGATCGCTCGGATGATAGCCGCATAGCACAGAAATGCCCAAAGCAGTCAGTTCATCCGCTTCGGGGCATAATTCGCGTTTTTTCATATCGTTGACGACAACCTCGGCACCGAGGCTATGGAATACTTTCGCGACGCTGACGCCGCTTCTGGCCAAACCGAGCACGATGACGCGTTTATCCCGGTAAGCTGACGGATGATTCATAACAGACAGTCCCTTCTATGGATCATAGCGGCACCCGAGCACGCAGGGCGCCGCTGAATCTTCTATGTTTAGATAACGAACAGCAAGCCGAGTACGGCAAATACGAGTCCGACTAGCCAGAACACCGTAACCACTTTCCACTCCGACCAGCCGATCAGCTCGAAGTGATGATGGATCGGGCTCATCTTGAAGATGCGCTTGCCGCGCAGCTTGAACGATGTCACCTGCAGGATGACGGACAACATCTCGAGAACGAATACGCCGCCGATCACAATGAGAAGCAGCTCCGTTTTCGTCAGAATCGCCACCGCGGCAATACCGCCGCCGATGCCTAGGGAGCCCATATCGCCCATGAACACTTTAGCCGGATGCCTATTGAAGACGAGGAAACCTAGCACCGCGCCGACCATTGCAGCAGAGAATACGGCCGATTCATGCGACGACGTCTGCAAGGCTACGATCGTGAAAGCGCCGAACGCGATTGCGCTTGTCCCTGCAAGCAAACCGTCAAGTCCATCGGTGAAGTTCACCGAATTGCTTCCCGCGAACATCATAATGACGACGAGCGGATAATAGAACCATCCGAGATCGGCGCCCCAGCCCGTACCGGGGATGGACACCTCTGTGCTATGCCCCATGTTGTAGAGCAAGGCGCAGACGATAATCGAGAACAGCAGCTGACCGAGCAGCTTCTGCCTGGCCGTCAGGCCCAGCGAGCGTTTGAATACGATTTTAATATAATCATCAAGGAAACCGACCAGACCGAAACCGAGCGATGCGGTGAGCAGCACCCAAAACTCATTCGTCTTGTCCGAGAACTTAAGGAAAGCGATCATAAGCGCCACCATTATAATGATGCCGCCCATCGTCGGCGTGCCGCTCTTCTTCAGATGGCTTTGCGGGCCGTCCGTCCGAATTTGCTGGCCGAACTTCATACGCCGAAGCACAGGAATGAACAATGGTCCTAGCAGCACGGCTAGCAGAAAGGAAGCGCCTATAGAGAATAAGATGACCATCATATCCATTTCCTCACCTCGTTTCTAAAGCTTGGACAATCTGCTCCATCCGCATGCCGCGCGAGCCTTTGACGAGCACGATGTCTTCCGGCGCAAGTTCGTCCGCAAGCCACTGTGCAAGCTTTTCCTTCTCTTCAAAATGAATGACCGACGCTTCCGCGCCACTCTTCGCGAATTGCGTTCTCGCTCCGGCCGACGTATGCTCCGACAACGGGCCGAACGTCAGCACGGCGTCCGCCTTCTCAGGTGTTATATACGCGCCAAGGTCATAATGGAACCGGTTTTCGTCCGGGCCCAGCTCAAGCATATCGCCAAGCACGACCCATTTTCGGCGGAAGCCGTCAAGCTCCGCGATCAAGTCGATCGCCGCGCGGGCGGCTGTCGGATTCGCATTGTACGCATCGTTGAGCATGATTGCGCCGTTGAACGCTCGTACCGGTTGAATGCGCATGCCGGTCAGCTTCATCGAGCGAAGCCCTTCCGCGATGCTCGCAGCCGGAACGCCGAATAATCGGCCGACCGCTATTGCAGCAAGCGCATTGCTGACATTATGCACGCCCGGAACGGGAATGCGAATGTGCTGCATTTCGCTTGGCTCGCCATTATACATGACCGTGAAAGTCGAAGCTTCCGGCTCCAGCTCGATATCGGCCGCCGACCACTCGTTCCGGCTGCCAAGACCGAACGTCCGGCAGAGCAGCCCTTCGGGGAGAGTCATGTCGTCAAGCTCCGCCTTAAGCAGCGGCTCGTCGCCGTTGAAGAACAAGACGCTCGTATCGCCAAGACCGGCCGTAATCTCCAGCTTCGCCTTGGCAATGCCCTCTCTCGAACCAAGCTGCTGCATATGCGCGTCGCCGACATTCGTAATGATCGCCGCATCGGGCTGCGCGATCTTCGTCAGCAGATCGATTTCGCCAAAGCCGCTCATGCCCATCTCCAGCACCGCAGCCTCGATCTCTTCCTCGAACTCCAGTACGGTCATCGGAAGGCCGATCTCGTTATTCAAGTTGCCTTCCGTCTTATGGACATGATAGGTCGTGCCTAATATAGCAGCGGTCATATCCTTCGTTGTCGTCTTGCCGTTGCTGCCGGTTATGCCTACGACGCGCACGGGCAACTCGCTGCGATAAGCGGCGGCAAGACGCTGAAGCGCGACCAGCGTATCGCCGACAACGAGCAGCGGAATATTCGCCAGCGCCTCCGGCACTTCGTGCCCTTTCTTCCAGAGCGAGGCGACGGCGCCGTTCTCTACCGCTTGTACGGCAAAGTCGTGTCCGTCGAACTTCTCGCCTATAATCGGCACGTACAGCTTGCCAGCCGAAGGAAGGCGCGAGTCCTTCGTCACGCCGTGAATCATCATATCCTTGCTGCTTCCGGCATATCTCGCTCCTGCCATTTGCGCTATCTGTTCAATCGTTCTTCTAATCAATGTAATAATCCCCTTATCGCGTCTCTCGCAACACTGCGATCATCGAATGGATGCTTGACGCCTTCGATCTCTTGATAGTTTTCATGACCTTTCCCCGCAATCAATACTACATCGCCTGGGCTTGCCATTTCAACCGCTTTTTGAATGGCGGCTTTGCGATCGGCGATCAGTTCGTACTTATCCGAGCTAATCTTCGCCTCCTGCAAGCCAACCTCTATATCCTTTAATATCATAAAACGATCCTCCGTGCGAGGATTATCCGACGTCACGAGCACATAATCGGAATATGCCGCCGCTATGGCACCCATAATAGGGCGCTTCTTGCGATCTCTGTCGCCGCCGCAGCCGAATACGCACAGTACGCGCTTCTCCGCAAACTGGCGAATGGCTAGAAGCACATTTTCAAGTCCGTCGGGCGTATGGGCGTAATCGACGATGACGGCGAAG
The DNA here is from genome assembly GCF_030812415.1 of Paenibacillus harenae. Taxonomy (GTDB): domain Bacteria; phylum Bacillota; class Bacilli; order Paenibacillales; family Paenibacillaceae; genus Pristimantibacillus; species Pristimantibacillus harenae_A. The sequence goes on along the minus strand of NZ_JAUSST010000002.1, from coordinate 603,312 downwards.
CTTTGGCCCGCATTGACCGACTCGATTCGTCCGGGCACGCCCGGAATCGCTTCAAGGCTAGCTTTAATCCGCGATAGCTCGATGCCTTCGATGAGTGCCGCCGACATAGCGGCAAGCGCGTTGTAGACGTTGAATCGGCCTGCCATCTGCAACGAGATGTCGATCTCGCCTCGGAAAGTCGTTACGTGAAAGGTCGCACCGTTCGCGGTTATACGCACGTTCGACGCGCGCACATCCGCTTCGCGATCGATGCCGTAGGTCACTACCTCGGCCGAAGTCAGCTTTGCAAAAAACGCTGAAGCCTCATCATCGGCATTGAGCACCGCATAGGCGCGCTCCGATTCATCGGCGGCGAATTCATTGCCTAGACGGGAGAAGAACAGCCCTTTGGCTGCAGCATAGCTCTCCATCGTCTGATGGTAATCGAGATGATCCTGCGTTAAATTCGTGAATACCGCCGTTCGAAACCTGCAGCCCTTCACCCTGCCTTGCGCAAGGGCATGCGAGGAAACTTCCAGGGCGCAATAGGCGGTGCCCACCTCTCGCATTTCCGCAAGATAGCGATGAAGTTCTATCGAATGCGGCGTCGTGCCCGATACTTCGAAGGCACTGCCCGCATACCGCCATTCGATCGTACCGATGACACCGGTCGATTGCCGCTGGTCCTGCAATATTTGTTCAATCAAATACGTTGTCGTTGTCTTGCCGTTCGTGCCGGTGACGCCGATTAGCTTCATATCGCGGCTTGGATAGCCGTAATAATGATCGGCAATGACGGCCGCCGCATGCCTGCTGTCCTTCACGATCAGTTGGGGAACGTCGATATCCAGCACTCTCTCCGCTACGATAGCGCAAGCACCGCGCCGTATTGCTTCCGGCGCATGCAGATGTCCGTCCGTCTTGCTCCCGGATAAGCAGATGAACAATTGACCGTTCTCCACCTTGCGCGAATCCGATGCAATGCCCGTTAACACCGTTTCGCCGTCTCCTATAAGCCTTGCGGTAATGAGCAGCTCAGCTAGTTCGATTATACGCATCCGCAAAAGTCTCCTCCCTCGATGTAGCTCGACAGGATTCAATATATGCAGGCGTACGCCTAATCGTTAATTACTCGACAACTATCCGTATAGTATATTCAATGCGTATGGTTTATATCATCCTCGTCGCCCAAATAGATTCGGATCGTCGATCCACGCTCTACTCTCGTACCGGCCGCCGGTGCTTGGCGAATGACCGTTTTGCCCGATCCGGCGGACGTTAGGTTGAAATTCATGTTCATATCCTCGTAAATATCCGACACCGTCTTGCCAACAAGATTCGGCACGGCGACGATAGGCGTCTCTCCGAGCTTATATGTCTTGCCAATCTGCTGCTCTCTGCGAGGGACTTCGAGAATCGTAAGCGCGTCCTCCATCATGTTTCTGACAATGGGTGCCGCCACGATGCCCCCGAACTGAATCCCTTGCGGATTGTCGACCGCGACATAGATCACGATCTGCGGATCGTCCGCCGGCGCGAAGCCGACGAAGGATACGATATGCTCGTTCGGCGAATAACGTCCGTTAATTACTTTCTGCGCCGTCCCCGTCTTGCCGCCGACGCGATAGCCATCGATGAATGCGTTGCGGCCCGTACCTTTGGCTACGACGTTCTCCAGCGCTTCCCTTACCTGTCTCGACGTGTCTTCGGATATGACTTGGCGCACCGGTTCGGGCTCAATGGTCTGGACCGTCTCTCCCGTGCTTGGATTGATCCATGATTTGGCAACATGCGGCTTATATAGCGTCCCGCCGTTAATCGCCGCCGACACGGCCGTAATTTGTTGAATCGGCGTTACGGATACCCCTTGCCCGAATGCCGTCGTCGCAAGCTCGACAGGTCCAACCTGGTTCAGCTTGAAAAGAATGCCGTTCTCCTCGCCGCCGATATCGATGCCCGTCTTCTGGCCGAAGCCGAAGTTGCGGATATACTCGAACAGCTTCTCTTTGCCAAGACGATTGCCTAACGTGACGAAGCCCGGATTGCAGGAGTTCTCGACAACCTCGAGGAATGTCTGGCTGCCATGGCCGCCCTTCTTCCAGCAGCGGAGTCTTGCGCCCCCTACTTCAATCGCGCCCGGGTCGAAGAAACGCTCGGTCGTCAGGTTGACCTTCTTCTCTTCCAGCGCTGCCGCAAGCGTAATAATCTTAAACGTCGATCCCGGCTCATACGTCATCCAGATCGGCAAATTGCGGTTATACACTTCGGCAGAGACTTGCTTGTAGTTAGCCGGCTCATAGGTCGGTCTGCTGGCCATGCCCAGAATTTCTCCATTATTCGGATCCATCGCAATCGCTATGACGCTGTCGGCTTGCAGGCCGGTCATCGCTTGATCGAGCTCCCGCTCCATGACCGCTTGAATCTGTTTATCTATCGTCAACTGCAGCGTCAGCCCGTCCTTGGGCGGAATGTACGTATCCGAGGAATTAGGCATTTGCCGACCGGCCGCATCCGCAAGGAACGATACATTGCCCGCGATACCGCTCAGCTCCTTGTTGAACTTGGACTCGATACCGGTAAGTCCTTGATTGTCGATGCCGGTAAAACCGAGCACATGCGCGGCCAAGCTTCCGAAAGGGTAATACCGTTTATTGTCTTCGGCCACAACGATGCCGGGAATGCTTAGATCGCGTATTTGCTGCGCCTTTTCCAGCGTCATTTTGCGGCCGCCCGGCTTCAAGCTTACGATCATCGTTCCCGGCTTCATTTTGTTATATAACGTTTCTTCGGACATATCCAGAAGAGGCGCAAGAGCCGCGGCGGCCGCTTGCCTGTCCTTAATTTGAGCAGGAATGGCGAAAACGGTCGGCGAGCTTATATTATACGCAAGCTGAACGCCGTTTCGGTCCCATATCTCGCCCCGCTTAGGTGCATAAGGGACATTGCGCCGCCATGAATCTTCCGCTTTGCCGGCTAGCTGCTCGCCCATCCACAGCTGCACATAGCCAAGGCGGACACATAATGCGACGAACATGACCCCGGCGCACAGCAGCACGATAAATAAGCGTCTTCTCACCGTTACATTTGATACCTTCATTACATGTTCCCCCTTAAGCCCAGCTGATTAAAGACGAGCGTACGCTTACGCTCATTCCCAGCCTATTCGGGACAAGGGGGTTATAGAACAAGCTATCTGCCGTAAAGTCCGCTGCCGTTGCTACTCCGAGGTAATCGAATTCTGCTGCTCTCCGCCGCTCTCGCCGTCTTGATCTCCTGTTGCATTCGAATCGCCGTTGTCGGCTTCTCCGGTATCGCCAGTCCCGTTGTTTTGTTCATCGCTCGAATCGGCAGACCCGTCATCCCCTTCGACTGCGCCCGCTCCCGTCTGCGGTGCAAGCACAATCTTCAGCGTACGCTTGCCGTTCTTCGTCTCTTCCTTCTGCGAGACGACGTAGCCTTGTCCCTCAGGCATAAGCTGAATGCCGAGCAAGGTCGTGATCTCCAGCGCGTCGCGCAGAGAAAGTCCTGTCATATTCGGCACTTTAAGCTTGTCTCGCTGTTCCGTCAGCAAGTAGACGCGCTGACTTGGGTTAACGATACTGCCGGCAGCCGGGATTTGCTGCAGCACGGTTTTGCCATTGCCGATCAGCTCGTACTGAATGTTCTTCGGCGTCAAAGTCGCTTTCGCCTGTGCAACCAATAAATCCGTAACCGCAGGAACGACAACCGGCGCTTCCTTCTTCGCCTCTTCCTTGATTAAGCTCGTATCCGGCATAATGCCCATATGGCGCAAGCTCTTGAGCATAATCTCGCGGAAAGCCGGAGCCGCTACCAAACCGCCGCCGACCGTGCTGTCATCCGGCTCGTCGACCACGATATACAGGACGATCTTCGGATTCTCGACCGGCGCATACCCGACAAAGGATACGACGAACTTATCCTCGGAATATTTGCCATCGATCGACTTCTCCGCCGTACCCGTCTTGCCTGCAATCCGATACCCTTCGATGAAAGCTCTTCTGCCCGTACCGATCTCTTGGTCGGATACGACCTGCTCCAAATATTCGCCTACTTTGCGCGACGTTTCCTTCGAGATCACTTGGCGAACGACCTTCGGTTCGAACACGGTCGTCTTCTTCGTCGTCGGATCCGTAATGCTCTTAATGATTTGCGGCTGCATCAGCTTGCCGCCGTTGGCGACAGCCGCTACGGCAGCCACTTGCTGGATCGGCGTTACCGCGACACCTTGCCCGATAGCTGCCGTCGCCACCTCGATCGGATACTGCATCTGCAGTACGCCGGTTCGCTCGCCGCTTAGCTGGATGCCCGTTTTCTGAGCGAAGCCGAACTTGGTCAAATAATCGCGCAGCTTCTCCGCTCCAAGCTTCTCATAGCCTAAGTTAACGAAGGCAACGTTACTCGAATGCTTGAGACCGTCCAAATAGGAGATCGTCCCCCAGCCGCCGCGCTGAATATCGCGAATCGTATCGCCGTAGATCGTCACGCTGCCCGACTTATACGTTTCATTCGGATTGAAGACGCCTTCTTCCACCGCAGCTGCGAGCGTCATAATCTTGAACGTCGAGCCCGGCTCGTATAACGAAACGACGCCATGATTATTGTAGTTGGCATAATTGCTGTCCCAATAGGAGTTCGGATTAAACTCCGGCATATTCGCCATCGCCAATATTTCCATCGTGTTCGGATCCGCTGCGATTGCCGTAATGCTCTTGGGATTGTACTTCGCAACGATTTCGCGAAGCGCTTCCTCCACGTAACTCTGGATGATGCTATCGATCGTCAGCGCGATATCCTGACCTTCCTCGGGCGCTTGGTACTCCACTTCCCCATCTGACAATTGGACTCTCTTTCCGTCCTTCAAAAATTTAATTTCTCCGTTAACTCCTTCCAACTGATCGTTAAAATAAGCCTCTACGCCCGACTTCGCCTTGCCCTCCTTATCGACGAACCCTACCAATTGCGAGGCCAGCAACTGACTAGGATAATAGCGTTTCAGCTCATCCATCAAATAAATGCCGACATCGCTGACTTTCTTCTTATCCTTGGCGAGCTGTTCCTTTATTTCGTCACGCAGCGCCTTAACCTGGTCCGCCAGCGCTTTATCGATCTTAAAGCCCTCCTGGCGCACCTCGCGCTGTTTGTAAAAAGCGCCTTTATCGTCTTTGGCCGTCACTATTTTACGGAGCTCGGACTCCGGTTTATTCAATATTTTATGTAGTCCCGCTACCACTTCTTCCGTAATTCCCGCATCGTTAATCGCTTGCGGATTGACCGCTACCGTATACGCATGCGAATCCATGGCAATCACGTTGCCGTTGCGATCCGTTATCGTGCCGCGCTTCGCTACGATCGTCTCCTGCGCCGACCAGCGCTTCACCGCACGTTCATACCATTCCGCGCCATCAACGACTTGCACCCAATAGATTCGGCTTATTAGAAAGAAAAAAAGGAGGGTCATTATCCCTCCAAATACCAATGTCCGCAATTTAATTCTTTTCTTCATCGTTCAACCACCTCATTCACGCATAGCGGATTGCACGCCGTCACCGTTCACGCCGGTCTTCACCGTAATCCCGCTGTCGGTTATGCTCACCATCCCTTGCGTCTCGGCCATCTTGCGAATTCGTTCCGGATCGTTCAGCATCTCGACTTGCTTCTTCAGTTCTTCCATTTCGACATTCATCGTCTGATACTCGTTGTTCAACTGCTTGATTTGGAGGTTCATATCGTAGATTTGCGCGTACCTTGAAATAATGACAAAGGCCACAACAACGCACATCAGGATAGTGAACAAATAGAGCAGCTTCTCTTGCATCGGAATCGTTTTTTTCTTAACCACTACGCGTTTCGTATCACGGATAGCCTGCTGCTTCTCCGGCTTTCGCTTCGGTTGCAGGGCCAAGTTGCCATTCACGTACGCCATCTCAAATCCCCCTCTAGCTTACAATTTTTGTGCGACTCTAAGTTTCGCCGACCGTGCTCGCGGATTCAGCTCAAGCTCTCTTTCGCTTGGCACGATCGGTTTGCGATTCACTAATTTCAATACGCCTTTATTGCCGCATACGCACAACGGGAAGTCCGTCGGACATGTGCATTTCTCCACGTATTTCGCAAAAATTTGTTTGCAGATTCGATCCTCCAACGAATGGAACGTAATGACCGATGCCCGCCCGCCCGGCTTCAAGCATCTGACCGCCTGCTCCAGAGCCTCTTCCTCTGCGCCTAATTCGTCGTTAACCGCTATGCGCAGCGCTTGGAACGACCGCTTCGCCGGATGGCCGCCGGTCCGCCTGGTCGCAGCCGGTATCGCCATCTTAATCAGCTCGGCCAGCTCGCCGGTCTTCTCGATCGGCGCCTTCTCCCTCGCTTTAACGATCGATCTGGCAATATTGCGGGCGAACTTCTCTTCGCCGTAACGATCGAGAATACGGGATAGGTCCCGTTCCTCCCATGTGTTCACAATCTCGTGAGCGGTTAGATGCTCCTCGCGGTCCATTCGCATATCGAGCGGCGCATCGTGATTGTAGCTGAACCCCCGTTCCGCCTCGTCTAGCTGCGGGCTGGAGACGCCGAGATCGAATAAAATCCCGTCGACCTGCGGTATGCCGTCCTGTACCGGTACGCCGCAGCCGAGCAGCTGCTGCTCGAGCTCGCGGAAATTGCTCCTGACGAGCGTTACTTTATCCATATATGGCGCCAGCCTAACTCGAGCGTTGTCTAGCGCCAGATCATCCTGATCGAATGCGATCAAACGGCCTCCCTTGCCAAGCCGCGACGCGATGAGCTCGCTATGACCTGCTCCTCCAAGCGTACAATCGACATAAATGCCGTCCGGCTTGATATCGAGGCCATCAACTGCTTCTTCCAATAGCACGGTAATATGCTGAAACACGTATCAGCCCTCCTAATCTTGTTGTCGTCTCTAGAAGTTGAAATCGAAATCGACGAGCTTCTCCGCAATTTCGTTGAACGCCTGCTCCGATTGCTCGTAGTAGCCGTCCCATGTTTGTTTGCTCCATATTTCCACGCGGCCGGACACGCCAAGCACCATGCATTCCTTGTCCAGCTTCGCGTATTCGCGCAGATGACTGGGTAAGTTTACCCTTCCCTGTTTGTCCAGCTCGCATTCGGTTGCCCCGGAGAAGAAAAACCGGGTGAACGCACGAGCATCCGCCTTCATCAGCGGCAATGTTTTAAGCTTCTCTTCCAAGACGGACCACTCGCTCATCGGATAGACGAACAAGCAATTATCGAGACCGCGGGTAGCGATAAAGGTAGAACCGAGTGAATCGCGGAACTTTGCTGGGATGATTATACGGCCTTTTTCATCGATGCTATGTTGAAACTCCCCCATAAACATAAGTCCGCTCCACCCCTCCCCACAAGCTCTCCACTTTCCCCCACTTTTCCCCACTAAGATAAACTAGTTCGCCACCTAAAATAAAAATCCTGCTCTGTGAGCAGGATTTTTGAGAAAATGTTCAGTTTTAGTTATAGAGTCATGAACACAGCATAATTACCTTAGGGATTAGTACCTATTTTCTATATTCGTCAAGAAGGGAATATTTTCGACATCCCGTGAAAAACCCGACCTTGCACCCTTGAACGGTTACCCGGCTGGAGGTACATTGTCGTCATCGGCTGGCGGGTTGCCGCTGCCGCCGCTTGCCGATCTGCGTTTGCGCTTCATCATCCAAACGACCGGAATGGCAATAATCGCAAGCACAACGAGAACAGGGAGCGCGCCTGCGACGATAACAAGCAGCAGCTGAAGCCCAGCGACCACCGTTTTGGCACTGCCCGTCAGCGCATCCGACATTTTGGCACCGAGCCCCTTCTTCTCCCCGCTGGCCGTATATAAGCTCTGATCCGTTTGATAGAGACGGAGCTCGACGGTCGAATAAGCGACGTTATGATCGAGATACCGCAGCCGGCCTTTCAAAACTTCGATCTCCTCCTGCACGGCGGACAGCTGATTCGAGAACTTGAGCAGATCATCGGCCTTAGCCGCTTGCTCCATCATTACAAGCAGTCTTGACTCCACCAATTGCTTCGCCTTCAGTCTTGATTCGGTGTCTACATACTGCTCGGACACGTCCTTGCCGGTTACATTCGTTTCGAAATGCCGATGCTCGATTTCGCCGATACGGTCAATGAACGGCATAAAGCCGTCCGCAGGCACCTTGATCGTGTATGTCGAACCGATTTCGCCGTTTTGCTTCGTGTCCTGAAATTGCAAAATATAAGACCCGCTCTGGTGGATGGCATTCTTCAGCGCTGTCCTCGCTGCCTCTAACTCTTCTACCTCCATGGACAGCGCAGCCGAATAAATGATCTTCTGGCTGAATGCATCCGTCTGAGCCGCTGCGCCGCTAGCGAAACCGGTACCGGGCTGCTCTGCATTCCCTTGTGCCTCACCGTCTTCTGCACTCGCTTGCGTTGTAACCTCCATGGCCGACTCATCTGCGCTTTGTGCCACGTTCTTGTTCGAGCTTCCTTCTTCTGACATGCCTCCGCTATCTGAATTGGCAGATGAGCAAGCCGCGAGCAGCAGGACCAGCATGACGACCAGCGGCGTTAGCCATTGAAATCTGGTTCTTTCACCCGACATCATAAAACTCCCCCTTCTTATTTTCCACTATGACGAGGAAAGCTTACAAAAGGTTTCCGTGCCTGCGCCTCTAATCAAAAATAAAAGCAAGCAGGCCGCCCGATTACCCGGGCGGCCTGCTTAACAAACTTTCTATTCTTCCTTCCAGCTGTCGAGATACGCCTTCTGCTGCTCGCTCAACGTATCGATGGCGAAGCCAAGCGATTCAAGCTTCAGTCGAGCAACTTGCTCATCCAGCTCGTAAGGAACTTTCTCAACATGGCTGCCAAGCTCCTTATAGCGGTCGTTCACATATTGAAGCGACAACGCTTGAAGCGCAAACGTCATATCCATAATTTCCGCCGGGTGGCCGTCGCCGGCCGCGAGGTTGACAAGCCGACCTTCGGCAAGCAGATAAATGCTTCGTCCATCCTTCAGCCGATATTCTTCGATGTTCTTGCGAACGGTGCGAATGTTGCTCGAAAGCGCAGCAAGCTCCGGCTTGTTCACTTCGACGTCGAAATGTCCGGCATTGGACAAGATTGCGCCGTTCTTCATTACTTCGTAATGCTCGCCGCGAATCACATCGCGGTTGCCTGTTACGGTAACGAAAATTTCGCCGACTTTAGCAGCTTCAAGCATTGGCATAACGGCGAAACCGTCCATATATGCCTCGACTGCTTTAATCGCGTCGATTTCCGTCACGACGACATTCGCGCCAAGCCCTTTCGCACGCATCGCAACGCCCTTGCCGCACCAGCCGTAGCCGACAACGACAACCGTCTTGCCAGCGACAACGAGATTCGTCGTACGATTGATGCCATCGAACACGGACTGGCCCGTACCGTAACGATTGTCGAACAAATGCTTGCAAAACGCGTCATTGACCGCAACCATCGGGAATGCGAGCGAGCCGTCCTTCTCCATTGCCTTCAGGCGAATGATGCCCGTCGTCGTTTCTTCCGCGCCGCCGCGGATATTGACGGCGAGATCCTTCCGCTCGGAGTGCAAGATCGTTGCCAAGTCGCCGCCGTCGTCAATAATCAGATCCGGCTTCGATTCCAGCGCTTTAATGTTCAGTTCCTTGAACTCCTGCGCAGACGGGTTGTACTTCGCGAATACCGTAATTCCGTCCTCTACGAGCGCTGCGCACACGTCGTCCTGCGTCGATAGAGGGTTGCTGCCTGTAATCGTAACTTCTGCTCCGCCAGCTTTGACCACTTTGGCCAAGTAAGCCGTCTTCGCTTCAAGGTGAAGCGCGATCGTTACCTTTAATCCTTTGAACGGCTGCTCCTTCTCGAATTGCTCGCGAATGCGGTTAAGTACCGGCATATGGGCGCTAACCCAATCGATCTTAAGATGGCCTTCCGGCGCTAAGGAAAGATCGGTAATAATGCTTTTATCAATAGTGTTCATTATGTTTCGTTAGCCTCCAGTATTATAGGTGTACGATTTCATGGCCGCCCGTTCGGCTATATGGCGCTTCCAGCAATTTGTCCAGCCAATTGAGGCCATAGCGATTCCAATAGATAACCATGTTAAGGACGCGCTCTTGCGGCTTGCCCGCAGGCTTGACAGACAGTCCGATACGGTCCAACTGCCGAATCGACGCCTCGAACTGCTTGTTGAACGTGTCTACCGTCTTCGAGCCCATGTATTCGATCTGCTCGACGATCTTCTGCATGTTCGTGTCGCCGAGCTTCGCAAGCGACGGCGCAACCGATGTCGCCAGCTCAAGCAGCGGCTTATACAGCTCGATGAACGATTGCTTTGCGCTATCGAACTGTCCTTCGATCGAAAGGCCATCCTGCTGCTTCAACCAATCTGCCTTCCGATCCTCGAAACGTTCCATCACATCGGAGAAAGTCAGCTCATACTTCTGCATATGCTTTGCTACCGTTCCCTCGATCAGCGTGTACGACATGCGCGGCACGATGATCGGCATTTCCATGCCAAGCATACGGAAGGCACCGCCTGTCAGCGCCCAGTAAGCGATCTCTCCCGGGCCAAGCACCGTCGCAAGCACAGGGAACAGATAATCCTGCATTAAAGGACGCGTCAGCACGTTGTTGCTGAATTGCTCCGGACGGCTTTCCGCGAGCTGCAGCAGCTCATCCTTCGTTATCGACAGCGTTTGCTTGCGGTCTTGGAAAGATCCGCCAAGCTTGTGCAGCAGCGTACGCTCGTCGCCTTTATCCGCTTGGAACAGGAATAGATTCGCACTGCCCGCCACGACATCTGCCTGCAGCGTATAGCCGAGCGTCTTCACCTGCTCAGCCGTTCTCACATAGGCTTGCTCCAGCTCATCGTTCCGTTCGATCATTTGTTTGAACATAGGAGCTTCCACGCGCCGCAGCGCGGGATCGTCGGCATCGAGCAGCACGAGGCCTTCCTTGCCGAACAAGCGGCCGAGAAGGGCTGCGAACATATCCGACAACGAGCTCGAATGCAGCGCCATATCGCGCAGTTCCTCAACTAATGGCCCTTTGAACTCGGAATGCGGCAATGCCGCTTCGAGCTCTTGCAGCAGTTGCTCCCACGCTTCCGCAGATACACTCGTCCGGCTTACGCAGGTACGAGCCCCCTCCGGGCGCGCCATGGACAGCTTGCGCAGCTCCTGCTCGGCGGTCAGCACGTAAGCATGATTCGCCTCGTCCCAATCATGATCTTCGCCGGCGATCCAGAACACCGGCACGACCTGTCTTCCTAGCTGTGCGCTCGCCGACTTGGCGGCATTTATAATGGATACGGCTTTATGTATAACGAGAAGCGGCCCTGTCCATAGACCGGCTTGTTGGCCGCCTACGACGACCGGAGCTCCTTCCGCAATCGCGGCAATGTTCGAAGCGGTCTCGGCGGACGGCTTCAGTCTCGCTTGATAGGCCGTCAATACTGCGGCAACATCCGATGCGTTCGCTCTCGCTCCGGCCCTTGCGGCAAGACTATCGAGCCTTGAGGCCCATGCTTGCTCTTCCCCCGGGTGATAGCCGAATAAATCGATGATTCGATCGTCAGTCCGATGAATGAAAGCTTCCGTTAAAGGCTGAGCACTCGTAAGTTTATATATTTCATTATTCATAGCGCAGTCATAAGCCTCCTAATTGCATGTCGTCCGTGCTCCAATTGTACACAAAGGATAAGCCGCCCGTCAAAACAAAAACGCCCCGCGCGTTTGCGAAACGTTTTAGCGTTTATATTTTGAAGAATGTTTCGCCCAGCCCGATGAACATGAGCAGAACGTACAGCACGGCCATCGAGAAGAAGCTAAGCCGCCAAACGGTGCGAAAAATTTTTTTCGCGTCGACGATTCCCCTCTTGCGGAATTGCGCATTTCCAAGCAGCCCCGCTCCAAGAACCATCACAAGCAAAATGCCATATAGTCCGAACCGGCTGCCGAACTGTTTATCGAATAATACAGCGACAATGCCGATTAGAAAAACGGTCGTTACGTCCATCGCGAGACGTACCGCCTTCTTCGTATCCTTCGCATAGACCTTGTAAGCAAAGAAAACGATGATGAAAGGAATGACTGGGATTAACGCCAAATAACCGTATATATGTACAATGCTATTCCATATCGCGTCCATCCAAGCTTACCCCTTTCGGATTCATCCTTCCCTGCATCGCTTCAATCAACGCAATGACGGCCAGGTTCAGCGGCGCATTTATTCCGTGTCGTTCCGCAAGATCCGCGATGCCGCCGTTAATGGCTTCTATCTCGGTCGATCGACCCGCTCTCACATCGCTCAGCATCGACGATATATTTCCGCTAGTACGGCCGCACACATCGAGCACGCTCTGCCAGCCTTCTCGCGGCGGCGTCATGCCCGCCTTCACAAGTATCATCTCCGACTCCGCATAAAGAGCTCGCATTAACGCCTCGCGCCGCGGGTGGTTCGGCAAGTCGCCATTGTTAACGTCGAAGATGGAAGTAAGCGGATTAATGACGGCGTTCACAAGTAATTTGTTATAGATCCGATCCATCATCTCCTCGGAATCATTCGACAGAAAAGCGGCAAATCCTGCCGATTGAAGCGTCTTCAGCAACATTTTTTGCTCATTTCCGCTCCTATTATCCCCGTTGCTCCCCTTCTCGTCCATTGATCCGAACCATAGCTCTCCTGCTCCCGTATGGCTGACGGTACGCATGTCCAATCGTCTAGCGCCATCGGATGTCACAGCGGCATACAGTGGCATTCCCGCCATCGCATCGCCTATCTTCCGCATATGGCCGATTCCGTTCTGAAGCGCCAGTACGGCAGTGAAGGCTTGTCCTTCCCGGGCCGGGCCGGCAAGTGCGGCAATCCTGGACAGAAGAGGATCATCCAGGTGTGTCTGCTTCACCGTTATAATAATCCACTTAGAAGCGTGTTCGATGGTAGGATTCGCATTTGCATGCTCGATCCAGTCGCTCCGCAAGCGTACGGCTTGCTCTTTGCCGTCCAGCCGGTGAAGAAGCAATCCTTGCTTTGCAATAAGTTCGGCCTGTTCCATCGTTCTCGTCCATATCGTAACGCGTGCGCCCGCCGCTGCGAGCTTCGCGCTTATTAATAACCCGATCGAGCCGGCTCCAACGACATGTATTTGCACGTCCATGCCCCTTTCGAAATGGCAATATTACCCTAACCCGCTTCGATACATGGTATCAAACGTTCCCTATAACGGGCAAGAGGCTTACCGCTGTATTCGCGCGGCAAGCCTCTTTCCCATGTCCATTTTATAACTTATTCGATACGTTCCAAATTTCCGTTTGCGTCCATCTTGAAACGCGGCTTTGCTTCTTCTTCACTCGTCAGCACGGTTAAGCGGCGAGCACGGTCCATGATCTGAATCAATGTTTTGTAATCGTCATTGACGGCACGGTAATCCGTTTGGACGTTGTTAACCTCGCGAGACAATCTCTCATTCTCGTCCCGAAGCCGGTATAGCTCCTCGTCCTTGTCTTTCAGCTCTTTCTCGAACAGCTTGATTTGACGCGACAAATCTTGATAGGTCGTCTTCCATCCGCGCAAAAAGCGAATAACGGCGTCTACCGACAAACCTTCTTCCATAGAAACGGCATCGCGCCCAAGGCCTAGACTGCGCTCCTCCGTCTCGTATACCGCTAGCGACGATACATGCGGCGTTGCCACTATCGTTTGTTTCTTCAAGTAATTGCGCTTCTGGCGCTGCTGTTTCGCAATTTGGATCGCTTCCTCATAACGCTTGCGAACACAGCTATTCCAGCGGAATCCGCATGCCGCGGATGTGCGCCCGATCCTTTCGCCCACTTCCTCAAAAGCCGCGAGCTGTGTACTTCCCTCTCTAATATGGCGTAGTGTAACCTCGGCGAGAATTAAATCGTCGTCCGGACTCCACGCATCTTGTCTGACTGCTGTCATGCAACCAAAACCTCCTAACGTAAAGGCGCTTACTTATCTCTATGCCCTTGGTAGAGTTCATAGAATCTATTGGATACTAATTTGTATAACCATTTTTTCAAACAATCATACATGTAAGTGCGCATATTGGAACAAACTATAGACAGACGGAAGGCTTCGGACAAAAAGTTTGCGATTTCGTCACGGATGAAGGTTTACACTCCTAGGGGCAAACGTTATAATGATTCTAGAAAATCGGGTCTTAGCGGAAGGGGGATGTTATCATGGCGCGCATGTATCGGGTACTTGGTTTTTGGACCTTGGTAATCGGACTAATGGCTTTCGCAGGCCACATGACGGAGTTTGCGTTACTGTTTTTCGCTCAGGCCGTCGCTTTTGTCTTTTTGGGATACTTGAATTTCTCCGAGAGAACTTACATAGCGATGTTCTGGGGTTATATGGTCATTGCTTTCGTAGGATTCACGTATTGGTCCGTATTTATGATGGATCTTCCTTTCTAAACAATCGACAGAGAAGAGAACGAAGAACGACGCCATCCACTCGGACAGGCGTCGTTTTTTCATTCGCTTTTCTCCAGGACCATCACTTTAAACGTTTCGCTCATTTGATCGCTTAGAAGCAGTTGCCTCACCGCTCTGTTCATTCGGGCCTCGGCGCCGAACGGATCTTGGCCGTCATGCTGCCGCAGCATGTCCATAATGCCGTTATCGAGCAGAAACTGCTTCTGGCTGGCATTATACACCGTTTTCCAACCGAGCCGCTCCGCAGCTTGACGTATTTGCGTAAAATTGACATGAGCCGTTATATCCTGCTCCCCTGGACGAACGAGCGGATTATCGCTTGCTTGATGCTTCCAGTAGCATAGCAGCGTGCCAAACATCCGATGCTCAGCCGCGTATTCCTGAGCCTCATGTCCATAATCAATCAAGATAAGCCTCCCGCGCCCCAGCTTGCTGCCAAGCATCCTCAGCCAATCCTCCGCGGCCAAATTCACTTCCGTTATTTGCCCCTTGCGAAGAATTATGCCGCTCCGTTCAAGCGTATGCTCTATCCGCTCGTCGGTAATCCGCATCCAAACATATTGAAAACCGCCGTTCGCCCCGTCTCTGGCGACACCTAGCTCATGCAGCTCACCTTGAACCCGTTGCACGCGATGAACGGGAAGCGCATCCAACAGCTCGTTCGCAATGACGACAGTAGGGCCGTTCCAATCCATAGCCCAAGCTTCGGCAGACGGAAGAATAGCTGTTTGCATACCGCCAATTCCCGCTGACTCCAGCTCTTCTACAGCCGTTTCCCGATGCACGGGATTATCGTCCACGAGAATCAAGCTTACCTTCTGCATCCATTCCGGATCCGACGACAGGCACGCCTGCGCGATCTGGGCGGATAATCGTCCCGTCCCCGCTCCCCATTCCATAAGCCGAAATGGTCCCCCGTGCTCGAGTCTATAATTCACAATGTATGAGGCTAGCGATCCTGCCATAACGGCGCCAATGGCTGAGCTTGTATAGAAGTCCCCTTTTTTGCCGATGCGTACGTTTCCGCCCCGGTAGTAGCCATCCGGTTCATCATAAAGGCAGAGCTCCATATAATCACGAAAACTAATGCATGGCATCGTATGGCGTTTACCGAATTCGTCCGCATTCCAACCCGATAATACGGAATCGTTAATTCGCTGCTCCAACCGACGCTTCAGTTCGTTATCGCCCATCGCATGTTCATCCTTTTCCAGATGTGAGATATAATAGATTTGATTGCCGCATAAAATGAATGCTGAGGAAGGAGGATGCCGGTGAGACAACCCACCATTCGAAGACGTATCGCCGTGACAGGCATAACCGCGCTGATCATGGCGCTGCTGTTAATCCGACTCCCCGTTTCGGCCGAGCCTCAGCCTGAAGTGAGTGACGACATCCATTCCGTTCTCGAGACAAGCTTGTCCGTTGTCGAGATTGACAAAGAGATCGGCCGCATTCAAGAAGAGAAGCAGGCATTGCTGCTGTCGATGGCCGATAAAGAGCAGCAGTTGGCGGAGCAGCAAGAGAAGATCGAGAGTAAGCGCGAGCAGGCAGGAAGCGTTCTGCGCGCTTACTATATGGGAGAACGGGATTTTCTGTTCACGGCTTTGCTTTCGGCCAATTCGCTATCCGATCTGTTCCAAATTATCGATTACGCCGACATCCTGATTACACATGACAAGCATACCCTGAACGGCTACGCGCAGCAATACGAGAAGATGAAGGAAGGTTATGAACAGCTCAAAGAACGGCAAATTGCGCTTGGCAGCCTCGAGGAGCGGCTGCAAACGCAGCGCAGCAGAGTGCTCGCTCTGGAGCAGCAGCTGGATGAACAGCTTGAAGGGCGCTCGGACGCCGAACGGCTTCGTTTGATGATCGGAGAGCTGACTTCGTTCTGGGAGACGGAGGGGCTTAAGGAAGTAAAGCAATATTTCAGCGAACTATCGAAGGCGATGCAGAAGCTGCCGTCATGGATACAGGACAACAAGACTTTTTTGGAAATTGAAGGTTTCAACTATACGCTCCGCGTGCCGCAAGACGACCTAAACGCCTTTCTGCGCGAGCAGAACGAAATGTTCGAACGATTCGCCTTTACTTTCGAAGATGGCAAAGTCACGGCCACTGGGAAGAGCGACAATCTGGAGATCAGCATAACCGGCAGCTATACGGTACAGGTTGAGCCTGCGAACGGCATTATATTTCATGTGGAGGAGTTGCTCTTTAACGGATTTAAGCTGCCGGATACGACCAGAAACTCTCTTGAGGAGGAATTCGATCTCGGTTTCTACCCCGGACTTATCATATCTTTCCTCGAAGCGAAATCCGTTGAAATCAAGGACGGAGAGCTCATCGTCAAGCTGAGCCTCAGTCTCTGATTATCAAATAACTACAAGTGTGCAAAATAAACGGCGGCTAATTCGCGAGTTTACTCGGGACAGCCGCTGTTTATTTGCTTTTGGCTATATAATCGCCGAATGCGAAAAATTGAGGAGCTCCGTCGATGTGGACCTCCCATTGCGACTGCCACTCCCTCCATCTAATTGGCCAGTTCGTATCGATCGATGCTGCGCTTTCGACATAAGTCATATCGTTCATAATCGTTACCCACCATGATGGCGGAACGATCGATTGATCGGACTGATAGGCATTGCCGAGACCATAAAGCGACGCTCTGGACGGCAATACGCCCGACTCGTCGTAAAACTGCTGCTGAGCCAACGAATCCGTCATTTCCTGAATCCATAACAACGCTTCGTCCTCCGCCTCCGAGCGTGCGGATACGGCGAAGCTTCGGCCATTCAGCCAAGGACTGACGATCGCTTCGCGATTGATCTCCAGACGGTTCTTTACGGACACCGTTAATTCCAAATATTCGGACCATGGCATAACGGCGGCAAGCAGCTCGTTTCGACTAATTGCATCGCTTAATAAATAGCCTCCTCCTTGCGCCCCTACCTTGCTTAGTTGCGGCTGCGCTAGTTGAAGCCAATTCAATTGCTCGATGACAGCCGCCCCCGGTTTGAGCAATGAATCGCCATTCGGGCTTCCCGGCGGATCGAACGTACGCAGCCAGACGAGCAGCTGCAGGAGATCGCCCTGCGCAAGATTGACGAGCTTTGCCTCCGGCTTACGCTCCATGAGCTTAAGCGCCGTTTCCTCGAAGCTCCGCCAATTGTCAGGCGGTGCAGACATGCCAGCTTCCGCGAGCAATTGGGAGTTCCAGAAGACCAGATATGGATTGTAGTCCTTCGGCATGCCCCAGACATAGCCGTTCCACTTAAGAGGTTCAATCAAGCCCGGCATTTGGTCGGATAGCGCGTCGCCAGTCAATAGGCTGTCTACCGGCTTAAGATACCCTTGCATCGCAAACGGTCTTATCCAGGCGCTGGGAAGCAGCATGATATCAGCTGCCGTACCTTGCCTGCTCTGCTCTAACCATAACGAATAAGCCTCGTTCCCATACGCTTGATTCATCAATTTCACTTGAATATGTGGGTATTTCATCATAAAGGCGCGATTCAACTGACCTAGCCGCGTGAATTGCTCAGCCGTTAAGGAAACGTTTACAATTAATTCAATAGAAGGATCAACCGACTGCTCTCCGTCCGGAGGCTGATCGACCGAACGGCCATCCGGTTTGCCCGTGCTCGTCTGACCGGTGCCGGGGGATAACGGAATGCCAAGCAACGCAATGATGAGGATCCCGCCGATCGCAAGGGGCATCCATCTTCTCAGGGACACAGCTTTCTTCCTCTCCAGCTATTTGACCTGCATACATAGGATAGCAATAAACCCATTTTTTGTCCAAAGCCCTTTTTTTTAAGCAAAGTTAATGCAGGAAATCCATGATAGCGCTCTAACTTTAGCCTTATCGAACGAAGTTGGAGCAAAAATCCAGCATAGCTATCTTACCTGCTCAAGTCTTTTCCGTAATGCGGAAAGAGAGTGTCCGATTGAATCGACACTCTCTTTCTGCAGGATAAAACATCCTTACAAGCCCAAATCTCCTGCTATGTTGGATTTTAGCAGGAACCTCGTTCGCGTGCGGCTTCATGGAACTATCCAAGTGAAAGTTCATAACAAATATCCAACATAGGCCTAGAGAGGCTTCCCGCTTGGAAAAAGCTACTGCAATCCTCCAATACAGACCTTTCGGCCGCTTACAACAAATCTGCGGCAAGCTGCGCAAGCTTGGAACGTTCGCCCTTCTCGAGCGTCATATGGCCGCTGCTGCCTTCGTTCTTGAAGCGCTCCACGATGTGCGTGAGGCCGTTGCTGATCGAATCGAGATAAGGATGGTCGATCTGCTCGGGATCGCCCATCAGCACAATTTTGCTGCCCTCGCCGACGCGCGAGACGATCGTCTTCACCTCATGCTTCGTTAGGTTTTGCGCTTCGTCGATAATAATGAACTGTCCAGGTATCGATCTGCCGCGAATATAGGTTAGCGCCTCGACCTGAATGCTTCCGAGACCCATCAATATTTTATCGATATCGCCGGACTTCTTCGTATCGAATAAATATTCGAGATTGTCGTAGATCGGCTGCATCCAAGGCCGAAGCTTCTCTTCCTTCTCGCCCGGCAAATACCCGATATCCTTGCCCATCGGTACGACGGGGCGCGCGATCAGCAATTTTTTGTATTTATGCTCATCCTCTACCTTAAGCAGTCCTGCCGCAAGCGCAAGCAGCGTCTTGCCCGTACCTGCCTTGCCCGTAAGCGTGACGAGCGGGATATCGTCGTTCAAGAGCAGCTCCAGCGCCATCCGCTGCTGCGCATTGCGCGCGGTAATGCCCCATACGGGATCGTTGCTAAGATACAGCGGCTCCAGCTTCACGCCGTCCTGGCTCACTTTGAGCAGCGCGGACTTGGATGTGCCCATCTCGTCCCGTAAAATGACGAATTCATTCGGGTTCAAACGAATATTCAGATGCATATTGTTAATCGTCAAAAAACGGTAGGTGTAAAACTCGTCAATGACCGCAGGATGAACATAAAGCGTCATGTAGCCTGTATAGAAGTCCGAAGAGACGACGACTCTGTCGGACAAATAATCTTGAGCCTGCAAGCCCAGCACATCCGCCTTAATACGGACGAGCACGTCTTTGCTGACGAGAACGATGCTCCGCTTCTCGGTTTCATTGTCTTGCTCATTATGATAATTAAGCGCTACAGCCAATATTCGGTTGTCGTTCGACATCTCCCCGAACATTTCCTGTACGCGAATAAAGCTGCGGTGATTCAGCTCCACCTTCAGCAAGCCCCCGCTTGGAAGCGTGATGCCTTCGTGCAAGTGACCGTTCTCCCGCATCTTATCGAGAACGCGGGATATCGACCGGGCGTTGCGGCCAAGCTCGTCGGCCAGCCTTTTCTTCGAATCAATTTCCTCTAGGACAACCGCGGGAATTATGACTTCATTATCGTCGAAAGCGAAGATCGCTTGCGGATCATGAAGCAGCACGTTAGTATCAAGCACGAATATTTTTTTCATGAGAACCCTCCCGGCGTAGGAAATTCATTGGAAGCTTAGCGAGCCTTGCTAATGGTTAAGGGTCGTACATAGTGCAGGCTGCGATCGGCCACACTAAGGCATACAGGCGTCATTACACTAAGCACGTATAAAACGAGGTGGAATTCATGTACAAATGGCTCGCTTCCGCGTTCATTATTGCGATTGTGGCGACAGGCTGCAGTACCGTCGCACGTAATGAAACATCACCCTCTCCGCAAAATAATGGCCGCGTGGAGGCCCAACAATCCGATCCGCGCAATAAAGAAATAAGAAGCTCCGAGCAGGTTGCGAAGCATCTGGAGCAGCTTGCGGAAGGCGTCGACGGTGTGGAAAACGCCCGTTGCGTCGTATTCGGCAATACGGCTATCGTCGGCATCGACGTTGATGCCAATCTGGAACGTTCTCGGGTAGGCACTTTGAAGTATTCGGTTGCCGAAGCCTTCAGCAAGGACCCTTACGGCATCGATGCGCTCGTTACGGCAGACATGGACCTCACCCAGCGCATTAACGAGATCGGCGACGACATTCGAAGAGGCAGGCCGATTGCCGGTTTTGCGGAGGAGATGTCCGATATTATCGGACGTATCGTTCCGCAGATGCCAAGGGATCTCATGCCGAATGATCCGGGTGACGGCAGGCAAGAGCCGAGACCTAACAAATAGCCGCGCACGCAATCCAATGACGTGTTAAGATTTTGCAAACAAGGTCCAAAAGACGCAAAAAGCCTAGTGAATGCTCACTAGGCTTTCTCTATGGCAGCGGATACTTGTACATCCAGTCGAACCGCCGCGAATCTTTCGTCTGCTATAAGATGGATACCTTCGCCTGCGGACAAGCGCAAGCCGCAACGCACAACATCCTGCGCCTTCTCTCCCGCTGAATTCCGGTAGCATTCATCGTTCATGAAGTAGGAATGGCTGCTTCTAACCTCGTTCACTCGTCCGGATCGTGCTGGAATGGGTATCACCATCGCATAGCCTCCCTTGGATAGGAACAACAAAAATGGTTTGCGTAGCATTATTATACTCAGTTTATTAAGCCGAGTCTACGGTTATTCAGCCATTTTTGCCTGCAACGCGGAACGCGCTTCCGCAAGCTTCTGGTCATCCAAATAAACGTAAGGACTTTTCCAGTCGCCTTCAAGCGGAATGAACGTAATATCGCTGCGGCCCATGCCGAAATAACTTGCGATCATTGCCTTAATCTCCGAAGACGGCATATCCATCGTCATATTGTCGCCGACTGCATCGATGACTTTATCGATCTTCGCGATCCCGCCTAACGATTTCATCTTATCGGCAAGTGCCCCTAACACATCCGATTGTCGTTTATTGCGGTCGAAATCGCTGGACATATTCGTCCCGTCATTAGATTGACGATATCTTACAAAATCAAGAGCATCATCGCCGTCGAGCACCTGAAGGCCCTTCTGCAGATCGATGTCGGTGCCGTCCGCCTTGCTCTTATATTTCATTCGCATATCGACATCCACCTCAACGCCGCCAAGCACGTCAACGACATCGACGAAGCCTTGGAAGTTGATGACTGCCGAATATTTGACATCAATGCCGAAGAAGTCGCTCATCATCTCGCGCATATGGCGTTTCGCTTCCGCATGCGCCGCTTCCTTCTTCATGCCGTCTTTGATTGCCGTATTATAAAATGCCGCATAATAACCGTTAGCCTTGCGTGTTTTGTAGCCGTCCACGTCAATTCTCGAATCGCGAGGGATTGATACTACCGTCGCTGTCTTGGAGGTCGGATTGAACGACGCAACCATCATGACGTCCGTATTCAAGCCGCCCCCGTGTGTGCGCGAATCCAGCCCCATAATAACAAGGCCGACAGCCTTCTCTTTGACGGACTCACCCTCAGGTATGACTACCGTATTGTTGTCAGCTCCAATTTGCTTGATCGCGTCGTCGGTCTTGAACACTAAATAAACAAGAGCCGCCGCAACGATAAGCAGCAGCCCGAATAGCAGAACGAAAAACGTTTTTAAAATCGAACGTTTTTTCTTTTGTTTCTTCTGCTTATTAGGTTTAGACGGCGTTTGACGCGAGCTCGTTCTTGGAGGCAATGAAGTCGATCCTTGACTCATAGTATTCACCTTCAAGCATTAGTTGTATTTGGGATTCGATTCGATATCCGCAAGCAACTGCTCGGCCGATTCCCTTGGAAATAGCTGCAGCTTCGAGCGGCCGTCCTTCTCGTACTTCAGATGAATCATCGTATCGTCCGTCTTCGCGATTTCGAAGTGGCTGACCTGATGATCCTCTATCAATATTTGCGCAAAAAAAGAAAGCGTATCGGCGGCTGCCCCATCGTCAGGTCTTGCAGCCGACACGATCTGAATTTGCAACCAATTGAATAGAGCGTCCTCAAGCCTCATTTGCCAGGCTCCGCCTTCTGTGAAGGAGCATCGTCCGGTCTATTGCCCTTCCACTTATCGTAGAGCTGGCGGCCGCGAAGCATAAGCATCATAAGGACCGCAATGCCCATGCATTGAATAATCGGCAGCTTATCCACCTGCAAGATCATCAAGACGAAGGAACCGAATGCAATGAGCGCATAAACGAGAATTTCCTTAAACAACGGCAGCCTCTGCTGAGCCCGGAACACCTTGTTGAAAATATAAATCGTAAATCCGAGTATGAGCAAATAGGAAACGAGTTTATGGTCGCTTAGCCATTCCTGCATAATTCGAACTTCCTCCTTAAGTACAAGCTAAGGTTTTGCATATGCAAAACCTTAGCTCCACCACCATTATTAAACGCCTGCTTGAGCCGTCTTACGGTGTTTCTCCGCACGCTCCCGCTCGCTCTTATTCAAGATTTTCTTGCGAAGACGAATCGACTTCGGCGTAATTTCGCAATACTCGTCATCGTTCAAGTACTCAAGCGCTTGCTCCAGCGAGAACAGACGCGGAGTCTTCAGCGTTACCGTATCGTCCTTGCCCGCAGAGCGAATGTTGTTAAGCTGTTTCACTTTGCAGATGTTGACGATAATATCGTTCTCGCGCGTATGCTCGCCTACGATCATGCCTTCGTAAATTTCCGTACCCGGCTCCAGGAACTGAATGCCGCGATCCTCTACGCCCATCATGCCGTAGAATGTCGACGTTCCGTTCTCGCTTGCCACGAGCACGCCTTGGTGACGGCCGCCGACATTCGTCCCCGCGAGCGGACCGTAGCTGTCGAATGCGCTGTTCATGATGCCGTAGCCGCGTGTCATCGTCAAAAATTGCGTTCGGTAGCCGATCAAGCCGCGTGCAGGAATAATGAACTCCAGACGAACTTGGCCGCTGCCGTTGTTAATCATATTGACCATCTCGGCTTTGCGAGTACCCAAGCTCTCCATGACCGCGCCCATGCTTTCCTCGGGCACGTCAATCAGCAGGCGCTCGTAAGGCTCTTTCTTCTGGCCGTCGATTTCCTTGATAATTACTTCCGGCTTCGATACTTGAAGCTCGTAGCCTTCGCGGCGCATATTCTCGATCAGGATGCCGAGGTGAAGCTCGCCGCGGCCGGATACGATGAATGCGTCGGGGCTATCCGTTTCCTCAACGCGAAGCGCTACGTCCGTCTCAAGTTCCTTGAACAAACGTTCGCGGAGCTTACGGGACGTTACCCATTTGCCTTCGCGGCCCGCGAACGGACTGTTGTTGACGAGGAAAGTCATTTGGAGCGTCGGCTCGTCGATCTTCAGTACCGGCAGCGCTTCAGGGTTGGTCGGATCGGCGATCGTCTCGCCGATATTGATCTCGCGAATGCCTGCGATTGCGACGATATCGCCAGCACCGGCTTCTGCTATCTCAACTCGCTTCAATCCTTGGAAGCCGAACAGCTTCTCGATTCTTGCTTGCTTCGTCCCACCCTCGCGCGTCATAACGGCAACGGGTTGTCCTTGGCGAATAATACCGCGGTTGACGCGGCCGATTGCGATACGGCCCAAATATTCGTTGTAGTCAAGCAGCGTAACGAGATATTGAAGCGGCTGTTCCACGTCTTCCGTTGGCGATGGGATATGGCTGACGATCGTTTCGTACATCGCTTCCATGTTCTCATCTTGCTTCTCCGGATCAAGACTGGAAGTTCCCATCAATGCGGATGCATAGACAACCGGGAATTCAAGTTGATCGTCGTTCGCGCCAAGCTCGATGAACAGGTCAAGAACTTCGTCGACAACCTCGGAAGGTCTTGCGTTCGGACGGTCGATTTTGTTCACGACAACGATTGGCGTCAGCTTCGATTCAAGCGCTTTGCGCAGCACGAACTTCGTTTGCGGCATGCAGCCCTCGAACGCGTCGACAACGAGCAGTACGCCGTCAACCATTTTCATAATCCGTTCTACCTCGCCGCCGAAGTCGGCATGTCCAGGCGTGTCCACGATGTTGATCAAATAGTCTTTGTAATTGATTGCCGTGTTCTTAGCCAAAATCGTAATACCGCGTTCGCGTTCCAGATCGTTGGAATCCATTGCCCTCTCTTGTACCGCTTCGTGCTCGCGGAAAGTACCCGATTGTTGAAGCAGTTTGTCGACCAATGTTGTTTTGCCATGGTCAACGTGGGCAATAATGGCGATATTCCGTAAGTTCTCTCTTGCTTGCATAACTAGTAATCCACTCCATTTTGTTTTTATTTAAAACCTTACCAACGCCTGCGACTTCCTCTGCCGAGCGTCATCCATGCTCCTGCCCCGATCAAAACGACGGCAATCGCATAAATTCCCCAGCTCCACATCAATACAAGAACAATGAATACGGCCGAAGCGGCTGCAAGCGCAAGCGCCGCCCTAAACAATACTCGTTGCCTGGATGAACCGAACAAATAATATTCGTAAAGGCCTGCTGCTACGCCAAATATAAACAGCGGCCACAAATATTTCAAGCTATCCCATCCAAATAAATTGCAAACGACGAACAACAGGGCATAGACGACGAGCATCCCGCCAGGGACAAGAGCTACTGCTGGCAGAAGCCTGCCGAAATAAAGCACATGCAGCAGAACTCCCGGAATTAAGACGAGCAGCGGCCAAAATATAGCCCCCAAAAGGCTGAATACTCCTAATTTGCCCAACAAAATAACGACCCCGGCTAACAGCAAAATAATTCCAGCGGAATATTTGTTATTAGGCATTCCCGTTCCGCTCCTTACGAGTCAATCGCAGATGTTGACGAAAGACGACAGTTTTTATCTATACTAGTTTAATGGAACCGCGACGAAAATACCAGTGTGAACAATACGTGTTCACAAAAAAAACCGTTCAAGCCATCTCCGGCGCGAACGGTAATTGCTGTAAAGGCTGTTTACCACTGCTTTCTTCTCACGGTTGCCAGCGCGATAACGAGCGGAACGCATAGCAGCGGAATCGCTTCCGCGAGCACCTTCGAGCCATGGAACAGCAGGCTGTTGAGGCCCGGATCATGCATGAGCATGTCGCCTGCGGCATATCCGAGCAGCGCGGCTCCGATATAGGAAAGCGCGGGAAGCTTCTGCAGCAGCGCTCCCAACATTTGGCTGCCCCATATAATCATCGGTATGCTGATTGCGATGCCCAACAAGATAAGTATGAGATCGCCATCCGCTACCGCCGCGATCGCGAGCACGTTATCGAGACTCATAATGAAGTCGGCGGCTACGATCGTCCAGATCGCTTGTCCGAGCGTGCCCGCCTTCTTGACGGCTTGTCCCTCATGCCCGTTTCCCGCATCCGCCAGAAGCTTCACCGCGATATATAGAAGCAATAACGCTCCCGCAGCTTGCAAAAACGGAATTTGCAGCAGCTTGATGGCAACGAGCGTAATCAGAATACGCAGCCCGACCGCTGCCAGCGTCCCCCACCATATGGCCCGCTTTCGCTGATGAGGCGGCAGCTGTCCGCTCGCCATCGCGATGACGATCGCATTATCCCCGCTTAGCAGCACATTGATCAAGACGATTTGCAAGAAAATAAATACGCTGTCCAATGCTCATACCCCCTCTTATCAGAGGTATGAACAAGCTGTGGCGAATATGTCCATAATTCGTGAATATACTTTCCACAAAGCCGGATTCGCGCGGCAGCCGCCGCAGCAAGGTAAGGATGGAGGTTAGCGGTCTCATGGATCTGTTCTCGGTCGATTTTTGGTCGGCGCTCGCCGCTATTATTTTCATTGACTTGATCCTCGCGGGCGATAATGCGATCGTCATTGGGCTGGCGGCAAGAAACCTGCCTAAAGAACAGCAGCGTAGAGCAGTCATCTGGGGGACGGTTGGCGCGGTCGCCATTCGCGTCGTTGCAACATTGCTTGTCGTGCAATTGCTTGCTGTTCCGTGGCTGAATTTAATCGGCGGGCTTCTGCTCATCTGGATTGCTTACAAGCTGCTCGTGCAAGAGGATACTCATGAGAATATTCAAGCGGGCAATACACTGTGGCAATCGATTCGCACCATCATTATTGCCGATGCGGCAATGGGCATCGACAATGTCATCGCCGTCGCCGGCGCGGCTCACGGAGACACGCTGCTCGTCATTCTGGGACTGCTTATTAGCGTTCCTGTTGTCGTATGGGGCAGCACGCTGTTCATCAAGCTCATTAACCGCTTCGAGTGGATTGTGTATGCGGGTTCGGGCGTGCTCGCCTATACTGCCGCCAAAATGATTACGCACGAGAAGTCGTTCGCCGATTATTTCGAGCGTTATCCGCTTGCCAATTGGACGTTCATCATCGTAATCATCATAATCGTCATTGCGGCAGGCTGGCTTACCAATCGAGTTCAATCCAACAAGGCCTTAAGAAAACAAAAGGAAAAGCAAGATTAAACGGACGAAGGGCTGCCCTGCAGGTCATTACGAACATGACGCAGGGCAGCCTTCCGCATTCAAAACTAAAACCAGTCGTCCTCGCCTTCGCTATGGACGGTCTGAATGCCGCTCGGAGTTAGCACCAGCACCTCAGTCCCTTCAACGGCAGCATCGATCATCGCATCCAACTCCGGGATAAGCGCCTCTACTTTCTCAACGACGCGCAAATTCGGATTCGTGCTCGGCGACTTCGGCAGGAACAACGTACAACAATCCTCATAAGGCAAGATCGATGTCTCGAAGGTACCGATCTTCTCCGCCTCTCGTATTATCTCTTGCTTGTCCATCATTACAAGCGGCTTTAGCAGCGGCAGTTCCGTTGCCCGTCCGATCACGTTCATGCTTGCAAGCGTTTGGCTGGCAACTTGACCGAGGCTTTCGCCCGTTACGATACCGTTTGCTCCATTCCGCTCGGCAAGCTTGTCCGTAATTCGAAGCATAGCCCGGCGCATAAGCGTAATGATAATATTATCGCTCTTCTGCTGAGCAAGCCTAGTCTGAATGTCGGTGAACGGCACGAGATGAAGCTTCATTGGCGCGCCGCTGAAATACGACAGACGAGTTGCCAGATCGACGACCTTATCCTTCGCCTTCTCGCTCGTGAACGGATAGCTATGGAAGTGAACCGCTTCGACCTCCAGCCCTTTGCGAAGCGCCATCCAGCCCGCTACCGGACTGTCGATGCCGCCGGACAGCAGCAGCATAACCTTTCCGTTCGTTGCGAACGGGAATCCGCCGCCCGCTTGAATGATTTCCCAGAAGACATACGTGCCTTCCTCTTGAATATCGACCTTGAGCTCAATCTCCGGTTTGCGGACATCGACTTTCAGGTTTTCCATGGCACGCAGCACATGGCCTCCCACAAGATGATTCATCTCTTGCGAGCTATGGGGAAACCCTTTCCACGCGCGCTTCACGCTTACTTTGAATGTGGCTGGCGGCTTCTCGATCGATTGCATCAGCGACAATGCCGCGGCCCGAATTTCCTCCAGCTCAGATTGAACGCTAACAACGGGACTAATCGTCGTTATGCCGAACAGATCCTTTAAGCGATCCGCTACCGGCTCATAAGGCTGCCCGTTCAATCGAACGTACAAGCGTCCGAACGACTTGAAATAGGAAACACTCCCGAACGGAACGAGTGCCTGCTTCACCTGCTGAAGCATCCGTTTCTCGAACTGATTGCGGTTGCGTCCTTTCATCGTCAGATCGCCGTATCGTACAATAATTTGATCGTATAACAAACTTAAGTCAATCTCCTCTCAAGCGGCTTAAGCTCCGCGACAACTTGCCGCAGCGCCGTGCCGACTCTATCGATATCATGGGAACGGTGTTCATCGCCGAAGCTGATCCGTATGCCGCCGGAAGCATGCTCCGCGCTTGCTCCAAGCGCGAGGAGCACCCGGCTTGGCATGTTGTCCTTCGACGAACAAGCCGACTTCGTTGATGCCATTATACCATGCTGCTCAAGCTTATGGACGACGACCTCGGGCTTCATACCGGGATAGGAAAAATGGACGATATTCGGCGCAAGCGGCTCTCCGCCGTTCAGCTTAAGCTCGGGTATCGCGTTCACGATGGACGCAAGCCGCGATCTTAGTGCGGACATCTCTGTATATCTGGCTTCTTCCGTCTCGCGTGACATGCGAAGCGCCTTCGCCGCAGCGACGATCGCCGGCACGTTCTGCGTCCCGGCGCGGAAGCCCGCCTCCTGCGAACCGCCTGTCAGAAGCGGGTACAGCTTAATCCCGTTCCTGACATAGAGCAAGCCGACGCCGCGCGGGCCGCGAAGCTTATGCGCCGAACCGCTAACGAGATCGATGCCCCATTTCTCGATGTCGATCGACATCTTGCCGATGCTTTGCACGGCATCGACATGGAAGAACACCTTCGGGTATCGCTTTAACAAATGTCCGATTAGCTCGATCGGCTGTACCGTGCCGATCTCATTATTGACATGCATGACGCTAACGAGAATGGTTTCTTCCGTCAATGCGTCCGCTACTTGTTCCACGCTCACATGACCGCTTGCGCTGACAGGCAAATACGTGACGTTAAATCCGTCTTGCTCAAGCTGCGCAAACGTTTCATATACCGAGGCATGCTCGATTTCGGTCGTTATGAGATGCTTGCCCCGGCCGCTATATTGCTTGGCAATCCCTTTGATCGCTATATTGTTCGATTCCGTCCCGCCGGACGTAAATATCCACTCTCCTCCGCGTGTGCCGAACTGCTTCGACACGACCGAGCGAGCCCGCTCGATAAGCTTGTCTGCCGCCGTGCCTCTTTGGTGCAGCGACGACGGATTCGCGTAATGGGACTTCATTACTTCCATCATCGTCTGAACGACCTCTTCATAGGGCGGCGTAGACGCGCAATGATCAAAATACAGCATCGATGTTCCCTCCATCTCCTCTTCAATAAAAACAAAAAGATCAGCGACAGCCAATCGCTATCCGCGAATGGCAAATGTCGTGATCTCATGCGTGAACGGAAGCCACCGCCTTGCGGGGGATTAAGCTCATGTTCCGCGGTGAATGCGAAGAAATTATTGCTTGGCTTGAAGCACTTTCGTCACGTAACGCTGCGTCTCTTCCGGCAAGCTCCCGATAGCTGCTTGGAGCTCTCCGTTCGTTCCGATACCTAAGCGGTCGATTCTGCCCGGTCCGGCATTATATGCGGCAAGGGCGACTTGCTCGTTGCCGTTATATTTGCGCATAAGCAGCGACAAATATTTCGTTCCTCCGTTAATATTCTGCTCCGGATCGAAGGAATTGCTGACGCCAAGCCCTCTGGCCGTTCCGTCCATCAGCTGCATGAGTCCCTTTGCTCCTGCGGAAGACACTGCATCGCTCTGAAAGCCGGACTCCGTCTTAATAACCGCTTCGATCAAGGAAGGATCGACGCCATACTTAGCCGAAGCCTGCTGAATGAGCTCATCGTAGTGACCGGAGCCTGCCCACTTCGCATCCGGCAAGTTGTCGGAGAGGCCAAGTTCGGACAAGCTGTTTAAGCCGCTCAGGCTGCCAAGCGACGTTAATTGCGATAGCATGTCAGTTGGCAGGGCAGAAGCAACATTTGCTCCGGTGCCGGTGTCGACTGCCCCATTCATATATTGCGATAATAACGTATCGAATAAGGAAGGCGAGCCGTCCGTCTCCGTCTTCGTCAGCGGATTCGAATTCGCTTGAAAGTCAACGCTCGGCGTAAGCTGGAGCTGTAGTAAAGTTTTCATCGTTCGCGGGTCAATGCTCATGGTTACCTCCCTAGCTATGTATCTTCATTATGGAAAAAGAAAAACCATTATTATGTTTACTATATCGGTTTTTATTGTACCGCTTTTTAGAGCCGACCGCCAGCGCGTCAGAAAAAAACGCCGTTCTCGGCAATCGGCGCTTCGAACGGGAATTGTTTACTTGAATATTTTAACTCTTTCTTCAATCGGTTTTAATGGCTTCTCGCCTGCAGGAGCAGTCGGTTTGCCGAAGGGCAGTTGGGCAATCAGCTGCCAGGATTCCGCGATTGACCATTGCCTCTCGGTCGTATTGTCCGGTCGACAATTTATTTTTTCCTGCCGCATCGCTGACAGTCTAGAAATAATAAGCATTCGCAGCAGCTGCGCCCGACCGGGCATCATCCCTTTATTCTGCGAACCAGAGCAACCACCCATAAGAGCAACAAACATAACGCGATAACAACGACTTCAAGCTGCAAAATATACCATGGCCAGGGAGCAAGCATGTCGAGCAGCGATGCCGTGCCCGGCTTGCGTGCCAGAAACATAAAATTCGTATAGCCCGTCATGTAATTGACCGCGGCTGCGGGAACGGCAAGAATGTGCAGCCAGATCCATGCGTTACATACGGACTTATACGTCGGCCGATATCTCTCTACGGCGATAACGAACAAGCCTGCGGCGATTATGCCAATATGCGCAATAAAGAAGTGGAAGTAACGAAAGTGAGGAAAGTCTTGACCGAGATTAGGCGTGATGAGCGCCTGCAAAGCTCCCAAGATACCGAGGAAAAAGACGATGTCGTACAATCGCTTGCTGCCGGTCATAAGCAATGCTGCGGCAAGCAGCAGCGTAAGACTGCACAACTGCAGCGGCAGCGATCCGTATGACCACTCGCCCTCGATCAAATAGGAGGCTTGAAGAGCGACCTCGCAGCCTATTAGCACCGATGCCGTCACCCACCGAAAAGTCCGGTTGACGGAAGGTACTCGCAGCTTGCGGCGCTGCAGGACGATCCATGCGAAAACGACGGCCGCGGCCAATAAAGCTGCATAATGCGCGGCAGAAAACATTTCGAACGACATACCGACATTGCCTCCTTTGTGTGGAGTTTATTCTAGCCCCCTTCTTATTTTGCGATAATTTGGCAAAAAAAATAGTACCAAGTTTATTTGGTACTATCATCGTCCTTATTCAGCAGTCCCAAGTCCTTTACCTTCTTGGCCGCTTCCTTCGAGCCGGGCAAGCGCAGCTTTTTCAAAATATGATTGACGTGATTTTTGACCGTCCGCAGCGAAACGACAAGCTTATCGGCGATCTGCGACTGCGAATAGCCTTGGTCGATCAGATTCAGGAGCTGAAGCTCGGAGGGCGTAATAAGATCCTCCATCTTCTTCACCTCGAACTCGCGCTCCACCAGCTTCAGCCTCCGGAATTCCTCCCTCATCTGCTCGGCGGCCGCGGCGCTGATCGTGGATTGCTTTGCATACGCCGCCCTTACGGCTGCCGGCAGCGACTCGAAATCGGATTTGATCTGATAATCGATCGCTCCGGCCTGGAACGAACGGAAGATAAGCTCCTTTTCTTCCATCGAAGTAAGCATAATGACGCGAGCACCGGTTCGTCTACTCGCTTCGTCGGCAAGCTCGATTCCTTCCGGCTTGCCGTCCATCATAATGTCCATCAATATAACATCGGCGGCTTGCGTTGCCGTCTGAATGGTCAGCTGCGCTTGCCGCGCATCGGATTCGGTCCAGATGACTTCGATATCCTGCTCCTTGTTCAGAAAGGCTGTCAAGCCGCGCAGCCAATCCGGATCATCTTCTATGATCCATACTTTAATCGACGACATGCACTTCTCCCCCTTTCTTCGCGGGCGTCTCTATCCTCGCCGCCTGAATGCCCTTCTTCGGAAAAGTCATGAGCACCGATGTGCCATGTCCCGGTCTGCTCATCACATGAAGCGCTCCCTTATGCTTGCGCATCACTTGGAACGCATAAGGCAAGCCAAGACCGAAGTTCGCGCCGCTTCCGGCCTTAGTCGTATAGAACGGCTCGAAAGCTTTGGCAATCTGGTTTTTGTCCATGCCAGGACCCGAATCCCGCACTTCGATCACGAGTTCTCGCTTCTGCTCGGTTAAGGTTATGCGCAAATCGCCCTCGCCCTTCATCGCTTCAAGCGCATTCACAACAAGATTGCCAAGCGCCTCGCCGATCTGCGCGGAATCGATCATGCCGCTCCATCCTTCCTCCAATGCAAGATAGAAGGTAACGCGCTTATGAAGCGCTTCGATTGGTTTCACCGTTCTTAATACGACATCGGCCAGCGGCTCCCGCTGCGGCCTTAACATCAAGTCTTCCGTGCGCTGGTGAACTCTGCCAACCATATCTTGCATATGCTTCGAAGCCGACAGCACCGTCTCGATATCGGCAAGCAGTTCCGCTTGGTTCGTTTCGATTGCATACGTCTTCATTTTCTCCGAAAACAACCTCATCTTCGCCGCATCGTTTTTAATCGCATGGTTCAAGATCGCCGTGCCCGAAGTGACTGCGCGGTACGTCGTATCGAATCTTCGCCGGTCAATCAACACCCGCACGCCCATAAAGCCATAGGTGAACAAACCGACGACGAATACCGTCGCGCCCAGTCCAACGAACCACGTATTGTACACCCACATCCGAAGCATGCCAGTGCTTGGAAGAACGTAATTCATAACCATGCTGAACAAGACAGGAGGCAATACGGCCGAACAGACGATCCAGTGCCTTCTGGACAAAGCCGCATACGGTTGACGCTTCATCAAGATTAATGCCGTTCCGAACAGGATGAACGGTACGGCCCACCATACGACGATCGTAAAAGTAATCGGATACAATTCATTATAAGGCGGCGTGAGGAGCAAACAAAGGAGAGCGGGGATAACAAGCAGCCATTGAACGAGCCTGTACATTGCCGCCGGCATGCGTATGCGATGGTAAGCCAGCGCGAATAATAGGAAGAAATACGGCAGCCCGTAGTAAGACAATAGCGATGATGCGGCCTGCACATAATAAAGCAGCTGCCGATTGCTTGCGCTCATGCCCGCTTCCGCGGCAGCCGGAATCCAGCTTAAATCCAGTACGGCAGCAAGCGCGCCTGCGCCGCCGCAGAAAGCGACGGCGCCTAATCGACGATTAATGTCCGAGCGGCGGTCGGATAACCATAAGATGGCCGCGATGGCCCATAATGCGATTAGAACGAACAGCATGCGTTTGCTCCTTTGCAGTGTGATGCTATTATTTTACCACGATCGTAACGGGCGACCATTCGCCTATTACCGTCTGGCCATGCACGGATACGCTGCCTTCCGGCGTTAAGTCCTTCTCGGTCATTATGCCGAGCGCGACCGTGAATTGTTTGAACTTGACGGGAACGTTCCGCTCCCGCCGTACTTCCCTGCCGTTCACATAGAATGCGACTTCGTCCTTGGCTCGGTTGTACGCGATCTTGTACGTATTGAATTGTCCGGCGTCGAAATCGTCATCTTCCTTGAATACGCAGAAGTAACGCGTTTGATCGGTCTCCGGCACTTTCACGCCAGGGAACGGCAATACGGCATACACGCTTGCATATTTGTCCGGTGATGCGAAGAAATCAAGTGCGCCTCCCGTTGTGAAGTCCAGCAGGTTAAGCGATACAAACCCGTCGTATAGATCGTCCTTCGCCGTATTTTGCGCCCGCGCGCGAATTCGAAGCTCGAAGCTGATCTCGCCGTTCTCCGGTACTATAACCGGTTCCGCCGAATAATACATATGCTTTGCGTTGTCGAGAATCTGGATGCGATCATGACTACGGCTTAATGGTGCCCGAACATAAAGCAGCCCATTGCGAACGATGACGACGGCATCCGGCTCGCGATAATGCCAGAAGCTGCCGTCCGGCAGCGTAAACCCGCCCATTTTCCAAACTTCGCCCTCGTTAAGAATGGTATGAAAGTCGCCTAATACCCATTGGTTGTCCATGATGTATACCTCTCTCTTGGTTGTGGAATGCAGGATTGAATTATTGGATGAAGGCTTGAATCAATAACGATACGATCATAATAACGCCGCATTGCATGGTTGCCCTAAGGGAACCGGCCATTAACGGCAAGTAAGCTCTCGATTCATTGCGGTTTCCCAGCTTACCGTAAACGCGGTACAGCGGAATGGCGGTCACAATGCCTAGCAATGCATAGACGGGAAGCGCTTCTTGAATGACGCAAACGGCAAGCGCGCAGTAAGCTAAATACATTAACACTTGCGAGAAGAGCAGCGCTATTCTCTCGCCCCAGACGACAACGAGCGTTCGCTTGCCGGCTTCTCGATCAGTCTGCCAATGCAGGAAATGATGATTGAATAAAATAAGCGTCGTCAAAAAACCGATCGGCAACGATAGCAGCAGCGCCCTAGTGTCGAGGAGCAGCGTCTGTACGTAATAAGAGCCGACTACCGGCAAGATGCCGAACGAGAACAGAATTGCAAGCTCGCTGTACCCTTTGCCGCGATAGCCGAAGCGAATCGGCGGCGCTACGTAGAAGTAGGCAAGCAGCGAACCAAGCACGGCGAACACCATCACCTCGAAACCGCTGAAAATGCTAAGCACGATCCCGCAAGCTGCCGCGATAAAGAATAGCAGCCAAGTAACGAATGCGAATTTTTTTACGCTCCATGTCCCGTTAGTCAGGTAACCGGAGTTAGTCGAGATCGCATCCTTGCTTGCATGGGCAGCCTCATCCGTACCGTTGTAATAATCCCATAGATCGTTAATCATATTGGAGAACAGATGCGCGGAGGCCGCGCCGATCAACGTCAATAGGAAGAGCCATACGTCGAATACGCCGTCCCATGCATATGCAGCCAGAGATCCCATAACAATTGGTATGAGCATAACCGGAATGACTCGAATGCGCGAAGCTTTCATAAATTGTTTTAACATATCCATCCATAACCCTCTCTGCTGTCGTTAGTACAAATGAACCACTACCGTTCGATTGTCGTCAACAGCCTCGTCAGCAAGTACGGCGCTTCCGAACCTGATTTACCTTATGGGCAAGCAGCCCTTGGCAATATTCATTGCCGTTGCGATCGTCGAAAGCCCTTGCCAGCCTTTCGCTTTCGGCCTCTACCCACTCGCTTGTGAAAGAACTGTGAACGTTCAGCTTCCTTTTGCGCTTCTTTTCATTCCATAACGAGAAGAAAGCTTTTGCCCCGATCAAATATTGGAATCGATTCCAGTCTGTCTTGTTGCTTATCGCGTAAGCAGCCGTGCTTTCCAGCAGTTTGGCCGCTTTGTTCAAGTCGGTTGCCGCATAATATCCGATCAACCTGCCGTACTCCTCTAAGTATCCAGGCCCTTTCAACATCCGCGAGCACTTGCGTGCAAGCTTGGCCGCTTCGTCATGTTGATCGATCTCAAGCAGCGGCATGAGTACGTGGCTGTACGTATTTTGCGGGATCGAACGGCAGGACATCTTGCCGCTCAGGATCGGCTTCAAGGTTTGCAGTCCCCGCTTGTACCTGCCTGATGCCAAGTGAAAATAGCCGAACATGTTTTGCTCGCATGCCCGGCAATCGGACATTGCGTCATACGGCGCTTTTCTCCACGCCTCATAATACGTCTGAGCTAGCTCGGCATGCCCGCTAACCAGCGCGTACATGTGGATTTTCGAATAATAAGGCCGAAGGCTGTGTCCGTATTGTAGGCACATTCTTTTGAAATCATAATAGATATCGGCGATCTGTACGGCGCCAAATTGCGGAAAGCGCCATATGATGCCGATTAGCCATTTGTAATGCCAGATAAGCTGATGGCTGTCGTACAGCTCCGGCTGCTTCTCGAATTGTGATAAACACCAGGCGAAGGAAACGATAAAGCGTTCCTCGAAGCCCGACATTAACGCCGCCTCCGAGTAGGACATTCTAGCGTAATAAGCGTCCTCCTTCGACATATACAGGTCGGCGATGCGGACTGCCTCCTCCAGCACCGTCACCTTCTGCTTGCCGTCCGGCAAGTTCCATGCCTCGCTGCGCAGCTCGTCGTACCGTTGCTTCATGCTTATGTCTCACCTGCCTGACCGAGTCCTATCGAAAGGGCGCTCATGAAAGACATGTTCATCAGCTTCATCTCCTCCGAGCTCATGGGATAATGCCCGAGCAGCAGCGACTGGGTATACAGGGTTTCAATACAAAGCTTCTGCATCTCCGGATTGCCGCAGTCGATCGCCTGCTGCACGATCGGATTATTGTAATTGAAACATAGCCTTGCATAAGGCACTTCATGGATTTCATGAATGACGACGTCCAGAACGCTGCCGAACAACTCGTTCGACTCCGCTCTCGTCTGCTCCGCCATGCGCAAAAAGTTGAATTCCTCATTCGTATTGTATAAAACGGGAAGCTCCGCGGGCTCGAACCGCTTTACCGCGCTCCGGCATTGGAATCGTTCCAGCAGCTTATCCGCAAGGGAAAGGAACGGCGACGCCGTTATAAGCTCCGAGGCCGTCAGATCTTGGAACAGATTAGTGAAGTTGATCGGATCAAGGACTCCTACCTGGGTGTCCTTATCGTACTCCTCCAGCTTGCGAACGAGTTCAAAGTCATGCACGTATCCACCATTAATGACCATAACGTTCTGCGCCTTCGCCACGCGCGCCACTTGCCGGAACTCGTCTAATGTCGACGATACGACGATATTCGAACTCCGCTGCAAAATGTCTCCCATTCGCATCATGCCGTAAGGGGTCTCGAACGAGAGGTACCGAATGAACAACTGGTACAGCTCGTCATCCTCGACCGCCATCGCCTTCAGCGAAACGTAATGGATCTTCACGATCTTCTCGAACAAATCGGGATCCGTCAGAGCCAGCAGCATAAGATGGCGCTTCAAGCATTGGCCGAGTTCGTCCCTGACGGTAAAGAACAGTTCATTCTCGATAAAGGATTCGCGCGACGCCGTAGGCTTCAATCCGCCGACATTAACGATGCATGTTACGAAAAAAGCCCATTCCGGCAAGATCTGACTCATCTGATCGGATAGCAGCATCCGCTTCACGTACACCTTATGCTTCTTCTCCGCTTGCAGACTGACTGCATAAGGCAATATATACGCAATGCCATCCGCTTCGCCGATCAGCGACTTGATCGGGATCGCTTCCAGAAACCGGTGACCGAGCTGCGTCTCGCCGTACTCCAGGGCAAGCTGCCCGTCCAATTGCCATGGCGGCAGCGCTCCGTTAATATTGCGCTCGTAGCGATCCTCGGATAATAGGATCGGCACCGGCAGAAACTCGCCGTAATGCGTCATAAGCTGCTCTAATTTATACCATTCGTAATATTCCTCATAGTCTTCCTTGCATGTCAAATAAATCGATGTACCGATCGGCGCCTCGCGCTTAAGCTTTCGAATCGTGTAGGTACCGTCCTGACGACCTCGCCATTCCAGCGTATCGCCTTCCAGCGCTGAACGCGTAATGAGCACAATCTCCGTGCTGACAACGAAGCAGGACAACATGCCGACGCCGAACTGGCCGATATAGTCGTCGCCGCCATCAAGCTCTTCGCGTTTGGACGTACTGCCGATCTGCGAAAGAAAGCGGTGAATTTCCGGCTCCGTTAAGCCGATGCCGTTGTCATGGATCACGACGGTTTTCGAAGCATAAAGCTCGATCAAAATTTTCGGTTCAAAGGAATGCCCGAGCTTCTTGCGAGCAGTAATAGCGTCGACGCCATTCTGAAGCAGCTCTCTTGCGAACACGCCCGGATTCGAATATAGATGCTTGGAGAGCAGTTCGATCATGCCCTGCAAATTTACTTGAAAGTTCATTTCGCTCATCGTATCACCTATCTCCAATATGTAGGGTTAAACTCCGTTACTCCTACTATATCGACAGAAGCGAAGGCGTTCGATACCCCAGTCCGTTCCAAAAAAAGGAGTACGAAGCATCTGTCGCCCCGTACTCCCTGCTTGTCGATCTTAAATTTTGAATACCGAGGCCCGTTCTTTCAGCGCCACCGACGATTCCGTCAACCGCTGCGACAGCTCGCCCAGCTCGTCGGAAATACCGTTCTGCTTGTCGGACAAACCGCTGATTTCCCCCATCTGTCCGTTCACTTCCGTCGATTTTTCAAGCAGATTGTCTACCGCGGATACGATATGCGTCATCCCTTGCGTAATCTCGTTGATCGCGGTCGATATTTCGCTGACCTGGACGGATAAGATACCGCTCTGCGTTTCGATCGATTGGAACGTCTCGCTTGCCGTCACGGATGCCTCTCTAGTAGACTTGATTACTTCCGAGAATTGGCTTATCGTACGTCCGCTAGCCGCGACATCCGCTTGAATAAGCGCCAGCTCCTTCGTAATCTGCTTGGATATCGCATCGGTCTGGCCGGACATCTTGCGAATTTCTTCGGCAACGACCGCGAAGCCGCGGCCGTGCTCGCCCGCGCGCGCCGATTCGATCGAAGCGTTCAGCGACAACAGATTCGTCTGCGTATTAATATCTTGAATGCCTGCCAAGGACTTCGATACGTTGCCGTAACGTTCCGTCATTAGTTGGAAAACGGCAGTCAACTTATCGAACTGCAGAGCCGTCTCGTTCACTTTCAGAACGACGCCGGCCATTTGCTCCGAGCCGCTCAGCGACGCCTGCTTCATCTTCTGCATATCGCCGTTTATGTATTCGCTGGACGCTGCAATCTCTTCCGAGCTTGCCGATATTTGCTCCGTAACCGCCGATATCGAGGATGCGTCGTCGTATTGGGAAAGCAGCGACGTCTTGCCGGACTCGATTTGGTCTTTGACCTGCTCCGAAGCTTCGCGGTTGCTGCCGATCTTCTCGGTCATCTGATTCGATACGCCGAGCACGGTCCCGCTAACGTCAATCGTTGCTTTGATCGTCTGGCGCAGGTTGTTGCCCATGTCGGCAAGCGAAGCGTCGATCTCTCCGAATTCATCGGCACGGGCCAGCCTCGCCTGTTCGGTGAATTGATTGTTCCGATACGCGTCGATCCGCTTCATGATGCCGGTCAAGCCGGTCCTGATCGAGCGGGTAATACCGAATATCATTACAGCAGGCAGTATAGCCAACAAAATAATGTTCACGAGAATAATAATATTCGCGCTGTCGATGCTTTTGTTAAGCGACTGCTGCGTATCTTGCGTGTCGGCAGCCAGTCTTTTCTCCATCGCTTCTTTGGAATAATCAATGATGATCGTATAGACACTGATCAAATCCGACACGCGCAGCGACTTCTCTTCGGCCGTTAATTGATTGACATCGATAGAAGTCGTGCTCAACTGATTGTAAGCGAGCTCTAGAACCTTGATTTGATTTACATATTTTTGACCTTCTTCATCGGGCGGATATTTATTGTCCATGGCGATGAACTGCTTCGCTAATTCCTTCAAGCTTGCTGGTACCGTCTCCATATCGGTCTTGATCGCATTAGCGTTATCTTCCTCCGTACCGTTCTCGATCACGTCGATCATCCGGAGCATCGTCTTAAGCATCTTGCCCGAAACCGCCTGGTAATTGCGTTCGGCCTCGGATAGTTTCTCGGATTCTTGTACCGCGCTCGCAACCGATAAGTTCTGCGTATAGATAAATGCGCCGGCTCCTAAGTTAAATACGGTAATAATGGCGGAAATGGCAAACAACTTCGTCGTAATCTTCTTCCCGTTCGACTTATTCAAGCTTACTCGCCTTACTGCTTGCAAGGCTTTTGCAAGCCCTGCCTTTCCTGTTGCTGTCCACGATGTTGCTTTCATGCTGCTTCTCCCGCTCCCTCTGTCTACCTGAAAAAAAAGCAAAAAGCTATCCGGTCCCCAGAAGGCGGATAGCTAAATAAAGCTCTTCTAACCTGTCCGGCGGCCTGGCAGCCATAGCGTGCTACCCCTTAGGCCCATAGCTTTGCGTCCTTGCCTTTCGACAAGTTTGCCTTTTTCAGTTTATTTATATCAGGTACAGTATAGGACAGATTACCAATATTGCACAACCCTTTATCCCGTTTTTTATGTCGAATGCAGGAATAAGGTCGCATTGCAATAACGTCTGACGAGAGAATGGAAATAGGACGTTTGGATCGATATGACGGCAATGAGCAGGATATTGCGTATCGCTTCCCGCTGCTTGTCCGTCAGTCCGGAGAGCCTGTCCGCGAATCGATTGGCCGCATGGCGAATAACCTGCTCCGCAAGCAGATCCTGATGCGGCTGCTCTTTGAGATGGCCGGTAATATCGAGCAATTGGTCGTTGTTGGCATCAAGCTCCTCGAACATCGAGGTGTACGCGGCATACAGCTCGATCGGACCGACGAGATCGACGCTCTCGTCCTCCGGCTTGCCGAGCACGATATCGAACAGCTTCCGAATCGACTCAAAGTCGAGATTCGACTTCAGATCGTCGATAACGAACAATAGCGCCGCTTGGTTTAGCGAATATTTTTTGCCGGCCTTCGGACAGTCGAAATACGGCTTAAAGTCTCTTTTGACCCAGTTTTGCATAGAAGTAATGGAAAGGTTCGAATGTTCGATCAGCTGTCCAAGCGCCGATATTTCCTGCAGCGAGAAGCCTTTCACCTCACTGCCTTTAATGATCTTCTCTATAATAGGAGGCAGAAGCGTAGCGAGAAAGGCAGGCAATGTCGTCCCTTTCTCCAGATCGTATTGATGCGACTTCGCCCATGCGCTCTGCAGGACTTGAAGCGGCCTCCGGCTGCTGCTGCCGTGCAAAGAGAGCAATAGCTCCGCCATTTCTTTGCGGGTAAGGGTAAAGGACTCCATTTTCTTTCCTCCTCGCATACACGACTTTGTCAAAAATGATTACAAGTTCTTATGAACTTATCATATGCCTGCATTAGAGGCTTGTAAAGGGACGATATTCAATGAAAACAAGCCTTTGCGCTTTCCAAAATACCGCTAATCGTACGATAACGTCGCTTAACGTTGCATACGACGGTTGTCATTTGTTGTAATCATTCGGTATAGTTTAATTACCACTCGTTTATATGGTTGGCTAATACAATAAAATTCACAACAAAAAGGGTAGTGAGAAACGAAAATGGGTATAGGATTCAATTTATTCATGATTGCTCTTCTTATTTTATTAACTGCTTTTTTCGTGGCGACGGAGTTCGCGATTATCCGGCTTCGCTCCAGCAGAATCGATCAGTTAGTGCTTGAGGGCCGGAAGAACGCGCTTGCCGTTCAACGGGTTACGAGCAATCTGGATGCCTACTTGTCAGCCTGCCAATTAGGTATAACGATTACTGCGCTCGGGCTGGGCTGGTTGGGGGAACCGACCGTTGAAAAAATGCTTTTACCCTTATTTGAACGACTTGAGCTAAATAGCGATGTTAGCCATATTTTATCTTTTCTCATTGCATTCGTTTCCGTTACGTTCCTCCATGTCGTCGTCGGCGAGCTTGCTCCGAAGACATGGGCGATCCAGAAAGCCGAATTTATTAGCTTCCTGACCGCAAAACCGATTATTTTCTTCCATACGCTTATGTACCCGTTCATTTGGTTGCTTAACGGCTCGGCGAACGGAATCGTCAGACTGTTCGGCCTTAAACCGGCCAAAGAGCATGAAGAAGCGCATACCGAGGAAGAAATTCAAATTATTCTTAATGAAAGCTATCAAAGCGGGATGATCAACAATACCGAATACGGTTACGTGAGCCGAATCTTCGCGTTCGACGAGCTGCTGGCCAAGGAAATCATGGTCCCCCGTACCGATATGATCTGTTTATATACGAACAAAACATTGCAAGAAAACATGGAAATCATTCGCAAGGAACAATATACGCGTTTCCCGGTCGCTTTGGAGAGCAAAGATAATATCGTCGGCATGATCAATACGAAGCAGCTTTTCCTTCAATACGAATCGAACAGCAACTTCGAGTTCAAGAAGCTCGTGCATCCGGTACTTAGCGTATCCGAGGTAACGCCGGTCAAGTCGCTGCTGAAGAGAATGCAACAGGAACGCGTTCATATCGCCATCCTGGTCGACGAGTACGGCGGAACATCGGGACTCATCACGATTGAAGATATTCTGGAAGAGATCGTCGGCGAGATTCGCGATGAGTTCGACGCCGACGAGCGCAAGGACATTGAGCAACTGGCGGACAACTGCTACTTGCTGGACGGCAAAGTGTCGCTGGATGAACTATCAGACATGACGGGTACGAACTTCGAGGACGAGGATGTCGATACGGTGGGCGGCTGGCTGTACAGCCAAGTCCAGGATCCGAAGCCCGGCAAGGAACATCATTACGAAAATCTCATGTTTATTATCCGCGAGACGAGCAAGAACCGAATTCGTAAAGTCGAAATGCTCATTCAACAGAACGAGAGCATTGTCGAAGGTGAACTGGCCTAATCCTAAATTAAAGCAACAAGAGGATGTTGCCCCGCGATTCGAATCGCGGAGCAGCATCCTCTTTTTTTGTGCGACTGCACATGGTCAAACGTTTCTCACCGTTTGCGATTGCTTGTACATCTTGCCCTCAACGGCTGCGTTTTCCTTTGCCGTCAATGACTCGCAGGTAACTTTGCAGACATGCGTAGCGCTTCCTTTGGAGGAGCGATACCGCTCCAAATGCGCTCTGGCGAGCGGATCCTTGTAATAGCCGGCTACATACTTATCAAGCAGCGCCTGCATCGCTGCGTGCGCCTCTTCCCTATCCGTGACATACTCCGCTTTGCCGAATATCATAACGCTCATATAAGCGGTATCCGTATGTGCCGGGACGGAATGCGTGATCGTTCCGTAATTTTCACTGACCGTGAAGCATGCCTCATTATTGCTCTCTATCACGCTCGCTTTCCTGCCTTCTTCAGCTCCATGAAAATAAATCGCACCATTCCGCCATACAAAATTAAGCGGTACGACGTACGGCAGCTTGCCGTCCGACAGGCCGAGAAATCCGGTCTGCGCTTGATTCAGAAAATCATCAATCTTCGATTGATCGCTGCACTCCCTCGCATCGAGACGTACGGTAAACATGGCTTCACCTTCCCAGATGGATTTGATCTGTGTTACTCTCATCTTATGCTGTCTTTGTCACTACGAAAAGTGACAGATTAGCTAATCCGAAGGGGGTCAGCAATCGATGTCGATGATCGCCATTTCTCCAATACTCGATAAACAGGGCAATCAGCCGATCTATTTTCAGCTATACAAATATATTCGTTCCCAGATTGAAGCGGGCTTGCTTGTCGAAGGCGTACAGTTGCCAGCAATCCGCCAGCTCGCGCTGCACCTCGGCGTAAGTAAAAATACGATTGAATCGGCTTACCAGCAGTTGTTGTCGGAAGGCTATATCGATAGCAAGCAACGCGGCGGATACCGCGTATTGCCGCTTGAGGAGCTCGTATGGCCAATAACAGAGCCGGACGGGACTGATAACTATATGCCGGCAACAGTGACGCCTAAGGCACCGCTAAGCAACGTTCGCTACGACTTTCAGTATGGCGATATGGACATCGAACGGTTTCCTCATGAAGCGTGGAAGAGCTGCCTCGTCGATGCCGTCTCGCGCAGGTCAAGCGATGTGCTCGGCTACGGACACTTTCAGGGGGATGTAGAGCTGCGCGAGGAGATTGCCCGATACGTCTTCGAATCGCGCGGCGTCCATTGCAAGCCTGAGCAGATTGTCGTTTGCGCCGGTACCCAGCATTCGGTGAGCATGCTCTGCCAAATACTGTCGCTTCGTGAGCGCCGCATTGGCATGGAAGAGCCCGGTTATTCGGGAGTCAAGACGGTTCTTCGCAATCATGGCTGCTCCATATCGCCTATTAAGCTAGAATATGACGGCATTCATGTGGAAGGTCTATATACGGAAGAAGTGCAGGTCGCCTACGTCACTCCCTCCCATCAATTTCCGGTAGGCATGGTACTGCCTATTCATAAACGGACACGGCTGCTGCAATGGGCGATTGATTGCGACGGACTCCTGCTGGAGGACGATTACGATAGCGAATTCCGCTATTACGGACATCCTGTTCCCGCACTCAAAGCGTTAGATACAGCCGAGAAGGTAATCTATATGGGTACGCTGTCGAAGTCGTTCCTGCCGGCGGCCCGCTTAAGCTACCTCGTCCTGCCTCCACGATTAATGGCATCGGTTCAAAGCAAGCTTGCGAGTTACAGCCAGCCCGTATCCCCCATCATCCAGAAGGCGGTTACGCTGTTCATGAAGCGGGGACATTTCGCCAGACATATACGCAAGATGAAACGTATCTACCACGGAAAGCACAAGGCGGTTACGGCTGCCATTCAGCACTGGATGGGGGAGCTCGTCGAAGTAATCGGCGACCGGTCCGGCCTTCACTTGCTGCTGGATGTAAAGGGGCGCGACAGCACAGAGCTTCTTCAGCTAGCGGAGCGCGTGGATTGCCGCGTCTATTCGCCAGTGCATCATTGGAACAATGCCGATGATTGTCCGCCTGGCTACATCATGATCGGGTTCGGAGGCATGGAGGAAGCGCAGTTGGAGGATGGTATTCGGCGCTTAAGCGAGGCGTGGTTCGGTTGCAAATCATAGACTTAGAAGAAAGTCGAAATTTTTTTCAAAAAAAAGCTTGCATAAAGGACGAGTTATATGCAATAATACATCTTGTGTCTAAGAGAATAACGCGCCGTTGTAGCTCAATTGGTAGAGCAACTGACTTGTAATCAGTAGGTTGGGGGTTCAAGTCCTCTCGACGGCACCATCTCTTCACGGGACGTAGCTCAGCTTGGTAGAGCACCTGGTTTGGGACCAGGGGGTCGCATGTTCAAATCGT
Source organism: Paenibacillus harenae (assembly GCF_030812415.1). Lineage (GTDB taxonomy): Bacteria > Bacillota > Bacilli > Paenibacillales > Paenibacillaceae > Pristimantibacillus > Pristimantibacillus harenae_A. Next base: position 558,417 of record NZ_JAUSST010000002.1, on the reverse strand, counting down.
GTCGTCCCGACCATCGTGAACCAATAAGGTACAGTTATCATACATAGCAACATCAAAGAAAGAGAAGCTTGAGCACTCAAGCTTCTCTTTCTTTGTGTACGTATAACGAAGCGGCAGAAGCCGCCGCTAAGCTGCTTCTGCCATTCCTGGCTTCAGCAGCTGAGCGAGCGTTTCATAACCGGCATCCATGGCGTAATCAAAGGCTGTCCACCCGTTCTCATCCGTTAAACTCGTATCCGCTCCATTCTCCAGCAGCAGTCTAGCCATACCCTCCTCACCGTACGATGCGGCAGTCATAAGCGGCGTCCACCCAAAGCTGTCTTGCAAATTCGGATTGGCTTCATGTCCCAGCAACAGCTCGGCAATCTCTTCATTGCCGCTCGAAATCGCTATCGTTAAAGCTGAATTCTCATATTCATCCTCTGTCAAATCCGTATTCGCACCCGCATTAAGCAACGCTCTGGCCATCTCGGCATTATTCTGATCGATAGCGCTCATAAGGGCAGTCCAACCACCATAATCGGCGGCATCGGGGTTAGCCCCTTGATCCAACAACTCAACGACGCGAGACGTCTCGCCGTTCATCGCCGCATCAAGCAGCTCCTCGTCGCTATACCCTTCCTCAAAGGCCCCCGACGCCAGCTTCATCAGTTGACTGGAGAGAGCAACGCCGGTTACGAACATGGCGATAACGACAAGGCATGCCGAAAGGACAATAACCAACGCCATTTTAGACGACCGGAATATCGACGCCCTGTGAGGATCGGCATAACGCTGAATGGCCTCGATCCGCTTCGGCAGAGGCGGATGGGTGGACAGCTTCTCAGCCAGCCACACGAACAGCCCTCTCTCGCCGCTGCTCTGAAGCAAATAGTCTTCGCGATCGACCTGCTTGTACAAGCTCTTGCCGACGGCAAGTACCGTTAAGCCATTCATTGCCGCTTCTGGATCTTCCGTAAAATGAGCGGCCATTCTATCACATGTGTATTCGCAAGCACGAGAGTATGCATCCCCAAGGAACGGAAGCCACATGGCAGGAATTATGAACAGCTGCTTCGTCAGATGTCTGCGCTGCAGATGAGCCAGCTCATGGCTGATCACAAAGGCCAGCTCCTTTTCTCCTCCCCTGTTCATCAGCTCGAACAAGTCGGAATAGAGCACAACCATATTTCTGCCGAAAAACCGGGTAGCGAATGCGTTCAGCACACCGCTCGATTCCATAATATAAACGTCCGGCAAGTACGGCAGCCCCATTCGAGCGCTCTGTTGATACACCAATTCATGGATCTCGGGAAACTGCTTCGGCGTAATGCGAACGCCGTTCAACCTTATGCTCGCGTTCGATATCGCTTGCGCCAGCAGAGGAACAACAACGATAAATAACAAAATATAAATGCCGATAATCGAAATGAGCAAAACTAGCGTCGCTATTATACTTACAATAAGCGCCAACACATAATAGCCTTTTTCCTTCTTGTGCACTAACGATGGATCTACATACATTCTCCCCTAGCAACCCCTTCTGTCAACAATACCAACAGTATACACGAATTGCTAGATTTGAGGTATAGCTAAAACAGGAAAGAGCGCCGACCCTATTGGGCTGCGCTCTTCGCTTTTATGGTGGCATTAGGTGCAGTGTATAAAGATATCCATCGGGTGACGTCCGGCATTGCGTCCATACAAAGCCACGTACTGACACCGGTCTCGACATGATGCCGAGCTTATCGGCCCAGTAAAGCTTGCGCGGCTCTTCCGGCTTAATATGAATGCCCCTATTTATTATTTTGTAACCTGACTTGCAAGCACTTCGGAAATGATCCATTTGCGGAAAATAAGCAGCAATACGATTGGCGGCAAACTAATAATCGCGCAATATTGCCAGAGGATTGGATCGGCAAAGTTCTCAGGTGCGCTAAGCAACAAACGTAATCCCTTGGCAACGGGAGAATAAGATTCCTCTCGAACCACGTAAATGACGGAAGGCAAATAGGCATTCCATAAAGCTATGAATTGCAGAACGCCAAGCGCCAGCAGCGGCTTCCACACCTTAGGGATAAATAAAGTGAAGAACGTATGCAGCTCGCCTCTGCCGCTCGCCTCCGCTTGCTCCTTAAGCTCGGCATGCCGGCTATTAAATATCGATTTCAGCACGAATACAGAAGCTAGCGCAAAAAATCCCGTGAATATTTGCGGAAATAAGGTGTTTACCATATCAAGCTCTCTAAAGAAGAAGTATTCGCTAATCTGATTCGAGGCAGTTATCAGCACAAACAGTAAAAACAGCTTATATAACTGACGTCCCGGCAGTTTCTTCACGGTTAACGGATACGCAAGCGTTACCGACACGAGCATGAAAACGACTGCCGCAGCGAAATTGCTTATCGTATATCCGGCTATATTCCAAAACGAGAAGAGATCGTGCAACCGCTGCGCCGAATCGCTTTTCTTCGTGAAAGGTTCTATGATCAGCAAATATACGAACAGTAGTACAATTGCCGCATATATCGCAGAAACGGCCGTTCCCCACCATTTACTTGAATGTTCAGAGGATTGTGAATCGATATGAGGCTTCGTACCGCTGAACAGATCGCCAAGAAACCTGCCTCTCACCAATTGATACGCCAGCAGGACAAGGATGAACTGGATGAAGGCTACAAACGCGCCAGCTGCGGAAGATAAGCCGTAATTCGCCTGCATCAATCCAATCGTATATATATAATAATCGATTGTTATTCCGCTATCCATTGTCAATGGGTTAACCAAAATTGTCGTTAATTCAAAATCGCTCGAGAATAAAAACGATAGTTGTAGAATGAGGTAGGCGGCAATCGCTCTTCCTGCGGCTGCCGCATTGGGTCTGCCCCGCTTACCGGCTGATTGGGCCGTCTTATTGGACAAGATTGCAGCCAGTCCGATCATCGCCGGAATACCCAAGCTTCGGAACACTTCGATTCCAATCAAGATTGGTTTCGTCCATAACGGGTCTGCAAGCAGCAGCTTATCCGTTAGATGGAATGGAGAATGAGCAGGCGACAACAAGAGCATGACGATCCCGGCAATGAAGACCGACGGCACCACGTATGGTATAAGGAATATCGTTTGGAACGCTCCTCTGACCACTCTTATCCGCATGGAACTTAACGCAAGTGCCAGCAACCACGCAATTACACCGGCAACTAGCGCGAAACCGATATTTATGATTAGCGTATTGCGCAGCGCATCCCGGAATAGGGTGTCTTCGAACAACGCCTTGAAGTTGCCGAAGCCGACCCACGGACTTTCAAATAATCCAAGAAACGGCTTATAGTCCACAAACGAAAATACAATATTTTGGAAAAACGGGATCAGCTTAAATATGAATATCAAAAGCAACGCCGGCAATACGATGATGTAATGAAACTTATACTTCCATATGCGATCTATCAAACCGGGTTCACCCTCGCTCTCATCCTTATGAATAGGTATAATGAGTAGTAATCATAGAAACTTAAAGATTGGAGACTCAAATATGGATTTCCGCCTGGATTTAATCGATACGAAAATCGAGTTTTTCGAAGCGCAGGATTTGAAGACGCTGGAGCGAATGATCGCTAATCAGATCGAGATGAACAAAGCGCTTATGCTTGACGTCCATTCTGTCAGACATCAGGCAACGTTCAATGCGAAGTCGGAGAAAATGCTCTACAGCGCCGTCGTCCACTTCAAAGTGAAGCGATAGTCATATGACAGCGCTTTAGGTGGGCGATTAGAGGTAGCTCTTGAGCGATGGCGGCTTGCGGACGAGCGAGCTCTGCTCGTAGTCGTAAGCAAACTGAATGAGCGCCGGCTCGCTGTAAGCCGCGCCGGCGAACGTGACGCCGAACGGTACGCCTTCGGATGTATAGCCGGCAGGGACGATTACGCTAGGATACCCTGCGCGCGACGTAATTCGAGCTCCGAAATCGGCCGGGAACAGCAAGGCGTCAAGCTGATGCTCCGCCAGCGTCGCATCGATGCCTTCGATCTTGCAAAGCTGCAAATCGTTGGCACGATCTCGCAAATACGCCGTTTCGGTCATCGTTCCCGACGTAGTCGTCTCCGCCGCGAGCAACGTCGTCTGGCCGTAGCGCAGCGCTTCAATGGGATGCTCGTTGTTGAAGGCGATGATCTCTTTGAGCGTGCGCATCTTAGCGCCGGCGGGCAGCTTGCTTAAGTAAGCGTTGATCGCCGACTTGAATTCATTAAGCACGACCGAAGAATAGCCGATCCGGCGTGCTGTCTTAATATCGGCAGCGTCGACGATCATCGCGCCCCGCTCCTTCATCGCTTCGACGGCCGCATTGAATATCGCGTGTTGTTCGTCCGTTAGCTCCTCGAAATAATAGTCCCTTGGAATTCCGATCCTTGCCCCCTCCAGACCGCCGCGTACCAAATACTTCGTATAATCGCTCTGTCCCTTCCACTTCATTGCCCCCGTTGCGACATCTTCTGCATCATAACCGGCTATCGCGGTTAATACGATGGCTGCATCCGTAACCGTTCGAGCGATCGGACCGACTGTATCCTGGCTCGTCGACAAAGGAAGGACACCGGAGCGGCTGACGAGCCCCACTGTAGGTTTTATGCCGACAGTCGAGCTTAAATTCGCCGGATTGAGAATCGAACCCGACGTCTCCGTGCCTATGGACGCCATGCAGAAGTTGCAAGCGACCGCTGCGCCCGAGCCCGCGCTTGAGCCGCCCGTCGGCTTCGAGATATTATACGGGTTGAGCACTTGCCCGCCCCTAGAGCTATAACCGGACGGCATGCCGTCCGTCATGAAGTTCGCGAACTCCGTCATATTCGCTTTGCCGAGTATAATGGCTCCCGCTTCCCGCAAACGCTGCACGACAGTCGCGTCCTCGCCTGCGTATGAACCGGCCAGTGCCAGCGAACCGGCACTCGTGCACATCTGATCGCCGGAATTGATATTGTCCTTCAGCAAGATTGGGATACCGTGCAAAGGTCCTCGTATCCCCTGTGCGGCTCTCTCGCTATCAAGCGCGTCGGCGATGAATATCGCATCCGGGTTAATCGACAGCACCGAATTGATCGTAAGCCCGTTCTTGTCGTGAGTCGCTATTCGGTCCAGATAAATAAGCACAAGCTCTCTAGAGGTAATCTTTCCTGCTGCCAGCGCAGCCTGCATGGACGTAATCGTCGCTTCGATAACCTCAAAGCTCATAGGATCGCTCATCTCCATCGTCTCTTAGGTATATTTTGCCAATACTATACCATATCCGCATGGTTTACTACTACTTGAAATCTATGAAGCATGCGATCACGGCGATGCATAGAAACATTTCCGAAAAGCTTACGTCTAATGGAAAAATAACCAATGCAAAGGGAGCGTTTGAATGCATTTCCCTCGCCAGAAAAAAAGGTTCCGTATCGTTCTCGTTATATCGCTAGCCGCAGCTCTTAATTCGATGATTGGCTGCGACACGAACGTTCAGCCTGTTGCAACCCAGATGCCTACATCGGCTGCCGAGCCAACTCTAATGTCAACAACCATTCCGCTCCAACTGGAAGCGGTAGACGGCCAGGTCACGCTAAGCTCGTTAGCGCCTATCTTCGCAGGAGAAGCCGATATTTCGTCGATTCCGCTCGAAGCCAGCTACTATGGCAAAGCAGGCGATGTATTTAAAGTGTCGGAGCGGCGAGGAGAATGGATAGCCTTTTCCACCGAAGAAGCCGGGCTCGTATGGCTTCCGATCTGGTACGGTACAGACGCCGCCAAAGACATTCAGGTGAGTGAGCCGTCACTGCTGAAGATCAAGCCTGGCTCCAGGTTTGCGTTATTTCCCGGCAGCACGCTGACGGCGGACGGCATCCATCTTGGCAAGTCGATCTATAGCGCCATCCGTTGGAAAGACTGGTACGGCGTTCTTCAATCGCCGGTTCGCCCCTATGGCGATCATCATGTGAATCGCCCTGTATTGCTATGGTTATCCGCTGCAGACATCGAGCTGAACGAAACCGTACACGGCGGCATTCTCGATCCGGGCACGTCGCTTCCGATAAATGAAGCCATATCGATAATCGAGTCTACAATGTCCAAAGGAACCGGTGTAACAGAGGTAAGACAATTGCTGGGCGAGCCGCATTTTATCGAAACATCACGCAATCTGAGCCAGACAGATCAGACGATGCGCCTTGGCGTTACTTGGCGTTATGAGCTTGGCGAAGTGCATTTTACGATTACGTTCAACGAGGAGGGGAAGGTTGAGGAATGGCATCTGATTCAGGCTGCAAGACTTGCCGAGCAAGCAGAGGTTGGCGCGTACTCGTATCCTTATGAGTACGTGCATGAATATCGCGTTCTTCCGCCGAGTCCTACCAGAGCTGTCGACTGGACATGGCGAAATGAATATAACCTTGGCCATACGTATCTGCAGGCGGTCACGGATCGCATTCTGCTGCTCATAGGAGATGACGGCGGATTTAGCGGCATGCATGATAACGCTGGGCTATACGCGGTCGACCGGAAGACCGGCGAGACGTTGTGGAGGATCGATGCCGGGTTTGGCGGCTTCGATGCTTACATGGACAGTAATCGCGAATATGCCAACGTATTCATCGACTATGATCCCGCTGCAAAAAAATATGTACAGCGCGTAAGCCGCATTAGGCTGTCTGACGGCAAACCCGTATGGACGTTCGACGGCACGAAGATTGGCAAATCCTTCAGAGCAGCTAGAGCGCAAAACACCCTTATTTTATACACCGGTCAGTCAGAAACGAATGGCGAAGGCAAGCTTATTGCCCTTAATGCCAAAACCGGAAAACAAAGATGGAGCAAGCCGATCAAAAGTAATTATGAAATCATAAGCGATGGCGAACGATATGCCACGATTATGATCGTTCAGAATAATAAATTGCAGGCATTGGATCCGCTTACGGGCAAGCTGCTATGGGAGACGGAATCGGAAGGCACCCAATCTGAAACGCCAAGCTTGTACTCACGGCCATTCATTGAGCCGCCTGGCAATCCGTTCGAGCCCGAGAAGCTGGAGAAGTGGATCATGCTTGGCAACGAGCTTCTGTTAATGGATATAAGCACGAAGTCGAAGCAGGTTAAGGCTAGATATATGATCGGCAGCCACGAGCTCGTTTTTGCGCTGGACTTGCGTTACTTGCTCATTCAACAGCCGATCGATGGCGACGGACACGCCGATCCGAAGCAATATAAGACTGCTTTGTACGACACGGCTAGCGGCAAGACCTTATGGACCATTCCAGGCAAAGGGGCGGGAGCGGTCTTCGATGGCGATGCCGTCTACATGACCGTGAACAACATACCGACGGCCGTAAACAAATCCGACGGCCGTATTCGTTGGCAAACTGAAGCATCCACTCTTGACACAACCGCGTCGTATTACGGATCAGGTATAATCATCCCGCTAGACGATAAGCTGCTGCTCTCGTACGACAAAGATTTGTTAGTGCTTGATAAGCAAACCGGCAAGCAGATGAACCGCATCCATGACGTCATGTTTGGGTATCCCGAATTGCGCTTAAGAAATATAATAAACGGCTTAATGAACCGCGAAGGGAATGATTTGTATATCGGCTCCAGCTACGGCTATTTCTCGAGAATGAAGCTTGATTTCTAATTACGGGACAACAAATGAAGAAGCTGACTCGGACGCGCGACTCAGCTTCTTCATGCGTTTATTTACAAATCTTGCGATAGCCGAACCATATCGACCACCTGAATGCCGTTTTCATAGATGGGCTCATCATAATGCCTTATGAAGAAATCCCTGTCGATGCCGACCATTCTGAATCCGCATTTCTGATAGAGCGCGAGCTGACCGACGCCCGAGTTGCCCGTGCCGATCTCGATCGTCTTGTAGCCAAGCTGCTTAGCGGTCTGGATCGCATGATTGACTAACTGCTTGCCGACGCCTCTGCCCTGCTCGCTCTCGGCGACTGCTACATTCACGATCTCGATCGTCTCCGGCCTTGTCGGCAGCAATACATAGACGCCTATAATAACGCCGCCGGCTTCGGCAACCATGCATTGTCCCCGGTTCAAATATTCGTTCACCAGCTTCTCCGACGGATCGGCCATTAGCAGCAGCTCCATCGGCGGAGGCTCGCGGTAAGCCAGCATTCTAATTTGCATCGTGAACTCTCCTTGCCTAATCGTTTGCTATGGATCTGATCTCAGCTTCTCCCTTTCGCCTGTTATTAAGACGTACAACACGGGGTCATGGTTTCAAAGGACACAATTTGAAAGATGGGGCAGGTAATGTTTACGTTAATTAGCAATTAACAATCCATTCAGAAAGGGGCTATTTTAGGCGAAAAGTGTTCACGTGGCCATTAGAGGCCAGATTTTTTTTGATCCACGACAATTGGGTGGAGGCCTTTCCAACCTCGGCGTAGAGTCCGTGATTTGCTATTCGTAATCCAGTTTCATTTTCATGATGCTTTTTCGATCGTCTACGAACAATTGCGAGAGGTTCTGAATCGCTTCCGTCTTTCACCGAGTGAGGACATTGGCATGGATACCATGCTCAGCTGCTAGCTGAGAAACGGATTTTTCTTCTTTCAAAATTTCCAGCACTAGACGCGCTTTTTCTTCGGGAGTGAACTTCCTTCTTGTAGGTTTCATACACTCCTTTTTCGCTGGCTAGTTTCTATGTAGCATTATAGTTTGGCCACCATTTGCTCGCTATAAATGCCGTTACCTTTTCATTCCGATAGTTATTTTCTATTATTGTAAAATAATTTAGTCCTTGATTAGTACTAAGGTGATAAAACCTGAACTATGTCTCACTAAACGCAAAGAGCAGCCTACATGGCTGCTCTTTGTTACGAACACAATTAACTCGTTACAATATCATTTTGCATTTTGAGCTGATTACGATATACAACTTTAGAAATCGTAATACTGATTTCATAAAGCAAGAATAACGGTACAATCACAATTATATCCGATAAAATATCCGGTGGCGTAATGGTAACCGCAATAATTACAAGAACGAAATAAGCCAGTTTACGCGCCTTTGCCAATCTATTCGGGTTCAAAATTCCAAGCTTGGTAAGAAACATAACAACCGCTGGCATTTCAAATAAAATACCAAACGGAACTGTCATATGGATCATGAAGGTAAAATATTTTTCGGCTGTATACATGGTGGCAAAATCATTCGCAGCCATCTCATTCATAAAATGAAGAACCATCGGGAACAAAATAAAGTAACCAAAACATATTCCAATCACAAATAAAAAAGTGATTCCTGGTATGAACAGCAATGTAGCTCGTTGCGCTTGTTCTGGTACTGCAGGTTGAACAAATTTCCATGTTTGATAAGCGGCAACTGGCAGTGTTACCGCAATAGCGACCACACCTGCAATCATAAAATACACCCACATTACATCTGATGGACCAAGCACGACCAGCTTTTGATCCATATCTCTTACCAGCCACTGATAAATATCACGTACGTATATGAAAGCCGCTACCATGGATACCAAGAAAGCGATGAGGGTACGTATGATACGTGCCCTCATTTCCTCCAAATGTCCAAGTAAATTTTGTTCGTTTTGATTTTTCATATTACTTATTCGGAAGGACGCTTTCCTGTCCCGCCTCAGGTTTCTTTTTCTCCTCGTCCTCGCCATTTACAAGACCGCGAGTAGCGCCTTTAAATTCACTTAACGTACGTCCAAACGCTTTACCGAGTTCTGGCAGCTTAGAAGGTCCGAAGATAATCAGGGCAATGATAAGAATCAAAACTAAACCACCAATTCCAATATTTCCGAATGGCATAATCAGTCATCTCCTAAAGAATAGTATTCAGCCACGGAGAAAATCCGTGGCTGATTGAAAAGAGTTAGTACCGCTTAGCCAAGCTTAAATCCGCTAATCGCGACGACACCGGATCTTGCCTTGCTATCGCCGGCACGGTGCGGCCATCTGCTTGTAGGTTTGTTCAGATCGGTCGTATTCTCGCCCGGATGCTGTATAGACAAGAACAGCGTCTGCTCGTCCGGCGTGAAGAACGGCCCAGTCAGTTCGCTCTCAACCGGCGCGGATGCGAACTGGAGCGCTTTCGCTTGGTCAGGTCCGCTCGTCGGAATAACGAACAGGCCGTTGTTCATGAACGATTTGTGCACGCCTTTATTTTGGCTGGAGCTGGAAATATCGGTAACGACCCACAGATGCCCGTTGGAATCGAAAGCCAGATTGTCAGGCGAGCTGAAGCCCGATTGACGGCCGCCAGCGGCGAAAATCTCAAAGTCGAACGTTAACGATCCGAGATCGCTGCCGCCCTCGAAAATACGCGTAATATGGCCGTGAATGTTGCCATGATTATCGTTGTTCGTATGGCAGATGAAGATCGTATTGTCGAATGGCGAAATTTCGATATCTTCCGGACGGTCCGTCGGCGTGCCTCCAACGAGCAGCGCAGCTTCCTGGCAAAAAGTAACGACATCGCCTTGCGTTACGAACTTCTTCTGCAATTCAGGCTTGTCCTTAATCGCTTTCGACACAGCTTCGAGCGTAACAGGCACCCATTCGCCTTTCTTCAAGTTGGCAACGTACAACGTGCCTTCCTCAAGCAGAGCAGAGTTGCCGCGACCCAGCGACTTGTTGTACTGGCCCTTCGAAATAAACTTATAGACGCAAGCGTCCTTCTTGTCGTCGCCCATATATACGACAACGCGGCCGTCCTTCGCTATTCCCATTGCCGTATTCTCATGATTGAAGCGTCCAAGTGCTGTATGCTTCTTTAAGTATTTCTTATCGAACGGATCAATCTCGATGACCCATCCGTAGTGCGTTTCAGGCAAGCTTGACGCAGCTGCCGTCTCCGCGAAGTTTTCTTCGCACGATAATACTGTATTCCAGAGTGTTACGCCGCCGGAGCAGTTCGCGAACGTGCCGACAGCCGTCGTCGCGCCGCCAAGCGCGGAACCGCCTTTTGCCGGACCGGTAAGATCAAACTTCGTATAGCCGTTGATTCTGCGGGCATGGGATGAATTAATATCCATCTTCCATACGCCCTTCTCGTCGCGATACACTTCGATGACAGACATGCCTTGGTAGTAAAGATTGTTGTGAAGCTGCTCCTTTGTCATCTTGCCATCCTTCACCGGGCCGAGCGAGAAGATTGTACTATATTCGTGGTTAGTGACGAGAAGCCCCCGTACGTTAGAGCCTTCAAGAGGGAAATAAGCGTTATAGTCGCTGCCTTCGCCGAAGCGCTCGCCAGCCGCGTTAATCACATCGTCGAAAGCAGCGACGACATCGTATTTGAAATTTTTTGGGAGCAGGAGCTTATCTTCCGAGGATGGAGCAATCGGTTCAAAATAGCCGCTTACACGATTCGTATTGAAGCCAAACAGATGATCTGCCGTGGATGACATGGCGGATGCTTTGCCATTCAGCGTTCCGAGGCCTGCGGATGCAGCTGCCAGGGCAGCAGCGCCCGTACCCAGATAAGACAGAAATGTTTTACGGTCAATCGTTTTGTTCAACTTGTCCACTCCTTATTAATTGTTTGATCTACACGATCAAGTGTAATAAGGAATTGTCAAGCTAGTATCACCTGCATTTGTAATTATTGTAAACGCGAATAAACAAAAGGAGCTGCTCCTGGGAACGCTCCTCACTAACGATTCACAGATCTTCCTTACGCGACTATACTGGTTCGGCCGTCTTCAGCAGCTCGCTTACCGTCACAAAGCGATAGCCCTGATGCATCAACTCGGGCACGAGCTGCTTTACAGCCTCTACCGTCTGCGAACGATCGCCATATCCGTCATGAAATATTAGAATGCCGCCGTTTCTTACTTGTTCCATCGTCTTGCTGACGATATGGTCAACGCCGGGAGCTGCCCAATCCATCGCCTCCATATTAACCGCGCCAATCATCTGGTAGTCCATGGCAGCAGCCTCAGCCGCGACTTCATCGTTGTAATCGATATAAGGCGGCCGGAATGTAGCCGGACTGCTGCCGGTTATTTCGATTATCAAAGCGTGAGTTCGCTCCAGCTGTTCCTTGCGCTCCGCATGAGCAATCTTCGTTAAATAAGGATGGTTATAGGTATGGTTGCCAATCTCATGGCCCTGACTATGTACCGCTCTAGCAACATCCGGGTAAGCCTCAATCGAACTTCCTATCATATAAAATGTCGCCTTCGCCCCATGCGCCGCCAGCACCTGCAGTAATTGTGGCGTATACGTCTCATCCGGTCCGTCATCGAACGTCATCGCAAGCAGCCGTTGCTTCGTCGTTGCTTCATGAATGATCCCGTTATTGCCCATCAGTATCCACCCGCCTTTTAAAAAGTTACACAATTGCAGAAATAGCCTGTCAGCGACAGGCTATTCTAACTGCATCCGATATTCTACTATTAACCCTTCACGCCGCCAAGTGTCAAGCCTTTGACAAAATAACGCTGTAGGAAGGGGTATACCATGATGATCGGCAAGCTTGCTACAATCGTCATTGTTGCCCGAATCGAGGTCGGCGTTACATAATTGCTGCCGCTTTGGCTCGCGCTGGCAGCAGCGCCCGCCACGTCTCCGCCGCTAATCGACGCGTTGGAGTTCTGCAGCATCTTCATCAGCTCGTTGCGAAAGCGCTTTGTTATAGGTCATATGTCTTCAGAATCGGATATTACAATCGTGATTTCCGTCCCTTGGACCGGCTCACTCCTAATCTGGAAGTCCGCCTTGTCTCCATAAAACCCTTTGAACCGCAAATAGACGTTGCGCATACCTACATTGTCGGAAACCGTGTCATCCTTATCTAGTCCAGCGAGCATGTGCGTTAGCTTCTCCTGCGGAATGCCTACGCCATTATCCTTAATCGTATAGGCAATCCCCGTTGCCATTCTCTCGATATGAATGTGAATCCATCCAGCCTCCTTGAGCGGCTCGATTCCGTGAATGCTTGCATTCTCGACAAGCGGCTGCAGCGTCATTTTCGGAATCATCGTCGACAGTACACTTTCATCGGCATGAATCGTATAATTCAACTTATCGCCGAACCGGTATTTCTGAATTTCAAGGAAACATGCGACAAGGTCTAGCTCGTCCTTGAGCGTAATCCAGTCCTTGCCCCAACTAAGCGACTTGCGGAATATCTTGGCCATATTATGAATGATCTTCGCCGTCTCAAGCTCGTCCTTCATCAAGCTTCGCATCCGAATCGTCTCCAGCGAATTGAACAGGAAATGCGGATTGATCTGGCTTTGCAGGGCATGAAGCTGCGATTGATTGCGGCTCAGCTGAAGCTCTTTCTTCTGAATGTCAGCGATATAGACATCGTCGATCAGAGACTTGATCTGCAGCGTCATCCGGTTAAACTCCTCCGTTAGCTGACCGATCTCATCCGCTGAAGGGGTATCGTTAATCGTCTCAAACGAATGGTTCTTTACCCGCTTCATCTGCTTAAGAATGCGGACAAGCCGATCGCTTAGCGACCGAGTGAACCATACGAGAATAAGTGTCGGAACGAGAATATTCGCAATTGACATATACACAACGAATAACTTCGATTTGCTAACGTCCTCCAGCACCTCACGCTCCTTGAACTCGCCAACGATTTTCCAGTCCTCCAGATAAGTAACGTTGCCGAAATCTTTTTCCAGCACGATCATATCACCGGACGAATCCGGCTGGTCATAGCGTATACTTCGTCCGCTTCCGTCATTAAGCGGTTGCTGCGGATCCGACGAATATTGAATTTCATTATTGCGAATTAAATAGACCGTTCCCTCGAGCGTAACGTTTTGCAGCATTTCTCTTATGGTTTGGGGATGCATATCGATCTTAATCAGCTTCTCTGCCGAACCATTGACACCAGAATCGACCATTTTCCGGATGATGCTCAGTGTATTAGGCGCAAGTCCTGGATACTCAGGATTATTGCGTTCCAGAGCCGGCTGCGCCGACAATTTGCTCATCACGCTTTTGTACCAATTCTGCTCACGAACGTGACTGTTGATTCTTTGCACACGCCCGCCATATAGAATCGTATCATTGGTGGAATAGATTGTGACCGCCTGAATAGCCTCATACACCGGACTGTATTTATCAAGCAAATTGATCATATACGTATGGTAATTTTCCACATAATCGGACTGATTGCCGTACTGTCTCTCAATATACTCATTCAATAACGTGTCATTGTATAGTACGGTCGATATGCCTACCGCCGACTCGATCTGATCATTAACTTCATTGCGTATTTGCTCGAGCCCCCGGTTGATATCAGCCAGCTTCTGCTTTTTCACGCTGCTCGTCGTCAAGTTAAAGAAGATGACGTTCGTCAGCACGACGGGAATGAGTACGGCAAGTACAAATACGATGATCATTTTATTGCGCAGCCGAATATCGTTCATTCGCTGGAACATACACTCACCTACCGTTATTTTTGTGATTTGCTGCGTGCGATTAATGATTGCTTGTATTCCGTTGGGGACTTGCCTTCTACCTTCTCGAATTGGGTGACGAAATAATCGGCGTTGCTGAAGCCTGCCTTCGCTGCAATCTCATATACTTTGCAGTCGGTCTACCTAAGCAGAAGCTTCGCCTCCTGCACCCGAAGACCGAGAACGTAATCGTTGAAATATACATGGTACGTCTTCTTGAAAAGCTAGCCCAAGTAAATGGGATTCATATAGAATTGTTTCGCAATACTTTTAAGGCTCATGTTCTCGCGATAATTCGCGTCGATATGCAGCTTGATCTTATGGATCGGGCTGTGTAACCTCGATCAGCCCCAGCGCTTCTTCACCGTCCGAAGCCTCCTCGGCCTCAATCGTATAGCCAAGCTCATGCCAAGGAATAAGAGCCCGCAAGCCTTTCCGTGCAAAAACTTCATCGTCGACGAGAATGACTTTTTCATCCTGCATCTTTCCTCCCTGCCATTTATTCGAAATGTTTTCAAAAAGCTACATGTAAACGGATACAAATTACACGAACATTGTAATTTAGAAGCACCGATAATTATAACTTCAAAGAAGTTCAAGCGTAACCCTACAATGATTAGTTTTTGGTATAAAATATTTAGTTTGTTCGATAACTGAACAAAAAAAAAGGCTCAGGACCACAGCCTGAGCCTCCATTCTCTTTTCGATTTTACGTTCCGTCTTTAAAAAATCGTCCTGCCCAGCTCGTCGGCGATGCCTGATTTGCGGCAGAAGTACGTGTTCAGCACATCTCGCCATTCCTTCGCATGCTCCGCTTGCTGGACCAGCCGCTCCCGCACAAGCCGATAGATCTCGGCGTCGATCGAGCGCTTAATGGAATCCCATCTCGTGACAAGCATTGCCGCTCTTTCCGTTCCTTCAAAGCGCGTATCATAAATATGCTGAATAACGGTTTTACCAGATTTAAGTTTGTGCGTATAAGGAACATGGTGGAAAAATAATAGCAGTTCGTCCGGACATTGTTCAAGAGACTCATATCGCTCGTACTGCGGCAGTGCATATTGTCCCGTATAACCCGTTCCCGAACGCACCGTACGATCAACGCCTATGCCGTTGCAGTCCGCAAAGTGGTATGTGCCCCACTTCGAATATTCGTAACCGTCCACGTTCGGGCCGTAATGATGCCCCGGATTTACCATCCAGCCTACTCCGAGCGGTGCAGTATAAGATTCGTAGATGGTTAGCGAATCAAGCAGCATATCCGTTATAACCCGCTGCGCATCCGGGTCGGCTCCGAACGTCATCGCCGTCCATTCGGCCGCAATCTCTTCCGCGTCTAAAGCCGGATTCCACGCCAGCCTTGCGAACCCGAACAGATTGGCTTGCGCCAGCGGATGTCCCGTCCAGCAACTGTCGTCGCCTACATTGGATACCGCCGCCATGCCGCCAAGCTTCGTGCCGAACAGCGCTCCGCTTGCCGCCGACGCAACCGTCGATCCTTCGCCCCTTGCGAAGGTATCGAAGTCCAACGCCTCCTTCCACTGCGGGACGAGATAACAAAGATGACGCTGCTGCCCGGTATACTCCTGCGTAATCTGCAGCTCCAGCAGTTGGTTCGTCCGCGACAATCCGCCAAATAGTGGCGACACAGGCTCGCGTACTTGAAAGTCCATCGGCCCGTTCTTAATCTGAAGCAGAACATTATCGCGGAACTGGCCGTCAAGCGGCTTAAAATGATCATACGCCGCGCGGGCACGATCGGTCGACCTGTCGCGCCAATCCTGCAAGCAGTTATAGACGAAGCAGCGCCATATGACATGTCCCCCAAACGGCGCAAGCGCATCCGCGAGCATATTCGCGCCGTCCGCATGGTTGCGGCCGTAAGTGAACGGTCCTGGCCGGAATTCGGAATCGGCCTTGACAACAAATCCTCCGAACGATGGCACATAGCGATAGATGTCCTTCGCCTTCGCTCTCCACCAGGCGGAGACGTCCGGATGAAGCGGGTCGGCCGTATCCAGTCCGCCGATCTCGATCGGACTTGCGAAGTTGACGCTTAAGTAGAGACGGATGCCGTAAGCGCCGAATACGTCTGCCACCTTTGCAACGTCCGGCAGTAATGGTTCCGTTATGAGCTTCGTTTCCTCACGATGAACGTTAACATTGTTGATCGCTACCGCGTTAATGCCCACCGACGCGAGCAAACGCGCGTAGTCCCGAATACGATCCCTATCGGCGACGATGCGATTGTCACGGAAAAAAATACTGTTGCCCGCATATCCACGCTCAATCGTACCGTCCATGTTGTCCCAATGATCGAGCATCCGCAGCCCGTTAACCGGCGTCTCGCGAATGGATAGCTTTCCGATTGGCTGATCAGTCTGGAGTAAGCGAAGCAGATGATATACCGCATAGAGCACGCCATTATCAGATGCTGCAAAGAGCCATATCGGGCCTGTCTCCTCTGCCTGGATGACGTAACCGTCCACGCCAAGCTCATCTAAATGACAGTCCTCTGGGATTCTGGCGTCACAGCGAGTGAAACTGTCGATGGTTCCACCAATAATGCCGAACGATTCACCGCCAGTGCCATTCATTTCCCTGGGCTTCACGCCTAACATCGTATCCAGCGCCGCCGCTAATTCGGTTCGCGCCGTATGAATAACGGGCGACTCGCCCATGATTTGTAATTGCGAGCATCGCACGCTGTAAGCCTCTCTCTTGTAAGCGTCCTCAATATGCGTATACCGAAGCCACCCCTCATAGCCTCCATTGCGTTTATCCTGTCGGTCATGTTGTTCTGTCGTCATTGCACCATACAGCCTCCTATCCATTTCGTATTTATATATCGTAACGAATAATAGGTCAAAAACAACCTGACAAACGATAGGATTCACTTTGAAAAAAATAGATTATCAGCACCGCTAAAGGAAGTTGAATAGCGGCGTTTGCTTCACGAAGCTTACCGGCACGCCATCGAACTCGCGCTCCAGCAACTTGGCCAAACGCTTCATGCCCGGTTCTTCGCTTTCCGCATGGCCGAGCAGTAAAATCGCGCGGCCTGTTCCTTGATATACTGCGTCGCGAACATATTCGGGAGTCTCCCATTCCGGTCCTTCGCCGGTTATAATGAGATCTAGATTGTAGCGGCTGAACAACGGGATCGAGTTCGCGCCGCCGCCGCGATAACCTGCCGATAACCCGATTAACCGGCACATCTTCGCCGGGTCGCCAACTACTCTGGCATGGGGTAAATCGAGCCTCCCTTTCGCATCAAGCGCAATTTCCTTAAGGGATTTTGCTTCTGGAAGTTCAATCACGGATGCATAAGACAGCTCATCCCGCTCATAGGTGCTAAGGCCAAGCGCCTCCTTCAGTCCTTCCGTAATGCCATCCGGCTTGTAAGCATGCCAATAATCATGGAAACGGTAAATTGCGATTCCCGATTGTTCAATTAATCGTCTCTTCTCCTCGACGACCGAATCATCCGGCCACTGCTCTCGTCCTCCCCGATGACTGAAATATTCGCCTTCATGGGTGATAAGCAGGTTAGCTCCCCTCGCAATCGTTTCTTCGATCGCATGCTGCGACGCTACGAAAGTGACGGCGATGCCCGTCACTTCCATCGATGGCTGCCCCGCATTCAGCCCATCCACCGTGTTGTCGATACGCCTGACCGGCCGTTCCAACCAGTCGATCACATCTTGAACGGTTATCGTCATTTCTTGTTCTCACTTCCCCTTGCATAATAAGCGCATTCACGCTGCTTTACTGCATCTTACCTCAGTTCCCAACCCGTTTCAAAGGAAAAAAAACAGCGATCTTCCGCATTCCGCGAAAAATCGCTGTCTATAAAGCGTGCCATCATAGGCGATACGTTACGTACGCGGCGTCAACGTAACGGACACATCGTCCAAATACAACGTTGTCAGCCCTTCGTATCCGGAGTCGCTGCCGATGATGACGAACAGCTCTCCCGCGGCATTCGCTTTCAGCGTCGCCGCATGGCTCATCGGCTTTGGTTGGAAGCCTTCCGCTCCGCCATCTTCCTTAACCATATTGCCGACGATCTTCATATCCGCCCCTTCGACGGACTGGTTGCCCTTATCCACGTCCACCTTGTAATAAACCTGCCCGCCTTCCTCCTCTTTCACGACCTTCGGCTCCTGCGACACGAAGCCCGCTTTGATGCTGACCGCCTCGCCCGGCGCTCCGCCGACGCCCATCATATCGCCCGCTTGGTCCGTATACAGCGTGAACGCTAACGCAGCATCATAAGTCGCGTTCGGCTTCAAACCGGTAATCTTCCGAGTCGCGAACATGAACAAGTCGTCGCTGCGGTTCATTCCGTTAAGCTTCAACCCGTAATTCGACCCATTGTCCTTAAGCGGCAATAGCTCTCTAGCATAGAGAAGCTCGTAGATCGAAGGGTCGTAATCGACGGGCAGATCGGCAAAGCCGCCTTGCCAGCCTTCCTCGCCTGGGCTGAATGTGAAACGTTCCGAGACGACGCCGGCTTCCTCGCCGTTTATCTTAATCGTCACCTTCTTCGTCTTCGCCTCCCATGTCGTACCCGCGCCAAGCAGCTGAGCCACGCTCTTCGCAGGGACGAAAGCTTGTCCGCGCACGATTGCGACCTTTGCCGGCAGCTTGACGTTTTTCACGAATGTGCCGACCATCGAATCGTCTCCTGCCTTCAGCGATACCGTCAAGCCGCTCCGTTCCAGCTTGATCGACTTCTCGGCGGGATCCCACTCCAGCTTCGCTTCCAGTCCGTCGGCCAGCGCGCGCACGGGAACCATTGCGACGCCCTGTTCGATGTAAGGGGCGTTCACGAGCGTGAAGGGCCCATTATCGTTTACAGCAGTAAGGCTGCCGATTTGAAATTGTACGGTCGGTGCCGCTTGCACCGCTCCGAAAGCAGCGGTTGGCAGCATAGCGGTTAACGACGCGGCAGCGACTAGAGCTGCGATGCTTTTGCGATTGCGATGTTTGGATAGGAATGACATTAGATGCACCTGCCTTATTGGATGTGTTTGCGTTCCTAGTCTAAAACGTAACGCCGTATCATTTTGTTGCAAATGTTTGAAACGGAATGAAATAGAAAGAAACCCCGTAAGGTCAGAATAGACCTTTCAGGGCTTCCGCAATTAAGAAATTATCCGAAAAACTTAGGCAAATACGCTTTATTTTGCTCCAGCATTTCCGCAAACATACGTTCCGCCGCATTTGCTGAATCGACGAGCGGATGACTGGTCAGCGCAAGCAGCGCCGTATCGCGGCTGCCCGTGACCGCCGCCGTTATGGCCAGCGACTCGTACGTTTTCACGGCGTGAATAAGACCTTTCGCCGACGCTGGAACAGTCGAAACCGGCTGCGGAATCGGCCCTTCCTTCGTCACCTTGCAGTTCACCTCGATGCATGCGTCATCCGGCAGGAAGTCCAGAATGCCGCCGTTGCGAACGTTTAGCGTCTGGATATCGCCGGTATCGTTATAGAGCGAATTCATGAGCTTAACGGCTGCCTCGGAGTAATAAGCGCCTCCGCGCTGCTCAAGCTGCTTCGGCTTCTCGGCAAGCTCCGGGTTTTTGTAAATGTCGAACAGTTCATCTTCCAGCCGTTTCACCGTCTCCGCCCGCGATTCGCCTTTGGCCGCCGCCGTCTTCTGCTCCGCCAGCATCTCTCGGTGCAGATAGAAATATTTCAAGTAATAAGATGGAATCGCGCCAACCGACTTAATCAGAGTTTCATTCCAGGCAAATTGCGGAACGTTAGCCGCCGTATAGCCTCCGCGGCTGTCCAGCAGTTCTTCCAGCTTCGATTCGCCGTCAATCTCGATCCGGCTGACCCAATGAAGATGATTGAGACCGGCGAACTCGCAATAAATGCGGTCAATCGGAACGTTGTATAACCCGGATAGCCACTTGTATGCGGCTATCGGCGAGTTGCATAACCCGATCGACTTGATCGTCGAATGCTTATGAATCGCTTCCGTCACCATCCCCGCCGGGTTCGTGAAGTTAAGCAGCCATGCGTCGGGACATAGCTCTTCCATATCCTTGCATATATCAAGCAGGACGGGAATCGTGCGAAGCGCTTTCATCATGCCTTCCGCGCCTGTCGTCTCTTGCCCGATCATATCGTACTTCAGCGGTATCGATTCGTCCCATCCCCGCGCTTCGAGCATTCCGATCCGCATCTGGGTCGATACGAAGTCCGCGTCAAGAAGCGCGCCGCGGCGGTCAAGCGTTAAAGTCAGGTTGATCGGCAAACCCGATTTCTCGATCATCCGCCGAGCAAGCTGTCCGACCGCAGCCAGCTTGTGCCTGCCCTCGGGAATATCCACGAGTACGATTTCCGTTACCGGTAATGCAGCGAAATTCAATATAAAACCTTCTATGAGTTCAGGGGTATAAGACGAGCCGCCGCCTATGACTGCAACTTTCAATCGAGTGCCCATTCCGCGTTTCTCTCCTTTACCGCCAAATCGGCGTTCAAATTATCGTATACGGCTGCTTCCACCCGTTGCCCGCTTTTCTCCATGGCCAGCAATAACGCTCCCGCAACCGGTTCCATTTGCAGAACGCGAAGCGTACAATTCGGAGCAACCGCTTTCACCTGTTCCTCGATATAAGGCGCGATAAACCTGCTGTCGCCTCGGGTCAGCACACTGCCGACCATGACGAGATCGAACTTGTCGTTACCCATATTCAGCCTGCGGATGACTGCGCTCGCCGAAATGCCGAGCTCCGTTCCTTGCCTTTGCAGGATTTTCCTTGCCGCTTCGTCGCTGTCCGCCACCTCGAACAGCAGCTTCGCCAGCGTATGCGGCGCTCTCTTGTAATCGTCCAAATACGCATGAAACATCTCTTCGACCGTCTCGAACCCGAGCATATGCAGCATCGGACCGGTTAAAGCCGTAGACTTCTCCCTGCCGTCCCAAGCACGGATGACCGCGCGGAATGCCTCGACGGCCAAGTCGGAGCCGCCTCCGAAATCCCCGAACGAATAGCCGAAGCCTCCGCACTGCATCTCTTCGCCAAGCGCGTTAACGCCGTAACAATTCGTGCCGCTGCCGCAAATGATAACGACGCCGTCGGGCTGCTTCGTTCCGGCACGTAAACCAATAACGGTGTCGCATACAATGTGATGATGCTCGAAGCCCATTGCAGCGATCATCGGTCGCAAAATATGAAAATCGGCTTCACGATCGGCGCCAGCCAGCCCAAACGCCGTAAATCGTATATCCTCGTGATTTACATTTGCCTGCTCCATAGCCGCTTGGATTGCTGCCCGGATGCTCCCGTCAGCAAGCTCTGCGCCGAGCTGATGGTTGCCGCATCCGCTTACGCCGCGGCCTAAGACACGCCCCGCGCCGTCGGTTACGACCGCCAGCGTCTTGCTTCCTCCTCCATCGATACCCAAATAATATGTCAAATACGATCTCTCCCATGCGGTTACTGGGCTACGAGAGACCGGCCCGCCCTCTCGCGCATGCGCCTCCTGCCAGGAAGCGCATGCGCAAGCAGCGATGGACGGCCTCCGTCGCCATATTGTCTCTAATACAATTTATTCACTTAATTTAGCCACGTTTTCTTGCCACTTCTCCGTTTTGTAAGCAAGCAGCTTCTCGTAGCCCGCTTTCTGGGCGTCATCCTCGGCTTTGTCGAGGATGGCAATGACTTCTTCGTCCGATTTGGCGTTCATGACCGCTTTCGCCCTTGCTTGCTCATAGATGGAAAGAATGCTTTGCGCGATAATGCCTTCTTCGGAATCGCCTGCCGGATCGAGATTTACGTATTCGGTCGTATTGAATTGCGTTTTCCACGTAATCTCGGACTGCCAGTACGTCTCCCAGCTGCGCTTCTCGGCCGGCAGCGTAGATTCGAATTTCGTTTTGGAATTGTCGACGTATACGGTGTTGCCGTTCCATTGGAAGTTTACCGTCGAGTTCATAAGCTCGTCGCGGCCTTTCGTATCGCTCGTGAATTTATCCGTGAAGAGAGGAGCTTCCTCTGCGTCGACACCGTCCCAATACAAGCCCTCCGGACCCCACATAATCGTACGTTGTCCTTCCGGACCGGTGAACCAATCGAGGAAAGCGAAGATCGCTTCCGGGTTTTTCGCGTTTTTCGTAATGACGCTAACGTTCCAGCCAAGCTGCTTGTAATCGCCAGGGAATATTTTGTTTTTGTCAAGACCAGCCTTATGGACCGGCCACACCATGATGTAGCCTGCTTCCGGATCTTGCGCGCTGAGCTGCGAGTTGCCGATGGCACCGAACTCTGTCGGACTTGAAGCTACATATACCGCAACTTTGCCGCTAACGACTTTCGACTCGACTTGCTCCAGCTTCTGCGTGAATGTATCCTGCGAGATCAGCTTCTCGCGGTACAGCTTGCTTGTGAACTGCAATAGCTCGCGATATACAGGATCCGCAAACAACGATACGAGCTTGTTATCCTGCGGAACGGCCATCATCGTGTTGAATGTAAAAGGCCGGTTCTCCGCAAATGCCGATACCATGACGTCCATGCCGGCTGCCGTCTGACCAAGCTCGAGCGGCACGACGTCCGGATACTTCTCCTTAACTTGCTTTAAGTATGCATACAGATCGTCTACCGTTTCGAGGCTTGGCGCGCCTAGCTCGTTGTAGATTTTTTTGTTTACGAGGTAACCCGAGTTGCCGTTCGGCTGCGTCGTATACCAGTTCGGGAACTGATACAGCTTGCCGTCCGGGGAACGAAGCATATCCAGCGTCGACTCTCCTGCCCATTTTTTCAAATTCGGATATTTATCCAAATAATCGTCGAACGGAACGAGCAGCCCTTCTGCGCGAAGCTTCTCTACGTCGGCGCCGCGTTCCATCCACATCACGTCGGGAAGCTCTTTGGAGACGATCATCGTGCTTAGCTTGTTCTTGGCTGCGCCGCCGGAGCTGATCGGCACGACGTTCACTTTTTTATTCTCTTTGATCCATTTGGTCGCTAGATCTTCGCCCCAAACAGGCATGGTATACCAGTCATAATGGCCATAGAAGGAAAATTCCAGCGGCTCTTTGCCAAGCTCGTACGCTTCGCTGGTCTGCTCCGTCCCTCCGTCTTCACCGTTGTTGCCCTCCTTAGCCGGCTCGTTGGCATTGTTAGAGCCCGAACATCCTGCAAGCGCAAATACGATAACGATTGTGACTGACAATGCCGAGAGAAACGCTTTGTTCACCTTTTTCATGTCTTTAAGCTCCCTTCCCCATGCTTATCTATGGTTAAGACTAATGCCTTATACCCTCGCCTATTCCTTAAGGGAACCGATTAAAACGCCTTTGACGAAGTACTTTTGCACGAACGGATAAATGCAAAGAATAGGCACGGTCGCTACCATCATCGTTGCCATCGATAACGACTTGGTCGTTACGGATCTCATCCGGTTCATCCTTCCTTGCGCCGCGGAATCCATATTCTGCATTTGCTCGAGCATAATATTCGAGTTCAGAATTTGGTTCAGCTTCGTTTGGATCGGCAGCAAGTCCGTATTGGTAATGTAAATACTTGGCGTAAACCAATCATTCCAATGATATACCGCGGTGAACAACGCCAATGTAGCAATAACAGGCCCTGATAACGGAAGCACGATACGGAAGAAAATACCCCAGTTCGACGAGCCGTCGATCTGCGCCGACTCTTCCAGTCCTTGCGGGATGCCGTTAAAAAAGGTACGGAATATAATCATGTTCCAAACGCTGATTATTCCGGGAATAACCATGACCCAAAAGCTGTTCATCAGGTTCAGTTCTTGAATAAGCAAGTAACTCGGGATAAGTCCTCCGCCGAAATACATCGTAATGACGCACATAATCATATAAATCCTGCGGCCGATCAGCCCCCGCTTCGTCATTCCGTAAGCGAAGATCGCCGTAGCGGCAATGGACGTTACCGTGCCCGCTGCCGTACGCAAGACGGATATAACGAAGGCGTCAATGAGACGCTTGTCTTTGAATACCACCTCGTAGTTCTGCAACGTAAAATCCCTTGGCCAGAATGTTATCCCGCCGAGCATCGTATCGGCTCCCGAGTTAAACGAAATGACCGCCGCGTTCCAGAATGGATACAATGCCGTAAAGCCCAGAACGGCCAGGATGATATAGATCAATCCAACAAACAGCTTATCTTCCGTCGCCAGCTTCATCGCTTCGCACGCCCCTTCCCGTTACCATAAGCTGTTGCCCGATTTGCGAGCCAAGTAATTCGCCCCGGCGAGGAGCGCGACGCTAATTAACGCTTTGAACAACCCGGCAGCCGTCGCATATGAATATCTGGAATTCAGCACGCCTACGCGGTATACGTAGGTATCGATGACCTCGCTCACTTCTCGAAGGCCCGGGTTCGTTGCAAGCAGCAAAATGTCGTCGAAGCCCGCATTAAGCAAGTTGCCGATAGCCAGGATGGAAAATACGATGATGACCGGCAAAATCGAAGGAATCGTGATCGTGAACATCTGCCTGATCCGGCTGGCGCCGTCGATCGATGCAGCCTCATAGAGATGAGGGTTGATACCCGCGATCGCCGCCAGATAGACGATGGATGAAAAGCCGATTTCCTTCCATACGCCCGTCGCGACGAGGATCGACCAGAAATACTTCGGCTCCGCAAGGAAGTTGACCGGTTCGTCGATAATATTCAGCGCTTGAAGCAGCATGTTCACGCTGCCGTTATCGGTCGAGAGCAACGAAATAACGAAGCCCGACACGATGACCCACGAGAGGAAGTGGGGCAAATAACTGATCGTTTGCACAAGCCGTTTGAACACCCGGCCGCCAATCTCGTTCAACATGAGCGCAAGCAGGATCGGTGCAGGAAATCCGATCCCAAGTTTTAAGAGGCTAATGACGAGCGTATTTCGCATCACCGTCCAAAACTCGGGTGCATGGAAGAACATTTCGAAATGCTTGAACCCAACCCACGGACTGTTCATGAACCCTTTGAACAAGCTATAATCCTGGAACGACATCAGCACCCCGTACATTGGAATGTAGCTGAATACAATAATGAAGAGCAGCGCAGGCACGACCATTAGCTGAATATCCCACTGCTTGCCGATTCTCCGCAGCAGATTCGGCTTTCTATACTCTTGTTCCGCCGTCTTCACGCTCAATTGCGGCATCGCGTTCCCTCCCCTTTTCTTTTTCCAGTCACATAAGCGTTAGGTTTCATAACATATTCGGTTAACTTGATATATTCATATTGTAAAGGCAAGTTATGGTTCATTCCTCGCCTATACGTTTGAAAACCGACACTATTTTACTGGTTAAGAGCCATGAAAGCGTCTGGATTGCTTAGGCGAGGCGCCGATATGTTTTTTGAACAGTCTATTGAAGTTCGATAATGTACGAAATCCGCATTCCAGGGCAACGTTCGTAATTTTCAATTGATTGTTTTCGAGCATCGCGACCGCCTTCTCCAGCCGGATATGGATGAGGTACAACAGGGGCGGCATGCCGACCGTCCGCTTGAAAATATCGCTGAAACGGGAAGGGCTCAAATAGACAAGCGCCGCCAGCTCCTCCAGCGTCCACGGGTGCGCGAAGTTCTGCTCCATCTCATGGATGACATAACGCATTTTGTCGAGCTGGCGCTCGCTGATCGGACTTGCGGCAATAGCCGCTCCTTCGATCCTGAATTCCCGGTTGACGATGGCGAGAAACCGCAGCAGCAGCGCATATACGATCGTTGTATAGGAACGCTCTTCGCTTTCATGCTCCTCTTGCAGTTCCAATAGAAGCGCTCTCATCTTGTGCATTCGCGGATGCTCGCGATCGAGCAGATTAGAGAAGTATACCCCCATTTCGCGGAAGGGGCTGAGCAGCTCCGGATCGAGACGCAAGCTGCTGATCAGCCATGCCGGATCGAAGGACGTAACCTGCATAATAAGATCTTTCGTCTCGTAAGCGCAGTGCAGATCATTGGAGTTGATGAGCAAAATATCGCCTTCCTGGAACTCGAATTTCCGCCCGTTGATCATGTAATAGCCGGTACCTGATTTGATCAAATTAATCTCGAGCACGTCATGCCAATGAAGCTTCTGCCAGTAGCTCTCCACGCCTATCGTGTCCCCGATGAAGAATGGATAATGCTTAGCCATTTTCACTTTTTCCCTTGGAATGTCTCCGCCTTTGAATTTCGTCATGAGCTTTGCTCCTTCGCTAGATTTCAGAGTAGTTAGACAATTTATAAGCCTGATGATGTCACAAAAACTATCATTCGACAAGAGGTTAATCTTCCGAAATCCGAACATTCTGCCTGATTAGCGTCCCGAAATCGAACGATTTGGCCTATTTTCAACCAACCGATCTATTTAGTTGCCCAAAACGACGCTATAGTAGCTGTAGCGCGCTGAGCACAAAAAAAACCACCCCTTAACAATGGGATGGCGAAATCACACATATTGACTGACCCGCCGAGTGTTCTTACACCTGGCGGGTCAGCCTCTATCCAACAGCTTTCATGCTGCGGTCTAACCAATTCTAAATACAGTTAAGGAGTACGGTGGAAACTCATGCGCAAATTCGTTGCCGTCGAACGAGAACTCTCGCTCCACTGGCGCAATCTTCCTAGGCTGCTCGAAACTGTTCTCGTCCTCGAGCGAATGGCCTGACATTTCATAGCTTTCGGCACGGCGCCTGCCGACCGTTGGCAAACCCTCCAATTCGATATGAGCGGATACGCCGACCCCCTGCATATTGACGACTTTGACGATCGTGTCGCCTGTTGCGCCGTCAACGCTGGAGGAATAATAGAGCGGCCGAATGACGGCAAGCCGGTCCTCCGTTTCATGCATAAGCTCGCCATTGATGAATGCGCGAATTTTCCTTCCCGACACTTCGAGCGCTAGCTCATAGGCAACGCCGGTCTCGACGGTGAACAGACTTTGGGTTAAGCAGGAACCGCGCCCGTTCACGCGGGAGCTGATCGCGGAATCTTGATTTTGCCATCCGCTAATTTCCCAGAACAGCTTGTTATTGTCGTCCGCTTGGCCGAAGGCGACCACGAACCCTCTAGGTCCGCCCGTTCTCTTAGCCGACATGTGCAACGTATAGTTGGACCAATCCGTTTCGCATAGGCGTTCGAACCGCTTAGCCTTGCCTTCTTGGCGAGCCTCCTCGGTATCCGACAGCTCGGCCGTCCAATCGGCGAACGTCCGCTCTTCGCCAGTATCGTTATTCACGATCTTAACGTTCGAATACAGCACGCTGCTTGCGTCCGTGCCCAGCTCGATAGCGCCATTGATCGGTTTCGTTTCAACGGATAACGGTTCCTCGAAGCCGCTCGCTTCGATACGAAGCAATCGGTCGCCTTGATGATGCATGAACAGCTTCTGCACGTAGTAATTCGCCGTCCCGAACACCTCATGGTTGTTGAACCAAATAAGGTCGGGCTTCCAGTTCACGTAATCGACGTTGCAAAGCATCGGCGCATAGCAGGCAAGCCCGACCGCATGGGCGTTGCGTTCCAAGCCAATCATGAATGACGCTTCCGCGAGCGCATTATAATACGTATTTCCCCACGAGGCGTATTCGCCTAGAAACACCTTCGGCTCATCGGCTTTAAAACCGTCATAGCGGTCGAAGTTGGCCAGAAACCATTCCGGAGATTGATAGTAATGCTCGTCCACCAGATCGGAACCGTTCTCCCGCGCCGATTGCCAGCCTCGCTCATATTCTCCCCCGGCCGCAAACGGGCCGCTGGAATTAATGATTTTCATAGCCGGATACTTCGCCTTGATCGCCCGGTGGAAGTAGGTATACCGCTCGAAAAACGGTTCGCCGACCTCCTCGTTGCCAATGCCGATATATTCGAGCCCGAACGGCTCGGGATGACCAAGCTCGGCGCGGATGGAACCCCATTCCGTAGACGGATCGCCGTTCGCGAATTCAATCAGATCCAGCGCGTCGTCGATCCAAGGACCTAATTCGTCAATCGGCACAATCCGCTTATGATGCGGGTCATAACCGCCCGGCAAGATAGGGATCGGCTTCGCTCCTATGTCCTCGCAGAACAGGAAGTATTCGTAATAACCTAATCCGAGCGTCTGATTATAGCTCCAATTATTTCTTCTCGACGGACGCTGCTCGACCGGGCCGATCGTATTTTTCCATCGATACATCGAGTTGCGGTCATCGGGGTTCAACGAGCCGTCGTGCACCAGACATCCGCCCGGGAAACGCATGAACTTCGGTTTCAACTCCGCCAGTAACGTCGCAATATCTTCCCGCAGCCCGTTCGTGCGTCCTTGGTAGGTGAGTACCGGGAATAACGAAACCATATCCACATACAGCTTGCCCGTTCCGCCCGTTACAATCGTCAGTCTGCTGCTGAAATTCGTTTCATCCGCGGTCATTTCCGCTTCGTAACGTTTCCATTCGGCCGAATCCACCACAACAACCGCTTCCCCATGAACGATGCCTGTCTTGCTTTCGATCGCAATGCGTACCGGCTCGTTCAAGCTCTCATCGCGCCGAGCGTAGAAGGAGAACCGGTAGTTTTCTCCCGCCCTGACCGGAATTCCCGTATTAAAGCCCATATTCATGATTCCGACTCCATCGCCGGCCTCTTGAATGGCAATAACGGCATAGTGCTTATTCCGCACGTTCATCGGTTGCGAATCCTCGATCGACAGCTCTGCACGCCCGCCGCCTCTCTCCACTTTCTCCCAAGCGGTAAGCGCGTGAAAATCCCGGTGATCGATCGGATCAAATTCGAATGAACGGTTGCGGACAAGCTCCGCATAGAGCCCCCCGTCGGCCGCATGGTTCAGGTCCTCGAAAAATATGCCGAACAGATCGCCCAGCTCGGCTCCCTGTTGTGTTGTGTGGATCGTAAGCTTTCCTTGTTTTTTGCTCATTCGACATCCCCTCCGTCCGCCGATATCCAACGGTCTACATCGACGTTCGGCTTGCCGTCGATGAATTCGATTTTGCTAATGCATGTTTCGCGCAATACGGTACCCGCAGGGTCAATCAGCCGATGGTAGCATAAATACCAGTCTCCGCCGTATTCCGCCATTGAAGCGTGTCCCGTTCCGAAGAAATTTTCGGAAGGCCTTGTAACGCGGTTGTCCTCCGGGCATTCGTAAGGACCATAAATATGATTGCTCGACGCGAAACAAATCTGGTATCTAGGATCGCGCGTATCGTAGTTGCTCCACGTCAGCATATACTTTCCGCCGATCTTCTGCATATGCGGACCTTCGTTATAGACGCCGCTGTCGAACACGCTCGGATCTTGCCCGCGACGCGCGTACAGTTGATCGGACAACAGCACTGGCTTCGTTTTGAAAGTGACCATGTCATCCTCCAGCGGTACGATCCAGCACTTGCCCTGTCCCCATAGCAAATAAGGCTGTCCGTCATCGTCGACGAACAGGTCGGCATCGATGCTTTGGCAGGCATACTCATCCCTTGTGATTAGCGGCTTGCCAAGTAAATCCTTGAACGGCCCAAGCGGTGAATCGGATACTGCAACGCCGATCTGCGCTTCCGCGGAGAAGTACATATAATACTTGTCCTTATACTTGTTAATGCCCGGCGCCCAAGCTCGCGTCTTCGCCCATTCCACTTCATTCAGATCCAGCGCCAAGTAAGGGCCGTCCCAATTCGCCAAGTCCTTGCTATGGAACACATGAAATTTCTCGTAGAGCCATCCTGCACTGTCCTTCGTCGGATACATGTAGTAATCTTCTCCGTCCCGGAACAGAAACGGATCTGCCCATTCGCCGATCAAAGTCGGCATTTGTTGCAGCTGCTTCTTCATGAACTCATCCTCCATATCGTTCTAGCAGTCTATCGTATTCGAGCCGTGTGGCGGGTATAACCGAGCCAAGGCGCGGAGATGCCGGCATGGTATAGCGAGCGGGCAACGACCGTTTGCCCGAGCTCAAATCCGTCGATTCGAGCGGAATATAGCCGCGATCCACGTATTCATCGACGAAAGCGTACCACTTGTCTTCGGTATTCGACTTGAAGAGAATAGGCCCCTCGCCTTACCCGTAATCTCCCCAAGCGTCGAAACAAGAACCGGTCGTCCTCCGTTCAGTTCCTCCAAGCAAGCGCGTTATTTCCTTCGCTAAGCGCGAAATATATTTGTTCCCCGTCTACGTAACGCTCGCCCTTGAAATAAGCGAACAAATACCCCGCATACTGCTCCGTGTTGGCACCCATAGGCTTCACTCATCCTCTTAGCTGAATTATCATCCGTGTTATACCACCCTATTTTCCATCTTTGAACGGCAATCGTAAATGATGTATGATAGGTATTTACTGATTTATTGTCCAGTTTATAACGGAGGGATCATTTTGATTCAAATCAAGCGATGCGGTTACAATGTCATGCATGAAGAAGGGTTTGTCGTCGACCGGCCGGAAGGGTCCGGCGATTATTTGTTTCTCCTGTTCCGCAGCAAAATGGAAATCGAATCGCAAGGAAAACGAATCGTTACCGAGCAAAACAGCTATATCCTATTTAGTAAAGGCAGCAAGCAATACTATAGGGTCATCGAGCAGCCGATGGTTCATGACTGGTTCCACTTCGATTCCGATGAAATGGACGAGCTTTGCGAGCAGCTTCAGCTGCCGCTTGACACGATCATGACGGCTCATGATCCTTTTTATATTTCCAGGAAAGTGAGCGAGCTCCAAAGCGAGCATATCCATAACGGTCCTTACAAACGAGAGATTATGGAGGCCACGGTGCGCTGTCTGCTCATGAAGCTAAGCGAAATGCGCAGCCGCATCGATTCCAACCATCATATCAGCAAGCATTACGGCCAATTCATTAACCTTCGAAACATGATTTACAATACGCCCTCCGTTTCGTATTCGGTCAATGAGCTGGCGGCAAGCATGAATATGAGCCGATCGCATTTTCAACAGCTGTACAAAGAAATATTCGGCGTGTCCGTCATCAATGACGTCATTCACAACCGGCTGGAATATGCGCTCTATCTGCTGGAAAACTCTCCTCACGACGTGAAGACGATCGCCGAGCTTTGCGGATATGACAACGAGGTTCACTTTATGAGGCAGTTCAAGAAGAGCGTACGCTTGACGCCGACCGAGTATCGTCGTATATACCGATCGCCCGCAACAACGTGACGCTCCTCCGAACCGAATCGTTTAACCTTTGACAGAGCCCACAAGAACGCCTTTGACGAAAAACTTCTGCGCGAACGGGTACATAATGATCATCGGAATCGAAGCGATGACCATTGCCGCAAGCTCGATGGTCTGGGCCGTAACCGGCCCTTGGCCTTGCGTACCGTTAAGCAGCGAGGAAACGGCAAGATTCGTGCCCTGCATGCTCATCATATTTTCGACCGCGCGGTTGGATTGAATTAATCTAAGAATCATATATTGCAGCGTCTGCAAATCATTCGATTGCGTGAAGTAAAGCGTCGTCCCGTAGTCGTTCCAGACGCCGACCGCCGTGAATA
Organism: Paenibacillus harenae; assembly: GCF_030812415.1. GTDB lineage: Bacteria > Bacillota > Bacilli > Paenibacillales > Paenibacillaceae > Pristimantibacillus > Pristimantibacillus harenae_A. The sequence goes on along the minus strand of NZ_JAUSST010000002.1, from coordinate 526,515 downwards.
CGCCCAGCGCGGCAAGCACCGGCTTCGAGAGCGGAATGACGATCTGCAGGAAAATACGGAACTCGCTGGCGCCGTCCATCTTGGCCGATTCGAACAGAGCCTCGGGAAGCGCCTTGTAATTGGCGTTGAATATAATAACGTTCCAGAAGCCGCCGAACAGCGCTGGCAAAATATAAACGAGATAATGATCGTACAGCCCGAGCCAATTCATCAGCATGAAGGAAGGAATGATGCCGCCGCTGAAGTACATGCTTATAAACCCGATTACGACGTAAAACTTCTTCCCTCTCAAATACGATCTGGAAAAGGCGTACGCGAACATCGCCGTGTAAAAGATAGATACGGCAGTTACGATCAATGTGCGGGAAGCGGTAATCCAGAGCGCCTTCATGATGCCGGGATCGGACAAAACCGCCGTCCAACTGCCAAACGTAAATTCCCGCGGCATCAGAAAGACGGGACCTCGGGCCAGATCGGCGCCGCTGTTCAACGAGCTTATTAACGAAAACCAAAACGGATATAAGGTGACAACCATCAGGATGATCATTATCGCGACGGTTGTTAGATTGAATATGCGTTCTCCTGCCGTTTTTCCTCCAACCATGTAGTTCTCTCCTCAGAACAATCCTGTTTTTGTCAATTTCCTCGACAATGCGTTCGCGCCAACGAGCAGCAGCAGCGCAAATACGGTTTTCAATAAACCGATCGCCGTAGCCGACGCGAATTGGAATTGCAGCAAGCCGGTCTGATAGACGTACGTATCGATAACTTGGCTCGTCGGCAAATTCAGCGAATTTTGCAGCACGAAAATTTGCGTAAAGTTGTTATTCAACATGCCGCTCACGGCAAATATGATCAACACCATCAGGGTCGGCAGTATCCCCGGAATTGTTATATACCACATTCGTTTGATGCGTCCGGCCCCGTCGATCGCGGCAGCTTCGTACAAGCTTTGGTCTACGCCCGCCATTGCGGCCAAATAAAGGATGGCTCCCCAGCCGATATCCTTCAGCAGCCCCGTTCCGATCGCGACACCCCAAAAGTATTTGGGATCGGCCAAAAATTGAATCGGCTTGTCGATCAAATGAAGCTCCATGAGCAGGACGTTCACAATGCCTGCCGAGTTAAGCAGCGTAATGAATAAGCCGCCGAAAATAACCCAAGAAAGAAAATGCGGTAAATACGTCACCGTTTGAACGAGCGACTTGAATTTATGGTGCTTGATTTCATTAAGCAATAAAGCGAACAGCATCGTTACGGGGATGCCGATTAAAGCGCTTAACAGATTGATGCCAAGCGTATTTCTAACCATCGGCCAAAATTGAAAGTTTTGAAAGACGAGTATAAAATGTTGAAAATGGTTCCACTCGCTTGTGAATATGCCTTTAATGCCCATAATGGGCTCGAAGTTTTTGAAAGCGATCAACAACCCGAATAAAGGCGAGAAATCAAATACGAAAATGAGCAGTACGGCAGGCACTAACATCAATTTGAGTTCGAATTGCGTCCAAAAATCGTAACCGAGCCGAAAGCCTTTCTGTTTGCGCGACGACATCGCTTTTTCCTCCATCCTGCGCTGGCGATGCCAAAGCGCGGCTTGCTTTCAAACGCGCCTTGACACCACATTCCTATTAAACAGCGGCTATGAGTTGATTCCCTTCACATTAACGCCGTACTCCGCGTTTTTCTCTTGCACGTATTTATTCCGTTCCTTGTCCAACTCCTCAATGCCAAGCTTCTTCAATTGAACCATCATTTCGTCATACAGCTTGGTGAAATCGCCGTCGCTTTTCGCCATGATGATCTTAGCAATCTGCGCTTCCTTATACGTCTTGATTTGCAGCTCGTCGTTCGCGAATTTACTGTTTGCATCGAACAAATCGCTAGGCAAGGCGAATGCGCTGTTGTTGTATATTTCCGTCTCCTCCGATTTGCCGAACGCCGCCTGAACGCGGTTGGCTGTAACAGCTTGCTTATCGGTTTCCTCGGTTGGCGCTTGCTGCGTGCCGTAGGAGAAAGTCGTATGGTGGAAAGGCCAGAACGCGCTAACGCCCGTTGTCATGTATTGCTCCGCATCCTTTAAGCCCTGCTCCGTCTTCACGAGCTGGCCGTTGCCGTCAAGCGTATAATGAACGCCCTCGAAGCCGTAAATATGCAGCATCATGCCTTCCTTGCTGCTCATGAAGCTAAGCCACTTCGCGAGCTTCTCCGGTTCTTTGGTCGATTTGGAGATGAATGTCTTCATCCAGCCGCCGCCAGCCCGCTTGTTTTTGCCAAGAACCGGCTTCGTTCCAGCATCCGACAGGATCGCCCCGGAGGATGTCCAATAATCGTTCAATTGGAACGACGTATCTGCCGTATTGCCGATGAACGTGAAGACCCGACCCGATGCGATATCCGCTTTCACCGCCGCATTGTCAACCGTCATCTGCCCCGGCTCGAAGTATCCTCCCTTTTGCGCTTTGTACAGGAAGCTAAGCGCCTCCTTCGTTTCGGGAGCAAGCAGCTTGTCGCGATAGTTGCCTTCCTTGTCCACCGGCATCGCGCCGAACGTATCTTGCAAGAATCCGAGTGTCGGTCCTTGGAAGCCTTTGCCGTCTACGAGAAGCGGAATGACAGGCGCGCCGTCGACTTTCAAATCCATATCCTTGATCTTCTGGTAAGCCGCGAGCAAGCCGGATTCGGTCCTGATATCGTCAAGCGTAAGTCCCGCTTCGGTCAATAGCTTCTCATTGACGAGCATCCCGCCATTGGAGCCGTATTCAACCAAATCGACATAAAATTGGCCCGTTGGCGGATAAACCGCTCTCGCATCTTCGGAACTAATATGGCTCGGATAAGCGTAGAAGCCGCCATCGCGCTGATTAATCGTTTCCTTCACGTCGGCCGGGAAATCAGTAAGCAGATGGGATTCCGGATCGTATTGTTTCAGAAACTCATCCAGCTCCCATACTTTATCCGCTTCGATCAATTTCTTCGCGACGACGTCGTTCGTGACCGTAATGACGTCCGGAAAATCGCTGCCGGATACAAGCATCAGATTCAGCTTCGTATCGCCGTCCTGAGCCGGAATGTTGAATTCGAATGTCAATCCTGTTTTCTCCGTAATAGCGCCTTGAACCGTTTTCGGATCGGTGCTCCATGTTGTCGGCGGATTCCAGAAGTCAATCGTAGAGAACCATACCGCTTTTGAAGGCGTGACCGCTCCTCCGTCGTTTGTTGCATTGCCTTTGCTTTCGCCATTCGGATTGTTAGCGGTTTCATTATTGCTGTTAGAGCAGCCTGCGAACAGCATTGAAACCACTACTAACGCGATGAGCACGAATTTCCCTTTCATGATAGAAAACGACCTCCCATATTTAAAAATCTGTTTGTTCGAACATCTTAATCATATCGTTCGGCTTGCGGCCGTTACATGTTCCGAGTTCGCAGTTTTGGTGTTCCGTTCGCAGATTCGTTAAAGCTTGCGATATTTGCTAGGCGTAATGCCGAATTGTTTCTTGAACAGCTTGTTGAAATGAAAATAATCTTTGTACCCGACACGGTGAACGATATCATGTATCGATAACGAGGCATCGCCGAGCAAATCTTTGGCCATGCTTAATCTTTTATTCATGATATAGTCCGAATACGTCATGCCCGTCTCTTTCTTGATGAGCGTGCTTAAGTAGCCGATGCTGATCTTGAAATGCTTGGCGATGGCGCTAAGCAATAGATCTTCGGTATAACGGCTGTCGATATATTCAAGCATTTTCTCGACCTGTACGTTATGAATATGAACCTCTTCCTCCGTCAGCAGACCGAAGAATGATTTGATCCGATCGAAGAGACTCTCGGCAGAGCTGTAATAACGGGCAATATGCTCATAGTGAAGATGCTCGATCTCGGCGATTCGCGTTGAGCCGCCATGATATTTATAAATAATCGATACGATCTGATTGTAGATCATCGCGATCTGGTCGATGTACAGACTTTGCTCCCTGCATGCCGCGCATAAACGGTCCAGCAAACCGAAGATCCCATCGCGGGCTTGCTCCTTGATGCTTACTTCGAGATTCAGCATCACCTTGCGTATGTCCGGAGACAGGTCGCCCTGCTTGTACGAAATGATCTGGGCACCTTGGTGCATGGCAGCGGTGCATGCCGCGATGTCGGACTCTTGATAGAGCCTTGCGATAGGCGTGGATACTTGGCCGAGACTGCTAATTCCGGTATACTGGGCGTTCAGCAAATAATCGGATATATGATTCAAGAAATGCAGCGGGTACTCGCTCTCGTCGTAATTAAGCAGAATCGATAGCTTATGCTGACCGGTGCGGACTTTGACGGCGATTACCCCTTCACGCTCGTATAACCCCTCCTTCGAGAAGCTCGCAGCCTGCGATTGCGGCGAATAGAGGCAGCTTAGCAAACGGTAATCGGGATATGGCGTCTCTACCCCTTTATTCGCCAAAATACGGCCGATCGTCATCGTATTGTCCGGCTCGAGCCATTCGAACAATTCATCGAGAAATTGGTCTGTTCTTAAGCCCGCCCGGCGCTCTTGTTCCAGCAGCTCGGATAGCCGTGCCACCGATTCCGTCAGCTTCTCCTTGTCGACCTGCTTAAGCAGGTAATCGAAAGCGCCGAGCCGCAGCGCCCTCTGCGCATATTCGAAGTCGGCATAGCCGCTAATCAGAATGACCTTCGTCTCCAACTGCAAAAGGTTGATCCGCTCCAATAGTTCAATGCCGTCCAATCCGGGCATGCGGATATCGGAAATAATGAGCTCCGGCTTCTTCTCTTGAATGATCCGCAAGGCGGTTAGGCCGTCATGCGCTTCCCCGATGACGTTGTACCCGAGACTGTTCCAATCGATAACATGCGTTATGCCATAAGCTACCCAAGGCTCATCGTCGACGATTAATACGTTATGCATGTGCGGCGTCCCCCGTTTCCAACAGCAGCTTATCCGCCAAGAAAGCGATGCTTACCGTCGTTCCTGTATTCAAGTCGCTTTCGATTTCCATATCCGCCTGATCACCGTAAAACAGCTTCATTCTGCGGTAAATATTAGCAAGACCAATGCCTTTGTCCCCGGTATTCATCATGAAGCCCGGCTCCTCGAATTGATGCAAACAAGCTTTCAGCTCCTTCAGCTTATCCACGTTCATTCCTAAACCGTCGTCACTGATCGACAGACGAATTCGGTTGCCGGATGTACGACTTATAATAACCGTTACCTTTCCCGGGTCGATCTTTCTCTCCAGACCGTGGAATACCGCGTTCTCGACGATCGGCTGAAGCAGCATCTTCAACGTTTGTTCGGCAAGCAAAGTTTCATCCGCTTGAATGACAACCTGAATTTTCCCCCTGAACCGAAAGTCGATAATCGCCGCATATTCCTTAAGATGGGCAATCTCATCCTGTACCGTGACGATATTGTCTCCTTTAACCGAATAGCGGAACATATTCGACAGCGATGCGGAGATGTCCGCAATATCATCAGCCTTGTAATAGAACGCCATCGCACGAATGCACTCCAGCGTGTTATACAGAAAGTGCGGATTAATCTGATTGCGGTAGGCTGCGATTTCCATTTGTTTCTTTACGATTTCAGCTTCATACATTTGCTTCTGGGCAATCTGGACATCGCTGCTGAGCATATCGATATCATCCAGCATTTTGTTCAAGTTGTCGGCAAGCACGCCGATTTCGTTATGATAGACGATGTTGAACCGTCTGTGCCCCCCGCTCTTCGCATATGACTTGACGAAATCGAGAAGCGACTTTACCGGCTTCAATATTCGCCCGTAGAAGATGAGCAGGAACAAGCAGAAAATCGAGAATATAATGACGTACGTCGCGACATTGAGCTGCTTCACCGTATCCAGATCCTGCAGCAGCTCGTCCTTCGGAATTACGCTAACGATCTTCCAGCCGGTATACGATAATGTGATTTCTTGGACGATATAACGGCTGTCCTTGCGCCAAGCTTCGGTGTCGAAGTCCGTTATGACTCTCTCGACATTCGTGCTTGATATGATTTTATTGGCATGGTCTAGCAGCATCATCTTTGCGTTTGGCGTAATCTTCGACTTATTCAGTATCGTATCGAAGTTCGAAACGTCCATAATGAACAGCGACATGCCGCGGTAATCCTTGAGCACGTAGTTGTTCTGCAAATTATAGATCGGTACGGCAATCGTATAGTACAGGCCACCCGATGCGTTTCTCATAATTCCGGAATAGCGGATATCAGACACTCGGCTAACGGCAAGCGGTTCAATCGATCTTCCTTCGCTCGCGATCATTTTGCTTTCGTTATCGTAAATTTGGATGCCTCGTATGTTTTCCTTAAGAGCAAGCGTACTGGAAAATTGCGAGGCAATGTCATTGTTCATCAGAATGCGGGACAATATTTCATTTGTTCCCAAATACGACTGGATCGTCGGACTGTACAGCAGCGAGTATGAGATCCCATCCATATCTTTATAGAAGCTTGTTATTGTTTCCTCGACCTGAAGCATGATTTTCGTAGCCGATTCCGTCACCTTCAGCTCGACGGTGCTCTTCGCGATCGAGTTGGAGACGATGAATGAAATGAGCAAAATAATAAGCATAATGAGGATCAAATATACGATTTGCTTAATAAGGCTTATTTTGCGAAAATGTCCGAACAATAGCGCTCCTCCTCCTCTAGTAGAATAAATAAATATATTAATCGTTATATGAATTAATTATTTCATATTCAATATTAAGAGTGCACGAATGAAAGCGCAACCTTTACGGAAAACACTTATAGTGGAAACTCAAAAATCCTTTAAGCATACTGCTCCTTGGTTCTGTATTAGGTCATGCCGTCTCTTATTTAGTCGCAACTTTTCTATGCCAGCAGACGTCTTACAAATATTGCCTAATATGTAGAGGGGGACTCTGATGAATAACTACTTTAAAAAACCGAAGCTGTTTCTTGCTGCTGTTCTTGCAACCCTTATGATTTTTCCAACGAATCTATATGCCGGAACGGAAGCCAATACCAGATACTTGAACGACATTGTACAGATCAGTACGTCGTCTTTTGGAGACACCCACGCGTTAGCTTTGGATCAGAACGGCGTTGTATGGGCATGGGGCGATAATTTCTCCGGTCAAGTAGGCGACGGGACAACAGGCTATAAAACTGCCGCTGTTCCCGTATTACAGGATGCTCAAAAAATCGAAACCAGTGATACCAATAGCTTTGCGCTGAAAAAGGACGGGACGGTCTGGGTGTGGGGTCAAGCAACGGGGTTGCAGGGCAACGGGACATTAAACTCCATATCCGGCATTGAAGACTTCGTTAAACCAACACAAATCAAAGCGCTGACTAACGTTGTTGATATCCAAGCCGGTTCTTATCATGTCCTTGCCTTAAAGTCGGATGGCACGGTTTGGTCCTGGGGAGATGCAAACTTGGGCAAGCTCGGAAGATCCGAATGGAAGCAATCCATTGCTAAGGCTACTACGCCTATGATGGTGCCGGGTCTTCAAAATATAAAGTCCATCTATGCGGGCGATGGCTTCTCGGCTGCAACGGACGAGGCCGGAATAACGTGGGCATGGGGTGTGTTAAGCAGTTATTTCGATATTATCGATAACGTCGTATCCAAATGGGAACCCGTAAAGCTCTTTGATTTTCCAGTAACGGAAATCGATGATATGTCCAACCGAATCTATGTGACCAAGGACGACGGCACACTCTGGGAGGTTCAAAAAACATTAAAGATCAAGCAAGTCATGATAGATGTCCTAACTTTTAGCTGCGGGCATTCTAGCTGCGCCGTCATAAAAACGACTGGAGATACTGTCAAATTTAACGATGCGGCTGCTATCCAAAAGATTGGTTTAGTTATAAAACCAAATGAATTGAAGCAAATAGACTTCAATTATTCGACTTTATTGTTACTATTGAATGGCACCGTACACTCTTACGGCAGGATCACTTCGATTACCGGAAATGAAATGATCAATGATCCCGATTATAATAAATACGCGAATCTAACAAATAAGATGGCGACGGAGCCTCATCTTAGACCCGTCTGGAAAGCGATCACGCTTAACCTTAACGATTCAGAGGCTAAGCTGACGACAAACCCGATCGTCATTAAAGGGGTTTCTTTCGTTCCGCTGCGAGGAGTGATTGAGGAAATGGGCGGTCAAGTCCAATATGATAACGGCGATATTACAATATGGAACGATCGGAATAAGATCAAACTCAAAATCAGAACGACAGCCGCGTCAATAAACGGGCAAAACACGACATTAACGGCTCCGCCGTTGGTAGTCAGGGGCAAGACAATGGTTCCGCTTCGTTTTATAAGCGAAGGCCTAGGCGCATCGGTCGAATGGGACGAAGAAAATCGAGTCATTTCGATTAAGACGGAGAAATAATTGCTTGCGTTATGGCAATTGAACAAAGAAAAAAACGAATGAAGATGAAGGCCACGACCATGTCGATATGGTTCGCGGCCTCTTCCACATTCGTTGTCAGGTTTGCCCTGAAATGCTGCCTGCCTGTCTCTAGCTCTGCAACTTACTCAATTACACTTGCTGTAACCACACGTACTGCATTGCTTGCAGCCTTCGATATTAATTAGCGTTGCCGAGCCGCATGACGGACATAAGTCGCGTGAAGTATCGGCATGATGATCTGCATGCGGATTGTCCGCTTGGATAGTCGGTGCTTCCACCGCAGCCGCGTACTCCTCTGCGCCCTCCGTATGAATCTCCAGCGCCTTTGCCACCGCATCGGCAATCGACTCCACCCGATTCACGCCAAACCCGATTGCACCCGATCCGCCGATCCCTTTCAAATGCTTAATAAGCAGCTTCGATTTGTTGCCATGATCGCCGTAACGAAGGAACAGCGAGCAGACGCGGCCAAGCGCTTCCGCCATAGCGAATACGTCCGACCCTGCTTTGCCGACGTTCAGGAAAATCTCGGCTGGCGATCCGTTCAAATCGTTGATCGTAATGTAAGCCATGCCGAACGGTGTGTTGACTTTATAGGTTGCACCCTTCAATACTTGAGGCCGACGTTTGTATTCCTTATCCAGTACCTGTCCTGCCTTGATCGATTGCGTTTCTTTCGTTTCTTCTACCTGTGGCGCAATCTCTTCGTCTGGCATTGTCTCGATCGCCGCAGGAACTTGCTTGTCTTCTTCCTTCTTGGTTGAAAGCACCTGCACGTCTCGACTACCATCGCGGTAGATCGTTACGCCCTTGCAGCCAAGCTCGAAGGCCAGTTCATACAGCCGCGCCGTCTCTTCCACGGTGAAGTCGGCCGGGCAATTCGCCGTCTTCGAGATCGAGCTATCTACCCAACGCTGAATCGCTGCCTGTACGCGAATATGATCCTCCGCGGACAAACTCATCGACGTTACGAAATAGTCGGGGAGTTCTTCTCCCGGATGCTCTTCCTTCCACTGCGCGGCAATCGGCACAAATTGTTTATCGTGGCCGAGTCGGCTTTGGCGGTAATACTCGAAGGCGAAGTACGGTTCAATGCCCGTCGAAGTGCCGACCATCGTTCCGGTACTGCCCGTCGGCGCTTGCGTCAAGACCGTAACGTTGCGCATGCCGTTATCCCTAATCGCTTGCCCAACCTCCGGATACCGCTCCGTTATATTGCGCATGAATCCGCTTTGCAGGAACGGATCTGCTTTGAACGCTTTGAACGATCCTTTCTCTCCCGCAATTTCTGCCGAAGCGAGGTAGGACTCTCTCGCCATAAAGGCATACAGCTTATCAAGGAACGCAAGCGATTCAGGGCTGCCGTATCGGATGCGCAGCTTGATCATCAATTCAGCAAGTCCCATCGTACCAAGCCCAATTCGACGTTCCAGCTTCTGATTTCGTTCATTCTCCTCGAAATGGTACGGCGTCGTTTCAATGACATTATCGAGAAAACGAACCGACCACCGCGTCACCTTCGCCAGCTCATCCCATGCGACGTCATGCTTCTCTTCATCGTAGAATCTCGACAAATTGACCGCCGAGAGGTTGCAGACGCCCCACGCTGGAAGTCCTTGTTCACCGCAGGGATTCGTACTGATTATCGGATTAAAATACCAGCTGTTCGACATTTGATTGTAATACTCCATGAAGACGACGCCCGGCTCCGCCGACTTCCATGCCGACTCGATGATCGTCTGCCATATATCGCGAGCGCGAACCGTTTTATAGGGAATCACTTTCTTGCCCGACTTGCGCCACGCTTCCAGATCGCCTGTCCACAGCTCGTCATAACCCTCTTCCCTCGTATCGGGAAATACGAGCTCCCAATCGAGGTCTTCTTTTACCGCGTGCATGAATGCATTGCTGACGCACACCGACAGATTGGCATTCGTCACCTGCCCCATCGTTTGCTTGACCGTAATGAACTCCATCACATCAGGATGCCAGTCGTTAATCATTAGCATTAAGGCGCCTCTTCTTGAACCGCCTTGCTCGATCAACCCCGTCGTATAACTGAACAATCCGCCCCAAGAGACAGACCCGCTGGATGCGCCGTTGACGCCGGCGACGATCGAACGACGCGGGCGGAGCGAGGACAGATTCATGCCGACGCCACCGCCGCGGGCCATAATTTCGGTCATCTCCGAGAGCGACTTCATAATGCCGCCCCTGCTGTCCTTCGGGGATGGGATCACGTAACAGTTAAATAGAGTCAGTTCCTCGCTCGCGCCTGCTCCGGCAGCGATTCTGCCTCCCGGGACTAACTTCCAATCGTCTAAAATATACCGAAAACGCTCCTGCCACTCCCCGCGCTTATCCTCCGTCAGCTCCGCCGAAGCCATTGCCTTAGCCAGCCGATCCCACATCTCCTCCGGCGTTTTCTCAATCGTAAGCGACAGCTTCGCGGTTGTCGTATCGACAACCTCGCCGCTCCGAAGCTGCACTCGCGCGCCGGCGCTGGACAGCTCCGTAACTTCCCCGACTTGCTTAGTCGGAAACTTCGAATCGTCCTTCGTCAAGACGAGCACCGTATCGCCGACTTTGACTTGCCTGGAATCGGCATGCTTCCATGCGTAACGATCCAAAAATATTTTCTCGCTAAGCCCCTCCAGCTTGGTTCCCTGTTCTGTACCCATCGCCGTCTCAGTCTCCTCCCATACTCCATCCTTTTCCCATTCCGAATAGCCAACCCTCGCCAACAATCACAATATATTGTGTATTATATTCATTATACTATACCATATGTTGATTCACACTCTTATTTTCCTCGAATTTCCTTTATGAACTCCGCTTACATGCCTTCTATCTCGATCGGGCTTGTCCGCACTCTTTTTTGTGCGCCATCTTATTAATCTTTGTTGAAAAGGCCATACTAATGACAACTTATGCCTAATCCATGCGGAAGGGAGCTGATCTCCATGTCATTTACGAACCAGCCACAGATGAGTTCAACCGATACGGGAATATCCTACGTCACGAAAAAGCTTCATCCGCTAGTCGATCTGCAATACGACCGTTCCTGGTTTGATGAGCTTCAGAACCGTATCGCCAAAGGAGGTCCGTGGGACGACTGGACACTCTATCAGCTTGCTATGGAAGCCGAGCAAGCGAGACGCATTGAGAGCTTCGAGCAATTGCAATGCTTGCGCAGTCTTCCCGACTTCGAGCCGATGCCGCATCAGATCGGCACGGCGCGCAAGGTGCTGCATGAAATGGGCGGACGGGCGATTCTCGCCGACGAAGTCGGACTTGGCAAAACGATAGAAGCCGGCCTCGTGCTCAAGGAATACATGGTTCGCGGCCTTGTGAAGCGCGCGCTCATTCTCGTTCCCGCATCGCTCGTATTGCAATGGGTACGCGAGCTGAACCAGAAGTTCGGCATCTCCGCCGTTGCCCAGAAGAAGGAGTACACTTGGGGATACGACGTCGTCGTCGCCTCAATTGACACGGCGAAGCGCGACCCTCATCGCGAGCTCGTATTGAATACCGATTACGACCTCATCATCATCGACGAGGCACACAAGCTCAAGAACAAAAAAACGACAAACTACCAATTCGCGAACCTGCTTCGCAAAAAATATTGCTTGCTCCTAACCGCAACGCCGATCCAAAACGATCTCGACGAGCTGTTCAATCTCATTACCCTCCTTAAGCCGGGGCAGCTTGGCGGCCAAAGCGACTTCGCCGCCAACTTCGTCGTCGATAAGCGGCTGCCGAAGAACGAGGATCAGCTTCAAGAAGCGCTCTCAGGCGTCATGATCCGCAATCGGCGCGGCGACGGCGGCATTCATTTTACGAAACGTCTCGTTCGCAACGTCCCCCTCGCCCTTTCCGAAGACGAGAAAGCGCTCTACGATGCCGTAACCGGCTTCGTCAAAGAACGGTACGACGAGAGCGGAGGCGATCTGTCGAGCATGCTGTCGCTCGTAACGCTGCAGCGCGAAGTATGCAGCAGCCGCGACGCCGTTTTCCTTACGCTTGTTAATTTGTTCAAGAAGACGAGCGAAGATTCGCCGATGCGTCCGAGAATTTGGGAACTCGTCGAGAAGATCAAGAGCATAAAGGCAAATACAAAAGCCGAAAAAACGTTGGAGCTCGTGAAGGAAATGAACGAGAAGGTCATTATTTTCACGGAATATCGGGCGACGCAAGAATATTTGCTGCAATTTTTCCGCACGCACAATATGACCGCCGTCCCTTATCGCGGCGGCATGAATCGCGGCAAAAAAGATTGGATGATGGACCTTTTCCGCGGCAACGCACAAGTGCTGATCGCGACGGAAGCCGGCGGCGAGGGCATCAACCTGCAGTTCTGCCACCATATGATAAATTTCGATCTGCCATGGAATCCGATGCGCGTCGAGCAGCGAATCGGGCGGGTGCACCGTCTTGGCCAGACCGAGGACGTGAAAATATACAATCTATGTACGCTTGGCACGATTGAGGAGCATATCGTTAGTTTGCTGCATGAGAAGATCAATCTATTCGAGCTCGTCATAGGCGAGCTCGACCATATCCTGGAACGCTTCGAGAAAGGCGACGGTTCCATTGAGCAGCGACTGGCGCGATTGCTGCTGGAAGCGGGCAACGATAACGATCTGAAGCAGCAGATTAGCGAGCTGGGCTCTTCGCTTAACCAGATCCGCGGCGAAGTGCAGTCGACGGCCGGCGATACGTTGACCTCCTCGAATCCGCATTCGCATGAGCTGCTCATCCATACGGATAAGCTCGGACAAACCGTGGAGGTGCGACCATGAACGAGAAACAAGTTCATAAGTTCGTCAATCGGTACTTGGATGCAACGGAATGCTCGATCTTGGAGAAATCTCCGGCTCACTTCACCGTTAAGCTTTCCCCAAATGCAGACCGTGAACTGACGAACCGGCCATATTACTGGAGCTTCGTCGATCGGATGGGTACGGAGCCGGAGACGATGACTTATTTGCTCGTTACCGATAAGCAGAAGTACGAAGCGATGGCGAATGAGAACGAAGCAGCTTCGAAGGCAAGAGCTGCCGAATCGGAAATGGATCAAGCGACGAATGCAGCGCTAAACCGCTCTCTCGGATTCGTACACGGCAGCTTGGCCGCGGGCGTTCGCGTTCCGCGCGAGGATCTTTACTTCGGCTCGCGCAAGCTGGAGCAGCTGTTCGATGCGGCCAAGACGAAGGGCAGCTTCGTTTACTTATTCCAAGAGATGGACAAGAAGAGTCCGCATCCTTACAGCTCTTCTCCATACACCGCGTGGCTCGGCGTGAATATGCGCGTTGAATTCGCCTGCGACCGCAAGCGCGAGGAGATCCATTGCTTCGGGGTTTCGCTGGCGACGGGCTTATGCGTGGAACAATTCCATGATCGGCTGCTGAACATGAAGCTTTCGCCCCGGCTGCCCTCCAACGTTCATATTACGCGCAATGGCCTGTCGTACAACAAGGCGCTGAATATCGTGGAAGCCGCGCTCGAACGCAAGCTTAAGAGCTATGATTACGGCTGGGCCGGAGATGCATCCGCAAGGCTGGAGGAAGAGCTCGCAAGAATTAAAGGCTATTACGAGCCCCTTGTCTCGAACGCTCCGGGAGAATCGAAGGCAGCGATCGAGGAGCAATTCGCTCAGCGGCAAGCCGAAATCCGATGGCAATTCGAGCCTCGGGTGACGGCATCCGCCATTAATTGCGGCATCTTCCACCTTGAGGGCATCGACTGACGACAATCTGACCTCATTCGTACGGAAACGTCAAAAAAAGGCGGTCGCATGACCGCCTTCGCCCGACAAGTTGCAACAGCCTTTTTGCTCCATACCGCGTACAATTCAAGCATGTTGATCTAGGCTTGTCCCCATAGTAAGTATTACAGTCCTTTGCGACTACGGAAAGGGGTTCGTTCATTGCCACTCATGAAATGGCGGAAGCTGCTCGCTTCGGTTGCTCTAATCGGATTGCCTCTTTACTCTTTAAGCGGTTTCTCTAACGGGTATTCTTTAATCGGCATGGAGGAAGCTCGTGCTGACGCAGCTAATTCATCGGTGACGACAGTTACGGATGAAATTACCGGTCAAGCACATGCTTTTGCCAAACAAATCGCCGCTCAGCCGCAGTTCGCGGGATGGGAAAACGCCGAATTAACGATCACGGCGCTTGGACCGGGTATGCATAGTTGGCTAGTGCTCGTGAAGAAACAGAAAACGATCATCGGTTATATGGTGTTGAACGCGACGGAGGCGGGAGGTTTTCAATTAGGCGAATACGGGATAAGCAGCGAACCGCTCTTCGGAGGCGATTCTTTGCAGCATTCCATGCTGCAGCTCGGATTGGATCAAGGTGCTGATAACGTGAATATGGAGCGCATCTATATCCATCCGCTGCTCGCGGCCTGGAAAATATCGTCGGGCAATGCCGATTTCTATACCGACGCAGCTAGCGGGGAGCAGTTGCCGACGACGAATAAAAGCTGGGCTGCAGCGTCCAAGGCAGAGGAGGCGCAAGGAGCCTTATACCAAGCGAATGTCGAACACAAGGTTCAGAAATCGCATTCCTTGCCTTCATTCGATCCTTTCGCCAAGCTTCCATGGATGACGAGTAAACCATTGGCAATCAACCCTGTCAAATACTCATCGCTGCTTGTAAAAATAAATGGCCAACAGCAGCTGCGGTATGTCGCCGAGCGGTTCGATGGCCAAATGTTATATGCCTGGTCTGTTGTAGGCTATCACAACTGGACAAGCGGGCATCCTTATATCGCTTTGGAAGCTGACGAAACAAGCGGTTTGCGCCGATTCATTCCGCTACAGCTCTTGCTGGGTCTTGGCTCTTTTTATAGCTGAAGTGCTCTGACGCTCCGCCCTTATTTTCCACCATATCATCAAGCTTGCCGGTCCCCATCCGAACCAACGCGTCAGCCATGGCTCCCTTAGCGCTTTGGCTGACGATCTTGTCTGTTTCCTCTGTTCCTTCGGCGTCTCCATGTAGGTAACGAATTGCTCCGTCATATATTTCGCGAGTTCATTTGCTCCTTTAATTTTGGCCATTACGATCGTTCCCCCATCCAAAAAGTCTGCAATATTGTTGATGATATAAGCTTTCCCCGCTTGTTCCAAACATAAACGTGCATGAGTTTTCCTCCGATTAGCCACGATAAGCATATCCCTTTTACGCAATGGAGGAATTCCCGTTATGCATCGTTTCCCGTTCGCCTGCCTTATAGCTGCGCTGCTTCTTATTCCCATTGGCTCGCGACCGGCTGCGGCTGCCATGCCGTTCCAACCTGTAATATCGGAATCGGAGCATGGTTGGGCGCTTCCGAACACCGTCGTCATCATTGATGTCGGCCACGGAGGCATCGACGGAGGAGCATCTTACGGCGATATGCTGGAGAAAGATATTAATCTGGCCGTAGCGCAGAAGCTGTATGCGATCTTGCGCGCGCAAGGTATCGCCGCCGTTATGAACCGCACCAGCGATTATGCGCTAAGCGAGGACAATCGCTGGCAACTAAGCCGCTCCAGACATCGCAAAGACCTATCGCAGCGCAGACAATTAACGGAAGAAATCGACAGCGAGCTTCTCGTCAGCTTGCATGTCAACTCGGCCAAGAACAAATCCAAGTATGGGCCTCTCGTTCTGCATCAGACGAGCGGCGAAAGCGCGCTGCTTGCATTCTGCATTCAGGATGCGCTCAACAGGCAGCAGAACACCGGATTTCTGCCGCGCGAAGGAAAGCCGTTCTATTTGCTCCGCCGAGTGCAGCAGCCCTCCGTCATCGTCGAGATGGGCTTCATCAGCTCCGAGCGGGATCGCGGTATGTTGACCGACCCCGCCAAGCAGCAGGAAATAGCGGAAGCCGTCGCCTTAGGGATTCGGCAATATAAGTGGATTGCCCGCTGACCCGCTCACCAGCGCCGAAAGCTTCACGAACTGCACATCGGATTGCATGACTGGAATCGATTGTTTTAGTACGGAAGCCGTCTTAAGGCCGGAAGGGCCGACATGTCCGATCGTGACGCCGATCTCATGCGATTCCATATGCTTGCGCAGCAGCGATATTTGTTTCGAAATATGCCCTACGGAATAGACATCGTCAAGAAATACGTCGTTGGACACTAACGGAACGCCAAGCTCGGCCGCGATTTTCGGTACGACCGTCTTGTAGGTGGTTCGGCTGTCGAGAAAGAACAGGCCGCGCTCCTTGCATACGCCAAGCACGATACGCATCATCCGTTCGTCGGCCGTCACTTTCGAGCCCATGTGATTGTTCATGCCTATCGCATGCGGCACATCGTCGATTGCCGCTTCTACGCGCTTTCGAACTTCTTCGTCGGACAAATCGGTCGTAAGAGCGCCCGGACCCAACCATTTCCTTAGTCCTTTGTTCGGCTCCATCGGCATATGGACAATGACATCATGGCCCTTCTTATGCGATAGCTCGGCATCCTGCTTCGTCGTTGGCAGGAACGGCATAATGGCTGCCGTGAACTTCACCGGCAGCTTCATCATCTCCTCCGTTCCCGCCATTCCGTTGCCGAAATCGTCGATGACGATGGCAACGAAACGTTTCTGCGACTGCGGCCGTTCAAGTGCGGAAGCTAGCGCAGTTGCTTTCATCTGTCCGACGGCTAATAAACATAATGCTATTGTGAATATAAGTACCCGTATGCCTTTACCGTGTCCCCATCGTTTCAACATAAACGCTCCACCATTCTTTTTTAATTTCATTGTTTGTGATAGCGAAGGAAAATATGCTGAATATTAGAACTTTAGCCAAGGTGTTGACTCCCGGCTGAACGCCATGCTAACATAAGGAACGTAATATGCGGTCATGGCGGAATTGGCAGACGCGCTAGATTCAGGTTCTAGTGTCAGCAATGACGTGGAGGTTCGAGTCCTCTTGACCGCACCAACCATTCAGTTAACAGGTTCGTGGAATTGCTCTTGGAGCGATCTGCGGACCTTTTTTTCATAGGAAAGAATGATCATCGCAGCGCCCAAAATAGCGCAAATCATATACATAAACGAGTATGAGGATAAATCGGCTATCGGCCCCATTAAGAAGCCGCCCATTGAAATGCCTAAATCAGCCGTAGCGATAAATAAACCGATTAACACATTTCGATTCTCCTGGGGCAAAATAAAGGATAAATAGGTTGTTAAGGTTGGATAAATAACGGCCTGGGCTAGTCCCAATAAAATGGCGCCCGCATAAAAAAAGACAGCTCCTGCATATATAGAAAGGCTTACGAATAGCGCCGCTACTGCCAGAAGAAGCATAATCCCCATCATAAAAGAGGAATGCCATTTCCCGTCGGAGGGAATCTTTTTTCTTAAAGCGATACGAGCCAATACGACAATGCCCGCCTGAAGCATGAGATAAATTCCGGCATTTCCGTTTTCTAATTGGGGAGCGTACAGTGGAATAAAGGTAGTAATCGCCCCAAACACCATGTGGGAGACCAACATCAACAAACTGCATTTAAACAGGACCCGATTTGTTACCAGTTGACTATATAATTGCAGCGTGCTTAATCCTTGCTCGTTAGGGTTGGCAGACGGCTGTTCGCTACCTTTATCCATTTTGACGGTATAACCGAACACCCCCGAAAAGACGGCAATGGCTATCATCACGATTGTAAAGCTATCCATACTCCCGGCTTGCCAAATGCTTAACGCCAGCAGAGGACCTATAATGCCCGGTATAAAAGAAAACAAGGAATACAACGAAATGCCCTGAGAGCGATCCTTCTCCGGCAATGAATCGATAATGCCTATCTGCAAGGCCATTGAAAAAAAGGCCGTGGACACCCCTTGCAATATCCGCGCTATTAAATAACCTTCTAATCCGGTAAACGTATATAGGATTAAAGCAAATCCATTCGTAATTAGAATAAGGCGCAGCACCTTTATCGGCCCGTGCTTTTGAATGATCCGACCTGCCCACGGACGGAAGAACATGGTTGTAAACATATAGGCTCCCATGATCAAGCCGATGGTTGTGCTGCTGGCCCCGAGCGATCCCCCCTGCAAAGGGATAATCACATTCAATATGGCATTGGCGCTAAAATAAAGAAGAGCCAACAAATACAAACGCAGAAATGGCCAAGACATAGCTCCGCTCACAATCTTTAATCCTCCTATGTCGACTTCCCTTTATTAAAAGGTTATTAAAAACTTCAACAACTTTTTCGCGTATTCGGACTGAACGTCCTTAAGGTTTTCCAAATGGACCGTTTCTTCGATTTCACCATTTCTAAAAATAATGACCCTGTCGCAAATATAGGCAGCGGCCTGAATATCATGAGTTATAAAAACATAGCTCATTTTATGCTTTTTTTTCAATTCCTTTAATAGATCAAGGATCTGGGTTTGGACGGATACATCCAAGGAGCTGATCGCTTCGTCGAATAAAATGCATTTCGGTTCCGTCGATAGGGCTCTTGCGATACATACCCTTTGAACCTCTCCTCCCGATAGCTCATGAGGATGTTTTTTTCTATAGGACGGATTTAAACCTACTTGGTATAAGAGTCGATCAATCCTGCTGCGGGTTTCTTTTTGATCCTTTTTTCGAGCCTTTAACGGCTCCACAATGGCCTCTTCAACCGTAAAAAACGGGTTTATGGAGGATGTATAATCTTGAAACACGGCGCTGATATTGCCGAAGCGCACGGTTCGATCCTGCACATTGTTTCCTTCGAATAAAATCGTACCGCGATCGGGTTTTTCGATTCCTGCGATTAAACGGCCTATCGTTGATTTGCCGCTTCCGCTTTCTCCGATAATGCCGAGACACTCGCCGTTATAGCATTCGAAGGTAATATTGTTCAAGATCTTCTGCTTTTCTTTAGAAAACAATCCGCCTTTACGATATGATTTTTCGATATTGGCAACTTTCAGCATTTACATCTCCTCCCCCATTATTTTTTTGAAACGGCTGCTGAGCGCCAGTCTGGAGGATACTAAATAGTTGGTATATTCATGCTTCGCTTCTGAAAAAACGGCATGAATATTTCCTCTTTCGACAATGACTCCATCCTTCATGACCAAAACGTCGTCGGCGACTTTTTTGACGACGCCCAAATCATGCGAGATAAAGATCATCGAGCAGCCCCAGCGCTCTCGCAGCTTCGTAAATTGTTCAACGACTTCATATTGCGAGATGGTATCCAGAGCCGTCGTCGGCTCATCGGCGATAATAATGTCGGGCTCCAATACGATGGCGAGTGCAATCATGACCCGTTGCAGCATCCCCCCCGATAGCTGGTGCGGATACTTGTTCATGATCTCCAGCGGATCTTTCAGCATAACGCTTTCCATAGCCTTTTTCATTCTTTGTTCCGTCTCGCTTTTGCTCCAGCCAAAATGCTCGGCAAGCGTCTCCTTTAAATGAACGCCGACCACGCAAGAAGGATCGAATGCACGCATGCCGTTTTGCAAAATCAAACAAAGATTTTTTCCTCTTCGTTTCCTCATCTCCTTTTCGGTAAGATGATTCAAGTTTTCTCCTTTAAATAAAATGTCTCCCGATTGACGAATCCAGGCTTTATTCAATCTCATAATGGCTCTGCAGGTCACGGACTTCCCGCTGCCGCTTTCGCCGACGATCGCCAGGCAGCTTCCTTGCTTTAAATGGAAAGAACTATTATGGATAATGACTTTATTCCGGTTGGCATCCCATAGCTTTAAATGTTCAACTTCTAATATATTCATATACGGGTTGTTTCCCCTCTTCTTCTTGAAGGCTAGCGTTAGAGGTCGTTAATTTAGGATCCAATGCGACTTGAAGGGCATCGGAAACAAAATTGAACGCCGAAACGATCAAAATAATGGCCAAGCCGGGGGCCAGCATAAGCTCCGGTCTTGAAAACATCACTTCCCTCGCCTCGTTCAACATCATTCCCCACTCCGCATTCGGGGCTTGAATGCCCAAACCGAGAAAGGAGAGGCCCGATATTTGCAAGATCATCGAACAAATAGAACCGCTCGATATAACGGCGATATCGGCAAAGGTAACTGGTATAATATGCTTGACCATTATCCTCCAATGACCAATGCCGGATGCTTTCGCGAACTTCACATAATTCATTTCGGCATACTGCATGACGGACGTTCGGATGACTCTGGCAAACCACGCCCATTTCATTACGACGAACGCGATTAATATATTTTCAAGGCCCGCCCCCAATATGCCCACAACCGCCAAGGTCATCACGTAACCCGGGAACGAGAGCATAATATCGCAGATTCGCATCAAAAAAGCATCGGTTTTGCCTCTGAAATAACCTGAAATAAAGCCGATGACAGCTCCAATAAAAACAGACAGGATCAATGCAACCAAAACCCATAGGACGCTGGGACGAATGCCATAAATGATCCTGGATAAAATACATCTTCCCAAATGATCGTTGCCCAATGCATATTCCCACGACGAGGATGCGTACCGAAGCTTCATATTGACTTCAGCCGGGTCATGCGGCGCAAATAAAGGAGCAAATACACCGGCGACGATCGTGATCGCAATGACGATTAAAGATGCGATAGCGAGCCTATCTCGACTCAAGTTTTTCAAAGTTCGCATTAGATATCCTTTCTTAATTTAGGATTCATCGCGGCATTGACAATGTCCGAAAAGGTATTAAACGCGACAAAGGCTGCTGCCAGTATGAGAACATAGGCTTGGATAATGGGAAAATCCCTGCTTAGAATGGATTTAACGCTCAGCCTTCCTAATCCGGGCCACGCAAAAACATTTTCGATGACTACCGTGCTTCCCAGAATAATGGGGATAGCCATGCAAAATATCGATATCGCAACCTGCAATGAATTTCTTAAAATATGCATCGTAATCTTCTTTTCGCTTAAACCGCTAGCCCTGCCATATAGAACATAATCTTCATTAAGATTGCTTATCATCGAGCTTCTAACGGTTCTGAAATAAATGCCTGCATAACTTACCGTAATCACAATGACCGGGAGAATATAGCTTTTATACGAATCCATCCCGCTTGTCGGCAATAAATCCAGCTTAACGGAGAAATACCAGATCATAATGGACGCAAGCCAGTATGAAGGCATTGCCGTCAGGAAAAAGGAAATGCCTCTTATCGATCTATCCGCTATTTTCCCTTCCCTAAGCGCACAGATCACGCCTAATGCGATGGACAAAACGATAATGCACACGGATGAAACGAACGTTAGCTTAAGCGTATTGAGAAATGCGGGCGCTATCGACGACCATACGGTTTCTCCCGTGACGTATGAATCCCCGAAGTCCAACCTTAAGCAGTCTAACGCCCAATTCAAATATTGGATGATAAACGGCTTATCCATTCCCAGCTCCGCTCTCGTCTCGGCAATCAGCTCATCCGTTATTTCAGGAATTTCTTGCGCTTGCAATACGACGACGGCCGGATCCAAGGGAGAAAGGTTGATCAATACAAACGTTAACAATGAAATAATGAAGAGCAGCGGGACGGTTAACGATAGTCTTTTAACAATGTAGCTTCCCATCGGCCTCGTTATTTAAAACTCATTTGCTCGAATGGCAGCTCGAATTGCGTTTGCTTAAATGAAATGCCGTTTACGTTTTTTGGGGCAACTACAGTGACGCGGCCATTCGAAATCGGAATAAAGACGGCTTCGTCATGAACGATCTTCATAATATCGGCATACAATGACTTTCGCGTGTCCTCATCGGTGGATACCATTACCTCATCGATTTTGTCGTACAGCTCATCCGCATTCGCGATGCCGCTAGTCGTATGCAAATAAGCGGACTCGGAAGTAAAAGCGGAGATCGTGCTTTGCGGATCATACGCAAGTCCCCATGTTTGATTGAATAATAGATCATAGTCGCCGGTGGATCTTCTATTCGCGATCGAGGTTGACTCCTCGCCGGCAATGTCCAGTTGAATGCCCACCTCTTTTAGAGAGCTTTGGATATATTCGGCCTGCGTTTTTTGGGATGAAGAATTGCTGTCGTAATATAATTTTATTGCCAATGGGTTGCCGTCTTTCGTTCTAACCGAGCCTTCCGCCAATTTCCAGCCTGCTTGTTCTAAGCTGTCTTTCGCCGCTTCCAAATCATAATCCCGTTTCTTCAGTTCGACAGCTGCATAATTGACGTTAGCCGAGAATAGCGTATCGGCCGCTTCTTCCGTCCCGTTAAAGATATCCCGAGTAATGGTTTCCCTGTCGATCGCGTGCCAAATGGCTTCACGAACAGCCGTTTCGCTGACCGGATTATCCGATTTGCTGCTATTGGCTACGATCATTTTCGTATTCATGGCTTCGCTTTTCACCAGCTGATAATCGCCCGAATCCACGAGTTGATTCATGGCCTCCACGTCGATACTGTCCGTTCCGCGATCATCCGTGAAAATAAAGTTTATTTCTCCTTTTTGAAGGGCTAAAAATGTCGTTTCCCCCGCCGGCAATACTTTTGAAGTAATTTTGTTTATTTTAGGCGCGCCGCCCCAGTAGGTTTCATTCGCTTCGAAAGTGGCCTTCTCGTCGGTTTTATGCTCGGTCAGCACGTAAGGCCCTGTGCCGTGGTAGCCGTTTACGCCGTCTTTTGTACCTCCGTCAATAAAGTCCTTCGGCGATAGGAATACATAGGGCCTGGTCATCGACAATTCGACTAACGTTGGATAATAGGCTTCCGACAGGACTAATTCAAATGTATATTCGTCTACGACATTCGTACCCGTTATTTTAGTGGATAGTTTAATCCAGGAATGCTTTTCTTTGTTAGCCTGGACGGCATCGAAATTTTGTTTCACCGCTTCCGCGTTGAACGGTTCTCCATCATGGAACTTCACGTCTTTTCTTAAATGGAAGGTATATGTTTTTCCGTCATTCGAAACTTCCCATGATTCCGCAAGCAGGGGCTTGATGCCTTCTTTCGTATTTTCGATTAAAGATTCATATACCATGCCTTGAGCCGGCATGGAGCCTGCGTAAAAATGAGGATTCATATCGTTTATATCTTTGGCCGATGCATAAATGAGTTCGGATTCCGCTTCGTTATCCGCCGATATCGTTTTACCGGCATTTTCTCCGCTGCAGCCCGCCAGCAGGACAATAAAACAAGCAACCGCACATAAATAAATGAAAACATTTCTTTTATACATCGTATTTCCTCCTATAAACTTTTCAGTTACACTATTTTTTTACCTATTTCACTGCATATCCTCTTCAAATCCTCGTCAAAATGCTGAACGGCAAAAGCGCCGGACAACGGCTCTCCTTTATGAGCCCCAGCTACCTTTTCGATTTTGCCCTCATAAGTGTGAATGAATTTGTCTATGGTCGGGCATCCCACTTCTAAATATCTCGCGATTCCTTGAATGATTTTTATGCGGTAATAGTCTTCCTTTGGCATTCTGGGTATATCTAAATGCCCTTCCCGATTGACGAACATTTTCCTAAAAGGAACGGCGGAAAAATCAAAGTACTTTCCGTCCTGATCGGGCTCCGAGAAAGGATCGATCAATAATGACGTATAACGTATGTATAATAAATACTCTTGATGAATCGTCTCTAAATGATTGAAGTTCTCTATATCGTGACGCGATAAGCTTTCCAACCTTACCGGATAATTGTCATCCGTCATAAATTGGAGCAAATTCATGCTTTGTATATTTACCTTCCCTAAAATAGCCGTAATCTCTTTCCATTGGGCCAGCATGTCGCGTATCAAATATGGCGTGATAGGTCCCTCGGGATACATTTTATATACATATTTTTTGCTGTCCGCTTCGTCAAAAATGGCGCTTAACGAAAAATCGTTCATGAACAGCGGCGGGTGCACGTACAAAGAAATATTTCTTGTTTCCGCCTCGATTGGAGATGCCATAACTTCCAGGGCAATGCCTAAACGCTCGTACACTTGGCATAAGATGTCCACATTTCCGGACGGAGCATGCGTCGAGCCGATAAACGTTTTTTTCTTGACCCCTGTTGTAATGACCTGATTGGAAGGTCCATCGTGTTTCCAACGCGTATCGCCGTAATAGGTAGAGAAGCTGATCACTTCCGCATTCGGATTATAATCGTTCATATAATGGCTTATTAAGCTATTCGAACCGAACGTTGGAGAAACGAGAACGATGCAGCCGACTTGTTTTAGCACCTTATCTTCTATTTGTTTTAATACCTCGATATACGCATCCGTTGTCACGGCCATAATAAGAGTATCCCATTCCGCCTTCACTTCTCCGTACCCCATCAAAACTTCATCAATGATGCATTCGCCTTCCAGCTTGCGATGCTTTTCATTTTGAATGCTTGCGCGAACGCGTCGGTCATTTTGCTTGAGCGCCGCGAAAAAAGGCTCCGAACGGGACGATTCTCTTCCAACTATTCCTACGCGGCAATGCAATTGGTTTTTTAACGTGACAGCAAGCTGAATGGATGCAGGGCCGGTTCCTAATACTAAGACTCGCTTAAAACCGCTCATATAAGCCTCCCGGTAAATCTATACTTTTTTATACAAAGCAATATCGAACACGTCATCCGGTCGCAATATATCATCAACCATCTTCCACTTATTCTCGTCGACCTCTTGCATGGGGTAATTAAACAAGGACTTGAACCCGTTGCCATATCTCATAGCCACAACTACATCTTGATTCGTCAATGCATGTAACTGATCCAATAGCTCGTATTTAATTTCAACCGTTGAACTGAAAATGATATGGGTCGCCTCTTGCGCAAATGCAAGATTTTCAATTAACGTTTTTTCCAATCGAATGTTCAAATCGTTGCCTAATTTCTCTACGACCTTTCGGCCAAGCTGAAGGGCTTCCTCGTCGATATCGATTCCGACAACCTCCGCTCCCGTTCGTTTTGCGATTAATAGCGGCGTCATCGGGAATGCGCCCGAGCCAACTAATATGACTTTGGAGTCGGAAGCAACTTGAAAGCTGCCGAATTCCTTTTCGATGCAGGCTTCTATATTTTTGAAATAATCGGTTATCTCGGCCTTCCCGTCCTGTAATTTGATAGCGCGATATTTCTCCATGATAGCAACGCAAAGTGCCGATTTTCTCCTTAAATCCAATACAAGCGGATTCAGATCGCCGAGCTCTTCCCGTTCCAATCGTTCCCAAGCTTCCTTGTTTCCCCTATCGGTGATAAATTTCGAATAGTCATCGATTACCCTTTCCAGTTGCGGGAAATGATGCACGGATTGATTATATTCCCTTGAAAAATCATTGAATTTTTTTGAAAATTCAGTTAAATGCACCTGGACGTTTTCTAACGCATTCATTCCTTCCACTCCTCAAAGCGTATTGGCTAACCGTCTATAAAAGCTTTGCCCCGTGCTACGATTCCGACCGATCCTTCAATGGCGAGACTAACCAATTCTTCTTTATGCCACTTGGCCATGGCATGAATAATGCCGCCTGGCTGCCTGATTTGCGCAACGATCCCGCTCTTGTTTTTCCAGGCCAAGTAGGCTCCCAAAGAGGCAGTACCCGAACCGCATCCTCTTTCCCAAATCATGCTATCCAGTTGCGGAACATAAATAAGCGGTGCCAATTCTTCGGAATGCGGATTGTACAATAAAATAGCGATCAGGTTGGATCCTAAAGTTAACCCAAGCAGCTTGGCCAATGTTTCTGCTTTCTTTTTCACCTTTTTATTGAATTGCTCCACTTCGATCACGATATGAATAAACTCAGGGTATCTCACGATAATGATGTCCAGATCGTTTCCCTCGTATTGTATCGTTCTCTGTTCGATCTTTTTAGGAATAGGCATAGAAACTTGACAGGAAAATTCGTCGAAATTTCTTTTCACTCGGCAATTTATTAATTGATCTATGCCTGAAACCTCCAAACATATTTCCGCCAAATCATTATGCTTAAGTCCTTTTTCGGATGCAATCAACGCTGCCAATGCCATGCAAGCATTTCCGCAGAACTCGCCTCCAGCCATTTGCAGATGTGCGGCAGCCTCTTGTTGAATCGGTTTTTCTATAAACCCTACTTGTTCAGCATATACGCTGTCATATGACATGATTTTAGAGGAGATGTGCTCGTATTCTTCAGCCGGATGATTGGTTTTAACAAGGATCGTCATATTTTGGGTAGGGTTGAATTTTATAAAATCTATTTCCCGTTTCATCACAACTAGCTCTGCACTCCTTATTTTGAGTTTCCTTTTTCTTTATCGCCTTAGTGATAATCGTTACCATTACGATTAACAATTAAAATGTAGCACGATATTTCGTGAGCGTCAACATAATTTTCCAATTGTACTTTCAACCGGATTCGGATAAAGATTCACGCTTGCTCGAAAAACGAGTAAGAGGCCACCCGCGCGGGAGGCCTCTCTCATCATCTATTGCATTCTCTACTGCTAATTAGCTTTCGAATCCGGATATTGTTCATTCGAAAGGGTCAGATTGCGTTGGGACAGCCCCTTACTTCACTCAATGTTTATTTTCCCGGCAACGTCGCCTGCGATCTGGGCTAACGTGATTTCGCTCAGCTTATTCTCCATCGCTTTCTTCGCTTCGTCGAACGCCTTCTCCAGAGAAGACTGAATATTGCGCCCGACGCCGCAATTCGGATTCGGCTTCTCGTGGATGGCGAACAGCTCGTCCTGCGTTGGACTTGATACCGCGTTATAAATATCGAGCAGCGTAATCTGATCGGTAGGCCTCGCAATAACCGCCCCCGCTACACCCGCGTTCGTCGTAACGAGTCTTGCTTTGCTTAACATGCCGATAATTCGGCGGATCACGACCGGATTCGTATTGACGCTTCCGGCAATCAGCTCGGAGGTCATTCGCTCTCCTTCGTTAACATCCAATAACGTCATAATGTGCACCGCCATCGCGAATCGATTGCTAGTCACGTCTTCACCTTCCCGCCGTTCTAGTATGTAAGCATTATAGTTACACGGGGCCGCAGTTGTCAATGTTCCGCGAAAGCAACCTGTCCGCCCTCAAGCGACTTAATCCTTGCCAGCGACTCTACCTTGTAGCCGAGGTCGATCAACTTCCCTCTTCCGGGCTGGAACGTCTTCTCGATCACGATGCCGATGCCGACGACCTCCGCTTCCGCTTGCTTCACAATGCCCGCCATGCCAAGCGCCGCGTCGCCGTTCGCCAGGAAGTCGTCAATAATGAGCACCCGTTCGCCTGCCGAGAGAAACTTGCGCGAGACGGACACCTCGCTCACCTCTTGCTTCGTAAACGAATAGACGCTCTCCGTATATAAGTCGTCCTTCAGCGTCAACGATTTGCGTTTGCGCGCGAAGATCAGCGGTACGTCGAGCTGCAAGGCTGCCATAACCGCAGGCGCGATTCCTGACGATTCCAGCGTCAATATTTTCGTAATCCGGCTGCCTTCGAAACGTTCGACGAACAGCTTGCCGATCTCCCACATCAATTGCGGATCAACCTGATGATTAAGGAAGGAATCCACCTTCAACACGTTTTCATTTAAGACGATGCCATCCTGCAAAATTTTCTGCTCCAGCTTGTTCAACGCCTGCTCCTCCACCCATCCCTCTATTTTTTCTAATACGATGCTTGACTATGTTCTATTATACATGATAAGATATGTCCTGTTGACACATTATTTTGCGGTCGTGGCGGAATTGGCAGACGCGCTAGATTCAGGTTCTAGTGGTGTAACAGCCGTGGAGGTTCGAGTCCTCTCGACCGCACCAACCACACACACAAGCAGGTTCGTAATATCGCGATAAGCGATTTACGAACCTTTTTTATTATGCCCAGCAATTAAGCTTGATCGGCAATAGGCTGGCAATTAATTTGGCGTTAAACGATAGTCAAGTGAGCGCCTTTCGCAAGAAATTCGACTATAAACTCACCGCATCCATTAACAAAGAGGCTGTTTCATAAGTGTTTGGCGAAGGGTTCGTTCATGGCGTCGGTTGTGCGAAATGGCTATACTGGATCATTGCAGTAACTTTAGGCTGTTTCGCGCCTTATAGAGAGCTATATTGGATATTCGCAAGATAGACCTCTGTTTTATACTGAAAATGCCCTCAAAACGCTCAAAGTTACTGCGAAAATCCTACATAGCTTCCCGCCGCCATTCATTCCGCCCCAAGTTACTACAAAAATCCAACATAGCAGCCAGAGGTTAGCTGTGTATGCACAAGGGGCCGTCCCTAAGCCATTGGCTTTTGGGACAGCCCCTTTGTTCGAATCATAAGCTCCGATACGCCTCATTGGAGCCAACAATCGCCATCGTCCGTTCCGCGAGCTTCGATATCGGCACGATCCCGAATCCGTCGACGCCCGAGCGGATTTTGTCCCGGAGCGGCTCTACCCACTTCTCGGGCAGCCGGGAGGCCCCGTTTCGCATGCCGATGACGGAGCCCGCCGTCGCTCCGTTGCAGTCCGTATCGAAACCCGCCATAACCGCCTTTCCGATCGTCGATTCCAAATCCCCTTCGCCATATAGCAAAGCCGCAGCTACCACCATCGCATTCGATATCGTATGACACCAATGGTAAGGATGGGCTTCATCGTATTTGCCATGAATCCGTTCAACTGCCGCTTCATAGGAGACGCCATCCGCATGCCATTGCAGTACCTCGGTCAGCTCTCCGGCCAACCTGCTGGTCGCCGGAATTTGACCGAGTCCGGCCATGACGATTTCCTCCATCTTTTCCGTAACGGCTGCGGCCGCCAGCATGGCCGCGACCCACATTGCACCGTAAATGCCGTTTTTGACGTGGGAGACGGAAGCGTCCCGCCACGCCCCCTCCGCCGCCTTTTCGGGGTTGCCCGGATGAATATACCCATAGAAGTCGGCCCGGATTTGAGCGCCGATCCACTCCCGGTACGCGTTTCGATAGGAGGCGGATGCAGGCGGGGCGATCAGATTAAGCAAATTGCGGTAAGCGATTCTTTCGGCCGTGCACGTTCGAAGCGCTGGCAGCAGATTGAGCCATGCTTCCGCTACGTCGTCCGGCGAGAACTCATATCCATGCTTCTCCGCGACGGCGAGTCCTAGTATCGTATAATTCAGATCGTCGTCCTCCACCATATGCTCCACGTTATTGATCCAGCTGACGCATCGGTTTCCGTAGGAGCCCCCTTCATTCACGACGCCGTATTTAGCGGCAATCGAGAGATCGATATCCGACGAAATGTAATACCGTATCGGATGATTGTCCGTTTCCCGAAGCAACCCGGCAATTCGTTCCCTTCGCCAGCCCTCGATCGGATGGCCGAGCAGGCAGCCCGCCGATCGGCCGAGCCAAGCGCCGTATACCCGATCCGCGATGTCAGCAACTTCCGAAGCCGCATTCTGCCGCTCCGCACGCTGTCCGTATTCCGGCCTCAGCGCGCGAATACCATCCAGATCGGATGGCTCCGTATACGGATATCCTTCGATAAGAGGCAAACTTCCCATTTGGTCCAAATAATCGGCTGCCAATTGCTCCCGCAACGGATCATTCGGATCCAAGCCCGACATCCTTGCATACCGCTCTTCCAGCTGTTTGCTAATCGCCCTGCCCTCATCCATGGCCTGCCGCCGTTCAATATCAATGTGATGCCCATACTGCAGGTAATAAAGCACCGAAGCTTTCATTCTCTCCGATCACCCCACTCCGTAATGACTTTTTCAACAAATAACTTAACTAGATCGACAGAATCAAGCCGTCATAAGCGACAATGATCTGTTCCTGATCGAAAATAGCCGTTAAATCATCATGCAGCAGCCCGATATTATGCGAGAAATGGGTAGCGACCACTCGGCTTCCGTCATGAAGGACGCCGTTCGTCCTAAGCCGGTCGCGGATCTCGATAACGGCTTCGATGTTGAGATGGCCGCCGGTATAGGGCAAATTGCCGTTCGTGCAATCCAATATGGCCAAATCGACGGTCGTCCGCTCGAGCCATTCCCAAGTCTCTTCGGGAAGAAGGCCGGTATCGTGACCGTAAAATACCCGCTTCCCATCCTTCTCGATGCAGTAAAGAAGGCAAGTCTCGTCGGGATCGTGATTGGCCGGAAGCGCCGTTACTTTAGCCGTTCCCGTATCAACCGTCTCGAAAGGAACGATTCTATTCAGGATAAGGCGCTGCGCATCCGGCCTGCCTACGGCGTCGCGGCATTTGCGAATAACGGCGTCGTGGCCGTACACCTGCAGCGGATAATCCAGCCCGTGGGCGAATACGGACAGCCGCATTTCCAAATCTTCCGCGCGCAAATGATCCAGATGGGTATGCGTAACGAACAAATCCTTGACGAGGCCGAGGTCGATCCCGTCGCGCAGCACATGATGCAGCGTGTCGGGCGGAAAATCGATCTTCAGCACGCCGTCTAGGATGACGGAGCTTCTCGTTCGAATATTTGGCCCGCCAAGCCGGCGCGCTGTCAAGCAGTACCCGCATCGGCAAAACATCGCGGGAAATCCTTCCGCTGCCGCCGTTCCAAGAAAATGAATATCCACGGCTTCCCTCCAATCCGGCTTCCGTTCCAACACCCGGGGCGGTTAGCTGCTAAGCTACAGCGTCGCCACGATTCGCGTCACGTTGCCTACTGCATCGATCGATCCGCGCTGCGGTTCTTCGTCCCCCTCGAACTCGACGGACAGCCAGCCGTCATAACCTCCATTCCGGAGCGCCCCGAATACGTATTTCAGATCAACCGCGCCTTCGCCGGCGATTTTGCCCAAGTAGAGCTCACCTGTCAGCGCTCTAATAGTAGCGCCTGTCGTTCCTTCCGGCACGGGAAGGAAATCCTTGACATGCACATGGCCGACATAACCCTCCAGTTCATCCGCCGCTTCGCTCGGGCTTTGCCCGACAAGCAAAAAGTTGCCCGTATCGAACGTGCTGCGCAGCGCGTCCGAGTTCACTTTGCGAATGATGTCCATCACCTGTCCGCTGCGACCGGCAAACAACCCGTGATTTTCGAGGCATAGCGTAACGCCATTCCGCTGCGCGTATTCGGCCGCTTCGCTCAAGCCATCGACGACATATGCCAAGCCCTGCTCATACGTAATCGAATCATTCGGCAGGTCGCCCGAGAAGACGCGTACGACCTTTGCTCCGAAATGGACTGCGGCGTCGACGGCGTCCGTAACCTCCTTCACTTGCGCTTTCCGCTCGTTCTCATCTGCAACGACGAAGTTGTTGCAGGCGCTGAAGCAGGCGACCTTCAAGCCGTATATTTGCAGCGCTTCGTCAATCAATGGAATGTCCCTTTCCTTATCCTTCCAGAAGCAGCTGAGAAGCTCGACGCCTTGGACGCCAACCTCGGATGCGAATTCGAGAAAATCGACGGTATCCCATTTTTGCTCGTACCAGTATTTATGCACGCTCCACATGCTAAGAGCTATCTTCAATTCACTCACTCTCCCGTATTCTCGACTGGATAGTTTGCGCTGCGGTAGATCGCTTCCGTCAACTGGATGACCTTGCTCGCATATTCGCCGGATACGAGCA
Source organism: Paenibacillus harenae (assembly GCF_030812415.1). Lineage (GTDB taxonomy): Bacteria > Bacillota > Bacilli > Paenibacillales > Paenibacillaceae > Pristimantibacillus > Pristimantibacillus harenae_A. The sequence continues at coordinate 494,607 of NZ_JAUSST010000002.1, read as the reverse complement.
CCTCGTGCTCGCCGCGTATGGCGTCGACGAAGCTTTTGTCCTGATTCGTCGTTCGTTCGGGAAGCCGGACTTCGATCGCTCCGTCCTTGTACGTGATCAACTCCAGCCTGCCGTTATCGAGATAGATGACGCCAAGCTCGCCGCAAAACGAATAATACTCCCTGTAGCCAGGCACATTGCCGATAACGTTCAATGAAGCGACCGTCCCCTCCTCGAAGCGAATGCTTGTGAAGGAGTCGATCTCCACCGGCGCACCATGCGTGCTCAAGGTCGACTTCACCTCCAGCGGCGTAAGTCCGGTCGTCCATAGCAGAACATCGATAATATGGCTGCCGGAATCCATCAGCATGCCTCCGCCCGACAGCGCCGCATTTTGTCTCCACGTGCCGGCCTGGCTGAGCTTCCAATCCTGGTATAAGGTCGCGTTAACCGACGTCAGCTTGCCTATGGCGCCGTCGGCGATAGCTTTGCGGATATACAAAAATTCCGGCTGAAAATGCCGCTGGTACGATACCTGCAGCAGCCTCGCGCGATTCGTCGCCGCTTGAATGAGCTGCTCCGCCTCCGCTGAGCAGCAGGTCATCGGCTTCTCGATTAATACATGGCAGCCTGCGTTTAATGCATCCATCGCCTGCGCGAAATGCTGCGTATGCGGCGAGCATACGATGACGGCATCCAAGCCGACCTCGCGCAGCATGTTACGATGATCGCCGAATACGCCGGCTGACTCCAATCCGAATGCGGACACGAAACGCGATGCCGCCTGTTCGTTCGGATCGGAGACGGCGGCGATTTCGACCTGCGGCAGCGCAAGCATCTGGCCTGCATGCAGATGAGCGATGCCTCCGGTGCCTATAAAACCAAGCCTAAGCGTATCCATATAAACCTCACTCCTTCTCTGCAATGGTTGCGGCATACCAGTCCCATCCGCTGCCGATATCTTCCGGACGATGCGCATCGGAGCCGAATACGCATGCGATACCCCGAGACAAGCATTCGCGGACGAACCATTCGGGCGCATAGGGCTTCAAGCAAGTGCTCTTGCGCATTCCCGCGGTATTGACGTCTATCCCTATACCGGCGGCTGCCAGCTTCGGAATCATGTTCCGCAAACGTTCCTCGCTCTGCCTTGCATCGATCCCGGGCAGAAGCAGCCGGAACTTCTCGATCAGATTGACATGCCCCAATCGCGTTCGAACCGGCCAGCCCGCAGCGGAATCGATCGCGAGCTCGACGTGATCGTAATATTCGTTAACGACCTTCTCCATCGTGCCGTAATAGGCGAGCAAGCCTTGACGAAAGTCGGCGGGCGTATAATCGATGCAGCGCATGCCCCTCCTGCCTGGCAAATAATGAACCGAAAGGATAACGTCGTCGAGCTTGCCGTGCCAATCGCTTACGATACGCTCGGTGAAGGTCTCATCTCCGTATAAATAGTCGAGCTCGAGTCCGGTCGTCACCTCCAGCCGTCCGTCGAACTCGCTCTTGAGCCGGTCCACGCATGCGATATAAGCGGGAAGCTCCTCCGCATTCATCGCTAATGATTGCATGAGAGACGTATCCTTCAGCCAACCTTCCGGCAGCGGCGGATGCTCGCTTACCGTATAGCGGCTAAATCCTAGCGCTTCCGCCTTTTGCAAATAGTGCTTCAAATCGATATCGCTGCCATGGCGGCAAAAGTGGCTGTGCGTATGTCCGTCCCATTTCACCCTCGCCACGCTCCCGGTACGGTTACTCTTGTGCCCGCCGCAACCGTATTCGCCGGCTTCTCCGGAAACAGCCACCGCTCCGGCGTATCCCGAATGCCGCTTAGCTCCAGTTCAAAAGCCGTTACCGGCAGTTGCCGGGAAGTCAGCAAGATCCGATTGCCGTCCACCGCTACCGAGTCCCATCCCGGCTTGCTTGCGCGTTCGTCCCTCCGGATCGTAAAGCTTTCGTCCGCCAAAGCCGGATTAATCTCGATCCTTTTGTTGAACGTTAACCGGACCTCGCTTGCGCTTAACCGTTCGACTCGCATCGGCGCAGGCTTCGCTTCGTACATGTAACCCCCCGTATGATACTCGTATGCCGTCCATGCCGAGTAACCAAGCCCAAACGCCGTTTGGCTGAATGCGGACAACCAGTCCCCGCCCTTGATCATATGCCTCGCCGATCCGACATCGGCTTGGATGCCAAGCGGAATCCGCGGGTGAAGGCTGCGAATATGATCGACGAAAGGTTTATATTCTTTCGCGTAATCGCCCGGAAGATCGCCGCGCGTCCAATCGGGCCAATGCGTTTGCAAATAATGAATATCCGACCTTGCGTGCTCGATCATCGACGGGGCATCCAGTCCTTGATCGTCCCTAAGACGTTCTACGCTTTCCGTTCCGGCATTTATGGCGAGCGACCATGTAGCAACCATGATGTCGGGCCTCGCCTCGCGCACGCCGCCTTTGCCGTTGATCATCTCGCCGATAAACCCGTTCACCGCCTCGACGCGGAAGTCGACCCACTTTCGGTAAGTTACCGGATCCTTTGCATAATATCGTTCCGATTCGGGATTCTCGAAATCCGGCATCCGAACGCCGTGCTCGGCTAGAAACGCCGCTTCCGCAAGCGGGCCGACATCTCCGTATACGCCTCGCTCGATACCGCCCCATTCCGGAAAATACGGCTCGGCGATCTCGATGCCGTCAAACGGATAGTCGGACACAAGCCTTGCCATCGCGGCTTTCTTCCATCGTACATAACCTTCGCTGAAAGGGGATAACCGCCGGAAGCCGTCATTCGTCTCCTTTAACAGCTTCATTTGCCAGGATGGCCATTCCTCGGGATACCGCTCCGTTGAGAACGTACCGTTGCCGATGACCATCGCCCAAACCGGAATGCCTCGTTGGCGGAATGCCTCGATCAGACTTGCGTCCACGACATGCTCGTTGACCACAAAGTAGTGAACGCAGCAAAAACCCGCCAGCTCGATTTCCGAGGCGATGCTCTCTGCCGTGCGGTTCCGATAATAAGCAAAGGTGGGATCGATCTGTATGCCTGGGCCCGCCAGCGCCCGCCTTCTTAACCCTTCATCCATCCAAACAGACAATCGGCTGCGCCTCCTTATCCCTTCGTAAGCATCCTCTTATTAAATAGGTATGACTGCACATAAGAAGAATATATCCGTTATCCGAAGCAAATTAAAAAAATAATTCCAATTGCTTTTCCTGTTGTATAATAAGGGCAAACTTCATCTTTTATCTTCATTCAGGGAGGTCATTGTATGAGTAAAGTCGCGTACGTACCGCTCGACGAACGTCCTTGCAATGCAAAGTTCCCCAAGCTGCTTGCCGCCATTACCGATTTGACGCTTGCTTCGCCGCCTCATTCGCTGCTTGGCGCCAAGAAACAGCCTGCGAATGTCGAAGGCATTCGCAATTGGCTGCTGGAGGAGACGGCGGATGCCGATTATTTGATCGTGTCGGCCGATTTGCTCGTCTACGGCGGAATCGTGCCTTCCCGCCTTCATCTGCTTCCGCTTGCGGAATGCGCGGCCAGACTAAGCTTTCTCCGCGAGTTAAAACAAACGAACCCCAACCTGCGCATCTACGCCTTTAATTTGATTATGCGTGCGCCCGCATACAATAGCAGCGACGAGGAACCGGATTATTACGAGCAATACGGACATCCCCTCTTCCGGTACGGCTGGCTGAGCGATAAGGGGGCCTCGGAGACGCTGGCTGAAGATGAACGAATGGAATGGGAGTCTCTTCAAACCGTTGTTCCGCCTGCCGTGCTCACTGATTTTTTACGCCGCAGGGCTATCAATTCCGAAGTGAACGAGCTTGCGATCGGCCTCGTGGGCGAAGGCGTTATCGATCATCTTGTTATTCCGCTCGACGACAATTCCAAATACGGCTTCAGCCCGATGGAACAGCGCAAGCTGCTTTTATCGGTGGAACGGCTTAATTTGATGGACCGGGTGCTGCTCTACCCCGGCGCCGACGAGATCGGATGCATCCTTTTCGCGAGAGTGTTCTGCCGGGTCAAAAATTATATGCCTGAAGCTGCCGTCCGCTATTCCTCTACGCTAGGGCCGGCCATCATCCCGAAATACGAGGATCGCAGCTTGAACGAAAGCGTCAAATCCCATCTGAATTCGGGAGGCGCTTACATGGGCGATTCCACGGCAACCGCTGATTTCGTCCTTATGGTCCATTCCCCTCCCGTCTCGCAGCACGAGATCGCCGAATCGCCTAATCCGTACCGGGACCGCCACCGCTCTTACTTCTCGGAAGTGCATATTCCCGAGTTCGCGACGGCGATCGAAGCGCTTGCCGGCAAAGGCAAGCTGATCGCCCTTGCCGATGTCGCTTCCTGCAACGGCGCCGACCATACGTTGATGCGTCTGTTGGCCAAAAAAAACCTATTGCCCCGCATAACGGCATACGCCGGCTGGAATACGTCGGGCAACGCGCTCGGAACCGTCGTATCGCACGCGATTATCGTTTCCTATTACCGCAACCAAGCTTCCCGCCCCGCCCATACCGACCGCATGAGCAGCTATTTCTACTTATACCGCCTTATCGAAGACTGGGGCTATCAATCGATCGTACGGCAGGAAGCCGCCGGCCATTTGGGCGAATTAGGCGGTACCTACTTCCAGGTAGGCCATATCCGCGAGCAAATGTCGCAGCTCGTCACGCGGAAGCTGCACGATTTTTGCAAAGAATACTTAAGCGAGACGGCAAGCGGCGCTATTGACGGCCTACAGGCCGATCTCCCCTGGAACCGGATGTTCGAAGTCGATCTGACGCTGTAATAGACTTTGGAATTGTGAAGAAGAATGTGAAGCAGATAAAGAAGTGCAAAAAGTAAAAATGGCGGCGCAAGCGAGATATTCCTGCACCGCCATTGTTCTTTTTTTGATCTGAAATTGCTTACAAGACCTCTAGATTGGTTATCCATGCTCTTGTTCTAAACAACTTCGCTCTTGAACGGCCTTCTGGCAGTCTTTTTAAGTAGAGTTTAGTGCACACATCCAATATAGGTTTGGAAAAGCCCTCCTACAGGGTAAAGTTAATGCAATAATCCAACATACAAGTTCACAAAGGACTCCACAACGGATAGAGCACGCTTTCGGTTCAGCCCTGCCTTTGCATCAACCGAACTGAATCTCTTTGCCAAGCGCCGCCGATTCGTAAATGCCGCACAGCATTTTCATAACCTCTAATCCGTCCTCTACGGGGCTTCTCGTTTCCTGTCTGCCGAGGCAGCTGTCGATGAAGTGGTTGATCTCGTTCTGGAAGCCGTTCGTGAAATCGAACGCCAGTTGGTCGACCTGCGGCGTTACGTTAAGGATCGTGTCATGCTTCTCGGTCACGATGAACAAGCCGGGCTCGATCTCCGCGCCGCCCTTGTCGCCGAATATTTTGACCGTGATTTCGTCTTGCTTCGCGTGCAGCGTGAAGCTTACGTCGACCATCAGGGACGCTCCGTTCTCGAAGCGAATCATCGCGTTGGCCAGATCCTCCACCGTATTTTTGCTCGAATCGTAATCCGACGCTTTATAGAACGAGAGATTGTTGATGTTGGCGCGGTTGCCAAGCTTGTTGTACGTGTTTCCGCTGATCGATTTCACCTTCGGCTTGCCCATCAAATACCAGCATAAGTCGATGATGTGGACGCCGAGATCGATAAGCGGCCCCCCGCCAGACCGTTCCTTGTCGGCGAACCAGCCGCCCGGATTGCCGAGCCTGCGCAAGCATGTCGCTTTGGCATAGTAGATGTCGCCCAGCTCCCCCACCTCGATGAAGCGGTTCAATATATCGGTATTCGAGCCGTAACGCCGGACGAAGCCGACCTGCAGCACCTTGCCGCTCTTCTTCACCGCATGTTCCACCCGCAGCGCCTCTTCAACCGTTTTGCAGAGCGGCTTCTCCACGAGCACATGCTTGCCGGCCTCCACGGCGGCGATGCTGATCTCCGCATGCGAATTGTTCCAGGTGCAGATACTGACCGCATCGATAGCCGGATCGGCCAGCAGCTCGCGGTAATCGGTATACGTGTGCTCCGCGCCGTAAACGGCCGCTTTTTGCTTGGCGCGCTCCCCATTCAAATCGCAAATCGCATAAATAGTCACTTCCGGATTGCGCGAATAAGAACCAAGATGAATGTCCGAGATGCTTCCCGCGCCGATTACGCCGATCTTTACTTTTTTCATCGTCAACATCGCTCCCTTTTCTCCTGCGAATCGAATCAACCCTCGAACCCTTGCATTTGCGTGCTGATGCGCGTGACGAACCGCCGTACGATTTCTTGCGGCCGCGTTATTGCCGTACCGACGACGACGGCATGCGCGCCGGCTTCGAAGCAGCGCAAGCACTCCTCGATCGTCCATATTCGGCCCTCCGCGAATACCGGCGCCCTTCCTAGCGCAGCCAGTCTGGCTACCAACGCAATATCGGGAGAAGGCTGTTGCGGACTGTACGGCGTATAGCCCGACAACGTCGTAGAGACGACGTCGACGCCGAGCCGCATCGCTGCCGCGCCTTCCTCGAAGGTGGATACATCGGCCATAATGGGCGTCTCGGGAAAGCTCTTGCGAATTTCCGCTATGAGCCGATCGAGCCTTTCGTTGCCCGGCCTCGTCATAGAGGTGCAGTCGATAGCGACGATATCCGCGCCCGCGCGAACGACGTCATCCACCTCCCGGATCGTTGGCGTAATGTACACGTCGCTGTCCGGATAATGTTTTTTGTACAGGCCGATGACCGGTACCCTGCACCTCCTCTTGATCACCGCAATATCCTGCGGCGTGTTGGCCCGGATGGCCGCCGCCCCGCCGTCTTCCGCCGCGACTGCCATCGCGGCCATCATATCCGAGCCGAACAAAGGCTCGTTCGCAAGCGCTTGGCACGATACGATGAATCCGTCTTTGAGTCCCGCGACAATCGGATTGGTCATAATGCCACCCGGTTGCCGAACGCCCCAGTATTGAACGGCCATACCTGCGCCGCCGCTCCGATGACGCCGGCATTCGCGCCGACGGAGGCAGGCATAATGCGACAGTCGTTCCACATGCTAGACGACGTCCTCGCTTCCGCCTGCTCCGTCAGAGCCGCAAAGAAAGGCTCTCCGGCTTCGGCTACCCCGCCGCCAATAATGACGGCTTGCGGGTTAAACGCGTGAATGAGGCCGGCAATAGCTGCGGCGAGCGCGCGGATGACCGTATCCATCACTTTTCCCGCAAGCGCGTCGCCTTCGGTCCAACCCGCGATTACCTCCTTGGCAGTGACCTCTCCGGATGAAGATAACTGCAAACCGCCCTTAAACCCTGCCTCTCTCGCCAGCCTCGCTATACTCGGGCCCGAAGCATAGAGCTCCATGCAGCCATAGTTGCCGCAGCTGCACCGGGGGCCGTTGAAATCGACCGATAGATGGCCGAGCTCCCCGGCGCCTCCGGAGCTGCCCCGAAGCAGCTTGCCTGCCTCCACGATGGCGCCGCCCACGCCAGTGCCCAAAGCGAGACATACAAAATGATCGAATAGCTTGGCGGAGCCGAAGCATTTCTCCGCGATGGCAATGACGTTCACGTCATTATCGACATAAGTCGGCAATCCGAAGCCTCGCTCCACGATTTGCTTGATCGGCATCCCCGTCCAGCCCGGCAGCGTATCGACCGCGAACGAAACGGAGCCGGAGCGGCAGTCGATTTGGCCGGCGCTGCCGATCCCGATGCCGTCGATCGAGACGCCGCCCCCGGCCATCAACCGGCTAATGCCGTCCATTACATTTTGCATGACATGCTCCGGTCCTTGCGCCGCGCCCGTCGGTACGATTCGTTGCTCGGTGATCGTTCCTTCCTCGTCCACGACGGCAAAGTGAATCTTGGTCCCGCCTATATCTACTCCAACCGCATAGCTCATAGCAGCACTCCTCCGTCGTTTGCCATTATAGCCTGGCTCGCTTCCGCTATCCTACCAGCCCCGTGCGCTCCACGCTCTCGACAAAATACTTTTGCGCGAATAGATAGAGAATAAAGATAGGCATAATGCCGAGCAAAATACCTGTGTTCAAGTAGAGCGACGTGTGCGAGATTCCTCCTACGTATTCAGGCCGCACGGCGCCCGGCAGCAAATCGAGCATTCTCGCCAGCAGCGTATAGTTCGGCGCGAACAGATTGACGAAGTAGCTGTCGTTCCATTGCCAAATGAACGAGAACAGCAGCACCGTGGCTATGCCGGGCGCCGCGTTAGGCAGCATGACCCGGACGAAAGTGCCGGGAATGCCCGCCCCGTCCACATAGGCCGCTTCCTCCAAGTCCTTCGGAAGCGAACGGAAAAACTGCCTGAATATAAAAATATACAAGCCGTTTTTCAAACCCATGGCGAGACCCGACGAGATAAAGAACGGCCAGAAGCTCTCCAGCAGATTCACTCCCTTGCTGCCGGTAAACAGCCCATACAGACCGAATACGTCAAAGAAACGGTAATGCAAATAAGTCGGAACCATAATCGTTTGCGGCGGAACGACGATCGTGAAGATAACGATGCCGAATAATAGCCCGCTGCCGCGAAACCGCAATCTTGCGAAGCCGTAGCCGGCCAGCGCGCAGGAAACGAGTTGCAGCAGCGACGTTCCGATGCTCAGCAGCAGCGTATTCGTGACCGCCTCCGGATAGCGAAGATAATCCATGACGGTTTGGATGTTCTCCAGCGTCAAATGCCGCGGAAGCCAGACGACCGTCGCATCGAACATATCCTGCTTGTCGCGCAGAGCGATCGATAGCTTCGTTAGAATCGGATACAAAATAACAAAGCATATGCCCGTGACGAGAACGGTACGGACGATGACCCAAAGCCAATGCTTCGCCTTCTCGATCGGATTATGGCGGTCATTCCACCTTGCGGCGGTCGCGGCGGCAGAGGCCGCGGCTGCCGGCAGTCGTTTGCCGGATCTTTTGCTCGAATCCATATCGCAGGCCCCCTCCCTAATCGTAATAAAAGACGCGCTTCGAGATCACATAGGTCGAGATCGTCAGAATGAGCGAAATGACGAGAAAATAAATCCACGACATCGCGGCGCTTACGCCGAAATCCAATCTTCCGAAGGCCGAATCCTGAATCATTTGCGTCAGGCTGTTGTCATAGAAAGAATCGATAATGGAATACACCACATTCGTCAAAATTAGCGGCGAAATCATCGGAAACGTTATTTTCCAAAAAGACTCGTAACCCGTCGCCCCTTCGATCTTCGCCGCCTCGTACAGCGAAGGCGATATCGATTGAAGACCCGCGAGAAAAATGAGGATTTGCACGCCGGACGAGCTGATGATTTGATAAATCCGGTCCACGGCTCCCGTCAAGTAGCTGACGATTTCCATGCTCAGCCCCGCCTGCAGCAGCAGCGGCCTCAGCTCGATGCTTCGCAGGCCGGAGTAATTGCCCTCCACATCCGCGGACGCGGAGCCGATCATTTGCGCCAGGAAGTTGCCGCTGTCCAGCTTGGCGATCACCCCCGAGGCGAGTACGACGGGCAGGAAAATAATCGCTCTCGCAAGCATTCTCCCTCTGAATTTCTGCGCTAGAAGCGTGGCCGTAAATAAGCTGAAGAACGTAATGAGCGGCACGTCGAGGACCATGACGGCTACTGCATCGTTTAACGTTCTTACGTACCAGGCGTCGACGAAAAAGATGTGGCGATAGTTTTGCAGCCCGACGAACTCGAGCGAATACCCTTCGGCGTTCAGCGTCAGCTTGTTGAAGCTGAACAGCAGCGATTGGATGAAAGGAATCAACATCAGCAGCAGGAAGCCAAGCAGCCAAGGGGTAACGAACAGCACGCCGTATATGGCTTTCTTCCGCTGCAGGCTGATTGTTCGTTTCCTAGCCATTCGTATCCCCCCTGACCCCATAATGATTGGCTTCGATCATTGTCCCCTCGTATTCATAGGGCTCGTCGCTATAATTGACGATGACGCTTACGCCGTTCCCGTATTCCGTTTTGTACACCTGCTCGGCCAGCTTCTCATGGTCCGTCATGCTCTGCCCGCGTACCTTATTGAGCACGGCGGCCACCTCGGCATAGGCCTGAACCGCTTCGTCCAGCCATTGCTCGTAATGATTCGAGTACAGATAGCTGAACCTCGTATCCTTCAGAACCGAGGGCTCTTCATAGAACCAACTGAAGTAAACGTTCGAGCCCGTCTCCAGCGAGCGCAGCATGTTTTCCCTTACGTCCTGGTCATCTGCGGTATTGTACGCTTTACCCGCATATTCAACGTACCCGTGAAGCGCCATTTGGATGAAAGGAACGGATTCGCCGGCAAGCTGGTATTCGTTGCTCTTCTGCGGCAGGTTCAAGATATGAGACGCGAACGGCAGCGCGTAAGCATTGCCGCCGTTCACCATGATGTCGGGCGACTGCTCATGGATTTGTTCGAATGCCGCGGTTACTTTCCGTTTGGCGTCCTCTCTCGTCACTTCCCCGCTTCTGCGGAAGTCCGAATAGAGCTCCGAGCCTAAATCGCGCAAGGAGACGGAGCCTGGATTCAGCTTCCCGTAGTCGGATAAAAATCCGTTTACCGTCGCTTCGAGCTTGGTCGGGGACAGCAAATAATGCGAGAATCGATCGCTGCGGAAGAAAGCCGCCCGGTCGAATTCATATAGCTTCGCATAGCGGCGCGAAATGTACTGCGCGGCGTCTTTACTCGGGCTGAAGCCGCCGGAGTCGCGGTAAACGCGAAGCAATGCCGTATCCGGATAAAATCCGCCTCCGCTTGCCTGAAGCTTCTCCGTCAGTTGCTTCCACTCGCTCTTGCTGCCGATGACGCCGTCCATATCGATCGACGACGCTCGCTCATGGTTCAGCCCCTCGTTGAACCAACCCTTGTAGCTAAGACGAACGTTGCCGATTTGCTCGGCGTTTAACCGCTGCACGATCGTCTCCGCCTGCTCAAGATCGGTTAACGGCACGATCGCTTCATACGGAAAACCAAGCCGGTTTTTCCTCTTCGGAATGGTGCCGGTCAACTCCAGATAAAAAGGCGCATCGCCCTCTGGCTTTAATTTCCGCATCCCGTACGCTTCCTCCAAGTAGGTACGGTAGCTGGCCGCCATGCCGGCATAACCGGCCTGCTCTCCGCTTAGGAACGAGTAGCGGATCTTAAGCTTGCCTCGGTACGATTGCGCCGGCGTCTTGTGCATGATCTCGTTAGCGCTCAAACGCACCTCGTCCTTGGGCAATATCGTGAACTGCGGCGCGACCGTATTGAATTCATGCAATCTGCCGCTGATATCGGCGGACAGCTTGGCGAGCGCTTCGCCATCCTCGATGATGGCCAGAAAGGCCGCATCGTTTTTTTTCATCCCGAACACCGGCAAGCGGCTCGGCTCCAGCGTATTGAACTTCTCCCGCGCGTAAATCGTGGAATCGTCGCCGTAAATCGGAATCAATATCGGCTGCGCCAAGCTTTTGCCGCTGTTGAAGCGAACGAGCGTGCCCGATCCGTCAGGCAGAAATAGATAGCCGTCGTCGCCCGTTCCCGCCGCGCCGAAATTTTCGAGCAGGCTGATCGTATGGATACGGTAGGGCGGCGTTTCCTCCATGATCGTTCCCGCGTCGACCGATGCGATCAACTGATTGCCGACAAGCGTATAATGAAGCGTCACCGTAAATTTCGGGTTGGCCCCCTCTTCGGTTTCGCCCTCCCCGCCGCCTCCGCTATTGTCGATAGCCAGATCCTCTTGCGTATATTCCATCTTCTCGAATAAAGCAAGCAGCCTCTTCACGACCGCTTTCGGTATATCGCGGCGTTCATAAATCCCGGTTTCCTCATTGAATTTGTAGCGGATCTTAAGCTGCTCCTGGTCGGCCGGGTCCTCGAGCCGGGCCAGCAGCCTCTCTTCGAACCGTTCCTTGCTCACCATAAGCGGAATCGACTCTAGCCCTTTATCGGGATCGCCGAAACGATAAGCGACCGAAACGCCGCTCCCCGATTGGATGATTTCGAACTGATTAAACTTTACGCTGTTGTTATAGCTGTCATAGTCTTTGTTCTGACCGTTTTTGGTCAAATAAACGAACGACAGCTGCGACGCCAACTTTCCTTTCAAATAAGGCGAAGCCAACTTATCGCCGGAGCTGTCCGGATTCGAGCGCCAGATCTGTCCGCTGACAAGGTCGAGCACCGCGATCTCCGCCGTTTTCCTGCTGATATACAGGCGCAGCGCGCGATTTTCCAATACAGGCTCAAGTCCTTGGATTTGCGGCACTACGCTCGCGGTTGCACCCAGTGCCTTCAGTGTCTCATCCGGATTGCCGTTCTCCAGTACGCTAGCGCCGACCGGCTCTTCGGTGCCGGCCGTTGCGGAGGTGCAAGCTGCAGACAAGATCAGAAGGGACGTTAGGAATAATACCGCCAAGCTTCGAATTCGATGTTTGGTCACGTCATTATCCCTCCCCGATCCTGAACATCGCCTCTTTGTAGATCGTCGTTACGAACGATACCATCTGCTGCGCCAAGCTGAAGAATAGCAAGCCCAAAAATATAATGATGCCCATCACGATCATCGTCAGCAGCATCGTTATAACGGTTTTGGCAACCGAATATTGGTGCACGGTGAGCATGCCCGCGAATAGCAGCCCGACAAACCAAAGAAAGCCGGCCGATTCCAGCAACCGATAGAACGGGCCTTCTTGAATGGTGATCATATTGGACAATAAGATCAACGGTATCTGCATAAGGATGACGGGAAGCAGCGCATAGGCGCTGGCCGTTACGATTTCCTTGAACTTGCCTTCGCCGTCCATCAGCGTCGTCGTCGACCAGTTCGCGATGCACCATAGAAAAAACGGCAAGAGAACGAACTTGACCTCGTCGATGACGTTTACGCTATCGGCGCTTACGCCGGGGTTGAAAATAAATCCGGTATATTGCCGCTTCAGCACATAGAGCAGCGACAGCAGCAGAAGCAGCAGCAGCGCGAACCAAACCTTCCCTTTGCGCTCGAACTTCAATTCCCAGAAGCCGTTGAACGGATGATACATCGTATACCAGGCAAAACCCGCCATCCCCGGTTCGGCTTTGTTCCGCTTGATCGCAATCCTCGCGGCAATAATCAACGCCGCTGCCGCGATCGCTGCCGCCGCGATTTTGCCGAAATGCTCCCACATGAAGTCTTTGCGGTACCTCTCGAAAGCTCTTGAATAGTACTCGCGGTGCATGCCAAGCTTGAACTGCTTCATTGCCTCGTCGTTATTGCCCTGCCGCAGCTCCGCTTTGCCGATGCCCAGATAGGCGATTTCCAAATTCGTGTTCAGACCTAGCGCTTCGCGCCATAACTCGACCGACTTCTGCTCCTCGCCCGTGTCGTTGTAGATGACCGCGTCGCGGATCACCTTCCCGTACCGCGTCGGCTCGAAGACGACGAGCTGGTTCAGCCCTTTGTCCAGCACGACCATTTTGTCGCCGAGCATGTCGATGTCGGCCGGCGTCTTGAACGTCCCGACCTGCTCGCCGAGCAGCCCGTAAATGTACATCAGCTTCCCTTCCCGGTCGTATGTGAATATTCGTCCCCGCGTGCTGTCGAGAATGCTATAAATGCCGTTTTGGTCAAGGGCGACGCTTTGGATCGCGGAAGTACCGGATCTCGTGCCTCCGATGCGGAACCGGATGTCCCCTTTGGGAGGATGATAGCCCGTGCGCTTCAATACGTCCGCTCCCGACGGGTTAAGACGCTTGACCGGCGCATTCGAGAACGCCTCGCTCGTCGTCGCATAGATGAAGCCTTCGCCGTCGATATCGACGTTGTTGAATTCGACCGGAATGAACAGCTCCATCTTGGAGCGCTGCTCCTTCGTCATGATCCGTTTCCAGAAAAGGTCGGCGACGTTGACCCGCACGTTGTTGACGCCGATAAAACCGGAAAATCGACCCCCGGAATCGAACTGCATAATGCCGTTGAACACGCCTTTGCCGACCACGTACAGCCGCCCGGCCGAGTCGCCGACGAGCTTGATCGGTTCGTAGACGAAGCCGTCTCCAAGCACGTCGCTTTGAGGCGCCCCGATAATGGCGACCAAATCGCCAGCCTTCGTTAATTCGACGATCCGCTTATTGCCCGTATCCGCCACGAGCAGATTGCCGTTCGATCGGACGAACAGCCCTTGCGGCGCGAGGAAACGATCGGTATTGCCGTCGTTCATGAACGTTTCGATCGATTGCGCGGTCTCGGCTTCCTCATCGATCCGAACGATCCGGTTGTTGCCCGTGTCCGCGACGTAAATTAGGTTATCCGCCGTTATGAAGATATCCTCCGGCGTTCGGAACGCCCCCGTCGGCAGCGACTCGCCCGCGATTTGCAAGAGCGGCAAATAAGGGGCCGGCGCAGGCTCGGGCTCGCCCCACCAGGAATAGTTGTAGCCGTCGTACGGCGCAGCGGAGACCGGAACTGCCGTGCCAACCACAATCAGCATTAGCGGGAAGAGCAGCAACATTTTTATTAATTGGTTCAACGTAAGCCTCCCCTTTCCCGTCAATCTTTCATGCCGGAGGTTGACATCGTTTGGATCACGCTGCTTTGCGATAACACGAAGATGAGGATCGGAACCGTCAGCAGGAGCAGGGTGGCCGCCATAGACGGCCCCGTCCGGATAATGCCTCCCGCCAATATTTGGCCGAGCGCGTAATCGATCGTTTTGAGCTGCTCGCTATATATATACATCGAGCCCGCCGCGCCGCCCGCTCCCCATAACCCTTGGAACGAGAAGATGATGAGGGTAAGCCAAGCCGGCTTGACGACCGGCATGACCACGCTCCAGAAGATGCGAAGCTCGCTGCAGCCGTCGATTTGCGCCGCCTCAAGCAGCGAATCGGGAATTTGCTCCATGAATTGCTTCATTAAGTAGAGCCCGAGCGAGGAGCCGATCGCCGGAACGATAACCGCCAGGTGCGTATCGAGAAAGCCTAGCCACGACATCGTCATGTAGTTCGTAATTTGGGTCACCGTGGCGGAGAACATCAGCGACAGAACGACGATCCCGAACAGCGCTCCTCTACCCGGAAATCTGCGTTTGGCTAGCGGGTACGCCGCGAGCGAAGCGATTAGGACATGCAAGGCGGTTCCCAATATAGCGATAAAGAACGTATTGAAAATGTATCGCGTGAAAGGGACCCAGGAGCCGGCCAGCAAATGATACAGATCCGAGAAATTCGTCAGCGTTGGATGATGCACGAAAAAATCGGGCGGAAACTTCAATATTTCGTTGATCGGCTTGAAGGCGTTGCTGATCACGAACACGAGCGGCATCGCCATGAAATAGCCGACGGCTGCAAGAATGAGAAACAGGAATATATCGCCCGCCCACGACCGGTTTACTCTCTTCCTCCTTAACATAGCCAGCATCGCTTCACTCACCCACCTTCGCAAGCAGCCTTCGAACGATCAGGTTGGAGCCGAGCATCATGGCGAACAGGACGGTCGCAATGGCCGATGCGTAGCCCATTTCGAAGCGGATGGAGCCGTAATCCATCAGATGCGTGACGATCGTATGTCCGGCGTACTTGACGCTCGGAAATCCGGCGAGCGCCGTCGCCACCTCGGCGACGCCGAACGACGCCGTAATTTGGATGACCGCTCCGAACATAAGCATCGGCCGCATCGACGGCAGCGTGATGAACCATAGCTCCTGCCAGCGGTTGCGTATGCCGTCGATCGCGCCGGCTTCGAATAAATTTTTGTCCAAGCTTTGCAAGCCGGCGATAAACGCCAGAAAGCTCGTTCCGAGACTAAGCCAGAGCTGGACGATGATGATGATCGGCAAAATGTACTTGGGCGTCTTCAGCCATAGGATCGGCTCCAGGATCAGATGCCATTTGAGCAGGAAGGCGTTGATATAGCCGTACGAATCGCCGCTGAACAGCAGCGTCCAAACGATAAACGCACTTCCGGACAACGCCGGCGCATAAAACACGAGCGTGGCGACCGCTCTGAGCTTAGGAGGAAATTCGTTAATGATCCAAGCGAGCACGAAGCAGGCGATGTAGCTGACGGGGCCTGTTATCGCGGCGAATATGAGCGTGTTTTTGAGAGCGATCAGGAATACGTCGTCCCTTACGAACAATTGCGCGTAATTTCTCCAGCCGACCCATTGCGGGAATTCCAGCATATTGAAGTTCGTGAAGCTGACAAGCAGCGACAGGCAGACAGGGAGAACGGTAAACGTGAAGAAGATAAGGAAAAAAGGCGCCAGCATCGCGTAAATCGTTTTGTTGCGCCTGACTTCCTTCCACGTTTGACTCCACCGAATGCGCGGCGACTTGTTTCCTAGCGAAAGTTTGGCCTTCTTGGCAAGCTGAATCATGCGGAACTCTCCCTTCTACTTCGTCGGCAAGTCGAATTCCTGGCGCTTGATCGTTATTTCCTGATTGATCGTCCGCACATAGTTTTCCAGCGTTTCGCGCGGCTCGCTCCCTTCGGTATATACCTCGTAGAACGCATTGTACAGGTGGCGGTCCAGCGAATAGCCTCCCGGAACGGCGGGCCGCCCGACGACCCACTCGAGCTCATCCGTCAGTTGCTTCATCTCCTTGGCCGACCAAGGCAACCGCTTTAGCGCTTCCTGGTTGGCCGCGGCATAGCGCGCCGATTCCCCGAGAATCGCTTCCATCTCGCGCCCGAACGTCACCTGCGCTTCCGTGTCGGTCCACCACTTGATGAACGCCCAGCCCGCTTCCTTGTTTTTGGCGTTATCGAACATGACGGTTCCGGTTGCCGTGCTCATCGTTTCGTGATGGACGGTGCCGTCCTTCGCTCTCGTGCCCGGCACCGCGACGAAACCCCATTGGCCTCTGATTTCGGGCGCGAATATCGTCAGGAAGTTGAAGGTCGTGTAGTCGGCGATGCCGATCGGCATCTCTCCCGTACGGAAACGATTAATGAAATCGAATTCGATCGGAAGTTTGTAGTTCGTGTACAGCTCCGTCCACTTGCGGAACGTTTCGATCCCGATATCCGAATCCAAATCCGTCGCGATGCCGTCTTGCTGGTAATATTGCCCTCCGTTCTGGTAGAGCATCGATTCGAAAACGATATTTTGCGGCAGGGCAAGATCCATGTTGTGCTTCTGCAGCTCCGGAATGATCCGGTACATATCGTCCCATGTCATCGGAACGTCAAGCTTCAGCTCCTCCAAAATATCCTTCCGATAAAACAGCATCGGAAACGACTGCGTCTCCGGAACCGCATATACGCCGTCCCGATAGTTGAAGCCGGTAAAGGCGCTTTCCTTGAAGCGGCTGCGCACAGCTTCGAAATCGGGAAACGCCGTCAAATCCTGCAGCGCGCCCCGCAGCGCGAAATTGATGACGTCGCCTTGAGTAAGCGCGATATCCGGTCCTTTGCCCGCCAGCGTGGCCGGCAGCACGACCGCCGGACTGACAAGCTGCAGGTTCACGTCGATCCCGGTCTGCGGCGTAAACGAGTTATCGATCATCGAGCGAAGCAGCTGCGCCTGGTCTCTGCCCGCGGCAATCCAGACGTTGATGCTTTTCTCGTCCTGCTCCCCGTTGCTGATATGGCTGTAATCCTCCGAGAACGATCTCGCGAAGGACATCACCTCGTGCACCGATTTGCCGACGATTCCTGTGCTTGCCTTCGGGGCTGCAACGTCAGGCGATTTGAAATACAAATAATCGATTTCAAGCGGCTGCTCGTTCACGGTAAGGAGCCACGTGCCAAGCGCCGTCACGTTATCCTTGAAGCTCTTAAGCCGCGAGGTCAGCGTCTCCGTCCGGCTGCCGAGATCGTCCAGCTGATAAGACGTCGTCCGCAGAATCGTCGTGCTGGCGCTCGTCCCTCCGACCATTTCGTCCATGCGGTCGGCGGCTTTCGCAAGCAGCTCGCTCTGCTCCTGGAAGACGGCCTGCAGCTCGGGAATTTTTTTGTCCAGCTCGTAATCCCTGAGCGGATCCGGCGCAGCCGATGTAATCATAATGATTTTGAGATACAAGGCGTTCAACTGCTGGATGCTTGAACGTACCATGCGAATAATCTCCGCAAGCTCGCCCATCGTCAGCTCAAGCTTGATCCGGTGCTTGCCTTTGGTGAGGTGATAGAGATAAGGACTTCCGTTCTCCCCTGGCGATCCGATTTGCCACACGCCGTCATAAGGGAACGGAATGGCTTCCGATTCCTTGAATGGAACGACTCCGTCGATCGTAAGCTCTCTGACGACATTGACGCCTCTCACCGTATTTTGCTTATAACGAAGGCCGAATTCATAGAGACCGTCCTGTGGAATATCGACCTCCCAGGAAATCCATTGGCCGGGTATTTTCCAATTGACGCCACCGATCGTATTCATTCTGATTTTGGATACATGGTACGGTTCCGTTCCCGGACTCGACCGATCGTTCAGCGGGTATAAGGAAGGATTGGATTTGAAAGCGGCGTTTTCGCCCTGAAGCTTAATAAACAAGCCGTTGGTCGGTTCATACCCGCGTTCTAGATAGGCGGACGCCACTTGCTCGTAGGCGGGGATCGCTTCCTGCTGATAAAGCTTCAAGTAATCTATGATCATCGGTTCCCGGTGAGAAACGAGTGTTATTCGATGTTGGCCTTTGGTCAAATAAAACGAGAACGGATCCCGATAATAGCCTTCCGCATCCCTTAAGACGCTTTCCTGCCACTGCGGGCTCTCCACCTGTCTCGGTCTCAAATCGTTTCCTCTGGCATCCTGCGTAAGTCCGGGCCTTTCATTGCGCCATACCCGCGAGAAAACGAGTCTGGACGCTTCCTCGAAAGGCGCGCTTCCGTCGATCAGCAGTTCTCTTTCTATCGGAGAGGTGTTGCCCTCTGCCGGAAAATAACGCAAGCTCAAATGATATAGGCCGTCCTCGGGCACATCGACATCCCAATGAATGGCTCCCGATTCCTCCGTAGAAACGACAGGCGTAGATGCCCCTTCATAGCTTTCAAGCGTAGCGACGTCCATGCCGTCGACTGCCGCGTAGGATTCACCCTCGATCATTAGTTCCATGGCCGGCCTGGCCGCATCGGCGTGTTCGGATAGATACGCCTCGTAGCGGTTTCCTGCCGAGG
Source organism: Paenibacillus harenae (assembly GCF_030812415.1). Classification (GTDB taxonomy): domain Bacteria; phylum Bacillota; class Bacilli; order Paenibacillales; family Paenibacillaceae; genus Pristimantibacillus; species Pristimantibacillus harenae_A. The sequence continues at coordinate 475,534 of NZ_JAUSST010000002.1, read as the reverse complement.
CTTGGCCTTTGATGCGGTCGACAATCGGCTCTGACATCTCCTTGATCGGCTCCAGCACGTATTCGCTTCCTGACGACCGGTTCGCGGGAACGATGAAGACGAATGTCAGAACGATGATTAGGACCAGCAGGACGTAAAACAATCTCTTGGTTCTCCCGGTTGCCTTCAGCATGCGAACCCCTCATTCCTGTTCGGATGTTGACGAGATAATGCGGATGATGCAAACAGTAAGCAGAGGGGATCCTTGCAAGGGATTCCCCTCGTTCTCCTTGGAAAGACGAGCCGTTCTTATCGGCTATTGCGTTGCGGCTGCATCAGCAGGTTTATTGAGATCCGCGTCGATCGCATCCTGCGCGATTTGCTTCGTTCTTTCCAGCGCGGTTTCCGGCGATTCGCCGCGGTTCGCGATCGAGTAGGAAATATCGCCGAGCGCTCCGCCGAGCGGCAGGAAGATCGGCTCCGCGTGTTTCATGGCCTCCAGCATCACTTCGATGTCCTGTTCGTCGGCTAGCAGTTGCTTTTCCGATTCCTCGCGGTTGTTCGGCTCGACGCGGTCCCACATTTGGATTTGTTCCCAAATATACGCTTTTTCTTTGGCCCGCTTTACATTCGCCGGAATATAGAATTGCACGTAGTTTTCGATGCTTCCTTGCCATTTCGTCGCTTTGGGTCCTTTAGGGAAGAAGACGAAGCCTTGTTCGTCGGTCATCGTCGTGCGCGTCGCGCCTTCCCATAGCTCGCCGGTAACCATCGCTGCTTTGCCGGAGTTAAACAACGTTTGCGATTCGTTGTAATCCTCGAAATTTTCGTTTTTGTTAGGCGCTACGACCTTGTGCACGTTGAACAGATCGCTGAAGAAGCGAAGCGCTTCGAGCAAGTTCGGATCATCATACGCGTATACGTGCTTGCCGTCCTTTTGCTGGATAATAGCCGAGTCGTTGGAATGGATCAAAATTCTGGACAGGTTGCTGGCGATATTCGTTAAGCCCCATTGATCGATCACGCCGTCGCCGTTCGTGTCCTTCGTCGCCCGCTTCGCGATGTCGAGGAAAGCGTCCCAGTTCCATTTATCCTGCGCGATCAATTCATGCGGATCGGGTAATCCCTCGCGCTCGAACAACGTTTTATTGTAATAAATGCCCGACGCATTGTTTATATTGGAGGTGAACCCGTACATTTTGCCGTTTACCATGCCGTGCTGCTTCAAGCCCGCAGGCCATTTCGGATCGTTGAAGTCGAAGAAATCGTCTACCGGCATGAACAACCCTTGATTGATGGCCGGAATCGCGAAATAGTAATCAAGCGGCACGATGTCGGCTACGGACTCGCCGGAAAGCGCGGCATTCGTCACCATTTTAATGTTTTCGCCCCAAGGCACCTTTTCCCAGACGATTTTAACGTTGTATTTCTCCTCCGCCTCTTTCCATTTCGCAATCGCAAGCGCTCCTTCGGGCGTTTCCTCGGAGGGACCGTCGATCCAGTGAATAATTTTGAGCGTTTCGCCGTTCATGTCGATGACGGGCTCCTCTACTGCCGGCGGGGCTTCGGTAGGGGCAGCCGTCTCGGCGACCGGAGCATTCGTAGCCTTGTTGTCGTTCGTTCCTTCACTTCCTTCGCCGGAGTTCTGGCTGCATGCCGACACGACAACGAGTACGACCGTCAATAAAACCGTAGCAAACCCTTTCATTTTGCGCATAGCTTTACCCCTCCAATGGTCGAAATGTACGCCTTCATTTCCCAATCCTTTGTAACAGCGGCCGTTCCGGCAGTCCGGTCATCCCCCCCCGATGCATAGTAAGCTCCAATTTTCGTCGCCGACATGCAGGATTTTTTCTCCACTTATTACTTATATATTAGAGAAAAAAACCTTTATTCTTCATTGCCGGAATATTAAGCGGTTACATGCGGCATTTCGCTAATCCGTTGGAAACGATTATTGAAGCGGAGCATAAAATCATTCGTTTAAGCTCACTATAAATAGGTATTTTGCTGGCAAAGGAGGGATTTACATGGCAAAACCGGATAACCGTGCAGATAACGAGGTTCATCTGCAGCAGCATATCGACAATACCACTGAGAATTTGCGAGAAGCCGAGGATTACTTGGACGAGCATGCTAGCGAGATCTCGGCTACGGAGAAGCAGGACATCGAAGCCAAAAACGAACGTCGTAAACAGAGCATTGACAGCTTTGCAGCGGAAAAACAAGACGAAGCCGGCCAATAAGGCTACGAAAACCAGCCAAGCGATTCCTTATCGCTTGGCTGGTTTTCTGCCTGCGTTCAATATAGTTTATCGGCAACGGAACGGGCCGTTTTGTCCAGCGCCTCGGCCGCATTGCTTTTCTTATACGACAAGAGCGTGCACAAAATGTCCAGCAAATGGATTTGCATAATCTTCGTAGAGAGAGAGCCGCCTTCGGTCGGCATTTCCCGCGAGGGAACAAGCAGGATCGTGCCGGCATGCGCCGTAATCGGCGAACGCATATGGCTGGTCAGGCATATGACCTCCGCCCCGTTCTCCTTCGCTTGACGCATCGGATCAACCAAGTCGCGCGTGCTGCCGGACGTCGAGATGCCGAACACGACATCCCCCTTCTTCACGAGGGAAGCCGACATCGCAATAATGTGCGAATCTCTGTGGGCCTCCGCATTCATCCCGATCCGCATCAGGCGATAGTGAAGGTCGAGCGCCGTAATACCCGAAGAGCCAACGCCGTAAATATATACTTTATCGGCTGCAAGCATGCGATGGACCGCCCGGTCCAGATCGCCGGGATTAATGAGGTCAAGCGTGTTCTTGAGCTTCATTTCGTTGCGGGCCGTCATCTTGCGGGCTTTCGTCAACGTATCGTCTTCCAATTCGATCTCGACGTTCGAGACCGAGGGGAGATTGACGATATCCTGCGCGATTGAAAGCTTGAATTCATGATAACCGCGGAAGCCCAGCTTGCGGCAAAACCGGATGACGGACGTTTCTCCTACGCCCGCTTGCTCCGACAAATCGGTCACCGTTGCCATAACGGCTTCCTCTGGATTGTTCCTTACGAAGTCGGCTACTTTCTTCTCCGCTTTCGTCAATGAGCTGTAAATGCTCGATATAAGGAGCAGCGTATTCGATTGGTTGATTTTTTGTCCCGCTATTTTCATCGTATCCACTCGCTTCGCGATAATATTCCGTTACGAAAGGCTTGAGCCGCCCATTCCGCCCACACCGGGACGTTCGCCGACAGCGTTTGCAACGAGGCAAACGTGAAGTCCGCTTGCTCGGCGCCAAGCTTCTGTTCGTCCTCTCCGAAAATGACCGTGTCCATCGAACGCCGCATATTGTACTCCAGCCAATCGAGCATGCCTCCCATACGTCCGTAAATGGCGGCTTCGATCGGCGCATGCGCTTCTCCTCCCGCTTTCGCATACGCTTCGATGACGGCCATGAAAGCGAGGCGGTCGATCTGACCGTCATCTCGCTCGCTCCAGCTCAAAGCCGCATCGATTAATTCCAGCGTCGGATGGGTCGGGCCGGCCGATTCCCAGTCGATGATGGAAGGCTGGCCGCCGCTGCTCCAAAGTACGTTTCGCGGATTCAAGTCGCAGTGGCTGACGGCAGCCTTGTGCCGCAACTGCATGCTCGCGTCTTCGAACAGCTTGTTCCATTCAAGCAACGATTGTCTTCTCGCTTCGAAGGATTGCGACCACGGCATATGGCAACGGCTTCCCCGTTCAAGCAAAGCTTCCCAATGGCTCTGCGGGTACACCTTCCAAGATAGACTGGGCATATCCGGGAGCTGAAGCCTATGAAGACGCTCAAGCAGCTCTCCGATGGTTCGCGCATGACGGTCATCCCGTTCCGATGGAGACAGCATGCTCCCCTCTATCCACTCGAACAACATATAAGTCGATCCCGCAATATCGGCTAACGGGCTATTCTTCAAGGCTATCGCCAATACGGCGGGAATGCCCGCCGCCGCAGCTGCCCGCGCGACTCGCTCCGACCGCAAATAATTTGGCCTGGCTTCGGGACGCGCCATAATTTCCGGATTCAGCCTCTTGAGCGCATATCGGCCGGAAGTCGTATGTATAAGCCACATCTGATGCAGGTAACCGCCAAATACTTGCTCGGCTTCGGCTGACAGAGCCCCGATTCCGTAATACCGGCAAATATCCCCGATCCTTAGGCTGTCGTCTTCGTCATTTGCCTGTTCCATGCCTTGCAGCTCCCTTCCGGCTTCGATAAAAAAAAGATATTTTTTTTAATTCCGGCACATAAAGTGGATATTATCTCTATCCTCTATTACGATATAGCCGTTTCGCGAAAATTATGCTAGAAAGGCGGGAATGAAATGGCGAGGCACGACGGAAAGGCCGACGTTATCGTGCTTGGAGGCGGACTTGGCGGCTGCATGGCGGCTTTAGCCGCCGCCAAGCTCGGGATGAAGGTCATTATGACGGAGGAAACGGATTGGATCGGCGGTCAACTAACGAGCCAGTCCGTTCCGCCGGATGAGCATCCATGGATCGAGAGCTTCGGATGCACGAGGACTTACCGCGAGTTCCGCGACCGCGTCCGCCGCTATTACAAGGACAACTACCCTCTTCATGAGGCAGCAAACAACGATGAACGGCTAAATCCCGGCAACGGTTGGGTGAGCCGGCTCTGCCATGAGCCGAAGGTTGCGCTTCATGTGCTGGAATCGATGCTGGCGCCGTATACGAGCAGCGGGCGCATATCCGTTTGGCTCGGCTGGAAAGTAGAGTCGGCGGCGACTGCGAATGACCGAATCGAATCCGTCACCGTGGGGCATGCCTCGGACGGCTCGCTGCGGACGCTGCGCGGTTCCATTTATATGGATGCGACGGAATGCGGCGACCTCCTCCCGCTGGCCGGCGTCGAATACGTGTCCGGCGCCGAGTCCAGGCGCGATACGGGCGAGCCGCATGCGCTGGACGAAGCCGATCCGCTCGATATGCAGTCCTTTACGTTCGTATTTGCTCTCGACTACGTCGAGCAAGGCGATTTTACGATCGATAAGCCGCAGCAATACGAGTATTGGCGAACGCTCGTCCCTCCCTTCTCCCGCTTCCCTCTGTTCGGCTGGAAGATGGGCGATATACACGACCCTAGCCAAGTCAAAGAAATAAAGTTCTTCCCCGACGGGAAAGAGCCGATGCCGTTCTGGACATACCGCCGCATCATCGACCGCTCGCTATTCGAGGACGGTTTATTTGCAAGCGATATCACGTTGATTAACTGGGCGCAAAACGATTATTACTTGGGCCCGATCTACGAGGTATCGGATGAAGAAAGGCAAAACCACCTGGAAGGAGCGCGTCAGCAAAGCTTATCGCTCGTCTATTGGCTGCAAACCGAGGCTCCGCGTCCCGACGGCGGCAAGGGCTATCCGGGACTTCGGCTTCGGGGCGACGTGCTAGGCACGGAGGACGGCATCGCCAAAGCGCCTTATATTCGCGAATCCCGCCGGATCAAAGCGCGGTATACCGTTACGGAAAACGATGTAAGCGTCGAAGTCAGGGGCAAGCAAGGCATCCGGCGATACGAAGACAGCGTTGGGGTCGGCAGCTATCATCTCGATCTCCATACGACGACCAAATCGAACCGAGGCTTCTTCATCCCGTCTTTGCCTTATGAAATTCCGCTCGGGGCGCTGCTGCCCGTCCGGGTCAAAAACATGCTGCCCGCCTGCAAAAATATCGGCACCACGCAAATCGCGAACGGCTGCTACCGACTCCATCCGACGGAATGGAACATCGGCGAGTCTGCCGGTTATCTGGCCGGTTATGCAATTGCAAACCGCATTTCACCGCATGAAGCACGAGACGATCCGCAGCATTTGGAAGCTTTCCTCACTGTCCTTCGCGAGCAAGGCATAGAAACCCGTTGGCCTGATCATCTATAACTTTTAGGATTAGGGGTGAATTTCATGAAGACAACACATAATTGCAAGCTTCTCCTTTGCATCGTTCTTCTACTGTTCAGCGTATCGGCAACGGCTTACTCCGAGCCGGTTCCCCGGGCGACTGCGTCACCGCCTACCGTTACGCTAGAAGATGGCTCCGTATACGTCATCGACTTGATCGATCAAGGGAACGAGGACGGCAAGCTCTCGATTTTCACTAGAAATTCCGGCAAGGCGACTCCTCCGTCGGATGCCTATACGGTTGAAGCGATTATTACGAACGGCATCGTCGCTGCAACGTATGCGGGAAGCCCGCGCGGCACCTACATTCCTTCGAACGGATACGTCCTGTCCGGAACGGGCAGCGCAGCCGGTTTGGTAGACGCGCTTCGTATCGGCGAATCGTTAACGCCCGACTTCCCTATTCCCGTCCTGCCTAGCAAATACTTTGCCTTGAACGGCCAAGTGGTGCCGATTACGCAAGTCAATAATGCCCGCGGTGCGGCGGACATCGTCCTATACGAACCTGCATTCGGCTCATCGACAAAGACGAATCCGTGGGGGCTGGAAATAACGGTGGAGCAAGGCATTGTTACGCTCGTCGTCGCCATCGCGCAGGATGCCGGCGGCAATTGGCTTGACAACGATTCGCGAATTCCGGCCGGCGGCTATGTGCTTTCGATCCAAGCCGACAGCCCTTATTACGGTATACTGAACGGCACGGTTCGGGAAGGAGACGCGATAGAGTTGAATATCGACAATGAATCATTGATCCAGGCTTATAAGACGGTTTATGATGCCTTTAACCCGAAGACGAGGGAAGATAACCCGGGCGGCTGGGATGACGGAAGCAACTCGCCTTACCCCGGTCATCGCGGAACCGATCAGCTTATTATTTACGATAGCGGCTACGGTTCTTCGACCGGCACGAACCCATGGGGTTACGAGGTCGTTGTGAATGCCGGAGGCAAAGTCGTTCATACGGGAGGAAACAACTCCGCCATCCCAGCCGGCGGTTATGTCGTCTCGGGGCATGGCGTCATGTCCGATTGGCTAAGCGCGAACGTGTCCGTCGGCAGCACCTTCAAACTGCTGCCCGACAAGAAGCAAGTACTCTTCCTCTTCACGCCTGAATCGTATTTGGATAAAGCCGAGATCGGCATCGAATCGGCTGAGCAAAGCCTGATGCTTGCGAAGCAGCAGTTTCTGGATATCGCCTACGATAGAATCGGGCAGCAATTGGCATCGGTCAAAGCCGAACTGGCGGATTTAAGAGAACAAACCGAGCAAGGCGATTTTGCCGATTTTACGGAAAGCTTTGCGGAGCTTGGCGATCAAATCGATCAAGCCGCCTATATGGGCTACGAGTCGCGCGCCGTCGAACACCGCGCGGTCTGGATCCGTCCGAAAGAAACGAGTCTTGCGCAGGTTCAAGAGCATGTGGCTAAACTGCGCAAACTTAATATAAACGCGATTTATTTGGAAACCTGGTGGAACGGCTACACGATCTATCCGACGGAGAACCCGCTAGCCGCGCACAATCCGATGTACGCCGGGTTCGATGCACTTGAGGCATATTTGGACGAAGCGAAGAAATCGGGTATCGAGGTTCATGCCTGGGTAGAGAACTTCCTGATCGGCGTCGGCAGCATGGCGGGCCCTGTTCGATCGCTGAAGCCAGAGTGGTCGATGATTAGCAGGCAAGGCCACGATTATCAGGATGTACCGCTTTATAACACGCAGTATTATTTCCTGAATCCCGTGCAGCCCGAGGTCAGAGATTTTGTATCCGACGTCTACAAGGAGCTGCTTCAAACATATAACGTAGACGGCTTGCATTTGGATTATATCCGTTATCCCGATGCCGGCGACTATACAAACGATTTTGGATACGATCCGTACACCCGAAACCTGTTCCAGCAAAAGCATGGCGTCGATCCGATTGATCTGCATCCGGGCGACGAGCTATGGAGCGCTTGGGTCGATTTGCGAACGAACACGATCAATGAATTCGTATATCGCATATCCAGTGAAGCGAAGAGGATCAAGCCAAACCTCCGGGTTTCCGCTGCCGTATGGCCGAATTACGCGGTTGGCCCGGTATTCATGCATCAGGAACCGAAAGACTGGTTAGCGAAAAATTACATCGACCAGCTGTTCCCGATGTCCTATCACCCGGACGCTTCGTCCGTCGCAAGCGATGCCGAAAATTCCGTAGCGCTCGCGGGTGGCAAAGCGCTGATCGCGATCGGCGTAGGAACGAATCTCGGGCTTTCGAACGAAATGCTGCTGCAGCAAATTAAACAGTCCGTCGACGTCGGCGCTTCCGGCACTGCGCTATTTGAATTCGAATCTTTGTTTGGGAACGGTTACGACAAAGCGCTGCTGGCCGGCTTGTTCAGCAAGCAAGCGATCGTACCGGATAAAGATGCAGCAGCTTCCTTAATAACGATCATTGCCGAAATGCAGCGCAAAATCAAAACGATCTACGTGCCGAACGAAGGCATGGCAGACGGCAAAAAGTACGATATGGAGCTTGAGCAGATCGAGAAAGCTTGGAAGGAAAAAAAAGACGGAGCGAGAAACTCAAAGGAAAGCATCAATAAAATAAATACATTAGTCAATAAGATCGATGCTGACAAAGATTTGAACGATGAAGTGAAAAATAGAATGAAGGCGGATTTGGATTACTTAAGCTCAATCTTGACGGTCCATCTTTCAAAAGCTTCTAAATAATAACGTGAGGAAGGATATAGCCTATGCTGTGGGAAAATTTGACCGTCAAGCAATTCGAGGAAGCCGTCCTGTCGACAAAACGCGTATGCGTGCTGCCGATCGGCTGCCTGGAGAAGCACGGCGACCATCTGCCGCTTGGCACCGATATGATGATTGCGAGAACGATCGTGGAGCAAACCGCCGAAGCCGAACCTATCGTTATTTTCCCCTACTATATATTCGGCCAGGTTTCCGAGGTTAAGCATTACGCGGGAACGGTCGCGCTTGGCGGAGAAATGCAAACGCGCCTATTGCAAGAAGTGTGCAAAGAAATTAGGCGCAACGGCTTCAACAAAATTATTTTGGCCAACGGCCATGGCGGCAACAATCATATGCTGAACTATTTTGTCCAAACGATGCTCGATGAGCGAAAGGACTATGCCGTCTATGCCTACGATTTGTGGGGATTGTCGGCCGAGCAGCACCAGCAGCTCGAGAGCCGATATGTCACGCCCGGCGAATACGGTCATGCCGATCACATGGAAACGTCCGAGATGATGCATATCGCGCCCGCGCTTGTCCATATGGACCGATTAAACCCGGGAGAATGGCATCCCACGGAGCGAGGGCGGCTGCTTGTCGACAACAAGACGGCTGCCGGCATCCATTGGTATATGGAATTCCCTAACCAAATCGCCGGCGATCCTTCGCTCGCTACCGCCGATTACGGCAAAGACTATATCGCCTTCTGCGCCGACAACTTTGCCAAAGCCGTCCGAGCCATTAAGCACGATGCATCCGTCCTGGAGCTGCAAACGCAGTTTTTCGACCGATGCGACGACGTTTCGAAAATCCGGTAAGCGAAAAGGACTGTTGACGCCCGGCGGGCGGCAACAGTCCTTCTTCTATCTCGCAGCGGTGTTTTAATCGAATAAATCTCCGAATACGTCTAGCACCGTTTTTTTGCGTTTATGGGAATGACCGTATTTGTTATATCCGTGCTTATCGTAGCCGTATTTGTCGTAGCCATGCTTGTCATAGCCGCCTTGAGTATGGCTGTTATTATTGTAGCCTTGTTGCCCGTATGGGGGCTGATGGCCACCGCCGAAAACTTGAGGCTGCGAACCGCCGTAGTTGTTCATCGGAGTCACCTGCGGATTGCCCGGATTGCCGAAGCCCTGCTGACCGAAGCCGCCTTGCTGCTGCGGCGGAATGGGCTGGCCCTGCTGATTAGGCTGAACGAATGGACCGCCGCTGCTCACCTGAGGGAAACTCGGCGTTCCTTGCCCTTGCGGCTGACTATTGTTAACCGGCTGATTATTGTTATTGGCTGCCCATGAGCCCGGCGCAGGACCGCTCGCAGGCTGCGCCGGCGTTGCTGCCGGTCCGCCAAACGCTCCGGCGCCCGCCGAATATTGCTCCAGCCTTTCAACCTCCTGCTTCATTTCCTTCACGCCCTGCATGAGCTTATCCAGCTCGCCGCGATCCAGCCATACGCCCTTGCAGTCCGGACATACGTCGATAAGCACATCGTCCTTCACGACCTCGCGCATTCTAACATCATTACATACGGGACATTTCATCCGTCTCTCTCCTTATACTTATTGTTCATCCATTATGCTTCTTTACACAAAATACGCAAAGCCACAATGAACGTATCATCTTATGTAGGGTCTGTGTATGGCGCCGGTCTCTCTTCCGAAGCAAGCGCAATGCTGTATATGCGGCTTAGCTTTACGACACGGCGATTCGGACGGCGCACGACGACGGAAGAGTCATCCCATGCCACGACGATTCCGACGACATCGTTCATCTCAAGCTCGTCGCGCACGACGCGCACCTTCTCGCCGCTTAGACGATATTGATTAAGCTGATCTTCGCTTATCAATGCAATTCCTCCGATTCGATAGGCCTGTATTTTGAAAAACCTCAACGAATGCGCGCAGCACTCATTGAGGTTCAATTCAAGTCATTCTATACGAGTCTAATTAAGCTTTAGCTGACATGTTCCTTGGAATCGTTCGTCTCATACCATTCGTCGAGCACGCGCGAGGACATCACGCGCTTGGCAATATATTCAGCCTGGCGTTCGCTGAATTGGCCGCGCCATTCAATCGACAGCTCATCGGACAGCTTCACGATCGTAAGCAGCTCCGACCACGCCACATATCTTTTGTACCAGAAAAATTGCGGATGCTCAATCATATAAGGATATAAATCGTCAAATTCGGTATGTTTGCAATCCAAAGCACGCTCAAAATGAATTTTTGCGTCATTCAACTTCGCATTCATAAAATCAGTAGACATTTCCCCCATAGCATGTGCCTCCCCTCATTCGCTTCTGTATCATTATAAGCCATTTTGTCTTGTCGCGAAAGTGCGTAATCGCTGGAACATCTTACTCGAACGTAATTTCGCCGTTGTCGAGCGATGAGATGCGTACGAGCGGCTCGACCCTGATCCCTTGCTCTCTAAGCGTTCTACCGCCCGCTTGGAACGATTTCTCGACCACGATGCCGAGGCCTACAAGCGTCGCTCCCGAACGCTCGATAATTTTGATCAGGCCGCGCGCCGCGTCGCCATTCGCAATAATATCGTCTATGAACAGTACCTTGTCTTCCTTGGACAGAAACTGCTTCGACACCATGATATCCGTAACCATCCCTTTGGTGAAAGAAGGCACCCGCTCGCAATATGCGTCCGGATCGGCGATCAGCGTCTTCTTGCGTCTTGCGAATACGAGCGGAACGCCGAGCACGTACGCAGTTGCGAAAGCTGCCGGAATGCCGGACGACTCGACCGTAATGACCTTCGTGATCTCCTCTTCTGCGAATCTTCTTGCAAACTCTTGCCCCATCTCCATCGTAAGCGCCGGATCGACCTGATGATTAATCAGGGCATCCATCCGCAGCACATCATTCGACAATACCGATGACTCTTCCAATATTCGTTGCTTCAATCGTTCCATCTTATTTCCCTCCGCCAAAAATCCCTTTTCGATAACGTAACATACGTCAGGCGGATAGTGCAACCTTCATGGCAGGTTACTAAGTAAACCTTATAATACTTCTATTTACACAAGAAAAATATTCCAACAGGGTGGGGGAAAGGAGAAACTTTTTCCTGTTTTTGTGCGTCTTATTTATGAAGATGAAAGGAATGATAGCGATGAGAACTCCTAGGAGAGACAGGCCCGCATTCGCGAAGGCGGCTTCAGCAGCCGTATTCGCTCTTGTTATCGCCGGTTGTCAGAATCAGGCTGAGCCGACAGCTCCCCCAGTCGCGGAAATAGCGGAGCAGCAGCCCTTTCAAGAAAACAATAACGCAAACAGCCCCCAGAAGACGTATCTGGAGGATGAACATAAACAAGCCCCGTCCGAAGAACCGAGCCTAAGCGACGCAGGCACGGAAAGCAACATTCCCGGGGAGACGTCCGCGCTTCATAATGACGAGCCGGATAAAGCGGTTGTCAATACGGAGAGCGAGTTTCAGCACTGGGCGACATCGAATCCGAAGCTCGTCGGTATCGGCATAGGCGATTCGGCAGACGAGATGACCCGTCTATTCGGCGAGCCGATAGACAGCTACAGCCTTGAAGAAGATGCGGATGCGGTAACCGTCAACGAGTACGACGGGTTCGCCATCGGTATTAATGAATCGCGTTCCGTACAATATATTGAAGTGTATAGCGATCATATTTCGGCAGGTCTTAGCGGACTCGCGATTGGAGACAAGCCCGATACGGCTATCGGCCAACTCGGGAAGCCGTCCACCCAAACCGAGTACTTGCTTACCTACGAAGCCGAAGGCGCATTGCTGAAGATCGATCTCGATCCCGCACAAAACAGCATCGTGTCGATTAAGCTGCTGACTGCAACGGACAATTAAGACCAGTTTTGCGTGCATAAACCAATCAAAGCTACGAGTAGGATAGGCAGCGTCAATACGATACCGTATTTCGTGTATTCCCTCCATCCGATCTCGACGCCGCCTCGTTTTACCAGCTGCATCCAGAGCAGCGTCGCAAGCGAGCCGATTGGCGTCAGCTTGGCACCGACGGAGGTCCCGATCAAGCTGGCATACGGCAAGTAATCAGGGCCGTTTACCCCTTCAATCGCAAGTGATGAGATTAATACGGCCGGCAGGTTGTTAATGGCCGCGGCTAACAAAGCGAATAGGAGCCCTGATCCGTAGATGCCCGCCAGTTCATGCTGGTCGGCTACCTTCGCGAGCAGGGACGGAAACCACGCGACTGCTCCATGGATATGAAGGCTGTATACGATCAAATTCATCGATAAAGCAAATACGATAATAAGCCATGGCGCTTGAAGCACCGTTTGCTTGAACGGGGCACGACCTGCCATCGCTGAGGCCGCCCATTGCGCTGCCGCGCAGCCCAAAGCAATAACCGAGATAGGCAAGCCCATTTCCTCCGATAATATGTACCCTGACATCATAATGACGATAATAACCCACGACAGTCGAAAAACCCGCTTGTCCCCTATGGCCGTAGCCGGCTTCGGGAACGCAACCGTACTCGAACGATCAACTTCTTCGTTAAGTATCCCCTTCCGCAGGATGAACGCAGTGACGCCTATCGTTGCCGCTATGGCAAGCAAACCCGGCAGCAGCATTCTTGAGGCATACTCCCCAAAGGGGATTTGGAAGAAATCCGCCGTCAATATATTCGTTAGGTTGCTCATCATAAGCGGTGCGCTTGCCGTATCGGCCATGAGTCCGACTCCGAGCAAATAAGCAAGCCTGCCTCCGCGCGAAAGCCGCAGCAATGCCGTCACCTCTAGCACGATCGGCACCATTATGAGTATCGTGCCATCGTTGTTAAAGAAGATCGTAATAAACGCGGCAAGCAGCGACAAACCAACGAACAACAGCATTTTCCGGTGATGAAGCCGATGAACGATGTGCAGCGCAGCCCATCGGAAGAAGCCGTTCTGATCGAGCAGCGCCGTGAAGATCATGATGCCAATCAACGAGAACGTCGCATTCCATACGAATCCCCATATGTACGAAGCATCCTCTGCCTGCAGCAATCCTCCGATAAAGAGCAATATAACGCCCGCTAGCGCGAAAAATGCTTCATTCACCCCTTTGGGCTTAATGAATATAAGAATGAGAGCCGCTATAAATACGGCAATTGAAATCGTCATTGTCATGAAAATCGTTCCCTTCGGGCAAAAATGTCATGCCTGTCCTCTTCGCGACATAACTTCTTAATAGAGAAGTTCGTTTTTCGATTGGAGGACGGTAGACGATGTGGAAGCGTACTGGCAAAGTACTGCAAATCGCTTCAACGTACGTAGGTACGATTGTAGGAGCAGGCTTTGCATCCGGTCAAGAAATTTTGCAGTTTTTCACCCGTTTCGGTTTCTACGGCACGTTTACAATCGCGATCGCCACGATTCTGTTCATTTGGCTCGGAGCGAAGATGATGCTGATTGCAAGCGAAATAAACGCCAAATCGTATGAGGATCTGAATAAGGCGTTGTTCGGCGACAAATATGGAAGGTGGATCAGCCACTTCATGCTCGTCGTCCTATTGGGCGTCACCGCCGTCATGCTCGCCGGCGCTGGCACGATCTTCTACGAGCATTGGAACATTTCGTACCAATCGGGCTTGCTGATTACGGCCGCCGCCTGCTATTTTCTGCTCCGCAAAGGGATGAAGGCGATCTTGACGGTGAATGCGATCGTCGTTCCGCTCATGCTGATCTTCACGGGCTTCGTCATGTTCGATACGTTCCATACGCCGGGAGCGGACAAGTTCCTTACTCTGACAAGCGATTATTCGCCTTGGGCGGCATGGTCCGCGCCTTTCCTGTACGCGGCGTTCAATCTAACGATGTCTCAAGCCGTTCTCGTGCCGCTAGGGGCAGAGGTGAAAGATCGGAAGACGATCATCGCGGGCTCTTGGGTCGGAGGCATCGGGATCGGCTTCATGCTGCTGGCCGGGCATATCGCCTTATCGGTCCATATGCCCGGCATTCAGCAATTCGCCATTCCGATGGGCGGCATTGCAAGGCAGCTCGGGAGCACCGTGCAATACATTTATATTATGCTTATATTCGCCGAGATCTTCACGACCCTCATTGCCGGCATCTATGGCCTGTCGCTTCAACTGCATGAGCGGTTAAAATGGGCTCGCGGCGTTCTGACGATCATCGTTCTCGTCGTCTGCTATATCGCCAGCCAGATCGGCTTCGGCCCGCTGTTATCGACGCTGTACCCGGTATTCGGCTTAATCAGTCTCGGCTGGCTGCTCCTTATCATCCGCAAGCAAACCCAGACGTGACGAAGCAGCTCGTTAGCGAACGGCTGTACGGATAGTAACGAGCGAAGCGTCCTTGCAATAGTCCAGAAGCGCAGCGCGCACATGCTCATGGCAGGTCATTACGATGACCTGCCTTTGCTGCGACAACTCTGCAATGAGCTTCGCCGCCGCCTTCAGCCGTTCCTTGTCGAAGTTAACGAACACATCGTCAAGCAGCAACGGCAGCTTAACCGCATGCGATGCTTCCTCCGCTAGCGCGAAGCGCATCGCCAAGTAGACAAGCTCCGCCGTGCCGCGGCTCAGCATGTTGCTGTCGACGATGCGGAGGTCGGCCGATTCCAGCCTAATGCCCGTCTCCCCGGGACTGCTAAGCACCCGGATGTATTTGCCGTCCGTAAGCGCCCGGATTAGGCCCGAAGCGTTGCGCAGCACGACAGGCTGGCGCTCCTCCTCGTAGATCCGCCTCGTTCGGCTGATCAAGGCGGCGCTGACGGCAAGCATGGCATAGCGCTCTGCATCGCTATCCAGCTGCGATAGGAGCAGTTCTCTGTCGGCTAGCAGTCGTTGCCTCTCCTTCGTCCGCAGCAGTTGGTCGATCTTTTGCCCCAGCCGCCCCTTCTGCTCCAGCCTCTCCTTCTGCTGTGCTTCGAGCCTCGCAAGCTCTTGCTCCGCTTCGTCATTCAGCGCTCGCAGTTGCTCTTCGTCATAGCCGTGAAGCAGCTCCTCCAGCTCCCGCAGTCGCTGTTCGCTAAGCCCGGCTGTCAGCTCAAGCCGCAGCTTGTCCAGCGCGAGATCCAGCTCGGCGAGCGTGCTTCGGTGGAGCAGCGCTTCCTTGTACGCTGCAACGCTTGGCAGATCCGCTTCATGCAGCAAAGCTTGCATAAGCGGCTGAAGCTCGGCGAGCGAGGCTTCGGCGCGAGCGATTGCATGCAGCAGCTCGTCCTGCTGCTGCCGGGCGCGAAGCGCCTCCTCCATGACGGCGGCATGACGGCGCGTCTCGGCCTGCAGCAATCGCAGGCCTAGCGCCGGATCTGCCGGCAATTGCTTGGCGGCGTCAGCGAACGCTGCGCAAAGCTTGGCCGCTTGCGATTCGAAAGCGGCGATCTGCTCGGCGACGGCGGTTTGCTTCGCCGTCAGCTTGTCGTATTGGCGCAGCCGGTGCAAAGCTTGCTCGGCAAGCTCGATCGCTTCGAGCGCTGCCGCCGGCGACATATGCGGCGGCAGCGCCCGCTCTTCCAGCCAGCCGCGCCACTGCGCAGCGGCTGCCTGTTTCGATGACGCTGCGGAGGCGGCTGCCTCGCTGCGTTCGTTCAGCTGCTCGCGCAAGCGTACCAGCTTGCGCGCTTGCTCGCTAATACTGCCCTCCAGTCGCTCAACGATCTGGAGACGCTCCAATCTTGCTTCAACGGCGGCATGCAATCCGCTGCGCATCCGCTCGGCGGCAAGCGTCTGTTCAGCCGATCCGCCCCCGTCGCCTCGCGGCGGGAATAACATCGATGCCGCCGCTTGCTCCGGTTCTCGTATTACGGCAGCTAACGCGCGTACGAGCCGCCGCTCCCTCTCGCGAAGAGACTCGTTATCCGCCTTGTTACGTTCCGCTCTCGCTCCAGCTCCAGCTCGTCCGCCGCTGCGCGATCGGTTTTTCGGCGATCGTCCAAGCGCCAACGCCATCAACACCAGCGCGATGAGCGCCATCACGGTAGCGGCTATCCAACCAATTCCGGCAGCGCCATCAGCGCCGCTGGACGCCGCAGCAACAGCACCAAGCGCCAACGCCGCTCCGCCCGCTCCAGCCGCCGCAGCCCATAACGGGCCGGCTCCGCCTCGGCCCGCAGCCGCGCCGCGCTCGGCCGACGGCTCCGCCCCGTCGGCCGCTGCGGCTGCGACAAGACGCGTCCGCTCGAGCTCCCACTCGCGGAAAGCCAAATCCAGGGCGTTCCACGCCCCCCTCAGCGCTTCCCGCGTACGCGGCAAAAGCGCGAAGCCGCCCGCCGCATGCTCGCCGGCCATGGCCTCGCGTTCGAGCGCCGCCGCAGCTTCGTCGCGGATGCTCTCCGCCTCGCGCTCTTGCCGCTTCAGCGCCTCGAGCTCCGCGGCGATCCGTTCCTCGCCGCGCGCCTGCTCCGCCTCCTGCTGCCGCAGGCCGCGAATATAATCGCGGTCGGCAACCGTTACGCGGAGCTCGCGCAGCTGGCGCTCCGTCCACTCCGGCGCGATGCTGCCAAGCAGCCTGGCTATCGCTTCATCATGAGACAGCAGCTCTGTGCGAAGCTCGGCCAGCTCCAGCTTAAGGAGCCGGTAACCTTCCGCCGACTGCACAAGCGTCTCTGTCTCAACGGCGGCATCCAGCAACACTTGATCATAGGCGGCAGCTTCCAGCTGCTGCTCCGTCAAGTACAACTGCTGCCGGTAACGCTCCAGCTCTGCAGCATGCTCTGCGCTTAGCCGCGAAAGCTCATGCCAGCTCCGCTCAGCTTCAGAGCTGATCCGTTCGGCATAAGCAAACCTTTCCCGCTCAATAAGCAGCTTCTCCTTTTGGAGCCAAACCGCTCTTGCCTTGCAGGCTTTCGCAAGCAATTGCTGCCTCGACGCTAGTCTAGGAAGCTCTAGATCCCGCTCCGCGAGCTCTTCCTCCAGTCTCTCAGACTGCCGCACAAGCGAATTGTAAGCATCGATGGAATCCTCGTGCTTGCGCAGCTCCGCATCGATCTGTTCCAGCTCCCTAAGCTGTTTGTTCATCGTTTTGATCGATCCCTTGGGCTTGAATAGCTCCTCCATCTCATCCCGCAGCTTCTTCTCGGCCGCAGCGATAGACTTGCCGTTATCCCAGCCGGCCTGATACAAATATTGGCCTAGCTCCTCGCCGGACAAAGCGCCGACCTGCTGAAGCTCCGAAAGCGTCACAGCGAACAATTGCCGATACATCCGTTCGCTGATACCGCCCAAATAACGCCGCTCCAGCTCCGCTTGCAGCAGCCATATCCCTTCGGCAAGCCCGCTGTCGCCGCTTGCTTCCGCTTCAAGCTGTCGCAGCGTAAGCTTCCCCGTTCCGTCGGCCGCATAGCGCTGAATCACATAGGCGTTGCCCGCTCCATCGCGCCAAAATAAACGCCCGCCATGGCGTCCGCCGTTGACCGGCTCCTGCCGTTCCGCAGCTTGAGCCGATCCGCGCTTCGCGAAGCCGTACAGCATCGTTCGGATAAAGCCGAATACGGTGCTTTTGCCCGCCTCGTTAGGTCCATACAGGATAGTGACTGGCGCATTCAGATCGATCTTCTCGTTATGTAACTGACCGAACCCGTCGATCTCGGCCTCCATAAGCCTCATTGGCCATTCCCCTCTCCGGCAATCAGTCCAAGCACATGCTCGCGGGATCGCTCCAGCCATTGCTCGGGCAGCTCCTCCCATTTGCTTCGCAGCAGCTTGCCTAGCTTCTGATGCCCGGCCATCGCATGAACAGCCTCTTTGGCGAAAGCCTCCCAGCTCTCTTCGCCGGCGGCAAGCTTGGCGCTCAATCGGCAAAGCTCTCCGGCGAAGCTGTCCTCCGCCGCAATTTCCTCCCAATCCAGCTCCGATGCCGTACGATTGTCCAGCGCATAAACCCACGTCATTCGCTCCTCGCCAAGCTCTTGAAGCTGCTCCAGCAGCGCAGCTACCGCTTGCGGTTCCGATAATCGGCGATGCAGCGGGCCTCGCCCCGCAAGCTCCAACCTGACCATGGCGAAGCGGCCTTCGAGATCCATCCCAAGCCGTGTCATCGCCGATTCAAGCTGCTGCAGCAGCTCATGCTCCGATTGGATCGCTGCGATCGACACTTGATCTTCCAGCCAGCGCACATCGTCCAGCGGCATGAATTGCAAATCTACCGCCCCGGCTGCCGTCACATCTACAAGGTAGCAGCCCTTTTGCCCGGTTTCGCGGGGATTTCGTCCCTGCGTGTTGCCCGGATAGACGACATGCGGATATTTATGCAGCACTTTGCGGTGATGGATATGCCCTAGCGCCCAATAGTGGAAGCCTGCATTGCCGGTAAGCTCGTCCAGCGTGCAAGGCGCATAGGGGTCATGTCCGTTATCGCCGCCAACGTTGCCGTGCAGCATCGCGATATGGAATGGAGCGCCGGGCATCGCCCTATAACGAAGCGCCAAGTTGTCCGTTACGCTTCGTGAACCGTAGGAAATGCCGTAAACAAAAGCAGCCAGCTCACCGTCTCTACGGTAAGCCGGCTTCGATTCGATTTGGTCCGCGCTAAAAATATGGACAGAGGAGGGCAGCTTCAAATCTACCCTTGCCCCGCTTAGCGGATCGTGATTCCCGTGAATGACGAATACGGCGATGCCATGCTCGGCGAGCCTCTCCCATTCGCGCGCAAGCCGCAGCTGAGCTCGCAGCGACCGGTCGGCAGCGTCGAACAAATCTCCTGCTAGCACGAGAAAATCGACTTTCTCGGCAATCGCCGTATCGGTTAATTGACGCATAGCCGCGAAAGTCGATTCGACCAGCCTTTCGCGAAGCGCTTCCGGCGCTTTCGCCAATCCGCGAAACGGACTGTCCAGATGCAAATCCGCCGCATGTATGAATCGAAACGGTACTGCCATGAACCCCATCCCCGCCTCTGTTTCTATAATAATAAGCCTAGTGTTGTTACTCCGGCTTCAGGTTGATATACACTTTCTTAAGCTGTGAAATGACCCGTTGCAGCGAATAGACTTTCTTCGCTTTGTCCCAGCCGGCGCGCGCCAGATTATAACGGTAGGAAGGATCCGTCACGACCTTCTCCAGCGCTTCGGCGAGCGCAATCGGATCTTCCGGCGGTACGAGCAGGCCGTTGACGCCGTCATCGATTTGTTCGGCAATGCCGCCTACATTCGTTCCCACTAGCGCCAGCCAGCATAATGCCGCCTCGGCGAATACGGAACCGAACGCCTCCGCCCTCGACGGCAGGACGAACACATCGAAGAAAGGCATGAATTCTTCCGGATGAAGCATGTAGCCATAAAAAATAATATCGTCGTACAAATCCAGCTCCACCGCGAGCGCCTCCAGCTCCTCGCGAATCGGGCCGTCGCCGATAATATGAAGCACGAACGGATTCCCTCTGCGCTTAAGCTCCGCGCAAGCCTTCAACAATATATCAAGGCCCTTTGCCGGCACAAGCCTGCAAACCGTAATCAGCTGCGTAACTTCGTTCTCATGCGCGCTTGGTCTGAACCTTTTCTCGTCGAAGCCGTTCGGAATGACTTTAATACGCTCGGGATGCTTCACCTGCGGAGCGATATAGGAACGGAACGATTCCGATACGGTCAGAAGCTGATCCGTCTTCGCTTCCAATTCTCCGTATATTTTCATCAAAAATTGATGCTCCGGTCCGCCCTCTTCAATTTTCCCGTTCAAAATAAGCTCGCGTTCGTAGCTGGAGTGAATCGTCATGGCAACCGGCGTATCCGGGAACAACTGCTTCATAACTAACGCGGCGATAGGATGATGCGCGTGTATGATATCAAACGGGCGATTCAGCCGAAGCCGGGTCCACCATACGTAATCGCGATAGGTTTGAATATATTTGTCCACCATTGCATTTCCGCTGAATTCCGTCCAATCGAACGTTTCGAACACTACGTCCTCTTGTCCTTTGCCTCTTACGCGCTTAGGCAGCGAGAACAACTCCATCTGCCAGCCCAGCTTCATGAATCTTTCCTGTATATAAGGGACCATCGATGATACCCCGCCCGGTTGTTCCGGGGGGAAAAACAAAGCCTGCAATATATTCATGTGTCCCACTCTCCTTCTTCCTAACCGTTCTGTGCTCGACGCATAATACGCAAAAAGCTTTTCCATCGCCGTAAAACATGATATATTAGAACATATGTTTCTGTAAAGCTAGTACATTAACTACATACTAACGAGGTTTACACATGACAATTATCGATTGGCTTACTGGACCTAACGGGCAGCTATTCTCTTCGGCTGCCGTCATTATCATTCTCATACTGATGCTCTTCATGTCCATCAAGCTGTACGTTAGCTATCGCAACAAGCAGACATACAAGTGGCTCGCGGGCGCGATACCTCTTATCATTGCAGAGCAAGTTTTGCTTATTCTACTCGCTTATCCCGGCTGGTCCTTATCGCCATGGATCTATTTATCCGCCACGGTGCTGCAAATCATCTCGTTTATTATTATAAACTTTGTTTTCATGAAATTATATACTCATCGTTCCGCTCAGCTTAAAGTAATCCCGTTCATTATTATGATGATGTTAACGATCGTCATAGCAGGCGTCCAATTTGCGATCCAACCGTTCGCGCCCGGGACGGTTCCGGCCGGTTCCATAATGACTTTTCCGGCTCTGGACTTCTATGCGGTCATCGTTACGTTCATGATACTGCTTGATACGCGCGGCGCGGAGATGAATGCCAAGTACAATGCCAGCCTTATCGTTTTCTTCGTCTATGAGCTATCCCGGCTTGCTGACGATTATTTGTTCCAAGGCTCGCTGCCGTGGCTCATTCTGCTTAGTCATCTGTTGCCGATCATCTATTATACGATATTATTTTTACTGCTTTTTGATTGGGTTATCGATCGGCTCATCTCAACCTATCAATCATCCGTCGTAGACGGTCTTACGGGCCTCTACAATCGCCGCCATTTCACGGCCAGAGCGCAGAAGCTGCTCGCTCAGAACCGGCCGATGGCTATCATTTTCTGCGATATCGACAACTTCAAGAAGCTTAACGATACATACGGTCATCACAAGGCAGACGGCGTATTGAAGCAAGTGTCCGAGATTATTAAGGAGGAGACGAGCGGCATCGGCTCGGCCGGCCGTTATGGCGGAGAAGAGCTCCTAGCCTGCATGAGCGCCGACAAAGTAAAACCGGAGATCGTCGCCGAAGCGATCCGAAGACGCGTTGAGCAGGAAACAATGGTTACGATCAGCGTCGGCGTCAGTACGAATAAGGAAGGCAAAGAAGTACAGGATCTCGTCAAGCAGGCTGATGAAGCGATGTACCGTTCCAAGACGACCGGCAAAAACAAAGTGACAATGTTCAAAGCGATTTCTGCCGCTTCCAAAAAATCAATGTAAAACGGCAAAAGCCCCCGCTGTCGCGTATTACGCGACAGCGGGGGCTTTTCTACGATTAAAATCGACATACAACATGGCATGGAACTTAATAACTGGAATTTCTCCCGTTAAGAGCCGCTCCACGTCCACTTTATCAAATAGATGGAATTTGTCCTGTTAATATCTTCGTTTTACGGTCGGATGGGTGAGATTGCTTTCATTAACATGAGAATTTCCTGTTATTATATACTTTGGTGTAATTTAGCAATAAATAACTAGAGGAATTCCCTTTAATCAAACATAGTTGACTTGAATGTTAGTTGAATGGTCCATTGTAGTTTAAAAAACGTTCCCGTATTTTGGAAACATGGAGCATGCCATGATAATATAGCCAATAGGACAGATAATTTGAACCTGCAAAGGAGGATTTCGATGACACATGATTTGAGCGGTATAAAAACAGCTAAAGGACTCCGCATGCTCGAGCACGTACGCGGTATTTGTAAACCGCTGCCCGAGGTTACGGAATTAATTGACGGCCATGGCCATACGACGTTCAAGGTCAAAGACAAATCTTTCATCATCATGAGCGATCATGGCGTCACCTTTAAATCAGACTTAAACAATCAGGAAATATTGCTCCAGGAGGACCGTTTTTTTAAGCCCGCCTATATCGGCCATCGAGGCTGGGTCTCTATTAGCGATCCCGCAGATTGGCAGGAAATGGGCGTTTTGTTGAAAGAAGCCTATATGCATGCAGCCCCTAAGCGCCTGATAAAGCTGCTAATGGAAACCGAGCATTAACGATTGGGATGATTCCCGGTTCAAGCTTCCCCGCCCGGGTACAGCGTCGAGCTGTATAGACGTTTCGGCTGCTGCAGTGCCCTTCCGTTCGGCGCCTCCGCCAGGTCGACAGCTTGGCTGGAATAAATCGATACCCTCTCGTCGTTATAGATGATAACCTGCTCATGCCCTTTGCCCAGCAAATCGGCATGTACGGCATAGCCATGCGACGGGAACTGCACGACGCGATTCATATACCCGTCATACAGCGCCGGATACACGCCGCCGCCGCGGCGATAGGCCAGGATGTAATCCGGCCCTTCGTGCTCCCAGTTCCGAATCGTTTCGATGATCGTCAGCCAGCCGTCCGTCTTGCGGTCTTCCTTCCATAGCTGACGCCCTTCCGCATCCAGCAGAAACAACGCATCCTTGCCCTTTCTTTCGAGACCGTCATCCTCGCGCGCAATTCGGTCGAGCCCCGCGATCTGCAGACCGGGCAAGTCGCTGCGGAATTTACCGAGCGCGATATGCTGGGATTCCACCGAGTCTTGATGCCTCCATAATTCATTGCCGCCGCGGTCGTACATGACCGTTACGCTGCCGCCGATGACGAGCTCCGGCTCGCCGTCGCCGTTAACGTCGCCGACCCATATGCAGTCGGCATGGTCTTCCAGATCGCTGCAGCTCCAGAGCAATCGTCCCTTGGAATCGAGCAAATCGTAACCGGCCATGACTTCGTCCTTCCCGTCGCCGTCCAAGTCATGCGCCCACGGATAATGGCCGGGATTGCCCTCATGCGTCCATAATAGCTCGAAGTCCCGATTCAAAGCCCATACTTTATGATAGCGGTCCTTAAGCAAAATATCGGAGGCACGGTCGCCGCCGGATAAATTCGCGATCACGATGCAATCATGCGCATGCGGATCAGGAAGCGGATAATCTTCTTTGCATTCGCCGGTAGCACCGTCCAATACCTGAAACCGATCCTCCATCACGCACAAAACCTCCAGCTTGCCGTCGCCGTCCAAATCATAAATTTGGCATGGATAGTCGGAGCCCTGACTTCCCGCTCCCGGGTCCGGCTTGCCGATCTGCCACAACAGCTTGCCTCTCAGATCGTATGCGGTCAAGCATTGCACCTGATGCGGAATATACCGTACATCCTGACGGTTGTCCGGCTGTACCAGCAGCAGCTCCATCTGGCCGTCGCCGTTCAAATCGCCTACGAGCAGCTTGCAGCGCGGCCCCGCAGCGCGAATGTCAATCTCGCCAAGCAATAGCGCATCCCTAGTCCCTTCAATCATGATGAGCTTACTCCCCCGTATTCAGTCATGAACCGTTCTTTATGCTAACACTGCCTGACTGCCGCCCTTTACCTCGACAATCTGTCCGTCTACGCTAAGCCAGACGCCTGTGGCGGTCGTATTATAAACAAAGCTTAAATCCGCCGAAAACTTCATTTGGCCATAGGCTCTCATATAATCAGCGATTTCGATATTGGTTGCATACCAGATGTCTTCATGGCCCGATATTCGCTCGCAGAAGCTTTCGATCAGCTCCCAATTGTTATCGTTGTCGAATTCATAGCTATGTCCCCATACGTTCATCAAATACAGATATTGCGATTTGTGAAGATCGATAAAAGTCTCGGCCCGCTCCAATAAACGGTCATTATGGTGGCAGGTCGGCTGCCACTCGAGCCAGTCGTCCGGCATGCCGAATCCGCCCGTCGTTTGAACGACTCTTGCATATTCGATCCCCAAATAAGGCAGCATCCGTTTGATTTCTTGATTGAACGAGCCGTTCGGGTAGGACATCCCTCTGACGGTATAGCCGGCAAGCCGCTCCAGCTTTTTCCTGTCCTCCATGATTTCATGCACGAGCTGCTCTCTTGGACAACGCGCGATCGTCGGATGGGTCAACGTATGGGCCGACACCTCTTGACCTTCATATAACGACACGGCTTCCTCCTCGGATATCCGGTTTCCCTTGCCGAACAAGCCTCCGTTTAAGTGAAACGCCCCCTTAATGCCGTGACGGTTAAATATAGACACGAGCCTGCGGTCCGCCGTCGTCCCGTCGTCATAGCTCATCGTAAGCGCCTTGTGCTTGCCATCCGGGAAACAAAGCAATATCTTTGGCATATTCCGTACCCTCCTCATCCTTCTTTCTTGATTACGCTGGCCTAATGCTCAGCCGTATACCTTCAGATTCGCATACTCCGCTATAAAAGGAGCCATTTGGCGTAAGCCGATTTTGCCGCCTCCAAGCAACGGACCGAACATTTCCCCGTCATCCTCCCATGCGAGGATTGGCAGTCCGTTGATCGCAAAATCGATGCGCGGCCCCCTCTTCATGAGCAGCATCTTGTAAGATTCCGTGCAATCCAAGACGGAGGGCAGCGGGTCTGCCCCTTGCGCGGTCAGATGAAAGCCGCGGCTTTTGCGCAAGTTGCACGTATGGAATTGCCTTTCCTCCGCCCAGCGTCTGCGATAATACGATAAGTGAAACGCATCGATGTCGCCGCTATGATATTGCTCATACTCGCCTGAACGCGGCGCTAACGACGAATCGAATAAATCGGCGCCGCCTGCTCCGCTGGCGGCAAAAAACAAGATCGCCAGCCCCGGCTCCCGAATCGGCCGAAATTGCCACTCGATGGCTATATCGGCTGGAAATTGCTCCGGGCACCATAATACGAAATTCGCTTTTTGTCCTTCTTCCGCGCCTCTCGCGCTCTCCAGCCGGAGCCTCCCTTGCGGAAACGACATGGCAGCCTCCCCTTCCATCCGGAAACCGGCCAAATCCTCTCGGGCGCCTAGAGGATTTTCATAGAGAAGCCTCCACTCCGGCGGTATCATCGGTCCGTCACCGTATCGCCGCCGGGCAGCCATTCCGCGATCAGTTCGAGGCTGATAATCGTATTAAGCGACCACTGCGCAGCTTCGTTCGTGTTGATCCAATCGATCTCGCTTAAGCGATCGACATACGTAACCGTTTCCGCCTCTTTCCGCAAATCAACTTTGGCGAACGGATTGTCGAGCA
Source organism: Paenibacillus harenae (assembly GCF_030812415.1). Taxonomy (GTDB): domain Bacteria; phylum Bacillota; class Bacilli; order Paenibacillales; family Paenibacillaceae; genus Pristimantibacillus; species Pristimantibacillus harenae_A. Next base: position 449,722 of record NZ_JAUSST010000002.1, on the reverse strand, counting down.
GCACGGTCCACGCATGACGAGCCGTCCAATCATCTTGTCTATAATAAGCGCCGAAGGCGGCGATGCCGATGCTCAGCACCGGATGATGGAAGCTGTCATGGCTGATCGCCCCTCCGGTAATAAGATCCTTCCGCTCCTGGGGCAGATTGTAATAAATGCCGAAATCGGCCATCATCGCTTCCCACTCCGGGTCCTTCAGCATCGCGGCCAACTCGAACCATACTTGCGGGGCGCCCATGCAAATCGCCAAATGGCGTCCCCAATTATCGTCGCCGAGCGGCGTTAACTTGCTCGTACGCTGATCGTAGCCGTATGTCGGTCCCGATATCAGTCCGAAATTTGCCTGCTTGACGCAATCGATGCCCGTTATGATTTTGTCCCGGTATGCCTCGTCCTCGAACCGCTCCCATCTCGTCATCCAATTCGAGCTGAATGCGGCCCAGTCCGGCCCGATTCGGATATGCGTCTTATGCTCGTCCTTCGGAAAATAAGCGCGCATCGGATCCAGATTGACCGTCGAAAAATCCGCATCCTTCACTTCGTCCATCAAATCGCCGATACGCTCATCCGCGGTCAAATAATAATAGTAGCGGTGAAGACCGGCCATCGCGATCCGCGCTTCCTTGCAGCCGCAGCCCCAATGGACGACGTTATGCCGGGAGCCGAGTCCTGCGTATTCGCCGAAATGGTAAACGTCCACCTCGCTCGTATGCCTGGTCATCGCTTCCGCAAGCCGGAACAGGTCGCCTCGTCCCGAACGAAGGAACATGACCCACAGCCACATATTCGGCACGAGCTCCGTATTTTGCCAAGCGCAGCCTCCCAAATCGTAGTTCCATACATGCCTGACCGGATCGTAGCTATGCATGAAATCGCCGTAATCCCAGAAGCCGTACCATTTACGCTGCTCCACCTCGGACAAATAGAAAGCCGCGATGCCATTCAGCCGCGCCTCCAACTGCGCTTTGGCCGGCGTGCTCGTATCCGGCAAGCTCCACAAGCCGAAGGCGCGCGCTTCATGGAAGTACTCCGGCTCGCATACGAGCAGCGGCTGCGACTCCGAATGCTCCTGCATCGCTTGCAAACGATCCGGATCGGGCGTTTCCGCGGTGCACCAGACGGTCAACTCGCTCGTATTGGCGATGCCGTACGGCGTTGCCCGCAGCTCCTCCGCCCCTTCGTACGACGATTCCACATGCGTCTTCGTATCGTAATGGCGCAGATCCATCGCTTCTCCGTCAGGCGACCAGAACCACGCGGTCAGTGCGGCTTCGCTTCTCGCCGTTCCGTGAACGGACAAGCCGGACGGGTGCTTTCGCCAGAAGTCGCGCACGCCGGCCGCAAGCCCTCCGCCCTCGCTGCCGACGTAACCGAGACCGCCTGCCCGCTTGCCCTCGGCCGATTTCAGCCAACAGCATTGCTCCTGCGTACGCTTCCAGATGCCGTAATGATCGGCCGAGCGCTGCACCAGTTTATAGTCGTCCCATACGGCCGAGTCGTCGAGCAAGCCGAGAAAATACCGATCCTCCTCGGCATCGAACTCGACTGGCTTGCCTTGCGTCTGCTTCTCGAACAGCTCGCGGTATTTCCCCTTCGTTCGCCTCGTATGCAACGTCTTCGGCGATTCGCTGAAGACGCCGCTGTCTCCCGCGAACCGCACGTGGCGATTATATAAAGGTCCCCTCATCGGAACCGCAAACGAAATGCCAAGCGCCTTAATATAATCTTCGTTCGGATTGCCGTCATAATGGAAGGTGTGAACGATCCGAATCGTCTCCAGCCCGGCATAAACGTACAAGCGAAGCGAGAACGGCAGCCATTCTCTTCTCAAGGCGTCAGAGCGGTGCATTCCTTCCAGCTTCACGACCGCCCTGACCGGACCGCTCTGCTCGACCGTCGCCTTACGGATGCTCCCTTTGAAGGGCTCCTCGCGGGTCGTTGTCGCGCCGGAAGCCTCGCTGCGGCTTTCTTTGACCTGGACAAGCGTTCCGCCGTTGCAGATCTCAATGCCTTCCCGTACGATGCTGTCTATAAGCTTATTTCCATGCTTGCGTATCGAACAGCGCATGACGCCCGTATCGAGCACAATCGACTCCTCCGTCTCATGTACTGTAACCTTCACGGATGCGGCAGCGCTTTCTCCCCTTATGACCCGATAGCCTTCCGGCTGCGCACTTAGCGCGGTCGCCGCATGGGCGGACCACTTGACGCTGCCGTCAGGCCAATAGGCGGCAGGCCAGGTTTGCATCGCGACCGAACCGCTGCCGTCGGCGGCATGCAGGGCAAGCGGATCGTCCCGCCGCAGCTCGCCCTCCTTCCATGGAATCCCCCACGTTACTCCGGCAGCCGTGGCCGCCGTACCGTTCAGCCAACGAAGCTTTACAGACAATGGCGTTGACAATCGAATCAACCTCCTCATTCCCGCGTATGTTTGGAGCATACGGCCATCGTATAGCGGTTTTCGCTTGCCGGCAATTAGACATTATTGTTTGCGAAGCTCGCCTGCTCTTTGCACTTTTTTACCCGATTGCACTATGTTGCCATCCGTTCATTCCGGCTGGCTGAGCTCCCGGTAGCGGCTTGGCGTCATCCCCTCCAGCTTTTTGAAAATGCGATTGAAGTAGCTGTGCTGATAACCGACCTGCTCGGCGACATCGTTGATTTTGAGCCCCGATTCGCGCAGCAGCTCTTTTGCCTTATCCATGCGCAAACCCGTCAAATAATCGATAAAGTTTTTGCCGGTTACCTGCTTGAACGATTTGCTTAAGAAAAACGGGTTCATCCCGATATGGTCCGCGCAGTGGTCAAGCGACAAATCCTTCATGTAATTATGCTGCAGGTATACCATCGCTTGCTCGATTAACCGTTTCACCTGATAGTCCGAACGGCTGCCAAGCTCCGTCAGAAACGGCGCGCATACTTTGTTCTGGAACCAGGCGAGAATGAGCTGCGGCTCCCTGATTTGCGAAAGCTGCTCGTACATATTCGCGCATTTGAATAAGCGGTTGGGCTGGATGCCGGATACCATAATGGCATGCTGTACGCTGCCGAGCAAATGCAGCATCCCTTGCTGGACGTCGACCGCCTTCGCTCCCGCATGCGACAGCGCAGCAAGGAAAGCGCGGAGCAGCTCATAGGCATCCGTTTCTTGACCCGTTCGCAGCGCTTGAATGAACTCCCTCTCGAGCGCGAAAGGATATTGCGTCTCGGCCGCGCCTTCCCCGCCAGCATGCAGGGTGCCCATCGCGATCATTTGATTTTCGTTATTGAAATAACGCTGATTGGCGGCATGCTTAACCTCTTCGAAGAATAGCGGAATTTGGGCGATGCCGTCCGACGGCTCGCTGATCGCAATCGTCAGGCGCATATTTAATATATGGTTGACCGCATGGGTCAGCTCCTCGCCGAACGACGCCAGTTCATCGTCGTAGCTTACTCCCTTAGGTACGATAACGAGAAGTCCGGCCGCAAGATCGTGGAAATTGATCGCCTTGCTCTGCTCGAAATGTTTGACGGCAAACTCCTCGATCATATTCACCGCCGCAAACGTCACCAGCCCCTCGTCCCCGTATTTGAATTTCCCTTCCAAGCTCGCAATGCCGGTCAACTGCACATACAAAACGATAAAGCGATGGTTGTTTACTTTCCATCTGTACCGTCCCATCCTTTCGAGCAAGTTGTCCTCCGAATAAGCGTATAGGTAGCCCTGAAGCAATTGATGAAGGAAGCTCTCCTTGACGTAAGGAAGCTGCTCGGACAACCGGGTATGCAGCTCCGTGCTTTCTCTGTTCAAATGAATCCATTGCCGTTCGATAAGCGAAAATTCGTCGCCTCGACCATCCGTCAGCGGTTTTTCTCCGAGCAAGACGTTCATGAGCCGTTTGATCGGCGAATAAATCGTGCGCGACGCAAACCAGGCAAGGACCGCCGCGAGCAGCAATGCGCTTAAACTAACCATAAATATAAGCTTCGAAATGAACACGACCGGCGCCGTAATGCTTGAAATCGGCGAAGCGGACACATAGGTCCAGCTGTCCGCGATGCGCGAGAACTTGCCGTAGGTCACCGTGAACGTGGCCCCGTTCCATTCGAGCAGGAAAGAGCCTTCCTCCGTGCCGCGCGATGAAATCCCTTCTTTGAGCCGTACGACGAACGCCGATTCGGAGCCGCCCGCGCCGGCAGATGCAAACAAATTGCCGTTGTCCTGCAAGAGGAAGGTCTCTCCGCCGTCATACGGCGTCATCGTGCGAAGCATATCGCCTACTTTTTCGTTATCGAGCCTAATGTACAGCGCGCCGAACGGCTTCAGGCTTCCGCCCGGAATTTGATGAACAAGCGTCAATTCTTTAGAATCGGGACGCTGCGGATTAAAAGACATATCCGTCCAATAAGCGACTTTGCCGGCCGCGAGCAAGCTTTCATAAATCGCCGCTTGATCGGGCGTGGAGGTCAGCGTATCGTATTCGGGATCGAACAGAACGGGCTGCCCGTCGCCTCCCAGGTAAAGCCCGACCAGCTTATTCATCGTGTTCGACCCTTGCATGACGAGCAGCGTCTTCGTAATGTCGCGCGCCCTCTCGAAATCCCGAATGAAGTTGCGACCCGTAAGGCTGTAATCGAACTTCGTATCGAACGCCCAGTGCGACAGCATGAGCTCCAAATTCGTCAGCTGCGCGTCGATATTGCGAGCCCGCTGCTCGATCTGCTTGTTGTGCATATGCAGCAGCTCGTTCTTCAGCTTGCCGCCTGCCATGCCGTATACGAGCGCGCCGGTAATGAGCCCGGGAACGCTCGTCACGATCAGCATCATAATCAGGCTTTTGCGATAAAAGCTTCCTTTCGCTCTCCCCTTGCCGTTGTTTCTATGAACGAGCTTCCTTAACCTGCCATAAAGCAGACTCTGCATATTCTCACCAACCGGTTTTTATAATGGTTTTGCGAGCGGAACGGCCTTCCGTTTGTAAACGCATTCAATTCTATTTTTCAAGAATAAACCTCATGCAGCCTAGAGAACAAGACCTTTTTCTGGAAGCCGCAGAAATGATTCCCGAGAACTACGGCAATAGACAGAGCCCGGAGTGCTTGCGCAACGGACTCTGTCTATAGGTGAAGATGGCTGCCCTTTTCTTACTTGCTTGCAGCGTACAGCTCGTTCATTTCTTTGATTAAATCGTCGCCGCCGCTTTTCTTCCACAGCTCAAGCGCCGCCTGGTAGCCGGCCTCGTCGATCTGTCCGACGATGAATTTGATACGGGCATCGTTCAAAATATTGTCAAGCTGAGCGCCCTTCTCCGTGTATACCTGCGAGATGAAAGGTTCGGCCGGATTGGATACGATATATTGCTCGTTCTCCTTCTGCAGCTCGGTTTGCTTGAGGCGCAGCGGCGTTTGCTTCACCTTCTTCGCGCGGTCCTCCGGAATGAAGGTCAGCATTTGGTTGAGGCCCTCTACTTCGGATTCCATCAGCGCCGTATCTTTGCTCACGACGACGGAGTCGTCCTCGATCGTATGATGCACGCCCTCCAAGCCGTATCCGAGCATCGTCTGCAATTCCGGCGCGTTCAATTGTTCGATGAACGCCAGTATGCGCTTCAGCTCCTCCTCGGTTTTTACCGCCGATTTCGGGATGGCCAGCATGCCGGCGAAGCCGGAGGTCGGCAGCGTATGCAGCTTTCCGACCGCATCCTTGACGCCGCCGAACACATCCATGAAGTGCACGTCCGGCTGGTCTTTGCCTTCCGCCGCAAGCGCGGCGTGAATTTTATCGTCGGCGCGGGCCGCGCCGTCGATCACGTCAATGATAACGCCCGCTTGATTGTTAACGATCGGATCGGTCCATTTTGCGGAATCCATGATGGCAAAATCCTGATTGATCAACTTCTCGTCGTATAGCTTCTTCATGAACTTCAGCGCTTCCAAGTACTCCGGCGTCAGATGATCGGGCACGAGCTGCCCGTCCCTTTCGCCCCATTTGTTCGGAGCGCCGAACCATAGCTTAATGTTGTCGAAGCCGCTGGCCCAGCCTCCGGTCCATTTGACGAGCACAAGGCCGTAAGTGTCGTCCTGGCCGTTTTTATCCGGGTCCTTCTCCTTGAACGCTTTCAGCATATTGTAGAAATCGTCGATCGTTTCCGGTACGGGAAGCCCTACGTTGTCCAGCCAATCCTTCCTGTAATAGACGCCGTTTCTTCCAAGCGCGCGGCCCCTGTAAATACCGTAATTTTTGCCCTCGATGGAGGAGTTGTTCAAGATGACCGGATTCGCCTGGCTTAAATTCTCATAATCCTTCAAATAGCCGCCCAGCTCCCAGAACGCGCCGGATTTTGCCGCATTAACGAAGCTCGGCGATTTCACGTCGGGCACATACATGATTTTAGGCAGCTTGCCCGAGGCAAGCGTAATGTTGAACTTATCCACGTAGGAGGCGTTCGGCACCCACTCGAAATGAATGTCCGTATTCGTCTTCTTCTCCAGCTCGGTGGCTACCGGACTGTCATCCTTCGGATAATTCGTTTTGAAAATAGGCAGCATGATGTTGAGCTCGAGCGGCGCCTCCGCCTTCACGCCTCCGTCCGTCTGAACCGCATCCGGCGACGCGTTGCCCGGCTCTTCCCCATTAGCTCCTTCGTTTTGCTGCGAGCACCCGATCAGGGTACCGGCGGCAAGCGCCGTTACGAGCGCAATTGGAGCCCATTTGTTTGCTCTCTTTCGATTTCCTTTCATGCATGTACCTCCCTTAATTAGTTGTATTATATCGTAAAACCGTCTGCCTGCGGCTTCGGTTAAGCTCGCGGCGGCAGAGGATGTAACGACCTAACCCTTGATGGAACCGATCAATACGCCTTTGGCAAAGTGCTTTTGCAGGAACGGGTATACGAGCAAAATCGGGACGGTGCCGACGACGATGACCGCCATCTTGATCGATTGGTCCGGCGGCTTTACGAAATTGGGGTCCATCGCATTAATGTCGCCTGCCGCCGCTTGCGATAGCAATACGATTTGACGCAGCAGCACCTGAAGCGGCCATTTCATCGGATCGTTGATGTAGAGCAAAGCGGCGAAAAAATCGTTCCAATGGCCTACCGCATAAAACAGCGTAAAGGTGGCGAGCACCGGCTTGGACAGCGGAAGCACGATTCTCCATAGCAGCCCCAGCTCCGTGCAGCCGTCGATCTTGGCCGCTTCCTCAAGGCCGGGCGGCAGCTCTTGAAAAAAGTTTTTGACGATGATCAAATTAAACGCGCTGATCGCGCCGGGCAATATAAGCGCCCAATACGAATCGATCAAATGGAGCTCGCGAATAACGAGATAAGTCGGAATCATCCCGCCCCCGAACAGCATGGAGAAGACGACTAGATTCAGCACCGTATTCCGTCCCATTAAGCTTCGCCGAGCTAAAGGATAAGCCATCGTAACGGTGAAGAACAGATTGACTGCCGTCCCGATGACCGTAACGTACATGGAGACGCCGATGCTTTTCATGATCGTGTTGGTCGAGAAAATAAAGTTGTAGGCCGCTACGGAGAACGTTTCCGGAATGAGAAATACGGCTCTCTTCGTCAGCTCCGCGTCGGTTGCGAACGATCCCGAAATAACATAGATGAACGGAAGGACGGCCGCCAGCGCAAATACGCCAAGGAATACATAGTTGAACGCGTCGAATGCGGTGCCTGCTGCGGATCGATAGGTTTTGGCCATGATCAGGCTCCTTTCTTACGGCTTTTATTCGTTAATAAAGTCCGGATTGTCCGAATCGCTTCGCCAGATAGTTGCTGCCAAGCACGAGAATGACGCCGACTATCGCTTTGAACAGCCCGACTGCCGTGCTGTAGCTGAATGCGCCTTGGGTAATGCCCATCGTGTACACGTAAGTATCGAACACCTCGGCCGCTTCCCGGTTAAGCGGATTAAGCAGCAGGTAAATTTGCTCGAAGCCGTTTTCCAGCACGTTGCCCATCCGAAGGATGAGCAGGATGACGATCGTGCTTCGAATCGACGGCAGCGTAATATGCCAGATCTGCTTCCAGCGGTTCGCGCCGTCCATGATCGCGGCCTCGTACTGCTCGACGTCGACCGCCGCCAGCGCCGCAAGGAATATAATCGTTCCCCAGCCGCATTCCTTCCAAATCGTTTGCAAAATAATGATCGGACGAAACCAGTCCGGACTTGCCAAAAACTCGATTTTTCGGCCGGTATAAGAGAACAGCAGCTCGTTGACCGGTCCTCCCTGCGTCGTCAGAAACACGTAAGTCATGCTGGCGACGATAACCATCGAAATAAAATGCGGCACGTAGATCAACGTCTGCACCGTCCGCTTGAACAGGGCGATCCGAACCTCGTTCAGCAGTATAGCCAGGATGATCGGCGCCGGAAAGAAAAACAGGAGGTTATATAAGGATAAGACAAGCGTATTTCGCAGCAACATGAAAAACTCCGGATTGGAGAAAAACAGCTCGAAATGCATCGTGCCGACCCACTCGCTATTCCAAAAGCCGGTATAGGGCTGATAGTTTTTGAAAGCGAGCAGCACGCCCCACATGGGAACGTATTTGAAAACGAGAAAGTACAGCAATCCTGGCAGCAGCAGCATATAAAGCCACTTGTCCTTCTTAAACCTTCGCAGCACGCTTGGCCGATAGACGGGAGATGGCCCTTTGGACACGGGTGCCGTTGCCTGCTTCATATTCGTTCACCTCCGGTTGTCTTCCATCGCTTCGTCAGCGGTGTATCCACATTATGCTAGCCATTGTTGATTTTCGGCAATTAGACATTCTTGAATCGGTCGTTCGCCGCCTTGTTTGATGGCTGTGCAAGAAAGTCCAAAGCCGGCAAAAGTATCGTAACCATGTGTCTAATGCGATCAATAAAGTCGCATTGTAAGCGGTTACCCGATCGGATAAAGTTAATCTGACTATCGATGGAAAGGAAGGCGGGTATGATGAGCCGAAAGCTGTATTACGGGGTTGCTTGGTACCCTGAGTTATGGGAGGAGGAAGCGTTGGCGCACGATATCGCTTGGATGAAGGAGGTCGGCATCAACGTCGTGCGAATCGGCGAATTTGCATGGAGCACGATGGAGCCTTCGGAAAATGCCATAGACTTGACCTTCTTCGTTCAAATCATAGAGAGGCTGCATGCCCATGGGATTGATACGATCATGTGCACGCCGACGGCAACGCCCCCGATCTGGCTGTCGCACGGCCACCCTGAACGAATGCATGTGAACGAGCGAGGCGAGGCGATGGGCCATGGCTCGAGGCAGCATGCTTGCACGAATAACGGTTATTTCCGGACGAGAAGCGCCTTGATCACCAAGCATATTGCGGAAGCGGTAGGAAATTTGCCCGGTTTAATCGGCTGGCAGCTCGATAACGAGTTTAAAGCGCATGTATCGGAATGCCTGTGCGAGAGCTGCCACTCCCTATGGCATAAATGGCTAGAGGATCGGTACGGGCGTATCGAGCGGTTAAACGAGAACTGGGGAACGGCGATTTGGAGCCAGCGGTACGAAAGCTTCGAACAAGTGCCCCAGCCGGGACTCGCGCCTTTTTTGCATAACGCATCGCTAAAGACGATGTACCAGCTCTTTTCGATGGAGAAAATCGCTGAATTCGCTGGCGAGCAAGCCGCTATGATTAGAAGCTATTCCGCTGCACCCATTACGCATAACAGCAGCATCGCGTTCCACGTCGACAACGAGAAGCTGTTTCAAGGGCTCGACTTTGCCTCTTACGATACGTATGCTTCCGCAAGCAACTATGCCGCTTATTTAATCAACTGCGACTTGTGGAGGACGGTAAAGCGGGGAACCCCTTTTTGGATTATGGAGACGAGCCCTTCCTTCAGCGGCTCTATCGAGAGCTGCTCCGTCCCGCATCCTGGCGGCTATGTGAGAGCCGAAGCCGTTGCAGCATATGCTTTGGGTGCGGAAGGTTTCTGCTATTGGCACTGGCGGCAGCACCGCGCGGGCTGCGAGCAGCCGCACGGCTCCGTCTTAAGCGCATGGGGAAAGCCGACGATCGGATTCAAGAACGTGCTGGAGGCGTCGTTAGCCAAAGAGGAGCTTGAGCCGCTGCTGCTGGCAACCGTTCCTATGCAAGCTGAGGCAGCCATGACGTATTCGGACCGGGCAAAAGCTTTTTTTCGAACGGAGCCGCTGCGCAAGCTGAATTACCGCGGTTTGGTTACCGAGTATTACTCGCGTTTGCTTGAGATGGGCATACATCGCGAACTTATTATGGAGGGTGCGGAGCTTCGCGGTTATAAGCTTCTGCTTACGCCGTTCCTCCCCTCTATATCGCCTGTTTTTCTTGAGCGTGCCCTTGCCTTCGTCAGGAACGGCGGCATATGGATTGCCGGACCGCTTACGGGCGGACGGACGGAGGAGCATACGATTCATACGAATGAGGCGCTTGGACAGCTGGAGAAGCTGGCGGGCGTGGAGACCGTCTATACCTATCCGATCGACGGAACGGGGACGGTCGGCCAGGCGTTCGGGCTTTCTGCTTCGCTTGGCATGTGGAGCGCCGTATTCGAGCCTCGAGAGCCTGGGGCGAAATCGATCGGAAAGATTCGGAACGGCGGCGTTGCGTCGGGTCTTTCTTTCATTACCGAACGGGCAATAGGCAAGGGCAAGCTCGTGCTGCTCGGCTCGATGCCGGTTGGAGAAGACGGGGATGCTATGCTGAAGAGGCTGTTTGCCTATTATGCCGGCGAAGCCGGTCTTAAGTTGCGTACGGACGCGACATCCGGCACCATCGTTGCTCCGAGGCAGGGGGACGGCTATACGCTATGGGTCATCGTCAATATGGATGGCGCAGGCGGCTCCGTTACGCTTCCGCAAGAAGGCACCGACGCTTTGACGCAAGCTCGCCTAGCTGCCGGCCGGCTTACCGTCGGCATTTACGAATATCGAATCATACGGTTTGCCGGGGATGGCTGTGAACCGCGCTAGCTTCTCTTCGTCATTATCGGCTTCTCCAGCGCGTACAGCTCGTCCTCGAGCGTTTGCATCTTCTCGAATACGGCTTTGCGCGCATCGCTGATCGCTCCGTTGTACACATACGGAGCCAGCTCCTTCAGCATCATATCCAGCAGCTGCTCAGCGGCGATCGAACCGATCGTCTCCGAGCGCTCCAGCTCGAAAAATTGCTGAATATTGCCGATCACCTTATCCATTTGCTCTTTAGGCAGCTTTATTATTTGCATCGAATTATCCCTCCAATTGACCCTTGAGTACCGTAATCGCTTGACCGGACAAGCAAACGCGATCACCGCCCGGCTTGACCCGCACGATACCGCCTCTTTCCGATGCCTGATAGCCGATCAGCTCGTCCTTCCTCAGCCGCTTCGACCAATAGGGTGCCAGTGCGCAATGCGCAGATCCTGTGACCGGATCCTCGTTAACGCCAATCGCCGGATAGAACGCCCGTGAAACGAAGTCATAATCGGCTCCGCTATCAGCGTCTGCGCGGCTTGTCACCACTACACCGCGAGCCTGCAACCTAGCAATCATCGCAAAATCCGGTTTCAATGTCCGCACAGTCTGCTCGTTGTCCACCTCTATGAAATAGTCGATTCGGTTTCGTCCAGCGAACCTTGGAATAAGACCAAGTGCCTGAATCAGCTCCTCAGGCACTTGCTCCGCCGCCGGAGGCTCTGCCGGAAAGTCCATCGCAATCCAAGCCCCGTCACGCCAAGCCGTCAACAGGCCGCTCTTCGTATGAAAACGCGCGTGCGCATCTGCAGGAAGCCGTCCCGTCTGCCATAGCTGATGAGCTGCGGCAAGAGTGGCGTGCCCGCATAGGTCAACCTCCGCCTTTGGCGTGAACCAGCGAAGACGATAATCGTTAGAGCCGAAGCCTGCGCCGGCAGGCACGACATAAGCCGTCTCCGATAGGTTCATCTCCGCAGCCACCTGCTGCATCCAGCTCTCTTCTCTATCCTTGTCCGATAAGCATACCGCAGCCGGATTCCCTCTGAACGGTTCATTCGTAAACGCATCGACGATAAATAACTCTACTCCGTCATTCATCACCTTGTCCCTCCCTACTCGCCTTCGAAATAAAAAAGGCTTGCTACGGTGCCGCAAGCCTATCCATTTTATATGTTAACCCTTAAGCGGTATAAGCAGCTCAACGGGCTCTTCCTCTACATGATGCTCATCGATATAGAACAGCTCAAGCGCCACTGCATCGTTTTGCTTCTCTAAGCGCATCTCGTTCATCCAAGTCTTTAGCTGCTCGTATCCTTCACCAATTCGTTTATTGGAACAACCTGCCATGGCATATCGCATGGCCGGAATGGTGATCTGAACCATGCCGGAAGGGAGTTCCTCCATATGTGATACCTCATAGCATGCCCAATACGTTACGAACACCTCGTTGCCGAAGTATGGGCTGTAGAGCACCGGCGACTTGGCTGCGCCATACAATTCATGTTTCCTTGCCAGAAACTCCGTTTGCAGACGAATCGCTTCATCTGGAAATTGCGAGTAAGGACCGCTATAGCTGATTCCAACCAATTGGAGTGCGGGCTTCGTTACGATTGAGCAGTTTTCCACGCGATTTCCTCCTTCGATTCCTTCAGGACTTGTACGCTAGGATGAGCTTTCTCTGCCTTTAGTGTAACACGTCTTCCCAGTATAAGGGTAGTTAAAAAAAGAACATCAGGCCGTAATGACCTGATGCTCCCCAATCTTGCATGTATTTAGAAGTTGAATACGAAGTCGTCGTCGTTAAGCGGCTCGACGTGGATCGTACGAACGTAGCCGTTGCCTTTTTTGGAGAAAAAGTCATGCTGCTTCGTATGCGTGCTGATTCCGTTGAACACGATCGGGTTGACCGGCTCCTCCGGGAAATACGGTTCGAAGCCAAGGTTCATCAGAGCCTTGTTCGCATTGTAACGAACGTACGTGTTAACCTCATCCTGCAAACCAAGCGGGCTGTATAGATCGTTCGTGTACACAACCTCGTTCTCGTACAGCTCGACCAGAAGCGCGATCAGTTCTTCGTGCAGCTGCTTCTGCTCTTCTATGCTGAAATTTTGGTAGAGCTCTTGTGCGAGTACGCCTACGTACAAGCCGTGAATGCTCTCGTCGCGAAGAATCAAGTCGATGATCTCGCCGCTGCTCGTCATTTTGCCTTGACCAGCCAGGTACAAAGGATAGAAGAAGCCGCTGTAGAACAGGTAGCTTTCCAGGAATACGGAAGCCGCCATCGCTTTGTACAGTTCTTTCGGCCCCGTAATATTCGAGTACCAAGAAGCGATCAGATTCGCTTTCTTCTGAAGCTGCTCGTTCGACTCTACCCACTTGAAGATCGCGTCGATCTCCTCGTTGGAAGCCAGCGTCGTGAAGATGCTGCTGTACGACTTCGCATGGATTTGCTCCATCATCGACATGAACGACAGCACTGCTTTGCGCTGCAAGCCTTCTACATGCTCAAGAATCTTCGGCATGCCAACGCCGCCCTGAATCGTATCGAGCAGGGTCAAACCGCCGAGCACGTTTTTGTACAGCATGCGCTCGTCGTCTGTCATGTCCATCCAATCCATTTTATCATCCGATAACGGAATTTCTTCGTCCGTCCAAAATTGCATTACATTTTGCTGCCAGAACGTCAGCGTAAAATCGTCGTCCGGGCGATTCCAGTTTACTGCTTTCATTAGGTGAGCTCCTTCTTTGCTACGTAAGCAACGATATAATGGATCTTATACGGCGCAGCTCGTGCATTCCTCAACGGAAAGACGCTTCGTTCTCGTATAGTAGAGCGATTTGAGCCCCTTCTGCGCAGCATATACATAGAAGCGCGCCAGCTCACGGGTTGTTACGTTGCTGTTGACATGCAATACGGTCGAGATGCCTTGATCGACATGCTGTCCGATTTCGGCAATCAGGTCAATCAGCTTGAACTGATCGATATTGTAGGCCGATTTGTAGTAGAAGTAGTTTTCCTGCGCCAAATAAGGCATCGGATAATACGTTGTCGAGTTTGCGTACGTACGCGTCTCGATATGCTCGACGATCGGCATAACGCTCGAAGTCGCATTTTGAATATACGAAATGCTTTGCGTAGGAGCGATGGCTAGACGGTAGGCATGGAACAAGCCATGCTTCTGAACCTGACCCTTAAGTTGTTCCCAGTCTTGCGGTGACGGAATATCCATGCCTTCGAACAATTCCGCGACTCTCTCAGTCTTCGGACGGAAGTCGTTCTCGATATAACGCGCGAAATAAGTGCCTTTCGCATATTCCGAACGTTCGAAATCTTTGAATGTAGTGCCGCGTTCCTTGGCAATAAGCATGCTTTGCTCGATCGAGTAGAAGTTCATCATCATGAAGAATACGCCGGCAAAGTCTTTCGCTTCTTCGCTCTCATAAGCGATTTTGTTCTTCGCCAAGTAGCCGTTCAGGTTCATCGCGCCAAGACCGACGGAGTGAAGCTCCTCGTTCGCCTTGCGCACGCCTGGCGCGTTGTCGATTTTGGACAAGTCGCTCACGGTCGTCAACGCTTCGATGCCCACATGAACCGATTCCTTCAGCTTCTTGCGTTCCATTACGTTCACAATATTGAGAGATGCCAGGTTGCAGCTAATATCGCGCTGGATGACATCGTCATAGCCGTAGTCGTTAATTTCCGATGTTTCTTGCAGTTGGAAAATTTCCGTGCAAAGATTGGACATTTTGATCGAACCGATATCCTTCAAGGCGTGGATCTTGTTCGCGTTCGATTTGTTCATGATATACGGATAACCCGATTCAAGCTGGATCGAAGCGATCTTCGTCAGCATGTCGCGTGCGTTCATCACCGTTTTCTTCGTTACTTTGTCGTTCGCAAGAAGCTCTTCGTACATCTCGTCCATATCGAGATCGTCCAAATGCTTGCCGTATGCCTTCTGTACGGAATGAGGTCCGAATACGACGAGCGGCCGGTTGCTTGCGGCTAACTCGTAAAATTTGTTCGGTATGATCAGGCCGATCGACAACGTTTTGATCCGTGTTTTCTCGTCGGCGTTAATTTTTTTGCAATCGAGGAACTCGATAACGTCCCAGCCGAAAATATTGTAGTAGCCGGCGCCGGAGCCTTTGCGCTGCCCCATTTGGTCCGCGTAGGAGAAAGCATCCTCCATCAGCTTGAGCACGGGCATAATGCCTTTGGCCGCGCCTTCTACGCCTTTGATCGGCTCGCCGCGCCCGCGCAGCTTCGATAGATTGACGGCTACGCCGCCGCCGATCTTGGAGAGCTGCATGCAAGTGCCGAGTACGTAGTTGATCGAGTTAAGGGAGTCGTCCATTTCCAGCAGGAAGCAGGAAACCATCTCGCCGCGGCGGCTTTTGCCCGCGTTCAGGAATGTCGGCGTAGCCGGCTGCAGGCGCTGCTCGATCATCGCATCGGCGATACGCAGCGCTCGGTCTGCGTCGCCTTCGCCGAGGTGCAAAGCAACGATCGCTACGCGATCGGAATATTGCTCGAGGTACTGCGCCTTGTTATTCGTCTTCATGGCGTAGTCTTTATAGAATTTCGATGCCGCCATGTACGATTGGAACTCGAAGCCGCTGCTTGCCGTCAAAGTAAATACAGCCTCAACCTGATCGTATGTATATTTGTCGAACACGTTGTCGTAATAGTCGTTCTCGATTAAATAGTCCAGCTTGTGGCGAAGCGAATCGAACTTCACGCTCTTCTCTTCTACTTCCGCCATAAAAGCGGCTACCGCCTCTTTATCCTTCTCGAGCTGATAGAAACCGTCCGCGCCGCGTTGCATCAATTCGTTGTTCAATTCAATATGCTTCAATAGTTCGCACCCTTTCGACAAAATGCTCAGTATCTTGACTCGTACCTGATAATTCAAACTTCGATATAACGGGTACATCGTACATCTGTGAAATCGTGTCCGCGCTTTTTGCGAAGCCCGTACCCCAATTTCGATTGCCGCTCGCCGAGACACCGCGAAGATGCTCGAAGTTGCGTTTTAAGAAAGAAGCTACCTTCTCGGGAACTTGTCCGAAGCCTGTCGTATACGTGACGAGTACAAAGGGCTCGTCTACCGATTTCTCCTCGTCAATAGGCATGGCACGCATATTCAGTTTGTTAATAAATCGCTTGACATTGCCTGTTTTCGAATCATATACGACTAGCATTTCGACTCGCTCCCTACTAGAATTTCAGCAATCAAAAAGCGCTCTCTGACTGCGCTTTCGTCAGATGCGCTTTATCAAGATTTGCTAATGCTCGTCCTTTGAAGGCACCTATATACATCAATATGTAGTTGATGTTTTTGATTTTACATCAAGATATAGGTGGAGTCAATGCAAAATATGGAGAAACTATTAATCTCTATTTTTAAGGCACTCGACTATTTTAACAGAAGCGGATATGATGGGATAGTGACATTTTATAGTTATTTTGGAGGTTAATATGGACGAATCTAAAGAAGCCGCGCCACTGCGCGATTGTGTCGCCGCATTGTTCCGGGATGCCGGTTATGAGGTGCCTGAATTGCTCGCTTATATAGACGAATTGGAACGCGCGAACGAAAAGTTAAAGCTCGAAATTCGGAGGCTGAAGGTTGACGCCGTTCGCCGCTCGCCATCGGCGCAAGGGATGAACAGCAGACTGAAGGATGCGCTTCGGGAGTAAACGGCTGCGATAGCATGTATGAAGCGGACAAGATTGAGAGCTTCCGACGCCTTTTTTATAATAGACATTATTCGACAAGAAACTGCGACCCTCACCCTAGATGTTGTGCTGCCCCATTGTGCAAATCTCCAATCCAATGATCAGTAAGCTCTCCTGTATTGCATAGGTAAGTCCGGCTCATGGCCGACAGCAATGACGGGCATATGGAGCGCCTCTTTGTACGCCTTAGCCATCGGCAGCTTTGCTGGCGGCAAATAAAAAAAGGATAGCCCCAATGTGCCGTCGTAACGGCATATCGGTGCAATCCCTCTTCCCTTTGTCATTATTTCACCGCCGCGAAAAAAAGCCGTTCAGATTCGCTGCTCGCAGGCTGCAGTTGAAAGTCCGCATACCGGTCCACGCTTTTGAAGCCCGCGCGGCGAAGCGCTGCTTCGATCCAGTCCGGCTCATATGCGCGCTGCACATGCTTCTCTTCGAAGCGATAGAAGCGCGAGTCCGAATCGCGTGCGAATATCGTCAAGCTATGCGCGATCTCGCAACGCTCCTCTTCGAATTCGCAAGTCCATATGTAAGCGACGTCCCTTTCGTCCAGCACGAAAGGCTGCTCTTCCGCATAACGAATGAATTGCTTCGGCGGATGCACGTCGAACAGGAATACGCCTCCCGGACGCAATCCCGCATACGTCGCGCGGAATGCTTTCTCGATGTCGCTTTCTTCCGTCAAGTAGTTCAAGCAATCGCAGAACGATATAACCGCGTCCACGGGCTCTGGCAGCTCCCAGCCGCGCATGTCCTGCTGCAGCCATCGGATCGTTCCCGCACGCGGCCTAACAGCCTGCTGGGGAGTCTCATTCCACTTGCCGCGCGCAACCGCGAGCATATCTGCGGATAAATCGATGCCATAGACATGGAAACCCGATCTTGCTAACGGAATCGACAAACTGCCTGTTCCGCAGCCCAAGTCGACAACCGTAGAAGGCATGCCGTAGCGCACCCAGCCCGCTCTAGCGAATCCAAGCCATTCCGCATACGGCATATCCTCCATCAACTGGTCGTATACGGCTGCGAACTGCCCGTAGGAACGCGCCATTAGCCCTCAGCCCCTTCTGCTTCACCGGAAGCAGGCTCAGCTTCAGCTGTAGGAACGAGATAGGTCCAGCTTCCCTTCTGCGTAACGACACCTTCACGCATCAGCTTGCCGATCGCCCGCTTGAACGCCCCTTTGCTAATACCGAACTTCAGCTTGATTATGTCGGCTTCCGTCTCGTCCGAGTAAGGCATGCCGCCGTTCGGGCGCTCCTTCATGAACGCGAGTATGCGGTCCGCATCCTCGACGCGTCCAATCTCCTTGCGCTGAGCCATGGACAGATTCACGCGTCCGTCCTCGCGGATGAACGTAACGCGAGCGCGTACGCGTTCGCCAAGGCGCAGCGGCTTCGTCCGCTCCGAGCTAGGGATGAGTCCATAAACGCCGAAGCCGATCACGCCTCCGTCAACGATGACGAAAGACCCGAGCTGCAAGGTTTTGGATACCCAGCCTTCTACCCATTGATTATTCCATGTCGACGGTGCGGGAAACACCAGCTTGGACAATTCTTCTTCGAAAGCGATCTTCGCGACAAGCCTGCCGATCTTGTCATGCTTCATGACGACGAATACTTCATCGCCCGGGAGCGGCCGGTATTCAATGCTCTCGGGAAGCTCGGACAATGGCAGCAGCAGTTGTCGGCCAAGGCCCATCTCCAGGAAGCAGCCAAGTTTGGGATGCACATCTGCGACCTTTAGACGAGCCAGCTCGCCTAACAACATGTAAGGACGCTTCATCGTCGCGGCGAGGCGATCCTCCGAATCGTAATAGATGAAAGCATCGATCTCATCGTCAAGCTTCGGTTTCTTGCCCTCGAGCTCCGTATAATGGAGCAGCACATCGTCTTCCCCGTTCGTTAGAAAATAACCGTAGGGCGACACTTCGCGTGCCACCCTTAATTTCTCGATCGTGCCGGCTGTCAGGCTCATGCAAACTCCACAACCTTCGCATCGGACCATAGCCGCTCGATATTATAGTAATCCCGCTCATCGCGATGAAAGACGTGTACGATAACGTCGCCAAGATCGATCAACACCCATCTTGCCGAATCTACGCCCTCGATGCCGCGCACGCGCACGCCGTTTTTCTCGGCCTGCTTGCGAATTTCCGTTGCGATTGCCTGCACCTGCGTATCGGAATTGCCGCTGCATATTACAAAATAATCCGCCACAAGCGAAACTTCCTTCAAGTTAAGCCCGACGATTCTTATCGCTTTCTTATCTTCCGCAGCCGCAACCGTAATTTGAAGCAATTCGTCTGAATGTACCGCCATTGCTCAGCCTCCTTTAAATATATGATTCCAATAATGCGTTCCTCGCTTCAATCGTTAGCGGAAAGATGCGCCTGTTCTTCTGCAGCAGGAAGGAGATGGTGGAGTCGAAGCCTGCGACAAGCGCTTTATCGAGATCCTGCTCGCTTAGTTCGCGTATGTTATCGACACCCGGGAAGTCCCTCCCCGGCTCCATATAGTCCGCCAAACATACGACCTTGTCCAACTTCGTCATGCCTCTGCGTCCCGACGTGTGATAGCGGATCGCGTCCAGCACTTCCATATCGTCGATGCCGTATTCATGCTCCGCAACCCATGCGCCTACCGGAGCATGCCACAGCTCTTTGTCGTATTCCAGAAGAATGGCCGGAAGTCCTCGTTCGCGAATGACCGACTCCATCCGATCGGTTGCCCAATATTTAGCGACGTCGTGCAAAATAGCGGCTCGTTCGGCTCGTATCGGATCTTCGCCGAAGCGTTTCGCTAATATTATTGATGTCTCCATTACGCCAAGCGTATGCAGCCATCTCCGTTCCGGCATTTGAGCGCGGACCGATTCAATCATCTGCTCGCGATTCATACAAGCCGTACCTCCTTATGTACTCAAGCACCGTATCCGGTACCATGTATTGGACTGAATGTCCTGCGGTTAACCGGTTGCGGATGTCTGTCGACGATATGCCGATCGGCGGCATTTCGACGATCGTAAGCCTTTGCTTCAAGAAGGACGGCAGCTGGCCCGGCTGCGCAGGCTCGGCCGGCCTCTCCAGCCCGATGAACGTTACCAGCTCCGCAAGCTCTTCGATACGATGCCATTTGCACAAGTCATTAATACGATCCGAGCCGATAATGTAAGCAAAGGAACGACCGGGGTAACGCTTGATTAGTTCGCTGACCGTGTCATAGGAGTAACTGATGCCTCCGCGCTTCAACTCAATATCGAGCACGCGGAACGCATCGTTCGTCGCGACCGCGGCTTCGACCATGCCGTAGCGATGCTCGCTGCTTACGCCGGGCTCGTTCGCCTTCAGCGGAGGCATGTAGGAAGGTATGAACCATACTTCCTGCAGACCGCATTGCTCGCGGGCTTTCTCCGCGGCAAGCAAGTGGCCTGTATGAACCGGATCGAACGTGCCGCCCATAATTCCGATCTTACTCAAGTGGGAGCGACCTCCTCGCTTGTGTTGTTTGTTCATTCGCTGCAATTACGCAGGCGCGAAAGCGCCGGCAGCAGCGCGTTTACTTCGAAGTCGCCTTAGGGAGCACGATTTGTTTGTTGTCCTTGGACTCTTTGTACAGGACGATCGTTTTGCCGATGACCTGCACAAGCTCCGCGCCTGCCGCGTCCGCGATCTCCGCTCCGATTTCCTTCGGATCGTCCAAGCAGTTGTTCAATACGGAGATCTTAATCAGCTCGCGGAACTCAATCGCTTCCACAATATGGCGGACAAGATGATCGTTTGTACCGCCCTTTCCGACTTGGAAGATCGGCGTCAGGTGATGAGCCAATGATCTTAAATACCTTTTTTGTTTACCTGTAAGCATCTATTGTTTCCTTCTTTCATTCATCTATATCGTATTTATTGTTTTTCGATCTAAACTTGACCGAGCAACGCCGCCGTGACAACCTCGCGCATCGCCGCGGTAGGTGCGGGCCTGCCTGTCCAGTACTCGAAGGCGTATGCTCCCTGATAGACGAACATACCCAAGCCGCCGTGAATGATGCAGCCTCGCTCCTCTGCCTCCTGAAGCAGCTTCGTCTTCAGCGGATTGTATACGATATCGCTGACCACCGTCCCAGGCTTCAGCCACGAAGCGTCAAGCGGGCTTGCATCCGTGTTCGGAAACATGCCGATCATCGTCGTATTAATCACGATGTCCGCGTCCGAGCAAGCCTCCTGCAACTGCTCCGGCGGTAAAGCCGCAATATCGGCGCGGTTGCTGAAAGCTTCCGCCAGTTCAGACGCTCTGGCAACCGAACGGTTCACGATCGTCATCCGGCCGGGCTTCTCGCCGGACAACGCAAAGACGATGCCGCGCGCTGCTCCCCCCGCGCCAATAACAACGATACGCTTGCTTTCAAGCGAGCTTGCCGCTTCTTCCTTCAAAGATCGAACATAGCCGATCCCATCCGTATTGTAGCCGATCAATCGCCCGTTATCGTTCACAATCGTATTGACGGCTCCAAGCGCCCTGGCCCCGTCATCAATTTCATCCAGAAACGCCATGACGTCAAGCTTATGCGGAATCGTTACGTTCACTCCGCGTACCCCCATCGCTCTTATGCCAGCGATAAACTCGCTCAACCGATCATTCGTTACGTGAAAAGCCATATAAGCGCCGTTAATCCCTGTCTCGCGAAACGCCCGATTCATCATAATCGGCGATTTCGAGTGACGAATCGGATCTCCGATGACGCCATATAAAGCCGTATGGCTATCTATCCGGTTGCCTTCCCCTGCAATCGTCAACGCCCGTTCCCTCCTCCGTCGCTCTCGCCTAGATCATCGAATCGCGCAGCATGACTTTAACGCCCTTCGGCGCGTACAGATCCAGCATTGCTCCATTCGTACCGTTCACCTGAATCCAGCCTAGACCGGAGATGAACAAATCCTTATTCGAGCCTCGAGGAACGCGAAGCGAATGTCTTGTCCAAGCCGGAATTTCCTCCAGCTCCTCGCGCGTAGGTCCGCCGAGCAGCTCGCCTCGGTGATCCTCGTACAACGCATCGGCTCTCTCCAGCTTCGTACGATGAACATTCAATGCGTTCGATATATAAAGTGTGAACGACTGGCGGTCGCCCTCGACAAAATCGAATCGCACAAGGCTGCCAATAAACAGCGATTGTCCCGAATTTAATTGATAAACGAGCGGCTTGATCGGCTTGTCCGGCAAAAGAGACCCAAGGAAACTGCGCGGAACAACTTCCGTCATCCGAGTCGTATAGACAATCCCAGGCGTATCAATGATCGCTTTGCCATCCTCAAGCGGGATATGTACGGCATCGAGAGTCGTGCCCGGATAGCGGGACGTTGTAAGCTCGCGTTCCATATCGCTGTAATCGCGAATAAGCCTATTGATCAATGTCGACTTGCCGACATTGGTCGCTCCGACAACGTAGACATCGCGATCGCCACGGTAACGCTCAAGCGCATCGATGACATGCTCGAAGCCCATATTGCGCTTCGCGCTGCAAAGCACGATATCGACCGTACGCAGACCTTCCGCCTTCGCTTGCTTCTGCACCCAGTTGCGCAGGCGATTCACGTTCATTGCTTTAGGCAGCAAGTCGATTTTGTTAACGACAAGCAATACCGGATTATTGCCGACAAAACGCTGCAAACCGGAAATCAAACTGCCCTCGAAATCGTACAGATCGACGATATGCACGACAAGGCTGTCGGTCGAGCCGATGCTGCTCAGCAGCCGCAGGAAGTCGTCTTGATCAACCGCTACGGACGATGCTTCATTATAATTGCGAATGCGGAAGCATCGCTGGCATATAACCGGATCTCTAAGCAAGGCCGACTCCGGCAAAAATCCAGCCAAGTCCGAGCGCTCCGATTGAAGCTGGACGCCGCAGCCCGCACAAGACCTCGCAGTCTGACTAAGTTGTTGTTCGTTCACTTTGTATCCCCCTCGTACCATAACCCTTTTTTGCGCAGTTGCCTCAGCGCTATTCTTTCTATTAGACGGTTGACGCGCGTCATGATCCCTTCGTCGGAAGGCGATATCGCCGCAACCAAAATCGTGAATAGCCCCATACGATTGCCGCCGAGCACATCCGTCATCATCTGATCGCCTATAACGACCGTCTCATTGGCAGGAAGCCCAAGCACGCCGAGCGCTTTGCGAAACGCTTTCGCAGCCGGCTTGCGGGCCGCATGGATGAACGGAATTTGCAACGGCGTTGCAAATTTCCCTACCCGTGATTCATTATTATTCGAAACAATAACAACTTTAAACCCTCGCGACCGCACATAGTCAAGCCATGTGACAAGCTCCGGCGTCGCCAAAGCTTCCTTTGCGCCGACGAGGGTATTGTCCAGATCCGTAATGATGCCGCGAATGCCCTGCGCATGCAACACATCTAATTCAATATCATACACCGTATTCACGCGCATGTTCGGCAACAACCGTTCAAACATAATTCTAATCCCTCTGCTTTCTGCCTGCTATCTTACGAAACTATACCATACAATGCAAATTTGTTGCAAAAAAAACCGCCGCCGAACTGGTCGGCAGGCGGTACTTGGTCATTTGAGCTGATCGATCAGCGATCTCACCTTATTCACGAATCGTTCGACCTCGTCATTCGATGCAAGCTTCGTGCTGTATTTAGCTTGTTCGAAGCCGTCCAGCACGATTCTGAAGTCGTCGCGCAGCCGCTTCTGACTCTGCGACCATCGCAGCACGGCCTCGCGCATCGTCTCATGCTCTTCGCGTTCCATGCCTCGTTTCTTGCATATGCGAAGCAGCTTATGGGTCTCCAACACAATGCGGTCATTCGATGTAAAGGCACCGTGTCGAACCTTCCGCCAAACTCCGACCAGACGGTCTCGACGAACGAACATCCACACTGCAGCAAACAATACAATAAACGAGGTCGAGCTCCACAGCCATGCCGGGTGGATGCTGCCTGATTCGGATTCGGCAATCGTCCCGCCGCCTCCTCCTTCGGCGTTAAGGTCGGGCAATGGGGCAACCTCTTCTTCGGGGAGGGTGTAAGGGAACGAGAAACCTGCCGTAGCTTCGAACGGAATCCAGCCAAAGCCTTCAAAATAAATCTCGACCCAGGAATGCGCGTCCGAATTGCGAACCGTGTACGTTCCCGAGCCATCCGGATTCAAATCTTCTTCCATCATATCGCCCGGAGGACCGCCGAAAGAGCTGACCGGCAACGCTCCCGGCGAAAATCCTTTCACCCAGCGCGTTGGCAGGTCGAGACTGCGGGATAATACGGCCATCGCGGATGAGAAATAATCGCAATAGCCTTCCTTGATCTCGAACAAGAACGTATCGACAAAGTCATGGCTCTTGCCAGTTGCCTTGGATAGATCAGGCTTATTATTATAATTGAAGTTAAGCCTCAAATATTCGACGAGCAGCTTCGCCCTATCGTAGTCATTCGTCGCCGTTGCCGTCACCTGCCGAGCAAGCTCGCGCACGCGGTCCGGCACCGTATCCGGCAACTGCAGGTACACCGCGTCCCTATTCGTATCGCTCCAGCCAGCGCTTGCTTGCCTGAGCGCTGCCTCGTCCAGCACTGTCACTTGCGAGGTGACCGAATAAGTCTCGGGATACGGCTCACCGTACAGTTCGCTCCAGTGCAGCTCCCACGAGCTAGTCAGCCACTCGAGGCTGCGAGGAAACGTCGTCTGTTCGCTGCCAACCCAGTTCACTTTATTGACCGGAGTAGCTGCGAACAAGACCGGATAGACGTCATTGCGAAGCATCGTGACGATTTGGCTGACCTCCACCGTCTTCGCAAGCGAACGCTCATCGCGGAGCGGCAGCTCCTCCTTCCGAAGAATGTCCGTTACGCCTGCATCGTCATCCGCCTCGCCCGTCGTTATCCATCCCTCGCCCGTGTAGAGGGAGCGAGTCTCGCCGCGCCAATAGCTTCGATGCGAGGTCGAGACCGTCATCATCGGCGAATAATCGAAGTCGAAGCCGCCGCCCAACTGTTCGTCATTTCTGCTATAACCCGAGCTCGAGCTGCCCTTGCCGAATGGCGAAACGGCCTCAAGCCCTTTCTCTCCTAGAAATACCTGAACCGTCTCGCCTTTCGATTCTTTCCATATCGTGTACGGATCTTGCAGGATCGGAGACAAAGAAGGCATATTCAGCCCTACGGTCATAAGCACGGCCAGTACAAGCGCAATCGGCCATATTAATTGAAGCGGATATTCAATCAACTCGCTCCAGCTTCGCGGATGCTCCTTCTGCAAGCGATGCAGATGCCCAGCGACAAGCCACAGCAAACCGACAAATACGACGATGCCGACCTCTTCCCATAACCAGATCGGCGTGAATGAATCGGCTATCGTTAACGTCGTGATGGCAAAGCCCAGAAAAGCAAACATTCTAGACCGCGTCGTGGTCCATAGTCCGAAGAGCACTTGAATGAGCAGCAAAGCTCCGCTGATCTCAATAAACGGATGCAATTGCACCGCGTGAGCCTGGAGCCACCAGAACCAATCGCGGAAGCTCTCGGGTCTGGATATCAGCCATTCCATAGGCGCGTATTGAATCGTAATGACGAGCGCCGCGGCAATATGCAGCACGATCTTAGTGAAGCGGAAGCGATAAGGAATTATAAGTACTATAATAGCGCCCGCCAGCAACGTTCCTCTGGCGATCGTATACGTTTCTTCCCACCAAAATTCATCGAAAATAGCAATTGTCTGCCAAATTAGCAGGGTGACAAATAGCATCGTCAGTTTCATGTACCACTGATCTACGAACCCAGCCCCTATTATCCGAAGAAGCTTGCTCATGCGATTCCGCCTCCTTCCAACACGCCCGGAAGCTCCTGTAATTGCCGAATCGAGTATACGGGCCAGCCCTTCTCGCTCATCACGCGATTCCAAGCCGTATTATGGCTAAGCAGATCTTTCGAGGAAGCAATATGAAGCAAGCAAGGGGTAACGCCTTTGCGCGCCAGCCATTCCATGCTTTTCAGCACATCCGGCCCGGAGTCGGGCGTAATGACGACGGCAAAGCTGCCCGGCTCGATCGCTTGATCGGCCATCATTAGCGATGAATAAAGCGAATAAGTGGCGTCGGCATCCACGAAGGTGAGGTGCCTCATAAGCATATTCCGCTGCTCGAGTCCCGACTTTGGAGGCAGCATCGTAATACTGGCTCCGATGGATAGCAATCCCATCGCCGTATCTTCCTTCAGGCCGTTCTCCAGCAGCGAAGCTGCTGTGGAGACCGCAAGCTCAAAGCGATCGGGCAATTCGCCTCCATATGCGCCAGGACTGCGGTCAAGGACAATTAGCGTACGCGGCAGCGATTCGCGCTCGAACGCCTTCGACTTCCATTGACCCGTCTTCGCCGTGGCGTTCCAATGAACGCGGGACAGACGATCTCCGTACAAATATTCGCGAACGCCGTTAATCTGCGTCGTCTCCTTCGCAGAACGGGAAGCGATCGCGTGAGAGTAGGGCCCCCTTATGCCGCGCTGCACGCCATGCCATCGTCTAAGCTGTACCGTCTGGGGCAGCACCGTAAACACCGTCTCGGTGCCGAATCGTCCAGCATGCTCGAATAAGCCGAACACGTCATAGGTTAAGCATTCCGTGCCTACGAATCGATATTCGCCGCGCACAAGCGGCGGCGTCTGATACGCAACCTTGCCGATCCGCTTCCAGTTCGGGACGAACGAAGTTTCAAAGGATAGCGCTTGCCCGTTATGACGCTGGAGCCGATCCCTCACGATCACGTATGGCAGCGGGTATACGCCCGGAATCTTTACATTCAAGTTAACCTCCAGCGAACTGCCGGCTGCAAGCGATTGATCCATCGCCAATGCCCCTTGGCTGGCATACGTTCTGCTGCCATCGACGCGATTTATGCCGCTCCATTTGCCAAGCAATAAGTAGATCAGCAATAAATTGAGTATGACAAATAGCATAAACGCGGTTTTGCCGCCTTGGAATAGAAAATAAAATAGGCTGACCGTATAAATAAAAGTCACTAACTGCCAACGCCTCTTGGAAGATCTCGCGCTTGACATTGACTTAGCGCTCTAGCCGGACCGGCACTTTCGTATTCTGGAGCACCTGCGAGATAACATCCTCCGGACGGAGACCGTTCATCCGCGATTCTGTCCGCAGCAGCACTCTATGAGCCAGCACGTATGGAGCAAGCTCCTTCACATCATCCGGCGTGACGAACTGCCTCTGCTTTACGTAAGCGCTTGCTTTGGCCGCTCTTGCCAAGGCGATTGCGGCACGAGGGCTGGCTCCCAGCAAAACGCTGGCATGCTCGCGCGTACTCCGAATAAGACTGACTAAATAATTGCCTACAGCATCATCGATATGCACATTCATTGCTTGCTTCTGAATCTGGATCATATCCTCCATGCTAATCAACTGTTCTACGCGATCCGAAGGATGAACGTCCTCTGCGGACAACACCATTCGCTGCTCGTCCTCCTGGCTCGGATAGCCAAGCGAGAGCTTCATCATGAAACGGTCAAGCTGCGCTTCCGGCAACGAATACGTTCCTTCGAACTCGATCGGATTTTGAGTAGCGAGCAATATAAATGGCTGAGGCAGTTCATACGTATCGCCGTCAACCGTAACATGTCCCTCCTCCATCGCCTCAAGCAAAGCGGATTGCGTCTTTGTCGTCGCTCTATTTATTTCATCGGCCAGCAAAATGTTCGCCATTACTGGACCTGGCCGGAATAGGAATGTTTCTTGTTTAGGGTGATAGATGGAAACGCCGGTTATATCTGTTGGAAGAAGATCGGGGTTGCATTGAATTCTCCGAAATTGGCCTCCGATCGTTTTTGCTAACGCTTTCACCAATTGCGTTTTCCCGGTACCGGGGACGTCTTCCAGCAATACATGCCCGCCGGCGATGACCGCAATGAGCAATCTCTCGATTTCGTCGTGTTTTCCCAGGATACAAGATTCTAAGCTACGTAATATCGAAGAACATAATTGCATGTCAGCAGGACGCATATCCATTTTATTACCTCCCGGAAAGTTACAAGTATGAAAATAGCACTAGTACTATTTTACAGTAATTCCTTTAGAAAGCACAAATTTTTTCACTCCAAAAAAAATTGGAGAATCCCACAGGACTCTCCAATTTACAGTCTTTTGCTTATTATTACCCTTTGGGCCGAACGACAAGCGCCGCAAGAAACGAGAAAATAATCGCCGCCGAAACGCCCGCGCTTGTGACTTTGAAAATACCTGAAATAACGCCGATCCACCCTTGATCATGAAGCTCGGTTAAGGCGCCGTGGACAAGGGCGTTTCCGAAGCTCGTAATCGGTACGGTCGCTCCGGCGCCGGCGAACTTAACAAGCGGCTCGTACAAGTCGAATCCGTCCACGATCGCCCCGATAACGACAAGCGTCGCCATCGTATGCGCCGGGGTAAGCTTGAACACATCGAACATGATTTGTCCAACGACGCAAATCGCCCCGCCCACTAAAAATGCCCACAAAAAGATCATACCGCTTAATCACCTCCATTCGAGATTGCAACAGCATGTGCAATGCATGGAATGCTCTCGCCCTGCTGGTACGATAGCGGAGAGAGCAGAGCCCCGGTCGCCACAACCAATATCCGCTTGAGCTCTCCCTGACGCATGCGCTTGAGCAGATGTCCATAAGTGACGACCGCCGAGCAGCCGCAGCCGCTCCCTCCCGCTTGTACCTTCTGCCGCTGCACGTCGTAAACCATGAGACCGCAGTCATTGAAGACCGTTTCATCCATCGGCACGCCGTCCTTCATAAGCAGCTCCTTCGCAATCGGATGGCCGACACCGGCGAGATCGCCGGTCACGATCAAATCATAGTCCTTCGGCGTTCTTCCCGTATCGTTAAAATGCATTTGAATCGTATCGACTGCAGCAGGCGCCATTGCCGCGCCCATATTGAAAGGGTCCTTAATGCCTAGATCGACGATTTTGCCGATTGTCGCGCACTCGATAACCGGGCCATCGCCTTTAGCGGCTATGACGGCCGCTCCTGCCCCCGTAACGGTGTATTGCGCTGTCGGCGGCTTCTGCGATCCGTATTCGGTTGGGTACCGGAATTGCTTCTCTGCCGTACAGTTATGACTGCAAGTTCCTGCTAGCGCATAATGGGCTCCACCTGCATTGACGATCATGGCCGTAATTGCGAGCGACTCCATCGAAGTCGAGCAAGCGCCAAATACTCCTAGATAGGGAACGCCAAGCGATCTCGCGGCGAAGCTGTTGCTAATAATCTGGTTCATGAGATCGCCGCCGACGAAATATTGCAGATCGCCACTCTGAATGCCAGCGTTCTGAATGGCAAATTCCGACGCTTGCTCAAGCAGCAGCCGCTCCGCCTTTTCCCAGCTCTTCTGCTGCATGTCAAGCTCGGGATGAATGAGATCAAAGTCGGCCGCCAGCGGTCCGTCGCCTTCATCGGGGCCGACGACAGTAGCGGCGCCGACAATTACCGGGCGCTTATCGAACTTCCACGATTGTTTGCCGAGCAGCATCTTATTGCCCTCCAGTTCCAAGAATAAGATGAACGATACCAACGACAAAAGCCGCAACAACGCCGAATACGATAACCGAGCCGGCCAACTTGAACATGTTACTGCCGACACCAAGCACGAGTCCCTCGCTGCGATGCTCAAGCGCCGCGGAGCACATCGAGTTCGCAAAGCCGGTTACGGGAACAGCGGAGCCCGCTCCGGCCCATTGGGCGATCTTGTCATAGACACCAAGACAAGTTAATATGACCGACAATAAAATAAGCACCGCCACAGTCGGGTTGCTCGCGGCTTCTCGGTCCATCCCCATCAAATGCACGAACATTTCCTGAATCGCTTGTCCGAGAACGCATATTAGACCGCCAATTATAAACGCCCTAATGCAATTGGCGAAGATCGATCGCGAAGGCTCTCGTGTCTTCGCGAATGACTGATACTCCTTAGGCGACATCGTCATCTTCTTGTACTTCTGACTGCCCGTGCTCTTCGTTGACAATGCTGTACCCTCCTTCTCTCGAACGGCAAAATCGCATTAGATGCCGCCTGTTCATGTTCATCATGACAGAGCAAGCTGTCTTCCGGTTCATTATTTGTCACGATGGCATTACTTATGCTCCACCTTCTTATAGTCAACCTTGATCGACTTCCTTAGATTAAATTGTCATCATGTTTTTATTCCTTTTGATTCGCTATCCCTTCTGTTCAGGAATAATTCGGATCGATTGTCATTCCATTTCAGATTTCCCTTTAAAACTATACGGAAGGGCACCCCTCCGCTGAAGCAGAAATAAGGAGCATGCCGCAATCGTTGCAAGCGGCACTCTTCCGAACGAATCTTCCTATTTCAAAATAAAGCTGGCTATTGACGGCGGTCAGGCCCGCAATCGATTATCCTCTTCGTCGGAAATTTCCTTCATTAAAGATCATGTCCATCCAGATCTCGAGCAACTTACAATTAATCGATGGCATGCAAATCTTCCAACATCCACATCAACGCTGCCTCAACTAGCTAATCAGCTTTCTTCCAACCCATCCTGCTCCCCTCTCGTTCATTTGCTCGGTCTTTGTCTTGCGCAGCCATGCTCGCACCAATCTAAGCCTACATGGACTGAATCCATGCTGTCGGTAATTAACAAACGCTACATAGAAAGACAGCGCATGGACTTATCATCGGTATATAGGCCATCACTAACAAACTCCATTGTTAGTTAATTGCATCACGATAAGCAAACAGCAGTAATCCACCGCAACCTTCCCTGAATTGCGACGCACTCCGGACAGGAGATAGCCGAACCAACTTGTCCAAACTCGTTCCGTTAACTATGTCGATCTCGTATGAGCGGATTTCATGGGTTTCTTTTTTTGATAGCTTCTTTTTCTTGGAATTTTGCTTGGGTTCTTGTCTTGAGTTTTTGTCTTGAGTTCTTATCTTGAGTTCTTATCTTGAGTTCTTAACTTGAGCTCTTGTGCTTAGTGGTTTTTCTGTTTCTTTATTTCATTGCCTTCATCCTGAGCTGGTAGGAGTGTGAAGCAAAGGAGCTGGAAGAGCTAAAAGAGGTGATTGAGTGAATAAGGAAAAATTGGGGTCGAGGTTGCGGGCTTTTCGGTTCAACCATTACCCTTCCTGAGATGATGGGAGATTAAAGCAAAAGAGTTAAATAATGAGATAAAGGATGAGCTCCTTCTCTGAGGAGAAGAAGCTCGTGGTTGTTTGTGGAGTTTCGATGAAATTCATTATAGCCATGAAGTGAGTAATATGATGACGAGCAGTACGTACAGCACGAGCAGAATGATCGATAACGAAAGTGGTGTACGCCGTTTCCTTAACATCTGCCGTTCCTCCTTGCAGTGGGCTTCTATCCGCATTATATGCCGCCGCATGCGAGACCGGAGCTTGTCCTGTTGCCCGATATCAAAAATACTCGTTCTAGCTAACCGTTCGCTATTGCTCGATTATGAGTACGCCTTTGGCAGCTAAGGAGTACTCGCCGCTTACAAGCTGGCCGGTAAGCAAATCTTTGCTTGGCTCATCTTGAAGCTGAACGAGCGCGGCTTCGGCATTGTGGTTAAGCACGAAGGTGAACGACTTGCCATCCTTGACCCGGCGAGTAACTTCCACGCCTGTTGGGGCGGCAAGCAATGGATCAATGCCTTTTTCCTTGCAAATTGTGGATAGCAATGATTGCAGCAACGCCTTGTCAGGGCTGGAAGCCACGTACCATGCTTCGCCTTCGCCGAATTTGTTAACGGTCAATGCGGGCATGCCTTGGTAGAAATCGGAGCCGTATTGGGCGATGACCTCTGCGCCTTCGGAATGAATGAGGTCGCATAGGATGCTGCAAGAATAGGATCCGCCCAGTTCGCCTCGCGCTTGGTTAACGACGATTTGATTCGTCTGGCCCGGCAGCAGAGCGTCGATTTCCTCGGCCCAAATGCCGAGAACTTTGCGCAGCTCGCCCGGATAGCCGCCAATTGTCACTAGATCGTTCTCATTCACGATACCGCTGAAGAATGTCGTAATGAATGTTCCGCCGCGGGCAACGAATTGCTCGACCTTCTCGGCAAACCCCGGTTTAACCATATACATGACCGGAGCGATCACGAGCTCGTATTTTTCCAAGCTCTCTTCAACGCTGATCATATCCGTTTGAATGTTCAATTCGAACAAGGCATCGTAATACTTATGCACTTCGTCTACATACTTGAGCGCGATGCTCGGACCGCTCGACAGCTCGACCGCCCAACGGTTCTCCCAATCGAAGACGATGGCCGCCTTCGCATCGTTGCGCGAATCAAGCAGCGTATCGCCAAGCTGCTGCAGCTCGTGGCCAAGCTCGGCGCATTCGCGGAATACGCGGGTATGCTCATGGCCGACATGCTCGATCACTGCGCCATGATACTTCTCGCAAGCGCCGATCGAGCGGCGAAGCTGGAAGAACATGACGGTGTCCGCGCCATGCGCCACCGCTTGATAACTCCACAACCGCATGACCCCAGGACGCTTCAATGCATTATAGGCCTGCCAGTTCTGTTGGCTCGGTGTTTGCTCCATAAGCATGAACGGTTGGCCGCTCTTCAGACCGCGCATCAGCGAATGCGTCATAGCGGTGAAGCTGACCGGCGTGTCAATGGACGGGTAATTATCCCATGAAACAACATCCATATGTTTGGCCCATTTGAAATAATCAAGTTCGGGATAAGTACCCATTAGGTTCGTCGTGATCTGAACATCGCTCGAATGCTTGCGGATGGCGTCATACTCCAGGCGGTAGCAGTCAAGCAGGCTGTCCGATTGGAATCTGCGGTAATCGAGCGAGATGCTTTGGAAGTTGGACCGATTGCCGCCCCACTCCTCGCTTAGCGCGTTAGGAGGCACGATCTCGTCCCACTCATAGAACGTATGGCCCCAGAAGCCGGTGTACCAAGCTTTGTTCAACTGCTCGATGCTGCCGTAACGAGCCTGCAGCCATACGCGGAATTGCTCGGCGCAATTATCGCAATAGCAGTAGCCGCCATATTCGTTGGAAATATGCCAAACGACAAGTCCGGGATGATTTTTGTAGCGCTCCGCGATTTTATCGGCCAGAATCGCTGAATATTTTCGATACGCGGGACTGTTCGGGCATGAGTTATGGCGTCCGCCGAATTTGCGCTTGCGTCCGTCATAGTCCACCCGCGTCACATCGGGGTATTTCTTAGCCATCCAAGCCGGATGCGCGCCCGTGCTCGTCGCAAGCGTAATATATATATTATCCTTGTAGAGCCTGTCCATAATACGGTCGAGCCACTCGAAATTGTATGTATCCTCGTTCGGCTGAATACGCGCCCAAGAAAATACGTTAACCGTTGCAACATCGATGTCCGCGAGCTTCAGCATGCGAATATCGTCTTCCATTACTTCGTCCGGCCATTGCTCCGGATTATAGTCTCCGCCGTACCAAATTTTCGAAAGCTTTTCGTTAATCATGGTTGACCACTCTCCCTCGAATAAACAACGGAAAGAGCTCATCTTCATGAGCTCCCCGTTTTGTTCTTATTTTAAGCTTATTTGGACCAAAGCTCAACGCGGTCCTTAACCATTTTCGTAAACTCGGCATTCAACTCGGCTACGTTCGCATCTTCAAGGTCTTTCAAGAAAGCGTCGTATACTTTGTCGAAGTCAGCTGGCTTAGCAAGAATCGCTTCAGGAATACGTTTCTTCATAATATCTTGCGTCTTCTGGAAAATAACGTTCGCTTTGGAGCCCGTCTCGAACGGCAACGTCCATGCAGCGCCGTATTTGCGCTCTGGGAACGCATCGTCAGCCGGCCAGAAATCTTTGTATACTTTTACGCCGTATGCGGCAAGCGTCTTTTTGTCGGCTTCGGAATAATTGGTTTGGATTTGTTCAGGGAACGTCGTTGTATAGTAGTTGCCCGTCGGATCCAGTACGCCGTCGCCATAACGAGCGGACAAGAAGTAGTTGCCGATACCGGTCGTTTTCTTGAACGTGTTGTTGTCGTTCGATTTCATAGCTTGTACGTCTTCAGGGATAACGCGTTTGCCGTCAACGACATTGTAATGCTTGCCTTCGATACCCCAGTTCACGAGTACTTGACCTTCGTCGGAAGCAAGGTAGTCAAGGTATTTGATCAAACGAACCGGATCTGCAGCGGATTTCGTAATACCTACGCCGAAACCGGACAGGTAACCTGTACCTTGGAAAGAATGATCTTGGTACGAATCGTTCAGCGTTACAGGGAAACGAGCGTATGTCGCGCCGAATTTGCCTTCGGCTTTCAGAGCGTTCTCGGCATCTGCATAATCCCAGTTTTGGTCGATCAGACCGATAACGCGGCCGGAAGCGATTTTTGCTTTGTATTGGTCGTACTTCTGAACGAAGCTTTCTTTGTCAAGCAAGCCGACATCGTTCATATGGTTCAACCAACGGAAGTATTCTCTTTCTTCAGGACGTTGGTAGTGCATGATCGCTTCATGCGTATCTTGGTTGACATAGAATTCGCCGTCATCCGGAGCGCCTGTAGCGTAGAAAGCAGGGTTTGTAACGGAAATCAAAATTTGCCATTCGCCGCCGTTAAGGGACATACCGATACGCGGTTGGCCGTCTTCCGTCTTAGGGTTTTTCTCTAGGTACGCTTTAATCGCGTTCTCGTAATCTTGAACGGTTTTGATCTCAGGGTATCCAGTTGCCTCAAGCACTTGGTGCTGCAGTTGGAAACCGCCGCCCGCATCGAAATACGTATGGCCGACAAGGTCTAGAGGAAGCGTGTAAATCGCATCGTCATCCGCGCTCCACACAAGACGGTTGAGGTATTCGCCGTAAACTTTTTTGATATTCGGACCATGCTCTTCGATCAATGGACGAAGGTCGACCATTGCACCTGCGTCAACAAGCTTGCCGATGTTGCCTTTTGGCATTACGAGATCCGGATAATCGTCGCTTGCTACCATGAGTGCGAACATATCTGCATCCGTACCGCCTACTGGAAACTCGGCTTTAATCGAAATGCCTGTTTTTTCTGTCAGAAACTTGCCGATATCGCTTTGGTTATCGTCCCAGTTCGCATTGACGTCGCCGGATGCGAAACGGATCGTCATCGGTTCGAGGTTTTCGGATTCCGCAGGTGCATTCGTGCCGTTCCCGGCATTCTTGCCTGTGTTGTTGCCGTTATTGCTGGATCCGCATGCCGTTACGAAAACGAACACAAGCGCCAGAAGCAACGTTATAGCATACTGTGTTTTTCTCTTCATTGCTTAAAAGCCTCCCTTTTCTTGTATAAAAGATAGTTTGTATATAACAGGGAACCTGCTATTACCAATGTTAGCTTTTCACTGCGCCTAATGTCATTCCTTTTACGAAATATTTCTGCAGGAATGGGTAGACCAGCAAGATTGGAACGGTAACGACGATCGTAATCGCCATCTTGATCGATTCGGGCGATACGGCCGCGATCGCTTGCTGCGCGTTCGGGTCGCGATAGTTGTTGCCCGATTGCGTCGACTGAAGCACCTTCATCAATTCATATTGAAGCGTCGTATTCTCCGGAACGCGGGCATTGTACAGATACGTATCAAACCAAGCATTCCAATGTCCTACGGCGATGAATAACGCGATTGTTGCAAGCACCGGCTGGCACAGCGGAAGAATGATCCGCCAGAAGATCGTCCAGTCGTTCGCGCCGTCGATCTTAGCCGACTCTTGCAGGGCGTACGGCAATCCGTCGATGTAGGAACGAACAACGAACACGTTCCAGACGCTTAATAGGGCCGGAATGATGTACACATAGAACGAACCGATCAGACCCAAGTTTTTGATAAGCAAGAACCCTGGAATTAGACCGCCCGAGAAGTACATCGTCATGGCGAATAAGAAGGACATCCATCTTCTTCCCTGAAAATCAGGACGGCTTAACGTATAAGCCAGCATGGAAGCTGCGATAACGCCGAAGAGCGTACCGACAACCGTTCGGATCACCGAGTTTTTGAACCCGGTGACTAGACCTTCAAAGCCAAATATCGTTTCGTAGTTTTTCCAAGTAAATTCCCTTGGGAATATGGTTATACCGCCGCGTACGGTGTCTACCGAATCGTTTAATGAAATAGCGAGTACGTTAAGGAAAGGATATAATGTTACGATCCCGACGATCGCCATGATCACATAAATGAATATATCGAATATTTTGTCGCTGCTTCTCTGTATCCCTTGCATATGCCGATCCTCCTATATGATTGATTCTTTGGTGACTCGTTTGTAAATACCGTTCGCGATTAATACGAGCAGAATGCTGACGACGGAGTTGAATATGCCGATTGCCGTACCATACGAATAGCGGCTCATTTGAATCCCGTACTTGAGCGCGTACAAATCGAGTACTTCCGAATAATCCGTTACGAGAGGATTGCCTAGAAGCATTTGCTTCTCGAAGCCGATGCTGACCAAATGCCCGATGGAAAGAATGAAAAGCACCATGAACGTCGTGCGAATGCCAGGCAGCGTAATATGCCACATTTTGCGGAAGCGGCCTGCGCCGTCAACCGTCGAGGCCTCATACAGCTCCGGATCGATGCCAGCCATCGCAGCCAAGAAGATGATCGAATTCCACCCAAGCTCCTTCCATAGATCCGACAACGTGACGATTCCCCAGAACCAGCTGCCCTTTGCCATGAATTGAACCGGCTCTTCAATGAGATGGAGCGACATCAACAATTGGTTGACTGCGCCGCCGTCGGTTGACAGCATCTTCGATACGAGACCGGCTACAACGACCCATGACACGAAATGGGGCAAATACGAAATCGTTTGAATCGAACGCTTGAAAAACTGCCCCTTCATTTCGTTAAGCAGCAGCGCGAATATGACAGGAATCGTAAATCCAACGATAAGGCCCATCGAGCTCATGGCCAGCGTATTGCGAAGGACGAGATAGAATCGTTCATCTCCGAACAATTCAACAAAATTGTCCAGCCCTACCCACTTCTGATCCAAGAACGAATTTTTTGGTTTGTAGTTCTGGAATGCGGTGATCCAGCCCCATACCGGGACGTATGCGAATACAATGACCCAAATGACGAAAGGCAGTGACATCAGATACAAATAACGCTGCTGAAGGGCTCTCTTCCATACGGAAGACCGCTTCTTCTCCGTCCCTTTCTGCGGAACGTCTGTTGCTGTTAGCGATTTCATGAATGCTCCTCCTATTTAACGAACACAGTCGGCTTGGCAAGCATCGATTATTTATCTTCTAAAGCTTGCCCTCTCTCTTATGTCCTAATGATACCCGACGGAAAGGATACCCTTGCACCCGACAAATCCGTGAGAAAATCATATAAAAATAAGTTCTTTCAAGCGCTTTCATTTTTATTTTTGACATGAATAAAAAAAAAGACGGGCAGCCGCATTTGTTCTGAACGAGAACGATCGGCAAGCCCGGCTTATATTTTTTTGTACGTGGAAGGCGATACGCCTTTGTACTTCTTGAACTTGCTGTGAAAGTAATCGACGTTGGCATATCCGACGCGCTCCGAAACCTGATGCACCTTCATCCCCTCCTGCAGCAGCTCGATCGCATGCTGGATTCGGATCTGATCGAGGTAGGTGTTGAAGTGCTGTCCGGTGTGGCTTTTGAACATTTTGCCCAAATACCCGCTATTGTAGTTGAACAGATCGGCCAATGTTTCCAGCTTAAGATTCTCGTAATAATGGCGCTCTATAAAATCCGTTATTTGCTTCATGACCGAAGAAGCATCCGAACGGCCGACCCTCTGTGCCAAATCAGCCAGCTTGAGCTGCAGCTTATCGAGCATCTCATTATAATGATGCTCCAGGTAGAGCGCGGTAATCATCGGTAAATACTCTTGTATCGGCAAGGAAGGATTAGCCGTGGCTACCTTGTTCAACACAATCGACACAATACTCGCCCAGGATGACTTCAGCATCTGCTCGGTAGCGCCACCCATCGCCGCAATCTTGGCTTCCGCTTCGCTGAGCGCCTTCTCTACGCCCTCTACGCTGCCAATGTCAATCATATAATAAAGCTGCAACGCAAACGATTCAACGATTTGTGAGAGGTCGTCCTCGACTTCTCTTGTCTCTTCGGACAATGTCGCGATATGAATCTGCTGTCCTTTGAGCATGAATCGGCTCTTCAGCAAGTCGTTAACGGGTTGTGCCCAGCCCTGCAGCTCCCGCCAGTCGCGAACAGGCTCGCTAACGGCTGCTGCAAATCTTGCGTTCGGACCGCACAGTTCCGTCAGCCAGCCGGTCATCTGTTCCCTTGAGCCGCTTTGAAGCAAATAATCTTTCAGCAGCACGCCAATGTATGGCTCGGCGCTGAACACAAACCCCATTTCTTTCTGCTCGATCAGCTCGGCAAGCTTCTTCTTGAACGTATCGCCCCTCGTTAACGAATGCTCGCGGCTGTATACTTCAATCAACATGAGCTGATAATACTTCGCGGTCATGCCGAGCAGCGCCTGCGCCTCGTTATCTGCCGGTACCTCCTCTAGCAGGTGACCGCCAGACAGCTTCTGAAGCAATTCCTCCCTGCGCAGCAGAAGCGTCTGCTCGCTGTTTACCTGCTGCTCGCCTCTCCGCTTCAGGCTCCCGGCGATTCGCTCGACATACGTCTCAAGCTCATCCTCGTCCACCGGCTTCAATATATAGCCGTCAACGCCGAAACCGATCGCTTTCTTCGCATATTCAAAGTCCGCATATCCGCTTAAAATGATAAAATTCGTCGTTGTATCGTTTTTTCTAACTTCGTTAATAAACTGCAAACCGTCCATGCCCGGCATACGGATGTCGATAAGAATAAGATCGGGCTGCAGCGCTTGATATTTATCCAGCGCGTCGAGACCGTTCGATGCTTCGCCTATAACGACAAAGCCATGCTTGTCCCATTCGATAATCGTTTTTAACCCTTCGCGTATCATCGGTTCATCGTCAACAATCAACACTTTATGCATAATGATGACCCCCCATCGGTATCTCGAACGTAATGCGGGTGCCCTCGGCTCCGCTCTGAATTTGGAGGCCATGAGCCTCGCCGTATATCATTGTCAGTCTCTGATGAACGTTGCGGAGTCCGATCCGGTATTCGTCTTCTTCTTCCATATCGTGCAGCGACGCAATAATTTGACCCATTCTTTCCTCGCTGATGCCGACGCCGTTATCGGCAACCTCCACCCGGAGCTTATTGCCGTCGACTCTTGTCGATAAGGATATGAACCCGCCTTCAGCCCGGTTCTCCAGTCCATGAACGACCGCATTCTCAATTAGCGGTTGAATAATGAGAGGCGGTATCTCGATCCCTTCGCTTTGGTGCGCAATATCAATCTGGAAGGTGAGACGCTCGTCGCCGTACCTGAACTTCTGAATTTCCAAATAGCTGTGAACGATCTCTATCTCGTCCCTTAACGCGATCTTCTTCGTCCCGACCTCGAGGTTTCGTCTGATCATTTTGCCTAGCATTCGTACAATGTAGGATATCTCTTTCTCGCCTTTAATATGGGCTTTCATACGAATGGATTCGAGCGCATTGAACAGGAAATGCGGATTGATCTGGCTCGCCATCATCTTCAGCTTGATTTCTTTCTGCCTCAGTTGCAACTGCGCCTGCTGCTGATGCGATTCGGATACTTCGTCCATGAGTCCCCGAATGCTGACAACCATGTTGTTGAACTGTCTCGAAAGCAGTCCGATCTCGTCATTGCCGCTCACATCGGAAATCACGTTTAAGTCGCCTAACGCTACTTTGTTCAAATCTTTGTTCAGCACAAGCATGCGCTTCGCCAGAATGGAGGAGAAGAAGTAGATCAATATGAAAGCGATGACGAGACTGATCATAATAATCCCGAACCCTAACAAACTGATCCGGTTAGCGCCGCTTACTATACTATCGATGGTAAATACCGATATGATCTTCAGTCCGTTGCTGCTGGACGCCGGCATCAGATTCTCGATCACAACCTTGGACGGTTTGCCTTCGAACTTGAATTCATACGTCCCTTCCGGCTTGTCCGTCAATTCGCTGGCAAAGTCCAGCTCGGATATTCTCAGTCCCACCCAGCCGGTGTTTTTGGCAGCGACAATATAACCGTTGTCATCGATAATCATTGTATCGAACGGCTCTTGGCTGATCATCGCGTTTAATTCCTGCGGATTAACGTCGATAACGAGAACGCCGCTCGTACGGTAAGTCGGGAATGATATTTTGCGAATAAGGCTTAAATATTTGTTGTTTTGCTTCGTCTCGTCGTTAATATACGCCCAAACAATGTCTTCTTGCGCCAGCGCGGAGTTATACCAGGGCATTGCAGTAATCTCGTCTTTTACTTTCAGAAATTCCCAGTTGTCCAGTATGGTCATGTTGGTCGTATAGAAACGAATATTGTAAACCTCGTTGTACAGCTTAATGTAATCGCGGAAGTCGCGATAATCCCAGAATGCCTTCACAACCTCGAAGGCAGACTGATACTGCGTATTGACGACATTCGTCAGGCGGCTGTCCACGAGCAGCGTATCGGATATTTCGATCGGCATCCGGATAATGTCGGTTGTCTGCTTCTTGATGCGCTCCACGTTATTCGTAATCTGCTGCGTGGCCTGGTCGAGAACGTTCTGCCTGAATGCAACGGTCAAGAACACGCCCACGATAAGCACCGGCACGAATACGACTAAGACGAACGAGAAAATCAGTTTATTTTTGATACGTACGTTATTCATTTTTTTCGTTATCTTTTTCATGCTGATCATCGCTCAAGCTGCCTCCTTGGCAAGGAAAGCGTTTTCTTATTTTAAAATAAGCATCCTATATAATATAACATTGTTTACCCGGAGCATACCCTCATAATTAGACAATTTTTCAGATTCGAATCGGAGATACGGATGTGAAAAAAGAGACCCGTGGAGCTTGCAGCATGCTCGCTGCTTACTCCTTCGGGTCTCCTTCTTCAAAAGGACATGCAATATTGCGTACTTAGTGGATCCGGAAGCTGCTCAGCTTAACGCTGCCGCTCAGTTCCAGATACAAGTCTTTCGATGCGTCAACTCCGTCCAGCTTTACCGAGACGGTGCTCCAAGGTTGCTCTCCGCTCGCCCGCACCTCGAGGATAGCCGCAACGGCTCCGCTCTCGCCGCCTGACCGAACCGTAATGGCGCCGCCTGCTTCGCCACCGGCTGCTCTTACCTCGATATTCGCGGCTCCATTGCTCCAATCGATGTCTTTGAAGGCGATCCAGCCGGTTTCACCGGATAGACGGATGCATGAGCCGCCTTCTTTGCTCT
Source organism: Paenibacillus harenae (assembly GCF_030812415.1). Lineage (GTDB taxonomy): Bacteria > Bacillota > Bacilli > Paenibacillales > Paenibacillaceae > Pristimantibacillus > Pristimantibacillus harenae_A. The sequence continues at coordinate 408,723 of NZ_JAUSST010000002.1, read as the reverse complement.
CGTCCAAGTAAACGCCGGCATACTCGTCATAGTTGTCCGCTCGGGTCTGAAGCGATAGATTGCGGGCCGGTATGATTTCGCCTGCAATGGCAATCGACGCCTCCGCCTTCACGTCGGCCGATGATCCGCCTGCCATGAACGTATATTCCGCCGTCTCCAGACAAAATACGTCGCGCGTTACGTCCCAAATTGCCAGCTCTTCCGCCGGTACCGCAAGCTGGACAAGCTTCGTCTCGCCCGGCTGCAGCGCGATTCGCGTGAAGCCAACGAGCTTCTTGAGCGGACGTTCCACTCTTGAGCCTTGAACGCGGACATAGAGCTGTACAACCTCGTCGGCTTTCATGGATGAATGATTCGTAACGCGAAGCTGGACTTGAACTTCGCCGTTCATCCCTTTCGTGCGGTCGGCAATCTCTAGTCCGCTATACGAGAATCGACCGTAGCTAAGACCGTGACCGAATGGATAAAGCGGCTCGCCGTCGAAGTACAAATAAGTCCGCTTTCCTTTGCGAATGTCGTAGTCCATCAGGTCGGTAAGCTGCTCCTCCGACTTGTACCACGTCATGTTCAGGCGTCCGGCCGGCGAGTAGTCGCCGAATAAAACATCCGCTACGGCGTTGCCGAGCTCTTGTCCCGCATGCGACAAGTAAACGACTGCCGGAATGCTGCCGTTCACTTCATTCAGCGCGAACGGATAGCTGCCGATGACGACAACGATCGTATTCGGGTTCGCCGCGTGAACGGCGCTGATCAGCTCGTTCTGCGATGCGGCAAGGTCAAGGCTCGGACGATCGATCTCTTCTTTGCCGTTAATGAGAGGATTGTTGCCGACGAACACGATTGCCGTTTCTGCCGATTTCGCCGCTGCCACTGCTTCGGCGATACCATCGCTTACGACCTTCTTAGCGAACAGTCCGGATTGCTTGTTCGCGCCTTCGCCGTCCTCTTCGGATACGACGAGCGAGCCCGCTCCGCCTTCCGAAGCGACGACCGGCTTGCCGTTCCAAGTACGGATAGCCAATTGGCCGCCCTCTTGCTCGTCCAGCTTGAATACTTCCTTCACGAACCAGCCGAACGCTTCGTCCGCGTTGGCTGCAATGTTCGCATCGTCCGCGCTCGTGAGCAACTTGCCGTTCCGGATGCTTTGCAGCGTATAGCTGCCCCAGCCCCAATCGGCCAGCTCGAACGTATCGCCGGCGATGCCCTTGCCCGCAGCCTGTAGACGGTTCCCGTTGTCAGCCGCGATACGCAGCTCTTCGCCGCTTGCCGCCGATTGCAAAACGATGCGGTCGTTTCCGCTGCTATACGTGACGTTCTTTCCTTCGAGTTTGCTGGTTATGCCTTGCAGCGGCGTTACTTTGTAAGGGAGCGAGCCCGAGTACCAGTCGCGGTACACGATATCGGCAAGCGGTCCAATAACGGCAACGCTGCGGAGCTTCTCTTTATTAAGCGGAAGCGCATTGTTCTCGTTCTTCAGCAATACGATCGATTCACGCGCGGCACGGAGCGACAGCTCGGCATGCTCAGGCGCGCATAGCTTCGACTCTGGCGTATTCGCATAAGGCACTTCTTCATCCGTATCGAATTCGCCTAGCAAGAAACGCACGCGGAAAGTGTTAATGAGCGCCACGTCAAGATCGCTTTCCGCTAGCAGCCCTTCTGCAAGTGCTTCGCGGATAGCCGCGCAGGACTTGTCTTTGTCGTCGGTAATGCTGTCGATGCCCGCTTTGATCGAATGCGCGACAGCTTCCTTATAATTGTCGTAATAGTGGTGATCGTTCACGATGCCCAGCAGATCGCCCGCATCGCTGACGATAAAGCCGTTCATGCCCCACTCTTCCTTCACGACCTTGTTAACGTCGTCATGGAGAATCGTCGGCGTGCCGTTGACCGAATTATACGAAGTCATCATCGAATGCGCGCCGCCCTTAACGAAAGCAGGCTTGAACGCGGCTTGATAATATTCCTTCATGTTGCGCGGGTCGATGCTTGCCGAGCAGCTGCCTCGATTGATTTCATTGTTGTTGCCGATAAAATGCTTCAGCGTCGCGACCGCCTTAAAGTACTTCGGATGGTCGCCTTGGATACCCTGTACAAGTCCGGCCGTCAGTTCTCCGGTCAGCTTCGGATCTTCGCCGTACGCTTCCTCCGTACGCCCCCAACGCGGATCGCGCTCCATATCGACAGTCGGCGCCCATAGAGTAAGACCGTTAATTGCCGGATTGCGCTGATAATAGACGCGCGCCTCGTCGCCGATAACCGATCCGATCTCCTTCATGATTTCCGGATTCCAGGTACAGCCAAGGCCGATCGGCTGCGGGAAAGTCGTCGCCTCGCCCAGCCAAGCCATGCCGTGGGCGGCTTCCGTACCGTGTTTATAAGCCTTCACGCCAAGCCGATCAATCGCCGGCTGGTATTGCACCATCGATTCGACCTTCTCTTCAAGCGTAAAGCGGGACACGAGATCGACCGCGCGCTCATGCGCCGGCAAAGCCGAATTTTCATAAGGGTAACGCGTTTGATTCGTCATTAAGACACTCTCCTCGTCTATTTCGCATTTCATCGTTATTTATTTATTTGACTGTTATGGTATACCATTGTCCGGCTGTAGTGGTGAATGGCTTGCTTGCATCCATTGCCGTTCCGTTCGCCGAACGAACGTCAAGCGCTCTATCCGCGTACGACAAACTGCAATTCTGCCCATGCGTCGAATGGATGCGGGCTTCCGTCAGCTTGCCATCAGCCCAGCTAAGATCGACTTCGAAGCCGCCTCTGGCCTTCAAGCCTCTAACATACCCTGTCGGCCATGCTTCCGGCAGAGAGGGCAATAGCTCGATCTTGTCCAAATGGCTTTGGAGAAGCAGCTCCGCAATGCCGGCCGTTCCGCCAAAGTTGCCGTCGATTTGGAACGGAGGGTGGTCATCGAACAGATTCGGATGCGTCGACCGGGCGAGAAGCGTATGAATGAACCGATACGCCTGCTCCGGCTCGCGAAGACGGGCGTACAAGTTGATTAGCCACGCGCAGCTCCAGCCCGTATGCCCGCCGCCATTGGCAATCCGGCTCGCAAGCGACTGCCTGCCCGCTTCTAGCAGCTCGGGCGTACTCTCGCGGTTAACGGCCGTTCCCGGATAAATGCCGTAGAGATGGGACACATGGCGGTGCCCAGGCTCTTGCTCCTCAAAGCAATGATGCCATTCTTGAAGCAACCCGTTTGGCGTAATTCGCAAAGGCGGCAGTTTGCCGAGAGCCGACTCAATCCTAGTTGACAATTGCTCATCCGCTCCAAGCAGGTTAGCCGCAACCAGCATATGCTCGAACAGCTCGCGGATCAGCGTGATATCCATCGCCGATGAAACGGCTACGCTGCACGCTTCTCCCTCATCCGTCAGAAACTTATTTTCCGGCGACGTCGAAGGCGACGTCATCAGGTATCCGTCTTCGGACTCAACCAGCCAGTCGAGACAGAACAATGCCGCGCCGCGCATGAGCGGATATGCTTTGTCGCGCAGAAACGCCAGCTCCGGATTGTACAAATAATGCTCCCATAGATGCTGCGTCAACCATACGCCGCCAAGCGGCCAGAACGCCCAGCTCGGATGTCCGGCGGTCGGAGTGGACGCGCGCCATAGATCGACGTTATGATGCGCGACCCAGCCCTCCGCGCCATAATGGATCGCCGCTGTCCGCGTGCCGTTCTCGCTAAGCTCTTCGATCATCCGCAGCAGCGGCTCATGACATTCGCTCAAATTAGCGAGCTCTGCCGGCCAGTAGTTCATTTGGGTATTGATGTTCGTCGTATAGTCGCTGTTCCAAGGCGGCTGGATTCGATCATTCCATATGCCTTGCAGATTAGCAGGCTGCGTGCCTGGTCTTGAGCTTGCCATTAGCAGGTAGCGGCCGTATTGGAAGTAGAGCGCCTCAAGCCCCGGATCGCTCTCGCCGCGCTTGTACGCGGCAAGCCGCTCATCGGTCGGCAGGAGCCCGTTCTCCGTCACGCCCAAATGCAGCTGAACGCGCCGGAACAGCTTCTGATGCTCCGCAATATGCCGCTCGCGCAGCTTATCGTATCCAAGGGCGGCAGCCGCCTCTAATAGGCGGTCGTTGGCCTCGCGCAGCTCGTCCGCCGTGCCCTCCGGCTGTTTGTCGTACCCCTTGAAGCTCGTTGCGGCGGAGAGGATCAGGGTAATCGTCCGCCCATGCTTCGCCGTCATACTTTGCCGGTGCGCGCTAGCCGTCGTTGTCACGCCATCGCCAAGTTGAATGGCAAGACGCGCTTGGAAAGCGATGCCTCGATCCTCTTCGTATTGCACCGATCTCGGATGATCCCCCATATAGTTGTCCGCCACATGCGTAGGACAACGGCCGTTAAGCGTAAGCAGGCTGTCATTCTCGCTGCTCGACTCGTATGGCTGCGGGGAGGTGAGCGATGCTTCGATCGTTAAGCCGTCTTCCCCCTCCGCCTCATACCTGACGCACAGCACCTGATCGACGGCGCTGACGAACAGCTCTCGGCGATAGAACGTATCGCCCATGCGGAAGCTAACCGACTGAATCGCATGATCCAGATCAAGCGACCTTGTATACTCGGCGGCCTGCTGCTTGCCGCCGCCGTCAAACGTTTGCTTCAACCACAAATCACCGAGCGGCTGATACGATTCCACATTGCGTCCAAGCAGCTTCGACTGGACGAGCTGTTCGGCTTCTACGTATTTCTTCTCCGCAATCAGTTCTCGCACGCGCTTCAAATAGCGCAGCGCCTCGTAATTGTTCGTATCGCGGGGAAATCCCGACCATAACGTATCCTCGTTCAATTGAATGCGTTCGTTATATGCGTCTCCGAAAACCATGCCGCCCATGCGGCCGTTGCCGACAGGGAGCGCCTCCTCCCATCGTGAGGCCGGCTGCTTGTACCATAGCGACCATAGTTGCCCGTTACCCGTTTTTTTGTCCATTAGCTTCGCTCCTGTTACCGCTTTCATCAACGTGAAAGAAGGTTATAATTCATCATAGCTACAATGCATCTGCCGCAACACCCGCAAGATCTCACGAAAAATCATATAGAAATTAGCGTTGCGCCATGCTACCATTCTATATCATTACGCCTTCTTCACATCATAGCATCGCAAGTCTGCAATTACAGTCGGATTCTTGTTTGAAAATGAAAAAGAACATTAGCGAATGGATGGGAGCGGTTATGGAATGGAATGCTTAGGCTGCAGAATCGCTAACGGTACCGAACCGGATGTAAATGTCGTCTATGAGAACGAATTCGTCGCCTGCGTGCTTGATATCGCGCCATTCAACGAGGGACATGCCCTCATTCTGCCCAAGAGGCATTACCTCGACGCGGAAGATCTCGACACCGATACCGCTTATGCCGTTATGGATGCGTCGAGACGTATTTCCGTCGCGTTGAAAAATGCGTTCCGGCCCGATGGCATCACAATCTGCCAGAATGGCGGGGCGTTCAACGACCTCGCTCACTATCATATGCATCTCATTCCGAGATACATAGGAGACGGATTCTCTTGGAGCAAGCCTTTGCGGGCGCATGGCGCGGAGAAGCGTCTAGCGCTAACGAAGGCGAAGCTCGTTCATGCATTTAACGGTTAGCGAAAAGCAACAAGGCGCTGTCTCGATCAGCGACAACCGAATCTAATGGTCGGTTGCATATTGCGACAGGCGCCTATATTGGATCTCTGCATTAACTTTGTCCAGTCGAACGGTGTTTTTTTAACCTATGTTGGATTTCAGCGCTAACTTTCCGCGGGAGGGCCTTCATGTGGCATCTCCGAAGCAAAGTTGATGCGAGAATCCAATATAGCAGCGAATAGTGCTTTCTAGGGGTATTCTATCCTGCTGAAATCCAACATGCATAAATTCAACCTGTTGCCGGCCGCCTTTTCGGTCGATCATCAATGAGCTTGCGGACAAACAGGAAATTGGATTAAATTTCCACATTGATCAAAGTGCCCCTAGGTTTGCCAAAGAATGGCTTCATGATAAAACGTCGAAGTGCATCCCAAGGACAATCCCGTATTAACTGGAAAATCTCCTTCTATATTCTGCAAATATCCTTCGATCCAAATAATAACGGGATAAGCTCCAGTTATTTTCGAGCATATTCATCCGTTCCTTCAATTGATCCATATATGAGCGGGAGAAATTCCCGCTATTCCATCTAACACCTTTATTTTCATGAATTTAACGGTAGTTAGTCCCTCTAAATAAATTGGAGCAGCTCAAGAAAAAGAAGCCATCGACTCCTTACAGGAATCGATGGCTTCCGTATTTTCTATTGCAACCCAGCGGCTGCGTACACTTTGTCGAAGCCGGCTTTGGAGCGCTCGGCGAGGCTGTCTGCCGTGCCTTGCGGCGCTTCCGCGCTCAGTATTTCTTGCACGACCGGGCCCTTGTAGCCGATCTTGTGAAGCGAGCTAAGAAAGCCGGCCAAGTCGATAACGCCTTCGCCCGGATATACCCTGCCGTTGTCGAGCGCTTCCGCGACCGGTACGTTAGGCGCGTCGTTGATATGAACATGAACGATCTGCTCCGGACGCAGCGCTTCAATATCCGACGGGCCAAGCTCGTTCGTGTACCAGTGGTACGCGTCGAACAGCAAGCCGACATTGCTCTCGCCGATCGCATCGATCCAATCGAGCGTTTCTTGCAGCGTCCATATGAACGGATTCGCCCAGCGCGTGCGCAAGTGGTGCGGGCCTACGAACTCAAGGCCTAGACGGATGCCGTATGCTCCAAGCACTTGCGCGCAGGTGCGCAAGCGGCGAGTTGCCAATGCCATGAAGTGCGCAGCCGGCAAATCCGTAGAAGGCAAAATATACGTACAGCAGCTCGTGCAGCCAAGCGATGCCGCTGCTGCTGCCGCGGAAGCCAGTTCCTTCAAGCCTTCACGGAACATCTCCTCCGAACCGCGCCATTCCACAGGAAGCCCGATCGAGCCGATCACGACTCCGTTAGACGCGAGCAATTCGCGCGCCCCTTCTAGTCCATGGCGCTCGATCAGGCCACGCGCATCGAGATCGACGGCTTGAAAGCCGTATTTTGCCGCAAGCTCAATAAACTGCTCGTCGCTGTCCAGCTTGCCTAGACCTGCGCCTGATAGTCCTCTTAGCATTTCGCAACTGCCTCCTTCTATTTAATATCCCAGTTCAGCTTCACTTCGTTGCCCGTGCGGGACGACTCGTAAATCGCATCCAGTATCAAGTTGTTCGTGTAGCCCGTAAGCGCCGACGTGATCGGCTGCTTGCCATCGCGGATACATTCGAGGAAATGGCGGCTGAGACGTCGTCTCTCGCCTTCGTCGTTGTCCGCTTTGGTCAGTGCCGTCTCGATCGGGCGATCGAACTTCTCGGTTAACAGCTTGCCATTCCCTCCGCGATAGCTTGCGCCGCCCTCGGAGCCCATCAAATGAACAAACGGCGTATTGTCGGTATCCATATGGACCGCCCAGCTCACTTCAAGCGACAGCGTGCTGCCGTCTTCCATCTTGATAAGCGCCGTTGCCAAGTCTTCCACATCGTACGTGCCGTCCCAGTTCGGCTTGCCCCATGTTCCGATGCCTTTGCGCTTCGGACCAAACTCCGCATACGTTGCGCCGTACACCGATACCGGCTTCGGATTGCCCATCAAATAGAGCGCGAGGTCTAGCATATGGACGCCGATGTCGATCAGCGGGCCGCCCCCTGCCTCGTTCATTTTCGTAAACCAAGTGCCCCAGCCCGGAATGCCTTTGCGACGGAACCAGCCCGTCTTCGCCGTATAAATTTTGCCTAGCTCACCGCGCTCGACCTGTTCCTTGATTTGCATCGGAACCGATTCCCAACGCATTTGGTGACCGACCATGACAACCTTGTCGGATGCCTGGCTCGCTTTCAAAATTTGTCGGGCAGCGTCGCTGTTAATCCCCATCGGCTTCTCGAGGAGAACATGCTTGTCTGCCGCAAGCGCTTGAATCGCAAGCGGAGCATGGAATTGATTCGGTACGCCAACGATAACCGCGTCCACGTCCGAACGCGCAATCAGCTCCTCGGGAGAAGCAGCTACGTTCGTTATGCCGAATTCCTTCGCCCTCTCTTGCGCCAAAGGCAAATAGGCATCCGTAATCGCCGTAATCTCGCATTGGTCCGCCAGGTTAGAGAATTCCGCCGCATGCACCCGGCCGATATTGCCTGCGCCAATGATGCCGATTCTAATTTTATTGTCGCTTGCCATCGTATAAAGTCCTCCCAAATGTATAATAATCCATCGTTATTTGTTCTGCGGAAGCTAACCCAAGTCAGCTTACCTCATTTATGGTAGTATAAAAGAATAAAGAAAGCGTGCTCTTTCTTCGATAAAAGTCTCAGTTTTTCGGAGGTAGCCCTAGAAGATGACCTATTTTCCCGATTATTTGAAAACGTATCCAAATATGGACACCTCTTCGCCGCTGCATATTAGCTTGAACCGGCTTAATAGCGGCTTCCGCCCTCACCGGCATGATTTTTTGGAATTCTCATTCGTTGTTGACGGCGTCGGCGCGGAAGCGATCAACGATGTGACTCATATCATGAAGCCCGGTACGTTTACCTTCGTCCTCCCCTATCAGGTGCATGAGCTGTTCACCGAGCAAGGCAGCACGCTTGTCCTGTACAATTGCAACTTCAGCATGGACTTGCTTATGGGGCCCGGTCGGGACGAATCGCTTATCGATTTCATCGAGCAGCTCACGCTTCCGTCCTTCGTTCAGCTTGACGGGCAAGCAAACGGGAAGATGGCCTCGCTCATTGAGGAGATGTACGCAGAATACCGGAGCTCGAAGCCATGGCGACTGACGCTGCTTCAATTGAAGCTAAAGGAAATACTGATCCACTTCGACCGCGAGCGGCGCAAGGCCGCACCTATTCCCGAGGATGCACAACCGGCCAGCAAGAGAAGCAACGCCGTATGGCCGATCATCCACCATATTCATCTCCATTACCATGAGGATCTGTCGCTTGCCGACCTGTCTGCCAAATTCTCGATGAGCATTTCACGCATTAGCGAGGTCATTAAGCAAACGACCGGCCAGACGTTCGTCCATTTTTTGCACGACCTGCGGCTGCGCCACGCATGCAGCCTGCTCGTTTCGACGGAGATGAGCGTGTCCGAGATTGCGCTTGAGGTCGGTTACGGCTCCTACAAAACGTTTTCGCGTATCTTTCATGAGAAGAAAGGCGTCGTGCCGAAAGAATACCGCAAAACGAAATTAAACCAACCATGAGCAAAGCCGAGCCCGCTAGTTAAGCAGGCTCGGCTTTCCCTTATTATTTCGTATAATGAATAACGGCGCTTACAACCCCTGCCACAACCAGACAGCCGTAAACGATAAAAGAAATAATCATCAACTGTCGCCTACTCACAGCTCCGCTTCCCTTCTGCGTCATAATAGGCTTTCTCTTTCCTAAGCCATACTATGCAGCCCGTGACAAATGCGGAGATTGTCCTCGCTATTTCTTTGCGTCCTCAGCGTAATCTTTCCTTCCTAAAGGCTCATTACGATCAAATTGCATGTTCTCTCGTGCCAATAATTGTATTACAATATACGTAATCGACAAAACGACATGATTCGTCATTCATCGCCCTAGGGCCGTATTCCGATCCGGAGAGAGGTATGCCTATGTCTTTCGAGCACCATCAGAAGGCTGCGAACAAGCAGGCCGCTTCAAAATCCAACGATATTCAGGCGGCTGGGAGCACCGTAAGCCAAGCTCCCCTATCGCCCTCTCAGCAGCTGCTTCAATTCCAGCAAACTGCCGGCAATCAGGCCGCGCTGCAAATGCATCGCGGACAAGCCGTCCAGCGGAAAGCGAGCGGCAGCGATGTAAGCCCGGCTCAAGGCGGCGCCTCCTCCGCTTCCTCCGGAGGTGCAGGCCGTAACCAGCTGCCGTTGCCTTTAGCTGACAAAATACAAGCCGCGTTCAAAGTCGACGCTTCCACCGTCAACATTCACCCCAATTCCTCTGCGGCCGCGGATGTAGGCGCCCTTGCTTATACGCAAGGCAATGACATCCACTTCGCGCCGGGACAATATAATCCCGAATCGCCGCAAGGGCAGGAGCTGATCGGTCACGAAATGACCCATATCGTGCAGCAGCGCGCAGGCAGAGTGAAGCCTACGACGGAAATAGGCGGCTTGCCCGTTAACGACGATCCGAAGCTTGAGCGCGAGGCGGAGAGCATGGGCAGACGTACCGCCGCGGCGAACGGTCCGGTTCAGCGTTCAGCCGATCCTGCTGCCGCTGCCCCTGCCTCCAAAGCGGGAAACGCTAATTCGAAGGCTCCAATCCAACGCCTGCCAACCCGCAAGCAGATGGAAAAGGAGCTGGATCCGAAATCGAATTTCCTGTTCATTAAGAACAGCACGCGGGTGAAGTCCTTCCTCTCCCTGCTCGACAAGTTCAATAACTATGTGGACAAAACGGACGTAGGCAGGACGCCGGACGAGATCAAGAAACAGATGGTCGTTCTTAAGTCGCTGTACGGAAGCGTCGAGCAGTCCGCGCTTCAATATATTCAGAGCAAGGAGGAGGGCGAAAAGCAGGAGTCGATGGTGCAATTCCTCGAGCGGTTGAAGCGAGAACGAGCGCTTGTGCTGCTGAAAGCGCAGAATTACGTCGACTCCCCTCCCTCTCTCCCGCCAAAATGGTTTATCGTCATGACCAGCCTGCGCGGCATGGAGCCGACTACGATCAACGACATTAACAAAACCGGCGAAAGCGGCAGCGGTGCCCTTAATTCCGTCGACTTCGTCAATCTCGGCGATCGCGAAGGCGTATTCAAAAGCGACAAGCAGAAAATCGTAGAAGGCAGCGAGATCCAGGACGCAACGGAAGCGGAGAAGCGTTCCGCCGACACCGAGCACTGGGTTGCGACCGACAAAGCGAACATCAATCCGAACGATGCGCATATGGCGGCGCGCAACGTCGCGGCTTCGCGGCTTGACAAGTGGCTGGGCGCTGGCGTTATCGCCCATGCGGAGTTCGCTCTCCACGAGAGCGGCGGCTCTGTCAAATCCGGTTCTTTCATGGAGAAGGCCAAGGGGCAGCAAGCGGGCAAGTTCGAGACAACGACAATCGACTTCGCTGATCCCGTGCTTCAGCGAAGCTTATCGCGGTTGCAGCTCATGGACGCGCTGTCGATGCAGGTCGACCGCCACACGGGCAACTTCTTCGTCCAGACGGACGATAGCGGCAACGTTCTTGGCGTTACCGGCATCGATAACGATATGTCGTTCGGAGAACGCACCGATGTTCACAAGGGAGTCCAGGAATATCCGGGCCTCAGCCGGTTCGTCGACAAGGACTTGGCGGAGCGCATCATCGCGCTGCAGGACGACGACCTCGTCTTCCTCGTTGCGGACCTGCTGTCAGCGGCGGAAGTGAAGGCCTTGCTGACGAGGCTTAGCTCACTGAAGGCGCATCTCAAGAAGCTGAAGAGCGATGGCATGCTGCTTGAGCCTGACGACTGGAACAAGCAGACGTCCGACGAGCAGCTCGAGGAGAAGAAGAGCTACTTGAACAACTTCAATTGGAAGCTTTCGAAAACGTGACAAGCAGGACTGGCGACAGTCCTGCTTGTTTTATATTTGCCGAGACATAGAGTGGTATAACCGTCATTCCCTACTAACCGTCTATTATACTCATTTGTCTCGTAAGGCTTTCGCACAAGCCGCTTATAAGGGATGAGCATAAGCTATATTAGACTACTAGGAAAGGAGCTGACAGAATAATGTGTTGCAAACCATTTTGCCCAACTGTTCGCGTATACGATCCTCCTGTCACTGTTGTAAACGACGTGTACCATCCGCAAATCGTGGAAGTCGTTCATCAAGTGAATGTCGTTACACGCCACCATTGCGTGCCGTGTGAAAAACATATCTATGAATATAATTACCAGGATGAAGGGCTCTCCCCAAGCGGCGCCGATGGCAGTAACGGAACGTCTACTATTTCCAAAGCTAAATCGAGAAAAAAACGGTCCAAACGATAGACTTCGACTTTGATGAAAAACGAAAAAAGGGCACCCGATCGATCATCGGAATGCCCTCTTCCTCGTTAGCCGTTCATCCTATATAGGCTCGCTTTTTCTTTCAGCGAAATGATACACGCCCAGCCTCTGATCGGTCTCGCGAATCCGATGAATCAGCCGGCATAGATTGCCCATCATATCGGCGTCCCTCGTGGACGAGGCGGCCTGATACAAGGTGTGGAGACTGCCCAGCGCGTGGTCCCTATTGACCGCACCATTCCTCAAGTTGCTTAGCACTTTCTCAGTCTCGGCATTAATGAACCATACGACACGCTGCTTTAAAGAAGAATTTTTCAACGATCAGCCCTCCGATGATTGTCATGAAGAATACAATAATCAGTATACCGATCATCAGCCAAAAACACTGTCGAAGAGCGAAGTCGAAAAACGAAAGGTTTGGTTGTTTTTTATGCCCCAACCCTATCGAAGTTACTGTTCGCTCACCGTGCCGCGCCGACGGGAAGGAATGAAGGCGGATGCCAGCAGCGCGAGCATGCTTATAACGGCGAGCCAGACGAGAACGGTCGTGGCATGGTTCATCGACAGTCCCTGTCCGAAGAAGAACAGTTCACGCAGGCCCTCAATCATGAATCGCATCGGCAGCCAGGTAAGTACATAGTCTTGATAGAACGAAGGCAGGAACTCGGCAGGCATATTAAGCAGCGGCGCGCCAAAGAACAAGAAGATGACGAAGATTGCCATCCCTTTAATACCGATTAACGAGAACACCGCCGATATCATTAAGAAGAAAGCCATGTAGCTGATCGCGAGGAACAGCGCCGTCTCATTGAACCGCGGGATGTTAAGCCCCCAGTTATCCGCGAACCATGTGAAGCTGTAGCCTGCAATTAATGCCAGTACGATGCCGTAGAGCACTTGAGCCAGATTCACTTTTAGCTTGGCAATCGGGGAGGTAAGCTTCAAGCTTTTTTTCACGAATAAGAAAATAATACCCCCGACGATACTCGCCATCCATAGCGGCTGGAACAACGAGAACGGCGCGTTGCCGCCCGCGCTATGCGCACCCGTTACGTTCACGTTCGTTACGTCCTTGACGATCGGCGCCGCGAACGCTGCGGCTTGCTTCGTCGACATCGTTCCGCCCTGCTCATCGAAGAACGCGATAAGCTCGCCTTGCAGCTTCGCATTTATGCCGTCAACCAATTGGTTGAGAACTTGGCTCGCCATGGTCGAAGCCATCGTGCTCATGCCTTGATTGACATAAATGGCAACATGCGCCTGCGTCGGTTCTGGTGAACGCAGCGACGCTTGATTGCGGCTGAAATCGGCAGGAATGACGAGCGCTGCATAATATTGCTGATCGTTAAGGCCTGCTTGAACTTCCTCGTCACTGCCTACGCCGATCCACTTGATCGGAGCTTCGCCTGCTTCCGTGCCGCTGGCGGCAGCTTGCGCATTTTGAACGATGAGGTCGCCCATATTGACATTGCCTTGATTCGGAATATCGACGCCCTCGTCCTCATTCACAATCGCGACAGGCAATTGCTTCGGCGCAGGGTTAATGGATGGAATAGCCGTCAAGCTAAATATAAATAAAACGACAATAACGATAACCGGAAGCAATAAAGTCAATTTGTTTTTGAATATGCTCATCTTATAAGTTCTCCCTCTCTGCGTTCGATTTTCATTGATTGAACGTACGCTCAATTTAATGGTCTAAATAAATCCTTGAACATCGGCCGGCTAACTGTCAGTGTTCAAGGATTCTCCCATAAGGTAACTGTAAAATCGACCATCTCTCTAATATAGCTGCTTTTATCGGGTTCATGCACAAAATCGATTCCTATAATTTCGCTAAGAATCAACTGCATGCCCATGCCGACAAATTGCTTCGCCGCGAGTTTGTAATTGAGCTCGCGAATTTCGCCCCGCTCATGCCGCCTTTGAAGGAAATCCCTGAAGAACGACTGCTGCGATTGAATAAAACCCGTAAGCTTGTCGCGCTCTTCCTTCTCGAGCACATCGCTTTCGCGCACCAGAATACGTGCCGAGTCCATATCTTCCATGAACAACTCGTACATCCGCCTAAGCAGCGCAACAAGCGCTTCCCGTATCGGCAATTGCTCGATGTTCTTGTTCACGGTCGATATTTCGATGAAACGGCGCTCGAAGCTTTCCTGAATCAATACGGACAGAATCTCGCGCTTGCCGCCCGGAAAGTAGTGGTATAAGATCCCGTCTCCCATGTTCAAATTCCGATTAATAGCACGTACAGGAGTGCCATGATAGCCTTTCTCGGCAAAAAGCGCCTTGGCTGTCTCCAGCAGCTTCTGTCTCGTTTCGGCTGCTTGTTCCTTACGTGTGCTCCCAGCCATGTCAGCCATGAGCCTCCTTTCCGTTCAACGATCGTTTAACGAATTATAGCTTTAATTACGGAGCAATGTCAAATCATAAAACAGACGTCCGCCACTCGGGCAGACGTCTATTCCGTTTACATCGTTCCGCCGCCTTGGCGAATGTTAGCCGGAATCTGTTCCGGTCCGCGGTTGATATTGTCGTAAATGAACTGGGCGACCGCTCGTTCATTGAAGCCGTCGAGCTCCATCGTCTTCGTCCAAGCCGTGACGACCAGCTCCGCGCCCTCCGGCAATTCATCGTTAGGAACGGCAAGCACGCCTGCGCCTGCCTCGCGGAACTTCGCCAAGTATTGAAGCAAAGTCACTTGGTCATGAGTAACGGACGGACGGTAGTGAATAATGATGTCGCCGTGTTCAAGATTATGGACAAGCATCTCGAAGGCAGGCCGTTCATTGTAGAAACCGAACTTCAGATCATGCGGGCTATGCGGTCCGGACGTAGGAATTTTCATTTCGTAATTGACCGTGCTGTCGGTATGATCCGCTCCAAAATACTCATCGGTCTTCACTTCGATCTGCATGTCGTAGTTCAACTCCGCCACATCGTACGTCTGCATCCATTTCGGCAAATAATGAACGAATACGAGAATAAGCGCGACTACGATAAGCAAATGTCCGGCAAGGCGGAACTTCTTGACCGTCTGCTTCAGGACGTTCCTCGCTTCCTTCTTCATCCGATTGGCGCTTTCCTTGTTCTTGCGGGCAGCCAGTACATAGCTTACGATTGCGATTATAAATATAAGTCCGGCGATGTACAGCCAAATTGCCGATTCCGATCCTTGATTGTGCATGTTAATATGTGTTTCCATAATGGTTCACGACACGACCTTTCTATTCATTAAGTCATTGCAAGTATTGTCATCGACATGAGGAGCAGCAATCCATATACCGAAATAACGATGGCTGGCGTCTCCAGCTTGAGCGGAATCGTTCTCCGCGGTTCAACCAGCTGCTGCAGCCTGTAATTGATGGCTTCGTCCGAGAACGAAGCCAGTACGGGGCTTGCCGCCGCCACATTGCGGAGGACGCCGCTGCTATGCACCATTTTCAACAAGGCGCCCCCTAGTCCCAGCTCCGAGCCCGTCTCCTTGATCGCATGCTCGTCCGCTTGGAGCTCGCACATGATCTTGTAGTTGGCGTACGACCATCTCGTTAGCGGGATGAACCAGAGCGATTGCGATATCAACTGCAAAACAAACAGCTTCAGCGCGTCATAGTTGCGCCAATGAAACGCCTCATGCATAATGACGGCCTCCAGCTCATGCTCGTCGAGCAGCCGGACAAGTCCGCTTGACAAGACGATTGTCGGCTTTCGAAAACCCATCGTGAACGCTAGCGGCTGCGCATGCTCGATGACGATCATGGATGCTCGCGGCAAGACATCGAATCTTTGCTCTAATTGTTCAGTCAACAGGTACAGTTGAAGCGACTTCATAACAGCTTTGAAGCGAGTTAAGCGCATGTATTGCTGGACCAATCGGATGATGGCAATGAGCAGCATATGGACGATGAAAGCGTTCATCGCATAAGTAATCAGGTTATAATAGAATGACTGCTGCTTGAACAAGCTGAGACAGAACTCAAAAATATTCAAATGAACGTTCATGCCGAACATAAGATGAGTCGCATACATACCGATTTGCCCAAGCACGACCAAAGCAATAAGCACGCTTAACGACAGGACGATATTCGACTTCGTCTTCCAACTCGTCATGGGCTGTCCTTCTTAAGCTGCTGCAGTCTAGCCTCCAGCCTCTGAATCAACGACTCGTCAACCTCTTTGATCGCATCGAGCATATGGTTGATCACGACTCCACCGAACTCGTCGAGCAGGTTCTCGGTCAGCTTCCTCGATTGTTCGTCGATGAAGGCTTCCTTCGATTGAACCGGGCGATACAAGGAAAGCCTGCCTTGATGCCTCTTCTGCAAAATGCCTTTGTCCACTAACCGGTTCATGACGGTCATGACCGTGTTGAAGTTGACCGGCTTGTCCTTCTCAAGACGGAACTGAACCTCCTTAATGCTAAGGTCCCCATCCGCACTCCATAAGAGCTCCATGACCTTCGCTTCCAAGGAGCCAAAAAATCGGTTTAAGCCGATTTCATCGTATTTAAAATGATTGATTTTCATATACGTCTCCCTCCACTACACATTATAGTGCAACCAGGCTCGCAAATTCAAGCGCCTTCCATTTAGTAGCATTGCGCCACCCTCTTCCGACAAAATACACCGAAATTTGCAAACCACCCTCCAATACTACTACAATAGAAAATAACAAATCTAAGGAGGCTTACCACAATGAGCACATTTAAATCTTGGCTGCAAAGCAGCAAGCAAGGGCTGACCGATCAAGTTAAAAAATTCAAAAATAAAGATTTCCTGGACGCTGTCGTGGCAGGATGCGCAATTGTCGCCGGAGCCGACGGTTCGATTGATTCCGCCGAGAAACAAAAAATGTCGGGCTACATAAGCCGCAGCGAGGAATTAAAAGTATTCGACATGGGCGATGTCATTAACCGCTTCAACCATTTCGCTAGCAATATTGAATTCGACGGCATGATCGGCAAGCAAGAAGCGCTGAAAGCAATCGGAAAATTCCGCGGCAAGCCAGATGTCGCCCGCGTAATCGTCGGCGTATGCAGCGCGATCGGCGCAGCAGACGGCAACTTCGATCCGCACGAGAAAGCGGCCGTAGCCGATATTTGCAACGCGCTTGGCCTCAATCCTAGCGAATTCAACCTGTAGGAATATACATGGAACAAGCCCCGTGCGCCAACTTGCGTACGGGGCTCTTTCTGCCCCCTGAATTACGTTATCTTGCTTTTATATCGGAAATCGCGTACAGTGGGCTGCCCTAGAGGGTATACTAAAGCCAGAGGTGAGATGGATGAGAGCTCGTAATGAGGAGCACGACGATGGGGTGGACCAAGCGGTAAGCATGGTGCAAGAAAGGTTGACGGAAGAGAAGTGGCAGGCGATCCTTCATAACGATGCGGATTACGACGGCAAGTTCTGGTACGCGGTCAAGACGACGTCCATCTTCTGTCGTCCATCCTGTAAATCCAAACCGCCGAAGAAGGAAAACGTTCGCATCTATCTGACGGCCGAGCAAGCATTAACCGGCGGATTCCGGCCTTGCAAGAGATGCAAGCCGACAGGCGAGAAACTGCCGGACGAAGAATGGATCGGTCATGTAACCGACTATATTGTCAGCCATTATAAGGAGCACTTGACGCTGGAGCTGCTTGCCGACACCAGCCATAGCAGCCCCTATCATTTGCAGCGAACGTTCAAACGAATTAGCGGAATAACGCCAACCGAGTACATTCAAGACCTAAGAATTCAGCATGCCAAGACGCTGCTCGTACGATCCGATCGTAAAATAGCCGAAATCGGTTCGCAGGTCGGCATGACGAATACGCCATATTTCGTTACCCTGTTCAAACAGAAAGTCGGCTGCACCCCTGCCAGCTATCGGCGGCAGCATAAGAGAGGGGATTAAATTTATGAAGGCTAACGGCAATACGATTATCTATTGGTCGCTACTATCCGTAGACGATTGGAAGCTTCATCTTGCGGCAACGACTGCGGGACTGTGCTATATAGGTTCGCAGAATCAACCCCTTGATGAGATAGCCATGTGGGCAAGCAAGAAATTCCCGGGCAGCGAGCTCATCCGCGATGACGAAATGCTGCAAGCTTACAAAACGGAATTGATCGCCTATCTGCAAGGCACGCAAGACAGCTTCGGCATGCCGCTCGACCTGCAAGGAACCCCTTTCCAGTTAACTGTATGGAAAGAACTGTGCGAGATTCCGTACGGTCATACCGCTTCGTATTCGGATATTGCAAACCGCGTGGACAAACCATCTGCCGTGCGTGCTGTTGGTACGGCCATCGGAGCGAATCCAGTCCTTATTACCGTCCCTTGTCATCGGGTTATCGGCAAGAACGGTTCGCTAACCGGATTTCGAGGCGGCATTGCCATGAAGTCGGCGTTGCTGACGCTGGAGAAGAACCGCTTCGGCGCCGAGGTTACAACGGAGAAGGAAAACGTCGTTCATGGCTAATGAATCGCACACTTACACCTATCCGAAGACGATCCTTAACAAAGGGACAGGTTATTTATCCGGATTCAGCCATACGCTCAATCCTTACGCAGGCTGCTCATTCAGCTGCTCCTACTGCTACGTGCGGCAAATGCCGATTTCGCTCTTTCGTCAAGAGCAATGGGGAACATGGGTCGATATTAAGCAGGACGCCGCGAAGCTGCTCCGCAAGGAACTCGCTCTTGCCAAACGCAAAGGCGCTGTCACGATCTTTATGTCGACAAGTACCGATCCTTATCAGCCGGCCGAATACAAGGAGCGAGTCACCCGCTCCTTGCTCGAGGCAATGGTCGACGAGCCGCCCGACTTCGTGCTTGTACAGACGCGAAGCCCGCTCGTACGCCGCGACATCGATTTGTTCGCGCAGCTAGGCGATAAAGTCCGAATCAGCATGACGGTGGAGACGGATCTCGAACACATTCGCAAGCAGTTCACGCCCGAAGCCCCTCCGATTGCCGCAAGGCTGAAGACGCTGCAGTTGCTCGCCGACGCCGGTATTCCGGCGCAAGCGACTATCGCGCCCTTGCTTCCAAGCAGCGGGCGGTTTCCGAAGCTGCTGAAGCCGCTCGTTAATCGTGTGTGCATCGACGATTATTTCATGGGCGACGGCAGCGGAGGCAAACGAACGAGGAAAATCGGAGTGGAAGCGATCTATAAGCGGCTCGGACTTGAGGATTGGTACAAGCCCGGCGCTTATCGGATCGTCTATGACCGATTCATAGAGGAATTTCCGGAGGAACAAGTGTATATTAGCCAGAAAGGCTTTGAGCCGTAAATGGTTAATCTGCCGATAGCTGCCATAAATAGATCGAGGCGACCGAGCCATAGGGCGAGTAAAGCTTGCGGTATTCCTCGAACTGCTGCTTCGTTAGCTCGCTTAAGCCGTACAGCCTCATCATGCCGCGGCGAATCGCCGCGTCTCCCCAACTGACAACGTCAGGTCGCTCGAGCGCGTGGATAAGCAGCATCTCTGCCGTCCAATGGCCGACGCCCTTGAGTGACGTAAGCTTCGCGGCTACCTCCGCATCCGGCAACGCAGTCAGCTCGTGGAGATTCAGCTCGCCGCTCATAATAGAAGAAGCAATCGCATGAATGTTTTCCGCCTTCTTGAGCGATAGACCGCAGCCCTTGATGTCGGCTACCGATTGCTCCGCCACACGCTGCGGCGTCATCGAGCCGAGACGCTCCAGCATTCTGCCCCATATCGCATCGGCGGCCTTGACCGAAATAAGCTGACCGACCATTGCATTCACAAGGGCCGTGAACAGATCTGGGATAATCTCACGCTCAGGTTTGCCCAGACGCTCGATAGCCGCTCCTAACACGGGATCGGCATTGGTCAAATAATCGATCTCGCGTTGCCCGTATTCGAAATAGTTAATAGCCGCGTTCACCAATGAATGAGCCTCCTCTTTCTATTTTGTTGCTGCTCCTACACTATAACTCGCCCGAAGCCCGTTGTGGGAGCCTTCGAATGGAATAGCAACATTTCGATATTCAGCAGCGGGACGATCGATCCATAATTACAGCTTCCGTGCCGCTTCGCAGAACTGCTCAAGCGCCTGCGCCAATAGCGACCTTGGACAGGCAACGTTAATGCGCAGCCATCCCGTACCGTCCTCGCCAAAGCCGGAGCCTTCGCTGAACGCCACCTTCGCCTGATGGAACATGAGCTCCTTCAAGCCCTTCGAATCCAGACCGAGCGATCGGCAATCCACCCATAGCAGATAGGTCGCATCCGGGATCATCGGCTTTACTTGCGGCAGTTGTTTGCTCAAGTATTGACGCGCGAACGCGATATTTTCCCCGATGTATTCGAGAAGCTCGTCAAGCCATGCTTCCCCTTTATTAAAGGCCGCTTCCACCGCGTCTTGGGCGAAGTGGCCCGCATTGCTTAGGCCAAGCAGCTTCATTCGCTGATTGATCTTCCGTCTGGCTTCGACATTCGATACGGCCATAAAGGAAGTATGAAGGCCCGGAAGATTGAACGTCTTCGTTGCCGATAGGCAAGTAATCGTAATCTCGGCAATCTCCGGCGACAACGATGCGAAAGGAAGATGACGGCGTCCCGGATGAACGAGATCGCCATGTATTTCGTCGGATACAACGTGAACGCCATACTGCAGGCAAAGATCGCCAAGCCGGCGCAGCTCATCCTCGCTCCAGACGCGGCCTCCCGGATTATGCGGACTGCATAGCAGCAGCAGCTTCGCCCCGCCTTGAAATAACGATTCCATATGGTCGAAGTCCATTTCATAGCGATTGTTCTCTATGCGCAGCCGGCTTGCCGCAACAACCCGATCGTTGCCGCGTATCACTTCGTAGAACGGATAATAGACCGGCGTCTGAATAACAATCTGATCGCCTGGCTCGCTGAACAGCTGAACCGCAAGGCTCAGCGAAGTGACGACGCTGGGAGAGTCCACGATCGAGTCGGACTGAATCGTCCATTCATGCCGGCGGCGATACCAGCTCACGATTGCGTCGAGGTAGCTGTCCGTACGTACCGCATAGCCATACGAGCCTAGCTGCGCGCGCTGGACCAAACGTTCGGTGATTGCGGGTGCGGTTAGGAAATCCATATCCGCTACCCATAGCGGCAGAAGATCCTTCGCGCCGAACAACGTTTCTGCATAATCCCATTTATAGGAGCGCGTATTTGTTCTATTTATCTGGTTATCGAACCCGAATGATTTTGCCAAAAGATATCACCTAACTTTCCAAGGTATGTCTCTATCATAGAGCCTCTGGGTGCAAAAGAAAATAGAGGACGGAGGCCCCGCCCTCATTGTTTTTGATCTGCTGCTCTGAACAGCTGAGGTTCCCTGTGTTAGCGGCTATGTTGGATTATTGCAGCAACTTTCGCCGATTGGAACGTCTTTCCAAGCCTATAATGGATATGTGCATTAACTTTCCGCCGGAAAGCGCTTTGTTGACCGTTCAAGAATAAAGTTGATGCAAAAATCCAATATAGCGGTTGAGGAAGCCTCATAAGAGGCCTCTATCCTGCAGAAATCCAGTATAGCAACGTACGGCAAGCAAAAAAAATCGAAACAAAAAAGCGGTACAAGGAAACCCTTGCACCGCCATCTTATCCATTTATGCCCGTTCAATCGTGAACTCGAACGCGAGATCCTGCTCGCCAGAGATCGTGTATTCCTCGTGCACCGGAGCACCCCAGCTGTCGTCGCCGCCGACGCCCATCTGGCGCCCTGCGACCGTTATTACCGTGTAGTGAACCTCCGGCAGCTCGTAATGATGCTGCGCATTCTCCAGCTCGAATGCCGTATACGGCGATACGTTGCATTCGACCGGTTCGCCGCTCGAGACGATGCGAAGTCCGTGTCCGTCCCGGTTCCTTACGCTTAGACGTCTGACGCCCGTACGGTTGCCGGACTCCTGCGGAACCGCGTATGCTGCCACGTTGTCGGCCGCCGTGTTCTCGAATACGCATAGACGAGCGCCGTTCGCGCGGTCCGCGTAATTTTCCTCTGGGCCCATCGCGTACCATTCCAACTGGTCGTAATCGGCCTTTACCTTGAACGACACGGCAAAGATCGGCAGACGAGGCAGTCCAGGCGCGCCTTTGTACTCCGCTTGAACGCGAACCGATCCGTTCGCATTCACCGTATACGCGATCTTAGCTTCCGCCGTCTCGCTGATCGAGAAGCGGAACCGGT
Organism: Paenibacillus harenae; assembly: GCF_030812415.1. Classification (GTDB taxonomy): domain Bacteria; phylum Bacillota; class Bacilli; order Paenibacillales; family Paenibacillaceae; genus Pristimantibacillus; species Pristimantibacillus harenae_A. The sequence continues at coordinate 386,487 of NZ_JAUSST010000002.1, read as the reverse complement.
ATGCTACCGTTATGGCGCTGCCGTCCTTCGCCTCCGACACGTCGATGCCGACGCTTTTGCGGGTAAGACTCGCCGCATACCATAGACCGGAATCAAAGCCTTGGGAGTAACCTTTGTCATTGTCCGTAGTCGCCCGCCAGAATAGCGGCACAGGCGGAGCGGCGATCATCTCGCGTCCGTCAAATACGATCGAAGTCATCGTATGCGCCTGTTTCGAGAACATGATGCGGAAATTCCGGCCATGCACGCCGATGTTCACGTCCCCGTTCGCAACTCTCAGCTTGCCATGGGCCGCAGCTGCGTCAACAGCTTGACCGGCAACCTTGAAGATATGCTCGCCGAACGCGATCTCGTAGCCTTCTTCCGCCCAAAGCGTAGCTTGCTTCAGTTTCAAGGAAGCATGAACCGCATATTCGCCAGGCTCGCCGACTTGCTCCTCGATATTATAGGCGATACGCGCTTCGTTCCCTGCCGCTACTGCCGCTTCCACCTCGAAGCGATGAACCTCGATGCCTTCGCGGAACAGCGCGATCTCAAGCGCGAAAGCACCCGTATCCTCGAACAGATTATCGTTGCGTATGAGCAAACCGTCGCGCTCCGGTGCAAGCTTCACATTTTGATATAAAAATTTAACGTCCTGCATCTTCGGCGACAGCTCGCGGTTCGCATAGACGATGCCATTCGTACAGAAGTTGTAATCCGTCGGACGATCGTCGAAATCACCGCCGTAAGCGAGGAATTCGTCGCCATAGCGGTTTTCCTTCACGATCACTTGATCGATGTAATCCCAGATGAAGCCGCCTTGGTACATCGGATACTTCTGCTCCAAATCCGTATACTTTCGCATGCCGCCCAGCGAGTTGCCCATTGCGTGCATGTATTCGCAGCTAATGTACGGCTTGTCCGGATCGTTATTCAAGTATTCCTCTATATCGGCGACCTTCGCGTACATCCGGCTCTCCATATCGCTCGCTTCGGTAAATGCCCGATCGTAGAATACGCCTTCGTAATGAACAAGGCGGCTCGGATCGACCGTACGGAAATATCGCGCAACGTTCACGAGCACGTCGCCGACGTAGGATTCGTTGCCAAGCGACCAAATGATGACCGAAGGGTGGTTCTTGTCGCGCTCGTAGAGCGAGATCGCGCGGTCCATTACGATGTCCTGCCATTCCGGCTTGCTACCGGGAATGTTCCACGACGGTTCGACCGCACCCATCTTCTGCCATGAGCCATGCGTCTCCAGGTTCATTTCGTCGATAACGTAGACGCCGTATTCGTCGCAAAGCTCATACCAGTAGCTTTGATTCGGATAGTGGGAAGTCCGTACGGCGTTAATGTTGTTGCGCTTTAGCGCCTTGATATCCCACAGCATATCCTCGTTTGTAATCGCACGGCCGCGGCGGCTATTGAATTCATGGCGATTAACGCCTTTGAATACGACGCGCTTGCCGTTCAGCTTCATGATCTTGTCCTCCATCTCGAAACGGCGGAAGCCGACTCGCTGAGGAATGACTTCGATCTCGTTGCCGTCCGCGCCCACAATTCGAATATACAAGCTATACAAATAAGGCCGTTCGGCACTCCACAGCGAAGGGTTTTTCACTTGAAGCGAAGTGCGTTCAGACTCCAAGCCGTCAAGGACAATCACTTCCGATACGATCAACACGCCGCTGGCGTCGTACAAATCCAGAACCGCCTTCGTTCCTGACGGCACTACCGAGCGGAACGCCAGCGAGACGTTCAACGAACCGTTGTCATATGAATCGTTAAGCTCCATTCGCAACGAGACATCCTGCGCATGAACCTCGGGTACGGTATACAGATACACATCGCGGAAGATGCCGGAGAAACGCCAGAAGTCCTGATCCTCCAGCCAGCTTCCCGTGCTGCGCTGGTATACTTCAACGGCAAGCTTATTGTCGCCCTCCTTCACGAAAGGCGTCAGCTCGAACTCCGACGGCGTGAAGCTGTCTTCTCCGTAACCGACAAACTCGCCGTTCAGCCATACGTAGAAAGCCGTCTCAACGCCTTGGAACGAAATAAACAACGGTTTTCCAGCCATATTGCCGGGAACCTCGAACGATGTTGCATAACTCCCGACCGGATTATGATCCGATGAAATTTGCGGCGGACGCAAGTCCTCATGACCATCCCACGGATACATCGTGTTCACGTATTGCGGCTGGCCGTAACCTTGCAGTTGAATATGGCCGGGCACCTCGATATAGTTCCATCCTTCGCAACTGAACGATGTTTTATAGAAATCAACCGGCCTGCTGGCCGGGTTCGCCGCATAATTAAATTTCCAAGCGCCGTTCAAGGAATGCCTCCACGGCATCGATTCCTTGCGCTGCGCTTCCTTCAGTGTTGCATAATAATTATGGTCGGAATGGGCCGGCAGCCGATTCACGGCGAATACCGCTACATCGCTCAACCAGTCCAAGCTTGCTTTCGTTGCTTTCATATCGACAAACCTCTCCTATCTCGCTGACTCTGTCTTTAGATGTATGGTCGCCTTCTGTCGGCCGGTTACCTATTTAACCGATCCCGTCATGCCCGCCACGAAGTGCTTCTGCATCAGAAAGAACACAATGGCTGTCGGCAATGTCGCGATCAGAATGACGGTCATAATGACGCCGTAATCCGGCGCGTAACTTGAACCCAGACTGGAGATAAGAAGCGGAATCGTCCGTTTCTCCGGCGATTGCAGCACGACGAGCGGCCACAAGTAATTGTTCCAGCTCGACATGAACGTAATGATCGCCGCCGCCGCGTAGGATGTTTTCATCGTCGGCACATAAATGCGGAAGAAGACGCCAAGCTCGTTCAAGCCGTCGATTCTGCCCGCTTCAAGCATGTCCTTCGGAAACATCTTCGTGCTCTGGCGGAAGAAGAAAATCAGGAACGCGGTCGTTACGGTCGGCAGGATAACGGACGAGATCGTATCGATGCCCAAGATCGGAACGGTCTGCGATATCGTACCGAACATGCGGTACAAGGGCACCATAAGCGCCGCGAATGGGATCATCATCGAGATCAGCAGGATGCTGAACACGACATCCTTCGCTTTGCTCTTGAATATTTCAAAACCGTATCCAGCAAGCGACGCGATCAACATTGCAAGCAAGGTTGTCAAAATCGAAATTTTCGCCGAATTAAGCAGCGCCGGCAGGATGTCCACGTCGTTAAATGCTTTGTCCAAGTTCTCTAACAAATATTTGCCGGGCAGCAGCTTGCCCTTCGTTACATCAATGGAACGGTTCGTCGAGCTAGTGATCATCCATAGGAATGGGAAAATCGAAACGATCGCCGACGCGCTTAGAAATACGTATATAAATATCCGCTTGAGCTTAGTCATTGCGATCACCTGCCAATTTGAACTGAAGGATGGAGAAGATAACGATCAGAATAACGATTGCATACGATACCGTCGCCGCATAACCGAAGTCGGGCGTGTACTTGAACGATAGGTTGTAAATGTATTGCGAGAGCGTCATCGTCGCGTTGCCCGGTCCGCCCTTCGTAATGTTCATGACCTCATCGAACAATTGTAGCGTACCGATCGTGGACGTAATCGACGTGAACAGAATGATCGGTTTCAACAGCGGTACCGTAATTTTCGTAAACTGCTTGAACGAGGAAGCGCCGTCGATGCGCGCAGCTTCGTAAATGGAGTTGTCGATATTTTGCAGCGCCGATAAGTAGAAGATCATGTTATAACCGGTCCAGCGCCATGTAATGGCGATAATGATCGTGATTTTTGCCCAGAACGGGTCTGTAATCCATTGAATCGGCACGGAAATCAGATGCAGCTTAAGCAGCATCGCATTGATCAGTCCGTCTGCGCCGAACAAATATTTGAATATAACCGAATAAGCAACGAGCGATGTTACCGCCGGAAGAAAAATAGCCGTCCGGAAAAACCCCTTCAGCTTCAAGTCTTTGTCATTCAGCAGTACGGATATAAACAGCGCAAGCACGATCATGATCGGCACTTGCACAATCAGATACAGGAATGTATTCGTCAGAGTCGTAATAAACGTGGAATCGCTGAACAGCCGCGTATAGTTGTCGATACCGACATATGACAGATTCGTTCCAGTACCCGATTGAAATGACATCAATAAGGCTCGAATCATCGGATAGAAGTAAAAAGCGCATATCATAATGACCGCAATCGCGATAAATGACCAGCCAACGACGTTTGTTTTGTTGCGTAAGTTTACAGCTTTGGCTTCTCTCATGTACTGTCATCTCCTTCCAAACATTGTTTCCTTCTGTCTCTCTAAAAGAACCTTGGACACCCGCCGCCCGCTTATCCGCCGGCAGCCGATGTCCAAGGCCGTTGTTTTCTATTGCTAAAGGTTCGTCAGAAGAAGACTATTTCAATTGGGAGTCCGCTTGCTTCTGAGCGTCTTCGAGCACTTGATCGATCGCTTTGCCGTTCAGGTAGTTTTGCATTTCCACAATCATAATATCTTCAACCGCATACGTGTGCATGCCGTAGTTGACTTTAGGAATCTCTGCCGTCCATGTCGCAAAGTCCGTTACGATTTTTTGGCCGCCGAAGAATTCGTTACCCGCCTTGTAAGCTTCGCCTTCGGCTGCCGGTTTGTACGTACCGATTGCGCCGATTTCCGTTACAAGCTTCTGGTACAGCTCAACGTTCGAGCCGAACGTAGCGCCAAGGAAGTCAGCCGCTTTTTCTTTGCCCGGCACGTTAAGGACGTACCACGAGCTGCCGCCAAGGTTGGAAGCATGAACCGATTTCTCGTTGTTCGTCAGCTTAGGAAGCGGAACAATTGCCCATTTTCCGGCTTGATCAGCCGCAGCCGTAATGGATGGCGTGAACCAGTTGCCCGTTGGAACGGATGCCGCGTCGCCATTGTTGTAGTTAGCAACGAATTGGCTCCAGTCGGCATGGATCTTAACGATGTTGGCATCCATCATTTTTTTGTACGTTTCCATTGCTTCTTTCAATGCGGCGTTGCCTGCGATGTCGGCTGTTTTGCCGTCTTCTTTCAAGTACCACGAGCCGGCCGATTGCGCCATGACGCGAATGATGCCTAGATCGTTCGGGTCAAGGGAAATCCAGTCTTTTCCTGTTTTCTCTTTAACGGCTTTGCCGATCTCGATGTACTTATCCCAAGTGATATCCTGCATGTCAGCTACTGTGTAGCCGGCTTGCTCCAAGTAATCCGTTCTTACATAAAGGCCAGTTACGCCGGAGTCGAACGGAAGTCCGTATTGTTTGCCGTCGAAGCTAGTCGGTCCGATTTTGTAATCGGCGAAATCTTCAGTCTTGAACACGTCCGTGAGCGGATAGAACGCGTCCGGGTAAGCTTGCAAGAAGCTTTGCGCACGGTAATCCTCGATCAGGACGATGTTTGGAAGGCCTTTGGTCGTACCGGAGCTAAGGCCCGTATTCAGCTTCTGAACAATATCGTTCTGAGCGTTCTCGATAATGTCGATCGTTACATCCGCGTGATCGGGTGCATAAGTATCTTTTGCAAAATTCATTGCTTTGATGTTGAAGTTCGGATCCCAAGCCCAGACCGTAACTTTGGTTGTTTCGCCGCCGGCGTTACCGGCACCGGCATTCTCATTCTTGTTGTCCGCATTGGACGCGCAAGCCGTGAAAATCATGACGCACACGACCAGCAATGGCAATAGTTTTTTCACTAAAAAGACCTCCATCTCTCTTTGTAAAATGCTGTAAGCGGTTTCCCGTCTACTGCTTAATCGTAGCATCTTGAATAGGGTGCCCGTTAGGATAATCTTTGCTTCGTTTAGTGAAATTATTACAAAAGAAAAGTCCAAGCCTCAAAATCGTTTGCACGATTTTTAGAAACTTGGACGATTTTTACCCTTTGATCAGCGGCAGCCGGATTTTCACCTTCGTTCCTTCGCCCAGCTCGCTCATAATCGAAACGCCGTATTCGTCTCCGTACAGCAGCTTGATCCGTTCATGGACGTTCCTAACGCCGATCCCGGTAAACAACTGGCGGCTTCCCTTCGATTGATCGGGCAATTGCTCGGGGGTAATCGCCATCCCGTCGCCGTTGTCGACGATCTCGCTGACGAGCGCGTTCCCTTCCTGGGCGACCAGCATGTAGATATGCCCTTCCGACTTCTTGTTGAAGCCATGGAAAAAGGCGTTCTCGATGAACGGCTGAATAATGAGCTTCGGCACCATATAGCCCATACAATCCGGAGAAACGAAATAGTTGACTTTGATCTTCTCCCCATATCGCACATGATTAATGAATACATAATTCCGCATATTAACGAGCTCTTGACTGATGGTAATTGTTTCGCTAACATTGCTGATCGAATTTTGCAGCAGCGAGATAAGGGCGTTAATCGTCTCGGCAGCCTTTTCCTTGCTGCCTTGCTGCACCATGAATTTTACGGAGGCCAGCGTGTTGTACAGGAAATGCGGATTAATCTGCTGCTGGAGCGCTTCGAGCTCCGCATTCCGCTGCCGCCGCTGCGTCTCTACTAGCTCGTCCACATACTCATGCAGCTCGTCGAGCATCGCATTAAACGCCTGTCCAAGCTGTCTCGTCTCATAGCTGCCGCCAACCGTAACGTAATGATCGAAGTCGTATTTGGAAATCGTCGATATTTGCTTGACAAGCCTGGACAACGACTTCGTCAGCCGGCCTGATATAAGGAACACAATGAGGAGGGCGATCGAGACGATCGCTATGACGATTAGCACGATCGCGCGTGTATCCATCAGTTGCCCGATTGCCGTCTTTTTGTCGATGACGTTCACGAGATAGAGATCAAGCGATTCCAAATATTTGGAGATGAGCAGCTGATCCCTGCCGTCACGGTCGACATCCTTGTATTCAAGCGACTGTTCCACGATCTCACGCGCTTTGGCAAGCAGATCGGGGTCGGACTGGCCGATCCAATCGGCGCGGTTGGACGAAATGATCATCCCTTTCCCGTTCAGAATGACGACGTCGTTGCCAAGACTCGTATAGGTTTCATAGAGACGCTTGAATTCACGCTCGCGAATGGAGAAGTACATGGCTCCGTAAACGAAACCGGTCGTTCTCTCCATCAATGCCTTCGAAGCCACAATGGAAGCCTGACCCGCTGACGTCTCGGAAGGCTCGACATAATCGAATTGATAGAGAAGCCTCTTAGGCTCCTTCAACGTTTGCTCCGTGATCGGGTGAACGATCAGCTCGCTGTCGGTCAACGGCCAGATCGAACGGTCGGTCGCGAAGCTTCGGCCGTTATTGCCGGTTATCGTGATGCCAATCTCGTACGCATCGACGATAGACGTGATCCGTTTCATTTGCTGATTCATGCCGAAATAGGTTCTGGCTATCGATTTCGAATTCCCGCTGCTCTCCGTCAGGAAACTCTTTATCGATCCGCTTTGCAGCATATTGTTAGTAGCCAGCACAATGGAATAGTTCAACGAGCCGATGCTCGTCTCGATTTGGGTAAGCACCTTTGAATTCGTTATGCTGAACGTCTGCATGAAGAGACGCTCTGACGTATTGAGCGTAACCCATGTTATGGCGATGGATACCGCCACGATGCTTAGAAGCATGACGAGAAACATTTTGACGAATAATCTGTTGTTGCGGAATCGATCACATAGCCGTCTAATCATTATCGGTTCATTCCTTATTTCAAGTATTGTCTGCGATAGCTGCTTGGCGAATGGCCGGTATGGCGCTTGAACACTTTGCAGAAGTAACTGTGATCCGAATAGCCGACCATGCCGCTTATCTCGGAAATCATCGCCTCCCCCTTGCGCAGCAGCGAAGCCGCCTTGTCAGTCCTTACTTTGTGCAAATAGTCGATGAACCCTTCTTCGTTATGGGTAGAGAAATAGTTCGATAAGTACGACGGATTAAAGTGAAAATGCTTCGCCATCTCGGTCAGATTTAACGGTTCGGCATAATGCTCGTCGATATAATCGAGCAGCCGCTTCATGTTGACGTTGCCGGGCTGTTCGGCCTTATCCGCAATGCATGCCTTCGCGAGCACGATGAACCAGTCTAGCGCCGCAATCGCTTCTTTCGCCGTAGCTGCTTCTTCTATCGCTCTGAAATAAGTGAATTTGCTGTTATCCAGTTCCTTGTTGTCATACTTCATATTGCCGAGCAGCACCGTCATATTGAAAATCAAGTTGCCTAGAAAGGACTTGAACTCGAACACGTTCATCCTATAATTCGCCGACAGCGCATGGACATGCCCGCTTAAATAATCGAATGCATCGTCGAATCGTTCGCGCTTGAACTCATCGGTGAACCGGTTCAAGTTGAATGGCTCGATAGACGCCTGCAGCTTGGGTAAATCATTATAAATGAATACGGGAACTTCGGGCAGGAAGAAGCCGTAGGCCATCAGCTTCAGCAAATTCCCTTCGTATCGTTCATGCAGCATGGCCAGCTTGTCGAAAGGCTCGCCGATTACGATTGCCTTGTCTGCCACGGAATCGGCAGCTTGCCGGAACGATTGCTTGGCTTGTCGCAGCAGTTTATCAAGTCCGCTTTCATCCGTATTGATTAGCAGGGTGGTGCATTCCGAACCTGTCGGCAGCTCGTGAGCAACATAATCGGGTATAAGCTCTGCAACTATTTTTTGAGCTGCCTGAACGAAACCCGCTCCTTCCACAGACTTCGTCCCGATGAGCGCATAATACCGATGGGGGAAGTAGTGACCTACGGACGAAAGGCTGTCTTCATCGTTGTAGCCGGATAACAGCTTCTCCAGCAGCGAGTCGACCGACAGCTTGCCGTCCGCTTCCGACTGCTGCTCTCCAAGACCGGGAATCTTGCTCGCGGCAAGCTTGAGCACGCTGAGCAGATGGCGCATTTCGAGCTTCGGCTTCAAGATATAGTCCGCAACGCCGCTCTGGAACGTCGACCGTACATAATTGAATTCGCCGAAGCTGCTAAGAATGATAACCTCGATCGCCGGATACCGCTGCTTGATGATTCTCGTAAGCTCCTCGCCGTCCATCACCGGCATCACGATATCGGTTATGACGATATGCGGGCGCAGCTCCTCGATCAGCGACAGAGCTTCGCTTCCGTTCGACGCTTCCCCGACGATCTGGAAGCCTTCCTGCTCCCAGTTCATGAAGTGCTTAATGCCTTGCCTTATGAGCTGCTCGTCATCGACGATTAGTACTTTGCAATAATTGAGCGCGGTCATAACGACGCCTCCATACTTACACATATTTGTACAGACATTATAACCGATAACGCTCGGCTGTCTATTCGAAAGAGCATGCGAAACCATGAACGCCGATAGGGCGCCTCCGGTCCGCATCCTGTATTTCCCTGAGTATCCATATTCATTGTCTTTAATATCATCCAAAAAACTCCGATGTATATAAATGGCGTATGTAATCGTTAGGATTATCAACTCAGATACTGCATCCAGGAGGTTTGCTTTTGCCCCTTATCCAGACAGAACAAAAGCTTCTCGAGCTTATAAAAGGCTATGGCCACAATTCGCATGCTCACCTTTATTTTCTTGGCGACAAACAATGGTTCTGCGATACGGACCAAGAGGCGTTCCTTGCATTTCGTTCCATAGGAAATCGTTATATTGTGCTAGGCGATCCAGTGGGAAATCCGTACGCGCTTCGTAAAGTCATTGAGCAATTCGTCACTTATTGCCGCGAGCGGCGGCGAACGCCGGTTTTCTATCAAACGACTTCCGTTTACCTTCCCCTCTACAGGCGATTAGGTCTGCAAGGCATGAAGATCGGACAGGAGGCTCGGGTCGAGCTTGCTCCGTTTCACTTAAACGGCAAGGCATGGATCAAGCTTCGTAATCGGCTGAACAAATTTCATCGCAGCGGCTATTCCGTAATGGTCGAACATCCTCCGTATTCGAATGATCTCATGTCCAAGCTTCAAGCGATTTCGGATGAGTGGCTTCGCGACCGGAAAGAAAAGAGCTTTTCGGTGAGTGCTTTTACTCCTGAATATGTCAGCCGCTTCCCTGTAGCAATACTAACTGACCCTGACGGAAACATTGCTGCATTTGTTACAATTGCCGGAGACCCGCCTTCTGTCGAACCCGGTTTCTCCGAAGAGGATGTCTCCATACGCCAAATAACTCTGGATCTGATGCGTTATAACAACGCTTGTCCGCATGGGACAATGGACTTCCTGTTCCTTTCCGTCATGTTATGGGCCAAGGAGCAGAAATACGCAATCTGCAGCTTAGGAGTAGCGCCCTTGGCGAACGTCTGCGATTCCGTAATAGCCAAGCTCATCTATACATACGGAAAAAAACTGTATAACTTTAAAGGACTGTATGAATACAAGAACAAATTTGCTCCGCAATGGAAGGATGTCTATCTCGTGGGTGCTCCGGCAACTTTGCCTCTTACGGCCGTGCTGCTGACTCTGCTCATTCAATCGTCATGCTCGGGTAAACCCGTCCTTCTCACGTCTCCGCTGAAACGTCTCGTGTCGGGTAGATCTTTGTTTAGACGAATCTAGGTTAGTACTAGGTACTAATTATATGCTATAATCATTCCAGCGCATTATGCGACCAGATCAGCACTTGGAGGTTTTATACAATGTCAGGATTACTAAGCGGCAAAAATATAATCGTTATGGGGATCGCCAACGAGCGAAGCATAGCTTGGGGGATTACAAAGTCGTTGCATGAAGCCGGAGCTAACTTAATATTCACTTACAGGAAGGAACGTTCCTTTAACAAGCTTACGCAATTGCTTTCGGCCAATGGAATCGAACCGCTTCTATGTGTATCGTGCGACGTTGCCGATGATGACAGCATTGAGGCCGCTTTCCGCGAGATTCAAGCGAAAGTGCCCGTCATCCATGGACTTGCCCACTCTGTCGCGTTCGCGGAGAAGGAAGATTTGCAAGGCGAATACGTCGATACCACTCGCGAAGGCTATCGACTCTCGCAAGATATTAGCGCCTACTCGCTCGTCGCGATGGCTAAGGAATGCAAGAAGCTGATGACGGAAGGCGGAAGCATCGTTACGCAATCGTATCTTGGCGCGGAACGCGTCGTGAAAAACTATAACGTGATGGGCGTAGCCAAGGCCGCGCTGGAAGCGAGCGTCAGATATTTGGCGGACGACCTCGGCAAATACAATATTCGGGTAAACGCGATCTCTTCCGGGCCGATCCGCACGCTTTCCGCCAAAGGCGGCGTAGCCGGATTTACCGACCTGTTCTCCGCAATCCAGGAGAAGGCGCCGCTGCGCAAAAACGTCGACCAGGACGAAGTCGGCGATGCGACGATGTTCCTGCTGAGCAAGCTGTCTAGAGGCATTACCGGCGAAGTCCTTCACGTCGATTCGGGGTATCACATTCTCGGTTATTAAACCGATCCTGCTTCACTAAAAGAGATCTAGCAAAAAAAGCTGTCGCTTAGCTGCGGCAGCTTTTTTTGTATGCATGACAATTAATCTATTAATATACCAAAGTACTTGCGCAAGCATTCCGAATAATGGTCGTCATGGCTTGGCTCGAAAGCATTTACGCTGCCCTGGGAGAAAATACGAAACTCCTTCCCGGCAATCGTGTTGCGTCCCTCCTCCGTGCGGATAGCGACCATAGCGCCCTTGCGAAATATCGATTCGGGGCTGTTCTCGCACCAATAAGAGGTTGTCACATAGTCGAATGGCAGGTTCGGCTCTTCGGTGAACGAATAAATCGTCCTCCACTCGTCGCCTTTCCTCTCCTCCAGCAGCCAGCCGTAAGTGCGGTCTTCCATCAAACGATACCATTCGTCCTGCTGCTCTTGCACGATACCGTCCAGCAGCTTCAACGGCCAACGCGGAGCGGCCGCGCCTGCGCCGACATCAACGATATATTTAATCCCGTCAAGCTCAACCTGCAGGATATGATGTCTTCGTTTGCATGGCACGACCGCCTCATCCCGCCAGAATCGCCCGAAGTAATGCTTTACTTGGAAGCCTAGCTCCTCAAGCAGCCAGCCGAACAGCGCATTCAACTCGAAGCAATAACCGCCTCGCCTGCGATTCACGATTTTATCGAATAAACGCGAGATTTCCAGAGATAACGGTACGCCATTCAGGATATCTAGATTCTCATACGGAATCGTATGCAAATGCGCGTACTGCAGCCGGCTGAGCGTATCGAGCGTCGGTTTTGCCGACCCCACGAAACCGATACGGTTCAGATAAGCGGTCACCTGAGTCTCCATGGCCTGCTCCTCCATCCTCATCATCTTTCGTTCCTTTCATTTTACCACATCAGCATGGTTAAGCTCATTATGCAACCTTGAATTTCGACGCGGCCTCCGCAAGGTTTTTGGTAAGACGGTCTATGGTGTCAACCATATCGGCCAGTTGTTGTACGGTTGCCGATTGCTCCACCATCGTAGCGGTAACCTCCTGTACGGATGCCGATACTTCTTCTCCCGAAGCGGAAAGGCTTTGCGCGGATTGCTGAACCTCGTCTTTATCCATTTCCATGCGAGCAACATCGCTGGCCATTGCTTTAATTTGATCCGTAATTTCCATGATTTTATCTAAAATGGTTTTGAACGCTGTTTGCGTTTGTCCTACAAACTCATCTTGTTTCACGGCAATATTGCGAATTTCCGTGACGCTGTCATTGTTCTCGATGACATACGATAGGTTTTGTTGGATAATCGCATTGATTTCAGACGACTGTTTGGAGCTTTGCTCGGCAAGCTTGCGAATCTCGGAGGCAACCACGGCAAAACCGCGGCCATTCTCGCCCGCTCTTGCCGCCTCAATGGATGCGTTAAGAGCGAGTAAATTCGTTTGGCCCGCAATTTCGCTAATCGCTCCCGTGATTTTGCTAATTTCGTTAGAGCTCTCTTGCAGCTTTAGCGTGATCGCGGATATTTTTTGTACCTCTTCTTCATTTTGATCATTGATTCGGATTAAGTTATGGACCACTTCATTGCTTGTGTAAAATACTTCAACGATTTCCTCCGCTCTTTCTTTGACCGATTGCGCTTTGTCGCTCATCGAAACAAACTTCTCTCCGAATCCGTAGAACTTATCGACGATATGCTCGGTATCATGCGACTGCGATTCCATCGCTTTGGCGATTTCCGTGGATGTTACCGAGGTTTCGTTGATCGACAGCGCGGTCTGCTTGGAGGTCTCCTCCAGCTCGCTTGTACTTGCCTTAAGCACCGAAATGGTATCGTTCATATCAGAAATCAATTGTTTGTTTTGCGATGCCATGCTGTTGAAGCTATCAGCCAAATCCTTGAACTCGCTATCATATTTTCCGATTGCGGTTACGGTTAGATCGCCGGAAGCTAACCGTTTGAAGAGTACGGTTAATTGAGCGATCGGATTGGTGATATACCTCGATAGAATGAGCCCGAAACCTACTGCCACGATAATAGCAAGTGCCGTAATGTACAGTATTTTAGTAAACATATCTTGGATCGGACGATTGATGTCCTCATAGGAATCGATCACGGAAATCATTAGATCGGATTCAGGGATTTTATTAATTCTAAGATAATCGTTGCCAAGCTCCGTTGTCGACACCTTGATCTCCCCGACAGCCCGATCCGCTAAAAAAGCTTTGACTTCCGGACCATCGCCGATGCTTTCTCCATTCCTGGAAGGATCCGTCGAGCTGTATAGAACGATGCCGCCGCGGCTTATTATTTCAATTTTGCCTTGGCCGTTAATTTTGATGGCGCCTAATTTATCCACAAAAAACTTACTGTCTACGGTCGTTACAAAAACGCCGATCGTTTGTCCGCTTCCGTCTTTAATCGGAATCGAGAAAGCAAGCAGTATTTTCCCGCTGCTCTTGGATATGATGGCATCCGAAATAAAATTTTCGCCTTTCATCGCTTCGGTAAAGTATTCACGGTCGGCCCGCGATTGACCGATGTTGTCCGTGTTTGTTCCCGAAACAATGATGCCATTGTAATCAAGAAGCAGGAAAGACTCATTGCCCTTCGTGCCTTCAAAGCTATGCATAATCGTCGTATTCGCTTTAACAAATAATTCATTCGACGGAGCGAAGAACGCTGCATCGGACAACGTGCCTGCTTTACGAAGGATCAATAGGTCACGATACGTATTATGATCTGACGCTAGGAAGGATGACTGCTCTTGCAGCTGCATGGCCGTCATCAGTCCTTCGCCAATACGGTCAGCATTCGCATTGATTTCATCTTTGCTCTTTCTAAGCAACAACTCGGACGAGAATAGGTACATAGCTGCAGCCGTTGCGAATAAGACGATAACGACTAACAAACTAATTAATACGGGAAGCTTAACCCTCAAAGAAATGTTTCTCGCTTTATCGAACAGCCCTTTTTGTTTTTTCATGATGTCCAATATCTCCTCTTCCATAATGTTATTGGTCCTCTGCGGTCAACCATTTATATCGGTTGAAATTACACTAAAATGAAAGGGATAATTATTCCATTGCTTGAACCCTATGATCATGGAGCCGTATGCTCTTTATGTATGCACCGAAACAAGATCGCAAACGCAAAACAGCCCCAGACGAGAGGTTAGATCTCGAATGGGGCTGCAATACGTTATTGCTCCGATGGGCCTAGCACTTCGAACTGCTTCACCGTTTGTTCAAATCTTGCGCCATGTCCTTCTGCTGCTTCCAGGAAGTATTCGAGCGACAGAACGAAGCTTCCCTTCAGCTTGTTGCTGGTCACATAGACGGTCGCGACTTCGCTTAACCGGTCATTGCCGTTAATCGCATGGATGCGGTAGCCGTCAACCGGAGACGATACCCGTTCGACCGCATCCACCTTCGAGAATCGTTCCGCCAACTGCGCTGCTACTTGATTTGCCAATTGCTCCGGCGTCTGCTTCACGTCCTGCTCGATCGTGAGCGAAACCTGCGGATAAGGAGCCGGAAGCTCTTCGATCGTCGTTATCGTATCTTTGCCCTCGTCTGGGATCAGCTTGTAACGATCCTTGTCATAGTAGATCGCGTAACGGCTTTCCTCGTCGACATGCACCTGCCCGTTCGTTTGTTCCTTCTGACCCTCCACCGAGATTTCGATTTTTTTCTCCGGCGCGAACCAGGATTGAACGCTCTTCATGAGCGCCGTTCCCGGCGGCAAAGCTAGGAATGCGACCAACGCGATTGCTGCTGCGGCGATTCCCGTCGTTGTCTTCATCCATTTGCTCGATTTTCGTTTTGCTTTATAGGAAGCTGCCTGTGGAGACGTTGCGTCCAACTGCGACTCCAAACGTCCCCAAATTTCATCCTTTAATCCAATGCTGGCATCCGATTGTTCCAATAAACGCTGCTTAAGCTTTTGATCCATGCGGTTCTCCTCCCAAGATGTCTCTCATCTTCTCTCGGCCTTTCAGCAGCCGCGACTTCAACGTATTGACGTTGAGCTCTAAAATATCCGCAATTTCCCGCTCGCTGTAATCATGCAAATATTTGAGAATGAGCGGTATGCGGTAAAGGTCGTTCAAGGCTTGCAGCGCTTCATAAACGTCCAAGCTCGTATCCGGCAGCTTCTGTTCCACGGCGAAACGATCCAATTGCTCCCCGAACGGCACGATCTTCTTCTCCCGCTCCATCACCCTGTAGCATTCCCTTAACAGAATGCAGTAGAACCAAGGCTTGAACGGCTTGCCTCTATCGTATTGCCATATATTCCGGTATACCCGCAAGAAGGACTCCTGTACCGCGTCCTTGGCCCATTCTCCGTTCTTCGTTACGAGCATCGCCGTCCGCATCGCATATTCGAAATGCTCGTCGTACAAAGCGCGGAACGCCTCACGGTCTCCCTGCACGATCCGCCCGATCGTATCCTGATCCACCTCGTTCACCTCTTTCTTGCTGTTATATAAGAATTACCCGGCGGAATTGCATAAAGTTTGCTGCAAAATAAAAAAAAGACGGTTCAGGGATTCAATCCTATACCGCCGTTCTTTTATTTGAACCCAATAGTTATGTTGGATTTTGAGAATGTCCATTCTATGTTCAGCTACATTGGATTTTTGCAGCAACTTTCTTCATTTTGGCTTGTTCGCACAAGCTACGCTGGATATTTGCGATAACTTTTTCCTTTATAACCATAAAGTTACTGTATTTGAACAAAGTTAATGCAGAAATCCATGATAGCCCTCTAACCTTACTCCTATCAAACGAAGTTAGTGCGAAAATCCAACATAGCTAATATCACGTGCTCAAACCTTGCAGAAAGAGAGTAGCCGATTGAATCGACACTCTCTTGATGAAGGTCAAACCATGGAAATTTAGTGCACATTTCAAATACTTCTCCAATATAGACTACGACTTCACGACAAACGAATCGCCGCTATCCGTCATTTCGTACAGCTTGCATCTGGATTCTGGCATCCGGAACGGCGAGTGAAGAATGAGCATCCAAGCCCCTTCGAACGTACGAAACATCATGCCATGCCCGCTATCATCCCCCACGAGAGGGGCCAATTGCTCCCACGGCCCTTCCAGCGTTCCGGTTACGGAACGGGCAATCGTCTGGACATAGCTGCCCGCTTCGTAAGTAGACCAAAGCATAACCAATTTGTTGCCGCTTGTTCTGTACAATTGGCATCCGTCCGTTACATACATGGACCGCGAGCTGCCTGCAGGAAGCTCGCCATTGTCCCAGGGCGCTTCGGAACCGCTGAACAAATAAATCGGTTCCGAGACGCGGCCGGAGAGGTCCTCTTTCAACCGGACCGCTTCTATCGTACCGTCGGCCGTCTGTACCCATTCATGGCAATAGACCATCCACGGACAACCCGCCTCATCGATATAAAGCGTCCCGTCCAGCGTCATATGATTCAAAGGCGGGATCGGACCCTCCCGGTCAATCAATTCGAAAGGTCCTTCAAGCGAATCCGCAACGGCTATCGCGGTTCCGCGCCACTGAAGCCGGTAGCCGCCATGCGCCTCGCCTTCCAACGGACGATCGTTATGATGCAGCGTGACGAATAAATAGTAGCGGCCGTTATACGCATGCACCTCGGGTGCCCATGCACCATGCAGCGGATGCGCCCATGCGCCATCCGGAATGGCGAATACGACGTAAGGCCCCTCCCAATCGGCGAGGTCTCGGCTTTTGTAAGCCAGCACGCCGTAACGGTCCATACCATGCAAGCGGGGACTCCCTCCGGTGTACAAATAATAGATGCCCGTAGCGGCATCGGCCACGACGAACGGATCATGGGCCGGAATGTCGGCCAGCTTATGGCCGGGACGCGGATTTGCTGGATCGGAAGCGGCATTATAGACGTTCATCTCGTTCATCCTTCCAACTAAGTTCATTATGGACGGATCAGCATCGATTTCAGAGGCACCATCGAATCCTCCGGTACGTAATACTTAAATTTGTTGTCGCTGATCTGCCCGAGCAACTGACGGCGGATCGGATCGGCATCCTTCAGAATGCTCTCCGAGGCCGCATGATAATCGATAGGGCGCATCCAGATCGGGCTGTAACCGAGGAATAGTTGCCTTCTTGTGAACTCGGAGCGGTTCGGAGAGCCGGCATGCCATAGGTTTTGGGCGAACACGAAGACGTCTCCCGGTTTCCCGCATACTTGCACTTCTCCCTCGAGCTGTTGGCGCACATCCTTATGATTCGGGTTATAAGGCTGCTTGTGGCTGCCCGGAATGACTTTCGTATTGCCGCGATCCGGCTCCGACATATCGCTTAAAATATAGCAAACCTTAATATAGTAGGTTGCCGTCAGGCCGTTAATGACGGGAAATTGCGGATGCGGGCCGTCTTGATGCCAATCGATAAAGCTGTGCGAGGCCGTCTTGGCTTCGCTTGGGTTCGGTTGTCGGATCGTCAGATGGGAGATATGAAGCTGAATGTTATGGCCGAGCAAATTAACGATTAGCGGAAGGATGGCAGGCTGATCGATTAATGATGCGATCTCGGCATGGCGTTCTACGCTGTTATAGATATTATGCGAAAGCGCTTCCGGTTCAGTCAAGACAATTTCGTCGATGGCGGCGTTCAGGCGCTTCACCTGTTCCTGCGACAAAATATTCGGGATAACCAAATACCCCTGTTCATGAAATTGCTTCATTAATTCCGGTATTTCCAGATCGGCTGTCTTCATCATTCATACCTCCTACTTGTATTTAATTCAATTATATATGGCGAGATATCATGTTATAATGTATTAAAAATTGATTTTACTTGTAAATAATTTCACTCTATGAAAGGGTGTAGTCACATAATGGAGTTCAGCCGACTTCTGGAACCCGATCTGCGATACCATGTCTACGTGAAGGATACGCCTCAATTTCAGAAAACGCATGATACGTATGATCATTGGGCGTTGTTCGTCGTAGAAGAGGGCGGTTTCGATTACAGAATGGGCAGCCAAAGCGGAAGGGCGGTCAAGGACGACATCGTATTATGCCCGCCCGATCTAACCTTCTACCGGCAAACGGACGGTTTATCGTTCCATCTCATGGGGTTTCAATGGATCCCTCCCCTGGAAGAGCCGCGGCATGCAGCGGATTTCCCGGCAATCGGCAAGCTGCGGCTGTTGAACAACAAACGATTCCTGTCCACCCTCTCTCAATTTCGCGAAGCCCAATACTTGCAAGCGAGCGTTGGTCATACGTACAAGAAACATCTTCTTAAGGATCTGCTCTATCTGCTTCAGATCGAGCAATCCGAGCAGCATGCGAAGTCCTTGTTCAGCGAGGATCCGACCCTTGGGCGAGCCTTGCATCTTCTGCAGCAGCAAGCTGAATTCGGCATTTCGTTAAAGTCGATCGCTGTGGAGCTTGGTCTCACCCAGGTGCAGCTGACAAGATTGTTCACGCGAGAGTTCCGCGTAACGCCAGGCGCCTATGCGGCTAATCTGAGGATGGACAAGGTAAAGCAGCTCCTTCTACACTCATCGCTTACTCTTGCCCAAATCGCCGAGCATTGCGGATTTACCGATGAGCATCATTTGAGCAAAAGCTTCAAAAAGCTGTGCGGCGTCAATCCTTCGTCGTACCGAAAAACACACAGCGTATAATAAAACAAGCCGACCTGCAATGAATGAGGTCGGCTTTCGTTCCCGTTATTTAGCTCCCGTAACCGAGCGCCTTAAGCTGCTCCATGGCGCTGTCCACTAATGCTTTGTAGTTCATCGACGTCTCCAGCGTCTTGATAAAGTCGTCGTATTCCGTTATCGGACGTTTATCGTAAATGAACTTCGCGATCTCCTCTTCCAAATAACGGTTCGCATCGGCCGGGTTATACCCCTCCGGATTGTCGACAAATCCGTTCAACGCTTCGATGCGCGGCTGATCGTTCGCGAACTCGATCGCAGCCGATTGTGCGGCGAACTTCGCCTGCAAATATTCCATTTCCGGTCTGCCGGTGAACTGGTACAGCCAGGAATGGCCGACCTCGCCCGCTTTGTCCGTCATCTTCGGCTTGCCGTCCTCCAACGTGAAGTGCGTATCCTTCACCCCGAACTGCACGAGCAGCGAGCCCCCGTCCGGATTCGAAATATAGTTGAGCAGATCGAACACCCGCTGCAGCTTCTCCGGATCTTTCTCCAGCGCTTTCGGAATGGCATATCGGCCAGGCGCCGCGCCGATGTCCCATGAACCGTCGAATTGTCCGCCTACTCCCGACGGTGCGGCGATCTGCAGCCATTCCGCATTCGGATTAACGGTTTTGATCTGTTCCACGAACTGTTCCTTCGTCATGTTCGGCCAGTCGATATATACGATGCCCGCCTGCCCCTTGATCGCCTTCTCTTGATGCTGCAGACCGCTATTGGCGAGCAGCTCGGGGTCGACAGAGCCCGATGCGATCATGTTCTTGATAAAAGCCAGAGCGTCCTTCATTGCCGGCTCATGCAGCGAATTGACGACTTTGCCGTCCTTCTCGTAGAAGTTGCCCGGCATGCCTACGCCGAATGCTCCGAATACGGTCGAGAAAGCGCCTAGCTTGCCGCCCGTAAGCCCGAAGGTGTCCGGCTTGCCGTTTCCGTCCGGATCGTTTTTCGTGAACGCCTCCGCTACGGAAGCCAATTGCTCCACGGTCGTCGGTACTTCCAGCTTCAGCTTGTCGAGCCAATCTTTGCGGATCCATAAGGTGTTGTAAGGGATTTGAGGAGACTTGGAGATGCCGTATACTTTCCCGTCGACCATCCCCTTCTTGACGCTGTCCTCTCCGATGAAAGCTACCGTTTGCTCCAATTTATCCATGTAAGGGGTTAGATCGAGCAGCAGCCCTTGTTTGGAGAACTGTATGAGCTGCTGCCGGTCGACCATGAACAGATCGGGAAAGTTGCCCGAGGACATCCGAACGTTTAATTGATTGTTATAATCGTCCGCTGCGGGATACACCGTCAGATTAAGGTCGATATTCAGCGCCTTATCCAGCTCCTGTTTAATGATATCCTTGTCGGGCGAAGGCAGGTTGTTGCCGGTCTCGATAATATCGAGCTTCACCGGCTTGCTGCTTGGCTGCTCCGTTTCTGCTCCAGGATTCGCGGTAGCGTCCGGATTATTTCCTGGGCTATTATTGCCGTTCCCCCCCGAGCAAGCCGTAAGCAAAGCTCCCGCCAATGAAACGGCTACTAGCAAAGTCCCTAATTTCTTCATGATTTTAACCCCTCTCTGAATGGTTTCATCGGTTAACCTTTTATCGAACCAAGCAGCATCCCTTTTGTAAAATGCTTCTGAAGAAACGGATAAATCACGATGACCGGCAAGCTGGCAATCATGACGGATGCCATCTGCATCGTCTGAGTCGGCATCATATTTTCCGCGTTCTCCAGCGGTTGCTGACTTTGCATCAGAATTTCACGGACGACGACCTGCAGCGGATACAGCGTGCGGTCGGTCACATAGAAGATCGCTTGAAAAAACTCGTTCCAATGGCCGACCAAGTAAAACAATCCAACCGTCAGCAAGACTGGAACGGAAAGCGGCGCAACGATTTGCAGCAGGATGCGGAACTCCTTGGCTCCATCCATCCGGGCCGACTCGAACAGTTCCTCCGGCAGCCCTTCAAAAAAGCTTTTCATAATAAGAACATTAAAGCTCCACACGGCATTTGGCAAAATCATCGCCCAGATGGAATCGAGCAGCCCCATCGACTTCACGACCAGATAGGTCGGAATGAGTCCGCCGCTGAACAACAAGGTGAATACGATCATCAGCAAAAAAAAGTTTCTGCCGGGCAAGTTCCGGCGGCTAAGCGGATATGCCATCAGCCCCGTCAAGACGAGATTGACAGTCGTGCCGATCACCGTAATAAGAACCGTGATTTGGAACGCTTTCGGAATATTCGACTCCGTCAGCAGCGTCCGGTATGCGGAAAACGTTATTTCTCTCGGAAACAATATAAATCCGCCGTTGCGCAGCACTTCCCCGAAAGGCGTGATGGATACCGATACGACATACAGGATGGGCAATACGGCGGCAAGTCCGCATAACCCGAGAATAATGTATATGATCGTGTTAAATATTTTATCATCGAGACCTCTTACCATATACCCTCCCCCCACTTCTTAGCGACGCGGTTGGCGCCCAGTACAAGGATGAGTCCGATTACGGACTTGAACAATCCGACAGCCGACGCCAGGCTGAAATTAAGCTGCTGCAAGCCGGTTCGGTAAACCCAGGTGTCGATAATGTCCGCGACCGGGTACACCTGTATATTGTACAGGATGTAGATTTGATCGAAGCCGGCGTCAAGCAGATGGCCTAGCTTTAGAACGAATAACAGGACGATAATGCTTCTAATGCCAGGCAGCGTAATATGCCAGATCATGCGCAGCCGGCTCGCGCCGTCCACCTTCGCTGCTTCATAGAGGGTCGGATCGATGCCCGCCATTGCGGCCAAGTAGATAATGGCCCCCCAGCCGAGATTTTGCCACACCTCCGAACCGACCAAAATGCTTCGGAAATAGTCTGTCGAGGTCAGGAACGGGATCGAGGTTCCTCCCGCTTCCACGATCCAGCGGTTTATAAGACCGCCGTTCTGGGAGAAGAGCGTCAGAAGAATGCCGAAAATAATGACCCAAGACAAGAAGTGAGGCATGTAAGTCAACGTTTGTACGATCGACTTCAGCCAGCGAACGCGGCATTCGTTAAGCAGAACGGCAAGCACGATCGGAGGCAGCGTTCCCCAAATCAGCTTGTAGAGGCTGATTAACAGCGTGTTGGTCAACAGCTGGCTGAAATAAGGCGACTCGTAAAAATCCTGAAAATGCTTATACCACGGATTAACCCACGAGCTGCCCGTTATGCCATCCAGAATCGCGAAATCTTTAAACGCGATGATGACCCCGTACATCGGAAAGTACCGAAAGATAATGAAATAAATGACGCCGGGCAGCAGCATGATGTAAAAGGCCTTAAAACGCCACAGTAGTGTCAAGATCATAATCAGCTTTGACCGCGGAGAAGGCCGTATCCGAGGGGCGGGCGTTAGGCTATGATTGGCTTCCATCGTATCCCTCCTTATGTGAATGCGCTTCCAATAATGTAAGTATAAACAGCTTGACGTTCTCCCGATATGCACAAAAACGTAAAAAATGTTCGCATTTACAAGAGCTTGGCTACCCCGTTTCGATCATTCCCTTCATAATCATTAGCCTCTATTTTGGAGCCTTTCTGCTTTTATATCCGTTTTTTTACAATTCATATGAGCTAATGATTATTGTTGTAATCGCTTCCTTTTTCTATAATCCGAGGCATAAGGGGGTGAAGTCTGCACGTCGACCATGTTCACGCAGGATGGATAGACCGATTTTCATACACTAGAGGAGGTATGATTAGATGTTGAAAAACAATTTATCCAAACCGTTTTACAAATGGCTTTCGATAATCGTCTCGGTTAGCTTGATTGTTCCTTTTATCATGATAAATACTGCAGCGGCGGGAACGCTTTACTCCGAGCGATTTGATGCAGGGCAAGCAACGGGCTGGACGGCAACGACAGGCAGCTGGTCCGTTGTTCAGGACAACGGCAACTACGTCTATTCCCAGACCAGCTCGAATGAAGGACGCACCTCGGCGGGCAACCAAGCCTGGACCGACTATTCCGTGGAAGCGCAGGTGAAAATCGATAATTTCAACGGAACGAACCGTACTTATGTTGCTGGACGTTACCAAGACGGGAACAACTTCTATGCAGCCTCGCTATATAACAGCGACGGAGGAAAGCTTGAGCTTCGCAAAAAGGTAAGCGGCTCTTCGTCAACGTTGGCAACGACGGATTATGCGATATCGACCGGCGTATGGTACACGATCAAATTGAGCTTGTCCGGCTCCGCCATTCAAATGTATGTCAACAATCAGCTTGTGCTGTCGGCAACCGATACGAGTCTCGCTTCGGGAGCCATCGGCCTTGTCGCCTATAAGACGGCAGCCAAGTTCGATAACGTCACCGTCTCGGATAGTTCATCGACACCCACGCCGACGCCTACGATAACCCCAGCGCCAACAGCGACGCCGACTTCGACGCCTGCCCCGACAACGACTCCTACTCCTACAGCCAGTCCGACACCTTCGCCAACGTCGACGCCACCTGTTGCAAGCGGCGATCTGTTCGTCGCTCCGGGCGGCAATTCAAGTAATTCCGGCACGATCGGCAGCCCGCTCGATCTGAGCACCGCGCTGACCATGATTGCACCGGGCAAAACGATCTATATGCGGGGAGGCACGTACTCCTTCTCCTCCACCATTACCATCGAACGCAATAACAGCGGCGCATCCAGCAGCAGCCGCAAGAAGCTGATTGCTTACGGCAGCGAAGTTCCCGTACTCGACTTTGCGGCCCAATCGTTCGCTTCCACGAACCGCGGCTTGCAAATTTTCGGCCACTACTGGCATGTACAAGGAATCGAGGTGAAAGGAGCCGGCGATAACGGCATTTTCGTAGGCGGCAATTACAACCGCATCGAGGATGTAGTCACGCATCATAACCGCGATACGGGGCTTCAACTCGGCCGCTACAATTCCTCCGCCGGCTTCAGCGAATGGCCGAAATACAATGAAATCGTCAATGCCTACTCGCATGACAACTACGATCCGGATAACGGGGAAGATGCGGACGGCTTCGCCGCCAAACTGACGGTCGGTCCGGGCAATGTGTTCGACGGCTGCATCGCGGCTTACAATGTCGATGACGGCTGGGATCTATACGCCAAGACGGAGACGGGAGCGATCGGGGAAGTAACGATTCGAGGCAGCATCGCCTATAATAACGGCCAAACCTCCGACGGTACGTCTACGACGAATAGCGACGGCAACGGTTTCAAGCTCGGAGGCGAGAAAATCGCGGTTAACCATACCGTCGAGAACAGTATCGCATTTAACAATAAGAAGCACGGGTTCACCTACAACAGCAATCCGGGCTCGATCGTTATGAAGAACAATACGTCCTGGAACAACGGTCAAAGCAACTTTGCGTTTGACTTAGGCACGCATGTGTTCACCAACAATTTATCGCTAAGCGGAAGCTCCAGCGACAAGACGAGCGGCACGGATGTATCCGGGTCCAACGTCTGGTGGAAAAACAACGCCAGCACGAACCAGAATGGCTTAATCGCGAGCGCGGCCGACTTCGTCAGCTTAACGCCTTCCGTGCTGCGCAACGCCGACGGTTCTCCGAATCTCGGCAATTTCCTGAAGCTCGCGGCCGGCAGCGACTTGATCGGCTCTGGCACGCCTGCGGGGACGAACATCGGAGCTCGGTAAACCTCTATATTTCCGTAGCTAACTACCGATAATGCCAAAAAAGCTGTCTCGCAAAGTCTATTAAGACCTGCGGACAGCTTTTTTCATCCTTTTTTATTGCCAAATGTTCAGTCGTTCGTCGCTTTCGGTAAGGACGGGCATGTCGACGCGCACGATGGTTCCCTTTCCCTCCGTGCTTCCGATCCGCAAGCCGTACATTTCGCCGTGATGGATGCGAATCCGCTCATGCACGTTACGCACCCCGATGCCCGTAAATCTGTACATCGAACGCTGCTGTCCGTCATGATCCTCCAGTAGCAGCCTGCTTATCTTCTCCCGCGCGATGCCAATCCCGTTATCTCGGACATAAAGCCTTAGAATGCCCTTCTCCAGCCCGCCTTTAACGACGATAAGACCGCCGTGCTTCGGCGTTAAGCCATGGAAAAGCGCATTTTCCACGAGCGGCTGCAGCGTAAGCTTAAGAATCCGGTATTGCAGCAGTCCCGGGTCTATATCAAGCTTAAATTGATACTGTTCGCCATAGCGAACCTGCTGGATGTGCATGTACATCCGCAGGCCTTCCAGCTCCTCTTCGAGCGAAACGTACTCCGATTGCTTGTCGAAGCTGAAGCTAAGCAGCTTGACCAGCGAGCGGATCGTATCGCGCACCTCGTCGATGCGCTGCTGCTTGGCCAAACTGCTGATGCACGCAAGCGTATTATATAGAAAGTGCGGCGCGATCTGGCTTCGCAGCATCTTCAGCTCGTATTCCTTCTTCTGCTCCTCCGCCGACTTCGTCTTCTGCAGCAGACTCTGAATCCGCTCGAGCATGGCATTATAGCTTTGCGTAAGCCTGCCGATCTCGTCCCTCCTTGTGACCGGCAGCTTCACTACGACCTGCAGGTCGTTCAGCCGGTCCATCTTCTCGACGAATCTGCGGATCGGATGCGTGAAGGAGCGGCTGAGCAGATACGCGCTGATCAGCAGCATGATGATCCAAACGATACTCGCCGTTCGGTAATTGTTGTTCAGCTTCTGCAAATCCTGATAGAAATAATCCTCCTCGATAAACGCCGCAAGCGACCAGCCCAGACGATTTTTGGTCGATTTCACGGCGACCAGCGGCTTCGAGGAATCGCCTTCGATGCCGCTGACACCGACTTTGAGCCCGGCGAGCCGCCCCCTGAAGCTTTCCTCCAGCTGCGGCGGATAGGAGGCCTCTTGGAAGGGAAGCAGCTTATCGCGAGAATCGAGTCGATTAATGACATTTCCGTCCTTCGTGAACAAAATATAAGATTGATAGATCATCGGCGCAATTCGCTCCGTAAGCAAACCGAGATTCAGCTCGGCGACAACGACACCCTTCACCTGATTCCCAGCATCTGAAATCGGCAATACGTAAGCAAGCGTATGCCCGGACATCGGCGAATCGTAAGGCTCGCTCACGTTAATCGCTCCGTAATTCATAAGCGCAAGATCATATAGCTGCTTCAAACGGGGGTTGCCGATAATGTCATAGAATACTTGCGAGTTGGCGAACACATGGCCGTCAGCCCGAATCATGTACAGCGTTCTGGCGATTGAATTGTTAATGCCGGCGAACTTGCGAAGCGTCTCCATGGCCGCTTCCTCATTCCCCTCCTCCAGCAAGTCGGCGCGCGTCGAGAGCAGGAGCAGCATATTTTCAACGTTGTCCAAGCTTGCATCGATATATTGGTTCGTCCGGCTGACGAGCAGCTCGGCATCGCGAATCACTTGATTTTGCAGCAGGCTCTCAGCCTCATGCAGATTGCGCCAAGCCAACACTTGAACGAGCAGCAGCGTTACGATGAACAAGTAAATAAACTGCTTGGTGGCAAGACCAAGGCTGGCATACCAATGAAACAGCTTCGTCATATTCACCCTTCCTCCGCGCTCGTTCTCCCTTGCCTTCAGCTATTCCTTTTGTAATCCGTAGGCGATACCCCGGTCCAGTTCCGAAACGTAACGGTAAAATAACGGTAGCTCGGAATTCCGACCTCTTCCGCGACTTCATATACCTTCTTGTTCGAATGCCTCAGCAGCTCGATCGCCTTCTCCATGCGCAGGCGGGTAATATATTGGTTGACCGTGCTCCCCGTTTCTTCGCGAAACAATTTGCTGATGTGATGCGGGCTCAGTCCTACCTGCTCGGCAATAACGGGAAGAGAGAGCGGCTCCTTGAGATGGTCTTTGATCCATTGCACGGCCAAGCGAATTTCAAAGCGCGAGCGCGACCTCCCAAGCTCGACTGCCGCGATATCGCGTATCATGCAAGCAACCATTTGGGATAAAGTACCCGACTCCATCAACAGCGCGATACTTACCCCGCCCAGTTCCGCTCCTTCCCGTTCCTTGAGCCATTCGACCTGCCAGTTCAGCATCCGCTCCATCAACTGGCCGGGCTTGATACGCTCCGCGAGACACCAATCCATAAACTCGCCGCGCAAGCATTCCTTCAAGCTTGCGACGGACCGCGAGGAGGCTTTTCTCAGCAGTTCGCTAATTTCCTTCGCTTTCTTCTCGGACATATCCGTCAATGGCGACGCCTGACCGGCGAACACCCGGCTCTCTTCCGACGATCGGTCGTAGAAAAGCGCATCCCTCCACTCGTTCGAATAAGCGAGCGCCGACGCAAGTCCTTCCTTGGATGTGACCGCTTCGCTCGCGTGGGCATAGGCCGTTGCGCTTCGCTCGAGCATTGTCGATTCCCGATTCATCAGCTCCGTCAAGTCTTGCATGGCCATGCCAAGCGATTGCAAGACGTCCTCGGAAGGACGTTCGCAGTTGATCAGCATGAAATATTCCCTGTCGCGTACCGTCAGCCAACTTAACCAGCCCGGATCGGAGCTTTCTCTTTCGTTCAGCCATTTCTGAATAGGCTCTTTCACGTGCAGATAGGCGGGATGGGGAATGTCCAGCAGCACCCGCACCAACAATACCGGACGATCTTCGCTAAGCGCGATCGAATGCCAATCGGAGCTGCCCGGCATTTGGCCGTGCAGCAGCTTGCCGAATAAAGCGGCTTGCGACTGCCTTTGCTCCCGCTTCGCATGATCCTGAGCCAGACGCTCCTTGGCGATCGCGGCTCTCACTTTGACCATCGCCTGCTTGAGCTCCTCCTCCTCCATCGACACCTTCAAAATATATTCGAGCGCTCCGAGGCGGAGCGCCTCTTGTACGTAATGAAAATCGCTGTGACAGGTTAACAAGATGATTTGTACGTTCGGATACCGCTTCCGGAGTTCCCGAGTGAGGGCGATGCCATCCATGACCGGCATCGTTATATCGGTAATGACGACATCGGGCACGCAATCGGCGCATAGCTCCAAAGCCTCCGAGCCATTGCTCGCTTCGCCGATCCATTCGGCGCCGCACGCCTCCCACGGGAATATCCGAAGCTCTTGCCGCAGAGGAATTTCATCGTCGACGATCAGTACGCCAAGCGGCTTCACGGCCATGATATCCTCTCCTTTCAAATCTTTAATCCTTATGAAATGAAAGCGCTGTCAATTCGTATGTCTCATTATAGATCATACACTCTTATTTCGGCAACCTCCGCACGGGATCCTCCGTTCGTTTCGTCGATCCATAATCGGATTGTTTTGGAAATGATCTTGCGCTCCAGCTTATGCACTTTTTTGCGCTTATGGTTTTCCATCTCTTCCGCGACCGTAACCCATGCCTCGCCAACAAGCGCCTGAATCCGATAAGCTCGCACGAGCTCGGGAATCGCTTGGAAATCGGTGCGATGATGGTGCAGGTTGATTAAATCTTCATTGACATCGTCGTTGAAGGTGACATGAATTTCGGTGATCGATTGCTCTTCTTCCCACTCCAGCTGCAGCCATTCCGGCTTGCCTGCGGACATGTTCTCGGACATCCACAGATGCGGACCGGCGAATGGACGGATGTAGCCGTCCGTCACGGTTTGGGCGGCGTAAGCCTCGGTATTCGGCGTCACCTGCAAGCATAGCGGACGACGGTTTGAGCGGCGCATGCTCCACTGCGCTACCGGCTGTTCCGGCTGATGATCCTCGAGGAGAGTGGAGACGATCGGCTTCGGACCCTTCTCGAAGCTCAGTACGCCGGTCAACGGGCTATCCGATCCGTGAAGCTGGATAGCTTCATTCGCTTTAATGACGAGAAATGCATTGCAGGCAGCATCCGGCCGCCAAGCCAGGTCGAGCTTAACCCACTGCCCGTTGCCTTCGGTTACCTTAACGGAGGCCGCGGCCACCCATTGCTTCGGCACGTAGTTTTCGCCTTTGCCCGTATGCCACAACTCCGCCTCGAGCGTCGCGGCCTGCGAGGCATCCAGCAGCAGCTCGACCGTTTCGAGCGTTGGATTCACCGGGAACAAGATGCCGAGATCTGTGTCCAGCGGATGCGTGTACGACGAGTTTGTTACAGCAACTTTAGTTAAGGTGCTCGATGCCGTGACACGGGCCGATCGGGCCAGGTCAAGCGGGTCTGCTCCCGCGATTCCGATAATCGACGCATCCTGCCGCAGCATCGTCTGCTGCAAGTCGTTCATATGGTCGCGGTGCAGCAGACGCGGCGTTACGCCTTTCTGAATGCACATAGCGGCGCCGCTTCCGGCCGCCTCGCCGATAACGGCACAGGTCGCCATTACCCGGGTCGTGCCGAATGCGACATGAGTCGCGCTAATGTCGCGGCCCGCGAACATGAGATTGCCGACGTTGCTGGAGTACAGACTGCGAAACGGGATATGATAGATGCCGTCCGAATATAGATGCTTGGATCCGCTTTCCGTAGAATACATGCCTTGCGGCGGATGAAGATCGATCGACCAGCCGCCGAAGGCGACTCGATCGGCGAAAGGCTCCTGCGCGATAATGTCGTTTTGGTTCAGCATATAATCGCCCACGAAACGGCGGTATTCCCGCTTGCCGGGAATCGATCCTACCCATTCCAAAGTCATGTTATCGGCATCGAAGCTGCCTGAATTTTTGATATAATCCCAAATCCCGTAAATAACCGACCAAAGCTCGTCGCGTATCCGCTCGTTATCATGCACCGTATCCAGCTCGCCGCCCCATTCGATCCACCAATAATGGCAGCCCGAGTCGCCGCTGCGGATGACCCGCTTCATCGGGATCGTCGTTTTCGTAATGTCCTTCGCAAAGCTTGGCGGAATATACCGGACCGGCCGGTCCGCTTCCTTCGTATAGAACAGCAGCGTACTGCCAAGCGTAATGTCGTCTGCCCTCTCCGGCGCCCAGTCCTCGTTGTATTCCTCTCTTGCTTCGCGGCCGATCCGGTATTTGGCGCCAGCCAGAAAACCCGCAAGCCCGTCCCCCGTACAGTCGATATACATGTCGCTTTCAAACCGGATTTTTCGCTCGGAGCCCATCATCCATCCCGTAACGGAAGCGATGACGCGCTCCTCTTCCGCTCCATCCGCCTCTACTTCATGCACGTCCGTGTTAAGAAACAAGCGGATGTTCGGCTCCGCGCGTACCGTTTCGAGCACGACGAGATCCCATAAATACGGGTTCCCCTCGGGATTGCGGTATTGATTTTCGACGAACATTTCTCCCATTATGCCGGTTTCTCGCGCGTAACGCTGCGTGCCGTGCGCCGTCGCGCCGCATACCCATACCCGAACCTCGCTGCTGGAATTGCCACCGAGTACGGGCCTGTTGTTAACGAGCGACACGGTTTGTCCGAGACGCGCGGCAGCTACTGCGGCACATACCCCGGCCAAGCCTCCGCCAATGACAGTAATATCGGATTTCACTTGCTCAAGCTTCATCCAGATCCCCTCCAAGCCAAGAATTAATTTCATCTTAAACGAGGGGGTCGTTATTTAACATGCACTGCGCTATCATAATGGCATATACTTTATTTCACTTAGGAGGCTTTGCGGGATGACGATTCAAAGCTCCGGTCTTTTCCCCAATCTATTGCATCATTTTTTCTGGAATCATAAGGAGAAGTTTCTATACGGCGTGGACACTTACGAGCATTGGGTGTTGTTTGCGGTGGAGGGGGGCACCTTTCGTTACCGGATTGGAGATAGCGAGGGAATAGCCCAGATGGGCGACGTCATTGTTTGTCCGCCAAGCACGCCGTTTCACCGCGACGTCGTTAATCCGCCGTCGTTCCATTTCATCGGATTTTCATTCGACGCCTTATCGGAAGACCCGGCTGTAAGCGAAGAGGAGGAATTAGCCGTCAACCATCGTTTAGCCTCTTCGGCATATAAGCCGGCCATCGGCCATAGGGAGAGGCTTGCCGATAATTTGAGGTTCTTCAAGCAGCAGGCCCATGCTCCCGCCGAGATGGATCGGAAGTTCTATTGGCACAATCATGCGCTGAACGATATATGGCTATTTTGCCTGCAAACGATAGCAACGGGCGATCATCAAGTCGAATTGCAGCCGTCCGACCCGTTGATCGAGCAAGCAAAGCTGTACATCCAACGGAACGGCTTCGGAGACATGAGCATGCTTAGACTTGCGGATGAGCTCGGAATCAGTCCCGTTCAGCTTACCCGTCGATTCACGAGAAGCGCGGGGATGACTCCCTCGCGCTATTTAAACCATATTCGGCTGGAGCATGCAAAGTCCTTGCTCGTCGATACTCAGCTTAATTTGGAGCAGATCGCGCTGGCCTGCGGCTTCAATAACGGCTTTTACTTGAGCCGCGTTTTTACGAAGCTGTTGAAGATCAGCCCATCCGCCTACAGGAAAGCAAACGGGGTATAACGCAGCGAAAAGCTAGCCGGCGAGCGGAAGCGTCAGAACGAATGCGCTGCCCTCTTCCGAGCTTTCGCGAAGCATAAGCGCGCCGTCTTGGGCTTGCGCCAGCAGCCTGCTGAACGTGAGACCGAGACCGAGGCCGCGCACGGCGTGCTTCTTGTTCTCGCCGCGGAAGAACCGCTCGAAAATTAAATCCTGCTCGCCAGGCGGAATGCCTTGTCCGTTATCGGCTACGACGATTTCGGCATAGCCGTCTTCTCTCCCGCTTAGGGAGACGCGAATGCTTAGCGGCCGATCCGGATGACGGGATTGCACGATATTATTGAGCAAATTCACAATAATTTGTTGAATGCGAAGCGGATCGCCTTCGATCCGGACAGGATGTCCGGGCAGCGACAACGCGGGCTCGCCAATATTCGCGTCTTGATGCAGCGTCCATTGGTAAATAATTTCGGGCACCAGCACGGCAGCGTCGAGCGCTTCGCGTTTCAAGCGTACGAGCCCGGCTTCCAAGGCGTTGTAATCAAGCAGATCCGCGACCATCCGCTCCAGCCTGCCCGACTCTTCGAGCGCAATCGCGAGAAATTCATCCGCATCCACGCCTTGCACCACCTTCTCCTTAACGGCATGGACAAGCCCCTTAACCGAGGTAACGGGAGTCTTCAGCTCATGCGTCAAGCCCGCCAACATGAAATTGCGCGAATGCTCCAATTGCTTAAGCCGTCCGGCCATCTCTTTGAAGGATAGAATCATATCGTTAAGCTCCTGCTCCTCCGCGTTCGCCTCCAATTGAATGTCATAGTGACCGAGACTGATCTCGCGGGCCGCCGAAGCGACATTGCGAATAGGGCGGACGAGCTTGCGAGACAGCAAGTAGATCGTCAGCCAGCCAAGCGCGGTAAGACTGACGAGCAGCAGACCGATCGCCCACTTCAGCTCGGGAATATGGGTCAGCGATTGAGTAGGCTGCAGCAGCGTCACTTGGCCGATCTTGCTGCCGCCATGTTCAATCGGCGCAATGACCGCTTTCATTCCGGGCTGCATCGCCTTGTCTAGATTCTCGTTCAGCTTCGAACGCAAATCCTCTTGCGTCAGAGGGTCATTCGAATACAGCAGCTTGCCTTCGGTATCGGTCACGATGACGCACATGCCCGGACCGAGCTTGAAGAAGCGCGACTTTTTGTCGATATATTCCCCTAAGTTGTCCGGTACTTCAATCGTTCCTTCCGGCCCACTAAGCCGAGCGGCGATTTCCTGCGCCAATAGTTCCACGGTCTGCAGCCGGCTGTCCAGCGTTTCCCGGTTGGTCCACCAGACCGCAGTCGCGGCAAGCAGTACGAGTCCGACGAGCAAAATGATAAAATAGCGCATCGTCCAATAGGTCAAGAGCGAAGTCTGCTTTATTTGTCGATCCATAACTGATACCCCGTTCCGCGTAATGTGCGAATCTCGCCTTGCTCCGCCGGCCAATGGGACAACGATTGGCGCAGCCGCTTGATCGACAAGTCGACCGCACGGTCGCTGCCCTCATAATCGGCGCCCCATACAAACTCGATTAGCTGCTCCCTCGTATAGATCCGATTCGGATTTTCCGCCAGAAACAGCAGGACGGCCAAGTCGCGCGGCATAAGCGTCACTTCGGCACCGTTCAAGGATACGGACTGTGCCATAAAATCAATACCTAGACTCCCGAATCGCCGCTGCCTGCTTCCGTCGGTCCAATGCGCAGGTCTGCGCAGCACCGCTTGCACGCGGGCGACGACCTCCTCCGGAATGAAAGGCTTCGGCATATAATCGTCGGCTCCGCCATTCAGACCGTTCAGCCGATCGTCAATACCGCCTCGCGCAGTTAGCATAATGACGGGACAGCTGCTTGTCTCGCGGACTTTGCGCAGCACCTCCCAGCCATCGATATGCGGCAACATGACATCCAGCAATATAAGCGCAGGCGGTTCCTGCGCGAATAAGTCCAGCGCCTGCCGCCCGTCTGCGGCAAGCGCAACGGCGAAGCCAGCTTTGCGCAAATAAACGGTAAGGACGCGGGCAATGGCCGGTTCATCCTCGACAACCATAATCGTTTGCACGCAGAAAGCCCCCCTCGTAGTCGTTGCCCTCTATTGTAGCAACAGTCGAGCGCTCCGACAATCCCGTTGCCGTTCTCCGAATTGCGATCGTGGCCTCGACATCTTCCCGACATATTCGCCGGGTACAATGAACGTAAGTAGAAGGCGACAGCCTAAATAATGGAGGGAAATCATGAAGAAAAAAGGAATCATTTGGACCAGTGTCATCGCAGCCGTCATTGTCATCGGCGCAGGAGGATACGCGCTAATGAACAACTATCTCGGCAACAATGTAGAGATTGAATCGGTCATGGCTCCTTCCGAGGAAAACAATGCAAATCCTTCAGAGGAGACAGGCTCCGGCGAAGGAGTTACGGCCGGCGCCGCCGTATCGGTGGACGAGCTTAATGGAGAATGGAACATCGCCAGCGGCTCGAAGGTGTATTGGTCGGTCACGACATCGAAGGAAACCGTCAATTTCGTCAATGAAGCGGTAAGCGGCTCATGGACCGTCGATTTGAACGATGCGTCGAAGATGACTGGCGAAGGCGTCCTGGATATGACGTCGCTTGATTCGGGCAACGACCAGCGCGACGGCCATGTCAAAGATCGCGAAGACTTGCTTGCCGTAGCCCAATATCCGGAGGCGACCTTCACCGCGACAGCCATTACGCCGCAAGCGACCGAATTTACGGAAGCAACGGCCGTGCCGCTGACGATCGAAGGAACGTTAACGGTTAAAGGCGTCGAGAAGGAAGTCACGTTCGATTCCAATGCGATGTACAAGGATGGCCAATTGCTGCTGTCGGGTACCACGCAAGTGACGTTCGGCGACTTCGGCATGACGAGCCCGCACACGGTCGTGCTCGAAACCGAAAACGATCTTTCCGTTCAACTCGAGCTTGTTCTCGATCAGGCCTAACCGTTAAAGAGTTGAAGCTGTCCCACATTTGTAATCCTTTGAACCACATTTGGAAACGAATTTTTTCGATAAAAAGGACCTCAACCTCCGCTTTGCAGCGAATTCGAGGTCCTTTCGCGTGTAAATCAGGATGTTCCCATGTCGTGCGAATACTTTTGGGACAGCCTCTCTTCCTTGTTTGGCACGTTGCCTCACTGTCTGTTCGTTTGCGCGTTATGAATGAGGCTATGTTGGATTCTCGCAGTAACTTTCCGTTGTTTGGGGCGTTTCCGGGAGCTATAATGGATATTCGTATTAACTTTTACCATTATGCCTCTTTGACGACCGCCTTAGCCTGGAGTTCGTGCAGAAATCCAACATAACTCGTCGTTATTTCGCGCTTTGCTTCTCGGCAATCGCGTTACCTGATTTGGAAATTTCATTATACGCGTCCTCGATCGATTTCTGGCCGAACATGACGGCATCGATCGTTTTCTTGTAGCTGTCCACCCATTCCGTCCACCCCGCGGCAGCCGGGTAGAACGGCAGCGCCTTATCCTTAGCCGTATCGTACATCTTCTTGCCTAATTTATCCTTAGGCGCCAAGTTAGGCTCCAACGCCGCGTAGATTTCGTCGTAGATCGGAATGCCGAAGTTCAGGCCGTACGTCTCGCCGGCTTCCTTCTCCGTAACGAACCATTTAATGAAAGCCTTCGCCGCATCCTTATGCTTGGAATCGGTGCTTACGCTCAGGAAGATGGTCGGCTGCGCCCAACCGCCTCCTTCCGGTCCGACCGGAACGTTAACGACGTCCACTTTCCCCGGCATCAGCAGCTCTAGTGCGCCTACCGAACCGACCGATGCGCCTCGCGTCATCACTTTGCCGCTCGCCATCGGGTCCGCTTGCGGGTCGTTTTCCTTGAACGAACTGACCATGTCCGCCGGAGGCACGATTTTGTTTTTGCGGAATTCCTCGTGAATGCCGTAGAACTTCATGAACAATTCTTTATCCAAATTAAACTTCTTTCCCGCCTCTTGAATAATCGGGCCTTTGCCGTGTGCGGTTTGATAGTACTGGTAATGGTCCCATGTATTCGAATCGTTGATCGGATAGACGCCTTCCGGAAGCTTGGCTCGCGCATTCCTCGCGAAATCGAAATATTCGTCCCAAGTCCAGTCTTTCTTCGGCAGCTCGATGCCGGCAGCTTCAAGAGCCTCTTTGTTGAACGCCACGCCTTGGGCATTTCGGCTGATCGGGATGCCGTAAAGCTTGCCGTCGATTTTCAGATTTTCCAGCGTCTTATCGTCGATGACTCCGCTCAGATCAATGTCGGACAAATCCTCGAGCGTGCCTCTAGTGGCATATTCATGAATGTACGCGCCATCCATATGAAGCACGTCCGGGAGCGAATGCGATGCCGCTAACGTCGGAAGCTTCTTCCAATAATCGTCCCAAGCCATATATTCGGGCGAGAAGGTCACCGACGGATGCTTGCTCGTATACACTTCCTGGGTTTTCAGCATCGCCTGATGTCTGGTGTCCGGTCCCTGCCACATGATTTTGAGCTTCACCGCGGCATTGGAGTCGCCGTTGCCGCTGTCGTTCGGAGCGTTTTGCTCTTCGTTGTTCGCTCCCCCGCTTCCACAAGCCGTCAATGCGAGCAGACCGGCAAGCATTATTAATGTCAATCCTTTGTACCATCTTTGCTTCATGCTATTTTCCCCTTTACAACGTATTTTGAAGCCGAATGTTCCCCTATCCCTTTAAGCCGGTTGTGGCGATTCCTTCGACGAAATGCTTCTGCGCGAAGAAAAACAATACAACGGACGGTAAAACCGAAAGCAGAGACATGGCAAGCAGCTTGCCCCATTGGATTTCGAACTGGTCCACATACATGCGCAGTGCCAAGCTGACGGTGAAATTGCCGACCGAATTCAAATACAATACTTGGGCAAAAAAATCGTCCCAGCTCCATATGAAGGTAAATATCGCGACCGTCACCAGAGCAGGCTTTATGAGCGGCAATACGATGCGATAAAAAATGCCGTATACGGACGCGCCGTCTATTTTGGCCGCTTCATCCAGCTCGCGCGGGAGGCCTCTGATGAATTGCACCAACAAAAAGATGAAGAATGCGCCGCCGCCGAAGAAATGCGGCAAGATCAGCGGAATATAGCTGTCCATCAATTGAAGCTTATTGTAGAGAATATACTGCGGAACGATCGTCACTTGTCCCGGCAGCATCATCGTGAGCAACAGGATCGAAAATAACGCGCCGCGAAACTTGAAGTTCAGGCGGGCAAAGCCGTAGGCCACGATCGCGCTTGTCAGTACGCCGCCAATCACGTTCCAGAACTCCATGATGAGCGTATTCCCGAAGAAACGGCCAAACGTGAATTCAGGTGAAAACTTCCAGCCCTCGGTGTAATTTTCCCACATCGGCGTGGAAGGCCAGATGGAGGGCGAGCTCATCTCGGCCGTCGTTTTCAGCGATGCGCCGATCCACCAGATGACCGGATACAACATCAGGAGCGAGAAGACGATCAGCAACAAGTGGCTCGCAACCGGATTATTTCTTAACGTTTTATTCATTTTTGCTTACCTCCGTCCGTCTCGTAGAAAACCCAGTAGCGAGACACCAAGAAGTTGATCGCGGTCATAAGCGCAACGATAACGAGAAGGATCCAGGCAAGCGCGGAAGCGTACCCCATTTGATAATGCTTGAACGCTTTATCGTAGAGGAACAGCGCGTACATGTACGTCGAATTGATCGGTCCGCCCTGCGTAATGATGAACGCGGAAGTAAACATTTGGAAGGAGCCGATAATGCCGAGTACCAAATTGAAAAACATGACCGGTGACAGCATCGGAAGCGTAATGTGGAAAAACTTCCGCACTTTCGAAGCGCCGTCGACGGACGCCGATTCGTAAAGCTCCTGCGGGATCTGCTTCAGTCCGGCCAAGAAAATGACCATCGTAGAGCCGAATTGCCACGTATTGAGCAAGATCAGCGTTCCGAGCGAAGTATGAGGATTCGTAATCCATCCGATGCCTTGGATCCCGAACCAGGCGAGCACATGATTGAAATAGCCGTTCAAGTTGAACATATTCCGCCAGAGCGCGGATACGGCAATGCTCCCGCCTATGAGCGAAGGGAAATAGATGGCCGTTCGGTATAGGTTCATGCCCTTCAAATTTTTGTTCAGCATGATCGCCACCATCAGCGAGAAGAACAGCTTGAGCGGAACGGAAAACAATACGAAAAGAAAGGTCACTTTCAACGATGTCGTGAAATCGGTGTCGTTCGTGAAAATGTTGACGTAATTATCGGTGCCGGTCCAAGTCGGGGCCTCGAGAAGCGAGTACTCCGTAAAGGACAAATAAAACGATTGGATGATCGGCCATAACGTCAGCAGCAAAAAACCGAGCAGCCAAGGCGAAATGAAAATGTAGCCTGCCAGATTGTTATCGTTCGAGCCCTTCAGCTTCTTCTTCATGCGAAGCGTTGTTGCAGCAGGCTTAGTCGCAGCTTCAGCCTTCATCTCACATTCATCCCCCCTCGTAGCATCTATAAGCCTCATTTTATTGAAATCGCTTACAAGTGTATATGTGATAGATTTATGAAATGGTTTGTTTTTTTTCACTCTTCATCATCCGCATGCACTACATGCTTTCTGGGCGAAAAAAAGCTATGCATCCGCAGCATGCATAGCTTCCTTCCCCTATTGAACTGCGATTCCGTCAACCGTGCTGCCGGACGTCATCCGTTCGGCGGCTGCGGCTTCCATCAAGCCTTTGATATAACCTACGCCATATAATCGTCCTAGCGTTTCGTACCCGGGATTCGTATTGTCCTCCCCTTCCATCGTCGGAACATGGTCAGGCCTGGACGGCCCGTCGAAGCCGACCTCGTAATACACTTTCATCGCTTCGTACATATTCGTTTTGCCGTCATCGTGGAACGTCTCATGGAATTTGTCCGGCGTTCCGACCACGTCGCGGAAATGAACGAAGAACAGCTTGTTCTGCTTCGCAAAATGGCGGATGACGTCCGGGATATGCTCCCCGGCGGTCGCAAGCGTGCCTTGGCAAAGCGTTATCCCGCTGTACTCGCTCGGCACCAGATCGATCGCGCGCTGCAGCGCTTCCGCATTGCGGAGAATACGCGATACGCCGCGAATCGGACTAATGGGCGGATCATCGGGATGCAGCGCAAGCTTTACTTTCGCCTTCTCGGCAACAGGGACGATTTTTTCTAAATAATAGCGCAGATTTTCCCACAGTTGATCTTCCGTGACGATGCCCGCTTCCGTGAGAGGCGCGTTTTGCATCAAGGAATGATCGTAGCTGGACACCAGAGCCCCGCCCCGGGTACGCGTCGTCGTCGACGTACGGAACCAATTGAACTGCGCCATGAAGTTGTAGCATAAAACGGGAATGCCGAGCGCGCCCATATTCGCAATAAGCTGCTGCATCCATTTGATCTCTTCGTCCCGCCCGGGCAGACCGAGCTTAATTTTATTCGTCGGCGGCGCCGACTCGATGACAAGCAGCTGAATGCCGTGATTCTCGTAACGCTGCTTCATATGGAGCAAATTCATATAATCCCATGGCTTCAATCCGTTCTCTTCCCTTGGCAAAGGGCCGACGGCATGGTCAACGCCCATTTGCTTCGCCAACTGCCATAGCTGATTCGGATGTGAAGTGAAAAATTCGGCCAGCTTCATGACGTAACACTCTCCCTTATCCCTCGTTAATAACCCCCAATAACATCGTTTCGCTTCATTAATTGGCGTCTCGGAATTCGCTTGGCGACAGACCTACCTTCTTCTTGAATATTTGGCTGAAGTAGCGGGAGTCGTGGTAACCGACCCGTTCGGCTACTTCGTAGTTTTTCAGATGCGTTTGCTTCAGCAGTTTTTTGGCGTTGGAAATTCGAATGCGGGTCAAATGCTCAATGAACGTAACGCCCATTTTCGACTTGAACAAGGTACTTAAATAAGCGGGGGTAATGAACACTTTTGCGGCGACATAGTGGAGCGATGCTTTGTCATACTCGTCCTCCATTAATGTAACCGCTCTCTTTATTAGGGTCCGATTCAGTTTATCGGAGGCGCATGACGTCCCGCCCAGTTGTTCGAGTAACCCGCAAACCGAGCTCTTCAGCTCCTGCAGCGTTTGCAGCTGCATCAGCGCCGCAATATCGGGCGTGCTGCCTAGATGGGATTGTCCAAAGGCGGATTTGACCCGAAGCTGCAGGCTGACGAGAAGCTGGAGCGTGGCGTCATACACCTTTTTTACCGGCAACGGGCCGTTTCTAGTCAACGCCTCATAGAATGCTTCTACCGCCGGCTCGACGGTTGCGGTTGCGGATATAGGGTCGCCTGTCAGGATATGAAGCAGCTCTTCCTCCTTGTCTTCGGGATAATCGGCATCATTCGCGTACGCATGGATGCCGCTAAAGTAAATCGGCTGCGACTGGTTTTGGTAGAATCGGTGTTTGATTGCGAAGAGAGCTTGATCGTAACAGAGATGAAGATCCGATAAATGCGGGTAAGGATTGCTTATGCCAAGCGATATCGTTTGAGGGCTGAAGCTGTGCTCGTGGTCGGTTATGCTGCTGTACAAGTCTGTTATGGATGACTGGTCGTCCCATGAGAAAATGACGCCGATATGGCCCTTGTCGTCCGGAACGATCGCGCAGTTGGCGGGCGCATGCCGCTTAATGACCGCATACCATTCATCGGCGGCGTACCTTCGTGTCCATAAATCCGTTTCTTCGGTATTCACGCTAAACAAAGCCAGAGCCGGGTAAGCATAGTAAGCGTGAAGACCCGCCTCTTCGAGGCTCCTCTTCATATCTCCGGCATACAAGCCTCTGCCGCGGAGCAGATCGTTCAGCGTTCGGGCGCGAATAGGATGCGATTCCTTGCGCCAGCCAAGTTCGAGATCCATCGCCAATAACCGTTGGTTCATATTCGGCACTCCTCTCTGTAGAAAGGATGAATGTAACATTAAGGCTCTTGTGCTTAATCTCCGGTGTAATTTTTGTAGAAATCGAGTCCCCTTATTAATTTCGTTTCCGTAAGATCGACATCGCCCAACTTGATAAGATCCAAAATTTCGGTATGCGAGTCGGGAATCGAGTAGCCTTGGTGGTCCTGGTTGGTAACCGTAATAAAGCGCATAATCTTCGATTTGATGCTGTTCCAGATATCGTACAAAAGCGCATTACCGCATCGCAGATAAAAATAGCCGTGAAAGAGCATATCCAGCTCGACCAGCCGATAAGGATCCTCTTTATCGATCGCCTCCCGCATTCCGGTTATGACGCCTTCCAAATAAGCGATATCATTTTCGTCCAGCACCTTCATCGTCGCTCGAAGCGCGTGGCCTTCGACCATTTGCCGAAGCTCGTAAATGTCGCGGATTTCCTGGGCCGTAATCTCGGAGACCGCCGACCCTTTATTCATTTTGCCGACAATGAGGCCTTCCTGCTTCAGCCGCTCCAGCGCTTCTCTTACGGGCGCTTGGCTGACGCTGAATTGTTTGGCGATATCCAGAACGATCATGCGGTGTCCGGGCAACAGCTCACCCTTCATAATCTGCCTCTTTAATGCGATATAGACATGCTCGCTAAGAGAGATCGGCGTTTGCATCGAACTGACTGTTTCCATGGACACGGTTTCCACCACCTTGCTTATTGGAAATTTTTATGGATTATCGATAATCGATAATTTGATGCTAGACCGTTCGAACAAGAATGTCAAGGTAAAAATTTACCGGCTTTCCCCTGCATCCCCGACCGTAAAAAATCAAACAAAATCATAATTTTACGGCATCGCTTTTCCTTTCATTCGCTCGGTAAGATGGTCATGTAACGACAATCGGGACCCGAAAGCCATCACGATTCATAAGGGGGTATACTCGCTTGACAAGGAAAACGGTCTTCATCGCGGATGCCGACGGCGCGTCCGGCAGAGCCCTTATCGCGAAGTTCGGCCGGGCGGATACGGATCTTATCCTGAACAGCCTTCTTAGCGACGAGGAATGGGAAGAACGGCTGGTTGCCTGCCGGGCCGCAGGCTCAAGGGTGCATGTAACCCGTGCCGATCTATGCAGCAGCCGCGACCTATCGTTCATGCTGGACCAAGCCGAGAAGCAGATCGGACCTGTCGACGTCATGATTCACAATTGCGGCGTTATCCGGTCCGCCGATGTCGAAACCTGCGAAGAAGCGTTATTTGTCGAAATGATGCAGGCGAATGCCAAATCCGCCTTCTTCTGCACCCAGGCGATCGGCAAGCGGATGGCCGCCCGCGGCGGCGGAAGCGTTATCTTCGCCAGCTCCATCCATAGCGAGAAGCCTACCGGGTCGTCCTTCGCTTACAGCGCCTCGCAAGGCGCGGTGAAGATGCTTGCCCATGAAGCGGCGCTGTTCCTCGGCCGGCACGGCATTCGGGTCAATGTCATCGAGATGGGCCCCGTCGAAGGCTCGGATGATTGTTTTCGGAGCGGTGTGTCGGGACTATACGATTCCTATCGTTACAAGGTGCCAAGCTCTATGCTCGGATCGTTCGAGGATTTGGCCGAGCTTGCCTTCTTCCTTGCCCAGGATGAAGCGAGCTATTTGAACGGAGCGGATATTCGCTTGGATGGCGGTTTCCTGATGCATTACATGGATAACCGGATGCTGAAGCCCGCAGAGGGGGAGACGCGATCGCAATGAGCTTAAGCTTGGAAGGAAAATCGGCGCTCGTTACCGGGGCAGGCACGGGCATCGGCAAAAGCATTGCCTGCGAGCTGGCAAGGCGCGGCGCCAAGGTTGCCATCCACTACAACGCAAGCGATGCAGGAGCCAAAGACACGCAGCGCCGAATCGAAGAATTCGGCGGCATGTGCATGACGGTGCAGGCAGACGTAGCGGATCAGCAGCAAATCATTCGCATGGTGGATGCGGCGGCCGCCGGGCTTGACGGCATCGATATCCTGGTCAACAATGCCGCGCTGCAGCTTAACATCGATTGGCTGGAATATACGGAAGAGCTGTACGACCGGGTGATGAACATCAATCTCAAAGGTTATTGGCAATGCATGCAGGCGGTTATTCCCTATATG
Source organism: Paenibacillus harenae (assembly GCF_030812415.1). Taxonomy (GTDB): domain Bacteria; phylum Bacillota; class Bacilli; order Paenibacillales; family Paenibacillaceae; genus Pristimantibacillus; species Pristimantibacillus harenae_A. Next base: position 343,978 of record NZ_JAUSST010000002.1, on the reverse strand, counting down.
AAACACAAACAAGCCGGCCGCATTATTCATATTTCTTCCGTCCATGGCAAGAGGCCGACCGATTTCGATCCGGTCTACTGCATGTCGAAGGGCGGCATCAAGATGCTCGGCCGGGAAAGCGCGATCGAGCTCGCGCGCTACGGCATAACGGTCAATACGATCGCCCCCGGTGCGATCGACGTAGGCAAGTTCAAAACGACGCATAAGGAGCTCGACCGCAAAAAATTTCCGCTTGGCAGAGTCGGACTTCCCGCCGACGTCGCCTCTCTCGTCTGTTACGTCGCGTCCGACGAGACATCTTTTATGACAGGCTCGACCATCCGCACGGATGGTGCCGGCATGCTGATGTAACCGGCTCATGATTCAACCTTAACGCCTATATTCCGCAAAGGAGCAATGTCCATGACCCAGCAGGAAACCTATGAAAGCACATTAGCCCATATCAACACCTACTCCAAGCCGTCGGACCTTCGCATTACCGACATTCGTTTTGCCGATATCGCCGGCGCTCCCATGCACTGCAGCTTGATCAAGGTGTACACCAACCAAGGCATCGTCGGTTTCGGAGAAGTGCGCGACGGCGCCGACAAGCAGTTTGCCCTGCTGCTCAAAAGCCGGCTTCTCGGCGAAAATCCGTGCAATATCGACAAGCTGTTCCGCAGAATCAAGCAATTCGGCGGACATTCCCGGCAAGGGGGCGGCGTCAGCGGCATCGAGATCGCCCTATGGGATATTGCCGGCAAAGCCTACGGCATGCCGATCTATCAAATGCTGGGCGGCAAATTCCGGGACCGGATCCGCATGTATTGCGATACGGACGTCGACGGCAAGGCTACGGGCACGGCAATGGGCTTGGCGCTGCAGAAACGAATGGAAAAAGGCTTTACCTTCCTCAAAATGGATCTCGGCATTAACCAAATCATTCATGAACCCGGAACGCTCAGCGCCCCGCTTGGCTTTTTGGAGGAAATGAAAGCGCTGTCCAAATCCTGGTATTCTCGCAAAGACTCGAACCTCTCGGAGCATGAGCTGAGGGAGATCCGCAACCGCCACTACGATATTTACAATATCGCGCATCCGTTTACAGGCATTCATGTGACGGAAAAAGGCCTCGACATGCTCGAGCAATACGTCGCCGACGTGCGTGCGGTTATCGGTTATGAAGTGCCTCTGTCGGTCGACCATTTCGGGCACATCGGCCTGCAGGATTGCATCAAGCTGGGCCGCCGCATCGACAAGTATAACCTCGCTTGGATGGAAGACATGATTCCTTGGCAGTACACGAATCAGTACGTCCAGCTTGCGGGCATGGTAACGACTCCGATCTGCACCGGAGAGGACATTTATCTGAAAGAAAACTTCAAGCCGCTGCTGGAATCGGGCGGCGTATCCGTCATTCATCCCGATGTGCTGACGACCGGCGGCATTCTGGAAACGAAAAAAATCGGCGACATGGCTCAGGAATACGGCGTCGCGATGGCGATTCATATGGCCGAAAGCCCGATTGCCTGCCTAGCTGCCGTACATGCCGCAGCCGCCACGGAAAACTTCCTGGCTCTCGAATACCATTCCGTCGATGTCGATTGGTGGGACGATCTGATCGTCAGCAAGCTGCCGAAGCCGCTCGTCCAGAACGGATTCATTCAGGTGCCGGATAGCCCTGGTCTCGGCATCGAAGAGCTTAACGACGAGGTCATCGCCCAGCACCTCCACCCGGAAATTCCCGGTCTGTGGCTGCCAACGGACGAATGGAACGGCTATTGGTCCAACGATCGGCTTTGGAGCTAACAAAAATATAAAGCGAGGTGTCCGCAATGAAATTCAATAATGCCGAAGATACGATCCAGCTTTCGCCGCTATGGGAAGGCGAGCGCTTCCCGGACGGCCGTCCTAAAGTGCCGTCCAGCGTGCTCGACCGTTTGAGCCGCATTACGCTTGAGGAAGCATGGGGACCGCTCTGGTCAAGAGGCTATCACTATCAGTTCGAAGGCGAATTCAAGATCATTCATCCCGGCAAAATCATGGTCGGCCGCGCAGTCACCGCCGTCATGGTGCCAAAGCGTCCGGATCTGCACGATACGCTGATGAATTACGGCCATGAGCAAGAGGGCCGCAGAGGCTTTTTCAACCAGTGGGTCATCGATTCGTTAGGGGAAGAGGACGTTGTCGTCATCGATATGTTCGATAAAATCTATCAAGGAACCTATGTGGGCGGCAATCTGTCCACCGCTATTTCTACCCGCACCAAGAGCGGGGGCGCCGTCATCTGGGGCGGTATCCGCGACAATCAGCAAATCGAGAAAATCGATAATATTAACGTCTACTATCGCGGCAGCGATCCGACGGCCATCGCCGACGTTACGATGGTCGGCATGAACGTCCCGGCACGCATCGGCCGTGCCGTCTGTCTCCCGGGCGACGTCGTGCTCGGAACGCCTGCCGGCGTCATCTTCATCCCGGCCCATCTGGCCGAGCTGACGGCAACGCATGCGGAGAAATCGCAGGTGCGCGACGTGTTCGGCTTTGCCCGTCTGAACGCCAATGTCTATACGACCGCGCAGATCGATGCAGCGTGGACGATGGCCATGTGGCAGGACTTCATGGATTGGTTCGAATCCGACAACGCGGCAGCGCCTTACCAGCATTTGACGTGGGAACGCGAGCTGGAAGAAGCGCGCCGCAACGAAGATAACGGCCCATCCAGCGACGTCCGTTTATGAGAAAAACTCCTATCGGAGCGCTTCGAGGATGCTATCGATGTTGCGAGTCTAGTATCCTCGTGATATAAAGAACATAGATCTTGCAATATGGAAAATAAAGGAGCTGTATCGATGGACAAAGCTACATTAGGCCGTACCGGACTGGAAGTCACCAAGCTCAGCTACGGCGCCATGGAAATCCGCGGTCCCCGCGTATGGAGCGGAAGGCCGGTCGATGACGCCGATGCGGGGCGCATCCTGCATGCCGTGCTCGACTCGGGCATCAACTTCATTGACACCTCCTACGATTACGGGAGAAGCGAGGAATTAATCGGACGCTTCATCAGCCATCGCCGGGACGAGTTCATCCTTGCGACGAAGTGCGGCTGCAGCGTCGCCGATTGCGGCGACCATGACGAGACCTCGCATCTTTGGACGCGCGATAATCTGCTTCATAACATCGACACCAGCCTCATGAGAATGAAGACGGATTATGTCGACGTCCTTCAACTGCACGGTCCGACGGTGCAGCAAGCCGAAGAAGGCCAGCTGGTCGATGTGCTGAAAGAAATTCAAGCCAGCGGCAAAGCGCGCTTTATCGGCGTATCCTCCTACTTGCCCAATCTACCCGCTTTCGTCGATTGGGGAGCATTCGATACGTTCCAGCTCCCTTATTCCGCCTTGGAGCGCGAGCATGAGGATTGGGTGACGAAAGCGGCGGAGACCGGAGCCGGGATCATCGTACGCGGCGGCGTTGGCCAAGGCGAGCCGGGAATCGGTCGCGGCTCGGAGGATCGCTGGAACGCTTGGGAACAAGCGAAGCTGGATGATTTGTTGGAGCATGGCGAGCAGCGGACCGGGTTCCTGCTGCGTTTCACGTTGGCCCACCCTTCCATGGCGACGACCATCGTCGGCACCAAAAATCCCGCCCATTTGGCGGAAAACCTTCGTTACGCCGATCTGGGGCCACTGCCAAGCGATGTGTATGCGGAAGCAAAAAAGCGTCTAGACGCCATCGGGCGAACGGCTATATCCGTCTAAATAAGAACGTCCTATCGAATGAATCCGGCTTTCAGGGGAGCCGGCTATTCGATAGGACGTTTTACGATTATACTACTTACTGCTGTATACGGGAGCTACTCGGTCAATCCGATTCGTCCAAATCCCGCCCGTGTAATCTGCAGGCAGCCTATTCATATCCTCGGTGCTGTCGAAGCCGCTTGAGAAATCGCTGCCGTCGCCGCCGACGACGATGACGCGATTATCCGCTTTGTCCATCCGATTGAGAAACTTGTCCGGCCAGCCCCATAACATCGGCGCCAGCTTATCCGGTATATGCAGCTCGGAATGCGCGCATGCACCCGGAACGTAACCCGTCCATCCGACCGCCAAATAAGGAATCAAGCAGCTCTTCATCGTCGCTTTGGACATCACCCGCATATCGGGAAGCTGTTCTTTCAAAGCGGCAATCGGCTCGTCGCCGCCGTATACCGCTAGCAAGCTCCGGCGTTCCTCGGTCAGCTCGGATAAGTACTTGGCTAGAAGCTTGCCCTCCTCGGGATCGTTGCTCTTCACGTCGATCAGTAACGCTTTGTCCGGAAAATAATCAAGAACCTCCGTCAAGGACGGCATCAATCCGATCCCTTTGCCTCGGAATGGATAGGTCTGGCCTCCGTCCGCCGTATACCCGTAACCGATATCGAGCGTCTTCAGCTCGCTCATCGTGTAGTCCCTCGTTACGCCTTCCGCGTTCGTGCGGCAATCCAGCGTCCAGTCATGAAAGACGGCGAATCGATCGTCCTTCGTTATATGAACGTCGAATTCGACGATATCGGCACCCAAGCGGAAAGCCTCTTCCATCGATGCAAGGGTGTTCTCCAGATAGGGATGCTCCGGCTCGTAAATCCGTTCGGCCGTGCAGGTATCGTTTTGGATACCCTCCATCGTATAGGTTTGCGCCATGCCGCGATGTGCCAGCAGAAGCGGATCCCCGCTGCGCGGCTTCGTTAATATCGGGCTGTTGTTAAAATAAATGAATCCAATAAGGACGACCAAAAAGATAAACGTTTTGCTTCTTACTATTTTCTTTAGTCTATTCATAAGCTACACCCTTCCATACGACTTCCAACTGCTGTCCCAATTCATCCAGCATTTTTTCCTCTGTCGAACCGGAAAATCGGTTAACGAGCACATTCACGAATATTCCCGTCAACAGCGAGGCGATAATCGAAGATTCCCAGCGGCTGCGAAAAGAACCGCTTTGTCGTTCCGCTTCGATAATCCCGTGAATCGTCTCTTGGAACACCGCGATATTGGTTGGCCGATCATCGGATTGGATCGCCGTTTTTAAGGATTCGATCAGTGCCGGGCCCATAATATCGGCATGCTTGACATAGATGGCCAATACAGCGCCGAATATACCCAGCAGTCGGCTTTTAAGCTCGCCCTCCTGCTGCTTTTGTACGATGCCGCTCATAAGGCCCGTATACGAATCGGCCACATGCAGCAGGATATGTTCCTTTTTCTCGAAATAATTGAAAAACGTCCCTTTGGCGATTCCGCATGACTTCGTGATCTCCTCTACCGTGACGTTTTCGTAACCCTTTTGCTTAAATAGCGCTACCGCATGATAAATAATTTGCTTCTTCGTTTCCTGTTTCCGCGCTTCCCTTAACATGCTTTCACCTCACAAAAAATGACCATAGTCATAAATGACTACGGTCATTATATTATAGGTATGTCCAACAATGCAAGTTGATCCCCAAGGTCAGGGCTGCGTTTGCTCAGCTTCCCGATACGCAGCAAATCAGCAACCATCTAAACCTCCGTACTGGCCATGCTGATCTGCATCCGGTCACTGTCCCATCTCCATGGCGTGTGATTGCCATGCAGATGAACGCCGCCGTACCACTCATCGACTCCAACCTCGGAAATGCGGTCCGCATTCCCGAGCCGTACATGGTTGCCCAAATCGGTTAACGTTATTTTGCATTCGCCAAAGGAAGCAGGAGAACCCTTGTAGCTCGGGAATGCTTGCAACCCTTCGGCTTGCAGGAGCGGCTTAGGTCCTTGCGTTAGCTGCGCCAAGCAATGCCAATATTGAAGGTCGCCCATACCGAGCCCATGCAGCTTGCCGCCGACTTGATCGAACAGCTCGAAAGGCAAATGAACCCCGCCTGCTATGAGCTCCATTGTCGTTTGCTCGACGATGCCTAATCCATTATGGGTGGAAGGTAACCGCGACAAGTGAGTTAGAAACGCATCGCGCGCGAACGGCAACGCTGACGTATCTGATCGAAGCAGCCGATACAAGGTTCTCGGATCGTCAGAAGCATAAGCTTCCCAAAGCGCGCTTCCTACCAGCAATTGCTCTTGCGTGACGGGCTTCTGCTTGCCTGCCAGCGTTCTTAACTGTTCCACGGAAAGTTGACCTAATCCGCGAAACAACGGGATCCCGGGGTATTCCCCAATACACAGCATGCTCAGCTTGGCAGCCGGAAACGACCGCTTCGCCAACAAGTGAAGCAAATAACAGAGCATCGCCTGGTCGAATAGATCGTGTTCGAACCACAATACGACTTCTTCATGCTTATGACATTCATCCAGCACACGTTCTTGCGCCTCGCATGTACGGATGTATTCGGCGCTCGGAATTCCCATTGCCTTCTCCAAATAACGGGCTCGCATAGAACGGTTTGCCGAATCCGTCATGTCGGCGAAGACCGGTCCTTCGGAATAGATTTCTCTCCATACAAGAATTCCGCCTTGGACAACTCCCTGACGCAGTCGATCCCCGACCGAATCTCCATTTACGATGTGCAGCATATGCTGGACGCCCTCCTGACAACTATAGGTTGCTTCCAGTATAACCCGCAGCCTCCTTAATGAGCGAGCGCAAACGCAGACGATTGAATGAACCGAACATAATTCGCCGCTTCCTGCTTAAGCCCATCATCAGTGATTTCCGACACCCCGTATACCTCGAACGAAGGCAAGTAGGTGCCTCCGCATCTCTTGATCGTCCGCTCGATCGGCCGGAACAGCTCGCTGAGCGTATATTCATTGTCGCCCCCGGAACGGTAAGCGTTCTTCGTGCCGCCTGCCGTTGTCGCGATGGCAAACTCTTTGCCATGAAGCTTGTTTCCGCCAGGACCGTAAGCCCAGCCGTATGTGAACACATCGTCGAACCATTTTTTGAGGAGCGGCGGGCTGCTGTACCAATATAGCGGGAATTGCAGCACAATCCGGTCGTGCGCAAGGATCAGTCGATGCTCCTTGTCCGCGTCGATGCACCAGTCCGGATACTCGGCGTACAGATCGCGATACGTAACGTTCGCTTCCCCCATCGCAGCATTCGCAAGCGCGCGGTTCACCCGGGATTCAGAGATACGAGGGTGCACGGCAATAATCATTATGTTCATAACAACCGTCCTTTGTCGATTTATTGCAGAATCGCGATCTACACCCCCATTATGGCTTCAATGCAAAGTTTAGGGAAGTAGGCAGTTTCTTCGTACTTGGTACGGTAAACCATACTAAGTATGCCTGAGCGTCGTACTCCACAAGAACGGGATACATCTGTTAAAATGCAAGTATCAGTCTTAGCAAGAAAGATACGGGAGGGAATCGTGATGGGTCGAACGACGGGAATCATCGCCACGCTGCAAGCAATCGGAGGCAAGTGGAAGCCGCTTATCTTGTTCTTGTTGCTTCATGAAGGTACGCTTAGGTTCGGGGAACTGAGACGCAAGCTGCCGAACATAACGCAAGGCATGCTGACGAACCAGCTTCGCGAAATGGAGCGCGACGGCCTTGTCGTCCGCCGGGTATATCAGGAAATTCCGCCAAAGGTCGAATATGAACTTTCCGAGCATGGCCGTTCGCTTCAGCAGGTGCTAGCCGACATGTGCGGTTGGGGCTTTACCCACATCGACTTCATGCAGAACGCGGAAGACATCAATCTCGAAGAAACGCCTTGACGGGAGTGTTGCTGTCTCATGTAAAAAGGAGCGAAGAGCCGTTAGTGTACGGTTCTTAGCTCCTTTGGCGAACATATTCGCTTATTCGCGTCAGTCCCTGCCGCATAACATTCGTTTTTCCGGCGCAGCCGATGCGCGCGTAGCCCTCAAGACCGAAGCATGAACCCGGCACAAGCAGCACCCCCGTTTCATCCAGCAGCGTCTTGCAGAACGACTCCGATCGTTCGGGTAAATGCAGCTTCAGCAACGCCGCCGTCCCGCCCTGCGGCTGAATGAACGAGAATGCCTCCTCTTTGGCCGACCACTCCTGGAGAACGGCAATATTGCTCCGCAGCAGTTGCTTACTGCGCGCAAGAATATGGTCATAATGGATCAGCGCCTCGGCTGCGAGCCTGTCCGTGAGCACACCGCAGCTGACTGTCGTATAATCTCGGCTCTTCATGCATTCGCTGATGATATCACGGTCGGCGCAGGCAATCCATCCGATCCGCAGCGCAGGAAGCGACAGCGCCTTGGACAGACTGGAGGTTGCGATTCCTCTCTCGTACAGATCGGCAATAGACGGTGCCGGTCTGACTCGTTCGCCTGGCCATAAATTCATACAAATTTCATCGCAAAGGATATAAGCCCCGCAGCTGCGGGCAATCGATACGATTTCCTCAAGCATGTCTCTGTCCAGCAGCGTACCGGTCGGGTTATTCGGATTGTTGAGGACGATCAGCTTCGTCCCTTCGGACGCAGCCCGCCTAAGTTCCGCCAGATCGGGCAAGAAGCCGTTCTCCGGGCGCAGCGGAACGAGGACGATCTCCGCGCCAAGCGAAGCCGGATAGGCATGGAACTGCTGATAGGTCGGATGGAAAGTAACGATCCTGTCCCCTGGCTCTAGCAACATAAACATGACGAGAGCGTTAGCTGCTGCGGCTCCGTTCATCATGACGATCCCGTCCGCGGTCACGCTCGTATACCGCTGTGCAGCAAGCTGACTCAGCTGCTGCGAGCCTTGGGTTTCGCCATAGGCGAGCTTCAGAGCAGACATCGCCTGCAGCTGCCCTGCTGGTGAAGCTCCGCCGATCGACAACAGCTGCTCCATCGTTAAGCAGTCGGCGCATGTGTCGGCAAGATTGTATTTCGCCTGCTTGGCGTGCAGGTTTTGCCACTGCTCCAAGGCAAACGGCGCGATGTGCATGAAACGTCCTCTCCTGTCCAGTTTACTGAAATGTTGGTTAAGGCATGGTATATCCACCTAGCTTTCCCAACATTTCAGCTGCCTATATTCAGCATGGATGAAAAAAGACACCCTCGCTGACAGCGAGGATGCCGGGTCCAATTCATCGGTCATTACCACAAATACAAGTCATTGCCCTTCAGCTTGAAGATCGCTTCGATGAAATAATAATCGCCGTAAATAATCGGCTGATGATGCGCCTTGGCATAATAGGCCGCGGACCCTTTCTGCACCAAGCTATCCGATTCCTCCGTCCAGTCGATTCGCGAGTCCAGCGTCTTAAGCAGCTTGACCGCCGCATCCAAGTAGACGCTTTGCTCGTATGGCCCTACCGCCTTAGCGATCTCGATCAATCCGCAAGCGGCGATCGCCGCAGCCGTGTCGTCCTCCAGCTTCGGTTCGGCCGGTTGTCTGAAGTCGACCGGAATGACGCCGTCTGCCGGAATATTAGCCATGAAATAGTGCGCGATGCGTTTGGCCGTATGCAGATATTCTTCCTTGCCGGTATGAATATAGCTCATCATGAAGCCATACAGCGCCCAAGTTTGGCCTCTCGTCCAGGAAGAGCCCTCCTCGTAGCCTTGTCCGCCATATGTCTTTACAATGCCGCCATTGAAAGGATCAAATTCAACGATATGGTTCACCGAACCATCCGGTCTAACGAAAGCGGTCATCGCCGTATCCGCATGTCTCATTGCGATCTGCTTGTAACGAGGATCGCCCGTTTCTTCCGTAGCCCAGTACAGGAGAGGGATATTGAACATGCAATCGACGATCGCCCAGCCTCTCGTATCCCCTTCGTCAAGATCGTTCCATGCACGAATGAAACCTCCCGCCAGGTTGAAGCGGCCTGCCAGCAGGTTGGCGGCATGAAGCGCTCTTTTGCGGGATTCCGGGTTTTGCGTTACTTTATAGTTGGCTACGCTGGTCGGCAGCCACATGAAGCCGACATCGTGATGAAGCCCGTAGTAATCCTCAAAGCACCGATCCAGCTTCGTTTCGGATATTTGAGCGATTTCCTTGTATTTATCATTGCCCGTTTCATGATGCATCAGCCACATCATGCCGCCCCAGAAGCCGTTCGTCCACCAATTGATGCCGTCCGCATCCGCCCCCGACGGATTCTCGGTCGCTCTATCGTCATGCGTTCCGTCAATCGTCGTGTACGGTATTTTATGCTTCGATTTCTCGCTGACCCATTCCATCTTAGCTGTAATCTTAGCGATGACTTCTTTCAACCAAGCTTGCTCGTTCTGAACCAACATAATAGTTAACCTTCTTTCCCTATGAACTTTGGATGTCATAGGCACATTATAGCTTCCTTAAGTCGCCAGTAATGTAGGATTGTTAACCAAAAATATTGTTTTTTTGCGGTCTTTCTTCCTTACGTTTGTTTAAGCTTCAGGATGAGCTGACTTAATATCCGAGTATTGTCCTGCTCCCAGAAATCATGCATCGGACAAGCTTTGGCCGCAAGCCTGTCCAGAACCGTCCGAACCGTATAGGCTTCCGCGGTTAACCGCCCGTTTACCTCTTCCCAATAAAGCGGCGCCGCCACCGTCGCTCCAACTCGTCCTCTTGCGGAGTAAGGACAAATCATCGTTTTTCCCGGGGCATGCTGGACATAATCCACATATAGTCGGTTTCCCCTGTTTTTCTTCAGCCGTTCCGTCGTAAAATCCTCCGGATGCTTTTCCGTCACGTACTTCGCGATAAACGCCGTAAAAACTCTCGCATCCTCATAAGTCAAAGCAGAATCGCGGCCGAGCGGAATATGAATCTGCATTCCTTTTCCGCCTGTCAACTTGGGGTAGCTGACAATGCCGAAGCCGTCGAATACCGTTTTCATCTCTATTGCGGCTTTAATGGCGAGAGAGAGCTTGTCTTCGCTGGGCGGGTCCAAATCGAATACGATGTCGAGCGGTTTTTCCATCCCGATGGTATGAAAAGGGGTATGAAATTCGATTGCGGCTTGATTGCCCAGCCACAACAGCGTCGACAAATCGTTGCATACGATATAATTGATGCCGCCGACGGTCTCGGATCGAACGAAATCGGGGGCGTAATCCGGACGGTTCTTCTGATAAAAGGATTCGCCCGGAACGCCATGGGGATACCGTATGGTCGTCAAGATCCGATTGCGCAAGAAAGGCATCATCAACGGCGAAATCTGCAGCAGATACGCTGCATACGCTTCCTTGTCGATGCGTGACTCTGGCCATATCATTTTATCGGGATGGGTAATAGTCACATCGCCCGAGACAGGTGCGTTATCGATAATCAGCTTGTTCCACGTGCATTCCGTCCAGCGTGCGGTTAGGCGAAAGGTTCGGAAGGCCGGCTGCATCAACCGATTGTTTTCCACCGATTCAAACTGAAGTTCCACGCATATGCCGGGCTTGATCCGGACCACCTTGCTATCGACGTTATCGATTCGATTCGCCATGATCGTCTGGATAAGCGTTTGTTTTTCCTCCGGGCGCAGCCCTCCGCTGAATGACCCCACTTGAACGGTGTTCGAATCCTCTTGCAAGCCTGCGATAAAGCTTTCATTCACCTGGTCATATCCCGCAATAAAAAACAGACCGCTGTACGGCCCGCCCGATTTAGGAAATAACGCTGCCTTGCCCCGATCATTGACCATATGCGACTCCTTAATTGTTTAGTAGATTTTAGAATTCCAGTATTCGTTGTAGTATTTTCCCACTCGCAGCCAAATTTATTCTTTTTCAAAATGTACCTTCTGCCCATATAAAAAAACCACTTCGATTGAAGTGGTTGAAAAGATGATCGGAAATAGACCACATTCGTAAAAACAACTCGTCAACGAGCAGTTACCAATCGTTAAAGCCTTGTTCGAGATCATACTCATAATGATAATTCCAATGCCCATTGGCATAATCCATATATATGAGCGCCTCATATACAATATCGCCTTCTGCTATGTCCTGTGTTAAATCGATCCAATCAATAAAGCCATGAACGACCGCTTCCTTCTCGCCTAGAAAAACGACGCGTTCTTTGGATAACTTTACCCTCTCATCCGATATCATAAAATTCACTCTTAATACATCGTCCCATGTCCTTCGAGGATCAACCATTGCACTATTCCAATGATCAATAAATAAGGGAGATGTATATTGATAGGTTAGTTCATAGTTTTCCTCATTACTAACTTTGTAATACGTTCTAAGATCCGATAGCACAGCTTCTTGCTCATCATAATGATCGACTAAAATTGCTTTTGCAGTTTCATTAATATCGCTCGGCAACTCCGAAGTGCTAGACATCATTGTTGATTTGGCTATTTTCCACATGCCTTCTTCTTGCCGAATAGTTAGCGCAAATTCTTCCTTTTGATTCATTACTTGTGTATTCTCGGTATAAGTCACATGAAGAGCAGCCTCATTCATGGCACTATAATCAATTGTATTAATTGTTATGACAAAATCTCTTACTGGAATCTCGCTTGACGGTTTATCGGCATCATATTCAAACTCTAGATTATAGTACCCTAATTCAAGATTGTCAGAAGTTAATAGTTTCGGACTAAAATTTCGGTAATATTTCGTTAGAAGCTCACGAATGGCTTGTTCTTGACCGTAACCGAATTGCGTAAGGTTAACCGTATGCTGTTGCTTGTCGTAACGTGCCGAATAACCTATAATGTCGCCGATGAATCGGAGCGGGAAATATACTTGTCCCTGAATGAAAGGTGCCTCTTCAAAGAACCAATAACCTTGACCGTTATGCTCGACGATATCTTCACCAAGCCAATATTTAATTTCTGAACCTGGCTTACGGCCTGATACCTCTTTAGCTTCAGCATTATATCCAACTGTGTAACCTAACGCTTCGAAAAACTGGCGAAAAGGCACATACGTAACGCCTGCTTTAATAATCGGTTCGATCGTTTTGATTTCGATATCATTAACGTACAATCGGACCTGCTTATCCGCCGCGGAAACGACAGATACGGATGTCATCAAGCATGTAAACAGCAGAATCAATAAGATTTTTTTGGCCATAAGACACTCCCTATTCTACGAAAACCTAATTAGCGTTGGGCTATGTTGGATAATTGCATCAACTTTTCGCTGTTTTGGGGACTTTGTGGACCTATCAACCATCCAAAAAAATCCAAACCTCTTTTAACAATAACATAAAATGAATCAAAAACAATCTTAAATAACAAAAGACGCCGGAACGTATCGTTCCAGCGTCTTCCTTCATTAAACGAGCATTATTTCGCTTTGATCGTCTCCAGCGGCTGCGCATTGCCGTACACAGGACGATTACGCTCTACCGGCTTAGCCCATTTCACGGCATTCGCAATGACGCGCTGAACGTCTTTGTTGTAATAGGTAGGATACGTTTCGTGACCCGGCCTGAAATAAAACACTTTGCCGTTGCCGCGGATGAAGGTGCAGCCGCTGCGGAACACCTCCCCGCCTTCGAACCAGCTTGTGAAGATCAGCTCGTCCGGAGCGGGAATGTCAAAATGCTCGCCGTACATTTCTTCCTTCTCGAGCTCGATATATTCGGCGATGCCTTCCGCGATCGGATGGCTTGGCGCCACGACCCACAGACGCTCTTTCTCGTCGGCTTCGCGCCATTTCAGATCGCAGCTCGTACCCATAAGAACCTTGAAAATTTTGGAGAAATGCCCCGAGTGAAGGACGATCAGCCCCATCCCGTCCAATACGCGCTGACGAACCTTTTGAACGATCTCGTCCTTTACTTCGTCGTGCGCAAGATGCCCCCACCAAATTAACACATCGGTATTGTTCAATACATCATCCGTCAAACCGTGCTCCGGCTCATCCAAAGTAGCCGTCCCTGCCGTATATCCAGCTTCCTTCAAAAAAGATGCGATTGTGCCATGAATGCCCTCGGGATATATTTCGCCGACTAGCGGATTTCTTTTCTCATGACGATTTTCGTTCCAAACCGTTACCTTTACCATATTGAAGAACGCTCCTTTGTTATTGATATCGTTAGTCCAAGTATAGAAAACACGGCTCCTCATGGGAATGCCGAATCATGCCTCTTTTGTATTCAAAAGTGTTATACTTCTTAAAGCGTATGCTCTCTAGGAGGTAATGACATGCCATTCATCGAAACTTACATGGACACGAATGCCGAGGCTATCAATGAAGAGGTCATCTATCAGAATCCGCTGCTGTTTCTGAAAATATGGGAAATCTGCTCGAATGAAAGCCATTATGGTCCAGTGGAGAATCACCCGTGGCATTATCATAAAGAAGTCGAATTTTTAGCCATGCTGGACGGGCGTTTAGGCGTACAAAGCAAACACGGATACGTGGTCCTCGGGCCGGGCGACGTGATGGTATTGGGAGCTTCCCAGCCGCACCGTTCCCACAAGCCTTTTGCCGACAACCTGCACTACGTCGTGTTCCAGATCGATCTGGGCAAACATTTTGACCAGAGCACCATGCCGTATTTATCTTGCTTCTCCGAGCATACGGAACCGCTGGATAACCTAAACTATATTTTCGATGGCAACGAGTCCGTGAAACGGGATGCTCATGCGTTCATTATGGATATTTTCCAGGAATCGCAAACGCGAACGAGAGGTTATGAAATTGCCGTCAGCGCTGCGATCAAGCGTCTCATTCTCTTATTATTAAGAAGCGATACCCGCAACGTGTTGAACGATACCGGGGAATCGGAATTACTTCGATTTAGGCCGGTGCTTGACTATATAGACATGCATCTGTATGAAAAAATCGGAGTCGAGGATGCGTGTGCGCTGCTTAATTTAAGCTATCATTATTTTATCAAATATTTCAAGAAAACGATGGGGCTTTCCTTCGTGGAATACGTCAACTACAAACGGATCAAGAAAGCCGAGCTTCTGTTGTTGACCAGCGACCTCAACATTATGGATGTGAGCTGCGAGGTCGGCATCACCAACATGGCCCAATTTTACAAGTTATTCAAGCGCCACAACGGATGCTCGCCTAGGGAATTCAAGCTGCACATGCGCAGCGGGTCGAAAGTTCAAACGATTATCGAATAGAAAGGAGTGTTTTTAAATGGATCCATTGAACAAGCCGACTGAACAAAGCGATTTGCCTAAGATCAGCAGCCCTGCTACCCGCGCGCTTACGGCGGCCGGATATTTCAGGCTTCAGCAATTCACGAAAGTGACGGAGGCCGACCTCCTTAAGCTGCATGGCGTTGGACCTAAAGGGATTAGAATACTGAAAGAAGCTCTCAAAGAGCGAGGGCTGTCTTTTGCGCAAAAATGAACGTCCCCCCGCTCAGGAAAGAACAAAAACAAAACAAACGGGTTTTTACCCACCACCATTCATTCCGCCAAAGTTACTGCAAAAATCCAACATAGCAGCCAGAGGTTAGCTGCATACGCAGAAAGGGGCTATCCCTAAGCCAGTAGCTTTTAGGACAACCCCTTTGCACGCCTTCAAGGCTTTTGCGGCTATTCGTTCAAATAAGTGTTGATCCGGTTTGACAATGATTTGGCTACCGCGTCGGCCGATTTGCCGCCGGTAAAGTAAGCGGCCGATTCCTCGCTAATCATACTCAGCACCTTGGAATCGATATTGGCGTATTTGCCAACCTCAGGCATTAAAGCGGTAACGCGCGCCATATCCTCTTCGCTTATCGTCGGCGTCATTTCCTCGCCGTCCTTGCCTCTAAGCCTGATGCTTGCTTTTTTGCCTCCTTCGCCGTTTCCTCCTCCTTCGATCATTTCTTTCGTTGAAGCGAGTCCATTAGCTAAAGCCGCCTTGTTTACGGGAAAATTCATCATCGCTCTCGAGGACTGCATCTCTTCGGACAGCAGATAGCTCACGAATGTCCAAGCGGCTTCCTTTACATCCGATTTCTCATTCAGGGCGAGCACCTGGCTTGATTTGAACGGCAAGCCCTCGTCCGTGCCGGAAGCCGGCGGAGTGAGCATCGCTTTCGATTTCCCTTCCATCTGCGGCATCAAGAGCGCATTCATCGGAGAATCCATGCTGAGCAGGCGGAAGGCCGTATTTTCCGGTCCCATCATCTCCGGAGTAGCCAAGCCTTCATCGTACAGCTTCTTGACTTTCTCCATATAGGCGCGGAAAGCCTGTTCATCGAAGGAGACGTTGTTGCCTTCTTTCTTCACGAGCTGCGCGTACACCGATTCGGTTACGTATTTAAGCAGCGTTTCGGGCTTGATCATCGACATGCCGTATTTGCCGTCCGTCTTCGTCTTCGCCAGAAGGTCGACGAACTGATCCCATGTCCATGTCGCATCGTTCAGACTGTTCTGCTCCAGCAGAGAGTCGTCGCCGAGCATGACGTCGAGCGAAAAGGAGGTCGGAACGCCAAACCAGCCCTCACCTCCAGAAACGCCGCTCATCACCTTTTCGTAATAATCGGTTTTGTTGAAACTGCCATCCTTGCTTGCCCATTCGTCCCAATCGCCAAGAAGCCCCTTTTCTATATATTTATCGATCGGCAAATACTCCGCCGAGATAATGTCCGACGCATTGCCCGACATTAGCGCCGCATTGACGCTGCTTGCGTACTTGTCCACATCCTCCGGCTTCGGTCCCGTTTCCGCGCCTTGCATCATGACGATTTTGCCGCCGCCGCTCGTGTCCGCGGGCACGAGCTCGTTGATTTGGACGTCGATATCGGGATGAAGCTGCTCGAACTTCTGCTCCGCCTCCATCAGGAAACGGTCACTCGTCAGGACCGACATCGAAATGACGGTTTTGCCGTCTTCCGTTTTGGCCGAGTTGTCGCCCGGTGCGGGAGACCCGTTCGTTTCCTTGCCGTCATTGCCGCTCGAGCACGCTGCTAGCGCGGCGCACAGTACTAACCACGCTGTCGATTTCCAAACCTTTGCTCTCTTCCTCATTTTGTTTCCTCCTCAGTATCATTCGCATTATTTAGGAATAGCGGACGCGATCTCCATCGCTGATCGGTTCGCTGGATTCCGTAATGAACGGCTCGTCAGGCAGCAGCCCATCCGTAACCGCCGTATCTCCGTTCTCGTCTCTGATCGTGACGTATGTTTTGACGGCGTAATAAGCGGTGCCGAGCGGCCCGTCTTTTTCCATGACGGTGTACACGAAATAACCGTTATTGTCCTGCTCCAGTACGGACTTCGGAATTTGCATTCCCATGGAACGGCTCTGGTTGGAGATGCTTACGTAAGCCTTCAAGCCCGGCTGCAGCTTGGCATCCGTCACGTCGAACGTTATGGTCTCGTTCGTGCCGTCCGTGCTTTCGTCATTGCCGCCCGTCGGCGCATCTTCGATATCCGAAATAAATCCTTCGATGCTTCTTCTCGGTTCTTCGTCCAACTGCACTCTCACTTTGTCGCCGATGCGCAGCATGGAAGCGTCGTTGCTGTCCGCCACGATGGAGAACTGGTAACCGGCAGCATCGTCGGCGATCTCGACAATGGGCTGTCCCCGGCTGGCAACCGCTCCTTCCGATGCGTTGACGTTAATCACGATGCCGTCCACAGGGGCTTTCAACGTACCGCCCTCCGCGATTTGCTTCTCCAGATCGGCAATTTTTCGCTCCTGGACTTGCATATCCAGCTTGTGGCTCTCGAGGTCGCGCTTCTGATTATCGGCGCCGGCGGAATCCTCGCTGCTCAGCACGGCTTTCATCTGATCCATCATCTTGGCCATCTGCAGCTTTTGCTGCTCGTAGCGGGTTTTCTCGTCCTGCAGCGTTCTTCTCGTCGAAGCGGTATCGAACGTAACGAGTGCGTCGCCTCGTTTCACCCGGTCGTTCTTTTTTTTGAGAATCTCCTCTACCTTCCAATCCCCTTCCGCAAAAAGCTGCGCGGTATGCGCAGGCTGAAGGAAGCCGTCGCCCGTAACGTTCAGGTCGAGACCTCCCATATCCGGCTTCTGGACGGATACCTTAGGCAGCGACAACCCCTGAATGGTGTTGGACAGAAACGTAAGCGCAAGAAGGAGCGTGAAAAACAGCCCGATCAACCAGCCCAGCGTCTTCTTTCGTCGTTCCATATTCGTCTGCATGCCTCCTTTCTCCTGATTAACCTTTAATGCCCGACATTTGAATGCCTTCCACCAGATGCTCTTCGCCATAGAGGAAAATAAGCACCATCGGGGTCATGTACAGCACGGAGGCAGCAAACGCAACTCCCCTTGCTCCCTCGGCAATCGTAGCCAGATAGACGGACAGCGGCTGGCGAAACGGCTCGGACAGAAACAAAATCGGCTGCTCCACCATGTTCCAGTTATCGACGAACGATAAGAGAACGAGCGCCGCGATGCCTGGCTTGGCTAACGGAAGCGCAATATGGATAAATGCCCGCAAATGTCCCGCTCCGTCGATTCGAATAGCCTCCAGATAGGCATCCGGAATGCTCGCCATGAACTGCCGCATCAGGAACACGCCGAATGAAGCGAATAGACCGGGCAAAATAATGGCTCCGTAGCTGTTCAAGAAACCAAGCTTATCCGCCACCAGATAATTCGGCACGAGCGTAACCTGGAACGGCATAAGCATCGTTAGCAAGTAGACGAAAAAAAGCCTGTCCCTTCCGGGGAAAGCCAATTTCGCGAAAGCGAAGCCGGCAAGCGTTCCGATTATCGCCTGCCCGGCGATAATGGGAAGCGTAAGCTTCACCGAATTCCAAAAATGCAGCAAAAACTTCGGCCGCTTCAGCAGCACCTCCCCGAATTGCGATAACGTAACCGTCTCGGGAATGAGGCGGATCATCACGTTCTTTCCGGCGGCGGCGGTATCGCCTCCGTCCAAAAGATCGTAATGCCGGCCGATCTCCTCCTCCGACATAAACGAATTGCTCACCGTCAGCACGACTGGAAATAACATGGCCAGCGCGATCAGGATTAGAAAAGCGAGCTTCATGGCCGTCATTGACTTGCGCATGGCGTCCGTCATTGCAGTGCCTCCCTTGACCGTCTTTCCGCCCGGAACAGCACGTAGACCGTGACCCCGATGACGATCGACAGCAGAACGGCAGCAGCCGTGAGCTTCGGATAGTCCAGCGAGGCAAACATATTGTTCATGAAATGCTGCAGCGTATAGATCGAGTCGTTCGGGTAGGCTCCCGCCACCAGATACGTTTCGCGGAATACTTTGAACGACTGGACGATGCTCATCACGACGACAAAAAAGGATGTCGGCGCAAGCCCCGGCCACGTGATGTGCATAAATGCTCGGATCGGTCCGGCTCCGTCCATAGACGCCGATTCGTACTGCTCCGTCGGAATGTTGGATAAACCGGCGAGAAAAACAATCAGGTTATAGCCTGCGTTTTTCCATACGAAGACGGCCAGCATGACGGCAAACGCCCAATTGGAGTTCATCCAATCGACGGGATTCATTCCCCAAGCCAGGAAGAGACCGTTAATGGCTCCGTTCCATTGGAACAGCGTCTGCCATACGAGGATCACGGAAGCGACGGGTACGACGAGCGGCAGCAGGAACATCGTCCGCATCGATTGGCGGAAGGGCAGCTTCGCTCTAAGCAGCAGCGACAGTCCCAGCGATACGGCAAAGAGCAAGGGTACGCTGACGCCCGCGAACAGCAAGGAGTTGACGAGCGCTTTGCGGAACGAACCGCTGTCCCATAACGCTTCGTAATTGCTCAGCCCGACGAAATTGCCGTTAACGGGATTGTCGATCACCGAGTAATAGACAACCGCGCCGAACGGGACGATGAAGAACAAGAGAAAACCGGCAAGGCTCGGGGCCAGGAACAGCAGCGTGAAAGGCGCGTCCCGCCGGTATTGTTGCCTGATTCGAATCAGATGATTGCCTCCTTTCCAAGGCTTGCATTCGCCTTCATGCCCTTCATCATAGCCATGCATTGTGACAGCCGTGTGACAGGTCCCGGCGTGACAAAGGCGCTGCCGCTCGCTTACAATAAAGCTGTAAAAAAGGAATGTGCGGGCGGGCTCAAGAAGAAGGAAGGACTGAACAGCGTGAAACCAAAAGTACTGATAGTCGAGGACGAGCGGCGCATACGGGAACTGATCGCCGATTATTTGGAGGAAGAAAGCTTGGACTATTGCGAATGCGCTCGGGGCGACCACGCGCTGGACAAGTTCGAGGAACATAGGCCCCAGCTCGTTCTTCTCGATATACTGATGCCGGGACTCGACGGCTACGATGTATGCGAGGCCATTCGCGCCAGATCGAATGTGCCGATCGTGTTCCTAACTGCCAAGTCAGAGGAAGACGACAAGCTGCTCGGTTACGATCTGGGGGCAGACGATTATATAACGAAGCCGTTCAGCCCGAAGGTGCTGATCGCCAAAATCAAAGCGCTGCTGAAAAGGGCCGAATCGGCATCGGCTTCGGCGGTTAATGCCGGCTTCGGCGAACCCGCTGGCGAATACCTGAAAATAGAAGATCTGCTATTGGATTTGGCTGCAAGGGAAGCGTCGCTGGACGGCGTCCCGCTTGCGCTGTCGTCCAAGGAATTCGACCTGCTGCTGCACTTCGTCCGCAACCGCAACCGCGTGCTCGATCGCGACATGCTGCTGGACGCGGTATGGGGATACGATTATGCCGGTTACGTGCGCACCGTGGATACGCATGTGAAGCGGCTTCGGCAGAAGCTCGGTGCCCGCGCGGAGTGGATTGTAACGCTGCGGGGTACCGGATACCGGATGAAGGTGACGCCTTGACGCGGTTAAGCCATTCCGTCGCTTTCCGTCTGTTTGCCGTCACGTTCGTCGTTATCATGCTGCTTCTTGGCGTCCTGCTTGCGGTACTCGCGGGAAGCTTCGCTTCATTCTACGAACGGCGCCAAGTGAAGGACATTAAGCTGGAAATGAACCTTATCCGCGACCAGTATGCGAAGTCGGCAAAATCGTCCGGCGGCGACGAAGGATTCCCTTCAACCTTTTTCCGGTTCGAGAGCGATTACTTTGCCACGATTTCGCTTGTAACCATGGATAAAGGCAAAATAATGATCCAAAGAGAAAAACAGCGTGAAAACGGCGATTCGCCGCAAAACGGGCTGCCTTCGTTTTTGCCGCCCGGACTCGATGAGCAGTCGCAGAAGTTCATGCTCGCCTTTCAGGAATGGCGGCGCGATCAGCAAGCGTTCGATAAGGTCATGAACGAATCCGAAACGCTCGTGTACCGCTCTCACGGTACAGGCACGGCGAGCTCCGGCGGCGATCAACTGATTGCGGTCGCTCCGGTCGAATCGGACGGAAGCGGCGAAGGGACCGTGCTGTTCGCCATCTCCTCGCTGCAGCCGGTCATCGGCGCTTCGAAGGTCATACGCGATTTCTCCTGGTATGCGTTTGGCGTTGCCATCGTGCTAGTGCCGATCCTCGCTTTCCTGTACGCCGGCATCCTGACCAAGCCGCTTCGCTCGCTCAACGAACTTGCCGGCAGGCTTGCTTCGCTCGATTTCTCCTCCCGCATCCGTTGGCGCCGCAAGGACGAGATCGGCGAACTGTCGAGGACGTTCGATTTTCTGGCGGATAATTTGCAAGGTGCCCTGTCGGAGCTTCACGAAGCCAACGATAAGCTGCGCAAAGATATCGAGCGGGAGAAGGCGCTGGAGCGGATGCGCCGGGATTTCGTAGCCGGCGTCTCCCATGAGCTCAAAACGCCGCTTAGCTTGATCGGAGGTTATGCCGAAGGGTTGCAGGACAATATCGGATCCGGCGCGAAGCGAGCGCGGTACGCGGAAGTCATCTTGGACGAGACGCGGCGCATGTCCGCGATTGTCGGCGATATGCTGGACCTGTCCCATCTGGAATCCGGCCAGTACCAGCTTAATCGGGACACTTTCGACGCTGCCATGCTGATCGAGGAGACTGCCGAACGCGCCCATGCGCTGGGAGCGGAAAAAAACGTGAACATCGAGGTTTCGCTGCCGGAGGAACGGGACGGCGAAGTCTACGCTTGGGGGGATCGGTTCCGGATCGGGCAAGTGCTTACGAATCTGTTGTCCAATGCGGTAAGGCATGCTTCGGATGGAGGCACGGTTACGTTCATGGTTATTCGGGACGACGATGAATGGCGATTTACCGTCCATAATGAGGGAGAACCTATACCGGAGGAGCAACGCCATCTTATTTGGAGTCAATTCTACCGCGTCGACAAGGCGCGCGTCCGGGAAAGCGGCGGAACCGGAATCGGGCTAGCCATCGTCAAGCAGATTCTCGATCTGCACGGCAGCCGTTACGATGTGCGCAACGAGCTTGGAGGCGTGACGTTCGCCTTCACGCTTCCCGTAGCGCAAGAGGCATGAGAGATGTGGATAGGCATGTCGTTGGCAGTCTATGTTGGATATCTGCACTAACTTTGTTTTTAATTAGTATTTTTTGCCTTCAATCCTACGAAATGTCTCATCATCTACCTCCCATAGTAGAAAGATTTGGATCACAAAGCATTTGTAAAGGTAAATAGGTTACACTATTTCCGTAGAAAAAGACGAGAAGGTGAAATATGCAATGAACAAGGCGCACACGGAGCAAGTCCGTTTATTTGTCGCGGTGCCATTGCCGGAAGCGATCAAGGATCATCTAACGCGATGGGCCCAGCAAAATAAAACAAAGCTTCCGTTTCGCAAATGGACGCATCCCGCCGATTACCACATTACGCTTCAGTTTCTCGGCGAGACGCCCATGGATAAGCTTGAGAGGCTCAAAACCGCTTTGTCCGACGTTCAACTTCCTACCTTCGGTCTTCGATTGAATACCGTCGGAACGTTCGGCCCTCCCAAAGCTCCCCGGATTTTATGGACATCCGTTGACGGAGACCTTCCAAGCCTAGGTTCTTTACATAAGGATGTCGTGAGGAGAACAAGCCCGCTCGGTTTTGTCCCGGAGGATCGTCCTTACAAACCGCATATTACGCTTGCCAGAACCTTTGCGGGGGAGGGCGGTCTGGATGCCGCGCCATTCTCCGGCTTTCGGTCCTCGGAGCAATGGACGGCCGATCATTTCGTATTGATGCGCACCCATCTGCGCGCCTCGCCAATGTATGAAACAATCGGCAAATACCCCTTATCGAATCGATAAGGGGTATTTGTTTCGTTACGACAATCCGTGTAATCAAGCGGAGATAGACGCTTACGGCGTTTTCCGATATGCCAACACTTACCCGGCCGCTATTCAAGCCCTTCAGCGTGTTGATTTATGCCTCGCTAACCATGCGATTCGTTAATTTCCCCAGACCTTCTATTTCGATCGTCACGACATCGCCTGGATTCAAGTACACGCGCTGATCCGCCGGATAACCGAGTACGACGCCTTCGGGAGTTCCGGTCAGGATGATATCGCCAGGAACAAGCGTCATGTGCTGGGATATGTAGCTCACGATTTCGTCGCATGGGAAGATCATGTCCGATGTATTCGAATACTGGCGCTCGTCCCCGTTAACGAAGCATTTGATAGCCAAATCGTTCGGATCGGCGATCTCATTCTTCGTAACCAAATAGGGGCCAAGCGGGCTGAAACCGTCGCAGCTTTTGCCAAGCAGCCATTGCGAGGTTCTCGTTTGAAGATCGCGCGCGGACAGGTCGTTCGCGCAGCAGTAGCCGAACACATAGTCCAATGCCTGTTCCTTGCTAACGTTTTTAGCGGTTTTACCGATCACGATGACAAGCTCCGCCTCATAATCGACTTGATTCGTCACTCGTTCAGGCAAAACGACGTCATGCAGGTGACCCGTCAGCGTATTGTTGAATTTATTGAACAAAATCGGGAATTGCGGAATGGCTGCATTCGTTTCAATCGCATGCTGCCTGTAATTCAAGCCAACGCATATGATTTTGTTCGGAGCCGGTACACATGGTCCGAATTGCACCTCATCTTCGCGAAGCAGCAAGGCAGCCCCGTAATTTGGCGTTTGGAGCAAACGCTCCGCATAACTGCGCAAAATGGCCACAGCTTGTTCGCCTCCGGCAATGACATCCATCGCATCCGTCGGAACCGCGGAATCCGGCATGTGCTCAAGCGCCGATAAAATATCGATGATGCCGTCATTCAGCTTTACCCCGAGTCTGTATCGCCCTTCTTGTTCGATCGCCACTAACTTCATAACGGTGTTCGCCCCTTCCTTCCAGCTATATTAAGCATCTTTGTTAATACAAACCCACCGTCAATGTACAGCGGGGAGCCTATCAACTCTTATCTTATACTTCGCATAGTAGACTTGGCTATAAGGAAAGAACCGGGCTCTCTTCAAACCATGAGAGAACCGGTCCGTCATTTGTTGGCTGTGTTACTCGGCCACCGTGTATTTAATCTGATCCACCAGCATCACTTCGCCTGATGCTTTTATCCCTTTGATCGTATGCGGTCCGTCAGTCAAGCCATTCGAGCTGAAGAGATTCTGGCCCGTCAACCGGCTGGCATGATAAGCGCTGACCGTCTGAACGAAAGCACCGTCCACATAGATGTCGATATTGCCCTGCTGCGGCCCTTTCGGCCCGATTACCTCCACGCTCGTACCGATGAAGGAATACGCAAAGGAATCTCCGTTGGTTTCCGTGTATAGCACGTCCTGCCGGTAATCGGCTTTGAATGAAAGCGTCAGAGCGGCGGTGCCTGCCTGCAGCGTTGCCAAGTACTGCTTCTTCACGGTTAGCTGATTCCCGGACAGATTGTAATCCTTGCCTTGCTTCAATTCATAGTGGCCGTTCGAGATGCCGATCAGATTGCTTCCATCCACCTCCAGCGCAACGACCACATCTTCCTTCTCCGGAGGATTTTTATCGAACACCCCCTTATCCGGCGTTAACCGCGAAGCCTTTTGCACCCGCAATTGATCGAGAAGCATGTACGAGCCGGATTGCTTCACTGCCTTGAGCGTATGGACGCCATCCGGCAAGTCCGCTATGACGTACAGCGGTTCCTGCGCCGCCCTGCTGTCGCGGTACGCGCTGACCGTCTGTTGGAATTGGCCGTCCACGTAAATGTCGACGTCCCCTTGGGACGTATCCATTTCGGTCAATAGCTCGATGCCCGTGCCGTGGAACGCATATTCGAAGAAAGCGCCGTTAACTTCGGCGAAATGGACATCGTCCTTGTAATCGCCGAATGACCGGTTTCTGCTGTGCTGCCATGCTCCCGAATACGCAATGCCCGCATCCGCATCGTTCACGGAGACGAAACGGCCTCTTGACGTATCGCGCACCGCGACGGCCAGCGTTTGCGGGGAACCCTCGGTAAAGGCGAAGGTCAGATTCGCCATTCCGATATCCAAACCGGCCAAGTAGCTTCGCTTCAAGGTCAGCTCGTTGCCGGTTAACGTGTAATCCACCCCTTCGGTCAATACGTTCGCGCCGTTCGATACTTCGGTAAGCAAATTACCGTTAAGCGCAAGAGTGACGGTCGGTTCGGACTGTTCCGAGATTTGCTGATCGAAGCTTACCGTCGTAGGGCTGATCGAGCTTTGCAGCACCTGCGATGCCGACGTTACCTTCAGTTCGTCGAGCAGCATGTAATTGCCTGATTTCTTCACCGCTTTGAGCGTATGCGTGCCTTCCGGCAAGTCGGACGCCGAATATACGGTTTGTCTAGTTAGCCGGCTCGAGTGGTACGTATCGACCGTCTCCTGGAATAGGCCATCCAAATAAATATCCACTTCCCCTTGCGAGGAATCTTTCTCCGTCACGTACTCGATCCCGGACCCGGTAAATTCATATTCGAAAGAATCGCCGTTCGCTTCCGTATAGTGAACGTCATCGTTGTAGTCGCCAAGCCCGCGGCTATAACTGTACCCCCATGAGCCGTTGTAGGAGATGGCCGAGTCATTATCGTTAAGCGAGATAATCTGGGTCGTCGTATCCGCGACCGTAACTGCCAGCATCTGCGTTTCGCCTCCGGAGAAGGCGAAGACGAGCCTTGTCGTACCTTCCGGCTCCGAGGCGAGGTACTCCTTCTTGATTGTTATCTCGCTGCCCGAGACGGTGTAGTCCGTTCCCGATGCGAGCGGCGTTCCGGCGTTCGTGATGCCTGTGAGAGCAGGACCGCCCGGCGTCAGCTCGGTCATTACGTCACGCTGCAGCGAAGACTTCTTGTTAAAACTTCCTTCCGAAGGGAGGATAAGATCCGGCTTCGTTACCTTCAATTTATCCAGCAACATGAAGATGCCCGATTTCTTCACCGCCTTCAGCGTATGGACGCCGTCCGTCAAGCCTGTGACGGCATAAACGGTTTGTTGGGAAAGCCGGTTGGCATCGTAAGTGTCGACAGTTTGTTGGAACGCCCCGTCCAAGTAAATATCGATCTCGCCCTGCGAGTCATGCTTCTCCGTGATGAGCTCGATGCCCGTGCCGGTGAACTCATATTCGAAGTAATCGCCGTTCGCCTCCGTGAAGTGGACGTCATCGCCGTAATCGCCCAATCCGCGGTTCCAGCTTCGATGCCACGAGCCCGCGTAGGCGATCGCCGAGTCATCGTCGTTCAAGTTCGCAATGACGCCGTCCGTCGTATCGCTGACCGTAATCGAGAGCGTCTGTTCCAAGCCGGCGCTGAAGCCGACCGATAACCTCGTCTCGCCTACGGGCAGTCCGGTCAAGTACTCCTTCTTGATCGTCAAGGTCGAGCCGGACACCGTGTAATCGGTCCCGTTCGATAGAGCCGCGCCACCGTTCGAAACGCTGCTCAGCGTATTGCCGTTAAGCGTTAACGAAATCGAAATGTCGGCTTGCGCGGAGGGTTTCTTGTTGAACTTCGCCGAGCTTGGTTCGATGAGGCTGTTCCGAACGCGGGAATCGGTAACGGACACGAGCAGATTTTGCTTGCCTCCGGTTTCCTCATAACCTCCGTTCGTGCTCCAAGCTCCGTCGAAGGAGAAGCCGTGATCGTCGTCATTGGCGCTTACCGCCCCGTCAAGCGGCGTCACTTTAAGCAAACGGGAGCCATGAGCGGCCAAATTCGCCGAGCTGAAGCCGTCATTGAAAGTTCCGAGATCCGATTTGCTCCACAGATCACGTACGGATGCCGGTCCGGATAGTCCGATATCGTTCCAGTCGGCTTCAACCGTCGCGGCTGCGTCGTCCAGATTGAACAATGCGACCGTAAAGCTGCCGTCTCCGTTATTGGCGTACCATACCTGCTGCTCGGTCTCGGTCGATACCGGTCTGGTCGGACGGCCGTTCTGGTTGACCGCGATGACCTCCTCGTTCGTAAGCAGCTCAAGGCCGTAGCTGTCCAGCTTCGTCATGTCATTGCCGATATATAGCGGCGCGGCAGACATCGCCCACAGCGTCATGGCAGTCTTGCGCTCGTCTTGCGTAATGCCGTCCATCGCCCCGTTGCCCACGTTGAGCGAATCGAAGTCGTTCCAACCTCCCGGTTCGCCGTGCGGCCACCATTGCTCCGCCTTCGGGAACAACCTTGCGATGCTGCTCCAGCTCGTCAGCCCTGCCGTGCCGCAATAACATTCGATATCCCAGTCGACGCGCCAGCCGTTGGCATACTGCTTCCAGGTGTCTATGTAGTTGATGTCCAGTGCCCACGACAGCTCCAGCCATATGCCGTGCGGCGCAAGCGCAGCCGACCAAGCCGCCACGTCGTCGCGCGCGTCCAGCGACAGGTCGGAGATGCCCGATCCCGGCGTCACGCTGTCGAATTTGAGAAAGTCGATGCCCCATTCGGCATACAAGTCCGCAATGGAGTTAATGTAGCTCTGGGCGCAAGGGTTCGAGAAATCGATCTTGTAGCCTAAATTCCAGTAATCCGCCTGCGCCAGCGGCTGAGCGGCGATATCCCGCATCGAGCAGCCCGGCGCGCCGAAGATAGGCAGATCGTCCTCGTAAGCTTGCGGCGACAAGCCCGGAATGCCGTAGATGCCGATCTTCTGACCGTTCGCATGAACGTAGTCGATCACTTCCTGGAAGCCGTTCGGATAATGCGTCGTGCTTGGAATCGGGCGGCCGTATCCGTCCATGTCTCCGTTCCAGCCGGCGTCAATGTTGATGTATTCATAGCCGTACGGCTGCAGCAGCATATGCATCGCATCGGATTGCGCTTTAATCTGCGCGGCGGAAATAATCCCGTTGTTCCCGCTGTACACCTGCATGCTGAAGCTGCTCCAACCCATGTACGGCTTCTGTCCAAGGCCGTTATCGGCCGCTTCGGCTTCATTGAATGCCGGAGGCACATAAGCAAGCTGCACCGCGAACATGACGAAAGCAAGGAAAGACAGGCGCCATTTTCTCATCGACTTATCCACTTCATTCATCCCCTTTTACGTCAATGTAGCCGAGAGCCCGGATCAATCCATTGTCCGGGCTCAGCGGTTCATTCATGCTTTCCGTTATTTATTCGAGGTGTCGTATGCTTTCTGCAGGATTTCCAAATAACGGTCAACCTTCAGATCCTTCAATCCTTTGACATAAGCGTCCCAATCTTTGGTCAGATCCTTGTTGCCGGTAACGAATTGCAGCGCGCTCTGCTCCACGTATTTGCGAAGGTTCGTCTGCAGGATGCTCGCTTCGTCGGCTTCCGCCGGATCGACCCATACCGACCAAAGCGGGAATAGCTCCTTAGGCTCATGGCCTTCGTAAAGCAGCGTCGCTTGGTAGAGACGGCGCTCGTAAGCGTTGGAATCGTAAATGTCGGTCCCTTGCACGAAGCTGTCGCGATATTCGGCTGGCATATAGAAGTGGCCCATGCCGCTCCAGCCGGCATTGCGCGGAGCTTCCCCTTCGGCAGCGGGGATCGCCTTGATCATCGCTTTGACGCCTTCGCCAAGAGCGACATCCTCGGGTCCTGGGCGTTCCCAATCGATGCCTTCCATGCCGGATGCCGCATTCGTCTGCCCTTCCCATGTGTACATGTAATCGACGAGCTTAATGAGTGCGATTTGAGCTTCTTTGCTCGCTTTGTTCGTAATGACGAACTTCGCGCCAGGCGCTACGCCGCCGCCGTCATGCGTCGCGAACGACGAGCCGTTCGGTCCGGTAAGCGGTGGAAGCGGATTGTAATCGGCCGAATATTTATTGCCCTTGTCGATATTGACGAAGATGGCGGGATGCATGCCCGCGCCGGCGCCGAGAATTTGCGTATCCGCGTTTTCGCCGATTTTTTTGAACGCCTCGGCATTTTGGGTGAACGCGCCCGGATCGATCAGTCCTTCGTCGTACAACGATTTGGCGAAGGCCAGCCCTGCTCTCCACTCCTCCTTGATTGCAGCCGACTCGACTTTTCCATTCGTCAGGTTCAAGTAATTCCGGTCGTCATTATAGACGAACGCGTTCATGAGGAACGGAAGCACCCGTACGCCGAAATCTTCGGTCGAGCCGCTGAGCGGAACTT
Source organism: Paenibacillus harenae (assembly GCF_030812415.1). Classification (GTDB taxonomy): domain Bacteria; phylum Bacillota; class Bacilli; order Paenibacillales; family Paenibacillaceae; genus Pristimantibacillus; species Pristimantibacillus harenae_A. The sequence continues at coordinate 314,799 of NZ_JAUSST010000002.1, read as the reverse complement.
CGTCCTTCACGCCGTTTCCGTTCGGATCGCCGTTCTTGAACGCCCGCAGCACATCGCGGAATTGTTCAGGCGTCGTCGGCATTTCCAGATTCAGCTTCTCCAGCCAAGATGTGTTGAGCCATAACTTATTCGGATACGAGCAGTGGAAGCATTGCGCATAAGCTACGAGCCCGTAGATGTTGCCGTCCGGCGCCGTATTAAACGCCTTCAGGTCGGCATTCGATTCCATAGCCGCTTTAATGTTCGGCGCATATTCATCAATGAGGTCGTTCAGAGGCACGATTACGCCTTGCTTGCCGTACTTCAGCACGTCCGTCTGCGTGAATTGATCCACGTAGCCCGTCAGGATGTAGGCATCCGGATAGTCGCCGCTCGCGAGCGAGATTTGGCGTTTCTCCTTCGCCCCGTCGGACGGGATGACCTCGAAGTTGAACTTGATGTTGAACATGTCCTGCACATGCTGGGTGAATTTGTTTGTCGGAAGATCGATGCCCTGCTCCTGTACGGCGAATACGCTTATCTCTACCGGACCGGACGGCTTCTCTCCTGCGTCGCCCGATTGCTCTGGCGGCGACGAAGCGTTGCCGGGCTGATTGTTATTGGATGAGCACGCGGCAAGCATCAGGCTTACCGACAACATAATGGCGAATAAACCCGCGATTCTCTTTTTCAATGGTATCGCTCCCTTTTTTATTGAGTGAATGGTTGGTCTTAACGCGATATATCGCGATGTTGGGCGAGCAAACCTACATAAGCGCCACCTCCTTAAAAGATTGTTTGTGCGGGACAGACATTAGCCCTTCACCGATCCGACCATCATCCCCTGCACGAAGTAGCGTTGAACGAACGGGTAGATGACAAGCACGGGCAGCGTCGCCACGACGATCAACGAATACTTCAGTAGCTCGGCAAGCTGCTGACGCTCGACCTGCTTCATGGCATCGTTCAATCCCGCCGCGCTGTTGTTCTGTATAATGATGCTTCGCAAAATAAGCTGCAGCGGAAATTTGTCGGCGGTTTTCAAATAGATCAGCGCGTCGAAATACGCATTCCATTGGCCGACGGCGTACATGAGGACGAGAACGGCGATGATCGGCATGGACAATGGAACAACAATGCTCCGTAAAAAACGCAGATCGCTGCAGCCGTCCATCTCGCTCGCTTCGAACAATTCGTCCGGGATCGAGGACTGGAAGAAGGACCTTGCGATGATGACCTGCCATACCCAGATCGCGTTCGGAATGAGCAGCGCCCATCTGGAGTCGATCAGACCGACTTCCTTGACGACCATATACGTCGGAATGAGTCCGCCGCTGAACAGCAGCGTGAACGTAATGAGCATCATGAGCGCGTTCCGTCCGAAAAACGTTTTGCGCGACAGCGGATAGGCGATCATGATCGTTAAGACGACGCTGATGAGCGTACCCGCTCCCGTATAGAAGATCGAGTTGCCGTAACCGGACACCACTTGCTTATTCTGGAACAGCACCTTGAAGCCTTCCAGCGAGAAGTCTACCGGCCAAAGCCATACTTTGCCGGACGTCACAGCCGCGGGACTGCTTAAGGAGCTGCTGACGATGTAGATGAGCGGATACAGTACCGCAACAAGCACTAGGACCAGAATAATGTAGATGATGAACAGGAATAATTTGTCCCCGGCCGAATCCTTGATTTTGTAATTCGTTCTTTGTGCAGCCATGGTACGCTTATGCTCCCCTTTCCTTACCAGATGCTTGTGTTCGAGAACCGCTTGGCTAAGCCGTTCACCGACGTTAGCAGGATGAGATTGATGACGGAATTGAACAAGCCGACCGCCGTCGCGAAGCTGTAGTTGGCGTTAAGCAACCCGACGCTGTACACGTACGTCGCGATGATTTCCGAATTGACGAGATTCAGCGGATTTTGCAGCAGGTATATTTTCTCGAAGCCGATCGCCATGACGCTGCCTACGTTCAGAATTAGCACGATCATGATAGTAGGCAGAATGCCCGGAAGATCCACGTGAAGAATTTTTTGGAATCGGGATGCCCCGTCTACCTTGGCTGCTTCATACAGCGTAGGATCGATGCCGGCAATCGCTGCCAAATAGATTACCGCCGAATAACCTGCCGTTTGCCAAATGTCCGACCATACATAAATCGATCTGAACATGCCGGGTTCGCCGAGAAAATTGACCGAATCCAGTCCGATCGCGTTCATCGCGATATTGACGAAGCCGAGCCGCGGAGACAGAAACAACATGATAATCGATACCATGACGACGGTCGAGATGAAATACGGAGCGAAAGATACCATTTGCACAACCTTCTTGAACCGTCCGCTTCGAACCTCGTTCAGCATCAAAGCAAGCAGAATCGGTATCGGAAATCCTGCCAGCAGCAAATAACCGCTAATGAGCAGCGTGTTTTTGACGAGCGGCCAAAACATCGGATTGTCGAAAAACAAATTGAAGTTTTTCATCCCTACCCACGGGCTGCCCCAAATGCCCTTGATTACGTTGTAGTCTTTGAAGGCGAGCACGGTATTGAGCATCGGATAATACTTGAAGATGAGAAAAAACAGCAGGGGCGGAACGACAATCATATAAAGCTGCCAATGCTTTCTCATGCTCCTTCCCGCTTCCTCCAGCAGCCCCCGCTTCCCGCTTCGCCGAATGGCACTTTCGCTTTGGTTTAAAGCCAATTGATCTTTCAGAACGATCCCTCCCTAAGTCACTTGCCGCGATGAATTGTTAGCGCTTTCTATACCGCTGATCATAATGGTTAGCAAGGGCTTTGCGGTAGGTACAGTTGCTCTTTTCGGGGTACAGTTACCCCGATTTCGCAGGTGCAAATGACCTTTCTGCGTACGTTTGCGCGCGTGCGGCGCGGTGAAACACGTCTGCTCAGGTGAAGTAACTTCATTTCGTCGAATTCATTTCTCTCATTGTCACGAATGTGGCCCCGAAATGCCGCTTATACGTATATAACAAGCTATAAAAAAGAACCGTCCCGCAAAGTCTGAATAGACTTTGCGGGACGGTTCTGCTGCCGCACCCGAATGATTATTTTAAAGCCGAGTCGTACGCCTTCTGCATAATGACCACATAACGGTCCACGTTCAGACCGCGAAGTCCCTTCACGTAGCTCTCCCAATCCTCATCCAGGTTCAGGTTGCCGGTAATGAACTGCAGCGCATGCTCCTCGATGTAATTTTTGAGGTTAATCTGCAGAAAATTGACTTCGTCGGCCTCATCCGGATGAATCCAGAGCGTTTCTACCGACAATACCTCATCCGGCTTATGTCCGTCATACAGCTTCGTCGCTTCCATCAGCCTTCGCTCATAGCCGTCAGGGGCATAAATATCCATGCCTTGCACCCAGCTTTCGCGATATGCCTTCGGCATATAGAAATGTCCCATCCCGCTCCAATTGGAGTTATTCGGTTTCTCGCCGTCCTTATCCGGAATGCTGGCGAATGCCGGCTTCATGGCTGGATTCATCGCCAGCTCTCCCGGTGCGGGCTTTCGCCAATCGACGCCTTCGACTCCAACCTCGGCGAAAGCCTGGCCTTCCGGCGTGTACATATAATCGACCATCCGAATCAAAGCGATCTGCGCTTCGCGGCTTGCCTTATTCGTGATGACGAACTTCGCTCCCGGCGCCACGCCGATTCGACTGTACGTTGCGAATGACGCATACGGACCTTGTAAAGGAGCAAGCGGTCTGTAATCGCTCCCCCTCGTGTTGTCCGGCCCGACGTCCACGAAGATCGCCGGATGCATCGCCGCTGCCGCGCCAAGCAGCTGCTCGCCGTCGTTCTCTCCAATCCGCTTGAAAGCTTCGGCGTTTTGGGTGAATGCGCCCGGATCGATGAGTCCCTCATCGTATAGCGATTTGATATAGGCGAGCCCTTCTCTCCACTCCGGCGTGTCGGCTACCGTATCGACGCGTCCTTCCGTCAGATGAAGATACGTACGGTCGTCGTCATAAATGAAGCCGTTCATTAGAAAAGGGATGACGCGAACGCCGAAATCCTCGATCGAGCCGCTAAGCGGAATTTCGTCCGCTACGCCGTTGCCGTTCGGGTCCTTCGTCTTGAACGCACGCAACACCTCTCTGAATTGCTCCGTCGTCTGCGGCATTGCGAGCCCTAACTGCTCCATCCATTTCGTATTCAGCCACATCTTGCTAGGATAGGAGCAATGGTAACATTCGCTGTACCCGACCAAGCCGTAAATGTTCCCATCCGGCGCCGTGCTGTATGCTCTTAGAGTCGGATTCTGTTCCATGGAGGCTTTGATATGAGGCGCGTACTGTTCGATTAACTCGTTCAAAGGCAAGATGACACCTTGTTGCCCGTACCTAAGTACGTCCGCTTGCGAGAACTGGTCAATATACGAAGTCAGAATATAGGCATCAGCGTAGTCGCCGCCGGCAAGCGAGATTTGGCGTCTCTCTCTTGCTCCTTCGAAAGGAACGGCAATCCATTCAAACTTCGCGTTGAACTTATTCTCCAGCTCCTTCGAGAAATCATTGGTTGCAAGATCAAACCACGCATCCTGCTGGGCGAACACGCGGATAGGAACGGCATCGGCATCCTTGCCGCTCCCGGCATCCGAATCTCGCTTATTATTCATATCCGTACAGCCTCCGAGAATAAGGGAGATCAGCAATACGGCAACGAGCCGAATGATATACTTCTGCAACTTGCTCCACTCCTTATCCGTCCAGGGCGGACTGTCTGAATACGCTCGGCGATACGCCTCTTACCCGCTTGAAAGCCCTACGGAAAGAGTGCGAGCTGTTATAGCCTACTCTGGAGGCAATCTCGTCAACAGTCAATACTTCGTTATGAAGCAGCTCGGCCGCTTGCTCCATCCTTACGTTCTCTAGATAATCAGACAGATTGACGCCCGTCACTTCCTTGAACAGCTGCGAGATATATTTCTCGGGCCGTTCCACTTGCTCGGCTACCCGATATAACGTCAGCGCGGAATCCGTATAAGCCGATTCGATATACGTCTTGATCTGCTCGACCGTCCGCGTATGACTATCGTTCTTGCGGCTATGAACAACTTCGCATAGCACGTTCATAACGGCAGCCAGCTCGACTTGAATCGCTTCCAGCGGCTCAGCCGGCTGGATGGCGATAATGCGGTTCTTCATTTCCTCGAACGATTCCGATTCGATGAATACCTTCTGATCAAGCAGCTTCAAGAAAGTCCCTTTCATTTCACCAGCTAATTGCTGCTTCATCTCATAAGAAAGTTCTCTATGCACCGTATTTTGCGAAATGATCGTATGCAAAATCCGGGTTGCTTCCTCCTGCTCGCCGGCACGAACGGTGCCGATCAAACGAAGCTCCAGCTCAAGCGGGTAATGGTAAGTCGAACTTTCTTGCCGCGTGTCCTCGAACCAGCTCAGCTCTTTCCTGTTCTGGTGAACGGCTACGTCCAGCGTCTGCTTCGCCTGCTCGAACGATTGACTAACTTCCGTCACCGCTTGGAACATGCCGCCAAGCGCTACGGTCGTCGAGATCCGGTATTCCTCGAACGCAAGCCGCGATATGCGCTCCAACGTCATCGTCACTTCATCCTTGCCGATTTCGACCGCTGTCGGTTCATCCATATAGGCAAAGAGGAATACAATCTTGTCTGAGCCGATGTCTGTCATACGTACCGAGCTTCCGGTGTCGATCAATGCCTGCTTCAAAATAAGACGTGCCGCGTTCAGCTCGTTCAGAACCTCGACGTTGTCCATCAACGGGTAACCGTTCACTTGCATAATACCGACATACCCTGTGTCGCCGGTCAATCCGGCGTTCGCCTGAACGGCAGCCGCTATAATTTCATCCCTCGTCTGGAACTCGCCTGCAAGCAAACGTTTGAAGAAAGCGTCGCGCACGAGCGGTGCTTGCCGATGCAGCTCGGATTCCAGCCGTCTGTTATTCGTAAGCATCTGCGAAATATTACCGTGCAGAAAATCGTATTCGTTGCGTTCCGATTGACCTTCTTGCCCGAATTGCTCCTTCATAACGCCGACGATCCGTATAATCGGAGCGCTGTTCCGGTACGAGAGAAGCAAACCCGCAGCAACGCCTATAAACAGCGCGACGCCGGTTACAGACCACGTAATGTATTTGATTTGATTTGCGCTCCCCATCAGAACATGCCTTGGAATGCCGGCTCTATAGACCCAATTGGTCGTGTCGGAGCGAATCGTAATGACAAGATCGTCTTCGTAAAATTGGCTCAGCTTCTCCCCATCGAAGCTGCTGTCCGCCGATAGCAGGCCGACATGGGCTTCATCGGTACCCTGCAAACCAACCGTATGGCCGGCCGCGTCGGAAATATGAACCCATCCTCCGTATCGGTCCGTTATGCCGGACAGCAAATCGGTCATTTTCTGCTGATCGATGATTACGACGACGACCGCTGGTGAAGAACCTGTGAAGCTGTCAAGAGGCAGAGACTGCATATAGGTCACGACCGAGGTTTCGTTCTTATTGTCCATGAACGGGCTTAACGGCATCATCTCGCTCCGGTGAGTTCCTTCTAGAACCGTGCTCTTCCACTTCTCGAACGGCATATCCTCGTAATGATAGCTTTCATAATAATGCTCCGGCCGGAAATAAGCCGAACCCGGCGTCAAGAGTACGTTATAGTTGCTCAAATAAACATAATAATGCTTCAGAAAATCATTCGTTTGGCCGAATGTGAGGACGTTCCTCATCATTTTCCAAATCCCATACACATTGGACGCATCGCCCGATCCGTTTTCGTTCATCAAAATGTTCAAATCCTGATTGATCGCAAGCTGCCTCGTGAAGCCTTCAACCTCCGCCATACGTCGTTCCAATAGCTCCTTGCTCTTCTGGAGCTGCGTCACGCTGTTCTCGATCGAGACGGATTCCGTCACGGTTATCGCGGTCTTGTACGACATATAACCCGCAATGCTTGGAATGATCAGAATAATAATGTAAGAGATGAGAAACCGTCTGAACACCCGTGAATATTTGGGCAAGTCAAGGCCTCCTTCCGGTTCAACATTGAGAGCGCTATCATAACTAATTATACCTCAAACCGCAATACTGCTAAGATAAAAAAACAACTGTCCGCTACAGTTGCTTATGATGGATTAGGTAGCAAACCTCAACTAATCTACTTCTTGAATAGGATACCGACAGTCGCCTGTTCCGTAAAGGTACAATCGTGGCCTAAGGCGTACCATTTTCCGCTTTGCCGCACAACAATCGCCGATAGTACGCGGACAATTGGCCTGCACAAGAAAAAATCCAGCCACTATTCGTGACTGGTTTCTCAATATCAAATACGATTCAAATACGTTTACTCACGATATCGATTACCGCACGGTACAGATTCGGCGGGTACTCTGCAATTCGGTGGCACAGATACAAATACCACTCATGACCATAAGGAAGATAGATTCTTACCGGGTGCCCGGCTGCCTTCAGCTTGCTTCCCAGCTCCGGACGAATACCGTACAGCATCTCGAATTCGGCATTTCCATAAGCTAGCCACCTGCGCTTTAGCCCTTCATCCACAATCCCTTCATCATGGGTGGCAATCGACACGTGATGTCCTTGGCGGATGGCGCTTTCCACAAGCTCCAAATAACGTTCGTTAAGAGCTGAAGATCGAGGGATTGCGCGGTCTTCCGGTTCTTGATAGGCGCCTTTCACGATCCGTATACGACGCGGCGACGCAGCTAGAGCTTCCAAATCCTGCTTCGTTCGAATTAAATGCGCTTGCAACGTAATGCCTATGTTCGAATAACTTGCTGCAGCCCTAGCGTAGACAGAGAGTATTTCCTCCGTCTTGCTGGACTCTTCCATGCTGATGAATAACTCCATCTCCGTTTCGACAGTTCCGGCATAGGCCGCCACATCCATCAGATGGGAGTAAGCAAGCTCCTTATCCAACGAAAGCCCGATATGCGACAGATCGAAGGATACGCGAGCTGGAAGTCCGGCCCGACCCAAATCTTGAATAAGCGCCTTCATCTCCGCAGCAGCCGCTTCGCACTCGTCAGCATCCGTCGTATTCTCACCGATATATTCGATGGAAATCTTATACCCTTCCGCGGCCAGCCGGCGGCTAGCGGCAACTCCCTCTTGACGAGTTTCACCTGTAACATACCGAGAAGCGGCCTGCTGAAGCAGCATATAGAGCTCTGGCGTCCGCTCTACGTAAGTTTTTAGGTCTTCACGGCGAGCGATTGACTTTAGAGCCGCTGAAAATTGTTTTTCCAAATTTAATTCATATTGCATACAACATCTCTCCCTTACTCAAGTTCCTTCAATTGTACGGAGTAGAGGGCTGACGGTATTGTACAAAATTGCTCTTTGTTATGTGTTATTAACATGACAATGTGTAAGAATACGGTGTTGCCCCTACAATCCTGCCGAACGTTCTCGCAAAATGGCTCTGGTCATAAAATCCCGCATCTGTTGCAATGTCTGCAATCGGTCGTTGCTTCATTAATTCTGCCTTGGCATAATTAATGCGGAGCAGATTCTGATAGGCATGCGGAGGCAGATGATTCCATCGTTTAAACAACCGAATGAGATGAAATCGGCTTATTCCCGTTACGTTCTCGAGCTCCTTCATCGTTAGCTTCTCTGTAAAATGCTCGTGCATATAGTCTTGGATTAGCTTGACGTACTTCTGCTCCTGCTTGCCCTGTTTTATCTCATGCACCAAATCTGAAGCATTCCGTCTTACGAGCGCATGCATAAGCTCGATCAAAGCCGTCTCGATCTCAAGCGGCGAGCCTTTTTCCCTAAGAGCATCCATGATCTGGTTAATTTGAATGCGACAGACTTTATTTTTGTCCTCGGCCAATAGAAACGGGATTTGAAGCTGTTCTCGCTCATGCAGCTCAAGCTCAAGCTGCTCTAACCAAGCCTGCTTGACGAACAGCATTTTGTAATTCCACTCCATTCCCGTCTCCGGCTGACAGGCATGCAGCATCACCGGCGGAAAACTTATTGCCTTCCCATCCTCAACCCGGTGCATGGTTCCGTCACACCAAGCGTTCGTCACACCTTTATCGATTAACCCGATCGAATATTCCTCATGAAAATGCTTTTGGTACGCTAGATCGCTCTTCAGACATCGCTTAGCCTCCAAGAAAGGCAGCGCCTCATGGCGGTAAAAGGTCACATCAGACATGTTTCGAGTCCTCGTTTCATTAACGGAAAGTTTCAACACAATCAAAAAAGCCCTCCCGCTCGAAGGCGGAAGGGCCCAGCGTGCTCGAACGATACTACTACAGCTTAAACGGCTTTACCGATTCGTTCAAGTCAACCGAAAGAGAAGACAGCTGCTGGATGGCAGCCGATATTTCCTGAATGGACGCGCTTTGCTGCTGTGCGGACGATGTAATATCTGCCTCTTGCTCGCTTGCTCCTATCTCGTTCAGTATGACAGCATGGTTGCAGCAGAACAATTTCCTCCTTCTACAGCTATGATTCAGCGGGTTTTCTTATCATCCCGTTCGTTTTAAGATTAATAGATTAAATTTAACAGAGAGGAGATTATCTATGACAGACGAAGCATACAGCGAATTAATTGTCAAATCACTATTAAACAAAGGGAACAACAAGAGATTAAAAACCGCCATCGAAAAAGCGAAAAGAGGCGAAGAGGTTACGGTCGCCTACATTGGCGGCTCCATTACTCACGGCGCGGGAGCCAATCCGCTCCATACCGAATGCTATGCTTATCGGTCATATTCCACTTTTAAATCGATGTTCGGCAAGGACGGCGGTGATTCTATTCGTTTCATCAAAGCCGGATTGGGCGGCACGCCCTCCGAGCTGGGGATGATTCGTTATCAGAGGGATGTTCTGAGAGACGGGGCCGTACGCCCTGATATCGTCATTGTGGAATTTGCAGTCAATGACGCCGACGACGAAACGGAAGGGAACTGTTACGAAAGCCTGGTATTAAAAGCTCTGACTGCTGACAACGCGCCTGCCGTCATCCTATTGTTCAGTGTGTTCGAAAGCAACTGGAATTTGCAGGAGCGGCTTGCACCCGTTGGTTATCATTATGAGCTTCCCATGGTAAGCATAAAAGATGCGGTGGTGGACCAATTTCAGAAAACCAAGGACGAGGGGAACATCATTACCAAAGAGCAATTTTTCAGCGACATATACCATCCGACCAATGCAGGTCATACAATCATGGCCGATTGTCTAGGCTGGCTGTTCGCCGAGACCGACCGTTCCGCCATGGATCGTGAAGATATTGTGATCGACAAGCCGCCGGTAATCGGTAATGACTTTGTCCATGTTCGTTTATTGGATCGCGCCAACGGCTCTAGCATAGCCAAGATATCGGAAGGAGGCTTCGACGCAACCGATACCGAACTTCAACTGGCAGAGATGGACGACCATCCCTACGGCACGCCGCAATTCCCCAACAATTGGATGCATACGACAGATTCGAGTAACCACAACTTTACTATGACGATTCGCAGTAAAAGTCTCCTTTTGGTCTATAAAGATTCAGGAAGCGACGATTACGGGAGCGCTAACATTTACGTAGACGGCGCGCTTGTGAAAGTCGTTGACCCACAGGCTGTCAAATGGACCCATTGCCATGTCGTCATCTTGTATACGGATCAAGAATCGCGTGAACACACGGTGGAAATCGGGATGTCGCCCAAGCACGTGGGCAAGAAGTTTACGATCCTGGGCTTTGGCTTATCGTAACTAGAGTCCAAGGAATCACATACAAAATAAAAGGTCACTCTCTAAAAGGAGACCACTGAAGAACTCGGTTTTTCAGAGCAGCCTAATGTGGTTAAACAAAAGACGGCCTCCATTCCCTAATACTGGGTATTGAGGTCTTCTTTTCGCTGTACATTTTGGTAAGCTCGATCCCAATATTCGTCGGAACCGTAAGCTTACTCACAAGGCGGCTAGCGGTTTCCTTAGATACGCGGATAACGTTGCGAGGCACAATGCCCTCAATATTTGCTATCGCAGACTCCCAATCATAAGGCTCTGCTTACTCCGGCAACGACGCCCCTTCCAAGTCGATGAGATCGGTCATAAAGCTCCGATAGTTACCGCCGCTCTCATTGTTCCAACGGATCACGTACGTATGATTCCTTGCGTCATACTCGCAGGCCGCGACCTTAACATAGTCGTCACATTTTTCAGATCAATCACTCCGATTTCCTTATATTGAAGCAGATCGGAAGAAGTAAACAATAGGATCGAACCTTTACTCTGCTCGCCGTTTTGTCCATCCGCTTCCGTACGTACAGCAACAACGCCGAAATCACCGTTAACTAGTTGAAAGAGATAAGGATTTTTAAATTTTGGCATTCATCGTCCCGTTCTCGTTATCCGTTGCTTTGGCAAACAGAACGCCAGAATTATGATTTAATTCTTGATAATGCTTGCCGTCTTCGCTATAGGCAAGATGCATGCTGTATGCCAGCCTTGGCGCATAAATCATGTCCTCCAGAGGTTCTCTCGTATACCATAGAACGTAATGGCTTTCATTTTTCGTTTCAGATAGCAAGGTTGCTCGTTCACACCTTTTTGATTGGTTTTGGAATTGAAAAGCTAGATGCGGACAGGCTGCGACCGCGGATCAACAAATAGATGGCGGCACAGGAATACCCTGCGCCGCCATCTTCTCGCTCGCTATTAGCCTTCAAGCGCTTCTTCCGGTTGGCTAATCACCTTGTAGTATGAGCCTTTCGGCTGATGCTTCGTGTCGAACAGCAACGGCCAATTTTTCCGTCCCCTCACCGGGAATCCGTCCAGCCACGTAAAGTCGTCGGCTGCTCCCCAGAATGTAACGCATGTCAGTACGTCGCTATATTCCCGGAACAACTGGAACATCTCACCGTACCTTTCCTCCTGCAGCTGCATCATCTCAGTCGTAGGTGCGGTCAGATCAGTGCGTCTGTCTTCGAACGCGAAGACCGATACGTCCATTTCTGTAATATGCAGCTGCAGTCCAAGCGATGCGTATCGGTCAATAGCGGCACGAATATCGTCCAGCGTCGGATGAGTCAGGTTCCAATGCGCCTGAAGTCCAACGCCGTGGATCGGTACGCCATTCTCCTTAAGCGACTTGACGAGTGCGTATATTTTCTCTCTCTTTGCTGGTACTGACTCGTTATAATCGTTATAAAACAGTAACGCGTCAGGATCAGCCGCATGTGCGTACTCGAACGCTTTGGCAATAAAATCGTCGCCGATAATGTCCAGCCACTTGGACGGGCGAAGCTGCTCCTCCACGCTGTCGGAGACCGCCTCGTTCACAACGTCCCATGCATAAATTTGACCCTTATAACGCCCAACAACCGTTTCGATATGCGCTTTCATACGTGCAAGCAGCGTATCGCGATCAACCAAGCCGCCGGAGCCGTTATCGAACACCCAATCGGACGTTTGGTTGTGCCATACGAGCGTATGCCCTCTGACCGCCATCTTGTTTGCTTTCGCGAATTCCATTAATCGGTCAGCTTCCTCGAACGTATACCGATCTTCGGCCGGATGCAGACGTTCGAACTTCATTTCATTCTCCGCAGTTACGCTATTGAAATGCTGCGCCAGCAGCTCGCGCTGCGAGACAAGCGTCCTCGGATTAACGGCTGCGCCGATTCGGAAATGCTGCCCGAACACTTCGTGCAGCTTCGGTGTTTGTGCAGATGTGGATTGATTCATGAATGATTGCTCCTCCTCGTTTGATCCATCGGTTATTATCGTTGCTCGCGTATAGTTTAGACCTTGCAAGCGCTGCAAACAACCCGTCGAAGTATAGGAAACGCTTTTGGAAAATAATATATTGACTTTCCCATAGGGGGAAGGTTTATCGTTAGGTTAAGCAATTCCGGCCGGAGTTCTTCATGAAAGGGTGTCATCTTTGAAAATTGGTGAGTTCGCCGTACAAAATAACGTTACTGCCAAAATGCTGCGTCACTATGACGAGATTGGTCTACTGAAGCCGTCGGCCATCGATGCTGAAACCGGGTATCGATCTTATGAGCCCGGCCAATCTCATCTATTAAATTGGATCGTCATTCTAAAAAATCTAGATTTCTCCCTTACCGAAATAAAAAAATTGTTAAGCGGCCCCATCGAAACCAGCATTATCGTTCATCAATTGATTCGCAAGCGAATTGAAATCACTTCGCTGCTCAATGAACAAATCCAGAAAAAAATCGCAATTGATAGGCTAATCACCTTAATCGAGAAGGAAGGTTTTAATATAGAAAAGAAAATAGATTTCATAACCATCGAACAGTCGAAAGCACATGAAATCAAAAAGAACATCCCCAATATGGAGATGTTTCTTGATGAAGCAGCCAGCATCTCAGCCCTATGCTCGGCAGATGATGGGGATATCTCAGTTTTTCGCTTCGATATCAGCAACTTCAAACAGGTCAACGACGATTACGGCTTCGATGTCGGCGACAACGTCATTGCCGCTTGTTACCAGATCATTGCTGCGAATGTACGAGCATCCTTAAGCCGCGCAGCCATTGGCCGCGCCCATGGAGATGAATTTGTCGTATTCGCCATAGCGGATCGGGAAACGATATCGCAGATCGCCCATTCGATTGTCGACGATATGAAAGCCTTTGATTTCAATAGCATCGGCTGTCCAAAGCAAATGGGTTGTTACATTGGCGGCTTAGTCGGGCCTGTCAGAACGATGACGGAGATTCGTAATGTCATCGAAGACTCTATCGAAACCATTAACGATGCGCGGAAAATGGGTCCTAACTCCATCGCTATCGAATCGTACAAGCTATAGAAATTGCTGGGCCCTCTTTTCGCGAGAAGAGGGCCTCCATTGTTATTTGTTGCTTGAATAGTTCTCCAATAAAGCCTCGATGGAGACCCCATTAATCTTAAGTCCAGATATGTCACAGTCTTTAATTTCCACGTTGGAAAGATTGCAGTTTGTAAAAGATGTCCCGGTTAAATCGCAGTTCTCAAACGTATTGCTCTTGCCCTCCATGCCGATATCATGGAAGTAAGCTCCACCCATTACGCACTTACCGATCTCGATTTCCCATAATCCGACTTCGATGAATTTGGCATGATGCATGTTAATGTCATGGAAGACGGTCTTGCTCATATTGATATTATCGAAACTCGCGCCTTCCAGATTAATGTTAACAAACTTCGTTTTGTACATATCGATGTCGTCAAAATCACTCTCGACCATCGCCACGCGGCGAAATTGTGTTTCGGGCATTCTTTCGTCCTGAAACACCTTCTTCTTGAACTCCTCATTCAGCTTGTTCTGATTCAGATTTTCGTTAACCATGCTTAGCAACTCCTTCTTCAATATCGTTCTCGATCTGCGGAGTCTGCTCTCTACCGCTTCGACGGACAGACCGAGGAAACTGCTGATTTCCCTGATCTTATAGTCGTCGATGTAGTAGAGAATCGTGACCGTACGGTTAGCTTCAGTTAGATTGCTAAGCGCTTGCCAGACCTCATTACGAAGCTCTTTCCTCAGCCATGTATCTTCGGCAGTTTCATGCAGCGGAATATTCTCGTTATGTTCCGGGTCGTATACGGATTCGTTTTTGCTCGACCTCAACCAATCCAAGCACTCCCTGTTCGTTACCGCGTACAGCCAGCTGCCCAGCTTATCGGGATCTTTAAGGCTGGACAATTTCTTGAAAGCTTTGACGAACACTTCCTGCGCAATATCCTGCGCCCTATGGAAATCGCCCAGCTTGCCGTACGCTGCCCCGTATACCGCATTCGCATATCTGCCGATTAAGTCGCTGAATGCCTCGCTATCGCCTTTGCATGCCCTCTTAACCAATTCTGCTTCCGTAACAGACAAGTTGCTCCTCCTCAAATCGATCTATATATTAGACGGGAGTTCATTGAAGAAACCGTCGCGCTCTCAAAAATTATTTCTCATTCGCAAAATTATAGATGTCGCCTCTCTCAAGTGAATCCAATCGAACATCACCGTATTTTTTCCAATGGTAAGCACTATGAAAATGATCAAAATGCACCCCTTCGCTCTCTACTACGGAAGAAAGACTAAAACCATAAAATTGGATTTCATTATGTAATTTAGTTAAAGCCTCACGATATGGATCTGTGATGTTTTTCCCTATCTCAGACTTGATAAATTGGCCATATTCTTTTTTTTGAATTCTTATTTCTCCAAAAGCTAGTACAGATAAAGTTCCCCCACTTTTTAAAAGGCGCTTGATAACTGGAAAAATCTCTATTCTAGGATTCGTGTGAATCATATCATAGATCATTAAAAAATCGATACTACTATCAGGCACATGGCCTAACTCAAGATGGTTGGCACATGTTATATCCACATTAGATAATCCTGCATCTAGTAGTCTTTGAGAAGTACCTTTCAATATTTTCTTATCATAATCTACAGCTACGACTCTCCCTTCCGATCCAACAGAAATCGCTGCCGGTATTGTGTAATGACCTAATCCGCATCCTAGATCCATGGCGAGCATAGCGTTATGAAGCCCACATTTACGCAAAGTATCTACAGCGCTGGTCATTTCCCACTGGCACACTTCTTCGTAAAGCGTTCAATTTCTCATTCCTCTCTAAGTGAATATTATCGCTTCTCAACCTTCTCATAGAATTGCAGCGTTGTATAATAATCGACCTTACCATTATCAATCAGAAACTCTTCGTAACACCCGCCCGTAGTCTTGTATTCGGGATGTTGCTCCAACCATTTCATAAACGTTGCCCAATCTTTCTCCAAAAAATGATGTACCCCATCAGCTACGGCAAACATTCCGCCTTCGTAATCTTTCCCCGCATGGCGATGCTTTTCCACCCAATTGATCATGACGTCGAACGCTTCGTATTTCAGCTTGGCAGCGTCATTGCCGACTGCCCGATAAAATGCGGCTTTGAAAGGGGCCACTTCCGTTATCCTGTTATCCGAAGGAAGCTTGATTGGTACAAAGATATCCATCTCCGGCGGTGTGAGCGAACAACGCTTATCGTAGTACTCGATTACGGAGATCGGTGATAGGCGCAAATGCCCCGTCTGGTAGGTACTATTCAGGAACCACTCGCCATAGACATAATCCAAGGTCTGGCCCAACGTTTCGGCAGGCGGACCCACATGAGTTGCCATAGCATATGTCAGCGGTGGGATTCGCTTGCCTGCCGCGCCGTAAGGAACAGCATCTAGTTCCTCCACCTCAAAGCCCACGAAATAAATGAACTTCCCGTCCTCGTCAATAAACTTAAAGCATATTCTGCATCGTCCTCCGGCCTACCCCTATTCGGTACGTTCGAGAATAGTTGTTGATAACTTTGAAAATGGTGCTCCCACACGCTGGCGATAGACATTTCTCCTTGCTCATTGCCAATACGCCCCTCTACACCGAGCAAGTACATTGAAGGCTTGTCCACGATTTGAACATTTACCACATTTGGTACTCCCTTCTTAAAAAATGGAGTTTTCTTCGCAGCACGTAATTCATCGGTGTAAATCCTGTTAGAAGGGTAAACAGCTTGAAAAAGTGCGACTTGGAGAGAGCCCCGATCTCGGCAAGTCTGTTGCTATCGAAGCCTTCCTCTATGTGTTCGTCGATGTAATGAATAACGGTTTGAATATGAGCTTCCAACACTCGTCACCCCCTGCTGAGAATCACTATACCATTTCAACAAATACCATACTCGACGAAAATTCCGTTCTTGTTCATTAGTCAACAAAAAAGCTGCCAACTTATCGGCAGCCTTCCTTGCAAGATCCATACCGAATCTTGCGTTTTCTGGAGCAATGTCAACTACTTTTACTTCTTTAGCCCCCATCAATGCTATTGATATTGCTTTAGTTCCATTTGATCCGAGTAGATTCAAGACACGTTTTCCTCTAACATTGCCAATGTAGTCAGCCGGTATCTTAATTCTCTTCTTTGGATCGTCCATGATTCTTTTAGCTTCTTGTTCTATCGATCCAAAGCGATCAAGCCATGCTTGGTATCGCTCCTGATTCGCGAACGGAAAACAATCGTAAGCAAGCATCAAGTCGGCCACTGCTTTAGCAGCTGCCACCGTGTATTTCCCGTAGTCCCCGGCATCGTGCCAGCCGCCCGCAGACGGAAGTTTTTCCGACTCATCCCCGTAAACAGTACCGTGTGCCAGATGGCATGCTTTGTGTGACCAAACTCCCGCATACGGCGTTTCCAAATCCATACCGCAACGTTGGAAATAAAAGCTTTTCAATAATGCGTCCGTTACGTTATTATAAACATCTTCCGCAACTGGAAACGGATAGGATGTACCTAAAGCGGGAATGCGGATCGAGTAGGTACCTATGGAGCGGTATTCAGTGAAATCCCCGCGAAATATGCTCTCTCCGCTGGAAGTATCTTCGATCGGTCCTGCTAATCCGCCTGTGTAGACCACATTGCCGTTTGTCAGGTCAATAATCTCAAAATATCCTCCCGCGCCGTTAACAACAAAATGCTTACGGTCGGATGGGCGATAACCGGCTTGATTCACGCGAATTTGATGGTTTGGTGTACTTGGTTTAAACATTCCGCACGCCTCCTAAACAATGGATTTCGGTGAATGCTCTCGCCGAGTCTACTCTATTGTAAATCAAGGCCAGGATGCTTAACCGCTAGCTATTTCACTTTAGTAGTCGCTGTGATCGGCACTGTAGGATCAGATTCCCCATTCGGATGCATAGCGGTAATGTAGTAATAATACGTCGTACCGGGCCGAAGCTTATTGATCACGTAATTGACGTCCGTAATCGGCTGATTCGTCAGCTTCACGAAAGGTCCGTCTGCCGTAGTCGATTGGTACACGTTGTAACCGATCGCTCCGTCTGCCTCCGACCAATTCAATTTAACGACCTGATGGTTTAACGCCCTTGCCTGGACAACCTCCGGCTTCGGAAGCTCCATGAATTGAAGAACTCCGAGCCTCGATGTGTTCTGATAAGACTGGCCTGTCGGGTCATTCCAAATGGCTATGCTGTCTCTCTGGCCGTCTCCATTCTCATCGTTATTGACTTGGAAGTCAAAGCCGATTATTGTGCCTCCTTTCGGAGTAATCGTGTCCAGCGCAATAGCCGCTTCAATGATATACCCGCCGTCAACCAGCTTCACTGCGGATTGATAATTATCAGCATTTGCACGGCCGCCGAATGACTTAACGTTGTTAAAATTAATGCGGTACTGGCCGTCATCCGACTGGTACGATTGCGTTTTTCCGTTGTTCTGGTCAACGAATATTTCTACGGAATCCTGCTCCCAAGCGTTCGGACTTTGATCGCTGAGCAGAGAATCGGTCACTGCCGCGTAAACATAAAGATGTTGTTTGTCCCACAACGTCTTAATTGTCGCAGTAGAGCCGTTGTTCCCTTGTACCCATACATTGGTGTCAAGGTCCTCCGCATACGCCCAAACGCTGTCCATCTCTCCATCGATCTGAGGAGTACCGTACTGGATTTGAGCGACTTTCGAGCCTTCAATAAGAGTTAGCGCTCCATATCCTTCGCTGTAGGCGTTCTGCATATTGCTCAGATCGCTCCAGGAAACTACCGCGCCATTGCCGCCGTGCTCGGAACCGTCATTAACCAACGTATCCGTTACTCTCACATCGAACCGCACCGTTTCTCCCGGCTCGTTGGTTCCCGTAAGCGGAATCGCGGCTTCAACCATGTATCCGTCGCTCACTTCAACGACCGAGGTATCCGTTCTTGGAATGATATATTGTTTGATTTCGTTATTATCCAGTACGAAAAGCTCGATTTGATCCCCTGGACGGATCGTGTTGTCTTTTACAACGACGCGAGCGTACAGATTCGAAGCGTCCCATAACGTTTTAAATTGCGCTTGCAATGTCCCGCTTTGTTCTGTAGAAAGGGCAGTCACCGTATCCCACACCAAATCCGTAGCCCCGTCGATTACCGGAGTGCCTTGAGCAGCGTTGCCATCCTTCACAACGATCGGAAGCACTGGAGGAATCAAGGTTTTTACGGCTTCCACCATTCCCCAGTAAGCAAGTTTCGCCTGATATTTCTTATCGAATGCGAACGGCGCGTCAAAACGGTTATCTTCACTCCTATGCAGCCATGAATGATCGTCTGCGATTCCCCAAAACGTTACATTGCTGATCCAGCCTTCAGGATTATACGCGGCAGTAGACGGGTCGGCATGCTTGCCCATTTCATCCAAGCGCACCAACTCTTTAAACAATTCCTTGAATCGGTAGCCCTGCTGCAGAAGGATAGCTTCCGGAACCGGATCGTAATTTGTACTGTTCGAGGTATAGACGGAAATATCCAGTTCCGTGACCTGATTGTCAAAGCCGGCCTCGGCGAATTTCTGGATGGATTCCGATATCTGCTCAATGGAAGGTCCGCTAATATTAATGTGCGTCTGGTGGCCTACGCCGTCAATCGGAACTCCTTCATCTCTAAGGGACGTCACCAGGTTGAACAAAATGTCGCGTTTACGCGGACTGTGCGTGTTGTAATCGTTAATGTACAGCTTTGCCGAAGGGTCCGCTGCGTGCGCCGCTTCGAAAGCCCATTTGATGAAGTCCGTCCCGGTAATGCGGTACCAGTAGCTGTCCCGCATGCCGTCCGGACGCCCTTCGTCGATAACTTCGTTTACAACGTCGTAGTAATCCGCTACGCCCTTATATTGTGTGACCACTCTTGTGATGTAATCTTTCAATCGCGTTTCTACCAGCGCTTTATTGGCCTCAGTTGCCTCCAGCCAATTGCCGCTCGCATCCTTCAGCATCCAGTCGGCGCCTTGCGCATGCCACAACAGCGTATGGAACCGAAGCTTCATGTCATGGTTATCCGCATACTGCGCGATTGTATTCGGGGTCGAGATGTTGAATGCGCTTTCAGTCGGGCTGATTGATCCTGGCTTCATCGAGTTTTCAGCAACGAGCGAATTGAAATGCTTATTCAGCAATTCGCTCACCGTGCCGGACAGTCTATCCGGTTCAACGGCAGCCCCGATCTCAAAGTAATCCGAATACAAATCCTTCAAGCTGTAGAGCTCATCCTGAATGGGAAGCGGCTCCTCAAGGGCGCCGGCGTAAGTTAAGGAGAAGTCATCGATGTAGAACGTTCTTGGCCCGCCATTATCGTCTGCGGTTTCCACGTAGGCGTTCAGGATGACAGGCGTAGTATTCATCGTTACCTTACCCCTCAGCTGTACCCACTGACTATCCGTTACGGTCGCGTTACCGGATACATTCGCGTACGAGCTTTCGCCCAGCTGCAAGCTCATCCGGAGTCGCGTCTGTTCCTGGCCTGGGGCCATCTTCACCCAAACCGATAAGTTGTATTCATGATTTTTGTGCATCTTGCCAAGAATGTTCAATAGCGGTCCGTCATACTGACCGGCTGCCGTCGTCAACAAGCTCATGGCGCCGCCTGCCGTGTGATTGTCCGTATTGGTCGCTTCTATCCCGCCGGCTCCGAATCGTCTCACCCAGTCTCCTTGACCGTCCTCAAAGTCCGCCATGACACCGGATTGGTCAAGTTCGCCGGGCTCTTCGGTCTCGCCGGGAGTGACGTCGACGATCATGAACTCGTCAAGATATACATCAGCCGTAGAAGCCGAGTCGGTAACGGATTCGAGATAGACGCGGAATGCGGTCGTGTTGCTCGGAACCTCGTACCCCTTCAACTCGTAGGTGGTCCAAGCCGTATCGGCAACCGCTTTGTCGCCGATAATCCAAGAGTAGTTGGTGCTGCCGCCCGATGTAACCGCCGCAGTCAGGTGAAACGTGTCCGTTCCTTGTCCCAGTCTAACTTTAAAAGAAATATCATAAATCCGGTCCGAATTCATAATACCGGTTAAAACCTTGCTAAGGCTGCTGCTTCTCGACGAGCGGTTCGTCAGTTTCAGCGATTTCGTCCCCGCGGAGGCTGCATCCGAAGACACTGCCACATTGCCGGAGCCTCCCCACGGCAGAAGATCCCAACCACCCGTCTGATCGTCCTCAAAGCTCTGCTCCAACACGACGGTGCTTGCCGCTGCAGCTGTATCAGCCAGCATTCCCAATCCTTGCGGCAAGAGCAGCGTAACAGCCAGTAAAACTGCGAACACCGATTTAAACCTTTTCAACATTCAATAATTCCTCCGATCAGGATAGAGTTCGAATATTTCGTAAGCGCTTTCATTTATTACTCAAAATAAGCGGTTCTCCCTCCTTTCGCTGACTATTATAGCGGTTTCATCCATGCTGTAATACCTGTTAAAATCTAGTTATTTTATGAAATAAGGCTCAACCTTAAAATCAGTGCTCGACTGTTAGCTCAACATCCGATGGCGGTTGCATTCGATGAAAATGCCTGCCTTATAGCGACTGCGATTTCGAGTGAAGGAATGGCGAGCTGAAAAGCTTTAATTCACTCCTCACAGTTGCTCGCCGCATTTTTTCATGAAGCTCATCAATATAACCATCAGGGCAATCGCCGCTACAAAAAGAACGATAACCATCAAGAAGAACAGCAGAGGGACAACGATCATGATGATAAGGAGCACGGATGCAATCTGGAACACGAGAAAATATGCCCAACGCCGCGCTGCATCATGTTCAATGTCGAACCTCTGCCGCTTGACCGCCAAGTCTCTAATGCCCTTAAATAAATGATGCACGATGACCAGGATCAGTACGAACGATACCAATCCCACGACTATACTTAACGGATTAATATGAATGTCCCCGCCTTGAACCGGTTGCTCGTAGATCTGAAATAAAGATAGTACGAGCATAATCCAATTAAAGATTTTCGCCTTGACGAAATATTCACTGTATTCGGCAAGCGCTTGAAACCCCAACACAAACAGAATAAACCCGACCGCATCCGGCAAAATATCGAAGCCCTGAATTCTGAAGTCGAACATTATAAATAAGAAGCCCTAGAAAAACTTATTGAATCCTTCTCTGACCATAAGCCCTCCTTAAGTACGGTAATACTTAAGAATATGCTTAATATACATTAATAGCCCGTGTATTCGAACCAATCAAAGTCTGCAAAATTGTCGCTTGCATGGGCGTTGCCGCTTGCATACATACCGAGACAAGCGCCTACGAAACCGCCGGCCACGTCCGTGCTGAGGATGCGGCCGTCAACCTTCTCAGCCAGCGGACGATACTCATCCGCCCGCGCCCCATAATAGAAGGAATAGTCCTGCTCATGCGCCTCAACGGTCAAATACAGCTTGCCTGCATCTACAGCCTGTTCGTCTAACACTTCATCCTTCCCCTGCGAGCATTTCGTCAAACGCAGCACCTTTATCCCGTTCGATATTAGATACTCGCAGCGGAAATGGAACTGACTGCTTTGCAGCAGGACAAGCCCCGCCGATTCATGCTCGGCTTGCGGGGTGAATTCCATAACGGTACGTGCATGAAAGTGAATGTGCTGCTGACGTCTGCCGACAAAGCTTGGATTGTCGTTTTCCTTTAACGTCTGCGGACGAAGCTTCAAGCGAAGATGACCCGGACGTTCATCAAGACTCATAAACGGCTCTCTCGGCGTACGAATAAACAACCACTGCATGGCTAGTTCAGCCGTTTCAAAATTATCGCAGGCAGGCGGCTGTATCCACCGCTTCTCAGGCAGATTTGGCAATACCTCTTCCATTTCTACGATGGATTTGCCCGGTTTGACGACCGGCCATCCTTCCTCCCACGTAAACGGTATCAAGAACGTTTCGCGGCCAAGATTGCGGTAGTATCCTCCATAAGGGCGGGATGCAAGCAGAACCATCCACCACTCGCCGTTAGTTGTTTCAACAATATCGGAATGACCGACGTTGACGATCGGGTAACCGTTGCCCAAATGCCGATGCGTCAATACCGGATTTTTCTTATAACCGACGTATGGTCCAAAAATATGCTCGCTGCGGGCAACCGAAATCGCATGATCCGGTCCTGTGCCGCCCTCCGAAATGAGCAAATAATAATACCCGTTGATCTTGTAGGTATGCGGCCCTTCCGGCCACACCGCATCGCGCAGAGCGCCGCGCCATAACGAATGCTTGTCGTGGACCAGCTTCATCGTATTCAGGTCGAGCTCCTGCATCCAAATTTCCCAGTTGCCGAAATAGTTCGGTCCTTCAGGAGCAGGTCTTGTTCCGGTGTAATAAGCTTTGCCGTCATCATCGAAGAACAGGGATGGATCAATGCCTTCCGAGTCCAGCCAGTAAGGATCGGACCACGGACCGGCAGGATCGGTAGCGGTCACAATAAAGTTTCCTCTTTTTCCGACCAGCGTATTAATGACATAAAATGTTCCTTCATGATAACGAATCGTCGGCGCAAAAACACCGGCCGATGGCGCTACACCATCCAGATCGAGCTGCGACGGGCGATTCATCACATGACCGATTTGTCTCCAGTTCACTAGATCTTTACTATGGAAAATCGGAATGCCCGGATAATATTCGAAGGTAGAAGTGACCAAATAATAATCGTCGCCGACTCTGCACATCGACGGATCAGGATAAAATCCGGACAGGATCGGATTTTTAAACGTTGTCATCCCTATCATCCTTTCTGCGATTAATTTATCCCTTCTATGATAGATTTAGCCGCATGCAACAGCAACCTGCCAAACTGCAGTAGTTGACGCTCAAATTATAGAAACACCATCCTTTTTTACGGATGGTGTTCACGAGGGGGAGGCGAACCGTAGGTGTATACATCCGCAATTCGCCTAATATGTGCATACAGGCTTGAAATCTCTTTATTCCAGTTTCATGTAATACAGATTTGTAATGCTATCTTTTGTAATCGTGTGCGCTCCCGGTGCAAACGATACGCTTACAATAGCATTCGTCATTGGATAGCTTGTTCCGTCAATCCTAATTTTTGTGCCGTCAGCTGTATTGAACACCAAGGTTAATGTTGATGTCTGAGCGGTGGTAAACGAAATGCTGGTCGAGCTCTCGATTTTCAAACATTGCGTCAGTGTCAGACCGTTGTATACCGCAGTCCCTTTCGTTGTGGAAGGGTTGCCTTGATTGTCGAAAAAGAACCTGGACGAACAGGCTTGCAATCGGTATACTTGCCGGAGTAAACACACCTATTCCGTCCAAAAGCAGGGGGCAAGGATGAGAAGATACAACTTTGTAAGACCGCTAATATTAATAGTAATTGCGCTGCTGACGAGAGGTCTGGTTACTAACCTTTGCATGGTGTTTGGTTTAGAACAGGAAACAGCGTCCAGTTTAGGATTTATCGCAATGATTGTCGGCCGTACTTATTATTTATACCGCATGATGGAAAAACGCCACAAATAGAAGAAGCCTCTCCTCGTCCGGCAATTGAATCAGTAAACATTTCAAGAAGCACTAAAGTATGGAAAGCCACTTGTTAGATGGTGTCTAACAAATGGGGTGCAGTTCAAATGCGGTTGTGATTTTATATGGTGGAGGCGAGGCGTGGTATGACAAATCCACAATTCGCCGGATCGTGATGCTTAGACTGTTTGGGGTGGCGGCCTAAGCCGGGTTGGATTTATGACGAGCGTTCTTCCAGTAAGAACTTGATTCTTTTCAAGTCCTTGTTGTTGGCCTTCTTCATCATCAAAGACATAAACGGAGTAAACAGAATCGAAAATCCGCTAGGATTACCTTTGTTGCGTAAAGTCATTCGAGTGGAATGACCGCTCAGAGATTCCCAAGTATATGTCGTTTCCATCGGAAAAGGACCATCGGCCGTTCTCATGACAAGCTTTCTTCCTGGTGTATATTCGGCAATTTCATACACATAAGAAAGCTCTTTTCCAAGGAAAGCCGCTTTAAAAGCAATTTTGGAACCAACCTCAATCGGCTTGGGGGTTTGCCATTCTACCGATTTAATATTGACATACCATTCAGACGCGTTATCCGGATTAGCGGCATATTCCGATACTTGATCACAAGGACAATTTATTGTTATTTCTGTTAATACATCTACCATGATGAATACCTCCAAAAAATGAAAAGCGCGCATACTCGCGCGCGCCATTTCACTTCATTAAGCTAATCATTGCGCACTTGTCGTTACGCACCCGCCTTTAACTGCTCATCTTTATTCATGAGCCACTGCTCCAGCATATCGACAGTCATGCTTTTCAGCATATCCGTATGATCTTGAATGGCGTGATGCCACATAGCCGCTTCTGCTTTATATTTGTTTTCATCCGTAATCTTAAATCCACAGTTGCAAGATATTGTATTCATCTCATTAATGATCTCCTTTAAAATAGGTTTACTGTTTGTTTGTTAAATCAATGCATGGCTTGTTCTGACCACGGATCGACGCCCGGATCCTGGCCTTGCGCTATCAATTGCAGGCGAGGCATGTAATGCGTCCAACCTTGCACATGCGATGCTGCTTCCGTTACCGGCAGATCGTAATGCGTCAACACCAAGAGGGTGCCGTTATCTTTGGGAGTCAGCTTAAATTCAACGGTACTGGATCCAGGCGGTACAATCTTCGATTTTTCCCATCCCCATGTCATACGTTCCCCGTTAGTTGAATGAGATGGCAGGTTTAATCCCAATGGTATTGATTACCTCACCAACTGTTTTAGGCAACCAATAAAAAACCATTCGATGTTACTTTTAGTCGATGCATAGCCGATTACATACATATAATATATAGGGAGAATGTTAAGGTGCGGTTAATAAATTTTATAACGATTCTTTCGGTAATTTTTATGTGCACGGCTTGCTCAGCATTTGATAAGTATATGAAGAATTCTAAAGAATACATGGTAGAAGGAGAATATGAAAAAGCTGTCGAACAGTTAAACTTAGCAATTATTGAAAATCCAACAGATAAAAATGCGGCCGCTTTATTAGATACTATTACAATTGATGAAGCTAAGGAAATACTCCCAGAAGCGAAACTTAAATATAAAGAAGCAAAAGAATTATTTGATGAGTACAACCTAATTAATTCTAGCTACGCCACAGCGACAGAAAGTCTCTTTCAGATAAGTGATAATTCAGTAGAATTGCTGGAAAATATAATAGAAAATGTCGTAAAACCGCTACCGACGATCCCTCCAAATTCAACCCGCTTATTCAGATTAACATCAAGAACTGAAAGTAACGATTCTAGAATAAAAGCTTCTTTTAACAAAAGCACTATCGAAACATTCATCTCTGAATTTGATTTGTATTACGTATCAATAATGCGACAAGAAGAATAGCACTTCTTTTGGGGCTTCTTCATTAGGAGGGAGAACATACTTTTGAATTCAAACCTAATTTCCCGTAAGCGGCGGAAGGCTTCTTCTTTTGGAGAGAAGGGCGTGTAGAACCCGCGACTCACTGCATCGGCAATGACCAAAGCGTCCTTTGGGTCATTCTTTGAGGGGGAGTTGTCTCTGTTTTCCTTATTGCGTTTGGTCGTCATTGGATTGACAAGGACAACTGAAACACCTTGTTTCATTAACCAATTGGCGATATTGAACCAGTAGTGACCGGTACTTTCCATTCCCACAACGACGTCATTCAAGCTGTGCATTTTCTGTAATTTACGAATGCTGCTAATTAAATACTCAAAGCCCACATGGTCGTTCGAAAACATAATAGGGCGATTGGTGAGGACAATACCTCGAAAGTTAATAGCTTGAGCAGCGTGTTTCTCCTTGGCAATGTCAATGCCTATGACAAGGGTGGAAGTAGAAATACGTTCTACACGTTGATTTTGAGCTTTAATTAATCTAGACTTCATAATAACGCCTCCTAAGGTGAGTTCTGAGGGCTGCAACCCAGTACATACTCATCCTAGCGGGGCGTTCGTTTTTCTGCAAATTGAATCTACTAACACCTACAGGAATGTTAACGGGTACGATAGTGAAAAACACATATTGTTGAAAAGGCGCTGTGGTAGCCTGCTCATTTTATTAAGATAGCGGGCAGCAGCTCCAAAATTCACCTGTTTTGTATTAGGAATTTACTTGCTACTATTAGAAAAGACACTTTTTTTACAAGATGGGAGAATGGTGATGTTCACATTTTTTACAAAGAGTTTTTACAAATGGTTGTTGGCATTTATATGGATATTACTGGTACTTACTTTTCGTGAATTTTATAATATACCTGATTTCCTTGAGTCTGTACTTATTTGTATAGGTTTGTTTTTAATATTGTATCTCTTTGAAAAAAGTGATGATAAAAAACCACAGTAAGAACATTGTGCTAACTGGGAACGATAGTTCAATCAGCTCAATCCAACCGTCTTGAAAAAGGCGGTTTTTTCTGGTTCTTGAAAATCAACAACTAGATTTAACAGAGCCTAAAATAAAAATAAAGCACACTTTTAATAGTGTGCCCCAAATTATAGGTGCCCTTAGTAATGCTGAGCTATGATTAAAAGGAGTTCAGCATATAGTTTCAACGGCTAGATTAGATCCCGTTTGCTTACAAAAAGTTCATTCTATTAACAGACACGTACATTCTTTTTTGGTTTCCATCAGCATGGTCATTAAGAAAGCGAAAAATTGATTTCTCCTTTGAATTGAAGCTCAAACAGCCCCCATCTTAGGAGGGGAGAGAGAGAAATATCTGCTGTTTAAGACTTTAGCCGGCAATGCGCTGGCAGCGAGGCTGACCATGGCATGAATGGCTCTAGCGCCTGCGGATCGAGCTGACCTGTTAGCTGAGGCAGCTGTTCAAAGAGAAACTTCAAGTAGTCGAATGGCTTGAGTCCATTTTCCTTTGCAGTTTCGACAACGCTGTAAATGTTAGCACTGGCCTTTGCGCCTCGCGGGGTGTTAGCAAAGAGCCAATTTTTCCGGCCTATTACAAAAGGTTTAATCGACCGTTCGCTTCTGTTGTTGTCGATTTCGAGTCGTCCGTCAGCAAGGTATGCCGCCAGCTTTTCCCATTGATTTAAGCTGTAGGCGATTGCTTGTCCTGTCAAACTCTTAGGTAACGTTCGGGACCGCTGTTGCTTCAGCCAATTTTGGTAAGCTTCGATCACAGGAAGGCTTCTTTCCTGCCGTGCGGTATAGCGTTCCTCTGGCGATGCTTCCTTCAGATCCCGCTCAATGGCAAAGAGTTCATTACAGAACTTCAGGCCTTGCTTCGCTACCGTTTCCGGATTGTTCCTTGCCTCTGGCGGCGCCGCCTTTAAAGCCTCGTCATATTTACGCCGTGCATGTGCCCAGCAGGCGACAAGTGTCACATCGGCCACTTTGTGATACCCTGGGTAACCGTCGACATGCAGATAGCCTTTGAATCCAGCCAAAAAGTTTCGCGGATGCTCGCCTCCTCGGGTTCTCTGGTAATCGAACACAACAGCTGGGTCTTCTCCGCGTCCGCTGCGATATAACCACAGATAGGATTTCGATTCGGCCGATTTGCCTGGCTCGTGCAGCACTTGTAACGTGGTCTCATCAGCATGTAAGATATCTTTCTTCAGCAAGTATTCTTTCATGGCGCTAACCACTGGCGTCAGCCACTTCTCCGCTCCGTAGATCATCCAATTCGCCATCGTTTGCCGGGACAATGTGAAGCCTAGACGAGCAAAGTGCTGTTCTTGCCGATAAAGAGGTAAGCTTTCCACATATTTCTGGCACATCACATGCGCCAGAATTGACGGCGAAGCTAGGCTCCCCGGGTAGACAGGCTTTGGCATCTGTGCCGTGATGATAGGTGTATGAATGTCATTGCGCTCGCATGATCGGCAGGAATAAACCTGCCTCACGTGGCGGATGACCTTGACTTGAGGCGGCACAATGGCGATCTCGGTGCTCATTTCATGGAGTGAACCGCCACAGCACGAACAGGCCTGATCCTACTCATTGAGTTCATAAGTCACCGTTTCAATCGGTAACCGATCAAAATCTACTTCACGCCTACCGGTCGTCTTCCGGCGCTCGTAGGTCACCTGCTCCATCTGTGGCTCTTGTCCTTCAGGTGTCGCAAGCACCTCGGCTTCGTTGAACAAATTCAGTTCCAATTGGTCCGGGTTCGTCTTCTCACTGGATGCACCAAAACGTTTTTGTTTCGCAAGACGGTTCTGCTCCTCATACCACCTGAGTAAAGCAGTAAGCTCAGAAATTTGCTGTTCCTGCTTAGCAATTCGCTGATTCAGTTTTTCGATTGTTGTTAAGTTTTCCGCTCGATTTTCCATATCGTATACTTTCGGAAAATGTCGCATCATCCCTGCCGCAAGGTATGGCGATACAGCGAACATTTGAGTTATACGACAGAATCAGCCGTAACTATTGGATGTGCCTGACGCTGACTAAGCGAAAGTCCATCCAGCAGCCAGCGAAGCTCGCGGGAGGTAATGGTTGCGGTACCCACGCTTTCGTTCGGCCACTGAAACGTGCCTCGTTCAAGTCTGCGGTAAAACAGCCAAAAACCGTTGTGCTCCCAGTGTAAAATCTTGATCTTGTTACATTCGCGGTTGCAGAAAACAAACAAGCATGAAGAAAAGGGATTGAGTCCAAAGCCTTCCTGCACGATTGCGGCTAATCCGTCAATAGACTTCCGCAGATCTGTTGATCCTGTGGCAAGATAGACATGCTGGACGCTGGATAATGTTAACATGGCTCTTCCAGTGACTGCACAACTTCTTTAAGCAACCGTTGGTCAAAGCCAGGACGGATCTCAATTTGGACTGAACCGATACGAACGACAAGTGAAGATTCATGGGTAATAGATTGGGTTTCTTTTGTTGTCATAAGGCAACCTCCAATTTAATTGGGATGCCTTCATTGTCTCATGTATATTTGGGTTCTTGAAGGTGTGCTGGGTTTGACGCTTACCCTGATTCCATCTCTCTCGATTGATTGCACTCATTTCTCTTTGCATCTTGTTATCTCCCACTCACATCAGCGTTTCGTAAAACGTTCTTGTATTCACGACGTCCCACCACCTTAAGCCCGAAGGGCCGATGCGGTTAAGTGGTGCGAATGTGTCCGGCTGAATCATCTTCCTAGTTGCTGATATGCCTCTTCGATTCCACTTCTAACTTCGTGCCGGACCGAGGGCGAATGCCCTATGCGTAAATATGGTGTTATACGAAGCTGTCTTGAATCTACTCACAAATTCATTATTATTCATAAAAAATCATATGGTCTTTATCTGCTTTATAATAATCTAATCTATCCTTCAACTGACCTGTATGAAATTCAAACATATGTCCATCTGGATCTAAGAAATAGATTGATTTCTTATCCTTTTCGTTTCTTTCCCGACCTGATAATATATTTACTCTCAATTCAATTAGTCTCTTATATAGTAGTTCGATATCTGAATCATTAACTGTAAAAGCAATATGGGTGTATGTTCGATTAATTTGGTGGTTCTTATCTATATCTTCTTGGTTTAGAGCTATCCATAAACCATTCAAATCAAAATAGGCTAGTTTTCTCCCTTTAACTAGCAGCTTTGCTTCAAATACATTTTTGTAGAACTCAATTGATGTATCCAAGTTTGAGACAGAAAAACAAAAATGATTTATGCCTTGTATTTTCATAGGTTTGGTTTCTCCAATCTTTACATCCAGTTTCGTATAACGTTGTTGCATTCACGACGTCCCACCGACTTGGGCGACAAAGTCGCCGGGGCGCGATGCGCTTAGTCGGTGCGGATATGTCCGGCTGATTCCGCTTCTCTGCAACTGAAATGCCTCTTCGAATTCACTTGTAACTTCATGCCGGACAGAGGCAGCTTGTCTGTCGAAGCGTGAATACAGTGTTAGATGATGCCGCCACTTCTTTGAATAACCTATCAATATTACCTTTACATACTTAAAATAAATCCCGTTTTCTTTCCTTTTTCAAATCCAGCATTCTCATAGAATTTATGTACTTCATCTCTTTTTGAACCAGTCAAAAACATTAGTTTATAACAGTTCTTTTCTCTTGCCATTTCTTTAGCTTTTTCTAAAGCCATCTGTCCGAATCCTTTTCTTCTGTAATCTATATGTGTAATAACATTCTCGATCAAACCATACGGTCTTGCGTTTCTTGTAAGATTCTTTATAACAACTAACACACATGAAGCTACAATTACTCCATTGTGTTCGATAACAATTATATTCATATTCTTGTCATTCAAAATATCGTTCCAGTGAGCAATTAAGCCATCATCTCTTACTAGTTCCGGATCTGAAGGTTGTAAGTACTTATACAGTAACAAGAGATCTTCCAATTCATCTTCTTTAATGAGTCTAGAATTAGTCATTTCTATGCGCCTGCTTTCATTTGTGTTTTGGCGGTTTCATTTATTGTTTTTTATTCACGACGCCCTACCACCTAAAGGGACGAAGTCCCGGCGCGATGCGGTTAGGTGGTGCAGGTGTGTTCGGCTGAACCTACTCCCTCGCTACTGTAATGCCTCTTAGAATCCACTTCGAACCTCTGCCGGACCGAGGGGCGAATGCCCCGAAGAGTGAATACGGTGTTAAGTGATGTTAACGCCTTCTGGAAATACTTGATAAATCGTTAATATCGTTCTATTGTTTATTTGCTTCATAGTCATTCTTGTATTCCATATTTCTTTGAGCAATTGTCTTTCGATTTCTATCAATTATCTCTTTTAAATAGCATTCGTATATTATTATAAAAAATCCAAGAATACATAAAATTATTGCAAAAATGTTTGCCATATATCCTCATTATTTCTTAATGATCTTGCGTTAATTTCGCCTAACGTTCTTGTATTCACGACGTCCCACCACCTTAAGCCCGAAGGGCGGCCGCGATGCGGTTAGGCGGTGCGGATGTGTCCGGCTATCTGATGTTGATGCCTTCTCGAAAAGTCATACAAATGTTATTTCCATCCGCCCCAAATAGATATCTTATTACCGTCAGGATCAAATACATCAAAGAAATCCCCACAACCCTCTGTTTCATTAATGCCTTCAAATCTCACACCATTTGTTTTCATATTGTTATAAATTTCTTCTATGTTTGTAACTTCAAGTGTAATTGCTGACATTTCTGTCCCACCCACTTCAATATAGTTCAGGGTAGTTTTCTCCTTAGTCTTAATCAAAAATATCGCTTGGTTCTCTCCTACTTTTAATTGTACTTGATCTTCTGTCACTGGATTTCTTAGTTCAAGGCCCAGGTTCCTCTGGTACCATTTTGCAGACTCATACGGGTTTGTAATTGGGATATAAACACATTCAATCTGTTTTACTTTTGCATTCATCTCTTCATCTCCCTTTAATTTTTGCATCAATTTCAGATAACGTTATATTTAAGAACTTCGCAAATTAACATTTGGTGAAGCTTGCTCATACCGGGGATTATGTTGCGCCAACGACCACACGATATCTGGACGCCTGAAGGTTAAACATTTGAGCATATTTCCCATCAAGACTCATAAGCTCTTCGTGCGAACCTTGCTCAATAATCTGACCATTTTCCATCATAAGAATGCGATCCGCCATTTTGGTAGTCGATAAGCGATGGGAAATGAAAATGATCGGTCGATCTTCTGCCTTCTCTAGCATGACTTGATTCAAATGGTATTCACTCATAGGGTCCAATGCGCTGGAAGGCTCGTCTAATATAATAAGAAGAGTCGGCTTGGCGAATACTCTTGCGATCGCCACCTTCTGAGCCTCTCCGCCGGATAACTCTATTCCGGTATCGTCAAATTCCTTGGTAACGGAAGTATCGGTCCCCAATCGCAAAGATTGCAGCTTATTGCCAAAACCGCTTTTCTCCAGCGCTTCTCTTATCAGATAGGAATCGCCTGATGCAACATGGTTCATGACGACATTTTGAGAAAGCGTAGCAGCGAACAACTGATGATCCTGAAACACTGAGCTAATCTTCATTCGGTAATCGTCCAGCTTCAATTGCTCGATTGGTATCCCATTTAAACGAATTTCTCCCGAGCTTGCATCGTATAGACGCATGATCAGCTTCGTCAATGTCGTTTTTCCCGCACCATTGTAGCCAACGATTGCAATTTTTTCTCCTGGCCTGATGCTTAAATTTACGTTTTGAAGGATTGGCGGCCCGGATTGACCATATTGGAATGATAACTCTCTTAACATTAATCCAGTAAACTTATCCGACACAGGTATTGGATCTTCAACTTCTTTCAGACCGTTCTTTTGATCCAGGAAGCTTCTTAACTTCTCGATATACAGGCTGTTTTCTTGCATCTGGCTGATGAGCGTCGTCATATATTGCAAATTGCCCTTTAAACGCCAGGATGAATTCAGCAGCGTAACCGCGCTTCCGTAGCTTAACGTTCCTTTCACTAATGTCATAAACACAACATAAACGACGTACATGCCGCTTAAAATCAACTCATTAAAAAAATACTCAGAGGAGAAGTTTAACCAGAACTGCTTTTTCGAATGCTTTTGCACGATTCCGTGCATCTCTTTATGTGTATCAGTGAAATCTCTAAAAAATTTCTCCTTGATGGAATAAAGTCTTAATTCCTTCGCATAATCAGCCAAGTAAAACAACCGCTTCAAATAGATTCGTTTACGATCCTTTTCGTTAAGCTCCATTCTCATTTTGAACCTGATTTTATTGGCGATCATGCTGACAATCAGGGTTAAAATGAAGGACACGAGCACAAACAGCAGACCGAGCTTGTCAACGAACAGGAAAAAGCTTATAGAGGTCATGATAACCGTAACGGATCTGCACATTGTTCTGATGTTGTTTATCGTAGCATCAATTCGATTATGAGCATCATTGGCGCTCCACACATAATCATTATAAAAAACGGGATCGTCATAATTGGCCAAATCGGTACTAATCGCTTTTTCGTAGAGATCCATCCTTATCTTTTGATATAACAATTCTTTTCCTTTAGGTTCAACGCTCTGATAGTAAATGCTATCCAGCACAAAGCAGATTGCTATAAACAAAATCGTTAGTCCGATATATAAAGCGACGGTAGAGAAGGAAGTTCCATATTGAACGCTGTCGAACACAAACTTAATCAAAAGGACATGCTCGAGAAAAATTTCGATTTCCTGCAAGCATGCATACAAGCATGTAAAGATTATATATTTGCGTGAATAGCGCAGCCCGTATTTCATAATAAACCAATTATTTTTAAGGACCCGAGTAAAGCTATGCTTATTAGGCTTCATGCAGATTCACCACCCCAGCCCACTCTTCTTGATCAACATACTTTTCTGCTTGCTTTAAGAATAGTTCCGCATATTTTCCCTGCAGTTGCATCAATTCCATGTGTGAACCAGACTCTCGGATTTCGCCATCCTCCATGTAATAAATTCGATCTGCCAGCATAGCTGATGACATGCGGTGAGAAATAATGACAACGGCTTTATCCTTGCAGGCTTCCATCATACTTTCAAAAATTTCGAATTCCGCAATCGGATCGAGTGCGCTTGTAGGCTCATCAAGCACGAGGATTTCGGCCTGTTGCGCAAAAATGCGCGCGATCGCAATCTTTTGAAACTCGCCGCCTGATAAAACAACCCCTTGATCATCAAATTCCTTCGTAAGCATCGTATCTATTCCCTCCGGCAACGTAGCTACCTTATCGTATACTCTGCTTTTCTTGAGCGCATTTATGACGAGCTGGCGGTCTGCTTCAGTGTCTACATCGCGCATAAGCACATTCTCTGCAATCGTCATCGAAAAAATCTTAAAATCCTGAAATACGGTTCCATACAGTGAGCGATAGGACATAAGATCAAACTCTTTTATATTGCTTCCGTTTAACAATATTTCCCCTTCAGTGGGATCGTACAATCGCATCATGAGCTTGATTAACGTTGATTTGCCTGCTCCATTGTGTCCGACAAGAGCAATTTTCTCATTCTTATTAACTTCCATCGTAATATGGCGAATAGAGGGCTCAACGGCTCCATCATACGTAAATTGAAGCTGCCGAAATGTTAATTGCTGTATCGGCGGCGCGATTGGTTTGACTGGATCGGCATGCTCCTGGATTTCGGAGACATAGCTTAAAAAAGTTTTTAAATTTTCGATGTAAATGCCGTTTTTGTTGATCTCTACAAAACTATCAGACAACCGGATGAGCGACCACGCGCCACCGACCATTGCGCTTCCAAGTACGATAAAGGAGCTGATAGAAATCGATTGCTTAACAATAGCCAAATAAGCACCATACAGCAGAATTCCTTGGAATATGAGCGTGAAGGTAGTAAATATCTTGAAAAAGGAAATAACTCCTGCCTTTACTCGATACTTATGAACGACAGAAACGACACCGTCATACCCTTCTATATAGGTGTTTCTCAGAACCGAAAATATGCGGGACAACCGAATTTCCTTGGCAAAGTGGGATAAATAAATGACACGGTTTACATAGTCCATTTTTCTTTGGTAGGGTACCCGCTCATCATTTTGCTGGAACTGAATTCGGTTCAGCTTTTTTCCAAAATAAAAATTCCCTATAATCGGCAATAAAGCAAACCATACAACCCACGGATCTATGACGTACATCACGGTAAATATACTAATCGTTGCAAGCGAGACGAATATAATTCGAGAGAGATTTGCAAGAACAGCGCTTACACGTTGATCGGCTTCTTGAATGGCTTTTGTATATTTATTATAAAACTCGTGATCCTCAAAGCATTTCAATTCTACGGATGCAGCCTTGCGAAAAAGAATGAGATACAGCTTCTCATATAACTTGAGATCACTTAAAGGCCTGAAGCGATATTCATACCAATTGTCCAGCAAGACTAATGCGAATATCAAAACCAA
Source organism: Paenibacillus harenae (assembly GCF_030812415.1). Lineage (GTDB taxonomy): Bacteria > Bacillota > Bacilli > Paenibacillales > Paenibacillaceae > Pristimantibacillus > Pristimantibacillus harenae_A. Next base: position 279,101 of record NZ_JAUSST010000002.1, on the reverse strand, counting down.
TGTCATGATTATGAAATAGACAATTTGCTGAAAGTCTCTTTCGATTGATATTGACTCAATGATGTACTTCATGAAATATACGGTAAAAAATACATTAGCAAGCTGTCTGCCGGCTTGAACTGCAAAATCAGCCAGCACTCTCTGCGGATGCATGCTCCATGCTAACTTGAGCACAAATAAGTTGTTGGCAATATTGGCTTCTGCCTGTCGGAATGTTAGGTTTATCTTCCCCACGGTCGTTTCTTCCCCTCTGTATCGTAAAGAGCTTTAATTCATCGATTTGAAAAGCGCGTCATCGATTAATTAGTATTTCAAAATTTACTACAGAGCAAAATGGAAAACAACCCCATAAATTCTACATCTTTAACTTTCTGTTAATTAAGATGTGCCACGGTATCACTCTAAATATAAAGTCTCTGTTATTAAGCGAAAAAGACCTCACCACTGCACTCGGTCAGGGATGAGGTCTCAGGATTATGGTAGTGATCAAACAAGAAGCGACACCACTTAATTTTTAATAAAATTCAAAATTTCCTTAAACGCTTTTTCAGCTGATTGTTCGTTATATTTTATCCTCCTATGAAGCTACGTTGCATACTGATCTCATTTATAAGGCCACCCATTGACAGATGGCCCTTTCTTTAACGGACCTTCAAAACAGGAATCCATAGCTCGACTTCTTTTTCTTCCGATAACAACTGTTTTTCAAGCCCTATTTCTATTTCAGGCCCCACTTGTATCATAGGACCCACAACTTGCTCATATCCGGAGGAAGGAAACCATTCCCCATAAATACGGTGCCACTTTTCCTTCTCCCAAGGAATCTTCACTTCAAAAATTACCCATGTCAAGGCTGGCACAATGAGTGGTGAGAAGTTTTCTGGACAGGGTTCTGTTGAAGCAACAGACATGTAATAATCATAATCACCTTTCACACGTACTCCATCTCCGAAACTTACATGCAGCACCCCATAAGGTTCTAAGTTGTTAAGTGATTTCAGTTGAGTATACGTTTGATGGTCAACTGATTTCCATACCTGTTCGACACCAGGATGTTCACCAGAATCTACTGGTGTAACTCTATTACTTACCCCAACCAGTTGAAATGCATTTTTTTGCTCGATTCTAAACTTCATCGGCCTTTGCTGCGACATCCAGTTTTCACCCGGCCAGCAATACGTCTTGCACCTCAGTAACTAAAGTCACTCCCCCTTTCGATACCAGCTTGCTCATCCAACACGTTCATTAGCTGTCACCTCAATTCAAATAAAGGCTTCTCCAGCGTAGGGAGAAGCCTTTATTTATTAGTGAACGTAGTAGGAACAGATTATTTCATTCATTGTTTTGCCGCTTCATAATCGAACCAGTCAAAGTGAGCCGACGACTCGCATCTCGAGCCATTTCCCGTCGCGTACAAAGCGAATAGCACGCCCGTGAAACCGCCCGCCACTTCCGTTGCCAACAGGGATGTTTCACCGCTTCCGAACCAGAATGGCGTTTCGCCCTTACTAGAGAACCCGAAGCTGTACTGTTCCTTGGTCGCTTTCACGTGCAACACGATAGAATCGGATGTCCATGGCGCTTCATTCTCGATCTTCCACAAGCTTCCAAGCTTTCTGCGGAAAATAAGCTTGCACTCGCCAGCGATGCGGGTCACCGCAAGCTCGTAATGAAAACGATCGTTCATATATACTGTTATGCCCGCTTCCTCACCATCATGCTGCGGCGCAAACGCCATATGCGCAGCTACGTCACAATCAAAGTGCTGCTGTCTTCTAGCAACGAAGGCCGGCGCTCCTATTTCATTCAACGTCGTCTCGTTGCCCCGCAAAGTCAGACAGCTCTCCTTCTCACCCAGCGACCAATTGTCCGGATTAGGCGAACGCATAAAGTTCCAGCATGGAGCAAGGCTCGAAGTCTCGAAATGCTCGCGAACCGGCACAGCAGCTGCTGGCTGCAGCGGAAGATTGCCTGCCGACATCGTCTCGCTTACCGTCCCGTTGTCGCCGATAATCGGCCAGCCGTCCTCTGTCCATGTAACAGGCGCAAGGAACGTCTCTCTGCCTAGATGGTGTTTGTTCGGATAACCATGCGGCCGAATGCCTAGAAATACGGCCCACCAATCTCCTTCCGGCGTCTGGACAAGGTCCGCATGCCCCGTAGCATGAATGGACTTTAGCAAGCTGCGATGGGTCAAGATCGGATTATGCGGGCAGCTTTCATAAGGCCCCTCAGGCCGCTCGCTTCTCGCGATCGTTTCCATATGGCCGTACTCGGTGCCGCCTTCGGCAACCATCAGATAGTACCAGTTGCCGATGCGATAGATATGCGGCGCTTCGGGATACTGGCCGCCTGTTCCCGTCCATAGGAATGTTGGTTCGGACAGCCTCAGGCCGGTCTTCACGTCAATCTTGCTTTGATAGATGCCTTGATTGGATGAAGATGTAAAATAGACCGTTCCATCCTCGTCGAAGAACAGCTCCGGATCGATACCGGGATGGTCTACGAAAATCGGGTCCGACCATTCTCCGTGCGGATCGTCCGTGTACACGAAGAAATTACCACCAGCCGTAACATTCGTCGTTACCATGTAGAATCTGCCGTTATGCTCGCGGATAGTTGGCGCAAATACGCCGCCGGAGCTTGGCGCGCGACTCAGGTCAAGCTGCTCTGGCCTTGTCAGAACATGACCAAGCTGCGTCCAATTCACCAAATCCTTGCTGTGGAATAGCGGTACGCCAGGAAAATATTCGAAGGAGCTCGTAACGAGATAATAATCGTCGCCAGAACGGCAAACGCTCGGGTCCGGATGGAATCCGGTTATTACTGGATTTTTATAATTCATGCAAGCTCACTCTCCTCATTGAACTTAAACTAGCTTTTCATAATGGAAGTAATCATAATCGACGAATCCACCTGTTTGCTTCGTAGCGTAATTATAGAGCCCGAAACGGTAGCCCATGAAATGCTCCAGCTTGTAATGCAACTGCAGCGGCCCGCCGATTGAATGCCAGATCTCACCGTCCGAAGAATAGCGGAAGCGTGCAATGTCCTCGCGATCGCCATTATCGAACTGGCACTCGATTTGCAAATAGATCCGTGCTCCTTCGTATCTTGCGCGCTCGATTGTTGTCTCGCCTTCACTTCCGTCCGCTCTCCCATTGACGCTCATTGCTACGTAACGTTCGCCGTTATCGTCAACTTGGATACCGACTGAGCCGAAGACGTATTGCAGCGCCACCAATCCTGCACGGTCGCCAGGCTGCATATTGGCTATGTCCAGTACCGTAGTTCCGATGCAAGCTGGACCTTCTGTACGTTGCGTCAATGTATTGCGAGCGAATTCTACGCCATTGGCAAGATGTCCTGTTGTGAGGCGCAAATGACCCGAACGCTCCGTGACCGACCAATTGTCCGGGTCAGGATTATGATTCCATTGCCAATTAAGCGCCAGCCGGTTCATATCGTAATCGAACTCATCGCTGATGACAAGAGGCTTTGGCGATGTGCTCGGCAGCTTCACTTCGAACGTCTGCGGCGCTCTGCCGTCTTGTCCCAAGACTGGCCAATCGTTCTCCCAAGCAACGGGAAGAACACATGGCATGCGGCCGACGGCTCCATGATCCTGGAACAGCATCGTATACCAATCTCCATCCTGCGTATCGATAAGGCCGCCTTGAGCGATGCCGTTATTGCGGTAATCCATATGGTCATCAAGCATTAATTTGCGCTCATAAGGACCGAGCAGATTAAGCGAACGGTAGCATAGCTGTCTGCGGCGCTTGTTCCCTACTTTCGGCCAATCTATGAAGAACAAATAATAGTAGCCGTTTATTTTGTAGGCATGGCATCCCTCGGCACGAAGCATAATGCCTTCCCGTTCCGTTTCAAGCAGCAGTTGATTGATGCCGTCAGGCTTAAGCGCCGTTGCATCCGCTGTCAGCTCCGTAATGCGTATATCCCCATTGCCATGGAAGACGAATACACGGCCGTCATCATCGAACAGCATGCTTGGATCGTGATGCAGTCCTTGGATGACGTTGCGCTCCCACTTGCCTTTCTCGATATCAATTGTCGTATAGATATAAAACTGGTTCATATCCAGACTCGAGAAGCAAACGTAGAATATGCCCTCGTTATAGCGCAAGCTGGCAGCCCATGACCCCTTACCATAAATGCCTTTGCCGTCTAGCAAATTATGGGCGTCGTTATCCTCGAAAGTATCATAGACGTAATTCACGAGCTCCCAGTCCAATAAGTTATCAGACTTCATGATCGGGCAGCCGGGCATCGAATGCATGCTCGTGCTCACCATATAGAAAGTGCTTCCCACACGGATTACGCTCGGATCCGGGACGTCGGCCCAGATAATCGGATTCGATATCGTCGTCTTGTCCATTGCTAACTCCCCTTTGTATACCTGGAATGGTCTATCATCCCAACAGTCTAGCCTGCATACGCTTCGGCAACAACCCGTCTATCTATAGGGATTCACCCAGCAACTTATAGGTTATCGATTAAGCTACTCCAACACCTAACATGAAACACCTCCAATTATTCAGTTAATTCGTCTCTTCGAATCATACAGATGAAGAACGGATACTGCGGCATCTCTTCGTAACGTTCCCATTGTTCGATTCGATAGGCGAAATCGCTCAATGCTTGCTCCAGGCTATCAAGCGATACACTCTTAAGGCTAGCCATGAACATGAGACGTCCCTCCGGTTTCAGCAAGCCGAAGCACGCATCCAAACCGTCCTTCATCTGCCCCGCTTCGTCGATAGTGGAGCCAATCATCGTCACGAGATCGAACGCTTGCTGAGGCAAGTCCGGATCGAATAAGCTTTTGTTCATGACGTTCGACGGATTGGGATGCCCCTCACTCCGCTGCCTGTACGCGAATAGCTCGCAAATATCGCGATTGATATCGATGCTCGTCAACCGTCCTCTCCCTTTCAGCCAATAGCCAAGGAAGTCGTCCCAATCTCCCGTCCCGATTCCGATGTTGCACGCTTCGAAGCCCACCTCGAGCGGAACGTACTTTCTGATGTAATCTCTCGTTCGCCACTCTGCATGCAAATTTTCCGGTGATGAATTCCATTCGCCTGCTTCCGGGCTCTTGAGCGCTAGGTAGTAGTCGAGCAATTGATTATCCATATTTCTTCACCCCCTCTCTTGCTTCGTAATCTTGACAACTGCTTCTTCACGTGAAAAAGCAAGGAGCGGCATGAATTGTGCCACTCCTCCTATACCTTTATGGCTGTGCTTGCCCCGCCGGGTCGACAACAGCCCAGAATGCCGGCTTCGCGTGCAACTGCTTGTCGAACAGGAACGGCGCATTAGTACGCGTCACCGGGAAACTATTCAGCCAAGTGTGATCATCCGCAATGCCCCAGAACACGACGCCGCCGATCATATCCTTGTTCGCCCTGAAAGCCTCGAACAGCTCGCGATACCGGTCCGCCTGCTTCTGCAGCAGATCATCCGGAATGTCGTTGCCAAGATCTCTGCGATCATTCCACGCATAGAGGCTCATATCCAACTCGGTAACGAGATTATCAAGACCGAGCTCAGCGAATTTCTCCATCGATCCGACGATGGAATCCACCGTCGGTCCGTACACGTCGATATGCGTCTGATGACCGACACCGTCGATCGGCACGCCTTTGTCCAGCATCTCCTTCACTAGCTCGTACAACCTGTCCCGTTTCGCTGGATTATCGGTACCGTAATCGTTGATGTACAGCTTCACTTCCGGTCCACCCGCTTCGCGCGCCGCGCGGAACGCCGTCTCGATAAAGTCCGTACCCGTTATCTTGTACCATTCACTGGCCCGCATGCCGTCCGGATCGGCCGGCTCAATCACTTCATTCACGACGTCCCACGAATGGATATCGTTCTTGTATCGTTCTACGATCGTGCGGACATGCGTATCGAGCCGCTTTAACAGCAGCTTCTTATTGGCTTCCCGCTTCGCCTCATCGGTTTCGTCAACCATCGGTTTGCCCTCGGCGTCTTTAAAGAACCAGGCGCCCACTTGGCTATGCCAGACAAGCGTATGGAAACGAACCTCCATACCGTTCTCCTTCGCAAAAGCGACAAGACGATCCGCATTCGTCCAATTGAAGCTGCCTTCCGTAGGCTGGATTGCATCAGGCTTCATCACGTTTTCCGCTACGAGCCAATTCACATGCTTCTTAAGCAGCTCCGCCTTCAGCCCCTCCGTCTGAGAAGGCTCGATGGCCGCTCCGATCGGGAAGTAACCGGCGAACGTCTCCGCAAGTGACGGGATCTCCTGTTCGACCGACGGCTCCGGCGTCGGTGTCGGCTTCGGAGTCGGCTCCGATGTGGGCTGCGGCGTCCCGCTTTCTACGACCGTTGTCGTATGCAACTCATCCTCTGCATTAACGCTATTCGGAACTTCCGTCTGCAGCGCAGCCGCTTCATTCAAGGCGCCTTCTGTTTCAGGTTGATACCGGTTCAATAGAAGTACTGCCACAACTGCAATTAGTGCGATAGCTGATATTGCGATGTAAACGAATTTATTGTTTACTCGATTCATTTCAATCCACCTCTCATTTAGCTATATCCGACATACAGGCAGCGTTCATTCAAGAATAGGTTCCTACCCCTAGCGGCTATATTGGATTTTTGTACGCCTGTTGATTTACCAATATCTAGTTTATGGAAATGTAAGATGATGCGCCAAATAAACCACCCATTCGGGTGGTAATGCAGCAAAGCTGATTAGTCGATCAAACTCTGCAAAAGATAACCGTGCACTTGAGTGAACCTGTTTATTTCCCTGCACGAACACGTACTGAAGCAGCACGTATACGATTAACGCGGTGTACAATTGTCCGTAAACAGCATTCGGTGTCTTTCCAAATAGCGTGGGCACATTCAGATGCTGTTTAATCCACCGAAAAAACACTTCGATTTGCCAGCGTTGTCGGTAGATTTCAGCAATACGCTCTGCCGAGTGGCGATGTAAGTTGGTCGCCAGAATTATCGGGTTACCTTTGGGATCCTTCAACTTCACGACCCGAAATCGATTTCGGGTTAAGGTCGCTTTTTTTCCGAGTTGGCAAGTTAAATCTTGCTCAATCGTATGTTTATAGGGCCGTTTTCGTTCACGATAAACAGGTTGATGCAGCACCGTGTTATTTCTCACCCGGATGACAAAATACTGCCGTTGTTCTTGCTCCATGTAGGCATCGAACTGTTTGTGATTCCCGTATGCACGATCCGCAACCAGAATGAAGTTCGAGTCCGTTACCGCAATACACATGGTCGAATCATGCTGTTTTCCTGTCGATTCCGTTACACGGTGGAGTTCGCCTGTCTCTGTCAACAAAGACACGTGCAGCTTAATGCCGCTCTTCTCTCCTTTGACCGATGGCGCCCAAGGTAACCGATTGTGACCGGCAGAAATTGTAGTTGAATCGACCGCAAGCAGCTCTTTCGGAATTCGAAGGCGTCTGCGTGTGGTGCGGTTGCATTTATTAATTAGCAGATGAAGCAGTTGTTTAAAAACGCCGAACGGAACATCATTCGCTTTTTTGGAGATTGTGGAGTGATCTGCTTTGGGCAACCCACAGGCAACCATTCGCTTTTCTCCGTCCCGATAGCCATCCCATTGTTGAAGCGCCGCTTCAGCAAGAAAAGTAAGAGCTCGTAGACTGTATATTTCCTCGCTGTATCCACATAGTTTTCTTGCTGTAACAGGAGTTGAATCTCTTCTTTGGGAATGATGGATTGCAGAATAGGTGCTAACATTGTACGATGGTTCATGAGACCGTCTCACCTTCCGTAGAGTTTGTAGGGGTACAAACACTATACAGAAATGAGCGGTCTTTTTGCTACCATTTTTTAGATAATCAACAGGCGTAGATTTTTGTAATATATACATCACCTTTTGCCGCTAATGCAAGTCTATATTGGATTTTTGCAATATAGCTCCCCCATTTCAGCCTTTTTGAACGGTTTTCGCTTGAAGTTACTGCAAATTTCCAACTTAGCTCAAAAATTCCACATTAATTACCTAAAGTTACTGCAAAAATCCAACATAGATTAACTCACTCTCGCACTCGCACTCATCCCCAACCCCGGCTACAACACATACTACCAACGCATATTTTCCAGAAGGGGTATAACAGCAACAAGCGCCCTGCGGGCAGCCGGCCGAAGTGGCCGGCCCCGCAAGGCGCTTGGCTTGATGCGACGCAATAGCCCTTATCCGACGATACCCGTACGCTCGATACTTTCGACAAAGTACCTTTGAACGAACAAATATAGAATAACGAGCGGCAGAATCGCAAGTAAAATGCCGGTATCCTGCACCATGCTCATGAAGAACGGATCCTTGTTGGTCGTGGCGCCGCCTTCAAGCATTATTTGCAAGTTGTAAGGCAGAGACGTCAATTGCGTAGACATGACCTTACTCGAGGTCAAATACGTCGTCGTGAAGAAGCTGTCGTTCCACTGCCACACGAACGAGAAGAGCAATACCGTAATGATAGACGGTGTGGCGTTCGGAAGCATTATCCGCAGAAACGTCGAGCCGATGCCCGCTCCGTCAATGTAGGCCGCTTCCTCGACCTCCTTCGGAATGCCCCGGAAAAACTGCCGGAAGATGAAAATGTACAGCCCCGCTTTAAGCGAGTTCGCCGTTATCGACGTCAGAATGAACGGCCAGTACGAGTCCAGCAGATTAATCGATTTGCCGCCGGTCAATAGCGGCACCAAGCCGAGCAGCGTAAAATCCTTCAAGTTCATATAGATCGGAATTAAAATGGTCGTAGGCGGAACAAGAATCGTTAGAATGACTCCCGCGAACAGCAAGTTGCTTCCTTTGAACTTCAGCCGGGCGAACGCATAACCGGCAAAGGCGCATGATACGGCGGTCAATATTGTCGTCATGGTCGACAACCCGATCGTGTTCACCAGCGTTTTCCAATAATCCATAATCGTAATCGCCTGCTTGAAATTGTCGAGCGTAAAATGCTCGGGAATAAATACGACGATAGGTGAATACATGTCGGCTTTATCCTTGATCGATGTAGATATTTTTTGAATGATTGGATACAGGATGACGAATGACAAGCCAATGATCAGCACTAGCCGAACAATCGTCCACAGCCCTCGCTTCCAGCTTTCCAACGATAACAATCGCTCCATAAGCAACGTTCTCACTCTCCTTCTATTCCTGGTAGAAGACCCGTTTGGATATGATGTACGTACTGATCAACAGGATGATCATGATGACCAGGAAATAGATCCAAGCCATGGCCGAGCTGAGACCGAAGTTAAAGCTCGTAAAGCCGGTTTCTCTAATGAGCGTCGTCATATCGTTCCTGGAGAACGAATCGATAATCGTATAGATGACGTTAACGAGTATAAGCGGGCTGACCATCGGGAACGTAATCTTCCAGAACGCCTCGTATCCAGTCGCGCCTTCAATCTTGGACGCTTCATACAGCTGCGGTGAAATCGTCTGAATGCCCGCCAGGAATATGAGAATCTGTACGCCCGACTGGCTGACGATTTGGTAAATCCTCTCGACCGCATCCATCAAATACATGACGATATCTTCGTTCATGCCGGAGTTCAGCATAATTGTCATCAGTTCCATCGTACCGGTTGTGAATACGCCACCGGTGGCGTTCTGTTCATTAATCGCTTGCACAAGGCTCTCCGCTTCCAGATTTGCAATGACGCCCGAGGCGAGAATAACCGGAAGAAAGAAGATCGATCTTGCAATACCCCTGCCGACGAATTTTTGGTTCAGCAATACGGCCAGGAACAAGCTGAAGATGACGATAAGTGGCACGTTAACGACCATATCGATGACCGATTCGGTCAAAATACGGTTAAAGCTCGTATTCACCGTTAGCGCTTCTTTAAAATTCTCAAAGCCGATGAACTTAATCGTCATCCCATTGGCATTCGCTTCAATTTCGCTCAAGCTGTATTGCAGCGAATACAATAAAGGAATCAAGAAGAAAAACAAAAATCCAAGCAGCCAAGGCAATACATACATGAATCCCCATAACGCCTTCTGCTCATTGTACGTCCTTGATCGAAATAGACGCTTCGCTATCGGTTTCAAGATTGTTCACCACCCGTCACATAACTCTCGGCTTCTATCGTCATCCCGTTCACTGTTGCCCCAGTGTCGTTGTAGTTGACGATGACGTACTTCCCGCTTTCGTAGACGGTCTTGAACAAACCTTCGCCAAGCTTCTCGTGCAGGGCGATGCGCTCGTTCTGCACGTCCTTCAGCACGCCGTTTACTTCTTCGTAAATGTCGGCGGCCTGCTCTAGCCACTGCTTGTAATTGACGGCATACAATTCATTCGATTCCGTATCCTTCACCTTGTAATTAGGCTCATGGATCCATTCGAAGTAAACGCCGGCGCCGTATTCCAAACTTTTCAAAATATATTGCCGAACGTTCGTATAAGCCGTCAAATTGTAAGGCGAGCCCGTATAGCCGATATGACCGCGAACGACCATTTGGTAAAAGGGTATCGCTTCGTCTTCGAGCTTAAAGTTGCTATTCGACATCGGCGCGTTTGTTACATCCGATAAGTAAGGAAGGGCGTAAGCGTTGCCTCCCTCTGCCATAATGTTCAGATTCCCCTCGCGAATGTCGTTCAGAGCTTCAACCGAAATATCCTCGGATTCCGTACGGTCGATCAGATTGTTTTTGCGGAAATCGCTATTTAATTGATCAGCCATATCCCTCAGAGAGATGCCGCCCGTTTCGTAGCCCTTCATTCCCTTCAAAATGGTATCTACGTACGATCCGACGAGCCTTGGCGAGACAACATAGGAAGGCAACTTGCTCCGGTCCCGGCGATTGAGCGCCAGATCGAGCGGATAAAATGCCGCAGGAACGGCGCGCAGCGTCCGTGAAGCGTCATCCTTCTCGTCGAAACCTTTGCTCGTATGAGCGGTCAAAATAGCAACGTCCGGATACAGCTCCACATCCTGCTCTTTCGCAAATGACACCAAGCCGCGCAAGCCTTTGGCGCCGCCGATCCCTTTGTCTACCGATAGGTCGTCCGGCACTTTGTGGTCGAGTCCGCCGTTGAACCATCCAGAATAACGAAGCTTGATATGGTTTATGCCGAGATCCTTCATCTCGCCGATCATTTGCTCCGTCTGCACGAACGTCGTAAGAGGTTCTAGCGTTTTGTACGGAACGCCTACGAAATGCTTCTGCTTCGCAATGCTTCCAACAACTTGAAGGTAGAAAGGAAGGTTCTCTTCGCCGCTCTCCGCCTTAGGCTTCGGTAGTCCGCCGCTTTGTTCCAAATGCTGACGGTAATAGACGGCCATTCCTTGATACGTAGCGTCTTCTCCGCTAAGGAAAGCATAACGCACCGTAAAATCGCTGTTCGTCGGACGCTCTTGGAACTTCGGCAGCGTCCGCTCCGACCCGTTCGCTTGGAGCGTAAGCTCCCCTTTGCTCGTTACGTTGAAGGTCGGATACACATAGTTATAGCTGTTCAATTTGCCGCTGATATCGGCATTGATGCTAGCAGCCGATGCACCCTCTTCGATTATGCCTAGGAACGCGCCTTCTTCCCTGATGATGCCGAATACGGGCAGCCTGACCGGCTGCTCGTTAACGGCATTTTCGACCACTTCCAACGCTTGATCGGATCCGTATACCATCTGCTGATAGGCCGGATATTTGGTTTTGCCGTTATTGAACGAGATCAGGGCGCCCGAACCGTCCGGCACGAATATCGAGCCTTCCTCATCCGTCCCCCCGGCTCCGAAGAAGCTGAGCAACGTGACGGTGCTGACCGGATATTCAGTTGGAGCTTTAATCTCCTCGACCGGAACCTTGACGACGAGACTGTCGGCGTCCAGCTTATATTCGATAGAAGCCATAAAGACTCTCGGCGCCGGCGATTCCTGCGTGTAGTTCAGCTCTGCCATATCCTTCTGCAAATCCTCTTCCGTATAGCCGGCTTCCTCGAACGCCTTGAATGCGCGTTCGAGTTGAAGACCGTTCAGCGCTTGGTCATTCCGAACATAGACCCCTTTACCTGGATCCTCCTTATAGCCGATGCGCAAAGCGCGTTGTCCCGCTTTATCCAGCTTGCCGGACAACTCCTCGAGACGCGCTGCGCTCAGCATGAGAGGCAGGTCCATGGCCGATTTCTCCGCTTTGCCGAATTTATAGGTCACTTTAACACCGCTGTCGATCGATTCATATTTAACCTGCTTGTATGCGACGCTGTCCAGGAACGTATTGATCGAATTAACCTGTCCGAAGCTGTTATAGTAATCGATCTTCAATTGCGAGGACAGTAAGCCCTTGTTAACTCCGGTCGCGATCGGATCGGCCTCAGCTTCGAGCGGATTGCTATGCCATATCTCGCCGCTGCTTTTGTTAAGCACAGCTATAGCACCCGTCTCGTCGTTAATGAACAGTCGAAGCAGGTCGTTCTCGGCGATCCCCTTCATTCCCGCGATACGCGAATCCGTGAACGAAGCGTTAAGCGCCTTGCCTTGCTCGAATGCAGCCTCCAGCTGCTGCTCATCGTTCGTTTGATTGGCGTTGCCCGCGCCGGAACAACCGGCGACCAGCAGCCCTGCAGCAAGAACCGCAGACAAGACGGCATTTCTGGCCATACGCATCTTTCGTTCCTCCTTCCTCAGTTCCTCAAGGTGATTTCTTGATAAATAATAGTGACGAAAGACACAATTTGTTGGAGCAAACTAAAGAACAATAGGCAAAGGAACGCCATGAAGCCGATCGCCACAAGCGACAGCGCAATCGTTAGGATTGTTTTGCTAGGCGTAAATTGATGCACGGTCATATTTCCAACAAACAACAGGTACATGGACCATAAAGCGGCGAAACTGTTGCAAAAATAATAAAATGTCGTCTCCTGCAAGGAAATAACGTTGCTCAGCCATATCCATGGGAAGTTGATAATGACCATCGGCACGAGCGCGAAGCAGGTCGACGTGAAAATATCAACAAACTTCCCTTCTCCATCCATCAGCGTCGTGAGCGACCAATTGGCCACGCACCAGAACAAGACCGGAACGATCACGTACGTAATTTCCATCAGGCTGTTCATTTGGTCGGGATTATAAATATTGACCAGAAAACCGCTGTACTGGCTGCCTAGGACGTTGGTCAGGATGAGCAACAGCAGAATACCGAACGACATCATAAGATTCAGCTTCTTGCTCTGTTCGTATTTCAACTCCCAATAACCGTTAAAGGGATGCGTGATCAAATACAACGGAAATTTAATAAGCTCTTTATTCAACCGAAACGCCCCTCTTTCTATCCAACATTTTCCGGTATGCCCTTGCGAGCAGGACGACGGCGATCAAGCCGAAGATGACGGTCATAATGATGCCGAAATGTTCCCTCAGCACTTGCTTGCGGTGAAGCAGGAACGCCTTCGAATAGTTGCGCTGGTCCAAACTTTGCTTGAAATAACGCATTGCATCGTCATAATCGCCTTGCCTTAGAATCGACTTGCCGATACCGGAATAAGCGAAATCCAGATTCGCGTTCATATTAATCGTTTGTTCGTAGAGCTCGAACGACTTTTCTTCCTCGCCGCGGTAGTAGCTCCTGACGGCTTCATTCAACGTCCGCCCGTATTCCGTCGTTTGGAACACGGTTATCTCACCGAACGCCTTGTCCAGTACGAGGAAATCGTCCCCGACCCGTTCTATAGCGACCGGCGTATTGAATTCGCCGATCCGGTTGCCCATGCCGCCGAACACGTACATGAAGTGTCCATCGCCGTTGTACGTAAAGATTCGGCCTTTCTTCGAGTCAAGGACAGAGTATATCTCGCTGTCTGTAACATCGACATCAATAAGCCTGGAACGTCCGTCTGCAGGCCTATAATTAATATCGCCTATCGGTTTGAAATAGCCCGTTCTCCGCAATATATCGCTGCCTTGCGCATTCAGCTTCCGAATCGAGTCGCCCGTATCGCCGCTCGTCGCGTAGATGAAGCCTTCGTCGTTAATATCCATGTTCGTAAATTCCGTTGGCGTGAACATGACCATTTGGCTGCGCTGCGCTTTCGTCGACAGCCGCTTCCAGAACAGCTCCACCGGATCGACCCCTACGCGGTTCGCTCCGATGAACGATGTAAACGAGCCTTCCGCGCTAAATTCCATCAGACCGTCGAACACGCCTGTCGCCATCACATAGATGCGCTGCGCCTTGTCCATGATGACTCGGACTGGCTGAAAATCGAAATTCTCCTTCAGCAGCTCGGACGAGGGTTTCTCAACAATATTCACCAAGCCGCCTTCGTCGTCGAGATGCACGACGCGCTTGTTCCCGGTATCGGCAATCAGCAGATGCTTCTCATCCGAAACGAAGATCCCCTGCGGGTTCAGGAACGTTTCGGTCTGACCGTCGCGCTCGAAGGAGTCGATAACCGCCGCCTCGCTGTAGTCCTCATCCAACACAACGATCCGATTGTTGCCGGAATCGAGAACGTATATTTCGTTATCCGGCGTTACATGAAGATCGCTCGGATCTTTGAATACCCCGACACCCAGCTTATCGCCTGTCAACAATTCCGTCGCTTCATAAGCGGAAGGTGATACGACCGTATCGCCCCAAACGGAATAATTGTAGGAGGCCCCTCCATCCGCCGCATGCGCAAGCGAACCTCCCGCGCTTAAGCCGAATACGCAGCATATCGCCGCAAGAAGATAAGCTCTTAGTTTTGTCTTGCTCTTCAACATCGTGCAAGTCTCCCTTCTAATCTTTCATCCCGGAAGTCGCCATCGTCTGGATGACGCTGCTCTGAGAGATGATGAAGAGCGATATCGGAACGACCATCAGGATAAGAGCGACGGCAGCGCCGACGCCTGCACGAGCGATACCTCCCAAAGTGATCTGACCGAGCGCGTAATGGAGCGTCTTCAGGTTCTCGCTGTAAATGAAGCTTCCCCCATCGGTTCCCCATAACGCAGGAAACTGCAGGATCATAAGAGTCAGCCAAGCCGGCTTCACATTCGGCATGACGATGCTCCAATAGATCCGGTATTCGCTCGCGCCATCGATCTTAGCCGCTTCCAGCAGAGCCGTCGGAAGCTGCTCGATGAACTGCTTCATCAGGAACAGCCCGAGCGGAAACGCGAGCGATGGAACGATAATCGAAGCATGGGAATTGATCCAGCCCAGCCAAGACATCACCATGTAGTTCGGAATAGCCGTAACATGTCCCGAGAACATAAGCGACAGGACGACGATCGAGAACAGCGCCTTTGACCCGAGAAAGTTGTATTTCGCCAATGGGTACGCAGCTGCGGAAGCAAGCAATATATGTCCGGCTGTGCCGATTAGCGTAATAAGCAACGTATTGGCGATATAACGGGACAACGGTACCCAGGAATTGCCCATCAAGGCGATCAAATCGTAAAAGTTATCCAATGTCGGATTGTTCACGAAGAAGCGCGGCGGGAAAATGAACAATTCGTCCAGCGGCTTGAAGGCGTTATTCACCGCATAAAGCAGCGGAAGCGCCATGAACGCACCGAACACGGCGAGAAACGCGAACAAGATAAAGCTGACGGCAAACGAACGGTTAAGCCTCTTCGGCGTTCGGAATGCGGCCATCATTTTAACGACCAACGTTACTCACCTACCTTTCTGAGCAATTTTTGCGTCAATTTGTTGGTCCCGATCATAATACCGAACAGCACTGTCGCAATAGCCGAGGCGTAGCCCATCTCGAAACGAATGGTGCCGTAGTCCATCAAGTGCGTAACGATCGTATGCGCTGCATAGTTGACGCTCGGGAAACCCGCCAGCGCAACGGTAATATCCGCGACAGCCAGCGATCCAGTAATCTGCATGACGGCGCCGAACAGCAACTGCGGCCTCATCGAAGGAAGCGTAATGAACCATAGCTCCTGCCAGCGGTTCTTGATTCCGTCGACGACGCCCGCCTCGATCAGCGTCCGGTCGATCGTCTGCAGACCAGCGATAAAAGCGAGGAAGCTAGTGCCCAGACTGAGCCATAGCTGTACGATCATAACGATGATAAGAATGTATTGTTCATTGGTCAGCCATTGAATCGGTTCAAGTATAAATCCGAATTTGATCAGGAGTCCGTTCAAATAGCCGTAGCGGTCGCCCGAAAATACGATCAGCCAGATGAAAAATACGTTGCCGGAAATAGCCGGCGCGTAGAAGATCAAGGTCATGACCGACCGCACTTTCGGCGACAGCTCATTGATAATCCATGCGAAGAAGAAGCACGCGATATAGCTGACCGGTCCGGTTATGATCGCGAAGAGAAAGGTGTTCTTCACTGCGATCATAAAAATATCGTCGTTCAGAAACAGCCTGGAATAGTTCTGCCATCCGACGAAACGAGGAAATTCGAGCATGTTGAAATAAAAGAAACTAAGAATTAAAGAAAACACGACCGGAATGACCGTAAACGTGAAGAAAATCAACATGTACGGACTCATCAGAAAATAATAATGCTTGTTTTTCTTCAATTCCGTCCATACATTGGCCATTCTCGATTTTTTCTTCGGATGGATAAGGTTAGGCACGGCTTGACTGGTTGTTTCGGCTTGCAATGGATTCCACCCCCAAACTAATACGGTAAATTGAATTCTTTGCGCTTGATTTCGATTTCGTCGTTAATATACAAGACGTAATCGTTTAAGGCTTCTCGAGGGTTCTCGCTCGCATTGACGACTCTGCGGAAGGCGTTGTCCAGATGGCGTCCTGTAAAGTAGCCGCCGGGCACTTGCGGAATGCCTCTTACCCATTCCCACTGGCTCGCCAAATTGTTATAATCCTTGACCGGCCATGGCAATTCCTCGAGCGCTTCGGCGTTAGCTGTCGGATAACGCGCAGCTTCGCCCATCAAGCCTTCCATCTCGCGACCGTACGCGATTTGGGTTTCCTTACTGGTCCACCATTTCATGAACTCCCACGACGCTTCTTTGTTATCGGCGTTCTCCATCAGCATGACGCCAGTCGTATGGCTGGCTACCTGATGATTGACGGTGCCGTCCGCCTGCTCCGTACCCGGAACGAGCGTGAAATCCCACAGCCCTTTAATTTCCGGAGCCAATACCGTCAGCATATTATAGGTCGTGTAATCCGCGATTCCGATCGGCATTTCTCCCGTACGGAACCGGTTCGGGAAGTCCGCAATGACAGGGAATTTGTAGTTGGTATAAAATTGCGTCCACTTCTTGAACATCTCCATGGAGATATCCGTATCGAGCGCGGTCTTTTTGTCTTCATCCTGATAGAACTCGCCGCCGTTCTGATAAAGCAGCGCAGAGAACGTCGCGTTCGGCACCAGACTCGCATTAGAAGCCTCGATCGGAAGCCAAAACTCCATATTATGCTTTTGGAGGACCGAAATCATATTGTAAATATCCTGCCATGTCTGCGGAGGCGTAAGTCCCAGCTCTTCGAGAATATCCTTGCGATAGAAGAGCATCGGGAACGATTGCTGCTCCGGCAGGGCATAAACGCCGCTGTCATACTTGTAAGGCGTAAGTCCGCTGTCATGGAAACGAGCTGCGACCTCCTCGAAGTCAGAGAACTGCGTCAAGTCTGCCGCCGCTCCCCTCATGGCATAATTCACGGGAACATCTTCTCCGATTTGCATTGCAACATCCGGTCCTTCGTCAGCAAGCGTTGCCGGCAGCAATATGTTGCCTGGAACAAGCCTTAAGTCTACCGCGACTTTCGAATCCGGCGTGAAGGAATCGTCGATCAAGCTCTTTAGCACCTGCGCCTGATCCCTGCCTGTCGTAACCCAAACCGTAATCTTGCTGTCTTGCTCTTCGCTCGTATTGCCGATGCTGTCGTAATCCTCGGTATATGAAGCAACGTATGCGCCAAGCTCATGCTTGACCTCCTCGAAGAACGTCGCTTCCGCTCTTGGAAGCTTTGTACCTGGCGAGGATACGATCAAATAATCTAGTGCAACCGGCTGCTCGCGCACCGTAAGAATCCATGTGCCAAGTCCGCCGACATTCGTCTTGAATGCGCTTAAGCGATTGCCGACAGTCTCCGAATTCTCGATCATTTCTTTCAATTGGCCGACCATCGTATGAAGAACAGCTACTTTGTCGCTGCGTTCGCCAGTCGATTGCTCCAAATAATCGGCTACGCTTTGAATGATGACGGCTTGCTCCTCGAACGTCGGTACCATGTCCGGAATCCGCTTCTCCAGTTGGTAATCGCGGAACGGATCGGGAGTATTCGACGTAATCATCAATATTTTGCGATACAACTCGTTCAACTTCAGCACGCTCGATTCGATCGTGCGAATGAGCGGCGCGATATCGCCGAGCGACACCATCATGCGAATACGATGCGTTCCCTTCGTCAAATGGAACAAATACGGCTCATCTTCACCAAGCACGTTCATCTTCCATTCCATGTCGAAGTTGAACCGCAGGCGCTTCATTTCCTGAAACGGCGTCTGTCCATCGATCGTCAAGCTTCGCGTAGCGTACACGCCCCGCAGCTGATCCTGCTTCTGCTTCAACGCGATTTGGTATAAGCCGTCCTCTGGCGCCTCGAACTCCCATTCGATCCACTGTCCGGGAAGCTTCCAGTTCGTCCCGCCGATCGTATTGATTCGAAGCTTAGACACATTGTACGGAACGACAGTCGGACTCGACCGGTCTGCCAGAGGATACAACGTAGGCGATGACTTTGCGACCGCGTCCTCGGCTTGGATTTCAATATAATGATCCGATACCGGCTTGATTCCATCGGCCTCATACTTTTTCTTCAAATCCTCGTATGTCAACAAAGCTTGGTCCTGGTACAGCTCAATATAATCAATCGCCATCGGTTCCCTTAAGGCCGTCAAGGAAATCGATTGCTCCCCGCTCTCAAAGTAAAAGGAGTAAGGCTCATCATAATATCCATTCCGATCGTTGAAGGCTCCGAGCTGCCATGCCGGCTTCTCTACCTGCCGAGGCCTGATTTCGTTGCCGCGATCGTCACGCCCGATTTCGTCCTGTCGATTACCCCAAACTCGATCGAATAATAATATCTCCGCGCCCTGAAAAGGGACTTTATCGTTTATGGCAAACTGCCTTTCGATCGCAGAGCTCTTGCCCTCGATCGGCAAATAATGAATTCTCAAATTGTACAGACCCGCTTGTTTCACCTGCACATCCCAACTAATTGAGCCGGATTCCGGTGTTACAACTGCTTTGCCGTCCAATCCGTCAAGATGATCCGATATGACGAATCCATCGCCGGCCGTTGCTGAGTAGCTCTCGCCCTCTATTCGGATTACATCGCCTGGCCGTTCAGCATCCGAGTAGGTATTCAAATACGCATCATAGCTGTCTTCTCCTGCTGATGCCGTAACGGCGCTGAAATCCGCCATTGCCATGGCGCGTCCGCTACCCTTCGAATCCGAAGGGTAGAACGCCCATATAGACGTTGCCAGTACGGCGAGAACGAGTAGAATCGCGACGTAGTTCTTCTTTCTGAAGTTCAACTTTTCTCCCTCCTGCTGCAAGAGATTAAATTCAATGACAGTCCCCATTAGAATGACTTCTAAATGGGGACTGTCGGTCACTTGTTATAACATGTTAAGAACCGTACACCGCATCGATCGCCGCTTGGAACACCGGTTTGTACTTCTCGACGACGGTAGACACCGATACCCCGCTGTTGATCTCACCAACGAAATCCCAGAACTTCAAAGCGTCGCCGTACGTGCCGTGATCGTATACGATCAGGCCAGGTGCCACTTTCCGAGCATTGTTAATGTCATCTTCGTTAGAGAACGCCGTTTCATACGCAGCTTGATCCGGATAATCGTATTCGGAATCGATATCGTTGATTTTCTCCCAAATGTAGAGCAGCTGCTCCGGATTCTCGACCGCTTTCGGAATCGTAAGCGCTTGGTACATGGCTTCGTAGGAATGATATTCTGTCGCGCTTGGACCTTTCGGGAACGGAACGAAACCAATGTCCGCATCCGGCATATCCGTCTTGAAGCCGTTCAGCTCCCAAAGAGCGCCGGCATACATCAGGGTATTGCCTTGACGGAAAAATTGACCCGGCTCTGTCCAATCGCCGCCCTCTCCCGGTCTGTACACTTGCTCCGTTGCCATTTTCGACAAGAAATTCAACGCTTCTTGCGTAGCAGGGTCATCCAAATTTTGTTTGTTGCCTTTGGTCAGGTGAGCCTCGTTCGAGTACAGCGCATGCTCCACGACCTGTGAGTTTGCAAGTCCCCATGTGTCAAGCTTGCCGTCATTGTTCGTATCTTTGTTCGCTTCTTTCGCAACTTGTAAAAACGTATCCCAATTCCAGTTATCCTCGTTCACATACTCTTGCAACGCCTTGATGCCAAGCTGATTCATAAGCGTGCGGTTGTAGAAAATGCCTTGAACTAGGTTGCCCTGGCCTTCTGTGAAAGCGTAGCCTCTTCCTTCGTAGGTAAAGTATTCGTTCGTTGTCTGCTGATTGAACACTTTCGTGTTTTTCGTATATTCGTCAACCGGCCACAGCAAATCTTGCTTCACCAGCGTAGGAATGGTATAGTTTCTGCCCATTCGGACGATGTCGCCGATCGGCTCGCCGGCCAGCAAGGAAGCCGTTACCTTCTGTTGGTACTCGCCGAAGTCAATCGCGACGTATTCGATTTTGAAGTTATGCTTCTTCATCAATTCATCCAGATTTTTCTTGCGTTGAATATTGTCGGGGTTGTCTTCCGGAATCGTCATATCCCACCAGGATACGACTTTGATCGTTTTGCCGCCCAAGTCGAAGTCCATCTCCGGCGAGCTGGCATCTTCTTCTCCTTCACCCTCCGGCGCAGCTGTGGCCGTGTTGCCAGAGCCGTTGTTCGTAGCTTGGTTTGATCCGTTGTTCGTGCTGTTGCCGTTGCCCGAACCGCCGCTGCATGCGGAAAGTACGAGAACGAATGCGCATAACAGCACCATTAATTTGCGAATCTTCATTGCGAATCCCCCTTAACATATTGAACTACACCGAAAGTGTAGCGCTTTCATAAGGCCAACAACAACCTGTTGGAAATCAGGTCTATCACCCGTCAAACTCTAGATTGGAAATCATTTCATTTCACGAAAAAATGTTTTTTGAGCAAGAAGTAAAAACCTGTGGGCGATGCAAAGAAAAGCACATTGTTTCGTTTACGTCCAATTCACATAATTAAAGCGTAGTCATTCTCCCGCTAGGGAAACCCCTAAGTACAAATTTAAGAAAGTATATAATCTGCTGATTATACTGTGCTTAAATTTCACCGCGAAACGTTAGCTTTTGCCGCCAGGACGGCGATAGCCGTTTACGCCTCGCACAAATGCAATTAGGAGGTAACCATCGTGTATAAAGTGATGCTTGTCGACTTTGACTCCCCTTCGTCGATGGAGATGTTGCAACATAAGCCGGAGTGGCATCGGATTGGATTCGAGTTGGACGCTTATGCCAACAGCTCTGCGGACGCTATCGAATTTCTTGACCGAAATCCTTTTTCGCTCATCTTGATCGGCATGAACGGCTCTCATAACGACGCCTTGTATCTTTGCGATTATATTCGCCAGAAAAGCCGCGTGCCGATTGTCCTGATAGGCGGAAGCAACGATTTCCAACTTGCCCGGAAGGCTCTTTATTATCAAGTAAGCGATTATTTGCCGGACCCTATTTCTTCTATCGAGCTGACGTCAAGTCTGCTCGCCGTAAAAGGAGAGCTTGATTGCGCGATCGACAAAAATAAAGCGCTATCATGGACGCCGTCGGAAAAGGATTCCCAGCCTCAACCGAATATCATCGAGAAGGTCAAGGAATATGTCGATGAGGCGCTGAATCAAAACATTACCTTAAAGCAAATTTCCAACAGCCTGCATTTCAATTGCTCTTATTTGGGTCAAAAATTCAAATTTCAGGAAAATATGACCTTCAACGAATATTTGCTTCAACAGCGTATGGAAAAAGCAAAGCTATTGCTTGAGAATACGGACATGAAAGTGTATGAAATCGCGAACGAGATCGGCTATACGGAGATGGATTGGTTTTACAAGAAGTTCAAGGCGTACACGGGTGTAAGCGCTAACGAATATCGTAAAATGTTCTCCAAAACCGCGTAAGCGCTTACAGTAATCTGGCTCCAGTGATCCGAAAGAAAGCCCTGCTGCCCTTCAGAAAGTTAGAGTAAGCTGGGCTTTATAGGTTGTATTTTCCATCCTAATCTCGTCACACTACCTAAATCACTCGCTTTAAGCGGGATTTCCCATCCTAAGGCTTCGACTAGATGAAAACTGAACCTCTCACCCGGTTCATGCGCTTGTATAGGATGTATTTTCCAACCTAACTCTGCCCCACTAACCCAGTTTGCTTGCTTTAAGCGGGAATTTTCATCCTATTCCTTCGACTTCGACGTAAGCTCAGATAACAACTTTGTTCGTTAATTATGCCGACGCGGTTTTTTACTATAGAAAGAGCCGATTGCTTATCCGAGATAAGCAACCGGCTTACTTCAATTATTTCATAATCTCCAGCAGTCCGATTTCGGACAAGTTCTGCCATGACATGCCAGTCATATCGTTCCAGATCGCGATGCTGTCGCGAACGCCGTCATCGTCCTGATCGTTATTGACCTGAACATCGAAGCCGATCAAGCTGCCGGCCATCGGAGGTGTTCCGGTCCAAGCGATGGAAGCTTCGACGATATAGCCGTTATCGGTAAGCTTCGCTGCGGATACGAGTCTGCCGCTGGAAGAACCCGGGCTAACAGACTGCTCGTTGTCGAAGTTGATCCGGTACTGGCCGTCGTCCGCGTCGTACGGATTCGTTCTTGCATTGTTCTGGTCGAGGAATATTTCTACCGAATCCTGCTCCCATACGTTGGCGCTGCGTTTCGTAAGCAGCGAATCGGTTACTTCCGCCAGTACATATAAGCGATTGCCGTCCCAGAGCGTTCGGACCTTGGCTGAAGAACCCGATGTTCCTTGTACCCATCGGTCTGTCGTCAGGGCGGTCGCGCATGTCCAAATGCCGTCGATGTCGCCATCAATGACCGGCGTCCCGCTTACAGCCTTCGCCAGACGAGGGCCTTCGATCAGCTCCAGCTCGCCGAATCCCGACGTATCGGCATCTTGCTTATGGTGAATATCGTTCCACGAAGTCAATGCGGTGTCGCTGCCGGAACGATCTGCGATTCTTATGTCGAAGCCGATCGTTTGAGCAAGTGCCGCGCTAGCCAGCGGAATCGAAGCCTCGATAACGTAGCCTGTCGCGGACTTGACGGCCTTGTATTCAGCCGGCTTGTGCGGATTCGCGCCGCTCCTGAGGAACGTATACTTCATATCGTCCGCCTCGTAGGATGTCGTCTTGCCGTTATTCTCGTCGATGAACACTTCGACAGCATCGTTGCCGTTGACGGTCGTATCCATCACATCGACCCAAAGATGCAACTGTCCTGATGACCATTGTGTCCTGTAGGAAGCAACCGCGCTCCCTTCCGATTGAATCGTTACCGGCTTTGCCGACTTCCATGTATCATCCAGATTTCCATCCACCTTCACAGTGCCGGCAACCGCAGCTGCCTTTTGTGTCTCGACCGGCACTTTGCTCGGATCGACAAGCGCCCAGTACGCATATTTCGCTTGGAGACGTTCGTCGAACAGCAGCGGCCAGTTGTTCCGATCGACCGGGAAAGTTCGCAGCCAAGTATTCAAATCGTCCTTGCCCCAGAAGATGACGGCCGTAAGCTGATCCGCATGCTTCTTGAACACTTCGAAGATCGCTTGGTAACGTTTCGCCTGCTTGATTTGCAATTCCAGAGGGAATGACTCGTATGACTCCGCGTCATTCGTATAAACGCTCATATCCAGCTCGGTAACTTGCTGCTCGATGCCAAGATCGCGGAAAGCCGCGAGCATATCGTCGAGTTCCTGAATGGAAGGGCTCGCGATGCCGATATGCGTTTGATGGCCGACGCCCTGCACCGGAATGCCCTTGTCTTGGAGGCGCTTGATCAGGTCGTATATAAATTGTCGTTTATCCGTAAAATGCGTGTTGTAATCATTGATGTACAAAACGGCATCGGGATCCGCAGCATGGGCGTATTCGAACGCTTTCTCGATAAACTCCTCGCCTGCGATTTGATACCATAAGCTGTTGCGCAGGCCGTTCGGCTTACGGTCGCCCGGCTCAATGACCTCGTTTACGACGTCCCAGGCATAGATTTTCCCTTTGTAGCGGCCGACGACCTCGTCGATATGGCTCTTCATGCGCGCGAACAGCAATTCCTTGCTGGCCAGATTGCCGTTCTCGTCATAGAACACCCAGTTCGGTGTCTGGGAATGCCAAATCAGCGTATGACCTCGCACCGCTATGCCGTTTTCCTCCGCAAAACCAACGATTTTGTCCGCATTGGCGAAAGTGAACTGCCCTTCGACCGGCTCAGTTGCGTCCCACTTCATCTCATTGCCTGCAGTAAGGCTGTTGAAATGCTTCTTGACCAGTTGGGCGTCCGGTCCTTCAGCATCTGCGATCTCGTTAGCGAGCAAAGCTGCACCAAGCAGGAAATCGTCAGCGAACACGTCCTTCAAATTCGGTATATCCTGCTCGATCTCGATCGGAATCGGATCGGGAACGCGCTCGATGACGAACTCGTCCACGTAGAACGATAACGTAGGATTATCGAACGATTCGAAGTAGACGCCGGCGTTCGATACTGGATTTTTCAGTGTATACTCGCCCGACAGCTTCACCCAGCCGCTATCCGTCGCCGTTTTGGACGTGACAGATTCGTAATATGCCGTGCCGTCGGTCGTCCGCTCGACAAGCATGGCGACGGACGAGGCACTCGAGCCCGCCGGCAGACGAACCCATGCCGTAATGCCGTACGTCTTGCCGACTTGCATGAACGACGTCACGTTAAACGTTGGGCCGTTCCAGCCTTGCGTTCTTCCTTCCACTTTAAGCCCGTATTCGCCGGAATAGGCCGCATCGCCGGATGCCGACAGAAGTACACTGCCGCCTCGAGGTTGCCAGCCTTGCACCGTTCCGTCCTCAAAGTCCGTTGCGATGCGATCAAGCGCTTCGGATGGCTCATCACTCGCCTCCGCTTCACTAGAAACCGCAGCTTCCGCATGGACTTGCGTCCGGGACGTAAGCGAACCTACCATCGCAACACTTAACATAAGCGCTGCAGCTAGTCCCAAAGCCATGAATCTTTTTATACGTTTCATCTTGTGAACAACACCTCTCCTCAAAATATATATCCATCAAACTCGCCTTGCGGCGAATCTACATGGCGCTCGGAAAACTCAGCCTGTCTGCTTCCCTGACTGCGGATAGAGGACGATGCGGCCATCCTCCATCTCCACGCGTACCTTGTTATTGTCTTTGAATCCTTCCACATCAAGGAAGCTGGAAGGAATTTGCAGCCGTCCTGCCTTATCAAGCACGGCATACTCCGTATGGCTCTCGGCCTCCAGCATGGCGCTTTCGGCGTCCAGCATGGCCAGTTCCTCGGTGTACGAGATTTTGCGGATCATCTCCGCCGACGTCTTGCCGTCCCGAATCTGAACGACCCGATCTACCTTGCGCGCCAGCGCCGGGTCGTGCGTTACGATCACGATCGTGATACCGATCGATCGGTTTAGCGTTCGAAACAAATCGAGCACTTGATTCGATGTTTTCGTATCCAGCGAGCCCGTCGGCTCGTCGGCGAGCAACAGCTTCGGCTCATTAGCCAGCGCAATCGCGATCGCTACCCGCTGCTGCTCGCCGCCGGACAACTCGCTTAGTCTGTTTTTCATCCGATGGCCAAGGCCCACCGCCTCCAGCAGCTCCATTGCCCGCGCCCTCCGCCGCTTGCCGCGCAGCAGCATCGGAAGCTCTACATTCGCAAGCGCGGTCAAATAGGGAATAAGGTTGCGCGCGTTATTCTGCCATACGAAGCCGACCGTATCGCGCTTGTAGGCCACGAGCTCCTTCTCGCCGAACTTCAGCAAATCTTTGCCATCTACGAACAGCTTGCCGGCAGACGGCTTATCCAGACCCCCGAGCATGTTCAGAAGCGTCGACTTGCCGCTGCCGGAATTACCGATGATCGCCATCAGCTCCCCGTCCTCGACCTGAAGGTCCAAACCTTGCAGGGCAAATACCTCAAGGTCTGCCATTTTGTAAATTTTGACGAGTCCCTCGCTTTTAATCATCGTTTACTCCTCTCCCAGCTTAAGTGCTTGCGCAATCCGGATTCGCGATAAGCGGTAACCGAGAATGAGCAAGCCAAGCGTCAGCGTTAAGCCGATGATGCTGTAAAGCTGAAGATAGTCGCTAAGCTGTTGAATCATTTCGAAAGGCGGCACTTGATCCTTGGTCGCAAACGATATTTCGAATAACGGTACGAATAGTTCGCTTATCGTATTGCCGATAATGACGCCAAGAATGACCGCCGCACCCGATGTGAGCAGCTGCTCGCTGACGAGCATGCCGATAATTTGCCCGAATGGTATGCCCATTGCCCGCAGCACGCCGTATTGTAGCGTTCTGCCCGAGAGTGTGAGCACCCAGAACAGCAGGAAGCCGAAGAAGCTGATCAGCATCGAGATGACGAAACCGAGCGTCATAACCCCGTTAATCGCAAGCCTGAACGGATCGTTTTTCGATTGAATCAATTGTTGCGTAGCGTCTTGTAGACCGATGATTCTCAGCTTCTTCTCCGCAAGCTGGTCATAGACGGATTGACTTGCGACACCGTCCTTCAGCTTCAACCACACTTCGTATGGCTCTGCCGCAAGCCTGTTCTGGATCGTCCCAAGATGGCCAACGATCAAGTTAGGCATAACTTCCTTACTGTTATTGCCGGCGCCGGTCGGCAACGGATTCCAGCTTGGCCAGTAGTCGATAATGCCGTAGACGATGAATTGCGCTTGATCGAGGCCGTCCCACGATAAGGCAATCGTATCGCCTGGCCTCGCTTTCGTCTTCTCCGCAATCGAGCGAGAGATAAGAACCGCCTTCGTATTAGGCGCAAGCAAATTCAAGTAGCCGTTGATCGGGTGTTCGAGCAGCCCATCCTTCATCCATGCCGTCCGTCCGAAATCCATCGTGTCGATGCCGAAGAGAGCGGTTGATCCGCTCGCTCCGCTGGCAGGCGTTACGAAACGCGCATTCTCTTTTTTGAACACTTTCGCGCTTGCTTCGATGCCTTCCAGCTCTTCGAACGGCTGGAACGGCGGCTCGATGTATTGAACCCGGTTCGAGCTGGAGCTGGTCGTGTCCGACTGCCCTTGCGGCGTGGACGTCGACATGTAGGTCGATGGGCGCGCATCGCTTTCCCAACGGGTCATAATCGCCATATCGGCGCCGATGGCATACTGAATCTTGCTCTCCATGTTGTCATTAATGGTACGGGCCGCGTTGGCACTGAAAAGACCCGTCGCGACAGTCATGATTAGGAATAGCTTAATCGTCTGGTATTGTCCGGATGAGCGGCTAATCTGCACGAGCGTATTGTACAGCGCTGGCGACCACCATCTGCGGCCGGCCACATAAACGAGACGAATAAACCACGGATATACTCGCAGCAGTAGCAGCCCGCCCCCGAGCGCGAACAGCGAAGGCATCAAGAACAGCAGCGGATCGAGCTGAAAGGCATCCGAATCAAGTCCCAACCGCTGCAAGTCCTCCTGCCGTTTGTTGAAATTGTATAGCAGATACACGGCTAAGCCGACGAGGATAAAGTCAAGGCCCGTCTTATGCCAGAACGATAGCTTATTAAGGCGGGCGTTCTGCTGCTTATGGCTTACGATGCTGACTCTGGTCGCCATAAACGCCGGAATCAGGATTAGTGCCACTGCGGCCGCCACCGCCACCGCCGATACCGTATAAGCACTGCTATTAAGACTCACCTCGAGTGCCGATCGATCGACGAATTCCAGGAAGCCGTTCGATGCGCCGAGCACTTTCGTGAACAGAATACCGAGAAACGGACCTACCGCAAGTGCGCTGACTCCAAGTATCAGATTCTCGAACGTATAAGCCGTCATAATCTGCAGGCGGCTGGCGCCTCGGCTGCGCAGGACGGATATCTCCGTTTTCTGGCGTTCAATAATGAGATTGGCAGCCATATAGAGATAGAAGGCGAGCATCAGCATGACAGGGGAATAGAGCGAAAGCATCATGACGTCAAGCTTCTCCTGCTTGCCCTGATACGCCTCTACCGTCGAGGCGGCAGGGATGTTCACCTCGTCGACGCCGATGCGGCCGCGGAAGTAACGTCTGATGTCCTTATCGGCCTTTACGAACGCATCGATCGTATCGATCGACAAATGCTCGTATTGCAGCGCTAAACGCCAATCCAGGCTCGCCAGCTTCGTCTTTCCTCCGAGTATGAAATCGCTCTCAAATTGATCGAAAGGAATGATGAAGCCGTCGCTGTCCTCAGACGTGAGGAATGGCAAATACGGATCGGCGGAAGGATTCGTCTCCATAATCCCGACCGGGATGACGCGAAACTTCGTTTTGTCCGGCGCTTCCGCGATCAGTTCTTCCCCGAGGTCGCGCTTCGTCGCGATCAGAAATTTTTGCGTAACCAGCGCCTCGTAAATGCCGTCGGCGCGAACAACCGGCATGGCCCCGTCGATCAAGCGTACGCGCTTCTCAAGGCCGGAGAGCGATTTGATGCTGCCCGCCGCCTTCTGCGATTGCTTCTCTTGATCCGTAGCGTCCGCTCCGTACACCTTCATACGCTGTGTGAAGCGTTGTTGATAAAAAGATAAAGATTCAAGTCCCGCCCTATCCGGAATCGATTGCACGAATCGATCGGCCCGCTTAATGGCCTCGATCGACTTTTCGTCCATTTCCGCCCTGGATACGGTCGTGACGATGCGGACATATCCCGGATACACGCCGTCTTGAAGCTGTACGGATTGAAGTTCCTTTTGCAGCGTCCGCTGCAGGATGGCTTCCGAATATAGCGGCATGGAGCTGAACAAGGCCACGCATACGGTGAGGCCGATCCATAGGTTGAGCTGCAGCCACTTGTTGTTTGCCATCTTGCGGATGATCATCGTCCATAAGGCCATACGTACACCCCATCCTTGCGCCTGGTACATCCTTTGTACCCGGTCTTCATTGTTAGTTAGTTGTTCAGAATGACCTGCTGTCCTTCCTCGAGTCCCTTAACGATCTCTGCTTCGGTTGGCGTCATCAGCCCCACCTCGACGTCAACCTCTTTGCGGCGTTCGCCTTCTGCCACTTGCACGTAATAGCGTCCCATATAAGAGCGGATCGCCGAACGTGGCAAGACGATGACGTTCTCGCGCTTCTGCAGCTCAATCGTAAGCTCGGCGCTGTCGCCGATATTGATGCCGGCCGGCGGATTTTCCATGCTCATGTAGATCGTTACCGCATTGCGCTCGGCCTTGGCGCCGTCCGCGCCGATCGGTACGTTGGAAGGCGATTGCAGCACTTTGCCTGTATACGCCTTGCCTTTATACTTCAGACTAACGGGCATGCCCGCTTCAACAGGCTGAACCTCCTTCATATCCGCAGCGACATAAGTGAGTTGTATGCGAGACGTATCCGCGATCGATACGATCGCTTGATAAGCGTTGACAAAATCGCCTGCATTCAGCGATTCCACGAAGGTTACCGTTCCCGAGATGGATGCATACAGCCGCGATTTCGCAAGACGCGTCTCCATCGCCTGCAGCGACATTCGTTCGCGTTCAAGGTCGATCTCGCGCAAACGGAGATCCGTTGGCGATGCATCGGAGTCGTGAGCCTGCTTATACAACAGCTGCGCCCGTTCCAAATTAAGACGCTGCAGACTAACCTGAAGCTCGAGGTCCCCCGTCTCCTGCTCAACGAGAAGATCGCCGGCCTTCACTTCTTGGCCAACCGTCACTTTAATCGATTTGAGACGGCCTCCGGAATCCTTGAACGACAGATTCTCCGCGCTCGAGGAGACGAAATGGGCCGTTCCTTTCAAATACGTCTGAATGGATCCAAGGCTTGCCTCCACGATATCGAGCTGCTCTTGCGCTGGCTGTACAAGCGGCGGCTGCAACGCTTCCTGTTCGGAGGGGAGCAGCCCGCACCCGGACAGCGCCAGCATAGCAGCAAGCGCGATTGCCGCACGACGCACGCCCGGAAACAAACTTCCGCGTCCGTTATTCGTAGTTCGATTGCGATACAATTGTTCCATCCTCCAATGAAATGACATGATCGACAAGCTCCATAATCTCCGGGTCATGCGTCGTAAGAACGACGGTCATGCCGGAACGATTCACGAGCTCCCGGAATACCCGCATAACTTGAATGCCCATTCGGCTATCCAGCTCGGCCGTTGGCTCGTCCGCGATGAGCAGAACGGGCTCATGGGCGATTGCCCTGGCTATCGCCACGCGCTGCTGCTCTCCGCCGGATAGCTCGGCCGGACGATGCTTCATCCTTTCCTTCATGCCGACCTGTTCCAGCGCACGCTCCGCAGCCGCTCGATTGCCCTTAACCGGCGTGCCCGCAACCCGCAGACCGAATTCAACGTTCTCATATGCGTTCATGAGCGGAATGAGCCCAAAGGACTGGAATACGAGGCCGATCTCCTTGCGTCTTAGAGCGCTTCGCTCCTTGCCGGACATACGCGTAATCTCTCTACCTTGAAAAAAAACCTGTCCCTCCGTGGGCTCGTCAAGCGCGCTAAGCATATTCAGCAAGGTTGTCTTGCCGGAGCCGGACCTGCCTTTGAGCGCCACCATCGATCCGGCTGGTATTTCCAAATGGACGTCCGATAACGCGGTGACGGCGGCATTGCCTTTGCCGAACACACGCTTTAGGCCGATCGCCTTCAGTATCGTCTCGCCGCTTACTTCCATCGGTAACTTTACCTTTGCCGACATCGCTGTCCTCCTCGTTTATTGTTGTCATTTATCATTTTAACGTTTTCATTTCTGAAGAAGTACCTGTTCGTTTCTTGTTCGTTCACCCTATAAACGATAGGTTTTGGAGAAAAAGGACATCCGGACGATAATCACTAGCGTTGCATCAAAGCTAAGAGGCGCAAGCGGACTCGATCTTCCGTATTCGTTCTGTAAGTGCCTATGCGCACTTACAGACGCGGTCACAAACGCAGCCTCTCTCTGTAAGATCAAATTGGCTCTTACACGGTGACGCAAGCGGAATTCATGACATGAAACGAGCAGCGCCAGCCGGATGATCCGACTGGCGCTGCTCAAACCACGTATGCTGCTTTATTTGCTGAACTGCCATGCATTGAATGTAAACAGCTCTGTATCTGCCTTGCCTTTGAACACGAAATACAGATCGTGAACGCCTTCCGCGCCCTCCACTGCCGTCGTTGCTTCGCTCCAGCTTGAAGAGCCGTTCGCCTCAGGCACGGCAAGCGAACCGATCAGCTTACCATCCGGACTGTCCAGACGAAGCTCGATAACGGCATCGTCGCTTCCGCCCGCTACGGACGCTGTGAATGTGGACGCTCCATTACCGAAGTCAACGCCAGCCACAGCCGCCCAATCGCCATTATGAACGGCCCCAATCGCAACTTCCGCGACTGCCGTCCCTCTATCATCCATCTTCTGCGGCAACGCATCGATGCCTGCGCTCCATGCGAGCGTCTCCGCTCCCACGCGAACGAACGGATCAAACTTATAAAGCTGCGGAACACCCTTTAAGTCCGCTTCGATCGCTTGAATTGCTCCGTCCGCTCCGAAGCTTACTTTGTTCAGATGCGTTGAGCGATAGCCTTTCGGAACGCCCATCGCTTTGGACAACGTTTGGGCGTGATAAGCGATGTACCACTCGTCTTCGAACTGGAACATGGCATGGTGATTGTTGCCGCCAACGCCGAAGAAGTGGCCGGGATTTTTCAGAATGGTGCCTTGGTACGTCCACGGTCCCATCGGATTATTGCTCGTCATGTAGGCGATTTCTCCTGCCGGCGGGCTTCCTTCAGGGCGAACGCCGGTGTAGAAGTTCGAGCAGTACGTATAATAATAAGTGCCTCCGACTTTATTGATGCCGGCATCCTCGAACATGAACGGCGCCGGAATGACGGCCGCTTCGCCGACGACGCTGATCATATCGTCGCCAAGCTGCATGACGCGCGCCGTATCCGGCTTCTCGTCTTTGCCCTCGGGAACGCCTCCGCCGAAATAAATATACCCCTTGCCGTCGTCGTCGACCAGCACGGCCGGATCAAAGAGCCAAGTTACGCCCTCAGCAGCCGGCGCCGATCTCGAAATAAGCGGCTTGCCGATCGGATCGATCCAAGGACCGGTCGGACTGTCGCTCGTCAGCACGCCGATGCCGCTGGCGTTGTTCGCGAAGTACAGGAAGAACTTGTCCTTGCCGTCGATAACCTTATGGGCGGCTGCCGGCGCCCATGATTGCGTAGCCCATTTGGCTTCGCCTTTTGGACCAGCGACGTTGATGAAGCCGTGATCCGTCCAGTTCATCAAATCGGAGGAAGAAACGACGGACAGTCGGTTGATCGAACCGTATGAATTGTCCTTCACTTCACCGGCTGCGTCATACTCCAGCACGTCGTAAGTACTGTAGATGTAGACGCGGCCATCATGTACGAGCGCGTAAGGATCGGCGCCGAATTTATGCGACACGATCGGATTGCCGTTCTGCGGAAGCTTGCCGATCGCGCTGGCCGGCGGCTCATAGCTCAGCTTGGCGGATGCTCCGCTCACGTCATACGCCGTGCTTTTATTATCGGATTCTACGATCTCCAGGCTGCTTACATTCAATTCTTCTTTCATTGTCAGAATCAACTCCCGTTTTTGTTTTAATGTAATCGTTGCTAGCTCTTTGCTGCCATCCAGGTTGGCGAATGAAATAACCGAACCGTCGTCATTGCCGATCCGAAGCTCCAGGCCTTCCTCTGAAGGCTGGAACGCGACGGTTGCCGCCGATACGTTGCTCGGGTTCGGAACGATCGCATTGGCTTCGAACGCGGCCGGAATGTGCAGCAAGACGCGAATTTGCGTAACTTCTGCCCCATCCGGGAAGTCGTCGATGAGTAATTTCACGTCATAGGTTTTGTCCTTCTCCTTGCTTACCTCTACCGTCTCTTCCTTTAGATAAGCCGACAATACAGCAGGGGTTGGTTCTTGCTCCGCTTCGTTCCGATCAGCCTTCGACTGGACGAGAAGGAACATGGCCACAGCCGTCCCAACCAGGGCGAATACGAGTCCAAGACGCTTCTTTGCCGTCAGCAAGCTGTCACCTCTTTCCCTATTACTGAACATAGTAAGGTCAACTAGGGTCAGGAACAACCTGCCTGACACTCATTCATTACCCGTCAAGTTCTAGGATTCGGGAAAAACGATAGGTCCGAAACACATCATAACGAATCAAGCACCCAACATGGGTGCTTGATTCTGTCTTACTTTGCTGTTTAAGAAACGGAATAACGTTTCGAGACCCGGGGCAACACCCTTTAGCCTTTTACGCCGCCTACCATCATGCCTTTGACAAAGTACTTTTGCAGGAACGGATATACCATAATAATCGGCACGGAAGCAACGATCGTCATAGTTGCCCGTACGGATAGAGGCGTGACCGTATTTTGCTGCGCTCCGTTCGCGCCGCTTATCATGCCGTCCATGCCCGACGTACCGGCAGTCGTGTTGGAGTTTTGCAGGATCTTCTGCAACTCGTACTGCAGCGTGCTTAGATCGATATGCGAAGAGTTGTACAGGAACACGTCGAACCAGGAATTCCATTGAGAGACGCCCGAGAACAAGGCCACTGTGGCGAGCACGGGAGTCGTCAGCGGCAGCACGATGCTGAAGAACGTCCGGAAATCGCCGGCACCGTCGATTTTGCCCGATTCAAGAATGCTCTCCGGCAAATTCTCGATAAAGGAACGGATAATGATCAAGTTGAAGACGCCGATCAAGCCCGGCCAAATATAAACCCAAAAGCTGCCTACCAGATTCATATCTCTCATCAACAAAAAAGTAGGAATCAGGCCGCCGTTAAAATACATGGTCAATATAAAAGCAACCGTAACAAACTTCCGCAGCACAAAGTCCTGCCTACTGATCGAAAAGGCCACCATGGCGGAACATAGCACCGTCAAGACCGTTCCGATGACCGTACGTAAAATCGAGATCAATGTGGCATGGAAGATCGTCGCTTCCTTGAAAATGTATTGATAGTTGTCCAGCGACCACACCCTTGGCAGCAAGTAAATGCCGCCTTTAAGCGAGTCTTGTGCGTCGTTGAGCGACACGGCCAATACGTTAATAAACGGATATAGCGTGACGATCATCAACAAAATCATAAAAGTATAGTTGCAGATGTCGAATATACGATCGCCGATCGAGGTTTGGATTTTGTATTTCTTGTTCAGTTTCACATCGCTTGCAGCCATCTGATTTTCCTCCTGTTCTAGAATAGTCTGGATTCGCCCATGCGTTTCGCAACATTGTTCGCTACGAACAACAGGATGAAGCTTACTACCGTCTTAAACATGCCTGCCGCGATAGAAAGGGAGAAGTTGCTCTGCGCGATGCCGTATTTCAAAACAAATATGTCAATGTTCTCGGAATAGTCCACGTTCATGCCGTTGCCCAATAAATATTGCGGCTCGAACCCCGATTCCAGCAAATATCCGATATTCATGATTAACAGCACGATGACGACCGATTTGATGCCAGGCAGCGTAATGAACGTCATCTTCTGAAGCCTGTTCGCGCCGTCGATCTCCGCCGCTTCGTATTGCGCAGGGTCTATGGTTGTCATAGCGGCCAAGTAAACGATAGTGTTCCATCCGATATCCTTCCATATCGAGCTTGCTCCGAAGATCGTCCAGAAGTATTCAGGAATGCCCAAAAATAAGATTTCATTTCCTTCGTTCACAAATCCAAACCAAACCAACAGTTCATTGATGATGCCGTCTGGCGACAACGTCGTTTGGATGATGCTGGCCGCCACGACCCAAGAAATAAAATGCGGCAAATAACTAACCGTCTGTACGACCCGCTTGAAAGCTACCTTCCGTATCTCGTTCAACAGAAGCGCAAGAATAATCGCAGTCAAAAAACCAAAAACAAGGTTAATGGCACTCATCGCAAGCGTATTGCGAAGTACCCGCAGGAACCGATCGTCCCCGAACAAAAATTCGAAATGGTGAAAGCCGATCCACTTCTGATCCCAAAACCCGAGTGCAGGCTTGTAATCCTGGAAAGCGATCGTCCAGCCCCAGATCGGAACATACTTAAATAGGATGAGCCAGATCAAAAATGGCACTGACATTATTACAAGCGCACGCTGCTGCAGCAGCTTCACAAAGAACAGCTTGATCCCTTTCGGTTTCTCCTTCAAAGGCGGCATACTCGTTGTCTCTATCGCGTTAGTCTCCATGAATTCCTCTCCTTCCGGTACCTAATCATCTGTACGGAAATAGCGATAGGCCGGACGTGAATACAGGTGCATGGCCCGGCCTATCTCTAACAAAAATTATTTAACAGCTTCTACTTTCGCCTTGGCTTTTTCCGTCGTCCACTTCTCATAGCCAGCTGTATCCAGTTTGCCGAATTCTTTCATGTAATCTTCCCATACCGACTCGAACTTGCCAGGATCAGCAAGAACCATTTTCGGGTAGTACTTCTTCGTCAGCTCGTCCTTTTTCGTTTCCCACATGATTTCCGGCGAATTTTGCTCCTTCGCGAAGCCCCATGCCGGATACCATGGGCGGAATACAGGCTTTGCGAACATTTGGGAATACGTTTGAACGCCGTATTTGCCCAAAATTGCTTTATCCGCTTCCGTCAGGCTCATTTGGAACACTTCCGGCTGAATGGCTACGCCCTTGGCATTGCCGTCGGAAAGTGTCGAGTTGGCGCCGTACATTGGCCAGTTCCAGCTATAATATTTGAAGCCGAATTCCTCGTTGAACGCTTCGTTGATTTTGTCGATTTGCTCTTGTGTACGGTAGTAGCGGCCTTCTTCGTTGACCTCGTACGTTTCGCCTTTAATACCCCACGACGTCAGGATTTGGTTCTCTTCTTTCAACAAGTTGTCGAAATATTCGATAATGCGGACCGGATCTTTGGCGCTGACCGTGATGCCGATACCGCGGTTTGTAACAACGCCTCCTTCTGCATCGATGTAAGCGTCAGTAATGCTCTCGTCGAATGTAATCGGCAGCGGGAAGTATCTGTACTTATCCAAGGACGGATCCTTGCGCGCCGCATCCTTCAGCACGTTAAGCGCGTTATCCACTTGCCATTTGTAATCGAAGAAGCCAAGCACGTTGTGCGACGTCAACTTCGCGATATATTGGTCATAATTGTCTACGAACGAAGCTTTGTCGAACAAGCCCTTCGCATTTAGATCGTTCAGCGTCTTCAGCCATTTCTTCGTAGCTTCGTCACCGGCATACGTCTTCGCTTCCAGAGTGTCCCCATTGATCATGACGTTGCCGTCATTCGGATAACCCATCAAGTGCATCGGCGGATTGGCCGTTGCAAAGAATCTCCAGTCATGCGTAAGCGAAATGAGGCCTGTCAGCTTCTCGTCCTTATGCTTCGCCTCATAGTCCTCGATCAGCTTGATGTATTGGTCAAGCGTCTTAACGACCGGATAACCCGCTTCCTCGAGCACGCGGCGCTGAATCCAGAATCCTGCGCCCGCTTCCGGATCCGGAATGAACTCGCCAACCTGGGCGGCGATCGGAAGAATGTAAAGCTTGCCGTCAGCCGATCTCATTTGATCAAGCTTATTACCGTATACCCGCTTGATGTTTGGACCATGTTCCTCGATCAACTCGTCTAGCGGAATGAATGCTCCCGCATTCATAACTTCTTCCATCGCCGCGTCCGGAATAAGCACGTCCGGATATTCGTTGGCCGCGATCATCGTGCCGATCTTCGTGTTCAAGTCGCCAACGAGAAACTCCAGCTTGAAGTTGACGCCCGTTTGGTCCTCGAGCATTTTGCCGATCGTCGTCTCGTTTGTGTTGCCGTCCTTGGATCCCGCCACGCCGTTGTAGATCGTGTACGTTACCTTTTCCTTTGTCGGCTCCGATCCGCCGTTATCACCGGTTGCGGCGTTCGTTGCAGTTGGCTTGTCCGTGTTGTTGCTGTTGTTGCCGGAGCAGGCCGTCACGGCGGACAGCATTAAGGCAGCAGCCAGGCTGAGAAGCAAAACTTTGTTTTTCTTCACTTTTCTTCTTACCCCTCTCTTAATCTAAATGTACGTACAACCTAAGTATAAAAGCGATTACATCGTTCGTTTACCCGCCTAACTGCATCGAATTCCTCAAAAATTATTGATTTCTCCCCAAATAATCTATTGCAGGTTTAATTTATTTCGATATTCGGATGGCGTCATTCGCTCCAGCTTATCGAATTGGGTAACGAAATAATCAGGATTGTTAAAGCCCACACGCTCAGCCACCTCGTAGATTCGCAGATCCTTTATCCGAAGCAGCTTTTTGGCTTCCGCAATGCGCAGCTTCTGCAAATAATCGTTAAAGTACAACCCGTAATTTCTTTTGAAGAGCTGCCCCAAATAAGCGGGGTTCATGTAGAATTGGCTGGCTATGGTTTTCAAGCTAATATTTTTGCTGTAATTCTGATCCACGTACGTTTTGACTTTGTGTATTCGGCCCTTGCCGTAAGTCCGATACAGCGTGCCCACCAGATCGCCGGCCTCGAAGACGAATGCGGTAAGCAAGCGCCTGATCTCCTCCAGCGTGACGTTATGGTCATGCCAATTAATGACCGGTTCGAAGGACGAAAGCTCGGTTTCGTCCCCTTCCATGCCCCTAATCGATTTGCAAATTACAAGAACGCATTGGACAATGCCGGTCTTGATTGCTTCAGGTGAAAACCGTTTATCGCGAAATTCTGAAAATAACGAGTCGATTACCTGTTTCATCTCGTTCGAATCGTTCTCCTCAACGGCCTCCACCAGCCTTCGGCATACGTCATCGTCCAATTGACCGTATACAAGTTCCGTTCCGCTCACATCCGAAATGGCAATGACGCGATCGGGGCTTCTATAATACTTGTAACTCAATGCTTCCTTGGCGCTTATATACGATTCCTTGATATGGTTCAATTGTTGGACGGTTGTTCCCGTATAAGCACGGAATTCGAGCTCATACCGCTCGTCAAGGCGCAATAACAGAAGCTCCATAAACGCACGTACGTTGCCTCCGGCTTCGGTGAGATACAGGCCCGGAACGATCAACCCGTATGTTCTGCGATGCTCATAGAGAATGGGATCGGAGGCGCTTGGAACCAATTGCCGCACCGCTTCCCGAATAGCTGCGCGCAGCTCTTCCTTCGATGGCTGCTTCCTGTCGCTCCACGGGTGAACATTGTTCAGCTCGATCATCGCGTACGTGAACGTCTGAGGTCCAGACGCCATCTCATGCTCCATCCAATCCTCTGTCGCCGCTCCCTCGGATTCCCCGCGAATCAGCGCTTCGATCTGCTTCTCGCTCAACAGCATGCGTCTTCGCTCCTGAAGCTGCCGCTTCTTCGTCAGCTTGTCCCGCAGCTTGCCCAGCGCGTCCACGATGTCGTCCTCGTCTACCGGCTTAAGCACGTAATCCAGCACGCCGAAACGAACGGCCTGCTGCGCGTAATGGAAATCGTTATGTCCGCTAATAATGACAAATTCCGTATCAAGCTTCTCTTTCTCTGCCGCCTGGATTAAGTCTAGACCGTCCAGAACGGGCATCCGAATGTCGGTGATGACCAGATCGGGATTTTTATCCCGGATCATCGCAAGCGCGTCTTCTCCGTTGTCGGCCTCGCCTATCACTTGATAGCCGTTTCCTTCCCAATCAATCATCCTTATAAGACCTTTGCGGAAATAAATCTCGTCATCGACAATGATTACGCTATGCATGCGGGCAACCCTCTCTCTTCGAATAATCGGAAACGCTATATTTTTTAAAGAAATCGATTTAATTCCATTAACCGTCGACCATGTTATGATGGGTACATCAATTGCCACATCTCTTAACCATCTGGGTGAAAAAACAGAAGCGGCGTTCACTCCCTTATATAGCTCGAGGGACGATCGTCGCTTTCTTCTTCGAATAACATTTTTATTTGCTATCGCATTGCGCATAATCCCTCGGCCTCACTATTACATCAATTTATCGACTTTAAGTCAAATTAACAACCCGACAAACTCTATATAATTACCTCTCCAATTCCGGGTTTGCACGTCTATCGGAGGCAGAATCAGCGTAATCGGCAATCGTCGTCTTCTTGATCTCGAATATCATTCATATCTTCCTTGTTATGAATATTCTAGACATGCTTACATGGAGCGGTACGGATGGCGCATATTTACTATGTTGAATGCAATACTACACATGCAAGCAATTTTGTTATTGATGTACCCGTAGGTTATCACTGGCTCCTTGCGTCCACCCCCATATTTTCACTTGTGTGTTTCGTTGCAACACCATTCCGTCGCCGAATATGCGAGGCAAACGGAACTTCATTCGATTCTGCATGAATATACGTCTCCTCAATTCTTATGTGGTGTTTGAAATAGTGCTGCACAAGAAATTTAATGACCTCATTCGGTTGTTCCCTGGAATACTCGGCCCGATCGGCGAACCAACATCCCATACGGCGCTTCGGACGAATAGGGCTCGATCTCCTCCAAATTAGCTGACTGGAAATCAACAAGCGCTAGAAACGTTTCGGCATCGTCACCGAACATGTATGCGGCTATCCTCTTGAAGTCGCTTTGTTGATGTATGCTAATATCGAATGGACTATGATTCAAAAAAACGCGGCGGCCTCTCCCCGGTATATTACCGAGATCAGGCCGCCGCTTATAATAGCTGTTCTTTTGGAATGACGCTGCAATATGCGGAACGAAGCATCCTTCCGCAATTTGTGGACATCGCCATTGTTCTCAATGTAATTTCGGCAGGCTTCTCCTGTATGCTCCTTTCTTTGAAGCATGTGCCTTGCCTCATATATTTAAAATGGCCGATGTAAGTTAGCGGATAAGAACTTTGCTGTAATAGCAAGAACCTGAGGATTCCATATGCCTATCCCATGATCCGCGCCCACAACCTTATAAAACAATACTTGCTGTCCATGATTTTTGAGCGCCTTATACATCTCGATACTCTGGTTCACATGAACAATCTTATCGCTGTCACCATGGATAATGAGAAACGGAGGAAGCCTTTTGTCCAGATTTTGATAAAGTGGACTTGCCTTTTTCGCCAACTCCACATGCTCCTTTACTTTTCCTCCAATAAATAACCCTTCAGGAGAATCTGCTGCGTCATGGTCAAGAATATCGTTATACTTGCCTAATGTAAGCAGGTCTGAGACTCCATAATAATCAATTACCGCGCTAACCTCATCCGACTGTTCGCTGTAAAGGCCGTTATCATATTCGCCTATGGTAAGTCCCGTCATTAAGGACAGATGTCCTCCTGAAGAATCTCCCCATACCGCAACACGATTCGGATCGACTCCGTATTCCTCTGCGTTCTTCCGCATAAACCGGATCGCACATTTCACATCCTCGATAGCCGCCGGAAATCGTGCGATGTCCGTGTCCCTAATTTCAACGCTTGCTACGACATATCCCTTTGCTGCAATATGGCAGAGATTTGGAATGGCGGCGTTGAGGTCTTGCTTTCTCCATGCTGAGCCTTGAACGAAAACGACTAAAGGAAATTTGTATCCGCTCCGCCCAGGAACAATAATCTGAAGTCTTCTTACTACATCGCCATAGTTCGCATAAACGACGTCAGGTCGGTAAGTACAGGAATAATAAGTTCCTCCCTCTGCAAACTCGCCATAGAGAATCTGGGCTCCTTCCGGCATTTCATTTGCTGCAATTTCCGATGCTTTTTTATCCACACTCTATCCCCCTCTTACATTGGTCATCATGAATTAATTCCTGCTAGATCATACGCGATTTCCATTATACAACAATAGAAATGGGAATGGGACGTCGACCGCCGTCGAAGCAGAAAAACGGCCGCCTTCCTTGTGTGCATATTTCGTCGTTCACAATGATTACGCTATGCATACAGACAACCCTCACTCTTCGAATAATCGGAAACGCTATATTTTTTAAAGAAAACGCTTTAATTCCTTAACCTTCGACCATGTTATGATGAGTTCAAAATTAGCAATGGAGGTTATGACAGTGTCAAACGCAATACAAGGCGCTTTCCATACAGGCGATTACAGGAATTTGTTCAAGGAGCTCGGGTATTCGACTCTCGAAATCGACTCCAAGCTGGAGCAAGCATGGAACGAGTTGTTTTATGGCGACGCTGACGTGCGCATCTATTATCCTTTGGGTGACGATAAAGGTTATTTCCTCGATACAGGCAATTCGGACGTTCGATCCGAGGGCATGTCATATGGGATGATGATGGCCGTTCAAATGAATAAGAAGGATGAATTCGATCGTCTATGGAACTACGCAAAGACGTTCATGCAGCATAAGGGAGGCCGCTACAAGCACTACTTCGCCTGGCACTGCAAGCCTGACGGTACGCGTATCTCTCAGGGGCCCGCGCCCGACGGGGAAGAGTTTTTCGCTATGGCTTTGATCTTCGCCTCGAAACGATGGGGTGACGGGCCGGAGCCGTTCGACTATTCCGAGCAAGCGAAGACGATTCTGCGCGCCTGCGTACACCAAGGAGAGAACGGCGAAGGCGATCCGATGTGGGATCCGGCTACCAAATTGATTAAGTTCATACCAGAATCGCCGTTCAGCGACCCTTCCTATCATCTGCCCCATTTCTACGACTTGTTCGCGCTTCATGCGGACGAGCAGGATAGGCCCTTCTGGAGAGAAGCCGCCGAGGCGAGCCGCGCTTATCTGCAGAAAGCCTGCCATCCGGTAACGGGACTCTCGCCCGAATACGCGAACTACGACGGGACACCTGCCGTACCGCAGCCCCACGGCGATTTCCGTCACTTCTTCAGCGACGCCTACCGAGTTGCGGCGAACATCGGTCTTGACTATGAATGGTTCCGAAGGGACCCGTGGCAAGTCGAGCAGTCGAATCGCATTCAAGCGTTCTTCCGCGATATCGACGTATCCGACTATCGCCGTTACACGATCGACGGCAAGCCTTTCGAAGAACCGTCGCTGCATCCGATCGGCCTACTGGCGACGAATGCGATGGCGTCGCTTGCCGCGGACGGTCCGGATGCCGCTCATTTTGTCCATTTGTTTTGGAATACCCCCTTGCGTACCGGCGTTCGGCGTTATTACGACAATTGCCTGTACTTCTTTACCCTATTGGCTTTAAGCGGTAACTACCGTATCTATTAGCACATTGCGCGAATTGTGAAAGCGGCAATCGTCTCCCCTACATATACGAGGGGGCGATTGCCGCTTTCTTCATCGGACAACATTTTTATTCTCTCTATTGCGATGAGCGTAAGTTCTGCAGAAACAGACAAGCCCTATATCGAAAAAAAGACCTCGCCTTCCACAACAGCGCGCGGATAACGAGGTCGATCCCAATATGAATTTTTAGAGCAGCAAGGTATGAATCATCATAACTCTGTTATGGAGGCAGCCCCCTGAAATAAAAATACTAGCTGGCGCTAAGAGAATCACGGTACTCCTGGGGCGTCATGCCCGTTACCTTCTTGAAGAAGCGCGTGAACGAATGAGCCGCTTCATACCCGACCGACACGGCGACCTCCCTGACCTTCAGATCGTTGTCACGCAGCAGCTCTTTCGCCCTTCTGGCCCGGCATGTATCGATATATTCGGATAGATTAATGCCTCGTTCCTGTTTGAAGAAGCGCGACAGATAGGACGGATTGAAGTAATGGATTTCCGCTAGTCGAACTAAGGATAGATCTTCTCTCAGATGATCGTCAATATACTGACAGATCCGGTCGATCACTTGCGAGGTTCTATCCCGTTCGTCGCTTTTCTTGTAGCGGAAGATCGCATCCGCCGTTTGCTTCAAATAAGCAAATCCATCCTTCATGGAGGCATGGCAATCGAGCCGCATCAGCTTCGCGTGGTCGTCGAGGCGATTTTGCAGTCCCAGACGGTTCAAGCACGAATAGAGCATCAGGGCAACGGAATAGTACGCTTCAATCGATCGTTGCGCATGCTCGTTATACTGCAGCGCAGCCCTCGACAACTGATCCCAATCCGCATAGAACTCGTTCGCCCGGCCCGCTTCCAGATGCGCGGCCATGATCTCCGCCTTGCGGCCCGGCACGAATGTTTCTTTTCCGCCGAAGCCGTCCATATTCTCGTCGCGATCCCGCAAAATCATGGAAATGCCGTCGCCGATCTTCAACTGCTGGAGCTGGCGCAGCCTTTCATACTGCTGGGTGACGGCAATCCAATCGCAGCATGCACCGCTTATTGTCAACGTAATCTCTAATCCGAGAGACGTAAGGCAGGCTTCCTGGATAAGCTCGAGCACTCCCTCCATATAGCGGATAAAGTCCCCCCCTTGAATACCGCTTACCTCCCTGGATGGCTGAATAAACCACATCAGGTCGCCATGCCTATCAACGATGCCAATGCTATCCGCGTGGTCCAACAGAAAAGAATCCCATACCGTTCTCGCTGAAACCAGGAGCTTGCTTCTCTCTGTATACATTATCCCAGGAGGGTACGACAGACGAGCAAGCACCAGCATAACCGGATTCATCGGATCCAAACCAATATTTAGATGGCCGAATTCCTCGATGACCCGCCCTTGCTCCGCGCAAAGAGCGTCGCTCTCTTGCAGCAGCTGCCTCATGTAATCCCCTTGCGCCATAAATTCGTAGGCATACTTCTGCTCTCGCGACTGCTCCAGCATCATGCTCTCGAGATTGCTGCGCTGAATGTCGAGCAAGGCGCCCCGTATAGCCTCTGTCACTTTCGCATAGCC
Source organism: Paenibacillus harenae (assembly GCF_030812415.1). Classification (GTDB taxonomy): domain Bacteria; phylum Bacillota; class Bacilli; order Paenibacillales; family Paenibacillaceae; genus Pristimantibacillus; species Pristimantibacillus harenae_A. The sequence continues at coordinate 235,185 of NZ_JAUSST010000002.1, read as the reverse complement.
TTCCGTCTTGAGCAAATAACGGACGTCAGGCATCTGGAAAGCTCTATAGGCGTAGTCAAATTCGCTATGGCCGGTAAGAAAAATAACTTTGCACCTCGGCCAATACGTCAATATTTCTTCCGACAATTCCAGGCCGTTCTTGCCCGGCATGGCGATATCGGTCATGACGATATCGATGCGCGTGCGCGCCATCCAATCCAACGCTTCCTTGGCCGAATAAGCTTTGCATACGTCCAATTGATCCGGCATGAGATTGCTTAACACTTCGTAGAGGCCGTCTGTAATAATTTCCTCGTCATCGACGATCAGCAGTCGGTGCATCTCCATCCGCCTCCTTTGGATTGATCCGTATTTCGACTCGCAAGCCGTTCAACTTGCTTCTGGACAAAAATAATCCGCTGCCTTCACCGTAAGTCAACATAATGCGGCGATGAATATTAATGATGCCTGTCATTTCATGCGCTTCGCCGTTGTTCGTCATTTGGTCGTTCAACGCTTGAATCGCAGCATCATCGATCTGGCTTCCGTTGTCCTCGACGATGATCATCCAATCCGGCTCATGCCTCTCGAACGAGACGCGAAGAAATCCTTCCTCCGACATTTTCTCGAGACTATGCTCGTATGCATTCTCGATGATCGGTTGAACGACGAGCCTTGGCACGCGAATACGCTCCATTTCCTTCGGTAGTTCGTCGAATTGTACGCTGATGCGTCTGGAGAACCTGAGCTTCTGAATCTCGGTATACATTCTGGCATGCTTGATCTCTTCCGATAAGTAGACGTTATCTTCCCCGTTACGGGTAATGAATCTGAAATATTCGCCTAGCATATTAGTGAACAGCTCGATACGGTCCGTATCTCCCGTCTTGGCGAGCGAATTGAGTATGAAGAAGCTGTTATACAGGAAGTGCGGGTTAATCTGGGACTGAAGCTGCTTCAGCTCCGCCTTCTGCATCATAAGCTTCTGCTTGAAATCCTGGTCGATCAGCAATTGCAATTTGTTCAACATCTGATTGAATCGATCGTACAAATAACCGAATTCATCCTTATTCTCGTGTTCGATCTGGATATCCAGCGTCCCTCCTTCCATTCTGCGGAAGCTCTGAACAAGCAGCAGCAGCGGCCGATGAACGAGCCGGTAGGTCGAAAGCGAGTAGACGACGATCGCAAGAATCGAGGTTGCCGTGAACAGCCATGCCCACTTATTGAACTTGTTAAGAGGCCTCTTCACTGTCTCCTCCGGCAAAAAAGTCACGACCGCAAGGCCTAATTCAGACGATTCCGCTTTGTCGATATGGTAGGATCGTCCATCTGCTTTCAATAGCATGGAACGTTCTTCCGAAAGCCGCGGCGCTTGCAAATATTCGTTTAAAATATGAGGCGACTTATCGCTCCCAAGCAACGTGAAATCCGCCTCTTCGGCGATGAGGAATGAACCGCTTTCGGGATAAACGCTCAGTTGGTTCAGCGATTCCTTCAGCTTCGCCGTATCAAGCTCAATCTGTACGATGTAGAGCGGCTCTTTTCCCTTCTTCCCACCGTACTTGAAAGCGCTGAGATGCAGCGAATCGCCCTGCCTGATCAGACGTTTTGCCCCGCTTCGTTCAGACAAAGCTCGAATTTGATCATACCTGCCTCGTTCCAAATCGTGAACGGCATTGCCGAACGAAAGCGTTTTGCCTATGGAGGGGATGTGAATGTATATATCCTTCATATAGGCGCTGCTGTTCTTAATGGATGTCAGCCGATGAACCAAGTAGTCCATGCTTTCCTTCTTCTCTACGCTGTCCATCATATCCCACGTTACCGCGACCCTAGTAAGCTCTCCATCCTGCAGCATATCGAACTGCTGGACCTCCAGCCATTCAACCTCACGGTTCATGTCTTCGAGATACGATGACAGCTGCGCCAACGTATTTCTCGAGATGTCTTGGCTCGCGTTGGTGTAGCTCCAGTTATACAAATAAACGCCAAGTATGATAATTGGCAGAATCACGACGAGATGCATGATGACAAGCCTAAGAAACAAGGCGTGGCGCATGGAATTGACAGGTATCTTGAGCAATCTTACACAACTCCTCGCAAGCAGCTTTGTCCGTGGAGCGAATAGGTGAGGTTCGCGAGCGAAGCCTCACGTTTTTAAGGCTTCCTGCCTTTCTCCGCGAACCACTCGTTGACCTCGGCCGTCATTTCCGTTCCGCCTAATCGATGCCATTCCTTGACAAAACGGTCAAATTCCTCGATAGGCCGTCCGAGAATAATATTCATAAACGTTTTGTTTTTCAACTCATCAAGTATGGAGTGCTTCTCGATAATCGCTTCCGTCGGAACGCCGACGAAACTCTCAAAAAGCAACTGGTTGTTTTTTTCGTATTGTCTAAGTATCGAGAACGCCCCTTTCGGTCCATAGGTCCGTTCCCAGCCCCATCCGGATGTGTCGTTTCTCGTCAAATAAGCATCGATGTTTTTTTGGATTGCTTTGGCTTCATCGTGAAGCACTGCTTCGTCTCCCGTAGTCCTGAACTCCTCTAATTGGAGGAACGCCTCGTAATTTTTGAGCAAAGGAAAAGGAGTAACGGGAGAGAGCTGCCATGCCGGGTATGGGGTGCTGTAATACGTTTCGTATTCGGCCGTTACACCCCAATTTTTCTCCAGGTGCAAATTAATCATTTTCACGATTGCTTCGGGATGCTTGACCCCCTTCTTGACGGCTAGAAATTGATTAGTCGCAAATCGGAGCGGCACTTTGGGCAACTTGCCGGTATCCGACACAATCGGGTACGGCTGCCAGTCCGCATCGGAATCGTTCTCAATGCTCGATTGAACCACGAATGATCCCCATTGCTCACCGTACATGATGCCGATTTTCCCTTCCGCGATCAGCGCCTTTTCTTTGCGGCCGTCCTTCAGCGCGAATTCCGGATCGATCTGACCGCCATGGTACATGCGTTGAAGCACGGCGAGCGCTCGCTTAACTTCAGGCTGTACGGCTCCATTCACGAGCTTGCCGGTATCATCCTCGAGCCAAATATTCGGATAAGCGCCGTAGCCGGCCATAAAGTCCAGCGCACCCATGACAGGGTCCCACAAATATTGCGTGAGCGCCAGTCCGAACGTATCATGCTTGCCGTTTCCGTCCGGATCGTTTTCTGTAAACGCTTTCGAAATCGCAAGTAAATCATTCATCGTATTCGGCGGCTTAAGTCCGAGCCTGCCTAGCCAATCAGTCCGAATCCACAAATATTGGACTCCTTCGACAGATGCCGCCGTTTCCGGTACGGCCATCAGCTTCCCGTCAATCGTTGCCGCCTCGAACGGTCCGGTCCCTTCCTGGCTCAAAACGTCCTTGGTGAACGGCGCCGCATACTCCTCATATACGTCGGTCAAATCCTGAATTAAACCTTCGTTCGCCAGCTGCCGCAGCTGCTGTGCATTCACTCTTACGATATCGGGGATGTTGCCCGATGCCAACGCCGAACCTAATTTCTGATAATAGAGATCGTCTTTAGCCGTCCATTCATATTTTACCCGAATGCCCAGAACATCCTCGTAGAGCCGGCTCCAACGATTGTCTTCGAGCGTCTCCCCCGGGAAATTGCTTATCAAGTCGCTGAAATCTTCATTTACATTCCGTACGAGCGAAATCTCGATCGGAGGATTGTATTTGGTTAAGCCCGGATCCGAATAGATCGCTTCTTCCGTACCGCTCTTATCCGGCTCCTCAGCCGGGCGCTGATCCTCGCATGCCGCAATCGTCTGCACAAACATTAATACGGCAAGCATGATAGCAGCCTTGTTCCCTATTCGCTTCCGCATGATGACATCCCCATTTCTCGGCAACGAATTATTCATGCATAATTATTATTCTCCTTGATTATTGACGAAAAAATCAAGGGGCAATAATTGATAACGTTATCCAATCTTTACTTTATGCAAAAAAAGCAGCCGAACTCGTCGGCTGCCGTGATTGATTCTATTTATGATATTTTGCACATCCTTTACATCAAATCGGACTTTTGCAGCAACCGCTGCACGATAATCGCTACTTCGGCTCTCGTAATGTAAGCTTTCGGCGCAAGTGCCGTCGCGCTCCTTCCCGTTACGATGCCCGCTTCGATGCTCAAAGCGGCAACCTCCTTCGCCCAAGCCGATATAGTTGCCGAATCTTCATACGGAACGAGTGCCGTTCCCGCCGATTGTAAGGCAAGCTTTGTTTTCAGTCCCGTAAGCTCCATGGACTTTGCCAAAATAACCATGGCCTGCTCGCGCGTAATCTTTTCCATCGGACGGAACGTGCCATCTTCGAATCCGCTGATCAGCCCGTAAGCGCGGGCGGTGGCAACCGCGCCGCTGTACCAGTCGCTTGCTTGCACGTCCGCGAATTCCGAAGTCTCTTCCGCGGGCTTCAGACCGAGTCCCCGGACAACGATCGCCGCGAATTCGGCGCGCGTCATATTTGCGCTTGGCAGGTACAACCCGTTCCCGCTGCCGGACACAACCATGCGGGAGCCGAGATTGTTGACGGCTTCCTTCGCCCAGTGTCCCTCGACATCCGAGAAAGCAATGGAATGCTGGATGAGTGCATACATGCTGTTGGTCAAGCTATTCACCTTCGCATACGGTTTGCCGCCTACGACAACGATCTTCGTCGGCACATGACGTACCGTTCCATCCTCTTCTATAACGACCGCCGTCGTGACAAGGCCAGAATTAATGTTGTCCGGTATCGCGATCAAACGTTCCACAAATCCGCCGAACCGTTCAATCGGAATCGACTTCTCTCCGAATACCGCTCTAACCGTGAACGACACTGGCGGTATCACGATTGTGAAGTCTCCTTGTTCCGCCGCCTTCTGAGCCGCTAGCAGCTGGTCGGCAGTCGGTCCCGCGATCTCCACCTGAATCATTATCTTTTGCAAATCTACGGATGAAACGCCTAATTGAGCGGCAATCGCGTCAATTTCGATATGCTCTGCAGGAAAGATATAAGTCGCAGCATCCGTTACAAGCTCGAGCACCGCTTGTTTGCCAGCCATGACCTTGAATAGTTGGCCGTTCAATTGACCCACTGCAATATGTGCGCCGCCCGTGACCGGAATCGAGATGATTGCACCGTCTTCGCCCGCTTCAAGCCATTGCGCAAGCTTACCTGGATCAAGCGTAACGGTCGTTACCGATTGACCGTTCCTGTCGGAAGCAACTGCCGTACCTGCATTTTCGACTTTGCCGTTAATAAGGATTTCCATGCCGCTGCCGTCATTGCCGGTTGCTGGCGTGGCCGTAGGTCTTGCCGTTGGCGTCGGCGTCGGCGTCGGACTTGGCGTTGCTGATGGTATTGGCGTCGGACTAGGCGTTTCCGTGCCGCCGCCGGATGAAATGACGGTAAATTCCATCTCGTCCGACACTTCCGCGCCGCCCGCGGTCACGCTTAAGCTAAGCGTCCCCATGCCTTTCGACAACCCTTTGATGACTACCATATCCTTGTCGGCATCGCCGACTATAGCCATACTGCCTCTTGCTTCCCAACGATAGACCGGATCGGTCGCATCGCAAGGCGTTATCGCCGAGCCTACCGTTATTTGCTCATTAACTTTGATCGCCGTTGTGCTGCTTACAATGGTTGCTGATTCGACCGGGATAACCTCGCAGCCGATTACATCCCCCTCTTCGAAGCCCCAATAGTCGAAGTCGAATAATGGATCAGTGCCTGCTCCTTTGAACATGAAGAATAAATGATGAACGCCGATTACAGGAGCGATGTCCGTCTCAAGCAGTTGCCACTGAGGCTCTTCGCCTCCAGCCGGCACTTCAAGCGTGCCGACAACTTCACCGAGCGGGCTGTCCAGTCGAATTTCGATCGAGCCTCCGGCTGAGGACCTGACGTTCGCCTGGAACGTTGTCGCGCCGCTGTCACCGAAGTCTGCGTTCGCCGCAGCAATCCAATCGCCGTCTTCGATATCCGCCACATGCAGGTTCAAGCTTTCAACCTGCGCGCCAGGGGCATCCGACTTGGCCGTCAAAATTCCGGCATTCCACGCAATCGTCTCGGCCTCCGTTCTGACGAACGGGTCAAGGTTTTTCAACTGGGAAATGCCTTCCATATCCCCCTTGATATCCTTGATCGCTCCGCTCTCATAGATCTCTACCTTATTGATATGCGGCGAACGATAGCCCATGCCGTCACCCAGCAGTTCCCTGCTGACAGTCTGCGCATGATAAACAACATACCACTCGTCATCAAATTCGAAGATCGAATGATGGTTATTGCCCCCGACACCGAAAAACACGGACGGATTTTTCAATATGGGCGATACGTACGTGAACGGTCCCATCGGGCTGTCGCTGACCATATACGCGATTTCTCCCTTTGGCGGCGTTCCTTCCGGATGCGTTCCCGAGAAATTCGAGCAATAAGAGTAATAATATTTGCCGTTATATTTATGAATGCCCGAATCTTCGAACAGGAACGGCGCGTCGATCAATACCGCCGAACCGACCGTTGAGATCATATCGTCACCCAATTCCATAACCCGCCCCGTTCGCGGATTCGCGACTTGTTCCTGCGTCGGATTGTTGCCGCCGGGAATGCCTCCGCCGAAGTACAGATAACCTTTGCCGTCGTCGTCGACGAGTACGGCCGGATCGAAGAGCCATACGACACCCGGCACGCCAGGCGTGCTGCCGGTAATCAGAGCTTTGCCCAGTGGATCGGTCCAAGGACCAATCGGGCTATCCGCCGTCAGCACGCCGATGCCGCCCGCGCCGTTGGCGAAATAGAGGAAAAACTTGTCTTGCCCGTTAATGACTTTATGCGCGGCTGCCGGCGCCCAGGAGAAATTCGCCCATTTGGCGATACCGTTCGCTCCTGCCACCGGGATGGCGCCATGATCCGTCCAATTCACCATGTCGTCCGAAGAGATGACGAACACTCGGTTCAAATTGCTGAACGAATTGCTTTTCACATTACCGTTAGCATCATACTCGTACTCGTCGCTCGACATATAAATATACACTCTGCCGTCGTACACGAGAGCAGAAGGATCGGCGCCAAGCTTATGATCCATGAGCGGATTCGAGTAGCCTGGAAGCTTCGCGATCGCTTCTGTATTCAGAGCTTTCAGATGAATGTCCGCGGCTGCATCGTGCACGTTATAAACGACGTCTCCGCCCTCCGCTTGAATGTAATCCGTTTCGATTAGAACCGTTTTGTCCGTCGGGACGAAGCTTGCCACCTTCAAATGGATCGTTGCGAACAAGTCCGAAGCTTCGCTCGTGTAATTCACATTTTCGCCAGTCACTTCGAGCTGCAGCCTATGGTCGGCAAAGTCAAAAGCGGCATTCCCGGAGATATTGTCCGCGTTAAAGGTCACGCCCGTTACTTCAAGCTCATTCGGGATGTTAAAGGAGCCTTCTATCGATTCGTAGGTGCCGGCCGGAAGCGCATCCATTGTAACAGGAACGTCCAGCTCGATATTTGGAACTCCGATGACATTGTCAACGTCGCCGAGCTCGGCTTGCAGCACGTCCGCGGAACTCCCCTCGCCCCTTAGCTCATTATCGATGCGGTAATAATCAAAGTCGACATAACCGCCTGTCGTTTTCGTCGCATAATTGAACAGGGCGAACCGGTAGCCCATGAAATGCGGCAACGTGTAACGCATTTGCAACACGCTGCCGATCGATGTCCAACCGATGCCGTCCAGGCTGTAGTAGAAATACGCCTTGTCCGTCTGGTTTTTGAAATCCATCTCGGTTTTGAAATACACCCTGTCCTGCGTCAAAGGAACTTCCTCTACTTCTACCGCCGAGCCGGAGCTGCCGTCCACCATCACGATAGACTTGGCATTGCCGTCCATCTTGACCCCGACGTAGCCGTATTGCGCCTGCAAGGCAGCAAGGCCCGCATAGTCGCCGTTCTTCATCTTGCTGACGTCGATTGCGATGCTGCCGGAGCTTTCCGGCCCGAACGTCCTCTGGGTAAGCGTATTTCTGGCATCGAGCAAGTTCGTGCTTTTCCTGCCCGTCGTCAGGCGCAAGTATCCGGGGCGCTCAGTCAGCGACCATTTCCGGTTGTCCGGATTATGGTTCCATTGCCATGCCAACGCCAAATTCGAGCCGTTGTCATCGTACTCGCCAGGCTGCGCTCCATCCGCTCCGCCTGCTGGCGTCACGTCCTCGAGCCTCACGTCGTCCACGTAAAAATCCATCCGATCCTTGACCGGATCCTGTGCAGACGTCCATACCGTCTCAATGAAAATAAGCGGTGATTTAAGCTCGAGATCCTCCGGTATCGTATACGTGCCCTCGATCGTCCCCCACTGACCTTTGGTAATCGTTCCCGAGCCCATCACTTTGATCGTCGTCCAGTCTCCGTCTTGGAAAGCAAGGTTGAACTGCTTAGAGGCGGGAACGACGCTGTCTCCGTTGTATTTTACTTTGGCTGAAAACTTGTATACGCCGCCGGCCTTCACTTTGCCGGCAATGATATGTTGCGGTCCCGAGCCCGTTCCTTCTCTTCCAGTTATAAACAAGCTGCTCGAGCCGCTGTAAGCTTCGTCGTTCGTTACCGAGACTTCGGCATTCTGATGCCCTGTCCAAGGCTCCGTTCCATTCTCGAAGCCCCCGTTAACGAGCAAATTGGAATCCGGCGTCACATCTCTGAACGATACGTCATCCACGTAAAAATCCATCCGATCCTTGACCGGATCCTGAGCGGACGTCCACACTGTTTCGATGAAGATAAGCGGCGATTGCAGCGCGGCATCCTCTGGAACGGTATACGTGCCTTCGATCGTGCCCCACGTCCCTTTGGTAATCGTTGCGGACCCAAGCACCTTGATCGTCTGCCAGTTTCCATCTTGATATGCAATATTGAATTGCTTAGTTGCGGGAACGGCGCTGTCTCCGTCATACTTCACCTTGACGGAAAAGGCATAGATGCCCCCCGCTTTCAGCTTGCCGGCAAGCGACTGCTGAGGTCCCGAGCCGGTTGCCCCCCTGTTGCTGATGAACAAGCTGTTCGTTCCGCTGTATGCTTCATTGATCGATACGGCAACCGTCACATTGTCATGACCGGTCCACGGCTCCTGTCCGACTTCGAATCCTCCATTCACCAGCAGCTCTTGCCCCTCGTTGGTAGAAGCTAACGGTTCAATTGCAGCTGCCGGCAGATCGACAATCGATCCTGCAAGCGGTTGCAATGATCCGTTTAGCGAGTCGTTCTCGAACACGGTATGCGAAGCTCCAACCTTATTCGGACTTTGATAAAACTCATCGGAAGCGACCCATTGGCTGTTCGATGCTGCTCCTTCGATCGGAACGGCCATCGTTAGCGGCACTTTGCCGTCAACCCCGAATACTGGCCAGTTGTCTTCCCATGTGACGGGAACAAGATACGGAATGCGTCCGACTGCGCCGCGGTCGCCGAACAGAAGCCCATACCATTTGCCGTCGACTGTATCGATAATTCCGCCTTGCGCGATGCCGGCATCTCTAAGGGCCACTTGGCCCGTATAAGTTCCATCAATCGCATCCGCCCGATGTACAAGCTCGGTGCGCATCCCGCCGGTCGGCCACGTAATCGTGAAGACGTAGTAGTAGCCGTTTATTTTCTGAATGTGCGCGCCTTCAGCCTTCAAACCGACGTTAGGGCCTGCAACCAGGCTTGCATCAGGGATAATGACTTTGTTCATCCCGCCCGGTTTGATAGCGGTTGCATCCGAAGTCAGCTCAATCACTCGGATATCGCCGCCGCCATACACCATGTACACGCGGCCGTCGTCGTCGAACAGCAGAGACATGTCGTGATAGACGCCATCAAGAGATGAGGACGTCCAAGGTCCTTTCTCGATATCCTCCGTTTGGTAGATATACGTCTTGCCGGTATCGTAAGAAGCGAACGCTACATAATAGATGCCCTCGTGATATCGAAGACTGCTTGCCCACGAGCCTTGGCCATAATTACTGGAACCGTTCCGAAGCGCTTGCTCGTCGTTGTCGGCGAGAATGTCGTATACATAATTGACGATTTCCCAATTGACGAGATCGTACGATCTCATAATCGGCACGCCGGGGTTCATATGCATCGTCGTACTGGACATGTAATAAACATCTCCGACACGAATAACGTCCGGATCGGGAACATCCGCCCAGATCAGCGGATTGTCGAATGTTCCTTCCCCCTCATCCTGCGCATGCATCGTCGTGGCGTTACTAAGCAACCCCATTAACAATGTAACCGCTAACATAACAATCGACAGCCTCTTCCTCATCATCAATCTCCTCCTTCGAATGATCTTTCTTAAAGATGTCGGCGTCGTATCAGTTGATCTGTATCCATATTAAATGAATCAAGCTGCAATCACGATGTGTTTTTTTATTCAAAAAGGTTGTTTTATTATTAATTTAGTTATTTTAAAATAAAAAATAATGATATTCTAAAATATATTTAACCCAAAAAAGACCATTCATTGAATATGATGGTCTTTATTTATTATCGTACTCTTTCAAATTCTTCACATGTTTAAAGTGTAATTGTACACTTCAAGACAAACAACCTGTCAAATCATAGCACACTTTGAATTAATAACTAGTCACGTGAGCTTTGGTCTCCCAACGCCCATTCCAGCGCTTCCCCAATCCGATCGTTCCAGAAATCCCAGGTATGAGCGCCTGCGGTTTCCTTGTAGGTATGTTCGATCCCTTCGTCTTTCAGATAACGATGGAATCGTTGATTGACATCGAGCAGAAAATCTTCCGTGCCGCAAGCCATATAAATATGCGGCATGTTCCCATTACCTTGCTTCAACCGACGAACTAGCTCCTCGGGATCCTTATCGCTTCCAAGCAGGGAGCTAAGGTCGCCGAATACACTTCTGTAATATCCATAACCCGCGATGCCGTTATGATAACCTGGCTGAATATTCGCGATTTTGTACGGCAGAATTGCCGATGATAAGGCGATGATCCGGCCGAAGCGATCCGCGTAATGAAGTCCATTGCGAATGGCCCCATATCCGCCCATAGAAAAACCTCCTATGAATGTGTCGGAGCGTTCGTGTGAGATGGGAAATGTTCGCCTCGTAAATTCCACAAGCTCTCGTCCGACATATTCGCCAAACCTCATATCACTTTCTTCGTCGTCCAAATAAAACCGGTTTTCTCCGGCGGGCATAAATACCGCAATGCGATGCCGGTCCGATAGCTCTCGAATACGCGAAAAGCTGATCCAGTCCGTATGGCTGCCGCAATAGCCGTGAAGCAGATACAGCGCCTTAAGAGGCTTACCGGCCGCGTCTTCCCGCCCAGGAGAAATGGGTTGATCGAGCGGCAGCAGTGCATTTAAAGTTACCTCCCTCTTCATGCATTCCGAAAAAAAGCTGATTTGCATCATGGCCATCGAATCATCTCTCCATTTCTTTCATTTTTATATCGTTGCTAAAAGTGTAACGTTGGTGAAAGGATGAAACAACCTTACATATCATGCCATTATGCCCTGCAAAACATAGTTATTTCCGCTATTTATGAACAACTATGCTTTGACGGGTTTTTGGTTTGGTCGGTTTTGCATAAGATGAGTTAATCTAAAACTCCTATATTTTAAGCCTTTGCAGTTGTGCGGTATGCTAGCTAAAAGAGATAGGGTCAAATATGCAAAATGTCGTTTATGTCAAAATGAAAGGTTATGGGTACAGCCTATGAAATCAACTTCATTCTATCATTCAACTATCAGTAATCATTTGATTTGTACCTGTAGAGGTTATAAGCCCCCAAATATGCACATGTGGGGACCAGGTGTGCGCGATATTTATGCTTTGCATTACATTGTAAGCGGAAAAGGGATTTTGGAGACGAGAGATACTGCTTTACCATATGAATATTCATCCTTTCGCTAGACCCGACAGGGTACGGTGCCCTCATACCAGTGTACTTGGCAAATGTTTTTTCCTATTCAAATTAAATCATAAACGTGATTTTCCAGCCTATAGCTTTACGTTGCTTTATTATGAATAATTGTTGTTTTCACGCTTCTTCGTAAGCCGCGCTTCCGTCCTGTGCGAAGGAGAAGCGGCCATTGCTGCGCGGAAGAGTATGATCCAGATCGTGATAGACGGTATACGTTTCCTCTTCTATCCGGTACAAAGGGACAAAGGAAATTTGCTCTACATGACCGTCATCCACGGCAAATTTCAGCATATCCGGAGAAGTTCTGACGAAGCGCTCTCCTATATCCTCATCAGTGATGCCCTTCGGCAGACGGCTCTCCGTAAGCCCGGCCAGCAGAACATTGCCGTACATAACCGCCGCTCGGCCCTTATCGCCTTGCAACGGTACCAGATGCAGGGATGCCTCAATGTCGATCTCGATCATATCCCCATCTTGGAATACTCGGTGAATGACGGTATATCCGTCATTTGTCTCCAACTCCACATGAACGGAATTGACAGCTACGGCCTTGACCGCCTCCGCTCTCAGCATCAGCCTGAACGCTGTCGGCTCTGCCGCTTGGATAACTAGCGTGGAGTTCAGGCTGTCAGGGAAACGGGTTTGCTGCGTGATGGTCACGTTTTTTTCATTCCAGCTGACCGAGGAAGAAATGAATGCATTAAGCAATATGGCCTCATCGCTTTTGAACCAAATATTTTTCTGGAGCTCGCTCATCGCCTCCGCTCCCGAGGCGGTGCAGCACCAGAAGGAATCGTACAAGCTGCTGAATTTCTTGACGGCGCAGCATCCCATGGGCTGATGATATTGCGACAAGCCGGTGCGATCGCTGGCGCTGTTCAGCACGGCGTTGTATTTCAGCGATTCCAAATGTCTGGCATATCGCGCGTCTCCCGTCCATTCCAGCAAACGCTCTAGAATTCGTTCCGTATTATGCGCGCAGCAGCTTTCGCTTTCGCCGCCTGTCAGCGCATCGTCCAGCCTACCGTAGCCACCCCAATGCTCCGACTTCTCGGATACTCCGCCTTCGATATAAGCGGTTGCCTTGGAGCTGTTATTCCCGTTCGCGAAGGTTCTGCCCTGCAGAAAGGAATAGAAGTTAACGGCTGCCGTCCTGAACCGTTCCTCGCCGGTAATATTGTATCGGTGCATGGCGGCGATAATCATGGGCAGGTGGGTGTTCGCGTGCAGATTGTCCAGCAAGTCCCTGCCGCTTGCAAGCGGCAGGGTCCAGTAATCTCTGTCGAATACGCGGGCCAGTTCAAGCATAGACTTGTCTCCGGTCAATTCGTATAAGGTGTAGAGAGAATCGCCGATGCCGCCGAATTCATTGACCGGATTAACCTTCGTGCAGCGGAGCATCCCATCTATTTTCCAATAGGAAAGCTTCTGAAATCGACCATGAATGTAATGCGCCAGCTTCAGGGCAAGCGTCAGCGCTTTGGAGCTGCGCAAATAGATATGACAGTCAATCAGCCCCTGCATAATTTTGTGCAACGTATAGTAAGGCGCCCAGACGTTCCGATTCTCCTCCAGCTCCAGCACATCCAGCTTTTCTTCCTCGAATGCGCTCAAATAGCCGCTCGGCTTGGCACACTGCTCCATAATATCGACGATCTCCGTCGCTTTAGCCTTCAAACGTTCATCCTTGTCTGCAAATGCAAATCTGGAGCACGCCGACAAATAATGACCGACAAAATGCCCTCGCAGCCCGCTCCCGACATCCTCCCATCCGCCTAACGGCTCTGCGTTCGAAGCTATCCCCGCATTGATTCTGAACGTATGCATCAATCTGTCGATATCGAAGTCCGCCACATATTGCTTAACGAGTTCCCGGCGGCGAACAAAGCAGGGATCAATCAGCTTCACATCATCCAGTTTAAAATTGGTGAACATGGCCATACACCTCTATTCCGTATCAGTTTAAGTGCAGTCTTCACGATAGGCGCCGGGGGTAACCCCCGTAAATTTCTTGAATACTTTAGAAAAGTAATGATTGCTTTCGAAACCTACTCGCTGACCGATTGCATTGACCGTAAGATGCTGCTGATGGTTGAGCAACTTCTTCGCTTCGCGAATCCGCAGGCCGTTCAAATAGTTTACGAAGTTTTCTCCCGTTTCCTTCTTGAACAATCTGCTGATATAGTGCGGATGTAGATCCATCAGCCCTGCAAGATGCTCCAGCGAAAGATCCTGCATATAATGCTTGTCCAAGTAGGCCAAGATGCGCTGTGCATGAATAGCGTAGCCGCTGGAATCACGCTCGATGGGAAGCTCCTCGGCAATGCGTTTCAGCAGTTCCGCGATTTCATCCCTATCGACCGGCTTCATCAAATAGTCGACGACCCCCGCACGCAGCGCTCTCCGCGCATATTCAAAGTATTCGTATCCGGTCAAAATGATGAAGCGGTCGCATAATCCCGATTCTCTGGCTTCTTCAATCAAATCGAATCCGTTCTTCTCGGGCATGTGCAGATCCGTCACGGTAACATCCGGCAGATAGGCTTTCATCACATCAAGCGCTTCGGGCACGCTGGAAGCAGCTCGAACCTCCATACCGAGAGGCATCGACTCGTTGACGATCTTGACAATGCCGTTCAAAATCAATGGCTCGTCATCCACGATCAATACTTTCATTCTTCGCCTCCCCTTTATCGATGATGATAGTGACGCAGGTCCCCTCCCCTTGCCTGCTTTCAAGGTCTAGCCTTGAAGTGCCGCGAAAAAATGATTTGATACGCTCGCCTACATTATAAATGCCTATACCCCGGCTTTCTTCCCCTTCCGATCTTAGCTCTGATCCATTCGTTATTTGATTTTGAATGGCGAGCCGTTTATCTAACGCAATTCCAGGGCCGTTGTCTTCTATCCTGATCCGGATTTCTTCAGGCGTCTCTTCGACCTGAAGCCGAATATGTACGGGCCGGAGAACGGCGGACGCGCCATGCACGATGCTATTCTCCACTATCGGCTGCAATATAAAGCGAGGACACGCAATATGCTTCGCCTCGACTGAAACGTCAATTTCGTAAGTTAGTCTGGCCTGCAAGCGCATCTTGTGGATTTTCAAATAGAAGGTGATCATTTCAAGTTCTCTCTCAAGAGTCGTCACGTCCTGCTTCGATGACAGGCTGTATCGCATTAGCTTCCCAAACCAGAATGATATATCCGCGGCCTCTCTGTCGTTGTTCGATTCGGCGACCATTCGGATCGTTTCAAGGGTATTGTACAAAAAATGCGGTTTGATCTGCGCCTGCAGTACCATGTAAGCGGCTTCTTTATTCCGAAGCTCGGCGCGGTGTGCATGATTAATTAATTCGTCCACGCGTTGAACCATGGAGTTGTAGGTGGCTGTAAGAAAACCAATTTCATCCCTTTCATCTAACTTGTCGTGCTTAATGATGTGCTGTCTCAAATTATCGTTATTCAACGTTCGCATAAATCTGGCTAATCTCAGAATCCGTTTGGTTATGGTCGATGCCATCGCGTAATAAGCAGCGGACAAGCCGACCAACAAAAGGACGATTAATGTTACTAAAATGCGTTCTCGCTGCTTGATCGAATAAAAAACTTCGCCGGCTTGTCCCGCTACAACGACTCTAACGTTCAGTTCATCGATATTTAATCCGTTGACAATCGACTTTCGATTGATGAAAAATGCGCTATCGTCTTGCCCCAACCGATGTAGAGTCTGTTCGTCAAGCGCCGATGCCGCCTCGCTTTCGTTTAGCGGTCGACCATCAGGTGACAACAAGAAGGCGTGCCAATTCCCTTCCACTCCGGCCGCAGCGTAAAAATTCCCAATCAGACTATTGCGAATCCGAATCTCCAGAAGCCCGATTCTTTCCGTAAATTGCGTATTGTAAATATGCTGATAATAGATCAAGTCAGGCTTAGACGCTTCGGGCTCTTCGCGTATCCACAACCCTTTGCCCGGTTTCAAATGTTCGACTTTCTCTTCGATTTGCGCGTTTAGCAAAGATTGATCACGGAAAAGATCCGTTACCGGCAAAACGCGATTTTTCATCTTGTAGATGACAATCGATTCAATCTCCGGATTGGCGAATAACGACTGCGTATACAGCGGCCGAATGTAGCGAATAAGCGCATATACGCTATCCGCGTCGGTCTGGTACACGCCATCCAGATAATCCGTGACATAAGGATTATATTGCAGCAAACGCTGAACCGATTGAATGCGTATAAAATCGCTTTTCATGTTGGCATATGCCTGCTCGAGAATCTTTTGCCGGCTTTCCACGAACTGCCTGGTCAGATTGCCATAAGTTTGCGTGTAGTAATGGTACCCGAAGACGAGAACCGGAATGAAAATAAGAATGATATATCCCAAAATCATTTTACGCGTAATGCTCATGGGGACAAACTCACTCCGATCTTAATCGCTATGTCTTGTCTTTACATTACCATGAGCAAGCAAAGTCCGGGAGAAGCAATTACAGCCTCTACCGGACAACCCTCTTACTTAAACAAATCCTTTTTCTTCTGATACGTTTGATTTGCCCAATCCACCAGCTTTTGCAGGCCCATGCTCTCTGCGGTTTTAATCATATTTTCGTAATTGGCAATGGCTTCTTCCTCTGTTTTTGACAAATAAATTTTCACCTTTTCATTTTTGATCATTTCGTCAATTTTTGTTTTAATCGTTTTTTCCTCCGAATCCGGCTGCGTCTGGATTAAGCCAATTTCCGGTTTATATATCGTCATCTCTTTCCTTTCCATCAAGGCTTGCGTCTTTTGCGTACCCGGAACATATCCAAGCATGCCTTCAGTGATCCCGTCATTATACAAATACCACCATTTGATGCCGTTGCTGTTCACGAATTCGCTGTCCGACGGATCATAGTTCAGATTCGGATATCCTTCTTCGTTCCAAGTCCAATGCTCGCCCTCAACCCCGAACATCGTCAATTTCTTGCCCTCGTCGCTAGCCAAATACTCAATGAACTTAATTGAAGCTTCAGGATCTTGGTTTTCCTTTGTGATGAAGGTGCCGGCAAAGCCAAGACCCGTACTAACCGACTTAGCATCGCTTGACAAGGCGCTCGGCAGCATCTTGAACGTATAAGCTCCTCCATTTTTTTTAACAGCGATATTATCCATATCCGCCGCGCTTACTGTATGACTATGAGCAAATGCCTTCCCGCTAGTTGCGTATTGATCGTCGATTTGGTCATTCGCATGAGCGAAATTCTCCGCCAGAATATAACCGTTTCGATACAAGCTATTCATAAATTTGAAGTAATCGAGCATTTTCGGATGCTTAATGGCATATTCAATTTCTCCGTCTTGCTCGTACCAGCCATCCATAAGTGCTTCCACGCCGATCTGCTGAATGAAGTATTGCTCGATCCAATCTTTATCCATAATGAGCGGTACCATATCGGGATACTTTTCTTTAACCATTCCCAGTACTTTCGTAAAGTCGTCCAGCGACTGAATGGACGGATTGCCGAGTTCTTTCAGTATATCCTCACGCACGGCGATCCCGGGATTGCCATCGTTGCCTATCGCATATTTGTTCTGCGCCATTTCCTCCTGCGTCGCAAAAGCGTTGCGGACCGTATAGAAATTCCCGTCGTCCATCGTATGAATTGCAATTCTTGTATTGTCGATCTTGAATTCAGGCGCATATTTCTCGATCAGCTCGTTCCACGGATAGGAGAGCTTGGAATCGGACATCCGGTCGATGTTGGCGTTGGTGAACACAAGATCCGGAAGATCTCCCGAAGCGATCATGAGGGGAAGTTGCTTATCGTCGGTTGCAACCGTAACTTTGAGCTTGATGCCTGTTTTCTCTGTAATTTTCTCGGCAACCGAACCCTTCCATTCCTTTACAGGATACCAAGGAGCATCGATAAACAACGAAAGCTCCTTTACTTCTTCTCCGCTGTTCGAACTCGTTTCGTTCCCGGGTTCCTTGCTTTCTCCGGGATCAGCTGTATTTTGGGAGCATGCGGCCAGCAAACTAAGCACCAGCATAACTGCCAGCGATAAGAACAAAAATTTCTTGCTTCTGAATTTGTTCAATGTAACCCCTCCAATGAATGTTTTATTATATATCAAAGCATGCGCTTTAATATTATGCGAATCGGTTAACCTTTTACTGAACCCAACATAATACCTTGGATAAAAAACTTTTGAAGGAATGGATATACGCATACAATTGGTGCAATGGAGACAACCATTGCCGCTACCTGAAGCGAATAGCTCGTAACACCGGCTGCCGCTTTATTCGCTGCGGCAAGAGCGTCTACGGGCGCACTGCTCTTGTTGATCACTTCCATCATTCTGAATGCAAGCGTTCTCAATTGTTCCGATTGTACGAAATAAGCGGAATCCAGCCAGGAATTCCATTGACCAACACCTGTGAAAAGAGCCATAGTCGCGATTAGGGGCATGGATACCGGCATTATGATTTTGTAAAAAATGACGATTTCACTGGCTCCGTCTATATGCGCGGATTCCTTCAGTTCTTGAGGAATCTCCCGGAAAAACGAGATGGCAATCAACAAGAAAAATGTGCTCAGCATGGATGGGATGATGTATACGCCAAACGAATTCAGAAGCCCAAGTGAGCGAAGCACCACATAGTAGGGAATAAGTCCTCCCGAGAAATACATCGCAAAAATAACGATCGTGAAATACGATTTACGAAACATAAGATCGCGATGCGAGAGCCCGTACGCCACAAGACAGGTAAACAAAACCCCCAGCACGGTTCCTGAAACGGTTCTCGAAATGGTTACCAAAAAGGCTTGATACCAATGAGGATCATTCAAAAAGCGGGCATAGTTCTCGAATGTGAAGGTCCGTGGCCACAAATAAACGCCACCGAGAAGCGAATCAGTCCCCTTGTTAAATGATAAAATCAGAACGTAATAAAACGGATAAAGCATACACAGCATGATCATGAACAGTACGATCGCGACTCCTGCATCCATTATGCGATCCTTTTGTCGTTGGCTAAGTGTCATCGCCTGTCTCCCCTTTCCTAGAATAAGCTAGATCCCGACAATCGCTTGGCGATATAGTTGCTGGAGAAGATTAGCGTCACGGAGATCACAGATTGGATCAAATCGATGGCAGCCGCGTACGAGAAGCGCCCGTCCCTTAATCCCACCTTGAACGCGTAGGTTTGCACGATCTCCGAGGTTGGATTGTTGATGCTGTTGCCTAGCAGGAAAGCTTGTTCGAAATTGGAGCCTACCAGACCTCCGCCCAGTATGCTGCCTATCGTCAGGATCAGCACGACGATGATCGTTCCCTGCATGCCGGGCAACGTAATGTGGCGAATACGCGCCAATCTCCCTGCGCCGTCGATTTGCGCGGCCTCATACAGGGAAGGATTAATTCCCGCTATGGCGGCCAAGAAAATAATTGTCCACCAACCCATCTCCTTCCACACTGCACTTCCTACCGCAAGCCCCCAGAAATGATCGGGGTTCGTAAGAATGTCGAGCGGCTTGTCGATCCAACCGAGACTCATCAGCGCCTTATTGACAAGGCCGATATCAGAAGACAGGAAAGCGAAACCTATTCCTACTACTACTACCCAAGAAATAAAATGGGGCAAGTAGCTGACGGTTTGGACAAACCGCTTGAACCGTAGGTTTTTCGCTTCGTTCAGCAAAATCGCCAGCAGTATTGGAGCCGGAAAGGCAAAGATCACTTTGAGAAAACTTAAGACCAGCGTATTGCGGACAATGGTTCCGAATTGATAATCGTTGACGAACTCGTCGAAGTGTTTAAGGCCGACCCACTCGCTTGTGAAGATTCCTCTTATTCCGGTGGAGACGGAATAATTTTTGAACGCCATCACGATGCCGAACATTGGAGAATAGGCGAAGATCAGCAGGAAAATCATTCCGAGCCCCACGAAAAGATGAAGTACCTTTTGTTTTTTGAATCGCTTCCAATAATCCGTTCGACTTTGTTTAACGGCTGAACCGTTTGTCATTTGTGTGCCAAGATCCATATATGCCCCTCCCTTGATATCAAGTCTACATCAGAGGGAGAAAGCTTCGTAAGCCAACATTTTAAAGAAAGCGTTGTCATTTTTTGATCTCAAGTCTCACGCTAAGTCAACATGTCGTTCGTTTTACAGGGGTGAGGTACAACCGCTTCACGAACCGGGAACACCGTGCTGCGGTCGGAAATGATGTCTCGGGAATGCGGCTAAATATGCGACATACGAAAAAGAACGGTAACGGGTTAACTTCCCGCAACCGTCCTACCAAGTCATGAACGTTTCGTGACCTGAATAAAATTTTCCCAATTCCAATTATCTTCGTAGCCCCGGTTATTATTCACCGGTGTACCGACAGCCGCTAGACAGATTACCTAAAAATGAGTTGGGAAAAATGGTATAAATCGTTTTTCCATACCGGCCAATCATGGCCTCCGCTCTCCTCGTACCAAATGTGCGGCACATTGTTCAATTCCAAATAGGCATGCGTCCGATCGCTGACATGCTTAAGATTGTCCAGAAGCCCGCATGACAGCCAGAGCAGTCTGAGCTTCGACGACGCTTCTTCCGGATTCGGGACAAGCAGCTCGGGCTCCTTCGTGTTTGGGGCGGAAGAAAAACCGCCAATCCAGG
Source organism: Paenibacillus harenae (assembly GCF_030812415.1). Classification (GTDB taxonomy): domain Bacteria; phylum Bacillota; class Bacilli; order Paenibacillales; family Paenibacillaceae; genus Pristimantibacillus; species Pristimantibacillus harenae_A. The sequence continues at coordinate 214,622 of NZ_JAUSST010000002.1, read as the reverse complement.
CGAATCGATCGAGATTTCCTAAACCGATATTAAGCGATTGCCCTCCTCCCATCGATAAACCGGCAAGAGCACGCTTCTCTCTCCCTATCAGAACCGAATAGTTGGACTCTATATAAGGGATGAGATCATGCAGCAAATCGAATTCGAAGTCTTCGAACGCCTTTAATTTGTTCGGGTCGAATAGATTTCCCTCCGCCCGGTCGTTCGCCATGGCACGACCGTTGGGCAATACCACGATCATGGGCGCAAGCTTGCGTTCTGCATGCAAATTATCAAGGATCGCCTGCGGCTCCGCATGTTTGTACCATTCCGCCTCGTCGCCTCCGATTCCGTGCAATAGATAAAGAACGTTATACCTTAGATCTTCGGAATAACCGGGAGGGAGGTAAATCATCGCTTGGCGCTTGCAGCCTACCGTCGCAGAGAAATATTCAATTGTTTCTATTTTGCCGCGGGAAATGTCCTCCCTGTACTGGTCAAATCCTGGCGGAGCGGCTTGTCTGATCGAATCATGGTCAATTGAACTCATCGTATTTCATTCCCCTTCCTATTGTTACTTGGTTAACTGCCGAAAAGTATAAACTTTCCACGCTGAGTAAACAACCTGTCAATGGATACTTCTCGCTCGTACGTCAAAGTTAGAGTTAGAAGGGTCATAAAACCATAATTAGACAGGTTGCCGGCGTTATCTCCCGAATAGTACACTCGTTTTTGAAAACGCATACATTTTCTCCTGAAAGTATCACACCTCATTTATTTTCTCTCCTTGCTCAGCTCTAGGCGCTCCATCTGCCGTCCGCCTCACCCTGCCTATGTACTACCATGAATTTACATATACCAAACAAAAAAAGGAGATGAGTATTAATGATCAAGAAGAAAGTCAGCTTGGCAGTTAAGCTTCTGCTGCTTATGGCGCTGGTGATGTCGCCGATGCTGCTGAGCGGCAAAAAGGCAGAAGCGTGGGTCGGCATGCCGATGTCCAAGCTCCATGTAAGCGGCAACCAGTTGGTGAACAGCAGCGGGCAGCCCGTGTTGCTGAGCGGGTGGCATCAGCCTTCGGGCTCTTACTGGACGTACCAGAACAGCAACTACTATCTGAACCAGAATGGCGGGAACCGGCATGCGGCCATCTTGGCGTATTTGAAGGATATTACCGACACCTTTACGAGCACCTCTGCCAAATACGGCAACAACCATGGATGGTATATGAATCAGGTACGTCTATTCATTGACCGGGAAGACATGGGCGACGTTGCGGCGGGCACGTACAATTTTGCCGGACTGCAGGCCGTTACTCAGAACGTCATCATTCCTTATATCAACTACGCCAAGACCAAAGGCTTGTATGTCACGCTCGGCCTTGATTTCACTTTAAGCAATAACCAAGCAACAACGCCGGACAATCTCGCTAAATTCAATCAGATTTGGGGTTACCTCGCCGATCAGCCGGGCATCAAGAGCGCGGACAATGTGATGTTCGAGCTCGTTAACGAGCCGGTACTATCCGATGTCAACGGGGTATGGGGCGGTCATCCTTCCCAATCCAATTTCGTTGCATACTGGAACTCGCTCAAAAATTTCCAAAATTCCATGATCTCTACGATTCGCGGCAAAGGTGCGGATAACGTCATCTGGGCATCGGGACTTGGTTGGGATCAATACTATCAGCTGTGCGCTGCGTATCCGCTTACGGATCCGCTCAACAATGTCGGTTATTCCGTCCATTGGTACCCGGGCTACGGCGCCAATGATAATTATGCAACTTTGCAGCAGCAGTGGGATACTAATATTAAGCCTTGCGCCGACAGTTATCCAATCAATATTACGGAGACAACCTGGTTCAAGACCCAGCCGGGAGACTCCTCTTATTGGGATCTGTTCAACGGCTCGAACGCGGGCTTCGGCAAAAACACCAAAGCGATCTTCACGGCTGCGGGCAATGTGAGCATCGCCGTCCATATGAACGGATTTTTGCTGGATCCCGGCACGCGAAGCTCATTCGCAGACCCGACAGGCGGTTTAATGTATGATGGCAATACGGCCAGGGACGGCATGGCACGCTTTATTTTCGAATGGTACTATGAACGCGCGCAGTTTAATCCTTGGAATGGCATATGGAATGGAGTCGCGAATGGCGCAACTTACAAGCTCGTCAACCGTGCTTCGGGCAAAATACTCGAGGTTCCAGGAGGCCAGAACACGAACGCGCTGCAACTTCAACAGTGGACAGACAACAATACGACAGCACAGCGCTGGGTCGTCACGGATCAAGGCACCTACAATAACTATTACGAATTGCGAAGCGTCAGCTCGTCAGACAACAAGGTCATGGATGTTCGTAACGGAACGAAAAACAACGGAGAAGCGATTCAACTTATGCAGGATCTCTCCAATTCCGCGCAGCAGTTCCGATTGATCAAGATGAGCAACGGCTATTGGAGCGTCCTCAACGTGAACAGCAACAAAGCAGTCGAAGTTGTAGGTTCCTCCGCAGCCGATGGAGCGAAGATTCAGCAAAATCTATACCGCGGCGATCTCAATCAGCAATGGCAGCTGGTTCAGATTAATTAAAGTTGGCTATTCACTAGGCGCACAAAAACCGCAATTCGCCATGAATTGCGGTTTTTCTACGCCTATTGGTCGGAATCCTTTACGCGTACAACGCCATCTCGCTCGATAAGCTCCAGGAAAATCGGCCTCTCGTCGGGCGTCCGGTTCGGTGCATGAATGGTGAGCATCTGCCGGTCGTCGAACATGCGGAATACCATGCCATGTCCGCCGTCGTTCCGAAAAAGCGGTTCCGCCTGCTGTACCCAAGGTCCCGTCGCTTGGCCCGATTCGGATCGTGCCACGCCCAAGGCGTATTGGTTGTCGATGAAGCTCGCCCACAGCATATACAGTTGACCGGTCTCCCCCCTGAATAAAAAAGGGCCGTCCGTCACATAGTTGGCCGTATCCGGATAGCGCGGCGACACATAAGGCGTGGCCCACGCCGCTTCCGACGCTCGGAATAGCAGGACAGGCTCCGATTCCGCGCGGCTCAGATCGCTGCTTAGGCGAATAGCGCAAACCTCGCCGTCTCCGACCTGCTGCCATTCATGGCAAAAGACCATCCACGGCACGCCGTCTTCATCCACGAACAAACTGCCGTCAAGCGAGCTCCAGCTAGCGGGCGTCACGGGACCGTCGCTATGGAGGACAAACGGCCCGAGCGGTTGATCAGCCGTAAGTACCGCGGTCCCAAGCAGTGCATTGTCCCGTCTGCGGAACGTGGCGAACATATAATAACGGCCGTCGTAGGCATACACCTCCGGCGCCCAGAAGTTCGTATCCGAGAAGAAGTCCACATCAGGCCGAAAGACGGGATGAGGCCCCTCCCAATGAAGCAAGTCACGGCTGACATAGGCATCGAAACCCGTTCCCGCGCCCCATATGTTTTTGTCGGTGCTGCCGAACATATAGTATTTGCCTTCGCCTTGGACCGGCAGCACGAACGGATCGCGAATTTGAATGTCTTTGCAATCCAGCATCATCTTATGCTCCCCTTTGCACATTAACGGTAAGTAGGCGGAACGATTCCGATTGCGGGCCCACCAGCCCTGAACTGACTTCCTGCGAGAACCACTTGCTCATTGCCGGAAACGCTGAACGGAATGTCCAAGCCGTTCCAAGCGATCGTCCCTTCCACCTTCCTCGCAACCATTCCAATAATACCAAGCAGCATGCCGCTTCGATCGGTTATGACGCGTATGCCTCCCGGGAATGAGATCCAGCGCTCTCCGTTTCGGTAGATGACCGATCCGTCCTCGCCATTAAGCAGCTCGTATACGTTCTGATCCACCGTTCTGCCGTACGCGGTATCTCCCGTTGGCTCTTCGCCGTGATCCATCGCATACGGACGAAGCCCGGTAAACCACAGCTCACCGGAAGGACGCGGCATGATGCCGCATAGCCGCTCCACATAGTCAAGCACGCATAGAATCGAAGGCGAATACGCTTCGGTGAAACCTTCTTCCCCCGTCCAAGGACTAACGGCTTGCGCGAAACGGGTAAACCGGGTCGCGGCAGACAAGATCGACTGAATCACCCAAGTCAGCTCGACGTGGCGCCCATGGTGTTCGAAAGCATGCGAGGCGCGAATCAAGCTAAGGAAATTGGACGGTCCCGCCCAGCTGTTGTAGCTGGAGAAAGGATCGAAACGAGGATCGTCCATCGCCAGCGAGGTAAACGGATATTTAGCGAAAAACTTGCCCGTATTGAGCAAATAACGGCGCAGCATCGAATCAAAAAACGTCCGGTCGCCTACCTCGCACGCCATGACGCGCAGCAGTACATCGGACTGCACCCGTACGAACTGTCCATTCTGGTCCCGATCGTAGAAGAAATGGTCCGTTTCATCGAAGCAATACCGGTACAAGCTATCCAGCGACTGCTCCGCTTTCGCTCTCCATTCATCCCCCGACTCCCCCAGCTCCTCGGCCATCCGCGCCAAATATAGTCTTTGGCAGTAGACGTTGGCGGTAAGATCGGGCGCAAGAAACGGCAAGATCGGCGAGTCCGGATTTACTTGCGTCGCATCGCCCAAGTGAGGCGTATCCGGCACATGCCAGAACCTGGGCGACAGATCATGCCCGGTATCGAATGCGCTGAATGCCTCCACGCAGCCGGTGCCGAACGTATCGCGATATTTTGCCAGCCATTCGTCATATCGTATCATTGCCGCGTACATCGTCTTCAGAAATGACTTGTCCCGGCCATTCTGCGAATAATGGTTCCAGACTGAACGCGCTAGCGGTGTTACAAGCTGAATCTGCCTATACGACGGACCCTGCTCGGTTATTTTATAAGGAAGCATCCCGTCCTCCCTTTGATGCTCGGCAAAGGCAAGATAGGTCGACTCGGATACCGAAGGCATGAACCGCGAGAGCAGCTCGGCGTTAATCGTGCCCGTGCTTTCCAACCAACAGCCGAGGTAAATGCCGCCTTCATGCAAGATCGGCTTCTCGCCGCCCGTCGGTACGATGCAATCTAGCAACGAACGCAACGCGGCATAATAAACCTGCTCCAGACGGCCTGTTGAGGTCGCGAATTTCACGCCGGATTTACACCATTCCGCCATTACGCTGCGGTCGGATTCCTTCTTCGGCTCGCCGACCCGTTCATCGACGGTCAAGCTCCTTAATTTGTCCAGCAACAGCGCTTCTTTCATGTTGATCGTCTCCTTTACGCATCAATAGCGAAACGAGCTGCCGCTAGACAGCCCGTTATGCATATTTTTTATTCCTGGTTGTTGTTGAAAATTTTCACCGTTCCGCTATAGAAAGCACTGACTGCTTCCCCTACGCTTTTGCGGCCGAATCCGATTTCGTACATGGTCGATTCCGCGAGCTTCGAATATTCCGTATTCCCCGGAGGGTTGTAGCTGACGGCGAACGGCTCGGTCTCCGTCGCTTTGGATACGCGGCTCGTATAGTCGTAGACGATCTTGTCGGCAGCGCTGGCTTCGCCCTCGAGCAAGGCGCGATTGCTGGCCGTTACAGGCACGCCGCGGTCGCTGCGGAGAATCTTCGCCACTTCCGGATCGTTAATGAAGAAGCTCATCAGCTGCGCGACTTCTTTCGGATGTTTCGTTTTCGCATAGCCCGACAGTCCTTGGCTGGACTCGAAGACGACGCCGGTGCCTTTGTCTCCGCGCGGCAGCTGCACCATGATGAGCTCATCCTGGGTCAAGCTTTGGTGTGCCGCGAATTGATTGGACGGAATCAGGCTCATCGCGACTTTACCTGTAATAATTAATGATTTGCTCGTATCCCCTGGCGGATTGGACACTTGCAGCTCGGCAGGAACGACGCCGCCTGCTTTCGACGTTGCATCCCAATACTGGAACCACTTGAGCGCGTCCGCCTCTTCGAAGCCAAGCGTGCCGTTCGCCATGTCGTACAGCTGCTTGCCATTTTGCTTAAGTCCGATATCCATGCCATCTACCGCCAGGTTGTACGTGCCATAATAGCCGCTGCCCAGTTTATCGGTAATTTGCTTGCTAATTGCAGCGTATTCCTCCCAGTTCCAGCCGTCCTGAGGAACGGGTATGCCGGCACGATCGAACATCGATTTATTAATGATGACACCGCGTGCGTTCGCTCCAGCCGAGATATGCACGAGCTTGTCGTTCAACGTTCCGTATTGGACCATCGTCTGATCCATGTCCGTCAGATTCAGCTCTTGTCCAACATAGGGCGTCAGATCCAGCAGTACATCCTTTATCGCGTAATCGACGACATTGCCGCCAAGAAAGAAAACGTCCGGCGCGGTACCCGAGGCGAGCTGCGTGTTCAGCTTGTCGAAATAACCGGTCGAAGGCGCGAACTCGCCGACGATCTTGACGTTCGGATACTTTTTCTCGAATAGCTTAAGCGCTTGGTTCGTGATGTCGGCCCGTTTCTGATCGCCCCACCACATGACGCGAAGCTCGACCTGCTCAGTGCTTTCCGTCGCATCGTTCTGCTCGTTGTTCGACGTATTGCCGGAGTTCGAAGCGCCCGGACTGCCAGTTCCGCCTGAGCAAGCCGAAAGCACAACCATCATTAAAGCCAATATACCGATCCATAAGCTCTTTCTCTTCATCCTAATCAACCTCCCGAGTTATGTTGAATCCGATTACATGAATTAGGTTAATCGCGAAGCGCCGATCTTGGAATTTGATTTCTTTAGGTCATCGCTTGTCTTTTTTTCGGATCGCGCGTTTTTCAGACCCCTTATTTCAGTCCTGTCGTCGCAATGCCCTCCATGAAATACCGTTGGAAGATCAAGAAGATCAATGTAATCGGTACAAGCGACAAGGTCGACATCGCAAGAAGCGCGCCCCAATCGGATTGACCGGAAGGATCGAACATGGAGCGGATGCCCAGTTGCACCGTAAACAATTTGATATCGCTCAAATAGATCATTTGGCTGAAGAAGTCGTCCCACGACCAGATAAACGTGAAGATCGCTGCGGATATGAGAGCCGGCGTAAGAAGCGGCATAATAATCCGGAAGTAAATTTGGCGCTGGCTGCAGCCGTCTATCGTCGCGCTCTCGTCCAGCTCTCTCGGAATGCCTCGAATAAATTGAACCATCATCAGGATGAAAAACGAATCATGCGACAGCCATTTGGGCAGCACGAGCGGAAAGTAAGTATTAATCCAATGCAGCTCGCTATAGATGACGTATTGCGGAATAAGCGTGACATGGTAAGGCAGCATGATCGTAACCAGCATCAGCGCGAACCATAGCTTTTGAAATTTAAAGCTCAGCCTGCCAAATGCAAAAGCCGCGAAAGAGCATGTAATGACGTTGCCTAGCACGCTTAGTATCGAGACGATCCAGGAATTGGCGAAAAAGGTTCCGAAGGAAACGTCCTGAAGTCCTCTCCAGCCATTCCGATAATTATCGAGCGTAAACTCCTTAGGCCACAAGCCTGTCTGCGTGAATATCATGTCGTTCGGCTTGAACGAGCTGCTGATCAGCCAAAGCACGGGGTATAGCATGGCAATACCGAAGAGGATAATCAGCGCGTGTTTGGAGAGGCCTAGGCCAATTGCTTTCATCTGCATTTGCTTCATCTCCCGTCTTTGCTATCGCCGTAGAATACCCAGAATTTGGACGTCATAAATACGATCGCCGTGAATCCCCCTACGATAAGCAGCATGATCCAGGCAAGCGCGGAAGCATAACCCATCTCGAAGAAGGAGAAGCCTTTCATGTACAGGTACAGCGTATAGAACATCGTAGCGTCGAGCGGTCCGCCTCGTCCGTCCCCGATCACGAAGGCCGGCGTGAACGCCTGGAACGAATTAATGATGCTCATGACCAGGTTGAAGAAAATAACCGGGGTCAGCATCGGCAGCGTAATGCGGAAGAAGCTTCGCGCTTTGCCCGCCCCGTCTACTTGCGCAGCCTCGTACAGGTCGCCCGGAATTTGCTTGAGTCCGGCGAGGAAGATGACCATTGCCGAACCAAACTGCCAGATCGAAAGCGAAATAATCGTATAGACGATGTAATCCGGATGCGAGATCCAGGAAGGTCCTTCAATGCCGAACCAGCCCAGAAAACGGTTGACCAAGCCGCTCCCGTCGAAGATCTGCCGCCATACGATGGCAATCGCGACGCTGCCGCCAAGCAGCGAAGGCACATAATAAATGGTGCGGTAAATGCCTAACGCCCGAATACCTTTATTAAGCGCCATCGCAACCAAAAGCGCGAACGCGAGGCGAAGCGGCACGGACATAAAGACATATTTGAAGGTAAGCCACAGGGAGTTCGTGAAGGTCTGGTCATCCGTAAAAATGGTCACGTAGTTGGACAATCCGACCCACTTTGGAGCGCTTAGCAAATTGTATTTCGTTAGGGACAAATAAAGCGAGCCTAACATGGGACCAAGCGTAAGGCAGAAGAACCCGATCAGCCACGGCAGCAGAAAGCCGTAAGCGGTCAAGTTGTGCTGCCGTTGCATCGTTTTTCGTGTAGCTCGCATGGGAAGCGGCCTCCTTTCCTGTTGTACGCTCATTATAGGCGACGGGAGGAGGCCGATGAATGCTATTTATTCGGGATGTCGCTATCGATTTTTACAGATGCGTTATTTCTTTGTCTATATTCGGAAGGACTGGCGCCGAACATCCGCTTGAAGCGCGAGCTGAAGTAGCTCGCGCCCGAGAAGCCCGTTAGCTCCGCGATGTCCCATAAGCCAAGGGCCGTATCCTCCAGCAGGCGAACCGCATGCGCCATTCGCGTTTCGTTCAAATATTGAACAAACGTCTTCCCGACCTTGTTCTTGAACATCTCGGAGAAATAGGAAGGATTATAGTTGAACTTCTCGGCAATCATCGTCAAATTCAGATCGTACATATAATTTTCTTCGATAAAATGGCAGGCCGCCTGGACGAACTTCGCTTCTTCCGCGCCAGATTCGGCAGCCGTCAGCCGTATGATTTTGTCGGCAATCCGGGTCAGAAAATGAAGCGCTTTGTCCGGCGTGTCCAGGCTGAGGACCATGTCGGGCCTAAGCCATAGCTGCTCGTCTGCTTCCAGCCGGATGCCCGCTTCTCCCGCGATCGGCTCAAGCATCAGGTACAGCTGGAAGACGGTCTTCACATAGGCCGGCTGCGATGAACGGAACGCCTCCTCGAGCTCTCGCCCGACCTCCCGCCGGAATGTTTCGGTCTCGCCGCGAACGACGTACCTTTCCATGAGCTTCACGGTATTCTCCGATAGCACGGTCTGGCCTGCCGGCGGCTTAGCAGCTTGCCGATCCATCGTATCCGGCATATTCCAAGCTGCAAGCGCGGACAGAAAACCGCTTTTCCATCGTTCGAAGCCGGTGACTGGCTGCCCTTCTCCAAGCTTGAGTTCAAAATCCATGAACGCCGCAACGTTGTCCCGAAGCGCCCGCGAGACGGAAGCTCGGATCTCCTCATCCTCCGCAATGACGAAAAACATGAATCCGGGATATAACGCATCCCGAAACGCTTGAACGTTTCCCTCGAACTGATCGGCGATCTCGCGACACAAAATATCGAACGGCAAACGGAACTTATCCGGCGTTCGCGCCTGGGCGTTATCCGTCAACTGCTTGGATCGCAAGCCCGCAGCCATGAAGAAAACGCCCTGCGAATGCCACGATTCGAGCTCGAATAAGCGGGAGCGATGCCGCATGAAGCTGTCCAGCTCCGGCTGCTCCTTGACGAGCTGTACGATGAAATGCTCCTTCATTTCTTTGTAATACTGAGACAATCGCCAACGAATGACGGATTCCTGGTTTTGGCTCCGCCGTTCGTTGTCCAGTTCCTCCTTCACTTTGGTCACGGCGCTCGCGAGCTCGTCTCTTGCCACCGGCTTCAATAAATAATCGCGGGCATGGTTGCGCACTGCCGACTTCGCATATTGAAAGTCTTCGTAACCGGTTATGACTATCGTGCGAAGGGTCGGAAATTGTTCGCGGCAGGCGTCGAGAAAAGCCATGCCGTCCATGGCCGGCATATTCATGTCGGTAAGCACGACGTCCACCGCTTCATTCGATAGAAAGTCCAATGCCTCTTTTCCGTTCGATGCTTCACCCGCTATATGAAAACCAAGGTTCTCCCAATCGATCTTTAAGCGAAGTCCTTGGCGAATTTCGAGTTCATCGTCTACGATCAATGCTTTATACATGCCGTTGTTCCTCCTGTTCGGGCAAAATGAGTTCAATCGTCGTGCCGGTTCCATCTTCGCCGGCTTCGATTCGAACGTCGAAGAGCGAGCCGTAATAGAGCCGGCAGCGGGCCAACACATTGCCAAGACCTACTTGGCCTCCGTTATTATTCAGTATATAGTCGAGCTCGGCGCGGACCGATTGCTCGACAAGCTGCCGCCGCAGCTTCTCCGGCATACCCGGTCCCTTGTCGGATACGGTGAGACGGACGCTGCCTCGTTCTCGTCTCACTCCTATGCGCACCCGGGCTTCAGTACCGCTTTCAAAGCTGTATTTAACGGCATTCTCGATAAGCGGTTGAAGGATGAACTTAATGATGACCAATTGTCCGACATCTTCCTCGTCAATATCGATGTTTACCTTATCCCCGAAGCGGATGTGCAGGATGGACACATAATAGCGCACGTACTTGAGCTCCTCGTCCAGCCGAATCAAATCCTCGTTGATCCGCAGCGAGAAACGCATCATTTTGCCAAGCGATTCAATAACCTCCACCGTATCGTCCGTTCGTTTCTGCATGGCAAGGCTGCTCATCAGCTCCAGCGTATTGAACAGGAAATGCGGATTGATTTGCATAAGCAGCGTTTTGTATTCCGCCTGCTGGCGCAGCAGCTTCAGCTCGAACTCGTCTTTTATATGGCGCCTTAGCCTAACGACCATCTGCCGGAACGTAGAGCTTGCATAATCGATTTCGTTCCGGATGAAGTTGGCGGCAGGAATGCGGCTCTCAGCGATTTCGAAGTCGCCCCTCTCCACGTATCGCATCGCGGTAATTAACCGGGAAAGCGGTTTCGTTATGCCGTGCGACAGCCACGTAGCAAGCAGAAGCGACAGGACGATCAGCACCGTCGCAAGGATGAAGATCGTATTGCGAAGCTTCATAAGCGGCGCATACAAGTCCTTCTCGGATACGAAGCCGACAAGCATCCAATTCGTCTTTGCCAGCTTTTTGTAGACCAGAATCTCCTTATCCCCTTGATCGCTCGTTACATACACGACGCCTTGCTTGCCGGACCCGGCTCGAACGGCATCCACCGTTTCGCGCATATTCTCGTGTGCGTTGTATTCTGTCTGACTCAGCATCGGTTGTCCATCCTGATCGAGCAAATAAATGCTTCCACCCGCTCCCAAGTGGATTCTTTCCAGAGGATCAAGGAAGTAGTCGGCCGTTACGTTCACCTTCATAATGCTTCTCGCATTAGCCGGCTCGAACGAGCCGATCGGCATGAGCATGCCGATGACGGGATGCGGATTGTTGTTCCTCATCTCGGCTTCGTCCATCTGGGCGGGCACCCAATACTCGTAACGTTTAATAAGATCTTGGTACCAAGGCTTGTCCACCAGCGATTGATCGAACACGACTTGATTGCCGCTGCTCACCCACATCCCTTCGCGGCGGTAGACCGTAACGGAGGATACGCTCGTATAACTGTTCGTCGTTTGCGTTAGAAACTGGCTCATTCGGTAATGCGCGGCGTTTTTCTCCCCCGAGCCGGCATCCGGGTCGGAGATCAGAGCATCCCAGTTTTTTGCCGTGTCGCTATTGAAGACAATGGAAGCAAGGTCGTATACTTGCGTCTGAACCATGCTGATATAGGAGCCGTACTCATCCATCTTCTCAAGGGCGGACGATTCGATATAAGAGCGGATAATGGAGCGAGACTGGTTGAAGATCAGGATCGACATCGTACAGAAAGCGAGTACGAACAGCAGAACGAAGATTGCAATCAAGCGGTTGCGAAGCGAATAAAACACGGCCTTCCTCCTCTCCGTCCGGCATGAGCCTTGCAGCGGCACGGGACGTAAACGCATTGTGCTCCCATTATATAGACTATAGGCAATTGTTCCAAGTGGCAGTATTCGTGATGGTAGATTCATAGGTTCCTTTCCACTTTTATCAAATAGATGGAGCAGTCGCACAAAAAAAAGGGCTGTCCCAAAAGCCATTGGCTTAGGGACAGCCCTTTTGTGCGTATGCAGCTATCCTCTGGCTGCTATGTTGGATTTTCGTAGTAACTTGGGGCGGAATAATGGTGGTGTCGAGCTATGTTTGATTTTCGCAGTAACTTTGAGCGCTTGACGGCATTTTTGGGTGCAAAACAGAAGTCTATGTTGCGAATATCCAATATAGCTCTCGATATCGCGCGAAACAACCTAAAGTTACTGCAATGATCCATATAGCCACTTCGTACATTCCACGCCATGAACGAACCCTTCGCCCAGCCGGTTATTGATTCCCATTCCCGTCAAGCACTGCGACGATCTTACCGCGGACATGTCGTTGCGATAGCCGCGACAACGCTTCGGGAATCTCTTCTAACCTGATCGTCTCGCCGATCATCGGGTCGATTTTGCCTTCGAGCATTAACGCCATAAATTCACCAGCCATACGCGCCAAACCTTCCTGCGCAGCATGGTCCCCCGATATGTGGGCTCCGCCTAGCATCAGCTTATGCACGGTGAACGTCTTCCAGCTCGGCTGAAAATCCGCGACGACTTCCGGTGCGCCGGCAATGCATGCCAGCTGTCCGCCGAAGGCAAGCGCGGTTAGATCAGTCTGCGCCAGCTTGCGATTCACGGTATTCAGGATACCGTCTACGCCGCGTCCGTTCGTCAGCTCCATAATGCGGCCATGCACGTCCTCCGTATTGTAGTCGATGACGACATCCGCACCCAAGCTGTGCACGTAGTCGAAATTAACCTGCGAAGCGCTCGCGATGATCCGTGAAGCACCGAACAGTCGGGCAAGCTGAATCGCATAACCGCCGACGCCTCCTGCACCTGCGTGTATGAAGACGGTCTGCCCTTTTCCGATTCGCATCTTACGCACAACCGCCTGATAAGCCGTTAGTCCCGCGCAGGGGAAAGCCGCTGCCGATTCGAAGGATAGACCTTGCGGAATGGCTGCTGCCGTATGAGCCGTTGTAATGGCATACTCCGCGAATCCTCCCGGTTTCGTTAGATCGCCGTGGTAGACAATGCGATCGCCGGCTTTCCATTGGGTAACGCCTTCGCCGATTGCCTCTACGATGCCGGCGACATCAAGACCGGGTATGAACGGGTAGGTCCAGTTGGGATGGCCGCCTGCGGCAATTTTATAATCGGCCGGGTTAAGCGATGCCGCCCGAACGCGCACGCGAATTTCACCCGTTCCTGGTTCGGGCATAGGCATTTCTGCAAGCCTCATAGCGTCCGGTGTACCCGGACCGTCAAGTACGATCGCTCTCATGTTTCTCGTTCCTCCTTTTCTTCAAAACGGGGACCATACGCATTTCTGAAAATTATATCATAAGCTCGTTTTTTCGGGGTTGTTTCCGATTCAGCCCTTGTGCGGGAAACGGCTTCGCGTTCTCACCGATCAAATTATACAGGCGCTATGTACTCAACGCCCAGTTTTTCTTTTTTCGAAAAATCAATCAAACCTTTCATGGAATCCTGGAAAATATAAATCATAACCGACATTGGAATAAGTACAAGCAGTCCGATTAAAATAAATTTGTATGTATAACGAAGCCTGTCCATCACTTTGACTGAAACGCTAAATAACCGATACATTCTCCAGCCCTCCTGATCGTGTTAGAAAACATAAGACACTTTCCTCGGAATTTCATTAAATGGAAATAATCATGACACGTAAAGTGACGTATAAACGATCGACAGACGACGTTGTTCTCGATATTATGTTTGTTTACACCCTTAACATAACTCGACGATGTTTCGACATATTTTCCCTTGAACGAGTGAGAGAACATGTTAAGCTGGAAGAGTGCGACTTACGATTATGCATTAAGAGGATGAAACAATGGTTCATTCCATCGTTCATATCGCATTTTGCAGTTGAATGAGGATCACCCCATTTCTAAACGAACAATGCAGTCAAATAAACGCAAGAGGCGACCGAAGTTGAATTCGATCGCCTCTTACGTTATCGGCCCCTACCTATCCTGTCGGCACGTTACATGCAGCCATACACAATATTTTTCAAACGCGGATGCACGTAAGGTTCCTGATTGTTCAGCAGATGCTGCGCGTACATGACGGTCAGTTGCGAATCCGGGTCGATGATCGCCAAACATCCGGCGGCGCCGCTCCATCCGAATTCGCCGAGCGGGCTCAGCGATCCGCTGTCCGACTTGGCGGTATGGGTACGGACGCCTAATCCGTAACCATACCCTTTCAACTGCTCCCAGCCGTAATCGTCGCGCATGCGATCGGTCAATTGATCCGTCCGCATTAGATCTACCGACGCCGGCGATAGAATGCGTACGCCGCTTAGGCTCGTTCCGTGATTCGTGAGCGCATTCAGGAACAGCGCATAGTCGCTTACGGTTGACAGCAAGCCGGCACCGCCGCTCTCGAATTCCGTTCCGATCCGGTAGCCGTTTCCGTCCTTCCGCACGGGTTTGCCCAGCGCTTCGTTATATTCGTATTGCGGAGCCAACCGGCTCTTCTGCTCGTCCGAGAGATCGAAGCACGTATCGCGCATGCCCAGCGGCCCGCTAATTTCATCCTCGATATAAGCGCCGAAGCGCCTGCCGTCCACTGCTTCCACGAGTGCCGCGAGGACATCATGGCATAGGCTGTAATTCCACCGGGTACCCGGCTCGAAATGCAGCGGCTCTTTGGCGAGCGCTTCCGCGAAGGAGCGTGTCGGCACTTTGCCGTTTGTTCGTTCTACGACGTCCCGAATGGAAGGCGCCCCCAGATCATAGGAGAAGCCGGCCGTCATCATGAACAAATCGCGCACCAAGATCGGCCTCGAAGCTCTCTCGAGCACGAATTCGCCGTCGGGAAGCGTCTTCCTTACGTTCATCTCGGCGTATTCCGGCAAGTAGGCCGATATCGGATCGTTCAGCAGCATTGCTCCTTTCTCAACGAGCTGCAGCGCAGCCGCGCAGGTCATGATCTTCGTCATGGAATAAATATGGATTATCCGTCCTTCGTCGATCGGCGTTTTCTCCTCCAGGTTGACGTAGCCGTTCCGGTAGCGGAATACCGTTTCGTTGCGGTGAATGACCTGAACCTCCGCCCAAGGAATACGCCAGGAGGTGATCCGGTCGATAAATGAGGCTAGCGGTTTAAAGTCCATATTTGTTCATCCTTTTAGATAGAGTAAGTAGTACTTATTTATTTATATTATAATCGATTACAACCATCTGATGGCACTCCAGTACGGGCACCGTGTAGGAAACAGTCCGGTCCTCGTAGCTGTACGGCAGAGGCGTCATCTGCGGGGCCAGATACACCTTCTTCACGGGGTTGATCGTCCTGATAGAAACCTTAACATCGTATAGCGGAACGATATCCTCGATCACCTCGATGCCATCCCCTCGGCGGACCGGGGATGCGTACAGCAAATGATTGATCAGCCGCTTCTCTTCCTTCTGCTCCTGGAGCGTAACCACACCCTGAGCAGGCAAACTCGTTTGCATAGTCTTGCCCGGAAGCAGACGATTCAGCGCATGCAGAACCGCTTCCTTCAAGATCAGACTGCCTTTGGTCGCGTAATCTTCGAATACGTTCCAAGCGATATAGATTCCGCTGTCGCTCTCCACCATGCCTGGCCCTCCATCGGCATAGCTGTTCGGGGTATGCTGATGCGAGCAGAATTCAAACACATCGCGGTTGAAATAGGGATCCTCGCGCCGTCCAAGCTCGCTTCCGTCGGCAAGCTCAATCTTCTGTCCTTGAGAATAAAAAATGTAGGAAGCCTCTCCCAAGCTCCCCGGCTTAAAGAACGGGCGGAAATAATCGGGACGGTATGGGTTGGCCCCCATATGCCGTACCCCAAGGTCGATCGCGAAATGGCTGCCTTCCGGATCAAGCCCTGACCAGCCTGTAGCGAGAATCTTACCGCCCTGCCGCAAGTACGGCTCCAGCTTGCCCCGCAGCTCGTCTTCTACCGCCACATAATCCGGCAGTATCAACACCTTGTAGGCCGTAAAATCATGCTCCTTATCGATGACATCAAACAGGATTTTCCCCTCAAGCAGCATGCGTACAGCCCCTGCATCGGAATGCGTCTGGCGCTGCGCCGCCTCTGCCTCCGGATGCACGCCGGTTGCCTCCAGCGACAAAAGCGCCACATCTGCGATGCTTGTCGCGTTCACGCACCAGGCTTCCTTGCTCTCGACCTCGCGGTAAGCCGCTCCGATAAGCGCATAGGTCGCTTCATCCATATGACCGTCGGGATGCAGTTGATCGCCGATCGAGCACCTTGCGCCGTTGGCAATGCTGAGCGCTGCTTCGTAACGGAGCGCGTTCGGGTGCTTATAGCCGCCGAATTCCCCCCACGACGTATGGAATTTGCCGGTCATGCCGAGAAAATCGACGCCAAGCGTTTGTGCATACCTGGCCGAAAGCGGGAAATGATCATAGCCCCAGCCGCCCGTCGGCAGCGATTCCAGCTCCAAATGAGTGTTCATGGCAGCCAAATCGCGTCGGCCTCGCGCGATATGTCCGCCATTATGGAAGATCGGCAGACCCGGCTTAACCGATTCGACCGTTTCCTTCACCCTTGCGGTATAGTTAGCATACGTTTTCTCCCATAATTGCCGCATCGCCTTCACATCTCGCGGATCGATGCCTTCCTTCTGCGCGCTCTGGACGCAATTATGGCAGTAGCATTCGCGCACCCCGACGATATCGAGAAACAAGCCGTCGACCTCATAGCATGACAACACTTCGCGGATCTGATCTAGCAGGATGTCCAGGTAAGGCGAATTCATGCAAAACTGATGATAGCCTGGTTCCATGAAGCCCTTGACCCAATTCGTTTGATCGTTCTCGTCCCGAATGAGCCACTCCGGATGGCGCCTGGCTAGCTTTTCATCCAGTCCGGCCGATAGGTAGACCGGTGTCTTTACATTCATTTCATGGGCAGCCTCGATAACGGCCCCAAGCAAATCGAAACTCAATCCCGGATGGATCTCGTTGGCCTCCGACGGATGGTATGCCCAGCCGTGATGGCATTTGGAGAAAACCGTAATCGAATCCACACGGCCCAGCTTCAGCATTTCCTGAAATTGCTTCTTGTCAAAGCGGGCTCCGATCGGGGCAATCGCCTCGGTGGTGTGAAAATCAAGATGGACTTGGCGGAATCGCATATTATCTCTTCCTTTCCGGTTCGTATAACTTAACTATATACGTTTCGCCATTAGCCCGGACAGGTTCAAAAGCGACTTTTTATAGCACGTTTTCTACCTTCCAGGATTTTTGCATGATACAATTAGGAAACGCTTCGATGAGAAAGGAGATGCCGGCCATTCATTGTCTGGAACTAACGATCCCGCCGCTTCCGCAGTTGTTGACGATTGGGCACTCGTTCTGGCCGCCTGGTCAACAGCATTTTGTCCGTTCGTTCAATGTTTACGACATGCTGTTCGTCATGAAAGGGACTTTATATATGACGGAGGATGACGTGCCGTATGAAATCAATGAGGGCTCCATGCTGGTCCTCGAGCCCAACCGCGTGCATGTCGGGCATCGTCCATGCGAAGAAACAACCGAAATTTATTGGATCCACTTTGTCCATCCTGCACCTGTCCGAACGGTCGATAGCGGGCAAATTCCGTGGTCCATTCCCTCAGCCAAAGGGACCGATCACGATGTCGCTCCGCACCGGCAGGTTATGTATGTTCCGAAATTCACCAGCGTTAACACGCTTGACATCGTCCCGTTGCTTCAACGGATGCTGGAGCTGCATCATGCCTTATCGCCCGCAAACTCCTTGCCGCTTCAGACGCAGCTTGCCGGTTTGTTCGTAGAGCTTCAAACGGCGGTTCGCACGCAATATGCCCCCCGCTCCAGACTGCTGTGCGACCAAGCGATCGCCTATCTGCAGCAGCGCTTGACCCGCCCCTTCGATGCGAAGCATATGGAGCAGACGCTTCATTTCCATTTCGACTATGTCGCCCGGTGCCTCAAAAAATATACCGGCATGAGCCCGCTTCAGTACCTTCACGATCTGCAGGTCCGGACGGCCAAATCGCTGCTTGAAAACACGGAACTTTCCGTAGGCGAAATCGGTCAGCGGATCGGCATCGAGAATGCCAACTATTTCATTCGCCTGTTTCGAAAACAAACGGGAATTACGCCGGGACAATACCGGTCCGCCCGGATAGGAATGACCTGAACGGCTTGCAAAAATAAGGGGCGCTTCAAGCCGCAAGCGCACTTAAGAAAACCGGACAAAGCCACAAGATCCTCCAGTTTCAGGAGCGTCTTGTGGCTTTCACCGTCTGTAACGCTACTGGGATAGCATTTCGCCGATCAATCTCCCAAGCTCCCCAGGCCCGTTCGCATGATTATACATGCCGAGAAAAGCGCTCGTTGCCCTCGGATGAGCGGCGATGAGGCGATTAACCATGTTTTGCTCCGGTGTATACGGCACATTGCGAGTCATCTCGCAAGCTACTTGAAACAAAGGCTGGCACTTGTCCGTCAGCTCGCTTTCATATTGCGCCGCCATCTTCTCCCACTGGAAGTTCTCTAAACCATGCGAGGCAAGTACCTCCTTCAGCAGCCTGGCGCTGTACATGGCATCATGCATGCCCTGCCCGACCGCAGGATCCTTGAAAGACAGAGCATCGCCAATCAAAGCCCACCCTTTGCCCATTACTTCATGCCAATCGTTGTCATAGCCCAGCAGTCCGCGAATCGGACCAGCCGCTTCCGCCTCCTGAAACCGCAAGGCAAAGGATGTTTCTCCGAAACCGGACTGTATGACTTCCCGAAAGACCGTCTCGGCGTTCGCCTTCATTCGGCTCGCCAAGTCCGCGTTCGCGAGCGGAAACATGAGTCCGACAACATGAAGCTGATCACTGGTCGGGAACACGATCGCGATATGCTCCCCTAGCTTATAAAACTCCGTGCACGGCTCATTTTCTTGGCAAAATCCTTTGAAGTAACCGACATAAGAGGCAAAGTCGGTCGGGATAGACGCCAGGCATTTGCTTCCTGCCAATGAGCGTATCGTTGACCGTCTGCCATCCGCCCCAACAACAAGCTTGGCTGTATATCGCACGGCTTCTCCGCCGTACTCGATCCCCTCGACTCCCGTAACGACCTCTCCTTCGCGCAGCAGTCCGGTCACCCGGAATTGCTGAAGAGCATGGACGCCTTCCAGCGAACAGGCATGTTCGAATAAAATGCGGTCCAGATAGGTCCGGCGAATGCACAGGCATTCGGATTCTCCGTTCACCTCGGGAAATATCCCTTTAATGACGGCATCCTCTAACTGTACATAGGCCTGCTTATAGGTGGGCGTTCCCGTAGCGAGCAGCTTATCCAATACGCCCATCTCTCTCAACATCGCCAGTGAATTGTTGAACAAGTTATGCGTGGACAGCACGTCGCTGGGAAAACGACCTTTATCGACGAGCAGCACCTTATAACCGGCTTGCCCCAGCTCATAGGCTAGCGTTGCGCCTGCTATTCGAGCGCCGACAATAATGACATCGTAGTCTGTTCTCACCGTTATTTCCCCTCCTCTTTCGTTATACTCTCATCTTACCTCCGCATGAGGAGGGGAGCGTCTATCGAAGGATATAGAAGAAGGTTATAACTTTCCCAGCAGCCCGCTATTCTCCGCAATTCGAAGAGCTTGTACCCGGCCCTGCGCCTGCAATTTGCTATACACCCGATGGAGATGGAGTTTCACGGTTCCTTCCGTAAGGACAAGCTCGGCTGCAATGGCTTTATTCGATAAACCTTGCGCCATAAGAATCAACACCTCCCTTTCCCTTGCGGTCAGGGCATCTAAGGAGCCCCTGGAAGACCGTGCATCTGCCTGAACATCCCCTATAGCGGCATTTTCCGAACGATGGCCCAACATTCGAATAAAGACCCGCTCTTTTTCTGACCACATAGAGGAATGGGAAACCGTCGCCTCGTATTTGCCCAGTCGCTCCATAACAGCAGGTCCCGCATCCAGGAATGGCCGGATACATCCCTGCCGGCAGCCAATCCGCACCGCCGCAAGCAGCAGTCGTCCGCTCTCGACGGAATCGTTCCTGTACGCATAAATCTCGCTGAGCAGGAGGAGAGCCTGAAGTTCGCTTAATCGATTCCCTCCCGTCTCTGCGATCGTCCGTGCATGAAGCGCTCTCTCGCAGGCCTCTTCCCATTCCCCTATCCCCATTAAAATCCGGATATAAATGAAATCTTCATCGTTAGGAAATAGGACGCTCTTAGAGGCCGTCCGTTCCGC
The DNA here is from genome assembly GCF_030812415.1 of Paenibacillus harenae. GTDB lineage: Bacteria > Bacillota > Bacilli > Paenibacillales > Paenibacillaceae > Pristimantibacillus > Pristimantibacillus harenae_A. Next base: position 194,184 of record NZ_JAUSST010000002.1, on the reverse strand, counting down.
AGCCGTCCGTTGTTTGCGCTCATCCGCCCATTCGCGCGCAGTTATCAGATCCCCTATTTGAAGCTGATGCCATACCATGCTTGCCGCAAGTATCCGGTACCATCCGGACGTATGCTGATGTCGGTTTCGCAAATGCCTCATCGCCTCTTCTATGAAGTCTATCGATGCTTGATTGCGCCGGTCCGCGATTAGAATATTCGATAAGACGAGTACGGACGGAACATAAGAACCGACCGTACCGAATTTCTTTCCCAACCGGAGTCCCTCTTCCGCATAGCTTCTTGCGAGAGGCAGCTTGTTGTTCAAATAACAAATCTCTGCCATTGCGGTCTGCTGGTAGGAAGTAAAGGTACTCTCATGCATACCGTTCTTCTCGATAAATTCCCCGTATGCGCGATGATAGCTCTCGGCATAATCAATCCGGCCGTTAAAGCCGAATTTCCCTCGAATAAACGGAACCGTTCCCTCATTAAGCTCAAGTCCCAGGCTAAGCAGCAGCGGCGTCTCTGGACCCGGCAGGTCCTCTCTCTCTCCGTACTCTTGAATTAGCGCAAGCGCACGATCAAAATTTCCGCTCATGACGGAATGAAAGTTCTCAAGAATCCGGACCTCTTCCCTCATACGGAGAAATTCCGATCCCTGCGGCTCGGCTTTCATACGCTCAAGCGCCGTATTCAGCTTGCGGAGCAACATCTCGGCCATTTCTGTCCGTCCCTCCATCAGATCAATCCAGAGCAAAAGCAACAGATTGCCTGGTTCGTTCGCGGTATACGCAGACAATCGCTCGAGCCAGCGGCGAAGCATCGCCGTCTCTCTGTCCTTCAACCAGACATGGGCATGCCGTTGCACCCAAGTTGCCGCCCTGCGCTCCTCCCCTGCGGATAGCGCATGCTCGATGGCTTCCTCCAGAAAGCCGTGGCGTTCGTACCATGCAGCCGCTCGGCTATGCAGCAAGGCGGTCTCTGCTTGTTCCGCATCCTGGAGCTTGACGCGCAGGAAATCCGCAAACAGATGATGATACCGGTACCACTCCCGTTCATCATCAAGCGGAATCAGGAACAATCCACGGCGCACGAGTTCTTGGATTCTATCTCCCGCATCGGGCTCATTCAAAACCTCGCTGCACAATGAAGGGCATAAACGATCAAGAATCGAGGACCGAAACATGAAGCGCTTCGTTTCTTCGTCCATATGACGGAATACTTCTTCCATCAAATAATCGGCCACATGCCGATTGCGTCCGGTTAGCGGCTTGATCGCGCCGCTGTATTGTCCTGCAGAATGGGATAGAGCCGATAGCTGCAGCATGGCAGCCCATCCTTCCGTATTGCGGACGAGATGACGAAGGGTTTTGCCATCCGGAGGAGCTCCGGTCTGTTTGTGCCAAAAAGAATCAATCTCCTCATCCGTGAAACGCAGATCGGTCAAGCTGAGCTCATTCAGCCTTCCATTGGCCCGCAAGGCGCCTAACGGAATCGGAATTTCATGCCGGCTGATTAACGCAAGGTGGACCGTCGAGGGCAATTTGCCCAGCCAGTCATAGAGCGATTCGTGTATAGCTTCCGTTGCAATCACATGGTAATCATCGAGGACAAGCATTAAAGATTCGCCTTGATCCGATAATTCGATCAAGGTATGCAGCAACTGCGCCGATATCCTTTCGGCGGATTCGAACCCACCAAGGCCGGTTTCTCCACACAGATTGACATGAAGCGCTTGCAAGGCCGAGCCCCGCAAATAGCGCCAAAATCGCAGGGGATCATTATCCTTGGCATCGAGGGACACCCAGCCGCTCCTCAGCCCGGCTTGCCGAATCCAGCCGCTCACAAGCGTCGACTTGCCGAACCCCGGCGGCGCGACAACCGTTGTGAGACGAGTGTCCATCGAACGTGCAAGCTGTTCATACAACCTGCTTCGCGTGATATGTGATGGGGTACTATCGGGCAAATAGAGCTTCGTTCGGAGCAGCCCTTCCGCCCGATGCGGCTCTTCCGCTTTATTATAATCCGTCATATTCGTTCACCTTTTCTCGTTTTCCATTTAACGATGTATTTCACGATAAGCGATCCTATTCCTTCCTGTAAACCGATGATTCCCACGAAATTCCTTTCGTACGGTTTAAACGTTAACCGTTCGGTTTATCCTGATCGCATAATCATCAAACCGTTCCGTCTATTTATAGGAGATGCGCTCATGGATGCAATAAAGGACCTGCTTATCAAAAAAGCTCTCGCAAACCCAAGTCTCAGACAACACATCGTAAATAAAGGAACGATGTTCCTTTACTGCGATTACGCCGGTTTCGCATCCCGCAACATTTACGGAGCCGCTTGCTGCACGGCGTATAATCGAATGGTAAGCGTAACCGCCAAGAAACTGCAACTGGAACGGGATCAAGGCTCGAACTACGGCGAAATGCAGGCGATCGTGTTTAGTCTAGAAACGCTTACGAAGGCATTATTGAAGCTTCAACCGAAAATCGCCGTCATTTATACCGATTGCAGCCGTATTTTGCGTATATTGGCACAAGACCGTTTTTCGCATCCGCATGACGAACAAGGAAGAAACGAACTATTAGCCGCTCTAGCCAATCTACGTCGTTTGTTCCCCGAGGTTGACGTTCAAATCAAGTATATTGGCAAACATAAGAAAAACAACTACTTGCATAGAATTGCTCACAATGCGGCCAGGGAAGCCGCCTTTACGCATGTCGTCGGAGACAATGCATGACATGGATATGACCGAAAGGCCCCCGTGAGCCTAGAGGTCCGGTGGCTTTCGCTTACCCACATTCTGCTAAAGCAAGCATCAAATATAAACGGGATGGAGCGAAAAAAAACGCCTGCTCCATCCCGTTTTCATTTAATAAGCGGATATATTAGTGTTACAAGGCGTGGAGGCGTTGAAGGTTGTGATTGCAATTACGCCTCTTCACGGAATTGCCCCGGCGTCATGCCTACCGTCTTGCGGAAGGAGCGAATGAAGTTGGCGGAGTTGTTGTACTGCAGCCGCTCGGCGATCTCTACGATCTTCAAGTCGGACTCCTTCAGCCATTTCTTGGCCATGTCGATCCGGTACTGCGATAAATATTCGCCGAAATTAATGCCGGTCTCCTGACGGAACACGCGGCTCACATAGTGCGGGTGATAGTTGATGCGGGAAGCGCACTCCTCCAAGGTAAGCCCCGAATCAAACTCCCGCGTAATCATGTCGATTACCGCTTCGGATATATGCTTGAATTGGGAATCACGGCGAGTACCCAATTCCTGAATGTAAGGAAGCACGAATATCGACCAGAACCAATGCTCCATCTCTTGTACGTTCCGGAGCTTGAACAGCGACTGGATTAAGGAGGCTTCATCCTCTGTAATTTGGTCCATAGGAATAGACAGTTCCTGCCCGAATTTAAGAAGATCGATCAATAGCCGCAGCAAGGATAATTGATAATCCCGATTCTGCGCACGGGGCTGGAACAGCTCTCCGATCAATTGCTTCAAAGCGCTCTCCGATTGCTCCGCATTGCCGGCCCGGATCGCATCGAGCAGAGCTTGCTCTCCCGCATTCGGAAATCTGTTCAGATTGCTCTTCTGCGGCTGAACGTCCTCAATGAACAAAATCGACTCTTGTCCCAGTCCTACCCTGACCTTAAGCGCGGTCATCGCTTCATGAAGCGCCTGCTGGGTATCCGCGAACGAGCTCATCGGACGGCTGATTCCGATGCTCACTTTAATCTCCAGGTATTGGTAAATTGCTTTCTGGATTTCGTCGGACAAGTTGAAAATCTGCTCTTTGAAGCCCTCCCCCGCCTTCGAGGAGCCGATCAGCGTCACCTGGCAATCCGATTTGACGATCGGAACCAGCCTTTGCTCGGACAGGACAAGCTCGCCGACGATATTGCTGATGGCGAACATGAGCAAATCCCGATTTCCTTCTTCATACCTCGTATCCTTGAGCGTATCGATCTGAATGGCAACGACGCACATGGAAGGCCACGGCTTTTCCAGACCGTACAGACTCAGTTTCTCCGCAAAATCCGCAGGCTGGATCGTACCGCTGAACAATTTTTGCATAAAAAATTCTTTAAGCTGGATCTGCTGTCCCTTAAGCTCGTTCATGATGAGTGACTGGTTTCGAATCAAATAATCGACGCGGTCTCCGATCACCTGCAGCTCGCCGCTCGGCTTCTCCTTATCATTCGAAGAAGGAACGCCGGTGAGCGCGGAATACAAGGATTGAATCGGACTGTACATCTTCTTCGATCCGAACCAGGCAACGGCCAGCGTTACCAGCAGGATGACCAGACATACCAGCAAAGTGATCCAGCCGATAATTTTGTTCTGTTCGTTCACCTGATCGTTGGAGATGACAGATACGTAGCTCCAGCCGTTGTAGGCGGACTTCCGGTAGGTGACCGTGACGTCCTCCCCGTCGCGCTTCGCGGCATATTGCCCGATCGTCCCCTTCGTTTCGGCCAAGGACTCCAAGTAGGGCTGCTCCCGGGTACTGCTTCCAAGCTGGGTACGGTCGCGGTGAACGATAATATTGGCGTCTTGATCCACGATGAACGCGCTGCCGAACTTGCCGTTTAGAAACGCATCCAGCTCTTTCATCACATCGGACGACAATACGACGCAGATGATCCCTGTCGGGTTAAGAGAATTAAAGGGATATTTCTTCACGAAGTATACCGACTCGAACGAATTCGGAAATTGTTCCGATCCGCTGCTCCAGAAAGAACCTGCCGCGCTCCGGGAGAAGGCTTCGAGCACCGGCCTGAACGCCGGGGCGCTGTATTCGTTGACGCCGCTGCTCGAAACCATCCAGTTATTGTTCAGGCTGAACAGAAACACATCCTTGATCCCAAGCTCGTAAGTCTGAATTTGCGAAATGCCTTTATAGAGCTCATGCACCATTTGGAAATCATTATTCGATAAATCACGTTTGAAAGCGCTTATAACAATCGGCGACTGCAGCAGCTGCGTGGCCGAATTATCGATCGTTCTGAGCGTTTGTTCGGCACGCATCTGCATTTGCTGCAGCAGCAGCTTATTGCTCTCGTCTACTTTCTCCTGCACCGTTCGGGAGGCATTATAATAGGCGAACGTGCCCAGAACGATGACCGGCAAGGTGCCGATCAAGATAGACAACAACATCAGCTTCAATAAATAAGACGAGGACCGGAATCTCATAATGCCTCCAATTGGTAGTCTTCCTTACAACTTACAAGTACTTCAAGTGTACAAGAAAACTCCGTGTTAAGCCATGACGCGGATCCGGACGTCTCATCTCCGGCATCGTTATTTATTTCCCTGCCAGCTTGGCGTATTCGGCATTCATTTCCTCGATTACCTTGCTGCCGCCGCTTTGCAGCCATTGATCGACCGCGCCGGTCCAATCGTCCTCATTAACCGACCCCATGATGAATTTCACGGTAGCGTCGGCTATGATCTTGGAGAGCTCCTTGCCCTTCTCGATCTCCGTATTGGAGATGAACGGCGCGGCAGGGTTAGTCACGGCAATCGTCGCATTGTCCTGGAACAGCTTCGTGCTGAGCTGCTCAAGCTCGGTTCCGTAATTGACGACCCCGTCCTGCAAAATCATAAACTGGTTGCCGTCCGTAATTTCGGCTCTAACCTTCGGATCGGAATTCGGCGTATATGCGCCGTTCTCCAGCGTATACTGCTTCCCTTCAATGCCGTATTTCATCAGGTTCTGATTGTCCTTCTTGGACACTTTATCGAAATAAGCCAGAATCTGTTCAAGCTCGGCTTCCGTCTTCACGCTCGTTTTCGGGATCATGTACATGCCCAAATAACCGGATCCGGCACGCGTTCTATCGCCCTTCGGACCAGAGATACGATTGACTAGGTTCATTTTGGCGTTCGGATCGACCTTCTTAAGGTTATCCTCGATGGCTTTGCCGTCCAGCATATTATCGATCCAGAGTCCTGCCTGGCCTTTATTCATAACGGATCGGCCGTCCTGGACGATCGCGAAGTCCTGGTTAATGATTTTCTCGTCGTACAGTTTCTTGTAGAACTTCATCGTATCCATATAAGCTTGCGTCATATGAGCAGGAACCAGCTTGCCCTCCTGAAGCTCCCATTCGTTAGGACCTCCCATATAGACGAGAATGTCCTTGAAGCCGGCTATATTATTCCCCTGCATGCCTACGGCGAGTCCAATCGTATCGTGCTTGCCGTTCTTGTCCGGATCTCCCGATGCAAAGGCTTTCAGAACATTATAAAGCTCATCTACGTTCTTCGGCGTCTGGATGCCCAGATTGCTCAGCCAGTCTTGTCGGATCATTAACCCGAAACGCGCAAGATCCCGCTCGCGGTACAGACCGTAAACTTTGCCGTCGATCGAGATGTTATTTAAAACGATCTCCGACATTTTACTCAAGTTCGGATAGTTTTTGAGATACGGACCGACCTCCCAGAACATGCCGGAACGGGCAGCGTTGACAATGAAGGAGGCTTTCGCTTCCAGCGCGACGAACGTTTTCGGCAGCTCGCCGGATGCGACGGTAGCGCTTAGCTTATCCGTATACGTCGAGGAAGGCACCCAGGACACGCTAAGCTTAGTGCCCGTCTTTTCCTCCAGCATCTTCAGAACAGAGCTGTCTGCGGGCATTTGTTCGGGATTGTAGGTAGGCAGCATCATCGTCAGCTGAAGCGGTCCTTGCGCGCCCCCCGATCCGTTGCTGCTCTTCGGACTTTCTTCATTGTTCCCCCCGCAGGCGGTAACGCTCAGTGCGATTGCGGCTAGCAGTACTCCGGCTTTCGCCAATCTTCTATTCCGATGTCTTCTGTTCATGCTTAAATCCTCCCTTTGCCATCTCTCTATTATATCTTCATCCCTTAACCGAGCCCAGCAATACCCCTTTGGCGAAATGCTTCTGAAGAAAGGGGTATACAAGCAAGATCGGAAGAGTAGATACCACGATTACCGCCATCTTAACCGCTTGATCCGGCGGAGTGACGTAATCCGACTCCATGGCATTCGAATCGCCAATGCCGCCTGAAGCCAAGATAACAATCTGTCTCAAGAGCACTTGAATCGGCCATTTCGTATTGTCGTTGATATACAGCACCGCGTTAAAAAACGTATTCCAGTGGCCTACCGCGTAAAATAACGAGAAGGTCGCAATCGCGGGCATGGATAGCGGAAGCACGATTCTTAGAAAGATGCCCAGGTCGTTGCAGCCGTCGATCTTGGCGGATTCCTCCAGCCCGTCGGGCAGCTGCTGAAAGAAGTTACGAATTATAATCAAGTTAAAGGCGCTGATCGCGCCCGGGATCAGCAGCGACCAATAGGTATCGATCATTCCCAGCTCCTTCACGACGAGAAACGTCGGAATCATCCCGCCGCTGAACAGCATCGTGAACACGATCAGCATTAAGATCGGCTTGCGGAAGTCCATGTCCTTGCGGGCTAACGGATACGCCATTAAGCAGGTAAAGAAAATGTTGATCAGCGTGCCGACGACAGTAATGTAAACGGTTACGGATAAGCTCCTGACAAGCGTTTGGGTAGAGAAAATATACTTGTACGCATCAAGGGAAAATTCGGTCGGGAATAGGATAAACCCGCGCATCAGCAATTCTTTCTGCGTGGCGAACGAGCCGGCAATGACATAAATGAACGGGATGACGGTAATCAAAGCGAACGCAAGCAACAATGTGATGTTCAAGCTATCGAATATCCGGCTCCCCCAGCTTTGCTTGATCGGCATAACGGTTCAACGCTCCTTTTCTAATAGATGCCTTCTTCTCCGAATCTTTTGGCCAGACGGTTCGCTGCGACGACAAGGATCAAGCCGACGATCGACTTGAAGACGCCGACAGCCGTACTGAAGCTGTACTGTCCCTGGCTGATCCCGACGGAGTAGACGTAGGTGTCGAACACCTCTCCGACCTCGCGGTTCATCGCGTTAAGCATCAGGAAAATTTGTTCGAAACCCGTATCGAGAAAGTGGCCAAGACGCAGGATGAGCAGAATAATGATGGTGCTGCGAATGGCCGGCAGCGTTATATGCCACAGTTGGCGCAGCCGGTTCGCGCCGTCCATCCGCGCCGCTTCATACAGCTGCGGGTCTATGCCGGACAACGCCGCAAGGAAAATGATCGTTCCCCAGCCCGTTTCCTTCCACATCACCTCGGCCGTAATGATCGTCCGGAACCACTCGTTGCTCACGAGAAAATTAATCTTTTCGCCGCCGAAACGGACCAGCAGCTCGTTCATAATGCCGCCTTCCGTCGTCAGGAACATGTAGGCAATGCCCACGACGACAACCCAAGACATAAAGTGAGGGATGTACACCAACGTTTGTACGATGCGCTTCGTGAATTCCTGCCTTAGCTCGCCCAGCATAAGCGCGATGATAATCGGCAGCGGAAAGAAAAACAGGATGTTGTACGTGGCCAGGATGAGCGTATTCCGAAACAGGAGCCTAAAGTTGGAATCGCCGAAAAGACGCTCGAAATGCTTAAAGCCTACGAACGGACTGTCCCAGAAGCCCAGAAACGGCTGAAAGTCTTGAAAGGCGATGAAGATGCCGTACATCGGCCAATACTTAAAGACGAGAAAGTACAATAAGCCCGGGAGAACCATCATATAGAGCCACCGGTTCCGCATGAGCCTGCCGACCAATGTCGACGACATTGAGGCCGGCGGCGCAGAGACGCGCATTGCCGTTGTATTCCTTTTTAACATGCTGCTTCCTTCCTTTCGTTTCCTCGTTGCAAGCCGCAAGCGCTTGGGTGATTGGATCTGCAGCTTCATCATACGAGCGCCCCTTGATTGCCGTCGATAGTCCCTGCTTGATCAGATTGGCGGCCGCATGCCATTCCGGCGGGGATTTGCAGGGCATTGTCATTAGTTGCGATCGTTGTCATTGGTTGCTTTAGCGTGATTGTAACCATGAAGAAAGGGCCTGCCGAATGGCAGACCCTTCAAAATAGAGATTCGTAATTCTTAACCTTAGATCTTCGTTTCTTCTTCGATAATCGCGACTCCCCACCGTTCCAGCTCGATCAGCTCTCCTTGGGAAACCGGACGATCAGCTAGCAATTCCGTGCCTTTCGCGTAAGGATAGGCGAATGATTTCGTGCCCGCCGAATAATTGAAATAGTACCGGATCGTCCGTCCCTCTTCATTCGTTCCGCTCTTCACGATCAATGGAAACGCAAGCTCCTGATCCAAGCCCCACAATCCCGCGTCCTTGCAAGCCCGTTCCAGCACCTTGCCCATAACCGCTTCGCTCGGCAGGCAGCCGATATACGTCGCGATCCCTTTGCCGTAGCGGTTCTCGGTAATAGCCGCATATTGGCCCCATTGCGGATGATCGTACCAAGCGAGCACCTCCGCCGTCGTCGGCGTAAGCAGCTCCATCCATACCGTAACGTCGTTGTTGTCCGCTCCCACCCCGAACGGATCGCCTTTAAGCGATACCGATTTCGGTTCGATGAATTGGCTGTATCGCACGCCGCATGCTTCGCCGATCAGACCGGGCTGAGCATCCGTACGAACCTTGATATGTTCATTCGCGAATCCGCTCTTGAACGTATACACGATGCGGCCGCCGTTCTCCGCGTATCGGTTCAAGCGGGAGAGCAGCTCGTCCGAAGCGGCATATAGAGCGGGTACTACGATCAGATCGTAATCTTCGAAGTTTTGCGATCCCGGGTGCAAAATATCGCAGCCAATGTTCATCTCGTACAGACGATCGTACATCAGCCTGACGATGTCGTTGTAAGCAGCCTTGCCCCCCGGCAATCGGAACCATTCCAGCGCTGTCAACGCTTCGTTGCTCACGAGGATGGCCGCCCGGTTGCTCTTCTTCAAATGAATCAGTTTCGAAGACAGCCTCGCGAAATCGCGCCCGATCGTCATCGCTTCCTCGTAGGTCGGATTCGGACCGAGATCATGGCTGAGCAAACCTTTCCAATACGTCTCTGCGGAGTTATGAATCGAATGCCAATGCCAATACTCGACCATGTTGGCGCCGGAAGCAAGATGGCTGAACGCTTGCAGCCGCAGCTGCCTTGGATAAGGCGTCCAATGCGGAAACGCCTGCGCCTGCGTCTCCAGCACGAAGTAATTGCTCCCTTTGAGCGAACGGGTCGAGTCGCCGCAGTACGAAATTTCCTTGCCTGTCAATAAATCCTGCGAAGGGTGGTAAATATCGACGCCCGCAATGTCGAGCGCTTCCGCCGCCGCGAAGTGATCGACGTCGGGCTGAACGCCGAACGAGCCGTCCCGCCAGCCGAAGTCGAAATTATGGGTGACGAACTGATCCGCATGTTTGTATTCGTTCACGATTGAGGCTTGCCAAGCCAAAAATTCGGTGACGAGCCCCCTCTGGAAGCGCGCAAACTCCGCGCCCAAGCTGCCGTTGATCGTGCCGACGACGGAGGGAAAATCCTCCCAGCCGTTGATCCGGTTGCTCCAATAATCGAGGCCGAACTCCTCGTTCAACCGCTCAACCGTCCCGAATTTATTTTTCATCGCTTTGACGAACTGGAGCTGCACATTCGGACCGCTCGTATGGTAATGCTTCGTCTCGTTGTCGACCTGATAGCCGATAACCGCGGGATGTCCGCATACGCGCCCGATCAGCTTGCGAATGATGCGTTCAGAGTAGAATAGATAAGTCGGGTTCGCAATATCCATGATCTGCCGGGCGCCGTATCGGCCGGGACCGTTCGGCGTCTCCGCCAGCACGTCGGGATGCTCCTTCACCATCCATGTCGGCACCGCATAGGTCGGCGTTCCGACAATGACGCTAATGCCTGCCTTGTGCATGGCGTCAAGGACGCGATCGACGCTCGTGAAGTCGAAGACGCCGTTCTGCGGCTCGTGCGTGCTCCATGTCGACTCCGCGATGCGGACGAGATTAATGCCCGCCGCTTTCATCATTCGGATATCTTCGTCAAGCCGTTCATAGGGCATATATTCGTCATAATAGGCAACGCCATATAGCAATTGCTGCATCCATCATCTCTCCCTTGTACGCTGTTTCTTTCCGTAACAACTCCATTTTAGAAGATCAATAGGTGCATTAAAATAACAAATACATGCGATGTCTATTAAAATATTGTCATCATGAAACATCACTTTTCTTGTATAATGTTCATAAAAAGAGCAACTTGTTATAATATCATGCGACCAAAGAAAAGGAGCACCGACATGCGCGAACATATCTTTCTCCCAAAGCCTCTGTTTCCGAGACATGTGTGCTTTCCCGATTTTATCGGCGGTTACCGCGATTTTCCCGAACATAGCGTGAATCGAAGTTATCGAACGACGGAATTCAATTTGGACCGTTTCTACAATTTGCATATCGTGCTGGATGGCAAAGGCTGCGTGTTCACCGAAGGCAAACGGTATGAGCTGGCAGGTGGACAAGGATTTCTGTATGGACCCGGTCTCCGGCAAAGCTATAGATCGGACCCTTATGAGCCTTGGAATATCAGATGGGTTCATTTCTTCGGGGAACGACTTGAGGAATTGTTCGACGGGAAAGGGATTGACGAGCCCTGGCTGTTCTCCATTGCGGATATGCCTCCAGTCGAGGCGCTGATGGACAAGTTGCTTGTACTCGGGAGGTCCTACCGGATCGAGGATGAATTTCGCGTCGCATCGACGCTGTACGAAATGCTGACCCAGCTGCAATTCGGAGCTGACCGATTGAACGAGCCGATCAACCTAGCCGCCGATAAAATCCGTGCCGTCGCCAACTACGTGCGCTCCCGCAGCAGCGAGCCGTTCTCCATCGAACAAGCCGCCGCTCTCGCGGGATACAGCACGCATTACTTTAGCCGGAAGTTCGGTCAGACATTCGGCATGTCCTTTCCCGATTTCCTGTTGGAATCGCGATTGATCCAAGCGAAACGTCTTCTGGCTTCCACTTCGTTAACCGTCAAGCAAATCGCGTTCGAGACTGGCTTCTCGCAGGCCAGCTACTTCAGCTCCTGCTTCAGACGCCTCGTCGGCATGACTCCGCAGCAATTCCGGAGCATGCATACGCAGGGCGTTTAAACTATATATTACTGACGACTTCCTTGTTCTGAAGCAGCGCTACCAGATAGGCCAACGTTAATCCTTGGCCCCAGCCTTGCACTCTCTTCTTGGAGATGACTTTGTAATCGTGGGCGGAATACATGACCGCCGTACCTGCGGAAACGTTCCGGACCGAGCCGTCTTCATCGATGTTGGCCAATATGCCTTTGTAGGCTTTGGCCATATAGTCTTGATGCAGCGGATGGCCATTGATGACGAGCGAAGCGGCTATGCCGGCGGAGGCCGACGTTTCCTCGTAGGAGGACTCATCGTTCAATACCGTGCGCCACAGCCCGTTCGGCGATTGCAGCCTGACGAGAGCGCTTAACTGATCGCCGAGCGCTCCTCCGATTTGCATCCACATCGGCATAAAGGGATTCAACATCTTATAAGCTTGCGCCATCGTATATGCGGCCCATGCATTGGCTCTACCCCAGTAAATACCGGAGAGATGATCCCCTCTGACATTGTCCCATGCGTGATAGAACAAATTCGTCTTCGTGTCCTGCAGGTACTCTTCATGCCAGTAAAATTGATTGAGCGCATCGTCAATGTATTCCTTCTTGTCCAGCTTGAATCCAAGCCGGAGCAAGAAATAGGCGGCCATGAACAACGTATCCGCCCATGCCTGCTCAGGGAAGTCATTTTTGGAGGAAACCGTATGCTGGAACACGCCCTCCCCGAATCGGATGGCATCCTTTCGCAAATATTCGGCTTTCAGCAGCGCCAGGTCAAGGTACTTGGAGTCGCCCGTCGCCTCATGCAGCGTCAGCATCGTATGACCCATGGCACAAGCATTGACCATCATAGGCGGCAGCCCGAGCTCCAAATATTCGTCGACCCATTTGACCAGAAAGTCGATGTAATCTTGATTACCCGTGACTTCCCACGCCTTGCTAATCCCGTAATAAGCTACCCCGCAAGACCAGTTCCAAGTGAAATCCATATTCATCGTTCTGCGTGCTACCCGGTCAATAAGCTCTCTTACTTCGATTTCGTCGCATTCGAATTTTCGCATGTTTATTCCTCCGTATACTCAAAGCTATGAGATTTTTAATCTTCGTCATGGCGTGATCCTTGTTTATTACTTCTCTTGTATTAAGATTAGCATGAATAAAGGATTGATTTCCCCGCATTTATGCACAAATATACCTGGAATACCGTTTATATTGATATACTGGATGACGAAGAAGTCTTTTTATCTGCGAAAGGAGCCTTCCATGACTGATCCATTACTTCCAGGAAGTCTAACCTTCGGCACGATAAACGATCCTTTGTGGATCGAATTCGACCGGAGAATCGGCTATCATTCCATGAATAACAGCCACTACCATATGGCATACGAGGTTTATTATTTGTTTAGCGGGGAAAGGAACTTCTTTATAAGAGATTCAGTCTACCACGTACATCCCGGCGATCTGGTGCTCATCGGTTCCAACGCCGTTCATAAGACGACCGAACGGAGCACACCGAATCATGAACGCGTGGTCCTTCATATCGAGCAAGCCTATTTATCCGAATTATCGTCGGAGGATAAGGATCTTCTGTTTGCCCCCTTCGCCGCTGACCATCCGGTCGTTAAGCTGAACCTCAAGGAACGGATGCACGTGGAGCAGCTTCTTGGGTCTCTGCTTAGAGAACTAAGCGAATGTCCCCCGGGCTATCGACTGCATATCCGCAACATGACGATAGAATTGCTTCTGTTCATTGCCCGCCACTTCTTGAAACGCAAGGCTATGCCGGATATTGAGCTTACTCCGGTCCAGCGGAAGGTAACGGATATCACCCGTCACATTAATTTGCACTTCAGGGAACCTCTTCAACTGGACGATCTTGCCAAGCAATTTTTTATAAGCAAAGGCCACCTGTGCCGCGTCTTCAAGGAAGTGACGGGCTTCGGCTTTACCCAATACATCAACGTCACCCGCGTCAAAGAGGCCGAATACCTTCTGCGGGAAACGGACTGGAGCGTCACGCAGGTGTCGGAGCAATGCGGTTTCGAGAACTTTTCCCACTTCGGCAAAGTGTTCAAGAAGCTGTCAGGCCTGTCCCCCCGTGCCTATCGGAAGCTGCAGCAGTCCAGGAGCTAAGCTCCGTTGCGATGCACAACCACATACGTCGCGATAGCTTGCCTACAGCTTGAATCGCCTCTCCCGGAGCGAGGACTTTGCCGTGAAAGATTATTTTAAGAATAAGACAATGCTTATTTCCCCAATGATAAGTGTAATGAAACGTATAGTGCTTGCAGGAGGTGACAACATTGAAGATCATGATTTCCGCTTCGGAAGCAATGGAAAAAGGGGTATGGAAGGAGCTGCTTCGTCTCTTCGGCAGAGACGAAGATGAGGAATTTTGGCCCCAGGAGGAATTTATATTAACGGAGGAGCAGGCGCTTCTCTTGAATCTGATCAAGAAATAGGTCTCCTAACGACAGACTGGCGTTGCGTTGGAACGCCCAGCGAATGAATATGGAGCGCGGCTAGGGAAGCCGCCTCCAAATCATTTGTCGGAGCCAAAGGCTATCGCCGCGCTTTATGCAGCGGATCGAGCTTAGGATCACTCATTGCCGAGCGCATCTTCAACGCTAGTCAACATATTCCTTCTCGGTACTCACTTAGGAATGCCGAAGTTCGGAGTTCCGTCCTCATTCCAATAGAGTTCTTGCGTGCGTGTATGACGATTGGGGTCATAGAGCGGTTCGCCCACGATTTCCTTGTAACTTCGCGCATGATAGACCAGAATATCGGCCGCCCCATCCTCCGAAACGGTGAAGCTGTTGTGACCCGGACCATATTGCCCGGTTACTTCGCTTGACCGGAACACCGGCTCCGGCGATTTGGTCCATGATTGAGGATCCAATAAGTCACTGGTATCCAAAGCTGTCAGAAGCCCCATGCAATAATTGCTGTCCGTAGCGCTTGCCGAATAGCTGATGAACACTTTCCCGTTCCTCTTGAGCACGGCAGGTCCTTCGTTTACATTGTGGCCAACGGTTTCCCATGCATATTCCGCTTTCGAGAGCAGGACCTGCTTCTCTTTAATCGTCCATGGATTGGACATTTCGGCGATATACAGATTGGTTCCCTGCATGGCAGGTCCCTGCTGCGCCCAAACCAAATACCTTGCGCCTCCATGCTCGAAGGTAGTAGCATCCAAAGCGAATGATTCCCAATGCGTTCGGAGCTGGCCCTTCTCCGCCCATGTCGGTTCCAGAGGATTGGCGGCATCGTTTTCAAGGACGTACATGCGAATCTCCCATTCCGTCTCGTACTCGTCCGATCCGCCGGCGGCAAAATAGATGTACCATTTGCCGTCGATATAATGGATTTCAGGCGCCCAAATATGTCCGCTCATTCTGCCCTTATCGTGTTTGCGCCAAATGACAACCGGTTCGGCGGAACCGAGCTCCTGAATCGTTCTTGCCCTTCTAAGCTCGATGCAATCGTATGCGGGAACGGAAGCGGTAAAGTAATAGTAGCCGTCCGTATGCTTGTAAATCCATGGGTCCGCCCTTTGCAGGGCGATCGGATTGCTGAATTCCCGTTTGATGCTTAATCTGCCCTTCTCCTCGGCAATCGGCAAAAATAGCGGTCTTTCATTCGGAGTGTTATTGGGCCTATGAATAGCAAGCCTCAATTCCCCTTCAAACGTAGTAAACAGCATGCCATGGCCGCCGTCCTGTCCGAATAACGGCTCGCGGTCTTGCACCCAAGGCCCTCTGATATCGCCTGAGTCCGAACGGGCGATGCCGATCGCATAACCGTTCGCGCCGTGGCTTGACCACAGCATCAGGAGATCCCCGTTTGCCGCGCTGTGCAAGAATGGCCCGTCCGTTACGAAGTTCTTCTTCCCGTTAGAAGCATCTTCGCTTCCTACAGCCCACGGCGCATCGGAAGCATGGAATAACAGCACGGGCTCTCCGGCAGCCGATTTCAAGTCCTTCGCGAGAGGGATGGCGCACATTTCGCCGTCCTGCACCTGCAGCCATTCATGGCAAAATACCATCCAAGGCTGACCAGCCTCGTCGACATGCAGCGTGCCGTCCAAGCATTCCCAATCGCCGGGCGTAACGGGTCCGTCCGAATGCGGCCGGAAGGGCCCGACCGGATCGTCCGATACGAGAATTTGCGTGCCCCTGCGTTTGCTCTCAGCCTTAAAGCTGGCGAACATATAATACTTGCCGTCATAAAGATAAACTTCCGGCGCCCAGTAATGCCGGTCCGCCCAGAAGCCTTCTTCCGGCCGAAAAGCGGAGAACGGCCCTTCCCAGCGATCAAGATCGGTGCTCGCATACACATCGAAGCCGGTCGCTTTTCCTTCCCATACATTTTTATCCGTCGTTCCGTAGAGGTAATATTTCTTGTCGGCTTTGACAGCCAGTACGAACGGATCGCGGATTTGAATTTGTTCTTTGGTCAGCATGGCGCACTCCTTATCTTCAATAGACAGTAACATTTCATGATAATTAATACAGACTTTTCAAGAAACGTCAATGCGTTGAACGCAAAAGGCTAGCCCGACGGTCATGAAACCCGGGTTAGCCGATTGCCCTCTTCGTTTATTGTTCGGTAACCGTGACATCGTCGGCATAACCATTTCCTGTGCCTGACGGGTGATAAATATAAATGGTCGCCTGAGTGGTGGCAACTCCAGTCGTAAAGGTTGCCGTGCCTTGCGAATAAGCCGTGCTTGCAATGGCTGTCGTAACCTCGGATCCGCCGTAATTCTTAACGCCAATAATCACTTGCTGCCCAGACGGTGCCATTGCGTAGCCGCTTAGCACATAAGTCGTGTTAGGCTTAACGGCAATGGCTTGCTCGATCGAAGCCGGGCCGCTGCCGATTCGGGCTGAATACGTTCCGGTTCTTGCATTTGTCGTCGAAATACCTGCGCTGTTCCAAGCTGTCCATGGACTAAGCGCGCCGCTTTCAAAATTGCCATTCAAGACGGTTGCCGTCTCCTCCGCTACCGAGAAGTCGTCTCCGTAAACGTTCCCAGTGCCGGAAGGATGGTAGAGATAAATGGTTGCCGCCGTATTAGTCGATCCCGTGGTGAACATTACTTTCCCCTTCGTATAGCTGGTGCTTGCAATCGTCGTAAAGACCTCGGTACCGCCGTAATTCTTGACGCCGATAACCGCCTCTTGTCCTGCCGGCACCATCGCATAGCCGGTCAGCGCGTAGGTGGTGTTAGGTTTCACCGCGATAACCTGTTCCACCGAAGCCGGACCGTTTCCAATCCTTAAGCTTTTGTTTCCGGTTCTTGTATTCGTAGTGGAAATCGCTGCGTCGTTCCATTTATACCAGGGGCTTAACGCTCCTGCTTCAAAGCCTCCGTTGGTTACAATCGGCACCTCGTAAGCGCCAATGTCCGGTGCCTGATTATAAATCGGGTTTCCGTAGAAATCGGTTACTCCCGGTGTCGCCATCGGCGTTCCCGCATTGATAAGCGGTGACGACGGCTGGAGCTTGAACCCTTCCAATGTGCCGATACCGTCGCCCGGATTCGGACCGACTGCGGATCCATTTCCTCTCTTTCGATTTTGATATTAGGGTTATTCGTTTCAAATTCCTTTACCTCGTCATCCGATACCTCGCCTTTATTCAACGCAAGCCGAATCGTGACCGGTCCATCGGCATTGGCGCCCTTGTCCGCATCAATTGCGGCATTGCCGTTCTGCTCTTCGTTGCCTTTGTCGTTAGACGCCCCGCATGCGGACAAAACCATACTTGCTGCGATGTTTGCGGCGGACAATGATATCGTATTCGACAAAATTACAATTAATATGGCAAGATTACAAACTTGTCTGGTCGACGCAAAAAAACTACGACGGACTAATCAACTAACATACAAGTCAACTATGTTTGAATTAAAGGGAATTCCTCATGTTAATGAAAACAATCTCACCCACCCGACCGTATAACGGAGATATTAACAGGAGAAATTCAATCTATTCGATAACGTGGATGTGGAGCGGCTCATTAACGGGAGAAATTCCAGTTATTATGTTCTACGCCGTTTTGTATGTCGATTGGTTAGTCGTTGAAAAAAAAAGAGAGGCGGCAAATAGCCACCTCCCTGAATTTCTATCATATCGTGTTCGTTGCGGTATCCACTCTCAGGATCGCATCACTTTTCGACTTTGATCCAGCTTACCATCGGCTTGGAGCCGCCCGCCTTGACGAATTTCACGACAAGCTCCCCATCCTTCACTTCGATATTGTCAAACGCTTTCGCTTCCCGGTTCGAACCGATGACATAATCGGTCAGTTTCATCTCTCCATTAATCGTCGCACTCATCACACGGTCGCTTGCCTTCCATGGATCGAAGAAGCCGATCGTCACCTTATACGTACCGCTTGGCAATTGGAAGCGATAAGCAAGACCTTTGCCATTCTCGTTTCCGTCGTACTGGCGAATCGATTCATAGGCGTCGGTCGGAGAGGTGTGCGCCCAGGTCAGTCCGTTATCGGCTTCGTACCCCCATTTCATGCCCGTAACGGGGTCGCTGCCATATTCCTGCTCTTCTTGCGACTGAAGCGCTCCGAGAACTTCCCCATCCTCCAATTGGCTTGGCGTCCCGTCGCCGGCGTCGACGTAGTATAGCACAGTACCGGCGCTCCGGCTTGGCGTCGCTTCCACGGGAGCCGACTCCGCTTCTTCCGTGCTCCGAATCGCGACCACCTTAAACGAATACGTTATATCGTTTTGGAGCCCCGTAACGGTCGTAAATCCCGGAGCCGCTGCCACCTCGGCGGGACCGGAGCCGCTTCCGCTTGCTTCCTCGTACCGAATGACATAGGCTTCCGCACCGTCTACTTCCCTATATTGCAGCGCGACTTGACCATCGCCCTCCTTCATCTGGTAGATTTCAGGCACCGATGTCAGATTATCCGCTTCCCGAACCGCCTTCAAGTAGGCGAATTGCGCACCGGACCAGCTATGAAGTCCAACGCGCCCGCTTGTGTAAACCGTATCGGTCAGATCGAATACCTTATTTCCATCGACATAACCTTGGATTTGCTTCCCGTTCAGCCGGATTTCCAGCTTATAATACTCGCCTGGTTTTGCCGCGAAAGCAACCGGAGGAACCAAATTTTGTCCGTCTCTCCGAATAAACAGCACACCGTTCTCATAGCCGAACATATAGCCTTTCGAATAGCTGCTCCCGCGGAAAGCGATTCCCCAATCCGCGTCCGCCGATGCATGCTTGGCGACCGCCGTAACGGAGCCGTCGATTAGCTGCATATTTTTGATGCTGAGTTCGCCTTGGTCTTTACCATCATGCTTCAACAAGCCGTCATCGATCACCCACTGGCTTACATCCTGCTGATATCGGGACGGATCCGCTTGGTTGAAACCGTCCTCGAACCGGACCTCTTCGTCTCTCGGAGTAACCTCCGTTTCCGTATAACCGGTTCCTTTGCCGCCTTTGCCGACGGTAGCCACGCGAACGGCAATCGGCGATCCGTTCGTTAACCCGTCCAGCACGACTTCATTATTGCCGCTTTGCACCGGATCGCTATTTGGCGAGCCGGAAACCATTTCTACGGTATAGCCTACGGCGCCTTCTACCGGGGCAAATGCGATGAGCGCTTTTTGATTTCCCGGTATGGCAATGATTTTGCCCGGGGCGGGTACATCTGGTTTCACTTGGAATTGGATGGATGACGGACTTGCGTCTTGCCCGTCAACCGCTTCTATGACCCCGTAATAGGACATGCCGTTCACGAGCCCGTCGACTTGAATGGTGCCGTCAGGCGTTTCGGCTATCGATTGTTGATCGTATATTCCCGACTGCGTGCCGTATCGAACGCGATAGGCGGGAACGCCAATCTCGGCATCATAGGTCACCGTAAAGCCGCCATCGACGCCCTTGGCCGTTACGCCCGTCGGTGCAAGCAGCTGCGGCATACCATAGGCTCGCCCCGATGGCGGGCCGAAGCCCATAGCGTTCCCGGCTCGTACAGTAACAAAGTATTCGTCACCGTTCTTCAAACCTTCAAGGACGACAACATCATCGGTCATTTCTGTTAATTTCAGTTCCCGGATGTTGTTTTTCACTCCGTATCTCACTTCATATTCATACGCGCCTTTCGGGGCGCTGAATTCGACTTGCAGCCCTTTGTTCAGCGGCTTGACGCTTACGATCTCCGGAGCGTCCGGCTTCTTGTTCGCCTTTACGATATCTCCGTTCAGCGTAACGACGGAACGGGCCGGTATGATCGTTTCGAACGTACCGTCCGCCTGAACCGGAACATCTTCGCCTCTGGCAAGATCCTGGTCGGCCGAAGTCATATACGGCTTCATGACAAAGACGGACTCGTGCTTGTTGATTCCGTTTAAAGCAAGCTTAACGCGTTTATCTTCCGCGCTGTCGTTGACGAATACGGCCGTCACGGTCTTCTCTCCGTCATGCCGGTATGCGGAGCCGAACAGTCCGCTCCGTGCCTCTTCATCCAGCCCTGTTAACGCGACGCGATCGGCGCCTGGACGAATGAATTTGCTATAGTTGCCGAGCGCCCATAGCATTTTCGAAGCCAAAATAGTTTGCTCGTCGCCCGGATTGTTGTAATCCGTATAGATCAAGCCGTCTTTGTAATCTTCTTTGGAAACGGCCGTCCACCACTGCCAAGCCGATGCATTGGCACGGGTCAAATCGAAATGAATCGTTCTGGCAATGTACAATGCCGGATCGATGCCAAGATCGCGGCCGGGTCCGTAACTACCGAGTATGCAATATTCGCTCATCCAATACTTGGCGCCGTATTTGATCAAATTGGCGTTCAGAAGATCCCTCAGATACCCGAGGCGGTCATCGCCAGGGTTGCTGTAATCGGACCAGTAGGAATGCGAAGCGATTTTATTGCCCACGGCTTCCTTCAGCTCCGGGTCGCCAAGCAGGTCCTTAATATATTCCCGGTACTTGCCGACTCCCAGACTGTTCGACCCGCCCGTATAACGTTCATTATTCGTGAACGTCTTGTAGACGTCGTCGTCCAGTAGCGCCGTAATCTCGACGCCGTCCGGCGCGCTGATCTGGGCATTTAGCCCGCTTGCTTGAAGCTGCCGGTACAGCTCGAGTATGACCCGCTTCATATCGTCGTTGTTATAGCGGTTCCCTTCCTGTCCTGCCTTGTTCCAATCCCATGTCGGTTCGTTAATCGGGCTGATATAATCGAAGTGGGTTCCTTCGTTCTCGAAATGCTCCAGGACGTCGGTCAAGTAAGCAGCAAATTCATCCTCGTATCCGTCCTTTAAATTCGTTGAGCCCACGGTCGAATCCGGCTGAGCGTGCCCGTTCTTCGTCATCCATACCGGCGGGCTGTTGACAAAACCGATGAGCGTATCGACGCCACGTTCCTTGGCCGCGTTAAGGAACCATTGCTGCCCTGCCTGCTTGCTCCAATCGTATTCCCCGTCCTCCGTGGATTTGAACGCTTCCGAGCGACGCCAAGGATTCGTTATGATCGCTTGGTCCGTTTCCGTCGATCCGGCTCCAATGTTGAACCGCCACGCGGACAGACCGATCCCATCCTCCCTGGAAAACAGAAGATCCGCGACTTCCGATTTATTTTCCTCCGTCCAGTTCTTCCCGATCGGTTCCATCGACCATGCATCGGATGCCCCGAAATTATCGATCTTCTGGAACGTTTTTGACACGTCAACAGTGACAATGGCGTCATACTCGACTTTCTTGCCCGCATCCGCGGCATACGATAAACTACCGATCGGGGCGATGCAGCATGCAACGGCAAGCAGCGCCGCAAACGCGCTTTTCTTTAACATAAACCTTTTCAATCGAGTTGCCTCCTTAAAATGAAATGGTCTTCTCTCATGCATTCATTACACCGCAATGATTGAAAACGGTTTCATGAAACCGGTTTCAATTCATTTAAAAAAAGAGGATTCCACTCGAAAGCCGAATCCCTTTCCCTCGATTTTACAACACGCGCTCTTCATAATCATCCGACTTCCTACCTAAAAGTTTCACGATTCGACCCTATTATTTTGTCTTTTTATACGGAAATAAGCAGAATGAAAGGATCATTCCGCGCGTACAGGAAAAACAAGCAATCCCGCTAATGGGGATTGCTTGTTTGCTCCAAACATTTGAACTTGGCCTTAAGGAGCAGTTTCGGTAAAGGTCGCATCGGCGTTGAACGTCGATCCCGATCCGCTCTGGGCATACAAAAGATAATTGGAATGACGCAAATATTTGGTCGAATCCGTCCACGTTTGGTAAGACGACTTTCGGGCGTCCGCTAATCCCGCTACGCGGCGGAAGGTCGCCTCGTTTGCGAAAGTCGTCGTGCTGTCGTTCGTATCCGTCCAAATCTCTCCATTCGATCGAACACGCAGGTAACGCTCCGGGAAGTTGACGGACTCGAACGAAACCCCGCTCGAATCGGCCAATCCGGCAACCATCTTGAACTGCGCGTCTTGAACCGGAGAGACGTTGGCATCGATCCGCGCCCGGTAGTTGGAGTGCCGCACGTAACGGTCCAGGAAGTTATGCGATTGCAAACGAACGTTCACCGATATCGGTTCGAGCCTCCACTGCTGATTATTGCTTGAAAGATATCGCCATTGCTGTATAAGGGCTCCATCCGCAGCGGATATCCCTTCCACGTCAGCCGGCTTGTTGCTATGCACAGGGGTGATGCGGTGATAACCGTTGCCTGCGGGGATGAAAGCAAATTTCTGGTTGTCACCGCCATTGCCGGTCCACAAGTTGAATTTGGCGCCATGATCCGGAGAAGCGCTTGCTATATCCAAAAAACGTCCGCTCTGCACGCCCTTGACGCTATACTGGCCTCCGCCAAGATGGGTTAAGGTCCACTGCTGATTCGTTCCCCCATTCGACGTCCATTGCCGTATATTTGAACCGTTTGCCGTTCCGGCCGCATCCAAAGCCTTGCCGGTATGGCGAACAATGAGACGATAAGTACCATCGGGAATGTTTCCGCCGGGAAGAGTTGCGGTTCCGCCGCTGCCGGCCGGCCGGGTATAGAGTAGCGTACCGAATCCGGTTTGGTCGAATGCCGAAGGATGCGCAGAGTTTGAGTTCGGTCCGCCTTCCGGTCTCAATAGCTGGGCGCGAGCGGCAATATGGGGTACCGACAGACCCTTGCGGTTTGCGTAATGGTTATAAATCATTTCCCATACCGGACGCATTTCATTGCGGCCGGCGTTCGATATGACCGTCTGCGTTTGAACGGCGCCGTTCGTGCCGGAGCCCCATTCATAGGTTGCAAACGGTACGTTGTCGTCTCCGTTGTTATATTTGGCGACGTATTCGGCTGCGCGCAGGAAACGGTTATTCGCCCACCCGTACAAGTCGTCGCCTTGATTCCAAGCCATTTCATTTATCGAGGCCATTAATCCGATTCCCAGTTGCGTATGCGGCTGGTCGCGCCCGGACTCCTGCCACTGCGCGAGCCCGCCCGGATGCAGGAATGGAATCGCATTATAGATGGAACCGTTTCCGGCGCCGTGTTTATAATACTCGACACCGATATCGTAAATATCCCGGCGGTCGCAAAAAATGCCGATCGCAACGGTCGCAGCCATATTGGCCAGATCCCAGTTCGCCCAGTAATTTTGGATGTATGCGTCGTTGTGGTCCCCGCCGAATTCATTGCCGATAAGGAAGCGCTCGTTAAGAGGCTTATAAAATACGTTCAACAGCATGGTTTCCATGTCGGTCACGTTGAAACCGGGATAGTCGCGCATGATTTCCGACACGTTAGCCAACTGGTAACCGTAAAGTCCGGAAGCCAAATAGCGGTCGGCATTGCCGGAGACCGTCGTAAGCGTGGACGACCAGGCGTTCAAAATGTTGCGCGCCGTGTCTCCGTTAGCCGTGTTGCCGGTGATCTTCCACAGCAAGGCATTCTGATACGCGCGGGCGACATCGATGAACAACAAGGCCACATTGTCGCCAGTGCCGCCGCGAATGATCGTATCGGTAGCCCGCGGGGTCCAATTGGATGATGAAAGCGAGCTGTTAACGAGTAGATTATAACCGTCCAGATAAGGCTGCGTGCCCGCGTTAACCATCTGCGTCATGCGGTCGAAATCCGCCTGCGTGTGCAGGATGCCAGGATGTACGAAAGCAGTGGTGGCTGCGTGCCCTTCATTGACGAACCCGATCATGCCCGCCAAGCTCGCCAGAAGGCTTAAAATCATTGAAATCGCTATAATCTTCTTCATAAATCATCTCCTTTACGTTTCTGCCGATCGGGATCGACCTTCATCGTAAACGTCAAATCTCCGCCTTGCTTTTCAGCCGGCACTCGCGGATGCGATACCCGTGCCGGTTCGCCCAAAACAAATATAACTTTCGTTAAAGCGTTTTCATTTTTCTTTATAATTTACCTTCTTCCTCGGTTTTCTCCATCTCTAGCTGTCGGTCTTCCCTCGCCTCCATTCCTTTCCATATTCAATTCATCGTATAGAATAGCATGCCAGGCAGGGACCATCTATTGTAAAAATCCCTTATTTCTATAAATTTTCTTCAAATCTATCAAATCAATTAGATTTTTTCAGCCAGCAAATCCAACCGCAGCGGCGTAAAAGCATCCAACAGCCTGCTTTTCTTCAATGCCCGGCAGCCATGCTCGGCATTGCTCGGTATAAATACGGTCTCGCCCGCCGAAATGACGGTTTTCTCCCCGTTCACGGTAAACTCCAGCTGTCCTTCCAGGCAGTAGGAAAGCTGCTCATGCACATGGCTGTGCATATAACCTTCCGCGCCTTCCTCGAAGTGCACCTCCATCATCATTATCGTCTCGCCCGGATTGAACATTTTTCGTTTTACGCCCGGTTCGGCATTTTCCCAGTTATTCAGTCTGCTCATTCATATCATTCCTTTCATGAAGGTTAAGCGCAATTCCAAAAACATCATACCTTCTATCAGCGGCCGGCACCACCCTAGTTTTGGAAGATCTAAAAAAATTACAAAAATACCTAAAACCTACGGCATTATCAAAACCGGCTTCCTCTTTTACACTTAGACTCTGTAAGCACTTACATGACGAGCAAAAGGAGGAATGACCAAATGAAAAAGACCTTAAAGCGTATCGCGCTTGCCGTCGATTCGTTATTCGAGAATTTCGCATTGATTTCCATCGCTTCCATGGCGATCATCGTGGCAATTCAGGTCATCACAAGAAAACTGTTCAATTTCGTATTCTTCTGGTCGGAGGAAGTGACCCTCCTGCTCATGGTGTGGTTCTCCTTCATGGGAATCGCCATCGGCTTTCGCGAGAAGCTCCACTTGGCGATGGACAGCTTCACCAACCTGTTGCCGAAGAGGTTCAATAAGGTGCTGGATAAGATCATCCTGGTTTGCGTCTTCGCATTCGGACTTTATCTGGTCAAGAACGGCTGGGCGTTTACCGTATTGATGAATGAATCCACTCTTCCGGCAACGAAACTGCCAAATAGCATCATGTATCTTGTCATGCCCATTACGGGCGTCATGATTTGCGTATACACCTTCCTGCAGCTGATCGGGATTGAAACGATCCGGCATCAGAACATTGATGAAGAGGTGCCCAAGACATGAATACGATGGCGGTCATCATCCTTGCGTTTTCCTTCTTTGTCCTGATTATTCTGCGTTTCCCCATTTCCATCACGTTGGCCGGATCGGCGCTCGTCACCATGATCTATCTGGATATTCCGTGGATCGTAGTCGGACAACGCATGATTCAAGGGATAAATTCCTTCCCGCTTCTGGCCATTCCTTTCTTCATCCTTGCCGGACAGATTATGAGTGCCGGGGGGATGGCCACTCGTCTCGTGAACTTCGCGCAGCTATTCGTCGGGGCGGTTCGAGGAGGGTTAGCGCTTGTAAACTGCGTGGCGTGCATGTTCTTCGGGAACATATCCGGGTCTGCCGCCGCTGACGTGTCCTCGATCGGTTCCGTTCTTATTCCCGCAATGAAGAAGAAAGGATACGACGCGGACTACGCCGTGGCGGTCACAACCTCCGCCTCGATCCAAGGCGTTATTTTCCCGCCAAGCCACAATCTAGTCTTGTTCTCGGTGGCGGCTGGAGGCGTATCCGTTTCCAACCTGTTCCTGGGCGGAATTATTCCCGGGTTGCTGCTTATGTTCACGTTGATGATTATCTCGTACACGATCGCGGTAAAACGGAATTACCCGAAGGGCGAACCTATTACATGGTCGCAAGTACCGAAGATTATTCGCGACGGGTTCTTGTCCTTGATGACGGGCGTCATTATTCTCGGCGGTATATTGAGCGGTTGGTTTACGGCTACGGAAGCCGGAGCGGTTGCTTGCGTATACGCATTCATTCTCACCTTTTTCATCTACAAAGACGTTCCGCTTCGCCAATTCGGTATTGTTCTGAAGAGGACTTTCCGCACGGTTGCCATGGTGCTGTTCCTTATCGCCGCATCCGATGCTTTCGGTTGGATACTTGCCTATTTGCAGGTACCCGCCATGCTTACCGATCTGTTCCTTAGCGTCTCGGACAATCCTTACGTCATTCTCTTGATGATCAACATCCTGCTGCTGCTCATCGGCTTCCCCATGGATATGGCGCCCATGATCCTGATCATGACCCCCATCCTGCTGCCTGTCGCAACGGCTCTTGGAATCGATCCGATTCATTTCGGAATCATCATGATCTTAAACTGCGGCATCGGACTGATAACCCCGCCTGTCGGAACGGTATTATTCATAGGGTGCGCAATCGGCAAGGTACCGGTCAGTCAAGCAACCAAGGCTTCATGGCCGTTCTTTTTCGCGATGTGCATCGCCCTGCTGCTGGTCACGTACATTCCGCAAATATCGCTTTGGCTGCCCCGTCTGGTAAGCGGTGCGCCGTAATGATATAAACGATAATAAATCTAAAAAAATTACAAAAACTCATAATCTCCATCCCATACGAAATGGATGCGTTTTCATTTATACTTTAAAAATAAAAACCATTAACAAAGAGGGGAATGACAGTAAATGAAAATGAAGACGTTTACAGGTATGATTGCGACCGTTCTGGCAACGGGAGCCCTTCTTGCAGGCTGCGGAGCAACGGACAATACAGCGAGCGGCAACGAGACGCCGTCGACTGCCGGCGGAGAAAACAAACAGCCAACCTATACGTTCCGTCTCGCCGAATCCCATCCCGCGGATTATCCGACAACGCTTGGTGACAAGAGATTCGCGGAGCTCGTCAATCAGAAGACCAATGGACGCATCAAAATCGAAGTATTCCCCTCCTCCCAGCTTGGGGAGGAGAAGGCTGTTATCGAGCAGGTTCAGCTGGGCGCCATCGAATTTACCCGGGTCAGTACCGGCCCGCTCGCCGAGTTCAATAAAGCTTTCGGCGTATTCAGCTTGCCGTACATCTTCGAAAGCGAAGAGCATGAGTGGAACTTCCTGAACGGTCCCGACGCGCAAAAGCTGCTCGATGGCTTGAGCTCTTCGAAATTCATGGGGCTTGCCTATTATGATTCCGGCGCGCGAAGCTTCTACACCCGCGAGCCGGTGAAGAGCATCGAGGATCTGAAAGGGATGAAGATTCGCGTTATCCAGAATAAAGTGAACATCGACCTGATGAACGCTTTGGGAGCAAGCGCCACTCCGATGCCGTACGGCGATGTATTCAACGCTCTGCAAACCGGCGTTATCGACGGAGCCGAGAATAACTGGCCGAGTTACTATACCTCCAAGCACTATGAACAGGCCAAGAACATTATCGTAGATTCCCACCAGCGGGTACCCGAGGTTCTGATGGTCAGTCAGGTTACCTGGGATAAGCTGTCCGATGAAGATAAGAAGGCCATCAAGGAAGCCGCGGCGGAATCCGTCGCGTACCAGCGCGAGCAATGGAAGAAATTCGAGAAGGAAGCCGAAGATACGGTCAGGGCGGCCGGGGTCACCGTTACCGAGGTCAGCGACCTGATGCCTTGGCAGGAAGCGGTCAAACCTATGATTGAAAAGTATCGTCCTGATTATAAAGAAGTTCTCGATGCCATCGAGAACGCCAAGAACAAGTAATCGTCCCAAACCCTATCGCATCAACCGTTAAGCAGGAGGCTCTCATGCCTCCTCTATCTTTACTAGAGAGACTCCCGGCATCGATGCTATAATATGATGGAACACAGCATAGAGATGCAATCCGAGGGAGAGTTGGCGGGATGTTTTGGAACAAGGCACGCTATTGGTTCATGCAAACTGTTTTTTTAAGGAATCATACCCTTAGCTCCAGGCTTCTTGTCTTTTCCGCGATTCTGGTCATCATCCCGATGCTTATCGTCGGCATGATCTCCTATCAGCGGTCATCCAACGTGCTGCAGAACGAAACCAGGCAATACAGCTGGCAAATTCTCGAACAGGTGAAGTCCCATGTCGAGCATTACGTCCGCGATATTGAGATCATTTCGCTGAAGACCATCAACCATCCCGATATGGGGAAGCTTGTCAAGATGAATACGCTGGATGAAATAAACCAATCCCAGATCCGTCAGCCGATCATGCAGCTTCTCCAGAATTCCGCCTATTCCCGTTCGGACATATCGAATATCAGCTTGTTCCTAAGCGACATCCTGATTCTCGATCTAAGGGGAGACGACAGCGTCGAGCCTCTTGCTCCATTGATGGATGAATATTGGTACAAGCTGGCGCCGGCGAACGGTGAACCCATGCTTGTCAGCCGTGTCATCAAATGGCCGGACCGAACGGAACCGGTTATCTCCATCGTCAAACGGTTGGTCAGTCCCAGTACGCTCAATCCGATCGGGATGTTAATCATCGACGTAAATTATAAGCGCTTTCAAGAAATTGCCGACTTAGTGACGATCGGCAAAACAGGCTATATGTTCATCCTTGATTCCCAAGGCCATTATGTGTACCACCCTGATCTGGAACAGCTCGGAAGCCCGGCACAGCTTGAACAATTGAAAGAGATGCAAAGGATGGAGAGCGGCTCTATACTGTCCGGCGGTCAGGAACCGAACTTTCTTACTTTCAGCCACTCCCACTTTCTAGGATGGACGCTCGTGACGGCAGTACCTTATCGTGAATTGACGGCAGGCATCGGTTATATCGGACGGACGATCATTTGGTCGATTATCATAACCCTCGGCATTGCCTCTTGTTTCGGAATCGGATTGGCATCCAGCATCATTAAGCCAGTCCGCCAGCTGCAGCGTTTAATGAAACGCGTGGAGATGGGCGATTTTACGAACAAGGCCGTTGTCTCCTCCAGAGACGAGCTCGGCACGCTCACCCACGGCTTTAATAAGATGGTGGAAAATCTGAACGAGCTGATGAAAGAGATTTACTTCTCCAAGCTGAAGGAGACGGAGTTGACGCTGCAGCAAAAGGAAATGGAGCTAAAGATGCTGCAGGCCCAAATCAATCCCCACTTCTTGTACAATTCGCTGGAAACGATCCGGGGCATGGCACTGGACCGGGAAATGGACGACATATCGGATATGGCTGCTTCCTTGGCCCGCCTATTGCGATATAATCTGAGAAATCCATCCCCCTACGTAACTCTTAAGGATGAATTGGAAATTTGCGAGAAGTATCTTCGCATTCAGAAGTACCGGTTCGAGGAAAGGCTGGAATATGAATTTTCGATTCCGGAGCGGTTTCTTAATGAACAAATTGCGAAGTTCTCGCTCCAGCCCCTAGTGGAGAATTGCATGGTGCATGGATTCGAATCAGGCGGCGGAATGAGCCGAATTCGCATTATCGCCCATTCGGATGATTCGGATGGGGCATTGTTCATCGTCATTGAGGATACGGGAAGCGGAATAGCGAAGGAACAGTTGCTGCGCATCCAGAATAACCTTTTGGACGGCGACGAAGGATCTTTGCACGCCGGCAGCCATATCGGTCTCCAGAATGTTCACCGCAGGATTGCCCATCTTTTCGGTGAATCATACGGTATCGCGATTGAAAGCGTATTGGGCGAGGGAACCAGGGTGACCCTGCGTCTCCCCCTGCGCCCTGCCGCGGACCGGAATGACTAAGATGCGAGGAGGTCTCCCCTATGTCAAGCATATTGCTGGTAGATGATGAGCGTTGGGTACGAACCGCTTTACGAAAGGTTATCGAACGCAGCGGGCATCCGTACCAAGTCGTGATGGAATGCTCCAATGGACTTGAGGCGCTGGAATGGCTGGAGAGCCATGCTGCCAGCGTTGTAATGACGGATGTGAAAATGCCGGTTATGGACGGCATTGCGCTCGTGCAGCAGCTTCGCGAACGGAAGCAGCAGCCCGAGGTCGTCATGATCAGCGGGTAT
The DNA here is from genome assembly GCF_030812415.1 of Paenibacillus harenae. Lineage (GTDB taxonomy): Bacteria > Bacillota > Bacilli > Paenibacillales > Paenibacillaceae > Pristimantibacillus > Pristimantibacillus harenae_A. The sequence goes on along the minus strand of NZ_JAUSST010000002.1, from coordinate 163,826 downwards.
GACGATTTCCCGTATTTGCAGTTCGCTCTACGTGCTCAAGTCGTCGATTACCTGCTGAAGCCCGTCGAAGTCGACGAAATGAGCAAGTGTCTGGAATCCATACAGGGACGCCTCTCCAAAGCGCAAGCAGATGCCCTCCCCCCGGCTGCTGCGGATGAGTTCGAACAATCGCCGATCCGGCAAGCTATCCATTATATCCACTCCGCCCTGCCCGGAGACATAACGCTACAGGAGGTAGCGGCAAAGGTTCATCTAAACCCTTCTTACCTGAGCCAACTGTTCAAGCAGCAGATGAAAGTTAACTTTACGGATTACGTGCTGGAGAAGCGTATGGAAAAAGCGAAGCAGCTGTTGTCCCAGACGACGCTGCGCGTATCGGAAATAGCCGAACGGGTCGGATATTCGGACCTGGCTTATTTCAGCAACACCTATAAGAGGCTGACGGGAATGACCCCGTCGGAATACAGAAAAAGCAAATCAACCTGTCTTTGAACCCAAAACGGCGGCCTTTTCATCCAATAAGGGATGACGACCGCCGTTTGATGTATAATGGCCTCCATTCGCAGAGGCCATTCTCGGTTATTGCAAGGATTGGGCATCTCGCAGGAGATATTCGGCTGCTGCCGCATCAATAGCTTTGCCGCGGTGAGCCTCTACTAGGCTAATAAAGGGTTTCAATTGGCTCTGATCCAGTTTCTTTTGCAACGTACTCGAGACCGATGTCTTGATCTTGCCTTCCTCCGCAAATCGCTTGACAAGGGCTTTCAAAGACTCGATGTCTGCGTAAGTCTCGAATTTTTCATGTCGAACGGTCTCGTTTCCGGCGCGGTCGGTCGCTTTGACGGTAAAGGTATGAGCGCCGAGCGCCATCGTGTAGAGAGGAATCGCCGCTCCGCTTTGAATATTCTTGCCGTCGAGGGTGGCCGTTGTCTTAACCGGGTCGACTCCTGACATTGCATCCGTTACCCGATAGGCGGGAACCAGATTGCCCGCATTCGGGTACCGCTTCACTTCCGGGGTCATTACCTCAACAACCGGCCCGGTTTGATCAAGGTTGAAGGCAATCGTTTTCGAAGCTTCGCTGTTTCCGGCCGCATCGATAGAGCGGTACTGGATATAATAGTGGCCATCGTCATCGAACGGAACAGGCCCGGTATACGGGTTCCAGGTTTGGCCGTCATCGACGCTATAGGAGGTAGTTGCCACCCCGGATAATCCGTCCGCTGCATGAAGGGTTAAGATTGCTCCCGAATTCATCCAAGTGTCCGAAGCGGCCGCAGTCAAGGTTGCCGTCGTTTCGGGAGCCGTCTTATCCAGGCTGATCGTCACTGATCCATAACCTACGAGCCCTTCTTCATCCGTTGCGGAGCCGGTAATCACCTGATTGGCACCTTCGGTAGAGACGGATTTAGGAGGATCAACTTCAAGCTGTTCATACCAGTTGTTATCCTGTGCTTCGAATGCGACAACCACGTTATGGTTGTACCAGCCGTTTCGATCGGGACCGCGGTCCGGAATCGCCTGCACGACTGGCGGCAGACTGGCGAATTCCAATTGGATGTAGTAGGGACCGCCTGGAGCTAAGCTGGTTTCGTACGGAACGAATCCTACCGCAGTCACTTTGACATGGTGAGCTTGCGTATCTCCCAGATCAGCGACAAACCCGCCAGAGGAAGATGGTTGCGGTACGCCGTCTATTTCAAGGGTATAGGGCCACCCTGGCTGACCCGGCGCATATTCGACATAACCGTAGATGGCCGTGGATGCGGCCGGAGGATCCGTTCGGAAGTCGTAAAAACGGTTGCGGATCATTTCTCGGCTAGTTACGATCACCTCGCCCAGTCCGTGCATGGTGGAAACGTCGCTTGGGATATAGTCCATGCTATAGTGGCCGTTCTCATCGGTAATCGTAGAAGCGAGGACATAGAGATCGCTCTTGGTTACGCGAAGCCCAACGACGACGGGAAGATAAGCGTTGGGGAGATCCGTTCCTTCAATGGTTAGGTTTCCTTCAATGTGGTTGAACGCGGGAAGCTGGTAGTTAAACGAGGTCGCGTGACCGATATTGCGAGCAACGGGCTGCCCGTTCAGCGTGAACGAAATATAGCAGCCGGGGTAGTTTTGATCCGGGAAGGTTCGCTCGAAGGGCGCCATTTGAAAATAGCCGTTTTCATCCGTCACGGCGCTGCCGAGGTGGCGGAAGCCTCCGGAAGAACCTAGAATCATAGGTGAATCCACCGATAGGATAACCCCTTCTGCCGGATTTCCATTCGCATCCGTAATCGTCCCCTCCAGCGGAAGAATGTTGCTGTCTCCAATAGCTTGGACATGACTTAGCGGCAAAAGGGTAAATCCTGAAACCATAAGAACAAACACAAGAACCATTTGCAAAGCCGACCGCTTTCTCAAGATCTATCAGTCCTCCATTCGTTATAAAGAACAACCGAATACAAGGATATCATGATCCGAACCGTATATCCATAGCGAATTATGGCATATTTTGGAAGGATAAATCAGACCCAACTCGTTCCAATGATGACGGACGGATATGGGCAAACGCAAGGGCTGTCTCCTCGCGGAAACAGCCCTTCGTCATCATTATGGACGTCCCTTGCCTGGAAACGTTCCTCCCGTTGCCCCACCGCCTGGGAATTCCCCGGGCTTTTTGCCCGGATCGCCGTTTACGCCACCTCCTGTACCTGGAAAACTGCCGCCCGCGCCGCCGCTGACGACCGTCTCGAATGTAATCGGGCGATGTTCCAGCACGACTGGTTTCTCATACTTCGGTTTGATCATTTGTTCTCACCCCCTTTCGAAACAAGACCAGAGACTCCATATAGTGAATGGAAGCTGCCAAGCTATGGATCGGAGAATCAAAGTCCAGCCATTGATACTGGAGAAACCGGGCATAACGCAGTAATGCATTCTTTTTTTTGCCGCGACCGGCATCGTAATACCACCAATTCCCTCTTCTATTGGCAAGCTTAAGCGGCTTGCGGGCTTCCAAATAAGGAAATTGCTTGTAGACGACGGATAACGTGCTTGCGATCCGCTTATAGGTTCGGTGAATCGACGCATCCTGCAGCAGCCTGTCGAAGCTGATCCGGTCGCCGCTGACTTCGAGCAGTTGAACGATGTCGATCAAATACTTCGGAGAGTCCAGAGCATGCTTCCACCCATGCAGGCAAATCATATAAAATTGATGATATTCCGACAGCTCCATGACCTGCTTATAAGGCTTCAAAGGCTCCGCCTCCCGCCAAAAAGGCGCGATGCTGAAGCTCGAGGTCCCTTCCATCAGCAGCCCCCAGTGCAGCTCGACCGTAAGCGAATGGTTCGTTCCGGCAAGCGGCTTCGAAAAACTGCGATGAAAGTGGGCGCGGATCGGTTTCTCCTCGCAAGTGAATCCAAACTGACGAATACAGGCCTCGGCCCGCTTCATATCGGATTCGTGCAGAAGCAGATCGATGTCCGAGGTGCCTCTTGCGCCGATATGACCAAAATATTTCATGGCGAAACGAACGCCTTTTAACGGAATGACAGCAATTCCCGAATCCTCGAAGGCCTGAAGGATGCGTTCATTCTCATAGTGAATGTATAAATTTGTCCGTACCGTCTCGTCGTATTTGAGTTTCAAACGATCTCGGTACGCTGCGGGCAAGCCGCCCAGCCGCTCCTGCTGTTTGAGAAGCTGATAGACCTGCGGGGTAACATGGAAGTATTCAACGTCATCAAGTGCCGGCTCGAGAATCTCCGGTTCGGACGGAATAGGAACGCTCGTGTCGTAAATCGCCTGCAGCAGACTCCAGATCATCCGTGGCCTCTCCTTTCTTATCCTGCTGCCTGCGGTACATCTCGCGGTAAGGCCCCGCCCGTCCCGCCAACTCTTCATGCCTGCCGGTTTGAACGATCGCTCCCCGGTCAAGGACGACAATGAGATCGGCATGCCGAACCGTCGAAAGCCGGTGTGCGATGATGATTGTCGTGCGGCCTTCCATCAACCCGTCCAAGGCCCGCTGTACCAGAAATTCCGTTTCGCTGTCGAGAGCCGATGTTGCCTCGTCCAGGAGCAGAATCGGCGCATCTCTAAGGATAGCCCGCGCGATGGCCATGCGCTGCCTTTGTCCCCCCGATAGCGTTATTCCTCTCTCGCCGACCTCCGTCTCGTAGCGGTCAGGGAGAGACAGGATATAGTCATGAATATACGCCTGCTTCGCGGCATGTTCGATCTCCCGCTGCGTGGCGTCCGGACGGGCAAGCAGCAAATTATCGCGAATGGTGCCCGAGAAAAGAAACGTCTCCTGCGCGACGAGGGCAAGCGCGCTTCTAAGCTGCGTTGAAGTTAATTCGTCGATGGGCATGCCGTCAAGCATAATCGAGCCGGATTGCGGCCGGTATAGTCCTTGGAGCAGGTGAAAGAGCGTAGACTTTCCCGCTCCGCTCGCACCGACGACCGCAACGGTTTGTCCGGCATGAACCGTAAGGTTGAATCGTTCAATTAGCGGAATTTGATCTTCATAGCGGAAGCTGACGTTCTGGAATTCAATGATTTGCGGGCCGGGGACGGTCATCGGTTCGGGCAGGTCGGGACCCTCGACAGCCTCGCTCAATACCTTTGCAATCCTGTCTGCCGCCGTCGACGATTCCTGGATGCCGATCCACAGACCCGCCATGCCGGTTAACGGATAAAGCAAATGGCCCGATAAATTAACGAAAGACAGAAGAGAACCTATCGTGATGACATGATGGGAGACGAAATAAGCGCCCAGACAAAGGCTCACCAGAAAAATAAAAGCGCCTGCCGCTTGCCCTCCAGCATGAATCCAGCCTTGCAGCCTCATATACTGCTGCTGCAGCACATACAGCTCTCCGTATTTATCCGAATATTTCCGGAACCAAGCCGCTTCCGCCGTAAAAGAACGAATCACGGACAATCCCTGCAGCATATCCGACAAAAAGCTGTTCACGCCCCCGTACAGATCATGAATCGTTCTTGACCGGCGCCTCAGAATGTACCCGAGCAGTGCGCCGGACAAGAGAGCGAATGGGATAATAAGCAGCCCCATTACGGCCATTACCCAATGAATCTGCAGCATATAGACGAATACGGCTATGAATATTAACGGCAGACGGACCCATTGGATGAGACTCCTGCCAATCATTCCGTTGATGCTGTTTATATCCCTATTGAAATGGGTCATCATCTCGCCGGAATGCAGCCGATTCATCCGGCTGGCCGGCAGCAGCAGGATGTGTCGGAGCAGCCGCTCCGACAGCGCCTTCTTCAAGCCGTTCGAGGCCGTGAATTCCAGCCGGATATTCACAAAGTCGGTCGCAATGGTCAATAAACTGAGCGCTATCCCTACAGGGATAAGCCCGTAGAGTTTATCGAAATGCTGCTGTACCGCGGCATCCGTGATTTGTCCGAGAAACCAGGCGAAAGCCAGGGTCAGCGCAATATCGGCCAACACGAGCAGCAGCAGCCCCGCATAGGTTTTTCGCTGTCTGATAAGGTAAGGAGCAAGCAATGCAAAAGCACTCCGTACGCCGCCGAACAATTGGAGAAACCGATGAAACCCCGTCATAGAGAAACCCCGCCAGCGGATCTGGCTTTCTGATAGGATATGTAGCGGTTAAGCCCATGGGACAGGATCGGCAAAGCCATGACCGCTCTCGTCCAGAGAGAGACGAAGCGACCAGACATATGCAGTTCTTTTCTTGATTTCCTGATGCTGTACAGGACGCCTAACATTTGTTCGAGCCGGATAGGTTCGTCGCATCCCAGATTCGAATCCCCCTTGCAAATGTAGAGCAGCAGGTCCTCGCGCCGAATGACGGATAGCAGCCGGTGTGCGATCAATTGGCCCGAATCCGAGCAGAACAGAATAATATCGCCTTTGCCGATATTATCCGCCTGTACGGGACGGAATCGGCATAAGTTGCCCTCGCGGATAAGCGGGAACATGCTGCTCCCTTGGGCCGGCAGCGCAAGCCAGCCGTCTCGTTGCATGATCCTTGTCAGCAATTGAAACTGAGCATCATTTCTCGACTGCTGCAATAAGACCACACTCCATTAGGTCGTGCAGGAATAAGGATATGTCTTGTTCGACGGTTTGGCCCGCCTCTTCGTAATGGCTGCGGACTGCATTCGACAACGAGTCGGCCGAATGGGTCTCGCACAGCAGCGACCAGCAATAACTTGCGACCGGACTGAGCCGGGTAATCGTTAAGCCGTCCGGATTCAGAATCATGGTCTCGCCGTCAAGCTCAATGGCTTCGCAGCCTGGTTTTCGAATGTATAAAGTCATGAGGAAATCAACTCCCAGAAGTAAGGATCCTTGCGGAAATAGAGGTCGTACAACGGAACGAGATGAACGGTTTGTCTCAGAAGTCCGATAATCGCTTTCGTGTCGTCGGTCGAAGGATTCCAAAAAAACACTTTGTCCATTAAACGGATCAATCCTTCCGATCTGGCAATGGGCATTCGCCGGTGCTGTTCGGCTTGGTGAAGCAAATGAATGCTGGAGAGCCTCCATTGTCCCGGCTCTAGAGGAGCCGCAGTCTGAATCTCGCTCCGGAAAGGAGAATGGAAGACGGTAACCTCGTCCGGACGTATGCGAAGGATCGTCGCTTCGTCGGCGATGATTCCTCGCGATTCGGATTCGGATAAGGCCGCCGCGGTAGACTTCCCTGCGCCGGAACGGCCCGTGAACATATGCCCGCCGCAGTTATCCGTTACGCACGAGGAATGAATGAGCAGCCCCCATCCGCTGCGAACAATATAGAGACTGTATAGATGCATAAAAGCATGCTTTAAAGCGAGCTCGTCGTGAAATTTAATCGCAACCTGCTTGCAATCCTCATCCGTCTCAATTATGTAATCCGTTCTAGCATATCGGACTGTCCCGGTATCCGTCTGCTGCTTCCCCACATTGTAATCGACGAACGGCGAACCGTATCCCTCATCCAGATGCACGGCGATAGCCGGCTCGAAATCAAAGGAGCCGCATCTGATAACAGTCGGAAACGTACGGCTGAAGAGTGACATGACCGCGGAAGAGGCAGAAGAAATACGGAGAACATGTTCGCCGATGAAAATATCGATACTCTCCATAAGACCTCCTTCATGTTCTTTATAACGAACGTATGGTCAGAAAAAATCTCTATGAATTTACTATAAATCATTATAGTAGCCTTTACAATAACCTATTTTAATGCTTTTTTTCCACTCGTACCGCTTTGGATGAATTCAAAACGGCCTATCAACCGGGCAAGGCGCGCCTCTGGGCATGCGGGCTGAAAATAGAGTAGCCCCATGAATAAATTCATGGGGCACCATAGATTATTACGTACGCGGGTAGTCGCCTTTTAACCGAACCATCTCCGGAGAAGTCCGGCTGAATGGGCCTTTTTCCCTTTGGCGGAAATACGGGATTCATGTCTGTCGATAAATTGAGAAGCTTGCTCGTTAAACAGCTCGGAATGTGTAACATTGGGAGCATGACCCGCCCCAGGCACCTCGAAAAATTCAGAATTTGGTATCATGGCATGCAGACGACGGGCTTCAGCGGGATCTACAACCATATCCTCGCTTCCCGTAACCACGAAGGTCGGCCGCTCAATCTCCGCCAAAATTTCCCTTGTAGAGAAGCCCTCCCCTTCAAATATTTCCGCATAGTTGGTTCCCCAAGGGTTAGGGAACTCCGATTGGATTAACAGCTCGTACGAATCGGCAGCCTGGATACGTTCGAAATCCATTTTTAGCCGATCCTTTCGAGAAAGGTCATCGTTCGGTTCGTCTGCGGAAAATATCGGCGAACCGATTAAGGTAAGGGAGGCAATGCGCTCGGGATGCAATTTGGCCAGCCATTGGCCGACCATCCCGCCCCATGATGCTCCCATGACATGCACCGGCCTTTCGAAACCAAGTTCATTCAACACTTCTATATAGGCCTGAACGATGCCTGGGAAGGATAAATCGCCGCTCCCTTCGCTTAGTCCAAATCCAGGGCTGTGCACAATGATCATCTGATAGCGATCCGACCATTCTTCAATCTGATAGAGGAACTGTGGCGCAGTCAATCCGTAGCCTGGAATCATTAGCAGCGGCTTACCCCTGCCAACAATGACCACTTCCATTTTGTTGCATGTAGGCGTTCGCAAAGTAAAATGCAGCATTTTGCGATCATGCTTAACGGCAAGGCGCAAATACGCCATGCCAAGATCGATTTTGCCGATCGGTGCCGCTTTGCCTAATCGCATATTGCTCCAATAAGGACTAAATTCATCCTTTCGCAGCTCTTCGCTGACTCCTAGAATAGCGGCTTTGGATGATGCGGTCATTGGTTTCCTTGCCAGCATGGGCAGCCAATAATGCTCTTTGGCAAACGGATAGGTCGGCAATGAAACTTTACGCAGGACCCGATCATGCAGGCGAGTCCAGTCTACATCAAGTCCGGTAGTCCAAAGCGCTGCAATCCGGTATAAGTCGCCCGCTGCAGCGGCCTCATTCGCGGCGTTTACTTCCGCTTCCTTCCAATCGCGATTACGGACGGCTTGACTGCCGTGGAATACGTTCGAGTGCTGCAGCGGCTCGTCGGATGAAGCGAATTGCTGCAAGGCTGCTTGCAGTTCAGCATGCGACGAAGCAATAATAGCCAGCCTCTCTTCCATTGGCTCTCTTCCCGTCTGCAAAGTATAGGCCAAATCAGACAAGGACTGCGTGCCCGCTTGACCCGACTCCAAGAATCCAGCCCATTTCTTCGCATATTGCTTTAAACGGTCTTCATTCTTGGCCGAGATTACGAATAACGCCGAACCCGAAGCATTCGATTGCGCAGCCTGCTGCTCTTCCCTATACTCCTCCAGCACGATATGAACATTCGTACCGCCCTGTCCGAAGGAAGAGATGCCGACAGTGCGGGGCAGCTCTTCACCATTCGCATTCAAATGACGTGCCCAATGGCGGTTTTGCTGCAGCAAATAAAACGGTGAGTTCTGTAAATCCAAATAGGGATTGATCTCATTAAGATGAAGCGATGCCGGAATGATGCCATGCTTCAACGCGAGCAGCATCTTTACCGTGGCCGCAATTCCGGATGCTGCCTCAAGACTGCCGATATTCGACTTAATGGATCCTACGCCTGTGAGCGGTGTCTGCGGCAGAAGCCGTTCCTCTTTCCGATAAAGCTCCCGAAAAGCACGGATTAACGCGTTTACCTCGGTGGAATCGCCTAATGTACTTCCTTCACTATGCGCTTCTATGCAACTGACCGCAGCAGGATCGATACGCCCTTGCCTATATACGCCAGCGATCAGATCGGCTTGTATCTTTGCATTTGCGGTGCCGGATTGAATGCCGCCATGCGTTTCCCCCGAAGCACGGACCAGAGCGTAGATAGCGTCGCCGTCCGCAACCGCTTGGTTTAACGGCTTCAAGAGCAGCGCAGCGATGCCTTCGCCGGGAACGGAACCTTGTGCGTCCTTTGCAAAAGCCATATGCTTCCCGTCTATGCTGTTGCTGCCGAGTTTCTCCCAAGCCGCTATCCGCTGCGGAGAGAGCAGCAACTGGGCACCACCCGCAACAGCTAGCTCGCATTGACCGCTTCTCAATGCCAGGATTGCCTGATGCAAGGCAGCTAATGACGAGGAGCCCCCTGTATCAATAGTGTGGCTTGGTCCTCGCCAATCCATCATGGCGGATATGCGATTAGCCGCTGTCATCCGCGCACTCGCGCTGCAAGCTTCCTCTCCAAGGCCATGTTCCTTCAGAAGATCAACATAATCCGATCCCGACATGCCGACAAATATTCCCGTGCGCGTGCCTGAAAGCTGTGACGGGCGGTAACCGGCATCTTCCAACATACTCCATACGGTTTCGATCAGGATCCGCTGTTGAGGGTCAAGCAGCTCTGCCTCATTCCTGGAAAGAGAGAAAAACTCCGCATCGAATCGATCGATTTGATCTAGAAATGCGCCCCGAAGCATCGAATGATTGCCATCATCGAGAAGCTCCAGCCTGCTGCTCGGCATGAAAGAGATCAAATCGTCATTTTGGACAAGATGCTTCCAAAATTCATTCAAGTCTCGGGAACCAGGAAATCGTCCGCTTAGGCCAATAATGGCTATCGGCTCCAAATCATCCGTCCGTTCTGCGCTCGAGGCTGCTTGAGGCTGGGATAGCCTATTAGATGCGAGGCTGCTATATTTCGAGAACGATTGGAGTTTCTCGGCATAATGGCTGCGCATAACCTCATATTGAATTTCATATAAAAAGCCGGCGAGGCTGTCGAGCGTCGAATACAGCATGATATCGCTCGGACTAAGCTCCAAGCCGTAGGTTTGCTTCAGCCTAAAACTGAAAGAAGCAAATCGAATCGAGTCTAAGCCGTACTCCTCCACGGGCACCTTCGGATCAATGGCTGCCGGCTCCATGCCAAGTATGACCGCGATCATCTCCCGCAGATCATACGCGATCGTGAGCAGCAGAAACTCGTTCGCATCCTCTGCATCAAACGTTTGGAATTCCGCAGGCTTATCCGGCCATTCCGGGGTTGGCTCAACTACTGCAGCTGTTGCTATAGACGACAGCGGCAACGCCTTTTCTTCCTCTCCGTAAATTTCAAGAAGCTCGGCAACCGGTAAGCCGGTTAATGGTTTTCGGTCTATTTTCCGATTCAGCGTCTCCGGATATCGCTTCAGAAAGACGAATAGAGACGGAATCATATATACCGGCAGCTTTTTTTTCAAAATCTCATATATTCGGCTCTTGCCGGGCAGTTCGGCCTGATCGTTCGCAATTAAAAAGGCTGTCAGCTGCTTATTCTGCTGCTCATCCGTCCTAGCAACCACGACAGCCTCCCGAACCTCTTCAAGGCGAAGCAATGCTGCTTCAATCTCGCCGAGCTCGATGCGGAAGCCTCTTATTTTCACTTGATTATCCGCACGACCGATATATTCGATCCGTCCGTCCGGCAGAAACTTGGCAAGGTCCGAAGTGCGGTAAATGCGAGCGCCCGATCCGGGACGGAATGGATTCGGCAGAAACTTTGCCGCATTTTCGTCGTCCCGCTTCAAATAGCCTTGCGCAACCCCGTCGCCGCCAATGTACAGCTCGCCTTCGATCCCCGCTGGCACCGGACGCATCTGATCGTCGAGAATATAACATTCCGTGTTGGCAATCGGCTGGCCGACCGTGATCCTGTCGCCTTCCTGAATTCGGCAAACCGTTGACCAAACGGTCGTTTCTGTCGGGCCAAACATATTCCACAGCTCAACCTCCTGCTTTAAAAGAGCCTGAGCCAGCTGTGAGGACAAGGCTTCTCCGCCGACGAGAATTTTTTTCAGACGCTCATTCTTCGTCCATTGAACGGACAATAGCATCTGCAGCGTCGCGGGAGTAGCCTGAAATACGGTTGCTGCGCTTTGTTCCAAAGCAGCTTTCAGTAGAATTCCATCTTTGGCGATTGCTGAAGGGATAATCTCCGTTCGCCCGCCGACTAACAGCGGCAAGTACAGCTCCAATACAGAAATATCGAATGATATCGTTGTAATGGCCGCCAAGTGGTCGTCTGCCTCAAAACCCGGCTGCTTCGCCATTGAGCATAGAAAGTTGACCATCGCCCGATGAGAGATTTGCACCCCCTTCGGCTTGCCGGTTGACCCCGATGTGAAAAGGATATAGGCTAGATCCTCCGGCATCGCTCCGCCATCGACCAGCGGCATGTAATCTGGTCCATGCTGGACGTTCATCGCTCTCGTGAAGGCAGCAAATTCATTATCAAAACGAATGACGGTCGCCGACGACTTCGGCGCTTGATCTGCGATGGAAGCTTCGGTAATCAGCACCTTCGCTTCGCTAATATCGAGCATATAGGATAGTCGATCACTCGGGAAGGACGGATCCATCGGGATATAGATAGCGCCTGCCTTCTGAACGCCGAGCAATGCAGTGAGCAGGTCAAGAGAGCGCTCCATGAAAATGCCCACATAGGTTCCGTGCACGACGCCAAGCTCATGCAAATAAGCAGCGAACCGCGACGATGCAAGCCGGAGCTCCGCATATGTGATCTGCGAGTTTCCGTATGTCGCCGCGATGCGATCCGGCATCTGCCGGGCAAGGTCATCGAATAAGGCATAAAAGCACTGATCAGAAGGATACTCGGCATCGGTATCATTCCAATCCCTAATGATCCGTTTCCTTTCGTTGTCGGACAACATAACGAATTCGGTTAGCGGTCTATCGGGAGATGCCGCGGCTTCTCCGAGCAGGCTGACAAAATGCGTGCTCATCCGCTTAACGGCATCGATCTCGAACAATGAAGGGTTGTATTTCACGAACAGCTTAATGCCGTCGTCACTGTCATGAAGTTCAAGCGTAAGGTTAAACTCCCCGGTCTGATGAATGCCCGGGATTGCTTCGAAAGGAGCGCGACTCTGCTCATTTTGCTTTGCATCCGCCATTTCGAAGAAGTTTTTGGCCATATTCTGATAATGAAACGAGGCTTGCAGCAGCCCGCTGCCCTTTGTGCCAAGATCCTTCAGCAGGGTAAAAAAAGGATAGCTGCTATGCTCGAACGATTCTAACAAGCTGGCCGATACTTGCTCAAGCAAATGACGAAACGATTGCTTTTGACCGACCTGGGCGCGTACGGGTATCACATTTGAAAAATAGCCGATTACATTTTGGAAACGCGGCTCGGGTCTTCCTAAGAACGGAATACCGAGTATAATATCCTCTTGTCCGCTATAGCGATTCAACAGAACGAAGTAAACCGCCATCATGATGGAAGAGAGTGATGTTCTCGTATCAATCGCCAATGCGCGGAGCTGTTCGATCAACCGGGGATCCAGCTCTTGTTCCAATGAAGCGCCTTGGAAGCCGTTGCCGCCGCTTTGCGTCTTCTGGATAGCCAGCTCCAGGGGCGTAATATCGCCTTCCAGATAATGAAGCCAATATTCACGGTTCTTCTTCGCGCCTTGGTCTGCGAGCATCCCGCGCTCCCATTCAACAAAGTCGCGATAGGTTGCCTCAAGCGGCGCCAGCCGAACGGGCTGTCCCGTCAGTTCTCCCGAATAGGTCTGTATCAGCTCTTGCAGAAATAACACAGAAGACATGCCGTCGGTTATGAGATGATGGAAGACGAGCAGCAGAACAGCAGAGCCGTCCTGCTGCTTGCCGATCATCGCTCTGCTTAACGGTCCCTTCTCCAGATCAAAAGGAAGATGCGCCTCCGCCAACAGCTTATCCTTCAACTGCTCTTCCGAAGCAACCTCCATATCCTGGACAATGAGGGTTAACGGCATGTCCGGGTGCACGGTTTGCATAGGCTCCTGGCCTTGGACATTCATCGTAATGCGCATCGAAGGATGCCTGTCCACCAGCCTGCTGTACGCCCGTTTGAATACTTCAGGATCAATTCCGTCACGTACACGGAACGAGAGCGGAATGTTATACGCATAGTTGTCAGGAGACAGCCGGCATGCCGTCCATACCGCTGTTTGCGCTTCGGAAAGCGGAAAGCTCACCGGCTGCCGAAACTGACGAGCCTCATGAAGATCCGGATTCGCAAGCTGATTGATCAGACCGTACGCTTCCGATACACCGATTTCCCCTTTCTCGACACGCTGGAATATCTCCGCTTTGCTAAGCTTCATCCTGCTCCCTCTTTCTATCCGATAATGTAACCATCGCTTCGAGCGCAAGCGCCCGATCTGCCGATATTGTTCCTTCTTGCAGTGCGGTCAGCAGGAAGGTCATAAAGCTGCGAACGAATGGCTCATCTAGATCCATCGGTTGTTGAATGGCCAATTGCGTTGACGAAGAGGGCCACTTTTCGATGCCATTCCCCATCAAATAGCCGGCTATTTCTCGAATCGTGTTATGCTCGAACAGCACGGCCATATCGATCTTCTGCCCAAATTCCTTCTCGATCTGAGTATTCCAACGGATGCCTACGATGGAATCAAATCCGTATTGCTGCAAATTCGCGTCGAGCTGAAGCTCATCGGCCGGGATCTTCAGTATAGCGGCCATCATTTCCTTCAACCGAAACTGTACCTTCTCTTCCAAGCTTGCGGCGCGATGGACGTCCGGCGCTGCTGATGCCGCTGCTGATTCGGAAAAGTGAAGCTGTTCCGATGCACGTATGTTAGCTCTGCCGCTAACTGGCTCCTCCGTATGCGGCAGCCAGCAGCGAAGCTGTGCGAATGGATAGGCGGGCAGCGAGATTCGGCGAGGTTTAACCTTATGCAGCCGCTCCCAATTCACCTTGTCTCCTTGCAGCCATGCTTGTGCGAGCAGTACGGTATTGTCAAGGCGTATCGCTTCGTCAATATTACCCTGGACGGCAGTTCTCGCCGTACCTACTACATGGGCGCGAAGCAATCCGGATTCCGTTCGGCCTTCACAGAAGGCTGTGAGCTTATCCAGCATTTCCTGCGAGCTGGAGGCCAAGACCGCGACGCGTTCTTCGAAGCTTTCGCGGCCCGTCTGCAGGGTATACGCTATATCGGCAAGAGCGGGGCCGTCCCAAGCCGGAACAACGGATTCGAATCCTTCTCCGTTCAACTGGACCTTTAAGGTTTCTCCCTGTCCTCTTAGAAGCTGATCCGTCAAACCGTTCAACGTCAGTTGGCCGGACAGCTCGAACGCCGTCAGTTCAAGCCCGTAAACTCGATTGAGACGATCGACGACATCGGATAGAATTAATGCATCCATACCATAATCCTCGAACGCGGCCTCCGGGTCTATCTCATCGGCGCGGATGTCCAACAGCTCAGCCACTATAGCCGCCAGAACATTGTTCAGATTTATTTTCAAGGCATCGATGTTATCCCGTTTCTTGGACAAACGTTGCAGATTCAGAAAATCAAGCAGACGCGTCGCCATTTCCAACAGCCGCTCCTCGTTTTTCGCGGAAAGCACAATCGCATGCAGCTGATTGGACCCATTGGAACTTGTACTCGGAATGGACTTGGATTCGTATTCCTCCAGAATCAAATGAGCGTTAGAGCCTCCGGCCCCGAACGCGGATATACCGGCACGCCGCGGCAGGCGCTCCTTGCTCCCCTGATCATCGACCTCTGTCTGTTCCCATGCGGCAAGCTCGCGTTGAACAATGAAAGCAGAGTTGTCGAAATCGATACCCGGATTCAAAGCTTCCGTATGCAAAGACGGAACAAGCTGCTTGTGCTTCATCTGCAGCAGCACCTTTGTGATTGCAGCGATGCCGGCAGCCGACTCAAGATGCCCAATGTTAGACTTGACAGAGCCTATCGAACAAAAATTCCTTTCCTTTGTATCAGCGGCAAAAGCCCTCATCAGACCGGCTATCTCAATCGGATCACCCAAAGATGTTCCCGTTCCATGCGCTTCCAAGTAAGTGATCGTTCGGGCATCTATATTGGCCTTTTTCAATGTGCTGCCGATAAGCTTAGCCTGGGCTCCCGGATTCGGGACCGTATAGCCGTTTGTTTTGCCGCCATGATTGATGGATGAAGCTTTAATTACAGCATAGATTTGATCGCCGTCCGCTATCGCTTTTTTCAAGGGCTTGAGAAGCACCGCACCCGCCCCTTCGCCGGGGACATACCCGCTGCCGCCTTCACCGAATGATCGGCAGCGGCCGTCGCTGGATAGAAACCCGGTCTGGCCGAGCAACACATATTTCATCGGATGTATCGACAGATTCACGCCCCCTGCGATCGCAGCATCGCACTCGCCCCGGAGCAAGCTTTCACAGGCAAGATGCACGCTTGTCAGGGAAGACGAGCACATTGTATCCAAGGCGATGCTTGGCCCGGCAAAATTAAAATGATAGGAGACACGGTTCGCGATCGATGAATGAAAGGATCCCGTCACGGGAGCAGTGCCCGTCTTCATGCCATCCAGCGTATACAACTGGTAATGCCCGTACATAGCGCCGACATAAACGCCGACATTGGCGTTCGCAAAGCTTTGACGGGTATAGCCCGCATCCTCAAGCGTCTCATAGACCGTCATGAGAAACAGCCGCTCCTGCGGATCCATGTAATCCGCTTCGGACGGCGATATTTGGAAGAACAACGGATCGAACTTATCCACATCGTCCAGGAAACCTCCCCACTTGCCATAGGAAGAGCCGAGCTGATCGCGTTCTTCGCTGTAATAACGTTCGAGATCCCAGCGTTCAGACGGAATTTCAGTGATACTGTCTTTGCCGGCCTTCAAATTCCCCCAAAATTCGTCGATATTTCTCGCCTGCGGATAACGTCCGGCAACCCCGATAATGGCAATCTCGTCCTTCGTCGATTGATCGTCTTGTAAGACCGATTCCTTCATTGTCGACGTTTGACTCGATTGATTCGCTTGTTTTGGTTGGCTGGCAAACCTCGAGCGCCGTCCACCCGACTCTTCTCGTTCGCGCGGTCGATGATCCGCTTGAGCGTCCGGCATCCCGAAGGCGATCGCGGAAGGCTTCTGCGCTTGGGGCTTAGAATCTGCCATGTCAAGCAGCCGGGCACGATGATTGTCCGCCATGTAACCCGCCAGCTCCGCCAAAGTCAAATATTCAAAAAATAACGTTTTCGGCAGCGTTCCGAAATAAACCTCCAGATCCTGCGTCAACTTGGCAACCATGACGGAGTCGAGTCCGTATTTCTCCATCGGCTCCTCTGCATCAAGCCTGTCAATTGGAAGCTTGATCGTCTCGGATACAATCCGCTTCAGCAATTGTTCCGCCTGTTTACGCAAATCATCTGTTTCCGCCTCAGTCTGCTCGCTTATCGCAGCACCAGCCGGCTCCATCATCGGCAGGAGCGCTGCCGGCCTGTTCGATTCAGAAATATGCCGCCGCAAGACCTCGACATCGCCTTTCAATTGAACCCACTGCGAAGCCTGCGAGCGCAAACCTGCCTCAAATGCTTTTAGTCCCGTTTCAATATCCAGCGGGACCATCCCCGTCTGCTTCTTCATCTGCTTGATGTCCGCGTCCCGAACCTGCATCCCTCCGCCTGACCAAAGCGGCCAGTTGAAGGAAATGGAGCGTCCATACCGCTTCCCGCTGTTTTTCAATTGCTCGCGGCGTTCAGCAAAACTGTCCATAAACCCGTTGCCGTACGCATAATCGCTTTGCCCGACACTGCCGATCACCGCAGCCGTCGAGGAGAACAGCGCAAAGAAATCCAGCGGCTCATTGGCGCTGGCCTCATCCAAATAAGCGGTGCCGTACACTTTAGGAGCGAATACAGCCTCCATCTCGATGTCCGTTTTGTTCGGAAGAAAGGAATCGCGCAGCACGCCCGCGCTATGGATTACCCCATGAAGCGCTCCAAAGTGCCGCTTGGCCTGATCGACCATATGCAAGGCATCTGCACGCTTTGCCGCGTCTGCTTGGACATAGACGGCTTCGCCGCCCAAGCTTCGAATGCGCTTCAGCTTCTCCTCTATTTCTTGGCCGGGGGCCGAGCGGCCGGTCAGAATGAGCCGAGCCTTCGCCGTGCGGGCCAAATGCTCGGCAAACAGCATACCCAGTCCGCCTGCACCGCCGGTTAGGAGATAAACCCCATTTTGACGATAGGGCACTTCCGTCTCACGATCAGGCTGTACGGGAATAAACCGCTTCGCATATCGAAGGCCTCCGTCTGCATAGCGCACTTCCACATCGCCGGATGCAGCTTCACGTCCAACTATAGAAGCAAGTACCGCAGGCTGAAGCATACTTGGCACTTCAACCGCCTTCAGCAGCAAATTCGGCTGCTCTAGCCGAACTGCTCGCGCAAAGCCGGACACAGCCGCATGATGCGGTCCGATACTGCCATCGTTCTCATAGAGATAAAGAACCGGGAGCGGCTGCCGCAGACGGTGTTGAACGAGCGCCTGGCTCAGATGCAGCAGCGAGTAAACGCTCTTCTCGAGCGCCTCGGCCAACTTCGCTTCTTCCACAAGAAACGAGCTTTTCGACCATGCGATTAGCACTGTTTCTGCTCGAAGCTGCTTGCGCTCAAGGGCTTCAAGGAGATTCACGTAATCTTGCGTATGATCAGGCTTCACCTCGTATCGGTCATCGCCCAAATCACGATAGCCCTCTCCGGGCTGAACGAGCACCACGCGGGACGAATTCACAAGCAAAGCCTCATACAAAGCGGTGCCGGTATCGAACACCAGGACGACTCCGTAACGAGTCCCGGCATTCAGATCCGCCCTCGCCCATTCCCTTGTGAATGCGACAGTTCCTTCGGATTGCTGCTCCATCCCTTTCAACAGACGAAATGCCTCGGCTGAAGTCAGCTCCTTGGCAGCAAGCCGTTGAAGGATATCGTTTTGGCCTATGCGGCTCATTAGATCAACTCTCCTATCCGTTTCTCGGCTTCCTCTAATCGAAAGCTTCCGTTTTCCACCATTTGCAGCAACTCCATTAATCGATCAGCTTCCGATTTCTCCTCCTGTCGGAACGCCTTCAAGGTGAAGTCGCGGAGCTTAACGAGCACTTTGCCCGATTGATCAAGCAGCTCCACTTGAAAATGCAGCATCGGCGCTTCCTTCTTGTTGCTTTCGATTCGCGCAGCATGCACATACAGCACTTCTTCGAGTGACGCCATACACTCCACTTCGCTGATCGAGAATGGCAAATACGCCATTCCCGGCTCGCGATTGCCGATTATAGCAGCGACTGTCTGCAGTGCGCCGTCCATAAGTGCCGGATGAAGCCCATAGGCTTGAAAATCAGCTTTATGCTCCTTTGGCAGCACAAGCTTGGACAGCGCCTCCGATTCAGAGCTTCGCAGCTCTGCGATCGCCTGCATGCCTGCGCCATAGGCAAAGCCATAATCGCGGAACGATGTATAAATGTCGGCTTGGCTCTGCATATCACGGCAACGCTCCCGTATACTTGGCAAATCAATAGCTTCCGGAACGCATGGATCGAACGCAAGCGTACCCGAGGCATGTATGCTGCGTTCTCCCGCCGCATTCATCGTGAACGCCTGAAAAGCGACGTCGTCATCAAATGGACTTGGTTCCAGCAGCATTTGCACATCAACCTGTTCATCGGCATAAACCGGTAATGTCCATGCTACATTTTTCAGTCGGCGAACCGATTCTTCGGCAGCCATTTCGCCTGCGGCAAGCGCCATTTCCAAATAAGCAACGCCCGGCAGCAGCTTCCTGCCATTCACAATATGATCTCGGAGGAAAAACTCTTCGCCGGTAAAGCGTGTCGAGAATTTCTGTTCCTTAAGCGTCGAGATATTATGGCCAAGCATCGGATGGAGCTTCGATGGTTCTCCATGACGATGAGCGATGCTTCCGCCGATAAAGTTCGGCACCCAATAGCGTTCCCTTGCGAACGGATAGGTTGGCAGAGAAATTTTACGAACGCAGGCCAGGTCGTGCAGAAGGTTCCAATCGATATCGACGCCGTTAATCCAAAGCTGAGCCAGCTTCGATAGCTTTTTATCCTGCAGAACAACCTCCAAATAGGGATTGAATTCTCGGCCGTCCAAAAGCAGCGCCAGCGCTCCGCTGTTTCGGCGCGTGTTCCCCGTGAATACGCCTGGAAGTTCCTTCGAGCCTTGAGCTTGCACATAAATCAGCAGCTTCTCCTGCAGCTCCTGTATCGAGCTCGCAATAATCGCAAGGCGCTCCTCCATCGCTTCCCGGCCGACCTGAGAAGTATAGGCAATGTCTTCAATGGCTGCTTCTTCTCCGCTTTGTCTTAGCGAGGCCGCAAAGTCATGCATCGACGAAGCGTAAGCTCTCAACCGTTCTTCATTGCGGGCAGACAGGATGACGATCTGCGGAATCGTCTGTGCAGGGCGAGGCCTCGGCGCGCTCATGAACTGTTCTAAAATAAGATGAGCATTCGCTCCTCCCGCACCAAATGCGGATATGCCGGCGCGTTTTGGCAATTGCGTCATGAATCCATTCTCGTCACGGCCAACCGGGTTTTCCCACTTCTCCAGCTTACGCTGGACCCGGAAGGGCGAACGCGCGAAATCGATCTTCTTGTTTAACGTCTCTGCATGCAGGGAGGGCACAAGCTCGCCATGCTTCATTTGCAGGAGAATCTTCGTTAGGCCTGCAATGCCCGCCGCCGACTCCAGATGACCAATATTCGTCTTCACGGAACCGATCGCGCAATGCTGTTTTTCTGTTGATGATCCAAAAGCTTTGGTAAGCCCGTTAATTTCGATTGGATCTCCAAGCGAAGTACCTGTACCATGTGCTTCAAGGTATGTGATCGTACTTGGATCAACGCCAGCCTTCCGCATCGCATTCGCGATCACTTCCCCCTGTGCGGTCGGAGTCGGGACGTAATAACCGCCTGATTTGCCTCCATGGTTGATCGCGCTTCCCTTGATGACCGCATAGATCTGATCTTGATCGGCTATCGCTTTCTTCAGCGGCTTCAGCAGTACGGCACCTACGCCTTCGCCTGGCACATAACCGTCGCCGCCTTCTCCGAACGCCCGGCAAAGACCTTCGCCCGAAGCGAATTTAGCCTGCGATAGAAGGAGGTATTTGTTCGGGTGGATCGATAAATTAACCCCGCCCGCTATCGCCAATTCGCAATCCCCTCGCCGAATGCTCTCGCAGGCATAATGAATCGATGTGATCGACGAGGAGCACATCGTATCCAGGGCGATACTCGGACCTTGGAAGTTAAACACATAGTTCACACGATTAGCAATGGAGGAAATATTCGCTCCGAGAGCCAATTTATTGCCGCGCAATGCCTCTTCTGCTCCTAAGAGCTGGTATTGCGACCACATGACGCCGACAAAAACACCTACTTTGTTCGTGCCAAGCCCTTTCCGCGTTGTACCGGCATCCTCGACCGTTTCCCAGACTGCCTGAAGGAATAAACGCTCCTGCGGATCCATATATTCCGCTTCCAATGGCGAGATGTTGAAAAATAAGGGATCGAACTTATCCGCATCATCGATAAAGCCGCCCCACTTCGCATAAGTGGAGCCTGCCTTGCTTCTATCTTCGGAGTAATCCTCTCTGTAATCCCAGCGCTCAACCGGAATCTCCGTAACCGAGTTGCGTCCCGATCGCAGGTTTTGCCAAAATTCGCGCAGGTTAGCCGCCTGCGGATAACGCCCTGACATACCCACGATGGCGATGTCATCCTCCTCATAGGCCGGCTTCTCCTTGCTTGCTGAAGAGGAGGGCGAGGGTGAAGCTGCTGACATCTTCGGTGCTGTCGATGACGTCGATGATGCCATTGTCGGTTTGGCCGACGGCGCGGTGAGCCCTTTCACAAGGCGTTCACGATCACCTTCGACCACTACAAGACCGGTATCGCCGAGCAGGAACGACTGCTCGAAGGCAAGCAGCCCGCTGCTCGTCCGCATCGCCGATATCCCCATCTGCTCGAACATGAATGCCGCTGTGCTGTCGTCTAGCTGCATACCGCCTTCTTTCCAGAGCGGCCAGTTAATCGATATCGAGCGACCAGCTCTCTCTCCCTGCTCCTTCAGCTCGTTCCGCCTGATCATATAGGCGTCTAGAAATGCGTTTGCATAGGCATAATCTGCCTGTCCGGCATTGCCCAGCGCGGCGATGGAGGAGAAGCACACAAAATAATCAATGGCTTCAGCTCGCAGCGCTTCATCCAGCAGGACGGTCCCTTGCACTTTCGGAGACAGCACCGCTTCCATGTCCGCCGCCGTCTTTTCGACGATCAATGAATCACGGGTAATGCCAGCGCTATGGATCACGCCGTCAATGCGGCCGAATTTCCATTTGGCCTCGCGAACGAGCCGCTCTGCGTCCTCGGTTTTCGAAATATCTGCTGCTATGTAGAGCACCTCAGCGCCTAACGCTTCAAGCTTATTTAGCTGTACGGCTTTGTCCTCTCCCAGAGGAGAACGGCCAGTCAGAATAAGCTTAGCCTTCACACGCTCAGCGATATAAGTGGCGAAGAGCAGGCCTAAGCTGCCTGCTCCCCCAGTAATTAAATAAACGCCGCCATGCTTGAGCGGCACTGCAGCTTCGGCTGCCTGCACCGCTTTCCGTTCAACAAGCTGCTTTGAATAACGTCTTCCTGACTCGTAGCGAATTTCCGCGGCATCCTCTGTCAGCCATTCCGCAGCTGCAAGCTCAGCAAGCTGCGGCCCTGCAGCAGAACCGCCGCGGAGCTCGACTGTTTTGTAGAACAGACGAGGATTCTCGCGATGCAGCGTAAGCGCAAATCCGCCTGCCGCCATATGCTGAGGCTCCGTACCGTCCTTCGCCGTATAGACATACAACAAGCGAGTCTTCTCCTTCGGCTTGTGCTCGAGCAAGGCTTGCGTGAGATGCAGCAGGCTTTGCAGACCATTAATATGGTAGGCCGTCATTGCCTCCTCATTCGCTGAGAACGCCTCATCCGCCCATCTGTGCAGGATGTTAACCGGCAGCACATTACTCCTCTTCAGCTGGGTCACGAGCTGACGATACTGCTCCGGAGACGCAGGGTCTATCTCATACTTGCCGCCGCCGAGATCCCTGTAACCTTCGCCTGGTTGAACGAGCAGAACCCGAACCCCTTCAAGCTTCGAGCGAAGCGCGCTGAACAATTGCTCATCTTTGTCAACAAGCAGCACCGGACCGCGCAGCCCTTCAACAGCTTGCATATTCGCTAGCTCCGCTCGTTTCCAGCCATGCTGAAAGTAGACGGTATCGATGTTCGAATTCAGCTCCGAGCTTTGAACGGGCTCGTTGCCCCTTCCACGGTATGCCGCGGCATGTTCCAGAGCCAGGAACGCAGCCAGCGCATTCACATTCGTATATTCAAAGAGCAGCGTCGGGTAAAGTTGAATGGCAAGCTTCGCTTCAAGATCCTGTACAAGCTTGAGCAGGTTTCCCGAGTCGAGGCCCTGATCATAAAAGCCGGCCTCTTTGTCCACTTCCCTGGGCGGCTTGCCCAGCATCTCGCCGATCATCATACATAGATCTTTCTCGATTAGAGGCAGAAGCTCCTCGGATGAGTCGGATTTGTTGGATACATTGGATGCATTGAATACATTGGATGCGACCGATGCGCCGGAGTCCTTCTTCACCTGCGCGGCTGGCACCGCCGGCGTCTCAATCTGCTCAGGCGCCAAGACGGCAGCCGTATCAGTCTCCTCATTCTTTCCATGCAAATTCCGTATCAGATCACGTGAACGAATACGTTTCGTCGTGAATCGGTGCATCACGGCAGCCAATCGTCCGTCTTCATCGTATAATTCGACATCCGAGTAGATGACATCGCCTGATGCCGATGTGATATTGGACGCTTGCGGTACGAATACATAGCAGCGGTCATACAGTCTGCCGGCCGGACGAAAGGACTCGATACAGATCGGAATATAAGGCTTAAGCTCCGAATCCGCGACCTCATTCAGCTTCATCGTTCTTGTAAGGAGATTCGCTTGTATGATCGTCGAGCAATCCAGAAACACCGGATGAAGCATAAAGCTGGGAGCGACCGATTCCGCAAGCCCGCTCAAGTGAATTTCAGCCAGTACGCCGTCTGTTGTCTCGTAGAGAGTTCCGCGAGCTTTCATAAACTCGTAGTGGTTGATTTCGACTCGGCGCATAAACGCATAGGCATCCTCCAGATCCGATTGGCGCCGGGAGCCCTGCATCATGGCCTGGAGATCGATAGTCTTGCTCATCTCCTCCTCGTGGACATAAAGCTCGGCCGTTAAGTTGAGATCCCACTCTGGAGCAAGCGCTTTGCCATTCTTTACGCGCTGGCTCTTCGCTTCGATTTTCCAGTGGTTTCTCGATTTCGTTATAGTGAATTGCACACTGCGGTCGTGACCGGATGAGGTATCCACAGGAGTGAGGAACAGCACATTGCGCAGTTCCAGCCGAGCCAGCGGAAATCCCTTGCTCTCCAGCCCGCGCAAAATGGTGTCCATCCAAGTGACGCCCGGTACCATGCGCACATCGTGAACATGATGATCGCGAACGATATAGTTATCGTTTTCCATCATCAGACTGAATTTATAGTGATTAGCTTTTCCGTTTATCGTTTCCGTTCCCTTTCCCATTCCCATGTCTCCTTCTCTCTCTTATTCCGACTCGTCCACAAGCTGCATGAAGCCGTTCATCGAAGACTTGTGAACCGATTCTGCTGCAGGCTCGTCCCCAATCAGCCAATAACGCTTACGTTCGAATAATACCGGCGGCAATGGCTTGCGCTTCGGCTCATAGCCTGTAAGCCCCTGAAGGTCGCCAAGAATGACATGGGCATTCGTGCCCCCGAATCCGAATGCGGAAATGCCGGCACGACGCACCCCCTTCCGCTGCTTCCATTCATGCAGAGACACGTTGACATAAAAAGGCGAACTTTCAAAAGCGAACCGCGGATTTGGGCGGTCGCAATTCAATGTCGGAGGTATCTGTCTATGGTGCAAGGACAGAGCAACCTTTATAACGGAAGCGATTCCCGCTGCACTGAGCAGATGGCCAAAATTGGTTTTCACGGCTCCGAGGCCGCAAAATTGCGTATCCTCCGTGTCTTCTCGGAAGACGCGGGTCAGAGCCTTCAGTTCGATCGGGTCGCCAATCATCGTGCCCGTGCCATGCGCCTCGATATAAGAGATCGTGTCGGCGGAAATACTGTTTTTTTGCAATGCTTCCTTAATGACTTGGTATTGCGCTTCAGGATTCGGAGTCGTGACGCCCATCGTATGTCCGTCATTATTAACAGCACTCGATTCAATGACCGCATAGATGCGATCACCATCCGCTTGCGCCTGTGCAAGCGGTTTCAGCATCACGGCACCGCAGCCCTCTCCAGGCACAAAGCCATTTGCCTTCTCGTCGAAGGTGTGGCATAACCCGTCAGGCGACAATGCTTTGCCTTCGCTTAAAACCAAATACTGCGATTCGTCGATCAAAATATCCACTCCGCCCGCGATAGCGATTTCCGATTCCCCTGAACGAAGGCTTTGGCAAGCAAGATGCAAGGATACGAGCGAGGAGGAGCAGGCTGTATCTACGACGAGATTTGGTCCCTTCCAATTGAAAAAATGCGAAGCATGAGCGGCAATAAAATTCTGACCGATTCCGAGAATGGAATTTCGAGTCATATCAGGCAGCAGCGAAGCAAAGGATCCCGTCCTCGAACCAACGAATACGCCGACCTTGCGGCCGGAAAGCTCCTGCTTCGTATAGCCCGCATCGCTGATGGTCTGGACCGAAACCTCAAGAAACTGGCGCATCAACGGATCGATATAAGGAGCATCCTCTTTCGAGAATCGGAAGTATTCCGGATCCCAGTCTTCAATGCCTTCGATAAAGCCGCCCCACTTGCTGCTGCATTTCCCGCTTCGGTACTCCGGAGCGTACAGCTGATCGGCATTCCAGCGCGATCGCGGCACTTCGCTGATCGAGGATATGCCTCTGACGAGATTGCTCCAATAGGCGTCTTTATCCTTCGCGCCGGGAAAGTGGCAAGCCATGCCAATAATCGCGAATTGTTGGTCCGAAGCTGGTTCTCGGATTGCCGCCGCCGCCGGCTTGGAGAAGATGCTTTGCGCAAAAGGCTGCAGCTCTGCAAGCTCCGCATCTGCGAAGATGAGCTCCGCTGCTTCTGTTGCCGCATTCATCTTCGTCGGCGCGGCTGCGAACGAGGCCGGCTCCTGTACAAGCGCGACAGGCTCTTCGGTATCGGCGGCCGTCTCATCCAAGCCCGGATCGGCAGCGCCTATCAGCTCATCCAAATGAGAGCTAAGCATATGGAGCGTCGGGTTCTCCAACAAGGCTCCGGGATCAAGCTGTATGCCGAGCCATTCTTCGATTTTCTTCACGAGATCGGCAAGTAAGATCGAATCCACGCCGAATTCACCGAATTCCAGATTCTCATCCAGCTTGTTAAGCGGCAGCTTCAGCTCGCGGGAGAACAGATCCTTCAACTGCTTCAGCGAGCCGCTCCGTTTCTTCTGAACGACAGGCTGCTTCATTTTCTCGCTTGAATCAGCCTTGACAGCTGCTTTGTCCAGATCCTGCGTACCGTATAACAGACCGTTCAAATCAAATTTCTGCGCATCGACGACAGCAGGCATGACGCTCGCCTGTTCGGACAGTGCCAGTACATCGTCCAGCATAGCCAGTCCTTCAGCCGTCGTGTGCGACAGCAGGCCCAGCTTCCGATAGGCCGGCAGCTTGACTTCGCCCATGCCGACTTCCTTCCAGCTCGGCCACTGAACCGTTTGGTAGCAGGCATAGCCTTGGCTTCGTTGGTAAGCGGTGAACGAATCCATGAACGCATTGGCTGCCGCATAATCGCTTGCACCAACGGAGAGGGCCGGAATCACGCCGGAAACCGATGAATACAGCAAGAAAAAGTCGAGGGTGTCGCCTGCAAAAACATCATGCAAGACTTGCAGGCCGGACATCTTCGGTTCAAAAACCCGGTTCATATCTTCAATTGACTTGCCGATGAATGCCGGATTATCGTTTACAGTAATACCGGCCGCGTGAATAATGCCGCCGATTTCTCCGCCGGTTTGCCGAATCGTATTAAAGAACTGCTCCAACTTCGCCCGATCCGTCAGCAAGCCCGTGTAAAGCTCAACAGAAGCCCCATGGTCCTCAAGCTCGACAATGGTTCGGAGACGCCGCAATAAAGCCGGGTCTGTTAGGGAATCGTTCAATAGTCTGTCCCATTCGCTTCGATCCGGATAGGCTTGCAAACCCATCAATACAAGCTTGCGCGCCCCCTTCCTCGCCAAATGCTTCGCTGTCTCTGCGCCAATCCCTCGTGTGCCTCCCGTAATGACATAGGTTTTGTCCGGATGGATGGCTAACCTTTCGGCGCTGCGCGCCGTCTGCACCAATTGCGGCAGAAGCCGGCTGCCATTTCGGTAAAGCACCTCGCTCTGCGAATGGACAGCGGACCACTCCGTGCGTACAAGCTTGCGCAGGAGCTCCGCATCATGAAGCAAGAAATCGATATCAATCGTTCGGGCATTCAGCTTGCGGTACTCCGCGCCAAGCAGCTTGATGAAAGCGGCTATAGCGGCTCCAGCCAGCGATGGCGGCACCGAGGGATACGGATTCAGCCCCCGCGTCAGGTGCAAGATATGAAACTCTTCCTTACGCAGCTCCTTCAGCAGCTCTTGCAAAAAGGCCACTTTACCGAAAGACGGATCACAACCGGCGAAAGGAGTCGTATGAAGATCGGACAGATCGATTACGCCTGACCACGTTTTGCCGCTGCCCAGTAATTCCATAGCCGCTTGACGGGCAAGCGCCGGTTCGGAAACAGCCTGGTCGCTGATTATGTGCTTATCCACGGCTTGACCGTCCAGCAGCGCTTGGGCAAGTTCCCTTGTTTCACCGTTCACCAGAACAATGACGGAACCCTTCCAAGCTGCAAAGGATTCGTCAACCGATAGCGTTTGCGTATGCTCCCGCCATTGCTTCACCACAAGCATAGGCGAGTCATCTTCTGTGCTTTCGGCTACAGGAGACAATTTCACATTTAAGAGCCTTACGAACGGCTGGCCGGTTTCGTCCGCCAATACGATATGAAGTCGCCCATCCTTCATCCGTTGAATGCGGACATAAGCCTCTGCTTGCATCACGCCGAAGAGGTCGATGGATTCGACCGACTGTAGATAATGCGGCTTGTTTGTACGTTCTACTGACAGCAACAGCAAATGCCCGGCCATCAACGCTCCATCAAGCAATGCCGGATGCAGTCCAAAGGCTGGCGCGGAAGTCATCAAGGCTTGCGGCAGGCTAAGCTGGGCGAAGGCTTCCTCGCCGTCTTCGCTAATCGCGAACGATATAACGGTCTGCTGATTCGGATGAATGCGCCAGCCGTTCTTCTCCAGCTCCGGATAGAATGCAGCCGAAGCAGCGCCCTGCAGCTGTTTCCGAACAGCGGCGACATCGATGCTTTCTTTATTCTCCGCTGCGTTAGATCCAAAGAGCTTTGCTTGCGCATAGATGCTGCGTTTGCCATCCTTATTTGAGGTTACTTCACCATTCATTCCTTCGTCCGCCAGCTTCAGCGAGGTTCGCAGCGCTAACGGCGCCGCGGCCGCAATTGGCTGCGCAAGAACAAGCCCCTTCAGTGAACAAACGGCAGACTCCTCTGCAAGGGAGCCTGCCGCTCGAATCATTTCGATAATTGCGCCGCCGGTCAGTATTGGACGGCCAAGGAGCTGCTGCTCTTGAAGAAAGGCCTCCGTTCCGGCCAGCTCCAGCTCGAATCGCTGCTCCTTCATGACCGATGTGTTACGATCAATCAACGGATGCAGCTTCTTCACGGATACGAGGGCATCTTCCCTTGCCGGTGCGCTAACGCTTGCCGTCCATTCGTTCTTTTCGAACCAATAGCTTTCCTGTGCGAATGGATAGGTAGGCAAGGAAATACGATAATGCCGATTGTGCCCATAGAGAGTCTCCCAGGCAAGATCGAAGCCTTTCACATAAAGATCTGCAAGAGCAAGCAGCTTCTCGCGGTAGTCGGCAGACGACTCTGCTGCATGGACGGCATCCTGAAGCAGCTGCTTTCCGAATTGCTTCAGCGCCTGCTCCTGCTTGCCTCGGGACGTTTTCATCAGAGGGGGAAAATAGCCCTCATGCTCGCCTTTATTCCGCGCAGTCTGCAGCATGGCCTTCAGCTCGACGAGGCTGCGGGCGACGAACGCCGCACGATAGGCGTAGTGAGAACGGCCAACATGCAACGTATAAGCCATATTTGCAGGATCGCTAGCTCTTCCCTCCCCATCGAGCCAAGCGAGCAGCTTTTCCATTTGGCGCTCGACTGCCTCTTTCGACTTCGCTGCCAGCGTAAAGAGATAGGCAGGGCGATCCTCTTTCGCGGCAATCCCCTGTTCATGCGGCATCGTCTCCCGAATAACAAGATGCGCGTTTGTGCCGCTAAAGCCGAATGCCGAGATCGCAGCCATCCGTGGGCGGCCATCGCTCTCCCAATCCCTTAGCTCCGTATTGACATAAAAGGGAGAATGTTCGAAATCGATGTGCTCGTTCTCCTTGTGCAGATGAAGAGACGGCGCTATTTTCTTATGCCTCATCGACAGCAATACTTTAGTCAAGCCAGCAATTCCCGAAGCCGGCAGCGCATGGCCTATATTCGTTTTGACTGAGCCGATCGCGCAAAACTGCTTTTTGTCCGTATAACGAGACCACGCTTCCGACAGCGCTTGAACCTCGATCGGATCACCCAGCTTCGTGCCGGTGCCGTGAGCCTCCACATATGAAATATGCGACGGATTAATGCGGAATCGATCATAAAGCTCTCTTGCCAGCATCGTCTGAGAAGGGGCGCTCGGCGCAGTGATGCCGTTTGTCTTGCCGTCCTGGTTGATGCTGTATCCAGCAATGACGCCATGAATATGGTCGCCATCCCGGAGCGCGTCGGACAATCGTTTCAATACGACAGCACCGACACCTTCACCAGGCACGAAGCCGTCCGCATCGTCGTCGAACGTCTTGCAAAGGCCATCCGTTGAAAGCATGCCATTTTTGGCGAGGCCTACATAAAGCTTCGGCGATATGAGCAGCGAAACCCCTCCCGCTACCGCCATATGACTTGATCCGCTAAGCAAGCTTTCACAAGCGAGCGCGATTGCTGCCAATGAAGAGGAGCAGGCCGTATCGACAGACACCGTTGGCCCCTTCAAATTCAGGAAGTAGGGCAAACGGGCCGACAATATCGCGTTGCTGCCGCCCATCTGCACCATTCCATTCATTTCGCCATGATAATGTACGACGTATTCGCCGTCTTGGACACCGACGAATACGCCGCATTTCAAGCCGGCCAGCTCCTGCTCTGCATACCCTGCGTCTTCTAACGCTTTAAAGCCTTCCTGGAGAAAAAGGCGTTGACGCGGGTCCATATATTCTGCTTCCCGCGGCGTGATCGAGAAAAACAGCGGATCAAAAAAATCGATGTTCGGTATAAACCCGCCTTTTTTGCTATAGGAGCGGTCTTTCGCATTCGGATCAGGATCATAGAAGCTATCCATGCTCCAGCGCGACTCTGGAATATCCCGAATCGCGCTTTGTTTATTCGTAATGAGATTCCAGAATTCATTCACGTCGCTGGCGTCGGGATATTGGCCGGATAAGCCGATAATGGCTATTTCCTCCCATTGCTGCCCCGACTCCGAGCGCGGCGCCTCCGGTTGATGGATTGGAGAATCAGGTTCAAACGGTTTAGATGGACTCGGCAGCCTAGAAGCATCAGATAGTGAGGGTTCAGCTGGGCTCAGCCCCGACTGCTTCATCAGTCGAATGCCTTCTTCTGCCGAAATTTTATTGGCATAAATCAATTCTAAAATTTTACGTTTTTCCGTAGCCGACATGTTCAGCTAAACCTCCTTCTGTAGTTCGATCACCTGATCCACCGTCAGCTCGCCTCGCTCCAATCGCAGCAGTAGACCCATCATGTCTTGTTCCTCAGAGGCTGCAGAGGCTGGGGCCGGAACGGGGGCGATCAGTTGAAAGACATCCGCTGTCCTCCTGAGGCTTTCGCGAACAGTCATCCCAAATTCCCTCACAATGTAATCCGTCAAGGCACGTACATTAGGATAGTTGAACAGCTCGGTCGATCGAATATCCACGTTCAGCTTCTCTTTGATTTTCACTGTAATTTCGATTGATAGCACCGAATCGACCCCAAAATCCGTGTAGGGGGAATGGGTGTCCAGATCGCCCGCGTCCATTTGAAGCACATCACCCAGAGCGCCCAGAACAACGTCCTCCACCGCGTCACGCAGCTCGTCTTCATCCATAATGGCTTCTGTTTGCGCCAATTCTGAAGCATAAGCAGGCAATGGTTGTGTTTCCGATAGCCGAGCCCGACTTGCATGCTCCTCAGGGACATGCGTCATTCGTTGCAGCAGCGCCGGTGTCGCCTTCAAGGCCGCAACCTGTTCGGTGCGATGCGCGATGACTCTAGCAACCGCCTCCATCCCTTCATTCGGTCCAATAGACAGCAGCCCTACAGCTGCGAAACGCTCATTCTGCTCCTTCGTAGCGGCAACGCCTAACGATCCCCAGTAACCCCAGTTGATCACTTGAACGGGATACTTCACTCTTGTTCGCAGCGCTTGAGCGAAGGCGTCCTTAAAGGTGCAGCCTGCCGCATAATTGCTTTGACCAACATTTCCAGCTAAAGATTGGATCGACGAGAAAAAGAGAAGGAAATCGAGAGGCTCCTTCTCCAACGCTTTATACATTACCGCGCTTCCCGCTACCTTCGGATCGAGAGATTGTCGGAACGACGCTTCATCCATGTTGTCAATGACACGGTCGCGAAGAACGATCGCCGAGTGAACAGCGCCATGAATGACGCCGAATTCGGATTTAGCCGTTCGCACGGCCATCTGCATGCTTTCCAAATTCGTTGCATCCGCTTGAATATACAACGTCCTACCGCCGACTGCTTCCGCTTCGGCCAGCGCCCGCTTCTGCTCTTCCTTCAACGCAGAGCGGCCTATTAATACGATGCGAGCCTGCACTTCCTTTGCTAGGAAACGGGTTAATTCGAGGCCTATGCCGCCCGCTCCTCCAACGATCAGGTATACCCCATTTTGACGGAAAGGCGCTTGATTGACATGCTCCAGCCGCCTCTTTTCCAGTACTCGCCGGAAACGAAGCCCGCCTCGCAATACAGTTGCCTCGCCGCCAGGATCGGCAGGCTCAGCAACAACCTGCTGAGCAACCATGCGAAGCTTCTGCTTTTGCTTAAGCTCCGAACCGTCGATATCCATCATGGACACCCGCCAGCTCGGGTATTCCTTCGCCATGGACATCATCAATCCAAAGAGGCTCGCGGATTGCGGATTTATCAGCTCTTCATGATCAATGCCCTGCGCATTGCAGGTAATGACCTTCCAGTCCAGCGGCTTTAATGCATATCCTGCTGCCGAGAAAGCTTTTATAAGACGAAACATCGACAGTACGCCATATTCCTGGCTTGCATTCAGCTGGTTCATATCTAGCAGATCATCCGATTGGCCCGAAGAACCGTGCAGGAACAGCACGGATTTCAATGCCCCCTGAGCAAGAAGCCATGTTTCGAGCGCTGTTGCATCGGCCGTATTTAATTGCCAGCTTACGGCGGAATGCCGAATCGTTGTTTCCCCCAGCTTGACGGTTATCCATTCATCATCCGGATTCAGCTCCATAAGCGCCTGCTCCAGCCCCGTTTGAGGCATGTTGTGCAGCAGCAGCGCTTTGCCCGGTTGATGCTTTCTCTGTTCAATCGTACTTCGATCCGGCTTCCAGACCGGCGCCAAGAAAAAGTGTTCAAGCGTATCCGCTTGTGCATCCTTCTGTCTTTCGGTCTGATCCTCCGCCAGCTTGCCCGCTGCAATCATTCGCGGAGCAGCGATTAGCTTTTCGTCTGTTTGTACGGCGTCCGGTCTTTTTTTATACCAATGGCTCACTCTTGCGAAAGCGTAGCCCGGCAATGGGATGCGGCGCGGCTTCGAATCAATATGCAGCAGCCCCCAGTCGACTGCGATGCCCGAAACCCAAATTTGAGCGAGCTTGGGCAGCTTGCCGCGCTCTGTTATTTGACGCAGAAACTGTACTCCTTCCTCATCCTCAATCAACAGCTCATGCGCGTTCGAATCCTTCGCGCTGCCGCGGTAACAGCCCTCTCCGCGTTCCCCTTTAAGGAAATGCTCCAGCTTGCCGCACAGATCCTCAACCGATAAGGCTATAACAGCTAGACGCTCGTCTAACGCTTCCCTGCCTGTTTGCAGGGTAAAGGCCACATCGGCGAGACATATCGGCTCGGCAGGATCAGAGTCAGGACTGCTTGCAGCCGTATGGAAGCCGTAACGTGAAGCGAGTCGAGCCGTATAAGCATTCGTATAATGGTCCGACAGCGCTTCAGCCGTTTCATGCTCCGCGAGCACGCCCATTTCCAGCTTAATTCCGAAGGTTTCATTTAAGCGGTCAATCAGCTCAGTGAGCTTAACCGCATCGCAGCCATATTCCATGAAGGCTTCCTGCGCATCGATCTCATCGTCTCCAATATGCAGGATTTCAGATGCCGCGGCCACAATGTCGTTTAATACATGCTGCTTTAGGTTTGTACTGTCATCCTTGCTCAGAATGACGCCGCTAATATCCGATCTCCCGCTGTCTTGCGCGGCCATTGGCTTGCGGCGCAGATATGCGAGCAGTCTCTCCGCATTGGCCCTGAGCCGGTCATCCGTGCGTCCTGATAATACAATCAACTGCGGCGTGCGATGAGAGTATGAAGCTTCGACAGGCGCTTCATATTCCTCCAATAGGAGATGAACATTCGTCCCTCCTGCGCCAAATCCGGATATGCCCGCGCGGCGCGGAGCCTCCGAGGTCACACCGTTCAAGGCGATCATTGGACGCTCCCAAGGCTGCAGCTCCCTTTGGACAATAAAAGGTGTCGCAGCAAAATCAATATTCGGATTTAACGTCCTTGCGTGAAGCGACGGCGCAAGCTGCTTATGCTTCATCTGCAGCAGCACCTTCGTGACGGAGGCGATGCCCGCCGCCGATTCCAGGTGGCCGATATTGGACTTCACGGAGCCGATTGAGCAGAAAGCGGTATCGTCCGTCCATTGGCCAAACGCCTTCGATAGACCCGCAATCTCAATGGGGTCTCCAAGTGAAGTTCCGGTGCCATGCGCTTCTATATAAGATATCGTTCTTGCGTCTATGTCCGCCTTCCGGAGCGCATCCGATATGACATCGCCTTGGGCATTCGGATTGGGTACCGAATACCCGTTTGTTTTGCCGCCATGGTTGACGGCAGCGCCCTTCACGACAGCATAAATATGATCGCCGTCGGCAATGGCTTTCGAGAGCGGCTTCAGCAGCACCGCTCCGACTCCTTCGCCTGGCACATAACCGTCTCCGCCGCTGCCGAAGGAATGGCAGCGGCCGTCCGCGGACAGGAATCGGCCCTGCGCAAGCGCCGTATATTTATGCGGATGAGTCATCACGTTAACTCCGCCTGCTACAGCCAGCTCGCAATTGCCGAGCATAATGCTGTCGCAAGCAAGCCGAATCGCTTCCAGCGACGATGAGCAGGCCGTATCAATGGCGATGCTCGGTCCTCTCCAGTTCATGAAATACGATACACGGTTCGGAATGGACGAGAATACCGAGCCAAGATCAACCGGATTGCCTTGTGCGGTTTCTTCCACGGCATGGAGCTGGTATTGGCCGAACATAGCGCCGACGAATACGCCTACGTTGCCGCCATCCAGCTCCCGCTTCGAATATCCGGCGTCCTCCAGCGTATGCCAGGCTGTCTCCAGGAACAATCGCTCCTGCGGGTCGAGCGTATCGGCTTCCCTTGGTGAAATGTTGAAGAACAGCGAATCGAACTTGTCTACATCATTCACAAAACCGCCCCACCCGGAGTATGTCTTGCCTTTAACCCCTTTTTGCGGGTCGAAATAACGGCTGTGATCCCATCGTTCCTTCGGAACCTCTAATACGCTGTCTACGCCGTTCTTAAGGTTCTCCCAAAATTGCTCGAGGCTGTCCGCGTTCGGGTAACGTCCGCCGACACCGATGATCGCGATATCCCGTTCAAACGATTGAACCGCTGTCTCGGCGGCAGAACTTGCCATTACCGAAGCGGAGCCTGCGGCTAATGCAGTCGCAGACGGCGCCTTGCCCCTGCCGCCGGCCTCAGCAGACGCAATAAAACGATTGGGAATCCTTTGCTTAGACGGCTGCATGCGCGCATTCTCCGAAGATGGCCGAGCCTGTGCATGCTTTTGCTTGGAGGCCCGTGAAGCCATTTCCAGACCTTTCAGCCCAATAACTCGGTCCGCATGCTTCTCTGCAAAATATTCCGCAAGCGCATGCAAGTTCCCGTATTCAAACAGCAGCGTTTTCGGAAGACTTTGGAAGTCCTTCTCCAAACGATTGTTGAACTCCATGATCATCACAGAGTCTACGCCGTATTTTTCAAGCGGTGCTTTGGACTGGATGCGCGATAAGGGCAGAAGCGTAATCTCCGCAAGAATTTCCTTCAAGTATTGCTCTGCTCCAACGAATACCGCATTCTTCTCATGAACAGCATCCGATGGAAGAGCTTCCGGCTGCATATCCGCTGCCTCCTCCTCTAACGGCATCAGTGCCTCTGCCGCCGAAGCCTTGAGCACTCGGTTGACCTTGTTGACTTCTCCATAGATGACGGCCGCATGGTGAAGAGAAGTGTCCAGAATCCGCTCGAACGCTTCGAATCCTTGCCCAGTCGTCATCGGCCAAATTCCTGAATAGCTGTAGTACTTTTCCCCGTCCTCCGACGGAAGCTCCAATCCGCCGTCCTGCCATAGCGGCCAATTAATCGAAATCGTGCGGCCGTTGCGCGCTCCCTGCTCGTATTGTGCTTGCCGCCAGCTTGCGAAGCGGTCAAGAAACGCATTGCCCACCGCATATGCGCAGCCTCCGAAGTCGCCGACAAGCGCCGAGATCGAAGAGAACAAGACGAATAAATCAAGCTTTTCTCCAGCTGTTGCGGCATCCAGATTGAGCGTGCCGTTTACCTTGGCATCCAGCACTTGTTGGAAGGTAGAGCGCGTTGCATCGGTAACAAGAGTATCGCCCGTGATTCCAGCACAATGGAATATGCCGTTAAGCGTTCCGAATTGCGACTTTGCCAGCTCTACAAGCCGCATCGAATCTAGAGGTCGGCCAACATCCGCCCTTGCATAGACGGCCTCGCCGCCAAACGCTTTCAGCGCCTCTATCTTTGCTTGCTTCTCCGGCTGCAGCTCGGATCGTCCCGTCAAAATCAAGCGCGCTTTATAATGCTTGGCCAAATATTCAGCAAACAGCAGTCCAAGCCCGCCTGCGCCGCCGGTAATTAAATAGACGCCATGATGCTTCAGATGTGGCTGATCTCCGTTATTCGCCTGCTCCGGCTGGAGCCGGTGCAGGCCGCGCACGAAACGCTGCTCGCGTTCATACCGGATCTCCATGCCATTGCCCGATTGCGCCAGCTCCGTCTGCAGAAGCTCGGCTAACCGTTTCGGCCTTGCAGATGCATCGTCAATCTGTACCGTAACCAATTCGAATCGATGGTTGACGGGCACGATCGAATTGGCAAAGCCGGCCACCGCTTCTTGCTGCGGCACAACCTCGGCTCCGCTGTGCGGAAATACATAAAGACAGCGGCTCTTCAATTCCCATTCCATCGAAGTTACAGCTTGGAACAAGTACAGAAGCGAATAGAGTCCGAGCTCTTTCTGATCCTCCAGCCTGTCAAGTGAATGGCCGGTATTCAGGCTCCATGCATGAACAAATCGCGCTGGATGAATTTGCTGCTCGGCAAGATCAATCAGCAATCGCTCGTAATCGGCCGCAGAGGTCGGATCCAGCTCGAATACGCTGCCATTCTGCCGATAGGTTGAACCAGGCTGAACGAGAATCGTTGCCGAGCCTAAAACTTGAGCCAGCTTATGGTCATGCGCGAATAGTAGAATCGGCTCATTATCCATCTCTGCTGCAAGCTCCACGAGCGCCGGATTCCACTGCGGATAATAATAGAGCATCTCTCTGCCGGCGGCTTGTCCTGCTTCTTTGAATTTGCGGGTAGAAAAATCCCGAATCCGTACTGCAACGTCTCCCGTTTCGTTCAAGACCGCAATGTCGTACTTGACAACCTCCGCTTCAAGCGATGTTGTGGGAACAGCATAAGCATAGCAAGCCGCTGTTATTGGAGCATAGATCTCCATTCGTCCAAGCGAGAACGGTATGCGCAGCACTGGACTTCCGGACTTGCCGGATACAGCAGCGATCGCCCGGAAGGCGCCGTCAAGCAGCGAAGGATGCAGCCCCCAATTCATAAGATCGCTTCGCAGCACTGGCAGCAGAGAGAGCTTCACGAGACCCTCTTGATCGCTCCCGAACATTCTATCGGTCACTTGAAAGGCAGGACCGTAATCAAATCCCGCTTCTTCAAATAATCGATAAACTTCCTCTCGCGGCATCTGTACCGTGCAGCGCGACTTAATCGCTCCGATGTCGAGCTTCTCGGCCGCAACATCAGCCTCGCCATAGGTGAACCGGCCCTGTGAATGCACGATTTTATTTTCTTCAATCCAGCTGTAAACCTCATAAGCGACCGTATCCGCCTCTGGGAATAAGCCGATAAACAGCTCCAGCTCTTCCTGCATGACGACGACTGGCTGATACCACATCACATCCATGATGCAGGTAACCTTACGGTTGCCCGCAAGCTCGCCCGCTGCTCGAACAAGCTCCAAATAGGCCGCGCCCGGCAGCAGCTTTTGCCCGGAGACGATATGGTCGTGAACGAAAAACTCCTCTGCCCGAATGGTTTTCTTAAAGGCTTGCGCGGACAAGGTAGATACATTAACATCGATCAACGGATGCAAAGCATCGATCCGTGTTGACTTCATTGCTTCATTGCCTTGAATGCCTCCATTAACCCAATAACGTTCTTGGGCAAAGGGGTAAGCGGGAAGCGAGATGCGATTTGGAATTTCTCCATCATAGAGTCGATCCCAAATTGCGTTGGCGCCCATCACCCATTGTTCTGCTGCAATATCCAGCTTGCCCTCTTCGAGCGCGGATGCAAGCATCCGCTGCGCTTCCCCGGCTTTCGCGCCAAAAAAGCCGTCTGTGCAACCTTTCCATATACCTGATGTATCTCCATCGACATAACGGGCCAGGGTAGCAGCGGCTTCCGCTGCCGTTAGCGCAGGGAAGGCTATGCGGAATTCCATAGCTTCCCGTCCGATCTGAAGCGTATATGCAGCATCTCGCCATAAGGCCGCAGTCGAAGAAGCGCTTGTCTGCTGCCGGCCAAGGAATGCCAGCAGGCGACGAGCGCTTTCAAGCAATTGCTCCTCGCTGTGCGCGGACAGCACGAGCAGCCGCTGCTTCGTCTTAGCTGCATGCTCCTGCTTGGACGGATACTCTTCAAGTATAATATGCGCATTCGAG
Source organism: Paenibacillus harenae (assembly GCF_030812415.1). GTDB lineage: Bacteria > Bacillota > Bacilli > Paenibacillales > Paenibacillaceae > Pristimantibacillus > Pristimantibacillus harenae_A. The sequence continues at coordinate 125,899 of NZ_JAUSST010000002.1, read as the reverse complement.
CCGCCGGCGCCGAAAGCCGAAACCCCTGCTCGACGCGGCATTTCGCGCATGGATCCGTTAACGGGCAGCGTCGGCCGCTTCCATACTTGCAGCTCCTGCTGAACGACGAATGAAGATTCCGCAAAATTGATTTTTTCATTCAGCACGCTGGAATGCAGCGAAGGCACGAGCTGTCCATGCTTCATTTGCAGAAGCACCTTCGTAATTGCCGCGATGCCTGCCGCGGATTCAAGATGACCAATGTTCGACTTGACGGAGCCGATTGCGCAGCTCATCGTTTTGCTGTCGCCGAAAGCTTTATGCAGTCCGTTAATCTCAATCGGATCGCCGAGCGAGGTTCCTGTGCCATGAGCTTCAATATACGAAATCGATTGCGGGTCGATACCTGATTTGTTCAAAGCATCTGTTATGACATTGCTTTGGCCGGTAGGGCTGGGTACGGAGAAGCCGCTTGTTTTGCCGCCCGAATTCACGGCAGATCCCTTCACCACCGCATAAATATGATCGCCGTCCGCGACGGCCTTCGACAGAGGTTTAAGCAGTACAGCGCCGACGCCTTCACCCGGCACGTAACCGTCGCCGCCTTCCCCAAAGCTTTTGCAGCTTCCATCGCTGGATGCCATACGCTGATTGGACAGAAAAATATATTTATTCGGGTGAATCGACAGGTTAACGCCGCCTGCCATCGCAAGATCGCTTTCGCCTCGGCGTATGCTCTCGCATGCATAATGAAGCGCGGTTAACGAGGATGAGCACATCGTGTCAAGCGCTAAACTCGGACCCGTGAAATTAAAGAAATAAGAAACGCGATTGGCAATGGATGAATACACGGAAGTGGGGGAGATGCTTGCCCCGTTCACTTCATGCGTCAACAGTTGATACTGAGCCCACATAACGCCGACAAAAACACCGACACGGTCTTTCGCCAGCCTCTCCCGCGTATAGGCCGCGTCTTCCATCGTCTCCCAAGCCGTCTGCAGAAAAAGACGCTCCTGCGGATCCATCATGACGGCTTCGCGCGGGGATATTTGGAAGAACAGCGGATCGAATTTATCCGCATCCTCGATAAAGCCGCCCCACTTGCTGTATATTTTGCCTAACTGCTGCTGGTTCTCGCTGAAATAGGAGGTATAATCCCAACGTTCCTTCGGAATTTCCGTAATGCCATTTTTACCGTCGCGCAGATTCGTCCAAAACTCGTCCAGGTTTCGTGCGCCTGGATAACGACCGGCCACGCCTATAATAGCAATGTCTTCCTCTCCGGCTGCAGGGGCGTCGGACATGTTGATAGGAGCAGACTGAGCAAGTTTGCTATCCGCTGAGATGCCTTGCGCTTCCAGCATCCGATGCCGATTCCCTTCCAAGACCATAACCTGCAGGTTCGGCATCCTCAGCGCTGCATCGAATGCCTGCAGCCCGCTTGCGTCCCGAAGAGCGATCATGCCTGTCTTGCTGTAAATCATTTGCGCCGTGACCTCGTCAACCTGCATGCCGCCATCCTGCCACAACGGCCAATTAATCGACAAGGAACGCCCTTGGCGGCTTCCCGCCTTGCGCTGTTCCTCGCGCCAGCCGGCGAACGCATCCAGGAAGCCGTTGGCATAGGCATAATCAGATTGTCCCATGTTGCCGACCGCAGCCGAGATGGATGAGAACATGACAAAAAAGCGCAGCGGCTCATCCTTCAATGCCTCGTCCAGATAAAGAGCGGCATTCACTTTGGGAGCGAGAACGGCATTCATCTCATCTCTTGTTTTCTTCGCCACGTAGGAGTCCTGAAGTATGCCTGCACTATGTATAACGCCATGTATCGCACCGAATCGCTTCTTAGCTTCGCGAACGAGTCTTTCAATATCTTTCCGTTTGGATACATCTGCCTGCACGTAAAGCACCAGCAAGCCTAAAGCCTCCAACCGGCTTATTTGCTCCTGCTTGCCCGCATCAAGCGCCGAGCGCCCGGCAAGGACTATTTTCCTCCAGCCTTGAGAAGCGAGATGCTTGGCGAACAATAGACCAAGAGCACCCAATCCTCCTGTGATCAGGCAGACATCCTCTAGTCCGGGCTTGCTGCTTGCATCTGCCTCAGTTGGATCAGAGTCCGCAAGTTCGAAACGCTTCACATAACGATGTCCGCTGTCCAATCGTATATCAACCGCTGCGTTATCGACAATTCCCCATTCATTGATCAGGTACTGAGCAAGCTTGCTTGCGCTAAGCTCGGGATTTGGCCGAAGTTCCACCGTTTTATAATTAAATTTAGGATTTTCCATTCGCAAAGAGCGATTAAAACCTGTGAGTGCGGCATACAGCGGCTGCGGCTCTTGATCCGTTCCCTCATAGGCATAGAGCAAAGCCGCAGCCGCTTTCGGATTCGCTGCCATGATAGCTTGAGTCAGGTTCATGACAGAGCGCAGCCCGCGATCCAGCGTTAACTTCAATCCATCCTCTAGTACGTTTCCCGAAGGACGCGCCCAATGGTAAATAATGTTCACCGGAAAAAGATCCGCTTTTTGAAGCTCTTTGATTAAACGATGATAGCCTTCCGCATGCCCAGGCTCAAGTTCGTAGTAGCGAGTATCCACTGCGCGATACCGGACGCCGGGCTTCACCAGTACGACATCATCATGGCCTAATTTCGCCTTCAGCTCGCGGAACAGCTCATCATTGTCGTCGAAAATCAGCACCGGACCGGAAACAGGCTGTCCCGCTGCTTCCAACCGTTCCCACACCGGGCTAATATAGACTAGCTCATCTGCCTGTACCTCCACCGAGCCGTCCCGCTTTTCCGATTGACCGCTGCCGCGCAGCTCCGCTTCGTAATTTTCCAACAAGTAAACAGATAGCTGCTTAATATTCGTATATTCAAACAACAGAGTCGGATAGAGCTGCTTGCCTAGCCTGGCTTCGAGCTTCTGTACGAGCTGCAGTAAAGAAGAGGAATCCAAACCTTGGTCATAAAATCCGGCTTCAGGATCAATAGACTCCGGCGGCTTGCCCAGCAATTCACCAATCAAGCTGCTCAGGAATAGCTCGATATCCATGTCCGCATTCGAATGAGCAGTCGCAGCGCTGACCTCGGCAGCTATAATAAGAGCGGTATTGGCTTGTGTAATTTGTTCAGGCAGCGAGCTGCGCATCGTCAAATTGTGAATCAAGCTTTCCGTCCGAACCCGCTTGGCTCCGAATTTAATGTAATGCGCGGTTTGACGACCCTCTCCATCATATAATTCCAGATCCGTGTATACGATGTCCGCAGAAGCGCCCTCTTCTATAGCTAATTTCGGTATGTACACATATTGTTTGTTCTGAAGCGGAGAGACCGCCCAGAATCGGCTGACGTAAATCGGAATGAACGGTTTGTTTTCCAATTGAGGCAGCAGGAAGGACAGCGTATTCGTCGCTCCGTCAATGAAGGCCGGGTGAAGAAAAAACTGATTCTGTACGTTTTTCGCCTTCTCCGAAAGGTCCATTTCTGCCAAATAATAGTCTTTTCCTTCATAAATCAAGCCTTCCGGCTTCATAAAGGAGTAATGAACGAGTCCGACGCTTCGGCCGAAGGCGTAGGACTCATCCAAATCAAATGTTCGTGTCGATTCCCTTTTAAGAAAATCGGGGTCGATCGTTTTCGCGACCAGCCCCGAAATGAAATGCAATTCGCATTGTAAGTTGTCTGTCCATTCCTGCTCCAGCACAACATCGCCACGCACACTGCGGCTTTTTGCGGTGATTAATCCATGATCCTCTTGCTTGCTCATTTGAATCAGAATCTGTTGATCGAATTGATCCGTTGTAACGACCGGCTGTTTGAACAGGACATTGCGCAGCTCTACCCTCGAGTGGTCATAGCCCTCTTCTGACAAAATACGATATACAAGGTCAAGGAAACTCACGCCAGGCAGCGTGTGAACACCATGAAGGACATGATCCGTAACGACATAATCGTCGTTGCATACTCTCGATACGAATTCAAATTCGTTAATTGCCGCCATTCTAATCACCCCATTACAATCATTTAACGCAGCCGTTCAAGCCTAAGCATTGAAGGTTGAGCTTTTGTTTCTTGTTCTTCGTTAAACCAATAACGCTTACGGTTGAAAACGACTGGCTCAAGCGGATTCCTTACTGGCACGTAATGGTTCAGCACGTCGGGATCGCCTTCGCTGACAATCACATGCGCATTCGTACCTCCGAATCCGAAGCCGGAAATGCCCGCACGGCGAACGCCTTGATCCGGCAACCAATCCCGCAGCGCTTGTACCGGATAGAACGGAGACGCTTCGAATTCAAAGCGCGGATTCGGTCGTTCGCAATTGAGTGTCGGCGGCAACTGCTTGTTCTTGATGGCTAGGGCAACCTTGATAAAGCTTGCGATACCGGCAGCGCTGAGCGTGTGACCAAAGTTGGTCTTGACGCTGCCCACTCCGCAATATTGCCGGTCTTCCGAATACTCATGGAATACACGGGTCAGTGCCTTTAATTCAATCGGATCACCGATCATTGTGCCCGTTCCGTGCGTCTCGATATAAGAAACGGATCTCGCGTCAATGCCGCCGCGCTGCATCGCTTCGCGGATGACGCTGTATTGCGCTTCTGGATTCGGAGTCGTAATGCCCATCGTATGGCCGTCGTTATTGACCGCCGTCGCATCGATGACCGCATAAATCCGGTCACCGTCCCGCAGTGCTTGATCGAGCGGCTTCAACAGCACAGCCCCGCTGCCCTCGCCGGGAACAAAGCCGTTGGCTTTCTCATCGAAGGTGTGGCATTTGCCATCCGGCGAAAGCCCTCTTCCTTCAGACAGAACGAGGTATGGCTTCTCATCAAGCAGGATATCGACTCCTCCCGCAAGCGCCATCTCGGATTCGCCGTTCATCAAGCTTTGACAAGCCAAATGGAGCGAAACAAGCGAAGACGAACAAGCGGTATCGACGACAAGGTTCGGACCTTTCCAATTAAAGAAATGCGAGCAATGGGCGGCAATGAAATTCTGACCAATCCCAATGATCGTATTTTTCGACGGTTTGCCGAGTTTATCGGAAAAGTTGGAAACGCGGGAGCCGACAAACACACCAATCTTCCGATTCCAAAGCTCTTTATGGTTATACCCTGCATCTCTAACGGTCTGCACGGATACTTCCAGGAATTGGCGAACCAACGGATCGATATAAGGCGCATCCTCTTCGCTAATTTGGAAGTAGCCCGGATCGAACGCTTCTATGTTGTCAAGGAATCCTCCCCACTTGGATACGGTCTTTCCGCTGGTATGCGCAGAGGCATAGAATTGATCAGCATCCCATCGCGATTTTGGAACCTCTGTAACCGAGCTGAGCCCATGAATCAAATTGCTCCAATAGGCATCCTTGTCTTCCGCTCCTGGAAAGTGGCAAGCCATGCCTATAACGGCCACTTGCTGCCTGCCGGGTTGTACCGCAGCAGTTGGAACGAATGGGGCTGCAGCATCCCTTTCTGCTTTATGCGCTTCATATTCCTTAGGCTCATCTATTCTTAGCTTATGTTCCTGAAGCCCATTTCCCTCAGGTTCAGCACCTTTGCCCGTCTCAAAATGGGTATCCAAATAACGGGTAAGCTGCGATAAAGTCGGATATTCCAGCAGAAGGCCGGGATCCAGCTTAACCTTGAGCCAGCCCTCTATCCGGAGCACTAATTCGGCTAGCAATACCGAATCAACGCCAAAATCACTGAATGGGGTATGGATTTCCATTTGCTCCTGCGGTATTTTCAATTCATTCGAAAATAGTTCCTTTAGCTTGCTGACACTGCTATAGCCAGATGCGCCGCCCGACTTGACCGAGGATGGCGTTGGCGAAGGCCGTTGCTGCTGCTTCTCCGCAGCATGGCGAGCATGAAGCAGAACGGATGCCTCGAAATCATTCGGGCGCACAACTGCCGGCATGACGCAGGCTGTATCGCGATAAGTTAAAGCTTGATCCAGCAAAGAAAGGCCTTCCTGCGTCGTGAGCAATTCGAGGCCCAACTGCGTATAAACCTTCCCGGCCGCCTCGCCCATGCCGACTTCTTTCCAATTGGGCCATTGCAGCGACTGGTAGCTAGAAAATCCTTGACTGCGCTGATAAGCGGCAAAGAAATCCATAAAGCTGTTGGCCGCGGCGTAATCGCTTCCGCCTGCCGCGAGTGCCGGCAGTAGTCCGGACACCGAGGAGAACAACAGAAAGAACCGAAGCTCGTCATTTGCAAGCAAATCATGAAGCACCTGCAGCCCGCCGATTTTCGGTTCAAATACCCTGCTCATTTCTTCTGCGCTTTTGTTCATGAATGCCGGGTTTTCGCCGGAAGCAACACCTGCGCAGTGGATGACCCCGCCAATCCCGCCGAATCGTTCCCGGACTTCACGGAACAATTCCGTTAGTCTGTCTCTGTCCGTAAGCGAGCCTGCGTAAATCTGAACCTCGACTCCGCTTTTTTCCAACTCCATAATGTTTTGCAAGCGCTGGCTCATCGCTTCGGATATCGATTCGCTCTGCAGCAGCATCTCCCACTCCCCGCGCGGCGGATAAGCTTGAAGTCCCATCAAAACGAGCTTGCGCGCGCCCTTGCGGACAAGGTGGCGTGCCGCCTCCAAGCCGATTCCGCGCGTGCCGCCGGTGACGATGTAGCCTAATTGAGCATCAAGGCGATACGGCTCGGCCATCTCTGCGCTTGCTTGTTCGAGCTGCGGCAGATAACGTCTATTTTGGCGTAAGCAGATTTCATTATCGAGGACCGAGGCTGCCCATTCCGTCAACACGAGCTCGCGAAGCTTAGCTTCGTCGCGGTACGAATAGTCAATATCGATCGTTGTGGATATTACCTTGCGATATTCCGAATGCAGCATCCTCATTAATCCGGCCATATCGGCGCCTGCCAACGAAGATGAGGCACCCTTGAATGACTGCAGCCCGTTCGTGATGTGTATCATCCGCAGATCGTTGCTGCGATGCTGCTTGATAAGCTCTTGAACGAAAGCGAACTTGCCCAGCGAAGGCTTCAGCTTATGCTGCGGGACTCCATGCAGATCGGATAGATCAATCAATCCGGATACGCTCTCTTCCCGACCAAGATATTGTTGCGCTGCCTTCCTGCCTTCAACCGCGTCCGCTGCATTTTGCAGCACTATCACTTTCGCGGATGCTGTACCTTGCAGAAAACGCCCCGCTGTATCTAACGTTTCTGCGTTTGCCAAAATGAATATCGTGCCGGGCAATTTCGTTAATGCTGCGGACGCCTTCTGCTCACGCCAAGACTTAACGAGCAGCAGCCTCTCCTTCTGCTTCGGCGCAGCCTGAACCGGCTGCGCTGCAATAGAAGCGCTGCGGGCGGATAGCCCCGTTGGCGCCCAGTAACGGTCACGGACAAACGGATATGAAGGCAGCGACACGATTCTCCCTTTGCTGACTCGCAGCTCTTGCCAATCGATGACTACGCCAGAAACCCATAGATTCGCCATTTTATCAAGCTTTTGATTCTCGATAAGAGACTTCAGGAACAGCTTTCCTTCCGCTCCTTCCAGCAAAACTCGATGCTTCTCTGCATCCGCCTTGACATTGCCTTCATACAGTCCGTCGACTTCCTTGCCTGACGCGTATTGCCGCATTTTGCTTGCAAGCTCGGAGACAGAGGATACGACGAGCGCAAGCCGCTCATCCATTGGCTCCCGACCATACTGCAAGGTCCATGTGATATCGGCGAGACCAGGCTTTGTTTTGCTGCTTGGTTTATCCTCTATGAATTTTCTATTTTTGTTAAGTGTATGGATGACATGGCCGGTCAAATTGTTCACGGTTGCATGCTCGGCTAATCGATCCGGCGTCACATTCAAGCTATAAACTTCGTTCAGCCGAATCGCGATTTGGGTCAACTTCAGCTCATCAAAGCCAAGCTCGGATACGTCAGTAGCCGCTGCGATTTCATCGACGCCAACGCTCAAGCCCTCTGCAATCAACGTCAACACTTCTTTTTCAATTTCATTGGCCGTTGCGGCATGAGCATCCTGATTAGCGGTTGTCTCCGGCGCCTCGCTCAAGAAAGCGGCAAGCTTGCCGGCATAAGCACGCAAACGATCCTCATTGCGAGCGGACAGAACAATAATATGCGGCTTGTTGTCGGACTCTGCGCTTACCGCTGCTTGATTGACAAACTCCTCCACAATAATATGGGCATTAGAGCCCCCTGCTCCGAATGAGGAGACGCCCGCCCTGCGCGGTATTACCATCTCGCGTCCATTTTCCATAAGAACGGGACGTTTCCACTCGGACAGCTCGCGCTGCACATAAAATGGCGTATCCTCAAATCGGATGTTCGAATTTAATACATCGGCGTGAAGGGACGGCGCCAGCATCCCATGCTTCATCTGCAGCAGCACTTTCGTAAGGGCTGCAATCCCTGCCGCAGACTCCAAATGACCGATATTGGATTTCACAGAGCCGATGGCGCAATATTGACGTTCCTCCGTACCTCCGAACGCCTTGACGAGTCCGCTTACTTCAATCGGATCTCCAAGCGGAGTACCCGTTCCATGCGCCTCCAAATAGCTGATCGAACGAGCATCCACCTTAGCCTTTTTGAGGGCCTTATCGATCACCCTCGTTTGTGCATGCGGATTTGGCACGGTATAGCCGTTTGTTTTGCCCCCATGGTTAACCGCCGTCCCTTTGATGACCGCATAGATCGGATCGCCGTCCTCAATGGCCTGCTTCAGCGGCTTCAAAATAACCGCGCCTACTCCCTCGCCAGGCACATAGCCATCGCCGCCGTCGCCGAACGAGCGGCATCGTCCGTCAGAAGCGAGAAAGTTATTCTGAGACAACAACAAGTATTTATTGACATGTAGAGAAAGATTCACGCCGCCTGCAATGGCCATCTCGCTCTCGCCGCGGAGCAGGGATTCGCAAGCAAGATGAATAGCCGTTAAAGAGGATGAGCACATCGTATCCAATGCGAGACTCGGTCCTTGCAAATCATAGAAATAGCTCACGCGATTCGCGATCGATGCATACGATGAGCCCAGCGCCATCGTATTGCCGCTGACCGTTTCTTGAGCGCCGTACAACTGATATTCACTGTACATGACGCCTACATAAACGCCCACGTCTTTTCCCGACAATCGCTGCTTCGTGTATCCGCCGTCTTCCAGCGCTTGATGCACGGTCATGAGAAACAGGCGTTCCTGCGGGTCAAGCAGCTCTGCTTCGCGCGGTGAAATTTGAAAAAATAACGGATCAAACTTATCCGCGTCATCCAGGAAGCCGCCCCACTTGCTTCGCGACTTGCCTTTCACTTGCCCCGCCTCGTAATAGGCGCTGTGATCCCAGCGATCAGACGGGATCTCGCCTATCGAATCGCGCCCAGCCTTTAAGTTCTCCCAATAACTTTCCAAATCGTCAGCCTCCGGGTAGCGCCCGGCTACACCGATAATCGCGACGGCCTGCTCCTCCGAAGCGGCCTGATCGGCTGCGCCCGGGAAGCGTTGCCGGTTGCTGCGAGGCTTGCGCTCACTCTTCGCCGGCGGCTGCAACTGAGCCGATTCGCTGCCCGCGGAAACAACTGCCGCTTGCTTTTCCTGCCTAGACAAGCCTGTCCTCGCCATCAGCTTGTCGCGATGTTCAATCACGAAGTATAAAGTCAATTCCGCAAGCGTCCGGTATTCGAAGAATAAGGTTTTTGATAGCTCGCCGAAGCGACTCTCAAGCTCGCGGGTCAGCGCCATAATCATCACGGAATCAAGACCGTAGACATCCAGCGCTTCATGCTCGTCAATACGCGCAGCGGGCAGCCTGATTTCTTTGGATACGATTTCCTTTAGGAAAGAGACTCCCTTCTCCAGCAGCAGTGCGTCATCCTTCTCGGACGAAAGCTGTGCACTCTGCTGACCGCCCGGCTGTACAACGGCTGTTTGACTACCAGCGGCGCTGGCGCCGCTAAGCAGATAGGTTCGGATTTTCTCTGCTTCGCCTTCCAGTGCGATCCATTGCGGCAAGCCAGAGGCAAGCGCGGTCTCGAACACTTCATAACCGGAAGCCGCGCTCATCGGTATGAAACCCGCCGTGCGCTTCATCGTCTCGAGCACGGATGGGGCAACCTGCATACCGCCTTCTTTCCAAAGCGGCCAGTTCAAGGACAATGTGCGGCCGGAGCGGTTTCCCTTCGACCGCTGCGTTTCGCGAAGGACGGCAAACTCATCCAAAAATTGATTGCCGTAAGCATAGTCGCACTGTCCGATATTGCCGAGCACCCCTGATAATGAAGAGAACATCACGAACCAATCAAGCGGCTCCGCCGCTGTTGCTTCGTCAAGGTTAACAGCCCCGTATATTTTAGGTCCCAATACTTCAGCCATTTCATGACGGCTCTTCTTCATAATCAGCGAATCACGCACAATACCCGCCGAGTGAATAATGCCGTGGAGAGCGCCAAATTGCGCCTTCACAGCCTCTATTAGACGCTCAGCCTGTTGACGGTCAGCCACATCCGCTTGAACGTAGAGCACCTCCGAGCCAAGCGAACGCAAATCGCTTAACTTCTGCTCCATACCCGCATGAAGCGCCGATCTGCCGGCTAAGACTAGGCGAGCTTTATAACGGCGGGCGAGATAATCGGCAAACATCAATCCGAGTCCTCCGGCACCGCCGGTAATGAGGTATACGCCATTTTCTCTCATTATGGCAGCTGTGCCCGTCAATGGCGGTTCAGTTACTTCCCTCAGACGTTTCACGAAACGCGATCCGCTGGCATACCGTACCTCAACATCCTGCGCAGCCGTTTCTTTCCGCAGGATGCGGATCCATTCCGCATTCGTTGGTACGCTCCCCAGGTCGATCGTTGCGCCTGACCAATTCGGATTTTCCTGACGCAAAGACTTTAGGAAGCCAGCGATTGCCGCATGCTGCGGCTGCTGTTCTCCATTGCCTGAATAAACATATAGCAACCGAGTCCGGCCTTGGCCTCGCTCCTTCATAAGCGCCTGCGTCAGGTACAGCAGCGACTCAATGCCCTGCGTCATTCGGGCCTGCAATTCCTCTTTGTTCGGAGAGAAGCTGCCGGCAGCGCCTGTATGTATTATGGTATCAGGCAGCCTATCGGTCTTACTTAGCATGCCGACAAGCCTTTCATAGTCTTCAGCGCGATCCATTCGAATCGTAAACCTGTCAACCGCCTTCTGCTCGAAGGTTTCCCCTGACTGCACGGCCGTGACCGCGGCAGCATATCGCTTCATATCCTGCAGCAAGGCCTCATCCTGTGCAAGCAGCAGGACACGGCCTAGAGATTCCGCCTCTATAGTCTGATCCAGGGGCTCCCACAGCTGGCGAAACGAGATCGTCTCCAGCTTCTCCGCTGCGTTCGTCAATGCACTTGCGGAGCTCAAAGCCCGCATCCGAAGCTGATGAACGCTCACAAGCACATGGCCCGCTTCATCGGTCAGCATCATATCAAATTCGCGAACGCCATTCTCGGGTTCTTCCCGCTCGCAAGCATAGACGTAGCAAGCGGAGGTCAACGGCGCGAATAGCTCCAGCTTCCCGATAGCGTATGGCAAATAAGCGATTGGCGTCAGCTCATCCTCCGCGATGAGTCCCAGCAGCGATTGGAAAGCGCCATCCAGCTGAGCGGGATGCAGATTGAATTCCTCTGTTTCTTCCCTGTATTCATCGGCCGACTGCAATCGAGCTAGGATTTCCTTCCCGCCCCGGGCTGTTTGCTGCACGGTGCGCATGCTTGTACCATATTGAAAGCGGCTGCTCGCATATAAAGCATAAAATTGCTCATGATTTCTCACTTGGGGGCAGCGCCTGCGAATCGAACCAAGATCGAGAGGTTCAATCGGCGCGGCGCTTCCGTATTCAAGCTGTCCTTCCGCATGAACCAACGGTTCGTCGTTTCCCCCGGTTGAAGTCGTCACTTCGAATTCCACGCCGTTCGCAGCAGGATACAAAGATACGAACACATCCTGACCATCATCCGGCACTATGATTGGCGAGTTCCAGCTCATATTTTTGATGACTGCAACCATCTGTCCGCGATACGACAATTGACCTGCAGCTCTTGCCATTTCCAAGCACGCGGCTCCCGGCAGCACCATGCGCCCGCCGACTGCATGATCGCGTACATAAAAATCCGAACTGTCAAACCGCTTCTCGAAGCGCTGCTCATCAAGCGTAGAAACGTTGGCATCGATCATCGCATGAAGCCTTGCTTGCCCATCTCCGTATATGGCCGGCTTTAAGCCTTCAGGCTCCGGAACCCAATAGCGCTCCCGGGCAAAAGGATAACCCGGCAGCGGAACCCGCCGAGGACTTCGCTGCGATTCATGCCCCGAATAATTCAGCTCCCAATCGATCTCTTCTCCATATACCCAGCGCCTCGCGATCCGATCAACAGCATCGCCTTCCTCATCGTTCACAGCTAATTCGGTTCCTCTTCTGGCCCTTCCGCTTATAAGGCCAGGAACCGGTTGGCCTTCCAGATAGAACCGCATGCTTGCCAGAAGCTCGTCCAGGCTTGCGGCTTTAATTGCCAAGCGCTCATCGAGAGATTCGCGGCCGACTTGCAAGGTATAAGCGATATCGATCAAGTCCGGTATGGCTGCTCCGCTTTGACGGGACAGAAAATCCGACATGCGTCTAACGAGTTCCTTCAATCGATCCTGATTTTTCGCAGAAAATACGATGAGCTGCGACTCAGCAGGAACGAACGGACGCCTCGGAATTGACGACGGCGCGTATTCTTCCAATACAATATGAGCATTCGATCCGCCCGCTCCGAACGAGGAGACTCCCGCACGGCGAGGAACGGTTATTTCCCGGCCATTTCGAATCATAACCGGCTGATGCCAATCGGCGAGTTCACGCTGCAAATAAAATGGCGTTTGCTCGAAATCGATGTTCGGATTAACGGTATCCGCATGCAGCGATGGAACCAACTGACGATGCTTCATCTGCAGCAGAACCTTGGTGATGCCGGCAATACCTGCAGCAGATTCCAAATGGCCGATATTGGACTTGGCAGAGCCGATTGAACAGAACGGCTGTTCATCCGCCCGATGGCCGAACGCTTTGGCAAGTCCCGTAATCTCAATCGGATCGCCAAGCGAGGTTCCCGTTCCATGCGCCTCCATATAGGAAATCGTTTTTGCATCAACGCCTGCTTTTTGCAGGGCGTCAGCAATTACGGCGGATTGCGCATTCGGATTCGGTACCGTATAGCCATTCGTCTTGCCGCCGTGGTTAATCGAAGTGCCTTTAATGACCGCATGAATATGATCGCCGTCCTCTATCGCCTTCGAGAGCGGCTTCAGCAGTACGGCTCCAACTCCCTCACCCGGTACATAGCCGTCGCCGCCTTCCCCGAACGACCGGCATCGGCCATCGCTTGAAGCATATCGGCCTTGCGCAAGAACAAGATATTTATTCGGATGGATCGATACGTTAACGCCTCCCGCGATTGCCATTTCCGTCTCTCCGCGCCGCAGGCTTTCGCTTGCCAGGTGAATACTCGTTAGCGAGGAAGAGCACATGGTATCGAGCGCGAGGCTTGGGCCGCTCAAGTTAAAGTTGTACGAGATGCGGTTGGCAATTGACGCATAGGAGGTTGAAACTCCGATAATATGCCCCTTCTTCGCTTGCTCCGCGCCGTAGAGCTGATACTCTCCATACATGACGCCGACATATACGCCAATTGGACGTTTCTCGATTTTGCTTTTCGTATAGCCCGCATCCTCCAGCATATGGTACACCGTCTCCAGGAACAGCCGCTCCTGAGGGTCCGTCATCTCTGCTTCCTTCGGCGAAATATTAAAAAAAAGCGGGTCGAACTTGTCCACATCGTTGACAAACCCGCCCCATTTGGTGTAGCTTTTTCCTTTTTTGCTTTTGTCCGCGTCAAAAAAGGCCGCTTGGTCCCAGCGTTCCGCGGGAACTTCCGTAATGCTGTCCTTGCCCGACTTCAAGTTCTCCCAAAATTGCTGCAAATTGTCCGCTTGCGGATAACGGCCAGCCACTCCGATGATCGCAATATCCATAGGGTCAGACTCCGTCTTGGCTGATATGGACTTCGCATGTTGAATGAAGCGCCCCCGCCCCTTGCGGTCGGTTGTCTTCGTCGTCGGCTTGTCGCTAGATGCTAGCGCCTGCTTCAGATCCTGCTTTAACCCTTGTTCTAGCCCTGTCTTCGCCGTCGCGGCTGCTGCAGTACTTGCCGAGGCAAATTCAGCTATTTTATTCCGAAGCCGATCATGATGCGATTCGGCAAAATAACCGGCAAGCTCAGCTATATTCTGATACTCGTAAAACAAAGTTTTGGACAGGGAACCGAATTGCTCTTCCAGGACACGGTTCAGACCCATGACCATCACGGAATCGATGCCGTATTTCTCGAACGGCTCCTTCGGTTTGATCCGGTCCGCGGAAACGCCCAACTCCTCCGACAACACTTTCTTAAGAAAATCTATCGTTCCTTGAAGGAAAGCCTCATCGGATACCAAAGGGACAGGCGGCGCTAGCGTGTCTGAACGTTGTATGGCGGATGCCCTCTCTTGTTGTACTTCCGCCGGCTTGGATTCGAAGGATTGACTTACCCGCCGGCGGATCAAGCTGACGTCTCCTTCGGCAACCAGCCACTGCGTGCTCTCGCTCCGCAGGCCGTCCTCGAACGCTTCAATGCCAACCGCCGTGCTCATCGGCATGATTCCGGCAGAAAGCTTCATTTCTTCCACCGTCTCCGTTGCAACGGACATGCCGCCCTCCTCCCAATAAGGCCAATTCAAGGAAAGCGTGCGTCCGAAACGTTTTTTCACCGCAACGAGGCTGTCGCGTTTAGCTGCGAAATAATCCATAAAGGAGTTGCCGAACGTATAGTCCGTCTGTCCGGCATTGCCGAGCTCGCTTGAAATGGAAGAAAACAGCACAAAGAAATCAAGCGGCTCATTCGCCGTCCATTCATCTAACCAACTCGTGCCGAATACTTTTGGCGCAAGGACTGCTTTGATTTCACTTTCCGTCTTCTTTAGCAAAAAAGCGTCCTGCACAATACCCGCTGCGTGAATAACGCCGTTAAGCACGCCGAAGTTTGCCTTTGCGGCCTTAACAAGTTTCTCTGCATGCTCGCGCTTGGAAATATCGCCTTGAACGTACAAAACCCGGGCGCCGTCCGCTTCCAATCTGCGTATTTGATCCGAGATCGCCTCATTGACTGCGGAGCGTCCGCTGAGCACGAGCCGCGCCCGATAGCGCTTAGCGAGGTATTGCGCAAAAATAAAGCCTAAGCCTCCAGCGCCTCCCGTAATGAGGTAGACTCCCTGCTCCTTTAGCGGCAGCTCGCCGGTCTTAGAGGCTTCTGTCTCTTGAAGTCTTCGAATCCAGCGCATGCCTTCTGCATAGTGGACCTGCGTATCATTCGCCTGCAGCTCATGGGCCAGCCATTCCAGCCGCAGCCTCTCCGAGTACGTTACTGTCTTAATCTGAATAGAAGGATTTTCCACGAACAGCGAGCGGGCAAAACCTTGCAGGGCAGGATAAAGAGGCTTGCCGTCACCTGCCGGAAAAACAAACAGCATCTGGAATTTTGCATGCAGCTTCATGAAAGCTTGCGTCAGAAAATAGACCGAATAAAAACCAAAGTCCAGGCCTTCAGCCAGGCCCGCCTCACTTTGTTCATCATAATCGACTGCCCAATGATGAATAATGGTGGTCGGCAGCAATCCTCGCTGCGCCAGCAGCTGCGCCAATTGCCTGAAGTCTTCTGCGCTCCTCGGGTTTATCTCAAAGGTCGCCGGATCTGCTTCGCGAAACGACCGGCCGGGCTTAACCCGGATCGTCGTTACGTTCGAATCGGATCCGAGCATGGCAAGAATGTCATCCTCCCGTTCCATAATCAATACAGGACCCGAAACCGATAGGCGGGCTGACGGCAACGTGCCGGCTTCCCAAATCGGGCGATAGTAAAGTCGGCCGGAGGGGCTCCTAAGAGCTTCAAACTGCTTCAGCCCTTCAGTCGGCGACATTTGACCGTTTCTTATTTGGTTTAAAAGCTGATTCAATTCCCGTTTTCCGTTCATGCGAACCTCCCTGTCAACTGCTCGACCTCATTCACGGCCAACTCTCCATCCTGCAGCTTCTGGAACAGCTTCAATAATTGATCGCGTTGATCCGGCTCATGGCCTCTAACCGGCTTAACCGCAAATTGCTTCATTTGCACAAGTACACGACCCATTTCATCCGTAATAGTAATATCGTATTTTTTCAATCGTCCGTCCGCAGCCGTAAGCTTCATATAGGCATAGCAGACTGGAACAAGCGGCCGTAAAATCTCAACTTCATCCAAAGCGAACGGCAAGCTTAAGGGCTGGGGCTCAATGCCGTCTTGCAAGCTGCTGATCGTATGCAGGGCTCCATCCAACAGAGAAGGATGCAATCCCCATTCATTGAAGTCTCCTTGCAGATGTCCGGGCAGACGGAGCATAGACAGCGCCTCATGGCCTTCATGCCACAAATCCTGTACAATTCGGAAGGAAGGACCGTAATCAAGTCCAATCTCCTTGAACCATTGGTAGCACGCTTCGCCGCTCATCCGTCCGTCCAGCCGGTTACGAAGCTCCTCCAGATCAAGAAACGCCTCGACCTGCCGCGCTTCCTCCTCTGACGTCTGAAGCATGCCTTGCGCATGCACGACCCGGTCATCGGCGCTGATCGTAAACAGCTCGAATTCGACTTGATCTTCTTCATTTATGTAGAGACTCATATTTATCTCCTGCTGGCTTCCGCTTATGACCTCGACCGGCTGTGCCCACAACAAATTACCTAACTTGTATACGGACGACACAGTGGCAAGCTCGCCCGCTTTTCTCGCCATTTCAATCATGGCAACACCCGGCAATACCTGACATCCCGCGACCGTATGGTCAGCTATATAGAACTCATTGCCGCGCAAAGTCGTTGTGAATTTTTGTTCATGAAAAGTAGAAGTATTGCGTTCCAACATCGGATGCAGCCTCGCTGCTGCAGCATCCCCCTTCATCCCGGACGCGTTTGGAAGCCAATAGCGTTCACGCGCGAATGGGTAGGTCGGAGCCGGCACCCTCTTCGGATCGTGACCGCCATGTATCAACTGCCAATTAAAATCGATGCCGAGCGTCCACAGCTCCGCAAGCTTATTCATTTCGCGATTTTGCTGCACCATTGCAATAAACTGCTTGCCTGCCTCTCCGTCTAGAAAGGATAGTCGGGTCTGGCCTGTTATATTTCCTCGCAGAACAGCTCGCTCATCCGCTCGATCCTGCACATACGCAGACAACTTTTTGGTCAATTCTTCGATCGAAGAAGCGACCACCGCCAGCCGCTCGTCCATTGCTTCCCGTCCTGTCTGCAGCGTATAGGCAAGGTCAGCAAGGGAATGGACAGATTCGAATGCTGCAGATGCTGCTTCCTTCTCATCCTGCCGCGGCAGGCCTTTGTCGTAAAAAGCGTAAATAGAAGCCTGATGCTCCGCCATCATTCTGCCCGCCAGCTTGTCCAAGGAGGAGCATTCAGACAGCCAATCGACCTTCATATCCAAGCCGTAACGGCTGCCGACGACTCGGCAAAATTGTTCCATTACCATTGAATCGGTGCCCACAAGCTCCTCGAATGCTTCGAATGCTTCAATCTCTTGAGCCTGAACATGGATCAAGCCGGACAATTCACGGGCGAGATCCCCGCGCAGCAGCTCGCGCGCTTCATACTGTGGAAGAACGGATTCCATGGCTGCATCCTTGCCCGGTATAAGAAACCGACATAAGTCTGCAGCATAGGCTTTTAGGCGCTCTTCCGTCTTAGCGGAAAGAACGATCACCTGAGGCTCATCGGTCGGAACGCGCTGCGCTGCATGGCTGAATTCTTCAATGACAACATGGGCGTTCGTGCCGCCGAAGCCGAAGGAGGATACAGCCGCGATGCGTGGAATCGTACGGCCAGCTGCATCTAGACCTGTCGTCCATGAACGGGTTTTGTCTATAATATAGAACGGTGAATCATCGATCTCGATATACGGATTTTTTTGTTCAAAATGGACAGTGCCTGGCAGCGTTTGATGCCGGATCGCCAGCACGACCTTCAATATTCCGGCGATGCCGGAAGCAGGCTCCAAATGTCCGATATTGGTTTTAAGCGAGCCAAGCCCGCAATAATTGCGTTTGGCCGGCGTCTGGCCCCTGCGCTTGTACAAATCACGGAACGCTTTTTTCAAGCCTTCGATTTCCACCGGGTCGCCTAGCTCAGTGCCCGTGCCATGGGTCTCTATATAAGTAATATGCTCCGGATCGACTCCCGCCTCCTCGTATGCGCGCAGGAGAACACTCGCTTGCGCCTCTGAGTTCGGGGCCGTCAACGAGTTCGCCTTCCCGCCATGATTCTCGGCGCTTCCTTTAATAACCGCGTAAATATGATCTCCATCCGCTTGCGCTTTCGAGAGAGGCTTCAATAGAATGCTGCCGACCCCCTCGCCCCGCACATAACCGTTGGCCCGGGTATCGAACGTCCTGCAGCGACCATCCGGCGAAAGCACGCCAAGCTGAGAGATCGTAGTCAGCGTTTGCGGATTCAGCATAAGCGAGACGCCGCCCGCAACCGCAAGCTCGCTCTCGCCGCTCTGGATCGATTTCACAGCACGGTGAACCGCTACCAAAGAAGAGGAGCAAGCCGTGTCGATCGATTCGCTCGGACCGTGCCAATCCATGAGATAAGACACGCGGTTCGGAAGCATCGTATGCGCATTTCCCGTTGCCAGGTTCGCATGGAATATGCCTTGCTGATCAAGCAACTGATGATAATCGGTAAACTGAGCGCCAACGAATACGCCTATATTTCTACCCTCAAGCGAGGAGGAGCGATAGCCTGCGTTTTCTATCGTCTTCCATACGGATTCGAGAAACAGCCGATGCTGCGGGTCGATCAGCTCCGCTTCGCGCGGGGATATGTGAAAGAAGCTTGGATCAAATTTATCCGCATCACGAATAAAGCCGCCCCACTTGGTATTCTGTTTGCCTTTGGCAGGACCGCCCTCCTTATAAAAATCGCGGTAGTTCCATCTGTCCCCCGGAATTTCCGTAATTAAATCCTTCTCCGCCTTCAAATGCGACCAGAACTCATCCAATCCATTGGATTGCGGAAAAATCCCATGTACGCCAATAATAGCGACAGGCTCCTTAATAGACTGCAAATCCGGTGCGATTGACACGCCAGCTGGCTGATTAAAAGTCTCTTTCCGCGCGGGAGCAGCAGCTTGCTGTAATGCGGGCTGCTTCGGCGTATGTGCCGCAGCCGGCTCTAATCGGCTATAGTGCATGAGAATCGAATCGCCAAAGCTGTCCAGCAAGTGCTCGCTAATACTTTGGAGAGAGCTGTGCGCGAAAAAGACCGTCGGCGAAACCGATATGCGGAAATAATCGCTTAACTGCTTGGCTAATTTTTTAAGATCGATGGAATCAAAACCGTAATTCCCGAGGTTCTCTTCAAGATCCATTTTTTCCGGCGGCATTTTCACATAATCGGCGGCTATTTGCTTCAAGTCGAATAAGAGCCTGCGTTCGGTTCCAATCATGGACTCTTCGTTCGACACCGGGCTAACAGCTGTCTCCGCTATGGGTGGTTCTAGCTCTTCGATTTGCAGAAAACGTTCCATGCGCTCCCGGTTGCCGGCCAATACCATGCCTTGACAGCGTCCGCTGCGCAGCAATTGATTGAAAGCGCTCAGCCCTGCTTCCTTCTCCAAATAGCTCATTCCGGAAGCTTGCAGATAAAGCTCCTCTGCTTCCTTGCTTAGATGCATGCCGCCGTCGCGCCATATAGGCCAATTGATAGAAAGCGTTTGGCCGGATCGTTTGCCTTGCGACCGCAGCTCTTCTCGATAAGCTGCATAGCCGTCCAGGAAACGATTCCCAATCGCATAGTCGCATTGCCCGATGTCGCCCAAATACGCGGAAGTCGAGGAAAATAAAGCAAAAAAGTCGAGCTCTTCGCCGGACGTTAATTCATCAAGCAATACCGTTCCCTCAATTTTGGGCTGCATAATGGAGGCGAACTTCTCTTCCGTCTTGTGAAGGACAAGCTCTCCCTCCATTTGCCCTGCCGCATGAAGCACGCCGTCGACGCGGCCCCAACGCTCCTTCACGGTTTCCATTGCCTTTGTCAGATCTGTGCGGCTTCCTACATCGCCTTGTATGTAAATAACATCTGCGCCTAGGCCGCGCAGTGCGTCGATTTTCAATTGTCGTTTGGCGTCAAGCTCAGAGCGGCCGATCAACGCCAATCTTGCTTTATATTGGACGGCAAGCTCTTCTGCGAACAGCAAGCCAAGTCCGCCTGTACCGCCTGTTATCAGATATACGCCCTGATGCTTTAGCATATCTAAGCCGCCGTTCGTGTTCATAGGAATGCGTTGTGCCTTCCGAACGGTGCGAAGCTTATTGTTGTAGCGGACCTCGCGATCCAGGTCGCGGAATGGCGTAAGCGCTTCCTGAATAGAAAGCTCGATAAGATCTTCTATCTTATGTTGTTGTGCCCCGATAACCGATAATTGGAGCTGCGGCTGCACCATTTGCAAAGATCGCGAATAACCGCCAACCGCTTCATGGTAAGATGCTGGATTCGAATAATCAGACGGGTAAAGATGCAGCAAACGCTTCAGCGTCTGAATCGATAATTGATGAAGCGCACGGACAAGGTGAAAATAGACTTGGACACCAATGCTCAACTGGCTCTTCCTATCGCCTTCTGCATTCGAGAACGGCCAGAAATTAAGAAGCAGCTCCGGCAATCGGTTTTGTGCCTTCAAGCTTTCAAACAAGCGTATGTAGTCGTCAGCGGCATCCGTACGGATACGAATTATTCCATTTCCTAGCTCGGCATAGCTGTCGCCCGCATGAACAGTTATAACGTCTATCGTCAAACCCGTGATAGATTGCATCCTTTGCCGCACATGCTGGCTATATCCATCCCCTGCTTCCATCACTAGTACGCGGTAAAAAGAAGGCTGCTTCGTTGCTGCGACCGGCGCACTGACCCAATCGATGCCATACAACACCGTCTCTGTTGCTGCATCTACAGGTGAAGAGCGAAGGACGGATTGAGTCGCGAAGGAGCTTGGTTTACGTACATTTTCAGGCAGCCAGAAGCGCTCCTTGGCGAACGGATAGGTAGGCATTGAAATACGCTTGCCATTGATAGCCATTAAACCCCAATTCAGCGCAGCTCCTTGAACATAAAGCTCAGCTACTTGAAGGAGAACGCTTTCCTCCTCCTCTGCCGACTTTCCGCCGTTTGCCAACTGTTGCAGCCATTCGTTTCCACGGCTAACCGTTTCAGCGTCGTTGGCTGCTTTGCGCTTTTGCTCCGGCTTTGTTACATAACTCGGCGCTGTGCCGGTTTGAAGGATCGTTTGCAGACTGCTCTTCAATTCAACTATATCGCTGACTAACAATGCAGAGCGCTGGTTGAAATGGCTTCGGCCAATCAGCAGAGTATAAGCAATGTCCTCGATCCTCTCGTTCGCCCCTTCCTCTTCGAGCCAGCTGAGCAGGTCCTGGAGGCGACGCCCAAGCGCTTCTGTCGTTTTGGCTGAGAAAGGCATGAAATAATAAGATTGGGGATTGCTTTTCTGCGTCCGTTTATTAAGCACCAGCTTCTTGGCGCCCGATGTTTTCTCCGTAACGGCTGGCGGCGATGCCTCATCATGCTTGGCTTTTGCGGCTGCTTCGGCTTTCACGGCAGTAGTCGATGTCAGCCATGCTAATGGATTACTCCCAAGTCGTGGTTGTTTGCTCATTCTTATACAACCTCTCGCATTAAGATTTCCTTGCATAGAGCCTCATAATCTTGGGCACCGTTACTGTCCGGCTTATAGGTGAAAATATCTTTACCGTAGGAAGGCGCTTCCGCCAAAGCTACATTGTTGCGGATGAACGTGTTAAACAGCTTATCTTCGAAGTGGGTGCGAATGATATCCACAACCTCTCGATGCAGATTTCTGCGACCGTCATACCGGGTTACGATAACTCCGCCTACCTTAAGATCATGATTCAAGCGTTCTTGCGCCAATTCGATCGTCCTCATCAAATAGCTGACCCCTTCAAGCGGGAGGTATTCCGGCTGTATGGGGACGAGCACCTCATGAACGGCAGTTAATGCATTGAGCGCCAACAAACCCAAGGTTGGGGAACAATCGATCAAGATGCAGTCGAAACGGTCAAGCACGCCGTCCATCGCTTTCTTCAACAGCAATTCGCGGCCGGTCACCTGAGACAACTCTATATCGGCAGCAGACAATTCGACATTGGACGGAATAAGATATAAGCCTCGGTATTCCAGCGCTGTGTCTTCGAAGGAAGTTTCTCCTTTCATCCATTCATAGACGGTAGATTCCAACTGCTGAGACTGGAAGCCCAACGCCGACGTCAGGTTGGCTTGCGGATCGAGATCTATCAGCAATACTCGTTTTCCTGCATTTTTCATTCCAATTCCGATGTTCATCACCGAGGTGGTCTTGCCGACGCCACCCTTCTGATTTATGACACAAAGCTTCCTTCCCATCGTGTTTCTCCTCCTTAACGCCCAGGCTTATTCCTATTGCAATGCCTTATGGCTTACTGTGCCTCTTGAATAATCATGTGGCAGTTCGTACCGCTGAATCCGAAAGCGCTAATTCCCGCTATTCTCGGCTTTCCCCCATCCACCTTCCAGTCCATGAGCCTGGTGTTCACATAGAACGGCGTCTCCTCAAAACGGATATGCGGATTGGGTTGTTCAAAATGTAAAGAGGGCGGAATTTGGCCATGCTTCAACGCAAGCAGCACCTTGATTACGGAAATGACTCCAGCTGCGGTAGACGCATGGCCAATGTTGCTCTTTACCGAACCGATTGCGCAATATTGACGTCTCTGCGTGAATAACTCAAACGATTCGGTAAGCGCTTTAATTTCGATAGGATCACCAAGCGGCGTGCCTGTCCCATGTG
The DNA here is from genome assembly GCF_030812415.1 of Paenibacillus harenae. Taxonomy (GTDB): domain Bacteria; phylum Bacillota; class Bacilli; order Paenibacillales; family Paenibacillaceae; genus Pristimantibacillus; species Pristimantibacillus harenae_A. The sequence continues at coordinate 102,904 of NZ_JAUSST010000002.1, read as the reverse complement.
CCTCCATATAGGTAATCTCATCCGGGTTTATGTAATGCTTGCGGTAAATGTCCGACTCCAGCTGGGTCTGCGAACGAGCGCTTGGCGCCGTAATTCCGTTCGTTTTGCCATCTTGGTTAACAGCGGAGCCCTTAATGACGCCGTAGATCGGATCGGAATCCTCTAAGGCCTTCGTCAATGGCTTAAGCACGAGAACGCCTACGCCTTCCGAGAATACGGCCCCGTCTGCGCCTGCATCGAAGGATCGGCATTTCCCGCTCGGTGAAATCATTTCAATCATCGAAGACTTTATGTGCAAATCCGGAGTCAGCATCAACGACACGCCTCCCGCTAACGCCATATCGCAATCGCCGGACAGCAGGCTCTGACAGGCTTGATGAATGGCAACCAACGAGGATGAGCAAGCCGTTTCGATCGCCATACTCGGGCCTGTCAAATTGAGAAAATAGGAAATGCGTGCTGCTAGAATCGAGGTTGCCAAGCCCGAAAAAGATTCCCCCAGCGTCTCCAAGCCTTGTTCGGCCAACAGCTTTGCATAGTCTCCCATTGCAACGCCTGCAAAGACACCGCATTTTCTGCCTGATAGGCTCATATCCGTATAACCAGCATCCTCAAGCGCATTCCACGCTTCCTGCAAGAAAAGCCGCTGCTGCGGATCCATAAACGCTGCTTCCCTAGGCGAAATGTTGAAGAACAAGGGATCGAACTGATCCGCATCCCGTAGAAAACCGCCTTTGCGGCAATTGGTCTTGCCTGGGGCATGCGGGTCCGGATCGTAATAGTCGTCAATGTTCCAGCGCTCGCGAGGCACCTCCGTTACACTGTCAACGCCGTCGCGAAGGTTGTTCCAAAACTCGTGCACGTTGTCAGCACCAGGAAAGCGCCCGGCGATTCCGATGATCGCTACAGCCTCTCCCGAAAGCGACGGCTGTTTGTCAGCGGTCGACGGCGGCGCTTGGGTTAATTCGGGCTCTGCCCGATCACTTTTTTTTTTTGAAAGGACGAGTTTTTGCCGCCCCCCCGCCTGTTGAGCCGTTTCGACGGCACGCATCGTGTCCGACTCGGCTAATCGAACCGCTGACGCGGTTACGAGACCGCTATTGGCTCTCACTTTGTTCACATGCTCGGCAAGGCTGGAAATCGTGGCATAATCATACAAAGTGACCGCATCAAGATTTAATTTGAACGTTTTATTCAGATCACGAACGATTTCAACCGCAGAGATCGAGTCGATGCCAAGCTCGCGAAAGGAGAAGGAGGTATTTAATTCTTCCTCCCCTAAATGCAAGATGCCGCACACGATTTCCACGATTTTTGCTTGCACGGCATTCTCGGAGAAACGCGCCTCTGCATCTGCTAATTTCGGCACAGGAGGGGATACAACAACAGATTGCTGTACCGCACTTGGCTGCGCGATTACTTTGCTGTCCCTTTGAATGATGGAAGCAATATGGTCAACCAAGCTCTGGATCGTACTGAAGTCATATAGAACGACAGCATCCAGATTCAGCCGCAGACTTTTGTTAATATCCCGAACGATTTCCACCGAGGAGATCGAATCCGCTCCAAGCTCTTTGAAAGTAAGCGTCTGCTCGATCTCATCCTCTTCTAAATGCAGGATCCTTCTGACAATATCGACCACAAAAGCTTGCACATCCGCTTCGGATTCTTTCCTCGATGGACGGGCAGCGCTGCGACTCATGACCGCCGCCTCCGTCGCCGCCGCCGCTTCCTGCTGCCCGTGACTGTAGAGACGCTTTAGGAGTTCCAAAGCGTCCTCCTTGGTCAGCGTTCCATTAGAGACTCGATTGTAGATTTCTTCTTCGCTTAACCCCATTGGAATCCCCCCGCTATCAAAGTTCTCAAGGTTTATTAATCTTACTCAGCCTTGCAGCCTGGTTAGGACTTATCGATCCGGCCTCAAGATCGGCAAGCAGCTTTCTCATAAACGATTCGTCAAATGCGGTCTCTGCCGCTGCGGCAGCATTCGTGCGGGCATCGCTCGTTAAGTAGTAGTACTCGATCCTTTTCTTAACATCCGGGTGACCGAATGTTTCTTCATGCATCTGTTCCTCGGCAGCAATCACCTCCGGCAGCGCACGCAGCGTCCGGCCGGCAAGCTCTGCCTTTAACGTTTTCAAAGAATGAAGGGGCTTATCAATCAGCATCCGGGCAATGGAGACCGCCTCCTGGACTACTTCCTTCCCCGGCCGAATCAGCACGGATGAGCCGCGGTCGCGAAGCTCTTCTCCGCGAAAGCTCCTTGCGGTAAACATCATTTCGGTCGCCAGGTTTTTGCCAAGCTTGTCCTGCAGGATATAGGTTGCACCCATGCCCGGCGTAAATCCATACTTCATGAATACGGCGTTGTATACACCTTCCTCCGCCATCACGACAATATCTCCGTACAAACCGAACAAGAGTCCGCCTCCCGAAGCGTGACCCTGGATCGCAGTGATAACGGGAATCTCGCATTCAAGCAGTCCCCGGAACATAAACGGCACGTCGGTGAACGAAAATGTTCGTTCGGAAATCATCGTTAACTGCTCCTGCGTGCCGCCAAAAGCAAAAATGTTGTCATAGCCGGTAAGAACGATCGCTTTGATGCTCTCGTTATGGCGAAGCTTATGAAATTGTGCCATTAAACCGCCAACCAGCTTGTCGGAGAACATATTTCTGTTCTCCCGATCACTCATTGTAAGAAGAGCAATCGAACCATCTATAATTTCAAGCTTCACGTCATCGCTTGTACCGTCGTCATCCGGCCTATAAGCATCCATCACTTTTTGGCCGAAAGACGGACCGGGATCCTTTATCGCCGGTATAGAAGGAGCAGCAGTTGCCGTTGTTGTCGGTTTTTTCTCTTGGCTCCGATAACTGTTAATCCAATACCTTTTGCGCAGGAACGGATAGGCCGGAAGCGAGACGATTGCAGGTATACCTGCTGGATATAATGACTTCCAATCCACTCTGCAGCCTTTAACCCATAGCTGTGCAAGCCCCTCAAGGTTGCGGGCTGCGGCTAGGGCCGCGACCCCCTCGGCAGATGCAATCTCTTGATTGACTCTAACATTGTTACATGCAAAGCCGTTCGCCGATGAGCCGTTCGCATACCTGTTCAATTTCTCGATCGCATCTTCCATGTCCGATGCCGCGAAGGCAAGACGCTCATCCATCTCTTCCCGGCGCTGCAAGCTATACGCCGCTTCATCAAGCTGTATACCGCCTTCCGCAAGACGTGCAGCTAGACGCCCCGCGATCTCCTTCAACCGTTCCTCGCTGCGTGCGGAGATCACAAGCAATTGCGGTCCGCCGTTAGTTATTGCTGCCGGCATCTCATACTCTTCTATGATCAGATGAGCATTGGATCCGCCTGCGCCAAAAGCAGAGATGGATGCTCTGCGGGGATAAGCAACGCTGCGTCCATTTTCCTCTAAGACCGGGCGTCTCCATTCCCCAAGCTGTTGTTGCACGTAAAACGGAGAGCTAGTAAAGTCAATTCCGCTGTTTAATGTTTCGGAATGCAAAGAAGGCACTAACTGCTTATGCTGCATTTGCAATAATAGCTTCGAAAGACCCGATATGCCCGCCGCCGACTCCAAATGACCGATATTCGACTTTACCGAACCAATCGCACAGAATTGCTTATCCTTCGTGAACCCTTTGAAAGCCTTATTCAATCCAGCTATTTCGATTGGATCGCCAAGCGAGGTGCCTGTTCCATGCGCCTCGACATAAGAGATCGTACGCGGGTTAATGCCGCAGCCTTCTATCGCTTCCGTAATGACCTCAGCTTGCGCGTTTGGATTCGGTACATAATAGCCGCTTGCATAGCCGCCATGGTTAATGGCACTTCCTTTAATAACTGCATAGATACGGTCGCCATCGGCAGCAGCCTTGTCTGCTCGCTTCAATATCACGGCGCCTACGCCTTCTCCTGGTACGTAACCGTCTCCGCCTTCTCCGAATGATCTGCAGCGGCCGTCGCTGGAGACGAAGTTATTCTGAGATAGGAACATATATTTGTTCGGGTGGATCGTTACATTGACGCCTCCAGCCACCGCAGCGTTAATTTCTCCCCGCCGCAAGCTCTCGCATGCGAGATGAATAGCCGTCAAAGAGGATGAGCACATCGTATCTACAGCCATGCTCGGGCCCGAATAATGGAAGAAATAAGATACTCGGTTGGCAATTGACGCATAGATGGAAGAAGGCATTACAGGACTGCCGTTTGCTTCAGCGGCAAGCAGCTGATATTGACCCCACATTGCGCCGACATAGACACCGACCTTGCGGCCGAGCCCCGACTTGTTATAGCCTGCGTCTTCGATAGCATGCCATACGGTTTCTAGAAACAGACGCTCCTGCGGATCCATCAGTTCGGCTTCGCGCGGCGAAATGTTGAAGAACAATGGATCGAACTTATCGACGTCTTCCATAAAGCCGCCCCACTTTGAGTACATACCGCCTGCTTGATTTTTGTCCGGATTGAAATATTGCTCTACGTTCCATCGATCGGACGGAATCTCCGTAACGCTGTCGCGTCCATGCTTCAGGTTGTCCCAGAACTCCTCCATGGAGTTCGCGCCAGGATAACGTCCGCTTATTCCAATGATTGCAATATCCAGCTCGGGGTTGCGGTTCTCGGTTTGTTCAAGCGTTGCCGCAGCCGAAGCTTTCGATGCAATCGTTACATCCACAATTGTTGAAGCAGAATGATGAGGCCTATGTATTTCGGTAAATGGTACGGCTGGCTGGTTCAAATTGACTCCGAGTGCGGTCAACAGCTTGTCATCGGCCTTCAACGGAATAATCTGCGTCAGGTTAAGGCCAAGCATCCGGTCTATGGCAACCATCCCCGCACTTGAATCGATAGCCTCTGCCCCGATAGAAGAAAGCTGTTTCCGAATGTCGTCCGACTTGCCTGCGCCTACCGTCCCCCAGTATCCCCAATTAAAAATTTTGACAGGGTAGCTTACTCGTTGGCGGATCGCATGCGCGTAGGCGTCTTTAAAGGCACAGCCCGCGGTATAATTGCTTTGTCCAACGTTGCCGACAAGCGACAAAACAGATGAAAAGAACATAAGGAAATCAAGCGGCTCATCCTTCAACGCTTCATACAGCACCGCAGTGCCCGTTACCTTCGGAGCCAGTCCAGCGCGAAAGACCGTTTCGTCCATGGCTGCCAGCACCTTGTCATTCAATGCCATAGCCGAGTGCACGACGCCGTGCAGCGCACCAAAATGCGCCTTAGCTTGTTTCACCGCCTGCTGCATATCCGACAACTCCGTTACATCGGCGCGAATATACAGAACGCGGCTGCCCAAGGCCTCGATATCAGCTATTTTGCTTCGTTGCAGCTCATTCAGGTCGCTTCGACCCGTCAATATAAGGGAAGCCTTCGCTTTCACCGCTAGATGATAGGCCAGCTCAAGTCCAATGCCGCCTGCACCCCCCACAATAAGGTAAACCCCGTTTGGTCTCAGCAGGGTCGGTTCAACGGAAGGAAGCTGCACAGGCCGAACATCCAGCACGTAACGTCTGCCGCCGCGAATGGCTGTCTCGCGCGCTTGCGGGTGAGACGGCTCTGACAGAATAGCGGCTGCTTGTTCCAATGGCTCTTCTTCCCGCGCAAGATCCAGAGCATGTAATTGAACCTGAGGATATTCGACGGCTATCGTTTTGGCAAGGCCGAACGCACTCCCCCCGTAAGGAATCGTTTGCTCGCTGGCAGCGACCTCATGAACATTGTTGGCAATCACATATAAACGGCGAAGCTTACTCATCCATTTCCGCTTTACGAACGCCTTCACGAGACGGAATAAGGTGATAGCGCCTTGCTCTTGACTATGTTCAAGCTCTGCTAAGCTGTTGAGCTTCGATGGCCTGTGATGCATGCCCCCAAGGAAAAAGACGGAGTCCATTGTAGGCCATTCATTCAACACGAGGTCCAATGCCTCAGCGCTTCCCGTACGAATCTCCCATAAGCGGTCCGTAAGCTGCTTCGTTTCCGTTCCTAGATCAAGCTCATAAATGTCTTTTCCGCTAAGCATGCTCGTCAGCTCCGCTGCCAGCCGTTTCGAATCTTTTGAAGCAATGATCAGCACGGATTGACCAATTTGACTTATAGAATGTTCCGCTAACGGCTTCTCTACCCATTGCGGACGATAGAAAAAGCTGTTCTCAAGCAGCGTTTGCCCGCTCTGCTTCGTCACAGAAGCCGCCGTTAGCTCCTGCTCCTGCGGTAGGATGGGATCCGCCCCGACCGCTGACGAATAAGCCTGCCCATGCTCTTCGGCAATATAATCGGCAAGCTTGTCAATGGAGGTGTATTCAAATAGCAGGGTTGGATACAGCTTGCTGCCAAGCTTCGTTTCAAGCTCTTGCACAAGCTTCAGCAGTTGCCTGGAATCAAGCCCCTGATCGTAAAATCCGTCCTCCGCGCTCACTTCCTCAATCGGTCGGCCCAGCAGAAGAGCGACCATTCGAGACAGATCATTCCGAATCGTATGCAGCAGGCTACCACTTGGTCTCTCAGCCGTTTCCTGGGCATCCGCTTCTTCATAACGGAATGTTCCTTTGTTTTCCGCAAATAAATAGTCCGAAAGCTTGGCAACGCTCGTATACTCAAACAGCAAGGTTGGATACAGCTTGCTGCCTGTCAGTGTCTCCAGTTCCTCCACCAACGCAAGAAGCTGCCTGGAATCCAGACCCAGGTCATAGAAGCCTGTCTCTACATTCACTTTATCCGCAGGCAGATCGAGCAGGCGGGCAACCATGCTCCGCAGTTTGCTTTCAATGGCTGCTTTCGTTTTCTGCGCAGGCTTGTTGGTCAATGCAACTGTTGGCGGCTGCATAGCTGCCGAAGCCTGGTCATTTCCGCTTCCGTCAACTTTCTCCAAATGATGGATCAAGGATTGCGAACGCACCTGTTTAAAACCAAGCCGAACAAAAGAAGCCACTTGAACGCCTTCCATGTTGTAAAGCTCGATATCCGAGTACAACATATCGCCGGATGCCGTAATCTTCATGCTGCCGGCGGGGATGTACACATACACCTTCTCCCCCAGCCCGCTCCAAGCGCGAAAGCTCTCGATAAACATCGGGATAAAGGGCTTTATCTCCGCACCGCCTGCAGCCTTTGCCAGCATAGCCGCATCCGCTACGCAGGTAGCTCCATCAAGAAACGCCGGGTGCATAAAAAAGCTGTCCGCATATTGTTGGGCAAGACCGCTTAAATGGGCTTCCCCCAGTCGATAGTCATCGCTGACATGGACACGGCCAAGCATTTTCATAAATTCATAATGTTCAATAGAGGTCTTCCTCATATAGGAATACGTATGTTCCATATCCTCAAGACGTACAGCCCCGGCGACAAGGGCATCTGCGTCAATCGTTTTAACGGGCACCTTCTTGCCCAGATGAAGCTCGCATTGTAAATTATCGGCCCACGAAGCCTCCAAAGCTTGATCGGATCGCATCTTTTGACTTTGTGCAGTCACCAAATAATGGCTGCCTACGGGCTGAAAGGTAATTCGAATTTTTTTGTCATATTGCTCTGTCGTCGCGACTGGTTCCTTGAATAGGATGCTGCGCAGCTCCGCTTCCTCGGCTGAGAAGCCTTTGGACAGAAGCAAACGATAGATCATGTCGATAAAGGTGACACCTGGCATTATGCGTGTTTGGTGGACGCGGTGATCTCTAACGATCAAATCCTCATATCTCATCATCGTGCTGAATGTCATTTTCTTCAGCTCTTTCATTCGCATGCTCCCCCCCCGTCCTTCCCATTCTAAAACTGTTCTTCCTCTATAAATTGCAGCATCTTCGGAAGGCCCGAAGTATGGATAGCCGCGGGCTCAGCTACCGCGCGTCCCGGCTTCGCATCTAACCAGTAACGTTGGCGATTGAATTCGATCGGAGGCAAAGACGCCCTCCTCGATTCCGCTCTTCCCGGCATGCTCGGCTCGCACTCAGAAAGAATGGCATGCGCATTCGTACCGCCGAATCCAAACGAAGAAATACTCGCCCGGCGTATTCCAGCCCTCGGCTGCCAATCACGCAGAGTCGTATTCGGATAAAATGGCGAAAGGTTGAAATCGAGCCGCGGATTCGGCGAATCGCAATTCAAGGTTGGCGGCAGCTGTTTGTTCCATAGAGATAGAACAACCTTAATAAAGCTTGCCACACCGGCTGCGCTGAGCAAATGTCCGATATTCGTCTTGGCAGATCCAACTCCGCAGAACGCCTTCTCTTCCGTAAACGCACGGAAAACCTTCGTCAAGGCTTTCATCTCGATCGGGTCGCCGATCATCGTGCCGGTTCCATGGGTTTCAACATAGGAGATGGAACTGGCGTCGATCTCTCCTTTAGTCAAAGCGCTATGAATCATAGCGCTCTGCGCCTCCAGATTAGGCGTCGTAATTCCCATCGTAGTGCCATCATTGTTAACCGCTGTTGCTTCGACTACGGCATAAATGCGATCCCCATCCTGCAGCGCCTTATCGAGCGGCTTCAACAGCACGGCCCCGGCGCCTTCTCCCGGCACGAATCCGTTTGCCTTCTCATCGAAAGTATGGCATCTTCCATCCGGCGAGAGCGCCATTCCTTCAGAAAGTATGAGGTAGAGCTGCTCATCAAGCAAAATTTCCACGCCGCCTGCAAGCGCTATTTCCGACTCTCCGCTAAGAAGGCTTTGACAGGCGAGATGGATCGAAACGAGGGATGAAGAGCAAGCGGTATCCACAACTAGATTAGGGCCTTTCCAATTGAAAAAATGGGAAATATGCGCCCCGATAAAGTTTTGGCCAATGCCTGTAATGGTGCTTTTGCGAATATCGCTGATTCTTGAACCGTAATTCCCTACCCTTGATCCAACAAAAACGCCGACGTTTTTATTGGAGAGCTCTTGTTTCTCGTATCCTGCATCATGCAAGGTTTGCGCCGTTACCTCCATAAATTGGCGGATCAGCGGATCCAGATGCAAAGCATCCTCCTCCGAAATGCCAAAATAACGAGGATCGAATCGTTCGATTTGATCCAGGAAGCCGCCCCACTTGGATATGGATTTGCCTTTCTCGTAAGTCGGTGAATATAAGACCCTCTTATCCCAACGCGAGTCCGGCACTTCAACGATCGAGGACGTGCCGTTAACGAGATTGCGCCAATAAGCGTCCTTATTCTCCGCGCCAGGGAAATGACAGCCTACGCCTATCACCGCTATTTTACTCGAAGCTTTCCTCATCGACGTCTTGCCGCTTTGCTTGGAAGCCTCCGGCGGCTGCGACGGATTCGGGGGATCCGTTTCCTCAAGCGCTGCCGCTGGCTGCAAATAATCCGCGAATTGATTCAGCGTCGGATATTCAAGAAATAACGACGGATCCAGCTTCATGCCAATCCATTCTTCGACCTTTTTCGTAAGGACATTGATCAGAATCGAATCCACGCCAAGCTCGCCGAATGACGCCTCCCCATCCAGCTTTTCCTTCGGAATCAGCAATTCGTTCGAGAACATCTCCTTCAGCTTCTCGATCGTCTCGGCACTCGATGCCTTCGACTTCGTTGATTCGTTTAAAGAAGGCACAATGTTTGCGCTCTGATTCTCTTCCATCTTCATGAAAGTCTCCCTCTTGGCAGGACGAGCATACAATAACCGTTCGGGCTCGAAAACATCCGCATCCACCACGGCAGGCATGATCGCCGCATCCTTCTTATGGGTCATCGCAAAATCAAGCATCTGTAAACCATCCGACGTATCATGTGCCGTTAAGCCCATCTCTGTGTAGAGCTTGCCCGTCACATCCCCCATTCCGACTTCCTTCCAATTCGGCCATTGAATCGCTTGAAACCATAATCTGCCTTGACTCCGCTGATAGGCAGCGTAATAATCCATATAGCCGTTCGCTGCCGCATAATCGGATAATCCAACGGCAAGCATCGGGATTGTTCCTGCAACAGACGAGAACAGAATGAAAAAGTCGGGGCGTTCATCGAAGAGCGCCTCGTTTAATGCTGCAAGTCCACTTATTTTCGGCTCAAGCACACGTTGTATTTCGTCTGCTGTCTTCGAAATAAAAGCAGGGTTTTCATTTGAAAGCAGTCCGGCACAATGCACAACGCCGCCGACGGCGCCTAATCGAGCACGCACACTCTGAAGGAAGGCCGCAAGTATGTCCGAATCCGATAATGATCCGGTAAACCATTCAACAATAGCGCCTTGTGCTTCTAGATTCAAGACGTTCCTCAGCCGATCGGCAAGCTTGCTGTCCGTCCCCGGATTCTGAAGCAAATGATTCCATTGTTCCTTCGGCGGATACGGCTGAACTCCCATTAATATAAGCTTTCTTGCACCGCGGCTGACGAGATGCTTGGCAACCTCAGCCCCGATTCCGCGTGTCCCTCCCGTCACGATATAGACTTTATTGGCATCTATATCGGGAAGAGGACCAACGGAAGCAGACACCTCTTTCATCTTAGGGCTGTATCGCCGGCCAGAACGGTAAATGCATTCGGTTTCCAAATCGGGAGCCAGCCATTCGCGGCATACTGTTTCACGCAAGCACTCGACATCCAACGAATCGATATCCACCGTCTTTGCTTGCAGCTTTTTGTATTCGGCACCGATCATTTTGACCAAGGAAGCTGTAGCTGCTCCTTTCATCGTGGTCTGCTTTGCTTGAAAGGTTTGCAAGCCGGCTGTAAGATGCAGCAATCTGAATTCCTGTTTACGCACTCGCTTGACGATTTCCTGTAAAAAAGCAAATTTTCCAAGGCTTGTCTGACAGCTGTTTGTTGCCGTAAAAGAAAGATCGGAAAGGTCGATCAAGCCGGTTACTAAGCCGTACCTTGTTAATAGATCCCGTGCCAAATCACGGCCCTGCTCAGCGGTTGTTAATGAACAATCAACCGCGATTCCGTTGCGCAGCATGACCTCAGCTGTATGGAGTTGCTCGCGGTTTGCAAGTATAATAATAGGTCCCGCGGGCTCCATGATCGGCTGTAAGGGACTCTCCTCCCACACTTTCGTCAGCATGATACGCCTCAAGTGAGCCGTACCCGACGCCGATTCATTATGAATCCTATGGGGAACATCGCTAAGATTCCTGAGAAGAAGCCGCGCTGCTTCCATGAAAGTTTCGCTTGCAATCATTTCGTCAACGGAGAGATCAACTCCGAAACGCGCTTGCAAACCCTCTGTCCATTCGATCAGATGTACGGGTTCAAGGCCATAATCCGCCATTTGCCCCTCCGGATCTATTTTCATAGCGTCTACCTGCAAAATCCTGGCGCAGTTCTGGATCAATTCGGCAGCAATCGATTTCAGCAGACTCTCATTAATAGGCGAAGGAGCTGCCGCTGCTTCATGTACGATTTCATCCTTTTGGATGCCGGGCAGCCAAAAAGACTCCCTGTCAAAGGAGTAAATAGGCAATTCCTCTTTATAATAGCTTTGTTCGGGGTAGATCGCCTGCCAATGGACGGGAACCCCGCAGAGCCATAATCTTAATAGCGTATCTTGAAACCCCATTTCGCCCAGCACGAAAGCTTCGTCTGCATCCTGCAACGCGGTATTTACCTCTAAGGCCTGATCCAGCCAATTGGACAGATCCTTCCATCCATCTGGAACAGGACTATGCTCACGGAGCAGGCGATAGGATTGTTGAATTCTTTTCCCAGCTGTTTTATTATTCATGCTCCGAGCTATTTCCGAAGCGCCATCCATTCCGTTTAGGACTAATGACGTAAACTCATTCTTCGTTAGCAGCTCATCCACGATCAAATCAAGCAGCTCATAAAAACGATTGTCTGCTAGTATTCGTTCTTCCGTCAGCTGCCATTTTTGATTAAGCTTACGCAAGGCGTACATAATCGCAGCGACGAGCAGCGCCTGCTTCCGACTACTCGGCTCATACGGAAGCTCGGCTTCAAGCTGTTCAACAACATTCCCGGCAAATGGCTGCAACGCCTTGTTCCATTCCTCCAAATGCCGTTTGAAGGTAAATTGGCTCTTATAGAGGAGTCTTGCTTTATGTACATAATGAGTAAAAGCCTCTTCTGTCACTGCATCCGTTAATCCATCAAACAGTGCTATCAAATAATTTTCCGTAAATACATGGGGCTGCACCATTTGGTTGCTCACATTATCATAGAAGGGGATGGACGGCCTAGAAGCGGTCAGCATACGCTCTCTATTCTTTTCGCCTAGCAGGCTCATGATCTCGGTCGGCCTCACAATCCCGCATACGGCCAAAGCGATGTATAGCCCCGATTTTTCCCCTGCCAGTCCTTTTGGCTCGAAGCCCAGTTCGATGAGCGTCCTAACAAGAGCGTAGCCGACCGCAAAACGGTACAAAGGCGCTTTCGAAGCATACCATCGCTTGCGTTTAAATCCTTTCACTATGTTTTCGTCGTCCGCCGAAGCCAGCAATTGATCCAAATTCTTTTTCAGCAGCGCGCTTTGTTTAATCATTTCCTCAACTTCGGAATAACCGAACCACTTCATCTCGCCGATGAAAAGAACCGGATTTTGTTCTCTTTTATTCGAAAAGATGTCCAGCGGCTGTTCCAGCTTTTGCTTAAGCTCGTCTAAATTAGAAAAAACAAAACCGAGGCGATGCGGAAAATCGCCTCGTCCGTTTAGCAAGGTAGCGGATATATCAAGAACACGCTGCTGCCCGAAACGATTGCTTCTCGCAAAGGCTTTCCAGTCCTCAATCTGCTTCTGAAGGGCGAGCGGCGTTACCGCCGACAAAGCAAACAATCCTTTGTCCTTCTGACCTTCCTGCGTTTCCGATTGACTCACTGTACGGTTCAGCGCTTGAAACTCCTCAATAAGAACATGCGAATTGACACCGCCGAAGCCGAAAGAGCTCACACTCGCACGAAGCGGCAGTCCTGCCTCCGGCGCTTCCCAATCCTGTAATCGGTCGGCGATTTCGAAGGGTGAGCGCTTGAATGGAATGATCGGGTTGACCGTCTTCAGATTTAAGGTGGGCGGTATTTTTTTATGCCGAAGCATCATGAGCACTTTGATTAGGCCCGCCACTCCTGCTGCCGCTTCAAGATGACCGATATTCGTTTTCACGGAGCCGATTTTACAATAATGCTGTTTATCGGTATATTCACGGAAGGCAAGTGAGAGCGATTCTACTTCGATTGGATCGCCGAGCGAGGTCCCGGTGCCATGCGCCTCTGCATAGGATACCGTCTCCGGTGAAATCCCTGCATCGCGATAAGCAGCAAGAATGACTTCTTGCTGCGACTTTACGCTGGGAGCGGTGACGGAGACGCCTTTGCCCACATGATTGACCGCGCTGCCTTTCACGATGCCGTATATGCGGCTGCCCTGCTTCAATGCATCTTCCAATCGTTGCATAAGCACCATGCCGATCCCTTCACCCGGTACATAGCCGTTCGCGTCCTTGTCGAAGGTTTTACATTGGCCGTCGGGAGAGAGCATTCTCGATTTGGAGAAAGAGATGTATTTCCAAGGATGCAAATTCAAGGATACGCCGCCTGCGAAGGCATAATCGCTTTCCCCGGTCAACAGCGAACGTTTCGCTTCATGGATGGCAACGATGGAAGAAGCGCATGCCGCATTGATCGCTAGGCTTGGCCCTTGCAAATTAAAGGCGTAGGAAACTCGATTGGCAAGCATGCACTCATAGCTTCCGAGGCTGGCATAGCTGTCCGTTACGACGCCCTCTTTCACCGCTTCTTGACGATAATCGGCCGCCATTACGCCCACATATACGGAGGTTTTTTTCTCCTGCAGCTGCTTAAGCGGCACACCTGCGTCTTCTATGCAATGCCAAGTTTCTTCCAACAACAGACGCTGCTGCGGGTCCATATTGCCGGCTTCGCGCGGCGATATCTGAAAGAACTGATGGTCGAAGCGATCTACGTCATCTAGAAGTCCGCACCACTTGCTGATGCTTTTATTGGGTTCATCCATATTGGGCGAATAGTACTTCCCATTATCCCAACGACTTGCGGGGATCTCCTTGATCGAATTCCGTCCCTGCTCAAGGTTTTCCCAGTATTGATGATAATTGTCCGCGTCCGGAAAACGGCAAGCTATCCCAACAATAGCAATATCCTCTCTGATTTCTCTCCCGGCCATTAATTAACCCCTCCTGAACACATTGCGGTACAACGTACGCATGACTTTCACAGGACGCTGACGTTTGTTCATAATATCGGTAATCGTCTGATACACCAGGCTAAGTCCAGGGTTCATGGTTGCAATGAGCGAGAAGACGGCCAAGACCCCTAAAGCTAAAGCCACGTCCGCTATTTGCATATCAGGATACAAATATTCGCCTCCAAAGTAGCTCATCGGACCCGGACCAAGATAGATGCCATTCGTGCTAAAGATCATATTAAACAGGAGAGCAGGTACAAATGCAGCTATGAGAGCACCTATGGACAAGAAAAATGCTTCATTAAATATGATGCCGAAGCATTGGGTGCGGCTGTACCCAATCGCACGCAGCGTGCCGAATTCCTGCATGCGTTGATAAAGATTCATGCGGATTGCAGAGCGCATTCCGATGGCGATGACAATAATAAGGAACATGATGAACAAATTGAATAAGCCCTTCAATGCCATCGACATCGTCGGATATAGGAGAGATGCCGATTGGCCTGTCTCGGCGTACAGCACGCCGTCTCCCAATGCAGCATTCAACTGCTTGGCGAATTTTTTGCTTTCGCCAGCGTCATTAAGATAAATTTTGACGATATCAAAATATCCGTTCTCATACTGAAACAGCTTGCGTGCATCTTGGTCCGACGTGAAGCCGTACCAGTTGTCCCAGCCTGCTCCGTTGTTGTATATCCCTCTAACCGTGAATTGTTCTGCACGCACTTCACCCGCAGGCGTTATGACATTCAGATTGACCTTATCGCCGAGCTTTAGGCTGTAGCTTAGCGCCTTTTCTTGCGAGACGGCAATGGAGCGGGGAAGATCGGAAAGCAGCTGTCCCTCCTGCATCGAAACTGTTTTTGATTGTTGAAGCCGATCGCGCAATTCCGGCGTTAAACCGAACACTGAAAACTGCGCATCGCTCATATTGCCGACTTCCAGTCCCGCATTGCGGCGTACCGTAGGGTAATAAGACTCGATTTTTTGTTGGTTTTGATCTAAGAAGCCTTTGAGCACGTCCATGGTTTGACGGTTTTCCGTTTCCTTCTTCACATCGAAGGAGTTCGCCCCCATGAACAAAAGACGCGTTGCATCCGTCTTCTCCATCTTCTCCAAGCTCTCCCAGCCGACGATTACATCACCCGCTTGCAACTGCGAATAGGCTTTGTTCACTTGAAAACCGACACCGTTGACGAACGCATTGGCGATGAGCAGCAGGAACGCCGCCACAAAGATCACGAACCCTATAAGAAACGAGCGCCTGCGGTTTGCAATTATATTTCGAATGGCGATTTTTGTAATCAACTTGCTTCCCCCTCTCTATGAACCCTCGCGAAGCGTCTCAGCAGGTTTAACCGATGCCGATTTGATGGAGGGATACAAGGATGATACTAATGCAAATCCATAAATAATCATGAATACCATCAATACTTGCGACCAATCAAATTGAATGTTAAACACTTTGCCGAGCACAAGATCAAGCGGCGCGCCAAGCGGAATGCCTAATTGAGACAGAAGCAAAATCAAAGCGATGCCTATAATCAAGCCAATGACAAAAAAGATGGTTGTTATAATGAAAATTTCTCCAAGAAAAATCATTACAATCCGATTGCGGGAGTAGCCGATCGCACGCAGCGTTCCAATCTCCGATCGCCGCTCAAGCCCCATCATAAATATAAGGTTGATAATCAGAATGGCCATTATGACAAGAAGGATGCCGATAAAGGCATAAAGAATGCCCACATAAATGGAAATGATACTGTTTAAAAATCCTCCCATTTCACTCAACGTGCTCACTTTGACCGCATTGCTGTCCAAACCTTTCGTCGAGAGCGCCGCTTGGAGCTCATTTGACAGCTTGTCTGATTTGCCTTTGTCGGCGTACACAATAATGTCCGTCATCTCGCCGGCTCGAAAGCCGGTCAGCGCTTGCGAGCCTTGCAAAGAGGTATATACCGGATAAAAAGAAAAGGAAGCAAGCCGATCGACTTGACCCGTTCCTGCAACGATGAAGCTTACCGTAACCTCTTTATTATCCTTTGTTGCAGCAATCAGATCGACGCTGTCGCCCACTTTAACGCCCAGCTTGTCCGCATAATTTTTAGGTAACAGCACTTCATCGGTACGGTTAGGATTCAAGTAGCTGCCTTCGGTTAAAATGAACGCCTTCTTATACGCTTCGAGGCTTGGATCCAGCCCAATGACCATGGAGTGCTGCTTTGTTGATCCCTTCGAGAGCATCGCGTCATTGCGAATACGTTTCGTATAGCTCTCCATGTTGTCGTTCTCGTTTAATAGCGTTTCGATGGTCGCCACTGTCTTCTGCTCCAGATAAGCCATCTGTCCCCACTTCCCCTTCAAGGACAGCATATCGCCTTCTGTTGTGCCGCCTTGGCGAAGCTGGATATCGCCGGACAGCGAATTAGATATCGCCTGATTGAGGTCGTTCTGCATGGTAGAAATAAAGCTTGTAAAAAAAAGCAGCAGAAAGGTCGCTAAAAAAATAAACGTTCCCAGCGACATGGAGCGTCTCCAAGATTCAAATACGTTCTTTCTCGATAGTTTGAATATGTTCATCGGATGTTCTCCACTTTCTCGATCTTGCCGTCTACTAAGTGGAAGATACGGTTGGCGCGCTGCATCACCTTCGGATCATGGGTGGAGAAAATAAACGTCGTTTTCTCGCGTTTGTTAATTTGCTGCATCAATTCTATGATTTCGATACCCGTCTTCGAATCCAGATTCGCCGTAGGCTCATCCGCCAGTACAATACGAGGTTTGGTGACAAGCGCGCGCGCAACAGCTACACGCTGGCGCTGGCCTCCGGAAAGCTCGGATGGTTTGCGATCCGCAAATGAGGAAAGGCCGACCGCATTTAGAAAATAGTCGATTCGCTTTTTGCGTTCTTTCTTGGAAACTTCCTTCATGATTAATAATGGAAGCTCAACGTTTTCGTAAACGTTCAGAACGGGTATAAGGTTAAAGGATTGAAAAATAAATCCGATTTGGCGCAGTCGAGTTTCATTCAGTTGTTTATCGTCAAGGTCGGAAACCAGTGTATCACCAATCCAAACCTCACCCGTCGTCGGAACGTCAAGGCATCCGATCAGGTTTAAAAGCGTCGATTTACCGCTGCCGGAAGCACCAGCCATTGTAACGAATTCACCCTCTTGAATCTCTAAGTCTATTCCGCGCAAGGCCGGAACGCTCGTTCTACCCAGTTCATAGCTTTTGGAAACCTCCTGCAAGATCACGGTTGACATAAAATCTCCCCTATTCCATCATTTATTTATTCCACGGAAACCTCTGATGTTCTAGAAAGTTCTCAATGTTGCTTTTCACTTCTGGCAGTGTGACCAGTCGTGAGATTTCCTCCACGGCTAGACGCTCCATCTCGTCGGTAATCATCCCTATCTTACGAAAATATCCTTTTATATGACCTACGGTAGACGGGGTAACACGCTCCAGCGATTGACTCCATTTCCGAATCCACCGTTCAGGCTGTTCGTCCAGCTCATCGACAAGACGGACAAGGCGAGCTTCTTCCGCCGTCAGCGCCATGGTCGTCAAGGTCATCCTGTAGGCAGGTTGAAAGCCTGTCCGCCGGATCAAATACGGCAGCACCATCGCGGGCAGAAGTCCCCATATCGCTTCCGACAATGAGAACTGCGAGCGCGGGGTGGCAATGACGAGATCGCTTGCTGCGCAAAACCCAACTCCGCCTGCAATGACTTGCCCATCTACCGAAGCGATAATGATAAGGCGTGTGCTCGCAAACCGTTTCAACGTCCTCATATACTGCTCCGACATCGGATTAAGAGCTGTTTGATCATCGAAATACATCGCTTCTTTCAAATCCATGCCTGTACAAAACACGCCGTCCTGCCCTTCCAGTATGACAATGGAGCAAGCGGAATCACGCTCCGCCTCGTCTAGAGCTTCATTCAACTCATGAAGCAATTGACTGTTAATGGCGTTGCGGTGAGACTTTCTGTTGAAAGTCAAACGCATAACGCCTTTTGATAGGGGCGACTTTAATACACAGTTCTCCATCACCTAGCTCCAGACGTATTCTCTATGGAAGTCTTTTATTTGCTTCAAAATCAATCGTCTCTTACCTGCCATCGCGTGATCGTACATCGTCTGACAGCCGGATAAATCAACGGCCTTGTCCTGAATGCCGAATGTCCATTCCTTGTTCATATCGATCAGCTTGTCGTATTCCTCGAATGACAGAGAATAACGAGCGTCAAGCTGCTCCTTAATTCGCATTCGAGAGAGCGCCTTTTTTGCTTCTGGACTTACAACGCCGCTGAAAAATTCGGATGAACACCCTGAACCGTAAGAAAATATACCAATTCGCATTTCTTCGTCAATCGGCGCGTGATCGATAAGCCCGCTCAGCGCAAAATATACGGTTGCGGCATAGACATTGCCTACTTCTTCACAGTACTTCAATGACGGTGCAACGCGTTTTTGGAAATCGGCTTCGATTTCCCGTCCGCCCATTTTGTACAGCTGCCGCATCATCTTCCGATGAGCGCCCTTAACCATTCCGGCAAAAGGCGTATGGAACGCCAAGTAATCGAAGGTCTCTAGAAAATCTGCGCCTTCGACTTTTTCCGTATAGTTTCGATACGTATTTTCTAAGCATTCCAGGTAAGAGAGCAAGGATAGATCCGGATCGCCCAGTTCCACATCCGGGCGAGGCCGGCATGTATCGAATACCTCGTAGGAATACAGCCCATTGGCGCCAAAGTCCAGTTCAAAAAGCTGTGGACGGTCGCTGACGAGCATGGCGACGGCTCCCTCGCCTTGCGATGGCTCCGCGTAGCTCATCCGTTCCGTCGTACGCGATACATCGGTTGCGATAACGAGAGCCTTGGCCCCCGGCGATGCTTGCGATGCAACGAAATTAGCTGCCATCTGGAAGGCCGCAGTCCCGCCGTAACAAGCTTGCTTCACTTCAAAGAGACGGCAATGACGGCTTAATCCAAGATATTCATGAACATAGGTGCTTAATGATTTACCAAAGTCTATTCCTGATTCAGTAGCCGTTATGAGCAGCTCGATCGAGTTTTTCTCTTCCTCTGACAACCGATCCAGTATCGGCTTTGCCGCATTGACGGCATTGGTTACCGGATCTTCGCAGGGCAGCACCATCGCTTTGCGTACCATCATCAGGTTGTCGAAGCGGTCAAGATCAAGCCCTCTCCCTTCGAAAATGCTGCGGACATCGACAAACATGGAGCCGCCGTATAGATTCATTGCTTCGATTCCTACTGCCATTCCGTTCTCTCTCCCTTTTTCAATACAATGGATGAATTAATTCCGCCGAAACCGAATGAATTACTCATTGCCATATTCAGCTCCGTGTCCATGGACCTCTTTCCGACGAAGCGGCATTCATCATCGATGGGCTGCTCCAAATTCAAATTCGGATGAACGAATCCTTCCTGCATTTGAATGACCGTGGCAACCGCTTCTGTCATTCCTGCCGCATAGATACAGTGTCCGGTCAAGGATTTGGTAGAGTTGATCCATATTTGGGGCGTATACTCCCTAAACACTTGGCGGATTGCCATAATCTCCGTATCGTCACCGAGGGGCGACGACGTGCCGTGGGCAGATATATAATCGATATCTTTCGGTTCTATTCCGCTCTGCTGGAGGGCGATATTCATGGCTTTCGCCTCTCCCTTCTCCGTAGGGTCGGACAGCCGATTGGCATCAAGCACAATGCCCCCACCTAAATATTCAGCAACGCTGCGAACACCTCTCCGAGCCGCGGATTCACTGGATTCAAGCACGAGACATGCACTGCCTTGACCATAAATGAATCCTTCATGCTGCCGATCGAATGGTCTGCAAGACAAAGAAGGGTCGTTGGCAAACCGTTTGCCGCCCATTGCCCCGATCGCATGAAAGCCTTGCCACTCCATTGGAGATAGATCAGCAACTGCCCCGACTACCAAACAGACATCCACAAGGCCGTATTGAACGAGCTGCGCTCCCTTGATAAGGCCAATATTGCCAGATGCAGAGGCACCTCCAACCGTGAAGCCTTCTCCTTGAATGTTCAATATTTCGCTGATCGTACCAAGATGATCCGTGTCCATGAAATGCAAAGCATAGCTTGGCGGCAAATATTCCGGCGATTCTCGAAAACGCTCGTTCTGACGGTATATATAGTGTTGCGAAAGGTTGCTGCCCGCTATCACAAGGCCGATTCTTTCAGGTTCTGCCGGCTTCGTCTCCAATTCCGCCATCCGCCAAGCCTGCAGTGCCGAATATACGCTGACTTGAACCGGAAACGGCGATCGCAAGGAGCTTTTTTTGGTTCGCTGGCGCAGCTCATCGCTAAGACCATGTATGCTGTTGAGAGCCTCTATGTACTTCCAATCCTTAATTTCCGCGCCGATCCTTACGGGCACATGCTCCGGCGGATGATTCAAAAACCCAATACCGCTTTTCCCGGCTCGAAGAGACGCGGCAAACTCCGGTATTCCATCGGCAATTGCGTTAATTACTCCCATACCTGTAATGACGCTTGATCTCGATCGAATTCCCATCGGCTAGTTACCCGGCTGCTTTCTTCTGCGTTAGCAAAATATCGACTAATCCTTGAATATTGCTTACTTTTCCAAATTCGACAAGCGGGATTTTCAAGCTCAGCATCTCCATCGCCCTCACTGTTATTTCCATCCGATCAATTGAATTCGCGCCAAGCTCCTTCAAACTGTGCTGAGGCTGTACAAGCGAGAGATCGAGGTCAAACAGGATTTCTCCAATGCTTTCCTTTACGATTTCAAATACTTTTTCTTCCGTCATGTGAGTATAGACCACCTTTTTTTATATAAATTAACTTTGTATTTCACCAAATTGGCGCAAACGCTCCGACACTAATTGGGCTGTTTCTTTCAATAGCAATTCACCGATCGAATCCGCATGGCGATTGCGCCAATGCTCCAGCTCGGTGCCCTTCACCCATTGATTAAACGCGCCAAGCGCCGGTCCGCACCAGATTTGATAATTCACCTTCCCGTCGGCTTGTCCCTTCCGGGCAAGTTCGGCCGCTTGGTGAAGATACCAGCGGAACACAAGTGCCAGCTTGCTCTTGGGATTGCGTTCAGCCTTCTGTATTTCTTGTGCGGGATACACCTTATTGGCCGTTTCATAGGCTTCTTGGAATGAACATTTAAAGTACTTGTCTTCCAGCTGTACTTTTATCTTGTCATCCAATTCACTCCAAGAATCATGCTGGCGATAGAGATCATGCAGCTTGCTGGCTCGCGCTGGGAAGAACAGTCCTTTCTTCAGCACCTGCACTTTCCCGCCGATTTCGAACATGCTTTCGTCCGGCGCATACGCGGTATCCTGCACATTGGCTTCAATGAGCAAATCCTTTACCGCTTGGCTGATATCAGCTTCCAAAGTTGCAAGATTGATAGAACCCGTTACAAGGAAGTCCGCTCCCATCATCAATGCTGCCAAAGCCGCTTCCGGAGTGCCGATGCCGCCAGCCGCACCTACGCGAATTGGATAGGTATAACCGTAATGGGCAGCGGATTGATCACGCTGACGACGAATAGTCGGAAGCAGCGCCAGCAGTGAAGCCTGATCCGTACTGCCGCCTCCGTCTCCCGATGCAATCAACTCATCCGCCATTGGCACCTGGCGAAGTAATTCCGCCTCTTGCTCTGTTATTTGACGCTCTTGGAGGAGCTTATCAACAATGCGTTCCGGAGCGGGCGACAGGAATATCTCCGCTACCTCCGGACGAGTAACCTTTGCGAATATGCGGTTTTCAATGGCAATGCTGCCGTTCTCTTTTCGCTTAAGTCCTCTCATACGGTAACGTACCAACGCTGGAGTGATGGTCAGAAAACCAGATGCTTCGATCAGCCTCACTTGCTCGGCAAGCAGCAGGTCGATCAATTGATCTTGATCCTCAAGCCGGCTCATCGTATAAGCGACGTTAACGCCGAACGTTTCACCATTCGCAAGTTCACGCTGTACGCTGCGGATCATGGCTCGCGTTTCGTCTAATGGAAGCCCCGCTGAGCCGATAAAACCCAACATGCCGGCGCGAGCCATTCTTACTACAAACGCTGCCGAGGAGATCCCATTATGCATTGAACCTGCCGCATAGGCGTACTTTAATCGGTAATCCGCTTTGAATTGCGCATCGCCTAGCATGGCTGCTGTAATTGGAGCAACCGCTGAACGAACCGCTGTAGGAGCCGCTGCGGCTGTTTCCGCCTTGGCTTCTTCGATGATCGTCTCCGCATCATTAATAATAAGCGGCTCCGCTTCACGCTGGATTGTTCGAATAAGCCCGGCAAGCACCTTGCCAGGACCCAGTTCTACGAATTCCTCCACCTTTTTGCCCATCAGGTAGCGAATGGTTTCCGTCCATCTAACAGAGTTCGTTATTTGTTGGATCAGGTTAGCACGAACCTCTTCTTGCTTATAAGGCCGTGCATGAATATTCGAAATAACAGGAATAGACAATTCACTGAATGGCATCGTATGGACAAACGCGGCAAACTCTTGCTTGGCGGCTTCCATATACTTGGAGTGAAACGCACCGCTAACCTTTAAAGGGACATACATTCTCACGCCGGATTGTTCAAAGAACGGCGCGGCATCCCGTACATCGTCTTGAAGGCCGGCGATGACGATTTGAGAAGGCGAGTTGAAATTAGCGATCTGGATCTTGCTCTCTAGTCCATTCTCATGCAGCACTTCGGCAATCTTCTCTTCGGTAAGCCCGATGACAGCGGCCATTCCGCCCCCTTTTGCCGTACTCATCAAAGCGCCGCGCTTCTGGACGAGCTTCAGCCCCGTCTCGAAATCGAACGCTCCCGCTGCAAACAACGCATTGTACTCCCCCAGTGAATGCCCGGCAACAAAGTCTGGTTTCCGTCCATCCTCCTTCAGCTTCTTCAGATAGCTAAGCGCACTGACGACATAAAGCGCAGGCTGCGTAAACTGCGTTTGGCCCAATACCTCATTAGGATCGTTCAGACACAACTCTTTGATGGAGTAACCGAGTATCGCATCGGCCTTTGCCGTGAGCTCCGGAAATTCCTCGAATAGGCCTTCACCCATGCCTTTCGTCTGTGAGCCCTGACCAGGGAATACATATGCTATCATTTGCTTTTCCTCCCTTTCGACTATCGTTTGTTTCTTATAAATACTAGAAATAAGTTCAAACTGCTTGATCTCCTGATGAAATGGCGTAACGATTGGAATAGCTGTCGTATGAACGTCTTCAGGTGATAGATGCTTCAGAAAGCTTGCAAGAGTGCCGTTCTGACCAAGGTCCAAAAACAAAGCATTCGGAACTTCCTTCTGCAAGAGACTCAAAGCCTCTGGAAAACGAATCGGTTGTCGAACTGCATCCCACAAGTACGAGCCCGATAGGTCCTTCATCAATGACCCGCTTACACAGGAATACAGCTTCACCGTTGGTTGAAGAAACCTTTTCTTCTGCAGCAGATCAAGAAAAGGCTGCTCTATTCCATCTATTCCGCTGGAATGAAAGCCATGGGAAACCGGCAAAGCCTGATAGGTAACCTCTCGGTTGCGAAGCGCGTTTTCTATCAAGGACAAGGCTTCTTTGCGGCAAGAAACTACAAAGTGATTATCATAATTGATCGCTGCCAATTCACTATGTTGAACTAATTCCGGCACGTTAGCATACAGACTCGGATCTGACATAATGGCGATCATCTTCCCCGGCGGACTATGCTCCTCAAGCAAATGCGCTTGTTGGACGACAAGCTCCAGCAATTCCTCGACAGGCAGTACGCCGGCTATCGCAGCGGCCGCATATTCACCGAGAGATGTTCCAATTACCGCACTAGGTACAAATCCGCGAGAACGAATCATTTCTGCCAACGCAACCTCAACCATAAAAATGGCCGGATGAGTCCAACGAGTAAGGTCAAATGCGTCGCCGAACCGTTTCGATGGATCATACAGCTTTTTAAGTACGGATTGACCCGTTCGATCGAATGCTATTTCATCCATTCTTTCGAGTCTCTGTCGGAATTCCGATTCGGCTTCGAACAGCCGTACGGCCATATTATAGTATTGAGAGCCTTGACCAGAGAACATAAAGACGATCGGCTGTTTCATTTCATTTCCACCTCGACAGAAAAATAGACTGGAATTCTATCAGCAATCCGCTGAATAAAATCCAATCTATAAAGTGTTTGTCACGACATTAACTGACGTTAAGCTTTTCAAGCGACTTTTCAAATCGGCAATCCTATAATCCAGCTCCGAAAGACGAGGCAGAGCGAGCGCGAATACATAACCATCAATGATAATCAAAATGGCTTTGTACTGCATGAAATGTCTGAACTCGACAATGACCGCATCATCCTTCCATGCTGCGCGATGAATTTCAAAAATAGACATAGGCGTGGTCAAACCCGTTTTAAGAATTTTGGATAGTGCCTCTTTTGCGCTCCAAAACATAACCAATCGCTCTTCATAAGTGCCGGGCATGGATTGCATTAATTCGCACTCCGACTCGGTAAGCTGTTCTTTCACAACAGATGCATTCCGTAAGTTCGATTCTTCGATATCCACGCCCATTGGATGTTCCTCCGGAAATGCTAATGCGCTGCAATAGTTTCCGGTATGCGACAGTGTAATCCCAAGGTTTGAATATCCGGGAACAGTTAGAATGGGTTGATCAAAGACGCCGCTGCTTATACGAATCGAGCTAAGCGTGCTGATCCCCGTTAGTCTCGCCGCTGCGGTCTTTGCCGTTATTCTTCCAAGCAAATAACTATGGATCCGCCGCTCGAATTGCAGGCTGTCGAAATATTGCCGTTCCTTTGGATGCAGGTGCGCAGCAGCAGTGACGCTGGCATCGGGCATCAACCGGCATAGGCTAATGGCAGCCTGATAAGCGCCTCTTGGATGCTGTAAAGTGATTTTATCCATCCAACAATGCGGGAAGCTAAGCATGAAGCGCTCCGCTTCTGTTCTCGGAAATAATCTCAATGCCAAAGTCTATTAATTTTTCCGTTCCCATTAGCGATAGTAGAACTTTAGCTCTTCTCTTATGCTTATCAATCTTCTTAATGTGACGCTCCAGCCCTTTCAAAGGGCCGGATTGAACAATAACACCCATATCTTGAATACATATTTTCGAATAATCGATCATGTCCTGATCATTCAGCAGCAGAAGAACGGTTGAAATCTCATCCGCAGGTATTCTCTTGAAATAATCCTCTTCGGCATACGCGGCTTCGCCTCTGCTGCTTACATTCATTAAACGATGGCAATGTTTGTCTCTATTGTTCAGATAGTTTAAGAACTTTAAAAGATACGGATTTTCTTTCAGCTTATAATAAGTAGAGAACGACATTTTCGTTTCGATGAAAACATATCCCGGAAACAATGCTCTTTCGACATTTACCATGATTCCATGCTTCCTCTCGGGAACCAATCTTTTGGGAATCATGCAATACATGCTTTCTTCTCCGATATGCTTCTCAATCCATCTTTTCGCTACATGTTCCTCTCCACTCTTTACACTTAATGCATACCAACTCAATTCAACTCAATCCCCCCAAAAAATAATAGAACAATTAGGCTTGGATTTCTTGTTGTATGGAATCATCTCTGCTGACTTGTTTGCCTTTTCTAAAATAAAACAGCTCGTAAACAACCGGCACCACGAACACCGTAAGGAAAGTCGCTATCACCAGTCCGCCGATCACGACAATGGATAAGCTCTTCGATACAATATTTCCATCCTCCGGATTGGAGAATAGGAGCGGGGTCATAGCGGCGACGGTAGCAAGAGCAGTCATCAGAATCGGACGAAGCCTTGTTGCTCCTGCTTCCATAATCGATTCTCGAACCGTCATTGAAAATTCATTTTGTTTAATTCTGTCCAGCAGAACAATAGCGTTCGTAACAACGATACCAATGAGCATCAAAGCGCCTACGAGAGTTGTCGTATCCACTGGAATTTTTGATATGGCCAATCCCAAAACAGCACCGATGGCGGCTAAAGGAAGCGAGAACAAAATGGCAAAAGGCGCACGGAAATTTTTGAAGGTTAGAATCAAGATTAAGAATAC
Source organism: Paenibacillus harenae (assembly GCF_030812415.1). Taxonomy (GTDB): domain Bacteria; phylum Bacillota; class Bacilli; order Paenibacillales; family Paenibacillaceae; genus Pristimantibacillus; species Pristimantibacillus harenae_A. The sequence goes on along the minus strand of NZ_JAUSST010000002.1, from coordinate 76,645 downwards.
AATGCCTATCGATGTCAGCATCGTCATGAATAGGCTATTGAAATCGCTTGACTGCTGAGCACCCGCTCCGCCAATGACGAGCGTCACACTTTCCGGTAGACTCAGGCCGTCTGCTTTCGTCTTAATCTCCTGATTAACATCGCCGACTTTGCTAGGCTCCACTTGAACGCTGACGCGCACAAAATCTTTACCGTCTTTGTGGAAAATCATGGTGGATTCTTCGGTTTTGCGAATTTCGGCCAAGGACTCAAGCTTCGCGACGCCTTGGCTTGTCATAATCGGCAAATTCAAAATATCCGACTCGGTTTCCGGATTTTGCACAGCTTCCAGCAGGAGCGTATAATTCTCACCGCCCGAATTGACCATTCCTATTGGGCTGCGATTAAGCATTAGTGCAAGTTGAGCGCCAATATCGCTGGCATTCGCCACGCTCGTATCCACTCGGACTTCGAAGTTTGGTTTCTTCTCCTCTTGATTGGAGGTTGCTTTCTCAACGCCTTCAATCGACTTCATCGAATCAAGCACGAGAGACGCTGCTTGGTCCAAGTCATCCAGATTGTTGCCTAATAGATCAAGCGTAATGACCGATCCCGAATTCATGCCCGGGAGTCCTACCGTAATGTCTAATGTCGCTTGTTGAAATACTTCTTGCTGCGTCCGAATACTGTCCATTAACTGGTTTGCATCTGCATTTTCCTTTAGGGACACCATGTAAGACACCGAAGTGAGACTTGATACATCTCCGTTTTGAGCGTTTTCCAAATTGCTTCCCAGTGTAAAGTAAACGTTCTTCGTCCCAGGCTGCGCCATGATGAAACTTTCTAATTGCGTTACGCTTTCCCTTACTTGCGCAGCCGGCGTGTCGCCAGGCAAGGAGAAGGAAACATTGATCATCGTAGAGTCCGATGTATTGGCTACGCCTTTCGGAAGTACCGCATAAACTCCGATCGATCCGAAAAATAAAACGGCCGCAGTCAGAATGACGATAATTTTATGATTTAGAGACCATTTCAAAGCGCTTATATATCGAGTTGAAGATTTATGCTCAACCATTTTTACCTTTTTCAATAATCCCATGCTCATCAAAGGCACAACAGTAACAGCAACGATCAAGGAAGCAAGCAGGGAATAGACGACAGTAAGCGCAAATGGAAGAATGAGTTCCTTTAAGCTTGCTACTAACCCAATAGGCAAGAAAACAGCAATCGTCGTAAACGTGGATGACGTAATGGCAGATGCCACTTCCCTTACAGCATCCGATACGACCTGAAGAGAAGCGCCTCGTTTCTGAATATGACGGTATATATTTTCAATAACAACGATACTATCGTCTACCAACCGCCCTACGGCAACGGCTACCCCGCCAAGGGTCATAATGTTGAGCGAAATACCCGATTGCGCCAGCAGGTATACCGTCATGCACAAAGAAAGCGGGATGCTGACGATTGCAATAAGCGTTGTTCTCCAATTACGCAAGAACAGTAGTATGATCAAGGTTGCAAATAGAGCGCCTAAGAGCACTTCCTTCACCATACCGCCTACGGAGTTCTCAACAAAGGTTGCTGAATTAAAGTAGATGGACGCTTCCAGTCTGGAATCGAATTTTTTCACAAGCTCGTCTGTCTTCTCAGCTATATCCTTACTAAGGGTAACGGTGTTCGAACTTGAATTTTTGGTAAAGGATAAAGCTATGCTTTCTTTCCCGTTCACTCGTGTCATGGCATTTTCGTCTTTGCTCAATTCGACGCTCGCAATATCTCCAAGCTTCACTTCAGGTGTGATTACCCAATCATTCATTTCGGTCAGGTCGGCTATTTCACCAACGACTTGTATAGAGCTGGTCTTGCCGTCGATGGTAAAGTTACCTGTACTCATGACGTTCGTTTTCCCTTGCAGCACCCCGGTTACCGCCTGTATGGGTACACCCAGCTCGTTCATTTTAACCGTATCCAGCTGCAGCAGGACCTGCTGCTGGTTCATTCCGAAGATCTGAATGCCGGCAATGCCGCTTATCCCTTGGTAAACGGGAATAATTTCAGTTTGCAGCCAATCCAGATTCTCCTCGGTATTCCCTTCAGGGAAGGCCAAGCCTACACCTACAACGGGGATCATGTCCGTAGTCAAGTGAGCTATGACTGGCGGATAAACGCCTTGAGGTAATTGGATAGCTGCGATCTTGCTCTCTATTTCCTCTTTGGCCGACTTCATATCTGTACCCGCTATGTATGAAACAATAATCTGAGAAAATCCGTCTCCGGTTGTGGAAACAACCGAAACCTTGCCTTCTAAGGTTGCCAATCGCTCTTCAACCGGCTCGGTTACATTGGAAGTGATGGTCTTTGCATCCATTGTAGGGCTGATTGTCGTTACGGAGATCGTCGTTTCGCCGGCATTAGGCATATAGCTCATTGGAATGCTTACGTAACTTACAACTCCAAGAATGATGCTAAGAATAACGAGCACTACAATAGCCAACTTGTTTTTAAAAGCCCATTTAGTCAATAGTTCCATTGAGTCCCTATTTCCCCTCTTTATTTCAAATTTAATTTTCACCAGTACTTTTGTCCCGGTCTCATTCGAAAATCAATAAACTGTCTTTTATTTTCAATCAGCATGTAAATATTATTTTGGTACAAATACTTCAAAGGATAGCCGGGTTCCTTCCCATAGGAATGTCCGGGATAAACGCAAGTTTCAGGCGGAACGACTAACTTGATCCTCTGGAGGCTGTCAAACATGTCTTCTGGACTTCCGCCCGTTGTTGTACATATGCCGCAGCCTTCAATAAATAGCGTATCTCCGGAAAATAGACAGCCATCCAGCAGGAAACACATGCTTCCAATGGTATGGCCAGGTGTTGAAAAGCAAGAAATACCGGTGTTTCCAACAATAAGCGTTTCTAAATCCTCCACCATGTTTAAATGAGGACTTTGGAATTGGTAATACTCTTTTTCAGTGGCAGAAATATAGACTTGGCAGCCATACATCATGACGAGTGGAGACGCTAAGTTTACATGGTCGTAATGAGAATGGGTTAATAAAATGGATACGAGTTCCCCCCTTTCTGTTTGCAACAGTCGGGTAATTAAGTCCAAGTTCCAAGCCGGATCTATAACGGCCGACTTACGGGACTCTTTATCGATAATGACATAACAAAAATTGGTGCCCTCTTGATGCGTCATCTCCAACTGGTATACATTGTAAGTTGAACGCGACTGCACCATTTGAACTGGTTTTCTCATTTTCCCTCCGGGGTCTCTGTTTTCATATGCATCAAGTCTCAAAATCAGTCCAAATACGCTCTGCACTCAAAAAAAAAAAGACGTCCATTTAGAACATCTACATATTGGATCATATTAACTTTACTGGAATTTCCCTCGAATTCATAATGACTAAAGTACGATTACATCATATTTTAATAGATTAGATCTAATTCCCTATATTATCCAATAAAAATAGGTATATTTCCCCCCGTTCATGTGTATTTATACACACTACTAAGTTAATTTTTTGTAAAACAGTAAATACTAACGTGCCTTAACATCGATTAGTAATTGAACTATTTTTTTTAAATTATATAACATTCGCGGACTATCAGCAACCATCTTTTGGCGTATATTGGATACAAATAGGCAAAATATATCATCGCGGCTGCAATACAACCCGCCTTATGTGCTATTCCCATTGAAAGCCGTGTCCGAAAATGTCGACTTATGTAGATAAATTGCCTCCATCTCCGTGAATATGTCTCCATATCAAAAAAGCAGCCCCCTAGGTACAAGGACAGCCTCGATAAATATGACTACTTAACATGTTATTTTATACCCTAGGAAATCCAAGCCGGTTTTATTGATCAGCCAAATTAGAGATGACTTTTCTCGCTACCTGAAGAGTGGATTGAGGATTTTGGCCCGTAATCAGGTTCCCGTCCACTTCAACGTGAGCCGTCCAGTCGGGTGCTGCGATAAAAACAGAACCCGCTTCACGCAGCTTTTTCTCCAGAAAGAAAGGCATATAGGTAGCCATATTGGCCGCATGCTCTTCGGAATCGGTAAATGCCGTTATGCGCTTTCCTTCTACTAAGTACCTGCCGTTCGACAATTTCGCGTTCACCAAGCCTGCCGGTCCGTGGCATACGGCGGCAACGATTTTATTGGCCTCATAAATCGAACGAAGCAACGTCTGAAGCTTCGCGTTATCCGGCAAGTCGAACATCGTTCCATGGCCGCCCGGCAAGAAAATCGCATCGTAATCCGCCGCATTTACTTCATTTAATAGCACCGTATTTTTCAAATGTATCAGTGTGTCCCGAATCTCTTGATGCAGGTCATCGCTTAAACTGCTTGGATCGATCGGGGTTTGGCCGCCCAAGGGACTGGCTACCGTAATATTGTATCCAGCTTTCGTAAACTCGATGTAGGGCTCTGCGAATTCCGACAGCCATAGCCCTGTTTGCTTCTCTTCATGAATTTGGCTGGCAGATGTTACGACGATCAATATATTTTTCATGTATCCTCGCTCCTCTAATCAGGTGTAGTAGTTGTTACAAGGTCATTATACTTGCTTGGGTATAATAAAACTAATTATATAAATTGCGTTATATTATAAATATTTTTATAATATAAAGAATGATATATCCACAACCGGTATGTTTAAGAAAATTACACTAATCGCGAGAGATAGGTGAACTAATGGTCGATTTTGAATGGTATCGGAGCTTTATTGCCATATACAGGCATCATTCCGTCTCCGAAGCGGCAAAAACGAGAATGATGACGCAGCCGGCGATGAGTCAGCATTTGGCTGCCTTGGAGGCTGAAGTAGGAGAACCCTTATTTGCGCGCGTCTCCAGAAGGCTCGTCGTCACTGAACGAGGCAAGGAGCTCTACTCCCGGCTCGCTCCTTTAATGGAGTCTTTGGAAGAGACGACGGCCGGCCTCAAATCCGCATCGCTGCCGAATTCGAAAGTGATCCGGATCGGATTGCCGCTTGAATTTTTCCACGAGCTCATCCTTCCCAAGCTCATGCATACCGCTCTATCCATCGTGACCTATTTTGGGACAGCGGACCAATTGATCGAACTGTTGAAGGAAGATCAAGCTGATTTGATCGTTACCTCCAAAAAATACGTAGTGCCTGGAATCGAGTATGAACCGTTCTTCGAAGAAGCTTTCGCCATCATCGCTCCCGAGCAGCACGTTGTTCCGGAGCTGGACAGTCTTAAAGAAAAGGAAGAATGGTTGTCATCGCAGAAATGGATTTCTTACGGTCTGGAGCTTCCCATTATTAGACGGCTCTGGAGAGAGCATTTTAAAAGACGCCCTCTCATCAAGCCGGTGAATGTCATTCCCAATTTGCATGCCATTATGAGAGCCGTCGAGATGGGTACAGGAATTAGCATCATTCCCACTTACATGCTTAAACACTCGAAGGCAAGCATTCAAATTGTCTTTGATAACCTGATTGTCCATAACCAACTGTATATCGCCTACAAAAGCAAGCACAAACATGTACCGGAGCTGTTAGAGATGATCACCGTCATTCGATATTAACGATATTCAAAGCAAAGACCTATCATTTGACTGGTTGTAAACGTTAAAGATGAAATTAGAATATGGTTAAAGGAGGCGAAGCATAGTGGAGCTTGAGTATCATCCTCATCTTGTACCCAACATCTTTCTGTTTGTTGACCGCAGATGTTATCCAGGCTGGAGGATTGATAAGGCAACAATTGGATTTCATGATCTCACGTTTGTCGTTGATGGCAGGGCCAACTATTACATTAACGGAGAGAAATTCACCGTCGAGGCAGGCGATCTTGTATACGTCCCGGGAGGCAGCGTCCGGGAAGCCCATACGTTCGGGGATTGTCCTATGAGAGCGTATCCATTCAATTTTTTCTGGGCTGAACCGCATAATCATGTCCATCTTCCGTTCGGAGTCGTAACGAAGAAAGCGATCACCAAAGAGATACTCGGCTACATTCGCGAATTCAACCAGGTTTGGATGAGCAAGCAGCCGTTCTACATGATTCAGGCGCGAGCATTGTTCGAACTTATTCTCCACCGTCTGCTCAGCAACTTTAATCGGCAATCGACGATCGGAATCGATCCGCGGATCCGAAAACTAACCGCTTTCATTGCAGATCATTATTCGGAAGATATCACGATTAACGATTTGGCGGAAAAGTTAAACCTACATCCCGTTTATATAGGTAAATTATTTAAAGAAAACACCGGTTCGAGCTACAAGAAATATTTGCACCGCGTTCGCATCAACAACGCCGAAGCATTGCTGTCGCTTGGCGACTTCACAGTGACGGAAGCCGCCGAACGTTGCGGATTTCACGATATATCCTATTTCAGCAAAGTGTTCAAGGAAATGAAAGGATATCCTCCGTCAGTTGCTAAGAAGCTTTAATAAAACAGTCCCCCCTAATAGGAGTATATTAGAGGGGACTGCCGATCAAATAGAAAGCAGTTGTTACTTTATCCAGATTTCGTCGATTGATGCCTGGAACGGCTCTTTATATTTCTCGACAACGGTCGATACCGAAATGCCTTCCAGTAATTCTCCGATAAATTCGTAATAAGGCATGTTAGGATACCCGTCTTTGCCATCGACAACTCTTATGCTTTCACCGGCCATCTTTGCATTATTAAGATCGGCCTCGTTGCTGAATAACGTCTCAAACCTAGATTGCTTCGGATAGTCGTAGATCGATTCGATATCGTTGATCTTCTCGTAGATGTATACCAACTGCTCAGGATTTTCGACTGCGCTAGGAATCGTCAAGTAGTTCGGAATCGAATTAAAGGAATGATATTGCGTAGAGCTTGGCCCTTTAGGGAATGGCAGGAAACCGATGTCAATATCCGGCATATCCTTTTTGAAATTTTCCATTTCATAATCGGCGCTTGCTACCATTAACGTGTTCCCTTGACGGAAAAATTGACCTGGCTCGGTCCAGTCACCGCCTTCAGTAGGTCTCGCGACGGCCTCGGTAGCAAGTCTTGACAAGAAATTAAATACTTCCGACGTTTTCGGATCCTCGAGATTTTGCTTATCGTCGATGACCAGATTCGTTTCATTCGAAACCAAGGCTTGGTTAAGAATCGAAGCGGTAGCGAGTCCCCACGAATCGAGCTTGCCGTCGTTATTCGTATCTTTGTTCGCTTCTTTCGCAACCTGAATGAAAGTGTCCCAATTCCAGTTTTCTTCGTCCACATATTCCTGCAATGGCTTCAAGCCCAATTGATTCATCAACGTGCGGTTATAGAAAACGCCTTGCGAAGCGCCGTTAATGCCTGCCCTGAATCCGTAGCCTCTGCCTTCGAACAGAGAGTACTCGTTCGTGTATTGCTGAATAAACACTTTCTCGTTTTTCGTGTATTCATCGACAGGCGTGAACATGCCCTGTTTGACGAGTCCCGGAATCATCCATGGTCTAGCTACTCGGATAATATCGCCGATCGGCGCTCCCGCTAACAGCGAAGCCGTTACCTTCTCCTGATACTCTCCGTAATCGACAACAACGTATTCGATTTTGAAATTATGCTTCTTCATTAAGGCGTCAAGATTTTCTTTCATTTTGATGCTGTCCGGATTGTCTTCCTTAATCGACTCATCATACCAAGATGCCCATTTGATCGTCCGCCCGCCCATATCGAAATCCATTTCCGGGGTACCGCTTATTTCTTCTTCTCCGGTCGATTCGTTCTTTCCGTTTTCCGTTGAATTCGACGGTGCATTCGTGCTTTCGGCATTATTGCCGGACTCATTCGGATTTTTCCCATCGCCTGAACCGCCGCTGCATGCCGCCATAAACACTAAAATCAGACTACAGAACAGCAGCATCGTTTTGCGCTTCCACATATAATTCCCCCCTTTGTTAGTGGCTACACCAAAAAATGCAGCGCTTTCAAAAATATGATATAACAACGCTTGATATCGAACTATAGAGGAATTAAATACTATTTGTAATTTTTAAAGATATATTCCGTTCTCGTGACGTTCGATCATTTAGAGAACAGCTTCCGATTTAATTTGGGAATGAAAATGGCTAAAAACGCCGACCGCCCTATACTAAATACAATGAAAGCCAACCATAAGCCGTGATTATGAAAGTTAGGCACCAAGGTGAAATGAGCAATCAGATAAACCATCAATGCTAAAATCATCGAGTTTCGAATGGACGAAGCTTCGGTTGCCCCGGTAAATACGCCATAGAGAATAACGCCGAAGCTTGCCGAAAGCGGAAACAGAACAATCCACATTCCGTAGGTTTCAGCCAATTGGACGACATGCGGGATACCCGTAAATAATTGAATGATATGTTCACTGAACAGATAATAAGTGCCGGCGATAAAAATGGAAGAAAGGACAGCCCATTGGCACGATACCAGAAGAGTCTTCTTATAGAGCCGCTCATCCCCCGATCCTACCGCTTTGCCAACCAGTAGACTTGAAGCATTGGCAAATCCATCAAAGAAGTAAGCCATCATGTAATGAATTTGAATGAGAACGGCATTTGCGGCTAAGATTTCCGTGCCAAAAGAAGCCCCCTGCGCCGTAAAGAGATTAAATACGGCTAATAAACAAAGGGTTCTGATAAATAGATCCCGGTTTACGGACATCATTTTTCCAAATGAAGCGGAGTCAACGATCTCTCTTAAAGGAGGCAGCCTAAATTCAAAAGGAGAAACCTTCCATATAAAGATCATTCCTATGACAAAGGCCGTTACTTCCGATATAAGTGTTGCCGTCGCTACACCGGGTACCCCCCAATCAAACACGCTCACGAACAACAAGGCAAGAACGATATTCATCAGGTTCATAACTATTTGTATGATCAAAGACACTTTTATTTTGGACATTCCCATTAACCATCCAAGGATCACGTAATTCAACAAAGTAAACGGGGCTCCCCATATGCGAATGCCGAAATAATCGGACGCGACCTTACGAACTTCGGCTTCCGGACTCATCAAAGTTAAAAACAAATGCTCAATAGGCCCCTGAAGGAGAATGAAGCTTATTCCTACAGCAGCAGCAATGATAATCGGCCTTGTAAGAGCTAAAATCCCTTGTTTTTCATTATTAGCACCAAGCGCCTGGGCGGTAAAACCCGAAGTACTGACTCGTAAAAACCCAAATAACCAATATATCGTATTAAAAATAATGTTCCCCACGGCTACTCCGCCAATATAAGCAGGGTTAGGCAGATGACCGACAACCGCCGTATCTACGGCACCTAGCAAGGGGGTCGTTAAGGTCGAGATGATGAGAGGAATAGCTAGCGCAAGATACGTTCTGTGATTCAAAGATACCTCTCCCTACGATGATTAATAATCAAACATGGCTACAAGCTCCCGAGTATACGGATGACGCTCCTTAGAAAATAACCCATCCTTCTCGAACCTGTCCACGATAACCCCATCGCGCATAACCATAATTGTTTCGCTCATTGTATATACGGCTGAGAGGTCGTGTGAAATGAATAGATAGGAAGAGCCTAACTGCACCCGCAAATCATCCAGTAAACGCAGAACGGCAGCCTGAGATAGAACGTCAAGACTCGAAGTCGGTTCATCCAAAATAATAACATCAGGTTCAATGCTAATAGCGCGAGCAATCGTTACCCTCTGCTTCTGCCCGCCGCTCAGTTCATGAGGATAACGTTCGGCTAGACTGGCCGGAAGCTCTACGGCGTCCAACAGTTGTGCAACAAAGTCTTTGTTATTCGTATACTGAAAATATTTCATCGCAGCCTGGCTGCCGAATTGCAGATAGGGATCCATCAGGGAATCTTTTATCTTAAGCTTCGGATTCAACGCTGCGGATGGATTTTGGAGAACGGTTTGGATATGCTTTCGATAGGGTTTTAAACTTCGTTCGTTTTTATTATGCAGAGGTATCCCCTCGAACAAAATAGTTCCCTCGTCAATGGGCTCAATACGCAGCAGGCAGCGCGCAAGCGTGCTTTTGCCGCAGCCGCTTTCGCCTACAAGGCCTACACACTGCCCCTTCTCTATTGCAAAACTTACATCCTGGAGCACAGCCGCTCCATTATCGTATTTCTTATAAACATGATTCACTTCCAATAAACTCATCGTAACGCTCCTTCAGCCGATAAACGCATCGTTCGGAGTGAGGGGGATGATTGGATCAGCAGCTCTGTATAAGCATGTTTCGGATGATTCAGGATCTGATCTTTGTTACCCGTTTCAATAATGACTCCGTCTTTCATTACGGCAATGCGATCCGCGTATTTCCTTACGTGACGCAAATCATGAGTAATAAACAAAATCGCACAGCCTGTTTCCCCTTGCAGCCGGGACAATAGTTCCAAAACCTTAAAAGAAGTGACGCTGTCGAGCGCCGTAGTCGGCTCGTCCGCTATCAATAAATCCGGCTTAAGGAGCAGAGCAATCGCAATGGATACCCGCTGCAGCTGACCGCCGCTTAACTGAACCGGGTATCTCGTATACATTTCTTCAGATAGACCCACGGAAACAAGCGCTTGCTTGGCTTGCTGTTTTCTTGCTGTTTTGGATAAATCCAAATGCCGCTGTTGATATTCCTCAAAATGACGCCCGATGGTAAGAAACGGCGTAAACGAACCTTGGTAATCTTGAAAAATACAAGAAAGACGTTTACCGCGAATTTCACGCATTTCCGAAGGGCGAAGAGCTAATAAATCGCTGCCTGCATAATTTATTTCGCCTGTCGCTTGAAGGTTCGGGGGTAATAATTGTCCGATTGCCGATGCGGTCATGCTCTTTCCGCTGCCGCTTTGCCCAACAAGCGCAAACCATTCCCCCGCTTGAATTTGGAACGAAATATCATTAACGATCGTATGTTGTTTACCCGTCACGGACAGATGGTTAACGGTTAAAACGTTCAATTTCCAACCTCCTTTTTCACGTCGAATTTATCTCGAAAGTAGTCACCGAGCAAGTTGGACATCAGAACGATAAACACAATCGCGAGTCCCGGATAAATCATGAGCTGCGGATGGGATTGAAAATGCGGACGAGCGTCATTGAGCATTGCACCCCACTCGGGTGCCGGCGGCTGAGCGCCGAGTCCAATATAGGAAAGAGCGGATATGAGCAGAATGATCTTCCCCAAATCGAGGCTGGCAAGCACAAGCACGTTTCCAATCACATGCGGAAATATATGTTTGATCATAATCCTGCTTGAACGGAGACCATTAATTTTAGCAATCATGACATAGTCTTTTTGCCGTTCGGTTAATACCGTACTTCGAACAAGCCGGGAATAACTAACCCATTTCACCAGGACGATGGCCAGAAGCAGATTCTCAATGCCGGCACCTAGCAAGCCACTCAACACGATCGCCACCAGGGTATCCGGAAATGACAAAAAAACGTCTGCTATACGCATGAAAATCCGATCCGCAAAACCGCCTTTGAAGCCGGCCAACAAACCGAACGGCACGCCAATGATAACGGCAATGAACAGTGCCGCTAAACCATAACCAACGGTCAGCTGCGAGCCCAGCAGCAAACGCGTTAATACGTCTCGCCCCAGATGATCTGTTCCAAGCGGGTGTTCCGGGCTTATTGGCAACAATCGTTCGGTAAGCTTGACGAATGACGGGTCATGATTCAGCACAAGGAATGTGTATACGATCCCAGCAAATAACAAAGCCGCCATAGAAAACAATAGGGCCATTTTCCAGCGCTTTGAACTATTCTTGCGTTTTCTTGCAACCGCTACCTCCATGAGCTGTCCTTCCTTTCCTTAATCCGCAGTTCCGGGTTTAAATATCGATAACATAAATCAACAGCGCTGTTCACGAAAAATACGATAATCGCCATGACAAAAATGTATCCTTGAATGACTGCGTAATCCCGCGATCGTATCGAGTCAACCACCATTTTACCGATACCGGGATAGGCGAATATGACTTCAATGACGACGACTCCGCCGATCAAGCTGCCCAAGCTGATACCGAACACGGTAATGACAGGCGGCAGACTATAACGAAACGCATGGGCAAAAAAAATACGCATTTCCGATAAACCCCGGGACCGTGCAGCCCGTATAAATTCATTGCTGAGAGAGTCGAGCAGGCTTGAACGCAATAAGCGAACATAAACGCTTGTAATGGCAAGTCCTAATGTAATGGATGGAAGGACGGCAGAAATAATGCCGTCCCGACCCATCGGGGGGAGAATGCCCCACCGTACCGCAAATAAATCAATGAAAATAAGGGCCAGCCAAAAACTCGGGATGGCGGCGCCAAGCAACGATACTCCCCGGCTTATCTGGTCAATCCAGCTTCCCCGATACAGAGCTGCGAGCGAGCCAAGGGGAATAGCCACGCTAAGCATGACAATAAGCGCACCGAAAGACAGCTCGAGCGTTGCCGGCAGTCCGCTTAGAATCATTTCCATCACAGGCTGATTCGTTATATAGGAGTTGCCAAAATCCAATCTAGCAAAGTCAGCCAACCAGCGACCGTACTGCACGAGCAAAGGATCATTAAATCCTAATTGTTCCCGAAGGGCTTCCACTTGTTCATTTGTAACCGATACATCTTCGACTCTAAGCATGGACAGAACCGGATCGCCCGGAGCGAGACGCGCAAACAGAAAGCTTATAAACGTAATGACCAGAAGAAAGATCGCAACCTCGATGAATCGCCGGCCTAGAATCCGAAGCATTTACTTCACATCCAATTCATTCGTTAACATGTAATATTCGCTTCGGGATGTCACCCAGTTCAGAACTTTATCGGACTTATATGCAACGAGCGTGTTCGGATGCAGAATAAAAGAATTATATACTTGTTCATCTACATACAGAGCAATTTGTTCAGCGATTGCCGAACGCTTTTCTTGCCCAACGGTTGCGTTTAACTTATCGATAAGCGCTGTTAAATGAGCATCATCCGCCCCGCTGAAATTCAAAGCGCCGTTTGGATGATACGTTGCATTCAAATAGTAACCCGCATCCCCGCGGGGCGCAGTTAAATTGCTGTACGTGGTCAGGTCCCAGTCCCGATTGGCTGCCATGTACTCTTCAGGAAGTTCGATCTGCTGGATTTGAACATCTATTCCCAACTGGCCTGCATCCGACTGAAACACTTGTGCAATCAAGGGCAAGTCTGCACGCGCACTGTAAGTTAGAAGTTTAAATGTTAACGGTTCGCCGTTTTTTTGCATAATTCCATCCACTTCCGAATACCCGGCTTCTTGAAGATAGGCTCTCGCAGCTTCCATTCCCGTCTTTTTCTCAGGATAGTCCGGCGCGAACGAAAAGGTGGACGGGAAAGGTCCCGCCGCAACTTCGGCATGGCCTCTTAAAATGGTATCCGCAATGGATTGCCGATCGATTAATGCATCAACGGCTTTGCGCACATGGATGTCTTGCAGCGATTTCCGTTCCAGATTCATCGTCATCTGATGCACTCGGAACGTAGACGTGGACTCCACTTTCACACCTGGCAAAGTTTCTAAGTTAGCGAGCGTTTCTACTTCGGGACGGAAGACAATATCGGCGGTTCCCGATTGGAGGGCAAGAGAACGGGCATTGGCGTCTTCGTTAAACGAGAATCTCGCTGCTTCCAATCTTGCGGCTCCATTCCAGTAACCGTCGTATCGCACAAGATCCACAGCCGTCCCCGGGGTAAAAGAAGATACCGCAAACGGTCCCGTTCCTACCGGTTTATTGTCAAAGTCCGCTTCCGTTACGTCAATAATCGAAGTGTTGGGATGAACCAATTCAGATGGGAATTCGGGAAACGGTACGGCCGTTCTAATCTTCAACGTATTGGCATCGGCTTCTATCGATTCAATGCGCAAGGCATTCTTTATCGCAAGGCTGTCTTTCATTGCCCGCTCGAGAGAGGCTTTGACAGCTGCTCCGTCCATAGGTTTGCCGTTCTGAAAGGTTACGCCTTTTCTTAGCTCGATTGTCCATAATTGGCCATCTTGACTTTCCCAGCTTTCTGCAAGCCAAGGCTCGATAGTCAAGTCCGTATCATTGAGATGCACCAAAGTTTCCGTTATTCCTGCACGAAGCGAGACATAACTTGTATTCACATTAGGATCAAGCGAGCTGGTCGCAAAATTAAAGAGCAGGTTTACCTTTTTACTTCCTTCAGCTTGTTGTTCAGCAGGCTCGGAAGAACAGGCCGACAAAATAAAAACGGATAAAATAAAAACGAATAACAACTTGTATCCCTTAAACATCTTTTTACCTCCACTTATTCGTATGTACTTCGTAGACATTACGATTAAGATTAGCACATCTGTTCGAGATCGTAAATAGTTATAATTACGATTACGGCGATTTCACGAACCGCTTGGAGGCGTACAGTCGCGTTCGATTTCCTTGGAGCTGCGAAGTCATCTTCCGCAGCTACATTCTTTAAATAAATGATATGCCGAAGTCCTTCTCTGCCTTGCAGTTGTGCATGCAAGCAGCTTTAGGTACGAGCGGTTCCATCTATTATGAATCATTAATAAATTATACTAATCTTGCCAATAATAGCGAACAGGAGGTGTTAATTTGACAAATAACTCTACGTCTTCAGGTGTAAGCGGCAACCAGGGAGCGACTCAAACCACTCCTGGGACGATTGCTGATGGGACTATCGGCGAAGGTGCTAAGTCCAAGACGCCCATATCGATAAAGCTCGAAGATAACCGACTTCGTTTGGAAGAGGTTTTCCGCAATTGTGCCGATGTAACGTATCTACCCTGGAAGTTCGGTCCGAATATGTCGGGACAAGCGTTATCGATTTATTTCGACACGATCATTCAGAGAAAGAAAATCAATTATATGAAATCGGTTCTTCAAGATCTGGTCATGCATGAAGTCGGACCGGGGACGGAAGTGACAACGGAGAGCGTCATTCAGCATTTCGAAGACAAGGGTGTTTCAGCCGAGTCGGCGAGGCTAGTGTATGATTTTGAAACGGCTGTGAATAAGGTTTTAGATGGATTTGTGGTCATATTCTACGACGGTTGGGATAAGGTGCTTATATTCGAAGCAACCGGCGTGGAAACGAGACAGATCACCGAGCCTATAAATGAAATCGTTGTTCAAGGTCCAAGAGAGAGCACGGTAGAGAATATTAAAAAAAACATCGGTCTGCTTCGTCACCGATTAAAAAGCACGAATTTCAAACTGGAAAT
The DNA here is from genome assembly GCF_030812415.1 of Paenibacillus harenae. Lineage (GTDB taxonomy): Bacteria > Bacillota > Bacilli > Paenibacillales > Paenibacillaceae > Pristimantibacillus > Pristimantibacillus harenae_A. The sequence continues at coordinate 61,472 of NZ_JAUSST010000002.1, read as the reverse complement.
AACGAACGGCGGCGGCGAGACTCGAACGGAGATTGTATATGGTTATCTGGAAGGCAGTGTTGATCAGGAGCTGCTGGCAGAGTTTAAACGACGCATTGTCAAGGTTCAAGATATGGAAGTTTTGGAGACATCTTATGTCGAGGAGTTAATCCAAGACTCGATGTATTCCCCGTTCCCCCAATTCCGTTTCACTGAGCGTCCGGACGTTGCGGTTGCCGCACTGCTTGATGGAAAAATTTTGGTTATGGTACAGGGGACCGGATCAATCTTGATTTGTCCGGGGCTGTTTGTGGAGCTTCTGCATTCGAGCGAAGATTATTATCAGCGAACGGTATATTCGACGTTGGTCCGGTGGCTGCGCATCGTCGCCTTTTTCCTGGCTTTGACGCTCCCTAGCATCTACATAGCCTTGACAACCTTTCATTCCGAATTGGTCCCTACGGTTTTATTGCTTACTATTTTGGATTCGCGTGAAGGTATTCCGTTTCCGGCATTTGTCGAAGCGCTTATCATGGATTTTTTCTTCGAACTGCTTCGGGAAGCCGGGATTCGACTCCCCCGTCCCGTAGGCTCAGCCGTAAGCATTGTCGGCGCTCTCGTCATCGGAGAAGCGGCCATCAATGCGGGACTAACTTCGCCGATTATGGTCATTATCGTATCGTTGACGGGAATCGCTTCTTTCTCCATCCCTAATTACAACATGGCGATCGCCCTGCGCATCCTTAGGTTTCCGTTAATGGCGCTATCAGCCGCAATGGGAGGGTTCGGATTGGTATTCGGACTTTTGGCGATATTATGGCATATGACGACATTACGTTCGTTAGGCCAGCCGTATTTAGGACCGATTCAGCCGCTCCGGCCGCGCCAGCTGTTGGATGTCTTCGTTCGCGCACCACTCATATTCACGGACCGCTCTCCGCGCCGGAAACAAAGTTCCAGACCGACGCCACAAAATTCCGAATGAAGAAAGAATGATAACTTGATGAAATGTCTTCAACTGATTCTCGTTCTTCTGCTTATTTCTATAACGCAAACCGGATGCTGGAACAGAGTTGAATTGACTGAAAAAGGGTTTATCATGGGAGTCGCGATTGATCAAATCAAGCCGGGTACAATCAAGTTTAGCGTCCAGCTGTACAAGCCGGGACAAAAGGCCGGCGGTCAAGGTGGCAAACAAGAAACAACCTTTTTCAATATTGAAACCAAGAGCGAATCGATATTCGATGCCGTCCGCGATATTACGCTTCAACTCGGGCGAAAGGCCCAATTTAGCCATATGCGTGTCATCATTATCAATGAAAAAACAGCCAAACGGGAAGACCTTATCTCTCTTCTTGAATTTTTTTACCGGGATCATGAGTCGCGCTTAAATACGAAGGTATTGATCTCCGAAGGAGATGCAAGTGAGTTTCTGAAGATTAAGCCACTTATCGAACAAACGGTCACTCAACAGCTAAACCGGATGCAGGAAATTGGAAACGTGGGAACAGGCAAAGTGCCCGACGTTAACCTGCTCGAGTTATCTCAAGCCCTCAAAAGCCAGGTTCCCAATATTGCCCTCCCGGTAGCATCCATAAAGAAGGACGTAGTGATGCTAGCCGGCATGGCGATGGTTTATAAAGGGAAAATGATCGGAACTTTAAGGGGTAAACAAACCGAAAACGTCCTTATACTCTCAGACCAATTTAAATCAGGGGTCTTGCAAATCCCCTGCGGGTACGTACGCAAAGATAAGAAAAACTTAACTGAATCGGTCGAGATTCTTAAGGTTAATACGAAATTAAAACCGATTCTGAAAACGGATCCACTTAAAGTGAAAGTAGGCGTTAATATTTCGGGAAATATTGGCGAGTTAAAATGCACGAAGTTCGAAAAACGCGAGGACCAAGTGGAATTCCAGAAAAAAGCGCAGAAACTGGTGGAAGAACGGCTTATGGATACAATTCGGTTCACACAAAAGAAAAGGATCGATTTAATCGGACTAGGCAATCAAATTCACCGAAACAACCCAAAATTGTGGAAAATATGGAAAAAGAATTGGGATAAACGCTACTCCACAGCTAAGTTTGAAGTTAAGGTCGACTTCGACATTCGCAATACGTTGAGCATTGTAGGAAAACCGTTATCCGACAAGTAGTGCATCCGAAATAAAGTTTCTGTTCATGCTGGGGTATTTCGTAGAAAATTCACAGCAACCATTGAGGAGGGACAACATGCAGGAAAAAATAATTGTTCTGCTGATTGTGTACATCCTTGCGCTTTCAACCGATATTCTTAAATTGCGGAATTCCCCGGTGCGCGGAAGGATCATCTATTGGGGGATCATGGTCATTACGTTGTATTTTAGCACCGATTATCTCCTTAAAGCCGAATTGCCTGATTTACATATGTTTGCCGATCTTCTTTTCACCAAACCGGCGAGGATGATCGTCGAATTTCTGAGAGTCCAACCAACATGAAGGATCAGGAAACAATTAGCATCACGCAAATGGCGACGTTGTATTTTGCTTATATAACCGGTTCGGCCTTGATTGTCATCCCCGGGCCGCTTGTTACAATGTCATTGAACGCGGCATGGTTGTCGATTTTGATTTCGCTCGGCATCGGCATCGTGTTGCTGAATATCATGTTTTATTTGCATCGCCTGAATCCCGGGTTAACCTTTATCGGATACAGCAGAAAGACGATCGGACGTTGGCCCACCGTGATCCTTGCTTGTTTCATGTTGACCATGGCGCTGCATATGGCATCCGGAATTATTATTGACGTTGCCGGTTTTATAACCAGTATGATGCTGCCGGAAACGCCGGATTACGTGTTCATCGGGATGCTTTACCTTCTTGCTGCATTATTTCTGCGCGGAGGTATAGAATCGATGGCTCGCTTGTTTAGCATTCTAGTCGTAGTCGTCATAATATTTTGGGCTTTAGTATTGATCCTGTTGATTCCTCAATATCATCCGGAGTTTTTACGTCCGGTTTTTCCTGAAGGCATCAAGCCAATGCTGCTCGGATCCTATTTGACGTTCGGATTTCCTTATGGAGAAGTGGTTCTGTTCGCTATGGTGCTGCCTTTCGCACGGGCTAAACAATCAAAACCTCTCAAAAAGGCCATGGTCTGGGCGATGGTGATCAACGGCGCTGTTTTAATCATTTCAACCCTTTGTACGATTATGGAACTCGGTCCGATGGCTTCGGAAAAAAGGTTCTCCGTTTTTGTGCTCGCACAAATGGTCGAAGTCGGCGACATTATCGAAAGGATCGAAGCCGTTGTGGGCATGGCCATGCTCGCGGGTTCTCTTATGAAGGCGACGATAACGCTGTATATTGTTCAATTGATCTTAACGGAACTGTTCGGGTTGCGCAACGATCGTTTACTGACGAATCCGCTTTGTGTAACTGCTCTATTATTGTCGCTAACGTTACCGGCAACACTGCACGAATGGGAGGAGATGGTTCTTGTGGTACATCCGCTCTGGGTTGCAGCGGTTTATGTGCTTCCCCTTCTTATCGTCGCTGCGGTCGCCTTCTTAAAAGATCTTCTGGCAGATCCAAGGGAAGAACCTGTAGGAGATGGCTCTGAAGGAGGAGCATGAAATGGAGCGATCGTGTAATGTGGTTACATATATTGAAAAAGAAAGACGCGCCTAGGGAATTTTTGATAAAAAAAAATAAAAGCCGGATGCATCGCCTCCGGCTTGTTTACTTATGAACGGCTTCGAGAACCGGCATGCCCATCAGGCCCGGCTTGTAATGTACTCGGTATTTACGCTGCAGGCGCTGACCGAATCGATAATGTATAGGGCTGCCTTAAAAGTACGGACATGTCGGATATAGCGCCTATCCAAGCTGCTCTGTAATCGGATTCGGCGTCTTTGCTTTCTTGCCAAAGGAAATGTAATACAAGAGCGCGCTGGCTACGACAACTAAGCTTAACAGGAGTATGAGATTTCCGTACATGTAAGCTTTTGAATCCGAAATAAAAGGATGCAACGGAAAAGCGAACAGCTCCTGCTCCATCGCTTTGGCGACCAATGCCGTCACAACAGCCCCTGATATCGTCGATATCATATTAAAAAGGCCCATACCGACACCGATTTGATGATTGGGGAGGATCTGCGTTACGCTCTCCGCCAATGCCGTCTGCACGAAAGAAAACCCGATATACATCATCATAAGGGCAGCTCCGATGTACCATACCCAAAGCCCGATGGACGAGGATTGCAGCAGCAGGCTTACCGAAATGAGAGCTAGCCCCATGTATACGACGAAATGGCTCCCCCTCTTGACCGTCATATTGCCGGCGACCCTTCCGAATATGACCGCGCTTATGGCTCCCGGAAACATAATGAGCCCGATGTTCTTTGTGTCCAATCCGTAAGTGTTGCTTAACATGAGTGGAATGACGAACATCATGGACATAACGGTACCGAATATGAAGAAGCCGATGATGAGAGCGCTCCGGTACAGCCCGTTGCTGAACAGGGACGGGTCAACGAAGGGCTCTTTAGCTCTCCGTATCTGAATGATGAACAGGACAAGCGCGACACAGGTTGCGAGCAAATAAAGCCAGTTAGCTTCTGTCGTGAACAAAATTAGAGTCGACACGGCAATACCGAGGAGCGCGGCTCCGATCAAATCCAGTCTACCCGCTCCGCGCTGCTCGGACGGTAAAAATTTTCGAAAGAAAGGAATGGCCGCAAGAACTGGAAGCGGTATGAGAAACAGATACGCCCAATGAAAAGATGCCGCAATGTAACCGCCGAGCACCGGACCGATCCCAACCGCGAACGAAGCTGTCGAAGTGATTATGCCAAACAACTTACCGCGTTCTTCAGCTGTGAAAAACCGGGCTACCATAACAAAAACCAATGCCGGAATGGCCGCTCCGCCTGCTCCTTGAATTCCCCTCGATACAATAACGGCCGGATACCAAGACTGGCCGACAAAGCCCAATATAGAACCGAAGCTATAGAGGACAATTCCGATCGTAATCAGTTTCTTGACGCTGTACATATCGGAAAGCTTCCCAAAAATGACCATACCCATACCAAAAACGATAAAGAAGATCGTGACTACCCAGCTGACGCCGGATGCATCCAGGTCGAACTGCTTAGCTATGCTGGGGGTTGATACGTTAAATACGGATTCATTCAAGACGGCAAAAAAAATGACAAAATAGATCCACGGAACGCTTTTCCTGATGTCGGCAAAATCCTGCACAGGTTTGTCCGCGCTTTGTGCAATATGCATGATTTACGCTTCCCCTTCCTTTTCGCGCGAATGGCCAGCTCTCACATCGCGATAACAGTAACCATTCTAGCACGTAACGCCTGCATTGATTTCTTACCGATTGCTGGATTGCAGCAGTTTGCCTAGAAAGTTGTTCATGAGAAGCGGCAAGGAAATCAGAATCGGTGGGTCGTCCAGCCGGGGCGGATATAACGTAACCTGCTGATGCGGAACCGCTGCATAAGGCTTTACAACTATGGGCTCTTTCGACCGTGTCCGCAGCGTGTTGTAAGGGAGAAGAACATCCACCGCCTGCATCCCCCATGACAAGGATGTCGCCATGAGATAGTAGGTGCCCGGCTTGACGTCCGTAAAGTAAAAATCCCCCAACGCGGATAGCAAGGTGCCATATAGCGGAAGACCTTCCGGGATCGGTCTGGCGAACAAGCCAAGCAGAATGACGCCCTCGAAAGGAGCCTCCGCAAGAACAGTCCCTCTCACGACAGCGTGATCCGTTAAGATCGCGCGCTGCGTCTGCCAGTTATCCAGCATTTGCAAGGAGCGCATATGGTTATCCGCCTGCATCGTTGAATTCCGGAATTGAGACGGCGTCATGCCCACCCGTTCGGTGAACCTGGAGGTAAACGTCCCCAGGCTCTGCTGTCCGATCTCTAGCCCGATATCGCGAATGCTTAAATTCGTTCGGAGCAGCAATTCTTTCGCCTTCTGCAACCGGAGAGAGGATACATAGTACAGGGGTGATAGACCGATCCTTTCCTTGAAAATCCGCGCGAAATGAAACGGGCTATAACCGGCATAACCGGCAAGACCGGAAAGCAAATGCGGTTCGTCGATATGCCGATGAATGTAAGCGATCACCCCGTCAATTTCCGAATACCGGTCGGTCACCTTGCCCACACTCCTCTTCAACGGAATATAGAATATGAAATCAATGGTTTCTTATTCGACGCAGAACATTAGTTCGCATTTATTTTACCACATATTTCATAATTTTCAATACCCGTATTTAAGGGTGAAATACGGAAATATAACTTGTAAATCAAGTCAAGATACTATAGGGTCGATTTCTCTAGTCCGTCGCGATGGACAGAAACCGAGCATAGCAACGGGAGCGGTTCCTGCGCAAATAAAAGACCCGCAGCTATCTGCGGGACACAGAAATATTTACCATTACCATTCAGCAATGCTGCCATCCTTATGACGCCAAACCGGGTTCCGCCAATTGTGGCCGCTCTCGGCCATTTTGCGCACGTACTCCTCGTTGATTTCGATCCCCAGCCCTGGGCCTTGAGGAATTTGAACGAATCCATCCTTATAAGCAAATACGGAGGGATCGGTCAAATAGTCCAGCAGATCATTCGTTTCGTTATAGTGAATGCCCAAGCTTTGCTCTTGAATGAACGCGTTATGCGCGGTCGCATCAAGCTGCAAACAAGCGGCAAGCGCTATCGGTCCTAAAGGGCAATGCGGTGCAAGAGCAACATCGTAAGCCTCCGCCATGGCGGCGATTTTTTTACACTCGGTTATACCGCCTGCATGCGACAAATCCGGCTGGATAATATCGACGTAGCCGTCAGCAAGCAGTCCTTTGAAGTCCCAGCGCGAATACATTCGTTCGCCGGTTGCGATAGGCGTGGACGTATGCTTCGCGATTTCCCGAAGCGCTTCGTTATTTTCCGGCAGCACCGGCTCTTCGATGAACATGAGACGAAATGGCTCAAGCTCCTTTGCCAACGCTTTGGCCATCGGCTTGTGAACGCGGCCATGAAAATCGACGCCAATCGCCAGCTCATTGCCGCATTTTTCTCGAATGGCCGCAAGTCTGGCGACCGTCTGGTCAATTTTCGAAAACGAGTCAATGTATTGGAGTTCTTCGGTCCCGTTCATTTTGATCGCCGTGAAGCCTTGTTCCATAACCTTCTTCGCCTCTTGAGCCACTTCGGACGGCCTGTCCCCGCCAACCCACGAATAGATTTGAATGGAGTCTCTGCAAGCGCCGCCTATTAGTTGATAGACCGGTGCATTAAAAAATTTCCCTTTGATGTCCCACAAGGCTTGATCAATGCCCGCAATCGCGCTCATTAGAATCGGCCCGCCGCGATAAAACCCGGAACGGTATAACAGGTTCCAGTGGTCTTCAATACGGAGCGGATCTTTGCCGATCAAATATTCCATCAGCTCATGAACGCATGCCTTTACCGTAGAAGCCCGTCCTTCGACAATCGGCTCGCCCCAGCCCGTTATTCCCTCATCCGTTTCGATTTTGAGGAACAACCATCGCGGCGGAACCTGAAACATCTCATAGCTCTTAATCTTCATCCCAACCACTCCTAGTCGCGCGTTCTAGAAACAAAGTCGAATTGATGACAAGATTCTGTACAGGATAAGTTCGATCAACAATGCGCCATCCCTGCTTGTTCAATTGGGATTCATCGATCGCTTCGTACATGATTTGCCGTATCCCCTCCGCTGTGCGCACAGCGACTAAAGGATCCCTGGAGGTCCGGCTGATTTGTTCGAGCACCGCCCGCTTATTTCTCACGAGACTAGCCACAAAGATCCTGCTATAAGAGCTATAATCGAACTCTGATCCATTCTGCATGACGACAGTCACTTTATTCCCTAAGCCCAAGTGCTCGAATAAAGAGCATGATGCATCATAGGCCACAGAATCCATTTCCAGGCAGATAACCTCCGCATCACCGAATAGGTGCAAAATAATAGGACTAAGCGGCATCGGCCCGCTGCCGACAAACACAATCGGCGACTTCTCTGACCGATGATCCCGTCGCATGTACTCACGAAGAACGGATAGCTCCCGACTGACCAAGGCCATGTAAACGTTCCAATTAGGCAGCCTTGTCACGATGTCCAAGACGGAGCCCTCCCATTTGGAAATGTCGCGCGAATCGCTCAACTCTACTAGAAATTCGGCTTCTGAAAGCTTATCCTGCAATTTCCGTCGGTTCAATCGAACATAATCATTGCTAAGCACGGCTTGTACTTCCTCCGGTAAATAGGGGGATCGTAACTGAAGCGAAAGGCGGCTAATGATGTTCGTAACCAATTGATTGGCAGGAGACAGATCCAATTCCTGCTGAAGAAGCTCATTTGCCTCGCGAAAAAAAGCGATAAAGCCGTCAACCCTTTGCATTCTTGTCTCGTTGCCCGTATGTATAATAGAACCGTTGGAATGAACGTTCATTTACCGGCTTCCTCCTTCAATCTGCATCCGAATACCTATAACGAAATATATTCAATAAGCAAAGGATATAGAAGAATAAGGGGACGAGTCGTACCGCCCGATCGATCGTAAACGAATAACGTCCTAACATCGGAAAAAGCGCCGCCTATGGTTAGGCAGCGCTCCCTGCAATCAACATCGTTTTCTCAGCAAAACGTTCAAGTCAGTGCACGATATTCAAAATTTTTGAATGTAACATTCCCGGGGCCTTGAGCCCAAAGCGCCAAGCGCAAAGCAAGAAAGCCGCCAAGCGCATTGTGATGCCAACCTGAGGTTTCAAAGGAATGTTCGAATTTTGTCCACTCCGTACCGTTATGGCTGTAATAGAAAACAGCTTCATGGTCCCTATAAACAAGCCGCGCAACTAAATGTCGAGAAGGGAATGGTTTTGCAGGTGTCCTCCATCCGCGAATGACCCCGTGAAGGCCGTCGTTCGATAGTTCGAGACCGCTGTAAGTCTTATCGTTATAAAATAATAGAAACCGTCCTGAAGATTCACCAGAAATCTCGATTTCCACTTGCGCTTCATAATTGTGGTCTTCCGGCATGAAGACGAGCGGAGCACTCATCGATCCGGGACTTATCGCGATAGCTTGTTCGTGCTCATTTGTTCTTTTTGGTTTATACCAGCTCCAGGCATACCCCAACTCGCCCGTTTCCGTTTGAATTTCCCGGAAACTCACGGAACGATTCAAGGCTTGGCCGCTCGGCTTTGGAATCGGTTGATCCGCTCTTACGCCTTCCGGAATGCGAAACCAGCCGTCTTCGGTCCATTCCAGCGGTTCCAGCAGCGTCTGTCTCCCGAGCGTATAATATCCCTTCTCATAGGCGTGGTAGACGATCCACCATTCGCCTTCGGGGGTATCGACGATCGATCCATGACCTTTCGATAGCCATTTTTCATTGCGGCTTTGCGTTCGGACGATCGGATTATAAGGAGAATCCTCGTAAGGTCCGAAAGGATGCTTGGATCTGGCCGAAGCCACCATATGGCTTGTCGCAGGTCCGGAAGACCCTCCTTGCGCCACGGTCAGATAGAAATATCCGTTGACGTATGTAAGTTTTGGCGACTCCAAGAACCTGCCTTCTACAACCCATTCATCCGGAAAACGCCAGCCCTCGTAAACCTTGCGGGGAGCGCCTATAACCGATAGCCCGTCCGGCGTTAATTCTGCCACGTGACCGGACCCATAAAACAAGTACCGGTTACCATTATCATCGGCGACATGTCCAGGATCGATCCCGCGAATTCCCAATTTGGTTGGAGAGCTCCACGGTCCAGCAGGCTCGGAAGCCGTTAGCACCATGATTTCTTCATCGATCGGGGCGTAAATATAAAATCGGCCCTTATAATAAGCCAGGTCGGGCGCCCAGACATTCCCGGCATATTCCGTTAATGCTTTCGCGATGGGTTCCCAATTAACCAGATCGGTTGAATGCCAGATGAGAAAACCCGGAGCGAATTCAAAGCAGGAATGCGTCATGTAATAATCGTTACCGACCCTGACTACCGTAGGATCGGCGTAGTCCCCTGCCAGAATCGGATTGATATAGGTGCCGTTTCCTTGATCTCCTTTAGCTTGCACAACTCCATGCATGTCTCAAAACCTTCCTTTCATTCTCTAGTACGAGCAAATTCCCGCATCAGCTAAGCTGATACGGGAACTCACTAACAATAATAGCTTAACGATGAGGGAATACGGTCTTCGTTGCCAGATCAACTTCGTATTGTACAACTTCGTCGTAGCCGAGCCCTTTCGCTTAACTGATTGTACTCCATTTCGTTCTTCGCATAAATCATTTTCCATGAGTATTCCTTGGTAATCTTGCCGATCCCGCTGATCTTTTGTTGCATTTGGGCAGGCATCGTAGCCGGGGTTTCGGTCGTAAAGAACGGTTTCGATACTTCGATCATTTCGTTCTTCACGAAATACTCCTTCGCCGTCATAACGCCCATCGCTTCGCGCCAGCTCTTGGTAACCGGATCCGGATCGTGATTTAACGTAGAATTCCAAATGTTGTAGTCGTATGGCTCTCCGGTCTCCGGGTGTATATTCGTAAGCTTCAATGTCGTATTATTAATCTGATTTATTCCATCTTTGAACGTACCGCCGCCGTATTCCGCCGGTACCGGCTCCGCATTGGCAGGCAATGCCTTCCAGCCGTACTCCGTTACATATGGCTTTCCGTTCTCGTCAATATCCCATGCCAATCCTTTCGGACCATAGTTCGACTCCATAACACCTTCCGGAGTGAATAGCCAGTCCACAAATTCCATCACGCGCGCAGGATCCTTCGCTTTCGAACCAATCGACCAAATCCGATTCCCGCCATAAGGACTCTGGCCGTAGGACGTTATCTTCTCTTCAGAGAAAGGCACCAATGCGAGACCTTTGCCCGCTGCCGTACGTTCGGGGGTATTGTAAACGTTATCTACCCAAGGGAAGTGCGAGAAAAGGATTTGTCCGTCTTGGAACTTGCTCGACACATCTCCGAATTTTTGCGTCAAGGAGTCGGGATCAAGCAATCCCATTTGGTTGGCGTCGTAATAGAATTTCAAGCCTTCAAGATAAGGAATAACCCGGAGGCGAATTGGCAGGCCTACGCGCTGCCGCTTGACCATAGCGGCGAACGCCATCCGCTGTTAATTGCATATTGGGAATGGCCATGATTTTGCCATCGAAAGTAACACTGTTCAGCGCTTCTTCTCCCGAGCCTTCCACGATCCTTTTTATTACAGGCGAAGCATACTCATTGTACACATCCGTCAGATCCGCCAATTGGTCGGCTTCAACCATTTCTTTCAACTCGACAGGGCCTACGATCATCGCATCCGGCAAGTCGTTGCTTGCAATGGCCAAGCTTACTTTTTGATGGTAATTAACGGTCGAAGCTTTAAAGAAATAGTCCACGATTATATTCAGGTTTTCTTTAATGTTTCGAGTATATTGATTGTCGACGAGGGTTTCGCCTTCCAGCAGCGATTTGGAGGCTTCCACAATCGTTCCAATCCGAATGGTTACAGGTTCCTCGTATTTGCCGAATGGATCCGGAGTCGTATGAGTTGGTTGATCTTTCCCTTGATTCGAATCATTCGAGTTGCTGCACGCGCTTACGTTGAATAGGATGACGATTAGGATAATCATCGGAAGTCTTATCTTCATTTGACCTTGCCTTCTTTCGCAGATATTACCCGTGCACCGAGTATAACATGATAGAAACCGCCTTCGAGACTGAAGACGGTTGCCAATATAGGTAGAGATATGAGGGGAAACAAAGACACGGGTTTGGACATTTGTCCCCCTATGAATCGGACATTTGTAACTCCGATTGTATGGATTGCCGATATTCGCTGGGAAGCATGCCCGTTTTTTCAAGAAATACGCGGCTGAAATATTTCTGATCGGCATATCCCGTATTTTCGGCGATCCACTGAATCGTTTTTTGGGTATATTGCAAATACTCTTTTGCTTTTTCAATCCGAATATGGCGTAAATACTCATTAAAGGTCATACCGACAAGATCCTTGAAGCACTGACTGAAATAGCTGCGACTCATGTTCACTCTCTTGGCCATTTCGGAAGCATGGACCGAACTGGATAATTCATCTTGCATCGCCTTTACCGCTCTGGTGATGCAATCTTTGACCTCCTCGGAATAAGGAGACTTTCCGGTGGCTGTAACTAATAGCTCTCTAACCCCGCTTAGCCACTCCTTCACTTCAAACCCAGAATGAAAGGTATCCGGCAGTTCGATTTGTTTCTCTGTCACTGAATAATAAATACGATCCCAAGCCATCCACTGCGAATGCAACAAAGATATGAGCTTAGCGGGGGGCAAACGCAATCCTTTCAGATCATCAAGGAACTTTTCAAACTCGGACTCTCTATGAACCCAACCTAGCGCTAATCAGTTCCTTTTGATCTCGGACAGCTTGTCCCCGCCGACTGTTGACGAGTCTAACGGTACACCCGTGATTCCATCATGTATTTCTTGATCGTGCTGAGCCTCATAGAACGACGGGGTCGCGGTTTTGGATTGTTCCTCTGCAATTCTTCCTTTAACCCGGCTCATGACTTCACCGAAGTTTTCATTTTCCATTTCGACTTTGGCTATATAATCGATTGCGCCAAGTCTTAAGCATTCTTGAATATATTCAAAATCCTGATGAAGCGTAAGCACGACGATAAAGATATGGGGGTATTGTTTTCGCACGATACGCATCAACTCCATGCCCGACATCACTGGCATAGCTAGATCGGTTAGCAATAAATCCACTTGCCGCGAGGCCAAAAATTCCAGAGCCTTTTCCCCATTTTTGGCTTCGCCGACAACTTCCATACCGTACTCTCCCCATGGCAGGATCGATATGAGTCCTTTTCTTACCAGGTTGTCATCATCCACGATCAATACTTTTATCATCCTGCGTCACCTCCGTATTCGGCAATTTCAAATATACGCTCGTGCCTTTGCCGGGTTCGCTTTTAATTTCAAGGCTCGCTTGATCTGCGTACTGATTTTCGATCATGCGTTTCACATAGTTCATTCCGATTCCCATACCGGCCCTTTGCTGTTCGACTTGCTGCTGATTCAACAGCTTCTCGATCTCCTCTTCCGAAATGCCCGCTCCGTTATCGTGTACGGAAATTACGATGTTTCCGCCGTTATTCACGACTTCCACCTGAATGTATCCCTCGTCGTCAAGTCCGTGGTATAACGAATTTTCAAGGATCGGCTGTAAAATAAACCGCGGAATAGCGATGTCAAGCACGTCGTCGTCCACTCGAATTCTTACGTCAAACGCGAAATCGTACCGAATCTGCTGCAAAGTCAGATACTGTTTAATGGAATCGATTTCTTCACGGATGGTCGAGGCTTGTCCTCTTTTGCCAAGTTTAGGCACATGGACAAGCCGCGCTGACTTCGAAGGGCAGCGCGAGGCAAATATACACCTTCATGGTGGCATCGAAACGTGAATCAGTACGGCTTGTGGAAGACAATCGTTATTAACAGCACCGGAACATTCATGGACGGAGAACGGATGTCGGACGTTACCATTGCAGACATTCGGCTGCATCAAACGTTCTGGACACTTCGATTTACAGTCGATGAACGAAGTGAGAACGTTGGTGGCTTAACGCTCTATGGTGCCGGTTTCGGAAACCATGACAGGGATATTGTGATCCATGTACACCTAGACGACGATCTGACATTGATCTGTGTTCTTGTAATCGTCCTTATACAAGCTATCTATGCAAAATACCCCTTCTGGCAAAAGGGGCATCTGCTAATAGGACTTGCTTCGTATGTTATTATGCGACCAATATAATGATGAAATAAGTTAAGATATTTAGGTGTTTTTCATTGGGAGTTCTACAATTTCGATTGCATATGGAGCCATCGTTAGTACTTGGCCGATTTCTCTTTCATTTAGAAGACTATAGTAAACCTGATCAAGCGTCACGGTCTGTTCCTTACGCGTAAGGTTCATTAGGAACAAATATCTCGCGGACCCTTTCACACGTGTCGAAATCTGAACACCTTCTGGCAGGTCAGAGATAAACTGAAGGCCCAACTTCACTGCTGCATCCTGAATAAAGTCCAGATAGAAGGCTTCTTCAGGAACCGTTCCCAAGTAGTAAACCTCACCTTCGCCGAATTTATGGACGGTCGCAGCTGTCTTGCCAGCGAAGAAATCGTCTTCGTACCATGCCACCGACTCAGCAGTTTGAGGTGTTAGGATATCTAACCATTGGCTGCAGGAGTAAGTCTTATTCTGCCAGCTGAAATGGTGTACATCCCTTCCTATCGGGTCATACTCAGCTACAGTGACGCCTGCCGCATTAGAGAGCGGTCCAGGCAACGGTTGGATCCAACATACGTTATTCAAGTTCTTCACGCCAGTTCGAGGCGTCAATACCAGCGTTGCACCGTTCTGGACACAAGTTTCTAAACGAGACGCAAGCTCTGGGTTGAGCAGGAAGAGCGAAGGAGCCACAATTAGCTTATATCCGCTCAGATCATCTGTCTCATTCAATACATCTGTCATGATGCCGAGTTTAGTGAAGGCACGATGGATCGTTTTCAGATTATCGAAATAATCCATACCATCTACCTGGTATTGAATTTGAAACGCATTATATTGATCGTGCGAATGAAGAATAGCCACTTCGCCCCGCACTTCCGTTCCTTCCAACAACGGAGCAAGCTTCCGAACTTCACCACACAACCCGCGGTATTCCTCGAATCGTCTGCCAGGCACGTTACTGTGATCGATCAGGCCGTGCCAGAATTGCTCTGCTCCCGATGGAGCGCTTCGCCACCGGAAGTGTACAAGCGTATCCGCACCGCGTGCGATGCTTTGCCAAGCAAAGGCACGGATAAATCCAGGATGAGGCGTTCGCCACATTGGCATCCAGCATCCCGGAGGTCCGCTAATCGTCTCCATGATCCAGAAATTCTGCCGTTTAATTCCGCGGGTCAAATCCAATGTCAATGCTCCGCTGTATCCGCTCGATTCGGCCTTTTCCGGATTTGTGCTCGGATAATAATCAAGCGAAACGAAGTCTAAATTCTCGCAAAGCTTGTAATAATCCAGCGCCATCGGATAACTCCAAATGTTATGCGTAACAAAATGATTCGGAAAATGTTTCTTCAAAATGTTCAATTGCAGTTGTTGGAATTCAACTACAGAATCAGTCTCGAATCGTTTGTAATCCAACACAAAAGATGGATTCTTATGGTTCATTCCTCCAAGCGGAGTTGTTATTTGAGACCAATCGCTGTACTCTCCACTCCATACAACTGTACCCCACGCCGCATTGATGGCTTCGATTGAATCATACTTCTCTTGAAGCCACGTACGGAACCGCGCATTACAATGCTCACAGTTGCACTCATTCAGACTAAACTCATTATCAGTCTGCCAACCGATGACAGCCGGATTATTCGCATAATGAAGCGCAAGCTTTTCTACGATTAAAGCCGAATAGTGTCTCATGGAAGGACTGTTATAACAACGGTGTCCTCGAATTCCGGGATAACGTGGATGCAGCTTTTCATCCCGTGGCAATACATCAGGATACGCATTCACGAGCCAATTCGGCGGCGTGCAGGTCGGCGTTCCGATGACCACTTGTATACCACGTTTTGCAAATGTATCAATTGCATCATCAAGCCATGTGAAATCGTAGCTGCCTTCAGTCGGTTCAAGTCTTGACCAGGCGAATTCGGCTACCCGAATCAAGCTGACGCCTGTCTCTTGCATGAGCTTTGCATCTTGCTCCCACAACGAGCGGTCCCAATGCTCCGGATAGTAATCTACACCCATTCTCATGTTTCGATCCTCCGTTTTTCTTATATCATTATTTTGCTTGCATTTAATTCGACAAAATAATTATATTATTTATAATTAGAGTGATAAATCATTCATTTTTGCTCGATATATCAAAATTATGCTATCTGAGGTGACATTGTTGCGTATCAATCACTTTGTTCCGAACCCGCGATTCGAACGTTTTCTCTGTTATCCGGAATCATTCGGCCACTATACAGATGAGTCAGAACACAACGAGAATAGACCTAACGGATTAACAACCTATAACTGGCATCTTGTTCGTGCAGGCAAAGGTTATGTGTGGACCGGAGAGGAATTCGTGGAATTACGAAGCGGCTCTGGATTTCTTTACGGTCCAGGCGTTCCGCAACGATATTACGCCGATATCATCGAGCCCTGGGATATCAGATGGGTTCATTTTACAGGGCGCGGGCTTGGCTCACTTCTGCAAGGACGTGGGGAGCGAGACGTTTGGATCTTCTCGTGGGAAGATGTCCAGCGACTGGATCAGTTGTGGAAAGAATTGTTAGACTGCAGCACGCCTCCGTTTCAAGAGGGATCGGCGAGATTATCAGCCATCACTTATGAGATGGTCGCCTTACTCGTCCAGCATGCGGAAGCTATGGAGGGCATTCCTAAACCAGGGATGCGAGACAGGCTAACCGAGGTAGCGGAGTGGATACGCTCCCACTGCCACGAGCCGCTCACGTTAGAGCAGATGGCATCGAAAGCGAATTGTAGTTCTTCGCATTTCAGCAGGCAGTTCCACCGTTTAATGGGGAAAACGCCGATTGAGTATTTAACAGAATGTCGAATCCTCCAATCCAAAACCCTACTAGTATCTTCAAACATGACTGTGAAGCTCATTGCTGAGTACAGCGGTTTTTCAAACAGCACGTATTTCATACAGTGCTTCCGAAAGTCAGAGGGGATGACTCCGGAACAATTCAGAATACTGCGGGGCGTGGGCAGCAACTAACAACATACCAAACAAGGCTGGGCAATGTGCCTCGGCCTTGTTTGGATTTAACGTGTCCGTTCGTTGCCGGAATAGTCTAAGCAACTTTTATTTTCGCACCAATAAACTAAACAAACGTGCCGATTCTGGTTTCTGCAGATAGACAGAAAGCACGCCAGAAGCAGCGTTCCACTTCCACTCGCAGTCCCCTGCTTCCGGATAGCCAATAGTGACATCTAGCTCGCACGCCTTATAGTGCGACAATGGAATCTGTAGGCAGCCATCACCTGACCGCAACCGCCACACGGCCAAAACCAAGAATATCTCACAATGCCAGGAGCCGTTATGCTCGATTTGCCAGAACAGTCCTTCTCCTGTCTCCTCAAGCTCAAGGAACCCCATTGGGATATTCCGCAGATGACCAAGAGCCCGCATTGCTGATTGCGATCCGCTTGGACTGCCTGTCTTTGATATGGGATAGTCCAAGCTCCGGGAGTCGGTAATTACGCCATTGTACTTCGCTCTGCCAAGAATTGTGAGGGATATGAAGCCGCATAGTATAGTCGCGATCTTGGAGGCCTTCCTTGCCAAAACCGGTTAACGCAAAGGAAGAAACGTATTCTATTCCGATCGGCTCGGATCCAGCATTATCAAGAACAGTCCAACATTTAATTACCGAGGTCCCTTCATAAAACTGATAATGACAGCTAGCACTAAGTTCCGTTACAGGGTCCTTCAATACGAATGTCAGCTTACGGCCAATTTCATTCCTTATGTCTGATTGCTTCTCAAATCGCATAAGCAAACCAGGCATTGTGGCTCGGTGTGTCCGTCCGTGATACTCCTCGCGGTCATCGCCCGTCGCTTGCACCTATAGAACCCTATCTCCTGCTTATGGTCGATCGTGCCTTTATCTAAAGGTTGTACACCTGCATGTAAAAACCGGATATCTCCTTCATCCGTGACCTTACATGTCAAAAAATAACATTTTCTTTGACCTCATTGTACTGTAACACCGTACCTACCTCCTACTTATCTAATAGAAAAACGTGGCTGGGCAGCTAACAGCGCCCCGGCCACGTCACAGATGGGTTAGATGAGCTAATTACTAGGTACAAGAATTCATCAAACTCTTGGCGAACTCCAATCCTTGTGAAGGTTGAGCGGAAGGAAAGAATTCTAAACCGAAATAGTTCGAATACCCCGCGCTGCGCAATGCTTGAATGACGTTAGCATAATGGATTTCACCAAATTGCAACTCATGGCGCCCTGGGCAACCCGCAGCATGTAAATGGCCAATGCTTTGAAGATTGCCCAGCATAGAACGGATTAAGTTACCTTCTGTGATCTGTTGGTGATAAATATCGAACAACACTTTCACATGATCGCTGTTGACTAGTTCGATAAGGTTGAATGCCTCGCTAGAACTAGTTAAAAGATATCCAGGATGATCGACTGCCGTGTTGAGAGGCTCAAGAAGAAGGGTAATTCCAGCTTCCTCCGCTATTGGAGCCGCTAATCGCAACCCGATTAATACTGTTTCGATTTGACGTTCACAGATGTATGACCTTGCCTTGGAAATTTAATGTCTTTAACGAAACCTAAATTATGAATTATTTCATGGGGGACTTCTTGTAAATTGATTGGATGCAATGGAAGACACCTCAAAGATTTTTTCTAATATTAACATTTCTTCTGCTTTTATTGAACTGGCTCACTTGTTGAAATTGCGTTCTTCCATGGGAGCTTAACGCCTATCAGTACATATATACAAATTTTCTTATTTCGTGTAGATGTAAACGGAACTGCCGCGGCAGCTCCTTCATCGTTTGTATAGAGTCCTTCATTGAATGCTAACGGTAATAGTCTCTTGAATTCCAAATTTAATCCAGGCATTTGGCGAAGCGCTCCGTGATTTGGATCCCTCTGTGCCAATCAGTTCCTCCGTCTTCTATAGTCCAGCAGGCTTCAAGAACGCCTCGAGCCACGCCCCACATCGCGATTCGGCGAGGGTCCAGACCGAGGCGATCAGCCATAATCGCAATCCGGCTCCGCAACACCTGCTCGCAATCACCGCCCCGATTCTCGTAGTTAAGCATATACTGGATCGTATCAAAATGGATGTCGCCGATCATGCCTTTGGGATCAATGACAACCCATTGCTCTTCGCCTTGACGAAGGATGTTTTCATGATGTAGATCACCATGCAGCAGAAGATTTTCACTCGTTGTCGTGATGAGATACGCCAGACATTCTTCGGCATTTTCCACCCAGCTCTCAGGAAGTGGTGCGGCAGTGTTCGCGTAGTCGAATCGCTCGCGGTATCGCTCGATTGCAGCAAAGTGCTGCTTTATGGACGGGTATTGACTACTGGGAGGTGCCGAAACGTGAAGGTGGCGAAATACTTCGCAAAAGATATCGGTCGCACGTGCATCATCTTCAATTTCCGACAAGGGCATGCCAGGGTCGGCCCCCTCCAGCAGGGCCACGCCCTGCTCTTCGTCTACATCAAGCACATTAATCGCCCCCCGGCCCTCAAAGGCGCGAAGAACACTAACTTCCATAGAAAGCTCGTCCTTCATGAAGGACGATTTAAAGACGGCTGGCCTCCCGTCGCTGCACTTTGCGCGGAGGACAAAATTATAGGATAAATTTGAAAATGGAGCTTCAGGGCTAAAGTCGAATCGGCTTGCAAAGTCGGTAATCAGCCCAGGCAGCGCACCAGTCCAGGCGACACCTTGCTCACCGTGGAGTTCTCGCATTCTTTCAATAAATGTATCAGGGATCACAATCATGGTTTCAATGGCTCCTTTCAGCGAAGTAAACATCTCTTGAAGTTTTTACTTCGTCTAACTCTTTCGAGGAGTATTCGTGAAATTGCTCAACTATCCTGCCTGTTAGTTGAGAGAAAAAAAGAGCATCTGCACAGCGGCAGCTTGCTCCACTATCGTGTCTCGTTAGCTCAAGCTGCTATTGGTGGTTGTTGGGGGATTTCTTGGCACGTTCGCAGCAACAAAATCATTATCCGCAGCGGTTTTTGCAATGTTTTTAATGTTCGCGATTGTGATTGCCATTGTGATCATGGTTGGATTTCAAAGGCGTGAACGCTTAAAACGATCCGGTATTGGTGAAGTTGATAAGATGGAAGGACACAAGTTCGAGCATTACCTCGGCCATTTGTTTCGGTCTCAGGGCTACAATGCAGAAGTCACACAGGCTGCTGGTGATTATGGTGTCGATCATCTCCTTACCAAACAAGGGAAAAAGATAGCGGTACAAGCAAAGCGGTATAAGGGAAATGTCGGACTTGAAGCAGTTCAACAAGTCGAGGCAGGAAAAGCGCATTACGGAGCATCAGAAGCGTGGGTTGTCAGCAATAGCGATTACACTGACCAAGCAATTACCCTTGCAAAGTCAAATGGCGTTCGGCTAATCGCTCGTAAGGAGCTCATCGAAATGATGTTGAAGATGAATGCTCCAACGAAACCCACTACTACTGCGTCGTCTGGGTCTGTATCACAAGTAGCAGCCTTTCCATCACCAAAGAAGGATAATATGTGCGGATTGTGTGGTGGTACAATGATTAAGCGGAAAAGCACTAAGGGCGAGGTTTATGCTTGTTCGAACTATCCTGGATGTAAGAATATCCAGGCGATATAATGAAATCCCGCAGGGAGGATTATGCCTGCGGGGATTTGCTCATCTCTTCATAATTGGTTAACTCGTGATTATTCGAATCTCTCGCAGAATATTCGCATTTGCGTTATATTATTGCTAATCGCCGGCAGCTCTTTTTATTTTTTGGCACTTCATTAAGCTAACGGGCAGCATAATTTTTATAACTATGGATAATTATTATATTATGGGAAACGTCAAATAGCCCTCAACTTGTAATAATGTGAGGGCTATTTGACGTTTCCTGTCCAGCAATGATGTAATCTGAACGATTTAACATATCCTGCGGTGGAATAATTGACATTAGCGTAACGGGCTGCTGACTGATGACACAAAACGACCCCCAATCATTCAAGGATTGCGGGCTTTTTGTGCATCGTGGAAATGTTTAACGTGTTTATCAAGGTCGACGTTGAAATTCTACAAAATAGCTTTTCTCAATATGTTATCATTAATATCTCCATAAGACTTGCTCGAAGGTGTCGGTGTAGCTTGAATAACTGATACAAAATCCTTGTCAGGAATTACATTTACTTCCTGCCCCCCAAACCCTCGACATCCATATCCATCAGGAAAAAGCCACCAAAGAAACCCGTAGACATTGTTATTACCTGATGAAGAACCAATCGAAGCATTTGTATATGAAGAATTAACGGCTTGCTTTACGTATTCTGAAGAGACAATCTGGTTTCCGTTGCACTTGCCATTTTCAAGAAACAACATGCCTATTTTTGCAAGGTCTCTTGCAGATAAATCGGACTCCTCCTCACCCTTCATCACAGTATAGGAAAACCCGCAAGGACTTTGCGGCCATCTCTCGCTTGCGATATCGAGCGGCTCATACAAATATTGCTTCGCGATGTCAAAGGCGGTGCCCCCGCACGCTCTACCAATAACGGCAGACAGCAGCATGACGTCCCATTCCTTATACTGAGAATACATGCCGGGAACGCTATTCATATTAATATCTGCTATATGCGATATCCAATCGTTCGTTCTCATCATTTGAACGATCATAGGACAATGATAATGGATCCCGCCATTCCAATAAATTCCTGACGACATGGTAAGTAAATGACGAATTGTGATGAGCTTGTGGTATGGATGAATATTCTGCGCGAATTCTCGCAAGTATTTCCCGATTGGTTCATCCAAGCTTTTGATAACCCCCCTGTCGAGGCAAATCCCCGTAACAATGGAGAGAATGCTTTTCCAAATAGATTTAATATTGTTTCTGCTATTCTCATTAAACTTATTGTAATATCTTTCAAAAACAATCCTTCCATTTTTCACAACTAAAACGCTGTTTACAAGACGATACCTCTTATGCCTGATATAATCATCGACTTGATTTAAAACACTACTGTCCATACCTTCTTTTTCAGGAGTAGAAATCGAAATCCACCATTCAAAGCTCATATTTGCACCTGCTTTAGATATTTCCCAATAATTGAATTTTTGTTTGCTGCTAACTTTTTCGGAGTACCTTGCGCGATCAAATGCCCCCCGTCACTGCCACCGCCTGGCCCCATTTCTATAATGTAATCACAGTTTGCCAAAACTGATGGGTCGTGTTCCGTAACAATAATCGTATTCCCTGTATCGACAAGCTGTTGCATCAGTTCAATCAAGCGTTCCGTGTCAGAAAAGGAAAGACCAGTTGTAGGTTCATCAAGAATATAGACATTGTCACTGCCGTTCTGTTTGCAAAGCTCCTTTGCCAGCTTGATTCGTTGGGCTTCACCGCCTGAAATCGTAGGTGTCTTTTGTCCGAGCGTGATGTATCCCATTCCGACACGTTTAAGCGTTGTCAGAATGTTAGATATCGTTTTGTCATAAGCCACCGATTCTTTTCGTCCGAAAAACGCGGCCGCCTCCGATACACTCATGGCAATTATGTCTCTGATGTTCTTTCCATCGAGCGTGACGCTTAATGCTTCCTCAATATAACCTGTTCCGCCGCACATTTCACACTCCACTTCGATCCAGTTTCCGAATCCGACATGGTAATTTTTATAGCCTTCACCCTTGCAAGCTCTGCAGCCGCCTTCGGAGTTCACTGTGAACAACCCGGCTGCATAGCCATTCTCAAGCGCTTCAGGCGTTTTGGCAAACAACGCGCGAACACGATCTGTAATCCCTGTGTATGTAGCCGGACAAGAAGTTTTGCTTCTGCCGATTGGCTTCTGATCTACAACGATACATTTCTTGATATGTTCAGTACCGGTTACCGACGCATCGTCATCCATCGACGGCACATCATCGTCATCAACTTCATGTATGAGCTTGCTTTTCAATAATTGTTTCAGCTTTGGGACCAGCGTATCGTGAATCAAGCTTGACTTGCCGCTGCCTGAAGCTCCGGCAATACCCACCATCAGCCCAAGCGGTATGGAAACAGAAACATCCCGCAAATTATGTAAATTCGCATGCTCTATTGTTAGCAGTTTCTGTCGATCAATCGGCTTAAAATCATGTTTAGCGCTTAGCCTTTTTGAGCCGGCAAGATAAGGCGCCGTTCTTGAGTTTTTGCAGGACATGAAGTCATGCAAACTGCCTTGGAATATCCGCTCGCCTCCATAAATTCCTGCGTCAGGACCAAGGTCTATAATGTAGTCGGCTGCACGCATAAAATTATCGTCATGCTCCACAGCCACAACAGTATTTCCGCGGTTGACAAGGTTTTGTATGATATGGATCAACATTTCTTTTTCGGCCTCGTGAAGCCCAATTGTCGGCTCATCAAATATAAAGATGATCGAATCCATTTCTGCGATAATGAATGAAGCGAGGAAAAGACGCTGAATTTCCCCGCCTGAAAGCGTCGGAACTTGGCGGGAAAGAGCGAGGTGATGCAGTCCGACTTCTACCATACACCGAAGTTTTAAGATCATTTCATCAACTAAGTTTTTGCCGGGTAATGCGTTTCTCTGGCTGTGGAAGAACATAAACAGTTCGTCTATGTACATATTCTCAAGTTCTGTAATCGTTTTGCCCGAAATTGTTGTATGAATCGCTTGTTCGCCAAGGCCCGTACCGTTACATTTCGGGCAAGTGACGGAGGTCGCCTTAACTCCCCACAAGTCGATTTCTTTGTCTTCCTTATTGTGCCGGATGTGCTTGCTTGTTACATGCTTCTGCATATCATGAAAAAATACGACCGCCCCGACAAATCCACTTTTGCGGCAGCCATACTTAAATAATAACAATAACTCGTCCGGTAAAGTTCCTATTGTGTCATTAATGTCTATATGATGCAGTTCGCAAAACTTTTTAAAATTGCTTCTGTGAAATCTGTGCTTCATCAAAAATCCGCCGAATATGTTTTTAATCGGCATGTCCAACTTGATAATGGAATCCTCGTCAATCTCATGATAACGCCCACTCCCCAGGCATTTCACGCACATGCCCTTAGGAGAATTTCTCTGAAAGAACTCCATAGAAAGCGGTAAACCATCGTCATGCACCGGGTCGCGTTTCCCGAATGCTGCAAATAAAATGGCCAGTAAATTCCCGACCTTTGACCTCGTGCCTACTGTGCTTCTTGGATTAGATTGACGAATAATGCGCTGCTCAACCGCTACAGTCGGAGAGAGACCGGTAATAGTGTCAAACTTAGAGTTGGTATCTACCATATATTGTTCCCCTGAAAATAGGAGATACCGCCGCTTGCCCTCTTCATACAAAGTATCAAAGGCCAGGCTTGATTTGCCGCTACCCGATACACCGGTAATGACAGTCAGCTTATTTCGCGGAATCCGTATATCGATGTTCTTCAAGTTATGGATCCGTGCACCTTTTATTTCAATAAATTCATTCATGATACCCTCCATCCGACAAGTGATGTAGAAGAAAAAATGGAGCCGGTTAATACGCTTCAATATTCCTAAAAGCTAAATCATGAACACATTATGGGGGTTTACTTGTGTCATTATATCTTGACAGAAATATACCCCCAATCTATTGATAATTCCTAAAAATTCCGGAAGCGGATTGGGGGTACTTTTGTGACACTGGACAGTTGCCGATCGGATGCGCGGCAGCTCGATGTGTAGTTTATTGAGCTCTTGTTCTCCGTTAGTTTAATCCAACATGTCATCGTTGTATCTTTGCAAAAATGTATGTGTCCCTCAATTCGCTTCCATCAACCGATAAATCTTCGTTCTTGATAATACCCTCAAGTTCAAAGTGTAATCGCTCAGGTATTAACTTACTTCTAGTATTTTTAGTATCACAACGTATTTCCAATCTTCGGGCATTCAACTGACTAAAAGCAAAATCACAAATACCTTCAACTGCTTCAGTCATATACCCATTGCCACTAAAACGTGTATTTATCCAATATCCAATTTCAAATTTCCGTACATCCCAATCTATGTTATGTAAGCTTGTCGTAGCAACAAATTGCCCCGTTTCTTTCATGAAGACAAGGAATCTTAGATTTTCACGACTTATAAATCTTACATGTGCCTCTCTAACTGCAAGTTCAATATCATATTCGGTTTGTTCATTTTGTACAAACTTTAACCAAGGTTTCAACTCATCTATCGAAGCATTAATGGCTTCAAATACAACCTTACCATCCCCTGGTTTTGGCATTCTAATTACTAATCGTTCAGTATGAAACTCATCTGGAAAATCAATCATAATTGGTTTCATAACATTCCCCTTTGGTTTATTCCTATCATACAAAACAACCATAAACTATGCTACCATAACAACTTGTTACGCTATTACGCAAATCTGCCCATTAGTTTAAAGAAACCTGGGAATAGCTACTCGCTTTCTGTTCCCAGTTGTATTTAAGAACTGGTTTATCGAAAGCCCGTCGTCTAGGTTTTATCCTCATACCATTTTCATTTTGGCAAGTAGAAGGAGATCCTTATGATCGGTGTATGTGAATTCTTTATAGATCTCCTGATTGTTCTTATGGAATTGATGAATTAGCTCTGTAAGTTCGAAATAGGGTAGCACCCCTGATTTCCAATCTTTAAAAGATTGGTACAAGGGTTCTAGGGCCTCTTCAGTTACGAATTTGTGATACTCCTCAATTAGTTCCAGCTCTTGCTGCCGTTTTTGCTGTTTAGGGGTTAATCTGCTCTCCAATTACAATGCCTCCTTTTATTATCTAATTATGCTTTTCAATTCTTCTGTACTTCAATCTAAAAGAACCGACGATAAAGTTCTCTCCGGCGTTCGCCGCGCAACTGAACTTTTTCTGTGTAGTCGATGCTTTTTCATGGCCAGCCCAGCATGCCTTGAATGAAATCTAAAGGTACTCCGTTTGGTATGGCCATTCGTTTTACAGGATTTGTATCCGTTACAGCCATCACGACAAGCTAAATACTTCTTCAACCATACTTTACACTCGGCGGTGAAGTAAACCTCTCTCTGCTTTGAGCCTTTTCCATTTACAATGGCCGAGCAGTTCTCCCCGTTCAGATCCTGATTTTCAAATGGATTGCATTTTCCATTTAGCTTAAGAAAATGGAGCAGCTGCCGAATCGCAATCTGCTCCATGATGCATTGAACTAAAGTCTCCCGTTAGCGGAATAAGATAATAATTGCTTAGGCATATAGCGACTATCAGCTAAATCAATCAAGACCGTTCCTATGCCGCCTCCCGTTGGTCAATAACTGCAATCTCTTCTAATTTCAATCCACGCTTTCCAATCGTTTTCGTATCCCCAGTAGTCCACGTTGCTACGTAGTCCTAGGTTTTGATTGAGCTTTGATCTCAGGATATCTGCTTATGATGTTTTTGTCAGGGATATAGAAAGCGACATCACCCCAATCATTAGGGTCAATCTCAATCGAAGCAACAATCTGTATATATGTAGGCGTAAGGGGTCATCTTTTACCTGCCGGATTTCTTTTGTCGTCTTGTGGAGGAAAGTACGATTCGATTTATTTTTCTCTTTTCTTCTGAGCAAATTAACATAAGCAGCCTTGTTCTCGCTCGATGTCAAATCAAATCTCCGTGGAAAACCCTTTTCTTGATATATTCCGCCTGCCAATATGCCAGCGCCCCGATCGTCTCGGTCGGATTGAAGGCAGACATCGTCGGAAATAACGAATTGCCCGCGACGAACAAATTGTGAATACCATGAACCTTTCCATATCTGTCGGTTACCGATTCTTCCGGATTCTCCCCCATTCTCGTACCGCCGCTGGGATGAGATAACTGCCAAGGTGACTGCACATCGCTTCCTCCCCAAATTTTCAAAGCGTTGCCTGCTTGTAAAACTTCGGTCATTTTCGGATAAAAGAAACGGTGCATTTTGGCAACCATCGGGCTCCAACTGAACGTAAGTCTCGGCAGAGGAAAACCTAATCCGTTTTTCGCATGGGGGTCTAGATCAATAAAGTTAGTTTTGAGCGGCGGATCTGTCAGCAGAGCATTTATCATATAGTACCGGCTGAAGGTTTGTGCAACGAAAGCTTTAAATTTAGGTCCCCAGGCCGGTATGCCTTTCATCAGTGGAATTGATTTTACAAATTCAATCGGCTGACCGGCCGCTCCGGCCGGATGAGCCCCAAAGAAAAAACCACCCATGATAAATTCTAATTCCTTATGATCGAACCGATTTTCCATAAAATCCGTAATTGCCATAACCGTATGAGAAGGACCTATATGGACATCCATCCGTTGATCAAAAAAACCGAAAACTCCGAAACTAGGATGTTGGTGGAAGTACATGCCGACCTGCCCGTACTGATTGCCGATTCCTCCCGGCGCATATGGATTTCGCGAGAGGAGCAGCAGCCACACATTATAAAATGTATTGGCGGCAACGATGATAATATTGGCGGTGAGTTCATGGACCGTTCCACTCGAATCCATGCAGACGACCCCATCAACGCGGTTCGGTGAGCTCATTGTAATCTTGAAGACGTACCGGTCCGTAAGAAGGGTGAAATTCGGATTTTTCATCGCTTCCTTGATTTCCGTCACTCTGGTGTTCGATTTTGCATCCACCGTACATTCATAACCCATGCAAAAGCCACAAAACCCCGTGCGTTTTCTTCCCTGATAATCGCGTGTAAGAATGGCCGCCGGCATCGGAAACGGCCGATAGCCGAGCATTCTTGACGCTTCGGCAAAATGGTTCGACGCATATCCCTGCTCCAGTGGCGGCAATGGAAACGGTCTCGACATCGGTGGTTCGTTCGGCATCTGTGAGGCGTCCCCAGAGATGCCAAATCTATACTCGAACTTAGTATAATAAGGCTCCAAATCCCCGTATGAAAGCGGCCAATTGGCAATGGCGCCATCTGGAATCTGTCCCCATACATCCAGTGCCTTAAATGTGGCCGGTTCGAAACGCCAGCATGCCCCCCCCCAGTGATTCATGCTTCCGCCGGGCCCCCACCCGTCAAGCAGTGAAGGAATTCTAGGAAACACATGCTGCGTAGCTGCGCGCGAATGGGGTCGCCATGACATCCCCCCTACTCTTGGCGTAGCCCATAGAAGATTCTGGCGAATCGGAAAACGCAGTTCATCCATCGTTACGTCTTTTGTTTCGACCATAGGTCCTCGTTCCAGCACGCATACGGATAGTCCCGCATCGCTCAATTCTCTGCCCAGTATTCCCCCGGCCGCGCCCGCTCCGACAATGATGACGTCATAATCACTCTTTATCTTCATAGGCAATCCCTTCAAGCGAATAGTACAACGATGGAAGCTTGACGTCATTGAGCGTTTCCGGCGGATGATAGGTTGGGCCCGCATACCCTAATAGCCGCCATCCGAGCGCCAAGTAATTGCCGCCATAAATTGGATCGCTAAACATTCCTTCCAACGTATGATCCCTAACATATTTAAAAAACTCGCTATTTTCGTTCATGGCCATAAGACCTGTCAGCTGACCTTGGTCTAGATTCAGCAATTTCAAGCAGTGTAGTCGCCATGCTTCTTCATTCAGTCGTTTCAGCCCATTACGATACATCTCCTCCAAAAATCGGTTGCTTATCATATCGCGATATATAAATTCATACACTTTTGCCTCGGCTGCACCGGGAAAAATAGCTTCCGTTAATACCCGGATCATCTGATTTTCCTCATTAGAGAGCATGGTGCCTTCTCACCTCCAAATAAATTAAAATGACCCTATATTATATTGATTTGACGGTCATATCATGTATTGAGGTGATTACGGTGTACCGAAATATTTTTCAGCAAGCCGCCGAATACACGAAAATCCATTTTCCCAATAAGATGGATTTGTTGATTGCTTCCGCGGAGCTGCTGCCGGAAATCTGCAAGAATATACAGGCGGCACCTCAGCTTCCAGTCCTTTATGTTACGAGATTAGGGTATATTCCCAATGCCACAAAAACGGAGATTATACGACGCGGAACAGCAAATTTATTTTTACTCGGTGGAGAAGAAAGCATCTCGGAATGGGTAGCATATGCGTTATCCACTTTTACCAAAGGAAAGGTATACCGAGTACGGGCACATTAAATGTTAATAAGCCGCATTTTCGCAGCTTCTAATGGATACGGTAAGCCATCTGATTACGGCAGCAAAAAATAAACGGCACCGAAAAATCGGCAGCTTTTATTGACTGCCGCAGCATCTAACCATCGTTAAGACTGAAATCTGATCATCACTTCCTAAAGAATTAGTCATTCGAGCATGATGAAATGAAACAGATTCGGATTCCTTCGTTTTTGCATGATGTTTTTGGTGAAAAACAGCCTATTGTGTCGATTGCAGCCATACTGCTTTTTGGTGCATTTCTGACCACTGCATTATATTTGATATTCCCTGAAATGACGGTCGATTTGCCGGTATGGAGCAACGCCTTGGCATTGCTGCTAATGTTCGATATATTCTCCGGCTGCATCCCTAATTTTACGGCTTCGACCAGTAACTTTTACGCGGCGCGAAAAACGAATCGTATCGTATTTATTGCAATTCATGTTCATATCGTGCTTGTAGCCATTTTATTAAATACAGATATCTGGTATTCGATAGGAGTATGGGCGTATACGATCGCGGGAGCATCTTTCGTGAATACTTTTACCATTCACAACCCTATATGTTGGCTACCTGCTTATTATTTATGCTAAAAGAATTATTTAGCTTCCCAGTTGATCATTATGGCAAAGTAATCAACAACGCCGGTGAAAAAGAATGATTCCTTCGTGTCGAATATCTAAGCTGACAATGTCAGACAAACCTATATTCGTATCCCTCGCAAGCAGCGCATTTGCGCGAGACCCCTTATTTCTCCATTTTTGGCGATTCAGAGCTCGATGGCAAAGCCCGGGGAGATTGATTCCTTTGTTCTTTCAAATTTCCGGGAAAACCTTATATGATTGGAGTAAAACCGGAAGAACAGGGCAAGGGAATAGGCAAAGCACTAAGCAAAGAAACACAAGTCGGCCATCTGCCTGTATATTGTATGTTTTATCAAAAATAGCACTTATCGCATCCTGGCAGAAAGACCCTTCTTCGAAGGGTCTTTCTGTTTATTTATATTGAAGAGTCTATAAAACCCTCTCTAATAAATCCCCTACTTTTTCTGCCATTTCTTTTGTTGAATAGGGCATGCCATTTTTTAACCACCATTCCACAACACCTACGTATGCATTTGCAACAAATTCGGCGACTACATCTTCGCTTTGACCAAAATTTTTGCCTTTTGTTAAATCCACATCTTTTTTGAACTCTTCGATATTATGTTGAAGAAACCGGCTGCGAAAATACGGAGCTCCTCCACTCGCCAACATCGTCGAAAAAAATAAATAATTTTTTTCAAGATATTCCATGCAGTGTACAGTCGATTCAATCCAATTCATTTCAGCTTCCGACTCGCAAAGGTTTGCCATGTTATTGATATGTTCTTCTATAATTTTATCCAAGAGATCAAATTTATCCATGTAATGAAGATAAACAGTTGCACGGTTAATATTTCCCCTGTCAGCAATATCTTGAATGGTAATGCTATCGAAATTTTTTTCTGACATCAATTCAAGAAATGCTTTTTTTATTGCTTCTTGCGTTCTAATAATCCTTCTATCCACTTTAGCCATGTCATTACTACACCTTTCTTTAGATAGTCGACAATTTTTGTTGACTTGTTGTCTAAACGACAAAACGGATTAAATTAACGAGCCATGTGCCTTGAATTTTTTATTTTTGTTGTTTAAATTATAGACATATGTCGACAATGCATCAATAGTTGTTTATTTTTTTTTGAAGGGATGGAGAAACGAAATGGCAATCGAAAACAAAGTGGTTGTAATTACAGGCGCAAGTTCAGGAATTGGGGAAGCTACAGCTAAGCTGTTAGCTCAGAAAGGCGCAAAAGTTGTACTTGGTTCAAGACGTGAAGAGCGTTTAGTAAAATTAGTTGAAGAAATCAAATCGAATGGCGGCCAAGCGGCGTTTCGCGTCACTGATGTTGTTAATCCAGATGATAATCAGCAGCTTGTTCAACTAGCTAATGACGTTTTTGGCGGTGTCGACGTAATCTTCTTGAACGCTGGACTAATGCCTAATTCGCCACTTTCCGCATTAAAAACGGACGATTGGAACAGTATGGTTGACGTTAATATTAAAGGTGTATTGAATGGTATCGCCGCAATATTGCCAACATTTACATCGCAAAAGTCTGGACATATCATCACTACTTCATCCGTAGCCGGGCTGAAAGCTTACCCAGGCGGTGCGGTTTATGGCGCAACAAAGTGGGCTGTTCGTGATTTAATGGAAGTTTTGCGAATGGAATCTGCCCAAGAAGGTACTAATATCCGCACGGCAACTATTTATCCAGCAGCGATCAACACGGAATTGTTGGATTCGATTACGGATAACAATATTTCGAAAGGCATGACTGCGTTATACGAACAATATGGTATTTCACCTGATCGAATTGCCAATGTTGTTGCATTCGCGATTGATCAGCCGGAAGATACGAACGTTAATGAGTTTACAATTGGACCAACAAGTCAGCCTTGGTAATATTGACGAGATAAGATGAAACTAAGCAATTCATTTTCTAAAGCGTAGGCTGTCGAGAAGGCTCGACAGCCTTTTTACTTCTTCTCCGTCTTTTGTACAGGAAAGGTATCCCCCAAGCTTTTGCCGTTAAATGTTTTCTAACAAGTCCAATACGTTTTTAAAATGAATTTCGCTCAAATGTCCGATGACCTCTTCGGCTACCAAATGCTCTGGATCTGAAATCCACATACAAATCACGCCTACTAGCCCTGAAATCATGTACTCTAATCCGACTTTCATTTTTTGATTTTGATAATGATCACCACTGCCGGAAAGAATAAAATCTTTTAATGCTTCTTTTAAATAAGTGGAGAAGTTGGTTTGACCACTCTGACTAAGCATCGTTCTGAAGAAAACAATGTTGCCTTCTATAGCTTTAAACATTTCTCTTAAGCTTAAGATAAACGCTTCCTTATCAATCGCATGGATATCTTTGTCTTTTATATCCAAGTTAAAGCAATTATTTAATTCTTTCATGCTTTCCTGACATAAATTCTCCATCAAATCGGGCTTGTCCACATAGTGTAAATAAAAAGTGTTTCGATTTATCACGGCTTCGTCGGCAATGTCCTGTATCGTTATCCGTTCGTAGCCTTTCGTTTGAACTAGCGTCAAGAAGGCTTCTTTAATGGCTTTCCTTGTTTTCAGAATACGTAGGTCTACCTTGTCTTTACCCATTTGTAAACTTCCCCCTCAATAAAGATAATGGTCAATTTAAGAGAATGTGACTATTAATTATCATGTCGATGAATATCGACCATTGAATGGTTTAATTCTACGTTCTACAATTAAAAACGTCAAACGCAATAAAACTTCACGGTTCAGAAATTAAAGGAGGAAGAGATTTATGTCATTAGAAATTTTACAAGCAAAATTAGAATTAAGAGAGTTAGTTGATGCTTATGCAAAATTGACAGATGAAAAAAATATTCCGGATCAGATGCTTTTATTTACGCCCGATACTAGATTTAAGGTTTATATGGGTGGCCAATTGTTGTCTGATGTTACAGGAACAAAACAACTAGAAGAGGAGTTCACAGGTCACGCTTCTATTGTCAAACGTTATTTCTCCATTAACGGACAGCACGTTGTGAAAGTGGATGATGGCGATACTGCAACAGGTGTTGTATACTCTCAAATGAAAATGGTGAGAGAAGAAGATGGCAAAGAAGTTATCACTGACTATAGTGTTAAATATGATGACACCTATGTGCGTCAAAACGGAGCTTGGTTAATAAAGGAACGAGCTTCTCACTATATAATTATAGAGGCAAGAACATTACAAGGCTAAATTGATTCGTTGAGTTAAGCGAAGGCTGCCGACAGTCGGTAGCCTTCGTTCAACGTTCATTGTCCAAAAATGAGTTCAACGCAAGCACGTTCGCATGCTTTTCCAAATGTTGAATACATATTTAAGTATTCGATGAACAGGAGGAAACAAGCTATGGCGCAACACGGGCAATCGTTCATGAGAGGTACGCTGGTCTTGTCTGTCGCTGCCTTCATTAACCGCATTCTCGGCTTTATCAGCGGCATGTATATTGCTCGCGTACTGGGCGCGGAGGGAATCGGCCTCTTGATGATGGCGGCTCCTCTCCTCCCGCTCGTCATTACGATTACGGAGCTTGGATTGCCAGTGGCCATTTCAAAGCTGGTCGCGGAGGCACATGCCCGTGGCGAACGAATGAAGGTGAGGCGTATCCTGCACGTCTCGCTAGCCGTCACCAGCGTCTTAAGCATAGCGCTTACGGCCATTTCACTATTAGGATCCGAATGGATCGCATCCATCCTGCTAAGCGATCAACGCGCCTATTATGCGATGCTCGCGATTACGCCGATCGCGCCGATTATCGCCGTCTCCGCGGTGTTAAAAGGCTACTTCCGCGGCATGCAGCAGATGAGGACCATCGCCGCCTCCGATGTGCTCGAGCATACGGTGCAAATCGCTTGCGTCCTTGCATTGGTACACCTATTGCTGCCTTTCGGCATCGCGTATGCGGCTGCGGGCGCAATGGCTGCATCAGTCGTCAGCGAAGCGATCAGCCTCTTGTTTCTGGTGGCAAGCTACAAGCTGTACGGCGAATCGAGGATGCCGGGCGAGACATGGGGAAGCAACGTTAAGCAAGGAAGAAGCACGCTTGGAGAGCTGCTGCAGATCGGTCTGCCGACGACCGGGCACGGCGTTATTCATTCGCTATATAGCACCTTCCAACCGCTTCTCATTACAACCAGCTTGGCGCTGGCCGGCATCGGCACGGTGTTAGCCACGAAGCAATTCGGCCTGCTGGCCGGCTATGTGTTTCCATTGCTGTTCATGCCAAGCTTTATAACGCAGTCCCTATCTACCGCTCTCATTCCTGCGATTGGCGAAGCAGCGGCTAACAAGAACAGTCTGCTTATGCATGAGAGGATGAATCAGGCGCTGAGCTTGGGACTTCTGATCGGCGCGCCGGCGACCGTCATCCTGTTCGAGTGGGCAACACCGCTTATGACGCTTGTTTACAACGCACCGGAAGCAGGATTGCTGCTGAAAATATTGGCTCCGATGTTTTTCTTGCATTATTTCGACGCGCCGCTGCATGCAATCCTGCTCGGGCTCGGCCGCGCAAAAGCTACACTGTGGAACTACGTGGCGGCAACGATTTTCAAGGCTGTCTCGATCTTCGTGTTCGGCAGCCAATTCGGCATTATCGGCATCGCGTACGGCATCGGCATCGGAATTGTCATGCAAACACTGTTAAACTTCTTTTCGATCTCAGGCTCGATCGGATTTTATTGGGGTATTCGTCCTTATATCAAGGTTGGGATCTGTATGATGCTGATGGCGATATGCGGGCACTGGACCTATGACTATCTTACCGTCCAAGGCCTACCGCTGTTATGGAGCGTAATAGCTTCAATCGTCTGTTCCTTGCTCATCTATTTCATTACACTCGTATTGACGGGTACGTTGAATTGGAAAAATAGGCTCCGGAGGTTTTCGATTCCATGGTAAATCATTCATACGTCGTGGAACCCTTCAAAGTAAGTCTACATGTGGATCGCAGCTTTAATCTGCTTCGTATATAGCCAGGAAAACGCTAAGTACAATCGCGGATTCCTTAGCCAGATTGTAGAAGAAAAAGCTGGATAGCGCCGACAATGCCACTGCCCCGTGTATGAGCGCAACGATAATCGGAGCGAAAAACAAGATCGCCGTTTGCCGGCCCAACACCTTTTTCAGTTCTTTTTCACTTAAGCCCATTCTCGCAATTGTCATGAATTTCTGTTTATCCCCGTCCACATCCATGTACAAACGGAAATAAAGGAAGCTTCCGGCCGAGGCGAAAAAGACGACTCCGATAAACAATCCGACAAACATAATCGGTCCATATAGTTATTTAGTTCGTAAAGTTCATACTCGCCGGAAGTAACTTGATGCGTCAATTGCCGATACAGTTTTTCCGCGGCCGAGAGTACATTCTGCTTTCCTTCCGTCGCTTGCCAAGCATGAAAGCTTCTTATGTCAGCCGGGGCAGGGAGTTTTTCGTAATCTTTGTCCGAGACGATATAATAATCCGATGACGGCAACGCTTTTGAATACCGGTTTGTTTGCCTTTATATGTTCTTCCTGCAGCGTCTCGTTAATCAATGCCACATCCTGCTCTTCATTATCATCTGCATAATAAGTGAAAGTGTTCGGGCTAGATGTGCTCAGGCCTGCGGTCAGAAACGATTGAAATCCGTACAATGTCCCGATTGCGCTAAACGCTACCGTTGAAATGACCGCTACAAGAAAGAACGTTCGGGCATTACCATTTCTCCGACTCTTGCCGAAATAAAAAACAACCGGGCAAATCGACCCCTTGCGAATTTGCCTGCACCAATAATAGCCGTCATAACTCGGCAAATTAATATCAAGCAATACCAGATCGGGCAAATGTTCATGGAAGGCGTCCATGACTGCATGAAATTCGCTCACTTTGACGGCCTGGAAGCCGTATTTATGAATATAGGATTGCAAAGGCTCCGCAATTTTCGGGTCATCTTCCACGATCATAATCTTCATAACCGCACAAAGTCCAGTCTGCCGCTACATTGAACTCGTCTCCCGTTAGCAGGCGGTCGTAGCATCATTCGCAGATTATAAATACAATTAAATATTGACAGTATCTATTGATCAATGATAGTCTTATTTTGCCAAAAATAATGATATTGATTCTCATTATTGGTAAGACCAAAAAACAAGTTACGGGGGAAGTACAATGAACCGACTATTACAACTTAGCATCATACTATTATCTATCCTATTTATCGCAGCAGCTTGCGGCTCGAACAATTCGGATAACGCTAACAACGTTGCCTCGAATAATTCCAACACGGGTGGTCCTATTATTATTAAACATGCCAAAGGCGAGACTACGCTCGACAAGCCTGCGGCTCGCGTCGTCGCCTTGGAGTGGATCTATACAGAGGAATTAATCGCACTCGGCATTCAGCCTGTAGGTAATGCGGACAATGCGGAATACTCGATTTGGGTAACGGATGAAGCGGCACTCGCGGATAGCGTAAAGGATGTCGGATTGCGTTGGGAGCCCAACCTTGAGACGATCGCTTCCTTGAAGCCTGATCTGATTATCTCGAATACAGATAATAACGATGCGATTTACAAGCAGCTTAACGCTATAGCTCCCACGATTGAATTTGACCCCTATCCGAATGAAGGAGACGCCTACACAGGAATGGTTAACGATTTTAAAACCATTGCTACGGCGGTGGGAAAATCAGAAGAAGCAGATAAAGTTCTCGCCGATCTTGATGAGCATTATGCAGCGGCAAAAGAAAAACTTGCAGCTGCCGGCAAGGATAAATTCAATTATGTCATTACCCAAGCATTCAGCAGCCAGAACGCTGCAACGTTAAGGATGTTTACGGATACCTCGACAGTCGTTCAAACGCTCAACCGTATTGGTTTAACCAGCGACTGGAAATCGGAGAAATTTGAGAAGTATGGTTTTACGGACGCTACCTTCGAGTCCCTGCCGGCAGTGAGCGACTCCAATTTCATATACATTGTCCAAGAAGAGGATAACGTTTTCGGCGACTCCGTAAAGGATAATACGGTTTGGAACGGCTTGAATTTCGTAAAAGAAAATCGGACTTATGGCATAGGTGGAGACACATGGACTTTCGGCGGCCCCCTCTCCTCCAAAGTATTAGTTGATCGTGTAGTAGAAGCTATAACAAAATGAGAACGTTTCGTTTATTCGTGGGCGGCATAGCCGCCCTCTTCTTACTGTTGATAGCCAGTTTGTGCTTTGGAGAAGCACAAATCTCTTTCAAAGTCGTTTTTGAAGCCCTGTTTCATCGCGAGGATATACTCTCACATAACGTAATATGGGATATGCGTATGCCGCGTGCGATATTAGGAGTAATCTCCGGTGCAGGCCTTGCAGCAGCCGGTGTCCTGCTGCAGACGGTTACGAAAAACCCGTTGGCTTCCACAGATACGCTTGGTATTAATGCCGGTGCATATTTTATGGTTGTTGTAGGAACGATTTATTTCCCCACCCTGCTTCACCAGTCACCGTTTCTGTTTGCTGCCGCTGGTGGAGGCGTTGCTGCGATGTGCGCTTACGTCCTAGGAGGCGGTCGATCAACAAGTCCAATCCGACTGGCGCTTTCCGGCATGATAATAGCTATGGTGATAGGTTCATTTACAAGCGCTCTGCATATATTCCACGCTACCGAAACACAATCGCTTTTTTTATGGGGCTCAGGATCGCTCGCCCAGCTCGACTGGAAAGGTGTTACGTATGCATGGCCTGGAGTCAGCATTGTGATTATCGTCGCTTTTTTTATGGGCAAACAATTCGATGTATTGATCTTGGATGAGTCCACCGCTCAATCGTTAGGTCAGAAGGTTAATCTCACTCGATTCGCCGGATTGGCGCTTGCGGTGCTTGTTGCTTCTGTCGTCGTCAGTGTAGTCGGACCTATCGGATTCGTTGGTCTCGTCGCACCGCACTTGGTACGTCTAAGCGGATTGCGCAAGCATAATTGGCTCATTCCCGCCACAGCCCTTTGGGGAGCTGTATTGCTCACTGCAGCTGATGTTCTTACGCGAATGGTTCGTAGCAGCATAGGCGAAATGCCCGTAGGAGCGATGATGGCGATAATCGGAGCGCCGTGGCTAATCTGGCTCATACTTAGGAAACTGAATAATTCAGGTACTTATTCAGCCTCATCCATGTCTATTGGCAGAAATCGTGTTCGGATTCGATTCCCGATTATCGCGTTCATCATGCTTTTCTTTGTTGTTTCATTCATTCTTATAACCATGACAATGGGCGGCACACGTATTCCGCTAAGTCAGTTATTTGCGAGCTTAATAGGGGCTGACGAAGCAACGTCATATTCCATTCTCTTGAATTTACGTTTACCGCGAACCCTTGTAGCCGCATGCGCAGGAATAGCACTAAGCGTAAGCGGTGTTCTTATCCAAGCATCCGTTCGCAATCCATTAGCCGATTCGTCTATCCTGGGAGTGACCTCGGGAGCTGGATTCGGAGCACTGCTTGTACTTATTGCCTGGCCGCAATTATCGATTATATTTCTTCCGATCGCTGCCATGGGCGGAGCAATACTTGCTGCTGCCGTCATATTCTTATTCGCATGGCGCAAGTCGCTTAATCCCCCGGTACTTATTCTTCTGGGGATCGCGGTTTCTGCTGTTGGCTCCGCGGGTATTCAAGCCTTAATCGTACTGGGACCATTATGGGGAAGCGAAAGCTATATATGGTTGACTGGCTCGACTTACGGTCGTACGTGGGATCAATTCCTCATCATCTGCATATTCCTAGTCGTTCTTCTTCCCCTTGCATGGTGGCTAGGCCGCAGGTTTGATTTACTCGCATTCTCTGATGATAGCGCCATAGGATTCGGTTTATCGGTGCGTAAAACGCGATTCGCTGCAATGACTGTAGGTGTTCTTCTCTCTGCTGGTGCTGTCGCTTCCGTAGGAACTGTAGGCTTCCTCGGTTTAATCGTGCCTCATATGATAAGAAGCTTAATTGGGCATAACACTCGACAATCCATCGTATTATCGAGCTTGCTCGGTGCTCTGCTTCTGGTTTTAGCCGATGCTATCGGTCGAACGATACTTGCTCCGGTCGAAATTCCATCCGGACTATTAATCACATTGATTGGCGCACCTTATTTTCTATTCTTGATGTTTCGATCACATACTAGAAAGCTATAGGGCAACAGCTAGCGAAGGTCATTCCTTTGCTGGCTGTTTTTATGAATATCATAGAATTGGACTAAAAAAAATACCGCATCATCGCACCTACGGCATTTCGAACCGCAGTTGGAGCTCAGGAGCCTCGGATTTCTCTTCCAGGTGAGCTTCACTGCGGCTGATGCCCAGCTCCTTCGCAATCTCCCGCTGCGTCCGTTCGTCGCCGCCGTGGATGAGGCCGAAGCGGCCGATGACGTCTTCTTTTCCCCATCATCCAATATGTCGAGGTTTTTGTATATTTTCGATTTCTCGATCTTGAGCTGCACTTTATCCGCCACATCGTCGGCTTCCGTGCCGAGGATGTCGATCAACGTAATATCGTTGCCTTCCTTGTCCGTACCGATCGAGTCGTGGAGCGACACGTCTTTGCGCGTCTTCTTCAAACTTCGCATGTACATCAGGATTTCAATCTTAATGTCATTAGTGCGCAATTAGAAATTATTAATTAAGCTGTTCAATTGACATTGAATACAGCCCTTCATTTGCTCCTTATCAAAGGTTAAAACGTAAAAATTCAACTGTATGTTCGAAAACCCTAATTTCCCTAACAACCTGCCGAATCGAAAGCGTATTCCTTGCAAGCAATTGCCGCTTCTGTTGCGTAACCTTTGTGCCAATACGCTTTTTGAAACAAAAATCCTATTTCCAAAATTTCTTTTTCTCTCCAGCCTTGCATTGTCAAGCCACATTGACCAATCATTTCATTTGTTTCTTTTAATACAATAGCCCAAAGTCCAAAACCATACTCTTCATATCTTTTAAGATGTCTGTTAAGCCAATTTTGTGCTTCTTCTAAGTTGAATGCACTTTCATAAGCAGCACGCATTACTTCCTCATCACACAATTTCCGCACAATGCATCATAATCGAACTGCACCATTTCTCTAATTTGTTTCTATCAAAAATCTCCCACCTTTCTATTATATCAATAACCTTTCAAAAATTCCTTTCTTCTCGTTGTTCTATGAGTAAAAATGACCCGCCAGGAATAATTATTGCTTCATATTTGTGTGGTAA
Source organism: Paenibacillus harenae (assembly GCF_030812415.1). Taxonomy (GTDB): domain Bacteria; phylum Bacillota; class Bacilli; order Paenibacillales; family Paenibacillaceae; genus Pristimantibacillus; species Pristimantibacillus harenae_A. The sequence goes on along the minus strand of NZ_JAUSST010000002.1, from coordinate 21,698 downwards.
AGAAAGCACCTGTAAATCCGACTCATATAAGGTTGTGTTTAATCCTCGTTCGTCACAACGTTTACGACAAGAAGCTAACATTTCGGGAGAATAGTCAACACCGTCTATTACAAGACCAGATTCCAGTAATGGAATTAATATTCTTCCAGAACCAACCATTGCTTCAAGAATGCGTCCCTTTGTATGTTTTAACTGATCTCGATAATACTCTACATCCCCACCAAAAGAATCACCAATTTTCTTTGTGTGGTCATATACCTCTGTACATAATGCACCATATTTACTGAAAGACATATAGTTATTTCCCCTCCATATTTGGTATCTTAGAAAGGTGAGCGTATTTGAGCTGCTAGATTGTTTTTCAGGTGCTGGAGGGTCTTTTATGCATTAACTTTGAATAAATTTAATATTACAGGTAAGAATTCTAATAAATAGTAGTAGAAAGAGGTGTCTAGAGTTGGGTGATAAAAACGTGAGGACTCCTGGAATGACGAGCATGATCAATTATTAGCCGAAGTAGTATTATCTCATATTAGGACTGGCAGCACACAATTGGCTGCTTTTGAGGTGAGTGGAAAACCACCAGTGGATGTGGATGGACTTGTTGATGAGCGGCAAAACCCATGAACCCTCAAAATGTTATATTTTAGAAAACTTTTAGAATTGCTTTCGAGGGTGTTTATACTTCTCATTTAGACTAAGGTTGTAGGCAAGAGAAACCATATAACCTTAAAGGAGAGATTAATATGAATACACAAAATAAAGCACAAAATGCACTGGAAGACATCAAAGTCAGTTCGAAACTGAAGATTGCTACGCTGTGGGCGAGTTTTATGTTTCTCTATATTTATGTTGATTATTTCGCCTTATATATGCCGGGCAAAATAGAAGGTATTCTGGCAGGAAAAATATTTATATTTGACATTTCATATGTCTTTCTATTGATAGCACTGATTTCGGTAACAATTCCAGCTCTTATGATTTTCCTTTCTGTTGCCCTGCCGGCAAAAGTAAGTCGCTGGGCAAATATCATTATTGCCGCGGTGTATATTCCCTATACATTGTTTAATTTGACAGGAGAGGCTTGGGTGCACATGGTGTTTGGCGCTGTTGTAGAAGTCGCTCTTCTTTGTCTAATTATCTGGTATGCATGGAAATGGCCTTCTTCGTTACGGTAATTACGTTACTAATTATCTTTACTGCATGGAAGTGGCCTAGGCAGGATAGCTAGCAACGCGGGTTTCGGGCATTACTAAGAAGAATGATGATGACATAGTCGCAACTTTTGCATATCGTATGCGAAAAACTGGCTATCAAGAAAAAAATGAATATCAAACAACCCCCACCTCGGGATGGGGGAGAAGAAATGTCTACTGTTTAAGAATTTAGCCGGCAATGCGTTGGCAGCGAAGCTGACCATGGCATGAATGGCTCCAATGCCTTCGGATCGAGCTGACCTGTTAGTTGAGGTAGCTGTTCAAAGAGAAACTTCAAGTAGTCGAATGGCTTGAGTCCATTTTCCTTGGCCGTTTCGACAACGCTTTAAATGTTAGCGCTGGCCTTTGCGCCTCGCGGCGTGTTGCTAAAAAGCCAATTTTTCCGACCAATTACAAAAGGTTTAATCGACCGCTCGCTTCTGTTGTTGTCGAGATCGAGTCGTCCGTCCGCAAGGAATGCCGCGATAATCGGCGATACGAGCTGACCAATCCTTGCGACGCTGTTCTTTTGTGGTCATAAGGCAACCTCCAATTTAATTGGGATGCCTTCATTTTCTCATATATATTTGGGTTCTTGAAGGTGTGCTGAATTTGACGCTTACGCCGAATCAAATCACGTTTTTCATCAAATGATAGCTCAGCTTGACCTTTAGATAACTAATATTGAACAGCTTCCAACAACACTTTGATATTGAACTCTGTATTTTGAGAAGAATTTAACACATTCGTTAGTTCAAGTAATTGGGCATTTAATGTATTTTCTTATGCGTTAGTTCCTTCAACTCTAGACGTATATCCTCCTCAGCAATACCATCATCGCTGGCAGCAAAAAGTTTTGGTTTTTTCAATTTCCTTTTCAATTCTGGCAATCTCTCCAGCCTCAAAAGGTTCCTTTGTCTTCTCTTCTTGCAGCACAAATGAACCCCGTCAATTCGTCAGGGCTTTGGTTTCATTCATAGTTATTTATGGACTGTTGAAAGAACTCTTGTTCTCTCCATTGTGTGGGGGTCATATTAAAGTGTTTTTTAAACAGCTTCGAAAATTCCATCTGATTGTCATATCCGACACTATTGGCGACTTCTTTAATGGTCATACTGTTTTTTTTGAGTGATTGTGAAGCTGTCTCCATTTTTAGAGAAATGATAAACTGCTGTGTGCTTATGCCGCAAATGCTTTTGAAGATACGTGCCAGATGACTGCGGTCTATGTTTAAAAAGTGTGCAATTTCAGAAACGGATATCCTTTTGTGAACATTGCTTCTTATATAGTTTTTTGCATAAGAGACATATGTTTCTGCTGTATTCTCATCTTTCTTTAATAATTTCCCCTTCGTAAGTGCCGCGATAAATGGCCAAAAATGGCTCATGATTGTTTCGAAATCAGACCAGCCTAAATCAATTATATTCTTAAGTGCGATTCCGACGCCATTATCATCATTTATAACGTGGTTTTCGTGTGAGAAGCCTGTCACAGTCATAATCTTTTCCGAAAAGCTGCCGTCAAACTCAATCCAGCGATACAGCCACGGCTCATTGTCATCTGCCTTATAATAGGCAGTTTGTTTCGGATAAATCAGAAAAAACTGTCCTGCATGTACTTTATAAGCTTTGTTATTAATATGCAATTCGCCTTGCCCGCTGTAAATGTAATGAATTAAATAGAAGTTACGCACTGCAGGTCCGAAGGAATATCCGTTATCACACTGCTGTTCGCCATATTGCATGGGATAAATATCAGATGAGATCAAAGGGCTTTTTGCATAATATAGTTTCAATGAGATCAGCTCCCGAAATTAATATATCACATTTCCCCATAATGACTCGATAAAAACATATTTATTAACACATATATTTGTCCTATCATAAAAATGAAAATGCAAGTTTAAGGAGGATTTCTTATGGAGAAAGTATCGGCTAGAGCTACATCAAGGACTGCGCCGGACGAGATCATGGATCCCTACTATATGTTTCCGGCTTTCTCAAACGGCAAGGTGCTTTTAAATAAAAAGCAGGGACGCCTTCCTGCCATGGGCTGGAACAGTTGGAATGCTTTTGGCAGCAAGAACAACGAGGCACTCACAAAGGCAATGGCAGACGCAATCGTTGATTTGGGACTTGCGGATCTGGGATACAAGTATGTCGTGCTCGATGACGGCTGCTATAAATCCGAACGCGTAAACGGATTGCTTTCAAATGAAACGATTAAATTTCCAAGCGGCTTTAAGGCATTATCCGATTACATCCGCAGCAAGGGACTTAAATTCGGCATGTACAACGATATAGGTACACATCTTTGCGCAGGCTCTGCGGTAGGCACTTGCGGCTTTGAGGATGTCGACACGAGGTCTTATATGGACTGGGGGGTTGACTTTATCAAGGTTGATAACTGCTACTACCTTTGGGACAATGCAACGTTCTCAGACTCAACAAATGCCAAATATTCCTATGCCCCGAATATCAGAAGCATAACGGTTACGGGTGGAGAACTGAATATAACTTTAAATGCTGTTAAGGACGGTGTGCTTCTAGGCCAGGGTGCATCGAAAAACAGTGGCGACTTTGTGACAAATATCGGTACATTCGACGGAACAAACGTGGGTACAACACCTGTGGGCGACCGATGGAGCGAGCTTAAGTTTACTGTGAACGCACCGGCTGGCGGAGAATACGCCATAACCATAAATTACGCAAGCGGTGAGCAGGATGGCACTGGACGCTGGCTTCAGCTTGCCGTAGGAAACGCAGATAATGAAACTCGATATTTTGATGATTTGCTTCCTCTTACCCAAAGTACAGCTGACTTTGCAGATTCGGAAGAAATAACGGTTTCCTTAAATGAGGGAGAAAATATTATACGTCTTATGAACCACAGAAGGCAGGAAAATACCCTTAATTCCTATGCGGCTTTGCTCGAAGGCTTGAACAAGGCTGACCCTGACCATGATATTGTATTCTCAATCTGTGAATGGGGTAAAACACAGCCTCATAACTGGGGATATAAGGTTGGAGACTCCTGGCGTATTCTTAATGATATAACCTTCTGCGTCGGCTCTGATGGTGAGCCGGGCTCCGCCGAATGGAGTTCAAACAATACCGCAAGTATAACCTCGCAGTACAGCAAGGCGGTTATTATGGACGAGTTTGCCGGACTCGACAAGGGGTGGAACGATCCCGATATGCTTGTAATCGGTATGAACGGAATCACTACTACCATGAGTAAAACTCATATGACGATGTGGTGTATGATGAATTCTCCGATTATGCTTGGAATGGATTTAAGACGGGTTACAAAGGGTGACGAGCTATGGATGATTATTGCGAACAAAGATGTAATCGCGTTGAATCAGGATCCCCTCGGCATTCAGGCAAAAAGAATTTACTGCTCTATCGATAATACCAATCCCGATACGGCATATATTGCTAATAACAACCGTGTTGATATTCTTGTAAAGCCTCTTGCGAACGGAGATATTGCAATGTCCTTTATAAATCTCAGCGACTCAGGAGATACGGAGGAGCATTCCGTTGATGTAAGCCGCATTATCGATTATATTGGGCATAAAATGATGGATGCTGAAAAATTTAAAAATGCTGCAAGCTATTGCCTGAAGGATTTATGGACAGGCGAGGTTACAACGAACATTTCAAGGACCTTCTCTGTTACAGGCATTGACGCCTATGACAATGTTACCATAAGAGTTACTCCTGTTTAACCTTAGAACTTCACTCGAATAATAGGAGAAAATGAATGGAAACAGCAATAGACTTTGGTGCGGAAGCCAAACCTCATCCCGAGGATCATGTTACTACTGAACAGTTTGTGACAATGGTAGTTAGAAGCAGTAAAGGAAATATAGAGCCAACGCACGGCAGTTGGTCATCAGGCTATATGGATTACGCGTTGTACAAGGGAATAATTGAGGACTATGATCTAACAAACATAAGCAAACCTATTGAGCGCCGTTCCGCTGCAAGAATCGTTCATGAGACGCTTCTAACAGAATTCGGAGAAAGAGATGAGTACGAATGGTCGGCGGCAGAAAATCTTAAGGACTTATATTCCTGCCATACCTGCGTTATGCATATAGCGCAGATGTATGTTAAAGGGATAATGCTCGGGCGTGACCATAACCTGTTCGACGCTGCGGGCAGCTTAACTCATGCGGAGGCTGCTGCAATTGTTGTAAGAATGCTTGATAGGGAGCAGCGTATCCCTCAGACTGGGGGCAGAGTATTTCAAAGTAAAAGTCTGACCCCCGATGAAGCATGGGAGCTGATGTTAAATGATCCTACTGGAATGCTTGTTGATGTGCGGACTCATGAAGAGTATCAAACAGGGCATATCCAGGAAAGCATTTGTATACCGTTACGTGACATATCCAATAACCCGTTCTCGGTATGTGTGAGAAAGGATACTCCCTTAATCATTTACTGTCAACGGGGGTATAAGAGTTCTGCAGCGGCCCAGGCCCTTATAGATGCAGGCTATAGCAGAGTCTACACGATTCCAGGTATAGAGCAGTATCCGTATAATTTAATATAGGAGAATGGCTGCTTCCGTGGTCGTCGTCGCTGCCGCTAACCTGTCGAGATTTAAACAAGAATAACATCCATCGTAGTAGCCCCCATCTTGATGACAAAGGCCACTGAAGAAGTCCTTTAAGCAAAGAAGGTACCGTTCCTCAAATATATTGAGGGAGCAGTGCCTTCTTTGCTGTATAATTAATGTATTACAACGAAAGGCGTGAAGCCCATTGTTCCAGCCCCAAATCTCATTTGCGTTCAGCCCTTATACGGCACTATACGACCTTGCTGTGCCAATGGATAACGTGCTGCGCCAGATTTACGAGCTGGTGGACTTCTCCTTCGTCTACGACGAATTGAAAGCAAACTATTGTCTAGACAATGGCCGCAACGCTATCGACCCCTTGCGAATGTTTAAATATTTGCTCCTTAAAGCCATATTCGAGCTGTCGGATGTGGATGTGGTCGAGCGTTCCCGATACGACATGTCGTTCAAATTCTTTCTTCAAATGGCGCCGGAGAGCTATGAATAATGAAAATATGTCACACCTTACGTTAGTCTTAAGATGCAAGAAAATAGAATCCACCCCTCCAAACTATAAATTTGGAGGGGGATTTGAGATTACTGACATTGCCTTCGATAATACCGGCATTTTAACGATTGAGAACATTTCGCATTTCCGGTTATAGTCAGCTGTTTCCTGGATCTATGTGCGAGAGAACTGGACGTTATTAATGTAGAACGTAGCTGGATTAGTAACACAGGTAAACGTAATCGTTTTCCACTTCGTAAAATCGACCCCAGGCATAGTGGCTAAACTAATAGAAACATGTTTCCAGGATGCATCGGAAGGAGTTTGTATGTTTGTGGAATAACCATTAGTCCCATCGCTAACATACATGGAAAGAGTTACGCCTCCAGCTCCTCCTTTCACCCAAAAATCTAAAGTATTGTAAGCAGATACGTCATGTGCGGCCCAATCATTCGTATAAAAAGCCCCGTTCCAGCCGCTTCCTGAGTAGACATATTTCTGAGAAGCGACACCGGTATTTCCGGGTACAACTGTAGCGTCAGTACTTACAGTTAGATTGTTAGAATTGCTATAATTTACAGCATATGGCTTACGCTTCAATTCAAGTGACTTGGCCCCAAAGGAGATCGTATAATTGCCACCTGTATCAGGTTGAATTACTTGACCATTTTGTAAAACCTGGTAACCATCCCCATTCTTTAGCTTCACCTTTAGATTGATATTATTGGGGAAGTAGGCTGGAACGTTCCAAGTATAACTCGTTCCAGTTGAAGTCGCATTTGGTGTAAGACCTTCTATTATTTTCTGCGCTCTCCAGTAGCCGCTTACCGTTCCGTAAGGAGCTATCCAGATGCTAGATCGATTGCTATCCAAATAGTTAACCAATAAATTAAACTGATCCAGTGGCAAGTCAGCATCACCCACATGATGTGCCGAAATTACTGTCCAGGCACGTTGGCTTATTGCATTATCTATCCAACTCTTGTAGTGAGTATTGAAACTTCCGCCTGACCATGTAAACTGGGAAGAGATATTCATCCAATCAGGGGTGTCTGATGATTTCATATAGTAAGTTCCGTTACCCCAACCCCCTCTTGCTGAAATGTGCGTATCTTTCAGGTATTTGACGAGATATGGATCATTATTCGTGTAAGGATAGGCATAAGATACAACTGTTGTGTTCAGCGCTTGTGCTATCTCCGTTTGAGCTGCGACTGTTTCATCATAGCCTAAAGTATCGTTAAAAGTCCTTTGATAGGGTTGGGTTGGATTGGCACTTGGTTCATAGTGATGTTTGGAATGGTTTCCAATTTCATGGCCAGCCAAGGGGAGCTTTTTCCAATCATCTACTCGGCTACCCGTTATTGCAGTTTCCGTTATATAAAACGTAGCCTTCATACCTTTTGCATCTAAAGCCGGGACCGCATAATCAAGCTGCGAATCATATCCGTCATCAAAAGTAAGAGATACTGCTGATTGTGATCCATTCCAAGGCACGACTGTTACTTGTGGCCCAGTGTAGTGATCTACATATGAGAACTCAACGTTATTAATATAGAACGTAGTATTAACAGCACTTGTATTACAAGTAAATGTAATTGTGTTCCACTTTGTAAAATCAACCCCGGTCATAGCAGAAAAATCAATGGAGACGTGCTTCCAAGATGCATCGGAAGGAGTTTGTATGTTTGTGGAATAACCATTAGTCCCATCGCTAACATTTATGGAAAGAGCTTCGCCGCCAGCTCCTCCTTTTACCCAAAAATCTAAAGTATTGTAATTAGATACATCATGTGTGCCCCAATCCGTGTAAAATGCCCCGTTCCAGCCACTTCCTGAAACGACAAATTTCTGGGAGGCAACACCGGTGCTTCCAGGTACAACGGTGGAATCACTACTTGCAGATAGATTATTACTACCACTGTAATTCACAACATATGGGGCTGATGGTGCTGCTAATGCAGTCTGAGACACAATCGGTAATTGAGATAAAAGAATTAAGGCAGTTATGAATATTGAAAAAAATTTTTTCATTTGATGTCATTCCTTTCGTGTGCTGTAGTATATGTATTGAACTTATATCCAGTCATACTAGCGAGCAAAACCATGATCAGCCCTCCTACCGAATGACTCATAAATGCGGTTTTGTTCGGCCTGCTTCGATGTTTCATCATCCGAAGCTGACACCTCCTCCACGGACTGAACTGAATCGTCAGCCCCCTCCGATTGCTCCTGGCCATCAGCCTCATCCGCTAGTGGAGTGCCGGTCACCTTGCTTCCGCTCACCGACAACCTGTAGTCGAACACGGCGCGGCTCCAAAAATGCAGCTTCAGCATCACCTCGACATCATTCACTTCGTTAAAGAATTCAGTGGTCAGATCCACCAAATACAGTTGGATGATTGTAGCGGATAACGTGAAGCAAGCCGGTTCGGTTCAACCGGATCCGTAGCGAGAGCGTCTACGCCCGTTTTGCCCCAATCGTCCCAGCCGACATGGTCAAGCAGCGGAATCCAGATTGAATCGGTCTGGTTCCATCGGTAAACGCCGCCGATATCCGTCCGGGCGTAGATCAGGTTTTGTTCCGTTGAATTAAAGATATGAAGCCGCCGCCCGCACCCGTATTGACACTTTTCCATGTGTATGCCTCACTGCTTGCCGCTTCAGCCATAGGGTTTGTCCCGGCAAAAGCAGAGCCGATACAAATAAAGGCAAGAAGCATCATCCACATTCTCTTAAACAGTCTTTGGTTCAATTAGGATCCTCCTTGGTTTTAGGTTTATAGCGAATCCTTTTAACATTCGGTAAAACTACAGATAAACGCCAAATTCTTTAATGCTTACCCAGCCGCCCCAATAATTGTCGGCGCCGGTAACGGTCAGCCTCACATATCGCGCTGTAACGGCGCCAAATGTGTTCGTCAACAGAGAACCGCCCGCGGTATTGGCCGTTCGATCCACAACTTGCGTATAATTCACGCCGTCCATGGACATCTCTACTTTATATTGATACGCCCGGTTATCATGTGGCGCAAGCTTTGTCCGGCTTATCGAATAGGACTGACCGAGATCAATTTGCACCCATTGCGGATAAGTCTCGGCAGACCACTTCGTTGCCTCGGTGCCGTCGACAATGTTAGACGCTTCGTTGCCCGTCTGCTGCGCCGAGAAGGTAACCGGCTTGTTCAACGCCAGATTCACGCTCTCGAATACTCTGAACTCGTTAACGCTAATCCATCCGCCCGAATAATTGCTGGCGCCGGTAACGGTCAGCTTCACATATCGCGCTGTAACGGTGTCAAATGTATCCGTCAATAGAGCTCCGCCTTGGGTATTGGCCGTCCGATTCACCACTTGTGTATAATTTGTTCCGTCCGTGGACACTTCTACTTTGTATTGATACGCCCGGTCTTGATAAGGTACAAGCTCTGTTTTATCAATCGCATAGTTTTGACCCAGATCGATTTGTACCCATTGCGGATAAGCTTCCGCTGACCACTTGGCAGTAGTTGTACCATCAACAAGGTTTGATGCCTCGTTGCCCGCCTGCTGCGCCGAGAATGTGACCGGCTTGTTCAATGCGATATTGCCGCCTACGCTGGAAGTTGTGCTAGACGTATCTACCTTGAAGCTGATCGTTCTTGTGAAATCTCCTGCTGCGACGTTCTTTTCCCCTTGAGGACCCGTTGATTCCGCTGTACCTAACTTGCTGCCGATTCCCGAAATGCCGTCCAGGAAGGAAATGTCTCCCACTGGCATAACTGCCGTTGCTGTTACAGGATTGTTTCCGAAGTATGGATTAAACAGCCGCAGGAACAAGTTCTCGTCTTTGCTCGAAAAAGTAATATTTCCTTCGGCAGTCTTTAATACTGCCCAGTACGTATCGCTGTAATAACCGTTAAATTCAGGATATTGGAACGGTTTGGTTTGATCCGTGTATGTCTTATCCCATACATTCAGCTTCGGACCTCTCATCCGATTCTTGTATACACGGAACGGTCCTTTTCCGAGCCATTTGACTTCCTGCACCTTGTTTTCTGGGTAACTGAAGCTGACTCCCAAAGTGTCGTAACTGCCGTTCAAGTTATATTTATATTCCAGATCGACCCAGCCTGTAGGATAAATTGTCCACTTGGCATAGTTCATGTTGCCTGTATAATTTGCGGTTACGACGATATTGCTGCCGCTGGCAACTGCGCTAATGCTGCTGAGGCTCTGTGTCCCTGCAGTAAGAATCGGTCCGTTATTGAAAGAGAAAGGCTTGCCGGCTTGTACGATACTTGTCAGGTTTCCTGTTGTTTTACTGAATGTAAGGACTGTTTGTCCCGCCGTAACGATGATATTATTAGCATCCTCAGTAGACGATACCGTCCCTGTACCCGCTGTTACCACTTGACTATGCAACGTTGCTGCACTCTTAATCATCCAGGTCCAGGAAGTAATCTCCTTACCCGCTGAATCTTTTACAACGACACGCAGAGCGTCATGATCTTGCCAATTTGTCGGCAAATTCAGATTCAATTGACCGCTGGTTCTGGCCGGTATATTCGGACTTGCCGGCGTTCCGCTTGCCACCGTGTCAAATCCGGTTACGTTGGCGGAAACCGTCTTGAAATTAATAAGCTGCCATTCATAATTTAATTGACTCAAGTTGGTGAAATCATAGCTATTCGTAATACCCACACTGCCATTAAAATTGGTCGGGAACGTGTTCTCATAATAAGATATATTGGTCAATTGAACCGGAGACCAAATATCCTTGATTGTATAGAAGCTTCCTCCTTTTTCCCGATACGGTCCTACAATACCATCCGGCGCACTGTTGCCCGCAACGTCAATGCTGCCATCCGGCCTTTTGATCCCTTCATCCATAAGCGCCCAGATAATTCCGCCAGCCGCTTTCGGCTTCGTAATGTCGCCCATGTATTTCCAGTAATCATCCAGGCCCGCGCCTGCCCCGCCGTCATACAACGCATGCAAAAACTCGGTTGGCATAAACACGTTGGTGGAGGTTCCTTCGATTTTATTCTTCGTGCTGGCGAAGCCTTCATAGTGATCCGTGTCTATCCCGTCATTCACGGCCCAAGGATGAAGCAGCGGACGCTGCTGAGGATCCAGCTGTTTAAACAACGGATCGAGAGCCGTATTCCATCCGCCTTCATTCCCGTTTGCCCAGAATATAATGCTTGGATGATTCACATCGCGTTTCACCATTTCATTGGCAAGGATCGTTCCCACAGTCGTATCGTAAGCGGCTTGCCAGCCGGCTAGTTCGTTGACCACATACATTCCCATTTCATCCGCCAGGTGAAGGAAGCTTTGATCCGGCGGATAGTGTGACATTCGAACGGTATTCATATTCATTTCTTTCATTAATTCAATATCGGCACGATCGATTGCAGGGCTGATCGTTCTTCCGGAATCCGGATGGAAAGCGTGACGGTTAGCGCCCTTGAAAATAATCTTTTTGCCGTTAATGTAAATACCGTCGTTCGACCTTACTTCAATCGTTCTGAAGCCGAACCGTTCGGTCATTTTATTTATGATCGTACCCGAATTTTCAAGCGTCACTTCCACTTTGTACAGGTTTGGCGTCTCTGCCGTCCACAATTTTGGATTGGCCACTGTCGTGGACAACGTCGTTTTGGTTGCGCCTGCGGCGACGGAAGCCGTGATCGGCGAGCCTACTGCAACGCCGTCCAGCGTCCTGATTTGAGCCTTAATCGTATTGGCGGTCGTGATGCCTTGTGTATATACATCGACGTTAAAGCTGCCGTTCGCTTTCCCATCCACTGCGATTCTGTCAATGTACTGCTGAGGCGTCGCTTCCAAATAAACAGGTCTGTAGATACCGCCAAATTGCCAATAATCAGCTTCCCGTTCCGCTGCGTTGACGCTGGCGTTCGAAGAATATTTGGAAACCGTTACCTCAAGCAAATTATTACCGGAAAAATTAACCTTGTCTGTGATATCATATTTGAATCTGTAGAAGGAACCTTGATGCGTAGGTCCTGCCGATACACCGTTGATCTTAACCGAGGTGTCCGTCATCGATCCTTCAAAAACGATAAATACCCTTTGCCCGTTCCAATCCGAAGGCATAGTAAAATTTCTTTTATAACTTCCGACCTCATTAGCCGTACTCCACCCGTAGCTCAGAACGCCAAATCCGTGCGACTCCCATACGGAAGGCACGGGTATGGTTGTCCAGCCCTCGTTGCTCCTTCCGCCGGCGGATACCATGAAGTCCCAGTTCACCGTATTATCCACGTCCGTGCCGGATAAATACTGAATCTGCTTTTCGACAACGGCTGCTTGAGCCGGCGCCGGCAATGCCGCAAAAGCAGAAAAAACGAGCATAAACGACAGGAAAAACAACATTGATGACTTAATCGCTTTCAATTCGATAGCCTCCTTCGATAAATAGATCTATTGGTTGCGTTTTCATTACACACTTGGGGATATTACGGGAACCCGGGTCGTCATTCTTTACTTGGAGGGTGCGGCTAATTCTCAGATGATTGCGGAGCTTAAACAGCGCATCCAAAGAATTGAAATGGAGGCGATTGTGTCAAGCCGCCAACTGATTGAATTAATACAGGATCATCCGCGCCGCTCTCGCCGAGCGCCTCCGGCACATGGCTGCGGAGAAAATCCGCCTTAAGCGTCAGTTGGTCTCCACTGATCATGTAGTCAGCACCGGCCGCAAGCAGATGATCATCAACCTTATTCCGGTCAAGGTGTTTCCGTCTAAATTTAGCTGGATTGTTCCATGTATTCGAGCGACGGTCACGTTTCGTATCGTTTTGAAGCTGACGCAATGTCCATATTTTGCTAGCAATACCGATGACACCTTCCAGTTGATTTCCGCCGAAATAAATAGAAGGACCTTGTCAGCCAAAAATTAGGCCGACAGAGGCCTTCGCTAGCCGAACACCGTTACTTACGGATCAACTGCCACTTTTGCGCAGAACCGCCGGTATCGGTCCAAATCTGCACGTTGGTCCCGTCCGCCGTACCGGCTCCATTAACGTCCAACGCCTTCCCGCTATTCGAATCGATCAGCTTGAACGTGCCGTCGGCGTTTGCGATGATTCTCCACTTCTGATTCGCCCCGCCAAAGTATGTCCACTGCTGCACGTTAGTTCCGTTGGCGGTGCCGACACCGCTGACGTCCAGCGCTTTGCCGCTGTGTACAGCGATCAATCGGTACGTGTTGTCGCCGTTATCCGTAATCGTCCACTGTTGATTCGTTCCGCCGTTGTTCGCCCAGATATGCACATTCGCGCCGTCTGCGGTGCTATTAGCAGCTATATCCAGCGCTTTGCCGCTGTTCGGATTGATCAGCGTATACGTTGCGCCCGAAATGATTGGACTACTCACCGTCGTGTCGCCATACAGGATGCCGCGTCCGTTTGTCCCGACATAGACGCGTCCGTATAGGTTCGGATCGCCTGTAATGGAAACCCCGGCTCGGCCGTATTGATGGTTGTCGTCGTTGATTCGCACCCACGTTGCGCCGCTGTCGATCGAGCGGAAGAAGCCTCTGACACCATCGATCTGAGCCGAAACATAGATCGCCGAATAACTCTGTCCAGGCGCCGCTTTTCCGAAGCCGACGCCATCGGCTTCCTGCACATTGGACAGCTTCGTGAACGATGCGCCCGAGTTCGTGGAGTGCCATAAGCCGTAGACGCCGCTATTGTCGTCGCTGCCGCCTGCAAGCCAGATATCCCCTTCAACGCCCGGCAGCGCTTTGAAGCTAAGCGCGCCTTCGGCCGGAAGGCCGGTTGCGGCCGTCTGCGTAAACGTAGCGCCTCCGTCCGTGCTTACATAGAACTTCCCTGCCGATACCGCATAGAATTTGTTCGGGTTCACGCGATCCGCCGCTACCTTGGCGCCGTTGGGAACGACCGTGCTCTTGGTCCAGGAGCTTCCGTTCGTCTTGGAATAGTATACGCCGACATCCGATGTGCTCCATACGAGAGAGCTGTTATTGGCCGCAACCGCGATCATGCCGCCGCCATTCGTTCCGGTCGGCTCCGAGCTCGGGCTGGACCAGTTCACGCCGCCGTCGGTCGACAGCGCAATCGACTTGGCGTTGCTGTTTGCGGAATGATTGGCAAAGCCTACGCGTGCAATAAAGCTGTTGTTCAATTGGGCAAAATCCAGGCTTGACGTGCTGTCCGGATTTTTCAGTATTTTCGCCGGAGCGGCCGTCAGGTCGCTGTGGCGGTAGCCCGATACGTCGCCGAGAGCGCTAATAAGAGGAGCGCCGGACCCTGGGCTGATCAGGTCGATAACGGCCGTTTCTTCGATGTTTTTGGCCATGACGGAAATGTTGAATGTTCCGCCATTATCCCAGTTCGTAAGATTGTTCGTGCCGTAAAGCGTAGCGCCAGTGCCGTACATCATACGGTTGGAGTTGAACGGATCAATCTCCAGATCGCCGATCATCCATCCGAGCTTCGGCGACGTTTCAGGCAGCGTCGCCGTAACCCCCCAATCCAGCCATGGCGCAGCCGAGATATCCATCGTATACTTATTGACGCGGTTCGGATAGCCGCCGTTGTAATCCCAGGCTCTCGACCAGGTTGCGCCACTGTCCTTGCTGCGGTAGATGATCGCATCCGGATACCATGAATTAAGCGTCGCTACCATAACCGTACCCGGATTTTGGGCATCGACGGCCAGACCGCCGTAACCGAACGAGTTATCCGGGCTGCTGGACGGAACCGGGCTAATGTTCGTCCAGACGCCTGTCGCCGTATTAAACCTCCAAAGATCACCCTTGGTGCCATCATACGGCCCAATGCCGTTGCTATAGGATATATACATGTTGCCGTCGGATGCCAGAACGCCATGATGCGGCAGGTAGCCGGTAGGCTGCCCAGGCACGGCCGACCATGTTACGCCGCCGTCCGTACTGCGATAGACGCTGTTTCCGGTATCGGCCACCCCGACATAGATGGTTTGGGTTGCGTTGCCGGCTGTCCCGGTTCTCGAATCGAACGTGATCCAAGCCAGCCCCATGATATCGCCTTGGTATTCGTGGCCCGGCACTTGAATATATGTTCCTGTATTCGTAAAGGAATTCACTTTATTCCACGTTACGCCGTAGTCCGTGCTTTTCCACAATCCGTTGCCGCTGCGGGCGCCGAAGAAGAGGATGCTGTTTTTGTTAGGGTCGATCGCCAAACGTTCGCCCATCGAACGTCCCGGCATGTTGCCGCCGACCTTGAACGGCAGCTGCGTTTCCTGCCAGGTATTCCCTTTGTCAGTTGACCGCATGATATAACCGTTGCTGGTTTCCCAGCCGTTGGTGTATGTGCCGGCCGCGATATAAAGCCGGTTCGGTTCGACCGGATCTGTAGCGAGAGCGTCTACGCCCGTTTTGCCCCAATCGTCCCAGCCGACATGGTCAATCAGCGGAATCCAGCTTGAATCGGTCTGGTTCCACCGGTAAACGCCGCCGATATCTGTCCGGGCGTAGATCAGGTTTTGTTCCGTTGAATTAAAAATAATTCCGGATATGAAGCCGCCGCCCGCACCTGTATTGACACTTTTCCATGTGTATGCCTCGCTGCTTGCCGCTTCAGCCGTGGGGTTTGTCCCGGCAAAAGCAGGGCCGATACAAATAAATGCAAGAAGCATTATCCATATCCTCTTAAACATTCTTTGGTTCAATTAGGATCCTCCTCGGTTTTAGTTAGATTTAAAACAAATTATTACCCATCACTCCGCTGTGCCAATCCCCCCTTCTTCCTTCGTAATAACTGCAAGTATGCGCTTTCATAAAGGCTTGCGATTTCACTGGCCGATATCCGACTGTACAGCTGTTGCTGCGCTTCCGATCGAATCCGCTGAGAATGCCTTGCTGGGAATCGTGTTAACGAAGGGCCCATGCTTACCGTCAAATCGGCAGTCGTCATCAGAAGTGAAGCGGACTTACATAAGGGAATGATTTGTTTGGTGTATCCACGCGACTTTTTCCTTGTTTTCATCAAGCTAGTATCCTTCTTTTCTTCTTGCGCTTATGCCACTTGCCCTTGTTCAAAGCCGATCTCCATGAAAACGTTTTCAATTTTCGATAACCACTCCTCCTAATCTCGTGATGTTTCCTTACATAAATACTTTAACAACAGGTTGAATAGTGAACCTTGATTTTTTGGACATCGTTTAGCATGATTTAGTCTGGTTAAAATTGGATTTGTCTCAGTGAAGACGAAAAAAGTACCAAGGCTTCGTAAGGAAGCGACCCGGTACCTTGTTGTAATCTAACTTTTTCAAATCATTGGGAACTCCGACCAGGCTCCTAACACGTGACTAATGCAGACTTTAGATAGTTTCCATTAAATACCATTCCAAGAAATCCGAGGAAACAGCAGACCCTGCTTCACCATTCGGATGCGCATCGAACTCGCTCGACATATATTCAGGTATAAGCAGGTTATCGCGAGGAGCCGCTTGCGAGAGTACTTCCGCAATATCAAATACTCGATCGACTCCGACAATAGCATGGCTTCGTATTGCCTGATTCACATCCCTCCAGACAAGCTCCTGCGCATCTGAAAAATTGAATGTGGGTATAGTGCAAAGGATCACCGACATATCGGTACGGCTGCCTTTAAGGCTGGGCACAATGGTTTGCAGATCCTCCAGCAGTTGAACGGCGCTTCGTCCGGTCGTACCTATATCGTTGACCCCCAATGCTATGACGATCTCATCGCTTAGCTTGGCTTTGCTCAGCCAAGCCTTGTCGGTTGCGGCATCGTAAGCACGCGCCCAGCCCGAACCAAGATTCCATACCCTGTATTCCGGGCCAAGCCCCTCCGCAAGCCGGGCAACCCAGTATTCATAAGCGTCCGGGCGCGTTCGCACACCTTGGGTGATGGAATCGCCCAAGAACGCAACACGCTTTGCTCCCTCATGCTCGAAGCCGATGAAATCCGGCAGAAACAGACAATTTGCAGATTTTTGGAAACCTTCGGCACTGATTTGGCCGGCTGCATGCCCGGGCGTATCGTAGGCGGACACCAATGGGCATTCCGTATTGTAGGGAAAGCTTGCGCCGGCAGCCAATGTCGTAATCGTCCACGAAAATGCCAAATAATGCTCCTCCGGAATTATGATCCGGGCGGCATCGCTCCAAAACTTCTCTCCCGGCATAACCAATCTGGCAATCGACGAATCGAGTCTTCGGCCACTTGCGTTTCCGTGGACAACAAAGCAACAAGCGATTCATCCGGAGAATCGCCAAGCAGATGGCGCATGGACGGTTGATGACCATACGCTCCGAATGTGATGACCGGATAACACAAGATTAGCAAATTCGGACGGCTGCTCTGTCTTTCTATCGGATCGGATGATAGGTTATCTCCATTGTCACACAAAGTGCCCGTTGCGGATGCCAGGTGACCGCCTGCGGATAAGCCCAACATGCCGACTCGCTCCGGATCGATGTTCCAATCCTCCGCATAATGTCTTACGGTTCGAATAGCCCGCTTCGCATCCTGAAGCGGAATTGGATGTTGATGCGGCGATACCCGGTAATTAAGGACGAATGCGGTTATGCCGAGCCCGTTCAACCACTTGGCAACCGGCTCGCCCTCGTGCGCGGCGCGTCTGAGATATCTCCCGCCCGGACATACGATGACTGCAGGACAAGGTCCTTCTCCATGCACAAGGTATACATTCAAACTCAGACATCCCCTGGTTCTCATCGCCGATGCTTCTTCGGATGCGCCCGGCCATAATTCAATTGTACGCATATGGCCTCCATTCTTCATTCCTTATCAGACAGCCCTGATATAATACGTCTCTCCTGCGACCGTCTGAAACCTCACTACCGACGCACCATCGCTTTGAGCCAGCACAGAACCGTCTGCCCGCGTGACGCGAATGGCGCTCGGAACGCGCATACTGCACAGAGCATCACGCGTCGCTCTCAGCTCGGCTTCTGCAATATGACCGTCTTTCCAGGCCATATCGATCTCAAAACCGCCCCGCGCCCGCAGGCCGCTTACAAAGCCGGTCGGCCACGCTGCCGGAAGTGCCGGAAGCAAACGGATTTCTCCGCCATGGCTCTGCAACAGCATCTCCGCGATACCGGCGGCACCGCCGAAATTGCCGTCGATTTGGAACGGAGGGTGCGCATCGAACAAATTCGGGTAGGACGACTTGGCGAATAACGTTTGCACATACCGATACGCGTTCTCCGCATCCGCGAGCCGAGCCCAAACGTTAATGATCCAGGCGCAGCTCCATCCGGTATGTCCGCCGCCGTACTGCAGACGACGTTCAAGAGAGGTTCGTACGGCCGCCGCCAGCTCCGGATCGCGATGCAGATCGATCTGCTCTCCAGGATAAAATCCGTATAAATGCGAGATATGGCGGTGCCCAGGTTCATGCTCCTCGAACTCGCGGAACCATTCCAGCAACTGGCCGTGCCGACCGATGCGATAAGGCAGCAGACGGGCTAGCGCGGCTTCCCATTCGCGGCGCAGCTCGGCATCGGCATTCAGCAGCGCGCTCGCTTCTATGCAATTCGTGAACAACTCACGGATAATGGCGGTGTCCATTGTTGTCCCCATGCTGACCGCACACGCCCTGCCTTCAGCATCCAGAAACATATTTTCCGGCGACGTAGAAGGCGACGTAACCAAATGTCCCTCGCTGTCTTCGATCAACCAATCCAGGCAGAACAAAGCAGCCTCCCGCATGATGGGATACGCCTTGGCTGCAAGAAATTCCGCATCTCCTTCGAACAAGTACCGCTCCCACAAATGCCTGCACAACCATGCGCCGCCCATCGGCCAGAACGCCCAGCTTGCGGAGCCGGCAGCGGGTGTCGACATTCGCCACAAATCCACATTGTGATGGGCAGTCCACCCGCGGCACCCGTAATGTATTTCCGCGGTTTTTCGCCCGCTGACGCTGAGACCTTCAAGCAGGTCGAACAGCGGCTCGTGGCATTCCTCCAGATTGCACGTTTCCGCCAGCCAGTAATTCATTTCCGTATTGATGTTAACGGTATAATTGCTTCTCCATGGCGGGTCTATGTCTTTGTTCCAAATCCCTTGCAAATTCGCCGCTTGCGTGCCTGGCCGGGAACAAGCGATAAGCAGATACCGGCCATATTGGAAGTACAGAGCCGACAACCCCGGATCGCTCTCGCCTTGCTGCACGCGAACAAGCCGTTCGTCCGTCGGAAGCCGATCGGCATCGGATTCGCCCAGATGAAGCTTCACCCTGTTGTACAGCTGGAGATAATCCTTGAGATGACGCCGCTTGAGTTCATCGTAGGAGAAACCGGCTGCCGCAGCGAGAGCGATTCTAACCTGATCGGCCGGGTCTTTGCCCTCGGACTCCGGATTTTTATCAAAGCCGTTAAAGCTCGTTGCAGCCGCAAGCAGGAACGTTACGGCGTCGGCATTGGCCGCTCTCAGCTCGGCATGATTCCCGCTCTCCTTCGATCCCCCTTCGATGACAGCCAGGAGCTGAACCTCGAAGCGCACTCCTATATGTTCTTCGTAGATTAGCTTTTCGAACGCACCGGGTACCGATTCCGGCTCCGGATGCGTAGGACCGTTTCCTTTCATCGTCAGAATGCCTCTGTCGGCTTCCAGGCTGACAGCCGCCGAATGAGGCGTTTCAAGGGACGCCGTCACATCGATGCTCCCCGGACGATCTGCGCTCAATCGGATCGCCAATACCTGATCGGCGGCGGAGATGAATGACTCCTGCGTATAACGGACGCCGTCACGCACGTAAGTAACGCTGCTTACAGCCGTGTCCAGATCGAGCTGCCGTTCGTAAGCTTCGACGGAGCCTGAGCCGTCGCCGAGCTTAAGCTTTAAATCGCCAAGCGGCTGGTACGCTTCCGTTCGGGGTCCGTGCATATGCCGCTCGATTATTTCCTGTGCCTGCATATACGCTCCGTTCGCAATAGCCTGTCTCGCTCTAGCGAGATAAGATGCCGCGCCATAATTCACCGTATCTCGCGGCTGGAATGACCATAGCGTATCTTCATTTAATTGAAACAGCTCTTCGTCCGGCCGACCGAAAACCATAGCTCCAAGCCGACCGTTGCCCAGAGGCAGAGCTTCGGTCCATTCAACTGCCGGCTGTCTGTACCATAACCGCATTGGCGATTGTATGGGTTTGCTGTGTTCCACGTTATTCCACCTTTCTGCGAAACGAAATATTTCAATTATACAGCAAGGCAATCCGAGGTGCCTTGCTCTTCTAGTCATTGACTAGCACATTAGAGACAAGACAGCTACCGTATCTGACGGTTCAGATTCATTCCGACGCCTTCAAAAACCGAGCAGACCCATGAATATATTCATGGGTCGCTTGCAGATGGAACTTAATTATTCGAGCTGTGCATTATCCGTTCAACGGCTCATATTCGAACCAATCAAAGCTTGCCGGAGAACCTTGCCCCGTTTCGCAGACGGCGTACATCGCAATGACTACTCCCGTAAAGCCGCCCGCAACTTCTGTTGAGAGAAGATGTGTTTCTCCAGATCCCAATTCAAGGACATGGGATGAATCCTGCTGAATTTTGAAGTGAAACCATTCCGACTGCGCTTCAACCTTAAGAATGACAGGACCCTCTGAGCACTCCAGCGTGATCTCCGCTCTCAAGGATCCTACGGTACGCCGGAATACGACCACCTTGCGCCCTTCTTGGCGCTTCACAGCCAGATCGTAATGATAGCTATCGTTCATAAATACGGTAAGTCCGGCTTCCTCGCCTTCGTGCTGCGGTTCGAAATTCAGCAAGGCGGAGATGTTGCTTGACCAGTGGCGCAAACGACGGCCTACAAAGGCTGGGGTACCGGAATCGTCGAGCGACGTCTTGTTTCCGCGCAATACAAGATTCCCCGGAGATTCGCTGAGCGACCAGCTTAACGGATCAGGATTCCGCAGGAACACCCAGTCGAAGCCTAAGGTTGAATCGTCAAAATCCTCTCGGGTTGAATTAGATGGCCACCGGACCTCCGTCAGCTGCGGAGCATCCATGACGCTCTCGACGCTTCCCCCATTACCGATGATGGGCCAGCCGTCAGCCGTCCATGATACGGGCGCCAGGAACGTCTCCCTGCCCAAATGATGCCGATAAGGATACGAGACCGGTCTAATGCCTAAGAAAACCGCCCACCAGCTGCCGTCATGCGCCTGTACCAAATCTGCATGGCCTGTTGCATGAATGCTGCTGTTCCGGCTTCTATGAGTTAGTATCGGGTTATGGGGGCATGGTTCGTAAGGTCCATATGGAGCGTCGCTTCTCGCAATCGTCACCATATGACCGTATTCCGTCCCGCCTTCGGCAATCAACAAGTAATAAAGCCCATTGATCTTGTAAAGATGAGGCGCTTCCGGATGCGCTCCGCCCGTTCCCATCCAGATCATACGGCT
>NZ_JAUSST010000001.1 GCF_030812415.1 Paenibacillus harenae | reverse complement strand
GAGGGATTATTCCGTTCGACGGATTCGGGAGCGAGCTTCCAGAAGCTAGCGGGCGTTGATGCGGCGGTATCCGTCGGTTTCGGCAAAGAAGCGCCAGGCAAAACGTATAAAACGATCTATGCCGGTTTGAGAGTGAATGGCGGCAAGTACGGGTTCTACCGTTCGGAGGACGAAGGAGCGAGCTGGATCCGCATTAATGACGATCAGCATCAATTCGCGAATGCAAGAGGGACGATTACGGGCGATGGACAAGTGTACGGCCGGGTCTATATCGGAACGAACGGTATGGGCATCGTGCGCGGCGATATTAAACAAGGTGCGACGGTGCAAGGATTCCATGTAAACGATTTGACGGTTGAGGCCGGGAAATCGGCTGCTCTCGCTCCGGTATTCGACGGCGGCGCATCCAGCCGTCCGGTCGTCTGGTCGACGAGCGTTGATTCCGTTGCGACCGTCTCGGGAGACCAGGTAACCGGACTGAAGCCGGGGACGGCAGCGATCACCGCGGTAAGCGCGGACGGGCAATATGCCGCCACGGCGGTTGTCACCGTCACGCCGACAATGCCAATGCGAGAGATCACAACAATGGAGCTTGTCAAAGAAATGGGAATCGGCATTAATTTGGGCAACACGTTTGAGTCCACAGGCGACTGGATTAATAATACCAGTGTTACAAATTATGAAACGGCCTGGGGCAGTCCCATTATTACGGAGGAAATGATTAAAGGTTATGCCAACGAAGGTTTTGGCGTCCTTCGAATTCCCGTATCGTGGTCCAATATGATGGGCGAGGATTACGCGATCAATGCTGACTATCTGACCCGGGTAAAAGAAGTTGTGGATTGGGCACTGGATAGCGGTATGTATGTTATTCTGAATATTCACTGGGACGGCGGCTGGTTTGAGAAGTTTCCGTCAGAAAAAGAAGAATCTATGTACAAATATACACGCATATGGACGCAGCTGACAGACGCTTTCAGAGACTATGACGATCATCTGATGTTCGAGTCTTTCAATGAAGAAGGCATATGGTTTGATTTATGGAACTATTACAGCGGTCAAGAAACTAAACCCGGCGGCAAAGAAGAAGCCTATGCGTTGCTGAATGAGATCAATCAGACATTTGTAGATATTGTGCGTGGTTCCGGTGGCAACAATGAACGACGACATCTGTTGATTGGCGGTTATGGAACCGATTTTGAGAAAACCGTTGATGAACTCTATAAGATGCCAAACGATCCTCAAAATCGCTGTGCAGTATCGGTCCATTATTACAATCCTCCAACATTCGCCATTATCGATGAGGATGTGAGTTGGGGAGAAGCGCGTTCGGAGTGGGGAACGGATGAAGACTTCGCTGATCTAAACAGGCTCATGGATATGGTGAAAACACGTTTCATCGACAAAGGCATCCCCGTTATCATGGGGGAGTTTGGTGTAGCTACAAGAAATAAGACACCGGAAATGATACGGTTCTATCTTACGTCGGTGGCGAGTGCCGCCTATTCCCGAGGAATTACCCCGGTTTTATGGGATATTACAAATGTATTTTACAACCGAAATACAAACGAAATGATTGATAAGGTGCTGCTTGAGCAGCTTATGGCTGTCAAGCAAAGCCCAGGTCCCGGCAATTCGGATCCAACCGTATCGATCGTCTCGTATGAGGATGGCCAAGCGATCAATCAGAATAGTCCGCAGATTGACTGGATGTTCCATGACGAAGATGCTTCGGATGTTCAAGCCGCTTATCAGGTACAAGCGTCCGATGATGTTTGGGAGACGGTCGCAGTTGATAGCGGCGAACAGGATGGCGCAACGAATTCTTACACTTTGGACGAATTGGCAGACGGCAACTGGTCGATCAGGGTTCGTGTGCAAGATAACCAAGGCGCCTGGTCGGAGTGGGCATACAGAAGCTTGAGTATTCATACGGCTCCTCCAACCCTGAATGTTGTCCTGGATAAGGAAACCTTGTGGCCGGCCAACAACAAGCTGGTTAAAGTAAAGGTAACTATTGAAACGGATGTTGAGCTGTCTCAGGTGGAATTGCTGTCTATCACGCCGAGCATAGCCGTCGACCGCTACGAATCCATGGTACAAGAAGCCGATTTCGGCACATTCGATACGGAATTCAAGCTGCTGGCCAAAAAAGCAAAGGGTAAAGAGCCTCTAGTTTATACGATCACTTATAGAGCGATAGATCAAGCAGGGAATGTTACGGAAGCATCTGACACCGTTACGGTTCCCCATGATCAGTCTGGAAATAAATAAGCTTGTTCAGGAACTGGATACCTCCGACCGGAATGGTTCGGAGGTATTTTAATTAGATGGAACACCCATAAAAATGATGAGGTGAAGCCGCTATGACAGCAAAAGAAGGAGATCGATCATTCTGGAGAATGACTATATCATGCTAGTTACTGACTCAATAATCAAGGTGTGATGCTTATGGGGACTATATAATCGAAATTAAGATATTATCGCTTGAACCTTAAGAAAATTTGAGGAAGCCAGCCGTATTTGAAGAAGGGGATGCGATGAAACGAATAGGCACAGTGATGCTGTTGGCCATCCTATGCGCCGGACTGACAGCATGCGGGGAGCCGGCCGAGCCGGGCAATAAATTGCAAGAGGGGGAAGTCGCAATGGCAGCAAAAGAAACAGATCAATTATTTAGAGCGGAGGAGAACTTCGTAAGGCCGATCGGCAGGACGTATTTCATAAACGACACGCTTTGGATGGCGTTGTCCGGCAGCGGGGCGGTGTTCAGGTTTAGCGGCAAGAGAGCGGAAGTTACGCTGAAAGGCGACCAGATTGCGCTTGGCCAGACCAATCATGCAAGGATAGGCATTTATGTCAATGGAGAACGAGTCGTAGACGATTTGTTAAATGAGCCTCTGAAGACGTACACCGTATTTGAAAGCGTTTCCGATCAGGATGTAGTTATTCGGATCGTCAAGCTGTCGGAGGCGGCCATGTCTACGGCTGGAATCCACGAGATTCGCGTTAATGCTGTAGATGGGATTCAACCGACGTCGAGTTCGGCTCGGAAAATCGAGTTCATCGGCGATTCGATCACGGCCGGCTACGGGGTTGACGATGAGGTGAAGGAGCACGGATTTTCCACCGCGACAGAAGACGCGACCAAAACTTATGCATTCAAAACGGCAGCTGCGCTCCAGGCCGACTACAGCATGGTAGCCTATAGCGGTTACGGCATCATCTCCGGCTATACCGGTACGGATCAGAAGGTCGTCTCACAGCTTGTTCCGAATTATTATGACAAAATTGGAAGGTCTGACGGCAAAATAGACGGGACTATAGATGTCATCGCCTTACCGTGGGACTTCGATAAATTCAAACCTGATCTCATTGTCATTAATCTTGGGACGAACGACTATTCGTTTACAAAGGATGATGCGGAGAAGCAAATGGAGTACAGGGATGCCTATGTCGAGTTTCTGAAGCAGGTTCGATCACATAACGCGGATGCTCATTTGCTGTGCGCCTTCGGCATGATGGGAGATAGTCTTTACCCGATGGTGGAGCAAGCAGCCGCAGCTTATACAAATGAAACAGGGGATGACAATATTTCGGTTATGAAGTTTGACGTTCAATCGGCGACGGACGGCTTCGCTGCAGATTGGCATCCGACGGAGGCCACCCATTCCAAAGCTGCACACAAGCTGATTGCTAAAATAAAAGAGGTGATGGAATGGTAGATGCGGCGGTTTCATGCAATTGGCCATTAGATGAGGGAGGTTACATTTAGTGAGCGGTATTACACAGAGAAAGTACGTCGGCATACTTATGATCATGGTCTTGATAATGGGATTTTTTTACACACATGTCCGCATCCATGCAGAACCGATTGAGGGAAACCTGCAGCAGTATGTTGAGGACATGCAGCCTGGCTGGAATCTGGGCAATACGTTCGATGCGAGCGGAGGAGAAACGTCGTGGGGCAACCCCTATGTGACGGAAGAGTTCATTCAAGAGCTCGTGAAACAAGGCTACCGCAGCATACGAATTCCAATTACATGGAATCACCGGTTAGGGAGCGGCCCAGAATATATCATTCAAGAATTATTTACTGACCGAATTCGGGAGGTCGTCGATTGGTCGCTGGATGCGGGACTTTATGTCATGATTAACCTTCATCATGATTCGCACTGGATGCTGAACATGGAGAACGATCGCGAGGCGGCGATGGAGAAGTACAAGGCCGTGTGGCGCCAGATCGCGCACCTTTTTAAAGATTATCCGAGCAAGCTTATGTTTGAGAGCATTAATGAACCGCGCTTCTCGGAAGATTGGAACAAGGATGAGCCGGTCTATTTCGAGATGCTGGACGAGTTAAACGTTGCCTTTCACCAAATCGTGCGAAGCAGCGGCGGGTTTAATGCAACACGCCCGCTCGTACTCCCGACAGTAACGGCAAGCCCGTCAGAAGCTCGCATGCGGGAGCTTTACAAGACAATTGAAAGACTGGATGATCCGAATCTGATCGCAACGATTCATTATTATGGCTATTATCCGTTCAGCGTAAATCTTGGAGTTACCACATTTGATGATGCCTCGAGAAAGGACATCGTCCGAGCGTTTGACGGCGCTTACGACATCTTTGTCGCGCGGGGAGTTCCCGTCATTATTGGCGAGTTCGGTCTTCTGGGCTTCGACAAGGATGTAGAGGCGGTTCAGCATGGCGAGATCCTGAAATATCTCGAGTACTTCACCTATTATGCGCGCGAGAAGCGAATGACCCATATGCTTTGGGACAACGGCCAGCACTTTGACCGTCGCTCGTATTCATGGAGCAATCCCGCATTCTATGAAGTTATGATGGCAAGCTTGAACGGCCGATCATCGCATGCGGCTTCCGACTCGATTTATCTTCTTCCTGGCGAAGAGTCGAAAGATGTGCTGGTAAACCTGAATTTAAACGGCAACACCTTGACCGGAATTCGAGTTGAAGACCGGCAGCTTGAAGCAGGCGCCGACTATGCGATCAGTGGAGACCAACTGACGCTTAAGGCGGACTTTCTCCGCGGACATGTCCCGAATACGACCGGCGAGAGCGTAACGCTAACATGCACCTTCTCGGCCGGCGCCGACTGGAAGCTTCACGTCATCCGCTACGATCATCCCGTTGTCCGAAGCATCGAAGGAACGAGATCCATGTTCGTCATTCCCGTTAATTATAACGGTGACAAATTGGCAACGATGGAGGCCGTCTACGAGGCAGGAGGCAATGCAGGGCCCGCCAGTTGGACGCCGTTTCAGGAATACGCCCATTCGTTCGAGCCTGATTATAATTTGAATATTTTGAAGCTGACCAATGAATTCTTTAACGAAGTGAATGACGGAGAGGTGCTTCTGAAGCTGCATTTCCGAAGTGGAGCCGTGCTCGACTACAGGTTGTCGGTGAGCGGAAGCAAGGTGATCGGCACGTCTCCATCGAATAAGGCGGATGCCCAGGAGCAAACGGAGGGGGCTGACGATCCAGCTCAGACAAAGGGGACGTCAGTTTCGGATGGTGAACCAGCGCTTCAGGACAAGACGAATAGGCTGATTTACTACTGGGCAGCGGGCATTGCATTGCTTTTTATTGCAGGCGGCTTATTTTACCACATCGGAATGTTTAAGTTCTTTAAAGCGATAAAGCGTAAAGAAAATCATTCCGATTGGCGATAAAAACTTCCGCTTAAACGCGGTCGATCATCCTTGAAATACTCCGATAGGAGTTTTTCTCATAAGAAGTTTAGAAAAGGCTAGGTGTATGGAGCTATTCCATACGCGGAAGGCGCGACGGCAAATTTTGCGCTTCCGTCGGCCTTCAACGAAGACCGTCTTGCTATCTCAGGTTATCTACTGAACCCGTCTGTAGGCCTTGGGGGAACACCCATTAGCCTTGGTAAACAGACGAGTGAAATAATTGCTGTCATTAAACCCGCATTTATGGGAAATGTCGGTAATGGAGAGCTTCGTCTGTTTCAACAAAGAGCATGCTCGCTCTAAACGGAGCCGCTTCAGGTAGGAAACAGGGGTCGTTTGATAATAGGATTGGAAGATTCGGTTCAGGTGCCTGACTGAAATATCGGATTGCTCGGCGATCTCCTCCAGCGTGAGCGGCTCGATATAATGATCTTCCATATAGGAAATCGCATTCGCCAAATGCAGCAGATTACTGGACGGGCCCTTCTCCTTCGTGTCAAACTGCCTTGACAAATAGACGACAAGCTCCATAAACCGGGAAGTCAGCATTGTCTCATATCCCTGAAGTTTGTTGCGGTATTCATCCATCATGACGGAAATGAGAGTAGAGACATATTCTAGGTTAGGAATCGATAAACTGAGCTTGCTTGGATAGGGATGAATATTGAGGTAAGACGGTTCCGAAACAAAAAGAGCCTGAAACCCGTTGGAAATCCTTAGAGCTGGATCGGCCGACTGAAGGATATCCGGTTTGTACATGATATTGCATATTTTAAAATCATGAGGGTCTTTGTATCCATGGCAGGTTGAATCGTTGATAACAAATACATCTCCTTTCTTGATAAAGGAGCTTTCGTTATTGACGATATGCGTAGCGTTTCCATTCAATACAATGACGAGCTCGGTGAACTCATCGTGCTTATGCAGGTCTGTGTTCTCGTTGTGTCCGCCATATTGGATAAAGAACGGGAACTGCTCATCCTTCGTAAACCATTCCAATCGTACGATTTTCATAAACCCACCCTTTTCATATGAATGAGATCTGCGGCTTCATCATATGCCAGGCTTCCGCTCTCTCCGTGTTGAACGCAGCTTATGCCATTGACAGTAGTATCCTATGTTGTTTTTCATGCACCACCTATATTGAAGATAAATGTAAGCGCCGTCATTATTATTTTAAATGTGCTATGGTTGTAATCATACAATCAAAAATGACCTAAAAATCATATGAAAATTTTAAATGGCAGCAACCTAAATCCTTTATTTTGGCAGGTGTATCGACCCTATGAATTACGATGATATAAAGGAAAATGATGTCGTATACCGGTGTATCGGCGATGATTTCGACCAAGGCATTTTGTCATGCGGCTTCATGAGAAAAAGAACGGCGGACCGTTCCCAATATGACTTTAAGATTGAATATTACAGCTGTTTTTTGATTCTGCAAGGCAAAGGACGATTTATCTCGCAGGACGGCACCGTTATGCCTATGAAAGCTGGTGACCTGGTTCAGCGTTTACCCGGACGCTTGCACTCCACTGAAATCGAGCCGGACGGGGAATGGATAGAGTTTTATATTAGTGTAGGTTATCCTGTTTATCACTACCTGAAAACGCTAGGAATTATCAATTCCGATAAAGAGGTGCAAGCAACGCCGATTGCGAGCGATTATATTTTTGATTTTGCGGCTTTGTTAAACCATCTTAAAGGCGCTGTTGATGAAGGCCTCCCCTACCTGCTGATGAGAGTGCAAGAACTCATGATTCGATTGCACGGCAGCGTTCATTATTCGCAGAGAGTACACAATAATCATAAAATATCGAAGGCATGCCAACTTATCGGCGGCTCAAATGATATCCATTATGATATGAAGGAAATTGCGGCAGCCCTCAATATGGGATATGAGAATTTCAGGAAGCATTTTAAAGCCGTTACCGGGGTTTCTCCTCAGCGGTATCACATTGAACATTTAATGGAACAGGCCAAAATGATGCTCCTCTCTGGACTCCCCATCAAACACGTAGCCTCTAGTCTTGGTTATGGAGATATTTATTCGTTTACCAAGCAATTTACGAAATCGGCAGGCATGCCCCCAGGACGTTATATCCGTAACCGCAAAAGGTGACAATGCAAGGCAATCCAGCCTTCTCTTCATAGTAAGCGAGGGCTATTTGGCATGCCTTTCGTTGACCGGCGGAACTGTAAAGAATGGAATCTATGAGCTGGCAAGGGCGGTGTCTATATCGTGCTAGTCAATGGCTTAAAAATCAAGGTTTGAAGTGCAACCACGCTATACAATTGAAAAAAAAGAAAGCATCAAGAAATTAGCGCATGGCTTTCTTTCCGGTGGAAAGCGCTTTCCGCTACAAGGAAAAGTTGTCATTGGCAGTTTATGAAAAAAAGGGGAGGCAAATATGCTCGTATTTATTCGAAAATATACCGGGACCATCATTTTGGCAGTTGTATTCATCTTCGGAGTGATCTGGTGGCAGAGCATTCGCGGCCAAGAGGATCAAACGATGGTCGGAATTCCTGAGTATGAAAACTTCGACGACACATCCATTCTTGCGTCCGAGAGCGTATTCTCAAAATTGGAGCCATCCTATCTGATTTATTTGGAATCAAAGCGGAAGGCAGGCATCGAGGATACGGAAGGGGTTCAAATAACGTTAAATGGCGCGGAATTTGCCGCATCCAGCAGCTTCGGCGTCCGCAAGGAATCGGGCATCGGCGGAAGAAACGAGGAGGTCGTTGTTTTATCGGAAGAAGACAGCTGGGTCGAGTATGAAATAGAGGTTCCGCAGGAAGGCTTCTATCAAATGGGGATGAGCTACTATGCTTTGGACGGCCAGCGCTCATCCGTGCTTCGGAATATACAAATCGACGGACAGTTTCCTTTTATTCAATTGAAGAAGCTGGAGTTTATGCGCATGTGGGAAGAGGCCGGTCCGGTGTGGAAGGATCGTCAAGGCAATGAGTACAACCCGAGCCAGCAGGAGGTATTCGGGTGGCAGTACAGCAAGATCAAGGATGCCGACGCCAAGGTGCTCGAGCCGTTTCGGTTTCATCTGACGAAGGGGCGGCACACGATCCGGCTGAACGCGATCAGGGAGCCGGCGGCAATTGCGACTATTGATGTCTTTTCTCCGGTTCACCTGAAGACGTACGAGGAATATGCGAGCGATAACAACGAACTGGGCGTAGAACCGGTTCGCGATACGTTGATCAAGATGCAAGCGGAAGACGCCGTACGGAAATCGAGCCCGACGCTCCGCAGAGTTGAAGTGCGCGATCCGGCTACAGAGCCTTTCAACAAAGAGGGAACCGGACTGAACACGATGGGCGGCGCTGGCTGGCGCGTTGGCGGGCAGTGGATCGAGTGGGAATTCGATGTTCCGAAAACTGGCTTGTATCAGATTGGTCTGAAAGCGGCCAACTGGTTTTTGGACGGGCTTCCTGTCCAGCGTACGTTATATCTTGACGGAGAAATTCCTTTTGATGAAATGAAAGCGATTAATTTCAAGTATGAAGCCAATTGGCAAATGACTCCGCTCGGAGACGAGAAGCCGTACTGGTTCTATCTGGAGGAGGGCCGCCACACGATACGGATGGAAGTGATGGTCGGCGCGCTTGGCGAAGTGTTCGAGAGGGTGCAGGATGTTTCGCGGAAAATGTCGTTCATCAGCAGGGAAACGCTGTTGTATACCGGAACCAACCCGGATCCGAACCGCGAGTGGGAACTCGACAAAGTGATTCCGAACCTGATTCCGCGTCTCCACATCATGGCAAGAGATCTGGATGACTCGATAAACCTCTTGTATGAGCTTGGGGTGTCAAAGGGGAGCTCGCAGATCGCGACGCTCGCCATGGCTCGCAATCAACTGCTCAACATGGCCGAAGCGCCTGATTCGATTCCGAGCCGCCTGGGCCAGCTTTCGGATTCGCAGTCGCAGCTTGGCACGTGGATCAGCGGACTTAGCCAACAGAGCTTGCAGCTCGACTATTTCGTCATCAAATCGGAAGACCGTCCGTGGCCGAGGCCTGGCGCAAGCTGGTTCAGCAAGAGTACGACATCGGTACACGACTTCTTCTTGTCCTTCCGTAAGGATTATCGGGGAGTAGGGGATGTGTTCGAAGAAAATGACGACAGTATGCCGACGATTGAAGTATGGATTTCGCGCGGACGCGACTGGGCAACGATCATCAAGCAGTTGGCGGATGAAGAATTTACGGCGGAAACCGGCATTCGGGTCAACGTCAACGTCGTTCCGGCAGGCGATAAGACGAAGCTGCTGCTCGCGACGACGACGGGCATTCAGCCGGATGTAGCGCTCGGCATCGAAGCGGATGTGCCGATCGATTTCGCGGTACGCGGCGCACTCGTCAATTTGAATGATTTTGACGATTACGAGGAAGTGGCCTCACGTTTCCGGCCAGGCGCTCTTATTCCGTACAAATACAACGGCGGCGACTACGCTCTGCCGGAAAATCAAAATTTCAACATGCTGTTTTACCGCAAGGACATATTGGAAGGAATGGGCATTACCAAGATTCCCGACACATGGGAAGAGGTGATGGACCTCATACCGCTCCTGCAGCAGGAAGGGATGGATTTCTATTACCCGCATGCGGTGAGCGGCACGGATAATGCAATTAATGAGTTCGCGCCGTTCCTGTTCCAGAACGGAGGAGATTTCTACCATGCGGACGGCAAAAAATCGGCACTTGATTCAGAAGAAGCAATGAATGCGTTCCGCATGTGGACGGGGCTGTTCACGAATTACAAAATCAGCAAGGACGCGAATTTTTACAACCGGTTCCGCACTGGCGAA
This sequence comes from Paenibacillus harenae, assembly GCF_030812415.1. GTDB lineage: Bacteria > Bacillota > Bacilli > Paenibacillales > Paenibacillaceae > Pristimantibacillus > Pristimantibacillus harenae_A. The sequence goes on along the minus strand of NZ_JAUSST010000001.1, from coordinate 1,139,419 downwards.
ATGCCGATCGGGATCGCTGACTATTCCACCTATGTGATGTTGTCCACTGCAGCACCCGAATTGACAGGGTGGTGGGGGATGAAGCCAATGCCCGGCATACGGCAGCAAGATGGTACAGTCAATCGTTCGACTGGCGGTCTTGCGCAAACGGCCGTTCTGTTCAACAATTCAGACCGAAAACAACAGGGCTGGGAATTCATCAAATGGTGGACCAGCGCGGACGTGCAGGAGAGATTCGGCATCGAGCTGGAATCGCTGCTGGGAGTCGAGGCGCGTTGGAACACGGCCAACGTCGAAGCGTTGACCCGACTGCCATGGCCGCAAGATGACATTGAAGCCGTGCTGGAGCAGTGGAAGTGGTTCAAGGAAAGACAGGTTGTTCTTGGCGGCTATTATACGAGCCGGCATATCGGCAACACTTGGAACGAAATTGTCCTGAACGGCAAAAACCAACGTGAAGCGATTGAGGACGCAGTAATTGAAATCAACAAGGAGCTTCGTAAGAAGCGGGAAGAATTCGGACTTGAAGAACCGGAAGGAGGAGCGGCGAAATGAGCCGGATGTTAACGGAAGTCATCAAATATCGGAAATCGTATTATTTTCTCGCTCCCTTCCTTTTGCTCTTTGCCGTGTTTACGATCATTCCGGTAGGGATATCCGTGTTTCTGAGCTTTACGTATTACAACATCGTGGAAGCGCCGCGCTGGATAGGCTGGTCAAACTACAGGCTGCTGTTTGTCGACGACAATGTGTTTCTGACCGCAGTGGCCAATACGCTGAAATTCGCATTTGTAACCGGCCCTGTCGGCTATATCATGTCGTTTCTGCTAGCGTGGTTTATTAGCCAGATTCCGCAAAAATACCGGTTTTTCTATACGCTCTGTTTTTATACGCCAGCGATAACCAGCTCGGTCGCGATATCGGTCGTGTGGCTGTATCTCTTTTCCGGCGACCGATACGGGCTTATCAACTACTGGCTCATGAATATGGGATTTCTGAGGGAGCCGTATCTGTGGCTGCAAAATATCGATACGATTATGCCGGTACTGATTATCGTATCGCTCTGGATGAATATGGGGATTGGCTTTCTTGCCTTCCTCGCGGGGCTGCAAAACGTGTCGCGCGATCTGTATGAAGCGGGCGCAATCGATGGCGTCAAATACCGTTGGCAACAGCTGTGGTACATTACGATACCCTCTGTCAAACCCCAGCTATTGTTCGGCGCCGTTCTGCAAGTAGTCGGCGCGTTGCAGGTGGCCGACATCAGTATGGCGCTGGTAGGCATGCCGAGTCCGTTGTATGCCGGCCACACAATGATGACGCATTTGTTCGACTACGCGTTCATCCGGTTCGAAATGGGATATGCGGCGGCGATCGCAGTTGTACTCTTTATGTTTATGGTCGGATTGAACAGATTGCTATTTAAATGGCTTGGAAGCGGGGATTGAGAAAACGATGGAACATTCTTTGGCGGTGAAAGGCAAGCGATTTGACTTCGGGGGGACGATTCTGTACGTCCTGCTCACCTTGTTCGGTTTACTCATGCTCGCGCCGCTCATTTATATGGTGTCGACGGCATTCAAACCTACGTCGGAACTGTTTTTGTTCCCGCCGCGATTTTTCGTGATGGAGCCGACGATAAGAAATTTCAACGACTTGGTGTTGGCGACAGGAACGTCCATTGTGCCGTTCTCAAGGTATATCTTCAACAGCTTTATTGTATCTGGAGCTATTGTCGTCCTGGGGGCGTTAATTGCGGCGATGGCGGCTTACCCGCTTAGCAAACATAACATGCCTTTTCGTAAGATGATTTTCAGCATGATTATTTTCGCGCTCATGTTTGCTCCGCAGGTGACGCAAATTCCGCAGTTTCTTGTAATCAATAAGCTCGGCATAATCAATACGTACTTTGCGCTTATTTTACCGTTTGTAGCCGCGCCGGTCGGAATGTTTCTTATGAAGCAGTTTGCGGATCAGATTCCCGATGTGCTTCTGGAAGCGGTCAAAATCGACGGCGCCGGCGAGTGGAAGACGTTCTGGATTATCGTTATCCCGATGCTGAAGCCTGCGCTCGCGACGTTCGCGCTGATCAGCTTCATAGCGGCATGGAACGATCCGTTCAGCGCGACGATCTATACGACAACCGAGAATATGAAAACGTTGCCGAACGCCTTGCAGACGATACAGGGCGGAGCCGGCGTCGTCGCTAGGGTCGGAACAGTAGCGGCGGCAAGCCTTCTCATGACGATTCCAACGATTCTTGTTTTTGTTATTTCGCAGAAGATGGTGCTTGAAACGATGGCCCATTCGGGAATTAAGGAGTGATGCCGACCATGGCGATCTTTACGAAAGCGATTCGCATCATAGCAGCCGCACTGGCGTTGCTCATGGCAGTTCCCATGACGGCTGGGGCTGTCAGTTCCTATCAGGGATATGTATATGATTTTGAAGGCAATGATATTTATTCGATTAATCCGTACTTGTTTCTGACATCCATTGACGGTACGGACATGGAGTCGGGACCGCTTAAGGGTCCGGAGGATTTGTTCATTGCGCGCGACAGTACGATTTATGTGGTTGAGAGCGGGAACAATCGGGTGTTGCATATCAATGCGCAAAAGCAAGTTCTCGGAATATATGGCGATTTGGAGGGAGACGGCGCGCTTAACGGTCCCAAAGGCGTCTTTGTCACTGAAAACGGCGATGTATATGTATCGGATACATTAAATCGACGAATCGCCAAGTTCGACAAATCGGGACAATTTATTCAAGATTTCGGAGTGCCGGAAAGTCCGCTTTTGCCAGGAGGCTTCGTCTATTCGCCGTCCAAGCTGATCGTTGACAAACGGGGGTATATGTTCGTAGTCAGCGAGGGCACTTCCCAGGGTTTGCTGCAGCTGAAGCCGGACGGCACCTTTGCGGGATTTTTTGGTGCAAATCATGTACCTTATGACTGGACCCGCATCGCGGTCAGACTGATGGCGTCGGAACAACAGCGGGAACAGCTCTCCACGGTTCGACCGCCAGAATTTTCCAGTATATTCCAGGATGCGGAAGGCTTCATTTATACGACAACGCTCGGTGTCGAGGAAAACCAGGTGAAGCGCTTGAGCGCGGTTGGCGTGGATACGTTGAATATGAACGGCAGCCAAACTTACGGCGATTTGTATCTTCCGATCCGCAACAATCAAGAACTGCAAACGGCAATCGTCGACGTCAGCGTTAACGCGAATGGCATCATTACCGCGCTGGATCGGACGACAGGCAGGCTGTTTCAATACAACAAACTAGGCGACATGCTGTTCGCTTTCGGCGGATTCGGCAATCAGGATGGATTGTTCAAGACACCGACAAGCGTTGCCGAATCGCCGGACGGCATGATCTATGTGGCGGATCAAACCCGCAACCGGATAGATGTTTTCTATCCGACGCCGTTCGCACAGCTTGTGCATAAAGCATCGGAGCTGTACGTCGACGGCAAATACGAGGAAGCGTTCAGGCCTTGGCAGCAAGTATTGGAGCTGAACAGCAATTACGATCTTGCGTACTATTCGATTGGCAAGGCGCTTTACCGACAACAGCGGTACAAAGAAGCGATGAGTTACTTCAAGATCGTAGGCGATCAGGCTGATTATTCCAATGCGTTTAAGGAATACCGGAAGATTGTCATTCGAGAACAATTCGGTAGCTTTATGTCGGTTCTTCTGGCGCTAATGATCGCCTCTATCGCGATCCGCTTGATCGTTCGGAACATGTCAGCGAGAAAGAAGCGGCAGGAAGGAGTGAGGACTTTGTGAGCATGTTCAGGCGAATGAGAAAAGTATTGTTCCATCCGCTTCAATTTATGGAAGACATTCGGGACGAAGGCGGCGCCTATGTGCGAGACATTGCCGTCATTCTTCTGCTGACGGTTTGTACCCGGATTTTCTTCCTGATGGCGTCGGGGTTTTCTTTCGTAAACGTGAAGCCGTATTCGGTTTCCGTATTTCTCGAAGTATTATGGATTGTGCTTCCTTGGTTTACATGGTCCGTATCCAATTGGGCGGTGAGCACGATTAACGACGGGGAAGGCAAATTCAAGGATATTGCAGTTGTCAGCGCGTACGTATATTTGCCCTATATCGTCATCACGGTACCGTTGACGCTGGTGTCAAACGTGCTGTCGCAAGGGGAAGGCTCGATTTACGGATTCATCAACAGCTTCATGCTGGTATGGATGCTGTTCTTGCTGCTGCTACAGGTTAAAGTGCTGCACGATTTTGCATGGGGCAAGACGATTTGGACGACGCTCGTAAGCGTCTTTGGGATGCTCCTTGTCTGGTTTGTTGCTGTAATGATTGTCGGTCTCGTGAATCAGTCGGCTTATTTTGTGACAAATATCATCAAAGAGATCGGCTTCCGGAGTTAAGGGGGGAAAGACGTGAAAATCAGGGGCAAAGGCAAGCTGATGGCAACAGCTGCCGCAATTGTTGTGCTCGCGGTCATCGTGTTGGTCGTTGCACAAGTAGCTGATCGCAGTGACACAGCAGCGTTGAAAACGTTTGAAGCGCCGTCATCTTCGGCTTCCGTTCCCGAGGTCGGCGAACCGATCACCGTCAAAGAAGGTGCGCTCGCCGCGGAGAACGGAAAGTTTCAATTATATTGGATCGATACGAACGGGCAAGTTCGCATCAGGAATAAAACGACAGGCAAGGAATGGTCAGGCGTTCCCAAGACAGAGAAAGCTTTGCCGCCAAACCAAGTCAAATTAATCTCTAATTCTTTAGTGATTTATTATACCGAAGGGAAAGAGATCGTATCGACGAACCCCGCGAAGGAAAAGGCTGTCGTAAACGCAAGTTCGATCGATGACGGGGTACGTATCGACTATGATTTCGAAACGCTAGGCTTGAAGCTTGCTGTGATGTATCGTCTTACTGATCAAGGGCTTGACGTGACTATGCCGTTCTCCTTGATTGAGGAATCGTCAAACAAAAGATTGACCGGTGTGGAATTGTTCCCGTTCCTTGACGCGGGAGCTCCCGGCGATCCAGGCGCGCTGTTTGTGCCGGACGGATCCGGCGCAATCATGACCTTTGACGAGAAGAAACGCTCGAGCATTGATTTTTACAGCGAATATATTTATGGCGGAGATCACGCTTTTCAGAAGGCCGTCTATGAGCAAGTCAGCGCATTGCGATTCGAAACGATCGCCAAGAGCCCGCGAGAGAAGATCGCGCTGCCGGTATTCGGGTTATACAAAGGAAATCGGGCGTTTCTTGGCATTGTGACGCAAGGGGCGGCCGACGCCAAAATTAACGCTTATCCGGCGGGGGTTCAGAACATACCGCTGTTTAGGATTTCCACGCAGTTTATTTATCGGCAAGGCGATTCCATATTCGTCGGGGCTAACTCGGAAGTTCCGCTTATGCAGCGGGACATGATTCCCGGAGACCGTTCCATCCGGTACGTCTTTTTGGAGGATGACAAAGCGAATTATGTGGGAATGGCCGAAAGCTATCGCGAATATTTGCTGAATGAGGAAGGGGTCGCGCCGTCATCGGATTTACAGCCGCGATTGCAAATCCGATTATTCGGCGGCGTGGAGCAAAGTGAGGTCATTGGTAACTCGTTCGTGAAGATGACGACGTTTGAGCAAGCAAGGACCATCATCGATCGGTTTATCGCGGCAGGCGTTCCCAACCTGGAAGTGACGTACGAAGGCTGGTCGGCCGACGGGTTATTGGGCGATCAGCCGGCACATTTCCCAGCAGCCGCCGGACTGGGCGGAAATAAGGAACTGAAGAAGCTTGCCGCTTATTTGAAGGAGAAGGACATTCCGCTTTACGGCGCAGCCAATTACGTGAAGCCGTTTTCTGAAAGCTCGGCTGTGAAACCCGGAAGAGATGCGATTCGAGGCTTGAATAAAGAAGTAATGAATGTGTATAAGCCTTGGGTGACCAATATGCAGATGTCGCGCGAGCTATACTATTTGCTTAAGCCTTGGCGGGTGTATGATCGGTACATTGTCAAAGAAGCCGGTAAGTTTAGCGATGTCGGGTTTACAGGCGTGCAGCTTGATTACATGGGGGATTTGATCTACTCCGATTTGACCGAGCCCGTGTTCAACCGCGCTCAAACGATAGAAGCGTGGCGCCGTTCCATGGATCACATGCGAGAATCGACCGGTCGTTCCGCTGTCAATTACGGTTTTTCCTATGTTTTGGGGCATGTTGACCGGATAAATGATATCCCTGTAGATTTCAGCCACTATACTTATTTGGACGAAGCCGTTCCTTTTTACCAAATCGCAATTCATGGGCTGATCCCGTATTCGGCAACTCCAGCCAATCTGGCAGACGATCCGCGTGTATACAAGCTCAGGCTGTTGGAATACGGGGCGATGCCGAGCTACAAGCTGACGCATTCGCCGACGTCCGATTTGCGGCGGTCGCGCATTGACGCTTTGTTTAACGGAGCCTATCAGAACTGGATCGAATCGGCGACGGCGGAATACGTGGAAATATCGTCTATCCAGGAGCCTCTCGCCGGCCTGCGCATCGTTGACCATGAGTTGCTGGCAAACGGTGTAAAGCGCACAACTTATGAAGACGGAACGTCCATCATTGTGAACTATAATCCGGGCGAAGTACGCGTGGAAGGCAAGGCGATTGCAGGCTTCGGTTACAAAGTCTTGAAGGGAGGGAACGAATCGTCATGAAGTTCCGTCTATCGATGAGAATCAGACATTTTTTGGAAGGCTACATCTTCATATCCTTGTGGGTCATCGGATTTTCGGCGTTTATGGCCATCCCGCTGGGAAGATCGCTTTATTATGCGTTTCACGAATTGAATGTTACTTCGGATGGATTGAAAGCGACCTATGTAGGTTGGAAGCATTTCCAGGAAGCGTTCACCATTGATGTGAAGTTTCCTTCCAGATTGATATCGACGATTACTTCATTATTCCTGGAAGTTCCCTTGATTCTGATTTTTGCCATTTTCATCGCAATGCTGCTGAACCGACAATTTATCGGAAGAGGGATTTTCCGCGGAATATTCTTTCTGCCGGTGATCGTCTCTTCTGGAGCGGTCCTGCAGAGACTGCAAAGCGATGGCGGGGATAGTTTACCTATATTTTCGCAATACAATTTGTTCGATGTGCTAAGAAACGTTATTCCTCCAGAGATTTTGCGTCCATTGCTGGACGTCCTGGATTCACTCACCGTTGTCATGTGGGATTCCGGGGTGCAAATTCTTATTTTCCTGGCGGGCTTGCAAGCGATCTCCGTTCAATTGTATGAGGCGGCCAAGTGCGATGGCGCAACGCCCTGGGAAAGCTTCTGGAAAATTACGTTTCCGTTGCTCATGCCAATGATACTCGTCAACACACTGTTTTCAATCGTAAATTCGTTTACGAAACGGGACAATCTGGTGATGGAGTACATTCAGTCCGTCTTCAAATTATCGAAGTTCGGTTACGCTTCCGCGCTCGGCTGGATTTATTTCATCATCATCTTCGCGATTATTGGCGCCGTGTTCTACATCTTCAGAAACAAAATGTCGGAGAGGGGGTGACGAAAGTGGATAAGAGCGAATCGAGGCTTCATTATCGGCCGGCGGGGCAAACGTTAAGGAAACGAACTTCCGAATATGCGAACAAAATTTTTCACTATGTTCTCTTGATCAGTCTTTCGTTCGTATTCATGTATCCTATCTTGTATTTAATCAGCAGATCGATGATGCAACCGGCGGATTTGGCCGATGCCACGGTCGTATGGATTCCGAAGGAACTGTCGTTTTCTAATTTCATAAATGTCTTCGCTGAACTTAAATATACGGAAACGTTCACTCGAAGCGTCATGAACTCGCTGGTGCCTGCAATGATTCAGACGTTTACGTGCGCGATCGTCGGATACGGGTTTGCCAGATATACGTTCCCAGGAAGAGGAATCTTGTTGGCGCTGGTGTTGTTTACGTTTCTGGTTCCGCCTCAGACAATCGTTGTACCGCTTTTCATCTTATTCAACCAATTTGATTGGATCAACTCTTACCTGGCGTTCTGGATTCCGGCTATTCTTTGTCAAGGGTTGAGAGGATCGCTGTTTGTGCTTATTTATATTCAGTTTTTTCGCGGACTTCCGGGACAATTGGAGGAGGCTGCAAGAATTGACGGGGCGAACGCATTTCGTACGTTCAGCAGGATCATGTTCCCGCTAGCCAGACCCGCTATGCTGGTCGTGTTTCTGTTCTCCCTGGTATGGCATTGGAACGATATGTTTCAGCCTGGCTTGTTTATCCTTGACACGACCAAATTCAATCTGACCCAGCAGCTCTCGGTCATTTACGGACTAGGGGAGCAAGAGCTAACGCTTGGGATGGGCGGAAGCACCGCCGGCATGATCGGCGTCGTTCCATCGCAGGGGAACCGGATTATGGCTGGCGCCTTATTGACGATTTTGCCGATGCTTATTCTGTATTTGTTTACGCAGCGATATTTCGTCGAAAGCGTGGAGCGCGCAGGAATCGCGGGAGATTAACGGATTTGTCGGCAGAAAAGGAGGTGAGGCTGCCAGAGGGCGAGTTCATAAAGGCATCACAAATGTAAGCGGGGTACGAGAAAAAAACACTATTACAGGAGGAATTTACATGAAAAAGAAAATGGCATTTCTGCTGGTCGCCGTTCTCGTTTTAACGTCATTGCTTGCTGCCTGCAGCGGAAGCGGCAGCGGCAGCAAGACTGATCCAACGTCGGCGCCAAACAATTCGGACACCAGCAATCCTGACGCTACAGATCAACCGGTCGCAAAGGAACTGGAAGGCACGCTGGAGTTTTGGACGTTCGACGGAGAAGGAGCTCAGCGGTTCGCCGACGGATTTATGGCACTTCATCCGAAGGTGAAAATCAACGTGACGAATCCTGGCTGGAACGAGCTGCCTGCCAATCTGAAGAACACGATCGCAGCAGGTTCAGGCGCGCCGGACGTGGCTTATATTGCCGGCGGTACATTTGCCGAGCTGAGAGACGGCGAAGGTCTTACTGACTTGCTGGAGTTCGGACTGGGCGATTACGAAGCCGACTTTCCGAAGGGCAACTGGGAATACTGGAAGTCGTTAGATGGCAAAAAAATGCTCGGCATGCCATTCGACTATACGCCTACGGTAACCTTTTACCGTCACGACTTGCTGGAAAATGCAGGCTACCCAAGCGACCCGGCTGAATTGTACGAGTTTATGAAAGATCCTAACAATGTGATCGAGATGGGCGAGGCGTTGAAAGCGCAGGGCGTCTATCTCTTCGAATTTGACAAAACTCCGGTCGATAATCAAACGGCCGCCTACGCTTTCTTTGATCGGGATTTAAACTATGTGCGCAATAACGACGCTTTCGCCCAAGCCCTCGATCTTTCGAAAAAAGTGAAGCAGCTTGGTCTGGCAATGAACAAGAGCGCCATCTGGAGCGATGACGGCAAGGCGCTGACGAGCACGGGCAAGGTCGCGATGCTGTTCTATGGTCCATGGTATCAAGGGGGTCTTGCAGATTTGGGCGAAGACCAGCTCGGCAAATGGAAAGTGACAGGGCTTCCTCTCGGCGTAAATGCCGGCGGCGCCGGTTCAACGCTTGTTTTACCTGCGCAAGGCAAGCAGAAGGAACTGGCTTATGAGTTCGTCAAATGGTCTCTGGCGACCACTGAAGGCAACGAAACGTGGATCGCTGGCAATCAGACTCCAGGTTTCCTCCCAGCCTATGAGCTGGATTCTTATTTGAACAAAACGCAGCCTTTGACAGGCGATCAGAAGATGAACCAGGTTTATTATGAATTGGTTAAACGGATTGAAGGATTCAAATTCGCTACTCCGGTAGATACGCAAGCGAATGACATTTTTAATGCTGGAATCGACAAAGCCCTTGAATTGAATTCTGACTCGAAGTCGGCTTTGCAACAAATCCAGGATGACACCCTTCGGGCGCTCAAGCCGGAACTTGAGGCATTGAAAGGCAAGATGGGCAATCAATAGGCCGTTCATATGAAAGCGGAAGCGCCTCTGCGGGCGCTTCCTTTTATAATAAGAGAACTTTTTCTTCATCATTATTCGCACAGGATACTCCCGTTTCTGCAAGCGGGGGGAGGAAATACCAGTCATTCTAATCATCTACGGCCCGTTATTGAGGAGGAATGAATTTGATCCAGACCAACTACCATGAGGATCCACAGCAGCTGCATATAAATACGGAAAAAAATCGCAATTATTATATCCCGTTTTCTCCAGAACAAGATGCATTCGCAGAGCGAGAAACATCCCATCGTTTTGTTCTATTAAATGGAAGCTGGAACTTTCGGTATTATGAAAGCTTTCAAGACTTGGAAAACAACTTCCTGGAGATAAACCAATATAATGAAATCCCCGTGCCTTCCAATTGGCAGCTGCACGGATATGATGTGCCTCAATATACAAATATTCATTACCCCATTCCGTATGATCCGCCGTATGTCCCTGATCAGAATCCGACAGGCGTATACAACCAGGAATTTAAGATGGATGTATCCGATGGCTTTGAACGATTTATAAACTTTGAAGGGGTGGATAGCTGCTTTTATCTATATATAAATGATCAGTTCGTCGGATACAGTCAGGTATCACATATGACAAGTGAATTTAATATTACCAGATATCTCGTCAGCGGCAGGAATACGATGACGGTTGTCGTGCTTAAGTGGTGTGACGGGACCTATCTGGAGGATCAGGATAAATGGCGGATGTCGGGCATCTTCAGAGACGTATATATCCTTTCCAGACCTCGGAATCGAATCGCCAGTTACCGTATCACCTCCAAGCTTTATGATTCATACACGAAGGCGGACATAGCTGTCGAAGTTCATGCAAATACAGGCGTTGCAGTGAAGCTCTATAGTCCGATGGGCGAATTGCTTGGCGAAAGTTATCAGCAAGCGGGTGTAACTACGGCGGTCTTCAGTTGTGATCGACCAAGCCTATGGAATGCGGAGCATCCTAATCTGTATAGAATCACGTTGCAGACCGATGAGGAAATGATTGCCGAGAAGGTTGGTATTCGGGAGGTTGCCGTTAAGAACGGAGTCATCCTGTTGAATGGGGCGGCGATTAAATTCAAAGGAGTCAACCGTCATGACAGCGACCCTGTGACTGGCTCCGTTATTAGCAGGGAACAGATGTTAGTTGACCTCTATTTAATGAAGCAGCACAATATCAACAGCATCCGAACAGCACACTACCCGAACAGCCCGATTTTCCTCCAGCTCTGTGATGAACTTGGCTTCTATGTCATTGACGAAGCGGACCTTGAATCTCACGGTTCCGTAGAGGCGGCGCACACACAAGATAACAGCGGGGACTATTCCGGGATTGCTTTGCTTGTCGTTCGAGACGACTATGAGAAAGCGATCTTGGATCGAATCGACCTCATGATTACCAGAGATTTGAATCGCCCTTGTGTATTGTTATGGTCTCTGGGCAATGAAGCCGGCTACAGCAAAAACATGGAAAAAGCTGCGAAATACGTTAAAAAATACGATCCAACAAGATTAGTCCATTATCAAAGCATGCACGAATTGGAAGGCGAAGAAAAAGCGGACGACAGCGAAGCGGTATTAGACGTTGTTTCTACCATGTATCCTTCATCGGAATGGATGAAAAACGATTTTCTGAAGAAAGAAGACGAAAAACGTCCGTTGGTATTATGTGAATACAGCCATGCCATGGGCAATGGGCCTGGAGATTTAGAAGACTATTGGCAAGTCATCTATTCAAATGACAGATTTAGCGGCGGATTTATTTGGGAATGGTGCGACCACGGGATTAAAATCGGGGAAGACGGCAATGGCAAAACAAAGTATGCCTATGGCGGGGATTTCAATGAGCCGCGTCATGACGGAAACTTCTGTATTGACGGACTGGTTTATCCGGATCGTACGCCTCATACGGGGTTGAAAGAAGCAAAGAATGTTTATCGTCCGATTAGAGTCAAGCCCGTTGACGCCTCGAATGGAGTATATGAGTTCATCAATACCTATGACTTTTCTGATGTGTCCGAGAAGCTGGCATGCACCGCTCAGGTTACGGACGCAGGTAAAGTGATTTTACAAGAGGAATTGGATATTCAAGTGCCGGCAAAGACCTCTACTATTGTGACCATCCCAAGTCTTGCAGGTTTGACTGGCGCAAGTGTATACGTACGATTTATTTTTACGCAGAAGCTTGGCACTCCGTGGTCGGAGAAGGGCTACGAGATCGGCTTCGATCAATGGTTGATTTACAAGGAACCCAAAGTGATCGAGCCTTCACCTTCACAAGCGGCCGCATCTGTTAATTATTCGGAGGATAAGAAATACATCCATATTTCTGGCGAAGACTTCGATTATCGGTTCAATAAATCGATTGCACTTTTTGATCAATTGACTTTCCACCATAAAGAGTTAATCGAAAAACCTATGGCATTCAACGCTTATCGAGCACCAACGGATAACGAATGGATTAAATCGAAGTGGAATATGTTCAGCTTCGAGAACCTTACGACCAAGGTTTACCATATTTCAGTGGAGAAATCGGATTCCGACGTTCTGATCCGCTCCCAAATCGCTCTTGGGGGGCACTCCTACCTTAATACGTTTCGACTGCAGACCGAAACCGCTATCTTCAATAGCGGTGAAATAAAAATAAAATATAAGGTTCAAGTCGCAGATCAACGTCCTTACTTGCCGCGCTTTGGCGTGAGAATGTTTATGAACAAACAATTCGATCAGGTGGAATATTACGGGTACGGACCGTATGAAAGCTATATCGATAAGCATCAAGCTTCCTATATGGGCGTATTCTCACAGCATATTTCCGAAATGCATGAGGATTATATCAAACCGCAAGAAAATTCCTCCCATTACGGTTGCGAATATGTGAACATTAGCACGGGCGATATCCTGGTCGCCTTCGAGGCAGAAACGCCATTTTCCTTTAACGCTTCCGAATACACGCAAGAGGAATTATCGGCCAAAAGACATCATTACGAGCTCGAAAAGAGCGGATACTCTGTTGTGTGCATGGATTACAAACAATCCGGCATAGGTTCAGCCAGCTGCGGGCCTTTCTTATTGGAGCAATATCAATTAAAAGAAAGAGATTTTAAGTTTGAGTTTTGGATTAAGCCAACACAAATACGATTCCATGAGACTAAATAATGCTATTCCATGACCTGAAAATGATGGTTCATTACTATCCAGTGCTCTATAATTTGATGTGAAAGTATCAGGATATAGGGGTGGATATGAAATGAAAATGGGTGTTGACTATTACCCAGAGCATTGGGATCGCTCCATGTGGGAGCAAGATGCAAATCTGATGCGGGAGACGGGAGTCAGCTTAATTCGTGTGGCCGAATTCGCTTGGTCGCGCCTGGAGCCGGAGGAAGGCCGGTATGAGTTCGGCTGGCTTGATGATGCAATCGATGTCTTCTATAAATACGGTATCCAGGTCGTCATCGGCACGCCGTCCTGCACGCCTCCTAATTGGCTCGTGGACCGCTTTCCGGATGTGCTTCCCCGCGACGCTATGCTGAATCCGCGTTATCCGGGCATTCGCGGGCATCGCTGTTACAACAGTCCATCCATGCGTTTTTTTTCGACGAAAATAGTTGAGAAACTGGCTTCTCACTATGCCATCCACCCGGCAGTGATCGGTTGGCAGATCGATAATGAGTTCAGCCTGAACGAGTGTCATTGCGAGAATTGCAACAACCGGTTTCGCGATTGGCTGTCGAAGAAGTACGGTACATTGGAAGCGTTGAACCAGGATTGGGGTACGGTTGTCTGGAGCGGTGAATATAGCTCTTGGGAGCAAATCACAACACCGTTTGGCGGCACAAAATTCAGGAATCCGTCTTTTTTGCTTGACTGGAAGCGGTTCGAAACCGATTCCGTTGTGGAATTTCAACAATCGCAATTGAGCATCTTACGAAAATATTGTCCGGACCATTTTGTCACACATAATATTTGGAGCTATCCGATGTCTCTCGACTATTACAAGCTTTGCGAGGATTTGGACTTTGCTTCCCTCGATTATTACCCCGGCACGAGCCCCGAGAAATCGGTTTCGGGCGGATACAACGGCGCGTTAACGCTCGATTTAACCCGGGGTATCAAGAGACAAAATTTCTGGATCATGGAAACGATAAGCGGCCCTCCCGGATGCTGGTTTCCGATGTGGCGGACCCCGCAGCCCGGTTTCATTCGGGCCTTCGCTTGGCAATGCATTGCCCGAGGCGCCGACACGCTCGTTCATTTCCGTTGGCGAAGCGCTCCGTTTGGCGCCGAACAATTTTGGCACGGATTAATCGACCATAGCAATGTACCCGGCAGACGATTCGAGGAATATCGGATGTTATGCGATGAAGTGAATCGGCTTTCTCCTGTACTGGCGGGATCGGAGGTGCTTGGCGAGGCTGCCGTTCTCCATTCGCATGATTTGTACAATGCGCTCGAGATTCAGCCTCAGGCAGAAGGAATGGATTATTTCGACAATCTGAAGCTTTATCATCGGGCTCTAACCAAATCGGGCATTCTGACGGATGTTGTGAATACTACGGACGATCTGGACAAGTATCGCCTTATTGTTGCGCCGTCGCTCTATTTGATGGATGAAAAACTGGCGGATCAGCTGAAAAATTGTGTGAATAACGGAGCCACCTTAATTTTGACGAATCGTACCGGCGTGAAAAACATGAGCAACGTATGTTGGATTCAGGCATTGCCAGGCTTGCTGGCCGAGGCGGCAGGGGTAACCGTAGGCGAATACGATCCCGTCGGCAACGACGTTCATACGATCCGCATGTTGGACGGGAAGACGTATTCGTGCAGTCAATGGTGCGATATTCTGGAACCTGCGGGCGCAGAGACGGTTGCTTGGTATGAGGACGATTTCTATGCGGGCAAATCGGCTGTGACGGTTCATTCATATGGCAAGGGGAAAGTTTACTATATGGGTATCGTTGCCGAGGAAAGCTTCTACCTGAATTTATTCGGGAAGGCTGCCGAAGAAGCCGGTCTAACCCGATTTACCGGTTTGCCGGAGGGCGTGCAAATTTCGATTCGCCGGAAAGGAAACTCGAAGTATTTGTTCCTGTTGAATCTGACGCAAAAGCAGCAAACGGTCGAGCTGAAGGGCACGTATAGGAGCCTTCTGCATGAGATGAGCGTCGGTCCTGATGTAATCTTGGACCCGTATGCGGTTGAAATCGTCGAGTTAGATGAACAATTTGGAGAAATATCCATTGCTGCGACTGTTTAGAACGAATGAAATACGCGATGTGCAAGAGATTCGTATATAAACTTTCATAATCGGCCTAAGCTTCGAACGTTATCGGAGCATGGCCGATTTTTGTGTTTGATCAAGTTCAGCGGTTCAATCTGTAAGCCTTGGGCGAAAGTCCTTACACTATAGACTATCGATCGAGGGCCGTATGATTTCTTCTGAATTCACCCGGTGTCACTCCCTCGGATTCCATAAATTTCTTGTTGAAATAGCTGAAGCCCGGATAGCCGGCTCGTTCGGCAACTTCTTTAATCGGGATGATCGGATGGCTGACCAATAAGTGCTTGCTTATCTGAATTCTGCATTTTGTAATATAGGAGACGGGCGTCATCCTCGTAACTTTCTTGAATAAACTGCAAAAATAATTCGGGGTATAGCCTGCTGCGGCAGCCCAGTCCTCAAGAATGAACGGAAGATGGGCTTGTCGCTGCATCTCGGGCAGCAAGGCCCTCATTTTCTGGGCATTGTCTACCCCGCGATATGGAGAGAATGGTGTGGAATTGCTAAGAAATTCAATTAGCACGCTATAGGTGAGTGCGGATATGCGCGCAGGACGTAAAAAATTGTGATGCTCGATTTCATCGAGAAGGCTTACGAAAGTGCCTTCGAGCAGACTGCCGTCTTTGAGATTCCAAATGCCCGATTGATGATAGCCGTTTTCCGTAATAAAAGCAGGCAGCGTGCTGCCGTACAATTGCATCCAAAAAATGTTCCATGGGTCCTCTTCCGAACGGTAATACCGCATTCTGTCATCTGGAATATGCCAGAACACATCTCCTTCGCGGAGCTGGAACGTTTCGCCGCCGAGCTCTATAAACCCGCTTCCGCTAGCCACATAGTGCAGGCTGTAGTCTCTGACGCCGTCGGGGCGATTTACGTTATGATTCGTTGGCTGTACGAAGTTGCCAACGGAATGAGGAAAGCAGAAGAAACGAAACTCAGAGAAATTAGGCAAGTAGAATGCTCGTTCAGTCAAGGAGACCGCCTCCGGTAAGGTTGATTATGAATATCGTAATATAGTTTTAATAATATGAAAATAGTATTATATAATCTTATTCATATTCAGATTATACTTTGGACATAAAATCGTATATATATTTCATTATTGAAAGGAATGTAACGGAAATATGTCAACAGGCGTAATCAAAAGGCATCAGGCGTTAATCAACAACGATTGGACCTTCATGTATGGGGATATTGCCGAAGGCAAAGAAGTTTTATTCGATGATTCGAGCTGGTATAATATCGGAATTCCGCATTCGTTCGGCATTCCTTATTTCATGGAGAATGAATTTTATGTTGGCTACGGATGCTATCGCAAGCATTTTGCCATTCAGCCGGAGTGGCTTGGCAAGAGCATATCGCTTGATTTTCAAGGGGCGTTCCAGGATGCCGACATTTATGTCAACGGACAATGGGCCGGCAATCATAAGGGTGGATATACGGCATTTCATATCGATATTTCGGAGCTCGTACATGAGGGAGATAATTTGCTCTTTGTGCGGTTGAATAATCTATGGAATCCGCGCCTTGCTCCGCGAGCGGGAGAGCATGTGTTTAACGGAGGAATTTACCGTGACGTAAGTCTTATCGTTACGGAGCCCGTGCACGTCGCTTGGTATGGCACGTTCGTTACAGCTTCCGAGGTTTCCGCTGAAAGCGCTGCTTTGAAGGTCAAAACCGAAGTCGTGAACGAAGAAGTGAAAACGGCGGACTGCTTACTTGTATCTGTCGTGGAATACCAAGGCACGGACATTTGTGAGATGAGAAGCCAGCAGTCCATTGCACCGGGACAAAGCTTTGAATTTAGTCAGCAACAGCTGCTGGTTGAGCCAATGTTATGGCATCCGGATTCGCCTAGCCTATACCAATTAAAGAGCTATGTGTATGTGGGTGATGTGCTGCAAGACGAATATGAAACCAATTTCGGGGTGCGCTCTATTGCCTTTGATGCCAAGGAAGGTTTCTTCTTGAACGGGGAGCATTATGACATCATAGGCGTGAATGTGCATCAGGATCATGCCGGGTGGGGCGATGCTGTGACGAGAGCCGGGATTGCGCGCGATGTTAAGCTGATCAAGGACTGCGGCATGAATTTTATAAGAGGCTCTCACTACCCGCATCATACACACTTCTCCGCAGAGTGCGACAAGCAAGGATTATTGTTCTGGTCGGAGCTATGCTTCTGGGGGATTGGAGGCGCCAATACGGAAGGCTATTGGGCAAGCAGCGCTTATCCGGTTCGCGAGGAAGATAAAGAAGAGTTCGAAGCCAGCTGTATGATGGCGCTGCAAGAGATGATTCGAACGAATCGCAATCATCCAAGTATCATTACATGGAGCATGAGCAATGAACCGTTCTTCAGCGATGCCGAGGTTATGGATGATGCGCGCGCGCTTGTCGTCAAGCTCGTGGAGGAGTCGCATCGCCTTGATGCGTCGCGCCCTGCCTCTGTTGGCGGCGCACAGCGGCAAGGGTTCGATGTGCTCGGAGACATCGCAGGCTATAACGGAGACGGGGCCGCATTATATATGGATCCAGGCTTTCCTAGCTTCGTGTCGGAGTACGGCAGTGTCATAGCGGTGAGGCCGGGAGAATATGCGCCGGGCTATACGGACGGAGTGGAGAGCAACCCGCGTTGGAGATCCGGCAAGGCGTTATGGTGCGGCTTTCATCATGGCAGCATCGCATCTAACATGGGTTATATGGGGATGATTGATTATTATCGTTTGCCCTTAAATGCCTGGTATTGGTATCGCAACGAGCTGCTTGGCATTGCGCCGCCGCAGCCTACCTCTGAAGGGATAGCATACTCGCTTAGGCTGACGGCCGATAAGCATGTGATTGCCACCGACGGTACCGACGATACGCATCTTATCGTTGAAGTCATTGATCGCGAGGGCAAGCGAATCAGCAATCCGCTGCACGTCGAGCTTGAGATTATCTACGGGGGCGGATTATTACCTACAGGGAAGTCGATACGTTTTTCACCGGAAAGCAATAGCTTCCTTGACGGTATGGGAGCCATTGAATTGAGGTCCTATTACTCGGGGACAATCAAGGTTAGGGCAAGGGCCGAAGGGGTGCTGCCTGCGGAAATCAGCATCGAAGCCGTTGGCGATACGATATGGAGCGGTCAGTCCCTCCGCCTTCAGCCGCCCCCTCCTTCAGTGATGAAGGCGCCGGCGCACGGATCAAGCTATAATATCGCAAGAAGCAGACCTGTATTTTGCAGCAGCTACGAAGCGGGGCATCCTGCGATGAATGTAACAGACGGCCTGGAGGATACGTATTGGAAGCCTTCCAACGAAGTGGAAGGGCAGTGGATTATGGTAGATCTGGAAGGATGCAAGAAGGCGGAACAAGCAGTAATTACATTTGCAGGAGCTACTGCTCTCTCTCTTCAAAACATATTTTATTCGTTGGATGGCAAAGCTTTCTTCTCGCTGGAAGCCAGCAAGCATGAGGAAAAAAACAAAATTCTTATCGCGGAGCTGCCGAGCGAAGGCCTGCGTTACTTAAAGGTGGTATTCCCGGCGGCAAATGCCGTAGTTAAACAAATCGAAATATTTACCTAACCCTATAAAATTTTTTTCGTCGTTAACGGCGAGCGTTTTGCCGTTAGTAAATCGGCAACGATGGATACCTCATCAATATGGGGGCTTCTAACGAACTGTTCGAAGCGTCGGAGCTGTTAAAGCCGACGCTTCGTTCCGCGAGAAATTAAAGGCGGCCCGCTCAAGTCTGCATCCGATGAAGATTGGAGCGCAAATCACATCGAGCGGCAACGATGAGTACAAGCTGTATTCGGAAATGGCGGTTGCCGTATATGTTTCTCCCAGTTACCATGTTAACGAATAGCTATGCCCAATTGAACAACAAAGCCGGCTGCGCGGATAACGTCAGCCGGCTTTTCTTTTAGGCTAAGGATTAAGAATTTAGTTCAATCGCCAGGCAGTTGACGTACGGCGTCGGACGTCTGTCCGGCAGCGAAACGATCAGAGCTCCGTACGACTGTTCGAATGGAACTTCACCAGCTCCAAGCAATCGGACGGACTTCACTTGGTCTGACGGAGTCAACGTACGGATGACGGCGCGATGATCTTCAGGCCATCGCATTTGGAATGCGTACAGCGTATTTCCCTTTTGTGTGAAACGGAAGTCGCCGGCGTTCCAATCTACCCTGTCCTCCGTGAAATGGTCGATGACGACGCGGGAAAGGCCTTCACCCGATACGCGGAACGGCCTTGTGCCGTGTACGCCTTCCTCGCAAACCCGAATCCATTTAGCCATCTCTTGCAGGATATACTTGCATTCGTCATCAATCGTACCGTCCGGCTTCTGCGGAATATTGAGGAGCAGGTTGCCGTTCTTGGCAATGATATCGACCAGAATTTCGATGACGTGCCCCGGTTTTTTGTATTCGGTTTTTACATGGTAGAACCAATCCCCGACACAAGTATCGGTCTGCCACGGGTCAGGCTTGATGTCATGCTCCTGGCTGCGCTCAATGTCATGGATCCCGATGCGGTAAACGTCCTGTCTGCGGTCCTTCTGGTTATAAACCGCGCGATTCACGCCGCCATTTGCCGCTGCGTTGGTATTGTACAGATGCGCGACCGCTTGCAGTCCGGCTGCGAACAGAGGGTCATCCAAGGAGGCGTTCGTTTTATCCCATGCGCTGGCGAACGGCAGCCCGCCGTCGGAATACAGCAGATCTGGCTGGTACAGATCGATGACTTCCTTCATAACGTCGAACCAGCGCTGATGCCACCAAGGATTTTCTGTATACCAGGGCTTTGGCTCGGAGAGCAGATTATCCGGTTCGTAATGCTCGCGGTTCGGCAAATACAAATCTTCGTACTCAGGGTCGTTTCCGTCATAAGGGATGCCCGCATAAGGGCCTTCCTTATCCTGTCCTTTATTGAATTTAAACCAGCTGAACGTCGCTCCCATATGCTCGGTCAGTCCGAAAGGCAATCCTCGGCTGGAAGCGGCGGCTTTCCATAGTGCTACTATATCTTTTTTCGGTCCCATGTTGACCGAATTAAAACGGTGGATTTTCGAATCGTAGTTGAAGAAGTTGTCGTGATGCATCGCCTGTGCGACGAAATACTTGGCGCCGGCAGCCACATATAAGTCCATCAGTGATTCCGGATCGAAGTTTTCCGCTTTCCACAGCTGAACAATATCTTTGTAGCCGAATTTCGACGGATGTCCGTAATGGCGAATATGGTACCGGTATTGCTCGGAACCCTCGTAATACATGTTCCGGGCGTACCAGTCCCCGTACATTGGCACTGATTGTGCGCCCCAGTGCGACCATATTCCTAGCTTCGCGTCACGGAACCAATCCGGACACTCGAATTTCCTGAGGGATTCAAATGTGGGTTCGAAAGGACCCTTGGCGATTTGAGCTTTAACCATGAATGACTGGCCTCCTATTTCTTGGATACGTCTTTATTCTAGCAAACTATTGTATGTAAAATCCTAACTTCCTTTAGTATATTATTATCTATCCTCCCTGAGGCTTTGCGGCAAAACGGCTGACCCTATTTCACCGAATAGCCAAAGGGCTATCCTGGACGATGGACAGCCATTCGCGCGCAATGAGTTCATGGCCGACAGCCGTAGGGTGAACGCCATCCAATAACTAATAGGCGGCATCCATGCCGGACGAGGCTTTGTCGAACGCCTCCTGCAAGGGAACGAATACCGCAATGTATTCCTCGGCCAACTGGCGAATGATACGGCGGCAGTCATCGATCCGTTCTCGCCACTCCTCCCATTTTTCCTCTGTCTCCCAGACTTTCAATATAAACGGCTCGCACAGCACGGTTGCCGCCGACTCCCCGGTTGATGAAATGCGGCCGGTTGCCGGCCAATTCGAAGCCGAGCTTGCCGGCAATGATAAAAGCGTAGCCGTTTCCCAAAATGTGATACGGATCCTCGTTGCGGCTCCGGTTGCCATCGGTGATGGAATCGCCTTGAAACAGAATGGTTTGCCTTACTGGATTCATGATCGATTTTCCTTTCATTGTTGGATATGCTTTAGAAAGCAGGGGAGTCCTGCCGCACGCGCAGGTGTAAGGCAGGACTCCTTTTTTTCCGAAACGGTTGATTTTTGCTTTACGAAGCTGTGCCCGTGATGGTCGTACCGTTCTTCATAATCGTGTATTCGATGACGGCGCCGCTCCAGAAGTGGAACTTCAGAATTACCGTTCCGTCATTTACTTCATTGAAGAAGCTTTGCGTTAGCGTAATTTCATTCGAAGCATAAGAAGGCTTGAATGTCCGTGCGAACTCCTTGAATGAAGTCCAGTTATGCGGACCGGCGTTGCCTCCTTCAGCGTACACGGCCTCCATCGTAGCAAGTCGGTCGCCGTTGAAGGCGGTCGGAATCACAAAATTTGCTGTGGTGCCTTCCGCGTCCTGCAGTACCGGCGTGTCGTTGTACATGACATAGAAGGTCCAATCGGCTCCCTTATTGAACTCCGCTTTCAATACGGCTGCCTCGCCGAGTTCGGCCGATTCGGTCAGCTTGGCGAGATAACTTGCTTTGAGTGTCAGTTCTTCGCCGTTCAACGCATAGTCCGTTCCTTCAATCAATTCGACGTTTCCGAGTTTGATGCCGGTCAGAACATTGCCATTCAAGTTCAAGGGCATTACGGCGTCCTGGTTTGGCGAGCCCTTCCTGACGAAGATCAGATCCGATTCGGCCGTGGAAGAGCGGCTCTTCAAGCTTGCCATGAGCAGATTGTAAAGCTCCGGATCGTTCCATTCAAGCGTTCTGCGGTCAAACCGCCCGCCGTTGTCCCACAGCATAAGGGTCAGCTTGTTCTCTATGGATTTGTAAGTGAAATACTCTAAAAACTTCAGCATCTCGCCGTGCTGGGGCACACCTTCGCTGATCGGCGTTTTGAAAGGGGTAGCATCCCAGCCGAGGAGTCCAAATTCGCCAATGACAACGGGAATTCCTTTCGATACGAACGTATTATACACATTGTTAGCCATTGTATCGATATCGTTAATCGTTAATTCTTCAAGCTTCGGGAAGCCCGCAATGTTTACACTGAACGGCCAAAAGCCATAAAAGTGAATGGTAGCGATCAAATTCGGATCGTTCAGATCGGCAATCGTGCTTGCAAGCGAATCCACATGCTCTTGCGAGTTATTCGTAAATAACGTCGGCAGCACGAGCGGACGAACGTCATTTTCGCCTCCCGACGCTCTTACAATATGGACGAAGGATTTGTTGAACTCATCAAGAAACGTATGTTGCGTCGCTACATCAACGTTATCAAATAGCGGTTCGTTGATGCTTTCGAACATCAGTTTGTCGGAATGATTCTTGAAGCGGTCGGCGACTTGCGTCCAAATCGCATTATATTGGGCCAATACGGCATCATGATTCTCCGGCGCCTTGTTGATCCACATCCAGGAGTCGTGGTGAATGTTGATCATGACATACAGTCCCTCTTGCAGCGACCAGTCTACAACTTCCTGTACCCGGTCCATCCAGTCAGGATTGATGGTATAATCCGGTGCGTCGCCCATCCGCCCGCTCCATGTAATCGGAATGCGGATGCTTTTGAAGCCCTGCTTCTTAATTTCCTTAATGAATTCTTTGGTAACGATCGGGTTGCCCCAAGACGTCTCGTCACCATTATTTGGAGCGTCCGTATTAAATGAATCAAATGTATTGCCCAGGTTCCAACCAGGCTGCATTGCGCTGACATAAGACTGCATTTTTGATTCTTTCGGGGAAGCAGCGGCCGTGCCGACGGATGAAAACATCGTCATCAGCAAGATAACGACCAAAAGGGCGGATAGAACCGTTTTCTTTGCTTTCATGGAAATTCTCCTTTGGTTTCATAATTTGCGGCTCTTTTTGTTCATGTGTTGCTTGCAGGGCATTACTTCGGTGTGCCTGTGATTCGGTTACCTTTAGTCGTAAGCTGATATTTGACGATGGCGCCGCTCCAGAAATGAAACGTCAGGTTGATTGTTCCGCCTGTTGTTTCGGAGAAGAAGTTCGGTGTTATCATAACCGTGTTGTTCGCATAGTCTGGCAAAAATGCGTAGGCATACTCCTTATACGAGGTCCAGTTATGCGGGCCGGCGTTCGTGCCGTTCGTGTACACCGCTTCCATCGTGGCAAGCACATCCCCGTTGAAAGCAGTCGGAATCGCTAAGCCGCCGCTGGATGTACCTGATGCTTTTGATACTACCGGCGTATTATAATAGCGGACAAGGATTTTCCAATCAGGGCCTGAGCTGAAATGAGCCGACAATACCGCTTTTTGGCCGAACCCGCTTGCAGCGAAACCAGAAAGATAGCTTGCTTTGAGGGTTAACACGTTCCCGTCAACGGTATAGTCTGTGCCGGATACCAGCGTTTGATCGCCATTTTTAAGCGAGACAAAGCTGTTGCCGTTCAGGTTCAAGGTGAGTGATTGGTCGCTGACCGGCACGCCGCTCTTGATGAAGATCTGATCGAAAGACGTCGTCGAAGTGCGACCTGTCAAGCTGTGCATGGTGATGTTATAAAGCTCCTGGTCTCTCCACTCATAGGTTGTACGATTAAAGTACGAGCCGTTATCCCACCACATCGTCGCAATGCCCTTCGACTGCGTAGCGTGGAGGAAGTATTCGAAATACTTGAGCATCTCTCCGCGCTCGACGGTTTCCCTGTTCTTATCGTGACCGAGTATTCCATATTCGCCTATGACAACGGGAATACCCTTCGATACGAACGTATTATAGACATTGTTAACCATTGTATCGATATCGTTTTTCGCATCGGCATTAAACGTTGTGTAGCCTGCGATGTTTACAGAGAAATGCCACAAGCCGTAATAATGAACGGTAGCGATTATATTCGGGTCGTTCAAATTTTCTATCGCGGTTGCGAGCGAATCCAGATATGCTTGGCCGGCGTTCGTCATCAGAGACGGAAGCACAAGAGGACGAACCGCATTATTGCCGCCGGACGCTCTTACAATGTTGAAGAAGGTCGTGTTGACTTCATCAAGAAACGCGTGCTGCGTCGCCTCATCAACGTTCAGATAATCCGGTTCGTTGGCGCTTTCGAACATCAGCAAGTTGGAATGATTCTTGAAGCGGTCGGCGATTTGCGTCCATGCGGCTTCGAATTGTGCCATCACCGCGTCATGCTGCGTTGCCATCGACGGCCTCATCCACTGCCATACATCGTGAATATTGAGCATAACGTACAGACCCTCTGCGAGCGCCATGTTGACCACTTCTTCAACGCGATTCAGGAACGCCGGATCAATCGTATAGTCAGGGCCGGCACTCATCCGCTGATTCCACGAAACAGGAATACGAATGCTCTTGAAGCCTTGCGCTTTAATTTCCTGAATGAATTCTTGGGTTACGGGCGGGTTGCCCCAGGAAGTCTCGAAATCGGTTCCGATCGCCTCTAACGTGTTCCCCAGATTCCATCCGGGCTGCATCGCGCTCACATACGTCTGCATAGGAGTTGAGGCAGAGGTCGAGGCCGGAAACGAAAACGAAGACGCAGTAAACAACAAAGTAATAGTCAACATCAACGACAGGAAAGCTTTTGTTTTACGCATAATTTCCTCCCTTGCTTTAAAGAAATACAAGCTTGCTTTCTTTCGAGAAACCGAATACAGCGAAACTTGTGACTGAGCTCCAATGTAGTTTTTTTTGCACCTCCCTAGATTAGTGTAAGCGGTGTCATTTTTCATTTTAGCTGTATAAACTTCCAGATAATACAATTAAAAATGCACCAAAAATCATGTCAAAATTCGATGGCCTCTGAAGAAGACGCTGATCGCAATTATATTTTAATGAACATACAAACGCGGTCTTCTCGAAAGAAACGGGCAGAACTATGCGGATGACTGAAGAAGCCTAAGGCCGGAGTCCAATCGGAAAGAGATCAAGCGTATTCGGGTATATGGGGCGCCTGCTTCCGTCATCATTCAGGTTCATGCTTTGTATCATGGGTGCTTTGAAACGCGAACCGACTATGTGATTGGAGGTAAAGGCATTGAAATTGCCAACACTGTCGTGTTCAACTTGCTGCCAGTAAGTGACGATAGATAAAAATAGAAAGAGGGTTGGCGTATGCCAACCCTCTTATCACTATTTACGATTTCCCTCATCGCCTTAGTCTTGTTCAGCATCAGATGCACACGAACGACAGAGCCGAAATATGCACGATATACGCACCTTACCCCGTCACACCCTCACGCTTGCGGAAGAACGACTTCAGCGCGTTGTAGACCTCGCCCTTCTCCTTGATGACGTAATACATGAAATGTTGAAGATTGATGTGCTTGTAGGCGGACATCAGCGTGCTGGATCGGTTGTATTGGTTAACCTCGCCGTAGCCGAACAGGTTGGAGCGCTTGAGCAGCTCGCCGATCAGCTTCACGCACCGTTCGTTGTCGCTCGTCAGGTTGTCGCCGTCGGAGAAGTGGAACGGATAGATATTATACAGACTCGGATTAAACCGACTGTCGATAATTTCCAGCGCTTTCATGTAAGCCGACGAGCAAATGGTACCGCCGCTCTCGCCACGGGTGAAGAACTCTTCCTCGGTCACTTCCTTCGCCTCGGTATGATGCGCGATGAACACGATGTCGACCTTCTCGTACTGATGCCGCAGAAAGCGGGTCATCCAGAAGAAGAAGGAGCGAGCCACATATTTCTCGAAAGAGCCCATCGAACCGGACGTATCCATCATGGCGAGTATGACGGCATTCGATTGCGGCTTAATGATTTCTTCCCAGGTCTTATAGCGCAGGTCGTCGGGCGATATACCGTGAATGCCCGGTTGGCCCGAGGTGGCATTGCGGCGCAAATTCTCGATGATCGTCCGTTTTTTGTCGATGTTGGACATAATGCCTTTTTTGCGAATATCGTTGAACCGGATTTCCTTCGTTTCCAGCTGATCCTTGTCTTTCTGCTTCAGGAACGGAAGCTCCAGCTCCTCGAACAGCATCGTCTCCAGCTCCGCAAGACTGATCTCGGCCTCGATAATATCTTCGCCGGGCTGATCGCCGGCCTTCTCGCCTTTGCCGCCCTTCTGCGCCGAGGACGGATCGACGCCGAGCACGTCGCCTACCTGGCTGTCGCCGTCGCCTTGGCCGACATGTTTATTTTTATTGTAGTTATAGACGAACCGATATTCATCAAGGCTCCGAATCGGCACCTTGATAACCTGTTTGCCGTCTGACATGACGATGCTTTCCTCGGACACGAGATCGGGCAAATTTTGCTTAATCGCTTCCCTTACCTTTTGCTGATGCCTGGCCTGATCCTGATACCCTTTGCGATGCAAAGACCAGTCTTCCCGCGAGACGCTGAACATGCTGTTGTCCGATGAACCCATTTCGGAGCACCTCCCCCGATTATTTGTTGTTGAAACACCTGTTGTTAATCAATATATTCAACTGCCGAGCGGTTATGTGAAAGAATAAAACGTCCAATTCTAGCAATCTATCGAAGGTCTATTCGGCTGGGGTGACAATGTGTCTAGTGCGGACGACTTTTTTTGATCACTTTGTATAATGTATTCAAAATTATATGTTATATAATATGACATACACAGTGATGAAGTCTTTCGCATACTTAACGCAAACTACGTTTGTCATGAGGAGGGACTGCATGCACACACCCGGAGCTGCCAAGAAGGCAGAGATCATCGTCAATCAAGTCAGTATGCGTTTTGGGGAAAAGGGGCAGGAGGTCGCCGCGCTTCAAGACGTAAGCTTCGAAATCCATCGCAATGAATTCGTATCGCTGCTAGGGCCTTCCGGCTGCGGCAAGTCGACGCTGCTTAGGCTTATGGCCGACCTGCTGGAACCTACGAGCGGCACGATTACGATCCAAGATGAACACCCCCGTGAAGTTCGCCTCCGCCGTAAATTCGGCATTGTGTTCCAGAACCCGACGCTGTTCGAATGGCGGACGGTGAAGGAGAATATCGAGCTGCCGCTCGAGGTGCTCGGCCACCGTAAATCGCAATACACGCCTTTTACAGAGAGGCTGATCGAGATGGTTGGGCTGTCCTCGTTCCGCAACTACTATCCTTGGCAACTAAGCGGCGGCATGCAGCAGCGCGTCGCGATCGCCCGCGCCCTTTCGCTCGATCCGCCCATTCTGTTCATGGATGAACCGTTCTCCGCGCTTGACGAATTCACGAAGGAGAAGCTGCAGCTCGAGCTGCTTGAAATAAAGAAGGAGACGAACAAAACAATCGTGTTCGTTACGCACAGCATTCCGGAAGCGGTGTTTCTGTCGGATCGCGTCATCGTATTATCCGCTCATCCCGGACGCGTCCATTCGATCGTGGATATTGTCAGGGAGGAGGGCGATCTGTCCCTTGTCCGCGAATCGGCCCATTTCCATGAGATGACGAAGACGGTGAGGAATTGTTTCTACAAGGAGAGTGGTTCCTTTGACGGACGGATTGTTTAGAAGAGGCGGACAGGGCCTTGTCCTTGCATTATGGGTAGCTGCTGTGCTACTCGTATGGGAAGCGGGGGCATGGTTCATTGCCGAAGAGATGAAGACGACCGCTCCGGCTTCCAAGCTTCCTTACTTGCATAAAGTGTTTGGAACGCTTGCCGAACATCTGCCCACGTTACTGAAGCAAGGGACGGTTACGTTCGGCAATTCGATTACCGGATTCGTCATTGGTTCGGCCGTCGGCGCGGGGCTCGCGATTCTAATGAGCGTATCGAGAGCGGCGGAGCACACGCTGTCGCCATACATGATCGCCTCGCAGATGATTCCGATCATCGGGCTTGCGCCTATTATTTACGGTATCGTCCGCGATGCCGAGCTGTCCAGGGTGCTAATGGCCGGATATGTGACGTTCTTCCCGGTCGCTATTCATATGCTTCGCGGCTTGCGAAGCGTAAGTCCCGACCAAGTGGAGCTTATGCGGACTTACGCAGCCTCAACTTGGATGCTCTACGGCAAGCTCAAGCTGCGCGCCGCGCTTCCCGGCTTGTTCGCGGGCTTGAAGCTGTCCGCGCCGCTCGCTATAACCGCGTCTATTATCGTGGAGCTGATGGGCGCGCCAGACGGCATCGGCGTGCTAATGGTCAGCTCGCTCTACTACGGAACGTCGCAGGTATATATGTTCTGGTCAACCGTGCTCATTAGCATGATGATCGGCATTGTATTATATTTGCTTATCGCAGCGGCCGAGCGGCTGCTTACACCTTGGCAGCCCGAGTTCCGGGCGAAGGGGAGGGACGAGGCATGAAGGAGCTTGCGGCCGTCAAGTCAGAACCGCAGGCGGGTATGGCGACGATGCCTGCCGCGGGCACCGTTCAGGAAGTGGATCCTAGACGTGTGCTTGAGATAAGTAAAAATGAGGTAAGTATGAGAAGTCAGTCCCGCATTTATTCGGGATGGAAGACTTTGCAGCCGATGCTGCTTCCGACAGGCTTCGCGATTGTTTTCCTGCTCGTTTGGCAGCTCGACGGCTTTCACCGGCTGTTCAAGCTGGAGCGCTATCAGCTTCCGATTCCGTCAGCGATCGCAGCGTCGATCAAGGATAACGCCGATCTGCTCTGGAGTTACTCACTCTATACGGGGACCGAGATCTTAGGCGGCTGCCTTATCGGCTCATTGCTCGGTCTTGCCGCGGCAGTGGTTACATCCATGTTCCCGAATGCGGGCAAGGGGGCGATTACGCTGCTTGCGTCGCTTAACGCCGTACCTATCGTTGCCCTTGCGCCGGTTATGAACAATTGGTTCGGAGACGGCGTTTCTTCCAAAATAGCGATCGTCTCCGTTATGACGATGGCCACAATGGCTATTAGCGCGTTCAAGGGTCTGCGCTCTATCCAGCCCGCCTATCTCGACCTTATGCATGCATACGCGGCTCGAAGGTCGACCGTATTTCTCAAGCTGCGTTTTCGCGCGGCACAGCCGGCCATTTTCACGGCGCTCAAGATCAATATGTCCACGAGCATCATCGGCGCGATCGTGGGGGAATTTTTCATATCGTCGAAGGGACTCGGCTTTCTGTTATCGGACCAGATCAAGCTTGGCAATATGCCGCTCGCCTGGTCATGCATCGCAATTGCAGCGGCGCTCGGCATTATTCTCTATTATGTCGTTCAGCTTGTTGAGCGCTTCATCATACCGTGGCATGTGTCGCATCGCTCACCACATTAGAATGTTTGAGTGTTTTACAACGATAAAGTGAAAAGTAAATCATTCGAATTGGCGATAAAAGCTTCCTTGCTTCCGAAGAGAGTTTGCTGCGCAAACTTGGTAGGTCGCTCATCCTGAAGTACTTCGATAGAAGTTTTTCTCATATAGAAAACAATAGGGAGAGGAATGGTTTTCATGAAACAGAGAAACCGTACGCTGCAAACCATGTCATTCGCTTTACTCGCATTCATGCTGCTCTTCGCCGCCGCATGCGGCAATTCGAACGAGACGCCGCCTGCCGAGGACGATCCGAAGCCTGCGGAGGGCGCTGCGGCCGAGGCAACGGATAAGCCCGCCGACGCACCGCTGGCCAAAGTGAAGATTCAACTGAAGTGGGTGCCGCAAGCGCAATTCGCCGGTATTTTCGTAGCGAAGGAGAAAGGCTTTTATGAGGAGGAGGGGCTCGATGTCGAAATCATCCCCGGCGGTCCCGACGTCGTCATCGAGCAGCAGGTCGTCAACGGCGCGGCGGATATCGGCGTAACGAGCTTCGACAGCCTCCTGGTCAACCGGGACAATGGCTTGCCGCTTGTATCGGTCGCGCAAATCCTGCAGCAAAGCTCGTACCGATTCGTCGCCGGCAAGGAGTCGGGCATCGACGAACCTGCCAAGATGAAGGGCAAGAAGGTTGGCATGTGGACGGGAAGCCAGCAGTTCCAGGTGCTCGCCTTCATGGAGAAAAACGGCCTCGATCCCAAGAAGGATGTAGAGCTCGTGAAGCAGGGCTTTACGATGGACCAGTTTTTCAATAAGCAGCTTGATGTCGCGATCTCCACGATCTATAACGAATATCATGTCGTGCTCGAGAGCGGCGTGAAGGAAGAAGATCTCTACGTATACGACTTCGAAGATGCGGGCATCGGCATGCTGGAGGATACGCTCGTCGTCAAGGAGGATTGGCTCAAGAATAATCGCGAGCTTGCGGTTAAGGCCATCAAAGCTACGATGAAAGGCTGGAACTATGCGATCGCGAACCAGCCGGAATCGGTTGATATTGTGATGAAGGCGGTGACCGAGGGCAGCACGACGAAGGAGCATCAGACGACGATGCTGATGGAAATGGCGAAGCTTGTGAAGCCGGAAGGGTTTACGGAGGCGCAGGTCGGCAGCTTCGTCGATGAAGCCGTACAGCGAACGGTCGACATCTCGCTGAAGTACGAGTTGATTAAGAAGGCGCCGGATTTGGCTGTGGCGATCGATAAGACGATTTTGGAAGATGCATTGAAGTAAGGATAGGCTCGCTAATCGCTAGGAAGCGCGGATAGGAAGTTTGATTCGGCGCTCCCCACCGCTAGGCGGCAAGCTGGAGGAGGGATAAACGTGAACGAACCGGCTATGGACGCTATAAGCAAGGAGGATTTGCTGGACAAGGATCGCAAGTATGTGTGGCACCATATTACGCCGCATAACGACAATCCGATGGTTGTCGTCTCCGGCGAGGGCAGTTGGATTAAGGACGTGGACGGCAATCGGTACTTGGATGGCATGTCGGGCTTATGGTGCGTGAATGTCGGGCATGGACGCGAGGAGATTGCGGAAGCGGCCGCCAAGCAAATGAAGACGATTGCCTACTCGACGCTTATCCAGGCGCATGTGCCGGCAATTAAGCTCGCCGAGAAGCTGAATGAATGGCTGGAAGGCGAGTATCGCGTTTTCTTCTCGAATTCGGGCTCGGACGCCAATGAGGTCGCCTTCAAAATCGCGCGGCAATACCATCATCAGAACGGCAAGCCGAGCAAGCATAAGTTCATCTCCCGGCATCGTGCGTATCATGGAAGCTCGCTCGGTTCGCTTGCCGCGACGGGACAGGCGCAGCGCAAGCTGAAATACGAGCCGCTTGCGGCGGGCTTCACGCATGTGCCTCCGCCTTATTGCTACCGCTGTCCATTCGGCCAGCAGGAGGGAGCATGCCGCATGCAATGCGCGGAGGCGTTCGAGGACGCGATTACGTGGGAAGGGGCGGACTCGGTTGCGGGCGTCATTATGGAGCCTGTCATTACCGGCGGCGGCATGCTTGTACCGCCGGACGGCTATATGAAGCGGGTGCAGGAAATATGCAACAAGCATGACGTGCTGCTCATCGTAGACGAAGTGATCTGCGGCTTCGGCCGATCGGGCAGGAAGTTCGGCCATCATAACTTCGGAGCGAAGCCCGATATCGTAACGATGGCGAAGGGCATGACGAGCGCCTATTCGCCGCTATCGGCAACGGCGGTGTCGGCGTGGCTGTACGACAGCTTCAAGGATACGAGCAAGGCGGACAGCCACCTGCGGCATGTCAATACGTTCGGCGGCAATCCCGTCTCCTGCGCGGTAGCTCTGGCGAACCTTGCGATTCTGGAGCGCGAAGAGCTGGTGAGCCGGTCCGCTTGGATCGGCGAGCAGTTCCGCGAGAGGCTGCAGCCTCTCGACGCTCACCCGCATGTCGGCGATATTCGCCATTTCGGTTCTGCTCTCGGGATCGAGCTGGTCGAGGATAAGCAGTCGAAGCGGCCGGCGGAAGCTTCCCTCGTCGCCTCTTATATTGCGTCATGCAAGCGGCTCGGACTGATCATTGGCAAAAATGGCGATACCGTACCCGGCTTCGCCAATGTTTTGACCATTAGCCCGCCGCTTAGCTCGACTGATGAAGACGTTGCTTTTATCGTGGATACGCTGTTGGAGGCTTTCTCGATCAGGGCGGAGGACGAGGGGAAGGTGATTGCATGACGGTCAGCGTATTTACGGGAGCGATCAATAAGGAGAGGCTGCACCGGCGAATCGAGGAATTGTCGCTTATTGGCAAGATTGGCGATACCGGCGTTTGCCGGCTTGCGCTCTCCAAAGAGGACCGCGAGGCTGTCATGCTCGTGAAGAGCTGGATGGAAGAAGCGGGGCTTGAAGCGTTTATCGATCCTTTCGGCAATTTGATCGGCGTCCTGGAAGGAGCGAATCCGGTCGCTCCGGTATTAATGCTCGGATCTCATATCGATTCGCAGCCGTACGGCGGTCGCTTCGATGGCGTCATCGGAGTGCTCGGCGCGCTCGAAGCGGTTCAGACGATGGTAGAAAGCGGCTTCGTGCCGATGATGAACATCGAGGTCGTCGCCTTCTGCGACGAGGAAGGCTGCCGATTCAACAAGGGCTTGTTCGGCGTAAGGGGAATGACCGGCAAGCTGGAAGACGGAGAGCTTGCGCGCATGGACAAAAACGGGGTAACGCGTGGAGAGGCGTTGAGACAATTCGGCTGCGACCCTGCTTTGATTGACGGCTACGAGGTGACGGCCGATCGCATCGGCGCTTTCCTCGAGCTCCATATCGAGCAAGGGCCGGTGCTCGAATCGCTGGAGCAGCCGATCGGCATCGTGAGCGGCATATCCGGACCGGTCTGGTGGACGGTCGAGATGAACGGCTTTGCCGGACATGCGGGTTCGGTGCCGATGCCGATGCGGCGGGATGCGCTGGTTGGGGCGGCCAAAGTTATTGCGGCGCTGGACGCCATTGCGCGGGAGACGCCGGGCGCGCCGACCGTTGGCACGGTAGGGTCGTTGTCGGTCTTCCCCGACTCGCGCAACATTATTCCGGAGAAGGTTTCGTTCACGGTCGACTTTAGGGACATCGACCTAAGCAGGAGGAACGGACTGGAGGCCAGGCTTCTTAAGAAGATTGACGAAGTTGCCGCCGAGCACGGGCTTACGTATTCGATTCGCGAGGATACGAAGAGCGATCCCCGTTATTGCGCGGATTGGATCAAGGAAACGCTGCGCGCCGAAGCGGATAACATGGGCATTGCGCCTCCGGAGCTAATGAGCGGGCCGTTCCATGATTCGCTTACGATGTCTTACGTATGCGATTACGGGATGATCTTCGTCAGGTGCAAGGAGGGCATTAGCCATAATCCGAAGGAGTATTCGTCGCCGGATGATATAGCGCATGGCGCGGAACTGCTGTACCTCGCGGCAAGGCGGATTGGCGGCAATGAAGGAGGGATAGAAGCATGTCGAAGGTAAAGATCGGTTTAATCCAAGCATCGAACGAGCTGCACGGCGATGAACCGGTTGCCGCCCATAAGGAAGCGGCTATCCGTAAACATACGAGGCTCGTGCGGGAGGCCGCGGCGCGTGGAGCCCGGATTATTTCGCTGCAGGAAATATTCTACGGCCCGTACTTCTGCTCGGAGCAGCAGACGAAGTGGTACGAGGCGGCGGAGGAAATTCCGTCGGGACCGACAACGAAATTGTTCCAAGAGCTCGCGAAGGAGCTTTGTGTCGTCATCGTGCTCCCAATCTATGAACGGGAAGGGATAGCGACCTATTACAATACGGCAGCGGTCATCGATGCGGACGGCTCCTATCTCGGGAAGTACCGGAAGCATCATATTCCGCATGTAGCGGCGGGCGGCGGCTCATGCGGCTTCTGGGAAAAGTATTATTTCAAGCCGGGCAATCTGGGGTATCCGGTATTCGATACGGCTTATGCCAAGATCGGCGTTTATATTTGCTATGATCGGCATTTTCCGGAAGGGGCGCGGGCGTTAGGTCTTAACGGCGCGGAGATCGTGTTCAATCCATCGGCGACGGTGGCGGGGACGAGCGAATATTTGTGGAAGCTGGAGCAGCCGGCTCATGCGGTGGCCAACGGCTACTATGTAGCTGCTATTAATCGAGTCGGCGTTGAAGCGCCATGGAATATGGGCGAGTTTTACGGCCAATCTTATTTGGTTGATCCGCGAGGTACGATCGTTGCCATCGGCAGTCGCGACAACGATGAAGTCGTGATCGGGGAGATGGACAGGGAGCTGATTCGCGAGGTGCGCAATGCGTGGCAGTTTTATCGCGATCGCAGACCGGAGACGTACGGCAATATCGTTAGCCTTTGACAAGCCCGGAGGAAAGGAGAGGATGGCATGAGCACGAAAGTTCAATCGGCTTTCATATCTGAGGAGCAATTGAAGCGGAATTTTGCCGAGGTTAAAGCAGGCATGAGGCCGAAGGAAGCGATCGAGGAATCGAACCGTTGTTTGTATTGTTACGATGCGCCATGCATCAAGGCTTGTCCAACCGGCATCAATATCCCCTCCTTTATCAAAAAGATCGCTTCCGACAATATGCTCGGGTCGGCGCGCGCCATTATGGATGCGAATCCGGTAGGCGCTACCTGTTCGCGGGTATGTCCGACGGAAGAGCTATGCGAGGGCGCTTGCGTGCTTAATCACTCGTCGAAGCCGATCATGATCGGAGATTTGCAGCGTTACGCCACCGATTGGGCGATTCGCAACGAACAGGTGTTGTTCGCGGCCGGTCGCAGCAACGGCATGACTGCCGCCATTATCGGCGGCGGGCCTGCTGGACTGTCGGCAGCTCGGGAATTGGCGCGGTTCGGCTTCGCGGTTACGATCTTCGAAGCGAAGGAGCAGGCTGGAGGCTTGGATACGTATGGCATCGTATCGTTCCGCCTGCCGCAAAGCATATCGCTCTGGGAAGCGGAGCAAGTAAAGCAGCTTGGCGTCGATATTCGGACGAATACGAAGGTCGGCGTCGATATTAGCGCCGAGCAGTTGATGGATCAATTCGATGCGGTTGTGCTCGCTATCGGGATGTCTAAAGTGCCTATGCTCGGCATCGAGGGCGAAAGTCTGAAAGGCGTATACGATGCCATTGATTTCGTGGAAGCAACCAAGACGGGGTTGTCGGCGAAATTCGCCGGCAAGAAGGTGGCGGTTATCGGAGCGGGCAATACGGCGATCGATGCGGCAACATGCTCTGTCCGGCTCGGCGCGGACGACGTGAAGATCGTTTATCGGCGGACGAGCGCGGAAATGACCGCCTACGACTTCGAATTCGAGTTCGCCAAGCAGGACGGCGTGGCGTTCAAATGGTTGACGGCGCCGACGCGCATCGTCGCCGGACAAAACGGCGAAGTCAAGGCGCTTGAATGCGTCGAAATGCGGCTAGAGGCGGATGAAAGCGATGGGCGCGCAAGGCCTGTGCCTGTTGAAGGCTCGGCTTTCCTCATGGAAGTGGACGTCGTTATAAAGGCGATCGGGCAGACTCGGCATTTGCCGCTCATCGGGCAGCTTGGCCTTGCTCATAAACGAGGTGTCGTAACCGTTGACCCGGAAACCTATCAGACTTCTAATCCGCGCGTCTATGCAGCCGGCGACGTGATTGTCGGCGAAGGGCAGCAGGGCGAGGCGATGGTCGTATCCGCGGCGCAGCAAGGGAAGCTGGCCGCCTATTCGATATACAATTCGCTGTGTGCGAGGAGGGAACGATATGGCTGATCTGAGCATCAATCTGGCAGGCATTAAGTCTCCGAATCCGTTCTGGCTGGCGTCCGCCCCGCCGACGAATACCGGGTATCAGGTGCAGCGCGCATTCGAAGCGGGTTGGGGCGGCGCGGTATGGAAGACGCTCGGCGATCCGATTATCAATACGTCGTCGCGTTTCGCGGCCGTCCACTTCAATGGACAGCGCGTTGCGGGCTTCAACAATATTGAGCTCATCACGGATAGACCGTTAGAGGTCAATCTGAAGGAAATCTACGAGACGAAGAAGCGATTTCCGAATCATGCGCTTGTTGTATCGCTAATGGTAGAACCGAAGCGGGAGAAATGGCATGAAATCGTGAAGAAGGTCGAAGCGATCGGCGTTGATGGGCTGGAGCTGAACTTCGGTTGTCCGCATGGGATGGCGGAGCGCGGCATGGGCTCGGCTTCCGGCCAGCAGCCGGACCTTGTCGAAGCGCAGACGATGTGGGCCAAGGAAGCGGCGCAGACGCCGGTTATCGTGAAGCTTACGCCTAACATTACGGATATTACGGCAACGGCGAAGGCGGCAGCGAGAGGCGGGGCGGACGCCATATCGCTGATTAATACGATCAATTCGCTTGCCGGTGTGGATATCGATACGTGGAATACGATTCCGCATGTCGCCGGCAAAGGGGCGCATGGCGGGTACTGCGGTCCTGCGGTGAAGCCGATCGCGCTCAACATGGTGGCGGAGTGCGCCCGCAATCCGCAGGTCGGCATTCCGATCTCGGGCATCGGCGGCGTTTCCAATTGGCGCGATGCGGTTGAATTTCTGCTGATGGGAGCAACGGGCGTGCAAGTATGTACGGCGGCGATGCATCACGGCTTCAGCATCGTCGAGGATATGATCGACGGACTGAAC
The DNA here is from genome assembly GCF_030812415.1 of Paenibacillus harenae. GTDB lineage: Bacteria > Bacillota > Bacilli > Paenibacillales > Paenibacillaceae > Pristimantibacillus > Pristimantibacillus harenae_A. Next base: position 1,102,718 of record NZ_JAUSST010000001.1, on the reverse strand, counting down.
AATTACTTGGACGGCAAGGGGCTTGCTTCCGTTACCGAGCTGATCGGCAAGTCGGTGCAGCGCTTCTCCGATTGGGGCGACCTTGACCTGAATTATGCGGTTGTCGCGCGTATTGAGAAAGACAATTGCATCGTATGCAACAAATGCCATATCGCTTGCGAGGACGCTTCGCATCAATGCATCGAGCGGCATACGGATGAGAACGGCGTCGCCTATCTAAAGGTGCGCGAGGAGGATTGCGTCGGCTGCAACCTATGCTCCATCGTATGCCCGGTCGAGGATGCGATTACGATGGTCGAAGTGCCTTCGTCGGAAATGCCGATGAGCTGGAATCAGCGACAGAAGGCGATCAGCGCCCTTGGGGGAAGCAAGGATGATGCAGGCGGTTCGAATAAGAAGGAGGCGGTGTAGAAGATGACTTCCAAATGGATCAAAGGCGGAACAATCGTAACGGCTGCCGACACCTATCGTGCCGATCTGCTTATTAAGGAAGGCATCATCGCGAAAATCGGCATCGATCTATCCGCCGAGGCGGAGGCGGAAGGCGCTGAAGCTGTCGATGCTGCCGGCAAGCTTGTATTCCCGGGCGGGGTAGACCCGCATACGCATCTCGATATGCCGTTCGGCGGAACGGTGACGGCAGACGACTTCGCGACGGGGACGAGGGCGGCCGCTTTCGGCGGAACGACGACGGTTATCGACTTCTGCTTAACGACCAAAGGCAAACCGCTGGCTGAATCGATCGCGACTTGGCATCGCAAAGCTAGCGGCAAAGCGGTTATCGATTACGGCTTCCATCTCATGATCGGCGAGATCAATGATGAGGTGCTGGCGGAGCTTCCGGCCGTGGTGAACGACGAAGGCATTACGTCGCTTAAAGTATTCATGGCTTACAAGAATGTGTTCCAAGCCGATGACGGCACGCTGTTCCGTACGATGCTGGCTGCCAAAGACCTCGGCGCGATGGTGATGGTGCATGCGGAGAATGGCGATGTTATTGATTTTCTCATTCGGCAAGCATTAGAGGCCGGTCATACCGACCCGATCTATCATGCTCGCACAAGGCCTTCCATTATCGAGGGCGAAGCGACTGGCCGAGCGGCGAATCTCGCGGAGCTTGCCGGAGCGAGATTGTATGTCGTGCATGTCACTTGCGAAGAAGCGGTGAGGCAGATCGCGGAGGCAAGGAGCCGCGGCGTCGACGTATGGGGGGAAACTTGCCCGCAATACTTGACGCTCGATGAAACGTACTTGGCCCGGCCGGGCTTCGAGGGAGCGAAGTACGTATGGTCGCCGCCGCTGCGCGAGCAGAGGCATCAAGAGGTGTTATGGAATGCGTTGAAAAGCGGGCAACTGCAGACGATCGGCTCCGATCATTGCTCCTTCAACTATGACGGACAGAAGGATCTCGGACTCGGCGACTTTAGCAAAATACCGAATGGCGGCCCGGTCATCGAGGACCGTTTCTCCATCCTGTACTCGGAGGGCGTTGCCAAAGGCCGCATTACGCTTAATCAATTCGTGGAGATGGTGGCGACACGGAACGCCAAGCTGTTTGGCTTGTTCCCGCAGAAGGGGACAATAGCCGTCGGCAGCGACGCGGACATTGTTATTTTTGACCCCTCGGCGGAAAGAACGCTATCGGCGCAGTCGCATCATATGAACGTAGACTATAACCCGTTCGAAGGAATGAGCATAACCGGCGTGCCGCTTAGCGTGCTGTCCAGAGGCGAATACGTCATTCGCGATCGGCAATTCGCAGGCGAGCTTGGAACGGGGCGATACTTAAAGCGTTCGCCTTACACGGCGAGCTCAGGCGAAGCGCCTGATCGTACCGCAGCTAGCGCAAAGTCGTAAGTGAAGCTCTTGGAGGTGTACGTGCAATGACAGCATACCAACAATTCAAGGAAGAGAAGCTGAAGATCGACGATTTCATCGAGCGGCGCTACAAAATCGCAGAAGTAAAGGAAGATCTGAACGGCGCGTCGGTAGTGATGGAGCATCCAGGCGGCGAGCGGACTGCTATTCAAATTTTGACGGCTGATGCAAGAAAGTATCTGGTCAATGCCATTATTAAGCAAATCAACGCTTCCTAACGAATCCGCCCATGAATATATTCATATGCGCGAAGTGCAATCTCGATCGTAAGCCGCTTCTCCGGATCGTCGGCGAAGTCGCTTCCAAGCAGCGCTTCGAGTTTCTCTAACCGATGATAAAGCGTTTGGCGCGCAATGAGCAGCGCCTTAGCCGTATCCTGCTTGGAGCCCGACAGCGACAAATAAACGGAGAGCGTCTGCAGCAATTGGCCGTTGCGATCCTTGTCGCTCGCGGCGACAGGCCCGATAAATTGCTCGGCCAGCGCATGAAGCGTCCCGGCATTCTTCAGGACGAACATGATTTTGTGCAGGTGCAGGTCTTGATAGAAAGGTGACGCAAGCGGACCTACATCTCTCTGAATAGCGTTCACTTCTTTGGCCGATGCATAGCTTTCGTGGAGTTGGCTCAGCTTTGTCGTATAGCAGCCGATTGACAGGCTTGACGCGAAGAGTGCCTTCTCATGAAGCTGCTCCGTTCTGCGCAACCGCTCGATTGCGCGAAGAAGCCGCTCCTTATGCTTGATCTCGCCAAGCTGATCGAGCGCGATGAAGACGATATGGTCGCTATGGAGCAGCGGCAGAAGCACATACCCTTCTCCCTCGAAAATCGCGCGGGCGACCATATGCTTCTGAATGAGCAGCGAACCGTCGTCCTTCTGGGCTTCGCGCTTCGCATCGGCATCGAGATCGAATAGGCAAACGGTAACGCCTCCCAGCTTGGCAGATGGCTTCAATACCTGAATATATTCGAGCACTTCTTGCTCGGAATGCTTCCCGCCGAGCCAGTCGACCGCCCACAGATCCTCTTTATGCCTGCGGCGCTCCTCCATATATTTGGTTCGCATCATTTCCTGGGCAATGGCTGTCGCACAGCGGTCGAGCGCTAGAATTTGAAATTCGCTCAGCTCGGTTTTACCCTGCAGCAGCAAGTCCGCGAACAGATGGTCGAGCGCTAATATGGGACGATGCGCAATGGTGATCTTCCATTCCGGCGTTGCGAACATTTTGCCATAGATCCATTGCTCGTAGAAGCTTCCGGCCTTGGCCCGCGGCATATGCGGAACGAACTGGGCTTCCGCTCCGAGCGGAAAGAAGGCTACCTGAGCGCCTGTCGTTTGGTGAAGAAGACGGAGGAGAGACATCATCCCTTTGCCGGAGAGCAGCAGTTGGTTGAGCTCGGTCGACAGCGACTCAAGCCGCGACACCATCTGATGATGCTGGTTGATGAAGTAGGCGTGCAAGTCTTGCGTAATATCGATATAACGGACTTCTTCGTGGAAAAAAACAAGCGGAAAGTGCTCGCTCTCCGCGAGCTGCTTCATTCTCTCGATCGGCTGCTTCGCATACGTGCCAAGCTCGATGCATAACCCGGAAGCGCCGCTGTCGATCAGTTGGCGCAGGAAGGAGACGCTAAGCTCCTCATCGTCATGCCAGCCGATGCCCGTGCTAAGAATGAGCTCGTGTCCGTTCAGCAGATGGCCGACCTGCGTAACTTCCATAATGTGGACCCACCGGACGGAACGCAACAAAGCTTCGGGGCTGGCGATAGCTTCCGCTCTAGCGAATAAAGGCCGCTTCAATATATCCCCCACCGTCATTTGCAGCATCGTGTTCACCATCGGCCGTCACCGCCAATCTATTATTATCGGAATAATCTGATAGTTAAATTCCTCTCATTATACTAAATGTCTATTTTATTGGAAAATATTTATTAGCTTGGCTTAGGAGATGAGAGCAATGGCCATAGAGTCGATATCGCAGCAGACCCATACAAGCCAGAACCGCTTGCGCAACTTCGTGAATGGCGCATGGGTCGAATCGGAGAGTCGGCTGACGGAGCGCGTGTATAACCCCGCAACCGGAGAGACGATCGCTTACGTGCCGCTGTCGGTCGAATCCGACGTGAAGGGAGCTGTGAGAGCGGCGGCAGAGGCGTTCCCGGCATGGAGCAGGACGCCGGTGCCGCGTCGCGCGCGTGTCCTGTTCCGTTACTGGCAGCTGCTGCAGCAGCATGCGGAGGAATTGGCCGAAATCATAACGACGGAAAATGGCAAAAGCTACAAGGAAGCGCTTGGCGAAGTGCAGCGCGGCATCGAGAACGTCGAATTCGCCGCGGGCGCTCCGACGCATATGATGGGGCGCACGCTGGCGAATATCGCCACCGATCTTGATTCGGAGCTGTTCCGAGTACCGGTCGGCGTCGTCGCCGGCATCACGCCGTTCAACTTCCCGATGATGGTGCCATGCTGGATGTTCCCGCTGGCGATTGCGCTTGGCAATACGTTCGTGCTTAAGCCGTCGGAGCGCACGCCGCTTACGGCGAACCGGCTTGCCGAGCTGTTCCATGAAGCGGGACTGCCGGAGGGCGTACTGGGTGTCGTACACGGCGCTCATGAGGTCGTTAATGGATTGACGAGCCATCCGGACGTTAAGGCGGTATCCTTCGTTGGCTCGCAGCCGGTCGCCAAGTATGTGTATGAGCGCTCGTCATCCTTCGGCAAGAGGGTGCAGGCGCTGGCCGGCGCCAAAAACATCCATATCGTCATGCCGGACGCCCATATCCCGAAGACCGTCGAAAATATTATCGCCTCCTCCTTCGGCAGCGCAGGCGAGCGATGCATGGCTTGCTCTGCTGTCGTTGTCGTCGGCGAAGGAGAAGCATTCATGACTGCGCTGCAGACAGCGGCTTCCGGCATGGTGATCGGAAGCGGGCTTAGAGAAGATGTCACGCTAACGCCTGTCATACGCAAGGAACACCGAACGCGGATTGAAGGTTATATTGCCCAGGGGGAAGCCGAAGGGGCGAAGCTGCTGCTGGATGGCAGAATCTCGGAGGTACGCGGTCAAGACGGCTTCTTCCTTGGTCCGACCCTATTCGACGAGGTGAAGCCGGAGATGACGATAGCGAGGGAGGAAATATTCGGCCCGGTGCTGTCTGTTCTGCGAGCGGCGAGCCTCGATGACGCCATCGCGATTGTGAACAGCTCGCGATTCGGCAATTCGGCTGTCATTTATACCGAAAATGCAAAGGCGGTACGGCAATTCCGCGAAGAGGCGGAGGCTGGGATGCTCGGAGTTAACGTCGGAGTGCCTGCCCCGATGGCTTTTTTCCCGTTCTCGGGATGGAAGGATTCCTTCTATGGCGATTTGCATGCGAACGGCGGAGACGGCATTGAATTTTATACGAAGAAAAAAATGATAACGTCGAGGTATTTCTAAAGAAGATAGCGCACGAGAGGAGGACTCCGGCATGGAGATCGGCATTCCGAAGGAAGTGAAAAACGGGGAACATCGGGTCGCCATCGCGCCAAGCGGCGTCCACGAGTTCATTCGCCTCGGGCATCAAGTTTTCATTGAGCGCGGGGCAGGGGAAGGCTCCGGCATCATCGACGATCAGTTTGCCGCAGCTGGCGCGGTGATTGTGCCTTATTCCGAGGATGCATGGTGCAGGGAGCTCGTTCTGAAAGTAAAGGAACCGATGCTTGAGGAATATGCTTTTTTTCATGAGAAATTGAAGCTGTTCACTTATTTGCATTTGGCGGCCGAGCCTGCGCTCACGGAAGCTCTCGTAAAGGGAAAGGTAACCGCTATCGCCTATGAGACCGTACAGCTTGCAAGCGGAGGATTGCCTCTCCTGACGCCGATGAGCGATATTGCGGGCAGAATGGCCGCACAGCTTGGCGCGCAGTTTCTGGAGAAGCCGCACGGCGGCAAAGGTCTTCTTCTCGGCGGTATCCCAGGCGTCAAGAAAGGGAAGGTAACGATCATCGGAGGAGGCGTTGTCGGAACGGGCGCGGCACAGATCGCCCTTGGGCTTGGAGCGGAGGTGACGATACTCGATACCGATCTGAACCGGCTTCGCTACTTGGATGAACGGTTCGGCGGAAGATTGCGGACGTTAGCGTCGGGCTCGCGGCAAGTCGCGGAGGCAGTAGCGGAAGCCGATCTCGTTATCGGAGCCGTGCTGATTCCGGGGGCGCGCGCGCCGAGACTCGTAGGCGAGGATGCCGTGCGCGCGATGGGGAGAGGTTCGGTCATCTTAGACGTCGCGATTGACCAAGGCGGCATCTTCGAGACCATCGACCGCATAACGACGCATGATGCTCCCGTGTTCGAGCGGCATGGCGTGCTCCATTATGCGGTGGCCAACATTCCGGGCGCCGTGCCGCAGACGGCGACGGCCGCGCTTACGAATGCGACATTGCCTTATGCGTTGGAGCTTGCAACGAAAGGGGCAAGGGCGGCTCTGCTAGGCAATGCCGCCCTCGGTCTGGGCGTGAATGCCATGTCTGGCCGTATCACGCATGAAGCGGTAGCTGCAGCGCATGGGTTAGCGTATACGCCGCTTCAGCAATGTCTGGAATCGGTATCGGCATAGCTTCTGAAGGCGCAGCAGCTCTCTGCGGATCTACGCCGAATGCTAGAGTATTTCGTTGCGTTTCGTTAACATGCGGTAAAGAATGAACGAAACGATCGAGCACAGCAGCGCGCACGCGCCAATGAACAAATAACCCGCTTGGAGGCCAGCGATCAGACTGGCCTCTTCGTCATGTCCGGAACCGAACAGCCGCTTGATGAATAGTTTTCGCAAACTCGTGACTACAGTCATGAGTTAGAAAACTTCGGATAGGGCGTGGCCCTGTGCCGCGTTAACTATCCGATACATGTCTAGGAAACGGGAATACGCAATACTTCATACCGAACATACGTGCTATAATTCATGTATATTCCAACATGCAAGGAGGCCGCGTTCGCCATGCTTCATCACAAAGCTTACCAATTCCGCATTTACCCCACGCCAGAACAAGCAATACTCATTAACAAGACGATTGGATGCGCTCGATTTGTGTTTAATCGTTTTCTAGCCCTATGGAATGACACATACAAAGAGACAGGAAAAGGCCTAACTTATGGTACATGTTCTGCTGAACTCACAAAACTAAAAAAAGAAGTAGACTGGTTGAAAGAGCCGGACAAATTTTCTTTACAAAATGCACTGAGGAATTTGAGTGACGCATACCATCGCTTTTTCAAAAAACAAAACGATGCGCCTAAGTTTAAGAGTAAAAAGAATTCGGTACAGTCTTACCAAACCAACTACACGAATGGAAATATAGAAATTGCAGATAATCAGATCAAGTTACCTAAACTTGGATTTGTGAAATTTGCTAAAAGCCGTGAAGTTGAAGGACGTATCCTGAACGCTACGATTAGACGAAATCCAAGCGGCAAATACTTTGTATCTGTGCTTGCAGAAGCGGGCATCCATGAGTTGCCCAAAACAGGCAAAGAAGTTGGGATCGATGTTGGCTTGAAAGATTTTGCAATTCTATCCAATGGCGTAGTCGCCCGCAACCCTAAATTCTTTCGCAGACTGGAAGAGAAACTGGCAAGGGCACAGCGTAAACTTTCGCGCATGATGAAAGGCAGCAGCAATTGGAACAAGCAACGTATCAAAATAGCGCTTATTCACGAGAAAATCACGAATGCTCGTACGGACTACTTGCAAAAGATTTCAACGCATATTGTCAAAAACCACGACATCATTGCGATTGAAGATTTACAGGTAGCCAATATGGTCAAGAATCATAAGTTAGCCAAGGCAATTAGCGAGGTTTCCTGGTCGATGTTTCGCTCCATGCTAGAATACAAAGCGAAGTGGTATGGTCGCATAGTCGTGGCTGTGGGTAAAACATTCGCATCATCGCAGCTATGCTCGTGCTGTGGCTATAAGCACAAAGAGGTAAAGGACTTAAAGTTGCGTGAATGGGACTGCCCAGAATGTGGAGCGCACCACGACCGAGACTTTAACGCAAGCCTGAACATTCTTGCCGAAGGCAAAAGACTTCTTGCTGTGTAATCCTTACACGAACTGTCGGAACGACAGGGTTAGCTTGGTAAATTTCTCTTCGTTAGAAGGGACTACCCAAGAATCTCGTGACTTTAGTCATGAGAGGTTCAATAGGTCAATGATCGCTCGATCGCGAAGTTGCCGATGACGCTGGCAATGCCCATTAAAGTGACGGTGAATGTAATGGCCGTATCGGCGTTGTTCTTGTATCTGCGCACGAGCAGCGCCATAACGGTTGGATAGACAGGCGCAAAGCCTACGCCCGCCAGCGTGAACAGAATGGCGCCCGGATCGCCGACGATAATGGCTGCAACCGAGCAAAGGCCGGATGCGGCAGACAGATAGATAAGCGATTTCGTATAGCCGATTTTGTCCGTAACCGGTCCGAGGAACAGACGGGCCAGCATGAAGCAGTGGTAGAACGCAGACAGCATGCGCGCTGACGCTTCGTTGCTCCAGCCATATGCTTTCTCCAGAAAGTTGACGAGCCAACCGCCGACGGCCAGCTCAGAAATGACGCCATGTGAAAGAACGGCAATAATGATCCAGGCAATCGGATCCTTAACGTCGTATTGCTTTAGTGAAATGCGTTCCTCCTGCTTGCGCTCTTCAGTCGGGAATTTGGCCAGGATTGCAGGCAGTATTGGGAGAACGGACAACGCCAGCATAAGCGCGTACATCCCGAGCCACCCAAGCTCCGAGCCGAACAGCGAAACCCCCATGAGAGAGGCGGCCAGCATCGGCACGATCATCGAGCTGAGTCCATAGAAAAAATGGGCGAGGTTCATCATCGTACCGGTGTTTTTGACGAAAATGCGCGCGGCCGGCAAGGCAAGACCAATTTCCAGTATCCCGTTGCCGGCATACATGAGAAAATAAGAGACGGATATGGCGGCGTAATTGGACGCGATATAAATGAAAATGCCCGACACCGCCATGGAGCCGAGCGCAAGCATCGTCGTCAGCTTCATGCCCGCCTTGCGGGGCAGCCATCCGGTGAAGCTGCAGGCGAGCAGCATGCCGATCTGAAGCTCGTTTGAATGCGATTAATCGCCTTGTCCACTCTATCGCGAACAGATAGGATTGGCAAGCGTCAGGGTATGCTTTTCATAGATTAGAATGGTAAAATAACAGATAGGAATAGGCGGATGGTCGTTGGACCGTGTCGAAAGGAAGGTTGCTAGGCATGAAATTTTTTCATACGGCGGATTGGCATTTGGGCAAGCTTGTCCAAGGCGTATATATGACGGAGGATCAGCGGCATGTTCTGGGGCAGCTGCTGCAAGCCATTGAGGATGAAAGGCCTGATGCGGTTGTGATCGCAGGCGATCTGTACGACCGGGCTGTGCCCCCGACGGAAGCCGTTGAACTGCTGGACGAGCTGCTGGAGCGCATCGTCATTGATTTGAATACGCCGGTGATCGCCATTTCCGGCAATCATGACAGCCCGGACCGCATCGACTTCGGAACGAAGCTGATGGCAAGCCGCGGCCTTTATTTGGTTGGTCAGATGAAGCCGGAACTTAAGCCGGTTGTCTTGAGCGATGAATACGGAGAGGTGCATTTCCATCTCATCCCTTATGCAGATCCGGCGCAAGTTCGCCACCTGCTCGGAGACGAATCGATCCGCACGCACGATGATGCGATGAAGGCGATTACGGCACGATTGGCCGAATCGATGGACGGATCGGCCCGCCATGTGCTGGTTGGACATGCTTTCATTACGCCGACAGGCGCGCACGAGAACAATACGAGCGATTCGGAGCGTCCGCTTGCCATCGGGGGAGCGGAGCATGTGAGCGCGGGCCACTTCGAGAAATTTCACTATACGGCGCTTGGCCATTTGCATCAAGCCCATTATGTACTTAACGATACGATCCGGTATGCGGGCTCGCCGCTTAAGTATTCGATTTCCGAGGAAAGCCATGCTAAAGGGTATTTGGTTGTAGAGATGGATGGCAGCGGCAGGGTGACGGTGGAGAAGAAAGAATTGAAGCCTCTGCGAGATATGCGCAGAATTGCCGCTTCTATAGAAGAAATAGAGACGCATAGCGTGAATGAAGATTACGTCTTCGTGACGCTGCTTAACGATAATCCCGTACTCTTCCCGATGGAGAAAGTAAGGGCGGTCTATCCGAACGCGCTGCATGTGGAGCGCCGCATGGCAAGCTTGTCCCTGCTGCGAAGCGGCGAGCAAGCGGACGACGACGGCAGAAGAAAGCGCGAGGCTGATCCGATAGAGCTGTTCGCCGCTTTCTACCAAGAAGTCAAGGGCGAACCGCTTTCGGAGAAGAAACAGAAGCTGTTCGCGGATACGTTCGCGGCGCTGCTTCGAGAGGAAGGTGGAGCCGTATGAGACCGCTGAAGCTAACGATGACGGCCTTCGGGCCTTACCGCGACTTCGAGACGATCGATTTCAGCCTGCTGCAGGACCAGCGGTTGTTCGTGATCTCAGGCAACACGGGCGCGGGCAAAACAACGATATTCGACGCAATCTGCTTCGCCGTATACGGTACGGCAAGCGGGGAGGATCGCTCCGAGGCACGCATGCTCCGCAGCCAATTCGCCGATGAGGAGACGCATACGGCGGTAGAGTTTGATTTTGCCATCGGGCGTAGAAGTTACCGTGTATTCAGGCAAATGAAGCATCGTAAAGGCGCGAACAAAAGCGAAACCGGCGAGAAGACGGAGCTGTACGAGTTGATGGGTGACGGCAGGGCAACGCCTATCGTAGACCGATTCATCACTACTGAAGTGAATGCGAAGCTGCTGTCCATTGTAGGGCTGACGAAAGAGCAATTCAGCCAGATCGTCATGCTGCCGCAGGGCGAATTCCGTAAGCTTCTGACATCGGATACGGACAACAAAGAGGATATATTGCGGCGGATTTTCCAAACGGAGCTTTATGAGAAGCTGGAAGCCAAGTTCCATGCCATGAATAGGGAGCTGCAAGAGCAGCTGAAGGAAGCGAGAGCGGGCGCGGCTGCTTATATGAAGCAAGCGGAAGAAGCTCTCCCGCAGCGCGAAGGCAGTCAGCTTGCGCTTACGCTGGCGCAGGAGTCGTACAATGCACTGCAAATGACGGAAGCACTCGAGCTGGAGGCTGCTTATTATGAAGAGCAGTCGGCGGATGCGCAGTTGCGTCGAAGCGAGTTGTCAGGGCGCATCGAGCTTCGCCAAAGCGCATTGAACGATGCGCTGGCACTCAATCAGCGTCATGATGCGCTTGCGAAGCTGCAGGAGCGGCAGCGGCAATCCGAAGCGGAGCGGCCGGCATTTGAGGCGCGCGAGAAGCGCCTCGCGCTTGCCGAGAAAGCGGCGAAGCTGACGCCGTACGAGGAGCAGGCTGAGCGCGCAAAAGCGGATTGCGAAGCGAAGCGCGGGCAGTTGGGCAGCCGCCGCGAAAGGCTTGCGGAGGCGGAACGCTTGGCGGCAGCGGCGGAGGAGCGCTATGCGGCGGAGGCGGCGAAGGAAGAGCAGCGCCGCGAGACGGAACGCGAGCTTCATAAGCTGACGGAGCTTGCGCCGCTCGTCCGCTCGCTTGCGAAGCAGCATCAGACGCTGGAGCGGCTGCAGCAGGAGGAGCAAAGTGCGGCCGCTAAGCATGCAGCGGCGGAAGCAGCGCTTGCCGAGCAGCGTGCGCGCAAGCAGGGCTTGCAGCTCGAGCTGCAGAAGCTTAACGCGAATGCGGGCTTGCTCGCGGACAAGCTAAGCGAGCTGTCGAGAGTGCAGCAGCAGGGCAAGCAATTGACGCAGATGATCGAGCTGGACAAGGAGCTCGCTCGAATCTCGCAGCTCGAGAGCCATTATACGAACGCGATGAATCAAGCGAAGTCGGAATATAACCAGCTGGAACAGCTATGGATTGAAGGACAGGCGGGCATGCTGGCGGTCCATCTGCATGATGGCAAGCCTTGCCCGGTATGCGGCAGCGAGTCGCATCCGGCGAAGCAGGCAGTTGCTGACGATGTGCCGTCGCGCGAGCAATTGCAGCAAGCGAAGGAGCAGCTGTCCGTCATCGAGAGCGAGCTGCACGCCTCAAGAGCGCAGGCGGCGGCGGCGAAATTCTCGCGCGACAGCAACGCTGCGGAACTTGCGGATTCGGGTATCGAGACCGCCGAGCTGGAGGTGCAGCAAGCACAGCTGCGCAAGCTATGGCGCGAGCTTAAGGATGAGACGGACGACCTGCAGAAGCAGGCGCAGGAACAGCAAAAGCTGGGACAGCAGCTTCATGAGCTTGAACAGGAGCTGGACAAGCGCCAGACTGACAAGGAACGTCTGCAGCAGCATATGCAGCAGCTCGTTGTAGAACGGACGAAGCAGCAATCGGTACTTGAGCAGGAGCTTGAGCGGATCCCGGCGGCGCTTCGTACGGAAGAGCGGATGGCAGCCAAGCTTGCAGAGCAGCAGAAGCTGGCAGCAGCGCTGGAATTAGCTTGGAGAAGCGTGCAGGAGCAGCGTCAGCAGCAGTCTTCCATGCTCGCGGAGGCCAAAGCGCATGCGGAGCAAGCGGCGGTGCAGCATGGAGAATCGATGCTGCGTCAGCAGGAGTTCGAGGCGAGGTTAAAGGAGGAGCTGGCGCTAGCGGGCTTCCAGGATGTAGCCGAATACCGCTTAGCAGCGATGAGTGCAATGGATCGCGAGGCGCTGAAGTCGCAGATCGATGCTTATCGATCGGCTGCCGAGGTACTCGCTCAGCAGATCGCGCAGCTTGAGCAAGAGCTTCAAGGAAAGCCCCGAGCAGATACGGCAGGTCTGCAAACCGAGCTTGCCGGCATGAGGGCCGAGCTGGAGCACATGATTGCGGCATCTCAGACGCTGCTACATAATGCGCAAGAGGCTAGACGGCTTGCGGCTTCGATTAAGCGGGCTGCCGAACGAGTCAAATCGCATGAAGCGAAGCTGGAGGAGGTACTCGACGTCTATCAGATGCTGAAGGGCGACAATGCGTCCAAAATATCGTTCGAACGCTATATTCTGATCGAGTATCTGGAACAAATCTTGCATGCGGCGAACGCTAGACTCGCAGAGCTGTCGAATGGGCAATTCACGCTGGAGCGCAGCGACAGGCTGGAGAAGAGCGGCAAGCAAAGCGGACTTGGGCTTGACGTATATGACGCTTATACGGGCCAAAATCGCGATGTTAAAACGTTGTCCGGCGGGGAGAAGTTCAATGCCTCGTTATGTTTGGCGCTTGGCATGACGGACGTCATCCAGTCGCATCAAGGCGGCGTCACTATCGAGATGATGTTCATCGACGAGGGCTTTGGCTCCTTGGACGAGGAGTCGTTAGGCAAGGCAATCAACACGTTAGTGGATCTGCAGAAGGCGGGACGGATGATTGGCGTGATTTCCCATGTACAAGAGCTGAAGGATGCTTTTCCGGCTTGCCTTGAGGTTCATAAGACGAAGGAAGGTTATAGCCGGACAAGGATTGTTGTGAAGTAGGTAGAAAAAAGTCTGCCGCAAAGCGCCCGGTTGGGCAGCGGCAGACTCTTAATAATCGATGAGTTTAGGAAATGCCGCCCGAAGCAGCTCCCATTGCCAGCCCGGCGATAACGAGGCCGATAGCGCCAAGGATAAGCAGACCGTTAAGCACGAGGCCGATGATGGCGAACGTTTTGCGACGGTTTTTGGCGAATATGCCGATGAAGGCAAGGATAGCGCCAACAAGCGCAATGCCCATCGAGCCGAACATGCAGACGATAATCAAAACGAGCGTTCCGATAATTTCTCCGCCGATTGCTTCTAATTGTTCCGGCGTAGCAATTGTACCGCCGGTCGCTTCTACCTCTGCTACGAAGTCAACGAATTCGGCCGAGTTTGCCGTTGCAAGGGCGAAGGCGACAACAAGAAGCACGACTGCAACGAGAGCGATAATGAAGGAAGCGATGCCAAGCTTCGATTGCTTCAATGGCCCGACCTCGTTCGAGCGGTCGTCGGAAAAACGGGCGTCTGAAGAGTAAGGAGAATATCCGTTATCTCTCGGTTGATCGGAGGACGACGGCGCGTTAGTATCCTTCGATAAGTCGGGCGGTTGGTTATGTTCGTTATCCAATGCGGCTCAGCTCCTTAATTAGGGTTAAAATGAAAGGTATCCGTAATAATCGATCAAACCGATCAAAAATCATAATTACTGTAAAATTATACACAAATACGAAAGGGATGAAAACAAAATGTTTCCAAAGTATTTTATCATCGGAGCAATAAACGCAGCGCTTTCCATCGCATTGGGTGCGTTCGGAGCTCATGGTCTTGAAGGAAAAGTGAGCGATCATTTAATCGAGGTTTTTGAAACCGGCGCCCGTTACCATATGTATGGCGCGCTTGGCTTAATGCTAATTTCGCTGCTGGCGAAATTCATCGATGGCGGCAGGCTGCTGCTGAACGGGGCAAGATTCGTATTTGCCGGCGTCCTTTTGTTTAGCGGAAGCTTATATATCATGGCGCTTACGGATATCGGCAAGCTCGGCATGATTACGCCGCTCGGGGGAGTAGCGATGCTTATCGGCTGGGTATGCGTTATTATTTCTGCAATGAAGCATGGGCGAAAATAATGGAATAAAATAGAGCCATTCGACAAAAATCTTCGTTATCCAACATTAATTCGAGTCCCTTTAGTAAATATTTCTATACCGCGGCCGCTTCATCGTTTATAATAAAGCCAACACTCACTTGACTCGAACAAGAGGAAGGAAGTTGGTGCGTGACGAGACGGATGGATAATCGAACGAACAGACGACCCCGCCGATCGTTAGGCGAGCCGATCAGCGGCCCGTGGACGATCAGTATCGTTTTAACTTTACTTGCTGCGGTATGGATCGTCATTTCATTTATATTGACTAATCCGATGTACCGATGGACGGCTTCAGCCATTGCTGCATCATTATTAGTTACCGCAATTATTATCTACATACGTCGAAGGCAGTCATTCAGCTTCAACAATTATTATCATACAGCCATTGTGGAAACGCTTCTTCGCTCCGAAGCGGTTCCCCTAGCCGTGCTCGATCGCAGCGGAAACGTTATGGAAATGAACGAAGCGTCGAGCAGTACGCTCGGCTATGCGCGTACCGAGCTGCTCGGCGAGCCGCTGGAGCGTCTTGTCGAGCCTGCGAGTCGCCAAGTGCTGCAGGATACGTTCCAGCAAGCGCTCCTGGGTGAAGCGCAGCAGACGAATATTAATATCACGCATCGTTCCGGATTTCCGCTTGAGCTGCAGATCGTATGCACGCCTATGGTAAGGGACGAGGAAGTTATCGGAACAGTCATGATTATCCACGATCTAAGCGATCGGAAGCGAAATGTCGAACGGATACGGTATATGGCTTATTACGATGATATGACGGGTTTGCCGAATCGTACGCTGTTCCAGATGAAGCTTACGGAGAGCATTAGCCGTGCCGTCGAGGAAGATCGTACAGTCGGTATTTGTTATTTGGATTTGGACCGGTTCAAGCTGGTGAATGCATCGTTCGGCCGGGAATTCGGAGATATATTGCTGATGCAGGTTGCCGAGAGGCTTAACAGAGGCATGTCAGAATCCGACTTCGCAGCCCGGATGGAAGGCGACGAGTTCGCGCTTCTATTCTATAACGTTACCTCCGAGCAGCATCTTCTTGAGTTGTCGCGAGATTTGCTTAAGTGTATTGAAGAACCGTACGAACTTAGAGGATTTCCCTTACATATTACGGCAAGCATCGGTTCGGTAACGAACCGGAATGCAGAAGATGACGCGTATACGCTTATTAAGAAGGCAGATATGGCCCTCGTGAGAGTCAAGGAAAGCGGGAAAAACGATTGCCTGCTCTATTCGGATAGCTGGAGCAACTCTTCATTCGAGCGACTTACGCTGCAGCATGAGATGTACCGCGCGATTCAGCGCAATGAATTTATTTTGCATTATCAGCCGCAGTACGATCTCGTTACCGGATCGATGGTCGGCGTCGAAGCGCTTGTCCGTTGGAAGCATCCGGTCAAAGGTATGATTCCGCCGGGAAGCTTCATTCCGTTAGCGGAGGAAAGCGGCATGATCGTCCAGATCGGCGATTGGGTTCTTGAGGAGGCTTGCCGGCAAAATAAGGCTTGGCAGGATGCAGGCTTGCCGCATATTCCGGTATCCGTCAATCTATCGATCAGACAATTCGTTCAGAACGATCTGGCAAGCAAAGTAGCTTCCGTCCTTCATAAGACGGGGCTGGAGCCTAAATATTTGGATTTGGAAATTACCGAATCCATGACGATGGACGTCAGTCATGTGTCGCGTTGTCTGCTCGATCTAACCGAGATGGGCGTCGGCATTAGCGTAGACGATTTCGGGACGGGTTATAGCTCCTTCCATTATCTGAAGAATTTCCCGATCGATAGGCTTAAGATCGATCGCTCTTTCGTAAGAGATATTCAGCAGGACCCGAGCGACGCAGAGATCGTAGCCGCCATCATAGCGATGGCGCATAACTTGAACATTCAGGTCATCGCCGAAGGCGTCGAGACGGAAGAGCAGATGGAATTCCTTCGCAAGCATAATTGCGATGAGATGCAAGGTTATTTCTGGAGCCCGCCGGTCACCAGTGAAAATATTGAGCAAATGCTGGCCGCCAGCTGAACGCTCTAAGTGAAAAATCCCCCTACAAGGGCTGCTTTAGCAGCAACCGTTGTAAGGGGATTTTTCAACATGAAGGAAAGTACAAGATTTTCTCTATTAAGAGAGATATCGACTTATGCTTGCTCCATATAATCCTCGATTTCATTCAATCTGAACGTATATACCTGTTTCTCATCGACGTGATAGACGGTAATTAGATTCTCGTTCTCGTTCATGTTTAGAATTCGGCAAGGAATGTTAAGGGTGATACCCAGTCCTTTATTGACGACGAGTCGAATCAGCGAGTTTTTCTTAATGATTTGTTTAATCCGTTCGAATCCGTTGCCAACGCTTACAGAAGCAGCTGAAGTTGTTACAGGCTCCACTGGAGCGGGCTTTGACTTCGGCTTCTCATGCCGCGGAAGCTGGATCGGTACGGGCTGCTGTGTCTGTGCAGCGGCCTTTCGTTCGTCGAGAACTTGTCCGAGCTGAACACCAGATTGGATACGATAATCGGGGAAACCTCCGTTGTTGAGATGGCGCAGCAACTGTTCAAGCGCTTCGCCGTTCGTAGCTCCCTCCACAAGCACCTCGATTTGAAAAATATAGGATGAAATATCTGCGGATGTCTGTGGTTTTTTCATATACCCTCCATATGAAAATGATAGATTTATTATACCATTAAATAGAACGTCCGTGTAAGTCGAAAATGAGCATTTATCGGGTTGCTGGCATCTTCCTCGTGCATATAATGTGAATGCAGACTTATGCCTCTAATGATGTGGACGAAGGGGGTGGATCCAGTATGATGCGAATGATTCCATTTACGCTTGAGAATGGCGAAACCGTGCTTGGCGTTGAAGTGAATTTGCCCAAAACGAACCTGCTCGCAATTACGACGGATAAAGGGTACATTATGTGCGGCGCGCTTGATGTCGCTCTATTGAACGAACGATTGAAACATCGAGAAATCATTGCAGGTCGCGCAGTCGGCGTTCGAACATTGGAAGAGCTGATGGAAGCGCCGCTCGAATCCGTAACGTTCATGGCCGAGAAGCTCGGGATCGTTGCCGGTATGAAAGGATCGGATGCACTCCGTCTTATGTTGTAATCTAAAAACGGCATTCGATCAGGACAGGGAGATGCTTGTGTATATCAGAACCGTTAGGCTGCCTCGCATGAACAAAACCCCGGATCGCTGACGTCATCGTAATGATGGCGAGCGCCCGGGGTTCAGCTTTCATTGCCGGTAAAAAAACGTAATAGCTTACTCGAACAGTTTGCGAAGATTGTCAGAGTATGGAGCTTGTACGATGCCCTTCTCGGTAATGATCGCAGTTACATATTCATTAGGAGTTACGTCGAAGGCGGGATTGTAGACTTTAACGCCTTTCGGCGCTGTCCGCTTTCCGAAGCCTTCCGTAATTTCCTCAGGATTGCGCTCTTCGATGGGGATCTCCGCGCCGGTAGGCGTGTTCAGATCGATCGTCGACAGCGGGCATGCGACATAGAAAGGGATGCCATGCGCCTTCGCGAGTACAGCGACGCTGTAAGTGCCGATCTTGTTGGCGACATCGCCGTTGGCGGCTACGCGGTCCGTTCCGACGATAACGGCGTCCACCCAACCCTTGGCCATAACCATGCCGGCCATGTTGTCGCAGATAAGCGTAACGTCTACGCCGGCTTGCTGAAGCTCGAATGCGGTAAGGCGCGCACCCTGCAGCACCGGGCGAGTCTCATCGGCAAATACGCGCAGCGTAATACCCTTCTCAAGCGCAAGATAGAATGGAGCAAGCGCCGTGCCGTATTTGGCAGTCGCAAGTCCGCCTGCGTTGCAATGCGTCAGAACGCCCATGTCGTTCTTGAACAACGACAGCGCATGCTCGCCGATTAGGCGGTTCGTCTCCTCGTCTTCGCTTTGGATGGCGATCGCCTCGGTCAGAAGCGCTTCCTTGCACGCTTCAAGCGACAGACCTTGGTCCGCGAAGCCAGCCGCAGCAGCTTTCATCCGATCAAGCGCCCAAAACAGGTTGACTGCGGTAGGGCGGGATGTTGCAAGGTATTCGGCTTCCTTGTTAACGGCAGCAATCCATGACGCTATGGAGTCGGCATCGCGGCTGCCCAGTACGACGCCATAAGCAGCGCTAATGCCGATTGCCGGCGCGCCGCGCACTTTCAAATGGCGGATTGCTTCCCAGACGTCCTCGGACGTCGTAAGAGGGAGATACACGATTTCTTCCGGCAGCAGGCGCTGATCGAGCAGATCGAGCCGATCCTCTGTCCATATGACCGATTGCAAAGCTGTATTCGCGGTATTGGCATTCGTATTTGTTGTCATGCTGTTAATTCCTCTCTGCTTCTCTCATTTGCCTGCGGCGGTCAGGGCAGTATCGATTGCTTGCTCAATCGTTTGCGTCTGACGATTGCCGCGAATTAGCGATGTGCCGATGGCCAGCGCCAATCGTTGCGCTTTCTCGCGCGTTGCATCATCCGGAATGCGATCAATATCGGCTACATGAGCAAGGCCGACGACACGGCGCACCATCTTGCAGCCTGCGAAGCCTACGGCGTCCTGCAAGAGCCGCTTCATATAATAATCTTGATAGCCTGCCGCTGAATTAGCAAGTCTGTCGACTCCCTGTTCATTCCATAAGGTACGAAACTTCGACTCGAATTGATTCCATATTTCGATGATCGATGTGATCAGATACTGACGGAAGTCCTCACGCATGGCTTCATCGGACATCCAGTGCTCTTGACCGGCATAGTCGAGGAGCAGGTTGGCGATTACGGCGCCAATGTCGAATCCGATCGGTCCGTAATATGCGAATTCCGGGTCGATGACTTTCGTCGATTCAGGCGTTACGAAGATGCTACCCGTATGCAGGTCGCCATGCAGCAGCGCCTGTGCGTTAGTTAGAAATTTCTCGCGCAAGATCGCGACTTCCAGATGCAGCGCGCTATCCTTCGTTAGCGCGTCGGCAGCATCGGCTATCGCAGGATCGAAGCTATTGTTGGACGAAACCGTATAAGGATCGTCGAAGATAAGGTCTTCCGTTATTTTGCACAAATCCGGATTAATAAACGACTTCACCTGATTTTTCTTGTCCTGCTGGTTCATACCGAGGTCCGAAGTGTAGAATAATGTACGGGCCATGAACGTCGAAATATCGTCCGCGAACTTCGGATAACGCGTTCCGTTAATAAGTCCTTGGCGCATGATAACATGATCGCTTAGGTCCTCCATCACCGTAAGCGCAAGCTCGGCGTCGTATTTGTATACGGTCGGCACAAGACCGGGAGCAAGCTTCGCTTCGAGAATCAGCTTCTCGCTTTCGATACGCGCTCTGTCGAGCGTGAGCGGCCAGGATTCGCCAACGACCTTGGCATACGGCAGCGCTTGCTTCATAATGAGACTCTTGCCGCCGACGCTATCGGCAATATGAAAGACAAGATTCAAGTTGCCGTCGCCAATCTCGCGGCTGCGGAGCTCAGCTTCCTGCGGGAAGAAGCCTTCGATCGAACGGGCAATCCGGATCGCTTCTTCTTCATTTAAAGGGTGATATGCAGACATGGCTGTCCACCTCCGAATGTATTAGGTTAAGGTCAGGCATAAATGCCAAGTAATCATCTCCACATAGTATATAGGATATTATTTCGCCATGGAATACCTACCTTTGATATAATAGTGTCAAATCTAGAGCAGACAGGTGGATGATGGATAATGACAGAGAGCAGTGAGCTGCAGCCGGTCGCCTTGAAGGAATGGGCCGTATCTGTAAAGGCATTAGCTGAGGGCGGGCAAATTATTGTGATGCGCAAGGGCGGAATCGTGGAAGAAACGCGAGATTTCCAGTTAATTAGCCCAAGCTTCTATTTAATGCCCGCATACGAGCACCAGAAGAAGCATTTGCTGAAGGAGGGCTATGACGAGCAGTTGGAGGAGACGCTAAAGTCGTGGTCTCCTGATATGGAGACGATTACCCTTGAAGCATACGCCGAGGTAGCGGAGGATATTGAAATAACGGATCAGGAAACGTTGAACAAATTGCGCGATTTTCACATATGGACCGACGGGTTCGCCGAAGAGCGTCTGAAGTGGAAGCGGACAAAGCCGCTGCATCTTCTTATTATGCGCGTGTACAAGCTGGATGAGCCGCTGCGGCTTCCGATGATGCCCGCTTATATTGGCTGCAAATCTTGGGTAAAACTAGAGGGGAATGCCGAATGGCGTCCAGCGAAAAAGAAACCGGTCTTGGACGACATTAAATTCCAGTCCGAACTTGATCAAATTAAGGCCGCGCTTGCGTAGGTTCGACAAAAAAATAGACAAAGTAACGTTCGAAGGCCAACTTACGTTGATTTATAACTAAAATTATATTAAAATGATTATTGAGAATCAATGAGAATCACTCTATAATAGACAGGCTTGTCTTTTACGGAAGTGACTACTGAAGAATAAACCAACCTTGGAGGGATAGAGATATTATGGCAACGCATTTTGTCATCGACGGCTTGAAAGCCGAGATCGAAGGAAAAGAGATTTTGAAAGGCATCAACCTGGAAATCAAAGGCGGAGAAATCCACGCGATCATGGGTCCGAACGGAACAGGTAAAAGTACATTGGCGTCCGCTTTAATGGGACATCCTAAATACGAAGTAACCGGCGGTTCCGCCACGCTTGACGGTGAAGATCTGCTTGAGATGGGCGTAGACGAGCGCGCGCTTGCCGGCTTGTTCCTTGCTATGCAATATCCAAGCGAAATTCCAGGCGTTACGAATTCCGACTTCTTGCGCAGCGCGCTTAACGCACGTCTTGGGGAAGGAAACGAAATCTCGCTCATAAAGTTCATTCGTAAAATGGAAGGAAAAATGAAAGAACTCGAAATGAATCCTGAGTTCGCTCACCGTTACTTGAACGAAGGCTTCTCCGGCGGCGAGAAGAAACGCAACGAAATTTTGCAAATGATGCTGCTTGACCCGAAGATCGTCGTACTTGACGAGATCGATTCCGGTCTGGATATCGACGCTCTTCGCATCGTATCGAACGGCGTAAACGCAATGCGTTCCGAAGATCGCGGCTTCTTGATTATTACTCACTATCAGCGTCTGCTTAACTACATCAAACCGGACTTCGTTCATGTTATGATGCAAGGACGCATCGTGAAGTCGGGCGGACCCGAGCTTGCCGAGCGTCTGGAAAACGAAGGTTACGATTGGGTTAAAGAAGAACTTGGCATCGTTGACGAAACTGTAGGCCAGGCTTAAGCGGAGAAGGGGGCAAAACGGATGAGTACAGAACTATCAACTGGGGCCACTCGTCAGTCCGCTGAAGCGCTGGCACGCAGCAAAGGCGAGCCGAATTGGCTCGTGGAACTGCGCGGCGAAGCGGCTGAACTGGCTGGAACACTCGGCTGGCCAAAACCTGAGAAGGTGCGTATTGAGCGCTGGAATCTGACGGCGGTAGGCAATTATGAGCAATCGACCGCTGCGGCTTCGATCGGCGAACTGCCGGCAGTCGCACGCGAGTTAATCGCAGAAGGCACGGAGAACTTGCTCGTACAGCGCAATTCCGGCGTCGTATGGAAGCAATTTTCGCAAGACCTTGCCAGCAAAGGCGTAATTTTCACGGATCTCGAGACGGCATGCAAAGAGCATGGCGAGCTCGTTCAACAATACTTGTTCCAAGCGGTTGCGAAGAACGAAGATAAATTAACGGCCTTGCATGCGGCACTATGGAACGGCGGCGTATTCGTGTACGTGCCTAAGAACGTAGAGGTGGAAATTCCGCTGCAAGCGATTTTGTTCAACGACAATGCAGGAGCTACATTCGCACCGCATATTCTGATCGTCGCAGACACGCATAGCCGCGTGACGTACGTCGATTCCGTTGTATCCGAACCAGGAGCGGCTTCCGCGCCTTTCATGCATCCTTCCATTGTCGAAGTATTCGTCAAAGCAGGCGCGCATGTTCGTTTCGGCTCCATTCATCATATGGGCGAGACGGGCGTAGATATGACGATCCGCCGCGCCGTTATCGATAACGACGGCCGGATGGAATGGATTATCGGCGACTTGAACGATGGCAATACCGTATCGGATACGAAGTCGGTGCTTAATGGCAAAGGCTCGACATCCGACGCGAAAGTAATCAGCGTAGGTACTGGCGCTCAGCAAATGAGCTTGACGACGCAAGCCGTTCACTTCGGAAAGAGCTCGGACAGCGACATGGTTACGCGGGCGGTTATGAAAGATTCTGCATCGGCGATCATCAACGGCATTACGAAGATCGAGCACGGCGCAACGAAAGCGAACGGCGTTCAAACGGAGAAAGTTCTCATGCTTAGCCCGAAAGCTCGCGGCGACGCGAATCCGATTCTTCTTATTGACGAAGACGATGTTACAGCCGGTCACGCGGCAAGCGTAGGGCAAGTTAACCCGGAGATGGTCTATTATCTTATGTCTCGCGGTATATCTAAGCAGGACGCTGAACGATTGATTATTTACGGCTTTTTGGCTCCGGTCGTATCGGAAATTCCGGTCGAGGCGGTACGCGAGCAGCTTCAGCGTTTGCTCGAAAGGAAGCTAGAGGGATGAATATAAATGCGATTCGGGAGCAATTTCCGATATTGCATCAAGAGGTAAACGGGCATCCGCTCGTTTACCTGGATAGCGCGGCGTCTTCCCAGAAGCCGCGTTCCGTCATTGATGCGGTTAAACGATATTACGAGCTGGATAACGCGAACGTTCATCGCGGCGTGCATACGCTCGGTTCGAGAGCAACCGACGCTTATGAAGGAGCGCGCGAGAAGGTGGCGGCATTGCTGAATGCCGGCGCTGCGGAACAAATTATTTTCACACGGGGTACGACGACGGCGCTGAACCTTGTCGCTTCGAGCTATGCACGTACTGTTTGCGGCGATGGCGACGAAATCGTCATTACGCCAATGGAGCATCATAGCAACCTGATTCCGTGGCAGCAAGCGGCTAAGGCTACAGGCGCGACGCTGAAGTATATTCCGTTGCAGCCTGACGGCACGATCTCCATTGAAGATGCTGAGAAGACGATTACGCCTCAAACGAAGGTCGTCGCCGTCACTTACGTCTCCAATGTGCTCGGTGTCGTTAATCCGATCAAAGAGCTTGCTCAAATTGCGCATCGCAACGGCGCTGTTATGGTCGTAGACGGCGCTCAGAGTACACCGCATATGAAAGTGGACGTACAAGATCTCGACGTTGATTTCTATGCGTTCTCGGGCCACAAGATGTGCGGTCCAACGGGGATCGGCGCGTTATACGGCAAGAAGAAGCTGCTTGAAGGGATGGAGCCGATCGAGTACGGCGGCGAAATGATCGATTTCGTGGATTTGTACGAATCGACATGGAAGGACATTCCTTACCGCTTCGAAGGCGGTACGCCGATTATTGCCGGAGCTGTCGGCCTCGGTGCGGCGATCGACTTCCTGAATGAAATCGGCATGGACAATATCGATAAGCATGAGAAGCATCTAGCCGCGTATGCATACGAGAAGCTGTCAGCGATGGAAGGCATTGAACTGTATGGGCCTAAGACGAACCGTGTCGGTCTTGTTACCTTCAACCTTGAAGATGTTCACCCGCATGATGTCGCTACGGTGCTTGATTCCAAAGGAATTGCGGTACGCGCAGGCCATCATTGCTGCCAGCCGCTTATGCGCTGGCTGAATGTTTCGGCAACGGCCAGAGCAAGCTTCTATATCTATAATACCGAAGAGGAAGTTGACCGTTTAGCCGACGCATTAATTCAAACAAAGGAGTTCTTCGGTCATGCAATTGGATGATTTATATCGCAGAGTCATAATGGATCATTATAAAAATCCACGCAACCGCGGAACGATGAACGATGAGGCGGTTACGATCAACTTGAATAATCCGACCTGCGGCGACCGCATCTCGCTGCAGTTGCAGGTCGAGGGCGGCAAAGTCGTCGATGCGAAGTACACGGGCGAGGGCTGTTCGATCAGCATGAGCTCGGCATCGATGATGACGGAGGCCGTCAAAGGCAAGACGTTCGACGAGGCGCTTAACATGGCGGAGCGTTTCTCCGGTCTTATGAAGGGCGAAGACGTCGAGTTCAATGAGCTTGAGGATATTGAGGCGTTGTCGGGCGTCAACAAATTCCCGGCACGGATCAAATGCGCAACGCTTGCTTGGAATGCGCTGCGCAAAGGAATCGATAACGAGAAACAATAACCATAAATTCCGATTCGAAAGAGGAGATGAATACGATGGCTAAATCAATGCCGGAAATGGAAGAGTACAAGTATGGCTTCCGCGATGAGCATAAATCGGTTTTCCAATCGGGCAAAGGCTTGACGCCGGAAATCGTACGTACGATTTCGGAGATGAAGAACGAGCCGGAATGGATGCTTGAATTCCGCTTGAAGTCGCTTGAGACGTTCAACAAAATGCCGATGCCTAAATGGGGCGGCAACATGGACGATCTTGACTTCGAGGATATTCAATACTATGTTAAACCGTCCGAAAAACAAGGTAAAACATGGGAAGAAGTACCTTCGGAAATTAAAGAAACGTTCGACAAGCTTGGTATTCCTGAGGCGGAGCAGAAGTTCCTTGCAGGCGTATCGGCTCAGTACGAATCCGAGGTTGTATACCACAGCATGCAAGAGGATCTTGAGAAGCAAGGCGTAATCTTTACGGATACGGATACGGCGCTTCGCGAGCATTCAGAGCTGTTGAGAGAATATTTCGGCACGATCATTCCTCCGAACGACAACAAGTTCGCAGCGCTTAACAGTGCGGTTTGGTCGGGCGGAAGCTTCATCTACGTTCCGAAAGGCGTAAAGTGCGAAATTCCTCTTCAAGCCTATTTCCGGATCAACTCCGAAAATATGGGTCAATTCGAACGTACGCTTATCATTGCCGACGAAGACAGCTCCGTTCACTATGTAGAAGGCTGCACAGCTCCTGTATACAGTACGAACTCGCTGCATAGCGCGGTCGTTGAGATTCTATGCAAGAAAAACGCTCGCGTGCGTTACACGACGATCCAGAACTGGGCGCCGAACATTTATAACCTTGTAACGAAACGTGCGGTGGCCGACGAAAACGCAACGATGGAATGGGTAGACGGAAATATCGGCTCTAAGCTGACGATGAAGTACCCGGCAGTCGTATTGCGCGGCCGCGGAGCGAAAGGCATGGTATTGTCGATCGCCGTTGCAGGCAAAGGCCAACACCAAGATGCAGGCGCGAAGATGACTCACCTGGCACCTGACACAAGCTCGACGATCATTTCTAAGTCGATCAGTAAGCATGGCGGCAAAGTAACGTACCGTGGTCTTGCATCGTTCGGAAGAAACTCCGACGGAGCGAAAGCCAACATCAAATGCGATACACTTATTCTTGATAACGAGTCGACTTCGGATACGATTCCGTACAATGAGATCTTCAACGACAACATCACGCTTGAGCATGAAGCGACGGTGTCGAAGGTGTCAGAAGATCAGTTGTTCTACTTGATGAGCCGTGGTCTCAGCGAAGCGGAAGCGACGCAAATGATCGTAATGGGCTTCATCGAGCCGTTCACGAAAGAATTGCCGATGGAATACGCGGTAGAGATGAACCGTCTCATCAAGTTCGAGATGGAAGGTTCGATCGGTTAATAGATCCTTAAAATAAAACGTCCCCTCTCGTTGAGGGGACGTTTTATTTGTTTTAACAAAAGAGCAACCGAAACTTATCACGGCTGCTCATATCTGATTTAGGTGCGTTTTATAATTGCTGAATGAAATAACTGAAATTTCCAACGTAAACCTTCCGAACGTATTTCCAATAAGTCCAATTAGATGGAAATTTTCCTGATATTTTTGTATGAAATGTATAAAATACATCCTATAAGTACACTTGCTTAATCTCGTAGTTGCGTTCAACGGTTAGATCGATGAAGCGCTCGCCGATTCGGATAAGCGGCTGGAAGAACTCGGTCGGATGCGTCATGACGATGATGCCAATCTCGCCGGTTACAAGCTCGACCTTCTTGCCGATAAAGTTCGGAATCATATGTTTGATGAAGGTTTGTGTCATGAAGGCGTCCAGCTCGGTGAAGCTCATCTGGTACAGCTCCTTCAAAACGTCGAACAAATCACGCTTGTGCCGATACATCCGTTCCGATATCATTGCGCTGTAAATGTCGACGACGGCGATGATCTTCGCTACCGGATGAATCTCTGGACCGGTTAAGCCATGCGGATAACCACTGCCATCGACCCGTTCGTGGTGCTGAAGAGCGCTGACGGCGAGATAAGGCTCATCGAACGACTTGCTAATGATCTCATGACCGTACAGCGTATGCTTCTTCACTTCGTCGAACTCTTCCTTCGTTAACTTGGTTGGCTTGTTCAATATCCCTAGCTCGATACGACAATTGCCGATGTCGTGAAGAAATCCGGCTTTGCCGATCTGCATGGCTTCTGTATTGTTATATCCGACCCAGTTGGCAAGATAGTAGGACAACATGCCGACTTGCACGGAGTGCTGATATGTATAGTCGTCACTGGTATTAAGAAGCAGCAGCATGGAAACGACGTCGCGCTCCAGTTGAAGATTGTTAAGCAGCGGCTCTAATGTAGCGTTGACTTCATCGTCATTCACTTCACCATCATTAAGCGCTTTCGAAAATAGGTTTTCGAACGATTTTACCGCGTTTTTGTATATGGGCTCGACAGTGGGAAGCCACTTCGGATTCATCGTTGATTCAATTGTTCTTGAGGCCGAGGTCTGAGTTGGTCTATCGTTAATGTCTACATAATCAATTTGATGTTGGATAAGCCGGGCAATCTCGTAATGTTGAAGCGTTGTTCCTTTTGATAGAACATGGAGTCCGAAATTGTTGAAAGTATCCCGGCTTAGTACATCTCCCTCATTCAAATCTATGACCTGAACCCTCATTAAGACACCTCTGATTAGTATATTAGTACGAATATACCTATTATAGTAGCAATGATTCGGGAATATGGCAATATGAGGAACTTGTAAATAAGACTAAACTCCTAGTAATTCAGCATAGATCGACTTCGCTTTCGACAATTCATCCGTGCCTTGAACTAGCGCTCTTCCGTCGTTGAACAGCACAAAAGTAAGTCCTTCCTCCAGCTCCAGCCGCAAAAGATACCGGTTGTAGGTCGTCCGTCCTGCAGGCGCGAGCCTCTCTTTAAGCTGCTCAAGGTCCAAGCTTACAGGCTTGCCGGGCGTAATCTGCACGGTATGGCGACCACATAGCGATGCGGCGGCCGTCTCTGCGCCGCTCTCATCGAGGAAAGGGAAGCAATGCTGACCGCAGGTCGGGCACTCGCTTCTTCTGGCGTTCGATAGGCCTACGGGCATCCAAGCATGATTCCATAGATCGACTTGAAACAAAGTGCGATGGAGCGCCTGCTTGTTGCCGGACAGCAGCTTGATCGCTTCGCTTGCTTGGACGGAGGCAATGATATCGATAATGGGTGAGATGACGCCTGTTGTCTCGCAAGTGTCGGTCGTGCCCGGCGCAGGAGGTTCCGGGAATAAGCAGCGATAGCAGGCCGTGTTACCGGGTTCTATTGTCATGGTCATGCCGGAAGCGCCAACGGCACCTCCATAAATCCAAGGAATTTTATGTTTGACGCTAATGTCATTCAGCAAATAGCGGATACTAAAGTTATCGGTGCCGTCAATAATGAGCTGCACATCGGACAACAGCTGCTCCGCATTGAGCGGCGTAACGTCGGCCACAACAGGCTCTATGAGTACAGAGCTGTTCATTTCGCGCAGATGGGCCGCTGCGGCCTCAGCCTTCGGCAGAAGCTCCTGGACGTCCTTCTCGGTGTAAAGTATCTGACGCTGAAGATTGCTCCATTCGACGATGTCGCGATCGATAATGCGTACTCGTCCAACGCCGGAGCGAACAAGATGGATAGCAATGACGGAGCCGAGCGCTCCCATTCCAACGACCGCAGCGCTGCCCTCGTTTATCGAACGCTGCCCGGATGCGCCGATCGGAGCGTACCGTATTTGTCTCGCATATCGGTTATCTGATTGCTGTGCAGAGGTTGCCAGATCGTGATTGGCGTCATGGTTCGTATCGTACATGCAGACGTTCCCCTTCTAATAATCAGTTAAAGGCACGGTCGGGTTCCACGGGCCAAGCTGATGGCCTTTCCACTCGGAGCCGTCCTCCCATATTTCTTTTTTCCAAATGGGCACGATTTGTTTAAGCCGCTCAATCGCATAACGGCTCGCTTCATAGCAGTCGCCGCGATGCGGGGCCGACACGGCTATGACGACGCTTGTCTCGGCTAGGCCGACGATGCCGATACGGTGGCTGATCGCGCAGAGCGCTCCCGGCCAGCGCTCTGCGATTTCGTCGCCGATCTTCTTCATCGTCGCTATCGCCATAGGCGCATAAGCCTCGTACTCAAGCTTGACCGTCCGCTGGCCATGCGTCCATTCGCGTGTCGTACCGACAAAAGCGAGCGATGCGCCGTGCGCAGACACGATCACCTTCGCTACAACGTCGCTCTCGCGTATCGGATCGGCTGTGATGACGTACATCTCCATCGAGGCAGCAATACCGCTTGCGGGTTCTTCTCCGCCCGATACGGGAGGAAGCAGGGCAAGCTCGTCCGACGAGCGCAATGTCGTTTGATCCGCCGCATACGAATGATTGCAGGCAACGAATGCGATACCGATAAGGGCAGCGTGCTGAGGATATGCGGCGGCAAGCAGTTGCTTCAGTGCGGCAGCCGTAATCGTATCCGAGTTATGCTCAAGGGTAATGGCGGCTATGCCGAATCTTTCCGGCAAGCCTGCGAATAATTGAATGGTCCACGTATATGTCATGTCACAAAACCTCTCATATAATAGGTTGAAGGTGTTTATAGAATATCATAATTCACGAAAAAATGTTATGCTGATACGTAGACAGATAAGCTTAAGCTTGCGATTCTTGTTTGCTGCGCAAACATTTAAGCCAAAGCTTACGAAGTACGTTTGCTACCCAAACACTTAAGGAGTGTGAGATATGCCATGCCCGGATTAATAGACCGTTTTGGACGAGTACACGATTATTTGCGCATATCCGTTACAGATCGCTGTAATTTGCGCTGCTTATATTGCATGCCCGAGGAAGGCGTGGAGTTTACGGAATCCTCGAACTTGTTATCCTATGACGATATAGTTGAGGTTGCCCGCGCCGGCGCCTTGCTTGGCATATCCAAATTAAGAATTACAGGCGGAGAACCGTTAGTGAGACCGGGCCTTGACGGCCTTATTAAGCGGCTTGCGGAGATCCCCGGCATTCGCGATATTGCTTTGACGACAAACGGCATATTTTTGGCTAAGCAGGCCGAGGCGCTCAAGAAAGCGGGACTGAACCGCGTCAACATCAGTCTCGATACGCTTGATCATGCGAGGTTCAAATTCATCGCCAGAAGCGGTGATTTGAAGCGGGTTATGGAAGGCATTGAGGCGGCAGGAGCGGTAGGCTTTGATCCCATTAAGCTGAATTGCGTGTTGCTAAAGGATATTAATGAAGACGAGATTGCGGCGTTCCTTAAGCTTGCCTTTGAACAGCCGCTGCATGTCAGATTCATAGAATATATGCCGATCGGTCATGCTGACGAAAATTGGAAGAAAATGTACTTGCCGTTGACTCGCGTCTTGGAGATTGCTTCGCGGGAAGGCTATGACATTAAGCGCAAGGAGAACGTGAAAGGTAACGGTCCTTCAGACGATTGGCAAATCGAAGGAGGAAGGGGTTCGTTCGGCCTCATCCATCCGATCAGCGATCACTTCTGCAAGAGCTGCAACCGGCTGCGACTGACGGCGGACGGCTCCGTCAAGCCATGCTTGTACTGGGTGGACGAGCTGAACGTGAAGACGGCGCTCGGCAATCCCGAAGCGATGCGGGAGCTGCTCCTGCGCGCGATGGACGTGAAACCGGAAAATCACGAAATGGCGGCTAAGCTCGCAGACGAAGCGCAGTCGCATATGCCTACAGAACGGCGAATGTCTCAAATAGGAGGATAAATTTCGGCCATGAGTGAAATAAATATATATCATTTTCATTATGGCCATTCGGTAACGAACGTTGCCCGAATGGCCGAAGTTGCCGGCGAGCGCTTTGACATTGGACAGCGAGTGCCTGAGGTAAGCGGAGAGGCATTTGACCTGCTTACTTGGTATGCGAACTGGCTCGCGCTCATCGAAGCCGAAGAAGGAGAAACGCTGTCAGAGCAGCCGTCTATGCTGAAGGCGGAGGCCGCAGATACGTTCGAGGCGACGATTCCTTGGAATCAACTCGCGCTGGCTGCCGTTCTTTTCGAGAAGGACGGCAAGCCGCTCGGTCGGAATGGGCCGATTCGTCTCTATGTTCCTGACGGAAGCAGCAAATGCTTGAACGTGAAGAGCATCGTTACGATTCGCATAGGAGCTGAAGCCCTATCTTCCGTGGAGGATGAAGCGACTTACGGCTTCAAGCAGACGTTCTCGAAGGATGAGCTGTTCAAAAAATAAGCAATACCTTCATGGCGCTGAAGCAGAATGAGGAGGCGTGCATCGACATTGAATGACAGCATACGAACTCAAGTTGTGCTTCTCCATAGCAACGATGTACATAGCCGGTTGGAGAACGCATCGAAAATAGCGGGCTATATTTCGGAGGAGCGCCGTACGCATGGCAGCGATTCCGTGCTTGTTATCGATTGCGGCGATCATATCGATCGGATGCGGGTAGAGACGGAGGGTAGTGACGGACTCGTGAATGTGGCCTTATTGAACCAAGCAGGTTATGAGGCCGTCACGCTTGGCAATAATGAAGGACTTACGTACTCCATACAGGTGCTGGAGAACTTGTACCGCAATCATGCGGCTTTTCCTGTTATTTGCGCCAATATGAAGGAGGCAGCGACAGGCGAGCTCCCGGGATGGCTTATGCCTCATGCCGTGATCGAGAAGAACGGGCTCTCGATCGGGCTTATTGGCGTCACGACGGCTTACACGGATTTCTATTCCTTGCTTGGCTGGGAAGCCACGGATCCGATGGAGGCTGTTCGCGAGCAAGCGGCTTTACTGCGCGAACAGGTTCAAGTCGTCGTTGTCCTGTCCCATCTTGGCATTAAGCACGACATGGAGATGGCGGAGAGCATCGACGGGATCGATCTCATCATCGGGGCCCACACGCATCATCTGCTGGAAGAGCCAATCGTTATCGGCGGAACAACGATATGTGCCGCTGGCAAGTTCGGCGAATATATCGGCAGAGTGGAGATCGGCATGGACGAGTTAACTCGACGGCCTGTTTTTCGTGCAAGCGTCGTGCCTACTGCCGCTTTTGAGGAGCAGCCGGAAGCTGCGCGGATTATAAGCGAATTTCTTGAAACGGGGCGTCATCGGCTGAACGAAGTTGTAGCCGTACTTGACGAGCCCTTGCCTTCATCGACGGATCGTGAATCGCCGTTATGCAATTTGCTCGCCGCCGGTCTGCGCCGCTGGACGGATGCCGAGATCGGCCTCGTTAATACGGGGCAGCTGCTGGGAGGTCTCGCGCAAGGCGAAGTGACCGCAGGACAACTGCATGCATTATGCCCATCCCCGATCAATCCTTGCAAGGTCAGCATCGAAGGCAAATATTTGCGGGAGGCGCTGGAGCAGTCGCTGCTGCAGGAATACATCGATAAGCCGATTAAAGGTTACGGCTTCCGCGGATACGTGCTTGGGAATATCGCCGTTGACGGCATGTGGATAGAATATGACAGCAAACGTCCGGATTACGAGAAGCTGCGCACCGTGCTGGTGAACGGAAAGCCGCTCGACGATCATCGGCTGTATCTTGTCGGAATGATTGACATGTTCACGTTCAAGGCAGGTTACGAATCGCTTGCGAACGGGCGATCCACTGATTTTTATTTGCCCGAATTCATACGCGATATAATCGCCGGTCAACTGCAAGACAGCGCTTATATTGCCGATTGTCGCAGACGCCGCTGGCACAATCTTTCGGTTGATGCGATGCCTGCGCGTTTATAATCGATAGTTGTCGAAATACATAGAATAAAATGGTTGTAAATTCCCCGATTTTCCCGTACATTAACATTACGAACGGCTTTTTCCGATGTAAGTAACGAGGAAACCATTTAGGGGAAGGATCGAGAAAATGCGTTTGGTGCCGATTACAAAATGCGAGCCGGGAATGAAGCTGGCCAAAAAAATATTTTCACAAGAAGGCATGGTGCTTCTTGGCGAGAATATGGAGCTTACACAAAAACTAATAACCCGACTTTCGGAGTGCGGGATCCAATATATATATATTTCCGACGCAAGGACGGATGACATTGTGCTGCCGTCATTAATTAGCGAAGATACGCTTCGTGTCGCATTGAAGGACATTAGGTCGAATTTTCGCGAGATGATGGACCGCCCTAAGAAGAAGGGGGTCACCTACCCCTTTATCGCTCAACCGTTCAAGCAAATGATGAATATGATTATAGACGACTTGTCCGGCCATCAGGATGCGATGATTATGCTCTTGGATATGGGCTCGGTCGACCATTATTTATACCAGCATTCGCTTAACGTGTGCGTCTATACAACGCTGCTCGGCATGTCTCACGGTTATTCGCGCGAAGAGCTGACGACGCTTGGCATGGGCGCCCTTCTGCATGACATCGGGAAGACGCAAGTATCGATTAACGTGCTGAAGAAGCCGGGAACGCTAACGCAAGATGAATTCCAAGCAATGAAGCAGCACGCAAGGATCGGTTTTGAGCTGCTGAAGGACGAGCCTAACATGCCGCTTCTCGTGGCGCATTGCGCGTTCCAGCATCATGAACGGTTGGACGGAAGTGGTTATCCGAGAGGCATTAAGGGCGATGAAATTCATGATTATGCGAAGTGGATCGGATTAGTCGATTCGTACGATGCGATGACGACAAACCGGATCTACCGGGCTCCGATGCTACCGCATCATGCGATCGAGCGTCTGTACGCAGGCTCAGGAACGCTCTATGAGCAAAAGATGCTGCAATTGTTCCGCGATAAAGTGGCGATCTACCCGATTGGCATTACGGTCAAGCTGCAGACGGGCGAGTCGGGCGTAGTCGTTGACCTCAATTCGACTTACCCGCACCGACCGATCGTGCGCATACTGAGCAACGAGGCCGGGGAGCAGCTTGCTATTCCCTACGAGATCGATTTATCGAAGCAACTGACGGTTATGATTACGCATGTGAACGATGATCCGAAGGATAAGCTTGTTCCTAGCATCTAGCATGCGCTTGTCGTGTCATAACAGGCCAGCCAGAATATTCTGGCTGGCCTGTTATGTTGATAGCTTCGCAATCACTAGAAAGCCATAAATATAAGCTGGGGATATAGCCGTTTACGCTTGCTTCCTGAGGAATCGAATATTACAATGAAATAATAAGCATTTCGAAGCTTGTATCATGATAAAATTTAAATATAAATCCAGTCAATTAAGTCAGGTGCTGATATAGATGAATTCTGTTCAATTGCAACAAACAACGGCAAGCATGAGCTCGATGAACGCCACGTTGTCGACTTTGCCTCCCTTGTCCCCTACCAATGATCCGTGGGATCCGATCCGATCTTTGCGCAGGCACGGTCGCCATCGCTTGACGAGCGTCGAGATGACGGTATCGAATTTATGCAATATGCGCTGCGAGCATTGCGCCGTCG
Organism: Paenibacillus harenae; assembly: GCF_030812415.1. GTDB lineage: Bacteria > Bacillota > Bacilli > Paenibacillales > Paenibacillaceae > Pristimantibacillus > Pristimantibacillus harenae_A. The sequence continues at coordinate 1,068,457 of NZ_JAUSST010000001.1, read as the reverse complement.
GCGATACGCTGGTTATGGCCGAGCCGCAGAAGCTGCCTCTTAAGCAAATGCTGGAGAGGCTTGACGAGGTCGAGCATCTCGAGACGATCAGCATTACAGGCGGCGAGCCCTCTTTCTCCGATCGAACGGTTCGCGAGTACATGGTTCCGCTCCTTCAATACGCGCGCAGCCGCGGCGTCCGTTCCCAGATCAATTCCAACGTTACATTGCCATATAGCAGATATGAGCAGCTTGCTCCGTACCTGGACGTTATGCATATTTCCTTTAACTATACGAATGCCGACGACTTTCACCAGATCGGCTTTGCCAAGGCCGGCCATTCCGTATCCCGTGAAGCCGCGGCGAAGCTGTACGATCGGATGATCGATAACGCGCGGCGTCTGAGCGAGACAGGCGTGCTCGTATCCGCGGAATCGATGATTAATTATCGCACCTTCGATAAGATCGATGAAATTCATAGACTTATCGCGGAGATGGGCTGCAAGCGTCACGAGGTCCATCCGATGTATCCAAGCGCTTTCGCGAAGGATTTGCCTGTGATTACAAGGGAACAGATGCGCCAATCGATCGAACTGCTGCTTAGCAAGCGCGATCCGTCGATATGGATGCTGTTCGGCACGCTGCCCTTCTATCATTGCAGCGACAACAAGGAAGAGCGAAAGCTGCTTACGAGATTGGCTTCCGAGCCGAACGTTACCGTTCGGAACGATCCGGACGGGCGCAACCGGTTGAACGTGAACCTGTTCACGGGCGATGTGTTCGTGACGGACTTCTCCGATGTACCGGCCTTTGGCAATATAGCTTCATCGAAGCTCGACGAGATGTTCGACCGCTGGCTCGACCATTCGCTTGCGCGCAGCGTCGATTGCCATTGCCCGGCAGCCAGTTGCTGCGGACCGAACTTGCTCGTTAAGGATATGTACTATAAGGATACGGACTTCCATACGAAGACTGCATTATTCGATTAGCAGACAACGGCTTCGGATAGCTATCCCCGTATTCGAGAGCTAAAAGTTGAAACCCGCTCGTATACTGTCCGTATAGAGGTTCAGACATCAGGAGAGGAGGTAATATATGTCCATTAAAACGCTTGTTTTCATTGCGGTAGGGCTGCTGCTGCTGTATCTGTTATTTACAGTTGGCGCTCCTTTTCTGCTCGCGCTTATCGTCGCGATTTTCTTGGAGCCGCTTAATCAATTATTCATGACCAAATTCCGCATGAATCGGCTTGTGGCGGCGACTATATCCAGTACGATATTTTCGGTAGGGCTTATCGGTCTGATTGCGCTCCTGGGCGTCAAGATCGTCGCCGAGATTATCGCTTTTTTCAAAAAAGTGCCCAATTACTTCGAAAATGCGAACGAAATTGTACAGGACCTGATGGATCAAGCAGATTCGATCTATCAGCATTTGTCGCCCGACGCCGTATCGCAGGTCGAGAGCTGGGTGAAAGGGCTGACGGAAAACGTGACGAGCATGGTCGGCTCCTTGTCCAACACCGTCATTTCGTTCGCGTCCAGCATTCCGGGCATGTTCATCTTCTTCATCGTATTTTTGGTGGCGGTGTACATGTTCAGCTTCAGCCTCAATACGATGAAGGCTTCCGTCTTGTCGTTGTTCGAAGAGAAGTCGAGACAACAAGTCGATGACGTATTAGGCAATTTGCGCAAATCGATATTCGGCTTTCTAAGGTCGCAAATTATTTTGAGCGCGATGACGTATGTGTTATCGTTAGTTGGTTTGCTTGTACTCGGCATTAAATATCCTCTAGCAATCGCGCTATTGATTATTATTGTCGATATTTTGCCGATTCTTGGCACGGGCTCGGTTCTCGTCCCTTGGGGTACATACTTGGCCGTTACCGGCGATATCTATACGGGTATCGGACTAATCGTTCTATTCCTGGTCATTACTGTTTTCCGCCGCATCGTAGAGCCGAAAATTCTTGGCGATGCGGTAGGCATCGGTTCATTGCCGGCGCTTATCAGCTTGTACGTTGGCTTTAAGCTCGTTGGCGTGATCGGCGTGTTCATAGGCCCGCTCGTCGTCATTATCTATATGGCGGCACGCAAGGCTGGATTGTTCCAAACGAAGCTTAAGCTATGACCGGGATAAGCCTATAATCGGCATGTGTTAGGTCACCTGCCAATGTCATCGATTCGAACCGAGGCGTATACTACTGCATACCGCAATTTAGCAGGAGGCAGACGAATCCATGGCATCGATGAAAGTAGCGATTGTTACACCCGGTTCATACGCTATTCCTTCGCCTATGAGCAGTTCCGTCGAGCGAGTCATAGAGAAGTTCGCGCCGCTGCTGCTTCCGCATGCAGAACCTCGCATATACGGCAAGCTGTCGAAGAGGCTCCCTCGCAAGGGGGAGCTTCAAGGCGTTGTGTACGAGCGTTACTCCAAGTCAAGCACAAAGCATTATTTACAATCGGTAGGCAGGTCGATTAAGAGATTCGCTCCGCAGGTTATCGATGTGGAGAACCGTCCCAAATATGTGATTCCAATAAAACGTTCGAACCCAGGCAAGCTTGTCTGGCTTTATTTGCATTCCTCGACGTTCATCAGTCCGAGGCATATTACACCGCTAGGTCTGCGCCGCTGCCTGCGGGCGGCAGATCGGATCATCGTCAACAGCGAGTATTTGCGGTTTGTCGTAGCGTCGAAAGTGCCGGAAATATCAGCCAAGCTGCGCGTCATCTACCCCGGCGTAGATACGGTGCGTTTTCCATCCCAATATTCGCCCGAGGGGATGGCCCGAAGGGAAGCGCTGCGCCAAAGAGAAGGGCTTGCGGGGAGAAGCGTTGTTCTTTTCATGGGCAGGCTTATTCCGCTTAAGGGCGTCCATCATCTGCTTAGAATCGTTCCGCAGCTTGCACTCAGCAACCCTGAGCTGATGGTCGTTATCGTCGGAAGTCCGTTCTACGGCTCTCACCGCAAAACCAGGTACGCGCTTGAGCTGGAAAGGCTTGGCCGCCTAAGCGCCGGGCATGTTCGATTCGTCCCTTACGTTCCCTATTCGGAGGTGTCGGATTGGAATTTGCTTGCCGATGTCGCAGTCGTCCCGTCCGGCAAGCGCGAAGCGTTTGGACTCGTGAATGTCGAAGCAATGTCCTGCGGCGTTCCGGTTGTTGCAACGAATGTAGGTGGAATTAAGGAAATTATCGAGGATGGAAGCACCGGCTTTTTGGTCAATCCTGCACGGGTTGAGGCGGAGCTGCTCGAGAAGCTGCAATTGCTGCTAAGCAACGATGAACTTCGCTGCGATTACGGCATGCGAAGCCGGGAGCGGGTCGAGCAGATGTTTACCTGGCAGCATACGGCGGATAGGTGGCTGCATCTTCTGGAGACGGAGGGATGCAGGCGCTGACGACTAACGAGTTGTTGCGAGGGGGTTGACACTTCGCTCGCGCCCACGTTATAGTCAAACAAGGAAATCCACTAGGGGCGCCGTCATGGCTGAGATAAAGCGTTAGGCTTTGGTCCCTTTGAACCTGATCTGGGTTATGCCAGCGTAGGAAAGTGGGATTGTGCGTTTATTGCAGGCGTGTTGATCGCATCGGCGAAGGTTGCTGCTAGTTGGCTTCTTCATGCCGTTATCGATCTTATGCGCGTGACGACACATTTCAACCGCTCCTTCGCCGGGGCGGTTTATTTTTATTTATCCGTCCCTGCGAAGGAAGCAGCGTCTATATGGGCGCGGTCTAGCGGTGCCATTTACCTTATTATTTGCTGTGCGCAACCTAAGCCTCCTGGTGGAATTTCAACTATTCCTTCAGGAGGTTTTGAAATTATATGACTATTTTGACGACGCCGTTGCCAGGAAGCCGGAAAGTGTATGTGGAAGGAAACGAGCACATAAGAGTGCCTATGAGAGAGATTGCGCTTGGGGACAGCACGGGGCGAAGCGGAGAAAAGGTGCCGAACGAGCCGTTGCAGGTCTACGACGCAAGCGGGCCTTATACCGACCCGGATTACATAGCGGACATTAGAAAAGGGTTGTCGCCCGTTCGGGAGCGGTGGATAGAGGAGCGAAACGATGTTGAGCGTTATGCGGGTCGCGAGATTAAGCCGGAGGACAACGGGTTCGTATCGGAAGAGAAGGCTGAGCAGAAAGGCGCAGAGACTTTCCCGAATTTGACAGGGCAACCTTTGCGGGCAAAGGATGGACGGAATGTAACGCAGCTCCACTATGCGAGGGCAGGCATCATCACCTCGGAAATGGAATATATCGCGATTCGCGAGGGCATGAGCGCTGAGTTCGTTCGCAGCGAGGTTGCCGCGGGACGTGCCATCATACCTGCGAACATTAATCACCCGGAATGCGAGCCGATGATTATCGGCAGGCAGTTCCACGTTAAGATTAATGCCAATATCGGCAACTCTGCCGTGGCGTCCTCGATCGAGGAGGAAGTCGAGAAGATGACATGGGCAACCCGGTGGGGAGCGGACACCATTATGGATCTGTCCACGGGCAAAAACATTCACACGACTCGCGAATGGATCGTCCGCAACTCGCCGGTTCCAGTAGGTACCGTGCCGATTTATCAGGCGCTGGAGAAAGTAAACGGCAAAGCCGAGGACTTGAGCTGGGAAGTATTCCGCGACACGCTCATCGAGCAAGCGGAGCAAGGCGTCGACTACTTCACGATCCACGCGGGCGTACTGCTGCGGTACATCCCGCTTACGGCGAAGCGCGTAACCGGCATCGTCTCGCGCGGCGGCTCGATCATGGCTGCATGGTGCCTTGCGCATCATAAGGAGAACTTTCTATATACCCACTTTGAGGAAATATGCGAAATTATGAAGGCGTACGACGTATCGTTCTCGCTCGGGGACGGACTGCGTCCGGGCTCCATAGCCGATGCCAATGACGAGGCGCAGTTCGCGGAGCTGGATACGCTTGGGGAATTGACGAAGATTGCTTGGAAGCACGATGTCCAAGTGATGATCGAAGGGCCGGGACATGTGCCGATGCATCTGATCAAAGAAAATATGGATCGCCAATTGGCGGTATGCGACGAAGCGCCGTTCTATACGCTCGGGCCGCTGACGACCGATATTGCACCGGGCTATGACCATATTACATCGGCGATCGGAGCTGCGATGATCGGCTGGTTCGGCACCGCGATGCTTTGCTACGTAACGCCGAAGGAGCATCTGGGGCTTCCGAATAAGGAGGATGTGAAAGAAGGGGTCATTACGTACAAAATCGCGGCGCATGCAGCGGATTTGGCGAAGGGCCATCCGCGGGCAAAGCTGCGCGACGATGCATTGTCGAAGGCGCGCTTCGAATTCCGCTGGCGCGACCAGTTCCATCTCTCGCTCGATCCTGAACGAGCGATGGCTTATCACGACGAGACGCTGCCGGCGGATGCGGCCAAGTCGGCGCACTTCTGCTCCATGTGCGGACCGAAGTTCTGCAGCATGCGCATTACGCAGGACATTCGCGAATATGCGGCGCAAAACGGCATGGAGACGACGGAAGCGATCGAAGCGGGCATGAAGGAGAAGTCTGACGCGTTCAAAGCGGCTGGCAGCAGCATTTATGCCTAGCCATGCACGTATCGCCGATGGGAATGGCAAGACAGCAGGTGCAGACGGTGATCCAGGTATAAGCGCAACTAAAGATATGGCGATATTCCCGCCAAGTTCGTTTTGCCAGAATCGGCGAAGAGGGGCAGGCGCTAGGCCGTAATCGAATCGACCAATAAACGACCAATTCTTCCATTGAAAAAAACGATAATTTCTGATATATTGAAAACGAGAATCGTTATCATTATATCGGGGTTATTGTTTTTTTTTGCGAAAAATACGTTAATATGACTCGGAGAGTGATTATTCATTCAATTGATCATCATGTTGTCAGCTCTACAAAAGTTTACATATAGAAAGGTAGTATTCAATGTCTTCCAAGTCGCAATCCAACGAGCAGCAAGCCGTTCAGCTGCGCGCAAGACCGTTGGCGGCCACCGTTATTTTTTTCGGAGGAATAGCCGTATTGCTGTTCTTGCTTGCCCTATCCATTTCCGTAGGGGCAGCCAATATTAAGCTGTCGACCGTCTGGGAATCGGTCTTCCGCTTTGATGGCGAGAATGTGCAGCATCTTATTATTAATGAGCTCCGCATACCGCGTGCGCTTGCCGGCGCTTTGGTCGGAGCGGCGTTTGCCGTTGCCGGAGCGGTCATGCAAGGGATGACGCGCAACCCGCTCGCCGATTCGAGCTTGGTCGGCCTTAACGCCGGCGCCGGCTTGATGCTCGCGATTTGCTTTGCGTTCCTCCCGGGTCTCTCTTATTTGGAGCTCATGTTCATGTGCTTCGCCGGTGCGGCCGTCGCGCTTGGCATCGTATACGGTATCGGCTCGCTGGCCAAAGGCGGCTTGACGCCGGTCAGGCTGACGCTTGCCGGCGCTGCTGTAGGCGCTTTGCTGCTTGCCATCACCGAAGGAATCGCGATTTATTACCGAATCGGACAGGATATGGCTTTCTGGTACGCCGGAGGCGTTGCAGGTACGAAGTGGGTGCAGATCAAAATTATCGCTCCATGGATTATCGGCGGTTTGCTGGGTGCTATTGCGATTTCCAGACAGATTACGGTGCTCAGCATGGGAGATGAGGTTGCTCAAGGATTAGGCCAGCGCACGGGATGGGTCAAAGCGTTATCGATTATTATTGTGCTGCTGCTTGCCGGAGCGGCCGTATCGGCCGTTGGCGCGGTCGGCTTCGTCGGCCTCGTCATTCCGCATGTTGCGCGCATCCTCGTTGGCGTCGATTACCGATTCATTATTCCATGCTCGGCGATATTAGGCGGTCTACTTATGGTCGTAGCCGATATTGGCGCTCGAATGATTAATCCGCCCGAAGAATTACCAGTCGGTGCGATCATCGCTTTAATCGGCGTTCCCTACTTCCTATATCTTGTAACGAAGATGAGGAGGGAATAGCGAATGAACGAATTGTACATGACCGGAGCGGAGAAGAACAGAAGAAGCCGGGCCATTCTTGTCATGTCCGTGCTGGGTATTCTTATCATTGCTTCCTTTATTATCAGCATGAACACGGGTTTCATCCGATTATCGCCGCTGGATGTGCTAAAGACGGTGTTCGGAGCGGGCACGGATAAACAAGAGCTTATTTTGTTCGACTTCCGGCTGCCGCGGATCGTTATTTCGGTATTGATCGGCGCGGGCTTCGCCGTATCGGGTGCGATTATTCAAGGCATATCGCGAAATCCGCTCTCTGATCCTGGACTGCTTGGCATTAATGCCGGTGCCGGACTAGCCGTCGTGCTTTACATTAGCTTCTACCCGGTCAACGAGGCGGCTCCCTTGTTCTTCATGCCGTTCCTTGCTCTTATCGGGGCTGGGGCGACTGCGCTTCTTATCTATTCGCTCTCTTATAGAAAGCATTACGGCCTCATGCCGACCCGCATGATCTTGGTCGGTATCGCCGTTGCCGCAGGCATCAGCGCTGCGATGCTCGTCTTGACGATCAGGCTTGATCCGAACGACTATCAGTTCGTATCGATATGGCTGGCGGGCAGCATCTGGGGAACGAACTGGAAGTTCGTGCTTGCACTGTTCCCTTGGATTCTTATTTTGCTGCCTTACTCCTTCGCGAAGGCGAAGGTCCTTAACGCGCTTAACCTCGGCGACCAGCTTGCAGTCGGTCTTGGCGCCCGCGTGAACAAGGAGCGGCTATGGCTCATTGCGGCAGCTGTCGGCCTTGCCGGCTCATGTGTGGCGGTTGGCGGCGGTATCGGCTTCGTAGGATTGATCGCGCCGCATCTGGCCCGCAGACTTGTAGGGCCTCAGCATCAGTATTTGCTGCCGGCATCTGCGCTCATCGGCGCATTGCTGCTTATTGTAGCGGATACGCTTGCGAGATGGGCGTTTCAGCCTACCGATATACCGACCGGTATCGTCGTGGCGGTTATCGGCGCGCCGTACTTCCTATACCTGTTGTCCAGATCTAAATAATTTCATTTGATTCATCGCGAAACCGCAGAGACGATCCGTCTCTGCGGTTTTTTGTCGTTACCCGAGTAGCCAGCCTATAGGTAGTTGCATATATTACCTAAGACAATTCAGGTGGAAGAAGGAGAGGGCAATGGCAAAAAGCAGATCAGGGAAGAGCCCGAAGGGGCGAAAGCCGCTTTTTTATGTTGATAATCCGAATACTTCCGAATTAAAGTGGCTGGATGAGGCGGGTACACGCAAGGAAGCAGAGAAAAATTCGCCGTTCAAGCAGGTTGTTCCAGGTAATGGCTCGAGCTCGGACGAGGAGCAGGAATCCTTAAAAATAACTGCTGTCGAGGCGCCGGAGCGGGAGCCGGCTGTAGAGGAAGACGCAGCTCTTATCGATGCGTCTATAACAACGGATCCCGAAGCGGACGCCAACGATGAAGCAGGCGAGCAATTGGAAGAGCCGATTGAACAAATAAACGAAATCAGCTACGAAGAGAAGCTGGAATTAATCGAAGAGAAGAAAGAACCGGAGGGGCCAAAAGGACCGTTGCCGTTCATCTACACCGATGATTTGGTCGATCTGTCCGTTACCGAGGGCAAGCTGGCACCAGGCTCGATTAACAGCTCCAAAATTCAAGTGGGCAGCATCGGTTCCGAGCTGCTTACAGACTTCGCCATTAAAAACATTCATCTTGCCGATGGTTCGGTTACGTCTACGAAGCTGGCCCCGGAATCGGTAACAGGGACGCATCTGGTCAATAATTCGATATCCGGCGCCAAGCTGCTCGATCATTCCATTGACGGCAGCAAGCTGCAGGACGGCAGCATTAGCTCCGAGAAGCTTGCCGATCGAACGATTAGCGCGTATAAGATCGCGGATCATTCTATCGAAGCGAAGCATCTGAAGGAGCTTATTATTACAACTGAGCTGCTTGGGGATCAATCCGTCACTGCGGACAAAATCGTTAGTGGTTCCATTAAAGCAGATAACATTGCCAATGAAGCGATTAATAATTCGAAGCTTGGCGAAGGCGCGGTTACAAGTTCGAAGCTTCGCGATGGATCGGTTACAGAGGACAAAATCGCCGAGCAGGCTGTCAGTTCCGCACACCTGAAGCAAGGCAGCATCCAATCCGAGCATCTGTCCGAGGGTATAATTGAAGGCCGTCATCTCCACGAGTCTGCTATCCAATCCCAGCATATTGCCGAGGGAGCGATCGGCTCTAGAGAGCTTCAGCCTGGAGCTGTCAACTCGGAGCAAATCGCCGAGTCGGCGGTCAGTCCGACCCATTTGCAAGCTGGAGTCGTAACCAGTGGGCATATTGGGGTCGGCCAGATCAAGAGCGAGCATCTGTCCGATCAATCGGTAACGACTACTAAACTGTCCGATCAATCGGTAACGACGATGAAGATTGTCGATCAATCGATCACTTTGTCGAAGCTGTCCGATCAAAGCGTCAATGCTCAGAAGCTGTCTAATGAAGCGGTACTCAATCGCCATCTTGGACGCTTCAGTGTCACGTCGGACAAAATCGGCGAATCGCAAGTGCTTCAATCCCATCTCGCTGCAGATTCCGTCTCATCCAAGCAGATTACCTCGCAGGCGATTGCGAGAAATCATTTGCAAAACGGCATTATTAACGAAGAAAAGCTTGCAGCCAAAGCGGTTCGCTTCGGCCATATCGATACGGCTGCAGTAGGAACGGGTCAACTCCTCGACGGCTCGGTTATGACGAACAAGCTGATGGACAACGCGGTGACCTCCGCCAAGCTTGCCAGCGATGCCGTGGAGACGAGGCATCTGAACGATGATTCGGTAACGTTCCAGAAGATCGCGCCTGGCTCCCTTCGAGCCTTCCATCTATCGAAGCAGGCAGTAACCGAGGAAGCAATTGCGCCTGATTCTGTGAATGGAAGCCACTTGAAGCAAGGGGTCGTAGAGCAAACTCATCTGGCAGACCATGCCATTGCGACGGATAAGCTGCAGGACGGCTCGATTACAAGCGGCAAGCTTGCATTCGGAGCGGTAACGGAGCGTTATATCGGTCCTGGCGCCGTATTCTCGCATCACTTAGCGGACCATATCGTAAACTCGCTAAAGTTATCGCCAGAAGCGGTAACATCAGATAAGATAGCTGATCTTAACGTTACGGAAGTGAAGCTTGCGGACGGCAGCGTCACGCATTCCAAGATCGCGCCAGGGACTTTGCTGCCTGAGCATTTCACTGACGGCTCCGTGGAAGGGAAGCATATCCAGGGGGGAACGATTGGCGCCAATCACTTGCAGGGTCACTCGATTGCAGCGGAGCATCTGTCATCCAAGTCTATCTCGACAGAGGCGCTGCAGGACGGTGCCGTTACGAAGACGAAGCTGGCACCTGGAGCCATAAACAGCGGGCATATAGCGGAGGAAGCCGTAGTTAGCCGGCATTTGTCGGGCCAATCGATCTTAGGCATTCACTTAAGCGAAAACAGCGTTCATGGCTTTCATATAACGGATGGCTCGGTAACGGAATCGAAACTGGCGGCAGGCAGCGTCGGGGAATTGCATTTGAAGGCGCGTTCGGTCGGGGCGGAAGCGGTGCAAGCCGGGTCGATTACCACCGAGCACCTCGGACTTAGCGCAGTCACCTACGATAATCTCGCAGACCTGTCGGTCGGCTCAGAGCAGCTTCGTTCGCAAGCGGTTGAAGCTGAGCATTTGGCGATCGGCAGCGTAGGAACTGAGGCCCTCCAGGATGGGTCGATCGTAAGCCAGAAGCTGGCGCAAGGCGCGGTTGCGGGTGAGCATGTGCAGCTCGAGACGCTGGCCGGCAAGCATCTGAAGGCCGATACGCTGCAAGGTTACCATATACGCAAGGGAACGATTACGCAGGCTCATCTGGCCGGAGATGTGCTTGCCTTCGACAAGATGGCTGACGATTTGATACCGGGCAGCAAGATTAAGCTAGGATCGATAGGTTCGAAGCAGCTTGGGGCGGACAGCATTGGCAGCGTTCAGCTCACTGCAGGTTCTGTTATAAGCACGAAGCTAGCATTAGAAGCGGTTCATGGCGGCCATATTAAGCCGCAAGCCGTCGGTTCGGAGCAGTTGGCGGATAGCGGTGTTACGAGAGAGAAGATCGCCCCTGGAAGTGTCGGAACGGAGCAACTGGCAGCGGGAAGCGTGACTGCTCAGATACTGTCGCCAAGCAGCGTCGGAACGGATCAATTGCTGGCTGGCAGCATTGTCTCGAGTAAGCTGGCCTATGGAAGTGTCGAGGCTGACCATATCACCGCAGGCAGCATCAGAACGGAGCATCTTGCAAGCGAAAGCGTGACAACGAGCAAGCTCGCAAGTAGCAGCGTCGGAACGGAGCAGTTAAGCGAAGGCAGCGTGACGGCGGAGAAGCTGGCAGCAGGCAGCGTCGGCGAGAAACAGCTCGCGAATGACGGCGTAACGCAGGAAAAGCTGGCGTTTGGCAGCGTAGGGACGGATGAATTGCTCGCCGGCAGCGTGACGGCGGAGAAACTGGCAGTCGGCAGTGTCGGCGAGGAGCAGCTTGCGAACGGCGGCGTGTCGCGGGTGAAGCTGGCTTTAGGCAGTGTCGGAACGGAGCAGTTGTTAGACGGAAGCGCCACATCGAAGAAAATAGCGCAAGGCAGCGTAGCAACGGAGCATCTCGCAAACGGCAGCGTGACGACTAGCAAAGTTGCAAGCGGCAGTATCGGAACGGAACAATTGTCCGAAGGAAGCGTCACGGCTGAGAAGCTGGCAGCGGGCAGTGTAGGCACCGAGCAGTTGGCCGATGGCGGAGTTACGTTGAATAAGCTTGCCGCAGGCAGCGTCGGAACGGAGCAATTGCTAGCTGGCAGCGTTAATTCGAGTATACTCGCCTACGAAAGTGTAGGAGTCCAGCACATCGTGAATGGCAGTATCAGAACCGATAAGCTAGCAAACGGCAGCGTGACAACGAACAAACTTGCATACGGCAGCGTCGGACCGGAACAATTAAGCGAAAGCAGTGTAACGAATGAGAAGCTGGCGCTAGGAAGCGTAGGTACGGAGCAATTAGCGAATCGCAGCGTGACGACCGAGAAACTGGCAGCAGGCAGCGTCGGTCCAGAACAACTGTTAGAGGGTAGTATTGTATCCAGCAAGCTTGCCTACGGCAGTGTCGGAACGGAGCATATCGTACCAGACAGCATTATCGGCGCTAAGCATATCGCGGTCGGCAGTATTGGTGCGGAGCAGCTTGCGAACGGTAGCGTGACGACGAGCAAGCTGGCGCACGGGAGCGTCGGAACGGAGCATATCGTACAGGATAGCATCATCGGTGCAGAGCATATCATCGCCGGCAGCATTGGCGAGGATCAGCTCGCCGACAGCAGTGTGACGACGAGCAAGTTGGCATATGGAAGTATCGGAGCAGAGCATATTGTACCGGATAGTATTATAGGAACGAAGCATATCGTCGCTGGCAGCATTGACGCAGATCAGCTCGCAAGATTCAGTGTGACGACGAGCAAACTGGCATACAGCATCGTCGGATCGGAGCATATCGTACCGGACAGCGTCATTGGAACGGAGCATATCGTCGCCGGCAGTATTGGCGAGGATCAACTGGCAAGCGGTAGTGTGACGGCGAGCAAGCTGGCATACGGAAGTGTAGGAACCGAGCATATCGCCCCAGACAGCATCATCGGAACGGAGCATATCGCGGCCGGCAGCATTGGATCGGAGCAGCTCGCAAGAGACAGTGTCGGAGCGGTGCAACTAAGCGAAAGCAGTGTAACGAATGAAAAGCTGGCGTTTAGGAGCGTCGGAACGGAGCAATTAGCAAACTGCAGTGTGACGACGGAGAAGCTTGCGGCCGGCAGCATTGGATCGGAGCAGCTCGCGAGCGGCAGTGTCGGAACGGAACAATTAAGCGAAAGCAGTGTAACGATAGAGAAGTTGGCGTTAGGCAGCGTCGGAACAGATCAATTAACGACACACAGCGTGACGACCGAAAAGCTTGCGAACGGCAGTGTGACGATGAGCAAACTGGCAAACGGCAGCGTTGGGACGCAGCAATTGTATATAGCCAGTGTAACGTCGGAGAAGCTGTCGCCGGGAAGCGTAGGTGCCGAGCAGCTTGCTAACGGCAGCGTAACGATTAAGAAGCTGGCACTAGGCAGCGTCGGAACAGCGCAGCTGTTGTACGGCAGCGTGACGACGGATAAGATTGCGCGAGGCAGCGTGGAAACCGAGCAGTTGGCGGACGGCAGCGTTACCTTCGAGAAGTTGGCAGCCGAAAGCGTCGGAACCGAGCAGATTGCGCCAGGCAGTATTACGGCCGACAAGCTTGCTCCAGGGCTGTTATGGGATGGCGGACGCAAGGAAGCATCCCTCCAGAACACGGAGATAGCCGATCATTCTATAGGCAGTCATCACCTGCAACCGCAATCGGTCGGGCTTCCGGCACTCAGCTTCACGCCGATTGTAGCGCCAAGCAGCGCGGGCGTTTCTAAGCAACAGTTCGGTCTTGAACCATACAGCTTCTCGATCCAAGAAGAGCAGATCGAAGTTTCGATCACGTTCAACGAGCCTTTCGTTGATGACAACTATGTGCTCGTTGCGACGACGGATAATGCGGCATGTTACGCGATCATCCAAGCGAAGACCGAAGAACAAGCGATGATCACCATCGTTCGAACGCGATTCAGCCGGGTCCTCAAAGGCAATATCAACTGGATAGCGATAGGTAAGTAAACGTCGATCAATGAGAAGAGGCGGTGCAGGGAAACCTGTATCGTCTCTTTCTGTTATTGCGAGAAAGGAAAGGGCGAACGGGTAGTTGTACAAATGCCGTTGCAGACCGCTATCCCTTACATACAATAACGTGTTACCCCTATCATATAATCGAAGAATTGGAGAGAGTGCCGATGAGGCGCAAGAAAGAGCAGTCCCGTCGTCCTAAGCGCCGCCCTTACGCGAAAGGAGCAATCGCTTCCACGAAAGAAAAGTACAGGCTAGGCATGGCAAACGGCTATAAAGATGGGGCGAAGGCCGGCTTCGACAGCTACGGAAACTATTTTGACGGAACGAGCATTATTATTCCCTGCTGCAATGAAGTGGAAAACTTGAAGCGGTGCATCGACAGCATCATGGAACATACGGAATTACCCTATGAAATCATTGTTGTCGATAACGGTTCTACCGACCATACGCGTTCATATTTGAAAGGGTTGGATGGGCAAGTAAGATACATTCTCCTAGGCAGCGATGCAGGCTTCATTATGTCGGCTAACCGGGGACTTATGATGGCGAAGGGAACGACGCTGCTGCTGCTTAGCAATCGAATCATTGCGACCGAATATTGGCTGGAAAATATGTTGAATTGCTTGAATAGCGACGACTCTATCGGCATGGTCGGACCTGTATCGAATGGCTGGCAGGGCAACCAGCTCAAGGAGCTGCGATTCGAGAGTTTGGAAGATATGCAGGAGGAAGCAAGAATAAATAATGTAGTAGATGCGCGCAATAGGAAGAAGACGGAGCGGCTGTCTAAGGATTGCCTGCTGTTCAGTCGCGAGCTGCTGGAGAAAACAGGTTTCCTGGATGAAGCACTTACGCATGGCGCCTTCTGCGAGGAGGATTACAGTCTGCGGGTCAGGCTGCAAGGTTATTCGCTTCTGTGTACCGCAGAGGCCTATGTGCACTTCGCTCCCGCCGATTTAAGTTCGACGGAAGGGGCAGACGGGCAGAATGGGCTTCCTGAGGAAAGCACGCCGTCGATGCTTTATTTTATGGACAAATGGTCAAATCCGAATCGGATCAGTATTCAATACGGCGATAATTTCTCCCTCCCTCAAGAAGAGCTGGCGCTGCTTGCGAGCCTCGGTGAAGCTGCATACTATCCGCGGCAAGCGGTTGTCAAAGGTATCGGCAAAACGATCTACTGGATCGAAGATCAAATAAGACGGCCGCTTGAAGGACGTTGGGAGCGGGAAGCTGTGAGACTATCGCAGCTCGATTTGAGACGATGGACCGGCGGAGAAGCCATTTCCGCGAAGGAAGCGGCTGATCGGCTTGCTGCTGCACAGGCGGAAGCGTTGCACGGAATGATCATGCGCAGCAGCGAAGGCATACTCTATTATTTGGAATACGGCAAAAAACGCGAGGTAGCAAGTCAGGCTGCTGAAGAGGCCTGGTTATTGCAAATGTATCCGGCTGCCAGCCTGACGGAACAGCAATTAAAGGATCTGCCGTCGGCATTGCCGATTATCGCCCCTTATACGCTCCGGCAAGCACTATAGCCAACGAATGTCCATTCATCCGAAAAGCAATCGGGCGTTTAGTGGCACAGCTCCTCGGAGCGCATATGATGTAAGCAAAGTGAGTGGCCAAAGGAGAGGTGTCATGCAAAATCTAATTAGCGAAATGGTTGAGCATATGGCGCATTCGAGCGGTGAGCTGGCTCGCGTTCTTGAGGCGGAACGCTATGTCGCCGTTCGGATGTCGGATATCGTTCAAGTTATTCCCGATAAAATGCCTAGCTTTGACGGTGGAGTGACGGCAATTGTTGATAACACGCAAGCGATGGGCCAAAATCTCGTTGCCTATTTGAATAGTATTGCGGATCTGCAAGAAACGATGGCAGCACAATTATCGATACTCATTCGAGAGCTTAAAGAAGCAGAAGAAGAATGATTAGCGGGGGCGGGGCATCTATATGAATCGCGAGGAAGCTTATTTGAAAATGTTCACCTCGGCAGCCAGCATGCAGTTGAACATTGCTGTCATTCTCGAGGCTAAGGCGATGGAAGCGGAGAAGTTGCAAGCTTGGATATTGAATCATGTCGATAGCAACATCTTTGACAGCCAGCAGTCGCAACTCAATCAGTCTCTCCAATTCCATGATATGGTGCTGGAGACGATCGAAGGAATTACGAAGGTAAACCAAAGCATGGTTTCCATACTGAAGGCCATACTGGACAAAGAAGAGGCAAGCGAAGGCTTCGCAGGCATGGAGGGCGGCTTAGGGAACAATCTATCGTTCGGGGACAGAAAACAATGAGTTTACCGTTAACGGTGCAGGCGGCAAAAGCATCGCTTATCAGTTCGCTTGCGAAGAGCCAACATGCCCTTGCACGAATATTGGATAGCATAGCGAATGTTGCTGATCAATCGCCCGAAACAGCCAGGCTGCTTCGGGATAATGTTCATATGCTGACCAATATGCAGCGATCCATGGCAGAAGCGGTGTTAAGGACAGATCTGAACAATCGGGGCAAAGGCCATAATAATAAAAAAAACCAGCCGGCCAAATCTGGTACGTCGGCGGGAACTGGAACGAATAATTCTGGTAAGCTAGGAAAGTCGGGCAAGCTCTGGTCGCCTGACCGCTCAAGCCGCAGCGGAGCAAAGTCTGGCAGTTCTTCAAGGAAGGCAGGCAGACGACATGCTAAGAAATAGACGTAAGTCCACAGCTAGAAAAACGTCGAGCCTGGGCTCCTCAGCCAAGCGGACCGGTGCCGGTATGAAAGGCAGCCAAAGAAAAAAGACGCTTCTGCGCCGAAATGCCGTGCAAAGGAAGCGTCTGTCCAGCGATGACAAGGAGCTTGCAAACCAGAAGTTCTTATATAATGATGGATACAATACGGGCTTCGCCAAAGGGTTCGAGGACGGGCATCAGAAAGCTTACGAGCAGAATCTATAGCGACCAGCGGATCATGACGCCCGCTTGCGTCAAGCCGCCTCCGAATCCATACAGCAGCACTAGGTGTCCAGGCTTCACGAGACCTTCGCGTACGGCGCTATCAAGCGCAAGAGGGATCGAAGCTGCGGAGGTGTTGCCGTAATCGCCCATGCTCGTAAGCGTTCGCTCGCTTGCAATACCGGTCCTCTCGCAGATCGCTTTCACAATGCGCATATTTGCGCTATGCGGCACGAACCAGTCGATGTCGTCCGGCTGAAGGCCGTAACGTGTCAGCATTTCGGTAATGCCTTCGGACACTTGAGTGACGGCCCACTTGTACACCTCGCGTCCATTTTGCACTAAGCGGGCGTGCTGCTGGATAGGCTGACCGCCAATCAAAGGAGATAATCCGCTCAAGTAAACATGGTGGCCAAGCGAGCCGTCCGTTGAGGAATGCATGGCTGTAATGCCTTGTCCTCCTTCTGCAACTTTCTCCATCAAAAAAGCGCCAGCCCCGTCGCCGAACAGAATGCAGGTCGTTCTGTCCGTGTAGTCCGTCACCTTCGACAGGGTTTCCCCCCCGATCACTAATACTTTGCGGCACATGCCGGATAGAATCAGCCCGTTAGCCAGTTGAATGGACGAGGCAAAGCCTGCACAGGCAGCCTGTACGTCGACTGCGCCGCATCTTGCGATGCCGAACCTCGCTTGGACAAGCGAAGCGACGCCAGGCACGACGGCATCGGGTGTCGTCGTCGCGACAATAATGTAATCGACATCTTCCACGTTGACGCCATAACGTTCGATCATATCTTGAACGGCAGCTATACATAGATCGCTCGTGTATTCATGCTCGGCGGCGATTCGCCGCTCGCGGATACCCGTTCGCGGAACGATCCACTCATCGTTCGTATCAACAAGCTTCTCCAGATCGGCGTTAGTCATAATGCGTTCAGGAACATAGGAGCCGATGGCCGTTATTGCGGCGTTCGAATGGATCGAATCAGGATTCGGAAAATTCATAGCTAAACACCCCTTGCCGATTTATTGGTATCAGGTACTAATACTTGATACTAATTTATATTGCCAATGACTATTTGTCAACGGCAAGAATAGCAGAGGGATGAACTGCCTATCCTAAAAAACGGGCCAAAAGCCCGACATCATACGAATGGAGGGCGAAGCATGCGCAAAAAAATGGCAGCTTTGGCAGCTGGCGTACTGCTCGGCACGATGATGGCCGGTTGCAGCGAGTATCAAGGAGATGTAGGCAACAAAAATATACGTCCCAACAGCGTCCGATATGATGCCAACGGCAATATGATGATGGACAAGCGGTTCGCAAACGATCAAATGAACGAATCTAACCGGTTGAACGGCCGCAGATTGAACAGCAATAATGTTATTGGATCGCATCATGTGTATCGTATGGAAATGAGCGAAGGGATCGCAGAGCGAATTACGGCGATTAACCCCGTCAAATCGTCTTACGTTATGTTGACGGACGCTAATGCTTACGTTGCCGTTTCGCTTGACGAGGGTGAGCCTAAAGGGAATTCCAAGCTTATGGGCCGTACCAATTACGGTTTAACCGGGCAAGACGGCATTAGGATGAGCAAGCGGCTCAGCAGCTTGTCTACCGGAGAGGACAAGCTTACAGACGAGATAAAGGATAAGATCGCAAAAGAAGTCAAGCGGGCAAACAAGGCGGTGGAGCATGTTTACGTGTCCGCGAATCCGGACTTTGTCGGCAGGATGAACGGCTACATGAACGATGTTAGGCTCGGACATCCGATTCAAGGATTCGTAGCCGAGTTTAATGCGATGGTCGAACGTATTTTCCCGGCGGAATCCGACGACAGCAACGCATTGAACAGCCAAGGAACGAGATCTCCGTCTATGATTTACGATTAGTTGGAGCAATATGCACAGGCAGCCAAAAACCGGATGAAGGGAATATGCCTTCGCCGGTTTTTTTTCTACATTAGACGGAAGTTTTTTTATTTGACCGTGCCGTTATTATCCGATAGAGTGTAATTGTATTTTCATGTAAAAAATAGCGCTTATTTATCCTTATGAGGTGGAATATATAATGATTAGAAACCAGTCGCTGCGTGCCATTCTCTCTCTCTTTATGCTGCTGATTCTCCTGCCTATGGCAACAGGTCATGCTGCCGGCAACCTGCTCATGAATGGCGGCTTCGAACAATTGACATCGTCCAAACCGGATGCGTGGGAACAAGCGCAATATGTAGCCGAAAGCGGCGTAACTAACTACGGCATATCCGAGACCGGAACAAGTTCAGGATCCGTTTCCGTCGTCATCGAGAACAAAGAGGAGAATCATGCCCGCTGGACGCAGCGAGTAGCCGTAGAGGCAGAAAAAACGTATAAGTTCTCGGGTTACGTGAAGACGGAGGGGTTAATGCAAGACCGAACGGGGGCGCATTTCTTCGTAGATGGCGTAGCCGCGGACTACCCCAATAAAACCGAAACGGGCGGCCAATGGGCATATTTGGAGTTCTACGGCAAGACCGGCAAAGGCCAGAAAGAAATTACGTTCGGCGCAAGCCTCGGAGGTTATGGCAGTCTGAATGCCGGCAAAGCTTATTTTGACGATGCAAGCATCGAGATGGTTAACGAAGTCCCAGAAGGAGCGCAAGTGTTCAATCTGCTGGCCACAACGCCGGCTGAGCCGGACGATGGCGCGGGGGCGGAGCATCATGTATCCATTATTCCGATCTTGATCTATTCGTTATTGTTCACCCTGCTGTTTATTTTCATTTACAAAACCGTATTCCGTTCTGACAAGCTGAAGCTTACGGGGAATTCACCTTACATACTGCTGTGGCTACTGCTGATCGCAGCTTTCGCGCTCCGTGCGGCTATAGCCGTATCGACAGGCGGTTATGCGACCGATATTGCGCTGTTCGTCGCTTGGGCGGACCATGCCGTATCCCAAGGCTTATCCGGATTCTACAACTCGGGCGTATTCGTCGATTATCCGCCAGGATATATTTATGTATTGTATGTGCTGGGTTCGCTTAAGTCAGCCCTCGGCATTCAAGCCGGGACAGATGCGGCGCTTCTATTGTTCAAGATGCCTGCGATTGTCGCCGATTTAGGCGCTGCTTACTTTATCTTTCATATCGCCGGGAAGAAGCTCAGCCCGGCTTTCGCGCTAGGTCTCGCTATTCTGTACGCGTTCAATCCGGCCGTTATCGTCGATTCTGCCGCTTGGGGACAAGTCGATTCGATCTTCACGCTTGTACTCGTGCTCTCCTTCTATAATCTAGCCGATAGCAAAATCGAGCGTGCGTCCGTTTGGTTCGCGATAGCGGCGCTTATTAAGCCGCAGGCATTCATCTTCATGCCCGTGCTGCTGCTTTACTTCCTCCATCGCAAAGCGTGGAGGCAAATACCGGTCAGCGCTTTCTTCGGCTTCGCTACATTCGGCTTGCTTGCGCTCCCTTACTTTTGGGGCAACGGGGGTTTAAGCGCGCTTTTGAACTTGTATTCAGGCACGTTATCGTCCTATCCCTACGCATCGCTTAATGCATTCAACTTTTATACGCTTATCGGGGCGAACTGGAAAGGGCTTGACCAGCAATGGCTGCTGCTTACGTTCAAGGCATGGGGCAATCTGTTCATTGTCGCAGCCGTTGCCCTGGCCGTATATTTCTCATTCAGAAAGAAGAAGGATGGCCGGGAGACGTCCGATAACTCCTTCTATCTCGCCGGGCTACTTATAACGGTCGTATTTATGCTTGTGACGAAGATGCATGAACGCTATTTGTTTCCGGTACTGCTCCTTAGCGTCGTTTCGTTCATGCAGACGCTAGATCGCAGAATGCTTTATCTATTCTTCGGCTTCAGTCTGACCAGCTTTATCAATGTCGCATATGTGCTCGATTACAGCAAAGCGGGCTCTTTTGTACCGATGAACGGAATCCTTATGCTTACTTCCATGGCCAATGTAGGATTGCTGCTATATATGCTTTATATCGGATATGATATGTACAAGAGGGGAAGAACGGTCGTTATTGCCCCGTTCACCGAAGCGGAGGCGCAGGCTTCCGATTATGCTGCAGTAGCCGAATTCAAGCCATTTTCCGCAGGTGAAGGCAGGGGGCGCAAGAAGACTGCTCCGCTTGCGAGGCTGGATTGGATCTGGATGGGAGCCATTACGCTAATCTACGCTGTTGTGGCGTTGTTCCATCTGGGTTCGCTTAACGGTCCCGTATCGGCATGGCAGCCGAATTCTTCGGGGCAGAGCTTCTATGTCGACCTCGGAGAGAGCAAGCAGCTTACGATGATCAACAGTTTCGGAGGCGCAGGGACTGGGAAATACAAATACGAATTCAGCGATACGGCAGATGAGTGGAGCGGCGCTGTAGAGGTCGAGAGCAGCCATGTGGCCGTGTTCAAATGGAACAGCCAGCAGGTCGATGCGAAAGCACGGTACGTTCGTCTTACGGCCGTAAGCACCGGATTCTCCATGCATGAGCTCGCCTTCTTCGAGCAAGGCAGCGATCAGCCGCTTCCTATAGCGGCTATCCATGCGGACGAAGCAGAGAAGGCGAAGCGCGGCAGCGTACAACAGCTGTTCGACGAGCAGGGCAAAGTGAAGGTGAAGGAAAACTTCATGAACAGCTCTTACTTCGACGAGATTTATCATGCGAGAACCGCCTATGAGCATCTGGAGAATATCGTTGCCTACGAGAATACGCATCCGCCGCTTGGCAAGCTCATTATCGCGATCGGCATTAAGCTGTTCGGCTTGAATACGTTCGGCTGGCGTATAGCCGGCACAGTCGTAGGCATCGGGATGGTGCCGCTCATCTATATGATGGCAAGGAGCCTACTCGGCAGAACGAGCTATGCGGTGACGGCTTCGATATTGCTGGCAGCCGATTTCATGCACTTCGCTCAGACGCGAATAGCGACGATCGACGTATATGGCGTTTTCTTCATTATGCTGATGTTCTATTTCATGCATCGATACAGCTCGCTCAGCTTCTATAAGGAAAAGCTGCAAACGACACTGCTGCCGTTATTCCTGGCAGGGTTGTTCTTCGGCATCGGCGTCGCTTCCAAATGGATCGTTTTGTACGGAGGCATCGGTCTTGCGGTCATGCTTGCGCTGTCGCTGTACGACCGGTATAGACAATATGCTTCTGCCAAGCGGCTGCTTGCAGCGAATCGGACGGAAGATCTGGATAAGGAGCAGCTGACGGCAATCGTGAAGGTGTTCCCGAAATATACGATCATGACGCTCGCAAGCTGCATCGTGTTCTACGCAGCCGTTCCGCTCCTTATTTACGGCTTAAGCTACATTCCGGTGCTTAGCGTTATGGACAAAGGGTATACGATCCAGAGCTTTATCGATTATCAGAAAAACATGTTCAGCTACCATAGCAACTTAGTATCCACGCATCCATTCTCCTCATCCTGGTGGGAATGGCCGTTCATGAAGCGGCCGGTCTGGTATTACTCGGGCGACGACGTGCCTGAGGGGATGGCGTCTACCATCGTTGCGCTTGGTAACCCGCTTATATGGTGGACCGGCATCTTCGCGATGGCCGGGGCGTTCTGGTTAAGCATTAAGCGCGGCGACCGATCCGCATTCATGATTTGGATCGCCTTCCTGGCGCAGTATGTACCTTGGATGCTCGTTACGAGGCTGACATTCTTGTATCATTATTTTGCAATGGTACCGTTCATTATCTTAAGCATCGTTTATGTCTTTAAAGCTATAGAGGAGAAAAAACCAAGTTTCAGCCGGATCAGAGTTCTATTCGCTGCCGTGTCCGTTGCGTTATTCATCCTGTTCTATCCGGCATTATCCGGCATGACCGTAAGCAGCGAATACGTTCGGCACTGGCTGCGCTGGTTCGGCAGCTGGGCATTCTAGAGCATTGCAAGAACCTTATATCGAACAGTGGGGAGGCGAGTGAATGAAAGCCGCAAAGGTCAAATACAGCATTATTGTGCCGATGTACAATGAAGAGGAAGTGATCGAGCACACGTACGATCGGCTGAAGCAGGTGATGGACGGTACGAACGAAACCTATGAGCTCATCTTCGTTAATGACGGCAGCCGCGATCGAACGGTCGAGCTCATTAGCATGATAAGCGAGTTCGATTCCAACGTTCGCCTTATCGATTTCTCTCGGAACTTCGGTCATCAGATTGCGATCTCGGCGGGAATGGATTATGCGCAGGGAGACGCGATTGTCGTCATCGACGCCGACCTTCAAGATCCGCCGGAGGTCATTCTCGATATGATCGCCAAGTGGAAGGAAGGTTATGAGGTCGTTTACGGCAAACGGTTGAAGCGCAAAGGGGAGACCGTATTCAAGAAAGTAACGGCTAAAGTGTTTTACCGGATATTGCGCAGCATGACGAGCTTCGATATTCCGATCGATACGGGCGACTTCCGGTTGATTGACCGCAAAGTATGTGATGTCCTGCGAGGATTGAAGGAAAAGAACCGCTTCGTGCGCGGTCTTGTCAGCTGGATCGGTTTCCGGCAAACGATGGTCGAATACGTTCGCGAGGAACGATTCGCCGGCGAGACCAAATATCCGCTTAAGAAGATGATCGGCTTCGCACTGGACGGCATTACGTCCTTCTCCTACAAACCGCTTAAGATTGCGACTTATGTCGGCTTTACGTTATCGATCGGCAGCTTCCTGTACCTGCTCGTCGTCGTATTCCAGAAGCTGTTCTCGGGATTCCCTGTACAGGGTTGGGCGTCGATCGTCGCCGTCAACTTGCTGTTTAACGGTATAATTCTTATGATTCTAGGTGTAATTGGCGAATATATCGGCCGAATCTATGACGAATCCAAAGGACGTCCTTTATATATTGTTCGCGAAGTGCAGGGCTACCCGGATAAAAACGAAGCGGAAGACGAAGCAGCAGACTCAAGAGATCGGGACAGGAACAAACAGTATGTCTAGCAACGGCCGCAGCCGGAAGGCGCTAGCCATTCAATTCATGAAATTTAATGCCGTGGGACTGCTGAATACGGCAATCGATATGATTCTATATACGCTGCTCGTTTGGCTGGGCGTTCACTTTGCGATCGCCCAAGTGTTGTCCTACGGCGCAGGGATGGCGAACAGCTACGTATTGAACAGCAAATTTACGTTCGGAGGAACGGGAACTTCCTCTACATCCGACAAGTCTGGAAGCTTACGGATGGGGGCACGCTTCGTCGTTTGGAACGGTGTTATACTAGCGGTCTCCATTCTATTCCTGACGCTGATGACGACGCTTGCGGGGATGAATGAGCTATACGCGAAGCTGATTGCAACGGCGGTCACGGTAGTCATTAATTTCTACGGCAGCAAACGCTGGGTGTTCGCAGGCGCTCGTGCCAACTGATGTGGGAAGTTTTTTGAAAAAAGAGGTGATTTAATGAGGAAAGCATTGTCTTATACGTTAGTCGTCATCGGCTTATTGGTGCTGCTCTACCCGAAGGCCAGCGAATGGTATGAAGCGAGGCAGCAGGAGCAGCTGATGGCGGAATGGGAGGATGCGAGCTTCGACCAGACGGCAGAGGATGAAGCGCAGGCGCAGTATGAGGATCTGACAAACTTGTTCGGCGAGGAGCCGGGCAATTCAGTAGAGGCGGCGGTCGATACGGCTGATCTGACGACCGAGGCGCCGCCGGCATCGATAGTACCGTCCGAGACGCCGAAGCCGGAAGCGCCGAAGCTGCAGACGATCGCCACGATCAAGATTCCGAGCATAAAGCTGAAGCTTCCGGTCGTAGAAGGCGCAACGCAGAAAAATATGAAATATGCGGCCGCTCATCTGAAGGAAACGGCTCAAGTAGGGCAAGTCGGCAATGCCGCGATCGCCGCGCATCGTATGCGGGCCAAGGGCAAGCTGTTTAACCGGCTAGGGGAAGTAAAGGTCGGAGACAAAATCACGATCGAGACGAAGGACGAGACGTTCACTTACACGGTTTATGATGTGTCGATTGTAGAGCCTACCGACGTATCCGTCTTGAACTACAACGACAAGGACAAGATGCTGACGCTGATCACTTGCGATCCGATCGTGAAGCCTACCCATCGCTTGATCGTTCATGCGAAGCTATAAGCTAGATTCGCAAAGATAGACTTTTAGCAGGGATTCATATGATCCAAGACAAACATATATTATAGGAAGAGAGGAGAGATTAGCAAAAATGAACGAGTATCGACTGTCTTCCTATCGTATAGTGGGTATTGAATGATTATTGGGACGGTCTCAACAGCCCGTGATTTGCCATGTACCATCGTCATGGCAAGGTCGGTCAAGGAACATATGCCGGGTACTAGAATCGTTGTTGGCGTTATGGAAGATACTTTGCCTGACGACCTATGGAAGTGCTCTTATTTCGATGAGGTTATTCAGCTGAATAACGTTTTGCGTTTCCCGAATCTATCGAAATTTTGGTTTCAGTATGACGAGCAGGAAGCGAAAAACGCATGCAAAGCCCCGCTTATGAGCTATATTTACGATAAGTATGTTGATGAGCAGTCGTTCGTTTATTTGGAGTCAAATACGAAGGTGTTCTCTCCGCTTACCGAGCTTGCCGCAATCTCTCAGCGCCATCCGATTATAATAGCCGGCTGCCAGACGAATTCCGATTTTATGGAATGGGATTGGCGAATGGAAGCGGGCAAAGCAAACGTCTATAGCACGGGCATGCTGGCTTTATCGAGACATTCGGAAGCGAGACGCTTTCTAACCTGGTGGGCGAAAATATCCGAGCGCCATTCAGGCAACGAATTCTCGTATATGGATCTAACCCCGATCTACTTTGACGACGTTTATACGCTGCGGCATCCCGGTTACGGCATTGAGCATCGCAATTTGGTAGAGAGATGGAACATTGCCCAGCCAAGAGCCGGTTCCTATACGGTTAACGGCAATCCGCTTCGCTGTATCCATTTTACTCCCGAGCTTGCTTCGGCCGCTAACTGGCTGGCTGAGAACAAATCCCAGCTTTACAGTCAAATCTATCAACGTTACTCGTTAGAAGTAACGAATGCTGCTAAGAGCGCCGCGACCGCGAAGCCTTGGAGCTACGGCAGCTTTGCAAGCGGAGAGCTTATCGCGAAAGCGGCCAAGCAAGCGTTCCGCGACAACTACTACGATAATCCGGCCATCGAGAATCCTTTCCGGCTTAGCAACGCCTTCTTCCATATCGAAGAATCACCCCACCACAGGCCGTCATCCATTCCGGATGATCCGCCTTCACCGCGCAAGCCGGCTAGAAAGAAAAACCGGCTCAAGGCAGGCAGTCGAAAAACCGCTTCCTCCTTCAAGAGAAGGACATCAAAGTCGCTCGTATATACGCGCTAACTAGAGGCTGTAGCGAGGATTAAGAAGCAATCCGCTTAAGGCACGCAATGGTCTAGGACCGTTGCGTCCGTCGGGCGGATTTATGCTTTAACCGGATAGATAAATACAGAGGCAGAACAGCTCCCCCTAAGCAAGGGAAGTTATTCTGCCTCTGTTGTTCTTTTCGTGGACTTTAGTTGAAGCGCACGCTGCTGCAGCTTAATATATTGTTCTTCGATGCTCGTATCGTACCATCTTTCATTGTAGGCATAACCGATCATGCGGCTCGACCGGCAAGCCTCGTTCAGCGCATCGGTTAATTGGATCTCCCCGTTAACACCCGGTCTGGTCTGTTGCAGCTTATCGAAAATATTAGGCTTGACGATATATCGGCCAATAACGGCTAGCTGGGATGGCGGATGGAGCGGCTTCTCGACAATCGAATCGATGTCGTAGGTTCGCGCCTTAAGACGCGAGGCCGACACGACGCCGTAGTTGGACAGCAGCTCCTGCTTCACCGTCTGCAGTCCGATAACGTTGGCGCGGTATTGCCCAAAGCACTTGATAAGCGGCGTGAGTATCGATGTGCGACTTAAACTAATCTGGTCGGGGAGCATAATGGCGAAAGGCTCGCCCGCCGCGAACGACTGGCCAAGCAGGATAGCGTGGCCGAGTCCGAGCGGTTCATGCTGACTGACGTATTGGATATTGAGCTTGGTCGGAGCAATAAGCGGTAGCAAATTTTCCTTCTGTCGTTCCGTCAAGTAGGCTTCCAACTCGGGGGAACGGTCGAAGTAGTTCATCACTTCCGTCTTGTTCCGGGACAACACAATGAGAATATCGGTTATTCCCGCTTGTACCGCTTCGGCAACGACATAATCGATCGCAGGCTTGTTGCCGATCGGGAACAGTTCCTTCGGAATGATCTTCGTTGCCGGCAGATTGCGAATTCCGTAGCCTGCCGCCGGAATGATCGCTTTGCGTATCACTTTGAATCACCCCTTATTCGAAAACGCCTCCTTGTTTTTCAAAAAACCAGTACCGCGGCGGTACTGGTTGCGAGGCTACAATTTTTTCGTTGCGTAATTCCAAAATTTACGGGTGTATGAGATATGCCTTCCGGTTTTTAATAAATAAGATTTGTTCGGTCTCCACGTATGCATGTTCGGGTCCGGCCTGCGAATATAAACATAGTTATAGCGGCTTGTAGCAAACAATTTGTATCCGTTCTGCCTGCATTTCGTCATAAAATCGACATCCTCACCAATTGAAAGGGCGCTGAACCTTACGCGCTGAAATACGCTTTTTCGAAACGTAATCGTGCCGCCTGCGACATAGTGCTGGTATTTGTTTTCGTTTCCGGGAAATCGAAGGATCAGCTTTCCGTCATCTTCTAAATAAGTGAGGACCGAACGTTTGCCAACGATGTCGGCATTCGTTCTTCGCAGCGCTTTTACGGCGGAGGTCAAATAATAGGGAGAGTAATAGTCGTCGTCGTCAAATTTGGAAATGACGTTATAACTGCTGCGGTCGACCGCGAAATTCAAGCATTCTCCAAGCGAAACCGAATCGGGAAGGCGGTGCACCCATACGTTTGCATACGCCTTCGCCTTCTCAACCCACACATTCGCATCTATCAAATTGCTATTCAGGATAATGATCAACTGCTTATTGTTATAAAGCTGCCTGCTGTAATTATCGAATATATTGTTTAAAAATTGAGGTTTATTAGTGCTTGTAATAACGGTTACGCCATTGATCGGCCTGGGGAAATTTTTTCGTTTCATACATCAAGCCGTCCCTTCGCAATGAAATTAAGTTATATGAACTTACCTTTCTGAAGCAGCAGCTTGATTTCTTCGTGAGACATCAGCTCTTGGTCGGATTGGAAATAGGGGAAGTTGATTTTGTTCAGATGATTGTAATGGTTCAGGAGCTCTTCAGTAGGATGGGATGGCAAAATAACGTAATATTGCTTGTCGTATTGATACGTTGTCTGCGATTCGGTGCGGGATATGAGTACTTCGTGAAGCTTCTCGCCCTCACGCATCCCAATTTCTACAACAGGCAAACTGTTTTTTTCGAATACGGACTTGAGCACCTCGATCAGGTCGATGATTTTACAAGCAGGCATCTTCATAACGAACGTTTCTCCGCCGATAGCGGCCGAAGCGGCTTTAATAAGCAGCTCGATCGCCTCAGGTATCGTAAGGAAGAATCGGGTCATCTCCTTATCGGTAAGCGTAAGCGCCTTTCCTTCAATAATTTGCTGCTTGAATAAAGGGACTACGCTGCCGTTCGTGCCGAGTACGTTGCCGCCGCGTATGCAAACGAAGCGGGTGTGCTCACTAAGATCATTCGCTTTAATGATGAGCTTCTCGCCAATCGCCTTCGTCAAGCCGTAGAAATTGATTGGATCGACTGCCTTGTCGGTCGACACGTCGATGACTTTGTCTACGCCATGCTCGATGCTGGCACGAATAATGTTCTGCGTGCCGCTCACGTTCGTCTTAAGCGCTTCAAGCGGCTGATATTCGCAGATCGGAACATGCTTGAGCGCGGCGAGGTGGAATACGTAATCGACGTTCTGACAAGCGTCGCATACCGCCTCGTAATCGCGTATGTCGCCGATCAGAAAGTTCAAGATAGAGCTATTGAATTTTCGTTTCATTTCGACCTGCGTAAATTCGTTGCGGGAGAAAATGCGGATTTCTTTCGGTTCCTCGATCAGAAGCTTGCGCGTCAGCTCTTGGCCCCAAGAGCCCGTACCCCCGGTAACGAGTATCGTTTTATTTTTAAACATAGTAATCCTCCTTGTATGCCTGCTTCAAGCAAACTCGTTGCTCATTATCGAAAGTGCGAAGCTATTTATTCCAAATGACTTTGTTGATGATCGGGGTGTAGCTCTGAATAAGTTTAACGACCTTTATCGATACATTCGTGTCCAAATAGTCTGGCGGAGACGGGAAGCGGGCGGCATTCTGAGAATGAATGCCGACGGCTAGGCGAATCGACTTCACCAGATGCTCGCCGGTAACGCCGCCGATAACGATCGTGCCTTTGTCCAGCACCTCCGGCCTTTCCGTACTTGTACGGATTAGTACGCCGGGAAAGTTTAGAATCGCCGATTCTTCGCTTAACGTACCGCTGTCCGATAGCACGCAGTAAGCATGCTGCTGCAAGTGGTTGTAGTCCAAGAAGCCAAACGGCTGATGAATTTGAACGAGAGGGTGAAGAGCGATTTGTTTGGCTTGCAGCTTCTTGAGGGATCTGGGATGGGCGGTGTACAAAATAGGGAAGCCGAATTGTTCGGCAACTTGGTTAACGGCAGTCATCAGTGAGAAAAGCTGGGCGTCGATATCGAGGTTTTCTTCCCGATGCGCGCTAAGAACGAAATATTTGTTCCGCTCGAGTCCTAGTCTCGCCAACACATTCCTTTCATCGATCGCTGTCTGAAAATCTTGAATCACTTCGGTCATCGGCGAGCCTGTTACGAATATATGCTCCTTACGTATGCCCTCGGCAAGCAGATAACGTCTGCTATGCTCGGTATAAGGCAGGTTGACGTCGCTGATATGGTCGACAATCCGCCGGTTCGTTTCCTCCGGTACATTCTGATCGAAGCAGCGATTGCCAGCTTCCATATGGAAAATGGGTATTTTGAGCCTCTTGGCGGCAATGGCGCTAAGGGCGCTGTTCGTATCGCCGAGCAGAAGCACGGCGTCCGGCCGCTCTCGTTCCATCAGTTCATAAGTGCGGGCAATGACGTTGCCGATCGTCTCGCCGAGATGTTGGCCAACGACGTTCAAATAATGATCGGGCTTGCGAAGCTGAAGGTCGTCGAAAAAAATATCATTCAGATTCGGATCCCAGTTTTGTCCGGTGTGCACGAATACATGGTCGAAATAGACGTCGCAGGCTTTGATTACTGCCGACAAGCGTATAATTTCCGGCCTCGTGCCGAGCACCGTCATGACTTTCAATTTGTTCACTTCAGACCGCCTCCGGGTATAATCTGTTAACCATCGTCTCGAACAATCGCTCGCTCGAATACAGATGATTAAATAAAGGCTGTTCCGATTCAGCGTGGAGCTGCAGGGCTGCTGAATTTAATTCCATTAACAAATAGTCGCTCGGGAGCGGATCTTGAGAGGAATAGAACATGACATAGGGCGATTGGGTTAAATTCCTGGCTTGCACGAAGACCTCCTGATCGGAAGCGTAAGGCATGCTTACGTACTGAACACGCAGATCCGGCAGGCTTGTAACGGCACTATGCAGTTCCAAGGCAGGTGTCTGATCGATAACGATGCATTTTAGATTGTAATGGGATTGAGTCAATATGCTGTTAAGTCTGTCGGGTTGATTGGGAGTTGCCGAGTTTGTGAATATAATCGTTGTTTCGGTTCCGAGTTGTTGACGCCTCTTGCGAGCTTCCATGCGAATAAGCTGCGAAATATATTTTCTATGCTGATTGAATTTGGTAGAGGTCGCTAGTTTTCTGGACATGCTAAAGGTAGAACGTACCCTGTATTTCATAAGTTCCATTGGCAAATAGATCGTTCCACAGCGCTCGGTAATACGAAGCCAATAATCGTAATCTTCTATTGGCGTATAACGGTATTCGCCGACCTCAATGGCTACCGATTTTCGATACATGAACGAAGCGCCGATAAAACAAGTATCGATTAATTGATCGATTGGCTGTCCTCGCCACTGCCTTACAAGCTTCAATCGGGACGGTGAATGGATCGATTTACCGCTGTTATTTATCATATAGGAATTGCTGTAGACAAAACCAACGTGAGAAGGCGCGTTGACTAAACTCATGCGCAGCGTGCTTATATAATTAGGTAGATAAATGTTATCGCTGGATACCCAAGTCAAATATTGTATATCCGGATCGTTCGTAAGCTGAGCAAAGCCGGTATTCAAAGCATGGCACGTACCCTTATTTACCCGATACGAAATGACCTTCACTCGCGTATCCCGCCGGGTCATTCTACGCACCGTTTGTACTACATTGGCAGTTGTACCGTCTATCACAATAATAAGTTTATAGCTGCGGTAATTTTGTTTTAAGATGGAACGCAGGGCAGCCTGCAGAAATCTCGTTTTTTGCTTATACACAGGCATAACAATGCCTACATCCGCCATGCAATAGCCTCCTTTCATGCGAGTTATTGGATATTCTTCAAGTTATTCGTGTTGTTCGCCGCTTGCCATCGGCTATCATCTATTTCTCTGAATATAGTGTTCTAACTAGGGTGGTAGTAGCCTTATTTTCCGTATAGAATCGCATTCCATAATCGTTTACATATACTAGACTGAGTACTATAGGATACAGATATAACGGGAAGGAGAATGCCCTGATGAATGTGTTGGTAACAGGGGCTAACGGATTTCTTGGCAAAAATCTGTTAGAAGGTTTTAGTAGGATGAATCAACTTCATGTTAACGCTTATAGCAGAAGCAATAGCGTGGAGGAGCTGGAGCAGTTTCTGATTCAGGCCGATGTCGTCTATCACCTGGCAGGTATCAATCGGCCGACGCAAGAACAAGGTTATAAGGCTAATGAAGAGCTCATGGATTTGATTCTGGGATTGCTCAGGAAACACAACAAAAAACCGAAAATCGTATATGCCTCTACCATTCAAGCCTCAGTCCCCAATCCGTACGGTTTAAGCAAAAAAGCTGCCGAGCAAGCATTGATTCGATTCGGTGAAGAAACGTCCGCGGACATATGTATATTTCGATTGTCCAATCTATTCGGAAAATGGAGCAAGCCGAATTATAATTCCGTCGTGGCGACTTTCTGCCATAATATTGCGAGGGGGATAGAGATTACGGTAAACGACCCCGATACGGAGCTCGAGCTTGCTTACGTGGACCATGTCGTTAACCGGTTCATCGAATTGCTGGGAGAGAAGGCGTGCCATGATGTCTACTATTCCATAACTCCGACCTACCGCATTACGCTAGGAAACTTGGCGAGTACACTCAAGACGTTCAACGAACTGCGTAAAACTTCGATCCTTCCTAATCTTGGAGACCCGCTCACGAAATACTTGTATTCCACCTATCTATCGTTTTTGGAAAGAGACGATTTTGCATATGAAATAAAAACATTCAACGATCATAGAGGCAGCCTCTTCGAAATCATTAAATCTGACGCCGCAGGCCAAATATTCGTATCTACTTCCGTCAAAGGAGTGGAGCGAGGCAACCACTATCACAATACGAAAGTTGAAAAGTTTTGCGTAATTAAAGGAAAAGCAACCGTAAAGTTCAGGCATATATTCGAAGACATCGTATTCAGTTACCAGTTGTCGGAGGAGAAGCGGGTCATTCTCGATATTCCCCCGGGCTATACCCACTCGATCGAGAACAGCTCGGAGGAGGAGTTAATCGTATTGTTTTGGGCAAATGAAATTTTCAGGACGGAAGTGCCGGATACGTTCATGAACGGGGTGCAACCGGCTAATTCCAACTAATCAAGCTATGAAGAATACTTTTTTATAAAATAAAAGTATGATATTGCAGCATCACACACATCTCTCACCTGGTAAATTCCTTTTTTGTATGGAATTGGCCGTCTGATCTTTTCAAATTGGAATCTACTATTTATTAAATGCTGGATTTAGAAATCGGTAACGATTTCGTTCGTTTATTTATTGCAGCATAACGAAAACAATTAAGGAGTGGAATCCCGGGTATGGAACATAGCTTGAAGAGGTTAGTAGTCGTCAACAAACATGACACAGCTCAAGAACAAAAAACGGTAAAAAAAGCGAAGCGATCGAAGAAGGCGAAACAAACGAAAGTTATCAGAAAATACAAGCTGGCGAGAAAAGTGAAAAAGAAGCCCGGCCCCCCACTCAAGGGGGGGGGGAGAAAGCAAAGGGCGTTAAAGCGGAGAAGGCAGCAAAGAATGAAAAAATATGCCGAACAGCCTAATGTTGGCAATACCCGCGTTATCGTGTATATCCCGTTCAACAATCTTAATGTAAGGGTAACGTTGCCTAAAGATATTTACGACGCGAATTTGCCCGAAGCGAATACCCATCTGACGGAGCCATGGATTTATAAGCGAATGGATATTTTCATGAATTTTACGTTGAAGAGCCTTCTAAACCAAACCAATCCGAATTATCTGGCCTATATCGTTTACCATGACAGCTCTAGACCGTTTATCGAAAATGCGCTCCTTAATTATCCTCCATTGCCGCATAACATTAGATTTATTGCAAGCAGCGAATATGAATATGCGGTCATGATGAATTTATCCGGTTATAAGTTTTGGTATGAGCTTCACCTGTATAGCGACGATATGTACAGCAAATATTTTGTGGATATGCTCTATAATTACAAACCGAAGCCGGAGACAAAAGTTCTGATTTGCCAAAACGGTTATATTTACAATTCAGCCACGTATGAAATCGCTAAATACTTTAATTATTCGAGCTCGTTTAATTGCCTGATATACCGCGTGAAAGATTATTTGAATGGCGTAAGACATAATTTGTTCCAGGAGTGGCTAGTGCCGGGGGGAAGAAACTGGGAAGGTGCTATATTGCTTCCGCATGAAATTATCAAGTATCCTGCCTATATCAATCATAGTCATAGCGCGAACTCGGCGTTTTTCTTCGAGGAAGAGGTTAAGAGAAGATCGAACCGAAATGTATGGGAGGACAATGCCGGGCAGTTGGCTTTGTTCGGGGAGTTAATTACCGACCCCGTAATAAAGCAAAACATTATTAACGAGTTTTTAGGCGCCTAGACAATCGATTTAATGGAAACGGAGCATAGGGGTGAAGGGCATATGAGGAGAAAAGGAAAGCGGCGCAAAACGGGCAAGATGCTTGACACCGTGAAGAAACGGCGCAAGATTAGAAGAAGAGCAAGAGCGAAGGTCAAACCGTTAAAAGCGAGAAGAAGGCTTGCAAGGATTAAGAGGAGAAAAAGGGCAATCGTTCCGCAGGCGGATGGAGGTCCGACAATCGGCAATACGCGCGTGATCGTTTATATTCCGTTCAACAATCTGAATGTAAGAAGCATGTTGCCCCGATCGATATACGAGGCTAATCTACCGGAAGAGAATACACATTTAACTCCGGATTGGATAAATAAAAGAATCGATATTTTCATGAGATTCACGCTAAAAAGCTTGTTGAATCAGACGAATCCGAATTATGCCGCATTTATCGTGTACGATGACAGCTCCCGCGCGTATATCGACCAGGCTCTCTCAAATTATTCGTCGTTGCCTTATAATATCAGGTTTATCGCAAACAGCGAATATGAGAGTGCGGTAATGAGTCTTTTGAACGGATACAGCTATTGGTATGAGCTGCATCTCTACAGCGACGATATGTACAGTAAGTATTATATCGATATGCTATACAATTATAAGCCTAAGCCGGAGACGAAAGTATTAGTTTGTCAAAACGGGTATATTTATAATTCGGTAACCAATGAGCTTGCAAAGTACTTTAATCATTCCAGCTCCTTCAATTGCCTTATCTACCGCGTTCAGGATTATATGAATGGCGTACGCCATAATTTGTTCCAAACGCCTCCTAGGCATAAAGAAATCAAATGGGAAGGCGCGGTATTGCTTCCGCACGAGATTATTAGATATCCGGTCTATGTCAATCATAGCCATAGCAACAATTCCGCATTTTTCTTCTCGTATGAAATGCAACGCAACAGTGTACCGAATGTATGGGAGAATACGGCAGGCAAGAAGGTTATGTTGGGGGAATTTATTACGAACGAATCGGAAAAAGCACGGATTTTGGAGGAATTCATCGGCAACCCTGCCGCTTAACGGAAAGGCTTCGATTAAAGAGAGCCGGCATGGTCCCCTTACGGGGGAAATGCCGGCTCTCTAACTTATACGGGGTGTGATGACCATTTACATTTGCGCAGGGATGCCGTTTAAGGAAAGCTTGATTGCGTCGGTTCGATAGATTTGCCCTAATTTTGGCCCTTCCGCCCAGTTAACGGGCTGATCTGGTGGTGGAGGCGTTTCATCAATCTGCGTATAACCGAGATCTTGTCTGAACGCCCGTACGCCATATCGAGATACCGATTCGGCAAGATAGTTTGGATCAAGAACGGAATCTTTATGCAAGAGCCCGGGATCAGGCTGATAGAAGATGACAAGAGGCGTATCCGTCAATGCTAGGCCTTGTGCGGCGACATTATGAATCGTTCCGTAAGGAATGGATTGATAAATGACGCGGGTATCGGGATTTTCATATAGGACAGGCAGGAAGGACTGGGTGGCGGATAGGTCGTAGATAAGCAGCTTATAGTTCGAATAGGACTGGGAAAGCAGTTTTTCCAGCGATTGAACGGTATCTTGCGATGCGTCGGTTACAAGAAGGATAAAGGTTAGATCCGGCAAAATATTTCTTCGCAGACGGGCTTGTTGCATAACCGAGTACATCAAATACCTTCGATTGCGGCGTTTTTTGTTCGATTGCGCGATTTGCAACGAGTTGCTATGCGGAGACCGTAATCGAAATCCCATTAATGTCATCGGCACATAGGTTATGTTGCAGTGATCGGTCAGTCTAAGGAAGTAATCATAGTCCTCGACAGGCGTGTTTTGATAACCGTCTATTTTTTGCGCATATTCCTTTTTGTACATGAAGGCGTAATGTATAAAATAGTAATCGACCAAGTGCTCTTTCGGTTGATTTTGGAATTCATGCAGATTGTTCATCCATGGCATATGAATGACTTTACCTTTTCGGTTAATAAGTCGAAAGGCGCTATACGCGAGTCCGATGTCCGGCGTTGAGTTTACTAACCGGTTTCGAAGTGCCCCGACGAATCGGGGATAATAGATATTATCGCTGGAGACCCAGGTCAAATATTTGATTCTTGGTTGTCTCGTTAGAAATTGGAACCCAATATTCAGGGCATGCGCGGTGCCTCTATTTTTGAGCTGCGGCAATACCCGGACTCTAGAATCTTTCCTCGCGAAGTATCTCGCTATCCGGCTAACGTTAGGCGTAACGCCGTCAATGACGATGACTAATTGAAATTGGCGATAACGCTGTCTCAGTACGGATTGAATCGCCTTCCGGAATATGGCGCTGTCTTGTGTATATACGGGCATGACAATTCCTACATCGACCACAATGAGATCACATCCTTTTACCCATTTGTAATGCTATGTTATTCCCCCATTTTTGAATAGACACGGCATAATCCCAGAACGGCTTTGTTTATTTCGGACATCTGTCCCGTTTGTTACAAAAGGTGATCCATTGGCATAACATAGGGATGACAGTAACTATAGGACAGGAGGAGTTTAACGGTGGATTTGATCTTATCGGCTGCTACGCATCGGTCGGGATCCACATTAGTGCAGCGTATATTGAATGCCCGGAAGGAAACTCTGATGTGGGGCGAGCACCTGGGCATTATAAAGGATTTTCATCATATCCAGCGAAAAATACAAGCCTTCTCCAAAAAAGGAGAACTTAGCAGAAAGAAATATTTTACAAGCGGTGAAGATCCGAATCAGTGGCTGGCACTCATGACGCCTTCCGCGGAATTTGTGGAGCAAGCTGGCATTCAATCGACCAAAGCGTTTTTAGACACGCTATATAGCCAGTTCTCGGAAAATCACGATACGATCGGCTTCAAGGAAGTACGTTACGGCGCTAAGGAACTTTCTATTCTTCAGAAGTGCTATCCCGACGCTAGGTTCATTCTGCTCGTCAGAAATCCATTGAAAGCGTGGGAAAGTTATCCGAAGAAATGGGGGGAATACCGGCATGTCAATTCATTTGCGAAGCAATGGAACGATAACGTAACGGACTATACAGCACTTGCGAAGAGTAACCCGAACGCGTACCTGATACAGTATGAAAAGCTGATCAGGAAGGAACCTAAGACGGTGGAGACGCTATGTGCGCTCGCGCAGCTTACGGAGAAGGAACTGGAAGACGTGCTGGCTCAGAAGATACGGGGCTCCTCGCAGAAAAAATCGATTACGGCCAAGCAAGCAGCCCTTATTAAGCGGATGTGCAGAGTGAATATGAAGCGCCTGGGATACTTATGACAGGCTGTTCTCTGAACCGCCCATTTTATGCGATTGCAGCACCATTAAGACCCACATTTCATAAGATAAGTTGACTGTATCCCTTAACCTTGTTAAACCATAAAAACCCGAGCAAGGAGGGGTGACAAACATTGAAGGGTAGCGACCATAAGAGCAAGTTTTTATTGACGCATCGTGAACGCGAGGTATTCGAGCTGTTGGTACAGGATAAGACAACGAGGGATATTGCACAGCAATTATTCATCAGCGAGAAGACCGTTCGCAACCATATTTCGAATGTCATGCAAAAATTGAACGTAAAAGGTCGTTCGCAGGCGGTTGTCGAGCTGATTAAGCTTGGGGAGTTACAAATTTAACATATTAAGAGCCTCGGGCAGCATAGCGATATGCTGTCTTGTTTTGTGTTGTTGCAAAAAGTCAGGAAAAAGATTACCTTCCCATATCCAAATAAGAGGGTAATCTTTTTGTTGTCCAGGATGCGATCGCCAGAACAGGGAAGGGCAGAAGCCAAAGTGCCGGTTGTGGTGGTAGACAGAAGCACAAATTTTGAATTTGTCGTCACGGAGTCCATGCTAGAAACTATCAAAAGCATATTAATAGTTAGTAGAAAGGAATGAAAGGGGGTACAAGGGTTAATGTTTATTCTATATAAAATAAGTTCAAAAGAAAGGTGGACAAACGATGAATGCCAATGAAAAGTTTTTAATTTATATGCATATACCCAAGACGGGAGGAACAACTTTAAGCAATATAATAGACAAAAACTATAGTAAAACGATACTTTATATTCATGTACACCATAAAATAAAGTTGCTTGAAAAAGAAAATCTGAATGGTGTCGGGGCGTTCATGGGGCATTATCCGTATGGTACTCACCAGTATATCCCGAAACCTTGCGTCTATATTTCCATGATGCGTGATCCGATAGAATGCATCATTTCCTTATATTATTATATATTAGCCGAAAAGCTGCGTTATTGGCACGACAAGGTCAAAACAATGAGCTTTGATGAATTTTTGGAAGACAGCGAGTATGATATAGAGACTTCCAATATGCAAACTAGATATTTCTGCGGCGGACATACGCTCGATATTGGACTAGCCAAAAAAAATTTAGAAAAGAAGTTCCTTGTTGTAGGGATTAATGAGCAATACAATGATTCTTTAAAAGTGATGCAGCGGGAATTAGGCTGGAAGGATATTTCATATTCAAGAGCGATGGTAAATGCTAAACGTCCCTTAAGAAAGAATGTTCCGGATAGCATCATAAATAAAATCATCGAAAAAAATAAATTGGATATCGAACTTTATCACTTTGCCAAAAGCCTGCTAAATGAAAAATTAGAAAAGATGTAAATGGAATGTGCTCACAACAATTCGACGCATACTAAAAAGTCCGACCCGCTAGAGCTGGAAGGTGAGGAATGAAGTGCAATGAACCCCAATATGTTAATTTTATTTATTCATATTCCGAAAACAGGAGGAACGTCCTTTACACAAAATCTTCAGAGTAACTGTCCGAAATTGATTTATTATTATAGTATGGACGCTGTAAAAACAAGCCTGGCAATCGCCGATTGTTTTACAGGCCATTTCCCTTACGGCTTTCATCAGTATACTACCCGTCCATATAAATATGTTACTATGCTTCGTGATCCGGTCGAGCTTACTATTTCAATGTTTTATTACATGTACAAAAATAGAAACCCGGTTTTAAAGACGTACGATGATAAGTTGAGTATTGAAGAATTCATTTTATCCGGTAAATTTGACTATTATTTCATGAATTTGCAGAGCCGCTACATCAGCGGTCAATTGATGACTTTTGTTCCTGATTTGAAAGTGGCGAAATCCAATTTGGTTAACCATATTGCTTTTTATGGGATTACAGAATTGTTTGCAGAGTCACAATTTTTGCTTGTGGAGGAGATGGGATGGAAGCTTGAACATTATCCTAAACTTAATGAAACGCCTTACCGTAAGCGCCAAAGTGAAATTTCTCAACAAACAATCAAAGCCATATGCGAAAAAAGCAAAGTCGATATATTGCTGTATAAATTCGCGCTAGAGCAAATGAATAAGAAAATGGCATCGTTGCCACCAGCTCAAAAGAAGGCGCTGCAGAACTACTCGCAAAATAAATGAATCCTCAATCAAAAAGATTAGCCATTCAACTCGGCGCGTAAAATAATTTCGTGTCCCGAAGAGACGTTGCCTTGCATGGTTAGTTGCTCAATACGTTTCGCAAGCTCGGCATTCTCGACAACGACGGAGATAATGGGGGAGTAGCCGGAGGAAACAATCGCGTCGATATCAAAATCGATAAGAGTGTCTCCTGCCCGGAACGTATCGCCCGCGTGCACATGAGGTTGGAAACCGTTTCCTTCTAGCTCGTCGGTATGAATGCCGATACCGATTTGCAGCCGCAAGCCGGAAGCATGCTGAACGGTGATGGAGTGGCCCGCCTCGGCAATATGCGAAACCGAGCCATAGAAGGGGGCTACGATCTGGCCGTTAATTGGCATGATTGCGATAGCCTCCTCTCTTCGCAAACGGGAAGAAGCATCTCCCGGGAGGTCGGACCAAGACATGATCTCTCCTGATAACGGCGAAGCGATATCGACCGTTGTTTGTTTTGTCCTGCCAAACAGCTTAGTCAGCATGCTTGTACATATCCTCCTTCAAAATTGACACGTATGATTCCGCCAATAAAGGAGCCATGAGAAGCCGAATGCCGCCGGGGAAGCGGCAGCTGGCTCTGCATGGCTCTCTCTTACGCTGCCTATGTGTTCATCCGATCAATAGCCGTCCGTTTGTTGGCCTAGCTCTTCCGCTATTTCCATTCCTTCGTTAGCGGAATGCGTGCCGACATGACCGGCCGTTCCATGCCCGTTCGCTTTAGCTTGGCGCAGCCCCTCGGCAACGCGTGCGCCGTAATCGGCATCCGCCTCCGTAAAGTAGCTGACCATCTTCTCTTGAATGAAGGTTGTACAGCCGCTCAAAGCGTTCGCCAGATTGGCGATCAGTTCATCGCGTTCGGCTTGGCTGAACTGGCGATACGTTTCGCCGGCCTGCTTGAAGTTGTTCTGGCGGTCGATTGTCGCCCGCGTAAGCTTGTCCGAATAGAACGGCTCATAAGGAGCGCCTGGACGATCCGTCTCTTGCAGTCCGCCGAGCGATGAAGGCTCATAGTTGACATGCGGATTTTGGCCCGGCGCGATATCGACGTAGAACGCCATCTGGCCGTCGCGCTGGTTCGTTGCGACGCGTTTCTTAGGTGCGTTGATCGGCAATTGCAAGTAGTTGCTGCCTACCCGGTAGCGCTGCGTATCGGAGTAAGAGAAGGTGCGTCCCTGCAGCATTTTGTCGTCGGAGAAGTCGAGACCGTCGACGAGGACGCCTGTTCCGAAGGCTACCTGCTCGACTTCGGCAAAGTAGTTTTCCGGGTTTTTGTTCAGCACCATTTTGCCGACGGGCAGCATCGGGAATTGTTCCGGCGGCCACAGCTTCGTATCGTCGAGCGGGTCGAAGTCCAGCTCCTCATGGGCGTCATCGCTCATCCACTGCACCTGCAGCTCCCAAGCCGGATAATCGCCTCGTTCAATTGCTTCGTACAAATCTTGCGTGGCGTGATTGAAGTTTTTCGCTTGCAGCTTCTCGGCCTCGTCTTGCGTCAGGTTGCGAATGCCTTGAAGCGGTTCCCAGTGATACTTGACGAGGACGGCTTTGCCCTCCGCATTGACCCACTTATATGTATTGACACCCGAGCCCTGCATCTGGCGGTAGTTGGCCGGAATGCCCCACGGGGAGAACAGGAACGTAATCATATGCGTCGCTTCCGGCGTCTGCGAGACGAAGTCGAAGAACCGTCCCATGCTTTGTACATTCGTTACCGGGTCGGGCTTGAAGGCGTGAACCATATCCGGGAACTTCATCGCATCGCGAATAAAGAAGATCTTCAAGTTGTTGCCGACAAGATCCCAGTTGCCGTCCTCGGTATAGAACTTCGTTGCGAAACCGCGCGGATCTCGCAGCGTTTCCGGGGAGTGCCCGCCGTGAATAACGCTGGAGAATCTGACGAATACGGGCGTTTGCTTGCCAGCCGTCTGGAATAGCTTCGCGCGCGTATATTTGGCAATCGGCTCATCGCCAAGCTTGCCGTACGCCTCGAAGTAGCCATGCGCCCCGGCGCCTCTGGCATGTACGACGCGTTCAGGTACGCGCTCGCGGTCGAAATGCGAAATTTTCTCGATGAAATGGTAGTTTTCGAGCGTCGACGGACCGCGATTGCCGATCGTTCTAATATTTTGATTGTCCGTAATCGGATGACCCTGGCGATTCGTTAACGTCTGCTCCGTTTCCCCTGGCGCGAGAACACTATCATTCTCATTCGTTTCTTTTGTACTCATAACGAGCTACCCTCCTGATTGGCATGATCTTGTACATTTGGGTAGTATGAATCAGTTGATATTCAATTATTCATCCATATCGTATGGAGAAATATAGATCATTTTGCTCAAATAAAGGTGACTTTATGGTATGATAGGATCAATATCGGCGGTATTACTTTATTTTGGGCTAAAAATTGCATAAAATATGTGATTTTTGTGGTTTTGCTAGCAGTTACGGAAGTCTGCTCTCGAATCGTTGAATTATTCAATAAACGTCAATTGTCAAAAAGAGTTGGATTGTCGGGTTGAATAACCATGCGACATAATGAGAGCTATAACATATAGAGGGGCTAGATGCAGGTTATGCAGCGCAACATTTGGCTGATGGCGGTCAGTATTATCGTCATACTAATTTTAATTAATAATACGGCCTACTATTTTCTAACGAAGAGAACGCTGGAAGAAGCGTTGAATCATGAAATGCTGACGCTTGCGAAGCAGCTGGAAATATCGCTCGAGCAGTCCAGGCTCGGTGCGGAGCGCTTCCAGGATCAGATCGGACGGGAGCTGCGGGCCGCCTCGATCGCTACGCAATATGCGCTTGATCCCGATGTCGAGAAAGTAACGAACGAGCAACTGGCGGAGCTTAGAGACAAGCTTGGGCTTAATCATATTACGTTGCTTAAGCGCGAGCCGGACGACATTGTTTTATACAGATCTTCCGATCCGACGCAGCTTGGCAAGAGCACGAGATCGTGGGATCCTTGGTACACCGCGTTCAATCAGCTCTTCGACGATAAGGAAGTGACGGTCGACTGGCTGGGACAAAATCTCAAGAACTTCTGGAGCGGCCCCTTCGAGGTTTCGTCCACGGACGTTAGCAAAATCTATAAGTGGGGCTATTATTACGACGGCGCGTCCAACTATATTGTCGACCCTTATATAAGCTACGAGCTTCAGGACGAGTATGAGAAGCTGACCGGCGTCAATCGGATGATCGAGAATTCGGTAAAGCATAACGATTCGCTGCTCGAAATTTCGTTCATTAACCCGGAAACGTTCCCTGACGGCAAGCAAACGATCCATCCGAACGGTGACGTGCAGGAGCATCAAGTGCAGCGCCCGATCTTCTACGGAACGTATACGCTTAAGTCAAAGAAGGACACGGAGCTCGTGAGGACAGCGTACTTGTCGAAGCAGATGGTTACGTTGAAGGAAGTAATAGACGGCAAGCATGTGTTCAAGATGTTCATCCCCGTCGACGTGACGGATAAAGGCATGAGCATTACGGACGAGAACGGCATTCCGATGAACGGCTATGTGTTAAGTCTCGTATCCGATTACCATGTCGTTCAGGAACAGCTCGATAAGCAGTTTCTTAATCTCGGCCTTATTATTATTATCGTTACCGGTCTTAGTCTGCTTATCGCCTACGTAGGCATGCGCTACTATAGACAGTCCCGCGACAAGGCGGTTCGCGTTACGCAGGAAACCTATGTGGACGAGATTAACCAAATGTTCCATTCGATCCGGGCCCAAAGGCATGATTTCCTCAATCATGTGCAGACGATTCATTCCCTTGCC
The DNA here is from genome assembly GCF_030812415.1 of Paenibacillus harenae. Taxonomy (GTDB): domain Bacteria; phylum Bacillota; class Bacilli; order Paenibacillales; family Paenibacillaceae; genus Pristimantibacillus; species Pristimantibacillus harenae_A. Next base: position 1,025,413 of record NZ_JAUSST010000001.1, on the reverse strand, counting down.
GAGCTGAGCAAGACGAAGGAGCTTGTCGCGTATACGAAGGAATTGACCGGCGATATTCGCTTAATGAACGATATCATTAATATCGGCAATCCGGCCATTGCAGCGCTGATCCGCTCGAAAATCTCGCAGGCCGAAAGTCATAAAATCCAGTTCGCCTGCTCCTTCAGCGGCTTGAATATGCAGGAGATGGGGGCTAAGACGCTTGACGTGAACCGGATACTCGGAAATCTGATCGACAATGCTTTCGATGAAGCCGTGAAGTATCCCGAGGAGCAGCGCATCGTCAATCTAACCGGCAACCAAACCGCGCAAGAACTGGAATTGACGATCAGCAATATTTGTGCCGAAGCGGCCGAAGTTATCACGAAGCCGCTCATGCAGGCTGGTTATTCCACGAAGCAGGATGAGCATCAAGGTCTTGGACTGTCCATCGTAAAGTCGATTGCCGATAAATATAAGGGTACGGTAAGCGTCATTGCCGAACCTGAGTCATGCATTTCGTTTATCGTCATTATACCTATTTAAAGCCATTCATAAGCCATCCGGACGATTGTTAGTCGTCGGATTGGCTTTTTTTTATTCCGATAAAGATGGTTTGGGCGCTTTGGACGGCAATTGACTAGTCTGCTTGTGTTATAATAGTAAGAATGCAATGGAACGGAAAGGAAGCGGGTGAAATGTCATTGATGCATCTTAGCGAAAAGCTGCACGCTGCGCTGGAGCAAGAACTTCGCGATCATATAGATCCTTCGGTCTTAAAGCGCGGCTGGCAATATTATGTCGACGGCCGCGTTCAAAACACTCGCGCGAGCGAGTACGATACCTTGTATGGGATTGTGCAGGGCAGTGATTTATATTCGGTCGTCATGGATGCAAGTCACTTTGCCTATAGTTCATGCACGTGTCCGGAGGAGCATTACTGCAAGCATATGGCTGCCGTCTTGTTCCAGGCGTGCAGTGAATTGCCGGATGGACCTAAGGTAGCGGAGAAGACATACTTCCGTATGCTCGGATTGACGCCGGCCAGCGAAGCGACGAGAAGCGGCGGCCAGGAACAGGTATTGGCTTTGGCTGCATCCAGTGTTGCATTCTCGCATCCGACCGAGCGTTCAAGCGGCGAACAGTGGCTGGCATGGATGGAAGAGTCGCAGGGCGATACGTGGCGCAAATGCCGGCATTCGCTTCACGCTCTTCAGCCCGTTCTTCAATCGCTTAAAGGGCTGTCCAAAGATTGGGAGAAGCCGCGGCAGCGTCTTCATTGGGCGATGGCTGTTCTGTTCGTGCTCGGGCAAGCGGAGAAGGCCATTACGACGGTCGATTCATTCAGCCGTTATTATCATGAGATGTCGTTCATTCGGATGGCTGAGCCATGGGTTGAACATTTATATACGTTAATCGCAGAGTTTGAGCCTACGGAAATGGATGACGCGGAGGCGCAGTGGGCGGACCTGCTCGTGTCGATCGTTAAAGAGCGGGCTTCAAGCGTGGAACGCCAGTTGTTCGAGTGGGAATATATTTACTTGGCTCTCAGCGAGAAGCTGTCGGGCAATCGGGAATGGTTCGAGCGCGAGCTTGCGTCGATGCTGGCGGCGGAGCGGGAGGAAGACAACCCGTTCGTTCAGATTGCGATTGCCATGATGTACTTCTTCGATAAGCAGGATGACAAGTCGATGGAGCACTTCGCCAAGGCGAGCTTCGAGAAGGCTCAAAGGGTTATTTACCCTTGTGCGGCACAGCGCATGGAGGAGGGAAAGTGGGAACTCGTTCAGCGCTGGATGAGCTTCCTCTACGAACGCGTCTATCCGAACCGCAGCGGCAGAACGGTTGGCGTCTTTGTAACGCTGTGCCGGCGCGCGGATCAAGATCGCCCCGATATCCCGCAGTGGTCCGCTTATATGACGGAGCTATTGCCGTATTCGTATCAGGAGTTATCGGAGCATTGGCTGAATCAGCAGCGTTACGAGGAGTGGGCCGATTTGATGCTGTTGATCGGAGCACGGCTGGAGGATGTCGGCGTACAAGCGCTGCGCGAAGTGGCAAAGTCCGCTCCGCAAGTGCTGCTGCCGCTCTATCATCAATCGATTGACGCCAGCATTCAGACGCGCAACCGGCAAGGGTACAAGATGGCCGTCAAGCAGCTCAAGAAGCTGGAGCGACTGTATAAATCCGAACAGCACGATGCGCTCTGGGACAGCTACATCAAGGGATTAACTTCGAAATATCAGCGTCTGCGGGCATTTCAAGAGGAATTGTGGAAAGGGAAAATCGTAACATGAGAGTACAAAGCAGCGTTCGCAAACTAGTGGTTGACGGATTTTGGAACGAGAACGCGGAGGAGTCCGCGATTATGCTGGCTGCAGAGGGGCGTAAGGATGCGGCGGACAATCGGCTGCGTTCTCTCTTGTTCGCATGGCATAAGGCTTCCTGGTACGGGACGGAGGTTGAGGAGATTAACGCGGGCGGCCGGACACTGCTGCAGTTGAAGCCGCATATAGCAGTCGATTATTTATCTGCTCCGCAGGCGGTTAGGCTGCTGCAGCTTGAATGGACGCCGAGATTGGCCTTGCTTATGCGGATCGCGGAGCAGATTCGCGAAGCGTTGTTGAACGGATGGTTCATTCCCGATTGGGAGACATGGTCGGAGCAGCACCGCAGATGGAGAATGGCGATGCCAGTTACAGAGGAACGGAAGCGGCATTTGTGGGAGCAGTCGATGCGAGAGGCGGCAGCTAACGGCGATAAGGGCGTCGACAGATGGCTCGGCTATGCCGTCGAGCAGATGATCGAGCAGAACGGGCTTGCCGCCCAGGCTTGGCGAGAGATCGGCATGTCGTCGGGCGAGGGCGTGCTAAGGCATAAGTCGGCGGACGAGGAAGATTGGCTTATTGCGATCGGGCTGCGCAAGGATACGCTGCCGTTCCGGGTTGCGCTGCAGCTTGTCGAGCCGCAGGAGACGGATGGCTGGCGGCTTCGCCCGGCGCTTCAAAGCCGGGAAGGCGGTCCGTGGCTGCCGATTCGCAGTGACGGCTATACCGGCTGGGAGGCAGACACGACTGACGGCCGCGCGATAGCAGAAGCGTGGCTGCCGCTTGTCGAGGCGAAGCTTGCGAAGGAGCAAGCGAAGTGGGTTGCCGCGCTGCCGGAGTGGGAAGACACGGCGACGGATGGCGTTATCCGCTCGGAGCTGACGGACAACGAAGCGTGGAGGTTTCTAGAGGAAGCAAGCGTGCAATTGCTGGAAGCGGGCTGTCCCGTGCTGCTGCCGAGCTGGTGGGAAGCGGTGCGATCGCGCAAGGTGAGGCTGAAGGCAAAGATGAAGTCTTCGGTCGGATCGGCTGCCCAGCCGATGTTCGGACTCAACCAGATCGTGCAATTCGATTGGAAGCTGGCGCTGGGGGACGTCGATTTATCGGAGGCGGAATTTCTTCATCTCGCCGAGCAGAATCGAAGGCTCTTCCAAATCGGGGGGGAATGGGTGCATCTCGATCCGCAGGATGTCGCGCAGATCAAGCAATGGCTGAAGAAGATGGGCAAGCGTACCGGATTATCGTTCCGCGACGTGCTTGAGATGCATCTGCGCGGCGGAACGCCGCTGGAGGAAGACGGCGTCTATGAATCGGAACTGCGCGCGGAGGTTGAACTGAACGAGCATTTGACGTCGTGGCTTGCCCAGCTGCAGCATGCTTCGCAAATTCCGCTTGCCGAGCTGCCTCCGCAATTTCTCGGCGAGCTTCGACCTTATCAGCTCGAAGGCGTATCGTGGCTGCTGTTCTTGCGCAGATTCGGACTTGGCGGCGTATTGGCCGATGATATGGGACTCGGCAAGACGATTCAGTTCATGGCCTATCTCATGGTTGTGAAGGAGAAGCTGGGGGGATTTCGAGGGCCATCGCTGCTTATTTGTCCAACCTCGGTGATCGGGAACTGGGAGAAGGAGCTTGAGAAGTTCGCTCCTTCTTTGCGGGTTATGCTTCATTACGGGAATAAGCGCGATAAGGGCGAAGCGTTCAAAGCGGCGGCTGAAGAAGCGGAGCTCGTCATTACTTCTTATTCGCTCGCGCAATTGGATGAAGAAGTGCTAAGCGCCGTCGAGTGGGATGCATTATGCCTGGATGAAGCGCAAAATATAAAAAACGTATATACGAAGCAATCAAGCGCTATCCGCAAATTGAGCGCCGGACATCGGATTGCGTTAACGGGCACGCCGATGGAGAACAGGCTCACGGAGCTCTGGTCGATCTACGACTTTATTAATCCCGGTTACTTGGGCAGCTTGAACGAATTCCGCAGCGCCGTCGTCACCCCGATCGAGAAGACTCGCGACGAGGGGATGATCGCGGGGCTTCAGCGGTGGGTGAAGCCTTTCATGCTGCGCAGAATTAAGAAAGACCCGTCGATTCAGCTGTCGCTGCCGGAGAAGAACGAGGCGAAGACGTATATGACGCTGACGGCAGAGCAAGGCGTCATCTACGAGAACTTGGTCGCCGACTTGCTGGATAAGCTCGATAAGCTTGGGCCGATGCAGCGCCGCGGACTTATATTGGCCGCGCTGACGAAGCTGAAGCAGCTCTGCGATCATCCTTCGCTGTTGTCAGCCGATGACCGCAAGCTGCAATGGGAGCCCGAACGTTCCAACAAAGTGGTCCGGCTGCTGGAAATGTGCGAAGAGATCGCTGCCGAAGGCGAGCGCTGTTTAATCTTTACCCAATATGTCGATATGGGCGAGCAGCTTCGTAAGCTGCTTGAAGAGCGTCTCGGCATGCCGGTGCCTTATTTGCACGGCGGCGTACCGAAGGCGAAGCGCGATGAGATGATTGAACGCTTCCAGAACCAGAATGAGCCGTGCTGCGCCTTCGTATTGTCGCTGAAGGCAGGAGGAACGGGGCTTAACCTGACGGCGGCCAACCACGTATTCCACTTCGACCGGTGGTGGAATCCGGCTGTCGAGAATCAGGCTACGGACCGTGCTTTCCGCATCGGCCAGACGAAGCAGGTGCAGGTGCATAAGTTCGTGACGCTCGGTACGCTGGAAGAGAAGATCGACGAGATGATCGAGAGCAAGCAATCGCTTAGCGAGCAAGTCGTCGGTCAGTCGGAGCAATGGATTACGGAAATGTCCACGGAGGACTTGAAGGAGATTTTTGCCCTGCGCAAGAGTTGGCTGAAAGGGTGAGGGATATAAATGTCGGATGATAACGCCCGGTTTAAGCAACGACTAGACATGCAACAAGACGAAAATGCACCTCTGCTGAAAGATAGCTCACAAGAAGGTCCCGGTAAATCCGAATACAAGGGTGGTTTGCAGAGCGAAAACCGGGAATGGAAACGGTTTTATGAAGCTATCAGGCAAATAACCGAAGATATGCGTCACTAATACGTAAGATAAATTCACATAGCCTGTCGGGAAAAGTAACCCGGCGGGCTATGTGAATTTATCCCTCCTCGCCAAAAAAGTAGAATTGTATCCCTAACTTATCGTTTTTTGGACCTCCTGGCGATAGGCGAAGGCATCCTATAATGAAGGTGCGAGGCAAACAAGCAACACCATAAACGAGGAGGTCTATCCAATGAAAAAAAGCATTACTAGTATGGCTGTTCTCTTAGTATCCATCATGCTGGTCGCATCCGCTTGCGGAGGCAACAACAACGGAGGCAACAACAAGCCGGCTAATGAAGGCACGGACGCAACGAACGCACCGGCAGAGACAAAAGCACCGGAAGCGAAAGACGTAACGTTGTCCCTTCGTCACACGCAAATTAAAGAAACAAGCAAAACACGCTTGAAAATCCTAGAAGACGTAGTAGCCAAAACGCAAGAAGAAAACAAAGGCCTGACATTCAAGCTTGAAGGCATCGACGAAATCGTTAACCGCGATCAGAAACTGAAAGCGGAGATGGCGGCAGGCAACCCGCCGGACATCTTCGAAGTATTCGGCGGCGCCGACCTTAACCTGTACGTAAAGGCCGGCCGCATGCTCGACCTGACGCCAATCATCGATGAGCTTGGAATCAAAGACAAATTCGCTAGCTTGGATGAGTTCACGATCGACGGCAAAGTATACGGACTTCCATTCGGCGGATACAGCGAGGCGATTTTCTATAATAAGAAAATTTTCTCCGAGCTTGGCCTGGAAATTCCTACAACTTGGACGCAATTGCTAGAAATTTCCGACAAAATCAAAGCTGCCGGCTATACGCCTTTCGGCCTTGCGGCGAAGGACGGCTGGGTTAACGGCATGATGTGGAACACCGTAATGGAACGCCATGTCGGCATCGACGCATTCAGCAAAGTCGTATCCGGCGAAGCGAAATGGACGGACGAAAACTTCGTAAAAGGTCTTACGGCGTACGCTGAGCTTGTTAACAAAGACCTGTTCACGAAAGGCGCACTAGGGCTTGCTTACGCAGATCAAGGCGCGCAATTGCTTTCCGGCAAAGCAGCCATGGTATTCACGGGAACGTGGGACGCTAACCGTTTCTCCGGCGACGAGGCCGGCGACCTGAAAGGCCAGATCGGATACTTCGCATTCCCGTCCATCGAAGGCGGCGCAGGCGACCAAACGTCGATCAACGCATCGTACTCGAACGGCTTCGGCTTCTCGGCTAACTTGAACGAAGACCAAATAGCGGCCGTTAAGAAATTCATCGCTAACTTCTACACCGAAGAAGTACAAAAACGTACGCTTGTCGAAGACAAATTGCTTCCTTCCATGAAGCTTAGCGACCTGTCCGGCGTAGACCCGCTTACGACTGAAATCTTGACGGTAATGGCTAACGCTTCGAGCTCGTGGAAAGCATACGACGCGATCGTGCAGCCGGCAGTCGGCGCCGACATCAACGTTGGCATCCAAGAGCTGATCGGCAAAGTAAGCACGCCGGAAAAAGTAGCTGAGAAAATTCAAGCTTCCCAAGAGAAAGCGAATGCAGCTCAGTAACCCGACAATAGCGGCACATGACAATCGATCCTGATGGGCGAGAGGGTGTCCTTCCTTGCAGGAGGACACCTTCTCTAACTCTCGGGCGAGGTATCGCTTACAAGTGAAACGTATTCGCAAAACTGTTAAGGAGAGGGAAGCTATGAACAAAGCGCTCAAAAACCCGATCACCTATATCGCGTTCATTATTCCAACGCTGCTCTTGTACGCTTTATTTTTCTGTTATCCGGTTATCGTTTCATTCATCTACGGTTTCTTCCGCTGGGACGGCATTACCGAGAAAGTATTTATTGGATTCGACAATTTCGTAAGACTCTGGGACGATGAGGTTTTCCGTAAAGCATTGCTGAACAACTTCTACTTCATGGTATTTTCCTTAATCGTGAATATTCCGCTCGTCTTCCTTATTTCCATTATTATCAGCAAAGTGAGACGGATGCGTGACTTCTACAAATCGGCCGTATTCGTGCCGGTTGTTATATCGACGGCTACAGTAGCGATTCTGTTCGGCGTTCTCTACAATTACGATTCCGGTCTGATCAATCAGTTTATTCGTCTAGTCGCTCCTGAAAGCTGGGCTCGCGAATGGTTGTCCGATCCGAAGCTTGCCCTTCTCTCAATCCTGATTGCCAACGCCTGGCAGAACGTCGGCTTCTTCATCGTCTTATGCCTTGCAGCCATTTTGAACATTCCGAAGGAAATCGTTGAAGCCTCGAAAATCGACGGCGTTAATGGCTGGCAGGAAACGTGGAGCATTACGCTTCCGCTCGTGAAGCCGGTATTGTTCGTTATGCTTCTGCTCTCCGTATCCGGAACGATGAAGGTGCTCGACATCGTCCAAATCATGACGAACGGCGGACCGTTCCAATCGACCGAGGTTATGGCGACGTACATGCTTAAAGTCGGCTTCCGTTCGATGGAGCTTGGTTACGGCAGCGCGATCGGCGTCGCGATGTTCATCATTATTTTGGTTCTGACCGGCATTCTGCAACGGTTAACGAAGAGCGAGGAGGTGCAGTACTAATGACAGCGCGTATGAAAAACTCACAATGGTGGATGCACAGCTTCCTCTTCGTCTATGTCGTCGCATTGCTCTTCCCGTTATTGTGGCTGTTCATGTCTTCGTTCAAAACGAATCGTCAAATTACGGAGAACACATGGTCGTTTCCGACTTCGTTTAACTTCGACAACTATGTTGCCGCTTGGAGTACGGCCAATATCGGCAAGTATGCGCTGAACAGCGTGTTCGTAACCGTTACGGCGTGTCTGCTGACTCTGTTGTTCGCCGCGATGACGTCGTTCGCCATCTCCCGCATGAAGTACGAGAAGATGAATAAAGCCGTCTATCAATTCATTTTGCTCGGTTTGCTCGTTCCGGCCGGCGCTCTATTCATTCCGCTTTACCGCTTGATTCAAGGCATCGAGCTGTTCGGACATAAGCTTTACGATACGCATTTATCGCTGATTTTGGTATACTCCACATATGCGTTGCCGATTACCGTATTCATCATATACGCCTTTATGCTTTCGATTCCGAGCGAGCTGGAAGAGGCGGGCATTATGGACGGACTCGGAGCCTCGGGGCTGTTTTTCCGAATCATCGTTCCGATCTCTGTTCCGGCGCTCGTGACCGTATTTATTTTGAACTTTATCGGCAACTGGAACGAATATATTTTATCCCAATTGTTCATTACTTCCGAATCGCTTCGAACGCTGCCGACGGGCATGGCGACCTTCAATGATGGTTATCGAACGAACTTTGCTTCTCTTTCGGCGGCAGTCATTATAAGCATCATTCCCGTGCTGCTCGTCTACGTGTTCCTGCAACGCCAGATTATTGAAGGAATGACGGCGGGCAGCGTCAAAGGTTAATAATGAATATTGAATAGTGCAGGCTTGCCGTCCTTCGACAGCATCTGCTATTTACGCTACAAATGCTCAGGAGGCCGCCTAGATGAACTTGAGACCGAAGCTAATGCTCGCATTCATAGGACTGATCGTCATTCCGATGATCGGCCTCGGCATCTTCTCGTTTCTGAATTCGGAATCGTTGCTGGAGGAGAAATACAGCGAGCAAACGGAAATTTCGCTCAAGGCGGTAGGGGGCAATATCCGATATTTTTTCCGTGAGCTGGATCAACTGTCAGACGGCAATCTAACCAGCTCCGAGGTACAGGATACGCTCAAATACAGTACGTATACATCGAACGATCCGAGTACGCTCATCGCGATCAACCAAGCGGAGAAGAGGATGAACCGGATTCTATTCCAGCATCCGGCGGTCAGCTTCGTCGTGCTGTACGCGAAGGACGGGACGATGTTCCGTTCCTACCGCAACGATCCGACGACGTTCAAGCCGATTACCTTCGACATGCTGAAGCAGCATTCGATCTACGACGAAGTAATCGCGCAAGGCGGACGTCCGCTATGGATCGGGCCATATGAGCAGCGGGAGCTGACGGGCGTCGACCCGCCGCTGTTCACGCAGCTACGCGTAGTGAAGGATATCGAGACCTTCAACGATCTTGGCGTCATGATCACCCAGTACAAGACCGAAGAAGTGATGAGCATGCTCAAAACGTTCCAGAATCCCGACAGCGACGTTGCGGAGACGCGCTATATGATCATTAATAAGAGCGGACTGATTATGCTGGACAGCAAGAGCGAGGCACAGGGCAACAATATTAATGAGTATACGGAACTTACGCCGCAAAATACGGTTAATTACGAGAGCTCTCGAGAGAGCTTCGATAGCATTGACGCGCTTGTCTCGTCCTATCAGCTTGATCGTGGCGGATGGATTCTCGTATCGGTCAAGTCTTGGAATTCGCTTACGAACGAAAATGTACGTTTCATGCAATGGATTGGCATGATCACGGTGCTTGGCGTTATATCGGCGATCCTGTTCAACGTTTTCTTCGTGAACCGCGTAGCCAGATCGATCATTAAAGTTGTCCGCAAGATGCGTCTTGTGGAACAGGGGTTGCTCGACATTCGCATTACCGCGCAGGGCAAGGACGAGACGGTTCTTCTGGCAAAGAGTTTCAATAGCATGGTGGAGCGGATCGGCAGCTTGCTCAGCGAGGTGCGACGGGAGCAGCAACGGAAGCAGCATGCGGAGATGATGCTTATGCAGGCGCAGATTAAACCGCACTTCCTGTTCAATACGCTGGAATCGATCAATGCGCTTGCCGCGCAGAACGACGGCAAGAAGATTATGCTTATGGTACAGCGGCTGAGCAACCTGCTGCGCACGAGCATGCATCATTCCGAGGAGATTACGATCTCGCAAGAAATCGAGCATGTTCGAAGCTATTTGGAAATTCAAAAGTACCGTTTCGAGGAGCTGTTCGCTTATGAGTTGAACGTCCCTGAAGAAGCGCTTGATTATTCGATGTTGAAGCTTACGCTCCAGCCGCTTGTAGAGAACAGCATCCAGCACGGGTTCGAAGGGTATGGGGACGGAGAAGGCGTTATTAGGATCGACGTTCATGCAGAACTTCATCAAATCGTTTTATTCGTTCGCGACAACGGCGTTGGGATGAGCGAAACCGTATTGCGGATGCTGGCGCAAGGATCAAGCCCGTCCAGTAAGCAGAAAAATGCTGCGGAGCTTGGGGAGAGAAGAGGACTTGGGCTTAGAAACGTAGCGGATCGGCTTCGTATCCATTACGGGCCGAACTTCGGTATGAGGATTTGCAGCGGCGAGGGGCATGGCACCGTTATCCGCTGCGTCATTCCAAAGAGCAGAGGTGAACAGTTATGAGCGGTAAAGTTCTCTTAGTCGACGACGAAGCGCATATTACGAGAAACTTGGAGAAGGTTATTCCCTGGGATATGCTTGGTTTGACCGTAGCTGGCGTCGCCAAGAACGGCGTCGAGGCGCTGGAGCTGATGGAGCAAGGTCCGATCGATCTTCTGCTATGCGATATTCGCATGCCGGTTATGGACGGCCTTGAGCTGGTCCGCCATGTTCGCGAGAGGCAAATCCCTTGCGATATCATTATGCTGTCGGGATACCAAGACTTTACGTATACGCGCGCGGCCATTCAATACGGCGTCAACGATTATATCCTGAAGCCGATTCCTTACGATGAGCTGACAGGCGTCATCGCCCGCATTATGGCAAGCCAGCGGAACAAGCAGAAGCAGAAGCTCGAAGAGAAGCAGAAGCTGGGCCGGATGATCGATCTGGCAAGCGAGAAAATATTGTACGACATCATCATGGATTATACCGATGTGACGGCTGATAACTGGCTGCTTACGGGCGATGAGCAGCAATTGAAGGAGCAGCAGTTCGTCCTTATCGTGCTCGATCTCGATGTAAGCTCGGAGAAAACGAAGGATTGGCGCGACTGGTCCGACAAGGAGCGCAAGCTATGGAATTTTGCCGTCTGCAACGTGCTTAGGGAGAAGCTGCATCTGCAATCTCTTCAACATGCGGTTATTCAAATTCGCGATGGCGAATGGTGCGTGCTCATCGAAGTCGATAAGAACATTCCTTACGATCCGGTCCAGGTCAAGGAATGGACGAATACGCTGCTTACGACCGTCAGCAGCCATGTGAAGCTGAACTTGTTCGCCGGGATTTACCGCGAGTTTGCCTCTGTTGCCGATCTGTCCAGCGCTTATAAGCTCGTGCAGCAAGGGATGCAGCTCACGCCTGTTCATGATGTCATCGCGGTATACCCATCCGGTCGGACGATAACGTCCAAGGCGGATCAGGCGTTCTGGGATACGGCCGAGAAAATTATCGGCGCGGTCAAGCGCGGCGATACGATCACAGTGAACTTCGAGCTTCAGAGCGTGACCCTGTTGCTGCAGCAGATGAACGAACCGAGTCTCGGCCGGGTGAAGCCGCTGCTTCATTTCTTCGTCCTGCATCTGATGAGGGAGATGAAGGAGATGGGCGTGTTCAGTCGCGAGCAGGAGGATATGCTGTGGCGAAGACTGGATCGCCGCTTCGGCATTAAGGATCTGCTGTCGGTCATCCGCGAAGTGACGCTTGCGGTGTCCGAGAAATCGATGGATAAGAAAAAACAGTCGGAGCGTTCAATGGCCGAAGCGAGATCGTTCTTGGACCGCAATCTTTATCGTGATCTTTGCGTAGAGGAAACGGCGACGCATGTGGGCTTAAGCACCTCCTACTTCAGCCTGCTGTTCAAGCAGACGTTCGGCGAGACGTTCATTGAGTACGTGACGCGGCAGCGGATGGAGCGGGCGAAGGCGATGCTCGCCGATACGCAGAAGAGCGTGGCGCAGATTGCCAAGGAGGTTGGCTATGCGGAACGGCGATATTTTACGAAAGTGTTCATGAAATATACGGGCGACAATCCGACGGACTATAGAAGCAAGCATCAAGATGGGGAGCAAGAGCATGGCTCGGATTTGAAGCAATAAGAGAGGATGGGGAAGCGGTGTCTAGCAAGAGCGATTGGAAGCATTGGAGCCTCAAGGAGAAGATCGGGCAGCTGTTCGTATTCGGCTTTCACGGGACGGAGCCGTCGGAGCAGATTCAGGCGTTGATTCGCGAGTATGGGATGGGAGGAACGATCTATTTCTCCCGCAACGTGGTGAATGCGCAGCAGGTGCATCGGCTAAGCGGCGAGCTGCAGCGTACTGCGAGCGATGCAGGCAAGCCCCCGGTATTCGTCGCCATCGACCAGGAGGGCGGCATGGTCGCGAGGCTCGTTGAAGGTGTAACGCTTATGCCGGGCAACATGGCGCTAGGTGCCGCAAGCGAGGCTGAAGGAGCGCGGGAAACGGCGCGCGTCTGCGGCGAGGAGCTGCGGAAGCTCGGCGTGACGATGAACTATGCGCCGTGCATCGACGTGAACAATAACCCGGATAATCCGGTTATAAATGTCCGTTCGTACAGCGACCGCCCGGAGGTTGTCGCCGGGCTTGGCGCCGCGGCGGTTCAAGGTTACCAGACCGCGCGCATTGCGGCGACGGTGAAGCATTTTCCAGGGCATGGCGATACGTCGGTAGACTCGCATCATGCGCTGCCCGTATTGCCGCATGACCGCGCGCGGCTCGATGCGATCGAACTTAAGCCGTTCCGCGCGGCGATCGAAGCCGGAACGGATTGCATCATGACGGCGCATGTATGCTTGCCGGCGCTTGATGGTAGCGGCGTGCCGTCGACGCTGTCGCAGCCGGTGCTTACCGGGCTGCTGCGCGAGGAGCTCGGCTACGACGGCATTGTCGTGACCGATTGCCTCGAGATGAGCGCAATCGACGAATTTTACGGTCCGGGACCGGGCGCTGTCCGGGCGCTGCAGGCCGGAGCGGATATGGTGCTCGTCAGCCATACGTACGAGAAGCAATTGGCTGCGCTGGAAGCTGTCGTAAGCGCGGTAGAGAGCGGCGAGCTTGCTATGGAACGCGTTGACGAAGCGGTCCGCCGCATCATGGCGCTGAAGGAGAAGCTGGCGCTGGATGAACCGCTTCTGCCTTGGGAGGAGACGGCAAGGCTGATTGCCACCGAGGACAATCAAGCGGTTGCCATTCGCTGGAGCGAAGCATCGGTCACGCTTGTCAAGGACGAGGGCGGCTTGCTGCCGCTAAGCCGTACAGCGGAAACGCTCGTGCTGTGGCCGGATATCGTGCCGGTATCTGTAGCCGACGAGATGCTGTCGGGCCAAGGTACGCTTGGCGACTTCCTTGTCAAGTATCATTCCAATATCGTGGAACGAAAGCTGAGCGACGCCGATGCGCTGGCGGGGCTCGATTCGTTCAAGCAAATCGTCGTCGTCACCTATGACGCCTCAAAGCATCCAACTGAGCGCGATATCGCGCGCGAGGTCGTGAGACTCGCAGGCGACCGCACGGTTGCGGTATCGGTTCGCAACCCGCTCGACCTGCTGCTCTATCCGGATGTGTCCACTTATATCGCCGTCTACGAATGCCGTCCGCTTGCTCTCGCAGCCGCGGCGAAAGCGCTCTTCGGCGAGCTTGCGCCGCAAGGCAAACTGCCGCTAGATATACCCGGCGCCTACCCGTTCGGCTGGAGCGCGAGCCCGTCGGCGCAATAAATATTAAACGGCTGTCCCGCGAAGCATAGAGCTTCATCGGACAGCCGTTTGTTCGTTTAAGAAAGACGTTACTTCGAGCATACAGGCTAGCTTTGAAAAATAACGGGATTATGTCCCGTTAATCTAATGGACAAAAGACAATTTGCACGAATAACGGGAATTGCTCCAGTTATTTTCTGGGAAAACAGGCTGGAACGCCAAACCGAGGGAGATTAGCGGGGAAAATTCCAGTTATTGCGCGAGGATGCTTAGTTACAGGACAAATACAGGAGGTTTTCCAGTTACTTGGTTTGTTCGATGTTACATTTACTCGCTAACGTAAAGGTAAAAGCTGGATCAAGAGGTTGGAAAGGGACGGTGAATCATCATCTTCTGCTAGTAGTTGTTTTACTGTGATATTCTGTTGCTACAGTGAAGGTAGGCTGAAGCCATACTTGGAGAATACTTTCATTGCCTCATCACTCTGCAAATAGTCATATAGCGATGAGGCTTCTTTCTGATGTTTCGTCGCCTTGACGATTCCAACCGGGTATACGATAGGTTTATGGCTTGCTGGGTCTACTTTGAAGGCTACCTTCACTTTGTCGGACGTCAGAGCGTCCGTTGCATAGACGAAGCCGATGTCGGTATTGCCCGTTTCGACATAGGTCAGTACTTGCCGAACGTCCTTGGCGAAGACGAGCTTGGGCTGAACGTCGTCCCAAAGCTTGTAATAGTCGAGCGTTTCTTTCGTGTAGCCGCCAACCGGCACGGTTGCCGTCTGGCCTACCGCTATTTTGCCAACCGAGACCTGCGACAAGTCCTCGATCTTATGGATCGTGTTGTCCAGGTCCGCCGGAACAACGGCCACAAGCTCATTGGCGAGCATATTGTTCTGTTGGTCGACGTCGACCAGTTTTTTATCGACTAAAGCGGTCATTTGCTTCGTTCCCGCGGACAGGAATAAGTCGGCCGGAGCACCTTGCTCGATCTGCTGCTGCAAGGTGCCAGATGCCCCGTAATTAAACGTAAGCGTAACGTTGCTATGTTTTCGCTCATAAACGGTCTTAAGCTCATTCAAGCTGTCCGTCAAGCTGGTTGCTGCCGAGATGAGCAGCTCGACTTTATCGGCCTTGGGAGGCGCATCGTTCGAGCATCCGGCAACGATTGCGATAACGATTGCGAGCATTGAAAGCACGGGCCATTTTCTCATCGCAGGTCTTCCTCTCCATAATGCATCTCTGTCTCTTTGTTAGATATATTAACACATGGTTGAATATGTTTAAATCTAAATAGATATAACTAGTTATAAATAGATAGGGAAAAGCGTTAAATGATGCCAGAAGCCATTGATTAAGATATAATTTGCAATAGTAATCATCGCGAAACGGATCAAAGCCGCCTTAATGGAGCGGATGTCGTTTACGCTTGCGGGAGCAGGTGAAGGTATGCCGGACGTCACGTCCTATACAACGGAAGAAATCGCCAAACTGCTTCGCGTATCGAAGCTCACGGTGTATGACCTGATTAAGAAGGGCGAGCTTCCCGCTTACCGGGTCGGCAGGCAGATGCGCGTCGATGCCGACGACCTTGAGCGATATAAGCTTCGGGCGAAGGGGAGCAATAACCGATTAACGAACGTTGCGCCAAGCGGCGGTCAATCGCTAGCATCCGCCACGGATGCGAGCAGCCTGGTCATTACGGGACAGGATGTGAGCTTGGATATATTATCGAAGCACATCGAGAAAAGGACGAAGGATTTTCGGCCGCTCCGTTCGCATGTTGGCAGCATGGACAGCTTGATCGCCATGTATCAGGGGCGGGCCGATATCGTGAGCGCCCACTTGCTGGACGGGGATACGGGGGAGTACAATTTGCCCTACATACGGAAGTTGCTCGTGGGCTTTCCTTATATTGTGATTAACTTGCTTACGCGTACAGCCGGCCTTTATGTGAAAAAAGGGAACCCGAAGCATATCGCAAGCTGGGCAGACTTGTCGCGAAGCGATGTTCGGATCGTGAATCGGGAGAAGGGCTCGGGAGCAAGAGTGCTGCTTGACGAACAGCTCCGGCTTCATGGAATCTCGCCGGGAAACGTAAGAGGTTATCTGGATGAGGAGTCGAATCATCTGGGCGTGGCGGGGAAAGTGATGACGGGTGAGGCCGATGCGGGTGTCGGGATCGAGAAGGCGGCATTCATCGTCGGGGCAGACTTTATACCGCTTACGAAGGAGCGCTGCGATCTTGTGATGCTGAAGTCGGCAGAGAACATGGCGTGGATCGAGCTCGTCCAATCGATTGTCGCTTCGCCGTCCTTCCAGGAGGAGCTGCGGTCGATTCAAGGCTACGATCTGTCGCTTACGGGTAAGGTGCTATTAGATCAACATTCATAGCAAGGGGCTGAACGCGCTCTGCGATTCAGCCCCTTGCTCATTGCTGCCCGATTAAATTCGAATACGTCAAGTCATGCAAGATGTAAGCAAGGAAAAAGATCACGCACGGATTCTCGTAGCGATGTTGAATTTTGACAAGCTGCTGATAGTACGTCTCCGCATAGTGCGGGTTGTTGCGCATCTCCAGCCCAGCCTTGATCAATGCGTCGAGCTTGTCGGCGATATCGACCATTTCGCCTGCATAATCGTCCGATTTGCTGTCTACGATGTATCGCGTCATCTTGCGATGAAAGACGGCGGGCAGCAAGTTAACGATGGTCGCAGCCGTCTCCTTCTCGTATTGCGCGAAGGCGAGTTTGATCTCTTCGTTGTTATGCTTGAAGTTCGTGACGACATCGCCGGACAGCACCTCGGGCAGATCATGCAGCACGGCCTTCGCGACCAGCTCGTACAGGTCGAAGTCGGCATGGCCGAAGCGTTCGCGCTCGAGCAGGCCGTTGAACAAAGCGAGTGATGCGACCCGGAAGGAATGCGTCGCATCGTTGTCCGGCACGAGATTATAGCTGCCGTTCCAACGCTTTACCGTATCGAGATCGACGATATAGCCGAGGAATGCCGCAACCCCCTCGCCCTTATCGTATTCACGGAGCAGCCATTCAATCGATTGCAGGTTGGAGCCCGACAATAGCTGACGCAGTTCCTCGTACTTTCCGAGGAAAAAAGGGTTCGAACCGTATTTGGCTTCGCGGTGGCAGAAGAGCATCGCATCGAACGTATCGATGGCCTCGACCAGCCGGCCGACATGCGTATCGTCCTGCGCGTCGACGATAAAGTCGGCCGCGGCAGGCTGAAGCGATTTCGACAGGTAGGAGACGATCTCCCTGCTAAGCTCCTGTTCGAAGCGGCGAATATGGTTCATGACGAGCGTTTCTTTTTTCGTTACGTATTTGATGGAGCCTGTGCCCGTGTTTTTCAAATCGCCCCATAGACAGCGTCCGAGAAGCTTCAGCTTATCGATAGGGTTGCCGTCTACATGCTCCTCGATAGCGGCTATAAAGATGGATAGCGCAGCGCAACGGAAGCTATGGCTCGCCGCATTGTCCTCGAACCTGGGAGCGTATTCGCTCCAGCGGGGCACATATTGCATACGGATGATCGTGCTGGTGAATTTGCCGTTTTTCATCGTTTCCCTTCCTTTGCCGCGCTTCTTCGGCGCTTCGATTGGTCATGGCGATTGCCCGATTATGCTATTATAATGCTTATGAACGGAATCGAATAGTTTCATGTTAGAGAGGGATGTCTTACGCGAGATTTTGGACTTGCTTTCAATCGGATTTTCGAAAAATGGATGTTCGTCATCATTCCGGGATCGCTCGTTCTCGGCTTTATTTTCTCATCCGGCCTGCAGCCGTACATCAAGGCCGTGCCTTATATGTTCGCTTACGTGACGTTGACAATGGCCATTGGCTGCGGGCTGTCCCAGCTACGCGAAGTCGCGAAGCGGCCCGGTATTATGGCGCTTACGTTCGTTATCGCCCACGTCGTATCGCCTTTGTTGGCGTACGGGGCGGGGGTGCTCCTGTACGGGGCGGATTCGCCTTATGTAATCGGACTCGTATTGTTTACGATTATACCGCTGGGCGTCTCAACGGTGCTGTGGGTAGGTCTATCGGGGGGCAGCGTGCCGCTTATGCTGGCGATGGTCGTGCTCGATTCGGCGCTTAGTCCGCTTGTCGTTCCGGCAGGCATTCATCTCTTCTTCGATACGGCGGTGGAAATCGAAGCCGGGCCGCTTATTGCCGATCTGTGCATCTTGATCGTGCTGCCGACCGTCATCGGCGTCGCGCTCAACCAAATAAGCAAAGGCCGTATTCAAGGCATCGTTCAGCCGTACGCCGCGCCGCTGTCCAAGCTTTGCTTCGTCGGCGTCGTTGCGCTCAATGCTTCGGCAATAGCGCCCCATCTGGATAAGCTGGGGGAGGATATGGCGACGCTCGTCCCGCTTGTCGTGCTGCTGGTCGGCGCTTGTTATGCGCTAGGCTTCATCGGAACGGCGAAGCCTCATAACCGCGAACAGCAAATAACGGTATCGTATGCGACAGGGATGCGCAACATTTCGCTTGGCATCGTCCTCGCGCTAGGCTATTTCAGTCCATTAACGGCCGTACCGGTCGTGCTGTCGATTTTGATTCAGCAGCCTCTGGCGACTGTTCACCATTATATTTTACAAAAACTTAACAATAAGACGGCTGGCAAACCCAAGCCATCGCAGGTACGATAGGTGCAAGCGGGAAGATGAAGGAGAGAAACGGATGAACAGCTTTCGCAATCGGCTTACGCTAATTATGATCGTTATGGTCGCCATATCCGTCAGCGCGGCAGGCGTTTTTATGGCGAAGACGTTCAAAGACAACCATATTGAAGCGCTAGAGGACAATATGATTCGCGAGATGCGGATTATTTCGGCTAAGATGGATTGGAAGTCCGGCAATCCGGAGGAGCTGTATGCTTTCTACAACAGGGAAGCGAAGGAAATGAAGGGCTACACGAGCGCAAGGGTTACGTTCATTCGGAGCGACGGCATCGTTCTTGGCGATTCGGATACCGAGCCTGAGCAGATGGACAACCATTTGGACCGGGCCGAGGTAAAAGAGGCGTTGGAGTCGGGTACGGGGAGGTCGATCCGGGAGAGCGAGACGATCGGTCAAAATATGATTTACGTCGCGATCCCCGCGTCGATTATTCCGGACGAGAAGCCGTATATTTTACGGCTGGCCATGAGTTTGCAAGAGGTGGAAAACAGCATTAACAGGCTGATTACAGTGCTTATCATGGGTTTGCTCGTGCTGTTCCTTATCGTAGCGCTGATCAGCTATCGAATAGCGCTTAGCTTGACGAAGCCGTTGGAGCAAATTACGAAGGTAGCGAAGCGGATCAAAAATATGGACTACGGCGCTCGAGTAAAAGTAACGAAGCAGGACGAGATTGGCGAGCTCGGTCATGCCATTAACGCGATGGCGGACAGTCTGAACGAGCAAATGACGCGCATCCGCGAGAACGAGGGACAGCTGGAAAGCGTACTGAACAACATGATTAACGGGATAGTCATGATCGACCAAACAGGGCGTATTCTCCTCATGAACCGCCGGGCGGAAGAGGTGCTTGGCTTCTCCGCGCGCGAGATCGTCGGCCGACACTTCGCGGAGGCGAAGCAGCAATACGAGCTGGCGCAAATGATTCAAGAGGGACTTGATACGAGGGAGCATCTTCGCGAGGAGATCACGTTTTATTTCCCCGAGGAGCGGCTGCTTGAGCTGAACGTCGTCCCCATTCACCGGGAAGTCGACGTGTTCACGGGCGTGCTGCTCGTGCTGCAGGACGTATCGGCGATTCGCAGGCTGGAGCGGATGAGAAGCGAGTTCGTGGCGAACGTATCGCATGAGCTGAAGACGCCGATCGCGGCGGTGAAGGGGTTCGCGGAGACGCTGCTCGGCGGTGTCGTGAAGGACGAGGAGACGGCTAGATCGTTCCTGCAAATTATTTTCGACGAGAGCGACCGGTTGAACCGGTTGATCGGCGACATTCTCGAATTGTCCAAAATCGAGTCGCGCCGCGTGCCGCTTATTTTCTCGCCTATCGAGCTGGATTCCTTCGTCTCGAAAACCGTAACGCTGCTGGAATCGGAAGCGGCCCGCAAAAATATTAAGCTTCATATGCAGATCGAGCCAGGCTTGTATATGGAAGCGGACGAGGATCGGCTGCGGCAAATCATGATGAATCTGCTCGCGAACGGCATTAATTATACGCCCGAGGGCGGCCGCGTATCGATTAAAGTGCATGCTCGCGGCGAAGAATATATTCGCTTCCAGATAAGCGATTCGGGCATCGGCATACCGAAGAAGGATCTGCCCCGCATCTTCGAGCGATTCTACCGCGTAGACAAAGCACGGTCGCGAAGCTCAGGCGGCACGGGGCTTGGCCTGTCTATCGTGAAGCATCTCGTCGAGCTGCATAAAGGGTCGATTAGCGTGGAGAGCTCGGTTGGCGTCGGAACGACATTCGACATAGAATTGCCTGTTTTGCATTAATCCTGTAGGCTCGCTGATGAGCGGGCGACAAAAAACATTTACCTATTCTTTATGAAACCATGATAAACTATAGGAGAAATCGATACTATGCGGACGGTCTCGCCGTTCGCCAAGTTGGAGGTAAGCATGCCGCATAAAGTGCTCGTAATTGAAGACGAACCGACACTGGCGCGATTGTTGTCGTACAATCTTACGCAAGAAGGTTATGAGACAACGGTCATCGATCATGGCGGAGAAGGATTGCAGACGGCTCTGCAAAGAAGCTTCGATCTTGTTATTCTAGACATTATGCTGCCGGGCTTGAACGGCTTCGAAATACTGAACAGGCTGCGCCAGAACGGCGTCAGAACGCCGGTCATTATATTGACGGCGCGCAATGCGGAGGAAGAAGTCGTGCAAGGGCTGAAGCATGGCGCGGATGACTACATTACGAAGCCTTTTGGCGTAGCCGAGTTACTGGCCCGCGTATCCGCCGTCCTGCGCCGTACGCAGGAGGGCGACGTGAAGCCGCTGCAGACGTCGGAGAAAGTGATTACGGCGGGAGATCTGTCCATTTATCCGGATAAGTACGAAGTGGTGCTGAACGGGGAATCGATCCCGCTTCGGCCGAAGGAATTCGAAGTGCTGCTGTACCTTGTGCAGCGTCCCGGCATGGTCATTACGCGCGACGATCTTATGAATGTCGTATGGGGCTTCGATTACATTGGCGGTCAGCGTACGGTTGACGTTCATGTCAGCTCGCTGCGCAAGAAGCTGGAGCTCGGACAGCAATCGGTTCAGATCGAATCGATTCGCGGCGTCGGCTACAAGCTCGTAATGCCCAAAAAGCTCGCCTCCCCCAAAGCATAGGGCGGACGAGCTTTTTTGTTGACCATTAAGATGGCGCTACCCGGCTATTGCCGATTCCATACGAGCATTTTGCGTTGGAATTGCTTCGGGGAACAGTCGTTGTACTTCTTGAACATCTTATAGAAGTGAGCCATATTCGGCATGCCGATTCGCTCGCCGACCTCGGATATACTGAGATCCTTCGTGAGCAGAATACGCTCCGCCCATTTGACTTTGCGATAATTCACGTATTCGGTGAACGAAAGTCCAATCGTTTTTTTAAAATATTTGACGAAGTAGTAGTAGCTCATATTGGCGATCTTGCATACCTCTTCGACCTGGATCCGGTCGGTCAGGTGCGCCTCGATATAATCAAGCACCGGGCGCAGCCTCGTCCGGTCGAAATCCTCTTGGAGCGTAAGCACCTTGCGGCTGTCGCCGCGCAACAGGAGCAGCAGAATCTGCTTAATGAGAATGCTTACGGCAAGCTCATAGCCTGTATCCTTGCGGGTAGCCTCCTCTAGAATCTGTCTCGTGCAGGAGGCGGCTTGCTGCTTAATGTCGTCGTTCTGGTGGAAAATATAATTCGCTTTGCTTAGCGGCATCTGCGTCTCTGAAAAATAACGCATATATGGGATCGTGCTCTGGTCGTAAAATTGCTCCAAATCGAACTGAAGCACGATATAGTCCAAATTGCCGATGCTTCTGTCGCGATGAAGCTCCGACGCGCCGATGAGAACGACGTCGCCGGAAGCGAGATGAAAATGCTCCTCCTCGACATAGACGTCTAGCTCTCCGTCGAGAATGAGAAGAAGCTCCAGCTGCTTATGATAATGCCAATTCGTCAAATCCTCCTTATTGCGCATGGCGCGGAAAATTCTAAGCGACAGCAACGGGTTCTCATAGGCGACTTTCTCGTTAAAGGCTTCCAATCGATGTATCCTCCTTGGCGCTGGGCCTGCAATACTTTTATTTTAGTGCTGAATTCTATCAATGGCAATACGGGAAAGGGAGGTCAAACGCGGCATGGAATGGCATCAGGAGCTGCGGGAGAGGATGAGCGGGGTGCTCTTGCTCGACCGGATGAACGATATAAGGGAGCTTGATCCGCTGCATGCCTTCGCGCTTGACGATTGGTTATGCCGAAGAACGGGACAAGGCGGTCCGGCTATATGCCACATTTGGCGACATCCGGCAGCCTTCATACTGGGGATGCGCGACAGCAGGCTTCCGCAAGCGGACGTGGCAAGGCGTTGGCTCGAAGCTGCCGGCTGGCGCACGGCCGTCCGCCATTCGGGAGGAGCGGCCGTGCCGCTCGACCCGGGCGTCGTCAACGTATCGCTAATCATGCCGAAACCGAGCGTTAGCCATATGCGCTACCATGATGATTTTGAACTCATGTATCGCTTCGTGCAGGAGGCTCTGCGGATGACGGGCAGACAGGTGGATAGAGGCGAAATTCAGGGCGCGTATTGTCCGGGCGATTACGATCTGAGCATCGGCGGCCTGAAGTTCTGCGGCATTGCGCAGCGCAGGCAGACGCATGCGTTCATCGTGCAGGCGTTCGTCGTTGCGGAAGGGTCGGGGGCGGAGCGGGCAAAGCTCGTGCGCTCCTTCTACGAGCGGGCTGCGGGTGTTGCCGATGCCAGCGAATACCCGCTAGTCGAGCCCGGGAGCACGGCCAGCCTGGAGGAGCTTGCGGGACTAGGGCCGCAGGCCGGCCAAGCGTTCGCGCAGGAGCTGCGAAGAATCGTAAACGAGGGGCAGACGGAGGCGGGACTCGCCTATGCTGCCGAGCGGCTCGCGATGCCTACAGCCGAAGAGCTGGTACGGGCCGTTGCGGCGCTGCGAGCCAGGTATGCCAGCAGTAGCAGCTCATAATCGCCGGACGCATTGCATCAGGCTGGCGCTTGTCTCATTCAACTGCCGCTGCAATTGCTGCAGCGGCCATATGCCGGCGTCGGCTTCGATATCTTGCGCGATTAGACGGAGCATCCAGAGGGAGTAGACGGCCGCGAATAAATAATAGCTTCGCTTGAATAGGGCGGGGTCAGTCGTATGTCGAAGTTGTTGTTGCCCGTTGCGTTGCGCTGCCGCGGCAACATATCCGTCCAGAAGCTTCTCTCTGTTTGCGGGTGTCATCGCTTTCGGAAACGTCGGGTGAGACATGTCGATGACATGATACAAGTCCCAATAAGGGATGTTCAGATGCGCATGCTCCCAGTCCAGAACTTTAATGACTCCGTTAACGAGTGCATAGTTCCCAAGATGAAGGTCGCCGTGGGACAACACGAGTGGTTGATCGAGCAGCAGCAAACGTCCCTCCCGCTCAAGCGTATCGAGTACGGGGCTGATGCTGTGTTGCGGGAGATTAAGGTCTCTCGCCAGGTTGATTAGTTGGGTGCGATTCTCTAAAAGCTCTGCTGCAACGCGATCTGCATTCGGTTTAGGGCCATTCAAGCGAGCGAACGCGGGGATATCGATCGATAACGCCTGCCAGTGAACGATATGCGGCATTAGTGCCATCGCCGTATGAAGATCGAACGAGTGCTGGAGCGGACCGAGATCCTCGAAGAGCGTCCAGCTCTGCTCGAGGTCGCCGCCTGCGGGCGACTTCGCCAGAAGCTTAGGATAGACGGGCGACAAACGAGGCAACAGATGCTCGTACACCCAAGCCTCCGCGCCGGACTGGCTGTCATTCGTGAGCGGCTTGAGGATGTAGCTTTCCGTCTGCGTTACATAGACGCGTTCAACCGTTTTGCCGTTCATCCCCTTGTATAACGGCTCTCTTCTTATGATTCGCGACTCCATCACGTTTCCGCGAGAGTCGATCCATGACGTATCCAACTCCAGTTGGCCTCCCCTCATACGCAGATTACTGCCGACGACGTTCCGATTTTTTTATCATTTGACCGATAACCTCCGAGAATACGAGACCGATCGCGATCGCGCCTGAGATCATGAACGCTTTGGCGCTTAGCTGAACGGCGGCATCATATTGATTCTCCACGACATTCCGCATCGCGTCGTAGGCTATGCCGCCGGGCACTAAAGGTATGATGCCGGACACGCTGAACACGATCATCGGCATCTTATACAGCTTGGAGAACAGCTGGCTGACGACGGAGACGAGGAAGGCGGCGATAAGCGTTGCCGGTATTTCATCCATGCCAAGCTCGGTAGCCATCATGTAGACGAGCCAGCCCAGCATGCCGACCGCTCCGCATTGCGGAAGCGCGGTTCTCGGTACGTTGAATATGAGGCCGAATGCAGCCGAAGCGATGAAGCTCGTCACGAGCTGTGCAGGCATGTCCATCGATTTTTCCAACTCCTCTTTCTTTTCGTATACCATCCCTTAATAAAAGGATAATACCGCCGCTATCCCTGCGCCGATCGCGAAAGCGGTCAGAAAAGCTTCGGCCCCCTTCGAGAGACCGGATACGAGATGTCCGGCCATCAGATCGCGAACCGCATTCGTCAGGTGAAGACCGGGGACGAGCGGCATGACGGAGCTGATAATGATTTTGTCGAGATCGGTACCGAAGCCGATATGTACGGATAGAACGGACAGCAGCCCGATCAATACAGCGGTCAGTAATTCGGCGAAAAACGTAATCGGAACGACCCGATGGAGCGTAACGAAAAACAAATAGCCGATGCCGCCGCTTGCGACGACAGGCCAGAAGTCGGACCATGCGCCTTGGAACATAATAAGGAAGCAGCCGCTGGCAATGGCGGCAGTGACGACCTTCAGCCAGTTCGGGTAACTGTACCCGCTGGCGCCCGAATCGATCCGTTGAAGCAGGCTGTAGGCTTCCTCGGGCGTAACCTCTCCGCGGCTCATCTGCCGGGAAATGTCATTGACTAGCGTCACTTTGAGCAGATTGGTCGACCGCTGCGAGATACGCATAAGCCGCGTTGTATGGGCAGTTCCTTCGATGGCGAATATAATCCCCGTGGGCGTGACGAAGCTTTGCGATTGCGAGATTCCGCAGGCTGCAGCGATCCGTACCATCGTATCCTCCACGCGATACGTTTCGCCGCCGTTCTGGAGGATGATCTTGCCAGCGAGCAGACAAAGCTGCGAAATATCGCAGCGGCCGATATTATCGTGATGGCCGATCGCCGTCATAGCTGCTTCGTCTGCCGTTCGAACTCTTCGCGTATGCCGGCGAGCAGGGCGGGATCGGTGCAGACGTCATAGGCGGTCGCCGCGAGCATCTTCGCCCCGAACAGCATGCGGTCGAACGCGGGCTCGGTCATAGTCGCGTCGCGGAACGCTTCGGTATGCAGCAGCAATCGATCCTCGACCACCTTGACGTAAGGGTGAATGGCTGGGCAGCGTACCGATACGTTGCCGAGATCGAGCGAGCCGTTATCTTTGCCGAACTCAATCTCATCGGAACGGATGCCGGCTTCAATGAGATTTTTATTGAATTGATTCGACAAAACCTCATTCGTAAGCAGCTCGTCATAGGAGAACTCGTAATTGTTAGTCGTTAGCGTGCAGCCGGTTTGCAGCGCCGCTCCTTCGGCGCAGCGAAGTACCTTCTGGGTCAGCTCGTTCGTGTAGGCCCGGGAAGCGGAGCGCACGTAGAACTTGGCCGACGCGTAATCGGGAATGATGTTCGGCGCTTTGCCGCCGTTATCGATAATGCCGTGAATTCGCGCGTCTTTGCGGCATTGCTGGCGCATCGCGTTAATGCTATTGAACAGCATAAGCACCGCGTCGAGCGCGTTCACGCCCTCGTACGGGCTTGCCGCGGCGTGAGCGGCAACGCCCGTATATTCGAATTGAATCGCGTCAAGCGCAAGCGATTCGCCGGAGCGCTCGAAGGTGTGATACGGGTGTGCCATCAGGGCGAAGTCGCAGTCGTCGAATAGACCGGCTGCCGCCATCGGCACTTTCGCGCCTTTCGTTTCTTCGGCAGGCGTTCCGTAGATACGGATTCGGCCGCCTAATTGACCGATCGCCGCCTTGAGGCCGACGGCCGCAGCGATGCTCATCGAGCAGATGAGATGATGGCCGCACGCGTGGCCGATCTCCGGCAATGCGTCATATTCGCATAGAAAGCCGGCAGTAGGTCCGGGCTTGCCGGAATCGTAAACGGCGATGAACGACGTCTCCATGTTCAGAATGCCGCGCGTAACCTCGAAGCCGAAGCGCTCAAGCTCGGCTGTCAATAACCCCGCTGCGTAAAACTCCTCGTGCCCGAGCTCCGGCCTGTTCCCGATCGAGCGGGAGATGGCGCGGAACGTTTCGGCATGCTCGTCGATGGTGCTGAATACGGTCTGTTTATTCGTCATAGTTGGGATGAGCCTCCTCCTCTTAATTATTGTAAGCATGTTAGGGTAAGGCGGCGAGCTACCGCATGCCGTGAATTTTTTTGAACTGTTCGGGACTTAGACCCTCGAGACGCTTGAATACCGAGCTGAAATAGCTGGGGGAGTCGAAGCCGACCCGCCTCGCGATTTCGTTCATCTTAATATCGCTTTCGTGGAACATAAGCTCCTTGCTGCGATTGATGCGCTCGCGATTTACGTACTCAAGCGGCCGCATTTTCATCGCTTTTTTGAACAACAGACATAAATATTGCGGCGTAATGTCTATGCACGAGGCTAAGTCTTTGATCGTAATGAGCTTATCGTAGTTGTCTTCAATATACTTCAACACCGGCTTCAGCTTCAATATATGATGCTCCGCCGATTGCGAGCTTACGAGAATAACTTTCATCAAATCAAGCAAAAACATGTAGACGAGCTTGGAGCATTCGAGTCCAATGAACGAACGGCCCGACTGCGTCATCGCATAAATGTTCTTCATATGCGTCACAATCATATCATGATCCGCTGTCGAATAGACGCCCGATTGCGTAATGCCCGCTTGCCGAAGCATCGTCTCCGATAGATCCCCGCGAAAGCTAAGCCAGAATATTTCCCAAGGCTCTTCCGTCGCATAGTAAGAGTGAGGGTCGCCTGGCAGGAGGCAGAAGCCTTGGCCTGATTGAACGTTCATCTTATGCTCGCCGAAGTGAAGGATGCCCGAGCCATTCATCACCTGCAGCCACTGAAAATGGGGGTAGCCGCCTGGGCGGTCGATCGCTTCCTGGTTATTCCAATGACCGATGCTCGTTAGGTATAGAGGGAGGGTCGTGTCGGCATCCGTCAGGGTCGGGAAGACCATGGTGTCCATCTTATTGCAGTCCTCCTGTTTCATATTTTGCTATCGATGCGAAAATACTATTATTTTAATGGCGATGCGTTCATTCTATAATATGAATATCATTATAGCATATCCATTTATGATGATTAAAAGACGATACTGGAGGCTCTATTCATGACGACAAAGTTCCCACCGATCAGCGGCAAGATTCCACAAATGCTGCATGGAGCAGATTATAACCCGGACCAATGGCAGAAGTATCCCGAGGTGCTGGAGGAAGATATTCGTTTAATGAAGCTGGCTCGCTGCAATGTGATGTCGGTCGGCATCTTCGCATGGTCGGCACTTGAGCCCGAGGAAGGCCGCTTCACGTTTGATTGGCTGGATACGCTGCTGGACAAGTTTGCGGCGAACGGTATATTTGCGTTGTTGGCTACGCCAAGCGGCGCGCGTCCGGCTTGGATGTCGGAGAAATATCCGGAAGTATTGCGCGTTGCTCCAAACGGCATTCGCAATCTGCATGGCGCAAGGCACAACCACTGCTTCTCCTCGCCGGTTTACCGCGAGAAAGTAGAGATTATGAATAGTAAGCTCGCCGAGCGTTATTCGCAGCATCCGGCCGTAATCGGCTGGCATATCTCCAATGAATACGGCGGCGAGTGCCATTGTAATTATTGCGAGGAAGCATTCAGAGGCTGGCTGCAAAATAAATACGGCTCGCTGGAAGCGCTCAACGACGCATGGTGGACGACGTTCTGGAGTCACACCTATACAAACTGGAGTCAAGTGGAGTCCCCGACCGCTCGCGGCGAGAACGCCGTTCACGGTCAGAATGTGGACTGGAGACGTTTCGTAACGGATCAGACAGTGGACTTCTGCCGTCATGAGATCGCGCCGCTTCGCGCCGCGAACCCGGAGCTGCCGATTACGACTAACTTTATGCTTGATTTCGAGCCGCTCAACTACTGGAAGTTCAGCGATCTGCTCGATATGATTTCGTGGGACGCTTACCCGACCTGGCATGACAACTTCGGCGACGACAGCTCGCTGGCGTCTTGGATTGCGTTTAACCACGATGTGTTCCGCTCCCTCAAGGGCGGCAAGCCGTTCATGCTGATGGAAAGCACGCCGAGCATGACGAACTGGCAGCCGGTCAGCAAGCTGAAGCGTCCGGGCGTTCATCTGTTGTCCTCTTTGCAGGCGGTGGCGCATGGTTCGGATACCGTTCAATATTTCCAATGGCGCAAGAGCAGAGGCTCAAGCGAGAAGCTGCACGGCGCGGTTGTCGACCATGTCGGCAACGAGCATACCCGCGTCTTCCGCGAAGTATCCGAGCTTGGACAGACGCTGGAGAAGCTGACGGAGGTTGTCGGCACTTCGGTGAAGCCTGAAGTCGCGCTCATTAACGATTGGGAGAACCGCTGGGCGGTGAAGGATTCGCAAGGACCGCGTAACGGCGGCTTGCATTACGAGAAGACTCTGCATAACCATTATCGTCCGCTATGGGATCTAGGCGTATCCGTTGACGTTATCGATTCGGAATGCAGCTTCGATTCTTATAAGCTGCTCATCGCTCCGATGCTTTATATGGTGCGTCCGGGCGTTGGCGAACGCATTGAACGTTTTGTCGAGAACGGCGGTACGTTCATCGCAACGTATTGGAGCGGCATTGTCGACGAGAACGACCTATGCTTCCTAGGGGGCTTCCCTGGACCGCTTCGCAAAACGCTTGGCATCTGGTCGGAGGAAATCGACTCCCTGCATGACCACGATTCGAACCGCGTCGTCATGAACGATGGCAACGAGCTTGGCTTCGGCGGCGAGTTCGTCGCTCGCGAGCTATGTGACCTCATTCACCTCGAAGGCGCGGAGGCGCTTGCGGTATACGGAGAAGACTTCTACGCAGGACGTCCGGCCGTAACGGTGAACAAGCTGGGCAAGGGCAAGGCGTATTATATTGCGTCGCGCAACGACAATGACTTCATTAAGCAATTGACGGCTAGCATTACCCGGCAAGCAGGCGTGAAGCGCGTCATCGAGTCCGAGCTGCCGGAAGGCGTAACCGCTCAGCTTCGTACCGACGGGGAGCATGATTACGTATTCGTGTCGAACTTCACGGATGCCGACAAATCGGTAGAGCTGGACGCTCGCGCATACACCGAATTGCTAACCGGAGCGGCTGTTGGTTCATCGATTGAGCTTGAAGGCCACAGCATAAAGCTTCTGAAGCGCGCTTCGAAGTAACATTCCTATAGATCTAACGAACTGCGCAGCACGTACGAAAGTCGTACGTGCCGCGCAGTTTTTTTGTTGTTTGCAGAGTACACCGCCCCATGTAAGCACACATACGCTCTTACACGCCGACGCCTTAGGTTACTCGACTCCCCGAAAGAGCGCATAAGCTCTTACAGCCAACTTTCGTCCAAGCAGCCTCTCCTTAATGAACTGTGTAAGAGCATATACGCTCTTACAAGCCGCTACTCCAAGTTACTCCACCGCCGTAAGATCGCATATGCACCTTTAGACTACATGATCTGACCAAGTAGCTAGGCCGCTTTAATTTATCAATTACTGTCGAATTTAACATTGCGTTAACATTCCATGCCACCGCAGTTGATGCTTGAGACCTATAGTAGTACCTGAGAGGATATGGAAGGAAGGGTGATCGTGAATGACGGTATCCGTTCTGGATAAGCTAGAATTGAAAGTGCAAGAAGAGGGAAAGGTAGTTGCAGCAGTTGCTATACGACCTGAAACAGAAACTGAGGCTGAAGCTGAGCCTGAAGCAATTGATAGGCTACAATCTGGTGCACATGGGGAAGCAGAAACTGATGTGACCGACCTGCAACCCGTTCGCATTGCCGATTATATGCGGGGAGCAGCTACTGTTGAAGAAGAGCGCTCTTGCCGGGAGACGATTGGCGTCTTCAAGCAAAATCCCGACTGCGAGTGCGTCGTCGTCGTACGCGGCAATGAGCGAATACCGGTTGGACTCATGATGCGCAACCGGTTTTTTCTTAAGCTCGGCCATCGTTTTAGTGCCGATCTGTATTATGAGAAGCCGGTTACGAGGCTGATGGATGCTCGTCCGCTAACCGTACATATTGCCGATGCGCCGCAACAAATTATCGACAGCGCGCTCAGCCGCGATGAGAGCATCCTCTACGACTGCGTCGTCGTGACGCAACAGGACGGATCGCTTGCGGGAGTGCTCACCGTATCGGACATGCTCAAGATGTCCAGAGCGCTCCAGCAGGAGGCGGAGAGGGCGCAGCGCCGCATTATCCAATCGGCCGAGCAGCGCGTCAGGCAGATCGAACAGGCGGCAAGCGCCGTTCGTGCCTCGACCGGGCAGGGCGAGTCGTTGTCCGTTGAGATGGTCGACTTAACGCTAAGCGGCAAGAACGAGCTGGACAAGGTGAGCAGCGCATTTCTGTCTATCGCTGCGTCATCGCAGCATCAAGAGCAGCGAATGAACGAGCTTCAGGCGGAAGCGGGCTCGATCAGCCGCGTATCCAAGGTAATCAGGGAGTTGGCGGATCAAAGCAATCTGCTCGCAATCAATGCTTCTATTGAAGCGGCAAGGGCAGGCGAGCATGGTCGCGGCTTCGCTGTTGTGGCAGGCGAAGTTATGAAGCTGGCGGGACAGACGAAGCAGCTAGCCGGCGAGATTACGATGCTGACCAAGTCAATCGTTGACGCTATCGGCGAAACGGCGGCGCTTGCGAGCTCCGGACGCTCGGAGACGACGGCGAGCGAGGCGTACGTTCTCGCTGCGGTTGAAGCGTTCAACCGCTTATTCCAGGCGGCAGCGGACAATCGCGGCAGCGCGAAGAAAGTCGGCGAGCTGTCGGAACAGGCGCATAAGCAATCGATTCATGTCGCCGACGAAATGGAGAAGTTGCGGCAATCGTATTTTTAACATGAAGTTTACAAAAAGAGAGTACCCGATTTACAAACGGCTAGTAATATTGATCTTGCAAGGGGAAACCCATACTAGACAAATTAAGAGGAGTGGTAGAGTTGTTTAAGGGGAAAAAGGGTAAAGTCGTTCTAATGTTGATGATGTCCATGTTGGTCGTATTCGCTGCAGCATGCGGCAATAACGCCAATAGTGGAAATACGGAAAATAATGGTGGAGCAGCAACGAACAATGTGGCAACGAACGCTCCAACTGAAGAAGCGGCCAAGCTTTCGGGCGAAATTAAAATAGACGGATCCAGCACGGTGTTCCCGCTGACGGAAGCTGCGGCTGAAGAATTCAACAAAGAGCATGCAGATGTTCGCGTACCAGTCGGCGTATCCGGCACAGGCGGCGGCTTCAAGCAATTCTGCGCAGCAGAGATCGCGATCGCAGACGCATCGCGTCCGATCAAAGACGAAGAAGCAACTGCTTGCAAAGACGCAGGCATTGAGTATACAGAGCTTTCGGTAGCGTTCGACGGTTTGTCGGTCGTCGTTAGCAAAGACAATGATTTCATCGACCACCTGACGGTTGAAGAATTGAACAAAATCTTCATGACTGGCAGCACGGTAAAAACTTGGAAAGACGTTCGCGATACTTTCCCGGCTGAGCCGATCGTTATGTTCTCGCCAGGCGCCGATTCCGGCACTTACGACTACTTCAACGAAGCAATCCTTGATAAAGCAGGCATTCGTAACGATGAAGCAATCAGCTTCAGCGAAGACGACAACGCACTCGTTCAAGGCGTTTCAGGCAGCAAATACGGCATCGGCTACTTCGGGTTCGCATACTTCGAAGAAAACGCGGATAAGCTGAAAGTCGTTCCAATCGACGGTGGATCCGGTCCAATCGAGCCTACGTACGACACGATCAAAGACGGCTCATACGCACCGTTGTCCCGCCCGCTCTTCATCTACGTGAACAACAAAGAGCTTGAGCGTCCTGAAGTGAAAGAGTTCGCGAAATTCTATATCGATAACATTGGAGCATTGGCTGGAGAAGTTGGCTACGTAGCGCTTCCAGATGAGCAATACGCAACAGAAGCAGCCAAAATCCAATAATAAGCTTTGGCTTGGTGCGAAAATGTGATGTCTCGCGGGACATCACATTTTTCTCGCCGATAATGTAAATGAATTGTAAATGGCAAGAAGGAGGCCGCCGGCATGCAAAGCGAAGCTCTGCAAAGCAATGACAATGCGAAAAACGCACCTGTAAAAGTCGACGCATACAAATTCAAAAACGAGCGCGTCAGCATCATGAATAAAGTAATGCCGATTTTGCTGTTTCTATGCGCGTCCGTATCCATCATGACAACGATCGGAATCGTTGTAACGCTGCTAACGGAAACTTATCAGTTTTTCAAGACGATACCGATACTGGACTTTTTGTTCGGAACGAAATGGTCGCCGCTAATCCCGCCTAAGAGCTTCGGGGTGCTGCCGCTGCTTTCCGGAACGCTGATGATTACGGTTATCGCATGTCTCGTTGCCGTGCCGATCGGCCTTGCTAGTGCCATTTATTTATCGGAATACGCGCCGAAGAAGGTTCGGAAAGTCATTAAACCGATTTTGGAGGTGCTCGCGGGCATACCGACGATCGTGTACGGATATTTCGCGCTAAGCTTTATTACGCCGATTATTCAAAGCATCTTCCCGAGCGCAGGCATATTCAACGCGCTTAGCGCCGGCATCGTAGTCGGAATCATGATTATTCCGATGGTAAGCTCGCTAAGCGAGGACGCGATGTCATCCGTGCCGCGCAGCTTGCGAGACGGCGCCTATGCGCTTGGCGCGACGCGGTTCGAGGTTGCTCTTAAGATCGTCGTGCCTGCAGCGCTGTCGGGTATTGTAGCTTCCGCGGTATTGGCATTCTCTCGTGCCATTGGCGAAACGATGATTGTGACGCTGGCAGCCGGCTCGACGCCTAACATGACGGCCAATCCGCTTGACAGCATTCAGACAATGACCGCATACATCGTTCAAGTCAGCTTAGGCGATACGCCGCACGGAACCGTTGAATACGGCTCGATATTCGCAGTAGGCATGACATTGTTCGTTATTACGTTCTTGCTTAATATTCTTGCCCAATACGTTGCAAGAAGATTCAGGGAGGAGTATTGATATGAACATCTTTCACGATGCGAACCGCAAGCAGATCGCAGGACGGCGCAGAACCGACTGGCTGCTTCATATTTTGTTCGTTACGGCAACCTCGATCGGCGTAATCGCGCTTTGCGCTCTGCTCATCGATATTTTGCTTGACGGCGTAACGCGGCTGCAGCCTGACTTGTTTACGAACTTCCCGTCCCGCAAGGCTGACGGCTCGGGCATGAAGTCGGCGCTTGTCGGTACAATCTATATGCTGCTTATTATGGCGCCGGTCTCTTTCATCTTCGGCGTAGGCGCAGCGATTTACCTAGAGGAATACGCGGGCAAAAACCGCTTCACCCGCATTATCCAGCTTAATATTAGTACGCTTGCGGGCGTACCATCGATCGTTTATGGAATCCTAGGCCTTGCGTTGTTCGTTAGGCTGCTGGCGCTCGACAAAAGCTTGATCGCCGGTGCGCTCACAATGACGCTGCTCGTGCTGCCGATTATCATCGTGTCGGCGCAGGAAGCGATTCGCTCCGTGCCGAAGTCGCGCCGCGACGCTTCGTTCGCGCTTGGCGCAACGAAGTGGCAGACCGTATCACGCTCCGTTATGCCATCGGCTATTCCCGGTATTTTGACAGGCGTCATTCTTGCGATGTCGCGGGCGATCGGCGAGACTGCCCCGCTCGTTATGATCGGAGCTCTGACATATGTCGCTTACTTGCCGGAGGGCCTAAAGGATTCATTCACCGTTGTTCCGATTCAAGTATACAACTGGCTGTCCAAGCCTCAGGTGGAGTTCCAGGAGCTTGCGGCTAGCGGTATTATCGTATTGCTTGCCTTGCTGCTGCTTATGAACTTCTCGGCGATACTGCTTCGAAACAAATATCAGAAAAACGTTTAATAACGGTTGGAGGAGACGAGCAAAATGGAAGCACTTATAAATATTAACAAGCTGAATTTGTTCTATGGCACTTTCCATGCACTCAAAAATGTATCGTTGACGATTCCTGAGAAAGCCATTACCGCATTCATCGGGCCGTCCGGCTGCGGCAAATCGACGCTGCTCCGCACGCTCAACCGTATGAACGACATGATTCCCGGCACGCGCATCGAGGGCGGCATCGCTATCGGCGGAACGGAAATTTATTCGAACGAAGTAGATGTCGAGACGCTCCGCAAGAAAGTAGGCATGGTGTTCCAGCAGCCGAACCCTTTTCCCAAATCGATTTACGACAACGTCGCTTACGGCCCTCGCCTGCACGGCGTAACAAGCAAAAAGGCGCTTGACGAAATCGTAGAGACGAGCCTGAAGTCGGCAGCTCTCTGGGATGAAGTGAAGGATCATTTGAAACGTTCAGCCTTCGGCATATCCGGCGGTCAGCAGCAGCGTCTTTGCATTGCGCGCGCGCTTGCTGTTAACCCTGACATTTTGCTCATGGACGAGGCGACTTCGGCGCTTGATCCGATCTCCACGCTCAAGATCGAGGAGCTGGCGCAAGAGCTGAAGGATAAATATACGATCGTTATGGTTACGCATAATATGCATCAAGCAGCAAGGGTTTCCAACCAAACGGTATTTTTCTTGAATGGCGAGGTCATTGAATATTCGGATACGGAGAAGTTGTTCTCCAATCCAACCGATCAACGCACGGAAGATTACATTAGCGGACGATTCGGTTAAGCCGGGACGAGGGGTCGGCGAACTAACGATTACCTAATAGGGGGAAATACGCTGTGATGACGAAACGCAAGGAATTCGACCAAGGACTTGAGCAGCTTCATAATTTGCTTGTAGAGATGGGCGGCTTCGTAGAGGAAGCGCTCGTTGAAGCAATGGAAGCTCTTAAGGTAATCGATATTGATCGCGCAAAGATAGTCATTAAGAAGGATCCGCTGTTGAACCAGATGGAAGAAAAAATTACGGAGATCGGCTCGCGTCTCATTGCTACGCAGCAGCCGGTTGCCAAGGACTTGCGCCGCATTCTGTCGGCTTTCAAGATTGCCAGCGACCTTGAGCGGATGGGCGATCTTGCGGTTGACGTGGCGAAGGTCGTATTGCGCCTGGAAGGTCAAGAGCTTATTAAGCCGCTGATCGACTTGCCGCGCATGGCAGAGATCGTGCAGATGATGACATATGAGTCGATTCAATCGTTCGTGCAAGAAAATGTAGACCTTGCTTACAAGATGGCGAAGGACGACGATCAGGTCGACGCGTTGTACGGTCAGATTACTCGCGAGCTGTTCTCGCTAATGATGGAGAATCCCCGCAATATCGCTCAGGCATCGCTGCTTAGCTTCGTTGGCCGCTATATGGAGCGGTTCGGCGACCATGCGACGAATATCGGAGAGAGCGTCGTTTACTTGGTCACGGGCAACCGTCCCGATCTTAATCAATAAACGAGATGAACCGCACATGTTGCCCGCGCAGGGCGCGTATGCGGTTTATTTGTTTGCGTAAGGAATTTGTATTGGCCGTTACCGAGCTTTTTCCCGAAAGCTATGTTGGATTTCAGCAGTAACTTCGTATGAAACGAGTATGCTATGTGTCCCACCAGGCAGCAGCCAAACGCCAACCCTACTGGCTATCCACTGCTCGAATCTTCGATTCCCCCACCTATCTTTGCGCACCGTCATCTGTCCATTGCTTAAAATCAACCTGCACATAAGCGATGTCGCAATTTGTCAGAAGTTTACCGAAATTTAACGTTAAGATGCATCTTACTTCACAAAAGTTTGTTAGTGTTAGGACTAAAGTACATAAAAAAAGACATGCAAGCATCGAGGGGATCCTAATGGAAGAGATTGGTTATGGTCTGTTCAACAGGGATATGATTCGGGGGATTAAGGAGCGTTGGAATAACGGAGGCATAAGCGCTATATATGTTCGCATCGACAGCGGCCAATCGGCTGCGGAATCGTCGCTGCTGCTGTGGGAAAGCGACCAAAAAAGATTGTTTTGGCGACTGCGGCTCGAGAACGAATATTACTATTTGCTTGCAAGGCAATCGGGCGATCCGCCGATCGAGCAGGTCGCGCAGCTCGCGGCGGAGTTACTGAATAAGCGTATGAATGCGGATCCGGCTGGTTCAAGAAGGGACTCGGTCAAGGCTCATATCGGCTATGCCGTCGCTTTTCCTTCCTCGGCCGGACGCTCGACGGAGACGGTTGTGTACCGTCTGCTAAGAGATGCGTTGCTGCTTAATGCATACGCCGCGCCAGTGCCTTACGCCTTTCATGGCGGACTTGCCGAAGTCGATACAACGGCGGTGACACTTGATTCCGCGGAGCTTACAGGTCAGTCTGGCGAGAAGAGAAACAAGCAGCCGCTTGAACTATATCGCTCTGGCAAGCCTATCGCGATCGGGCAGCTGGCGGCGCCGTTTCCCGTGTTCCAATCGCGAACGCTCGTGTCGGAGGTCGCTTATATGTTCGATACGAATCCGAAGGCGCCCGGCGTCATTATCGTGGCGGACAATCGCCCAGTCGGACTGCTGATGAAGGAAAAGCTGCATCAGCTGCTGGCAGGCCAATTCGGTCTTCCGCTCTATTGGAATCGAGGGGTCGAGCGAATTATGAACGATCAACCGCTCATCGTAGACGAGAATATGCCGGTGGAGCAAGTGTCGCAGCTTGCCATGAACAGGCATTATGCCCATTTGTACGATGTTGTCATTATTACCCGGAACGGGCAATTGGCAGGCGCCGCATCGATTCGCTCCATTCTGGAATGCATGACGGCGATGCGGACGGAGGCGGCAAGGGAGGCGAATCCGTTAACGGGTCTTCCCGGCAATGAGGGCATCCAGACCGAGCTTCATCGCCGAATTCAGGCATGCAGACCTTTTGCCGTTATTTATGCGGATTTGGATTATTTCAAATGGTTTAACGATTGCTTCGGCTTCGGACTTGGCGATGGGATGATTCGTTACTTAGCCGATACGTTAGGCAAGGAGCTGGAGCAGCATGGAACCCCGGGTGATTTTGTCGGACATATTGGAGGAGACGACTTCATTATCGTAGCGGAAGCGGCAAATGCGGAGATGATCTGTCAATCGTTAATTACGAGGTTCGAAGCCGGTGTAAAAGCCTTTTACGGAGGCGTGGAGGTGACTTCGGTAGAGGATCGCCACGGCAATGTGGTCGAGCAGGAGGGTGTGGCGTTATCCTTGTCGTTAATGGTATGGGACGGCATCGTGCCACTGACGCCGGAAGATATACCGAGGCTTGCCGCTAAGCTGAAGAAACGTGCGAAGTCGCTCAAGGGCAGCGTTTACGTGTTAGAGCATATTACAGGAATGCATCATGGAGAGGATCGAAAATATACGTGAAACGTTTACGTGAAAGTCAGCGCATGAGTCAGCTCGGCAACGGAATATGGACGATGTCAGGCACTCAGGCTGGACAACCCGGACTTATCGGAGTTCTCTATATGTCATGGCAGCAATCCGGCGAATCGGAGCAAAGCGGAAGCGGCATGTATTTCCGTAAGGAGTGGAAGCAGTTTGCTGAACGCGAGACCGAAGCGGTGTTCAAGAGCTCGGTGCTGTTCGAGGGGATGGACTGGATCCATGACGATCTATTCATCTATATGCGGCTCCCCAGCGGCCGCCGGGGAACGCTTGAAGGCTGGCTGCTGGAGACGACGTTCAAGCACACGAAGGAGTGGGAGCGGCGATTCGCAGCCCATATGCAGCAGTTATCCGAGCATCATTGGAGCGGCAAGCTATATATTGGCGTAGCCGTTGCGGAAATCAGTAGCAGTTCGGAGGAAGGGTCGGCTTGGTATGAAGCGGTCAAGCAGGCGATGCTGCACGGACAGTCCGCAGGCGGCATGGAGCGGAGCATCAAGCGCAGAGCGTTCGACCGGCTTATGGAGCAGCGCTCGATTGATCCCGTATACCAGCCCATATTGTCTTTGCGCGAGGATAAGGTGTTTGGCTTCGAGGCGCTCACAAGAACGCGGGAACGCACATGGTTCGAAGGACCGCTTGAACTATTCTCATTCGCCGAGCAAGAAGGCGCGTGCTATGTGCTGGACCGATTGGCACGGGAAAAAGCGATTGAAGGGTGCGGCGGCCTTAGGCGCGAACAGAAGCTGTTCATTAACGTTATGGCGCAAATCATAGAAGATCCGGAATTTTCTCCCGGCTTAACCTTGAGCTTGTTGGAACGCCGCGGCTTGTCGCCGCATAACGTCGTGTTCGAAATAACGGAGCGCAACTCGATCGAGGATTTTGGCGCCGTCAAGAAAGCGCTGGAGCATTACCGAAGCCAAGGCTACCAGATCGCCATCGATGATGTAGGCGCAGGCTATTCTTCCTTGCAATCGATTGTCGAGCTGCGCCCCGATTACTTGAAGGTGGACAGGTCGATCATTCAAGACATTCATCAAGACGAGATGAAGGCTCATATTCTGCATACGCTGGCGCAATTGGCTGCCAAGATGGACATCTCGATCATTGCCGAGGGCATTGAGCAGGAGGAAGAGCTGGCCAAGGTGCGAGAGCTCGGCGCATCGTATGCGCAAGGGTATTTGTTAGGCCGTCCCGCCGCGATGTCCGAGGATAGGGGGATTTGATTACAGGATACAGGTATGGGCTTTCACGAAGCGGACGATGCTTTGGGAAAGCCCATTTTGCGGCATCGTTTTATGGTATGATAGAGGGTAATCAGGTCATTAGGCGAGGTGTTGATGCAAATGGAAAAATGGATGTTAATCGACGGCAACAGCATAGCGTATCGCGCGTTCTTCGCGCTGCCGCCGCTGACGAATTCAGCGGGACAGCATACGAACGCCTTATACGGATTCACAACGATGCTTCTTAAATTATTGGACGAGCTTAAGCCTACGCATGTACTCGTCGCATTCGATGCGGGCAAAGTTACTTTCCGGCACGAAGGCTATAGCGAATACAAGGGCGGACGCCAGAAGACGCCGCCGGAGCTGTCCGAGCAATTCCCCGTGCTGAAGGAACTGATTCGATCCTTCGGCATCGCGCAGTTCGAATTGTCCGGTTACGAGGCGGACGATATTATCGGCACGCTGACGAAGCGGGCGGATGAGCAAGGCGTCGAGACGGTTGTCGTATCCGGCGACAAGGATATGCTGCAGCTCGCATCGGATAAAGTGACGATTGCGGTGACGCGCAAGGGCGTTAGCGAGGTTGATATGTACTCTCCGGAAGCCATCCAAGAGAAATATGGATTAGTGCCGCAGCAAATTATCGATCTCAAGGGTCTCATGGGCGATACGTCCGACAATATTCCGGGCGTGCCCGGCGTAGGCGAGAAGACGGCGCTTAAGCTGCTTCACGAACATGGCACGGTCGAGCAAGTGCTGGAGAATGCCGGCGAGCTGAAAGGCAAGCTGAAGGAAAATATCGAGACGCATAAGGATAGCGCGCTCATGAGCAAGAAGCTCGCGACGATCTTCCGCGAGGTTCCGCTTGAGAGCGGAACCGACGAGCTGCGCTATAGCGGCTACGACGGGGCAACGCTCGCGGAGGCGTTCCGCAAGCTGGAGTTCAAGTCTCTGCTGGAGAGGCTCGACCTTGGCGTGTCAGTCGGCGATTCTGCAGAAGAGGCGAAGCAATCCGCTGCGGAACTTAATATCGCGATCATTGCATCCGAAGAGGATGGCGAATCGTTGTCGGAATTGTTATCGGCTCTGCAGCAGGACAAGGAGCATGGCTTATACATCGAAGCGATCGGCGAGAATCCGCATCAAGCGGAAATCATCGGCCTGTCCGTCGCTACGGAAGATGCGGTGTACGTTCTTCCTTACAGCGCGCTTAAGAAGCCGTTCGCAGCCGGTTTGGTCGAGTGGTTCTCGCAAGCAGACAAGCCGAAGTACGGCTTTGACTTACATAAAGTGGAGCTTGCGCTCGCATGGAGCGGGATTCGATATGCGGGCACTGCATTCGACGTGCAGCTTGCGGCCTATTTGCTCGACCCGACAGATACCGCGCTGTCGCTTAGCGCGATTACCGGCAAGCAGGGGCTGTCCGGCATTGCTTCCGACGAAGCGGTCTATGGCAAGGGAGCGAAGTTCAAAGTGCCGGATGCGGATACATTGTACCGTCATCTGGCGCTGCGCGGAGACGCGGTTCGCAAGCTTGTTCCGATCTTGACGGCCGATCTTGAGAAGAGCGGGATGAGCAAGCTGTATTTTCAACTGGAGCAACCATTGTCCCGCGTTCTTGCGGGCATGGAGCTTCAAGGCATAACGGTAAAGAAGCAGGAGCTAGAGGAACTGGGACGGAACCTGGAGTCGCAATTAGTGACGATTATGAGCGATATATATAAGCATGCTGGCGTGGAGTTCAATATCGGCTCTCCGAAGCAGCTTGGCGAAATCTTGTTCGAGAAGCTTGAGTTGCCTGCGCGCAAGAAGACGAAGACCGGATATTCGACCGATGCCGAGGTGCTGGAGGATCTGGCGCCTTATCATCCGATTATTCCGCTCATTCTGCATTACCGCCAGCTTGCGAAGCTGCAATCGACGTATGTCGAGGGACTTCTGAAGGAGGTGCGCGGGGAGACTGGCAAGATCCATACGTACTATCGCCAGACGATTGCCGCGACCGGACGCCTCAGCAGCCAATTTCCGAATTTGCAAAATATCCCGATCCGGCTGGAGGAAGGCCGCCAGATTCGCAAGGCTTTCGTTCCTTCCGAACCCGGATGGTACATTGTCGCAGCCGACTATTCGCAGATCGAGCTTCGCGTCTTGGCTCATATTGCCGACGACGAGAACTTGAAGGAAGCGTTCATTCACGATATGGACATTCATACGAAGACGGCGATGGACGTATTCGGCGTAACGGCCGATCAAGTCGATTCCAATATGCGCCGTCAAGCGAAGGCGGTTAACTTCGGCATCGTATACGGCATAAGCGATTACGGATTGTCGCAGAACCTTGGCATTTCGAGGAACGATGCGGGTCGATTTATTGAGCAGTACAAGGAAGTGTTCAAAGGCGTACGCCAATTCATGGAGGATATCGTCGTTCAGGCGCGGCGCGACGGTTATGTAACGACGCTGCTTGAACGCAGGCGCTTCCTGCCGGAGATTAAGGCGTCGAATTTCAATTTGCGATCGTTCGCGGAGAGAACGGCCATGAACTCGCCTATTCAAGGAACGGCAGCCGATATAATTAAGCTGGCTATGGTGCAGATGGACGAGGCGCTGCGCGAGCGCAAGCTAAAGAGCCGCATGCTGCTTCAAGTACATGACGAACTTGTATTCGAAGTGCCGGAGGAAGAGCTGGAGCTGATGAAGTCGCTAGTGCCGGAAGTGATGTCCGGAGCGCTTAAGCTTCATGTTCCGCTGAAAGCAGATGTCAGTTTCGGTGTCAATTGGTATGAGGCAAAGTAACCCGCTGGCCGTCTATATACGTTATAATAGATGTCGAGGTGATGAGAAATGCCTGAATTGCCAGAGGTAGAAACCGTAAGGCGCACATTGATTGATCTTGTCGCGGGCAAACGAATACAGTCCGTAACCGTTAAGCTTCCGCGTATTATACAACGTCCCATTGAGCCGGAGCAGTTCGCGGACGCGCTGGCCGGGCATACGATTCAAACCGTTGAGCGGCGCGGGAAGTTTCTGTTGATCATGCTGGACGGCATCGTGCTCGTGTCGCATCTCCGGATGGAAGGGCGCTACAGCGTCAATAAGGCGGATGAGCCGACCGCGCTGCATACGCATGTTATTTTTCACTTTGACGATGGTACGGAATTGCGATATAAGGATGTTCGCCAGTTCGGAACGATGCATCTATTCAAGACGGGAGATCATTTTCAGCTGCCGCCGCTTAACAAGCTTGGAATTGAGCCGTTGGAGCCGGCATTTACGCTAAGCGCGCTGCGCGAGAGGCTCGACAAGCGCAAGATGAGCATCAAGCCGCTCCTCCTTAACCAAGAGCATATCGTCGGACTTGGCAATATTTATGTGGATGAAGCGCTGTTCCAAGCGCGAATCCACCCCGAACGTCCGGCGAATACGCTGAAGCCTGCGGAGTGGATGCGACTGCATGAATCCATTCGCTCGACGCTTGCTCGTGCCGTGGAGGCGGGAGGCTCGTCGATCCGTTCTTACGTGAATGGACAAGGCGAAATGGGCATGTTCCAGCATTCGTTTTCTGTCTATGGCAGGAAGGACGAGCCCTGCAAAGTATGCTCGCGGGCGATTAAGAAATTCGTCGTTGGCGGCAGAGGTACGCATATATGCGAGAATTGCCAGCCGGCGCCGAAGGAATAATGCCTTCAAGGTATGATATCCAATTCATCGGTCAAGCATAAAATATAATCATCCGGTTAGGCTTGTAACGAGGCGTTATGCACCGTCATCCGCTCTTCGCATATGATGTTCTTGTTAAGAGAACATGGGCGAACGCCCGAATCAACGGTTAAGGTACTGGAAATTAAGCCGTTGACCGGGGCAGTCGCAATGCGGGGAGGGACTTCGTTGTTCGCGCATTTGGCTCCACTGTTAGTGATTGCTTTTGCGGTTAGCTTGGATGGATTCGGCGTTGGAGTTACTTATGGGCTGCGGAGAATCAAAATACCGTTCGTATCGGTTTTTATTATTGCCTGCTGCTCAGGACTGATTATTTGGCTATCGATGCAGGTCGGCGGATGGCTGTCTGGCTATTTATCCGAATTCGCCGCCAGGTTGATCGGCGCATGCGTGCTCATCGTGATCGGCGGCTTCGCCTTGTTCCAACTGCGTCGCAGCCGCGAGGAGCAGAGCATGGGAGCGGATTCGGATGACAGGTTGGAGGGGACAAAGGCTGTCGGGGCTATTTCCCCTTCAGGAGCTGCGGAACGCAACATCGCTTCCAGTACGGTTCTTGTCGTCATGGTAGAGCTTAAGCGGCTCGGTCTCGTCATTCAAATTCTGCGAACCCCGCAAGCCGCCGACGTCGACAAATCGGGTACGATCTCGGCTTCGGAAGCGGTGATGCTTGGCGTCGCCTTGTCGCTCGATGCATTAGGCGCCGGTCTTGGCGCCGCGATGATCGGTCTTCCTGCGCTTATGACGGCGCTTATTATCGCCGCATTCAGCGCGATTTTCCTCCTTGGAGGCATTCGGTTCGGGTTTCGATGCTCGACTTGGAGAGGAATGCAGGTGTTGTCCTTCCTCCCAGGCCTATTATTAATTATTATGGGTATTATGAAGCTGTTATAATTTGAGGTGAAATGGATGATAATCGGATTAACCGGCGGTATAGCCAGCGGCAAAAGCACCATTGCTAAGCTGCTCGCTGACCGCGGCGCGCTGCTGGTCGATGCCGATCAAGTAGCTAGAGAGGTCGTCCAGCCGGGAGAACCTGCGCTTGAGGCGATCGCCTCTTCGTTCGGACAAGCTATACTCCAAGAGGACGGTACATTGAATCGTTCTGCCCTGGGCGCTATCGTCTTCCATGACAAAGCTTCACTAGCAAAGTTGGAATCGATTACGCATCCTGCAATCAGGCAGCGAATGCAGCATAGAATACATACGTACGCAGACGAGAATCCTAATGCGCTTGTCGTGGCGGATGTTCCATTGCTATATGAAACGAATCAGCAAGCTTTGTATGAAGGCATTATGGTCGTCTACGTTCCTGAAGCGGTGCAGATTACGCGGCTGATGGAACGTAATACAATGGACGAGGCGGAAGCGAAGCGGCGTATTTCGCTGCAGATGGACATTGAAGAGAAGCGAAGACGCGCGGATTGGGTGGTCGACAATAGCCGCTCGTTGGTCGAGACGGAACGCCAGATCGACGTTTTTTGGAAAAATCAGGGTTTATTATGAGGGTATTGTTGAAGAAAAGAGTGTTTCTCGTATTGGTGCTTGGACTAATCGCCATCCTCTTTCTGAAGTCGGACTGGCTAGGCGAGTACATGTATCCGGTGTATTATAAGGACGATATTCGCGCTAGCGCCTCGAATTACGGGTTGGAGCCGCATTTGGTAGCCGCCGTTATCCGAACGGAATCGAACTTCAAGACGGGAAGGCAATCGGACAA
This sequence comes from Paenibacillus harenae, assembly GCF_030812415.1. Lineage (GTDB taxonomy): Bacteria > Bacillota > Bacilli > Paenibacillales > Paenibacillaceae > Pristimantibacillus > Pristimantibacillus harenae_A. The sequence goes on along the minus strand of NZ_JAUSST010000001.1, from coordinate 980,912 downwards.
AGGGGCAGTTGGATTAATGCAGCTTATGCCGATGACGGCAAAGGATGTCGTTCAGAGGGCTGGATTCGCCGAGGTGACGGAGGACATGCTAAGACAGCGCGCGGATGTCAGTATCGAGCTTGGATCGTGGTATTTAAGTTCGTTGCAACAGAGATTCGATCAAAACAAAATTGCCGCAGTAGCCGCGTATAACGCAGGGCCGACGAGGGTCAGCGAATGGCTGAATACAGGCAAGTGGGACGGGAAGCTGGAGACGGTGAAGCAAATTCCGTACGGCGAAACCCGCCACTATGTACAACGCGTCATTTATTATTATAATAAGTACAAGGAATTGTACTCTGACTTTTAACTTAGAACATAAGATGAGCCTTGAGAGGCTCGCCGTTTCATGGACGAGCTTCCCAAGGCTTCTGCTATTCATACAAGCTTAATGAATCATTATTTGAATTGGCCGGCAAGCGATTGCTCGGCGATTTGCACCAGGCGACGAGTGATGTTACCACCGATCGAGCCTGTGTCACGAGTAGCCATGTTTCCATAGTATCCGTCTTGCGGAATGGCAATACCCAATTCTTGAGCAACTTCGAATTTCAATTGGTCCAATGCAGCATTAGCTTGAGGTACAAGCAGTTGGTTGCTGTTGTTGTTATTGCTTGGCATGTATGTTCACCTCCTTGCGGTTGGTAACTGTATTATGTGCGTATTTCCAGAGTTCATTCAGGTAAGGTATGGGAAAAATAAGTTTATTTTTTGTGCGATATATATCAGCAAATTAATGAAGAACGGAGGGATGCATTCCAATGAAGTGCCCATACTGCGACTATGCCGGCACCAAGGTATTAGATTCGCGTCCAGCTAACGAAAACAAATCCATCCGCCGACGTCGCGAGTGCGAGAAATGCAACCGTCGCTTCACGACGTTCGAGATGATTGAAGAAACGCCTCTAATCGTCATCAAAAAAGGCGGCAGCCGCGAAGAGTTCAGCCGCGACAAAATATTGCGCGGACTTATCCGCGCTTGCGAGAAGCGCCCCGTACCGGTGGAACGTCTCGAAGTTATAGTCTCCGAGGTCGAGAAAGAGCTCCGTACGACGGCACTTGCAGAGGTGGAGAGCCGCGACATCGGCGAGATAGTCATGAGCCAGCTCTACCCCGTTGACGAAGTAGCGTACGTCCGCTTCGCGTCGGTTTATCGTCAATTCAAGGACATCGACATGTTCATGAAGGAGCTCAACAATCTGTTGTCCAAGCACCCTTTGAACAGCCTCAGAGATATTGATTGACAATTCTGGCGACATTATGATATTATCAACTTTGTCGTCATTTGGGGCCTTAGCTCAGCTGGGAGAGCGCTTGCATGGCATGCAAGAGGTCAGGGGTTCGATCCCCCTAGGCTCCACCATAATAAACAAATCAACCACGTCCATAGGACGTGGTTTTCTGTTTATTAGGTGGATAGCCTAGGGGAGATGAACCCCTACAGGTTCGCCCCGCGCGGACGTAATGAAGTGAAGAGGTTTCGAAGAAATACTTCTACTGGAGGAGCACGGCGTTTGGATCAACCGCTAAAAGTGCCCTTCGAGTAACCTTCGTCAGCCATTCGATCAAGATTCGGACTTCCCATAAAGGACAGCAAGTAAATACGAGCTGTTTTACCCTAGGCTCCATTTGAATTCTTTTAGCTCACTATCCCAACAACACAGGTAATAATACATAACTTTTCAGCTTCAGTCTGCGCGGACGGAGCGAATGAGTCAAACGGGATGAATCCCTCAAGGCTCCACCAAATAAACAATTCAACCACATCCAATTACGAGAAAACGGTGAAGAGGTGTCGCCGTAACATATTTATCTTGACGAATCAGAAGGGAATAATATACAATCATTATGTACTGATCAGTATAGAAAGAGTGGATGCACAATGGTTCGACCAAAGGAATTCGATGAACGGATCGCACTAGCTGCAGCGATGCAAGTTTTTTGGGAAAAAGGGTATGAAGCAACGTCCATCGGCGACCTTACGGAACGTATGAAGATCCAACGGCCAAGTCTGTATGCAACATTCGGTGGGAAGAAAGAGCTTTTTGAAGCCGCATTGAAAGCTTATGTTCAGTCGAGCCTCACCTACGTTGAGAACAAGCTTCGGAGTGCGCCTTCGGTGAAAATGTCATTACTTGCGTACTTTCAAGGAATCATTGAGGGAGCAGGCGGCAGTAATCCGGTTTTCGGTTGTCTGTGTGTGAATACGATGGTTGAATTGGCACCTCATGACCCCATTTTCGCCCACATAACAGGAGAGTTCCAGGCTCGATTAACCGAATTGTTCCAGAGATCGATAGAGGACGGAATTCGATCCGGCGAATTATCGAATCAATTGAATCCTTCTTCGATCGCGCGCGTGTTGACGTTAACCGCGATTGGATTATCGGTGACGATGAAGATGAAACCCGACCCATCGCGGGTTGAACATGTCGCAGCGGAAATTCTTACTCTTTTGGAGTAAGTTTTTTTTAACCGTTATGTACCGAATGGTACAAAATGAAAATAGGAATGAGGAGGCGTTACAGGATGAACGAGAAAATCGCATTGATTACAGGCGCAAACAAAGGAATCGGCCTAGAGGTCGCGCGTCAGTTGGGGAAGCAAGGAATGATCGTACTGGTAGGGGCTCGAAGTTTGCAAAAGGCTGAACAGGCGGTTGAGGAGCTGCAAGCCGAACTAATCCAGGCTTACCCGATAAAACTGGACGTCACGGATCCGGAGCATATTCGTTCCGCGGCGAACCGAATTGAAAAGGAGTATGGTAAACTGGATGTTCTCGTGAACAATGCAGGTATCTACGTGGACCATGAGGGGACGGACGTGGATGTGATACGGCGAGGCTTCGAAACGAACTTTTTCGGCGCTTACGCGCTGACCACCTCGCTGCTGCATTTGCTTAAATTGAGCCCTGCAGGACGAATTGTGAATCAATCCAGCATTCTCGGTTCGATAGGAACCATCCTCACGAACGAGATGTATGGGAGGGCTTCCGCACCTGCTTATACAACCTCAAAAGCAGCGCTAAACGCTTGGACTGCTCAGCTGTCCATTCAACTTCGGGATACCCCGATCAAAGTAAACGCCTGCCATCCGGGATGGGTCAAAACCGAAATGGGCGGAAGCGACGCCGTCATGGAAATTCAAGAAGGGGCGGAGACGGCGGTCTACTTGGCCACGCTGTCTGGAGATGGTCCTACAGGGGGCATGTTTCATAAACAAGAAGCCTTGCCTTGGTGAGATGCGCAAACAGCGATGAGCCAAACGCTTCCAATGGAGGAGCACGGCGTCTGAATCTACCGCTAAAAGTCCTCTTCGTGTAAGCTTCGTCAGCCATTCGATCAAGATTCGGACATCCCAAGATGGAATTGCGAGTCTATGCAAGGCATATCCCCCTAGACCCCTAGGCTTCATTAAAGGTGTTAAAGTCCTTTAGCACACTATCCCATACACTAAGGATAAGTGGATAAATCCAATTCCCCGTGTAATCCGAAGAGGATGGGCGTCTGTATCAACCGCTAAGAGTCCTCGTCGAGTTAACTTCGAATAAGGATTGGACTTCACATGATGTTACAGCAAGAGGACAAGCCGTATCCAATTAGACTCCTTTAACAAAAAGTAACGCAGCCAATTCGGCTGCGTTTCTCGTATGGCTTATTTGTTTAATGCGATAAGCGGAGCGAGACGCGGTTCATAAAACACCCCGTCAATAAACTTCCTTCAAAAGCTCAAAAACTTCCTCTATCGTGAGGCCGAAGGATTTGTAATACGAAGTGTCAATTATCATCTGCATTCGGATCATGTCATTGCGTTTTTGAAGCATATCATCGGACGAAAGTTCGGTAACAAAACAACCTTTGCCGGTAACCGTATATATCAAACCATGTCGTTCGAGCTCTTCCCATGCTTTTTTTACGGTGATGATACTGACACGAAGCTCCGTTGCGGCTTGTCGTATGGGCGGCAAACAATAGGCGCTTTCTAGCTCGCCCTTGAGAATTTGAGCGCTGATTTGTTCAAAAAGCTGCTGATAGATGGGTTTCTCGGATGTGTTCGAAATCGCAATGTTCATTACATTTCCACTTTCTCAAACCGTTTGTTTGCAATATGATAAGCGATAACCGTAAATATCGCAAATATCACGATGCCTGCGATCAGGATGGATAGATGAATAGACAATTTTTCAGTACCCGCCCCCTTGAAAAGATCAGACACGTACGAGTTCTGTGTGCCAAGCCATTCTGCGCCGCCGGCAAACAGGATAGCAGCCGTGATGGACGCGATCGATGCTGCACCGTATTTATACGCCGTTTTGTAAAACATGGGGATAAAAATGATATTGAAGATCGCCAGCATGACGAAGCAGAGTCCCCAAAAACCAAAGGATGGTGCAAAGAACCAGTAGGTCAGATTCGGATACAAGCGAACGGTCGCCAAGCCATATATAATGGCAACCACAACATGCAATAACTCCAAGACGACAATGAACGATACTTTTGCTTTAACCATGTCTCTTTTTGTTACTGGCATTATGCTTGTAAACATTAAATCGTTCTGGCTTTTATAACCTCCGAACATATTCGGTATCGTGATAAAACAAAAGTATAGGATAACAAGGAAATATAGCCATCCCGGAATTAGCATTAAGGCACCTGTTAAAAAAGGGAATACATAAAAGAACGGACTAACGCCTAATCTTAATTCTTTCATCAATAAATTATACATACATACCCTCCTTTTTCGAGAAGTAGATCATAATCTCTTCAAGATTTGGCACGGCGGATTTAATATCGGTAGACGGATCAAAGTCTTTTGTATGAATCAAGCCCGTAAAGCCGAAAGAGTTCGTTTTGTAGGAAACCAACTTGTCTTTGATCATATCCAGCTGTTCTTTTTTTCCATTCAACAAACGATACGTATCGATAAACTCTTCTTTCTCGGCGCTGTTGATAATTTGTCCGTGATGGATGTAGGTAATATAATCGGCGCATTTTTCTAAGTCGGATGTGATATGAGTTGAAAAAAGAATGCTGATTTCGCCTTCTTCCACCAGCTCCTGGAAAATATCCAGCAGATTGTCTCTGGCAGCCGGATCAAGTCCACTTGTCGGTTCATCCAGGATAAGAACCTTTGCGCCGTGCGACAAAGCAAGGGCCAGGCTGTATTTTACTCTCATTCCGGTTGATAATTCGGCTATTTTTTTGTCTTCAATCAAGTTGAATTTTTTCAGATACTTGTGATAGGTTTCATCGTCCCAATTACGATAGAACGTTTTGATTACATTCGTTAACGTTTTGATCTTGCTGCGAGTATAAAAGTTGATGTCTCCGAATGCAGAGCCAATTTCTTGTTTCAATTCGACTTCGTGCTCGGCCATGTTCTTTCCCAAAATACAGATCTCGCCGCTATCCATGCGAACCAAATTCAGAATTGATTTTATGGTAGTTGTTTTTCCAGCGCCATTGGCTCCGATAAATCCCATAATGTAACCTTTTTCCAGTTGAAAAGAAACGTCTTTTAGCTGAAAATGTTCATATTTTTTGTTTAAATTCTTTATATCCAATGCCAGCATATCGTACCCTCCGCTTATTATTGTGTATATCGTGTATGCACAATATATCATTGAGGGAGTTCAGATGTCAATCATTGTTCCTCCACGTACATTAAAATAATTGCTTTACAGGACACCCAATGGTGATATATTATGAAATGGGAATAGGACACTGAATGGTGTCGAATTAGAATAAAACGAAAAGAAAGAGGGTTCATATGCACATACTAACCATCGTTCTACACAGTTGGCTGCTTTTCTCAATGGCTTTTTTTGGCGGAAGCAAGATTGCAGGAGCCAAGCATCAGATCGAACTGTTCGATTCGATTAAACTTCCTCAATGGTTCCGCGTCATTACGGGCTACGTTCAAATTGTTGCATGTATAGGACTCATTATCGGCTACTGGTATCCAGGGATTGCCGCTTGGACCGGAATACTGATAGGCACTATGATGCTGGTGGCGTGCCTCTCGCATCTCAGAGTCAAACATCCGATCGGAAAAATGATACCGGCCTTACTGAATCTCTTGATATCTATTGCAGTAGTTTTATTATATGCAGACGAACTGTCCAATCTTTTTCGGTAAGTAGCAGGCGAGAAGCAATTTAACCAGGAGTTGATCGATCAAATAAAGGAGCGAGGGCAGTGATCATAAACCGTTTTGTTCCATTTAAGGGCCAGCACTGCGAGACTACTGCGATGGGAAATCTTCTTTCCAATATCGGGATTCGCTTATCCGAGCCCATCCTGTTCGGGATTGGAGAAGGACTGGGGTTTATTTATTGGGAATCAAAAGGCATGGATTTTCCATTTATCGGAGGCAGGGCCAAGCCTGATCTAATAACAAAACGAATTGCTTCTCGCTTGAACCTGACCCTGAACATTCAGGAAACCTCTTCTAAGGCGAAAGCGTGGAACAACATCAAGGACAACCTGGATAAAGGTATTCCCATAGGATTAAAGCTTGATTGTTATCACCTGGATTATTTCACGACAAAAATCCACTTTGCAGCGCATTATGTTGCCATGTATGGATACGATGATCAGTATGCCTATTTGATTGATACATGCCAGCAGGGGGAGAAAGTGAAGACCCGCTTGGAAACGTTAGCCCTTGCCAGAAGCGAAAAGGGGTCGATGAGCTCAAAAAACCTTTCTTACACGATTCAAAAAAGCGGGGATGCTCCACAACTCGCAGTCATCATTCGAGAGGCCATATCAAGGAATGCTTATGAATTCCTGAATCCGCCGATCCGAAACTTAGGGATAAAAGGCATCGAAAAGATGAGCAGCGAAATACTCAAATGGCCGAGTCGAAAACCAGACATCTCCCATGAATTAAGTTTGACGGCTTCATTGATGGAAAGAGCAGGGACAGGTGGTTCGTTATTTCGGAATCTGTACCGGGATTTCCTGAAGGAATGTGTGGATCTGTACAAAGACTCAAGAATTGAGAAGGCATACCTCATCTATGAGAGAGTTGCTTTATTATGGAAAGAAGTTTCCGACTTATTGGATAAAGCAAGTGAAAATGAGAGCGGAAATTTGTTCGTGCAAGCATCCGGATTATTGCATCAGATCGCTCAACAAGAGAAACAAGCAATGGAACTCCTTATTCGGCTCGACAAGAAATGAGCGCGCGTCGTTGCGGGAGACGCTAGCTCAATTAAACAGTGGAAGTCTTGGACTTTATTTTCCGGTCCATGACTGCCATTGTTTTTTTCTGCGACTGACCAATCGACATGCATAACGGTGTAGAACATAATAACTGGAATTTCTCCCGTTAATGAGCTGCTCCACGTCTACTTATCAAATAGATGGAATTTTTCCTGTTAATTTCTCCGTTTTACGATCAGATGGGTGAGATTGCTTTCATTAACATGAGGATTTCCTGTTATTCTCCACTTTTGGGTCATTTATCAAAAAATAAATGGGGGAATTCCCTTTATTCAAACATAGCTGAGTTGTAAATTATTTGGTTGGTCCGTCGTATTTTTTTAGTATGTAACAGTCTACCGTTTGCGCTTTTCATGATATTCTTATATCCCGTTCTTGTCGAAATATGGTATAAATGATAGAGATGACAAACTTCCGATAGGGACGATTTAGCAATGAAAAAGAGATTTAGTAGTTTGATAGTGCTACTCCTCTTTCTGCTTCTGTTATCCGGCTGCTCCGCCATCGCTTCCATGCCGGAAGCGGAGGAGGGCAGGATCGACTTGAGCCGCTGGCATTTTGCCCAGAACGGCAGCGTGAAGCTGAACGGGGAATGGTCGCTGTACCCGGGGCAGCTGCTAAGTCCGGATAAGCTGCAGGAGGGGCAAGGCGGCGATTACACCATGGTGCCGGGCTTCTGGAAGAACCATGGTTACCTGAAGGCCGGCTACGGCCATGCCACCTATAGACTGATCGTGGAGCTGGATGCGTCGGAGGAGCCGAATCAGCTGTTAGCCCTTTATTTGCCGTTCGGGATCGAGTCGGCTTATAAGCTTTGGATTAACGGTGAAGAAAAGGCGTCGGCCGGCAAGGTTGGAGCGTCGAAGGCGGAGATGGAAGCGAAGTATCTCCCCCAAACCGTTGTTTTTCCGGCGGAGGATAAGGTGGAGATCGTTATTCAGGTGTCCAACTATGTCCAGCGGACAGGCGGCATTTGGGACGAGCTGCGGCTGGGCAAAGCCGGGGAAGTGACGGAATTTGCGACGATGCGACTCGCGCAGGAGCTGTTCGTGGCAGGCGGGATCGTTATTATGGGCTTGTACCATTTGGGGCTTTATTTTATCAGGCGGAAGGATTTAACGCCGCTTTACTTCGGCGGCTTCTGTCTCTTGTTCGGCCTGCGGTCGCTGTTTCTGGGCGAGGTAATCATCAATCATATTTTTCCGGACATGAGCTTTGAAATCTATAAGAAATTTGAGTATATGGGACAATATTTCGGGCCGGCGTTATTCCTGTTATATGTGAAGCAGCTGTTTCCTAAGGAAACGCATAAAGGGATGGTCCGGTTCGGAACGGCCGTATACGGGGTGCTTGGCGTCGTCGTTTTGGCGGCCCCGACCACGATTTTCACGCCTACGCTGGTGCTGACTCACGTGCTGCTGCTTATTCTCGCGCCTTATGTCGTTGGCGTCTTTATCCGCGCTGCGATCAGGAAGAGGGAAGGCGCCTTGTTTTGCTGCATCCTGTTTATAATTATGGCGCTCACTATTTTTAACGATCTGCTGTACTACAACAACATCATCCCGACCATTGATATGGCGAAGTTCGGGGTGTTCGTGTTTATTTTCGCGCAAGCGTTCATGCTGTCCAGAAAATTTTCGAAGGCGTTCTACGCGGTAGAGGATCTGTCGAACAAGCAGGCCAGATGGTCGCAGGAGCTGGAGATGACGGTCGATGAGCGCACTAAGGCGCTTCAGAAGACGCTCGGCGACCTGAAGGATGCTCAAAGGCAACTGGTCGAATCGGAGAAAATGGCGGCGCTGGGAGCTCTCGTAGCGGGGATAGCCCATGAAATCAATACGCCCGTTGGCGTCAGCGTGACGGCGGCTTCGCACTTGATGCAGAAGACAGGCGACTTCTCCGCTATCCTGCAGAGCAATAAACTGAAGAAGTCCGATCTGGATAACTATATCAAGCTGGCCGACGAGTCCTCGCATATTATCTCTTATAATTTGAAGCGGGCATCGGAGTTGATCAACGGCTTCAAGCTCGTCGCGGTCGATCAATCAAACGAGAACAAACGGCAGTTCAACGTGAAGCAGTACCTGCAGGAGGTGCTGATCAGCCTGGGACCGAAGCTGAATCAAACGAAGCTCGATGTCCAGCTCGAGTGCCCCGACGATATAGATATTACCAGCTATCCGGGAGCATTCTCGCAGATACTAACCAATTTTCTGATGAATTCGATGATTCATGCCTATGATCCGGGCGAGAGCGGGACGATCCGGCTGACGGTGCGGAAGGAAACCACAGGATTGTGGCTGAAGTACCGGGATAACGGCAAAGGAATGGCGCCGGAAGTAAAGGACAAAATATTCGATCCGTTCTTTACGACTAACCGGGGCGGCGGAGGCACCGGTCTCGGCATGCATATTATTTACAACCTGGTCACGCAGTCGCTCGGCGGTAAGATCGAATGCGAGAGCGAGCCGGGCCAAGGCACTGCCTTTATTATTAATATACCTCTAGAGGAGTAACGAACATGATATCTCGGACAGATGAAGAGCTGCCATTATCGGAGGATGAGGATGAACTCGTCTTTCTGGATGAGGGGGAGGACTCGGAGCAGGATGCCTCTTATGATTCCTGGTCCATACTAATCGTTGACGATCACGAGGAAGTTCACAAGGTGACTTCGTTAGTTCTTGGCGGCTTCGAATTCGAAGGGAAGGGGCTGCGGTTGCTTCATGCCTATTCAGGAGATGAAGCAAGAGCCATGCTGCGTGCAGAGCCGGATATTGCGGTCGTGCTGCTCGACGTCGTCATGGAGAAAGATGAGGCCGGACTTGAGGTCATCGAATACATCCGCCGCGAGCTGCGGAACAGCGCGATCCGCATCATTCTACGGACGGGTCAACCGGGGCAGGCGCCGGAACAGGAAGTCATTGTGAAATACGATATTAACGATTATAAGGAGAAAACGGAGCTGACGGCGCAGAAGCTTTTTACAACAATCATATCGTCACTGCGTTCTTATCGGGATCTTCGAATGATTCAAAGCAATAAGAAGGGGCTGGAGGATGTGGTGCGCTCCTCTTCTTCTATATTGAACGTTTATTCGCCCAAGGAGCTTGCGCGCGAAGTGCTTGACCAATTAAATACCATTCTTGATGCGGAGAAGAGCTCAGCGGGTTTAGTTCTGCAGAAGCAAAATGACGGTTGGAGCAAGCTGGCAGGCAGCGGGAAATTTTCGTCTGCGGCCTATCCGCAGATGCTGCCGCCCGAAGTATTGGCTGAAGCCGATAGCGCGGCCGTGTCGAACGTACGGTTCATGCAAGGCGATGGCTTCGCCTGCTATTACCGGAACAGTACGGGTACGGAGAAAACGATCTATTTTGAGCGCGGGAAGGCTTTATCGGAATGGGACCGCTATTTGATCGAGGTCTACTGCGCCAATATATTGGCTGCTTTCGAGAATGTGGCCTTAAACGGGGAGATCGAGAGCACCCAGAAGGAGATCATTTATACGCTTGGCGAGATAGCGGAGACCAGATCGAAGGAGACGGGCTTCCACGTTAAGCGCGTTGCCGAATATACGAAGCTGCTGGCGCTGAAATACGGGCTGCCGGACGAGGAGGCCGAGCTGATCAGCCTTGCAAGCCCGATGCATGACATCGGCAAGGTCGGCATCAGCGATGCGATTCTGAATAAGCCGGGTAAGCTGACCGCCGAGGAATACGAGATCATGAAGACGCACGCGCAATCCGGCTATGATATGTTGAAGCATTCCGGCAGACCGATTATGAAAACAGCGTCCATCATTGCCCTGCAGCATCACGAGAAGTATAACGGCAGCGGGTATCCGCAAGGGCTTAAAGGGGATCAAATACATATTTACGGGCGTCTGACCGCCCTCGCAGACGTATTTGACGCCCTTGCCAGCGACCGAGTTTACAAGAAAGCATGGGCGCTTACCGACATTATCGGTTTTTTGCAGGAGCAGAGGGGAGAGCATTTCGACCCTGTTCTCACCGATTTGTTCATGGAGCACATCGATGAGTTTCTGGTTATCAGAGAAAAGTACGTGGACGAAAAAATATTTTAAGGGGGACGAACATCGTCCCCCCGCCGCCTGCGAGTACCTGGACAGATCCGAAGACGATCTGTGAAAACCCGGACAGGACAAGGCTTTAGCGGAATGAATCGGATTGCTGCGGCAGCCTCTTTAGCACCTAGCTTGCGTTATATCAGCCAACCCTTGCTTTCTGCTATTGCGACCGCATCAATTCGGTTTCGCGCTTCTAGCTTCTGTAATATTTCGGAGATGTAATTGCGAATGGTTGCCGGAGATAGAAAGAGCAGCTTGCTTATTTCCGCAACGGAATATCCTTGCTTAAGATGAGTCAATACCTCTGATTCCCGTTCCGTGAGCGGATTTATTTCTCCCAACATGGAGAATGTAAGATGAGGGCTGAATGCTCGGCCCCCGGCATATATTCGACGTAAAGCTTCAGCCAGATCCGCTACGGGCGCATCCTTCAATAAATATCCCCGTACTCCCGCACGAACCGCGCGTTGGTAGTACCCCGCTCTTGCAAAAGTGGTGACGATGACGACCCGACACTCAATCCCGTCATCTTTCATTTTTTCAGCCACTTCCAGTCCGCTCAATATAGGCATTTCAATATCTAGTATGACGATGTCGGCCTCTTGTTTACGAATGAGTTCCAAAGCTTGTTCGCCATTGCCCGCTTCACCGACGATCTCGATATCGGACTCCAGAGCTAACAGCCGGCTTATCGCCCCCCGAAGCATTCCTTGATCTTCCGCTATAATGATTTTCACCTTGCACCCACCTCGGTTTCCGGCTTCTTTATATTCGGAACGGTAACCGTCACTTTCGTTCCCTTGGATGGATCGGACACCCATTCGAGTTTGCCGTCAATGAGGATCAATCTCTCCTTCATCCCGAGCAAGCCATTTCCGAATTGTCCGAGGTTCCTGTTATCTTTGGTTAAACCAGTTCCGTTATCTTGGACGATTAAACAGAATGTTCCGCGATCTTCGCATAAGGCAGCTTCGCATTTGTCGGCATGGCTATGTTTGATCACATTCGTCACACATTCGCGCAAGCTCATACCCAGTATATTTTGGATGATAGGCGCCATTTTCAATGAAACGTTATTGTTAAATTCGAAGGAAATACCAGCTGTTTGTAGAGCGTGTTCTGCTTGCTGAAATTCTTCTTCCATGTTGATAGACTGCATATCGCTAATCAATTCCCGAACCTGGACAAGCGTCGCCCTCGAAATTAGTTGAACGTCGCGCGCTTCCGCGAGAGCTTGATCCGGGTGATCGGGGATGAGCCTTTCCACCAACTCGCTTTTCAAAGATATTAACGATAACTTATGGCCCAGCGTGTCGTGCAGATCCCGGGCTATCCGCTGTCGCTCCTCGTTTTTGATGAGTCGGGCGATTTCGTTGTTTGCGTTTTGAAGCTGCGATTTTACTTCGACCGTCGTTTGGTACATTTTTAAAGTGTATGGAATTAAAGCCAACGCGAGAATGACAGGAAGCCATTCATAACGCCAAGGATCAGATAATCGTTCGTAAAAGATATAGATCGAACCGCAGAACAAAACCGTCATTACTCCGACCATATACGAAATGCGGCGGTAACTGGGCAGCATCCTCATGCATATAGCCGGATATACACCAAAAATCAACAGCCATGGCGATTCGATAACCCCCATCATTGAAACAGACAGAAGCTGAATCAGAATGAACAGTTCGCGCCGATTCGCATGAACATAGGTTTGACGGTACGCTGCGGCGAAAAGGAGAAATAGCGCAATCTCAAGCCAAGCCAATCGAATCGGCATACAAAACAAGTATATAAAAGGAATTATCAAGGGGGCTAGCATCAGCCATCTTCTCATTTAATGGAACGACCTTCCCTTAGCCATCTTGGAATCAACACAATGGATATCGTCACGACGATCGCATGAATCGGATTGGAGACATCCCCGATTTGCGGCTCTGGCGGATATGCCCAGTCCATCAACGACAACAGTAAAGCAACGATTATCGCGATCAAGGCATAGAAAAGCCTTGGCCTGGCCGTTTTCCGACGAAGTTTGGCGTAAATTAACGCTCCGACACAATTGACTATAATAGATGCTGCCATAATTGAGACCGGATTTAATTGCTTGAAATGAAATCCTGTAATCGCGATTAATAAATAAAATAAGGCGATCCCCGCAATCCCGGAAATAATTCCTACCTGCAATCCGACCATCCATGTTTTCCTCATTCTAATCCCTTCTTTCTTTTTTCAAAAGCATATCTGAAATGCGTTTGCAGTTGAAGTGATACTTATCACAAACGGAGTGATGTTGTGATTGTGTCGACTTTAGTCTAGCTCAAGTTTAGTCTGCAGGTTGATGTTTCCATTCCTTTGCATTTGTATAATCAACTTGATAACATAACATAATCGAATCCAAGGTTGGTAAATTCAGGTTAAATAATTGCGGATGTCATGGAGGAGATGGGCGAAGTGAAAAAGTTAATCGAATTTAGAAATGTAGCGAAAGAATACAAAATAGGAGAAGTGCTAATCAAGGCCCTGAATGGTGTTGATTTTACCATATCCGAGGGAGAATTCGTCGTTGTATTGGGCGCAAGCGGTGCCGGTAAAAGCACGATTCTGAATATCCTTGGCGGAATGGATACGGCTACCTCGGGTCAAGTGATCGTTGGCGGTCAAGAAATAACAAGGTTGGGCGAAAAAAAATTAACAGAATACCGCGGTGAAAAAGTTGGCTTTGTCTTTCAATTCTACAATTTAATTCCGAATCTAAACGCGCTGGAAAATGTTGAATTTGCCGCTGAAGTATGTAAAAACCATCTGGATGCCAAAGATATTTTGCACAAAGTCGGATTAAAGAATCGTATCAAAAACTTCCCTTCCCAGCTCTCGGGAGGAGAACAACAAAGAGTTGCCATCGCGAGAGCCGTTGCCAAAAATCCATTGCTTTTGCTCTGCGACGAACCAACCGGAGCTTTGGATTATGTGACAGGCAAGGCTGTTTTAAAGCTTCTTCAGGATTTGAACAAGGAAACGAAAAAGTGCGTCGTATTGGTCACGCACAATTCCGCGATTGCCCCAATGGCCGACAAAATCATTAGGGTTAAAAGCGGCAGGATAGAGAGCATTACGATGAATGTCGAGAAACAAAGCGTGGAAGGGATTGAGTGGTGAGCATGAAATTATTTTTAAAATTAGTAAGGGATATAAAACAATCGATCGGACAATTTATAGCATTGGTTTTGGTTGTCGCAGTAGGAGCTTTTTTTTACGCGGGGCTGACCACTTATAGCAATAATCTTAGCGCATATACGACGGGTTACTTTAAAGATCATAATTTAAGCGACTTACATGTCTATTACAGTCAAATTTCCAAAGATGATGTAGCTGTTCTAAGCGAAATTCAAGGGATCCATAAAATCGAAGGACGTTACACCTTTGATGCCGTGCAAGCCTTTGAAAAAGATAAAGCATCGTTAAAAATTCATTCGATTCCTGTAAAAAACGAAATAAATACGCCTACGATGATCGAGGGCAGGATTCCGTCAAAAAAGGATGAGATCTTATTAGATTCCCATTATGCAAAAGAACATCTTTACAAAGTTGGCGATCAGATCCGTATAAGCGTGAATGAAAGAAATTTTACGTTTATCGTTAGCGGCCTAGGCGAGAATGTTGAATATGCAAAAAAGAACGAAATCCAAAACCATAAAACCTATGGATTCGCCTATATTGCCGAAGAGACCGTATCTGAAATCTTAAACGGCTTTTCCTATAATGAAATCATGATTGAAGCGCAAGAAGGATACGATATTGAGATATTAGGTCAAACCATTGAACTGCAATCCAAACGGCTCCCCTATTTAAAGCAAGAAAGCAAAGAACGGACTTTCAGTTATTCTAAAATAAACGAAACGATACAAAATAATAATTTGATGAGTAAAGTTATACCTTTCGTCCTCTTCTTGATTGAAGCTGTTATCCTATTTCTTACCATGTCGAGGATGATTGATTCTCAAAGAAATCAAGTAGGCATCATGAAAGCCTTGGGTATCAAAAACGGAAACATCATGCTTCATTACATGGGATACCCCGTGCTTGTAGGGATAACAGGCTCAATCATAGGTTGTGCGATTGCCGCTTTTGCATTTGTTCCATTAGTAACTGCGTCGAGTGCAAGGGCCTATTCTTTGCCTGATATTCAATTCTCGCTTTCGTTATTTTCTGTCATTCCTCCCATCCTTTTCTCCAGTGCTTTTGGAATCCTGTCCTGTTACTTAAGCGGTAGAACCATATTAAAAGAACGTGCGGCCCTGGCTATGCGTCCTAAACCGCCGAAGAAGATGAAGAAGCTGCTTATCGAAAGAGTACCGGGGATCTGGAGTCATCTTTCCTACAGTTACAAACTCATTATAAGAAATATATTTTTAAATAAACCAAAAGCTTTAGCGAGTTCCATAGGGGTTATTGTAAGCACGGTTTTATTGATAACGGCTTTTGGCACTCAAACAGCTTTGCTTAAAGTAGCTAACCAAGTTGAAGAAGTTTATTCCTATGATTTAAGAGTGGATTATAAGACGGGAACAGCTACGGATACGTTAAACCCGCCCTCCGGTATAAAGACTAGTTATTTTTTATCCACCTTTCCCGTTGCATTCATAAGAGATGACGAACAAGAAAATGCCACTTTAGTTGTAACTGAAAAAGATAACGAACTCATTCATTTCTTTGACGAAAACGACAATAAGATATCGTTAGAAAATGGTGGTGTATTGGTACCCCAATCTTACGCCGACAAATATCGCATAGCAGAAGGGGATAACATTAACATCCAATTCATGGCACCAGAGCTTCAGAATAAATCTGTCGATATGAAGGTTTTGAAAATATCTGCACAGTATTCGAATCCCTCGTTTTATTGCACACCAGCCTATTTGGAAAGCTTTGGCATCGACTACAGTCCAACCTCTCTTTTAGTTGAAACGAATAACGCCACAAATCTTATAAGTGTCCGTGACTTGTTTGAACAAGATCAACGCGTAGATACGATTGCAGATAAGAATGATCTGAAGGAATCGGCTCAATATATTTTGAAACAAAACAGTTTTGTGTTTATCATGTTTATCATTTGTGCCGTCATCCTCTCCTTTGGCGCCATCTATACGATATCTTCCATCAACATGTATGAAAGGAATCGCGAACTTGCAACACTCAAGGTACTAGGCTATCAAAAAAATAAAATAAACAGACTTATATTTTTTGAAAACATCCTATTAACCACATTTGCGGTAATTGCAGCCATACCCGTAAGCGGCTATATGTATGGGATGGTCGTAAAGGCACTTTCGAGTTCCCATCAGCAAATCCCGGATCAATTAACGATGTCTGTCATATTGGCTTCCGTTATTCTTGCATACTTGCTAACCATCTTATCTAACTTACTGCTTCGAAGAAAAGTAACCAAAATCAATATGATTGAATCATTAAAAAGTATGGAATAATGGTCGTCGAGTAAGCAAACACGCCTGTTTGGCGTGTTTTTTTGTATTTATTCTGCTGCGAGAGAACGATGCGGCACCTTGAAAAAGGACATCATTTTATGCAAAATGAACCGTTTTCATTAAATGTATGCGCTTTTATAATGAGAATCAAGAGGTCGCAGCGCAGCCGGCTCGCATGAAATAGACCGAAAGGAGAGGCGAACCCCATTCAGAAAACCGCATTTTTAAAGCAGTTTAAAAGACAGTTGCCCTTTCAGGCATTCGTATGGATTGGATTGTTGTTTCTGCTCGTGTTCAGTTATATTCCAATGTTCGGAATCGTCATCGCCTTCAAAAATTATAAAATATCAACCGGCATCGATGGCATTTTCAGCAGCCCCTGGGCAGGATTGTCGCACTTTAAGGAGCTCATCAACGACTATAACTTTCCGATGCTGGTACGCAATACGTTAGTGCTCAGCCTGTTGAAAATCATTTTTTCTTATCCAATACCGATTTTGTTCGCCATACTTCTTAGCGAAGTTAGGCATGTATTCGTGAAACGTTTTGTTCAAACGGTCAGCTATTTGCCGCATTTCATTTCATGGGTTGTCGTTACTGGCATATCTTTTGCTTTCTTCTCGTCAAGCTTCGGCATCGTCAACGACTTTCTGCTTTCATTGCATCTGATTAAGGAGCCGCTCTCCATATTAACGGATCCAGATGCCTTCTGGGGACTTGCCGTATCAACGGCCATATGGAAGGAAGCCGGCTGGTGGACGATTATATTTCTCGCAGCGCTTGCCGGAATCGATCCCTCCCTTTACGAAGCGGCTGAAATGGATGGTGCTAGCCGTCTCAAACGAATAATCCACATCACGCTGCCAGGCTTGAAGGGTGCGAGCATCGTTGTGTTAATACTAACGATTGGAAGCATGCTGGGCGGCGGGCTGGTTGGATCGAACTTCGAGCAATCGATGCTGCTTGGCAATACGATTAACAGCGAGAAATCTCAGATCATTCAGACCTATGCCTTCACGATTGGTCTTGCTCAGGGTAGATTCTCCTTCGCAACTGCAATTGATCTTATGCAATCGGTTATATCTGTTATCCTGATTTTCTCCAGCAACGCAATAGCTAAACGCTTGTCGGGCAATGGATTGTTCTAAACCAACTAGAAACAAGAGAGTGGTGATTCATCATGCGCAGAAGAAAGACGATAGAGGATCGGGTACTGGACACGATCATTTCGATCATCCTCATCGTTGTTGTCTTCGTAACCCTATATCCGTTCTACTATATTTTGTTGATTACCTTTAATGCAGGCACCGACACCGCGGCCGGGGGCATGTACCTGTGGCCTAGGCAATTCACGTTCGGCAATTATCTCTATTTTCTCGAGGATCCGAAGTGGATCAGCGCATTCGGCATTTCGCTGCTCAGGACCATTGTCGGTACGGTTCTAGGCGTCTTGTTTACCGGGCTTGTCGCATATGGTCTTGCCAAACGGGATCTCATCTTCCGCAAGAGCTACTTTACGATTGTTGTAGTAGCGATGAATTTCTCCGGTGGTATTATCGCTTTCTATATCGTTCTGAAAAGCCTGGGGCTCATCAATACTTTCGGCGTTTATGTTATTCCGGGTATGCTAAATTTGTTTTTCTTATTGATCGCGATTTCCTTCTTTACCGATATTCCCGAAGAGCTAGGGGAGTCGGCAAGAATCGACGGGGCTTCGGAGGTACGTATTTTTGCCAAAATCATTCTTCCGGTTTCGATGCCCCTTCTTGCTACGATGAGCTTGTTCATCGGCTCCGGTCAATGGAATGCGTGGCTGGATTCGGCTTACTTCGTACAGGATGAAGGTCTTCGTACGTTGACCTACCGGATGATGCAGGTTATAAACCAGTCCATGGTGCCGTCGGGAGATGCGCAAGCGGCAGCGATGTCGCGTTCCAGCGTTACGCCGTTCTCGGTCCAGGCTACAGCCATGGTCGTATCGATCGTTCCGATTCTTGGTGTTTATCCGTTTTTGCAGAAGTATTTTGTTTCCGGTATGATGTTAGGTTCAGTCAAAGGTTGATGAGGTTTTTCGGCCGTCTCTTCTATAATCGGACTGGCGGCCTTAAAATAAGACTATTACAGACGGGGGTATGGGAATGCATAAGAGCTATAGACTGCTTATTGTCATGATCGCAGCATTATTATTGGTAGGAGGAGCACTATCGGCATGCAGCAACAACAGCGTCAATAACGGAACGGCGAGCACGAACATTGGAAAAGCGGAAGGAGAAGCTGCCGGCAATAACGGGACTGAGGCTCCGGTCGAGCTGACGATGTTCGTCGATGCAACATGGTATCCGTTCCAGGACTGGAAGGGGGAAATTCCGGAAGCGATCACGAAAGCGACCGGCGTTAAGCCGAAAATCACGGTAGCTACGGATGACAAGCAGCTTGCCTTGATGGTCGCATCGGGAGATTTGCCCGATATCGTCGTTTCCTTTAACTTCAAGCTCATGTCGGACGGCAACATCAGCCTTCCTTATAACGAAATTTTCCCGAAATATGCCCCTAGCGTGAAGTTTGATCCGGTCAAGGAGCTCGTCAATACGGTCAGCGACGGCAACTATTACGCCATTCGGAACGATTTCTCGACCGAAGCGGAGTGGAAAGCTAGTCCATATGCCCATATGATGGTACCGGGGCTTACGCTTCGAAAAGATATTTTGGAGGGAATCGGCAATCCGGCTATTAAGACGCTTGAAGATCTGGATAAAGCATTTGCTGCAGTTAAGGAGAAATATCCGGACATGACGCCGCTTATTCTTAATCCCAACTGGCAACGTCCTTACTTTGATACGCAATATGGCGCAGCAGGCGGATTTGCAGATAAAGACGGGAAGATCGAGTATTACCTAAGACAAGATGCCACTCGAAAATCGATGCTGTACGTGAACAGCTTATACCGCAACGGTTATGTTACATCGGAAAACTTTGCCTATAAGAATGAATCGGAGACGGAGCAAATGATGGTTTCCGGCAAAGGCTTTGCTTACACGTGGACCTATTCCGGCGCGGATCGTCTTAATGCTTCCAGTAAAGACTCGGGCTATGAATTCATTCAGCTTGCTGAGCCTCTGGGCGCCGAAGCTTCTGTCGTCAGTACCGGAACCGGCGGACTTGGCATGTACGTGACGAAGGACAACAAAAATGTGGAAGCGACCGTGAAATTCCTGGAATACTTGTATTCGGAAGAGGGCTGGCGTACTGCGGAATGGGGGATTGAAGGAAAGGATTGGACATGGAATGAGGCTGGTTATCCCGAGTTCAATTATAACGTTCAAGATCTGGAGACACTTAAGGAGAAAGGCGTATATTGGTGGGGAGTCCCAACGGAGACCGGCGTCGGGATGGCACTGAGCTCCTATAAAAGCGGATCGGAAACGACTCGTCAAGGCGAAGCATACTCGAAGATCACAACCTTCAACCCGGCAATCGGCATGATTAATCCGGATACCGATTCGCAAGAACAGATCATTCGCACCAACATTGACAACATGGTGAAAACCGAGGTGACGAAGGTATATTTGGCGCCAACGGAAGCCGAAGCCGTACAAGCATACGAAGAGATACTGAAAAAAGCCGAGAAGATCGGAATGTCGAAGCTGGAGGCTTGGGCAACCGAGCAATACGGGCCTTTAAAGGAAAAGTATGATAGCTTGACGAAATAAGAGGCCGCTTATAAGCTCATATGGAAGGTTAGCCCGCGAGGGCGGCTTTCCGTATGAGCTCGCTTGCTTCCAGCACGTATTTCATCGGGGAGATTTGATACTATGCGCATTAGCACGAAAATGGTCGTTGGCTATATTTTTCTTATCGTTCTCCCGTTCCTTATTTTTTCGGCGTTTGTATATAATCAGCTCTACGGACGATTGATTTCGCAGTATCAATTGACCAATCAGCAAAATATCGAACAGCAAGGGGCTATTTTGGATGCCAGCCTGTCTAAGATCGAATCTTTGTATTCCATCTACCAAAATAATACCGCTCTGCTCGACTTTTTGCGGGGGGATTACGTGTATGACAGGGATCTTATTTACTCGTATTTAAAGGAGATCAGTCCCGCCTTTGCATTCGCATCACTTGGGGAGCCGATGGTCGAGCAGCTTGTCGTGTACCCGAAAACGCAGAACAGACTGTTGTCTTTCCCTGAATTCGCGGACTATTCGGAGATAGGCAGCAAGCTGAGCAGCGAGGAGAAGAGGAAGTTGCTTCCGGCAAAAGGGCTGTGGAAGAAATCAATCGACGCCGGGTCGAAGCCCTTATTGGCGTACTACCACAAGCTATACAGCGAAACGTATACCAGCGAGCTTGGCATTGTTGAAATCAAGGTAAAATCAGCACTTATAGAGGAGTTTATGAAAGCGCTTAGTGCCATTCATCCGCAAAATACGGTTTTGCTGATGGATTCGGAGGGGACTGTCTTCAGATCCGAGAGGGAAACGCTCATCCCAGCAAGGCTGCTTGCGGGGATCCAATCATCCGTTTTGACCAGGGAGGACAGTACATTCCTTGTTGACGGAGAGAGGCTGATGGTCAATTCCGTGCAAGTGCCGCGCCTTGGCTTAACCGTTGTTGAAATCAATAAACAAGACGCCTTGTTCCAATTTTTGTGGACGAAGCTTTGGCTCGCAGGTGCTGGAATCGTGCTTCTTGGTTTGCTGTCGGTCTTTTATTACGTTTTATTGTCATCGCTTACAAAGCGGATTTTGCTCTTGTCCCGACATATGCGCAAAGTCGGTTTGGACGATATTGGAACCCCTTATACGGGAAAGCTGGGCAAGGATGAGATCGGTTTTCTCCTATCCAATTACAACGCCATGATCGGGCGCATCGATGAACTTGTCAATCGCGTGCAGAAGGTGGAGCTGCTGAAGAAGGATGCGGATTTCAAAATGCTGCAAGCGCAAATCCAGCCTCATTTTTTGTACAACACGCTGGAGACGATGCGAATGCTTGCCAGGTCAAACAAGGATTACACGGTAGCTGAGATGGCATATTCCTTAGGCAATCTCCTTCGCTACAGCTTATCGCAATCGGATGATACGACGCTGCAAGAGGAGCTGGAGCATGTCAAGGCCTATATCGCCATTCATCAAATTCGGATGAGGGATCTTCTGTTCGAGCTTGAATCGGATGAAGAGCTGCTCAAGGTTCGTTGTCCGAGATTTATTTTGCAACCGATCGTAGAGAATAGCATGATTCACGGATTGTCGAACATACGTGGGACGAAGACGATAGCCATTCATTTCAGGAGAACTCAAGACGCTATTGAAATCCATGTTGCGGATAACGGAGCGGGTATTCCCGAACCCAAGCTGTCGAATCTGCGATTAAGACTTCGCGGCAGTATAGCCGATCCTGCTTTATCGACAGGAACGGGCATTGGCCTCGGCAATGTAACCGAGCGCGTGAAGGCATATTTCGGCAAGGAATCGAAAATGCTTGTTACAAGCGGGGATGGACAGGGAACGACGTTTACTCTTATTCTGCAAACGGGGGAGATCAAGCATGCTGAGGCTGATGATCGTGGATGACGAACCCATTATACTAGAGGGCATTCGCGATATGATCGAGGAAGAAAATACGCCGTTCGGCAAAATCATATTGGCTAACGACGGGATCGACGCATTGGAGAAAATCGACTATTTTCAGCCCGACCTTATCATTACGGATATCCATATGCCGGGGATTGATGGACTCGCGTTCATTAAGCAGGCGCAGCAGAAGAAGGTGAAACGGTTCATCATTCTGACCGGACACGATGTATTCGAGTATGCCCGCAAAGCGGTTCAACTGCAGGTCGTGGATTATATGCTCAAGCCAGTCAACCAGCAGGAGCTTGCTGAACTGTTAAAGCGAATAGCACTGGTGCTGCTGGAGGAAAAACATCAGGTGCCTGAGCAAGTGTCATTGGAAACTGCTTCTTCCATCCCTCAGAACGAGAATATTTCGCTCATGAAGGCTTTCATTGAAACGAATTACATGAAGGATATTTCCTTGCCTGATGTTGCGGCGAACCTAAACCTTCATCCAAGCTATGTCGGACAAATGTTCAAAAGAGAAACGGGCGATACTTTTGTCAAATACTTGAATCAGGTACGTATCGAAAAAGCGAAGCAACTGCTCGAGGGCACCAAAGATATCCCGCTGGACAAAATCGCCAAATGCGTCGGCTACGACAACAGCCGTACGTTCTATAAGGTTTTTCGGAAAACGGTAGGCGTCACTCCCGGAGAGTATAGGAAGTCCGCTTTTCATTGATGAAGGCAATGCCGAAAGCGGCCTTGCGTTAGCTTAACGTTATTTTCTGCGAGACCTGTATTGGGTGGCTGTCATGCCATGATATTGCTTGAACGAATGACTGAATTGCTCCAATGTCGCAAATCCGATTTCCGCAGCAATGGCGCTTATGGTCATGTCCGTTGTCGTTAGAAGCTGGGCTGCGGCGCCCATTCGGGATTGCTGTTTTTTATCCTTAAAGGAAACGCCGTATTGCTTCTGCACGGTCCTCTCCGTTTGCCTAGTACTCAAACCCAGCCTGTCCGCAAGCTGCCCCAGCGTAATGGAGTGGTATTCGTTTAGGAAGCAGTTCTCGATCGTAAGCATTCTGCTGTCATCCAACGTTTTAACCGGAACGTCCAGCAGGGAAGAGCTGTGCTTCGTATACTGTCTAACCATTCGGGTAATGATCATCTCCAGTATATTCGTTGCCATATGGTGAAAACCGATGCGTTTCGCTGACAGCTCGTCTGCAAGCATTTCGAACAAGGCCATCATATTTTCGTTGTCCAGCCCGATCCAGAACGGAGTGTTCACCAGCAATTCCGACAGAAGGTTCTCCTTATTGGTGCTGTATTTGCTTGCGGCAGGCTGGGAATCCCCAGGGAGTACCTCTAAGAAGACGCAGTATTCAGCCATAGGATCGCTGTGATCCGGAATCTGCTCATGTGCGACATTCGGTCCGGTCATAAACAACGTTCCAGGCGTGAGGGGATAACGCTTTCCCTCCGCCACCAGAATGCCTTGACCGCTAGGGATGTAATGCAGCTCATAGCTGCCGTAGCTGTGGCTGTGTTCACGCATCGAGGTATGAAAATATCCGAACTTCACATACAAGACATTCAGGACAAAGCCGCCAAACGAGAGCTTAATATCTATATTGCCGATGTTAATAGGGGGCAGGTTCATTTCATTGTTCTCCTCTGCCAAAATGCGACACCTCGAGGGTGTCTTTGGTCGTCTCTACCGATAACGTCTACATGCTTGTATCGATATAATTATAGCGAAAAGCAAAGAGTATTGGGAAGCGGGGGAATGATGGTTATGGCAACTACAGCTGGGCGCATGTTTGAAAAAGGAAATTACGTTTATACCTATACGGAAGTGCCGGCGTCCAACCCAGGATACGCTTGGCGGGACGGCATGGTTAGCGGCAACGGCGAGAATGGTTATATTACGTCTGGCTCGCCATATTCGGACAGCTTTATCTTTCAGCATATGTGGTTCAACTATCCGTCCAGAGAACCAAGATTTATTCCAGGTGAATTAACGGAGCAGCTTGAAGATGCGAGATGGAACGTTTTTAACCAAAATGACCAATGGAAAATTAAGGACGAGAACGGTTCAACCCGAATCAGAACTTTCTACTACAGCTATCATCCCGGGCATCAACTCCGATTGAACATGTCGAACAGGGGAAGCGTATCCGGGTATGAGCGATGGACGAATTATGAAACGGCCGAGACCGGCGTACGCTACGCCGATGAATACGGTCGTTGGATCCGGACCTCGTTCACTTCCAGAGCAGACAATGTTTCCATTACGAAGCTTGAACAATCCGCTGCCGGTTCCAAATTGAATATGACCATCTCGATCGATGATATTTCGAATATGAGCCGTGCCCGAAACGGTACTTCCGAGGTAACAGCTCTTCAATACAAGAAGCTGGTAGATCCGCAGGCGGAATACATTGCACAGATTGTGCATTACCCGTCTTACGAGGGCAGCGAGCTCAGTAATGGAGGTTATGCGGGTCTAACGCAAGTGCTCGTCGTAAACGGTACCAAGAAAAGAGTGCAGCTAGATGATACGAATGAAACGATGAACGTTGGCAGCGATCCGAATCCAGCGATTCAAATTATAGATGCCGATGCCGTTTACCTCATTACGCAATCCAATCGAACCAATGAAATGGGCAGGATCGAAGATTTTGCCGGTATGGCACATTACTCTCTCGTAGAGCAGTTATTCCAGCATACGAACGCTGTCGCGCAGAAGTATAAAGATCCGGACGGTCGTTTTGATTATTACGCCGCACTTGCACCCCATGCCGAGCAGCATGCTGCTGAATTTAACGCCGTCCGTTTCTCGCTAGCTGGCGAAGACGCAGATAAGAACGCGGATAATCTAGCTCTGATTCACGCCCAACAAGCAACGGTATCGAAAATCAACCATGCCTTTGTGGAGCAGGTCTACAACCAGGGCCGATATGCGATGATATGCTGCAGCGGATCAAGCGCGCCTCGCTTGTACGGCATGTGGACCGGCGAATGGAATCCGGGCTGGCGCGGAATTTATACCCTTGACGCAAATGTGAATTTGCAGGTTGCGGCCATGAATACGGGGCATATGACGCAGGCACAGCTCGGGTATATCGCATTTTTCCTAAGGAATTCGCCAGACTTTGAATATAATGCCCGCATGGCATATGGGATGCATGATGCGCTTCAGGTATCTGTCAACTCGGATGGCGACCGCGGCATGCATGTGGAATATGACAACGATTATCCGTTTGAATACTGGAATGCCGGAGCAAGCTGGTGTCTGCTTCCCATTTATGAATACTGGCAGTGCTACGGCAACAGAAAGATTCCGATTGTTGAATCCATGAGAATCCATGAACTGCAGTCGCTTCTCAGCGTGAATGATGGAGGTCTAACGGATGAGGAATTCTCGCACCTCCTAAGGAAGGGATATCTGGATCTGGAGAAGGATATTCTGCTTCCGCTTCTGACGAAGCAAGCTAATTTTTGGGAACAAATATGCACGCCGGAATACTACACGGACACAAATGGCAATGCGTGTCATCAAAGCGGCAAGGTATCGTTAAATCCAGGCGAGAAGTATATGATTATTCCTGCGTACTCGCCGGAGAACAATCCTATTGGCTATAACAGCACGATTACGGCTAATGCCACTATGGACATTTCGGCTGCGCGGGATGGTCTATTAATGGTTATATCGATGGAGAAAGCCGTAAAGCGCGAGGGTTATGAAGCCGCAATCGTTAAATGGGAAGCTCTATTGGAGCTGTTACCCGATTATAAATATGATGTGGATGGCGCTTTGCGCGAATGGGCGATGAATGAGTATACGGAAAATAATAACCACCGACATTTGAGCCATTTATACGTAGCATGGCCTGCGTATGAAACCCAAAACAATAAAGCGCTCGCTACGGCAGCGAAGATCGCACTTGAGAACAGAGACAAGTACAACACGAAGGATGCAACAGCGGGGCATGGCTGGATGCACAAGGCTCTGGTCAGCGCGCGGCTCAAGGAAGGTGAAGGTGTAATCTCTTCGCTGCTGCCTATGATGACGGATGGCGGATATTATACTTCGTTAATGACAGACCATGATACGAATAGAAGAAACCATTGCTACTGCACAGATACATCATTTGGCGTCGTTGGTGCTATTAATGAAGCGTTGCTATTCTCGAATACCGGTGAAATCGAAGTTCTTCCTGCGGTGCCCTCCGATTGGCAATCGGGATCCATTGATGGACTTATGGCAAGAACGCAAGTAGAGGTGAAACAGTTATCATGGGATCTATTATCCGGAATAGCACAAGTTACGCTGAGCTCGAGCATTGACGAGAATACGATCAAATTAAGTGCGGGTATCCCTTGGACGAAAGCTATTGTTAATGGCGGTGAATCAGAAGTGCTGATTGATGAAATGGGCAAACATATCCGCTTAACGCTGAGTGCAGATGTAAATGTTACTGTCGTTTTTATTTAGAGCAATTTCCGGTCAAGCAAGCAACCCGGCTGCAGTTAAGCAGTCGGGTTGCTTTCATTATTGATGTTGGAGAGACCCATTTATATAATAGTTGACATTGCTACGAAAACGTATTAAATTGAGTTTAGTACATGATTACGATTTGGTAATAAAAAGGAGCTGCCGCGGTAATATGCATCAGTTGTATGATCTTTTCCTCAAGATCGGTTTGCGCCCTTTTGCTTTTTCGACTGACATGCTGCAACTTGAACAGAAAGTGACCCGTTCCGATCTGTCAACGCTGCTTATTTTGCTTATCCGGGGAGATCTGACGATGACCGAACTGGCAGACGAGATGGGGGCACCGCTGAGTTCCATGACAAGCATCGCGAAGCGGCTTGAACGTAAAGGTTATATCGCCCGGGCCACTTCCGCAAAAGACCAGCGGGTTAAGATCGTCATGCTAACGCAGGAAGGTCTTCAGCTCGCGAAAGAATGGGAGCGCATCATGTTGGCGATGCTGAGCAAGTTGGAGTCGGCGTTTACTTCGGAAGAAATGGAGCAATTTACGTTGCTTTCATTCAAGGCAATCAAAGTATTCCAAGACGAAAAACCCGATAAGCCGCAGGAGACAAAGAATCATCCGGTAAAGATCAAGATCGAGGAGTGACTGATCCAACCGGTTTCTATTTTGATTAATTACTACGATTTCGTACTAAAGAGGAGAGATGGACATGAGAATCATCATTTACACGGGTAAAGGCGGCGTCGGCAAGACGAGTATGGCCGCGGCGACAGCGGTGAAAATGGCAAAGCAGGGGAAACGAACGCTCATTATCAGCACCGACGCAGCACATAGTTTGGGGGATTCACTGGACATGCGGATCGGGCCGGAACCTGTTCCGATCAGCGAAAACCTATGGGGGCAGGAAGTGAACAGCCTACGGGAAACGGAAAAGAATTGGGGAATGGTCCAAGATTGGCTAACAGCAATGCTTGATAAAGCAAAGCTTACCGACATTACGACGGAAGAAATGATCGTATTTCCCGGCATGGAAGAGCTGTTCAGTTTGTTGCAAATCAAAGAACAGGCTCAAAGCGGGCATTACGATGCGGTCGTCGTCGATTGTGCCCCGACCGGAGAGACGCTGCGACTTCTAAGCTATCCCAATGTATTGAATTGGTGGCTTGAAAAAATTTTCCCGACCGAACGCAAGCTGATTAAGCTCGTCCGACCGGTCGCCAAATTCGTAAATAACATGGAGCTGCCTTCGGACGATGTGCTTGACGGCATTGAACGTTTGGCGCGTAATTTGGAGGAAATGCAACGGATCGTTCTAGACCCGGAGATGACATCGGTGAGAATTGTTCTAAACCCCGAGAAGATGGTGCTTGCCGAAGCAAAACGTTCATTCACCTATCTGAATTTATTCGGGTTCAATACGGATGCGATCATCGTGAATCGCGTGCTGCCGGATGAGGCAGGGGAAGGCTATTTCGCCTATTGGCGGAATCTTCAAAAGAAATATGAAGAAGAGATCGTCATGAACTTCCAGCCGCTGCCGATTTTGAAAGCACCTATGATGCAAAAAGAGGTAATCGGATTACCTATTCTCGAGGAATTGGCGGATATCGTTTTTAAAGATCAGGACCCTTCCGCGATATGTTATCGGGGCAGAACGGAAATGATCCGAGAGGTGAATGGGGAAATGCTGCTGGAACTTATGATCCCTTTTGTGGAGAAGGCGGATTTGGATTTGACACAGACTGGCGACGAACTGACGGTAGATACAGGCGCCTACAAACGGAAAGTTATTTTGCCAAGACCGCTAATAGGCCGGCAAGTTGCGGGCGCGAAGTTTGCGGAGGACCGGCTTATCATCCGTTTCGGCGAACGGAATACGGCAGGAAAGGAATGATGAGCGATGAGAAACGCTTTGCCTAGAATAGAACGGATATTGAAGTATCTGGAGCAGCATCAAGCTGAGGGGCATGCACGAACTGCGATCAAGGAATGGTTGCTCGCGTCTCGAGCGGTCATCGACAGCTGCATTGACTCTTTGGAGGAGAAGTCAAATACCCCGCATGCACGCAAAATCAATATTAAGGAAGAGTAAATTCGGAAAATACGATAGCGAGGTGTAACGAATATGGTTTTGCAAGATATCGCTTTGATAGTGGCCGCGGTTAGCGGCGTTTCCGTGGCTCATGGCATCATAGTCCAGCGGCGCATGGTCCAGCCGATGGGGATTAACACCAGTGGCTAAGGCGGTTAATTTGCTGTGATTTACTACGATATCGTACAAAAATAAGTAACTTTGAATGGGCTGTCAGACAGGCAGCCTTGTTGTATTTGTATACCAAAACGGAGAAACAATCCTAATAAATATAAACATTTTTCACTACGGAGGAATAATGCTGTTACCGCAGACTCTTCAGTTTAGAGTACCCATACAAATGGAGAATGCAATCTGGTTTTTGATTTTAGCTGTTTTGAGTCTGTTTCTGATCGCCTATACTTTCTTTAGACAAAAAAAACCTGAAGTTATTGCCCTTGTATTTGGGGCTGAGCGCAATAGCGCCTTATTTCGAAAATGTGATTTTGCACGTTCTTCATAGCTACGAATACTACCCCGGTATATTGAAGAACCCCTATCATGATTTGTCGTTAGGCGCATATCTTTCCCAGGTCTACTATGTATCATCGGCAGCCTTTTTCATTGCTGCGTTTCAACTCCGCTTTGGTTGGATATTACTCATTTCCGCTATGTTTGTTGGCATAGAGTACGGTTTTTTAGCACTGGGGATTTATAAGCTGATTTGGTGGCACCCGTCCTATACCGGCGTTGATTTGCCTGTTTACTTTTGGATATCCAAGAAGTGGTGCGTCTTTTTGCTGCAAGGCTCCTCCCGTTTCATTGCGGTACTGCTCATTTGCTGCAAGTTTAACCGTGTGCTGCTGAATGATCGTAAGTCGTACTGAGACTATTCCGTCCGGATTAGTTAAACTTACCGCTCGGTAGAGTGCATCGATGGCAGCGATGAGGTCAGGGGTTCGTCCGCGCGGACGGAATGAAATGAAAAGGCTTCGTAGTGTAAGCTCCACCATGCATGCAACACAAACCACGTCTTCTACACACTGTTTGCATCAGCTGCTCCGCAGACAGAGAACTCAGCTCTAACGGCTGCCACAGACCTTATTTAGCGTAAAAAGGTATGTTTTACAATTTAACGGCTGTGACAGACCTTACTTTCACTTCTTGTAGGGATATGAGCCCATTTCATACCTACAAGGTCTCACAGTTCCGTTAGAATTAAAAAAATCACAATTGCATGCAAATAGCATCTGTGGCAGCCGTTAGAAAAGCATGCTCCCAGCAACCTCGATCAAGGGAGTCGATAAGTGAGGTATCTCAAGTTTCTGCTAGCAACAGTCATCAGCTCTTTATCCAGAAGATTTTGAAGTACTGCTCTTGTGTAGCGAGCCGATAGCTGCAGATGCGAGGAAAGCTCCCGAGGGGCAAAAGAACGCATTAATCTGCGGGCGTATCGCAAGGTTTCCGCTTCGGCCCAGCTTAGATTGTATGGCACCGCAGTCGACAGGAATTTCCCTACAAAGGAAAGTGTCAATTGTTTACAAACGCCGGGATCTTCTTTAATGGATAAATAAGCGATAGGAAGGAATAGCCAGTCATCCAAGGCAAGCAAGGCTTGCTTCATGCATAGATCATTGAAACGGCTTGCTCCTATATCTCTGGCATGACGTCCTCGGGCATATAGGCTGGATCCAAATAACGATATCCGTTATTGAAATCTCTCACTTCATATTCAGCATATAAATGGTCAAAATTGCCGATAGCAGGATTCCAAATCAAGCGTAGATACTCCATAGTCCCGTGTCCAAGTCCTTTCCGAAGAAATTCCTTTCTCCGATGGCTTTTCTCTTCCGCGATCTGTCTTGCCATCCATTCCTCATAGGCATCTTTAAACACGCGCATCTGCCCCCCAACCTTATTATTTTAATCGCAAAAAAGCCGCTTTGATACGCCAATGCTCGAAAGCGGCGTATCAAAGCGGCATGTGCTTCATACCGTTTAGTTTGTTTACGATTATACCATAAATGTAATAGGAATCGGACATCCCATGACGGTTTCGGTCACATGATCGGATGTTTTCTGACGATGGAATCATCGCCTTCCAGGAATGGCCATGCCGGGTACTCGATGGGCAAGCTGCTGACCTGATCCAACCTCGATAATTGTTCGGGAGTCAAAATAATGCCGCTCGCCGCAAGATTGTCTTCCAGTTGATCCAGGCGCTTCGCTCCCACAATCACGCTGGTGACCGCTTTCTGGTTTAGCACCCAAGCCAAAGCAATCCGAGCCACCGTAGAATCGCGCGCTTCCGCAATTTCGCGCAGCACATCGATAATCGCGAACGCCTTATCTTGATCGACTGGAGGAAACGAAAGCTTAGCATGACAGTCTTCTTGCAGGCCTTGTTTGTCTCGCGTGTACTTACCCGACAGGAATCCGCCGGACAGAGGACTCCAAACGACAAGACCCATGTTTTGATCCTGGAGGACGGGGATAATTTCCCGTTCGATTTCGCGGGCGGCCAGAGAGTAATAGGATTGGCTGCTTTTGAATGCATGCAGCCCATGGAACTGCGAGATTCCCCTCGTTTTCATAATGCTCCAACCGTTCATATTGGAAGAACCGATGTAGCGGACTTTGCCGCTGCTTACCAGGTCGTCGAGGGCGCGCAGCGTTTCTTCCCAGTCCGTCAGCTGATCCGGGTTATGAACCTGATACAGATCAATATAATCCGTTCCTAGACGTTTGAGACTTTCTTCGACCTGCCGGATGATATGCAGGCGCGATAAGCCGAGCTCATTTGGACCGGGCCCCATGCGTCCTCTTACCTTCGTCGCGATAATGGCCTGGTGTCTTTTGCCTTTTAACGTTTTTCCGAGTATGGCTTCAGACTGCCCATCGGCGTAGACATTGGCGGTATCGAAGAAATTCACTCCCGCTTCCATCGCCCGATCGACAAGCAATCCAGCATCTTTCTCGCCAAGACCGCCGAAGATGCCCCACTTGGCGCCGCCCCCAAATGTCATCGTACCGAGTCCGATCTCCGAAACAAGCACTCCCGTTTTGCCCAATAAATTGTATTTCATTGCTTTTCCCCTTCCTGAATATGGATTACAATTTTAGTGACGGAAGAAAAATCAAACGGACGCAAAAAAACAAAAAAATAGTCAGGTGGGAAACGATCAATGAAGCTGGAGACGCTTTGGGAAGGATATTACGCTCATGTCCGGAACTATGTCCGGCAAAAAATCAGTAACCGCGCCGATACAGAAGATATCGTGCAAAATATTTTTATAAAGGCCCATGAAGGATTGGTTTACCTAAAGGACGATGATAAAGCTCGGGCTTGGCTATTTCAAATAGCACGCAACTGCATCGTGGATTACTATCGCAAAATGAAGAAGACGGAGGAGCTGCCGGAGCAACAAGAGGCGGAGGAAGAGTCCAATTCCGATTATTCTACCGAAGCAGCTGCAGATTTGGTGACAATCCTGCCTTTTTTGCCGGAGAAGTACAGGGAAGCGATTGAGCTGACCGATCTGAAAGGCATGTCGCAGAAGCAGCTAAGCGAGCTTCTAGGGATTTCTTATTCAGGTGTGAAGTCAAGGGTACAGCGAGGACGGGAGTTGATCAGGGAGATGATGACCAGCTGTTGCGAGATTGTATCGGATCCATATGGGAATATCGTTGAATATCGCGTGGTGCGCGATGAACCGGTTCATACCAAAAAATCCAAACGGAAATCCGCGGCCGCATTGTGCAATACGGATACGAGACAAACTAACAGTAGTTAAATGGAGGTCGGTATTATGCGGAATGAAGCGATATTGTTAGTGGATGACGAGGAAGGCATCCTGATTATGCTGGAAAACCTGCTGCGAAAAAACGGATACACGCATATAACGAAAGCTTATTCGGCTGCCGAAGCGCTGATGGCCGTTCGAACCGCTCGCTTCGATATGATCGTGTTAGATGTAATGCTTCCGGATCTGGACGGATTTTCTTTGTGCACGGAGCTGCGCAAGACGATTACGACTCCGATCCTGTTCCTTTCCGCCCGTTCCGGCGATATGGATAAGCAGCAGGGTCTTATTTTGGGAGGCGACGATTACGTAACGAAGCCATTCAACCCGATGGAAGTCGTTGCGAGGATCCAAGCCCAGTTGAGACGGAGCGCGTTTTATGCTTCCGAGGCATCAACCGCAGAGGAGATCTATCGGTATTCGGCCTTTACCGTGAACCGGACAACAGGAGAGTTGATCGTGGGCGACGAGGTTACGCCATGTCCGGCGAAGGAGCTGGAGCTGCTTTTCTATCTGTGCAAACATCCGAACCGGGTGTTCACCGTACGGCAATTGTATGAGCAGTTGTGGGGAGACATGCTGCAGGGGGATGAGAAAACGGTTGTAATCCACGTCTCGAGACTGAGAAAGAAGCTGGAGGCGGATCCATCCGACCCTAAGCTGATCGTGACGTTAAGGGGAATCGGATATAAGTTCGTTCCCCCATCCGGAGGCCGATGAGATGAATTTGATCCTTCGAATAGCGGTGCAGCTGTTGGCGGCTTTCTTCCTCTTCCTTCTTTGCATCCAAGTAATCGTGATCGCTGCGGCTTGGTTGTTCTGGCCGGAATTGCTGCGCTCCGGAACGGCCGCGAGCAGCCAAGAGCTTTTCTTTATGGTCCTGTGCGCCGTGCTTTTTCTTCTGACTTTGCTTCTGATCGGCTGGTATTTGGGCAAGCCGATCTATTATATGATGATTTGGATCAGACGCCTGGCGAACGGCCAATACAATGATCCCGCTAGATGGGACGAAATCCACACCCGGAGGAATCATTCGTTGAAATTTCCGTATGCCGTCTACAAGGAATTGTTCGAGCATTTGCGGAAGCTTGCGAGCACGCTGAAAGCGAACGAGGAGGCGTTGCGGCAGTCGGAACAGACGAAGCGGGAATGGATACGCGGCATTTCCCACGATTTGAAAACGCCGTTAACCTACATTTCCGGTTATTCCAATATGCTAATCAACAAGGAATATGGGTGGAGCGAAGCGGAGCGTCTGGAATTCCTGACCATTATCCAGCAGAAAGCGGACCATTTGCAAGAGTTGGTTCAGGATCTGAATGAAACGGTTCATGGTCAAATCCCTCTGCGAACCGAGAGAGTCGATCTCGTCGAGATCGTGCGCAGGACGGCGGCAGACGTAGGCAGCGCGCCGTGGGCGAGCGGTTATCTCCTCAGATTGGATTCGGAGTCCGATCTGATCATGGCGGACTGCGATCCAAGGCTGATCATGCGAGCGATTCGCAATTTGCTCGTCAATGCCGTTGTACATAATCCGGAAGGCACGATGATTACGGTTCGAATCATGCAACGTCCGGATCGGACGGCGGAAATCCGGATCGAGGATAACGGAATCGGATTCAATGATTCTGTCGATCGACCGGGTCTTGGCCTGTCCATTGCCAAGCAGCTCGTTGAAGCCCATGGAGGCAAAATGAACGTGCACAGCAAACCGAACGAAGGCACTTCGCTGTCGATTCGGCTGCAGGCTGAGCATATTTAGGATAACGTTTGTGTTCCGTTTACCTCCTGTTTACCGGCGTTCTCTATAATATCGAGTAACGCCGTAACAGGAAGGTGAAGTTACATGATAAAACAAAGAGCTTCGTTATCATCGAAAAAATGGGGGTATGCAGCGTCGGTGGCGCTCGTTCCCTATGCGATCCTTAAGTTACTGTGGGCGAACGGGTTCGCTGTGCTTGCCACCCGGCAAGGTATCGAGGAAATGCATGCTTCCATGCAGGCGAACGCCGACCCCATCAGCAAATGGCTGTATATGAACGGAATCGACGCGACCGCCCTATTGGCGCTCATAGCATCCCTTCTAGCGCTTGCTTTGGTACAGCAATGGGGAAACAAGCTTCCGCGCCGGATCCTCCTTGCTCCTGCATCCTTGGGCGGTTTGTTTTTCGTTTCCATAAGCCTCGTAACCTTCTGCAAGCTAATGACGGGTAACATAAACATGGCCGACAACCCGCATTTCGACCCTTGGGTACCGACAATCGTCTACGGGGGCTTCTTCGTTTGGGGAGTCACGGTCAGCATGGCCGCACGGTCCTTCGGCATTAGAACGAGGGGGCCGGCGCTTCCTCATTCGACGCGCTGGTGGAGGCGATGGCCGGAATGGACCCGCATCGCCGCGATCGCTTGGACGGCGACGTACGGCGCTTTGGGCGTATATTGGTCACTTGGAGGTCCGGGTTTTCCATTAGGCTTGTCGAACGACCCGGGTGCGGCAGCTTCCGCCTTCAGGCATGCGGCCGCCGAAACCGCGGGTCCTGTCATCGTTGCGCTATGCGTTCTCGGCGTAATCGTGCTCTATTGGTTCAAGTTCAAAGCAAGCGGCGCGGTCCGAACGATCTTGCTCTCGTTTGCCTGGAGTATCTCGTTCGTTTTATGCTTCTTCGTCATGGATGCCCGTGCGCTGATTGTCGTGGCATACGCTCCGGTGGCCTTGATCGGTTCTCTATTAGGAGGGTCGTTCCCCTTCTTCGAATCCATTACTTTGCCCGTTGCGAACCAGTTTGTATGCCTTGCGGGCGGAATGCTCTGGGCAACGGCGGCTTTAACCTTCGGTCGGCGTTCGAGAGAGGCTTGCGAACATTGCGGACGCGTTCGCGGCACGGCACATGGGCCGGCATCATCGACTTCCGCGTCACGCTGGGGCAGGCGGGCTGCCCATGTCGCGATCATCGCCCCTGCGTACTATGAGATTACCCGCATCGCCTGGCTATTTGGAATTCCTCTCGGGATATCGAACGAAATGCTTAGAGACCTTCAGGAATCGGGGGCGGCAGTCGCAGGAGCGGGGCTCGCGCTCGTATCGATCGGCGGCACCGTTCTCACGCACGGTCTGATCAAACCTTGGGGCGAGACGTTTCCTCGCTGGTTTCCGATGCTTGCCGGTAAACGCGTCCCTCCCGCTCTGGCCCTCGTTCCTGCCGGGATCGTCTCCATCCTGATCACCGTTACCGGCATGCAGGTGGTCTTCGATATCTAGTCCATTGGAGATCTCCGGGATTGGGGAGCCACGACCCCGCTGCTGCTTTTTCCGGTCTGGGGGATTTCGCTGGGGATCGCCGCGATCTTCTACTATTATCGCAGAAGAGGCCATTGCGAGCGCTGCGGTTCGAATTTGCAAAACCGGTAGGACAGAGACCTTCAGGCAGCCAAAACAAAGAGGATGACTTCGCAGCGCACGAGCGCTGAAGGTCATCCTTTTTTTCTATAGAATGAAGGGGATACGTTTTCCAGCTTGCGGAACGCTCGGCTGAAGGCATAGATGCTCTGAAAACCTAGCTTGTCCGCAATTTCGGTTAAAGGGAGGTTCGTCAATTGGATGAGCTGCTTGGCTTTCTCCAGACGGATGGCGGTATGGTACTGGATCGGGGTCGTCCCGTATGCTTTCTTAAACAGCCTGCACAAGTAATATTTGCTTAAATTCGCGATATCCGTTAACTCGTCTAACGTAATTTCCTGATCCGTGCGATGACCGATATAGTTCTTGACGCGGTCGAGCTGCTCCCATTTGGACATGAGGTGCATGTTATTATGCCAGTGAATTTCCCTGAGAAGTTGAATCCACAGTTGGATGAACAGTCCTTTTACAGCGATCTCGTGGTAGGGAAGCTTCCGTTCCAGCTCATGAATAATGTCGAATATGAATTGCTCGATGACGACAGGTTGATTTAGGCGAATATGATTAGGCAGCGGGTAGTCCAAGTAAGGAGTAATATCCTCGCGAAAAAACGCTTTCTCCTGCTCCGTCATCGACTTAAGCGGCTTGTAGGAAACTTTCACTTGCGGGCTGTCCGGCTGGTAGAACAGGTCGAAATGGATATGCGGCTGATGGAGCTTCTTGTTGTTCAACAGCAGGATGGAATGCGGCTGCATCGGCTTGAACAGGAAAAGATCGCCTGGAACGCCGTGATAAACCTGATTCTCGATCGTGACTCGAATATCCCCGTCTTTGACGTACAGCAGCTCGTAATCGTAGATCACTCGTTCGGAAATTTCGAAAGGCGGATCGATCATGCTGTCCCAGGCAACGCGCACATAAGGCGATAAAGCGTTCAAATCCATATGATCCCTCCTTCCGTCATTATAGTACACAAGCTGCAAAACGGAAACAAAAATAAGAGCAATTTTGGTTAAAAAGTCGGTCAGATATGATATTTCTATCCGGCCGTTTCTCCTATAAAATCAACAACTAGCAAGACATTTTGTTTCTCATGAGAAGCCGCGAAGAAGCAAGACAACGCT
Source organism: Paenibacillus harenae (assembly GCF_030812415.1). Lineage (GTDB taxonomy): Bacteria > Bacillota > Bacilli > Paenibacillales > Paenibacillaceae > Pristimantibacillus > Pristimantibacillus harenae_A. The sequence continues at coordinate 943,610 of NZ_JAUSST010000001.1, read as the reverse complement.
TACATTGAAAGGGGATTGCTTTGAAAACATTTAACGGTTTGGACATGGGGCTTGGCAGCCTGCCTCGTCTTTCGGACGCGAAGACGAGGTCGATCAGCGCGGAAAACATTACGGGTGAAAAGGGAAAGGCGGCAATGGCGACGGAAGGAACGGGAGCGCAGCCCGGCCGCGATTTAGGATTGGGATGGAAAATATCCCCGTCGGTCGTTATTCCAGCGGAAAGCACGTTCATATTGGCTGAAATCGCTGGACCTGGCGCAATCCAGCATATTTGGATGACGACCTTTCCCGGTCATTGGCGGAATTTAATCCTTCGTTTCTATTGGGACGATGAGGAGGCTCCTTCGGTTGAAGTCCCGTTCGGCGACTTCTTCTGCAATGGCTGGTGCGAACGCAGCAACGTTATTTCGCATCCGGTCGCCGTTAACCCTGCAGGGGGCATGAACAGCTACTGGGTGATGCCTTTCCGCAAGAGCGCCAGAATTACGGTAGAAAACCGCGCGAATGAAGAGGTTGTCCTGTACTACCAGGCGGATTACGCGTTGACGGATGTGCCGGATGATGCGGCATACTTCCACGCCCAATGGAACAGGAGCAATCCCGTGCGATACAAGGATGTTCATACGATTCTGGACGGGGTCAAGGGCAAAGGCCATTACGTCGGAACTTACTTGGCCTGGCAGGTCAATAATTCAGGCTGGTGGGGCGAAGGGGAAGTTAAATTTTACATGGATGGGGATCGGGATTTTCCGACGATCTGCGGGACGGGAACCGAGGATTACTTCGGCGGCGCATGGAATTTCGAGCAGCCGAAAGGGGAGTATTGCGAATTTTCCACCGCGTATCTCGGACTTCATCAAGTGCTTAAGCCGGATGGTTTATATCGCAGTCAACAAAGATTCGGCATGTACAGATGGCATGTCATGGACCCGATTCGCTTCGAAGAAGATTTGCGCGTAACGGTTCAGGCGCTCGGATGGCGTTCGGGAGGCAGATATCTTCCGCTGCAGGACGATATCGCATCCGTCGCCTTCTGGTACCAATCGGAGCCGCATGCGGCCTATCCGAAGCTGCCGGGGAAAGACGAGCTGGAAGTGATTTAGCACGTTTGCGTTTTTGAATATGGAACGATATCAGGGAGGGCAACGAAATGTTAAGTTCAATCAAAAGAATGATGAGCGTCATCCTTTGTCTCGTAATTGCAATGAGTTTGATTGCCGCATGTTCGAGCAACTCCGGTAACAGCAACCCGAACGAAACGAACAATGCTGCAAGCGAAAGCAACACCCCTTCGAATAATACGGGCTCCGGCGAACAAGTCACCATCAAATTCTCCGGCTGGGGCGAGCCTAACGAGAAGAAGCTTTACGAAGAGTTGATCAAAACGTTCGAAAGCCAAAACCCTGATATTAAGGTGCAATACATTCACATTCCCGCCGACTATGCTGGCAAAATGAACACCGTCCTGGCTGGCGGAAGCGCCCCGGACGTGTTCTATGCAGGCGATGGCGATATCGCCCGCTGGATCAAGCTCGGTGCTATCATGAATATTCAAGAGCAGGTCGACGCTTCCGGTTTTGACCTCAGCGACATGTTCCAATCCGCTGTCGACCGGTATAGATATGACGGCATGATCATGGGCAAAGGCGATCTGTATGCGCTCCCTATGGACGTGGCGGGTACCGTGCTTTACTACAATAAACAGCTGTTCGACGAAGCGGATGTGCCTTACCCAAGTTCCGAAACGCCAATGACCTTCGATCAGCTGCTCGACACCGCAAAGAAGCTGACGAAAGACACGAACGGTGACGGCAAACCGGATCAATACGGCATGGGGCCGATCTGGTGGGAAGGCTTCGTTTGGGGGAACGGCGGTAAAATCTTAAACGATGAACGCACGGCGTTCGTGCTGAATGAAGAGAAAGCGGCGGAAGCGCTTCAATATGCGGCAGACCTTAGCAATGTCCATAAGGTTGTTCCGGATTCGCGCGCGCTTCAGTCGATGAATGACGGACAAATGTTCGAAACCGGCAAGCTGGCCATGATCACAGCAGGCAGATGGGCCACTCCGGTATACCGCAATTTGAAGTTTGATTGGGACGTGGCGCCTATTCCGGCTAACGGCGTATGGAGCGGCTGGAGCGCCTCGACGGGATATTCGGTCTGGAGCAAGACGAAATATCCGGAGCAAGCCTTCAGATTCGCTGCTTTTCTGGCAGGACCGGAAGCGAACCAAATACGCGGCGAGCAAGGATTGACCATGCCTGTATACAAGACCATGGCGAACTCGGACATCTTCCTCCAGCCGGGTCAAAAACCGGAGCATGCCGAAGTGTTCCTGAAAGCAGTGGAGACCGAGCAATCGGGACCGTGGACGTATGTCGCGAATAACAAATGGTGGGATATCATCAATCAAAACCTGGGACAAATGTGGGAAGGCAAAATGACGGCCAAGGAATTGCTCGACAAGATCAAACCGGAAGTGGAAAAAGCGTTGAAAGAAGGGAACCCGGAGCTATTTAAATAAGTGAAGGATGGTAAGGGAGGGAGAGCGTGTCCTCTTCCTCCTACTTATTTCCGAGAAAGAGGGAATCGAACATGACGCGCAGTCTCAGCCTGAAGCAAGATAACCCGATCGGCGCCAAACGACGGTTCAACAAAGATTATGTCTGGGCGTACCTGTTTATTTCTGCGCCGATCGTCGGCTTTATGATCTTCGGTTTCATACCGCTCTCTTATTCGGTGTACATCAGCTTCACCAAGTTCGACGGATTCAATGCGCCGGACCTGAACGGATTGGAAAATTACCGGCTGTTGTTTCAAGATCCTTTGATCTGGAAGACAACCGTGAATACCTTTTACGCCGCGCTCGGTATTCCGATAGGCATGGTGATTTCATTAGGGATCGCTATCGCTTTAAATCAGAAAATTGCCGGAATCAATTTTTTTCGCACCGCATTCTTTCTGCCGACCATCAGCTCCGTCGTCGCGCTGACCCTGCTATGGAAATGGGTGTTCAATTCCGATTTCGGGATATTGAATCAGCTGCTTGGATATGCCGGGATTCAGGGTCCGGCTTGGCTGAATGAAGAAAACTGGGCGATGCCGGCCATGATCATCCAGGGCGTATGGGGCGGGCTTGGCTTTAATATGGTACTGTATCTTGCCGCCTTGCAGGGCGTGCCGGCGACTTTGTATGAAGCGGCCGAAATGGACGGGGCGAGCAAATGGCAGAGATTCCGTTATATTACCGTTGCGGGTATCTCGCCGACGACATTCTTCATTCTAGTGACGGCGATTATCGGAGCGCTGCAGGATTTCGTAAGGTTCCGGATCATGACGGGCGGCGGGCCGAACTTCTCGACGATGACAAGTGTCTATTATTTGTTTGAAAACGCTTTCCGTTATATGAACATGGGCTTCGCCTCGGCGATGGCTTGGGTGCTGGGTATCGTGATTATGATTATCACGCTGATTAATTTCTTAATGTCGAAACGTTGGGTGCATTACGAATGAGGAGGGACAGCATGGCGGTCGTTACGAATAGCTCAATGAACCGTAAACGAAATAAAAGCGAGATCATGAATAGAGCCGTCGCATATGTGTTCCTGATCATCGGTGCGCTCATCATGACGGTCCCTTTCCTGTGGATGCTGTCCACATCATTGAAAGAGCCAGGGCTCGTGTTTGAAATGCCGCCGAGATGGATACCGGAGAACATCATCTGGGACAATTACAAAGTCGTTCTGACCGAATCGGATTTGCTTGGAGGTTTCATGAATACGATGGCGGTCACGCTGCCTCCGACAATCGTCGGATTATTCGCAAGCGCAATAGCCGCGTATGCGTTCGGAAGGATGGATTTCCCAGGGAAAAATATATTTTTTATGGCGCTGCTCGCGACCATGATGATTCCGGGCGTCGTCTTAATGGTACCTTCTTTCATCCTGTATAAGTATCTGGGCTGGATCGACAGCTGGAAGCCGCTCATGATCCCGGGGATGTTCGGGGCAGCGGGGACGGTATTTTTTCTCCGCCAATTTTTCAAGACGATTCCGAGCGAGCTGGAGGATGCGGCGAAGATGGACGGATTGTCTCCTTTCGGTATCTTCATGCGCATTGTCGTTCCGTTATCCAAGCCGGCGCTGGCCACTCAAGCCATCTTCGGATTTCTCGGCGGTTACAACGATTATATGGGGCCGCTCATCTATTTGAACTCGCCGGAGAAGTATACGCTTCAGCTGGTGCTGGCTACCTTCCAGGATGCATACAACGCGGAGTGGACGCTAATTATGGCAGGCTCCGTTCTGGCGCTCATCCCGACGGTTATCTTATTCTTTTTTGCCCAGCGGTACTTTATTGAAGGCATAACGTTGACCGGAATGAAAGGCTGATAACGAAAGGGAGGGATGACCTTTGGCATCGCGCAAGCGGCTGTTGGGCTCGGTCGTCGGCGCAATTGCGCTCGCGGCTGTTGCTCTGTTCGTTATATTCAATAGGAATGAGAAACCGATCGAACCCGTTACTTACCAAAACCCGGTTTTTGAGCCGGTGCTGGCCGATCCTGTCGTGCTGCGCGGAGATGACGGATATATTTACGCTTACGGTACGGAGGATGATTGGGGGGACGGAGAAGGCTCCCGTGTTGTGCCAGTCGTCCGATCGAAAGACATGACGCGGTGGGAATACGTCGGCGAAGCGTTCGCGGAGAAGCCGGCGTGGAAGGAAGGCGGCATCTGGGCGCCGGATGTCGTGAAGCATGAGGGCAAGTACTATATGTATTACACGATGTCGCTATGGGGTGACCAAAATCCCGGTATCGGGCTGGCGATCGCGGACTCGCCCGAAGGGCCGTTCGAGGATCGGGGCATGCTGCTGACCAGCGAACAGATGGGCGTGTATGCCATCGATCCCATGTTTATTGTGGATGACGGCAAGCCTTATCTGTTCTTCGGCGGCATTACCTCGGGCATATTCGGCATCCAGCTGTCGAAGGATGGGCAAAGCCTTGCCGGAGAGATGTTCCAAATATCGGGAACAGGCTATGAAGCGCCGTATATCGTCAAGCGCGGACAGTACTATTATTTCTTCGGATCCGCGGGTACATGCTGCGAAGGCGCGGACAGCACTTACCGGGTTGGGGTCGCTCGGGCGGAATCGCTTAGGGGCCCTTATTTGAACAAGGCCGGAGCCGACATTATGTATCACGAGGGCGATACGATTCTATCGGGTTACTTTCCCGGGACCGAGGCCGAGAAATTCGTCGGGCCGGGGCATAATTCGATCATAACGGACGATAACGGCACGGACTGGATCGTCTATCATGCCATCGACGTCAATTATCCGAAGTTCGGTCACGGAGCGTCTCGTCGGCCGCTTATGATCGACGAGCTTGTTTGGAAGGACGGATGGCCGGAAGCGGACGGGGCGTTACCGAGCATAGAGACGAAGGCCGGACCTGTCTTTCAGACCGGCAAGGAGTGACGCATGACATCTGTGAATAATTCGCGAAAGTACATCCCGGCAATCCTTATCGCTGCTTTTCTTCTAGCGGCAGCGGCGGCGCTCGGCATGCGTCTCCTCGGACTGGATGAAGATCAGGCAGCACCGGAAGCATACGGTCTCGAGGCGATGACTTCGCTTGAGCGCTTGCCTTACTTGAATACCTCGACCTTCGCAGGAATGGCTTCAAGCTATGATCGCAGCGAGGGCAACTCGGACGGCTTCGGCTACAGCAACTTTCTATATGAGGATGAGCACGGCGATAAAGTGATGCTGGATCTAGAAGGCCCAGGGACGATTTACCGAATGTGGTTCACGGGCTATGATCCGATCGAAGCTAATGTCAAAGTATACTTCGACGGGGAAGAGACGCCTCGCGTTCATATGCTCCTCAGTGAATTATTCGGCGGTTCGAAGCAGCCGTTCGCTGAGCCGTTTGTCGTCGACGATACGAAATCAAGCGGAGGCTTCGTCAGTTACTTGCCTCTTCCGTTCGCTAAATCCGTGAAGATTACGACAAATGGCAGAGGAGCGAGTTTCTTCTATAACCTCGGCTACCATACGTACAGTTCGGACACTCGCGTATCGTCTTGGCAGGGCGCAGAGGACGCCGCCGAGGCAATCAAGCTGTGGAGCAATCCGGGAAGAACGCCCGTCGTTGGTGAAGATACCTTAGCGACGGCGGATTCGATCCGGCTGGAAGCGGGAGCTTCGCAAACCTTGCTTCAAGTCGACGGGCCGCGTTCAATCTTCTCGATCAAGCTGAAAATCCCGGGTGTCGAGCCTGGCGCGGATGCCGGACAAATACTGAACAAGACAAGGCTGCGCATCTATTGGGATGGCGATTCGAAGCCTGCGGTCGATGCGCCGGTTGGTTCCTTCTTCGCGATGGGACAGTTTGGCGCTTATGCAACGCAGTCTCTTCCAGTCGGGATGGAACCCGATAATACCATGTACGCCTACTTCCCGATGCCATTCGAGCGCGAGGCGCGGGTCGAACTGGTGAACGATGGCGAGGAGACGATAGACGATATCGCTTATGAAATCCGACACGAGAAGTTCCGCGGCTCGTTCCGTAACGTCGGGTATTTCAAAACCCGATTCTCCGAGCTGCAAGCGGACGCCCTCGACGGTAACGATTTACTCGTCCTGGACGAATCGGGTTCGGGCAAATTCGTTGGCGTCGTGCAGTCGCTGCACGCCAAGCTAAATCAGGGGCAAGTAGACCGTTGGCATCTGGAAGGCGACGAGAAGGTGTTCGTCGACGGAAGCCAAAGCCCGGTCATACACGGCACGGGGACGGAAGACTTTTACAACGGGGGCTGGTATTTCAACCAGGGCTTGTTCACCCAGCCGCTTGCCGGATACACGGCTTTCCATATCGAGAATGAATGCGACTCCACTTCGATGTATCGTTTCTTCACCCATGACGCGATACCGTTCCGCAATCATATTCGCTTCTCGATCGAGCACGGCGCATTAAATGACGTGACCGAACAAGTGTGGTTGCTTGCTTATTATTATCATCATCCGCGGGAGCGGGCGGTCTTGTCGGATACGCTGGATGTGGGCAACGCGAAGAGCGAGAGCGAGCATGATTATGCGATTCGGAATCAGACGTGGAACGATTCGAGCAACTACCAATACGAGGGTAAGCTCTTGGGCGAGTTCATCCAAGACGACGGACGGGCGCATACCGGCTCGAGCGAATTTACGATGGCGCTGGAATCGGACAATGAAGGAGCTCTGCTGCGGAGAAAATTCGATCAATCGGTGGAAAATCAGGCAGCTGATATCTATGTGGACGAAATGCTTGTCTGGACATGGCACAAAGCGGGAAGCAACGGTTCGCACAGTTGGAGGGACGAGGATTTCTTCATCCCTGCTGTTTATACGGAAGGAAAGACAAGCATCCGTATCAGAGTGGTATATACGGGAAATTCTTCGGGATGGAACGAGTACAGGTACAACTTATTCTCGCTGGTGCCGTAAAGTAAATCATAAGAAGCACGAATCGGAGGGGTACGATGGATACAAATTTGAAGCTTCGCAACCCGATCCTGGGATCGGGAGCGGATCCTTGGGTCATTCGCAAGGAAGGTACGTATATTTACACCCATACGACCGGGGATCATATTAAGTTGTGGAAATCGGATACGCTCTCCGGCATTGGATCCGGCGAGGGGAAGGTCGTATGGACGCCTCCCGGATCGGGCCCTCAAAGCCGCAGTATATGGGCGCCGGAAATTCATTTTATCGATGGAAGATACTATATTTACTTCGCGGCGGATGACGGCAAAAATGAAAATCATCGCATGTATGTTCTGGAATCGGTCGGCGATGACGCGTTCGGACCGTATGTGAATCGAGGGCAAATCACCGATTCCACGAACAAATGGGCGATTGACGGCACCGTTCTGCAGATCGGGAGGGCGTTGTATTTCATTTGGTCCGGATGGGAAGACGATGAGAATATTCGGCAGAATCTTTATATTGCGCCAATGAGCAATCCATGGACGATAAGCGGCAAGCGGATCGAGATATCCAGACCGGATCGGGCGTGGGAGCGAATCGGAGAGCCGAATGTGAATGAAGGCCCGGTGACGCTTATTCGCAATAATCGGATTTTCCTGATCTATTCAGCGAGCGGCAGTTGGACCGACGATTACTGTCTTGGCATGCTGAGCGCCAAATTGGACGACGACCCGCTCCGACCGGAATCGTGGAAGAAGCATGACCGGCCCGTATTCGCAAGGACGGACACCGTCTTCGGACCTGGACACAACTCATTCGCCAAGTCGCCGGACGGCAGCGAGGATTGGATCGTCTATCACGCAGCGGTTTCGAAAGGTGCCGGATGGAATCGGAATGTACGCATGCAGCCGTTCTCATGGAACGAAGACGGGACGCCGCATTTCGGTGCCCCGGTCGATACTGCGACAGCGCTGCGGCTACCAAGCGGTGAGTGAGCACAAAGCATCTACTTACCATTTAAAGCAAACAACCGCTCCTACAATAGGTCGGTTGTTTGCTTTTTATCGTCCGCACGGACGGAAGGGCTCAGGCCGAGCTCAGTTGCCCCGTATTTGATGCCACATGGTTACCATATCGATCCAGCCTCGATGTTCGGAAATCTTGCCGTCCGTTACTCGATATTGACGATACAGCGTGACATCGATCGTATTTCCCGTAGGCGCCGTTCCAAAGAACATGCCTAGATGCGTGCCTTTTACAGTCATTCTCGCGAGAACCTTATCCTCTTGACCGATGATCTCTTCAACGGTGTAGCGTTTATCGGGAAATGCCTCCAAAATCTTCGCGGCGAATTGTTTCAAGCCGTCCTTGGATTGGTAAGAGAGCTCTTGATAATCGGCTGATAAAAATCGATCAACGCAATCCAATTCGCTTTGATTCCAAAAGGCTTCGATAAATTCATTTACCGTTTCAACGTTGCATTGTTCCATCGTTTTCATCTCGAACAACTCCTTATGAGTTAGTCATTTAAGTTATTGAGCTTGGATTTGAGGTAAAAGGGTGGCCGTATCGAACCAGCCGCGGTGTTCGGCGATTTTTCCTTCGATTACGTGGAATTCGCGAAATTGAGTTGCCTTCACGGTATTACCCGTAGGTGCATTTCCTGCAAAATGGCCTGAGAACACAGCTGTCATGAATATTCTTGCGATGACTTTCTCTCCTTGAACCAGGATTTCATCCACGGTATAACGACGATTTGTAAATGCCTCCACGATTTGCGGGGCAAAGAATTGATCGGTTTTTTCCAAAATGCTCTGATTTGCAGTGTCCTCGATAAATGCGGTCACCGTTTCTACATGCTGTTGTTCCATGGTTTTCATACAGAACGCATCTCCTTTTGTAGGGGTTGTTTTAGTTTGCCGCCGCAGCCGTTGCAGTAAGCTTCCGGGTAAGTTCCAAGAAACTGTTGAGCGTATCCCGAACCCTGGTTCTCATCCCCTCGTCTAACGGTGCACCATCCGGATCGAACGAGTTGGATCCGTAACCGATCGAAATCCACTCCGGACAGTTAATCCCGTGCAAATTACGTACGATCGTCTGCAGGTGCGAGAGCGAGCTGACCCCGAGCGGTCCGCCTGCGGAGCTTACGGAAAGCACCGTCTTGCCTGTAACCTGGCCTGCGGTTATATAGTCCAAGGCGTTTTTAAGAGCTCCCGATATGGAACCGTGGTATTCCGGAGTAGCAAGAATCAATCCGTCCCCATCTGCTATTGCTTCCAATACACGTTGGACGTTGGGTTCGAAATTCCAGTTGTCGGGTGAAAAAAGCGGCAGCTGCAGCTCCGATAAATCGACGAATGCGACCGAAATATGCCGGGCTTTCAAAAGGCTTTCGATATATCGGAGAAGGTTAGTGCTCGTTGCGTTTGCGCGGTTACTTCCAGCGATCAAGGTTATTTTCATCTTAAACATCACCTTTCAATTTTCAAATGGTAACTTGCGATAAGAGGGATTCGCATGGCGCCGGCTGACAAGCAGATCCGATTGTGCTAATATGTGACTATAAGGTCACTTTTGATAACCTTATGATATGTTACTAAAAGGTAACATGTCAAGGGGGTCGGATTTTTTAATTTCAGTTCCGTCAAGGAGGAGGTGTTTCGATTGGAAAATGACATATTCAAAGCGCTCGCTGACCCCAGCCGCCGTACGCTGCTCGATTTGCTTCACGCCTCGAACGGGCGGACGCTGAATGATCTCTGCATCCCGCTCGATATGTCCCGATTCGGCGTCATGAAGCATCTGAATATATTAGAGGAAGCCGAGCTCATTACCACGAGAAAAGTTGGCCGTGAAAAGCTCCATTATTTGAACGCGGTGCCCATACGTCAAATTTATGAGCGATGGGTGAGTAAATACGCCGAACCATGGGTAGTCGGATTAACATCCCTTCAAAACGAACTGGAGCGTGAAATGGAAATGGAAAACAAACCACGTCAAGTCAATCGAATAGCGATTAAAGCAAAGCCTGATCAAGTGTGGCAAGCGCTCACGGATCCGGCAAAGACTTCGAAGTTTTGGTTTAATTGCGCCATCCGATCCACATGGGAAATCAAAACGCCATTCCAACTATGGAATGGGGAAGAGAAGAAAGCGGAAGGGGTCATCCTCGACATCGATCCTCCGAATAAGCTCGTGATGAGCTTTCGCTTTATTTCGTTTCCCGGCACGGAGAGTGATAGCCCGTCGCGCATTACGTGGGAGATTACTTCGCACGCCGAGCTTCAAGGGGTGACCCTTGTTACCGTCGTGCACGACGAATTCGAACAGGCAGTCAGTACGGCAAAGATCCTTGAAAACGGGTTGCCGATCGTGCTTTCGGGTATGAAGACGTTAATTGAAACCGGTGAGATGCTCGCCAGCGATTATGATGAAGGGTTTAGCAAAGACCGGTAACTCATTTTTTGGTTGTGAAACTGACGAATGCTAGAGAATGCATCAAGACGAGCGAATGTGAGCTCAACAAAAGGGGATGTCCCGAAAAGCCACTGGCTCAGAGACATCCCCTTAATGTGTATGCAGCTAACCTCAGGCTGCTAAGTTGGATTTTTGCAGTAACTTTGGACGGACGCCATGAACGAACCTTTCGCCCTCGGAGACAGCCTCTATAAACATCCAATAACTAGCCTTCCACTCTGACCGCGTTTCTCTGCGCAATGAGGCATAGCTCGGCAGCTTTGAATGCGTGCTCCTGCGTCATCGCGATTTCCGTACCTTGCAATATGTCGAGAATCAGCTCGCCAAAGTATGGGAATCCGACCTTGCCCGATACGTTGAAATAATGCTCCCCTTCGTGATTGACGAGAAAGACGTGATTCCCGCCGCGGTCTCTTGCAATGTCCGCATATTTGCGGAGTTCGATATAGCCTTCTGTTCCTAATAGGAGCGTCCGTCCGTCGCCCCATGTGCTTAGCCCGTCAGGCGTGAACCAATCGACCCGAAAATATCCGGTTGATCCGTTGTCCCCTCGCAGATTGCAGTCTCCAAAGTCTTCAAACGTCGCATGCTGCTTGTTGTTATAGTTGGCTATTTGGCTTTGAACGACCTGTGCGTCGCGGGAGCCGGTATAATACAGGAACTGCTCGCACTGATGGCTGCCTATGTCGCACAGAATACCTCCGAACTGCTCGCGCTCGAAAAACCACGCCGGCCTAGCCGGAGCATTGAGCCGGTGTGGCCCGTAGCCGCTAACCTGCAGGACGCGTCCGATCGCGCCTTGCTTAATCAGCTGTCCGGCATAAACGGCACTTTCCGCATGCAGCCGCTCGCTGTAATAAACCGCATACTTCAAGCCGGTCTCGGCGACCTTATGCCTCGCTTCCGCCAATTGTTCAAGCGTTGTTAAAGGCGCTTTGTCCGTGAAATAATGCTTCCCATGCGACATCGCTCTCATGCCGAGCTCGCACCGAAGCGAGGTGACGGCCGCTCCCGCGACAAGCTTAACGCTCGCATCCTGGTAGATCTCATCCTCGGAGCGGGCGATTCGCACATGAGGAAATGCTTTCTTAAATCTATCGACCTTAACGGGATCGGGATCATATACCCATTTCAATTCACCGCCGGCTTCGCTCAGACCGTTGCACATGCCGTAAATATGTCCGTGATCGAGCCCGATGGCGGCATAATGAAATTCGCCTGGGCCGCATACCGCTTTCTTAACCCCGATCGGGGCGTAATTCATTCCGCTTCGTTTCTCCATGTTCTTTCACCTCCTTATGATCTGTAATCGCTGCCGAGCGTTATCGTATTCGAGCCGAAGTTCTCGACTGTTTTGTTTTTCTCATAGAAATGGGTGGCCTGCCGCTGAATTCCTTCTCTCGTATAGAAGGGATCGTCCGGCGATAGCGGGAATTCGACTTTGACCCCGAGGCTTGCTGATTTGTATATGCCGACGATTAACTCCAGCGTGTCTCGTCCGCTATGGCCGTCGATGAGCAGAGGAGCGCCGGTTTCGATCGCCGAAAGCACATTGTCGATTTGTCCGGCATGAGCTTCATGTTCCAGCTGCGGCAAGCTGTCGTACAAGTCTTGAAGCTCATGTGCGAGTGCTGCATTCGGCTCTGGAAATCCGTTTGACTTCGATAGGGAGGCAGTCACCCGCCACGGCGCCGATACGCGTGCTTTGGCACCTTGGAATATAAGCTGCTGCTCCTCGCCGTGATGGACGACCGAGCTTGTAATTTGGGCGAGCGCCCCGTTGCCGTAGCGCAGCATGGCGATCGACAAATCCTCTACTTCGGCGTTGTCATGCGAGACGTTCGTCATAAAGGCTTGCAATTCGGCAGGCTTACCCATCATCCACAGCAGCGCATCGATATGATGAACGGCATGATTGAGCGTGCAGCCTCCGCCTTCCTTCTCCCACGTTCCCCGCCACCACAAGTCGTAGTAGCAGTGGCCGCGCCACCAGAAGGAATCTACCTGCGCATGTACGATTGGACCGATTAGATTGTTGTCCAGCACCGCTTTCAAATTCATCATCGGCGTTTTGAAACGATTTTGGGCAATGACGGACAATAGCTTGCCGCTGCGCCGAGCGGCTTCGTTCATGCGATCGCATTCCTCCAGCGAGGAGGCCATCGGCTTCTCGACGATAACGTGCTTGCCCGCATCCAGAAAATCAATCGCGATCGGGGCATGCGTATACGGAGGCGTACAGATAGACACGAGGTCGATATCCTCCGTCAGCAGATCCTCATAATCCTTCACGACCTTGGCGTTCAACTTGAACTCCTGAGCCAGCTCCTGCGCCTTGTGCACGTAAATATCCGCTACCGCTACGATCTCGCACCGTTGTCCGAATCTTAGATAACCGTCTATATGTGCCTTGGAAATACCGCCTGTACCAATAATCGCTACTTTGATCATAATGAATCATCCTCCAATATTTATCGTTTACCGCATTCGATGTACTAACTATACTAGTAATAAATATGGAAATGTCACTGTACGTTGCGGGAAAAATAACGGTACTTTGCGGTCATGGTCAGCTGTACCTTAGAAGAGAGGGGTAATGTATGCATGTCCAACGTTCAGAACACGGAAATCAGCGACGTGCCGCTTTATTTTGCATATAGAAGAAACAGCAGCGTGAATAATTCGGAAACCTTTCACTCCCACCAAGGCATTGAAATCTTATTCATTCATCAAGGGAAAGGAACGATGGTCGTTAATAACCGCAGGTACGACATCGTGCCGGGCATGTTATGCATCTTCCAGCCCTATCAGCTTCATCATTTGAAGTTCGATTATTCGAGCGAAGTTTGTTTTGAGCGCTCCATTGCGATATTCGAGCCAGCCGTATTCGAATCGTATTTCGAGCAGTGGCCCGGCTTGAAGGCTTTCTATCATTATCTTTATCTGAGCAAGCTGCCTTCCCCTTGTATCTACGGATTGGACAACCCTACCGAGTTGATGCATGCGTTCCAGAGAATGGAGCAGCGCTTCAAGTCGTTGACGAAACAAGATCAGATGGAACAAATATCGCTGTTTCTCGTCGGTCTGTACGATGCGCTGCAAGACATTTGGAAGCAGCACGAGGGGGAATCCAAACCGCAGGAGCCTCGAGTGACCCATCAAGCCGAAAAAATACTGAGATGGATCGAAGCCCACTACGCAGAGCCTCTGCGTCTGGAGTCCATGTCGAAAGACCTTCATTTGTCTCCCTATCATTTGTCGCATTTGTTTAAGGCTTCGATCGGCGTCAGCATTTCCGATTATTTGTCCGCCCGAAGAATACATCAAGCCGCAATCCTTCTGACCGCAACGAATAAACCGATCACCCTCATCGCCGAGGAGGTCGGCATTACGAACAGCTCTTATTTTTGCGCCTTCTTCAAAACCCATATGGGCATCACGCCGCTCCAGTACCGCAAACGGCGGAGCAGAAACTAATACGGCGCGGGTAAGAGCCGCAGTGACGGATAGCGTCTGCCAGGTACTATGGAAACTTGGTACTATGTGGATTTAACGACCTCATGTATAGTTAAACTCATCCAGTTGAAGAACGCGGACCGCCCGAGGTGAGAATGTAAGATGGAGATGACAACGACAAAGAAACAGGAGCTCCAAAGAAAAGCAGACGTACTGAAGCAGTATGAAGTATACGGTTATCAAATCGCCTATTACTTATTAGAAAATGAACAACTGGCCGCTCAAGCTGCAACTCAAGCGTTGCTTGAATTATTGCAGGATGAGCAGTTCTTTATACAGCCTCAGACCCATCAAATACAAATAACGAAACAAGTTTTCATGAAGCAATCGCTGCTGACTAAAATGTCGAAAATGAAGTGAACAAATCAAACTTGAATGAACAATTCCAACTCCGATTCAGCTGTAACATTGCGTAATGACGATAGTTCACACTAGTATGCATTGTTCAGTTGAAAGCGCTTACCAACTCCGTTACCATTAGAGAATATAAGGAAGGGGAGGGGTGGCAGAGTTAGACTGTTCGCAATTTTATTGATCAAGCTAGAGGAGGAGTTCTATTGTTATTTCCACTTTCGAAGAAATGGGTATCCGCGGCACTTGGTTGTTTGCTAGTATCATCATCGTTATCTATCCCTGCGGCTCACGCTGCCGAAGCAGCAGGGGGAAATTCGATTAACCCAAATCTGCCATTTACGAATGAAGAGCTCAAAAACAATGACTACATTCTTTACTTCGTCAACGCCGGCGACTCGACACCGGCAACGGTAGAAGGAACGGATAAGTTTGGTCTGCTGTCGTCTGTAACAGAGCAGGTGTATGGTACCGATCCAGTGACCGGCAAGTCTTGGGGCTTAAATAACCCGGCCGTAAGCAAGACTTCCGTTAGCGATTCCGGCAGCAAGTCCGGCACTTTACGTTACTACAGCGGTACTCAAGTCAGAGATAAAGCATTAAAGTACAGCTTCGAGCTTCCCGAAGGCGACTATGACGTAACCTTCGGCTACAAGAATCCTTGGAGCGGCAGAAGCGTAAACATGCTAGCGGAAGGTGTTAATCTTTCCGGCGATTTTGCAATTGGATCGTACAATGCAGAGACTGAAGCGACCTACAATAAAATCCATGTATCCGATGGACAATTGAACATAGCTATTCAAGGACCGGCAACCGCGGCCTTGACCAACCACAATGATCCTTTGATCAATTACTTGATTATCCGCCAGAATGTAACGATTCCTTTGTCCGACCTGGAAGATAAAATTGCGGAAGCACTTATATATTCGGCAGATTCATCCTACACGAAGTACAGCGTCGATCTGTTAAACAAATCTATCGACGATGCGCAAACAGTCGTGAAAACGCTTTCTCAAAGCGGGACTGACATTTCCTCCGACAGTAATCAAAGGCAAATTCGCAGCAGCATTGCGAGTTTAAACGAGGCAATAGCAGCTCTGATTGTATACGCAGTAAATACTTCCTTTAACCCAGGCGATGTATGGACGGACACGAACGGCGCACCTATCCAAGCTCATGGCGGCGGGATCATGTATGACGACCAAACTTCGAAGTACTACTGGTATGGCGAGGATAAGACGGACGGATACCTTCCTGCTCGCGGGGTGCATGTGTATTCTTCTACCGATCTTTATAATTGGACAGACGAGGGTTTAGCGCTTAGAGCCATTGATTCAATGGAATCCTTCGAAACAGACCCGTTGTTTTCCGAGATTTATGCCGGTCGGGACGACAAGGCTGACATTTTGAATGATATCGGCACAAACCGGATTATTGAACGTCCGAAAGTTATTTACAACGAAACAACCGGCAAATACGTGATGTGGATGCACACCGACGGACCTACCGCAACATCGACGGCTAATTACGCGAAAGCAGAAGCCGGTTATGCGCTGAGCGACTCTCCAACGGGGCCGTTTGTTTATGGGGAGAGCTTCCGGATGGATCGGGCGCCAAAAGACGCAACCTATAACGGTCAGCCGGATCAACCGGGGATGGCACGGGACATGACGTTATTCAAGGATGATGACGGTACGGCCTACCTCATCTATTCCAGCGAAGAGAACCTGACCATGTACATTTCCAAGCTAAACGATACGTACACGGACGTCGTCGGTTGGCATAAAGACGGAAATGTCGAGCGCGACACGGAGTATAAAGCCGTGTATGGGGAGGATTACGTTCGCGTATTCCCGGGTGCTCAGCGTGAAGCGCCTCAAGTATTCAAGTATCAAGGGAAATATTACATGATATCGTCGGGAGCGACAGGCTGGGCACCGAATGCGGCGAAGTATACGGTAGCCGACGATATTTTCGGTGAATGGAAAGCATTGCGTTTCTTTGCGCCCGGCAGTTCAACGACATTCGAATCGCAAGGAACAGCGGTCATCCCCGTCGACGCGGAAGAAGGGAAATTCATCTACATGGGCGACAGATGGAAGTCATCCGACTTGGCGGATTCCCGCTATGTTTGGCTGCCGATTGAGTTTGGAAACGACGATGAAATCGTACTGAACTGGTATGAGGAGTGGGAATTATCCGAATTAGACCGCATGGGTAAAATCACGGTAAACACTGAATTGCCTAGTAGGACTATTTTGGGTGAAGAGCCCCAATTCCCTTCTACTGTGAGCGTTACGAAGTCGAGTGGAGAGGTCGTTAATTCCCCAGTCGTTTGGAATATAACAACAGCAACTTTTGCCAAGCCGGGAGTAGTTAAAGTAACGGGCACGCTTTCTGAATTAGCGGATAAAGTAATCAGCGTTACCGTCAATGTCGTGCCGGATACCTACTCTTACTTTGTACATGCCGGCGGAGCGGCAACCAGTGATTATCTGACGATGACTTCCTACATGCAGGACGTGTTGTTGAATCCCGGTACTATCGATCAAGCATACGACCCGGCGGGCGGGCAAACATGGGGGTATGTCGGTACGGGTACAAATTCCTCCGGTTCGGCAGGGGATGATATGTACTCGGCGCTTCGTTACCTGAAAAGCAACAGCGGCGATGATTTAACTTACCGGTTCGATCTGGAGAACGGCGTTTACAATGTGTATACCGGACTTTATGATCCTTGGTACCAGTATACGAATGGCAGCCGCAAAGCCGATATCGTAATCAACGGCGATACGAAAACCGACAATTATGTATTTACGTCTGCAAGAGACACGCTTGGTTATACGAACATCAACGTTACGGAAGGTAAATTGACGGTTACCGTTCGCCGCGTGCCTGGAGCGCCGGAACCGCAAATCAGCTGGATTATGGTTTCGAATGCCGAGAAGACGGCGGGACAGGTAGCAGACACAGTAATAAACGTTGACGCTCCTGCCCAAGACGAAACGGTTCTGACTTTGCCGACCGTTGAAGATGGTTTTGAAATCGCAATAAAGAACTCCGACAGCGAAGTTATCGCTGCTGACGGTACTATTGCTCCGCCTAAAGCCGATACAACCGTAACATTGGTATTTACCGTGACGAGAACATCCGATGGTTCTATGGCGGATACAGGCGAAATTCAAGTGGTTGTACCGGCAAGAACGGTAACGGCGGCAGATGTGGCCGAGACCATCACAACCATTGAAGAACCCGAAAGGAAAGCGAAGCAATTGATTTTACCTGCAGTCCCCGAAGGGTTCGCAATCGCAATCAAAAGCTCCGACAGCGAAGTTGTAACTACAGATGGGGTAATAGATCCTCCTAAGCTGGATACCGTTGTTCATTTAGTTTTGGAGGTCACCCGTTTGTCGGATGGAACAACAGCCACGGTAACGATTGCCGTAACGGTTCCATCTAATAATAACGGTAACCACAATGGTATCGTTAATGGTAAAAGCAACGAGAACAGTATCTAAGTTTTCGTTGAAGACCTCATCGCTGGAGGCGATGAGGTCAGGGGTTCAGTCCGCACGGACGGATATGAGAGGAACGCAACCTGTAAAGGTTGCGTTTTTTATTTGGTGGAATGCCCAGGGGGCGAACCCCGGGGCTCCAACCCAAGCGAGAAAACACAAGATAATATTCCAGCTAGGCTCCGTAGGGTTACAGGGAACGGAAGGGAGGCTTCGAATTAAAGCCATGCATTGAAACCCAATATGGTATGATCGACTCAAGTCAGTCATTCGAGTCTTTTCAAGTTTCACGCAAGAAAGGTGCGAGATCATGTTTTCACCCCTATTAGCTACGAAACTTCATATCCCTCAGGCTAGGTCAAATGCCGTTCTTCGCAAGCGATTGACGGAGAGGCTAAGCGAAGGGCTGCACCGCAAACTGTCACTGGTCTCGGCATCCGCCGGTTATGGAAAAACCACGCTTGTCAGCGAATGGCTCTCCGTCTGCGACCGTCCGGCAGTATGGTTGTCGCTAGACAAAGAGGATAATAGCCTTCCCCGCTTTTTAAGTTATCTCGCCGTGGCATTGGATTCGATTAAAGCGGGTTTGGCTGAACATGTGCTGAATTTGCTTCAATCCCCGCAGCCGCCGCCTATTCAAACGATTGTAGCTGTGATGATCAATGATATGGCGAATTTCTCTAAACCAATCATCCTTGTTCTTGACGATTACCATGTGATCCATACAGGAACCATTCATGAGGCAATCGCCTTTTTGCTGGATCATTTGCCGCCAACCGTACACCTTGTCATCATCACGCGGGAAAAACCGGATCTACCCTTAGCTCGGCTGCGGGTTAGGAACCAAGTGACCGAGCTGGGTGTAACGGATTTGCAATTTAATCATTCCGAGACCGTGACGTTTATTAATCATGTAATGAACTTAGAGCAGTCCGAGGAATCCATATCCGCGCTAGAACATCGCACGGAGGGATGGATTTCCGGACTGCACATCTCTGCCTTGTCCATACAGCAGCATCCGAAGTCCATACAATCGATCATGATGTTTGAAGGCAATCACAGGTTATTGCAGGACTATCTCACGGAAGAAGTTTTGCAGCGGCAGTCAGAATCCGTACAGAAATTTTTACTCTATACGTCGGTACTTGACCGATTTTGCGGTTCGCTATGCGATGCGGTTCTGCTTGATGGTGTCTCCGTTCCTGGAGATGAAGTCCTTCGGTCACTCGAACGCGCTAATCTATTTATCATCCCCCTTGATCATGAAGGGCGGTGGTACCGCTATCACCACCTGTTTACCGGGTTGTTGCGGCGAAGATTGCAGCACTTTATTTCCTCTGCAGAAAGCGTTTCCGAATTACATAATCGTGCCAGCCATTGGTATTTAGACCATGGTTTCGAATCGGAGGCATTCCGCCATGCCGTTGCTGCCGGCAACAATGAACTTGCTACACGGCTCGTTGAAGGCGAGGGTATGCCTCTCCATCTTCGCGGCGAGCTTGCTCCCGTGCTAAATTGGTTGGCGTCCCTCTCCAGTAAGGAGCTGGACGAGAGACCTTCGTTATGGGTGATGTATGGATCGGCCTTATTGATGGCTGGCAAACCTACCGAGATCGAAACGAAATTGAAAGCAGCGGAAGCTGCCATGCACGCGCAAGGTTTGGAAACGAGTTCCAAACCTAACGACATCGTAGGATTGATAGCTACTACCCGCGCAGCTTTAGCGGCCATAGCGATTACGGGACAACATTCAACTGCCGAACTGAAGCTTCAAGCCGCCGAAGATGCGATGCAATTAACAGACGGGGATGATAAAACCAATGATCTGGTGGGACAAATTCCTTCGCCGTATGCCGCGTTAGCTGCGGATACGCATCTGATCGATCGTGTCATTGACCAATCCCGCCGTGCGCTTGAGTACTTGAATCGCGATGTCCTTCCCGTACGACTTACTGCAACTTGGCTGAAGGGCATGGCTAACCAGGTTCGAGGAGATCGTGAAGAAGCGGCAGCGGCTTATGACGAAGCCTTGACGATAAGCCGGAAGATGAAAAACAACATTATTGGCATCATGGCAAAAGTAGGCCAAGGCAGCCTGCTAGAAGCGGATAATCGGTTATTCGAAGCCGAGGATCGATATCGAAACGCCATAATGTTGACCGGAGGCCTTCCGGTGCCTGTTGTTAGCGAAGCTTACATTGGCTTGGCTCGCATCTATTATGAATGGAACGATCTGGATAAGGCGTTGGAATATGCACATAATGGGATGCAATTGGCAAGGCTGGCTAATAACACTGACGCGCTAGTGACTTGCCAAGTCTTTCTCGCCCGATTGAAGGTTGTCGATCATGATTGGGTTGGTGCTGACGCTATTCTTGACGATGCTACAATGTATGTCCGCAAGCAAGGCTTGTTGAACCGATTGCCCGAGATTGCTGCCGTTCAGGTGCTTGGTAGGATCGGACGGGGAGATTCGATCGGAGCGGTGATGCTCGCGCGGAGACATAAGCTCTACTTGGGCCTTAGTCGCGCTCACCTGGCGAACAAAGATACCGCTCTTGCGTTGACCGTGCTTGAACCATTTCTCTCTTTTGTAGATGATAGAGGGTGGAGGGACGATCAGCTAAGAACGAAGATTCTGCATGCCATGGCGCTACATGCTCACGGGGAGAACGAGAAGGCAGTTCAGTCGTTGGCAGAAGCACTTGTGATGGCTGAGCAGGGCGGCTTCATACGCATTATTATCGATGAAGGGCTTGCGATTGTGCCGTTACTATCGGAAGTTTCCGCTAGAGGGGAGATGCTTGGCTATATAGATAAGCTACTGGCTGCATGGGAAGCGGAGAAGAAGAGAAGAGGGCTCAAGCCTGTTACAAAAGGAGAGTCACTGACGCCGCGCGAACTGGAAATATTGCAGCTAATCGCCCAAGGATACTCGAATCGCGAGATCGGCGAACATCTTTTCCTTGCATTGGATACCGTCAAAGGACATAATCGAAGAATTTTCGAAAAACTGCATGTCGCGCGGCGAACAGAAGCGATTGCGATCGCCCGAAAGTTAGGATGGATTCCATAATTCGTCGCTAGCCAAATCCACACTTAAGTGTCTACACGTCCATCTTCGCTGTAACTATACTTCAAGTATAGCTGACAATCGAAAGGAAGATGGATATGATCGCAAATCGCGGAACCGCAAGGATAATCGGTGCATTATTTCTCATATCGACGGCTGCATACATGATTGGCAACGGGCAAATAAACGCTGTTCTCAGCCATCCGGAATATCTTGCCCGACTTTATCCGGATCGAATGAAAGTGCACATCGGCTTGTTTCTCGAATTGATCAACGCTGCGGCTGTACTAGGAATAGCCATATATTTGTTCCCGGTCTTGAAGAAGCAAAATGAATCCATTTCGCTCGGATACCTCTGTTCGAGGATCATTGAGTCCGCGTTGCTTATCGGGAGTATCACCTGTACGCTAATTCTTCTAACCTTAAGCGAAAAATATGTCGCAGGATTTGGCAATGGAGGGGAAGGTTATTTCCTGACGTTAGGTACATTGGCGATGAGAGGGCAGTATATGACATTTGAACTGGCAATGCTTGTTCTTAGCTTAGGCAGTATAATGTTCTGCTATTTACTGTATCGCACAAGGCTGGTGCCTCGATTGATCTCCTTGCTTGGAATTGTCGGTTATATTGCGTTATTGGCAAGCGGTTGTTTGGGTATGATCGGGATCGACTCCGGTTATATTCTGTATATGCCAGGCGGGATGTTTGAGCTGATATTTCCGTTATGGTTAATCGTCAAAGGATTTTCTACGACGAAGTGAATGAAAGTTTAATCAACCACGTCCTCGGACGTGGTTTTCTGTTTATTAGGTGGACCTTGTTCTGTCAATCTGTCTTCATTGTTCTGTTCTCAGTGAGAAAGTAAACCAAAGCCAATAGCGGCAAAATGGTTCCGACGAGAGATGTCAGCTCCCAGCCTCCCCGGGTATAAGACCAACCGCCCAGGGATGAGCCGATGGCTCCGCCAATAAAGAAAATAGACATGAACAGCCCGTTAAGGCGCCCTCTCGCTTCACTTCCCAACGAATAAATCGCGCGTTGACTAATGACAAGATTGCCCGATACGGCCATGTCGAGGGTGATAGCGGATACGAAGAGAAGAACAAGAGCAATGGTTGAATGGCTTTGGAACAGATAAATGAGCACAAACGACAAGGCGGCTACAATCATGGCTAGCCCCGTTAACCGTTTGCTCCAGCCTTTATCCGCCAATCTTCCGGCAATCGGGGCAGCTGCAGCTCCACCCACGCCTACTAGCGCGAACCATGCAATGCCTACCTGCGACATTCCGAAACGGTCAGCCAAATGCAAAGGGACAATCGTCCAAAATAAGCTGAAGGCGCCGAATAAACAAGCTTGATACAAGGCGCGACGATGCAATACGGGCGTTTGTTGCAGGATAGCACCTAAAGAGAGAATCAATTTTCCGTAGCGTACAGCCGGAGACGGTTTGCGTTCAGGAAGCACATACGACAGCAGAGCCGTCAAAAGCGAGATAACAACAGCGGACAAAATAAATACGGCTCTCCAGCCCCAATGACTGGTTACAAAGCTGGCCAACGGCCGGGCTAACATAATGCCGAGCAAGAGGCCGCTCATCACGTTGCCGACTACCCGCCCGCGCTGGTCCTCAGACGCTAAATAAGCGGCGAAGGGGACCAATATTTGTGCGACTACCGAACCGATTCCTATAAAAAGCGAAGCGGTCAAAAACAACGGCGCATTAGGAGCGAATGCGGCAGTCAGCAGAGCGGCAGCCGCAGCCATAAGCCCAATAATCGCAAGACGCCGGTTTTCGATAACGTCGCTTAACGGTACGATGAACAGCAGCCCGATAACATACCCGATTTGCGTTACGGTAACAATGAGTCCCGCTGCCGTAGACGACAGCCCGATCGCGTCGCGAATAGGTCCTACCAAAGTTTGAGCGTAATAAAGATTGGCCGCGATAAGCCCGCACGCGGCTGCCAACAAGATCATCATCCCATTGGAGATACGTTTACTTTGAATACGATGTGCATTTTCCATAATGAACCTCCTTGAATTAAATACTGAACGTATCGTTTTATAATAATAATTAAATAATATACTGAACGTATCGTTTTGTAAATAGGCTGTTTTTTGGTTCTCATCTTTTGTATACTAAACGTATCGTTTATTTAGTTCATGAGACGGATATGAGCAAAGGAGGGTCCATGTGCAAGCGAAAAGAGGGCGTCCGCGCAATGTGGAAACGCAAAATTTGATCCTTTCCACCTCCTATGAGCTGTTGTTGGAAATAGGCTTTGGAGCGGTTACGGTAGAGAAAATCGCCGATCGTGCGAAGGTCAGCAAAGCTACGATTTATAAATGGTGGCCTAACAAGGCTGCGGTGGTGATGGACGGTTATCTTACCGCTGCGGCTGCCAGACTGCCTGTGCCGGACACGGGTTCGGGATTTCAGGATATTTTGGAGCATGCCACGAATATGGCCCGGTTCATGACCACCCGCGAGGGTTCGATTTTTCTGGAGATCATAGGCGAGGGGCAGGTTGATCCTGGATTGGCTGAAGCATTTCGAACCCGATATATCCAGCCCAGGCGGCAGGAGGTTCGCGGCATCATGGAACGGGGGCTATCGCGAGGACAGTTAAAGAACAGTCTCGATATCGCATTATGCACCGATCTTATCTACGGACCGATCTTCTACCGCTTGTTAGTTACGGGTGATCCGATTGACGATAACTATGTAAGGCAGTTGGTTACTCAAGTCTTCGAAGCAATCCGGACGAATTGAATATCCTATCAAAAACGCAACCGGCGATGGTTGCGTTTTTGTTTGGCTGGAACCTTCTGGCTAAGATCCCCGAACTCCATTTCTCCCAAAGGTCCCTCTGAGTAGATGCCCCGGCGCGCTTGGAAGAAGACCTGCCAGCGCTCGAAGTCCGCCTGAAACGATTCTCTTTACAGCGAAATCGATGTTTGATAGAATAGCTACATTCAATTGTTAACCAAAAATATTTCATTTTAGGTTAACATTTAAACATAACAACTTAAGGTGGTATAGGTTGTGACCATGAGGTATGACCGGCTTTCTTCCCTAAACAAGCAATATGTATGGCATCCTTTTACTCAAATGAAAGACTACAACAGCGTCGACCCTCTCATTATCGAACGAGGCGAAGGTATCAAATTATATGACGTTAACGGGCGTGCGTATTTTGATGGCTTCTCTTCGGTATGGCTGAACGTTCACGGGCATCATGTGCCCGAGCTTGATCAAGCCATCATCGATCAATTAGGACGCGTAGCGCATTCTACCCTTCTCGGTATGGCAAACGTACCGGCCGTTGAGCTTGCAGAGAAATTGATCGGGATCGCCCCTAAAGGATTACATAAAGTGTTTTACTCCGATTCCGGTGCAACGGGTGTAGAGATTGCGGTCAAAATGGCGTTTCAATATTGGAAAAACAAAGGGCAGGAGGGCAAAACGAAATTTATTACGATGAACCATGCCTATCATGGAGATACGATCGGAGCGGTTAGCGTAGGAGCCATTCCGCTATACCATGACGTGTTTCGACCGATGCTGTTTCCTTCGTACGTCATTCCCTACCCGAATGCGTACCGCAACGATGGCGGTGAACAGGGAGCGAAAGAAGAAACGCTTATGGCATTGCGCCGTTTGCTCGAATCTAGCGCGGAAGACATTGCAGCTCTCGTTGTGGAGCCGATTGTACAAGGGGCTAGCGGCATCATTGTTATGCCGGAAGGCTGTTTGCGCGAGATGGCAGCACTATGCCGTGCATATGGCGTTTTGTTCATTGCCGATGAGGTGGCGACGGGTTTTGGGCGTACAGGCGCCATGTTTGCTTGCGATCTTGAGGAGGTATCCCCCGATTTGATGGTCGTCGGCAAAGGGCTTACAGGCGGCTACTTGCCCGTGGCGGCGACGCTTGCGACGGACGAGGTGTACAACGCGTTTTATGCGGATTACGAAGAGCAGAAAACATTTTTCCATGGTCATTCCTTCACGGGCAACCCGCTTGGTTGTGCCGTTGCTTTGGCCAGCTTGAAGCTGATTGAAGAGCGCAACCTCATTGAAGGCGTAAGATCGAAGGCATCATTCGTTGCGCGCAAGCTCGACGTATTACGCGATGCTCCGCATGTCGGCGACATTAGGCAGAAGGGATTGATGATCGGAATCGAACTCGTGCGGAATAAGGTTACGCGCGAGCCTTATCACTGGGATGAGCAAGCAGGCGTTCGCGTAACCCGGATGGCGAGAGAGCTTGGCATGCTCACGAGACCGCTTGGCAATGTTATCGTCTTCATCCCTCCGCTTGCGAGTACGGAGGACGAGCTTGATGCGATGACGGATATTTTGGCGGAGGCCATTGTCGGCGTAACAGAAGGAGAACCGGTCCAATGAAGCCTATGCGCGGATTATTTGTGGTCGGTACCGATACGGGCGTCGGCAAAACGATTGTAACTGCGGCGCTTACCGCAGCTCTTCGCTCCGAAAATAGAAATGTCGGCATTTGGAAGCCCGTGCAGTCCGGCAATTTGCTTGGAAGCGGAGCGACCGACGCAGAACGTCTGCTGCAATACACCGGCCTCAAGGAGCAGCCGGAGACGGTAGCGACATTCACATTCGAAGCCCCGCTTGCGCCGCTGCAAGCATCCAAGCAAGCGGGAGTAACCTTTACCTTGCAGGAGCTCCGACTTGCCGGCGAACATCTATTGCATCGTTACGAATCGTTGCTGATCGAAGGGGCCGGGGGCGCAGCTGTTCCGTTAACGGATGAGTCGCTTATGGCGGACTTCATGGCCGAGCTTCGAGTCCCGGCTCTGATCGTAGCACGATCAGGGCTCGGAACCATTAATCATACGCTTCTCACGATTTCTTATTTGCAGCAGCACGGTGTTTCGATTTTAGGATTTATTCTCAATCAGGGAGAACCGGTCGATCTAAATGCCGATCCAAGTGCGGCAACCAATGCCATGTGGATTGAACGTTATAGCGGCATCCCTTTTCTCGGCCGTTTCCCCTACTTGCAGAACGAGATCAATACCGCAGCGCTGATCGATGCGGTACGGGAATCCATCCGATTGGAAACGATCCAACAGGCGCTATCATTTCAAAGAATTGAGGGGAAAGTCATATGACGATAAATCAAAATCAAACCCAGGTAGAGTGGTCTTCACTCGCGAAGAAAGCGCTGGAGGGCGAATGTTTGACGCTTGAAGAAGGGTTGGCCGTCCTTCAATCCGATCATGATGAGATTCTCGCGTTGATGCAGGCTGCCTTTCTGGTCAGACGGCATTATTATGGCAAAAAAGTGAAATTGAATATGATCATTAACGCGAAGAGCGGACATTGTCCCGAAGATTGCGGTTATTGCTCGCAGTCCATCGTATCGACGGCGCCCGTTCAGAAATATACCCTGCTCGACAAAGATACGCTTCTTGCGGGAGCACATGAGGCATTGGCACGCAAAGCAGGGACTTATTGCATTGTAGCGTCGGGGAAAGGCCCAACGGATAGGGAGCTGGACCAAGTCGTAGACGCGGTTAAAGAAATTCGTTCAACGATGCCTCTCAAAATATGCGCATGTCTCGGGATCCTGAAGGACGGCCAAGCCGAACGTTTAGCCGAGGCAGGCGTTCACCGTTACAATCACAACTTGAACACAAGCAAACAGAATTACTCGTCGATTACGACGACGCATACCTATGAACAGCGCGTGAATACCGTTGAGAAGGTGAAAGCGCAAGGGATGTCCCCTTGCTCCGGCGTCATTATCGGCATGGGCGAAAGCAATCGGGAAATCGTCGAGATGGCATTTGCACTCCGCGAGCTCGATGCGGACTCGATTCCGATTAATTTCTTGAATGCCATTCCTGGAACACCATTGGAACAAGCAGGGCGTACGCCCGCTATGAAAGCGCTAAAGGTACTAGCCTTGTTTCGGTTTGTTTGTCCGTCGAAAGAGATCCGCGTTGCGGGCGGCCGCGAAGTGAACCTGCGATCGTTGCAGCCCATGTCCCTATACGCCGCCAACTCGCTTTTTGTGGGTGATTATTTAACGACGGCAGGTCAAGAAATATCGGCTGATTATCGAATGATAGAAGATATGGATTTCGAAATTGAGTTAAATGCCCTTTAAGGTGGACGGAACATGGACTGGATGGAAAAAGAGCTCGAGCGATTAAACGACGCTTCGCTAGAGAGACTGTTACGAGGCAGTGCCGCCACTCCTCAACTTCCCGGTTATACGATGAGAGGAGAACGATTATTGCTCAATCTTGCCTCTAACGATTATTTGGGACTCGCTCAACATCCGGCTATAATCGATCAAATGCGCGAAACGCTTCTTGCCGAAGGAAGCGGCTCGGGAGCGTCGCGCCTTGTGACAGGCAATCTTTGGCCTTACAGCGTTCTTGAAGAACGGCTGTCCCGCTGGCAGGGAAGCGAAGCGGCGCTTGTATTTGCCAATGGGTATATGGCCAATTCGGGTGTTATTAGCGCGCTTGTGGGTCGCAACGATGTCGTATTCAGCGACCGGTTCAACCATGCCAGCATCGTGGACGGCATTGGATTAAGCCGTGCGGAGCATGCTCGTTACCGACATAACGATATGGAGCATTTGGAGGCGTTGCTTAACAAGCATCAGGATAAAAGGCGCAAACTGATTGTGACGGATGCCGTCTTCTCCATGGACGGCGATGCAGCTTCTTTAGTTAAACTGGCCGAGCTCAAACGCAAGTACGGAACGATGCTAATGGTCGACGAAGCGCACAGCGGGGGGATTTACGGGGAACGCGGCCGGGGATTGTGCAATGAGCTCGGAATCCAGCATGAGGTAGATATACATATGGGAACATTCAGTAAATCGTTTGGCGTATATGGCGCGTATGTATGCGGCAGCCGAACATTAATTCGCTGGCTCGTTAACAAGGCCAGACCGCTCATCTATTCAACGGCATTGCCACCCTCCATCGTAACGGGCATTGCAGCGGCGCTCTCCTTAGTCGAAGCGGAACAGTGGCGCCGCGAACGGTTATTTTCGTTAAGCGCATCGTTCCGATCGAGGCTTCTTCATGCCGGTTTTAAAGTTGGTACAGGAAACTCGCCGATTGTACCGGTCATTGTCGGCGATAATGAAGCGGTCCTTCGTTTCAGCAAAGCGCTTGAACGGAAAGGGATTGAAGCGGTGGCCATCCGGCCGCCTACCGTTCCCGAAGGCACGGCCCGAATTCGCTTCTCTTTAACGGCTGCTCATTCGGATAAGGAAGTGAACAATGCGGCCGAGATCATCTGCGCGACCGGTCATCAGTTAGGGTTGATTCGCCGATGAACGCGTCGACGAAAGGCATTGTCCTATGGCTAACGGGATGGAGTCTGCCGGATAAGGTTTTTGACAGGCTCCGCAAGCTGCTGCCGGAATATACTCATCTTTCTATCGATTACAATGCATCGGATACTCCGGAGAGCATGCTGGCCTTCGTAGAGTCCGTGGTGAAGAGGATTCTGTTTGCGGATGAGGCGGATTGCAGCATTAGACGGCCTCGGGGCCCGGTACTGATCTCCGGTTGGTCGCTCGGAAGTTTACTGGCGCTAAGATTAGCGGTTCATGGTTACGCGGACGGCTTGGTGTTATTCGGAGCAACGGCAAAGTTCACGCGTCCCCAAACAGAAAGTGCTCTTGGCTTTGCAGATGTCCACGTACGGCAGATGATCAGAGGAATCTCAAGGGATCGGGCAACTGTGGAACTGAATTTCAGACAGCTCCTGTTCACGGCTGCAGAACGGGAAGCGGGTTTTGCTGCATTTCTTCCTCCTATCGGCAGCTGGACAACCCCGGCCTTAATTTCAGGCCTTCAGATTTTGCGAAGCGAGGAATGTTTTTCTCGATTGTCGGGTATTGCTTGTCCGGTTCTTCTTTTTCACGGGACGGCGGATCAAATTTGTTCTTACCAAGCTGTATTGGAGCTTAAAGATCAGTTGCCGCAAGCGAAACTAGTTACAATCCCCGCTAGCGGGCATGTGCCTTTCTTGGGAAGAGAAGCCCTCATAGCCGAAGAATGGAGGAGGTGGCGGCATGGCCGGCAAGAAGGCGATCCAACGACAATTTAATCGCAGCTCCATGACGTATGACTCGCATGCCGGGGTACAGCGTACGATGGCGGATCAGCTTATGAAATCTCTCCTAGCGTATACAAACAAGGGGGCTACGAACGAGCCTAACATTCTTGAGATCGGCTGCGGTACCGGGGCTTTAACCCAAATGGTCGTGAATGAATGGCCAAGCGCGACTGTTACTTCGCTTGATATCGCATCCGAGATGATCAAAGCGGCCGAGCAACGTTTCTTATCGGTAAATCATTCTGCGGGAAGCGTTAATCGGATATCCGATCGGATAAGCTTCATTCATGCGGATATTGAACAATGGGCTGCTGATGCTCCATCGTCCTCGTACGATCTTATCGTCTCCAACGCTTGTTTTCAATGGTTAAGCGCCCCCCGGGAAACGCTTGGACATCTCCGTCGACTGCTCCGTTCCGGGGGGATGCTGATCTTTGCCACATTCGGTCCGGATACCTTTCGCGAGATGCATTGCTCCTTTCATGAAGCGTACCGGGCTTGGGGAATGGAACCTCAACGTCACGGACTATCGTTTCTTACGCCGCTTGAGTGGAAGCTCGCCCTCGAGGAATCCGGATATGTAAGCTTCGATTATGAACGTACTATTCAAGTTGAGAAGTATGCCTCCGCCCGCGAATTTCTTCATTCGGTTAAAGCGATGGGAGCCAACGCTTCAGAAGCCGTTCCTCTAACGGGGCTCAGTTTGCGGCGCTTATTCACCAGCATGTATAAGGAATACGAGGAAAAATTCAGTTTGCCGGGTGGAGTTGCCGCCACTTACGACCTCCTAATCATCCAAGCGGCGGCTTCTTGTTAAGATGGCGAACATCGTCCGGGATTGACAAAATGGAAGTCATTAGGTAAAGTTCTTCTTTCGGGTAGCCAATATCCCGAGGATTATGTGAGAAGGCTTGCTGAGGCATGAGGGGATTAATTCAGTCGGGGGGATAACTATGAAGATAACGAAGGTAGAAACAAACGGGGAAAATATCGCTGTCGTTAGCAGCAGCGAAATCGTCATAATGGATGTTCAGTCCGCCTTGGACCTCATGGCCACCGTTCGATATGAAACGGACTGCGATCGTTTTGTAATAAACAAAAATCTGTTAACCGAAAACTTTTTCGAACTGAAAACACGGTTAGCAGGCGAAATTCTTCAGAAGTTCATCAACTATCATGTGAAGGTTGGGATTTACGGGGATTTCTCTGCGTATCCAAGCCAAAACCTTCAAAATTTTATTTATGAATGCAATAAAGGAACGGATTTCTGTTTCTTGCCGACAGAGCAACAAGCGATTGAGAAATTAAGCGGCTTGAAGTAAAAGCCGGAACGGGGGAGGAAACGAATTGCCCGAATCGCAAAGCGCTCATGCCGAGTACCCTATGGTGAAGATTGCGGCAGGGGAAGTGGAATTAAGAGACGATCGAATAAAGAAGAGATGGACGGCGGAAGTAAATACCTTTATGCTTGCTCCTGTTCCTGTTACGAAAGCGCTATATGACTCGATATTGGCACAGCAATCAATTGCAACTAACGACCATCCTCAGGAGCCGGTCGTTAATGTCTCATGGCTTGATGCGATAACCTTTTGCAATTTGTTGTCGCAACGATCAGGGCTAGAGACCTGTTACTCGGTAAGCGACGATGGCGAGAGCGTTGTCTGGGACTTGGGAACGAACGGT
The DNA here is from genome assembly GCF_030812415.1 of Paenibacillus harenae. Classification (GTDB taxonomy): domain Bacteria; phylum Bacillota; class Bacilli; order Paenibacillales; family Paenibacillaceae; genus Pristimantibacillus; species Pristimantibacillus harenae_A. Next base: position 912,391 of record NZ_JAUSST010000001.1, on the reverse strand, counting down.
TATCGTCTTCCTACGGAAGCGGAATGGCAATATGCGTGCAAAGCAGGGACGACCGGGTATCGGTACGGCGAGCTTGATGAAATAGCTTGGTTCGATGAAAACTCTGAAAGCACAGCGCATGAAGTAGGCCAAAAGCAGCCGAATGCGTGGGGGCTTTACGATATGTTAGGGAACGTATGGGAGTGGTGCTGGGATCTATACGATGTGAACGTATACGGCTCCTATAGAGTTTTCCGCGGGGGAAGCTGGGCGGAAGAAGCTAGAGGCTGCGGAGCGACATGCCGGCGCCGCAGTCATCCGACGTTCCGCATCGACGATCTCGGCTTTCGCCTGGCGAGGTCTTTAGTCTAGTAAGTACAATACGATGTATCATATAGAGAGGCATTCCCTTCGATAGCTAACAATGGGGATGCTTTTTTTGAGTTGAGCGCAGCTTGTCGCATTCATGATCCTATTTACTTTTATTGCATCTTACGCTATACTCAAATCAAAATGTTAGTTATCACTAACTATCATGAGTTGAAAAGGTAATGGTGAAAGTAGAATGTGAGGAGAACAAGATGACCCTGGACAGCAAAACCAAACTGATGATTGCAGCTATAGATCTTATGGCTGAGAAAGGCTACAAAGGCGTTTCTACGAAGGAGATCGCTGCAGCGGCGGAGGTCAGCGAAATGACCTTGTTCCGTAATTTCGGCAGCAAGCAGAATCTGTTGGACAGAGCCGTCGATCATTATCATTATTCTGTGGAAATGACACAAGTATTTAACGAAAAAATCGTTTGGGATCTGAGAGCGGATTTGTTCATGATAAGCGATATGTATCATGAAATCATGAACCGTAACCGCAAGCTGTTTCTTATTGTCTTAGGCGATAACGAGCTGTCCGCTATTCGGGAAAAGGCGCAGAAGCATCCTCGTACGCTGCTGGAGCTGTTGACGAATTATTTGACGGACATGCAAAGAAAGAACAAATCAGTTTCAACCGATGCGCAGGCGCAGGCGATTACGTTCATGTGGATGAATTACGGAGCGTTTATGTCGCAGCTGTACGGTGCGTCTCCGTTTATGGAAAGGACTACGCAGGATTACATGAAGTCAAGCATCGACTTGTTCGTAAGGGCATTAACGCCATAGTGGTTGTCGAAGATCGGCTTGACAGTGCTAACCAACTTTATGACGAGGTGATACGATGAATAACCAAAATCCCGGTTCTTACAAGCAAGTTGGCCAGACGGCTTCGGCGGGCTACCAGGTCGGCGTTCGGAGAACGCTGCCTATATCGCCGGAACAAGCCTGGTCGTTTTTAACCTCAACGGAAGGGTTGAAATTATGGCTTGGAAACGTCTCGGGCCTAGCATTTCACGAAGGTGAGACGTTCGCGTCCACTGAGGGCATCACGGGTCAATTCAGGGTAGTCAAGCCATTGCTGCAGCTTCGGTTAAAGTGGGGGAAGAAGGGCTGGGTGAAGCCTTCCACCCTGCAAATCCGGCTGATCCCAGGCAAGCCTGGCCAGACAACGATCAGCTTCCATCAAGAGCATTTGGATCATCCGAATACGCGGGAACAAATGAAACATTATTGGGAAGACGTAATTAATGAAATGAGTCAGCAAACAAGCTTCATAAATGACGAAGAGGAGAGGGATTCCTATGAATAAGTTCAGCCACATCGACCTGCGGGTGAATCAACTGGAGAGCGTATTGCCGTTTTACGAAAAGCTGCTGCCTGAATTGGGATTTACTCGAACGTTCCATAGCGAGAATTGGAAGGTGTTTGCCGCTGAGGGTGAACTGCCTAGTGCCGCTTATTTTGCGATTACGGAAGATCAGGAGCATAAGCCGAATGCCAATTTAATAGGATTTTGGGCGGATGACCAAGCTGAAGTCGACCTTATCGCGAAGGTGGTCAAGGAAAGCGGCGGCATCATTAACGACGGCCCTAGGCTGTTCCCGATCAGCCCTACATATTATGCCGTCTACTTCGAAGATCCTTGCGGAAACAAATACGAAATCGTCCATCGATTGAATTAGATCACAAAAAAAATTGGAATGGAGGACAAAAAATGAAACCGAGAATTTCCGTACTCACGCTCGGAGTAGATGATTTAGAAAGATCGCTTGCGTTCTACCGGGATGGATTGGGGTTTCCGACGGAAGGAATCATAGGAACCGAATTCGAGCATGGAGCAGTTGCTTTTTTTGACTTGCAGGCAGGTATGAAACTTGCAATTTGGAAGCGTGAAGATTTGTCTCACGAAGCTAAGGTTCCTCTGTCGTCTTCAAGCTCTACGGAGATGACAATTGGTCACAATGTCGGCAGCAAAGAAGAAGTGGATGCTGTGATGCTGCAAGCCGAACGAGCAGGCGCCGTCATCACGGATCCTGCGCATGACGCCTTCTGGGGAGGTTATTCCGGCCACTTCCTGGATCCCGACGGCCATTTGTGGGAAATTGTCTGGAATCCGGCTTGGGATCTTGCGGAGTAAGTAGAGATCTGAAATAAACAGAATCGAACGGAGAAACAATAATAACAAGTCCGCGACAAATGTCGTGGGCTTTTTCTTGTCTGACGGAGTATTCCTATTGTCAAATAGGTCGTAACGACATATAATAGGTGTTGTGGCGACCTATAAGTCGTCACGACATATTGAACGAAATAGGAGGTGACGATATGACTGCACCAGAGACTGTCGTTAGTCCGAAGAAATCTGAAGTTTTTTCTCTTCGAGCAATTCTGGCACCGATGTTAGCTATTATTTGCGGGATGATTATGGTCATTATGGATGGGACTATAGTTAATGTGGCGATTCCTACGCTGGTTGAACTTTTCAGCACAAACCTCATTACATTCCAATGGGTCATTACGGGGTACACATTAGCGATGGCTGCCGTCATTCCTGTTGCTGGCTGGCTGACAGACAGGTTTGGGTCTAAACGGATTTTTCTGCTAACCATCATCCTATTTACTTTAGGCTCGGCACTTTGTTCGATGGCGCAGTCGATCGAACAGCTTATCGCATTTCGAATTTTGCAAGGTTTGGGCGGCGGTATGGTAACTCCGATCGGGATTGCGCTTGTATTCAAGCTGGCACCTCCCGAGCGAAGAGGAACCGTGCTCGGCATGCTGGGTATTCCTATGTTAGTTGCTCCCGCTCTAGGGCCGATATTATCGGGCTGGCTGATGCAAGAGGCGAGCTGGCATTGGATATTCCTTATTAACGTACCCGTGGGCACACTGGCACTTCTGCTCGGCCATAAGTTTTTGGTTAATGATAAAGGCCGGAACTCGCATCCGCTTGATTATGTTGGTGTGGTACTCGCACCTATAGCATTCGCCTTGCTGACTTACGGGTTAAGCGAAAGCGGGAACAGCTGGTCATCCTCTACGGCTATTGCCGCCCTTGCAGCGGGAGGTGTTTTATTGCTGCTCTTCGTCATCGCGGAACTAAGACACCCCTATCCGTTACTGGAACTACGCGTGTTCAGATCCTCTCCATTCAACCGGAGCATTGTCATGTTATGGATCGTACAGATTACATTGTTTGGCACCATGCTATTAATTCCTATGTATCTGCAAAATATAAGAGGGATAACGCCGTTCGAATCTGGATTAATGACGCTTGCGCACGCTCTGGCGGCCGGTATCGCAAATCCGTTTGGCGGGCGAATGTTTGATCGAATCGGCATACGGCCATTGGCCTTTATTGGTTTAAGCCTGATAGCAGCAGCATTGTTTATCCTTACGTCCATTACCACGGCAACAGATTTATTCATTGTTATTGTTAGTTTAATCCTGTTGGGACTCGGCACAGGCTTTACCATGATGCCGCTAAATACACACATCCTTAGCTCTGCTCCCCCTCATCTTGTAAGCCGGGTGACCCCGCTCACGACATCGACGCAGCAAATCGTTATCTCCTTCGGCGCAGCTAGCTTGGCGGGTTATTTGACATCGCGAATCGCCTGGCATCAATCCGCATCAGGCCATTCATTGAAATCAGAAGCGATGGGGTTTGCCGACACCTTTTTGCTTGCTGCCTGCATCGCATCGTTATGCGTCGGACTTTCCCTCTTTCTAGGAAGACCCCAGAGGGAGCAAATAAAACAATCCGAACGAATGAAAGGAGAACAAAGCAAATGAAAAAAGCGATGGTCATCGTGCGCATTATATTCGGCGTCATGCTTCTTGGAATAGGGTCGTTCAATTTAATTGGAGTTATGCCGCCTATGCAATATCCCGAGCCGGCCCATTCATTCATGAACGCTTTGTTGGAAACGAAATACCTTATGTTCACCGTTAGCTTGCTAAAAGTTTTAGCCGGTCTATCTCTGTTGACTCGTCGTTTTATTCCTTTGGCACTTGTGGCATTCGTACCTGTTACGGTCAATATGATCTTATTTCATGCCTTTCTGGACTTTAAGGGTATCGCGCCTGCCCTGTTCGTCGGACTTCTCCATCTCTTTCTACTCTATGGTTATCGGGATGCCTATAAACCGATGCTGAAGGCCGAACGGCTTCGGGCAAGTACTTGACCTGAAATAACGGATATATTCTGATATAGTAAGTGGAGTTGCGGTTTTCATTTTGGAGGCGATATCATGTACGAGTTGTTTGTTCTTGGAGAATTATCGATAAACGCTAAACACGGCTATGACATCCAGTATATGTTGAAAAATACGGTCGGACCCATTCAACAAATCAGCAATGGCACGCTCTATCCTCTTATTTCCAAGCTTGTCGAGAATGGCTACATCAATCAACGAGACGAGCCGCAAGAAGGCGGCAGGCAGCGCAAAATGTATGAATTGACCGAGGCTGGACGGCAACGTTTCGATGAATTGATGGCTGCACCGCTTGAATACAGTACGGATATTGAACTTCAATTGCATTTTAAAATGACGTTCTTCGGTTACGTATCCAAGGAGATCCGCTTGGCAACGATGGAGCAGTATTTAGAATATTTGCAGTTTAACTTGAAATATATTTTGGAATTGGAATCGCAAGTAGCATCGAAGCCGGAAATACCGGAAACGAAGAGAGCGGAAGTGTTAAGAATGTTTGGCCATCGAAGAAGCGCTACGGAATCGGAAGTGCAATGGACATCGAACGAAATCAAGCATATCAATGAAACCTAACTACCGAAATGGAACAAAAAGAACAAGTCCACGACGAAAGTCGTGGACTTGTTCTTTTTGCGCTTTAGTTGCTCCGATCCAAGTTATCCACATAATCCTTGGCTTCTTTAAGGCCAACGCCGCTCGATTCCCTGAACTCTTTGATGGCCTGAATTCTTTTTCCTGAAGCAACCAGTACGCGCAATCTCTCGTCAAGATTTGCTGCGGGGCTAACGCGGGTCAATTCCGGTGATGAATCGGGCACATTTGGGGTTGTCTTGGTTAATCGTGACCCCTCCTGCATCCTATTAGACCATTGAAAATCGGATTTGATATCATTAAGCTGTCTCTGCAAGCTGATCACTTTCAGCAGCAGAAGCAGTGACAGAATTAAAGCGCTGAGCGCTATCCATTCCACCGGCTCCATTTGGAATCGCTCCTTCCCATAATTTAGTTCATTATTATTCAAATTTTCTCAGATGATTCTAAATGAAGCTTTTTCTAAAGTATACATGATAAGAGAATTCCAAGAGCTCTTAAGGAGGTATTGGCTTTGTTAAATATTAAGAACAAATCTATCGTTATTGAAATGGAACGCGATGATTTATGGCAATTAGGCACAGCATTAATTAATGGAATAATTATGGAAACCAAAATAAAATGGAGGCTTTTTTATAAAGGAGAAACAGAAACGGGCTTTCTTCGTTATGTTCGACTCCAACATCATGTAATCTTCGTATATCTCGAAGAAATCTATATGCACCTAGAGAGAATGGAATTGCTGGATAATCTTGATGACGAATTGCTATCTCTTTATAGACAAAAGCCTTCATGTTAAAATTATTGGAATTTACAGAAAACATTCGGTCATGTAAAATGTTGTTAAGATTCTAATCGCAAGCTGGAGGTGAATCATGACCGAATTTGTTAATGTTTCCGCACTAATCCCAGATCACCCCGGACTTCATGTTTGTCTTTCCGATACTACCCCAGTACAAGTGCTTCAATGGCAATGCAAGGGTGAACCGTTTGCGGATAAGCAACGCGGCGTCTATTCAGAATCTCCCGCTCATTTACAAAAGGCCGAGTCTTTTATTTACTTAGCGAAAGAAACTCGTGCTCACCTTGTGATTACCCCCGAATACTCATTTCCAGACGAAATATTAAATAAGATTGTTCACGAGCCCACCCTCTGGCCAGCAAAAGGAGCACTTTGGTGCTTAGGAATGGAAGGGTATTCATTACTTGAGTTCAGTAAAAGAATGGATGAATGGGAAAGTACGGGACGAACTTTAGTTAAAAGGAATGCATTCATTCGTCTCACGCAACAAAGTTTTGTCGATGTGCTTGTATATCTATTTTTGATTGATGATGACACCCTGTGTATTCTTCCTCAGTTTAAAACGGTTCCTATGTCGGAACCGTGGAACGACTATGAAGTACCTGGATTATGTAAAGGCGAGGTTATCTATATATTTGACCTTTCAGGATGCAAAGCCGATCAAAACCGATTTCTTTCCTTGATATGTTCAGATGCATTGAGTATTAGTCCGCAACAATTTTTAGATAAGACCCAGGGTAAACATCTGACCATCTTTCACGCTCAATTGAATCCTAACCCAAGACATCCGGGCTTCCGCTCATTTAGAAGTGGACTTTTTGATCAATATGCGGGGAGGGATATCAGGCTAATAACGCTTAATTGGGCTGCAGGAACCAAAATCGAAGGGATGCCATTTAATAAACCCTGGTCGGCTTTTTATAAAAAATCGACTGACGGTGCAGTAGTGAAAAAAGATTTGAGAGTAAAGAATCTCGATAAAGGTACTTTTTACGCTTTACATAGACATACGGAAATTTGGTACAGCCATAGAGAAGATCATTGTAAGATATTTGATATCAATAAGGGATTTGAAGTTGGAGTCTCCCATACGCTGACGGCACATCATGAACCTATCACTCATTCCAGTTACAATTTTGATGAATCCTCGCGGAAGTGGATTTCCGGGCTTTGCAATCCATCTTATTCGATTCATGATTTGGTAGAAAGCATTGGCGAAGATTATGATTTCCCGTTATACGCCGATGCTCATGATTGCGATGCCTTCTTTGGGTTGTGTTTTGGCCACTTTTTGGAAGGCGAGCTGAGGGCGGACGACGATGAAGTGGTCACTCGCATGATGTTTGGATCGGACTCGGAGGCAGACACGAAAAGGAGACGCAAAGCAGGCCAATATAAGCGCTTAATCCGGGTGCTTCAACGGCAGCGATTTCCGCAAGAATTTATGGAGCTCGCGAACAATCATCGATTTTATATAGATTCGGAGACCGCCGAGTCAACTAGTAAGTATGGTAATGTATACCCAAAAGATAGACCGCTCCATGAACTGAACCCGTTTCATTCGATACTTTGCATCATTTCGGATTATACCAACTCTTTTGACGTTGAAAAGCAGGTCAATGGTATTATTCAGCAGTTGCATTCTAATTTTCATCATAAGCTTGTAGTCTATTATCAGCCTGATGAATGGGACGAGTATACTTATTTCGATTTAAGTCAAACAAGGATCGATAAGGCGACCCTTACTAAGACTATGAGTTCAATAAAGGAATAATGATTAACATGGGGGGTTGTTATGCGTTTAGGCGATCTAGTAAGACAGTTAGGCTTTGGAGCTGACACTAAGGGTGAGCTTTTTGCGTTTCAATCCGATTTATTTAAAGTATATAAATTGAAACGCAAAGAAGATATAACGAACGGTGATGTTTTCTCCGAGTACATTTTTGTTGAGGTTTCCGATCATGCAATAAAGATAATGACATCCGATACTGAAATTAAGTATTTTCGCGATTTTCAAGCAAAACTATTGTCCGAGATTTTTTTCGGCCATAAAAGCGACCTTCGTTGGAATCTTTATTTGATTCTCATCGTTGGTTCCTACGATCGCTTGAATGATACAGGGATTCTGCAATTAATTGAAAATGATGCCGATTATGCACGGAAGTTTGTAATGACTGCAGAGGATGCGCTTCAATGGTTGGATAAGGCATGGTTAAAGAGCTTATCGGATGAAGAAAATGTTAATCTTGATCCTATACAAGAGTGGCATAATGAATTAATCGACGTTGGATTAACGGGTTGCTTAACGGAAACCTTTCTTCAAGGACATGTATTGAATTTTTTAGATGGACAAGCTTTTCTTTCTTCCGATCATGTTGCAGCCCCCCATAGAACACGACAAACCGAAAATTTTGACGAAGTAATCCAGCAAATCGAAACAGTGACGCTCAATGGCTTTCGAGCCCATTGTTTCGATAACTTGGAACCTCTTCATCCGACACGAGTGAATTTGTTGCACGGACCAAACGGATCAGGCAAAACCTCGATTATGGAAGCAATCGAATTCGCTTTTACAAACGAAATTAATAGGTGTTCAGAATTCGGTGACGACATAGCTGATTCACTTAAGTCGATTCATGTGAGTTGTATCACCGAATCAAGCAATACCATTCACTTTCAGCCAGGAAAACCAAATGCTTTTTATAAAAAGCTGGCTCAGAAATGGTATGGCATTCCGGCCGGCAGACAATCATCCGAATTAAACAGTTTTTACCATCGTTATAATTTTTTCGATTCCGAAGCCGCTTACAGGTTCGCTTTAAATGAAAGCGGTCAAAGCGATAAAAATAAATTTGATTATTCCGATAATCTGAGTCGATTGGTGTTTGGCGATGAGGTCATCGAAACGCAAAAAAAATGGTTGAGGTATCTTCAAGAATTTGATGAAAGGACGGAAGACTTAACCAAACAGCATAACAATTATATGTTAATGATTGAGGCATCGAAACAAGAACTATCCAAAAGCAACGAGAACGGCGATGTTCGATTTGATGAATTAGATCGTCACTTAAATGCAGTAAATCTAAGACCGGCCAGGAAACAGCGCGATAAAAATGAATCGATGAGCGCATATCTCTCGCGATTATATCTTCTCTTTCATTCTATTGAAGGCCAGCGGCAACAAATTGTTGAAGCCCGATTAGACGGCGATATGCTTTCATTCGAATACATGAATAAGCAACAAATACACCTTCGAGAAAAAATGAATGAATTTTTGCATGAGAAACGAAATATCGAAGAGTTCATTGCCAAGCGGGAAACAGAAAGAGCAGAACTAAATAAAAAGCTGGATGAAAGCGAATCGCTTCTTGCCAGCTCCACCTTGTCTTACGATCAAATTAAAGGTATTCAAGAAAAGTGGCAGGAAATAAAAAAAATAGTTGAACAACCCGATCGTATCCTATTAAGGCAGAACATAGAACAAAGGGAAGAAGAGCTTAGCCAAAAAGTAGAAACGATCGATCATTTAAATGCTAAGTATCCTATTATAAATACGATTACTGAAAAGGATTTATTGCTATTGTCGATTGAAGAGCATTCAGCGCTATTGATAATGAACAGAGAGAAAGATGCTGCTCGTTCCGTTCTCAAGGAACAGCTAAACAAAACGGAAAAACTTGCCGGAATAGTCGAGGCTACCGTCACTCGTTTGCAAACAACGGGTGAAGAATTCCTGAAAAGTCATGAGAGTTCTACAGTATGCCCGCTTTGCGCTCAAGACTACGGTACTCATCAGGCGCTTATTGATGCACTCGCGCAAGCCCGATCAATGACTAGTTTTAATAGCGAACAGTTGGTAGGCCTGCATGAGCAAATACGTTCGCTTGAAAATGAAATCGAAGAAATCGAGGAACATATTTTACTTCATGAAAAAAATGCGCTTAACATAGAATTAATTGATAAAGCCTTTAGTGAATTGTTATCAAGCAATTTTTTCAAGAATATCCACCTTGATTTTCCGATAAATGAAAAGTTGAATGAATGGCGTACGGTCATTGCATCAAGAAGTGAGCTTATAAACGAATTATCCCAAGTACGGGGCCAAATCCGAGCATTCGATGATTCCGGAATAACTCGTCAAATGATTGTTCAGGCTGAACAATTTCGCCAAGAAAACGCTCTGTACAAAGAATACGAATCAAATGATAAAAGCGATTCTTTTGAGGATTTTCTGTTCAAGAAGGAAGCATTATTATTAACCGAGCTTTCCCGATTAAGGGAGACAAACGTATCGCTTGAAAAGCAACAGCGGGATAGTTTGTCCGAATCCATACATCGGCAGTCCCTTGAAGCCGTAGTTTCTTCAATTACAGACATCGAACAAAAACTAAAGCATATTACGAATCTTCTTGAGAGTTTAAACTTGCTTTTGGATGATTTTGATCTTGGCAGTGAAGTCAACTTGCTCTCATGGTCTGCTCATCTCCAGAAGGTGCAGATTTATACGGAATTGTTAATTAAAAATCAAGAGCGATTGAAAGAGGAAGCCATTTTGCAAGCTGATGTTGATGAAAAAGCGAAAATGCTTTTAACAATTGAAAGTCAACTGAAAAGATGTAAGGAAGCTAGTGCGGCGCTGGGTAAACTCAAACCATTACGGGATTACACAGAAGGATTTATCATGAGCAATATCTCCCAAATCGAACGATTTTTTAATATGCTTCATACCCCTAGAGAATTTGATCGGATGGAATTGGCCAAAGATGGTTTGTTGCTTCGTCGAAAATGGGACGGAAAACATGTGAAAGGCCACCAAATGTCATCGGGACAACGTGCTTCGTTGGCACTTTCGGTTATGTTTGCGATTCATTTGGCAGCGCCTGGAGCACCAAGAGTTCTCATGATGGACGAGCCGGTAGCCAATATGGATGATCTTCACCTTATGAATCTGCTGGATCTGCTCCGTGATTTGTCATTATCCGGCAGACAAATATTTTTTACAACCGCAAACCCGGATGTAGCAAATCTTTTCAGAAGGAAATTCAGTTTTTATCGCGAGCAGTTTACGCACTTCGAATTTATGCGTTCATCAGGCGAACCTGTCCGAATTGAACCCATTCACTATTCGCCATATATAGAACCCCCTGTTATTAAACAGGTTAATCAAAGATAGAGGAGAATTCAAACCTTATGGCTAGTTTAACCACCATTCATGATCTTTTGCAGCGACATTTTGAGAGCGGCAGTTGTGCATCCGGATACTTAAGAGGGAGGATTCCGGGATTTTCGGCACTTTTGTCGGACTTCTTTGCCAGTCGGTCGGATATCGAACGAATTCAAAAAGCGGAATATTTAAGCGAGCGCATATTGTCGTTGACCGACTTTGCCGATATGATTCCTCTGCGTTCCGAGGTGGCTACGCTTGAGATAAAGCGTTTGATCGCCTATAAAAAACAGACGGACCATACCGCACATACGTTGTATTTGTTTTTACTAGGGGTCTGGGTATACGATAATGTGTCGGATATCAGGACGGCCATAGATAAAACAATAGATAGTTCGAAGCCTATCAAATTATTTCTCTTTCAATGGACGTTTGCATCTCTGCTTCATGACGTAGGGTATTTGTTTTATGACTTTGATAGCGGAACGAATGCCGGCTCCTGGAAGATGTTCGATGAAATGCTTTCTTTTGAATTTATAAGCAACCATGCAGATGAATTATCCGATGGCGGCAAGTCGGAACTGAAACAAGCATGGAACAATCTTATATCAACCTATGATTTGAAGGAGCATGCCTCTAACCGGAGCGCTTCGGAATTAATAGAGTCATTGGATAACATTCCATGGCTTAACGACCTCTTGCCTGGGCATCAGACAGGGCTCGGCGCTATGGAATCAGGCGAGGTTATAGGGCCTGGTTTGCATCGATTCGCTTATGATATGGCGAAAAGCGGATATGACGGTAGTACGCCGGTTGTCGATCATGGGATTGCAAGCGGGTTAATGCTATTAAAATATACTTCGATTTGGTATTGGCTAAGTCAACACTCGGAAACACGCTATCCGCAATTGAACTCCGAGTTGAATGCAAACTTTCATTATTATCCGAATATCTTTATTAAACATGTTCTGCCCGCATGCAAGGCAGCAGCTTATCATAATTTCCCGAATGTAAAATATTCGCTTGAACAAGATCCATTGCTTTATCTGGCCGTACTTTGCGATGAATTGCAAATCTGGGATCGATTTTTGTCAGGTCAAGGCCATATAGACAATTGGAAAAACGTTGATCATTGCGTCGCAGAGAAAATGAATGCCGAAATGATTATGGATGAAATGAATCAGCCTAAACTTCATATTTTGACATCGGAGACTCATTTCGAAAAACTAGTGGTTTCGTTGGATAAACGCGTGAATAATTGGAATCGATATATTCAAATAACAAGGTTTTAATTCTGGCGTAAAATGGGATACCTTTACAAATTGAAGGGAATGACTCATAACAAATAGGGATCAGCGGATATGATAAATATCCGCTGATTTTTTTGTTAATAATAGGAAAGCTGATGTTTAGTATTCGTTATCGATGTTGGGTATTCGTTATTTCGTATGCGTGCAGGATCAAGTATCGTTAATGTTGCTATAACAACTTAATAAATATCCGGGAGGTTATGGCATGAAACGATCCGGAGCGGCGCTTGTACTCGCAGCTTTAGCAGCAACCGGGTGCGGGAACGGCACGGACAATCGATCGGATGCAGATACGGCAGACAAGCCTTTTGCCGGACAGACGATCACCTTGGTAACCGGCTCTCACCCATGGGTTGACGCGATCAGGCCGCTTCTGCCGCAATTCGAAGCCGAGACGGGAATGAGCGTCAACGTACAAGGCTTTTTCGAGGATCAGCTGACCCAGAAGCTGACGGTACAATTCACGTCGCGATCCGAAACGCCGGATGTATTCATGTACCGGCCTCTGCAAGAGGGCAAGCTCTTTTACCGGAATGGCTGGTTGGAGCCTTTGGACGAGTATGCAAAGCGGGAAGCGGAATACGACTATGAGGATTTCACGCCTCAGTCTATTCGGTCTTCGATCGTGGATGGCAAGCTGACCGGGATTCCGATTATTATCGAACAAGCCATTTTATATTATCGCAAAGACTTGCTTCAAGAAGCCGGCTTATCGGTTCCTCGGACGATCGAGGAATTGGCGGAAGCCGCCGGCAGGCTGCATGACCCGAGTAACGGGGTGTATGGCTTTGTCGCCCGCGGTCAACGCAGCCCGCTGGTCACTCAGGTGTCTTCCTACCTCTATTCGGAGGGAGGCGATTTCACCCGGGGCAATAAAGCCGCGATCAACACGCCCGAAGCGATCAAGGCCTTCACTAGGTACGGCACTCTTCTGCGGAATTACGGTCCAACCGACGCCATCAATATGTCCTGGCCGCAAGCGAGCGCTTTTTTTGCGGAGGGCAAAGCGGCGCTGTATACGGATGCGAACTCCATTTACAAGATGACGATGGATCCGGACTATCCCGGGGTGGCGGAGAACGTAGGCTTTGCGACTTTTCCTGCCGGGGCCAAGGGGTCAAGACCTTATAACATCACTTCGTGGGGACTTGCCATTAACCCGAAATCGGCACATAAGGAAGCGGCATGGGCGTTCGTGGAATGGGCTACCAGTAAAGAAATCACCTTGCTGATTCAACAGAAAGGGATTCCCGGACCGAGATCCTCGGTATGGGATCGGGAAGAAGGAACGGCCGGATTTCCGGCGGAGCTCGTTAACGTGTTCAAGAAAACGGTCAATGGAGGAGTCGACCATGACCGGCCAACGACGATCAATGTGGCGGAAGCCCGTGAAACGGTTGGCGAGATCGTACAGAAGGTAATAACGGGGGAGAAGGATATTCAGGAGACGGCGGATAGAGCGAACGCCGCCTTGCAGGCGATTCTCGACAAAGAAGCGGAGTAAGAAGGTGCAGCGGTTGCGGGGCAGATTATCTATTTTCAGCAAAATTGTAATTACGACTGTTCTATTGCTCATTCCGATCCTGCTTCTATACAGCTATTCCAATCGCATTGCGAGCAACGTGGTAGAGAAGCAAGTCCGTTTATCCCACCTGAGTCAGCTTACGTTTCTGATGAATCAAATGGATTCGATCATCGAGAACTTGTCCATGTTCCCGGTGATCATCAGCTATGATCCCTACATCCGTGAATTTATAAGCGTCACGGGCGAATCGCTGAAGGCTCAGGCACGAGTGACCGAGAAGCTAAGCCTCCAAAGCGTATCCAGCGCATGGTCGAATGATCTGACCTTCGTCCTACCTGGCGAGAAGAAGGTGCTCTCGTCTAATATTTACATCAATGGCACCAAGAATTGGCCGGTAGATCGCCCGATAAGTCAGGTCTGGCAGTATGACGAGGACAGATCCCGCGGATTTCCGGCTGGAACCTTCATTCGGGAAATAAGCGAGCCTGCTAATGCGATTACTTACGCCGAGTCGGATGCCGTATTTCAAGTGCGTTTTCCCGTGCAAAATATGAGCGACATGCTGGACGCATACAAAAAAGAAAACAGAAGCGATCCTTTCTTGTACCATCCCGATTATAAGACGATCCCGAACAGTACGCTTGGAACATCGGCGGCGGATTCCATCATCCGGAATATTCTGGACCATGCTTCCGGAACTTCAGGACAACAAACGATCCGTATCGAACAGCAGAGGTATTTGGTCAGCTATGTGAAATCCCGGCAGCTCGGTTGGTATCTCGCCGACTATGTCCCTGTAGAACGCATTGTCTCGCCAATCATGTCAGCGCGCAACTGGTTTTACAGTTCGATCGCTTTGCTGCTTATGATGAGCGTTATCGCTTCGTTCCTGTTGTACAGAAACGTTCAGATTCCGCTCCGCAAGATGATCCGCGGCGTGCAGCGGATGAAGGACGGCGATCTCTCCTGGCGGATCCATTACAAGTCGAAAAGCGAATTCGATGATCTGATCCGGCATTATAACGAGATGGCCGAGCAGATTCAGCGGTTAATCGAGGACGTGTATACCGAGAAGCTACGCTCACGGGATGCTACCGTAAAGCAGCTGCAATCGCAAATTAATCCGCATTTCCTGTATAATTCGCTTTTCTTCATTATTAATTCGGCCATGATGGACGATCGTGATGCCGTTATCGCCATGACGGAAAATTTGTCGGCGTACTACCGGTATACGACGAAGGTCGAGAATCAACAAGTAACGGTTGCGGATGAACTGGATTTAGTCAGGCATTACCTTAACATTCATCATCTGCGCATGGGACGGCTGGAGTATTCCATCCGCGTATCGGACAAGATGCGGTGTGAACCGGTACCTCGCCTTATTCTTCAGCCGCTTGTAGAAAATGCCATCATTCATGGGATTGAACCGCGCGTGGGCGGAGGCAAGATCGTCATAACGGATGAGCAGGACGACCAATACAACCGGATTATTGTATCGGATAATGGAGTCGGTCTATCGGAAGCGGAGCTTGAGCAGCTGCATCAGAAGCTGGAACAGCATGATTCCGTCACGGAAGAGCTGGGGAGCGGAACGCGAAATGTACACCAGCGTCTTCGTTACCAGTTCGGCGGTGATTCAGGCTTAAAGTTCCGGAACGCGCCTGACGGCGGATTAATCGTAACGGTAACATGGACCCGCAATAACGGAGGCAAGTCTTTCGTAATTGGGGAAGGGAGGATGGGATAGCAAATGGCGCAGCTCATGCTTGTTGACGACGAAGCCCATGTGGTGGATCGTTTTGCGACAACCATCGATTGGAAATCGGTAAGCATCGAAGGGGTCTATCGGGCTTATTCCGCCGCCGAGGCTTTAGAGCTGCTTGAGCAGTACTCCATCGACATCGTGATTACGGATATTAAGATGCCGGGCATGTCGGGGCTTCAGCTCATTGCCGAAATCCGCAGACTATGGCCAAAAACCAAATGTATTTTGTTGTCCGGTTATTCCGACTTCGACTTCGCCAAGCAGGCGATTCTGTATCAGACGGAAGATTACTTGCTTAAGCCTGTGAAAGAGGACGACCTGTTGTCAACGGTGAAGCGGGTGCTGCTCAAGCTCGAGCAGGAATGGGAAGAAGTCGTTTCCAGCCAGCGAATGACCTATACACTCAAAGAAAATTTGCCTCTCCTGCGGGCGAATCTCCTTCATGAGCTGCTGCAGGGCAAGAAGTGGAGCGCCGAAGGGCTTCAGGAGAAGATGAATAGGCTGGAGATGGGCAGCCCCGTTTGGGAAAGCTTCGCCTTAATGGTCATCCGGATGGACGAACCCTTTCTCCAATACGAACTAGAGGATCAATCGTGGAAAGAATATGCCGTAAGCAATATGGTCGAAGAATTGTTCGGCGCACGGTACGCGATCTGGTACGCGAAGGACGCCCATGATTATTTGGTCTTTCTCCTGACGGCGAAGCAGGAAGACGGCGCCGAAGACGATCCGATTTGGTTCGAACGCACGGCGGCCGCGCTTCAATCAGCCGTATGCGCGTATCTGAAAGCGAAAATTTCTATTTTGGTCAGCAAAAGAGGGATATTCCCCGAGGATGTGGCCTCTTACTACAACCGCTCGATTGCTTCTTTCCGCAAGCGGATCGGCAATGAGCGCGAGCTTTTCATGCGGCTTGAGGATGAGGATAAGTCGGCTGCGCCCATTCATTCCCTGCAGAGCCTTTATGAGCCGCCAACGTTGATCCATCTGCTTGAGGCTGCCCGGTGGGATGTCATCGAAGAGAAGCTTCATCGCATTTATGAAACGATGGAGAACGGCGATGCCGTATCGCAGGAGCATTTGCTCGAGGTATATTTCACGATTGCCTCTGCCTATACGTACATTGCCCATAAAAACGGACGGCGTTTGGCAGACCTGATTGGCAGCTACTATGACCGGATGTCGGAAGGCTTTCCTTGCCGGTCCTTGAATCATCTTCGGGAATGGTCGTTTCGTACGCTTCAGCATATGAGGGAGGACATGGACCGGGAAACTCAAGATTCCAGATCCGCGTTGATTCGGGACATTCAAACTTTTGTCGAAGAGAACGTTACGCGCGATATTTCGCTTCAAACGATTGCGGAGAAGGTCGTCCTCCATCCCGTGTATGTATCGAAAGTATATAAGCTGGAAACAGGGGAAAATATAAGCGATTACGTGCAGCGCGTAAAAATGAAGAAAGCGGAGCACATGCTGAAGCTGACCAATGAAAAGATCTATGAAATAGCAACCCAGCTTGGCTATCAGAGACCGCATTCCTTCATTTACGCCTTCAAGAAGATGTTCGGAATCACTCCGCAGGAATATAGAGATCGTTACCTGACATAACGAAGGCAACCGCTTCGAATGCAGTAAAATCATATCCAGTCACATACAAAAACGGAGGTTACACCATGTTGCTATTTATCGTACTCGCGGCGATCGTCGTGCTGCTATTGTTGATTACCGTCGTGAAGCTCAATCCTTTCGTCGCTCTGATCATCACCGCAATCGGTGCGGGATTGGCTGCGGGAATGCCTATTCTGACAACGGAAGACCAGCCGGGAATCATCGATTCCATTAAGACGGGCATGGGGAATACGCTTGGATTTCTTGCTATCGTCTTAGCGCTTGGCACAATGCTTGGCAAAATGATGGCGGAGTCCGGCGGAGCGGAACGCATCGCCCGTACCCTGATCAAATTGTTCGGCGAACGCAACGTCCATTGGGCGATGATGTTTGTGGCGTTTATCGTCGGTATTCCGGTGTTTTTCCAAGTCGGTTTCGTTCTTCTTATACCGCTCGTATTCACGATTGCCAGACAAACGGGTCTTTCACTTGTGAAAATCGGCGTTCCGTTAGTTGCCGGCTTATCCGTCGTTCACGGTTTGGTGCCGCCGCATCCGGCCGCGATGGCTGCCGTAGGCATCTTTAATGCAGATATCGGAACGACGATTCTGTATTCCATCATTGTCGGCTTGCCGACGGCTATCGTCGCAGGTCCGTTATACGGGAACTGGATCGGCAAACGAATCCACAAGGAAGTTCCGAAGGAAATGGGCGATCAACTTACGGAGAATAAAGAAGCGATGCAGCTACCAGGCTTCTTTAATACGCTGTTTACGATTTTGGTACCTGTACTTCTGATGCTGATTGCAACGCTGGCCGACTTATTCCTTGAAAATGGAACGCTTGACAAGGGGGATCTTCTATTCCAAGCGGCCAAATTCGTCGGCGATCCTGTCGTTGCCCTGCTTATTGCAACGGTATATTCTTTCTTCAGCCTAGGTTTCTTCAGAGGCTTAAGCCGGGAAATGGTGCTGAAATTTTCGAATGATTGCTTGGCGCCTACGGCTACAATCCTGCTCGTTATCGGCGCAGGCGGCGCATTCAACCGCGTATTGCTGGACTCGGGCATCGGCGATTATATCGCGGAGCTTGCTACCCAGTCGAATGTATCGCCGATTTTGCTTGGCTGGGGTATTGCGGCGATGATTCGCGTTGCGACCGGCTCCGCAACGGTATCGATGATGACGGCGGCGGGCATTGTTGCTCCTATCGCCTTAGCGATGCCGGGAACGAACGTTGAGCTGCTCGTGCTTGCGACCGGTGCAGGCTCGCTCATCCTCTCGCATGTGAACGACTCCGGTTTCTGGCTGATCAAAGAGTATTTCGGCATGAGCGTGAAAGAAACGCTTCTTACGTGGACGGCTCTCGAGACGATCATTTCCGTCGTAGCGCTCGGCTTGATCTTAGCCTTGAATACGGTTGTCTAAATCGGAATTCGAGGATGAAATGGAAGAAAGGAGAGATTGCAGGATGACTTCCTCTTATGTGATTGGCGTCGATATTGGAACTACGAGTACAAAGTCCGTATTATTCGATACGAAAGGCGTGCTGCAAGCAAGCCATACGATAGAATACCCTCTATATTCGCCTAAGCCCGACGTTGCGGAACAGGACCCGGACGAAATATTCCGCGCGGTTATCGGCACGATCAAGCAGGTCGTGCAAGGCAGCGGCGTGAATTCATCCAGCATAATGTGCGTATCGTTCAGTTCTGCAATGCATAGCGTTATTGCGGTCGACGGGGACGGCCAACCGCTTACCAGGTGCATAACCTGGGCGGATAATCGAAGCGCCTTCTGGACGGAACGAATCAAGAACGAGATGAACGGCCATCAAATTTACTTGCGCACGGGCACGCCACTGCATCCGATGGCCCCGCTCTCCAAGCTTACTTGGCTAAGACATGCGGAGCCGGATCTGTTCGCGCGTACGCACAAGTTTATTTCGATTAAAGAATACGTCTTCTACAAATTGTTCAAGCAATACGTGATCGACTATTCGATAGCTTCCGCAACGGGGATGTTCAATCTGGCAAAGCTGGCCTGGGACTCGGAGGCGCTAGACGTTGCAGGAGTGACGGCAGAGCGATTGTCCAAGCCCGTACCAACCACGCACAGCTTGACCGGACTTGCTGCCGAATGGGCGGCTGAATTGAATTTGCCGGCTTCGACGCCTTTTGTCGTAGGCGCAAGCGACGGCGTCTTGTCTAACCTTGGCGTGAACGCGATCGATCCGGGAACGGTTGCCGTGACGATCGGGACAAGCGGAGCAATCCGTACCGTAACGGATCGTCCGGTCACCGATCCGAAAGGAAGAATATTTTGTTATGCGCTGACGGAGGATATGTGGGTCATCGGCGGACCAGTCAACAACGGAGGAATGATCTTCCGTTGGCTTCGCGACCAGCTTTGTTCAGCGGAGGTGGAGACGGCGCTCCGGCTCGGCAAGGATCCTTACGAGGTGCTGACCGAGATTGCTTCCCTCGTGCCTCCGGGCGCAGACGGATTGTTGTTCCATCCCTATCTGGCAGGAGAGAGAGCACCGCTATGGGATGCGAATGCCAGAGGCTCGTTCTTCGGGCTGGGTCTTCACCATAAGAAACAGCATATGATTCGCGCTGTTTTGGAGGGCGTTATTTTCAACCTGTTCACCGTATTCATGGCGCTCGAAGAACTGATCGGCCAACCGAAGAAGATACAGGCGACAGGCGGATTTGCACGGTCCGAGCTATGGCGTCAGATGATGGCCGATATTTTCGGCCAAGAGGTGCAAGTGCCCGAGAGCTTCGAGAGCTCTTGTCTGGGTGCCGCTATTCTAGGCATGTACAGCATTGGCGAAGTCGACTCCTTGCATGTCGTCTCGACGATGATGGGTTCGTCGCACAAGCATTTGCCGAATCCCGATCATGTCGTGAAATACAAGGAACTGAGCCGGATATTCGTACGAATGTCCAGGCTTCTGTCGGATGAGTATCAGGAAATCGCGGCTTATCAGAAAAAGTGGATGTAAAGAGTTTGGATCATTGAATAAGCATGCCTCTCATTCATAAGGGGCATGCTTTTTTGTTTGTCACAAAAATCGCTCCTATATCGTTTTACAGGAAATAGAGCATATAGGAGCGATGGTCATGAAAACATTAACCTGCATCGTTATTGGTGCCGGATACGCAGGTATCCATGCAATGAAGGAAATTCGTAAAAGTTTGAAAAACGGAGAGGGCAGCCAGCCTGTTCGATTTATTTTGATCGAAAAAAATACGTACCATTTCCGTAAAGTGTTGTTGTTTAAACCGGCGGTAACGGATGAAGAGGTTCGCATACCGCTGGCTCAATTGTTTCCGGAGGGTGTTGAGCTTCTTCAGGCGACAGTCACATCGATTGCAACAACAGAGAAAAAACTTCAAATGCTTGACGCTACCGGCAACGAGCAAACGATAAGTTATGATATTCTCGTTGTATCGGCGGGCAGCGTCGTTCGTCGACCTGAAGCAAGCTCCGGGGGACTGCCGCTAGCCACATTGGACGATGCGCAAAAGATACGGGAAGTATGGCGTGCAAATTTGCAATTGGCTGCAACAGAAGCGAATTCACTGGAACGCAAGCGCTTGATGACCATCGCAGTAGCGGGAGCAGGTATAAGCGGTATTGAGACTGCTGCTGAATTGGCTTATTATGTTAAGGAAGAAGCCCGGCAGTTGGGGCTGGAACCGAATGCCATAGACATCCGCTTATACAATGCTCATGACAGACTCTTTATCAATGGACCGGAAAAAGTTTCCGTGAAATTGGAGCAGTTCTTAACGGATAGCGGAGTAAAGGTCGTGAACGGAAGCCGGGTGCTGCAAGAAACGGACGGGTGCTTGCGTTTGCCGGACGGTGGCGAACTGCCCGTTGGTCTGTGCGTTTGGACATTAGGCTTGATGCCGAATCCTATCCTCGAACAATGGGGCTTGCCTGTTACTGCGGACGGATTTGTGCAGATTGATACAAGCTACCGGGTCAAGGGCGCTACCGGCTTATACAGCATTGGCGATTGCGCTAAAGTTGTCGACCCGCGTACGGGCCGTTCAGACGGGATGACCTGTAAGGAAGCAATACCGCAAGCATCAAGACTCGCAAAAGTAATAACGGCTGATCTTAACGGACAACCGGCTCCCGTGCATACGGGCTACATGGATACTTTCAGCATTGGGCTGGGACCGGAGAAAGGATTAACTTGGGTCCGCAAGTGGGGCATTGATCTTATGCTTACGGGCAAGCTTGGATATCGGATCAAACGATTTACTTGGGATTTGGCCAGCACAATCAAATAAGGTGGAGGAAATGGATTGGATCGATTATATGCGCGTTATAAAGGACTTCTGCTTTCACTTGCTTATCAGCTAACCGGCTCGTTCTCCGATGCGGAGGACATCGTGCAGGACGTCTTTCTGAAGGTGTATGACGCGGATCCGCAAGGCTTGGCAGAAGCGCCGCAAGCATATTTGTGCAAGATGGTAACGAATCGCTGCCGGGATCTGCATAAGTCGGCACGTAAACGCAGGGAGCAATATGTCGGCCAGTGGCTGCCTGAGCCCGTACCTACCTCAAGCGATGAACCGTTTGAAGCGATTGCCCGCGAAGAATTGTTATCCTATGCTATGCTCGTCCTATTGGAGAAGCTCTCTCCGGCAGAGAGGGCGGCGTTTGTGCTCCGTGAGGCGCTTGGCTTCGAATATGCCGACATTGCCGCTATTATTGATAAAAGCGAAGCAAACAGCCGCAAGCTGTTCAGTCGAGCAAAAGGGAAAGTGGGAGAGTTCGCCAGCGAGATGCCCGTGGAGCTCAACGAAGGCAATGTTGCATGGGTTCGGCAATTTTTGTTCATGCTCCAACAGGATCATGTAGATCAAGTCCAGGCTATGTTAGCCAAAGATGTCATGCTGATTTCCGACGGAGGAGGAAAAGTGAGTGCCGCGGTCAACCCTGTCGTAAATCCAGATTTCGTTTCCCGCTTCCTATTGGGGCTGGTTCGCAAAAATGTTCGAGACGGCGGACATTCGCTGGTTAAGATCAGTGAAATAAACGGGCAAGTTGGCGTCCTTATATACTCTGGTCAGGATATTGAGACTGTTATTTTGTTTCACGTCGAAGAACAACTCGTTCGTAACATTTACATGGTCAGGAATCCGGACAAACTGAAGCTCTTTAAGGCATAATCGTCCCTACCTACTCAACCACGTCCTTAGGACGTGGTTTTCTTTCGTCTATAAAGACAAGATGATGTATATTATTATTGACACTATGTATACTAAATGTTACATTGTGTATGAAAAACTTTACTTATAGTTCGATAAACGGATAAGCGGAGGGGAATTGCATGTCCTATCAAGAGAAGAAAAATATAGTTTCGCTGATCAGCACGGTATTGATTTTCGGCTTCTATTGTTTGTATGTGTATGAAAGGTTTAAAGATACGATCTTGGAGGGGGAAGCGCTCTTTCGCTTCTGGGGGGCCGTTATATTAATCCTCATCCCAATAACGATCGTTGCTAAGATTATCATCGAGATTATATTCATCATCATTAACCGGATCGCGACGAGAGAAGTAGAGCCTTCCTTCGCCGACGAGCTCGACAAGCTAATCGGTTTGAAAGCGATGAGAACGTCGTATTTTGTATTCATTCTCGGATTCTTGCTTGCGATGGGAGCGTTAGTGCTGCAGATGCCGCCAGCTACAATGTTCATCATTTTGTTTTTGTCAGGATTCGTGTCGGAAGTAGCAGGGATCGTATCGCAGCTTTATCTCTATCGGAAAGGAGTCTGAGATGGGCCAAAGTCACATTAGCAATAACGTTCGCAACCTCCGTTTCAACCATCATGAAATGACCCAACAGCAGCTCGCCGACCAAGTAGGGGTGACACGGCAAACGATCGTAGCAATCGAGAAGGGCAAGTATTCTCCTTCGTTGGAGCTCGCTTTCCGCATAGCCCGCGTCTTCAAGCTTCCTCTGGAAGATGTTTTTACTTACGAGGGAGCGGATTCCACAAACAAATAAGGAGGATTGGCATGAGAGCGATTGTTTATGCAAAGTACGGACCGCCGCACGTGCTTGAGCCGAAAGAGGTTAAGAAGCCGACCCCCAAGGAAGATGAAGTATTGATTCGCGTGCACGCGACGACCGTATCGGCGGCGGATTGGCGTATACGCAAGGCCGACCCTATGGCTGCTAGACTTTTTAATGGACTATTTAGGCCTAAGAAAGTAAACATATTAGGTTTCGAGCTAGCTGGAGTGGTGGAAGCGGTTGGAAAGGCCGTGACGCGTTTTCAGGTTGGCGATGCTGTCTTTGCCTATACCGGTCTTGGATTTGGCGCTTATGCGGAATACGTTTGCCTGTCCGAACAAGAGACCAAGGCTAACAAAGGATTTGTGGCCTTGAAGCCCGCCAATATGACCTATGAGGAAGCAGCCGCCGTTCCCGTCGGGGCGCTTACGGCCATATGGTTTCTCCGAAGAGGCGGTATCGGCCGAGGGAACAAAGTGCTCGTAAACGGAGCTTCCGGCAGCGTAGGCACCTTCGCGGTACAGATTGCCAAAGCCTATGGGGCTGAGGTAACCGCCGTATGCAGTACCGCGAACGTGGATTTGGTGAAATCGCTGGGCGCCGATCGGGTCATCGATTACACGAAGGACGATTATGCCGGCAGCGGCGAGAGCTATGATATTATTTTGGACGCGGTAGGAAAGATATCTGCTTCACGCTGCAAAAGGGTGCTTAAGAAAGGCGGCAGTTTTCTCACCGTTAGATCTTCGATAAACCTTAAGATGGAAGACCTTAACACGCTGAAGTCGCTTATCGAAGAAGGAAAAGTGAAATCCGTCATCGATAGACGTTATACGCTCGAACAAATCGTCGAGGCTCACACGTATGTCGAGCGGGGGCATAAGAAGGGGAACGTCGTTGTTACAGTCAAGCTAGGCAATTAGTAGATGGCTTATAATCGGCAAGCAATGAAATAGATCGACGAGGGGTACAACAAGACAATACGAGAAATTTATTGTTTTCCGCCCATTGGCTCGTTTCGCATATTTCCCGCATGGCCACATTGAGTAAAGGCGATATTATTTTGACGGGAACCCCCGCCCTCAAAAGTGTTGGGTGAAGGGTTCGTGTTGGGCGAAGGGTTCGTTCATGGCGTGGAATGTTCGAAGTGGCTCCTAAGCCATTGGCTTTGGGACAGTCCCTTTTTGTAGTCCTTGGGATTGGCGGTTGAAATGCGCTAGTTGCGCCTCGCTCAGCCGATGCATAATTTTTTCAATGGCTAGTGACTAAGCACTTGTTTTCGTTGCTTGTCGAAAGCGACGACCACTGCGAACAGCAACAGAATGATGCCCGTGAACATAAAACCTTCGATCGTATCGAAAGGCAGCCAGCCAAGCACGGAGGAGCCGGCAACGACGCCGAGCGAAAAAAAGGCGTAGAAATATCCGTAGGCTTTGCCGCGCAGCCCCGCCGGCGTAGCTTGGATCAGCATCGTATTAATGGAAGGAAACAGCAAGGCGAAGCCTACTCCGTAAAGACCGAGCACAAGGTAAAGGGTCAGCGTCGTGCCCGATTGGCTAATCAATAGCTGACTTGCCCCCATTAAACCCATGCCGACGGCCATCGTCCTTGACGGTGCAACGCGGTCGAATATCCGATTCGTCGGGAGCACGAACAGGAGAACGGCAATGATCCCGAACGTACTCATTAGCGTTCCGCTTAATCTGGAATCGTAACCGAGGGACTGTACGTGAAGAGGCAGCAAGTAGGCGATCACGCCTTGCGAGAACATTAAGAAGAAAGCTCCGCCGTAAGCTTTGATGACGCCCGCATTGAAGAGAGAGCCTGCAGATGGAGCGGGAGCATCGTCCTTTTCTTTCTTCGAAATCTTGTATTTTCTAAGAAAAATAGCGGATAGGACGGAAAGCAGCAGGCCGAGTGCCGCTACGCAAGTAAAGACGAACGGCACGGACGTTCTGCTGGCCATAATGCCGCTAAAGGCAGGACCAATAATGGCGGCTAGTCCTACGAATGTACCCGTAAAGGCTACCTTCTTCCCTTGCTCGTTATGAACCGTCGTATTCGCCGAGAAGGTGAAGGCGGCAGGAACGATAAGTCCGGCGACAAAGCCGTGCACGATTCGGACGATAATCAACAGAACGGGTTGATCGACGAAATGATAGAGAAGCAGAGCGCCGCTCGATAGCAGCAGTCCGGCCATTAATAATTTGAAAGGCCCGATCTTATCCGTCATAATGCCCGACAATATATTGCCAAGCGTGTTCGCTAACGAGTACAGCCCAATAACGAAGCCGACAATAAACGCGCTGGCGCCTACCGAAGTCGCGAAGGTGCTCATGACCGGCAGCTGCGCGAATAAATCGAAGAAAGAGAAGAACACGATGCTATAGACGAGCACGGTAATGTTAATTGGCCGTACGCCGTACTTGGCTTGGGCTTTCTTCAACTGCCGATCCAGCACGAAGTTGCCGAATGGAATGAAGGCGGCGATCACAGCAGCAGCAGGCCACAGAAGATTCCATTTCACGCGAATGGCTGCATAGAGAATAGACGCAGCGTACAGACAGAATATCCCTCCGTGGATGCTTCCCACAATCGTTACCGCTTCCTCGATTTCCGCCATATACTTCAAAGGCATGGCGATGCCTAGCAAGACGATTAAGGATATGCCATCTAAAATTCCGGTTATGCGCAATAAATGAATGGGATGTGCCCGCACTTGATTGTCTCCTATTATCGATTTGGAATGGTTGCCTCTATTCTAACATGTGGGTAGACGAGTAACACATGAACAAATGGACATTGTTTAAACTCCGTTTAAATTAACGGTTTAATGATTCCGGCGATGCGCGTATAATGGTGCACATATACTCGCAATTTGTCGCAGAATGGATGATTAGTGTTGCAATTTCATTTATCTCTCCTCTATTTACTCTACTACATGGGACTTGGCGCTTATGCTCCTTACCTCAGCTTATACCTTCACGATCAAGGGGTGAGCGGTTCCCAGACAGGCCTTATTCTAGCGTTAGGCTCATTGGCCGGCATTATTGCGCAGCCGTTGTTCGGTCTATTGAACGACCGTTCCAAGGATTACCGAACGATGCTTAGGTGGATCTCGCTGTTGGCAGCTATCGTCGTATTGTCGCTCATGTTGGATCAAGGTTTATTCGCGCTTATTGTTTGCTTCGTTCTCTTTTCGTTTATTAGTTCGCCTACTTCGCCGCTTATCGACGCTATCGCCGTTCAGTACGGTTCGCGCTTTCGGTTTTCATTCGGGGAAGTCAGGGTATGGGGCGCTATCGGCTTTTCGGTCATAACGCTTATTGCCGGATACCTCTTTCACGATATCGGCTATAAATATATTTTTGCCGCATATGCGTTGTTCGCCATCCTCGTATTTCTCGTGATGTTCAAGCTGCCGGCTATTCCGAAGATAAAAGCGGCTAAGCTTCAGGTAGAGAAAGGCATTTTCCTTCAACTCGTAACGAACTGGCGATTCGTCTTGTTTATTGTCATCGGCTTGCTCGTGTCGGGGAATACCACGATGAATTTCAACTACTTATCGATATTTCTCCAAAGGCTGGACTATCCCGTAGAGCTTGTAGGCTGGAGCTTTACAGTCGCGGCTTTGGTCGAAATTCCTTTGTTTTGGTTATCGTATAAGGTCATACGCAGGTTCGGATTGTTTCCGCTGCTAATCGGCAGCGTCTTTATGTATGCCTTCAAATATGTAGCGATGAGCTTCGCGCCGCCGACGTATGTCATTATTTTGCTGCAGGCGGTTGATGGCGTGGCACTCGTATTCTACTTCAGCACGGCGGTGGAAATCGTTAACCAAATGGCGCCCGCGAACGGCAAGGCGACCGCGCAAACGATGTTTGCCGCTGCCGGCGGCATCGCCGGGATCGCAGCCAATATGGTTGCCGGCTGGGTCGTAGACCATCAAGGCCCGCAGTTTCTATTCGGCATGATGGGAGCAATCGGCATTACGGCCGCGATGCTATTTCTATTATTTCCGGCGAAGAGCGGCAATCGGCAACAAGTGCAATCCGCCGAAGCATAGAAGATATAGACATCCATCCCCTCTGATTACCAGCAGGGGATTTTTTTTAATTTTATTTTTGAATTATGACAACCTAGATGTCAGGATTCATGCGTTAAGATGCAAGCAGTGGGTCGGGAATAAGTACAAAAGCGAGGAGTGAAGCAGATGAAATGGGATCGATTGCTCGGCATCACGATGGAATTAATGGCCAAGAAGAGGGTGACGGCAACGGAGCTGGCCGACAGATTCGAGGTATCTACCCGAACGGTCTATCGCGACGTCGAGCTTATTAACCAAGCGGGTATCCCGGTCGTATCTTTCACAGGCACGGACGGCGGGTTCGAGCTTATGAACGGCTGCTTTTTATCCAAGCAGCACCTCTCGGTAGAAGACTTTTCCGTGATCTACAATCTTCTGCGAGGCGTGGAGGGCGCAGTAGGCGGACGATTCACCGCAATCATGAATAAGCTTGGCAGCCTGCAGCCTGCCGTTTTGAACAGCGGAAACCAGCATCCGGTTATTTTCGATCTTGGCACAACGGAAAGCGAGAGAGCGATCATAGGCTCGTTACTTCAATCG
Organism: Paenibacillus harenae; assembly: GCF_030812415.1. Lineage (GTDB taxonomy): Bacteria > Bacillota > Bacilli > Paenibacillales > Paenibacillaceae > Pristimantibacillus > Pristimantibacillus harenae_A. The sequence continues at coordinate 884,389 of NZ_JAUSST010000001.1, read as the reverse complement.
GTTAAGGATCAAAGAGTCGTCGCCTTCTCGTATACGACGGCGTCCGGCAGCATTGCCGATCGGCAAGCGGAGCCGATTCAGCTGTTCTGGGAGCGAGGGGCTTGGTATTTGGAAGCCTATTGCTTATGGCGCAAAGCGAAGCGATATTTCCGGACTTCGCGTATTGCGGGGCTGAACGTGACGGATTCAGTCTTCCAGCCAAGGGAACATTACGAAGAAGAGGGGCAAGAGGAGGTTCAAGGCACTCGCGTTCAACTGCGGTTCGACTTAACGGCACTGCCTCGGGTGTTCGAGCAGTTCCCGGGCGTTTGCTCGCTTCATGGAACGTATATCGATGTCGATACGGTTTTTTATTCAACCGATTATGCGATCTCGGTCATCTTAAGCTTCGGAGCAAAGGCCGAGATTGTATCGCCTTCGTCTCTGACAGCCGAATTATTGGAACAAATCGATCTCATTAAACAGCGTTATAGCCAACAAGGAGGATAAACGAAATGACAGTATTGGTACCGGGGGCATGAGGCACGGTAGGAAGACATGTGGTAAATCAGCTTTTGAACAAAGGACAATCGGTGAGGGCAGTGTCGCGCAATCCGGAAACAGCCGTTTTTACCCGAAGGAGTGGAGGTTGTCGCTGGTGATCTTACGGCGCCGGATACGCTAGTGAACGCATTCCATGGCGTTACCGCTGTCTATTTGATAACATCCAGCGAAGACGCCTATGCATCGATGCAGACGGATGCCCGAATCGTCGAATTGGCGGAAAAAGCCGGAGTCAAGCGCGTCGCCGTATTGGTAGGAGGCTATGACGAAGGTCCCTTAGAAGAAGCGCTTCGAAAAAGCGCGATGGATTGGACGATGTTGAAGCCTGTGGAGTTTATGGCCAATGCGCTTGCGGATTGGCAGCTCTCGATTCGTTCGGAAGGCGTAGTCAGGGAACCGTTCGCTAGCGTCCTTAGCGCCAGGGTGCATGAAGCGGATATTGCTGGCGTCGCCGTTGCCACCATGCTGGAGGACGGCCATCATGGTCAAGTCTATTGGCTCACTGGCCCGGAAGTGTTGTCGCGTAGAGAGGCTGTCAAATTCATAAGCGAAGCGATAGGCAAACGGATCCGATTCGAGGAGCTGACGGAGGATCAAGCCAGAGCGAAATGAAGAGGCGAGGGATATGACGAGGAATCGATCGATTTTTTTTGCGCTGATGGGAAAAAATCCGCCTGAAGTCGGTTATACGGTACTGCCGACCGTAGAACAAGTGACGGGAAGACCGGCTCGAACGTTCGCGGAATGGGCGGTAGAACATAAAGACTGCCGGGTATACTCGTATTGACCGTCGTTCCGATGACTGTATATAGCGGAACGACACTATGTGCCGATATCGCGAAAGGGATAAATAACCGGTTTCGGACGATGTCATTCTGGCAGCCCGCCTCCGTGCTTGGCCCGCTGCTGACGGACGGTCTCAGATACATAGTCGCTTCGCTTGTCGCGCTCGGCATGGGCTTCCTGCTCGGGTTTCGGCCGGATGGAGGATTCATTGGCGTAATAGGAACTTCAGATTAAGTTATTTACGATTCCTCCTCAAGAGCCTTGTCCTACGGGACAGGGCTCTTGACATTTTCGAAAAAAGCGCTTGCAAAAAATGTAAATGCCATGATATATTCTCCTCACAAAATCTAAACGTTTAAATACGGAGGTGCCCGCTTGTCCAGCATAAGTATTAAAGACATCGCCGCCAAGGCTCAGGTATCCACAGCGACAGTATCCTATGTATTGAACGGTACGCGCAACGTAAAGCAACAAACGCGCGAGCGTGTGCTGCAGGTCATCGAGGAAATGAACTATAAGCCGAATAACGCCGCTCAAAGCCTGAAGCGAAGGCGAACCAATACGATCGGGGTCATCGCCGAGGACGTGACGGTATTCAATGTGCCGGAAATCATCGACGGGATCAATGATTGCGCGGATCGTCTCGACATGCATATATTGCTGACCAACTTGCGGTTGGACAAAAGAATCGGACGAAGCTTCGACGATTTGGACGCATACCGGCATTTTGCGGAGAACGCGGTGTCCGAGCTCCTTAGCAAACAGGTGGAAGGCATTATTTATATCGGCGTGCATCCCCGCGATTTGACGGGAATGTGCGACACCTTTGGCAAGCCGATCGTGTATACCTACTGCTATACGCAAAATGATCCTTCAATCCAGTACGACGATGAGCAAGCGTCCTACGAGGCCATGGAATATTTGGTGAACAAAGGCCACTCGCGCATTGCGATCATAAGCGGAGCCATGGATTCCATTCCGTCGCGATTGAGGTTTAACGGATATTACAAGGCGGTTACCGAGTTTGAGCTGCCGTTCGATCCGCTGCTGATCAAGATGGGGGATTGGGAGGCGGAATCCGGCTACCGAACGACGAAGGAGCTTCTGTCGCTGGCGGTTCCGCCGACGGCAATAATGTCTATGAACGACGTCATGGCAGTCGGCATCCTGCGCGCGGCGCATGAAATGGGAGTTGCGATTCCTGAAGAGCTCTCGGTCATCGGCTTCGACAACAGGGAATTCAGCGAGTATTTGACGCCCCGGCTCACGACAATGGGCCTGCCGCTCCACGAGATCGGCTATCAGGCCATGGAGGCGTTGTCCCGCATTCTGCAAGGAGAAGAAACAGCCATCGATCCGAAGCCGGTCTGCAAGCTGATCGAAAGAGATTCCGTAGCTTCACCTTAAAGGCGATTGCCTTTTTTTAATGAAAAATCTAAACGTTTAGATTTCCTTTGAAAGCGATCGATTTCTTTATTGCGACCCCTATTACCAGCAGCAGGCAATCCGACATGCGCAGCGCTGAGAGATAGGGGTTTTTGCAAGCAAAAAATAACATTGAGAGGGGGTGATGGGTTTCAACCATAAGACAAAAAGGAGGTGACGGGTTCGGCAATGAGCAAGGCATTGCCCGATTGAAACCAAAGCTTGGCATCATGCTGCGGACACAAGTGCTGCTAAAAATCCGATATACAGGAGGCACTATTTATGTGGAATCAAGCATTATCTCTAAACCGGAGATGGATCCTGCTTGCAGCGTCTTTTTTTGTAACCGCTTCATTTTTCGTTTTATACCCGCAAATCGCTTCCGCCTACACGCTTTCCGACAATAACTTCAACATTACAACGGGAACGCATGGCGAAATCAACTCCTTAAGGCTGGTCGGAGACGCCTTTAACACCCAATACGTCATGAATCCGACCGTAACGCCGAATCAGAATACAGCGGATCACCAGTGGCTGGGGGAGCTCATGTTCAAGTACCGCTTCGGGACGGGAGCATGGCAAACGGCGATGACCCAAAGCTCGGCCGATGTCAGGACGCAAACCCAGAGTGGCAATACAGTTACGATAACCTACCAAAATTCAACGAACGCGAACGGCATTCGAAACTTCAAGCTTGTCAGTAAGTACTCCCTCGTGAACGATTACTTCCTATGGGAATTCGAAATGACGAACACGGGGACGCAAACGATCGAATTCGGCGACGTCGGTCTTCCGCTTCCTTTCAACGAATTTTGGACGGGCGGAAAGAACGAGCAAATCTATGAATCCAGAGTTCTGACGCACTCCTTCGTGGGCAATAACAGCTCTTACATTACGGTGGGGCGTCCGAGCGGAATCGGTCCTTCGCTGCTCATGGTACCGGACGCGAGCACGGGAGCGGGCTTCGAATACCAGGATCGCTGGAGAACCGAAGAGCATCCGGGCAGCATGTGGGCCATGGAACAAGGCGGCTGGATTGAGGGCCTGAACGTGTTCTATATCCATTCCAATGTCATCAAGAGCACGAATCGCGGTTATTTGCCCAATACGAGCCTGACATTGGCTCCGGGAGCAAGCAAGAAGTATGCGTTCAAGTTTTTTAAAGTGCAAGGTGAGAATCAGGTGAAGGACCGTCTCTACAACGAGGGACATATCGACGTGACTGTCGTGCCGGGCATGATGGTACCGACGGACCAAACGGCGAAGTTCGATCTTCATACGACGAAGACGATCAACTCCGTAGTAGCGCAATATCCTTCCGAGACGACGATTACTTCCTTAGGCACGACTGGCACGAATCACAAAATATATTCCATCCAAATGAACAGGCTCGGTCCGAACAACGTAACCGTGAACTATGGCAACGGGGAGAAGACGGTGCTGCAGTTCTATGCGATCGAGCCGATCGGCGATGCCCTTCAGCGGCATTCTACATTCATGGTCAACAGCACGCAGTGGAATGTTCCGGGCGATATTAGGGACAAAGTGTTCGACGATTGGATGATGAATACGAACTCCAAGCGGAACGTCTTCAACGGCTATTGGGGCTGGGGAGATGATTGGGGCCTGACGCACGGTCAGTTCCTCGCGGAGAAAAACGTCCAGACCCCTATCGCCTCGGAGGTACAGGCGGTCGACGACTACTTGACCGTTGCCATCTGGGGGAACTTGATGGGCGAGCACCAGACCGACTACCTGATTCACGATTTCCTCATGCCTGATCCGAACGATACGCCTACGTATCGCGGTTATGCTTACCCTCACATTTATAACACCTACTTCAGCATGTACAAGATCGCGAAGCTATACCCGGATCTGATCACCTACGACAATCCGCGAAATACGTATCTGCTGCGCGCCTACAATATCTTTAACGCCCTGTATGGATCCGGAGTCGCCTACAACTGGAATACCGGCCTTATGGGCGAGCTGACGACGCCGGAAATCATCAAGGCGCTGCAGGACGAGGGCTATACGACGCAGGCGAACAATTTGATCGCCAAGATGGCTACCAAGTACAACAACTTCGCCAATACGACCTACCCTTACGGCTCCGAATACAACTACGACAATACCGGCGAGGAAGCGGTATATACGCTCGCGAAGATGAACAACAACAATACGATGAAGAGCAAGATCAATACGAAGACGCGCGCGGCTCGCGGCCATATGCCGGTCTGGTATTACTATACGTCGCCAGTAACGATCACCGGCGAGAACTGGTGGAACTTCCAATATACCGTTTCGCTTGCGGGTTACGCCATGGACGATTGGATTCGCTACCATTCCACGAATCCGGAAGTCGAGCAGCGATTGTCCTACGCGGCAAAGATAGCGAATGTCGGCGCGATCAACTCGGGCCAAATCAGTTCCGATCCTGCGGACATAGGCGCCGTAGCATGGACCTATCAGGCGGAAAAAGGCAATTATCCGGCGCTTGGCCACGGCGGCGGACCGCTGCAGAACGGCTGGAGGGGCATGTCCGGCGAAGCCGATCTCGGTTTGTTCGGGGCGATCAAGATTCTTAGCTCCGACGTTGCGGTCGACCCGATCTTCGGCGTATTCTGCTATGGATGCGATGTTGCGAACAGCAGCGCGAGCTATACGGTCGTGCCGAAGGATGGCGTATTCCAAAAGCTGAACCTTATTACGGAGAAGTTCGGCATGGAGCTGGAGCGCGACAAATATACGACCGCTACGGTAGCCAAGGCGAAGAACGCCCTCAGCTTCACGCTGAAGAGCACGACGCCGGGTACGGCCCATACGACGAAAGTTGCGTTAAGAGGGCTCGCTGCTGGAAGCTACAACATCCTTGTCAATAATGTTGCCGTTGGTTCGGTCAATGCGGTCAACAACGTCAATACGACGATTAACCTGAACATCGGTACCGCTGCAACCTACAATATCAGTCTGCAGCAAGGTACGCCGCTTCCGAATACTGCCCCTATCGTAGACGCCGGATCGAATGGCAGCTTCACGCTTCCCGCGCCCCTGACTCTGGCGGGAACGGTAACGGATGACGGCCTGCCGAGCGGAACGGTCACAACGGCTTGGACGATGGTGAGCGGACCTGGAACGGCAACCATCGCGAATAGCGCGGCTGCGAATACGACGGCAACCGTTACGATGGCTGGGACTTACGTCTTCCAGTTGACGGCAAGCGATGGAAGCTTGTCTGCGAACGACACGGTTACCCATACGGTTAATCCTGCCGTTCCAATCCCCGAGGTCATCGCAAGCTATGCCTTTAACGAAACAAGCGGGAGCGCAGCCAGCGACGCTTCGGGCAACGGCAAGCATGCATCGCTTAGCGGCGGGACGTCATGGTCCGCCGGCAAGTCGGGCAACGGCCTTGAATTGAACGGCTCGAACGCTTATGCCAGCCTGCCTGCAGGCATAGTCGAAGGCCTCAACGATTTTACGATCGCGACTTGGGTGAAAGTGGATACGTTGAGCGATTGGGCTCGCATATTCGATTTTGGCACGGGCACGAATAATTATATGTTCCTTGCGCCGAGAGCAGGCGGGGCGGGACTTCGATTCGGCATTTCGACAAGCGGGAACGGTGCGGAACAGCAGTTGAATGCGCCCGCTCTGCCGACAGGCGTATGGAAGCATGTCGCGGTCACGCTTTCGGGGACGACAGGACGACTGTATGTCGACGGCGTACTGGCAACCACCAATACGGCCATGACCTTGAAGCCTTCGAGCCTCGGCAGCACGGATTTGAACTATATCGGCAAGTCGCAATGGCCGGATCCTTACTTGGACGGCATGATCGACGATTTCAAAATATACAGCAGAGCGCTGAACGGAACCGAGATCGGCACGTTATTCAACGGGTCGCCTACGGCCGCGGACATTGCTCCGCTTGGCGTCGCTTCGACCTCCTTCGTATCGACGTGGGAAAGCCTGGCTGGATTAAACGACGGCTATACGCCTGCAAGCTCGTCCGATCGCGGCCATCCCGTTTACGGCAATTGGAACAATCCGAATACGACGCAATGGGTGCAATACGATTTTTCGCAAAACTATACGATATCAAGGGTCGATGTTTATTGGTTCGACGACGGGGGCGGCATCGACTTGCCGGCATCGTATACGATCCAATATTGGGACGGCTCGGCATGGGTGAACGCAGCAAGCCCCTCGGGGCTCGGCATCCTCGCCGATCAATACAACACAACGACGTTTACGCCGGTATCAACGAATAAAATCCGTTTGAACGTAACGGCGAAGGCGACGACGTCTACGGGCATTTCATCCTGGAAGGTTACAGGTTACTAGAACGATCAAAGATGATGTGAAATAGAAGAAAGTCTCGATGATGCAATGATGCCATCGGGACTTTCTTCGTATTTTAAGGAGGTTGTCGGTACCGCAGCACAAATATCTCTAATCCGATTTTGGCTCTGCGAATAGTTGATCTTAATAATTATAAAATATGAGGTTGACCTTCGCTTTACACTATTAAAGTATGATGAACCTCGTAATCCAAATTAAAGGGTAGAGAGGAAGATAATGATGATTAAAAAATGGACCGACAAGAGGTGGGTTCGTACAACCCTGCTGCTGTCCGCCGCAATACTGGCTGTTCCTGCTGTCAATGTTGTGGCAGAGCAGTTAGCAACGAAGATGCCGACCGCAGAAATTTATAAACCGTCCCTGCAGCCCGACAGGGTTATCCTGACGTGGGAGGGCGATACGGCGACTACTCAAGCCGTAACCTGGCGCACGGATGTTAACGTCACCACGCCACAAGCCCAAATCGCATTGGCAACTGACAACTCCGATTTTGAGGATAGCGCGATGACTGTTCCAGCCGACACTACTTCCGAATTGGCAACATACCTGAACTACTCGGAGAAATATCATTCGGTCAACTTCCAAAACCTATCGCCGGAAACAAAATACCTGTATCGCGTAGGCGACGGGGTCAACTGGAGCGAGTGGTTTGAGTTTACCACAGCTTCCAGCGAAGCCGAACCGTTCTCGTTCATTTACGCCGGCGACGCTCAAAACGATATTTTGGAGCACTGGTCCCGCGTCATCCGCAACGCATACTCCGACCTGCCGGAAGCGAGCTTCATCGTCCATGCCGGAGACCTGATCAATCATGGCGACGCCGACGATCAATGGGGCGAGTGGTTTAAAGCAGGCGGATGGCTGAACGGTATGGTGCCGAGCATTGCGACTCCCGGAAACCACGAGTATGCTAGAATCTCGAAAGATACACCTGCCGGCCTCACGCCTTACTGGCGCCCGACGTTTGCCCTCCCGCAGAACGGTCCGGATGAAGCCTTATTCAAAGAAAATGTATATTACGTTGACTACCAAGGCATGCGCATTGTATCGCTCGATACGAACCTTCGGGGCGAAAACCTCGACAAGCAAGTAACGTGGCTCGATCAAACGTTGGCGAACAATTCGAATAAATGGACGGTTCTCACGTTCCATCATCCGATCTTCTCCAGCGCAGAGGGGCGCGACAACGCGGAAGTGCGGAACAAGCTGCTTCCAATCATTCAGAAATATAACGTGGATTTGGTGCTCCAAGGACATGATCACACGTATGCGCGAGGCCAAGTTGTGAATCAGAACTCCGGCCAGAAAGTTGTAGATAACGACAGTACAACGGTATTCGTGAACTCGGTTTCTGGTCCGAAAATGTATGAATCCTCCGCGGCAGTCTGGGAGAAGAATGGTGCGCAGGTGGACAAAGCAATCGCAAATACCCAGCTGTACCAGCTTATTCATGTCGATGGAGACGTTCTCCGGTACGATGCGCGGACGGCAACCGGCAAACCGTTCGACGCGTTCGAGATCAAGAAGCTTCCTAACGGAAAGAAGCAAATGACCGAAACGATGAAGTAATTTTTATTCTTCTTAATAGCAAAATAATAGAGATGGAGACACGTCTCCATCTCTATTATTTTTTGTAAAGCATCGAGTATATATACAAGAAAGGATCGACTATGAAACGGATCATAATGTTAATTGCCGCTTTGTTTACGGTTCTTGCGCTGACGGTCCCGATGTTCGTGCTGTTCCCCGGGCCCGCAAGCGCGCATGCCATGGAAAACGGGTACATGGATGTGCAAATTGAGTCGAATGAGGTATATGTAGAAGTGCTCCTGGACTTCCACGATCTAGCAAGTGTGGTTCCGATGCCCATTGATATGTTGTCAGCACCTTCAGTTGAGGAACTTCAACAAGCGCTTGACTCCAGGACAGAGGCGGTGTTTGATTATGTAGCATCCGGGGTTAAGATATACCGTGACGAGGTGCCCGTCGAGCCTGAACTTATCGGCACAAGCATCGAGAGGGTTGGCGAGGCGGGGTTGGCCAGATTTCAATTGGTTTATTCCGGAGATGGTGATTCCACCCGTATCCATTATGATGTATTTATTAAAGACGTTAACAAGTCCCATTCAAATATCGCTCAAATTAGCGGGCCCCAAGGGGATCAGGAGTTCATCTTCAACATTACGAACCGGGAACTGGTAGTCGGCGAACGCAATTGGCTGCGTCAAGCGTGGCAATTTATTGTCCTTGGCGCAGAGCACATCTTTACCGGGTACGATCACATTCTGTTCGTACTGTGCCTGCTGCCTGCCGCCAAAAGGTTGGGCAGCGTCGTGGAAGTGGTTACAGCATTCACGGTTGGGCATAGCGTAACGCTGGGACTGGCTACCTTTGGATTGGTTCAATTGCCCGGACGATGGGTAGAGTCGGCCATTGCCGCAAGCATCGTCTTCGTGGCAGCACAAAATTTATTCAATAAAGATCCAAAGCACCGTACGATCGTGACGCTGCTTTTCGGTCTCGTGCACGGATTCGGGTTTGCGGGCATATTGCAAGAGATGGACCTTTCGCGCGAAAGCTTGTTATCTTCCCTGCTATTTTTCAATGCCGGGGTGGAGATCGGACAAATCATCATCATTTCTTTGGTTTTCCCGCTGCTTGCACTTCTGCGGCGTTACCGGACTTATCCCCGCGCTGTCTCAGTCGGCTCCGGCGCTGTAATCGCGATAGGCCTGTTTTGGTTTTTTCAGAGGGTTTTAGAGATTTGACTCGAAGGGCTGGAGTACTGTCTGAGCGTGTTTGCAAGGGTGAAGCGATACGCTTCATTATCTTAAGAAATCGAATCAGAAACCTCCTGTGTCAACGGACAAAATGAAAGAGGGGCTTTTCCGGGAGGTCTGATCGTAGATCACCCGCGAGAGCCCTTTTTTGTTGACCGCATCTGCTTCCGAAGCGAGTTTGCTACGCAAACTTGTAGGTCGCACATCTTCGAAGTACTCCGATTAGGGTTTTTCTCATCAAGTTAAGGCGATTAGTAAAGAAATTGTAAAACTGAAACGCAGAGCGGCATTTCCAAGTAAAATAAGGAAAGGATAAAAAATCCAGAAAAAGCCGCAAAGGTATCAGGGGGAATTTACGAAGATGTGGAAACGGATAAGGAAAACAGCTTTGTATGGAATAGGTTTAATCCTCCTATTAGCGCTTGCGGGCGCGGTGTATCAATGGAACGGCGAGAGGCAGGATCGATCCAAGTACCAGCCTGTCGGCAACTTATACGACGTGTTCAATCATCGGATGCACCTATATGCGGAAGGAGAAGGGAATACGACCGTCGTATTTGCCTCGGGCTGGGGGACGGTGAATCCGTACTCGGACTTCTATCCGCTATATGAAGGTCTACGCGGCCATGTCAAAATAGCCGTATACGACAGGTTTGGCTACGGGTATAGCGACACGACGGGCAGGAAGCGGGACATCGACAGCATAACGGACGAATTGCGCGAGGTGCTGAGACAGTCCGGCCAACAGCCGCCATATGTGCTGGTCGGCCATTCGCTTGGCTCGCTGGAAGTTATCCGTTATGCGCAGCGATTCCCGGACGAAGTGAAGGGGATCGTGATGGTGGACGGCGGCAGTCCGGAATATTACAAGGAAAGCCCGGCTTTGACCATCATTCCGATAGTCCAGCGTCTCGCTCTTAAGACCGGTATCATTCGTACGCTGTACCGATTCGACGGTTTCGCCGACAATATGAACGACCAACGCAACGCCTTGAAGCTGCTGCCGCAGGAGTTGCAGGAATTGGAACGCAGGTCAACGCTGCTGCAGCTCGCCAACAGGGACATGACGGATGAAATTCGCCAGAGCCGCCGCAATGCCGATACGATTCTAAAGGACAAGAAGGCGTTCGATTTCCCGCTAACCGTCTTATCCGCCGATTATTTTGGCAAGTTTGCCAATGATAAGCTCTGGATAGACAGTCAAGCCGCATTTCCGGAGTGGTCTTCATCGGGGAAGCAAATCATCGTGCCGGATTCCTCACATTATCTCCATCAATACAAGCCGGATGTCGTCGTCGAGGAAATATTGAAAGTTGCAAGATAGACGGACACGATCGTTTCATATGGCAAGCCCGTGAATCATAGGGATTCGCGGGCTTGTGTTGTTTCCTCCATTCACCCCCATACATCCTCTAAGCTAGCCGCTCGCCCATTCTCTTCACTTGGTCTAGCCATTTTTTGCGTTTCTCTTCCGTTGATTGGGTGACCGGTGTGATTTCGGTTACCCGAACGGGCTTGATTCCGCAGAAATGCAAGATGTTTTGCTTCATGACACGATGCCCGGCTTGCCCATAAATCAACCGATTGTACCAGGAGGGCGTGTCGCTCGTCACGATGAGCCGTGCGGTCTTGCCGGTGAGCAGTTTATCCATGAATATGGAATTCTCCTTGTATTGGAAGGCAAAGCCCGGCAAGAAAACACGGTCGAAGAAGCCTTTCAGAATGGCCGGCATCGCACCCCACCAGACGGGATAGACGAATACGAGATGATCCGCCCAGCGGATAAGCTCCTGCGCTTTCAACAAATCTTCCTCCAGCTCCGTCCTTTGGCGGTAGCCATACTTCAAGTTCGGTTCGAACGCGATTTCGCCCATATGAATGGCACGGACTTGCACCGGCTGTTGTTTAGCGCCTTCGATATAAGCTTGGGACAACGCCGAGCAGAAGCTTTCGGTGTCGGGATGGCCGGTAATGACGAGAATATTTGATTTCATGATCGATCTCCTCCGCGATATTGTTGTAAGATATATACAGCATAATGAAATTGCGGTAAGAGATGAATGACGAGCGGCGCAATAAAAGTGAACAAAAGCGCAAAGGCGGGATCTGGCTTGAACGATCAACGAATAGCGATTTCAATGGTTTATCCGATCATGAAGACAATTGTTCATAAGGGATACGAGATGGAAAGTTTCTTCCGATACGCTTCCTTCGACGAAGCATTGCTGCAGGATCCGGAAGCGCGGATCTCCGGCAGGGAGCTGGAGCGATTGATTCTATGCGCAGCCGAGTATACCGGCGACGATTTCTTCGGTTTGCGTCAAGGGGAGCTGGCCGAGATCGCCGACATGGGCATTCTCGGTTATGTCATGATGCACTCGGGAAAGCTGTCAGACGCGCTCGCAGCCTATCAGCGTTACAATGTCATATTAGTGAGCGGATTCAACTTGGAATGGGAAGATCGGGGTGACGATGTCATCATCCGCTTATACGCGAGCAATCGTGCCGAGAGAATGTCACGCCATTGCATGGAGGATATGGCTAGCTCTGTGTATCGCCTGATCGGAAGGCTGAGTAATCGGCGCATCACGCTCCGTGAAGTGCAGTTCACTCATGAAGAGCAAACCAACGTCCAGCCTTACCAATCCGTGTTCGGCAGAACGCCGCGCTTCGGAGGAGAGGACAATTTCCTGCGAGTGAACAAGGAGGTACTGAATTATCCCGTTCTGTATGCGGATCCGAAGCTGCTCGGCATTTTCGAGAAACTGGCGGAAGAAACGAAGGAGAGGCTTATACAGGGAAATGCGTTCTCCGATCAAGTGTTTCAATGGATGATGAAATGCATGCCCGCGCATTTTCCGACGCTGCAGCAGACGTCCGATTATTTCAATATGAGTACAAGAACGCTGCAAAATAAGCTGAACGAGGAACAAACCTCATATAATCTGTTATCGGCCCGCGTGCGGAAGGAGCTCGCGATCAGCTATTTGCAAATAAAGGCGCATTCGATCGGCGAGATCGCTTATTTGCTCCACTTCTCCGAGCCAAGCGCGTTCCAGAACGCTTTCAAGAAATGGACGGGAGTGTCTCCCGGGCAATACCGCAATACCGGTATCAATATGCGGGAGATCGTCGATTTAGCCGGCAGCGACCGTTGATGTCCATACTTAAGTATCTATAAGCTGCCGCCGCATCGAGCTATAATAATTGCAAAATGAGGTTTGGAGTTGAAGGAAACCGATGAAAGCGATTATTTGCACGAAGTACGGCTCGCCGGACGTTCTGGAGCTAAGAGAAGTTGTAAAGCCGATTCCGAAAGATCACGAAGTTCTGATTAACGTGCATGCGACGACGGTCACGTCGGGGGATTGCAGGGTTCGAGGCTTTCGCAGCCCGCTGCTGTTCTGGATTCCGATGCGAATCGTCCTTGGCTTTACGAAACCGAGAAATCCGATTCTAGGCGTGGAGCTGGCGGGGGAAGTCGTTACAGTGGGCAGCCGCGTAACGCGGTTTAAGAAGGGAGACCGAATCTTCGCGATGACGGGTATGCACTTCGGGGCTTATGCGGAGTACATCTGTTTATCCGAAGACGCGGTAATGGCTCATATTCCGGATAATACGACTTACGCGGAAGCATCGGCCGTATCGTTCGGAGGCACAACGTCGCTGCATTTTCTGCGCAAAGGCCAAATCAGAAGCGGGCAAAAGGTAGCGGTCTATGGCGCTTCGGGATCTGTAGGGACTTCGGCGGTGCAGCTTGCCAAGCATTTCGGAGCCGAGGTAACGGGCATTTGCAGCGCCGATAATATCGAACTGGTGAAGTCTTTGGGTGCCGACAAAGTCATCGATTATACGAAACGGAATTTCGCTGAGCTCGGGGAGACATACGATCTGATTTTCGACGCGGTAGGCAAAAGCTCGAAAGCCGACTGTCTCAAAGCTTTAACGCCCGGCGGCAAATTCGTGACCGTCGAGGGCCAAGGCGTAGCAAAGGAGAAAGTCGAAGACATGCTGTTGATCAAGAAGCTGCTAGAGACCGGCCAGCTTAAATCGGTTATCGATAGACGTTATCCCCTCGAGAACATTCGAGAGGCTCACCGTTATGTAGAACAAGGCCATAAGAAGGGCAATGTGGTGATTACGGTGAGTTAAGAGGACTTATTTATAGTTCGAACAAGCTCCTTCCTTGCATAAATTTATAGAGCTATATGTCTATTGGTTATGATAAAATACCTGTAATTCGGCAAATTCTTTCATATCATTAGAATCGCTTACAGCTTCCGGCGATAAGAAGGAGACATCATGGCAAACTATCAGATTTGCGATTTTTGCGGAGAATTATCGGAGAGGACAAGCAAAAACATGTGCCCGAGCTGCGAGAAGATGTACCGCAAGCTTCGCAGCATCGTTGAGGCCAACCCGGATACGATGGTTCTTGATCTGTCCAATCAAACCGGCATTAGCGTGAGTCGAATTGTTTCCTTCGCAAATAAGGGGTTTTTCATCATGACAGAAGGAACGATCGAAATTCGCAAGCAGCATCTTCGCCCATAGCTGGGCGCCGGAGAAACATACCGAGGGGGTATGTTTCTTTTTTTGCGAAGGGGTTTGGAGAACGATTTGGGATACCTGATTCTATTATTTCTACAGGGCTCGCGATATGCTAAACTAAGGAAAACGCTTTATAAAGAGAGAGAGAGGATGGATTTATTTATGCCGCTGGTAGACAAGCCGTTGGAAGAATTATATGTGTACGAGGGACGTAATCCGAAGCCGGCCGACCACGCCGAATATTGGGACAGGGCGATTGCAGAGATGAAGTCGGTCGATCCTCAGATTGAGCTGATCCGCAGCCAGTTCCAAGTACCGTACGCGGAATGCTTCGACCTTTATTTCACCGGCGTCAGAGGCGCGCGGATTCATGCGAAATATTTGAAGCCGCTGCAGGCAGCCGAGCCTCATCCGGCGGTTGTGCAATTCCACGGCTATTCGGGAAACGCGGGGGACTGGCAGGACAAGCTTCAATACGTAGCGCTCGGCTATTCCGTCTTCTCGATGGATTGCCGCGGGCAGGGCGGGCATTCGGAGGATTCGGGCGGCGTGAAGGGGACGACTCTGAACGGTCATATCATTAGAGGATTGGACGGCAATCCCGATGATTTATTATTCCGGCATATCTTCCTCGATACGGCGCAGCTAGCCGGAATCGCAATGAGCATGCCGGAGGTCGATCCGGAGCGCGTCGGCGCGATGGGCGGCTCGCAAGGGGGGGCGCTCACGATTGCTTGCGCCGCGCTGGAACCGAGAATTAAGCGGTTGGCTCCCGTCTTTCCGTTTCTTAGCGATTATCGGCGCGTATGGGAGATGGACCTCGCTAAGGATGCTTATTCCGAGCTAAGGACGTTCTTTCGTTATTTTGATCCGCAGCATGAACGGGAGAACGAAATTTTTACGAAGCTGGGTTATATAGATATCCAGTATTTGGCCGATAGAATCCAAGGCGAAGTGCTGATGGGCGTGGGGCTTAGCGATACGGTCTGTCCGCCGTCCACGCAATTCGCAGCCTATAACAAAATTAAGGCTCCGAAGCAGGTAGAGCTGTTCCCGGACTTCGGCCACGAGCATTTGCCGGGCTTCAACGATAAGACGATGCAGTTCCTGCTTAAGCTGTAACCCAAGGGAGAATACGAATATGGATGGAAAAAAATTGGCCGGAGAAAAAGCGGCGGAGTACGTAAAGAACGGGATGGTCGTAGGTCTTGGTACGGGATCGACGGTGTATTGGACCATCATGAAGCTGGGCGAGCTGGTGCGGGGCGGGCTGCAAATCCAAGGCGTGCCGACTTCAAGGAGAACGGAAGAGCTTGCAACGGAGCTCGGCATTCCGCTGCTTGATTTAGCTGAGGTAGACGAGATCGACTTGACGATTGACGGCGCCGACGAAGCGGACGCGGATTTGAACTTGATCAAGGGCGGCGGAGGAGCGCTGCTGCGGGAGAAGCTGGTCGCTTCTGCATCCCGTCGCCTCATTATCGTTGCTGACGGGTCCAAATGGGTCCCGGCATTAGGGAAATTTCCGCTGCCGGTTGAAGTCGTTCCATTCGGCTGGGAACTGACAAGGAGGCAATTAGGCAAGCTGGATTGCGATCCAGTCCTCCGATTGACCGATGAAGCAGCCTATGTCACCGATAACGGGAATTACATTTTAGATTGCCATTTCGGCGTTATCCAGGATGCGGAGCAGTTGAGCGCAGCATTGAATCAATTGCCGGGAGTCGTGGAGAACGGTCTGTTCGTGAAGATGGCGGAAAGGATCGTCTTGGGCTTTACGGATGGATCGGTAGAAGAGCGATTGCCGAAGTCAAAGTGATATTCGCGGCAAGCTTGGGTGGACTAGACTGTCCGAACGGCGAAATGCTATGATGGTAACGGGTGAAGCAGACGATGAACAATGAGACGAAAAACGCAGACGTCAACGGCAACAATGGGGATCAAGCAACCGATTCCAATGAAAGATTGATGGAACTGATCAAGGCGGTCCATCATAACGGCCTTACGGCACTGAAAATGTATTTCGAAGATGTTGAGGGACAAGTCGTCAATCAGGAAAAATATGGCCCGGTATTCCTCTATCAAGTAAAAGACGAGTCTAAGAACGGCTATGCTTGCGGCTTCTTCCTGCAAGAGCTGGTATCGAGGTTTCAATCGGGCGGAGATCCGGCGCAGTGGATGTCCTCTTTCTATTTCGAAATGATGAATGAAGCGGGAGGCCGACCGTTCCCCAATCCCCCCGCTACCGAAGAAGCGGCCAAGTCCATCATCGACAACCAGTTGGTGCCGGCATGCATGGAGGCCGTTCGCGAAGAATTCGAACCGGAGAAAGTGCATGTAGGACTTGATATGAACGAGCAGCACGGCCCGGTCTTGGAAGCCGGATTTCCGTCGATTCGCGACGGCAACAACGTATGCGCCGTTCCGCTCCAGCTCTTGTTCACGCACTTGATGCTGAACCGCGATCCTGCGGAACTGCTGCTACAAGGCTTGTATAAGATCCGCGAGGAGCATGGGCTGCAATAACCATGTTAGTTCGCAACACGATGAAATAGGAATGAAGTGACCTGAAGGCACTCCCTCGCAAGAGGGAGTGTCTTTTTTATGATTCACTACTGCGGTAGCTAGAGCTAATAACTATAAGGTGATTGACGGCTAGAAGCGGCCATTACTATAATTGAGGTATGAGAATGCCGATTATTTCCACTAAATTATATATACCCCGGCCTAGACCTGTTACTGTTCGCCGATCACGCCTGATCGAAGGATTGAACGGGGGGCTGCATCGCAAGCTAACGCTTGTATCCGCTTCCACGGGATTCGGCAAGACGACGCTGCTTAGCGAATGGTTGGCGGGCTGCGACCGTCCTGCGGCGTGGCTGTCGCTGGATGAAGGGGACAACGATCCTTCGCGTTTCCTGACCTACCTCATCGCTGCCTGGCAGTCGATCGGGAACGGTATTGGGGAGGGCGCGCTTACGCTGCTCCAATCGCCGCAGCCGCCGATCGATTCGGTTCTAGCCGTTGTTCTAAGCGATGTTGCCGCTGCCAACATCAATGCGATTCTTGTACTAGATGACTACCACGTCATCGAAGCCAGTCCGATTCACGAAGCGATTGCTCTTCTTATCGAGCGAATGCCGCCGCATGTCCATCTTGTGATTGCGACCCGGCATGATCCTCCTATTTCTCTGGGCAGATTGCGGTCCAGAGATCAATTGAACGAGCTGCGCGCAGCGGAGTTGCGCTTCACTTACACGGAGGTCGCGGATTTTCTCTACCAGGTTATGAATTTCGATCTCTCGCCAGATGACGTCGCTCTCTTGGAGACGCGTACGGAAGGCTGGATTGCAGGCTTGCAATTGGCGGCCATTTCCATGCAAGGTCATCATGACACATCCGGATTCATCCAGTCATTCTCCGGCAGCAACCGTTTCGTGCTGGATTATTTGATTGAGGAAGTGCTTCTTGGACAATCGGATGACGTTCAGCGGTTTCTCATCCAAACTTCGATTCTGGACCGGCTATTCGGTCCTTTATGCGACGCTGTTGTCGGAGATCGCGTTTCGGGTACAGGTACGGGCCAGCGAACCTTGGAATACTTGGAGCGTGCCAATCTGTTTCTCGTTCCTCTCGACAATGAGCGGCTCTGGTATCGTTACCACCATCTCTTCGCCGATTTGCTGCGCCAGACATTGGGACAACACGAGAACGTCGTCTCCCATGCAGGCGGAGCCGTTAGCTCCGCAAACGAATTGAACTTGCGCGCAAGCATTTGGTATGAGGAGAATGGGCTGGAGATCGAGGCATTCCGCTATGCAGCGGCAGCCGAGGAACACATGCGGGCAGCAAGGCTGCTGGAAGGGGGAGGAATGCCCCTTATCTTCCGAGGGGCGGTTACTCCCGCGCTCCGCTGGCTGGAATCGCTGTCGAAGCCTCTATTGCAGGAGATGCCTTCGTTATTGGTGCTGCATGCGTCGGCCTTGTTAATGGTTGGACAGTTGAATGGCGCCGAACAGAAGCTGCAAGCGGCTGAAGCGGCGTTGCGGGAAACGACGTTGGACGATAAAACTCGTGACGTAATCGGACATATAGCTTCCATTCGGGCTACGATTGCGGTAAGCCGGCATCAGATGGATTCTATTATTGCCGAGTCGCGTTTTGCGCTCGAATATTTGCATCCGGACAATCTGCCCGTACGCACCGCTACGACATGGTCGCTTGGTTATGCCTATCAGCTGCAAGGTGACCGCGCCGCTGCGCGGAAAGCTTATATAGAAGCCATTGCGATAAGCAAACGCATCGGCCATTTCATCATTCAAGTGATGGCGACAATCGGCCTCGGCGGCTTGCAGGAGCAAGACAATCAGCTTGAGCTGGCGGCAGACACTTACCGCAGCGTATTGGAATTAGTAGGCGATACGCCGATGCCGGCTTCCTGCGAAGCGCATCTAGGCCTCGCCCGCATCAACTGCGAGTGGAATGACATCGCTGCAGCCGAGCCGCATCTCCGGCAAAGTTTTCTGCTTGCCTCCCAAATCGAGAACACGGATCGCTACGTTGTCTGCGAACTGCTGCAAGCCCGCTTGCTATTGGCAAGGGGAGAAGTCTCGGAAGCGGCTGCCGCGATAGCATAAGCCGGGCAATACGCCATTCAGCATAACTATATGCTTCGGATGCCCGAGGTAGCTGCCGCACATGCGGCCATCCTGCTGCGACAAGGCAATGTTTCGGCAGCAGCGCAGCTGGTACGCCAGCACGAGCTGCCAATCAGCATGGCGAAGGTAAATCTAGCAGAGGGTGACGCTGCTGCAGCGATAGCGATCCTGGAGACGTTCCGTAGCGAGCTGGAAACGAAGAGCTGGGAGAGCGAGCGTCTCGCCGTCATGGTTGTGCAAGCCATCGCTTTGCATCGGGCCGGAGATATGGGCAAGGCAATGGAGGTGCTGCGCGAAGCGCTGGCGCTGGCAGAGCAGGGCGGCTTCATACGGCTCTTCGTGGAAGAGGGCGATGCAATGAAGGAGCTATTGTCCGAACTTGCTAAGAAGAGCGTAACGCCGATTTATACGAGCAGGCTGCTTGCTGCTTTCGAAGCGGAAGCTGGCATCGGAGCGGCCGAGCCCCGTGCACGAAAGCCCCGCCCTGTCCGGTCGCTTATCGAACCGCTTAGCGAAAGGGAACTGTTAATCCTTCGGCTAATTGCCGACGGTTTGTCGAATCAAGAGATAGGCAGTCGTCTATACCTTGCTTTAAGCACGGTGAAAGGCTATATTCGGAATGTGTTCGATAAGCTGCAAGTAAAGCGGCGCACCGAGGCTGTGGCGCGAGCGCGGGAGCTAGGACTGCTGTAGCTGCCGCTGTTCTTCAAATAACCAAAGAAACCTCAACGCAGCCTTAGAGGGCGGCGTGAGGTTTCTTTTGCGAAAAGTTAAGTTAAGCGGCTACGTCTCGTTTCGTGAACAATAGCCAAGCTACGAATTGGAAGACGACGTAATAGGCGAAGAGCATCATAATCGAGAACGTCAGCGTCATTTCCGGTCGTAACGGCGTGGAGCCGCTTAAATATTGCGTCAGATCGATGTTGGAGAAAAGCAAGTACTTGACCCAGCTGTAGCCGCTGAGAAACGCCGAGAGCACATTGCCGACCAACATGAACAGCAGGGAGAAGGCAATCGCCATCGACGAGCTGCGGAATGCGGACGAGATCATGAAAGCCATCGTTACGTACATCAGCATCGAGACGACGGAGAAACCGTATTTTTCCAACGAGTTAACGAAATAGGAGCTCTCTTGGATAACGCCGGCTTCGGTAATCGTTATTCTCGATTGGCTTGTTCCGTCAAAGCCTTCAAGTATGCCGCCGGCCGCATAGGCGGTTGCGAAGGTTACGATGAGCAGCAGAAGCGCGAAGCCAAGCGTAGCGATATATTTGCTTAACAAAATTTTCGTTCGCGATGCCGGACCGACAAGCAGAAGCTTAATCGTGCCCCATGTGAATTCGGCGGCAATCATATCGGCTGCGATAATGACCGTCAGTATCGTCGCCAGCATAATTAAGGAAGTTGAGGTGTTTACATAGCTCCATAACGACAATTGGTTAGGATTTATATTCTGTTCCAGGTAATACTCATTGAGCTTTATTTCATTCGTTAAGTAGGTTTCGTCACCCTCCGAGAGCTCTTTGTTATTTTGAAGCTCTTGCTGCATGTGGGTGTTCCGCTCGGTTAAATTGTTCTGCCAATCTTGATTGGCATTTTGGCTTGCGTCCCACTTCATGATGCCGCTCATCAGCCCGATCGCGAGAATGAGGAAGGCAATCATCAGCCAAGTGCGCGGACGGCGATATATTTTCATATTTTCATTTCGTATTAGATTAGACAGACTAGACAACCATCTCACCTCCGGTAATTTCCAGGAACTGTTCTTCGAGCGACTTCTGCACCGCATGAATGCCGAGCACGTCAATATCCGAGCTTACGAGAAGCCTAGCTATATCGGGTATAGCTGCTTTGTCTGCCGCAAGCTCAAGCAGATTGCCGTTCACCTCGACACGCGAAACATCGAAAATGGAAGCAAGCAGCTGCTGTGCGGCAAGCAAATCGCCGACTTCGATAACGATCTTCGACTGTATCGAATCGCGTGCCTCCTGCAGGGAGCGGATGTCGATAAGCTTGCCTGCTTGTATGATGGCGACCCGGTCGCACATAAGCTCCATCTCGGACAGCAGATGGGAAGAGACGATGACGGAGATGCCTTCTTCTCTTGTTAGCTTGCGCAAATAATCGCGGAGCTCCCGTATGCCTGCCGGGTCGAGTCCGTTGGTCGGTTCGTCCAGGATAAGCAGCGAAGGGCGATGCAGAATCGCTTGGGCAACGCCAAGCCGCTGCCTCATGCCCAGCGAGTAACGCTTGACCTTCTCGTGGATGCGGTTTTGAAGTCCAAGCAGCTTAACGACTTCGTTGATTCGCTCTTTCGTAACGCCTTTGTGGCGCCGTGCAAAATGCGCCAGATTCTGATAACCGGTCAAAAATTTATACATTTCCGGATTTTCGACGATTGCCCCTACATGCGTCATGGCAAGCTCGAAGTGCTCGCGGACGGACACTCCTTTAATGAGGGCCTCGCCCTTCGACATCGAGATCAAGCCAACAATCATACGTATCGTCGTTGTTTTGCCGGCACCGTTAGGTCCTAGAAATCCGAATACTTCTCCTGCGGGTATATCGAAACTAAGATTGTCGACGATCTTGCGTCCGCCAATCGATTTGGTCACGTTGCGAAGCTGCAACACGGCTTCCGTCATGCGAATTACCTCCTAGAATTATCGTACATGTGTACTATACTGGAAGTAGTATTGGCATAAAATAGACCTTCGAATAGGATTTTCCCCCTGCTTAGGTCGAGGTTGGGCTTTTTTGCGCCGTTTAGTTTCCTATGATTTTCTATGCAGCAGCCTCCCTTTGAATATATAATTCTATTAATAAGAGGTTAAGATATTTGGGAAAAAATAAAAATCAACGATTTACGGAAAGGAAGTCGCAAATGTCGCTAAGTCATATAGCGAAAAAGGTTACTTGGCTGGAATTGTTCTACGATCTGCTCTTTGTGGCCGCAGTATCCAAGGCCGGGCATGTGCTGCTGCATGTCGAGCATGATACGATTCCAACACATTATTTACTAAAGTTCGTCCTTATTATTGTTCCTATCTGGTGGGCTTGGGTCGGGCAATCCCTTTTTGTCAATCGTTTCGGGGAAGATAGCGTTTCGCATCGCATCTTTCTGATTTTGCAGCTGTTCTTCTCACTCATTATGACTGCCAGTCTGTCTGTGGAGTTCGACGAGTACTATGTACCTTTTTTAATAGGTTATGTCGGATTAAGGGCCATGACGGCGATCCAGTATCTGGCTGTAAGCAGACGGGAGCAGAATCATCGCAAGGTTACGGCTCGTTACCTGGGCAGCCGATTCTGGATCGGACTAGCCATCTCGTCGCTGTCCATCTTCTTCGACTCTTGGGTACGGTATGCAGTGCTGTATGCAGGCATAGCGATCGATATTGCGCTGCCGTTAATCGGCAGACGGCATCTGGTGAAGACCCCGATCAACACCCATCATCTGCTGGAGCGCTTCTCCTTATTCACGCTGATTCTGCTGGGGGAGATTCTTCTCAGCATACTCGCCGTATTGCAGTCCAGCGATTGGACCTGGGAATCCATATTGTTTGCCGTATTGACCTTCCTGCTTGCCATCGCGATATGGTGGCAATACTTTGAAAATGTCGAGCGGAAGGTGAACAAAAACATAGAGTCGGCCGGGCAAATTATTATTTACGGTCATTTGCTCATCTTCATATCGTTATGCATGCTGGCCGCTTCCATTAGGCTATTGTTTCTTGATCAGCTTGACTATGCGTATATGGTAACTTTCCTGTTCGGTTCCGTGTCGCTGTACTTCTTATCGACGACCCTCGTGTTCCATAAGTACAGACATGATGGGCAAAGATTGGGGGCGTCGCATCTTGGACTGCTGCTTGGAGCGCTGATCGTATTTATTGCATTAAGCTTCATCGTGGCGCTTCCAAGCTACTTGTTGGTAGGCGAGGTTATGTTGTTCTTCGCCGTGTACGCCAAAGTGACGACTTGATGGAAAATAGAGCAGGGAGCGCGAGAAAACATGACGATCTATATTGCTTTGCTGCGCGGCATTAATGTCGGGGGCAACAACAAAATCAAGATGGCCGATCTAAGAGTCGCGCTAGGGGATTTGGGCTTGAATAACGTACAAACGTATATTCAGAGCGGTAACGTTTTGTTCGAATCGGAAGAGGACGAGGGGGTACTGCGCGAGAAGATCGAACAGCAGATCGAGAAGGTGTTCGGACTCCCGATTAAGACGATTCTCAGAACGGTTGAAGATTTGAAAAACATCGTCGCGAACCTTCCTTTCTCCGAGGGGCAAATCGCCGGGGCGGAGGAAGCAGGAGAAGGCGCGAGCTTATATGTGGCGATGCTTCTAAGCGAGCCTGAGCGGGAGCGGATAGATAAGCTTCGAGCATTCGAGACGGAGGATGAACGATTCCATATCGTTGGCAAGGACGTTTACCTCTTGTTCAAGCGGAGCGTCCGCAACTCGAAGCTGTCCGCTCAAGTGGAGAAGCTTGGCGTGTTGCCGACTACTCGCAACTGGAATACGATCAACAAGCTCATTGAATTAGCAGATGCGATGGCACAATAATTACCGTACTCGCCGGGTATTGAAGGACGAAGGGCAGGCTGAGGGAGGCTGGTGCCCCGCTCGCGCATGAAAGGATTGTGGCCATGTACAACTACCGTTTGCTGGAGAAGCTATTGTTCCTCCCTTTCCCGCGCCTGAACGAGAAGCGGCTGGAAGCCGCGTGTCGCCATAAAACGGTGCTCATAACGGGCGCTAGCTCCGGGATCGGGGAGAAGCTCGCCTTTAAGCTCGGCTATCTTCCCGTTCATCTCATCCTTGTAGCGAGGCGAGAGGATAAGCTGCTCGCCATGAAGCGGGACATCGAGCGCTCGTCTGCACGAGTAAGCGTTTATCGCGCCGATCTGCGCAACGCCGGCGAACGGGAAGGGCTGTTGTCAATGATCCATCGACTGCCTGACGGGATTGACATCGTAGTAAGCAACGCGGGCTTATCAATCAATCGCTCTATTATGGATTCTTTGGATCGAAACCATGATTTTACGAGAACGATGGCCATAAACTACTTTGCCCCCGTCGAGCTTCTGCTGTCGCTCATTCCGCTGCTTAAGCGTACTCAGAGCCATATCATTAATATTTCAACCATCAATACTTCACTCGCTCCGCTGCCTGGATGGGCGGCGTATCAAGCTTCCAAGACGGCCTTCGATACGTGGCTGCGCTCCGCTTCGCCGGAGCTGCATGGGGCAGGCATCGCAACGACGTCCATTTATTTCCCGCTCGTACGCACGCCAATGATTGAACCAACGGCTGCATACAGTCAGATGCCTGCAATGAGTCCGGAGCATGCCGCAGACATTATCGCAAAATCGATGTATGCGAGGCGAAGAACCTGGATGCCATGGTGGCTTCCATCCGGTCAGCTTGTTTCGGTCCTGTTCAGAGGAGCGTTGGAACGGGCTGCCGCAAGAAAGCTTCGCGGAAGAGGGAGATGAGTATGCCAATGCTGGCTTTGCTGTCGGTGTTATTACGGATGAAGCTGCTAACCCCTGCCGGCTTGTACCGATTGCTGTTCGTCATTTGCCGGTACGGGATCAATCTGATGGCTCTGCTTAAGCTTGCCGCAAGCTCGCATGGCGATCGCATCGCTTTAACCGATGACCGCGAGACGTTATCTTATAAGCAGCTGTTGGATCAATCGGAGCGCTTAACCGTCCAGCTTCGCGAGCATTACGGACTTGGCAGCCGCTCGAAAGTTGGCATGCTGTGCCGCAATCATGCCTCGCTTGTGAAATCGATTTTCGCCGCATCCATGACGGGCGCCGATATTTATCTAATGAACGCTGATATGAGCACGGACCAGTTCAACCGACTGATGGACGACCACTCGTTCGATCTCTTGATCATTGAGGAGGAATTAACGACTTTCGTCGAGCAATCTTCGTATACGGGAGCAAGCGTAAGGAGCTATCATGATCGATTGCCCGCAATCAGCAATCTGATCTATGCCTCAACGGACGGGCAGTCTAAGCCTAAGCGTAAATGGCCACGGACCTCTACCGGTAAGCTCATGCTGCTGACAGGCGGTACAACGGGAAGAGCGAAGAAGGTCGCCCACAAGCCTTCGCTGTTCCGTTACTTGCCGCCATTCTCCTCGATGCTGACAAAGTTGCGGCTCCTTCATTACAGTACGGTCTATATCGCCACGCCGATCTATCATGGTTACGGCGTCGCGGTTTTGCTGCTGTTCGTCGCGCTTGGGAAAAAGTCGGTAATCACCGCCGTTTTTCATGCGGAGAAGGCTTGCCGTCTTATAACGGAACATCAAGTTGAAGTTGTTACCGTCGTACCGCTCATGGTCGATAAAATGCTCCGAGAGCGCGCCGGCGACTTGAAGTCGCTTGCCTGCATCGCGTCGGGAGGCGCAGAGCTGAGTCCGAGACTGGCGAGCGAGGTGTCTTCGAAGCTCGGAGATGTGTTGTTCAATCTGTACGGTACGTCGGAATCGGGATTAAATATCATCGCGACGCCGCAAGATTTAAAGTATTCATCGAACACGATCGGACAGCTCATTAAGGGCGTGCGATTGAAAGTGCTGGACAGCAACATGAGAGAGGTTGGCGCAGGCGAGATCGGGCAATTTTGCGTGCGGCGTAATCGGTCGGTGTGGATCAAGACCGGCGACATGGGCTATCGGGATGAGCGGGGATACTATTTCCTGAAAGGAAGAGTGGACGATATGATCGTGTCGGCGGGTGAAAATGTGTATCCGAGCGAGCTTGAGCAAATTTTGTTCCAGCATCCGCTTATCGTGGACGCTGCCGTCGTCGGCATTAGGGACGAGCAGTTCGGCCAGCGGCTGAAGGCGGTTGTACAGCTGATGCCCGGCGTGGAATTGACTGCGGAAGCGCTGACGGAATGGCTGCGCGGCAGAGCTGCAAGATACCAGATGCCGAAAGAGATCGTCTTCGTCGAACAATTGGCGCATACGCCTCTAGGCAAGCGGGATAAGAAGCATTTAGGTTGAGTTTGGTTTGGGATACGCTACAACACTTTGGACAGGAAAGCTTTCGTCCGCTCATGCCGAGGCATATCGAATAGCTGCCGAGGCTTGCCCTCCTCGATAATGACGCCTTGCTCCATGAACAGGACCCGATCGCCGATCTCGCGGGCGAAGCCCATCTCGTGCGTGACGACAACCATCGTCATCCCATCTCGGGCAAGCTGCTTCATGACGGTCAGAACCTCGCCCACCATCTCCGGGTCAAGAGCCGAGGTCGGCTCATCGAACAGCATAATCGAAGGCTCCATCGCGAGCGCTCTTGCGATAGCGACGCGTTGAGCTTGACCGCCTGACAAGGAGGAAGGGCGATGCTCCGCTTTGTCGGTCAAGCCAACCTTCTTCAGCAGTTCAAGCGCCTTCGCCCGCGCTGCTTCTTTCGATTGTTTCCGGACTTGGACTTGCGCTAGCATGATATTGTCGATGACATTCATATGCGGGAACAGATTGAACTGCTGGAATACCATGCCGATATTCGCTCGGATTACGGACATATTAACGGCGGGGCTCATGAGCGATTGCCCCTCGATTCGAATGTCGCCGCCTTGCGGCTTCTCCAGACCGTTCAAGCAGCGGAGCAGCGTGGACTTGCCGGAGCCGGAAGGGCCGATCATAACGATCACTTCGCTCTTGGCCACATTGACGCTAACTTGATGCAGGACCGGATGATCTCCGTAAGCCATCGTCAGATCTATCACTTCAATTATCGGATTCATCCTTCCAATCTCCTTTCAATAGAAGCAAGCAGCTTGCTAAGCGAATAAGTCAGGATAAGATAGATGACGGCAGCCGACAAATACGGTTCCCATACTCGTATATATTGGCCGCGCATCGCGTTGCTCCAGTACATAATCTCAGGCGCGGCAATGAGCGCGACAAGCGAGGAATCTTTGACGAGCATGATGAATTCATTGCCGAAGGCTGGAATCGTTCGTTTGATCGCTTGCGGCAGGATGACGAAGCGCATCGTCTGCCGCTTCGTCATGCCGAGAGAATATGCGGCTTCCGTCTGTCCTTTGTCGACGGATTGAATGCCCGCCCGGTAGATCTCGGCCGTATAGGCAGCGGAATTAAGGGCAAGGGCAGCTACCGCCGCTACGATTGAGTTCGTCTGTCCGATCAAGAGAGGAACAAGTCCGAAGTGTACCATTAGGATTTGCACATAAAGCGGCGTTCCGCGGAAGAAATGGATGTAGCCGCTCATCGGCCAGCTCAAATACCAACTAGTCGACATTTTGCCAAGCACGACGGCAAGCCCAAGAATAGAGCCGAACAAGATAGATAAGATCGAGATGCCGATCGTGAGCAGAGCGCCTTTCAAGAGCAGCGGAAGGTAATCGATGATAATATCGAAGCGGAAATCCAAGTGACGCCCTCCTCATCATGTATGAATGCCAGGTATTGCAAAAGAGGCATGCGCAACATTCCGTTTACGCATGCCCGCTATCATTTTGCATTCAGCACATTTTCGATATTCGGCTCTTCGCCGAACCACTTTTGATAAATCTCGGTATACGTCCCATTCTCCAGTATCGCCTTGATAGCCGGATCGAGCTTTGCTTTCAGCTCGCTTCCCTTCGGAAGAAGAATACCGTAGAACTCCGGCGCGAACTGCTCGGGATCCAGAATGCCCTTGAACTTTTTGTCCGGATTATTTTTCAAATACTCGCGAACGATGGCGATATCGGCTACAACCGCGTCAACGCCGCCGGTATCCAGCTCCAACAAGGCAACCGCATTGCTGTCGAACCGCTTCAGATCCGGATTGTCGCCGCCCATGATGCCTACCATTAACGTCTCCGCGGTCGTCGACGATTGCACGGCTACTTTCTTGTCTTTCAGATCCACAGCGCCTTGAACGGGGCTGTCTTCCTTGACCATTATCATGTTCGTAGATTCGAAGTAAGGGATGGAGTAGTCATACGATTGCTTTCGCTCGTCTGTTATCGAGATGCTTGATATGCCTGCGGCGAAGTTGTCGCCGCTCTGTACTTCGGTAAGCATGGGATCCCAGCCGATATGCTCGACCTTATACGTCAGATCCGCTTCCTTCATGACTGCCTCGAGGAAATCGATGTCAAAGCCGGTTATTTTATCCTTGTCCATGTACTCCATTGGCGCATAAGCGGCATCCGTTGCGATTTTGTAGGTTTTTCCGGCGCTGCCGGGGCTGCAACCTGCCATAATCGAGACGAAGCATACAGCGAGTAAAGCTACCGTTCTTTTCCCCATGGTCCACTCTCCCAAAAGTTATCATTTTGCTCGATTGCTGCATTATAAAGT
The DNA here is from genome assembly GCF_030812415.1 of Paenibacillus harenae. GTDB lineage: Bacteria > Bacillota > Bacilli > Paenibacillales > Paenibacillaceae > Pristimantibacillus > Pristimantibacillus harenae_A. The sequence continues at coordinate 855,925 of NZ_JAUSST010000001.1, read as the reverse complement.
ATGCGGAGCGACAATCTAACATGATTTTAGCAGAAAAAAGTAGAGCTTGCTAGATTGATGTCAGATAATATTACATGTTATTGAGAATCGAATGCATGCGGTTTTTAGAACCTGAAGGTTGTGCTATACTGTATATGATATACGCCATTTATACGTGCGCTTCAGTTTGCAGCACGGATAGTTGACATAACGCGAACGACGCTGGGGGAATATGAGACGCATGAGTAAGGACGATCAATGGGATAACGAGAATGAGGCCATACATACATTGCCTCATGGCGTGAAGCTAAGCTGGGGTTATGTCAAGCGGCAGAAGAGAGGGCCCAAGGGCGAGCTTAACATTAAGCAGATCGTCGATACGGCTATTGAAATCGCGGATAAGGATGGATTGTCGGCCCTATCTATGAGCCGAGTTGCCGAAGCTTTGGGTTTCTCCACGATGTCGCTGTACCGGTATATTACCGCCAAAGAGGATTTGCTGATTCTGATGCAGGAAGCAGCGAGCAATATGGCGATACCCGCAGAGGAGGAAGGGGAGAACTGGCGAGAAAGCATGCGTCAATTCGTTCGTGCAATCATGCGCGTGTATAGGGAGCATCCGTGGTTCACTGATATTCCGATCATGGGAGTGCCAATGACGCCAAACCAACTACGATTCGTAGATTGGATGCTGCGATCGATGCGGGATTTTCCGCTGAGCGACCCCGAGAAGATGTCGGTTATATTGCTGCTTAGCGGCTATGCCAGATCGTCGGGCATTCTACAGCGGGATATGGACCGGATCGTTGGGACGGGCGCGAGTCATGAAGCCTTCAGCGGGTTGGCCTACACATCTGCGCTCAAGCAACTTGTAACGCCTGAACGGTTCCCGTACTTGTCGGGGGTCGTTGCTTCAGGCGTATATACAGGGGAGAGCGTAGAAGACTGCGGCACGATCGACGACGACTTCGACTTTGGCCTCGAGCGCATTCTTGACGGTATTGCGGCTTATCTTGATCGGCAGAATTGTAAAAATTGAAGCAAGAAGAGGCTGTCTTAAAAGTGTTAAGCTCACAGCTATACTGGATCATTGCAGTAACTTTAAGTTGTTTCGCTCCATATCGAGAGCTATATTGGATATTCGCAACATTGACCTCTGTTTTGCACGCAAAATGCCGTCAAACGCTCAAAGTTACTGCGAAAATCCAACATAGCTCCCCCACCATTCATTCCGCCCCAAGTTACTGCAAATATCCAGCATAGCAGTCAGAGGTTAGCTGCTTACGCACATAGGGGATGTCCTTAAGCCAGCGGCTTTTGGGACATCCCCTTCTTGAGTTATGAATCTATCTGCGCGCGGCTTTCCTGCGGAAAGTCCAGATGCTCCAGCCGATAGCAATCAATAGAAGGAGCACGCACCAGCCGGCAGCAAGCCAAGCGCTGTTATCGATCGGCGTGCCGGTGAGAAGCCCGCGAATCGTCTCGATGACGGGCGTGATCGGCTGGTTGTCGGCAACGCCCCGCAGCCACGTCGGCATCGTGTCCGTTGGAACGAAAGCGCTGGAAATATAGGGGAGGAAAAGCAGGGCAAAGCCATATCCGCTCGCGGCGGAAGGATTGCCGCTGGCCAGCCCGATCGCTGCGAAGAGCCAAGTGAAGGCGAGGATGAACAAGGTGATAACGCCTAATGCTCCGAGCCAATCCATTACGCTGCCTGTCGGACGAAAGCCTACGAGATAGGCGACGCCAATGACGATGCCGGTTGCCAGAAGGTTGCGGGCAACGCTTGCCACGACATGGCCGGTTATAACGCTGATACTCGTAATCGGCATTGTCCGGAATCGGTCAATAATTCCGTTTGTCATGTCTTCCGCTACATTGACTGCCGTAGAGGATGATCCGAAGCCGGCGCATAACAGAATGATGCCGGGAACGACATAGTTGACATAATTGCCCGTCGTATCGATCGCGCCGCCGAATACGTAGGTGAATAACAGCATGAGCATGACTGGCAGGATGACGGCCATAAGCAGCGCTTCGACGTTGCGCAGGCTAAGCCGGATGCTTCGGCCGATGAAGACGGCGTTCGTAGTGAGGAACGATACGGATTGAACGGCTTTGTAAGGCGTTGTCATGGCGCCGCCACCTCCAACTCGGGAGCTGTGAGCGCAAGGAACACGTCGTCCATGCTCGGCTTGCGCAAGCTTAGCTTTGTATTGCCGGGAAACGATAGAGACAAGTCGTTCATAATCTGCCTTAAATCCTGGAGAGTGCCGTCCGTGGCAATAAGACGGATCAATCCGTCGTTCTCGTCGCGCAGTTCCAGCACTTCGGTGCCGATTCGCGATTTCAATTCCCCGGGCGTGCCGGTCGCAACGATGCGACCTCCGGATATGACGGCCGCTGTATCCGCCAACTGGTCTGCTTCTTCCAAGTATTGCGTAGTGAGAAAGATCGTAACTCCGCGTTGCTTAAGCGATAGGATAATGTCCCATAAGGCGCGGCGGCTGGCCGTATCCAGACCTGTAGTCGGCTCATCCAGGAACAGTATGGGGCGGTCGACGACGAGACTGATGGCCAGATCAAGCCGGCGCCGCATGCCGCCGGAATAGGTTTTGACGCGCTTGCCCGCTGCCGCGGTCAGATCGAAGCCGGTAAGAAGCTCGGCCGCCCTGGCGCGGGATTGCGAAGGAGAAAGCCCCGAGAGCCTGCCGATCATGCGCAAATTTTCCTCGCCGGTGAGCATTTCGTCGACAGCCGCGAATTGTCCTGTAAGGCTAATCGCGCTCTTGACGGCATTTTTCTCGCTTGCAACATCGCATCCGAATACGCGCGCGACACCTTCGTCTGCTGCAACAAGCGTCGTTAAGATGTGGATAAGCGTCGTTTTGCCTGCCCCGTTAGGGCCAAGCAAGGCAAAGATCGATCCGGCTGGTACGGCAAGTTCGATTCCGTCAAGAACAACCTGCTTGCCGTAGGCTTTGCGCAATGCCATTACTTGTACGGCTAATTCAGTCATAAACGCACTCCCTTTGCTAAAGTACTTAATTGCGTATTACATAAACAGTATAAATCGTATGCAGTAAAGGCGCAATAAAATATTTTATGCGCCTTATTCAACCAAAAGTCGTGGAAGCGCTGCGAAAAAGTCGAATTCGTTGCAAAAAAGTAAAGATAGTTTCATCCTAACGGTTTGGATGGTCTCTATAATGAAAACTATCAAGTCCGAAACACGAGTAGATAACCATTCAAAATTCAAGGAGGGGCAACAGAGATGAAAAAGAAATGGATTTCGGGAATGGCGGCAACGGTGTTGATCGCGGGCGCGCTCGCGGGCTGCGGCAATTCGAACAACTCGAACACGACGGGCAGCACGAACGAGGGCAATGCTTCGAATGGCGAACAAACGACGAATAGCGGCAACGAAGGCAGCAAGACGGAGAAGCTGAATTTGCGCCTCTACACGTATGGTACGGAGGAAGCGTATAACTGGAAGAAGACGCTGGATGCGTACAATCAGGTCAATCCGAACGTGACGGTCGAGCTCGTGCAACTGAGCGAGAAGGGCGATACGCAGGAAGCGACTAAGAAGCTTGATCTTGCCGCTGCTTCCGCCGAGCAGATTGATGTGCTCATGTTCAGCGATGCTGCCGCTTACGCGCAGCGGGTAGTGCTGGGCATGGCGGCTCCGCTCGACGAGTACATCGCGAAGGACGGATATAAAGTCGAAGAGGACTATAAAGTCGACACGCATCTGGACGGCAAAGTATATGCGCTGCCGGGTAAGTTCAACCCTTGGTATGTCCTGCTTAACAAGGATCATCTCGATGAGGCGGGACTTTCCGTGCCGTCCGACTGGACTTGGGACGAGTATGCCGATTATGCGAAGAAGCTGACGAAGGGCGAGGGAGCGACGAAGCGTTACGGCACGTACTTCCATGGCCCTCAGAACGGCGGCTGGATGGAGTTCCTGAAGCTGAAGCTGGAAAATCAGCCGCAAAACTCGGAGTTTCTGAAGGCGGACGGCACGTCCAATCTCGATGATCCGAACTTCCGCGCGACGCTTGAGCTGCGCGTTAAGATGGAGAAGGAAGACAAGTCTTCCGTGCCGTACTCGGATATTATTTCGCAGAAGCTGGCATACCGCAATCAGTTCTTCAACCAGTCGGCAAGCATGCTGACGATCGGTTCTTGGATGAATACGGAGATCGGCGGAACGGATAAAGTGCCTCTTGCGTTCCATGTAGCGGTAGCGCCTTTTCCGAAAAACAACCCTGGAGACGAGCGGGGCCTGACGCCTGTTACGACCGACTACGTGGCAGTATCCAACAGCTCTAAGCATAAGGAAGAAGCGTATAAATTCGTACGCTGGTACACAACGGAGGGTCAAGTCGTACAAGGCAAAAACATTCCGGCATGGAACGGCGTAAAAAGCGAACAGGTCGCCAGCATTATCGACATTATTCTTAGCGGAACAAAAAATCCGGAGCTTGTAGACAAAGCTTCGCTTGTAGATACGCTTGTGAGCTCGAAAGCTTCGCAAATTATCGCGCCGGCTTCTTATCAAGCCGAAGTATACAAAGCGATCAACGAGGAATACGAGAAGCTTATTCTCGGCAACCAGGATGTCGATGCGACGGTGGAGAACGCGAAGAAACGCGTCGACGAAATTATTGCCGCCAACAAAAAATAATAGAGTATAATAGAAAAAACCAAGGTGGAGACGGGATGACCGTCTCCGCTTTGCTATGTTATCGGATTAAGATGAATACCTTAATGGAATGCAAAAAGGGGGAATAGGAACGATGGCCAACTGGCAAAGCAGGCAAAGGGATGTCATACGGCAATTCGCCAGTCTCGCATGGAATGAACCGCTGCAAAGCAGCGGGCTTTGGCGGCACGATGATATTCGCAACAATTTGTATTATGCTTCCTACTTAGTGGCAGCCGCATCCGATTCGGCATTGTGCGAAGAGCTTGCTCTCGACCCGGAGGCGGCGACGGCCAAGGCGGTTGGCGTGCTTGCCCGAATCGTTAATCTTCAGGATAAGGATCCAGCAAGCGCTACGTTCGGTCATTGGCCGCTTGGTCTTGGCGAGAGACCCGAGGAGGCTAGGCCGAATCCGCTTCCTGCCGAGCTGATGGGCGTGCTGATCGCTTATTTTCAGCAGCGCTTCGGCTCGCAGCTTCCAGCGTCTATCAATCAACTGCTGGACGAGTCGGTCGAAGCTTTGTTCCGAAGCTCCTATTACCGGGCGCCGCTTACGACTTTCGGGCATCACGAGGCGAAATATACGGCGACGAAGCTGATCTTCGGACATCGATTCAAGGATAGGGAACTGCTCGCTTCCGGCAGGCTGCATCTGCAGCAGACGCTGGATCGGGTTAGAACGCTGGGCATGCCGGAATACGGCGCTCTTCCTTGGTTCTGGCACTGGATTCAAGCCTTTACTTGCGCGTATGAATGCGTGGGCGACGATGGGATGCGCTTAGAGCTGGCTGCGCTGCTCGACGAGCTGTGGCGTTACCGGGCGACTTACTACTTGAAGGGAGCATGGACAGGCGGTAGAATGCGAAGCCTAGGACATGACTTGCCGAGGGACGGCAATGTCGCCTTCGATTATGTTCAATTCGGAGACTTCTCCTTGCCGTCTGCCTTGCCGCGCGTCGAATATGCCGGTCTTCTGTTCTATCAAGCACCGGAGAGTGCCAGGCAGACGGCACTGGATCGGGCGCTGCCGCAAGTCATCCAGCGTATCGTCATGCCTGCCGGAGACGGAGAGGAGCAGCCGATCCACAGCAGCTTGTTCGTGGATGAAGGCTTTGCAATGGGCGGAATATGGGAGCGCGTCAAGGAATTCGACAACGAACAGCATCGCTGGGGGATCGACTTCCCGTTGCGCCAAGACGAAGGGGTGAACCGGCTGTACGTCCTTCCGCCGGGAGACGGGTACGTAGGCGGCGATCCGCGTCATGCCGGGGAAACGGGACATGTACTGTTCCACCGCAATGCGATAATCGCTCTCTATCCGTTCGCTGAAGGGGCGGGCGACATGCTTGTCGGCGTGCTTCCCAGAGGGGAGTGGATACCCGGCGACAATGCGGTCTATGGCTATGTGGAAGGCGTATTTATTGCTCTGCATATGCTTCATGGATTCTCGCTCGAAGAAGAGCATGACCGGATCAAGCTGACCAGCGCGGGCCTTGCTTCAGGCGGTGTGGTCGTAGAGGCGATCAGCGCCAAAGCAGCCTTGCGCAAGCAGCTTCGCAGCTTGGCGGACTTTGCCGCGGCTATGGCCGAGAACAAGCCGCTGTGGGCAGCAAGCGAAGATGAGCCTCTTCGCGTGGAGTACACGAATCTGGATGGAGATCGGTTGGCCATGACTCTTGGCAACGAGTCGCAACGAATCGTTCGGACCGTCAACGGTTCGCCGATTGTTATTATATAGCGGTGAGGGGGCTGTGCGGGGACATTCCTTGTACAGCCTTTTTTTTGCTTTTTACCTAGGTTCGACAAGCCGAAAGTGGTCAATTTATATCGTGAAAAAGTAAAAATAACGGCATAGTCTAGGGCCCTGATTTCTCTATAATGAAGGACAACTACAGTAATTATTTCATTTAAGGAATTCGAGGTGCTTATCATGGAAACATCAACAGGAGCGATTGGAAATAGCGTCCCCGGTAAGTCGAGGAAGCTGCGTTCGCTGCATAGCGGCGAGACGCTCGCCGGCTGGCTGTTCGTCAGTCCGATGCTGCTCGGAGTAACGGTTCTCGTATTAATCCCGATCATAGCGACGCTCGTGCTCAGCTTCGCGGATTGGAATTTCGTGCAAGGCTGGAACGGCATTGACTGGGTCGGGTTCGGCAACTTCGAGAAGCTGCTGCATGATACGCCGTTTCTGCGATCGGTCCGCAACAACTTTCTGTTTCTGCTGGCCGTCCCGATTTACATGATCGTATCCATGGCGCTGGCCGTCATACTCGACCGTCACGTTTATATGAAAGGTTACTTCAAGGTCGCTTATTTCATGCCCTATATATCGAGCATCGTCGCGGTGGCGGTCGTATGGCAGGTGCTGTTCCAGCCCTCCTACGGACCGATTAACCAAGTGCTTAGAGCGGTAGGCATCGACAATCCGCCCATGTGGATCGCCGATCCGAATTACGCGCTTATATCGATCATGATGATTGTGATCTGGACGTCGATCGGCTTTAACATGATTATTTATATCGCGGGGCTGCAGTCCATTCCTAAGGATCTGTACGAGGCGGCGGATATTGACGGCGCGAACGGCTGGGTCAAGTTCAAGCGCATTACGTTCCCTCTGCTATCACCGACATCGTTTTTCCTGCTCGTCACGGGCGTTATATCGACGTTCAAGGTGTTCGACATTATCGCGGTCATGACTCAGGGAGGTCCGATCGGATCGACATCGCTTATGGTTTGGTATTTGTACGATACGGCATTCGTTAACCTTAAGGTCGGCTACGCCTCATCCATTGCCGTCGTGCTGTTCGTGTTCGTCCTGCTCATTACGTTCGGTCAATGGGCGGCGCAGAAGCGTTGGGTCAACTATTAATAACGGGAGGAGCAGCACATTATGCCGATATCCAAAGAAGGCTTCAATTGGCGCAAAACGATACTTACAGCCATCATGTTCGCAATAAGCATTCTATTCCTGCTTCCTTTCATCTGGATGCTGGTCACTTCCTTTAAGGTAGAGTCCGACGTATTCGTCTATCCGATCGAATGGATTCCCAGGCAATGGAACGCCATCCGAAACTATTCGGACGTATGGGTGGGCGACTACCCGTTCTGGAAATATTATTTGAATTCAATCAAGGTCGGCATGACGACGACGATTATCTCATCGCTCGTCTCGGCGCTTGCCGCCTACGGCTTCTCGAAAATCCAATTCAAGGGCAGCAATTACTTGTTCCTTATCGTGCTCGCCACGTATATGGTACCGAGTCAGGCGATTCTCATTCCGCAGTTTATTTTGTACCGTCAGATTGGCTTGTTCGATAGCTTGTTCGGCCTTATTCTGCTCGGCAGCTTCAGCGTTCTCGGCACGTTCATGCTGCGCCAGTTCTTCATGGGCATTCACCAGGAATTCATCGAATCGGCGAAAATAGACGGGGCGAACCACTTCCGCATTTTCTGGAGCATCGGTCTTCCGCTCGTGAAGCCGGCTATCGCGACGTATGCGATTCTAAGGTTCATATGGACATGGAACGATTACCAAGGCCCGCTTATTTTCCTGCGGAGCGACCATTTGTTCACCATCCCGCTGGCTATGCAGAAGTTTACTTCCCTTAGCGGCGAGTTCTATTCGCTCATTATGGCGGCTGCCGTATCGGCGATTCTGCCGCTGCTGATCGTCTTCATCATCGGCCAGAAAAGCGTCATCGAAGGCATCGCGCTTGGCGGGGTTAAGGGATAAGCGCAAATAGTTGCCGCGGGACCAAAAAGAATAAGGTATAATAGTAACCCATAGGGGACGGCGAGGACGTCCCCCTTTTCAAGCTTGGGAGGCAAATTAATGGTTCGTCGTTTACGTCGCTTGCCTTGCTTCAGATCCGTGCGCGCTAAGCTTTCTATCGCTTCGATCGTATGCATACTCGTGCCGGCGGTATTAACGATGCTGATCTACAACTCATTGACGAAGGAAGCGGTCGAGCAGCAAGCGACAACGAATGCGACCGACGCGATGAAGCAAGTGAACGGCTCGGTCGAGAACTTGCTGCAAGGGATGCTTAACCTGTTGAACTATATACAGGTGAACAGCGATATGCAAGCGTTCTTCAAGCAGGTCGTAAGCGGCAGGCAGGCCGATCAATACGATCAATTCATGGCGATGAACCGAATCATTCAGCAGCTTGAGGCGCTGACTTATATCGGAGAGAAAAGCTATATTAGCATCATATTGACGAACGGAGCGACGTTCACCAACTATCCGAAGGACGAATTCGACCCGAAGGCGTTTCTGGATGAGCCTTGGTTCAACCATTTGAAGGATTTGGCGGGTCTGGAGTCGTATTGGGTGGAGTCGTCGCCGACCGTTTTCTATGAAAGATACGAGAGTCCCTATCAAATATCGGTAGCCCGTACGCTGCGGCTCGACAGCTCGAAAATATACGGCTACGCGATCGTTACGATGATGGAGAACAAAGTAAGCCGTATTTTCGACGGTCTGAAAGGCGGCCAAGACGTCATGATCGTCGATGGGGAGGGGCGCATCATTTCGTCACCCCATCGGGAGCGAATCAACGAGCCGTTCAGCTACAGCCGGCAGGTGCTGGAGAACGTACCGCGGACGTCCTCGGAAATCGTCAAGGACGGCGACCGCAAAATATTGCTGACGACGTCAAGCCTGGCCTTCAATGACTGGCATCTCGTCACGACGCAGCCGTATCAGGAGGCGATCGTTAATATCAGCTCTATTTTCAACCGCGTGTTCTTGTTCCAGGTCGTTTCCTTCTGCGTGTTTCTGTTGCTGCTGCTCATGCTGATGCGAACGTTCACCAAGCCGCTTATCCATCTAGGCAAAGTCGCTTCGAGCGTGCAGCGAGGCAATCTGGAGGTACGCTCGGGCGTGCGAGGCGGCGATGAGATCGGACGGCTCGGCTTCCTGTTCGACCAGATGCTGGATCGAATCAAGGAGATGCTCGCCGAGGTATCGCGAACGCAAGCTCGTAAGCGCAAGGCGGAACTGGCCATGCTGCAAGCGCAGATCAATCCGCATTTCCTGTTCAACGTGCTGAATTCGATCCGCATGAAAGTAATGCGAAGCGGCGACCAGGATAGCGCCAAGATGATCGCTTCCTTATCGAAGCTGCTGCGGATGACGATCAGCCGCGAGGAGGATGCGATTACGCTGCATGAGGAGATTGAGCTGCTTACGCATTATGTAGAGCTGATGAACCTCAGGCAGAAGGAGGAGGTTAAACTCCTTGTCGATGTGGACGCCTCCGCTTTCCAAATCAAGGTGCCGAGGTTTATTTTGCAGCCGTTAGTGGAAAACGCTCTCATTCACGGATTAAGCCAAAACGCCGGCTGGATTCGCGTCGCTACCGACCGGAAGAGCGATCCCCGCTTCCTTGTATTGGCGGTAGAGGATAACGGAAGCGGGATGGATGCGGAGGCGGCCGGCAAGCTGATGTCCCGCCTATCGGATAGCTTATACGATACGGCATCGGGTCAAGAGCGAAACGCCGGCTTATCCGGCATTGGCGTAACGAACGTCGCCGAGCGCATGCGCATTATGTTCGGCGATCGTTTCCGAATGACGGTTAGCAGCGAGCCGGGCGAAGGAACGAAAGTAAGGATGCATATTGCGATTCGAGAGGAGGAGCGGCCTCATGTATAAAGTCATGCTCGTAGACGATGACTATCCCGTATTGGAGCTGCTGTCCGAGGCAGTGGACTGGGAGGCGCTTGGCTTAACCCTATACGGCAAGCATGAGAACGGCTTGGCTGCCTGGGAACATGCCCAGCTGGATTCTCCGGACATTGTGGTCACCGATATCGGAATGCCCAAGATGGACGGGCTGGAGCTGGCTGCGCGAATCAAGCAATTGAATCCATCGGTTAGAATCGCGATCTTGTCCTGCCACAGCGAGTTCCAATACGCCCAGCAAGCGATGCGGATGAATGTGCAAGATTACCTGCTCAAGGATCAGCTTGATCCGGGCGATCTGGTTAAGCTGCTCGGCAAGTTCAAGGAAGGCCTTGAAGGCGAGTTGCTCCTGCGCCAGGAACAGCTGCAGATGAAGCATCTGTTCGACGAGACGCGCGAGCTGCGCAAGGAGAAGCATTTCCGCAACTTCATCCAGCAGCCTCTCATCTCGGCTGCGCAATGGCAGCGGGATTTCGCGGCTTACGGCTTGCTTGGAGCGGGTGAACATTGCTTGCCTGTCATTGGCTATATCGACGATTACGATACGATCAAAAACCGCTTCGACTCCGAACAAACGCTGCACTTCGCCATCAGCAACGTCATGGAGGAGGTAAGCGGCACGCTTGATCTGCATACGGTGCATATCGGTTACAGCATCCGCCAATCGCTGCTGTTGTTCGGCTATAAGCCAAGCCTCAAGACGAACGTGCATGACCAAATTCAGTCCGGCTTGCGCACCGTCCAGCGTACGCTGGCTCAAGTGCTCAAGATCCGCATGGCTTTCCTCATTGGCCGCGGCTGCGACAGCTTGGAGACGCTTAAGCCGGCGCTGGGCAATCTGATCGCCGCGAATGAGCAGCGTTTCTATCTCGCTGAAGGAGAAATCGCCAAGTGGCAGCCGGAGAGGTTGATTGAAAAAGGGTTGTTTGCTTACTACGATCAAGCGGGTGCGGAGATTAGAGAGGCGCTAATCGCCAGGGACGAAGCGAAAATCGTAACGATAGCAGGAAATTGGGAGGAAGCCGTCCGCAAGGCTAGGTATCCTTCGGAGGAAGTGAAGGATTGGGTGCTGAAGCTGCTGATCGATCTGCGGCTGAAGCTGCATGGACTGCTCTATACGACTTCTTCGACCTCCGCGGAGACGCTTCATAAGGAAATTGTCCATTTCGATTCGCAATGGGGACTGTTCCAATGGTTAAAGAGCCATCTGCGCTCGTATGCAGCAGCGAGGGAAGAAGGCGCGACTGCGAGCAAGCGCCGCGAAGTATCGGAGGCGTACAAGTTCATATCGCTAAATCTAAGCAGACGAATTACGCTTGAGGAGTTGGCTTCGCATCTGCATATGAACCCCAGTTATTTTAGCCGCTTCTTCAAGAAGGAAACGGGGCAGACGTTTATCGAATATGTAACAGGCAAGAAGATCGAACGAGCGAAGGAGCTGCTCGATCAGACCAATCATTCGGTGCATGAAATATGCGAGATGCTCGGCTACGACAATCAAAGCTACTTCATTAAGACGTTCAAAGCGCAAGCTGGCGTTACGCCGACCGAATATCGCGGCTAGCCGCTATATGGAAGCACCATCTAAGACGTTATGGAAGGAAGGCGACAAGTTTGATAAGCTCGATTGGGACGCGGGAAAGCTTGCAAAGCTGGTTCGAGGCGCGGCGGCTTGCGGGATCTTCGATTTATTTCATGGATCGGAGAGCGATCGATTGGCAACGGATCGCGAACTCGCCTTTGCATGCCGATATGGTCAAGGAGGTTGAGGAAGAAGGAGATCGGCTGCTGTCCGAGCCGATTCCAGAGCTGACACAAGAGTTGTATGCATTGTTCGAGACGACGGGCAATCGCCTGACGTACGAGGTACCGTACTTCACTCGCAGACGGCGGTTGACGACGTTCTCGCTGCTGCATCTGCTGCATCCGGGCAATTCCGAGTATAAGAGCGCGCTGGAGCGTATCTTGCAAGCGATCATGACGGAGCCGACCTGGTGTCTGCCGGCGCATATGAAGGGGCAGACCATAGGTCGGCATATCGATTTGTTTGCTGCGGAGACCGGCTTCGCGTTGTGCGAAATTTTGTCGATGGCAGGAGATCGTCTTCCGCAGGCGCTGCGGGATGACATGCTGGAGCAAGTAAACCGGCGATTGTTCATTCCTTACTTAACCTATGGCCCGTATCACTGGGAGACGGCGGATCATAACTGGGCGGCCGTATGCGCCGGCTCGATCGGTTCGGCCGCGCTGCTTGTCGAGCGAAATAACGCAAGGCTTGCAGAGATGATTGTGAAAGCTCTCGGCACCATGGAGCATTATTTGTCGGGCTTCGGCGCGGACGGCGCTTGCCTCGAAGGGCCGGGCTATTGGAATTACGGCTTCGGCTATTATGTTTATTTCGCCGATTTGCTGCTTAACGCGACCGGAGGAAAGGCTAACTTGCTGGAGCATGACAAGGTAAGAGAGATTGCTCTATTCCAGCAGCGCAGCTATTTAAGCGGCAACAGGCCGGCCAACTTCTCCGACGCCATGCCGAACGTAAGCGTTCACATCGGACTATCCGATTATTTGGCCGCTTACTACGAAGAGGTAGAGCATCCGCCGCTGGCGATACGTGCGGCTTTCACGGAAGACCATTGCATGCGGTATGCGCCTGCCTTGCGGAATTTCATCTGGTTTCAGCCGGAGGCGGCGAGGGAAGCGGACTGGAAGCCGGGAAGCTGGTACTTGCCCGATGCCGAGTGGCTCATCTCGCGTACCCGTTCCAGCGAAGGCAGCTTCGGATTTGCGGCTAAGGGCGGCAACAATAACGAGCCGCATAATCATAACGATGTCGGCCATTTTATTTTGCTGGCCGACCATGATCCGGCATTTGCTGCCGATCTGGGCAGCGGGGAATATACGGCGCAATATTTTGGCGAAGGCAGATACGGCTATGATTGCACGGGTGCGCAAGGCCATTCGATTCCGATTATTGGAGGACGTTTGCAGCAGACGGGAATTGACAGCGCAGCCAAGGTGCTTGAAGCGTATACGAGCCGGGAGGAAGATAGGCTGGAGCTTGAACTGGAAGCCTGTTATTCGGAAGCAGCCGGACTCGAATCGTTCAAGCGTCGGTTCGTATGGCGCAAGCTCGCTCGGCCGATTCTCGAATTGACGGATGTTTTCCGATTCAAGGACGGTTCGCTGCCGGTCACGGAGACTATCGTTACTCGAAGCAGGCCGGCGTTGATCGAAGACGGTCATATACGACTTGAAGGGGATCGTCATAACGTAACGCTCGGGTTCGAGCCTGGCCGGTACGACGTATCGATCGAGGAGATTGGCTATCGCAATCATTATGGCAAGGAAGAGAGCTATTACCGCATTCATCTGACAGTAAAGGGCGAGACTTCGAACGAGCCGGTCTACAAGTTGCAATTCCAATTTTGATAGAAGCGCAATGGGATAGATTCAGGAGAGGCGGATGGGACAGATGACAGTAAATTCCGTAGATGCAGTTCAGCCCGCGATATGGGTCAACGAAGCTTGGGAGCAAACGGTCTCGAAGGTGAAGAGAACAAGCGGCCGAATCGGAGCGAACTTCCCTCATGCGAGTCAAGGGGGCGTTTATGTGCTGGAGCAGCCTCATTGGTGGACGGCCGGGTTCTGGCCGGGACTGCTGTGGCTGCTGCATGAAGGCAGCGAGGAAGAGTCGTTCCGGAACATTGCCGAGAAATGCGAGCAGCGGCTGGACGCGGTGCTTGACGGTTACGATCGCTTGGATCACGATATCGGGTTCATGTGGACGCTCACGAGCGTTGCCAATTACAAGCTTAATGGCGGAGATGAATCGCGCAGACGGGCGCTGAAGGCCGCGAACTATTTGGCCGGTCGGTTCAATCTGAAAGGGAACTACATACGCGCATGGAATCCGTGGAGCGAGGGCGAGGACAATGCGGGACTCGCGATCATCGATTGCGCGATGAACGTCCCGCTGTTGTACTGGGCCTCGAGAGAAACCGGTGATCCGAGGTATATGCATATTGCGGAGGCGCATATGGGCACTGTGATGTCGCATTTCATTCGTACCGACGGCTCGGTGCGCCATATCGTCCGCTTCGATCCGATGTCCGGCGAGGTTGCCGAATATATCGGCGGTCAAGGCTATGCCCCCGAATCCGCATGGTCGCGCGGCAACGCGTGGGCGATCTATGGGCTCGCGCTTGCAAGCCGTCATACGGGTCGTCAGGATTACTTGGACGCTGCGAAGCGGGCGGCGCACTTCTTCCTCTCGCAGCTGCCGGAAGATGCCGTTCCGGTATGGGATTTCCGCGCTCCCGAGGAGACGAAGTCGCTGCGCGACTCATCGGCAGGCGCTTGCGCCGCTTGCGGGCTGCTTCTAATCGCGGACCTCGTGCCCGATTTCGAATCGGTCAGCTACCGCAAAGCGGGTACGCGCATATTGGAATCGCTCTACCGCAATTACGGCTCTTACGGAGACGATGCGGAAGAAGGGCTGATCCTACGCGGCACAAGCCACTATCCGGAACGCAAAAATCTCGACGTGCCGCTTATCTACGGCGATTACTTTTTTGTTGAAGGGCTCGCGAGACTTAAGGGCGGCATAACGATTCCTTGGGAATGAAATGATAATCGATCGAGACTGAACGAAACCTTCCGATCTACGGCGGCGACTAGCAAAACCGCAGGCGATCGGAAGGTTTTTTCGTTTTTTTCTTGTGTGCTGTCAACCGCCACTTAGCTACAAACTTGCGAACAGACGCTCCGTCTTTACAAGAAAGCGTTGCCGCTGTTCCAGGCTGCGGTCCTCCATGCCGGTGAAGTTATGCCACTTCAAGTTGCGAATGCCGATTTTCCGGAACGTTCCGCGAAACAATATTTTCGTAATCGGATTGCCGAAGATCCATTTATAGACGAAGTTCGGCGTACTCATGACGGTTAACAGCGAGACGCCCCTCAGCCGCGGCAGCAGGCTTACGAACGGACGCCCTTTCTTCGGCTCCTCGAAGAGCACTCCTTTCACGAATACTTTATCGATAAAACCTTTCGTCAGCGCAGGCATCGACTCCCACCATATCGGAAAAATAAAGATGATATGATCCGCCGCGATAAGCCTTCTCTGGTAGTCTGCGGCAAGCGGATCATTCGTTTGTTTCTGCCTCCAGGCGGTTAGATCGGCAGCCGTTATGACCGGATTGAAGCCGTCTGCGTGCAAATCGATCAGATCGATGCTGTGGCCGTTCGCGTTGAGCCCGCGAGTGACAGCTGCGAGCAAGGCGGCGGAGTAGCTTCTGCGATGCGGGACGTTGTCCGAAGCGGAAGCGCCGTAGGGATGGTCGAAAATAATTGCAAATTTCATTGCGGATATGCCTCCCCATTGTTTTGCGGAATCAATATAGTTTCAATGAAACAATACTATAATATTGTTTCCAGTGTGTCAATAATGTTTCTTGGAATATTTATTTTCGCGCCGAAAGTTGTTATACTGGATTTATCTTGTACGCGGTAGTAGGAGGAGAGCAAGCGATGTCCCTTTCGTCACGATCACAATCGTCAGTCGAACAGTCTGCCCATATAGAGAAGCAATTGCTGCTTCAAGAAATGATGCGTCAAATCGCTAATGTACAACAGAAATTCCAATCGGAGGGCGAGGACGAGGAACGGCGCTGGATGATGGCCAGGACAAGCGATGCAAAGGTTGCCGCGTTTCTGAAGGATTCGACAGTCATTATGCTGCATGTCATTGATGCGATCGGGGAGTTGGAGCCGGTAAACGGCATTACCATATCCAAGCGGTTCGGCATTCCGAGAGGCAGCGTTTCGAAAATTACGCGCAGGCTGGCTGAGCAGCATATTGTGCAAGCCGAATCGCTTGAAGGCAATAAGAAGGAAGTGCTTTTTCACTTGACCCCGATCGGCAAGCAAATCTACGATTTGCATAAGCAATTGCATACGCATATGGAACTGAACATACGGAAATTTCTCGGACGGTACGATGCCGAGCAGATGCTTTTTTTAATTACGTGCTTGCAGGATACGGTAAAAGCTTCTTGGGTGCGGGATGCAACGGATACGCCGGAGCCGTCTGGCGAAGAAGAGAGCGGACGCGGCAACCGTTCGGAGGGGGATTCCAATGCGGAGGCGGAGGTTAACGGGGCGACCCCCGAGACGGCGGCGATAAGCGAGATTGTGGCGATGCTGCAGCAATTGGACGCCCGGAGTTTGAAGAAAGCGAAAGCTCTTCTTCAAGCTGCTTTCGACGATTAATACATTCACCTATATGTAACAATAGGTGACGCGAAAATCTTATGAGAAAAGGCGCTTCCTTACTGGGGAAGCGCCTTTTTGTTATATCTTGGTACGCGCGAAGCTGGCATTGTTCGTGCTTGTCGAAGGGAATCACGTGAAATATCGAACAAACTTTCCTGAAATCCCCGTTTTCTCTTCTGATTTGTTTTAAATGTTAAATTTCCTTACATAAACATATTGAGATATTCGTAAAAATGAGGTAATTTAATATTATACCTTTTTGCGTCAGTATACATAACGTATGATGAAAGTTATAAATTCATCTTATGTGAAACAATCGAAGAGAGAAGGACATGGTTATGAATCAAACAAAAGCGCTAGTATTATCAACCTTGGCAATGACGGTATCCTTTATGATCTGGTCGGTGTTTTCGCCCATCGCCGGACAGCTTCAACAGCTGTACGACCTCAGTACGTTGGAAAAGAGCGTGCTCGTATCGACGCCCGTTCTGCTCGGATCGATAATGCGCATACCCATGGGCATCGTAACGGATCGGCTTGGCGGCAGGAAAGTATTTACGATTACGATGCTGTTCTTAATTTTACCCATGGTTGCGGCCGGTTTTGTCGGCTCATATGCATGGATGCTCTTATGCGCTTTATTTATCGGAATGGCGGGATCAACCTTTGCTATTTCGTTGACTTTCGTATCCAAATGGTATCCTCCGCACAAGCAGGGCTTTATATTGGGCATTGCCGGACTCGGGAATTTGGGAAGTGCGGGAGCGAACTTTTTGATTCCGACGGTTTCTGAGAAATTCGGAATAAGCTGGGTGTTTTTCGGCTTGGCGGTCTGCATAACGGTTATGGCGTTCGTATTCTATGCGTTTACGAAAGATTCACCAAACAAGACGGAACGAAAGACGCTCAGGCAATCGTTGTCCGTAACGAAGCAAAAATCGACTTGGCATTTATCGATATTTTATTTTTTGACTTTCGGCGGATTTGTCGCCTTCAGCGTTTATTTGCCTACGCTTCTTATCGAACTGTTCCAGCTTAACGCGATCGACGCAGGACTTCGAACGGCTGGCTTTGTCCTTGCCGCGACGCTGATTCGTCCTGCTGGCGGCTATTTGGCGGACCGGTTCGGCAGCAAGAAAGTATTGATGGTTGTTTTTATCGGGATAGGAGCCTCCGCGCTTCTATTATCTATCGCTCTTGAGCATTTCGTTAACTTCAGCATTATATGCTTATTGCTTTCAATGCTGCTTGGATTGGGGAACGGAGCCGTGTTCAAGATGGTGCCGGAAGTGTCTTCCGGCAACACGGGCGCAGTTACGGGATTTGTCGGGGCTGCGGGAGGCATAGGCGGATTTTTTCCGCCGATTGTGCTCGGAATGGTCAAGGATGCGACGGGAGGATACAATTTGGGCTTTATTTTGATGGCTGTATTTGCCGTTGCATGCTTAATTCTTCAATACTCCGCCGCGAGGCCTAAGCAGCCGGGGGTAAAGAACAAAATGGAATATTCGGCATAGCCCAAACTCTGAGATTGAGCATTGAAATGCGCGGTTCGTTGTGATATGATGATGAAAATTTTCGATAAAAGCGTTGATGAGAAGGACTACGAAGTGCTTTATGTCCAGAGAGCAAGGGGATTGCTGGAACCTTTGCCTTAAGCCTGGTGGGTCGTCGTCTCGGAGCTATTGAAGGAAAACCGTGCGGCGTGCGCAGGCGCATTTGACGGCGAGTAGACTCAAGCGGATTGGCACACGTTAACGTGCGGCAGGCAAGGTTCGACTTGCCTCATGAGGCCGGAATCGCAAGATTTCGGTGAATCCGGGTGGTACCGCGAAAAGTTAACCCCTTTCGTCCCTTTGGCTTTGGCAGCGCATGCTGTCGCCATCGGATGGAAGGGGTTTGTTGCATTTTAAGGAAATAAGAACGATATAATGAAGCGTTGAAGAGAAGAAGTACAAAGGCTTATGCCCAGAGAGCAAGGGGAATGCTGCAACCTTTGCCATAAAGCCCTGTACGTTGTCGTCTCGGAGCTGTTGAAGGAAAGCGATACTCTGCTGTCAAGTCGCAGCGAGGCGAGCGAGTAGACTCAACCGGATTGGCACACGTTAGCGTGCGGCAGACAAGGCGGTCGTCTTGTCTCATGAGGCTGAAGTGGCAACATTTCGGCAAAGCAGGGTGGTACCGCGAGAAGATAATCCCTTTCGTCCCTTTGGCTTGGCAGCTATATGCTGACGCCAATGGATGAAAGGGTTTTTTTATTATTTATATAGGTGAAATCGATAGCAATAAGCGATGAAGAGAAGCGGATACGAGTGCCTTATGTTACAGAGAGCAGAGGGAACGGTGCAACCTTTGCCATCAGGCACGTAGACGGTCGTCTCGGAGCTGTTGAAGGAAAGCCGGAATACGCACGGCGTATTTTACGGTGAGTAGACTCAATCGGAATGGCACACGTTAACGTGCGGCAGACAAGACGAATGTCTTGTCTCATGAGGCTGGGATGGCAACATTTCGGCAAATCAGGGTGGTACCACGAAAAGCTAACCCCTTTCGTCCCTTTGGCTAGTCAGCGCATGCTGGCGCCAGGGGAGGAGAGGGGTTATTTATTTTCAACAAAATAAACAAGCGGAGGGATTGGAATGAACGAACGCAGAATAATGTCGAAAGATAAGGCGAAGGTAACGGCAACGGATTTCATTACAGGCTCGGAGGCGCTGCTGCGCTGCCTGCAGGCAGAGGGCGTAGATTGCGTATTCGGTTATCCCGGAGGAAGCGCGCTTTACATCTACGACGCAATGGTAGGCAATCCGGACTTCAAACATATTCTGACTCGGCATGAGCAAGGCGCTGTCCATGCGGCGGATGGCTACGCCCGCTCGACGGGAAAAACAGGCGTCTGTCTCGCGACCTCCGGTCCCGGGGCGACGAACCTCGTTACGGGCATTGCGACCGCTCATATGGATTCCGTTCCGCTCGTTATTATAACGGCAAACGTGTTCCAGTCGCTCAAAGGCTCGGATGCGTTCCAAGAGGCGGATATTCTATCGATCACGATGCCGATCACGAAGCATAGCTACTATGTTAGCGACGCGCAAGAGCTGCCTCGCATCGTTCATGAGGCGTTTCATCTTGCGAGCAGCGGCAGGAGAGGGCCGGTGCTGATCGATATACCGAAGGACGTATCCAATCAGAAGCTGCAATACGAGCCGTACTCCTCCGGCATCGATATTCGGGGATATGAGGCCGTAACAGACATTGATCCGATGGGTGTGGATGAATTGCTGCAAGCGATTAGCGAGTCGGAGCGGCCGGTAATTATAGCCGGGGGCGGAGTCGTATATGCAAGCGCAGCGGATGAACTGCTGGCATTCGCCGAGCGAACCCGCATGCCCGTTGCGACGACGCTGCTTGGGCTGGGCGCATTTCCAAGCGCGCATGAGCTATGGCTTGGCATGCCCGGTCATCACGGCACATTTACGGCCAACATGGCAATTCAACAAGCTGATCTTATTTTGTCCATTGGCTCCAGATTCGACGATCGGGTAACGATGAAGGTGGACGGCTTCGCGCCGCAAGCGAAACGAATTGCGCATATCGATATCGACCCGGCGGAGATCGGCAAAATCGTCAAAACCGACATTGCCTGTATCGGCGATGTGAAAGAGGTGTTGAACTACGCCAATCCGAGCGCTCGCAGAGCCAAATCGGACCGTTGGATTGAAGAACTGAAGCTTAGCATGAGCGCGCATCCGCTGCGTTATGCGGATTCCGAACGGGTGTTGAAGCCGCAATACGTCATAGAGATGATTAACGATACCACGGGCGGTGAAGCGATTATTACGACCGATGTCGGCCAGCATCAGATGTGGACGGCGCAGTTCTATAAGTTCAAATACCCGCGTTCGCTCATCACATCGGGAGGCTTCGGTACGATGGGCTTCGGATTCCCGTCGGCTATCGGCGCCCAGATCGGCAACCCTCGCCGGCTTGTCGTTTCGATCAATGGCGATGGCGGGATGCAAATGTGCGCGCAGGAGCTCGCTATATGCGCGATTCATCAAATTCCGGTCAAGATTGTCGTGATTAACAATCAAGTGCTCGGCATGGTTAAGCAGCAGCAGGAGCTTATGTACGACAAACGCTTCAGCCAGATCGACCTTGCAGGCAGTCCGGATTTCGTTATGCTTGCCGATGCTTACGGCGTTAAGGGGCTTAGAGCGAGCACGAAGGAAGAAGCCGAGCGCATATGGCAGGAAGCGCTGGCTACGCCTGGTCCTGTCCTGCTGGAGTTCGTTGTTCCTTCGGACGAGAATGTATATCCGATGGTGCTTGGCGGCACGACGCTCGATCAAATGCTGCTCGGGAACTTCGATTCATAATGGTAACGACGTTGTCTTTCTCCGTATGATTTTACGAATAAACGCAAGTGTATGGCTGCGAAAGCCGTACGCTTGCGTTTCTTGTTTTCACTCGTATTGAATCGTCTGAATCGTGCCGTCCTCGTTATAGTGCAGCTCGGTGAACTTGACGCTGCGCTTGTTATCCGCACCGCCCGACAACGAGCAGTCATGATAGAATAGGTACCACTTCTCGTTGAATTGCACGATCGAGTGATGCGTCGTCCAGCCCAAGACAGGAGTCAGGATCGTTCCTTGGTATACATAAGGTCCTTGAGGATCTTTGCTGATCGCGTATACGATCTTATGCGTCGTTCCCGTAGAGTAGGATAAGTAGTAGTAACCGTTATACTTATGGACCCATGGCCCTTCAAAATATCTGCGATCCTCGTCGCCCGCCACGATCGGATTGCCATCTTCGTCAACGATCGAAATTTGCTTCGGCTCGCTCTTGAACGTCAGCATATCCTCATTAAGCTCGGCAACGATCGGACCAAGCGCCGGTTCGGAAGCCGCGGGGCCTTCCGCATCCGGTACAAACGAACCCGTCTGCCATTTCTCTAGCTGTCCGCCCCATAGTCCGCCAAAATATATGTATGCCTTGTCGTCTTCGTCGATGAAGACGGCCGGATCAATGCTGAAGCTGCCAGGAATATAGTCCGGCTGCGGGGTGAACGGTCCGGCAGGGGAAGCGCTCGTCGCTACGCCCAGTCTGAATATATCGTCATGGTCTCTCGCCGGGAAAAACAAATAATACGTATTGTTGCGATAAGCCGCATCAGGCGCCCACATTTGCTTTTTGGCCCAAGGCACGTCCTTGACGTGAAGCGCCTCGCCATGATCGACGCACTCGGAGTCGACGTCATCCAGCGAGAGGACATGGTAATCTTCCATATCGTATTGGTCGCCGTTGTCATTGGAAGTCATTTCGTGATCGAGATCATGGGAAGGATAAATATAGAGCTTGCCTTCGAAAACATGGGCAGAGGGGTCAGCGGTATAGATATGGGTTACTAAAGGCTTGTTCGGTTCAGTCATCGTATCCTCCTAGTGAGTTCCTTAGTTCAAGAAAACGTTTTCCTCCTTATTTTATCAAATAACGCTGCCCAGTAAACCCCAACAATGTTTTGTTATTAGCCCAAAATATTTAGATTTTTGATCTAACGACGGCCATTAACCGAGTTTCTCCCAAGCTTCAGTAATAAGCTCGCCGTTAATGCTAACCGCCGCTAGCGATCCTAGCGATGCTGCGGTAATGGCTTGATACAGCTCCGTTGCGGCGTCTCCTGCGCTATATACGCCAGCGACACTTGTTTTGCCGAAGCCGTCGGCGACGACAGTGCCGGTTTCGGTCATTTTACAGCCAAGCGAATCGGGTAGGTCAGATCCGGCAGCAAGCCTCGGCGCGAAGAAAATACCGGTGCAGTCGACGGCGCTGCCATCCTCAAGCTTAATCCGGCTTACGTAGCCATCAGTCGACTCGATAAGCTGAATCGGTGAATCGTATATGGCAACGTTATGTCTCATAAGCTCTTCGCGCTGTTCAGCGGTCAACTCATCAGGTCCATTCGAGCAGATGACGGTCTGGTTCGACCAGCCGGACAGCACTTTCGCAACATGATGAGCGCCGCCGCCTTTCGCGATAATGGCAAGCGGTCGATCTTGAAGTTCCCAGCCGTCGCAATACGGACATACGAACGCGCTCTTGCCGTATACCTCAGTCAAGCCGTTGATCTCGACGGGGAGATCTCTTTTGCCAACAGCGAAAAGCAATTTTCTCACATTGTATACCGTACCTTGCGTTGTCGTAATCACGAAGCGGCCATCATTGCCTGTCACGGCTGCAGCCTTGTCGTCGACGAAGCGAACAGTAGGGTAGGCGCTAATTTCCTCACGTGCTATTCGTCTGAAATCGGCAGGTTTAGTGCGGTCACGGGTAAGAAAACCATGTATTTCATGCGTAACCCGATTGCGCGGCTTCCCCTCGTCGATTACGACGACGCTTCTTCTTGCTCTGCCAAGCACAAGCGCTGCACTCAATCCCGCTGGACCTCCGCCAATAATGCCTACATCCAATAATTGCTCCATTTTTATCTCCCTTTCGGATCTTTAATATCCATAATATAAGCGCAAGAAGCGTATCACTTCTTGTTTGAAGCTATTATTTGCTTTAGCGCTGAGCCATTCCGGCAGCATCCAACACCGATTGAATCGTATGGCGCTGCAAGTACCGGTGCATCTCCCGCTCCGCGCCATTCATTACCCGCATGATCAGACAGTCCTGTCCGAACGGATGAGAGGATGCTTCATGTCCAGGCTCGTGCGTGTGGGCATTCTCGTTCAAGCATTCGAACATATGCCGGCGCCCCTCGATAACATGAACGACGTCCAGAAAAGTAATTTGGTCGGCCGGCCTCGCAAGCTCGTAGCCGCCGCTTGCTCCGGTCACGGCACGCAGCAGGCCGTCCTGACGCAGCTTGGACATAATCTTGGACAGGTAGCTCTCCGATACGTCCAGCATGGAAGCGAGCTCTTTAATTCCGACATTGCGGCCGCGCTCCGAGCGGGCCAAGTGAAGGAGAGCATGCAGCGCATAACCGGTGCTTTTGGCAAATTGCATGATTCACGCCTGCTTTCTGCTTCTAATTTCGTTAGTTGTGGACTTACAATGTCTATTATAGATAATCGGAGTCCATAATTCAAGCGCAATTTGAATTTGAATACTCGCTCCGGATAGGGGCAGGAAGCTGAAGAGGCCGAACGCTTGGAAGAAAGCGTTTCAGCCTCTTCGTTATCGATTTGTCCTCTGCGCCGATAGAAATTGGGCAAGCAGTACGTTGAATTCGTCGGGTGCGTCGACGTTCGCGCAATGTCCGGCGTTAGGGAGCAGGATGAGATTGGACTTCGGCTCGCATGAATGCCATCGAGCGGCAGCTTCCTTGGCAAGCTGCCTATCATGCGTTCCTGACAGGAGGAGCAGAGGGTAGGGCATGGGGTTGTCTCTTTTGACGAATAGCGCATTCATTCCCGCCATGGCTGCGAAGGATCTTCGATCGAATTTGTCCATCCCTCTCCTAAACAATTCGCGGCCTTGCTCCGAGAAACAAGACACCTTCGTCACGTAAGCTCTGAAACGGTTCATGGATAACAGAACGTATAAGACCCACCTCAAGCCTTCCTTCCGCTGCGCCTTGAGCACTTGCTCGTTAGCCTTGTGAATGGAATAGCCTCCGACAGCGATAACGGAGCGCACCCGCTCCGGATGCCGATCGGCATAAGCTTGCGCGACAAGCGAGCCGAGCGATACGCCTAGAATATGAATCGGCTTATCTATGCGAAGCTGCGTGAGCAGGAGGTTGATAATCTCCGGCATATCCTTCAGCGTCACGTCCGAGCCTTGCGTGCTGCTGATGCCATGCCCGGGCATATCGATCGCGATGAGGTGGTAGTCTGCAGCGAACGCTTGCCATTGTGGCTCGAACAGCTCATGGTCAGCGAAGGCGGCATGCAGTAACAGGAGCGTGTCTTTGTCAGTATTGTGCTCATCGGACATGTAATAGGCAATGCGGGCTTGATTATAATTCAGTATTCGGCTGCGGAACATGATCGTTCTCCCCCATTTGGGCAAGCAGATTTTCGAACCAAATCAGCATGTTTCTATAGTAGTAAGTGCCTAGCTCAAGCGTCTTCATTTGAAATAAAGCGATTTGTTCATAACCCGGAGGCTTTGCCGATCGTTGAATGGCGCTTTCGTATTGCTCATACTCCGAGACGACAGTTCTGAGCTGCTCCGTAATGGCCCCGATAATGACATGCCTCTCGGGGGGCTTCATCACGCCTAGAAAAAACAGCTTCGTCGGTGCATCGTTTTCCAGCCGGCTCGGCGCGATAGGCGACATCATCCATTCAAGGAAATGCGCTCGGCCAGCCTCCGTTATGCGATACAGCTTCTTATGCCGCTTTCCTTCGGTCACTTCGTTGACGGCGATATGGCCATTGCTTTCAAGCTTCTTAAGCGCTGCCTGAATGCTTCCGAGGCTTGCGCTGAAGAACGGAGACGCTTTGCGCTCCAAGGCGCTCTTGAGATCATATTGCGTTAGTTGTTTCAGCATGAGAAAGCCTAAAATGACAAATTCCATCGCACCCGCTACCTTCCTGTTCTTGAAACCGACTCCAGTCTACCATACCTAATAGGTGTATTCAATTGTGAACATTGTATGCTTGTCTGGATAAACCTTCATTTTGCGCCGATTGGTTGGTATACTGGGACAAGTAGCAGGACAAGAAGCGAAGAATGGAGTTTTTCCTATGTATAGTAGCTTGGAGCAATGCATCATCGATCTTGAGAAAAATGGCCATCTGGTGCGGATTAAGGAAGAGGTGGATCCGTATCTGGAGATGGCTGCCGTCCATATGAAAGTGTTCGAGGCGGGCGGTCCGGCCTTATTGTTCGAGAAGGTGAAGGGGACGAAGTTCCGCGCCGTATCGAATCTGTTCGGCACGACCGAGCGGAGCATGTTCATCTTCCGCCAAACATGGGATGCGGTGCAGAAGGTGATGGCCGTGCGCAGCGATCCGATGAGTGCGCTGAAGAGGCCGTTCAGCAATATCGGCACCGGCTTAGCGGCATGGAATGCGCTCCCCGTCAAAAAGTCGCGCAGCCCGTTAGCGCTGCACGAGATCAACATCTCCGATTTGCCGCTCATTCAGAGCTGGCCCATGGATGGCGGCGCGTTCGTGACGCTGCCGCAAGTGTATTCGGAGGACCCGGACAAACCGGGCATCATGAATTCCAATCTCGGCATGTACCGGATTCAACTGAGCGGCAACGATTACGAAATGAATAAGGAAGTCGGTCTTCATTATCAGATCCACCGGGGCATCGGCATCCATCAGGAGAAGGCGACGAGGAAAGGGCAGCCGCTCAAAGTCAGCATCTTCATCGGCGGTCCGCCGGCGCACACGCTATCGGCTGTTATGCCGCTGCCTGAAGGGCTAAGCGAAATGACGTTCGCCGGGCTGCTGGCCGGACGGCGATTCCGCCACAGCTACGTCGACGGTTACTGCATTAGCAACGACGCCGACTTTGTCATAACGGGCGAGATCCATCCCGGCGAGACGAAACCCGAAGGGCCTTTCGGCGATCACCTTGGCTACTACAGTCTGACCCATCCGTTCCCTGTCATGAAAGTGCATAAAGCGTATGCCAAGCCCGGCGCGATCTGGCCGTTCACGGTCGTAGGGCGTCCGCCGCAAGAGGATACGGCATTCGGCAACCTTATTCATGATTTAACCGGGGATGCGATCAAGCAGGAAATTCCGGGCGTGAAGGAAGTTCACGCCGTCGATGCCGCGGGCGTTCACCCGCTGCTGTTCGCTATCGGCAGCGAGCGTTACACGCCTTATCAACAGGTGAAGCAGCCAGCCGAGCTGCTTACGATTGCCAACCGGATACTTGGAACGGGGCAGCTAAGCCTTGCCAAATATTTGTTCATAACGGCCGAAGAGAAGCTGCCGCTCGATACGCATCGCGAAGCCGACTTCCTGGCTTATATATTGGAACGTCTTGATCTGAAGCGGGACCTTCATTTCTATACGAATACGACGATCGATACGCTCGACTATTCGGGAACGGGCATTAACAGCGGCAGCAAAGTCGTCTTCGCCGCTTATGGCGACAAGAAACGCGAGCTTAGCGCGGAGACGCCGGAGTCGCTCAAGCTGCTGCGCGGGTATGACAATCCGCGCATGATTATGCCGGGCATCGCCGTTCTTCAAGCGGCGGCGTTCACCGATTATGACGGCGCGAAGCAGGAGATGGCCAGCCTCGGCGAAGCGATCGCGGAGAGAGGGCCGCTTGATTCATGCCCGATCATCATCATCGCCGACGACAGCACGTTTATGAGCGAGACGATGAGTAATTTCCTGTGGGCGACGTTCACACGCAGCAATCCGTCGCATGATATTTACGGCGTGAACAGCTTCTATGAGCATAAACATTGGTCCTGCGATAATGTGATTATTGATGCTAGAGTCAAGCCGCATCAAGCGCCTCCGCTTATTCCCGATCCGAAGGTCGAGCAAAGCATCGAACGGTTATTCGTCAAAGGAGCAAGCCTTGGGCATTTGAAGATTTAATCCGCGCAGCAGACCCGGGGATTTTTCCTTCGGGTTTTCTTTTTGAAACAGATCTGTGTTGTAGGCAGATTTCTAAACCAGAAGTTGCATTATCGCAAGGGCAAGTCAGACGTCAGGGAGATACATGTATGCCTTCACTATCAAAGCTGCAGGCGGGCTTGCTGCTCGCCTTTCTAATCATTGTATGGGGAATCAATTGGCCCGTATCCAAATATGCTTTGGAATTTATGCCACCGGTATTGTTTTCGGGCATTAGAACGGTGATCGGAGGCGTTTTGCTGCTGATGGTCGCGATTCCGAGAATCAAGCGGCTTCGTCTCAGGGAAACTTGGCCGATTTACGTTATATCGTCGATCGTTAACGTCATCTTGTATTACGGCTTGCAAACGATCGGACTCCATTATTTGCCTTCGGGATTGTTCTCGGCCATCGTGTTCCTGCAGCCGGTGCTCGTTGGTATCTTTTCATGGTTATGGCTAGGCGAATCGATGAACGGATTGAAAATCGGCGGACTCCTTCTCGGCTTTGCAGGCGTCGGCGTTATATGCAGCGGAGCGGGCGGGTTGTCGGGCCATATTTCCGTGGAGGGGATATTGCTTGCGATCGGTTCGGCGCTTAGCTGGGCTTTAGGCACGATATACGTGAAGAAAACAAGTCAGCGCGTCGATCCGATCTGGCTTGTGACGAATCAGTTGCTGATCGGCGGAACTTTCATGACGGTCGTCGGCTCAGGCTTTGAGAACTGGTCCGAAGTGGAATGGAGCCGGGGCTTTGTCATCGCGCTGTCGTTCATATCGATCTTCGTCATCGCGATCGGCTGGATCATCTTCTATAAGCTGATGGACTCCGGCGAAGCGAGCAAGGTGGCGTCGTTTACTTTTCTCATCCCGCTGATCGCGATCCTGATTGGCACGCTGTTCCTGGACGAGCCGTTCACGATGTCCTTGCTGGCCGGCTTGGTGCTTATCCTTCTAAGCATTTATTTAGTCAATCGCAGGACAACGAGCAAAAAAGATCGTGAAGAAGCCCACCGTGCCTAATAAAGCGCAATACTTTTATGGCTATGGGATCGTTTACTACACAGTCACTTAGTTATGTGAAAGCTGTGTAACTGAGATATTAAGAATCTTACTCAACTAAGCTTGCTGATACGTTAGACGATAATGGTAAGCGAGAGCTTATATGCTTTTTGCAGTCACGAACCAAGGGAGTTGCGGTTCCTGTTCGAGCGATTGATGAAATTCAAGAGCAGAAGCATAAAGACGGGCTTGTTTGCCCGCATTGCAAAAACCATTCTGTCGTGCGCTTTGGAAAGTACGAAGTAAAAATACGCACTGGAGAGGTTAAACGTCAACGTTACCGTTGTAAGTCCTGTCGCCAAACGTTTAATACCTTACGAACACCCCTCTGCAACGAACGAGGCGACCTCATATGCGGTTTCGTTTTGTTGAATGCATGATTGAGGGCTTTTCTCTGAGAAAATGTGCAGAGCAGTTAAACGATGAAGTCACGCATGTCACCTTGTTTTACTGGCGGCATAAGATTCTCTCTGCTCTAAAACAGATTCCAACCGAAGCAGATGGCGCTTATGCGAATTTATATAATATGCAATTAACTATATAAGCATGGAGAAAGGCGATTTGTAAACGGTTAAAGCACCGTCAGCAAATCGCCTTTTCATATTTGATGAGTCTATTGAATAAGTGCCCTATTTCATACGAAAGCAGGATTTACCCATGTAGCGTCTTTCCAGGCTGCCGATTTACCACTTCATTGATTGCATTGTCCTCGTCTTGTATTTCCTGTTTCGATGAACTAAACCAGGTGGGTGAAAGTGCTATAACTCGGATAAGAGTAAATGCTCTGGATAGCGGTTTAAGCAATGTGTTCATTACAAAGAGCTGTCTCAGGAGGAGCAATTTATAAAATTGGATTTTTAACGAATAATAAAATTTATCCAAAGTACCTTGCATCGTTAAGTAAAATAGCATATTATTATTAAGTACTCAACTTAATTGAGTAATCGATCTGGAGGTAATGCCTTTGAATGCGGAAATGCTTAAAGGAACTATCGATCTCCTCATTCTGTCAGTGCTTGTCCGGCAAAACAATTATGGTTACGAAATCTCTAAAGCAATCAAAGAACGGACAGAAGGAGAGTTCGAAATTCAGGAAGCTACGCTTTATTTATCCTTGAAGCGGCTGGAGAAGCAGGGAGCGATTTCAGCGTACTGGGGTGACCAAAGCCATGGAGGACGGCGCAAATATTATTCGGTAACCGATGAGGGTCAGAGAATGCTGAAAAAATTCATTGCGGACTGGGAGAAGACAACCGAGATCGTAAATCGGTTCATTTAAAAGACGGAGGTGATAAGATGACGAATTTGACACGAAAAATATTCAGTATGGGGGAACTGAGATATGCTTGGTTATTGCTCATCTCCAGCTTGCTATGCATCGCTACGTTCTATGTTGATGAACAATTTGATCCCGGCGATCAATTTTGGTTATCAATAGCCTATTTTACATCATTTGCGTTGGCAGCTTTTTGGGCTGGTATGAACTACGTCGGACATATTCGAATGAACAACATATATCGGAAGCAAAACGATATTCGGGCCTATGTCGACCAGCTCGCGTTAAGCGGGGAGGACAAGTTGGAGTTGCAGAATTATTTGGAGGATTTTTCCTCGGATCTCGAACTGCATGGGAAGACAAAAGAAGAGGCTGCAAAGGAAGCTATTAACCAGTTTAGAGCCAAAGAATTCCTTTCCATGTCCAAATATACGAGTCCGTTTGAATCTCATGGCCACCATTATTTGCTAGGCTACGGTTTCTTGGCTATCGCTGCAGCTCTCTTCTTTGTACTGATCGATCATGTTTTGGTATCGTTATCGCTGATTATGTTAATTATGAAAACCGTATTGGCAGTTTACGGCACATGCTTCATCGCTTTGTTGATCCTGTATAAAATCTTAGACAGGTTTATTTACCGGAAACTAAGGGACTATTTCTTTTGAAAATTTAAGGAGTGTGATTTCGAATGGAACATTGGATTACGGAGATCATGGACGCTTACGGGTATTTGGGCATCTTTTTACTCATAGCATTGGAAAACTTATTTCCCCCGATACCTTCTGAGGTCATCCTGACATTTGGCGGGTTTATGACCACTACATCAGAAATGACAATAGTCGGTGTCATTTTGGCTGCAACCGCTGGCTCGGTAGCCGGAGCCATCTGTCTCTATGGCGTCGGAAGAATGTTTTCGATCGCTCGGTTGGAAACGATTATTACAAACTACGGTAAAATTCTACGACTGAAGCCCGAAGATATCCGGAAAGCACATGCTTGGTTTGATAAGTATGGCGCTAGGGCCGTATTCTTCGGACGCTTGGTGCCGTTGATCCGCAGTCTGATTTCTATCCCAGCTGGAAGTACGCATATGAGTTTTCTCCCGTTCCTTTTTCTCACGACTATAGGATCCTTAATTTGGAATATCGGGCTTGTCTATATTGGCGCTGCCGTTGGAGCATCTTGGGAAACTATCGTGGGTTACATGGACATTTACTCTAATGTGGTTTATGGTCTATTAGCATTAAGTCTAGCTATCTTTGGCTTTATTTTTATTCGTAAACGGATCATTAAGAGCCATGGATAAAACAGCAAATGAAAAGTATAAATCTATGATCGACGATCTTGTTACTCTGAGGTACGCTTCCCATCATCGATGGATCTTAGAGCAATGCTGGCCGGAGTCTTCTGAGTTTGAAAACATAAATGAGGTTCTCAATGGATTCACGCTTGAGCAGAAACAAACGATTGCTCTCATTGCTCAAAACGCAAGGGACAGCGGAATTCACGATGTTCTCTTATATTTATCGAATAAGATTATTGCCGGTAGTCTTGAGATTAGCATGGATGGCATTCAATTGCTGCCGGAACTCTTTGAGGATGGCATGCATTCCGACTGGGAATACCGGCATGAAGGAGAATAGAAGAGAGGATAGTTCAAGCATTGAAGCGGCAGACCAGAATTCTGGTCTGCCGCTTTGTCATTAAATAGTTCAGTTTATAGGGATTTTTTCATTGTCTACAAAATTGGAGCTTGATCATAAGCGTCGGCGGGCTTCCTCCAGTCAGTGGATCATCCTTTAATCCCAGTCGTCGCGATGCCTTCGGTGAAGTAACGCTGACCGAATAAGAAGATGATCGTTGCCGGAATGACCATGATCATCGTACCGGCCATTATGAGATGCATCGGCGAAGTAAGGCTGCTGCGCAGCGTCGACAGTCCGAGCGCCACCGTGTACATATCTTGATCGTTCAAGTAGACGAGCTGATTCAGAAAGTCGTTCCATACGCCAACGAAGGTGAACAGCAAGACGGCGACCAGCGCCGGTCTTATCAGAGGCAGGATGATGCGGGAGTAGATCGTGAAGAAGCCCGCTCCATCCATGACGGCCGACTCGTCCAAGTCGCGCGGAATCGTCAGAAGAAACTGCCGCAGCAAAAAAATGTTGAACGCGCCGCCGCCGAAGAAGGCAGGCAGGATAAGCGGCAGGAAAGTGTCGGTAAGTCCAAGCTTGGCCCACCCGATATAGGTCGGAACAAGCGTGACGATGCTCGGCAGCAAAATGGTCATGATGACGAGCGAGAACCACATGTTTTTGAGCGGGAACTCAATACGCGCAAAGCCGAAGGCCGCGAGGCTGCTCGTCAGGCCTACTCCGATCAGGACAGGCACGATGATAATAAACGTATTGCCGATATAGAGAAGAAAGTCGACGCGGTTCAGCACCTCCGCATAGTTTTCCCAGCGGAAGGCTTCAGGAAAGAGAATCGGCGGATAATCCATAATTTCACCGAAATCGAGCAACGAGGAACGCAAGATCCAATAGATCGGAAATATAAAGAAGAAAGCAAGCAGACTTAGAAAAAACAGATTGACGAGTTGACCCCGCACGCGGTAATTCATCATTTGCCGCCTCCCTCGTAATGAACCCATCTCGACGAGAGCTTGAACAGCAAATAAGTGAAGAAGCCGACGATGACGAAGAGAACCATCGCAAGCGCGCAGGCGTAACCCATATTCTGATACTTGAACGCTTCGCGGTAGATGAGAAACGAATAAAATAAGGCCGAATCGTTCGGTCCTCCGCCGTTGCGTCCGAGGACATACGTCTGCGTGAAGGCGGTCAGCGAATTGATGAACGCCAATATAACGTTATAGAAAATAACGGGAGACACGAGCGGAATGGTCACCGATCGCAGCTTCCGCCACCAGCCTCCGCCATCGATCTCCACTGCTTCAAGCAGATGTCTCGGCACGTCCTGCATGCCGGCCATGAAGATGACGATAACGTTGCCCGCCCCCCATACGGCAATCAGAATTAACGAAGGAATGACCGAATCGGGTGCGCCGACCCAGTATTGCTTATCTATGCCAACGAAACTAAGCGCGTAATTGATAATGCCGAAGTCGACGTTGAACATCCAAATCCAACAGATTGAGCCGGCTAGAACCGGGATTACGGTTGGCAAATAGAACGCGGCGCGGAAGAACGCTTTCGCCCGTTTGGCGGAGTTGAGCAGCATGGCGATGATAAAGCAGATTACGACGATGGCGACTACGCTGCCAAGCGAGTAATAAGCCGTTACTTTCAAAGATTTGTAGAAGAAGTAGTCATTCGTGAATATTTTCTCGTAGTTCGCAAATCCGATCCATTTCTTGGGCGCCAGTACGGTCCAATTCGTGAAGCTTAAATAGAAACTGTAGATTAACGGCGCTAATGTGAAAATAATAATGCCTAGTATAGAAGGGAGGATAAACAGATATCCCGCCCATATCCGACGCCGCTTATGGCTTCGATAGCTGGCTGGTTGTTCATGTGCCGGCATGATTCACGCCTCCTTCATACAAGATAGTATGGAGGCTGCATAACCTGCAGCCTCCGTGCTTGGGTCGTTTACGGATTTGCCTTGCCGCTGTCGAATATTTCCTTCATCTGCGGGTAGATCGCGTCAATCGCCTCTTGGGCCGTCATCTCCCCGAGCCATACCGGATCGAGTCCCGGATTGAGCACTTCGCCGAGCCTGCTGTACGTCGGGAGGAAGAACCAAGGAGTCGGATAGGTCGCTTTCAAGGCGTAATCGATAACGGCTGTCTTGTATTCCGGCGGATGAACAGGCGTAGCCGTCCATTTCTTGATCAATTCCGGATCGGTATACCAGCTTAGCTCGGTAGGCATCCATACGCCGCTGTCGAAGTTCGCTTGGTTCTGATTAGGATCCATGAGCCACTTGTACAGCTCGATCGCTTCATCCGGATGTTTCGTCGTATTGTAGATGACCAGCGGCAATCCCGTATTGGTCGTTGCCGGCTTCTTGAAGATCGGCAATACGCCGACGCCGTTCTTAAGCCCTTTCTCCACTTGCGGGCCGATATTGACGAGCTCCCATTGGCCGGATGTGGCCATGGCGACTTTTCCCGAAGCAAGCTTCTGGCCGACATCGCCCGGCAAGCCTTGAGCTTGCGCAGGAGTTGGGGAGACGTATTCCTTCAAGGCCAGATCGGCAACCTTCTGTATCGCTTCGATCGTTTCCGGTTTGTTGATGAGGAGCTCCTTGCCGTCCTGGCTCACTTCGCCGCCGCCGTTGCTAATGGCAAAAGGCGTCCAGAAGAAGTCCGCGGCATGGTTCACGTCGATGCCGTATTGCACGATATTGTCTTTGTCGAAGCCATCTTCATTCGGATTCTTGCCGTTTTTGTCGACCGTCAGCTTGCGCGCAACTTCGAGCATTTGATCCCAAGTCCACGCTTTGTCCGTTTCGGCTGGCGGATAGGGAAGACCCGCGTCGTCGAAAATTTGCTTATTGTAATGAAGAATAATGATTTCGTTGGCGACGCTGTAGCCAAGCAGCTTGCCGTCGGGCGAAACGAATTTATTGCTGTCCATCTTCGGCGAGATCGTACCGTCCTCGTAATATTTCGACATATCGAGCAATATGCCGGATTCATCCCAACGGAGAGCTTCAGCTTCTCTTATTGCGCTAATATCGGGCAGCGTTTTCGAAGCGGCCATAGCGGTTAGTTTGGACGTGAATTCATCCTCGGGAACGCTTTGATAGTCGATCTTGATGTTCGGATGCGCCTTCATGAACGCATCGAAGCTTTTCTGCTGCGACTTTCTTTCCTCATCCGGCGCCCAGTCCAAATATTTCAGCGTCACCTTGCCGTCCTTTGGTTGATCGGACTCTTTGTCATTGCCGTTATTCCCGCTGCAGCCTACGATTAATGCGAGGATCGTTGACATAGCCAATCCGGTTACCATGCTTTTCTTTAATAATCTCACTCTCACGTTAACCCCTCCATGTGTTCATAATGGTTGCGTTCATTGCGTTTTGAACCCATTCATGCCCATTCATGCCGCTTTTCCCTCCCTCATCAGAGTCGGAATTCGTTATCGCATGGCCTCTTCGGGGTAGATCCGCTGCTGATTGACCCATACACGCATTTCGCCTATGCCTCTATTGGCCCAAGCATAATAAGGAATGAAGCGGGCAGTCGTCCGCTCCAGCTGCTCCTTGACACGAGCGCTATACAGTTGATTGCCCCATTGATCTCCGTTTAGGCGCAGAGCAGGCATCTCAATCATTGAAATACCGTCCAGAAGCTCTGGATGATGGGAGGAGAAGCCGCTGCTGTTCTCCGGGATGTATAGCTGGTGAAGCTGACCGCCATTATCGGCTTCTTCCAAGCAGTAGACGATCGGTCCTCGCTGCAGCGCCACCTTGCCCGCCGTATCGCGAATAAGGGGATTGCCTTTCATCTGCTTGACGCTCATCGGCAATACGAGTTGGACGGTGTCGCCTGTGTTCCATTCGCGCCGTATAGGCACGTAACCGAATACCGTTTCTGTATCATCCAGCAAATATGGGTTACCATTGATGAAGACGTCCGCGCTCTCGGCCCAGCCGGGTATTCGCAGCGCCAATGTGAATGTCGTCGGCTGCTCCATTTGGAATTCGATCCGCGTGCTTCCTTCCCAAGGGAACTCCGATCGCTGAATGACGCGAATGTCATGACCGGACAGCTTGACGCTTGCTTCGCCTCCGATATAGAGGTGAGCGTACAGGCAGTCATCGTTATGCGTATAAATATAGGAGCCCAGCGAGGCGAGAAGCCTTGTGATATTAGGAGGACAGCAGGCACAGCCGAACCAGGGCTGGCGCTGAATCTTGACGTGATCATAGTTGGCGTTTTTGCCGATCGCCTCCGGCCATACCTCGAGCGGATTCACATAAAAGAAATGTTTGCCGTCGCGGGACATTCCGCCGATTACCGTGTTGTATAAGGCGCGCTCCAGTACGTCCGCATACTCGCCGCGCGCTTCAATTTGAAGCATTCGTCCGGCGAAGAAGATCAGTCCGATCGAAGCGCATGTTTCCGCGTAGGCCGTATCTCCCGGCAAGTCATAATCGAGAGAGAAAGCTTCACCGTAAGCCATAGAACCGAGGGCTCCGGTTATGTACATGCGCCTGGTCACCATGCTTTCCCATAGCTTGCGGCATGCAGCCAGCAACTCTGCGTCGCCGGTCTCGGCTGCGACAGCGGCCATTCCGGTACACATGTAGACGGCTCGAACGGCATGACCTTCAGCGGATTGCTGTTCCCTAATGGGCACATGAGCTTGGCTGTAGGATTTATCCTTCGCCATACGGAGCATCGGGAAGTGCGTCCGGCCATCGCGAAGCGCGTATTCGATGTCATAGAAATGCGGCTGCCGTCCGCGTTCGTCCAGAAAAAACTTGGCGAGCCTCAG
This sequence comes from Paenibacillus harenae, assembly GCF_030812415.1. Classification (GTDB taxonomy): domain Bacteria; phylum Bacillota; class Bacilli; order Paenibacillales; family Paenibacillaceae; genus Pristimantibacillus; species Pristimantibacillus harenae_A. Next base: position 819,913 of record NZ_JAUSST010000001.1, on the reverse strand, counting down.
ATAACGATCGTTGCCGGTCGCCCGGTACAGCTTCACTAATGCCAGTTCAATCTCTTGATGACCGTCGTAACCTTTGATCTTCCCATCCTCGGAGCCGAATGTTTCGTCGATGCAATCCGCGAGACGACAGGCAACGTCCAATATGCGGCTTTTGCCTGTCGCATCGTGATAGGCGACTGCCGCTTCAATGAGATGGCCGGCGCAATACAGCTCGTGACATTCTGCGAGATTCGTCCAGCGTCCCGCAGGCTCCTTCAAGGTGAAGTAGGTATTCAAATAACCGTCCGCCTGCTGGGCCTTTGCTATTATCGCAATGACATCGTCGGCGATCGTCTCCAATTCGGCGTCGGGTGCATGAGCAAGCAAATAGCTTGCCGCCTCCAGCCATTTAGCGACGTCGCTGTCTTGGAACACCATTCCATAGAAATCGCCTTGTTCGAGTCCGGCTGCGATTTTATAGTTTTTCATCGCATGGCTCGGTTCGGTACCGGCAATTCGGTCATTCAGCGCTTCCCATTGATAAGGAACGACAACGTCGCGAATCAATGCCAGATAGGGAGACCAGAAGCTGTCTCGGATCGAAATGTGGTGAAGCGGAATGGGGGAGGTGAGGGATATATCTCGCATCTCGAAGTCTCCTTTGCTTTATCATTCTCAACTTTGATGTAAGCGCTATATTTAGAATGATACATGTAGTAATATGATATTTATATAATATTTTCCAACTACATTTTTCAAAATTACAACCAACTGGGGGTATAAGAAATGAGTTCACCGATCCTTCATTTCATCTCTCCGCCGATCCCGTACTTCATCGATTGCGGACGCGCCTATTACCGGGCGGGCGACATGCATGTCAGTCGAAGCAACATTGGCGTATTCGATCTGGTAGTCGTAACAAAGGGATCGCTTCGTTTAGGCGAGGATGGCGAGGATTGGAGAATTGAAGCGGGCGAGGCGCTAGTTCTGAGACCGGATGCCGAGCATTACGGAACCGGGGCATGTACAACGGACACGGAAATCACATGGATTCATTTTCATTCGTTCGGAGCATGGGAGGAGTCCGGAAGCATGTTGAAATGCTTGGATAATCAATCGGAGTTAATCGGCAGGCATAAGCAGACCGCCTACTTGAATCATAGCGAGGTGTGCTCGGTATTTATTCCGAAGCATACGAGACTTACGCCGAAGGCCCACGGCATACTGGAGCAGTTTTTCCAATTGGAGGATGAGCCGAGATCGCTCCGCAATTGGAAGCGGCAGACGGCGTTCCAATTATTCATTCAGCATTTGGATCGCGAGCTTGCTTCGACGTCGGACGGAACGGCGATCAATCTGGCGGAGAAGGTGGAGCTGTACATCCGGCAAAATTACACGAGGAAGATTACGAATCCGATCTTGCAGAGCGAGCTCAATTACCATCCGAATTACTTGGCGAGATGCATGCTGAAGGTATACGGGAAGACGCCGATGGACTACTTGCTTTACTACCGGATTGAGCAGGCGAAGAAGTTGCTCGTCCAGACGGAATGGTCGATTACCCGCATTGCGGAGGAGGTAGGCTTCCAATACGGTTCGCATTTCACGACGAGCTTCTCGGGCAGGGAAGGGACAACCCCGCTCGGCTTCCGAAGGAAAATGAGAGGGCATTTGTAATGGAGCATGCCAGATGGGCTATAACTTCTATATCGAAAAAAAGCTCCTTGCACGAACAAAGGCAGCGTAGTTGGAGATCTTACGCATGACAGCGATGCTGGCGATTTCGTCGCATTCGTTGGAGCTAACAGCAAGACCAACGCCGCGCTGCCGTATAAGCTAATTAAATAGCTAACGCACCGCAGTTACGAATGCAAGGGGCTGCCGCCGAAACCGAAATCGCGCAGCCTCTTTGTTTTGGAGCGAAACATGAATTACTGGAAAAACTCCTGTTATTCATTCTGAAAGTAGCTATGTATCGAGATTAACTGGAAAAGCTCCCGATAAAATCGCCTCCACACAAATTATTAAGGAAACGATAGAGATTAACAGGAGAAATTCCAGCTAATGAGCGCTACGTGCTCGAGAGTGACGATTTTAACGGTAGAAAATCCAGTTATTACTGCCAAGGGGCAGTAGTTGTTCATCCTTCTATTCTTTTACCGCGCCGATCACGATGCCTTTCACGAAGAAGCGCTGCAGGAACGGATAGACGAGAAGGATCGGCAAGGCGCCGATGAAGATTTGCGAAGCGCGGAGCGTCCGCTGCGACAGATTGGCGATAACGGCGGGATCGAAGCTCGTCGTATTGCCTTGCACGATGATCGTCTGCATAAAGCTCGCAAGCGGCAGATTTTCCGAACCTTTCATATATATAAGTCCGTCGAAGTAGGCGTTCCAGTGGCCAACCATCGTAAACAAGGCAATCGTCGCGATAGCCGGCAGCGAGATTGGCAGATAGATCGAGATGAAGCTTCGGAAATGCCCGGCGCCGTCCATGAAGGTCGCTTCCTCCAGTTCCTTAGGCACGGTACGGAAGAAGTTCAACAACAAAATGATGTTGTATACGGCAACGAGGCCCGGAAGAATGAGCGCGAGCAGGTTGTTGATCAACCCGAGACGCAGGATCAGAATATAACCCGGAATGAGGCCGCCGCTGAACAGCATCGTAATGACGAAATACCACAGATAGGCATTGCGCCCGCGGAATACGAGGTTGTCCTTGGACAGGGCATAGGCTGCGACGGAATTGACGAGCAGGGCGAGCGCCGTACCGAACACGGTACGCTTGACCGAAATCCACAGCGATGCCAGGAAGTTGGCATTATCGAACGTTTTGGCGTAAGCCTCGACCGTAAAACCGATCGGCCAAAACGTGACGAGTCCGGCATTGGCGGGAGCGGTGTCGCTGAGCGATACCATCAGCAAATGGTACAGCGGCAGCAGGCAGCAGACCGAGATGACGGCGAGCGAAATATAGTTGAACACGCTGAAAATGCGGTAAGGCAGCGTCTTGTGGTACATGGGCGTTCATCCTTTCAAATCATGCAGAATCAAAAATCGGTTTAGAAGATGCGGTAGCCCGCGTATTTGTACGCGAGACGGTACGAGATAACGATCAACACGAGACTGATCATCGATTTGAACAGGCTGACGGCGGTCGCGAAGCTGAATTGTCCGCTTAGCAAGCCTTCCCGGTAGACGAACGTATCGATAATGTCGCCCTGCTGGTAGATCATCGGGCTGTACAGGTTGAACACTTGGTCGAAGTTCGCGTTCAGAACGTTGCCGAGAGCAAGCGTGGCGACGACGATCAGAATCGGCACGAGCGAAGGGATCGTAATATGCAGCGTTTGCTTCAAGCGGGTAGCTCCGTCGACTTCGGCCGCTTCGTACAGTGCCGGGTTGATGCCGGCGAGCGCAGCCAGGAAAATAATCGTGTTGAAGCCGAACTCCTTCCAGACGTCGCTGAAAATAATCGTTATTCGGAACCAAGTACCGTCGCCAAGGAAGAAAATCGGCTTGCTCAGACCGAAGACGTTCGTCAGCAATTGGTTCACGATGCCGGTCTGCGCGAGCAGGTCGATCAGAATGCCGCCAAGCGTAACCCAGGAAAGGAAATGGGGCAAATAAACGAGCGTCTGTAACGAGCGTTTGAAGCCCATGTTGCGAACCTCGTTCACCAGCAAGGCGAAGCCGAAGGGAATGACCAGGTTCATGACGATTTTGGAGCAGGCGAAGATGAGCGTGTTGCCGGTAATTTTCATGAAGTAGTCGTTTTCGAACATGTACTTAAAATGCTTCAAGCCGACGAACGGAGAATCGGCAAAGCCCAGCGATGCCTTATAATCCTGGAATGCCATAATAACGCCGGACATCGGCAGGTAGGAAAAGACGAAAACGAGCAGCACGGCGGGCAGCACCATCAGATGCAGCACCCATGGCACCCGGTAGCCTTTCTTTTTACCCGCTTTACGGGCGGCCCCCAGGTTAGCGTCTTTCAAAGTCAGTTGTTCCATAGCCCTCTCCCGTTCTATAAAAATTTAATTTGTATATGAGGTGTAGCCCTGCTATATATAATATCAACGCGTGCGACCGCCGAACTATAAGACATTGTTAGGATCGATAGGGTTTTGTTAGGGTGATTTGCAAGGGGGAGAGAAATATGAAGCGGGATGCAGTCATCGGTTTTCTGAAAAAAAAGTTGGGCAGCAGGTTCAGCTTGTTCGCGAAAATGAACGGTTTGATCATTGTTCTGTTTATTCCGATCACCGTTCTGTTTACTTACTCCAACGGCGTTGCGTCGGGCGTCATCGACAGGGAGCTGCAGGCGTCGAACATTAAGCAGCTGTCGTTTCTGGCCAGTCAGATCGATTCGCGCATCAGCCAGACGATGGATTTCGTGCTGACGTTCTCGCGAGATCCGAACGTCCGCAAGTTCAACGGACTTAATATTTGGGATGACGAGTACGACCGGATGCAGACGAAGTATGTCATTCAGGAGAAGATGATGCTGCAATCCGGCGTCATGAACATTTGGCCGGTCAAGTTCACCGTCTACTCGCAGCTGCACAAAGAGGCGATATCCAATGCGGCCACGATGGTCGAGTACGACGAGCGATATTTGAAACGAAACGTAACCGGCATATGGAACTACGGCGACGGCAATGCCGTCCCGGAAGGAGGGACGAAGGCGTTCCATTGGTTTTATACCGATTCACTCGGGCGGCAGGGGGCGCTGAAAGGAAGCAATCTGGTCGTACAAGCCTCCTTCGAGCATGAAAATATACAAAATATGCTCGATACGTACAAAGCCGGCGGCCAAGGCGATCCGTTATTCTACCGCAAGGGAGACGCGCCGATCCTTAACCGCAGCGCAGACGAGGGGCTGACGAACGAGCTTGTCCGTTATCTCGATAAGGGCAGCCTTAAAGATACGTGGCAGGAGGTCGCCCTGCTGGACGATGAGCGTTACTTGGTCAGCGCCGTTAAATCCCTTAACCTCGACTGGTATTTGGTCGATCTTGTGCCGCTGGAACAAATTACGGGACCGATCTCGACCAGCCGCAACTTGTTTTATTTGGCGATGGCGATGCTGTTTGTCGTCGGCATTTCCTCATCCGTCTTGCTTTACCGCAACGTGCAGCGTCCGATTCGCAAGTTGGTGCGCGGGTTGCAAAGCGTACAGCGGGGCGACTTTTCGATTCAGCTCGATTCGAACGTCAATAACGAGTTTTCGTTCCTGTTTTACCGGTTCAACGATATGTCCAGCCAAATACAAGACTTGATCGAGAACGTCTTGAAGGAGAAGCTAAGGTCGAGGGAAGCGACCTTGAAGCAGCTGCAGGCGCAGATCAACCCGCATTTTCTGTACAACTGCATCGGCTATATGATCAATATGGCGCAAATGAAGGATGACGAAGCCGTCGTATCGATGGGGCATAACCTTAGCGCCTATTACAGGTACATGACTCGGCTCGAGAAGCCGACGGCATTGCTGGGCGAAGAAATCGGACTGATCGTCAATTATTTGGATATTCAGAAGCTCCGCAACGGCAGAATTCATTATGGGATCGCGATCCCCGAGGAGATGCTGAAGCAGCAGGTTCCGCGGCTGCTGCTGCAGCCGATCGTCGAAAATGCCGTCATTCACGGGGTAGGCAAGTCGTACGCCTCGGGCGAAATCCGTATCGCAGGCGAAATGGAGAACGGACTGTGCAAGCTGTACGTCGACGACGATGGGCCGGGCATGGATGCCGCGCAGCTGGAGACGCTTAACCGCAAAATGAAAGGCCCGCTCGAAGAGGACATGGGTTACGGCTTCTGGAATACGAATCAGCGAATTATCCACCTATTCGGCGACAAATCATCGCTTAGCTTCACGCATTCGGAGCTGGGGGGACTGCGGGCAGCGATGGTCTGGGAACCCGTTCATGGCGCATTGGAAAGCAAACAAAGTAACGATCTTAAAGGAGAATCGCCGCATGCAAATGATCATCGTTGACGACGAGGCCCACTGGGTAGACAGCTTGTCCGCGACTAAGCCGTGGCATACGCTGGGCATCGAACAGGTTCATAAAGCTTATTCCGCGCATGAGGCGCTGCAATTATTGGAAACTCATCCTATCGATCTCGTCATCTCGGACGTACTAATGCCGGAGATGACGGGGATCGAGCTCATAGCCAAAATCCGCGAGCGGGATCCGAAGATCAAATGCATTATTCTCTCGGGGCATTCCGATTTCGAATACGCGCAGGAAGCGCTTCGGCATCAGGCCGTCAACTATTTGCTGAAACCGCCGACGGACGTTGAGCTGATGGAGGCGGTGTCGGCTGCCATCGGTCAATTGAAGGAGGAGTGGGAAAGCATCAGCTCCTATGAGCGGACCGAATTCACGCTGCGCGAAAATTTGCCGATGCTGCGGGGGCAATTGCTGCTCGGCGCTTTGCGCGGGGAACGCCAGTCCGAAGCCGATTGGACCCGGAAGCTGGGCAGCTACGATCTGCCGTTCGTCTTCGGGGAATGCGCGCTCCTTCTCGTCCGGATGGAAGAGGAATTCGGGCAATACCGCAACAACGGCCAAGGGCTGATGGAGTATGCGATCATCAATATGGCGGAGGAAATACTGGGCGAATTCGCGAAGGTTTGGGGCGTTAAGGACGATCACGGTTATCTTGTCTTCCTGCTCCAGTTCAAAGAGCAATACGACGGCGCCCTCAAGGAACATTTGCTCGAGAAGTCGGCGATGCAGCTCCAGTCGAAGGTGAAGCAATTTTTGCGGGGATCGTTGTCCATCGTGACGACGGAGCCGTTCCAGTTCCCCGAGAAGCTATCGGATCGATATAAGCACTCCGTCGCGTATTTCCGGCAAATCGTCGGCGACGAGCGGGAGTTCGTCATGCGCGCGGATGATCTTGAGGATCAAGTGTCGCACGGCGCGCTGGATGCGATTCACGCTCCGCCGGTTTTGAGGAACTTGCTGGAGGCGGGCCGCTGGGAGTCTGCGGAGGGAAAGCTGAATGAAGTGTTCGCGGAGCTGGACGAGAAATGGTCCGATTCGTGGGAGCATTGTCTGGAAGCGGGCTATATTATCGCCTCCTCCTATACGCATTATGCCCATCGCAACGGCCACACGCTGGCCGGACTGCTCGGCGATCATATGGAGCAGCTGCAGAGCGGGGAGGCGTTCTCCTCGATCGGCAAGCTGCGCAGCTGGGCACTGGCCGCGCTGGCCATGCTGGACAAAGGAACTTCCGAGGAAGTGAAGGATATCCGATCCGTCTACGTCAAGAAGATTCAAGCGTTCGTGGAAGGCCATCTGCACCTGGACGTATCGCTGCGCGCGCTGGCCGATCATGTCAACCTGCATCCGACGCATCTGTCGAAGCTGTACAAGATCGAGACGGGCGAAGGCATCAGCGATTACGTTTCCCGGCTGCGCATGGAGACGGCTTGCCATCTGCTGAAGACGACCGACAAAAAGGTCTACGAAATAAGCTCGGAGATCGGTTATTTGGATCCCGCCTACTTCATCAAGGTGTTCAAACGACAATTTGGCTCGACACCGCAGGAATTCCGCGAAGGAAATTAACAACATGACAGAGTCCTATGGAAACTAACAAAATCCTATAGATGACCTCCCAGTCACGCCTGTAAAGTAACACTTGTAACCAACTTACACCATAGGGGGAGAATCAAATGGGTAATTTCAAAAAGCTATGGCTGCCTCTCATTGCTATTGTGATGGTCGTGACGGCTTGCAGCGGCAATAACGCCAATATGGGCGGAGCGAGCTCGGAAAGTCCGGCTGGGACGGATTCGGGGGCGAAGTCCGAAGCGGATCTCGCGTTCGAAAAAGGCAAATACGATCCGCCGATCGAAATCAGCACGATCATTATGCCGAAGGAATATACCAAGGGCGAAAGCAAAGAAAACAACGTGCATGACCGCTGGATGCTGGAGACGCTTGGCATTAAGCATAAGGATACGTGGTATCCGGCGGGCGGCGACCAATACAAGCAGCAGCTACAATTGGCATTGACGTCTGGAGAGAAGCTGCCCGACTTCGTCATGGTGCCTACGGACGCGGTATTGACGAATCAGCTTATCGATTCCGGCCAATTCATCGCGATCGACGAGCTGTTCGAGAAATACGCCAACGAAGCGTGGAAAAAACATGCGGCCGAGCATCCGGAGCTATGGTATCCGTTCACTAAGGATGGCGAAAAGTGGAATCTGCCGATCATGGAGTATACCGACAATGACGATACGCTTCTATGGCTTCGCGAAGATTGGATGGAGAAGCTGAAGCTTGAAGCGCCAAAAACGATCGCAGAACTCGAGAACATCATGGAAAAGTTCAAAAACGAGAATCCGGACGGATTGGCTGCGAAGGACGTTTATCCGCTTGCCATCTCGCTCAAAAACAACACCAACACGTGGATGGGCGGCCTGGACTGGCTGTTCGGCGCTTACGGCAGCGTGCAGGAGCAATGGAATAAAGACGCGAACGGCAACCTTGAATACGGTTCCGTTAATCCGGGCGCGAAGCAAGCGCTCGCCAAGCTGCAGGAATGGATGGATAAAGGTTACATCCACCCCGATTCCGCCCTATGGGACGAAGGCAAATCGGCTGAAATTTGGACAAAAGGAAACGCGGGCGTATTGCCGGGCGCGAACTGGGTGCCGGACTGGCCGGCTCCGGACCTGCTGAAAAACGTAGCGGGTTCGAAATATAAAGCGTATCCGATTCCTGCGGGACCGGACGGCTTGATCGGTACGAAATGGCAAAATTCCGGCGTCAACAGCAGCTTCATGATCAACAAAGACGCGAAGCATCCGGAAGCTATTATTTTGTACTACAACTACTTGCTCGACAACCTGGCTAACCCGGCGGCAGGCAGCAAGTACGAATACGGCTTCGCCCAAGGCTATGACTGGGATATCGTAGACGGTCAACCGACGAACGACAAAGAAAAGATTAAAGACTTCTTCGACGCATTCCCTTATATCACGGGGCCTGCGCGTATTCCGGATCTGTACATGAAATCGCTCGTGAAGCTGGCCGACGGCGGAACGCCGGAGACGCCTTACGAGAAGCAGCAGGCTACATTCCGCAAGCCGGAGAACTGGTATGCCGCGAAGGTCGTCATGTCCCAAATCGACATCCGCAAGCAAAACTACTTCACAGGCGCGGCAACGCCGACCATGATCGAGAAATGGAACCTGCTCCGCCAGTCCGAGCTGGAGACGTTCAACAAAATCATTTATGGCAAACTGCCCGTCGACGCGTTCGACGAGTTCGTCGCCAACTGGAAAGCGAACGGCGGCGAGCAAGTGACGAAGGAAGTCAACGAGTGGTTCAAGTCTGTATCGCAATAGGATATAAGAGCCCCATCTCCCAAATGAAGTGCACCTCTTATAGTAGACATTGGAAAAACCCATATGGGAAACCGATGATACTTTAGGGGTGTATTTTTATGAGAAAAAGAGAGAAACCGAATAAATTGTATTCAAGTGAAGTAAGGAAAGAAGCCGTACGTTTACACGAGGAGGATAAATGGACGTACAGGCAAATTACAGAGAAGTATGGAATACAAGATAAAGATAGAGTTCGTAAATGGGTGTATAAATTTAGGAAACAAGGCGAGTACGGATTATTGGATAACAGAGGCCGCCGCGAAGAGTATATAGATAAGGATCGTTACAACCAACAACTTCAACGGGAGAATACGGTACTAAAAAACTTAGAAATCTGGAAACGGGAGGCGTGAAAGGCAAGTATGCAATTATCGATGAGTTATCTGATCTTTACCCAGTGACTCTGCTGTGTGAATTACTTGACGTATGGAGGAGCGCATACTATCGATATCTTAAGCGTAAGCAAGTAGACCCTGATGGCGTAATCAAGCAGCGGATCAAGGCGATTTATCTACAGCGTGAGCGAACGTACGGCTATAGGAGAATCCAAGGCGAGTTAGAACGTCAGTACAATGATACGATGGACGGAGCACCTTAGAGTTAGCAAAAGAAACCCGAAGTCTCATAAAAGACTTCGGGTTCTCGTCAATCTGAGTAGCCTTTAGGACTACTCTTTATTTACTAATAATAAACCAACCTGGCATTGCTTGAAATACATTCCAAAGTTTTTCCGGAATATTAAGCTGGTCGAGTTTCGAAACGTTCAACTCAGAATCCACCTCTGCTTCACGTCCATTTGCGACCTTTTCAACCCAATTAGGATCCATAATTAACGCATGCCCAATGGCCACAAGCGGCAAACCTAATTCCATAGCTGTAAGAGCATCATCTGGTGTTAGTATGGAACCCGCCGCCAGCACAGGTACCTTACCGTTTGCTCTTTCAAGAATTAATTCAAGTCGTGTTTTTTCATCTTGACTATCTACTGGCTTTGAAGACACATTATCTAATGAAGCATGTATATAATCTAAATCCTGTTCAACAAGGAAATCAATTAATTCATATGTGTCTTTCATACGTAGTCCGTCCGCTTTGGAGGATTCTTCAGGTGAAAATCGGAATCCTAACATGAATGGTTTTGTAGCATGTTTTTCAATGACATTTTTGATTTCTTCAATAATCGCCAATGGAAAGCGTAAGCGATTTTCAAGTGATCCTCCCCATTGGTCCGTCCGTTGATTCGTTGCTGGCGACCAAAAATTCTGAATTAAAAATCCATGAGCTCCATGAATTTCAACGCCATCAAATCCAGCTTCAATCGCTCGTCTTGTTGTGTCTCCAAAAGCACGTACAATCGACAAGATCTCCCCATGTGATAGTTCTCTTGTTTCTGAAGTTGGACCTAAATTAGTAAGTTCGGGTTGCAATGCACTCGCACTAACTGCATCCAATCCAGGCAAGGCTTTATTGCCAGCATGGAAAATCTGTAGGATCGCGGGTGAGCCTCCACTTTTCGCTGCCTCAGCTAATTTCCGTAAACTTGGAGTAAATTCATCATTGTACCCAGCGAATTCATTCGTAAAACCCTGCCCATTAGGTGTAACATGAGTACACCCTGTAATGACGAGTCCTACCCCGTTCACTCTTTGTTTGTAATACTTTACTTCGTCATCCGAAATGGTAAGATCGTCATTACTTGACCAGGTAGTCATAGGTGCCATTACGATACTATTCTTTATTGTTATTCCACTTCTGAATGTGAAGGATTCAAATAACCTACTGTATTTTTGATTCATTTCTTTAACCTCGCTATCATATTTTCTTTTCTATTTCAGTGTAATTGGTTACCGTTACGGTAAGTAAAGGATTTATTTTTTATATGATTACAAGTAAAATAGTTGTCTTATCATTCTCCATATGATATATATTTAGTTACAGTAACTGTAACTAAAGGTGGGCCAAGTAGATGTTGTATTCGATGACATATGTAGTGGAGAATTTAAATGTATCTGCAAAGACACTTAGATTTTATGAAGAGCAAGGGATATTACCCAATATATCTCGTGACGAAAAAGGCCGTAGAGTTTATAACGAACAACAAATAGACTGGATTTCTTTTATTCGTTGTCTCAAAGAGACAGGAATGCCTCTTTCAAAAATAAAGGATTACAAGGAACTTTATGAATTAGGAAGTCCTACCTTCTTGCAAAGAGAAGAAATGTTGATGCAGCATAAATTGGAAGTTCAGAAGAAAATTGACGAAAGTTTTAAACACTTGGAAGAAATAAACTATAAAATAGCCATGTATGAACTTCAGAAAGAAGAGGTTATGAAAAATCCCAACTATAACTTTAAATGTCACGGTTACTTAAGCTAACGGGTACGAGAGTAAAGAAGTTCTATCCACGAGAGCGGGGAATGCTTATTGCTGCAGAGATACATTAGATCAGACCAGGATCAATTGGAGGATTTTGTGAAAACTATGTATGTTTCCAGAGGATATGTCTTTGATCCTGAAGGGTCGCATTCAGATATTAGAAGTATTGAACTGCTATATTTTGAGACGGGAGGCGGGTTCTGGTTATTGAAGGAAGAACAGAGCGTTATTGGGACTATTGGTTTAAAGGGTATTGATTCTGAAAACAGAATTGGTGAAATAAAGAGGTTCTTCGTCTTACCTGAATATCAAGATAAGGGTTACGGCAAAAGCATGATGAGCCAAATAATAGAATTTGCAAGACAAGCTGGATTAATAAAGCTGAGGTTGGACACTGAGAAACAATCTTATAAAGCGATGTCAGTGTTTCGAAGTTTTGGCTTTTATGAGATACCAAAATACAATGATAATGATATTGCTGAAATATTTATGGAATTATCGATTGTGTCATAACGAATTCAATCAATATACGTTCAGCTAACGGGAACGATAGTTCAATCATTGAAGCGGCAGACCAAATTCTGGTCTGCCGCTTTGTCATAAATAGTTCAGTTTATAGGGCTTTTTTCATTGTCTACAATATTAGGGCTTGACCAAAACGGAGACGGGGCTTTTTTTTAGCTTAGGCTGCTAAGATATGTTAAAATCTATACGAAATTCAATATTCGACTTAATCGTAGAGGAGCGGCAATATTGGCAAAAGAACTATGGCTTAATCTTCCGGTGAAAGATGTGGCGAGGTCTAGAAAGTTTTTCAGCGAGCTTGGATTCAAGTTTCATACCCGCCACGAGAATAGCGATGAGATGGCTGGTCTCATTATCGGGGACAAGCAAGTTATGGTCATGCTGTTTCCGGAAGCCGTATTCAAATCATTCATAAGCAACGAGATCGCCGATACGAAGCTTGGCACGGAAGTGCTGATTTCGATCGATGCGCAGAGCAAACAGGAAGTGGACGAGCTCATCGCTAGAGCAGTCGCGGCGGGCGGCGAGCAAATCGGCAAATCCAGCGATCTAGGCTGGATGTACGGCGGAGGCTTCATCGATCTGGACGGGCATCGCTGGAATGTGCTGTATATGGATGAGAGCAAAATACCGAAAGACTGAGAGATATCCAAGATCGCATATACCAAAACGGTTATCCATCAAGCGTCCAATCGGACTGCCTATGGATAACCGTTTTTCGTTTTTTGCTTTTATTACAGGTAATCCCAGCCGTTGCCGATAACCGGGTGAAACTGCGGATAAGGCTGCTGTTCGTCTCGGTGCAGGTAAACTTTCTTGCCCTGGCCCTGTACGTACTGGCCTTGTATGGCTTGATTCGGATGAGCCGTGTTGGACGTGGATGCGCCTTGAACCTGATTGTTGGCGGCGCAACTGGCTGGAGGGCCTATGACGACGGTGTCGGTAATCGGCGCAAGCGCCGCTTCGACGAGCTGCTCATTCAAGCAATAGGTGTGGGCGAGAACGCTGGCGGGCGTAAGGCGCAGCATATCGGAAGCTCCGATGAACTCCGGTATCGGAGCATCGAAGATGGCGAGCAGGTGAGTATTGTCGACGGTCGCCACCTCGTAATGCCACCAGCCTTGAGGCACATTGGCGACTTGGCCCGGTTGGATGGAGAAGTTGAGCAGCTGTTTGGTAAAGGAATTAATGATGGATACGACGGCAGCGCCGGAGATGCAGTATACGAGCTCGGAAGCGTTCTGATGGATATGCGGCTCAACGACGTTGCCCGTGCTCAGATAGATATCGAGCAGCGATACGTTGCCCAGCGTATTAAGCTGATTGACCGATAACGCGTTGATGAAATTGCGATTGTCTTTCGTAAAAGTGTTGTTATTGCGCAGATCGTAAGTAAATTGTACGTTCGGAGAAGTGAAATCCATATAGGATACTGCCACTTGATTCCCTGCCTTTCGAATGCGAGCATGCACGTTATAGATAGGCGTTTGACCTACCGTATACTGTATGCACATATGACAAAACCGTTCCCGCGACCGGAACAATTGACAGATATAAGGATGTTTGTTACATTAAATCATACAAAACACAGTTAATTAGTTGGTATTGAGCGGGGACAAAAACGGTGACGGCATGGGAGGCTCGAACGTGAATATCGAGAATATTGAAGCGTTTGTATACGTCATTCACAGCGGGAGCTTCAACAAAGCGGCCGAAGCGCTATATTTATCGCAACCGTCCGTTACGGCTCGGATCAAGTCGCTGGAGCAGGAGCTCGATTGCCGCCTGTTCGACCGCCAAGGGAAACAGGTCCAAGTAACGGAGGACGGCAAACGTTTCCTGCCCTATGCGCAACAGCTTCTCACGATCTACCAGAAGGGCAAGCTTCATATTAATCAGAGGAAGTCGCTCCTCAGCGAGCTGCGGATCGGTTGTACGGTGTCGGTATCGAACTACATCATTCCAGAGCTGCTGCCCAAGCTAAAGGAAAGGTTTCCCGAAACTCACTATAAGTTCGTTACTGCCGCAACCGACGAAATCGTAAGTAAGGTGATAAGCAGGGAGGTGGATATCGGCTTCGTTCGCAACGTCTCTCATCCGAACCTGCAGTCGACGAAGTTTTACGAAGATCCAATCCGGCTATACGCATACGAAGGGCATCCATTCCTCCATAATCAACATCCGACGGTTGAAGAAATTGCCGAGCAGCCGCTTGTGTTTTTCGAATGCGGGTCCCTCGATTGGCTGCGTATCCATCGTATTTTCGAGCATTTGGAGCAGTCACCCAATATACAGATTCATACCGATAACTCCGAGATGGCTAAAAAGCTGGTCATCAAAAAGGCAGGAATCGCCTTTCTGCCAGGACTGTGCGCGCAGCAGGAAATTCGCGAGGGGAAGCTTCATTCGATCTGCGTGCCGGAGACCGACGGCATTTTCCTTCAGACGAATCTGATCGCGCAGCATGGCGAGCACGCTGAATTTATACGAGAAATCATGACTATGGGAAAAAGCTTATTCGAGGCAAATCCTCGCCTCCCGCTTACCGTCTAAATACGAAACGTCCGTTGATCCGACTGGGTTTGCGGACGTTTTGCATTTCAGCCCGCAAAGATTGAATTGTTGAATCGACATATAGAATTTCTCTATTAGCGATAGCATTGACGTCCCGTAAGCGCAGGTGATAAAGTGAATGCAACACTAATCCTTACTTATCCAGTAGGAATTATGTGAATAATAATCAAACCGTTAATTGGGGGAGTAGAACATGAAGAAACCATTACTTTTTGCTGCATCAGCCATTCTCGTACTTATGCTTGCAGGCTGCGGCGGAAGCAAGAATAACAACGCGGAGCCGGCTAGCGCACAAGCAGGCAAAGTGACGAAGATCGTTGTCGGAACAGGCACGCAGTTCCCTCAAGTATGCTTTATCGACGAGAACGGCAAGCTGACGGGCTTCGACGTGGAGCTGATCCGCGAGATTGATAAACGACTGGACGATTATGAGTTCGATATTCAAACGCTGGAATTTACTAACTTGTTGTTAAGCCTGGAAACGAAGAAGATCGACCTCGTTGCCCATGAAATGGAGAAAAATCCGGAGCGCGAAGAGAAGTACCTGTTCAACAAAGAGCCGTACGCGCACTGGAGAAACAAAATCGTCGTAGCGAAAGACAACAATTCCGTGCAGTCGCTTGACGACCTGAAAGGCAAAAAAGTATTGACGACGGCAACGAGCGCGCAATCGACGATACTCGAAAATTACAATAAAGAGAACGACAACGCGATTGAAATCGTGTACCAGAACGGCGGCGCGAACGATTCCGTGCAGCAAGTCACTTCCGGAAGAGTGGACGCTTTTTTGGCAGCCGACTTCACCTTGTCGCTCGTCGATACGAAGAAGGAGTTGAAGCTGACGGGGCCAGCGCTTAGCGAAGCGGATATTTTGTTCATGTTCCGCAAGAACGATCCCGACCAGCAGAAGCTTGCCGATCGCGTCGACGAAGCGATTAGGGAGTTGAAGGCTGACGGAACGATTGCCAGCTTAAGCTCGGAGTGGCTGGGCAATGACTTTACATCCGAGGAATAGTCCAGTAAAGGCGAAGGAAGGAGGGGGACACCGTGGGAGAGCCGTTCGACTTTCATTACTTGCTTGATTACTTGGTGAAGCTGGTGCCGACTTTGCAGATGACTCTGCTCATCGTCGCGTGCTCCATCGTCATCGGCTTAGGAATCGGGCTCGTTGTAGCCCTTCCACAGCTATACAAAATACCGGTATTAAGACGGCTGTCCCAGGTTTATCTATCGTTTTTCCGCGGAACGCCGATTCTTATCCAGCTGTTCCTATTCTATTACGGCCTGCCGGAAATATTGAAGCTGGTTTATGTCGATGTGTCCAAAGTGCCTGCCCTCTACTTCGTTATTTTAACCTATGCGCTTCATAGCGGTGCGTACTTGTCGGAGATGATAAGAGCGGCGGTCGGCGCCGTCGATCGCGGACAGGTGGAGGCGGCATATGCCGTCGGCATGACGGGCTTCCAGGCGTTCACTAGAATCGTATTGCCTCAGGCGACCGCGATTTCATTGCCCGTGTTCTCGAATCTCGTTATCGCCAATCTGAAGGATACGTCGCTCGCATTTTCGCTTGGCATTATGGAGCTTACCGGCAAGTCGCAGACGCTGGCGGTCATGTCCAGACATTTTGTCGAGACCTACATTTCGCTCGCTATCATTTATTTCGTTATTAGCTATGGGCTTGAGAAGCTGTTCCATCTCGTGGAACGGAAGCTGCTGCGTCATGAGCGGCAGATCGTTTCGGACGAAAAGCCATCCCGCTACAGGAAATGGAAACAGCGCCGCTTCGCCCTTTCGCCAGGCTTCGGCAGAGGAGGCCAAGAAAATGAAGCTTGATTTCGGATTCATATGGACGGCGTTTATTGCCTTGCTCCCTGCGGTGCCGACTGCGCTTGCGATTACGGCGGTTTCCGTATTTTGCGGCTTAATCATCGGGACGGCCGTCGCCGTTATTCGGCTATACAAAGTTCCCGTGCTTTATCCGATTGCCTCGGCCTATGTAACCGTTATTCGCGGCACGCCGATGCTGACGCATCTCTTCATTATTTATTTCGGTCTTCCCATGCTTATTGACGGGGCAACCGATTCACTGGGCCTGTCTTTCCGTTCGGTGTCGATTCCGATGATCGGCTTCGCGTACATTTCCTTTTCCATTACGGCGGGGGCTTATATGTCCGAAGTTGTTCGTTCGGGTCTTCTAGCCGTTAACCGGGGCCAGATCGAAGCCGCCTATTCGATAGGCATGACGACATTCCAGGCGATGCGCCGGATCATCTTGCCGCAAGCCTTCGCGGCGAGCTTGCCTAACCTATCCAATATGGTGATCGGTATGCTTCACGGCTCTACGCTGGCTTTCACGGTGTCGGTCGTCGAGATTAACGCCAAAGCGCAAATCGTCGCAACGACGAACTGGAAGTTTTTCGAAGCATACCTCGCGGCGGCGCTCCTATTCTGGGGATTAACGTTCCTGATTGAGCGGCTGACCGCATTGGCAGAGAGACGATTCAATTTATACAACCGAGGCGGTGTCTCATGATTAAGCTAACGCAAATTCGCAAGAGCTTTGGACGGAACGAAGTGCTGAAGGGCATTGACCTGACGGTCGAGAAAGGCGAGGTTGTCGCCATACTGGGCCCTAGCGGCTCGGGCAAGACGACGCTTTTGCGCTGCATTAATTATTTGGAGAAGCCGAATGAAGGCCGGATCGTGATCGATGACTTCTCGGTGCAATGCAGGCGTCCGGATAAGAAAGCGATCCATACGCTGCGCCAGAAGACGGCGATGGTGTTTCAACAATACAACTTATTCAAGCATAAGACGGCCCTTGAGAACGTTATGGAAGGGCTGTTCGTGGTCAAAAAAATATCGAAGGACGAAGCTCGGATACGCAGCATCGAGCTGCTGGAGAAGGTCGGGCTTGGGAACAAGCTGGATTCGTATCCGAGCGAGCTGTCCGGCGGGCAGCAGCAGCGCGTCGGCATTGCAAGAGCGCTGGCTCTCAATCCCGAAGTCATTCTGTTCGATGAGCCGACATCGGCGCTCGATCCGGAGCTTGTCGGCGAAGTATTGGCCGTCATTCGCAAGATAGCGAAGGAAGGCATCACGATGATTATCGTGACGCATGAGATGGGCTTCGCTCAAGACGTTGCGAGCCATGTCGTCTTCATGGACGAGGGCGTCATCGTCGAGCAGGGCAAGCCGAATGAGCTGTTCACGTCCCCGAAGGAGGAGCGGACGAAGCAGTTCTTGAAGCGAATTACGCCGGAGGCGGCCTATTCCATCTAACGAACAGAGGAGAGAAACCAGGATGACATTAACATTTGGCATTTTAGATCAAAGCATCGTTTTTCCGGGGCAGACTGCAGCGGAGGCGCTCGGCAATACCGTGAAGCTGGCGCAGCAGGCCGAAGCGCTCGGCTACGAGAGATTCTGGGTGGCGGAACATCATGATTCTCCGGTAACGGCAGGCTCTTCCCCTGAAGTGCTGATTGCATACTTGCTCGCGAATACGAGCTCGATTCGGATCGGCTCTGGCGGCGTCATGCTGCAGCACTACAGCCCTTATAAGGTGGCGGAAAACTTCAACGTACTTGCCTCGCTGGCCCCGGGCAGGGTGGAGCTGGGCATCGGCCGCGCTCCGGGCGGTCTCCCCCGCTCGACGAAGGCGCTGCAGAAAGGGATTGCCGAGACTGCGACTCTGGAGGAAAAGCTGACCGAGCTGGAGCAGTTCCTTCACGGCAAGACAGGCGAGGATCACCCGCTCGCCGGTCTCGAAGCAAGTCCGATGCCTTTGCAGCCTGCCGAAGTCTACTTGCTCGGAACGAGCATATCGAGCGCGAAGCTGGCTGCGGAACGAGGATATCCTTACGCATTCGCGTTGTTCATCAACAACGATCCGGAAACGGCGATCAAGGCGCTGGATCTTTACCGCAGCACCTTCAACGCGAAGCATGGCAGGAAGCCGAAGGCCATCCTGGCGCTTTCCGTTATTGCGTCGGATACCGATGAAGAAGCGAATGAGATCGCAGGTCAGATGAAGAGCGTGAGAGTGACGCTTGCCAGCGGCAAAACCGTGAATGTCGGTTCGCTGGCGCAAGCCGAAGAATTCGCTAGGCAAGCGGGCGAGAGCTTTACGGTTGAAGAACGGGAAGCCGACATTACGAGAGGGACGAAGGAGACGATCCGCAAGCGTCTGCTTGAGATCAAGGAGCAATACGGGGTAGACGAATTTATTTTTACGACGATTATTCCTGACTTCGCAAAGCGGGTTCGTTCCTTCGAGCTTCTTAAAGAAGCGTTCCAAGGGGAACTTGTATGAGCCGTCAAGCCGCCGAAGCGCTGCAGGACCGGCTAATCGCAATCCGCAGACAAATTCACGAGAATCCCGAGCTGTCGCATGAAGAGTTTGAAACGACGGGCGCAATCAAGAGCTGGCTGAACGAAGCGGGCATACGTATCGTCGATTACGGCCTGATGACGGGCGTTATTGCCGAAGTTGGTGGCCTGCGCGGCGGGCCGATCGTTGCCGTCAGAGCCGACATTGACGCCCTGCCGATACAGGAGGAGACGGGGCTGCCGTTCGCGTCCAAAGCACCCGGCAAAATGCATGCTTGCGGGCATGACTTTCATGCGGCGGCCATTCTCGGAACGGCTTTCTTATTAAAGGAGCGGGAAGCGGAGCTTGAGGGAACGGTTCGATTCTTGTTTCAGCCGGCGGAGGAGAAAGCGAAGGGCGCGCGGCAATTGATCAGAAACGGTGCACTGGCCGGTGTCGATGCAGTCTTCGGCTTGCACAATAAGCCGGATTTGCCGGTCGGCACGATCGGCATCAAGGGCGGTCCGCTCATGGCGGCGGCGGACGGCTTTGTTGTAGAGGTTGAAGGTCGCGGCAGTCATGCCGCCGTACCGGAAGCGGGGCTTGACCCTATCGTAACGGCAGCGCATATGATTACAGCGCTGCAATCGATCGTCAGCCGCAACGTGAGCGCGCTGGATAGCGCGGTCGTCAGCGTGACGAGGCTGAACGCCGGAACGGCGTGGAACATCATCCCGGACAAAGCGGTGTTCGACGGCACGCTGAGGACGTTCAGCGATGAAGTGCGCAGCGTAGTGCGTGAGCGGTTTGAGCAGGTCGTGCAAGGCGTTGCGGCAGCCTTTGCCACGAAAGCGTCGGTGAAATGGATCGAAGGCCCGCCTGCCGTACGCAATGATCAGTCATGGGCGGACACGGCGCTACATGCAGCCGAGAAGCTTGGATATCGGGTCGTAGCCCCGACGCCTTCCCCGGCGGGCGAAGACTTCGCCTTCTACTTGAAGGAGACAGATGGACTATTCGTCTTCCTCGGAACATCCGGTCCGCAAGAATGGCATCATCCGGCGTTCGATTTGGATGAAGACGCGTTGCCGGTAGCGGCTGCCTTCTTCGCGGAGCTTGCGGATCAAGCGCTGCGCAAGCTGTCGGCGGAGGCTTGTCAAGGAGGATGATCGTTTATCTAGATGGGCGAAGTATTAGCCGGTCAAATCGAAGGCAAAGAGAACGGATACGACCTAAGCATGCTCGAGATCGGCCGTTTCTTAAAGCGTTAAGCCAAATAGGATCGTTTCATAAAGATGAGGGGGAGCTTGCATGAGCCAGATAACCGAAAAAGTAAAAGCTTATTTGAACGCATATGACGAAATCGAGCAAGAAATGAAAGAACTGACAGAGGAACAGCTTCGGTGGAAAGCGGCCCCGGGATCTTGGAGCGTGACGGAGGTACTTACGCATCTTGCGGATCATAGCATCGTAGTCTCTTTCCGTATTCGCGAGCTGCTCTCAGGCTCGGAAACAAGATTGCCTGCCTTCAATCAAGACGCTTGGGTGAGTGGCCAACTAGGAAATGAAGGAGACGCGCAGGATATTCTTGCGGCAGCTCGCGCCTTCGTTTATTACAACAGCTTATTGTTCAAGCGGCTTCCAGAGTCGGAATGGGTGCGGACCGCGATTAATTTCAAAGGCGAAAGCGTATCGCTTTCGGCCATTATTACGGCATTCGTTGCCCATGTTAATGGGCATTTGGGACAAATTCGTAGAATTAAGGCGGCAGAATCTGCTGCGAGGAACATTATACAAGAAGGCAGGTGACAGGGAATGGGTCAGCTCTCTATTAACATACGCCATTCGGAACAAGGCGATCTATCATCGATCGAAGAGGTGCTGTTGGACGCTTACGGCCAGTATGAGTCGGTGCTGCCCGCAGCGTATTGGGAGCAATACAAGTCGAATATATTAGCAGCCGTCAACAGCGATACGACAAAAGCGAGATTGGTAGCAGAGCTGGATGGATCGGTTGTCGGCAGCGTGTTCCTGTTTGATTCGTCGGAGCTTGCATACGGCAATCCTGAGCTTGATATTCAATCTCCGATCATCCGGCTGCTAGCCGTATCGCGTAAAGCTCGCGGCCATGGCGTGGCTACGGAGCTTATTCGCAGCAGTGCCAGACTTGCGCTTGAATGGGGATCGGAGACGCTTCATCTCCATACGTCCGATATGATGGATTCGGCCGTTCGTTTGTATGAGCGTCTAGGATTCGAAAGGGCGTTCGACAAAGATTTAATGAATGGAGAGACGTTAGTGAAAAGCTACCGTCTGAAGCTGAAGGAGACGGCTCTGTTACAAGCTTAAGATCGAATGAAAAGTAATAAACAAATACGATATAGGAGGTTATAAAAGATGGCGAAGCGCAAATCGATTAAATTTGGTGCAATCATTCATGGTGTGGGAGGCAATATATCTGCTTGGAGACATCCGGAAGTACCTGCCGATGCGAGTGTAAACTTAGGCTTCTACAAGCAACAGGCACAGACGGCCGAAGCAGGCAAGTTCGATCTCGTATTCATTGCGGATGGTCTTTATATTAACGAAAAATCGATTCCTCACTTCTTGAACCGCTTCGAACCCATAACGATCTTGTCGGCACTAGCTGCCATCACGTCCAAGATCGGACTTGTCGGCACGTTATCGAGTTCTTATGCCGAGCCGTTTACGGTGGCAAGACAATTCGGCTCGCTTGACCATATCAGCGGGGGACGCGCAGGCTGGAATGTCGTTACCTCGCCGCTTGAGGGATCGGCGAACAATTACGGCAAGAAGGAGCATCCGACACATGACGAACGTTATAAAATTGCAGAGGAATTTCTCGAAGTAACGCGCGGGTTATGGGATTCATGGGAGGACGACGCTTTCGTAAGAGATAAGGAAGCCGGCGTATTCTTCGATCCGTCGAAGATGCACCGCCTTGATCATAAAGGCGAGTATTTCTCGGTGCAAGGACCGCTTAACATTGCGCGTTCGAAGCAAGGCCATCCAGTCATCTTCCAAGCAGGCTCATCGGAGAGCGGCAAGCGGCTGGCGGGTAAAGCGGCGGACGCCGTATTCACCGGGCATGAGAATATTGAGGAAGCGAAGGCGTTCTACAAGGAAGTGAAGGAACGTACGGTGGCGGAGGGGCGATCAGCGGACGACATCGTTATTTTCCCGGGTATTGGACCGATTATTGGTCGTACGGTGGAAGAAGCGGAACGCAAGTATCAGGAGCTCGCCGGGCTTGTATCGATCGAGAATGCGTTGAACTACTTGGGCCGATTTTTTGATCACCACGATTTCTCGCAATATCCGCTAGACGGGCCGTTCCCGGAGCTTGGCGATCTCGGCAGCAACAGCTTCCGCAGCGGCACTGACAAGATTAAACAGACAGCCAAGGCGAATAATCTGACGCTCCGCCAAGTTGCGTTGCAATCGGCTACCCCTCGCGGGCAATTCATCGGCACGCCGGAGAAGATTGCCGATCTCATTCAGCAATGGCATGAGGAGGAAGCCGCAGACGGCTTCATTATTCATTCCTCCATTCCGAGCGGGTTGAAAGACTTCGTAGAGCTTGTCGTTCCGATTCTCCAGGAGCGCGGCATCTACCGTACGGAATACGAGTCGGATACGCTGCGCGGCAACCTAGGCTTGCCAATACCTGAGAATCGCTATGCAAAGCAAAAGGTCAATAGTTAAAGCCGATTAGGACAAAAGGGAGATTTGTATCCGTTTGGTGCTTGTATTCATTTAACCTTGCTAAAAATCCCTTTAGTGATCACTCCCCGCTGCTCAGGTAAAGGATAAACATAGCAGTTATGCAGGTTTCATTAAGCAATTAGCTCCTATTGACAGTGGAAGTTTTTTGAAAAACTGCATCTGAAAAAACGATGCCAAAATGATAATGCTACTTTACTTGAAGCAGAAATAACCGACCGCTGATCGTGATATCTGTAATTATAGTTAGCAATTGTCTATACGGCAGGTTTAAGATGAATTCGCTTATTCTTTGGAGTCTGTTGGGAATGCCCTAGCGAAATTCGGAGTAGTGTTTCCATTGCGTCGTTTGGAGTTAAATGCTTCGTGTTTTGGCGGAAACAGAATTCATCCAAATAAGCTTGCGCAGAAGCCGGACGAAGTCCGTAAAAGGTAACATTGATCCATTCGAAAGCAGCTGTCGCGATGACCTTTAATGGTGAATGATCTTTCCAGCCGATGGTAGGTCTGCGATTGATGTCGAGCTTGGTGACTTTGTCGCTGACGTGAACCGCCAAGAAGGCATTTTCTGCTTCTCGAGATAGTATTTCTCTAGGTTCTTGTATGGAGGCGGCGAATTTGATCTTGTAATAGGGGAAATCGGAGAAGCTCGTAACCGAACGCGCTGCAATGACCGCTCTCTCGCATTGCTCCTTCTCGGGTGACTGGTATAACTGCAGCATGTAAATAGCTGGTTTGACTTCGACGTGGCCAGACAGCAGGATATCTCGATCCATGTCGGTAATAGCACGACGAATCTTGCCCAGCATGGACCAAGCTGTCTTATATGAGACGGAAATGAGTTCGGCAAGCGTAACGGCATTCGTTCTGCTCTTGCTGGACGCGACAAGAAACATGGTGCAGAGCCATTTGTGAAGAGGCGTCTTGCTCTTATCCATGACCGTACCTGCTGTTAGCGAGGTCTGATGCTTACAATTGCGACATTCATATAGCGGCAAACGACGAGTAGTTATCGTATAAGCAGCGGAATGATCGCATCTTGGACACCGATAGCCAGAAGGCCACTTGAGCCGAAAGACGAGCGTAATACAAGACGATTCATCGGCGTATTTCTGCTGAAAAAGCAACAGTTCGTTACTCATGAAAGCTCTCCCTCGCAATAACATTTACGAACATTTGTTCTTATTTTATTTTACCATATGCGAACCCAATTTACAATAGTTGGTCTTATTGGATGACGAGAGTTTGGTGGGAGTTTAATTGTAATATTTACTTTTAATAGGTTGATTTGCTGTTAAGGGAAACTGTACTGGGCAGATGGGAGTCATATCTATAAGATAAATTATTACGAGGTGAAATTGACCTGAGCAGATGGGAGTCTTACCTAACAGATAAATTATTGCGAGGGTGGAACTGATCTGAGCAGGTGGGAGTCTTACCCAAAGAGAAATTATTTCGAGGTGGAACTGACCTGAGCAGATGGGAGTCTTATCTAAAGGACAAGAAGATATATAAAGAGACAGCTGGACAGTTGTTACAAGAAAATAACAAAAGATTAGTTGGAACGAGGTTATTCGGTCTGGTAAGTAAAAGTTGATCAGAATCTGTGGATATGGTGTAATATGGAATGTTGCGGCTTATGTGAATCAGAGAGAGGGCTTACTTATGATAAAGCAATTGTATACAATTTCGGCCGGTTTCTGATCGTGCTTGGCGCGTCTCTAGTTGGAGGTGTTTTATTCCAAATATTTCATATTCCGATTCCTTGGCTGCTGGGACCTATGATCGCCACCTTGATCGTCTCAAGCTCGACGAAGATCAAGCTTGTTTGGCCGGATCAACTTCGACAAGCGGCTATGATTACGGTCGGATATACGATAGTCCGTTGATCAGTCATTATGATGCGGGTTCTCCTGCGGCGTCTACTGCCGCGGTTGGCATGTTTCAAGTTGATTGACAAACGAAGGCCGAGTGGCATATAATTCAAATAATTTCATCCGCAAATGTCACGATTAGAAATAGTAGAAGTGCAATGACCTTTCAGAGAGCCGCTGGCTGGTGCGAAGCGGTAACGTCGTTCATTTCGAACTCGTCTATGAACAGCTGCCTGATATGTAGGGTATGCCGGAGTTCCACCGTTACAGGGATAGATGGTGATGGCCATCGAAGAAGATCATTTCGCAAGAAATGAATTAGAGTGGTACCGCGAGCTAACGCCTCGTCTCTATACGTAGAGACGGGGCTTTTTTGCGTGGTTGAATTCCGGGTTCAACCCGCCTCGCTTCACATATAACATGCAACAGACCATAGGCGCGAGTCCAAGGAGGAAACACCATGAACCGTAAAATTATCGTATTCGACACCACATTGCGCGACGGAGAACAAGTGCCGGGAGCAAAGCTTAACATACAGCAGAAGATCGAGATTGCCCAGCAGCTTAAGAGGCTGAACGTCGACATCATAGAAGCGGGCTTCCCTGCGTCGTCGCTCGGCGACTTCAAAGCGGTACAGCAAATTGCGCGCAGCGTAGGAGACAGCGTATCGATTACGGCCCTTGCCAGAGCGGTTAAAAGCGACATCGATGCCGTCTACGAGAGCGTGAAGCTGGCGCAAAATCCGCTGATCCATATCGTCCTCGGCACATCCAACATACATGTCGAGAAGAAGTTCAGCCGCTCTAAGGATGCGGTACTGCAAATGGGCGTCGATGCCGTCAAATACGCGAAGACGCTGCTCCCGCAAGTGCAATATTCGACGGAGGATGCGTCGCGTTCGGATTTCGAATATTTGTGGAAAACAATCGAAGCCGTCGTTAAAGCGGGCGCAACGATGATTAACGTGCCGGACACGGTAGGCTACGCCGTGCCCGAGGAGTTCGGCGAACTGATCCGCCGTATCAACGATCGGCTCAAAAATCTTAACGATCAAGTCATACTAAGCGTTCATTGTCATAATGATCTTGGCCTAGCAACGGCCAATACGCTTAGCGCGATCAAGAACGGAGCTCAGAAAGTCGAGGTTACGATCAATGGTCTCGGAGAGCGAGCAGGCAACGCTTCCTTGGAAGAGGTTGTGATGGGACTTAAAGTGAGGGAAAACCATTTCGGCTGTTATACGGACATCAATACGAAAGAGCTGCTCAAATCGTCAAGGCTCGTCACGCTGTTGACCGGTCTCGATGTTCAGGTGAACAAGGCGATTACGGGGGACAACGCCTTCGCCCACTCCTCCGGCATTCATCAGGATGGCTTGTTGAAGGATAAGCAGGTATACGAAATCATGTCGCCGGAGGATATCGGAGTCGATAGCATGGAGCTCATCCTGACGGCAAGATCGGGAAGGCATGCGTTCAAAAACGCGGTCGAGAAGATGGGCTTCGATACGAGCGATACCGAGGACTTCGAGCAGCTGTTCGCCAAGTTCCTTACGCTCGCGGATGCGAAGAAAGAAGTATACGACCATGACGTGTTCTACCTGGTGACGAATCATCGCACGATCGATGCGAGCAGCAAGCAGCTGTTCGAGCTGGAGTCGTTCCAGGTCGTCAGCGGCGACGTAAATCCGGCAGCAACCGTCAAGTTGAGAAAAGGAACAGAGTCGGTTCAAGGCAGTTCGGGAGGAGACGGTCCGATCGACGCTCTCTATAGCGTCATTAAATCGTTGGTTGGCCTCGACGTGCAGCTCAAAGATTACAAGATCAACAGTCTCTCCAGAGGAATGGAGGCTGTCGGAAGAGTCAACATCCGCATTGATTTCGCGGGCAAGACTTACTCTGGACGTGCGATGGATACGGATATTATCAAAGCGAGCGCATTAGCTTTCTTGAACGGCATCAACGCCGTATTGCTGGATAGCGGCAATGACGGCCGCAACTAGGGCGTATAATCGGCTTGAGGGACACCGGGCAATCATGTACAGTGTCCTTTTTTTGGATTGATGTCCGATTTTTTTTGGTAATGTAGATTTGGCCGCTGCGCGTTCTTGTGCTGTATTGAAGCAATGAAGTAAGATTTATGAATACTAGACAGACGATGGACCAAACCGCTGGGTCGGTCAAGGTCAAGGGCTAATCAAATACGAAATCCGGCCAAGCAGGATGGGAGATTTGCTAAATAGGATCTGAAGACCCCGCCGATTGCCGGTGGGGTTTTTATTATTGGGCGCAGACTTGAATTGACTTATTTAGAGGGATTCGCAATACTTTAATGAGTTGAATAGGGAGGTACGATATAAAATGAACGTGTTGCTATTCGGCGCGACAGGCATGGTCGGCCAGGCGGTGCTGCGCGAATGTTTGCTTGATCCCGAAGTGCAAAGCGTGCTATCGGTTGGTCGAAGCCCAATTGGCAGGCAGCATGCGAAGCTAAAGGAAATCACACATGCGAATTTACTGGATCTTGCGGCTATCGAGCATCGGTTGACGGACTATGACGCCTGCATCTTCTGCCTTGGCGTATCGTCCGCGGGCATGTCCGAGGAGAAATACCGGTCGATCACTTACGGTATTACGATGCATGTCGCTGGAACACTCGCCAAGCTGAATCCGCAACTGACGTTCCTGTACATAACGGGCATGGGAACGGACAGTACCGAGCACGGAAGCAGCATGTGGGCCAGAGTGAAGGGCAAGACGGAGAACGATCTGCTGAAGCTGCCGTTCAAGGGTGCGTACATGTTCCGCCCCGGCGCGATCTTGCCGAAGCATGGCGTAAAGTCCAAAACGAAGCTGTATCATTTTTTCTATGTCGTATTGAAACCTTTCTATCCATTAATGGAGCGAATGAAAACGGTCACGACCTCGGATAGTCTTGCGCGGGCGATGATTAAAGTCGCCAAGCACGGCTATTCGAAAGAGATTATCGATAGCGCGGAGATTAATCGGATTTGAACTTATTTTCGTGCGAGGCTAATTCAGATTGTGTCAATTTGTTTGTTCTACCATTGAGTTGTCCCCCTCCTCCGCTTATAATATAACGAGACTATTATTATAGAAGAAAAGGTGTTAATCGATGAGCATATTGAACGTAGAGAGATTAAGCCACGGCTTCGGGGATCGTGCGATCTTCAACAACGTGTCGTTCCGCTTGCTTAAGGGCGAGCATATCGGGCTGATCGGCGCCAACGGCGAAGGCAAGTCCACCTTCATGAACATTATTACAGGCAAGCTTCAGCCGGATGACGGCAAGGTCGAGTGGTCCAGAAGGATGCGCGTCGGTTACCTTGACCAGCATGCGGTATTAAGTAAAGGCATGACGATGCGCGACGTGCTGAAGGGAGCGTTCCAATACTTGTTCGATCTGGAGCAAGAGATGAACGACAGCTACGCACGGATGGGCGACGTAACGCCGGAGGAGCTCGAGCAATTGCTTGAGGATGTCGGCACGATTCAAGATACGCTGACGAATCAGGATTTCTATATGATCGATGCGAAGATCGATGAGACGGCTCGCGGTCTCGGACTAACGGACATCGGCTTGGATAAGGACGTCAATGACCTGAGCGGCGGCCAGCGTACGAAGGTGCTTCTCGCCAAGCTCTTGCTCGAGAAGCCGGACGTGCTTCTGCTCGACGAGCCGACCAACTACTTGGACGAACAGCATATCGAGTGGCTGAAACGGTATTTGCAAGAATACGAAAATGCATTCATTCTGATCTCGCATGATATTCCGTTCCTGGACAGCGTCATTAACTTGATCTACCATATGGAAAATCAAGAGCTGAACCGTTACGTAGGCGACTATAGCCACTTCCAGCAGGTGCACGAAATGAAAAAGCAGCAGCTTGAATCGGCCTACAAACGTCAGCAGCAGGAGATCGCGGACTTGAAGGATTTCGTTGCGCGGAACAAAGCGAGCGTAGCGACCCGCAACATGGCGATGTCCAGACAGAAGAAGCTGGACAAGATGGAAGTGATCGAGCTTGCGGCCGAGAAGCCGAAGCCGCAATTCAACTTCAAGGACGCGAGGGCATCCGGCAAGCTTATCTTCGAGTCGAAAGATCTTGTAATCGGTTATGACAGCCCGCTCTCCAGACCGCTTGATTTGCGTATGGAACGCGGACAGAAGATTGCGCTTGTCGGGGCGAACGGCATCGGCAAAACGACGCTCATGCGCAGCATCCTTGGCGAAATTCCCGCACTGGAAGGAACGGTCGAGCGCGGCGAGCACCAATACATCGGCTACTTCGAGCAAGAGATGAAGGAAGCGAATTACAACACGTGTATCGAAGAGGTATGGAAGGAGTTCCCTTCCTTTACCCAATTCGAAGTGCGTGCGGCGCTTGCCAAATGCGGTCTGACGACGAAGCATATCGAGAGCAAGATCGCGGTGCTGAGCGGCGGCGAGAAAGCGAAAGTTCGTCTATGCAAGCTTATTAACCGCGAGACGAACCTGCTCGTGCTCGACGAGCCTACGAACCATTTGGATGTCGATGCGAAGGATGAGCTGAAGCGTGCGCTTAAAGCTTATAAAGGCAGCATCCTGCTTATTTCCCACGAGCCTGAATTTTATCGGGATGTCGTAACGGAAACATGGAATTGCGAATCCTGGACGACGAAAGTTTTTTAAAGATTAAAAAAAGAAAGCCTGCCTGACCGTTGTCAGACAGGCTTTCTGCTTCTACCTAGCCGATAAACTCCTGTACCCATTCGCCCTTGTAGTAAGCGACGCCGATCTTCGTGAAGCTCGACTTGAGAATATTCGCCCGATGCCCAGGGCTGTTCATCCAGTCGGTCATTACTTGCTGCGGGGTCGGCTGGCCTTTGGCAATATTTTCGCCGGCATATTGATAAGTGATGCCGAATTGGCGCATCATATCGAATGGCGACCCATACGTCGGCGAGTTATGATCAAAGTAGTTGTTGTCGTACATGTCCTTCGCTTTAACCATGGCCATATTGGCAAGCTTCGCATCCATGCTCAGCGCACCTAGACCTGCGCTCTGACGTTGCGCATTAACGAGCTTCAGCACTTCCTGCTCGAAGTCGCCCGTGCCTTGGTTCGTTCCAGTATTTGGCTTCGTATTCGGAGCGTCCGTGACAGTTGGAGCTGGCGTATAAGTTGGGTTTTGCACGTTATTTCCATTTCCAATTCCATTTCCATAGTTACCGTCATTCGTATTTCCTTCCGGATAGCCAATCTGTATCCTACCCATCAGCCAGTCTGGCAGGTTGATCGGTGCTTGTCTCGTTCTCATCGTATTGTCGGGCTGTCCGTACGGATAAGTTAGGGATGAAGAAAAGGTTCCTTTTTGCGAATTGATCTTCATATTCGTATCCGTACGCGGAACGGCATCCGTATTCGAATAGTTGTTAATCCTCATTTGCTCGCCTGTCGATTGCTTCTGAACCGTATCTGGCGTGGAGGAACAAGCTGTAACGAGCAATAAAGCAGCTAGCGCAACGTATTTCTTCATGAAATTCGATCAGCTCCTCGGCAAAGTATAATGTTGTACGGGATCGGCATTATGGTTGCCAGTTCGAGCTGCGGCTATCCCGTATTTCGGAGTCAAACGATGCCAATTCATTTATCTTTGCTAAGCGATGCTGTATATTATTTCAGAATGACGTTGAAACTAGAATGAAATATGTTATCATAAATGAAAGTGATTAATCAAGCAAAAAGCAAAGCTGCTTTGTGGAAGGAGTAGTAACCCTGAACGCCGCAATGAAGATGTTGAAAAAGACGAGCCGTACTTTTTTTATTCCCATTAACCGTTTGAAAGCAGGCTTGAAGGAAGCTGTAAGCTCTGCTTATTTATGTATGAGGGCGATCGATGAAATTGAGGATCACGAGACGCTACCCGATGATCTGAAAGTTGAATTGCTGCTTGCGATCCATGAGGCGTTCCAGTCCGAGGATGTTATTGGCAAGACGCAACAAGTGCTTGCTCCGCATAGCGAGGTGCTGCCGGAAGTAACGATGCAGCTTCATGACTGGGCTTTGTTGTGCCCGCCTACGGTTGCGCCGGTCGTGTATCGTTATATTTCGAAGATGTCCAAGCAAATGGCCGATTGGGTACATACGAGCTGGAACATCGATACGGAAGACGATCTGGATCGTTATACGTACAGCGTAGCCGGCATGGTTGGCGAGATGCTCTCCGAAATTTGGCTCTGGTTCGACGGAACGAAAAGCGATTTTGCGAAAGCGGTTGCGTTCGGCAGAGGACTGCAGGCCGTTAATATTTTGCGCAATCGCAAGGAAGACTTGGAACGAGGGGTAGACTTCTTCCCGAACGGCTGGGGCTCCGAGGAAATGATCAAATATACACGCCGCAACTTGAAGCTTGCCGATGCATATATCGTTGATTTGAAGGGTGGACCGGCACTTGAATTCTGCAAAATACCGCTCACTTTAGCCCATGCGACCGTTAATCTTATTGCTGCGGGAGGCAATAAGCTGACGAGAGACACCGTTATGAAACTAGTGAACAATATTACGTAACCATGCAAGGCGCATTCGTAGACATAAAAGCGATTAGACCTAATCTCACTCTAATAGAGTAAGATTAGGTCTTTTTCGTCCATTAAAAGAATCTTCCCAAAAATACTTTAAAGCTAAAATAAATTACTTTACAACTAAAGTATTTTGGAGTAGCATACATCATATCGTCAAGATTGAAGACAGAACTATAGAGAAAAAGGTGTGAAGAGAACGATATGAAACAAACCGATCTTAACCATGTGCGCTTCTGGCCGGTCATGCTTGCGATCTTTATCGGATCATTCCTGTGCGTGCTTGCTTCAGCTAGCATTAACCTTGCATTGGAGCCGCTCAAGGATCATTTTCAAACGACCTTAGGTTCGGTGCAATGGACGTTAACCGGGTTCATGCTCGCTATGGGCACGACGGCGCCTATCGCCGGATACTTGGGAGAGAAGCTAAGCTATAGACGCTTGTATTTGTACTCCTTAATCGGCTTTACGCTTGCATCGGTGCTGTGCGCGGCAGCATGGAGCGAAGGTTCGCTTATCGCGTTCCGCGTTTTGCAAGGCGCGTTCAGCGGCCTGATTATTCCGGCTACGATGTCTATTATTTATCAAATTATACCGAAGGAAAGACAAGCGATGGCCGTGGCTTTCTGGGGCTTGTCTGCGATGCTCGCTCCAGCATTCGGACCGACGATCAGCGGTTGGGTACTGGAAAACTTGAATTGGCAATGGCTCTTCCTCATGAACATTCCGATTGGACTTATCGCGATCGGTTTCGTTTACGCCTATATTCCTTACTATCGCATGAATGTGCCAAAATCGTTCGACGGTTTCGGTTTTATTACCGTTATCATTAGCAGCTCGTCTCTGCTGTTGGCGCTTGGGCAAGGCCATAGCTGGGGATGGAGCTCGGTCAAAGTCGTCGGCTTGTTCGTTCTCGGCGGCGTTTCGCTTGTATTGTTCATCTGGCGCGAATTAACGGCGGAGACCCCGTTGTTGAACCTGCGAGTGTTCGCGAATGGACGCTTTACGCTGAATGCAGTCATCGCGAACATTATTACGATCAGCCTCTATTCGGGAACGCTGCTGACGCCGGTGTTCCTGCAGCGCATTCAGCATGTATCGGCGATGGATACAGGGATGATCCTGCTGCCGGCTTCGCTCGCAATGGCATTGCTGATGCCGGTCGTCGGCAAGTTGTACGGCATTATCGGCCCGCGCTGGCTCATGTCGATCGGCATTTTGCTGCTGTCGGTCGGTACGCTTGCGCTCAGCTGGCTTAGCATTGATGTGTCCCATTCATACGTCATCTGGTGGATGGTCGTTCGAAATCTCGGTATTGCCTTCGTCGTGATGCCGTCCAGCAACGCAGCCATGGAGCAAATTCCGGCGGAGCTGTCCGGCCACGCCTCGGCGATTACGAACTGGACGAGGAACGTATTCGGTTCGTTCGCAATTGCGATCTTTACGACGATGCTTACTTCAAGATCGATTGGGCATGCCGGGGAATTCGTGAAGGCAGGCGATACGGATCCGCTGCATATCGAAATGATGTCCTTCACGATGAGCGTTAATGATGTCTATGTGGTAGCGACGTTTATTGCCATAGCTGCATTGCCGCTTAGCTTGTTCGTCGGGAAGATCAAACGGGGAGCGCCGGTGGACAAAGGGAAGCCGGTTGAAAGTAATTTAACAGCGAGAGTCGCGTCGAAATAAAGGTGTAAGACAAGAGAGCAGACTGCTTTGGAGCGGTCTGTTCTCTTTTTGTTTGTTTCGATGATCGATCAAGTATTATTCCATATTTAGTCCGCATTGTTCCATTTACGGACGTTTCACCGCGGATTAGTATGAGAGGGACTGCAGATGTAACATTAGGAGGTTTTTTTCCATGACAACCCCCCCTTTTTTCAAAGGGATGACTTATGGCTGGGGCTCGAAGCGCGGAGAGTATCGCAAGCCATACGCCGTAGATTCGCTGCGCAAGCTGAGCGACACGGGCAGCGAGTGGATCGCGTTATCGTTCTGGACATTCCAGGACACGATTCATTCGACGGACATTAGCTTCGATTACGGTTATACGGTAACCGATAGAGATATTGAATTTGCAGTGAAGCAAGCGAAGAGCTTAGGGCTCAAGGTATGTCTGAAACCGGTCGTCAATTCGCGGGATGGGATTTGGCGGGCGCATATCGGGTTTCCGAGCGACAGCGAGGCTGCCCCTTATTGGGAGAAGTGGTTTGCTTCGTATTCGAATTTCATATGTCATTACGCAGAGCTTGCCGAAGAGCTTGGCTGCGAGATGTTGTGCATCGGCTGCGAGATGGTGAAGACGGAATCGCGCACCGAGCAGTGGCGCGAACTTATTGCCAAGCTCCGCGGCATTTACGGCGGACCGATTATTTATAACGCGAATCATGGGAAGGAGGAAGGCATCGACTGGTTCGACGCCGTCGATTATATCGGCACAAGCGCATACTATCCGGTTGGCAAGAAGCCCGGAGACAGCGTGGAGTCGATGATCGCGAGCTGGGAACTGCATAAGCCCCGCCTTGCCGCGTTGTCGGCGAAGTTCAATAAGCCGGTCGTATTCATGGAGATCGGTTGCCGGAGCGCGCTAGGCTGTGCAACGATGCCTTGGGACTTCACCCATAAGGAGCTGCCTGCAAGCGAGTCGGAGCAAGCTAATTTCTACCGATCCACGCTTCACGTATTCTGGAATGAGCCGTGGTTCGGCGGGTTCTTCTGGTGGGATTGGAACGCGAGGCTTTACGCGGCGGAAGAAGCGGCGTCGAACCGGGGATTCGATATTTATGGAAAACAGGCAGAGCGAGTGTTGAAGGAATATTATGCAAAACCTTGGGTGAAGGAGCAAGAGATAACACCATGAATTTCCCCTAAAGACCGCAACAAAGAGGAACTTTCAATGACGAACGTTCCTCTTTGCTACACAATAACGGTACAATTTCCTGTTAATTTAACCCAATACATCAATTTCACCTTGAAAGCAAGATATTCCTGCTATTAGCTTGGTTGTCAAAATAACGTGGGATTAAAGGGAAAAATTCCAGTTAATACTACAGTAGTCAAGCTACACCGATGAGGTTCAGCAGGTTAATCAACAAGAAAATTCACAATCGCAGCTGATCAATCGTTTATTTGTTTAAGTTCAAAGCTTCCTTGAACGCGTTATTTATCCCTTCAATATCGATATCGTTGATAGGCCCATCGCTCTCACTCAGCGCATACTTGGCTTTCAGAGCCAATATCCGATGAACATGCGCATTGATCATTTCTTCCGTTAAATCTCCTTCGGCGGCACTTGCTTTAAGCGCATTAAGTACCTTTATCTGCTTAACGTTGTCATGCCCAACCAATACGATATCCGTGCCGGCCAGAACGGAGCGAACGGCAGCCTCGCCGATATCGTTATGATTAACGATGCCGCCCATCGTCATATCATCAGTCATGACAACGCCGTCGTAACCGAGCTCGTCCCGAAGCAAATCCGTGATGATTCGTTTGGATAAGGAAGCCGGGTTCGCGTCGTCGAGAGATGGAATAAGAAGGTGAGCGACCATGACGGCATCGGCATCCTGGGCGATCGCTTCCTTGAATGGCAGCAGCTCGAACTTCTTCAGCTCGGAAAGGCTCTTGCCGATGACAGGCAGCTCCAGATGAGAATCGACTGACGTATCGCCATGACCGGGAAAATGCTTGACGACGGCAGCGATATCACTTGACCGAAGTCCCTCCATGGTCTCGATCCCATGACGAATGACCGTGTCTGCATCCGAGCCAAATGAACGGTTGCCAATGACCGGATTGTCCGGATTGCTGTTAATATCGAGAACAGGGGCGAAGTCCATATTGAAGCCGAGCGACTTCAGGGCCAGACCCGTAGCTTGGCCGACCGCCTGCGTATAATTCTCGTTATCCGCAGCTCCCATGGACTTTGCTGTAGGCATGGCGACGAACGCTTTCGGCAAACGGTTTACCTTGCCGCCTTCCTGGTCGACGCTTAGCCACAACGGGACTTTATTCGTTTCGTTCTTTGACTTCAGCGCATTCAGCAGCGAAACAATCTGGTCAGCGTTGTTCATATTGTCCTTGTACAAAATAAAACCGCCAATCTTGTTCTTATTAATCATGTTTATTGCGTCTTTATCGGCTCTCGTGCCTTCTAGTCCGATAATGACCATCTGGCCGATCTTCTCCTCAAGAGTCATCCCATCGATCTGTTCCTGAATGGGGTCGACGGCTGGCTTTGCCGTTTCGGTCGGAGGCGGTTCTGTATGGGTGGAGGCTGTTGCGGTTGGTCGGGTCGTCTCGCTTGGCGATGAATCATTAGGTTTGTCAGTGTTGTTGTTCGAGCCCGTGCCGCAGCCCGCGATGATGAAACAAACAGCAAGCAGTACAAGAAGAGTGATCGTCTTTCTAGCCATAATAAATCCCTCCATTGTTGCAATACGTCAAAATAAGGTCTCTTAGAGTAACCGTGCCGTGATCCTGGTCTGCATTTATTATTGTAATCAATGCAGCCAGTCGATACAAATTCAATACGCTTCAAGCCGAAACTGGCTTTTGTAAAAGATCCCGGATTGGTTGAACGAGACAAGGAGGGAATACTAAGCTAATGGGCGTACAAACAAAGAGGCAAGCGGGCATAATCGCCAGCTTGCCTCTTCTTCTTATATAAACGACGTTAGTCGGGAATGCTTAGCGTTGTCCTTGTTGCGGCTGTCGTAGTTGTCGTGAAGCTTCACGGCCTGCAACTGATCGGTCAACTCCATGAACCAAGCTTCGTCTCTCGTCGCCAAAGCAATGTCGATCATGCTAAGCAACTGCTCAGCGTTCATTTGCGCATCCTCGGGAATTTTTTTGATCCAATGCTCGCGGACGGTGGTTGCTTTGCCTACTGCCTCTTCATTGTCCGATTTAATGACTTGTACGGTGACGATGCCTTCAAGAGTATCGATGTGCTCGATAAATCCTTGAATTAATTCTCCGTTGCTCGTTCTTCCTTGCACCCAATCGCTCGTTTCCAATCTCATCTTCTCCACCGCCCTTATTCGTTTATGTTGCAACTGTAATCGAAGTTGTTACTGTAATAATATAATATACAGTTGCGGCTGTCAAGTGTGAAATGCACAATTTTCGGAGTACAGGAAAGTGTAACAATTTCGCTTACGCTTTATGTCTTGACAGTTCAACTGTATCATAATATAGTACAGTATACAAATTAGTTACAGTTCGGGACTGAAGCTATGCATGTATTTATATATAAAGAGGAGTGTTCAAATGAAAGAACAATACAAGCCTTTGTTCGAGAGCTTTACCTTCAAGAGCGGCGTTCATGTGAAAAATAAAATCGTCATGGCCCCGATGACGAATTTCTCTTCTCGCGAGGACGGATCGGTATCCGATGATGAGGTTCGATATTATGAACGTAGATCAAACGGCGTAGGAATGGTTATTACAGCTTGCATCTACGTATCGCCGAACGGCAAGGGCTTCCCCGGCCAATTCGCCGGCGACCGCGACGAGATGATTCCAAGCATGAAACGACTGGCCGCTTCCATTAAGGAGAAGGGCGCTAAGGCGGTGCTTCAAATCTATCATGGAGGCAGAGAGTGCCCGGTTGCCTTAGTACCCGGCGGCGATGTCGTTAGCGCAAGCGCGGTTGCTTCCGAGCAAAATGGAGGCGTAGTGCCAAGAGAGCTCGCGGAGACTGAAATCGAAGCGATCGTGGGCGATTTCGGAGCTGCGACGAGACGGGCTATTGAAGCGGGATTCGACGGCGTGGAAATTCACGGCGCGAACGGATATCTCCTGCAGCAGTTTTTCTCCGAGCAATCAAATAAGAGGAATGACCGTTTCGGCGGCGATATCGATAGACGGCTTGCCTTTCCGTTAGCTATCGTCGATGAAGTGAAGCGCGTTGTTGGGGAACATGCGAAGGAGCCGTTCCTAGTCGGCTACCGGTTCTTGCCTGAAGAAGCGACAACCCCTGGCATTACGATGGAGCATACGTTCCGATTGGTGGATGAATTGGCGGCGAAGGAGCTGGACTACCTGCATATATCGTTAATGGAGGCGGATTCGCTTCCAAGGCGCGGCGCTGAACCTACAAAATCCCGGCTGGCGTGGATTCAAGATCGGGTAGGGCATCTCGTTCCCATCATCGGAGTAGGTTCGATCCGCACGCCGGAGGAAGCGCTTCGTACGCTTGACGTCGTGCCGTTTGTCGCCATTGGGCGTGAGCTCATTATGGAGCCTGAGTGGGTGGAGAAGGTGCAAAGCGGACGCGAGGAGCAAATTCGAACGAAGCTGTCGAGAAACGGGCAAGAGGACTTGGTCGTGCCAACTCCGTTATGGGAGGTAATCGTACGGCCGACGAATTGGTTCCCGATAGGTGATTAATCGATTATGGCCAGTAACAGCGGTTGCCAAGGCGATGCATGCGCATCGGCTTCGGCAGCCGCTGTTGTTTTATTGCATTAAGCAACGGGAGTGCCATTCTTAACCGGCCGATCCGGCCTTAGAAGCACCACATCGCCATTCTCTGGCGTTCCGCCTATTACGAGCACTTCGGATTTGAATCCGGCAATTCGTCTTGGCGGAAAGTTGACGACGGTCGCTACTTGCCGCCCGATCAGCATCTCCGGCTCGTACCTGCGCGTAATCTGCGCCGAAGTCCGCTTGATGCCAAGCTCCCCGAAATCAATCTCCAGCTTAATAGCCGGCTTGCGCGCTTCGGGAAACGGTTCTGCTCCCAGCACCGTACCGATTCGAATATCCAGCTTCGTAAAATCCTCTATTGTTGCCACAGCCTATGCCCCCTTGCGTTTCTCCGCTTTATTTTACGATAATGCTTCCCCTGTTCCAAAGGAAAAAATGGTTCATAACGATTCTTTTTTGTACGCTGGTCAACGAAAAAATAGTTCTAATCGGAGCGTAAACCGCTATAACTAAATAACATGGATTAAACCGGCGTTCGAAGGCAAGCGTGGGGACGTTGTCTGAAAATGTGAAAATATCGTTAGCGCATGGGCGAAGGGAGAGGAGGAGTTGTTCTGGAGGACATTCGGAATCTGAACGATTTCCTTGCCGTGTTCGGGCTTCCTATTGCGATGAGCCTGATCGGGGGGTTAATCGGACATTTTGTGAAAAATGGGATAGTCGAACTGCCGAAGTTCGTCATAGAATATGACGAGGAAGGGGCAAACTTCTCCGGCAGCAAGCTGATTCGGTGGGTGCAACGGCCGATACGCTTTCTTTTCTTCATGATTGGATACCGCAATGGCGGCGGCGCAAAAAAAAATATATTTTTCGATCTCGGTTTCTTCGGCGATCTGCTCATCGCTATCGGCACGGGCATCGTCGCGAAATGTACGCTTGCCATGGCCAACACCGACAATATTTATGCCGTTGTCAGCAGCTCGCTGCTGGCCGGCTATGCGGGATTGTCTTATTTGAAGGCGAAGCAAAGCAAGGAGATTGCGGATACGGTCATCGAGCAATTGGAAGTAGACAATAAAGGAAAGGAGGAGGGAGCACGTGGCGAAAGCGACAGCTAAAGTTACGCCAGACGAGATGAAGCAGCTCAAGATGCTGGCCGAAATTGTGAAAAACCCTCAACTTCCAATGTCCGACCGAAGGATAGCCAAGTCGCAGTACGAGACGATCATCAAACACGCTAAAGGCCCGAAACGCGGCATCATATCGTCATTTTCCGTATAAACAGCTAGGCGAAAGCCGCTCCTTGAGGGAGCGGTTTTTTTGTGCAGTAACTTGATTCTGCAGCAAGAAGCCATGTTGGATTTTGGCAGTAACTTTCTGCAGTTAGGGGCCTAGCCGCAAATGCATTAACTTTTTCCTAAATGCCTCGGAAACAGCTGTCTTAGGTCAAAGTTAGTGCAGAAACTCCAACATAACCCTCCAACCCTGCTACTATCGATCGAAGTTAATGCAAATATCCAACATAGCTTGTCCCATTAGCTTGAAAAACCAATATACAAAGGTATAAAAAGGAAATAAAATGAATGGGATGGGACGAGGAAAAATGGCATTCATGAGGATGATTAATAGTGGAGGTAGAGCAGGCCAATGAGAGCAATAAGCAATATCGAAATGAAAAATATTTACGTCCGATGTAAGCCGCGGATTCGTGGCATAGATGCGAAAAGGGACAGCTTAATCGATTTTAATTACCGTTTCTGCTCATCTAAGGTATATGGTGTTGTAAGCAAATCGGGCATTGGGCCATGGGCTCTTTCTTATTTGCTAACGGGACAAGTGAAACATGATTCAGGTTATATTGTTGCAGGTGATGACAGCTTGTTGAGCCAGACTCAGCTAAAACAGAGTAGTTGTTATGTCGGAGACATCATTTATAAAGGCTTTGTTAAAAAGTAATGTTGATTTCAGGTAAAAAAACAAACCACCTTCCTGGGAAAGCGGTTTGGTAAGTTTCATTTATATTTTTCCCATACAAAATACAATACCCATTGCCCAGCCCATTCTTTGAAATTTACAATTAGGCAATAACTTTCCATACAGTTCATAATATTGTTTTTCGGATATATATTTATCGGATGCTAAATGTTCAAGCCACGGCTTAGAAATGTTGTGCTTGAAAATTCTAATGGCGTTCTTTAACCCATATTTGCGAAGATGAGGAATGAACTCAAATATCGCTCCAAGAATGTAAACGTAGGTTGCAGGGGTTTCTTTCTCAGATACATTATCAAGAATAACAATTTTCCCACCATCATTTAATAGCTTTTTCATATTGTTTATAACACTCGGTATATTGTTTAGATGATGGAAAGTGGTTCTGCTCACAATTAAATCAAATTTTCTATCAAAGATAAGATTTTCTGCGTCCATATTCAAGTAGGTAGTATTTGGATGTTGCCGCTTCGCTTTAGCTATCTCAAGCATTTCACCTGAAATATCAATTCCCACTACCTCATCGAAATGAGAAGACAATTCATTAACTAATATACCTGAACCACAGCCAACATCTAATGCTCGTCCTCTATGCAAAGGAAGGTTAAACATAAAAAAAGAATAATCATTTAATAAGGTGTTCACAAAATCGTATTCTTCTGCAACTTTGTTAAATTGATTTATCGTCGTCTTCAAAAGCATTACCTCTTTTACACGTTAAATTGATAGCCTGTTAATTTATCAAGAAAAGTAGATTGACGAAGTTTACGATTGGTCTGACTCACAGAAAATAGGCAAGAAATGACCAACATGTTTTTCTTATTCGATGCTGTATTCTCATAATCCTTGCTGTCTAAATAACGAAACCAAGCCAAATAATGTTGCAAATATTTGGTTGCAACACCATTGAAGCGGTCCATCCACTTCTTCAAGCGGCTGTGATAGCTGTTTACGTTTTGGATATGGTATACGCCTTTGATACGTTGTTTTCCGTCGGACTTGAATCGGTAATGAGCCAAGCCCTTTGCATTCGCATAGGAGCTGAATGCCCGCCAGGAATCCGTGCAAAGCACGTTTGAGTCCGATAGATGACCGCCAATCGCCTCATCTAATTTCGTTGTCCGAATGCGACCACGCCCAAGAACGCCAGAGTAAGTCATTTTCTGACGGTCGCGGGCAACGAGGACACACACTTGGTCCTTGCTTATGCCACGATATTTGGCTTTTCCGCCTCGTTTACGTGGCTTGCGTTCGGTGATGTTCCGCTTGCCCTTTTCCGAGTACAAAAAGTAGGTCTCGTCCATTTCAACGATACCTTGGAATGATTCTGTTGGAATCTGTCTCAGGGCAGCAAGAATCTTATGTCGCCAGTAAAACAATGTGACATGTGTGACTTCGTCGTTTAATTGCTCGGCACATTTCCTCAGCGAATAACCCTCAATCATGCATTCAATAAAACGAACCCACACATGAGGTCGGGGTGTTTGTAAGGTCATTAAAGGTTTGGCGACAGTATTTACAACGGTAACGCTGACGTTTAACCTCTCCAGCACGTGTTTTTATGGCGTACTTCCCAAAACGAACGACAGAATGGGTTTTGCAATGCGGACAAACAAGCCCATCATTGTGCTTCTGCTCTTGGATTTCGTCAATTGCTCGAACGGGAGCCGCCACACCCTTGGTTCGGGATTGCAAAAAGAAGATAAGTTCTTGCTTACCACTATCGTCTAATGTATCAGCAAGCTTTTTTAGCTCCTTTAAATCCATAGACAAATCATCTCCGAACCGAATTGTTACCTTTATTATAGAACATTCGTTCGTAGCTATCAAATATCAACATTAAGGTTTAACAAAGCCTTTATAAAAGAAATAAGTTTGGCATGAAGTACTATCCGACTGTACAGCAATTGCTTGAAGAGGATCCAAAACTGTCTGAGGAAGCGGTTCGGAGTGCCGTTGAAGAGTTGGAGCTATCACCTTCCAGAATGAACCGTCCGCTGCATTACATAAGCAATGAAAGATGGAATGCAACGGTAGCTATCGGTCTTGCGCATGGGAAAAGTATTTTTTGCTTTCCTTATTTGGACAGTTATTGGAAAGAGAGGATAAGAGTCCGTTTAGAAATCTGTGCTGGGATTGTGAGAAGGAATCATCGCTTGATGATTATTCCATCTGATAACGAATCAGTCATTTCAGATTTGGTAGATGAAATGATTGTTCTAGAATAGAAGATTTATTCAGGGAGGCAAATATGTCGAGGATTGATTTTAAAGCATTGCTCTGGGGTATTGTTGTAGTTGTTCTTACTAGTTTTGCATTCTCAATTATTTTACACGCGGTGGTAATAGCAACGGGCTTGGAAAAATGGCAACAAGAGCATGAGGGTTTGTATTACGTCATACTTGTAGCGATATCGATCTATTCGGCGGCTTCAGTACGCAGAGAAGTACGAGAAAAGAAGCGACATGGAACCAGTCGTTGCTGCTAGCTCTTATACCGTTATTGGTTGGTGTTTATCAAGCCTTAACCTTGATCGGAGTGCCAGGGAGCGATCCATTAGCTCTGAACTTATTATATGTTCTAATAATATCAGCACCTGCGTATTTGGGAGGTTTGCTAGCCAAGTTAAAACAAAAGCCAGTATCCAGTGTGTAGTGTTATACGCCGCTAGAGCCGTACGCCAGTACGCTCTTAGCGGTATTTTTTTTGCCCATACCCAGACAACCCCGCCCAACATTTGTTCAAAATGCTTTCGGAATATGCCAGTTGTCTTAGTACTAAAATTGTTGTATGATACATGAAAAGGTAGGCTACCTAACTATTTAGCGGTAGTATTTTTACTGCTAAAGGGAAATATTAATTCATAAAAGCAAGGAGAGTAAACTTCATGGAGCAGTTATCACAAAAGAAAAAAGTGACGATCATGATCGCGTTAATGGCTGCGATGTTCTTCGCCGCAATCAACCAAACGATCGTAAGTACGGCAATGCCACGGATTATTGCCATGCTCGGGGGAATCGAGTACTACACTTGGGTCATTACCATCTACATGCTTACCTCGACGATTGCAACGGTGCTCGTTGGTAAATTATCCGACATTTACGGACGGAAGCCGTTCCTATTATTCGGTATCGTCATATTTATAA
The DNA here is from genome assembly GCF_030812415.1 of Paenibacillus harenae. GTDB lineage: Bacteria > Bacillota > Bacilli > Paenibacillales > Paenibacillaceae > Pristimantibacillus > Pristimantibacillus harenae_A. Next base: position 776,953 of record NZ_JAUSST010000001.1, on the reverse strand, counting down.
TCGGCGCTTTCTTATCAGGTACGTCAACGACGATATTCCAAATGATTACTTACCGCGGTATTCAAGGTCTTGGCGGCGGTATTCTCATGTCGGCGACCGTTACGGCTGTCGGTGACTTATTCGCTCCGCGCGAGCGCGCGAAGTGGACCGGCGTCATGATGGCGATCTTCGGCTTCTCCAGTGTCATCGGACCGACGCTTGGCGGCTTTATGGTCGACCATATGGACTGGGAATGGATATTCTGGATTTTCTTACCGCTTGGCCTTGTTGCCTTCGTCATGATTTGGAGGATGTTTCCTAAGACTGGGCGGACGACGACTGAACCAATCGATTACTGGGGCTCGTTGTTCCTTTCCCTTACGATCATTGCCTTGCTTCTCGGGTTCTCCTGGGCGGGAACGAAATACGAGTGGGGCTCGTTCGAAATTATCGGTCTGCTCGCCGCATCCGCTGTATTCTTAGTTATTCTATTGCTTGTTGAACGCAAAGCGAAAAGTCCGGTATTGCCGCTCTCGATGTTCAAGAACAGCATCGTAACGGTATCGAACGTCATCGGTTTCCTTATGAACGCCGGCATGATGGGCGCAATGATGTATTTGCCGTTCTTCACGCAAGGCGTTCTGGGGATCTCTCCTACGGTATCCGGTTTCGTCAATATGCCGATGTCGATCGCGATGATCGTATTGAGTACGTTGTCCGGTCGTTGGATTTCGAAATCCGGCAAATACAAACGGTTCGCGATTGCCGGTATGCCGTTCATGGTGATCGGTATGCTGATGATGGCCTTCATGACGAATGTATGGATCGCTATCGCGAGCATGATCGTTTTCGGTATCGGTCTTGGCATTTCGATGCCGGTCTTCACGCTTACGGTTCAAAACGCCGTCGCTCCGAGTCAGCTAGGCGTCGCTACGGGTACGGCTACGCTGTTCCGTAACCTTGGCGGCACGATCGGTATCGCCGTTATGGGTACGGTTATGAACACGACGCTTACGCATAAGCTGAGGGATGCCCTGGCAGCAGGAGAGGGCCCGGATTTGTCCAAAGTCGATCCTGAAGTGGCACAAGAGATGGGAAGCTTCATGAATCCGCAATTGCTGCTTGACCAGCCGAAGCTGAAGGAGCTGCAAGAAACGCTCCCAACCGAGATTCACGACCTGTTCAATCAGACGATTGCATTTATTCGCGATGTACTTAGCGATTCGCTAACGGTCGTATTTTTATTCGGCATGTCGCTCCTTATCGTTGCGCTCGTCGCAGTGTTCTTCTTGAAGGAGATTCCGCTTCGTACGTCCAACGACATGAAAGCCGAAGCTTCGCCAGCCGATCGTAAAACAAAGGATTTGACGAAAAAAGAGCCGGCTATTCAATAACTTGAATAAGCGACTCATGAGGAGGGATTTTGGGTCGGCCATCGTGCCTATTCGGAATCCTTTTTGATATCCGGATCCAAATATTCGAAGACTTGATTCAGCAGTTCGATTAATTGATCGCTCTGCTCCTTGCCTAAATGATCGATCATTCCGATGAACATATCGTGATAGCGCTTCTTGGCGGCATCCGCCAGCTGCTCGCCTTTCTCGGTAAGCATTATTTCAGTAATCCGCCGATCGGCCGTGTCCGACTTGCGGTAGACATATCCGCCTTCAATGAGGTTGTTAACCATTTGGGTAACGGTCGGCGATGTGACATGAAGCCGTTTGCTAATATATTTAACGGTTGTCCCTTTTGTAGAATTAACCGAGCCTTGCTTTACGCACAGCAACACTCTCATTTCACTGGCTTTGAGCCCTAATATCGTCTTCTTGCGCCAGTCGGCCTTGCCGAAGCGTTGAAATATATCGATTAATTTTTCAACATTTTCATATTTATCGATACTCATTCGAATCACCTCGGTTCATGGAAATAGTTTGGTAGATTAGCTAACAAGAACGTTACCAAGGTCATTATAGATATTTTGTGCCAAAATAGTCAACAAAACTTAATCCTCGTTACAGCGTTTGAGTGGTAAAATGAATAAGTGAGGTGCAATGATGAGCAATTATGAAGAGTGGATCACATTATCGCCATTGTTCAAAAGCACGTACAAGAAGCTTAAAGCCGAATGGTATAAGGGCGTTGACGATACGTTCTCCATTAGCCAGATACGGATGATGCAGCATTTGAGCAGGCATAGTCCTTTGAAATCGACGGATTTGGCCGAGTTGCTGCTCCTAACCGCCGGAGCCGTTACGCTAATGGGAGACAAGCTGTACGATAGAGGCCTTATCGACCGATACAGAGGCGAGCGGGACCGCCGAGTCGTCTACTTGGCCATCACCGAGCTGGGCAAGCAATACATTTCCTCCTTCCGAGCCAATGATGAGCAGTTAATCAAAATCATAACGGATAGAATACCGGAAGAGGATCTTCGCGAACTGAGGCGTATCGTTACGCTGTTGAACGAAAGCCTGGAAGGAGATTATCACTGCGATGGATCAAATGTTAATGATTAAAGACTTGAAGACTCAAATGACTAGATTCATGATGATGTACAAATTCGCGTTAAGCGAGCTGGAAACGAGAATCGAGATTTTGCAGGAAGAATTCCATTTGCTCCATGAATACAATCCGATCGAAAATACGAAGTCGCGGCTGAAGTCGCCGAAGAGTATTTTCGAGAAGCTTTACCGTAAGCAAACGGGTCTTAGCCTGACAAGCATCCGCAACAGTATAAGGGATATTGCAGGCATGCGCATAACGTGCTCGTTCATCTCCGATATTTATCGGATTAGCGATATGCTTCGCAACCAATCGGACCTGAACATCGTGGAGGTTAAGGATTATATCAAGGATCCGAAGCCGAACGGTTACCAAAGCTTGCATCTGATTATTGAAGTGCCCGTGTACATCTCGGATCGCCGCGAAAACGTGTTCGTCGAGGTGCAAATACGGACAATCGCGATGGATTTCTGGGCTAGTTTGGAGCACAAAATTTTCTACAAGTACAATCAGGAAATTCCGGAGCGCTTATTGAACGAGCTGCGCGAAGCGGCGGTCTCCGCCTCGGCCCTCGATCATAAGATGGAGCGGCTGCATGACGAGATCGAGGCGATCAAGGAGGAGCAGGACAACGATTTCAGCGACGAGCTGCTTCAACTGCTCATGAACAACAACAAGCAGCTCGGCCAGATCGGCTTGCCTAACGTGCTAGCGGAATTTCTCGACGACCAGTTTTCGAAGTAAGGCTTCTGACTTTAGATAAGCTAGCTGTAGCCGGGACGGAAGCTGTCGATAAAATATTGCGCGCGCTTCGGCAAGTAGCGGTCGTTCAGCCATAGGATGCCGACCCCCGATTGGAAGTCCGCGTCCTCGATTCGAAGCATCTTGACGACATCGGACGGGAATGAGGAAAGGACGGATTTCGGAAATACGGTCGTTCCGATGCCGGCGGCGATCAGCGACATGATGATCGCGACGCTGGAGCATTCGCATATAATATTAGGCTCGAAGCCATGGCGTCTGCATTCGTTGACGACCTGCTCGTGCATACGGAGCGTCTTGTCCGTCTTTAGCGTCAGGAACGGGAATTGGGCAAGCTCGACCATGTTGATCGATTGGCGGCTCGACAGCTCAGTCCAGGAGCTGGGAATGACGGCTACGAACGGATCGGAAGGCAGCGGCAGCACGGTATAATCGCTAACGATCGATTGCGCCTCGAACGGAAGACGCGCAACGATCAAGTCGATCGCGCCTTTCTCAAGCTGCTCGCCAAGGTAGAAATGATCGCCTTCGAGTATTTTGTAGGTCACATGCGGGTAGAGCTCGCGATAGCGCTCGATCTGCTTCGGCAGCAGCGAGATGCATGACACGACAGAGCCAATGGACAATACGCCGCGCGCGCCTTCCTCGGTCTCCTGAACTTCGCGGATGGCGTCGTCGAACTGGAATAGAAGCGACTCGGCTTTCTCCATCAGCAGCCGACCGGCGTCGGTGAGCTTGAGCCCCTTGCCGCCGCGGTCGAACAGCGTCACGCCAAGCTCCTCTTCGATAAGCTTGAGCTGACGGCTAAGAGGCGGCTGCTCCATATTGAGCCTTTTGGCGGCGCGCGTGATTTGCCCTTCCTCGGCGATGGCAACGAAATATTTGAGCTGGCGCAAATCCATTTGAGTTCCCTCGCTTGTGTATACCTTTAAGGTATGGGGTTTGTATAAAATAGATATTTTAAATATATCGCATGAAGTGTTAGCATTCAATTAACAGCCCTAAAAAAAAGGAGAGATGTATATGCTTGAAGGCTTGCAAATCGAACGCGCAACAACAAAGAAGGTTAAGCCCGAGGAGTCCAAGCTAGGTTTCGGCAATTATTATACGGATCATATGTTTATTATGAATTACGAGGAAGGCAAAGGGTGGTTCAACCCGCGCGTTATTCCTTACCAGCCGATTGTGCTCGATCCGGCCGCGAAGGTGTTCCACTATGGCCAGACGATCTTCGAAGGATTGAAAGCGTATCGCACGAAGGACGGACGCGTACTGTTGTTTAGACCAGAGAAGAACTTCCTGCGGATGAACCGTTCGAATGAGCGTCTTAGCGTTCCGGAGTTGGACCCGAATAAGGCGGTTGAAGCGCTTAAGCAGCTTATTCAAGTCGATCAAGACTGGATTCCTTCCGAGGAAGGAAACTCGTTATATATTCGTCCGTACGTCATTGCGACGCAAGCGCAGCTTGGCGTAGCCCCGTCGACGGAATATATGTTCATCATCATCATGTCGCCGGTAGGCGCCTATTATCCGGAAGGCGTTAATCCGGTTAAAATCTACGTCGAATCCGACTATGTTCGTTCGGTAAAGGGCGGCGTTGGCGAAGCGAAAACGGCTGGCAACTATGCGGCCGGTCTTAAAGCGCAAGAGCTTGCCAAAGACAAAGGCTATACGCAAGTATTGTGGCTGGACGGCGTTCACCGCAAGTATATTGAAGAAGTTGGCAGCATGAACGTCTTCTTCAAGATCGGCGGCGTTATCCATACGCCTGCGCTTAGCGGCAGCATCTTGGACGGCATTACTCGCAACTCGATCATCCACTTGCTAAGACATTGGGGATACGAGGTTGAGGAGCGTGCGATCGAAATTGGCGAGCTGTACGAGGCGAGCAAGCAAGGTAAGCTTGAGGAAGCGTTCGGTACGGGTACGGCAGCCGTTATTTCGCCAATCGGCGAGCTCAACTGGCAAGACGAGGTGCTTGTGATCAATAACGGCAAGACCGGGGAGCTTTCGCAGAAGCTATACGACACGCTAACAGGTATTCAGAAGGGCGAACTCGAGGATCCGTTCGGCTGGATGGTTCAAGCAGCGGTATTCGATTCGCAATTGGCGAAGTAAGATTATAGAAGGCTTTCCTGCAAGTCCGAGTAAGGATGGATTTGCGGGAAAGCCTTTTTTTTGTCGTATCCAGGCTGCAGGTTGGTCCGGCGATTCGAACCTAGCGCATCTTAATAATCCAGAAGGCGGCCATTATCATGCCATTGACCGTACATTTTATTTTCTTTCGTGTTTGTTATAAATTTGTCTAATCTGCTTTTAAATAGTTCCGGCCGATCTTTAATGCTTTGTATCGTGTCGATCCGAATTCTTTGGTAAAGAGCCGGAAATGCCGAAAAATTCTCATATACTTTCTTGTCCTCCGTTAGCCTTTGCTGAATAACCGTATCTATTTTAAAAGAATCGTGGTCCATATCGGGAAGTACCCTTCTTCCTTCGTCGCTCATTAACCCCAACTTTTCGAGACGGCGGACACGTTCTTTATTCAATTCGGTCCACGAACTTCTTTTGCTCCTAGGAGACAATCTCTGAGCCAACCCCGTTTCGGATATTTTCTTTTTGACTCCATCGATCCATCCAAAGCACAATGATTCTTCGACCGCGTCCAAATATAGCAATGTATCCGGGTTCGGCGTCATGCGAACTGCGACCCAACAGGATTTTTCAGTCTTGCCGTTCTCCTGCAGCCAAACCCTCAAATCTTCTCTCGCTTTTACTGTAATTAAATTTTCATTTTCCATACAAAAAAACATTCTCCTTTCTAGGACGCAAGCCGAGTATTCTTAAGATGACTGGGCAGCTTTATCTTTTGCATACGCTTATTTCATAACGACAAGAATGACGCTAATAATCAAACCTGAAAGCAAAAAATAACTCCCGCTAATAAGTCCGTATAAAAGCGGACGAGGTATGTTTGGGTTTATTGCCGTATTGACGGTCGTTGAGGCCAACAATCCAATACCGACAATGCAACCAAAGATTATAGCGTTAACAATGGATTCGATACCGAAGGCATAGATCAAAATTGCCATTGCGACTGTAGTTACCAAGCCGCAAGCAAATGGTCCGACAATAAAAATTGGAGCCGGCTTTTCATTTGGCGTACTTTCTTTTCCTAGCGCAATAGCATAAGCCTTTCCAAAAATCAAAGTAAACCAAACGCCTCCCAATAACGAGGACGCCAATGCAGCCAGCAAGACGGCAATCCAATTTATTTCCTGTATGACATTAAACATCGGTTTCTCCTATTCTTCCCAGGATCGTTTGGCCCGCCCAGGTGTGGTAATTAAACATTTCGACTGAATGATTCGTCATTTCGTTTCGACTCCTTTTGACTTGTTATGGATTCGTTTTATGAATCTGTCGTAATTATAAAAAAAGTAATATGACAACTGTGTGTCATACTACTTCATAAAGTCTGAGCGTATTTTGAAGCTGTTCTTTTAAGATGCTTCTTAGCTCTATAGGTTCGAGCACTTCGGCGCCGCTGCCAAAACTGAGCAATATCGACCAAAGCCAACGGGCTTTCAGTGGCCTATAAACGGGGATTCGCATGGTCATGCTTCCATCGTCATGAAATTGCTTATCCATCTGGTGAAACTGGTCCATCGCTTCCGCCAAAGCCTCGGGTCCCACCCGGATTACGACTTCCTCCACCTGATCTTGCCATGCCGTGTTTGAAGAACCAGCCTCTTTCGTTACCTCGTCATGCAGCTGAAAGGTATCCCGCGTCAGGAACAAATTCATCATCCGGGATAGTCGGAACTCTCGATAATCCATCCGCGTTCGGCAATAACCATAGATATACCAATTACCATATTTAAAATGAAGCCTCACCGGTTCCATTTCGCGGGTTGTGCGTTCATTCTGTGCATTGATGTAATCAAAACGGACGATAATTCGCTCCGTAATGGCCGTGCGCAAATGAGGAAGCGCGTCGGGATCCGTACGGCGGGTTTCGAAGTCCACCGTTAGACTCGGAGTTTGATGCTCCGTTCCAATCGTTTGCAGCCGTTCGATGGTTCCTTGCGCACGCTCGTCTTCAAACACGGAGGAGAGGCTGCCGAGCACGGTGATCAGGGAAGCGACATCATACGAACCGAGCAAGCTTTTATCCATTTTATATCCGTCCATTATGCCAAATCCGCCTTTATTTCCCTGATACGATATGACCGGAAAGCCGGCGGCGCAGATCACATCGATATCCCTATAGATGGTTCTTGGGGAAACTTGAAACTCTTCGGCCAGCATGGAGGCAGATAAAACTTCATGGTTCAACAGCTTGTAGATCATAGAGATCAATCGTTCCAATTTCATAGGTATCCCCGCCCTTTATTCCATTTCGTATTGCCGATCATAATTATATCAAAGACTTCGGCACCTACATGCCGAACAGCTGGCGATAGGCCGTCGGCGTCATGCCTTCGTGCTCGATGAACCGCTTGTTAAAGTAGCTTACGCTAGGGTAGCCGGCATCTTGGGCGATCCGGCCGATGTTCGCGTCTTTGCGATCGAGCAGCCATTGCTTGGCCATCTGCAGGCGGCAGCGGGTAATGAAATCCATCGGCGTCATCTTCATCGTGCTCTTGAACAGCTTGCAGAAATAATGCGGCGTAACGCCTGCACGTTCGGCCCATTGCTCGAGGATGAACGGATGCATCGCTTCCTCCTGCATGAGCGGCAGCAGCTCCATTATGCGGTTGCCGGCCGTGCTTGCCTTGCTGCTGCCCGTCAACGGCACGGCTTGCTCGGCGAACAGCGCGAGCAGCGTATACGTCAGCGTCGACAACCGGATCGGATGGAGCATCCGATGCGTCTCCGCCTCGACGAGCAGCTCCATATGCGCCTGCTCCCAGCCTTTCGTCTGCCTTAGCGTCCATAGCTGGCTTTTGTGAAGGCCGCGTTCAAGGAAGTAATCGCGGACGCCGCTTCCATAGAAGTGGACCCAGCGCACGTCCCAAGGCTCGTCCTTGCTGCTGTAATAATGCTGGTATTGCATCGGGAAGTAGAGGACGGCATCCCCTTGCGTAAGCGGATGTGTCTTGCCGTCCCATTCGACATACCCTTTGCCGGAGGCGACATAATGAATATTGAAGTTATTGTGCGCATCCGCGGCCCGCACCGTGTGATGCTCGGGAAAATCACTGTATGCGCCGACCGATTCGGGAAGACAGAAGTAAGGCGTTTGCGAAAGCGTCAATAGATGGCTCTGGCGTTGCATGGTTATCACCTCGATGATGACAATATTGTTTTAGATACGTACAAAATAATATCATTTTAATTTTGATTTGATCATCATATAATCACAATATAGTCGTAGAACAATAGATGAGGTGATTATAGCATGACCAGCAATAAGTTAAAATGGGGCATCATGGGCTGTGCGGGAATCGCGAAGCGCGCGGTCATTCCAGGATTGCAATTATCCGGTCTGAACATTGCTGCGGCAATCGCGAGCCGCGATCTGGACAATGCGAAGCGGACTGCCGAGGAGTTGAACATTGCTACGGCTTATGGCAGCTACGAAGAGCTGCTGGCAGACGATTCGATCGATGTGATCTACATTCCGCTGCCGAACCATCTGCACCGCGAATGGACGATCCGCGCGGCAGAAGCGGGCAAACACATCTTGTGCGAGAAGCCGCTCGCCCTTAACAGGAAGGAAGCGGCCGAGATGGCGGAAGCTTGCGCAAAGGCAGGCGTGCTGTTGTCGGAAGCGTTCATGTACCGCTACCATCCGCGCTATGAGATGATCAAGGACATAATCGCATCCGGTCAGATCGGCGAAGTAAGAGCGATACGCAGCGCCTTCACGTTCAACAATGCCGGCGACAAGAAGAACGTCAGATACCGGAAGGACTGGGGCGGCGGCTCGATCTATGACGTAGGCTGCTATCCGATCAATGCGGCAAGACTGCTGCTGGGGCAAGAGCCGAAAGCGGTTACGGTACAAGCCTTGTTCTCGCAGGAGCATGATGATGTCGATATGATGGCGTCGGGACTGATCGAATTCGACGACTCCGTATCCCTCAGCTTCGATTGCGGCATGTGGGCGGCGTTCCGCAATCCGCTGGAGGTGCTTGGCTCGGATGGCATTATCGAAGTGCCAAGCGCATTCGTTACCCCAACGCCCGGAAGCGGCAACTTCTTCGTTACCGCCAAAGGCGAACGCAAAGAAATCGAGGTCGCGCATGTGAACGCGTACACGGAACAAGCCGACCACTTGGCACACGCAATTGCGGGCAACGACGCAATGCGTTTCGATACGGCGGATGCCATAGCGAATATGAGAGTGATTGACGCTTGTCTGGAATCGGCGCGTACGCGCTCCAGAATTACAATTTAGTGACGATAGAGGGAGGAAACAAAGAAGATGGACTACATTACGATTCAAGGCGCTAAGAAGCCGGTGTCAGTGCTTATGAAAGGCTCGGACTATTTCTTTCACCATTCTTATGAGAAGGCGGCTGCGAACTTGGACGCCTACCTCGCAATCGGCGGCAACTCGATCGATACCGCCCATATTTATTGCGGCGGACAAAGCGAGGAAGTCATTGGCCGCTATATGAGCGAGCGTGGCAACCGGGAGCAAATCGTTGTGCTGACGAAGGGCGCGCATCATGACCAGCATGGACCGCGCGTGAACAGGGAAGCGATTCGCGCCGACTTGAAAGAAAGCTTGAAGCGGCTGCAAACGAATTATATCGACCTGTATGCCTTGCATCGCGATGACCCGTCCGTTCCTGCGGGCGAGATTATCGAAGCGCTGAACGAGCATGTAGCGGCAGGCGAAGTACAAGCAATCGGCGTCTCGAACTGGACATGGCAGCGTATTGAAGAAGCTAACCGTTACGCAGCGGAACGCGGACTTGTCGGCTTCACGTTCAGCAGTCCGAATCTAAGCCTTGCGAAAGCGAACGAGCCGTTCTGGGCGGGCTGCGTATCGGCCGATGCGGAAACTTGCGCTTGGCACGAGGCCAACCAATTGCCGCTGTTATCCTGGTCGTCGCAGGCGAGAGGTTTCTTCACGGGCAGATTCTCGCCTGAAGTGCGCGACAATGCCGATATTGTGAGGGTATTCTATAGCGAGGACAACTGGCAGCGTCTTGAGCGCGCGAAGCAGCTTGCGGCGGACAAAGGCGTCAGCGCGATTCAGATCGCCCTCGCATACGTTCTTAATCAATCGTTCCCGACTTGCGCATTGATCGGCGCGCAATCGAAGGAAGAGCTGCAATCCTGCGACGAAGGCTCCCTAATCAAGCTGACGAAAGACGAGATGGACTGGCTGGATCTTACGAAACAAACGGTTTAAGGGTATAAAATCAATTCGTCGGCGCATTACACGGAACGTTCTATTTGACTTCGGATGAGGTCGAATAGAGCGTTTTTTCTGTTGTAAGGGTATGATGAATTTGACGTTACTAAATAACTTATGTATAATTACTTACATAAAGTAACTGTATTAACGGGCTTGATGGAAGTTGCATAAATAGGGAAATATAGAATGCTTACGATTTAATAGGGGGAACGGCAGATGCTCAGTCACGAGAAGGGAAGCCATGAAGCAGAATTCGAATTTGGTATATATACATTAGGAGACTTGGCTGCGGATCCGCATACGGGCAGGGCGTTATGCGCAGCAGCGCGCATCAAGGAGGTTATTGCGGCGGCGAAGCTTGCGGATGACGCGGGGCTTGACGTATTCGGCGTTGGCGAGCATCATCGTCTGGACTTCGCGATTACTTCCCCGCCCGTATTGCTGGCGGCAATCGCGCAGGCTACGAAACGCATTCGTCTGACAAGCGCAACGACCGTACTTGGGACAGCGGATCCCGTAAGAGTGTTCGAGGACTTCGCGACGCTGGATCTGCTGTCCGACGGGCGCGCCGAAATCATTGCGGGTCGCGGGGCATACGTGGAATCATTCCCGTTGTTCGGTTACGAGCTCGAAGATTACAAGGAATTGTTCGCGGAGAAAATGGGACTGCTGCTGGAGCTCGGCGAGCATGAGCGGATTACGTGGAACGGCGAGCTTCGATCATCGCTGGAGGATGCCGAAATTGCTCCTAGGCCGTTCCAGACGAGGATGCCGATCTGGGTAGGCGTAGGCGGAACGCCGTCCAGTGCGCAGATGGCCGGCAAGCTGGGCGTAGGCATGGCACTTGCAATCTTAGGCGGCGATCCTCACCGCTTCCAGCATCTCGTTACAGCATACCGGGAGGCGGTGCAGGCTGCGATGCATCCGGCGATCGACTCCAAGGTAGCCATAACGAGTCATGGTTTCATCGCCAAGACGACCGAGCGGGCTATAGCCGACTATTATCCGTATTACGCTAATTACGTGTACGAATTCATGGGCGGCCGCGAACGCGGAGAGAAGCTGACGAAGCAGCAGTTCGAGCTGATGGCGAGCCCGGAGACGGCACTTGCCGTAGGCAGTCCGCAGCAGATCGTCGAGAAGATCTTAGCGCAGCATGAGCTGTTCGGCCATAACCGGTATATGGTGCAGTTCGATATCGGAGGCCAGCCGTACGCGAAGGTCGCCGAAGCGATCGAGCTGCTCGCGGCGGACGTCATGCCGGTCGTGCGCAGAGAGCTGAATACAAAGAGAGGCTAATGTCTTATTGCCGATATAAACAAAGTGAAAAGCTGCTTGTGAAGGTCGTTGACCCTTCATGGGCAGCTTTTGATATATCGAAATGCAAATAACCTGAAAAGCAAAACAGTTGACAATGCGCTTAATTGTAACTATTGTAGTTACAGGAAGTGTAATGATAATAGTTACAAGATAACAGGAGGGACTAAAATGAAAATAGCAGTCATTGGAGCAAGCGGCAAAGCAGGGAGATTAATCTTGAAGGAAGCGGCAGCAAGAGGCCACGAGGTAACGGCCATCGTTCGCACCGCGGCGAAAGTTAGCGAAGCGGGGGCAACCGTTATAGAGAAAGATATATTCACCCTGACGTCGGCGGATCTGAATGCATTCGATGCCGTTGTGAACGCTTATGCGGCGCCGCATGGCGAGGAGCATTTGCATGTGGAGAGCGGACAAGTGCTCATTAACGCGCTGAAGGATGCTCCGAATACGCGTCTGCTCGTCGTCGGCGGAGCGGGGAGCCTGTTCGTTGATGAAGCGAAGACGGTCCGACTCGTTGAGACGCCTGAATTCCCCGACTTGTATAAGCCAACTGCGCTTAACCAAGGAAAGAACTTGAACGATTTGGAGCAATCGACGGGCGTTCAGTGGACATTCATTAGTCCTGCGGCTTTCTTCGATGCGGAAGGCAAACGGACGGGCGCTTATCAGCTGGGCGCGGACAACCTGATCGTTAATGCGAAAGGCGACAGTTACGTCAGTTATGCGGATTATGCGATCGCGGTTGTAGACGAGATCGAGAATCCGAAACATCTTAACAAGCGCTTCACGCTCGTTTCCGAACGACAGTAAGCGTATCGCAACGAAAGAAAACCGGCTAGGGAGCTCGCGCTCCTAAGCCGGTTTTTTCGTTGTGAAGTATCGACCATCTTGTTGCTGTTTCTAGTCGATCAAGCCCGCATACTGCAGCCCTTTGCGTATGCCGCCCTCGTCCACATGCGCCGTCACGTAGTCGGCATAGGGCTTCACTTCCTCATGGGAGTTGCCCATCGCGATACCGAGTCCGACAACGGACAACATCTCTACGTCGTTCAGTCCGTCGCCGAAGGCGACCGCTTCCGAAACGGACAGATTAAGGTGCTTCAGCAGCGCCTCGATGCCTTGCGCCTTCGACCCTTCCGCCGGAAGGACGTCGAGCGCGGTTTTATGCCAGCGAATGTAGCGCAGCGCCGGCACGGCTTCATTATAAAGATGCTCCTCATGCTCCTCGCAATGAAGGAATACCTGATAGATGCTCTCGTTCTTCCAGAAGTCGGGGTCATAGCCCGGCAAGTCGACGCGAAGCGAAGTTACCGCATCAATCATATGCGGATGGCCTTCCTCGTTCGAATAGAACTCGCTGTGCCCTTCGAAGACGAGCGAATGGTTATGCTTCGCCGCATGTCCGACCAGCGCTTCCAGATGCTCGCGCGGGATCGATTTCTCGAAGATCGGCCGTCCTTTGTAGACGACGTAAGCCCCGTTCAGGCTGACGAAGCTGTCGATGCCGAGCTGCTCGGCGATTGGCCGGAAGAAATAAGGGGCTCTGCCCGTTGCGATGACCGCTTCCACGCCGCGGCTCTGAAGCGCGCGAATCGCGTCGATCGTATCCTGCGGAATTTGCTTCCGCTCATTCACTAACGTACCGTCAATGTCAAAAAAAGCGATTTTGTAGCTCATGCCGTTATAATCTCCTATCCGCAATCTTCTATTTGATTCAATGGATTGTATATTGTGGTAATATACCATCTGATGCCGATATTAGGCAATCCAATGATGATTGCAAACCAATGATTTATGAAAGTTAATGGTTGACAGCGAACAAGTATTCTGGTTTTATTATATAGACCGATCGTTATAAATGAAGAGGGTGATCCGGTGTCAGAGAGGCAAAATGCGAAACAATCGATTGTGGAAACAGCCTCCAAGCTGTTCGTCACGCAAGGCTATCACGCAACGGGGCTAAGTCAGATCATTAAGGAAAGCGAATGTCCGAAAGGCTCCGTTTATTATTATTTTCCGAAAGGAAAAGAGGAGCTTGCGATAGCGTCCATCGAGTGTACGAAGCAGGTCGTGCTTGCGAAATGGAACGATTGCTTCGACAAATACGACAATCCGGCCGAGGCCATAGCGATGTGCATCAAGGAAATGGCGGACGATGTCGCGCAGAACGATTATGAAGGCTATGTGCCGTTCTGCTTCTGGATGGCGGCCGAGACGTCTTCGGTCAGCGATAAGCTGCGTGAAGCGTGCCAATCCGTTTTCGCCGCGTGGCAAAATGTCATTTCCAGCCGATTGCAGATGACGGGAATCGGACAAGCTAAGTCTACCGAGCTCGGCACCGTCATCGTTTCGTTGCTGGAGGGAGCGTTGCTGCTTGCGATAACGAACCGCGATACGACACCGCTGCTAAGCGCCTCGAAGTGCGTGCCCTATCTGATCACGAAATGCCCTTCTTTATAAGGTGAGAAAGTCATGAATGCACCAGGACCCGATATAGGAGGATGAGAATTTTGCAAGCTACAATGTCTGCAGGAATGCAGGATACGGGAGTCAAATATAAAGTTCTTCCGATCATGATTTCGTTATTGCTGAGCGGTTTTATCGGCATGTTCAGCGAAACGGCCCTTAACGTCGCGCTTAGCGATCTAATTCAAGTGTTTCAAATTACGCCGGCTACCGTACAGTGGTTGACGACGGGTTACTTACTTACTTTGGGCATCTTAGTGCCGATATCCGGCTTATTGCTTCAATGGTTTACGACTAGGCAGCTGTTTATCGCAGCGGTTAGCTTCTCGGTGCTTGGAACATTCATCGCGGCGATGGCGCCAAGCTTCGAAATGCTCATGACCGCGCGTGTCGTTCAAGCGATCGGCACGGCGCTTCTTCTGCCGCTCATGTTTAACACGATCCTAATCATATTCCCGGCGGAAAAAAGGGGAGCGGCGATGGGCGTTATCGGCCTAGTCATCATGGTTGCTCCGGCAGTCGGCCCTACGATCGCGGGTCTGCTTATCGATAAGCTGAGCTGGCACTGGATTTTCTGGCTTTCGCTGCCGTTCCTTGTTATCGCTCTTATCTTCGGCATTTTCTTTATGCAGAACGTTTCGGAAATTACGAAGCCTCGTATCGACCTGATCTCCATTCTGTTCTCGACGCTTGGCTTCGGCGGCGTCGTGTTCGGATTCAGCAGCGCCGGCGAAGGCGAGCATGGCTGGGGCAGTACGAAAGTCATCGTGTCGATGCTCATCGGCATCGTTGCTCTTCTTATTTTCGCGGTACGGCAGCTCCGGATGCAACAACCGATGATGAATCTTCGGGCATTCAAGAAGCCGATGTTCGTCGTCGGAACGCTAATGGTATTCATTTGCATGATGGTCATTCTGTCATCGATGCTCGTATTGCCGATGTTCCTCATCTCGGGGCTCGGACTTAGCGCGCTGACAGCGGGATTGGTGATGCTGCCGGGCGGTTTGATCAACGGTATTATGTCCCCGATCATGGGTGGCTTGTTCGATAAATTCGGCCCGAAATGGCTCGTTATTCCCGGCCTCGTCATCGTTGCCGCCGTTCTATGGTTCTTCTCCGGCATTACGACGGCTTCGACGTTGGCTCTCGTTATCGTGCTGCATTCCTTCCTGATGGTCGGCATTTCGATGGTATGGATGCCCGCGCAGACAAACGGCTTGAACCAATTGCCGCGCGAGCTGTATCCGGACGGCACGGCGATCATGAACACGCTGCAGCAAGTGGCCGGCGCGATCGGCACGGCTCTTGCGGTCAGCATCATGACGGCGGGCAGCAAGACGTTTATGGAGGACGCGGAAAATCCGCTTGATCCAGCGAACGCTCCGCTGGCGCTAACGGCAGGCATTCAGAATGCCTTCATCTTCGCGATGGTTGTCGCTATTATTGGCCTAGTGGTCGCATTCTTCATCAAGCGCGTTAAGGTGGATAAGGCGAATCAGCATTAATGGAATAGGAAGGCGGCATGGCGCACAATCGTGCGCTAAGCCGCCTTTTTTGTCGTTTCAGGAATCAAAAGATGTTAAAAAAATGCATGCGAAGCTAAAAAAACTTGCATACGTGCAGCAAGGCTGCTGTGTTAGTCTGATTAACATAGGCTAACTTTAACTGGAGGTACATGTATGCAACCGACTAATCAAACGATTCACAATCCGATCCTTCCCGGCTTTCAGCCCGATCCGTCCTTTGTCCGTGTCGGAGAAGACTATTATATTGCCACTTCGACGTTTGAATGGTTTCCCGGCGTACAGATTCACCATTCGAGAGATCTGGTTCACTGGGAGCTGCTGCCTCAGCCGCTTACCCGCACGGAGCAATTGGATCTGCGCGGCATTCCGAGTTCCGGAGGCGTGTGGGCGCCGGCGCTCTCCTATTTCGATGGCTTGTTCTATTTGCTGTACACGAATGTTGGGGCGCGCAAGAGCGTCTATAAGGACTTGCGCAATTATTTGGTAACGGCAGAAAATATTAATGGCCCATGGTCCGATCCGATCTTCCTGAACGGCAGCGGTTTTGATCCTTATTTATTCCATGACAGTGACGGAACGAAGTGGGTGCTTAACATGCAGTGGGATTTTCGCGATAACCATAAGCGGTTCGGCGGCATCGTCATGCAGCAATATGATCCGCGGCAGCAGAAGCTTGTCGGTCCAGTTAACACCATCTATAAGGGAACGGATATCGGCGTTACGGAAGGGCCGCAGCTATTCCAGAAGGGCGGCTATTACTACTTGCTCGTAGCGGAAGGCGGGACAGGCGCTAATCACGCGGCTACTCTTGCCCGCTCGCGCCATATTGAAGGTCCTTACGAGACGGATCCGGATTATCCGATTATGACGACGAGAAGCGATCCGGACTACCCTCTCCAAAATGCGGGACACGGCTCGCTCGTCGAGACGCATACGGGCGAGTGGTATATGGCTCATATTTGCAGCCGTCCATTCGAAGGGACGAAGTTGAATCCGCTTGGCAGGGAGACGTCGATCCAGCGCTGCCGCTGGACGGAGGACGGTTGGCTGAGGCTGGATCACGAGGGCCGGCTGCCGGCTTTGACCGTGCCTGCGCCGCAGTTCGCCCAAGAGACGCAAGCCTTTCCCGCTAGAACGGAGAAGGACGATTTCAATACGGAGGAGCTCGATCACGTCTACCAGACGCTTCGGGTGCCGGCGGATCCGTCATGGCTCAGCTTGACGGAACGCCCCGGCTACTTGCGCTTGCACGGCAGGGAGTCGTTGTTATCGTGGCACCGTCAGAGTATGGTCGCGCGCCGGCTTCGGCATTTTAGGTGCACGGCAGAGACCCGGATGGAATACGATCCCGAGCATTTTATGCAAATGGCAGGTCTCGTCTTCTATTATGACGAAGCCGATTATTATTATTTGCGAGTGACGCAGGACGACGAGAGAGGCCGTGTGTTAGGCGTTGTCCGGAGTAAGGCTGGCAAATATGAGGAGTCCAGGCAACTGGAAATAAACGTCGATACATGGGAAAGCTTTTATTTGAGAGCGATCGTACGGGACAGGGAGCTTCGCTTCTTCGCATCGCCGGACGGCGACACTTGGCATACCGTCAGCGATACACTCGACATCGGCACGCTTTCGGACGAGTACGGCGGCAAGCTTGGCTTCACCGGAACAATGATCGGGTTATGCGCCCAAGATTTGAATGGAGGCATGAAGCATGCGGACTTTGATTATTTCATTTATCGCCCCTTCTTAGAAGAGTAATAGCCGCGCTAGAGCGGGCATGGTAAAGTGATGGAGGGAGGGATGCCGATGTTCAGCTTCTGGCAGCAAAAGTGGCGGAGCATGTTCGTTAAATTTTCCGCAGCATTCATACTCGTCGGCCTGATTCCATTGCTTGCGCTCAGTTATTATTCCGTCCAGACGTTTACGGGCCATGTCGAGAGGTATACGTCTAACAATTTGAATCAAATGATGTTATATATGAGCTATAACCTCAATTCGGTGTTCAAGGATTACGATGATGTGTCTCAGCTCATGTATACCGGGAGATACGACGGCTTCTACGAAGGCTCGAACGACAATCAGAGCTATAATGTCAACGAGCTCGGGCAGATCAATTCGATGCCGATCGACGGTTTTTTGAAGACGATCATCTTTAGCGATTCCTTTATCCGGACAGCCTATTTCGTCAGAGCCGCGGACAACAAGCTCTTTTACCAGTACAAAGAAAACCAGGTGTTTCAGCCCGAGCTGCTTCCGGCCGAGGACTGGGGCCGAAGCTTAAATGAAAAGAAAAATAAAATCGCGATTTTTCCGATGCATGCAGAAAGCTACTACAAAAATTCGGATGTGAAAGTGATAACCGTCGGACGCAATCTGATCGATATTTCGGGCAAGCTTACAAGCGAGCCGAAGGTGCTCGGGACTTTGTATTTCGATGTCGATATCGCCGTGTTCGACCAGTTTTTCAAGGAGCTCAGCATCGGGGAGAACGACGAGCTTTACGTGCTGGACAGCGACAATAACGTGTTCTTCAGCAACATGGACGTCATGGGCAAGAAAGAGGATTTACTGAGGAATTCTAACGACGGTACGCTTGTGTTAACGGAGTCGATCCCGTATTTGAAAGGGCAAGTCACTGCCTTATTCATGAAGCAAAACCTTTACGAGCAGCTGGTGACAACCCGGCTTGCCGTTTATATCGCGATATTCATTTGCGCGGTCGTTCTTATCGTCATGGGGGCGTGGTTCTCGCGCAAGCTGGCGGCTCCGATCAGCAGCCTCATCAAGCAGATGATGAAGGTCGAATCGGGGAATTTGGACGCCCAAGTCGAGATCAAAGGAAACGACGAGATGGGCAGGCTGGGCCATGGCTTCAACCGGATGGTCGAACGGCTTCGAATTTTCATCAACGATGCTTACGTAGCGGAAATCAAGCAAAAGCAAGCGGAGCTTAATGCGCTCAAAAGTCAAATCCGTCCTCATTACTTGTACAACACGCTGGAAGTCATTCGCATGAACGCCGTCCATAATGACGCCGACGAGGTGGGCGATATGATTCTATCGTTGTCCAATCAGTTGAAATACGTCATCGATTACGGCGAGGATTGGGTGACGCTCCAGCAGGAACTTGATCATCTTCGGGACTATTTCTATATTATCGAGGTTCGCTACGAGAACCGGTTCGAGCTGCGCGTCCATATTTCCGAGCACGTCGACTTAAACTGGGCTGTGCTGAAGCTATCGCTTCAGCCGATCGTCGAGAATGCGATCCAGCACGGGGTTCGTCCCAAAGGGAAAGGGACGGTCGGTATATCGGTCGAGGCGTCGGAGGGTCAGCTCGCGATTACGGTGTATGACGACGGCGTCGGCATGGAGAAAGAGCAGCTTCAGCGCTTGAACGAAACGTTATCCGATCCGAGAGCTCCGTCTAGGCATGTCGGCATCAAAAACGTGCATGAGCGAATCAAGACGGTATGCGGCAAAGAATACGGACTGAGCATCAGCAGCCGCCGGCATGTCGGCACTTCGGTTCATATGGCAATGCCGATCAAGGAGGGCGATGGACATCATTAAGGTCATACTTGCAGACGACGAGCCGCTCATTATTAAAGGATTGCGCAAGCTGATCAATTGGGAGGCCATGGGACTTGCCATCGTTGGACAAGCCTACGACGGCAACGAGCTGCTCGAATTAATCGAATCCAGCGAACCCGACATCGTCATTAGCGATATTAGCATGCCGCACCGTACCGGTATCGAGATCATTAAGGAATTGAAGCAAAGGAACCATCCTGCCAAGGTAATATTCATCAGCGCGTATCAGGAGTTTTCTTACGCAAGAGATGCCGTAACCTACGGAGCCGTCGACTATTTGGTCAAGCCCATCGTCAAGCAGCAGCTTGAGGACGTATTGCAGGGAGTTCTGTCGTCCATCACGAAGCAGCAGGAGGAAATGAAACGGAAGAGCAAGCTGCAGCAATTGGAGAAGAAGAGCAAGCACGAAGAGCTCCAGGATTGGCTTCTTCAATTGACGGACGGGTCTTTAACGCCCCAATCGGAAGGGTACAAGCTGTTGGCTGCAGAGCTCCGAGGCCCGCTAAATTCCGTTGCGATCCTCGAGATCGATCAGCTAGCAGACGTTCCGGACCGATGGTCGGAGAAGGAAGGACGGCTGATCGAGTTCGCGATCGGCAACATCGTCCAGGAAATCGTCGTTGCCGCCAATCATGGTCTCGCCTTCCTGAGGAATCACAAGTTCATAGCCGTTATCAGCCACGCGGACCTTCGCGAGGCAGTCGCGATGACGCAGGATATTTTGGACAAAATAAAGCTGTATCTGAAGCTAAGCGTCTCCGCTGGCGTGAGCGGACCCGCCGACGGAACGGATAAGCTGGAGCACGCTTACCGCGAAGCGGAGCAGGCGCTGCAGTTGAACTATTTTCTCGGGCGCGGAAAAGTGATAGGCTATGAGGCTCAGGAATCCAAGCAGCCCTTCGACAAGGAGCTGTACGGGATGCAAATGGAGGTCGTGCGCGGACTGACGTCGAATGCGTGGCAGGAAGCGCTCGCCGCGCTGAATAAGCTGCTGGCGATCATTAGAACGGGCGCTTACGGCAACCGTACGCTGGCCGTATCCACATGCCTCTCGTCCGTCCTCTTTATTGTGCAGGAGATGACCAAATCGGGCGTTCAGTTGCCGGGTGGCGCTATTGATATGCACGAGCTGCAGAGCAGGCTTGGCTCCTGCGAGACGTTCAAGCTGATGCAAGAGGAAATGGTTCGCGCCATTGAACAAATATACTCCATGGTAGACGTCGATTCGGGCAATAAAGACAAAATATTGTTATCCAAGATCAAGCAATATATCGAGGAGAAGTATGCGGAGGAAATCACGCTCGAATCGGTAGCCGGCATCGCATTCATGAATCCGTATTACTTCAGCAGCTTCTTCAAGAAACATACGAAGCAGAACTTCAAGCAATACGTGACCGAGGTTAGAATGAAGCAGGCGGTGAGGCTCCTGCTGCATACCGATATGATGGTTTATGAAATCGCGGATCAGGTCGGTTACAACAACGCCCGTCATTTCAGCGACATGTTCAAGAAGCAATTCGGCCGGTTGCCGAACGATTACCGTCAAGAACGGAAAAAAAACGAATGACCGGGCTCCCGGTCATTTTCGTTTTTACGCGCGTTTTGAGATTTTTAATAGCGGTCACGATCTTAAATTAACCGCATACGCGGCTTAAAAAAGTTCATTCTAACGCTTAGCGAACGATGTTACTCTAAGAACAGGGAAAGCGTAAAGACTCGATGCTGCGCACATCGACGATAAATCCCGGAGCATGCATATTAAAGGGGAGGCTTACAAAAATATGAACAAAAAATCGCTAACTCAACTTGCAACACTCGCAATCGCCGGTTCACTCGTTCTTACCGCTTGCGGCGCGAACAATAACGGCGATAAGGCAACGAACACAGGCGGCACGAACGAAGGAGCGGCAACGAACGCGCCGGGAACGGAAGAAGCGAAAGAAGTCAGCTTTACGATCGGCTACGCGACAGGCGATCCCGCGACCAAAAAAGCGATCGGCGATGCGATCAAAGCGTTCACGGATGCGAATCCGAACGTCAAAATCGTCGACATCAGCGAAGGAACGACTTCCTCTTACTTGGATTGGCTGAAAACGAAGGATGCGGTCGGCGAATTCCCCGATCTCGTAGAAATGCGCGATACGGAGCTGTTCGCGAACGCCGGCAAGATCGTCGAGCTGCCGACAGACCTGCTTGATCTGTTTGGCGATGTACCGAAGGTTGACGGCAAAGTCTACAATGCGCCGCTGACGTTGAATGCGCCTCAAGGCATCATTTACAGTAAAAAAGCTTATGCCGATGCAGGCATCGCCGAACTTCCGAAAACCTATGACGAGTTTCTTGCGGCTCAAGAAAAGCTGAAAGCAACGGGCATTACGCCGATCGTCGTCGGCGGCAAAGATATTTTCCACATGGGCTTCTGGCTTAACAAATTCCTGATCGACGATGTCTATTCGAAGGATCCGGATTGGAACTCCAAGCGTACGGCGAAGACGGTCAGCTTCACGGACGAAGGTCCTGTACAAGCGATGACGGATTACAAAGAACTGTTCTCGAAATACGTCGACAAAGGCTGGCTCAGCACGGCCGACAACCAAACGGCGTCGATTCTCGTATCGGGCAAAGCGGCACAGCTGTTCTCCGGGCCTTGGATGTTCACGCAAATCGCGGAAGCGGATCCGAACTTCGACTTCGGCTTCTATCCGCTGCCTGACAGAGAGGGCGGCATTAACGTAATCGGCCTGCCGTCGCCTGCCGGCTGGACATTGTCTTCCGAAGCGGCCAAAGACGCGGACAAAGCGGAAGCTATTAAGTCCTTCATCAAGTTCTTCTTCAGCAAAGAGCAATACTCGCAATTCCTGAAAGCGGCTAACGGCATCCCTTCGACGAAAGAAGAAATTTCGTACGAATCGACGCCGCAAATGCAAGAAGTATTGAAACTGATGGTTAATCCGGACGTGAAAAAATCGCTAGCGATCAACAACTGGTGGGGCGAGAACCAGATCCCTCCGCAATTCCGCAACTGGTTCTACAAGCTGATGCAGGATCTTGTGCTTAAGGATGCCGATGTGAAGGAATACATGGCGAAAGCAGACGCGGAGTACGATACGCAAGTCAAAGCCAATCAGCAGTAAGTTAAATGATGAAAGTTGGATGAGGGGCCTTTGCTCTTAGCAAAGGCCTTCTCCAATCCGGCGCTTAATTGGAGGAGGAGAGCACCATGGCAATGCCGCTTGCAAACAAAAAGAAAAAGAAAAAATGGCAGACCTATGCGGTTTTGTTCATCTTGCCGTCTTTCTTATTGTATACCTTGTTCGTCATCGTACCGACCGTCAGCAGCATGTACTTAAGCTTAACGTCTTGGGATGGCGTAAGCAGCGATATCCGGTTTATCGGGCTTAGCAACTTCGTGGAAATTTGGAACAGCGAACGCGTGCATAACGCGCTCAAAAATACGCTGCTCATGGCGGTTGTATTGGTTTTATTGGAAAATATCGTCGCTATGGCGCTCGCGATCTTCGTCGATCAAGTCAGATGGTTCCGTAATTTGTTCCGCAGCGTTTTCTACTTCCCCGTGCTGCTTAGTGGCATCGTAATGGGTTTCGTATGGACAATCATCCTGAATTACAATTTTGGCGTATTGAATCAATTGCTTGACGTCGTCGGACTAGGCGAGCTTAAGGCCGATTGGCTCGGCAATCCTGATTTTGCCCTCCTATCGATCATTCTGTCGACGGTTTGGAAATCTGCAGGCTACTACATGATCATTTATTTGGCCGGACTACAGAGCATTCCGCAGGATCTGTCGGAAGCGGCAAGCATTGACGGAGCTAACCGCTGGCAGCAATTCCGCCATATCACGTTTCCGCTGCTTGCCGGCGCAATGACCGTATGCATCGTGCTCTCCATGATCAGCGCGCTCAAAATTTTCGACCAAATCGCGGTCATGACCGACGGCGGCCCTGGATTCGAGACCGAGACATTGACGTATATCATCTACAAAGTAGGCTTCGGCGAGCTGCGCCAAGGCTTCGGTACGGCGCTTGCGCAAGTGCTCTTCGTGCTTATTATGATCGTTACGGTCATTCAGGTTAAATTTTTGCGGAAGCGGGAGGTGCAGCTCTAACATGCAGAAGAGAAGAAAGCTTAATGACATCCTGTTGTTTGCAGGGACGCTGCTGCTCGCTATCGTGTTTTTCTTCCCGATTTTATTCAATATTATGTCGGCATTCAAGAGCAACGCGGAGATTATGAAAGATGCTATTGCCTTCCCGAAAGGATTGTATTTGGACAGCTTCAAGTATTTGCTGATGGAGACGGAGTATCCGCGAGCCATTCTGAACAGCTTGATCTTAACGGCTATCTCGATCTTGTTCATGATTCTGCTCATCCCGATGGCAGGTTACGCGATCGAGCGTCATAACAAGAGATGGACGCGCGCAGTGTTCATCTTCTTCCTTGCAGGCATGATGATCCCGTTCCAAGCCTACATGATTCCGCTCTTCAAGGAGTTGAAAATGCTCGGCTTGTACGGGAATCTGGCAGGGCCCGTGATGATCTATATCTCCGGTTCGGTCGGTTTTGGCAGTTTGCTCTACACCAGCTTCCTTAAGGGCATACCGAGGGAGATCGAGGAATCCGCGGAAATCGACGGCTGCTCGAAATACGGCATTTTCTGGCGCATCGTATTCCCGCTGCTCGGACCGTGCACGGCTACGCTCGTCGTATTGAACGGCCTTGGCATCTGGAACGACTTCCTGATGCCGATGCTCGTCCTTCCTTCCGGTCAAACGAAAACGATGATCGTCGAGATTTTCTACTACGTCGGCGAGTTTTCGTCCCGCTGGGATATGATCTTCGCCGGAACGACGATGTCGATCATCCCGATTCTCATTGTGTTCCTGTCCTTGCAAAAGTATTTTGTAAAGGGAATCGCATCGGGAGCCATTAAAGGGTAAACGTCATAGTGACAAGAGAGACAGTGCTTGGAGGCGGGTTATTCGCCTTGGGCGCTGTCTCTTTACGTTGCTCGGCGGTGCTGTGCGGCGTGGGCGGATGTGCGAATGAACACCGTAAGGACACATATGCCCTTATAGCACCAGGATAATGACACTGCAAGGGATGCTAGTTTTTTGCACATATACCTTAGTTTCATCCGATGTTTGGAATTGGAATCGCTTTTATAATAGTTGTGAGCGAAAGCATTTCGTTAATGCATACGGTGATGCGCTGCACGGTATTCGGTCGGCGAGAGGCTCGTTTCCTTGCGGAAAAACTTCGTGAAATGGCTCGTATCCTGAAAGCCCGTCTGGTCGGCTATCTCCTTGATGCTAAGCGAGGTTGTAGTCAGTAGCAGCTTGGCGCGCTCGGCGCGCTTGAGATTCACGTACTTCATCGGCGGAACGCCAAGATGCTTCTTGAAGTAAGCGATAAAGTAGTTGGGATGCAGATGGACAGCCTCCGCCATGTGTTCGACGGTGATGCTTGCGCCCAAATGCGACGCTACATATTGCTGTATGATATGAAGCCGGCTTATTTCTTCGGATCGGTGCTGAAGCACTCGAACCGGCACGTCTTCGAGGTAAAGCGCCACGAGCTCCAGCAGCACAGCCTTCTCGCGCAGGCGAGAGGCTATCGTCTGCTGCGACTTGCATTCGACCATAGCTTGGAAGAGAGCCGTGATCCGGTCCGAATCACGGGCGTTGATGCAAAGCGGCATCCCGATCCATTGGAACAAGTCGAACGGTCCGGCCGTTATCGAGAAGTGGCACCAATATTTCAGGAACGGACGGCGTCCGCCAACGGTGCCGAACGATATTGGAGAATGTGCGGGCGCTACGAACAGTTGTCCGGCCTTCGGTGCGTATTCGGTATCGCCGATCCGTATCCAGCCTTCGCCCCCGCATATGTAATACAGCTTATTATAGGGCGGGAGAGAGCCCTCCTCGCCCCACTCGTCCGATACTTGCGTATAATCGGCAGCATGAATTTGCAGCTGCACCGATTGCAGCAGATCGGATAAAGTCTGTTGTTCATTTTGAAATAACATAGGCTCACCTGCAGTTAGTATGAATGGCCGTACAAATTCTATAGTAAAGCAAAGCTGCAGCAATTCATAGAACGATTCCAACTGGAGGTAACAAAATGACGAATCAGCTTGAAAAAAGAATTTGGTACAAGCAGCCGGCGGCTGCATGGGAGGAAGCGCTGCCGATCGGCAACGGCAAGCTAGGCGGGATGGTGTTCGGCGAACCGCTGCGCGAGCGCGTTGCGCTCAACGAGGACAGCGTATGGTACGGAGGCCCGCGCGATCGGAACAATCCGGATGCCTTGCCTAACCTACCGAAGATACGAAGCCTGCTAAGCGAAGGCAGGCTTCGCGAGGCGGAGCAGCTAAGCGTAATGGCCCTTTCCGGCATTCCGGATTCGCAGAGGCATTACTTGCCTCTCGGCGATTTAAACCTGGATTTTCGTTACGAGACCGACGAGCTATCGGGATATGTTCGGGAGCTTGACGTATTTAGCGGCATTGCGGCCGTATCGTACCGATTGGGAAGCACGAAATTCCAAAGAGAGAGCTTCGCGAGTTTCCCTGACGAGACGATCGTTATGCGATTTACGGCAGACAAGCCGGCAAGCATCAGCTTCACCGCCAGACTTCTTCGCGGTCCCGGCAACCGTTACTACGATGAGCTTGTGAAAGCCGGCGCAGCAGAAGACACGCTGCTCATGCGCGGCAATTGCGGCGGCGCCGGAGGCATGGCGTTCCGAATGGCGCTGAAGGCCGTCTGCGAAGGCGGCAGCGTAACCATCATTGGCGAGCATCTAATCGTCGACAATGCCGATAGCGTAACGCTGCTGCTTACGGCTGCAACCGAATTCCGGCATGACAATCCGGAATCGTATGTGTTGCATTCCGCAGAGGCAGCCGGGGCACGCTCGTATGAGGAGCTTAAAGCTAGACATGTACAAGATATAAGCGGACTTACCGAACGGGTGAAGCTGAAGCTTGGCGGAGGACACCTCGCCGAGTTAACAACGGATGAGCGGCTTAAGCGGGTGCAGGACGGCGAAGAAGACACAGGTCTCATGGCGCTCTACTATCATTTTGGACGCTACTTGCTGTGCGCAAGCAGCCGTCCCGGATCTTTGCCGGCGAATCTGCAGGGCATATGGAATGAGAAGATGCTGCCGCCATGGGATAGCAAGTATACGATTAACATTAATGCGCAAATGAACTATTGGCCGGCGGAGGCGGGCAATCTGGCTGAATGCCATGAGCCGTTATTCGAATTGATCGAGAGAATGCGCGAACCGGGACGCCATACAGCTAGGACGATGTACGGCTGCGGCGGCTTCGTCGCCCATCATAATACCGATATATGGGGGGATACGGCGCCGCAAGATTTGTACTTGCCGGCTTCCTATTGGCAGATGGGAGCGGCATGGTTGTGCCTCCATCTATGGGAGCATTATGAATTCGGGCTGGACAGAACCTTCCTGGAGCGGGCTTATCCGATTATCAAGGAGGCCGCAGCGTTTTTCGTCGATTTCTTGATCGAGACGGAGGACGGACAACTCGCCGTGTCGCCTTCGGTATCCCCCGAGAATACGTATGTTCTGCCAAGCGGACAATCGGGCACATTATGCGTCGGTTCGTCGATGGATAGCCAAATCCTTCATGAGCTGTTCACCGCATGCATCGAAGCTTCGCAAATCCTTGATGCGGATGCGGGCGAGCGCAAGCAATGGCGATCGATCGTGGAACGTCTGCCGCAGCCGAAGATCGGCAAGCATGGACAAATTCAAGAATGGCTGGAAGATTACGAAGAGGCCGAGCCGGGACATCGGCATATCTCGCATTTGTTCGCCCTTCATCCGGGGAAGCGATTCACCGTACGCGGAACGCCGGAGTGGGCGGAAGCGGCCAAGGTTACGCTTGAGCGCCGCCTTGCCAGCGGCGGCGGTCATACCGGCTGGAGCAGGGCATGGATCATTAACTTCTGGGCAAGGCTGGAGGAAGGAGAGAAGGCGTACGAAAACGTACATGCGCTTCTCAGCCATTCGACGCTGCCGAACTTATTCGACAATCATCCGCCGTTCCAGATCGACGGCAACTTCGGCGGTGCCGCCGGCATTGCGGAGATGTTGGTACAGAGTCATGATGGAGCCATTCATCTGTTGCCTGCGTTGCCGAAAGCATGGGCGTCGGGCGAGATTGCGGGCGTGCGCGCAAGAGGCGGTTATGCGGTCGATCTTCGTTGGGTTGACGGACGATTGACCGAAGCGACGATTCATGCGCAAGCAGAAGGAAGCTGCATCGTAAGAGTGGCCGGGCTCGTGGGGGTAGAGGAAGCGGGCAAGTCCGTTGCGCTTCGCGTATCGGATGACGGCGTTGCCGGGTGGGAAACGGTGGCCGGAAGCAGCTACATCTTGAAATTCGGCGCTTAACACCGGCATCGAGTTTAGAAAGCGGAGCGGGAATGTCCTGCTCCGCTTTCTTTCGTTGCATTAGCGGCACAAAATAACGTCACAAAAAACTCAGCTTTACCACCTTAATATAGAGGCGTGTTATAGTATAATCTATAGGAGCTTGGACCACTTGTGAAGGAGGAGTCAGAATGGGTGTACCAACTGGCGTTTGGATTGCCGCAGCCATTATCGTAGCGCTATTGTGCTGGATGACGTTCTGGGTAACGAACAAAGCATACTCCAAAAAATGGGATGACCATGAGGAAGACAAACTATAAAGCGGGCGATAGCAGGCCGCCGTCTGGAGCTGTAAATATGGATGAGCTTGAACAGGTGCAGGAGACGCTTCGTCCAGGCACGCATAAGAATTGCTCGCATTGCGGCCAGAGCAAGCCGCTAACCGAGTTTTTGCGAAGAACGGGCAAGCGTTCGGGTCCCGGATCCAGACGCGGGGCATGCAGAGATTGCCGAAAGCTGCGAGCGTCCGAACAAAGTCCCGCGAGTGCGGTTAGCTCTGCGCCGAAAGTAAAACATAGGTCGCTGCCATCACCAGTATTACCGCCAACGCCGCTATTACCGTCAATGCCTGTGAGCGACGAAATCATGCTTAAACCGACGCGCAAAGGGTTTATATGGATGCGGGGTTTGACGGATAGAGGCCGGAGATGGCATCAGGAGATCGAGCTGGAGCTGGCGAATTTGCTTGTAAAGGAACAGATGGCCGTTATCGTCAACCGCCATACGATTCGCCGACTCTTCAGCAACAAAGCGTTCCGCCAATATATTCTTGCAAGAGACCGTCATATTTGCTATTTCTGCGGGGAGTTCGGCGATACGATCGACCATAAGCTTCCACGGGCCAAAGGCGGCCATACGACGCCAGTCAACTGTGTATGCGCTTGCAATTCATGCAATCAATCGAAGGCCGATCAAGACATCGAGTCGTTTATGAACAATTGATTAGCCGATTTCCGCGAACGGTCCTTCTTCGTGAAGGACAACCCCTTATTTTCCCCGTTTTAAGCGTTAATTTTTAACTAGGCTGCCCCGGAATTGCCGCGGTGACAATCCTTTCGTTTTTTTGAAAATTTTCGAGAACAATAACGGATCGTTATAACCGACCGATCTGGATATGTCGCCGATCGACAGTTCGCTATGCTCGATCAGCTCGCAAGCCTTGTTGATGCGATACAGGATTAAGTAATCCTGTATGCTGAAGCGGATGCTCGCCTTGAATATCGAGCATAGATAGCTTCGATCCAGCCCAATTACATAGGCGATGCGGGATACGCTGATTTTGCTGGCATAATTCAATTCGATGAAGTCGATCACTTGCTTGACGTATTGTTCCTTCCGATTCTCCTTCTTATCGGCCGCCAGCCGTGCCGACCCCGTCTCAACGAGCAGCGAAAGCAGCATATACAGCAGGCCGGTCAGCCTCAGATCGCGCGAGCGGCTTAAATCCTTGGAATGGATGATCTGCTCCATATAGCGATATAGCAGATCATCTCTGTCGTAGGTGAAGATCGGTGAAGCAGGCGTCAGTTTGGCCTGATTGAGAAACGACTCCGCCTGAGCCCCATGGAAGCCGAGCCAGCAGTAATGCCATGGCTTGGCCGAATCCGCTTTGTAATAGGTTATCTCGCCTGGACAGATCAGGAAACCTTGTCCTCTTCGCAGCCGGTAAGAATGCCCTCCCGATTCGAAGACTCCCTCTCCGTCTAACACATAATAAAGGAGATAATAATCGCGCACATCCGGTCCGTGAAAGTGTCCGGGCAAGCATTGCCGGGCGCCGTACTGATTCAATTGAAGATCGGCATGCTTCACGTTTCGAGAAAGATATTCAATGATAGCGCATCACCTCGCATTGACTCAATCTCTGATAATGACGTCGGCTTGAATCAATATTTTCTCATAGCTTGTGTTCGGATTCAGGATGCGCCATAGCAATTGATCGACCGCTCGCTTGCCTAGCAGCTCCTTGTCGATATTGGCTGTAGCCCAGATCGGAAGATCGGGATGCGTGTTGTCGAAACCGGTACAGATCAGGTTGTCGGGAACAGTAATATTCATCTGACCGAACTGGAAGAGGATATTCGATACGGAAATGTCGTTTGTGCAAATGAATGCTTCCGGAAGCCCGTGCTGCCTGATTGCGATCGGGAACGTTTCATGGAACAAGTCAATATCTGGACTGATAAGCGACGGAATTTGCTTGAGTTCTATGTCATGGTCCTCAAGCGTAGCGCGAAAGCTCAGATATCGTTCATAGAAGCTCGGAGCATCCTTAATGTTGCCGACGAATTGGAAATCCCGATAGCCTTTGCGTATCGCCGCCGTCGTGATCTCCCGCATGCTGGACATATTGTCCGCGAAGATCGAGTCGCTCTTGAACGCGGGGTCGTAATGGTCGACCATCATGACAGGAATGCCAAGCCTCTTGATCTCAAGCAGGATCGGCGTCGAAATAGAGCCGACCGTAATGATGCCCATGATGGCTTCCGGATTAAGCAGGGAGAACACGGAATCGTCCTTCGGCTCGGTCAACGTAAGGATGTTGATCCCTTTCTGATCGAGACGAGTGGAAATTCCGTTAATGATCGGCCCCCAATAAAGAGATTCCGTATTCTGATAGCGAATATTCGGGAACAGCACGAGGACGGTACCCGACCAGTCGCGCGTATTCAAATCGGCTAGTTCATTCGATACCGGCGCATTCGGAGATTCCTTGAAATAACCTAGCTGCGCAGCTGCTTTCAATATGCTTTCGCGTGTCTGGGGGCTGACGCCGGATTTGCCGGATAGTCCGCGGGAAACGGCGAATTTGGATAACCCGGTATAGTCAGCGATAGCTTGAATGGTCACTTTACCTTTCACGACATCATCCTACTTTGGTTAGTATAGTTGGTTGGTTTCGGTATACAACTTTAATCATTCTAACTGATTGGACGAGCGAGTAAAACCTTCTTTTTAGAGAAAAGTGAGGTAATGCCATAACGTTTAGCTCATTCGGACGGAAAACAAAACCTATTTTTTGTTTCGAGCGCACCAAAACTTGTTATTGTTTGTTTTGTTATTTTTGTTATGTTATTAAAGATAGCATCAAACGGCTTAATACACAAGGGGGTAAAGGCTACAAGAATAAGTATACTGCGTACTTTTTTATATAGAACTATTAAAATAACATAAAAAACAATTGACCGTTTTGGAAAACGATGTTAGAGTTTGTTATGTGATATAAAACATTTTTAATAACATAAGAAAGGTTGATGTCCTAACAAACAAGTTCGAATCCGTTTTTTTATTTTTTTAGGTCAGCTTTGCAAGCGCTTTATTTCTAAAGCATTTCGCGTGTGTGAACGCTGATGAGTACCAACTGATGAACAATAAAATTGGGAGGTTCTGCGATGAGAAAGATGAAAGGGTTTACAATTTTAGTATTGGGTCTAATGCTTCTATTAACGGCTTGCGGCGGCGGAAATAACGGCGGCAATAACGAGGCGACAACCCCTCCGGCAAGCGATGCGACGAACGCACCAGTAGCAGAAGCAACAGATGCACCTGCCGCTGAGCCGGTCGATATGGGCGGACGCGTTATTAAGGTAGCCTCTTGGTGGGACTTGAAGCCAGCTGGTAACACAGCTTCCGAGAAAGCGCGCCTCGAAAAAATCGCAGAAGTTGAGAAAAAATACAATATGAAATTCGAATTTGTAAACGTTCCTTTTGAAGAATATATGCCTAAATTTACAGCATCTGTGCTCGGCGGCGAGCCATTCGCCGACATCCTCCAAATGGAGTACAAATCCGCACTGCCAGCCATTCTGAAAGGCCAACTGCTTAAAGTCAGCGAGTTCACAACAGCAGCTAACAACATTAACGGCGAAGCAAACCTGTTGGCGAAAACACCTCCGGTCGCCGGAGAAGATTACGGCTTCGAAAGCCCGGGTACTTACGGCATAGGCTTGCATTACAACCGCGACTTGTTCCAGAAGCTTGGCCTTCCCGATCCGAAAGAGCTGTACGAAAGCGGCCAATGGAACTGGGATAAATTCCTGGAAGTCGCGAAGCTTGCAACGAAAGACAACGACAACGACGGCAAGATCGACACTTACGGATTTTCCGGTTGGGCGCTGGACGTGTTCCGCAACTTCACTTATGCGAACGGCGGGTTCGTCGTTGACGAAACGGCGAAGACGCAAGGCTTCACCGATCCGAAAACGATCGAAGCGGCAGAGTTCGTTAACCGCATGTATAACGTAGATAAAGTCGTTCGTATCAAAGGCAGCAACAAAACGGCTTGGGATGAATACAACACGTTCAAAGACGGCGACGTTGCGATGTTCATTACGGCAGCTTGGAACCTTGGCGGCCTGACGTTTGATCTTGGCGTCGTTCCGATGCCGACAGGACCGCAGGGCGATCCTTCTATTACATTTGCCGACAATGCGCTTAACGCGAAATTTATACCGAAAGGCGTAGCAGACGCACAATTGGTATACCAAGTTTGGGAAGAAACGTACGACATCCCGCAAACAGAGGAATTCCCAAGCCAAGAATGGCTGGAAGGCATCTATACGCATGAGGATGACATCTTGATTACGCGCGATCATATTAGCGGTACAGGCAAAGTGCTGCTTGACGATTCATTCCCTGAATTCCCTACGGGCTTGTTCGTAGAGGACATTATCGTTAATAACCAATCGGTAACGGCAACGGCGGAGAAGGTTAAACCTCTTGCTGAAGCTTCCATCGGAAAGCTCGGCCAATAATCGAAGCATCACATAAGGCGTAACGGTTGGGGGATGTCGGGTGCGACCTCCCCCACTGTCATGAATATAGCCTAAGGAGGACCTCTGGTGATAAGCAATATGCGGCTTACTCATTTAGCTGGAAAGATAGTGCTCGCTGTTATGGCGTTAATCATTATGCTGCCGATCGGAACAACCTTGCGAACGAATGCAAGCCCAGACGCCGCATCATCAGATGAACAGGCCCAAGGCAGCGTCGCCAAGCAATCGGCTTATAACGAACGAAGGTACGTGCAATATTTGTCCGAATTCGAAGGGGAAGCCAGGCCGAAGCAAGAGATCGTGCTGGAAGGGGCGGATTTCAGCCGCACCGAAGGAGACGGCTTCGAGAAGCTGGAGCAGTTCGAGGGAATGGATGGAACTTCGCTGATGACCGGGGAATCCGGCACGGTGGAGTGGAGCGTTCAGATTGCCGAAGAGGGGCTGTACAACCTGTCATTGCTTTATTATCCGGTAGAAGGGAAGAGCTCGGCGATCGAACGTTCGCTTACGATCGACGGAGAGCGACCGTTCCGAGAAGCGGCTTTCCTGCAGTTCGACCGTATTTGGAGCAATCAGAAGGAAGAGCTCGTGAGAGATAATCAAGGTAACGAGCTGCGTCCGAAGCAGATCGAGAAACCAAGATGGAGCGAGAAGCTGTTCCGAGACTCCGACGGCTATGAGAACGAGCCGTTCCTATTTTACTTATCGCAAGGAACGCATACGATTGCCCTGGAATCGACCCGGGAGCCTATGGTAATAAAGCAATTGAAAATTTTCCAGCAGACAACGCCAATGTCTTATGAAGATAGGGTTAAGCAGTATGACGCTGACGGCGTAAAGCCGACTACGGGAAAGCTGATTACAATTGAAGGGGAAGCGTCGACCGCCAAATCCTCGCCTACCTTGTATCCTTTGAGCGAACGTTCAAGTGCTGCGGTCTATCCATACAGTGCTTCAAAAATAAAAATCAACACGATCGGCGGCTACAACTGGCGTCTTCCGGGCCAATGGATTGAATGGGAAGTCGACGTTCCGGAGACCGGACTTTATAAGATTGCGTTCAAGTCGCAGCAAAACTACGTCAGAGGCATCTATTCAACCCGCAGATTGACGATTGACGGCGAAGTGCCGTTCAAGGAGATGGAGAAGGTCGCTTTCCGTTATAAGGGCGGTTATCGCATGGATGTTATGGGCGGCGACGAGCCGTATCTCTATAGCCTTGAGAAAGGCAAGCATACGATTCGGATGGAGGTTAGCCTAGGCGAATTCGCTCCGCTCATCCGCGAGGTGGAAGAGAGCCTTTATAACCTCAACGACATGTATCGCAAAATATTGATGATTACGGGTACGAAGCCGGATGAATTCCGAGACTACCAGCTTGATAAGAAAATCGACAATCTGCTTGAGGTATTCGGGGCAGAGAGCGAACGACTGAAGCGTATTTCGAA
Organism: Paenibacillus harenae; assembly: GCF_030812415.1. Classification (GTDB taxonomy): domain Bacteria; phylum Bacillota; class Bacilli; order Paenibacillales; family Paenibacillaceae; genus Pristimantibacillus; species Pristimantibacillus harenae_A. The sequence continues at coordinate 742,716 of NZ_JAUSST010000001.1, read as the reverse complement.
GCAGCTGGTTGCGCTCTCCGGCCAATCGAGCGATCAGGAAGCGCTGCTTAAGACGATGGCGCTGCAGCTCGACGAGATGATCGACAAGCCCGAGAGCGTATCGAAGCGACTCGGCGCTTACAAGACGAATACGGGCGGTCTCGGTACTTGGGTGCAGCAGGCCAGACAACAGCCGCTGGAATTCGATAGCATCTATATCGCCTCGCCAGACAAGAAGTTTCCGAAGAAGGGCATGAGCTTCTTATCGAAGTTGAAGCATGAAGCTTCGACCTTCATGCATTCCTTCTTCACCGATTACAACCAGATCGGCAACATAACGGATAAGGCGGATCAACGTTCCGTAACGGTATGGATCGGAAGCGGCCGCGACCAAGCGAACACGATCAAAGCGATGATCGACGAGACGTTCACATCGGCTACCGGCATAAATGTCAATCTGAAGCTGGTCAATATGGGCACGCTCCTTCCGGCGACACTGGCCGGTCAAGGCCCCGACGTGGCGATGCAGATCGAGAACGATATTCCCGTCAACTACGCGATGAGGAACGCGTCCGTCGACTTGACTCAATTCGCCGACTTTAATGAAGTGAAGGATCGTTTCCGATCAAGCGCGCTCGTTCCGTACAGCTATCAAAGCGGCGTCTATGCGCTGCCGGAGACGCAGACGTTCAATATGCTCTTCTACCGCAAGGACGTGCTGGAAGAGTTGGAGCTCGACGTTCCGAAGACATGGGACGACGTATCCAATCTTCTAGCCGTACTAAGCAAAAACCATATGCAATTCGGCTTGCCGGTCGTTGCCCAAGCAGCCGTCCAAGGCCAAAACATACCGCCAAACTCCATGTATGCAACACTGCTTTACCAGAATGGCGGACAGTTCTATCGCAACGACGGCAAGGAGTCCGACTTGGATTCACGGATCGGCATCGAGACGTTCAAGCAATGGACGGAGTTCTATACCGACTATAAGCTGGAGCGCGAATACGACTTCGCCAATCGCTTCCGTACCGGACAGATGCCGATCGGCATCGCGGACTATACGACGTATAACCAGCTCTCCGTTTTTGCGCCGGAAATCCGCGGCATGTGGGGCTTCGCGCCCGTACCGGGTACGGTTCAGAAGGACGGAGCGATCGACCGTACCGTACCAAGCGGCGGCAGCGGCGTCGTCATGATGAACGCGGCCGAAGATAAGGATGCGGCGTGGGAGTTCATGAAATGGTGGACGAGCGAAACGACGCAGACGACGTTCGGCCGCGAGATGGAAGGGCTCATGGGCGCGGCGGCCCGTTATCCGACCGCTAATATTAAAGCGCTCGACAGTCTGCCATGGCCGGTTGCCGATTACGAGAACTTGAAAGAGCAGTTCGAATCCGTGAAGGGCGTGCCGGAAGTGCCGGGCGGCTACTTCACAGGCCGCCATCTGTTCAATGCTTTCTATAAGTCGGTCGTCGGCGCCGTAGAAGCGCGAGAGTCGATTATGGACTATGTCCAATACATGCATGACGAAATTCGCACGAAACGGAAAGAGTTCGGACTACCGCAATAAGGGGGAGGGTTAAGCGTGCAAAATTGGTTGAGCCTGAAATTGCGGGAAGCGAAAGCCAATAAGCATTCGTATATTTTGCTGGCGCCGTACATGCTGCTGTTCACGGTATTTACGGTATTGCCGGTCTTGATTTCGATTGTTCTGAGCTTTACGTACTTTAATATGTTGGAATTTCCGAGGTTTATCGGCTGGCAGAACTATACGCGGCTGTTTCTTGAAGACGACGTCTTCCTGATCGCGGTGAAGAACACGATTCTGTTCGCCGTCATCACGGGCCCGATAAGCTACATTGCCTGCTTCGTATTCGCCTGGATTATCAATGAGCTGTCGCCGAAGCTGAGAGCAATCATGACGCTTGTGTTCTACGCGCCGTCGATCTCCGGCAACGTGTTCTTCATCTGGCTGATGATCTTCTCTGGCGATCGTTACGGTATCGCGAACGGCTTGCTCATTAAGCTCGGCATTATTCTCGAGCCGCTGCAATGGCTGAAGACGGAAGCATACGTGCTGCCGATCATCATTCTTGTGCAGCTGTGGCTGAGTCTCGGTACAGGCTTCCTCGCTTTCATCGCGGGCTTGCAGACGGTTGACAGCACGCTGTACGAGGCTGGAGCGGTCGACGGCATCAAGAACCGCTGGCAGGAGTTGTGGTATATTACGCTGCCTTCCATGCGTCCGCAGCTCATGTTCGGCGCGGTTATTCAACTGACCTCGGCGTTCGCCGTCGCCGACGTATCGATTGCGCTTGCGGGTTTCCCGAGCGTCAATTACGCGGCGGAGACGATCGTTACGCATCTGATCGACTACGGCACCACAAGGTTCGAGATGGGCTTCGCTTCTTCCATTGCGACGGTGCTGTTCATGATTATGGTCGGAACGAACATCCTTGTACAAAAACTTCTTCGTAAGGTGGGTGAATGAGCTGATGACGTTCTCGTTTCGACTTCGCAAGAAGCGGGTCAACCGCTCGTTCTGGGGCAGCTTCTCGCTATTTGCACTGTTGACCTTATTCGGCGCATTCATGATCCTGCCGCTTGTCTATGCCATCAACAACGCATTCAAGCCGCTGGATGAAATCTTTATGTTCCCGCCGACGTTGTTCGTTCGCAACCCGACGATGAACAACTTTGTCGACTTGATCAATTTGCTCGGCAATTCGTGGGTGCCGTTCTCCAGATATATTTTCAATACCGTGTTTATTACGGGCATGGGCATTATCGGGCATGTGCTGCTGGCGTCAGCCGCCGCTTACCCGCTTGCCAAGCATAAATTTCCGGGCAAAGGCTTTATGTTCACGATCGTTGTCCTATCGTTAATGTTCACGCCGGCCGTAACGGCCATTCCGACGTACATGATCATGTCATGGATCGGACTAATCGACACGTATTGGGCGGTCATTATTCCGGCATTCGCTTATTCGCTGGGCTTATATCTAATGAAGCAATTTATGGAGCAAATTCCCGATGTGCTGCTCGAGGCGGCCAAGATCGACGGAGCGAGCGAGTATCGCATCTTCTGGACCATCGTCATGCCGAACGTGAAGCCCGCGTGGCTAACGCTCATCATCTTGCTGTTCCAGATTCTTTGGGGCAGCGACGGCAATGGCTTCATCTACAGCGAGCAGCTCAAGTCGCTGCACTTCGCGGCGAATCAGATCGTACAGGGCGGTATCGCCCGGGCCGGAGCGGCGGCTGCCGTGGCGCTCATTCTCATGAGCGTGCCGATTACGCTGTTCGTATTCTCGCAGAGCCGCATTATCGAGACTATGGCCACTTCAGGAATGAAGGATTAAGGAGGGACGGCACTTGACAGCGAAAAAATGGTTTCTCGTAGTCGCGGCGGCTTCCCTACTGTTCATTAACGCAGCGCCCGCGCCGGCGTACGCTTCGTCTACGCCTTATGAGAGCTACAATTACAACTACTGGGAGGAAGCCGTTCCCGCGCCCGCGGCCTATGTGCCGGGTCGCGTCATATCCGGCAAGGACCTCGGCGTTGGCGACTTCGTCGAACCGGCCGATATGGTCGTGGACGACAAAGGTCTCGTCTATGTGGTCGATAGCGGCAACAACCGTATCGTGCGCATCGACGAGAAATGGCAGGTGCAGGATGTCATTTCCGGCTTCAGCAATGACGGTAAGGAGGACGGCTTTAAGAACCCGACCGGCATGTACGTGGACGGAGACGGCATGATGTACATCGCCGATACGGATAACGGACGGGTCGTCATCCTGGATAAGGACGGCAGCCTGATTCGATTCATCGAGCAGCCGAAGTCCGACATATTGGCGAGCGACTTCAAGTTCGCGCCGCTTAAGGTAACGGTCGACAAGGCGAAGCGCGTATTCGTCATCGCTCAAGGGATGTTCGAGGGCATTATGCAATTCGATCCGGACGGGGAGTTCATCGGCTTCGTCGGAACGAATAAAGTGCAGCGCGATTATACGGAGTTTTTCTGGAGGCTGTTCTCGACGAAAGCGCAGAAGGCGCAGATGATCTTATTCATCCCGACCGAGTTTTCCAATATCGACATCGACGCCAAAGGGTTCGTCTACGCGACGAATATCGATCCCGGCTCGCAGGAGCCGGTCAAGCGGCTTAACCCTTCCGGCGAGGATGTGCTGAAGCGTTACGGCTACTTCCATGTGAAGGGCGATATTTTGTACCGTCTTTCTGTGGGCCCTTCGAAGCTGGTCGATGTGAAGGTGCAAGAGAATGGCATGTACAGCGTACTCGATTCCAATCAAGGCAGAATCTTCACGTATAACGACGAGGGCGATTTGCTCTACGTTTACGGCGGCAAGAGCAATCAAGCCGGAACGTTCAAGACGCCGGTCGCCATCGAGAGCGCCGGCGACAGCAGGCTCGTGCTCGACAGGGGCAAGAGCAACATCGTCCTCTTCAAGCCGACGAAGTTCGGTCTAAAGGTTAACGAAGCGGTTACGCTGCACCACAACGGCGAAGACAAGCAAGCCGTACCGGTATGGGAAGAAGTGCTTCGGCTGAATTCCAACTACGATATTGCCTACATCGGCATCGGCAAATCGTTGCTGATGGAGAAGCGGAATAAGGAAGCGCTTGAGTATTTCAAGCTCGGCATGGACCGCGATGGCTATTCGGTCGCCTACAAGCGCTATCGGAGGGAATTCATGAAGGAGCACTTCGGCAATTTCTTGTCGGTGCTTGTCGCGCTTGCAGCAGCATGGTTCGCATTCAAGCTCTATCGCATGGTTAGCCGCAAGCGCAAGCTTAAGCTTAATAAGCCGGCAGCAGGCGGCGGGCCGAACTCAGGGGAGGGCAAAGCGCTATGAAGCAAGATTTTATCAAGTTTCCGCTGCATCTGATCGTGCATCCGTTCGACGGCTTCTGGGATATGAAATACGACGGCAAAGGCAAAGTGCGCGTCGCTTTGTTCATCCTGGCTCTCGTCGTCGTGTCGGTCATTTTGCAAAACCAGTTCGCGGGTTTTCTCGTCAACTACAATGATCCGAGGTATTTGAACAGCTTGACGCAGCTCGTCACGATCGTATTTCCGTTTTTCCTGTGGTGCGTCTCGAACTGGGCTATCACGACGCTTATGGACGGAGAAGGCAAATTCAAGGAAATCGTCATGGCAACCGGCTACGCGCTTCTGCCGCTCGTGCTGATCTACGTGCCGTTGACGATCGCGAGCCGCTTCATGGTGCAGGAAGAGACGGCATTTTACTACTTGTTCAATTCGATCTCGACGATATGGTTCATCGGCTTGCTGTTCGTAGGCACGATGACCGTCCACCAATATTCGGCGTTCAAGACGATCGTCACGATGGTGCTGACCGTTATCGTCATGGGTATAATCGTGTTCCTTGGCACGCTCGTCATGAGCATGATGCAGCAAATCATTGAATTTATCGTCAACATTTACCGAGAACTTACTTTCCGTACGTAAAGGAGGCCGCATCAAGTGAAAAACAGAAAGATTCTCGTTGCGGCGTCGGCCTGTGCTGCAGCTATAATCATCATTGCCGTCGTGCTCTTGCTTGTGATCGATCGCGGCGTGAAGGCAGTCGACACAACCTCTTACTTGGAAACTACTGCCGAGCTGGAAGCCGGAAGCGAGCTGAAGGCGCTGCCGGATTCGTCGCAAGGCGTGCCGGGAATGAAGCTTGTGGCGGATAACGCGGAGCTGTCGCTCTACTTCAATCCCGAGACGACGGAGGTCGCAGTCAAGGATAAGCGTCAGAACCGGGTGTGGTACACCAATCCCGAGAAACGGAATGAGGATACGATCGCTTCTCCATACGAGAAAGAAGTGATGTCCTCGCAAGTATCGGTCCTGTTCCGCGATTCCGTAGGAACGCTGAATACGTTCACCAACTTCGGGAAGAGCATCAGCTCGAAGCAGTTCACGGTAGAGAGCATTGCAAGCGGCGTGCGTATTACGTATACGCTTGGCGATATGTCGCTAGGGATAGACGCGCTGCCGAAATATATAAGCAAAGCAAGAATGGAAGAAAAGCTGGTGTCGAAGCTGGATGCTTCGCAAGCTAGATATGTCTCGACCAGGTATTATCCGAAGGAAGGCAGCCCGGATATATTGGAGCGTCTTGACGAGCAAGTATCGAAGCAGCTCGTGCTTAACAAGATGATTGCCGCATTCCAAGCGGCCGGCTATACCGAGGAGGATCTTGCTTTCGACAACGCGGAGAACGGCGTAACGGGCAGCGGTGGAAGCGACAAGCCGACCTTCACGATTCCGATCGAATATCGACTCGACGGCGGAGAGCTCCTCGTATCCGTCCCAGTCAGCCACATCAAGGAAAGCGGCGCCTTCAAGATCGGCAGCATCGAGCTGCTTAACTTCTTCGGCGCGGCCGATTCGAATACGGAAGGCTATATTTTCGTCCCCGACGGCTCGGGCAGCCTGATTAACCTGAACAACGGCAAGGTGAAGGAAGAGCAATACGTGCAGAAGGTATACGGCTTCGACCCGAACGACAACAGCTGGCGGCGCGGTCAAGTGACCGAGAGCGCGAGAATGCCGGTATTCGGCATGAAAGCGGGCGACGCGGCTTGGTTCGCGGTTATCGAGAAGGGCGACGCCATTGCAAGCATTGCGGCCGATGTGAGCGGACGCAAAAACGGCTACAACTACGCCTATACGTCGTTCGCCCTTCGCGGCGAAGATGAGCTTGAGCTGTATACGGGGGCTACGATTCAAGAAATTGAGCTGCTCAACGAGCAAATCTATACCGGCGATATTCAGGTTCGGTACAGCTTTCTGCCAAGCGAGCAGGCAAGCTATTCCGGCATGGCGGAGCATTACAGAGAGAAGCTCGTCAAGGAACAATCGCTTCAGCCGCTTAGCGGCGAGAAGGCATTGCCGTTTTACCTTACGATTACGGGTTCCGTTGACAAAAGAAAGTCGATGCTAGGCGTACCTTACGACTCTGTCGTATCGATGACAAGCTTCAAGGAAGCGTCGCAAATAGCAATGCAGCTGAAGCAGGACGGCGTTGACCGGCTTATGATGCGCTACTCCGGCTGGTTCGGCAAAGGCGTCAACCATAAGACGCCGGTCAAGCTGAAGACGGATGACGTGCTTGGCAGCAAACAAGACCTTGCAGCGCTCGCGAAGCAGCTCGAGGATGCGGGCGGCATGCTCTTCCCGGACGTCGCTTTCCAGCAAATGTATCATGACGACGGCGGCTTCGCTCCATCGTCCGATGCAGCCAGGTTCGTTACCCGCGAAGAGGCGGAGCTGTATCCCTACAACCGGGCTTTGAACCGGATGGATATGTTTCTTGGCACTTATTATCTGCTATCGCCGGCGAAGCTGCCGTACTACGTTGACAAGTTCATGAATCAATACGACAAGCTTGGCATGAACGGCCTGTCGTTGCGCGATCTTGGCGGCATGCTGGTTTCCGATTATCGCGTAAGCCGGGTGGTGCAGCGCGAAACGGCGAAGGAAATCGTCAAGGAGCAGCTCGGCAAGCTCGACGAGCGCATCCGCGAGACGATGGTTGCAGGCGGCAACTCTTACGCATTCCCGTACGCCGATCATTTGATCGATGTGCCGACCGATTCCAGCGGCTTCCTAATTACGGACGAAGAAGTGCCGTTTTACGAGATGGTCGTGCACGGTTCCGTAGATTATGCAGGCAAAGCGATAAACCTTAGCGACGAGCAGGATACGAAGCTGCAATTGCTGAAGGCAATCGAGCTTGGCGCAGCGCCATACTTCTCCTGGACGTACGAACCGTCGTCGAAGCTGAAGTTCACGCATTTCGACACAAGCTTCTCGACTTCCTACAAGGATTGGTACGACCAGGCGGTTGCAATGTATAAGGAAGCGAACGCGGTACTGGCACCGCTTAGAAGCGAGACGATGATGGAGCATATCCGCCATCAAGAAGGCGTCGTCGAAGTGAAGTACAGCAACGGCAGCTCGATCATTGTCAATTATACGGATCAAGCGGCGACCGTTGGCGGCGTAACGGTAGCCCCTCAACATTATTCGATAGGCGGTGAACAGCCATGAATGGAACGAAGCTTACTTTAGCCCGCAAACGCTCATTGCTCGGAATCGCCTTCATATTGCCTTGGCTGATCGGCTTCGTTCTGCTGTTCGCGGCGCCGCTCTTCCAATCGGTGCAATTCAGCTTCAGCAAGCTGACTGTCGGCCTTAACGGTTTCGAGCTGGAAGGCGTCGGCTGGGACAACTTCAATAACGCGATGTTCGTGGATGCGACGTTCAACCGGATATTGACCCAGTCGGTATCGGAGATGCTGCTTAACGTGCCGATGATCCTGTTCTTCAGCTTGTTCTCGGCAACGCTGCTCAACCAGAAGTTCCGCGGAAGAACGCTCGCGAGAGCGATCTTCTTCCTGCCGGTCATTCTGGCATCCAACGCCATTGCATCGGCGGAATCGGCGGGCCTTATCAACCTCGTTGGCGACGCGAGCGTCGTGAACGAAATGGGCGGATCGACGTCGGAGTACAATATTATGTCGATGGTCATGATTTTGAGCGATATCGGTCTTCCGATCTCGTTCGTCGATTATATCGTCGGGGCGATTATGCGAATATACGAGATTATTACGAGCTCCGGGGTCCAAATCCTCATTTTCCTGGCGGCGCTGCAATCCGTGCCCGGTTCGATGTACGAAGTAGCCAAGATGGAAGGCGCAACGTCATATGAATCGTTCTGGAAAATCACGTTCCCGATGGTTAGCCCGCTCATACTGACGAACATCATTTATACGATTATCGATTCGTTCGCGGGAAGCCCGGTTACCGACGTTATCTTCACGACCGCATTCGAAACGCAAAATTTCGGGCTTAGCTCGGCTATGTCATGGATTTATACCGTTATCGTCGGTATTATTCTCGTCGTGATCGGTTGGATCCTGGCGAAGAGAATCCATTACAACTAAGTTCAAGCGATAGCGAAGGAGGAAATCAGATGGAAGCTAGGACTCCTCAAGCGGTCCCGGGCGAGGCGAACAAATACAGGCTGCAAAAGGCGAGAAACAAATCGGTCGATATTCTGTACTCCGTCTTCCGTTACATGCTTGTCATCGGCATCTCGTTTATTATTATATATCCGCTGCTTATGAAGTTCTCGACGGCATTCAAGGATAAGATCGATATTTACAATCCGACGATTTATATGGTTCCCGTCCACTTCACGCTTGACAACTTGAAGCTGGCGATGGAAATTTTGGACTACTTCCCGCTGCTTGGCAATACGATGCTGTTCGTCGTCGTCACGACGCTGCTAACAGCCGCATCATGCGCGCTGGCCGGCTACGGATTCGCCCGGTTCAACTTCCCGGGCAGCAACGTTCTGTTCGCGCTCGTTATATTGACGATACTCGTGCCAACGGGCACGCTGCTCGTCCCGATGTACTTGCACTTCAGAAGCTTCGATGTGCTCGGGCTGGTGTCGTTGTTCACCGGCAAGGAAGGCGTTAACCTGCTGAATACGTATTGGCCGTCGATTATTACGTCGGCCACGGCGATGGGACTGAAGGCGGGATTGTTTATCTACATTTTCCGCCAGTTTTTCAAAGGGATGCCGAAGGAAATCGAAGAAGCTGCGCTAATCGACGGCGCGGGCGGCATTAAGACGTTTTTGCGCATTATGCTGCCTAACGCGATTCCGCCGATGATTACCGTGATTCTGTTCTGCTTCGTATGGCAATATAACGATACGATTTATACATCGCTGTTCATGAGCGAGACAGCGCTCATGCCGATTAACATCGCATCGCTGCCTGCGCAAGCGAACGCGCTCATTCCAGTGTTGACCGGCGTCGGAACGGGAACGAACGTGAAGGCCGATCCGAACCACGTGGCGCTTATTATCGACACGGGCATTTTGCTCGCTATTATTCCGCTCATTATTTTGTACTTGATCGTACAGCGTTACTTCGTTGAGAGCGTTGAGCGTTCCGGTATTATCGGTTAAGGAAGCGAAACCCGATATAGGCATGAACAAATGAACGATAAGCGATGAATGGGAGAAGCCGCTAATGATAAATACGAACGATCAGGCTCTTTGTCGTGTAGAGCCTAACCTTATTAATCCGAATGCGGAAGACAACGCGAAACGGCTGATGTCCTACTTATGCGACATCTATGGGAAGCGGATGTTGACCGGCCAACAGATTGGCGTCGTTACCTCCCCGGAGGTAGACATCATCTACGAAACGACGGGCAAGTATCCGGCTGTGTACGGCTTCGACTTCATGAACTACTCGCCGTCGCGAACGGAACGCGGCTCTACGTGCAGCGATACCGACATTGCGATCGATTGGTGGAATAACGGGGGCATTGTCACGTTTTGCTGGCATTGGAACGCGCCTAAGGACTTGGTCGATGAGCTGCCGGATCGCAATTGGGACAAAGGCTTCTATACGAACGCAACGACTTTCGACATAGGGAAGGCAATGGCAGACGAATCGTCTGAAGACTATTTGCTGCTCATTAGGGACATTGACGCAATCTCGATCCAGCTGCTGCGCTTGCAAGAGGAAGGCGTACCGGTATTATGGCGTCCGCTGCATGAAGCGTCGGGCGGTTGGTTCTGGTGGGGGGCGAAGGGTGCCGAGCCTTGCGTCAAGCTATGGAAGCTGATGTATGACAGAATGACGAATCTGCATAAGCTGAACCATTTAATATGGGTATGGAACGGGCAGCACGCCGATTGGTATCCGGGCGATGAATTCGTCGATATTATCGGAGAAGATATATATCCGCCGGCGCAGAATTATGAGTCGCAGTCCGAACGATTCCGAACGGCTCAGTCGTATACGAAGATGAATAAGATCATCGCTTTGTCGGAGAATGGCCCGATTCCGGACCCGGATCTGATGGTGCGCGATCAAGCGCCATGGGCTTGGAATTGCACGTGGTACGGCAACTTCGTCTATACGGAGAAGGACGGGCGCAAGCAATATTCAGGCGAATTTACGGAGCTTGCGCAGCTGCTCAAGTTCTACAACCATCCGTTCTCGGTGACGAGGGATGAGGTGCCAGATTTGAGGAGCTATCCGTTGCGCTAACATGTTAGGTAAGTTAGGATAACAGAGAGATAAATAATCGAATGTGTGGTAGGAAGACAGATGTCACAGTTGAAACGCACAACAGGAGGATAAGATGAGAGAAACATTAATGCTAGCAAACAATTGGAAGTTTAAGGCCGTGGAGGATAAAGATTGGCTTCCGGCCGTCGTGCCGGGCTGCGTCCATACGGATTTGCTGAAGAACGGCGTGATCAAGGACCCGTTCTACGCGACGAATGAGCATGATTTACAATGGATCGATAAAATAGATTGGGAGTATGAATCTACTTTCGACGTGCCGCGCACACTGCTTGCCGCATCATCGATAGAGCTCGTATTCGACGGACTCGATACTTATGCGGACGTTTCTGTAAACGGAGTTCATGTGCTGTCGGCGGACAATATGTTCCGGACGTGGCGTGCGGATGTCAAGGCCTATGTGAAAGAGCAAGGCAATAGCCTCCATATCGTGTTCCGTTCGCCGGTGCGAGAAGATCTGCCGAAGATCGACACACTCGGATACAATCTCCCGGCATCGAACGATCAATCGGAGCTTGGCGGACTGGGCGACAATAAAATTAGCATTTTTGCACGCAAAGCGCCTTACCATTACGGTTGGGATTGGGGCCCGCGCTTCGTGACGAGCGGCATTTGGCGGGAGGCAAGACTTGAGGCTTGGTCCGAGAGCGTCATTACGGATCTGTTCGTCGAACAGAACGAGGTGACGGCTGCCGAAGCGCGGCTGACGCTGCATGTCGAGATCGAGTCCGAGCGGGATTGGAACGGTACGCTGAGTCTGAATGCAGACGGCTTGACGTGGGATAGCCAAGTAGCCGTCAAGGTCGGCAAAAACAACGTAAGCGTTCCGGTCGTCATCCCGAATCCGAAGTTATGGTGGAGCAGAGGGCTTGGCGAAGCCTATTTGTACAGCTTCAAGGCGGAGCTGTTCGCGGGCGAGCGGGCTGTTGCAGGCAAGACGGTCCGTACGGGCCTGCGTTCGATCAAGCTCGTCAGAGAGAAGGATGCCGTTGGCGCAAGCTTCTACTTCGAGTTGAACGGCGTGCCTGTCTTCGCGAAGGGCGCGAACCATATTCCGAATGACAGCTTCATTACGGATATCACGGAGGACCGATACAGGCATGAGATTGCTTCGGCCGCAGAGTCGAACATGAATATGCTGCGCATATGGGGCGGCGGCATCTACGAGCAGTCGATTTTCTACGAGCTATGCGATGAGTACGGCATCCTTGTCTGGCAGGACTTCATGTTCGCCTGCAGCATGTACCCGGGCGACGAAGCTTTTCTTGCCAACGTGAAAGCGGAAGCGGAGCAAAACGTGAAGCGGCTTCGCAATCATCCGTCGATCGTATTGTGGTGCGGCAACAACGAGATCGACTCCGCATGGGCGCAATACGACGAGACCGGCGGCTGGGGCTGGAAGAAGGACTACACCGCCGAGCAGCGCGAGAAGATATGGGCGGATTACGAAGCGATCTTCCATCGCATCCTGCCAGAGGCCGTAGAGAGCTATGCTCCCGGCATCGATTATTGGCCGTCCTCGCCGATCGTCTCCGTATCCCGCGACATTAACCAGCATGCGCATCCGCTGACGACGGAGGGCGACGTCCATTATTGGGGCGTATGGCATGCGGTTGAGCCGTTCGAGAACTATAACTTGAAGATCGGACGCTTCATGAGCGAATACGGCTTCCAGTCGTTCCCTGAGTACGATACGGTAATGACGTTCGCTACCGAGCAGGACTTGGCGCTCGATTCGAAGGTTATGCGCGCCCATCAGAAGAACGGCGACGGCAACCGCCTCATTAAGCAATATATGGACATCTATATGAACGAGCCAAAGGATTTTCCTTCCTTCCTGTACATGAGCCAAGTGCTCCAAGCGGAAGCGATGAAGATGGCCATCGAAGCTCATCGCCGCAAGATGCCTTATTGCATGGGCACGCTCTATTGGCAAATGAACGATTGCTGGCCGGTTGCCTCATGGGCGGGCATCGATTACTACGGCAAGTGGAAGGCGATGCAATATTACGCCAAACATAGCTTCGAAGATACGATTCTTTCGTTCGACCGCCCGGAAGACGGAAGACTCGATGTCCATCTCGTAACCGATAGGCTGGATGCGTTAAGCGGTACGTTGAACGTTGCGTTGTACGACTTCAGCGGGGTTCGTCTAAGGGAAGACTCTGCTTCGATTGCCCTGCAGGGCAACAGCGCTGCGGTCGTCTATTCCTTGAACGAAAGCGAATGGCTTGGCGGACGCAAGGCGAGCTCGGTCGTGCTGCACGTGGAGTTTGTTCCGGGCGTTGGCGGAGAGTCTGCAATTAGTAAGCAATTTTACTTCGCAAGCGCGAAGGAGCTGCAGCTCGAGTCGCCGTCGATTACGGTGAAGGAAGTGGCGGGAAGCGCGGGAGCGGCATACGAGCTTACGACGGATAATCTGGCGAAGCAAGTATGGCTGAAGGCCGAGCAAGCCGGCCGCTTCACCGACAACTTCTTCGATCTTATGCCGGGCGTTCCGAAGGTCGTTCAATTCGTGAATCGCGAGGTTGGCGAAGCCTTAAGCAAGCCGGCTGCGCCAGGCGCAATTGCCGTTAGCTCGATGATTGATTACTTGGCCGAAAGCCAGGTCGAAGTCGTATAGACAGATTTGAACAAAAGGCTGGAGACGGGCAATAAGGTTCTCCAGCTTTTTTATTCCATTAGACAGATATTGTATTTGCGCATGAAGGGGGCCGATATGTTTAAATCAAAACGTGCGCTCATTATTGGAGCTTCGATCCTTATTATGATACTAGCGGTTATCGTGGCATGGCAGTTCGCGGAAAGAAGCAATCCCGTTCAGTCGCCGCTCATTGATCTGCCCGATCCGGACGGCGACGCAGGGCCCGAGCTCCTTTCCGTTCACGCAAAGGCGGGGCACGACGAAGCGGAGCCAGATCAAGCAACGGCGCAATCTATCACGATTCCGACCTATGACAAGCTTGAACTGGCACTGGACTTCAAAGCCGTTTATGAGAATCCGTACGATCCGGAGCAAATTGACGTGCGAGCGGTATTCCTTGCGCCAAGCGGCAAGCAGTGGCGCGTTAACGGTTTCTATAACGGAGTGGCCTGGAGGCTGCGGTTCGCGCCGAATGAAAGCGGGAAATGGCGTTACAAGGCAACCGTTACGGATAAGACCGGAACAACCGTTAGCGAAGAAGCGTTGTTCTTTGCGGAGCAGGGCGACAACAAAGGTTGGATTCGCGTGTCCGATAACAACAAACGTTTCTTCGAGTACGACGACGGCTCGTCCCTCTACGGGGTTGGCGTTGCGTATCCGTGGGGAATCACGGAAGATAACTTGACGAAGATCGCGGATAATGGCGGCAACCTTGTTACGTATTGGAACGGCAACTACGACAATGCGGGAATGGGCGGCGGCAAGGAGCAGCTTGAGTCGTTCCCCTCGGGAATAGGCAGCTACGATATGCTGAAGGGATTCCGGATGGATGAGCTGGTCGATTGGTTCGAAGCACGCAATCTGCATATGAATTTCGTGATATGGCCCCATGATTCCTTGGCGGACAAAATCGAGAACTGGCCGGCGACATGGAGGCGCGGTGCGTATTCAGCGCTAGGAGCGGCAGAGGATTTCTACAGCAACGCGGAGATGTGGAAGTATCAGGAGAAGCTGTACCGCTACATTATCGCACGGTGGGGCTACAGCTCGTCTATCGGTATTTGGAACTTGATAACCGAGATTAACGGTACGGACGGCTGGGCGTTCGGCCGCGAAGACGAGGCGAACGCTTGGGTTAAGAAGGTGCACGATTATTTCAAGGCGAACGATCCTTACGGGCATCCAACGATGGGCTCGATGGCAGGCGGAGGAGAGGACTTCTGGGATCATGGCTACAAGACGCTCGACATAGCGGATCGCGAGAACTATTATGATTTGAATTTTGGAGCTTACGCTGAAGATATTCAGACCAGATGGAAGCAGTATGAGAAACCGGTCATGACCGGGGAGACCGGCAACGTGACGGATGCCGAGATCCATCATAACTCGATGTGGTCTTCGCTTGCGAACGGAGCGGCATCCGGTCCGATTTGGTGGGCGCTTGAGAGCTATAACGATGAGATGTATAAGCAAATGAACGTTTTCGCTTCATTCGTTCGGAAGATCGATTTCGCCGAGCTGCGGCAGCCGATCACGATGCAGACGCCGAAGGTCGTCAAGCAATTGGAGCATGAAGCGCTGCTGGAAGATGGAGCCGATGCCGCGGATTGGGCGATGCCCGACTGGCCTGAGGCGAACAAGGACAGCACGGGAGCTTTGTTCAAGCCGGAAGGTGTTGACGGTTCTATCCATACGTCGATGCTGTTCGACGCGGGAAGCTTCTCCCAAGGCTTCCTTCAGCAAGTGGGCGGCAGGTCGGATTGGCAAGGCTATGACGAGCTGCTCGTAGACGTGTATGCCGAATATAAAGGTCCAGAACGGCTAAAGGCAAGACCGGTCCTTATGCCGGACGGTAATTGGACGGAAGGCGATACGGCTAGTGACGCCGTGCTGCGGAACGGTGAATGGACGACTCTGCGCGTGCCGCTGAAGGATGCTCCGGCAGGCTATTGGCGGGAAGGGAAGCAGATTACGGCCGAGCAGCTGGACAAGATCGCCGGCTGGGGCGTAAAAGTGTACGCGAACAGCACCGATAAGGCTGCGGAAGCAGCCGTTATTAAGCTTAGTAATCCTCGTCTTAGCGCAGTTGAGCCGCCAACCGTCGAAATGAACGACAGCGAAGGCTGGGCCATGGTCGGAGAGAAAACGTCGTACGGTTGGCTCGTAAGCGAGAATGGCGCAATAGGAGGGAAAACGGCGGATATGGCGGGGTTCGGGGAAAGCGAGGCTGCCGTAACCTGGTTCGATCCATGGACGGGCGAGGAGGCCGGAACGGCGGTTGTGAAGCCGGTTGATGGTGTCCTTAAACTGACTGCTCCGGCCAGCGAAAGAGCGGATATGGCATTTATTATTGCGCATTAGGATATAAGCTGCAATTATTCAAGGAAGGGGACAGGTGGGATGAGAAAGCTCGGCTTGTCTGCAATTGTGATTGTATGCGCTGCCATCATGCTGGCAGGGGTATGTTTGCCGGTACAGCCGCTCTATGCGGAACAAATAAAGGAGGGAAACGAGATGAATATGCAAGCTTATGTCAATGCGATGCAGCCGGGTTGGAATATGGGCAATACGTTCGACGCAACCGGCTCCGAGACGTCATGGGGCAATCCGTCAACGACCAAGGAATTGATCGAGAGGTTAGCCGGCCAAGGCTACAAGAGCATCCGGATTCCGATTACCTGGAAGCACAGGATGGGAGATGCGCCCGATTACAGTATAGACGGCGCGTTCATGGATCGCATTCAGGAGGTCGTCGATTGGTCGCTGGATGCGGGTTTGTACGTCATGATTAATCTTCATCACGATTCGCATTGGATATTCGATATGGAATCGAACTATGACGACGTGCTAGCCAGATACAAAGCGGCGTGGGTGCAAATCGCGGACCGCTTCAAGGATTACCCGATGGAGCTGATGTTCGAAGGCATCAACGAGCCGCGATTTTCGGATGATTGGGGCAAAGATACGGGGTCGTACTTCGAAATGCTGGACGTCCTGAATACGTCGTTTCATCATGTTGTCCGGAGTTCCGGCGGATCCAATAAGGAGAGGCCGCTCGTGCTGTCGACGTTGACGGCATCCGCTTCGCAGAAGCGGTTGGATGAGCTGAGCAAGACGATCGCCAAGCTGGACGATAACCGGATCATTGCGACGGTTCACTATTACGGCTTCTATCCGTTCAGCGTCAATCTGGGCGGGGTGACAACGTTTAACGAGGAAGCCCGGAATGATCTGATTCAAACGTTCGATCGTGTCCATGCGACATTCGTGGCCAAAGGCATCCCGGTCATTGTCGGGGAATTCGGGCTGCTAGGCTTCGACAAGTCCGTCGACACGATCGAGCAGGGCGAGAAACTCAAATATTTCGAGTACTTGGGTTATTATGCGAAGCAGAAGCAACTGACAACGATGCTTTGGGACAACGGGCAGCATTATGACAGGCGGGCCTTCGAATGGAAGGATCCCGAACTTTATGCCGTAATGGAAGCCGCTCTTAGCGGCCGATCCTCGACTGCGTCTACCGATCAGCTATTCGTAAAGAGGGATGCGGCCGTAACGGATCAAGCGGTCAAGCTTCAACTGAACGGCAACGCCTTCACCGAGCTTCGGCATGGAGACCGTCTGCTTGCGAAGGGAGTCGATTACGAGCTGAACGGCGATTCTCTTACGATTAAAGCAGGCCTAATCGAGTCGCTGCTGACGGAGGCATATGGCGTACAGGGTACTCTTGCCGCTTCCTTCTCGGCTGGCGCAGATTGGCATTTCGATCTCATTCGCTACCATACGCCGATTCTAAGGAACGCGGAAGGAACAAGCGGCGGTCTGTCCATTCCGACGGCTTTCAAGGGCGATCGCCTTGCGACGATGGAGGCCGCTTACGCGAGCGGCGGCAACACTGCCCCGAATGAGTGGACGCCATATAAGGAAATGGCTCATTCCTATAAGCCGGCGTATGACATGAACGAGATTACGCTAACGAAGGAGTTTCTGGAGCAGCTGAAGGATGGGGAAGTAAAGCTGCGGATGCATTTCTGGAGCGGCGAAATAGTCGATTATGCCATTACGAAGACGGGTAGCGCCATCGTCGGCGTTTCGTCGAACGATCCGGAGGCGACCCAGGAACAAGCTGCGGGAGACGCGGGCGAAAATGATCCGTCAACGGAAGGTACGTCCGCTGCGCCGGCAGGCGAGCAATCTTCAGCGTCTGCGGCAGCGGAGGTCGGCGGCGATGATCCATCTGGAAACGGCATGTTGGCGGCTGGCGCAATCGGACTCGCCGTGTTGATGGCTGCGGGAGTGACAGCGGGCATTATCCTGCGGGACCGCAATCGGAGAAGGTTAAAATAAGCGAATGAGCGGAGGAGAAGTCTAGCATGACGTTACGGGTATGGAAGCATAGGGGCAGCTTGAATCATACGAGAGCCAAAATACGCGAGGGCAGGTTGACGGTCGGGTTCATCGGCGGTTCGATCACCGATGCAAGGCCGAGGCATAACTGGCCGGAGCCGGTGATCGGATGGCTGGCGGAGCAATTCCCGGACACCCGCATCTCGGTCGAGAATGCGGCAATCGGTGCGACGGGCAGCGACCTGGCGGCATTTCGCGCGAAGCGGGACTTGATCGATCGGGGCTGCGATCTCGTATTCGTCGAATATGCCGTTAACGATGAGGGCACGCCGTCCGAGCAACGCGGACGGTCGCGCGAAGGGCTTATACGCCAGCTGCTTGCAAGCGGGAGGCGAGATGTCGTCCTTGTGTATACGTATTCCTCCGGCATGTATGAAGCGATGGCAAGCGGCTCAGTACCGGAGACGGTTGCCGAGTTCGAACGGCTTGCCGACCATTACGGCATCGGCTCCGTTTGGATGGGCTTGCATGCGTTCGAGGAAGTGAAGCGGGGACTGATGCGCTACGAGGAATGGCTGCCCGATGGCTTGCATCCAACGAGCAGAGGAAGTCTTAGCTACGGAACAAGCGTCATCCATTATTTGCGGCAGGAGCTTGAGGGAGCTTTAATGGAGGCGTCGGATGGCTATGCGCATGAAGCCTCGAACCTTGCGCCAAGCAGCGAACTTCCGCCGCCTCTAGATCCGAAATGCTGGGATGATGTATTCGAGCTTCCGCTGGAGAGCATTCGTACGAGTGGAGCTTGGACGATTCGCAGATGGCCGTATTACGAATGGATTGATCGCGTATTGGAAACGGCAGCTATCGGCGCCCGTCTTTCCTTCGAATTCGATGGGAGAGGGCTGGCGCTCGGGTTCGACTTCGGCAAGGCGTCCGCGGAATTCCGTTACCGGATCGACGGCGGAGAATGGCAGACGGAGAAGCGGGAGCGGCCTGACTGGGTGAGCGCCGACGGTTGGTATCGGCTTAGCTATTACGGCGACGATTGGAAGCCGGGCATACACCGGTTCGAGGCGGAGATTATCCATGGCAACCGGCCGGACTGCTCGGGAACGAACTTCCGTCTTGCCAAGGTAGGCATTATTCGATAAACCTGGTCATACAAGAAGCGCTGGAACTCTAGGAGCTCCAGCGCTTCTTTATTAGATCGAACCTTAACGAAGGTTCGGTATATCCACTTCCGGATTCGTATCCGCTTCGTAATCGATGCCGTCCGTTTCGAAGCCGAACAGCTGGAAGAACTCGCGGCGGTAGCCGGCCAGATCCGATAGATCGTACACGTTCTCCGTCGTCAGTTGCTCCCATACCGTTGCAACGGCTGCTTGAATCTCAGGCGTCATCTCGAGATCGTCGATTCGGATAAGCCCTTTCCCATCAACGGCCGTCTCCCCCGGTCCGTAGAGACGCTCGGAGAATAGACGGTACATTTGCTCGATGCAGCCTTCATGCGTGCCGTTTTCCTTCATGATCTTGTACAGCGCAGAGATGTACAGAGGCACGACAGGGATCGCGGAGCTCGATTGCGTAACCAGCGCTTTGTTGACCGAAACGTATGCGCGGCCGCCGCTCGTACGAAGCTGCTCATGAAGACGTTTCGCTGTCGCTTCAAGATCGTTCTTCGCTGCGCCGATCGTTCCGTCGCGATATACGGCATGCGTAATGGCTGGGCCGATATAAGAGTAAGCGACGGTTGTCGCGCCTTCGGCAAGGACGCCCGCAGCTTGAAGCTGATCGATCCACATTTGCCAATCTTCGCCGCCCATAACAGCAATCGTCTGACGAAGCTCGTCCGCGGTAGCGGGCTCAATCGTTGCTTGCGTCACTTCGCCGTTGTGGAAGTTAACGGTCTTGTTCGTGTACGTGCCGCCCAGCGGCTTGATAACGGAGGAGAACGTCTCGCCCGTTACCGGATGCGTGCGGCGCGGCGATGCTACGCTGTACACAACAAGATCAATTTGGCCAAGCTCCGCGCGGATCAGATCGATGGCTTTCGCTTTAATCTCGTCGGAGAAAGCGTCGCCAACGATGCTGTACGACTTCACGCCGGCATCGGAAGCGGCTTGCTCGAATGCGGCGGAATTATACCAGCCGGCGGAAGCGGTTCGAGCGCCTTCTGCGGCTTTGTCGAAATAAATGCCGATCGTGTTCGCGCCTGCTCCGAAGGAGGACACGATGCGCGAGGCTAAGCCGTAGCCTGTGGAAGCGCCTACGACAAGGACGTTGCGAGGTCCTTCGATTGCTGGTTTCGACTTTACGTATTCGACTTGACGCTGCACTTGACGGGCGCAGCCTTCCGGATGTGCAGTGGTGCAAATAAAGCCGCGGGATTTAGGCTGAATAATCATAGTAGGGTATTCCTTTCTCCAAATGAATGGCATAACGTATGTAACAGGACAACTCTATTCTATTTTACCGATAATTATGGATAAAGGGAAGTTCGGCTTTTGTACGCAAAAAGAGAGCGCAATGGCGCTCTCGGCATTGCGCGGGTCGCACTAGAAGCGACCGGCGAGCTGCTGCTCAGCGATTTGAATTAGACGGCGCGTTATGTTTCCGCCGATCGTGCCCATATCGCGCGTGGTCATGTTGCCGTAGTAACCGTCGGCTGGAAGTTGAATGCCCAGCTCTTGCGCGATCTCGTACTTCATTTGCTCAAGCGCTGCGCGAGCTCCGGGTACGACAAGCCTTTGGTTGCTGCTGTTGTTATTGTTGTTTGCCATTTTTTATCAGCCTCCTTCTAGTCAGTATTATGCGAAGGCTTTCAAAGGATTATTCGCTATTTTTACCATTAATTGCGGATAGCGTAGGCCATGGGAAAAAAGATCAAGGAGAATGGTTGATTCATACGATCGATTGAGATTGATTACTTCATTTAGCCATCAAAATTTACGGTCCGGCACCTTTATTTACCGACTTAATTTGGAGCGCTCCCATGCTAAAATAAGTATACGGGAGGGGACGGCTATGTTTTTGAAACCGATGCAGATGACGGAGAGCAAGCTGCCGTTTGACGAAAAACGTTACTTGTTCGAGCCGTTGATCGACGGACACCGCCTGCAGCTTTCTTTTATCGGAAATAAAGCAACGCTTTACACGAAACATCATAACGACGTGTCGCGGCAATATCCCGAGCTGCTTAATGTACCGGCTGTCCAGCCGGCTGATTTTGTGTTGGACGGAGAGGTCGCTTGCATTAACCCAACAACCGGGGAAACCGAATTCGATATGCTGATCGAACGTTTTAAGCTGAGAAAAGAGCCGGCAATCCGAGATGCGAAGCGTTTAATGCCCGTTCATTTCTATGTGTTCGATGTGCTCTATTATAATGGAATCGATATGCGGGACAAGCCGCTATCGGAACGAAAACAGCTTCTACAACAAATTGTTGAGAATAACGCTTATTACGAACAGCTGCCTTATGTCGATGGCGCAGGCAAAGCGCTGTTCGATTTCGTGAAGCAATCGGGTTTGGAAGGGATCGCATGCAAGCGGAAGGATAGCTTATACGTGGCCGGAGACAGCGGAAGCTGGCTTAAAGTGAAAAATCCGTACTACAACGATTTACATATGTCAGAAGCGTCAGGAGACCGAAACGGCAAAACGTTCGCGGAAGGCAAAATCGGTCAAATAAGACCGGGCATATCCGTTTACGCTTAGCCGCCTTAGTCTTCTCCATGCTGCTTGGCATTATTCGAATCTTCTTCATTGCACTCTCTGCAACAGCCTTTTTGTTTCAACTTCGGCAATGGGAGCTCCAATGTGGAATAATCAGTTATGCGTTCATTTTGATGTCTTTTCAAAACCAATATATATCGCCATACTAGACATTGAGGATAAGGAAGCATTTATGCATTAGCAGGAGGCGTCATGAATTTTTTATTCGAACCTGTTCGATTCGAGGACAAGCATCTGAGCTGGAGTGGGCGAACCCGTTCAGAAAAGGACTATCCGGGTTATTATCATTGGCATCAATGTACGGAAATCTTATTTGTCCATCAAGGAGTAGGCAGTATTATCGTCGATCAGCGCACTTATGAGCTGCGGCGGGGGATGCTGTTCGTGTTCCAGCCTTTTCAGTTGCATAAAATATACGCCGACGTAGCGCCGGATGAGCCGTTCGAGCGAACGATTCTATATGTCGATCCTTCGCAGGCGGAGGAGGCGCTGCGGCCGTTTCCGAAGCGTCATGCGCTCTTTCATAAGCTGTGGCAAGGTCAAGATATCCGCACAGTATTCGATATGCAGGAGGAGACGGGACTGCTTGAAGCGATTTTCGGGAGCTATGGCAGCCTTGATGCCCGAAGAAGAGAATATGACACGGAAGAGATTACGATGCTGCTGCTGCAGTTGATGGGTTGCATAGCGGCCGTGCGAGACGGAGAAGAGGCGAAAGCAACTGCAACTGATCGGGGCATAGAGAGGAAGTCTCGTTACTCGGAGCAAATTATGCAGTGGATTGAAGCGCATTACGCGGAAGAAGTGACGCTGGAGCAATTGGCCGAGCTGCTTCATCTGTCCAAATATTATGTGTCGCGCGTTTTTCGCGAGGAGACGGGAAGCCACATTACCGATTATTTGACCGTCAGGCGCATTAAGCAGGCATGCCGTCTGCTGCAGACGACGGTTTATTCGGTTGAGCGGATCGGGATGGATGTCGGATATCCGAATGCTTCTTATTTCATCAATACGTTCAAAAGGGTCGTCGGAACGACGCCGCTTAAGTATCGTCAGCGCCATATGGGGTTATAGCGACTGCCGGCTCGGGCTATGCGTAATGAATCAGGGCTATCTCGCGTCACTCTAAGGTGATTGCGGGATAGCCCTGTGTGCGTTGCTGCATTGGTATGTTTATAGGACGCGCCGTGCAGTAACATAGTACTTCGACCAGTAGCCGCTGTTCAGACTGGAGAGCGTAACGCCCTTGCTGCTGGAGCTATGAACGATCTTATTGTTGCCGGCATAGATCGCAACATGGCTAATACTCTTGCCGTTCGTTTTGAAGAAGACGAGATCGCCCATGCTAAGAGAACCCTTTGCCACTTTCTCGCCTTCGGTTGCTTGCGCCGTTGAAGTGCGCGGCAAGCTGACGTCGAATCCTTTGAAGATGAACTGCGTGAATGACGAGCAATCGAATGCGTATGTAACGCCAGCCGGTGCGCCGTACTTATAAGGCGTGCCGATGAAATTTTTACTTTCGGAAATGAGCTTGATCGATTCGGTTGTTGCTGCGTGAGCGTGTTGCGAGTTCGAACCAAAAGTAAATGCCGACAGGACGATGGCGGCGCAAATGCCCGCTTTTGCAACCGTTTTGAATACGTTTGTTTTTCTCATGATGTCAGGATATCCCCTCGCGTTTCGTTTTATGAGTTTACTATAACACACTCAAAAAACGGCTTTTTGCCCGTATGAGAGCGAGAAAGCGGTTAATTCGGGGATTATGAGCAATTATGAGAAAAAGATGAAAAATAATTAATGTTTGCGGCGTGTAATGTCCGTTAAGGCATTACAGCTCCGCGGGCCGTGACATAAAGCTCGTTCCATTGTTCCCGCGTTATGAGCTCGGCTTGTTCTATAGCGTCCTTGCAAGCGATGATACGTTCCGGATTCGCGCTTCCAATAACGGGCTGTATGCGCGATGGATGGCGCATAAGCCAGCCCAGCGAGATCGCTTCCGGCGTCGTCTCATTCTGCTTCGCCAGCTTGGCGACAAGCTCGGTAGTCGCAAGCTCCGCAGCGGACGGATTGTCCGATGGTTTGCCTGTAAATCTGCCGCGCGCGAGCGGACCCCAAGCTTGAATTTGCATGTTCTCGGTTTGCATATATTCCATTAATCCTTCGGCGAAGTTTGATGCGAGTCCAGCCTGCTGGTTGACGTGGATGCCTTGGTTGAGCCAATCGAGACGAGCGAGGTTCATCTCCAGTTGGTTGACGACCAGCTCGTCAGGCAGCTCGCGTTGAATGAACCGAATTTGTCCAGGGCTCATATTGGAGACGCCGAAATGACGAACCTTGCCTGCTTGCTTCAGAATGCCGAATGCCTCGGCGATTTCCTCCGGCTCCATCAACGGATCGGGGCGATGCAAGAGGAGCACGTCCAAATATTCGATGCCGAGGCGATCAAGCGTACCGTCGACCGACTCTAGGATATGCGATTTCGAGAAATCGAAGCGGGTCAGTTTGCCGTCTTCGGCCAATACAATGCCGCATTTGGACTGAATGACGATCTTGTCGCGAAGGTCCGGCTGCTGCTTCAGTACTTGTCCGAAGACAGCCTCCGCCTTGCCCATCGTATAGATGTCTGCGTGGTCGTACATCGTTATGCCAATTGACAGCGCCGCCTCTACGGCTGCCTGCGCTTGCTTAATATGTTCAGTTGTATACGGGTCGCGATTCCAGCCTCCTCCGAAGCCCATGCAGCCAAGCACAAGCCGGCTGTCCGATATTCCGCGTTTTTCAAGCGGCATTTTTCTCATTGCACGATACCTCCATATGGATCGAATGGTTGACGGATTCTATTATACCTCTCCTCTCTCAAGCGCATAAGCACTGAAAAAAAGTTCACTAACTAAACTTCAATCGCAGCGGCGGGAGAGCAAGCGTGACATTGTCAGTTGCTAGCGGTTCGTTTTGCTGATACATTACTAGTGAACTTAGACTAGCATTGAAGCATGTTACCTATTTGGGAGGGATTGGCGTTGGCTTTGATTACTTGTCATTTTTTCTCCGAAACGCTCGGACTTAGCACATCGATGACCGTTATATTGCCCCAGGAAACGACCGGACAGATCGGGCTCCGGAATGTCGGTTCGAAGAAGAAACATCCAACGCTTTATTTGCTGCACGGCTTGTCGGACGACGATACGATTTGGCTGCGGAGAACGTCGATCGAACGTTATGTCGCGGAGCTTGGCCTTGCGGTCGTCATGCCTAATGTGCATCGAAGCTTCTATACGGATATGAAGCACGGCAATCAATATTGGACCTTCTTGACGGAGGAGCTGCCGGCCGTCGCGCGCTCGTTCTTCCCATTGTCGGAGGAGAGGGAGAACAACTTCGTAGCGGGCTTGTCCATGGGGGGATATGGCGCGTTCAAGTGGGCGCTTCGTCATCCGGACCGTTTCGCTGCCGCGGGCAGTCTCTCCGGAGCCGTCGACCTCGTGAATCATATCGAGAGCGACACCAGCCCAATCCATGGAATCAAGCAGCTATTCGAACAAATATTCGGCGAAAATTCGATTCGCGGCACGGATAACGATCTCATACATATTATGAAGCAGCAAACCGATTCATCCGCATCGAGGCCGCTTCTCTATCAATGCTGCGGGACGGAAGATTTCCTATATGAGGATAACTTATCGTTTCGCGATGCCTGCTTGGACGCCGGCTATGAGCTCGTATACGAGGAAGGTCCGGGCGGACATGATTGGAGCTACTGGGACGAGCACATTCAACGTTTTTTGAAGCTGCTGCCGATAAGGCGGGGGGAACGGAACGAAACGTAAACCGATAGAAATAAATTGAAAGCAGTGGACTTGAGAGTCCGCTGTTTTTTGTTGTTATTTTCAGACTGAAAAAAGGGTTGCAAAAAAGGAATAACCGCTATATCATTTGTTTTAGGATTAATAAATTAGTTAAAGAATTTATGCAAACATTAATCCAACTTAAGGAATAACCGACATCTACTACTAAAGCGAGGGATATTTGATGAGCAATCGCATCACAATCAATGCCGATGTGGCAGCAGGCACGATCAACCGCAATATTTACGGACATTTCTCCGAGCATCTTGGACGCTGTATTTACGAAGGGATCTGGGTTGGAGAAGATTCGCCGATTCCGAATACGAACGGCATTCGCAACGACGTCGTGGAAGCGCTTAAGAACATTAAAATTCCGGTGCTTCGTTGGCCGGGCGGCTGCTTTGCTGACGAGTACCACTGGAAGGATGGCATAGGTCCCCGCGAGGGCCGCAAACGGATGATCAACACGCATTGGGGCGGCGTATTGGAGAATAACCATTTCGGCACGCATGAGTTTCTGATGTTATGCGAAATGCTGGAGTGCGAGCCTTACATCTCGGGCAACGTAGGCAGCGGAACCGTTCAGGAAATGTCCGAATGGGTCGAGTATATGACGTTCGACGGCGTGTCCCCGATGGCCGACTGGCGCAAGGAGAACGGACGCGAGAAGCCTTGGAACGTGAAGTACTTCGGCGTAGGCAACGAGAACTGGGGCTGCGGCGGCAATATGCGCCCGGAATATTACGCCGATCTCTATCGAAGATACCAGACGTTCGTTCGTAATTACGGCGACAATAAAATCTATAAGATCGCTTGCGGACCGAACGTGGACGACTATCGCTGGATGGAAGTCGTCATGCGCGAGGCCCACAACCATATGGATGCGATTTCGCTTCACTATTACACGGTTCCTAACGAATGGTCTAACAAAGGTCCTGCAACGGGCTTCTCCGAAGACGAATGGTATGCGACGATGAAGAAAGCGCTTTGGATGGAAGAGCTCATTACTCGCCACTCGACGATTATGGATCGGTACGATCCGAACAAGCGCGTAGGCATGATCGTGGACGAGTGGGGAACATGGTTCGACGTTGAGCCGGGCACGAATCCGGGCTTCCTCTACCAGCAGAACACGATTCGCGATGCGCTCGTTGCTGGACTTACGCTTAACATTTTCCACGATCATTGCGACCGCGTCGTAATGGCGAATATCGCTCAAGTGATCAACGTGCTTCAATCCGTCATTCTCACGGAAGGCGAGAAGATGGTTCTAACGCCTACGTACCACGTATTCGATATGTACAAGGTCCATCAAGATGCGACAGCACTGACGACTTCGATTGACGGAAATGAGTACAAGCGCGGCGGTCAAGCGATTCCGCAAGTATCCGTGTCCGCTTCCAAGGACGCTGAGGGGCGCATTCACGTCAGCCTCTGCAACCTGGACAACGAGAACGCGGCAGACGTGGACATCGATCTGCGCGGTCTTGCAGCTGCTGCTTTGAAGGTAACAGGTTCAGAGCTCACAGCTTCCGTGAAAGATGCGCACAATACGTTCGAACAGCCTGAAGCGGTTGCTCCGGCAGCTTACAAAGCGTTCACTGTAGAAGGTTCGGCTATTCGCGCGAAGCTGTCCCCGATGTCGGTTACGGTACTTGAAGTCATCTCCGAGTAGGAACGGCGATGAACAGCAGAGGCGGGGAATGCAAAGGCTGCCGCGACGATTATCGCGTAACGGACGAGCAGATCGACCGCATATTGTCCGCCCCGATGTTCCAATCCGACATCTGCGTCCCTGACGAGGTGTATGAACGGCGGCTTGCGGAATGCGGCAATTGTCCTAAGTTTCAATACGGCACGACCTGTGCGGTATGCGGCTGCTTCGTGCGCATAGCGGCTAAGTACAAAGACCGCGCCTGCCCGAAAGCCGGCGACAGCCGCTGGGCGAAGCATGTTTCTTAATGATCTGAGGTATTAGGCTTCCCACGCAAGTTGTGGGAGGCCTTTTATTACGTATAGCAGTAAAACGTGACAGGTTGCATTTTCCATCTAAAATCTCCTGATTAGCCCAAATTGCTTTTGTTAAGTTGTATTATTCATCCTCTTATTCAGCAGTAACGACTGCCGAAAGTCTTTCAAGGTTCACTAGCCGAAATAGGTCGGATTTTTCAACCTAATCGTGCCGCATAAGCCAAGGTTACTTACCTTAAGTGGGGGTTTCCATCCAATCCCTTCGACTGCAATCAATTCGTTAATGAAGCAGCCTGTGAAAAAATAAAACTAGAAAAAACGTGTATTCCACTGTGAAGAAAAGGCTGTGCCGCGGAATACGGCACAGCCTCGAAATGTTTATTTGTAACTAGGCAGCCATGTGCCGTGCGCTTCAATGAGATCGTCGCATAGCGAGACGATGTCGTCCATCGACAGTTCGGCGGAAGTATGCGGGTCGAGCAGAGCCGCATGGTAGATATGCTCGCGCTTGCCGGTGATGGCAGCCTCGATCGTCAGTAATTGCGTGTTGATGTTGGTCCGGTTGAGCGCCGCGAGCTGCGGCGGCAAGTCTCCGACGTACGTCGGCGTTACGCCATTCGCATCGACAAGGCAAGGCACTTCCACGCAAGCTTCCTTCGGCAAGTTCGTAATAAGACCGGTATTCATGACGTTTGCGCCGATCTTGAACGGCTTATCGGTCTCAATGGCTTCGAAAATATACGAAGCATATTCATGGCTGCGGCAGTGCTCCAGCTTGCTGTCATTGACAAGCGACTCGCGCATCGTCTTCCAGCCTTCGATCTGATTGACGCAGCGGCGCGGATATTCGTCAAGCGGAATGTTGAACCGCTCCACGAGCTCGGGATAGCTTTTCTTAATGAAATATGGATGGTATTCGGCATTATGCTCGGACGATTCGGTAATATAGTAGCCGAACTTGAGCATCAGCTCGAAGCGAACCATATCATGATGCTTCTCCTTCTGCTTCTCTGCGGCGCGTCGCTTGATCTCCGGATACAAATCGACGCCGTCCTTGCTCGCTTCGAGCAGCCAAGCCATATGATTGATACCGGCAATATTCCATTTGACGCCGGTCGGGTCCATATCAAGATGTTTGAACAGATCAGGTACGCATACTTGCACGCTGTGGCAGAGGCCGACTGTACGCACGTCGCCGTACGTATTCATGACATTTGTAAGAACGGCCATCGGATTCGTATAGTTGAGGAACAGCGCGTCAGGACATACTTCATTGATGTCGCGGGCGAAGTCGAGCATGACCGGAATCGTGCGCAAATTGCGGAAAATGCCGCCAATGCCGACCGTATCGGCAATCGTCTGGCGCAAGCCGTATTTCTTCGGAATTTCGAAATCGGTAATCGTACATGGATCATAGCCGCCGACTTGAATCGCATTAACGATGTACTTCGCGCCTCGAAGCGCTTCCTTACGGTCCGTATACGCTTTCACGATGCAGCTGCTTCCGCTTGTTTGCTTAAGGTTAAGCAGCATTTTCTCGGAGTCGCCAAGACGGACGGCGTCGATATCGAATAACGCGATTTCAAAGCCCTGCAGCGCGGGGGTCTGCATAACGTCTCCAAGAATATTTTTGGCGAAAACAGTGCTGCCAGCCCCGATAAAAGTAATTTTCGGCATTGTAGATAAATACCTCCCGATTTTGGTGATAGTGGATGATGAACCTCTCGAAACAGCTGGTTTCATTGTGTTCCTGACAATTTCAGTATAACGAGCCGGCACTGAAATGAATATGGAAGGAACGATTGTATATATGGAGAAATGTTGCTTCATTTAGTATGATGACAGTAGACGATTAGCAGGGGGTCTACGGATGGAAACACATCATCAAATTACGGTATCAATCAATTCGGCTCCGATGAAAGGCGAGATGTCCGTATTGTTCAGCGGACGCGGCAAGCCCGTCGGAGGACATTACATTGGACCGGGCGTGCACGATTATTACTTAATCCATATTGTATTGGCCGGAGAGGGCATATATGAAACGCTCGGTGAATCTTATGCGTGCAAGGCGGGAGACGCATTCGTTATTTTTCCGGACATTTTGGTCAAGTACGAAGCGAATAAGTTGAACCCTTGGCAGTATATGTGGGTAGCTTTCTCAGGGGATATTGTGGATGCTTCTTTGTCGTCTATAGGGATCACGCCTGATCGCGCAGTCATTCGAGATTGCTCACTTCAAGCGCTGAAGAAGCTGTTTCGCAACGTTCGAGGCAGCTTGGAACGGGAAAGCCTCGCCGCTCTTGGCAATATGGAGGCGTCGGGCTGGCTTCGGCTTATTTTGCATGAATTGGCAAGCAAGGGCGAGGGAGGTGCGCGCACGGAGACGGCGACCGTGCAATCGCGGTCGTATCGTCAAGTCGATCAGGCGATTCGCCTGCTGACGCTTCAATACGGGCAGCCGTTGTCAATCGAGAGTCTTGCTCATCAATTAGGCTACCATCGGGCGCATCTGAACAAGTTGTTCAAGGAGGCGACAGGACTATCGCCGATGCAATATTTGTTCAAAGTACGGATGAAGAAGGCGGAGGAGCTGCTGGAAGGCGACTTAACGATCGCCCAGATTGCATCATCGGTAGGCTATAATGACCCTCTCTTCTTCACGAAGCAATTCCGCAAATGGAGCGGACGTACGCCAACCGATTACAGGAGAGGGCTGATGAGTCAATCGCAAGGTTGAACCTAATGGAGTTGTCGTCCTTTGAATGAAAAATTTGCATGGAGGGAATCTTGAATAAAAGGAATGAAGGGGAGGTGCAGGTTCAGGCATGCCATTTATGAAATCCAGTAATCAAACCGGTCAAAGTCAACCATCCAAGGTTAATGAACGGCATGCCTTGACAACCAATCTGCATGATAATATTCAACTGATTCAGACAATTCTCGGAAACAGCCCGGATATCGTAATAAGAGAATGCCGTTCCGATGGCGAAAACAAATTCGAGGCAGTCGTAATATACGCCACAGGCTTGTCGGACGCCGCAATCGTTAATCAGTTTATTATGGCCCCCCTTCTGTCTAATAATCAGGACGAGCATTCTATTTCGGAACTCCCGCCTCTTGCAGATCCTTTGGATTTTATCAAAAGAAAGCTGCTCCCTGTCGGTGAGATTATAGATAAAGCGAGCTTTGATACAATTCTGGCAGGCATTTTGTCCGGAGATACCGCTATCCTATGTCAGGGGAACGATTACGGCTTATTGGTTGCTTCGAAAGGCTGGGAGGAGCGCGGCGTGCAGGAGCCAACCTCCCAGACGGTAATACGAGGTCCGAAGGAAGGCTTCTCCGAAAATATTGTAACTAATATTGCATTGGTACGGCGTAAAATCAAGGATCCTAATCTGTGGCTCGAGCATTTCCACGTCGGTCTGGTAACGAAAACAAATGTCTCGATCATGTATATGAAAGGTATTGCCCTGGAAAAAGCGGTGAAAGAGGTTCGCGATAGAATCGAACGCATTCAAATAGACGGGATATTGGAAAGCGGGTACATCGAGGAGTTCATTCAGGATAAAGGGTTCACGATATTTCCTACGATTTATAATACCGAAAGACCCGACGTGATCGCTGCTGGACTATTGGAGGGACGAATTGCCATTCTCATCGACGGGACGCCGTTTACGCTTCTGGTGCCGGCGCTATTCACGCAGTTTTTCCAATCGGCCGAGGATTATTACCAGCGTTCGGACATATCAACCCTCACACGTTTGCTTCGGTATGCAGCGCTAATGGTGGCCTTATTGGCACCGCCTTTATACATTGCCATTACGACTTATCATCAGGACATGCTGCCTCCGGGAATATTGATCAGTTTAATCGCTCAGCGGGAAGGCATACCGTTTCCCGCTTTCATTGAAGCGTTCTTGATGGAGGTGACCTTCGAGCTTTTGCGCGAGGCGGGCATTCGCTTGCCGAGAGCGGTCGGACAGTCGATCTCGATCGTGGGAGCGCTCGTTATCGGTCAAGCGGCCGTACAAGCAGGAATCGTATCGGCAGTAATGGTTATCGTCGTTTCGATCACGGCGATCTCCAGTTTCGTCATACCCGCCTATAATATGGGCATTCCCATTCGAATATTAAGGTTTGGAATGATGGCGCTGGCAGCATCCTTTGGATTGTTCGGTATTGTCGCAGGGATCATTTTGATTGTCCAGCATCTTTGTCATTTGCGTTCTTTTGGCGTTTACTATATGTCCCCGTACGCTCCCGTTATCCCAGAAGATAAAAAAGATGCGGGAATACGCGTTTCATGGCGGGATATGCTATCACGTCCCCGAAGTGTAAGTAGGCAAAATCCGATTCGAGAGAACAGTCCGACTCAAGACCCAGAACCTTAGAGGGGGGATTAATACGAACAGGAAAGGATTAAGGATATTTGCTTTCTTCTTATGTATGGCTCTGGTCTCCGGCTGCTGGAATCGCCGTGAATTGAACGACCTGGCCGTTGCCGTGGCTCTTGGCGTGGATCAGAAAGGGAATAAACTATTGCTATCCAATCAGATGCTTAATCCAGGAGCAATAGCGGGCAAGGAAGGAGGCGCTTCTCCCCTTGCTCCAGTCACTTTGTTTCAGACGAGCGGAGGCGGGTTACAGGAGGCCTCAAGGAAAATGACGATAGTGAGCACAAGAAAAATATACGTCGGACAAGTACAGATGATTATTTTGGGAGAGGAATTCGCGAGAAAAGGTGTGGGCAAAGTACTGGATTACCTTTCAAGAGACCATGAATACCGCAAAGATTTTTATGTCGTAATCGCCCGGGGGTCCGAAGCGCAGGACGTTCTTAAAGTGTTTACGCCTCTGGAAAAAACGCCGGCTTCAAAAATGAGCACATCGCTCGAAACCTCATCAAAAGTATGGGGATCAACGGCAGCGATTAAAATTGACGAGTTGATTTCAGCCATCATCAGCAAAGGGAAAGAAGCGGTGTTGACGGGGATCGTAGTTGCCGGAGATACTGGGATCGGCAACGATAAAAAAAATGTAGAGAAAATTTTAGTGCCTTCCAGTTTGAAATATTCCGGTTTGGCTGTTTTCAAAAAAGATAAACTGGTGGGCTGGTTAAACGAGAAGGAGAGCAAAGGATACAACTATACGCAAGGAAAGATAAAGAGTACGACCATTCTCCTTGCTTGTCCTGAAGAAAAAAACAAAAAACTTGCGGTGGAGCTGCTTCGCACAAAGAGTGAAACGAAAGTAACGATGAAGGAAAACAAGCCGACCATCCTTATCAAGCTCAAAACAGAAGGTGTAGCCACTGATGCACAATGCGCGAGGGACTTTGCAAAACCGGCGACTATATCAGAATTGGAGCACCTAACTCAAAGCAATATCAAAGCTTCCATTATGTCCGCTGTCAAAAAAACGCAAAACGTATATAAATCGGATATATTCGGATTCGGCGAGGCAGTCGAAAGGAAGTACCCTCGGTACTGGGAGTCGGTAAAGAGCGATTGGGATCAGGTGTTTTCAAATATACAGGTCATCGTTCAAGTGGAATCCAAAATTAATACTATGTTTAAAACGACAAAGTCATTTTCCGAAAGAATGGGGAAATAGATCTTAATGTGGAGTGCTGCAGCCGTTTTGGCGGTCGGGATCCTGATAATCGTTGTCGAAGCTCCATCCTTAAAAAAAGAAAACAAGCGGAAGGAGCTTTGGGCATTTTCCGTCTTGCTATTTGCCGGGAGCGTACTTTGCATAGCGGTGAGTATGGGGGTTAGAGTACCAAGCCCGCTCGAAGGGATAAAACTCATTTATGAACCGATTAGTAAATCGTTATTAGGCAAGTGAAAGGAACGTGGCCCCGGTGGCGGAAAATGACCCTATTCAGGCGTATCAATTTAAAAAATTGGCAGCCCTTTTCATCATTGGCACCTCTATCATATTGGTTCCGGGATTACTTGCTGCAGAGGCCAAACAAGATGCTTGGATTTCTTCGCTTGTAGGGTTGCTTGCCGGTCTTTTGCTCGTAGGGCTATACGTCGCTTTAGGCAGCCGCTTCCCTGGCAGAACTTTAGTGGAATTTAGTAAAGAAATTTGCGGACGATGGCTGGGTACGTTCGTTTCTTTTCTATGGTTTACCTATGCCTTTATTCTGACGTCGCTTGTTTTGCGGAATCTCGGTGATTTTCTCACCTCCTCCATGTTAGTAGAAACGCCAATACAGGCGATACATCTCATATATTTGAGTATTGTGGTGATAGGGGTCTACTATGGCGTTTCCAATATAGCGCGTACCGCGGACATTTTTTTTCCGCTCGTTATTGCGTTGTTTGGCGTATTCATCCTTTTGCTTGTGCAGGATTTAGATTTCAAAAATGTTCAACCCGTGCTCGGGAAAGGAATAACTCCTGTACTGAGCGCATCGTTTCCCTTTATCGGCTTTCCTTTCTTGGAGCTTGTTTTGTTGCTTATGATTTTTCCGAAAGTAAAGCAGCCTAAACAAGCGGGAAAAGCATTTTTATCGGGAACGTTGATCGGAGGAACGGTCTTGTTCGTGATCACGCTGCTCTGCATTTTAGTGATGGGGGCGGAGAATACGGCCAGCGAAATTTATTCCAGCTTTGAATTGGCCAAAAAAATAGAAATAGGCGAATTTATTCAAAGGGTCGAGGCCATCTTAGCCGGGATCTGGTTTGTAACGATCTTTTTTAAGCTGATCCTTTGTTTCTACATAACGGTTTTAACCCTTTCGCAGACGTTAAACCTTTCGGATTATCGCCCCCTTACGCTGCCTATGGGAATGATTCTGTATGCAGTATCCATTATTATTGCTCCGAATCTAAGCTACCTTATATCGTTCGACACAAAGGTGTGGCCGTTTTATGCCCTGACATTCGGACTCCTCTTCCCATTAATGCTTCTTGGGGTTGCAGCAATTAGAAAAAAACGTTGAAAAAAGGTGACCCTTATTCGTTCAACTGCTGTACGGACCGCCGGATGATGAGTTCCGCAGGGAGAACGATTTTTTTCCATGGCAACCTCGCGGCTTCCTTCTCTTGGATGCGTTCAACGAGCATCTGCATGCCCATGTAGCCGAACTGATACGCTTGCTGGGCGGCGACGGTCAGGAACGGCTCCGCTTCGGAATACGGACCGAGATCGTCGAAGCATACGAGCGATAGATCGTCGGGAACGCGAATGCCGCGTCCGCGCAGCATTCTAAGCGTCTCGACGGCGAGAACGTTGTTGCCCGCAACGATGGCGGTCGGTCTCGGATTCAACTGCAGGAACCATTGCTCCATGTCGGTCAGGTCGTTTACGGGGCCGAAGCTCGTTTCGAACAGATAGTCCGCGCTATAATGAAGATCGCTAAGCTTAAGACCCTCCTGGTAGCCTTGCAGCCTCAGCCTTGCGCTGGATACGGAGGGAGAACCGTTCACCATCGCGATATGGCGGTGGCCGGCGGCGACAAGATGCGAGACGAGCTGCCTTGCGCCTTCCTTGCTGTCGCCAAGCACGATGTCGCATTCGATGCCGGGCACTTCGCGGTCGAGCAGCACGAATGGAACGTTGTGCTTGCGCAGCGTCTCGAGATGCGGCAGCGACGGATCCCCGGCGGGGGCGACGAGAACGCCGTCTACGCGGGCGGTCAAAATCGTCGTAATATAGTCCGCTTCCTTCTCGATGCTCTCGTCGCTGTTGCCGAACAGAAGCCGGTAGCCGTTCTTCTTGGCTGCATCCTCGGCACCGCGCGATAGCGTCGTATAGAACGGATTCATAATGTCCGTGATGAGCAAGAATAGCAATTTGGTCTGTTGAAGCACGAGGCTGCGTGCCGTCTGGTTCGGCACATAGTTCATTTCCTCCATGACGCGTTTCACCTTTACTCGCGTCTTCTCGCTTATTTTCCCCGTGTTATTGATAACTCTGGATACGGTCATTGCGGATACATTCGCTTTGGCCGCTATATCATATATCGTAACCATTCCATTAACCCCTTAACGTTAGCGTACGCATACTCTTTGATTATTCTCTATATCCATCATAACGAAAACTAGTCGTTGACAGCAACCGCTTTGCTTGTTATTTTAAGGTTATCGGTAACATTATTACGATCATATGGAGGTAGTTCTAACATGACGGAAGCAAATAATCGGTTTCAGAGCGGTTTTCCGAAGATTGGCATTCGCCCGACGATTGACGGCAGACGCAAAGGGGTAAGGGAGTCGCTGGAGCAGCAGACGATGAACATGGCGATCGCGACGGCCGAGCTTCTGTCGGCTAATCTGCGTTATCCGAACGGCGAGCCGGTGGAGTGCGTCATAGCGGATACGTGCATCGGCGGAGTCGCCGAGGCGGCTGCTTGCGCGGATAAATTCGCCAAAGCGGGAGTTGGGGTATCGATAACCGTAACGCCTTGCTGGTGCTACGGAACGGAAACGATGGATATGGATCCGTCCATACCGAAGGCGGTATGGGGCTTCAACGGAACGGAGCGTCCGGGCGCTGTTTACTTGGCCGCCGTATTATCCGGTTATGCGCAAAAAGGTCTCCCGGCGTTCGGCATCTACGGCGAGCATGTGCAGGACGCGGGCGATACGTCGATTCCTTACGACGTGAAGGATAAGCTGATCGGTTTCGCTAGAGCGGGTCTCGTCGTTGCTTACATGCGCGGCAAATCCTATTTGTCGATGGGCTCGGTATCGATGGGTATCGCGGGCTCGATCGTGAATGACGCTTTCTTCCAGGAATATCTCGGCATGCGCACGGAATACATCGACATGAGCGAGTTCGTAAGACGTATGGAAGAAAATATTTACGATGGCGCGGAATTCGAGAAAGCGCTTACGTGGGTGAAGGAAAATTGCATCGAAGGACCGGACAACAATCCGGACCGCTTGCAGACCTCCCGCGAGCGCAAAGATAGAGACTGGGAAACGGTCGTGAAAATGACGCAAATCGCGCGTGATCTCATGGTCGGCAATCCGCGTCTGGCAGAGCTCGGCTTCGGCGAAGAGGCGATGGGCCATAACGCGATCGTCTCCGGCTTCCAAGGGCAGCGGCAATGGACGGACCATTTTCCAAACGGCGATTTCATGGAGGCTATGCTGAACTCGTCGTTCGACTGGAACGGCATTCGTGCTCCTTACATCGTGGCGACGGAGAACGACAGCCTGAACGGGGTTGTCATGCTGTTCGGCTACTTGCTCACGAATACGGCTCAGATCTTCGCGGACGTTCGCACATACTGGAGTCCCGAGTCGGTCGAGCGCGTAACGGGCCACAAGCTGACCGGAGAAGCCGCAGGCGGGCTGCTTCATCTGATCAACTCCGGACCTGCGGCGCTTGACGGAACGGGCCAGCAGACGAAGGACGGGAAACCGGCGCTTAAACCGTTCTGGGAGATTAGCGACGAGGAAGCGCATCGTTGTCTGGATGCGACTTCATGGCGCCCTGCTTCGGTCGAATATTTCCGCGGCGGCGGCTATTCTTCCGACTTCCTGACAAAAGGCGGCATGCCGATGACGATGTCGCGCATCAACCTCGTGAAAGGAATCGGGCCGGTGCTTCAAATCGCCGAAGGCTATTCGGTTGAACTGCCGGATCAGGTCCACGATACGCTGGATAAACGTACGGATTCGACTTGGCCGACGACGTGGTTCGCGCCTATCGTGACGGGCGAAGGCGCATTCAAGTCGGTCTACGAGGTTATGAACAATTGGGGCGCCAACCACGGCTCGATCAGCTACGGCCATATCGGGGGAGACCTGATTACGCTGGCGTCGATGCTGCGTATCCCGGTCAATATGCACAATGTTCCGGAGGATCGTCAATTCCGTCCGCGTGCCTGGGGTCTGTTCGGCACGGCCGATCCGGAGGGCGCCGATTATCGCGCTTGCCACAACTTCGGACCGCTTTATAAATAAAACTTAACGATGTATGAACGGAGGGAATCACTTGAGCAGCACGGCCATTCGCGAGGAATTATGCAAGTATGCGCGCAAGACGGTTACGAATAAGCTCGTTGTCGGACCGGGAGGCAATATCAGCGCAAGGCATGAAGGTAAAATGTATTTGTCCCCAAGCGGCTTCGCGCTCGACGAGGTCGAGCCGGAGCAATGGGTTGAGGTCGATATCGAATCTGGCGAAATAACGGACATCGGCTTGCGTCCGTCATCCGAAGTCCTTATGCATCTGTACGCGTATCGGGTGAATCCGAACATCGGCGCGATCGTGCATACGCATCCGCCCTATTGCATCGCTTTCACGCTCGTCGAGCGGGAGCTGCCGATTATGTTCCCGGACCAAGCGGCGTTAGTCGGCAAAACCTTGTATGTCCCTTATGTGCTGCCGACGACCGACAAGCTGGCAGACGCCTACGTGGAAGTGGCCGGTCAGGCAAGCTCGGTATTGCTTGGCAATCATGGTCTCGTGACGTCCGGCCGCAATCTGCGCGAGGCTTATTATCGGACGGAGGTCGTAGAGGAAAGCGCAAAGATTTATTTGATCGCCAAGGCGATCCGCGAACCAAAGGCGCTGACGAAGGAAGAATTCGAAGAGATCGCTTCGCTGGAGAGCGAAGCGTACCGCATCCAATTGCTTCAAAAGATGAAATGACGGTCGGGAGGTCGAAAGGATGAATAAGCTGGCATCCGTACTCGCATTCGACCTTGGCGCGAGCAGCGGCAGAGCGTTAATCGGCGAGCTCGTCAGCGGTAACGGAGATGAGCTGCCAAAGCTTAAAGTTACCGAAATTCATCGGTTTCCGAATGATGCGATCGCGGTCGGCAGCCATCTGCACTGGGATATATTGCGACTGCTGCAAGAGCTGAAGATTGCCATACGCCGGGCATTCCAGGAAGGTTATGAACCGCAGACGTTCGGCATCGACACTTGGGGCGTCGACTTCGGTTTGTTGGACTCGAACGGGGAGCTGCTGGGTAATCCGTATCATTACCGCGATCCGCAGACTGAAGGCGTTATAGAGGAGCTTGCGGCGGCAATCGGCAAAGAAAGTCTTTATGAGCAGGGCGGACTGCAGTTTATGCCGTTCAATACGATTAATCAGCTCTACGCGATGAAGAAGTCGGGATCGCCGAAGCTTGAAGCGGCGCAGACGCTGCTGCTTACGCCGGATTTGTTGACTTATTTCCTGACGGGTGCGAAGGTATGCGAGTTCACGATGGCGACGACCACCCAGCTGCTATCGCCGATCACGCAAGCCTGGAACGTTGAACTAATGGAACGGCTTGGTATTCCGAGCAAGCTGTTCCTGGATCCGATTAAGCCTGGTACGCGTATTGCGCCGCTAACTGCAGCTGTATGCACCGAGCTTGATGTGCCGGCTATCGAGGCTGTCGCAGTCGGAACGCATGACACGGAATCCGCGGTTGCCGCCATTCCGGCAATAGGAGATGAACCGTTCGCCTATATCGTGTCCGGCACATGGTCGCTGCTCGGCAGCGAGCTTCACGATCCGATCGTTACGCCGGAGGCGATGGCACTGGACTTCTCCAATGAAGGCGGAGCTTGCGATACGTATCAACTCATCAAAAATATTATGGGTCTATGGATTGTGCAAGAATGCAAGCGCGAATGGGAGGAGCAAGGCTCGAATCTTGGCTTTGCCGAGCTTGTAAAGTTGGCAAGGCAGGAGCTGCCCTTCCGCAGCCTTATACAGCCAGACGACCGCTTGTTCTATGCGCCTGGCGGCATGATAACAAGAATTCAAGACTATTGCAGCAAGACCGGTCAGCCCGTTCCTCGAACGGAGGGCCAGATCATTCGCTGCGTAATCGAAAGTCTATCGCTTCGCTATCGGCAAGTGCTGGGACAAATGGAGTCTTTAGTCGGCCATTCGTTCAGCGGGCTGCATATGGTTGGCGGGGGCATTCAGAACGAGCTGCTCTGTCAATTCACGGCAGATGCAATCGGCAGGCCGGTATGGACAGGTCCGGTAGAAGCGAGCGCAATCGGCAATATGCTCCTGCAGCTTGTGTCTCTCGGCCGTTGCGCCGACTTGAAGGACGCGCGCGCTTTGGTTGCCTCCTCGTTTCCGGGAGGAGTGTATCTGCCTGCGGGCGAGCCGGACGAGATCGCCCGCATGGAGACGGCCTATGAACGGTTCAATCAGTTTCACCTATAAGAGAGGAGTCTGCACATGCTGATCGGTATTTCTAGTAAAATATCGCCTGA
The DNA here is from genome assembly GCF_030812415.1 of Paenibacillus harenae. Taxonomy (GTDB): domain Bacteria; phylum Bacillota; class Bacilli; order Paenibacillales; family Paenibacillaceae; genus Pristimantibacillus; species Pristimantibacillus harenae_A. The sequence continues at coordinate 702,839 of NZ_JAUSST010000001.1, read as the reverse complement.
ACTGCTTAAGGTGCTTATGGAGATGGGGCATAGCGACGAGATCGTGCTTGCGGACGGCAATTTTCCCGCGGCAAGCCATGCCCGGCGGCTCATACGCGCCGATGGGCATAACGTACCCGAGCTGCTGGATGCCATTCTTAGACTGTTCCCGCTGGATCAATACGTTCAGAAGCCGGCAGCTCTGATGCAAGTCGTTCCCGGCGACACGGCCGAAACGCCGATATGGGAACAGTATCGATCGATTATCGCGAAGAGAACCGGGCTGGACGCGCCGCTTGAGGAAGTGGAGCGATTCGAATTCTACGAACGCGCGAAGAAAGCGTATGCGATCATCGCGACGGGCGAGAACGCATTGTATGCGAACCTGATTTTGAAGAAAGGCGTCATAGCCGGCGCCGATTCTAAATGAGATTATTGATGAAAGCCGTCTGCGTGGAACGATCCCGCAGGCGGCTTTTTTTTGAGTTTCGTGCCGTCCGTAAACGCCGCCATTCAGAGCTGTGGATAATTTTGCTTGTGCGCGTAAATGCTACTAAATATGCCCGAACTTCATTATTGGCCAAGCGGGTCAGGAGATGAGCGCACTTGCCTATTTTTCACGGAACGAATACAAAGAAACATCAATATAAGTCGACGGATGCGCCCCCTAGCGAGTTCCTTGCGAGCCATAAGGATGACCGAATAAACGAGAGCATTGAAGATACGATCGCCTTCATCATGAAGCTGATCGGCTCGAACACCGATCTGACGACAAGGCGGTTCCGCGTATTCGGAGAGTACGAGGCGGTTCTGTTTTATTATACGAATCTGGTCAACCATACCAATATTAATGTGGACATCTTGAAGGCGCTCATGTATAAGCCCGACCATCTATCGAAAAAAACGATCGAGAAGCATCAACTGAAGGACATTCTTCTTAATGACACCCTTTACCAAAGCGAGACGAAGCTGGAGAGCAATGCGGCCCTCCTTGTGGACGGGATCATGCGCGGAGGCACGGTCGTCGCGGTGGAAGGCATCGACGAGGCCTTCGTCATCGGTACCCGTACGATTGAATCCCGGAGCATCGATCAGCCTGCGACCGAGCAAGTCATTCGGGGGCCGCGCGAAGGCTTCGTCGAGCTGCTCGGTACGAATATATCGCTCATCCGTTATAGGCTGCCATCGGCGGATTTGCGCATTGATGCTATGGAGATCGGGCAAAGGACCAAATCCAAGGTGGCCATTTGCTACATGGACGGGATCACGAATCCCGCACTTGTCAAGGATGTGAATAGCCGGCTATCGAAGATTCATATCGACGGTATTTTGGATTCGGGCTATTTGGAGCAATTCATCGAAGACAATCATTTCTCGCCGTTTCCCCAAGTTCAATATACGGAGCGGCCGGATAAAATCGTCGCCAATCTGCTGGAAGGCAGGGTTGCCATTCTCGTTGACGGATCGCCGCTCGCGCTCGTCGTGCCGACGGTGTTCAACCAGTTCTACCAGACGGTCGAGGACTACACGGAACGGTATTTGCTAATGAGCGCCATTCGATTGGCAAGGCTCGTCGCGCTTATGTTTTCGCTCATATTCCCTTCCTTGTACGTAGCGATTATTTCCTTCAACCCGGAGCTTATTCCGACGGAGTTCGCGGTTGCGGTAGCGGGAGGGCGTGCCGGCGTGCCGTATCCGGCGATAATCGAAGTGCTCATTATCGAGACCTCGATGGAAGTATTGCGCGAAGCGACGATCAGGCTGCCGCAGCAGGTCGGCGGGGCGCTCTCCATCGTAGGCGTACTCGTGATTGGACAAGCGGCCGTCGCGGCCGGGTTTGCCAGTCCGATTACGGTAGTCACCATCGCGTTAACGACAATCGGTTCCTTCGCCACGCCGGCGTACAATGCGGCGCTTGCTTTGAGGCTGCTCCGATTTCCGTTGATCATAATGGCCGGATTATTCGGATTGTATGGGATCATGATCGGGTTGATTCTGATTGCCAATCATCTCTTGTCGCTGAGATCGTTCGGCGTGCCTTACTTAAGTCCGCTTGTTCCAGGCAACTTCGAAGGGATGAAGGATCTAATCATCAGAGGGCCGTTGCCGTGGTTAAAGAAGCGGCCGCATTTCCTGCAGACGACCGACAGGACTAGATTCGACGAACAGCAGCCGCAGCCCTCGCCTTCCGGGCGAGAGCCGGAACTGCTAAAGCCGTTAAAAAACGATGACAATGGAGAGTGAGAGCATGGATCAGTCCCGCCAAATAACAGCGATGCAGGCAGGTGCGATAATGGGCAGTACGATCATTGGGGTTGGCGTGCTGCCGCTGCCCTTATTTGCCGTCCGCGCAGGCGGTTCCGCGGCGCCCTTGGTTACGCTGATCGGCTTGCTTGTCGGTTCGATCGGGCTATCGATCATTATATGGCTGGGTATCCGCTTTCCCCGGAAGTCGATCATCGAATACAGCGAGGATCTGATCGGCCGCTGGCCATCATGGATAGGGAGTTTGTTGATCATCGGTTTTTTCGCCGTATTGACGTCGCTCGCGGCGCGTGAATTCGGTGAAGTGGTCGTAACCTCGGTTCTTAAATCGACGCCGGTCGAAGTGACGGTCATCGTCATGCTGCTGCTTGCGGCGATTGCGACAAGGAATGCGATTACGACGTTCGCTTATATGCATTATTTTTATTTCCCCCTACTGCTCGTACCGGGATTGCTGATCGTTGCGCTTTCTTTGAAAAACGCGGAAGCGATCAATCTTCAGCCGATCTGGATGCAACATTCGCATGGCGTAATAAGGGGAGTGCTGACGATCGCCGCTTTATTCCAAGGCAATTTTATTATGACGATGGTTATTCCTTCAATGATCGCACCCCGCAAGTCGATTAAAGCCGGATTTTGGGGAATGACAATCGGCGGCGGGCTGTACGTCGTTATCGTTGCGGCAGCCGTCGCCGTATTCGGAGCGGAGGAGATCAAAAATCTGCTGTGGCCGACGCTCGAGCTGGCCAAAGCGACATCGTTGCCGGCGAACGTATTAGAACGGCTTGATGCCGCGTTTCTGGCCGTATGGGTTACGGCCGTATTTACGACTTTGCTGACAAGCTACTATCTGACGATCTATGCGACGCGGCAAATATTCAGGCTGGCCGATCATAAGATGCTGTCCTTCTTTATGCTTCCTTTCGTATTCGCGATGGCCATGATGCCGCAGAACATTGTCCAAATGTACGACATCGTCGAACAGGTGGGTCAGATCGGCCTATGTATTACAATCGGTTATCCGGCCTTGCTCATTATGATTTCGCTCATGCGCAAGAAGAGAGGGAAGCCCGTTGCCGACCAGTAGTTATTTGAAAATAATATATTCCGTTATGATGCTCCTAATGGCTTCATCATTGCTTACGGGCTGTTGGGACCGCGTCGAGATCGATGAGCGAGCCGTCGTGCTCGGCGTTTCCATCGATAAGGCGGCCAAAGACGAGGAAGAGCATGAGAGCGAAGTCACTCATGTCGAAGGCTCGCTGCCTGCACCCGTCAAAGATATGGTGCATGTGGCCGTCCAGATCGCATTGCCGGGGAGAATTCCGCTCGGACCGGGCGAGAGCGGCGGAGCAAGCGGAAATCCGGGTCAAACGCTCTGGGTCGTAGACGTTTTCGGTCACTCCATCGACGACGCGTTCATGAATTTGCAGCAACAAATATCGAGTAAGCTGTTTTTCGGCCATCTGCGCGTGATTGTTATATCCGAGGAAGTCGCAAGACGAGGCCTCGCAAATATAAACGATTTTTTTCGGCGGAATTCGGAGGTTCGCCGAATGGCATGGCTGATGGTATCTAAGGGAAATGCCCTAGATCTCATGAAAGCCGCGCCGAAACTAGAAAGAATCCCGACACTGTATCTCATGTCCACCCTTGATGAAGGGATCAAGATGGGGAAGTTCCCTAAGGATTATATCGGGATATTCTGGAGCAATATGTCCAAGAAGGGGCAAGAGGGCTTCCTTCCGTACATCGAGCTCAAAAAAAGCGATAACGTCGAAATAAAGGGATTAGCCTACTTTAAAGGGGAGAAAATGGTCGGCGCAACCAAACCGCTCGAAATAGCCGGCTACTTGGGACTCAGGGGCATTAATCCTGCAGGTTATCGCGCGGTTATCACTATAGACAATCCACCCGGCACAGTAATAACGAACGTCGCACATCGTAGTTCAAAGATCAAGGTTCGGATCAATAAAGGCATTCCACATTTTACGATCGACGTCATGCTGGAGGTGAATGTGGAGGAAGTGATCGGAGGCGAAAGTCTTGCCATCGACAATCCAAACATTCTGACAGAGATCGAAAAGAAACAAAATGAAGCATCGGTCAAATTTTATGAAGACATCATCAAAAAAACGCAGCGGAAGAAATCGGATATTTTCGGCTTCGGAGAATATGTCAGGGCAAAAGAACCGGGATATTGGAAGAGGCATATCGGGACGAAGGAACAATGGGAGAAGCGGTACCCGGATGCCACCTTCGATGTCCATGTCGTTACTAAAATCCGACGGATCGGCATGAAAGCGAAATAGGATGCCGCGGAGCGGGCGGTTTGGAGGCGTGTTGCGAGGATGATAGGCAGCGGATATACGACAAGTTATCTCATTTACGCGATATTTTTGGCTCTGGCCTGCGGCGTGTTGATTTTGCAGGTTGACGTAAGGGGCTTCAAGAAAAACAATATGAACAAGGAAAGGAAGGTTTCCCGCGCACTCGGATGGCTCTTGATCGTTACAGGATTGATCTTGTACGCAGTGGATTTGTTTCTGAAATAAAGGTATTTCACGCCGTCGCTTTTTATAGTAGCATTTAGTTATCCTTGATTTCCAAGGAATGAGCGACGAAAATGGAAGGGGCTTACCGGAATGGGGAAACAATTTGATTCGATGCTGCCGCAGCATGAACAGTTTATAGCGAGGCAGCATATTTTTTTCGTAGGTTCGGCTCCGTTGTCCGAAGAAGGGAATGTCAATCTATCTCCGAAGGGCCATGACTGCCTGCGGATCTTATCGCCTAACCGGGTTGCTTATTTGGATATGACGGGAAGCGGCAACGAGACGAGCGCTCACGTTATGGAGAACGGCAGAGTCACGATTATGTTCTGCGCCTTCGAGGGACAACCGCTTATTATGCGCTTATATGGCAAAGGCACCGTTATTATGCCGGGCACTGAGCAATGGGAGGCCCTCTATCCGCTGTTCTCGCCGCTTCCGGGCGCAAGGCAGATCGTTGCGATCGATATTCACAAGGTGCAGACTTCCTGCGGCTTTGCCGTTCCGTTCATGGACTACACGGGAGACCGGGATACGCTGAAGCGATGGGCCGAGCAGAAGGAGCCCGAAGGGCTTGAGGCCTATTGGCAGGAGAAGAACATGAAGAGCATAGACGGGCTGCCTACGCACTTGGCCGGTAGAAGCTAAATGACAAAGGGGCAATGCAAGGCGGTGCGAGCCACCCATGCATTGCCCTTTTTTCATGCGCTTAGAAGCAAGTAAACGAATCTACGAGATTCAGGTCGTACCCCGCGTACATCCAGAAAAATCCGTTCCAACGAAAGCCTGCGACGGAATTTCTGCCTACGAACACCGGGAAAAACCAGAACTGATTCCCATTGCTAAGCCAAATGTACGTATTGCGGAACAAGCACCGGCGTATGCCTCCCGGATCGACGGCGAATAAAGTGGCCTGCGGCCGAGGCGGAACGAATTGCGGCGGCGGAGCAGTCGGCGATTGCTGACCGGACGGTCCTGGAGGACCCGGAGGTCCCGGCGGCCCGAATGGCGGCGGAGGCGGTCCGAACGGCGGCAACCCGCCGCCCTGCGATCCCGGCGGTCCGAACGGCGGCAATCCGCCGCCTTGCGATCCCGGCGGTCCGAACGGCGGCAATCCGCCGCCTTGCGATCCCGGCGGTCCGAATGGCGGTAAAAATGACATGTAAATTCACTCCTTATTAGTGGGCGCATTCGATGTTTATTGATGATCAGGGCGAACGTCTATTGATAAAGCTGGTGTATTGTATGCGAATGCCCGGTATGGAGTGATTGGCACTTGCCAAAATGACCATTAACCGTTGCACGGTCACTTTCTTTCGACAGCAACGAGGGTTGCACGAGCGGATGGACGGTATTGGCGGTTAGTCTTTTTGAATACTGAGGCTTTAAAGTTACTGCGGATATCCAATATAGACTGTTAAATCACAAAAAACCTATGGCTATCCTGCAAATATCCAACATAGCCATAGGGAGGAGTTAGATGAAGCGTGTATACACGTCCTCCGGAGTTTAGAACGAAGATTAAAGTTATCGTGGACAGCGGGATTGACATTCATTATGATCGAATGTGAAAACGGTATCATTTTCATTAATAGATTATAGGGGGCAGAAGCTTGCGCAAATTCATCGTGGCCGTTTTGTCGGCGAGCTGCATAGTTATTTTGTATTTTACCGTATCGACGCTCGTTCAAGTGTTCGCTTTCGATCTGAGTACGCCAGCCGTGGCCGAAGAGCAGCAAAAAGGCTATCGTCTCGTGCTGATTACGCTTGAGCAGGATACCCCCTTCTGGGAAAAGGTCGAGCTGGGAGCGGCATCCGCCGCGAAACAGAACGGAGCGAGTCTCGAAGTTTGGGGGACGTACGGCGCCAATCGCGACGATTTTCTTAAGAACATTGAGATCGCCATCGCCTCCAAAGTGGATGGCATTATCGTGCAGGGGCTTGATACGGATGAGTTCAAGAACTTAACGAAGATACGGGCTGCCAGCAACGGCATTCCGATTATTACGGTTGCGAACGATGTTCCGATGAACGAGAGCTTGCGACGCACTTACGTCGGCTCGGACCATTTAAAGGCGGGCGAGATGATTGCGAGACAGCTTGTGTCGGACATGGGCTTTAGCGGCGAAGTGGTGCTTATGGTATCGGATAGGCAGGAATTTTTTCAACGGTCCCGGTTGACCGGCATATTGAACGTGCTTGGCCAATACCGGAATATCGAGACCAAGATCGTTGCGTCCGGCGATTCCCGGGAAAACGTTGCCGAAGCGACCAATCAGGTGCTGAACGATGCACCGGGTGCGCAGGCTTTCATAGCGGTGGCGGCGAATCACGCCCGTTCGATCGTCCAAGAGATCGGCAAGCGTAGGCAGGTCGGCAATCTGTTCATCTACTCGTTCGACGACAGTCCAGAGACGCTTACGCTGCTTCAGGAAGGTAAACTGGACGCCCTGATCATGCAAGCACCGGAGCGGATGGGCGAGGAGAGCGTGTCGCTTATGGTCAAGTGGCTGCGGGGCGAGCTCGTGCCGCTTAATCCCGACGGCTATTTCACCGAAATGCGGGTCATGAGAGCGGAGGAAGCCTCATGAACGGCATCCAGCGCAAAATATTAACGATGTCGGCGACCGTCCTGTTCATTATGGTGGCAATCTGGGTCGTGCTTACTTATTACAATCAGAAGACGCAGGAGCAGTATAACGATATTTTGCAGCGGTATTTGCGCATGAATGAAGCGACGGACAGAAGCCATCAAACGATCAGCGCGCTTAACGACTACCTGCTGAAGCCGTCTTCGGTCAAGCTGGAGACGCTGAAGCTGACGCAGGCGAAGCTGCTGAAGGCAAAGGAAGGCATTGCTCTGCTCCGAAATGTGGATAATGCCTTCACCCTGACAAGCTATATCAACATGATCGACAGCCTGGTAGAAACCTCGAATTTATCGGTCATGTTCGAGGAGCAGCGCAATCCGGAGCAGTCCGCCGTCCGCTTCGAGGAGACGACGCGCATCGATAAATATATTACGGAGACGACGCTGACGCTCATTGATAAGGAGGTACGCACGTACGATCATTTTTACCGCGGCATTATCGGGCAGAGCGAGAAGCTGAAGCAGCTGGGAATGTGGCTGCTGTCGCTTATTACGATTATTTTGCTGCTGTTCACGTACTGGTTCTCCCTAAGCATCACGAAGCCGATTCACAGATTGACGCTTGCGGCCAAGGAGCTGTCAAGAGGACGGTTCGATAAGCAGATCGAGATCCATTCCAACGATGAGATCTCGTTTCTGGCGAAGACGTTCGATCGGATGCGGATCAACATCAACAATCTGATCTCCGAGATTCAACAAAAGGCGCAACTGGAGAGCGAGCTGCAGCAGAGCAAGCTGCTGCTTAAGGAAAGCCAGCTTCGCAGCCTTCAGAGTCAGATCAACCCCCATTTCTTATTCAATACGCTGGATACGTTGTCGAAAAAAGCTTATTTGGACGGTTCTGAGGAGACGAGCGACCTCATTGCGAGCGTCGCGGGGCTGCTGAGATACAATTTGCGCCGGCTCGACAGGGCGGTAACGCTGCAGGATGAGCTGTCCGTCATGCTGAAGTATATCGAAATTCAGAAAGCGAGATTTACCGATCGTCTTCATTATGTGCAGGAGATCGATGATAGCTGCTTGGAGCTTAAGCTGCCTTGCCTAACGCTGCAGCCGATCATAGAGAACGCGATCATTCACGCGGTTGAACCGCTTGAAGACGGGGGTCTCATTACGTTCCGCATCAGGCGCGATGGCAACGAAGCGATCATTCAGATCGAAGATACCGGCGATGGCATCGATGCCGAAACGGTTAAACGAATTATGGAGGATGGCCCGCAGAGCGAGTCGCAAGGTCATTCGACGGGCATTGGCTTCAGCAATGTCGTGAAGAGGCTAAGGCTGTTCTTCGGCAAAGAGGATGTCATTTCCATTCATAGCGCAATCGGTCAAGGAACATTAGTAACGATCAAGATACCGTTCACGGAGGTGCAAGACGATCATGCACAAGCTGCTGCTAGTCGATGATGAACAGATTGAGAGAGAGGGTCTGCAGGCGATCTTGCAGAAGGGCTTTCCGTCCTGCGAATTCAAGCAAGCGCGCAACGGGGCGCAGGCGATTGAACTGGCGGGCCAGTGGCTGCCCGATCTGGTGCTGATGGATATTCGTATGCCGGGCATTGGAGGACTGGAGGCCATTGAGCGAATCGCAGCTTTTCATCCAGTTGCGAAGTTCATTATGGTTACGGCTTACGATACGTTCGATTACGCGCGACAAGCGATCAAGCTCGGGGTCAAAGATTATTTGCTGAAGCCAAGCAAAGCGTCTGAGATTACGGCGACGGTTGGTAAAGTGATCCTTGAGATAGAGAGAGAGAAGCGCGAACGCGAGCTGCGCGAGTACGAGGAGGACACGCTGCGCAAAGTGATGCCGCTCGTCGAATCGGATGTTGTGACGCAGCTATTGTTCGACCATGTCCATGACGTGCACCTGCACGATATGCTTGCACTGCTAGGCGGAGAAGTGTCGAGGGAAGCGTTCGTCATGCTCGTCACGCTCCAGCTTGGCATGGCGCCAGAGCCCTATTACAGCACGCTTAAAGCAAGAGTGAAACACTCGGGCGGAGGCTGGGTGGGTGCTAAGTCTGGTCGGCAAATTCCGATCGTTGTATTCCGCGAGTTAGGCAAGTCGTACCGCGCCCAGGCTTCATCGCTCGTACAGCTTCTGCTTTCGGCGCAGCAAAGGGACAACGGCGGCGATCTGTTCATCGGGATCGGCAATTGCTACGGAAGCTTGGAGGAGATCAGGCTGTCGTATCAAGAGGCGCTGCTGGCAACGGCCGGAAGCGGCTTGCCGTCCAAGCATCGGTTCTATATTGATCTGGAATCGCGCGGCGAGCTCGCCGGGGGTTATCAGGATCCGCAGACGGAGAAGCGGTTCGTCGAGAGCATCCGCCTTGGGCAATGGGACGCCGTCAGGCAGACGGTGACGGAGCTGATCGATATGCACGACCAGAACGGCGCAAGCTTGTCGCAATCCGGTCAATGGGTGCTGGAGCGGCTATGGATCATATCGCGCGTCGCGCTGGAGATGGGCGTCGAGGTCGAGAAGCCGTTGTTCTCCTTCCAAGTCCAGCATTACCGCCAGCTTAGAGCGGAGACGGAATCCGTGATGGACAAGATGATCGATGCGATAATTAAGCATCAGAATAGGCTGCAGCCTGATACTATCGGCCGGATGAAGCAATATATCTACGAGAACTCGCAGCATGATCTGACGCTGGAGGGAATAGCGAAGCGATTCGGACTAAGCCCCTTCTATTTGAGCAAAATGTTCAAGGAGCAGGTGGGCGTTAACTATATCGATTATTTGACTGAATGCCGTATCGACAAGGCGAAGGCGTTGCTGCTCGATCCGGAGCTGAGCTTTAAGGAAATCACGTTCGATATCGGGTATAACGATCCGAATTACTTCAGCAAGGTGTTCAAGAAGCTATGCGGCGTATCGCCGACTGAATATAGACGTACTGCGCTTGGCATAAAGGGGTAACGGTTGTCTTCCTCAAAAAAATGCAGACGATCGCAAAAGAATGCAGAAGCTCTATCGCTTCCGAATTGAAATTGCATGCTATATTTCAAATGTAAGCATTTACATTCCGTACAATAAGGGAGCGAGAAGGAATGAAAAGAAGATGGGCAAAGGGCGGGACTGCAGCAGTAGTGTTGGCGCTTGCGCTAGTGGTATCGGCATGCGGAGGCGGCAACGGCGGCAACGGCGGCAACGGTGGCAACGGTAACAACACAGAGAAAACAAACAATGTCGAGACCGGCGCAAAGGCCGACGATCAAATTGTAATCGGTTTCTCGCTCGATACGTTGCAAGAGGAGCGTTGGCAGCGCGACCGCGATTTGTTCATCGCAGCGGCTGAGGCGCTTGGCGCGAAGGTTGAAGTACAGGCGGCCAACAGCGATGACGCGAAGCAAATCTCGCAAGCCGAGAACTTGATCAGTCAAGGCGTCGACGTACTCGTAGTCGTGCCGCATAACGCGGAAGCAACGGCTGCGATCGTGGAGAAGGCACATGAAGCGGGCATTAAAGTTCTCGCTTACGACCGTCTCATCAAAAACTCGGATCTCGACTTGTACGTTTCGTTCGATAACGAGAAAGTCGGCGAGATGCAGGCGCAAGCGATCGTCAAGCTCGCTCCGAAAGGCAAGTTCGTCTACATCGGCGGCTCGGAGACGGACAACAACGCGCATCTGTTCAAGAAAGGCGCATTCAACGTATTGCAACCGCTTATCGACAGCGGCGACATCGAAGTCGTATTCGACCAATGGACGAAAGACTGGAATCCGGCTAACGCACTCGCGAACATGGAGAACGCGTTGACGGCGAACGACAATAAGATCGATGCGGTAGTCGCAGCGAATGACGGTACGGCGGGCGGCGTTATCCAGGCGCTTGCGGCTCAAGGGCTCGCGGGCAAAATTCCGGTATCCGGCCAGGATGCGGAGCTTGCTGCAGCGCAGCGTATCGTAGAAGGCACGCAGACGATGACGGTGTACAAACCGATCAAGAACCTTGCCGAGAAAGCAGCCGATCTGGCTGTGAAGATGGCGAAGGGCGAAGACGTAGGCGCGGACAAAACCGTCAACAACGGCAAGATCGACGTCCCTTCCATTCTGCTTGAACCGGTTGCCGTAGACAAATCGAATATGGACGCAACGGTTGTTGCCGACGGTTTCCATTCCAAAGAAGACGTATACAAAAACGTGAAATAACATACGCGGCATGAGAGAGGGGAAGAGACGGCTTAAGGCCATGACGCTCTTCCCCTCTTTGCCGTATATAGCGACTTAGCGAGGTGGGTGGAATCGATGACGGCGGCATTAGAAATGCGCGGGATTACGAAGCAATTTCCCGGTGTCAAAGCGTTAGACGAGGTTTCGTTCTCGGTGCGCAAGGGCGAGGTGCACGCCTTGTGCGGCGAGAACGGGGCAGGGAAGTCGACGCTCATGAAGGTGCTTAGCGGCTTGTATCCGCATGGCACGTATGAAGGCGAGATCGTCGTGGGCGGCGTGACGAAGCAGTTCGGCAAGATCAAGGACGCCGAGGAAGCCGGTATCGCGATTATTTATCAGGAGCTGGCGCTGGTGAAGGATTTGTCCATTGGCGAGAATCTGTTTCTCGGCAAAGAGCCTGCCCGCTTCGGCATCATTAACTGGGAGCATGTATTCAAGGAAAGCGAGCGGTGGCTCAAGGAGGTCGGATTGTCGGACGTCAATCCCGAGCAGTTAACGGGCGGGCTTGGTATTGGCAAGCAGCAGCAGGTGGAAATTGCAAAAGCGCTGTCAAAGAACGCGAATATTCTTATTTTGGACGAACCGACTGCAGCGTTAACGGAGCAGGAGGTCGATATTTTGCTGGACATCCTGCGGGAGTTCAAGAAGCGCGGCGTAACGTGCATCTATATTTCCCACAAGCTGAACGAAGTGTTCGCGATTGCGGATACGGTTACCGTGCTGCGGGACGGACAGACAGTCGGCACGTATCCTGTAAGCGAACTGAACGAGGACAAGGTTATATCGTTAATGGTGGGGCGCGAGCTGAAGGAACGCTTCCCGCGCATCGAAGCGAATCCGGGCGATGTCGTGCTTAAGGTTAGCGACTACACGGTCATGAACCCCGACCGACCAGGCAAGAAGATCATCGATAATATGAACTTCGAGCTTCGCAAAGGTGAAATTCTCGGAATCGCCGGACTGATGGGAGCGGGACGTACGGAGCTGGTCATGAGCCTGTTCGGCGCTTATCCGGGCGAGGCGAGCGGGAATGTCGAAATCGAGGGCAAGCGGGTAACGATCCGAAATACGCAGCAAGCGATTAAGGCGGGGCTGGCGCTCGTATCGGAGGACCGCAAGAAGTACGGGCTTATGCTTGGCATGGATGTGAAGAGCAATATTAGCATCGCAAGCCTGCGGTCGATCTCGTCCGGCGGCGTACTGCGTCATAACGAGGAGATTCTTGCAGGCAATGAATATATGCGCACGCTGCGGGTGAAGGCGAATTCCGTCGAGACGATCGTTGGAACGCTCAGCGGCGGCAATCAGCAGAAAGTGGTGCTCGGCAAGTGGCTGATGACGAATCCGAAAGTGCTTATTCTCGACGAACCGACGCGGGGAATCGATGTAGGCGCGAAGTTCGAAATTTATAACATTATGAACGATCTGCTTCGCCAAGGCGTCTCGATCATTATGGTATCGTCGGAGCTGCCGGAGCTGCTCGGGATGAGCCATCGCATCATCGTTATATCGGAAGGCAAGCAGGCGGGACATTTCACGGCTGAAGGAGCGACGCAGGAAATGATTATGACGGCGGCAACAGGAGGGAAAGCGGTATGAGCATGAATCAGGAAACGTTGCTCGCGGGCAGGAAAGTATCGAAGAAGCCGAACTGGTTCAAGTTCGACGTTCGGGCATATACGATGATTGGGGCATTGCTGGCGATTTGGGTACTATTTTCGCTGCTGCATGAGCGGTTTTTAACGCCAACGAACTTGTCCAACTTATTTCTGCAAATGTCGGTTACGTCTATATTGGCTATTGGCATGGTGCTTGTTATTGTGGCGGGCCAGATCGACCTGTCGATCGGCTCGTTGGTCGGGTTGACCGGAGGCATCGCCGCCATCTTGAATGTGTGGTATGAGTGGAACACGATTCCGGTTATTATTGCAACGCTGTTGATCGGCGCGGCAATCGGTTTCATTCAAGGCTGGATTATCGCATACCGGGCCGTACCGGCCTTCATTGTGACGTTAGGCGGCATGCTCATGTTCAGAGGCATCCTGTTCGGCACGACGGGCAGCGTTACGATAGCGCCGCTTTCGCCTTCGATGAAGTCGATCGGCCAATCGTATACGGGCGACATTATCGGCTGGATATTCGGCATACTCGCTTTGGCTGCTGCAGGTTACTTTATTTTGCGGAAGCGGGCTGCCAGAGCGAAGGTCGGCTTCGAAGTCGAGCCTCTCGCCGTCAGCCTCGTGCGGATGGCCGTCATCGGCGTTCTTGTAATCGGCTTCGTCTACTTGATGAACAGCTATAAGGGCATTCCCGTTCCGTTCGTGATGGTTATCGTGCTGGCGCTCGTCTTCACGTTCATTTCGCGCAACACCGTATTCGGACGCCAAGTGTATGCTATCGGCGGCAATCCCGAAGCGGCCCGATTGTCGGGCATCAACATCAAACGCCGGATTTTGCTCGTATTCGTATTGTGCAATACGTTAGCGGCTGTAGCGGCGCTCGTCCTGACGGCGCGACTTAACGCAGCGACGATGAGCTCGGGCCAGAACTACGAGCTCGATGCGATCGCAGCTTGCGTGATCGGCGGCACGAGCTTGATGGGCGGTACGGGTACCATCGTCGGTGCCGTTATCGGCGCTCTCGTTATGGCAAGCCTCGATAACGGCATGAGCCTCATGAATCTGGAGTCGTTCTGGCAGTATATCGTAAAGGGCGGCATTCTCGTCCTTGCCGTCTACGTCGACATTTACACGAGGCAGAAGAAGAAGGCTTAAGTAGGATAATTGTTGTTCGGCTGTTGCCCGACGACGCTCGCGCGGCACATTATGGGATCCCCCGCTGTCCCTCTCAGCACAACATTGGGAGGACGCAATAGCGGCATTGTGGGAAACTAATATACGGGTTAACTAGAAACCGCCTCATTTCGTTCGATTTCGGGACGTTAATGAGGCGGTTTTCTCTTCTCGGCTGAAAAAGGCATAATTAGCTTGACGAAATGCCGCTAAACGAGTTACTTCGGTAGGCATGCCCAAAATAGTTCGCCGAAATGCCGTTAAATGCACTTGCTTTCACCTGCGGGCAGACTCTTTCGCCGTTCGGAATTGCATGCGGAACGCTTTCGGCTTCATGCCGCCTGTATGCTTGGCGAAGCATCGGATGAAATAAGGAAATGAACCGAAGCCGTTGTCGTCGGCGATCTTGCCTACCGGATCATTCGTATGGATCAACTGGCGCTTGGCTTTCTCGATCCGGTACCTTGTTACATATTCGAGAGGCGTGCAGCCGAACGCTTTTTTCATGCAAATCGAAATATAGTTAGCGTGAAAATGAAGCTCTTCCGCTAATTGCTTATAGCTCAGCGGTACGTTGAAGTGCTGTCGCAAGTAGATGGCGGCACGTTCGGCGATTTGGAGTTGAGGGCTGACTTCGGTTAAGTCGGCAGATTGCTGGAGTCGGTCCAGAATCGTATGGAACATTTGCTGACGTTTCCATTGTGATCGAGCTGCAGCGGCATCATGCTGTCTCAGCAGCGATATCAGTTGGTTTTCTATTGCCTGCGGTTCCGTAATCGGACCGCTACTAGGCAAATAAAACGGAAAATATTCGACTTGGGCATAAATCTGCTCTTTCTGCGATAGCGGAAGGGGCAGTCTTTCGCTTGCGACGCTCCATTCACCCACGGTGTGGAAATGGATCCAATAGAAATAGGTAGTCTCATCGCAAGGCATCGCCGTACGGTGACTCCTATCCGGTCTAAGGATGGCGTAAGAGCCTGAGCGGATATCAATAGGTTCTCCATTCTCTTCAAGATGCAGGCAGCCGCTCATGACGATGAGCAAATCGAATACGCCGATGTTCGACCGGTCGGGATGACTGCCTCCGACAGCATACGTATCCTCGCCGCCCATAATGAAATGAGGCATCGGCGGACATATGAATTGGTACATTAACGATGCGCTCCTTCAAGCGATTTTGTTAATTATCATATCGTATTTTGCAAAATTGGCAAAGCGATAAACGCTTCATTCATGTTGTGATAGGATAATTTTTAGTTGAGATTAGCTATCTAATTATGGGCATCCTTCATGCTATATTCGTTACAAGGCAGTGAATGCGTGAAGGGATTGGTGAGATTTTGTGACAATTGTTGAACAGAAGAAGGATGGAAATTTACATGCTGCATTTTCTGCGTTGCCTCTTGGAAGCATTAAAGCGCAGGGGTGGCTCTACAATCAGCTTCGTATTCAAGCGGACGGGCTGACAGGACATCTGGAGGAGCATTGGGAGGATGTAGGACCGAACAATGGCTGGATCGGCGGAAACGGCGAGAGCTGGGAGCGCGGCCCCTATTATTTGGACGGCTTGCTGCCGCTTGCTTATATTCTCGGGGACGAGAGATTAATAGCAAAGGCCAAGCGCTGGGTAGAGTGGTCGCTTGAGAGCCAACGTAAAGACGGCTTCTTCGGCCCTGCCCGTATCGAGACGGTGAATAACGACGTCAACAAGCAGCAGGACTGGTGGCATTTCATGATAATGCTGAAGGTCATGATCCAGTACGAGGAAGCGACGCAAGATGAGCGCGTAATTCCGTTCTTGACGAGGTTTTTCGGATATGTTCGCGGCACGATTGAAACGCAGCCGCTTGATGGCTGGGCAGAGGCGCGAGGCGCGGAGATGATCTTGTGCATACTGTGGCTGCATCAACGGACAAACGAGGGGATGCTGCTTGAGTTGGCTAAGATCGTGGCCGAGCAAACGATCGATTGGACAGACGTGTTCTACGACTTCCCGTTCTGGCGAAAAGTCGAACAATGGGACTGGAAGACGCATGTTGTCAACGTCGCTATGGGACTGAAGTTCCCGGGCATCCTGTATGAGCTTGGCGGAGACGAGGTACAGCGGGAAGCCGTACATCGGGGCATCGACAGCTTGATGACGCATCACGGCCAGGCTCACGGGATGTTCTCCGGAGACGAATGGCTATCGGGCACTCATCCGAGCCAGGGCGTAGAACTATGCGCCGTCGTCGAATATATGTTCACTCTCGAACAATTGACGCGCGTTTTCGGAGAAGGGCGTTTCGGCGATATTTTGGAGAAGGTGGCGTTTAACGCATTGCCTGCTACGATCTCCAAGGATTGGACTTCGCATCAATACGACCAGCAGGTGAACCAAGTCGTGTGCAATGTGGCACAGCGGAATTGGAGCAATGGACCGGATGCGAATACGTTCGGCCTTGCACCTAACTTTGGCTGCTGCACATCGAATATGCATCAAGGGTGGCCGAAGTTCGCTTCGCATCTATGGATGAACGATGGGCAAGGCGGCCTGGTTGCCGTATCCTATGCGCCCTGTTCGGTCAATGCCGTTGTTGCGGACGGCGTGAAGGCTAGTTTAGGCGTTGGCGGGGAATACCCATTCCGCGATACGGTTAGTATGGCGCTCACGCTTGATCAATCGGCTTCGTTCGGAATCTCATTCCGTTTGCCGGAATGGTGCAAGTCGCCGAACTTGAAGGTGAACGGCGAGCTTGTAACGCTTACGGCTGTGAACGGCTATGCGCGAGTAGAACGTCAGTGGCAGGACGGCGATACCCTCGTGCTGGTCTTGCCGATGGAGGTGCAGGCCGTATCGCGCAATTTGTATGCGATTAGCATCGAGCGCGGGCCGCTCGTCTATGCCCTTCCGGTTGCTGAGAACTGGCAAATGCAGAAGCAACGCGGGAGATTCCACGACTGGGAGCTGTATCCTGCATCGCCTTGGAAGTACGGCCTGCTGGTCGAATCAGACTTCGAGGTAGCAGTTAGCGCGGGCGACTTGCCTTATCAACCGTTCGACGCTGAGACGTCACCGGTACGCTTGAAGACTAGGGGCAAGCTTATTCCGGATTGGCGCCTCGAAGGCCATAGCGCCGGTACGCCGCCGCTCCACCCGAGCGTCGACGACCAACCGGAGGTCGCGCTCACGCTTGTCCCATACGGAGGCGCCAAGCTCCGCATCGGCGAATTTCCGTTAATCGGGAAGAGACGAAAGTCTTACCTCAAGTAACCTTGTTCCTTTCGGCATAGGTAAACATGAAAAAAAGTTATGCTAGACTTGTCTAAATTGACTTACCACGCTTATATGCTACGTTATGCTGTTGCGGACTATATGGGTGCTAATCGGCATAATGTATGTAATTTACACTATTTGCGGACATAGGAGACACTAACGGAGGCTTTGAGCCTCCGTTTTGCGTGTTTAGCAGTAAATAGAGTCTTTCCAGTCCGTAATTTTACAATTTTACCCCGATAACAATCCATAAGTGTATCTGAGTCCGTAACGTGAGGAGGCAGAGGGAATTTAGGCTTCGGGCTTAAGTGGTTTCAAACTTTTAAGTTACGCTGGTTGCGGACCATAGGGGCACTAAACGGTGAAATGTAGGTAATTTGCACAAATTACGGACACAGGAGGTTCTAACGGAGGATTTGGGCCTCCGTTTTGTTTGTTTTGGAGTAAAAAGAGACACCCTAGTCCGTTACGCCTCGAAATGATCCCTATATCGAAGAACAAGCGCATCTATGTCCGTAACGAGCGGTTATTACGGCTTGTATTGCTGAGCTACTTACGCGTAAATATTCGGTCGCTAGCAACAGGTTTGGACTTCATCGTTCGAGAACGGCTCGCCGCGTCGGTTATGTGTTTACTACATTTTCAACATAAAAGTTCTAGAACGCCGCTGGCCGTTGGCGATAATAATGAGTTGTAGCTCCACCAAAGAACCTAGAAGTCGTCTCGCATGCCGCAGGGTAATTCGGAGGTGCGCGGCTAGCTCGGCAGGTGTGATTGGTCGAAGCTGTCGTCTTATATAACGCAATGTTTCGGCTTCCAGCCAGGTTAGATCCGAAGCGACGTCTCTCGCATGAGAACCGTAGCCTTGTATTTCAATTCCTCCTTTTGCGCCCCTGGCATATAAGCGAGATCGAGATAGCGATAGCCGTTGCCAAAGTCGCGACTTTCCCATTCAGGTAGCAAACGATCGTAGTTGCCGACCGCTGGAAACCAAACGGATCGTAGAAATTCGACCGTTCCATACCCGAGCCCTTTATCCAACAATTCTTTCCTCCTGGGATTGCTCTCTTTTTCAATGTTCGTTTGTAGCCATTGATCATACTTTTGCTGAAATCTGATCATTTTCTATCATGCTCCTCTCATTTGGATAATGAAAAACGCCGCTATGATGCATGCACTCCCGAGGGAATGTTCGCATCATAGCGGCGTGTTCTTCACGACTATTCTGAAAGTATATTGCGTACTGCTTAAATCATCAACAGCATATTCGTACTTACGGACCGTAAAGGATCTATCACCATCACTACTACCAACACCACTTAGAACGAATGACAGTACAGGATATCCTAGAAAAGCTATTTCCTCCGCGTCTGCGAAGGGGTTGTCCCTTTGTACTGCTTATACAGCTTCGTAAAATAGTTCGGGTTGTCGCAGCCGACTTTGCCCGCGATCTCGGTTACGGTCAGGCCGGTGTCGCGCAGCAGGCGCTCGGCTTCGTTCATACGGCTGACGTTGACGTACTCGATGAAGGTACGGCCCGTTAGTTTCTTGAACAGCTTGCAGAAGTGGTACGGGTTCAGGTTGACCTTCGCCGCTGCTTGCTCGACCGTCAGCTTCGTATCGAACGAAGTCTCGACGATGCGAATCAACTGCTTGAACCGGTCGCGGTTCGCCGAGTACGGCTCGCTCATCTTCCCGTTAGCTTGCTGCGGAAGGAACGTTCGCGAGAGCAGCGTGAACAAGGCGTGCAACTGCGACTTGGCGATAAGTTGGTAAGCGGGACGCTTCGCGGTGACCTCTTCGATGACCTGCTGTAGCATTGGGTAATAAGCCGGAAACTGCTCGTCATGATCGGCAGGCTTGACCGGAAACTGTATTCTACCTTCCAAATAAGGAGCTACGTACTGCGTATGAACCGGATCATGCACCCAATCATTGAATAAGGACGCATTGAACACAAGGCAGTCGAACACGACCTCCTCGTAACGAAGCGCATACCCGACATGCAATCCTCCTCCGGGAATGATCAGCACATCTCCGGCATTCGCCACATAGGGACGGCTATCAATATGGAATAGGGCGCTTCCTTGGCGCATGACGATGATTTCGAAGTGTTCATGCCAATGAAGATACAGAATACAATCATTGGGTTTCACTTCGCCGGAACGGTTGCGGAAAAGCTGAATCGGGTATGTTTTATGCTCAATATGCGTATTTTCCCAAAGTTCCCTCGGATACGTCATCGATAACCCTCCATCACAAGATCCGACTAGTAATGCACAAGATTATATAGAGTCATCTAAAAATGACAGCGCTATAATAAAGGTGTTCATACAACTATAAGCCAATATTGGAGTGGTAATCAAGATGGTAAATAAATTGCGCATCGGAACTTTAGTAGGAGGCGGGGATGCGGTTAGAGTCATTCCGCAAATCGTAGGTCACGGATTTGAATCGTTTAGTTTGACGTTTTGGCAATCAACCGGCAGCACGGATCTCGTTGAGACGGCGAAACGGGTAAGGGAGCTTGCGGAAGAACATGATTTTGTTATATCGACGGTCGGCATATTCGGCAATCCCCTGACGGAGACGAACGGCAATGAAGATACGTTGAAAAGCTGGGAGAGACTGATCGATCATGCGCATCTATTCGGAGCTGACATTGTTTCGGGCTTCACAGGACGTCTAGTAGGCGAGTCGATTGATGCGTCGATTCCGAAATTCCAGCAGGTGTTCGGCGAGCTGTCGCGCAGAGCGGCTGATCGCGGCGTTCGAATCGCTTTCGAGAACTGCGATATGGGCGGTACTTGGGCGAGCGGGGATTGGAATATCGCGCACAATCCGACGGCTTGG
Organism: Paenibacillus harenae; assembly: GCF_030812415.1. Classification (GTDB taxonomy): domain Bacteria; phylum Bacillota; class Bacilli; order Paenibacillales; family Paenibacillaceae; genus Pristimantibacillus; species Pristimantibacillus harenae_A. The sequence continues at coordinate 682,307 of NZ_JAUSST010000001.1, read as the reverse complement.
GAAATGATGTTCAACGCTGTTCCTGCGGATAACATCGGACTGGAATGGGAGCCATGCCACCAAATGGTCAGCTTGATCGATCCGATTCCTCAACTGCGCAAATGGGTAGACAAAGTGTTCCATGTACATGGCAAAGATGCGACGATCGCATGGGATGTCGTGAAGGAGCATGGCATCCACGGACCGAAGCCGTTCGTCTGGCATCGTACGCCGGGCTTCGGCGATACGAACTGGGCGGATATTATTACGATCCTTCGCCAAGCGAACTACCAAGGACAAATCAATATCGAAGGCTGGCATGACCCTGTGTACAAAGGTGAACTCGAGATGACTGGTCAAGTACATGCGTTGAATTACTTAAAGCGCTGCCGCGGCGGAGATTTTGTCCCGAACCCGGTATAGATAGAGCTCCCCGTGAGCGAACCAATTAGAGGAAGAGAGGTAACGCATCATGACCGTATTGAATGGAATTAAACACCGAATCGTTGTCGCGGGCTGCGGCGGCATGGCGAATACTTGGGTCTCCTATGCCAAAGAGCGCGAGGATGCCGAGATCGTGGGTCTCGTCGATATTAAACAAGAGTTCGCGCAAGCGATGGCGGATCGGCATGGACTTCGTTGTCCGACCTTCGCCGATCTTCAAGAGGCGTTGGCCGCTACGAATGCCAATATGGTGTTCGACGTAACGATTCCCGCAAGCCATTATTCGATAGCGACAACGGCGCTGCAGCACGGCTGCCATGTGTTCGGGGAGAAGCCGCTGGCGGAGACGATCTCCGACTGCAACGATATCGTCCGACTTAGCGAAGCGACAGGACATACTCATGCCATTATGCAAAATCGCCGCTTCGATCCGCGCATTCGGGCTTATCACGAGCTGGTAACGGGCGGAGCGATCGGCAAACCGGGCTTCGTCGGCGCGGATTTCTTCATCGGCGCTCATTTCGGCGGCTTCCGCGACGCGATGGACAGTCCGCTGCTGCTCGACATGGCGATTCATACGTTCGACCAAGCGCGTTATATTATCGGGGCAGATCCCGTATCCGTCTACTGCCATGAGTTTAATCCGGCGGGGTCGTGGTATGAAGGCAACGCGGGCGCCATCTGCATCTTCGAAATGTCCGACGGCTCGGTATTCAACTACCGGGGCTCATGGTGCGCCGAAGGTGCGCAAACGTCGTGGGAAGCTTCATGGCGCGTAACCGGCGAGCGCGGAACGGCGATCTGGGACGGACGCGGAGAACCGTATGCGGAAGTCGTAGCAGCAGGCGACCAGACGGGCAAGTTCATCCGCGACTTCGAGCGGGTGACGGTTCCTTTGCCGGAGATGAATCATACGTTCCATCAAGGCTGTCTCGACGATATGTTCGCTTCCCTTGAGGAGAACCGCAAAGCGGAGACGGATTGCAGCGACAATATTTACAGTATGGCTATGGTACTTGCGTCTCTGGAGAGTGCGAAGACGGGAGCTAGAGTCAATATTGCCGAATTCATGAATCGTCCTTCCGTATAAAAAAGGCGGGTACGCGAATGGGAGTAAGCGCGGGGTAGTCGACGGCGTTTCCCCAACCTATAGGGTTACCTTTCGATAAAAATAAAGCATAAAGCCGCGGACGCTAATAATGTCCGCGGCTTTATTCATGTATAATGGGCAGTGCAACAATTTTTGCTTTTTTTTGCCGTATGTACAGTATTGATATTTACATCAAATACGCGCTAAGAGGTGGCATAGTGGCAACAAGAGTCAGCTTGTTTCTGGAACAAAGGCATTACGCATTTGAAGCTTGGAGTAGTGACGACCTCATTATGTTGCGCCATGCCGATAACTATCGAATAATCGTCAGTCAGGGACGCAATCCAAACTACGCCAATATCGAGGTTCAGCGAACGGATGCACAATTGACGCTCCGGTTCGGCTTATGCGATTTGAACCAAGAACAACCGTTGATGCTTGAATCGATGCGGCAAAGCGTTGCCACGGACACGGAGGACGATGCATTTGACAACTGGGATATCATTCCGCCATTTGGGGTTGTGGAACTGTACGGGTTTCAAATTGAACATAGCGCAAGGATAACCGGAGAAGAGCTGGCTGCTTTTTTTGAGTTAATTCGGCGTTTCTTTTTAAAGCACTTCTTGATGATTGCCTTTCTTGATCGAGAGATCGATGCCGTTCGTGCATATATGAACGATTGGCATGCAGAAATGAAGCCTTTCGTACATGATGGCGCAATCGGTTATCGGGTGAAGGAGTACGGTTAGGAGCATGAACGGATAAGAAGAGGAGCCAACGGGCGCACATTCAACCTATGGTTGAGAAATAGCGCTGCGGGGCTCTACTAATAATCGATACCTCATTATGGAAGTATCCTTTACAATGAAGTCAGTTAATCATTCGATAACCGATGGAGAGGGATGCACATGGATTATTCCAAAAACATAAGCGAACGTATCGGCAAGCTGCGCAAACAAAGCGGTTTGACTCAAGAACAGCTGGCCTTGCGGCTAGGCGTTACGTATCAGGCGGTCAGCAAATGGGAAAACGGACAATCTTGTCCTGATATATCGCTGCTGCCCCGGCTATCCGACGTGTTCCGCGTATCGCTGGACGATTTGTTTGGACGGAGTCTGCGGAACGCGGATTTGCGTAAGGGTTTGATTGCGGAGTATTTGTTCCAAGGCGACGCCAAAGACAGCAGCGGACAGGAGCGGCATGGCACCGTGATCGGAGCGGCGTTATGCGAGGATCGGTTCGGAAGACCGAATAACGCCTATTCGTTCGACGGCCAGGACGATTATATCGTCGTCGAGAAGGCGCCTCTCTTGAACGAAGAAGGCTTCTCGCTTTCGGTATGGTGCAACTTCGGATCAGGCACAAGGTTCGAAGGTTGGCATAGCGCGATCGTTTCGCAGGATGGCCACCATGCGCGACGCGTATTCCAGCTAAGTACGCTCGAAGCGAGCATTACTTTTCACCGATTTATGTCCTATCCCGAGCCGTATGCGGAAGGTCCGATTCATCGCAACTATTGGTATCATCTTGCGGTTACGTATGACGGCAATCAATACAGAATGTACCGAAACGGTCTGCTCGTCAGCGAAGAGAGGGGAAGGCTGAAGCCGGATGGGGAAGAGCCTCTGTATATCGGAAGAAAATCGACCGACGAGCCTTATTTCTTTTTCCAAGGCAAGATCGACGACATTCGCATCTACGATAGGCCTTTAACACCTGACGAAGTGAGCGGACTATTTCTAGAAAACGGCTGGGAACCTGCAGAGACGCCGGATCTGCCGGAGGACGAGAGAGATGGGGACCGTGTTCTGGAGTACTTGGAAGATGTCCAGATGATCGTCGCCCGCAAAGTTATACATGAGGCAGCGGCTTGGTATATCGACAACTTTGGATTCAAGAAGCATGCAGGCGGTCCCGATGAGAACTTCTATATATTAAGCTTATACAAAGGGCCTGACCTTGTTATGTCCGGCGGCGATGACGATGCAGATCACGGATGGCGCGTATCGCCGGTATTTTATAGGACCAAGTTGGATTTGGAGAAATTGAGACATCGGCTGGAGGCGGCTGGCGGTAAGGCTGGTCCGGTGCGGGATGAAGGCTTCGCTTACTTCCTTGACCTGATGGATCCGTTCGGCAATAACTTGATTCTTATCAAGCATAAGCGATAATCGAAATTAATAGAAGAAGAACGGTTGCGCACCCCTGGTGACCGTTCTTCTTCTATTTTCTTCTATAGCATTTTGCCCGGCTTTGAATAGCCTAATGACGAAGACGCCTAAGCTGCTTAACGCCTTGGCGTTCATCCTGTAAATAAAAACTTAGAATTTAAAGTTATCCGGATCCGGTCCGAAGCGCTGGTTGCGGTTCAAGCCGTCGATTTGGGCCATATCGTCAGCGGTTAGCTCGAAGTCGAAGATAGCGGCGTTCTCTTGCATGCGCGCCGGGTTCGTCGATTTCGGAATCGTAACGACTTTGTTCTGAAGATCCCAGCGAAGCACGATTTGTGCCGCCGATTTGCCGTACTTCGCGCCGATGTCGGCAAGCGCGCTCTGATCCAGATTGCCTTGCATCAGCGGGCTCCAAGCCTCAAGCTGGATGCCGTTGCTTTCGCAATACGCGCGAAGCTCAGTTTGGCTAAGCAGCGGGTGGTATTCGACTTGGTTGACCATTGGCTTGATTTCGCCGGAAGCTTCGATGTCCTTCAAATGATGAATTTGGAAGTTGCTGACGCCGATTGCGCGTACCGCGCCATCCTTGTACAGATTCTCAAGCGCGCGCCATGTTTCCGTATATTTGCCTTTGACCGGCCAGTGAATAAGCAGCAAATCGATTACATCAAGTCCTAGCTTGCGACGGCTTTCTTCGAAAGCGGCCAACGTCTTGTCATAACCTTGGTTAGCGTTCCAAATTTTCGTCGTTACGAAAATCTCGTCGCGTGCTAAACCGCTGTTGCGGATCGCTGCGCCAACGCCTTCTTCATTGTTATAGGCGGCTGCGGTGTCGATGCTTCTATAACCGAGCTCCAGCGCCGAAGCGACCGTTCTCTCTACCTCGCCGTCGTCCTTTACTTTCCATACGCCAAGGCCAAGCCATGGCATCTTCACGCCGTTGCTAAGAACGGTTGATTCCGTAAATGGTTGCGACATTTGTATGTCCTCCCGAATTTAGAATATGGGTTTGCTCAAAAAATAGAATGAGTTGGATTAAAGCGACAATGTCAAAATAGCATGTACGTCGTCTTTGCCAAGCGGTTTGAACGAACCGATGTTGCCGTATTTGACGGCTTCCTCTGCCATGCGGTCGAGATTCTCTTCGCCGATCCCGAAGTCCGCAAGTCTCGACTCCGCTCCGATCCGCGTGAAGAAGTCGCGTGTAGCCTGAATGCCCGTAAGCGCAATCTCATCGTCAGACATGCCTTCGCCCGATATGCCCCAGACGCGCTGAGCGAATTGAACGAAGCGATCGACGCGCTGCTTATATACGTACTTCATCCAGTTAGGGAAAAGAACCGCAAGGCCCGCGCCATGCGGAATGTCGTAGATCGCGCTCACTTCATGCTCGATGCCGTGCGAAGCCCAATCATTCTCCATGCCGACGCTGATCTGGCCGCCGTTAAGCGCCATCGTGCCGCACCACATCAAGTTCGCGCGGGCAGCCGCGTCATCGGGTTTCGCAATCGCGATTTCTACGTTTTCGATGACCGTCTGAAGAATCGATTCGCAGAAGCGCTCTTGGAGCGGTGTATTAGGAGTCAAGCTGAAATATTGCTCGAAAACATGCGACATAATATCGACCGATCCGTACACCGTATGGTTCCGCGGTACGGTATACGTCAGCGTAGGATCGAGTATGGAGAACACCGGATATGTATGAGGGCTGACGAACGATTGCTTCTGGTTTTCCTCCCAATTGGTTACGACCGTGCCGCCGTTCATCTCCGAGCCCGTAGCGGCCAGAGTAAGAATAGTGCCAATCGGAAGCGCTTGCTGCACGACTGCTTTGCGCGAATAGAAGTCCCAAACGTCGCCTTCGTACAGGGTGCCTGCAGCGATCGCTTTGGAAGCGTCTATTACGCTGCCGCCGCCAACGGCAAGAATGAAGTCGATGCCGTGCTCGCGGCAGAGGGCGATGCCTTTGTTCACCGTCGTAAGGCGCGGGTTTGGTTCGATATTCGGCAGTTCGTGTACCGTAATGCCAGCTTCCGCCAAACGGCTTAACGTCCGGGCATGCAGGCCGGTCTTCTTAATACTGCCTGATCCGTAGACGAACAGGACGTTTTTGCCGTAACGGGCCGTTAATTCGCCAACTCGATCTGCCGTTCCTTCTCCGAAAACGATGCTTGTCGGATTATAAAATTGAAATGCGTTCATGGTTTACCTCCATTAGGCTATTAGATAACTTACAAGGTAACTTATTATCAAATAAGTTATGTATACGCCGTTTATTCTAGTATAGCGGGCTGATTACTGTCAAGCGAGCCGAAAGTCGCTATTGATACGGTAACTTTAAAGTTATATAATGAGAGCCGAATACTGCCTATTATAGATAACGATAAAGGGGTTCAACGGCTATGGAAATAGAGGTAAGCAGCCGAAATATGAAGTTTCTTGAATGCTTTTCTTCACATACGCGAGTTAAAATGATCGAGTTGCTTGGCGTGCAGCCCATGAATATTAAGAGCTTGTCGGAAGCGCTAGACATAAAGTCTCCTATCGTAACGAGACATATTCATATGCTCGAGGAGGCAGGCATTGTTCGCTGCGAGACGACAGCGGGCAAGCGGGGGATGCAGAAGATCTGTTATTTGCAGCTTACGCACGCGATGCTGCTGTTCCAAGGAGCGCCAGCCCAGCCCCAGCCCATCCTGTCGAACCGTTACTTCGTTTCGCTTCCGGTCGGCCATTATTCCTCTTATCAAATAAAGCCGACATGCGGGCTTGCCTCCGATACGCAAATGATCGGCATGTGCGACGACCCGCGTTATTTTGCCGACCCTGAGCATGTTCAGGCTAAAGTGATATGGTTCGGATCGGGTTACGTCGAATATCGCATTCCTAATTATATGGTCAATAACGAGACGCCCGAATCACTGGAGATCGCGATGGAGATTTGCTCGGAGACGCCGTGTACGGTGAACCATCTGCCGTCGGATATTTATTTTACGATCAATGGCAATGGAATCGGAACGTGGACGTATCCGGGCGACTTCGGCAATTCGAGAGGGTTGTATACACCAGAGTGGTGGCGCAAAAATATTCAGCATGGCCTCATGAAGACGATTCGCATCAATAAACAGGGTTCATACATTGACGGGGTGCAGGTGTCGAACGTGACCATCGATCAGCTTGCTCTCGCTTATGACAAAGAAATATTGTTCCGGATATCCTGCAGCGAAACGGCCAAAAACTGCGGCGGCGTAACGCTGTTCGGCAAAGGCTTCGGCAATTACAATCAGGATATTGAAGTGACGCTCCGCTGTTGATGGGGGCGTTTTGTTTCATTCGTATAGAATTAGGAAAAAATAATCGAAAGACCCTGTTGACAATTACATCAAATTGGAGTATCTTTAAATCAAGATAAATGAAATTGAGATTTCAATACAGAGAGGTGAGTACGATGAGCGAGCCAAGAAACGATTCTCTTGACCTCTACATTGCGCTTTCCAGAGCGAGCGAGTGGATGAACGCCCACGCCGATCGAGATATTCGCAAGAACGGTTTGAACCGGACGGAGTTCGGCGTTCTGGAACTGCTTTATCACAAAGGTGCTCAGCCCATTCAGCAGATCGGCACCAAGGTGTTGATGAGCAGCGGCAATATCACGTACGTGGTCGACAAGCTGGAGAAGAAGCAGTTCGTTAAGCGAAATACTTCGGCGAGAGACCGCAGGCTCATACTCGCTGAAATAACGGAAGCGGGCCGACAGTTTATTGATGAAGTTTTTCCTCAGCATACGAAGGTCATCGAGCAAGCATCCGCGGGGCTGACAGCTGAAGAGAAGAAGCTCGCGAGCCAATTACTGAAGAAACTAGGGAAGTACGCGCAGGATGGATTCAAGTAGTCATTTCTTTTACTCGCAAAGATGGCTGCTTTTCTTTCTAAGTAATATCTTAATTTTAAGACAATGCAAAAAGCATCAATAATAAGCTAATAATAATATAAACCGAGGAGATGGATGACAATGACCAATCAACAAACAGCAGGTATCCACCATGTAACGGCTTTCGTACGGAACGCGCAACAAACGGTAGATTTTTATTCGGGCATACTCGGGCTTCGTCTGGTCAAAAAAACGATCAACTTCGATGCGCCGGAAGTGTACCATCTGTACTTTGGCAATGAATCCGGCGGGCCTGGCACGATCATTACGTTTTTCCCGTCTGAGCATTCGCGCAAAGGACGTGTCGGAGGCGGTCAAGTCGGCTTTACGACCTATGCGGTGCCCGTCGGCAGCTTGTCCTTCTGGTCGGACCGTCTAACCGGGTTCGGCGTTTCGTTTGAGAGGACGGAGCGTTTCGGCGAGACGTACCTTAGATTCGAAGACCGCGACGGTCTGAAAATCGAAATCGTAGAGCGCGCGGAAGGCGTGAAAAGCACTTGGTCGTTCGGAGGCGTATCGGTCGACAACGCGATCAAAGGCTTCGGCGGCGCCGTGCTCTTCAGCACAGCTCCGGATAAAACCGCGCAGCTGTTGGAACAGGTCATGGGGCTAGAAAAAATCGGGCAAGAGGGCGCGTATGCACGGTTCAAATCGTATGGCGATATCGGTAACATAATCGATGTCAATGTGACTCCGATGGATTATGGCGCCGGCGGTGCCGGTACGGTCCACCATATCGCTTGGCGCGCGAAAGACGATGCCGAGCACGCGCTCTGGAGAAATCATGTGGAAGCAAACGGCTATCGCCCAACGCCGATTGTCGACCGTCAATACTTCAACGCGATCTACTTCCGGGAAGAAGGGGGTATCCTGTTCGAGATTGCAACGGATCCTCCAGGCTTCGCACGCGACGAAGCCCCTGAGGCACTCGGCGAGAAAATCATGCTGCCTGAGTGGTTCGAAGAGCATCGCGCTCAGATCGAGCAAAACCTGCAACCGATTCAGGTAAAAGTGCTGGAAGAAGACCGGCGATAATAATAAGTATGCAGAGTCTCCGTCTTGTATAGACGGGGGCTTTTTTCATGTTTATTTTACTCGCCATAGAGCCTTGTTGCTCTGTGGGGCTATATTGGATTTTGGCAATAACTTCGCCTTTGCTCTCGCCTGTGACTATGGCCTAAACGAACAGAAATTCATTTCTGTTTTTGTTTGAAAATAGTATATTCAAAAACAAACAAATATGATATTATCAAAACAAACAAAAACAAAACATCATTCGGAGGTATATCCATGGTACAAAGTTTATGGGAATCGAAAGCAGCTTCGAAGCTGGAAGGCGGACTTGATCAGCTCGTTTATCGCTCCAACATTATCGGCGCGGATCGCCGCGTATGCAATTATGGCGGCGGCAATACGTCGACGAAAACGGTCGTTAAGGACTTCCGCGGACGCGATGTGGAAGTGATGTACGTCAAGGGCAGCGGCTCTGACCTTGCAACGATGAAAGCAGGTAATTTTACAGGACTTCGCATGGATGATATTCGTCCGTTGTTCGAGCGCTCCGAGATGCCGGATGAGGAAATGGTCGCTTATCTCGTTAATTGCATGATCGATTCCAAGCATCCGCGCGCGTCGATCGAGACGCTGCTGCACGCATTCCTTCCTTTCAAACATGTCGATCATACGCATCCGGATTCTATTATCAGCTTGTGCTGCGCGGATAACGGCAGGGAGCTTGCCAAGGAAATTTTCGGCGACCGCTTCGTATGGGTGCCTTACGTGCGTCCTGGCTTCAATCTGTCGAAAATGATCGCGGAAGGCGTGCTCGCCAACCCGAACGCCGAGCTCGTGCTTATGGAGAAGCATGGACTTGTTACTTGGGGCGAAACGTCCGAGGAGTGCTACGCGCAGACGATCAAGATCGTCTCCGAAGCGGAAGCGTTCATCGAAGCACGCGTGAACGAAGTGAAGCTGTTCGGCGGCGCGAAGCATGATGTGCTTGCAACCGAAGTTCGCCGCAGCGTCGCGGCTAGTGTTATGCCAACGATTCGCGGCGCGGTAAGCGACGCTAAGAAAATGATTTTGTCCTACGACGACGAAGCGGACGTGCTTGCATTCGTAAGCGGCGAAGCTTCGCCGAAGCTGTCCCAAGTCGGCGCGGCTTGCCCGGACCATCTCGTTCATACGAAGGTTGTTCCGCTGTTCATCGACTGGACGCCTAACGCGGACGATATTGAAGGACTGAAAGCGAAGCTGATCGAAGGCATCGCTTCCTATAAGGAGCAATACCAAGCCTACTTCGAGCGCAACAAAAACGAAGGCGACGTCATGTTCGAAGCAGCGCCTCGCGTTATTCTGATTCCGGGTATCGGCATGATCAATACGGGCAAGAGCTGGGCAATGTCCAAAGTCAGCGGGGCTCTCTACCATCGTGCGATTGCCGTTATGCGCGGCGCGACCGCGCTTGGCGACTTCGTATCGCTGAGCGAGAACGAATCGTACAACGTCGAGTACTGGCCGCTTGAGCTTTACAAGCTCTCGCTTGCCCCTGCAGAAGCCGAGTTCTCCCGCAAGATTGCCTTCATCACAGGCGGAGCAGGCGGTATCGGCAGTGAAACGGCACGTCGCTTGGTGTCCGAAGGAGCGCATGTCGTTTTGGCTGACCTAAACCTCGAAGGCGCTCAGAAAGTGGCTGACGAGATTAACGCGAAGTATGGTGAGAACCGCGCGATCGCGGTTAAAATGGATGTAACGAGCGAGGAGCAAATCGTTGCGGCCTATGCGGAAACGGCAATCACTTACGGGGGCGTTGACATCATCGTCAATAATGCGGGCCTTGCAACGTCCAGCCCGTTCGACGAAACGTCGCTCAAGGAATGGAACTTGAACTTGAACGTGCTTGGCACGGGTTACTTCCTCGTTGCCCGCGAAGCGTTCAAGCTGATGAAGCAGCAGGCAATCGGCGGCAACATGGTATTCATCGGGTCGAAAAACTCGGTATACGCAGGCAAAAACGTTACGGCGTACAGCTCGGTTAAAGCATTGGAAGCGCATTTGGCACGCTGTATCGCGGCGGAAGGCGGCGAGTTCGGCATTCGTGTCAACACGATCCTGCCTGACGCTATTCTGCAAGGCTCGGCGATTTGGAACGGAAGCTGGCGCAATGAGCGCGCTGCGGCTTACGGCATCGAGCCGGATCAACTGGAAGAGCATTACCGTAAACGTACGACATTGCTTGTGAACATCTATCCGCGCGACATCGCGGAAGGAATCGCCTTCTTCGCTTCTTCCAAGTCGGACAAAACGACTGGCTGCATGCTGACGATCGACGGCGGCGTACCGGCGGCATTCACTCGTTAATCGATAAAGATATCTTTTAATTATTGAAAGCAGCATGAGCGTCGCCCAAAGCGGCGGCGCTCTCTTGCCTGCAGCTCTGGGAGGGGATTTCGGCCATGTATCAAGCGCGTGGAGAGAAGCATTGGTTCATACCTGACGGATTTATTCCGCCGGACAGCACGGGTGCGCTTACGAGCCACGAATCCGTATGCGTCCTTAATTGCTCCTCGGAGGAGGCGCTGATCCGGTTTACGATTTTTTTCGAAGATCGCGAGCCGATCGAAGATATACTGGTAGTCGTACAGGGCAGGCGGACGAAGCATATCCGCACAAGCTCGTTAGTCAAAGGCGATCAGGCGATACCGATCGGCGTGCCATACGCGATCGAGGTGTTAAGCGACATTCCAATCATTGTCCAATACAGCAGGCTCGATTCGACGCAAGCGGAGAACACGCTTATGTCGACGATTGCTTATCCTTTGAAATCATAAATAACCTAAACTTCACGTTGAAAGGGTGTCCACTATGACGGATCGTGCTTATGCACTATTTGAAGAACAGCAGCAAGCAAGAGGAATTAATCTGGAAGATGTAAAGTCCAAATTGAAAGCGCTCAAAATCGAGACGCCTTCCTGGGGCTACGGAGATTCGGGCACGCGGTTCAAAAACTTCCAAAAAGTCGGCGTGCCGCGCAATCCGTTCGAGAAGTTCGACGACGCCGCACAAGTTCATAAGCTGACGGGCCTTGCGCCTTCGGTCGCGATCCATATTCCGTGGGATAAGGTTGATGACTACAGCAAGCTTAGAAGCCATGCGGAGAGCCTTGGCCTTAAGATCGGCGCGGTGAACCCGAACCTGTTCCAAGAAGACGACTACATGCTTGGCAGCGTAACGAATGCCGATTCGGCCATCCGCCGCAAAGCGACAAACCACTTGCTGGAATGCGTGGATATCGCAAAGGAAACGGGCTCGCGCGATCTAAGCCTATGGTTCGCGGACGGCACGAACTACCCGGGCCAAGGCGACATTCGCAAGCGCAAAGGCTGGATGTTCGAAGCGCTTGCCGAAATGTACGGCGCCATGACGCCTGAGATGCGTATGCTTATCGAATACAAATGCTTCGAGCCTGCGTTTTACCATACCGATCTTGCGGATTGGGGCATGGCTTACAATATGGCGCTTAAGCTTGGACCTCAAGCGGAAGTGCTTGTCGATACGGGCCACCATCTGCCGGGAGCGAATATTGAACATATCGTTGCTTACTTGCTCGACGAGAAGCGCCTTGGCGGCTTCCACTTCAATAGCCGCAAATACGCGGATGACGATCTGATCGTCGGTTCGGTGAATCCTTACGAGCTGTTCCTGATCTTCTATCAAATCCTTAACGCGGCGGGCGATGAGGATGCGGCTATTCGCGGCAATGTGGAGAACATCGCGTACATGATCGACCAATCGCATAACATCGAGCAGAAGATTCCGGCTATGCTGCGTTCCGTACTGAACGTACAGACGAATTTCGCCAAGGCTCTTCTCATTAACCATGAAGAAGTGGCTGCCGCCGCTAACAACAACGATGTGCTTGGCGCAGAAGATGCCGTTCGCAAAGCGTTCGAATTCGACGTTACGCCGCTGCTGCACGCGATTCGCGAGGAGCAAGGGCTGCCGCTCGATCCGATGAAAGCTTATCTTTCCAGCAGCTACGGCAAAGACATTCTTGCGAGAGGCAAGGGCGGTGCAAGCTGGTGACCATTCTCGCTTTCGATCTTGGCGCTAGCAGCGGTAGGGCGCTGCTCGGCCGCTTGCAGGATGGCAAGATTGAGGTGGAAGAGCTGCACCGGTTCGGCAACGATCCGGTGCAGGTTGGCGACCGACTGCAATGGGATATATTGCGCTTGCTGCATGAGCTTAAGCAAAGCTTGCTGCTCGTGAAGCATCGCGGAATTAAGCTTGATAGCATTGCGATCGACTCCTGGGCGGTCGACTTCGGATTGATCGGCGAGAACGGGGAGCTGCTTGGCAATCCGTATCATTACCGCGATCCGCATACGAACGGTGTGATGGAGAAGCTTCGCGAGGAGCTGTCCGACTCGGAAATATTCGGACGCACCGGCATTCAATTTCTGCCTTTTAATACGATTTATCAGCTTGCCGCGCTTAAGCAAGCTCATTCGCCGTTGTTGCGGGAAGCGAAACATTTCTTGATGATTCCGGACTTGCTCCGCTACTTCCTGACCGGCGAAATGTACAATGAGTTTTCCAATGCAACGACGACGCAGCTGTACAACCCGCTTACGGGAAGCTGGGATGAGTCGCTTATTCATGCCATTGGACTGTCTCCTGAGCTATTCGGTGAAGTGGTGCAGCCTGGCACGCGAGTTGGAACGTTGCGTTCTTCCTTGTGCGCGGAGCTTGGCATTGACCCGGTTCCGGTCATTGCCGTTGCCGAGCATGATACCGGTGCAGCGGTTGCCGCGGTACCGGCGCTTGATCGCCCATTCGCTTACCTAAGCTGCGGCACTTGGTCGCTAATGGGAACGGAAGTCGGAGAGCCGGTCATTAACGAGCTATCGGAGCAGTTGAACTTCACTAACGAAGGCGGTGCTTACGGCACCTACCGTTTGCTGAAGAACATTATGGGCTTATGGATTTTGCAGGAATGCAAAAGAGCATGGGAACGTGCAGGAAAATCGTATTCTTTCCCCGAATTAGTTAAGCTGGCCGGGGAAGCGGAGCCGTTCGCGGCGTTCGTTGATCCCGATGATGCGTTATTTATGCCTCCTGGCGATATGCCGGCTCGCGTAGCTGAATACTGCAAGCGCACAGGACAGCATGTGCCGGATAGCGTTGGCGCGATTACGCGCTGCGTGCTGGAGAGCTTGGCGCTGAAATATCGTTTTGTGCTGGAGCTCACCGAGAAGCTTTCGGGCAACCGATTCGGCGGCTTGCATATGGTTGGCGGCGGCATTCAGAATCAGTTGTTATGCCAATGGACCGCTAACGCGATCGGCAAGCCGGTATGGGCCGGCCCGGTCGAAGGCAGCGCCATCGGCAATATGATCGTGCAGTGGATCGCAGGCGGCAAGTTGATCGATATATGGGAAGCGCGCAAGGCGATTCGCGATTCGTTCCCAGTGGACGAATACGAGCCGGAGGAAAAGGAAGCTTGGGAACGGGCGTATGAAATATTTTTGCGCAAAACGGGTGCAGCTTAACAGAGAGCGGCAATCAAATATAGGTTAGAAAGAGGTACGGTATGCTGGTCGCGGAACGCTACGATAAAATTGTACAGCTAGTGAATGAAAGAGGAAGCATTCGGGTGACGGAGCTAAGCGAGCTCTGTCAGGTGACAGAGGAGACGATCCGCCGCGACCTTGATCGCTTGGAGCAAGCCGGAAGGCTCCGCCGTTCGCATGGCGGTGCGGTTAGCGTGAAGGATCAGCAGCCGGAAATACCTTTTTTCGAACGCGAAATTACGCATGCCGACGAGAAGCGGCTTATAGCCGAAGCTGCGGTGAAGCTCATTCAGCCCAAGGATCGGATTCTGCTCGATGCAAGCTCGACCGCTTGGTATATGGCAGCCAGCATGCCGGATATACCGCTGACGGTGCTCACGAACTCGATCAAGGTGGCGATGGAGCTGAGCGGCAAGGAGAAGATCGAGGTCATCTCGACCGGCGGCATTCTTGCCTCCCGCTCGCTCTCTTATGTCGGGCCGCTGGCGGAACGCTCGCTTGACGCATACCATGTGGATAAGGCGTTTATTTCGTGCAAGGGCGTTCATTTGGAGCGCGGCGTCAGCGAATCCAATGAACTGCAGGCGCGGATCAAGCAGAAGATGGTCGGCATGGCCGATCACGTTATTTTGCTCGCCGACTCGAGCAAGTTCGGCGTCATCGCTTTCACGAACGTCGCCGATCTCGGCGATATCGACACGATCGTTACGGATAAGCGATTGTCTGGCGAGCTGTTCAGTCAACTCGAAGAACGGCAAATCGTCGTGACCGTAGTCTAACGGGGCAAGACGGGAGTGCAAGTGAGCGCGTAAGATCACATATGGCCTTACAGCGCAGGAGTAACCAACTGTGTTGGCTGTAAGAGCGCATACGTGCTTGCAGAGCCCAAGCGACGAAGCAGAGTCACCAATCAAATACACTTTGCCGTCCGCGGACGGCTCATTTTTATATTAAACCTGTCTGACAACCTGATATAATTTCAATATCATACGTGGAGAGAGGGGTACCGGAATGAAGGTTTCCTTGTTTATTACTTGCTTGAGCGATGCGATCTATCCGCGCGTTGGGGAAGCGATGGTGCGGCTGCTGGCGAAGTATGGCATTTCGATGCAGTTTCCTACCGTGCAGACCTGCTGCGGTCAGCCGGCGTTCAACAGCGGCTATTGGAAGGAAGCGAGAGAATCGGCTAAGACGATTTTGGATGCTTTTGAGGATAGCGACTTCGTTATCTCGCCATCGGGCTCGTGTACGGGAATGATTCATCATTATCCGAAGCTGTTCGAGAACGAGCCGGTGATGCTGAAGCGTGCGAAAGCCTTGGAGAGCAAGTCGTATGAATTTACGCAGTTTCTCGTGCAAGTGCTCGGCGTTACGGACGTTGGGGCAGCTTTTCCGCATAAGGTTACGTACCATCCGTCCTGTCACGGAAGCCGTATACTCGGCGTGAAGGATGAGCCGCTCGCTCTTATGAAGCAGGTGAAGGGGCTGGAGCTTGTACCGCTTCCGTTTGCCGAGGATTGCTGCGGATTTGGCGGTACGTTCGCGGTCAAGATGGCTGACATTTCCGGAGCCATGGTGACGGAGAAGGCCGATCACGTGCTGGAGACGGAAGCCGAGGTGCTTGTCGGACTCGATATGGCGTGCCTTATGAATATCGCGGGCAATCTGAGATACCGGAACGAGCCGGTGCGGGTGATGCATCTCGCCGAGCTGCTGTATGAAGGGGTGAAGGAAGCATGAGCGGTTCACATCAAGCTGGAGCAACGGTAAAGGCAAGGGCGGAGCTGGCGCTGAATGACGAGTTTCTGCGCAAAGCGGTGAAGTTCACGACCGAGCGGCTGCGCAACGGGAAGAAAAAAGCGTCGGAGGAGCATGGCAACTGGGATGAGTGGCGGGAGCGAGGCAAGCAAATTCGGCTGCATACGATCGCGCATCTCGACTATTACTTGAACCTGTTCGTCGACAACGCCCGAGCGAACGGCGTTCATGTTCACTTTGCGAATACGGCGGAGGAAGCGGTGAAGCTGACGCTGGACATTGCCGAGCACGCAAATGCGAAGTCGGTCGTGAAGTCCAAGTCGATGGTTACCGAAGAGCTTCATCTGAACCATGCGCTGGAATCGATCGGCGTCGAAGCGATCGAGACCGATCTTGGCGAATATATCATACAGCTGGCAGGCGAAATGCCTTCGCATATCGTTATACCGGCGATTCATAAGAATAGATACCAAATCGCTGAGCTGCTTTCCAAGGAGGCGGGTTATACGCTGCCGCCCGATACGACGGCGCTGGCGGGCTTCGTGCGCAAGAAGCTGCGCGAGAAGTTTCTCGAAGCCGATATCGGCATGACCGGCTGCAACTTCGCGATCGCCGAGACGGGCTCGATGGTATTGTTCGAGAACGAGGGCAACGCCCGCATGGTAAGCACGGTTCCGAAGACGCAAATTACGCTGATGGGCATGGAGCGGATTATCCCATCCTGGGAAGACCTCGAAGTCATGGCAACGCTGCTCCCTCGTTCGGCAACGGGACAAAAGCTGACGATGTATATGTCCGGCATTACGGGCCCGCGCCGCGCTGAAGATGCCGACGGTCCGGACGAGATGCATATCATCATCGTCGATAACGGACGCTCGCTGCAGCTTGGCGACCCTGAGTTCCAAGAGCTGCTCAACTGCATCCGCTGCGGCGCTTGCCTTAACGCTTGCCCGGTATACCGCCATATCGGCGGACACGCATACGGCAGTACGTACAGCGGACCGATCGGCGCCGTCCTTACGCCGTCGCTTAACAAAAATATCGCCGAATGGGATGATGTCGCGAACGCTTCCAGCTTGTGCGGCGCTTGCTATGAAGCCTGCCCTGTGAAAATTCCGCTGCATGACATGCTCGTCTACCTCCGCCGCCGCAAAGTCGAGAGCGGCAACGGCAGCAAGCTGGAGTCGATCGGCATGCAAGGGTTCGCTACCGTCATGGGCAACTCGTCCCGTCTTGGAGGCGTGCTGCGCCTAGGGAAGCTGGGGCAGAAGCTCGTCGTTCGCAGCGGGGTCATCCGGACGAAGCTCGGGCCGCTGAAAGGCTGGAATACGTACCGCGTTACGCCTAGCTTGCCGAAGGAATCGTTCCGTGACCGCTTCGATACGCTCGATCAGGAGTTGAAGCAAGGACTGAAGCAGATGGATCCCGCAATGCAAAGCCGCATGGAGCAATTGGTGCAGCAGCGCAAAAACAACGGGGACAGCGGCAAGGGAGGGCATGGACATGGCTGAACCGACAGCGCATGAGCAGTGGCTGGCAAAGCTTGAGACGGAGTCGAAGACCAGGCAGGAGCAATTCATGAACGGCATATCGCAGCGGCTCGGTCATCCGCGCATGACCGAGAAGCCCCAGCATCCGTTCCGCGGCGCGCCGGACTTCTGGAAGGCGTTCGAGTGGAGCGAGGATGAGCGGATCAGAGCGTTCACCGACAACTTCGTGTCTGTTGGCGGGCATGTGGCAAGACTTGATACAATGGACGATGCCAAGCAGTTCATCGCCGACAAGGCGCAAGAGATGAGCGCGAAGTTTGTCATTCGCCAGAACCAGCCGGAGCTCGATGCGCTCGGCTTGGAAAATGCACTCCCGGATGCGAAGGTGTCGGTATGGAATACCGATCCCGAGCAGTATTGGCGGGCGCGCGCTGCCGAAGCCGACTTCGGCGTCGTT
This sequence comes from Paenibacillus harenae, assembly GCF_030812415.1. Classification (GTDB taxonomy): domain Bacteria; phylum Bacillota; class Bacilli; order Paenibacillales; family Paenibacillaceae; genus Pristimantibacillus; species Pristimantibacillus harenae_A. The sequence continues at coordinate 664,415 of NZ_JAUSST010000001.1, read as the reverse complement.
ATCGCCGACCATGCCGTTGCCTATACCGGTTCCGTGACCGTATTGTCAGGGCCGAATAAAGGCCGTTCCGTCAGCCTGCTGCCGACGGTGCTTATTATCATTATCCCGGTAGAGCGCTTGAAAACGAAGCTAGGCGAGGTGCTGACGTCTTTCGACGAAGCAGGGCGAGAAAAGCTGCCTGCGGGCATTCACTTCATAACCGGGCCTAGCCGTTCGTCGGATATCGAGAACGATCTGACGATCGGCGTCCATGGACCGGGTATCGTCTATGCGCTGCTAGTCGGTTAACGGAGCAATTACGGTAATAGAAGGTAGGAGGTGGGCGCATGTCGCCGCTGGATGTCGTGAAGTTGTCCAAACGCAATCATTACGAGGAAATAACGGAGCAAATCAAACGTCTCATTATGGACGGCAAGCTGAAGGTTGGCGACAAGCTGCCCTCAACGAAAACAATGTCGGAGCAATTCGGCGTCGGCCGGTCGACGACGCGGGAAGCGCTAAGCGCGCTTAAAGCGATGGGCATGATCGAGATCCGCCAAGGAGGCGGCTGCCGCGTCATACGCAGCGCTCCTGCAGAGGTAGAGCTCCCTGAGCTGCAGTCTCTGCGGATGAACCGCGACACGGTACTTGAGCTGCTCGAAGCGCGCGAGTCGCTTGAGGTATCGAACGCGTCCATAGCGGCTAAAAAGCGGACGGATGCGGATCTACTGACGCTTGCCGGCATCATTCAACAGATGGTGCAGACCGTAGGCAACGATGCGGAAGGCGAGCGGCTTGATCTGCTCTTCCATCTGACGCTAGCCAAGGCGACCCATAATTCGATTATGGTCCGGCTGTTCGAGTCGATCATGGGCAAGGTCGAGACGGCGATCCATGATATTCGCCGCGTCGAGCTGTATGCCAACGAACAAGTCGCCGGGAGGCTGTACGAGGAACATTCGGCCATCTATGAAGCAGTCAAAGAGCAGCAAGCCGAGCTCGCGGCGGAGCGGATGGAGCGCCATCTGCAGCATATTGAGAGCATCGTGCTGAAGCATATCGGAATATCGGAGTCTAGCAACTTCGAATCGGAATGAAACGAAAAGAGGCAGTTCCTGCATCATCACGATGCGGGAACTGCCTCTACTTCATTTTCACCCGGCTACTTAACCGTCTCCAAATACTTCTTAATAAATTGAAGCGCTTTGTCCGGATTTTTCGCATTGGCCCGAATGCCCACGACCATATCCTGCTTATACAGCGGCAGGTCGGTTACAAGCGCGCTTTCGCTCAGATCGATACCGTAAATGCGCTCGGTCGTATCTTCCTCCGTCTTCAGCTTAAGGGCCAGACCGTCCTTGAGCAACGGCTTCAGCTCTCCTTCGGCTGCATCGTCAAGCGGCTTCAACACCCCTTGAACGCCTACCCATTGGAAAATATTTTTGTCCATTACATAGATGTCCGGATTTTCCGTTGCCAGCATCAGAACCGCCTTCTGCATATACGCATATTGGTTCGCTTCATCCTCAGGTACCGGCGTCATCATCGTCTTGAAACGCTTCCATTCCGGAAAAGCAGCGAGGAGCGCTTTCTCAAGCGGTTCTTCCTTCTCGGCGGATTCATTTAAATAATAGTTGCCCATAAACGATACTTCCAGATCGACAGGGGGCAGGCTTGCCAAATAGGCTTGCTCCTCGCGATAGTTAACGAAGCTGATAATACCGTAAATAATGAGTGCGACGGCTACGACGGCGCCGAGCGTATGAAACTTGTAATACCGCCAGAAATGGTCCATCTTCTGGGCTTTGCCGGCCATGCCCTTGTACTTGCCGTACTCCTGTTCGTTGAACGCTTCGGTCGTCTTGCGGTCTTCATATTCCAGGATGAACCGATACGCCCCAGTAATGAGAGCGAATTCATCATTGCCGCTGCTCTCTTTACCGCTGTCCTGCTGCTGCTGTGCCCGCGAGCGTTCTCTGCGCATTAATGTCGTGTAGCGCTTCTCCACGTCTTCTCTGGGAGCTAATTCCGGCAACCCCAAGCGCTCATATGCTTGTTTCAAATCGTCCACATCGTCACCCCAATTAGTAAAGTTGCTCATGTATGCATCCTATCTATAAGTATACGGAATTCCGCGCCTAACGCAAACTTTACGAGAGGAACTAGAGTCATGTCGGTCAAGGGCGAAAAATAAAACTCAATTGCTTGCTTGCCGCCATTTCTTCCGGTAGACGAGCGGCGTTTGCTCCACGCGATCTTTGAACAGCGAGATGAAGTGGCTGACATTGTCGATGCCGACCAGCACGGCGATCTCGGCTATCGGCAGATCCGAATATTTGAGCAGCTCCTTCGCTCGCGTGATGCGCGTATTAATGAGATATTCGTTCGGTGAAAAGCCGGTATAACGTTTGAATTGCTTGGCGAAATGATACTTGTTGACCGCATGCTTCGCTGCCAGCTCCGCGAGTGACAGCTTATCCGCGTAATGCTCGTCCATCCATAGCGAAATTTCGCCGATGTAGCTTGGCGTATCGGCATTTGGGAGCTCGAGCTGCTGAGCAGTCAACACGAGCTCGGTCAATAGCTGCGTCAGCAGTTGCGAGCCGACCAGCTCGGTGCGGAAGCTCTTGCGGGAATGCAGCTCAAGCAGCCGACGAAGCAGCGCCGGTACCGGCGTATCCGTCTGGAGCGTCAGCACAGGTTCGGCGCTTGACGCGAATTGTTCATAGTAGGCGCGGGCTGCGCTGCCATTGAAGTGCACCCATAGCATGTCCCATGACTGGCCCTGTTCGGCCCTATAATGCTGATAATCCATGCAATCGATGAAGAACAGCTGCCGAGCCGTTAAAGGATAAGTCGTACCGCGGTAGGTCAATCTGCCGCTGCCGGCTATAGTGTAGACAACGAGATACGAATCGAGCTGCTCCCTCTCCGTGAAATAACGCTCGAGCGTCTCGAAATACCCGATCTCCTGCACGTAGAACAGCGAAGCTTTGGCGAAAGCCGACGGCGTTGCGAACAGCCTGACGGAGCTGTCCGACCAGGCCGGATAACTTCTTTCGCTATATGCGCGCATAATACGAAGTTCACCTCGCAACATTGTGTTATTTTTGACCAAGATGATCTGATGTTATTAGAATTGGAAGCCGTTACAATGTAGATATAAAGCTATTATTTCATAAAACAACGTGGTGGTAAAGGTGACGTCAATATCTGCCATTAAACCAAGCAAGAAGGCGCGAATCGGTCTCTATTCTGTCGGCCTTAGAGCGTATTGGGAGCAGTTTCCCGGCCTTCGGGAACGATTGACCGAATACGGGCAATACATCGAGAAGCGGATGTCCGCATGGGGAGACGTGTTCAACTACGGACTTGTCGATACGGAAGGAGAAGGTCGCAAGGCAGGGGAGTGGCTGAACGAGCAGCAGGTGGATCTGGTGTTCTGCCATGCCGCTACTTACTCGACGAGCTCGACCGTGCTGCCCGTGCATCAGATCAATAAGGCGCCGGTCGTATTTCTTAATTTGCAGCCGACGGAGCGCATTAGCTACGACCGGACGACGACGGGCGAATGGCTGGCGCATTGCGGCGCATGCCCGGTTCCGGAGTTCGCCAACGCGTTCAATCGCGCAGCTATTCCGTTCCGCGTCGTCAGCGGATTGCTTGGCCTCGACTATACGCCTGCTATTTCATTGACGAACGAAATCACGCATGAACGCAAGGAAGCGGTACGTGCCTGGGCCGTGATTGAAGAATGGGTGCGCGCTGCCGCCGTTCCGCGCAATCTGCAGCATAGCCGATTCGGCTTTCTCGGCAATACGTATAGCGGCATGCTCGATATGTACAGCGACTTCACGATGATTCAGGCGCAGACGGGGCTGCATGTCGAAGTGCTGGAGATGTGCGATCTCGATCGCCAACTGAGACAAGTAACGCCGCAGGAATTGAAGTCGAAGCTGGACGAGGTGCATCGGATGTTCCGGATCAGCGGCGACTCGCCGTCCGATCCGATTGCGAGGAAGCCGACGGAGGAGCAGCTCGAATGGTCGTGCAAGGTAGCGGCGGCCCAGGAGCGTCTCGTGCGCGAATACGATCTGGACGCACTCTCGTACTACTACCACGGCGCTCCGGGCGGCGAATACGAGAAGCTGCAATCAGGTTTTATCGTCGGCCATTCCTTGCTCACGGCGCGCGGTATTCCATGTTCGGGCGAAGGCGATCTGAAGACGGCCGTCGCGATGAAGATATGCGATCTGCTCGGAACGGGAGGCAGCTTCTCCGAAATCGTTGTCGTTGATTATGTAGACGATACGATTCTGCTCGGACATGACGGACCGTTCCATATCGCAATCTCCGAAGGCAGGCCGGTCCTTCGGGGGATGGGTCTGTATCACGGCAAGCAAGGCACGGGCGTCTCCGTGGAGGCCAAGGTGCGTACGGGAGCCGTGACGACGCTGAACGTGACGCAGACGGGCGACGGCAAGCTAAAGCTTATCTCGAGCGAAGGGGAGTCGACGAACGGCCCGATTATGCGTATCGGCAATACGCAGACGCCCATTAAATTCCGCCAGGCGCCGGACGACTATATGACGAGCTGGTTCGCCGAAGCGCCGACGCATCATTGCGCATTGTCGATCGGACACAACGCTTCGTTGTTCGCCAAGGTTGGCGAGTTGATGAAAGTGAAGCATGTTACGCTTTGACCGGCTAATCAACGCATCGGAATTTTGAACAAAATGACCGTTAAATGTCTACCTTTTCATGAGGCCGTTCTGCTATTCTAGCAGTAATGGCTTTTTTTTGAATTTGATGATAGGAAGGTGCACGGATGACAACAACATATCGATTTGATTTCGGAATCGGCGAACCGCCGGCCACGGGCTCTGATTATATTCACATTTTGCCGGATACGGCTTATCGCGATGAACGCGGCTATGGCTTCGAGTCATGCGAACGGGTAACCTCGCGGAATCGGGGCGAGGGCGACCGATTGCGCAGCGCTTTCTGCATTCCGCTTGATTCCGCGTTCATCGTGAAGCTGCCGAACGGACTCTATACGGTTACAGTCACGATAGGCGACGCGATAACCCCGACCGTAACAAGCCTGAAGTACGGCGTCGGCCGCATGGTGCTGAACAAAGCGTTCACGTCCGCGGGGCAATACGCCGTGCACAGCTTTACCGTGAAAGTAACGGACGGCAAGCTGCGGCTTGCCTTCACCGGCATCGCGCCGCGCATCAATGCGCTTGATATCGTGGAGGCCAAGCAGGCGACGACGATCTTCCTCGCCGGCGATTCCACGGTAACCGATCAGAGCGTGTTTCCTTATGCGGGCTGGGGGCAAATGCTGCCGCTTTACTTCAAGACCGAGGTTGCCATCGATAACCACGCGAAGTCGGGCCGCAGCTCGAAGAGCTTCATAGCGGAAGGGCGATTGCAGCCCATACTGGACGGTATGAAGTCCGGCGATCATTTGTGGATTCAGTTCGGCCATAACGACGAAAAGCAGGACGAGGCGCGGGCAACCGATCCTTTTGGCTCGTACAAGGAGAAGCTTGCGATCTATGTGGAAGAGGCCAGGGCAAGAGGCGCGATACCCGTGCTTATTACGCCGATGCATCGCCGCAAGTTCGATCCGCAAGGCCGTATTATCGATACGCATGGCGATTATCTGCTGGGCATGAAAGAGCTTGCGAGCGAGCTGGACGTGCCGCTGATCGATTTGGCCGCGAAGAGCAAGTTGCTTTACGAGGAGCTGGGCGACGAGCCGTCCAAAGCGCTGTTCATGTGGGCGTATCCGGGCGAATTCATTCATTTCCCGGATGGAGCGCAGGACGATACCCACTTCCAGGAGCTCGGGGCGATTCGCGTCGCCGGACTTGTCGTGGAGGGGTTGCGCGAACTGGGGCTTGCGCCGCTGAATTTGTATTTGCGGTAGCGGATATCGATTTTTTGGTATAAATAGTCTAGAATAAGTGGATTAACCATACTGATTGCGAGGTAACCCGATGTTTGATCCAACCGTGTTCGAAAATGTGAAAGTCGCGCTGGAAAACCATTTCTATGATCTGGACAATCTGGACCGGGCGATCGACATCGTTGGCCGGATTGACCGAATGGAGATGGCGGTTATGTCGCGCGAGTTCGGGCTGCGCTTCACGCTAGCCGGAATTTCCGGAATATCGGCCGAGGTTAGGCTGTCGTCCTCGCTCCGGCAGCTTGCAGCCGAGCTGTTGGAGCTAGGTGGCGACTCGGCGGTGGCCGGCTGCACGCTGTCGCTGCGCTTCCGGGTCGCGTTAAGCGAGCCCACCGCCCAGTGCCCTCAGATTGAAGGCATGATCAGAGCGATATGGGGCGAAGATATGCCCTTCACGCAGACAGTCAGCTACGTCTATGAGCAGGATGATCCGTCGGCAGCCGTATTTTATACGAATAAGATCGAACTCAAATTCAGAAGAACGATCGGCGAAGAGCAGATGGAGGACATCCCCGAGCTTGCCGACCATATGGTGCAGACGTTAAGGCAACTGAAATCTTTGGCCCATTAGCTCGAACTGCCAGTTCCCAAGCGGAATCGGCTGTGCTATAGTACTGATATACAACTGAAGAAGAAATTCCGGCGCTGCAAGCGGCCGGGAGAGGTTCGCGAACTCCCTCTATAAAAAACTATGCAAAACGAAGGCCTCTTTCCAAAGCCTCGTCTTTTTGCGTTCGGCGCGAAGCGGCAGTCCCCGCTTCGCGCCGTTTCTTTGCTATAGAAACGCATGCATATGGATGGAATTAGGGCGATCTCTTTCTTCTGCGATCTACGATCTACAGGCGAGAGGAAGATGGAGCATGAAGCAAGGCAAAGCAGTCGTCGTGTTCAGCGGCGGACAAGACAGCACGACATGCCTATTCTGGGCGATGGAGCGATTCGAAGAAGTAGAGGCGGTGACGTTCGATTACGGACAGCGCCATAAGCTGGAAATCGAATGCGCCTCTCAAATTACGAAGGACTTGAACGTTAAGCATCATATATTGGATATGTCGCTCTTGAATCAATTAGCGCCTAATGCGCTGACCCGAGGCGATATCGAGATTGAGCATAAAGATGGCGAGCTGCCTTCGACGGTAGTTGACGGCCGCAATATGCTTTTTCTGACGTTCGCGGCTGTGCTGGCGAAGCAGATCGGCGCTAAGAACATTGTAACCGGCGTATGCGAGACGGACTTTAGCGGATATCCCGACTGCAGGGACGTATTCGTGAAGTCGCTCAATGTGACGCTAAATTTATCGATGGATTATCCATTCGTTATCGATACGCCTCTGATGTGGCTGAATAAGGCAGAGACGTGGGCGCTTGCCGATGAGCTTGGCGCGTTCGATTTCGTAAGAGAGCGGACGCTGACCTGCTATAACGGTATTCAAGCGGACGGTTGCGGGCATTGTCCGGCTTGTATGCTCCGCCGGAAAGGTTTCGATGATTATTTGGCTGTTAAGCGCGACAAGGAGGCGATAGGCTGATGCTTCAACAAATCTATCCTTCGGTCGCGCATGATTATAGTTACGAGCTTAACAAAGACTTTCAGTTCGCCGCCGCGCATTATGTGCCGTCCGAGGGTGCGGGCAAGTGCCGTCAAATGCACGGGCATACGTATTATGCGAATGTCACGGTAGCGGGCGACGAGCTCGACCGGTCCGGCTTTCTCGTGAACTTCGCCATTATTAAGCGGCTTATTCACGATCGGTTCGATCATTCGTTGCTGAATGACGATACAGAGAGCTTCAGTGACGAGCTGCCGGAGCGATTTCCGACGACGGAGGTCGTAGCGCGCACGATCGCCGAGCTTGTGCAGAGCTATCTGGACGGTACGGCCAATCGGCCGCACGTCCTTCAGGTGTTTCTCCGCGAGACGCCGACGAGCTACTGTCTATATCGGCCGAAGCGGAAGGCGGCGGTAAACGATGAGCGATAATGCGAAGCGCATCCCGGTAATGGAGCTGTTCGGACCAACCGTACAGGGCGAGGGCATGGTCATCGGCCGCAAAACGATGTTCGTTCGCACGGCGGGCTGCGATTATCGGTGCAGCTGGTGCGATTCCGCCTTCACCTGGGACGGCAGCGGCAAGGACGATATACGGATGCTGACTGCGGAGGAGATTATACAGGAACTGCTTGCGCTAGGCGGAGAAACCTTCGATCATGTGACGATCTCAGGAGGCAATCCAGCCTTGCTTCCAGGGCTAGGGGAGTTGATAGAAGCTCTGCAAGAACGCGGAATTCGTTCCGCGCTTGAGACGCAAGGCAGCCGCTGGCAGGATTGGTTCTGGGACATCGACGATCTGACGCTATCGCCGAAGCCTCCGAGCTCCGGCATGGCAACGGATTGGGAAGTGCTTGACGTCATTGTGGGCAAGCTGCAGAGCAAATCGAGCAGCTTCTGCATGAAGACGGTCGTGTTCGACGAGCTGGATTTGGAATATGCGGCATTCGTCCATCTCCGCTACCCGTCCGTACCGTTCTATGTTCAGGCGGGCAATGCGAACCTGCAAGAGACGGAGCCAGCGCGGATGCTGCCCTATTTGGTAGAACGCTATGAATGGCTCATCGAGAAAGTGATGCATAGCACGGAGCTGCGGAGCGTGCATGTGCTGCCGCAATTGCATACATGGGTATGGGGCAATAAAAAGGGCGTTTAGCACTTTTGAATGATATTGAACAGAGATGGAGGCTAACGGCATGGAAGGAAGAAGCAAGGAAGAACTGAACGGCGTGACGCTGCTTGGCAATCAAGGAACCAAATATATTTTCGAATATGCGCCTCATATTTTGGAGACGTTCGATAACAAACATCCGAACAGAGACTACTTCGTCAAGTTCAACTGTCCCGAATTTACCAGCTTGTGCCCGATGACGGGGCAGCCGGACTTCGCGACGATCTACATTTCTTATATTCCCGATGTGAAAATGGTCGAGAGCAAGTCGCTCAAGCTGTATATGTTCAGCTTCCGCAACCATGGCGATTTCCACGAGGACTGCATGAATATTATTATGAACGACTTGATTGCACTCATGAATCCGCGTTACATTGAGGTATGGGGTAAATTTACGCCGAGAGGCGGCATCTCTATCGATCCGTATTGCAATTGGGGTCGTCCTGACACCAAATACGAGCAAATGGCGGAGTACCGCTTAATGAATCACGATCTCTATCCGGAGAAGATCGACAATCGTTAACGCAGACGATCAACGGATTGGCGTCGAATCCGGATAGACGATGCCGAATAGGAGATAAAGAGGTTGTCTATGGATCACGACAAGCTGCGCGAGGCAGCGATGGCGGTTACGAACATTCCGGCTGAATACGTCCTTGTGATGGAGGACAGCATTCCGAAGGACGACGCGCGGGAACGCGGCTATATATGGGAGCATCCTGGACGGCCCGATGAGCGAATCGAAATCGCGTTGGATCTGGACACGGCTGCGCTGCTGGATTTGAGGATCGAATCCGCTAATCATTCAGGAAGCTCTCGCCGATGTCCGCTCGAGGATGTCAAGGCGGTAACCGATGCTTTTCTAGCGAAGCATATGCTTGAGCCGTCTCGTCTAACTTGGGTGCATGTCGAAGAAGGACAAAGCAACACGTATATGACGTTCAAGGAAGAGGTAGGCGGCGTTGCGCTGCCGAATACCGGCTGCGAGCTGACGCTTGACGCCGAGCTGAACGTGGTACGATACCGAAATTGCTATTCGATGGGCGAGCGCTCAAGCCCGGAATGGCCGAAGAAGATCGCAGATGCCGGGGAGATCAAGTCGCAATTGATACGGGAGCTTCGTATGGAGCTCGCGATCGTTGCCATGCATCCCGGTATGCATGAAGGCTATGCTGCCGATGAAACGTACCGTCTTGTCTACGTACCGCATACGGAGGGGCAGCAACTTGATGCTGTTACTGGCCATTTTCTCTACGAGCCTGATCATGATAGCATGCCGCCCAGCTTTCCTATTCTGACTAGAGAAGGGAGCATGCAGCCTCCTCTCCGTTACGCAGAAGAAGACAGAGCCGCGATCGAAAGCAAGCTTGGCATGGACAGTGAGCGGAATAGGCTTGATCGCAGCCATGACGATGGCGGGATCATTACGCTTATTTATAGGGCGAAAGATGAGCAACAGCCGGATACGGAGGCGGAAGCTCTAACCGTTGACGGTTATCTGGAGCGCAGATGGGGCGAGCAATTGCGTAACATGACCGCTACTTACAGGCTGCAGTTCGAAAAAGCGACCGGACGATTGATAGACTTCAGCAGTTATAGACGTAGTATTGGTGAAGCACAAACAGGAGAGACGATGCCGTTAAGCCGTTCGGAGTGCTGGCGCCGAGCGAAGCGGTTTATGGAGCTTGTTTTTCCTGAATATGATCGCTATCTTCACCTGCAAGAGGCAGAACGTTCGGAGAATGCCGTCGAGCCTGCGGAGAGGGAGTTTTTCTACTTGCCCGTCTACATTGGCGGTTGCCCTGTTCATCTTGAACGGGTAACGATCTGCGTCAGCACGGCAACGGGGGAGGTTATGCTCTATAGCGGTGTTTCTATCGATCTGCTTCGGAAGCTGGAACGGTGCGAGTTCCGGCCGTCCCTTGCGTCCGAGGAGGCGGCGAAGCGGTATTTGGCCTATTATCGCTTAAGGCTAAGATGGCATCTTAATCAAGAGCAGTCCCCGCCTTCCTATCGGCTTATTTACGAAACCGTCGCCGCCGAGGACGAGCTGCCCTTCGAGGGCAGTCACAACCGAACGCTGCGGTATATCGATGCCGTAAACGGCGATCTTATCTGGGATAAAGTGATAAAGCGCAAATAATTATTGAGTCATGCAGCGGGCAATATGCATGGAATGCGGGAACGATGGTAAACTAAAGGGTAATAATGGTTATTCCCAAGTGAAATGAGCGGACGCATATGAACGGAACCGTAGTCGTAATCGGGATCGTCGGTTTAGTACTCATCGTGATAGCCGTTCTGGCTATCATTAGCTTCTATTTTTATAATCTCGCGATCAAGCGCGGGTCGAAGGATTTTCTGAGCAGCAGCGGCGATTTGGTTCAGAACGCCGGCAGCGGCGAGGCCGAATCAGCTATCGACTTGGGGTTAAAGGACGAGGAAGCGCCGGCGGCGCTTGAACTGGACGGCGTGCAATGGGTAGATAGTCAAGTACCTGATATTTGGCATATCACGACGCAGGACGGGCTCAAGCTGCAAGGCTATTTCCTGCCGGCAAAATCGGCGACTGCGAATACGGTTATTTTGGCGCATGGCTATTCGTCGAAGGGCAAGGACCTTGGCTTAATCGCCCGTTTCTATTACGAGCAATTCGGATATAACGTGCTGATGCCGGATGATCGGGGGCATGGAGCGAGCGAAGGTAATTATATCGGCTTCGGTTGGGCGGATCGATTTGATTATTTGCAATGGATCCGAAAGACCGTGGATATGGTCGGAGAAAAAGCGAAAATCGTATTGCACGGCATATCGATGGGCGGTGCGACCGTCATGATGGTTAGCGGAGAACCGCTGCCGCCGCAGGTCAAGGCGATTGTAGAGGATTGCGGGTATACGTCCGTTCGCGATCAATTAGCTTATCAGCTTAAGCGGCTGTACAAGCTGCCGGCTTTCCCGATCCTGCACGCCACGAGCTTATTGACGAAGCTCAGAGCCGGGTACAGCTTCGATGAAGCGTCGGCCTTGCGCCAATTGGAACGGAACAAGCTGCCGATGCTGTTCATTCACGGCGGCAGCGATACGTTCGTGCCTACCGAAATGGTCTACCGGTTGTATGAGGCTTGTCAGACGAAGAAGGAGCTGTACGTTGCCGATGGAGCAGGGCATGGGCTTGCCTATAGCACGAACAAGGCTGCCTATGAACGCAAAGTTCATGATTTCATTGCCCGCTATGTCGTGTAGCATCAGGATTGTATATTTCTGTTCCATTATCCTGATCTCGGAATTAACTGGAAGAACTACCGTTATTTTCAGAAGATAGTACTCGAAGGGGGTTAACTGGAAAAAGTTCTGTTATTTCGAGCTGGATGACCCCGATTCTCTGGATAGCGAGATATTAGCGGTAGAAAATCCAGTTATTGTGGTCGGATGAACAAAAACGTTGAAAATAACGGGAGGAATTCCTTTTATTTGGCAAGACAACCCATAACGAGGATTGAAAGTTGATAGTCCGAGTTTAAGCATGCTGAAGTTAGCGCGAAGAGAACCGTCAGGAGAACTTCTTTCCTGACGGTTTTTTCATTACTTTATTATGGATCGGACTGTCCGTAACGATCAAGCGCCATATTGGCCGTGTTGAGCATCCTGCTCTTCAAATAATCGCTTTCCGCGATGCGTACCCGCTTGCCGAGAAAACGAAGCTTGGAGAGCACATATTCCTGCTCTTCTCCAGGGAAGGTCAGATGGACGGTATAGATATGGGTTTCAGCATCGTATTGGACTTTCTTATCGAAGCAGGAGAAGGCGTACAAGATCCGCGACAGTTCCTCGTTGTATTGCCGCACGACCTCGATGGCAACCTTCATAGCGCGCCTGTCGATCAACCGGCGTATCGAGGCCTGCAATTGCTCATGCTGCGTGGGCGGCAGCTCCATGTCCTGCACATCGACGATCTTGTTCAGCCTCGTCGTAAGAAGCTTGCGCCGGCTGAGGTGAAACCAGAGCAAATACCACTCCCGCTTGACCATCGAATATTCGAGCTTATAAGGGATGCCGCTCTGTCTCGCGTTAAGATTTCCGTCTTTGGCCAGGAAGCTGAGCGTTATTTGGTTATGACTCATAATGGAACGCCTCAGTTGGCGCAGCAACGGATGGTAGACATGGACGACTTTGCTGCGCGCCTTCTGGACGAGGCGTTCTTCCATCCGGAGCAAGGGATCGGTCTCCAGCATCGATCTTAGCTTGGATAGCGTCTCCGGCGTAAATGCGTGCTCGGCGGCAACATCGGACAGCATCGTCTTGAGCCAGCTCCGCTCATGTGAAGTAACCATGAAAGTACCGGAGTCGTCCAGCTTCGAGATGATCTGGTAATTGAATATTTTCTCAAACGGATTCATAATACGACTTCAGCTCCTTCCACTCCTCGATCATTTCCTGCCGAAGCAAGATGGGCTCCAGCACCTCGCAGCTTGATCCGAAGCTCCGTATCCAAGGTTTGATCTCCAGCGTTCCGTTCACTTTAATCTCGTATAGAAACGATGATTCGTCCTCCTGAACGATAGCCCCCCATTGTCCTTGATGAAGCACGCGTTCCTTCACGAAATTAGGCGACCCGTCGCCCGGATTGAAGAAGCGGAGACGAACGGTTACAGGGCGGCCCGTATCGATCAGCCAAGCATAAGCGATCTTCTCCTCCAACTCGTCAAGCTTCTGCTCGAACAGCGCTGCCGGAGCCGGTTCCCCGTCCTCTGCGATTTGGGTGACGCCTTCCAGTCTATACTTGCGAATGTTATGCCGGGCATGGTAAGCGAGCAAGTACCAGCGTCCATATTGATGATCGTATACGACCTTAAGCGGCAGCGCGCGCTCCAACACGCCCTCGGAATCCCGCTCGAACAGCGGGTTGGTGTTCCGGGAAGCGTAGCTCTTGTTCTTCTTCGGCGTGAAGTAGAGGAAGGTGACGTATTTGCGCCGCTCGATGGCGGCTAGCAGGGTGAACAGATGAGCCTCGTCCAGCAGGCGGGAATAATAATGGTATTTATATAGAAAAGCGCCTAGCGCTTCTTGGTCGACTTTGTTGCGAAGCAGTCGCTTCTTCAGGCTGTCGCGCAGCAGATAGCCGTGCAGAGACGGTACTTGCGTGTTCGCCATAACGTCAACGAAGTCGTATAGATCGAGCCATTCATCCTCTGTCAGCTCCGTAAGCCAGTCGGTATGAAGGCGATAGCGGTAAGGGCGGGGACCGGGCACTTTACGAATGACGCCGACCTGCTCCAAATACTTCAGGTCGGATCGAACCGTTTTCTCATCGGGCAGCGCCTGCTCCTCCGGGAGACTGGCGTAACAGATGTCGAGCAGTTCCATCGCCGTCCGGGCCTGATCGCTTACGGCTGCAAGCAGCAGGGAGATGCGTTCGCTCTCCGTTTCCTTCAGCGACTTGGCGCGGAATAGGAAGAGCAGCAGCGGATCGGTCGTGTCGAAGTAATTGAACCGGATCGTCTCTGCCAGCTCCTTGCTCTGCTCGGCGGGGAGCTGCTGGTGGACGGAGCTTACAACCTCCTTAAGCCGTTTCAGCGTCTTATCGTAGGTATGTACGGAAATGCCTAGTCGATCCGCGAACTGCTGACGGCTGTACGCCCCGCTAGTTAACGTAAGCATCCGCAAAAACTGAATTTCCTTATCGAAGCTTTCTTTCGCCATGCTAATATATGCTCCTCTCAAGGGGCGTCCTCTTTCGTCCATTGTATCATCGATTTTCGTATTTCATCACCCATTGTAATACTTTCGCCATGTTCGAAGGTGACGAAATAAGCGATGATAGAACTCGTAAGACGCCCTACATACGAATCAGACAGCAATCTTGCTTAGACATAGGAGGAAATACGATGGAGCACCATTTAAAATATCCATTCCAAAACCACGGACGCAATCATTACGAGCTTGAGCTTGCGAGCGGCAAGCTTCATCTGTTCGCCAACGAGGAAGTGCTCGCTTCCTTTGAACCGAAGGTGTTCGAAATGGCGAACAACAATCTGCAAATTCCGCGCAGCGTCTATATGAGCTATACGCCGGACGCGCATGTCGGTGTCGGCACTTGCATCGGTACGACGGCCGTATGGAGCATGAAGGACGGCTGCGTATCGCCATCGATCGTAGGCTCTGATATCGGCTGCGGCATGCGCGTCCATACGACGCCGCTTCATAAGCGCGATATTCAGGATAAAGATATTCGCAGAAGCCTCATTGCGGCAATCGAAAAGTATGTGCCGACGAACGAGCGCACGAATACGAATTACGATGACATCGACATTATGAGCGTCGTAAGAAATGGCCTTAAGGGCTTGCCGGACAAATACATTCCGAACGAACAATGGCTGACCCATGTGGAGCAATCCACTTTCGCCTATGATCGCGCTTATCTAGAGCAGCTGCCACCAAAAATCCGCAAGCATGCGCATGGCCAATTAGGCTCTCTTGGCAGCGGCAACCACTTCATTGAGATTCAATATTTGGAAATCAATGAGGAGTACGGAGAATTGGCGGCCAAATGGGGCTTGTTCGACGGTCAAGTCGTCGTCATGATCCATTCCGGCTCCCGCTCCTGGGGCGCAATGGTAGGCCGCGAGCATAACAACGTGATTAAGGAAGCGATGAATCAGTGGGGCGTCGGCAATCCCGATCCGCAGCTGATCTATGCGCCAATTGCGAGCCGCGAAGGGCAGACGTACTTGAATTTGATGTATTCCGCGCTCAACTTTGCCGTCAGCAACCGCCATATGATTGCATACGGCGTACGCGAAGCGTTCAAGGAAGTGTTCGGCGGAGAGATGGAGCTGCCGGTGCTGTACGATTTGATGCACAATTACGCGCTCAAGGAATTCCACCGCAACCAACCTCTGCTCGTTCATCGCAAAGGAGCGACGCGAGCATTGCCGCCCGGCCATTTCTTGAACACGGCTGCATACAAGGAAACAGGGCATCCCGCGTTAATTCCGGGTTCGATGGGAACATCCTCCTATATTATGGTCGGTCGCGAGGAAGGGCTTAAAAACTTCTATTCGATCTGTCATGGAGCGGGGCGCGCGAGATCGCGCAAAGCAACGAAGCTGCTCGTTACGGTCGACCAATTCGAGCAATCGATGAAAGTCGGCACGGAAGACGAGGTGCTTGTGAACCACCGATCGTTGCAGACGATTCTCGACGAATGCCCGCAAGCCTACAAGGACGTCGATCAGATTATCGACAGCGTCGTCGGCGCTTCCTTGGCCGGCGTGGTCGCCAAATGCAAGCCGATGGCTGCGATCAAAGGCATATAGTCATCCATTACCAGTGCTATTAAAGATAACTTCAATAATAGATGAGGTTAGCGGAAGGAATGGCGTACCTTGGCTGGGATTTCACAGAGTCCCGCAGTGCTCGCGCATATTATGCGCCTGTATGCTGTATCGACCATCGCCCCGTTAATCGCCCAAATGCAGCTTTTTATGAGGGGTTCGATTCCCCACACGCCTTTCACGCGTGCTCATGGTAGAGCACTCGACTTAAAATCGAGAGCAATGAATCTGATTTAAGACCTGCCTCGGCAATTTTCACGGCGGCGCTTCCAATGGCTCCGACTGAAGATGGACTAAGCAATCGTGCGGATATCGATTACGGTACGCCTGCTCCATCGCCTACGCATGACATACCGCGGTGCAAGCGGCAAGTTAGCTGGTCATCGCCAATGAATTGCTGCGCGTATGCGGCATGCCGCCCCTATTCTTAAGCCCGATTCCGTCTGATCGACAGGAAAATTGCCGTCTTGGCCAGGTCGCCAACCAAAATGGAAACGAATGAGGTGTTCATATGTTCAATAAAATAACGATCAAAGACGATGAGCGCGGCTTGCTGTTCAAGAAAGGCAGCTATGCGAAGCATCTGCAGCCAGGCGTCTACCGCCATACGAAATTTTCCGAGGATTCGATCGCCGTCCTTAACGTGACGAAGCGATTCGACGCGCCTACCAAAGATTTGAGCCTTTTTTTGAAAGACACGGCGCTGCTGGAGGAACTGACCGTCATTGACGTGCAGGACTTCGAATACGCGCTCCATTACCGGGACGGCAAGTTCGTCTCGATGCTTACGGCCGGCACGTATGCGTACTGGAATACGCTTCATAAGCATACGTTCGTGCGCGTCGACATCCGGAATCCGGAGGTTAGCTCCGATATTAGTCTGATCGCCTTGTCCAAGCTGCAAGGCTATTACCAAATGTCGGAGGTCGCGAACCACGAGACGGGGCTGCTGTTCTATAACAATGTGCTCCAGAGAGAGCTGCGTCCAGGCAAGTACTATTTCTGGAAGAGTCCGACGTCGGTATTGGTCAAGACGTTCGACCTGCGCCAGCAGCAGCTTGATATGACCGGCCAGGAGATTATGACGGAGGATAAGGTGACGCTGCGGCTTAACTTCGTCTGCCAATACAAGATTGTCGACCCGCTTAAGGCGTTCGCGATCAAGTCGTTCGAGGATCAAGTATACATCCTGCTTCAGCTTATTCTGCGGGAGTACGTCGGTACGATGAAGCTTGACGATCTGCTGCGTATGAAGCAGGAGATTGCGTTATTCGTCTTGTCGCGTCTCAATGAGAAGAGCGAGAGCTATGGCGTGGAATTCCTATCCGCCGGTCTAAAGGACATTATCCTGCCAGGCGATATCAAGGATATCCTCAATACGGTGCTGCTCGCGGAGAAGAAGGCGCAAGCCAACATCATTACCCGCCGCGAAGAGACGGCCTCGACCCGCAGCTTGCTGAACACGGCTAAGCTCATGGATGAGAACGTTACGCTGTACCGGCTGAAGGAGCTGGAGTTTCTGGAAAAAATATGCGAGAAAATCGGCACGATCTCGCTTACCGGCGGCGGCAATCTGCTGGAGCAGCTGAACTCGCTGCTTAGCGTGAAGGGCGCGGACAAATGAAAATGATAGGAAGCAAGAGGCTGTCTTACGGCGATTTTGAGCCGCCTGAGACAGTCTCTTCGCATTCCATAATCTCGTTATGATATAGTAGGGAAATAGGCGACATGACGAGAAGGCGTGAATCTATGAAGAACTTGCTAGTAACGGGCTACCGGGCGCATGAGCTGCAAATTTTCAACCAGAAGCATAAGGGTATCGGTTATATTCAGAAGGCGCTGACGAACAAGCTTATCCCGATTATCGAGGATGGCTTGGAATGGGTCATTACGCCGGGTCAATACGGCGTTGATCTTTGGGCATGCGAGGCGGTTATTGCGCTCAAGCAGTCGTATCCGCAACTGAAGCTGTCCATCATTGCGGCATACTGCAATCCCGAGGAGAACTGGAAGGACGACAAAAAGGAGTATTTCCAGCAGTTGCTTAAGGGCGTCGATTATTACTCCTCCGTCAGCAACCAGCCTTATAACGGCGTATGGCAGCTGACGGCGAGAGACGATCTGCTATTTCGAAAGACCGACGGCATCTTGCTCGTCTATGACGACGATGCGGCCGAAGGCAGCCCGCGTTATATGAAGCAGAAGGCGCTGAAGAAGCATGACGCTGACGGCTATGCTTATATAACGCTCACCTCCGAAGAAATCCAGGATGCGGCGAATGAAGAGAGTTATTCGTTCATGGACGATGACCGGAGCGATGGAATGGATGATGAAACGAACGATCTGTACGGCGCTGACGATAAGGGGCGAGGAGAGTCGAGGGAATGGTAAACGAATGCGCTGCGGCGTTTGAAGCTTGGCTTAGAAAGCATGCCGATCCGGAGCAGGCAGGGCCGATGGAAGCGTATATGCGCAATCAGTTTCCGTTTCTGGGCATTCGCAATCCGGAGCGGCAGGCGCTAACGCGCGAGCTCTGGAAGGCGCATCCGCTGCCGAAAGGGGACGAGCTGCGCGAGACGGCGCTTCAGTTATGGAACTTGCCGGAGCGGGAGTTCCATTACACGGCGATGAGCTTGCTGGAGAAATACGGCAAACAAGCGGGCGAGGGGCATATCGAAGTGCTGGAGAAGCTCGTGACGCAGCATTCTTGGTGGGATACGGTCGATTTCATAGCGTCGCACCTCATCGGCCGTCAATTGTCTCAGTATCCAGAGCTTGTCCGTGACTACCCGGATCGGTGGATTAATTCCGATCGCTTGTGGCTGCGACGGTCAGCGATATTGTTCCAGCTGAAATACAAGCATAGCACCGACTTTGACCGTCTCGAGGGCTATATCGAGCGATGCAAAGGCGAGAGCGAGTTTTTCATCCGCAAGGCGATCGGCTGGGCGCTCCGCGAATATGCGAAGACGGACGCGGCAGCGGTGCGGCGTTATGTCGCGTCAGCCGGGTTGTCCCCGCTGAGCGAGAAGGAAGCGATGAAGCATTTGCGATAAAATGGAACAGGCAGCACCGACAGGTCTATGACGACCATCGGGGCTGCCTGTTTGCTTGCTAGGTTAGCGGACGGTGTAGAAGATCGTCTCTACGATGGGCTTCTGGCCGTTCAGATCGAGCAGCGACTCCGCGCCTTGGGCGGAGAACTTGACGTTCACGACCGTTCCTACGGAGGTCGTAGGCAACTGAAGCGTAACGACATTTCCTTGCAGCGTCGCTGAGCTTGGGCTTAGCTTCTTGCCGCTTGAGGTCACGATCTCGAAGGCGCCGGCTGGATTGCCTTTGACCGTCTCGCTCAGCGTAATATACAGTCCGGTCGTCCAGCCGTCGACAGCGGTAATGTACGGCTTTGCGTTATCGCGGTCCGAACCGATGAAATGGATGGCTGCGTCATTCTCGATAAGCTTGCCTTGCAGGTCGGCGATCGCCTCTTTGTCCTCCTTGTACGACAGCTTATAGCTTTTGTCTTGGCGGAGCGGGCTGACATTTGCCGTATTCAGATATACGGTCACTTTCTGCCGATCGCCGGATAGGACGTAGACCGCATGGCCGTCATCCGTAATGCGAACATCCGTCCGATCCGATTCGTTGTAAAGCGAGTAGACGTCGTTGTCCGCGCCCGTTACCGGCTCGTTGAACTGAATTTCGAACGTGTACCGGTCCTTCACGCTAACGCCTTGAATCGTCGGCGCTCCGTTCTGCTGGTCAACGCCTTGGAACGAGACGACATAAGGCGAGTCTCCTTGCTTCGTAACGAGCCCGTTCCAGCCGGCCGCATCGGTTACGCCGGATACGAAGCTCATGCGATACGTTTTGCCGTTTGCCAGCTTGTCGCCCAAATTGAGCGTTACTTCCGTAACGATTCGATTCTTATCGTTTAACTGATCGCCGTTAATTCTGACGGTTTCGTCGCGATCGTTCTCCAGGCGGAAGCTGTCGGCGCTCACGTTCTTGACCGGTTCGCTGAAGTAGACGGTAACCGCCGTTGCGTTTACCGGCACGACCTTTGTCACATATGGCGCTCTGTTCGACTCGTCGAGGCCCGCGAAGCGTGCGCTGTTCGCGCCGTTCGCCGTATCAAGCCCCGGAAGACCGGTTACTTTCGCCACGTATACATGACCTTGCTTGAACAAGGAAGGATTGCCGTTATCCCTTGTCGCGAATTGAACGCGGACGATGCTGTCGTCGCCTGCTTTCAATGACGTGTAGACACGCCAGCCGGACATGGAGACGGAATTGCCGTTATCGGTTACGATGTCGATGTCGAGGGAGGATAACGAAATGCCGGCGAGCGAACGGCTGAAATCAACGTCGATCATGTTTTCGTTTACGGCATAGATCGATTGCAGGCTGACCGGAGTCGATTCATAGCTGCCTTGGCCGGCGAATACGAGCTTCGTATTCGAGGCAATGGCATTGCCTGCTTTATCCTTGACGCCGTTGATCGTGAGCGTATATTTTTTGCCTCGTGTCTGATTGGCCGTTGTGAGCGTTACGGTCTTGTCGTCTACATTGTAAGTCGCCCGGGTAGGGTTGCCGAGTCCGCCGTCGATCTCGTAGTTCTCTTCGTCATTGGCAGATCCGCTGTCGAGCGCTTCGCTGAACGTGATGACGATTTTATTGTCCTGCTGCGTGAACTTGGTAACGGTAGGGGCGGACTTATCGACGACGGCGCCGAAGTATAAATCGCTGCGCGTATCCATCGTATTTCCGGCCAAGTCTTTAATATTTTTGACCGTTAGCGTGTAGACCTTTCCGGATTCCTGCTGTTCCGTCGTGATGGTTACTTTCTTGCCGTCGGAGGCCAGGTCAATGCCGGCGATGTCGAGATCGTTGTTAAAACGGTAGTTGGACCAGTTCTCGGCGGAGCTTTCCGTAATCTTCTCGCTGAACACGAGCTCGATCTTGGCCTCGCTCGTGATTTTGCTGGACGTAATGCGAGGTTTTGTCGTGTCTCTTGGAGGTTCAGGCTCGCTCTCGTACACTTTGTAGCTCCATGTATTGCCGTCTACGGTAAGCCGGTACGTCTTGCCGCTCGTTTGCTTATCCGTCGTTAGGGTAACGAGCGTGCCATTATTGCTAAGGGACGCGCGCTGAATCCGGACATCTCTGCCGTATTCGTCTTCCAGCTCGAATTGATCGGTGGAAACTTCCTTCACGGACTTGCGAAGATCGACGAGCAGGACGTTGTTCGATATCGAGACGACGGAGTAGACCTCCAGCTTCTCGCGCTCCGGATCTTTCTGCGGATTCATGTCGATGTAGACGGAGTATGCGGCCTGCACGAGCTGCGAGCGAAGCGCGCTCGAACGGTAATCGGATTGCGGCGTGATCCAGCCTTTGTTCAGCGCCACGCCTACATCGCGTTTCGCCCACGCAGAAACGCTGCCGTATACGGTGTTGGATGCTTCGCCCGAAGCGCCATAGCCGCGCACGAGGACGGATGCCAGCTGTTCGACCGTAACATTCGAAGCAGGATTGAATTTTCCTTTGCCTACGCCTTGCATAAGGCCCGCTCGGGAAATGGCTTGAACCTCTCCGTAGGACCATCTTGTTTTGAGAACGTCGGTATAAACGGCTTTGGAAGAATCTTCGGTCAGATCCCACAACTTGAACAGCACGATCGCGAACTGCTCGCGCGTCATGGTTGTATAGAGCTGCGAGCTGCCGTCCTGGAAACCGGTGAATATGCCTTCCTTGACGAGGAAGCGGTATTTCTCCTCCGTGGTGAGATCATCCGATGCCGCTGTTGCGGCGGCGGGCAATACGGCAAACATCAAAATGGCGGACAACAGAACTAACAATAGTTTTCGGATAGCTCATTCCTCCTTTATGATAACTGCAGCGAACGTTTCCACCTATTGGCTCCAATTCCTTGATTAGACTCTAAAACGAAGGATTGATACAAAATGTTTCAAGCAATAGATGGCCGCGCGAACTTTTTTTTTCGAAATTATATATATTCGATCCGGATTCGATTCATTACGTCACCGTTCGGCCGCAAGCTCCTCTTTCGCAAAACGCGCCAGAAGCATATAATGGTAGGAAGTTCGTATATTTAGGAGGCAAAAGAGACAATGGCTATGAGCAAAGCGAGAAAGGCCAGAGAGAAGCTGGCGAAGCAAGGACGCCTAACGCCCGATCTGCTCAGAGGCAGCTGGCATGGCGTCAATCCGTTGACGAGGCAAAGCGAGACGCTGAAGGAGAAACAAACGAAACTGCAAAGCAAACATAAGAGGAATCACGCCCATTACAGCGATGATTCCTTTTGTTTTTCCAGGCGCGCTCGTACAACAGCCAATTCTTTAGTGCCGCTCCGGGGGAATAGAACCGTCGGTTGAGCAGGTTGGAGGCAAGCCCTCCGGCCTTTCGTTTTCAAATTCGTTGCGGTGCGAACCTTATAGAGTTTTTTTCGCTTTGTTTCACTATCCCCTCTAGTCAGGGGAGCGTTACCAGCGCCGTTGCCGGCGAATCTAAAGTACTCTATCGTCCCTGAACCGTTCCTGAACTAAGGGGAGAGTGAAGCAAGGAGAAAAAGCCAAATAGTTAAACTACGGAAGCAAAGGATGGTTGGGCATCTAAGTTGAATTGTTCAGCTTATGGGGAGGTATAGGGGCGTATGGCGCAAATAGGATGGTGAAACCGACTAATGTTGTTTGAATCCAGTTGAATGGAGTTCCTGAGCGGTAAGGTGGAGTAGAGTAAGATGAAAAATGCGACCTAATTGCGGGTAAAGGGGGGGCGGAGGGAAATAGGATGGGCTATCCGACTTATGCTGAAGCAATCGTGTGGAATGGATGGAGCGGGAGAGAACGAGAAGCTGGAAAAACACCGGAAGAGAATTTCCAGCTGCTCTAACCCAAGTATTGCCTAACCATTTACATGAGGAACGTGCCGATAACGATCGATACGCCGATAATGATCGAGCGCAGCAGCTGTGCGACAGCCATGTTGCCTTGGGCGATCTGATCGCATACTTTGAAGCGCGGCGTCAGGAAGTCGAATAGGACATAGACGAGGCAAAGGATGACAATGCCGATCCCTGACCAAATAAGCATCGATACCCAAGAATCGGAGCTGAACGACACCATGCCGACGATAATGCAGAGTCCGAGCAGCTTGCTGCCCATGTACATGCCGGCCGCTTCGTTGCCTTTGTCGATTTCCTTGGCGTCGTCGTAGCGAGTCAGCTTGCTGAATACGAAAGCGCCTACGACTAGTATAACGAGAATAATAACGAGACCGATGCCGACGTTAGCCGCGTTTTCTAAAAAATCATTCATAGTTAAAACCTCCTAATAGGTATGTAAAACGAAATCCAATCCCAATACCGCCCTACTCGTCCTGCTGTACGACGGCGGCGCAGAAGTAGGCCATGTCGCCGGTAATGATGCCGCCGATCCGCGGCAATAGACCCGCGAAGCGTCCGCCTATGACGTAGGCTCCGGTGAGCAGGTAGCCGTCGTATAATCCGGCTTCCGTATGGACGGCGGTCTTCTCCATCGGAACGCGCTGCTGGTATACCTTCGGTTGACGGCTATAATATTGCTTTGTCTCCTCGGCTTCCTCTGCGTCCTCCTGATTGCCCCACTCATCCACTTCCAGCATGCCGTCTACGCCGTAAAGCGCCGTCCCCTTGCCTTCGCGTCCCCAGTAGCCTTTAGCGACGAATGGCACTTGCTGCTGAAGGAAGACCGTTTTCTCGAAATAAGTAGGAAGCAGGTAGGCGCGAATAGCATCCAGCTCTTCGCTCTCGAACAACGGATGTCCAAGTACATCGATCGAAAGTTCGTTTCTCTCATACAAAGCCCAGATGAGCGCCATAAACCCTTTGCTCTGCGTAATTGCGCTCTGCGGCGGATTGATTAGTCCGAGCTTGCCTTCCGCAACGAGTTCGATCAACGCTTCGCCGATCGGCAAGCCGCTGTCCGCATCGGTATCATGGATCAAATATTCGAGCGGATACAGCCGGTACAAGATATCGATGCGTTTGCCGCTGCCGTACAGGCCGTCGCCAGGAATGATCTCAAGCTGATCGAGCGGGACATAAACCGCTTCATAACCGAGCTCGCGTATGACTTCGAGCACATATTCGGTATTGCATTTGTCCTCGACATGCCAATCGTAACTGCTGCAAGCGATCATGCCGTCCAGGCCCGCTTCGCGGTAATGGCCGATTAATTTGCCGAAAGCGGCCAGCATTGCCGTGCGCAGACCGGCGGTTGCGGAGCGATAAGGGGTATAGCGTCCGGAAACCATATTGCCCAGATAAGCGGCTTCGGGCACGCCGGTCGGCGTATCCGTGTTATTCTCGATACATTTCATGCCTTCAGCGCCTATGATCCAGTCTTGTCTGGAGAGGCCGTGTGCTGGAGTCTCTATTCGGGCCGTATCTACCAAGGAAGGATGGATGCCGAGCTGCTTCGTCAGGAAGTCGTCCGGCAAGCAGCGCTGGGCGAACCGAAGCGCCTTCCAATAGATGCGGTCGACAAGCATAGATGCGGCTTGCAGTTCGTCGAATTCATCGCGCGCATACAAGGTAACGGAGGGCAGGCAGTATTGCTTCCCGTACATCATATGATAAGGTATACGATCAGCCAGCTCGCCTTGGAACAGCTCTGCCGCGGTGAGACTTAGCGGAATGACTCGATGCATAGAGCTAACCTCCGCTGCCGAAGCCGGAGCTGCCGAAGCCTTTGGAGGAGCTGGAACTGGACTTGATGCTGGACGATTTTTTCACTTTTTTGCCGCTGCTTATAATGTGGGAGCCGTCGTCGTCGCAATAATTGTTATTGTCGTAATCCTCGCAATCGTTGTTGCTTGCCGTATTGCATCCGCTTAACGCGATTGGAACGGTAAGCATTAAGGCAAAGGCAAGCGCTTTCTGGCTATTCGACCGCCATTTCGCCGGACGCGTCGCGTCACTGCCCTGCGAATGCAACTTCATTTCGAGCTCGTCTTCCATTTAAATAGCGACTCCTTTCAAAAATACGACGATTTTGCTGCGGTCCATATCGTAAATGGTGTACACGGTCTCGTAGGTGCTCTGCTCGGAGACGATATAATGATCGAGCAGCAGCTCGGCGAAATCGAGCGGACCTGCCGGCGGCCTTATCCCGAGAACGCATGGATTGAACCGATATCCGTTCCATAGCAGAAATTCGGCTTCTAAGTAGGGAGATACGCTGCAATTCTCATAGAGAGCGGTGCGTATCGCCGTTCCGTACATGGAATCGTCGAATTCGCTGTAGGGCTTCATATAAATAAGATGACGTTGCCGGTCCTCGGATTCGTTAGCCGTATGCTCGTACAGGCTGTTGCGAACGGCAGTAGCGTTGACGAGTTTGCGGACGAACAGCTCGCCTTGCGATACGGTTGCTTCGGCAATCGAACGCAGGACGCGCTGCTCGTACTCGGACCACTCCACATAAGATAGAGGGCTGGACATAAATTAGTACCGCCTTTCGGATCGGATCTTGTGGATCGTATCTTCATTGGAAATGACGAACAAGCGGGCTTCGGCAGGAATCTTCATATCCAGCTTGCGGTTGATGCTCATATCCGTTCTGTCGGCAATTAACGTCGCCCCTTGGCGCAGAAGCGCAGCGAATGCGTCGCCGTACGTTAGCCAGGCAGGATCGGGCGTAATGTCGAAAACATCCTCGCCGAACTGTTTGCTGAGCAATTGCGTGAACAGATCGACGCTGCCTTCCTTCAGAGCGGAACGGACGGCCAGCCTCGAAACGGCATCATGCGATAATATAAAATCATTTACTTGTACGTGACGGAAGTTGAGAATATGCTTCTCGATCACGATTTCGACCGTCGTATGAACGGCCGGCGCGGCCTGCTCGATGCTGGAGACGATCAGCAGGGACTTGCCGTCCACCAGCGATGCGTCATCGATGCGCGGATCCGCGAAAATAATAGCGGACCGTGCGGCATGGATATTGGCCATTGCCAGCACTTCGATCGAGGTCGGGTCGCCGCTGACGAACTGCACGTTCGGCCGATCGTAAGGATGCTTATCGCCGTCGTCGATAATTACGATATGTATGCCAGGCTCGGAGCTAAGCAGCTCTTCGACGGCCAGCTGCGCTTTTTTACTCCAATTAATAACGAGAATATGATTGCTCTCCTGCACCTTCAATTTGCCGCTCTCCCTTCTTTTGTGAAAACTGGCGATCGAATCGATGATTTTGCCGATTAGCAAGCTCAGCAGTCCGATGCCGAACACGTATAGAAACATCGCAAGCACTTTGCCCGGTACCGTCTTCGGAAAATAATCGCCATATCCGACGGTCGCGACCGTCGTCATTACCCACCATATCGCGTTGAACAACGTACCGAACGTCTCCGGCTCGATCAAATAAGCGAGTGCGGAGCTGATCGCCACGAGCGCGAGCGTAAGCGCGGCAATCAAATAATGGTTTAAACGTACGAGCTTGAAGGCGAGTTTCATTATGAGCTGCATGTTATGCCCCGCTTTCCTATTTCCTTCTCAATTAAACGCCAAATAACGGCACCCGCTTCATAGATATTAAGGGATCGGCCTGCTATTGTCACGGACAACCTTCAAGCTCGAAGCATATTATATAGCAAATCTATTTGCATGAGGGGTGACAAAATATGCCGTTAGTCTTACTATGCTCGATTTGCGGAATACTGGGTTCGATCCTTACCTTTGCTTTTGGCTCATGGATTGAATCGCTTACTTTATTAGTAGTTGCCATGGGGATTGATTATGTTACCGGCGTAGCGGCATCGATTAAAGAAGGAAGAGGGCTGAACAGCGCCTTCGGCGCTTGGGGGCTTGCCCGCAAAGGATTAATGCTGCTCGTTATATTGCTTGCGCACCGCATCGATATCTTAATGGAACTGAACAATGTGACGATGGGCGCGGCGATCTACTTTTATATAGCAAACGAGCTTATATCCATTACGGAAAACTATGGGCGGATCGGACTGCCGATGCCGGACCGGCTGCGCGAAATGATCGAGGTGCTTAAACGGAAAAAATGAGCGCGTATGCGTGGAAGGTATATGGAGCAGGAAGTTTTTTCTCTATTGCATGAACAAGCTGTCATTGGATATAATAAGAACAGGTGTTCTTATGGGGGCGGTGTCGGATGTGCAAGGAGGAAAGGCCATGGCCGTAAGCAAGGAAGAGGGACGCACCGGGGTGAATGCGGCTTCGCATCCTCCCGTGCAAACCGATGAGGAGCTTGAGCTGGTGAAGCGATACGAGCTGCTCGGCATCGTAATGCGTATCTTGGACCATGACATACGGGTGATCGGGACGGCCTCGATCAAGCTTCCAAGGTTATATGAATCGATGCTGCGCGGGGTACAGGATCGAGTGCTTCTCGATCTGTCGGCCATTAGGCGGCAATTCCGCGAAATCGGCATTAAAGTGTATGAAGAGAAGCAAGAGGCCGACGGCTTAAGCGCGCAATACATGTGCCGAGGGTATCACCACCGCTTCTTCATGCTGTGGGGCTTCGTTAAGGCCGAGTCCGAAAGAGTACTTAAACAGTATTTGTCACGTTAATTTGCGAATTGTTCATGGTTTTGTCAAAAAAACAAAAAAACTTTTCCTCTTTGCTCAGTTTAAGGTTGAGAACTTCGGACGATGTTATGTAATATAAGAGGTAGACATTATGATCGCAAAGGGGAGCACGTAGCAATGCACAAATGGATTATGTTCGTACTTTTTACAGCGGCGTCGTTGCTGGGCGTTTATATGCTCACATTCGGATTGCCCGCTAAGCCGGTTGACGAGGCTGCCGGATTGCCGGAGGGCGTTTCTCTGATGAAGGTCGTTGCATCGAACGACTTTACTTTCGACCAAGATACGTACACGGTGAAGGTCGGCGACAAAGTGAAGCTGAAGCTTGAGAATAAGAGCGGCATTCACGGCGTTCATATCGATGAGCTGCAAGTAGAGCTCGACAATGATCATCCGGAAACGGACCTTGAATTTACCGAGCCGGGCGAATATAGAATTTATTGCTCCATTCCTTGCGGACAAGGCCATACAACGATGGAAGCGAAGTTGATTGTAGAGGCTGCTTAAGCAAGCGCGGCGATAAGGGAAGATGGAGAAGGAGCCGAAAGGCTCCTTTTTCAAACTTTATTAACGAGCGCTGCGACGGCGGCTGCTCTCGCGGCTGGATAAGATGATTTTGTCGGCAATAAAGCCGAGCAGCGCCCATGTAAGCACCGTCAAGACGTACATAAGCAAGACGCTTACTTCATGAATGTCAACGAACAAATCGACGATCCATGCCGGTGGGCTGAACATAAAGAAAACCATGTTATGCGGGTCGTAGCCCGTGTAATTGAACAGGCAGATCGCAAGCCCGATCAGGGTTGCCGCTATTGTAACGGGATAGCGCATTGCGTATCAAGCTCCTTCGCCGTAATGTTGCAGAGATTGCCCTTGAACGGATGCATAGGGTATGATGTGTCTTGGGTTATTATGCGACAATTGAATCGATGTCATGCGAATAGGGTCAAACCAAAGGAGGAACAACGGATGCTTACACACATCGTTTTCTTTAAATTGAAGGATGGAAGCGCAGAGAACGTAGCTAACACCGCACAAGTGCTGAGAGATATGGAAGGCAAGATCGAGGTGCTTAAATCGATCGAGGTCGGAATTGACGTGCTTCATTCGGAACGATCGTATCATATCGCTTTAATTACGAAATTCGACTCAATGGAAGCGCTTGAACAATATCAGGTGCATCCCGTTCACAAAAAAGTAATCGAGCATATGCTGCAAGTTCGCGAAGCTTCCGTCAGCGTTGATTTCGAGAGCTGAAAGGCGGGTTAACGCTTAATGGAAGAACAGATCAGCATGCGCGATGTATATGAAATCATGACTTATTTGCTCGTTATCGTATTGAGCAGCGTTATTATGGTGGCATGGCTTAAACGGAAAGCGAAGAAAAAAAAGCAAGGCTGAAGGCGGGCGACGACAATTGTATTATGTAAATCGCGAGCAAATTGCAGTTAGGCTGCAAGCCGTGAATGAGATTGCAGAAGCGCTGCATGACGTTGCTTCGAATTGGCAAGGGACGTTGCTGCAAGGACTGGCCCAGGAACGCGCGCTGCATCTGGCCATTGAAACGGTAACCGACGTAGGAAGCTATCTGATTGACGGCTTCATTATGCGCGATGCAAGCAGCTATGAGGATATCATCGAGATTACGGGCGAGGAAGGCGTTTTTCCGGCGAACATGCTGGGGACGTTAATCGAGTTGGTTAAGCTTCGGCGGCCGCTCGTTCAGGAATATTTCGTATGGCCGCGCAGCGAGCTGCATCCGTTGTCGGTCCGAATAGCGGATCTGCTGCCGGAATACAAGGCAGCCGTGGAGCAATATTTGGAACGTGAGCTATAGCGCGTGAAAACGTTGGCCGTTTGCATTTGTTTACACTTGCAAAACGGCCAAATTACGTTACAATGACGCTAATAGATCTGCGAGGGTGGTGAAGGTTTGAAGCGCAACGATACGAGTCGCGCAGCAAGGCGGACAGCTGAGAAAAGCGGAGACGGCTCGACGCGCGAGCGTCTATTGCTGCTGCTTCGGACAAAGGGACGAATGAGCGCGGGCGAGCTGTCAGAGGAGCTTGGGCTGACGGAAATGGCGATACGCCGCCATATGTACGCGTTGGAGACGGAAGGCAGCGTCAATATCGTCTCGATCCGACAAGCAATGGGCCGACCGCTGCATGTCTACGAGCTGACGAAGCAAGCCGACGAGCTCTTCCCGAAGAACTATCACCTGCTTACACTCGATCTGCTCGACGAGCTGGCCGACAGCCCGGATACCGCAGCGCTCATTGATCGGATGTTCGACGGCAGGAAGCAGAAGCTTCTTGAACGGTATGAGCCGAGAATGGCGGGGAAGAGCTTGGAGCTTAGAGTAAGCGAGCTGACGGCGATTCAGAGCGCCGGGGGCTATATGGCCGAGATGAGGAGTCTTGATAACGGAGCTTATATGCTGTACGAATACAACTGCCCCATTGCAAAGGTGGCAGGCAAGTACCAGCAAGCTTGCAGCTGCGAGCTTGCGTTGTTTCAAGCGCTGCTTGACGCTCCGGTCGAGAGAACGGAATGTTTGGCGAAGGGCGGAGGCAAGTGCAGTTATAAGATAGGCTGATAGGTCGGCTGATCATGCGGGGGACGCCCTCCGGAATCTTGAGTAGATTCCGGAGGGCGTCCCTTTTTTGCATGCGCCAGTGTCAATACAAGCCCATGCTGCTTATACTGTCATTACGCAAGTGGGCATTCGTCTAGATTGCGCGGAAGGAGGAGAGAGGAGCATGATTATGGCATGGAGTGCAGCGATAGCGGCTGGCGCATTCGTTATTCTGGTGGCGGGCTTGCTCGTCGGCATGCGAATATTGCTTGGCAGGCTTGCAAAGGTGCAGCAATCTGCTGAAGCGATGCAACGCGACGTGAGCCGTCTAACCGCTGAGCTTAGCGGTCTTTTGCCTCCGACGGAGGAGGCGATTCGGACGGCGCAGCGGCAGCTAAGCGCAGTGAATCGGTTTTTCGAGGCGGCTGGCGAGGTCGGCGGTGCGATCAAGCATACGACCTCGGCCGTAGAGAGCGTAACGGCGGTCTTGGCGGAATCAGCGGCAAGGCACGCGGAACGGACAGAAACGAAGCGTCAAGCAGGCGAAGTGTTCGAATGGGCGGAGCTGGGCATAGCCGCTTGGCAGCTATGGCAATCGAGACGGAGCTCGGCCGTTTCGAGCGAGAACGATGGCGTTCGGCATGATGCACATGTTACCGCTTCTTCCTCCGAATCGACAGGCAGAGGCGAAGGGCACGCTAAGAACGAAAGGAGCGAATGATGATGTCAACTCGTAAACAGAATAAAGGATTTTTGCTGGGTGCTTTAGCCGGAGGTGTTATCGGTTCCGTCACAGCTCTGTTACTGGCGCCAAAAGCAGGCAAGGAGCTTCGTCAAGATATTTCGACGGGAGCGCAGAAGGTAGGCCAAACGACGGTGAAGGTTGCCGGTCAAGTTGGCGATACAACGGGACGCATCGCAAGACAAATCGGTGATCAAGCGGTTCAAATTGCCGACCGTACGAAGCTCGCGGCGGGCAACTTCGTAAGCACGGTCAAAGGCAAGAACTTGATCGAAGCAGAAGAAGCGGCAGCCGTGGTGAATGCCGAGATCGGCGAACATCAAGTTGCAACCGCAATCGAAACGGTAGAAGCCGGCGAATCGGAAGCTGCAGTAACGAAAGAGCTGTAATGCTGCAAGAAAGGCGCTGGTACATGGTTTCGAATAACCATGTACCAGCGCCTTCTCATTTATACATAGGATAAAGCGCCGGTTTGTTTGTTGAAGGTCGTCTTATTATAGGATAAGATGTAGGTACGTTTTTTTACCCGTCTTCATATGCTATTGTGTCATTCTATATGACGATCATGTTCAAGGAAAGCGGTGTGTTCGTGCATCAACAGCAACCTATTGCGATACTTGATTCAGGCGTAGGCGGTCTTACCGTTGCCAAAGAAGTGATGCGCCAACTGCCGCGAGAAAAAATCGTTTATTTCGGAGATACGGCAAGGACGCCTTACGGTCCTCGTTCCTCGGAGGAAATTATTCAGTTTACGAGAGAAATTGTTGATTACTTAATTCAATTCAGTCCCAAAATGATTGTCATAGCATGCAACACCGCAACGGCAGCGGCGCTTGGCGTTATTCGCTCAAGAGTCGCAGTGCCGGTAGTCGGCGTTATCAATCCCGGCGCACGAGCTGCAATTGGCCGCTCTACAACCGGATGTATCGGCGTTATTGGCACGGAAGGAACGATTAAGAGCCGTGCTTACGACAGCGCGTTAAGGGAACTATCGCCTCATGTGGAAGTGATAAGCGAAACGTGTCCGCTATTCGTGCCGCTCGTGGAGAAAGGCAATTTCCGTTCGCCGGAAACGTACGAGGCGGTACGTAAGTCAATCGGACATTTGCGAAAGCATCCCATCGATTGTCTCATCTTAGGCTGCACGCATTATCCGTTTCTGACCGATACGATTGCGGAAGTCATGGGTCAGAACGTGGCGCTTATCAACTCCGCCGACGAAACGGCTCGGGAGGTAAGCGTTATTCTGCAGAACAAAAGAAGCCTTACACGCAGAGACGAAATTCCGGTACATCAGTTCTTCTGCAGCGGAGATCCGATTTTGTTCAAGTCCATTGCGCAGCAATGGCTTGGCGAGCAGATCGAACTGACGCCTGTCATCTGGCAGGTACCTAATATTGTCTGATCTTTGCCTAGTGACGTGAGGCCGCAAAGAAGCCGAAGATCCGATCTGCTTGCAGGTCGGGGCTCGGCTTCTTCGCTTTGCCAGGGTATAGCCTAACATAGGGCAAGCTTCAGCGGCATAGCATGGTAGGAATGATGAGGGCGGAGGCCCGCTGGAGGCGATATTGCGATGAACGCGAAGGACACATACCGTTATCATGATATGCTTGAGGGCTGCAGACAGCTTGCCAGCCATTATTCGTTCGTTACCGTCTACGAAATCGGGCGCAGCGTGCTCGGTAGACCGCTAGTCGCGCTGCGCTGCGGACGCGGCCCAAGAAAGATTCATATGAACGCTTCATTCCACGCCAATGAATGGATTACATCCGCGTTGTTAATGCGTTTCATTGGCGACTTGTCTGCATCGTACGCAAGCGGCGAGCCGCTGCGGGGGCAGGAGGTGGCGGAGTTGTGCGGAGAGGTGACGCTGTGGGCCGTACCGATGGTCAACCCGGACGGCGTCGAGCTTGCGCAATGCGGGGTGAACAGGACGAATCCTTGGTACGAGCAACTGATCGCGTGGAACGGCGGCTCAACTAGCTTCAGCGACTGGAAGGCGAATGCGAGAGGCGTTGATTTGAACGATCAGTTCCCGGCGCATTGGGATGAAGAGCGCAAGCGTCGCGGCATCGACGGGCCAGGTCCGCGCGACTATCCCGGCCCGCAGCCGCTGAGCGAGCCCGAAGCCCTCGCTATGGCTCGGCTTACCGAATCGATCGGTTTCGATGCCGTTATGGCGCTTCATACGCAAGGGCGGGAAATTTATTGGAACTACCGCGACTATGAGCCGGTTGAAGCGGAGATGCTTGCACGGCGGTTAGGCCAAGCAAGCGGCTATAAGCCGGTAAAGCTGTCGGGCAGCGATGCCGGTTATAAGGATTGGTTTATTCAGTACTTCCGCAAGCCTGGCTTTACAGTGGAGGCCGGGTATGGCGAGAATCCGCTGCCGTTCCAAAACTTCGATAACATTTACGTGGAATTGCAGCCGCTTCTGGTGGAAACGCTGCGAATCGGCAGGCATCGCCCATCGTAGGTGATGTCTGCTTCGTTATGGTATACTGGACGTAAATGCCTTAAAGGCGGGGATGTCCTATGCGTAAATTGTTGTCGCTTCGTCATTGGAAACAAACGTTTGGCCTCATCTTCAAGCTGTTGAGGTCACGGGAAGTCGAAGTTAAGGACAAGCTCATTTTCGGCGTGCCGGTATTTCTTTATTGGATTTTGCCGGATGTGCTTCCTATGATGCCGATCGACGACATTGCCGTTACGATGTTTGTTGCAGAATGGTTTGCCCGCAGAATGCAGACGAAGTATAATATGAAATAGTAAAACCTGCCCATGGGCATAAAGATAAGAGGAGCTGGATGACGATGAATTGCAAAATTTCCAAAAACGCGGCGAAGATGTTGAAGGTAGAGCTGGACAAGCCGGAAAACGAAGGCAAAAAGCTTCGCGTTTACGTAACGCACGCGCATGGCGACCATGCGCATTACGGCATGGGGATCGATGAGCCTACCGAGAAAGACGTCGTCGTATCGACAGATAAAGATATCGATGTTATTTTAGAAGATGGCAACGAGTTTCTAGACGGTGTTCGAATTGATTACTTTTATGTGCCGGAGGAAGGCTTTGCCATTACGAATCCAACTAAAGGCAACCACGGCGATCACTAAGCTTCGCAGACTGCCGGAGCAAGATAGGAAGATGTTGAAATGGCTAACGATATACGAGTATGCGATAAATGCAAGCATATGAAGATGAAGACGTCGGTTGCCAAGCTGCAGAAGCTGGCGCCAAACGACGAGATCGGCGTAGTAAGCTGCAAGTCTTACTGCGGTCCTTGCGCGCGTTATGCGTTCGTCTTCATCAACGGACGATACGTGAAGGGCACTTCCGAGGATGATGCGATCGAGAAAGCCAGTAAGTACATTAAGAAGTAAGAAGGCGTGCTGGCATAGCTTGATTGAACTTGAACTTCATACGATACGTACACATCAGGACCCAACGGCGAAGTTTTCCGTTGGGTTCTCGCTCGTTGCGGACATCTTGGCATAAAGAATAGCGAACAATTTATTGGCGAAGAGGACTGCTGAATGAGGATGAGGATAAGGTTGGGAAAGCACCGGAACTACTATGTAATCGGACTTGTCGTTTCATTAGTTTATTTGGCCGCTGCCGAGCTTATATGGCTGCCGGCGCCGCTTAAGACATCCGCGGGCATGGAATGGATCGAGATGATCGATTGGCTGCTCATGCTGCTCGCGCTGCCTCCGCTGCTCTGGGCGGCAGGTGCGGCATTAGGCATTGTAGCCCTTCGAAAAGCTTACGCAGGGCAATCCAATCGAAGTCGACGTAACAAGCTCGCTTATGTTCTGCTGTACATACTTAAGCAGGCCGTCATTGCAGTCAGTTTGTGTGTCGCTGGAATTGCGTTATTCGATTCGGAGAAGCTGATGCTGATACTCCTGTTCATTGGTATATCGGCACTGCTTGTTGTCCTGGATATGCTGCTTAGCGAAATGTTTGATTGGGACCTTATCGGAAAGCCGCGATTTCCGAAGCGCACCGTGCTCTTATGGATGGGTATTGCGATCGTATTGGCACTGCTTGTTTCTCCGACAGGCTATAATGTCACTTACCCGGGAATGACGCTTGATATGAATCGTTACGCGCATGTCGAGAATGGGACTGCAGGAGGGACGATAAACGGCGTGCTCGTATTCGAAAGGCCGGCTGTGCCGATGGACTGGGTATACGGCAAGCTGTTCCCGCAATATCGCTTCGAGCCGATCCCCGAGGATGAGCCGCCGCTAACCGAGTCCTATTCGCAAGTTGTCATGATGAAGACGGATGCCAACAGCGTCGCGGCCGCCATTGCGATGGAGAAGGCAGGGATCGGCAAAGGCGTCACGGCCGATGGGGTACGCATCGTCGCTATCGTAAGCGGAAGCCCGGTAGAGGGATTGCTCCAGGCCGGCGACGTTATTCATCGCTTAAACGACCGGGCGGTACAATCACTCGATGATATGACCGGTTATATGGGAGATGCGATTAAGCCCGGCGATACGGTGACGCTATCGATTGACAGAGAAGGAGAGACGCTTCGAATCGACGCGCCTACCCGTGCTGCCGACGATGACAATAATCGTACTGTATTCGGCATCTCCGTGCAGACGAATGTAAAGCTCGATATTCCTCGTTCGATTGATTATAAACGGTACTTGGCGCATATCGGAGGACCTTCCCATGGCGCCATGCTGACGCTGGCGATCATCGATCAGTTGACGCCCGGGGGCGTGACTGGG
This sequence comes from Paenibacillus harenae, assembly GCF_030812415.1. Taxonomy (GTDB): domain Bacteria; phylum Bacillota; class Bacilli; order Paenibacillales; family Paenibacillaceae; genus Pristimantibacillus; species Pristimantibacillus harenae_A. The sequence goes on along the minus strand of NZ_JAUSST010000001.1, from coordinate 628,711 downwards.
GGCTTGCAAGTTGCCGGAACAGGAACGATCGAGCCTGACGGCAGCGTCGGGCTTGTCGGCGGCATTCCGCAGAAGGCATATGCCGTCAGCCGAACCGATGCCGATGTGTTCTTCGTTCCGGCAGCTTCCGCAGAAGACGCCCGAGCAGCTGCGCCTGCGCTTAATATTGTGCCTGTCCGTACGATTGACGAAGTGCTTGGCTGGTTAGCCGAGCACGGCTCCAGATTGCAAGGTTCGTGAACAAACAAACAAACAACCCGCTCTCGTTTGGGGAGGGCGGGTTGTTTGTATTATTGCGCGCCTGCCGAAGCTTGCGCGCTAGAATCATCCTTGGTGCCGGCTTGCGCTACCGTAGCGTCTTGCTTCTTGTAATCGGCGAGGAGATCGTTCGCTATGATCTGATCGGACATCGCCAGCTCCGTGCTCGCTTCTTCTACGCCAGGCAAACAGCCATTAATGTCGGTGAGCGCATTATCGGCAATATTCCAGCACTTTCCGTTCTCGGCAATGCCGTCGGCGGATGGCATGAAGAAGACGGTTCCGTCTGTCCAATAACCATTGCGCAGGACGACCTTGTGACCGGAAACCGGCTGACCGGTAATGAGCGGCATGCCGATCATATATTTGTCGGCGGTAGAGATGCCGAGCAAATGCATAACGGTTGGCGTGACGTCAATCTGTCCGCCGACATTCGGATATTCTCCGGCATGCTCGCCGCGCGGCAAATGAACGATTAACGGAACTTGCTTCATAATCATCGTCTGCTCGACTTCGGAAAGCGATTTGCCAAGGAAGGTCTCGAACAGCTTCATGTCCTTGATGGAATTGTCATGATCGCCGTACATGAGAAGGATCGTATTGTCCCAAAGGCCTTCCTCTTTCATTCGCTCGACCAATTCCCCGATTGCCGCATCGACGTAATGGGTTGCCTGCAGGTAATCGCCCATAATCGTTCCGTCAAGCTCGCCGACATTCAGCTTATGCTGATCGGCAGGCATGGTGTAGGGGTGATGGCTGGACAGCGTAATCAAGAACGAATAGAACGGCTGGTTTTGCTCCGAGATCACATCGAGCGACTGCTGGAAGAACGATTTGTCGCCCAGCGACCAGCCTACCTTTTCGTTCAACGTAAAATGCTTTTTGCTGTAAAATTTATCGTATTGCATATTATGGTACATCGTATTCCGATTCCAGAAACCGCCCTCATACGCATGGAACACATTCGCTACGTAGCCTTCTTGCTTAAGCGTCTCCGGCATGCAGTCGAATTCATGATTCGCGTATTGGATGAAGACCGAGCCGTTGCCGACAGGCTGCATCGAGCAATTCGCAGCGAAGTCGGCATCTGACGTACGCCCCTGCGCGGTCTGGTGATAGAATTGGCTGAAATAGGCGCTTTCCTTAATAAGCTTATTCATATTCGGCGTGACTTCCTCGCCGCCGATCGATTGGCCGATCATAAAGTTTTGGATCGCTTCCAACTGAATCATAAGGACGTTGCTTCCCTTATAAGCGCCGAATAGCGCATCTTTCTCCAACTGATTGCGGGCATCGCCCCGCTCATCGATCCATGTTTTCGATTCGGATGCTTGTTCGGCTGTAACGTTCGAAGTATCAAACCAGTTCTGCTTCGCGTAACGATAGATGTCGAAGCCGTGGAAGCCAAGCTCTCCCGTTACGTTGTAAATGGATACATTCCACCAGGCACCGACGAAAATACCTTGCGCCCACGTCCGTTTCGCCTCTTCAATATTCGTGAAAACAAGGTTGGAGCCAAGCATAAATACGAATACGCTTATGATGATGCGGGCAACCGCCTTGCGCCATAGCGGATCGGAAGTTCTGCCGGCTTGTTCATTCGCTCTGCGAAGATCGCCGTGGCCTCTCCAGATGACATAGACAAGAAAAGGCACGATGACTGCCCAGTCGATAAAGAAGACAATGTCTTTCCAAGCCAGCAGCGTATTAATGCTCTCGCCGAGCGAATCGACTTGGCCCATCTGCATAAGCACCGGTACGGTGACTAAATCTTGGAAGTAACGATAGTAAATAAGATCGGCATACATAACAAACGAGAGAATCATATTTATAATAATAAGAGCAATAATCCGGCCGCGCGGAGGCAGCCAGATGGTCCAGAAGATCGTGAGCAATACCGCTCCCAGTTCAATGAACGCATCCTCGCCGTTCATTCTCATTTTGGACATGCCGATAAAATCGGAAAATACATACAGCTTGGCCATCAAGACGACGGTAAACAGCAGCATGTCTACCGTCTTGAGACGAGTCAGCCTTACGAGCACGCTGCCCATGACTCGCCGTACAATATTATAATTATTGGCATACATAATAAGATTGTCCTGCCTTTCTCCCTAGTTCCGGCCGCCGCGTGGAGGCAACGGGCCGAAAAATTGATAATAGTTGCATTCAATCCGGCCGTTGAACAGCTTGCGCTTCTTGTCCGCAGGGCGTCCGAAGTAATTCTCGATCGTCGTTGAAGGACTTATCGCGAAGAACGACCAGGTCGGATAATGAAGCGCCGTCAGACCGAATTGCTTCAATGCAGCTTCCGCTTCGCGGTCATCGCCCAGACGCTCGCCATAGGGCGGATTCGTAATGATTACGCCATAATCGCCTTGCGGTTTTGCTTTGGCGACCGGCAGGACGCTGAGCTTGATGTCTTTGCCGAAGCCGGCTTTCTTCACGGCCGCCTCCGCAATCTCGATTGCGTTCGGATCGATGTCCGAGCCGGCGATCTGAAGCGGAATATCGTCCTTGACCGCATCATACGCTTCTTCCCTTGCGGCATCCCATAGCTCTTCAGGCAAGAGGGGCCAGCCTTCGCTGTTGAACGATCTACGAAGTCCCGGCGCAATATTCCAGCCGATCATCGCAGCTTCTATTAGAATGGTGCCCGAGCCGCAGAACGGGTCGTAGAGCGGGCGTTCCGGCTGCCAGCGACTAAGCTGAATGAGAGCCGCCGCCATCGTCTCGCGGATCGGCGCTTCCGTCGACACTTTGCGGTAGCCGCGCTTATGCAGGCCGGCTCCTGTCGTGTCTAGCGTAAGCATCGCTTGATCATTAAGCAAAGTCACTTCAACGACATAACGGCCGCCATCTTCCGGGAACCATTCGGTATGGTAAGTTTCCTTCATTTTCTCGACAACCGCTTTTTTCACGATGCCTTGGCAGGCAGGCACGCTCGTCAATTGCGATTTCTGCGAACGTCCGTCAACCGGGAACTCGCCATCCTCGGGAATCCATGTCGGCCAGTCAAGCGCCTTCGTGCCTTCGAACAGCTCATCGAACGTCGTTGCGCGGAATTCACCCATCTTGATAAGAATTCTGCCTGCGGAACGAAGCCATAGATTCGTCCTGCATATATCGGCGGGACCGCCCGTAAAGTTGACTCTACCGTTCTCGACCTGCAGGTCCATGTATCCAAGATCCTTAAGCTCGCGGGCAACAACCGCCTCAAGACCCATCGGCGCGGTTGCAATTAGTTGTAGCTTCTCCATCTAACACTCTCTTTTCATTAGTACTGCGAGGCCTGTCGACTAATGTCCGGGCTGCGCTTGTATCGCTGCGAACAAAAACATACAATCAAGTATAGGACAAACTAGGTTGTTTTTACAAATTGTTTAAATGGAGAGAGATGAATAATGTTTCTGAAAGAGCAATATGTGGATTCTTTATATGCAAAAGACGCCGATCTGGAACGTGTGAAAACCGTGCTTGCGGAGCGCGGAATGCCCGATATATCGGTTGCCGAAGGCTATGGACGGCTGCTGACGATGCTCGTCAGGTTGAAGGGAGCGGACAGCGTTCTGGAAATTGGAGCGCTCGGCGGCTATAGCGGCATATGCCTGGCACGGGGCATGGGGGAAGAGGGAAAACTCGTTTCGCTGGAGCTGCTGCAGCATTATGCGGACGTCGCTAAGGCGAATATGGAAGCTGCGGGACTTGGAGGTAAAGTTGAGTATTTTGTAGGGGATGCGAAGGAGAGCTTGGCGAGGCTTGCGACAGAAGGCCGGAAGTTCGACTTCTTCTTCATCGATGCGGATAAGGAAGGGTATCCGGTCTACTTGGGCTATGCGATGGAGCTGGCGAAACCGGGCGCGTTGATCGTCGGAGACAACATTTTCCTGCGCGGCCGGACAATCGACGACGCGAAGCAAGGCCCTGCCGTGCGCGCCGTCCGTTCGTTCAATGAGCGTATCGCGACCGACGAACGCCTGCTCAGCACCGTCATACCCGGTTACGACGGCCTTGCGATTGCGATTGTGAAGTAGTTTGCTTAACAATTCGACGTTTCTGCCTGAACCGAGAGCTTGCTAATGTGCAAAAGCGGCAGTTAGGGCAACTAATTAAAGGGGAGTAGTAGAACCGCCTTATTTAGTTTGATTTCGGGACGTTAACGAGGCGGTTTTGGCTTCACCCGCTGAAAAGGCTCGATTAGTTTGACGGAATGCCGTTAAATGAGAACTTTTGGCTGAGTAGTTTGATTTAGTTCGACGAAATGCCGTTATTACAAAATGAACGGTTTGGCAGTGGGGGTTAGGCGCCATGAATGGATGCGCTGCGTTCCGCGCCCCGCTGGCTGCAGCCAGCCCTTCTCTTCTAGTACTCGTAAGCGATCACGGGATGACTTGTAACCGCATTGCAAAGCATCACTGAAGTCTCTTATTTGAATGGGGCGATCAAGCTGCTGCATTAGCCGAACGACATCACGTTCTTGTGCGGTCAGGCCTGCTTCCAAGCTAGAGTCGCCGAACAACCTGCCCATCATTTGCTGGAGGAGCTGCTGCCACAGTCTAGGACGCTGCTCGATATCGTCATATGCAATTCGGACGACGATCCATCCGCCATTCGTGAGATGCATCTGACGTACCCACTGGTCGCTGAACTGCCTCCTCGAAATGTTGCGAACATGCGGACCGTATCCGTCAACCTCGATTGCTATTCGAACATATTTTTTCACGAAGGCAAAGTCCAAATAACGATACCCTTCACTGAAGTCTTTCACCTCATACTCTGGATGCAAGTTGGCTAAGTGTCCAAACGCAGGCCACCATACGTTGCGCAGCATGAGCTGTTCGGCATGGGCATGTCCTTCCTTAAGTCTTCGCAAGCTCTCACCCTTCCTCTGTCTCGTATGATGTTCCAACCATTGCATGTGAGTCACCTCAAACGTAGACATATCCATCTTCAACATCCTCTCATTTAGTAATATAAAAAAACGCCGTTCAATCCGGTCCATCCGGATTAAACAGCGCATGCTTTGCGACCTGCGTTATAAGATTTCATTCCATATTAACATGGAAGGGGCAATCCAGCCAGCAGCTAATTCAATAGATAACCTAACCTCGAACTCCGCTCGAACGTCTGCGCAGCAAAGACTGCCATACCCAAAATGCATTAAGCATCATCATGAAGGCTGATAGCAAGAATAGACCTTGAATGCCGATGTAGCCGGACAATGCCCCGCCTGTAATCGGGCCGATCATGTTGCCGATGGCAAGCGCGCTTGTGTTGAAACTGTACGACCGGCTCTCCATCCCGTCCGGCGTATACTTGCGGATGAGCGTATTCACGGCAGGTATGAGCCCCCCGAGGAAAATGCCGAGCATGAACCTTGCCAGCAGCAACTGCCATACCGTTCCTGCAAGCGCCTGCGGGATAAAGGATATCGCCGCGCCGATCAAGGCGACGCCCAATATTTTCTCCCCGCCGATCCGGTCTGCGAGCTTGCCGAGCAGCGGAGAGGCAACGAGGTTGGAGAGGCCCGTCACCGAACCGACGAAACCTGCCCAGAAAGCCAAGTTGGCAGCCGTCCCGTGCAGTTCCTGCACATAAAGCGGAATAAGCGTCATCGGACTCATCATCGCGAACTGGATAAGGAACGTTACCGCGAACAGCGACATGAGCTGCGGGATGCGGGCAAGCTTCCTCAGCCCTTCGACGACTGAGGCTTGTACGCGAGCCGCGGCTTTCGCACGGTCGAACGGTTCCTTGACGACGATCAAAGCGAGCAGGGAGGCGCCAAACAATAATGCGCCGGTCAAGTAGAAGATCGGCCTGTAGCCTACCGTATCGGCAAGCAAGCCGCCGAACAAGGGCCCTAGAATCGTGCCGGCAATGCCGCCCGATTGAATGGTCCCCATAGCGAAGCCCATACGTTCCTTAGGCGTTGTAGCCGAGATTAACGCTATAGAGGCCGGATTGAAGCCGGATATCGTACCGTTCAGCATGCGCAACAGCAGCAGATGCCAAGGATTCGTGGCGAAGCCCATCAGCACCATGACGATGGCCATGCCGAATCCGGAGCGAAGCAGCATGATTTTGCGGCCGTAGCGGTCCGCGAACTTCCCCCAAATCGGCTGGAAGATGAAGGAGGTAACGAAGTTGCCTGCAAATATTACGCCTGCCCAAATGCCGATCTCATGCGGATCGCTTAGTCCGAGGTCGAATTGCAAATACAGCGACAAAAAGGGGATGATCATTGTCATCCCCGCCATTACGAGAAACTGACCAAACCAAAGCACGACTAGATTTTTTTTCCACTGTTCCATAAGTAAAAGTATAACACAAAGCGATAATCAGTTTCCTGTGTTAGAAGTGTCTCGGGATTTAGCAGACGGCAAGAAAATAACGAGAGCGATTTATATTGATACAATCAAAAAGGTGGAGCAGACAACGAGCGATTCGGCTACGATCGTATCTTTCACGGATTTGGCGGCGAAGTCCAAGGCTCCGCTTGCCTATATTACTCAGCAGAAGGAACGAGGAAGGCGAATCTAGCGAAGACGGCACGAACACCGGGAACGGTCTTAAGACGTCCGTATTCGAAATATTAATCGTCGGACACTTGGAGAATCTATTAACGTATATGGATAATCTGGAGCGGAATGAGCGATTGTTCGCCATTAAGAAATGGACGTTCACCGAGCTCAAGCCTTCGGATATCGGCAATGATTATCCGGATCTATATAAACAGCCATTTATGGATCGAAACAAACCGGTTTTAAGTTTGAAAATGAACATAGAAGCGTATTCAATGCCGCAGTATGAGGATTCTTTATTGAAAGAAGAGCAAGCAAAGGAAGGACAGGCTTCCGCTTAATCGTTAAGGATGACCGATGGACAGAAGCTGGCGGCTTCTTAGGGCGGAGGTCATTCTTATTTTATTTGATCTTCATGCAAAGTGACATCGATTGTCATACTATTGTCATAGGAACGCATTGGAGAGCGGTTGTTAGGGTGACGGAAAAAGGGCATAATGGATACAGATGACACTACATAGAAATGGGGAACGGGAATGTCTTATAACGACCGTTTCATTCGGGCGTGCAAGAAGCAAGAAGTAGACCGCGTGCCGGTATGGTACATGAGGCAGGCAGGTCGCTACGATCCGGATTATCGTAAAATAAAAGAGAAATATTCATTGCTTGAAATATGCAAGCAGCCGGAGCTGGCTGCGGAAGTAACGATGATGCCAGTGAAGAAGCTTGGCGTAGACGCTGCAATCTTATATTCGGACATTATGAATCCCGTTGCTTCGATCGGCATTGACTTCGATATTGTCGGCGGCATCGGGCCGGTCATCGCGAACCCGATTCGGACGGCGGCGGACGTTGAACGTCTGAAGCCGATCGATGTGGAAGGCGATCTAGGCCATGTGCTGGAGACGATCCGCATTTTGAACCGCGAGCTGGACGTGCCGTTAATTACGTTTGCCGGTGCACCTTTCACGATCGCGAGCTATTTGATTGAAGGAAGACCTTCGAAAAACTATTTGCGCACGAAAGAAATGATGTATAGCGAACCGAAGGTATGGCATGAGCTGATGCGCAAGCTCGGCGATATGGTTATTACTTATTTGCGCGCCCACATGGCGGCAGGCGGCAAGGCGTTCCAGCTATTCGACAGCTGGGTAGGCGCACTTGCTCCAGCGGACTTCCGCAAGTTCGTGCTTCCGACCATTGAGCGTATATTCGCAGAGCTCGGCGATTTGCCGCAGCCGAAAATTTATTTTCCGGGTGTCAGCTCCGGGGAGCTGCTGCCAGAGCTTGGCGGCGTGAAGGCCGATGTGTTCGGACTGGATTGGCGCGTATCGATTCCGGAGGGACGGCGCCGTTTGAACAATGGCGCGGCGGTGCAAGGCAATCTCGATCCGACCATTCTTACGGCGCCAATCGGAGTGATCGAATCGTACGCGAAAGAAATTATCGATCAGGGCATTCAGGAAGACGGATTTATTTTCAACCTGGGTCACGGTTTGTTCCCTGAAGCGTCTCTGGAGAAGCTGGCGGAATTGACTGCATTCGTGCATGATTATTCAACGAAGGCGATCCGTCTTCGCGGCGGGAAGGAGACCAGTCATGTCTGAGATCAATCCTAAAATCGGCGTGCTCGTGATGTCTTACGGAACGCCGGAATCGATGGAGGACGTCGAAGCGTACTATACGCATATCCGCCGCGGACATGCTCCGACGCCCGAGCTGTTAGCCGAGCTCAAGGGGCGCTATGAAGCGATCGTAGGCGGCGTCTTCCCGCTTCGCGAGAACACGAACGGTCAGGTAGCGGGGCTGCAGGATAAGCTGGAGCAGCTCGCTCCAGGCAAGTACGCTTGCTACCAAGGGCTGAAGCACGCCAAGCCTTATATCGAGAATGGCGTGGAGCAAATGGCTGCTGACGGCATTAAGCAGGCAGTAGGCATCGTGCTTGCTCCGCATTACTCGACGATGAGCGTTGGCGGCTATATCAAGCGGGCGCAAGAGAAGGCGGAAGAGCTGGGCGTGAAGATGTCGTTCGTGAAGGAATATCATATGCATCCGAAGCTGCTGCAGGCGCTTACGGAGCGCGTGAAGGACGGTTTGAGCGGCTTGGCGGAGCAAACAGGCGGCATGCCTGCGAAAGTATTGTTCAGCGCTCATAGCCTGCCGGAGAAGATTCGCGAACTTGGCGATCCGTACGAGCGGCAACTGCTGGAAACTTCGGCCGCGGTAGCGAAAGCCGCAGGCGCGACGGACTGGCAGTTCACTTGGCAAAGCGCAGGGCGGACGAGGGATCCTTGGCTCGGTCCAGACATACTTGAGACACTGCCTGTACTGCGTGAGGAAGGTGTCAAAGCGGTGCTTGTCGCACCCGTCGGCTTCGTGTCGGACCATCTGGAAGTGCTTTATGACCTCGATATTGAGGCAAAGGCTGCGGCAAAAGAGCTTGATATGACACTCGATCGAATTGCGATGCTGAATCGCGATCCGTTATATATGGAGACTTTGGCAGAATCGGTTACACAAGCAATGGCAAGAGAGAGAGAGGAATGAATGGGATGCGGAGAATCGGAGAACCTGATCGAATTGTCGTCATTGGCGGAGGGATCAGCGGACTGAGCTCCGCTTTTTATTTGCAGCGGGAAGCGGAGCGGCTAGGAAAGGACATCCGTCTGACGATTGTCGACGGTGCTCCGGCTCTTGGCGGAAAAATCAATACGCTGCAGCGTGACGGCTTCGTCATCGAGAAAGGACCGGATTCGTTCCTTGCCCGCAAGCTGGCGATTATCGATCTGGCGACGGAGCTCGGGCTGTCGGATGAGCTGACGACGACGAATCCGGGCGCGAAGAAGACGTATATTTTGCATCGGAAGAAGCTGCATCCGATGCCGGCCGGACTCGTGCTGGGCGTACCGACGGAAATGAAGCCTTTTCTGAAGTCGGGCCTTGTATCTTGGGGAGGCAAGCTTCGTGCATTGATGGATCTTGCGCTGCCTGCGCGCAAAGTACAGGGCGACGAATCGCTGGGCGGCTTTCTGGAGCGCCGCGTCGGATCGCAGATCATGACGCAAATCGCCGAGCCGCTGCTGGCGGGCATCTATGCGGGAGACCTTCGAAAGCTTAGCATACAAGCGACTTTCCCGCAGTTCGCGGCATCGGAGAGGAAGCACGGCAGCTTGATACGCGGCATGCAGCACAACCGCAAGGCGGGAGCGGCAGCGCTTCCCGCAGTGGCGAAGGGCGGAACCTTCCTGACGTTCAAGGGCGGTCTGACGACGGTTGTGAAGGCGCTCGACAAGGCGCTAAGCGGCGCTGACCGTAAGCTTGGCGTGAAGGTTGCGGAAATACGCGACGAGCGGCGGGTGGCGGTGAAGCGAGAAGGGCAATCAAGCGAAGCGGGAGTTCAGGAGAACGGGCAAGCGCGTTATACGGTGGTGCTGGAAAACGGCGAACAGCTGCCTGCCGACCGCATCGTAATGACCGCGCCGGCACACGACGCTGCCGACCTGCTCGAGCCGTTGACCGATGTGAGCGAGCTTAGAGCGATTCATTATGTTTCGGTAGCGAACGTGGTGATGGCGTTCGATAAGGCGACGTTCGGATTGGACTTCGACGGATCGGGCTTCCTCGTTCCGCGTTCGGAAGGGCTTAGCATTACGGCATGCACGTGGACGTCGAGCAAGTGGCTTCATACGAGTCCGGGCGATAAGGTGCTGCTGCGCTGCTATGTCGGACGAGCCGGCGACGAGGAGAAGGCGAAGCTCCCCGACGAGGAGCTTATCGCCGCGGTTCGCCATGACATCGAGGTGACGATGGGCATTAAGGCAGAGCCTCTTTTCACGGAGATTACGAGATTGTACCGTTCGATGCCGCAGTATCCGGTCGGGCATCTGGACAATGTGAAGCGTCTGCGAGCAAGGCTTGCGCAGGAGCTGCCGGGCGTGTGGGTCACCGGAGCGGCTTTCGACGGCGTTGGGCTGCCCGACTGCGTGCGGCAAGGAAAGGAAGCGGCGAAAGCGATTCTAGCAGAAGCGTAATATTTGTTGACCATGAAGCTCCTAACATTGATATAATGGAAAAGTCTTGATAGATTTTTTCCAATTATATCAATGAAGGAGCTTATTTTCATGAACGTATCCCGGTCTGAGACGCGTCAGCATGAGAAGAGAAAGCGCAAGAGAAAAATCAGACGGCTTATGATCATTAATGTGACGCTGCTGACGATTATCGTTGCCGTGATCGCCGTATGGTTAATTGGATTAAACCCGAATAAGGCTGCGGACAGCCCGAATAGCGGCAATGACAGCGGGCAAAATCAACCGAATGAACCGAATGAGCCTGACGATACAAATGGAGATTCGCCGCCTAATGATGTGGGCTTGGGTAAGGATGAGGACGAGAGCAACATGGATCCGGTAACGGATAACGATCCCCCGCCTGCTGACGATGGTGACGGCAATTCCGGGACAGCGGATGAAGGGAACGAAGAAGGGGAGAAGATCAGCCTTTCTTTTGTCGGCGATGTGCTTTTGGCTCCTTATGTCGAAGATGTCATGAAGAAAAACGGCTTCGACTTTCCGTACCGGGAATCGCTGCTGTACCTCAGCGAGCCGGACTTGACCGCGGCAAACTTCGAGTATGCCGTTACGCTGCGCGATGCACCGGCAGAAAATAAACAGTACGTGTATAAAGGACCGCCCGATCCTCTTCCCGCATTCCGGGATGCAGGCTTCGATGTCGTCAGCCTTGCGAATAATCATACGATGGACCATGGAGCAGAAGGTCTGCTCGATACGATGGATTATTTGGACAAAGCGGGCATTTCGCATATGGGAGCCGGCAAAAACGATACGGAAGCTTTCGCTCCCAGCATTCATGAAGTGAGAGGCGTTAAGGTGGCGTATGTCGGACTAAGCCGCGTCGTACCCGAGGTGTCGTGGAAGGCGGACAAAAATACGCCCGGCGTGGCGGAAACGTATGATACGACGCGGGCTGTAGAAGCAATTGCCAAAGCGAACGATATGGCCGACCTTGTTGTCGTCATGGTACACTGGGGGACGGAACGAACGACGGTGCTCGAGGATTATCAGAAGCAGTTTGCAAGGCAATACATCGATGCGGGCGCAGATCTCGTCATCGGAAGCCATCCGCATGTGCTGCAAGGTTTTGAAATGTATAATGGCAAATGGATTGCATACAGTTTAGGGAACTTTATTTTCGGCTTGAATCCGAAGGGCGAGGAGAAGGATACCGGCGTGCTTGACGCGGTATGCTCGAAGAGCGGGGAATGCGACATGACGTTCCATCCGATGGTCTCGGTTAATTCGCAGCCGATTCCGCTGGAAGGGGACGAAGCGACAACGCTGCTGGATCGATTGACGTCGATTTCTTTCGGAGTCGCGCTGCGGGAAGACGGCAGACTGGAAGCGCAGTAGTACTAGCTATTGAAAGGATGAGTGCATAATGAGAAATCCGTGCGTAGCGCATCGGGGCTGGTCGGGCCGCGCGCCGGAAAATACGATGGCTGCGATTCGGCTGGCAATCGCCGAGCCGGACATTGAATGGATCGAGATCGATGTGCAGCTGTCGAAAGATCATGTGCCGGTCGTCATTCACGATTATAAGCTAAGACGAACAACGAACGGCAAAGGCGAAGTGAAGGATTGGACCGCGGCGGAGCTGGCGCAGCTGGATGCCGGTCATTGGTTCTCGCAAAAATATCAGGGAGAACCGATTCCGACGCTTGATGACGTGCTTCGCGAAGCGATCGGCAACTGCAAGCTGAACATCGAGCTGAAGACGGACGGCATCCGCTATCCGATGCTGGAGGAGAAGGTTCTGGAGCGTATCCATGCGTTCGACGCCGTGAACGAGGTTGTGTTGACGTCCTTCCATGAAGGCGCTTTGTACAATGCTCGAAAGCTTAGCAATAAGGTGCGGACTGGACTTATTCTGGACGCTTGGCGGAATTCGCTGCCGAAGGAGCTGGAGGAGCTTGGCGCAGACTTCCTATCCATCGGCTTCTCGCGACTTAATAGGGAGAGAATAGCTATTTTGAATGATGCTGGCATTCAGACGATGGCATGGACGGCGAATGATGAGCGTACGATTCGTAAGCTGACAGAGCTTGATTCTAATCTCATGATATGTACGAATTATCCGGAGAGGTGGCGCGAGGCTTTGCATCGCAAAACGAGAGCGTCCAGCGTATCGCAGTGGTTGCAATGGTAGGGCTGATAGATGAATGGTGGTTCAGGCTGCTGGCTGGATTGATTTGCAGCAGCTTTGCTGCTGCAGCCGCGTATAAGGCGCGATCGTTGTCAGTATCGGGCGCATGGTCGGCAGCCGTAATGGGGACAGGCTTCGTAACGCTGGGCGAGCCCGTATGGTTCGGGGTATTGATTGCTTTCTTCGTATCGTCGTCTGCGCTGTCGAAGTATAAGCGCAAGCACCGGGCGAAGGCGGCGGCGGAAGCGAATTACGAGAAGACCGGCAGGCGCGACGCCGGACAAGTGTGGGCGAACGGCGGAGCGGGGCTGCTGCTCTGCGCGGCCCATGCGATATGGCCGCATGAGGGATGGCTGTTCGCGTACATCGGCGTGATGGCCGCCGTGAACGCGGATACGTGGGCGACGGAAATCGGCGCCCTCAGCCGCAGCGCGCCGCGTATGGTCTTGAGCGGCAAGCGCGTAGCGGCTGGCACGAGCGGCGGGGTCACGCCGCTCGGCAGCGCAGCAGCGCTCGCAGGCGCCGTCTTCATTGGCGCCGTTGCCGCGCTGCTGCTGGCGGCTACGCAGCAGCTTGCGCCTGCTGCTGCGGGCACGCTCGGCGGCGCCGCGGCGGCGTACATCGCCGCGGCGGCCGCCGCAGGCCTGGCCGGGGCCTTCGCCGACTCGCTGCTCGGCGCCACGGGCCAGGCCATGTACCGCTGCCGGACCTGCGGCAGCGTCACCGAGCGCGCCGCGCATTGCGGCGGCCCGGCCGAGCTCGTGCGCGGCTTCGCCTGGCTGAACAACGACAGGGTGAACCTCCTGTCGTCCTTGTTCGCCGGCTTGCTCGGCTTAGGCATTGGCGCGGCGCTGCTCTAACCGCCGCCGCGCCATCACGAATAAAGGGACTATCCGAGCGCCAGTCGGCGCTTGGATAGTCCCTTCCTTGTCCTCTTGTTACGCTGTAATCGAGCTCCAGCTTTCCTCGCTGTTACCCTTGAATCAGCTACTTCGTCAACTGCTCCATCTGTCCGATAAGCTCTTCGAACACGCTCATCGCTTGCTCGATCGGCTCCGGCGAAGACATGTCGACGCCGGCCTTCTTCAGGATGTTGATCGAGAAGTCGCTGCCCCCGCTCTTCAGGAAGCCGAGGTAACGCTCGACGGCCGGAGCGCCTTCTTCGAGAATTTGCTTCGAAAAGCTTGTCGCTGCCGAGAAGCCGGTCGCGTATTTGTACACGTAGAAGCTGTTGTAGAAATGCGGGATACGCGCCCATTCCATTTCGATATCTTTGTCAATGACCATGCCCGGACCGTAGTACTGAACGTTCAGGTCGTAATAGATTTTGTTAAGGTCCTGCGGCGTCAGCGATTCCCCTTGCTCGACGCGCTCGTGAACGATTTTCTCGAACTCGGCGAACATCGTCTGGCGGAATACCGTTGTACGGAATTGATCGGCATAATACGTAAGCAGGTACATTTTTTCCTTCGGATCGGTCGATTTATTCAGCAAGTAATCCATCAGGAGCGCTTCATTAAGCGTCGACGCAACCTCGGCAAGGAAAATCGTATACTGCGCGTCGCGGTAATTCTGATTGTTGTCCGAGTAATAAGAATGCAGCGCATGGCCCATCTCATGGGTGAGCGTGAACATGCTGTTCAAGTTGTCTTTATGGTTGAGCAGCACGTACGGATGCGTGCCGAATGCCCCCCAGCTGTAAGCGCCGCTTCGCTTGCCTTCGTTCTCGTACACATCGATCCAGCCGTTGTCGAAGCCGTCTTGAAGCACGTTCAAGTAGTCCTCACCAAGCGGCTTCAAGCTTTCCTTGATCGTTTTCTTTGCTTCCTCATACGTTATGTCCATCTTGAACTCGTCTACGAGCGGGGCGAACAAATCGTACATATGAAGCTCTTCAAGGCCGAGCAGCTTCTTGCGAAGCTCCATATAGCGGTGCATCAATGGCAGATGCTTATGGATCGTATCGATCAGATTCGTATAGACCGACTGCGGGATGTTGTCGCCATAGAGCGACATATCGAGCGCAGAATCGTATTTACGGGCTTTGGCATAAAAAATATTTTTCGTCACGTTCGCGCCCAACGTGGTAGCGAGCGTATTTTTCAACTTGCCATACGTATCGTACATCGCTTTGAACGCTTCGCGGCGGACGTCTTGATTTTTGCTCTCGAGAAACTGTATGTAACGGCCATGAGTCAGCTCGACTTCTTCGCCGTCCTCGTTTTTCACTTTAGGAAATTTTAAGTCCGCGTTGTTCAGCATGCCGAAGATAGTGCCCGGAGCGGAGCTGACGTTGCCGACTTGAGCCAGCAGCGCTTCTTCGTTCTTCGAAAGCACATGCGCTTTCTGACGGCGCATTTCTTCCAGCGTATGGCGGAACTTGGCCAACGACTCGTTTCCGATCATCGCTTCGAGCTCGTTATCCGACAGGCCGAGCACTTCAGGCGTAATGAAGGAGAGAGCCTCGCCGGTTTCGACGCTAAGCTTCTTCGATTTGTCGGACAGCGCTTGATAGACCGGCTCTGCCGTATCCTCGTGATGCTTCATGTTCGCGTATACGTAGAGGCGCTCGACATGCAGCGACAATTCATCTTCGAGCTCGAAGCAAGCTTTGAGCTGGGCGGGATCGGCAAGCTTGCCTTCATAATCGGCTACTTTCTTAATCAACTTCTTCGCTTCCGCGAACTCGCTGTCCCATGCCGCCTGATCGGCGAAGATATCCTCCAGCTTCCAGGTCGTCTCGGGCGCGGATTCGGAACGTTTCGGTACGTGATTCATCGAACTCCTCCTTGGTATCGATAAAGTAGATGGCGACTTGGCTTCGGAGTCGGGTTTGGTGCTCGCATGAGCGTGAGTTGCTCCGTTGCCGGGTATTAAGCTTAAAGCTACAAGCAAAGGAAGCCATTTCACTCGCTAATCACCTCAGGCACAGTTTTCCATTACCATGCCCAGCCTCTTAAGCGAATATGTAACCGCCGCTTGGATTAAGCGGAGCCCATCGTGAAGAAAGCATACACAATGAGGAAAAAAGCGAAAGCAATGAAAACGATCGAGAAGATGGCCAAGCCTCGGCGCATGCCTGGCGATAACGTATCCTTCTTCAAGACGACAAGGCCCCCAAGGACAAAGGAAGCGATGATGAAAATAATAGTAGCTGTTGGATCCATCCCGAAGCTGCTCCTCCTCTAAAAAAGCGACATGCATAGCGAAACGCGACGCATGCGCTTATCGTTACCTATGCGGGCGCTTGTAAGGATATGTTCGCCGCAAAGGACAATTTTTCCTGCTGCTGTTGCATCAATCTTGCTCTTACACTTCTTTGAAAGCGGCCATGATGGCGGCAAGCTCGTCTTCTTTGCCGACGAAATCGGATGGACGGAAACGGTTCTCGGCCCAATGCAGCATTTCGGGACGGCTGACGAACGTATGGCAGTCCTCGCCCCATTGGTCGGAAATTTCTCTGACGATTAACGTTTTGCCTTGAACCTCGACAGTCAGCATATTGTATTTGTCTGTTTTGTAAATTTCGTGCTTTTTGAACATGAATTTTCCACCTTCGAATAGTTAATTATGGTATAGTTAACATCATGCCAAAACACAGGGCATAAAGCAACATGGTTAATGGTAAGACGAGACGAGATGAGACGAGAAGAGGAGAGTGTCAAGATGAGTCAAGCAAGGTATGAGCAGGTTGGAGTCGCTATGACCTGCAGAGGGTATGAGGAATATATTCGAATGTTCGATATGACGGAGTCCGATCTTGAACCCGGTCCGATTCTGGACGTTGCTGCAGGCGGTTCTTCCTTCACGGCGGATGCCAAGGCAAGAGGTTATGAAGCGTTTGCGGTTGATCCGAGATACGGCGGCGACGTTCCGCGGTGGGTGGAAGAGGCAAGGGAAGAGATCGGCACGTCGACAGATAAGCTGGCCAAGATCTCTCATGTGCTCGACTGGAGTTATTACGGCTCGCTTGACCGTCACCGAGCTGGTCGAGAAGCCTCGCTAGCCAAATTCGAAGCGGATGCTACCGATCCAACTGGACATTACTCCTACGTAGCAGGCAAGCTTCCTGAGCTTCCTTTCGCTGACGGTAGATTCTCGCTCGTATTATGCAGCCACTTCTTATTTCTATATGCCGAGCAATTCGGTTATGAGTTCCATAAGCAGGCCATCTCCGAGCTTATGCGCGTAACGAGGAAGGGCGGCCAGATCCGCATCTATCCGCTTCAAACGCTGAACTGGGAGCCTTTTGCCCGGTTGGACGAGCTGCTGGCCTCGATTGAGACAAACGGAGGCAACGTACAATTATTGCCCTCCAAACTTCCTTTTATACCTAAAAAAAGCGATTTTTTGCTTATTTCACTATAATTGCAATGCGTTTCGGTTATCGTTATAATGGTTCTACTCGCCGTTAATACCGGCGGTCATCTTTAGGAGGTTGTTTAATTGAAAGGTACAGTTAAATGGTTTAATGCAGAGAAAGGTTACGGCTTCATTCAAGTCGACAATGGAGAAGATGTATTCGTACATTACTCCGCCATTCAAAGCGAAGGATTCAAGGCGCTAGAAGAAGGTCAAGCAGTCGAGTTTGACATTACTGAGGGTAACCGCGGGGCTCAAGCGGCCAACGTCATTAAATTATAAGATCCACGTTTCTTATAATATTGTATGACCGTGTTACATCTGTAAGGCATGACGAAGAAGCGGCTGAACAGGGATTTGTCCCTCGTTCGGCCGCTTTTTTTTATAGTCATCTCCCACTCGCCGCGCTCCCGTCAACGAAGTTACATCCATTTGACTGAAGCCAATTAACTGGAATTTCTCGCGTTATTTTAACGCGGCAACCGCGCTACCGCTCATCGCTATAGTAGTACTTCACCAGGAAGCCGACCGCCGCTGCCATGGCAATGATCGCGCCCATGCGGAAGAAGCTTTCCCGTCCGAACTGCTCGTAGATGAAGCCGCCGAATAATCCGCTGATTGCGCCGGCGAGACCAGTCCATACGACGGCGTAAACCGCCTGTCCGGATGCGCGGTACTCGTCGGGAATGATTCTGGAGATGTAGCGAAGCGCCGTCGAGAAATAGATGCCGAAGGAAACGCTGTGCATCGCTTGAGCCGCAATCGCCCATCTCGGATCTTGAATATCGCTCACGAACCATAAGCGAATGGCGTACATGATCGAAGCGATCATAAGGAGCGGCAGCTCCTTGAACTTATGCCCGTATTTGCCGAGCAGGAACAGAATCGGAATTTCGCTCAGCGCGGAAGCGAGCCATGAAAGTCCGACCAGCGAATCGCTCGCTCCGAGATGTCGCATCGTGACGGCAAGGAAACCTTCGTTCATGCGGTGAGGGATCGAGATCGCCAAGACGAGCAAGAAGAAGATCACGATATTCCGCTGCCGGAGCAGCTTGAAGAAGCCGGAAAAATCCATTTTGCGAGAGGTCGCTTGATAGTCCTTCAATCCAAAAACAAGACCCAGCGTAATCGCAATCGTAAGCAGCACAAGCGGCATGGTCCAGCTTGATCCGATTTGCTTCAGGATGAGTCCAAGCGTATATGCGGTCGCCGCGAAGCCGAGGGAACCGTAAATACGAATAAGCGCATAAGGCTTGCCGGTATATTGGCTGGATAGCAGGATCAGGCTGTCCGTTAACGGGTTAATAGGCGTCTGGAAAAAATAAAAGCCCAACATAACGATACAGACGAGCGCAAAATGCTCGATCGGCAGTAAAATCGAAATCATTACGAGCTGTCCGAATAGCAGCAGAAAGAGCAGCTTCTTGATCGTTCGCAGCTTGTCGCTGGCCATGCCGAATAGAATGTTGGCGAAGATCGACATCAGCGGGCCGGTCGCATAAATAATGCCGATCTGCTGCTCCGAATATCCGCGCTCCAAAAAAAACAACGGAATAAAGGAGACGACCATTGCGGCCGTAGAATAGGAGAAAAACGTATAAGTACGCAATGCAAAAATCTCTTTGCGGGCAGTGGCAGAGGTTGCCGGTCTATCCGCCTCTGAAGTTCCGGATGTTTCCATAGGTGCAAATCTCACTCCATCTCTATGCGATTGCTCATTCGTCCTCAATTATAGCACGGCTCTAGTAACCGACCAATTTGATTTTTGAAGCTGGATTATTGTGAATCGAAATGGTACATTAATGTTTGGAGGTTTACAATGGGCGAGTATCGATTTGATTGGAATGAACGGCTTCGTATCAGCCTGCCTATCCTTGAGAGCGATTGGGAGCAATACGAGGTATCCGAGCAAATGAATATCATTGAGCGATGGGAGTCGATCAGGGGAACGATTCCGGATCGCGTCATCGAATTCGAACGGCTGATTAACGGGATGCAGGTCCGGCTATTCGAGGAGCATGATTTCGATAGATGCTGCGAGCTGAATTACGAAATAGCCGAATATGCGAGCCGCATTAACGAGCTGCATATCTGGTACCGGATCAATCAAGAGTTGGAATCGCGCAGGCATTCATGATATTGAGTTCGAGGAGGAGCGCATCTTGCGAGTAACGACTCTTTCAAGCGGACGCGTGCCCCAGAGCCCGCTTAAGCTCATGCATCGCGTGTACAAATATGTGCTGCCGGGCGTTGAGAAGGAGCTGGCGCTTCTTCGCGCGCGTGCAGAAGCGATTCCTGACGATGAACTAAGGAATCAGGCGCTTAGCAGCATGGACAGCAAGAAGTTCCATTGCCAAGGCGGCGCCGTTTTTGCGATCGTTAGTTTGGAGCATCGTCACATCTTGATCCCTCTTATTGTAGCGCTCCAGACGATTAGCGATTATTTGGATAACTTATGCGACCGCAGCACGTCGCTTGATCCGGACGACTTCCGCCAGCTTCATCAATCGATGCTGGATGCGGTGAACCCCGCAGCTTCGCTTCAGGATTATTACTTGCATCGCAACGAGAATAACGATGGCGGCTACTTGCATCAATTGGTACTTACCTGTCAGCGAATGACTGCGAGCTTGCCTTCCTACGCGAGCGTCAAGCCGTATGTTACGGAGCTTGTCGTCCTCTATAGCGACTTGCAAGTGTATAAGCATATTCGAAAGGATATGAGAGAGCCGATGCTCCTCGACTGGTGGGAGAAGCATAAGAGCAGCTATCCGAACCTGCAGTGGAATGAATTTGCCGCGGCTACCGGATCGACGCTGGGTATGTTCATGCTGTTCCTGGCTGCGACGGAGGACAAGTTGTCCGCGAGCGACGCTGCCGCCATTAAGAGGGGCTATTTCCCGCATGTATGCGCCCAGCATATTTTGCTCGACTACTTGATCGATCAGGAAGAAGATCAACTAGGCGGCGACCTTAACTTCTGCAACTACTACGAGAACGATAGTCTGCTTGTTGATCGGCTTGGCACAATTGTTGCCAGAGCGCGTGAGGATGTAAAGCTGCTGCCTGCTTCGCGCTTCCACCGTTTGATTATCGAGGGGCTGCTTGCGTTGTACTTATCGGATCCGAAAGTACGGCATCAGCCGCCGGTAAGAGGCATCTCTCGGAAGCTTATGAAGAACAGTCCGCTTACACGCCTGTTTTTCCTTGTCAATAGCATTTGGATTCGGAAAAAGCAAGCTTGATCTTATAACAATTACATCAATTACACAGAGGAAAGTGGAGGAATGAAACATGTCTGCAGTCAAATCAATCGCTGTACTGACAAGTGGAGGAGATTCTCAAGGAATGAACGCGGCTGTACGTGCCGTCGTACGGAGCGCTTTGTTCCATGGGCTGGACGTATACGGCGTACAACGGGGTTATCAAGGTTTGCTTAACGACGATTTGCGCCAAATGGATTTGCGCAGCGTAGGCGATATTATTCAACGCGGCGGCACGATTCTCCAGACGGCCCGCTGCAAGGAGTTCATGACAGCGGAAGGCCAGCAGCGAGGCGCCGAAGTGCTCCGTTCAAGAGGAATCGACGGCCTTGTCGTCATCGGCGGAGACGGTTCGTACCAAGGCGCGAACAAGCTGAGCAAGCTGGGCATTAAGACGATGGGTTTGCCGGGAACGATCGATAACGATATTCCGTTCACGGATATGACAATCGGTTTCGACACGGCCGTGAGCATCGTTGTTGACGCGATCAACAAAATCCGCGATACGATGTCTTCCCACGAGCGTTCCTCGATCGTCGAGGTTATGGGGCGCCATTGCGGCGATATTGCGCTGCATGCAGGCCTTGCAAGCGGCGCGGAGACGATTCTTGTGCCGGAAGTGCCTTTCGACTTGAACGAGGTTGCGGATCGGATGAAAACGAACTTTGCCAAAGGCAAACGCCATAGTATTATCGTTGTTGCGGAAGGCGCGGGCAAAGGGGAAGACGTCTCCCAGAAAATCACCGATTGCTGCGGCATCGAGCCCCGCGTCACGGTGTTAGGACATATTCAGCGCGGCGGCACGCCAACGGCCGTCGACCGCATTCTTGCTAGCCGCCTAGGCGACTTTGCCGTAAGCCAATTGATGGCTGGCATTTCGGGCAAAGCGTGCGGCGTCGTCCGCGGCGAGCTGGTAACGACCGACATCGACACGGTCGTCAACACCAAGAAGCCATTCAACATGGATATGTACGAGCTGGCGCTTCGATTATCGCAATAAGCTAAAAGATCAAACAAGGCTGCCCTCCAAATCGTCAAACCGATGATGGAGGGCAGCCTTGTGTCTATTTGCGGTTATTTGTAAACGACGTTAGGCGAATATTTGTTGCCGGCATTCCAGAGCAGGTACTCGGTTACGCCCGAATCGTTCAAAGCCTTGATTTGCGCTTCGACCTCGGTCTTGCCATATTTCATGAATTGGCCTTTCCCTAACCAGCTTGCGGTGAAGTCTTGGATCCACGGCCTGATAATCGGTTTTAGCTCCGTTGTTCCGTCAAGCTTCTTATGCGTATCCTCCATGGCGCCCTTGATGACGGCATACGGACTTAGATCGGGATATTTCTGCTTAAACCAGCCGGTGCTGTAATGGCTCGGATAGATCATCGGCGAGATGACGTGGACGTCATTCGATATTTTCACGAAGTCTTGTCCGATGCCCTCGGCTGCCGGAACGGACGCCGCAAAGCCGAATATATCCACGGATACGCGTACGCCGAGCGGTTCAAGCTGCTCTCTTGCGTATTTGACGAAGCCGGCGACGGCGTCCACGCGGCTAAGCTCCGACTTCGTGAAGTTCAAGGAGTCCGCCTTTGTCTCGAAGCCTTCCGGGAAGCGCACGTAGTCAAATTGAATTTCTTTGAATCCAAGCCGGGCCGCTTCCTTGGCGACCGCTACGTTATAATCCCATACTTCCTTGCGGTAAGGATTGACGAAGCTCTCTCCGCGGTTGTTCTTCCATATCGTTCCGTCCTGATGCAGGAACGACAGCTCCGGCTTCTTGCGTGCGAGTACGGTATCCTTGAATACGACAATCCTGGCAATCGGATAGATGTCATGCTTCTTCAGGGTTGCCATCAGCGTGCTGATGTTACCGATGAACCTCTGCGGCTTGCCTACTTCGAGCAGCTCGGGCGTCGTTGTCGGATAAGTAATGTAGCCGTTATCGTCTTTGATGTCGATTACCATGCTGTTAAGCTCGGTGCCGTCGACCATCTTTAGCAGCGATTCCATCCTTGCGCCGCCTGCGCTGTGCGCGGTAACGTAGATGCCTTTGATAGCCGGTGCGTCGGGCTGAGGATCTTGCTTTACGGCAGCGATGCCGTTAAGCCCGCCAGGCAACCCGCTAAGTCCTGGAGAGTCCGGCTGTATAATCGTCTGTCCTGCGGCGGCGTTTATGTATGCGGCGGCCAGTTCCTTGGCGGCCATGCTCTCATCGCCGGAGCCGGTTAGCAAATTGTAGAGCAGCAGTAAAGTTGATAGAATAATATCCACTATGTTCTCTCCCCGTCAGCACATCTGTAACCAAATTATAAAGCAGTTTACGCGGCTTGGTCATCATTTATTTTCCTTTTATCGCAAATGCAACCGGCTTGCGCCGTAATTAAATGGCCAATAGCAATCGTTTCGGCACAAAAAAACCTGCCGAGAACGGGCTCGACAGGCGCATGGTAATCTGGTGTATCCGTATTGTCATTGCAGGAAAGCTTCTCTTTGATGCTCGCAAATACTGTGTTGCACGATTTCCATCGCGTCAGACGGCTCAAGTACAGCAAGTCCGTCCCGCAGTACAATGCTTATGTCCATCTCGCGTGCCGTGAGAAAAGGACTAAGCTCAGGCGCAAGCTTCTCCACAATTTGAGACAGTTTTACCGTTTCCAAATCCACCTTAGCATCACCCTTTCGTCGATCGATTGTTCAAAGATAGGGGAAATCCTATGGCAAGAAACCTAAACTACGGGTTACACACATTATAGCAGGATCGTTTTCAAAAACATAGGGATACCGTATAAAATCCATGTTTGCGTATATCAATGTTCCTTCGGTTTCGAGAAATCTCCGATTACGCCTACGGTTTCCACGATGTTGATGAATGCATGCGGGTCGATGGTTCTTATCGTTTTGCTCAAGTCGGATAATTCGTACCTGGTCCTGACGGTCATCAGCATATCGCGCTCAGCCGACGAGTAAGCTCCTTTCGTTTTAATGATGGTAATTCCGCGAGGATGACTCAGCAGCTTGGCTAATAATTCTTCGGTTTTTGTCGTAATAATAAAAGCGGTCACTTTAATATGGCGAACGTGGATGATATCGACAATCTTGCCTGCTGTATAGATGGAGACGAGGGAGTACAAGGCTAAGTCCCAGTTTTGCGTAAAAAGGACCAAAATGGCGATTACGAGGCTATTCAGTACGAAAATGATCATCCCGACGGGAAAGTCGCGTCTCCGGG
Source organism: Paenibacillus harenae (assembly GCF_030812415.1). GTDB lineage: Bacteria > Bacillota > Bacilli > Paenibacillales > Paenibacillaceae > Pristimantibacillus > Pristimantibacillus harenae_A. The sequence goes on along the minus strand of NZ_JAUSST010000001.1, from coordinate 604,853 downwards.
TGACGATCGAGGCAATGATGTCGAAGCCGCCGGAGGAGCCGCCGTACCGAAGCGCCAATCCGCTTCCGAAACCAACGATGATGCCGCCGAATACGGAGCCAAGAACAATATCCTCGACAATTTTCATAACGGGAACGATCTGGAGGAACAATGTAGAGGTGATGACGATATATATGCTCCAGACGATAAATCGGTGGCCTAGCACGAACCAGCCCCAGAGCAGCACGGGCAAATTAAGCACAAAGTAAAGCCAGCCGATATTGCCTCCGGTAATATAGCCGATCATCATCGAAATGCCGGACAATCCGCCGCTTAACAGCTGATGCGGGATGAGAAACAAGTTGAAGCCGACCGCAACGAGAAGCGCGCCGAATGTCATGACCGGAACGTTGTAAAGGTGGTGCAAGCTTTGCCGATTCAAGTGGATCGCCTCCGATGCAAAAGGACTAGACAAGCAATCTTTTTGTCGGTTGTAGTATGGCTTTATTTGGTTTACTGGTATTCACAATTGTTTCTGTGCTATAATGGTTTGGATATTCTTAAGTAGGCAGTAGATAAAAGGAGTTTGAGAAAAGTTTGAAAACATTTGCTGAATTTGGCTTGGAACCTAAGGTTTTGCAAGCAATTACTGAACTTGGATTTGAGGAATCGACCCCAATCCAAGACAAAGCGATCCCGATCGCCCTGGCAGGAACCGATCTTATTGGCCAGGCACAGACGGGTACGGGAAAGACGGCGGCATTCGGAATTCCGCTCATCAACAAAATTCCGACAAGCGAGGAACGCATTGTCGCATTAATAATGACGCCAACCCGTGAACTCGCTATTCAAGTGGCTGAAGAGATCGGGAAGCTGACTCGATACAAAGGTCTTCGCTCTTTGCCGATTTACGGCGGACAAGAAATCGGACGCCAAATCCGCGCATTGAAGAAGAAGCCGCAAATCATTATCGGTACGCCAGGACGCTTGCTCGATCACATCAACCGCAAGACGATTCGTCTCGAAGACGTTCAAACGGTTATTTTGGACGAAGCGGACGAAATGCTGGACATGGGCTTTATGGAAGACATTCAGTCCATCCTGAAGCAAGTTCCGGACGAGCGCCACACGATGCTGTTTTCGGCTACGATGCCGGCCAACATTCAGAAGCTTGCACAGCAGTTTCTGAAAAATCCGGAGCATGTATCGGTTATCCCGAAACAAGTAACGGCTCCATCCATTGACCAAGCTTATATCGAAGTGCATGAGCGTCAGAAGTTCGAAGCTCTTAGCCGCTTGCTCGATATGGAATCGCCCGATCTTGCTATTATCTTCGGTCGCACGAAACGCCGCGTAGACGAGCTTAGCGAAGCGCTGCAGAAGCGCGGCTACTCAGCCGACGGGTTGCACGGCGATTTGTCCCAGAATCAACGTGACAACGTAATGCGTAAATTCCGCGACGGCAGCATTGACGTTCTTGTTGCAACCGACGTTGCAGCACGCGGTTTGGATGTATCCGGCGTAACGCATGTAATCAACTTTGACCTTCCGCAAGATCCGGAGAGCTATGTTCACCGCATCGGCCGTACCGGCCGCGCAGGCAAAGAAGGAACTGCATGGTCGTTCGTAACGCCGCGCGAGATCGATCACCTTCATTTCATTGAGAAGATTACGCGTCAGAAGATGAACCGCAAGCCGCTTCCTAGCATTGCGGAGGCGATCGAAGGCAAGCAACGCGTAACCGCGGAGCGCTTACTGGAAATCGTTCATAACGAAGAGTTCAACGAGTACAAAGCCATTTCGATTCAATTGCTTGAGCAGTATGATTCCGTTCACCTTCTTGCAGCAGCAATCAAGCTGCTTACAGGCGAGAAGAAAAACGTCGAAGTCGAGCTGACGCCTGAAGAGCCGCTTCGTGCTAAGAAGCGCAGACCGGATATTCGTTCGAACGGTCGTCCGTTCAACCGCACTGGTTCCTCCTCTTATGGCGGCAATCGCAGCGGCGGTACAGGTGGCGGCGGCGGTTATCGCGGACGCGATGACAGACGCAGCAGCGCCGGAAGCAGCAGCAGCAGTTCGCGTGGCGGCTATGAGAACCGTAGCGCAACTGGCGGTTACGGCAGCAAGCGCAGCAGCGAAGGACGCAGCGACAGCCGTCGTCCGAAGAGCGGCAGCGAAGGTTTCGTCAACAACTAATTGGTTCTAAGCTATGAGCTGAGCTATTTGCAAGGCAGCCAGCGCTTCGCGGTCAATGAAACCGGGGAAGTCCGTTATGCCCGCGGGCATCGGGCCTCCCCGGTTTTTATTTAAATACAAGAAAGTATAAATTTCATGTTTATACGGTGCTTATATTTCTCCGCGAAACGTTGCTTTGCGCCGCATGAAGGACGGCGACAGCCGTTTCACCTTGCATTCTTAAGAATGGACTTATCTGGAGGCAGATCAAATGGAACCAAGAGGACTAATGGGGGGATTTTACCGAATCTCCGAATGGATCATGCGTTTAGCGGTAATTAATGTGTTGTGGCTTGTCTGCTCGCTGCCATTCGTATTTTTCGCCTGGACTCTTCTTATTGCGGGAACGGGTACGGATGCAGAAATGCTAAGCCAAGTTTATATGACGCTTATCTTCATGGCTATCGTAGCGCCTTTCACGTTGTTCCCTTCTACTGCAGCGATGTTCGCCGTCGCGCGCAAATGGGTTACAGGCGAGGTAGACGTCCCGCTGTTCAAAACTTTTTTCCGCAGCTATAAGGAGAATTACAAGCAGAGCATGCTAGGCGGCATCATCTACACGCTGCTGCTCGCCATTATGATTGTCGACTTTATCGTATACCGCGAACAGTTGAACCTATTGTCGTACATTTTTGTCGCATTTCTTATTTTGCTCATTGTATCGTTGTTCAACTTTTTCTCGATGCTTGTTCACTATCATATGAAAACGTTTCAATTGCTTAAGAATGCCGTATTGATTACGATAGGCAGGCCGTTCCGTTCGTTGTCTACGGCGATTATGGCCGGCGCAGTCATGTACTTCAGCACAAGATTTACGTTTCTTATCCCCTTCTTCATGGGGAGCATCATCGCGTACTTATCGTATTGGAACTTCAACCTGATCTACCAGAAGCTCCAGGACCAAGCTGAGAAAGCGCGACTTGCCGAGGAAGAAGCAGCCGAGGAAGCAGCGGAGCTTGATCGGGTCGACCTGATTAAGCATGATTCTGACAACGCCAACAAATAACAACCTGTCAGCGTTTACTTTTGCATGGGATAAGACTATAATAACAATACATCCTGCGATGTTCGTTTCGGCTTTTCGTTGTTTTGAACCAATGGCTGTTTCACGGGAGACCTAGATCGGAACGCAGCTGACAAGCCCCCGAAAGGGGATCTCAAAAGCGTTTCTGCGGACACCCACCTGCGAGAGCGGGTTCAGAAACATGTAAGTCGGACGGCATAGGCGGGTTTCTATTTGATCGAAGGGAGCTTTTGCCGGATTTATCCGGTGAACGCTCTTTTTTCATGCCTTGGGCAGGTCTTGATGACGGATGGACAATGGACGGATACGGAAAGCAGCATCGCCGAAGCCGTTTACGCTTAAATTCTAATAGTCACAAAGTATTACATTTATATTTGGCTTAGAATTCTCCGCGAAACGATAGCTAACGCCGCAATGACGGCGTATGCCGTTTACGCTTGGGACAAATCATGGTATCATATAGAGTAATGTACATAGATTTCGGAGGGGGAGATCGTTGTTGTTGAAGCGGACCTTTATCGGGCTGCTGCGCAGTCATGAACAGACGGGCGACAGAGCCAAGGATCCAATGCTGAAATCGCATTTCTACAAGCTCTCGAAGGAGAAGGCTTGGGAGGAAGTTATATCGACTCTTAAGAAGATGCAGGGCTACAAGGTATTACATGAGGTGCAGTCTGTAGGAGAGATCGTACTGGAGAAACGTACAGCATTCGGCAGAACGATGGACATCACCGTTTCCGTCATCAGCGTCAATCCGCTTACGTCGGCGGTTGATATTTATTCGGCATCCCGCGGTTCCCTCGGAGACCTCGGATCGAATTACAGGGTTATTTTGGACCTGTATCGGACACTGGACAAGAAGCTTTCGGCGTTTAAAGTAACAGGCTAAGGGTTAACTACATCTATACAAAGACAAAGCGAGGAAGGATATCCTTCACTCGCTTTGTTTGCGGTCATGCATCTTATTGCGTATGATGAAGTTCGCGTAGCTTACAGAAGTGCTTTCACTGCGCTAATCGCTTGCTCGTAGTTCGGATGCTCCGTCATTTCAGGCAAGTACTCGACGTATTGGATCGTGTCGTTCGCATCGATAACGAAGATCGAACGCATATCAAGACCCAGTTCTTTAATGTAGACGCCGTACGCTTCGCCGAAGCTATGCCCTTTGTAGTCGGAGAGCAGGACGACTTTGTCTACGCCGGATGCGCCGCACCAGCGGGATTGAGCGAAGGGCAAGTCTACGCTCACGGTAAGAATGGCAACGTTCTCGCCCAGGGAAGCGGCTTCAACGTTGAAACGGCGCGTCTGAGCATCGCATACGCCCGTGTCGATCGAAGGAACAACGCTGATGAGCTTGACTTTACCTGCGTAGTCGGCGAGCGATGCGTTCTCCACCAAGTTTTTGTTAATGGAGAAGTCTGGAGCTTTGTCTCCAACTTTAAGTTCCGGGCCGATGAGAGTGATCGGGTTGCCCTTGAATGTTGCAACTCCTGTACGTTCCTGTGACATGTGCGAATGTCCTCCTCGATTTGAATGGTCAATACCAAATTCATTATAATCGTAATGAAACGACATTGTCCAATTCATGGATGGAAAAAGGGGCTGAAATGATGATTTTTTTGCGTTACGAAAGTTTCCGCGAATATTTAAGGATATATCCGGCTACAGCTGCGATCATTGCGCTAAACATCGTGTACTTTATCGTCATCGCAATCAATGGCAATCCGAACGATGCTTACCACGCGATCGATTTCGGCGCTTTTGTAACCAAGCCGATAACGGATCCGTATGGTATGGAGCATCCATGGCGATATTTAACATCCATGTTCATGCACTCGGGTTTGGAGCATTTGCTGTATAATATGTTCTCTCTGCTCATCTTCGCGCCACCGCTCGAGAGGCTGCTTCGAACGCCGAAATATATAGTCTTCTACCTGCTGTGCGGCATTGCCGGCAATCTCGCAAGCGCATGGATACAGACGCTACAGGATGGTGGAGCGCAGGTGTCGGTAGGTGCCTCGGGCGCGATCTACGGCGTATTCGGAGCGTTTCTTTATTTATCGTTATTCCGAAGGGCATGGCTCGACGAGAGCTCGCGGAAGACGGTCTATATGATTCTTATATTCGGAGTCATTTATTCGTTTCTCGTGCCGAGCGTCGATCTGTGGGCGCATGTTGGCGGGGGAGCTGCAGGCTTCCTGCTATATAACGGGTTCGACCGCAGCATGGTGCGCAAGCAGCGTGTTGGGCGCTAGGCAAGGTTAGTGAACAATGAACGACAAAACTATTCAAGGGTCCGTGACGGGAGAGAGATAAACCTAGATGGAACTTCGTCAGCTTTATTATTTTGTTAAGGTAGCAAAGAAAGAGCATGTAACGCAAGCAGCCGAGGAGCTGCACGTTGCGCAATCGGCGGTCAGCCGCCAAATTCATCAGCTGGAAGAGGAACTTGGCGTCAAGCTCTTCGTTCAGAAAGGCCGGAACTTACAGCTGACCCAAGTGGGGCAGCTGTTCTTGAAGCGCGCCGAGGCGATATTGGCGGATTTGGAGCGGGCGGTCGTGGAGATTCACGAGTTCCTTGATCCGGAGAAGGGCGAGATTAGGCTCGGGTTTCCCCATAGCTTAGGCATCTCGTTAATTCCTCAAGTCGTTGCAGCGTTCCGCAAGCTGTATCCGAACGTGAAGTTTCGCTTCAAGCAAGGGATGTATCCGTCGCTTATTCGCGATATGATCAAAGGCGAGATCGATCTTGCATTCATTTCGCCATTCCCCGGCGATCACGAATTCGTATGCGGTGAAGTACTGTTGACCGAAGAGTTATATGCCATACTTCCTCCGGGTCATCCGCTATCCGATGAATCGGCCATTGATCTCAAGCAGCTTGAGCATGAGACGTTCGTGCTGTTCAGTGAAGGCTATTCGCTTCGCCCGATCGTATGGGAGGCGTGTCAGCGGGCTGGTTTTACGCCGAATATCGGATTCGAGGGCGAAGAGACGGATACGATTCGCGGACTTGTAGCCGCTGGTATGGGCGTCAGTTTGCTGCCTGAGATGGCGCTCCACTACACGGGACCTCTTCAACCTGCCAAGGTGCGGATCAACAATCCGCAGGTGACAAGGACGATCGGACTTATTCGCCGTACGAATGAGAAGCTGCCCCTAGTGGCCAAAGTTTTCCACGGTTTTCTTATTCGTTATTTCAATGACCGTCGCCATCAATAGCAGATGACATTCGAAAGGCTTCTTTGGCGCCAATAGCCGAGGAAGCCTTTTTTCTTGCGTGCTTATTCATCGCGTCTGGAAGTGAATATCATGATGCATTTGGGAAGTTTTGGAAAGGAGACGAGCGCAGCCGCCACGCAGGTGAATGCTGCTGCGTTCAGTACTTTGGCATTACCGCAATTAAGGTTGACGAAGTGAACAATAGAACCGCTAAAAATAGGAAGGGGGCGGTGGCGGAAGCGAAGTTGACGGCCGATAAACGTACTATTCGATGAACCGGGTCGTAATGGTCGGTCAGAGAGCTTCTGACAGGCTCTATGGGCACGTTGCGAAGTCCGCTCGCATCGAGAAGCAGCCGAGCGGCTTCGTAGCCGGTAAGGCCCCGTGCGGCTGGCGTGCGCGACCATTTGCTGAACGTGCCCTTGACGCGGAATTGAGCACAGATGCAAACGGCAAATGCAACCAAAATCATTGAATCCATCGGGTGAAACGGCAGCACGGACGCATTCCTCCATATAAGACTGACATTGCTGCAAGAAATCGGATTACATAAAAGGTCCTTTATTCATAAGCAGCATCAACGCTTCGATGCAAGCCGCGGTCTGAGGAACGAGGCGTGTATACAATTGATTGGCCTGTCTTGGCTTCAGCTTCTTAATATCGGGCTCCAGTTCCTTCACCTGGCGCTCCAGCTGGCTTAATTGATGATGGAGGTCGGCGAGCCGCAGGGATATCTGTTCCTCGGGCGTTACTTTGCTCCAAGTCTTTAAGTTCGCCTTTATCTCTTCTAATGTATATTTATCTTTTTTCATTTGTTCAATACGCTCCAAGCGGAGCAGCGTCTCATGGGCGTACAGGCGATAATTTTTGGCTGAACGCTCCGCTGGCTCGATTAAGCCGATCGACGTGTAATAATCAAGCGTTCTCTGACTCATTTGCGCAAGCTTGGATAATTCTCCGATCCGGTATAAAGCTGCACCTTCCATAACAACACCTTCCTTCATTAGCGAATACTCTCTTCTATAATAAATATGATAATAGTAAGTATCCGCGCAGTCAAACCTGCCATGCGACTATACTACTAGATGGATGATACTGTCGTTTTTGAGTTCTCTATTCTATTAATCAAGGCTAAACGCGAAGAATGAGATGCCTTCATAATCCTTTTTGGTGAGGAATGGTAAAAAAGCTTAACGTTCGTGTTAGATTTTGTGCCGAACGTTAGATTTTTTTCGAAAAACGGAATAATGCGTATTGTCAAATTGAGTACTTCTGACTATAATGACATTAAGTCTTTCCTCATGCGTCAGGAAACATAACATTAAAGGAGTGGTCGAATTGATTAAGAAAACGGTCTTGGCTTTTGGTGCATTAACGCTTTTATTCCCGGCAATGGCTTTTGCGGAAGACCCTTCCGGAGCAACGCTCAACATGGGGTTGAATGCACTTTGGGTTATGCTATCATTCATCCTTGTATTACTTATGCAAGGCGGATTCATTCTTCTTGAAACAGGCTCGACTCGTATGAAGAACGCAGGCCACGTTGCCGGCAAGACGATCTTTACAACCGGCCTGGCAGCTATTATTTATTGGGCATTCGGTTACGGCTTTGCTTTCGGCGGAGCCAACGCAGACAACGGCATGAACGCATTGTTCGGCTGGGGAGACTTCTTCTTCGATCCGGCGAAGGCAAGCGTAGAAAACGGCCTGCCTAGCACGATCTTCTTCCTGTTCCAACTCGCATTCGCGGCGGTATCGCTTTCGATCGCTTGGGGCGGCTTCGCGGAACGCGCTAAACTTGCATCATATGTTGTATTTACCGTATTTTTCATTGCTATTATTTACCCAACGGTTGCTCACTGGATCTGGGGCGGCGGCTGGCTGTTCGATGATGGAGCGCAAGATTTCGCGGGCTCGACTGTCGTTCACTTAACGGGTGCTCTTGCGGCGTTCGCGGCAACCGTACTACTTAAGCCTCGTATCGGCAAGTTCAACAAAGACGGCTCGGCGAACGAGATTTTGGGACATAACCAAGTATTCACTGCCCTTTCCGTATTGCTTCTATGGGTTGGCTGGTTCGGTTTCAACGCGGGATCGACCGTATCGGTCGGCGACGGCTTCTTCGGTTTCGTTGCTTTCAACACGATGCTCGGCGCCGGCGCCGGCGGCGTAGCTGCGCTTCTTATCTCATGGGCAGTAACAGGCAAAGCTGATATCACGACGATGCTAAACGGTACGCTTGCAGGTCTCGTAGCCATTACAGCATCTTGCGCATTCGTAGATCCTTGGGCGGCAGTTGTTATCGGTTTGGTAGCAGGCGTTCTCGTATTCTACAGCGTGAAGTTTTTCGAGAAAATCAAAGTCGACGATCCAATCTACGCTTTGTCCGTTCACGGCGCAGCAGGTATCTGGGGTACGCTTGCCAACGGTATCTTCGCAACGGAAGAACTAGCAACTAGACTTAACACGGGTAGAGGCGGACTTATCGACACGGGCAGTTGGCATCAATTATGGATTCAATTCGAATCCGTTGTCGTAGTTGGCGCATTCGTACTTGCCGCTTCGTTCCTTGTTCTTGGCGTGATGAAACTTATCATGGGCTTCCGCGTAACGGAAGAACAAGAAATTATCGGTCTTGACCTTAGCGAGCACGGCGCTTATGGTTACCCGGAACAAATGAAAAAATCGGATAAACATATTCAAGGGTAATCCATCCATTAACTATCATGAAGGACTGACCGAAGGGAGAGGCATCAGATGGGTGATCCGGTGTGGACCCAGCTGCTTGCACGGATCGGCTCGGCCGATCAAGTGGAGGAGCTGCGAAGCTTGCGGGATCAGGTACATGAGCAGATGGAGGCTCTTCTCCCAACGCGTCCGGTCGAACAATTTAATGATTATCTGAACGAGATGCACGACGCGGTTATTAGCCGGGCCGTTGCACTCGCAGAGACGCAGATGGCACGGATGGGGATGGGTTCTCCCCCCGTGCCTTATGCGTATCTGTTGTTCGGCAGCGGCGGTCGGAAAGAGCAAACATTGTCCAGCGATCAAGACAGCGGCGTTGTCTACGAAGATCCAGTGTCTGATTCGGCGGAAGTAAAGCAATATTTTAAGCAATTAACGGACATTATTGTCGGAAATCTCCAGACAAGCGGTTATCCGCCTTGCGAGGGGAACGTGCTTAGCAACAATTCGGAATGGTGTCTCTCGTTATCCGAATGGCGGGCGAAGCTGGGCCATTGGTTTGAGGAACCGGCTTGGGAATCGGTTCGTTATTTGCTTATCGTAGCAGACGGGCGCGGCGTTTATGGAAATCAAGATTTGGTAGACGCGTTTAAAGATTGTTTTTTTACCGATATGCTTAATCATCCGATTATCGTAAGGCGAATGCTTGAGAATACGATGAGGCATAAAGTGCTTCTCGGCGTTTTCGGCCATTTGCTGAAGGAGCGGTACGGAGCGGATGCCGGCAGCTTGGACATTAAGTATGGCGCCTATATTCCAATGGTCAATTCGATCCGGCTGATGTCGATTCATAAGGGAATTAGGGAGACGGCCACGTTAGAGCGCATTAAGAGGCTCGTGCAGACTGGTGTACTGCCGGAAGCCGATGCGCGACAATATGAACAAGCCTTTCGTATCTTCTTGCGGCTGCGGCTCATGACGACCGAACGGATGGAAAACGGCTTCTATGCCAACAATGGCAAGATTTCGAGCAGTAAGCTGACGAAGGAAATGGCGGATGAGCTGAAGAGCAGCCTGCGTATCGGCAAGAGGCTGCAGCGCCTGGTCATGAAGAAGACAATGGGTAGGCTAATGTAAGGCGGTGGAGTTATAATGAAGGAACAAAAAGGCGTCGGTCGCATGTGGAACCTATACAAAATGGGAGGATTTACGCCTGCCATCGCTTCTATGTTAGGCTCTCAAAATGCACAGCAAATGGCGTTTATTAGATCGGTCAATAAGGAGCAGCGCAAGCAATCGATGCTGGATATGCCTCTTAAGGAGCTGGAGGTCGTTATCTTCGATTTGGAGACGACGGGCTTCTATCCGAATAATGGCGATGAGATCATTTCATTCGGAGCGGTGCTTATGCAAGGTGTCGAGGTGCATGAGACGAATACGTTCTACAGCCTCGTTAATCCGAAGCGAAAGATACCGAAGTCGATTGTGGAGCTGACCGGCATAACGAATGAGATGGCGCAGGATGCGCCTGATCTGATGCAAGTGCTTCATGACTTTATGGAGTTCGTGGGCAAGCGCCTGCTTGTCGCGCATGCCGCAGGACATGACAAACAGTTCTTGAATGCGGCGTTATGGCGTACGTCGAAGGTGAATCTGAATCATCGCGTGCTGGATACGATGATGGTCGCCAAGTGGCTCGAGCCGAAGCGTGACAGCTACGCGCTCGATGATCTGCTCGATAGCTGCGGCATCGACATTGTCGACCGTCACCACGCGCTTCAGGATTCGCTGATGACAGCGAAGCTATGGCAAAATTATTTGACCCGTATATTAGAGCGGAACATTACGACGCTCGGAGATTTGTATGCGTATTTAAGCAAACACTAGCTCGAGCGGCTCGAAGCCCCCATGAATGCGGCGATAAGGCTGAATGCGCGGTGAGCTGCGATCTGCAAGCGATACGATCCAATAGGAGATAGACGAGGCAGGCCAGAAGCCAGCTTGATCCAAGCTGGACGGTATAGCCTCGGTAGAGGGATGGGAGTGGAATAAGCCGACAAGCGATTGTCGGTTTGTTTGCATTTCGTAATAAGCGGATGTCCATTGCTCCGGATCGAATTTGAATGCCGTACGAGGGCTGGAGTGAATGTTGCGTATTGGGATAATCGTATCGATTGGACTTGCGGCTGATAGATCGTCGCCAGGCGCTGAAGTTCGGCTTGCAACGATGCCGCAAGCTTCCTCCGGCAGACTGCCAAGACATATGCTCAGCAATTGATTATAGGCCTGCCTCGTGATGAGACCAACCTCATGAATTGGAATCCGGTTGAGCTGTTCCATTCCTTTTGCCTCCTTACGTATTGAAGTTATAGCCTTATTATAACCTTTAAAGGAGACAGCGGCTAATGATTAGCCGCTGTTCGTCGTTTGCGCCCCCGGGTGGATAAAGCGAAAGACGAGCCATAAAGAGGCGGCAGATAAGATAACGAGGATGATGAACAGCATCGTCACGGACTTGCCGGCGATAAAACTGAACAAGGGTGGTCCGGCAGCAACGCCGAGGAAGCGCAGACTGCTATAGAACGATGTGATGGTACCTCTAAAGGCTCTTTCGGCACAGCCGGTTATCATCGTATTCAAGCAAGGGAGCAGCAGGCCGGTTCCAATACTGCTTATCGTCACGAAGGAGATCAGAGCGATCAGGTTTGAATGCCATATTGCGGCTGCGGACAAGGATAAAACAATAACGGATAATCCAATTAGCATGAGTTTTCGCATCAGTTTCTTTTTATTCTTAATTAACCGCCCGGTCGTATAAGCCGTCAAGACGAGGCCTAACAGCGGGATGGCAAGCAATCCGCCTTTGGCGACGCCGTCAATCGAATAGGGAGGCTTCTCGAGCATGTCGGATAAGTAGAAGAGTACGCCGAATAGGATGAACAAGCCTAACGCGCCGGCAGCGTAGGCTGTCAGCAGCCATGTTAAGTTTTTGGCATAGATGGCCTTGATTTCAACAATATATTTCTTGAAAGGTAGAGGCTTCTCCTTCTGCTTCGGTTCCTTGATCAGAAAGATGACGGCAATCAACGATCCTGCGCAGAAAAAAGGAAAAGCGAAAAACGGTGCATACCAAGACCATAAACCCAGCAGCGAGCCAATAATTGGACTGATTACTTTGCCTGCTCCGTTCGATGCCTCGATAAGTCCGAGCGCTTCGCTCTCTTCGCCGTCCTTATACATATCTCCCACGAGCGCCATCGCGATCGGCGACGTACCGGCGGCTGCAAGCCCTTGTACGCTTCGCATGGCGATCAACAAGGGATATGAATTCCACACGGCTGCCATTCCAGCCATGATCCCTGCAGCGCCGTATAAGGCGAGTGCGGGGACGATGACGGCTTTGCGGCGCATTCGATCGGATAAATACCCGATGAAAGGTATGAACAATCCTGCGCTAACCGAGAATAACGTTATAACGAGGCTCGATTGCAACTCGGAGAGCTTCATATGCTTGGCCATATCCGGCAGCACGGGAACAAGCATGGAGTTGCCAAGCACAAGAACGAGCGGCACGGTAGCAAATGCGGAAAACTGGACCCACTTGGATTTGGATTGTGCCATAAAGGAGCCTCCTCTGTTTCTATTTCGTGACGTATTTATGGCTAATGTGCCCTTCGTCTTGAGCTTCCATTCGGCGCATGGTACGATGTAGGCAGTTCGAATAGTGGATTGAATTTAAGTGAAAGAAGGACGTGCATCATGAAACGCATGATTGCTTTGTTTACGATCGCTTTTGTTTTTGCGGGATTAGCGGTGTACCAATACATAAATAAAGGAAACGAATCGCTGGCGGCTTCGGCAGAAGGATTCAAGCCAAAGGCTGGGTTCGAGGCGGCAACGTTCGAGCTGCCGGCGCTGGATGAGCAATCCTACGCTGTCGGCGGGAAACGCGAGAAGCTAACCTTCGTTAACTTCTGGGCGTCTTGGTGCGGACCTTGCGAGCTGGAAGCGCCCGACTTGCAGAAACTGCATGAAAAATACGGAGATGCCATCATGTTATACGGCGTCAATGCGACGAAGTACGACAAAGAACGGGCTGCGCGGGAATTTGTCGCTGACCATGAGTTTACGTTCCCGATACTCATGGACAGAGAAGGGGATGTTACGAAGAAATATAAGGTGGATACGTTTCCTACGACATTCCTTATTGACAGCAACGGCGTGATACGCGAACGAATTAACGGCGTGATAACGTTCGAAGAGTGGGAGCGTTTGATTGAGAAGTGGATGTAATCGAAAATAGAAGAGGCACAGGATGCATCGACGAGATGCTCCCTGTGCCTCTTTTCGTTCTATTCTTTTTTCTAGTGGTTCACGAGACCGATTCGGTCGTTATGATCATTAGCTCGCGATTCAACCTTCACCATGCCTATCAGTGCGTAACGGATGCTGTCCACGAGCGCTTCCCAGCTCGCTTCGATGACATTGTTGGATACGCCGACTGTGCTCCACGTATTGTCGAGGCCGGTTGACTCGATGAGCACGCGTACTTTGGCTGCAGTCGCGTCCTTCTCGTCAATGACGCGCACCTTATAGTCGGAAAGATGAATGTGCTCGATCTTTGGATAAAATTGAACGAGCGCCTTGCGCAGCGCGTTATCGAGCGCATTGACCGGCCCGTTGCCTTCAGCAGCGGTATAGACTTGCTCGCCGTCAACGTTGATTTTCACGATCGCTTCCGACAGCATCTGGCCGTTCGTTTTCTCAACGAGCATTTTGAACGACTCTATCTTGAACAATTCCTTCGATTCGCCGCCGAATGCATCGCGAAGGAGAAGCTCAAGCGATGCGTCCGCGCCTTCGAATTGATAGCCTTGATGTTCCAATTCCTTAATCTGATCCATAATCTGCTTCGTCTTGTCGTTGTTGGCATTGACGTCCAGACCAAGCTCCTGCGCTTTCGATATGATGTTGCTTTGTCCGGCAAGCTCGGAGACGAGAATCCGCTGCTTGTTGCCTACAAGCTCCGGCTGGATATGCTCATAGGTTTTGGAATCCTTCATAATAGCCGATACGTGAATGCCGCCCTTGTGTGCGAATGCCGCATTGCCGACATAGGCTTGGCCGACCGGCATATGCACATTAGCGATCTCGGAGACATAGCGAGCCGTAGATGTGAGCGTGCGGAGCTTATCTTCCGGCAAGCAGTCGTATCCCAGCTTGAGCTGCAGATTCGGAATGATGGAGCATAGGTTAGCGTTGCCGCAACGCTCGCCATAGCCGTTAATGGTACCTTGCACTTGCCTTGCGCCCGCTTGTACGGCGGCCAACGTGTTCGCAACGGCCAGTTCGCAATCGTTATGGGTGTGAATTCCGATCTCGGCGCTTAGCTCTTCGCGTACGCGCGTGACGATCTCCGTAATCTCGCCCGGCAGCGTACCGCCGTTCGTGTCGCATAGAACGAGCCAATCGGCTCCTGCGTCCTGTGCTTTCTTCAGCGCTGCCAGCGCATATTCCGGATTGTTCTTGTAGCCGTCGAAGAAATGCTCCGCGTCGTACATCGCTTCTACCCCATTGCGTTTTAGGAAGGCAAAGGAGTCATAGATCATCGCCAGGTTCTCTTCCAGCGTCGTCTGAAGCGCAGTATGTACGTGGAAGTCCCATGCTTTGCCGACGAGCGTCGCTGCCGGTACGCCCGATTCTACGATCCGCAGCAGGCTGGCGTCTTGCTCCGCCAAGCTGTTCTTGCGGCGCGTACTGCCGAATGCCGTAATCTTGGCACTCAGATTCAATGACTTAACACGCTGAAAAAACTCGATATCCTTGCTGTTGCTTCCCGGATTGCCGCCTTCAATATAATGAACGCCCAAAGTGTCGAGCTTCTGGGCAATTTTCAATTTATCATCCGCCGACAGGCTGATCCCCTCGCCTTGCGTTCCGTCGCGCAGCGTCGTATCAAAGATTGAGATGATTGTTGTCATTATCGGGACGCCTCCTTCACTGATGGCCTTTTCAAATCATAATGTACTATTATAACACTTGTTTAGTTGAAAGTAGAGAGGAGGAATCGTTTTTTTCTAATCCGCCGCCAAATGGACGGCGTTAGCCGTTTCGCTTCGGTTGACTTGAGGATGGGCCAATCGTATGCTAAGGTTATTAGTGTTATATTGGGAACATATGTTTTGATATGAAGCTTCTTTTCAGCGGGAGGTGAATCCGTTTTATGCCAGTGTCAGATACGAGTGAGCATTATCCGCCCAAGGGACGCGTTATTATCCATTTGGATATGAATGCCTTCTATTGCTCTGTGCATGAAGCGGAGCAGCCTGAGAATTATAAAGATAAGCCGACCGCCGTTGCCGGAAGCGTCGAGCTTCGCAAAGGCATTGTCGTTACTTGCTCCTACGCGGCAAGGCGAATGGGGGTCAAGACGGGGATGACGGTCAGACAAGCGATGAAGCAATGTCCGTCGCTCATCCTTATCCAGCCGGATTTTGACCTGTACCGCAAGTATTCTAGAGGATTTATGGCCATCGCCAGGCAGTATACGCCGCTCGTGGAATCGGTGTCGATCGACGAATGTTATATGGACATTACAGGCTCGAAGCTGTTCGGCACGCCGCTGGAGATTGCAGAATCGCTGCAGAAGCGTATTCAGACGGAATGGTCGCTGCCATGCTCCATCGGCCTGGCCCCTAACAAGCTGCTCGCCAAGATGGCATCCGACATGAAGAAGCCGAATGGATTAACGGTTCTTCGCATACGTGACGTTCCGCGATTATTGTGGGATAAGCCATGCGACACCTTGTTCGGTATCGGCAGGAAGACGGCGGATAAGCTGATCAAGATGAACATTCGCACGATCGGACAGTTGGCTCAGACTGACGAGCAATTGTTGATTAAGCATTTCGGTGTCGTTGGCTCATGGATGAAGTCGGCGGCGCACGGGATGGATCAATCGGTTGTGAATGCGAATCGCGAGCTTAACAAATCGATCGGGCATACGACCACGCTGCCAAGCGACATCGTTGCCAAAGAAGACGCGCATAGAGTATTGCTCAACTTATCCGATCAGACATGCCGCCGCTTGCGCCGTCAGAAGCTGGTCGCTTTAACCGTTCAGATAACGGTCCGAAGGCAGGATATGACGACGATTAACCGGTCGCATACGTTAAGCGCTCCGACGGATACGACCGATATCGTGTATCGGGAAGCTTGCCGCTTATTCGATCAGCATTGGAAGCACGGCGAGCCGGTCAGGCTGCTGGGGGTAACGCTTCAGAACTTATCTCTGATCGATGAAACGGCGATGCAGCTTGATCTGTTCAGCTATGAGGAGCAGCCCAAAAAGGAAGCGTTGACGAAAGCCATGGATAAGCTGAGGGATAAATTCGGCGAAGACGCCGTATTGACGGCCGGCATGCTGGGCGACGATCCTTCAGCCTTAATTAGGAATAAACGAATTCGAGGGACATCCTTGCAAAAAGACGATGGTTTGTTATATATTGATGAGTGAGGGTTTACGGCAAGTATACTAGAGATTATACCGTACATTTATAGGAGGGAATTTTTCCATGGGTAAATTTACTTGGGTAGAGAAAGACACATGCATCGCTTGTGGAGCTTGTGGAGCGACTGCTCCTGACATTTACGATTACGACGATGAAGGCTTAGCTGAAGTTATTTATAAAGCAGACGGAAATAAAGGCAACACGGAAATTCCAGAAGATCTTTACGACGACCTTCAGGACGCTGCTGACGGCTGTCCGACGGATTCCATCAAGATTGCAGATGAGCCGTTTAACTACTAAAAACAATCACCTCATACGACAGACAGAAGTTCCCTAACGTTCTCAAGGACGGCAGGGAGCTTCTTTTTTTGCGAAAAGACAACGAGTTCTCCTCCAGATATTGTAATGATTGCAGCATTTGACCGATATAGGATATATACAGGCTAATGGAGGGGGATATGGGATGGAATCGCCGGAAGACATATTCTATTTGAAGCAATTCGTGAAGCAGCATCCTGATAACCAGATGGGCTGGTATTTGCTTGGCAAGCAATATTCCCTCGCGGGCAAGGAGGGCAAGGCAAACTACTGTTTCATTCAGGCAGGCGAAATATACGATGCATTCGAGCACGAGAGCCATCCGCTTGCCGAGCATCAGTTGCAAATATGGAAGGAATGGAGTCGGAAGCAGAAGAATAAAAGGTTCGCAAGACGTTCGGCGCTCGTAGCAATCGTTTTGCTGGGACTCGTCTTCAGCTTGCCGGGCGGCCGCGATATGAACCAAGAGGAGGCGGTCTCGCCGCCGATTGCAGGCACGAGGGAGACGGTATCTAAGGTAGGCGTGATTTTCATTCCGCAAAAGGAGCTTCGCCCGGTTGGTTATGCGTGGGACGGGCTTATTAGCGCCGGCCAATCGGCACCGCTGAAGGCGATCGCGGCAAAGCTGGAAGAGGACAAAGGCTGGCGCAATTGGACGGGAAGCGCACGCATTGTGATGGCGGTTGAAGCCAAGCAGCTTGAGTCTTCCGAGGAGGACCAGGCCGATGCCGAAGGAAGCAACGGTATTCGAACGGATGACGGCAACGAAATGGAAGTTACGATGTTCGACTCCGATACGTGCAACTGCATTCCTGCCGAATCATCCGGCATCTATAAGGAGTATCGAGATTGGCAAACGAAGCAAGAGCTTCACTGGACGGTTGGCAGCGCGGTTACACAATATAAAAAGCTGTACGGAAATTGGCCAAGCAAGCTGGACGATCTCGTTAGACCGTATCCGAACAATGTACTTGCGGGCATGAAGGACGGCATGCGGGAAGTGTTCCGCGAGGTGCTCGAGCGCTTGAAGGCGAGGGAGCGGGCCGATAAGAACGGCGAGAAGGGCACGAAAGCTTCAAGTGGACAGGACGGCAGCGGCAACGATAATGAGGCTGCGGCCGTTTCGGTCATCGGAACGAATGGCTATATGGAGCCGGATTGGAGCAAGCCGCTCGAGATCGTGGTCGATAAGGCCACGCATCGACTGGCTGTCGTTCAAGGGAATATCATCGTTCGCAGCTATAAGGTGGGCTTAGGCGCGGATCGTACGCCGGAGGGCAGCTTCTATATTAGCGAGAAGGTAAAAAATCCGAACGGGAGCGACAACGGAACGTTCGGCAGCAGAGGCATGACGTTATCGAATACGCTTTATGCCATCCATGGAACGGACGAACCTGAGAGCATCGGCAAGGACGAGTCGCTTGGCTGCATCCG
This sequence comes from Paenibacillus harenae, assembly GCF_030812415.1. Lineage (GTDB taxonomy): Bacteria > Bacillota > Bacilli > Paenibacillales > Paenibacillaceae > Pristimantibacillus > Pristimantibacillus harenae_A. Next base: position 586,442 of record NZ_JAUSST010000001.1, on the reverse strand, counting down.
AATGGGCAAGGCCGATGTAGAGGAGCTTTACGATCTTGTACCGCTCGGCACGCCGGTGATAGTGAAAAACGGGACGCTTCCATCCGATTCGAAGCCGGCAGCCGGAAGATTCAAGCTGGAGCCGAAGCAGGATGAAACCAATCCCGTCAAAGTGTATGAATGGTTGAACTAGGCTAGCATGTGCAATACTAGGATACGATAAGTAGAACGGCGACCGCGACGACGACTACAGCTGCAATGGAGCCGATCCAGATCAGCGCTTTCTTGTTTACTTCTTCCTTCGGCTTTGTTTTCATAACGGGCGGTTTTCTTTTGGCGGCGCTCATCGACAATCAACCTTTCTATTTCTTAATGAAAATAGCTGATCTCATTGTAATCGTTTTCTTCAAAAGCCGCAACCGTGCGAGCGTTTTCAAATGGCTGCAGCTCTTTTCTTTTTGTCTCAAAAAAGATAAACTGTTCCGTAGAACATACATCTTGGAACGGAGTGGTTAGTTGCTTTATTCTTCTATTCTAAAACCTGTTTTTTTCAAAATGGATCCAGAAAAGGCGCATCATCTCGTGATCGATGGTCTGGCTGCCGGCGGCCGCATCCCCGGCATGACCGGTATCATGCATGCGATGTACGGCGTCGCTCCTTCGTCCGAGCTTGCGATGGAACTGTTCGGCCTTGCGTTTCCGCATCCGGTCGGGCTTGCAGCAGGACTGGATAAGAACGGCAAGGCGGCTGACGGCTTCTCCAGCATCGGCTTCGGCTTCGCCGAGGTAGGAACGGTTACGCCGAAGGGACAAGCCGGCAACGAGCTGCCGAGACTGTTCCGCCTTCCTCCGGACGAAGCGCTCATTAACCGTATGGGCTTCAATAATGACGGTACGGAAGCGATGGCGGCGCGGCTCGCAAGGCGTAAGATCAGCCGAATCCCGATCGCGGTCAATATCGGCAAAAACAAAGCAACGCCCAACGAGCAGGCTCATGAGGATTACGAGGCTTGCATTCGTACGTTATATAGCTACGGCGATTTCTTCGTCGTTAATATTAGTTCCCCGAATACGCAAGGTCTTCGCGACCTGCAGCACGGCGACGAGCTGCGCAAGCTGCTTGGCGCGGTCATGGGAGAGATGAATCGCCAAGGGGCCAAGTCAGGTCAGAAGACGAAGCCGGTTCTCGTCAAGATTGCTCCCGATATGACCGGTGACGAGCTGGAGCATACGGTATCGACGATAATGGAGAGCGGCGTATCGGGCATTATCGCGACCAATACGACCTTATCGCGGGAAGGCCTTCGCCATCAGCATGCAAGCGAGTCGGGCGGTCTTAGCGGCAAGCCGCTGCGCGATCGTTCGACGGAGGTCATTCGCGCCGTTTACCGGCAGACGGGCGGGCAGCTGCCTATTATTGGCTCGGGCGGCATTTTTACGGCTCAAGATGCATACGATAAAATCCGCGCAGGAGCGTCGCTGGTTGAAATTTACACCGCGCTCATCTATAAAGGGCCAGGATTGCTTCGCGAATTAACGAACGGACTTAAGGAATGCTTGCGCAAGGACGGCTACCGGAATATTGCCGAAGCAATCGGCGCAGATCATCGTTAGGAACAGGAGGCGGCCGGATGGACGGTAGAGATTGGAGTCTTTTTTTACAGCCTTATGAACAAGCGGTTGAAGAACTGAAAGTAAAGTTTAAGACGATGCGGGTTGAACTGAAGATTAGAGAGGCGTACGCGCCAATAGAATTTGTCACCGGCCGGGTGAAGCGGATATCCAGCATCCTGGAGAAGGCGAAGCGGCTTGGCGTACCGCCGGATAAGCTGGATACGGGCATTGAGGACATTGCGGGAATTCGGATCATGTGCCAGTTCGTGGACGATATTCACCGCGTCGCCAGCCTGATTCGCAACCGTAAAGACTTAACGCTTGTTTACGAGAAAGATTATATAACGAACTTCAAGGATAGCGGTTATCGCAGCTACCATATAATTGTGGAGTATCCCGTTCAGACGGCGCTTGGCTATACGAAGGTGCTCGCCGAAATTCAGATCAGGACGCTGGCCATGAATTTCTGGGCGACGATCGAGCATTCGCTTAATTATAAATTCAAGGAAAGCTTGCCCGAGGATGTGCGCGGGCGGCTCAAGAAAGCGGCCGAGGCGGCCTTTCTTCTCGATACGGAGATGACGAGCATCCGGAAAGAAATTCTCGACGCCCAGACGGAATTCGAGGAGCAGTCGAATGTCGTGTCGAAGGTGCTGAAGGGCATCCAAGATTTATATTACTTCCACCGCGTGCGCGAGGCTGCGCAGTTCCAGATGAAGTTCAACGAGCTGTTCGAGAAGGAAGATTACCAAGGACTTAGCCAGCTGTCGTTCGACATTCAGGTCGCGATCGGCAAGGCGAAGAAGGGCGGCCAGTCTTAATAGCACGGCATAATGTGAAAACCTCCAGCGCATCATGCGGCTGGAGGTTTTTTCGTGGGTTCTAGCTGGCCTTGTTCGGCTTAAAAGCATCGTCGATAGCTTCGTGAATCTGCTCAGGCGTCTTGCCCTGCTTGGTCAAGTCGATAACCATCTCCATCTCCTTCTTGCAGATGCCGCAGCTTGTACTGTGATCGGTCCATGTCACGCCGTCCTCGCCGGCTGGATGCTCTGCCAAGTAGCAGCGGAGCAAGGAGTCATGCGGCGTCTCCACGGCCAGACCATCCATACAGCCGCAATAGCAGTTCATTTGCTCCATGATGTCCGCATGTTCATGAACGGCGCGGTAGAGATCGCTCGTATGCTCCGTATGGTTGGATAGGAAGTCGGGAAGAACGTCCTTGGAGGCGGTCGTCTGCCACGTTTCCGAACCGTGCATATGCTCTGCGCCTTTCTGCTTATCGTCATCGGACAAGCCGCATGCCGTCAGCAGAGTAATGAATGCGAAGGCGAGCAGCATCCCGTACATGATCCCGCGGGCGCTGCTTGCGCTTGGCTTGGGTGCATGCTCAGACGCTTCAAGCGGTTGCTCTTGCTCCATCATTGGGAGTCTTCTCCCGAATATTTATTGAAAAACTGTTTGAAATCATCAGGCGTATAGCCTTCGGTCGTTCCTTCAGCCGCTAGTCCGCCTTCCAAACGCTCGACCTCCATGCCGTCTTCGAAATAAGCGAGCGTTGGCGTATATTCAACCTTCAGGCTTTTGAAATAAGTCTCGAATTCGCGCAGGTTGAATTGGGGAAGATCGACGCCAAGCTCCTTGGCCAGCGGCATGAGCTCGGGTGTCGTTTGACGGCAGTAGTTGCAGTCGGATGCGAACAGATAAACGAAGAAATCCTCCTTGTCCGCGATCTTCTTGTCCAATTCGGCCGGCAATATGATATTCTGATAGTTAGGATCGTCAAGCAGCTCGCGCGTAGCCGGATTCAGCTTGGAGGCAGGCTTGCCGTACAAGGCGTTTGTCGTCTCGTTATTATTAAGATAGATGATAGCGCCGAACAAAACGACGATAATTCCGATGTACACATAAAACATTTTAAACTTTCTTTTCTTCTTCATGCAGTTACTCAGCCTCCGAATCAGTATTGAACGGACAAGCAGATCTTATAATGAATGTCTTGTCCACATATTATCTATTATATAACAAAGCCGATTGCGTTTGTATATATGACCCCAACCTAGACGATTAGCAGGAGGAGACCGAATGATCGGCCAATTGCCTACAAAATTCACGAAAAAGATGGAAAAACTGCTCGGCAGCGAATATGACAATTTTATGGCGTCCTACGCCGCGCCGCGCGTATACGGGCTCAGAATAAATGCATTAAAGCTGGCTATCGATCAATGGAAGGAGCTTTCTCCGATTGCAGCTCGTGTCAGGCCTATTCCTTGGGCGCAGGATGGGCTGTATTACGTCGAGGAAGACAGGCCGGGGAAGCATCCTCATTATTATGCGGGTCTTTACTATATTCAAGAGCCGAGCGCAATGGCGCCGGTAGAGCTGCTGGATGTGAAGCCGGGGCACAGAGTGCTTGACCTATGCGCGGCGCCGGGCGGGAAGTCCACTCAAATCGCCGCCAAGCTCGCAGGCAAGGGCGTTCTTGTCGCCAATGACAACGCGCAGGAGCGGACGAAAGCTCTGACCAAAAATATCGAACGGGCTGGCGTTCGCAACGCTGTTATTCTTAATGAAGAGCCGGCTGCGCTTGCTCCTGTATTCACGGAATGGTTCGATCGTATTCTGATCGACGCGCCATGCTCGGGTGAAGGAATGTTCCGTAAGGATGAATCGATGATCGCCGATTGGGAGAAGCATTCGGTTGAGCATTGCGCGGTCATGCAAAGGGATATATTGCGCCATGCTGCCCGTATGCTCGCTCCCGGCGGCATGCTCGTCTATTCGACGTGCACGTTTTCTCCCGAGGAGGACGAGTGGCAGATCGCCGCATTGCTGGCAGAACGCGACGACTTTGAAGTCGTGCCTATTCCGCAACGCTACGGCTGGGCGGAAGGCAGAGCCGACTTGGCTGCCGCCGCGCCGGAAGCCGCTGAGCTTGCGGAGGGGCGATTGAGCAGCATCGAGGGGACAGTGAGGCTATGGCCGCATCGGATCGAAGGAGAAGGCCACTACGCTGCTGTATTAAGGCGGCGGGAAGCGAAGATGCTAGAGCGGGAAAGCGCGCGCGATGATCGGCGTGAGGAGCAGGTGCTGGCGTCTGCGGAAGCGCCTGATCGGCAACAATCCCGGCGAAAAAAAGAGAAGCTGCTGAGAGCATCCGAAAAGCGGGGCGGCAAGGCTGCAAATGAGCGGGGAAGGTCCGTCGGCGTTAGAAAAGAAGTGGTTGCCGATCCGGATCCTATTGGGTTATGGAAGCAATTCTCGAGCCAGTTCGTTGAAGGTACGGAGGTATGGGAAGGACATCCAATCGCGTATGGTTCACGGATTTATTTGCAGCCAGCAGGCATGCCTTCGCTTAACGGGCTCAAAGTCGTCAGAGCGGGCTGGTACGTAGGAGAGGCCGACCGCGGCAAATTCGTCCCTTCGCAGCCACTGGCGATGGGCTTGTCGAAGGAAGAAGCAGTAAGATCGGTCAGCTTCCGATCGGATGACGCGCAGACGCTGCGGTATTTGCGCGGCGAGACGTTGTTTGCCGAGGACGATGAAATCGTTAGACAAGGGGATACGGCCGCAAAGGGGTATGTGCTCGTGTGCACGGACGGTTATCCGCTCGGCTGGGCGAAGTATGCGGGAGGCATGATTAAGAACGAGCTTCCGGCAGGATGGAGGTGGATATAGGATGGCAAAGCGTATAAGAATCGATAAGCTGCTGGCCCATATGGGTCTAGGAACGCGCAGCGAGATTAAGAAGTCGGTCAAGCAAGGGAAGGTAGCGGTTGACGGCAAAGCAGTCAAGGACAGCGGCCTTATCGTCGATCCGGATGTGCACGAGGTTACCTATGACGGCGAACGAGTCGCTTATAAGGAAGTCGTATATTTGATGCTGAATAAGCCTCCGGGCGTTATTTCCGCCACGGAGGATGGACGCGAGCGGACGGTCATCGATCTGCTTGCGCCGGAGGATCGCATCTTGGATCCATTCCCGGTCGGTAGGCTCGATAAGGATACGGTAGGCCTGCTGCTGCTTACGAATGACGGTCAGCTCGCGCATGAGCTGCTGTCGCCGCGCAAGCATGTGGACAAAACTTACTTAGCCCAAGTTCTAGGCGATGTCGGAGAGAAGGATCGGGAGCAATTCACAGCTGGAGTGACGTTGGATGACGGTTATGTAACGATGCCTTCGGAGCTCCGAATAGTTAGCAAGGATAAGCGAGGCGATGATATCGTCTCTACGATCTCGCTCACGATCAAGGAAGGCAAGTTCCATCAAGTGAAACGAATGTTCGAGTCGGTCGGCAAAAAAGTTATTTTCTTAAAAAGAATATCCATGGGCCCGCTTCAACTGGACGATAACCTGCCGGAAGGCTCTTATCGCGAACTGAGGGACGATGAAGTGGAGCTATTGCGTTCGGACAAACGAAGCTGATGACTTGAATAAGTAAGATAGAGATAGAGATAGAGATAGAGATAGAGATAGAGATAGCGACAAAGCGGGCATACCGCTACAACAGGATGGGAGAGAGATAGAAATGGCTTTGAATTACGACTTAGTTGCACTTGACGTAGACGGAACTTTGCTAACCGACGAGCATGTCTTGACGGATGCAGTACGAGAAGCGGTTCGCGAGGCAGCGGCGAAAGGCGCTCAGATCGTTTTATGTTCGGGACGGGGACCGGGCGGCGTTCTTCCGGTCATGAAAGAGCTGGAGCTTGCGGGAACGCTCATCTCGCATAATGGCGCGGCGACAGTCAGCTCTTACGACCATGCAGTCGTTCATCAATACGAGATGACGCCGGAATATCTTGCTCCGTACATCGCTTATTGCAAGGAAAATGGCGTTCATTTCGATTTGAATACCGCTTTCGAGATGATGGTCGAGCGGATGACGCCCGAAGCGGAAGTCATGTACGCGCGCTTCCACGCAAAGCCGGCAGAGTACGATTTTACGAAAGGACTGCCGGCGGGGTTGCTGAAATTCACCGTTTTCGGAAGCAAAGAGCAGATGGACATCGTACAGGCGGATTGGGAGCAATGGCCAGCACGGCTTCAATCGATCCGAAGCGGGGATTTCTTTATTGATGTGCAGCATGCGGACGCGAACAAGGGTAAAGCGCTGCGGCAGCTAGCATTAAGCCTGGGTATCGATCGCAATCGGATTTTGGCAATCGGCAATTATTATAATGATATATCTATGCTTGAGTTTGCCGGTTTGGGCATTGCGATGGACAATTCCCCCGAGCTGGTTAAGCAGTCGGCTGATGCCGTCACGTTGTCCAATCACGAGGACGGCGTTGCAGCGGCATTGCGGAAATATGTATAATCGCGCTAAAATGGACAGCAGAAGCTGTCGCCGCTACATGCGACGACAGCTTCCGTCTTATATTGGAAAGAGGTTAGCTTAGCAGAGTATCGATTTGGAGATAATCACGAGAAGAATGAACAAAACCAGGATGACTCCTGTTGTCGTGTAGCCTCCATGTACACCGGACATGCTAATTCCTCCTGAAATGGGATTACCGTCGGAGCGTAGATCAGCTGCGGTTAGTCGTTGAATCCTCCATCGGCTAATTATATTGTATGTATATTCACCTATTGTTGATTGGACAGTTGACTAGTTGTACATCTTGGGCTCATTTACTCCAATCGTAGCGCTGCCACAGGGAGGCTACGGTGGATAATTGCAGTAACTTTTCACTGTATGACTCCACAATACGAGCTATATTGGATATTTGCAGCGTAGCCGGCCGGCCGTTTTGGCGCAAAATGTCAGCATAGAGCAAAGTTACTGCAGATATCCAACATAGTTCGCAAAGCGAGCTGGAACACGGCCGCTATCATGCAGAAATCCAACGTAGGCAGAAGCATTACGGAAGCGATATAAATTAGAGGCCAGCTGAAGCATACCTTCAGCTGGCCTCTTAAATGCTCTCGTTATCTGCCGCGTCCGCGCGGCTTGCTTGCGGAGCTGCCGCCACCGGACGGCTTGCCGCCTCTTGGACTGCCGCCTCTTGGTTGCCCCGTGCGTCCGCTCGAACCGTTAGATGCATTGCCGCGCGCGGCGCCGCGGCTGCGGTTAGCGCTGCCTCGTCCGCTTGGCTTCGGTTCTCCTCGCAGTGCCGTCCATGGATTGTTGACCGCATCCATCTCGCGTCCTGCCACTTGAGCGCCGTCTCTCGTGCGCTCTACGCTGCCGCCGCGTCCTCCGCGTTTGCCGGCAGACGTTCCGTCTCCGCCTGCGCGGCCTGCACGACCGCGCTCAGTGCCACGCGAAGCAGCTTCATCGCGCGTGGCGAACCTTTCAGCACCGCGTCCGGCGACGCGTTCAACGCCCCAGCCGGACTTCTCCGCGCCTGCACTTGCGCTCCGTTCCGTTCTGCCGCCGCCGCGTCTGCCTTCTGTCCCGCTCTTCTGCTCGCGTCCGCCGCTTCGGCCTGCAGACTTATAGCTGCTTGGGCCTTCGCTCCGTTGCCGTCCGCGCCCCGTGCCTTTAGCATCGCGGGCACGATCGCCGCCGCCTGCGTTGCCGGACTTGCCGGTTCTGCCGCGTCCGGCGCCCCGTTCGGTTGCCGGCTCGTTAGACATTGACAAGATGCCTTCGCTATCGATCTTGCGGCGCTCCAGCTTCGCGTTGATACTCTGCTCAATTAGCAGCAGATTGTTCTTGTCGTAAGGCGTAGCAAGCGTTATCGCCATGCCGCTATGACCCGCGCGACCGGTTCTGCCGATACGATGAATGTACAGCTCGCCATCCTGCGGAACGTCGTAATTATACACGTGAGTAACGCCGTCGACGTCGAGTCCGCGCGCCGCTACATCGGTTGCAACAAGCACCTGAAGCCGGGCGTCTCTGAACCGCTTCATGACCTGCTCGCGCTTAGCCTGCGTCAAATCGCCGTGTAGCTCGTCGGATTCGATGTCGAGGTCTTGCAGCGCTTCGTTCAGCTTCTTCGCGCGCACCTTCGTGCGGCAGAAAATAACGGCCAAGTAAGGCTGATGAAGCTGAAGCAGGTGGACGAGCGCGCCTTGCTTGGCACGGTCCGTCGTCTCGATGACGAGCTGCTTAATATTATCGAGCGTCACGTTGGCGCTTCGAATGCGAACATCGGAAGGCGACTTCATATATTCCGCCGCCAGTCTGCGAATGGCATCCGGCATCGTAGCCGAGAACAGCATCGTTTGGCGGGCGCGAGGCGTTTGGGTTACAATACTTTCCACTTCGGGCAAGAAGCCCATATGCAGCATTTGGTCAGCCTCGTCGAGCACGAGCATCGACAACTTGCCAAGGTTGATCGTTTCGCGCTTCATATGGTCAATTAATCGACCCGGCGTCGCGACGACGATATGAGGCGAGCGCTTGAGCTTATGAATCTGAGCCTCCACGTCTTGACCGCCGTAAGCGGCCAGGACACTGGCTCCGACGATTGGCGCAAGCTTCTTCAGCTCACTCGTAATTTGGATGGCCAGCTCGCGAGTAGGCGTTAGAATAAGCGCCTGCACTTGCTCCTTCTCCGTATTGATGCGCTGAAGGATAGGAAGCGCGAACGCCATGGTCTTACCCGTACCGGTCTGCGCCTGAGCGATGACGTCCTGTCCCGCCAGCAGCATCGGAATCGTCTGCTTCTGGACCGGCGTCGGATCGGTTATTCCGTTCTTTTGGAGCAAATCGCTTAATTCGTGGTTTATCCCCAAAGCTTGAAAAGCGTTAGACATTCGTATATTTCCTCATTTCATTTCGATCGTTTGAAGTTTAGTATAACAGTTGTCCTTATAATGTGCATCTTTACATTACATATGTTATGCTAAATTTCACCTAAGTTTAGCAGAGGAATGATGAAAAAATGAGCGGCACAATAAGATCTGCAATAAAAGCGGGGCAAGTGGTCGATATTGTCCTTAAGCAGGATCAGCGTACCGGCAAGCTGACGCGAGGCATTGTCAAAGATTTACTCACCAACTCGCCTAATCACCCTCATGGCATTAAAGTGCGCCTAATGGACGGTCAGGTCGGCAGGGTCAAACAAATCGTAAACGGCGGTTCGCAAGCATAGAAGGTACCGAATGAATGAGCTTCTTGACTATTAGGCATCGGAGGAGCGGTTCGAGATGGCTTTTGGCATTACGCGCAGGGAGATGGATTCTTGGAAAAACACGGTCGCGCAAGGCGAAATCGCGTTTCTGACCCATTATTGGCTCGATCCGAGATTTCCGGACATGCGTACGGTAACGAAGGTTGGCTGTTCCGATCTGGCGAAGCTGTCGCGCTGGTGTCTGGATAACGGATTGAACCCGCGATATATCCATAATCGAGATCCGTTTCCCCATTTCGACCTGCTTGGCCCTAAGCAGCGCGAACTTCTATTGAAAGCGAATAAGCTTGACCAGTTGGAGCGGTTTAGGCTTATATAAGGATGAAGTACGGAGGCTGCCGAATTGGCAGCTTCTTTTTTTTAAGAATATGGTTCAAAATCGAAGTCCGTGCATAAAGAGGAGCATGGTTGTCGTTATAGAATTCGGATGTTAGAATCTTCTAAAAATGAGATCATTTTCGCTGTGCAAATTTTTCTTGGGGGGGAAAGAGTATGGGAATAGAGCTTACATTAAGAGAGCAGTTGCTTGAGCAATTCGGAGAGTGGAATCATTTTATCGTACATATAGAGAAGCTAGGGGAGTCATTGTGGAATCAGAGCATTGCGGAAGGGAAATGGACGGTTCGCGAAGTTGTAGCCCATATTGCGCGCTGGGACGATTATTTCTTCGAAGAAGCGATCGCAAAGGCTGCGGAATCGGAGCCGTTAACGGTCAAACATATCGATTACGATTCATACAACGAGATCGCCAAAAGCTATGGGCTTTCAACGTCCATTCGCCGGTTGGCTGAGCACGCCGTCACCATCCGCGGACGCATTATCAACGTCATTGAAGGCTTGAGTATAGCCGGATATGAACATGCGTATGTAGATGCCGATGGCCATTCGTTCCAATTCGAGTCGTATTTGAAAGATTTCCTATGGCACGACCGTCATCATATGGCTCAAATCAACAGATTGATCCATTTAAAGCTCGAAGAGATGAGTCTCAATGGCTGGCCCGCGCTTCAAACGATTCTTTGCGATGGCTGGCTTATTCGTACGGCGGACGGTTATACGAAACGTTCCAACTCGGTTCAGCCCCTATACGGTCATTCGCTTCCAACAGAGTTGAAAATCAACCAATGTGAAACCCTATATAACGGGCTGCAGGCGCCAACCGTTTTCAAAGTGACGCCTTTCGCGAGACCGGCCGGATTGGACGGGATATTGGCTGATTTGAATTATAAGCTAGTCGATCCAACAAGCGTGAAGACGGTCGTATTGGACGATATGGAACTGCCATCCTATTCGGATGCGGAAATTAGCCTGGAGACGGATTTATCCGAGCTGTGGCTGGATGCGGTTGCCGTTTTCAACCGTTTGACCGAAGAACAAAAGTCCGCCACCCAAACGATGCTGGCGTCATCCTCGGTTAAGAAGTGTTATGGGCTGCTGTACGATAACGGCATTCCTGTCGCCTGCGGGTTCGCCTCGCTGGAACAACGATGGGTTGGCTTGTACGACGTCGTTACGGACGAGCAGTTCCGCAATAAAGGCTATGGCGAGAAGCTTATTCGTCATTTGCTTTCATGGGCAAAAAGGGAAGGCGCAACGCATGGTTATTTGCTTGTCGTCAAAGCGAACGCGCCTGCCAATCGGCTTTATGACAAACTGGGTTTCGCGCATGCTTACGAATATTGGTACAGAGTCAAGGCATACCAGGGTTAGTGCTTCGCTTCAACCAAGAGTCACATACAGCAGGAGAGAAGGGAAACCGAAGTGAAAACCATAAATTCAGAACAATCGTTGCCGAGTTCATCGTCGACTGCAACACGGGCCGCGTTTGGCGGCACGTGGTTATTAATAGCAGGCATTCTGATCATTGCCGTTAATTTACGCGCGCCTATAACGGCAGTCGGTCCTATCGTGTCGAATATTCAACAGACTTTCGGCATCTCGAGCACGATGACCGGCTTGCTGACAACGCTGCCGTTGCTGGCATTCGCGCTTATATCCCCGCTGGCGCCGCGCATTGCCAGCCGGATCGGCATGGAGACGAGCCTCTTTCTGGCGATGCTCGTCCTCGCTGGAGCCGTAATTACCCGCTCGCTCCCGACCTTGACTGCATTGCTTGCCGGAACCGTACTGCTTGGCATGGCGATCGCGATTGCCAACGTGTTGCTGCCCAGCTTGATCAAACGCGATTTTCCCGCTTCGTTAGGCTTGATGACCGGATTATTTTCCGTCGTAATGAACCTCGGGGCGGGCCTTGCTTCGGGCTTCAGCATTCCGATGGCCGTTGGCCTCGGGCTCGGCTGGGAAGGGATGCTCGCATCCTGGTCTCTGCTTGCCCTCATTGCCGCCGCCGCTTGGCTGCCGCAAGTTCGCGTGCGGCAACTGCAACATAAGCAAAGGCTTGTTAAAACGGATCATAACAGGAATTCGGCAACCGGCGCCGCAGCCGGCAATAAGCTCTTACGTTCCGCGCTTGCCTGGCAGGTTACGTTATTCATGGGGTTGCAATCGTTCTCGTTCTACGTCAATATAACGTGGCTTCCGGAACTATTGCATGACCGCGGCATGAGTCATAGCGGAGCGGGATGGATGCTGTTCCTGCTTCAGATCGTCAGCCTGCCCGCGACGTTCATCGTGCCGATAATCGCGGCGAAGAGCCGAAGCCAGCGGCCGCTTGCCATGATTACGGCAATCTTGCTTGTCGTCTCCTACCTGGGACTGCTAATCGCTCCGTCCGCGTGGATCCCGCTATGGATTATGCTGCTAGGCATCTCGGGAGGGGCAGGTTTCAGTCTGGCGGTTATGTTCTTCGTCCTGCGCACTGCCAGCACCGAGCAATCGGCGGAGCTATCCGGCATGGCGCAATCGATCGGCTACTTGTTGGCGGCAGCCGGACCGCTGCTGTTCGGTTTGCTGCACGACGCTACGCATGATTGGACGGCTTCGTTATGGATGATTTTAATTGTATCGGCCTTATTCGGGCTCGCGGGCTGGTATGCGGCCGCCGACAAAACCGTCAATGCGCAATAATTGGGATATTCCGGCAACCTTTTCCTGGACGTATCCGTTTAGTAGAAAGCAGTCCAACGTTTTTTAGTGGAGGGAATAGCTTTGATCTATATAATCGGATGCTTGGTTATCGTCATTGGATATGCGGTTGTTGCGAGGGCGGCATCCGTCTCCTCGGCTTGGTCGAAGACCGTCCTGGTTGCCGTACTATTAAGCCTGATAGGCAATGTCGCCCTAGTCTCCACTGTAGCCTTCAATTCCAATCCCGTTATGAACGACGGTTTAAGTGTCCCTAATCGGGTCGCTTACTGGATTATCGGCGAGGACGGCTGGAGCGTGGCGCGATTCAGTCGTATTTTAGAGCTGTCTATCTGGTGCACGCTGTCGATTACACTCCTATTTGCCTTCGTTTCTGTATGGGAGGCATTGCGCCGCAAGAAGAAGCTGAGGGCAGGTCATATTGGATGAACAAAAGTTATGCGTACGCCGTAGTTGCAGCGCTGCTGTCGCTGGCCATCGGCGCTTGTTATGTCGGAGATGTGTTTTTCGATTATGGCTTTCTCGGTCCTGAGATTGGATCGGAGGGAGAGACGGTGCAGCTATGGGGCTACGTATCTATCGGACTTAGCATTGTGCTTCTCGCTGCCGTTATTTGCGCTATGAACGCGAAGCTGAAATGGACGAATTATGTGCTGCTCGGGATTTTGTTCCTGCTGTGCTTCATTCAGCTACCTCCGGTTTTCTTGTGGCTGTTCGTAATGCTCCTTGGCGAATGGGGCGCGGGGGTATCGGTGTTGCTGCATTGTTTAGTACTCGTCGCGATGATCGGAAGCGTCAGAGCCATGAGAAGGGCGCTTGTCGTATCTTGACACATATCAATACGATCTTTATAATCGAAAATAACTATTTTCATCCATAGGAAGCGTTGAAGAGGAGCAGTACTTTCGCAAAGCAAGGCAAAGAGAGCCGGTGTAAGGGTGCAAGCCGGACCTGCTGCGGAACGAATCTCGCCTTGGAGCTGCGCGTTATCCATACGCGCCGTCCGGCCTGCGTTAAAGGCGACAAGTGAGCACGGACAAAGCATGCCCGTCGCTAACTAGGGTGGTACCACGGGAGCCGAATCTCTCGTCCCTAGCGTAATACGCTGGGGGCGGGAGTTTTTTTATTGCAATCAAAGCGTCTATTGCCTGTAAATTCACTCGTAATGGGGCCCTTAGATTGAGCGCGCAACGTGAGCAAGTTTAACTTTGTAGGAGGAATAAAAGATGAGTCAGGAGCAGCAATATCACGGCTACAACCCGCTTGTTGTCGAGCCGAAATGGCAGCAATATTGGGATAAGAACAAGACGTTCCAAACGAAGGACGAGAAGGGCAAACCTAAATTTTACGCGCTGGATATGTTCCCGTATCCGTCCGGAGCCGGATTGCATGTAGGCCATCCGGAAGGCTATACCGCTACGGACATCGTATCCCGCTTTAAGCGGATGCAGGGCTACAACGTTCTTCACCCGATGGGCTGGGACGCCTTCGGCTTGCCTGCCGAACAGCACGCGCTCGATACGGGCCAGCATCCAAGAGATATTACGTTCAAAAATATCGACAACTTCCGTCGCCAAATCAAATCGCTAGGGTTCTCCTACGATTGGGATCGCGAATTCAGCACGACCGATCCGGACTATTATAAATGGACGCAGTGGATTTTCATCCAATTGTATAACCGCGGACTTGCTTACGTGGCCGAAGTTCCGGTCAACTGGTGCCCGGCGCTGGGTACGGTGCTTGCCAACGAGGAAGTAATCGACGGCCTTAGCGAACGCGGCGGTCATCAGGTTATCCGTAAGCCGATGCGCCAATGGATACTTAGAATTACCGAGTACGCCGAGCGCTTGCTTGAAGATCTGGAGGAGCTGGATTGGACGGAAAGCATCAAGGATATGCAGCGCAACTGGATCGGCAAGTCGACGGGCGCGGAAGTTACATTCGCCATTGACGGCCATAACGACGCGCTCGTTGTGTTCACGACTCGACCCGACACGCTGTTCGGCGCAACCTATTGCGTGCTTGCTCCCGAACACGAACTTGTAGCATCCATTACGACGTCGGATCGTAAGGCTGATGTTGAAGCGTATCAAGAAGCTGCCGCGCGCAAGAGCGATCTGGAGCGCACGGATTTGGCGAAGGATAAGACGGGCGTCTTTACCGGCGCTTATGCGATCAATCCGGTGAACGGCGCGAAGACGCCGATCTGGATTGCCGATTACGTGCTTGCGGGCTATGGCACGGGAGCCATTATGGCTGTGCCTGGTCACGACGTCCGCGACTGGGAGTTCGCGAAGCAGTTCGATTTGCCGATTATTGAAGTCGTTGCAGGCGGAGACGTAACGAAGGAAGCGTTTGCCGGGGACGGCGCGCATGTGAACTCCGATTTCATTAACGGTCTGAGTAATGAAGACGCCATTGCGGCGATGATTAAACATCTGGATGAGACGGGCAAAGGGCAGGGCAAAGTCACGTATCGCCTACGCGACTGGCTGTTCAGCCGTCAACGCTACTGGGGCGAGCCGATTCCGATTCTTCATTTGGAGGACGGCACGATGAAAGCTGTACCAGAGGATCAGCTTCCGCTCTTGCTGCCTGATGTCGATGCCATCAAGCCGTCCGGCACGGGCGAGTCGCCGCTGGCGAATGTCACGGAGTGGGTCAACACAATCGATCCGGAGACGGGTATGAAAGCCCGCCGCGAGACGAACACGATGCCGCAATGGGCCGGCAGCTGCTGGTACTATTTGCGCTTCATCGATCCGAAGAACGAGAACGAGATTTGCTCGAAGGAGAAGCAGAAGGAATGGCTGCCGGTCGATCTCTATATCGGCGGCGCCGAGCATGCGGTACTGCACTTGCTGTATGCGCGCTTCTGGCATAAAGTACTGTACGACATCGGCGTTGTAGATACGAAAGAACCGTTCCACAAGCTTGTGAACCAAGGGATGATTCTCGGAACGAACAACGAGAAGATGTCCAAATCTCGAGGCAACGTCATCAACCCGGACGACATCGTCGGCGAGTTCGGCGCGGATACGCTCCGCATGTACGAAATGTTCATGGGGCCGCTTGAAGCGACGAAGCCGTGGAATACGAACGGTGTTGAAGGCACTTACCGCTTCTTGAGCCGCGTATGGCGCTTATTCGTTAACGAGGACGGAAGCTTGAGCGCGAAAATTTCCGACGGCGATACAAGCGAATCGTTCAAGCGCACATGGCATCGTTCGATTAAAAAGGTGACCGAGGATTACGAGAACCTGCGCTTCAATACCGTTATTAGCCAACTGATGATTTTCGTTAACGAAGCGTATAAGACGGAAGTGCTTCCGCGCGAGGCGATGGGTCAGTTCCTGCAAATGCTGTCCCCGATCGCGCCGCATATCGCGGAAGAGCTGTGGGAGAAGCTTGGCCGTGCGGAGACGATTACGTATTCCGAATGGCCGAAGTACGAGGAAGCCTGGACCGTCGATCAAGAGGTAGAGATTGTTGTCCAAGTAAACGGCAAAATCGTAGAGCGCCTCTCGATTGCTGCCGATACGGAAACCGACGAGATGGAGCGTTTGGCTAAGGAGCTTGAGAAAGTTCAAGAGCTGATCGAAGGCAAGACCATTCGCAAAGTCGTTGCCGTCAAAGGCAAGCTTGTCAATATCGTAGCCAATTAATACAAAATACAGCCGCAAAACTTCGAAGAGGTGAGCGGGCTTTAGCTGAAGAACAGCTATTGCCCGTTCACCTCTTCGCTCATGAATGAGGCTGAAACCTTGACTAAGTCGTCCCTGTATTTATTATGCGTCGTACGAATAAGCTGATTGAACATGCCGCCGGTCTCGCGCTTCAAGTACTCCAGCGCTTGCGCCGTGATACCGCCCGGGACTGCGACTCTCTCTTGCACGTCGGCAGGCGTTAAGCCTCCCTCCGTAAGCAGCAAGCCCGTGCCGAGGAGCATCGCGCTGGCGACTTTCCGAGCTTCTTCGCGAGCGATACCTGTCTCCTCAGTTGCCGCCTCTATGAATTGCTCCAGCAGGAAGGTGAAGAAGGCAGGGCCGCAACTGGACAGATCGGATACAATGCGCGTATGCGATTCTTGTATGCGCAGCGGTTCGCTAATGTGGGCGAGGATTCCTTCAAGCTTTGCCTTATCCGTTTCGTCCATACGCTCGCCATAAATGCATAATGTTGCGCCGCTCGATACTTGATTCGTAATGCTTGGTATGACTTTTGCGATTTTGCAGTTCAGTTCGTCTTCAAGTTGGGCGATAAGCACCGGACTTGTAATGGATACGATGATTTGCCGTGGATGGACGATCGCCTTCAAATCGTCGACCGCTTTCTTGAACTCATGAGGCTTGATGCATAAGAATACGATTTCGCAGCCGCAAGCAACCGCAGCATTCGTCTTCTCTGCTCTAATGCCGGAGTAACGGTCGGCCAAAGCTTGCGCCTTCGCAAAGGTGCGGTTGCTAATAACAATTTGTGCAGGCGAAAGCGCGCCCGATGCGATAAAAGCCTCGATCAGCAGGCTTCCCATCGTTCCCGTCCCGATAAAACCGACATTCATGCGGAGCCCCCCTAAGCATAAGCCGCGTTTTGCGTACTCTCTTACCATATTCTGCAAGACTTGTTTCATATGCATGCAATTATGCGCGCAAATAAACTTGTAGTTATTTTATGAAGACGAAGGAGCTGTTGCACCATGAAAAAAAGGAATGCTCGCGCGGATGCGAAGCTATGGCTGTTTGCAGCTATATGCCTTGTGCTAGCGGCTGTTTTGTTCGGTGCGGCGTTCACGCAGCCGAAGCAGCCTTATGCAGAAGAGTGGACTGCAATGAATGAAGAGGTGGAGCATGCTTTGAACGGGCTTGATTCAACTTCCGATGGCGAGGGAATGGTGCTGACGAATGAAGAGAACGGCAATGTTCAAGATAAGGGGAAAGCACGGGAAACGAAGGATGAGGAGAAAGATGCAAGCGGCGCCGTTACTCCGGATATCGGAGCCGGCATCGAGTCTGAGGGTAATTCGGATGAAGGGACCGGCAAGCTTGATATTAATCAAGCGACAGCAGCCGAACTGGACGCGTTGAAAGGAATTGGCCAGGCTAAGGCGCGGGCCATTGTCGAAGATAGGGAGCAGAATGGTCCTTTTGCCACGGTAAATGATCTGCTTAGAGTGCGAGGAATAGGCGAAAAGCTGCTTGCGGGATTCAAAGAGGACATTGTAGCTCGTCCATGATTGTGAGATAATGGAAAGAAGCGGTTGCAGGCGAAAGACTGAAGCTTACGAGGCAGGTTATGAGCTTTTGACCGTATAAGCAATCATCTTTCATTTATAGGAGGAGTTCATAACATGCCTGAACAACGAAAGCTCTCTCTTGATACGGTAGCCGTCCACGGAGGCCAACAAATCGATCCAACGACCATGTCGCGCGCAGTACCGATTTACCAAACGACGTCGTACGGATTTAGAGATACGGATCACGCAGCAAGCTTATTTTCATTGCAAGAATTCGGCAACATCTATACGCGCCTTATGAACCCGACCTCGGACGTATTCGAGAAGCGCGTAGCCGAGCTCGAAGGGGCTCCGGCAGCGCTCGCGGTCGCATCCGGCCAGTCCGCGATTACGTATGCGCTGCTTAACATTGCCGGCACAGGCGACGAGATTGTCTCCGCTACCAGCCTGTATGGCGGTACGTACAACCTGTTCTCCACGACGCTTCCGAAGCTTGGCATCACGGTCAAATTCGTAGATCCATCCAATCCCGAGAACTTCCGCGCTGCGATCAACGAGCGAACGAAAGCCGTATTTGCGGAGACGATCGGCAATCCGAAGGGCGATATTATCGACCTGGAAGCCGTTGCGGCGATTGCGCACGAGAACGGCATTCCTTTTATCGTTGACAATACGTTCCCAAGCCCTTACCTGTGCCGTCCGATTGAGCATGGCGTCGATATCGTTGTCCATTCCGCAACAAAGTTCATCGGCGGTCACGGCACATCGATCGGAGGCGTCATCGTCGACGGCGGCAAATTCGATTGGAAAGCCAGCGGAAAGTTCCCCGGACTTACCGAACCGGACCCAAGCTACCACGGCGTTGTGTACACGGATGCGGTTGGTCCGATCGCTTACATTATTAAAGCACGCGTACAGTTGCTTCGCGATATGGGCGCGGCGCTGTCGCCGTTCAACTCGTTCTTGCTGCTGCAAGGTCTTGAGACGCTGCATTTGCGCATGGAGCGCCATAGCTCGAACGCCCAGAGGGTTGCGGAGTTCCTGGAAGCGCATGAGTCGGTTGAATGGGTCAACTACCCGGGTCTTCCGAGCCATCCGTCCTACGAGCTCGCGCAGAAGTATTTGCCGAAGGGCAAAGGCGCCATTCTCACATTTGGAATCAAAGGCGGCGTAGAAGCCGGCAAGAAGGTGATCAACTCGGTCAAGCTGTTCTCGCATTTGGCTAACGTCGGCGATTCGAAGTCGCTTATTATCCATCCGGCGAGCACGACCCACCAGCAACTGTCGGCCGATGAGCAGAATGCGGCAGGCGTTGCGCCTGGCATGATCCGCTTGTCTATCGGAACGGAAGGCATCGACGATATTTTGGCAGACCTGAGTCAGGCGCTGACGCTTAGCCAACAGGACGTTTAAGCAAGATCCATAACGACAACCTATACAGCATGATGGATAGAAGCAGCATGAGAAAGGGAGAAGCTGAACAATGTTGAAGGAAACGCAGGAAACTGTTCGCAAAGACTGGGACACGTATTTCATGGATATTGCCTATATGGTGTCAACGCGCTCGCGTTGCCCAAGGAGACATGTCGGAGCCGTGCTCGTGCAGGGCAAGAAGCTGCTTGGAACTGCGTATAACGGCGCTCCTATGGGAGTGCATGATTGCCTGGAAGCCGGCTGCATGATCGCGGAAGAGATCGAGGTGAAGCTCGAGGGCGGCAAGGAGCGGGTCGTGAAGAAGCAGCGCTGCATCCGGACGATCCACGCCGAGCAAAATCTGCTCTTGTTCACCGACCGTGCGGATCGGGAAGGCTCTATCGTCTACGTTACCGACCAGCCGTGCTGGACTTGCGCGAATATGCTTGCCAATAGCGGTATCGTCGAGATCGTATACCATCGAAGCTATCCTAAAGATAGCGAGAAGGTCGCTGCGCTTATGGAGCAGAAGGGGATTGTGTTTCGCAGCTTGGATCAGTTCGACCCGCCCGCTCAAGCGCAGATGGAAATCACGTTGTAGCATCGATCATGATCGTTGAACTTAAAATTCATATCGCAGTGCAGAGGAAGAACCTCCGCTCGCATCTTTTGATGAGGGTGGGGGTTCTTTGTGCTATTTCGCTGCGACCGAGGCGGGAAGGGGGATATAAGCATGAGCAGAAGGCCGCTTATTTGGTTTGTGCTCTGTTATGTAGGCGGCAGTGCGGCGGCGGCGGGTCTTAGCCCGCGCGGCATGGTGTATGCGGGCGGGGCGGCCGTGCTCATGGCCGCGGCCGGCGTGCTGTTCGGGAAGGCGTCGCCGAGATTGGCGATCGCCTGTCTGTTGGCGGCGGGGCTTGCGGCAGGGGAGCGTTTATGGGCGGATGCCCATAACGTAACCGCGCTGCCGGAGCTGATGGCCGCCGCACAGGCGGAAGGGCCGCGAGCCGCTTATGAAGCGGAGGCGGAGGGGGTGATCGTGTCGGTCGCCCGGATCGACGGCGACCGGGTCAGCTTCCGCGTCAGGACGGAACGTCTGCGCGTGAAGGGGGATGCGGCGCCGCGAGCGGTGCGCGAGCGGCTGCTCGTTCAGGTGCGGCTGGCGGAGCAGCCGGAGCAAGCTGTCGCCGCGGGCTGGAAGCGCGGCGACCGCGTCGTCGTTGCCGGCGAGCTGGCGCAGCCGGCCGAAGCGACGAATAGCGGCGGCTTCGACTACCGCCGCTACCTTCGCAGCCAGCGCATCCACTGGCTGCTCAAGGCTAAGGGCGCCGCCTCCGTCAAAGCGGCGGCTGGCCCTGCTTGGAGCGCGGCCGCTATGCTCGGCCGCGTCGATGCCGTGCGCGACAGCCTCGGCGCACGGATGAACGCCCTGTACCCGTCCGATCAGTCCGGGTACATGAAGGGTCTCGTCCTCGGCATTCGCGAGGACCTCGACCCGGAGCAGTTCCAGCAATTTTCGCGTCTTGGCTTGACACATATATTGGCCATATCGGGCCTGCACGTCGCGGTGTTTCTCTACGCGCTTGGAGCCATGCTGCGGCTCGCGAGACTGACGCGCGAGCGGACGCTGCTGTTGCTTACGCTGGCCGTGCCGCTATACGTCCTGCTTTCGGGCGCATCGCCGTCTGTCATGCGTGCCGGTATTATGGCGATACTCGGACTGCTTGCGGCACGGATGGGCAAGTTTAAGGACGGGTTGCATTTGCTGGCCGCCGCGGCGCTTGCTATGCTTATCTATGATCCGTATTTCCTTGAGAATGTAAGCTTCCAGCTCTCCTTCATCGTCACGGCCGGTCTTATAGTCGGCGTGGCGCCCGTGCGCAAGGCGATGCCGCAATGGCGAAGAGGCAAGCCGCTGCTCGACCTCGCGGCGGTTACGCTAGTTGCCCAGCTTGTATCGTTCCCGATAACGATCTATTACTTTAATCAGCTTCATCTGTTATCGCTGCCTGCCAATTTCATTCTCGTCCCGCTTATCAGCTTTGTCGTTATGCCGATTGGCGCCGTTGCGTTAATAATCGGTTCCTTCTGGGAGGGTGGCGGACAAGCGCTCGCCTATGTATCGCATTACGCTAACGACTGGACGTTCGCGCTTGTCGAGAAGCTTGCCGCCGCGGACATGCTGCGAACGATCTGG
Organism: Paenibacillus harenae; assembly: GCF_030812415.1. Lineage (GTDB taxonomy): Bacteria > Bacillota > Bacilli > Paenibacillales > Paenibacillaceae > Pristimantibacillus > Pristimantibacillus harenae_A. The sequence continues at coordinate 564,876 of NZ_JAUSST010000001.1, read as the reverse complement.
GCAAGCCCGCCGTTATGGTGGGTTGCTGCGTGGCTGGTTGCGCTTGGCATTACGTTTCATGGGCTTAATCAACGTGTGACTGGCCATCCCGCCGACGACAATGCCGCCTCCGGCCAAGTCCAGGCAACGATGGCTGCGGCTCGGCTTGACACACCAACGATCCCCCTTCCGATCCAAGATGCAGCCGAATGGCCTGATCCGTTGGCCGAATTGCGCCAGCGTTTTGATCTACCGGCGAAGGAAGGCGATCAGCATAACGGTTTTTCGTATAAAAAAACATTAATACCGCTAATCTTGCTCTCCATCTTCGGCATCCTTCTATTCTGGGCGTACGAGCCGAATCGCTGGGATAACAAGGCGATAGTCAGCGTTATTGATGTCTGGCAAGGCGATGCCATACATATAAGGACGCCGGAAGGCAAACATCTGCTCATCGACGGCGGCGGTACGTTAACGTTCGCGAAGCCCGGAGAAGAGTGGCGCGCAAGAAGCGATCCTTTCGAAGTGGGGCGGAAGCTGCTCGTGCCTCTCCTAATGAAACGAGGCGTCCGCGAGATTGACGCGCTCGTCATTACACATCTCGATAGCGATCATATTCGAGGGCTGCAGGCGGTGGTGGAATCGATTCCGGTCAAGAGCATATGGTGGAACGGGACCGTGAAGCAAGCCGAGGATGCTCAGGAGCTTATCCGAACGGCGCTTGCCAAGCGTATTCCGATGTACGCGGTACATGCGGGAATGAAGATGGATATGGATGCGAATACGAATGTTCAAGTATTATGGCCGCCTCGGGCGGTTAAGAATGACATCGTTCTCGGGCAGGAGCAAAATGAAATTAGCGTCGTCCTGGCGCTTCGGCTCTACGATCAGCTATTCGTACTGTCCGGCGACATTAATACAGTGACGGAGCAAGCGATAATCGACCGTTTACAAGACACACCGGAAGCAATTAAGCTTTTCGGTCATGCCGCGGTGTTGAAGGTTGCCCATCATGGCAGCAGGTATTCGACAAGCAAGGAGTGGCTTGATTATTGGCGACCGATGGGAGCGGTGGCATCGGTAGGCGCGACGAACAGCTACGGTCATCCGCATCCGGACGTGCTTGCAAGACTGGATTCCGCGGGCGTCCGTTTATGGCGAACGGACGTGGACGGAGAGGTTTCCTTCTCGGTATCTCGACATGGACTGCTTATTAGAAGCTAGCGGCTAAGCCAATCACTGAATGCATAGCCGCTATCGGTCTAAGCAATCGCCCCGCTCAATGAGCCGAGGGCTATTTTTCGTTTACAATTACTAACGGATCATCGCTTTTCTATATACGGGATATCGAATATTTGGTATCCTTTAATGTGGAGTTGTCTGTCATGAAACTTTCCCGAAATAACTTAGTATATAAACTAGAGTAACGTCTGACGTTGTCCTCAGGCGGCAAAAGCAAGCTTTTCGCAGTGAATTCTTCGCTATCTAACAGTGAAACGTATAAATTCTTGGAATTTTTAAAAAAAATCTGCAACTTTTAAGGCAACCGCCTCGTCAGAGAGGTTGCAAGAGAGGGGGATCCTTCGTGGTGGAGCCGGACCTCATACGAGCCGCTCAGTCGGGAGATCGCGATGCTTTAATCACTCTATTGCGCGAGATTGAAACCCATGTTTATCGGACAGCCTATTATATATTGAATAACGAGCAGGACGCTATGGATGCGGCCCAGGAGGCCCTTATACGCATCTATACGAAGATCGGCTCTTACGAAGAGAAGGCGCAGTTCAAAACATGGATTCAACGGATAGTAACGAATATTTGCATAGACAAATTCCGAAGGAACAAGCCGACGGTTTCGATCGACGAGCATGAAATGGTTTTTCATGAGAAGCAGAACGTGGAGGACGAGGTAATGACCGCCTATGCGGTTCAAGACATACGCTCCGCGATCGACAAGCTACCCGAGCATCATCGGGCAGTCGTCGTGCTTCGTTACTTGCAAGATTTTTCTTACAACGAAATTGCCGATTCACTCGATTTGCCGCTCAACACGGTAAAGTCTTATTTGTTTAGAGCTAGGCAGCAACTGCAAACTTTACTCCATGAATATCAGAAAGGTGGTGTCCGGGGATGAATTGTCAAGAGGTGATGGAATTGATGCAAAGGCAGCTAGACGGCGATCTCGACGAGAGCGAGTACAGCGTCTTGATGAATCATACAAGACATTGTCCGGACTGCGCAGCAATGTATGATAGACTTCAAATGCTGTCCGCCGATCTTACTAGTTTGCCTAAGGTTGTTCCGAGTTACAGCTTGGTCGATGCGATTTTGCCGGAGCTGCGGCGTTTGGAACTTGACGGACGAGGCGGAAGCGAGACTGAACAAGACGTGGACGCCAATGAAACGGTGCGGGAACTCATTCCTGTACGTCGTGCGGCTCGAAGCCGCCGCTTCCCGTCATTGCGCGTTATGGGCGGACTTATAGCAGCGGCGGTCGTTTCCGGCTTGTTTATTATAAGCTATAACGCAGGCATCGGACCAAGCTTCGATAGCGCCGATAGCGGGAAGTCGTTAAGCGCCAATGAAGCGGTTACCGATATGATGGTCGAACAGGAGGCCGACGTACGCTTGAAGGCCAATTTAGAGCCCAAGGCGCATCAGGCCGCGCCGGACGCCGGTGCTGACACCGAATCGAAGAACGGTTCGGATGGAGGTGGACAGCCTACCATCGGTTCGCAGGACCAGAGCGGAAATTCTTCGGATGGTAATCGCGTAGATCCGGACATGGCGACCGGCGCAGGCGAGGTCGGCAAGGCAGAAGAACCTGCGTCCGATCCGGAGACGGAGACGACGGATGCAACGGATAATGGTTCGAGCAGCGGGTTCGGAGGCACTGAAGCTCCATCGGAAGGAAGCCTCCCATCGACGCCCGGCTATCAAGGCATTATGAGCGATGTGCCGGCTACGATCGCCGTTGTCTCTCCGAATGGCGAAATGCAGGCAATCGCGGAAGGGTTTCAGGTGAAAATATACAATGTGGCGGATCAATCGCTGCTCGTCGAGACGGACCGCAAGAATGGTAAGCTAGCTCAGCTAGTGTGGTCGGACGACAATACGGTGCTGAATTACGAAGTGCAATTGGAACAAGGCGCGATCGAGAAATACGTAATTGACGTGAAAGCGGGCATCGATACGAAGGCTTAGCATTAATTTGCGGGTATTCGCACACTCTCCCGCGGCTTTGCGTATAGTATAAGTAACGAGCAACCATTGCAAGCAGGCGAGAGCATGACGAACGTATGACCAACCGTAGGGCGGTACCATGGACCTGCCTGCGGCTGTTTATATAGATGTTCGGCAAGCTGGACCGGTCTGACTGTTAACGGGGCAGCGCTACCGGAAACAGTCAGGAAGCCGGGTCACGTGAAAGATAAGCGCTGTTTGCTTCACCAGTAAGCTCCTTATCTTGGACAAAGGGATGTAGCCTTTATACGGCACATCCCTTTGTTGCCGTCTATTTTGTAGATTAGAGTCAGCAGATCAGCGGTATTGGAACATCATTGGGATGGCGGTGTTATACATTGGATCCAAAGGAAGCGTTAAAGGAAATCAAGGGCGGCCGGTTTAGGCCTATCTATGTGTTGTACGGCAAGGACCGTTACCGCTTGCAGCATTTTATCGATACGTTATCGGACAAGCTGTTTACGCCGGATGAGCGGGAGCTGGGCATTGTCAAATTCGATACGGCGGAGACGTCGATCGAGGAAGCGGTTCTGGAAGCGGAGACGCTGCCTTTCTTCGTGCCGCGCAAGCTCGTGCTTGTGCGCGACATGAATGTCTTTGCCGCTGGCGGCAAAGAGGGCGGCAAGATTGAGCATAAACCCGAGAAGCTATTGCAATATATAGAGAATCCTTCGGAGACGTCGATAATCGTCGTAAGCGTCCATGCGGAGAAGCTGGATGAACGCCGCAAGCTCGTGAAGACGCTTAAGGATCGTCACTCGCTTCTAGCCTTTCCTGAGCTTGATGCCGCGCAATTGAAGCAATGGATGATGAAGCGAGCGGCGGAGCAGCAGAGGATCTTGGAGTCCGCAGCGGCCGATCTTCTCTTCATGCGCACGGGCGCCAATATGCAGCAGCTGGCACAGGAGGTAGACAAGCTTTGTCTGCATGCGGGAACGGGAGGCGTCATTACGGCGGAGGAAGCTTCGATTCTAACGGCCGCAACAGTAGAGGAGGACGTCTTCGCCCTTATCGAGGCCATCGCGGAGTTGCGAATCGACCGTGCGCTGCGCATGTATCGCGAGCTGCTTGTCAGACGCGAAGAACCGATCAAGATAGCGGCGCTCATCGCAAGGCAGCTTCGGATCATGCTGCAGATCAAGGAGCTGGAGCAGCATCAATATTCGCCGCAGCAGATGGCCGGTCAGCTCGGTTTGCATCCTTATGCGGTGAAGCTGTCGGCGGAGAAGAGCCGCAAGTTCCAAACGGCAAGACTTGGCCAGCTGCTGGCGTCGCTTGCGGATCTCGACTATAAGATGAAGACCGGTGCGATCGACAAGACGTTAGGGCTAGAGCTGTACTTATTATCATTAGGACTGGAGCAGAGAGCGTAACCGCGTTATAGCGGCATCGCTGCTGCTCTTTTTTTTCAATGCGAATGAAACGCAAAAAAACGCTTCACCATTCGCGAGGCGAACGATGAAGCCGTTTGGGTTGCTGTTATTAAGCTTGTGCCGACAAGGCATTGAGCTTTTTAGCAAGGCGCGATTTTTTGCGGGAAGCCGCATTTTTATGAATCAGGCCTTTCGTAGCTGCTTTGTCCAATTTTTTGGTAGCAGTGATCAAAGCAGCTTTAGCTGCGTTAACGTCAGTGCCAGCAATAGCTTGGTCAGCAGATTTAACGGCCGAACGAAGTGCGGATTTTTGGGATGCGTTCAAAGCACGGCGTTTTTCGCTTGTTTTGACGCGTTTAATTGCGGATTTAATGTTTGGCATGGAATTCACCTCCTAAACTGTTTACAACGGTAAAAATCTAGACAACACAACTTAAAATATATTACCATGCAGGTTATCAAAAAGCAATAGTAACCAATGGGCAGTCTGGCTGGATACAAGATGCCGTCATTGAAATCAAAAGTATGAAATCGACCGCCTTGCAAACAATAACGAAAGGACATATGTACGCATGAAGGGAGCAATAGCATAATGAGTGAGCTTGACTTGCAGCAATTCAATATTCGGACCGACTTGGCTTTGGAAGCGAAAGAAATGGCGGAGACGCCTGGCGGCGGGCCGATCCCGGGCATAGTCTCGGAGGTGACGGAGGATAACGGAATCACGATCACGCAGCTGCATGTGCAAAACGAGCAGGGCTCGCAGGCGATTGGCAAGATACAGGGCCAATACGTAACGATCGAGGTGCCTGAGCTGCGCAATCAGGACACAGAGCTGCAGGACCGCGTCGCAACGGCTTTCGCCAAACATTTCGAGAAATTTCTCGAGCGGCTTGGTATTAACAAAATGGCCAAAATACTGATCGTCGGTCTGGGCAACTGGAACGTCACGCCAGATGCGCTCGGCCCGCTCGTCGTGGAGAACGTGATGGTTACTCGCCATTATTTCGAGCTCATGCCCGATCAAGTCGCGCCAGGCTATCGTCCCGTCAGCGCGATAGCGCCAGGCGTGCTCGGGATTACGGGTATCGAATCGAGCGAGATCGTGCAAGGGATCGTGGAGCGATCGAAGCCGGATCTCATTATTGCGATTGACGCGCTAGCGTCCAAAGCGATCGAACGCGTAAATACGACGATTCAGATAGCGGACACCGGCATACATCCCGGCTCAGGCATAGGCAATAAGCGCAAAGGGCTGACAAAGGAAATATTGGGCGTGCCGGTTATTGCCATCGGCGTACCGACCGTTGTATACGCCTCGACCATCGTCAACAATACGATCGAGATGATGAGAACCCATATCGAGACGCAGAAGGGCGATACCAATCATATTTTTGGTTTAATGAACCAGATGGCCGAACAGGAACGTCTGCAGCTCGTTCGCGAAGTTCTGAGTCCGCTAGGTCATGATCTGCTCGTAACGCCGAAGGAAATCGACCAGTTTATCGAGGATATTGCCAACATTATCGCCAGCGGTCTTAACGCTTCGCTTCATGACGCGGTGGATACGGATAATGTGGCGGCTTACACGCATTAAACCGTACAAGCGACGTTCCAGCTTAAATGTTGGGGCGTCGCTTTTTTTTTGCATGCTACCGTACTCTCCCAATCCAACTCTATGAGATTGTGAATTCGTATGTTCTATTGGTTCTATGAACTTTGCAGCGCTCATAGATTAATAGTAGCTTGCGGAAACTTAGGCGGGAGGTATGGAAACAATGAAACGATCGATCATGCTGCTGGATTTCGGAAGAGAAAGCCGGAGGGTTAGGCAGTTGCTGGTAACGGGGCGTACTTTCGCGCTTCTTTCATTTAGCTCGACTTTGTTTTTTATTTTGATAGGGTTGGCGGGTATGGCCCATCAGCAGTCAACGGCCGACCCTGTCAATTCGATGAAAGGGTTTGCAGCCACCGTATCTAGCGGCTTTTTTGGGGACATGCTAGAAATGGAGATGCCCGCATTCCGGAGCAGCAGCGAATCAGGCTCGCTTTCCAGCAAACAAGTCAGCAAATTTCTTATACGCGCATTAACGGATATAAACCCGAATGATCCGAAGAGCCTTCTTGCAGGCGAATTGCCGGGCATGAACGCCAACGACGCTATCTTAATCCGGCAAGGGATCGGAACCGATGTCGAGGTCGGTCCGGAAGATAATACGCCGATCATTTCCGAGCCGGAGACGGGAACGGGTTCTGGGGGTACTCCAGGCGGAGAAAGCTCGGCTGATCCCGGCACTGACCCGCCGACGCAGGCTACCGAGCCTCCCGCGCAGGACGGGGGCAACAAGCCGTCAGAGCCGACGACAGGAGACGATAAGGTTGTGTTCATCTATCATTCGCACAACCGAGAATCGTGGTTTCCCGAGCTGACGGAGAAGATGAAAGATCCGAATTCCACGGAAACGAATATTACGCTAGTCGGCAAGAGGCTCGCCGAAAAGCTGGAGGAAGAAGGCGTCGGCGCTCTACATAGCAAGACCGACTATCCGACTGCAATCAAGGGCTACCGTTGGGAGCTGTCCTATAAATACTCAATGAAGACCGTGAAGGAAGCAATGGCGAGCAGCAAGAAGCTGAAGTTCTTTTTCGATCTGCATCGGGATTCCCAGAAGCGTAAATATACGACGATCGATATTGACGGACAAAGCTATGCACAAGTGTATTTTGTAATCGGCCACAAAAATCCGAACTGGAAAGAAAACGAAGCATTCGCTACCAAAATACATGAATCGCTGGAGAAAAAGTACCCCGGAATCTCGCGTGGCATCTGGGGCAAGACGGCAGCGACGGGCAACGGGGAATATAATCAATCGCTCGCCTCGGACAGCGTTCTGGTTGAGATCGGCGGCGTAGACAATACGCTTGAGGAATCGTATCGGACGGCTGACGCGCTCGCGGAAGTTATTGGCGAAATCTACTGGGAGGATGCGAAGGTCGCAGTCCCAAATAAGAGCGGTAAAGAAAGCTAAGCTATTAGAATCGAAGGGAAGAATGAGCCATGAAGAGGAATGCGCTTAAGTGGACAATACTGGGAGGCGCGATTGTGTTTATCGTCTTATACGGAATCGAGATGTCTTCGGCAGGACTTGAGCGCATCAACGGTACTTTCGAGGAAACGGAGTCCGGAAGCTTATACGAGGAAAATGCGGTCGCCGAGGAAAATTCGCAGCAAAATGACGAAAACTCGGTTTATGCCCGGAAGATCGAGGAACTGGAGCGGGAACTTGAGGAAACGAAGCGGTTGTTGACTAAGGCAGGCGTAGGAGAATCAAAAGCCGGTAAATCGCCGGTTATCGATGAGGACGAGCGGCTGCCGGGTATACCGGTTCAAGAGGATGCGCCCGCCGTCGATAAACTGGCCGAATCGGCCTCGGGGATGCTGCAATCCGTATCGAGCGGCGGGATCCGATTCGTCGTCTCTATTTTCGACGGATTGACGAAGTGAGAATGAACATTGCCCACATACACCAAAAGCTGATATACTAGAAAGAATGATTAGAATTAATGGATATTGTGGGGGTTAGGCATGACAGACGTTCGTGACCGGCAAAAGAAAATAAGAAATTTTTCCATTATTGCGCATATAGACCACGGCAAATCAACTTTGGCTGACCGGATTTTAGAATATACCGGTGCTCTTTCCTCCCGCGAAATGCAATCGCAGGTGCTTGACCAAATGGACCTGGAACGGGAGCGAGGCATTACGATCAAGCTGCAGGCGGTCAGATTGACGTACCGCGCCGACGACGGCGAGGATTACATTCTGAACCTGATCGATACGCCGGGACACGTCGACTTTACGTACGAGGTTTCTCGAAGCATGGCGGCCTGCGAGGGCGCGCTTCTAGTCGTAGATGCGGCGCAAGGCATTGAGGCGCAGACGCTTGCCAATGTATACTTGGCGCTGGATAATAGCCTGGAAATCTTGCCTGTCATCAACAAGATCGATCTGCCTAGCGCCGAGCCAGAGCGCGTGAAGCAGGAAATCGAGGATGTCATCGGCCTTGACGCGAGCGAAGCCGTTCTGGCATCCGCGAAAGCGGGCATCGGCATTAAGGAAATATTGGAGCAGGTCGTTTCAAAGGTTCCGGCGCCGACTGGCGACCCGGATCAGCCGCTTAAGGCGCTGATCTTCGATTCCCATTACGATCCCTACAAAGGCGTAATCGTATATGTGCGCGTCATGGACGGCAGCATCAAAGCCGGCAAAAAAATTCGCTTCATGGCGACGGGAGCCGAATTCGAAGTCATTGAGGTCGGGGCATTCAAACCGCGCATGTCGATTGTCGACGAGCTTGCCGTCGGAGATGTAGGCTTCGTCGTAGCCGGCATCAAGAACGTGAAGGATACTCGTGTCGGCGATACGGTAACGGAAGCGAAGCGTCCGGCACCAGAACCGCTGCCGGGCTACCGTCGCATTAATCCGATGGTATTCTGCGGTTTGTATCCGATCGAGACGCAAGATTACAACGATTTGCGCGAGGCGCTCGAGAAGCTCGAGCTGAACGACGCATCGCTCAGATACGAGCCGGAATCGTCGACAGCGCTAGGCTTCGGCTTCCGTTGCGGCTTCCTTGGTTTGTTGCATATGGAGATCATTCAGGAGCGTATCGAACGCGAGTTCAATATTCCGCTCATAACGACGGCGCCAAGCGTTATTTACAAAGTAACGTTGACCAATGGCGAGTCGATGGATATCGACAACCCATCGAACTATCCGGAAGCCGGCAAGCTTGATTTTGTTGAGGAGCCGTTCGTTAAAGCGGGCATTATCGTTCCCAACGATTATGTCGGGGCTATAATGGAGCTTTGTCAAAATAAACGTGGCGAATTCGTCAATATGGAATATCTTGATACGAACCGCGTTACGATTACGTACCAGATTCCGTTATCCGAGATCGTCTATGATTTCTTCGATCAATTGAAGTCGAATACGAAAGGTTATGCGTCTTTCGATTACGAAGTGTCCGGTTATCGCCGGTCCAATCTCGTGAAGATGGACATTATGTTGAACGGCGAGCAGGTTGACGCCTTGTCCGTCATCGTGCATCGCGACCGCGCTTACCACCGCGGACGGCTCATTTGCGAGAAGATGAAGGAGCTTATCCCTCGCCAAATGTTCGAGGTGCCGATTCAAGCATCGATCGGAACGAAGGTTATTGCCCGAGAGACGGTTAAAGCGATGCGGAAGAACGTTCTTGCCAAGTGTTACGGCGGCGATATCAGCCGTAAGCGGAAGTTGCTCGAGAAGCAGAAGGAAGGCAAGAAGCGGATGAAGCAGGTCGGCAGCGTCGAGGTGCCGCAGGAAGCGTTCATGGCCGTACTTAAGATCGACGAGGATTAAGATCATTCAAAGTAGCGAAGCGAGGGAGAGCGCGGCTCTCCTTCTTTTTATTTGAAAGGACGGAAGGAGGACTAACGATGAGTGTCATACAACCGCCTCGGGCGTTATATATTCACATTCCTTTTTGCACGAACAAATGCCATTATTGCGACTTCACATCCTACGTATTGAAAGGCCAGCCCGTTGATCAGTATTTGACCGCGCTTGAGCAAGAGATGCAGAGGACGGCCGAGCTGTTGCCGCCGGAGCAGATCGATACCGTCTTCGTAGGCGGGGGTACGCCGACGGTGCTGACGCCGCCGCAGATGAAAGTGTTTCTCGATTCGGTCAAGGCGCATTTCCCGCTTTCTCCGAATGTTGAATTCACGATGGAAGCGAATCCCGGCACGACGGATATCGAGAAGCTGCAAGCGATGCGCGAAGGAGGAGTCAATCGAATCAGCTTCGGCGTCCAGTCGTTCGACAACGGACTACTGGAGCGGATTGGCCGCATTCATAATGTAGACGACGTGTATCGCAGCTTGGAAAATGCGCGCAAGGTCGGTTTTACGAACATGTCGATCGATCTAATGTTCGGATTGCCGGGCCAGACGCTCGAGCATCTGGCCGGCAGCGTGGAGAGCGCTCTGGCGTTAGACTTGCCGCACTATTCGATCTATAGCTTGAAAGTCGAGGAGAATACGCTGTTCCACAAGCTGTACGAACGGAATGAGCTGCCTCTGCCGACCGAGGATGAGGAGTTCAACATGTTCATCCGCTTAATGGAGATGCTGAAAGCCGGCGGCTACGCGCATTACGAAATCAGCAACTTCGCGAAGCCGGGTTACGAAAGCCGTCACAACTCCACGTACTGGCGCAACGAGCCTTACTACGGTTTAGGCGCCGGCGCGCATGGCTATGCCAATCGCAAGCGTCATGTGAACTTGAAAGGCATTACGCCTTATATCGAGGCGGCAGCGGATAAGCTGCCGCGCCTCGATTCGTTCGAGGTTAGCGAACAAGAGGCGATGGAGGACTTCATGATGGTAGGCTTGCGTCTGCTGGAGGGCGTTCGGTCGTCGAATTTCGCGAAACAGTTCGGCGGTCAATCGTTGGAACGGAAATTTGGTTCTACGACGGAGAAGCTGGTAAGCGACGGCCTGCTTGAGAGGCTGGAGCTTGCGGACGATACGGTTTATAAACTTACTTCGCAGGGCGTTTTGCTCGGCAACGAAGTGTTTGGCGCGTTCCTGGAGGGCTGAGAAAGCAGCATCTTTTTCTCTATTGTGTAAAAATACATTGTGTTGTATATTTATTCATATTGATTTTTTCATCAGTAACGAGCGGAGGCGAAGGCAGCGATGCAGGCATTAGAGGTATTATGCAGAAAAGCGACTTCCGATGATATCGAGACGTTGTTTCAATTAATTAAAGGTTATGCCGAGAAAGGCATTATGCTGCCTCGTACACGAGAAGCTCTGCAACATATAATTGATACGTTCGTCGTTGCCGAAGTCGACGGGGTCGTCGTCGGCTGCGGATCGTTAAGCCGGCTTGGAGACGATCTGGTGGAAATTCGCTCGCTCGGCATGACCGAAGGGTACAGAGGACTTGGCATCGGCAACAAACTCGTCGAGAGCTTGGTTGAACAGGCCAAGGCGCTGAACGTTCATAAAGTAATGGCGCTCACGTATGCGGATAATTTCTTCAAGCGAAACGGCTTCTCGATCGTCGAGAAGGAGATTTTTCCGGAGAAAGTATGGAAAGACTGCGTCAATTGCCCGAAGCAGCATGCCTGCGATGAAATCGCCGTACTAAGAACGGTCTAACGATCCGGTTGCAGCGTCAATGCGAACAAAAATACCGGACCGACTTGACAATCGTCAAGCTGGTTTGGTATTTTTGTATTATTGATTAGCACTCGAATCGATTGAGTGCTAACGATAACGGTAATGAACAATAAAGTAGGGGGAATTCGAATGCTGACGGATCGACAACGGATGATATTGCACGCAATAGTGGATGATTATATTCGCTCGGCCGAACCGGTCGGTTCACGCAGCATTTCGAAGCGAGGCGACGTCGCTTTCAGTCCGGCCACCATTCGCAATGAAATGGCCGATCTGGAGGAGCTCGGCTTCCTGGAACAGCCGCATACGTCCGCCGGACGCGTGCCTTCTACAAAGGGATACCGTTATTACGTCGACCATTTGGTGAAGCTCAGCGAGGTTAATGAGCATGACCTTGGCATGGTTCGATCGTTCGTTACGGATAAGATGAGCCAGATGGAAGAAGTGATCCAGCACGCTGCCGGCATCCTGTCCAATCTAACGAACTATACGTCGATCTTGCTCGGGCCGGAGCTGTTCTCCAATTCCTTGAAGCATTTCGGTTTGGTTCCGCTTAACGATACGTCGGCCGTTGCGATTATCGTGACGAATACCGGTCATGTCGAGAATCGGACCATCGCGTTGCCGGAAGGACTTAAGATGGACGATATGCAGAAGGTCGTCAACATTTTGAACGAGAAGCTGGCTGGCGTTCCGCTGATCCGTTTGAAGTCGAAGCTTTACTCGGAGGTCGGCCAAGAGCTGGAGCGGCATGTCGATCATTTCGAGCAAGTGCTTCAAGTGCTTGACCACGCGCTGCAAAGCGACGATGAGCACCGCATTTTCTTAAGCGGTACAACGAACATGCTGACGCAGCCGGAGTTCAAGGATGTAGACAAAGTAAAGACGATCTTGGATTTGCTCGACGAGACGCCTGCAATAATGAAAATGTTTTCCGCGCTTCCATCAGGTATACAAGTACGTATCGGAACAGAAAATGACCACAAGGCAATCAGCGATTGCAGCTTGATTACGGCCACCTATGCCGTGGACGGACAATCGCTTGGCACGATCGGCATATTGGGTCCGAAACGGATGGAATACGGCAAAGTGATCAGCCTGCTCGATCTAATATCCAAGGATATGGCACTCTTAATGAGCCGCTGGTATAAGTAAGACCATGCATACGATTTGATTCTTTAAGGAGGTGACAAGGTGACTAACGAACAACATAACGAAACAGCGGAAGCAGTAGAAGAGCAAGTATCCGAAGAGCAGCGGCAAGCTGCCGAGGAGATCATAGCACAGGATACGGCAACGGATTCCCGTTATGCTGAGCTCGAGAAGCAAGCCGAAGAAGCACAACAACGATACTTACGCGCGCAAGCAGACTTCGACAATTTCCGCCGCCGTACGATGAAGGAGAAGGAAGAGCTCGCTCAATACGCTTCCATGAAACTGATTACGCAGCTGCTACCGGTGGTCGACAACTTCGACCGCGCCATGGCGGCAGCTTCCGCGAACGGTGATTTTGAATCGCTTGCCAAAGGCGTGGAGATGATCTTCCGCCAATTGGAGCAGACACTTACGAATGAAGGGCTGAAGGCGATGAACGTCGTCGGCGAGCCTTTTAATCCGGAATTCCATCAGGCTATCATGCAGGTAGAGTCCGATGAGCATGAAGAAGGCATTATTGTCGAGGAAGTGCAGAAGGGCTACGTGCTGAAAGATAAAGTATTGCGTCCGGCGATGGTCAAAGTAAGCGGCTAATCCATAATCAAAGATGATTTAATGAGCGAATGCTTACGAAGTAAGTTTTGTTCCACTGCGTTCCACAAAACTTTAAGCGAATGCTTACGAAGTAAGTTTTGTTCCACTGCGTTCCACAAAACTTTTTAGGAGGAAATATAAACGATGAGTAAAGTAATCGGTATCGACCTTGGTACGACGAACTCTTGCGTAGCAGTTATGGAAGGCGGCGAAGCCGTCGTTATTCCGAACCCGGAAGGCAACCGTACTACGCCGTCCGTTGTCGGCTTCAAGAAAGACGGAGAGCGTATTGTCGGCGAAACGGCAAAACGCCAAGCGATCACGAACCCGGATCGTACGATCAGCTCGATCAAACGCCATATCGGCACGAACCATAAGGAGCAAGTGGACGGCAAAGACTACACGCCGCAAGAAATTTCCGCTATTATTTTGCAAAAACTGAAGTCCGATGCGGAGGCGTACCTTGGCCAAACGGTAACGCAAGCCGTAATTACGGTTCCAGCATACTTCAATGACAGCCAACGTCAAGCGACAAAAGACGCAGGCAAGATTGCAGGTCTTGAAGTGCTTCGTATCGTCAACGAGCCGACGGCAGCCGCGCTTGCATACGGCCTTGAGAAAACAGAAGATCAAACGATCCTTGTATACGACCTTGGCGGGGGTACGTTCGACGTATCGATTCTTGAGCTGGGCGACGGCTTCTTCGAAGTTAAAGCGACAAGCGGCGATAACAAGCTCGGCGGTGACGACTTCGACCAAGTCATCATCGATCACCTCGTTGCCGAATTCAAGAAAGAACAAGGCATCGACCTTTCCAAAGACAAAGCGGCCGTTCAACGTCTGAAAGACGCTGCCGAGAAAGCGAAAAAAGAATTGTCCGGCGTTCTGACATCTTCGATCTCGCTTCCGTTCATCACGATGGTTGACGGCGTTCCGCAGCATTTGGAGATGAGCCTGACTCGCGCGAAATTCGATGAGCTGTCCGCAGCGCTCGTAGAGCGTACGCTTGGACCGACTCGTCAAGCGCTTAGCGATGCCGGGATGTCCCCTAACGACATCGACAAAGTCGTTCTTGTAGGCGGCTCGACGCGTATTCCTGCCGTTCAAGATGCAGTTAAAAAGCTGATCGGCAAAGATCCTCACAAAGGCGTTAACCCGGATGAGGTCGTAGCCCTCGGCGCTGCCGTTCAAGCAGGCGTATTGACGGGCGACGTGAAGGACGTTGTATTGCTAGACGTTACTCCGCTTTCGCTTGGTATCGAGACGGCTGGCGGCGTGTTCACGAAGATGATCGACCGCAACACGACGATCCCGACAAGCAAATCGCAAATTTTCTCGACCTATGCCGACAATCAGCCGGGCGTAGAAATTCACGTATTGCAGGGCGAGCGTTCCATGGCGAACGGCAACAAGACGCTTGGCCGATTCACGCTGAACGATATTCCTCTTGCTCCGCGCGGCGTACCGCAAATCGAAGTTACTTTCGATATCGACGCGAACGGTATCGTTAACGTATCCGCGATGGACAAAGGAACAGGCAAGAGCCAAAAAATTACGATCACATCGTCGAGCGGCTTAAGCGATGCCGAGATCGAGCAAATGATGAAGGACGCGGAGCTGAACGCTGAGGAAGACCGCAAGCGCCGCGAGCTAGTAGAAGCGAAGAACAGCGCCGACCAGCTTGTTTACTCCGTCGATAAAACAATCAAAGATCTTGGCGATAAAGTGGATGCGTCCGAAATCGAAAAAGCGAATGTCGCGAAAGAAAAAGTGACGGCTGCGCTTGCAACAGACGATATCGAGCAAATCAATGCCGCGGCTGCCGAGCTTACTGAAATCGTTCAACAGCTTTCCGTGAAGCTCTATGAGCAAGCACAAGCTGCGCAAGGCGCTGAAGGCGGAGAGCCGGAAGCTGGAGCTGGAGCTTCGAAAGGCAAAGATAACGTCGTTGATGCCGATTACGAAGTTGTAGACGACCAGAAGTAATAAGCGTTAGCATGGGCGTGAGGTCAAGGGCGGGCGTAGCCTGTCTTTGACCTCCTTTCGTGCGAATGCTCATACCAATGGGCCATTTTGCAGTAGAAATCATAGCATATAGCGGAGGTGAGAACAGATGGCAGATAAACGCGATTATTATGAGGTATTAGGCGTTGGCAAGGATGCCTCCGCAGACGATATTAAAAAATCATACCGACAGCTTGCCCGCAAATATCATCCCGATGTCAACAAGGAAGCGGACGCGGAGACGAAATTCAAGGAAGTCAAGGAAGCTTATGACGTCTTAAGCGACGATGGCAAACGTTCTACTTACGACCGTTATGGTCATGTTGATCCGAATCAAGGCATGGGTGGCGGCGGAAACGGCGATTTCGGCGGCTTTGGCGATATTTTCGATATGTTCTTTGGCGGCGGCGGTGGCGGCAGACGCGACCCGAACGCACCGCAGCGCGGCAATGACTTGCAATATACGATGACCGTCGAGTTCAAGGAAGCGGTATTCGGCAAGGAAACGGAAATCACGATTCCTCGAACCGAATCCTGCGATACATGTCATGGATCGGGCGCGAAGGCAGGCACGAAGCCGGAAACGTGTACAATATGTAAAGGCAGCGGTCAACAAGAGGTTGTTCAGAATACGCCGTTCGGTCGTATGGTCAACCGTCGCGCATGTACGAATTGCAGCGGTACTGGACGCGTTATCAAAGAAAAATGCGGCACTTGCCATGGCGCCGGCAAAGTAAAACGCCAACGCAAAATCAACGTTCGCATCCCTGCGGGCGTAGACGAAGGCGCGCAAATCAGACTTTCCGGCGAAGGCGAAGGCGGCTTGCGCGGCGGTCCTGCCGGCGATTTGTACATCGTTATCCGTGTCAAGGCGCATGAGTTTTTCGAACGCGAAGGCGACGACATCTATTGCGAGGTTCCGCTTACGTTCGCTCAAGCGGCGCTTGGCGACGAAATCGAAATCCCGACGCTTACGGAGAAGATTAAGTTGAAGGTGCCAGCCGGTACGCAGACCGGTACGTACTTCCGCTTGAAAGGCAAAGGCGTTCCTAAGCTTCGCGGCTATGGTCAAGGCGATCAGCATGTAAAGGTAACCGTCGTCACTCCGACGAGTTTAACCGACGAGCAGAAGGATCTGCTTCGCCAACTCGGCGGACCGGCATCGGATGCGGGCAACGATCAAGAACATCATGAATCGATTTTCGAGCGCATGAAGAAGGCGTTCCGCGGTGAATAACCCGGAACGTCTTTTTTTTTCGCCGTGATATGATGCATCACGCCAACACCAACTTGAAAGATCGGCATCAGCCGTTTTCTCCTAGCCTAAAACGATAAACGCTATTGCGGACACAACTGACCTTAATGGGCTCTTAACGGAATAACGTTTGAAGCAGCGGACACAGTAGACCTTAATTACCAAATGATGTGCCTCAGACGTCAATTTTTTAAGTATAATGCCTACTGGAGTCCGCAACGCAACTCGAATACCGATTATGTTATGGTTAATTTCATTGATGTCCATAACGAAAGAGTCGGCATATCGGCTGACCAGGCGCATAGAATGCTTCATTTGTGAGAACTCTATTCAGGTAGTGCAGTTATATTCGTACACGAAGCGAAGGAGACGATTCAGATGGAAGAACAGAACCAGCTTGAGAAAATTAACTTTGCAACACAGCCGGATGGCAAAGTCGAGGACGTCGAGTTTTCCGAAGAACTAGCGGACGAGGCTGATCGCCAAGCGGCTCAGCGTGCGGCCGAAGCGGACAGACGCGCTCAGGAGCAGTAACATGAACCAGGTCGAGATCAAGGCGACCTTCAGTGGCGTGAGTGCCGCACACGAAGCGCTGCACAAGCTGCAGGCGCTTCGCGTAGTCGATGTTGGCGGCTTGTACGAGCAAGGCTTGCTGACCGCTACCGTCAATGAAGAAATTGCGGACAAAGCGCGGCATCTCATCGAGCAGATCGGCGGACAAGTAGATACGTCGATCATATAGAATTAATTACAGTAGAGCCTCCGTTCTTGCGACGGAGGCTCTTTTCAATGCGGCGGAATAACTCTTTTGTGCAAAAGCCCCTCCGTGGTGTACAATAGATGTTAGGTTTTTTATTGCATTGGAGGACGGTTACCTATGAAATGGCATGAACTAACGATCGCAACAACAGAAGAAGCGACGGAAATGATCACGAATTTTTTGCATGAAATGGGCGCAGGAGGCGTATCCATTGAAGAATCGGGAACGCTGAACAAGCCGCGCGACACGTCGCTAGGACAATGGTATGAGCTGCCGCTTAACGATATCCCTGAAGGCATGGCCGTTATTAAAGGTTATTTTGCAGAAGGAACGGAAATTGACGAGCTGATTGAAGCGATTAAGCCGCGCGTCGAGCAGCTTAGAGAGTTTGATATAGATCCAGGTCAAGTCGAATATTCTACCGCCGAAGTGGACGATGAGGATTGGGCGACGGCTTGGAAGCAATACTTTAAGCCGCTGCGCGTATCGGATAAACTTACGATCAAGCCTACATGGGAAGACTATGAAGCCGGTCCAGACGAGCGGATTATCGAGCTTGACCCTGGCATGGCTTTCGGAACGGGAACACACCCGACTACCGCTTTATGTTTGCAGACGCTGGAGTCAGTCGTGCGCGGCGGCGAAGAGATGATCGATGTCGGCACAGGCTCGGGCATTCTCGCGATCGGGGCATGTCGTCTCGGGGTGAAGAGCGTGCTAGCTTTGGACCTTGATCCGATTGCCGTATCGAGCGCTACGGAGAATGTGCGGCTGAACGACCTGTCGGAACAGGTGGAAGTACGTCTGAGCGATCTTCTGGGCGTCCTGCGCGAAGACCATTCGAAGACCGCCGACGACAAGCAGGCGCTGCGCGTTACTGTACCGGTCGATCTTGTCGTCGCTAACATATTGGCGGAAATTATTTTGTTGTTCATCGACGATGTTTACGAGGCGCTTAAACCAGGCGGTACGTATATTGCGTCGGGCATCTGGAAAAACAAGGAAACCGACGTACAGGACGGCTTGATTCGTTCCGGTTTCGAGATCGTTGAAAAAAGACGCGATGAGGACTGGATTGCATTCGTTGCGAGAAAACCGCAAGGGAGTGAATAGATCTGGAAAACTTTTTGTGGTATCCGCTGGAGGACTTGCCTTTCATCGCGCTCGTCCTTATCATAGCGTTCACGGTGCATGAGTTCGCTCATGCATACAGCGCCTATAAGTTCGGCGACGACACGGCGTATTTGGCAGGCAGGGTTACGCTTAACCCGCGCGTTCACTTGGATGTGATCGGCACGATTTTATTGCTGATCGCTGGTTTCGGTTGGGCGAAGCCCGTGCCGGTAAGGGCAAGCCGGTTCAAGCATCCGAGATTGATGGGCATCGTCGTTTCGGCCGTCGGGCCGCTTAGCAACTTGATCATTGGCGCGCTCGGTGTTTTATTGTTGCTCGTGCTGCATGAGACCGGATTAATGTACGCAGGCTCGAGAGGCGTTGAGATGGCATTAGAGCGGTTCTTCAACTACTTGATCTCAATCAATATTTTGTTATTCGTATTTAACTTAATCCCGTTGCCGCCATTGGACGGATATAGAATTCTAACCGATTTAATGCCGCTGCGCATCCGTTTCAAAATGGAGCAGAACGTGCAATGGGGGATGTTTGTTTTCCTGCTCATCGTTTTCATTCCGCCACTGCGAAGAGTGACGCTTGACCCTATACTAGGATTAACCGATGTGATAACGAGAAACTTAATCCAGTTTTTCATGCTCTTCTTTTAACTAATAGAGCTTACGGGTGGAGAAGCCTTGCTGGCAACGGTTTATCATGGATTTCGAGATGTGAAACATGCTATTATGAAGGATGGTTAGAAACATACGATGCAACGATACTTTATAGCGGCAGATCAATTTACGGAGACGAAGGTGCAATTGACCGGCGAAGATGCGCATCATGCTGCGCGGGTTATGCGCATGAAGGCGGGCGATAAGTTTATCGTAAGCGATGGCGAGGCTCGTACGGCGATCGCGGAAGTGACCGAAGCTTCCTCTGCGCTCGTCGAGGCTGACATTATCGAGTTGCTGTCAACGGACAGCGAACCGCTGTGGTCGGTTACGATAGCACAAAGCTTGCCGAAAGGCGATAAAATGGAGCTTGTCATTCAGAAGGGAACGGAGATCGGCGCTTATGCGTTCGCGCCATTCCAGTCCGAACGGATGATTGTGCAATATGACGCCAAGAAGGAAGCGAAGCGTCTCGAACGTTGGAGCAAGATTGCGAAGGAAGCGGCGGAACAATCGCATCGCAATCGCGTACCGGATATCGAGCAAGTGCGCAGCTGGCGCGAGCTGATGCAAGGCATTGAGCGTTATGACCTTGCCCTGTTCTGCTATGAGCGCGAAGGCGACGCAGCGCACGGGAAAGGCATCCGGACTGCGGTTCAAGAGTGGAAGCGGCGCAGTGAACGATCCATGGAACAAGCATCCTCAGCTAACCTACTGCTTATTGTCGGTCCTGAGGGGGGCTTCACCGAACGCGAGGCTGCCGAGGCAGAGTCTGCGGGAGCCGTGCTGGTGGGACTCGGGAAACGAATACTTAGAACGGAAACAGCGGGAATCGTCGGATTAACCTGCTTACTATATGAATCCGGAGAAATGGGAGGAGCGTGACCACTATGCCAACGGTCGCATTTTACACCTTAGGCTGCAAAGTTAACTTCTACGATACGGAAGCGATTTGGCAGTTATTCAAAAACGAAGGCTATGAGCAGGTCGATTTCGAATCGACGGCTGATGTCTATCTCATTAATACTTGCACGGTTACGAACACGGGCGACAAGAAGAGCCGCCAAATTATTCGCCGTGCCGTACGCCGCAACCCTGATGCGGTTATTGCCGTAACGGGCTGCTACGCGCAAACGTCGCCTGCGGAGATTATGGCGATTGAGGGTGTCGATCTTGTGATCGGCACGCAGGACCGCGAAAAAATCATGTCGTTCGTCGGTCAGATTCAAGGCGACCGAAAACCGGTTAACGCCGTTCGCAATATAATGAAGACGCGTGACTTCGAAGAGCTTGACGTGCCGGACTTCTCCGACCGCACGCGCGCGTTCTTAAAGATCCAAGAAGGCTGCAACAACTTCTGCACGTTCTGCATCATTCCTTGGTCGCGCGGCTTGTCGCGCAGCCGCGATGCGCATAGCGTCATTGAGCAAGCAAAGCAGCTAGTCGCCTCCGGCTATAAGGAAATCGTTCTGACGGGCATTCACACCGGCGGTTACGGCGACGATATGGAGAACTATAATCTCACTAGCTTGCTGTGGGACTTGGACAAGGTTGAAGGGCTGGAGCGCATTCGGATCAGCTCGATCGAGGCTAGCCAGATCGACGACGCGATGATCGACGTGCTTAACCGTTCGAGCAAAATGTGCCGTCATCTTCACATTCCGCTGCAAGCGGGCGAAGATTCGGTGCTTAAACGGATGCGTCGCAAATATACGACGGAACAATTCGCCGCGAAGATCAAGCGTCTGCATGAAGCTATGCCGGGCGTTGCGATCACGACCGACGTTATTGTCGGCTTCCCTGGCGAGACCGAGGAAATGTTCGAGAGCGGCTACCGCTTCATGGAAGAGCTTGGATTCGCGGAAATGCATGTATTCCCGTATTCGAAGCGTACAGGAACGCCTGCCGCGCGGATGGAGGAGCAGGTCGACGAGGAAGTAAAGAACGAGCGCGTTCATAAGCTCATTGATCTGTCCGAGCGGATGCAACTTCAATATGCGAAGCTATTCGTAGGAGAGGTGCTCGACGTTATCCCTGAACGGGATTACAAAGGCGCGCCTGGCACCGGATTGATTATGGGGTATACGGACAATTATATTCAAGTCGTGTTCGAAGGCCCGGAATCGCTTGTCGGCAAGCTTTGCCGCGTTAAGATTACGGAAGCGGGCGTTAATGAATGCCGCGCGACACTCGTGCGAGTGCTTGACGACGAGCAGGCTCGGCTGGACAAGTCCGAAGTCCACAGCTTCGTGCTGGAGCGTCCCGAGGCTATTCGGGCCTAGCGATAATCGGCTTTATGAGGGATTCCTTTTCTTTTCTTTTCATTGTTAATGGAAAAGAGGAAGGAATCCTTTGCTGCACTTATATCCAACTATGGCTAATCGCGTTCGATCGCGTAATGAGCAATTGCTTGCAGCAGCAGGCAAGCCATTCATGCTGGATATACTAATTATTAAACGTAGCAAGGGGGGAGCGAAGATGAAGGAAATATCTGCTGGAGGCGTCGTCTATCGTCGAACTTCGGAAGGAAAGCTTCAAATTCAGCTTATTCAGGACCGGTACGGAAAAGTGTCGCTGCCTAAGGGCAAGATGGAGGCGGGCGAGACGGTCGAGCAGACCGCTCTGCGCGAGATCGTAGAAGAGACGGGAATGGAAGGCGTCATTATCGCACCGATCGATCAAATCAAATACCAGTACGAGCATGATAAGTTCGGGACGGTCGACAAAGAGGTTCACTATTATTTGGTCGAAGCGGTCGGCGGCTCGCTGCAGGCGCAGGTCGAGGAGATACGCGGCGTTGATTGGTTCGAGCCGAAGGAAGCGTGGAGACGTCAGAAGCAATCCGGGTATGACAACAATCATCGGATTGTTGCCGGCGCGTTCCAGCTGCTTGGTTTGCCGACGGAATAAGGGATTCCTCACTCGCACATCCTCGAATGACTTTGATAGAAGTTTTATTTCAACTCTGTTTATCGATGCCTCGCAATGCGGGCAAGTAGCAGAAAGGAAGCGCCAGCAGGGAACTCAGTATATTGAACACCGTTTGGGCGCGCGCGATTTGTCCCGACGGAGAATCTGACAGCCACTCGGAAACGAATGACAGCTCGGGCAAAAAGGGCAAGAAAAGCAATGCGCCCCCGGCATTCAGCAGTACATGGGACAGTGCCACGTACTTTCCCGCCTTCGAACCGCCGATCGACGCAAGCATGGCCGTGAAGCAGGTGCCGATATTGGCGCCAAGTACGACGGAGATTCCAACCTCGAGCGGCATCGCGCCGATAGCGGTGAAGCCCATGACTAAGCCGATTACGGCCGCGCTGCTGTGAACGGCCGCTGTCAGAAGCGCGCCCGCCGCAATTCCCCACCAGAGGCTGTCGTCCGCTTTTCCGATAAACCAGTTGAACAAATCGCTTTGCTGTACGGCAGGGCCGATCGACTGCATCATCGACATGCCTGTCAGGAGCAGACCGAAGCCGCAAAGTACGACTGATGCAGATCTGATCGGATTAAGCTTCATCGTCGAACGCCGCAGCCAAGGAAATAGTCTGACTTCCCCGATAAGCGCGGTGAGCAGCCATATGCCGATGGATACGATCATGATCGGTATGGCCAGCTTGTTCAAATTGAGTCCGATAAGTTCCGTTGTCAGACTGGTACCTATATTGGTTCCCAGTATGATGCCTAGCGTTCTTGGAAAAGTGAGCAAGCCTGCGTTGACGAGACCGATCGAAATAACGGTAACGGCGGTGCTGCTTTGGAGAAAAGCGGTCGTCACCGTTCCGATTGCGAGTCCGTGTACGGGCGTTGCGGTAGATCGTCGAAGCATCGTAGTAAGATAAGGGCCGGCAAGCTGGTGAAGCGCAAGCTCCATGAGCTTCATGCCGCACATGAATACGGAGAAGCCTAGCAGCATGGGTATAAGGATCGTTTGAAGCATAGCGAATCTCCTTTATCCGATATAAGAATGCTATCGCAGGCGTGTACAAGCCGTTAACGGTTGCAACTATACATATGCTGTAAGCAAGACAAGCATGACAAGCTACGAGCAGAGAGGGCGTTATGAACGATGGGCAATGCAAAACTTTTTCTACTGAAATCGCGCAAAAAGAGGCTGGAGCAAGGTCATCCGTGGGTATACGCGAGTGAAATCGACCGATTGGAGGGTTTAGCTGCGGCAGGCGATCTCGTCGATGTCGTGAATCATCAAGGAAGGTATTTGGCGACGGGCTACTGGAATCCGAAATCGCAGATTACAGTCCGGATTGTCTCCTATTCGCCGATTGAGTCCATGGACGGCGCATTCTTCCGCAGCCGCTTCGAGCAATGCAAGGAGCATCGAGCGCGTTTCGTCAACGACGCCGATTGCAGGCTTGTATACGGCGAAGCCGATTTCCTTCCGGGACTCGTAGTCGACCGGTTTGGCGGCATGCTCGTTATCCAAGTGCTTACGCTCGGGATGGATGTAAGACGAGAGGCGCTTGTGAATGAGCTCGTGGCCGTATTTCAGCCCAAAGGCATTTATGAGCGCAGCGACGTCGGCGTACGTTTGCTGGAAGGGCTTGAGGAGCGGACGGGAGTCTTGTACGGCGAATGTCCAGCCATCGTGGAGATCGAGGAGAACGGCTTGAAGGTGGAGGTCGACATCGTAGAAGGTCAGAAGACCGGTTATTTCTTCGACCAACGAGAGAATCGCGCGTCTATCGCTCCGCTAATGAAAGGCTGGGGAGGACGGAGCGGCATTCGCTTGCAGCCTGATCCGTCGTTGCAGGACGAGAATCCCGCTCCTGGAGCCGAAGAGCGCCTTGTCCCTGTTAACGCGAATGGCAAAGTCGTGACGTTCCCTTATTGGGACGGGGCTACGGTGCTCGAATGCTTCGCGCATACGGGGAGCTTCACGCTGCATGCGTGCAAGTACGGGGCGAAGAAGGTCACTTGCCTTGATATTTCGGAGCATGCGATCGACACGGCGCGTCGCAACGCGGAGCGAAACGGCTTCACCGATCGGGTTGAATTCGTTGTCGCGGATGCGTTCGATTATTTGCGCTCGCAGGTGAAGGGACTCGATGAACGCAAGCAGCGCAGCAGCGCAGGCGTTGATACGTCGAAGCCGCTCGAGAACGCCGGACGTACATGGGATGTCGTTATTTTGGATCCGCCTGCATTCGCGAAGACGAAGAGCGCGGTGCCTGGAGCTGTTAGGGGCTATAAAGATATAAATCTGCAAGGGATGAAGCTCGTCAATGAAGGCGGCTATCTCGTTACCGCTAGCTGCTCGTATCATATGAAGCCGGAGCTGTTCTTAGAGACCATTCAAGATGCCGCCTCCGACGCAGGCAAGCTGCTTCGCTTGATCGAATGGCGCGCAGCCGGCAAAGATCATCCGCAGCTGCTCGGAGTTAGCGAAGGACATTACTTGAAGTTCGCCGTGTTCGAGGTTCGAAGCAAATAGAATGCAGCAACTCACATGGAAATGGGAGAGGGGAGAAAAGGGATATGTCGCTGCGCTATGTCATCGGTCGTTCGGGAGCAGGCAAGACGACCTGCTGTCTTAATGAAATTCGCGACAGGCTTAGGGAGAAGCCTGATGGCGGACCGCTTATTATGCTCGTGCCGGAGCAAGCTACCTTCCAAACCGAATATGCCCTCCTCCAGAATAGCGGCTTGAATGGCACGATCAGAGCGCAAGCGCTAAGCTTTCGCCGTCTTGCGTTTCGCGTCATGCAGGAGACGGGCGGAACGTCACTCGTGCCGATTAACGATACGGGCAAGCATATGCTGCTCTATAAAATCGTCCATAAGTTCGGCTCGCAGCTAGAGCTGTTCCAGAGCGGCGCCGAGCAGCCCGGTTTTATTGAACGGCTGGCCGAGCTGCTGACGGAATGGAAGCGGTACGGTGTCGATTCGGAGTTATTGAAGCGCAATATGGATGATTCCGGCAGCGAACACTCAGTACTCCTGAAGCGCAAGCTGCATGATTTGCAGCTTGTTTACGGGCAGATGGAGCAAGAGCTGGCCGGCAAGTATATCGACGCAGAAGATTACTTGCAATATTTGCGCCAGGGATTCGCGGACGCTCCGTCGATGCGCGGAGCGGAGATATGGATCGACGGCTTCTACGGGTTCACGCCGACGGAATATGAGGCGCTTGGCGCGCTGCTCGCATCCGGTACGAGCGTCACGGTATCGTTAACGCTGGACCGTCCTTATGCAATCGGCGAGCAGCCTCATGAGCTGGAACTGTTCCATCCCACAGCGGAGACGTTCAATAAGCTCATGGAGCTTGCTGTCGCGAACGATGTGGAAGTGCTGCCCCCTTTGCTGCTCGGAGTGGCGGAGAAAAGCAGATTCAGCGATAGCCCGATGCTTGCTCATATCGAGAAGCATTACGGAGAACGCATTCCGATGTTATTACCCGATAAGACGATGCTGCAGGCCGAGCACGAGAAATGCGGCTTGTCTTTGCATGCGGCTGCGAATCGACGTGCAGAGGTTGAATCGGTAGCCAGAGATATGGTTAGCAGAGCGAGGACGGAGCAGCTTCGATGGCGCGATATGGCCGTCATGGTTCGCAATGCGGAAGATTATTCGGATTATATTGCCCTTATTTTTGCCGATTACGGCATTCCTTTCTTCGTCGATCAGAAGCAGAAGGCACATCATCATCCGCTCGTCGAGTTCATCCGTTCAGCCTTGGAGACGGTACTGTACGGCTGGCGCTATGATGCTGTTTTTCGTTGCATAAAAACGGAGATGCTGTTCCCTATCGATAATAGCTTGCCGAGAGAATGGTTCGACCTGCTGGAAAACTACGCTCTCGCAGCCGGGATCGACGGTTGGAAGTGGCTCGATCGCAAACGCTGGCATCCGCTCGTTCAACAGTCGCTGGATGACGATTCCGAGATGGAGACGAAAATTAGCGAAAAGGCGCAACGCGAGTTCGATATCGTCTTCGCAGCCAGCGAAGCGGTCGTGCCGCCGCTTCGCCGCTTCGGCGAAACGCTTGCCAAGGCCGACAACATACAAGCGATGTGCGAAGCGCTCTACCGATTGCTTGACCATATGGACGCCGCCGATAAGCTGGAGCGCTGGAGCAGGCAAGATACGGAAGCGGGCCGCGTCCAGCGGGCAAGAAGCCATCGCCAGCTTTGGGACGGCGTTATGCAACTGCTCGATCAGCTTGTCGAGCTCGCCGGACAGCAGCAAGTCGCGCCGGAATTGTTCGCAGGCATGGTGGAAGCGGGGCTTGACAGCTTGAAGCTTGCCGCCGTTCCGCCTGCGCTCGATCAGGTGCTGATTGGCAGCATGGATCGGACGCGATCCGGACAGGTGCGGGTTTGTTACGTCCTTGGGGCTAATGACGGCGTCGTACCGATGCGCGTGAAGGAAGACGGCATTCTGACCGAGGCGGAGCGGGAGCGGTTGGCCGAGGGTGGCACGCCGATGGCGCCTGGCGTGAGACGCCGCTTGTTGGACGAGCGGTTCATGATCTACAACGCTTTAACGACGCCGAGCCGTCACTTATGGCTAAGCTGGGCGCAGGCCGACGAAGAAGGCAAGAGCTTGCTGCCCTCGGAGATTGTGCGACATATGAAGCAGCTGTTTCCCGGCATCCCTGTCGACGCATCGGCGGCCCAGCCGTCCGCGGCATTGAAGGTTGAGGAGCAGCGCCGGTTCATTGCGCATCCCGAACGCGCTTTATCCTATTTGATTGCCGCGTTTCAAGACTATCGGCAGGAAGGCTATATTGCTCCGTTCTGGTGGGACATATACAACTGGTTCGCCGTCCGTCCGGAATGGCAGCATAAGCTGGAGCTGCTCGTCTCGTCGCTTGGCTATATTAACCAAGAGTTCTATATTCGCCAGGAGACCGCTAGAGAGTTATACGGCGAACGGCTTAAAGTCAGCGTCTCGCGAATGGAACGTTTCGTTGCCTGCCCGTTCCAGCACTTCGCCATTCATGGCTTGAAGCTGCGCGAGCGGCGGATGTACAGGCTCGCTGCGCCGGATGTAGGCCAATTGTTCCACGCTGCGCTCAGCCGCATGGCTACCGGTCTCGGAGGAAGATGGGGGACGATGCCGCCCGCCGAGATCAAAGCCATCGCAGACCAGACGGTCGATGAGCTTATTCCGAAACTTCAATCGCAGATATTGCTTAGCAGCGGACGATTCCAATTCATCGCGCGTAAGCTGAAGGAGATCGTGGGACAAGCGGCGGCGATGCTTGGCGAGCATGCAAGAAGGGCGCAGTTCCAGCCTATCGGCACGGAGATTGATTTTGGCCCGGACGGCACGCTCCCATCCTTGATCATTCCGCTGCCTGCCGGCGGAGAGATTGAGATCATTGGCCGGATCGACCGCGTCGATGCTGCCCAGACCGATGACGGCTTGCTGCTGCGCGTGCTCGATTACAAATCCAGCGCAACCCATTTGAAGCTTGAAGAGGTTCTTCACGGCTTGTCGCTGCAAATGCTGACCTATCTCGATGTGCTCGTTACCCATTCGTCCGTTTGGCTGGGACAAGAAGCTTCACCGGCGGGGGTGCTGTACTTTCATGTGCACAATCCGGTGCTTGCCATGCCTAACGGACTTGGCAAGGCAGAGGCAAACGGACAATTGCTTAAGCGGTTCAAGATGCGCGGTCTCGTCACCGCGCACGCGGAAACGGTCAGGCTGATGGACGATGAGCTGGAGACCGGATATTCGGAGCTTCTTCCTGTAGCGCTGAAGCGCGACGGGAGCTTCTACAGCAGCTCCTCGGTTGTAACGAACGAACAATGGGACAAGCTTCGCCGTTCGGTACGAGGCGAGATTGCCCGCATCGGGGAATCGATTCAAGGCGGCAAAGTGTCGATCGAGCCGTATAGGATGGGGGCGAAGTCGCCCTGCCAGTATTGCGATTATAAAGCAGTATGCCAATTCGACACGCTGTTCGAAGGTAATGAATACAGAAAGCTGAACAAGCCAGGCAAGGACGAGATTTGGCAGCAGCTCGAGAAGGAGTGACGGCGACGATGAAAGCATCCATAGTACCTAAACCTGAGAACAGCACATGGACGGACGACCAGTGGGATGCCATCGTGACAAGCGGTTCGAACGTGCTAGTAGCCGCTGCTGCCGGCTCGGGCAAGACGGCCGTGCTTGTAGAGCGGATCATTCGCAAAATATCGGCGAATACCGACGTAGACCGGCTGCTCGTGGCAACCTTCACAAAGGCGGCGGCTGCGGAGATGAAGGACCGCATCCGCATCGCGCTTGAGAAGGAGCTGGAACGCAAGCCGGATTCGGAGCATCTGCGCAAGCAGCTTGCGCTCATGAACCGCGCATCGATTACGACTCTGCATTCCTTCTGTCTGGACGTCATTCGCCGCTATTATCCATTGATCGGACTCGATCCGGGCTTTCGAATCGCGAATGAAACGGAAAGCGGGCTTATGCGGCTCGACGTGCTCGACCAATTGTTCGAGCGGAAGTACGAGTCGCCCGGCGACAACGGCGCCTTCTTGAAGCTTGCCGACAAGTTCGGCGGCGAGCGCGGCGACGAGCCGCTCTACCGGCTCGTACAACAGTTGTACGATTTCGCGCAAAGCCATCCTTGGCCATCTTATTGGCTTAGACAGACCGCCGCGGCATTTGACCTTAAGGATACCGCCGCGCTCGGCGAGAGCGAATGGGTCAGGAGCTTATCCGGCCATGTGCTCCTGACGCTTGAAGGCGCCGCGTCGCTGCTGCAGCAAGCGATGGAGCTTACGCGCCAGCCGGCCGGTCCTTCGCCGTATGCGGCAACTTTCGAAGAGGATCTTCATGTCATTGAGCAATTGATGGCATGCGTCAAGGCGAAGGGCTGGGAGAGCTGGTCGGAGCCGTTTCAGACGGCACTGTTCGGTAAGCTGAAGGCGATGCGCGGAGATGAATACGACAAGGAGCTGCAAGAGCAGGCGAAGGCGCTTCGCGATCAGGCAAAGAAGCTCGTTGCCGGACTGGCTGCCGAATTATTCGGACGAACGGCCGAGCAGTTTCTGGAGGAGCTCCAGGAGCTGGCGCCGTTAATGGCGGCGCTGGCCGAGCTGGTCATTGCCTTTGGCGAAGGCTACGAAGCGGCCAAGAGAGCGAAAGGGCTGCTGGACTTCGGCGATCTGGAGCATTATTGCCTGCGCATTCTTCGCGATCCAAGTTCCACGCCGCAGGAGCTGAAGCCATCGATTGCGGCGCTCGAGTTCCAGCAGCAATTCGACGAAATCCTATTGGACGAGTATCAGGATACGAATATGGTACAAGAAGCGATCGTATCGCTGATCGAACGAGCAGGAAGCGGCAACCGGTTCATGGTTGGCGATGTGAAGCAGAGCATCTATCGCTTCCGTCTTGCCGATCCTACCTTGTTCCTGCGCAAGTATAAATCTTATGCGACTCGGAAGGAGCTTGAGGATGCAGGTGTCGCCAGTGCCGAGCAAGGACTGCGCATCGATCTGGCCCGCAACTTCCGCAGCCGTTCGGAAGTCGTAGACGGCGTTAATGACGTATTCCGCTCCATTATGCGCGAGAGCGTAGCCGAGATGGATTACGACCGGCGGGCGGAGCTTGTATGCGGTGCCTCTTATCCGCCTCCGCCGCTGCAGTCGCCGAATACGTTCCAAATTCAATTCGCCGTGCTCGACAAAGGCAGCGGCGGAGACAATGAAGAAGATGGCGAGGACGAATCCGGAGCAAGCGCCTATTCATCGGCAACGGAGGATGATGACCAAGAGAGGGCTGCCGGTGGAGCGGCATCGGCTGACAACGCGCAGGAGCTTCAGACGGCTCAGTTAGAAGCAAGATGGATGGCCGGGCAGGTTCGCTCTATGCTGGATAGCGGATTCAAGGTGTATGACGGCAGGAGCGGACAGAGCAGGACATTGCAATGGCGCGATATCGTCATCCTGCTCCGGGCGACGCAGCAGTGGGCTCCGATCATTATCGAGGAGCTGCAAGCGGCTGGCATTCCCGCTTACGCGGAGCTTAGCAGCGGCTACTTCGATGCGACCGAGGTGGAGACGATGCTCTCCATGCTTCGCGTTATAGACAATCCGTATCAGGATATCCCGCTGGCAGCCGCGCTTCGATCACCGCTCTATTCGCTTAAGGCGGAGGAGCTGGCGAAAATACGCATACAATCTTCGGGTTCGACTTATTATGACGCCGTACTGCGGGCAGCTGTAGATCTACGTCTGGAAGAGGAAACAAGACGCAAGCTAAACGGGTTTCTTATGAAGCTCGATAGATGGCGCGATGAAGCGAGACAAGGCTCGCTAGCGGATTTGCTGTGGGATATTTATCGCGAGACCGGTTACTTTGATTTTGTCGGAGGCTTGCCCGGAGGCATTCAGCGTCAAGCGAACCTGCGCGCGCTTCATGATCGCGCACGCCAGTATGAGGCGACCTCGTTCCGCGGACTGTTCCGCTTCCTGCGCTTCATCGAGCGCATGAGAGACAGCGGCGGCGACTTAGGTACAGCCAGAGCGCTAGGCGAACAGGAAGATGTCGTCCGGATCATGTCCATTCATAAGAGCAAAGGGCTGGAATTTCCCGTTGTATTCGTAGCAGGTCTTGGGAAGATGTTCAACCAGCAAGATATACGCAGCTCCTTCCTCATGCACAAGCAGCTTGGCTTCGGTCCACGCGTCGTAGATACGGAGCTGCGCATCAGTTACCCGTCATTGCCGTATTTGTCAATAAGACGAACGATGCGCATGGAAATGCTGGCAGAGGAAATGCGTATCCTATATGTCGCTTTAACCCGTCCGAAGGAGAAAATGTTTCTTGTCGGCACTGTGTCGGGCGCCGAAGCAAAGCTTAAGCGCTGGCTGGCCTCCGTCGACGAGAACGGGCAATTGCCCGACTTCAGAATCGCGTCCGCCCGATCGTTCATCGATTGGCTCGGTCCGCTTGCTGCAAGCCATATGCAGCTAACCATCGCAGAAAACGAAGAAGACGGGCGCGCTTCGATACTGGAATGGGAGACTGGCATTGTTCCAGCGGCTATTTTCGGCGTTGAAGCGGCTGCCGCTTCCGAACGGCTGGAGCTTGATGCGGAGAAGGAAGAGCGGCTGCAGGCGGTGGCGTCGCTCGCGCTGCTTGAGGATATTGAAGCCGATGAGCAGCTTCGCAGCCGCCTGGAGTGGCGCTATCCGCATCAAGCAGCTTCCGGGATAGCCGCGAAGACGTCGGTAACGGAGATGAAGCGGCTGTACGCCGAAACGCCTGACGATGCAACGGAGCTTTATTCGCATTCGCAGGATGAAGCAAAATCGCAGTCATTCGCGAGCAATCCCTCGTCCACGAACGAAGCGGCTTCTACGTCCGCAGACAGCCTAGGCGGAAGCTATACATTCAGGCTGCGGCGACCTTCATTCATGGAGGAAATCGCATTAACGGCGGCGGAGAAAGGTTCGGCGAACCATCTTCTCATGCAGCATGTATCGTTGACTGCTTCGACCGATCTGGAGCATCTGCAGGAAACGCTGGATCACATGATTGCAAGACGGTTATTGTCCGTTAAACATGCCGAAGCGATTGATTTGAACGCTGTATCCGCGTTCTTCGAGAGCGATCTTGGACAAAGGCTGCGCCGCGCGGAATGGGTTAGACGGGAAGTGCCGTTCAGCTGCATGTTCCCGGCAAGCCGCGTCTATCCGGGATCGGAAGGCAAGCTGGAAGGCGAGCCCATACTGATCCAAGGCGTTATCGACTGCTTATTCGAAGACGAAGCGGGCGTCGTCCTCCTCGATTACAAGACCGACCGCATCTACATGAAGGATTGGGAACGTGCCGCCGAGCGCCACCGCTTCCAGCTTGAACTGTATGCGGAGGCCATTGAATCGGTATTGGGAAGGCGCATCGACGAAAGCTATGTGTTCTTTTTCGATGGCGGACAATCTGTTAAGCTTAGGGGCTAGAACCCTTGCAAGCAGCTTTGCCTGTGAATGAAATAACTTGAACAAGTAGAAGGAGTGCTGAAGCAATGGAGAAGCAGAAAGCGGGCAAGCGTCCTATTGCGTTGCCCATTACGCTTGTCCTGCTCGTATTCAGCTTGATCGGCAACGTGTTTTTGTATTCGCAATATTTGCAGAACAAGCAGCAGAACAATTACGAGATTGGACAAACAGTTATTGAGAAACTGACGGAATCGCGGCTTTATGCTCAGGAAATGGTGAAAACGATCGATGGGCTCGCTCAGAGCGCCACGCAGGCTGAACGCTACGAGCTCGCCTATCAGATCGGCCGGGCGGCGACGCTTGGCTATTCGGTCAGCGAACTGATGATGGAGGCAGGAAAGCTGTCCGAGGGCGTCGGGTCAAGCGGCGCGGAGGAAGCGGAAGCATATGTCAACGCTGCTGCGGCCAAACTGTCGGGAGTCGCTCATCACGAAGGCAAACTAAGCGACGGCGATCTAGAACAGCTGGCGGCGCTTAAGGCAGACTTCGAAGAGATGGAGCAGGCGCTGGGCGGCTTCAACTATGCGATCGGCGAGAACCGGACGGCTTCGATCCGGCTCGCAGGCGGATATGAATGGGTGGATATAGCGAACAAAGTGCGGCAAGTGATTATCGAGCAATAACCCGCCCGGATCGATAACTCTTTGCACCGTTTCGACTCCGGATTGGACGCGCCTCTTATTTTTCGTTATGATGGTAGAGTGAATACGGTCGCAAAGGGGTGAATTGAAATGGATTGTCTTTTTTGCAAAATCGTCGAAGGCACGATTCCGTCGACGAAAGTGTATGAAAGCGACTCGGTACTCGCATTCCGCGATATTGCTCCTGCGGCGCCCGTACATATTCTAATCATTCCGAAGAAGCATATCGCGACGATGAATGACGTAACCGGAGAAGACGATGCCGTTATGGCGGAGTTATTCAAGGCTGCTCGCGAAATCGCGAAGGAGCAAGGAATAGCGGAGTCCGGTTATCGGTTGATTAACAACGTAAATGCAGACGGCGGTCAGGTCGTTTATCATCTTCATGTCCATCTGTTAGGCGGCAAAAATGTTGGCCCATTATTGGCAGATAACCAAAGTTGACTTTCGGTTTTGGTTTGACATATAATGAAATTTGATAAACCGTGTTATAAGCTCTGGACGGTCTGTTTCGGAGGGAGGGAAAACTGGTGTCTGAAACTAAAGTTCGTAAAAACGAAACTATTGATGCTGCGCTTCGCCGCTTTAAACGTTCCATCGCTAAAGATGGTGTTTTAGCTGAGGTGAAGAAACGCAAGCATTATGAAAAGCCAAGCGTGAAGCGCAAGAAGAAGTCCGAGGCTGCGCGCAAGAGAAAGTTTTAGGAGGATCCGTCCACAATGAACCTGAGCGAACGATTGAACGACGATATGAAGCAAGCGATGAAGGATAAGGACAAGTTTAAGTTGTCCACAATTCGTATGATGCGTGCGGCAATGAAAAACTTGGAAATCGATCTTAAGCGCCCTTTGGAAGATACCGAAGTGCTTGATATATTAAGTCGTGAGATCAAACAACGTAAAGATTCCCTCCAAGAATTTAAGAAAGCCGGCCGTGACGATCTCGTTACGGATCTTGCAGCAGAAATTGAAATTATTAGTCAATACCTTCCCGAGCAGCTGACTGAAGAAGAGATTAAAGCGATTGTAACGCAGACCATCCAGGAACTCGGTGCTTCTTCCAAAGCCGACATGGGGAAAGTTATGGGCGCTCTTTTGCCAAAAACAAAAGGACGCGCTGACGGTAAACTAGTAAATCAGTTTGTACAGCAATTTCTGCAATAACGATATGTTCGGACTGCAAGCACCCCTTAACCGGGGTGTTTTTTGCCGTTCCCGTGCATAAATTGAAACAAATTCGCCACAATTTCGTAGAAGGTATTGCGACATTGAAAATGGGGGGTGGCTAAATCTTGTACAATCCGAGGTGGCGTAACAAGGCGGGTCGCATATCGCTGTTCATGATGCTGCTGACGGTTCTGTTAGCCGGCTTATGGACTGGGCCGACGGAAACGACGCAAGCGGAGACGGCGTCCGAGATTGGCCCGGCTGTCTACATCGTACCGGTCAAGCAGACCGTCGAATCAGGTCTCCAGTCCTTCTTGGAAAGGGCTTACAAGGAGGCCGGAGAAGCGAATGCCGAGCATATCGTCCTCGTCGTGAACACATTAGGCGGTAAAGTTATCAATGCGGAGCAGATCGGGCATTTGATTCGGTCAAGCGACATACCGACAACCGCTTTCGTGGAAGGGAAGGCTGTATCGGCCGGTACTTATATCGCGTTGAATGCCGACCATATCGTCATGCAGCCGGGAAGTACGATTGGCGCAGCCGCAGTCGTGAACGGTTCAGGGGAGCTGATCGACAATCCGAAGACCGTCTCGTTCTGGGTGAAGGAAATGATGGAATCCGCCCAACTGAATGGGCGGGATGGCGATATTGCGGCTGCTATGGTGGATCCGAACGTGGAGCTCAAACTGCAGGACAAGATCGGCAGAGATAAGCAGAAGGGCGACATTCTAACGTTGTCGGCGAGCGAGGCGGCAGCGGTCGGCTATTCCGACTACACCGCAAGCTCGGTGAACGACGTTATCAAATGGCTGCAGCTCGAAGGGCGCACGCAGGTCGAGGTGAACCCTTCTCTGGCTGAAAATGTTGCGAGATGGCTCATCAATCCGCTCGTGATGACGATTCTGCTCGTCCTTGGCATTGCGGGCATCGTGATCGAGCTGCTCGTACCCGGCTTCGGCGTACCGGGAGTTGTCGGCTTGCTTGGCTTTGGGCTCTATTTCTTCGGCCATTATGTAGCAGGCTTCGCCGGCATCGAATCCGTCGTGCTGTTAATCGTTGGCATTGCGCTGCTTGTGATTGAAATCTTCGTTCCCAGCTTCGGCATATTAGGCTTGCTCGGAACGGCGTCACTTCTTACGGGCGTGGTCATTGCGGCATCCGATCCTATGACCGCCTTTATCTCGATCGCCGTCGCTCTCGTTGCGGCCGTGCTCGTCATTGCCTTCGTCGTGAAACGGTATAAGTCGAAGGGGATATGGAACAAATTTATTTTGCGCGACAAGCTGACGACCGAAGACGGTTACGTTTCAGCCGATGCGAAGGATTCACTCTTAGGTCTCGAAGGCGTCACGGTAACCCCGCTGCGCCCGTCGGGTACGGTATTGATAGGCGATAATCGCGTCGACGTTGTGACATCGGGCGAATTCATTCCTGCAGGCCGTAAGGTAAGGGTGGTAAAAGCAGAGGGCACATGGGTTGTTGTTAAGGAATGGATAGAGTAAGCTATCGGTAATTACTAAATTCCAATAGGAGGGCGAATGCATGACACTTGATCCCATTGTATCTTTCTTGATAATCGCAGTAGTCGTAATCGTGCTGATGTCTGTTTTTTTAAGCTTCTTCCCGATTATGTTATGGATATCGGCACTTGCGTCAGGCGTTAGAATCGGCATTATAACGCTAGTCGCCATGCGTCTGCGGCGAGTTGTGCCGAGTCGGATCGTGAATCCGCTCATAAAGGCGACGAAAGCGGGACTAGGTCTCAATATTAATCAGCTTGAGAGCCACTTCCTAGCAGGCGGTAACGTAGACCGCGTTGTAAATGCTTTAATCGCGGCGCAGCGTGCCAATATCCCGTTGATATTCGAACGGGCGGCAGCGATAGACCTTGCCGGCCGCGACGTGCTGCAAGCGGTGCAAATGAGCGTTAATCCGCGGGTCATCGAGACGCCTATCGTTGCGGCTGTTGCCAAGGACGGCATTGAAGTGAAGGTTAAGGCTCGCGTTACGGTACGTGCCAACATCGATCGGCTTGTCGGCGGCGCCGGCGAAGAGACGATTATCGCCCGTGTAGGCGAAGGGATCGTTACGACGGTTGGCTCGGCGAATTCCCATAAGGACGTTTTGGAGAATCCGGATATGATCTCCCGAACGGTGCTTGGCAAAGGACTGGATGCGGGAACTGCGTTCGAAATTTTGTCGATCGATATCGCGGACGTGGACGTAGGCAAAAACATCGGGGCGCATCTGCAAACGGAGCAGGCGGAAGCCGATAAGAAAATTGCCCAAGCGAAGGCGGAAGAGCGTCGTGCAATGGCTGTTGCGCAGGAGCAGGAAAACAAGGCGAAGGTCGTTGAGATGGAGGCTCGCGTCGTCGAGTCCGAATCGCAGGTTCCGCTTGCGATGGCGGAAGCGCTGCGAAGCGGCAAGATCGGCGTGTTGGATTACATGAACTTAAAAAATATTGAGGCCGATACCCAAATGCGAAGCTCGATCGGCAAAACCGACGGGCCGCCAGACGGCAAGGACGGCTGATAAAGCATGCAACTTTTTCAGTTTCTGCTCGATAACATCGTTGCGGTCGTCATCGCATTAGGTTTCGTGGCGACGTTATTGGGCAAGGTGAAGGAGAAGCGAAAGCCGGGGCAAACGGCCAGCTTCGGTGGACAGCCGGCTCCTGACCGGACGGAGGAACTCCAGGAGGAACGCAGACGTCAGATCGAGGGGCGGCACGCTGCGCTTGAGAGCGAGCGTCAGAGGGCGTACGAGGCCGATTTGGAGCTGGGTCGGCGCGTAGTCGATCGCAACGCGCGAGAAGAAGCCCGGAGAGCGTCAGAGGCTGACAGAGCGTCTCATGCCCATCGGGGGCAGCGCTCATCTCCGATCATCGGCGGCGCAAAGCCGGAATTGCGAGCGGAAGATATTAGGCGGGCGGTTGTATGGGCGGAAATATTGGGTCCGCCGCGCGCGAAGCGTCCATTCCGGAAGTGATTCATTACGAGCAATGAGCGGAAGAGCGGTTGAGGAAGGCGATTATGCCTTCTTCAACCGCTCTTTTCGTTCTGTTTCATATTTGCGGCGCACCGAGCATATTTTTAAAAGATCATAGTGTAATCGATGCGGGTTTGGCCTTATACGTCAAGGGGCTTGCGGGATACATCATTACGAGGGGGCATGAATTCAACAATGAGTCGCTTGAAAAAGAGATTTCGCAAACTTACAGCAGATCTGCTTGATATGCCTCAGGACGTCGTATACGACCTTCCCCGCTTGACGATGATCGGGGATCGCCAACTATATATCGAGAATCATCGGGGAGTCGTCCATTTCTCAACGGATCGTCTGCGTCTCGCCTTAACGAAGGGCGAGCTGGAAGTGACGGGAAGCGATCTGGTCATTCGGACCATTTGGACGGAAGAAGTGTTCATTGAAGGACAGATTTCGAATATCCAATTAATTCCTTAGCCGGAGCGTGCGTACAAGCTGGCATGTCTGTAGGCACGGAAGACGAACAGAGGAGGGGAAACGGTTGAAACTGCAAAGCACACCGTGGATGAAGGGGATCGTGACGGTTCATGTCAGGGGCGGAAAGCCCGAGCAGCTTGTGAACAAAGCGCTAGCCGGGGGGCTCGAATTGTCGTCCATTCGGTGGACAAGCGGGGGCTTGCTCGAATTCGAGCTGTCCGTAAGCGACTATTTCAGACTTCGCGCGTATTTAAAGGAGACAGGCTGCCGGGCGCATGTGTCTAGGCGGAGAGGATTACCGTTCTGGCTTATGAAAGCCGAGAAGCGATTGCTGTTTACGTCGGGCATTGTCCTGTTCTTGGCCCTTATGTTCTTATTGTCCTCGCTCGTCTGGAGCATCGATGTGAAAGGCAATGTCAAGCTGACGGAAGAGCAGATTCGTGCCGTTGCCAAGCAGGAGGGATTATATCCGCTGCAATGGTCGTTCAAGCTTGCCGATGCAGACGTATTGTCCAAACGGCTCGTAACGAAACTTCCGGGAGCGTCGTGGATCGGCGTCGAGAAGAAAGGGACGAAGGTCGTTATTCAGGTGGTGGAGTCGACGTCGCCCGAGCTGCCGGAGCTTCAGAGCCCGCGCCACTTGGTTGCGTCGGCCGATGCGGTCGTGACTCAAATTATAGCCGAGAGAGGCAGGCCTGTCGTGAAGAGAAACGCGTTCGTCAAAAAAGGACAAACGCTTATATCGGGAACGATTGGCAACGAGATGCATTCGCAAACGGTTGTTGCCAAAGGGATAGTCAGAGGTCTTGTCTGGTACCAATTCGACATAGCCGCTCCCCTTACGCAGAAGGCGAAAGTATATACGGGCGGGAAGAAAACGAAGTGGCATCTCGTGTTCGGTTCGCGCGCGCTGCAGATTAGCGGATTCGGCGGTCATTCATACGAGCAATCGGAAACGATTCGAGTGGAGGAGAGGGCGGCATGGCGGCATTGGACGCTTCCCGTCGGCCGTATGAAGGAAACGGTAATGGAAACGGAGATACAGGAAAGAGAGCTGACCGAGGCGGATGCGCGAGAGATCGGGTTAATGGAAGCGAGAGCCGAGGTCATTGATAAAGCAGGGGCGGATGCTGTCATAGCGGACGAAAAGGTTTTGCATGAAAAGACAGACAATGGTAAAGTTTATATGAAAGTTGTTTTTGAAGTTGAGCAATCCATCGTAACGGAAATGCCATTAGTTCAATTACAGGGAGATTGAGAATTGTTGCAAATGGAGACGAAATCAGTAAAGATCCCGCTCGGTAACGCAGCGGAAGGGTTAGCCGTATTCGGCCCACAGGACAAGTTTTTGCGATTGGTGCAGCAGCAGGTTGAATCGTCTATTTCTTCGCGGGAGGCCGAAATCGTCATATCGGGTCCGCCTGCCGAGGTTGACTCCCTTGAGCAGCTTTATCAGGTGCTATTGGGGCTCATCCGCGGCGGTTATACCCCTTCTGAGCGAGATGTGTCATACGCACTGGATTTGGCAAGATCGATGCAAGCCGAAGAATTGCTCGATCTGTTCAAAGCCGAAATTACGACCACTTTCAAAGGCAAGCCGATTCGGGTGAAGACGATCGGCCAGCGCCATTATGTCAAGCTGATTCGGAAGCGCGATGTGGTGTTCGGGATAGGACCGGCCGGTACAGGCAAGACCTATCTTGCCGTTGTGATGGCGGTTGCGGCCCTTAAGGATGGCTCTGCAAAGCGAATCGTGCTTACGCGCCCAGCTGTCGAAGCGGGAGAGAACCTGGGCTTCTTGCCAGGGGATCTGCAAGAGAAAGTCGATCCATACTTGCGGCCGTTATACGATGCGCTGCACGATGTGCTCGGTCCTGATCAGACGGTGAAAGCATTAGAGCGCGGCTCTATCGAGATAGCGCCGCTCGCTTATATGCGCGGACGTACGCTCGACGATTCTTTTATTATTTTGGACGAAGCGCAAAATACGACGCCGGAGCAGATGAAGATGTTTCTGACCAGGCTCGGCTTTGGGTCTAAGATGGTTATTACGGGCGACGTGACGCAGATCGATTTGCCCCGAGGCAAAAATTCGGGTCTTATCGAAGCAAGACGAATCCTGCAAGGCATCGAAGAGATTGGATTCATGATGTTCGCCGAACAGGACGTCGTACGCCATTCGTTAGTTCAGAAAATCATTGTTGCATACAATACAGATGCTGAGAACAGAACCTAGAAAGGACTGTGCTGCATGAACCAAACACAAGCGGACAAGCAGCAAGGCGTCTCTCAGTCGCTCGGATCGGCTCGCTGGAAGCAGAGCAAGGCCGTGCAGTGGGTGCTGCTGTGTTTGTTCGTCCTGCTGTTTTATTTCAGCCTAGCGCCTCATTTGGTTCCGGAAACCTATGATATACAAGAAGGCGCGGTTAGCGAGAAGGACATTAAAGCGCCGTTCCAGATTAAGGACGAGAAAGCCACTCGCCAAGCGGAGGAGGACGCAGCGGAGCGAATCGATACGATCTACTCGATCGTTCCGCTCCGCAATGAAGCGCTTGTAGAACAAATTCTCGTTCGTATCGAGCAATTGAATATGGATGACCAGGTGTCGACGCAGAACAAGATCGACATCTATCGCAATGAAATTCCGGGCCGCTATTCCGCTTATATTGACAGCTTCGTTAAGGCGAATAAGGGCAAGGGGACATATAACGATGCGCTCCTTGAGGAAATGTCGGTTATCGCCAAAGATCAGCAGTATACGATTCCGGAGGAAGCCTTTTACAAGATGCCGAATTTAACGGCCGAAGAACTGGCGGAGATGCGGGACGTTGCCCGGGACATCGTACGCAAGCTGACCAGCGAGCAGCTCCGGGAGGCAGAGACGGCCCGTACGCAAGTAGCGGAGCTCGTTAATGCGAGTTCGCTCGCGAACCGGACAAGCCGGGAAATCGTTCAGGAGCTAGCCAGGTTCTCGATTATGCCGAACAAGTTTTTGGACAAACAAGCGACTGACGACGCGAAGGCGCTGGCGAAGCAGAATACGCCGCCCGTCATCATTAAGGAAGGCGACCTGATCGTCAAGCGCGGGCAGACGATAACACCGGATCTGTACCAGCTTCTCGTCGACTCATCGCTTCTGCAGGACAAGAAAAATTATTGGCCGCAGCTAGGCCTCTTGATAATGTCGATTATGTTTACCGTGCTACTATTCGCCTATTTGCATAATTCCGGCAGTATTAACGGCATTAAGCCGAAGTACAATAATTCGCAACTGCTTATGCTGTGGCTTGTTTTCCTGATAAATATGATTACGATTCAGATCGTGGCGCTAACGCAGACCGATTCGGCTGCTTACGTGGGCTTCCTTGCGCCGGCGGCAATGGGAACGATGCTCATTACGCTGCTTCTCGATATCCATCTGGCGATCGTTAGCTCGATTCTGTTCGCGATCATGGGCAGTATCCTACTGAATACGTCGCAGCATCAAATATTCGACTTCGAATACGGCTTCTTCATTATCGCCGTATCGTTCGCCGCGATCTTCTCGATTCATCGGGCCAGCCAACGCTCGACAATTTTGAAGGCTGGCATCATGGTCAGCTTATTCGGTTCGTTATCCGTTATCGCGATGATGCTGCTAAACGAGCAGCTAGAGCGCATGCCGTTCATTTACTCGGTGTCGTTCGCATTCGCAAGCGGACTCGTGACTGCGGTTCTCGTTATCGGACTTATGCCGTTCTTCGAAATTACGTTTGGCATTTTGTCGGCGCTTAAGCTCGTGGAGCTGTCGAATCCGAATCATCCGCTACTTCGCAAACTGTTGACCGAGACGCCGGGCACTTACCATCATAGCGTTATGGTCGGCAATTTGTCCGAGGCCGCTGCAGAGGCGATAGGGGCAGACGGCTTGCTTTGCAGGGTTGGCTCGTTCTATCACGACATCGGGAAGACGAAGCGGCCCAACTACTTTATAGAGAACCA
This sequence comes from Paenibacillus harenae, assembly GCF_030812415.1. GTDB lineage: Bacteria > Bacillota > Bacilli > Paenibacillales > Paenibacillaceae > Pristimantibacillus > Pristimantibacillus harenae_A. The sequence continues at coordinate 523,269 of NZ_JAUSST010000001.1, read as the reverse complement.
GACGAATATCGAGAATCCGCATGATACCATTGATCCGAAGCTGAGCAAATCGATCATCGTCGCGCATGCCAGAGACGGCGTCGATCTGCTGAAGGGACATAATATTCCTAAGCCGATTCGCGATATCGCCGAGCAGCATCACGGGACGACGTCGCTCAAATATTTTTATCACAAAGCTTATAAGCAAGCGGAAGAGCAAGGCACCCCCCCTACCTTTACCGAGGACGACTTCCGTTATCCCGGTCCGAAGGCGCAGTCGAAGGAAGCGGCCGTTGTCGGCATCGCGGATTGCGTGGAGGCGGCGGTAAGAAGCTTGCGCAATCCGACTGTCGAACAAATAGAAGCGATGATTCACAAAATAATTAAAAGCAGACTTGACGATAATCAGTACAACGAGTGCGATCTGACGCTGAAAGAATTGGACAAAATCGCGCAGTCGCTTAAGGAAAGCGTTATTGGTATTTTCCACTCGCGTATTGAATATCCCGATGATGTGAAATCAAAGGAGCGTTTGGCATGAGCTTGCAGCTGGATTGGAGCAATGAGCAGCAGAAGGTAGACATCCCCGAGGCGTGGATCGGCAGGCTGGAGCAGCTGCTTCGCATTGCAGGCGAGAAGGAAGGCATTGCGGATGGCGAAGTAACGCTCACGTTCACGGACGATGAGGAGATTCATAAGCTCAATCTTGAATACCGCAATATCGACCGTCCTACCGACGTGCTTTCCTTCGCGATGCAGGACGATGGCGTGGAAGAGCTGAACATTATTTTCGAAGTAGAGACCGAGGATGAGATTGACCCGATTTCCGGCATGCTTGGCGATATAATCATATCGGCCGAGACGGCGGTACGCCAAAGCGAAGAATACGGCCATTCCCTGGAGCGGGAAATCGGTTTTCTATTCGTTCACGGCTTCCTTCACCTGATCGGCTATGATCACCAGGATGAAGCCGGTGAAGCGGAAATGACGGCGAAGCAGGAAGCCGTGCTGCAGCAAGCTGGCTTATCACGCTAATGCGCAAGTTCATCCACAGCTTATCTGTTGCGAATACAGGCATATGGTTTGCCATACGGACGCAATTGCATATGAGAATTCATCTAATTGCCGCGGCACTAGCCTGCGGCATTAGTGTATTAGTCGGATTACCGCGGCAGGACTGGGCAATTCTATTGTTGGCAATCGCGCTCGTCATCTGCGCGGAGATGGTAAATACGGCAATTGAACAAGCAGTGGACCTAGCCAGCCCCGACATCCATCCGATCGCCAAGACGGCCAAGGATGTCGCGGCTGGCGCCGTACTTCTTGCGGCCATTGCCGCAGTCTTTATTGGACTGATTCTATTAGGCCCGCCGTTATGGCGGCTATGCTTTGAATAATAGACGCATTGAAATCGCGGGAGGTATGTTACAATGATTTATGAAGGTTTATCGGAAGCTTATACAACGTTGCTGCACTCGGCTAAGGAAGCGATGGAACGCGCTTATGTGCCTTATTCGAACTTTCAAGTCGGAGCGGCTTTGCTCGATGACGAAGGACATGTACATTATGGCTGCAACGTCGAAAATGCCGCTTACGGGCCGACGAATTGCGCGGAGCGGACTGCGCTCTTCCGCGCTGTCGCCGACGGCAAGCGTCCCGGCCAATTCCAAGCGATTGCCGTTATTGGCGATACGGAAGGGCCGATTGCGCCATGCGGCATATGCCGACAGGTACTGGTAGAACTATGCTCGCCGGATATGCCGGTTATTATGGGCAATATGAACGGACAATGGACGATGTCCACGGTGTCCGCGATATTGCCAGGGGCGTTCACGCCTGCTTCATTAGAGAAAGGGGAAAGCTAAAACCTATTATGAATCAACAACCATCGAATAACCGCGGAGACGGCAAAGGCAAGTTTCGATCCGGGTTCGTAGCGATTATCGGACGGCCGAATGTCGGCAAGTCGACGCTGATGAACCATCTCATCGGACAGAAGATCGCGATTATGTCCGACAAACCGCAAACGACTCGCAACAAAATTCACGGGGTCTATACGACGAACGATACGCAAATCGTTTTTCTTGATACACCGGGCATTCATAAGCCCCAATCGAAGCTGGGCAACTACATGATGCAGACGGCAGAGAGCGCCTTGAAGGAAGTGGAAGCGGCTTTGTTCCTTATCGATGCTTCGGAAGGGCTTGGAGGCGGAGACCGGTTCATTATCGAGCAGCTTAAGAAAGTGAAGACGCCGGTATTTCTCGTCATGAACAAAATCGACAAGGTTCAACCGGAGCAATTGCTGCCGATGATTACGCAATATAACGAGCTGTTCGAATTTGCCGAGATTATTCCGATCTCCGCGCTGCAAGGCAATAACGTTAACACGCTTATCGAGCAATTGTCGCGTTATATGCCGGAAGGGCCGCAATACTATCCTGCGGATCAGATTACGGATCATCCGGAGCAGTTCGTCGTGTCGGAGCTTATCCGCGAGAAAATACTGCATATGACTCGCGAGGAAATTCCGCATTCGATTGCGGTAGCCATAGAGGATATGAAGGTGCAGGACAATGGCGTCGTATATATCGGAGCGGTCATATTTGTTGAGCGGGATTCCCAGAAAGGGATTATTATCGGCAAGCGCGGCGAGCTGCTGAAGGAAGTCGGCAAGCAGGCTCGCAAAGACATTGAAGCGTTGCTCGGCTCTCGGACATTCCTTGAGCTGTGGGTGAAGGTGAAGAAGGATTGGCGGAACCAGGAACGGGTTCTTAAAGATCTCGGCTTCAGGCATGATTGACCTTCGTTGACGTATTTTGTTAAGGATAGACTTCGAATCTTTATCGCATCCTAATACTGTCTGGAGCAGCATTTCCGACACGGAAAGGGATGGATACGAATGCGAGATTTTTCGTGGAAGTATTTTACGTTGACCGGGGATGTCGAATCCTTCATGCTGTACAAAGAAATGGATCAAATGGGCGCCCTGGAACAAGGCGTCGCGCAAGCTGGAGAACACGATGATTTTGCCATGATGGAATTAGAGGATAGCTCTAGCTAGATGCCGTCTAATGACCGCACTTCATTTCAGTGCGAAAATGAGCTTACACCGTATGGGACGGTGTAAGCCATTTACGCTTTAAGGGGAAACCATATGCTCTATCGAGTGGAAGGAATCGTTATTCGAAGCATGGATTACGGGGAAGGCAACAAAATCGTAACGCTTCTGACGAATACGAATGGCAAGGTCGGCGTCCTTATTCGCGGCGCAAAAAAGGTGAAGAGCAAGCACGGATCGCTTTCGCAGCCTTTTACATATGGTGAATTTGTTTACTTTCGTACGAGCGGTCTCGGAACGCTTAACCATGGTGAGATTATTGAATCTCACCATCTTTTGCGTGAGCAGCTTGATAAGACGGCGTATGCGGCTTACATAGTCGAGCTCACGGATCGGGCCTTGCAGGACGATGAAGTCGGCAATTATCATTTCGAGCAATTGAAGGCTTGTTTGTCGGCGTTTGAGGAAGGCAAGGATTTGCAGATTGTCGCGCATCTATACGAAATGAGGATGCTTGACTCGGCTGGCTATGCGCCTGAGCTTGACCAATGCGTACATTGCGGCAACGTCGTAGGGCCGTTCCGCTTATCGCCATACGCTGGCGGGGTATTATGCTCAAGATGCACGGGCAAAGATCCTTTCGCTATGCTGCTTAGTGAAGGAGCCTATAAACTGCTGCGGCTATTCCGCAGGATGGATATGCGACGATTGGGCCAAATTCAAGTAAGGCCGGAGACAAAAGAAGAGCTGAAAGTATGCATGCGCAAGCTTATGGATACGCACATGAGCTTGCAGCTTAAGTCCAGAAACTTTCTCGATCAGCTCGATAAGCTGAGTCCGCCCGAATAGAGCCTACTTCTTAAGACGGAGACGGCGCTACTGCTATCGATGGTTACATGCCGCCATTCGATACAGTATGCTAGTTGATGTTGGTTGCCTATCTACAAAATGATGGAGGGAATGACATTATGTCAGCAAAACAAAGCAGACTTGGTTTCGTTGTCGCGGGCTTGCTGCTCGGCATTCTAGTCGCTTCGATCGATAACACAATCGTATCGACGGCGATGGCGACAATCGTGTCCGACCTTGGCGGCCTGGACAAATACGTTTGGGTAACGTCCGCCTATCTCGTTACGGAAATGGCGGGAATGCCTATTTTCGGCAAGCTGTCCGATATGTACGGACGGAAAAGATTTTTCGTGCTCGGCATATCCTTATTTCTAATTGGTTCCGTATTATGCGGAACGGCGGAATCGATTACTCAACTTACGATTTACCGCGCGATCCAAGGCATTGGTGGCGGCGCGATGATGCCGATCGCGTTCGCAATCGTATTCGATATTTTCCCGCCTGAGAAACGGGGAAAGATGGGCGGTCTCTTCGGTGCCGTATTCGGCACTTCGAGCTTATTCGGGCCGCTTGCCGGCGCTTATTTGACGGAGTATGTGAATTGGCGCTGGATTTTCTACATCAACATCCCAATCGGTCTTGTTGCACTGGCTTTCATTATTATCTATTACAAGGAATCGTTGTCCCACTCGAAGCAAGTTATCGACTGGTGGGGAGCGTCGACGCTTGTCGGCTCGATCGTTTGCTTAATGTTCGCGTTAGAACTGGGCGGCAATGAATATGCATGGGATTCTGCGCAAATTATTAGCCTGTTCGCGGGCTTCGCCGTACTGTTGATTACTTTCTTCTTCGTGGAGACGAGGGCGAAGGAGCCAATCATTTCGTTCGGCATGTTCAAGAAACGGTTGTTCGCCAGCAGTACGGGAGCAGGTTTGTTCTACGGGGCGGCATTCATTACGGCGGCTCTGTATATCCCGATGTTCGTGCAAGGCGTATTCGGGGGTACCGCAGTAAGTGCGGGCTTAACTCTGCTGCCAATGACACTCGGTTCCGTATTCGCCGCGCAGCTTGGCGGATTTCTAGCCAATAAAATATCTTATCGCAGCATAATGACTGTATCCGCTGTCATCTTTATTGCCGGCATTATATTATTGTCGACGATTACGCCGGATACGACGCGTTTCCTGCTATCCGTCTATATGTTCGTCACAGGCTTCGGAATCGGCTTCTCCTTCTCGGTTCTCGGCATGTCGTCGATTCACGATTTCGATATGCGCCAGCGCGGGAGCGCGACATCTACGATGTCCTTCGTCCGTTCGCTTGGCATGACGGTCGGCATTACGATCTTCGGCATCATTCAGCGCAATCACTTTACGAACGGAATGACCGAAGCGTTCGCAAGCAGAGGCGGAAGCGGCGGCGCTGCGCCAATGACCGATAATGCTCGGGAGCTGCTCTCTCCGGAGAAGCGCGCGGAAATTCCGGGTCCGGTAATGGATAAAATCATAGCCGCGTTGTCGGAATCGATATCGGTTACGTTCCTATGGTCGATCGTGCCCGCCGGTCTTGCCTTCGTATGCGTTCTTATGATGGGCAATGCGGGCATGAAGGATTTACTTGAGACGCGCGGGCATGGGAAGGCAGCTATAGCGTCCCATAGAGACGAATCCCGCAGCCGCTAGTCTTAAACCGTTATAGTTGACATTGCATTGCAAAGGGAATACAATAATCTAATATGTATATGGACTATGATGGAAAGAGTAATCGTAACAATCGACGTGCATAGCGAGCCGGGGACAGTGAAAGCCCGGACGAACGATGGCGATGAAGGGGCGTTCCGGAGTCTGACGAACGAAAAGAGGGTTTTCTCGGAGGCGAGGGAACCAAGTAGGGTGGAACCGCGGGATATAACTCTCGTCCCTACGTCTGGCAACAGGCGTAGAGGCGGGAGTTTTTTGCATTCCATCGCCATCGCCTTCGCCGATGCGCAGGATAAGGTCCTATACGGACAATAATGAGGAAGAAGGAGACGGTTTTGATGAATTTTCAAAGAATGATATTGACGCTTCAACAATTTTGGGCCGAACAGAACTGCATTCTCGTTCAGCCTTACGACGTCGAGAAGGGCGCGGGCACGATGAACCCGATGACTTTCTTGCGCTCGATCGGCCCTGAGCCATGGAATGTTGCTTACGTAGAGCCTTCGCGCCGCCCGGCAGACGGGCGTTATGGCGAGAATCCGAACCGGTTGTATCAGCATCACCAGTTTCAAGTAATTCTGAAGCCATCGCCGGACAATATCCAAGAGCTTTACTTAGAGAGCTTGAAACGTCTGGGCATCGATGCGCTGGATCACGATATCCGATTCGTAGAGGACAACTGGGAGTCGCCAACGCTGGGCGCATGGGGACTGGGCTGGGAAGTATGGCTTGACGGCATGGAAATTACGCAATTCACGTACTTCCAGCAAGTCGGAGGCATCGACGCGAATCCGGTCGCCGTAGAGATTACGTACGGCATGGAGCGCCTTGCATCCTATATCCAACAAAAGGAAAATGTGTTCGATTTGGAGTGGGTCGAAGGCGTAACCTATGGCGACGTGTTCAAACAGCCCGAATTCGAGCATTCCAAATATACGTTCGAGACATCCGATGCGGCCATGCTGTTCACGTTGTTCAATATGTACGAAGAGGAAGCGAAGAAGACGATGGAGCGGAAGCTCGTATTTCCCGCTTACGATTACGTGTTGAAATGCTCGCATACGTTCAATCTTCTTGATGCGCGAGGCGCAATCAGCGTAACCGAGAGAACGGGCTATATTACGCGCGTAAGAAATTTGGCTCGTTCTTGCGCGGCGACTTACCTCGAAAAGAGAGAACGTCTCGGATTCCCGTTGCTGAAGAAAGGAGTGGAGCACAATGGCTAAAGATTTATTGCTCGAGATCGGTCTTGAAGAAGTGCCGGCACGCTTCGTGCGCGGCGCGATGAATCAGTTGAAGGACAAAATGGTCAAATGGCTGGCCGATTCCCGCATTTCCCATGGCGAGGTCGTAGCGTACGCGACTCCGCGCCGTCTGGCATTGCTTATTCGCGATGTCGCAGAGAAGCAATCGGATATGAACGAGGAAGCGAAGGGCCCTTCGCGCAAGATCGCGCAGGATGAGCAAGGGAACTGGAGCAAGGCGGCACTCGGCTTCGCGCGCAGCCAAGGCGTCGAACCGGATCAGCTTTATTTCCAAGAGCTTGCCGGCGTTGAATACGTGTATGCAAGCAAGAGCAGCATAGGAGTGGAGACGGCTGGCGTATTGCCGGAAGGATTGCCGTCGCTGATCACTTCAATGTCGTTCCCGAAAAATATGCGTTGGGGCGCGCATGAGCTTCGCTTCGTCCGTCCGATTCGCTGGTTAGTCGCTATGTTCGGTGCGGAAGTCATTCCGTTTGAGATTACGGGCGTGGCAACGGGCAACGTCTCTCGCGGACACCGTTTCCTTGGCGGAGAAGCGGTCATTGAAGAAGCGGGCCAATACGCCGAGAAATTGCGCGAGCAGCAAGTCATCGTTGATGTATCCGAGCGCGAGAAGCTGATCGTTGCGCAGATCGAGGGGCTGGCTGCGGATAAAGGCTGGGAAATCGCCATTAAAGAAGATTTGCTGGAGGAAGTTCTGTTCCTCGTTGAGATTCCGAACGTACTGTTCGGAACGTTTGATCCGGCATTTCTTCACATTCCGCAGGAAGTGCTTATTACGTCGATGCGCGAGCATCAGCGTTACTTCCCGGTGTTCAATAAGGAAGGCCAGCTTCTGCCTAACTTCGTAACGGTCCGCAACGGCGACCGCAGATCGATTGAGCTCGTTGCCAAAGGCAATGAGAAGGTACTGAGAGCGCGTCTGTCCGATGCAAAGTTCTTCTACGAGGAAGACCATAAGCTGGAGATTGCCCAGGCACTCGCTAAGCTTGAAAATATCGTTTACCATGAGGAACTCGGCACGGTTGCGGATAAAGTAAGAAGAATTCGCGCTACTGCCGATCTGCTGAGCGGCAAGCTTCATGCCGACAGCCAGACTGCATCCGACGTCAGCCGCGCAGCCGATATTTGCAAATTCGACCTCGTTACTCAAATGGTCTACGAGTTCCCCGAGCTTCAAGGCATTATGGGCGAAGATTACGCCACTAAGCTTGGCGAGCGCGAATCGGTAGCGAAAGCGATTAACGAACACTACCAACCGCGTTTCGCGGGCGACAGGGCTCCTTCCTCGATTACGGGGGCTATCGTAAGCTTGGCTGATAAGATCGATACGATCGTCGGCTGTTTCTCGATCGGCATTATTCCGACCGGCTCGCAAGATCCGTACGCGCTGCGCAGACAAGCAGCGGGCATCGTCCAAATTATATTGACTCATGGCCTGAAGCTGAAGCTGAGCGAATTGTACGAAGCGGCATTATCCGTACACGAAGCTCGGGGGTTGAAACGCGGCAGTGCCGACATCCGTAAAGACTTATCAGACTTCTTCGCGCTCCGGATCAAAAACGTATTGTCCGAGCATGGCGTGCGTTACGACGTTGTCGATGCGGTTATGGCAACTGGTCTGGATGACCTTGGTCTGACGATCGAACGCGCAACCGTCATTCAATCGCTCGCCGCCGGCGAAGAACGTTCTGAATTCAAACTAACGGTCGAAGCGTTCAATCGCGTATGCAATCTGGCATCGAAAGCAACCGTATTCGAAGTATCTGCTGCGCTCTTCGCCGAATCGGCCGAGACCGATCTGTTCTCGAAATGGACGGAGCAGCATGAAGGTTTTGAAGCGGCCGTCAAGGAAGGCAATATTGCGCTAGCGGTTCAATTGCTGTCTTCGCTGAAGCCATCCATTGACGCTTACTTCGACAAAGTCATGGTCATGTCGCCTGATGAAGCGGTGAAGAACAACCGACTCGCAACGTTAGCGGCTATAGCGAGGGACGTTTCTTCCATAGCCGACTTCTCGAAACTCGTGTGGTAGATTTTCCATTCGGGGAGTATTTCTTGAAGCCGGTTACCGGCCAATTCCAACTCGCACAAGGGGATGATTAAATGTCTAATTCGACGTCCGAAGTAATCGTGTATGTCGTATCCGATGCTGCCGGCGATACGGGGGAGCTTGTCGTTCGCGCCGCGATCGCCCAATTTCATCCGATTAACGCCGATATTCGCCGAGCGCCGTTCATTACCGATGAATTGGCACTGCTGCGAGTCATCGGACAAGCGAAACAATGCGGGGCCATTGTGCTGTACACGCTGGTCATTCCCCAGTTGCGCGATAGCGTGAAGAAGCTGGCCGAAGAAGCCGGGGTCGTCGCGATCGACCTGCTCGGCTCCTTCATCGAGACGCTGGAAGAGCGGACCGGAAGAAAGTCGCGCCAGGAGCCGGGACTTAACCATGCGCTGGATGAGGACTACTTCCGCAAGGTGGAGGCGGTCGAATTCGCGGTGAAGTATGATGATGCCCGCGACACTTCCGGCGTGCGCAAGGCCGACATCGTTCTGGTAGGCGTATCGAGAACCTCGAAGACGCCGTTATCGATGTATCTTGCCCATCAGAAATTCAAAGTCGCCAACGTTCCGCTCGTTCCCGAAATTAAGCCGCCGGCGGAGCTGTACACGATCCCGAAAAGCAAGATTATCGGCCTGACGATCGGCGTTCCTTACTTGAACATTATCCGCAAGGAGCGCCTTAAGGCGCTGGGGCTGCCGAACACGGCACCGTATGCGACGACCGATCGGATCGAGAAGGAGCTGGCTTATGCCGAAGATATTATGAATCGGCTGGGCTGCGTTGTCATCGACGTATCGCATCGGGCGGTCGAAGAAACGGCAAGTCTTATAATGGAACAAGTAAGGTTAACTTAGCTTCGTATGCCGGATACGCTGCAAGCAGGATTTTTTCGTTATTTGCCGTATATAATAGTACAGTATAAATGTGAAAATCAAAGACGAGCGGTGATACATGTTAAAGGACAAGCAGAGGGCTGTCGTCGTCGATGCGGACGCTTGCCCGGTCAAGCAAGAAATCGCGGATGCGGTCAAGCCGTTTTCCGTTCGCGTTCTGATGGTTGCCTCGTACGATCATCGTATAGAGGCGAAGCCGGGAATCGAGGTTGTACAAGTGGACCGCAGCAGCCAATCGGTGGACTTGTACATCGTTAATCACATTAAGGCCGGCGACATCGTCATTACGCAGGACTTTGGGCTCGCTTGCATCGCCATCGGCAAAGCGGCAATCGTATTGTCGCCTCGCGGCGAGCAATACACGAACGAAAACATCGATTATTTGATGGAGCGCCGTCACGAGTCTGCCAAACGGAGGCGCAGCGGCGGCAAGACGAAAGGACCAAAAGCGATGAGCGACGCCGATCGCGAGCGTTTTCAACAAAAGTTGACAAAAGTTTTACGAATTGAGCAGGAGAAACATGACGCATAGCGAATATTATTTACGTGTTACTAGGATGAAGGTGATGAACGATGACATTCGCAAAAATACCCGATGAGGTCATTAGCGAGATTCTGAAGCATAATGACATCGTGGAGACGGTCGGAAAATACGTTCATCTCACGAAGCACGGAAAATATATGAAGGGCTTATGTCCGTTCCATTCCGAGAAGACTCCCTCGTTCACCGTAACGCCCGAGCGTCAAATCTTCTATTGCTACGGCTGCGGGAAAGGCGGCAACGTCATTCGTTTTCTGGAGGAGCTGGAGGGATATTCTTTCCCTGAAGCTGCTCGCGTGCTAGCGGAGGATGCCGGCATCGCGGTTCAAGGCAGCTGGAGCTCGGATGATGGCGGAAGCCATAATCCGGAGAACGCCGAGCGGGCCAAGCTAATCGAAGCGCATGAGCTTACAGCTAAGCTATATCATTACATGCTGAACAATTCGAAGCAGGGCGTGGAAGCGAAGCGGTATTTGCGCGAACGGGGATTAAGCGACAAGCTGATCGATCACTTCATGATCGGTTACGCGACTGACGAATGGGATCGATTAGCGGACTTCTTGGCGAAGCGCGGATTTGACCTGGCCTTGATGGAGAAGGGCGGATTGTTATCGGCTAAAACGGATGGAAGCGGCTATGTGGATCGGTTTCGTAATCGCATCATGTTTCCGATATGGGACAAAGACGGCAAAACGACCGCGTTTGCGGGGCGCATTATAGGCGAAGGACAGCCGAAATACTTGAATTCCCCGGAGACGATGCTGTTTACGAAAAGCAAAATCGTATATAACCTGCATCATGCACGGACGGCTATTCGCAAGAGCAAGCAGGCAGTTATATTCGAAGGTTATATGGACGTCATCAAGTCATGGAGCGCTGGCGTGAAAAACGGCATTGCGACGATGGGAACGGCGCTAACCAAGGAACATTGCGCCATTATTCGCAGGCAAGCGGAAGAAGCAATCATCTGTTATGACGGCGATGATGCTGGACAAGCAGCTGCTCTCAAGTCGATCCCAATGCTGGAAGCGGCAGGGTTAAGAGTGACGGTGGCGGTACTTCCCAAGGGGAAAGACCCCGACGAATATATAGGAGAATACGGACCGGACGAGTTTCTGCGCGAGATCGTAGATCAGGCGGTATCCATTACAAAATTTAAGCTTATATATTCAAGGAAAAACCATATACTGCTAAAAGAAGAAGGCAAAAAAAACTACTTGCTGGAAGCGGTGGACATCGTAGCGGAGCTTAGTTCTCCAATTGAACGCGAAGTATATTTGAAGGAATTGTCCCGCGAGTTCGACATCTCGCTCGAGTCTCTGAAGCAGGATTGCCACCGTAAGGTGCAGGAACTGCAAAAAAAGAAACCGCAAGGGGATAATAACGACAATTCGTGGAATAATGGTAGGAATGAAAAGCGCCGTACGTCCGGACCACCAGCCATATTGCCGGCCTATACGCATGCCGAACGAAGGCTACTGTACGTCATGATGCGAGACAAAGAAGTTGCTGAAGCCGTCCATAACCGAATCGGAGACGCGTTTAACATGGAGGATCATGCGGCGCTCGCTGCTTACTTATACGCTTATTATGCTCAAGGCCATGAATCGGATGCCAGCCGCTTCGTAGCGACGCTTCAGGATGATCGATTGGAGCGGACAGCGGCATCGATTCTCATGATCGACAGCGATTTTCCGTTCGATGAAACAACGATGAACGCTTATATCCGGGATATTATAAGGGTACCGCAATTTAAGGAAATTGAACGCAAGAAAGAAGAAATGCTGCGCGCCGAGCGGTCAGGCAACGCTTTGCTGGCAGCGCAATTAGGTCTTGAGATTATAACCCTAGACAGACAGCTTAAGGATCGCACTGAGGAGTAGTTTCTAGGGAGGAGGGAGTCGGAATATGGCGAATGATCAACATACTGAACTAGATACGGAACAAAAACTAGATCATGTGAAGGAACAGCTGATCGAGCACGGCAAAAAGAGATCCTCTTTGACTTACAAAGAGATTATGGAGAAATTGTCGCCTTTCGATCAGGATCCGGAGCAAATCGATGAATTTTTCGAGCAGCTTGATGATTTAGGTATTGAGGTGCTTAACGAAAACGACGAGGATCATCCGCTGCGCGGCCCGGGGGAAGAGCAAGAGCGCGAGCAGGACGACTTCAACTTTGACGACGATCTGGCATTGCCGCCAGGCATCAAGATCAACGACCCGGTACGGATGTATCTGAAGGAAATCGGTCGCGTTCCGTTGCTCCTGGCAGATGACGAGGTTGAACTCGCCAAGCGTATCGAGAACGGGGACGAAGAAGCGAAGCGCAGATTGGCGGAAGCGAACTTGCGTCTCGTCGTTAGTATCGCGAAACGTTATGTCGGCAGAGGCATGCTGTTTCTTGACTTGATCCAAGAAGGCAACATGGGCCTTATTAAAGCCGTCGAGAAGTTCGATCATGCGAAGGGCTTCAAATTCAGTACGTATGCAACTTGGTGGATACGGCAAGCGATTACGCGTGCCATTGCGGACCAAGCTCGTACGATCCGGATTCCGGTTCATATGGTCGAGACGATTAACAAGCTTATTCGCGTATCCCGACAATTGCTTCAAGAGCTGGGGCGCGAACCGACGCCGGAGGAAATTGCGGCAGAGATGGAGCTTAGCACGGAGAAAGTACGCGAGATTATGAAGATCGCACAAGAACCGGTATCGCTGGAAACGCCAATCGGGGAAGAGGACGATTCGCATCTCGGGGACTTTATCGAGGACCAAGAAGCGCTTGCGCCTGCCGATGCGGCCGCATACGAGCTTCTGAAGGAACAGCTGGAAGATGTGCTTGATACGCTTACTGAGCGTGAAGAGAACGTATTGCGTTTGCGTTTCGGTCTGGATGACGGTCGTACGCGTACGCTTGAGGAAGTGGGTAAAGTGTTCGGCGTTACGCGCGAGCGTATTCGTCAGATCGAAGCCAAAGCGCTCCGCAAGCTGCGCCACCCAAGCCGCAGTAAACGTCTGAAGGATTTTCTAGAGTAAACTTTTGTTTGCATTGCCATGACCTTTCTGCGCCTGCAGCGAGGTCTTTTTTTCTACATAATCGCCAGAAAAACTTAAATGTGGTTAATCATGCATAGGCTTGAATCCGATACATACATTGAAACGTCAAAACGGTAAGACGGAAAGGAAAAGTAACATTATGAATTCGGATCGCCGGCAAATCGTTGTAAGAGAAATCGAGCATTGGCGAAGAAGCAAGCTGCTACCCGATCAATATTGCGATTTTCTACTCAATCTGTACGCGGACCAAGATATGGATAGTCAATCTTCACGGTCGCCTGGCGGGTCGAGCCATGCACGAAAAGCCGTTGCGGCGGTACAGCAAGCCACAGGCATGCAGTGGTTTCTTACATTTGGAACTTTTACCTTAATTTCCTTTGTTGTTTTTTATTTTAGCGTTTTTCATCCGCTATTGCAAATAGGCGCTATCGTGCTGGGGGCTGTCGTCTTGTTATGGCTCGGACAGCGCTTAAGGAGGCATAACGAGGCGGCTGGCCTCGCGATAACCGGCATCGGTATGCTGCTCCTTCTTGGCGGAGGGTTGTTCATGTTTAGCCTGCATGAAATAAGTCTGTGGTGGAACCAAGTTGCTCTGCTTGGCTTCTGTGCGCTATTATGGATAACTTACGGTATAAAAGCTCATATTCCCGTGCTGCATTTATGCGGCTGGATAACATCAATTCTCGTTTATGCTTGGTTGTTGTCTCATTACACGGGCGAAGCCAAATGGTACGAGATCCAGCTCTATTGGCTGCCGCTCGCTTGCTTGTTCGGCTGGGGAAGCTGGTTCATTCATCGTTGGAGGAAGGCAGTATCGGCTGTATTATTCGTTACTTGTGCCCTTGTTTGGTTTATGCCGGAGCTTTATGCAATGCTGTTTTCTGAAGATGAGATAATAGCTTGGCTGCAACTGCAACTGATCGTTAAAATTGCCGTTGGCGGAGGCTTGCTGTTTTTAATGCGAAAAAAATGGATGGTGTGGATTGTATAATGTTGAAACTTTCAAGAAGACTGCAAAAGATTGCCGATTACGTGACGGAAGGCTCCAGAATCGCCGATATTGGCTCGGATCATGCGATGCTGCCCGTATACTTGCTTCAGTCGAACAAATGTCCATCGGGTATCGCCGGAGAGCTTAACGAAGGTCCATACGAAGCTGCGCGCAAGCAAGCGGCCGATGCGGGTCTTAGCAAACGGTTAGCCGTTCGCCAAGGCGACGGCTTAGCCGTCCTGCAGCCGGGCGAAGCCGATACTGTGACGATCGCGGGCATGGGCGGCAGTCTGATGAGCGATATATTGGAGGCAGGAGCTCAGGCAGGCAAGCTGAGCGGCGTACAAGAGCTGGTGCTGCAGCCGAATGTGGGAGAAGATACCGTACGCAGATGGCTCCGTCATCATGGCTGGTATTTGGCAGAAGAGAGCATCCTGGAGGAAGACGGCAAAATATATGAAATTATGCGGGCTGTCCAAACTCCCGATGCAGCGGAATTGAATATTGAGCTGTACGATAGCAGCTTCTTGAAAGCTAAGCTTAATGAAGGGGAAGGTACCGCAGTGCTTTTTCAGATGGGGCCCCATCTGCTGCGTCGGCCTACTGCTGTTTTGCGCCATAAGTGGCGCTTGGAGCTCGAGAAGCAGGAGCGCATATGCAAGCAGCTGGCTCAATCTGAGCTGGCTGAATCGGAGCGGAAGCTGCAGAAATTCCGCGCGGAGATGAATGTGACACGGGAGGTTTTGCAATGTTTGCCAACGGACATACCGTCATCCAACTGATGGAGAAGCTTGCTCCCAAGCACTATGCGGTCGAGAACGACAAAATCGGCTTGCAGCTTGGGACGCTTAATAAACAGATCGGCAACGTGTTGATTGCGCTTGATGTGACCGACGAAGTCGTTGACGAGGCGATTGCGGCCGGGGCGGGACTCATCATCGCGCATCATGCAATTATTTTCCGCCCGCTAACGAAGCTTGATACTTCTACGCCGGCAGGAAAGCTCTATGAAAAGCTGATAAAGAACGATATCGCGGTATACATATCGCATACGAATTTGGATGTCGCCGACGGCGGCATTAACGATTGGCTGGCGGACCAGATCGGCATCTCGGCAAAGGGACGTCAATGCTTGGAGGAGGTTCATACGGACAGGCTCTACAAGCTAGTCGTATTCGTCCCGGAGAGCCATCACGAGCAAGTACTGGAGGCTCTCTGGCGCTCTGGGGCCGGGGAAATAGGCAACTATAGCCAATGCAGCTTCAATATTAAGGGTACGGGCACTTTCTTGCCGGGGCCGGACACGGATCCGTTTATCGGGCAGCAGGGCAAGCTGGAGCATGCGGACGAAGTCCGTGTTGAAGTTATTGTCCCGCACAGCGTCCACCGCAAGGCGGTACAGGCCTTGCTGAAGGCACATCCGTATGAGGAGGTGGCGTACGACTTGTACGCCGTCGATCTGAAGGGCCGTGCCTTCGGCCTCGGAAGAGCGGGCAAGCTGGAGAAGGAAGCGAGCCTTGGCGAGCTGGCCGAACGCTTGAAGCAGGCTTTCGACGTGCCGGCGGTTCGAGTGGTCGGTCACTTGGACCGCAATATTCGAAAAGCCGCCGTACTTGGCGGCTCGGGTGCAAGGTATGTGAGGCATGCGATCTTCGCCGGCGCTGACGTGCTCGTGACCGGGGACATCGATTACCATACCGCACATGATGCGCTAGCTGCCGGAATCGCTATTATCGACCCCGGTCATAACATCGAGAAGGTGATGAAGCAGCAAGTTGCCGATTGGCTGAATGAACAGCTGCAAGCCGCCAAGAGCGAGACGAAGGCTATTGCTTCTGTTTTGAATACGGAGCCATTCACATTCCTCTAATATACCGAAAAACACAAAGTTGTAACGAGGCAATAAACAATTGGAAGCAGTTAATAGTTGAGCTTTGTCCGAATACCCTGTATACTAAATCGTACTACGGAAAGTTTGACAGACAATCGCTGGCGGCCTTGTTGCCGCGAGAGGAAAGTCCGGGCTCCGCAGGGCAGGATGCTGGATAACGTCCAGTCAGCGCGAGCTGAAGGATAGTGCCACAGAAATGGACCGCCGATGGCCGGCTCACGCCGGCACAGGCAAGGGTGGAACCGTGGTGTAAGAGACCACGAGGAGTGCAGGTGACTGCAGTCCTGGTAAACCCCATCTGGAGCAAGACCGAGAGGACGCGGCAGCCGCAAGGCTGCAGCCTTAGCCTGAGGCGCGTCCGGGTTGGTTGCTGGAGCCGTATAGCAATGTACGGCCTAGATAGATGATTGTCGCTTCCTCGTGGGAGGGTCGTTCCCGTTTGGACCACTAGAAGTACAGAACCCGGCTTACGGCAAACTTTCCGCACGACCAACAACTATTAATGACAAACGAAGAAGGTTGAGCTACGATGCGCTGCATCGGCTCAACCTTCTATTTGTTTAATCAATGATCTTATTGGTATCTGTGCACAATGTTGTCCAAACGGCGTCTCACTTGGTCCGGGAACGTCTGAAGCGCATTGCCGTAGCCGGAGGCGGCTTGCAGAGCTTTATTCACGTCGATCTCGCCATGACCGAAGTAGTTATCCTTGCCATCCTCGCCTAGATCAATCGCCGAGCTGCGCATAAGTTCCATAACCTCTTCGTTGGTGAGATCAGGGTTAACCGACCGTATTAATCCCGCAAGCGCCGCGACATGCGGAGAGGCCATCGACGTTCCGGATAATGCGGCATATTGGCTACCCGGATACGTGCTTGCAATACTGTCTCCAGGTGCCGCAACGTCAATGTAATCGCCATAATTGGAGAAGGAAGCCTTCTCTTTGTTGCTGTCGGTCGCGGCCACGGCGAATACTTCAGGATAAGCCGCGGGGTATCCCGGACGGTCGGTATTATCGTTGCCGCTGGCCGCGATCATGACGACATCATGCTCATAGGCATATTTGATCGCGTCATGCAGGAAGTCGGCTTCGGCGTAATTGCCAAGGCTCATGTTAATAACTTTCGCGCCATGATCGACTGCCCATATGATCCCTTGGGCAACTGTATAAGTCGACCCCGCACCGCTGCTGTCAAGAACCTTGACGGGCATGATTTTGTTGTACCAGGAAACTCCTGCCACGCCTTCGCCATTATTGACGGCAGCACCTATAATACCCGCGACATGCGTACCGTGACCCACGTCATCGTCGGGATCGTTGTCCTCATCGACTAGATTGATGCCGTCGAGCAGTTTGCCCTTCAAGTCGGGATGGTTGCTTTGAACGCCTGTATCGAGAACGGCGACAATGACTTGTTCATCGCCCTTGGACACTTTCCAGCCCTTCTCGGCCTCGATGGACGGCAAGTTCCATTGATATTCCGAATACAACGCGTCATTCGGCACTATTTCTTCATTCGTCTCTGTCTCATTCGTCAAATACAAGTAATGGGGTTCAGCATATTCCGGGTTCCACTTCTGCCGAAAATATTGAAGCATTTTGTCCGTTTCCAGCTTTTTCGAGCGGAACACATACGTATCCCCGATTTGTTGAACGGACACCGCGTCTATATCACGCTTGATCTGTTGCAATTCACGGTCATTTGGTCTTCTTGCAAAATGAACGACCGCATCGCGAATGTGATAATGGCTGGCATTTCCATTATCTTCACCGGTGCGAACCGTCGTATCGATCGTCGAATTCGGCTTTACCGATTCGATCTTATAGTTGCCCTCGGCAGGGTAAGGAATAAGTCGTAAATTCCTTTTTTGATGAGCTTCCACCGATTTGATCACATTTTGATTGATGACGCCAACAACGCCTATGCCGGCATGCTTTGCATCGGGAATGCCGAGTACCATATACCGGTTTCCATCCTTGTCATCGAATGAAGGCGATTCGAACTTAGCCCCCTTTATGACTTGCAGCTTAGCTGTCTTCACGTATTGGTGAGCGATATCCGAGTTGGCGGAGGTCGGTATTTCGCCTCGTTCTACCGAGTGTTTGCCATTGATCCAGCTAATGAAGCGCATATGATGATGCTCGTGCATCATATGCTCGACGGATTGTTCCGAATCTTTCCGTGACGAGCTTCCGGCGCTCATCAGTTTATGGAAATCGCGTGAGCATTCCGTCGTACATAATAGGGCAGTGGCGTTCATATCATTCTGAAGCGTATTAAGCTTGAGCGTCTGTTCACGCTTAACGGCGAAGCTTTCTGACTTGCGGGCCGACTCCTCGCCGCTTCTCGGCGCGAATAGCTGGGAAGACGGAAGGAGCAGGGCGACAAGAGCGATAGCAGTGAAAGCGCCAATCCAATATTTTCGCATGTTCGAAACCTCCAATAATCGTTCAGTTGAAGAGATACCTGAAAGTTAGGGTTCGGATAACGGCGGAAAAATATGCGAAGCAAAAAGAGTCAATCGCCAGTACCACTTCCATCTAATTTGTGGTACGATGTTGATGCCTACAGTTTTTTTCTGAGTGAATTGAAAGGGGAACTACCTATATGCCATCTGCTAACGTTAAATCGATCAGCGAATCCACTCGCGCGAAATTGAAAGATGCGATCAATCAGCTTGAACCGTTTTTGAACCACTACGCTTTGCCGCAATTGTCCGAGAAGGACAGCAACGACGAAGCACAGCTGTTCTACAAAGGACTTTTATCCGATTTGAGACATTTGTTGGTGTTCTCGGAAGTCTCGGTTGAAAAGCTGGGAGTTCTTCTTAGACGCCCCAATTTCGATACCGATTTTGCGGAACGTGCTTTGTATGAAGTGTATCACCAGTGCGTAAGCGCGTTTTTCTATCCGAAGAACGAGTGCTACTCAGAGGACGGACGTTACGCGTATACTGGACAAGATGCGATCCGCTTCCGCTTCAAGCCGATCCGCGAAGCGCGGGACATCGTGCTTGGCGTATCGAAGATTTATGAGGAACTGCGCGACGAGCTGGCGTATTACGAGAACGACTACATGACGCAACGTCGCATGCAAGGACAAAAATAAGGCAAGAATGAATCACCTTCGGTCAGGGAAACTTGATAGCGGAGGTGATTTTTTTTATGCCGAATGGCGTAGCCTGCACGGTTTCCAACTGTTCGTTCTGGAAAGAAGGAAATGGATGCAATGCAAATGAGATCACGATTGAAATTGATCAGCATTCGAGCCATTCCTACA
This sequence comes from Paenibacillus harenae, assembly GCF_030812415.1. Taxonomy (GTDB): domain Bacteria; phylum Bacillota; class Bacilli; order Paenibacillales; family Paenibacillaceae; genus Pristimantibacillus; species Pristimantibacillus harenae_A. The sequence continues at coordinate 503,690 of NZ_JAUSST010000001.1, read as the reverse complement.
AGGAAGAATTTGCCGGAGAAGAGTTTGGTCTGTCCCATCAGGATCAGGCTAAGCAATCGAAAGCTACATGCTGCCTCACCTTTAACCCAAAGGAGTGATTGGCGATGGAGAAGCAGGACCATGAACATGATGACGCGTTAAGGAGAGACGACCCGCCACGGAGCATCGATCCGTTGACGAACGCAGAGCTGAACAATGTGAACGAAGAAATGTCGGCCGATTTCGCGGTCGGCACGCCGGTCGCTTACAATGAACGTGATCGCGATCTTCAGGATAAGGGATATGCGGCGGCAAACGATGAAGGCAACGATGTGCGAAGCGGGGGATATGCACTTGGCTGGGTGGCGCTTGTATTCGGCATAGCATCATGGTTCTTATGGCCGGTGCTGCTAGGCGCAACATCGGCGGTGCTTGGCTTCATCGCTTACAGGCAAGGGGCGAGAGGGCTTGGCGGTTGGTCTATGGCGATCGGACTATTGGCAGTTGTTATGTATTTGGTCATCGTTCCCTTTTATTATGCGATAACTTAACGAAGCAGCTCCCCAACCTGGACGGGCGGGGAGCTGTTTTTCATTATAATACGGCTATTCATGCGCTTGCGCGCGATGGCGCTGCACTTCTTCATTGAGCTCAAGCATCTGACGGTCAAGCGTGTCGATCATCGCTGCCGAGCCTTTCAGCTGCTGTTGAATATGTTCGGGTACGCGCTCGTCGAATTTGTAATAAATTTTATGCTCCAGACTGGCCCAGAAATCCATGGCTATCGTCCGAATTTGAATCTCCACGCAAATATGCTCCGTCCGATTGGTTAAGAAGACGGGAATTTCGATGATTAGATGGACGCTTTGGTATCCGTTAGGCTTCGGATTTTTTACATAATCTTTCACCTCGATGATTTTGACGTCATTTTGCATGCTTATCATTTCGACAATGTGATAAATGTCCGTAGAGAAGGAGCAGATAACTCTTACGCCTGCGATATCCCGTATATGATGCTTGGCCGCGTCAAGCGAGATGTCCAGGCCTTTGCGCCTCAGCTTCGTCATTAAGCTCTCAGGCGTCTTAATACGCGTCTTCATATGCTCGATCGGATTGTAGTCGTGAATGAACTGGAATTCCTCGTTCAGAATGTTCAGCTTCGTCTCAACCTCATCCAAGGCAAACTTATACGTTAGAAAAAAATGCGACCATTCTTTGATTTGATCGGGTTTCATAGGATAATCACTCCTGAGTTTGTAAAAATATATGAAATTCACAAAAGTCAACGGTACCCGTGCGGTATTAATCGTTGTATTATTAATAATGGTTGATATAAAGTGCGAAGTCAAATCGACCAAAGTTTACAGCATGCATAAGCATTCGTTGACCGGGAGGTTTTATCCAATGGTTATAGATATAAATGGCGTGTCGTGGGACCGCGGTGACAAGACAATTCTGCGGGAAATCGATTGGGAGGTACAGGAGGGCGAGCATTGGTGCTTGCTCGGCTTGAACGGTTCAGGCAAGACGACGCTCCTCAATATGATTAACGGGTATATATGGCCCACTGCTGGGCATATGGCTGTATTGGGCAAAAAATTCGGCGAATTCGATCTTCGCGAGCTGCGCAAAAGCATTGGCTGGGTAAGCACGTCGCTGCAGCAGAAGCTGCACGGAAGCGAAACGGCTTTCAAAATCGTATTAAGCGGAAAATTCGCGACGATTGGCTTGTATGATCACGCCGACGAGGCCGATAGCCAGAAGGCCGAGGCACTTATGCGGTCGCTCGGCTGCGCGGCGCTAATGCAGCGTACGTACGATACGCTATCGCAAGGAGAGAGGCAGCGCGTATTGATCGCCAGGGCGCTTATGGCATCGCCGAAGCTGCTCATACTGGACGAGCCGTGTACAGGTCTTGACGTCTTTGCGCGCGAGCAGCTGCTATATATGATTTCGTCGGTTGCCGAGCAGGAACAAGCACCGACTATTATATACGTAACGCATCACGTAGAAGAAATATTGCCTTGCTTCTCGAAGACGCTGCTCATCAAAGACGGTACGGTTTTTGCCGCGAGCTCAACAAACGACGTGCTTAAGACCGATACGATGAGCGCGTTTTTTGGCGTTCCCGTACGGATGGAGCTGCATGATGGACGCAACTGGCTGACCGTGAAGGAGAGCTTATGGAAATAGCGGTTAAAGAGCAAGAGAAACGCAAGTTGCTCAAATTCGCAGCCTGGCTGAGAATGAGATATGATTTGCGGGCTGACCGCGACAGCTTTGTATGGCGCATAGCAACGGGGAGTCTCGTCGGCTTCGGTTCGCTCTCCATGTATGCGGGCGTAATGGGAATGCCAACCGGACTTGGTCCGATACTGGACAACATCATCTTTCTGGCGGCGAACGTTCTGGCGATAGGGGTTTCCGCCTTCATCGTGTCGATACTGTTGTCGATGGCCTATGTTCCCGTTCCGAGGCGGTTTGCGTCAGTCCTGCTCTATGTGGGAATCGAGGCTTATTTGATTTTATATTTTGCGGAGCTAGGCATTCTGATGTCAATAATATTAGCTATTATCTATACGGCAATCGGAGCTATGCTAGGTCTCATTCTCGGTTTGCTGCTCCGGTGGAGGATCAAGCCGCGCTACAAATGGATGACCGCTATAAGTCTGGCAATATTGATCGCGTTGTTCGTTACGTTGCGGGACTGGCCGCGGCCTGCGGCGATGCCTCTGAGGGATGCGGCCGCGATCGAGCCGGCGCCGCTCCCCGAAGCGGATAATCCTTCTCTTCCGGGAACTTACGAGTTCAGCTCATTCACTTACGGAAGCGGGGCGGATAAGCATCGGGATATCTTCGGCGAGGAAGTGGATTGGTTCACGAATCCCGTCGATGCATCGGCTTACATTACGAAATGGTCGAATCTTAAGACTCTCTTCTGGGGATTCGATGAGCGGAAGCTTCCGATTGGCGGCAGAGTATGGATGCCGGAGGGCGAGGGGCCGTTCCCGCTTGCGCTTATTGTGCATGGCAACCATTTGATGGAGCAGTTTTCCGACGGCGGCTACGCTTACTTAGGGGAATTGCTGGCGAGCAGAGGCATGATCGCCATCTCCGTCGACGAGAATTTCCTGAATTATTCCGTCTGGTCGGGCATACCGAACAACGACATGAAAGTTCGTGCGTGGATGCTGCTGCAGCATCTGAAGCAGATCAAGCAATTCAATGATCGTTCCGGAAATCCGTTCTCGAATAAAGTCGATACCGACAACATATCGCTTATCGGACATTCGCGCGGCGGACAAGCAGTAGCGATGGCGGCCGATGCCGGCCGATGGTTCAAGGAAGATTCGTCGTTATCCGGGATCGAAGACGTGCGCATTCGTTCGGTTGTGGCTATAGCTCCGACAGATAAACAGGTAGATGACAAGTCCGCCCGCCTGAAAGACGTCAATTATTTGACGCTGCAGGGGGCGCGCGACGGGGATGTCAACTCCTTCTACGGCGACCGGCAGTACGGCAGATCGACATTTTCTGACGGATCGGGGGCATTCAAGGCCTCGCTTTATATTGCTGATGCGAACCATAGTCAGTTCAACACGGCTTGGGGCATGATGGACGAGCGGTTGCCGGGCGGGATGTTCTTGAACCGTCAAGGCATGCTGGACGGCGACGAGCAACGAGAGATAGCGAAGCTGTACATTTCCGCCTTTCTAGAAGCGACGCTGCACGACGAGCATGAATACAGGGAAATGTTCAGCGATTATCGGACTGTGCTCGAATGGTTGCCGCAGAGCACGTATGTAAGCCGGTACGAATCGTCGGATTTCAAAGAGATAACCAGGTTCGACGGCAGCTCCCGCAAAACAACCATAAGCGGTGGTGGCAAAGCATCGACGGAAGGAATGACCGAGTGGGAAGTGGCGAATGCCGAGGATCGCGATGGCAAGAGCAAAGGGACGAAGGGAATCTCCCTTAAGTGGGAGGAGCCAGGCGCTGGCTATGAGCTGGAGCTTCCGCAGCAAGTAACGGAACGACTATCGTCCGAGCTGCAAACTTCCAGCCTTGTTTTCTCGATGGCCAATCTGGAGCGGGACTTGCTCGAGGGCGGAGTTGATGAAACTGACGAAGCATTGGAAGAAGAAGCTGAAGCTGAAGTTGGAGCGTTGACTGAATTGCCTCCCCTCCCGGAGCTGGAAATCGTGCTGACATCGAACGATGGCCGGTCGTATAAGCTTCCGTTGTCAGAGGTTATGCCCGTTAGTCCGCCAACGTATGCGGCGTTTACGACGTTGCCATGGTTAGAGGAGCGAATGAAGGACGAGAAATACAAGGAATCGAACGAGCCTGTGTTTCAGACGTTTATCGTCCCGTTCGAAGCGTTCGAACTGCCGGACGGCCCGCTTGATCAACTTAAAATTACGAAAATCGCATTTGCTTTTGTGAACGGGCCTGGTAAAGTCATGATTGACGATATCGGATTTATGCCATGGAAACTATAATCCGGTAGGCGAAAAAGAAAGAAGCGGTCCCGTTCTTGCGTAACGGGATAACCGCTTCTTTTATAATGCGTGCTGTTCGACAATTAGGAGCCGCTCTCATCCTTGAATGTAAAGCTTCTAGCAGCGTAGAGGAAAGGAGTCGATACGAGCGAGACGATAAACTTGATAATATAGGTCGAAAGGAAGATCGACAGCCATACGTCGTTCTCATATTCACCGGCGAACGCGATGGTACAGAAGATCAGCGTATCGACAAGCTGACTGACGAGCGTGCTGCCGTTATTGCGAATCCAAAGTTTATTAGGCGCAGGGAACATACGCTTAAGAACCGAATATATTTTGACATCCAAAAACTGGCTAACGAGGTAAGCGCATAAGCTTCCAAGCGCGATTCGCGGTAGAAGTCCGAATAACGTTTCCAACGCCCCTTGCACCTCGATCGGAAACGGATCCTGATGGGGTTCGAACAAAAGCGCTAGTTGCATAATGACGGTAGTCGCGATCAGCGTGAAGAAACCGAACCATACCGCCTTCTTGGCTGCCTTCTCGCCGTACTTCTCGTTAAGCAGATCGGATGCGAGATAGATTGTGCCGTACATCGTGTTGCCGAGCGTTACGATGATCCCAAGCGGCAATTCGACGGTCTTCACGACTTGAATATTGGCGAGTACGGTTGCCATGCCGATCCAAGCGTAGACGCCGATCTTTCCGAACATTCGATACGAAATAAGGAACAGCGTAAAATGGACAATCATAAAAATAGCGCCAAACCATAGGTTAAACATACATACTTTCCTCCTAGTTTTGATAACGCGGGAGTTTGCGAACCGCGCGCCGGTCTGCTAACATGATCGGCTTTTGTCTTTTTTTATGCCTTTGTCATTATAAACGGTTGTCGCCTTGCCGGCAATGTAAATGACGGCTGGGTTACTTCCCGATTTTTGTCCATATATCATGTACATCGACACGAAGCTCCGAGGCGATCAGCTCGGCGGTCAACCGCTGCGGCCGGAGGATCTTGCCATTGCGGAGCTTCGATATCGTTTGCATGGATATGCCCGTCGCTTCGGACAGCATGCCGGCGGTCATATCCCGTTTTGCCATCCATATCTTCAGCTTCATCGAAGAATCGATCGAATCGTCGATCGGCTTCAAATCCCAAATGACGAATGCGTATTCTTTCGTCTCGCCGAAACCGTCGAAGATCGGCGTAAACGTGATGGAAAGCTCCAGCTCGATGCCGCTCAATCTGCTCGTTTGCAGCGTAAGGCTTTTTTCTTTCTTCATCGTCCCAGCCTCGGAAAGAGCATCCATTAACCGGACATGCTCGCTGTCCGCGATGAAGCTAAGGATCGTTTCGTCCTCCATTTTTTTGTCCGGCTCGAACAGCAGCGGGGCGACGCTGTCACGCAAAAATCGGATATGGGCATGGGCATCTACGATGCCGCTTATGATCACTTTATTTTGCTCGCATTTTTGCTCGATCCATTTAAAGGCGGTCAAATCCTCGAATACCACGAAACATAGAAGCTCGGTTTCACCCGGCTCCTTCGGTATCGGGTGCTGGTCGACGCGCACCGGAATTTGCTTGTTTTGCTTCGTATTAATGCCTAACTCGCTCTTAAGGGATTGCTTCGACACGTCGATATTGTATTTCAACAAATGACCCGCGCTCTCTTTCGACTTAATTTCCTCTAAGGTATAGCCGAGCAAGCGCGAAAAGGCTTCATTGGCATCGATAATCCGTACCTGGCCTTGCTCCATGCCTAAAATAATAATGGGCTTGTCAAAGATTTGGAATAAACGATAGTAGGGTGTCATCAAGGTCTCCTCTATTTTGCACAAGCTTCTGTAATAACCAACTAAAATTATAGAATAACTGCTACACCCGCACAAGAGACTTCCAAATTGTTTCAAGATCAACCTTTTCTAATAGAAAAGGTTTAATTATTTAAACTTCATAACCTCTGCGCCACGTATGGCGTGCAAATAGAGCCTAGATCTACGTTTAAGGGCGTAATCTAACGATTTACGGCCTTTATTCTATATTGGTTTCTCGATAAGATGAATGAACAGAGAGAGATCGTACATATTTTTTTACATAAAACAATGCATTATAAGTTGCACACGCTTGACTCGTACAAAGGGGAGACTACGAATGGATATTTGCAACATGGAAGATTGTACAAAGTCGATAAAAGCAAGAGGGTTGTGCGCCATGCACCATCAGAGACTAATGAGGCACGGGGATCCATCGATCGTCAGACCACGCCGAGTCAAGGCTATAGCGGATTGCAAATGGGTGAATTGCGCGAAGGAAGCGGTAACTAAAGGATATTGCTCAAAGCATTACTACATCCAGCGCGTGATGACCTCGGTTTAATTAAAATAATGCATCGTGCATCTGTACGGAAATAAAGCTACCGGTTTGTCGTAAACTATGAAAACGGACTGTAAATTTGCATAAAAGGATGTATAATATGGATAACTAAACCTATTTGACTCGCAAATGACATCCAGAAGGGTGGAGAGGCGGATGGTTCAAACGGTTCCAAACGGTTTATGCCATGAACAATTGTATTTGTTTAATGAAGGCAGCTCCCATCACAGCTACCGTTTTATGGGCGCGCATCCGATCAGCCTTGATGGAACCCATGGCGTCCGCTTTGCCGTATGGGCACCCCATGCAGTTGAAGTCCGCGTAATCGGAAGCTTCAACGACTGGGATGGAAGCCGGCACAAGATGGATCGAATCGGCTCGACGGGCATATTCGCCTTGTTTGTCGCGTATATCGGAGAAGGCGAGATTTACAAATATGAGTTGCTGACGCAATCCGGCGCTTATATTAGGAAAGCCGATCCGTACGCCTTCTATTCAGAGAGACGTCCGAACACAGCTTCAATCGTTACGAGTCTGCACGGTTATGCTTGGCAGGATGAAGCGTGGCAAGCAAGCAAACGCAACAAATCCCCCTATACGAATGCATTGCTCATCTACGAGGCGCATGCCGGTTCCTGGAAGATCAAAGGAAAAGAACACTTCTACACGTACGAGGAATTAGCGGAATCGTTAGTTCCGTACGCAGCCGATATGGGATATACTCATATTGAACTAATGCCATTGTCCGAGCATCCGCTCGACCAATCCTGGGGCTACCAAATTACCGGTTTTTACAGTGCGACAAGTCGATATGGTACGCCAAAGGGACTCATGCGTTTCGTTGACGCCTGTCATGCGCATGGCTTAGGCGTTATATTAGACTGGGTGCCCGGCCACTTCTGCAAGGACGACCACGGCTTGCGTCAATTCGACGGCACGCCGATCTTCGAAGGTGCGGATCCCAATCGCGCCGAGAAGCCGCTATGGGGCACGTTGGCTTTTGATTTTAGCCGCAACGAGGTCGTGAGCTTCCTTATTTCCAACGCGGTTTTCTGGATGGACGTGTTCCATATCGACGGACTTCGCGTGGATGCCGTTGCAAGCATGATTAACCTACATATGGACAAACCGCCTGAGATGCACACCTACAACTGGCTTGGCGGTGCCGACAACCTGGATGCGCTTCGCTTCTTGAAGAAACTTAATGAAACGGTGTTTCATTACTACCCCGACACGCTTATGCTAGCAGAGGATTCTTCCGCTTGGCCTGCCGTCACCTCGCCTACCTACAAAGGCGGCCTCGGATTCAATTTCAAATGGAATATGGGCTGGATGAATGACATGCTGCGCTATATGGCGCTTGATCCGGCTGATCGCCCGCACCACCACCATCTTATTACATTCTCACTCCTTTACGCTTTCTCGGAAAATTACGTTCTTCCGCTATCACACGATGAAGTTGTACACGGCAAACGTTCCTTGCTTAACAAAATGCCCGGCTCTTACGAGCAAAAATTCGCCCAATTACGCCTGTTCTACGGTTTCTGGATGACTCATCCAGGCAAGAAGCTGTTATTTATGGGCAGCGAATGGGGACAGTTCGACGAATGGAAAGACAGCGACATGCTGGACTGGATGGTACTGGAGTATGACTCTCATCGCGGCATGCACCGTTATGTTAAGGATTTGAACCATGTTTACGTCGACGAGTCTTCCTTGTGGGAACGGGATCGCGAGCCGGAATGCTTCGAGTGGATCGACGTGAATAATGCCAATCAATCCGTCATCTCTTTCATCCGCCGCGGCAATGGCACGTTCACCGTTATCATCGCTAATTTCTCGGCCAATGATTACGGTCAATACCGCATCGGTGTTCCAGAGCGGGGCAATTACCGCTCTTTAATGCATAGCAATGAAAAGCAATATGGAGGAACGGTTTCAGACAGACCGCCTAGCTACTGCAGCCAACCTATCGCTTGGCACGGGCACAATCAAAGCATTTTGCTTCATTTACCCCCTTTCACCTTTATGTTGCTCACCTTAGATCCGGGGAACACACATTAAGAAGGAGTTGGTGTCCATGGGCCGAAAAGAAATGATCGCTATGCTTCTCGCGGGCGGTGAAGGTAAGAGGCTTGGCGTATTGACAAAAGATTTGGCTAAGCCAGCCGTATATTTCGGCGGTAAATACCGCATTATTGACTTCACTTTAAGCAATTGCGCTCATTCGGGCATTGATACCGTTGGCGTATTGACGCAATATCAGCCGCTTGAACTGAACAGGTATTTGGGCATCGGCAGTCCGTGGGGGCTTGACCGGAGAGACGGCGGGATGGCGATCCTGCCGCCTTATGTGAAGCAAAAGGGTGGCGTCTGGTATACGGGAACGGCCAACGCAATCTATCAGAACATGTCTTTTATCGAACGTTATAATCCCGAATATGTGCTCATCATATCGGGCGACCATATTTATAAAATGGACTATGAGCTTATGCTTGACCACCACAAGCGCTGCGGAGCGGATGTGACCATCGCGGGCATCGAGGTGGATTGGAGCGAAGCTAGCCGGTTCGGTCTCATGCATGTGGACGATGAGGACCGCATTACCGCTTTTGAAGAGAAGCCAAAAACGCCTAAGAGCAATATTGCATCGATGGGTGTCTATATATTCACTTGGTCCGAGCTGCAGAAGTACTTGATCTACGATGAAGCCAACCGCAGTTCGAGTCATGATTTCGGCAAGGATCTCATTCCTTCCATGATGCGGGACGGCAAGAAGATGTTCACTTATCCGTTCAAAGGCTACTGGAAGGATGTCGGCACCATCGATAGCTTATGGGAAGCGAATATGGATCTGCTCGCCGACGAGCCGCCTCTGACGCTGAACGATTCCTCGTGGCGGATTTATTCCGTCAGCCCGCATCAGCCGGGCCACCACGTAGGCGTATCTGCAGAAATCTCGGCATCTCTTATTACGGAAGGTTGCATGCTGGAGGGCAAGGTCCATCGATCGGTGCTGTTCTACGGGGTCAATGCCGCCAAGGGCAGCACGATTACGGAATCGGTCATTATGCCTAACGTCCGTATCGGTGAAGGGGCCAGTATTCACCGTGCGATCATCGGCGAAGGCGCGGTCATACAAGCCGGCGTGACAATCGGCTCGCCGGATGACGAGGCGATTACGATCGTGGCGGTAGACCAATACGTGACGAACGATCATATGCTGCAGGAGGTGGAGCATTCATGAAGCACAAAGTAATGGGCGTTATCAATCTAATCCATGAGACGGATGAGCTCGACCGCTTGACGCAAGGGCGCTGCCTTGCAACGGTTCCGTTCGGCGGACGCTACCGGTTAATCGACTTTGCATTGTCCAGCATGGTCAATTCCGGTATCTCGAAGGTTGCCGTATTCGCACATACGAAGTATCGATCACTCATGGATCACTTGGGTTCAGGCAAGCCCTGGGACTTGAACCACCGCCAAAGCGGCTTGTTCGTGCTGCCGCCCGCGACAGACGATATCCAAGAAATTAGCCGCGGCGATCTGTATCACTTTTATCAGCATCGCGATTATTTCAACCGCGCGCCGCTTGAATTCGTGGTCATTACGCGCAGCCATATGGTATGCAATATCGACTTCGAGCCGGTGATCCAGGCGCATCTGGAGCATGCTGCCGATATTACCGTCATTTGCAAGCAGCAAGCCGAGCCTATCTTAGGCAAAGCACGCAAGGTGAAAATGGATGAAGAGGGCAGAATTACGGCGATTCAAGATCATTTCGGACGATTGGTAAGCGACATACATTCGATGGAAATGTATATTATGCGCAAGGAGCTGCTCATGGAGCTCGTCGAGACGTCGCTGGCGCAAGGGCAGGATCATCTCGTTCGGCATGCGATATTTTCCAGACTGGATAAGCTTCATGTGCAAGGGTATTTATATGAAGGCTACTTGGGTGTCGTTAACACGCTGGCGAGCTATTATCATAACAATATGAATCTATTAAAGCCTGAAGTGTGGAAGGAGCTTTTCTTTCGGCCGGGATCGATCTATACGAAGGTGAAGGATGAACCTCCCGCCCGGTATTTGGAAAGCTCTAAAGTAAGCAATTCGCTTGTTGCGAACGGCTGCCGGATTGAAGGGACGGTAACGGGCAGCATTCTGTTCCGCGGCGTTCACGTTCGCAAGGGAGCGGTCATTAGCAACAGCATCGTCATGCAGAACGGCATTATCGGAGAGAACAGCTTCATCTCCCACAGCATATTGGATAAGGACGTAGAGGTAGCGTCTTCCCGCGATATTCGGGGGGTAGAGAGCTCTCCGTTTCTAGCGGGCAAAAGAAAGATTATATAAGGCTGCCGCGGAAGCGGAAGATAGCCGCATAGGAGGAGAGAGGCCCGTGAATATATTGTTCGCAACCTCTGAAGCCGTGCCGCTGGCTAAGACCGGCGGCTTGGCCGATGTTGCGGGAGCGCTGCCCAAAGCATTGAATGCCAGAGGCGCAGACGTACGAGTCGTGCTGCCGAAATATGAGCAAATTCCGTCAGCCCTGCTTGAGCACTTCGAATTCATCGATCATTTTACGGTGTCCTTCGGATGGCGCAACCAGCATTGCGGATTGTTCAAAGGAGTTTTGGATGGCGTAACCTACTATTTGATCGATAACGAGTTCTACTTTAAGCGCAGAGGTTTATATGGTTACGGAGACGACGCGGAACGATTCGTCTTCTTCTGCTTCGCCGTTATGGAGGCTGTCGGCTACATGGAATTCCGTCCCGATATCGTTCATTGCCATGATTGGCAGACGGGACTTATTCCATTCCTGCTTCGAACGCGATACGCTTTCGACCCAGCATGGGCGTATGCGAAGTCGGTATTCACGATTCATAACTTGAAATATCAAGGATTATTCGGCATTGATCTGCTTAAGGACTTGCTCGGTGCGGGCGATGATGTGTTCTGCGCGGACGGTCTTGAATTCCATGGGGCGGCAAGCTGCATGAAGGGCGGACTCGTCTATGCGGATAAGCTGACGACGGTTAGCGGTACGTACGCGCAGGAAATACAGACGGAATATTTCGGCGAGCGGCTTGATTCATTGCTGCGTTATCGGTCCGGGGATCTCGTCGGCATCGTTAACGGAATCGATGTGCAGGCTTTCGATCCGATGAACGATATGGCGCTTCATACGCCGTATCGCAGCTCGATCAGCCGCAAGCATAAGAACAAGCTGGAGCTGCAGCGCAGGCTTGGGCTGCCGCAATCCGAGAGCGTACCGGTGATCGGCATCGTATCGAGGCTTGTGGAGCAGAAGGGCTTCGAGCTTATTATGGCAACGCTGGACGAGTTGCTTAGGGACGATATTCAGTTCGTCGTGCTCGGAGCGGGCGATGAGCGTTATGAAAGATTCTTCAATGACATTGCAGCCCGTTACCCTAGTAAGGCCGCGGTGTGGATCGGTTATGACGACGGGCTGGCTCGTCTGATCTACGCGGGGGCCGATCTGTTCGCGATGCCTTCGCAATTCGAGCCTTGCGGCTTAAGCCAGCTCATAGCGCTCCGTTACCGAACGGTCCCGATCGTTCGCGAAACCGGCGGATTGAAGGATACCGTCCAGGCCTACAACGAATATTCAGGCGAAGGCAACGGCTTCAGCTTCACGAATTATAATGCGCATGACTACATGCATACCGTTCGCAGAGCGCTTGCGATGTATCGCGACGAGGAGCATTGGAAGCGGATTGTAGCCAATGGAGCCAAAGAGGACTATAGCTGGAACCGTTCCGCCAAAGCGTATTTATCGTTGTATTCCGACCTTATTCCGCATCGAAAGGAGCAAGAACTATGGCCCGTCATCTAGTAATCGGCAACGGAAAGATGCTGCTAAACCTCGATCAGCATTGCTACATCAGGGATATCTATTATCCCTTTGTAGGACAACTCAATCATGTAGGCGGTCAATACTGCCGATTCGGCATCTGGGTGGAGGGCAAGTTCAGTTGGCTCGACGAACCGGAATGGCAGTTCGAACTCGATTATATTGAAGATTCGCTCGTTACGAACGTCATTGCCAGGCATGAAGGCCTTGGCATCGAGCTGCAAATCAACGACGGTATCCATCAGCGGGAGTGTATCTATATTAAGCGCGTCGTTATTCGCAACAAAATGAACGATACGAGGGAAGTGCGCCTGTTCTTTCATCAGGATCTGATGATCGATGGCTCGGAGGTTGGCGATACAGCGGTCTATTATCCGGAAAATCATACGTTGTACCATTATAAAAGGTCTAATTATTTTATGTTCAACGGCTTCTCCGATGAAGGCGGCATGATGCAATATTCAACCGGCATCAAACGATTCCAATCCGCCGAAGGCACATGGCGGGACGCGGAGGACGGCGTTCTGATGGGCAATTCGATTGCCCAAGGCTCGGTTGACAGCACGATCAGCTTCCGAACGGTAGTAAACGGCGGCAGCGAGAAGTCGGTCTTTTATTGGATGTCCATCGGCAAAAATCTAGAGGAAGTCAAGGAACTTAACCAATACGTCCACGAGAATCACCCGGAGAAGCTGTTAAGCCGGATGGTTATTTATTGGAAACATTGGCTGCGCCGCGCGGAGACCGACCTTGGCGATCTGCCCCATGATGTCGTAAAGATGTTCAAGCACAGCTTGCTGCTCGTAAGAACGCAGGTCGATGAGCGAGGCGCGATTCTGGCTGCGAACGACACCGATATTTTGCAATACAACCGCGACCACTATAGCTACATGTGGCCGCGTGACGGCGCGCTTATTGCCGACGCGATGTCGATGGCCGGGTACCAGAGCGTAATCGCGCCGTTCTTCCACTTCTGCGCGCAGGCGCTGTCTCCGGAAGGGTACTTGTATCATAAGTACAATCCGGACGGAACGGTCGGCTCCAGCTGGCATCCGTATATCGTGCAAGGCAGCAGACGATTGCCCATTCAAGAGGACGAGACGGCGCTTGTTTTGTTCGCTTTGTGGCAAGATTATACAAGGAATCAAGTGATCGAATTGCCGCAATCGCTCTATAGCAACCTGATTCGCAAAGCGGCCTCTTTCTTAAGCCAATATGTAGAGCATTCGTTGTCGCTCCCTAAGCCCAGCTACGATTTATGGGAGGAGCGCTACGGCATATGGACGTATACCGCTGCTTCCGTATACGGCGGCCTTATGGCAGCCGCGTTCTTTACGGAGCTGTTCGGCGATTACGAACGCAGCGATCATTACAAGAATACTGCGCAATCGATCAAGCACGGCATGATTACTCACTTATGGGACGAGGAGAGCGGACGGTTCGCGCGCGGTCTCATTCAGAAGGACAACCGATGGGTGAAGGATATGACGCTGGAGAGCAGCTTGTTCGGCATCCTCGAATTCGGCGTGCTGCCGGTGGACGACGAGCGGGTCGTGAAGACGATGCTGTCGATTAAGGAAGGGCTGAAGATCAAGACGGAGATCGGCGGCATTGCCCGTTATACGAACGACTATTACTTTCAGCAATCCGGCGAGATCGACAAAGTGCCGGGCAACCCGTGGATCATCTGTACGCTTTGGGTGGCCAACTTCGAGATCGACTCGGCGAAGTCGTTCGAAGAGCTGGAAGACGCCAAGCGGACGCTCCAATGGGTAACCGATCATGCGCTGCAGAGCGGCCTGCTGCCGGAGCAGTTGAATCCTTACGACGGAACGCCGTTGTCCGTCGCGCCGCTTACCTGGTCGCATGCGACCTTCGTGCAGAGCGTCAGCAAGTACGCGGCGAAGTATAAGGCGCTGCGGGATCAATAGGTATTCACGTAACGAAATACAAGCTGCCCGCGCATATTGCGACGGGCAGCTTGTTTTCATTATAGACGCGTTTCCGATATGGCCTGGCGAATCTTCTCCAGCGATTGCTTGGCGATGTCTTTATTCGCAATCAACACGTTCACATACAAGGCATCGATTAAGCTTAGTTGACCGATACGGGAGGCCAGCGCCTCGGAGCGGTATTCCGTTTCCTCGGAGCTTGTATGCAGCGCAACATCGACGTTCTGGCTGATCGAAGACTTCGGGAATCCGGTAATGCCGATCGTTCTTGCGCCGTTATCGCTAGCCGTCTTCAGGATGCGCAGCGTGTCCCTATTCGTTCCGGAATGGGAGAGGATGACGGCGACATCGTTCTTATCGAGCTGCGAAGCGGACATGAGCTGGAAGTGGGCATCCGTGAAGGCGAACGCCTGCTTGCCGCAGCGGTAGAACTTATGGACGGCATCCATGGCGATAACAGAGGAACCGCCAATGCCGTAAAAGTAAATGTTTTTCGCTTGGGACAGCAGCTCCACGGCCTTGCGGAACGCCTCGCCGTCCAGCAACTGGTACGTATTCTCCAGCGTGCGTATATTCGATTTAAAAATTTTCTCGGCTATCGTTTTTTCGTCATCGGACTCGTTGATTTCTTCGTAGACTTGTTGGGCGGGCGTCATAATCTCCGAGGCGAGCGCGATCTTCATCGCTTGATAGCCCTTATATCCGATATGCTTGCAGAAACGAAACACGGTTGCTTCGGCGACATGCAGATCGTCAGCCACTTCGCTAATGGTACTATGTATGATTTTTTCGGGATTTTCTAATATATAACCGGCGATTTTCTTTTCTTTCTCGCTGAACCTCGTTTGATAGGAACGGATTTTCCCGAGCATATTTTGCGCCATGGCGGATTTCCCTTCTCGTTGCGGTGTTTTGTTGAGAAGTATACCATAATCCGCTAATCGATAAACCAATTATCTATCAAGTCGGCGTAGAAAAGTTGCGCAAGCGCATAAACCCATGTAAGGTTATAGATGGTAATATGGCGCGGCTTAAGGAGTTTATAAGGGAGAGGACCTATTAGGATGAATACGAAATACATGATCGGCGTTGATATAGGAACAACAAGCACGAAATCCGTTTTATTCACGAAGAAGGGGGCAATCGTAGCGAGTCACGGCATCGAGTATCCGCTTTATTCGCCGTCTCCGGCTATCGCAGAGCAAGACCCCGAGCAAATTTTCAATGCGGTTATCGAGACGATCGGACAAGCGGTGGCAAAAGCGGGCATACATGCCGGCGAAGTGGCGTGCGTCTCTTTCAGCTCGGCCATGCACAGCGTTATTGCCGTTGACGAAGCTGGCTTGCCGATCACGCGCTGCATCACTTGGGCCGACAATCGCAGCGCGGAATGGACGAATAAAATCAAAAACGAAATGAACGGTCATGACATCTACTTGCGGACAGGCACGCCGATCCATCCGATGTCGCCGCTATCCAAGCTGACCTGGCTGAGTCATGACGAGAAGGAATTGTTCGATAGCACTTATAAATTCATTTCGATTAAGGAATACGTATTCTTGAAGCTATTCGGAGAATACGTCGTCGATCACTCGATTGCTTCGGCGACCGGAATGTTCAATCTGGAGCTGCTGCAGTGGGATTTGGAGGCGCTGCGCGTTGCCGGCGTACAAGCGGATCGGCTGTCCACGCCGGTTCCGACGACATATAAGCTTGAAGGATTGAATGACGGCTATGCGCAGCGGATGAACCTGCTCCCTACGACGCCGTTCATCGTTGGCGCTAGCGATGGCGTATTGTCCAATCTTGGCGTCAATGCCATTAAACCGGGCTCCGTTGCCGTCACGATCGGAACGAGCGGAGCGATTCGGGCCGTAACGAACAAACCGGTTACAGATCCACTAGGGCGAACGTTCTGCTATGCGCTGGCGGATGACCTGTGGGTGATCGGAGGTCCGGTCAATAACGGGGGAATGATTTTCCGTTGGGTTCGCGATCAGATCGGTTCGGAACAGGTAGAAGAAGCGAAGCGGCGCGGCGTTGATGCTTATGAGCTTCTTACGGAGCTGGCCGCCAAAGTGGGCGCAGGCTCTGACGGTTTGATTTTCCATCCATATCTGTCCGGAGAAAGAGCGCCGTTATGGGATGCGAATGCACGAGGCTCTTACTTCGGTCTAGGCCTGCATCATAAGACGGGTCATCTCGTTCGCGCCGCGCTGGAAGGCGTCATCTATAACTTGCATACGGTCTTAATGGCGCTTGAGGAGCTGATCGGCAAGCCGTCCAGCATTCAAGCGACAGGCGGCTTCGCCCGCTCCGAGCTGTGGCGTCAGATGATGTCCGATATATTCGATCAAGAGCTGCAGGTGCCGGAGAGTATCGAGAGCTCATGCCTTGGCGCCGCCATTCTCGGGTTGTACAGCTTAGGCGAGGTGTCCTCTCTGCAAGTCGTATCCGAGATGGTAGGAGGCTCGCATGTCCATCAGCCTAATAAACAAAATGCCGCTATCTATGCAGAGATCATGCCGATCTACGTTCGATTGTCGCGCTTGCTGACGGAAGAATATGCGGAAATAACCGCTTTCCAGAAAAAATGGATGTAGCCTAAGGGCCGGTTTGTTAATTGTCGCCGTATTTATTGACGTAGGACGTAAGCGTTAGGAGAGGCCATATATAGTTATTGCTCGCATAATGAACGTAGATGCTGCCCGGCAGGCCTGCTCCTGTCGGGTATGTGTATGTCCAATCGCGCCGATCAAGCGATTGCAGCAATGCCGATATGCCGCGCTCGATTGCCGGCGTTGGCTTCGGCGAGACGGCTATTAATCCGTCGAGCGCCCATGCCGTCTGGGAAGGCGTGCTTGCTCGCAGCGGAACGTAGTGCTTTACTTCGTCGCTTAGACAGGATTCACCCCAGCCGCCGTCCGGATTCTGAATGCCGAGCAGCCAAGCAGTTGCTTTGCGGACAGCAGGATGGTCGTCGGCGACGCCGATAGCCGTTAGTCCTTGAAGGGCAGCGCCGGTGCCATGAATATAAGCGATTCCCCAGCGTCCGTACCAGCTGCCATCCTTCTGCTGCTGCGAAAGCACGTAACGGACCGAGTCCTCAAGCCAGCTTACCGAAGACGTCATTTGAAGCTCTTTGCCTAGAAAATAAAGCGTTCGAGCCGTTAAGTCAACGGTCGACGGATCGACGGCAATGTCCGCCGCGCCTTCGAAGTTCAGGAAGCTTGGCGGGATCGTACTGCCTTGCCGTTCAAAAGCAGGCCAGCCGCCGTCGTCGTTGCGCATCGACAACACCCAGTTAAGCCCCCTCTGCCATGCAGCTTGCGAATCTTCAATATTCAACGCTGGCGCGGAGTCCGATTCCGATACATATGGAAGCAGGGAGCGAAGCGAAGCCGTGCTATCATCAACGTCAGGGTATAACGTGTTGACGTCGGAGAAGCCCCAGCCTCCAGGCGGCGTGTCTGGATTGCGGATCGCCCAGTCGGCCAGCTTTGTTTGTTGTCTCGCCTTCAAATAAGCTGAGGCATTGCGAAGGGCGAAGCTCGAGGGAGGGAGTCCGGCTTCGCGCAGCGCGTAGCTGAGCATCGCCGTATCCCATACTTCCGCGGAAGCGACTTGTATATGGGGGCGATCCCGGCATAGGAGCGAGCGGATGCCTGCCAGCAGCCGGTTTATCAACGGTGAACGATCATCGTAGCCTAGTGCGAGCAACGCCATAATCATAAGCATCGTTGCCGTCGAGAAGGTGAGCAGCGTACCGTTTGGTTCCAGCCGATCCAGCATGAACTGCTCTGCGTTCCTCCATGCTTCATTCGAGTCTTCCGTGAACAAACCGGTATGGGCAACCGTATCGAATAGAACGGATAATGCCGCGAAGATCGCAGGATCGTTTTTGAAAGCCAGATTGCCGTCCAAGAACCAATCGGACAGATCCGGAGCGTTTGGCGCGCGTCTTGCAAAATGTTTGTTCGCCATAATGGCCGTCGGGACGAGATGGACTCTGGCATGACCCGATAAGGAGAATAGATCGAACAAAGGGTTTTCGCCGAACAGGAAGGGCAAAGGCACGCGCAAGGCGTTCGGCCATTCCGCTTGTCCCGATGCGGACAACATGACTTGCGTAAGCAGTGATTTTACTTCAGCCAAGCCTCCGCGGCTGCGAATATATTTCTTGGCATTGACCATCGGGGCATCGATAGGGCTGTAGAAACCGGAGTAGAGCAGCGCATAACAAGCTTCGGCCGTAGCGTCCAGATTGCCGCCTTGCTCGTCGTGATAGAGCTTCCAAGAACCATCCGGCTGCTGCTCGGAAGCAATGCGAATCGCCAAGGAGCGGATGAATGGTTCATCCGAGCGGTTCAGCATCCGCAACAGGATGATCATATAGCTGTCGGTCTTAACACCGTCGTCGAAGCAGAAACGCCAAGCGCCGTCTGGCGATTGCAGCCGCAGCAGCTCGCCTGATAACAGTTCTATCTTCTGCAGAAGCGGGTTCGTATCCATTGTTCGCTTCATCCTTTGCTTAGGTTATTGCCATATGTTTATGCGAGTAACGGTTGACTCATTAAAGTAAACAAGGCATCTCAATAAGGAGATGCCTTAATGTTCTTGTTCCAGGTCTTAAAATACGCCCGAGCGCAAAACGTAAAATATCGTTCAGCAGAAAGCACCGGGAATAGGGCGCGGACGAGGGTATTGCCGAATATGCATAATTCGCGATTCCGAGTTAACTCGCATGCAGTTGCCGCAAAGCAAGCTGGAAGCCGCTCCCGTAGCCGTCACATGAATATAGCCGACGGTAATGAACGGATCGGCGTTCACCCGCTCGATATGGACGCCTTGTCCGTCCGCGTATTCCGGATCGACGAGTTCCGGCAAATCCCGGTCGAAGATGCGATACGATTCGTAGAAAACGTCGCCTGCCGTTGTATGATCTTCTTGGCGCTGCAAGGCAATTGCACGGAGTTTGGCATTCGTCTCGCCGCGATCGCCGAATTGGACAGTACCAGATGAGGAGACGTCGATGAGGCATACGGCTCCGATCCGCGCCGTACGAATCGGGTGCGTATCGTCTGGATATAACTTATTCTGCATTAGCCGGACCTTCTTCCTGTCCCCCTCCCGGGAGGGGGAGCGGGGCCATGGGACCTACGATGACCGATTCCGGCGGCGTATCGAACATCGAGTTCAAGGTAACGTAATCGGTGTCCCCGATTTGGAACATCGAGGCGCTCGACACGCCGAGAATTTCGATCTGACCGACGGTGAGCGCGTGATTGACGACTTTAAATTGAATCATCTAGACTGTACCTCCTGATGGCGGTTGGCCGCTTTGTAGCTGCTTCATGTACGCCAGCATCGCTGCGTCCGCATCTCGAATGGCTTTGGCAAGAACGACTTCGCCTTGATTCTCGTTCGTCCTCGGCGTTTCAACTTCATTACCGCCGCTACTCGTTTGCTGCATATAATAATGGATACGGGTTGGCATTTGCTTCTTAATATCATTAAGAATGATTCTTCGGTGATACGGATCAAGCGGGATGCAAAGATCGCTTTCTATTGCGATGAGTCTCTCGGCCGCATCCGTATCGAGATAACGGTTCATGTTCGTATGAATTTCGTTGTACAACGGGGAGTGCGGCGCAACAGCAGGAGCGGCCGACGGGAACACCTCAGGAGCCGGTACGGAAAGTTGATCGATCGAGCCTGGAAATTGATCGCCGCCGCTTCCGGGCGCGGTCATGCCGATATTGAGCGTACCGTCGAGCTTCTCGACCTTCAATTGGTCGAAATGGTATTCGATGCTGTCGATATGGTAGGCAGGCCTCGACTCTAGCTGCTTGACCTGCTCGCAAAGATCGGCAATCTGCTTCTCCATCCTCTCGATTATCGCTTGCTGGGCGGTTAGCTTATGCATCACGTCATGCGCCCATGCTTGCCAGGGAGACAACGGGCCTTGCTGTTGCATACGATCAACCTCCTGTCGTAACGGTTCATTTCCCTTCGATTAGGACGGATTCGGGAGCGGTACGAAGGATAGCGGATTTTCCGATCCGAGCTGTGGAGCGGGGCTCGTAAAGCCTCCTGTATTGTAAAGTTGGGAAAGCGATCGGATGGAGCCTGCGCTGCCTACCTGCAGGACTGAGCTGTTCGATATAGTGTCGATGCGCATACAATTGATCGTAATATGCTGATGGATCGTCCAGCTCATATGACGTTAACTCCCGAGGCGACCTCGTTGTTCGTATTGTCCTGCACATCCGGATCAAGCGTGTTCGTCGCGCTGACCGCATTGTTGGAATTCGTAAGGCTTCCCGTTAGGAAGGAGCCCGAGCCTGCATACGTTTTGGAGCTGCTGCTGGGCGACACTTGCACGGTATCGCCGAATTGAACGATCGAGCTTGAGCCTACGCTGACGATTTTCACAAAACCTACGACTGCTGGCATAAGGTTCACCCTTTTCTAAGAATCGTTCCTTCTGGCCTGACTGATTCTATATCTTATGCGGCATTCGCCTATACGTTACCCGCCCATTGACTTGGCGTTCGCCCTGAACGGTTCGCCCGGGAGTATCGATAGATGTAGTGGGCGCATATGCTGTAAGTAGTGCTGGGAGGCAGGTGTGCGTATGGCGTCCAAATGGAATGAAATCGAGAAATGGATGGAAGGGCAGCAGCTCCCGAAAGGGTTCGAAATACTCAAGGAGCCGGATTGGGTGGAGCAATATGTAAGGAAGCTGATGACGAAGGCACTCCCAGAAGCTGCAGGCGCGATAACCGGGTCGAAGTCGGCCGCGGTTTCCGAGACGGAGAATTTCGTTGTCGTAAAAATAAATTTACCGAAAGATACGGTCCGGGAGCAGGTAAGGCTGTTCATTCGCGAAGACCGGGTCCGGGTCGAAGGTTTGCCGAAAGGGAGCAAAGAAACAGTCAAGCTGCCGGTGCTCGTTAAGCCTCGAATATGCAAGGCGCAGGTGAAGGACGATGTGCTTCATGTGAAGCTTCGCAAGCGGCCGATCAACCGTTCTTACCATGAATCGTATATCGTCTGGTAGAGTAACGGTCTATGAAGCATTGTGCAAGGGGCGCAACTGCTGACCGGCGCTCCTTGTTTTGTCACGAAATCGACCGGGTTTACGGCTGGATAATGGCTTGCTTATCCTTTATAATGGCTAATGACGTGTATATATTAGTCTATAGAGGAGTGTAACCTGTGTCTTTAGTCGATGTTAGTGACGTATCCGCTTCGTTATTCATATTGGGAATCGTGTTCTTATTGCTTATATTTGGCTTGCTTAGCTTCGGCATTCTGCGGATGTTTCAGCAAAAATTCCGTACAGGTTGGTTCTGCTTCGGCGGCGCTGTCGTTAGTTTCGGCGTATTCATGTACATATTAAACGAATGGTTTGTGCTGTAGCCATCTTCACTGGAGGAATAGTCGTTGTTCTGGACGCTTATGTGGTTTATCGCCAATATCTTGTTCGTTACTTCCGTAGTCGTTTACTTGTTCATGCACCGCGCTTATAAAGAAGCGGTTCTGCAACCGGCTGACCGCGAATTGATCGCAAAGCGCAACGGCAGAAGGCTGCTGTTCGGTATAATCGGCATTGCGATGTTCATGGCCATGGTGATCTGCTTCTTAATAAATATGCGAATGAACGGCTGAAATTCGTCGTTTTGCGCCAATAGATGAACGTTGCAAGCAGAGGCTCTCATTGACGAGAGCTTTTTTTTTCGGCATTATGAAGATAGCAACTTTCTACGAACGGAGGTACAGACATTGCATACGATAGATGAAATTATACAAAGCATGGCTAGTCGAGGTCTCCGTATTACGGATCAGAGGAAGACGCTGGCCAAGCTGTTCGCGGAGTCCCCCGGTTATTTGGCGCCTAAGGAAGTCTATGAATTTATGGGAAAATCATATGCCGGTCTCAGCTTCGATACCGTCTATCGAAATTTGCGCGTCATGGAGGAGCTTGGCGTGCTTGAGCAGGTAATGTTCGAGGAAGGCGTAAAGTTCAAGCTTCACTGCAGAGAGCATGACCATCATCACCACATGATCTGCCTGCAATGCGGGCACACTTATCCGATAACGTATTGCCCGATGGAGCAGACGGCCGTGCCCGATGACTTCCGTGTCGTGAAGCATAAGTTCGAGGTATTCGGCTATTGCAAGGAATGCGTGCAGGAAGAAACGGCCGCAAGCGAGCGATAAATGAGCAACGGACGGATCATGAGAAGAACGCTTCAGGCGCCGATCCACTTCTATCGCAAAGTCATTTCGCCGATGAAGCCGCCGTCGTGCCGCTTCTATCCGACCTGCTCCATGTACGCGCTTGAGGCGATCGAGAAGCATGGCCCCGCCAGAGGAGCTTGGCTCGCTGCCAAGAGAATTGGCCGCTGCCACCCGTTTCACCCGGGAGGCTATGATCCCGTTCCTCCGGTGACTGGCGAGGGCGGAGCGTCTTCTTGACAAGGAAGGCCTTGCTTCGGTATATTTTAACATATAAGAATTTATAAGTTTCACTTACGCTTGGGAATAGAATTATGTATAAGCAATTGAATCCATTCGTCCCATGAACGGATAAGTACAATGGCATTCCTTACGCAGAGAGCCGGTCATCACGGTGCAAGCCGGCAAAGGAATCTATTGGAAGATGGTCCTGGAGGACCCGCCTTCGAGCAGCAGCATAGTCCCTATGCTGGGTAAGATCGCGGCGCATCGCCGGCGTTAAGGGCAAGCCGTCATTAGCAGACGGCACACGAAGCGTTCATGAACGCGGCAAAGAAGCTGCGGCAATCGTGAACGGAATTTGGGTGGTACCGCGTGAGTTCATACTCTCGTCCCATGTTGGACGGGAGTTTTTTGCGTTCACATCGAGTTATAGAACAATATGGGAGGTCGAATGATCCATGTCCAAGAAAGAACCTTTTTACATTACGACGCCGATTTATTATCCGAGCGATAAGCTGCATATCGGCCACGCTTACTCAACGGTTGCGGGCGATGCGATGGCAAGGTATAAGAGGCTGCGCGGCTATGATGTCTGGTATTTGACGGGAACGGACGAGCACGGTCAGAAGATCGAGCGCAAGGCGCAAGAGAAGGGCAAGACGCCGCAGCAATTCGTGGATGACATCGTCGTCGGCATTAAGGAGCTGTGGAAGAAGCTCGATATTACGAATGACGACTTTATTCGGACGACGGAAGAGCGCCACAAGCAAGTCGTTGCTCAAATTTTCGACCGTTTCTTGAAGCAGGACGATATATACAAGAGCACTTACGAGGGCTGGTACTGTACGTCGTGCGAATCGTTTTTTCTGGAGCGCCAGCTTGAAGAGGGCAGATGTCCGGATTGCGGCAAAGAGGTGGAATGGGTGACGGAGGAAAGCTACTTCTTCCGGATGAGCAAATATGCCGATCGACTGCTGCAATATTACGAAGAGCACCCGGACTTCATCCAACCGGAATCGCGCAAGAACGAGATGATCAACAACTTCATCAAGCCGGGTCTTGAAGACCTTGCCGTCTCGCGTACGACTTTCGATTGGGGCATTAAAGTACCGGGAGATCCGAAGCATGTTATTTATGTATGGATCGATGCGTTGTCCAACTATATTACGGCGCTAGGCTACAACACGGACAATGACGAGAAGTTCCGCAAGCATTGGCCGGCAAGCGTTCATCTAATGAGCAAGGAAATCGTTCGTTTCCATACGATTTATTGGCCGATTATGTTGATGGCGCTTGATTTGCCGTTGCCGAAGAAAGTGTTCGCGCATGGCTGGCTGCTAATGAAGGATGGCAAAATGTCGAAATCCAAGGGCAATGTTGTCGATCCTGTCGTTCTCATCGATCGATACGGTCTTGACGCGCTGCGCTATTACTTGCTGCGTGAAGTGCCATTCGGAGCAGACGGCGCGTTCACGCCGGAAAACTTCATAGAACGAATTAACTTCGACCTCGCGAACGATCTCGGCAACTTGCTGAACCGTACAGTCGCGATGATTGACAAATATTTTGACGGCGTTATTCCAACAACGAATCTTGTGCCTACGGCATTCGACGAGTCTCTTGAGAAGCTGGCTAACGAAACCGTCTCCCAAGTGGAAGCGGCTATGGAAGGCATGGAGTTCTCGGTTGCGTTGACGGCAATCTGGCAATTCGTCAGTCGAACGAACAAATATATCGATGAGACGCAGCCATGGGCGCTGGCAAAGGACGAAGCGAAAGTCGGCGAGCTTGGTTCGGTGATGAACCATCTGGCCGAGTCGCTCCGTATCATCTCGATCGTGCTGCAGCCGTTCCTGACGAACGCGCCGCGCGAAATGTGGCGCCAGCTGGGCCTTGCGGATGGTGAATTGACGTCGTGGGAAAGCGCGAAGCGGTTCGGCGTAATCGCCGAAGGCGCTCGCGTAACGAAGGGAACGCCGCTATTTCCGCGTCTCGAGATGGCGGACGAAGCCGCTTATATTGCGGGAACGATGGGCGGAGGCATCAAGCCGGCGGAACCGTCCGCATTGTCGGATTCGTCTGCAAAGGCAGAGAAATCGGAGCCTGCTGCTGATTCCAAGGAAGAAATCGCCATCGACGACTTTGCGAAGGTGGAGCTGCGCGTTGCTCAAGTCATTGCGGCTGAGCCGGTAGCGAAAGCCGATAAGCTGCTCAAGCTGCAGCTCGACCTCGGGTACGAGCAGCGTCAAGTTGTGTCGGGCATTGCGAAGTTCTACACGCCGGAGCAGATGGTCGGCCGCAAAGTCATATGCGTGACGAACTTGAAGCCGGTCAAGCTGCGCGGCGAAATGTCGCAAGGCATGATACTCGCTGCCTCGCACGGCGACCAATTGACGCTGGCAACGGTACCAGACGATATGCCGAACGGCGCTATCGTTAAGTAAAATGCCGCAAGACTAATACGAAGAGGCTGATTCCCAACGATTTGCGAAGGGGTCGGCCTCTTTGCCGTGTCATTATAAATACGTTCAAATGGGTCAATACAAGAAGGAAAGAAAGCTTACCGTTAGGATCTGGTTACATATTTATCATTGACAGCCCATCGCTGCCGTCGTATAATACAAAACGTAATCATAACGATTACGATTAAGATTGAGGGAGTTTGCAAGAGTAAGACAGCTGGCTATCATCATAGGTTGAAGAAATGGAGTGTTACTAAGATGAGATCGAAAACTACAGGAATACGATATTTAGCAATAAGCATGGTTGCGACAATCGCATTGTTGACCGCGGCTTGCGGCAATCAATCGAACAATACAAATACGGGCGGCAATGCGGAGCAAGACGGCAAGCTAAGCGTCGTTACGAGCTTCTATCCGCTATACTTCTTGGCGAAGGAGATCGGCGGCGAGCATGTGAGCGTTGTTAACCTTGTAGCCGCGGGCGTCGAACCGCATGACTGGACGCCAAAGAGCCGAGATCTGAGCACTGCCTCGAATGCGAATCTTTTCCTTTATCATGGCGCAGGTCTAGAAGGCTGGGTCGAAGATTTCCAGAAAGGGTTGTCCAAGGATAGCGGGGTAGCGGTGAAGGAAATGAGCGAGGGCATCGCCTTGATTCATGCGGAAGAAGCCGAGCAAGAGCATGAAGGCGAAGAGGTGCACGAGGGCGAAGAGGAACACGAAGGAGAAGAGGGTCATGACCATGAAGGCATGGACCCTCATACATGGGTAAGCCCGAAATCCGCTCTTGTATTGGCGGAAAATATAAAAAACAGTTTAGTTGAAGCAGACGAGAGTCATAAAGCCGATTACGAGCAAAACTTCGCAGCGCTTCAAGATAAGCTCGTAGCGATTGATGAAGAGTATACGTCCGAGCTCGCAGGCGCGAGCAAGAAGGATATCGTCGTATCCCACCAAGCTTTCGGTTATTTGGCAAGAGATTACGGCTTGAATCAGGTAGCGATTATGGGATTAAGCCCGGAAGCCGAGCCGCGCGCGCAAGACCTGCTGGAGATAACAAAGTTCGTGGAAGAAAACGATGTGAGCGTCATTTTCTTCGAGGAGCTCGTATCCGATAGCTTAGCTAAGACGCTTGCCGATGAGGCGGACGTCGAGACGCTTGTTCTTAATCCAATGGAAGGTTTGACGTCCGATCAGGAGAAGGCGGGCGAGTCATACTTGACCCTTATGGAACGAAACTTGCAAAATCTGATGCAAGCATTACAATAAAGTGAAACGATAGGAAGGCAAAACGGGCTAATATCGCTGATATAGCCCCTTATTGCTGTTTAAGGAGATAGAGAATGTTGCAATCAAAAACAATAACAAGCGAAACTCCGAATTGCCATCAGGAAGTAATATCGCTCGATGGAGTATCGTTCTCGTACCAACAGCAGCCGGTCATTACGAACGTAAGCTTCGGCGTGAAGGAACGGGATTTTATCGGCCTGATCGGAACGAATGGCGCAGGCAAAACGACGCTGCTGCGCATGATCGTCGGTTTATTGAGGCCGACTCAGGGACAGATCCGCCTCTTCGGAGAGCCGGTCGAGAAGTTCAAGCACTGGGAGAGAATCGGCTATGTGCCCCAGAAGAACTCGCTTAATCCGTTATTTCCGGCGGTCGTAAGAGAAGTGGTGCTATCTGGGCTGTACGGGCGAAATAAGTTGTTCAAGAAAGTAACGAAAGAAGATCATCAGAAGTGCGACGATGCGCTTCATGCGATGGGAATCGAGGACTTAAGCGAGAAGCGGATCGGACTGCTCTCGGGCGGTCAGCAGCAGCGCGTATTTCTCGCAAGGGCGCTGATCAACAATCCGTCCTTGCTCATCTTGGATGAACCGACTGTCGGAATTGATACGGAGACGCAGGAAAGCTTCTTTCATATGATCAAGCACATGCATCAGCATCATAGCATGACGTTTCTTATGGTTTCGCATGACATGGATATGATTCGTTCGTACCTCGGCCAACAGCCGGCCTCGGAGAGCGGCAAGCTGAAGTTTTATATTAGACATTCGCATGAGACGCAGGATTGCGTGGAGAACAATTTGGCACATAGCCTAAAAGGGCTTAGGGAGCAATTGGAGAGCGGGAAAGAGGTTGTTCGGATTGGAGATCGTAACTAGCGAGTTTTTTCAGAGAGCTCTTATCGGGGGCTTGTTAATTGGCGTCACCGCGCCGCTAATGGGTATTTTTCTTGTGCTGCGCAGACTGTCGATGATCGGAGATACGCTGTCGCATGTATCGATTGCCGGGGTTGCGCTGGGTTTTCTCATCGGCGTATACCCGATAGCGGTTGGTCTTGTATTCGCCATAGCCGCATCGTTCGGGATCGAGAAGCTGCGCAAAGCGTATAAGACGTACGCCGAGCTGTCGCTTGCAATAATGATGTCCGGCGGCGTCGCGTTGGCTTCGCTGTTATTCACGCTGGGCAAAGGATTTAATATGAATGTTAACAGCTATTTGTTCGGCAGCATCTATACGCTGAGCAGCGGCGATTTATATTTGATTGGCGCAGTTACGCTTGTCGTTCTGATCGCGATCCGCTCGCAAGTGAAGGAGCTGTTCCTTATTACGTTCGATGAGGACGCTGCAGCGGTAAGCGGGTTGCCCGTCCGTTTTTATAATGTTATGATTAGCGTGCTTACCGCTCTAGTCATTAGCGTATCTATCAAGATTGTCGGCGCTTTGCTCGTATCGGCGCTGCTAACGATACCTGCCGCCTGCAGTCTTATTATTGCGAGAAGCTTCAAGCAAAGCGTCATATCCGTCGTCATTATCGGCGAGATTGCCGTCGTAGCGGGATTGCTCGTTGCAGGGGTATGGAATCTTGCGCCGGGCGGAACGATTGTTTTGCTGCTTATCGTTATTTTGCTGCTGCTGCTCGTCTTTAAGCGGGGCATGAAAATGGGCAGCTGATTTGAGATTGAGGTGAATAAGTTTGACCGATGTTAATATTTGGCTGGCGTTCAGCGCCGGCATCGCTTCGTTTGTGTCGCCTTGCTGCTTGCCCTTATATCCGTCTTATTTATCGTACATTACCGGGATTTCGGTATCCGATCTAAAAGAAAACGACCATACGAAGAAGCAGCGGATGCACATGATGTCGCATACGTTTTTCTTCATATTGGGCTTCTGTACGGTGTATTACGCTTTAGGCTACTCGACGAACCTATTCGCGGAATTTTTCAGCGAGTATCGCCAGCTTATCCGTCAATTGTCGGCGATCCTTATTATTCTGATGGGTTTGTTCTTGATCGGTCTCTTCCAGCCGAAGCTGTTGCTCAAAGACACGAGGAAGAGCCTTATTCCTCGTAAATCGAACTATATCAGCTCGTTCGTCTTCGGCATCGGTTTCTCGGCAGGTTGGTCGCCATGCGTAGGTCCTGTGTTGACCGCGATTCTTGGCCTGGCGGCTTCGTCGCCGGATACCTGGTTCCAGCTAACGACGGCTTACGCGCTCGGCTTCGCGATTCCGTTCTTCGTGCTGGCGTTTTTCCTTGGCACGGCAAGATGGATACTGAAGTATTCTTCGCTTGTCATGAAGATCGGCGGCGGCGTCATGCTGCTCATGGGCGTTCTGCTCTTCACGGATCAAATGACGCAAATTACGATTTGGCTTAACTCCATAACGCCGGAGTGGCTGAAATTTTAAGTGAAATATTCGTTTTGGCCCCCGTCGAACCGGGACTGGAAAGATAATGGGCCGGAATCCGGACAGGTTGCAGTGTCGGGCTCGAACAGTGTATGATACATAGAGTAACGCCGAGGAAACAAGGTGAAGATGCAGGGTTAGGGGGGTCTTTGAGTGCCGACGCCGAGCATGGAAGACTACTTAGAGAGGATCTATAAGCTCATCGACGAAAAAGGGTATGCGCGTGTTTCGGATATTGCGGAAGGCTTAGAGGTACATCCGTCCTCGGTCACAAAGATGATACAGAAGCTCGACAAAGACAATTATTTGATCTATGAGAAGTATCGTGGTCTTGTCCTTACGAATAAAGGCAAAAAAATGGGCAAACGTTTGGTCGACCGTCATCAATTGCTCGAAGATTTCCTGACGACGATTGGCGTTCAGGATGAAAATATTTATCGCGACGTAGAAGGAATCGAGCATCATCTTAGCTGGGATTCCATTACATGCATTGAGACGTTGGTTGAATATTTCCGCCGTGACAGCCTGAGGCTGGAGGAGCTTCGCTCTCTTCGCTCCGAACTGGATAGCGAGTAGTACATAGCGAACAAGAAGAAGGGGATTGCAGCCTGGCGGCGCAATCCCCTTCTTCTTGTTATTTTCGGAACATGGTTCGTTTAGTGGTACTTCGGCATATCATTGTCGTCTTTACCGCCTTCGATGACCCGGAAGGGCGCTGTCTTCGAGCGCGGCCGGGTCGTCTTGGGCTTACCAGCCGAGGATGAACGTCCTTGCTTGACTCGCGCTTGACCCGGGCCCGTGCGACGATATCCTTGCAGGAAGGACGGCGGATATTTGTAAAGGAGGAAGATAGCGCCGAGTATGACGACGGGAAGAATGAACCCAAGCGGGTTCGTCGTTATGCTGAACCAGACTCCGATCACGATCAGAATCAATATCGCGATTGACCATCCATTCCATTTTCCCTGTGATCTGCTCATCGCTATTCCTCTTTTCTCATTAGAAATTAGGCCTTCGTCATTTGTTGTTCCAGCTCGCGCATCCGGTTGAAGGAAGCGATCGATACAGCAACTTGTTCGTCTTTCGGTTCTTTGGTCGTCAGCAGCTGCAGCCATAGCCCCGGATAGCCAAGGTAGCGGAGCACCGGAATGTCTCTCAGCGCATTCGTCCATTTCAGCACCTCATAGGAGATGCCAAGCACGACAGGCAACAGCAGAATGCGAATGTAGACGCGTTCCCAGATCGAATCCCACGTGAAGATCGGGAGCGAGTATACAACAACGCCGACAATAACGGTAAATACGATAAAACTTGAGCCGCAGCGGTAATGAAGGCGACTGTACTTCTGCACATTGCGAATCGTTAGATCCTCACCGGCTTCATATGCGCTGATCACTTTATGTTCGGCGCCATGATACTGGAAGAGCCGCTTTATAAGCGGTGTCATCGAAATAAAGTACAGATAGGCGAGAAGCAATATGATTTTAATAAGTCCTTCTACTAAATTATGACCGACTTTGCTCTCGAATACCCCTGAGAACAGCAATTCTTCCAGTAAGGCCGGAGTAACCGTAAATATAAGCTTGCCGAAAATGAAGGATAAGACGCCAGCAACGGCTACGCCGACAAGCATGCTGATGCTCCAGCCTCCGGACTTCTTTTCTTCCTTGCTTTCACTTGCATCGATCGTCTGAGTCTGCGCGTCGGCTTTGTCATCTTTGCCGTCACTCGTCTCGTCCTCCGCATAAGCTTCCATGGAAAAGTTAAGATGCTGCGATCCTTTGGCGCTTGATTCAATAATGCCGACTACGCCGCGCAATAAAGGAATTTTTTTCAGGCGCTGTACCCAAGGCTTCGAGATGGAAGGCACCTCGTAAAATACGATCTCATCGTTTTTGCGCCGTACGGCCGTTACGTTAACGTGTTTGCCTGCAAACATTACGCCTTCGATAACAGCTTGTCCGCCATAAGCGCGTCTAATATCCTGCGGCAAGAGCTTGTCACCATCCCCAAAGTAAGATTTCGTCATCAATCATGCATAGACGAATCTGTCTATCGTTTTTATAAGTCTATTGTACTTGATCTATAAATGAATTGCCAACGTCATCATCATCCAGCGAAAGGATGTAAAGCGCATGCCAATACAATTGTAAACATGCGAGGATGAATTGCGACAGCGGCGATTGTCACATAATAAAGGAGTCAAATGGAAATCAATTAGAGAGGCGGGAACTTCCAATGTCAACGTTGTCAACGAACAAACGCAGCAGCCATCAGGGCTATTCGGATCATCATACGAATCCGTGGACTTACCCGATGATGATTGGGTTTTTCGCCGGTATCATATGGGGGGGCGTGAGGTGGCTGTTCTATCAAATGAAATTTACGACAATCCTTCCGGGTTTTGTAGGCGATCCGTTTTTTAAGCAATCCTTTTTGAAAACGGGATGGGGCCAGCTGGCCGGAATCGGCTGTTATATCGTCTTTTCCATTATTGCCGCTCTTTTGTATAAGCTTGTGCTCGGCAAGCTGCGAGGTCCTTGGCCCGGGATCTTATACGGTATAGTTTGGTGGGCGATCATCTTCTTGTTGCTCGGTCCGTTGCTGGGAATGACGACGGCGGTCACGAGGGCAGGCTGGAATACGTTGTTCACGGAAATTTGCGTTTTCCTCTTATGGGGGCTATTTATCGGGTATTCGATCGCTTTTGAATTCACGGACGAGGCTTCGCGCGAGCCGATTCCGGCACCGTCATGAGTTATCCCTTCTCAAGCGGCGGGCATTTGTGGTAAAATGTGAAAGCCGTTTACGCTTGTGAATGAAAGCAGTATCAGCCTAAACTCTAATACGATGCTCGAACTTCCCGGCGTGACGACAGCTTCGCCTGTATTTGCAGGCAAATAGCCGTGTGTACGTAAGGGAGGATAATTCATGGGCAAGATACTCGTTCTAAACGGTCCGAACCTGAATATGCTGGGCATTCGAGAGCCTGGCGTTTACGGCACGGAGACTTTGTCCTACATCGAATCGCTTATGAAGGAGAAGGGCGAAGCACTTGGCTTCGAGATCGACTTCTTCCAAACGAATCATGAGGGCGAGATGATTGACCGGATACATAGCGCTTACGGCATCGCTAGCGGAATCGTCATTAACCCCGGCGCTTGGACGCATTACAGCTATGCGTTGCGAGACGCGCTTGGCTCGGTAAGCTTGCCTATCGT
This sequence comes from Paenibacillus harenae, assembly GCF_030812415.1. GTDB lineage: Bacteria > Bacillota > Bacilli > Paenibacillales > Paenibacillaceae > Pristimantibacillus > Pristimantibacillus harenae_A. Next base: position 471,150 of record NZ_JAUSST010000001.1, on the reverse strand, counting down.
TGAAGTGCATCTGTCCAACATTCACAAGAGAGAAGCGTTCCGTCATGTCTCGGTTATTGCTCCGATAGCCGTCGGACAGATTGCGGGTTTCGGCGCGCATAGCTATGAGCTGGGCTTGGATGCATTGGTTCGGCATTTGCAAAGTAAGTGACGAATGAATGAAAGGAAGTGTAGCTTATGTCTAACGTAAGAGTAGACCGTCTGCGCAAGCTGCTGGAGGAATCAGGTTACGAAGCCATCTTGATCGGGAGCGACGTTAATCGCCGCTATATTAGCGGGTTTACCGGCTCCTCGGGCATGGTGCTTATTACGCAGGACGAGCGCTATTTGCTAACCGATTTCCGTTATCGGACGCAAGCCCCGGAACAAGCGGTCGACTTCAAAATCGTGGAGCATGGCGCGAATCCGATTGACGATGTGCGCGAATTGTTGGCGCAACACGGCATTAAGCAGCTAGCATTTGAACAGGATCATGTCGTATACAGCCAATACTCGGCATGGACCGAGGCTTTGCCTGGCATTACGCTTCAGCCTTCCGGCGCGCTCGTGGAGAAGCTTCGGATGATTAAGGACGACGCTGAGCTTAAGGTGATGCAAGAGGCTGCAGATCTGGCCGACAAGACGTTCAGTTATATTCTGAACATCATCAAGCCGGGAATGAGAGAATCGGATATTGCGCTTGAGATGGAAGTGTTCATGCGCAGTCACGGCGCAACCTCTTCCTCCTTCGACACGATTGTGGCATCGGGTGAACGTTCCGCGCTCCCTCATGGCGTTGCGAGCGACCGTCTTGTCGGACAAGACGAATTTGTGAAGCTTGATTTCGGCGCTTATTACCAAGGCTACTGCTCCGATCTTACCCGGACGGTAGTGGTCGGCACGCCGACCGAGAAGCACCGTGAAATATATTCCATCGTGCTGGAAGCGCAGCTTCATGCGCTTGAGTGTATTAAGCCGGGCATTAGCGGCCGCGAGGCGGATGCGCTTGCTCGCGACGTCATTGCGAAGTACGGCTACGGCGATCTATTCGGACATGGCACAGGCCATGGCCTCGGCATGGAAATTCATGAATCGCCTAGATTGTCGAAGCTCAGCGAAACGATTTTAACCCCCGGCATGACTGTTACGGTAGAGCCTGGCATATACATTCCCGGCTTCGGCGGGGTTCGTATCGAGGATGATATCGTGATTACGGAAACCGGTATTAAAATATTAACCTCATCTCCGAAAGAGCTCATTATTTTGGGATAGGGACTATTCATTCAGGAGGTATATTCAGTGATTTCAGTAAACGATTTTAAAACAGGCTTGACCGTACAGGTTGACAACGACATCTTCTCCGTGCTTGATTTCCAGCACGTTAAACCGGGCAAAGGCGCGGCTTTCGTCCGCTCCAAATTGCGCAATCTCCGCAACGGCAACGTTGTTGAGAAAACGTTCCGCGCCGGTGAAACCATCGGACGCGCGATCATCGAGAACCGCGAAGTGCAATATTTGTACAATTCGGGTTCCGAATACACGTTCATGGACAACGAAACTTACGACCAATTCAACCTCGACAAGAAACAGCTTGAATGGGAGCTTAACTTCTTGAAAGAGAACATGAACGTTAACATCTCCAGCTACCAAGGCGAAATCCTCGGTATCCAGATGCAAACGAGCGTTGAACTGAAAGTAACGGAAACAGAGCCAGGCGTGAAAGGCAACACGGCTCAGGGCGCAACGAAAAACGCTACGCTTGAGACTGGCCTTACCGTTCAAGTTCCTTTGTTCATCAACGAAGGCGACGTACTTCTGATCGACACGCGCGAAGGCAAATACATTTCCCGCGCTTAGTCATCTTGCAATTGAGGGAAAACCGTCCGGTGCATGCATTCGGACGGTTTTTTTTGCGGGCGAATATACCCATAAGCATGCGAATTGTGTTATAATATTGTCTTGTATGTATATGTCAAGGTTGGGAGTGAATCAGCTTTGTCGTTGATAGTGATGAAGTTTGGCGGCAGCTCTGTCGGTACGCCGGAGAGAATGCAGCGTGTTGCAAAGCGTATAATTGAAAGGCAGCAGGATGGCAACCGGATCGTGGTCGTCGTCTCTGCCATGGGTGATACAACGGACGATTTGATCGATCAGTCGAAGGAGCTTAATCCGAATCCGCCGGCGCGCGAGATGGATATGCTGCTTACAGTCGGTGAGCAAATATCGATCGCGTTGCTATCGATGACGATTCATCAGCTAGGCCATAAGGCGCTGTCGTTCACGGGCTGGCAAGCCGGCATCCGCACGGAAGCGGTGCACGGCAAGGCGAAGATGACCGATATTCAGCCGGATCGGCTGTTCAAAGCGTTGGAGGAAGGCAATGTAGCCATCGTTGCCGGTTTTCAAGGGATGAGCGAGGAAGGCGAGATCACAACGCTTGGCCGCGGCGGTTCGGATACGACGGCCGTAGCGCTCGCAGCAGCAATCAAAGCGGACGTATGCGAGATTTATACCGACGTAGACGGTATTTATTCAACCGATCCGCGCGTCGTGAAGAATGCCCGCAAGCTGAATGAGATTTCCTATGACGAGATGCTGGAGCTTGCCCATCTTGGAGCGGCAGTGTTGCATCCGCGGGCAGTGGAATATGCGAAGCATAATAATGTGAAGCTGGTCGTTCGTTCCAGCTTTACCCAAAACGAAGGTACGAGCGTAAAGGAGGAAGCGGTCATGGAGCAAGGCGTGGTCGTTCGCGGCATCGCGTTTGACAAAAATGTAGCTAGAATCAGCATTATCGGCGTTGAGGATATTCCGGGCGTGCTTGCAGGCGTGTTCGGAGCGTTGGCCGACAACGGCATCGACGTTGACATTATCGTTCAAAGCGGCGTGCAGGACGGCAAAGCCGACTTCTCCTTCACCGTATCGGGCGACGACAAGGACAAGGCGATCAGCGTGATCGAGAGCATTCGCTCGTCCGTTACTTATCGCGAAGCAAGCTCCGAGGACGATCTGGTCAAAGTGTCGATCGTCGGCGCGGGCATGGTCAGCAACCCGGGCGTAGCCGCGAAAATGTTCGCGGCGATCTCCAATCTCGGCGTAAGCATCAAAATGGTAAGCACATCCGAAATCAAGTGCTCCTGCGTTATCGCAGCCGGGCCGCTTAACGAAGTCGTGCGCGCGCTTCACACCGCTTACGGCCTAGACACGGCTGAGCAAGTTTTCGTAGGCGGCCCGCAAGACCGCCGCTAACCCGCCATCATAACCAAGCCCGCTCAGACAACAGCCGAGCGGGCTTTTTTTTTCTTCTATATTCCTACACCGCGACTCCAAACCACGTGTTCACTGTATAATCACATTGCTCAACGGCCCCAAACTAACCAAGCTGTGACCCGTGTAAGACCGGATATGCTTAAACGAAAATCCAACCGTTACATTCACGTCCAACACCCGCTGTAAGAGCATAGATGAACTAACAGATTAAGAGTAAACAAACTCTGATCCGTGTAAGAACACCTACGTACTTACAGGAAAAGCCTTGGAATGTAAGCGTGTCCCGCAGGGACGAAAGCGTTCCAAGCTCGAAGGTGGCTTAAAAGCGCCTGTGCAGCATAATCGTTCAACGGAGCGGGAGCCCTTGGGGCCCTCCCTTGGAAGGGAGGGTTTGGGTGGGTTCGAATAGCCATTAAAGGTTTGGTAGAAGCCTTTGAAGGTTGGTTGCTACCCCCCCATGAGCTTAAACAGCTTGTACAAGATAGCCGTAATGCCGGCGGCCATCAACGGCCCGACAGGGATGCCGCGCATGAATACGATGCCGACGATCGAGCCGAGAACGAGTCCGACTATGATCTGCGGGTCGACCTTCAGAAGTTCGAGACCTTTGCCGTTAATATAGGTAGCGGCAGCTCCGCCAAGCAAGGCAAGCCAGCCTGGCCAGGAGCTTAGCGCCGCTAACAATTCTTTCGATTGAATACGCCCCGACGCGAAAGGAACGAGAACGCTGAACGTCAGAAATAACAAGCCAAGCTCCAATCCTCGCCTCTCGATCGCCGGCAGAAAACGTTCCAAATGAACGAGTTTAACAGCCAGCAGAAGGCAAGCTGCGGTTGCGATGATCGGAGATCGGCCAACTAATCCAATTATAATCAAGCCTACTAATATAATTTCACCGACCATCCGTAACGACTCCTCATATAAAGATTGCCCCTCAAGCCCTCAATGGACGACCTGCGAACAATTCATTATATGGACAGCCTTAACTCAATATGTCTCTCTAACCTCTAGTAAGAAAATCGCCATTCAATCTCGGAACCGTCTGATACACATCGATTGCCGCGCAAGCTTCGACATCCTTCTTGAAGCCTAGCTTGCATAGCCGCTTGCCCGACATGCCGCTCAACAAAGTTTCCTTTATTAAATTTGCCCGGTTGCGGTATAACGCCAGCATTGCGATGCCGAAATCGTCCGTCTCGATAGGCGCTCCTCCAAGCTCAATCAGCTTGTTTAACACTAGTCCGGCACATAAACCATCCTCGATCGCGAACTCGTCATGGCTTCCCGCGCATAACAAGACGATGTCGCGACGCAGATCGAGCGCAGCCTTCGCGCAAGCTTCCGCATTCAGCAAGGAGGCGGTAAGCACATAGTCCGCTCTCATCGATTTGTGAATCGCTCTCGTGCCGTTCGTGGTCGTCAATATAACCCGTTTCCCGGCAACATTTTGCTCGTTATATTCATCCGGCGAGTTGCCAAGGTCAAATCCGGCTATTTTGCGGCAAAATCTTTCGCCGCCCAGCAAGTCGCCCGGCCGATGCAGCGCGCGCGCCTCCATGACGGTTTCCGCAGGCAGGACGCAGGAAGCGCCTGCCTCAATAGCGGAAATAATCGTACTCGTGGCACGCAGAACATCAATAATGATTGCCGTTTTGTGGTGGAACTTGGCCGTGCTGGCTTCATTAACGCTTGAAATGACTTGCACTTGCATCGTATCGTCTCCGCCTCTCCTTCGGTTAAACCCGTGATCTCCGGATCATAGCCAAAGCACTAAATCATATAAAAAAACGTATTCGACACCCCGAACTCAAACGTGTCGGAGCGCAAACCCCTCCTCATAGCTTCGAGCGCCAAAACATCCGTTGGAGCGATATTGCCTAAATGTACTTCGGCACCGAAATAACGAAGCAGATGTACTTGTTGCTGCTTCTGCGGTGCTTCCCAGATCAGCCGCTTATGCTCTTTCACCCGGCTAATGACTTCTTCCAGCATGCTGTCCCTGCATTTTCCCGATGCATCGAATAAGCCGACATCGACGCCGGATTCCCTTGCTTCGACCGTTACAAGCATTGCGCCCGCATCCCAGTCGCATTCCGCGGTGAATGCAAGCTCCTCCGGATCAATTAGCGAACCAGCCTCTTTTTTGCCGTATTCCGTAATGACATGCAATCCTCTCGAAATGCCTTCTTTAATGAGGGCGGTCCTTCGCTTGCGGTCAAGCTCGATCGTTCCGTCCGATACTTCAATGCCGTTGAAGCCCATCTGGCACACGGTATCCATGAAAGAAGCGATTTCCTGCTGCGCAACAGCTGCCTCCAGAAGCGTGCCGCCCGGCATAATAATAAGTCCCTGCTCTTTGGCGAGCGCCAGCTTCTGCTTAAGCAGTTCAGGCGTGTAGAGCACGGATGTGCCGAAACCCAGCTTGACAATGTCGATATGAGGACCGGCAAGCTGTACGAAATCGGCGAACTGGTGCAAACCCATCCCTTTGTCGATTACCATCGTTTGTCCGTATCGATTCATTCGGCTAGCTGCGCGTTTGCCGCTAGGGTCTTGCAAAAGTCGATTCCAGCCCGTGGCTGATGCAATTATCATGACGATCGTCTCCTCGCCCGCTCTTTACTTTGGGACAGTATTATGATTCAACGGTTTACTATATGCCGAAATCGTTAGGCATGTGCCCTGCATGAAATGCAGACAAGCAAGCATAAGCATAGGTAATAGCATTACTACGGAAAGGAGGCCGATATCGCATGTTGAACAAAATCGTATTGTCGATGGCGTCGCTACGGTTAATGTCCGGTACGATCGAGATTTGCGCCGCGCTGCTCATGCTGAAGCTGAATCAGATCGACAAGTCGCTTATCATAAATTCATCGCTCGCTTTTGTCGGGCCGGTCGTCTTGCTCGCTACGACGACAATCGGACTGGTCGGCATGGCAGACAAGCTCTCGCCTGCTAAGTTCACCTGGGTTGCGATAGGGATCATTTGTCTAATGGTCGGTATTCTAAAAAAATAATAGATTGCGATTCTAGCAATCGCTTGAATGAGTCATATTTTCACCTTAAGTGCATACAAATGGAACTACGAGAGGACAAACATCCGGGAGTGATGAGCATGCTGGCACGAGTCATCCATTTGCTGCCCCTTGAACTAAAGTCGTTGCTAGAGCGTCTCCCCACTGGGGCTAAGGAGCAGCTAGAAGAGATACGCATCAGAGAGGGACGTCCGCTGGAGGTCGGATTTCGCGGCCAATCCCGCTTTGTGGCAAGCGACGGATCGCTTCGGCAAGCTGCGGACGATACGTACAAGCCGAGTGCCGATCTATGCCGAAAGCTGCTTGAGAGAATTACGAATTATTCGTTATACGCAATGGAAGAAGAGTTGCGCAGAGGCTTTATTACCGTAACGGGCGGCCATCGGATCGGACTGGCTGGCAGAACGATACTCGATGGCGGGTCGGTAAGGGGAATACGGGATATCGGAGCATTCAACATCCGTATCGCAAGAGAAGTAGTCGGAGCATCGGTGCATTTGCTCCCGAAGCTGGTGGACCGCTCCCGCAAGACGCTTCATTCGACGCTCATCCTGGCGCCGCCTCAGCAAGGCAAGACGACACTAGTCCGCGACATTGCCAGATCCGTCAGCTACGGCTATTGGCAGCAGGCGGATGCGGACGGCTGGCAAGGCCGGAAAGTAGGCATCGTAGACGAACGCTCGGAGATCGCAGCTTGCATGAGGGGCATTCCGACATTCGACATCGGGCCTCGAACCGATGTGATGGACGCTTGTCCGAAGGCGGAAGGGATGATGATGCTGCTCCGGTCGATGTCGCCGGAAGTCATTATCGCCGACGAGATCGGACGCCCGGAAGACGGCGAAGCGATCCGGGAAGCAAGCCATGCGGGCGTCAGCGTCGTAGCAACCGCGCATGCTTACGATCTGCAGGATGCGCGGGGAAGGCCGGTGCTCCAGAAGCTGCTGGACGAAGGGACTTTCGCCTACGTCGTAGAGCTGAAGCGAACGGCCGAGGGTATTATGCACCGCGTTGTAGCCTCAAGCGGCCTGCGGCATGACGCACGGGAGCCTGCCGTCGCCTTCTCCAGAAGGGAATCCGGACTAAGCGGCCGGTTCAGAGCTGGTGATCCGTGATTAAGCTGCTCGGAGCGGTTCTCATCTTATTCGCGGGCACGATGATTGGATTTCAGCAAGCCGCGAGATTCGCGGAGCGTCCGAGACAGCTCCGGCAGCTCGCTCACGCGCTGCAACGGCTAGAGACGGAGATCGGTTACGGTCATACGCCTCTTCCGGAGGCGCTCGAGAGAACGGCTGAAGCTTCGCCTTCGCCGCTATCCGAGTTGTTCCGCGCGGCAGCGAGCGGCGTCTGGCAAAGCGATGAAATCTCGTTCCGCGAAAGCTGGGAGCACGCCGTTCATCGGCAATGGCCGCACACCTCGATGCGAGCAGGCGAACAAGCTGTCATGCTGCGGCTGGGCTCGACGCTCGGCATTAGCGACAAGGAGGATCAGATGAAGCATTTGCGGCTAGCTTTAATACAATTGAAGGCGGAAGAGGATGCAGCCAAAGACGATCAAGGGCGCTACGAGAAAATGTGGAAAAGCCTTGGCGTGTTGATCGCCGTGCTGGTCGTCATATTGATGGTGTAATGGGGTGCCGTACGGATGAACATGGATGTGAGCGCGATTTTCCAAATTGCCGGCATCGGGATCGTAATCGCAATGATCCATTCGGTTCTGAAGCAAATGGGAAAGGAAGATATGGCGCATTGGGTAACGGTCATCGGGTTTGTTGTCGTCTTATTCATGGTCGTAAGGCTGCTGAACGAACTCTTTCAAGAGATTAAGACGATATTTCTGTTCCAGTAGACGTCTGCAGCTATACGCAATCAAGTAGGTGAACGCAGTGGAAATCATTCAAGTCGTCGGCCTCGGCCTGATGTCGACCGTCCTTATTCTTGTCGTTCGGGAGCAGAAGCCGATGTTCGCCTTCCTGCTTGCGGCATTTACGGGACTGTTCATCTTCCTGTATCTGATCGGCAAGATCGACATCGTCATCACGGTGCTTGAGGATCTGGCCAATCGGTCGGGCATACCGTCCATTTACCTGAAGACGATATTGAAAATTATCGGAATCGCGTATATTGCCGAGTTCGGTGCGCAGATCGTTAGGGATGCAGGCCAGGAAAGCATCGCCTCAAAAATAGAATTCGCCGGCAAAGTGTTCATACTCGTCATGGCCGTACCGATCATCAGCGTCATCGTCGAGACCGTCATCGGCCTGCTGCCGGCAGGGAGCTGATGCCAATGCTGACAATGTCCGGCACCTTGGATCGGGCCAAGCTTCTGCTCGCCATCATGGCGGCAGTGCTGTTATTCTCTTTCGTGCCAACAGCATCGGGAGAAGACGATATCAATGCCGAAGAGCCTGCCGCAGCGGGGACGAGCCAGTCCGAGCAGCTGGCGAACGAACTGGCCGCCGAACAGATCGGCGGATTGGATACGGACGCGGTTGAGACCTATTGGAACAAACTGCGCAGCGAATACGGTGGTTATTTTCCCGATCAGCGCGTGCCGAGCTTCATGGAGATGATCATGCCGGGCGGCGGGGGCCTTAAACTGACGGAGGTTATTAAAGGCATCATGCGGTACTTCCTCCATGAAGTGATCTATAACGGCAGGCTGCTTGTTACAATTGTGCTGTTGACGGTATTCAGCATGGTGCTGGAGACGCTGCAGAACGCTTTCGAACGAAACGCCGTTAGCAAAGTCGCCTACTCGATTACGTACATGGTGATGATCATTATCGCCGTCAACAGCTTCCATGTGGCGATCGGTTACGCGAGGGAAGCGATCGAGAGCATGATTCAATTCATGCTTGCGATGGTGCCGCTGCTGCTGACCCTGCTTGCTTCGATGGGCAACATCGTTTCGGTATCGGTGCTCCATCCGCTCGTTATTTTCATGATTCATGTGGTCGGCACTCTCATCTACACGGTTGTTTTCCCGCTATTGTTCTTCTCGGCGGTGCTGCATATTACGAGCGCCTTAACCGACAAGTTCAAAGTAACGCAGCTTGCGAACTTGCTTCGCAACGTAAGCGTAGGCGTGCTCGGAGCGCTGCTCACCATTTTCCTTGGCGTCATCTCCGTGCAAGGCGCTACCGGGGCGGTTACGGACGGCGTCACGCTGAAAACGGCCAAGTTCGTAGCCGGCAACTTCGTGCCCGTCGTCGGCCCGATGTTTTCAGGCGCAGCGGATACAGTCATATCGGCTTCTATGCTGGCGAAGAACGCAATCGGGTTGGCGGGCGTTATTATTCTGTTATTTCTAAGCTCGTTCCCGGCGATCAAAATATTGACGCTTGCGCTAATCTACAGTCTCTCGGGAGCGATCATGCAGCCGCTTGGCGATTCGCCTATCGTTACCTGTCTGCAGACGATCGGGAAAACGATGATCTACGTGTTCGCGGCGCTTGCCGCCGTAAGCCTTATGTTTTTCCTGGCGGTTACCATTATCTTGACTGCCGGCAACGCCGCGCTCATGGTCAGGTAGGAAGGGACGGGTAGGCTGCATGGTAGCATGGCTTAGCGATTGGCTCAGGGACATCATAGCGATCATTTTAATTGCCGTATTCGTAGAATTGCTGCTGCCGAACAAAGCGATGCTCCGTTACGTGCGGCTCGTGGTCGGACTGTTTATTTTGCTTACGATAATGTCTCCGATCCTGAAGGTGCTTCAGACCGACCTGAATACGATGCTGGATGACGGCCTTTCCTCATGGACGCAATCGGCAGCCGAACAAAGCCTAAACATGCAGGGGCTTAGCGAAATTCAGCAAAACGCGCAGCGATTGACCGAGAAACGCGAGCAAGAGGCGGCCAAACTAACGGAAATAACGTTGGAAGATACGATTCGAAACGAGTTGACTAAACGGCTGAAAGCGCCGATAGAGGAAGTCGACGCGGAGCTGAGCTGGGTGTCGGAATCGGGCGTTCGTACGCCGCGACTGGACAAAGTAACGATCTCATTACGAGCTTTAAATAAAGAAGAAGACGTGAAAACGGATGGACAGGATTCGAACTCGGTCAAGGAGGTGCAGGCGGTTGCGATAGACATCAATATAGAGAGCGATATAGCTGCAAGCGGTGAGAAGGATGACAGCACGACACCCGCTGAGGATACTGCGGAAGAAGAAGGTTGGACGGTTGCTTCTCCTGCAGACGAACAAGCGATACGCAGCTTACTGGCGGAAGGCTGGGGAATTGCAGCGAAAGACATTATCGTAAGACAGCAAGTAAATTAGTGTTATGGTCTTGACCCTGGAACAAAGAAACGAATGAGGAGGGAACAGCGCGGTGGCCAAATGGCTGGAAGGCATAGAATCGGCGGTCGGCGGCGGCCCAAGCGGCCCGAAGCGGGTAAAAACGCTGCGAATATTGCTGATCGTCGGCGGGATTGGAGCGGCGCTGATGATCTTGAATTCATTTCTGTCGTTAAACAGGGTAGACCTGCAGAAAACGGATACGAAGCCGCCGCCTCAAGAAGAAGCGGCTTGGAGCAACGGTACATCGACATCCGATTCCAAATTCGGCATGATCGAGCAGCCGCTCGAGATGCGGCTCAAAGATATTTTGGAGAAAATGATCGGAGTAGGCACGGTCAACGTGCTTGTGACGGTCGATGCAACCGAAGAAATCGTCGTTGAACGCAACAGGCAAGAGTCGCAGCAAATTCAAGACGAGAACGATAAGAACGGCGGACGAAGGCACATTACGTCCATTAACAAAGACGGGCAAGTGGTGCTCTACGAGGTATCCGGCGATCAGAAGCCGATCGTTACCAAAACGATTAACCCGCGCATTCGCGGCATTCTCATCGTTGCTGAAGGAGCGGAAAACGAAACGGTAAGGAAGCTCATCATTCATGCCGTGGAGAAAGGCGTGAACGTGCCGGTTAACCGCATATCCGTTGTACCAAGCAAGCGTTAAAAAAAATTGATCGTTGGGGAGGGTGTTCTCATGAACACAAAAAGACAAACCGTATGGCTCGTATCGATGCTTAGCTTGATGGTGGTACTGTCGGCGTATTACTTATTCACGCAGGACGTAGAATCGCCGGATTTGGTGACGGACAACCCGCAAACCGAGCAAGGCGGCAAGAACGCGACCGAAGCGTCGACAGACGACAACAGCCTCGTAATCGACCAAGTACAACAGCCTTCGGACGACACGCTGCTGACGGATGAAGAGAAGGCTGCGCTCGAGCAAGTCGAGGAGCAAGGTTACACCGACGGCGGAATCTTCAGCGAGCTTGCCGCCAAGCAGGATCAGCAGAAGCAAGAAGAAACGGACCAAGCTCTTGCAGCCGTGGGCAACGTACTCACCAATCCGGATGAAGGCGAAGCGGCAGCGGGTCAGCTTAGCAGCGTCGAAGAGAAATACGCGAAGATTTCCGAGCTTGAGGAAGAACTGGAGAAGCAATATCAAATAGTCGTCATCGATGAGGAGAACGACAAATACAACGTTGTCGTCTCGAGCGAGAAGCTGGAACGCAGCGAAGCAGCTGCGATCATGGAGCTCGTCATGGCGAAGTTAGAACTAAAGGCGGACCAAATCTCGGTCCAATACGAGCCTCAGGCTTAATTGCATAGCGCTTTAAAGAAAGCAAGCCCCGCGCTTCGATCGGCCCCGTGCCGACGGAGATCGGGGCTTTTCCTTCATGGATAGAGGCTTGTCAGAAAAAATGATTCGTGTTCGGTGAGGTTTATGATATAATGTTTAACGTTATATGAAGATTGGGAACGTGTGGCAACGAAGAGCCGTATAGGCTGGCGAAACTATCGCTGCTTGCTACCCGAAAAATTAAGGAGTGAAACTATTCATGTTCAAATTGAGCGAGATTAAAGAGTTGATCAAACTGGTCGATCAAACTTCCGTTCATGAGCTGGAAATCGAAAACGAAGGGGCGCGCCTGCTTATCCGCAAGCCTGGCAAAACAGAAGTGGTGAATGTGCAAGCGGCTCCAAGTACGTATACATATGCGCAAATGCCGCCGCAAGGCTTACTGCAGCATGCTGGACAAGCGGCAGCTCAAGCAACCGCTCCAGCACAGGAAGCAGCGCCGAGCAAACCGCAGGCGGATAACCTGCACAAGATCGTATCGCCAATGGTCGGCACGTTCTACAGCTCTCCATCGCCGGATGCAGCGGCATTCGTAGAGGTTGGAGACCGCGTATCGGATAAGAGCATCGTCTGCATTATCGAAGCGATGAAGCTGATGAATGAGCTTGAAGCGGAAGTGAAGGGCGAGATCGTTGAGATTCTCGTAACGAACGGCCAGCTAGTCGAGTACGGACAGCCTTTATTCCTCGTTAAGCCCGAGTAATTGTAATACCTTATAGGGAAACTGTTGTTGAAAGGGGTTCCTTTGTGAAATTCCAAAAAATATTAATAGCAAATCGCGGCGAAATCGCCGTTCGAATCATCCGGGCTTGCAGAGAGCTCGGAATAAGCACGGTTGCCGTGTATTCGGAAGCGGATCGCGATTCGCTTCATGTGCGCTTGGCCGACGAAGCCTATTGCATCGGGCCTACGGCATCGAAGGACAGCTACTTGAACCTAACGAACATCATGAGCGTGGCTACGATCACGGAATGCGACGCCATCCATCCGGGGTACGGATTTTTGGCCGAAAACGCCGACTTCGCCGAAATCTGCGAATCGTGCAACATTACGTTCATCGGGCCTTCCCCGCAAGCGATCAGCAAAATGGGCGATAAAGCGGTTGCCAAGCTGACGATGAAAACAGCGGATGTGCCGATTATTCCCGGCTCGGACGGCTTGATCGAGAGCATGGATGAAGCGATTATCATTGCTCGCGAGATCGGATATCCGGTTATTATCAAAGCGACTGCCGGCGGCGGCGGCAAAGGCATCCGTATTGCGGAGAACGAGGAATCGCTCATCCAGCAAATCACGACTGCGCAGCAAGAAGCGCAGAAGGCGTTCGGCAATGCCGGCGTCTATCTGGAGAAGTATTTGACCGGCATGAAGCACGTCGAAATTCAGATTATGGCCGATAAGCATGGCAACGCCGTTCATTTGTTCGAACGGGACTGCTCGGTACAGCGGAGACGTCAGAAACTGGTCGAGGAAGCGCCTTGTTCGGTTCTCTCGGAAGGATTGCGCGACAGAATGGGTCAAGCCGCTGTCCGCGCCGCGCTAGCCGTTAATTATTCCGGTGCGGGAACGCTTGAGTTTCTGCTCGGTCCTGACGGCAACTTCTATTTCATGGAGATGAACACCCGCATCCAGGTAGAGCATCCCGTAACCGAAATGATCACGAACGTCGATCTAATCAAGGAAATGATTTCAGTTGCCGAAGGCAACCCGCTAAGCTTTGGCCAAGACGATCTTCGCATTAACGGCTGGTCGATCGAATGCCGCATCAATGCGGAAGATTCCGAGCGGAACTTCATGCCTTCGCCGGGCAACATACCGTTCTATCTGCCGCCTGGCGGAGCTGGCGTCCGTGTAGACAGCGCCGTGTATCCCGGCTATACGATATCGCCTCATTATGATTCCATGATCGCGAAGCTGATCGTATGGGGAGCGACGCGCGACGAAGCAATCGCTAGAATGAAGCGGGCATTATCCGAGTTTGCCATTGACGGCATCCGCACGACGATCCCGTTCCATCTGAAACTGCTGAATCATCCAAAATTCATCAAAGGCGATTTTGACATCAAGTTCCTTGAAGAGCATGACATTAATTCGCCTGAGGCCTAAATTTTCCGCTTGCTTGAGAACAAGTCGTATCGTTTGTCATAAAACGAAGCGAATGTTATAGTATAGAAATAAGATGCGGTCAATTGCTCGGCTTTACCGGGTACGCGCAACTTTAGGGAGGTGTACAACCATCATGAGTATTATTGCTGCGGAATATGAGAAGACGGATATTGGCATGATTCAAATTGCACCAGAGGTTATTGAGGTTGTTGCAGGTCTTGCGACAATTGAGGTTGAAGGCGTTGCGGGAATGAGCGGTGGATTGGCCGGCGGTATCGCCGAATTGCTCGGTCGCAAAAACTTGTCCAAAGGTGTAAAGGTTGAAGTAGGCCAGCGCGAGGCAGCCGTCGATGTATCCATTATCGTTGAATATGGCAATCGCATTCCGGAGATCGCTTCGGAAATTCAACGCAATGTGAAACGTTCGATCGAGATGATGACAGGGCTCCACGTCGTTGAAGTAAACGTACATATTCACGATGTACATTTCAAACAGGCGGAAAAACCGGTAGAAGAAGATCAGCAACAACGCGTAAAATAAATTTTTCCAATTGAATTCCGTACAACCCCCTCGTGAATGGGCATGCCGCTGTCGCGCAAGGGGGTTTTCATTCGGTCTGGCGGGAGGGGTCGGTGCGCATGGTTAAAGTCATGGACAAGCTGTTTCTATTTGTATACAGCATCGTTGTAGGATTCATATCCGTCATCCTGCTGTGCGTTGGATTCGGCGCCGTATCAAGAGATTCAATGAACGATTTCATATCCGATTTATACCGTCTTGATTCACTTCAGATTACGACGGCGGTACTCGGAATCGTTTTATTCGTATTAAGCTTGCGATTTTTTGTCGTATCGGTTAAACGAGGCTCTGCGCTGCCTCCATCGATCGATCAACGTACGGAGTTTGGCGATATTCGCATTTCGCTTGAAACGATTGAGAATTTATCGCTTAAGGCGGCATCGCGCCATCGCGGCGTGAAGGATTTGCGCTCGCGCATTCGTGCGACTGACGCAGGTCTTGATATCGTTCTTAGAGCAGTCGTTGACGGCGAAAGCTCGATCCCGACACTAACGGAAGATATTCAACGCTCCGTTAAGGAGCATATCGAAGAAATTGCCGGCATCCCGGTTATGAATGTAGCTGTATACGTCGCTAACGTCATTCAATCCGGCACGTTCAAGAGTCGCGTGGAATAGAGGTGGGCTTCCAGGTGGTATGGAGAGAATTATGGGCAGCCTATTGGAAAAGGATAATCGGTGCGGCTGCGGGATTGCTTTTGGGCATTATATATTTAATAAGCGGCTTCTGGGATATGCTCATTGTCGGGTTTCTCGTAGCGATCGGATATTGGATTGGCAAGCACAAAGAATCAAGCGACGGACCTTTATTGCCCTGGCAAAAGCTGTGGGACTCGCTACGCGACAGATTCCGGCCGTACAGATGATCCTGTGGTCTCCTCCTTACTCCGCAAACCGGACCAATGCTCGTTTACGGGCAGGGAGGAGACCATAGGTTTTTTTCAAATTTAGGGAGTATAAGTTTCACTCTTATACTGACGCCTGAATTTCACAACGAAACGTTAGCTTTTGCCGCCTGAGGACGGCGACAGCCGTTTGGGCTTGAATTATAGATAGACGAGTAGAAATATAATCGGCATTTAAGCTGCCGCGGAGGTCACATGAAACGAAGATTAGCAAGAGAATTGGCGGTATCCAGCCTTTACCAACTGGAAATGAATGAAGTTACGGCCTCTGAGGCCGTTGACATGCTGATGGACGAGCTTCGTCAAGAAAACGAGATCGGCGCTAATCCTTCCGAAGTGGGAAGCACGGATGAATTCGTCCGCGAGCTTGTTTTTGGCGTTGTTGAGCGGAAGCAAGCAATCGATGGCATGCTGCAGCAATTTTTGACGGGATGGCAAGTAGACAGGCTTTCGCGCGTCGATCGCCAAATCCTGCGTCTCGCTTGCTACGAAATGGTATTCCGCGATGATGTGCCGCCTAAAGCGGCAATCAACGAAGCGATCGAGCTTGCGAAGCATTTCGGAACGGAAGAGTCGGGGAAATTCGTCAATGGCGTACTCGGCAAGCTTCTTTCCGAGTTGGACGAGCTCAAGTCTTAATAACCAAACAAAAGGTAAACGAAGTTTCTAACGAATCATGAAGGGGACGATTGCAATGAGCGCACATATTATTGAAGGCAAAAAAATATCGGATCTTATCCGTTCGGAAATGGTAGTGGAAGCGGCTGCCCTTAAGGCGAAAGGTATCGTTCCTGGGTTAGCGGTCGTTCTTGTCGGAGAAGATCCGGCTTCTAAAGTATATGTTGGCTCGAAGGAGAAAGCTTGTCAGCAGCTTGGCTTTTATTCCGAAGTGCATCGCCTTCCGGCTGATACGAGCGAAGCCGATCTGCTCTCATTGGTCGATAAGCTGAATAATCAGCAATCGATCAACGGCATTCTTGTGCAGCTTCCGCTGCCAAAGCATATTAACGAGAAAGCGGTCATTGACGCGATCAGCGTCGATAAGGACGTTGACGGTTTCCATCCGGAAAGCGTAGGCAATCTCGTAATCGGTGACGACAGCTTGCTTCCGTGTACGCCAGCGGGCGTGATCGAGCTGATTAAGCGCAGCGGCATCGATATTTCGGGCAAGCATGCAGTTGTCATTGGTCGAAGCAACATCGTTGGCAAGCCGGTAGCGATGCTTCTTCTTCGCGAGAATGCAACCGTTACGATCTGCCATTCGAGGACGGCGAATATGGAAGAGCTCGCGAAGCAGGCGGACATTTTGGTTGTGGCGATCGGCAAACCGAAAGCAATCGACAGCAAGTTCGTTAAGCCGGGCGCGATAGTCATTGACGTCGGCATTAACCGTCTGGCGGACGGCAAGCTTGCAGGCGATGTCGACTATGACGATTGCCTAGAGACGGCTGGATACATAACACCGGTTCCTGGCGGCGTTGGTCCGATGACGATTACTATGCTCATGAAAAATACGATTACGTCAGCTAAACGAGCTAACGGAATCGGGGAGTGACTAGAGTAGTGGCGAATCAGCCTCGTGTTTTGTCTATAAAAGAATTGAATCGGTATATCCGAATGAAGATGGATTCGGATACGCTGTTAAGCGATGTATGGCTGAGAGGCGAAATTTCGAATTTCACCCATCATTCCAGCGGTCATATGTACTTTACGCTTAAAGATAGCGATAGCCGTCTGAAGTCCGTTATGTTCGCTTCCCATAATCAGCGGCTGCCTTTCATGCCGCGCGAAGGCTCGAAAGTGCTTGCCAGAGGCAATGTATCCGTCTATGAACGGGACGGCAATTATCAATTCTATGTCACGGCGATGCAGCCGGACGGCATCGGCAGCCTATATCTTGCCTACGAGCAGCTTAAAGCGAAGCTGGAAGGGGAAGGATTGTTTGCGGAAACGCGTAAGCGGATGCTTCCTCTTATGCCGCGTGCTATAGGCGTCATTACATCGCCAACCGGCGCTGCCGTGCGAGATATTATCACGACGCTGGAACGTCGGTTCCCTTCGATTCCGGTCTACATATATCCCGTTCTTGTGCAAGGAAAACAAGCGGCTCCTTCAATCGTCCAAGCCATTGAAGCCATGAATCGATTTGGCGAGACGGACGTATTAATTATTGGTCGCGGCGGCGGATCGCTGGAAGAGTTGTGGGCATTTAATGAAGAGAGCGTTGCCCGTAGCATTGCTTCTTCGCGAATTCCCGTCATTAGTGCTGTCGGACATGAAACGGATTTCACCATTGCCGATTTCGTTGCCGACTTGCGTGCTGCGACGCCTACTGCGGCAGCCGAGCTGGCTGTGCCTCATATCGCAGAGCTGAAGCAGCAGCTTCATAGAAAGCACCAACGCATGGAGCAGGCTATGCGATATGCCGTGCAGGACCGAAGAGAGAGATTGGCGCGAGCGCGGCGTTCTCCCTTTTTTGTCCACCCGAAGAAATATATGCTTGATCAAGCGCAACGGCTGGACCGCCTGCGCGAGCAGCTTGAGACTCGGATGAAGCGGATCGCGGATCGCGGATATTCGAGACTATCGAAGCAGCAGACCGCGCTTGCCGCTCATCATCCCGGCGAACGCGTCGCATTCGCCGCTAAGCGGCTGCAAGGAACGTCCAAACAGTTGGAGCAATCGATGTCGGCTTACGTGAAGGACAACAAGAAGCAGCTATATAGTATGATGAAGCAATTAGACGCATTAAGCCCGCTCAAAGTGATGTCGAGAGGCTATAGTCTCGTCTATGACGAGAACGAACGGAAGCTAATCAAATCGATAAACGAAGTTGAGACTGGGTCTTTCATTAAAGTTAAACTAGCTGACGGTCAGTTGGACTGCGTGGTAAGGTCATTGGAAGGAGAGCATATCGATGAAAGCGGCGAAAAACGAGGAAATTAGCTTCGAGCAGGCTATGGAGCGGTTGGAATCGATCGTAGCAAAGCTTGAGAATGGCGACGTTCCGTTGGAAGCAGCTATTGAGCTGTTTCAAGAAGGGATGAAGCTGTCGCAGCTGTGCGGAGGCAAGCTGGAGCAGGTCGAAAGCAAGATTGAGCTGCTTATGGAGACGGAGCAGGGCTTTCAGAAAAAACCGTTTGCGCCCTCAAACGACGATAAAGGAGAATAAGCTTGAGTCAGAGAGACGGAATTAAAGCCTATTTGGCACAATGCGCCGAAGCGATGGAAGCAGCGCTGGCGAATTCGCTTCCCGCGGAGTGGGATGTACCGCAGAAGCTGCGCGATGCGATGCAGTATTCATTGGAAGCAGGCGGCAAGCGCCTGCGTCCAGCGCTCGTATTAGCTGCGGCGGAAGCGGCAGGCGGCGGGAAGACGCATCGGGATCAGACGATGCACGTTGCAAGCGCGATTGAATTCATCCATACGTATTCGCTCATTCATGATGATCTGCCAGCGATGGACAATGATGATTTCCGCCGCGGCAAGCCGACTAACCACAAAGTTTTCGGCGAAGCGATGGCTATCCTTGCCGGAGACGCGCTTCTGACTCATGCATTCTATCTTGTTACGCAAGCTGCGAGTATAGGCGGGTTATCGGCGGATACAGCACTTGCAATCGTTGGAGATATGTCTAGACTTGCCGGAGCTCCGGGCATGGTTGGCGGCCAAGTGGCCGATATGCTAGGTGAGCAGGGGATTACGTCTATTGGCGAGCTGGAGTACATTCATCTTCATAAGACGAGTGATTTGATCGTATTTTGCGTGACGGCTGGCGGGCGTATCGGCGGTGCAACGCCGAGGCAACTTGAGCTTCTATCCGCGTACGGCCGGAATATCGGTCTTGCGTTCCAAATCCAGGACGACATTCTCGATCTTATTGGCGACGAGAGGAAGCTTGGCAAGAAAACAAACAGCGATGTCGAGCAGAACAAGGTCACCTATCCGTTCCTTATCGGTCTGGAAGAGAGCAAAGCGCAAGTCGAGCGGCTTACGCAAGCGGCCAAGTCGGCCATTCTTGACGCGGAGCTTGCTTCGCCCGAGCGGCTGCTCGAAATCGCCGATTATCTTGTTCAGCGTGATCACTAATACATGCATCGGTTGTGTTAGTATTGGGAAATACGTTTACTGTATGTTAAACTGTACATTATACGCATCGAACGGGGCTCCCATTCGAGCTTGCTAGTATTCAGATGTAGACGTTCATGGGACAGCGACAGCGGCTGTCCGCGAAAGCGAGGAAAGTAACGTGCTGCTTGACCATATTAACGGACCTCAAGATTTGAAAGCTTTGTCAGTGTCGCAGCTTAATGAGCTGGCGGGCGATATAAGGCAATTTCTTATTGAGAAGCTATCCGTTACGGGTGGTCATCTCGCTCCCAATCTGGGAGTCGTTGAACTGACCCTTGCCATGCATTATTTATTCAATAGTCCAGAAGATAAGTTTATTTATGATGTCGGACATCAATCCTACGTTCACAAAATATTGACCGGACGGAAAGATCAATTCGATACGCTGCGCAAGTACAAGGGCTTATGCGGATTCATTAAGCGCGCGGAGAGCGAGCATGACGTATGGGAAGCCGGACATAGCAGTACTTCATTGTCGGCAGCGATGGGAATGGCGCTTGCCCGCGATCTGAAGGGCGAAGACAACCGTGTCGTTGCCGTTATTGGCGATGGCGCGTTGACTGGCGGCATGGCGCTCGAAGCGCTCAACCATATCGGACATGAAAAGAAGAAGATGATCGTTATCTTGAACGATAACGAAATGTCGATTGCACCCAACGTCGGAGCGCTTCATCACTACTTGGGCAAGATCCGTACGGATCGGCATTACCAGAAGGCGAAAGACGAGCTTCAGCAGTTGCTTAACAAAATTCCCGCAATCGGCGGGAAGCTTGCGAAGACGGCGGAACGGTTCAAGGACAGCTTGAAATATTTGCTTGTCAGCGGTATTTTATTCGAGCAATTCGGATTAACGTATCTGGGTCCGGTCGATGGGCATGATATGGATCAGATGCTCGATATACTGCGCCAGGCGGACAATATCCAAGGTCCTGTTCTTGTCCATGTCCTTACGGTGAAGGGGAAAGGTTATTCCCCGGCGGAAGCCGATTCCTTCAAGTGGCATGGCATTACCCCTTATAAGATCGAATCGGGTCAAGTGGTGAAGGCGGTTGGGCCGCCCGTCTATACGGATGTATTCAGCGATATGATTATCGAGCTTGCCGAGAAGGATGAGCGAATTGTTGCCGTAACGCCTGCTATGCCGGGCGGCTCGGGATTGCTGCGATTCGCAGATAAATTCCCGACTCGGATGATCGACGTCGGCATCGCCGAGCAACACGCTGCCACGATGTGTGCTGCGTTAGCGATGGAAGGCCTTAAACCCGTTTATGCGGTGTATTCAACATTCCTGCAGCGCGCCTACGATCAGGTGGTCCATGACATATGCCGTCAGAACTTAAACGTTATATTTGCGATCGACCGTGCCGGTTTCGTTGGTCCGGACGGTGAAACGCATCATGGCGTATACGATATTGCCTTTCTAAGGCATGTGCCAAACTTGGTTATGATGATGCCGAAGGACGAGAATGAGCTTAGGCGCATGCTTGTAACGGCGGTCGGTTACAATGATGGTCCAATTGCCGTGCGCTATCCTCGTATTAACGGCGTTGGCGTTCCGCTCGACCCTAATCCGCAACCCCTTGAAATCGGGCAGTGGGAAACGGTAAGAGAAGGCGATTCCGGCGTCATAGTTGCACTGGGGCCAATGATTCCAGTGGCTGAAGAAGCATCGGAATTGTTGAAGCGCGAAGGGCTCAACATACAGGTTGTGAACGCCCGCTTTATCAAGCCTCTCGATGAGCAGATGCTTCTGTCGCTTGCCGCAGAAGGCAAGCAAATGATTGTTCTCGAAGAAGGCTCGGAGATGGGCGGTCTTGGAAGCTCCATTCTGGAGTTCTACTCCTTGAATGGCAAATACGGTTTGCCGATTCGGATTATCGGCGTTCCTGACCGTTTTATCGAGCATGGCTCGATAATGGAGCAGCGCCTGGAAGTCGGCCTTACGGCCGAGCGCGTTGCTACGGAGTTCAAAGAGATGATGCCGCGTCGCATCAAGCGCGTAACAGGAAAGCAATAAGGAGAACGATGACAACAATAGCAAAAGAACGAATAGACGTCCTGCTCGTGGAACGCGGTTTTTTTGAAAGCAGGGAGAAAGCGAAAGCGGCGCTGATGGCCGGTCTTGTGCTCGTCAATGAAGAGCCGATCGACAAGAGCGGAATGAAGGTTGCACGCGATGCGGACATTAAAGTAAAGGGTGCTATACACCCTTATGTCAGTCGCGGCGGATTGAAGCTTGAGAAGGCGATCAAGACGTTCGGGATCGAGCTGAATGGTTGCGTTATGATCGACATTGGCGCGTCAACCGGGGGATTCACGGATTGCGCGCTTCAGAATGGCGTTTCCTATGTATACGCGATTGATGTCGGTTACAATCAATTGGACTGGTCGCTTAGACAAGACGAGCGAGTCAACGTTATGGAAAGAACGAACTTCCGTTATATGCAGCCTGGGGATTTAGTTGGTCCGGAGCCATCCTTCGCTTCCATCGACGTGTCCTTTATTTCGCTTAAGCTTATTTTGCCGACGCTTGCAACGCTTCTATCTCCCGGAGCAGGCATTGTCGCTTTAATTAAGCCGCAGTTCGAAGCTGGTAGGGAGAGAGTTGGCAAATCCGGTGTCGTTCGCGAGCCGAGCGTTCATAAGGAAGTCATCCATAATGTGCTTGCCATGGCGGCAGAACTCGGCTATTCGCTGCAGAACCTTACGTTCTCTCCGATTACGGGCGGCGAAGGGAACATTGAGTTTCTTGCCTACTGGCAATGGAGCGGCGTGGCCGGGGCTGCTATACCTGTCGATGTTGACGTTGACGGGCTCGTAACACAGGCGAATTCGACGTTTTCCAGCGGCAAAAAATAGTGCAGCCAAGAAGGATGCCAAGCAGAGCAGTCTGCTCGGGCATCTTTTTTTCTTTACAATCGGTTGTTTAATTTGATAAACTGAAATTACCAAACAAACGTTCGCTTTTATCGAACGGATTTAATTCGCAAACAGGAATATGCCCCTCTTATATCGAACCAATTAGGTAATGGTCGGTATTCATGCATTGGAGGGCTGCTAATGACGCAATACGGTGATTGGTTCATCATGCTGTTAGCAGGCAGCTTGCTGCTTATCTGGTTGTTCCGGTCTTTCTATAGGTGGCTTCATGCCCCGTCAAGCGTAAGCAGACTCAAGCTCGGCAAGGGCGGTACGCTGTCTCCTAACGACGAGAATATTTTGTTGCTCGAGCGGTTCGGGTATGAGGTTGTGTCTGGCAAGCATTTGATCCCTATAGCCGTCGAATTGGACGGACAGGAGCTTGGAAGCCGGTTATATATTGATTATATTGCGGAGATGGACAACAAGACGTATATTGTGAAGTCCGCGCGAGACCGGATGCCAATGGATTGGACTGGCAGCGGCGTTCGTGACCGGTTGCTCGTATATGCGCTCTTGCTGCCGCAGTGCTCAGGGGTTTTGTTCGTTGACGCGAAGGAAAGAATAATACGCAAGATTCATTTTCATATTTAGCATAATGGGTTACGGAGGTTTTTTATGAAGGGAATTCGCCAATTCAAGATCAAGGATCTCATTTCGAATCAAGTCATCGAGACGCAGGATGAGCTCGTTGAGGCATTGCGCCAATCGGGCCTGCATGTAACGCAAGCAACGGTATCCCGAGATATGAAGGAGCTTATGCTGATTAAAGTGCCCGCAGGCGAAGGAAAGTATAAATATTCATTGCCTCAAGAGCTGCAGCGTCAGAATCCGGTCCATAAGCTCAAGAGAGCGTTGCTTGATCATTTCGTACATATCGATTTCACGGACAATCTCGTTGTAATGAAGTGCTTGCCTGGAACGGCTAATGCAATCGGCGCGCTTCTGGACAACATGGAATGGCCGGAGGTTATGGGAACGATATGCGGAGATGATACGATCTTAATTATATGTCGGACGAAGACACAGAGCGGGGAGCTTGTAGAACAGCTTCTCGCCTTATTGAACTAGGGAGGAACCGGCCATGCTGCGCGAGTTGTCTATTCGGAATTTAGCGGTTATTGAAGAGGTACACGTTACGTTTCATCATGGATTTCATGTGTTGACAGGCGAGACGGGGGCAGGCAAGTCGATTCTAATCGATGCACTCAGTCTTGTCGTCGGCGGACGGGGCTCCGCAGACATGGTTCGGTACGGCAGCGATAAAGCCGAGATGGAGGCCATGTTCGACCTGCCATCGAATCATCCGGTTTGGCGCGTATTGGAGAAGCAGGGCGTGAATGCATCGTCAGAGGAAATGCTTGTCGTAAGGCGAGAACTCTCTTCCCAGGGGAAGAGCAGCAGCAGGGTTAACGGACAACTGGTGACCATGACCATGCTGCGCGAAATTGGAGAGTGTCTCGTCAACATTCATGGCCAGCACGAGCATCAATCGCTTTTGAGAACGGAACAGCATCTGGAGTGGCTCGATATGTTCGCTGGCGATTTGTTAATCGAACGTAAACAGCAGTACCGCGAGGTGTATAGCCAGCTGCAGCAGGCAAGACATGCATTAAAGGATATCGAGAGCTCTGCACGCCATAATGTTCAGATGCTTGATCTGTATCGATTCCAAATCGAGGAGATTACGAACGCACAATTGAAGCCCGGCGAGGATGAGCTGCTGTCCGAGCAACGGAGAAAGCTAATGTACGCAGGCAAGAGGATGGACGCTGTATCCGATGCTTATGCGCTCTTATATGGAGGCAAAGGGCTAGATGCGGTCAGCAAGGCAGTAGCGAAGCTGATCGATATTCAAACGTATGACGCAGCGAAGCTAAGCCCGTTGCTTGAACAGCTGCAATCGGCTTTCTACCAGGCCGAGGATGCTGCATTCCAGCTAAGGGACTACAGAGACGGCATTGAATCCGATCCGGACCAGCTGTCGCAGATTGAAGATCGCTTAGATTTAATTAACGGATTGAAACGGAAATATGGGGAGAGCATCCCTGACATATTGGCTTATCTTGAGAAGACGGCTGCCGAGCGCGATAAGATCGAGAACAGGGATGAGCTTATCGAGAATTTGAGAGTGCAGGAAGCGAAGCTGTACGCGCAAGCGCTGGAGAATGCCAAGGAGCTGTCGAAGCTGCGCGAGCATGCATCAATGAAGCTGGCGGAAGCGATTGAGACGGAGCTTAAGCAATTGCAGATGCCGAATGCCTTATTCCGTGTTAAGCTCGAGCCTTGCAAGGACGAGTCGAAAGGCGAGGGGCATGTCCGCCTTCATGCAAGCGGCATGGATGAGGCGATGTTCATGCTGTCGACAAATCCGGGCGAACCGCTTAAGCCGCTTAGCAAGATCGCTTCGGGCGGAGAGATGTCCCGTATTATGCTTGCCTTGAAGATTATATTCGCCGAGATCGACCAAGTTCCGGTTCTCATATTCGACGAGGTCGATACAGGTGTTAGCGGACGCGCGGCGCAAGCGATCGCCGAGAAGCTGTCGCAGCTTTCCGCGAAATGCCAAGTATTCTCGATAACGCATCTGCCGCAAGTCGCTTGCATGGCCGACCATCACTATGAAATCCGTAAGCAAGTAATTGGGGAGCGTACTTCGACATCCGTTACGGCGCTGCTGGAGAGAGATCGTATTGATGAGCTTGCGCGGATGCTGGGCGGCGTGGAAGTTACGGAAAAAACAAGACATCATGCACAAGAAATGCTTGATTTGGCGCATCGTCAGAAGGGGGCGTAATGGAAGCCAATAAGGGAATGTTTTTGCGGACATAAAACAATCGGGGCAGGGTAACTTAAAGGTACGCCATTGGCGACTTACCTTTTCGTCATGCGATGGAATTACAGGGAGCGTGAAATCATTGAACTCCAATCAACGGAAGCGATGGTTTGGCTTACTTCTCGTTTTCTTCGTTTGCATGGTTGGGCTCTCTGCCCCGTTTCAGCGTTATGCCGCCGTTCCGAATGAGCTTCGGATGTTCGCGGGCCAGATGAAACGATTGCAATATGGAGTTCCGGTACATGCAGAAGTAACCGTCGACCCTCAGATGCTCCAGATTAACGGATCAACAAGCAAGTCCTTGTCAGTCAATCTCAATGAACCTTTGTCGCTTCAGCCGCATCAAAGCGGCCAGACGCAAGTGAAAATGAAATTATTTGGTAAAATCCCGTTTAAAACTGTAAAAGTCAACGTTGTGCCGGATTTGCGCGTTATACCAGGCGGCCAAACGATTGGCGTTAAGGTGAAGTCGGCAGGCATTCTCGTTGTCGGACATCATCAGGTTGAAGGCAACGACGGGATGAAGCAATCCCCTGGCGAAGCAGCGGGGCTGCGGCTTGGCGATTTAATTGTTAAGATCAATGGAGCACCGATCAATGAGGTACACAAGGTTGCCGAGTTAACGGAACGGTCAGGCAAGGACCACAAGCCGCTTACCGTTGTCTACAAGCGTGGAGGCCAATTGAATCAAACGTCCTTGAGGCCGGCTTATGATGCCGAGGATAAGGTATGGCGTCTGGGCTTGTATATACGCGACTCAGCGGCAGGTGTAGGTACGTTAACGTTCTATGCTCCCGATCAGGGCGTATACGGAGCCCTCGGGCATGTGATTACCGACATGGACACTCAAACGCCGATTGAAGTGGGTGAAGGTCAAATCCTTCAATCGAGTGTAACATCCATTAACAAAAGCCAGAACGGCGAGCCTGGGTCAAAGCTTGCGCATTTTGTTAAGGAAGGCAAAATATTAGGCAGCATTGAGCGAAATACGCCATTTGGCATTTTCGGCAAAATGAGTGAAACGCCTACACATAGCTACAGCGAAAAATCGGTGCCTGTAGCGTTTGCCGAAGATGTCAACGAAGGGCCAGCACAAATATTAACTGTTCTAAACGGCCAGAAGGTGGAACGCTTCAATATCGAAATCACGCATGTATCCAAGCAATCCGGCCCGGCAACCAAAGGCATGGTCATCAAGATTACGGATAAACGGCTTTTGAATAAGACAGGTGGCATTGTTCAAGGCATGTCAGGAAGTCCGATTATTCAGAACGGCAAGCTGGTTGGTGCGGTTACCCATGTATTCGTAAATGATCCTTCATCAGGTTATGGCTGTTTTATTGAGTGGATGCTTCAGGATGCGGGAGTGTTGTTACGTTCAAAGGACACAAGCTGGCTTGGCGAAGCTGCTTAATAATGGATGAAAGGTCTGCTGTTCATCTTATGATGAGGGCAGACCTTCTTTCTTTCAGAAAATACCGTTATTTGTCGAACGAATTCGAAAATACTCGACGATTGTAATAAATTATTTATTATAACGAAATAAGGATAAAAAATAAAGAAAAATAATTTTCGACAGAAGGAATTCAACTCTAAATGTCGAAAACTTTAAAGCAGACAACTTGGGAAGGTAACCATGAATATCAATTAAGGGAGGACCAGACCTTGCATAAGATCGAAATATTGTTGGCAGACGACAACCGAGAATTTACTAACCTGTTATCGGAATACATATCCGAACAAAGTGATATGAGTGTGAGCGGAGTCGCGTACAACGGAGAAGAAGTATTGAGACATCTGGAAGAAACGAGAAAAATTCCTGACGTTCTCATACTTGATATTATTATGCCGCATTTGGACGGTCTGGGCGTATTGGAGCGCTTAAAAGAAATGAATCTGTCCCCAATGCCAAAAATAATAATGCTGACGGCGTTCGGACAAGAAAACATTACTCAAAAGGCTGTTCAGCTTGGTGCATCTTATTATATTTTGAAGCCATTCGATATGGATGTGCTTGCTAACCGAATTCGTCAGCTTGTTGGAAACCCAACGTTCACATCGAACGGCAGCTATTCGACGAGCTCGACGACGATGATCAAATCAAATGTCGTTCCGATTGCAAAGGGTAAAAATCTCGATGCGAATATTACGAGCATCATACATGAGATTGGCGTTCCGGCGCATATTAAAGGTTATCAATATTTACGCGAAGCGATTACGATGGTTTACAACAACATCGAAATTCTTGGTGCGATTACGAAAACGCTTTACCCGGCCATTGCTGAGAAGTTCAAAACGACGCCATCCCGCGTCGAACGCGCGATCCGCCATGCGATTGAAGTCGCTTGGACACGCGGAAACATTGACAGCATCAGCCATCTTTTCGGCTACACCATCAATATCTCGAAGTCTAAACCAACTAACAGCGAGTTCATCGCGATGGTTGCGGATAAGCTGCGGATCGAGCATAAAGTAAGCTAAAGCAGTCTCCAAATAATAGCAAGAAAACCGAGCGCACTTTTGTCTCGGTTTTTTATTTGGCTAGTCAAAAAAGAATAATGGGACTCATCATTGTGCGGGTAACCCGTTAGGAACGTAGTAGGGTGGTATTTTAATCCATCCGCGCCTGCGCATTAACGTTTTTAATGAAGCACCAAACTTTAGCTTCTCTGCTTGAAATTTCACAAACATCAATCCGATGTCATTCCGAACAGATTGTACCGCACCGGTTGCACACATCATATAGTTAGCGACAAGTTTAATTGAAAGCGCATTAGCAATTTCGTCATCTGTTAATTTTACGCCCATAGGTACTGTACCGGGTTCGGATTTTGGTTTCAATTCCGAAACTGGCGGGAGAGTGACGCCCTCTTGAAGCATGAAATCTCTTAGTTCTTTTGATTGCGCTTTTGCTAATTCCATCGATGCATGCAGCGCATCCAAAAGTTCTGTATCGGTTGTTGTATTTAATCCAATTTGGACATTGGCTACTTCTTCTTCAAGCATAGTTAAATATGTCCAACAAGTCATCGCTTCCCCTATATGTAAGGGTGGTTTGGGTTCATCATCAATTAATGTTTTCATTACATCCTTAACTGCTTCAAAGACATTTGTCAAATTATCCACTCCTTTTGTTTATTAGTTTGTATAAAGCACCCAATAACTATGCGTTTTTAGCTCGATGAATATGGTACGGATAGCGTCGTGTTTTTTAATTGAAGCTGCTACAAAAAAGAAGACACTGTACGATCTAGATAATATACGTCGTGTCCCTTATGGGGCAGCTCTCGTCATTGTCCAGTACATGTCTTCTTTTTCGCTTTTATAAGCCAATCGATTAGGAGTTTGCGCGTGAGGGGAGTGTGTATTTGCGGCCAAGGAAGTGGAGCCAAAGGGGAAGTTGTTACAGATAAGCTCCTCGATCAGTTGTAAATTACTCTTCGGTTCAAATAAACATTTTTGCCGTATTTCAGTATCAGGCTCGCTGACTGTTCTTGAATAAAGCTGTGGATCTCTTTGAGACGCAGGTTTGTAGGCTGGATCGTTTCTTTAACTTTGCCGTCTACAGCTACGTCAAATACAATTTTCATCATTTGGGTCACCTCATAAGTTTGATATGTGTCTAGTGTAGAGCTCAACTATTATAAAAAGATAAAAAAAGATGACCGGAATTGTAAGTTTTGTGCGAATTCATTAGAAGAGTGTAAAATCAAGACCATTTCAAGCTGACGCAGCAGACAAAAACAGCAGGCATCAGGAGTCATAAATCTTCCTGGAGCCTGCTGCTTGTCCTTGCCGGGCATATTTACTTGTTAGTCGATGGTTTTGGCGGTCGCGGTCGCTTCGGCTTGAAGCGGGGAGCGACGTAGTTGCGCTTACGGTCGCGGAAAAAGATCCAGCCGCCGATGAAGCCGACGCCGATCGCGAACATGATTAGGCCAAGCAGAAACGAAAGCCAATGGAAGTCTGGCGTGATGGCATCGTTGCCGAATTGGGAAAAATAATCGAACACTTCGTTCTTCATGCGAAGAAATCCGAAGCAGGCTAGCAAACCAGGTACGACTAGCAAAATAACTGCGATAAGGCGGGAAATGAATAATTTCATTGCGTAGAATCTCCTTGAAGGTCATAATAGACAGTCGCTTCTATCATACCTTTTTCGCAGGATGCTGTCTAATTCCTAATTGGACGATGTAAACGGCGCGGAAAACAGGTACAATAGAAGTGGTTGATCGCGTTGTAAGAGATACAGAAAGACGACAGCGAATTTCACGGCAGGACGCATATATTTTTTTGCAGGAGCAATGGAGGGAATAGAATGGCGATTGAAGTGGATGTAGCCGTATTAGGCGGCGGACCCGGAGGCTATACGGCTGCGATTCGTGCGGCTCAATTAGGCAAAAGGGTAGCGATTGTAGAGATGGATAAGCTCGGAGGAACATGCCTGCACAAAGGCTGTATTCCAAGCAAGTCGCTGCTCCGCAGCGCGGAGGTTTATGCTACGCTCTTAGAAGCCGGCAAATACGGCATAGAGGTAGCCGAAGATGCGGTCGGTCTTAACTTCGGCAAGGTCCAGCTTCGCAAGGAGCAGACGGTCGAGCAGCTGCACAAAGGGCTGCGCGGTCTTATGAAGAAAAACGGCATTCAAATCGTTGAGGGGAAAGGGCGCGTTATAGGCCCATCGATATTTTCGCCTCGTAGCGGATCGCTTGCAGTCGAGCTTCCGAATGGCGAGATGGAATCGGTAATTTCAACGAATCTAATTATCGCAACTGGCTCAAGGCCGCGGAATTTGCCGGGATTAGAGCCGGACGGGGAATACATACTAACTAGCGACGAAGCACTTGTACTGGACAAGCTGCCTAAATCAATGATTATTATCGGCGGAGGCGTAATAGGCGTTGAATGGGCGTCGATGCTGCAAGACTTCGGCGTACAAGTTACGCTTGTCGAAGCCGGCGCGCGTCTGGTGCCTGGCGAGGATGTAGAGGTATCCGCGGAGTTGACGCGGACATTGCGCCGACGCGGCGTGCGTGTGCTTACAGGCATACAATTGAATGCGAACACTTATGAACGGAAGGATGGCGAGGTATCCATTACGGCGGCTACCGAGGATGGAAACGTCATGCTTACCGCAGAGAAGCTGCTCATCTCGGTTGGCAGACAACCGAATGTAGAAGGCATCGGTCTTGAGAATACGGACATTCAGACGAAAAACGGAGCCATTGCGGTGAATTCGTTCGGTCAAACAAGCGAGCCGCATATTTACGCAATCGGCGACGTTATAGGCGGCGTGCAGCTTGCTCACGCGGCAGCGCACGAAGGGTTAATCGCGGCGGAACATATCAATGGAGGCAAGCCTGATGCGATCGATCATCATTTGATTCCGCGGTGCATCTATTCGCGCCCTGAGATCGCATCGTACGGCTTGACGGAGGATTCGGCCCGGAAGCTTGGGCACGAGATCAAAACGGGCAAAATACCATTCCAAGCGATCGGCAAAGCGCTGGTGCTGGGTGAAGCGGAAGGCTTCGTAAAGGTCATCGCCGACGGGAGGACGAACGATATTCTTGGCGTTCATATGATCGGACCTCATGCGACGGATCTCATATCCGAAGCAGCCTTAGCTGGTTTGCTGAACGCGACCCCATGGGAGGTAGGGCAGATGATCCATCCGCATCCGACGTTAGCCGAAGCGCTTGGAGAAGCGATGCTGGCAGTAGAAGGACGGGCCATTGCTTACTGATCGAGCGACTCGGAAGAGAAGCGCTGGCAATAACGGTTTTCTTTTTGACGGGAATGCGGTTATAATAAATAATATCAAGTCTTAGGACCAGGTTTTAATAGTTGGTAAAGGGAGGAATACCCTCATGACCCAATTCGCTTCTACAGGGCAAAATGCACGTCATTTGGAGTTAGGGCTCAGCAATGAGCAAGCAATTGAAATGTACACAACGATGCTGACTGCGCGCAAGTTCGATGAACGTATGCTGCTGCTGCAGCGTGCAGGAAAAATCAATTTCCACGTTTCGGGTATCGGCCAAGAGGTTGCACAGGTCGCCGCTGCGTTTGCGTTGGACCGCGAGAACGATTATTACTTACCGTATTACCGTGATTATGGCTTCGTTTTAGCTGTTGGTATGACGCTGAAGGAGCTGCTGTTGTCGGTGTTCGCAAAGGCGGAGGATCCGAACAGCGGCGGTCGCCAGATGCCGGGACATTTTGGTTCGAAGAAGCTGCGCATCGTTACGGGCTCCAGTCCGGTTACGACGCAAGTTCCTCATGCGGTAGGCATCGCGCTTGCGGCAAAGATGAAGAAGAAGTCGCTTGTCAGCTTCGTCACGTTCGGAGAAGGATCGAGCAATCAAGGAGACTTCCATGAAGGCTGCAACTTCGCGGGCGTACACAAGCTACCTGTCATTTTCATGTGCGAGAACAACCAATATGCGATATCCGTTCCCCTTCATAAACAGCTTGCCGGCAAGGTCGCGGATCGTGCCATTGGTTATGGCTTCCAGGGCCTTCAAGTGGATGGCAATGATGCGCTTGAGGTGTTCCGTGTCGTGAAGGAAGCTCGCGAACGCGCCGTTGCGGGCGATGGACCGACTCTAATAGAAGCATTAATGTACCGTCTCTCGCCGCATTCGACGTCGGATAACGATCTGGCTTACCGGACGAAGGAAGAGGTCGACACGAACCGTGCGAAGGACGGCATACCGAAATTTAAGCAATATTTGATCGATAACGGCATTTGGTCGGAGGAGCTGGACGAAGAGTTGCAGCTTCGAATACGCAAGTTGCTTGACGAAGCGACGGCTTACGGCGATAAAGCGCCATTCCCGACTCCTGAATCGACGCTGCTCCATGTGTATGCCGGCGATGCAGAGCAAGGAGGAATTCAGTAATGGCTGTTATTGAATATATCGATGCAATCAGACTCGCGATGAAAGAGGAAATGGAGCGCGACGAGGACGTATTCGTATTAGGCGAGGATGTTGGCTTGAAGGGCGGCGTCTTCACGACGACGAAAGGGCTAATGGAGCAGTTCGGCGAGATGAGGGCACTGGATACGCCGCTTGCGGAATCAGCCATTGCCGGCGTCGCTATCGGTGCGGCTATGTACGGCATGAAGCCGATCGCGGAGATGCAATATTCGGACTTCATGTTCCCCGCTACCAACCAAATCATAAGCGAAGCCGCCAAAATCCGGTATCGTTCGAACAACGACTGGAGCTGCCCGCTTGTTATACGCGCTCCAATCGGTGGAGGCATCTTCGGCGGATTGTACCATTCGCAATGTCCGGAATCCGTATTTTTCGGCACGCCGGGCCTCAAGATTGTAGCGCCTTACCGGGCCTACGATGCGAAAGGCTTGCTCAAGGCCGCTGTACGCGACCCGGATCCGGTCCTTTTCTTCGAGCATAAGAAGTGCTATAAGCTAGTAACGGGCGAAGTGCCGGATACGGACTACATCGTGCCGATCGGTGAAGCCAACGTGTTGCGCGAGGGCGACGATATTACGGTTATTAGCTATAGCTTGCCTCTGCATTTCATCGAACAGGCAGCTGCCGAGCTGGAGGGCGAGGGCATTAGCACGCATATTCTCGATCTTAGAACGATCCAGCCGCTTGACAAGGAAGCGGTATTGGAGGCGGTTCGCAAGACGGGCAAAGTATTGATCGTCCATGAAGACAATAAGACGGGCGGCGTAGGGGCCGAAGTGTCGGCTATTATTTCGGAAGAGCTGTTATTCGAGCTGGATGCGCCGATCATGCGTTTATGCGGACCCGATGTGCCGGCCATGCCGATCAATCCGCCTGGCGAGAAGTTCTTCATGCTCAATAAGGATAAAGTGAAAGAAGCTATGCGTAACTTGGCGTTGTATTAATTGCACGGCACGCAAGTGCTTGTCAGTTAGGGGATGAGAAGATTGAAAACGATGATCGAAATCGTCGTGCCGCAGCTTGCGGAATCACTCGTATCGGCCACAATCGACAAATGGTTGAAGCAGCCTGGCGATTGGGTAGATATTTATGAGCCGATCTGCGAGATTTTGACGGATAAAGTAAATGCCGAGCTACCTTCTACGGTATCGGGCACGCTTATGAAAATATTAGTCGGAAACGGCGAGACCGTACCTGTTGGTACACCGATCGCCATCATGGAAGTCGAGGGGGAAGCTGCAGATACAGGTACCGTTGCATCTGGCGGTACTGCGAATACGACTTCGGCGACTGCTCATGTC
The DNA here is from genome assembly GCF_030812415.1 of Paenibacillus harenae. Taxonomy (GTDB): domain Bacteria; phylum Bacillota; class Bacilli; order Paenibacillales; family Paenibacillaceae; genus Pristimantibacillus; species Pristimantibacillus harenae_A. Next base: position 437,478 of record NZ_JAUSST010000001.1, on the reverse strand, counting down.
GGTGCCGCATTGTCGACTTCGGCAGGAACGGCTATTTCCGACGCCGATGCTCCGATGAGAGGGAGATTCTCCCCAGCCGTCCAGCAGTTAGCGACTGAGCATAACCTCCGTCTGTCCGAAGTGCCGGGCACGGGGCTTGGCGGTCGAATTACGCGCAAGGATGTGCTTGCATTCGTTGCATCGGGTGCAGCGGGCAAGAGCAGCGGCGCTAGTCAAGCAACCCAAGTCTCTTCCGCAAGCATGGATCCGAAAGCTCAGGTTCGATCGTCAGGCATTCATCTGTCCGAGTCGCCAAGATTGCCTAAGATTGAAGTGGAAGGCTCGAATGCGCCAAGCCGAGGCGAGACGTTCATCGACGTAACGCCTATTCGCAGCACGATCGCACGGAATATGCGTCAAAGCGTAAGCGAAATTCCTCATGCTTGGACGATGATCGAGGTCGATGTTACGAATCTCGTGCTACTCCGCAACAAGCTGAAGGACGAGTTCATGAAGCGCGAAGGCGTGAACCTGACTTACCTTGCTTTCTTGCTTAAGGCGGTCGTTAACGCGATCAAAGACTTCCCGATTATGAACTCGGTTTGGGCCGTGGACAAAATCATCGTGAAGCGCGATATTAACATCTCGCTTGCGGTCGGTACCGAGGATTCGGTCATGACGCCGGTTATCAAGAACGCCGATCACAAAAACGTCGCAGGTCTGGCTAAGGAAATCGAAGAGCTCGCCCGCAAGACGCGCGAAGGGAAGCTGACGCTGTCGGATATGCATGGCGGTACGTTCACGGTTAACAATACGGGTTCCTTTGGCTCGATCTTGTCTTATCCGATTATCAATTATCCGCAGGCTGCAATCTTAACCTTCGAATCGATCGTGAAGCGTCCAGTCGTCATCAATGATATGATCGCGGTTCGGTCCATGGCTAATCTATGCTTGTCGCTCGATCACCGCATACTGGACGGCGTCATCTGCGGACGTTTCCTGCAGCGGGTGAAGGAGAACCTAGAAAGCTTCACAACGGATAGCAAATTGTATTAGAAAAGGGGAAACGCCAACATGGCTGCTGCGGACAAGGAAGAACGCTCAGGAAGGTTGGAAGCCCACTATATACCAATGCTGGACTACGCGGAAGCGTGGGATCTGCAGAAAGCATACGTCAAACAAATCGACCGGGAGGAGCGTCCAGAGACGCTGCTCCTTCTTCAGCATCCGCCGACTTACACGATCGGGTCGGACCGCAATCCGGAGCATTTGCTCCTGAATGAAACCGAGCTCAAGGAACGCGGAATTTCCTTATTCGAGATTGACCGCGGCGGGGATATTACTTATCACGGCCCAGGACAGCTCGTTGGTTATCCGCTGCTCTATCTTGATGCGGTGGGACTTGATCTGCATGCGTATTTGCGGAGCTTGGAGCAGGTTATTATCGATTGGCTTGGCGGGCATGGTATAGAAGCAGGCAGAAAACCGGAATATACGGGAGTATGGGTTGGCGACGAGAAGATCGCCGCCATAGGAGTGAAGTTTAACAAAGCGCGCAATCGGCGCGGCTTCGTTACGAGTCACGGCTTCGCGCTTAATATTAAGGAAGGCATCGCCTTCGAAGGGTTCAGCGGCATCGTTCCCTGCGGCATCGGCGAGTATGGCGTAACGTCGTTCAACGATCTCACGGGACGCGACTTGCCGGTGGAGGAAGCGGCTGCACAATTGCTGCCATTCTTCGCGAAGCAATTTCAATTCGACTTGCCGGAATTAGTACAACAGAGAGCCGAGTCCGGCAACTAACGTTGACAAAAGCATGGCGGATACGAGGATAATGGCGACGATACGGATGACTTTTCGGTTGCCCATGCGCATGCAGCCCCTTTCTATAATAAATTGTTGTATGTTATCGCGTATAGCTTGTCCCTAACTCTATTGTATACGAATTTGATGGTTGGAGGAAACGTTAATGATTGCAAAAGATCGCCTAGTGAAAGAATTCATGGAGCTGGTACAGGTCGATAGCGAGACAAAACACGAGCAGGAGATAAGCAAAGTATTGAAGCAGAAGTTTTCGGCTCTTGGCTTGTCGATCGATGAAGACGACGCCGCTGCGAAAACCGGACACGGCGCGAACAACTTGTTCGCCAAGCTTGCCGCTGCGGAAGGCGTAACGGATGCTCCGCCGATTTTCTTCACCTGTCATATGGATACAGTAACGCCGGGCAACGGCATTAAGCCTCAATTGGACGATGACGGCTACATCCGAAGCGACGGGACAACGATACTCGGAAGCGACGACAAAGCGGGAATTGCCGCTTTGTTCGAGGCTATTCGCGTGCTGAAGGAGAAGTCGATTCCGCATGGTCCCATTCAATTCGTTATAACGGTTGGCGAAGAATCGGGGTTGCTTGGCGCGCGTGCGCTTGACGCATCGAAGCTTGAAGCGAAGTTCGGTTATGCGCTCGACTCGAACGGAGCCATTGGCAATATCGCCGTAGCGGCGCCTACGCAAGCGAAGGTGACTATTAAGATGTACGGCAAATCGGCACATGCGGGCGTTAATCCTGAGGACGGCATCAGCGCGATTCAAGTCGCTGCCAAAGCGATTGCAAGAATGCCGCTCGGGCGTATCGACAACGAGACGACGGCGAACATCGGAAGGTTCGAAGGCGGCGGAGCAACGAACATTGTTTGTGATTACGTGAAGCTGGATGCGGAGGCGCGCAGCATTGTTCAGCATAAGCTGGATGCGCAAATCGAGGCGATGCGCAAGGCTGTGGAGAGCGCAGCCGCAGAATATGGCGCTCGCGGCGAGCTCGTGAGCGAAATCATCTATCCGGCGTATCAATACGATGATGAAGATCCTGTAGTTCAGCTTGCGAAGCAAGCGATCGCAGCCATCGGCCGCACCCCTCGCACCTTCCATTCGGGCGGCGGCAGCGACGCGAATATTTTCAACGGACTCGGTGTGCCTACCGTCAATCTAGCCGTTGGTTACGAGCATATTCATACGACGAAAGAACAGATTAAAGCGGACGATCTCGTCAAAGTGACGGAGCTGGTCGTTGAAATAATAAAGCAAGCGGCCGTTAGCGGCAAATAATATCGCGAATAAGCCCTCCTGTGGCCGTCAGCTCGTGCTGAAGCCGCAAGAGGGCTTGCTTTGTATGCCCGTCCCGTTTATTCGGAAACGCTGCGCAGCCCGGTTAACGGGCGGCGTTTGGCAGTGCCGCTAGTAAAGTCTGACAGCAGCTTGTTATGTGACCCTCCGGAAGCACTGAGCTTGCGCAGTTGATGACGAATTTCCCAAGCCTTCCCGACTAATCGAAGCTGATTCGAAGCGACATACTGTTTCATGGATATCGCACCTCTCGTAATTTGATATAATGATAGGTATGCGACGGATGGACAACCTATGCCATCTTGTGAATAAACGAGTAGAGGAGCTGCTTACATATGGATAATACGGATAAGAAGCAATCGAACGAACTATGGCGCGAGGAGACAATCAGCACGGAGCCCGTTTTTCAAGGCAAAATGATTTCGCTGCAAGTGGACACGGTAGCTTTGCCTGAGGGAAGGACAGCTACGAGAGAAATCGTGAAGCATCCCGGCGCCGCCGCCGTTATGGCGCTGCTGGATGGAAAGCTGCTCGTTGTGGAGCAGTTCAGAAAGCCGCTTGAAAAGTTCCAAATCGAGATTCCGGCAGGCAAGCTTGATCCAGGCGAAGAGCCGTTGACCGCAGCAGCGAGAGAGCTGGAAGAGGAGACGGGTTACATAGCTAAGGATCTGAAGCTGCTGAGCGCCTTCTATACGTCTCCGGGCTTTGCGGACGAGAAATTGTACGTATACTTCGCCGAACAGGTTGAGGAAGGTGTACGGAATCCGGACGAAGACGAAGATTTGAATGTTGAAGCCATCACGATGGAGCAAGCCGATGCTTACATAGCCGAAGGGCGCATTAGCGATGCCAAAACGATCCTCGCCGTCTACGCATGGAAGCTGTACCAATTGACGGGGCGCATATAGAGCTCGTCATACCTCCGGAAGTTTCCACATAAAATAGATCGAACTAATATTTCGCAAAGATTTTCGAACCCATCAAACCCTCCCATCCAAGGGAGGGCTCCAAGGGTTGGACCCTTCGGACTCCCGCCGTGACTAAAGCCATTGTTAATAAGACGCTCGCTATCTACTTTTGAGATTGGATCTCTTACGTCCCTAGGGACACCTTTACTTTAAAAGATTGAGTACGGTGGTGATATGTTTTGGCGATGGTGAAAAACAATTTGTCTTTGTACGTGTTTGTAGCGGTGCTGTTTGTCGTAGGGGCAATATTCGGGGCGCTTTTGGTGAATGCGCTGACGTTCGAGCAGCAGCAGGACTTGGCACAGGATGTCGATCAATACGTACGCCTGATGGGAGCGGGAATCGGAGTGGATGAAGCATATACATTCTGGGAGAGGATCGTTTTCCATGGCAAATGGATGCTTCTGCTTTGGCTTCTTGGCATTACCGTCGTCGGCATACCGGGCGTTCTTGCGCTTAACTTCTTGAAGGGGGCGCTAGTCGGCTTCTCGATCGGCACGCTTATCAACCAATACGCTTGGAAGGGTGTATTGTTTTCCCTCGTGTCGATTGCGCCGCAAAATATAATCGCGATTCCAGCGATGATCGTAACGAGCGTCGCCGCGCTTACGTTCTCCATTTATGTCGTAAAAAACAGGCTATTGCAGCAAAAGGGGACGCTTGCTCCCGAGCTTGCGGGCTTTACTTCGACTACGCTGCTGATGGTGCTGGTTCTTGCCGGAGCTTCACTCTTTGAAGCCTATGTTTCGCCAACCATAATCGGGTGGGCATCACCGCTTTTATCGTCGTAAGCTGCCATCATACGACAGCAAAATGTTTGACTTTACTGCAGCTTAGCCCCTATAATGAAAGGAAAGTTTCCTGATAGAGGCGCAGACATGTGGTAGGGGGGAAATCATGGAAGCCCGGATTGAGAAGATCAAACAACAGTTGCAGTCCCAGGGCTACAAATTAACCCCGCAACGGGAAGCAACCGTCCGCGTTTTGCTCGAGAACGAAGATGACCATTTAAGCGCGGAAGACGTATTCATGCTCGTTAAGGATAAAGCACCGGAAATCGGACTAGCAACCGTATATCGGACGCTCGAGCTATTGAGTGAGATGCATGTTGTCGAGAAACTGAACTTTGGCGACGGCGTTGCCAGATATGACCTTCGGACCGACAGCAGCAAGCATCATCACCATCACCTCATTTGCGTGCAGTGCGGATCAATGGACGAAATTAAAGAAGACTGGCTTTTGCCGCTCGAAGAGAGGCTGGAAGCGGAGTACGGATTTTTCGTAATTGATCACCGCCTTGATTTCCAAGGCGTGTGCCATCGCTGCAAAGCAAAAAACGACAACCCAAATCAATCATAAACGGCTTGGCTGCCCAGCATAACTGGACGGCAAGCCGTTTTGGCGTTTTTATGAACCCGTTATCTTTTTTCTCTTCGCGGAAGTCTGAATATCGAAGATTTGATTCAATTGCATGAGTCCGGCGCCTTGCGCAAGTGCGCTGTAATTGTCCAGCTTAATCGCTTTGTTGCGCAACTGAGCGGAGACGGCAGTTGGACTAAGAGACTTGCGGCTCAGAAGCAAGGCAGCACCGCCCGCTACGTGGGGAGAGGACATGCTTGTGCCTGACAGCTTCTTATAGGAGTTGCCTAGCCAAGTTGATAAAATCTGCTGCCCCGGAGCAGTAATGGCAATGCCTTTGCCTCTGCTGCTGAAGCTTGCAATTTGATTTGCTTTTGTTGAAGCGGCAACCGCAATGACCTCCTCATAAGCTGCCGGCTCGTCGATTTGCTTGCTGGATTCTCCTGAATTGCCCGCTGAAGCCACGATTACGATACCTCTCCTGACAGCTCTTCGTACGGCGTCATGCAGAACGCCGCTGCTCTCCGAACCCGTTATGCCTAGGCTCATATTGATTACATTCATCTGTTTGCCGATACACCAATCAATGCCTTCTACGATATCGGAGACATATCCTTCCCCATTCGCATCCAGCGCCTTGACCGCGTATAATTCCGCCTCCGGGGCTACCCCTACGACATGCCCTGCGGTTCCGATTGCGGAGATAATGCCGGCTACGTGCGTGCCGTGACCGTTGTCGTCTGCATACGAACCGCCATTAATCGTATTGACGCCGCCGGCTATGCGAAGGTCTGGGTGATTGGCTATTCCCGTATCGATTACGGCTACTTTCATAGGACTGCCCTTCGAAATGGTCCATGCTTGCGGCGCATTCACACGGTTAATATTCCACGTTATTAAGGCAGACTTGGCGGTCGGCATAAGCAGAGGGAAAGAGCGCTTGACTGCCTTGTTTCGTTTGTAAGGAGCATGATAGGAAGCTTTATATGGTACTTTATCAGGATCTGCGGCATGAATTTTTATTTTGAGATCCTTCTCGACTTTCCTTACTTCCGGATGACTGGATATTGCGGACGATGACGCTCTTTTAAGCACATGAAAGCCGATCATCAGGCTTCTTGGTACCGCCTTAAACGGAGTAATGCCGTTTGCTTTCATCATCTTTAGACAGCGATTGTATGATTTTCTCGTGCGCAAAGTTATAAGATGCCGGGCTGTTTTCTTGGACGGCTTATTCGCGGCACAGCTTCGGATCATGGATTCCAGCTTTGACAATGGCACAGAGCCTCCCTAGTCAGCTTTTAACTAGTTCAGTGTATGGAAAATATATTGTAACCGTATGGGTAACTGCCGCTAGAGCACATATTTTTAGGCTTTGCTGGAAAACGTATCGCGTATGGACGATCAAGTCGGCTTGCCCGTACATACATCATAATAGGATCGTTTAAGTCGGTTTCGGGAGGGAATAGTCATGTTAATCGGGGTACCGAAGGAAATAAAGCAAAGCGAATATCGGGTAGCCTTGACGCCGGCAGGCGTTACGATGTTGAAGGCTTCTGGTCACGAGGTGTTGATCGAAGCAGGGGCGGGGGAAGGAAGCGGATTCGAGGACGGCGACTATACGCGCGAGGGTGCGGATATAGCGGCGACTGCTTCGGAAGTATGGGCAAAGGCGGATATGATTATGAAGGTGAAGGAGCCGCTCGCAGAGGAGTTTGCTTATTTCCGCGAAGGCTTGCTATTATTTACGTACTTGCATTTGGCTGCCGCAGCGGATTTAGCGAAAGCATTGGTTGACCGAGGCGTCACGGCAATCGCTTATGAGACGATTCAGCTGGCTAACGGCAGTCTGCCGCTATTAACGCCGATGAGCGAGGTTGCGGGACGTATGTCTGTTCAAGTGGGGGCGCAGTTTCTGGAGGCGTTCAATGGCGGGCGCGGCGTACTGTTAGGAGGCGTGCCAGGTGTCCCGCCCGCTGAGGTTGTCATCATCGGCGGCGGAATCGTCGGAACGAATGCCGCGAAGATTGCGCTCGGCATGGGAGCGAATGTCGTTATATTGGAAAAGAGCGCGGATCGGATGCGCTACTTGGACGATGTGTTCGGCGGACGCCTTCGCACTCTAATGTCAAGTCCGCTTCATATCGCGGAAACGGTCAGCCAAGCCGATTTGCTTATCGGCGCCGTCCTCATTCCCGGCGCCAGGGCGCCGCAATTAGTGACGGACCAGATGGTCCAGAAGATGAGGAAAGGGTCGGTCATCGTCGATGTGGCCGTCGATCAGGGCGGATCGATCGAGACTGTCGATCGTCCGACGACGCATAAAGATCCGATCTATATGAAACATGGCGTCATTCACTATGCGGTTGCGAACATACCGGGCGCCGTGCCGCGCACGTCGACGTTCGCTCTAACGAACGCAACGATCCCTTATGCGCTTGATTTGGCCAATAGAGGTCTTGATGCGGTTCGCCAAAGCGTTCCCCTGCAGAAGGGCGTCAATACCCATGCGGGAAAGGTAACCTACGAGCCGGTTGCGGCTGCTACCGGGCTGCCGTACACGCCGCTGGACAAGTGGCTGAACAGCGTTCCGTATGAAAACCTGGAGTCATAAACGAATAATCGCATCAGCCTCCTCATAAGGTGTAGCGAGCGGACAACCGTGCAGCATTGGAAGCGGAGGCTGATAGCGATGGTATTATCCATAAGAAAATGGGTAAGCAAACTATTTTTCATTGTTGTATTTACTGTGGTTTTGTTAGTCGTAACGGGCGGCTATCGATTTTTGATCGATGCCATATCGCCTGTTCACCCTTATCGGGAGCCTAGGGGAGAAGCGCTCAAAGTGTTTGTGACGGACCCGAAATCGCCCGAGGGCGGGCACTTGGCGGATAGACTTCGTTGGTTCTATTGGTATGGCGAATAGGTTGAATAAGTTGAATAGGGCGGGTTAGCGCAAGGCATTGTGCAGGTTGTACAGAATTATGTCGAAAGGCAGGATTTGCCGGGACGAATGTGGAATGCTTTTAGTTAGAAGCGCGTTTAATAGAAACATCATGGGAAGGAATCCGAATGAAGGCTCATCTAAATACGTACTTGGAGCAAATGAAAGACGACCGCAGACTTTCCGCGAATACGCTCTCGTCCTACGAGAGGGACTTGCGCGCATTTGCCGCATATGCGGAGGAACTTGGCATTCACGAGCTTGCTGAGCTGCAGAAGCATCATTTTGCCCGCTATATCCTCCACTTGAAGGGGCAGGGAAGGAAGGCGGCAACGATTACGAGACATGTCGGATCGTTAAAAGCTTTTTTTCATTATTTGACCAAGGAAGGCGTCATTATTCAAAATCCGTCCATCTATCTGGAGGCACCCAAGCAGGACAAGAAAACGCCCAACGTCCTGTCGGTAACGACGACGAGCGCTCTGCTCGATACTCCTCAGACTACGAGTCCGGCTGGGAAGCGGGATAAAGCGATGCTGGAGCTTCTCTATGCGACGGGCATTCGCGTTTCCGAACTTGTGGCCCTTAATGTCGAGCACTTACATATGCAGCTTCAAGCCGCTCGTTGCATGGATGCGGGCGGAAAGGAAAGAATCGTGCCTTTCGGACGAATGGCAGCGGACGCACTGAATTCTTATTTGGAGGATGGCAGGAGGGCTCTTGCTAGAAACAACGTATCCGAGCCGGCCTTATTTCTAAACCATTTGGGAACGAGAATGACAAGGCAGGGCTTCTGGAAGACCATCAAGAAATATGCGAAGGAAGCGGGTATAACGGACGATATTACTCCGCATACGCTCCGCCATTCGGTTGCCGCGCATTTGCTCGACAATGGCGCGGACGTACGATCCGTGCAAGAGCTGCTTGGACATGCCGATCTATCGACTACGCTTAAGTACGTCCAGCAATCGAAGACGCGAATGAAGGACGTTTATACGAGCGCGCACCCAAGAGCGTAAAACATAACCGGGAGGACAACATCGATGAAATTCGATCGTATTGCAGTTATCGTATTGGATAGCGTGGGCATCGGCGAACTGCCGGATGCGCCTGATTTCGGCGATTCGGGAGCGCACACGCTTGGACATATTATTGAACAATCGCCGGACTTGCGTATGCCGAACTTGCGGAGATGGGGGTTGGATCGGATCGCGCCGATCGGCTCGTGGACGGAATCGAAAGAACCGGCCGCAGCCTATTACGGCAAGATGGCTGAAGTGTCCGTCGGCAAAGATACGATGACAGGGCACTGGGAGTTGATGGGGTTGAAAATTTCCGTCCCGTTCCAGACGTTCCCGGAGGGCTTTCCGCCCGAGCTGATCGAGAGCTTCGAGCAGCGCACCGGCCGAAAGGTAATCGGAAACAAGCCGGCGAGCGGAACCGAGATATTAGACGAGCTGGGCGAGGAGCAGATGAGAAGCGGCGCATGGATCGTCTACACTTCGGCCGACAGCGTGTTTCAAATCGCGGCTCACGAAGATGTAATTCCGCTCGAGGAACTGTACAAGGCATGCGAAATCGCCAGAGAGCTTACGATGGACGAGCGCCACTCGGTTGGCAGAGTAATCGCGAGGCCGTATGTCGGGAAGCCTGGCGCATTCACGCGTACGCCGAATAGGCATGACTATGCGGTTAAGCCACCTCAGGCAACGGTATTGAACATGCTTAAGGACGGCGGCTACGATACGATTGCAATCGGCAAAATCAACGATATTTTCGACGGAGAAGGCATTACGGCCACGTCGCCAACGAAAAGCAATGCGGACGGCATCGCGAAGACGATCGAGCAGCTTGGCAAACCGTTTAAAGGATTGCTGTTCACGAATCTGGTTGATTTCGATTCGCTATACGGTCATCGTCGCGATCCGATCGGCTACGGGAAGGCGCTTGAGGAGTTCGATCTAGCCGTTCCTGATCTTGAACAGCAGCTAGGCGAACGCGATCTGCTGATCGTAACGGCAGACCATGGCAATGATCCCGTCCATGCGGGTACGGACCATACGCGCGAATACGTGCCCATTCTGCTGTATAGCCCGTCATTCACGGGTCCGGGTAAGCTGGAGACGAGGACAACCTTCTCCGATCTTGGCGCGACGATCGCCGACAACTTCGGCGTAAAATCGCCGCCTAATGGCGAAAGCTTCTTGCATTTGCTTTAGTGCGGAAGTACATTTACGATAAAAAAGACGATAAACGATAGAATGGGGAGAACAGACGATGAACGGCTTGACGTCGGCACATATTAAAGAAGCAGCTGCATTTATTCAGAGCAAGACAGCTCTGAAACCGGAAATCGGACTCATTATGGGTTCAGGCTTAGGTGTCCTTGGCGATCATTTGGAAAATCCGGTTACGATTGCCTATCATGACATCCCTCATTTTCCGATCTCGACCGTTGAAGGACATGCAGGCGAGCTGCTTATTGGAACGTTGTCCGGCAGGACCGTTCTTCTAATGCGCGGCCGCTTCCATATGTACGAGGGCTATGGCCCTGAATTGACGGCTTTCCCGGTTCGCGTTATGAAGGCATTGGGCATCCGATCGTTGCTCGTGACGAATGCCGCCGGCGGCGTGAACTTGACTTACGATCCAGGCAATCTCATGCTGATCTCGGATCATCTGAATCTAACGGGCAAGAACCCGCTTATCGGCCCTAATGACAATGAGCTTGGCGTTCGCTTCCCGGACATGTCCGAGGCGTACAGCAAGCGTCTGCGAGCTATCGCACGAGACATTGCAGCAGCGCAGGGGATAACTTTGCGCGAGGGTGTATACGCCGGCTTGCTCGGACCGACTTACGAGACGCCTGCAGAAATACGAATGCTGCGCATCATCGGTGCGGATGCTGTCGGAATGTCGACTGTTGCCGAGGTCATCGCAGCTCGTCATTCGGGCATCGAAACGGTCGGTATTTCCTGCATTAGCAATATGGCAGCCGGAATACTGGACCAACCGCTGTCTCACGCGGAAGTTATGGAAACGACGGAGCGAGTGAAGAACCAATTTTTGGCACTCGTAACGGCTTTGATCGAAAAAATGTAACAGTATAGCAAAGCGGTTGTAACAAAAATGTCACATTTACATCGACTAAATATGACAGTGTTTGTCCAATCGTTCGTCGTATAATGTCCATGGACATTGAATGATGGAGTGAGAATGAGATGGATATGAATAGGCAATTACTCTTACAAATGGAGCAATTGCGGGGCAAAATGGTGGAAACTGCGCTATTAAGGCAATCCTTCCTGCACCGTGAGGTCATTACGCTCAGCCAGCGGCTGGACGAAATTATTGTTAGGTTACAGAAGGAACAGGCCGCGCTTTCGAAAGCGAATTAATGCGCAGAGAATGAGGAGGCAATTATGCGCGCAGTAGATATTATCCATAAGAAGCGGGACGGCGGAGAGCTTACCGCTTCTGAACTGACTTATTTGATCGACGGCTATTGCCGGGGGGATATTCCCGACTATCAAATGTCCGCTTGGGCAATGGCTGTTTTCTTTAGAGGGATGACGGCAGGCGAAACGGCTGCGCTTACGCTTGCGATGGCGAATTCGGGCGATCAGGTTGACTTGGGTCCGATTAGCGGCGTGAAAGTAGATAAGCACAGCACGGGCGGAGTCGGCGATAAGACGACATTGATTATTGCGCCTCTCGTTGCGTCGGTTGGCATTCCGGTAGCGAAGATGTCCGGCAAAGGACTTGGGCATACCGGAGGCACGATCGATAAGCTGGAGTCGATTGAAGGCTTCCGGACGGAGCTGTCGCGCGAGCGGTTCATGACGCAGGTGAACGATATCGGATTGTCGGTTATCGGTCAGAGCGGCAATTTGGCTCCAGCCGATAAGAAGTTATATGCGTTAAGAGACGTGACGGGTACGGTGGAATCGATTCCGCTCATCGCAAGCTCGGTTATGAGCAAGAAGATTGCCGCCGGCGCTGACGCGATCGTACTTGACGTGAAGACGGGCAGCGGCGCTTTCATGAAGACGCTCGAGCATTCCGAGCAGCTGGCGCAAGCAATGGTGGAGATCGGCACGGAGGTAGGCCGTCATACCGCTGCGATTATTAGCGATATGGACCAGCCGCTCGGGTATGCAATCGGCAATGCGCTCGAAGTGGCGGAGTCCATCGAGACGTTGAAGGGTCGCGGACCTGCCGATCTAACCGAGCTCTGCCTGACTTTAGGCGCCCATATGGTCGTGCTTGGAGGCAAAGCCGACAGCGTTGATACCGCTAAGGAGCTGCTTCGCAGCCAGTTGCATAACGGAGCCGCTTTGGCAAAGTTCAAGCAGTTCGTTGCGGCACAGGGCGGGGACGAAGGCATAGCCGACGATCCTTCGCGACTGCCGAGCGCCCCTCATAGCGTCGAGGTGAAAGCCGAGGCTTCCGGCTTCGTTAGCGCGATCGAAGCCGAGCAGCTTGGGCTTGCGGCGATGCTGCTTGGCGCAGGGAGAGCGACGAAGGAAGCCGAGATCGATTATGCCGTAGGCCTGGCGCTGCGACTGAAGGTCGGCGATCCGGTGAATGCCGGGGATACGCTCGCCGTCTTGCATGTCCGCGAGAACAACGAAACCGCAAGCGAAGTCGCGGCTCGGGTCAGAGATGCCTATTCGATTAACGACAAGCAGCCCGAAGAACGGAAGCTATTGTTGTCGGTTGTTACCTCTTCCGGAGTCGAGCGTTATTCTTAATGAAATGAATCGCAAGTCATGAATGACAACGCTTTGCAATTAGCATGAAACGAAGAGCTGTCTTAGAAGGTCGAGAGGACTTTTTGAGGCAGCTCTTTTTTTATGCAACGGATTGAAGAGAAATGGGTCAACGATATTGGATATTGGAATAATTTGCAAAGATTCGGTCAACAATGTAGAGGAAAATATAGCCGAAAATGGCCGCAATCGCTGTCAAATACTTAGGAGGAATAAGCGTTGAAAAACAAAGGTAGTAAATTGCTCATATTCGTCATTGTCATTTCGCTCGCGTTGCCGGGGGCTGTGTTTGCGCAAGCGCCCGCGGCACAAGCGCCTGCGAAGCAGGCTGCATCGGAGTCCGCACCGAAAGCTTCTCAGGTCGATCTCGCGCCGTCCGCACGCTCGGCGATCATGATGGACGCCGAGAGCGGCACTGTTATTTTCGAGAAAAACAGTCACGACAAGCTTCCTCCGGCCAGCATCACGAAAATTATGACGCTGTTGCTGATCATGGAGGCGCTGGATAGCGGCAAAATCAAACTAACTGATAAAGTGCAAACGAGTGAATATGCGGCGTCTATGGGCGGATCGCAAATTTTCCTCGAGCCCGGAGAAGAAATGTCGGTCGAAGAGATGATCAAAGGCATCGCTCTCGCATCCGGTAACGACGCTTCGGTGGCTATGGCGGAGAAGCTCGCCGGAACTGAGCAGCAATTCGTCGCGATGATGAACGAGAGAGCTCAGCAGCTGGGCATGAAGGATACGGTATTCGCCAATCCGAACGGTCTTCCGGTCGCTAATCATTATACGTCCGCGCATGATATTGCGATTATGTCGATGGAGCTCCTTAAGCATTCCGAGGTGACGAAGTATACAGGACTCTATCAAGATTACTTGCGCAAGTCTTCGGAGAAGCCGTTTTGGCTCGTCAACACGAACAAGCTCGTACGCTTCTATAGCGGAGCCGACGGTCTTAAGACCGGCTTTACGAGCGAAGCGAAATATTGCCTGTCGGCAACGGCGAAGCGCGATAATCTGCGTATCATTGCCGTCGTAATGGGCGAACCGAACACAAAAACAAGAAATGCCGAAGTGTCGCAAATGTTCGATTACGGCTTCGCGCAATATATGAATCACAATCTGGTCAAAGAGGGCGATTCCATCGGCAAAGTGCGTATCGAGAAAGGCGCCGAGAAGGAGTTGTCTCTTGTCGCGAGCCATCCATACAGCGTTTTGTTGAAGAAGGGCGCGCAGACGAGTGACATTCGCTCGGAACTGATCGTGAACGGATCGCTTAAAGCGCCTATCGAGAAGGGACAGCCGATCGGCAAGCTCGTCGTATACCAAGGCGATCAGGTGCTGAAGGAGTTCCCGATCGATGCGCCGGAGGCGATTGACAAGGCCGGCTTCTGGAAAATGTTCAGACGTTCGTTTGGCGGATTATTCGGGTGACTAGCCTGAAAAGCATCATTTGAAGCTTAGGCGGTCATGCGTTTTTTGTCAGCTCGTAGCGGTATGCTTCTAGTTTTGTCGGCATGCAGGAAACGGCAGCCCGCTTGGAGAATGCTGTTCTATCTCGAAATGAAGGAGATGAGCAGCTTAATGAGTCTGCAAGCAGAGTTGGAGCATTACCGCAATATGCTGATCGTACGTCTTCGGGGCGAGCTTGACCATCATACGGCTGACGTCGTGCGCTTCAAGATGGAGGAAGCAATAGCCCGGGGAAAGACGGATCACGTCATTCTAAGCTTGAAGGAGCTGCAATTTATGGACAGTTCCGGTCTTGGCGTCATCTTGGGCAGGTACAAGCAGGTGAAGAGCCGGGGCGGCAAGATGGTCGTATGCGACGTCAACCCGAATGTGCAGCGGCTGTTCGAGTTGTCTGGCATATTCAAAATAATAACGATGCACGACAATGAACGTACCGCAATTACCAGTTTGGAGGTGGTGTCATGACTGGAACGAATGAAATGACGCTTTCCTTTAGCGCAAAGTCGGAGAACGAAGCTTTCGCGCGCGTTGCGGTGGCGGCCTTCGTGTCGCAGCTCGACCCGACGCTGGACGAGCTGAACGATCTGAAGACAGCCGTCTCCGAAGCGGTAACGAATGCGATTATTCACGGTTACGAGAGCGATCCGTCATGTCAAGTGACGATTGAAGCAACGATTGAAGGCGACTCCGTCTCCATTACCGTTACGGATAACGGTCATGGCATTGAAGATCTGGAGCTGGCAAGACAGCCGCTGTATACATCCAAGCCGGAGCTTGAGCGCTCGGGAATGGGATTCACGATCATGGAAAACTTTATGGACCGCTTCGAGGTTTCCAGCACGTCAGGCGGCGGAACCCGCGTTGCGATGCAGAAGCGAATCGAATCGAAAAAAGCGCTCTACAACTAGGGCATAGGGGTTGAACCTCATGGAAGTCGATTTGAAACATACAGCCCAGCCATACTTGGATGATGCAGAGGTTAAACGGCTCATCGCATTAAGCCAGTCGGGCGATACAGTTGCAAGAGATACGCTGGTCAGTTGCAATATAAGGCTTGTTTGGTCGGTTGTTCAACGGTTCATCAATCGCGGGTATGAACCGGAGGATCTGTTCCAGATCGGCTGCATCGGCCTGCTGAAGTCGGTCGATAAGTTCGATCTGTCCTACGACGTCAAGTTCTCGACGTACGCCGTGCCGATGATTATCGGCGAGATACAGCGGTTTTTAAGGGATGACGGGACGCTTAAGGTAAGCAGATCGCTTAAGGAGACGGCCAACAAGGTTCGGAAGATGAAGGATGAGCTGTCCAAGACGCTTGGCCGTCTGCCGACCATCAGCGAAGTCGCGGAGAGGCTCGGCATTACGCCGGAGGAAGTCGTGTTCGCCCAGGAGGCGAATAAGCCTCCGACGTCGATTCACGAGACCGTGTTCGAGAATGACGGCGATCCCATTACGCTCATGGATCAGATCGCGGACGAATCGCAAGATCGATGGTTCGATAAGCTTGCGCTTGTCGAGGCGATTGAAGGTCTTAGCGAGCGAGAGCGGCTCATCGTCTACCTTCGCTATTACCGGGACAAGACGCAATCCGAGGTCGCAAGCCGGCTCGGCATATCGCAAGTCCAAGTATCGCGCTTGGAGAAAAAAATATTGCAGTCCATCCGAGACCAGATCGCCCAATAGGGCGAACTGGTTTTTTTCCGTTTATTACCTACTTAAGCATGAGTATCCGAAACGGCCTTATCTCATACTAAAAGGGAAACAAAATCCAAGGAATCGTCGGAAGGGAAGATGACAGATGGAAGCAAATAAGCCTTCGCTCCTCTATCTGCGTCTCAAGAAACGAATATATATGCGCCCGGAGCAACGTCTCACGCTAGGCCAAGCGGCCCGGCTGCTGGCGGCGGACGCGGAGACGGAGCAGAAGCTTAAGCAGCTCGTGCTGTACGAGCATAGGAAAGCAGACGGCAATCGGGTCGTCATCGATTTGCTGCAGATCGTGAAGGCGATCCGGGAAGCCTTTCCCGGGTTGTCGGTGGAGGCATACGGCGATCCGCAAGTGCTCGTCATGGTCGCGGAGAAACCGGTGAAACCGCGCATATTCGTTCTCGTGCTTTCATGGCTGCTGCTCTTCTTCGGCGCGGGGCTTGCAATAATGAATTTCCACACCGATGTCAGCATGAAGGAGGTACATACCCGCATTGTCGAGCTCATCAGCGGCAAGCAAATCGAGCACCCGCTCTGGTTCCAAATTCCTTATTCGCTCGGCATTGGGCTCGGGATGGTTCTGTTCTTCAACCATTTATTCCGCAAAAGGTTCAACGAAGAACCGAATCCTCTGGAAGTCGAACTCTATATGTACCAGGAAAACGTGAACGCCTACGTTATCGCAGACGAAATGCGCAGGAAGTCGGATTACGATCAAACGCGGGGCGGCAGCGATGGCTGATGCGCTTGCGAACGTGTTTATCGGCTTGCTTGGATTGGCGGGAGGGCTGGCGGTCGGAAGCGGCCTCGTTGCGCTGCTGATCGTCATTGACCTTATTCCGAGGCTTGCGCAGCTTGCGAACGCCTACCGAATGTCTTTCGTGTTCGAAACGGCGGTCATAAGCGGGGCGATGTATTGGACTTTCGCCGACTTCATGGATTGGGAGTTGGGCTGGCATCCCTTAATTATCATTAGCGGCGCCGGCTTGTTCGACGGACTGTTCGTGGGCATGCTGGCCGCTGCGCTGACGGAGGTTATGAACGTTCTTCCGATCATGGCCAAAAGAATGAATTTATCCGACTATATGGTCGCTCTCGTGATGGCAATGGTGCTTGGCAAAACGTTAGGCTCGTTGTTCGATTGGCTAGTATTTCAATGGTAATCTTTAAACTAAATGTCGAAGAGGTGAGCATGCATGCCGGATATGCGTTCGGAGCATCAGGGCGGCGAGGGAACAGGCGGGGAAGACGCGGTGCATCATGGCGAATCGTCCATGCCTAATGAACAGAAGCAAGAGGAGTCTCGTCATGGAAGCGGAGATGCGGAGAAATCGGGTTTTTCGCAGATGGGCAATCGTATTCATGAAGTATCATCGGGGTCGAACGATAAGAACAAGGAGAATCCGATACCTGAAAGGCTGGATGATGTTCTGTCGCGGCTGGAGAACGAGATTGGATACAAGACGAGCTTCGACGTCGTTGTACGCGAGATGACCTTTGGTGAGCGGAGAACAGCCATCCTGTTCATGAACGGACTTGTGAAGGATACGCTGTTAACCGAAGTGTTGAAGAGACTGACTTACTTGCATCCAGATGATTTGACGGGTGATGCTCTGTATGCCTTTCTGAATATGTACGTGCCTGCCGCGCAAGTCGTCAAGCAGCCGGATTGGAATGAGATGCTGACCTGCGTCATGTCAGGAGCGACGGCGCTGTTTATCGATAATGAGCCTGCTTCGCTAATTATCGACGCGAAGAACTTCCCGTCGCGCGGCCCTGAGGAGCCGTCGCTCGAGAAAGTCGTCCGCGGCTCAAGAGACGGCTTCGTCGAAACGCTTATGACGAATGTCTCGCTCGTTCGCAGGAGGCTTCGCGACCCGCAATTGCGCTACGAGATCATCCAGATTGGCGAGCGTACGAAAACGGATGTGTGCATCGCCTATATTGCCGATTTGGCCGATCCGAAGCTTGTGAAGTCGATCAAAGATAAGTTTTCGATGGTGAAGCTGGACGGTCTGCCGCTAGCGGACAAGCAGTTGGAGGAAGCAACCGTCAAGCGAGGCTGGAATCCGTTCCCGCTCGTTCGTTATTCGGAGCGGCCCGATACGGTATCGGCCCATTTGCTTGAAGGTGCCGTCGCCGTCTTCGTCGATACATCGCCATGCGTAATGACGCTGCCGACGACATACTCCGACCTCATGCAGCATGCGGAGGAGAATCGTCAGACGCCGTTCATCGGGACCTACTTGCGATGGGTTCGATTCATTGGCATCTTCGCCTCCTTGTTTCTGCTGCCGATATGGCTGCTGTTCGTTTTGCACCCCGAGATTAAGCCGACGGCGCTTGCGTTTATCGGACCGACAAAAACAGGTCATCTTCCGCTCATTGTCCAGTTCTTGCTAGCGGAGATCGGCGTCGATCTGATGCGAATGGCATCCGTTCATACGCCAACATCGCTTGCGACGGCCATGTCGCTCGTTGCGGCTATTCTGATCGGCGATATTGCCGTACAGACTGGCCTGTTCGTCAACGAGGTGATCCTCTATATGGCTGTTGCTGCCATCGGCATGTTCGCGACGCCAAACTATGAGCTTGGGCTTGCCAATCGGATCGTGAGGCTGGTGTTGATTATATCCGTCGCTGCTTTCAGCGTACCGGGCTTCGTAATCGCCACGACTGCGATCCTTATGATGCTAACCCTTGAGCGTTCGTTCAATCGCCCGTATATGTGGCCTTTCATTCCGTTCGATATGCGGGCGTTATGGGGAATTATCATTCGTCAACCTGTGCTCCATAATCGGACGCGACCGAATCTATTGCGTCCGCAGCAGCGGGACAAGATGCCGAGTACGGAGTAGTTTCACAAAGAATGCAAATGAAATGTGAAATTATCCATTTCGGCAGCGGTTAGTTTGCGATATACTGATGCTATAGATGCAAATTAACCGTTCTATCTGTCCGCAGATAGAGGAAAGTCGAGGGAAAACTATGTACTTGCATGGAACCAGCACTATTAACAATAACGGTCATTTGGAAATCGGCGGCTGCGACGTAACCGACCTAGCTAATAAATTCGGCACGCCTCTCTATATTGTGGACGAGGCACTCGTGCGCCAACGCGCAAAGGAATATGTCGAAGCGTTCAAAGCTTCCGGTTTGAAGTTCCAAGTCGCTTACGCAAGCAAAGCGTTCAGCGTAATGGCGATGTGCGCAATCGCCGAGCAGGAAGGCTTGTCTCTTGACGTCGTATCCGACGGAGAACTGTATACGGCTCTGCAAGCAGGCTTCCCGGTGGAACGCATTCACTTCCACGGCAACAACAAGACGCCTGAAGAAATCAACATGGCGCTTGACGCAGGCATCGGCTGCTTCGTAGTCGACAACTTTATTGAATTGCACCTTCTGAACGCGCTTGCTGCGGACAAAGGCAAGAAAGTGAACATTTTGCTCCGTATTACGCCGGGCGTTGAAGCGCATACGCATGACTACATTTCGACAGGCCAACAAGATTCGAAGTTCGGCTTCGACCTTGGCAACGGCGCAGCGAAGCAAGCGATTGAACAAGCAATCGCATTGCCGAACCTTGAGGTGCTGGGCGTTCATTCCCACATCGGTTCGCAAATTTTCGAAGTGGAAGGATTCCGCATGGCCGTTGACAAAGTAGCTGACTTTGCCGTTGCGATTCGCTCCGAGCTTGGACTTACGTTCAAAGTGATCAACCTTGGCGGCGGCTTCGGCATCCGTTATGTGGAAGGCGATACGCCGCTTCCGATTAGCGAATACGTTGGCGCGATAACTGGCGCTATCAAAGCGAAGTTCACCGAAGCGGAATTCCCGCTGCCCGAGATTTGGGTCGAGCCGGGCCGCAGCATGGTTGGCGACGCGGGCACCACGCTTTACACGGTAGGCACGAGCAAGCACATTCCGGGCGTTCGCAAATATATCGCCGTCGACGGCGGCATGACGGACAACCCTCGCCCAGCGCTCTACCAATCGCAATATGAAGCCATCTTGGCGAACCGTGCGAACGACGTTAAGGAAGAGACGGTTTCTATCGCGGGCAAATGCTGCGAGAGCGGCGACATGCTCATTTGGGATCTGGAGCTTCCTAAGGCGGAGAGCGGCGATCTGCTGGCCGTATTCTGCACAGGTGCTTATAACTATGCGATGGCAAGCAACTATAACCGTATACGTCGTCCGGCTGTCGTATTCGTGAAAGACGGCGAGGCCGATCTTGCGGTTAAGCGCGAATCGCTCGATAATATTGTATGCAACGACGTTATTCCGGCAAGACTGCAAAAATCAACGCTTGCGAAATAAGCTTGAAATTGGTAACGTAAGAGTATTCGTTGAAAAAGAGAGGTAGATGCAGCAATGGCTAAACAAGCAAAAATCAAGCTGGCAAGCGGCGGAGAAGTCCACTTGGATTTGTTCGACCAAGAAGCTCCCAATACAGTAGCAAACTTCGAGAAGCTTGCGAACGAAGGGTTCTATAACGGTCTTACGTTCCACCGCGTTATTCCTGGTTTCGTCGCGCAAGGCGGATGCCCTAACGGCACTGGCGCAGGCGGCCCTGGTTACACGATCAACTGCGAGATCAACCCGAACAAGCATGAGCGCGGCACGCTCGCTATGGCGCATGCCGGCCGTAATACGGGCGGCAGCCAGTTCTACATCTGCTACCAACCGCAGCCGCATCTTGACGGCGGACATACGGTATTCGGCAAAGTAACGAAAGGCATGGAGTTTGTTGACGCGCTTAAAGGCGGAGACAAAATGGAGAAAGTCGAAGTTACTGCTGTTTAACAACCATAATCCAAGAAAGCCGCCGTAATTCTCAAATATTGGGAATTACGGCTGTTTTTTATTTTGTTAGTCAACTATAATAGGACTATTCGATATCTATCATTTGTTCCAAGTTAAGCAAGCAACTTAGACGGATTACTTGCTTTTTTGTTGGGCAAGTGGTAATATTTCTTCAGTGTATAAAGGAATAACTAATCACTATTCATAAATTAATTTTTGCAGCTTTCCTTCGGGGCAGGGTGAAATTCCCAACCGGCGGTGATCGAGCGACGCATACAGGAGCGGATAACCGCACTGCTTAGCGCAACTCGTTAGTCCGTGACCCGGTTCGAATCGAATGGTTGACGCGATAAACGCATGAACCTTCTTTACGAAGCGGTGGACCTGGTGTAATTCCGGGACCGACAGTATAGTCTGGATGGGAGAAGGAGATGCTTGCGACAGCTATGTTATTCATGCTTATTGGCTTGTGCTAACTTTCACAAGCTCGATAGGTTTGTTTCAATAGCGCTAGTATGGACCGTTAACCGCTGCATAAGCGGTTTATTTCGAACGGAGTTCCGGCTAAGCTTATTTCATTTCATCGCTTAACGACGGTGAATGTAATTAGCTTTGCTTTCTGTTCTCGATTATACGGTTTTGTCGCAATGGTTATCTTCCGTTTCAAACATCACCTCCGAGGCGTAAAGCATGCCGATGGAGGTGTTTTTGCGTTCATGGACGTATTGAATGATGAGTATTATATGCGGCTTGCGCTTACAATGGCGGCCAAAGCATCAGGCCAGACCGGCATTAATCCGGTTGTCGGCTGCGTCGTCGTCAAGGAAGGCCGAATTCTCGGCATTGGCACGCATCTGAAGCGGGGCACGGGGCATGCGGAAGTTCACGCTCTCCAGATGGCCGGCGGTGAAGCGGAAGGCGCTACGGTGTACGTGACGCTGGAACCATGCAGCCACTTCGGCAAGACGCCGCCATGCTGCGAGCGGATTATCGATGCTAAGGCATCGAGGGTCGTTGTAGCCAGCGGCGATCCGAATCCGCAAGTGGCCGGCAGAGGCATCTCGCGTCTGCGAGAAGCGGGTATCGAGGTAACCGTGGGCTTGCTTGAAGCCGAGTCTCAGCTTATGAACGAGAAGTTCAACAAGTACATTACGTCGAAGCTTCCGTTCGTTACGCTTAAGACGGCGAGCACGCTGGACGGCAAGATCGCATCAAAGACCGGCGACAGCCGCTGGGTTACGGGAGCGGCGGCGCGCGAGCAGGTACATACGCTTCGCCATCAGCATGAAGCGATTATGGTCGGTATCGGAACGGTGCTGGCTGACGATCCTTCGCTGACTACGCGCGCTTCCGTACCGGCGATTCATCCGACGCGCATTATCGTAGACTCGGAACTGCGGGTTCCGCCGGGTGCGAAGGTCGTAACGGATCGGACCGTACGAACGATCGTGCTTACGACGGAGAGGGCGGATGCCGATAAAAGGCAAACGCTGACGGATGCAGGCGTCGAAATCGTCATAAGCGGTAACGGCGGCAAAGTCGATCTACGCGAGGCAATGAAGAAGCTGGGCGCGCTGGAGATCGGTTCGATTTTGCTGGAAGGCGGCGGTGCACTGAACGGCGCGATGCTGGAAGCGGGTCTCATCGATAAAATCATTTTGTATTACGCGGCGAAAATTATTGGCGGCGCTGCTGCGCCGGGAACGTTCACGTTCGAAGGCTTCGAGAAAATGGCGGATGCGATAGAGCTTGAGCGCGTGTCCGTAGAGATGGCGGGAGAGGACATCTGCGTATCCGGCTATCCCGTATATACAAGTTCATTGGGGTAAGGAAACTTAAAATCTCAATGAAATCGAGGGGAGGGTTAAGATGTTCACCGGATTAATAGAGGAAGTAGGCAAGATGAAGGGCGTTAAGAAGCAAGGGGAAGCGATGCGGTTATCGATTGGGGCAACTCTCGTTCTACAAGGTGTTCGGATTGGAGACAGCATCTCGGTCAACGGAGTTTGCTTGACGGTTACCGATTACGACAGCGGCTCATTTGCCGCCGACGTTATGCCCGAGACGTTCAGACGGTCGACGCTTCATGCGCTGCGTTCAGGCGAGCCGGTCAACTTGGAGCGGGCAATGCAAGCGGGAGCGCGCTTCGGCGGACACATCGTGCAAGGACATATCGACGGCACGGGCAAAATCATCGGACGCGAAGCGGATGCGAATGCTGTCGTGTTCCGCATCAGGCTGGATGACCCGGCATCGCTAAGGTACGTCATACCGAAAGGCTCGATTACGATCGACGGCATTAGCCTGACGGTCGTTGATACCACCGCCCAGACATTCGCGGTATCGATCATTCCGCATACGCTTGGCGAGACGGCATTTCTTAACAAGAAGCCAGGGGAATCGGTCAATATCGAATGCGACGTCATTGGGAAGTACGTCGACCACCTGCTGCACTTCAAGCAGCCGGAGAGCGAAGCGCCGAAGTCTCAGCTATCCACGGCATTTTTGCTGGAGAACGGTTTTCTCTAAGTCATAAAGCTCAAATAGAGTATGAAAATTCAATTGGGTATATCCGGGGAGGGAAGCATGATGGCAAATACGAATGCAAACGCGAGCTCGTACGGCAGTACGCATCCGTTCGATACCATAGAAGAAGCGCTTGAGGATTTGAAACTCGGCAAAGCGATCATCGTTGTCGATGACGAGGACCGGGAGAATGAAGGCGACTTGATCGCCTTGGCGGATAAGGCTACGCCGGAAGTCATCAACTTCATGATTACGGAAGCGCGGGGACTTGTGTGCGTTCCGATTACGCCGGAGAGAGCCGAGGAATTAGAGCTGCCGCCGATGGTGACGCATAACACCGATTACCATGGAACGGCGTTCACCGTATCCGTCGACCATGCGTCGACGACAACGGGCATCTCGGCTTATGAACGCTCGCTATCTGTCCGGGCGCTTATCGATCCGACTGCGAAGGCAGCGGACTTCCGCCGGCCTGGACATATATTCCCGCTCATCGCGAAGCCGGGCGGCGTGCTGCGCAGAGCCGGTCATACCGAGGCGGCGATCGATTTGGCGATTATGTGCGGCTCGAAGCCGGCCGGCGTCATCTGCGAAGTGATCAATGAAGACGGTACGATGGCCCGTCTGCCGGATTTGACGATTTTCAAAGAGAAGCATGGTCTTAAGCTTATTACGATCCAGGAGCTTATCCGCTATCGGAACGAGAAGGAGAAGCTCGTCGAGCGAATCGTGGACGTGAATATGCCGACCGACTTCGGTACGTTCCGCGCTATCGCTTATACGAACATAATGGATAACAAGGAGCATGTTGCGCTGGTGAAGGGCGAGATCGATACCGAGCAGCCTACGCTCGTTCGGGTACATTCCGAGTGCTTAACCGGCGACGTGTTCCACTCCCATCGCTGCGACTGCGGTCCTCAGCTTGAAGCAGCGCTCCGTCAAATCGACGAGGCCGGCGGAGGCGTACTGCTCTATATGCGTCAAGAAGGCAGAGGCATAGGTTTAATTAATAAACTGAAGGCCTATGCGCTTCAAGAAGAAGGGTTGGATACGGTCGATGCGAATTTAAAGCTTGGCTTTCCTGCCGATTTGCGAGATTATGGTATAGGCGCGCAAATATTGAAGGATCTCGGGATTTCGAAGATGAAGCTGCTGACGAACAATCCGCGTAAGATCAAGGGGCTTGAAGGCTACGGGATCGAAGTCGTCGAACGCGTTCCGATTCAAATGGAAGCGAACGAAAGCAACAGTAAATATTTACGCACGAAAAAAACGAAGCTAGGCCATATGCTCAAATTCGATGAGCAGGAGCCGCAGCAGCAGTAATAGCTCTAGAATCGCTATAGAATCAAACCTAAAAACTATTCAGGACGAGAGGAAGATGGTAAAATGGCACGTATATATGAAGGACGTTTAGTATCGGAAGGTTTAAAATACGGGGTTGTCGTCGGACGTTTCAACGAATTTATTTCCAGCAAATTGCTTGGCGGCGCGCTTGATGCATTCAAACGTCACGGCGCAGGCGAAGACGATGTTGAAATCGCATGGGTACCGGGAGCATTTGAAATTCCGCTCATCGCGCAGAAGATGGCCGAGAGCGGCAAATACGATGCGGTTATTACGCTTGGCGCCGTTATTCGCGGATCAACTCCGCATTTTGATTATGTGTGCAACGAGGCTGCCAAAGGCGTAGCGGCAATAGCGCTCAAAACTGGCGTGCCGACGATTTTCGGCGTGTTGACGGTCGATTCGATCGAGCAAGCGATTGAGCGTGCGGGTACGAAAGCAGGCAACAAAGGTTACGAAGCGGCTGCCAGCGCAATCGAAATGGCTAATTTGACGAAACAGCTGCAGGGTTAATATCCCCTAGCGGCAACGCGGGAGGAAATACGAGTGTCGGTGCTTTACAAGCTGGATTCTTTTGAAGGGCCGCTTGATCTTTTGCTCCATCTGATCGACAAATCCGAGATCGACATCCATGAGGTGTCGATCAGCGAGATAACCGATCAATATATGGAATATTTGCATGCGATGAAGGAACTGGAGCTTGAGGTTACGAGCGAGTTCCTTGTCATGGCGGCAACCCTTCTGGCGATAAAAAGCAAGCAGCTTCTGCCTAAGCCTCCGGTGTTCGAGGAGGAATACGACGAGTGGCAGGACGACGGCCTTGATCCTCGCGACGAGCTCATTCAGAAGCTCGTCGAATATCGTAAATTCAAGCAAATAGCCGAGCAGCTGCGGGAGAAGGAATTCGAACGCAGCCTCGTTTATTCGCGCGAGCCTGACGATCTGACCCCTTATATGAAAGAAGAGAAGGTCAATCCGGTTGAAGGCTTGCACCTATCCGATCTAGTTGCGGCATTCCAGAAGGCGCTGCGCAGGGCGGCAAGGAGAAATGTGATTGCGACGGTACAACGCGACGAAATATCGGTCAAGGACCGGATCCGCGATATTGTCGTGGTACTGAAGCAATACGAGACCGTCCGATTCTCGAAACTTATTCGGGAAAATATGGACAGGCACGAGGTTGTCGTCACTTTCCTCGCTATACTGGAGTTGATGAAGATGAAGCATATTCGCTGCTTCCAGCATCAGCTGTTCGACGACATCGTTATACATTGGAGAGGAGAATCTTCGCAAGATGGATTATCCGAAATTGAAGTCGATTATTGAAGGCTTGCTGTTCATGGCCGGAGATGAAGGCTTGACCAAAAAGCAGCTCGCGGACATATTGGAAATCGATACCGATTTGTCTGCCGATCTCGTTTACGACTTGCAGCGGGATTTGGAGCGCGAGATGCGCGGCGTGCAGATTGCGGAAGTTGCCGGCTCTTACCGGTTGACGACGCATCCGGAGCATGCGCCATACTTTGAGCGAATGGCTTATTCGCCTTCACGCTCGCAACTGTCGCAAGCCGCCCTAGAGACGTTGTCCATCGTTGCCTATCGCCAGCCGATCACGAGGATCGATATCGAGGAAATTCGCGGCGTGAAGACGGAACGGGCGATTAGCTCGCTCGTGTCGAAAGACCTGATCGAGGAAGTAGGCAGAGCCGAAGCGATCGGGCGTCCTATTTTGTACGGAACGACGAAATTATTTTTAGAATACTTTGGATTGCCTTCAATCAAGGACTTGCCGGAACCGGGACACGTGAGCGTCGATGACGCGCTTGAGGAAACGACGCAGTTGTTATTCGAGCGGCTAGACGGCAGGCAGATGACAATCGATGAAATAAAGGAATGAGATTTGACCGCCGGGTCATACTATATTCAACCTTAATTAGGGAAACGGAGGAAGCAACATGCCCCTTTATCCTTTCGGTTGGATGACGGCGGCCGGTCTCTTTTTTTTGTTCATTTTTTCGATTGTCATCGCATCGCCCGTTGTCGTTAACGGACATTTTGCGAAATCGGGAAATAATGACGACGCCGAAATCGCCATCAAAGTGTTGTTCGGTTTGTATCGCTTCCGCGTGAAAGTACCGGTCATCAAGTTTTTAGGCGATTCGGTTCAATTAAAGGAGCAAGTGTCATCCACGAAAACCGGCATTAACACATGGAAACAGTTTAATGAAGAGATAAATGCAGACGACGTTGAACGAATAATCGATCGATTAAAGGATGTACTGGAGATGACGCGTAATTTGACCGGTTGGGCCAGGCAGACTTTAACGAGGGTCAAAATGACGGAATGGAAATGGGACACATCGGTAGGGACAGGCGATGCCATGTGGACTGCGATGACGACGGGGTTCGTATGGTCGGTCAAGACGGGGGTGATTGGCGTCTTGTCTCAGATGGTTAAGCTAAAGGCGGAGCCTCAGATGGCCGTATCACCGAATTATCAGCAGCCATACTTCTCGACCGAGTGGTCATGCAGCGCCAAGATCAGCTTCGGTCATGCGGTTCTCGCCGGCTTGAAGTTATTCTTCCGCATGCGGAAGGGAAGGCGCAAAAAAGGCGGCGGAGGAAGAACGTGGCAAAACCTTTTGTTCAAAGTTTAATAAAAAAGCAGTTCATCTGAAAGCACAGCCCGTACATAGTCCTTGTCCGCTTTGCGCACAATACAGAAAGCGTAGGCAAGTTCTTATTCATATCGCACCGAGAGTATGCTTTCGGAGTAAGTTTTGTCGTGATGACTTCGCAAGGAAACGTCTTTTCACAAAATTTTTGAGGAGGAGTAACAATGGCAGAGCATCCTATTCAAGGATTAATGCAAACCGCAATGGAAAATATTAAGGAAATGGTCGACGTGAACACAATCGTCGGCGATCCTGTCCAAACCCCGGATGGCAGCATCATTATGCCGATCTCCAAAGTCGGCTTCGGCTTCGTGGCCGGCGGCAGCGACATTCGACTCGACGATGCCGATAAACCGAACGGCACGCAAACGGATGCCCATCACGCTTCGGTATCTCTTCCATTCGGCGGCGGCAGCGGCGGCGGCGTTTCGATTACGCCAATCGCATTCCTCGTTGTAGGTACGCATGGCGTGAAGATCGTACCGCTTGATAATCAAACGCATCTGATGGAGCGCGTCATTGACGCAGCGCCGCATGTGTTCGAAAAAGTTCAGTCGATGATTAGACAGCCGATGCCGCAATCCAATTTTGTCGATCCGGTATCGACGGTCATTACCGGCAGTCCGGACGCGAATGATCACCTCTTATAGTTAATCGAATGAGCGGTGAACAACCGATGATGTGAAAGCTGCCCGAAAGGGCAGTTTTTCATTTTGTTGCCTTAAGCTCGTCTACCCGATTATGTACAAGCATATAATGAATGGACAGAATACTGCAGCGAGAGGAGTATCAATGGGAATGAAAGGGTTCAAGCGGTATAGAATCGCGTTAGCTTCCATGCTTTTGTTAGGGGCGACGATGCTGGCGATTCAGCCTGCAGCAAGCGCGAAGCCGAAGCCGATCGGTACGAATGCAAGAGCGGCCGCGTTAATCGATGTCAGCTCAGGCAGAATTTTATATAGCAGCAACGGCGATCAATCGATGAGAATCGCAAGTTTGACGAAGATCATGACCGCAATCGTGGCCATCGACCATGGCAAGCTGGATGATAAGGTGAAAACAGGAAAACGTGCGGTCGGCAAGGAGGGATCGTCGATCTACCTTCAACTGGGCGAAGAAATGACGCTTGAAAATATGCTGTACGGCTTGATGCTTCGTTCGGGCAATGACGCAGCGACTGCGATTGCCGAGCATGTAGGTGGGTCTGAGGAAGGTTTCGTACATCTCATGAACGAGAAGGCTCGTTTTCTGAATATGAAGCATTCGCAATTCAAAAATCCGCATGGACTCGATGAAGAAGGACATTACTCCTCTGCCAACGATCTTGCCGTACTGACTGCCTATGCGCTCAAAAATAAAACATTTGCCCGAATCGTAGGCACAAGGGAAAAAAAAGTGCCGAACCCGCATGAAAAATGGGATTATACATGGCCAAACAAAAACAAAATGCTTGCCATGTACGAAGGCGCGGACGGAGTCAAAACCGGTTATACTAAAAAATCGCTGCGTTGTCTTGTCAGTTCGGCGACAAGAAACGGTCAGCAGCTCGCTGCTGTTACGATTAACGACAGCGATGATTGGAACGACCACAAAAACTTGCTCGATTGGGGCTATGCCAACTATCCGCTTCAGAAGCTCGCGAGCAAAGGGCAAACGATCGCTGGTTATCCTTTTGCGCTAGGACAAGGCTTCAGCTATCCGTTAGAACTGGACGAGCAAGATTCCATTCATACAAGTCTTGTTCTGATTGATCCGAAGTCGACGGATTATGCGCTTGGCGAACGCGGCTCGCTCAACTGGTATCTGAAAGGGGAAAAGATCGGGTCAACGCCGGTATTTGAGGCGGGAAGCCATCGATTGAAGGATGATGCCGATGAATAATAAATGGAGTTTTGATGTTTAGTACCTAGAGCATAAAACCGAGGGGAGACGGTTATATGGTGAATTGGATTTGGTTGTTCTTTATCGCGGCTAGCGTAGCGGTAGCCGCGATAAACGGCAACATGGACGCGGTTACGCAAGCTGCTTTCGAAGGGGCAAAGTCGGGTGTGACAATAAGCTTCGGCCTCATTAGCATTATGGTATTCTGGCTTGGCATGATGCGCATCGCCGAGGATGCAGGCCTGCTTAAAAAGCTTGCGCGGATGCTGGGTCCGCTTGTACGCAAGCTATTCCCAGACATTCCGCACAACCATCCGGCCATAGGATACATCATGAGCAATTTAAGCGCGAATTTGTTCGGTCTCGGCAATGCCGCGACGCCAATGGGCATCAAAGCCATGCAGGAACTGCAGAAGCTGAATCCGGACCAGACGACCGCAACGCCTGCAATGTGTACGCTGCTTGCCCTCAATACGTCAAGCATTACGTTGGTGCCGACGACGCTTATCGCTATACGGATGAATTACGGCTCGGCTAATCCTGCCGAAATAATCGGAACGACGCTTGCCGCGACATTTGTCGCGACATCGGCGGCCATCGTAGCCGACAGATGGTATAGAAGGAAATCGCCTCCTATGATTCCGCCTCAGACGAATTTAACCAAGCCGCCATCCAATATAAGCTCGTCTACTCCGACGACATCCGGCGGAGGTGAGACGCTTGTATGATTTGTTCTCCAATCTATCCGCATGGATGATACCTGCCATTATCGTATTCATTCCGCTCTATGCGGCACTCCGACGCAAAGTACCCGTCTATGAAACGTTCGTTGAAGGAGCGAAGGACGGCTTCGGGACGGCCATCAACATTATTCCCCACCTTGTCGGAATGATGGTAGCGATCAGCATGTTTCGCGCCTCCGGCGCGATGGAGTTAATGCTGTCGGCTGTTCGTCCTTTATTCGATTGGTTCGGCATTCCAAGCGAGGTACTGCCGCTAGGCATCTTGCGTCCGCTTACGGGTGCAGGATCCCTTGCGTTTACTGCCGATCTCATTCAGACCTACGGACCCGATTCGATGATCGGAAGAATCGCGTCTACGATTCAGGGCAGCACGGATACGACGCTGTATGTGCTGACGGTTTATTTTGGAGCAATAGGCATCCGCCGTACCAAATATGCGCTAAAAGTAGGGCTTTTCTCCGATTTGGTCGGTTTTTTGGCGGCGATTTTCATTTGTCTATACATATTCGGTTAGCACCCGCTTGTACTTTGTTCTTCTAATCGTTATGATGGAGAATGAGGTGAAAGCATTGGAACGTTTACAAAAAATATTAGCGCAAGCGGGTGTCGCATCCCGTCGCAAATGCGAGGAAATGATTTTAGCCGGCATGGTTGAGGTGAACGGCGAGAAAGTAACGACGCTTGGCGTCAAAGCCGACCCTGCGGTCGATTCGATATCGGTTAACGGCAGGCTGATCAAAGGCGAGAAGAAAATTTACGTTATGCTCAATAAGTCGAAGGGCGTCATATCGAGCGCTAAAGATCCGCAAGGCCGCAAGGTCGTCGGTGACTTCCTGCCCGGTATCAAAGAGAGGGTTTATCCTGTCGGACGTCTGGACTACGATACAGAAGGACTTCTTCTGCTTACGAACGACGGCGAGTTCGCCAATATGCTTACGCATCCGAGCCACCATGTTCCGAAGACGTACCATGCAACGGTCAAAGGCGTGCCGCATGGCAGTGCGCTTGAGAAGCTGCAGAAGGGCATTATGCTGGAGGATGGCATGACGGCGCCTGCGGAGGTTGAATATCATGACGTCGATACGGTAAATAACGAAGCGAAAATAACGATTACGATATACGAGGGACGCAATCGGCAAGTACGCAGAATGTTCGAAGCTATCGGACATAAAGTAATCCGCCTGAAACGCATTAAATTCGGAGATCTTTATTTGCAGGATCTGGGCCGCGGCAAATACAGACATCTGACTCCCAAGGAGATCGATGGCCTGCTCGCAGAGGCACGCAAGACACATAAAGTTCATAAAAAGTAAACGACGGCGGCAGTTATTGCCGTCGACTTTTCGTTATAATGGTACTAACGTAGTCAGCTTTCAGCAGAGATCGAAGCAGGTGGTGAGGCAAGCTAATGGGAAAATCCCGCAAAACGGTCCAAATCGTCATTTTGGCTGCCGTACTGATTATAGGCGGATATGCGATCGGTTCGACGTTATTCGCATCGGATTCCGGAGGGGCGCTTAAGGCCGGTTCGGAGCCGCCGCCGTTCACATTGGCCGATTTGAATGGCGGTACGAAAGCCTTGTCGGATTATCAAGGGAAAGCGGTTGTAGTCAACTTCTGGGGAACGTTCTGCCCGCCGTGCGTCAAGGAGATGCCGGAGTTCGAGAGGCAATACGCCAAGTGGAAGGACCAAGGCCTCGTGATATTGGCCATTAATTTAAGCGAAGACACATTGACAGTGAACAACTTTGTTCGCCAATTCGATCTGAACTATCCGATCCTGCGAGACGTTAACCGCAAGACGGAACGCAGCTACGGGCTGCGCTCTTACCCGACGACCTTCTTTATAGGGCCGGACGGCAAAATCATGGAGATCACGGTAGGCGGCATGACGGAGCAAGAGATCGACGATCGGATTGAACGTTTGCTTCAGCTCTAGGGGGATATGCTGTGTTAGTCGTGGAAAACACAAAATGCGAATGCGGCCATCAAAACTCGGTAGGCACGGTATTATGCGAAAGCTGTGGCAAGCCGCTCTTGCCATCAGAAGCCGAAGGTGCGGATACGCCGCTTGAGATGCGTTACGACGGCGTCGCGCGCCGTTCGCAGAAGAGCAACCCGAATGTGATTGACCGGGTTTGGAACTTTTTCTCTTCCGTCAAAATCGCGATTTACTTAATTGTAATTACGTTCCTGACATCGATGTTAGGAACGATTTATCCGCAGGAGAACACGTTCGTCAACAACTTCGAGCCTGCCGTTTATTACGAGGAGACGTATGGCCTACCCGGCAAAATATATTATATGCTGGGCTTGTCCCATACATACGAATCGTGGTGGTTTATCGGACTGCTCGTTATGATCGGCACCTCGCTCGTTATTTGCAGCCTTGACCGCGTGCTGCCGCTCTACCGGGCGCTCAGCAAGCAGCAGATCCGCAAGCATCCGCAGTTCATTCACCGCCAGAAGACGGTGTACAAGCAGACGGTAGAGGGCGATCCCGAGCAATGGGCGGAGCAATTCGGAGCGCAGCTAAAGCGCAAAGGCTACCGTATTCATCGTGACGGAAGTTCGCTGCTTGCGGAGAAAAACAGGTTCAGCCGCTGGGGCCCTTATATTAACCATATTGGTTTGATACTGTTCCTTCTCGCCATACTGGCTCGAAGTCTACCCGGCTTTCAGATGGATTCGTATATTACGATTCCGGACGGCGATACGGTTCAGATTAGCGGAACGAACTATTACGTGAAGAACGAGAAGTTCATCGTTGAATTTTACAAGGACGATGAATTGCCTGAGACGCTGAAGGGCACAGCGCGAGCGAAGTTGTTCAAGACGCAAGCAGTGTTGTACGAATGTACAAGCAATTGCAACGATCCGCTGAAGCAGCCGGAGCTTACGGAAGTGAAACAGCACGACATTATCGTTAACGATCCTTTGAAGTACAAGGGGTTGAAGCTTTACCAGTTCGACTTCGATATGACGCCGCGGCTTAACGCGGTGCATCCGATGCTGATCGACAAGCAGACCGGGAAGTCTTACGGACCGTTTGACCTGCCGATGAAAGATTCGGCGCCGAAGCATGAGCTTGGTCCGTTTACGCTGGAGCTATATGCGAACTTCATGGAGTTCGCGCTTGACAGCAATGGCAAACCGACGACGCTCTCTCGGGACCCGGTCGCACCGGCATTCATCTTTACGGTGAAAGGACCGGGCCTAGCTGCCGAAGGAGAACCTTACATGTATTTCCCGATGCAGAAGGACAAAGTGAAGTTTGCCCAGGATGTCATTAACGGCGCATTGGCGGAGAAGATCGAAATTAAGGTAGAAGGCATGGAGAATGTCGAGTTCTCGGAAGCTTCGACCTATTTGAACGTAAGGATGGATAGAGCGCTTCCTTATGTATGGATCGGCGCGGTATTTTCGATGGTCGGTCTGCTGATGGGTTCTTATTGGCAGCATCGCAGAATATGGCTGCGCATAGATGACGGCGACCTGTCGCTTGGCGCGCATACGAACAAGAACTGGTATGGCATGCGCTCGGATGTTGCCGGGGCGCTCAAAAAAATCGGGATAACCGTCGATCCGAAGGCGCTCGATAACGGAGGGAACAACGCGTGAGTTTAGTCGAATTCAGCAGCGACGTGTTTCTTGTCGCATTTTTTCTTTACTGCTTTGCCTTTATGTTCTACGTCATCGCGGTTGCAGGCAAAAAGTGGAGCAACCGCAAGCCAGCCGATCACGAGAGACGATGGGGCAAAATCGCATTTATTACATCGAGTCTCGGACTTGCGGCCCACTTAGCGTTTTTCTTCACGCGGTGGGCAGGCAGCGGACAAATTCCAACCAGTAATATGTATGAGTTTATGACGTTCCTCGGCATGTCGATTATGATGGCTTATACGATCATTCATGCGATCTACCGCAAGCCGCTGCTAGGCATGTTCGCATTGCCGCTTACCGTCATCATCGTTTCGTATGCGGCGGTTTTCCCAAGCGATGTACAGCCGCTAATTCCGGCATTAACGTCGAACTGGCTTAAGATCCACGTTACGACGGCTGCGCTTGGAGAAGCCTTTTTCGCTGTCGGCTTTGCGGCTGGCCTCATGTACCTATTGCGCGTTGTGGATTTCAAGCAGACGTCGAAGGAAGCTCGCAGATCGCAGTTCTGGGTGGAATTCACGTTATACTCGCTCGTATTGATCGTCGGGTTTATCATTGCCGTATTCGGCTTCCGCGGCGCTGGTTATGAAGCTCATTTCATTCAAGAGAAGTCGGAAATCGACATCAAAGGCATTGAACAGACGACTACGGAGAAGGTTGCTTATGCGCTTCCGCCGATCGTTAAGCCGTACAATAGCCAAACGGTCGAAATGGACAGCTTCCTCGGCATGGAAAAACCGCTGCTCGAAGCGCCTTATTGGATGAACGGCGTTAATGCAGGCAGAAAGCTGAACACGGTAGTATGGTCCGTCATTGCGGGCAGCATTCTATACGGTCTGCTCCGCCTCGCGTTCCGCAAGCGTCTCGGCGCTGTCATCCATCCCGCGATGGAAGGCATCGATCCGGAGGATTTAGACGAAATCAGCTATCGCGCCATCGCGATCGGCTTCCCGATCTTTACGCTTGGCGCGCTCATCTTCGCGATGATATGGGCGGAGAAGGCGTGGGGACGTTTCTGGGGCTGGGATCCGAAGGAAGTATGGGCGCTTATTACTTGGCTTTACTACAGCGCCTACTTGCATTTCCGCCTCTCCCGCGGTTGGCAGGGACTTCGTTCTTCCTGGCTGGCGGTTATCGGATTTGTTATCGTACTGTTTACGTTGATCGGCGTCAACTTGATTATCGCCGGTCTGCATTCATACTCGGGAGCTTAACACAAGAATGGAGAGGAGTAATGCCGTATGACCGATTACTCAAACCGTATTTTAGTCGTTGACGATGAGGAACGAATTCGCCGCCTGCTCAAGATGTACTTGGAGAAGGAAGGCTATACGATCGATGAAGCCGAGGACGGAGAAACCGCGCTTCGGCTAGCATCCAATACGGATTACGCATTAATATTGCTCGATGTCATGCTGCCGGGCATTGACGGCGTCGAGGTGTGTTCGCGCCTTCGCCAGATTAAAGCAACGCCGGTCATTATGCTGACGGCGAAGGGCGAGGAGATGAACCGCGTGCAAGGCTTCGAGGTCGGTGCCGACGATTATGTCGTTAAGCCGTTCAGTCCGCGCGAGGTTATCTACCGTGTGAAGGCAATATTGCGCCGATCTTCCGCAACCGCGTTCCTGACCAAGGAAATCAATTCGAGCAACAATATCGTGTTCCCGAACTTGATTATCGAGCATGACGCGCACCGCGTAACGGCTGGAGGCCAAGAGGTAAGCTTGACGCCTAAGGAATACGAACTGCTGCACTATTTGGCCGTATCGCCGGATAAAGTATTTTCGCGCGAGGAGCTACTGAAGGACGTATGGAATTACGAGTTCTTCGGCGATCTCCGAACGGTTGATACGCATGTGAAGCGGCTTCGCGAGAAGCTGAACAAAGTATCGCCTGATGCAGCCGCGATGATTACGACCGTATGGGGCGTCGGCTACAAGCTCGAGGTGCCGAAGTAAATGCGATTGTTCCAACGACTGACGCGAATGCTGTGGAACAGCGTGGTCGGCAAGCTTTGGGCTACGATCATGCTGCTCGTTGCGGTAGTACTCATTATATTGGGCGTATTCCTGCTTCAATATATCGATATTTGGTTCAACAACAGGGATGATGCCCATGATATTAAGATTTTGTTCATTGTCGTTGCGATCATCGGTTTCCTGCTGTCGACGTTCTTCGCTTTCTTCCTGTCGGCGAAGATCCAACAGCCGCTGCTGCAGTTGAAGAACGCGGCCGATTCCGTGTCGCAGGGCAATTACAGTACAAGGGTCGATATTCGTTCGACGGATGAGATCGGCGAGCTGGCGAAGACGTTCAATCATATGACGGAGCAGCTCGACAAGCTCATTCACGATCTCAATCATGAGAAAAACCATTTGACCAGCATATTGCGAAGCATGGGCGATTCCGTCATTACATTCGATGCGGCCGGTCAAGTCATTCTCACGAACCCAAGCGGACATTTGCTTATCAATCAGTGGTCGGGGCTTAAGGTCGACTGGCAGGATGACTTGTCCGGCAGCTCTCTAACCTTCGAAAGCGTGCCGATGCCGCTGCGCGAGCTGTACCAAACGGTCATCGAGAAAGGGCATGATTTAAGCGAGAAGGTACATGTTCACACGAACGTTTGGTCGGTCGTTATGGCGCCGCTGCAATCGAACGGCGTTGTACGCGGAGCGGTAGCCGTTATTCGGAACGTGACCGAGGAGCATAAGCTGGAGAAGCTGCGCAGGGACTTTGTGGCGAACATCTCGCATGAGATACGAACGCCGTTATCCATGCTGCAAGGGTATAGCGAAGCGCTGCTGGACGATATTGTCGCTTCGCCAGAGGAAGGCAAGGAGCTTGTTCAAGTTATACATGACGAATCACTCCGAATGGGACGTCTCGTCAACGACTTCCTCGATATTGCAAGAATGGAAGCGGGCCATGTCGAGATGAACTTCCACGAGATTGATTTGCGCCATGTCGTGAAGCGGGTGCATCGCAAGTTCCAGGTGTATGCGAAGGAGCGGGGCGTGCGCATGCATGTTGAGATTCCGGATGAGCCGCTCACGATGCTGGAGGCCGATGAGGATCGGCTGGAGCAGGTGCTGACGAATCTGCTCGACAATGCGCTTCGTCATACGCCAGCCGGCAAGTCCATTACCATAGCGGGCCAGAACGCGAATGTGAACGGGGAGTCGTTCATTCAAATTACGGTCCGCGACGAAGGGCAGGGCATTCCGGTGGAAGATGTTCCTTACGTATTCGAGCGGTTTTATAAGGCCGATAAGGCCCGCAAACGAGGCGCCTCGAGCGGTACCGGACTTGGTCTGGCCATCGTCAAAAATTTGATCGACCTTCATAAAGGCAGAATCGTCGTCGAAAGCACAGTTGGCGTGGGTACATCGTTTACGCTGCTGCTTCCTGTCGATTATCATCAATAGCTGTCAAAGCGTTCCGATTCGGAGCGCTTTTTTTGTTGAGAACCATCGTTTAATCTTGTTGTACGTGAAACAATGACATCAAGTTGACCTTATAAGAGCATATAGGCTCTTACAGCTACAAATCGGAAAGCGTTCGCGTCCCGTAAGAGCGAATATGAGCTTACAGGGTCGTTCGTCGTGATGTGGATGGCGAGGATGCTCTTACAGCGAAATTTTGTCGCGTTTTTGGTAGACTCGAAAACAAAAAAAAGAACCTCATCGCCTGGAGTAGGGATGAGGTTCTGCGTTGCGGCTTTTATTTAGTAAAGCTTGATTTCCTTAGCCGTATTCAGTTCCGGAAGACTTGTCAGTTGTTGAAGCACTTCTTTAGGAGCGCCTTTGTCAACGCGAAGCACCATGATGGCCGATCCGCCTTCAAGCTGGCGTCCTACTTGCATCGTCGCGATGTTCACGTCGTTGTTGCCCAGCAATGTGCCGACGCGGCCGATGATACCCGGTCTGTCGTTATGCGAGATCAGAATCAGGTTGCCTTCAGGCGTTACATCAACCGGGAACTTGTCGATCTGCACGATGCGCGGGCCGTAGCCGGTGAGCAAAGTACCCGACACGACATGCTCTTCCATCTTCGTGCGGAGCGACACGGACACGAGGTTCGTGAAGTCCTTGGAAGCCGTCGATTTACGGATCACGATATTCACGTCTCTCGTCTTCGCCAAATGCATCGAGTTGACGACGTTAACGTTCTCGAGGCCGAGATGGTGCGCAAGCACGCCGCGAACGACGTAGCGAGTCAGGGGCTGCGTGTCGACTTCCGCAAGCTCGCCTGCATAGTTAACGATAATTTCTTGCACGGCGCCTTCCGTCGATTGAGCGATAAAGCTGCCGAGTTTCTCGCCAAGCGTGAAGTACGGCTGCAAAATGTTTTGCAGATTAGCCGGGATAGGAGGCATGTTAACCGCGTTCATGAACGGCTCGTCGCGCAAAATATGCAGCAC
This sequence comes from Paenibacillus harenae, assembly GCF_030812415.1. GTDB lineage: Bacteria > Bacillota > Bacilli > Paenibacillales > Paenibacillaceae > Pristimantibacillus > Pristimantibacillus harenae_A. The sequence continues at coordinate 399,088 of NZ_JAUSST010000001.1, read as the reverse complement.
TTGCTCCGATACGTCGATTGCTACGTTTTCTTGGGCTTCAACGGTGGAAGCGCCAAGATGCGGCGTTACAATGATCTTCGGATGCTTCAGGAACGGATGATCATCAGCAGGCGGTTCCACTTCGAATACGTCGAATGCAGCCCCGGCAACAACGCCGTTATTGATCGCGTCAACGAGTGCCAGCTCATCGATAATACCGCCGCGTGCGCAATTAACAATACGCATGCCGGGTTTCATCACTTCGAATTGTGCTTTGCCGATCATATGGCGAGTTTCAGGCGTCAGCGGCGTATGAACCGTCATGAAGTCCGCGTTGCGTATGATCTCGTCAACAGAAGCGAGCTTGATGCCGATTTTCTCCGCGCGCTCTTCCGTCATGAACGGGTCATATCCGAGGATGTCCATGCCGAAAGCTTTGGCACGCTTAGCAACTTCGCTGCCGATACGGCCCATGCCGAGAACGCCGAGCTTTTTGTTGCGCAATTCAACGCCGAGGAACGACTTGCGATCCCATTCGCCGCCAACCGTCTTCATATAGGCTTGCGGGATATGACGGGCAACGGCCATCATCATCGCAAAAGTATGCTCGGATGTCGTAATCGTATTGCCGTCGGGAGCGTTAATGACAATGATACCGTTTTGCGTAGCTGCATCGAGGTCGATGTTGTCGACGCCGACGCCAGCGCGGCCAACGACTTTAAGCTGTTTGCCGGCTTCCATGATTTTGGCGGTTACTCTTGTTTGGCTGCGAACGAGAAGAGCGTCGTATTCGCCGATAATGGCAACAAGCTCGTCTTCGCTAAGGCCGGTTTTTTTGTCTACGGCGACATCTGTTGCATCAACTAGCTGCTGGATGCCCAAATCGCTGATCGGATCGGAAACTAACACTTTAAACATGAGAAGTATGCCTCCTAAATTAGGGCAAGGCTAGTGTGCCTTGCTGCTTAATATGAACAGAAAAACCCCCGTCCCTACTTCGCTTTGCAGCATCGGGACGAGAGTTGGATCATCAAGTCGTGACCGAATGAAGCAGATTCCAAGCATAAACGCAGTTAGCGCTTGGTCTTTCTGAAGCCGACAAAAAATAGACTCGGACTTTTCTATTTTATAGCAAGCCAGTGGACAATTGCAATGCTCAAACTTGCCGATTTGTGAAATTTTCGTTATGATTCAACCATTGCGAGCAACAGATTATGACACAGGAGGCATGGGAAGATGACAAAATGGCAGGATGTAGCTCCTGAACAATTGCTGGCAATTATGGAAAGGGGCGAAGCGGATGCTTCGCAAATTATTGACGTACGCGAGACGTACGAATGGGACTATTACCACTTGGACCGAACAACCTTAATACCGATGAACACCATTCCCGGCAGGCTTGATGAATTGCCAAGCAATAAGCCGCTCTATATCGTTTGCGCTCATGGCGTTCGAAGCGAGGCAGTATGCCGCTATTTAGAAGGACAAGGCTACAGCGGCCTCCACAATGTTTCAGGTGGAATGGCGGCTATAGCCTCGTTGCGAAACTTTCAATATGATTAACGGAGATCTAGTCTAGTCGGCATTCATAGAGAAGAACGGCAACTGCGGAAGCAGCGTCTTCTTGTAGAGCTTGGCTTGGCTGCCGGCAAAGTCTCCGCTTCGAACGGCGTCCGTGTCGAGCAGAAGGGCAACGATCCCGGACACGGTCCCAAGCTTCATCTTCGCCGCTTGGCCCGAAATAATAAATTCATCGACTCGGCTCGTCAGATCATGAGGGTAAAATGCCGTGATTTGTTTGCGGCTTTGCAATTGGTCTGCCATGAGCTTGTTCTTAACCGTAATCGGCAGCGTCTCCCATTTAGCAAGATCCAGCCGGGCCGATAGTTTATATTCGCTGGGAATATCGACATTTACGCTCGATGACCACTTCAGCATAGCATCGTAATACGCTTGCTGTGCGGCTAACGACTGCGCGACCGCAGTAGCGTAATTTTTCTCCTTGGCTATCAGTTGAAGCAGTTCCTCGCCCTTAGCGGATTTAGCGCTTGCCGCAGCTTTGCTTGCCGCATCGGCGAACAGTTTCAAGCTGCGTATGTAGCTAACTTGCGCCTCGCCGAGTAACGGAGAGTTCTGCATATTGAAGGAACTTGCTTCGCCCGCTTTGTTTTTCGCCAGACTAGACAATTCCTTGAAAGCAGATGCGGCATCAATAGATTCGCCCTGCGTTAGCTTGTCCACGGCATCGAACCATTCGCTCTGAAATTCACGATATGGCAAAAATACAGTATGATAGAAAGAAACCAGATCCTGCTGCTGGTAAGGACTGACTGTTGCTTTAGCGCTTGCGCTAGCCTTCTCCGCTTCGTATCTTGATTCGGTTTTGTCGACGCCGACCTCGATTCCGTAGAAAAACGCGCCAACCGAGCAAGCGAGCATGAAGACGAATCCGATACTGTATAGCATTGCGTTTGCCGATAGTTTCTTTTCCATGTTGAACTCCTTCTATGTATATGTAATGTGGTGGGTCTATAAGGTCAATAAGATCTAATCAGTATAGGTTATAAGGTCGAAAAAGAAAATATGAACGAATCAGATTGGCGGGCGGGAAACGATGAAAAAGTTCGATATTCGCAATATTCGCGTACGTAAAGTTTCCGTTGACGATCTGGACGACCGGATGCTGCTCATTAACTTGTATGCGACGCAAGGGCTTACTTTTATTATCGGCTTGATATGGGTATTATTTCAGCGTCAAAATCTTGTTGCGCTTTTCAATATCCCAAAGGAGCTTACTTTTCTGTGGTGGGGAGTTGGCTTGGCGGCGGCGGTCATCTTGGTCGACCTGCTCATAGCCCGCTTCGTGCCGGAGGAAGCCGGCGATGACGGCGGCGTTAACGATCGGATATTCCGGAATAGGCCGGTATGGCATATTGCGCTTATATCGTTTATTGTAGCAATATGCGAGGAATTGTTGTTTCGCGGCGCGATTCAGCATGCGATCGGCCCATATTGGACGAGTATCGTATTCGCGACCATTCATGTGCGTTATTTAAAACATTGGATACCGACCGGCTTAGTTTTCTCCATCAGCTACGGCTTAGGTTGGATTTATATGCAGACCGGCTCCTTATGGTCAGCCATTATAGCGCATTTTGTCATTGATTTGGTGATGGGATTAATTATTCGATTCAGGAGGGAGTCATGAGCAGGAGCAGAAGGTCTGGAAGCTCGAGCTTACAGGAAGAACAGCATCTAGAGAGGACGGTGGAACCGTCCCCAAGCCGTCTCGAATCCACGGACATCTCGGCGTTGCCGCCAAGACGCAAGAAGTACCCATCAAGCGCCCAAAAGGTTACGAAGTGGTATTATAACCTCATCGTCGTTTTATTTCTTGGCTTGGTAGCCGCATTGTTCTACTATGGAATTAAGTATACGGAGTAGTGGCAATGGTTGCAGGATCGATGAAGGAATAACCTTCCTTCTCCAGCTTCGTAAGAAGCTCGTCTAGTGCGTCCGCAGTCCATTGCAATTCATGCATTAATATATTAGCGCCGGGATGGAGCTGCTCCATCACATTGCGAACGATCTCCGCGGGATTGTCCCTTGCCGGCTTCTCCCAATCGAGCGAACCGTTGGACCACGTCATGTACAGCATGCCGTGGTCTTTTGCCGTTTGTTTAACGATATCGCTTCCTGCGCCGTAGGGCGGACGGAAGAAGAGCGGCGCGACACCGGTTAATTGCTTGACTTCATCTTGTACGTCGCCGATTTGCTGTTTAACGACGTCCTTGGCCGCTTCCTTTAAGTTGTTATGATCCCAGGCGTGGTTGCCGATTGTACCTCCCCGGTCGTAAATGAGCCTCAGAAGCTCCGGATTTTGCTTGACGCGGTAGCCGTTGACGAAGAAGATCGCCTTCGCTTTGTGCTTGTCCAACGTATCGAGTAGACTTACAATGATTTTCTCGTTGTCCGGTCCGTCGTCGAATGTAAGCAGCACAGCTTTAGCGCTCGCCGACTCTTCGATCGGAACGAAGCGGTAGGCATCGTTCATCTTATACAGCGGCTTCGGGCCAGGATGAACGATCGGCGGTCGCGAGGCAGTCGGTTGCAGGGAAATGCTCGGCTCGGCCGTAGGCTGCGAAGAGGCGATCGTCGATGCGGGCTGTGCTGCATTCGCGACGGCGCCATCCGTATGGTTTGTCGGACCGGAGCTGCAAGCGACCAAAGCTGCAGTAAGAGAAACGGATAGGAGTGCGGATAGAAGCAACTTGTATTTTTTCATTGTTGGGACCTCCGATTGATTTGTTCCTATTATTCGTACCGTGTCGTAATTTGGCATTAGTATACCATAATGGCGATGAAGTCCGACCCCGACTCATTTCCTTATTTTATCGGGAATGACGCCTCGAAGGGGCGGTCACACTAATAACTGAATCCGAAAGATGATGAAGGAAAGAGGTGTTCATACTCATGAGATTAAGCGGATTTATCGTTGGCGGATTGGTCGGCGCGGTAGCGACGATGTACGTATCGCGCAAGCGTCCGGGGACATTCGCGTGGGCAACAAGCGCGGTTTCGAAGGCGGCATCCAATATGATGGGCAACACCGTATCCAAAGTGATGAACAAAGGTTTCATGAACGAGGCGGCGGGAGCAGTCATCCCAAAGCATACAGACGCTGCCGCAGGAAAATCAGAAGCCGCTTGGGAACAAATTGAGGCGATCGTGAACAGCGATCCGGCAATCAAGAAGGAAGCGGATAAAATAAAAGCGGAGTCCTCAGCCTTTACCCACTAACCGTTCGGCATAGAACGGGATACACGGAATCGCAGTCAACGCATGGCAAAAGCCAGCCGTTATGCGATTCCTTTTTTTGCCCAATATTAGTGCATTCGAGGGTTATACATGGTAAAGTAGATACATAGCATGATTTGATCAAATTGATCACATCTTACTAAAAATTTCATACGCTGTTACAACAGATGCTGCAGAGGAGGATCCTGTCATGAAAATCGAACGGCTGAGTCAGGACAAGATACGGATTTTCCTGACGTTCGACGACTTGTCGGAACGGGGGATCCATAAGGACGACATGTGGCGCGAAATTCCTAAAGTGCACGAGCTATTCAGTGAAATGATGGACCAGGCATATACGGAACTCGGTTTCGATGCCAGCGGCCCATTGGCTGTTGAGGTGTTCGCCCTTCCGGCTCAAGGTATGGTGGTCATCGTTACCCGCGGCAAAATGAATGCGCACGCTCATGATGGCGGCCACACTTTGGAAGAAGACGATGCGGACGACGAAATATACGAGATGGAAGTTACGCTCGAACAAAGCGATATAGTCATGTACTCCTTCCGCGACTTCGAGGATGTCATTGCGGTAAGCAAGCAACTCCAATCTTCCAACCTAACCGAGGATGGGAAGCTATACTCGTACAATGGGAAATGGATACTTGCGCTTGAACCCGCGCTGATCGACTCATCGAAGCATAACGCCGTCATCGCCCTGCTCGCCGAATATGGCGAGGCAACGTCCGTTACCTACGCGATGCTGGAGGAATACGGGAAAGTCATTATGTCGGAGTCGGCGATTGGCCAAATATGTCTTCATTTTAAATTTTAAGCATCAACCCTCGTTAAGAGCATCTGCCGACTTAATCGTCCGCATGATGCTCTTCTTGCATTCTAACCATCATTTAAAGGTTATGTCCTTGTCTTAGAGAATACGCTGTGAGCATGGCGCTCATATTATAAAGAGACAAGGGCGGTGAATGGGATATGAATGACAAGAAAGAAACCGATGTGCTGCTAGCCACTCAAATCGTAATTGAACAGGCGCTGCAGCGGCTAGGCTATGAGCAGGATATGGTTGAACTATTGAAAGAACCCATGAGGGTGCTTACGGTCCGAATACCCGTACGAATGGACGACGGCAAGACGAAAGTGTTCACGGGTTATCGTTCGCAGCATAATGATGCGGTAGGACCTACCAAAGGAGGCGTCCGCTTCCATCCGGCTGTTCACGAGAATGAAGTAAAGGCGCTGTCGATATGGATGAGCATAAAATGCGGTATTGCCGATCTGCCTTATGGAGGCGGTAAAGGCGGCGTTATTTGCGATCCGCGCAGCATGTCCATCCGGGAGTTGGAACGGTTAAGCCGCGGGTATGTGCGGGCGGTCAGCCAAATTGTAGGCCCGACAAAAGATATTCCGGCACCCGACGTCATGACGAATTCGCAAATTATGGCTTGGATGCTGGATGAATACAGCCGCATTAGAGAATTTGATTCGCCCGGCTTCATTACGGGCAAGCCGCTCGTGCTTGGCGGCTCTAAGGGGCGTGAAACGGCTACAGCGCGCGGCGTCGTCATCATGATCCATGAAGCATTGCGGCTGAAAGGCATCGATCTCGCGAATGCGCGCATCGTGATTCAGGGCTTCGGCAACGCAGGCAGCTACCTTGCCAAATTCATGCATGAGGCAGGTGCGCGCGTAATTGGTATTTCCGATGTGTCCGGAGCGTTGTATAATGAAGAAGGACTCGATATTCCCTATTTGCTGGACCGTCGTGATTCGTTCGGCAACGTAACGAATCTGTTCCAGCAGACGATCACGAATGAACAGCTGTTGGAGCTGGACTGCGACGTGCTTGTCCCGGCTGCCATCGAGAATCAGATCACTGAGCACAACGCTTCGAATATCAAGGCGAAGGTCGTCGTAGAGGCGGCTAACGGGCCGACGACGCTCGAAGCGACTCGAATATTGTCCGAGCGGGGCATATTGATCGTGCCTGACGTGCTTGCCAGCTCAGGGGGCGTTATTGTATCGTATTTCGAGTGGGTGCAGAACAATCAAGGCTATTACTGGGATGAACAAGAGATCGATGACAAGCTTCGTTTGATGATGATAAGAGGCTTCGAGCAAGTGTATGACATACATCGTACCCGCAAGGTCGATATGCGGCTTGCCGCCTATATGGCTGGCATCCGCAAAGTTGCCGAAGCGGCTCGTTATCGCGGGTGGGTGTAAGAAAGCAGGTGTTTGATGCTCATTTTTTCTATTTTGACAGCAGCGGTTGCACCAGGCATATCGCTGCTTACTTACTTATATTTAAGAGATAAATACGATGCCGAGCCGATTCACATGGTTGCGCGCATGTTCGTGCTTGGATTGCTCATCGTTATTCCGATCATGGTTATACAGCGCGGGCTGGAAATATGGCTTGGCGATTATGCCGGGGTGCTGATCTTTTTGGAGTCGGCCGGGGTAGAGGAATTCGTCAAGTGGTTCGTGCTGCTCCACGTTATCTACAACCATACCGAGTTCGATGAGCCCTATGACGGCATCGTCTATGCGGCATCGATCTCCCTTGGATTCGCAACGTTGGAGAACGTGCTGTATGCTATCTACTCGCCTGCCAGTTTTGCTACCTTGCTTGGTCGCGCTCTTCTGCCCGTATCCGGTCATGCGCTGTTCGGCATTATGATGGGATATTACTTTGGCAAGGCGAAGTTTGCTCCGAAGAGCAAGACAAGACGATTGCTCGCCATCTCTTTGATGCTGCCATTCGCACTGCATGCTATCTATGATTGGATCATTATTTCGGTCGGCTCCAATTATTTATGGTTCATGGTGCCGTTCATGGCGGCGCTATGGGTTTGGAGCCTGCGCAAGATTAATTCGGCCAACTCGAGATCGCCGTTCAGATTCCTGTCGCGCGAGGATGAGGTTAAATTATAATTCATCCGTCCATAATGCTACTATAGGATAGCATGTATAGGAGGTAACGATGGAAGCGCGGGTGAAGGTGACCATTCGGTGCAATGTATGCGGGGAGAAGTTCGTGCTGCGGGGGCGGCGGGATAAGGGCGGTATCGATACCGGCTTTAAACAATGTATCTGCAACAATAGCAACGACCTTGATATCGAAGAGCATACCGCCTATTAAGCGGTTTACCGATGGATTTGTTAATCAATTGAATAGAAGTTATGCATAAAGCTCCTTTTGGCAAACCAAACTAACACCAGGTTTTGCACAAGAAAGGAGTTTTTTGCATATGTACCGTCGACTTAGTTCCATTCTGTTCCCCATCATGACGATTCTGTTTCTAGGCTCGCTCTATTGGGGCTATCAGGAACACCAGGAGAAAAACTCAATCCTCATAAAAGCGGAAAACCAGTATCAGCGGGCTTTCCATAACTTGACGTACCATGTCGAGCAACTGCATCAGCAGTTAGGAAATACGCTCGCGGTCAATTCCACCTCGCAAGCCTATCACCGCAAAGGGCTCGTCAATGTATGGCGGCTGACAAGCGAAGCGCAAAACGAGATCAGCCAGTTGCCGCTTACGCTGCTCCCCTTCAACGAAGCGGAGGACTTTCTGTCGCATATCGGCAACTTCGCTTATAAGACGGCAGTGCGGGACTTAAGCAAGCAGCCCCTTACGCCAGATGAATTCGCGACGATGAAGACGCTGTACAAGAAGTCGGAGGAAATTTCCAAGGATCTCTTGAACGTTCAGAACAATGTATTATCCAAAAGCCTTCGCTGGATGGATGTCGAGGTGGCGATCGCATCCGAGCAATCGAACAACGATAATGCGATCATCGACGGCTTCAAGACAGTCGACAAGAAGGTTAGCGAGTACCCGGAAATCAATTGGGGTCCATCCGTTAGCAGCATGTATCAGAAGCGTACGATCCAGATGCTTGGCGGCAAGTTTGTCAATGGCGAGGACGTGAAGAAGCTCGCCGCCAAGTTTACCGGAGAAAATGCGGAAGCCGTTCGCGTTACCGAGAACGGCAAAGGAACCGAATACGCTTCATATACAGCGACTGTCGAATCGGGCAATAATAAGAAGCTGCAGCTCGATTTCACTCAGAAGGGCGGTCAGCTGATCTCTTTCATGAATCCGCGCGACATAGGCGGGAAGCAGATTGGTTTGGACAAGGCAAAGAGCAACGCGGAGTCTTTCCTGGAGAATAGGGGCTTTAAAGGGATGAGAGCCGTCAGCTACGATATGTTCGAGCGGTCGGGCACTTTCACGTTCGTCCGTAATCAGGACGGCGTGCTTATCTATCCGGAGAAGCTGACCGTGAAGGTCGCGCTTGATAATGGTGAGGTAGTTGGCCTGCAGGCCACGGACTATGTATACGAGCAGCATAAGCGAAAGCTGCCAAAGCCGGTGCTGACGAAGGCGCAAGCTAGAAAAGCGCTCAACCCCGAGATGAAGGTTCGTAGCGAGCAGCTCGCACTCATCGACAATGAGCTGGGCGAAGAGGTACTCTGCTATGAATATACAGGTCAAATCAACGGCGGTCTCTATCGCGTCTACGTGAATTCGGAGACGGGCTTAGAGGAATCGATCGAAGAAATGACGCCAAGCGATACGCAGGCTGCCGACAAATAACGATATAGCTCCCCTCTAATCGACGTGCTATAATGTCAATTAAATGGGGGGAGCCAAATGTTGCCTAAAGTGAATCAAATGCTGTTTTATCATATCGCTTCTGCCGACGAAGAGGAAGCAGCGATCGAATACAAGTCTCGTATTGCCGATGAGCAAGAGGATTTTCTGTTGATCGAAAATCCGCTCAGCGAGAAGACCGGCCGTTTCAAGCGTCTGTTTCTGGGGGACGAGCTATCCGTTTACTTCACAACAGAATCGGGCATCAAAAACTATTTCGATTCGCATGTCGTCGGCTTTGCCGAGGATGTGATTCGTCTCATTAAAATTCGCAAGCCCGATCCCGATCGGATCACGAAAGTTCAGCGCCGCAATTTCTTGCGCGTGCCGGCCGAGCTTGAGATCGCGGTCAGACTGTCGGATCACGTTCGCTTCGTCTGCAAGACCGACGACGTTGGCGGCGGCGGCATCTCGTTTCTATACGACGGCAAGTGGTCGCTTCAATCAGAGCAGATGCTGGATTGCTGGCTGCTCGTCCCCTTCAAGAACGGAACGATAGAGCATGCCTCGTTCAAGGCTGAAATTGTTCGCGTCGTCCAGATGGAGTCCGGCCGCCATCAGGCGATGATTAAATTCGCGAGCATAAGCGACAGCGAACGTCAGAAAATAATCAGATACTGCTTCGAGAAGCAGCTGGAATATCGCAATCGATGAATAGAGTGGAATGGGTTGGCGAAAAATAGGAAAAACAACCTTAACATCGAAGAGGGGCGACTCCTATTTTTCGCGAGCTATTCACAAAGAAAAAAAGTAAAAAGCAGTTGATCAAGCTGTCTGACGAAGTCAGCGCAGTCCTTAAAAAAATAATCATTTCGTTGCTCATCCTGTTAGTCTGCTCGCAGGCTGCGCTGCAAAACGACACGATCAGACATTGGCTGACCGGCGTGGATCGGTGGGAAGGCATAAGTCTTAAATAGCTTCCCTCTTTTTGCATCTATGGGTATTGTGTGGTATAATTTTTACGTCGCAGGCACAGCCTGCTTTTTTCTTGAAATATAAGAAGTAGAATAGTAGCATAGCTGCGTTCTTATATTTCTTTGCGAAACGTTCGTTCATTGTCGCTATTCGACAAGGCGATCGTTTACGCCAGAGAGGTTTGCGTCGCATACGTTAGCAAATTCGGCCAACCGTCTCTCGATCTAAAGGGGGTTGACTGTAGGTGACGCAACACGAAGGTGACAGCGATCGTATGAACATTGCCATTGACGGGCCGGCAGGCGCGGGCAAGAGTACGGTAGCACGCAAGGTCGCCGGACAGCTTGGATATGTCTATATCGATACGGGAGCGATGTATCGTGCGGTCACGTATACCGCGCAGCGAGCAGGCGTTCCGCCTGAACAGACTGCAAGGCTGGCCGAGCTTACAAGATCGCTTCAGATCGATCTAAGACCCGGGGATCATGGACAATCGGTCTATGTGAACGGGGAAGATGTTACCGCATCCATTCGTTCAAGAGAAGTGACGTTGCAAGTCTCCTATTATGCTGCGATCGAATCCGTTCGCGAAGTATTGGGAACGCTGCAGCGGCAGCTCGCGGCCCGCAAGGGCGTCGTTATGGATGGACGAGACATCGGGTCTCATGTGCTGCCTGATGCGGAGCTTAAAGTATTTCTAACGGCTTCCGTAGAGGAACGCGCAGCGAGGCGGTATCGCGAAATATCGGACAGCCAATCCATTACGCTGAGACAGCTGGAATCCGAAATCGCCGAGCGCGATCGCTTGGACGAGCAGCGCGCCATATCGCCGCTGGTTTGTGCTTCCGATGCTGTCGTTCTGGACAGCACCGGTATGACAATTGACGAAGTAGTTGCGGCAATTGTGAAATTAAGCCGAACCAAATTGGCGGAGGCGAAGTAAACTATGTTATATCGCATTTTTAGGTTTTTGCTCCGTGTCATTTACACCTTGCTATTCCGAGTGGAAGCAAGAGGTACGGAGAATATTCCTGCAGACGGAGCAGTCGTGCTCGCATCGAATCATTTGAGCGTGCTAGATCCGCCGACCGTAGGCATAAAAATCCGCCGTAAAGTACATTTTATGGCCAAAGAAGAACTTTTCAAAATTCCTGTATTCGGTTCGTTGATTCGATCTTTCGGCGCTTTCCCCGTCAAACGCGGCGGTGTCAGCAAAGATGCGATCAAATCGGCCATTACCTTGCTCAAGGAAGGTAATGTACTCGGAATATTCCCGGAAGGAACGCGCAACAGTCAGGAAGGAATGGCGAAGAAAGGCGCATCGATGATAGCAATCAGAAGCGGCGCAGCCGTCGTTCCTGTCGCGATCATTGGCAAATATTCGCTGTTTCGCAAGATGGTTGTATGCTATGGGAAACCGATTGATCTGAAGCCTTTCATTGAAGAAGGGGCACCGGATATGCTGGAACAAGTAACAGATGCCATTATGGCTCGCATTCGCGAGATCGCAGCACAACAATCTTAAGCAAGCGCGCGTTTTAAATGCTGCGGCGTTTGCCGTTTCGACGAAACGGGCATGCGTCAGCGGATTTAAATAAAGTTGGGGTATGAATTGAGGAGGTTATTTCAATGTCAGAAGAAACTAATGTTCAAGAAACTGTAGCGGAAGAAGTAAGCCAAGATGCTATGGACAATTTCGTGTCTTTGAAAAAAGGCGATTCCGTCAAAGGTACGATCGTCAAAATCGAAGATAACCAAGCTTACGTAAGCCTTGGATATAAATATGACGGTGTCATTCCAATTCGTGAGCTTTCCGCTGTTCAAATCGAGAATGCAACCGAAGCGGTTCAAATTGGCCAAGAAGTTGAGCTTAAAGTAGTCAGCATCGACGACGAGAAAGAGAAGCTTGTTCTTTCGAAACGTCAAGTTGACAGCGAGAAAGCATGGGATGTGCTTCAGGCTCGCTTCGAAAACGGCGAAGTATTCGAAGTTGCGGTAGCAGACGTTGTCAAAGGCGGCCTTGTCGTTGACGTAGGCGTTCGCGGTTTCATTCCTGCATCGATGGTTGAGCGTCACTTCGTAGAAGATTTCAGCGGCTACAAAGGTCGTACGCTGCGCGTTAAAGTGAAAGAAATCGACCGCGAGAACAACAAAGTAATTCTTTCCCAGAAAGAAGTGCTGGACGCTGAGTTCGAGCAAAGCAAGCAACAAGTTATGGCTTCGTTGCAAGTGGGTCAAGAGCTTGACGGTACGGTTCAACGCTTGACTCCATTCGGCGCATTTGTCGACATCGGCGGCATTGACGGTCTTGTTCACGTATCCGAACTTTCCTGGCAGCATGTTGCACATCCGAAGGATGTCGTTGCCGAAGGACAATCCGTACGCGTTAAAGTACTTAAAGTCGATCCTGCAGCCGGCAAAATCAGCCTAAGCATAAAAGCTGCGCAACCGGGTCCTTGGGATACGGCTGCTGGCCAATTCGCAATCGGCGACATTGTTACGGGCACGGTTCGCCGCATCGTAGCTTTCGGTGCTTTCGTTGAAATCGCTCCGGGCGTTGAAGGACTTGTACACATTTCCCAAATTTCCCATCAGCATATCGCTACGCCTTTCGACGTTCTTAAAGAAGGCCAAGAAGTACAAGCGAAAGTATTGGACTTCAATCCTGCCGAGAAACGCGTTAGCCTAAGCATCAAAGAAACGGAAGAAGCACCGGAGAAGCCGGCTTCAAGCCCTCGTTCCGAGAGAGCGCCGCGTTCCCCTAAAGTTGAACAAATCAACAACCCGAACGTAAGCTTAAGCAATGAAAGCATGAGCTACTCCCTTGGAGAGCGTTTCGGCGACAAGCTTAGCAAGTTGAAATAATCGCATACGGGGATTTGATCATCTCTTGAAGAGGCTATTCCTGCGCATCAGCGCGGGGGTGGCCTCTTTTCTATTGAACAGGCGGGCGACTGTTTTTGGCATAGCCGCTAATGCTTGGGAGCATAATAGGTAGATAAGAGGTGATTGTGTGAATCCCGGATTTATATCGGCTTGGATCGTTATTATAGCCTTCATATTATTCGCGACGGGTTGGAGAGATGCTCTTGCCCCCGGAGTAAGCAGAAGAACATTAATCGTACTGGGAACGACATGCGCGATAATGCTTTTGATGCCCTTATGGATACATTTCCGAATGAGAGCAGGAGAGATTCTCATTCATAGTCATGCTGCGATCTTGCTGCTGCTTATTGCGGGTATCGTGACCGCGAAAGACGATGAAGGGTGGAACAATAAGCTCTATTTGGCGCTGTGCGGGGGTATTGTAGGGCTCATTTGGGGCCTCATACGCAAGCTTTACAGCTACGATCCCGTGTTTTATTGGCTCGGACCAAGCTGGGATGCGCCGCTGCTAGGCGGGGTGTTATGCGGATTATTTACTTCAAATGGCAAACAGCAATTCGGGATCATCGTCTGGGGTGCCGTTCTTGGCGAGTTTGTTTATGCGATCCTTTATAAAGGAGCCGTCGTAACGAGCATCGGGACGGTAGCTTGGTGGGACGGATTTCTTGCCTCGCTTGCTGCGGCCAGAATTGCAAGTCTTGCGCACCGGGCCGTTCGAACGACAGGGTCGAAAATTAGCGTTTTTTTGTTGAATGACAAAGGAGGCCGTTCGTCATAATGTTACATTATTTGGATCAGAACAAACATCTCATTGGCGTACTGCTTGGCATCGCATTCGGCATTTGCTCCCGTCTTCTCATGCTCCGAACCGATTACCGGCAATATCCGACTTACCCCCACGGACGAATTATCCATATATCATTAGGCGTTATCGCCGCTGCGCTTGGTGCCGTTGCGGTTCCAGCGCTCTACAATAAGGACTATACGGCGATTACATTTTTAAGCTTGGCGGCACAGCAATTCCGGGATGTACGCAAGATGGAGCGGGAGACGCTCACGAAAATCGATGACATGGAGCTCGTAAGCAGGGGATCCACCTATATCGAGGGCATAGCGATGGTGTTCGAAGGACGGAACTACCTCGTCATTATGTCGGCTTTATTAACGAGTTTATTCGCCGTCCTGTTCAATGTTTGGATCGGCATTGGAGCAGGTCTAGTTACTTTACTCTTAGTCAGATGGCTGAAATCGGGAAAATCCCTCTCGCACATCGTAGAGGTAGCGTCTGCCCCGATTCGTATTGATGGTCCGGATCTGCTCGTCGACGATATTTATATCATGAACGTCGGACTGAAGAGCAATCAGCAGATTATTGCGGAGCGCGGCATGGGCTTTATTTTGAAACCGATGAACGCCAATAGCAAGGTGACGCTCAGCAATCTGGGACAAAGGCAAGCGATCCTGTACGATTTGGCTACGATAATGGGCGTATACCGCGACGATGGCGAGCCTGCACTGGTCCCGATGGCGAAGCTGGATCTGAAGGACGGGAGGCTTGGAGTCTTCATACTGCCTCAAGAGTGTGACAAGGACAAAGGCAGGGAAGTCATTCTGCGAGTTCCGATCCTGGAATCTGCGGTCCGAATGCCGACGGAATCGAGCGTAAACAAGAAAGGAGCGGGCGAGCTTGGCTAAGATTGCCGCTATCGTAACGATGCATGAACGACAAGTAGAAGGAGGCGCGCCGACTTTTATCGTAGAGGACGAGAAGGCGCTGGAAGACACATCCTTCCTGCTCGAGAAAATATTGGATGCAAGTGCTCATGATTTGAAAAACGGGACCTACATCCTAGTCCATCATCATTAATATGAAAAGTTAGCCAAGACCGTAGTTTTTTGCTATGATGAGTAGCGTGAGTATTTTTGAAGGAGTGAAAAGCTAATTATGGCAAGACCTGTTATTGCCATCGTCGGGCGTCCCAATGTGGGCAAGTCCACTATTTTCAACCGCGTCATCGGCGACAGGCTAGCGATTGTAGAAGATAAGCCAGGTGTCACGAGAGACCGCTTATATGGTACAGGTGAGTGGAATGGCAAGCCTTTCAGCATTATCGATACCGGCGGTATCGAGATTGACGGCGAAGATGAGATTATGAAGTCGGTCCGCATGCAGGCCGAGCTGGCAATCGAGGAAGCGGACGTCATTATTTTCATGGTCGATGCTAAGTCTGGACTTACGCATTCCGACGATGAAGTGGCGCAGATGCTGTTCCGTTCGCGCAAGCCGGTCGTCGTGGCTGTGAATAAAGTAGATAATATGAATCGAATGGACGAGGTGTACGAGTTCTATGGCCTCGGCTTCGGCACTCCGATTCCGATCTCGGGCTCGCACGGCTTAGGCATTGGCGATATGCTGGATGCTGCCGTTCAATTGCTTCCGGAGATTGAGGATGACGGCTACGATGAAGATGTTATTCGCGTTGCCTTAATCGGGAGACCGAATGTCGGCAAGTCGTCGCTCGTTAATGCTTTGCTTGGCGAAGACCGAGTCATTGTGAGCGATGTCGCCGGCACGACGCGCGATGCGATCGATACGCCGTTCGAGCGTGACGGCCAGCGTTACGTGCTCATCGATACGGCAGGCATGCGCAAGAGAGGCAAGGTGTACGAAACAACCGAGAAATACAGCGTCATGCGCGCGATGAAAGCGATCGAGCGCGCCGATGTCGTGCTTGTTCTTATTAATGGCGAAGAAGGTATTATCGAGCAGGACAAGCATATCGCAGGGTATGCCCATGAAGCTGGCAAAGCTTCCATCTTCGTCGTGAACAAGTGGGATGTCGTCGATAAAGACGATAAAACGATGCAGCAATTCACGACGAATATCCGTGAACATTTCTTGTTCATGACATATGCTCCGATCGTCTATTTATCCGCTTTGACGAAACAGCGCTTACAGAAGCTGCTGCCTGTCGTCAATCATGTGTCGGAGCAGCATGCGCTGCGCATCCAGACGCATCTGCTTAACGACGTCGTCTCCGATGCGGTCGCGGTCAACCCGCCGCCGGCCGACAAGGGCAAGCGTCTGCGTATCAACTACGTAACGCAAGTGGCTACGAAGCCGCCGACGATCGTCGTGTTCGTTAACGAACCGGAGATTATGCATTTCTCGTATGAACGCTATTTGGAAAATAAAATTCGGGCGGCATTCAATTTTGAAGGAACGCCGGTTCGAATCTTTACGCGTCGCAAGAACGAAGAGGATTAGGGGAGAAGAAGCTTGGCATACGAAGTCATTGCGGTTGTTTTGAGCTATTTGTTAGGCTCGGTTTCATTCAGCATCGTCATTGCCAAATGGGTCAAGGGGATTGACATCAGGCAGCATGGCAGCGGCAATGCCGGGGCGACAAATACGCTGCGGGTGCTTGGGAAAGGTCCAGGCATACTTGTATTCCTGCTGGATATCGCCAAGGGGGTTGCGGCCGTATGGATCGGTCATGCCCTTGGCGGGGATAATGATTGGATACCGGTACTTTCCGGGTTAGCGGCCATTATCGGCCACAATTGGCCGATCTGGTTCAAGTTCAAGGGCGGCAAGGGCATTGCGACGACAGTCGGAGTCATAGCCACCCTTGCCTTCGTGCCGGCACTATGCGCGGGTATTATAGCCATCTTGTCAATCGTCGTTACGCGTTACGTATCGTTAGGATCGCTATTATTCGCCGGCATAACGCCATTATTGATTGCATCCTTCTATTATTCCTTGCCTTTGTTTACAGCAAGCATCGTTTTATGCGTATTCGCGTTTGTTCGTCATCGCACGAATATCGTTAAGCTGTTTCAAGGCACGGAGAACAAGCTTGGCGCGAAGAAAGGTGCGTGAGTGCATCAATGACCAAAGAGCAGACAACAACCGCCCGGATCGCAGCGGTGCTTGTAGCAGGCAGTTGGGGAACGGCACTCGCTTCCGTGCTTGCGAATAACGGTTACCTTGTTAAGCTATGGACAAGAAATGCCGAGCAAGCAAACGATATTAATGAGAACAGGGAGAATAGCAAGTTTCTCCCCGGCGTAAAGCTTCCGGACTTGATCGAAGCGACTTGCGATATGAGGGAAGCGGTCGAGCATGCGGAACTGGCGCTATTCGTTGCTCCATCAGGCGCAATGAGGGATGTAGCCAGACAAGCAGCTCCGTACTTGTCCCCGGAGACGCTCGTCATCCATGCCACAAAAGGATTCGAGAGCGACACCTTAAAGCGGATGACTTCCGTTCTGGCCGAAGAGCTCGGCCGATCGGCCGATCAGCTCGTCGTCCTTTCAGGTCCAAGCCATGCGGAAGAAGTGATACGGAAGCAGCCGACGACGGTCGTCGTTGCTTCCGCTATGCTGAAGCATGCCGAACAAGCGCAAGACGCTCTTATGAACGGTTATTTCCGCGTCTACACAAACCCGGACGTACCGGGTGTTGAGGTAGCAGGCGCGATTAAAAACATTATTGCTCTCGGGGCCGGATTGTCGGATGGGCTTGGCTTCGGAGACAATGCGAAGGCGGCGCTGCTGACGCGCGGGCTTGCTGAGATCGGCAGATTGGGGACGGCAATGGGCGCGAATGCCCTGACGTTCGCTGGACTTGCCGGCGTAGGCGATCTCGTCGTGACTTGTACTAGCAAGCACAGCCGCAATTGGCGGGCAGGCTATATGTTGGCCGACGGGACGCCGCTCGATGACGTGCTTAGCAAGATGGGCATGGTCGTCGAGGGCGTACGGACAACGCGCGCGGCCTATGAGCTCGCGAAGCAATATAATGTGGAAATGCCGATCACGGATCAACTTTATGAAGTATTGTTCGCGAACAAAAGT
The DNA here is from genome assembly GCF_030812415.1 of Paenibacillus harenae. GTDB lineage: Bacteria > Bacillota > Bacilli > Paenibacillales > Paenibacillaceae > Pristimantibacillus > Pristimantibacillus harenae_A. The sequence continues at coordinate 380,975 of NZ_JAUSST010000001.1, read as the reverse complement.
CCGCGGATGGCGGTCGAGCATTTAATGGGTCGCCTGCGGACGCACGAAATCGAAAAAATCGGTTAGGACATACGCCTATACCAAAACCCCCACCTCCTCATATGATGCTAGGAGCGCTGCAGAGAGCAGGCAAAGGCATACGTTCATCGTATGCTTTCAACCTGGGTTTGCATCCGCAAGCCTATGAGGAGGTTAGAGCGTTGTCCAAGGATATGTCCAAAGACGTATTAGGCGCGATTAATAAGAAAACCGGCAAAAACATTACCGAGAGCGCGGTGAAAAAAATTGCCGGAGGCGTAACTGCCGAAACGATGCAAAACGAAGCGGAGCTTCGCAAGCTCATCAAGCAAGTATCGGATATGGCGAAGGTGAAAGTGTCCGACTCGACGGTTAACGATATTGTTAAAGCTGTCAAGGCTAGCGGCATGACCGCCGGAGGCATGGAAACGATAATGAAAATGATGATGAAGAAGTAAAGCATAGCGGCAAAAGCTCGGGATGACATCGGATGTTTTCATTCGTTCGTCACATCCTGCCGGCTTTTGTCCTTTTTTTGTACTCGGATAGGTACAAGTTAGGCTTGTCGAATGTTATAATAGTCGGGAACTTATTCCGTTATAGATTAGGAGAATCGATTCGAAATGGATGCAATGACTAAAATGTGGGTATCCTTTGTCGGCATAGGCCTGATGGCAATCGCCGCTGCTCTAATAACGTTCGCCCGTTTGAAAACGAAGGGTATTGTGAAATTCGTATTATCGCTTGTCGCATTTATACTGCTAGTCCTCGGATTCGTATACGGCTTATTTTCCATCATATAGTGAAGCTTACATACGATTAAATAAATAGGGCTGCGAAAGGGAGACCTGGAGACGCAATGATTGAACTAAAAGGAAAAACGATAACAGCTGTCGTCGAGCCGGAAGCGGGTATGTCGCTGCTTGACCTGGCGATTAAGCATCATGTGGATTGGAGCTTTTCGTGCGCAAGAGGTACTTGCGCGCGCTGCCGCTGCCTCGTAACGGAAGGCGGCGACCAACTTGAGGAAGTAACGGATGAGGAATGGGATCGGCTCGAGCCAGAGGAGTTCGAGGAGGGCTTCCGGCTCGGTTGCCAAGCGATCGTGAAGCCGAATGCCGGCCCGATCGCCGCTGCCAATAAGCCGTATTTCTAAATGACGGAAGGAGTGCCGGCGATGAACGATAATAGGCAAATATTCAGAGCGCTGGCATCCGTAATTGACGCTACAGGCAGCGAGTGCCCGGATTGGATCGTAGGCGGAAGCGCAGGTCTGCTGCTGCGCAAGCTTCCGCTTCAAGCGAGGCCTCGCGATCTCGATCTGTATTGCGATGACGAGGATGTTGATGGCATATACGATAAGTTAAACCGCTTTGCGATCGATGAACCGGAATGGAGCGAGACGGATATATATCGGTCTCGTCTATGCCACTTCGACATCGAAGGGGTTTCGGTCGAGCTCGTCGGCGGCTTCGAAGTGACAACGGGCGATAGCTTCTATCATACGGAAGTGAAAAGGCTCCTTATCCCTTACGGCGACCGGCTCCTTGTCGAAGGGACCTCCAAGTCGGCGCATGTCGTTCCGCTCGCTCACGAGTTATGGTTCAACGCGCTGCGTGCCCGCGAGGATCGCGTTCAGCTTATCGCGGAGAGCTTTAACCATTCGGCCGACGGCACGGCGCTGCGGGCGATTGAAGCGGCTAACCGCTTCTCGGAGCAGGCATGTCAATATGTGCATAGCTCAATAAGCGAATGGAAAGCGGGGACAATGTGTTGAGTGCCGAAGTTACGTTTTGGCCGTCAGGCAAGAAGGTTACGGTTAAGCGCGGAACGACACTGCTTGATGCGGCAAGACGCGCGAACGTTCTCATCCAAACGCGCTGCGGGGGCAAGGCGGCTTGCTTCATGTGCAAGCTGACCGTGCTTCCCGGCAGCGAGCTTATGCCCATATCTGACAATGAGCGCAGGAAGCTTGCGGGACTTGACGGTGAAGGCATCCGGCTCGGATGCCAAGCGCGCGTCGACGGGAAAGTAGAAGTGAAAGTACCGCTTGACCCGCTGAAAGCGGCAATTGCGCGCCAATTGGCAAGGCAGGCAGAACAGGATGAGCCGTTATGGTAGCGCAGCGGCATGAAGCCATATCTTGAAGTTGGCGGAATGACGAAACACAATCGTTGCAGGAGGATTAATGATGGTCTCTATTCGGAACAATATCTTTACGCAGAATTTGCGCATTTTTACCGTATTATTTTTAATTTGCGTATTTGTTGCGACACTATCCGGCTGTATGTACCCGGACGATCAACGCATGCAGAACCAAACGGCGCCGAAGGAGGCGATCCGCAACGTTCAGGGAGCGATTGATCAATATAAGGCTGAGACGGGAATGCTGCCGATCAAGAACAGCGATGCGGAAACGCCCGTCTACGAAAAGTTTTTAATCGACTTCGCGAAGCTGCAGAGAACGGGCTACTTAAGCGACATTCCGTCCGCCGCTTTCGAGAAGGGCGGAAACTACTATTTTCTCGTCATAGACGAGGAGACGACGCCGCGGGTGAAGCTGATGGACCTTGTCACTTATCAGAAGTTGAACGATATTCAAGGCTGGATTAAGTCCTACTTGCAAAATGGCGGCGAGCTTCCGAAGGGCGAGCAAATGTATCCGGGCTTTTATCAGATCGATTACAAGAAGCTGAATAAGACGGCCCCTGTCATCCAAAGCGCATTCTCCGGTCAATCGATCAACGCGCTCATGGACGAGGGCGGGGTTGTATACGCCGATTATGGCATCGATCTTATGCAGCTCATTCAACGAAATGGCGATGCTTCGATCGATGAGAAGCTCGATCTTCGCACTTTGCTTGTCGACGATTCCGACTTCGTGCCCGTCAAGTCGCCGATCTATCATTACGTGAATGGCGAGCCGCTAGCGGTTAAGCCATAATACGAATATCTATACGATGAGACCTCTGTCAGCCAACCTACGGCTGGCAGAGGTTTTTTTGCATGGCGATGTACTAGTAAATGTCGGCGGCTCATATAATTCAATCTTGGAAGGGATGTTGAGCGACAAGGTGTTAAAAAAGATTTCAGGGAAGGAATCGTCATAATCGGAAAGGTTGGACATAAGATGTTACTAGTCCAAAAAGTATGTACGAGTTGCGTCGCTGGCCTGCCCTCTTGTCCGGTGGATGGCGGCGAACCGGAAAATCAATTGGGAGGGGATATTCAGTGGAGAAAGTGGACATTTTCAAGGACATAGCCGAGAGAACCGGCGGGGATATTTACCTCGGTGTGGTAGGGGCAGTCCGGACGGGCAAATCAACGTTTATTAAACGGTTTATGGAGACGGTCGTGCTGCCGAACATCGCCAGCGAGTCTGACCGAGCCAGAGCCGTGGACGAACTTCCTCAAAGCGCTGCAGGTAAAACAATAATGACGACTGAACCGAAGTTCGTGCCGAACCAAGCGGTACAGCTGAAGGTGACCGACGGTCTCGAAGTGAATGTAAGGTTGGTCGACTGTGTTGGTTATGCGGTTGAAGGCGCCAAAGGCTACGAGGACGAGAACGGACCGCGTATGATCACTACTCCATGGTTCGATGAACCGATCCCGTTCCAGGAAGCAGCAGAGATCGGCACGCGCAAAGTGATACAAGAGCATTCCACGCTTGGAGTCGTCGTGACGACGGACGGTTCGATCGCCGAAATACCGCGCAACTCTTATGTGGTTGCCGAAGAGCGCGTCATCAATGAGCTGAAAGAAGTAGGAAAGCCGTTCGTGCTTATCATTAACTCAACGAGACCTCGCAGCGAAGAGGCGCTTCAACTGCGTAACGAGCTGCAATCGAAATACGATATTCCGGTAATGACGATGAGCGTTGCGACAATGGGCGAGGAAGAAGTCATCTCCGTACTGCGAGAAGTGCTCTATGAATTCCCGGTACACGAGGTTAACGTTAATCTTCCAAGCTGGGTTATGGTGCTGAACGATAACCACTGGCTGCGCAACAACTACGAAAGCTCGGTCCGGGATACGGTGAAGGATATCCGCCGCCTGCGCGACGTCGACCGTGTCGTTACGCAGTTCATGGAATATGACTTTATCGCTAGAGCCGGCCTCAGCGGCATGAATATGGGTCAAGGCGTAGCCGAGATCGATTTGTATGCCCCTGACGAGCTGTACGACCGCATCCTGATGGAGGTTGTCGGCGTCGAGATTCGCGGCAAGGATCACCTGCTTCAGCTTATGCAGGACTTCTCGCACGCTAAGCGAGAATATGACCGCTTCGCCGAAGCGCTGGAGATGGTGAAGACGACGGGCTACGGCATCGCCGCTCCTACGCTGGCGGAGATGGCGCTCGACGAGCCGGAGCTGATCAGACAAGGCTCGCGCTTCGGCGTTCGTTTGAAAGCGACGGCTCCGTCAATCCATATGATTCGCGTGGACGTCGAATCTGAATTCGCGCCGATCATCGGCACGGAGAAGCAGAGCGAGGAATTGGTCCGCTACTTAATGCAAGATTTCGAGAACGACCCGATCAAGATTTGGGAGTCTGACATCTTCGGACGGTCGCTCCACTCGATTGTAAGAGAAGGCATTCAGGGCAAAATCGCGATGATGCCGGACAATGCGCGCTATAAGCTCCAAGAGACGCTTGGCCGTATTATCAACGAGGGCTCCGGCGGACTTATTGCCATTATTCTCTAACGCATTTCGCTATATGGTCGCAAGGCCGCTTCCGAAAGTCGGGAAGCGGCCTTGCGATTTTGACTGGAAATGTATTTACCTACTTGAAATTGCGAATCGGCTGTATTACTATAGGTTTGTTCGGTCAAAAGGTATATTTTTGAAGTTTTCCGTTAATAAGAGGGATAAGATATGTTTGTTGCTTACGAAGCAGTTTTGCTTCGCAAAACTAAGCGAATGCTTTCGAAGCAGTTTTGCTTCGTAAAACTAAGCGAATGCTTTCGAAGCAGTTTTGCTTCGCAAAACTAAGCGAATGCTTTCGAAGCAGTTTTGCTTCGCAAAACTTTAAGGAGGTGAAACCATGAACAAAACAGATTTGATTGCTAAAGTCGCTGAATTGACGGACCTTTCGAAGAAAGATGCAACCAAAGCGGTAGATGCCGTTTTTGATGCGATTTCCGATGCGCTGCAAAGCGGAGACAAAGTACAGCTGGTTGGATTCGGAAACTTTGAGGTGCGCGAGCGTCAAGCGAGAAAAGGACGCAACCCGCAAACGGGAGATCCGATCGAGATTGCTGCCAGCAAAATGCCTGCCTTCAAACCGGGCAAATCTCTCAAAGACCTTGTATCCAATTAACTAAAGCTAAGGATGTACGCGTTACCTCCTTATCCGATACTTATTCGTTGACTATACGCCTGGGCGGGCTCGCCTGGGCGTATTTTTAGTTTGGCGGTCAGCGCAGTCCGCATCGTTGCACATTTGAGCTTCATCATCTATAATTCACTTGAACGAAAGTATACATAACTGGTTTGTTGAACGTGCGGCGGATCGATAGATCGATAGATGCGGAGGGAAGACGATGGAGCCTACTAGCGGGGATTATATTGTGATCAAGGCGAAGGAGCAAGGCGTGAACGTAATCGGCCTGACTCGGGGACAAGATACAAAATTTCATCATACGGAAAAGCTGGACCGGAACGAGGTATTGATCTGCCAGTTCACCGATCATACGTCAGCTATCAAAATTCGCGGCAAAGCGATTGTGATGACGAAGTACGGCACGGTGGAGACAGACCAATAAGCAGGACGCGAAGCAGGCATAGCCTGCTTTTTTTCATGCGCAACAAGGTCTGCGGTTGAATAATCGGACAGACTTGCTCGTACAATGTATACATACACATGATGTAGGCATTAACCGGGAGGTGTCCGATATGCGTATCAGCAAACCGCTGCTAACGGCCTGCTTGGCAACCATTGCACTTACGCTGCTTTTCTCAGCACTACCGCATCAAATATGGAAATCAAACAACGGGCGCGAGGAAGTTGCGGTATTCCGCCCAGCACCCGTCGTGCGTCTGTCTAACCAGAACCTAGTTGATGTGCTCATTAGCGCACAACTGAGTGAACGTATCAAGAAAGCCGACTGGCATAATGCGATATTGTCCATTGATCTTAAGGTCGATACGGAGGAAGGGCGTCCAACAGCCTGGTTCGCCGATGTGGAGCGGCTGCTGCGCGTATCGTTTCTGCAATTGGAAAACGTAAGGCGCGTTCTGGTCAGAATCGTTGAGGATCGGGAAGAGCAGCCTAGATTGTTGGCCGCCGTGGATGTGCGCAAAACAGACGATTGGCTTGACGCGGAGCTTGATCTGCTTCGGCACGCCGATCCCGTTCATGACGAATTATGGAGGAACAGGCTGCGGGTCAGCTTTACGGCGGCTTGGGAGGAGCGGTTCGGCCGTGTCTCAAGCTATTCAGCGGAGCGGGCGAAGGAGGCGGCGAATTAGAGCTGCCTTTCTTTCTTGAATATAGGAAAATATAAGATTTTCTTTAATTCAGGCACCTGTATTTCACAACGATACGGTAGCTTTTGCAGCCAGGGACGGTGACAGCCGTTTACGTGTTTGTTACAATCGTATGCTCTTTAAAAAAGTTGTGCTATAATAGTTTAGATTATTGAGCGGCGATTACCCACGCTTCTCTGTTCGGAGGCTTCCCCATGAAATCGTATCGAATACCATCCATAGCACGCAAATATACCGATTATGACATGATTCAGACTTATACGGACCTGCCGGCGCTTGCGCATCCGCGGCTGCGCTTGCTTCATGCCTTCCTTGTTCGCGGTCAGGCGTACGAGAAGCATAGCGAGTTGTATACGCTCGTCGCATCGCTAGTTCAACTCGGCATGGATACGCATGATCGGATTAATAACGACGCGGATGAACCGCGGCGTGCAGAGAAGGAGATGCGCTCCAAGCAGCTTAAGGTGCTGGCAGGCGACTACTTCAGCAGTATTTTTTACCAATTGCTTGCGCAAGCAGGGCAAATAGAGATGATCGCGATTCTAAGCGAAGCGGTATGCGAAGTGAATCGCATGAAGACGAACCTTTATATGAGAATGAAGCAAATGAAACTGACTGCGGATGATTATTTGAGTTACATGACCCAGCTGCGAAGTGAGCTGTTCCAATCGTTCACGGCAATACTGGATGCGACGTTGTCACGAATTTGGCAGGAACTGCTTACCGCGGTTACCCGCTGCGAGGTTATACTTGAAGAGATCGAGCGGAGCGCCGACGCTCGGAAGTTTTTGCATAGCTGGGCTTATTGGCATGTCATGCAGGACGGTACGGAGGAAGAGCGTGATTGGCTGTCGGAAATGCCGGTCGATCAGGCAAAGGTGCAGGGTCTAGTTGACAAATACGGTATTCGCGGCAAACTCGTTGCCAAGCTTAACGCGGCGGCCGAGTTGGTCAAAGCCATTACAGCGAAGCTTGATACGGCCTCCATGCTTGATGAGCCGATCCGGATCGTTGACGACATGCTGAACAGAGCGGCGGGCAGAACACCAGCCCTTCACGAGACGAGGTGATAGACGAAATGGATGCGAACTCCAAGAGCCATGTACATGGCGTGTTCGAGCGTGTCGCGCCGAAATACGACATGATGAATGATTTAATTAGCTTCCGCAGGCATAAGGCTTGGCGGAAGTTTACGATGAAGAAGATGGACATGCAGCCGGGACAGACGGCAATCGATCTCTGCTGCGGGACTTGCGATTGGACGATTGCTCTTGCCGAGGCAAGCGGCTCAGGCGAGATCGTAGGGCTTGATTTTAGCCAGAACATGCTTGATGTCGGCAAAGCGAAAGTAGACAAGCAAGGGCTAAGCAAACAAATTAAGCTCGTGCAAGGCAATGCGATGAGCTTGCCGTTCGAGGACAACCAATTCGATTATGCGACAATCGGCTTCGGCCTTCGCAACTGTCCGGATTTCTTGCAAGTGCTGCAGGAAATGGAACGCGTTGTGAAGCCGGGCGGCAAGGTCGTATGTCTGGAAGTATCCAAGCCGACTTGGCAGCCGTTCAAAGCGTTGTACAACTTATACTTCGGCCATATCCTGCCGGTAATGGGCAAGCTTGTCGCGAAGCGATTCGATGAATACAAGTGGTTGCCGGAATCGCTTAAGGTGTTTCCAGATGCGAAACAGCTCGCCAAGCTGTTCGAGAAAGCGGGCTTGCATAACGTGAGCGCTTATCCGCTGACCGGCGGAGTAGCTGCGTTGCATATGGGTACAAAGGAGAAGAAGCAGCAATGATTCGCAAAATAGCTATTATTCTTGAAATGATTAAGTTTGAGCATACGATATTTGCTTTGCCGTTTGCCTTTATGGGAGCAATCTTGGGCGCTGTTGCGATGGAACAGCGTCTTCCTTCATGGGAAGAGATCGGTTGGATTACGCTGGCCATGTTCGGCGCGCGCAGTGCCGCCATGGGGCTTAACCGCGTCATCGACAGGGCGATCGATCTGCGCAATCCGCGCACCGAGAAACGGGCGCTGCCGGCCGGTCTATTGAAATCGGCTGAAGTGATTATCTTTATTGTTGTATCGCTCGTCATAATGTTTATCGCTACCGCAAACTTGCAACCGATTGCGCTGAAGCTTATGCCGATTGCGGTTGTGCTTCTCGTATTGTATTCATACACGAAACGTTTTACTTGGCTGTGCCACCTTGTGCTTGGTTTCACAATCGGATTATCGCCGCTAGGCGCCTGGGTAGCCGTTACGGGTCATTTCGATCCAGCGGCATGGCTGCTGTATGCGACCGTAGCGCTGTGGATTGCGGGCTTCGATATCGTCTACGCAACGCAGGACTTTGAGTACGACCGCGGAGCGGGTCTTCATTCTATTCCCGCGCGATTCGGCATATCGGGCGCGCTATGGTTTGCCCGCATCTTGCATATCGTAACGGCGATCGGCTTTATTGCGCTGTTCATGATGACGGATTTAAGCTGGGCTTACCTGGCCGGAACAATTGTCTCGATAACGCTGTTGTTTTATCAACACTGGCTCGTACGGCCTAACGATCTATCGCGGGTACAGACGGCTTTCTTTGGAATGAACGGAACGCTGAGCGTTGTGCTGTTCGCCTTCACGATCTTCGACTTGCTGGTGCTTAAGCAATGGTAGAGGCTCAAGAAAGTCGCAACCAGACTGTTCGAAAGCGTAAGTGGATTGTCGGCATTACGGGCGCAAGCGGCTCGGTCTATGGCATTCGTCTCGTCGAGGAGCTGCTCGTCGGCGGCTTCGAGGTGCATCTTGTCATTACGGAAGCGGGCTGGCGCGTATTGAAGGAAGAGCTTGGCTGGGAAACGACGCGCAGGCAAGCGGCCCTGGAAGCTTGCTTCGGCGCCAATCTGACGGATGGAAGACTTGTCTTTCATCCGAATGCGGACATCGGCGCCAGCATTGCAAGCGGCTCGTTCCGCGTTGAAGGCATGATGATCATGCCCTGCTCGATGGGGACGCTTGCTTCGATCGCACACGGCATTTCGGATGATTTGATGACTAGAGCGGCCGATGTTATGCTGAAGGAAGGCCGCACTTTATTGCTTGTGCCTAGGGAGACGCCGCTGCATGCGATCCACTTGGAAAATATGCTTGCACTTGCCAAATTAGGGGTGCGTATCGTGCCTGCTATGCCTGCTTTTTATTATAAACCGCAAACGATGGAGCAAATGATTGATTTCCTTGTAGGGAAGGTGCTCGATCAAGCACATATTGATCATGATTTGTATCGAAGATGGGGAGATGAGTACAATGGGCTATAATCGCCCAATTACCATCGGCACAATTGATTATGCGAATGCATGGCCGCTCTTTCATCAATTGGAGTCGTTCGCAGGCCATGTGAATTTCGAGAGGTTTTCCCGCTATCCTGCTGAGCTGAACCGGCTGCTGCAGGCGGGCGAGTTAGATATATCGGCTATATCTTCTTATTCGTATGGCCTGCATTCGGAAAGTTATATGCTCCTGCCGCACTTATCCGTTGGATCGACTGGACCTGTCCATTCGATCCTGTTGTTCCTTAAAGAGCCGATCGCTTCAAGGCGGCCATCTACGATTGCGGTCACTTCGACGTCGGCGACATCCGTTAATTTATTGAAAATCATGATGGAAATGTATTATGACTGCTCGCCTGCGTATGTGACAACCGAACCGAGGTTGGACGAGATGCTTCGGGATGCGGATGCTGCGCTATTAATAGGCGACCCCGCGATTCAAGCTTCTTGGAACGACCAAGGGCTGCATGTGATCGATCTAGGCCGCTTATGGAATGAGTGGACGGGTCTTGGCATGACCTATGCGGTCGTCGCCGCGCGCAAGGAAGCCGTTCAAGCTGTTCCCGAAGCTGTGCAAGCTGCATATGCCGCTATGTTGCAGTGCAAGCGGCATAACCAAAATCATCTGGACCCTTTAATCCGGCAAGCCTGCAAGCAACTCGGCGGAGACGCCGCCTATTGGAATAAGTATTTTCATTCTCTGCAATATGATTTTGGCAGTAAGCTGCAAGAAGGTTTAGCTTTATATTTCCGTTATGCGAAGCAGCTCGGATTGCTGGCGAGGGACGTCGAGTTTACTTTTTTTGAAGACCACCAATCTGCCCAAAAGGTGAAAGAATGAAACTACTAGACTTGTATGCAAAGATGAAAGGCGATTTGTATCAAATCGAGCAAGAATTGGAGCGCACCGTTACGACGGATCATGTGCTCCTTAGCGAGGCTTCCGTGCACTTGCTGAAGGCAGGGGGCAAGCGGATTCGCCCTATAATCGTACTGCTCTCGGGCAAGTTCGGCGATTACAGCTTGGAAGTGATGAAGCATATCGCGGTGCCGCTGGAGCTGATCCATATGGCATCGCTTGTGCATGACGACGTCATCGACGATGCGGAGACGCGCCGCGGGCAACTGACGGTCAAGTCTCAATGGGATAACCGCATTGCGATGTATACCGGCGACTATATATACGGCAAAGCGCTTACGCTTGCGACTAAGCTTACCAATCCGATCATCCATCAAATATTGTCCAAAGCGATGGTTCAAATGTGCGTCGGAGAGATGGAACAAATCCGCGATTTCTTCAACATGGATCAAACGGTCCGCAACTATTTTCTGCGCATTCGCAGAAAAACGGCTCTACTCATCGCAATTAGCTGCCAGCTTGGCGCCGTAGCCTCCAATGCCGACCGAGCAACGGCAAACAAATTATACCGATTCGGGTATAATATAGGGATGGCGTACCAAATTAGAGACGATCTGCTTGATTTGCTCGGAACGGAGAAACAGATCGGCAAGCCGCCAGGTTCCGATATGAGGCAGGGCAATATTACGCTGCCTGTCATTCTTGCTCTGAAGGACAACCGGATCCAGGAAGCGCTGAGCCGCGAGCTGGCGATTATCCGCATGAGCGGCAGCGTGTCGGATACGAGCCGCGCCATCGAAATCATACGGAATAGCGAAGGCGTCGCTCAAGCAGATCAGCTTGCGAGCCGATATATAAGTAAGGCGCTCGCAGCGTTAGAAGGATTGCCGAACATTGCGGCGAAGAAAAACTTAGTCGATATTGCTCATTTTGTTGGCAAGCGTAATTATTAAACCCATGTGGTGCTGAAAGGAAAGATTAGCCATGGAAAAAACTTTTTTGATGATTAAGCCCGACGGCGTTCAACGCGGCCTGATTGGCGAGATTGTGTCAAGGCTCGAGAGAAAAGGTCTTCAGCTAGTTGCAGCCAAATTCATGGTCGTGACACGCGAGCTTGCGGAGATCCATTATGGGGAGCATAAAGGTAAAGTGTTCTATGAGCCGCTGCTTGCATTCATTACGTCCGGCCCCGTATTCGCCATGGTATGGCAAGGGGATAACGTCATTGCGCTGTCGCGGGCGTTAATCGGCAAGACCGATGCGCTCGACGCAGCGCCTGGAACGATTCGTTCCGATTTCGCCGTACATACAAACTTTAATCTCATTCACGGATCCGATTCCGCCGAGAATGCGACACGCGAAATGGGCATCTTCTTCGCACCGGAAGAAATTGTTGAGTACGAACATACCATTCAGCGGTGGGTATAATTTTATGGCCCTAAATGCCGCTTACACCGGAGGGATTTATGCCAGGCGACAGTGATTTCGCGTTGTTTGTTACCCGGATTAAGCAAAAAACCGATATTGACTTATCGCAATACAAAGAAGCACAGATGAAGCGCAGGCTAACGACGCTGCGGATGAAGCACGGATATGCTTCCTTCGAGGAATATTGGAAGGCGATCGAGCAGAACCGCAGCATGCTGAACGAATTTCTGGATCGGATGACGATCAACGTCTCCGAGTTCTGGCGCAATCCAACGCGCTGGGAAGTGCTTCAAAACCGCTTTTTTCCCGAGATGCTAAGGAGCGGTGCCAAGCTCAAAGTATGGAGTGCCGCATGCTCGACTGGCGAAGAGCCTTATACGCTCGCGATGATGCTCTCGGAGCTCGGCGCTCTTGGCAAGACAAGCCTGCTTGCTACAGATCTGGATAGCAACGTATTGAAGAAAGCGATGGAGGGCAGCTATCTGGAACGTTCGCTTCGGGATGTACCTCCCGTCTGCAGGCAGAAGTACTTCAAGCAGCAGGACGGGGCTTTCCTTATCTCTGACCAGTTGAAGCAGTTCATTCAGTTCAGGCAGCAGAATTTGCTGCATGATACGTTCGACAGCTCGTTCGATCTGATCGTATGCCGCAATGTGATGATTTATTTTACCGAGGAAGCAAAGCACTTATTGTATCATAAATTCGCGAAAGCGCTGAAGCCGGGCGGTCTGCTGTTCGTCGGAAGCACGGAACAAATCTTCTCCCCGGCGCAATACGGATTCGAGACAGCCGATACGTTCTTCTATCGCCGTGCTTAACTTTTGCGATAATGTATACCGTTTTCCATCTTCTCCTATACTAATCATAATCGAAGCGATTTGGAGGTTGATGAGAAGAGTGGACAAGCGCAAAGTAATCGCCGCTTATCGGCGGGGCTTGATTTCGATTCAAGAGTGCGCGCAAATCATCGGCGTGGACAGCGGCCAAGTGGTCCGGCTTGTAGACGACACGCTGCTTGTACCCGAAGTTTTGCTTCAGCGGACCAAGCAGATGATTATCAACTCATGATCGTTTATAACCGTTAAGAGAAAGCTGGCTACACGCTTGCAAGACAAGCGTTGTTGCCAGCTTTTTGCTTGCCCAAAATGCTGGTTTCGGACGCTTCTGTCCAATACTGCGTTGACGCTTTAACTCTTTGTCGAAATATTGGCTTTAAGCGCTGTCAATTTCTTGTCAAACCTTATAGGCTGTACTATAATGAGCAAAGATGTTTAGGGCTTATGCGTTATAGAGTTGAGACATAGAAGAGCAAGCGCGGGAAGGCTTGCTTTGAAGGAGGAGCTTGGTCTTGAGTTTACGCTATTTGACAGCGGGAGAAACCCACGGTCCGCAACTGACCGCCATTATTGAAGGACTTCCAAGCAATTTGAGAATCGATTTTGAGGAGCTAAACTTTCAATTGCATCGTCGCCAGAAGGGGCATGGACGAGGTCGCCGGATGCAGATCGAGAAGGATTCCGCGAATATTGTGGGCGGCGTTCGCCATGGCAAGACGACAGGCGCGCCTGTTGCGCTCGTCGTTGAGAACAACGACTGGAAGCACTGGACGAGCGTTATGAATATTGAGCCGATCGAAGGAAGCGACGAAGAGAAGCGCCGCGTACATAGACCGCGTCCAGGTCATGCGGATCTCAACGGCGGTTTGAAATACAATTTGAAAGATTTGCGCAATGTGCTGGAACGCTCCAGCGCGCGCGAAACGGCAGCCCGCGTTGCCGTTGGCGCCGTTGCGCGCCAACTGCTTGCCGAGTTCGGCATCAAGGTTGCCGGACAAGTAATCCGCATCGGCGAGATTGAAGCGCCGGCGAACGATCTCCCGGTCGACGAGCTGATCCGCTTGACGGAGGAATCGTCCGTACGCGTCGTCGATAAGGAAACCGAAGAGAAGATGACAGCCTATATCGACCAGATCAAGGCAGAGGGCGATTCGATCGGCGGCATCGTCGAATGCATTATCGAAGGGGTGCCTATCGGCCTTGGCAGCCATGTCCAATACGATCGCAAGCTTGATGGGCGGATTGCGCAAGCGGTCGTGTCGATCAATGCATTCAAAGGCTGCGAGATCGGCATCGGTTTCGAGGCGGCCAAGCTTCGCGGCTCGCAGGTACATGACGAAATTATGTATACGGAGGAACGCGGCTATCATCGGGCGACGAATCGCCTTGGCGGATTCGAAGGCGGTATGACGAATGGCGAGCAGATCGTCGTGCGCGGCGTGATGAAGCCGATCCCAACGCTTTACAAGCCGCTTCGCAGCGTTGATATCGATACGAAGGAGCCTTTCACCGCACAGGTGGAACGTTCGGACAGCTGCGCCGTTCCAGCGGCAAGCGTCGTCATGGAGCATGTCGTCGCATGGGAAGTGGCAAAGGCGTTTCTAGAGAAATTCGGCGGCGATTCGATCGAAGAGATCCGCGCCAATCTAAACAGCTACCAAGCGCAATTGGAGCGCTACTAATATGAGAGAGCTCACGGTTGATTTAGGGGAACGCTCTTATCCTATTTATATCGGAGAAGGCCTGCTTGCAGAGGCCTCCGTTTATTTCGCGAAACATGGCATTAGCAAGAAATCGCCGCTGATGATTATTACCGACGAGCAAGTAGCCGGCCGGCATCTTGCCGCGCTCGAGAAATCGTTGAAGGATGGCGGGTTCAGCGTCGTTAGCGAAGTCGTCGAAGCCGGCGAGAGTTCCAAGTCGCTCGCTATGCTGGGCATGCTGGTCGGGAAAGCGCTTGAAGCGGGACTCGATCGCAATTCGGCGATCGTAGCGTTAGGCGGCGGCGTCGTTGGCGATCTGGCGGGCTTCGTAGCGGCATCTTACATGCGCGGCGTCAAGTTCGTCCAAGTGCCGACGACGATACTTGCGCATGACAGCAGCGTAGGCGGCAAGGTCGCGGTCAATCATCCGCTTGCCAAAAACATCATCGGCGCTTTCCATCAGCCGGAGCTCGTGCTCTACGATCTGCGGACGCTGCAGACGCTGCCTCCTAGAGAGGTCAGCGCGGGCTTGTCCGAAGTTGTCAAGCATGGTTTGATCTGGGATGCCGGTTTCGTCGATTGGTGCGAGACGAACGCGGAGAAGCTGCTTGCGCTCGATCCCGATTCGCTCGGCCATGCGTTATACAAAGGCTGCAGCGTGAAGGCAGCCGTCGTATCGCAGGATGAGCGCGAGAACGATCTGCGCGCGATCCTTAATCTTGGCCATACGATCGGACACGCATTGGAAGCGGTCGCCGGTTATGGCGAGCTGCTTCATGGCGAAGCGATCTCGATCGGGATGATCGGCTCGGCGAAGCTTGGGCTGAGATACGGGGCGCCGGAGGACGTCTACACGACGACGAAGCGGGTGCTTTCCGCATGCGGACTGCCGGTAAGGCTTCCGGAGCATTACGACGTAGACTCGATTATGGATGCGATGATGCATGATAAGAAGTTCAAGGAAGGTACGATGGTATTCGTCGTCCCGACCGCAATCGGCAAAGTCGATATCGTGAAGGACGTTCCCGTCGCTTGGGTACGCGAGATCGTCGAACAACTGAAACAGGAGGCAGAGCTGCAATGAGCGTAAGAGGTATTCGAGGTGCGATAACGGTCGAGCTTAACGACAAACAACAGGTGCTGGACGCTACGATAGAGCTGCTTCACGCCATTATAGCCGAGAACGGCATTGTTCCGGATGATGTTTGCAGTGTTTTCATAACGGTAACGAATGATCTGGACGAAGCGTTCCCGGCCAAGGCAATTCGCGAAACGAGCGGGTGGGAGCTTGTACCGCTCATGTGCGCGCTGGAAGTGCCGGTTATAGGCAGTCTGGAGAGATGCATCCGATTCATGCTCCTGGTTAATACGGATAAAGGCCAAGCAGATATTAAGCATGTGTATCTGGGCCGCGCAAGCGTGCTTCGACCTGACCTGTCGCAGTCGTAATGGAGAGCTGCAGCTTGTCAAATAAACTTTAATGTACGGCATATTCATCGGTTGACGGGAAGTCGTAAGTTGTTGTATATTGAAGATCTTAAGTGAGATTAGCCAGAGCAGGTTTTACAGTTGAGTTAAGATGAGCCGAGATGAGTCAAGAGCAGGTTAGAGAAGAGCGTCCCGAGGGGGACATAGGGGATTACCGTTATTTTGCTTACGCATAGCTCAGTGATTGTCGGGGCTGCTGCGTCATAGCGGAGCTGTATTTTCCTATAGTTGTAGTTGCTCTTTCGTCTGCACACTTTCGCTATCATCTACATTCAACGCTCCTGCTGCGGCAGGAGCTTTTTTATTTATTCAGCACTTCACACAACTCATCCCAAATGGAGGTCGTTCCCAATGTCTAACGAGCTGCAGCAAGTGACCCGTCTCGCCAGCCAATACAACCTGATCCCGATTGTGCGCTATATGATGGCCGACACGGAAACGCCGATCCGGCTGTTCCAACATTTCGCCAAGGAAGAGTATGCGTTTCTGCTGGAAAGCGTTGAGGGCGGCGTGAAGTGGGCGCGCCATTCGTTTATCGGCACCGATCCGTTCATGATGCTTTACGGTAAAAACGGGGAGATGGTGCTTGAGCATAACGGACAGAAGCAGACGCTGCGCGATAAGCCGATCGAGCTTCTCAAATCGCGGCTTCGTTCCTTCCGCAGTCCGGCTATTGCAGAGCTGCCTCCTTTCACGGGGGGAGCGATCGGATTTTTCGGTTACGATCTGCTTCAATATTACGAGAAGCTGCCTGCTCACCGTATCGATGACTTGCAAATGAACGACATGCAATTCATGTTCTGCGATCAAGTCATTGCATTCGACCATTTCAAGCAGCAGCTTCAAGTGATCGGCAACGTGCATGTGAAGGAAGGCTCTACGGATGAGGATATTGCGATCGCTTATGCGGCTGCGGTTGCCAAGATCGAAGCGACGATCGAGCGACTGAAGAAGCCGGCAGCGATACCGGTCACGACAGGCCAATCGATCTCCACCGACCATGAGCTCGGCGATATTCAGTCCAATGTGACGAAGGAGCAATTCATCGCTAATATCGAACATGCGAAAGAGTACATTCGAGCGGGCGATATTTTCCAAGTGGTCCTCTCGCAGCGCTTCAGCATTGAAACGGACATCGATCCGCTTCATGTATACCGCGTGTTGCGGACGATGAACCCTTCGCCGTATATGTACTACTTGAAAATGGGCGAGGAAGTCATCGTTGGCACATCGCCGGAAGCGCTTGTGAAAGTCAATGGCGACAAAGTAGAGACGAGACCTATTGCGGGAACAAGGCCGCGCGGCAAGACGCCGGAAGAGGATAAGGCGCTTGAGCTTGAATTGCTGGCCGACGAGAAAGAAAGGGCCGAGCATCTGATGCTTGTCGACCTTGGACGCAACGACATCGGGCGCGTATCGGAGTTCGGAACGGTCAAATGCGATTCATTCATGGAAATCGAGCGCTACTCGCATGTGATGCACATCGTCTCGAACGTATCCGGAAAGCTGCATAAGGACAAAGACTTCTTCGATGCCTTCGTTTCTTGTTTGCCGGCGGGAACCGTATCGGGCGCACCGAAGCTAAGGGCGATGGAAATCATCGCGGAGCTGGAGAACGAAGCGCGCGGCGCTTATGCGGGAGCGATCGGATACTTGGGCTTCGGCGGAACGATGGATACTTGCATTACGATTCGGACGATTATATTCAAGCACGGCAAAGCGTACGTTCAGGCTGGAGCGGGAATCGTATGGGATTCTGTGCCCGAGAGCGAATATATGGAGACGGTCAACAAAGCGAAGGCAATGCTGAAGGCAATTCGCGCAGCGGAAGCGATATTCGCGAAGCCGACCGGCAAAGACGACCCGTATCGATCGGTAAATACCGATTACGACGTGAAAGCGAGAGAGGAGTTGACTCGGTAATGACGCGGCAAACGGAGATATATACGATGCAGCAAGCGCTGCGTTCATTGATTGAGGGAAACGATCTAACTCGCGAGCAAGCGAGATCCGTCATGAGCATCATTATGAACGGGGAAGCGACGCCGGCCCAGATCGCAGGCGTCGCCACGGCAATGCGAATAAAGGGCGAGACGAGGGACGAGATCACGGGCTTCGCCGAGGTGATGCGTTCGCTTTCGAGCCATGTTCGCACCGAGCAAGAAGGACTTCTCGACACTTGCGGTACGGGCGGTTCCGGCATTCATAAATTCAATATCTCAACAGCTTCCTCGATAATAGCCGCGGCATCGGGCATTCGAGTTGCGAAGCATGGCAACCGCGCGATGTCGGGCAAGACTGGAAGCGCCGATGTGCTTGAAGCGCTAGGCGTTCAAATTACGCTTTCGCCTGAGCAAGCAGCCGCTTGTTTGGAGCAGATCGGCATTTGCTTTATGTTCGCGCAGCTCTATCATCCATCGCTTCGTCATGCGGCAGCGCCTCGCCGCGAGCTTGGCATTCGGACCATCTTCAATATGCTGGGTCCGCTAACGAATCCGGCTGGCGCAGATCGCCAGCTGCTCGGCCTCTATGACCGCTCGCGTACATCGACGGTAGCCGAAGTGATGAGGGATCTAGGTTTGAAGCGCGCGCTAGTCGTAAGCAGCCATGACGGTCTGGACGAGATCAGCATCTCCGCACCGACGCAAATATCGGAATTGAAGGATGGCGTCGTTCGTACGTTCGATCTAACGCCGGATGACATCGGACTGAAGCGCTGGCCGATCGAGAGCGTGATGGGCGGAGAGCCTGCCGTCAACGCGGCCCTTATCCGTTCCATATTCGCCGGCGAGGAGCGCGGGGCATACCGCGATATCGTGCTCGCGAACGCAGGAGCATGCATCTACGTGGGAGGACTTGCCGAATCGCTGCGCGAAGGCGCGGCCATTGCGGCAGACGTGATCGATTCGGGCAAAGCAGAGCGCAAGCTCGAACAGTTAATTCAAACGACGGGAGAGCTGGCTCATGTTTCTTGATAAAATAGTAGCAACGAAAAAAGCGGAGGTCGATGCGCTCTCCGCGCAGTTTTCACTGAACGACTATGAGAAGCAGATTGCTGCGCTTCCAAGCTGCAAAGGTTTCGAGCTGGCATTGACTGCCGGCGTGCGCAACCGTTCAATGGGGCTTATCGCCGAAGTGAAGAAGGCATCTCCTTCGAAAGGTCTTATTCGCCCGGACTTTAATCCGACCGAGCTTGCTCAAGCTTATGAATCGGCAGGAGCGGATTGCATTTCGGTATTGACCGATCGCGATTACTTCCAAGGTGCAAATGAATATTTAAGCGCTGTCCGCTCGGTTGTCGGATTGCCTTTGCTGCGCAAAGATTTTACAATCGACTTTCGTCAAGTATACGAGGCTCGCGTTATCGGAGCTGACGCCATATTGCTGATTGCAGCCATTCTGACAAAGGAGAAGCTCGGAGAGCTCCATGATATCGCGAAGTCGATTGGCCTTGATGTTCTCGTTGAGGTGCATAACCGCGAAGAGCTGGAGCTTGTGCTGGAGCTGGATAAAGCGAAGCTGATCGGCATCAACAATCGCGACCTGAAATCCTTCGTTACCGATCTCCGCACGACGGAAGAGCTTATCGGCATGATGCCGAAAGACGTAACGGTCATTAGCGAGAGCGGTATCGCGGGCAGAGCGGATCTGGATTATTTGCAGTCCGTTGGAGCACATGGCGTATTGATAGGCGAGCATTTCATGCGCCATGACGATGTTGCCGGTTCGGTCCGGGATCTGATGGGAGCGGTGACTGCCCGATGACGCAGCAAGCGGCGCCCCGCATTAAGATTTGCGGCCTTAAGGACATCGAAACGATTGAAGCGATGGACGGATTGCCGATCAACGAGATCGGCTTCGTCTTCGCGAAGAGCAAGCGGCAGGTGACGCCGGAGACGGCTGCAACGTTGATCGAGGCGGCGAACCGTTTAGCGGCAAGAGGCGGCAATCGGCCGAATGCGGCAGGCGTGTTCGTCGATCCTACGCTAGAGGAGCTTGAAGACATACTCGCAGTGGCGCCGCTCGATATCGTGCAGCTGCATGGTAACGAGTCGCCCGGATTTTGCCAAATGGTCAAGGATCGTTTTCAAGTGCAAGTATGGAAGGCGCTTGGCATGAAACCTGCCGAACATACGGAAGCCGCGGAGCCGCAATCGGCCGTGCTGCGCATAACCCCCTTTAAAGGGGGCGTTGACGCCATACTAATCGATTCTGCCGGCGGCGGGACAGGACATACGTTCGATTGGGAGACGATCAAGGAGTACCTTGTTGCCGCCCGTTCAATTAAACTGCCGCTGTATGTTGCCGGAGGGCTTCATGCGGATAATGTGCAAGAGCTGCTGAACGTTTACGCTCCGGATGGAATAGATGTATCGAGCGGAGTCGAGACAGAGGGACGTAAGGATATTCAGAAAATCCGATTATTCGTTAGAAAGGTGATGGAAGCATGATACACGTACCAGACGAGAACGGCCGCTTCGGCAAATTCGGCGGCCGCTTCGTTCCGGAGACGCTTATGAACGCGTTGCTGGAGCTAGAAGAAGCTTACTTGCATTATTCGAAGGATGCGCAATTCCAAGAAGAGGTTCGGTATCTTCTGCACAAATATTCGGGTAGACCGACATCGCTGTACTACGCGGAGCGACTAAGCGAGCATCTTGGCGGGGCGAAAATTTATTTGAAGCGCGAAGATCTTAACCATACGGGCGCGCATAAAATCAACAACACGATCGGACAAGGACTGCTTGCGAAGCGGATGGGCAAGTCGAAGATCATTGCCGAGACCGGAGCGGGACAGCATGGCGTCGCGTCGGCGACCGTAGCCGCATTGCTCGGACTGGAATGCAAAGTGTTTATGGGCGAAGAGGATATGAAGCGCCAGCAGCTTAACGTATTCCGCATGCAGCTTCTCGGCTCCGAAGTTGTTCCCGTACTCTCAGGTACGCGTACGCTCAAGGATGCTTGCAACGAGACGCTTCGCTACTGGGTAAGCCATGTAGACGATACGTACTATATACTCGGTTCGGTAACCGGGCCTCATCCGTACCCGATGATGGTACGCGATTTCCAACGGATTATCGGCGACGAAGCGCGCGAGCAGATCGTGATGGATGAAGGCAGATTGCCGGATTACGTCGTTGCCGCTGTCGGCGGAGGAAGCAATGCGATGGGTATTTTCTATCCGTTCATTGGCGATGAGAGCGTGAAGCTGCTGGGCGTTGAAGCGGCAGGACGCGGCGTGGAGACCGAGGAGCATGCGGCAACGATGACGAAGGGCCGCCATGGCGTATTCCAGGGGTCGCTAAGCTACGTGCTGCAGGACGAGCATGGACAAGTGCAGCCGGCCCATTCCATCTCGGCTGGACTTGACTATCCAGGCATCGGACCCGAGCACGCCTACTTGAAAGATTCCGGACGTGCGGAGTATGTGCCGATCACGGACGCCGAAGCGCTTGAGGCGCTTCAATTGCTGTCGCGTACGGAGGGCATTATTCCGGCACTTGAGTCCTCGCATGCGATTGCTCAGACGATGAAGCTTGCTCCGACGCTTGACAAAGACAAAGTGATTGTCGTAAGCCTCTCCGGGCGCGGGGACAAAGACGTAGAAGCGATTATGGGTTACTTGGGAGGTACGCCGAATGAATCTCATTGATAACGTATTTGCGAAGCTGAAGAGCGAAGGGCGTACGGCGCTTATCCCTTTCTTGACGATAGGCGATCCTGATCTGGCGACCTCGGTAACGATGTTGAAGACGCTTGAGGATGCTGGAGCGGATATGATTGAGCTTGGCGTTCCGTATTCCGATCCGCTCGCTGACGGTCCTGTCATTCAGCGCGCCTCCGAGCGTGCGCTGCGGAACCGCATTACGCTGGTGGATTGCATTCACGTTGCCGAGCAAGCAAGAGAAGCAGGCGTGAAGCTGCCTTTCATCCTGTTTACTTATTTCAATCCAGTGCTTCAATACGGACTAGACCGCTTCTTCGAGCTCGTTCGGAGCAAAGGCATCAGCGGGCTTATTATTCCCGATCTGCCGATCGAGGAAGACGAGGAAGTGCGCGCGCTCGCGGAAGCGGCTGACGTGCATCTCATTCCGCTAGTTGCGCCAACGTCCAAAGATCGCGTCGTTCGTATCTCCCGCAAGGCGAGAGGATTCGTCTATTGCGTATCCTCGCTTGGCGTAACGGGCGTGCGAGCCGACTTCCATAGCGGCATCGACGACTTCCTTGCCACTGTTCGAGAGGCGACGGACTTGCCGATCGCCGTTGGCTTCGGCATCTCCAGCCGCGAGCAGGTCGAGCGCTTCGAGAAGCAAGTTGACGGCGTCGTCGTGGGCAGCGCTATCGTGCGGACGATAGAAAATGCGCTGCCGCTCCTTGCGGATGCAGCGAGGCGTGAAGAAGGACTGCGCAAGATCGGTGACTTCGTGTCGCAGCTTAGAGGTTAGAACTATATTGATATCCCGGAGCCTTCTGCAGATGATGCAGGAGGCTCTTTAATGAAATATAAGGCTTTGTCTCTTCCCTTGTTTAAAACTCTTTTAAACCTTTCAAAGATATGAGACAATGGATGACAGCAAATAGACTATAGTCCATATCCAAAGAGGTGAACGGCGCATGCAGCCAAAAAGCAATATTCTTCATCTTCCCGTTTATCAACCCGGCAAGCCGATCGAAGACGTGAAGAGAGAGCTCGGTCTACAAGAGGTTATTAAGCTGGCTTCGAATGAAAATCCGTTCGGAGCTTCTCCGAAAGCGAAAGCGGCGGCGATCGCGGAGTTGGATCAAGTTAGCATTTATCCCGACGGCGCAAGCGTGGAGCTGGCCGAGGCGCTTGCCGGCCATCTCGGCGTGAGGCCGAATCAGATCATATTCGGGACGGGCTCCAGCGATGTCATACTCATGCTTGCCAGAGCGTTCATCGTTCCGGGCGACGAAACCATCATGGCTAACGAAACCTTCTCCCAATATAAACATAATGTCGAGATCGAGAGCGCGAATATCGTGGAAGTGCCGCTTAAGGATGGCAAGCATGATCTGAATGCGATGCTCGCGAAGGTGACAAGCCGTACGAAGCTGTTGTGGGTATGCAATCCGAACAACCCGACGGGAACGATCGTTACGAATGACGAGCTGACGGCATTCCTGAAGCAAGTGCCTAGCCACGTGCTTGTCGTGCTGGACGAAGCCTATTGCGAGTTTGTCGACGATCCGGCATTCCCGGACGGCATGAAGCTGCTGCATGAGTATCCGAACCTGATCGTACTTCGCACGTTTTCGAAAATATACGGCCTATCATCGCTTCGAATCGGCTATGGCGTGGGACAGCCCGAAACGATCGGCTTCATTAATCAAGTAAGAGAACCGTTCAATACGTCGCGCATGGCTCAAGCTGCGGCTAAGGCAGCGCTTGGCGACCAAGAGCATGTCGCTTACTGCAGAGAGCAGAATAATCGCGGCATTGCCTACATGACGGGCGAACTGGAGCGTCTCGGGCTGCCTTATTTCCCGGCATACGGCAACTTCGTCATGTTCGACTCGAAGCGTCCGTCGCAAGAAGTGTTCGACGCGCTGCTTCGCAAAGGCATTATCTCGAGACCTCGCTGGGCCAATTATCCGACTTATGTCCGTATTTCGGTAGGGACGCAGGAGCAGAACGAGAAGTTTATTGCAGCTTTGGAGCAAGTATTGCAGGAATCGGCGGTGCGAAAATAAATTTATGACAACGGTTGCGATTTTTGGCGTCGGTCTGATCGGAGGGTCTATCGCTCTCTGTCTGAAAGGAAAGCCGGACATGAAAGTGATCGGTTATTCCAACCGGCAATCCTCGGTAGAGAAATACATGCAGCGCGGCGTTGTCGATTATGCGACGACCTCGAAGCGGGAGGCTGCAGAGCAAGCAGACTTTATTATTCTGTGCGTTCCGGTGGGCAACCTGGAAGAGTACTTAATTGAACTGAGCACATTTAACTTGAAGTCGGGCTGCATCATTACGGATGTAGGGAGCACGAAGGCGTCGGTTGCGGCATGCGCACGCTCGCTTGACCTCGGTGAGGCTGTTTTCATTGGCGGTCATCCGATGGCGGGCTCGGAACGTTCGGGGGTAGAGGCGGCATCAGGCTATTTGCTAGAAAATGCCTATTACGTTCTGACACCGGACGACGATGCGCCTCCAGTCGCCGTGGAGAAGCTGAAGGAGCTGCTTAGCCATACGAAGGCGAATATCGTCATCGTCGATTCGGTCGAACATGACGAGATCGTAGGGGCGATCAGTCATCTGCCGCATATGATCGCCGTAGCGCTTGTCAATCAAGTACGCAGCTATAACGAGGGCAATGGCTTATATGAATCGCTTGCCGCAGGAGGCTTCCGCGATATTACGCGGATTGCCTCGAGCGATCCGGTCGTATGGCGCGATATCTTAGTGAACAACCGCGGCGTGCTGCTGCAGCTTCTGCGCGATTGGAGCATGGAGACGAGCAAGTTCGCCGACATGCTGGAACAATCAGACGGCGACTCGATCGAAGAGGCTTTCCGTACGGCAAGGGAATTCCGCGGCAAAATGCCGGAGCGTCGCAAAGGCATCATTCATTCGACATTCGATTGTTACGTAGACGTTCCGGATACGCCGGGCATTATCGGCAAGATCGCCAGCGAGCTTGGCAATAAGCGAATTAATCTAAGCAATATGCATATTATCGAGAGCAGGGAAGACGTGCCGGGTATTCTTCGGCTGTCGTTCCGCGATCAGGAAAATTTGGATCAAGCGATTGAGCAGCTCACCGCGAGCGGTTATGACGTGCACCTCTAAGGTGCACGTTTTTTCTCAGCAAAAACGCTTACAAAAAATATTCAATAAAAATGAAAGCGCTTATTGACAAACTGGAAGCGTATACATATAATAAAAGTACAGTATGGTTTCTCTCCACTCCTATCCAAATCATTCGCACGATGTGCGGACCACCTTTTATAAGGTGGTTATTTTTTTTGCCCTGTTTTATGCAGCCAATGATAATTTATGGAATTTTATCCTTTTGTCGAAAGAAGCAGGATTTTAGCTTTGGAACTCGAATTGTACTAATACTCGTATTACATAGAATTTTTTGTGATAACACCGCAACTTTTCATTGTCCGGCAGGTACAATACCTATGTATCGTCCGGGAATAATCCGCAGGTGGAGGAGGTTCGCCTGTCATGACTGATTCCCAATTAATACGCGAGATCAAGGATGGCAACGTCGAGCTCTACTCCGAGCTAATGCGGCGTTATCAACGTAAAATACTAGCGTTCATCTACCATATGCTGAAGAGCGCCAAGCTCGAGCTGATGGCAGAGGACTTATGTTCCGAATCCTTTTACAAAGCGTACCGCAGCCTTCATTCCTTTCGGGAAATGGATGCTTCTTTTTCGACATGGCTATATACAATCGCACGCAATACGGTTCTTAGCGAGCTTCGCAAGCAGAAGGCGGCGAGCGTCTCGCTCGACGAGTCGGGCTTTGAGCCGATTGCGGCGCTGGATGCCGCGCCGGAGCAGCATGTACTCCGCAATGAGCGGATGGCGATGGTGCGCGAGGCGATCAATAATTTGCCGGAGAAGCAGCGCTCTGCGCTTATTCTTCGTGAATACGAGCAGCTCGATTATCAGGAAATCGCGAGTATTCTCGGTCAAACGGTCAGTTCCGTGAAATCGCTGCTGTTTCGCGCGAGGTCCAGCGTGAAGACGCAGCTCGAGCCTTATTTCGGGCAGTCGCCGATTTTAGAGGAATTCGAAGGGATGAATACAAGATGAAGTGCATCGATGCCCAAACTATTTTCGGACAATATTGGGAGTTATCCGAAGACGATGCTGAGCGCGGAGCATTAAACCGTCATCTGATGGAATGCGAATCATGTGCGGAGCAGTTCCGTCTCTGGGAAGAGAGCGAAGAGCTGATTCGCATATTATCGGAAGAGGAAGACTTCATTGGACCGTCCGAGCATGTAAATCGGGGCGTAATGGAGCGCATCTACGCGGAGCAATCCTGGCTGATGCCTGTAGCCCACAAGAGTTATCATTTCACGCGGTCATTCCGCCGCAATATCGCTATTGTCGTCGCTGCATGCTTGGCCATGTTCGCTAGCGCCTTTTTCGTTTTTGTATTCGATCAAGACGGAGGGACGCAGCAAGCCCAGATTGCGGAGTTGTCGGGTCAGATCGAGACGGCTAACGCATCCGGCGATACGATGAAGATTAATGCGGGCTTCTATGCAGAAGTGCCCGTGGCTAGCATTAGCGATCCGTTCGTGCTTCAGATCGTTCCATCATTTCCGCAATATTACGTCGCGTTGTCCTTGCTTGGCATCATTATGACGCTCCTTATTTTGAACTGGCTGTCACGGACGAGAAATTGAGAAAAACTCCTACCGGAGTACTTCGCGGGAATAGAAAAATGCGGATAGGGAGGTAACATCCCTTGCTTATTGGGTTTGTACGGCATGGTCAGACCGATTGGAACGCGCTTGGCAGAATACAAGGCCAGACCGATACGCCATTGAACGGGAATGGCATCAAGCAAGCAGATGCTCTGGCGGAGCGTCTCCGCGGCGAAACGAAAATGTGGGATCTTGTCGTGTCGAGCGATCTGCAGCGGGCGTATACGACTGCGAAGATCATTGCCGATAGGCTTGAAATTCCTTTGGCTGCGGGAGACGGCAGGCTGCGCGAGCGCTGCTTCGGTGAAGCCGAAGGGTTGACGAAGGAAGAGCGGGTAACGCGTTGGGGCGATGATTGGGACACTGCTGCAATCGGCATAGAGACGGATGCCCAAATGATGGAGAGAGGTCTTAGCGCTTTGAAGGAGCTAAGTATTCAATACGGGAATCGCAATGTGCTGATCGTCTCCCATGGCAGTTTCCTTGCCTTGCTGCTTCAGGAGCTATGTTCCGGACTTGGCGACGAGCGGCTGGGCAATCTATCATATTCCATACTCGAATATAAGGACGGCAATTGGACTCCGCTGCTTCATAATTGCACGAGACATCTTGGGCCGGACCTGGAATAGAAGGAAGTCGCTTCATCTCTATCGATGAGGAGGCTTCTTTTTTTTGTTCGGACAACGCCGTCATCACGTTTTAAATGAAGCAGATTAACCCATAATGGTTATAAATGACGCTAATTCACACTCAGTAAGCTTACGTAAGAGGCGCGGCTCAGACAGGCAAGTTGTCCGCGTCAGGCAGAAAGGAGAGAGCGATGAATTTATCGGATATGCTAGGATACGCTGATATACAGCAGCTCAGCAGAATTGCAGACGTATACCGCTGCGAGTGCAACGGACACTCCAAAAACGAGTTGATTCAATCCATTCTCTCTACGGTAAGTCGAAACGATGTATTTGAAGCGCAGATCGGCACGATGAAGATGGAGGATTTGCGATTCCTCAACTCCCTGCTATTCGAAGCGCGAAGCTCCTACAGTCTCGAGGATCTTATAGCCCGCGTGCAGCATGCGAGATTTGGCGACGAAGACATTCGCGAGGAGTCTGCTCCGCCGCCAAAAGCGAAGCGTTCCAAGAAGAAGGCCGAACCGGAGCCTAAGCAGCTTAGCCCTCGCGACATAATCGCGAAATTCAAGCATCAAGGCTGGCTATTCAACGGCTTCAGCGGACCGAATCGTTATTTGTTTCAGGTACCTAACGATCTGAAGTCGCGATTCCGCGAGACGTTAAGACGGAAATTCGCCGCCGAGCTGAAGTACACGGAGGAGCCTCCCGTATACCGTGACGAACAAATGCTGATGCAGGATGATATCCGGCAGTTTCTCCATTATGCGTATCACAACGAAATTCAATTGACGTCGGACGGCTCGATGTACAAGCGGTTCTCTATCCAGCTGCTTGAACGTTTCGGCATCAGGGAGGAGCTTCCGGGCAAAGGGGAATGGCGATTCGGCTACGGCAAGCATTTCAACCATTACCCGAACCGCATGTCGTATTTGTACGACTTCTGCCATCACGCTAAGTACATAAGCGAACAGCAGGCCGTGCTGGCGGTAACGACTTCCGGTCAAGAGCGGATCGCGGCAAAGCCTCCTCAAGGCGAAGCGGAGGATATGTATCGCTACTGGCTGAAGCTGTACAAGAGTCCCATTCCGAATCTGCTGTCCCTGGTGCATTGGATCCATGCCTTGTCCGAGGAATGGGTAACGGTGCAATCGCTCCGTCAGGTGCTTATTCCGTATATCAAGCCGTACTATTACGACGGGGCGGATACGATATTGGAGCAGCGGATTATAATGATGATGGTGCATCTTGGGCTGCTGCGGCTGGGCGAGCATCCTGAGCATGGAACGGTTGTGCGCATGACGAAGGCCGGCAGAGCTATCGTATCGGGCATATCGCTCGCCGAACCGGTCGTTTGAACGCCTTCTCGTCGATTTGACTTTCAAATAACGAATTGGTAGGATCTCTCTACTTGAATGTATGGGAGATGAAACAGGATGTTGTTGCCTTACAAAGGGATTATGCCGTCGGTAAAGGAGCAAGTCTATATCGCGGAAGGCGCCAAAATAATAGGCGATGTGAGCTTAGGCCATCAAAGCACCGTTTGGTTCAACGCCGTATTGCGAGGCGACCTGGCTCCGATCCGAATCGGAAGCAGCTGCAATATCCAGGACAGCGTTATCGGTCATGTGAATACGGATCAGCCGCTTGTTTTGGACGACGAAGTGTCCGTCGGACACGGGGCGATCATACACGGCTGCACGATAGGCAAAGGCACTTTAATTGGAATGGGGGCAATCGTACTTAACGGCGCAGACATCGGTGAATATGCTTTAGTAGGAGCCGGTTCGATTGTTACGGAGAACAAAAAAATACCATCCTATACGCTATCACTCGGATCACCCGCCAAAGTCGTAAGGGAACTAACAGATGACGATTTGCAGCGCATGAGAAGGACGATGGAGAGCTATGTGACGAAAGGTATAGAATATAGGATCTCTTAACGCCGGTTTGGAGGTGTATCCTATGGACAAAATGAAGGTAGCGTATGAAGCAATGCTCGGCCTTGCGGCGGAACTAGTGTTGGACGATGCTGTACTGAAGTTTCAAACGAAGCAAATTCACGAGGCTATCGATAAGGCGCTGGCAGCTGGCGACGAGGATACGTTTTACCGTCTTGCGAAACAATTGAATGCATTAAAACGATAATCGCGACTGTCGCTCGACTCTGCAGTCGTTGGAAACGCATTAATAAGAAGCTTCCTAGTACGCGTAACGGGGCATGATGCCCGGCTGTATGCGGAACGGAAGCTTTTTTTGACGGACACGCTTTGCAATAGGCGCATTTGGGGTTAACATAGAGCAAGCGTTATACATACGATTACGTTTGGGATTCAAACGAGGTTAGGAGCGGAATGACATGAAGTTTAGCGAAATCGAGAAGGAACAATGGGACGAGCTGCGACCATACCTGGACACATGCCTTCTGCCCGTAACGGGCATGGATGGGTCGGAGCAGCCTTACGAAGCGACAGAATGGCTGGAGCGTCTACGCGATATAATGGATCTGGTCGAAATACCGTTCAAGGGGCGAGTGGTAACTTATCCGGCATGCCATTATGTGACCTCGTCCGGATCATTCTCGGAAAGTTTGAACGCCATGTGCGTTGCTCTTAAGCGCTCCGGTTTCAAATATGTCGTACTTGTGTCGGCCAATCCTTCGCTTGATCTGGGCTGCGAGGCAGCGGATTTATGGATTCGCCCGGACGAGAAAGGGAATATCCCTGAGCAGGCGTTCGTTTCTCATGAAATTCGGTTATTATGGCAATCTTAGTCGGAATCATGCTGCCATTGGCATTTTGTATAATAGAATCGGGTTTTGGGGAAAACTTATGGCAGACAAGGTCAAATGTGACAAAATGATAACAAATTAATGAACGGCATTTTGTTAGACGCTCAAATATCAAGCCATATTCTTGACGCTCCCAAGCACCTAGGCTATTATAAGTTATGTCCTAGTTCGTCATGTGTTTTGCCGTGCGGCAAGACGCGAGATATGGTTGGCAAAGGGGGTTAGAACAGAAGATGAGTAACCACGAACAACACGAGACCGCGCATCGACCGGTTCAGCGCAAAGAAATGTCCCGGCGTCAATTTTTGTCATATACGCTCGGCGGCACGACTGCATTTATGATGGGCGGCGCGGTATTGCCAATGGTCCGTTTTGCAGTGGACCCGCTCCTTGTGAAGAAGGGCGAAGGCACTTATGTCAAAGTTGTTGAAGAAAGCAAAATTACAAATGAACCGCAAGAATTCAAATTCAAAATCCATCAAGTCGATGGATGGTACGTGAGCGATCCGGAGCTAGCGGCTTGGATCTCCAAGGATGACAACGGTACGATATTTGCGCTTTCGCCAGTGTGCAAGCATTTGGGCTGCACGATCGGCTGGAATACGAAAGGTCTAAACGAATATGATTGTCCTTGTCATGACGCGCGTTACACGAAGGACGGTAAGAACATTACCGTAGCACCGAACCCGTTGGATGAATACGAAGTGAAGCTTGAGGACGGATTTGTTTATCTCGGTCCGGTTAAGCCGAACTCGCGGATGAGTTAAGGAGGGCGTATGTTAGATGTTTAAAAGTGTGTACAACTGGATCGACGAACGTCTAGATATTACGCCGCTTTGGAGAGACGTTGCGGACCACGAGGTGCCCGAGCACGTTAACCCGGCTCATCATTTCTCCGCTTTCGTATACTGCTTTGGCGGTTTGACGTTCTTCATCACTGTAATTCAAATTTTGTCCGGCATGTTCCTTACGATGTATTATGTTCCGGACATTATCAATGCTTATGCCAGCGTTGACTACTTGCAGCATAAGGTTGCATTCGGACAAATCGTCCGAGGCATGCATCACTTCGGCGCAAGCTTAGTTATCGTCATGATGTTCCTACATACCCTGCGTGTATTCTTTACCGGTTCTTACAAAGCGCCGCGCGAAATGAACTGGGTAGTCGGAATGCTAATTTTCTTCATTATGTTGGGTTTGGGCTTCACGGGCTACCTGTTGCCTTGGGATAACAAAGCTTACTTCGCAACTAAAGTTGGTGTTCAGATCGCTGAATCCGTTCCGTATATCGGGCCGTATATCGCATCGTTCCTATACGGCGGCGACATCGTAGGCGCTCAGACGTTGACACGCTTCTTCGCTATCCACGTGTTCTTCCTGCCTGGCGCATTGATCGCCATGCTTGCAGCCCACTTCTTGATGATACGGAAGCAAGGTATTTCTGGACCACTTTAAGCGAAGGGAGGATTCTATTATGGCGCATGGTCATAAATCGAACGAGAAAGTCGTCTACGTAGGCGATTCTCGTGTTAAGAAGAGCAACCATCCGAACATACCGCCGGACTATACTTCTTTCCCGGGAAAGTCGGAAGCGTTTATTCCGAACTTCCTGCTTAAAGAATGGATGGTCGGCTGCGTTGTTTTGGTCGGATTTCTAGTATGGACAATTGCTGAGCCGGCTCCGCTGGGTTACCCTGCGGACCCGACGAACGCGGCCTTTATTCCGATGCCGGACTGGTACTTCCTGTTCCTGTATCAATTCCTTAAATACCCTTATGTATCGCAGGACTATATCGTTCTTGGTACGATCGGTATACCGGGCGTCATGTTCGGCGCATTGCTGCTTGCCCCTTTCCTCGACACGGGCAAGGAACGCCGCTTCTATCGCCGTCCGATCGCATCGTCGCTTATGGGTCTTACGTTGATCGCATGTATTTACTTGACGGTCGTATCGTGGGATCACTATCAGCACCAGCTCGAGATCAACGGACAAGTTCCGGAGCATCACGAGCGCGAGGAGAAAGCTCGCGAGGCCGCCGAGAAGGGCGAGGAAAGACCGAATTACACCAAACCTGCCGAAGAGGTTTCCCTCATCGACGCGAACGATCCGGCTATGGATATCGCGAAGCAAGCTCAATGTATCGGCTGTCATGCCGCCGACCTGAAAGGCCAAGGCAATGCGCCTAGCCTGGTTCGCGTTGGCGATGAGCACACGAAAGAAGAGCTTGCCGAGATTATAACGAACGGCAAGGGCACTGGTATGCCGCCTTTCAAAGAATCGTTGTCGGCGGAAGAAATCGATCAACTGGCAACATGGTTGTCCAAACAGAAGACGCCAGCCGAATAGTATATGCAAGTGAATGAACCTGATCGTGTTAAACGATCAGGTTTTTTTCTAGAAACGAATGGCTCTTGGGCTTATTTATTTTTCAATAAGGAGCATTTGAACATGGGTAATCCATCGGTATGGAATAGCTCGAACTTGCTGTATCGTCCTTTTCTGTGGCTGCTCTTCTGGGTCAACCTGCTCGGAACGATATACGGCTACATCTGGTATGAAAGCCAGCTCATCTACACTTCCGAAAACTTCGACTTCTGGTTATTGGTGTTCGTACCCGACAGTCCAACGGCCAGCTTGTTCTTCACATTGGCGCTGCTCTATTTACTCTTCCCGCCGAAGAGCGCATCGCGGCTAGTTGCAGGTGGACGAGTTATGATAGAAGCGCTTGCCGTCGTATGCTCCGTGAAGTATGGCATTTGGGCGGTGGCGATGATCGTCGCTGGCGCTTGGCAAGGGGATCAGCTTGAATGGACGCATTATATGCTCATAGCTTCGCATCTTGGGATGGCGGTTGAGGCTTTGCTGTATTTCCGATATATGAAAGCCGGTCTTATCGCTTTGCTTATCGGTGCAGGATGGCTGCTGCTTAACGATACGATTGATTATTCGTATAGTGTCTTCCCATGGCTGGCCGATGAGCTGGAAGACGACATTCCTGCCGTGCGCGCCTTTACTTACGGGTTGTCGATCTTCAGCTTCGTTGCAGCACTGCTTGTCTGGCGGTTCAGAAAGAAGGTCTAACGCTTGTCTCCTCCTCATAGAATGAAGCTATGGGGGGATGTCCATGAAGATACGGATTGTAATTCCATTCGTCTTATGTATCGTCATGACGATCGGTTCGGCCGGCGCGGTATGGGGCAATGCCATATTTGGTCCTAGCGGCTATTCGACGATAACGGGCTCGAAGGCGGGAATGCTCGCCAGCCTGGACGAGGCAGCCGCATTATTGTATGAAGCAGCTTATACGAATAACCGCCAAGCCGGGTTTCTAAGGCTGCAGCAGTTCAATAATATAGCAAAGAAAGCTCCAGCGACTGGAGCAGGCACGCCTGCTGGCTGGGCAGCGATAAACGAGTCCGTCGCTCATATTGAGAGGGCGCTCGTTAACGGTGAGGCGGGTTCGGGTTGGCTAATGGCCTCCTCGCGCATTAAGCTGTCTACCGATGCTTTGGTGCGGCCTGAGCATGCGTTATGGCTTCAATATGAGAGCGTATTGCTTCATGATTGGACGAGGGTGCAGCAATCGTGGAAGCGGACGACGGAGGACGGGGCGCTTGCGGCGAGCGCAGCCATGGATAGCTTGAACGAGCATCTGAATCGTATTGAAGTTGCCGCGTCCATGCAATACGGCAATTCCGCAGTTGATGAAGCTCTCATTCGGGCCAAATATACAGGGCTGCTGTTGGACGGCATTACGTATGCGGGGGCAAACGGAGAGCGGGTTGACAGGTCGCTGGAAGCGCTGCGATCGAAGCTTGTGCAATTGTTCGATGAAGGACGCGAGACGGCGGATATGCCGGTCGTTGCTCCGACGGCAACAACGAATCCGATCAGCTGGGCGCTGTTTCTTGGAACGATCATCTGTGCCGTTCTAACGTATACAGGATGGCGAAAGTATCAGCGTTCACCATACGGGACTAAGCCTTTGCATTAAACGATTCATTCTTCCTTGAATCCTTCGCCAAGCACGTCATGAACGTCATTAATAACGATAAAAGCACGTGGGTCGATATTGCGTACGATTTGTTTCAAACGGCGGGTTTCCTGCCTTTGGACGACGCAATAGACGACCTCTTTTTGTTGTCCGGAGTAAGCACCCTTCGCCGGGAGCAGCGTTACGCCACGATCGAGGTCATTTGTGATCTGCCGGGCAATTGCAGCGCCTTCGTCGGATATAATCGAGAACGCCTTCGCCGAGTATGCCCCGTCTTGGATGAAGTCGATTAGGCGGGAAGCGATGAACACGACGACGAGCGTATAAAGCACTTTCTCAACGGAAATAAAAACGATGGAGATGCCGATGATAATCGCGTCCAGCGTCAAAATGATTTGTCCCATGCTGATCCCTTTCCGGCGGGTGATGACGCGGGCAATGATGTCTGCTCCGCCTGTCGTCCCTCCGAAGCGGAATACGATTCCAAGGCCGGCGCCAAGCGTTACGCCCGCATAGAGCGCGGCCAGCATGAAGTCTTGAGAAGTCTGCAGCGGCGTTAACCAGCCGTTATGAATGAATTGTTCCATTAAGGCAAGGCAACCGGAGAGGGAAAGTGTCCCTAGCAAAGTATAGATCATCTGCGCCCGGCCGAGCATTTTCCATCCGAACGCGAATAAAGGGATATTTATCGCAAGCGTAGTGATGGATAGAGGCCATCCGACGGCGTAGTTTAACAAGACGGCAATGCCCGTAACGCCGCCCTCCATTAACCGGTTAGGAATGACGAAATAATGCAACCCGAATGCGTAAATGGCTGTGCCGATGATGATCGGCAGGATGATTTTCAATTGCTGCAGCACTTGTTTCATATAATGTCTCCTTAACGGCATGCGAATTGGATGATGGTAGCTGTAGTATGCCTCTATTTCAATAATCAAAAAACATTGATTTTCATGAACGACATACGTTAACATAGAAACGTGTATGGAATAAGGACATTTATGCAAGCAGCTAAGATAGAAAGGAATTTGAGACGATGTCAGACAAATCGTTGAAGGATATACAAGGCGAAGTAGACGTTTATATTTCGCAGTTCAAGGAAGGGTACTTCAGTCCGCTCGCGCTTATGGCTAGAATGTCCGAGGAAGTGGGCGAGCTCGCAAGGGAAATCAACCACTTTTACGGCGAGAAGCCGAAGAAGGCGGACGAGGCCGATAATTCGGTCGAAATGGAGCTTGGCGACATCTTGTTCCTGCTTTCTTGCTTCGCCAATTCGCTGGGCATCGACTTGACCGAAGCTCACGACAAGGTGATGCATAAGTTCGCAACGCGCGACGCCGATCGGTGGACGAAGAAAACGACCGAACTGTAAACAAGCTCCTTACATATGCTGTACCATCAACCTGTGTACAAGGAGGATGGGCGGATGGACGGAGAGAGCTGCATCAAGAAAGCTTATGAATTCATCCTTAACAGCGATTTCGAGCAAGCCATATATTGGTTTGAGCGAGCGATAGAAGTAGAGCCACACAATGCGAGTTATCATCATAAATGCGCGATTTCTTGCTCGCGCAGCGGCAAATGGACGAAGGCGAAGCAATACGCGGACAGCGCGCTTGCGCTTGAGCCGGACAATGCCGAATTTAGATTCCACTTGCAGACGGTTGAATCCAAGCTGCTGCTGACCGAAGCAAAGCTGCTGCTACTGAACGATCCGAATAAACCCAATGAGGCGATCGTACTGCTTATTGAAGCAACAAGGCTGGATCCTCTCTGCTTTGAAGCCTTCTATACATTAGGTGTCGTTTACTCTTCATTGGGCAGGTTTGATGAAGCTGTAGCGAGCGCAAGGGAGGCGCTGCGGCTAGAACCGGAACATTCGTCCGCTCGGACGCTGTTCGCCGATGTCAGCCGCAAGCGGCGATTGGAACGGCTTGGGAACGGCGGAACGAAACGAAAAAGGAACAGGTGATTGCGATGTCGACTGAAAAAATAAACGTTGCCGTAGTAGGCGCAAGCGGCCGAATGGGCCGCGAGGTTGTTAAAATGGTGCTGGAGGATGAGACGCTGCGGCTCGTCGCGGCCGTCGCTCCTTCGGCAGGTCCTGTAGACGCGGGCATATTCGCAGGAAGACGCGAGACTGGGGTTACCGTAAGCGCAACATTAGAGGAGGCGCTGGCAAGCGCGCAAGCCGATGTTCTCGTCGACTTCACCGTACCGCAAGCGGCTTACGGCAATACGAAGACCTCGATTCTGAGCGGAGTTCGTCCGATTATCGGCACAACGGGGTTTACGCCTGAGCAGATCGTGGAGTTGGACGAGCTTTGCAAGGAGATGGGCATCGGAGGCTTGATTGCACCTAACTTCTCGATCGGTGCTATACTGATGATGAAGTTCGCCGCACAAGCTTCGAAATATATGCCTCATGTCGAAATTATCGAATATCACGGCGATCAGAAGCTGGACGCGCCGTCGGGTACTTCGATCAAGACGGCCGAGCTGATCTCGCAAGCGAGACAAGAGCTCCGCCAAGGCAATCCGAAGGAAGAGGAAACGATTGAAGGAGCACGCGGCGGCTATTACAACGGATTCCGCATACATAGCGTCAGGCTTCCCGGCGTATTCGCGCAGCAGGAAGTCATCTTCGGCGGTCATGGACAAACGCTCAAGATTCGCCACGATTCTTACGACCGCGCCGGCTATATGCCAGGCGTCAATGTCGCCGTGAAGAAGGTTATGACTTACAGCGGCTTGATCTACGGTTTCGAGCATATTATGGATTAATGAGATAGCGCAGCGGGAGAGGGGAACGGCATGTTAAAGATCGCATTTATCGCACATGATCGCAAGAAAGAAGAAATGGTTAATTTCGTAATCGCGTATGAGCATGTATTTGTCCCTCATCAATTATATTCGACCGGCACGACCGGCACTCGCATTATGGAGCAGACAAAGCTTAACATTCATCGCTTTAGGTCTGGACCGCTTGGCGGCGACCAGCAGATTGGCGCTCTCGTTGCGGATAATGAAATGGATTTGATCGTTTTCTTACGCGATCCGTTAATGGCGCAGCCTCACGAGCCGGATATCATCGCATTGCTTCGTCTGTGCGATGTTCAGGGAATCCCGGTTGCGACGAATATCGCAACGGCTGAGCTTCTTGTGAAGGCATTGGAACGCGGAGACTTTGCATGGAGAGAGCTTGTACATAAATACAAGCCGGAGGAAACGCAATGATCGAGAGGACAGCGCGTTCGGAGTCATTGGATATACTCGTATTCGGAGCTCACGCGGACGATGCGGAGATCGGAATGGGCGGCACGATCGCGAAGCATGCGCTGGCCGGCCAGCGCGTTGGCGTATGTGATTTGACTCGTGCGGAAATGTCCTCTAACGGCACCGTAGAGCTGAGGCAGCAAGAAGCTGCCAATGCTTCTACGGTGCTTGGTCTATCCGCACGAACGAATTTGGGCTTGCCTGATCGGGGTCTTGGGGGCACGAAAGAGCAGATTGAACGAATCGTGGCGGAAATCCGGTATTTCCGTCCTCGTATCGTCTTTGCGCCTTATTGGGTAGACCGCCATCCGGATCATGTCAATTGCAGCCGCTTGATTGAAGAAGCGGTATTCAACTCGAAGCTGCGCCGCTATATGCCGGGGCTTCCTCCGGTTCAAGTCGAACAATTGATTTATTATTATATAAACGATGTGGAGCAAGTATCGCTTGTCGTAGACGTCAGCGAGCATTATGATTTGAAACGTCAATCGCTGCTTGCCTATCGTTCACAATTCATGAAAGCTACGGCTGGCGAAGATCGCGTATCAACGCCGCTGACGAATAGGTATGTGGAACGGGTTGAAGCAAGGGATTCCTTGCTCGGACAAGCGCGCGGCTGGGCGTACGCGGAAGGGTTCGCGATCAAACGCCCGCATGCCGTAACGTTATTTTAAAGTCATAGACAAATCGTACAGCTCTTGTAGAATACAATAACGGATAGACACTTGCACAGGAGGTGCGACAAAAGTGGCGAGAAAACTGAAGATCGGCATTACCTGCTACCCGACGCTAGGCGGGTCAGGCGTCGTTGCAACGGAGCTCGGCAAGCTGCTTGCCGAGCGCGGCCATGAGATTCATTTCATCACGCACAGCATACCGTTCCGACTGGGACATTTTCACAAAAACATCTTTTTCCACGAGGTAGAAGTTAACGATTATTATGTATTCCGTTTCCCGCCGTATGACTTGTCGCTTGCAAGCAAGATGGCTCAAGTGGCCAAGATGCAGCAGCTCGACTTGCTGCACGTTCATTATGCGGTGCCGCATGCGGTATGCGCGTACTTGGCGAAACAAATGATCGGCGACGGCCTGAAGACCGTTACGACGCTTCATGGAACCGATATAACGGTGCTTGCGCAGGACGAGTCGCTCAAAGACTTGATCCGGCTGGCGATACACCAAAGCGATGCGGTTACGGCTGTATCGAATGACTTGATTAATGAGACGAGACATTTGCTCGATATTATGACGCCGATCGATTTGACGTACAACTTCGTTGATAAGCGGATATACTATCCGCGCGATTCGGTCGCGCTGCGCGCCGATTTTGTCGAGCCGCACGAGAAAGTGCTGATGCATATTTCCAATTTCCGACCGGTTAAGCGGGTTGGCGACGTGATCGATATATTCGCCAAGGTGTCGGAACAGATCCCAGCCAAGTTGATGCTTGTAGGCGAAGGACCCGAATTGTCAAAAATCCAATGCAAAATCAAAAATATGGGGCTTGAGGATCGTGTCGTCTTCCTTGGCAAACAGGAGGATGTCGCGCAGGTTATCTCGCTCGCCGATGTGCTGCTGCTGCCATCCGAGAAGGAGAGCTTCGGTTTAGTGGCGCTTGAAGCGATGGCTTGCGGCGTGCCGACGGTTGGCTCGAACGCAGGCGGCATTCCGGAGCTGATTACGCATGGGGAGACGGGATTCTTAAGCCCGATCGGCGACGTGGACGGCATGGCGGAAAACGCTTTGCGGCTGCTGAAGGACGAGAAGCTGCATGAGCAGTTCAGGAAGGCATGTATTTTCCGTGCAACGCATGAGTTCTGCAACGATGTAATTACCGCTCAATACGAGCAAATTTATTATCGCGTACTGGGCATTGAAGCAGAAATGCCGATGATCGTATGCGGAGAATGAACGTAAAGCAGTTAGAATAGTATCGGAGGCTGGGACGTATGAAGCTTTCATTGCCGAAGCCGCTCGAAGCCGCCGTACCTATCGTCTCCAGGCTGGAGGAAAGCGGCTATGAGGCGGTATTCGTCGGCGGCGCGGTAAGAGACACGGTGATCGGCCGCCCGGTCAAGGACGTCGACATTGCGACCTCTGCGCGGCCTGAGCAGGTGATGGCGCTATTCCCGAAATGCATCCCGACTGGCCTTCGGCATGGCACGATTACGATCGTACATGAGGGTGAAACGTATGAAGTGACGACCTATCGGCAGGAGTCCGCTTACGAGGATTATCGCAAGCCTTCCGGCGTTGCTTACATAACGAGTCTTGAGGGCGATTTGCTGCGGCGCGACTTCACAATCAATGCGATGGCGCTTAGAAACGATGGGAGCGTATTCGATCCATTTAACGGAGCTGGCGATATCGAAAGGCGATGTATCAGATGCGTGGGCGATGCCGATGCGCGCTTTCAAGAGGATGCGCTACGGATGATGAGGGCTGTTCGGTTCATAGCCGTCTATGGCTATCAGCCGGCCGTCTCGACCTGGAAGGCGCTCAGAAAACATCGCGAACTTATGCGGCATATCGCTATGGAACGCGTGCAAGCCGAGCTGGATAAGATTCTCGCCGGCAGCGATCCCCGCAGAGCGCTCGTATGGCTCCATGCGAGCGGCTTGCTCCATAAGATGAAAGAACCATTGCCCTTAAC
Source organism: Paenibacillus harenae (assembly GCF_030812415.1). GTDB lineage: Bacteria > Bacillota > Bacilli > Paenibacillales > Paenibacillaceae > Pristimantibacillus > Pristimantibacillus harenae_A. Next base: position 341,071 of record NZ_JAUSST010000001.1, on the reverse strand, counting down.
CGAATATATGCGCGTAGATTCTACTCGTTATGGGCTTGTAGAACAACTTGCCGATTTGGATTGCCGGTGGGCGGCGGCGTTGCTGGATAGTGCGATTCCTTCGGCAATCGCGGATGAGTCACTTCGATTGCTTAAGCTATCGAATAACCGAAGACTGAGAATCATAGGCATTATGCGCATGCATGAGGAAGCGCTCGCAGCGGCTAACAATGAGGGGGCTGATTGGTGGGCGGAGACAGTCATCCGAGACGGCAAACAGCTGGCGGAGGATTGGCTTCTTGTCGAGTCTGCCATACATGCTTCTGCAGTCACCCCGATCGATCTCAAGATACTTAAGGCTCAGTTGAATGAATTTCCTATACTTACGCTTAAGCAATTGGATATGAACGGACGCGTGCTGGCACAGCGGCTTCGGAAGCCCGCGGGACCATGGGTGAGCCGATGTCTTCATCGGCTGCTCGTCAGCGTTGCGGGCGGCAAGCTTGTTAACGAACGGGAGAAGCTGCTAATGCAAGCCGAACTTTGGGATAAAGAGGACAAAAGCGATGAGTAATGACAAGTTGTTGCAAATGTTTTTGCGAGAGCCCGGACAGTATGTATCCGGCGAGAAAATGAGCCAAGAGCTGCAAGTCAGCCGAACGGCGATATGGAAGCAGATTCAGAAGCTGGAAGCCGAAGGGTATAGCTTTGAGGCTTCTCGCCGATTAGGCTACAGGCTGCTTAACATACCGGATAAGCTGGAAGGTGCATGGCTGGAGAGCCGTATGGAGACAAGTCGATTTGGAAAGCACATTCATGTACATGACACCGTTCAGTCGACTCAGATCGTCGCAAGAGACGCGGCGGAGAACGGAGCTCCCGAAGGAACGCTTATTATTGCGGAGCAGCAGTCGAATGGCCGGGGACGCATGGGGAGAGGCTGGGTGTCGCCGAAGGGCAAGGGCGTTTGGATGAGCATGGTGCTTCGCCCGTCCGTGCCGATTCATTTCGCCCCTCAGTTGACGTTGCTGACCGCCGTTGCGCTTTGCAGAAGCTTAACGCGTCTGACTGGGCTGTCGATTGGCATCAAATGGCCGAATGATCTATTGATCGAAGGGAAGAAAATCAGCGGTATTTTACTGGAATCGGCTGCAGAGGACGAGCGGCTTCGTTATGTTATTGCCGGCGTTGGCATCAGTGTCAACCTGGAACAATCTGACTATGAGGACGGTCTGCGGGAGAAGGCTACCTCGCTTCGAATCGCTTCCGGGAAACCGTTGTCCCGTTCCGACGTTATCGTCCAGTTCATGCAAGAATGGGAGCAATTGTACGATCTTTATCAGGAGCAGGGGTTTGGCCCGATCATTACGTTATGGGAAGCTCTTTCGATCTCGCTTGGCAAGCCGGCGAATCTGGTGACGCCTCAAGGGACGATAACTGGCATACCGGTTGGACTTGACAGTACTGGCGCAATCAAGATTCAGCTCGATGACGGCAGCGTTATTCCTGTTTTCTCGGCTGAAATGGGCGAACCGACATAAGCTGCATGCATCCGTTTACGAATGGAGAGAAGTCTGTTAAAATAGCGGTATCAGGCGGTATTCATTGGAAACTGCACTGAGAATCGTTCGACGATAAGCTACAAAAGCAAATGGTTGGAAATGCGCACTCTGCTCTGAGCCGCTAGGACCGAGACAGAAGGAAGCACAACAAGAAATCGTTTCCTTTTCAGTTTGGGGACCTTTTTAGCAGCGGCTAAAAGGTTTTTTTGTGTTTACACTATAAGAATAGGCTTGTTCTGTTCTTATGCCATTCGAGGAGGATGAGGCTGATGAGGAAACGACTGACGATCACATCAATGAAAAAAATGAAGCAGGAACGCAATGCGATTTCCGTGCTCACCGCTTACGATTATCCATCGGCTAAGCTCGCCGAGGAAGCAGGCATCGACGTAATCCTAGTCGGCGATTCGCTCGGCAATGTCGTACTCGGCTACGAGACGACGATACCGGTAACGATCGACGACATCGTTTATCATACAAAAGCGGTAGCCCGCGGAGCGGGTCAGACGTTTATCGTTGCCGATATGCCGTTCATGACGTACGGCGCCTCGCGCGAGACGACGCTTCGCAACGCGGCGCGCATTATGCAAGAAGGCGGAGCGCATGCGCTCAAGCTGGAAGGCGGCAACGAAATTGCGGCAGACGTGGAAGCCTTGGTGAAGGCGGGCATTCCGGTGATGGGCCATATCGGACTTACGCCGCAATCCGTGCATCAGCTTGGCGGTTACAAGGTGCAGGGCAAGCTCGACCGGGAAGCCGAACGTCTTATGAATGACGCCAAGGCGCTTGAGCAAGCCGGCGCATTCAGCATCGTGATGGAACTCGTTACCGAGCCGCTCGCCGCGGCTATCAGCGAGGCGCTCGCAATCCCGACGATCGGCATCGGTGCAGGACGCGGCTGCGACGGACAAGTGCTTGTCTACCATGATTTACTGCAGTACGCATCGCCATACACACCGAAGAAATTCGTCAAGACCTATGCCGATATCGGTACGACGATCAGAGAAGCGATTGAGTCCTATGTACAGGACGTCAAGGGTGCTGCTTTTCCTGCAGAGGAACATGCTTTCCTAGGCCATACGTCAGCTGTTCAGCCATTGTACGGAGGTATCGGCTCGCCAGCAGCGACAGAGGAGAAGCCATTGAATGAAGCGAATGAGAAGGCGGCTCCGGAGGTGAAGACCTTATGATTATATGCCGAACGAAGGAAGACCTGAAGCGGCAAATGGCTGCATATCGCAAGGTTGGGGCGAGCATCGGTTTTGTGCCTACAATGGGTTATCTGCATGAAGGACATGCAAGTCTTATGCGGAAGTCGAAAGAGCAAAACGAAATAACGGTGCTAAGCATATTCGTTAATCCGCTTCAGTTCGGTCCGAATGAAGATTTGGATCGTTACCCGAAGGATGAGGCAAGAGATCTGGCGCTTGCTGAATCGAATGGCGTGGATGCCGTATTCCTGCCATCGGTGGCCGAGATGTATCCGACTAAGCCGCTTACAAGCTTAATGGTTGCCCAAATAACGGATCGGCTATGCGGGGCTTCGCGTCCTGGACACTTCGACGGCGTAGGTCTTGTCGTTAGCAAGCTGTTCCATCTTGTCGCGCCGGATCGTGCTTACTTCGGTATGAAGGATGCACAGCAAGTAGCCGTTATTCAGCAGATGGTAAGCGATCTGGATATACCCGTGGAGATTGTACCTTGTCCGATTGTACGCGAACCCGATGGACTCGCCTTAAGCTCCCGCAACGTCTACCTGAGCGCAGAGCAGCGCAGCCAAGCAGTGGTGCTGTCACAAGCCCTTAAGCATGCATCGGATTGGTATCAGGAGCCTGGCATGAACGCGGAAAGGCTGCAGGCAAAGGTAAAGCTTCATATAAGCAAAGCAAGCGACGCGGTGATCGACTACGTGGAGCTGCTTCATTATCCAAATCTGGATGCACTGTCGCAAACTAAACCGTTAACCGATGATTCGCAGCCTCTGCTGCTTGCCCTTGCCGTTAAGTTCGGAGCAACCCGGTTAATTGACAACTGTTTATTGGAAAGAACGGAGGTACAGGATTATGTTCAGAACGATGATGAAATCGAAGCTGCACCGGGCCACGGTTACGGAAGCGAACCTGAATTATGTAGGTAGCATTACCATTGACGAGGATTTGATGGATGCGGCCGATATATGGGAAAATGAGAAGGTGCAGATCGTTAACAACAATAACGGTGCGCGTTTCGAGACCTACGTCATCGTAGGCGAGCGCGGATCAGGCGTTATTTGCTTGAATGGCGCGGCAGCTAGGCAGGTTCAGCCTGGAGATCAGGTCATTATTATTTCATATGCGACGATGACGAATGAAGAGGCGAAGGCGCATAAACCGATCGTAACGATCCTGGACAGCGACAATCGTCCCCTAAAGATGCTGACGGAAGAGCTTCATTCTACGATTTTGTAACATTTGCAGTGAGGCGCGCGATTGTTCCTTACTTATGTAACGGTTGGGATGTTGAATGAAAAGCGCCGTAAAAACAAAAAATGAGCATAACACTCCTTAATTCTTTGGCGAAGGCGGGATGCGGTATGTTCCAACATATGTTCACTGAAATGAATGAGCTGCTTGACCAACTGATCGAGCAATACCCCGACGCTAGCGAGTCCCAAAAACGGCAGTACGAACAGCAAATGAACGAGCTTAAGAAGGTGAGCGATTCGTTCATCGAGCAATGGCTGGAATTCGAGGAGAAGCTGTCGGATTTCAAGGACAATCATGGCGAGCTTATAAGCAAGCCCATAATCGGCACTGGTGCGTCGGAGTCGCATTCAATGCCGCCCGCTGCAAACGAACCATTGAAGGCCAAACAGGAGATCTCAGCCACATCGGTATGCAACAAGGCGGATCTTGAGATTCCCGACGAAGCGGCGGTCATTATTTCCAAGGGACAAGGCTATTATAAATTATTTATGTTCCCGGAAGCTGCCGCACAGTTCCAAATCGCAATCGGGCAGTCGCCGGAATGCAATCTGGCTAGACTGTTTCTGGCGATGACCCACATGCATATGCAGAACTGGAGTGAAGCTCAGCGGCATTTTCAACTATTGATTGCTCTGACGGACTTCCCTAAATGGCTTGCTTTAGGCTATAATGCGCTTGGGTGCATTCAAGCGGTTCATATGAACCTTGCCCATGCGGAGAAGCTGTTTATGAAGGCACATCACGTTTATCCCAGCTTTACCGACCCGCTGAACAACTTGAAATCATGTCAGCAAACGCCTTTGCAATTATCGTTATATTTTGGAAGCACGGAGCTGTGCTGTTTGTGAGAGGATCGGGGAACGAATGAAATTTGCAGTACTGGATTTGGAGACGACCGGACATAGCCAGTCTGACGATATTTTGCAAGTCGGGCTGGTCATTGTTTCGGAAGAGCTTGAGGTATTACAAACATTCAGCACTTTCGTACGGCCTACTGTACCGATACCGGACTTCATTACGCAATTGACCGGCATTGACGATGCCGTCGTTGAAAATGCGCCGGAGCTGCAGGAGGTACTCGTGCAGCTAATACCATTGCTTGATGATGCCGTTCTCGTTGCTCACAATGTTGGCTTCGATGCAGGCTTTTTGAATCAAGCGCTTGATCGTTGCGGCTATCATGGTTTCGCCGGGCGCAGGCTTGATACAATCGAATTACTTCGAATATTATATCCATCCATTACGACTTACCAGCTTGGCGCGGTTACCGAGATGTTCGGCATCGCGCACGATAACCATCATCGCGCGGATAGCGATGCGCTTGCTACAGCGACCTTATTTATCGAAATCGTACAGAAGCTTCGCCAATTGCCGCTGCTTACGTTGCAGCGGCTATCTGCGCTCATTAACGATGGAAGCGATTTAAGTTGGTTTTTGTCCGAGACTTTGCAGCTTATGGAAGTGCGCAATGTGTTCGAGCCGGCGGATTACGATTACTTCAATCAATTCGCGTTGAAAGTCAAAGAATGGACGGATGAACAGCCTCCGCGAGCCGATAGCGACAGTGATCCGCTTAGCGAAATGACGTTCGAGCAATATTTGGCTGAAGTGAAACAACGGTTCGAAGGACGCTTCGAAAACTACGAAGAACGTGAAGCCCAGACGGCAATGTTCAATGAAGTATACGACGCATTAAACAACGACCAGCATTTGCTTATCGAAGCGGGAACAGGAACGGGCAAGTCGCTCGGTTATTTGATTCCGGCCTTATATTACGGCATTCGAAATAATAAGAAAATCGTCGTCAGCACTCATACGATAAATCTGCAGGAGCAATTGAGGCAACGGGATATTCCGCTGCTCGAGGATGTGCTGCCGTTTCCGTTCAAGGCTTCGATCTTTAAAGGAAGAGGCAATTACTTATGCTTGCGCAAATTCGAAGGCAAAGTGAATACGAAGGATCTTGTATCTCCGATTGACGATGTCATTACGGCAGCTCAGATGGTCGTTTGGCTGGGCGAGACGGAAAACGGAGATCAAGAGGAATTGAATTTCGGCAACAAAGGCGCTGACTTCTGGTCAACGGTGGCCAGCGATGCCGATTCATGCCTGAACCGGGCATGTCCTTGGTTCAAACGCTGTTATTATCATCGGGCCAAGCAGGAGTCGAATATCGCCGATGTTTGCGTAACCAATCATTCCATGCTATTCACCGACATTCAAGCCGATCATCGGTTGCTTCCGACTTACAGCCATCTTATTATAGATGAAGCGCATCATGTCGAAGAAGTCGCCGGCAAGCATCTTGGCATGCAGGTCAGCTACTTCTCGTTCAACCAAGTCGTTCAGCGCTTATACAAAGATACTCGGTCAGGATTAATTCCTGCGCTAAGGCTGAAGCTTCAATATGAAGACGATGCGCATCAATCGGCATGGCTTGAAACGATCGATACGGTCATTCCGATATTTAATGATATTAAGGAATACTGGGATAAGCTGTTCGAAATGTTCTATAGCTTCACCTCGGTTTCGAGCGAGCTCGCCTCGGGCGAAGCGGGGCAGGCGGTTTGCCGCCTGAAGAGCAGCGAACTGCCAACCGGCTGGGACGATGCCGTTGCAACGGAAGGAAATGTTCATACAGAGCTTAACCGCATCATTCGAACGCTTGATAAGATGGTTAATGACATCAAGGAGCGTGTCGATGACTCGGCGATCCAAGCGGCTATTACCGATCTTAACGGGGCGTTGAGGGATTTGACTCGGGTCAAGGATGAATTGCGCATCTTCATCAAGCTTGAGCAGGCCGCGTCGGTATTCTGGATCGAGGCGAGCAGCGCCTATCGTTATCGTTCGGTTCATCTGTATGCGGCGCCGGTAGATGTAAGCGAGCAGCTGCAGAAGTATTTCTTCGATGTCAAAGAGAGTATTGTCATGACGTCGGCAACTTTGTCCGTACAGAAATCATTCCAATACGCGGCCGAACAGTTAGGTCTTGTCGGTTACGAGGATCAAGGCCGGCTTAAGACGGTGCAATTGCCATCGCCGTTCAACTATCGGGAGCAGGCGCTCGTCGTTATACCGCGCAACTTCCCCGTATTGAAGGGTTCCTATGTCGATCAAGCCTATTTGGACATGCTGACAGAATCTTTGGCTGCTTCGGCAAGGGAAACGAAGGGAAGAATGCTCGTCTTGTTCACCTCTTACAAGATGCTGAAACAAGTGTACGATCCGCTCAAGGAAAGATTGGCGGAATCCGGCATTCAAGTACTCGGCCAAGGGATCGATAGCGGCAATCGGACGAAGCTGACGAGACGGTTCCGGCAGCAGCCGGAATCGGTGCTGCTTGGCACAAGCAGCTTTTGGGAAGGGGTAGACATACCCGGCGAAGCGCTCATCTGTCTGGCGATTGTCCGCCTGCCATTCCAGCCGCCCAATCATCCGCTCGCGGAGGCGAAGTCCGAGCTGCTGCTAAGGCAGAAGCAGAATCCGTTCATGAAGCTGTCCATACCGCAGGCGGTCATCAGGTTTAAGCAAGGGTTCGGACGACTTGTTCGAACATCGCAGGACAAAGGAATCGTTATTATCTACGACACGCGGGTGATTGATGCATACTATGGCAAGCATTTCCTGTATTCTTTGCCTGGACCGAAGATCGAGACGATGCATACCGATCAGATGGTGCAACGCATGCGAGAGTGGCTAAGTAGAGAAGCGATTGAACCGAATGAGCAGAAGGCAGCGATCGCAGAGGGGAGAAATGATGAAGCAAACGAAAATATCCGAAGCTGTCGTCAGACGGCTGCCCATTTATCTTCAAGTGTTGAATGAGCTTCACAATCGTGAAGTTCAGACGGTTTCATCGCAGGAATTGGGCGTAAAGCTCGACCTTAATCCGGCTCAGATTCGCAAAGACCTAGCTTATTTCGGAGAATTCGGGCGTAAAGGAATCGGCTACGACGTTCTGTATTTGATCGAGAAGATCAGGCAAATCCTGAAAGTCGATCAGCCGATCAATGTCGCTCTCGCTGGCGCAGGCAATTTGGGACATGCTTTATGCAACTATAACAAGTATTCTAAGGACAATATGAAAATAACGGCCGTATTCGACGCTCATCCGAGCAAAATCGGCATAAGCATCAATAATTTGCAAGTTCTTCCGATGGAGGAGCTTCCGCGTGTTATCGTTCAGCAAAATATTCGGATCGGCATCATTACGGTGCCGGCCTTCGAGGCGCAGAACGTAGCGAATCAATTCGTGGAAGCGGGCATTGAGGGCATACTGAACTTCGCGCCCGCTATTCTGCGCGTACCCGAGCATATTCGGATTCATAACGCCGATTTTACGCGCGATTTGCTTAGTTTAGCGTATTACCTAGCAGGAGAAGGAGATGCAGCAAATGAGTCAACTGTGGATTGAGAACGGCTTATTCGTTTCGATGGACGAGAGCCGTATTTCGTTTAAAGGCCATATGGTCGTTACGAATGACCGTATTACATACTTGGGGGAAGCTGCGCCAGTCATGCCTACGGATGTTGCGGCTGATGCGCGGAAGATTGACGGCAGCAAGCTGGCTTTCATGCCCGGCTTAATTAACACGCATGGACACGCGGCAATGACACTGCTTCGGGGATATTCCGATGACCTGAATTTGCAAGTGTGGCTGCAGGAGAAAATGTGGCCGATGGAAGCGAAGTATGTCGATCAAGACACGAAGGCCGGCAGTGCGCTTGCCATCGTCGAGATGCTTAAGACGGGTACGACGGCCTTCGTCGATATGTATGACCGCATGGACCAGGTAGCGATGATGGTCGAGCAATCCGGTATTCGCGGATGCTTGACGCGCGGCGTTATCGGACTTTGCGATAAAGAAGTACAAGACGCGAAGCTGGCCGAAGCGATTGCGTTCGCCCGCGATTGGAATGGCAAAGCCGATGGCAGAATTACGACTATGATTTCGCCGCATGCGCCATACACTTGTCCGCCCGATTATATTGAACGTTTCGTCCAGGCGGCGCATGACTATAACTTGCCGCTTCATACGCATATGTCCGAAACCGTTGCCGAAGTGGAGCAAAACGTTCGCGACTACGGACTGCGTCCGGTCGAACATTTGGATAAACACGGATTTTTCTCCCGTCCGTCGCTCGTTGCCCATGCCGTTCACCTTAACGATGCCGAGATCGCGCTTCTGGCCGCTCGCGGCGTTGCGGTATCGCATAATCCGGTCAGCAACTTGAAGCTGGCTAGCGGCGTAGCGCGCGTAACCGATTTGCTTAAGGCAGGCGTTACCGTATCGCTGGGCACGGATAGCGTAGCAAGCAACAACAATCTCGATCTGTTTCAGGAAATCCGGCTTGCGGCGCTTTTGCATAAAGGCGTCTCCGGCGATCCAACGGCCATTCCGGCAATTGAAGCGCTCCGTATGGGAACGGTATACGGCGCACGCTCCATCTGGCAGCAGGACCAGATTGGCTTGCTTAAAGTCGGCATGAAAGCCGACTTCATTGCGATTAATTTGGAGCAGCCGCATTTTTACCCTATGACGGACATCGTATCGCATTTGGTTTACTCCGCCTCGGGACGCGATGTGCAGCATGTTTGGATAGATGGACGCCAAGTCGTGAATAATGGCGAGTGCACGATGCTGGATGAAGAAAAAATTCGTTTTGAAGCGCAAGCGAGCTTCGAGCGTCTATTGCAAGCCTAATGCGCGCGGATACGAAGAAACGTCCGCCGCTCATGACAACGCAGCGATGGATATTCGCCGTTGTCTCCATACTGCTTCTCATCGTGACGACAATAGCGATCTACTATAAAGATATAAAATCGCCGCGTTGGTCGGATGAAAGAGCTGTGAAAGCGGAAGCGATCGAAGAGGCGCAATTGACGGAAGTCGATCAGGTGAGCAAGCATGTATGGGATCAAGTAAGCTGGTTCGTATCTGGAAAAAATGCGGACGGCGAGCAAATGTATGTTTGGCTGCAAAAGCCGACGGACGAAGAGATGCCGGCAGCCGAGCCTATCATAATGAAAGCTTCCGATGCCGAAGCGGAGAAGGGGATCAGGGCGAAGTTCGAGCTTGCAAAGCCGGAAGCCGACGTGCTGCGGGTTCAGCCGGGGCTGCTTGACGGAAAGCCGGCATGGGAGATTTTCTATACGCTCAAGACTGATCATAACCATTACTACTACGAATTTTATTCATTTACAAGCGGCGAATTGATGAACTTATATAAGCTGCCAGCCAAGACGGAGCCTAATTAGGCTCCGTTTCCTGTTTTTACACCGACCGGATAGCAGGCCGATATGATATAATTTCGTATAGCGGGTTTGATATACGATATATCTATCAACGAATCGGAGGCGATATACAGATGAAGAAAATACATGTCGTACCGGTCATTATTACTGCTGCTATATCCGTAGCCGTATTGTTCGGTGGGTGGGCGATATATAATCAGGTAGCAGTTGCCGCACCGCTTGAGGAAGCGATTGCGGACGTACCTGGCATTGTGAATTCGGCGAAGCCAAACATGAGCAAGGAACAAGTGACGATTGACGTGACTCTTTCGCAAGATGCGAATTTACGCGAAATCTATCATTCCATTATTCTTAATGGTGAAGACGTTATCGGCAGTCGCGAGCTAAAGCTTGATGTTCTTAACGAATCGAACAAAGAGCTGGACGACTATTGGTATCAAGCGTTGTTCGAAGTCGCCGAAGCGATGGAGAACAAGTCATACTCGGATATTCCGCTAGCGCTGGATGCTGCAGCAAAAGAAAACCCAGCTATTCAAGCGACGACAGAAATGGATGAAAATAATGTATATATTACGTTAAGATCTGGCGATGCCGTTAAATTTATCGTATTGCCCAGAACGCCTGCACAAATGGGAGTGTGGGAAAATGCGTAAATTAAGTAATTATGGCGTGGAAATCGCAATAGGCATTGTACCTGTGCTCATCGGCTTCTTTATTTACATTGGTCTCAACGTTGTGCCAATCCTGATGCTCGGCATATTGGGCTTCGCGCTTGTTTATATCGCCAGAGGCAAAGGGAAGCTTACGGCCTCCTCCAGCACGAAGCGCAGCGCCGGCAATAAGTCGACGCCGCTGTTGTTCGAGCAGATCGGCGGTCAGGAACGCGCGAAGCAGGAACTGATCGAATCGCTCGATTTTCTCGTGAAGGAAGAACAAATCGCGAAGCTCGGCATACGTCCGATGAAAGGCATTCTTCTGTCCGGACCGCCGGGAACAGGTAAGACGCTGCTCGCAAGAGCGGCGGCCCACTATACGGATTCGATCTATTTGTCCGCTTCAGGCAGTGAGTTTGTTGAGATGTATGTCGGTGTAGGCGCAGGGCGTATTCGTGACTTGTTCTCGGAAGCGCGTACGAAAGCGAAGAAAGCTGGCAAGAAAAGCGCTGTTATTTTTATAGATGAGATCGAGGTAATCGGCGGGAAACGCGACGGCGGCCAGCATCGCGAATATGATCAGACGCTCAACCAGTTGCTGACCGAAATGGATGGCATTCATCCGAATGAATCGCCGCGAATTTTGCTCATTGCGGCAACGAACCGTAAAGAAATGCTGGACGCGGCATTGCTGCGCCCGGGCCGTTTCGACCGACATATCGGCGTTGACCTTCCAGATAAGAAGGGGAGACTGCATATTCTTAACATCCACGCGGATAATAAGCCTATGGATGAGTCGGTTGATCTGGAGAAGGTAGCGGCTGAGTCGTTCGGCTTCTCCGGAGCACAACTAGAGGCCGTTATGAACGAGGCGGCTATCTATGCGATGCGCGAAACAAGCGCGACGATCATGGAGCGTCATCTGTCGATGGCGATCGATAAAGTCATGATGGGCGAGAAGACGGATCGGGAGACGACGAAGGAAGAGCGAGAGCGGGTTGCTCTTCATGAGCTTGGCCATGCGATTATGGCGGAGCTTATGCGCCCAGGCAGCGTATCGCAGGTCGCATTGTCGCCGCGCGGACAAGCGCTTGGTTATGTAAGGCATAATCCGCAGCAGGATCGGTATTTGTATACGACACAGTTTTTGAACGGCCAAATCATGATCGCGCTTGGCGGTGCCGCTGCCGAAGAAATGTTCTACGGCGGGCGCAGCACCGGCTCAAGAGGCGACTTCGAGCAAGCGATGAATATTGTGAAGACATTAGTAGAATCGGGGCTGACCGAGGAAGGCATCGTCGATTCCTCGATGATGACGCCGGAAGCTTGGGCAAGAATTAACCGTACGATTCTGGATGAGCTCATGGTTCAGACGAAGACGATGCTTGAGCAGAGACGAGACGTATTTACAAGCTCGCTGAAGACGTTGTTGAAAGAGGAAATGCTCAGCGGCGACGAATTCCGTAAATTGTTAGTTGCAGCTTAACGAATCCTGTTGCAAGATAGGAAAACAAATCTTACAATTTGAAGGCGGGCCCCAAGTCCGCCTTCTATTTTTGATGAAATTCGTTATAATAAGAATGAACTACATAGACATACAAAACGTGCAATCCGGTTATAAGGCATCGGTCGAAACCGGACATAAAGGAGCAAATGGCGTTGTTGATTAAGACAGTTGGCGTTGTCGGTCTAGGAACGATGGGGCAAGGCATTACGGAGATGCTTGCATCCAAGGGGTTGGATGTTATCGTTGTAGAGCGTTCACAGGAACGGTTGACATATGGCATGGAAATGATCGTATTAAGCCTCGACAAGCAAATCGAGAAATGGGCGCTTACGCAGGCGGAGCGCAAGCTTATTATGAACCGCGTCCAGACGACGACGGAATACGACAAGCTCTCGGAATGCGAACTTGTCATCGAGACGATTACGGAGGATTTGGAAAGCAAAAAAACGATTTTCGAGCAGCTCGACCAGATATGCGGTCCGGACGTCATACTCGCGAGCAATACGTCTACTCTAAGCTTGACGGAGCTTGCCAGCGTGACGAAATATTCCGATCGCGTGATCGGCATGCATTTTATATATCCCGTATCGAAGATCGACGTCGTCGAGCTCGTACGCGGATTGAAGACTTCCGAGCATACGTTCTCGAGAGCGAAGCATTTCGTCGACGAGATTATTCATAAGAAAGGGATTATGGTGTTCGAGTCGCCGGGCTTCGTAACCACCAGGCTTATCTGCCTGTTCATTAACGAGGCGCTGCATGTACTTGAAGAAGGGGTTGCTTCCGCCGAGGATATCGACAACGCCATGCGCATCGGTTACTCGTTCCAACACGGGCCGTTCGAGATGGCCGACCGATTCGGACTTGACTCGGTACTAGCCGCTCTGGATCGGATGTTCAGGGAGTACGGCGAGCTGAAGTATCGTCCATCCATCGTGCTGAAGAAAATGGTGCGAGCGGGACATCTGGGCGCCAAGTCGGGCGTAGGTTTTTTCAAATACGATAAGGATGGAGACCGAATCCAATGAAAGTACTTGTCATTAACGCGGGCAGCTCATCGTTAAAATACCAGCTTTACGATATGAGAGACGAGTCGGTGTTGGCGAGCGGCAGAGTCGAGCGGATCGGCATGGATTCCTCGATTGTGACGCATGAGCCGGCGGGCAAGCCCGAGGTTCGCGACGTAAGCGAAATACTGGAGCATGTGACGGCCGTGAAGCGCGTCATCGACATGCTGACGCATAAAGAGCATGGCGTCATCGGCAGCATGAACGAGATTGATGCGGTAGGACATCGTATCGTCCATGGCGGCGAAGTGTTCAAGAGCTCGGTGCTCGTCACACAGGATGTCAAGCTTGAAATTCGCAGACTGTTCGATTTGGCTCCGCTTCACAATCCGGCTCATATGATGGGCATTACGGCCGTCGAGTCGAACCTGCCGCATGTGCCGCAGGCGGTCGTATTCGATACGGCCTTCCATCAGACGATGCCGAACACTTCATACTTGTATCCGATTCCTAAAGTATTATACCGGAGACATAAGATCCGCCGTTATGGCTTCCACGGCACCTCTCATTCTTACGTGAGCGGACAAGCTGCCGCTTACTTGGGCATGCCGCTTAAGTCTTTGAAAATGGTGTCCTGCCATATCGGCAACGGAGCAAGCTGCGCGGCCATATTGAACGGGGAATCCTTCGATACAAGCATGGGAATGACGCCGCTTGAAGGCTTGATGATGGGAACGCGCAGCGGCGATATCGATCCGGCCATCGTACCGTTCGTCATGAACAAAGAAGAGCTGACGCTGAACGAAGTCAATTCGATGCTGAACAAGCATAGCGGGATGATTGCGATATCGGGGATCAGCAGCGACATGCGCGAGATTACCGAGGCGATGGAGGACGGCGATAAGAATGCCAAGCTGGCGTTCGATATGTATGTATACCGGTTGAAAAAATATATCGGAGCTTACGCTGCGGCAATGAACGGCATCGATACGCTCGTCTTCACGGCTGGCGTCGGCGAAAACTCTGCCGCCGTGCGCAAAGCCGTATGCGAGGGCATTACGTTCCTCGGTATCGAGCTGGACGATGAGCGCAACACGATCCGGAGCAAGGAGGCGCGCGAAATATCGAAGGATAGCTCGCGCGTGAAAGTTCTGGTCGTGCCGACTAACGAAGAGCTGCTTATCGCAAGAGATACGTATGAGCTTGTCAAGGCGGCACACTCGTCATAAGAGGAAGGAAGGCGGCCGGAAGTGAGTAACGAAATATGGAAAGCTTATTCGCATGGCATGGCTGCCGCGCTGCAAGAGGGCGGCGTATATTTGTCTGCCATGCTGCTGCGCAGTTACAGACAACTCGATTTATCGGATTCGGAAGCCATGCTTCTGCTGCAGCTTATCCAGTTCACGGAAGCAGAGCAGAATGATTTCCCGACGCCTGAAGAGCTGGCGCTTCGCATGGGCACGACCTCGAGAGCGATCGGGCAAATGCTGAACAGGCTCATAAAGGATCAGTTCCTGGCCATCGACGAATATATCGATAGCGTCACCGGCATGCAGTCGGAGCGCTACAATTGGAGCGGGTGGCTGCTGAAGGCTGCCGATTGGACAGCCGAGCATAAGCGTGAAACGAAGAAAGCCGAGCGTCAGCTCATAAAAGCAACGGCAGATCCGGTAACAAGCGCAGGACAATTGTTTCATGTGTTCGAGCAAGAGTTCGGCCGGCTGTTATCGCCATTCGAATGCGAGACCATTAGCGTATGGCTCGATCAAGACCGGTATTCGGAGGAGCTTATTCTGCTTGCTCTGAAGGAAGCCGTGTTCGCAGGCAAGCTAAGTCTCAAATATATTGATCGGATCTTGTTCGAATGGGGGCGCAATCGGGTCACGAATGTGGACGAAGCGCGCGCGCACTCCCAGAAGTTCCGAAGCGGAGGACGAGGGTAAGAGGTCGCTTGTCGTAGAAGCCTGGGCTATGTTGGATTTCTGCAGGATAAAGCGCTTTGGGAAAGCCGACTTTACGCTATACTGGATAGTTGCAGTAACTTCGTTGCTATACGGCTAAAATGACGCTATTCGAGGGAGAGTTACTGCGAATATTCAACACAGAATATGGAAGCCTTCAAGAGGGTTATAGTTAAAGCAATAATCCAACATAGGCGCCGAAGGGGACCGTCAGGAGTAAGTTTCCTGACGGTTTTTTTATGAAACGCGCAAAGCGTATATAAGCCATACGGCTGTTGGATCGAGGGCTTCGGCAACAACGGAGTAGCCGCGTGCTTCGAACCATTCTTGGATGGGTCGAAGCTGCAAGTGCATCTGCTGTTCTTGCGTATCGGACTGTTTTTGCGATAAGGCGGATTGCATGATGTCTGTAATTATAATGCGGCCGCCCGGCAATAATACGCGATCCATCTCCTCCAGCGCAAGCAGTTGTTGGGACGAGCTTAAATGGCGGAACGCAAAGCTGCAGCCGATAAATGCAAAATTGGATTCGACGAGCGGCAAAGCGAGCATGTTGCCTTGCTTGACGACCGATGCCGGCATCCGTTCATGGAGCAACTGGATCATCGCCGGAGATTGCTCGACGATCGTTAGGTCGGCTCCCGCGCCATCAAGCATTGCCGATAGATTGCCGCTTCCCCCGCCAAGCTCAAGGCCTCTCTCGCCCTTCTTGGGGTCTATCCATTCCAATGTTCTTATTAACGCGTGCTCATACTGATCGGACGTAATAAGACCCTCCAGCGCGGCTAGAGGCGCTTCGACGCCATAACGGGCGGCCATCTCGTTGTAGTTCCATTGATCGGACCATGAGTCGCGTATCCTTCTGTTTTGCTTCATTCGCGAAGCAGCCGCTTCGGCATCGGCAAGTTGGGTCTCGCCGAGCTGCTGCCAAGAACGGATCGTATGATCCAATGCTTGAAGCGACTGTGTCACAGCAACCCATTCTTCGTATAGCTGTGCTCTTGCATGGTCAACAATGCGGATGAACTCGCTTGGCTGATGAATGGTCTGGAGCGCCTCCTTAATAACGGACAGCGGCATGCCCAGCTCTCTAAGCGAGACGATCCAGCGAAGCTTCGTCATGTCGTCGCCGGAATATGCGCGATAGCCGCTGTACGGCTCTTTATAGGGATGAACGAGTCCTTTTTCCTCATAAAAACGCAACGTTCGAGGCGTCACGCCTAAGCTGCGGGCAGCTTCGTGCACTTTCACATATATCCCTCCCATACCTATACCTATTTAACATGATGTACCTTGACGTTGCGTTAAAGTCAATGTTTTCATACGCATCGGGCAGGATTGCTGCTTCCGACAGCTCGTATATAAAAAAACCAGTCAACCCATGATAGGCTAACTGGTTTTTTCTCATCTGAATTATCGGTTCCCTTTGTTCAGAAGCTCCCAGCGATAGACGTACTCGAATAAAAATTCGAATGCTTCGATGTGGCGTTTCGCTTCGAACGCATTGGCGCCCCAAGCATATATACCGTGCTTGCGCAGCAGGATGCCTGGAATATGGCTGACAATACGCTCCGTTACTTCCGGAATAATCGATGGAATATGGGCGAAATTCGAGACGATCGGAATATCGATATGGGCTTCTTCCTCCCATATGTTTAGCCCTTTAATAAGCTCGACGCCATCTACGGGAACAGACTTTCGATCCCAGAAATATTCGGACACGATGCTGTTGTATACGGAATGGATATGGAAAATAGCTCCTGCGCCAGTCAAGCGGTAAATCTCGCAATGGATTAACGTTTCGGCCGATGGTTTCAGGCGCGTCGTCTCGCAAGGTTTGCCGTCCTGATCCACGAATAAATAATCTTCCGGCGTATGAACGGTCTTGTCCTTGCCGCTAGCCGTAATGGCAAACTGGAATTGTTCGGGGCTGTAATCGCCGACGCGAACGGATAGATTCCCGCTTGTGCCCGGGAACCAGCCGCGCGAGGAGAAGAGCTCCTTCACGTCGCGCAGATCGGCGAACGCCTTCTGCTTGTCCTCTAAAGCAATTCGATCAAAGCTCATCCTGCTTGTGACTCCTCTCGGACTTCATATTGTTTATAATATCGTTGAAAGTCTCGTATTCAGTATGTGCGATTCCAAGCTCCCTGCACTTCGTGGTCAGGTAGGAGCGGGAATAGACGATGTCGGCCAGCTTAGCGCCCTCGAAATCCGTCACGCTGTCGCCAATTATAATTCGCTCATATTGGTCGGCAGGGAATCGGCGCATAATCGTCGTCTTGCACATGCCGCAGTTATTGCCGCATATACGATCGCAAGGATTCGGCCACGTAATTTCGATTCGCTCGCCAGTGAAATCGCTGCCGTTGCAGTAGATATGGTTCTCCGGAATGCCGAATCTCGCAAGAATCGGATAGACGAAGAAATCGATGCCGCCGCTCGTTACGTAGAATTCGATTTGCTCGTCACGGCAAAAGGCAAGAAAGTCGGCAAAGCCGTCGCGAATCTTCGCATTCGTAATGCCGAAATCTACGACCTCGCGCTCAAGCGAGGTGGGAAGGAGGCGGAACATTTGACCGACGCCATCCATTATGGTTAGCTCTTGCGCAAGCGTCTTCTCCGCGATTTCCTTCCAGCCCGGCGGATTGAAGTGGTTAATGATGGCGATGATGTTGTCGTTTACGGTAATCGTTCCGTCAAAATCGCAAAATACGATGCGTTTCTTCGCTGTCATTATTCCTTGATCCCCCAAGCGTCAATTGCGGCCTTCAGCGGCTCGTTGCCCTGCTGTTCCCCGGCTTCGCGAAGAGGCACGCCTTGCATGGTTGCTGCAATAGCCATGCGGAATGCTTGTCCGCCCGCTGACGTGCCCATCGGATGGCCGTGTATGCCGCCTCCCGCGTTCACGACGACATCGGTGCCGAAGTCTTTCAGGATGAGCGGTACCAGTCCAGGGTGGATGCCGGCCGAAGGGACGGGGAAGCTTGTCCGCAGCCGATGCAGCGGCTGAAGCAGAGCTTCCTTAACGGCCATATTCTCTTCCTTCGGCATGACGACGGAGCCATATGGGGAAGGGAAGAGGGCGAGATCGGCACCGGCTAGGCGCATCAGCTTGCCGAGCAGCAGCGAAGCGCTAATGCCGTAATGCGGCGACGGATACAGTGCGCCGGCCAGCGCCGGATGCGAGGCGATCGGGACATGAATCGTCGGATCGCTGCTTAGCTCATGCAGAGCGTCATAGCCATAGGAGAGCACATTAAACAACAAGGCGTTCGCTCCTGCATCTATCGCTTTGCGCGCATTAGCTGCAAGCTGCGATGTCGGGCCGGTCAGATTGACCGCATAGAGCAGCTTCTGTCCGGTTTCCTGCTCCGCCTTGCGCGCGGCTTCCATGCATGCCTCAACGCGTTTCTCTAACGGCGTAAGCGGATTTTCGAACAAAATTTCATCGTCTTTAATGAGATCGACGCCGCCAAGCGCCTGCTTGTAGAATTGATCCTGCAGGTTCGCGAGATCGTGACCGACAACGGACTTGAAGATGCTCATCAGCAGCGGACGGTCATGCACGCCAATCAGGTCGCGTACGCCGTTCAAGCCGAACTTCGGTCCAGGGAAGGCGGAAGCGAAATCGTCCGATACGTCGAGGTCCAGCAGCTTGATACGCCCGTCCATGGATAGCTTGCCGAACACGGTGACGAGCAGGGCGGGGATGTCGCGGCTGAAGTTAATTTCGGGATAAGCGATTCGAATATCGGCATACCGCTCGCCCGGAGCGGCATTCGCAGGCTCGTGCACGTCAACGGACAATACTTTGCCGAGATGCTTCTCCATCTCGGCCTTCTTCGCTTCGGGAAGCTCCGTCCAGCTGCCTACCGTTAAGCCAACGGCTATCGAGAGCGCCTTCTTGTTAAAGTCGGCTTTGTCGTCATAGGAACGGTACGTCGCGATACATACTCCGCTCATTCGTTAATGCTCCTCTCGATAGCAGCGCCTAGCTCGCCAGCGCGTTCGGCTGAACGGCGCATGCCCTTAATGATCGTTTCGGTTAGCCGGAATTCAGCCATCATCTCGATAGCCGCTTGCGTCGTTCCGTTCGGAGAAGTTACTTTGCGCCGCAGCTCGGCAGGCTCTTCGCCGGTTTCACGAACCATCTGCGCTGCGCCTAATACCGTTTGAACGACAAGCTCTTTGGCAGCGCCGGGCTCGAGTCCGAGCTCGCCGGCCGCTTGCATCATCGCTTCCATGAAGTAGTAAACGTAAGCCGGTCCGCTGCCGGATACGCCGGTAATGGCGGATTGAAGCGGTTCTTCAACCGTTGCCGTAATGCCGACCGACTGGAAGATCGTTTCGGTCAGCTGCCTTTGTTGCGCCGTTACACGATCGGAATAGCTGATGCCCGTCGCGCCGAGTCCGATCGTGCTGGACGTATTCGGCATGGCGCGAACAATGGGTACAGAGGCGCCAAGCAGCTGTTCGATCGAAGCGATCGACAGTCCGGCAATAACCGAAATAACGAGCTGATTCGCCGATACGAGCGGTTTTATCGCTTTAACGGCTTCCGCGGCGTCCTTTGGCTTCATCGCAAGGAAAATAATATCGGCTTGCTGAATATAAGCATCGTTGGATGAACCTTGCAGGATCGTTAGTACGCCGTATTGCGTATGAAGCTCCGTCAACCGTTCTTGGTTCTGACGGTTGAGCATCGAGATTTGTCCTGCGGCAAGCAGCTTCTCGTTAATAAGTCCCCGTGCGATCGCTTCGGCCATTGAGCCCGCGCCATAGAAGCAGAGCTGCAGCGATGCAATGCCGGTTTGCGTCAATTGTGTCATGATGTTTTCTCCTCCAACCCCAATAGTTGATTATCTTTAACCGCGAATTTGTCCGTTGCCGTAAATGCGGTACTTGGTCGATGTAAGCGCAGGCAAACCCATTGGTCCGCGTGCATGGAGCTTCTGCGTACTTATGCCGATCTCAGCTCCGAATCCGAATTCGAAGCCGTCCGTGAAGCGAGTGGAGGCGTTATGATATACGGCTGCCGCGTCGACCTCTTGTATGAAACGCTCGGCATGCTCCATATTCTCCGTAACGATGCATTCGGAATGCTTCGTGCCGAACATACGAATATGCGCAAGCGCTTCATCGAGATTGGCGACAATACGAACATTCATAATGTAATCATTGTATTCCGTGGCAAAATCCTCATTCGTAGCAGGTTTCACGTGAATGCCGCTTAGAAGCTCGGCGACCCGGCCGCAGCCGCGCAGCTCAACTTTCGCTTCGACGAAGCGTTCGGCTAGCTGCGCGAGATGGCGCTCCGCGAAAGCTTCGTGCACGAGCATCGTCTCCATGGAGTTGCAAACCGATGGACGCTGAACTTTAGCGTTGAACGCGATTTCCGCAGCCATTTGATAGATTGCGCTATCGTCAATAAACGTATGACAAATGCCTGCTCCGGTCTCGATTACCGGCACCGTCGCATTCTCGACGACGTTACGGATGAGCGAAGCTCCGCCGCGCGGAATAACGACGTCAAGCAGGCCGTTAAGCTTCAGCATTTCGTTCACTGAAGCGCGATCGGAATCCTCGATAAGCTGGATTGCGTCCGCAGGCATGGCCGTCTCGGTCAGGGCGCCGCGAAGCACCTCTACGATTTTGCGGTTCGATTCGATTGCCGCGGAGCCGCCGCGCAGGACAACGCTGTTGCCTGTCTTGAGGCATAAGCCGGTCGCGTCTACCGTCACATTAGGTCGTGCTTCATAGATCATGCCGATGACGCCAAGCGGCACTCTGCGCTTCTCGACGCGCAGCCCGTTCGGACGATCGAATTGTTCCAGCAATTCGCCAACAGGATCGGGAAGGGAGACGATCTGGCGCAACCCTTCCGCAATTGCCTCGACGCGTGCCTTGTTCAAAGCTAGACGATCGAGCAGGGATGGGCTTGTGCCTTGATCCCGCCCTCGCTGCAGATCAAGTCCATTTGCCGCAATAATAGCCTCGCTCTCCGCCAGTAGCCGATCAGCCATTCGCGTAAGCGCTTCGTTTTTCTGGTCTGTCGTTAAGTTGTTCATCGTGCTTGCCGCTTTCTGCGCAAGCGTTGCTTTCTGTCTCACTTCGCTTATCATTCAGATTGCCTCCTTCATTAGTAGTAATGGTTATAACGTAATCCATTCATCGCGATGAATGACTTCGATTCTTCCGACATCCACCCGGCGCTTCACCTCTTCGGTCGTTAGGCCGGCTACCGCTTGAACTTGCCAAGCTTCATAATTAATGACGCCGCGACCGATCGTCTCGCCTTGCGGAGTGGCAACCTCTACGACATCTCCGGAATGGAAATCTCCTTCAATGGCCGTTATGCCGGCGGGGAGGAGGCTTTTGCCGCCTTTGAGCAGGGCTTCAACCGCGCCGTCGTCCACCGTTATCCGGCCTTGCGGCATCGAGTGGAAGCCAAGCCATTGCTTCTTCATCGGCAAGCTATGCAGCTTCGTATCGAAATACGTGCCGCGTCCGTTGCCTGCAACGGCAAGCGACAGATCGCCTTCCTGCTGCACCTTTCCGATGAAAGCCGGAACGCCGCCGCGCATGGCGATGCGGGCTGCTTCAATTTTCGAGCGCATGCCGCCCGTGCCGACCGATGAGCCGGCCCCGCCGGCAAGCTTCAATATATCCTCGGATATTTGCTCGACGCGCTCGATCTTGACCGCTTGCGGGTTTTTACGAGGATCCTCGGTATATAAGCCGTCCATATCCGTTATGATGACGAGTTTGGATGCTTTGGCCATTGCGGCGACGAGAGCCGACAGGTTATCATTGTCGCCGAACTTAGGTACGAGTTCATCCGTTGCAACCGTATCGTTTTCATTGATGATCGGAACAATTCGCTTATGCAGCAATTCCTCAAGCGTCATAAGCGCGTTCTGAATGCGGCGCCGATTGGAGAAATCCGCGCGCGTAAGCAAAATTTGTGCGGCTACGATACCGTATTTGCTGAATGCTTCCTGATAGGCTTGCATAAGCAGCGCTTGACCGACAGCCGCAGCCGCTTGCTTCTCATGGACCGCCTTTGGCCTCGAAGCATAACCGATCTGGCGGAATCCGGCCGCAACCGCTCCGGATGTCACAAGCATAACGCTGTGTCCGCTAGCGTATAGAGCAGCCAGCTCCGAGGCGAAATAATGGATACGCTCGCTGTTTAAGCCGCCTTCTTCGGACGTCAGCGAGCTGCTTCCGATCTTAACGACAATTCGTTCGGACATCATAATTCACTTCCCCGGCTATAATTCATAAAAAAAACAAAAAAGACCTCCGTCCATAAAGGACGAAAGTCTGTGCTTCCGCGGTACCACCTTTGTTGACGGCCGTCTTCATCGGCACATCCAGCTTAAGCCTTGTAACAGTAGGCGCTGTCCGGCAAACGCCGGCCGCTCGGAGGTAGGTTCGGCAAGGGGTCGAGGTAAATTCTTGCAGCCCGGCGGAATTTACTCTCTGTTCACGACCTGATCTCGCTTACTGGTCCCGTCATCACGTTTCGTGTTCAATTGAACTTAGCATATCATGTTTCGCTGCGCGCTGTAAAGCAAGGCAAATGGCATGCCGGGCTTTAACCGAAGCTTAGAACAATCCAAGCTTGCCGATCCGGAAAATAGCTTCCTGCAGACGTTCTTCGCTTGTAAGCAGACCGAGCCGTACGAAGCCTTCGCCATGCTCGCCGAAACCGATGCCCGGGGCGACTACGACATCTGCTTCCTGCAGGACCAGATCGGCGAACGACTGCGAAGTATATCCCGCCGGGACCGGCAGCCAGCAGAAGAACGATCCGCCGGGACGAGCGGCCTTCCAGCCGATCTGCTCCAGCGCGGAGAACAGCGCGTCACGGCGTCTCTCATACATAGCGGTCAGTTCGACAACGCAATCCTGGGGACCGGTAAGCGCAAGCGCGGCCGCCTCTTGAATGCCGCCGAACAAGCTGCAGTAATAATGGTCCTGAATCAAGTTGATGAAGGATACGATCTGGGCGTTGCCGATGGCAAAGCCTACGCGCCAACCGGCCATATTGTACGTCTTGGAAAGCGTATAGAACTCGACGCCGACTTCCTTGGCGCCTGGCGTCTGCAGGAAGCTGACCGGCTTCTTGCCGTCGAATCCGATTGCGCCATATGCAAAGTCGCTTGCAACGACAATTCCGTTCTTAACGGCAAACTCGACCGTCTCCGCGTAAAACTCACTATTGGCAACAGCGCCTGTAGGGTTGTTCGGGTAGTTCAGGAACATAAGCTTGGCACGGTTAGCCGTCTCCGGCGAGATAGTACTGTAATCAGGCAAGTAAGCGTTATTCTCCGTTAACGGCATAAACGACATCTCTGCGCCCGCAAGAGCGACGCCCGACCAATAATCGGGGTAACCCGGATCGGGAACGAGACATACATCGCCGGGATTAAGCAGACATTGGCTAATCTCCACCAATCCCGTCTTGCCGCCGAATAAAATCGCAACCTCCGTCGTTGGATCGACATCGACGTCGTAGTCGTCCTTGTACCGCTTGGCGACTGCTTCCTTAAGGAAGGCGTAGCCGCTGAACGGTGGATATTTATGATAAAGAGGGTTCGCGGCCGATTCTTGCAGCTTGGCGACGATATGGGCAGGTGTCGGCTGGTCTGGATTGCCTTGTCCCAAATTGATGACGTCACGCCCTTTGGCGGCTTGCGCATTCGCTTTGCCCACCAGCTTGGCGAAAAATTGCGTCGGAAGCACCTTCATGCGCTCCGCCGGTTCAATACGATGTTGACCGATTCCTGTTTCCATTCGATTCACTCCACCTAACTTAACGTTTGCATTTTTAGACTTTCTTACCACATCAGAATGTTTAAGTACTTTACAGCGATAAAACGTAAAGGAGATCATTCAGATTGGCGATAAAAACTTCTTTGCTTACGAAGCGAGTTTGCTACGCAAACTTGTAGGTCACTCATCCTCGAAGTACTCCGATAGGAGTTTTTTTTATATTTTAAATAATGTAGCATGAATAAGCGTTGAAGAGAAGCAAAAAACAGGCCGAAGCGATTGCTTCGAGCCTGTTCTTGGGTTTGACTTGAGCCCTAGGGGAGCGCGGGAATACCGACTTTTTGGATGAAAGGCTTAATATCGGCTTTGACAAGAAACAAAAAGGGCTTCCGGTTCTCGTCGAACGCAAGAAGCAGCGGAGGCTTGTCTTTACAATAGAATAAGAAAATATCGTCCGTTGTTACCGAAATCTCTTTTACCTTAATCGTGACTTGGTTGGCAAGCGGGACGCGGTATACGTATCCGCAGTTTTCATCTGCCGACAGCTGAGGGGCTAGATCGGAGATCGAGCTAACCCAATCCGCGGCCATTTTCTGAAAGTCGGCATCGTTTTCGATCGTCTTGACGACTTTGCCTGCAGCAACATCAAACACTTGGACAGGCTTCTGACCGATCTCGGACAAGGTTTCATTATTCTTAGCGGTGGGGGTGGCATGCGCGGATGCGGATTGGCCTGCCAAAATCATTGCGAAGCATGCGATAAGCATGATCGTTGCTCGTTTGAGCCACATGGGCGATTCTCCTTTTTTAACAGCGAAGTAGTTAGATCTGTACCCATAACGTTCCCAACTTGACACAGAACCATGAGAGGGTATCATTAGGGAAAATGATGATGTAATGGAGGAAACAAAATGAAAACGGAGTTGCGGCTTGCCTTGCTGCAAATGAACATAGAAGCGGGAAACCCGGAAGCAAACTTTGGCAAATTGAAAGAAATGTTGGAGGAGGCGGTTTCGCAGGACGTTAAACCCGACGTCATCGTGTTCCCGGAAATGTGGAATACCGGTTATGCGCTTACGGAGATCAAGACGATCGCGGATAGGGAAGGGGAACGGACGAAGGCCATGTTATCGGCGTTCGCCAAAGCGCATCATGTTCATATTATTGGCGGTTCGATTGCGGAAGGAAAAGCGGAAGGCGTCTATAACACGATTTACGCTTTCGATCGGGACGGTAATGTCGCGGGGAACTATTCCAAGATCCATCTATTCCGTCTTATGGACGAGGAAAAATATTTGATGGCCGGCGACAAGCCCGGCACGCTCACCGTTGAAGGCGAGCAGGCCGGCATGATGATTTGCTACGATATTCGGTTCCCTGAGCTGGCGCGGAAGCTTGCGCTGCAAGGCGCGAAGCTGCTATTCGTACCTGCGGAATGGCCGCATCCGCGATTGCATCATTGGCGCACGCTGCTAACCGCGCGCGCAATCGAGAATCAAATGTTCGTCATTGCCTGCAATCGCATGGGCAAAAGCGGCGACACGAGCTTTTTCGGCCATTCGATGGTGCTTGATCCATGGGGCGAGACGATCGCCGAAGCGGGCGAGGAAGAAACGATTCTCTTTGCCGACATTGACTTGTCGCTCGTCGACACCGTTAGAAATAAGATTCCCGTCTTCGAAGATCGCAGACCTTCCATCTATGCCGATCCGATTATTTAGCGATAGTTGGTTAACGTCTTGTTCAACGTACGAATGAAAGCATCGGCGGCTTTGGACAAGTAACGTCCTTTGCGGCTGGCGATAACGAGCGTACGGGTCGGCTTCGTCGTGAACGAGAGATAGGCGGGCGCGAAATCAGAGCCTTTGGCCCGCGTCAGCATCTGCGGGACGAAGGCAATGCCCATGCCGCCCGCTACGAGCGATTGGATCGTCTCCATATTGCTGCTCTCGAACACGAACTGAGGCGTGAAGCCGGATTGCTCGCACAGTTCGACCGTTATTTGGCGGAACCCTTGTCCGCGCTTCAGACCGATGAAAGGCTCTTCCTGCAGTTCATGAATGTCGATCGGGCCTTGCCGTTTCGCAAGCCGGTGCTGGGGCGGGACGGCCAAACAAATCTCTTCCTCCAAAAAAGGTTCCCAGGAAAGGGAAGCGTCGATCAGCGGCAGCGAAAGCAAGCTTAAGTCGGTGCCGCCGCTGGCCGTCAATTGTTCAAGCCTTGTTGTCGTATCCTCGACAAGCACCACTTCGATCTGCGGATATTGGGCGCCGAATACGGGGAGGACGAGCGGCAGGATGTGGGAGCCGGTTATCGGCAAGGTACCCACGACGAGGCGGCCGCGGCGCATCTGGGCCATATCGTCCATCTCTTGCTTAAGCTGCTCGACGGCATCCAGAATCGTCTGGGACTTATTAACGAACACTTGTCCAGCCTGTGTCAGTTCAACGGAATTAGTCGTCCGGCGGAACAATAATACGCCGATCTCCTGCTCCAGCTTGGACAGCTGTTGGCTTAGGGAAGGCTGTGCGATATGGAGCTTCTCTGCCGCTCTGGAGAAGTTTTTTTCCTTGGCAATTTGAATGACGTACTGCAATTGTCTAAGCTCCATTGTCGTTTCCTCATTTCTGTATACGAGAAGTACGGATCATTTCCATTATAGTTATTACCTATAGACGTTATAGATATTATATCTTGGTTCAATGAAGAAAGAAATGCTATGATAGGTTCAGTTAACGGAGCAGAAAGATTTAACGAAATGATGGGGTGAGCATAATGACGAAAAAGACAATGTTTGAGAAGATCTGGGATAATCACGTCATTCATCAAGAAGCAGGCAAACCAAGCGTAATTTATATCGACTTGCAACTTGTGCACGAGGTTACATCGCCGCAAGCGTTCGAAGGCCTTCGCCTATCGGGCCGCAAAGTGCGCCGTCCGGACCTGACGTTCGCAACGATGGATCACAACGTACCTACCAAAGACCGCTTTAATATTAGCGATCCGATCTCGAAGCAACAAATCGATACGCTGACGCAAAACTGCAAAGATTTCGGAGTAAAGCTGTTCGACCTTGACAGCATCGACCAAGGCGTCGTTCACGTTATGGGACCTGAGCTTGGCCTGACGCATCCGGGCAAAACAATCGTTTGCGGCGACAGCCACACCTCGACGCACGGCGCATTCGGCGCGCTGGCATTCGGTATCGGTACGAGCGAGGTTGAGCATGTTCTTGCCACGCAATGCCTGCAGCAATCGAAAGCAAAAACGATGGAAGTTCGCTTCAACGGCAAGCGCAAGCCTGGCGTAACGGCGAAAGACTTGATTCTCGGCGTTATCGCGCAGTACGGCACGGACTTCGCAACTGGCTACGTAATCGAGTATACAGGCGAAGCCATCACTAGCCTGACGATGGAAGAGCGTATGACGGTCTGCAACATGTCGATCGAAGCTGGCGCCCGCGCCGGTCTTATCGCACCGGACGAAACGACGTTCAATTACCTTCGCGGCCGTGAGTACGCTCCGGCCGATTTTGAAGAAGCCGTTGCGGCTTGGAAGCTATTGACGACGGACGAAGGCGCTGAATACGACACAATCGTACACTTCGACGTTGACGCTTTGATCCCGCAAGTTACTTGGGGAACGAGCCCGGGTATGGGTACGAGCATCACGTCTTCGGTACCGTTCCCTGCCGACCTTCCGACAGAGAACGAGCGTAAAGCTGCGGAAGCCGCGCTTGAATATATGGATTTGAAACCAGGCACGCCAATGACGGAAATCGAAATCGATTACGTGTTCATCGGCTCCTGCACGAACGGACGTATCGAAGACCTCCGCGCTGCAGCCGAGATCGCCCGCGGCTACAAAGTAAGCGAGAAAGTAACGGCAATCGTCGTACCGGGCTCTGGCCGCGTTAAGATTCAGGCTGAGCAGGAAGGCCTCGATAAAATCTTCACGGAAGCAGGCTTCGAATGGCGCGATGCAGGATGCTCGATGTGTTTGGCCATGAACCCGGACGTATTGAAACCTGGACAACGCTGCGCATCGACTTCCAACCGTAACTTCGAAGGTCGTCAAGGCCGCGGAGGACGTACGCACCTTGTATCGCCGGCAATGGCTGTGGCTGCAGCCGTTAACGGACGCTTCACGGACGTACGCGATTGGGAAATCAAAACCGAAGTGTTGAACTAATTGAACGTGAGAGAGGGGTATTTCAGGTATGGAACCGTTTAAACAACTTACAGGCATCGTCGCCCCGGTCGACCGGGTCAATGTCGACACCGACGCTATTATTCCTAAACAATTTTTGAAACGCATCGAGCGCAGCGGCTTCGGACAGTTTCTTTTCTTCGAATGGCGCTTCCATGAGAACGGCGAAGTAAACGCCGATTTCGAGCCGAACAAACCGCGCTACGAAGGCGCATCCGTGCTCGTTTCCCGGGCGAACTTCGGTTGCGGCTCTTCCCGTGAGCATGCACCTTGGGCGATTCTCGATTATGGCTACAAAGTCATTATCGCGCCGTCGTATGCCGATATTTTCTACAACAACTGCTTCAAGAACGGCATTCTGCCGATCAAGCTAAGCGAAGAGCAAGTGGAAGACTTGTTCCAGCGTACGGCGAAGCACGAAGGCTACAAGCTGACTGTTGATCTAGAGAACAAATTGCTGACTGACGAGCTCGGTCTTAGCATTGCTTTCGAGCTTGACGAGCACCGCCGTCAGTTCCTGCTGCAAGGTCTCGACGATATCGGCTTGACGCTTTCGCATGAAGCTCTCATTACGGCATACGAGCAGAAACACGCCGCACGTCTGGGCTAACGAAACGCTCCAAGGAGAGGACAATCCGACCGGCAACGGCGATTGTCCTCTTTTTTCCTTTGATCGCAACTTTTTCTGACAAGCTGCGTCTATATTTGCGTCTGTAAAAGTCGAATGTTCACATTCGATGCGGGCAATTCAGTCATCGAGGTGGAAAATGAAGAAATTTGTAACCATTCTATTGTTCATGTCCGTATTGTTCACGATGTTCGCTAGCGTTGGACAAGCTGCCGAGGCCGTTCCGAGACTTTACTTGAACGGTCAGCTGCTGCAGCCAGACGCGAATCCGCAAATTGTGAACCAATCTACCGTCGTGCCTATTCGCGTTATTACAGAAGGGCTTGGCTTCCAGGTTGAGTGGAACAATACGGCCAAGACAGTTACGATCAACGACGGAAGCAATGTTATTAAGCTTACTATTAATAACAATGCTGCACTTGTAAACGATCAAGTGGTTCAAATGGAAACGAAGCCGATCATCGTCAAAGGAACGACGCTGGTGCCGCTCCGATTCGTAGGCGAGCAATTCGGCTTGGAATTCGAGTGGAAGGCAGACACGAAGGAAGTACATATCGTTCAACCGCCGAAACAACCTACGGGATGGATTACAGGCGTATCCTTCGATGGGATTGGCGGCATTTCCGTTAATTACGAAGGAGCAGCCAAGCCCAACAAGGTTCAAGTGCTGGATAATCCGAAGCGGATCGTGCTCGACTTTCCGAATACGAGTTACTCCTCCAATCTGGCGACTGAGCTTGCAAGCGGCCAAGTGAAAGCCGAAGTAACGGATAACCCGCTAATTACAAGTTATCGTTATTCGATCTTCTCTAATACGCCGACCGTAGCTCGGGTTGTGCTGGATGTGAACGCGGATACCGGTTACGTCATGACGGAAGGCGTTGGGGAATACCGGATTGATCTTATGCCTTCAGGCGAAGTGCCGCCTGAGCCGGAGACGCCGGCTGACCCAGAACCGGAATTGCCTGTTGAACCCGAGGTTCCCGTTGATCCTCAGCCTCCGGTTACGGATAACGTTTATGACGTCGTTCTTGACGCCGGTCATGGCGGAAGCGATCCGGGTGCACAGAGCGTCCTGAAGAGATGGGAGAAGGAATTTAATCTGAGCATCGCTCTCAAGATGCAAGCGCTCATGGCTAACGAGAAGTCGATCAAGGTTCATATGACGAGAACGAGTGATACGTATCCGACTTTGCTGGAACGAATCGCGTTCGCCGAAAACGTGAAAGCCGACATGTTCATTTCCATTCATGCCAACAGCTTGAAGGGCAGCAGTGCAACTGGCTCTGAAACGTATTATTATCGCGAGAATAGCAAGAGCTTGGCGGAAGTGATTCATAAGCATCTGTTGGCCGGAACACAGCTTAAAGACCGCGGCGTGAAGAAGGAAGCATTCAAGGTTATCAAAGAAACGACAATGCCTGCCGTACTCCTCGAAGCCGGATTTTTATCGCTTGCGGCAGACTCGAAAGTACTCTTTGATGATGCAGCTCAGAACCGTATTGCCGCAGAGCTTGTTGCCGGCATTAAGGAATATTTCAAATTGAAATAGGAAGCAGGTGTTCAGTCGTATGACGAATGTCAAAGCACGAGGGCTGCTAGCCGCCTTTCTATTCACATTGACGCTTGCCGGTTGCGGGGCGCAGGATAAGCCGGCCGTGAGCAACGGTGTGTCCGGCGCGACAACGCCGCCGTCCCAGGAGCAGTCGGTTCCCGTGAAGCGTACCATATCCGTGTTCTCGACGGATTCGGAATTAACGAAGACTTCCGCTCGCGAAGTTGAGATCGAACTAAGCGAAGGCGATAACGAGCTGGCGCTTGTGAAATCAACCTTGGCCGAGCTGCAGAAGGATGGCGGCAAAGAAGAGATTTCCTTATGGAAGGCGATCGCTTTCGATAAAGTGACCTTGGAGGACGACCTTGTTACCGTCGACATTTTGTTGCCAGATGAAGCAAGATTGGGCGGACCGGGCGAGATGCTAGCGATTGAATCGCTCACCAAAACGCTGTTCCAATTCGATTTTGTAAATGCCGTTGATATTCTCGTAGACGGTGAAGCGCTTGAGACTCTTATGGGGCACGTTGAGTTGGAGCATCCATACCGCAAATAAATGCCGGCCGTAGCAAAACTTTAGGAGGATTCATATATGCCAATTCATATTAATGGGAAAAGAGCTGTAATCGGCGCGCTTGCTTTATCGCTTGCTTTTGGCGGAGGATATGCGGCTGCCCCGCAAGCAGCATATGCGGCTGCAAATGGTTTGAATACGCCATTCAGCGATATCAGCAAAGGCCATTGGGCGGAGAAGCATGTCGCCAAGCTTGCGCTTCAGAACATTATCTCGGGATATCCGAACGGCACATTCGCTCCGAGCAAAAACGTATCCCAGGAAGAAGCCGTCCTTATGGCGCTCCGTTTTGCAGGGCTTATGGACAAAGTGGACAACGACCCGAACGCCGAAATTGAGTTCCAGGAATCGTTTGAAGTCAGCAAAAACTTCAAGAAATACGTATTGGCGGCCTTCAATGAAGGTCTGCTTGATACTTCGGAGATGGCGCAAGCGTCCGATAATCCTGGAACGGATTGGGGAACGAAAGCTGCTTCGCGCGAATGGGTAACGAAACTGATTATAAAGGCGATCGGCAAAACCGAGCTTGCGGCTAGCTTGCAAAATACGCAATCCGCTTTCGCCGATGGGAATCAGATCGATTCGAAGTACCTGGGATACGTAAATGCTTCTGTCGAGCTTGGGCTCGTCAAAGGCATAACAGAAACGACTTTCCAACCGAAAGCGAATATTACGCGAGCAAGCCTGGCTACGATTCTTAGCTTCGCGCAAGGGCAATTTGAGGTTGAGTATGAGGGTGAATCGAGCGGCATTGCGACGCAATTGTCCGATTCCTCGCTGACCGTGTACGAGGACGGTGTCGAAACGTCCTATGCGTTGGACGAGAACACGCTGTACTACACATTCAAAAACACGCAGCCAATTACGAAGGCCGAACTTTTGCTTTACGGCGATATTACCGTTATTGCCAAGGACGGCGCAGCGAAGTACGTGGAAGTAAAAGGCGATACGGCTCATACGAAGACGATTGCGGGAACTTTTTTGCGAAACGTTAGCAGCGAGAAAAAACTCTATCTATGGATTAACGATAATCCAACGCCGTTCACTTACGATGACTCGTTAGTTGTTCAGGATACGGAAGGTACAGCGTTGACCCTTAACGATTTGAGGGCGGATACTCCGGTCAGTATCGTGCAGGATACTTTCCGACAGACGCCGCTGACTATTAAAATACTGACAGCTCCGAACTCGAATCAGAAGACGGTCGCAGGAACGTTCTTCTCGACGGACGGCAAGATCATCACGGTTAAGGAAAACAATGCTCTGGTTACGAAGTACCTGGCCAAAGGCGTCACGATTCAGATTGAAGGCCTCAATGATGCTACGTTGGACGACCTGCTGAAGGAAACGGATCAAGTCGTGCTTACGCTGGACGATACTGAGCAAGTAACGAACATCAAAGTAGAGAGCCGGAAGGTTGAAGTATTGGATCAGTCGAAAATCGCGAGCTTCGTGGAAGATATGAAGCTGCTGACGATTGTAGATTTCGACGGCAAGAATCCGAAGGTGCTCTATCTTACGGACAAAACAAAGGTCGAGTATTACGGCACCATCATTGCGGTTGGCAACTCGTATGACCTGTTGTTGCAAGGCACGCAAGTCGTATTGACTTACACCGGCGACAAAGTGGTCTCCATTAAGATCGTAACGACTTATACAGGCAAATTCGTGTCGATCGATACGCTCAACTACGAAATTAAAGTGAAGCTTGATTCGGGCGTTACGATTACTTTGCCGTACTCGGCTAATTACCTGGAGACGCCGGGCTCAAACACGACGCCGCTTTCCGAGCTTAAGAAGGATGATCTCGTTACGGTCGAGCTTAACCCGACCCAAGAGAGTATTATTAAGATCAAAGCGCATCGCGACGTGACCTATACGGTTCAAGTCATCGATATCATGAACAAGAAGTTACGCGTGAAACCGGCGACGGGCAATGCATTCGATCTGTCGATCAAAGATTTGCCGATGACCGATAAGGATGGCAAGGAAGCGTCGATCGGCAATATTTCCGTAGGCAGTTCGATTACAGCTTCTTATGTAGGAACCGCTGCAACCGCTATTCGAGTGAATTAAGCCTTAAATTAGGATGTTTCGTGAAAAAACTGCTCTCCAGAGCAGTTTTTTTTATAGAAAGTGGCTGTTTTCGGTTGCTAACCGTGACAAATTTCGCTACACTTTGAACGATAGTGTTTGATTGGAGAGAGGACGATGAATGCGAAGCAGAAAATGCGTCATATATTGGATATCATTGCCGAGATGTTTCCGGATGCTCATTGCGAGCTCAATCACAGCAACCCGTTCGAGTTGACGATTGCCGTCTTGTTGTCCGCGCAATGCACGGATGAAACGGTTAATAAAGTAACGGCTTCGTTATTCCAGAAGTATAAACAGCCTGAGGATTATTTGGGCGTGCCGCTAGAGGAACTCGAGCAAGACATACGCCGAATCGGTCTGTTTCGCACTAAAGCGTCCAATATCCAGAAGCTATGCCGCATTTTGATCGACAAATACGACGGCGAAGTGCCCGCAAGCCATGAAGGCTTGACCGAGCTGCCCGGCGTAGGACGGAAGACGGCGAATGTCGTCATGTCCAACGCCTTCGACGTGCCCGCGATCGCGGTTGATACGCATGTGGATCGCGTATCGAAGCGTTTAGGCATTGCAAAGCTAGACGATAATGTGCTTGAGGTCGAGAAGAAGCTGATGAAGCTTGTTCCGCAGGAGGAATGGACGGTGACGCATCACCGGCTCATTTTTTTCGGCCGCTATCATTGCAAAGCCCAAAATCCGCAATGTCCGGTCTGTCCTTTGCTTGATCTATGCAAAGAAGGCAAGCAGCGTATGAAGGCTGGCAATAAAACCAAAAATAAAGCTGAACTGAAAATAGCTGGTAGGGGATGATAAGGATGAAATGTATTTCCGTGTACACAAACAATTTTGAGCTTTTCTCCGATATTTACGAGCAGGTGCTTGAAGCGCCTCCGCAAGAAAACGAGGATATCGTCGTTGAAGGCATAACGGTCAGCGGCTCGGGCGACGTGCCTGAACAATACATCGAGCGCATGCGCATTAAACCCGAGGTTGTCGTCATGAAGGAGAAAGCGCGCAACATTATGATTTTGCAGCACGGCAACGTGTTCGAAATTTGCTTGCCTTCGGACGAAGAGGAAGCCGTCTAAGGAGCAGACTGAGACTATGACTGAAATGACGGTGCAGAGCATAGCGGGAGCTATTGCGAGTGCAGCCGGCGTTATGGCTGCCGCAGGAGATAAGGTACATTCAAGGCAAGTGCAGGAGCTGAACAGTAAGCTGACCGAAGGTCGGCTTACTGTCGCTTTTTGCGGACATTTCTCGGCAGGGAAGTCCACGCTTATCAATAAGCTGTGCGGTACGAAGCTGCTGCCATCGAGTCCGATCCCGACAAGCGCCAACGTCGTGTCCATACGCGGGGGAGATCGGGCGTACGCCGCAGTGGAGACGATCAAGAACGGCGTTACCTCGCGGGCGGAAGTTCGAATCGATGAGCTGGATAAATATTGCGTAGACGGCGAGCGGTTCACGTCCGTTTCGATTGTGTATCCTAGCGAGACGCTTAGCGACCATACGGTACTGCTCGATACGCCGGGTATCGACTCAACGGATGACGCACACCGAATGGCCACGGAATCAGCGCTTCATTTGGCCGACGTTGTCTTCTACGTTATGGACTACAATCATGTCCAGTCCGAGATCAACTTCGCATTTGCGAAGCAGCTTAAGGATTGGGGCAAGCCCTTATATTTTATCGTGAATCAGATTGATAAGCATCGTGACCGTGAGCTATCGTTCGAGAGCTATCGCAGAAGCGTAGAGGAAGCGTTCCATGCTTGGCATCTTGAGCCGGCAGGGATCGTTTATTTGTCGTTGCGCGAGCCGAGCCATCCGCAACAGGAATGGGATAAGCTGCTTGTGCTGTTGAAGGAACTCTCAGAGCTGAGAGAGTCTCTGTGCGCTTACAGCGTGGATGCGTCGCTTAGGCATCTTGCAGGCAACCACTTGAAGTGGTTGCAGGAACAGCAAGAGCCGGAAAGAGAGCGACTGATCGAAGAGGCGGGCGGGGAAGAAGCGTTGTCCCAGCTTAAATCGGAAATGGAAGGATTGACGAGACGCATTCGTTCGCTTCAGGAGCAGAAGGAGTTATTTGGCTCGGAGCTCCGTCAAGAACTGCAAAGGGTACTTGATAATGCGAATATTACGCCGGCCGCGCTGCGCGATCTGGCGCAGTCGTTTCTGGAGAGCCGCAAACCGGGCTTCAAGACCGGTCTGCTGTTCGCTGGGGCGAAGACGGCCGCGGAGCAGGAACGGCGTCTGGAAGCGTTCCGCGCAGAGCTGTCCTCGCTCATCAGCGCGGCCATCGATTGGCATGTGAAACAATTGCTGCGGGAAGCGGCAGAGCGGATCGGGTATTCCGCTGAGCGGCTCGAAGAGCAGTTGGCGGAAACGCTGACGTGGCTGCCCGAGCCTGCATGGATCGTTGAACGAGTAAAGGCCGGAGCGGTGATCGGCAACGAGTATACGATGATTTACAGCCGCGAGCTTGCAGCGGATGCGAAAGGGGTGTACCGCCAGCGCGCGTTCGGCATTATCGAAGCGCTGGCGGATCATGCGGCGGCTGCGGGCGAAGCCGCTGCCGCCGAGGCGCAGGCGCAGCTTGCGGGGCTACGCTCGCAAGCTGGCGCCGCTGAGGCGCTGGCAGCGCTCGCGGAGCGCGCTGCCGCGCATGCGGCGCGGCTCGCAGCGGAGCTGCCGCGACCGGCGGCGAAGCCGCCGTTGCCGGCGCCGAGCGCAGCCGCCGCCGTTGCCGGCGCGGCAGCTGTGCCCGCGCCGCAGCCAGCTAACGCTGCTGCGGCCGCGCCGGCAGGCGCAGCTCGCGCTAGCCGCCGCTCGCTGGGCGGCGGCGCCGCGCTCGCGCAGCAGCATAGCGCTGCCGCGCGGCTGCTGCGCGCCGCAGAGCTGCTAGAGCCGCACGCGGCACTAGCAGCAGCCGCGCATGCGATGCGCGACAAAGCGAACCGGCTGCAGAACAGCCGGTTCACCATAGCGCTCTTCGGCGCTTTCAGCGCCGGCAAGTCATCGCTCGCCAACGCGCTGATCGGCGAGCCGGTGCTCCCGGTTTCGCCGAATCCGACGACGGCGGCGATCAACCGTCTCGTTCCGCCTACGCCGGAACGGCAGCACGGCACGGCGCTCGTCGTCATGAAGACGAGCGAGGCGATACTGTCCGACGTGCGCTATTCGCTGGCGCTGCTCGGCGAGCAAGCGTCCGAGGAGAAGCTGCCGGACGCAGGCTCGCTCATGCTCGCCATCGACAAGCTGTCGCCGGACAAGATTCAAGCGGGCGGACGCCCGCATTACAGCTTCCTCCGCGCCGCCCGCGCAGGGTGGGAGCAGCATGAAGGGCTGCTCGGACAACAGCTAATGGTCGATCAAGCGGAATACGAGCGTTACGTGGCCGAAGAGTCGCGCTCTTGCTTCGTCAGCGAGATCGAGCTGTACTATGACTGCGACTTGACCGCGCAAGGCATCGTGCTCGTCGATACGCCGGGCGCCGATTCGGTCAACGCCCGCCATACGGGCGTTGCTTTCAACTACATCAAGAACGCTGACGCGATATTGTTCGTCACGTATTATAATCATGCATTTTCTCAGGCCGACAGACAATTTCTGATGCAGCTGGGACGCGTGAAGGACCAGTTCGAGCTGGATAAAATGTTTTTCCTCGTCAACGCGGCCGACCTTGCCGCTGACGAAGAAGAGCTTGCTGGCGTGCTTGCGCATGTCGAGGACAATTTGGCGAAGCATGCCATCCGCAATCCAAGGCTCTATCCGGTATCCAGCTTGCAGGCGCTTGACGGCAAAGTGGACGGCGATGCCGAACTTCTAAGCCGTTCCGGAATAGAAGCATTCGAGAACGCGTTTCTATCGTTCATCCGGAACGATCTCGGCAAGCTGGCGATCGATGCCGCTCACCAGGATCTAAGACGTGCTGCCGCAACGGTGGCGGGCTGGGTGAAGAGCGCGGAAGGCGATGCCGCCGCTCGGGAAGCAGAGCTAAGCGGCTTGCTGAGCGCGGTAACCGCCGGAGATAACGACCTGTCGGCGCTTCGTGCGACTGGTGCGCCGGAGCAACTCGAGCAAGAAGTCAGCGAGCTGCTCTACTATGTCGTGAAACGGATTCAACAAAGGTTCGGCGAGTTCTACAACTTCGCCTTTAACCCATCCTCGCTTCAAGACGACGGACGCGACTTGCGCAAGACGATTTGGACCTCGTGGCTCGAGTTGCAGCGCTTCATTCAGATGGAGCTGTCACAGGAGCTGCAAGCCACTTCGCTGCGGATGGAACGAGGCGTGCATACGTGGTTGCAGAAACGCTATGAGCGCTGCGCTGGGCTGCTGCAAGAGTCGCTAGAGGGCTACGAGGCGGTTCCTTATCGCCCCGACGCCTTGCCAACGCCGCCGGAAGCTGCCCCATGGGAAGCGAACGAAGTCGAATCCAAGTGGTTATGGAGCCGCTTCAAGTCGCCGAGAACGTTTTTCGAAGGAGAAGGCAAAGGCAATTTGCGCAAAGACTTGGAGAGCTTGCTTGCTCCGTCCTTGAACGGCTGGATGTCAGCCCGCATTGCCGAATGGACGGTGCTGTACAGCGAATATTGGCTGACTGCGGCTGGCCATGCATCGACAAGGCTGCGTGAAGATATGCTCGACTACGCCGAAGGCAAGCGAAGCTTCCTTGAGAGCGGCTCGAACTCGGATCAGCTTAAGAAGCTGCACCGCGAGCTGATTGATCTCTAATTATCAATAAACAATTCCGTATCTATCGCAATTATCGCTGAATGCTATTTTGGACGCCCGGCGCGTCTGAAATAGCATTTTTTATATTTGTGTGTTTTCATGCAAAAACGGAGCAATGTGCACATATCTGTCACGATTTAAGACTATTTGGGAGCTTTGGCGGAGTGGCATTCCTATATCGCCATTAAAAGAGGTTTCAATCAAATATACGCAATTTTATACTGTTTGCCCCTATATATGGATGCTGTTAATATTCACTCATACTTATAAAACAGCAGACGGGGAGATGTTTTTTCTTGGACGTGTTAAGGCAATTAAAACAATTTTATTGGGCCGAAAGAAAGTTTTTGTTCGCCTCGATCGCGGCGCTTATGTGTGCTACGGCACTAGGGATTGTGTACCCCAACCTGCTGCGCTACCTGATTGACGATGTCATAACGCCTAGGCGATTCGATCTTGTGCCGGCGCTCGCCTTCACGGTCGTAGGCGTCGTCGCCTTCAAAGGCTGCCTGCAGTTCGTGCATGGCTTCTTCGGAGGAAGACTGGGCAACCGCGTAGCGTTCAGCCTGCGCAATGCCAGCTATGACAAATTGCAAACGCTGTCCTTCCAATATTATGACAAAGCAAAAACAGGCGACCTGATGTCCCGTCTTACGGCCGATTTGGAGGCCATTCGCAACTTTATCGGCTTCGGTTTCGCGCAGATTTTGAACATGGTGCTGATGGTTATATTCGGCGGCATCATGATGATGACGATTCACTGGCAATTGACGCTCATTACGCTCGTGACCATTCCGGCGCTTATATTCACGGCGCTTCGCTTCGAGAAAAACATTCACCCGGCGTTCCGCGAAATGCGCCAAGCGATGAGCAATCTGACGACGGCGGTGCAAGAGAACATTACAGGCGTTCGCACGGTCAAGTCGTTCGCAAGGGAATCGCATGAGGTTACGAAATTTTCTACGCGCAGCGAGGCCTATCAGAAAAACCAAGTCGGCGCGTCTGCGATTTGGGCCAAATTTTTTCCGGTCATGGAGCTTTCGGCGAACATAAGTGCCGTTATCCTGCTTGTTGCGGGCGGCGTTCTTGTCATTAACGGAGAATTGAAGCTAGGCGAATTCGTTGCCTTCTTCAGCTTGATCTGGTACATTATCGGGCCGATGTGGGGACTTGGCTTCCATATCAATAACTATACGCAGTTCAAGGCATCGGGCGAGAGGGTTCTGGAATTGCTTAACGAGCATATTCATGTCAAAAACATCGAGAACGCGGTCGAAGTGACAAACGAGACGGTCAAAGGCCATGTACGGTTCGAAAATGTAACGTTCAGCTATCCGGACAAATCGCCGGCGGTTACGAACATTAACATCGATGCTCCGGCCGGCTCGGTTATCGGGATGCTTGGCGCTACCGGCTCGGGCAAGTCGACGCTCATTCAACTTCTAATGCGGGCTTATACCGTGAAGCAAGGCGCGATTACGCTTGACGGCATAGATATCCGAAATCTGGACGTGGCGAGCCTTCGCCGCCAGATCGCTCCGGTCTTCCAGGAAACATTCCTGTTCTCGGCCTCCATTCGCGACAATATCGCTTACGGCGTTAAGGAAGTTACGAATGAACAGATCGAGCATGCCGCTAAGCTGGCCAAGGCGCATGACTTTATCATGGAGCTGCCGCTTGGTTACGACACGATCGTCGGCGAGCGGGGGATGGGCTTGTCCGGCGGACAGAAGCAGCGGATCGCCATTGCGCGCGCGCTTATCAAAAATCCGCGCATTCTCGTCCTTGACGACGCGACAAGCGCGGTCGACATGGAAACCGAGCATGAGATTCAGGCCGGCTTCAAAGAGCTGATGGCCGGACGGACTACATTCGTTATCGCCCATCGTATCTCCTCGCTGCGCCATGCCGATGAAATTATCGTGCTTGATAAAGGCGTCATCGTGCAGCGGGGCAAGCATGCCGATCTTATTGCCGAAAATGGACCTTATCGCGATACGTACAACATCCAATACGCCGATTTTCTACAGACAGAGAATGTCGCTTCCGCTTTAACAACGCAAGGTCAGAAAAGGAGCACAGTATAATGAGCACCAGTTCCCATACGCAAACCAAAGCGAAAAACAAAAACGAACGGTTCGTATACCAGGACGACGAGCTGATCGAGAAGCCGTTTAACTGGGCGCAGCTGCGCAGGCTGTTCATGTATATGAAGCCTTATACGAAACAGCTGATCCCCGTTATCGTCATGATGATCTTGGGTACGTTCACCCGGCTGGGCGTTCCGGCACTCGTCATACTCGCCATCGACGAAGCGATTCAGCCGCAGAACGGCTCTTCGGCAAGTGTCCCTAAGTTGCTCGTTATCGCCGGAATCATGTTGTTTCTATACGTGCTGCAGTGGGCATCGAATACGTACCGGATCAAGTATACGAACATCATTGGCCAAAAGGTTATTTATGACCTGCGGAACCACTTGTTCCAGCACATTCAGAAGCTGTCGTTCCGTTTCTACGACAAGCGCCCGGCGGGCTCCGTGCTCGTCCGGGTAACGAATGACGTTAACGCGCTGCAGGATTTGTTCACGAACGGAGTCGTCAACCTATTGATGGACTGCGTCCAGCTGTTCGGTATCGTCATTATTTTGCTGGTATGGAACTTCAAGCTTGGTCTAGCGGTCATGATTACCGTACCGATCATGTTCCTTGTATCGACTTCGCTTCGCAAGCGGATTCGTTTTGCTTGGCAGGATGTGCGCATGAAGCAATCTCGTATTAACTCGCATTTGAACGAGAGCATTCAAGGGATGAAGGTTACCCAGGCGTTCGTGCAAGAGAAAGACAATATGGGTTTCTTCAATCAGATGAATACCGTAAACGTGAAAGCATGGAACAAAGCGTCCGCGCTGAACCAAGCGTTCGGACCGGTCATTGAGATTACGGCGGCAATCGGGACGTTCATCCTGTTCTGGTACGGCGCGCATCTCATTCAGCAGGATGTCATTACAGTCGGATTGCTCGTCGGCTACGCGAACTACATCGGCAACTTCTGGGACCCTATCAACCGTTTGGGCCAAATGTATTCGCAATTGTTGATCGCTATGGCATCGTCCGAGCGGATCTTCGAATTCATCGATGAAGAGCCGACGGTTGGCGAGCGCCAAGAAGCAAGAGATCTCCCGCAAATCAAAGGCGCAGTGAAATTCGATTCTATCGTTTTCGAATACGAGACTGGCAGACCGGCATTAAAAGGAATTACGATCGACGTGAAAGAAGGTCAATCGATTGCGCTTGTGGGCCATACCGGCTCCGGCAAAAGTACGATTATTAACCTGCTTTGCCGTTTCTACGATCCGGTGCAGGGCCGCGTATTGATCGACGGCATCGATATACGAGAAGTAACGATCGAGAGCTTGCGCTCGCAGGTCGGCATCGTGCTGCAGGACACCTTCATCTTCGCCGGTTCGATCCGCGACAACATCCGTTACGGACGTCTGAACGCGACCGATGCGGAGATCGTCAAGGCCGCGCAGGCCGTTCACGCGCATGATTACATCATGAGTTTGCCGGATGGCTACGATACGCAGGTCGAGGAGCGTGGCAACGTGCTTTCGATGGGTCAACGCCAGCTGTTATCCTTTGCTCGCGCATTGCTTGCCGACCCGCGCATTCTTATACTGGATGAGGCAACAGCGAGTATCGATACCGAGACCGAATTGAAGATTCAAGAGGCGTTGAAGGCGCTGTTGAAAGGCCGTACTTCATTCATGATCGCGCATCGCCTATCGACGATTCGTCATGCCGATGAAATCATCGTGCTTGACCACGGCGAGATCGTCGAGCAAGGAAATCACGAACAATTAATCGGCAAGCGCGGCGTATATAACGGATTAATTGAGGCGCAATACCGTTTCTTGTAAGGAATATCGTCATTTATAGTTGATTTT
This sequence comes from Paenibacillus harenae, assembly GCF_030812415.1. Classification (GTDB taxonomy): domain Bacteria; phylum Bacillota; class Bacilli; order Paenibacillales; family Paenibacillaceae; genus Pristimantibacillus; species Pristimantibacillus harenae_A. The sequence continues at coordinate 299,148 of NZ_JAUSST010000001.1, read as the reverse complement.
TGGTGAAGAAACCTCCACAATGGAAGAAAAAAGCCGAACATCGGATATCGTGCGCCTAGCCTGGCGGCTCGTCTGATTCGGCTTACTTTCAGGAGGTTTTTTCTCGTTATGTATGGATCACCGCTATCGCCGAATGCCCGTAAACTTCTGCTGCTCGGTTCTGGAGAGTTAGGCAAGGAGGTCGCCATTGAAGCGCAGAGGCTCGGCGTAGAGATAATTGCCGTCGACCGTTATGACCATGCACCGGCTATGCAGGTGGCGCACCGCAGCTACGTGACGGATATGTTGGATGGCACAGCCATTCGGCGCATCATCGAAGAGGAGAAACCTGATGTAATCGTTCCTGAGATCGAAGCGATCGCGACGGAAACGCTGCTTGAGCTGGAGAAAGAGGGGCATCGCGTCATTCCTACGGCTCGCGCGGCAAGATTGACGATGGATCGCGAAGGCATTCGCCGCTTGGCTGCGGAGACGCTCGGACTTCCGACGGCGCCTTATCAATTCGCTGATTCCTTGGACGAGCTGCGCCAAGCAACCTCTGTATTAGGCTTTCCTTGCGTGATTAAGCCCATTATGTCGTCTTCGGGCAAAGGACAGAGCGTTTGCCGATCCGAGGCAGACATTGAAGGCTGTTGGAATTATGCGATGGAAGGCGGCAGGGCGAAGAAGCAGCGCATTATCGTCGAAGGCTTCATCACCTTCGAGTCGGAAATTACATTGCTTACGGTTCGCTCGGTATCCGGCACAAGCTACTGTGCGCCGATTGGACATATTCAGAAGGATGGAGACTATATCGAGTCGTGGCAGCCGCATGTTATGACGATGCAGCACATTGAGGAAGCAGAAGAAATTGCACGCACGATAACGGATGAGCTCGGCGGATACGGATTATACGGCGTGGAGCTGTTCATTACGAAGGACGGCGTGTTGTTCAGCGAAGTATCGCCTAGGCCGCATGATACGGGCATGGTAACGATGGCGACGCAAGACTTGACGGAGTTCGCGCTTCATGTGCGAGCCATTCTCGGCTATCCGATCCCGACCATCCGTCTGTTGTCGCCAGGCGCTTCTTATACGCTTAAGGCCGATCGCGATAGCAGCAGCTTCCGCATCGGCGGATTGGATGAAGCTCTCTCCGTACCGAATACGCAAGTGCGCGTCTTCGGCAAGCCGGAGACGAAGGTAGGCCGTCGCATGGCTGTTGCTCTGAGCAGCGCTGCCGATGTCGAGCAAGCCCGCCAGCAAGCAAGACAAGCCGCCGAATCGCTCTTTATCGAATATCGATAGTTGTTTCCATTACGGTGAAAGTAAAGGGCTGCCCCGGGTCGTTTTTGACCTCGTTGGCAGCCCTTTCGCATGGTTAGGTCAACCGTTGTTTGCATAACGGCCTGTTTCCGATTAGGGTTAGGAGTGACTGGATTTCTGCAGGATAGAAGCGCTTGAATGACCCTGATTGGAAACTGTAATGGATATTCGCAGTAACTTCACTCATATACGCCACTTTGGGGCTAGTCGGAGCAAAGTTAATGCAGATATCCATCATAGGCTCGAATGGACCAATGAACCGGCTAAATTTACTGCAGCAATCCAACATAGACTCGGCAAAAGTAACGAAAGCATGCCACGGTCACATACACGTGCGGCAGTTACTAAGGCTTACCGCAGCAACATAAACGCGCAGGAGTTACTGAGGCTTGCCGCAGTAACTCCGATATCGCCTTACTGGACAACATCCGCAATCGTCACTTCCGTCGTCCCCGTCTCGATCCTCTTCGGAATGTCCTGACCGGAAGCGGCATGCTCCAGCGTCTCGATAATTTTCGTCCCCCACATATGCTCGTTCTGCGACAGCGCTGCCGTCAATTGACCGTTGCGCAATGCTTCGGCAATCTCGGGCATCATGCCGAAAGTAAGCGCATAACGATTCAAGCCTTGCGCTTTCCATACGAGAACGGATGTTGACCCCGATATTACGTCAATGGCGACAAATCCGTCGAAGTGAGGATGGGCGTCGATCATCGCTTCAAGCTCGGTTAATGCGACCGTATCGCTGCCCTCGTTGTATTTGACCTCCAACACCTGTATCTCGGTCTGAGCTTCGATAAACGCGAGCATGCCGCTAAGCCTCTCTTGCGCATTCCTCATCTTCGCCATGCCGGTCTCGACGATAATCATGCCCCGGCCCTGCAACAGCTGATCCAGCATTCGGCCCATCCGCTCGCCAGCTTTGTAATTATCCGTACCGATGAAGGAGAGACGCTTGCTGGCAGGCGAGTCGGATTCGAACGTAATGACCGGTATGCCTGCCATGATGGCTTTGTCGATAACGGGGGCAAGCGCATCGGCGTCGATCGGATCGATCGCGATACCATCTACGCTCTGCTTAATCATCGTCTCCATCATTCGAATCTGCTGCTCCAGATTAGCCTCGTCAGGCGCCTTGACAATAAGTTTCGCATGGTAGTCTTCCGCGGTCTCCAAAGCGGCTTGCGTAACCGTCTCATAGTAAGGATGCGCCATGGGATAAATGATGCCGAATAAATGCGATGAAGCTCCTTCGGTTGCGGTCTGATTGGCTGCAATGGGCTCGCCGGGCTGCTCGATGTTCGCCGTACAGCCCGATGCGACAAGCAGCAGAGGAAGGAGCAAGCCCATGGATAGGATGCTGCCAAAGCGTGTGGAGCTAATGTTTGCCATTCTCATGCATTGCTCCTTGAGCTTGCAATACGCTGCCGTTTCCTAGAAGCTGCTGCTTGCGATATTGCGTCGTCGTTATGCCCGTAATCCGTTTGAACAAATTTGAGAAATAGTGGGCATCGTTATAGCCGACCCTATGGGCAATCTCGTAGGACTTCGAGCTCGTTGACAATAAGAGCTCTTTCGCTTTTCGAATACGCGTCTGCGTTAGAAACTCGATGAAGGTCTGGCCGCATTCCTGACTGAACACTTTGCTCAGATGACTGGGGCTTACCATGACATGATCCGCTACGTCCTGCAGCGTCAATTGATCGTTGCCATAGTTTTTGGCGATATAGCTCTTTGCCTGCTCCAGCATCTCCGTATATTTATCCGACGCATCGGACCGCCACTGCCAATATTGCGACAACAGCCATTGCAAATAGGCGCGGGCTTCATCAGCGCTTCTGACCTTGTTCATTTTCTGCTCGAACTGCTCCATCGTCTCGGCAGGGGAGGCGGATGCAAAATGCAGCCCGTGCGCCGTTTTCAACACCTCGATCGTATAATCGTTCAACAAATAATAACCGTAGAATGAGTCCCTCCAATCGACGCTTCGCAAGCTGTCGGCAAGCGAGGAGAGAAGTCCTGCCGATTCATGCTCAGCGCCCAGCTTCAGGAATTCAATGAATCGTTGCCGATCCGGCCATGCCGATTGGCCTTGGGCACTGCTGGCCGCTTGAAACAATGCCAAACGATTATGCTGCGATAACCTGCGCCAATGCTTGTCGTCCTCCGCGTCGAGATAGGAGGCATGCACGCCTTGCAACCGCTCTTGTATGCTTCCTGTTCCAAGCGCCAGCGTACAAGGAAACAGCTTCTCAAGCTGATTCTTCAGTCCCGCTTGCAAATAATGGAGCGCCCCTTCAAGCTGCGGTGCCGTTTGACCCTTCAGCAGCCAGACGGTTTCGGTATGGCTTCGTTTGTACGACAACGGCTCAATCGGCAGCCGTGACAGCTCGCTGGACAAGAATTGTTCCGCTTCTTGAAGTTGATCGGCGACTAACCGTGCACGGCCGTCATGGCAGCGGAAATCGGTTACGGCGACAACGTAATGCTTAGCATATAACGCAACGTTCAGAAGTGCTGCCGTATGCATGGCCTCTGCGGTTGCAATAAGCCCGCAGCATATGTCGTTCAGCAGCTTATGCTGGGTCTTGACCGCATAATCGCTCTGCAATTGCAGAAGCAATTGACGCTGCTCCCGCTCCAGCCGCTCCCTATCGATCACTTTGCTCGTCTCCTGCAGCAGCCTGATAATGTCCGCCGCGCTTACCGGCTTCAAGCAATATTCCATTGCTCCGACGCGAAGCGCCGCTCTTGCATATTCGAACTCATCATGTCCGCTTAATATAATGATCTTAATATCGGGCATTCGGGTACGTACGATTTCGCTTAGCTCGATGCCGTTCATGAAAGGCATCTTAATATCGGTAATGAGGATGTCGGGCTCAAGCTGCTCGATGAGCGGCAATGCCACCTCGCCGTCCGATGCGTCTCCGCAATAAATAAAGCCTTCCTTCTCCCAATTAATGCAATCGCGTATGCTTTCCCTAACGAGTATTTCGTCGTCGACGAGCATGATTTTTTTCATAACGGCGTCATCCCCGTTTCTTCGGTATTGAGATCGTTACTTTCGTTCCTTCCTTGTCTACGCTGTCTACGTGCACGGAGAAAGATTCACCGTAATAGAGCTTAATTCGCTGATGGACATTATGAAGTCCGAAGCCGCCGGATACCTGCGACCCGGTCTCTTCGGGCTGCCGCTGCAAGCTAAGCTGCTCTCTCAAGGCGGACAGCCGATCGGCGCTCATACCGATGCCGTTGTCCTCGACGGTGATATGCAAATATTCGTCTTCGGCAACCGAAACTTTGATCAAACCTTTGCCGCGCTTATTTTTGATCCCATGGTAGAGCGCGTTCTCGACGATGGGCTGCAGGGTCATTTTCAAAATCGAATAATCCATCAGTTTCTCGTCGACTTCAATCGTATAATCAAGAATGTCGCGATAACGCATTTGTTGAATGATCAAATAGCTGCGCACATGCTCGATTTCGTCGCGCAGCGAGATCCAGTCGCGTCCTTTGTTCAAGCTGATGCGAAAGAACCGCGACAATGCCTGTACGAGCTTTATGACCTGTACGTTCTTGCCGGCTTCGGCCATCCAGACGATGGAATCGAGCGTATTGTATAGAAAATGCGGATTAATCTGTGCTTGCAGAGCCCGCAGCTCGGCTTTGCGAATCTGCTTCTGCTCGCGAATGCTTTGATCAAGGAGCGTTTTGACCTTGCCGAGCATGATGTTGAAGCTCATGCCAAGATCGGCAATCTCGTCCCGTCCGCTCGGACTGACCTTTACTTCAAGATATCCCGATGCCGCTAGCCTCATCTTGTTTTTCAGTACCTGTACCGGCTTCGTCAGACGCGCCGTGATGAAGAAGTGAAGCGTGAAAGCGAAGACGATGCTCAGCAGAACGCTAACGATAATAAGCTTGCGGATCGCATTGGCTTCTTCCACGATTTCTTGGAGCGGGACGAGACCGACTATTTTCCAGCTGGTCTGCTCGGATGTGGTGAAGACGACAAACTTCGGTTTGCCGCTGTTCGAATCGACGAATTGATGGCTCTTCGTATTCAAATACGGCTGCAGATTGATCGTGCTTAGCGTGCTTTCCGCTTGATTGAGAGCCGAAGGCTTGAAGATCGGCGTGCCGGAAGAATCGACGACGTAGAAGAAGCCCGTCTTGCCGATGCGCACATCGTCGCAGAACTGCTCGACGACGGAATCGTTAATATCGATGACGATAAAACCGATCACTTCATGCGTAATTCTTTGTTTGACGGTAGCCATGATCGAAATGACATTCCGCTGCGGATATTGGAAGCCGTCAAGCCGGTCTAGCGGATCGGCATCGGTGGGCGGAATAATGAGGACCGCTTCCGAATTGTTGAATAAATGCTGCAAATGCGGATTGCGAAGCGGGTTGACGTTGATCTGGAACACGCCTTTGCGCTCGCTGATCCCTCTGCCATATAGATTGACCATCGTAATATTGAGTACGCTGTCATAATTGTTCGTTTCGCGATACAGCTCGAACGTCTTCAAGATGTCCTTCGCATCCTCGTACGTATCGCTTTGCGAGAACAGGTAGTGGAGCACTTGCGGATTTTTCTCAAGCTCCAGCAGCTTGCCCGTATCCTCGAACAAGACGTCGATGTCCCGGCCGAGCTGGTCCGCGACGAGCATCGTCGCCGCTTTGCTATGGCCGGACACGGCGGTGTAAGACTTTTGATAGGAGACAAGCCCGACAACGATAAGCGGTATGGATGTAAGGACTATGAACATAAGCAACAGCTTCGCCCAAAGGCTGGATGAGATCCATCGGATCAGCTTCATCGTATCTTAAAACCTTTCGTTTTGGCGTATGTGAAGGCGTTTACAAACGATGCTAACTATTACTATAGCAAATTGCCGCTTGCTCAGCTACGATTCGAACGGTCGAGACCAAAAATTCCACTTTTTGCACATAAAAACAAATGAAGCCTCGGAACAGCAAGAAAATTGCCAAATAAATCAAACCGAACACCCATGGAACTCCGTATCCCGCTTCTTTGAAAGCGTTTTATAATGACCTCACACCGCCAAAGACGGTGATTATAAAGGGAGGTTATACAGCTATGAAGAAGGCAGGCAAGCTTGGAGCGGCGATCGCTCTGACGGGACTGATGCTGTTCGCGGCAGCATGCGGCGGCGGCTCGAATGAAGGCACGAACAACAAAGGGGAGAACAAGCCGGCTTCCGGCACCGACAAAAAAGTGACGCTCGGATTCGCGCAAGTAGGCGCGGAGAGCGGTTGGCGCACGGCGAATACGGAATCGATTAAATCGTCGGCTGCGGAAGCGGGCTTCGACCTGAAGTTCTCCGACGCGCAGCAAAAGCAGGAAAATCAAATTAAAGCGATCCGTTCTTATATTCAGCAAAAGGTAGACGCCATCGCGTTCTCGCCGGTCGTCGAATCGGGCTGGGATACCGTCCTTAAAGAAGCGAAGGATGCAGGCATTCCGGTATTCCTGACTGACCGCGCCGTCGATTCGAAGGATACTTCGTTGTACGTAACGTTCATCGGGTCCGACTTCGTGGAAGAAGGACGCCGCGCGGGTCAATGGTTGTCCGACAAGTTCAAGGATGCCGACGGCGATGTGAATATCGTGGAACTGCAAGGCACGACAGGCTCGGCGCCCGCGATCGACCGCAAGGCTGGTTTCGAAGAAATCATTAAAGGCAACTCCAAATTGAAAGTGATCGCTTCGCAAACGGGCGACTTCACGCGCGCCAAAGGGAAAGAGGTTATGCAATCGTTCCTGAAAGCGCATAAAGACATCGACGTACTCTACGCGCACAATGACGACATGGCGCTCGGCGCGATTCAAGCAATCGAGGCGGCAGGTCTTAAACCGGGCGAGGACATCATTATCATCTCCGTTGACGGCGTAAAGGACGGCTTCATTGCGGCGAGCGAAGGCAAGATCAACTTTATCGTCGAATGCAATCCGCTGCTTGGACCGCAATTGATGCAAGCGGTTAACGACTTCCTGGCCGGCAAGGAAATCGACAAACGCATTGTCACGGAAGAAGGCGTATTCACCTCCGAGGAAGCGAAGGCTGCATTGCCCGACCGTAAATACTAACCGTTAATCGCTAAGGGATAGGGATAAGAGATAAGCCACTCTCATGCTGAACGGCGGCGGGTGGCTTTTTTCTTCATAGAAGGGAGAATCGTCGATGAAAAAGGAACAAGGGCCGATTCTAACCATGAGCGGCATACACAAACGGTTTCCAGGGGTTAAAGCGCTGACGGACGTAAGCTTTCGACTGTTCCCCGGCGAGGTGCACGCGTTGATGGGAGAGAACGGCGCGGGCAAGTCGACGCTAATAAAAGTTCTCACGGGCGTCTACGCCATCGATAGCGGTGAGATTGAACTTAGCGGCAAAACCGTTCATATCGGCAGTCCGCAAGAGGCTCAGCTTGCGGGTATTAGTACCGTCTATCAAGAAGTGAATTTATGTCCCAATTTGTCCGTGTCCGAAAATATATTCATCGGCAGGGAGCCGCGCCGTCTCGGCAAAATCAGGTGGAAGCAAATGCACGCCGAAGCCAAGAAGCTGCTCGAGGATCGATTGCAGCTTCATATCGACGTGACGAAGCCGCTTCACTCGTATTCGGTAGCCGTGCAACAGTTGATCGCCATTGCGCGCTCGCTTAATATTTCGGCGAAGGTACTTATCTTGGATGAGCCAACCTCGAGTCTGGACCGCAACGAAGTGAAGCAGCTGTTCCAGGTGATGAACAACTTGAAGGCGGAAGGGCTCGCCATTCTGTTCGTTACGCATTTCCTGGATCAAGTATACGAAATATCGGATCGCATTACGATCCTTCGCGGCGGCGAGTTCATCGGCGAATACGCCGCTTCCGAACTAAGCCGGATAGAACTTGTATCGAAGATGATCGGCAAGGCGTTCGTCGAATTGGATCAATTGCCGAAGGTTCGCGGTACAGCGAGCAAGGAGCTTTCCGACGTGACTGCAGAAGCGGTCCAGCTTGGCAGGAAGGGAGCTATCGAGCCTTTCGACTTGCGTATTCATAAGGGCGAGGTCGTCGGATTGGCCGGACTGCTCGGTTCAGGCCGAACGGAGCTTGCCAGATTGCTGTTCGGCGCGGACCGCTCCGATGAGGGCATATTGTCTGTGCACGGCGCGACGAAGGCGATCGGATCGCCAAGACAAGCGATCGATCATGGCATCGCCTTCTGCTCGGAGAATCGGAAGACGGAAGGCATTATCGAGGAACTGACCGTCAGAGAGAATATTGTATTGGCTCTGCAAGCGAGCCGCGGATGGTTTAAGACCATTAGCCGCAAGAAGCAGGATGAGATTGCGGACGAATATATAAAGGCGATCAATATTAACCCGCCCAATCCCGAGCATCTGGTCAAAAACCTAAGCGGCGGCAATCAGCAGAAGGTCATCTTGGCCAGATGGCTGCTTACTGAGCCGAAGCTGCTTATTCTTGACGAACCGACGAGAGGGATTGACGTTGGAGCGAAAGCCGAGATTCAAAAACTCGTGCTCTCTTTATCGGATAAAGGCATGTCGGTGCTGTTCATTTCCTCGGAGCTCGAGGAAGTATTGCGCGTCAGCGATAAAATCGCGGTGCTGCGCGATCGGAACGTAGTGAAAGTTATGACTGATGATGAACTTAGCCAGCAGCAAGTGATGCAGGCTATCGCGGGAGGTTAAAGAGAATGGTAAAGCATCACTTGTTTTGGCCGCTGACCGTGCTTGGCGCATTGCTGCTGTTTAATCTCGTTTATTCGCCCGCTTTCTTCCGTATCGAGCTGAGGAACGGGCAAATGTACGGCAGCCTGATCGATATATTGAATTTCGGAGCGCCGCTCATTCTGGTCGCCATCGGAATGACGCTTGTTATCGCAACGAAGGGCATCGATCTCTCGGTCGGCTCGGTCGTCGCGATATCGGGGGCGATCGCTTGCTTGCTCATCAGCAAGGGAGCGGATCAGAACGCGTTTGGTCTTGTAATGCTCGCGGTAGCGGTTGCGCTTGCGCTCTCGGTGGCGCTCGGCATATGGAACGGCTTGCTCGTCTCCGTGTTCGGCATACAACCCATCATCGCGACGCTTATTCTGATGGTTGCGGGACGAGGAGTTGCGCAGCTCATATCCGGTGGACAGATAATCACGGTGAACAGCGAAACGTACAATTATATTGGCGCCGGGGCGTTAGGCTCCTTGCCGTTCGCGATCTATGTCGTTCTTATCGTTCTGCTCGTTGCCTCGCTGCTTACTCGCCGTACGGCGCTGGGAATGTTCATCGAATCGGTCGGCGGCAACCCTACCGCCAGCCGTCTCGCGGGCATTCGCTCACGCGCGGTCATGTTCGCCGTATATATTTTCTGCGGCTTATGCGCTGGTGTTGCCGGGCTGCTCTTAAGCTCCAACGTATCAAGCGCGGATGGCAACAATGCGGGTTTATGGTATGAGCTTGACGCCATTCTTGCCGTTGTCATCGGCGGCACCTCGCTGAACGGCGGCCGCTTCTACCTTATGGGCACGGTCATCGGCGCTTTAATTATTCAGACGCTCACGACAACGATCTATATCATCGGCGTTCGTCCCGAGATTACGTTGGTAGTGAAAGCGTTCGTCGTGCTTATCGTCTGTCTCGTCCAATCGGAAGCTTTCCGCAAAACGCTCGTTCAGCGGTTCAAGATGCGCAAGTATCCGCTGGAGCAGGAGGTGAAGCGCCATGCTTAAGAAGCAATATTTGCCGATCGTCATTACGGTTTGCTTGCTTGGGCTAATGTTCGCGGCGGGTTCGTTCCGCTATACGGGCTTTTTCTCCTTGCAGGTATTGTTTAATCTGCTCATCGATAACGCGTTCCTCGTGGTCGCGGCCGTAGGAATGACCTTCGTCATCGTATCCGGAGGCATCGACTTGTCCGTCGGCTCCATGATCGCATTAACGACGATGATCTCGGCCACGCTCGTTCAGCAGCAAGGATGGCCGCCGGCGGTCGTTATCCCTCTTGTGCTCCTGATCGGCAGCTTGTTCGGAAGCGCGATGGGCGCCATTATCCATTATTTCAAAATCCAGCCGTTCATCGCCACGCTTGCAGGCATGTTCCTCGCACGCGGACTTTGTTATGTCATTAGCATCAATACGATTACGATCGACAACAGCTTCTATACGAGCGTCGCGCAGACAAAAATAATGCTGCCTGGGGGCCACTTCATCTCGATTAGCGTCATCATTGCTTTGCTCGTCGTTATCGGCGCCATTTATTTAGCCCATTATACGAGATTCGGGCGCAATACGTACGCGATAGGCGGCAGCGAGCAATCGGCTTTGCTTATGGGTCTTCCCGTGGCACGTACCAAAATCCTCGTTTATACGTTCAGCGGTTTTTGCTCCGCGCTCGCAGGCGTCGTATTCACGTTTTATATGCTGTCAGGATACGGCTTGCATGCGGTCGGTCTGGAGCTCGATGCGATCGCGGCAGTCGTCATCGGCGGTACGCTGCTTACGGGCGGCTTCGGATACGTCCTCGGCACATTCTTCGGCGTCATGATTCAAGGCGTTATTCAAACGATCATCAGCTTTGAAGGCACGTTAAGCTCGTGGTGGACGAAGATTGTTATCGGGCTGCTGCTGTTCTTGTTCATCGTGTTCCAACGGCTGCTTAGCGCCAGACGCTCTGTTCATAAAATTTAAGCTTAAGAAGGGGCGAAAGCGGATGGCTCGAACCAACGACCACTGGTTTCAAATGATGCTCCGAACGCGTGGCAGATCGCTCGGAAGCAAGCTTTTTTTGCTGATTTTCGGTTTATCGTTCACGTTGGTTGCAGCCGTTGGCTGGTTTTCCTTCTCGGCAGCGAAAGCTGCGATCGTAGATCAGATGCGCGAAAGCTCCGAACAGTCCATGACGTTAGCGGGAGAGAAGCTCGATATGCAGCTGCGCTATTATGCGGAACTGTCGAACCAGCTTATTCATAACAGCAGCTTCGCCGAGCATCTGATGCAGCTTTCCAATACAAGCTTAACTGCGGAGGAGCGCAATCGGCGGAACGGAGAGCTTCAGCAATGGCTCGATCAGCTGGCCCTCTCCGATTCCCGGATTAGGGACATATCGTTGTTCGCGCTGGAAGACAAACTTGCTCCGATCAGCACGCAGCGGGAAAACGTTTCGATTGAAGCGTCGCAACTGCAGCTTATCGGATTGTCCGAGGGAAAAGACGTATGGCTGCCCGTTCGCGACAAGGGTTACTTAGGCACGTCTCCGAAACCTCTGTTTGCATACAGCAAGCTGCTGGGTAAACGAAACGTAGGATCGAGAGATTTCGCGCTTCTCATTCAGATCGATGCGAAAGTGCTAGACGAATTAATCGGCTCCGTGAAGCTTAGCGAATCTGCTTCTACCCTGATCGTGAACGAAACGGGAATGGCGATCGCAGGCGCATCGGACGATCTAGCCCGTGCAGCAGCAGGTTTCGCGAAGGGGGAGGAACTCTCGTCGGGCTCGCATTTGTTCGACGATTCAAACGGCGCAGGCCAGATGGCAGCATTCCGTCATTCGGAAGCGAGCGATTGGACGCTGCTCGGCATCGCGCCGCTCGGGGAGTTAACGTCTGCTGTGAACAACATTCGCCTAATGACGTATATCGCCATTGCGGCGAGCATGATCGTCACTTTGCTTATCGGGCTATGGCTTGCAAGATACATTGGCGCCCCGCTCGCCAAGATGCAAGCAATCATGAAGCAAGCGGCAAACGGCAAGTTGACCGGACGGCTTTCTCTGAGAGGTCAAGACGAGATCAGTCAAGCCGGTTTTGCTTATAATCAAATGATGACGCAATTCAGCTGCTTGATCGAGGAGGCAAGGCAGACGGCAAGGCAAGTCCTTCAATCAAGCAGCGAGCTATCCGAAGTGCTGCGGCAGACAGCCGCTTCATCGGAAGAAATCAACGATGCGAGCGGCAATATCGCTCATGGCGCAGCCAATCTGGCTGTAGAGGCTGAACGCGGGGGCGGCGTTGTGCTTCAGATGGGAGCGCTGCTTGAGAGTTTGCTGCGCTTGCAAGCAGGAACGGCCGATACGGCCCATAAAGCGAAGTTATCCAGCGAGGAAGGAAGCGAGGCTTTAAGCGCTCTGCTTAAACAGACGACGGATACGGAGATGCATCTGCTTCATGTAACGAATCGGATCGACAGCTTGGACGCGAGCGCCGGCTCTATCCAGCAATTGCTCAAGCTCATGACGGATATGGCAAAGCAGACCCGAATATTATCGCTGAACGCCGGTATCGAGGCGGCCCGGTCTGGAGACGCGGGTCGCGGATTCAAAGCGATTGCCGAACAAATCAGGAGGTTGGCCGAGCATTCGGATGCTTCGATCGAGCAGGTGAAGCAGAAGATGGATTTGATCCAATCGGATGTTGCAACTTCGGTGAGCGCTATGCAAGCCGCTTCGCCGCATTTTAAGCAAACGATTGAAGGCGTTCATGCAGCGGCTCGTCTATTCGGCGAGCTCCGCGGACAGATGGAGCTGTTGTACGCAAGCACGACCGAAATGAGCGGCTCGCTGCAGAGCATAGGGGACACGCAGCAAACGGTACAAAATGCGATGACGAGCGTAATGGCCGTATCGCAGCAGTCCGCAGCCGCCTCCGGGCAGGTCGCGTCTTTATGCGCTTCGCAACGTATTGCCGGAGAGCAGCTTGTGGCTTTATCCGGTTCCCTTCGGAAGATTTCATCGGAGCTCGAAGAGCAAATGACAACGTTTGAAGTCTAATGTACAATAAAGGTGAAATTAGTCAGCATTTGGAACATAAGTTGCGGAAGCGGGGCGACATGGTTGAAGCGTCAGCTACGGTGGTTCATATTCGGTCTTGCAATCGTTATCCTATTTATGGCTTCAGGTTGTCTGGGGGGAGATAACGCCCCATACGAAGATCAGTCTTCAGAGGCCGATTTGCAGACAGCGCTGCATACGCTAGCCCCGTCCAGCGAGGCTTATCCGCCTGCCCGCCCGCTCGTGCTAGGCTTCTCGCAGCTTGGCTCGGAGAGCGATTGGAGAGAGGCGAACACGACATCGATCAAAGAAGCGGCGGAGGAAGCGGGCATCGAGCTGCTGTTCGAGAATGCCGAGCAGTCGCAGGAGAAACAGTTCGAGGCCATCCGCTCGTTCATTGATAAGCGCGTAGACGTCATTGCCATTGCGCCTGTCGTTCATTCCGGCTGGGACGAAATATTGACGGAAGCGAAGCAGGCGGGCATTCCGGTCATCATAACCGATCGCTCCATCGATATTAGCGACCCGTCGCTCTATGTTACGCATATAGGGGCGGATCTGTACGAGGAAGGCGTGAAAGCCGGCAAATATTTGCTTGATAAGATGCGCGACCAGGAAGCGCCGATCGGCATCGTCGAGCTTCGCGGAACGGAAGGCTCATCGCCGTCGATTCAGCGCGGCAAAGGGTTTCAGGATACGATTAAAGGATATGACGAATACAGGATGCTGGACAGCGAGACGGCCGACTTCACGATGGAGAAGGGCAAGCAGGTCATGAAAACCTTTTTGCGGAAGCATGGCAGCGAAATTCGGGTGCTGTTCGCGCATAATGACGACATGGCGCTAGGGGCTATAGAAGCAATCGAGGAATACGGGCTTCGTCCAGGGAAGGACATCGTCATCATATCGGTAGACGGGACCCGCAAGGCTTTCGAGAAGCTGGTCTTGGGCAAGATTAACTGCGTCGTCGAATGCAATCCGCTGCTCGGCCCGAACATTATGCAGGCGGTTCAGGAACTGGCCGCCGGCAGAACGCTGCCGAAGCGGATCGTATCGTCCGAGAGCGTATTTACGGAGCAGATGGCGGAGAAGGAAGTCGGCAATCGCAAATATTAAGGGTTACTATGGGTTCAAACGAGTCTGGAAAACACGGAGAGCACGGTACGAGTGCTCTTCTTTTTTGCGTGCGTTCACATAATTCCGGCTTTTTTGTAAAACATGGTAATAGCGGAAGGAGCACGCGAGAGCATGAAGAGAAGGCGAGGTGCATGGTTGCGATGAGCCGTTCACGATTGTTATGGCCGTTACTTGCGGGATTGACTGCAGCTTCAACCGTCTGTCTGCTGCTCGGTTTCGGCTGGGCGGTCAAAGACATGCTCTATCCGGCTATGGCGGAGGTCGGACCGGAACTTGCAACTAAACCGGAAACCGATGAGGCACTGCCTCTGGAAGAAGCAACGGAAATCAGAATCGTCGCATTCGGCGATTCGTTAACGAAGGGGACGGGCGATACGACGGGCGAAGGTTATGTGAAGCTGGCTGCGGCGGGGCTGCGCGATAAGCTCGGCAAGCCGGTTCGCATTATAAATAACTTGGCGATCAATGGGATGCTGACTCGCGAACTTAGCGAGAAGCTTGAGCTGGGCAGCGGGTACCGGCAAGCGATAAAGGGAGCGAACCTGATTCTGTTCACGATCGGCGGCAACGATCTGTTTCAATCCGCTAGAGCAGCGAATCAAGGTCGTCCGTTGTCTGCGCTGCAGATAGCCGGAATGGCGTCCGCGTTAACGGAGACGATGGACGGCTTCGGGAAGGTGGTGCAAACAATCGGCTCAATAAATCCGGATGCAACGATCTTATATATCGGCCTCTATAACCCGTTCTACGATGTGGAACAGCTTAGAAGCGGCAGCCTGGAGGTGCAGCAATGGAATACGAACGCTTACGCCATCCTACATAAGTACCCGAAAATGATGATGGTTCCTACCTTCGACTTGTTCGAATGGCAGATCGGGAAACGGCTGTCGGAGGATCATTTTCATCCGAATCATGAAGGGTATAAACGGATAGCGGAGCGTATCGTGAGCGCATTGGAATAAGAAGCGAAGGAGGCGGGGGTAGCAATGATGGAAGCTGTACTGACGGTTCATCGCCTGCACAAGAAGATCAAGGGGAGAACGATTATCGAGGAGGTCAGCTTCGATGTCAGGGAAGGCGAAATATTCGGATTTCTAGGACCTAACGGATCCGGCAAGACAACGACGATACGGATGCTGGTTGGTCTCGTTAAGCCGACATCGGGAGAGGTGCGCATCAGCGGCCACGATGTAGCCAAGCACCCGGAACAAGCGCTTAGGCACGTTGGATGTATTGTAGAAAATCCGGAGGTCTATACTTATTTAACAGGCTGGGACAATCTGGCGTTCTCCGCGCGCATGCTGGATGACGTTGCGGAAGAGCGGATAAGGGAGGTAGCCCGCATCGTTCAGCTTGACGATCGCATCCAACATAAAGTGAAAACGTATTCGCTGGGCATGCGCCAGAGGTTAGGCATCGCTCAAGCGCTTCTGGGCCGGCCGAAGCTGCTCATACTCGATGAGCCGACGAACGGCCTCGATCCGAAGGGAATCAAGGAGCTTCGCGAATTTGTGAGGCGGCTTGCCGCGGGAGGGCTCAGCGTATTGATTTCTAGCCATCTGCTAAGCGAAATTCAACTGCTCTGCGACCGGGTTGCTATTATTAGCGAAGGGCGCGTGATAGCCGAAGGCTCGGTTGAGGAGCTGGTGGAGAAGGCGGGAAGCTACGTGCTCTGGCAGCTGGATCGGCCGGATGTAGGGCGCGAACTGCTGGAAGCGTCGGGTCAGGTTAAATTCGTCACGGAAGTCGAGCATCGTCTGGATGAGGCCGTCCTGGCTTCATTGCCTGGCGCTATCGTAACGTCGATGCCTAAGGAGCTTGTGGCGCCGATGATCGATTTACTCGTACAGCAAAATGTTGGCGTCCGTGCAGCGCTTCCGATCGCGCCGACGCTTGAGGAGCTGTTCCTGGGCATGACGGAGGGCGAACGACATGCATAAGCTGCTGCCGCTTATACAGAACGAGACATTGAAAATTTGGAAGAAAAGAAGGTTTTACGTCATCATCGCCATTTTGTTAGCGCTAATTCCTATTTTTACTTATGCGGAGCTTAAGGTTGCGCAGAATAATGCCGATAAATTTACGGATTGGCGAAGTCAGGTGCTGCAGCGGATGACCGATATCGAGAACACGCTGTCGAGCGACCGCATTCCAGAGGAGTGGAAGCGCAGCAGACGGGTGCTGCTCGGACAGCTTCAATATTATTTGGACCATGACGTCGATCCGAGCGCTCCCAATGCGGTTACGTTCACGAGGGGGTTCTTGAGCAATTCGGTAACGTTGTTTATTCCGCTGCTTATACTTGCGCTCGGATCGGATCTGATATCGGGCGAGCGTACGAGCGGAACGATCAAGCTGCTGCTTACGAGGCCGGTTCGGCGATGGAAGGTGCTGCTAAGCAAGCTATGCGCGCTTGTGTTGTATGTATCGTTGACAGTTGTCGTAACGGCATTGTTGTGCTATGGTATTTCAGGCTTGGTGTTTGGTTATGAGGGCTGGGGATTGCCGATCTTTACCGGGTTCCGAATGACCCGCGATACGATAGACAGCAGCCAGGCGCATGCCGTTCCGCAGTGGCAGTATATGCTGATGATGGCAGGGCTCGTCTGGTATTCGGCCCTTGTCGTAGCGGTTCTAGCACTCATGGTATCGGTACTTATCCGCAGTACGGCGGCGAGTATGCTGACGATGATGGCAACGGTCATCGCAGGAACGATTTTATCCAATATGTCTTCTTCATGGACGAGCGCAAAATATTTATTCGCCGTCAATCTGAATCTAACGGGTTACTTGGACGGTTCGCCGCCGCCGATCGATGGGATGTCGCTTTCATTTTCACTCGTCGTGCTTGCGATCTGGGGGATTGTCGGGTTGATCGTTGCCTTTGGTGTCTTTACGAAACAGGACATCTTGAATTAAAATAGCTTGAAGATACGCGAAACGTGATTATGGATTGGGGGACGCTCATGTCAGAGCAAATAGATCTCTTCGCAAATACGACGGCCCATGACCGTAATTATGAGGCCGATGATATACAAGTCCTGGAGGGCTTGACGGCAGTCCGCAAGCGTCCGGGCATGTACATAGGCAGTACGAGCAGCTCGGGCCTTCACCATCTCGTCTGGGAAATCGTCGACAACGCGGTGGACGAGCATCTCGCCAAGTTCTGTACGGCGATCGACGTGACGCTGCATAAGAACGGTTCGATTACCGTACATGACAACGGGCGCGGCATTCCGACCGGCATGCATAAGACCGGCGTGCCGACGCCGCAGGTTGTCTTCACGATCCTGCATGCGGGAGGCAAGTTCGGCGGCGGGGGATACAAGAAATCGGGCGGCTTGCACGGCGTAGGCGCTTCGGTTACAAATGCGTTGTCCGAATGGCTTGAGGTGGAAATATTCCGCGATGGCAAAATACATAAAATGCGCTTCGAATATTGGGTGGACGAGAGCGGCAAGGAGCATGTCGGCGAGCCGGTAACCGGACTTGAGGTGATCGGATCGACGAACCGTACGGGGACGAAGGTGACGTTCAAACCGGACGGCCGCGTCTTCCAGAACGGAACGTCCGTCAGCTACGACACGTTGTCCGAGCGTCTGCAGGAAATCGCTTTTCTGAATTCAGGGCTGAAAGTGTCCATTAAGGACGATCGAAGCGGCAAGCAGGACGTCTTCCACTATGAGGGAGGAGCGCGCCAATTCGTGCAATTCCTGAACGATGACAAGACGGTGCTTCATGACGTCATTCATTTCGCAGGCGAACGCGACGAGATCGAAGTCGAAGTCGCCCTGCAATACAACGACGGTTATACCGAAACGATCGCTTCCTTCGTCAACTCGATTCCGACGCGCGGCGGCGGTACGCATGAGACGGGCTTCAAAACGGCTTATACCCGCGTCATGAACGATTATGCGCGCAAGGCGGCGCTCTTGAAAGAGAAGGATAAGAACCTCGAGGGCAATGACCTGCGCGAAGGCATGATGGCGGTCATCAATATTAAGATGTCCGAAGTGGAATTCGTCGGCCAGACGAAGGATCAGCTCGGCAGCGCATCGGCCCGCAGCGCGGTAGACGCGGTCGTGTCGGACAAGATGCAGGTGTTTCTGGAGGAAAATCCACAGGTAGCCCAGCTGCTTCTGAAGAAGGCGGTGCAAGCGTCCAAAGCCCGCGAAGCGGCGCGCAAGGCGCGCGAAGAAATTCGCAGCGGCAAGAAGAAGAGCGAGAGCTCCAATCTGGGCGGCAAGCTGACGCCCGCGCAGTCGAAGGACTTCACGCGCAACGAGCTGTTCATCGTCGAAGGAGACTCCGCCGGCGGATCGGCCAAGCAAGGCCGAGACTCGAAGCATCAGGCGATTCTTCCGCTGAAGGGAAAACCGATGAATCCGGAGAAGGCAAAGCTCGTCGACATCTTGAAAAACGACGAATACAAAGCCATTATCGCGGCGATCGGCGCAGGCGTCGGGCCGGAATTCGAGGCCGAGGAAAGCAATTACAACAAAATCATCATCATGACCGATGCCGATACGGACGGCGCGCACATTCAGGTATTGCTGCTTACGTTCTTCTATCGTTATATGAAGCCGCTTATCGATACGGGACGCATCTATATCGCCCAGCCTCCGCTCTATAAGATAACCCGCAAATCGGGCAAGCTGGAGACGATCAGATACGCATGGACGGACGAGCAGCTTCAGAACTACTTGAAAGAATACGGCAAGAACTATGACCTTCAGCGTTATAAAGGACTCGGCGAGATGAACCCCGATCAGCTATGGGAAACGACGATGGATCCCGAATCCCGGACGCTGCTTCAAGTGCAGATCGAGGACGCCGCGAAGGCGGAGCGCCGCGTATCGACGTTAATGGGAGACAAGGTCGATCCGCGCAAGCGCTGGATTATCGAAAATGTCGACTTTACGGAATACGAAGAGTAAGGGGGGAATTGACGTATGAGCATGCTGGAACAGTTTCTGCCAGCCTTTCTGGAAGAAATCGTAGGCGACCGATTCGGTCGCTATTCGAAATATATTATTCAAGATCGGGCAATTCCCGACGTTCGTGACGGCCTGAAGCCGGTACAACGCCGCATACTGTATGCGATGTACGACTCCGGCAACACGCCGGACAAGCAATATCGCAAGTCGGCCAAGACGGTCGGCGACGTCATGGGCAACTACCACCCTCATGGCGACTCCTCTATCTATGAGGGCATGGTGCGGATGGCGCAGCCTTGGAAGATGGCGCATACGCTCGTCGATGGCCATGGCAACTGGGGTTCGCAGGACGACGATCCGCCGGCGGCAATGCGTTATACGGAAGCGAGGCTGTCGCCTATCGCGATGGAATTGCTTCGCGATATCGACAAGCGGACCGTAATGTTCAAAGATAACTTCGACAATACGACGAAGGAACCGGTCGTTCTGCCTTCGAGGTACCCCAATTTGCTCGTTAACGGGGTCAGCGGCATCTCCTCCGGCTTCGCGACGGAAATCCCGCCTCATAACCTGCGGGAAATTATCGACGCCTGTATCGCCGTCATGGCTCGTCCAGACATTACGCTCGAAGAGCTGAATACGATCGTCAAGGGACCGGACTTCCCGACCGGCGGCGTCATCATGGGCGAGGAAGGCATACGCGAGGCGTATGCGACGGGCAAGGGCCGTATCTATCTTCGTTCGAAAACAACGATCGAGGATATGAGAGGCGGCAAGCAGCAACTTGTTATTACGGAAATTCCGTATCAGGTCGTGAAGTCGCGTCTCGTAACGGCAATGGAGAACATCCGTCTTGAGAAGAAGGTGGAGGGCATTGCCGAGGTTCGCGACGAGAGCGGCCGGAACGGCCTCCGAATCGTTGTCGAATTCAAGAAGGATGCCGACGCGCAAGGCATCCTTGCGTATTTGCTGAAGAAGACCGATCTGCAGGTCGCTTACAGCTTCAATATGGTCGCGATTGTCAACAAGACGCCCATGCAGCTTGGCATTAAGCAAATGCTGGACGCATATATCGCCCATCAGAAGGAAGTTGTCACATATAGAACGCAATACGAGCTTGAGAAGGCTGAGGACCGTGCGCATGTCGTCGAGGGACTCGTCAAAGCGCTTAATATACTCGACGAAGTCATCGCGGCAATCAAGGCATCGAAGAATCGCGCCAACGCGCAGGAGAATCTCGTTGCCAAGTTCGGTTTCACCGAGCGACAAGCGGACGCGATATTGACGTTGCAGCTCTACAGGCTGACCAATTTGGAGATAACGTCGCTGGAGAAGGAGCTTAAGGAAGCGCAGAAGCGTATCGCTTATTTGCGCTCCATCCTTGACAGCGAGAAGAAGCTGATCGGCGTCATTAAGGATGAATTGACGGAAATTCGCGAGAAATACGGCATTGACCGTCGCTCGGACATTCGCGGCGAAATCGAGGAGCTTAAAGTAAACCTTGAAGTGCTCGTAACGCCGGAGGATGTGCTCGTGACGCTGAGCCAGCATGGCTATATGAAGCGGACAAGCATGCTTTCGTTTACGAGATCGGGCGGGGAGATCGACAATGCCGGCGTGAAGGAAGGCGACGTTGTTCGCGAGCTTCTGCCGGTCAATACGATCGATAACCTGCTGCTGTTCACGCGCAAGGGACAATATTATTTGCTGCCTGTCCATCATATTCCCGAGTTCAAGTGGAAGGATGCGGGCACGGCCATCGTCAATATCGTACCGATTCCAAAGGACGATTCGATCATAAGCGTCATTCCGGTGAAGGACTTGCAAGCGGCTCATGCGTCGCTCGTCTTCGTCACGAAGCGGGGACAAGTGAAGCGAACCGAGCTGAAGGAATACGCGACGACGAGATCGACAGCGGTAGCAGCCTGCAAAGTAGCCGACGGTGACGAGCTTATCAAGGTCGCGCTAAGCGATGGAGAGAAGCAATTGTTGCTCGTAACGAAAAACGGCATGAGTATCCGGTTCGTCGAAGCGGAAGTGAACCCGATGGGCAGGGTCGCATCCGGCGTCAGAGGCATTCAGCTTAAGGACGACGATGAAGTCGTTGCGGCCGATTGGGTCGCCGACGATGAAGGGGAAGTACTCGTTATTTCCGATATTGGCTACGCGAAACGTTCGCTGCTGCTCGACTATCCGATTCAAGGACGAGGCGGCAAAGGCGTTCAGACGTTCGAGTTCAAGGAAGGCAAGCGCGTACGGCCGAACGGGGCCGTGCTCTCAGCTGCATACTACTGCCGCAATCCGCTAGATATTGTAGCGATTTCGACGTCGGGAGCGAAGCTGCAAGCCAATTCCGAGCTTGCGCCAATCGAGGACCGCAAGTCGATCGGGAAGCTCATGTTCCCGGTAGACAAAAACGATGTTATCGTTTCCACTTTCGTTCGGACGGCGATAGAAATCAATCAAAAGGCCGATTAGGCGGATCGAGCTTCTCGATCAATTCCAATAAGGCTTCCAGCACGACCCACAATGGCACCGGTTCATCCGGTTTATCCAGCCATTGCGGGTCTTTTATTATGCCTTGAGCTTTTGCTTTTCGGATAATATCCGCAATTTTCTGGTCCACGTTGGATCACGCTCCTTATAATAATCAATCGATTTCGGTTGCCACCGACTTAGGAACCAGAGGCTCTCGCGCAGTACTGGGCCTCCGTCACATTGTATGTCTAATGCTGTCAAAACGTTCAAAAATATATCGATTAATCGCACAAATTATTAATTGGATTAATCTTTAATTCGACATGGAAGACTGCTATAATAAAAGGAGAATAGGTGAAAATTGGCAGGAGGCGGGTGTGAGAAAATGGTATCCGATGAATTTACCAAGTTGTGGACGAAGTTGTCGCGCGAGTGGAAAAACAGTTTGGAAGAATCGCTTGCTCCATTAACGGAAGGCCAGTTGAATGTGCTTGAGCTGCTCATGCAGCATCAACCGATGAAACCTTCTGACCTGCTTCAATATTTGGCGACGACCCCGGCTGCGATTACGACGCTGCTGGACCGCATGGAGCGAAATGAATTGATTGTACGTACGAGAGACGACAATGACCGAAGAATCGTCTGGGTGAACGTATCGGAAAAAGGACGAGCCGAAGCCGAGAGAGGATCCGCTATTCGCGGCGAAATGATCGGGCAATCGCTGGACCGCATATCGGCGCATAATCAACAACTGCTTGTCTATTTGCTGGGCAAAGTAGCTAACGCATAGATGATCTAGGGAACAACGAAAAAAGCTGCCCCAATGGGGCAGCTTTTTTCGTTGTTCTTAATGCCTATTTCATGGAGTCAAGCCGTTTGCGAAGCATTTCATAGTCTTTCCGCAGCGTTGCGAATTCCGTTTTCGTCAGCAACGGATCGGCTGCGGCGGCAAGCGTCTGCTCAAGCGGCAATACCCGGTATCGGAACGCCTTGTCGGGCTTATAGCGGTGAACCCAGGTAGGGATGGATTCGACTTCGGTCAGTTCCACCGTTCCTTCGTTCATGTTTTTGCGAAATTGCACTTTGAATATAACGCCATAGTCTTTGGAATCGCCGCGCTGATTCGAAATAAAGTTGCCCATGGAATAAATGATGAGTGCTTTTCTAATACGTCCGTTCTCATCGGACGTTTCTACGACTTCGTAAGGCTGGACCACATGCGGGTGAGAGCCTGCAATAATATCCGCTCCGGCTGCGACAAGCGATCTGGCAAGCTGCTTCTGCTCTTCGCTAGGTTGCGTCTGATATTCGTTGCCGAAGTGGAGCGATACGGTAACGAGATCTGCACCGGCTTCGCGAAGCCGTTTCATATCGGCGATAATCTTCTGCTCATCTATCAAATTAACCAAATAATCTTTTCCGGTCGGAATCGGTATGCCGTTCGTACCGTACGTATAAGCAATCAGCCCCATCTTGATTCCGTTTCTCTCCGCGATAAGCAATTGATCCGCTTCCTGCTGAGAGGAAGCCGTTCCCGTATGCTCCATGCCGTAGCCCTTCAGCGTCTCCAGCGTGCCCAGCACGCCTCCTTCGCCTTTATCGAGGGAATGGTTGTTGGCTGTCGTCAGCAGGTTGAATCCGGCTCCTTGCAGCGCCTCTACGAGCTCGGAAGGCGCATTGAAGTTTGGATAGCCGGAATAGCCATATTTTGCGCCCGCAACCGGCGTCTCCAGATTGGCAATCACCCAGTCGCCTTCTGCGAGAATCGGCTTTACTTCCGTGAAGAAAGGATTGAAGTTATACTTCTTCGTCGCTTGGTCGTAAGAACCGGGCAGTTGCGGCGAGTGCATCATAATATCGCCTACCGCCATCCATACGGCTTCCGAAAATACAGGCTGCGGGGGCTCTGTCGGTGCGGGGGTAGGCTGCTCGGCAGGTTCAGGCGTCCGATCATGAATAACGGCGGGCGACTGACCAGGCTGCTCGGTTACGTCCGAACCACCGCTCGTAAAACTCCAATAGATGAAGAAAATTCCCGCTGCCGCCAATAAAAGCAATATCGATTGAAAAATCCATAACCGTTGTCTTGATCGCTTACGTCGCATAGCAGGCTAGTCCTTCCTATCAGGCGTAATAAGAAGACTGGAGGCGCGCGCCAACTGATCGTTCGACCACCAGTCCCAACAAGCCGAACCGCTAGGGGAGGAGGTGAACAATAAATCTTCTTTCGTAACCGGGTGCTCCACCGAGATGGAAGTTGACCATAAAGCGATGTCGCTAATGCCTGCCGTCTTGGCCGCACCATATTTCAAATCGCCAACGAGCGGATAGCCGATATGAGACAATTGTGCTCTTATTTGATGTGGCCTCCCCGTGTGCAGACGGATAGCGACAAGCGCGTGCTTGCCGGATGCAGCGGCTACCTCAAAGGAGAGGATGGCTTCCTTGGCGTCCTCGGCAGGTTGGTTATAGACCGTTACTTGATTACGCTTGTTATCTTTACGAATGTAATGCTTAAGCGTCGCGTTTTGCACGGCGGGAATGCCTTGTACGATACATACGTACGTTTTACCGAAGCTGCGGCTTCGGATGCTCTCCGACAGCCTCGAAGCAGCTTTCGACGTCTTGGCGAACAGCATAGCGCCGCCCACGGGGCGGTCCAGCCGGTGGACGAGGCCGAGAAATACGTTGCCGGGCTTATTGTAACGCTCCTTCAAGTCCTGCTTCAGAAGCGTGAGCATATCCGCATCGCCCGTCTCGTCCTCCTGCGAGGGAATGCCGGGAGGCTTCTCGACGACGAGCAAATGATTGTCTTCGAATAAGATGGGGATAGACATTAGTTGGACTCCCAGCGTCCCAAGATGCCGCAGGGCAAGTTCAGGCCGGACTTGGTAATCGGCAGTCCAATCTCGCCGCAGTTGATTTCACCGCCGAACTTGGACTTCATCGTAATATGAAGCAAATTGTGCAGGACGGAAGGGGACAATCCCGTCGTGTAGGAGTTAATGAGCAAGAACAGCGGCTTATCAGACAGTATCGTCATGCAGGACTGAAGGAACGGGAATAGATTCTCCTCCAGCTTCCACGTCTCGCCGTTCGGTCCGCGGCCATAGGATGGCGGGTCCATAATGATGGCATCGTACTGGCGGCCTCGGCGCTGTTCGCGCTGTACGAACTTGAACACATCATCCGTAATGTAGCGAATGGGAGCGGAGTCCAACCCCGATAGCTGCGCGTTTTCCTTCGCCCATTGCACCATGCCTTTTGCTGCGTCTACATGGCATACGTCCGCGCCTGCGGCTGCAGCCGCTACTGTTGCTCCGCCGGAATAGGCGAACAGGTTAAGCACGCGTATAGGGCGTCCGGCCGAACGGATCTTGTCCATCATCCAGCTCCAGTTAACCGCTTGCTCCGGGAACAGGCCGGTATGCTTGAAATTGGTCGGCTTAATATGGAACGACAGCTCGCCGTAAGAGATTGTCCAACGTTCGGGAAGCCCTGGGCTCATCACCCATTGTCCGCCGCCGGAGTTGCTGCGATGGTAGTGCCCGTCAGGCTTCTTCCATAGTCCGCTTTCATCGGCGATCGGCCATATGATTTGCGGATCGGGCCGGCGCAAAATATGGCTGCCCCAGCGTTCGAGCTTCTCGCCGCCGCCCGTATCTATAACTTCATAGTCTCTCCATTGATCTGCTACATACATGTTAGTTCGTAACCCTTCCCTGACTTCAAATTTGTATTATAATCATGTCATCGATTATTATATCGAAGCAACCCTTATGAATCAATGAAACGAACGATTTGGAGGCTGGTATTTATCCAGAAGCAGTTGAAAGGTTGGATTGTCGTACTAACGGCAGCTGTCGCGCTCTTCGCGTTACTTGCGTTAACGCTGCCGGGCAGCGGAGGGAGCGGGATGGATCAAAGCGTTCAGCGGGCAATGGCGAACCTAAGAAGCGATACGGCAACTTCGTTGTTCAAGCCGTTCTCTAATGTCGGGTCGACCGCGGCCATCGCAGTCATTACACTTCTCGCCTCGATTCTCATTGCTTGGAGACAAGGAATATGGAGGGGCGTATCCGTCATTGGATCGGTATTGGCTGCATTTATCCTTAACACTTTATTGAAAAAAGGGTTTGACCGAATTAGACCGGAGGACGCCTGGGGCATCACCGCTGACGGCGCGAGCTTTCCAAGCGGGAATGCGATGCTGGCCATCGTTATGTTCGGCATGATTGCAATATCCGCAGCGCAATCGCGATCCGCAAGCAAGGGGATCAAATGGGTTGTCTGTACGGCTGCGGTTATCGTCATAGCGATGATGGGGCTTAGCCGCGTTTATTTTAACGTCCATTACACATCGGACATTATCGGCGGCTTTGCGGCTGGACTAGCCGTTATATCCGTTGCGCAGGCTGTAATGCTGTTGGCAAACAAAAAGTAAAGAGGTGTACATACCAATGATGAGCTTTGAATGCGAATGCGGCAATACGACCCGGTTCTTCGCCACGGGAGATCGGGACGAGCAGGGGAGAGAGTACGTCGAGGTGGAGGACGAGGATCGGCTTGCCGTAATATTCGGGGATGACAGCGTGTTGTTTCGATGCAAGTTCTGCAGCTACACCTATCGTTTGCAAAAATTTTAAAGCGGAATGATACAACTTTATGAGGGAATGATATCCCAACCGTCTGCGGCTTCGGTACCGTGGACGGTTTTTTCTTTTGGTCATTACTGCCAAGCCGTTGATCATATATTGTTCCGAAGTCCAAAGCGCGAGAGGAGACTGCGAACGTGAAAGACGATCAGGTACGATATTATGCGCCTTATATCGGTCCTTTTGATCCATGCCCGCCGATTCGGATTAAGAGCTATAATGTACCTCCGCAATTGTTCATTCCATTTCAACCGCCCAATCTTCAGCAATTCCAGCCGGCCGATGCATTAAGACTCGGCACGTTATGGCCTGCTCTGTACAGTCCTTACAGCTCCAAGCAATCCAGAATCGAAGAAGGTGATAACGATGCAGAAGCAACTGGATGAAGAGTATTACAGGCTGCTCCACGAGCTGCAAGCCGTCGATTTTGTACTGGTAGAGCTTAACTTGTATTTAGATACGCATCCCTGGGATACGCAAGCCATCCAACAATTTAATCATTGTTCGCAGAATAGAAGACAGCTCGCCCAGCAATTCGAATCCATGTACGGTCCGTTAATGAATTTTGGACATAGCTATTCCGGGGCGCCTTGGCAGTGGAACGATGCACCTTGGCCTTGGCAAGTGTGAAACGGGTTGGTTGATTGCACGGGTAAGCGAGATCGGGTCAAGGAGGGACGATAGTCGATGTGGGTGTATGAGAAAAAACTGCAGTATCCGGTTCGAGTCAGCAAATGCGATCCGTTGATGGCGAAGTTTCTGATGGAGCAGTACGGCGGGGCGGACGGCGAGCTTGCCGCAGCGCTGCGTTATTTGAATCAACGGTATTCGATTCCGGATAAAGTCATCGGATTGTTGACGGACATAGGGACGGAGGAGTTCGCGCATCTCGAGATGATCGCCACGATGATCTACAAGCTGACGAAGGACGCCACGCCGGATCAGCTAAGGGCTGCAGGGCTCGGCGATCATTACGCTGCGCATGACAATGCATTGTTCTATCAAAACGCATCCGGCGTTCCTTGGACCGCTTCTTACATCCAAGCCAAAGGCGATCCGATCGCCGATCTTTACGAGGATATCGCTGCGGAGGAGAAAGCAAGAGCTACTTATCAATGGTTGATTGATTTAACGGACGATGTTGACCTGCAGGACAGTCTGAAGTTTCTGCGAGAACGCGAGATCGTTCATTCCCTTCGATTCCGCGAAGCGGTAGAGATATTGAAGGAGAAGCGGGACGAGAAAATTTACTACTAGCTTGAGGCGGAGATGTCCAGACAAGCGAATCTGCTTGCATGGGCATTTTTAATTTCTACAAATTTCATCGTTTTTTTTATTAAAGCGGATTTCTATTTGGTGTAAATATGATATTATATCTTTGATAGAGGCGGTACTTTAGATCTACTATATCTATGGGTTGGATATGGGAGGTACTATATTCTGGCTATGATGAACCAATTGTTAATCCACGTCATTATCATATTGTTTCCGATATTCATTAATCAATTCTTTTATGCGACCAAACGAAGCCATGCTAGAAACAACTTTTATTACATAATGAACGGTCTATTATTCGGTTTGTCTTCCGTGCTGTGCATGTCCTTGTCCATTACGGTTATTGACGGGTTTGAATGGGACTTGCGGATTATTCCGATTATACTTGCGATTTTATATGGGGGACGCCATTATTGGTCTGGGATAACGGCCTTGGCAATGATGTTCGTCTTCCGCATCGCGGTTGGAGGCGACGATATCGTTTTCGCGCTTGCCGTCTTTATCCTGTTTGCGCTTCCGTGTTTTTGGATCGCCAAATCTTTTTACGCTTATAGTCCAAAAAAACGGGTCTATACGGGCATATGGCTTACGTTATATTCGAATGCGATCATTAGTTGCCTTTTATTTTTTTACGCGTCGTTGATGCGTTATGAGTTAAGCTTGAAGGCGGACGGTGTCATTCACTTCATCATGATGGAGTTGCTTTCGTTTTTCAGTATAATCGTAGCGTCTCTCCTGTACGAAAATATGATCGAGAAGCAGGCCATGCGCCATGAACTGGAACAAAATGAAAAGCTGAAGATCGTCAGCCAATTGGCCGCTTCCGTAGCGCATGAGGTAAGGAATCCGCTTACGGTAGTGAAGGGCTTCCTTCAATTGTTCAAGGAGAATGCCGATGAGAGCAAAAAAAACTATTTGCAAATCGCGCTCTCGGAGCTTGAGCGTGCCGAACTTATCATTACGGATTATTTGAACCTCGCCAAGCCGCATTCCGAACATTTGGAGACGGTTTATGTACCGGATTTTCTGCACCATACGGTTGAAATGATGTACTCTTACGGCCTCATCAAAAATGTCGAGATCAAGCTTGTCATAAGCTTCGCCGACAAGGAGCTTTACATAACGGCCGATAAGACAAAGCTGTCGCAGGTCATTATTAATTTGATCAAAAACGGCGTTGAAGCAATAACCAAATCGGGCACCGTCACCGTTAGCGGCAGCAGGGATGCGCATACGGTCGTCATCGAGGTTGCCGATACGGGGGCTGGCATGTCGGAGGAGACGATCGCGAATATCGGGACTCCCTTCTTCACGACGAAAGAGAGCGGTACAGGCCTAGGAACGCTTGTGTCGATCAGGATCGTTGAGGCTATGAGCGGAAAGATTAGCTTTGCGAGCAAACCGGGCAAAGGGACGACGGTGACATTGAAGTTTCCGGCTGTAACCCCTATTGACAAATAAGCAAAAGGCTGTTTTTGTTCGCCGTTCGTGAACGAAGACAGCCTTCTTTTCTATGCACAGCCGATGGTATGCGTGTAGTGGTTCGTATCTATTGCGATCGGGTATGGATAGAAAAGGAGGGATAGAGTCATGAAAAGGTATAAACGATGGATTTTATTGTTGATTATTGGAGCAGCATGGATGTTCGTGCAGACGTATAATGTCCATGCGGCAGGGAGCTTACCTCCGTATATAGCCGTTAACGACAATGTAATCGACTTTGGCAATGCGCCGCCCGAAGCGCATTCGAACAACATTTATGTAGCTGCCAGAGTCATAGCGAATGCGATGCAAATCGATCTGCGACTCGAGGACAACCAAGTTCTTCTCGAAAAAGGCGGTACCAAGTTGATTATCAATCCGGGCGAGAAATATGCCGTTTCCGTTACTGGGGAAATCATACGGCTTCAAACGTACACGCGACATGACAGATTGATGATTCCGCTGTCGCTTATCACAACCAGCTTCGGCTATCGTCATGTTCTCTATAGCGAAGCTCCTATTATTCGAGCTAAAAATAATGATGCCGAACTGAGCGACGAACAGTTTCTTAAGCAAGAGAGAAGGTTGGTCGAGCAATCGCGTCTAGCCGCGATTGAGGCGGCCCGCAAACCTATTTACTTGACATTTGACGATGGGCCAACAGGAAGCACACCAAAGTTACTAGATATACTAGGCAAATATAAAGCAAAGGCAACGTTTTTTTTATTAGGCAATGGCATAATAAAATATCCGGAATCCGTTAAGAGACTTGTCAAGGAAGGACATCGGCCGGCTCTGCACGGAGTGACGCATGTGAAGGACAAGTTCTATGAGTCTCCTTCATCCGCGTACTTGGAAATGGAACATGCGAACAAATATTTACTAAGCGCATCGGGCGTGAAGTCGACGTTAATTCGAACGCCGTATGGCAGCAAGCCTTACTTTACGGATAAGTACCGCGATGCAACTGCTGCTGCAGGGTATCACCTATGGGATTGGAATGTCGATTCGAAGGATTGGGAGTACAGAACCGATTCCGGCAAAATGATTCGTCACGTAATGAGCGAAGTGGCGGCAATTCAGAAGGAAGGCGAGGCGCCGGTCGTATTGCTGCACGACCGACCGACTACGATAGCGGCGATGCCTAGCCTTTTGGCAAGGCTTCACGATGCCGGATACCGCTTTGAACCGCTTCGTTCAGACATGATGCCGGTTAACTTTTGGCAGGACTTGCGATAGCAACAAAAAAACAGTCCGTTCCTCGGAAGGGGAGCGGACTGTTTCCCTGTTTGTTTCGGTTCTTAATGTCACTTATTCAGGTATTCGTCTTAGTATCTGCCGCCGAATACTCCACAGCTGCAAGCTATGATTACCAACAAAATGAAGAGAACCAGGATCGTACCCGTGTTCGTGAAGGCACCGCCAACATAACCGGACATTATTCATGCACCTCCTTGCGTATTGAGTACACCATATCTTATGCACCGCATGTTCGTACGGATTGGGTGTTTGCAGGGGGACAAATGCCTTTATTGCATTTGTCGGGGCATGATCGTTGTACGGCAGCTTAAAGTTATCTTTTAACCGAAAGTCTCACCGGAATCCAAGTTGAATTGCCATTCGATGCCGAAGCGGTCGCGAACGCTGCCGTATAATTTGCTCCAGAACGTTTCTTGAAGCTCCATCACGACAGTGCCGCCTTCCTTCAGTTTATGGAACGCAGACGTGATGGTCTCCGGATCTTTATGTACGAGAGCGAGGCTGAAGTTATTGCCTTGAGTGAACGGCATGCCCGGGAACACATCGGAGAACATGACATTGCTTCCGTAGATGTTAAGTCTCGTATGCATAACGTTGTTCTTGGCCTCATCCGGAAGAGGATAATCCGGGTGCGGCGGCGACTCGCCGAATGTCATAATATGCGGCTGTTCCAAACCAAACACCTCTGCATAAAAAGTTACCGCTTCACGAGTGTTGCCGTTAAAATTCAGATACACGTCGACGGACATTGTAATCGCTCCTTTAATCTAATTAGGTTATGGGCACTACGTTAAATATTGTAACAATATTAGGCTAAAAATACAAAAAAGAGAGCAGGAGATCGATATCGATTCCCTGCTCTCTATGTAAGAGAGCCTGAATGATCAGGCTCCCCCGCTCAGAACATTAGCAATAAGGCTTCCATTTGCTGTGATGTTCTTTTTTCTTCCAGCAAGGCTGAACTTTCATACCGCAAGAACTCTCTTTTTTGCCGTAGAAGTGATGCGCTTTCTTACAGCCGAAAGTTTCTTTCTTGCCGTAGAAGTGATGCTCTTTCTTGCCGTAGCAGGAATGTTCTTTCATTCCGTAGGAAGGACGCTCTTTTTTACAGCCGAAAGTTTCTTTCTTGCCGTAGCCGGAGTGCAATTTCTTCCACGATTTTTTGTACACTGGTTTAAAGCATTTTTTAACGTAGTATCCCATTCTTATCTCCTCCTTCTTTAGAAGATAATGCAGTTTATTCGAGTGGTGATAGATTCGATTGGACGAGTGCGTTGAATAGATCAAAATAGGTTTGTAATGATAGATTCATATACCGATTTCTATTTTCCTTCCGATTTAACGGCTAAAAAGGTATAATGTATAGGGTTGTACTACATAGCGAAAAGAAGGAAGGGCTTCATTTGGAGAATAATTATGAGCGATTATTAGCACAATTGCTGCAGCAGGAATCCGATTTACAGTTCTCCGCCTTCACGAATCAGACGGCAGTTGAAATCGGAAGCGCCATACTTTCGAAAGCGCAGAGCGAGAACAAGCTTATCGCCGTCGATATTAGAAAGAACGGACAGCTGCTTTTCCATGCCAAGATGGATGGAACGGGCGCTGGTCACGATCGTTGGATCGAGCGAAAAAATAACGTTGTCAAACATTTTGGGCATAGCTCCTATTATATGCATGTGTTGTACAAATCCTGGAACACGAATGTGAAGGACAGCGAATATCTCGATCCGATGGAATACGCAACGGAAGGCGGCAGCTTCCCGATTCTGATTAAGAATGCAGGTGCTGTCGGAACGATTGCCGTATCCGGGCTGGAAGGCCATTTGGACCATGAAATGATAACGGCAACGCTTGAGAAGCTATTGAAATCGTAGATAACACGGCAATCATAAGAAGACACTAACAGCGCTGTTAGTGTCTTCGTTAACTTCCATAGAAAAGAATGTGATCCGATTGATACCGCTTAGATTGCGAACGCAGATGAATGCTTATTTGAATAAATATTTGACAGGCGAGTCGATGGATTACAAGCAGATCATCGGTTTGTATATTCCGATTCTAATCGATCAGGCATTCATCGTCGGCCTGAACCTCGTCAACACGGCGATGATCAGCTCCTCGGGCGTTTCGGCGGTGAGCGCGGTCAATATGGTCGATTCCTTGAACTTATTTCTGATCCATATTTTCGTTGCCGTAGCAACCGGGGGTACGGTCGTCGTGGCGCAATATAAGGGGAGCGGGAACGACCAGATGGTTGCTCGCGCCACGACGGGCAGCATCGCTTCCGTCTCCATGTTGTCTCTCGTAATCGGACTGCTCATTATCGCGCTGCATAATCCGCTGCTTCGACTCCTGTTCGGATCGGCGTCGGCGGAAGTATTGGACAGCGCTAAAGTGTATCTCATCGGCAGCGGCATCTCGTTCCTTGGCCTGGCGATCGTTCAAGCCGTTTGCGGCGCGCTTAGAGGAGTCGGGAAGAGCCGGGCTTCACTCGCGCTTTCTTTAATTATGAACCTGCTGTACGTGCTGCTCAACATCGTGTTCATAACGATGCTCCATATGGGCGTCATGGGGATGACCATTGCGATCAATATAGCTAGATTCGCCGGAGCGGCCTGCGCGATCTACTATTTGTTCAAAATGGACGAGACGATGCATTTGCGTATCCGAGATATGTTCCACGTCCCCTTGACGATGCTGAGAAAAATGATGTCCATCGGATTGCCGTTCGCCGCGGAGCAGATGTTCTTCAACGGAGGCAAGTTGCTGACCCAAGTGTTCATCGTCAGCCTTGGCACTTATGCGATCGCGACGAATGCGATTGCCTCCGTGCTCACTGGCGTCCTGCAAATTCCGGCCGCCGCATTATCCTTGACGATCGTTACCGTGGTCGGTCAGTGCATCGGACGAGGCAATATCGAGGATGCGCGCAAGTTCGTCCGATCCTTTTTGTGGATCGCTTCTTTCCTGTTAGTGTTGACGGGCATTATTCTAATGCCGTTCTATCACTTATTGGTTGGCTTGTTCGATCCGCCTGGCGAGATCGTCGACGATATTTTCTGGGTGCTGCTTTTGACGGCCATCGTGCAAGTTCCGCTGTGGGCGATGAGCTTCATCTTGCCGTCAGCACTGCGGGCAGCAGGCGATTCTCGGTTCACCTCCATATCCTCGATGCTAAGCATGTGGCTGTTCCGCGTCATCCTGGGCTATCTGCTAGGGATCACGGCCGGCTGGGGCATTATGGGCGTCTGGATAGCGATGAACGGCGAATGGGGCGTGCGCGGGGCGATCTTCCTCTGGCGCTTCCGCGGGAAGAAGTGGTATGAGCATAAGCTCATCTAACGAAACAAAAATAGGCGTCAGGCTCTGCGCCTGACGTCTATTTTTGTTTCAAGCTTCTAATTATAAAGGTCTCTTTTATATTTGATTGATTACCGCAGCGCTTCCCGTAAATAACGCCCGGTGTGGGAGGCGTCGACCTTGGCGACCGCTTCCGGCGTGCCTTCGGCAACGACTTCGCCGCCTTCATGTCCGCCTTCGGGACCGATATCGACGATCCAGTCGCATTCGCGGATAACGTCGAGGTTATGCTCGACAACGATGACGGTATTGCCGGCGTCGACCAGTTTATTGAGCAGCAGGAGCAGCTGCTTCGTATCGCGCGGATGGAGTCCGGTTGAAGGCTCGTCCAGCAAATACAACGTATGCTGCTTCGATTTGCCGCTCAATTCCTTCGCCAGGCGAATTCGCTGGCCTTCGCCGCCGGACAACGTCACGATGGATTGACCCCAATGCAAATAACCAAGACCAACCTCGTTCAAGAGGGAGATAGGCGCATCCATTTTTGCTTGGCCCTCTAGCAGCTGCAGGCTCTCTTGAACGGTAAGGTCGAGCAGGTCCGATATCGACATTCCTCTGTAGGCAACTCGCAGCACCTCTTCCTTGAACCGCTTGCCTCGGCATACGGGACAGCGAACCTCCAAGCCCGGAAGGAAGAACATATCCATCGGGACGAGGCCGAGACCTTGGCAATGCTCGCAGCGGCCGCCCGGCGTGTTGAACGAGAAGTGCTTGGACGTCAGTCCGGCTTGCTTCGCTTCCGGCAAAGCGGCATACAGGTTGCGCATCGCGGTAAAGACATCGGTATACGTCGCGACATTGGAGCGGCTCATTCTGCCGAGCGGCGATTGGTCGACGGTTACGATATTGCCGATGACATCGAAGCCGGTAATGCTGGCGCAGCCGCTCCGCTTCAGATCGTCGCTGCCACCCGCGGCTAAGAGATCGAACAGCAACGTTGATTTGCCGGAGCCGGATACCCCCGTAACGGCAACAAGACAGCCTAACGGGAACGAAACGTCGATATGCTTCAGATTCCGCTCATAAGCATCGCGGACAGACAGCCATTGCCCATTCCCGCTTCGTCTTGTCGGCGGTGTCTTCCTGGCTTCCGATTCGCGCAAGAACGCGCCGGTCACCGAATGCTCGTTATTCAAAAGCTGTTCCAGCGTTCCTTCGCCAACGACGCTGCCGCCGAAGCTTCCGGCTCCCGGTCCCATATCGATCACATGGTCGGCTGCTTTCATCATCTCGACATCATGCTCGATTACAAGCACCGTATTGCCCAGATCTCTAAGCTGCCCAAGCACTTGAATTAAGCCAGCCGTATCCTTCGGATGCAATCCGGCCGTCGGCTCGTCCAAAATGTACAGTACGCCGGTCAAGCCCGAACCGAGAATGGAGGCGAGCCTAAGCCGCTGCGCTTCTCCGCCTGACAACGTTACCGACTGGCGGTTAAGGGTCAGGTAGCCGAGACCGACGTTAACGATCCGTTTCGTCCGGACGGTTAAATCATGCAGCATCGATTCGATCTGTTCCCGATCGTCCGGTCCAAGGCCATCCATCAGCTTATCCAGCCAAGATACCGTATCTTGCAGCGCCCAGCCAGCGATATCCGAGATGGAAGATCCGCCGACCGTTACGTCGCGGATCTCCTTCTTGAGCTTGGCGCCATGACAGGCTTCGCAGAGCTGTTCTCGGAATAGGGCTGCTTCGCCCGATTCGCCGCCTTTCTCCTTGTATCGACGCCATATTCCCGTTACGACGCCTTCGAACTTGCCGCCGTTCACCGTCTTCGGCGGCTTGACATCCGGGAAGTGCCGGATGAACGCTTCGCTTTCGACCCCGTAATACAACAGGTCTCTCTGGGCTTCGCTATATGCTTTAATCGCCTGCTCATTATCGAAGGGAGGCAAACCATAATGCTCGGCCGCTGCCTTCAGAACGGAGGTATGGTAGTTGGCCAGCATCTCGAACCAGATCGTCACACCGCCGCCGAGAACGCTCTTCTCCTGATCGAATACGGCGTCCAGGTCCAAGCTTACCGTATGGCCGAGTCCGCCGCATGTCTCGCAGGCGCCGTCCGGCGTGTTGTAGGAGAAATGTCTGCGCGTCCATCGTTCCATCTCGCCATGGCAATGCGGACAGCGGACCGCTGCATGGCTTGTTGCTTCTTCGTCGCCGTCATGCGACGAAACTTCCGATTCGGTTGAAGGACTTGGCACGAATCTCGTCCCGCAATGCGCACAGGCGCGCTCGCCCAGCTTTTCATAGATAACGCGCAAATACGTATAAATATCCGTCACGGTGCCGACTGTCGATCTCGGGTTGCGGTTCGTCACATGCTGTCCGACGCTAATCGAAGGGGAGAGGCCGATGATCGCGTCGACCTTCGGTTTGGCCAGCGATTCAGAGGTCATCCCCATCGATTCCATGTATTGGCGCTGGCACTCCCGCTGCAGCGTATCCATGGCAAGCGTCGATTTCCCTGAGCCCGAAGGACCGGTAAGCACGACCAGCTTATACTTTGGAATGTTTAGCGTAACGTTTTTGAGATTATTTTCCCGGGCGCCCCTAATTTCAATCCTATCGTTCAAATTAGTACCTCCATCAAACTAGATTGGTTATATAATGAACCTTGCTCCTCCTTCGATTGTTTGATACCTTAATCTTATAACATTCAAGCAAATGATAAGGTTATACTCACGAAAAGTCAGTGGCAGTGATAATTGATGCGAAAAGTTTATTGTCGCAATTGAAGGTTACGCTTTAGGGGGCTTCGAAAAATGAGACCGATCGATATTGCCAAAAAACTGAACATCAGCACGAGCGCGCTTAGACACTATGAATCATGGGGCGTGCTGCCGCCCGTGGAGCGGGGAGCCAATGGTTATCGGAATTATACGGAGCTGCACTTTGCCTACTTCGAATGCATTCGTACGATGAACGAGGGCTTCGGCATGACGACAACCGTAGAAGTATTGAAGCTGTTGCTAAGCAATCATGTCGATGAAGCGCTGTGGATTGTGAACTTGGCTCAGGCGTCGCTTCAGAGCGATAAATTAATGGCCGAGAAAACGATCGAGGCGCTCGATGCCAAAGAGCTCGATAACCTCGATCGATGGGGAAGAAGAAAGTGGATGTCGATCGGCGAAGTATCGAAAGCAACGTCGGTGCCGGCCTCGGCGATTCGGCATTGGGAGAAAATGGGCCTCATCACCGTGGCGCGCAATGACGAGAATGGATACCGGATATTCAGCCCGACGCAAATCAGGCAAATTCTCATCATCGGCACGTTGCGGACGGCCGTTTGGTCGCTGGATACGATCAAGCAGGTCATTCACGAGCTCGATCACAATAACATCGAGCAGGCTAGACGCATCGCGAAGGATTCCTTGCGGTTCCTGAACAAGATTAACCGCAACCGAATGAAAGGCATCCGGTATTTATATCGCTTGATTGAATGGGAGGAAGGAAGTATATCTTGACCGCATCTTCCTTACCTGCGTGTCTCTACTCGCGGATTCACTCGTAGCTGCTGCCATCCCATTTATAATAATGCAATTTCTCCATATCCAAATCTACTCCTATGCCCGTCCCATCGGGAATGGCAACTTCCCCTTGCGAAGGTCGAAGAGGAATTAATTCCGTAAATGGATTGTCCATGACATCCCATTCGACAGGATCAACCTGTTCCGGCTTCATCTTGCTCCATGGGACGAGGCATGCTTGGGCAAACATGGCGTACAACCTTGTCAGCGCACCGTCATATGCATGAGGAGATGTTCGTACGCCATAGCAATTGGCCATACTCAAAACAGCCCAATATTCATCCATTCCCGTCAGGTGCAACATATCGGGCGTGACAATATCTAACGACTGATGCGTAAGGAGCGGGAGGAAATCCGAGGCAAGCTTCATATCCTCGCCCCCGGCTATCGGCAACGCCAATCTCTGACGCAGTAAACCGTAATTGAAAGTCTCTTGAATAGGCAGAGGCTCTTCAAGCCACATGATGTTGGAAAACTGCTCGAACTCGGGATTCCAGCGGCAAGCGGTCGAAAGATCATAGCTCCCGTTGGCGTCCAATGCGATTTTCACTTCGCCTTGCAGCAGCGATTGCGCTTCTCGTATATGCTTCTGATCTTCCTTTACCGTCTTACCTCCGATTTTCAGTTTGATATGTTCGAATCCCGTTTGAACGGCTTCTTCAATCGCATGCAAGGATTGCTTGCGCCAATCCGAATGTTCGGAATAGGATTGAAAGGACGCATAGACGAGAACGGTGTCCCGCAGCTTTCCTCCCCACAGGTCGCAGATCGATATGCCGCAGCTCTTCGCGAAAATTTCCGTTAATGCCATGCTTACCGCCGATGCGGCGCGCGAATGCCACTTGGCAACGGTCTGAACCAGCCGCGTTCGCTCTGTCGCCTTTTTGCCGATTAAGAAAGGAATGATTCTTTCGTCAAAACCTTTCTGCAGCGTCGGCAGCCAATCGATGCATTCGCCCCAGCCATCTATCCCCGAGTCGGTTGTGATTCGAATATAAAAAGCCGTTCGGTACGACTTGATGCCGTTGGCATCTCCATAGGGCTGTGCGATGGAATAATACAGCGGATAAGTATCAATGTTGCGTATAAGCAAGGGAAGACCTCCAAGTATCTCTTTTTCTTAATATGCCTCAAGAGACATGGTGTCAAACCTTTACATATTCGGTTCCCGCTGCGGGAATAATGACAACTTGAATACGTAAGGAAAGGAGAATTAACGATATGGCGAACAAGTCGACGCAGCAGAAAGGCAATCCCGGCAATAACAAGGATTCCGAAGTGGCAGAATCGAAGAAAAACAACAAATAAGCCCGAAGAGATGCTTTTTCACAAACGCGTTTAGGAAAAATGGAGCCGCGCACTGCGCGGCTTTTGTTATTTCTTTTCTTTTGTTCGAAATGATCGAATTTTTCACTAAAGTTCCAATTGTATTATTTCAGGAAATGAATGGCAGACGTATAATCATTTTTGTAAGCGCTTAACTAAATCGTGAAGGGAGATTTGATTAATGTTACTTGAACGGTTGAAATCGCGCAAAAAAATGTTACTATGCCTGTTGCTTCTGGTGCTGCTTGCAGGTTCTCTAGGGTTGTCGCAGTTTCCTTCGACCGCAGAAGCGGCAAACGTGAACGTGACGAGCGGCGTCCAGTTTACAGACACAAGCGGTAATGTCGTACACGCGCATGGCGGCGGCATGCTTAAGCATGGAAATTATTATTATTGGCTGGGTGAAAATCGCGATGGAACAAATTTAGTATCCCTATACCGCTCTACCGATTTGAAAAATTGGGAATTCAGAGCCCACTTGCTGAGCAAAAGCATGGGCGGAGAGCTTGCTACGGCTAATATCGAGCGGCCTAAGCTGCTCTACAACAGCTCGACCGGCAAGTTCGTTATGTGGATGCACAAGGAGAATGGG
The DNA here is from genome assembly GCF_030812415.1 of Paenibacillus harenae. Lineage (GTDB taxonomy): Bacteria > Bacillota > Bacilli > Paenibacillales > Paenibacillaceae > Pristimantibacillus > Pristimantibacillus harenae_A. The sequence goes on along the minus strand of NZ_JAUSST010000001.1, from coordinate 260,009 downwards.
GTAGATTACGGGGAGGCGAGGGTTGCCGTTGCTTCATCCTCATCGATCGAAGGACCTTATTCGTATCACGGCAGCTTCCGTCCTTTGGACAAAGATTCGAGAGACATGACCGTTTACAACGACAACGGCACAGCCTATCTGCTATCATCTACCCGCGTTAACGCGGATATGAATATTTTCAGGCTGACTCCGGATTTCCTTGGCGTAGAATCCCTCGTCCATACGCTCTGGGTCGGGTCATACCGGGAAGCGCCTGCCATTTTCAAACGAGGCTCGACTTATTTCATGATTACTTCCGGAGCTACGGGCTGGAATCCGAACCAAGCCAAATACGCTACAGCTTCCAGTATTGAAGGGACATGGTCCAATCCGGTCAACTTCGGCGATTCCGTCACGTACAGCTCGCAGTCGACCTATGTCATTCCGGTGGTCGGCAGCCAAGCGACTTCCTATCTCTTTATGAGCGACCGCTGGGCCGGCGCTTGGGGGGAGCCGGTCAACAATTCCCAGTACGTATGGCTTCCGCTTTCTTTCCCGACGAACACGACGCTGCAGATGGACTGGTATCCGAGCATCGATATCGACACGGCAACGGGTGTCATTGCGGGGAACAGCGGCGGAGGCATCTTCGATCCCGCCAAAAGATACAAGATCGTCAACGTTAGCAGCGGCAGGGTGCTTGATGTAGCCGGCCAATCGACCGCTAATAATGCAGCTATCCAAATCTATAACGATTGGGGCGGCAACAACCAGAAGTGGAACATACAAGCCGTAGGCAATTACTTCAAGATTGTTAATGTAAACAGCGGCAAGGTGGCCGATGTAGCCAATTCTTCGACGGCCAATAACGGCAGCGTCATTCAGTATACCTACTCGGGCGGGAACAACCAGCAGTGGACGTTCACGTATGTCGGAAACAACTCGTACCGGATCATTAACCGCAATAGCGGCAAATCGTTAGATGCCAGCGGGACTGCCAATAATTCGGCCGTCATACAATACGACTACTGGGGCGGAGCCAATCAGAAATGGCAGATTGTCGAAGTGAATTAATCGGAAACGAAGAGAGCGGCCAATCAGGCCGCTCTTTTTTTGTATCCGCTCGATTGATACAATAAATCAAACATATTTACAACACGGATCATACAAATGAACCCTACCGTTGTCGATTTGTCCGATATAATTAGAATGATAATCGAAACAAGCCAGCATGAAAGGCATCGGTGAACCACTTTGTTGATGAGCTCCAGCATTCAGCGCAAGATGACGCTGCTCATATTTATGTGTACGCTTATTCCGCTCCTCGCCCATAGCATTCTTTCGTACTCGAAGTCGGCCAATATCGTAAACGTTCAGCTTCAGGATTACAATCGATACGCAATGAAGCAGCTCGTAACCGTTACCGATATGCACTTGAAGGAAATGGACGCGTTGTCGAGAGATATACAAGGCTACTTGCTCGCCCCGGGCAAGAAGATTAATACGAAACCGAAATCCTATCATGAATATTTGGAGCTGAACAGCTTCATTGATTTCCTGTCCTTTCACGTCTCGCCGATCGTGGAAGGGTTATTCGTCATTACGCCAGAAGGCGAAATCATAGGCAGCCGCAACGTGAATTCGGCCTCGTTGCTCGCTGCCGATTGGTGGCTTAATACCCAAAGCCGGCAGGATTGGCAATGGACCGGGTTTCATTCAGGAAGCTATTACAGCTCTCCGAAACCATACGAACCGCTAATTAGCTTAGTTGTCCCGCTTCAACTGCAAGCCGCCGTTCCCGTGGGCAGCCGGATACTCGTCGACGTGAACGCGAAGGCGATGACAAGTTTATTCCGGTCGTTCGAGGTGGATACGAAGTCGTATTTGGAAATCCGCGATTGGAGAGGGCAGCTGGTTTACGAGTCGCAAGAGAAGCCGCCATTCTCCGATAACGATTATGTGTTCTCGGAAACGCTCGAATTGAATAATTGGACGATTACGGCAAGACTGCCGCAAAGCGAGATTAACAAATCGTCCGGCGTTATTCGCAATTACGGCTATTTAATCGGACTTCTCTCCTTGATCGCTGCCCTCATTATGGCTAGGGTATTGTCGGGCAATTTCACCGGGCGGATCGTTTCGCTCCATAGGTCGATGCTGGAGTTCAGCCGAGGGAAGCTCGATGCCGCGGTCGATGTGAAGGGCAAGGACGAGCTGTCCAGGCTTGGGGCGCGCTTCAACTTCATGACCGAGCAAATTCGAACCTTGATCGCGAATATTACGCGGACGGAGAAGCTTAAGAATGAAGCCGAGCTAAGGGCGCTTCATTATCAGATCAATCCGCATCTCATCATCAATACACTCAATGCGATTCAGTGGCGGGCAAGAATGGCGGGACGGAGCGATATTGACCGCATGATTTATCATCTCGCCGCCTTGTTATCCGAGAATCTGGATATTAGCCATGAACTCGTTCCTCTCGAGGAGGAGCTGGAGACGATCGGTCATTATATCAAAATCCAGTATTACCGCTACGGCGATTCGTTCACGTATTCCGAGGACATCGAGCCGGGTCTGGAGAGGGCTTGGATTCCGCGAATGACGCTGCAGCCGTTGTACGAAAATATTTTTTACCATGCCTTCGACGACGGTACGGGATCGATAGCGCTTGAGGCGTACCGCGACCGCCACCAGATCGTGCTGAGCGTATATGACGACGGCAAGGGCATTGAGTCGCCAAGCGATGTGATCAAGCCTTCGCCTCCGCGCAAAGGTCGAGGAGGACTCGGCATGTATAATGTCGACCAGAAGATTAAGCTGCATTTCGGCGAGCAATATGGCATTCGAATCTTGCCGAACGCCGAACGCGGAACGATCATCGAGATCAGATGGCCATACCAGGAAGGGGAGAAACGCCGTGACGAAGATTAGAAAGGTCATTATCGCCGACGACGAGCGGCTCGTTCGCGTCGGTCTTATGCATACGGTGGATTGGGAACGATGGAACATGGAGGTTGTCGGCAATGCGCCGAACGGGGAGATGGCATGGGAGCTATACGAGCAGCTTCGTCCCGATCTCGTCATTACCGACATCGTTATGCCCCGGATGGATGGCATACAGCTAGCCGCGAAGATCAAAGCAGCCAATCCCGAAGCGAAAATATTGTTTCTTAGCTGCCATTCGGATTTCGCCTACGCTCAGCAAGGGATGGAACTTGGCGCATCCGGTTATTTGTTGAAAACGGCGATGGATTCGGAGACCGTGGATCGATATTTAATGAAGATCACCGAAGAATGGAATCGGACAAGCACGCCAAGCGTGGACGATACGAACGCGATGTACCGAACCTGGTATACCGAAGGCCGGAACAGCGAGCAGCTGAACCAAACCATTGGGCAGCATCTCGATCGGTTATCTGCTGAAGGCGTTATTTTGTTCGGACTGTTCGGCTTGCACGAGGAATCGCAGCAACTGCTGCTTCAGAAGCTTGAAGAGTATGGCGGTACGGATCATGCCTGCGACATTACGCCCATTTTTCATCTCCATGCGGAAGGGGCGCCGTTTGTTATCATTGCACCCTCGAGCGATGCGGAACGGCTTACGCCGCTGCTGCTCGATTGCTCGAATGCGAACAAAGCCGTTATTTGGAAGAAAACGGATAGGCTGATGTCAAGCTCCGATTTCATGGAAGAGATTAGCCGGATGATGAAGACGGCCGAGCTGGAGCGACAATACGAGTATCGAACGGACGCCGTATCCGCACCGATCATGAAGGCGGTTATCTATATCGACGAGCATCTGGACGAGCCTATCGTCTCTTCGCAGCTGGCGGAGAGCATCGGCCTTAGCCGCAGCCACTTCAGTACATTGTTCAAGAAGGAGCTGGGCGTCAGTTTCCTGGAATTTCTTCACCGCAGACGTTTGAGCAAAGCGTCCGAACTGCTCGTGCAGACGGATTGGCGCATCAATCTGATCGGCGAGAAGGTTGGCATGGAGGACAATAAACATTTCAGCAAATGGTTCAAAGGTTACACCGGCATGACGCCATCCGAGTTCCGCGAGAACAAAAGGGCGACAAAATCCAACAAATAGCTACCTTGCGGCATCCTCCGAACAAATTAACGACGATGGCCTAACCGATTTCCGTTTTGCGCCCGGCTTTCAACCGATATGCTGATCATGCACACATTAAAAGGAGGGTATACAGAAGTATGAAACAGAGATGGAAATCGTCCTTATTTCTGCTGATGGCCGTTATTTTGCTGCTGAGCGCTTGCTCCTCCGGCAGCAGTAACAACAACGGCGGAAGCGGGGAAAGCAAAGATGAGAAGGTTAAGCTGGTTGTATGGATTTGGGATTCGGCGCAAATCGGGCTTGATCTCAACATGGATGCTTTCAAAGCGGAAAATCCGAACATCGAAATCGAATATCAATTGATGGGTCAAACGGACCTTTATCAAAAATACTTGATCGCGGCGAACACTGGAGACAAAGTGCCTGATATTATCGCGGTTGAATCAAGCAACCTGGCCCAAATGGTCAACATCGATTCCTTGTACGACCTGAGCGACAAAGTGGCGCCGTACAAAGACAAGATCGTTCCGTTCAAATGGGAAGACGCGACAAAAGACGGTAAAGTGTATGCAATGCCTTGGGACAGCGGTCCCGTCGTTATGTACTACCGCAAAGACATTTTCGAAGCAGCCGGATTGCCATCGGACCCTGAAGCGGTTGCCGATCGCATCAAGACGTTCGAGGATTACAAGGAAGTCGGCAACATCATCAAAGAGAAAACGGGCAACTCGATGTTCCAGGACTCGAAGACGCGTTCGAACAACCGTTTCTTCGAAACGATGATGTGGCAGCGCGGCCTTTGGTACTTTGACAAAGACGGCAACGTATCTTTGGATGACCCTAAAGTCGTCGAAACGGCTGAATTCTACGCAAGCATGGTGAAAGACGGTATCGTGAACGACGCCGAAGCCTTCTCGGAAAGCTGGCTGAACGCGTTCGCGGACGGCAAAGTGGCGACGATCGTAGGCGCCGCTTGGTACGAAGGCTTGCTTGAAAATATGATCGATCCGGATAGCGCCGGCAAATGGGGCGTTGCTCCGATGCCGAAATGGTCGGTTGAGGACCCTTACGCAAGCGCGAACGACGGCGGCTCGAACCTTGCGATCAACGCGAACTCGAAGCATCCGGAGGAAGCTTGGAAGTTCATCGAGTTCATGCTCGGCAATGAAGAGTCGCAAGTGAAAATGATGAAGGACGCGGGTTCCTTGCCATCGCTGACGACGACTTACGAGGACGCTGTGTTCTCAGAGCCGGTCGAATACTTTGGGGGTCAGCCGGTAAGAAAAGTGTATACGCAAGCGCTCGAGCAAATCGCGCCGCAATCGTATACGGTTGACTTCCCCGTTGCGAATCAATTGACGAAAAATGCTTTTGCGGAAATATTTCTGAACAACGCATCGGTTGCCGATACGCTCAAGAAGACGGCGGACGAGCTCCGCTCCCGCACAAGCCGTAAATAGCAAATCAAACGCAAGGGCCCTCGCCGGGCCCTTGATTTATGGAGGATGAGGCAATAATGGCTTCCAAATGGTGGAGATGGCAGCAGAAATCCGCGCCTTACTTGTTTATATCGCCATTTTTTATCCTGTTTTCAGTGTTCCTGTTTTATCCGTTTCTGTACTCCTTCTACCTAAGCTTGGTGGAGTGGAACGGAGGGAAGACCAAAACCTACGTCGGCTTGGACAACTTCTCGCGCGTCCTGCACGATGAGGTGTTCTGGCTCTCGATCGGCAATGGACTAATCATTATGGTTATGTACGTTCCGCTTTTGCTGCTGCTGGCAACGCTCGTTGCTGTGCTGCTTAATTCGAATGGGGTGAAGGGGAAGGGATTCTTCCGGATGTCGCTGTTCACCCCGAACATTATGGCGGTCGTTGCCGTCGCTTTCGTGTTTTCGATTATGCTTAACGGCGACAATGGCCTCATCAACGTTATTTTGAAACAATTGGGGCTTATCGACGCGTCGATCCTGTGGTTGGATTCGCCTTTTTGGGCACGGGTATCGGTTGCCGCAATGGTGTTCTACCGCTGGCTGGGGTATAACATGATTCTCATCTTGGCGGGTTTGCAAAACATACCGAAGGATATTTATGAATCGGCTTACGTCGACGGCGCAACTCCATTCCAAGTATTGATTCGGATCACGCTGCCGCTGCTTAAGAAGATTCTCGTATTTTGCGTTATTTTATCCACGCTCGGTTCGTTCGGCTTATTCACGGAACCTCTCGTATTGACCAAGGGCGGACCGCTTAATTCGACGACGACGCCAGTACTGCTCATTTATCAAGAAAGCTTCACGAACTTGAACTTCGGATACGCGTCCGCGATCGCGATTATGTTCTTCTTCCTGATGATGATTTTCACGTTCATTCAAATGCGCGTAACGAGAGATAACGATTAAGACTTCTGGAGGGGATTCCCTTGTCTTCCGCAACGATAACTGCGACAACATCGCCCAAGAAATCGCCGAAACCTCGCGATTTGTTCAACAAAGGGCTTGCTTACTTATTTCTGATCGTCTTGACGTTCGCTTCTTTGTTCCCTTTGCTATGGATGATCAGTTCCTCGCTCAAGGAGCGGAGGGACGTCTTCCTGAATCCGCCGATGTGGATTCCGACCGATCCGCAATGGGACAACTTCACGCAGCTGTTCACAGAGCGGGCGTTCGATACGGTTCTCTACAACAGCTTCTTTATCGCTATCCTGCATACCGCGCTAGCTTTGTTTTTCTGTACGCTGGCCGGATATGCGTTTGCGAAATATACGTTCAAGTTTCAAAGCATTTTGTTCGGCATCGTGCTTGCTTCCATGATGGTCCCGTCGGAGACGACGATTATACCGATGTTCGAAATCTATCGCGCTTTCGGTTTAATCGACAATCCGTGGGGCGTTATCGTAGCCAATGTGGCCAGCGCGTTCGGTATCTTCTTCATGCGTCAATACAGTGCAGGCATTCATACGGAAATGCTAGAAGCTTCCCGTATCGACGGCTGCTCGGAGTTTAGGATTTTCACCTCGATCGTGCTGCCTAACCTTAGACCGGCGCTCGCCAGTCTTGGCATCATCACGTTCGTCAACCAATGGAACAATTTCCTATGGCCGCTAATCGTCCTGCGTTCGCCTGGCGAACAAACGATTTCACTTGCCATCCGGACGCTGGAGTCCGGCGCGAGAACGCCATACGAGCTTATTATGGCGGGCTCGGTCATCAGCATCATCCCGCTGTTGATCATTGTCCTCTTATTCCAGAAACAACTGATCGGCGGCTTGATGGACGGCGCAGTGAAAGGTTAAGCTAAATAGTAAGGAAGGCGGCGATCATTCGCCGCCTTTTTTTGTGCTTACGCATAAACTTGGAAGAAGGCATAAGACGATGCTATCGTATGGACATCTGTTTCGAACAATTAGATAATGATTGTAACCGCACAATTCTAAGGGGTGAATGGTAGATGTACGAACAAAAAACGAAAGAAACCGACAGCAGCGTCATCGAGTTTATTGAAAATGTAGAAAACGCGAAGAAACGTGAAGATGCTTACCGCTTGCTCGATATTTTTGAGGAAACGACTGGTTATGAAGCGAAGATGTGGGGGCCAAGCATCATTGGATTCGGGACCTATCATTATAAATATGAATCGGGCCACGAAGGTGATGCGCCGCTCACGGGTTTTTCTCCCCGAAAAGCGAAAATCAGCTTGTATTTCGCAACGGGACACGATAGACGAGAGGATTTACTAAGCCAATTGGGAAAACATACGGCGGGAAAAGCGTGCGTGTACGTTAATAAAGTTGCAGATATCGATGTTGAAGTGCTGAAAGCGTTGATCAAACAATCTGTAGACTTTCTTAAAGAAACCTATCCAGAAGCATGAGGAGTACAGTCGTTAGTTAGCTGATAAGAATGCTATGTTGGATTTCTGCAGGATAGAACGCCTCTTGAAGGCCCAACTAGCAGCTATAATGGATTTTTGCAGTAACTTTCCCCTACTGCTCGGTCATGACGGGGAGTCTATCGTTATCGACCCTAAAGGCGTAATCGACGACCCTGTGTTCGAAATTTCCCGGTTTCAAAAATCAACCGTATCGTATCCGTCATGGAGAGAGAATTAGATATTCCATACGTCATCTTAAGGCAATGCCTATATGGCGGAGGCAATTATGGAAACAGGAAGTTGGAGGGACAGAAATGGTTGCGATAAGAGCAATTACCCCTAATGATGCGGTATCATATTGGGATTTACGGTTGAACGCCCTAAAAAACAACCCGGAAGCTTTTTCAGCAAATTATGAGGATTCTGCCAATCTGACTCTGGATTCAGTAAGGACTCGGATTCAAGTTACAGAAGATCATTTTATTTTAGGTGCATTTCATGAAGATGTTATTGTCGGTATGGATCGGTTTTGTTAGAGAACATAAAAAGAAATTAAATCATAAAGGAACCATATGGGGCACCTATGTTGCACAGGAGTTTAGAGGACAGGGGATAGGGCGTAAATTGTTGGAAGAAACCTTGCTTCGAGCCTCTAAGCTAGATGGTCTGTCCCAAGTAAATCTCGGTGTAATTACGAATAATGCAGCAGCAAAAAGTCTTTATGAATCGTGCGGATTTAGGTCGTATGGGGTAGAAAAGAACGCGATGAAATATGATGGAAAATACCTCGATGAAAATCTAATGACCTATCATTTTTGAATTTATAAATATGATATTGCGCATTCGAACGGCACGGGCACGGCATTGAAAGAAGGGCAGGGACTTTACGGTCTCTGCCCTTTTTTTGTCACTGGCGAAAATCCGTAAAACGATTCGTAGAAATCGAATCGATATACATGCGGTATCTCCATCCTTATGATTTAGTCTTTCTTCCGGAATAGGACTATTGCTGCCAAAAGGATTGGCGGGCAACGGGAATAAGCGTTTGTTTATTCTGCTGATCGTTGTGATACGAAAATGGATTCATGAATATAAGAATATGATTGGACTTGTTAGAAAAGGGGACTGCCTTCATGTGGATCAGCTGGCGGAAGAAGGTTAGTTTCAAAAGCAAGCTGCTGATCGGGATTTCAGCCATCATTTTCTTTACGGTAAACTTGACCGGACTCATCTCCTATCAAACCCACCTTCGGTTGTTTGAGAAGGAAGTAACGGGACAGTACATTAAGGCCAGCGAGCAGGCCATGATGCAGCTGGAGCTTCGAATTCAGGAGATGTACCGTATTTCGAACTACATTGTGTTTAATCCGACGATTGAGAAAAGGATTACGAGACTGTCCGCCCTCAGTGAGGAGCTGTCGTTCGCGGATCGCCACTTTGAGCAGGAGCAAATCGCGGAACAGCTCCGGCAGGTCAAGTTTGATGCTCCGCAGCTGCTCTCGCTTTATTTATACGATTTAACCGGTACGAACTATTATTACAGTCTTATGAAAGAAACGGTCGAGCCGCTCAGCCAAACCGCCTTTAATGATGTGTACGGCGCCTTGGCTTCTTCCAAAGGGGATTTGGTATGGATGCGGAGATCTATCCCCAGTCAAATAGAGAAAAGCGGATACCGGGACGTCATTATCGCGTCGCGCTGGATGAAGGCCGGCCAAGGCGGGAACTACGGAATGCTCGTCATGGTCATAGATGAACAGTTCTTGACCCGTTCGTTCCGGGAAATCGGAAGCGGTGACGATGGACGCGTCTATCTATACGATCAGCAGGCCAAGCTCCTATATACCGATGGGCCCGAGGAGGATTCCAAGGGACTCGAGCGGTTTTTAACCGGCGCGAATAGCAGCAAGATTAAAGATCAGGGAGATACTACCTATTTTTATGCATCCGTCTATTCGAAAGAAATATTGTTTACGTTGATCAGCCGGGTTTCGCTGTCGCATATTTTTCGGGAAAGCCAATTGATTTTAAATACCAGCTTATGGCTAGGGCTCCTCAGTATTGGCTTAAGCAGCCTGCTCATTGTTTTATTGAGCGGCCGTTTGCTGTCGCCTCTTAAGGAACTGGTACGGGCGATGCACATGATGAGGGAAGGGAAATTCGAAATTCGGATCCGGTCCCGCACAAACGATGAGCTTGGTTTTTTGGGAGAAAGCTTTAACGCCATGGCATCCAGCGTCCAAGACATGATTCAAAAGGTATACGTGAGCCAGATCAGCGAAAGGGAAGCGGAGCTGAAGGCGCTGCAGGCGCAGTTAAACCCTCATTTTCTGTATAACACCTTGAACGGACTCTATTGGAAGCTGTACTTACAGAACGATCCGGATTCCGCCAATCTGGTGTTTTCATTGTCGAAGCTGCTCAAGTATTCCTTGGAACGGGTTAAAAAAAGAACAACGCTTCGCGAGGAACTGGAGCAGGTTGAAAACTATTTGCGTATACAAGCGGCCTTTCTGGAAAATAGTTTCGATGCCCGCATTCGCGCGGATGAGGATGTATACGACTGTGAAATTCAACGTCTGCTGCTTCAACCGCTAGTGGAGAATGCGTTCGTCCATGCCTTCAAGGAGCTGACTTCATCCAAGGTGCTGGAGATTCGGGCTTACCGGATCGACGAGTTTTTGAAAATCGAAATTGAGGATAACGGCTGCGGCATGAGCAAGGAGCAGGTAGAAGGAATTTGCGCTCCCGACTTTACAGGGGAACGGGATTCTCTTGGCGTACAAAGCGTCTTGCGCCGCATTAATTTGGTATACGGGCTTCCATATCGGTTGGAGATTGCAAGCAGCCCCGATCAAGGAACAACGGTGCATTTATATTTGCCCCTGAGAGGTGATGAATCGCAATGAACGGAAAACTGCTGCTTGTAGAGGATCAAGCGTTATTCAGAAAAGGGCTCCGCAAGATGATTGAGGATCATTCCTTAGGCTGGACGGTGGTTGGAGAGGCTGAGAACGGACATGAGGCGCTTGAGCTGATTGAAGCGTTACGGCCGAACCTGGTGCTGACGGATATTCGAATGCCGGGAATGGAAGGCATTGAGCTGGCGGAGCACATTTATAACAGGCATGCGGGAACAAGCGTTATCATTTTGACCGGATATGATGACTTTAAATATGCGCAGATGGCCATCCGCTTCGGTGTCATCGATTTTCTGCTGAAGCCCTGCAATGACCGAACGCTGATGGAGGTACTGCATAAAGCCCATGAGCGTCTGGAGTCCGATTTGCGTCAAAGGGAGGAGCGGGAAGCGGATCTTCGCATGAAAGAGGAGGCGCTGCTGCGGGCGCTGCTTCTCCGGCTTCCCGGTACTCGGGGGGAGGAGCATCGGATGAGGCCTTGGGTGATCGGGAAAAGGCTGGTGTTAATCGCAGTGAAGGATTATTTTCCCGTGAATAAGCATTATGGGCCGAGCGATTTGGGTCTGCTGCAATTCGCCTTGTTCAATATATTGACGGAGCTGATGCAGCGGCATCAACTATCCGGACAGTTCATTGCCCTCGAATTCGACCGGTTTTGTTTCATTGTAGAGGATGGCAAGAAGGCGAATACGCTCGGCCGTTTCATGAAGGATGCGGTGCAAGCCTATCTCGGCATCGTTCTAACGGTAAGCTTGACCCCTCCGGTAACAAGCTTGAACGATCCGCCTTCACTGTATGAATCGTTCATTTTGAAAGAACCCTCGGCCACGAAACGCAAAGGTTCGGAACCTGCATTTTTGTCCGGCGGGACAGCCAGCAGGCATCGCGTGAAGGAGCTTCAAATGCAGCTTACAGGAAGCATACTTCTCGGGCAGCCGGATAAGCTGGATGACCAAATAAGCAAGCTTGTTTCTAGAATAGGCGAGCTTCCGCCCGAGGATGCCAAGATGGAGGCACTGGCTCTAGCCTTTGCATTGAATAGCTTAGCGAAGCAACAGCTGGGGCAGAACGCTGAGACACCGGGCTTTGCCGAGCAGATCGAGCTGCTGCAGAGCTTGCAATCGGAGCATGACGCAGCAGAGTGGGCCCGGGTCGAAGCGGGGAAATTCGTTGCGGGATTCGAAGGATGGAGGCTTCGCAACAACGAGAGCATCATTAACCGTTCTCTCGATTACCTTGACAAGCATTACATGGAATCCTGCACATTAACGGAAATGGCCGAGATGTTTAAAGTCAGCCAGACGTATTACAGTAAATTGTTCAAGAAGGTGACCGGCGACAATTACAGCGCTTATTTAACCAATATTCGCATGCAAAAGGCCGTGCTGCTGCTGATGAATACGGATATGAAGGTGTCCTCCGTCGCAGCCTCCGTCGGCTACGATGACCCGAATTATTTTACGAACGTGTTCCGCCTGCTTCACAAGATGTCGCCAAGCGACTTCCGCAAGAAGTTTAAGAGCTAGTTTTTCTTTAAATTCAAATGAACGGCCCAGATCCGAACTCCATGAACATGCAGCTAACGGTCCGGGCGTGCAACAGCCGTTTTCGCTTGTGCCGTTTCGAGGGTGCCCTTGAAGCGGCATTGTTGTTGTTTAGGAAATTATGCGGTGATTTTGTTCCTGCTAGAGGACGTCGGCAGTCGTCTGCGTCCCGCAGCGGGCAGTTCAAAAAATTACAGGTTTTAATCCTGTAATTCAAGGCAGCGCTTACAAAATGCCGTTAATATTAACTCATAAAGGGTTACAAGCAGATGAGGTGATGAAGGTGGCTGTTCGATCAAGCCTGAAGGATACGGGGCCCCAGGCCCGGACGAACCATCGTCTGAAAGCAAGCACGGTCCGATTGATGAAGCAAAACATTCCGCTCATGATTATGTTTTTGCCGGGACTGCTGTTTTATATCATTTTCAAGTATGCGCCGATGGGCGGCATTATTATTGCCTTCAAGGACTTTAATCTGCGGGACGGCATATTCGGAAGCCCCTGGGTCGGGATGGACAATTTCGTTCAGCTGTTCAATCAGGCGCAGTCTCTCCAAATTATCCGCAATTCGTTCTTGATCAGTATCCTTGGTCTTGTTGTCGGTTTTCCGATGCCGATTATTTTGGCCATTATGCTAAACGAGGTTCGCAAAATGTGGTTTAAACGCGTCGTGCAGACACTTGTTTATTTACCGCATTTCCTATCCTGGGTTATCGTCGGAGGAATCGTCCTGTCGCTGTTCGCCCTAGAGTCGGGAACGATCAACCGCTGGCTGGAAGGCATTCTCGCGGAGCCCTATCCTTTCATGTATGAAAAAGTCTCATGGCTGTTCATTTATTTGGGATCGGGCGTATGGAAGGAAATGGGCTTTGCGGCGATCATCTACTTAGCTGCCTTGTCGGCAATCGACCCTCACTTATACGAAGCGGGCAGCATTGACGGCGCTAATAAATGGCAGCAAATACGGCATATCACGATTCCCGGCATCAGCACGACCATCATCCTGTTATTAATCTTGTCCGTCGGCAAAGTGATGGATGTCGGCTTCGACCAGATATACAATTTGCAAAACGCCGTCGTTTCCGACATCGCGAATGTCATCAGCCTCTATATTTATCAAATCGGGATTCTTCGAGGACAATACAGCCTGACGGCGGCGATGGGCATATTTGAAAATCTCGTCGGCCTCGTTCTCATCTTGCTGGCGAACTATATCGCCCGTAAATTCAATCAAGGCTTATGGTAAGGAGGAGTACGGATGAAAGCGACCTTCGGAGAAAAGCTGTTTTACGGCGTCAATTATATCGTCCTGCTCTTGCTCGGACTAAGCTGCCTGCTGCCTTTGGTGCATATTCTCGCCTTATCGATGAGCGATGCGCATGCGATCATGTCCGGGAGAGTGTCATTACGGCCTGTAGGCTTCACGATGGAGTCCTTCCAATCCCTGTTTCAAGGAACGCGGATTATAGATTCGCTCAAAAACAGCATTACGATTACGGTCGTAGGAACAACGCTGGCGATGGTCGTCACGATCCTAACCGCTTACCCGCTGGCCAGGAAATATTTTATCGGGAGACGTATTTTCATGCTGGCCTTCCTGTTCACGATGATGTTCGGCGGGGGGACGATCCCTAATTATCTGATTATGAAGTCGCTGGGGATCATCAACACCTATTGGGCGCTCTGGCTCCCGGCCTTAGTAAATACGTATAATCTCCTAATTCTGCGGACGTTCTTCATCGGGATCCCCGAAGAAATCGAGGATGCGGCCCGAATTGACGGCTGCGGCGAGTGGAGGCTGCTCGGCTCCATCATTCTTCCGCTATCTCTTCCCGTTCTGGCTACGTTAACGCTGTTTAACGCGGTCGGATTCTGGAACTCGTTCCTGGCCGTTCTGATCTATATCAACGATACGCATCTATACAACCTGACGGTTCTCGTGCAAAACATGATTCAGAGCCAATCCGTGCTCCAGGAGGTCGTCGCCTCCCAAATGATGCAAGCCGACGACACCTCTCAGATTACTCCGGAAGGGATCAAAGCCGCCGGCATTATCACCTTAATGGCGCCGATGGTAATCGTTTACCCTTTCGTTCAAAAATATTTTGTGAAAGGCGCATTGCTGGGCTCGGTAAAGGGGTAAAGCTTGCAAAATATACTTTGAGCTGGGGGGCTGCGAATGAGAACATAAGCTGATTTACTGATTGGCGTATGTATTCAATCCTGATAAAAAGGGGAATGACGATGAGAAATACGGTTAATCCATGGTTTGCAAGAGTAGCGATGCTGCTCTTGGCATTCAGCTTGCTGCTTGCCGCCTGCTCCCAAACGCCGGTACCGACGGAACCCGAGGGAGAGACGGAGACGGATACGGATACGGAGAAGGAGACGCCAGCGAACACGCCAGAAGCCAAAAAAGATATTTCCGTAACCGTCTATGACAGGGGCTCCGTTCCGGCTGCCGAAGGGACGATAGAAGAAAACCGCTGGACCAAATGGTTGAACGAGCAGGGGCCGGCGAATGCAAAGTTTATCGCGGTTCCGCGATTTGAATCCCAGCAGAAGCTGAATGTGCTGTTTGCCTCCTCGAGCGCTCCCGATTTGATATTCGAATACGCACCTCATATTAAGAACCCGCTGATCGACCAAGGGCTGCTCATGCCGCTCGATGAACTGATCGAAGAGCAAAGCACGACATACAAGCAAATGCTTCAGGAGTATCCGGCGCTCAAGAAGGTCGGGACGAAGTCGGACGGCAAAATTTACGAGTTCGCGCGGCTGGCCGAAGTCTATCCGATCCATGCCCTGCTGATCCGCGAGGATTGGCTGAAAAAGCTGAATCTGCAGGTTCCCCAAACGACAGAGGAGCTCTTCGAGGTTGCCAAAGCATTCGCGGAGAACGATCCTGACGGAAACGGGGAGAATGATACGTACGGCATCGCGATCAGCCTGCAGTCGGGCCAAGTGGTCGACCAAATCTTTCAAGCGACCCGCTGGGTCGTGAAAGACGGCACGGTTAACCGCAATTGGGATAACTTCACGGCTGTGACTGACTTTAAGAAGCGGCTGTTCGACGAAGGCATTATCGACAAAGATTTCCTGAACGATAAAAACGGCGCGAAAGCGAAGCAGGATTTCGTTAACGGGAAGGTCGGCATTTACCCGCTGCAGATCAACTGGGTCAGCTTTGCCCAGAATGAACTGACTTCACTGAAAAAGAATGTACCGGATGCCGTCGTGACGCCGATTCCTTATCCGAAAAGCCCGGCAGGCCAGTTTAATCCCGCTTTTTCCAACCCGGTTCAAGCGACAGCCGTAGTCAATGCCAGCACGAAAAATCCGGATGCGGTCATGAAATATATCGACTTCTTGGTAAAGCCCGAAACCGCGAATACGCTGAGAAACGGGATTGAGGGCGAGCATTGGCAGCCCGGAACGAACGGCTGTCCAGAGCCGGTAAGCATGGATAAGCGCAAGGAAGAGGTGGCATGGAACGGCGACTTCCAGATGATGAGCAGCACGATTCTCGATACGAAATGCGGCAAGCTCGAGATGGGGTTCAACCTGAGCGACCCGGTGCAGAAGGAAGGCTTCGACATGTACAAAAAAGCGATGGAAATCTACACCGATCCAAGTAAACCGTATGTCGAAATTACTCATCCCGAGCATATGCCGCAGCTTCCCAAGGATATTGAAGCGATTTCCGCGCCGATGGTGAAGCCGATTGACGATATGTTCATCAAAGGAATTTTGGGCGGCAAAGGGTATACGGCAGAGCAGGCAACGAAAGAAGCGAAGGAGATGTGGGATAAAGGAAACGGGAAAGCGATCGAGGACTGGTTCAAAGAGTGGTATGAACAAGACAGCGATAATGCATTCCTGGCAAAAGATATTTACGAGGTCATGGAGCAGCAGCAGTCTCAAAAATAGGGCTTGGAGCAGGGACGCAGTAAGCAAGCAACTGCTGTGTCCCATTCTAATTGAAAATGAATTGGATAAGCATATCTTAACTTGTAGGGGGTCATTCATCATGAAACTGCGCAAATTTGTCACCCTAATCTGCTTGTGGTCGCTTTTTGCTTCTCTCTTATTCACGGGGTCAACAGCTAATGCCGAAGAAAACGGGTTTGTCGATGAAATGAATAACTTCTCTTACGTGCTCCAACGCTCGAATATACGGATCGAGACAGCGGATCAGTCCTATTTCGGCAACGATGCCAGCCGTATGGTCCGAAATACGACAGCGACCGGGTATATGCTTTACAAGACCGAAATGCCGATCAACACCTTTACGGCTTACAGCTATTCCTTTATAGGCTCAGGCATGCCGCTGGTCGGGCATCGCTTCTATGCTTCTGCCGACGGCTCGGCCTTTACCGAAGTGAATCCGTCGATATTCAGCTCCGGCGCGCCGGTGTCCAACTGGCAGCTTGTCGTTTACGAGGACGCGCAGGTTCCGTCCGATACGCGATATTTGAAGATTGAGTTCATCGGAGACGCGAAAGCTTGGACACCGCAGTTATCCAAGCTGGTCATTAACCAGAATGTGAGCTCGGTGATCGCGGATCCGCCGAACGGTCTGATCGGCGATCAACCGCTTACCGTTGCTTTGAGTTCTGCAACGCCGGGAGCTGCCGTATTCTATAAACGGAATGGCGATGTCGAGTATAGACCGTATACGGAGCCTTTGTCGCTTACCGAGTTTACTACGTTGGATACGTATGCTTCCATGGAAGGACTCGTAACAAGTCCGGTCAAGACCTATAAGTACTACGCGGAAGCGGATATTCTGATTGACCGGTACGGTCAGGTCAAAACAGCCGATTTTCCAACAAAAGTGCTTAGCGATGCGGAATTACGGGCAGACGTTGCGAAGGATCAGGACTATTACGGCAGTCTCCAAGCTCCATCCGATTTCGATGAGCTGGGCGGTTTAAAAGGCAGTAAGGAAGCACTCAACCTGGAAGCCACGGGGTTCTTCAATATCCAACAGGCGAACGGCAAGCCGATTCTCGTATCGCCGGGCGGTGCGGCTTATTTCAGCTTAGGCATGAACGGGATTACGAATAATGAGACCTTCACCTTGCTCAAGGGCCAAGAGACGAAGTTTGAATGGGTACCGCCCTATAACAGCGAATATCAGAATGCCTTTCAAGGCTCGCAGGACGTTTTTTCTTTCTACATGGCAAATAAGTACAAAAAAAACGGATCGTTTCCGACGAGCGAGGCATTTTTCGCGGAGGCGGTCGAGCGGATCAGAAAATGGGGCTTTAACAGCGCCGGCGCTTGGGGCTCGGGAGCTTTGTCAGCGCAGAACGGTTTGCCGTATACTCTCGTGCTTCCTCTCAACGGCATGAGCAAGCCAAGCGAAATCAAAATATTCGACATCTTTGCCGACGATGCGGAAGCCAAGATTGATGCAGCCTTTGCTGCATCGCTGCCTGCCCTAAAGGACGATCCTTTGCTGATCGGGTACTTTGTCGATAACGAATACCATTATGAAAAGTTTTTCACCGCGGTTCCAAAACTGAAGGCAAGCAACACGGGAATTAAGAAACGATTGGTCCAGATGCTTCAGGAAAGGTACGTCGATATTGCTGCCTTTAATGCGAGCTGGGAGACCGGTTATACAAGCTTTGCGGATTTAAACGAAGCGGCTTTGTATATCGATACGGCGGCGGCCGGCAAGGATATCGAGGACTTCTTCCATTTATATTTAGACACCTATTACAGCACGGTCAAGCGCCTCTTTGCCAAATACGATACGAACCACCTGCTGCTCGGCGACCGGTGGCTGACCTTGCCGATGATGAACACGAAAATTCGGGGGATCCTGGCAGAAGAGGCCGGTAAATATATGGATGTCATCAGCATTAACCATTACGCGCCAAACCTTGATGTGGCGATGCTGAATGAGATTTATACGAAATCAGGCGGCAAGCCGATTATGTTAAGCGAATGGAGCTACGGCACGGCGGAGCAAGGACTCAATCCGATTGTGGCGGGAGCTGCCGCGAATGAGCAAGAACGTGCTTGGCGTTATCGCAATTATGTCGAACAAGCGGCATCTCTCGGATATATCGTCGGCACGCATTGGTTCGACTACGTTGACCAGGCTGCTACAGGACGCTGGTTTGAAGGCTTGACCGGAGAACGCTACAACACCGGACTAATTAACGTGGCGGACCGGCCCTACAAAATCTTTCTGGACGGAGTGATGCAGACGCATCATGATATTTACGATGTCATGCTCGGCGAGAAAGTACCGTTCAACCACGATTTCGGCGACGAGCCGACGGGCGGCGGCACGGGGAAGGATCAAATGATCAACATCCCTTATACGGCTGTGCCGATTCCGCTTGACGGGGAAATGAACGGCTTTTCGACGGGTTCTGAAGGAAAAGCGACGTTAACGGTCGAGAATCGAGTCGGGGGCAGCGGCGGAGATGACATTACCGCAGATTATGCCTTTGCTTGGGATGAACAGCATTTATATGTGACAGCCCATATCAAAGAACCGACGCCGATGATGAACAACAACCCGAACAGCAACGTCTGGAAGGGTGACGGCGTGGAATTGTTCTTTGGTCCAAGCGAGCTTGAAATGATTGGTCCGCTCCTGTACGACGACCGGCAGATCATTGTTAGCGCGGGCCCGGGAGCGGGAGAGGAGCCAAACTTCTGGTTATGGTTTAACACCGGACGTCAGCGCCCGATCCAGATGTTCAGGAAAGCGGCGGCAGACGGTCAGGGTTATATTCTTGAAGCCGCGATCCCGTGGGAAGCGGTGCGGTTGCAGCCGGAGAGCGGTCGGGAATTTTTATTTGATTTCGGCTTTAATGAAAGTGAAGACGGAATCACTCGGAAGCGGCAATACGAATGGAACGGCACAAACCGGAACAACCTCGATCGCGGACTCTGGGGCAATGCGAAGCTGGTCGAAGCCGGGGCCAGTGATGGAGCCGGTCCTGTCGTTACCGTAACGGGAGTCGAGAACGGCGGCGAATATACGGATCAAGCGATACCGGCAGTAGCGGTAAATGATTCGGAAAGCGGAGTGAAGTTTACCTCGATCAAGTTAAACGGCGTCGATTGGGCGAGCGGTGCCGCTATTTCGCATCCAGGCGTTTATGTGTTGACGGTAGAGGCGGAGGATAACGCATCCAATCAAACTTTACAGCAGATAACCTTTACGATTTACGCCTCTACGAGCCTTGCTGCCGCGCAAGCGAACGGTGTATATAGTGATCCGGTACAGCTGGAAGCGACATTAGCCGACCGGGAAGGCAACCCGATCGCAGCGGAAACCGTGTCCTTTCTGGTGAACGGTCAATCGGCGGGGACGGCTGTAACCGATGAACAGGGAACGGCTAAGCTTATGTATCCTGTTCTAAAGGGCGCAGGAACTTACACGGTGGATGCCGAGTACGCGCAAAGCGAAAGCCTTTATCTTCGCGGATCGGCTTCATCGTCGTCGCTAACGGTGTCGCCTGAAGCTTCTGCGATTGCTTATCAGGGCAACCGTCTCGGATCGACAGGTAAACCTATCACTCTTGCGGCGCAAGTAACGGAACCTTCCGACGGCAGCCAAGGGACTCTCGGCGGACTCCCGGTTACATTCTCGGTATATGCAATTGAGCCAGACGGATCCAAAACACCGGTTGTCCTTCCGCCGAACGAAGCTTCGACTCTAACCGACGCCGCAGGTCTCGCTTCCACCATGACGGCGCTGCCTGCCGGATTATATGAAGTGAGCGCGGTGCTTTCATACAATCCGTATTTTATATCAGCCAGCTCGTCCGCTCAAATGGTCGTGACGGGTCCAGCTGCCCGGCAGCTTACAGTGAAGGGGTATGCAGAAATTCCATCCGGGATTTGGCCTGTTCAAATCTGGAAAGATGAGAAGCTGTATGTTGATGTAGAATTCAAGGACGGACTTCAAAAGCATTGGACCATGAAAGCAAAATCCATTAAGTTAGGCGTTCAATCGGACTGGATCGTTACGGCAAACGGAAAAGCTTATATGCAAGGCCAGCTGCAAGTCAACGGAGAAGCGTACACAATCCGGTTGATGACGCAGGAAACGGAAGCATACAATGGCCGCATTAGCATCCAGTTATGGAAAGGTCAAGCGGATGGCTTCGTACCCGACTTTGAGCTTCTCGATACCGAATTCGTAGGTTATATCATTACCAATTAACAGGTCAATCGCCCCGTTCCGTAGCCGCTGCGGAACGGGGCTTTCTTTTTTATGTGGTAAAAAGCGGCAAATAACATCATGAACGCGAGTTGAAGAGGTAAGAATCTGATACCGAACGGAACAACTGAATCGCGTCTTAAAAACGGGTCCCCATAGCCTAAACACTTTTTTCTAAGTGTCCAGTCTAAGGGGACCCGTTTACTTGCGGCAATCGGTCCAGATCTTTCTTTTTATTTCATCCGAAGCATCATCGTCCAGAGATCGGCGCTTTCGTAGCCGAGTCTCCAGGCCGCGACGCCCGCTAGATCGTATTTGGTGGCCAGGGCGATGCGAGACTTGGTCGTCTCTGCCGTCTCGGCCCAGAACAGGTAGGTGAAGCCGTCCTTCACATACTTATATTTCGTTTGTCCGGACGCCAGGTCGTGTACGCCGGAAGCTTTATTGTCCGCAATGAGAGAAGGTACATCCTTCATCAGTACGGCGCGGTTGTCAACCAGCTTGCCAGCGGCGTCCAGCTTCCACTCGCGGACGTAGAACGGAATACCGAGAATCAGCTTACTGCGCGGGATGCCATAACCGAGAAACTGTTTAATGCCTTCCTCTACCCAAGGAAGCCCTGCTACGGAACCCGGTGTATCGCTGCCGCTCCAATGCTCGTCGTAGGCCATAATGACAATCGTATCGACAATTGCAGATAATGCCGCATGATCGTAAGCGGTCAGATGATTCCAACTTAAGCTGCCTCGCGGCAAGTCAATCGATACGTTCAGACCTTTGGCATGCGCCGCTTTCGCAAGCGCGGCTACGAAGGCGGTATAGGCGGCACGATCCGCACCGGCTACCTCCTCGAAGTCGAGATTAACGCCGTACGCCTTGATTTCGGTTAACCGTCCGACCAGCTTCGTAATAAACGTCTCTTGCGCAGCCTTATCCTTCAAAAAAGCCGTCGTCATCTTCCGATTGAATTGGTTATGGACGAGAGGCGCGACGAGGATGCCTTGCTCCTTGAACGCATTCACCAACTCCGCATCCGACGTATCCTGCATCGAGCCGTCGGCAGCGGTTAGCTCGAACCATGTCGGCGAATCGATTGTCAGTCCTTGCGTATTCGCAACGTGGCTTAACACGGTGCTGCTTGTCGCACTGCCATTCCAAGCCATGTACACCAGCGACTTGGCATTGCTCCACAAGCTGCGTCCGTCCGATGTTCGAACGGTGGCGTTCGCGTATTTCTTCGCGAAGTCGATTGCGCTCGCGCGCGTATTAAATGACCGCAACCCCCGGTCATTCTGGTAGACAGTGAGGTAAGGCACACCTGACCACCAGACGTTGCCTTTGTACACAACCTCCGCATATGGCGCCATCTTCGCATGAGCTACTGCGGCATCAAGGTTGACATAAGCGCCAATAAGGCTCCCGTTCTGCTTAACCTCGTAAGCGAGTATGTTCGAATGAAGCGTTTGCCCGGTAGCCGTATTAACGACTTCGCTGCCGCTTATGGCAGATGAGCTAATAATGGCATCATAGAGGAAGCCATAAAGCTTGCCATTGTTCGCAGGAACGCCGTCAACTGTAATCTGATAGACGGCTGTTGCGGCACGCTGTTTTTTTTTCTGGGCAGCGGTTAAGTTGTCCCAAACCCATGCATTCTTAGTTATATCGATAATATGCGCGTTGCCCCACTTCTTGGCTTCCCGGATCGCAGCCTCGATAGTCGTAAACGTCCATATCGGCTGCGTTTTGTCGCCCTGATACACTTTGAACTTAGCGTGATTGGCATATTTCCATCCAATGTTCTCCATGTCGCGAATATGTACGTTGCGCTGCGTCTTCGCGAATGCGAGCGCTTGCTCATACGTCCGGTATTCCCATGCACTCGTCGATATGCCGTTTTTGTACACTTTGTAACGAGGGAGATTGTCCCATACCCAAGTACGTCCGGCGATCGTCTCTACATGGCTGTAGTTTACGTTTTTCGCATAGGCAATGGCTTTGCTTTCCGTCGGAAACTCGCGAAGCGCTTGGTCGTTCTGATAGACGCGGTACTTGGTTACGAGACTTGCAGAAGCCTCGGCGATGCTGCCTCCCGAATTCGAAGCCAGTAGCGAACCGGTTAGCAGAAGCATCGTAATTGCAGCGATCAGCTTCTTTTTTACCACTTTAATTACCACTCTCCTCTCAGTTGTCCATCTATTAGACGCTGGAAGAGGAGGGGAGTTGCTCCCCATCTATAAAAAGTTTGTCGGTAATATTTGCTAGATGAGCATGGACACAAGCACAAAAAAAACAGAGCGGTTGCGCTCTGTCTCTAATCAATGCTTTATTATTGGCTAATCCGCAATGTCGGCCCAAAACTCCTCGTCCGCATCAAGCTGAATATCGGAGCGGAACACGCGGCGTTTATATTGCTTATACACGTATTGCTCGATGGCTTCAATGATGTTCGCTTCAAGGATATATTGGCTGCGACCCTTCACCCATACCTCGGCCGTGAAGCCGTATTGCTCTTCCCATGAAAGCTGAACCTCCACGTCCGTAGGGCTGACCCCTCTGCGATCGGCATAATGGAGGCAGACAGCATTTAAGATTTCGTCCGTATACAGACGCACGCTTTAGTAACGGCTCCGATCGTCGGGCCGCCTGCGATTGTTGCGGAAGTAGCTGAATATGGCGCGTATAAGCATTACGACGGCAATAATCGCAATAACGTTAATGAGCAATCCGAGCAGGTTGCCGAACGCGCCCCAGCCGCTGAACAGACTGCCGAACAACAGTCCGGCAAGTCCCCCGACCATCAATCCTCGGAAAAAATTGCCCCCGCCCCAAAATCCGGTTCTCCCGGCTCCGGCCGCAGTACCGGGACGCGCTCCGTTATTCGTCTGGTTTGCATTATCCTTTTTCTTCGGCGTCTCGGTAAAGCCCTGCCTTGGCGATTTGATGGCCCGTCTAGGCCTCGCGTCAGCGCTTGAGTGGAAGCCGACCGACATGACGAGCGTCAGAGCCATGATCAACAGTATTCCTTTTTTCATGTCAAGTTCTCCTTGGCTGCGAATTTTATAGATACGTTGCTAACATAAGCAATTACAGCTAATATATACGGTGGTTGCTTGTAAATATTACTGATCGCTTATGCAGGAGGTTCGTATGAATAACATTCCTGATTCCTATGTTTCCTTTTTGGTCGAGTTTCATGCAACGAGAGATTTGTTCGAATGCCATGAGCTGCTCGAAGAGTATTGGAAAGAACATCCGAATGACGGCATGTCGGATATTTGGGTAGGCTTAATCCAATTGGCGGTAAGTCTTTATCATGAACGAAGAGGCAATCGAAAGGGAGCGGCCATGATGCTGGAGCAATCCCGCAAGCGGTTATCCGTATCTCGTTTGCTTCCGCTTGGTCTGGACCGCGAGCGACTGATCGGGTTGATAGACAAGCGACTGGTTGCGTTAGCGGAGCGGGAGAATGCTCAACCTTACGAGGATATGAACCTTCCGATCGTATCGGAGGAGATTGCAAGGCGATGCGAAGAGCAATGCGCGAAGCGCGGTCTTGCCTGGGGAGAGCTCAGTCCGCTTACGAACGACGCCCTTATTCATCGCCATAAGCTTCGTGATCGAAGCGAGGTCATTCAGGCACGCCAAGATTCGCTTCAAGCGAAACAAAAAGAGCGCAGCGGCTAATCCCATAAGGATTGCCGCTGCGCTTTCTGTCACCACATCGGAAAGTTTAAATTCTTTACAGCGATAAAGCGAAAAGAGATTATTCTGATTGGCGATAAAACCAACCGTTAAACGCGGTCGCTCATCTTCGAAAGGCCTCGATAGAGGTTTTCTCATTTTGCCGGCGAGCCTTCCGTTACGAGCTCAAGCGCACCCGTCTCCGGGTCGATAATGAGGCCGTGTACGAGCACCTCTCTAGGCATGAGCGGATGGTTGCGAATAATGTTAACGCTGTTAATGACACTGTCCTTTACGTTGTCGAAGCCTGTCAACCAGCGCATCAGATTAAGCCCGGAATGCTTCAGCGTCGTGATAGTCTCCATCGGGATGCCTCGATCCACCATATGATCAATGATTTCTTCGGGATTAATGCCCGTCATACCGCAATTATGATGTCCGATCACGAACACCTCATCGGCTTGCAGCTCGTATACGGCGACGATGATGCTTCGCATAATGTTGCCGAACGGCTGGGTGACGATAGCGCCGGCGTTTTTAATAATTTTCGAATCGCCGTTTTTCAGGTTCATCGATTTTGGCAGAAGCTCGGTCAGCCTTGCATCCATGCAAGTAAGGATAACCATTCTTTTGTCCGGAAAACGGCTTGTGGCGTACTGCTCGTACTCTTTGTTCGCAACGAAGCTGCCGTTAAAATCTAAAATGGATTCAAGCTTGTTCATGTGTTGCCTCCGTTTCGACGCATATTAGCCGATTTTCGTCAAAAATTGCAAATTCGTCGTATAAATCTGGTTGTCGCTCTTCAAGCTGAAGCTGTCACGGCTCGGGTCGTAATCGACGCGAAGCTTAGGCTCATAGAACACTTCGTGGCGCGGCTCGAACCAATAGGAGAGAGGATCGCCTTGCTCCCGGCGGTCGTCGACGCTTGGCGATTCAATAAGCTGGAGGGCCGGCACGCCGCTAACGACGCAGCCGCAGCCTTCCGTATCGTGGAGCAGCTTAAGCTGCTTCGTTCCGTCCGTTAAGTAGGGGCCGAGCTTATCGGCAGCAGACTTCGAAAAAGTAATATGCATATGATGACCTCTCTTCCTATCTGTCGCTTTCATCATGTATAGGTTTAAGTTGATTATAAGGATAGGAATAAGTAAGATCAAGTTAAGTTCCGTTAAATGGAATCCAATATCAACCAAAGCAGAAGGGCGGTAATCCGATGTCAGTATCAACCAAAGATGCGCTAAGCAGCTTTAAAGAAACGATTCATAAGCTGAAGAGCTACGAAGAGGCGCTGGGCGTTCTCTACTGGGATTTGCGAACGGGCGCGCCACGCAAAGGAATGGATACGCGCTCGGAAGTGATTGGCGCATTATCCGGAGACATGTTCAAGCTGGCTACTTCGCCAGAACTTGGCGAGTGGCTAACCGTTCTGGAGCAGAACGCCGCATACGCCGAACTGAATGAAATCGAACAGAGGCTTGTATCGGAGACGCGCAAGGAATACGACCGCAGCGTGAAGATTCCGCCGAAGCTGTATCAGGAATACGTCATTATATCATCGCAAGCCGAATCCAAGTGGGAGGAGGCAAAGGCCGACAATGATTTTGCCGGCTTCCAGCCTTACTTGGAGAAGGTCATTTCGTATACGAATCAGTTCATCGATCTATGGGGAGCGAAGGCGACCCGCTATGACACGCTTTTGGATCAATACGAGCCGGGTATGACGGTTAAGGAGCTTGATCGCGTATTCGGCGGCCTTAGAGAGCAACTCGTGCCGCTTGCAGCCGCGATTGCCGCATCGCCGCATCAGCCGGATACGTCGTTCCTGCGCCAGCAATACGATAAATCCGCCCAGAAGGCGTTCAGTCTCTACATACTGAAGCAGATGGGCTTCAGCTTCGATGCCGGACGTCTCGACGAGAGCGTCCATCCATTCGCAACGGGGCTTAACCCGGGCGACGTTCGCATCACGACGCGTTATCTGGAGGATGACGTGCTTAGCGCGTTGTTCGGTACCATACATGAAGGCGGCCATGCCCTTTATGAGCAAAATATTATGCCCGAGCTGATCGGCACGACGCTCTGCACGGGAACGTCGATGGGCATTCACGAATCGCAATCCCGCTTCTGGGAAAATATGATCGGCCGCAGCCGACCGTTTTGGGAACGGAACTTCGGCGAGCTGCAGAAGCAGTTCCCGGGACAGCTTGACGCCGTATCGGTCGATCAGTTCTACCGCGCGAACAATGTCGTTCAGCCTTCGCTCATTCGGATCGAGGCGGATGAGCTGACCTACAACTTGCACATTATTATACGTTACGAGATCGAGAAGCTTATTTTCAACGAAGGGGCGAAAGCGGCCGATCTGCCAGCGATCTGGAACGAGAAATACCAACAGTATCTCGGCATCGCGCCGCCGAATAACGCCGAGGGCGTATTGCAGGACGTACACTGGTCCGGAGGCTCATTCGGTTATTTCCCTTCCTACTCGCTCGGCAATATGTATGCCGCGCAAATCGCGGACACGATGGAGAAGGAGCTGGACGGCTTTTGGTCGCTTGTCGGCCAAGGCGATTTGCTGCCGATCAAGGATTGGCTGACCGAGCGAATCTATAAATACGGCAAGCTGCGTACGCCGTCGGAGCTCATTCAGAGCGTGACGGGCAAGCCGCTTGATCCGCAGCATCTCGTACGTTACTTGACGAACAAATATTCGGAAGTGTATAAGCTTTAACGAGTAAATAACCGGATAGCAGCGCTTGCGTCATAGGTAAGGCGATCATGAAACAAAGATGGCGGTTCAAGGATAATCCTTGGATCGCCATCTTTTTGTTATTCATAGACCGATTCACCGCCCAGACCGTTGTTGCATAGGATGTTGAACATCTACTAACGAGAGTGAAGTCGGAGGGATCGGTATGAATAGACGCATCATAACAGCTTTGCTGCTTGCCGTCGTGCTTACGGTAACGGCTGTTCTTGCAGGCTGTGGCAAAGGAGATTCGGAGAAAACGAAGGTCCGAATCGGCGAGGTAACGCGGTCGCTGTTCTATGCGCCGCAATATGTCGCTATAGAGAAAGGCTATTTTGAGGAAGAAGGGCTTGATGTCGAGCTTACGACGACGCCGGGCGGCGATAAAACGATGACGGCCCTGTTGTCGAACGTCATTGACGTCGCGCTCGTCGGCTCGGAGACGTCGATCTACGTGTATCAGCAAGGAACGGATGACCCGGTTATCAACTTCGCGCAATTGACGCAAACCGACGGCACGTTCCTCGTAGCCCGCGAGGCGGACAGCGCTTTCGATTGGAATACGCTGAAGGGCAAGACGTTCCTCGGCCAGAGGAAGGGCGGCATGCCGCAGATGGCCGGCGAGTTCGCCTTGAAGAAACACGGCATTGATCCACATGCCGATCTGGAGCTGATCCAGAACGTTGACTTTGCCAACATTCCTGCGGCTTTCGCATCGGGAACCGGCGACTATGTCCAGCTCTTCGAGCCAACGGCTTCGATCTTCGAGAAGGAAGGCAAAGGCCATGTCGTTGCGTCCTTCGGTACGGAAAGCGGGAATCTGCCTTATACCGTATTTATGGCGAAACAAAGCTATATCAAGAAGAACGAGAAGACGGTTCAAGCTTTCACGAATGCGATTCATAAAGCGCAGCTGTGGGTGAAGGACAATAGCGCAGAAGCAATCGCGGATGTCGTATTGCCGTACTTTGAAAACGTCGATCGCGACATTCTTATTAGCTCGATCGATCGCTATAAGCAGCAAGGCTCATTCGCTTCCGATCCGATTATCGACGAAGCGGAATGGAACAACCTGCTGGACGTCATTACCACGGCGGGCGAGCTCGAGAAGCGTACCGAGCACGGCGAGCTTGTCGACACGAGCTTTGCCGAGAAATCGATTAAATAAGCGCACTCAAGGCGCTTGCCGGAAGGAGGGACGATAGATGGCGATAGCTCCCGTATTGGAGCTGCAGCAGTTATCCCATGTTTACGTGAATGCGAAGGGAGCGTCCTTAGCGTTGGAACAGCTGGACCTGCGCGTCGAGCGAGGCGAGTTCGTCAGCCTCGTCGGCCCCAGCGGCTGCGGCAAAACGACCGTGCTTAGCTTGATGGCCGGATTATTTCCGCCGACGGTAGGAAATGTGCTGCTGGATGGCGAGGCTGTTGCCGGTCCTTCCTCGAAGGTAGGCTATATGCTGCAGCAGGACTTTCTGTTCCCGTGGAGAACCATTCGCGACAATGCGGCTGTAGGGCTGGAGATTAGCGGCCGCAAGACGCCGCGGACGATGGAGATCGTTGACGAGCTCCTTGCCGAGCTTGGGCTGCCGGACTCGGGGCAGCGTTATCCGCATGAGCTTTCCGGAGGCATGCGCCAGCGCGTGGCGCTGGCAAGAACGCTCGCAACCGAGCCGGAGGTGCTGCTGCTCGACGAGCCATTCTCGGCGCTTGACCTGCATATTAAGCTGCAGCTAGAAGATCTCGTCCATGAGACGCTTACTCGCCGGGGGAAAACGGCGGTGCTTGTTACCCATGATCTGGCGGAAGCAGCCGCGATGAGCGACCGCGTCATCGTGCTTGGCCGCAATCCCGGCCGAATCAAGTGCGAGGTCGTCATAGATGAAGAGCTGCGCGCGCTAAGTCCGATGGCGGCTAGGAAACTGCCGAGCTTCCAAGCGACGTTCGAGCGGCTGTGGGCGGAGCTCGACGCGGTGGACGACGAAGGAGGAAGCTACAATGGATAAACGCGATTCGATGCGTTCGAACGGCGATGGCGATTCCGGCAGCGTGCAGATCGCGGGGGTGAAGGAGGATCGTCTGAGCTGGATGGGCGCGCTGCATGCGAGCTACCGGAGCAGGATGCACAAGATGTCGGCAGCGGTTGCCGTAACGCAGATCGCGCTGCTCGTGCTTTTTGTCGGGTTGTGGGAAGCGGCGGGAAGAAATAAATGGATCGATCCGCTGCTCTTCAGCTATCCTTCGAAAATGGCGGATCAGCTGTGGCGTACGATGACCGACGGTTCGATATGGCCGCATGTCGGCATGACGGTCGGCGAGACCGTTGCCGGATTCGCGCTCGGCATGCTTCTCGGCACGTCGATGGCGGCGGCGCTATGGTGGTTTCCTTTTCTATCGCGCGTATTCGATCCGTATTTGGTCGTGCTTAACAGTATGCCCAAGGTTGCGCTCGGGCCGATCTTTATTGTCGCACTGGGGCCGGGCTTCATATCGATCGTAGCGGTTACGATGTCGGTCACCGTTATTATAACGACGCTTAACATTTATAACCGTTTCCGCGAGATAGACGCCGGCTTTATTAAGGTCGTCAGGTTATTCGGCGCTTCGCGCGGCCAATTGTTCCGCCTCGTCATACTGCCGGCGTCATTCCCCGTCATTATCTCGACGCTGAAGGTGAATGTCGGGCTTGCATGGGTCGGCGTCATCGTCGGGGAATTTCTCGTGGCGAAGCTCGGACTCGGTTATTTGATCATATACGGCTTCCAAGTATTCAACTTCACGCTTGTTCTATCAAGTCTTGTTGTTATCGCTGCAGTCGCGACCGTTATGTATCAGTTAGTTGCCATGCTCGAGAGAAAGTTGACGGCGGGCTGGCGCGAAAGGTAGGATGGATTCAACAACTTACTAATCGCGAGGATCATTACCATGGGCATACGTATCGTCAAAACAGCGCTGGCTGCCATCGCAGCCATTTATACTGCCGTCTATTTCGGCCTTGAGCCGCCGCTTGGAGCTGGCATATTGGCTATTCTCGGCGTCGAAGTTACGAGGATGAAGGGGCTGAAAAGCGCCATCGTCCGATTCGTCGCTTCGGTGCTGGGACTTTTTTTTGCATCGCTTATATTCACGCTGTTCGGCTTCCATATCTGGGCGGTCGCGGTCTTCATCCTGATTACATTCCCGATTCTGTCGCGCTTCCAGTTGAAGGACGGAATCGTGACTAGCTCGGTCATCGTCTTCCATCTGTTCGACAGGGCTGAAGTGACCACGGATATTATCGGCAACGAAATTATGCTGTTGTTCGCCGGACTCGGTTGGGCAACCGTACTCAACTTCGTCTATATGCCGAAGGACGAGAAGCATTTGGCGAGCAATCGGCTCGCTATCGAGGACAATTTCAGCGTTATTTTCACAGAGATGGCCTTGACGCTTCGCAATCCCGCTCATCTATGGGACGGGGAGGAGCTGCTTGACGCTTTCCGTGCGATTGAAGACGGCGCGCAGCGTTCGGTACGAAATCGCGAGAATCGGATCTGGGGACAGGAGCACTATTGGTCGACTTACTTCGAGATGAGGCGTCAGCAGCTTGATTCCGTGCAGAAGATGCTCGTCGAGCTGGCTTTCGTCTATGAGAAGTGGCCGCAGGGCGTCCTGATCGCCGAGCTGCTTGAGAGGCTAGCTGCAGATGTGAAGTCGGATGTGTACGAGGGCTCGGTCGAAGTTCGTTTGCAGGAGCTGTCCATGCGGTTTCGAGGGATGGAGCTGCCTAGGACACGCGAGGAATTCGAGGTGAGAGCGGCGCTTCTGACGCTGCTTCATGAGCTGGAGAGATATTTGGCCATCGCGAAGCGACTCAAAAAAAGAAAAGTCATTTTGTCCGAACAGGCGTCATAGCATATAGAGGGAGAAAATTCGTTGCGAGGTTTGCGGAGAAATATAAGTTGTTATATAAGTATATCGCTTATATTTATCTTATATTTCCGAAAAAGAAACAGTCACCCTAGACGAATGTCCTGCATACACTTTAAATGAATGATTGTATGGAGGAGGTTAAATCGATGACTATTGCAGATAAACAGCTTCAGTGCAGAGAAATCATTACGAAAGCTGTCTGCGGCAAAGGTCGTAAGTTTTCCACTGTAACCCATACCGTTACGCCGCCTCATCATCCGACGAGTATTCTCGGAGCATGGATTATCAACCATCAGTATGAAGCGGTTCGTTCGGGCGACGGTATTGAGGTAATCGGTACTTACGATATCAACATTTGGTATTCGTACAGCAAAAACTCGCAAACAGACGTAGCAAAAGAATCCGTACATTACGTGGAGCATGTCGCTCTCTCTTATGTAGATCCTAAACATAGGGCGGCGACGGAAGAAGTGTCCGCAGACGTGCTGCAAGAGCCTAACTGCATCGAAGCGAACATTTCGTCCAACGGCTCAGGCGTCATTATCCGGGTCGAACGGGAGTTTTCGGTAGAAATGATTGCCGAGACCAAAGTTTGCGTGGCCGTAATACCAGGCGGTTGCGACGACCTGGACGGCAAAGACTTGGAATTCAGCCTCGGCGAAGATGGCGACTACGAGGATTTGGATCCAGACTTGCTGGACGACGAGCTCTAAGTAAGCGGGTAAGCGCTACTTCTACAGTATCATATGCTGCGCGAGCAGTATGTCGAGGGCGAAAGCCCTCTTTTTTTTGAAAAAATACAGGTAACCCGTCTATGCCGCAATCCGGCGACGAATTACACCACATCGTTCCGTAAGCGCAAATGCACTCTCACGATGCGGTTATATACCCAGCCTCTCTCTGTAAGATCAAATATGTCCTCATACGGGATTGAAAGCGGGCTGAGCATAAGCTCATGTACAGGCACAGTTGCTGATTTGAGTGCTTTCAACGTTGGCAGCTCGAAGGAAAATTTGCGCGGCAAAGGCGGCGAGAGGATGGGCTCGACATGGATATGGCGCGGCAATTACGATCGGATGGAGCTGGTAGATCCGGCCGGCCGGCTTCACCGATCAGCAGGCGAGCGCGAAGGGAAACCGTTGTCGGCGCAAGGCTGGACGGCCGTGAAGGAAGGCGACGCCGTTATCGTCTGGAGCGATTCGCGACCGTTCGACGAGAGCCGCTTCCCCAACGTATGGATACTTAATGTCAAAGCGGCGCAATCCGCACGCATGGATGGCGCGGCAAAGGAGCGTATGTGGAAACGCGCCGGTCTTATCGGAAAACCGCTGGAGAGCGTTCGCGTTTACTTGGTGCGCGTGTTTCATTTGGATGCGTTATCGGTGGAGAGGCTCGAAACCTCAGGCAAACCGATCGCCGGTCGGCTCGCGACTGACGATCCGTTGATTCGGCGGGTGGTCCGCGCCGCCGTGCAAGGGTTGTATGCGCTCGGCCTCGATATCGGCGAGGCCGAGGTGGCGCTTGGCGGGGACGGGCGAACTGCCGTCCGATCGATTTGGCCGCAGTTGCGGAATGCGCAACTGGAGGCAGAGGCGGCGCAGCGTTTCGCCGCTTGGTATGCGGCGGAGAGGGCGGAACGAGCGGATCGGCTGCCGCTGTTGATCGGCGCCGATCCGGAGTTTGCGCTGGTGACGCCGGCGGGGCGGATAGCGGCGGCGTCGCGTTTCTTCGGCGCGGCCACGGGCGGCGCAGCGGGCGCGGACGCGATGCTTGTCGGGCGACGGCTGCTGTATCCCGTCGCCGAGTTGCGCCCCGAGCCGGCCGCCGACCCGGCCGCGCTCGCCGCGGGCGTACGGCGCTTGCTGCTCCGCGCCGCGCGGCGGATCGGCGACCCCTCGCTGCGCTGGGCCGCCGGAGCCATGCCCGTGCCGGGGCTAGCGCTCGGCGGGCACATCCATCTCAGCGGAGCGCCGCTTACAACGCGCTTGCTCCGCCTGCTCGACAGCTTCGCGGCATTCCCGCTCGCTCTCATCGAAGACCCCGCCGGGCGAGGCCGCCGTCCCCGTTACGGAACGCTCGGGGACTATCGGATGCAGCCGCATGGCGGCTTCGAATACCGGACGCTGCCGAGCTGGCTCGTCTCGCCGGCAGCGGCGAAGGGCGCCTTCGCGCTTGCGCTACTATGCGCGCGCGAGGCGTGGACATTGCCATACATTCCGGCTCTCGAGGAGCGGTATGTCGAAGCGTATTACGCCGGCGACCGCGCGGAGCTTGCCGGCTGCCTGGACCGGATCGCCGCGAGCTTAACCGCCGCGGCGAGCTGGCGTGAGCTCGCGCCATACATCGAGCCGCTGCTGGATGCGGCCCGCCGCGGCGCGAGCTGGGACGAGAAAGCGGACATCCGCCTGAAGTGGCGCATCCCTTTGAATTAGCTGCGCAAGCCATCCCTTCCGCCAATTCATCCTGGCGCGAAGCGGTGGCTTATTCTCTTTCGCGGTCTGTTTCGAAGTAAGCGGAATTTCCCAACCAATGACTTCAAACTAACCATAGCAGCAAATCTTAAGTGGATTTTTTCGTCTTAACCATTCAAATATATGGACTACTGAGCTTATTACGCGTCTCAACTCTTGAAAAAGTCGTATTTCCCGACTTAGCGACTTCAAACGAGCCATAACTGTGCCTAAAGTGGAACTTTCCATCTTATCCCTGACCTCCCCCGTTTCTCTATGATGATATGGCGTACATCTGTTCCGCTTGGTATAATAAAAGTCTATTGTTTACGTTACCCGGAGACTGGATCAACCTGCCATACTCCCGCATTGCCCATGAGGAGGCTCGAAATGTCAACCTATACCCCGATGATTCAACAATATCTTGCCGTTAAGGAGCAAGCGAAGGACGCGTTTTTGTTTTTTCGCTTAGGCGACTTCTATGAAATGTTTTTCGACGATGCGATCAACGCTTCGCGCGAACTTGAAATAACGTTGACCGGCCGCGATGGCGGAACGGATCAGAAAATACCGATGTGCGGCGTTCCCCATCATTCCGCGGAAAACTACATAAGCAGGCTGGTCGAGAAAGGATATAAGGTAGCCGTTTGCGAACAGGTCGAAGATCCTGCCGCATCGAAGGGCGTCGTGCGGCGCGAGATTGTTCGAATCATAACGCCTGGCACGGTGATGGAGACCAAGTCGCTCGAGGGCAAGACGAACAATTTTATCGTTGCCGTAGTCAATGCGAACGGGATGCTTGGCTTGTCTGCCTGCGACCTGTCGACGGGCGAGCTGTACGTAACGTCCGTGCCCGAACAGCTTGAAGCGCTTATTGACGAGATCAACGTTTATCAGCCTGCCGAGATTGTCGGCGATTCCGATTTGATGGACGAGCTTCAAGGTGCGGCCGTATGGAATCGGCAATTGCTGCTTACGGCACGCGAGCCGATGGAACAAAACAAGCTGCAGCAGCATTTCAAGCCCGGCGAGCTGGACGGCCTGTCCGAAGCGAGGCTCCTTGCCGTCAGCGTGCTAACGGGCTACCTTGACGAGACTCAGAAGCGCTCATTAGGCCATGTGCAGACGATCAGTTCTTACGAACCGAATCAATATATGATATTGGATCATTATACGCGCCGCAATCTGGAGCTTACGGAGACGGTCCGGGACCGCAGCAAGAAAGGCTCTTTGCTCTGGCTGCTGGATCGCACACAAACGTCGATGGGAGCACGGATGCTGCGCAGATGGATCGACAAGCCGCTCCTTAGCAAGTCGGTTATCGATGCAAGATTGGACGCGGTGGAGGAGCTGTACCGCAATCTTATCCTGAGGGAAGATATCCGCTCCGAGCTGCAGCCGATTTACGATCTTGAGCGGTTGGTCGGCAGAGTTGCCTTCGGCAGCGCGAACGGCCGCGATCTGAACGCGCTTAAGAGCTCGCTGCGCCGGATTCCGGGATTGGCTGCGCTTTGCGGTCAATCGGGTTCGGAGATGCTGCGCGCGCTCGTCGCCGGTGTCGACGATTGCGCCGACCTGGCCGATATGATCGATACGGTCATCGTTGAAGAGCCGCCTGTGACGATACGCGAAGGCGGGCTTATTCGCGCGGGCTACGATGCCTACCTCGACCAATTGCGCGAAGCCAGCACGAATGGCAAGCGCTGGCTTGCCGAGCTGGAGCGCCAGGAGCGGGAAGCAACGGGCATCAAGTCGCTGAAGATCGGCTATAACAAGGTGTTCGGCTACTTTTTGGAAGTATCCAAATCGAACCTGTCGATGCTGCCTGAAGGCCGTTACGAGCGCAAGCAGACGCTTGCGAATGCGGAACGTTTCGTAACGCCGGAGCTCAAGGAAAAGGAACGCCTCATTCTCGAAGCCGAGGATAAAATGGTCGACCTGGAGTACGAGAAGTTCATCGAGCTGCGCGATCATCTGTCGTTGCATCTGCACCGGCTGCAGCGCGCCGCGGCTATAATCGCCGAGATTGACGCCTATCAATCGCTGGCGCATGTAAGCGCGGAGCGTCGATTCTCGCGTCCTCAGATCAATGAAGCCTATGACCTGCAGATCGAAGACGGCCGCCATCCCGTCGTTGAAGCGATGATGGACGGCACGCCGTTCATTGCCAACGGAACATCTTTGCGCAAGGAAGATCAGTGGATGCTGCTTATAACCGGCCCGAATATGGCCGGCAAAAGCACCTATATGCGCCAAGTCGCGCTCATCTGCATCATGGCTCAGATCGGATGCTTCGTTCCTGCCAAGTCGGCCGTTATTCCGCTTATCGATCGGATCTTCACCCGGATCGGGGCTGCGGACGATCTGATCGGCGGTCAAAGCACGTTCATGGTCGAGATGAAGGACATTCAGATCATGACCGAAAAAGCTTCGGCGAGCAGCCTTGTCATTATTGACGAGCTTGGTCGAGGTACATCGACGGGCGAGGGAATGGCGATCGCCCAAGCGGTTATCGAATACGTTCATCATCATATCGGCTGCAAAGCGCTTGTATCGACTCACTTCCACGAGTTGGCGCATCTGGAAGATTCGCTTCCGGCACTAGCGAACGCGCGGATGGCAGTCGAGGAGAGCGGCGACAACGTCACCTTCCTTCGCAAGCTGATATCCGGCGCGGCCAGCACGAGCTACGGCATCTATTGCGCGCAGCTTGCCGGACTTCCGCAATCGATCATTGGCCGTGCATACGAGCTTCTTGATGGAGCGGAGCATGCGTCTCCACCGGCTCCAATACAAGCAGCCGGCAATCCGGCCTCATCTATCGAAGCCGTAGCAGAAACCGCCGCAAGCTATGAACCGACTGCCGCTTTATCGGCTTCGGCAACCGTCGTACAGCTGTCGATCTTCGATGAGCCCGCGCATGCTGCCACGCAAGATCAGTCGAAGCGCAAAGTCAGTCCGAAGGCGGAACTGCTTGCCGAGCAATTGCGAAAACTGGATTTGTTTAATTTAACGCCGATGCAAGCGATGCAGTGGCTGAATGATATGAAGAGCAAGCTGAACGACTAATCGCGAAGGGAGGTCATGCAGGCGTTATGGGAAAAATCAAAATACTGGACGAGCAGCTTGCCAATCAGATCGCGGCAGGCGAGGTTGTTGAGCGGCCTGCCGCCGTCATTAAAGAACTGGTCGAGAACGCCATTGACGCGGGAAGCACGACGATCGACATCACGATCGAAGAGGGCGGCCTTACGTTAATGCGCGTCGTTGATAATGGCTACGGCATTGAAGCATCGGATATTTTGACGGCGTTTCAGCGTCACGCCACGAGCAAAATATCGACGAGCAGCGATCTGTTCAAAATCGCCAGCCTCGGCTTCCGGGGGGAGGCGCTGCCGAGTATCGCGGCGGTATCGCGACTATCCTGTACATCGGCCGACACCGATACGGGGCTTGCGAGACAGATCGTGATCGAAGGCGGCAACGTGACCGTCAACGAGCCGGCCAATGCGCCGCAAGGCACGGATATGACCGTTCGGGATTTGTTTTATAACACGCCCGCAAGGCTCAAATACATGAAAGCGATCCAGACGGAGCTTGGTCATATTTCCGACTATGTGAACCGGATCGCGCTGGCTCATCCGGGCGTCGCTTTTACATTCAAGCATAACGGCAGCACGCTGCTGCAAACGCTTGGAACAGGCGACCGTCTGCAAGTTATCGCGGCTATATACGGTACGAACACAGCCAAGGCGATGCTGGCTGTCGAAGCGGAAAGCTCCGATTACGAGCTTCGCGGCTATATCTCGAGGCCTGAGCTGACCAGAGCAAACCGCAATGGGATTACGGCGATCGTGAACGGCCGTTATATACGAAGCCATGCCATCAATCAATCGTTGCTTCAAGCTTATCATACGCTTCTGCCAATCAACCGTTTTCCGCTAGCGGTCATCGAGCTTGGCATGCATCCGAGCTTGCTCGATGTGAACGTTCATCCATCGAAGATGGAGGTCCGGTTCAGCAAGGAAGCCGAGCTTCGCATGCTGCTCGAAGATGCGATTCGCAAGGTACTCGGCAAGCAGCGTTACATCCCGGGTCCGGACGCAGGGAAGCAGGAGCGCTCCAAGCCGCTATTCGTTCAGGATGCGATATCGTTTCATCGGCCTGAGGATCAGCTCTCATCTTCGCTGCCTTCCATTGCCGAGATAGCGGCTTCCAGCCAGCGCGAATCGAGACCGGCTGAGGGTCCGTCTCGCGCCGACTCGTCCTCTTGGGCGAAGCCGCAATCGCCGGCTTCTTCGCGTCCAAGCACGCATTCGGCACCTTACTCCGCCAGCGCCGATAAGGAGTATGTGCCGCGCGATGCAACAAGTAGGCTCTATTCACCCCAAAATATCGAAAAGCAACCGAATGGTATAATCCGGGAAGCTTCGGCTCCATGGCCGCAGCACCCCCCCGACTTGGAAGCAGGTGCGAGCGGTGTTCAGCATATCCCGCAAGCAAACGACTATCAACCGGAATATGATTCAGGCCAGTTCTCCGGCGATCGAGCTTTAAGCCAAACTGCCGGGCACTTGCCCGATGAAGGGGAGAAATCAACCTTTCCCGAACTTCACTGGATCGGTCAGCATCATGGGACGTATATCGTGGCGCAGGCGGACGATGGGCTGTATTTGATCGATCAGCATGCGGCGCATGAGCGGATCAACTACGAATACTATTACCGGAAGTTCGGCAATCCCGAAGCGGCAAGCCAGCAATTGCTCGTTCCGTTAACGCTGGAGTTTACGCCGGGCGAAGCATCGCAGCTTCGCGAGCAGCTTCATTTGTTCGCGGAGGCGGGCGTAGAGGTTGAGCCGTTCGGCTCGCAGACATTCCTCGTCCGTTCCTATCCGGAGTGGATGCCAAGCGGCGAAGAAAAAGCGATCATCGAAGAAATGGCCGAGCTGCTCATGGCCGAACGAAAGTCGATCGATATTGCGAAGCTGCGCGAGAAGGCGGCCATCATGTGCTCCTGCAAGGCATCGATCAAAGCCAACGACCGGATGAACCGCGAGGAAGGCGACGCCCTGCTCAGCCGTCTTGGCGCATGCAAGCAGCCTTACACCTGTCCGCATGGGCGTCCTATTATCGTGCATCTATCGACCTATCAGTTGGAAAAGATGTTCAAACGGGTGATGTCATGATCGTTACGACGGCGCCTAACCCGTCGGATCGAGCGGCTGAGCAGGCGGAGCGGCTTGCCTTAGAGCTATCCGCGAAGCCTATGCTTCGTCGCAATCTTTCCGTGCGCAAGCTGGTTCAGATGAGCGGCGATGGACGGCTCATCGTTGTAACGGAGAATGAAGTGCGTTATTATGAGGGACAAAGCGATTCACCGTTGTATTTCCATCCCAGCATGGCGTTCGTTCGGGTGAAACGGCTTCGCAAGGGGGAACCCGACCCGCTAATTGCGCTATCCGGCTGCCAAGCAGGCGATTATGTCGTGGATTGTACGGCGGGCTTCGCCTCCGATGCGCTTGTATTCTCCTATGCGGCAGGCGAGAGCGGCCGCATTGATGCCATCGAGAGCGAAGCGGTTATATGCGCGATCGTACGGGAAGGCTTGGCCGCTTACCGGTCGACCTTAGAGGATGTTGACGCAGCGATGCGCAGAATCCGGATGATACACGGGAATCACTTGGATTATTTGAAGTCATTGCCTGACCGAAGCGTCGATATCGTTTATTTCGACCCGATGTTCAGGCAGCCGGTTCACGAGTCCAGCTCGATGGAGCCTCTGCGCACGATCGCCAATATGAACGAACTGTCGGAGCAATCGGTTGCCGAAGCGGTACGAGTTGCCCGCAAAACCGTTCTTATGAAAGAGCATCAAGCGAGCGGCGAATTCGCGAGGCTCGGCTTCGAACGCCGGCATGTCAACACGTCGAAAATCGCATATGGAGTGATACAGATTGGAAAATAACGCGAGCGGGAGGGAGCGGGATTACGAAGGAGCAAGCAAGCGCAAGCAGCCTCTGCTCGTGTTGATCGGCCCGACGGCAGTCGGCAAAACCCGCACCAGCCTCGATATTGCGAAGGCATGGAATGCCGAGATTATATCTGGCGATTCGATGCAAGTATACCGGGG
This sequence comes from Paenibacillus harenae, assembly GCF_030812415.1. Classification (GTDB taxonomy): domain Bacteria; phylum Bacillota; class Bacilli; order Paenibacillales; family Paenibacillaceae; genus Pristimantibacillus; species Pristimantibacillus harenae_A. The sequence goes on along the minus strand of NZ_JAUSST010000001.1, from coordinate 220,505 downwards.
AATGGACATCGGTACGGCAAAGCTGCCGCTGGAAGAACGCGAAGGCATCCCTCATCATCTGATCGATATTTGCGATCCCGATTATTCGTATTCGGTTGCCGACTTTCAGACGGAGGCGGTCAAATGCATCGAAGACATCGCGAGCCGGGGCAAGCTTCCCTTCATCGTGGGCGGAACGGGGCTGTACATAGAATCGGTTTGCTATCAATATCAGTTCGCCGAGATGGGCTCCGATGAATCTTTCCGCAGCGAGATGGAACGGTTCGCTCAGGAGCACGGGGCGGAGGCGCTTCATGAACGGCTAAGAGCGATCGATCCTCCGGCGGCCGGACGCCTTCACCCTAACGATCAGCGACGAGTCATTCGCGCCCTTGAGGTTTTTCATTTGACAGGCCAAACATTCAGCGAGCAACAAGCCGGGCAGTTAAAAGAGTCGCCCTATGAGCTGTGCATCGTAGGCCTTACGCTGGATCGCCCGGAGCTCTATCGCAGAATCGAGCAGCGCGTCGATCTCATGATGGAGCAAGGGCTGGTCGCAGAGGTCGAGCGTCTTATGAAGGAGCATAATCTGCCGCCGGGAACCGTATCGATGCAGGGGCTTGGCTACAAAGAGATCGTTGATTATTTGCAAGGCGAATGCTCGCTTAATGCAGCCGTAGAGCGGCTTAAGAGAGACACGAGAAGATTCGCCAAGCGTCAATTATCGTGGTTCAGGCATATGAAAGACATCCAGTGGATCGATATGGGGGAAAATTTTCACAACAATTTGACCTCGATTCATGATATAATAGCAGGAAAGCTTCAAGTCAATCTTGAATATACTTCTAATCAATCTCTTTAAGACGGGGGTAACGTCCAATGAACAAATCAATCAATATTCAAGATACGTTCTTAAACCAACTTCGCAAAGACAGCATACCGGTCACGGTTTTTTTGATGAATGGCTTTCAAATCCGGGGCGTTATTAAAGCATTCGATAACTTTACGATCATTATTGACAGCGAAGGCCGTCAACAAATGGTTTATAAGCATGCGATATCGACGTTTACCCCGCAGCGCAACGTATCGCTCATGCAGCAGGATCAGAGCGGCTCGGACGCTTAGATCGGCAGTATGTGAAACTTTCTAATAAGGTGTCACGTTTAATTAGATAGCGGCATGCAGGAGCAACCCGCTCGTAGCTGGGTTGCTCTTTTCATTTCGCGGGAAAAATAACAGAGACAGCATACGGATGGCAGGAGGGGAATCAGCAATGGCTGAACAACCACGAAGAAAGACCGCAACAAAAAAAGGAAAAAAGAAAAAGATATCGGGTCGCAAATTGTTTTTTGGATTATTTTTTACCGTCGTAATCGCAATCGTCTGCGGCATCATCGGCTATCTGTTCATTGTTTTGAACGGCGAGCGCATCTTAGCGGATAACGGAAGCAAGCTCAATTTCGGTGAGGCATCCATTATTTACGACAAGAACGACAACGAGATTGCAAAGCTTTACGATGCAAATGAGAAACGAGAGATTGCGGAATTTTCGGAAATACCGCAAATCATGTTCGATGCGATCGTAGCGACGGAGGACCAGCGTTTCTTCGAGCATTCCGGCATCGACTTCTTCGCGATCGGACGGGCCGTCGTAAAGGACGTCATCGCAAGAAGCGCCGTAGAAGGAGGCAGTACGATCACCCAGCAGCTCGCCAAGAACGTATTCCTTACTGCGGACAAAACCTTTTTCCGAAAAGCGACGGAAGCATCGATCGCGGTGGCGCTGGAGCATCAAATGTCCAAACAAGATATCCTTACGATGTATTTGAACCGGATATTTTTTGGTGGACAGGTATACGGGATTAAGCGGGCGGCTGAGGTTTACTTCGATACGGAGCTCAAAGACTTGGAGCTATGGCAGGTTGCCACTCTTGCAGCTATGCCGAAGGCGCCTAACAGTTACAATCCTCTCAAGCACCCAGAGGACTCGAAGTCGCGTAGAGGGGTCGTTCTGAAGCTTATGTACGATCAGAAGTATATTACGCTGGAACAGATGGAAGAAGCGAAGGCCGTCGATTACGTACCGCCCGCGAATCTGGAGCAAGACCAGTCTAGCATTTATCAAGCCTACGTCGATTACGTCGTTGAGGAAGCGATCGAGAAGACGAAGCTATCTGAGGAAGAGCTGCGTATCGGAGGATACCATATTTATACGTCGCTCGACCAGCAAGCTCAGAAAGCGGTCGACACCGCCTTCAACAACGACGACAACTTCGAGGAAAGCGTCGATGATCAGAAATCGCAAGCGGCGATGATCATTATGGATCATCGCGACGGAACGATTCAAGCGATGGCCGGCGGGCGCGACTACGTGATAAAGGGGACGAATCGCGCCGTAGCGAAACGCCAGAGCGGATCGACGATCAAGCCGATCTCGGTTTACGGACCGGCAATCGCAACAGGCGATTATTATCCTTGGACCGTTCTCGAAAACGACAAGGAATGTTTTGGCGATTATTGTCCTCGAGACAGGTGGGGACCAGTCCCTGTATCGATGAAGCAAGCGATAAAGGACTCCCGCAACTTGGCAGCCGTATGGACGTTGAACCAGATCGGCGTTAAGCGCGGCCTGGACTACGCGAAAAAATTCGGGCTAGAGCCGACGGACGAGAATAATAATCTTGCCATTGCGCTTGGAACGATCGAAGCAACTCCGCTGCAGATGGCAACGGCGTACAGTATATTTGCCAACGGCGGAAAATCGGTCGACGCCCACGCCATTGTTAAGATCGAAGGTGGCAAAGGATCCGGTTATACGTATAAAGCGCCGCCTGCGAAGCAGGTAATTCCTATAGAGCAAGCATGGTACATGACCGAAATGCTGCAAGCTGTCGTAGAGACCGGAGGCTCCGGCGTGAAAGCGAATTTCGGCCGCGCCCTGGCAGGGAAAACGGGAACGACGCAGTTCGGATCGGGCGATTACGGCATACGCGATGCATGGTTCGTCGGGTACACGCCGGAGTGGACAGCGGCTGTCTGGATGGGATACGATTATACGGATGAGAAGCACTTGCTCCAAAAGGGCAGTCCTCAAGCTGCGGCTTTCTTCTCCAAGGTCATGAAATCGGCGATGAAGGGAATGGCCGAGACCAGCTTCAATCAACCGGGAGGCGTGAAGGACGAGAAGCCGCCGGAAGGCATTCAGAACTTCGCTGCGGTGTACTTGCCGGAAGAGGCAAAGGTTCAACTGTCATGGGATCCGCTTGAAGAAGACGGCATGACGTATCAGATTTACCGCAAGGAAGCTTCCGAGACGGAGTTTATCCGCTTCGTCGATTCGCTTACAACAACAGCTGTCGACGATATGAGCGTATTCCCTGGCATGACTTATGAGTATTACGTAACGGCTTATGATGCAGAGGCCGACCAGGAAGGTACGCCATCGGCTACGGTGAAGGTCGCCGTACCGGAGGCGGAGATCGAAATTCCGGATATTCCGATGGAACCGACGCCAAGTGACGACGTCGATCCGGGAGACGACGGAAGTACGGAGCCGGGCAATGGCAATAACGGAAACGGCAATGGAAATGGCAATGGTAACGGAAATGGCAACGGCAACGGTGGGTCAGAGTTGCCAGAAGGCGAAACACAACAGCCAGGCAATTCGGGTGATAATACCGGAGAGCCTACCCCTACCCCTGATGCAGGAGGCGACGGTCAGAACGGCAGCCCGGACATTAGCAATACGCTAGGAGATGTAGGGGAGGGCGGCAATACGGCAGAAACGGGTGGGTTGTAATGAGTATAGGAATGAAAGCCAGCTTTGCCGGCTTGATCGTTCTGCTCGCTGCAGCGTTGACATTGGCAGGCTGCGGCGGGAAGTCGGATACCGGCAAGGTTGGCGATACACAGAAGACGATGAGCTGGGACAAGATGCCTGAAATGACGATTGATCTCAACAAAGAGTACTCCGCTACATTCGTTACGAGCAAGGGCAACTTCACCGTCAAGCTATTCGCTAACGAAGCGCCGGTTACGGTGAACAACTTTATTTTTCTAGTCAATGAACGGTTCTACGAGGGACTTAGCTTTCATCGCATCATTGAATCCTACATGATAATGGCTGGCGATCCGAAGGGTGACGGAACGGGAACGCCTGGCTACACCATTCCCGATGAGCTCGACACCGACTTGAAGTACGAGCCTGGTGTGCTTGCAATGATGAACGCGAGCGCTCCGAACACCGGGGGAAGTCAATTTTTCATTTGCACGGGCGATGATGCCGCCAACTTGAACCAAGCGCCGAACTATTCGATCTTCGGCAAGGTGGCGAGCGGGATGGACGTCGTACAGGCTATCGCGAAGACGCCGGTGAAGGATAGCAAACCGGCGGACACGATCGTCATTGAATCGATCGCGATTCACGAATCATAAGAATATAGGGATCGTCGTCCTCTGAGGACGGCGATTTTTGCTTTTTGTAAAGGCACTGCTTGGTTTATTTTCATAGTCCGCTGGAGATGAGCGTTAAGATATGGTAATCTTTTTTTATAGTGTAAATTTAGGTGCTGATGATCGTATGGTGGACGCGGGCTTGATCACGAGAAAAGAGGAGCATTCGCATTCATTTGCGGGCTTTTCCCAAATGAACGGAAAGGTACGTTCCGTATGAAGAGAAAATTTTCTGACCGAGCCAACTGGAGGCGCATCCTGCGTAAGAGCTATTCATGCCTAGCGCTGGATGGCGACGAGTTCAAAGGTCTCGTTACGTTTTACCGCATACATGAGCTGCGCGAACCGCTGTGGAAAGAATACAACGGACGACGTTATTGCTTGGCGGATCGCGGGTATTTGTGGATGCAGCACTTTCCGAAGGGCGAGCATTTCGTCGTGACGACGATGTTCGACGATAAGGGCAGAGTCGTGCAATGGTATATCGACGTATGCAAGACGCAAGGCTTAACCGATCAACAAGTTCCTTGGTTCGATGATCTATACCTGGATGTCGTTGTGCTGCCTAGCGGTGAAGTGTTCCTCATGGATGAGGATGAGCTGGAAGACGCCCATCGATCCGGAGATGTGAACAACAAGGATGTTGCTCTTGCTCGCAAGACGGCAGGCCGGTTGCTCTCAAGCATTCGTAACGGCAGATTCCGGTACTTCACGCTTAGCTTAAAGCACCGGAAGAGCTTGATGGAACGGGCCGGGGAGCTTAGCGAATCGTGAAGGCGGCCGCACAGAAGAAGGGCAGACCACGCAGACGAACGAACAAGTTTCGGCCGTGGCTGCTCTTGTTTCGTTTGTCGGCATGGCTATTTGTCGCTTTAGTACTTTGGTGCGGTTATTTATTGTGGTTAATTAATAACCATGTTAATCAAGATTTCGCACCTGCCGATGCCGGCATTGTGCTAGGCGCTGCGATGTGGGGGGATGCTCCTAGCCCCGCGTTACGGGAAAGACTAGAATACGCTTATCGGTTGTATGAGGACGGCAAAGTAGACAAGCTTATCTTATCGGGCGGACACGACGCGAACGGCGCAACGAAGTCGGAAGCGGAAGGCATGCGCGACTATCTTTTGGCAAAAGGTATAAGAGGCGACAAGCTGTTGCTAGAGGACAAGTCGCACAGCACGTATGAAAATTTGCTCAATAGCCAAGCTATTGCAAATGACAATAATTATTCAAGCGTCATTATCATCACGCATGATTATCATGCGGCGAGAGCGGCATCGATCGCGAAACGCTTGAAATTCGCCGATGCGCAGGTTGCGGGGACGAAGTCTGAGGTGCTGAACCCGGTCTACAATGAAACGCGAGAGGTGCTCGCCTTTACGAAATGGAAGCTCGATTCGATGCTTTTGCTATTCGGGCTCCGCTCACCTGATCCCATGCTGTAAATCTGCTAATAAGCGCAGGCAAGCTAGAATAAGCTTGTAGTGCGGGCAGCCGTTACCATAAGGCGTTAACCGTTTACGCTTGAAAGGATTGGTGATGCGACAGATGAACGGACATGTTGTAACGGGCACGAGCAGCGGATCTACTAGACCGTCTCGCCAAATTAATGTGGTGCTCCGTAGCCAAGAGCCGGTGGTGCAAGGGGCCGCGGCAGCGCAAGCATACGAAGCGGAGCCGCAATTGGCCGTCAAGCCGTTGCCGAGCGTGGACCATTTTGCCGATATTCAGAAAGAGCTTGAGCCAATGGTCGGCATGGATAACGTCAAATCGTTAGTATATGAAATATATGCGCTGCTGTATGTGAGCAGAATGCGCTCGGAAGCGGGTTTGTTTGGCGGTTCGCACGTGTATCACATGATTTTCAAGGGCAATCCCGGCACAGGCAAGACGACGATTGCGAGAATTGTTGCTAAGCTGCTGCAGAAGATGGGCGTGTTGACGAAAGGGCATTTGATCGAAGTGGAGCGTGCCGACCTGGTTGGCGAATATATCGGGCATACGGCGCAGAAAACGCGGGATCTCGTGCGCAAGGCGATTGGCGGCGTCCTGTTCATTGACGAGGCCTATAGTCTCGCACGCGGAGGGGAGAAGGATTTCGGCAAGGAAGCGATTGATACGTTGGTCAAGGCGATGGAGGATCATCGCAACCAATTCGTCCTTATACTTGCGGGTTATCCTGCGGAGATTGAGAACTTCCTGTTAACGAATCCGGGCTTGCCGTCGCGATTTCCGATTCAAATCGAATTTCCCGACTATTCGATCGACCAACTCGTCCAGATTGCCGAGATAATGGCGAAGGATCGGGATTATGTGCTTCAGCCGCAGTCGATCTTCAAGCTTCGCCAGCATCTGATGCAAGAGAAGCTCAATGCGATGTTCTCTTTCAGCAACGCCCGGTATGTACGCAATACGATCGAGAAGGCGATTCGCTATCAAGCGGTTCGTCTCCTTAGCCAATATGCCAGCTCCATTCCCGGCAAGCAGGAGTTAATGACCATTCGGCCAGAGGATTTGAGATGGGAGTCGAAAACGTAATTCATGAATTCATGAGCCCTAAGAGGAGCGAAATATGAGCGAAAGAACCTTCGACACGAATACCGGCTTTAAAGAAAAAGCGATCCTGATTACGCTCGTTACCTCGGATAACAAACGAACCGGCGGCGACCCCGAGCTTTCCTTGCAGGAGCTCGAACAACTGGCAGAGACGGCTGGCGTAGAAGTGTTGACTACGATTAGGCAAAATAAAGACACGGCCGATTCCAGATGGTTTATCGGCAAGGGCAAGGTACAAGAGGTTAAGGCGGTCGCCGAAGAGCTTGGCGCCACAACCGCTATCTTCGATCAGGAGCTGTCCGGTGCGCAAGTGCGCAATCTCGAAGAGTCGCTCGATCTGAAGATCGTTGACCGCACGCAGCTTATCCTCGATATTTTTGCCGGTCGGGCGAAGACGAGAGAGGGCATTATTCAAGTGGAGCTGGCACAGCTAAGCTACTTGCTTCCACGTTTGTCCGGCCATGGAAAAAATCTGTCTAGGCTCGGCGGAGGCATCGGTACGAGGGGGCCGGGCGAATCGAAGCTGGAGATGGACCGCCGTCATATCCGCGGACGAATCGCTGATTTGAAGGCCCAGCTTGAAGAAGTCGTGCGCCATCGCAAGCTGCACCGGGAGCGCCGCAAGAAGGCTGGCGTTACGCAAGTGGCGCTTGTCGGCTATACGAACGCAGGCAAGTCGACATTGTTGCGCGAGTTGACGGAAGCAGACGTCTTTGTCGAGAACCAATTGTTCGCAACGCTCGATCCGACATCGCGCACGCTTGAATTGCCGAATGGAAGGGAAGTCATTTTGACTGACACGGTAGGCTTTATTCAGAACTTGCCGCATGATCTCGTAGCCGCATTCCGCGCAACGCTGGAGGAAGTCAATGAGGCCGACCTCGTCCTGCACATCATCGACAGCAACTCTCCAATGCGAGACGAACAAATTGCCGTCGTTGATCGGATTTTGGAGGAGCTCGGCTCTGCGGGTAAACCGCAAATCAGGGTTTATAACAAAAAGGATCTATTCCTTGCGAATAATAGCATTCATGCGCTGCCCCGTACGGCAGGCGATAATATAGTCATTAGCGCCTATGAAACGGAGGATCTTACGCTGCTTCGACAGAGTATTCAAGATAAGCTGACGGGCGATACGCTTGTGTTCGTCGTACCGGCCGATCGCGGCGACCTCATTGCCCTTGCCTACCGCAGCGGCGAGGTCGTTGAGCAGGAGGTAGGGGAAGACAGCTTAAGCTTAACTGTTCAAGTGAGCAGGCAGCAATATGCGCTTCATGGGCAGCCGTTGAATGAGTATGTGAAGTGAAGTAAAGATAATCTTGTTGCAAGCGGAAGAGGAGAAGATATGGTGGTTCAAGTGCATCAAGAGGAACAAAAAGTTTGGAAGCAGCTCGAGGATCTTGCGGAGGCGGCAGAGCTGAGCGCCCTTTCCGCCTTTCACCGGATCGAAAAGATAGCTGAGCAAAATCAATGGAAAGTTATACAGGCGTTTCAGCGCCATAAAGTAAGCGACTTTCACTTTAATGGTTCTACAGGTTACGGTTACAACGATCGCGGACGTGAAGTGCTGGACCTCGTCTACGCCGATGTCTTGGGTGCCGAGGCTGCGTTAGTGCGACCTCACTTCGTATCTGGAACGCATACGATAAGCTGCGCGTTGTTCGGAGTACTGCGTCCAGGCGATGAATTGTTGTACGTTACGGGCAAGCCGTATGATACGCTACACAAAGTGATAGGCAAGCCGGGTGACGGCAAGGGCTCGCTGCAGGATTGGGGAGTCATCTACAATGAGGTAGCGCTGCAAGAGGACGGCGGCTTGGATTGGCCCGCTATTGAAGCGGCCATTAAGCCGAAGACGAAAGTAATCGGGATTCAGCGCTCGCGCGGTTATAGCTGGCGGGCTTCTTTTACGGTGACCGAAATCGGCGATATCGTGAGCCGGGTGAAGGCGATCAAGGCTGATGTGCTCGTATTCGTGGACAACTGCTACGGTGAATTTACCGAGCTGCTAGAGCCGACGCAGGTTGGCGTTGATCTGATGGCGGGCTCGCTAATTAAAAACCCGGGCGGCGGTTTGGCTGAGACCGGGGGTTATATTGCAGGAACGGAAGCCGCAGTCGAGGCAGCTTCCTTCCGATTGACTGCTCCAGGCATCGGCGGCGAGGTAGGAGCGACATTAGGCACCCTTCGGAATATGTATCAAGGACTATTCTTAGCGCCGCATTTTGTTGGACAAGCTGTAAAAGGCAGCGTTCTTGCGGCGGCGCTATTCGAGCGGCTTGGCTTCGAGACGAAGCCGCGCTGGGACGAGCCTCGTACGGATCTAATTCAAGCGGTTCGGTTCGGACAAGCCGAGCATCTGATCTCGTTCGTGCAAGGGATTCAGCGGGCGGCGGCAGTCGATGCGCATGTCGTGCCCGAGCCATGGGATATGCCTGGCTATGAGAATGCGGTCATTATGGCTGCAGGCACCTTCATTCAGGGCGGAAGCCTGGAGCTGTCCGCGGACGCTCCGATTCGCGATCCTTATATTGCCTACATGCAGGGCGGACTTACGTATGCCCATGCCAAATTCGGCGTTTTGACCGCATTGAAGCAGCTGGTTTCGAAGGGATTAATTGTGATTAAACCTTACATAACTTGACACGTTTCGGGTGCGACGTTAAAATGAACATATAAAAGAGCGACTGGAAGGTTGATGCGACATGGCTGATGAGATTCGCAGAAATATGGCATTATTTCCGATAGGCATCGTAATGAAGCTTACGGACTTAACGGCCCGCCAAATCCGCTATTACGAGCAGCATGAACTGATCGTGCCGGCAAGAACAGCAGGGAATCAACGATTGTTTTCGTTCAATGACGTTGAGAGGCTACTAGAAATTAAATCGTTGATCGAGAAGGGCGTTAATATCGCCGGCATCAAGCAAGTCATGAATCCGGTTTCAAAGGAATCCGACGATGCGACGATCGTGAGCGAGCAATCCGAAGTCAAGCGGCGCGAGCTTTCGGATGCGCAGCTTCACCGTATGCTGAAGCAGCAGCTGCTCGAGAAGAGACCTGGCGGTCAAGCGTCAATGATCCAAGGACAACTGACTCGCTTCTTAAACAAGCGATAGTCTTGCCTACAATAATAAGCACACTGAAACGCAAACAAAGGAGATGATTGTGTGGGTTACACGAAAGAGGATATTATTGCAATAGCAAAGGAACAGAACGTACGTTTCATCCGTTTGCAATTTACCGATTTGCTTGGAACGATCAAGAACGTTGAAATTCCATTTAGCCAGCTTGAGAAAGCGCTCGACAACAAAATGATGTTTGATGGATCTTCCATTGAAGGTTATGTTCGTATCGAAGAATCTGACATGTATCTCTATCCGGATCTTGATACATGGGTTATTTTCCCTTGGGTTACGCAAGACCGCGTTGCGCGTCTTATTTGCGATATTTATATGCCGGACGGCACACCGTTCGCCGGCGACCCGCGCGGTATTTTGAAGCGTGCGCTTAAGGAAGCGGAAGAAATGGGCTACTCCGCGATGAACGTTGGACCGGAACCGGAATTTTTCTTATTCAAAACCGATGATAAAGGCGAGCCTACGACGGAGTTGAACGACCAAGGCGGTTACTTCGACCTTGCGCCGATGGACATGGGCGAGAACTGTCGCCGTGAAATCGTATTGACGCTCGAAGAAATGGGCTTCGAGATCGAGGCCTCTCACCATGAGGTAGCGCCCGGGCAGCACGAGATCGACTTCAAATATGCGGATGCGATTCGCGCTGCCGACCAAATCCAGACGTTCAAGCTCGTCGTGAAGACGATTGCCCGCGAGCACGGCCTGCATGCGTCGTTTATGCCTAAGCCGCTGTTCGGCGTTAACGGTTCCGGCATGCACTGCCATCAATCGTTGTTCCAAGGCAACTCGAACGTGTTCTACGACGAGAAGGACAAGCTTGGTTTAAGCGCAACCGCTCGTTACTATATGGCTGGTATTTTGCAGCATGCCCGCGCAATGGCTGCGATTACGAATCCTACAGTCAACTCTTACAAACGTCTTGTACCTGGCTATGAAGCGCCAGTCTACGTCGCATGGTCGGCGAGCAACCGTTCGCCAATGATCCGTATTCCGGCATCCCGCGGTCTTAGCACACGGGTAGAGGTTCGCAACCCGGATCCAGCGGCTAACCCGTACCTTGTGCTAGCTGTCATGCTGAGAGCCGGGCTCGATGGCATTGTTAACAAAACCGAGCTTCCTCCTCCGACAGACCGCAACATCTATATCATGACCGAGGAAGAACGACTGGACGCAGGCATTCCAAGCTTGCCGGGCGACTTGAAGGAAGCGCTCGACGAAATGCTCCGCAGCGATATCGTATGCGACGCACTTGGCGAGCACGCGCTTGCTCACTTCTACGAGCTGAAAGAAATCGAGTGGGACATGTACCGTACGCAAGTTCACCAATGGGAACGCGATCAGTACTTGACGCTCTACTAAGATCAAAGATTCGAAACATGAATCCGCCGAAGCTTCGGCGGATTTTTTAATTTACAGCGAAGAAGTCTTCACCTACAACTAAAGAAGAGGTAGATCGGTATGCTGCTAGCATACCGATCTACCTCTTCTTGTTGTTCAATGGCTAATGAATGTCGCGGAACAATCCGATGACCTTGCCTAAGATTGTAACGTTCTGCAGCAGGATCGGCTGCATGGAGGAATTCTCCGGTTGGAGACGTATGTAGTTCTTCTCCTTGTAAAACGTCTTAACGGTCGCTTCGTCATCTTCGTTCATTGCGACGACGATATCGCCGTTGTTGGCAGTACGCTGCTGGCGAACGATAACATAATCTCCGTCGTGAATACCGGCCTCGATCATGCTCTCTCCCTCGACGTTTAGGATGAAGACGCTGCTGTCACCAACAAAATGGGAAGGAAGAGGGAAGTAATCTTCAATATTCTCGGTAGCTGTAATCGGTACGCCGGCAGTTACCTTACCGACGATTGGCACTTTGGCGACGGCAAGCGGGATAATACCGTCCACGCCTTCCGTATCCAAAATCTCAATGGCACGGGGCTTGGTTGGGTCGCGTCGGATAAGGCCCTTCTTCTCTAAACGGTCGAGATGACCATGAACGGTGGAGCTTGATAATAATCCGACGGCTTCGCCGATTTCCCTGACGGAAGGCGGATAGCCTTTCTCACGGACCTCATTCTTAATGAAATCAAGAATAGATTGTTGTCGGCTGGAAATCTTCGACACTGCGATCACTCCATTAGTAGGTTTGTACAAAAGTATAGCATAGAACCGGGGTTCGCACAAACATAAGTTCTTAAGCACAAAGGTTCGCATTTTAGTATTGACCGCAAACGTTTGTTCGTGTTATTCTCATATCATAAAACAGAACAAACGTTTGGGGTGCTGATAAATGATGATGAATCCAAGCTTTTATAGAACAATACATACGAGACCAGAGATGAACGCGAATACCACATATAAGCGTTATGCGGCCGTAATGAGACGACATGCAATTAAGCTGATCGTTTGCGCAATGCTGTTCGTCCTTTTGTTTACAAGCTTTTTGCTAATGGGTACGAACGCATCTGGCAGCCAGAACACGGTTGAAGCCGTCAACGAAGAGCTTGTGACAGTATATACAGGCGATACGCTGTGGGCCATTGCTAACCGTTTCGCCGGAGACGAGGAAGATGTGCGATACGTCATTTATTTGATCAAGGAGCGTAACGGGCTAGAATCCACGAATTTGTATCCTGGCCAGAAGCTAGTTATTCCTTCTATATAAAGGCAGCGAGCGGAGAGCATCTGCACCGATTAACGGTGTGATGCTCTTTTTTCATTATAAGAATCTAGCGTTTTGCAAACATGATGATGCTGCCGCCTTGACAATAGAGCTCCGAAAATGTCAAAGTAAAGGTTAGAACATTTACAGCATGAGGGGAGTATGTCGTAAACGATGGATATCGACAAGTTAATAGCGCGGATCAACGAGCTTTCTCGTAAAAATAAAACGGTAGGCTTGACCGACGAAGAAACGACAGAGCGTGACGAGCTTCGCCGTCAGTATTTGAACAACTTCAAGAGCAACTTTAAACAGCAGCTTGATACGATCAAATTCGTGGAAGACGGGGATCAAGATAACGTTAAGCATTAATAGCCGGATGGCCAAGTTCTGCTTGGCTTTCCTCGTATAATCTTCTTATGCAAGGCTCAAAAACGGAAGCGCTTGGGGGATTCATACATGAACTATCGTTTGCTTGGAAGAAGCGGCCTGGCCGTTTCCGAATTATGTCTCGGGGCAATGACGTTCGGCAATACGACGAATGAACAAGACTCGATTGAAATGATTCGCCGTTTCTTCGAAAAGGGCGGCAACTTTATCGACACGGCGGATGTTTATGTAAACGGCCGTTCGGAAGAAATAGTTGGCAAAGCGATACAAGGCAAACGATCCGAGACCGTGCTTGCAACGAAAGTAAGAATGGCAACCTCCGGCGACATTAACGGAGCAGGGCTTTCTCGCAAGCACATCATGGACGGAGTAGAGGCTAGTTTGAAGCGTCTTCAGACCGACTATATTGATTTGTATCAGGTGCATGTATGGGATCAGGCTACGCCAATCGAGGAGACGCTGCGGGCGCTAGACGATCTTGTAACGTCGGGAAAAGTCCGATACATAGGCTGTTCCAATTTTTTTGCTTGGCAATTGATGAAATCGCTCGCTTTGAGCGATGTTAACCGTTACGTTAGGTTCATTTCCATTCAGCCACAATATAGTTTAGTAAGCAGGCAAATGGATCGTGAGATGATATCGTTGTGCTTGGAGGAGAAGATAGGAATTGTTCCTTGGGCCCCGCTTGGAGGCGGCTTCCTCACTGGACGATATAATCGCGAGATGCCAACGGAAGGGCGATTAACTTCAAAGGTTGGCGAGAGCGCTTGGGATAACCGCGCGTCGGATCATAACTTCGCAATCCTTGAAGCTGTGCTTGAGATAGCCAAGCAATTGGACAAAGCGCCTGCACAAGTCGCTTTGCGGTGGCTGTTGCAGAAGGAAGGCATTACCTCACCGATATTCGGGGCTCGTACGCTTGACCAGTTCGAGCAGAACATGGGTGCCGTCGATTGGGAGATGCCGAGCGGCTTATGGGACAAGCTGGACGAAATTAGCGCATTGCCGGACGATTATCCGAACCGTTTCATTACGAAGTTCCAGCGTCCGTTGAAGTAAAATAGAAGGCTTGCGGAAGCAAGCCAAAGTAGGGGGAGTAAGCTTGTCACGTTCTTGGGAGCGCAAAGTGCGCAAAAATATGAGTCAGGTCAACAAGCAACGGAAAAAACATGGCGAAGGCTCTATCGTACTAAATGGCGACAAAGCGGTAAAAATCGTTGGTCGAAATTACATTGCGCCGATTCTGCTGCTCTTGTTTATCGCGTTGTATGTTATTCTGATACAGAGTCAGAAGGACTATCAGGTCGATACGATGTTTTATGTAACAATCGCATGTTATGTCGTTCTGGCAGGACTGTTTTTCTTGCGCCGTCCTTATATTCAGATCGGCAAAGATTACGTGCAGACGCGTCGAATGATGGGGGACAAGCGTCTTTCCGCTTCTTCGATTAAATGCATTAGCGTGCAGCCCGGTTATGTAGTCATTGAACCGCAAAAGGGCGGCAATTGGGTGTTCTCGAGACTCATTAATCGTTATCCGACGGATGAAATCAATGAGAAGCTAAAGGATTTCGCACAAGCGAACGGCATTTCGTTTCAGCAAAAATAAAGGCATGGGAGAGTAATGATTAACATGGCAAAACAAGCTGTATTATTTGACTTAGACGACACGCTGCTATGGGACGACCGCAGTGTGAAGGAAGCATTTGAAGCGACATGCAAGGCTGCTGCTGATCTTACAGGCGTGGAAGTTATCGCGCTCGAGGAAGCAGTGCGCAGTGAAGCAAGAGCGTTATATGAATCGTACGAGACGTTCCCGTTCACGAAGATGATCGGCATCAATCCGTTCGAAGGTTTGTGGGCGAACTTCCGCGAAGGCGAACAGGAAGAATTCCGCAAGCTGGAGAGCCTGGCTCCCGGCTATCGCCGCGAGGCTTGGACGAAGGGGCTGCTTGCGCTTGGCGTGGACGATGCTAAGCTTGGTGCTGAGCTTGCCGAGAAGTTCCCTGCCGAACGCCGCTCTCGTCCGATTGTATATGATGAAACATTCCGCGTGCTTGACGCGCTCAAAGGTAAATATAAGCTGCTGCTGCTCACGAATGGCTCGCCGGATTTGCAACGCGAGAAGCTGGCTGGCGTTCCGCAGCTCGTTCCGTATTTCGATCATATTATTATTTCGGGCGAATTCGGCGAAGGGAAGCCTGCAGCATCGATCTTTAAGCATGCGCTTGAACGTCTGGGCATTGAGCCGGATCATGGCATTATGGTAGGCGATAAGCTGACGACCGATATTCTCGGCGCGAATACGATCGGCATGACATCCGTTTGGATTAACCGCCACGACATGGTAAGGAATGACGATATTATTCCTACTTATGAGATTAAGCATTTGGAAGAACTGCTTCAAATTTTGGAGCAATAAGTTATATGAGAATAAATAAGCCCCTCGGCTACGGCAACGCTGCAGCATGAGGGGCTTGCACGATTGTATAGGGTTCGTTACGCTTTGTTCGTTTCGAATACAGGATCAGCGAACGGGTGAGCGATCCAGCCTTCCGTCTCAATGAACAAGCGAACGGCAACGATCTGGCGATTATCCATTAGCGTGAAGAAGTGAGGCTTGTATTCCGGTACGGAAATGACATCGCCTGCTTCGAGTTCAACATCGAAGTAACCGACATCGTCAGTGCCTTTGATGATAAAGATGCCTTTGCCGGCCGTGATTGCACGAACTTCATCTTCCGTATGCGTATGAACGTTCTCGAATTTTTTGAGAAGCTCATCCAGGTTAGGCGTTGCTTCGGACAATGTAATAATATCCCAAGTTTTGTAGCCGCGGCGTTCTGCAAGGTCCTTGATTTCCTCTTTATAAGTAGCAAGCACTTGCTGCTTCTCTTCATCGGAAAGAACGAATTTCTCTTGTAATTCCGGAGCTAGCTTGCTCGTATTCCAATGTTCATATAGTACTTCCTGTTGTTCTAGAAATGCACGGACGTTTTCTTCGCCGGAGATGCGTTGCTCGGTATTGCGAATTCTTATTTCAGCCATGATCATTCCCTCTTTTCCAATAGAAATTAAATGATATAATAATTATAAAACAAATGATGACGAATGTCGATGGATTTGCCTTTTCAGTCCATAGCGATTCTGGTAAACTAATTGTTAATGATTTTGGGAAGGGTGTACGAATTGTCTAAACCAACCATACAACAAATGCTGCAAGAGCGCATTCTTATTTTGGATGGCGCTATGGGTACAATGATTCAACAGGCGAACTTGAACGAGGACGATTTTGGCGGTCCTGAGCTGGATGGCTGTAACGAAATGCTCGTTTTGACGCGTCCCGACGTTATTCAGTCGATTCATGAGCAATACCTTGAGGCTGGCGCGGACATTCTAGAGACGAATACGTTCGGCGCGACTAGCGTCGTGCTTGCCGATTACGATATACCGGAGAAAGCGAGAGAAATCAATCTTGCCGCAGCTAAGCTGGCCCGCGATGCAGCGGACAAGTATAGTACGCCAGACAAGCCGCGTTATGTCGCGGGAGCGCTTGGTCCAACAACGAAAACGCTATCCGTAACGGGCGGCGTTACGTTCGATGAGCTCGTAGAGAGCTATTATGAGCAAGCGCTTGCACTTATTGAAGCGAATGTTGACGCTTTGCTGCTGGAGACGTCGCAGGATACGCTTAACGTGAAGGCGGGCAGCATTGGCATTCGCAATGCATTCGATACGCTTGGCGTGGAATTGCCGATTATGATTTCCGGTACGATCGAACCGATGGGTACGACGCTTGCAGGTCAATCGATTGAATCGTTCTACATCTCGTTGGAGCATTTAAAGCCGATTTCGATTGGGTTAAACTGCGCGACCGGACCGGAATTTATGCGCGACCATATTCGGACGCTTAGCCAAATCGCAAATTCCGCGATTAGCTGTTATCCAAATGCCGGCTTGCCGGACGAGAACGGACATTATCATGAATCGCCTGAATCGCTCGCGAAGAAAATGTCGGCATTTGCCGAACAAGGCTGGCTGAATATAGCCGGCGGCTGCTGCGGCACGACGCCTGCGCACATTCGAGCACTCACGGAGACAATGGCAAAATATGCGCCGCGTTCGGAAATGGGCAGCCACCCTGATGCGGTATCCGGTATCGATACCGTATTTATTGAAGCGGATAACCGTCCGATCATGATCGGCGAACGTACCAATATTTCCGGTTCGCGCAAATTCAAGCGTCTTATTAAGGAAGAGAAGTTCGACGAAGCATCGGAAATCGCCAGAGGACAAGTCAAAGGCGGAGCGCATGTTATCGACATTAACCTGCAGGACACGGACATCGATGAGGCTTATGCCGTCCATCAGTTTTTGCCGCAGGTCGTTAAGAAAATTAAAGCGCCGATCATGCTCGATTCCACCTATGACCATATTATTGAGTTAGGCTTAAAATATTCGCAGGGCAAGGCGATTATTAACTCCATTAACTTAGAGGACGGCGAGTCAAAGTTCGAGAAAATATTGCCGCTTATTCACCGTTATGGCGCTGCTGTCGTCATGATTCTCATCGATGAGAGAGGGCAGGCCGTATCGCGCGAAGCAAAGCTTGAAGTAGCGGATCGCTCTTATGAACTGCTCGTTAATAAATACGGCATGAACGCCGAGGATATTATTTTTGACCCGAACATGTTCCCGGTCGGCTCGGGCGATCCTCAATATATCGGCTCAGCGGTCGAGACGCTCGAAGGCATCCGGATGATCAAAGAAAAGTATCCGCGAACGAAAACGATTCTTGGCCTTAGCAACATCTCATTCGGTTTGCCGGACGCGGGTCGGGAAGTGCTGAACTCGGTTTACTTGTACCATGCGACGAAGGCCGGTCTTGATTATGCTATCGTGAACACGGAGAAGCTTGAACGTTACGCTTCGATTCCGGAGCATGAGCGCCGCTTGGCAGAAGAACTTATTTACAATACGAACGACGAGACGTTAGCTTCCTTCGTGGCTGCTTTCCGAGACAAAAAGGTCGAAAAGAAGGAGAAAATTTCGAACCTTTCGCTCGAAGAACGTCTTGGCTCATACGTCATTGAGGGGACGAAGGAAGGGTTGATCCCCGACCTTGACGCAGCGCTTCAGAAGTATTCGGCGATGGACGTAATCAACGGACCGCTCATGAAAGGGATGGAAGAGGTAGGCCGTCTCTTCAACAACAACGAGCTTATCGTGGCGGAGGTGCTTCAAAGCGCGGAAGTCATGAAAGCGTCCGTTAACTACCTGGAACCGTTTATGGAGAAAAACGAATCCTCGGTGAAAGGCAAGATTTTGCTCGCAACGGTCAAGGGCGATGTCCATGACATTGGCAAAAACCTGGTTGAAATCATTTTGTCTAATAATGGCTACAAAATTATCAATCTCGGCATTAAAGTACCTCCTGAGCAGCTTATCGAGGCTTATCGCAAGGAGAAGGTCGATGCGATCGGCTTGTCGGGACTGCTTGTCAAGTCGGCACAGCAAATGGTCGTAACGGCGCAAGATTTGCGCAATGCGGGCATCGATGTTCCGATTCTTGTCGGCGGCGCTGCGCTTACGCGTAAATTTACGAAAACAAGAATCGGCCCTGAGTATGACGGACTTGTTTTGTATGCGAAAGATGCGATGGACGGTCTCGATATTGCGAACAAGCTAATGGATACCGTGCATCGTACACGGCTGGAAGAGGAGATGGCTGCTTACAAAGCTTCGGGCGGCGAAGCAGAAGAAGACAAGAAGAAGCTGCCTGAGCTTACGCGTGCGGTTCGTTCCAAAATATCGCCGGATGCACCGGTATTCGCGCCGCCTGACCTCGAGCGTCATGTGCTTCGCGATGTTCCGATTCCGCATGTCATTCCGTATGTGAATATGCAGATGCTGCTCGGCCATCATCTTGGCTTGAAAGGCAATGTCGAGAATCTTCTCGCCGAAGGTAACGAGAAAGCCGTGCAACTGAAAGCAACGGTGGACGATATTCTGCGCCGCGGAAGTGCTGAAGGGTTCATTCGCACGCATGGCATGTATCGCTTCTTCCCTGCGCAATCGTCAGGCAACGATATTATTATTTACAATCCTGAGGATCAGACGCAAGAGATTAAGCGGTTCACATTCCCGCGTCAACAAGTCGAACCGTTCCTATGCTTGTCGGATTACTTGAAATCGGTTGAGAGCGGCGTCATGGATTATGTAGGCTTCCTTGTCGTAACGGCTGGCGAAGGCATCCGCGATCTTGCGAATGAGTGGAAGGACAACGGCGATTACTTGCGTTCCCATGCGCTCCAATCCGTTGCGCTTGAAGTAGCGGAAGGGATGGCGGAACGCGTCCATCATATAATGCGCGATATTTGCGGATACCCGGACCCGGCGGAGATGACGATGAAGCAGCGTCACGGCGCCCGCTACCAAGGCATTCGCGTATCGTTCGGTTACCCGGCTTGTCCGAATCTGGAGGATCAAGAACCATTGTTCGATCTGATGAAGCCAGAGGACATTGGCGTTCAGTTGACGGAGGGCTTCATGATGGAACCGGAAGCATCGGTATCCGCTATGGTATTCGCTCATCCCGAGGCGCAATACTTCAACGTCGAGAAACTATAGTTTAACTTATAAATCGCTTTGAAGCCCTGCAGCGGTTCCGTAACCGATCTGTCGGGCTTCATTCATAGACAGTACCAAAATTGCAAAAGCTATGCTGCGAGGTGAATGGGGCAATGCAAATATGGTTTTTAGGGACAGGGGCAGGCCGTCCCAACAAGCAACGGAACGTTAGCTCGATCGCGTTGCAGCTGCCGGAGCCATGCTCCAATTGGTGGCTGTTCGATGCCGGAGAAGCGACGCAACATCAATTAATGAATACCCCGCTTAAGCTGAGCAAGCTGGATACGATCTTCGTTACGCATCTTCATGGCGATCATATATACGGACTGCCAGGCCTGCTAAGCACACGTTCATTCGATGGGGGCGTCACACCGCTTCGGATGATCGGTCCCCGCGGGTTAAGACGCTATATCGAGACAGTGTTCGAGATTAGCGGCACGACCCTCGACTATGAGCTTGAATATGTTGAACTGGGCGAAGCGGATGGTCAACTTGCCTATGAGGATGAGCGCTTCTCCGTGGTCGCCTCCACTCTGATCCACCGCGTACCATGTTTCGGCTACCGAGTTGTCGAGCACGATCAGCCCGGGAGGCTGCTCGCCGATAAGCTGAAGCAGCTTGGTGTGGCTCCCGGGCCGCAATATGGCTTGCTCAAACAGGGACAGGATATTACGTTGCAGGACGGAACGGTAATATATGCAAATGAAGTAACGGCTCCCTCTTTGCCCGGAAGAGTCGTTACGATTCTCGGCGATACGACTCCTTGCGCCAATGTGATAGAACTAGCGATGGGAGCGGATTTGCTCGTCCATGAAGCGACTTTTGCCGCGGGCATGGAAGAGAAGGCGCATTTGTTCGGGCACAGCACAACCGTTGAAGCAGCTAAAGCGGCAGCCGAGGCGGGGGCAAGGAAGCTGGTCATGACGCATTTTAGCGGACGTTATCATAACGAGAATCTGCTTCAGCTCGAGGAAGAAGCGCAGACTTTGTTTGGCGCGGCAACAGCGGCTACCGATTTGACTTGCATTGAAATCGAGAGACGTACATAGTTGAAGCTTATATAATTAGTGTAATTAAATATTAATATAATAAAAAGACGTAAGAGCTCAACATGCTCTTACGTCTTTTTGGCTAAGGTAAATACATTGTATTCAATGAAGAACGGTTATTTAATCGTTTTGCGGGAGAAATAGAAACCAAGTCCGTATGAAGCTGCGACAACTGCTATAATGATCGCGATGATGATATAGCTTTGGATAGGTACTGGTAAAACCAGTGAAGCGATAATCATTAGTCCTCCGATTACGAACAGCTTAGCGGCCGATTGATGTGTCTTGCGCCATACATGCTCGTTCGCTAGCGTATGCGGAGTTTTAATCCCAACATAGCTGTTGTATTGGAATCTTGGCATATAGTTGCCGGTCGCGAGAAACAGCAACCCTAAGAAAGGCAGAACGACATACGTGATGCTGAATGTATAGCCGTAGCCTACTGCGATTGTATAGCCGTGAATGACCAACAAGCCAAGCGTCGTGATAAGGCGAATGATATCCAGGCTTGATTGAAATGGAGCGTAATTGCTCCGTCTAGGATCAATTTTAGGCAGTACGGATTGCATGGCATTTAGAAGCAGCATAATGGCCGGAAGCAGGAATAAAGCAACCGCTTTGTGCGCATAGTTGTCGATTTCATTGTTGGCATTCCAGTGTACCGGCATTTGCCCCGGCATATCCCTGTACACAATAGCGCTTGCGATAAAAGCTGCCCCTACAATTAACCACGTTAAACGTTTGATATTCATCAGAATTACTTCCCTTCTTGTTTGGATTGTTGGAAAGATACGATCCATTTCATTAATTCATGAAATACGGTCGTATTCAGCGAATAATAAATATGCTGACCTTGCCGCTCATCCCAAACGAGCTCCGCCTGCTTCAATAGGCTAAGATGATGGGAGATGCTTGGTTTCGTCATCTGGAAGTGATCGGCAATTTCTCCGGCAGTCATATCGCGTTCGCGAAGCAAATCCAATATTTTGCGACGGGTTGGATCGGACAACGCTTTGAAAGCCTGGTTAATGGACATAGCCTTCCTCTTTTCTTCAATTGAGCCATTTCATTAGATTAGATATTTAGATAATTATCTAAATGTTTAACTTTATACTATCAAACATCGCAACGATGTTCAAGTTCAATATAGCCCAAATGTCAAAAAATAAAATTGCAGCACGAACATGTATTCTGTAAAATAAATAGCAACATGGGTTTGACGAGGAGTGAACGGTCATGAACCGTTGGACAGGCAAAGCTGGAAGCCTCGAGGAGTGGCTTCAGCATATACAACAAAGAGAAGATATAATGACAAACGTGACGCATTGGCGCACTATTGAACCACGCAAAGCACAAACGGTTCCTCTGCCGCCTAGTTTGCACCCCGCCTTGCGGGGAGCATTGCAAGCGAGAGGGATAAGCGAAATATATACGCATCAAGCCGGCTCGTTCCAAGCGGTGCGCGAAGGCAGGCACGTTGTAACGGTAACGCCGACCGCATCGGGCAAGACGCTCTGCTACAACTTGCCGGTCCTTCAGTCGTTGTTGGACAACGAAGAGGGCAGGGCGCTTTATTTGTTCCCGACGAAGGCACTGGCGCAGGATCAGGTGACGGAGCTGCAGAAGCTTGCGGATATTATGGAAGTAGACATCAAGACGCATACGTATGACGGAGACACGCCGCCAACGGTAAGAACGGCAATTCGCAATGCCGGCCATATCGTTGTTACGAATCCGGATATGCTTCATTCGGCTATATTGCCCCATCATACGAAGTGGGTGAAGCTGTTCGAGAACTTGAAGTATATCGTCATAGACGAGGTGCATGCTTATCGAGGCGTGTTCGGCAGCCATGTGGCGAATGTCCTACGAAGGTTAAAGCGGATAAGCAAGTTCTATGGCTCGAATCCGCAGTTCATATGCGCGTCGGCTACCATCGACAATCCTAAGGAGCATGCGGAGAGGCTGATCGGCGAGAGCGTAGCTTTGATCGATAACAATGGCGCTCCGATGGGAGAGAAGCATTTTGTATTTTACAATCCGCCGGTTGTGAACAAGCAGCTTGGCATTCGCCGAAGCAGCGTGCTCGAGACGCAGAAGCTGGCCGGGCTGTTATTGAAGCAAGGCGTTCAGACGATCGTTTTCGCACGCAGCCGCGTAAGGGTTGAACTGTTGCTTACCTATTTGCAGGACATGATTAAGGACAAGCTGGATGCGAAGACGATTCGCGGCTATCGCGGCGGCTACTTGCCTAAGCTTCGTCGGGAGATCGAGCATGGTTTGCGTACCGGAGAGATTCGAGGCGTCGTCAGTACGAACGCTCTCGAGCTTGGTATCGATATCGGACAGCTGCAAGCCTGTGTTTTGAACGGATATCCGGGAACCGTGGCGAGCACCTGGCAGCAATCGGGAAGAGCAGGCAGACGGCAGGAGAGCTCGGTAACGTTCATGGTAGCCAGCAGCAATCCGCTCGATCAATATATGATTCAAAATCCGGACTTTTTCTTCAATCGTCCTCCCGAACGGGCGCTTATCCATCCCGATAATTTGCTCATCTTAATTGATCATGTGAAATGCGCGGCCTATGAGCTGCCTTTCGAAGCCGGTGAGAAGTTCGGTTCTGAATCGCTTGAGGATATGATGGAATTCCTCGTGGAGGAGAAAGTGCTACATAAGGCGGGCGGTCGCTGGTACTGGATGGAGCAGTCGTTTCCGGCGCATAACATCTCCCTTCGTTCGGCAGCGCAGGAAAACTTCGTTATTATCGATATATCGAACGGCAGCCGCGTGTTAGGCGAGGTTGATCGGTTCAGCGCTCCGACCCTCATTCACGAAGAAGCCATTTACATCCATGAGGGCGTGCAATATCAGGTCGAGAAGCTGGATTATCCGGAGAAAAAAGCTTACGTCCGAGAGGTCAACGTCGACTATTATACGGACGCGAACATGGCAGTCGAGCTGAAGGTGCTGCATGTCGACAAAGAGCGCGAAGCCGGCGAGCTGGTCCGCCAGTATGGCGAAGTAACGGTCAACGCAAAGGCTACGATTTTCAAAAAAATCAAGCTTCGCAGTCACGAAAATATCGGCTCCGGACCGATTCATCTGCCGGAGGAAGAGCTTCATACGAGCGGCTATTGGTTCTCGTTCAGCGAGGAGGCAGCTGCCCGCAAAAGCAAAAACGAGATGCAGTATGCGCTTCTGGGCATCGCGAACGTACTCGTTCATATCGCCCCGCTCTACCTGATGTGCGATCCGTTCGATATTCGCGTCGTTCCACAAGTGAAGGCCGTCCATACGCAGCGGCCGACGATTTATTTCTATGATCGTTATCCTGGCGGCATCGGACTTAGCGAGCGGCTGTTCGATGTGCATGACATGTTGATCGAGCAGGCGAAGTCGGTCATCCTGTCATGTACATGCCAGAGCGGCTGTCCGGCTTGCGTCGGACCGATCGAAGAGGTAGGACTGCTCGGCAAGCAGCAGGCGCTTGACCTTCTTAACGAAGCGGGCGGTGCGCAATGAGCGGTCTCCGGGATCGGATGAACCGGCTGCGCGGCAGCGGCGGGAGCGAGCAGGCGGTCGAGAATGCTGACGTTGCTGCGCGAGTGATGGATGAACAAGCGGCAATTGTACAGGAAATCGAGGAAGACATAGAGCAGTTGTCCCCGAAATGGAAGGAGCTCGGCGTCGGACTTCAGACGAATGAAACGGGGCAGTTTTTACTGCGCAAAATCGTTTATCCTCTGCATCACCGACACGGTACTCACACGTTAGCCGAGCTGGAACTGGTTGCGGACAAACTCGGAGCTTTCCATCCCGGTCAAACACAGGGAGCAATGGCGAATCGGATCATGTTTCTCGATCTGGAGACGACCGGGCTCGGCGTCGGAGCGGGCAACGTTCCGTTCATGGTGGGGCTCGCTTATCAAACGGACGAGGGGATCATAGTCGAGCAAGCGGTTATTCGCCATCCGGCCGAGGAGCGGGCCATGATCGCTTATTTGTCGGAGAAGCTGAGCGACTACGCGTATTTGGCAACCTATAACGGCAAAACATTTGACTGGCCCGTTATGCAGAACCGCTTTATTTTGAACGGGTTCAATCGGAAAATGTGGCAGCCGCTGCATCTCGACTTTTTGCATCCGGCGCGATCGATTTGGAGAAATACGCTTATTTCATGCAAGCTCAGTCATGTGGAAGAGGAAAGGCTGGGGATAACGCGCCATGACGACGTGCCGGGCTCGCTCGCGCCACAGCTCTATTTCGAGTTTCTCGCGACAGGAGAACCGATGACGTTGGAAGGCGTCTTCCGGCATAATGAAACGGATATGCTGTCGCTTGTCAGCTTAGCGATCCGATTCGGTCATTTGCTTGGCGACATGGAAGGGGCAACCTTCGAAAGTCCCGATCTGCCCGAGGAAATGGTCCGTACCGGATTGTGGCTGGAGAAGATGGGAAACTACAAGCTGCCCGACGTATTGTTCGAAGGAGCATTACGCTCCGAATCCCCAGCGCCAGCGGCGCTTCTCATGCTTGCCGCGCGCGATAAGAAGGCTGGAAATTGGGGGCGTGCTGTGGTATTGTGGCAGAAGGTCATTATTCATTCCTCGCAAGCATACGGCTCATTCGCCATAGAGGCCTGCACGGAGTTGGCCATGTATTATGAACATAAGCTGAAGGACTTCAAGACCGCATTGCAATATGCGCGGGAAGCGCTTGAACATATGAGAAGCCATCCGCTGCAGCGAAGAGACGCGAAAAAATCGGCGGAGCTGGAAGCGCTTCGCAAACGAATAGCCAGACTTACGGGCAAAGCGGAGCGGCACGGGTTACTATAATGAAGGTTTGGCTAACGATTAAGGAGATATGCCGCAATGACGACCATAGAACGAAAGATGAGTGGTTTGCTTATTGATCTAGACGGTACGATTTATCACGGATCGAAGCGAATCGAGCATGCGGATAAGCTTATCGCGGACTTAAGGACCGGTGGTTTAGCTTACAAATACGTGACGAATAATTCTTCGGCAACACCCGAGGATGTCGCAGATAGACTGAAGGCGATGGGGATCGAAGCTTATGCCGATGATGTATGCACATCGGCGCAGGCTGCCGCATCGTATATTGCCGAGAAGTTGCCCGGCGCTTCTGTTTTTGTCATTGGCGAAAAGGGGCTTCGGGAAGCGGTTGTTTGTGCAGGACTTACGATTACCGAGGACAATCCGGATTATGTGCTGCAAGGGATTGATCGCGAGTTCAATTATAGCCGGTTAGCGAAAGCGGTTCGTTATATTTTGGACGGCGCTTCTTACGTGATGACGAATCCCGATCTGCTGCTTCCAACGGAGAACGGACTGCAACCCGGTGCAGGCTCGATTGGCGCAAGCCTAACCGCGGCCGGAGGCAAACAGCCCGTCGTTATCGGCAAGCCCTCGGCAATCCTAATGAATTATTCATTGAACAGACTGGGACGGACGGCAGCGGATACATGGGTGATCGGCGACAATATGGCAACGGATATTGCAGCGGGTCATGCATCCGGATGCGGGACGATACTTGTATTAACGGGTTTGACAAGGTCGGACAATTATGAATATTATGCGGAGATAGCCGGCTGCAAGCCGGATGTTATTTGCACACGATTAGATGAGCTTCGCTCGTATATTTCTACATACAGAGGGATATAAGAGAAACAAACGAAGGAACAGGAAGGAAGAGAGCTTTCATGTTGGAACTGCCGGAATTAGAGAATGATCGAGAGGTGCTGGCGGACAGGTTCGCCGGGGCCCAGATTACCGGTATTGAGGTAACGAGCAGCAAGACGTTTCAGATTGACGCTGAGCAGTTGCGTAAAGAGGTTGTTGGCGCTGTCGTATGGTTTGTAGAACGTAGAGGCAAGCATTTGCTGTTTCACTTGGATAACGGCAAGCGGCTCGTGCTTCAATTGACGGGTGCGGCTTACTTATATATCGGCACGCTGGAAGATATGCCGGATAAGTCGACGCAGGTTCGAGTAAAACTCGGCGAGCAGATTCTCTATCTGATAGGTCTGCGTTCCGAACATTTGAAATTAATGACCGTTCGGGAAGTAGAAGAGCTGTTCGGCGGACTTGGCGCGGATCCGCTCGATAAGAAGCTTACCCTGAAACGTTTCATTGACAGATTCGCGAAGAAAAGAGGGGCAATCCGACCGGCTTTGCTTGACACAAACGTGCTGAATGCATTGGGAAGCGCTTATGTAGATGAGATATTATTCCGCGCAGAATTGCTCCCGGATGCAAAAATTCCTTTATTTGAGCCGGCGACTTGGGAACGACTGTATGAAGCGATGCATAATGTGCTAAAGGAAGCGATTTCAAACGGCGGCGCAGGCGACTTTCCGTTAACGGCCGACGACCGGCATACAGGCGGTCATAAGCAGAAATTCCGAGTGCATGACAGGGAAGGCGAGGCTTGTCTTGTATGCGGTTCGACGATCGACAAGCTGGAGCAATCGGGACGTAAAGCTTATTATTGTCCGGGATGCCAAAAGGATCTTTAAATCGGAGCTTTTGAATCTAATGTTTGAACGGAGGATTCATTCATGATTCATATTTATTTGGACGATTATCGCGGCTGTCCGAAAGGATTCGTACTCGCCAAGGACGCCGAGGAATGCAAGCTGCTGCTAGATCAAGAGCCCGTCGGCATCTTATCGCTCGACTACGACTTGGGCTGGGCTCAGCCTACGGGGTATGAAGTGGTCCGCCATATCGTAGCGACCGGCCGATATCCCGAACAAATTTATTTGCACACGTCGAGCATGGCTGGACGTGTGCAAATGTATCAAGAGCTCTATCAGAACGCACCGGAGACGACCAAGCTTCACAACGGCCCGATGCCGGACTCTCTCCTCCAACAAATGGCATCGACGTAAGTACCGTGTTGATCGCAGTCCGCAACATTAACGGGAAAAGGAAAAAAATCCAATTCACGATAATTGTATTTGAAATCGTTTGAAGGTTTGGTTGATAAATTTAAGAATAGAGGCACAAAACATTGACTGAGTGGATCGGAACGGCGAATCAAAGCTATTCGCCCTATGCAATAGAGGAGCTTCGCCGCTTAATTGACGGCGTTTCCTTCACACAGCTTGCTGCGGGAGAAGTGTTCCTTATGAACAGTCCGCTTGACAGGGTAGAGACATTGCAGACCATTCTGCAACGCGAACCGATCTTCCTGCGGCACATACAGCCGGTAGATAGAACGATCGAAATTAACGGCAACGCCGAAGACTTGGAGCAGCTCTCTGCAATGGTACGCAGCGCAGCCTTCATGTTTGCAGGCAAACGGACTGCCGTTCATATTCGAAGAATGTCCTCTACATCGTTCATCTATTCGGCATCCGATACGAAGGCGGTAATGGATGCCGTCTTGGCAGAGGTGGATGCAGAGCCTGTCGTACAGCAGCCGGATGTCATTATTGCAATCTATGCTGCGGCATCCACGCTGTGCATCGGCTTCGGCTCTCCGCAGGACATGCTCTCCGACTGGCCTGGCGGCGCCGTTCGCTTCCAGCGGGAAGAAGGACAAGTGTCCCGCGCCAAGTTCAAGCTGCTGGAAGCGGAGCGCGCGTTCGAATTGCATTATGAACAATTTCGCAGAGCGCTCGATGTAGGCGCGGCTCCAGGCGGGTGGACATCGCTGCTATTGGAGCGCGGTCTTCGCGTAACGGCCGTTGATCCGGCTGATCTACATCCGTCGCTCATCGATCACCCGGCGCTCACTTATTTGAAACGGAACGCTTCGGAAGCGAAGCTGAAGCCGGGATCATTCGATCTATTCGTATGCGATATGAGCTGGAGCCCGATGCTGATGAGCAAGCTCGTCCTTGATTTGGAACAAGCGCTTACGGAAAGGGCAACAGCGATCATAACGATTAAGCTTATGCACCGTAAGCCGATGCAGACGATTCGCGAAGTCATCGCCAAGCTGGAAACCGTATTCGAGCTCAAGAAGGCGAAGCAATTGTTTCATAACCGCGAGGAAATTACGCTATATTTGCAGAAGAAATAGTTAGCAGTGCAATGTGGACAAGCATGACAAGCGTCAGGCCCTTCCCGTAAGGGCCTGATACCCTGATTGGAGGCTATACGCGATGACCGACTTGAAAGCGCTTTATACGAATTTGCGAATTAAGCATAAGCTTTTTGTGCTTATATCGGTCATCATGGGTGTCGTTGCCGTTATTGGTGTCGTCGTTCAACAATATGCATTTGAATTTTATGATGAAGAGGTTTATCAGCAATCGTCGAAGGCACTGAGCTTATCGTCGCTCAGCATCGAGAACGAGCTTAAGAAGATGGAGAAGCTGTCTTTCATGATCATGACGGATCCGACATTGCAGGTTTATCTCCGATCGATTAAATCCGGCGGTTCCGATTACGATAATTATGTCGTCCGAACGAAGATCATGGAGCGAATGGTCAATATCGGCGCACTTGATAAATATATTCTTTCGACTCAGCTCTACGATGCGTTCGACAATGAGTATTTCGTCGGCACAAGCTCGATTACGATGTTCAAGAACCGTCTCGATCAGATCAAGGCCGAGACGAATCCGAACAAAGGGGGCAACACTTGGGTTGCACCCGATTCGACGGATAATGCTCTGATAGCGGCGCGAGAGATTCGTTCCTTCGAGCAACTGAAGCTAGATAATCTTGGGACGCTTGCCATTCGTATCAATATGGAAGCGTTGTTTAACGATTTTGCGAAGGGGATGCGGATTAATAGCTCCGATGCGCAGCTTATCATTATGCAGGACAACAAACCGATTTACCCGGACCCGGGTGCGACCGATTTTCCGATTAACCGTCTGCCAGGAATGGGCCAGGACAGCGGATACGAAACGATGAAGGTGAACGGCAAGCAATATTTTGTCACCTATATTGCCAGTACGTATACCGATTGGAATTATTATACGCTTATCCCGTTCGATGATATTTTCGAGCGCATCGTGAAGGTCAAGAGAACGATCATCGTGATTTTTGCCGTGTTGTTCCTATGCATTATTTTATTCTCGATCCGATTTGCCAACGGTATCATTAAGCCAATCGAACGTTTGAACGCGAAGATGAAGAAAGTGCAGTTAGGCAACTTCGAATATGCCGAGGAGCCCAACGAACGCGCGCTTGCAATGGACGAGGCGGGCCAGATGCATCGCAACTTCCGCATTATGGTTGAGCGAATAAACGAGCTGATCCATGAGAACTACGTGAAGCAGCTTACGATACGTGATACCGAGTTCAAGGCGCTCCAAGCGCAGATCAACCCGCACTTTCTATACAATACGCTGGAATCGATTAATTGGTCGGCCAAGCTGAGCAACCAGACGCATATTTCCCAAATGGTTGAAGCGCTCGGCTCGCTGCTTCGCACTTCGATCAATCTGAAAGAGCCGATTATTCCGCTTAGCAAGGAACTGGAAATCGTGAGTCATTATATTACGATCCAGAAATATCGGTTCGAGGAGCGGTTGGACTTCCATATCGACGTGCCGGAGCGGTTGTTGCATGGCTCGATTCCGAAGCTTTCGCTGCAGCCGATCGTCGAGAATGCGGTTAATTACGGGCTTGAACAGATGATTGATACTTGCTCCATTCGGATTCAGGCTTTTGATGAGAACGATAAACTGTTCATTTCGGTAACGGATAACGGTCCGGGCATGGAAGAACAGTTAGTCGCCAAGCTGCTAAGCGGCGAAGTGAAGACGAAGGGCTCCGGTCTCGGGCTCAAAAATATCGAGGACCGCATCAAGCTCTTATACGGCGATGCGTACGGCATACACGTAGAGAGTAAAGTAAACGGGGGCACGAAGGTTACCCTCATGCTTCCGTACGAATTGAGGGATCCGGATGTATAAAGTACTGCTGGTGGACGACGAACGAATTATCGTAGAAGGCATCTCCCGGACGATTAACTGGCATGCTCATCATATGGAGCTTATAGGTACGGCGCGCAACGGACTTGAAGCGTTAGCTTTTATTACGGACAATGAGCCGGACATTATCATCTCCGATATTAAAATGCCGGGTATGGATGGTTTGAAATTAGTCGAGAAAGTATACGAGCTGTACCCGCAAATCGCATTCATTCTGTTGTCGGGCTTCAGCGAATTCGATTATGCGCGAACGGCGATGCAATTCGGAGTGAAACATTACTTGCTCAAGCCATGCAATGAAAATACGATCATCCAAGCGTTAACCGAAGTGATCGGGCAGCTTGACGAGAGGCATTCGCAAGCGAACTTCATGGCGAATATTCAGCAAGAGCTTACGAAGGTGCTGCCGCATGCGAAAGAGCAGTTTCTGAAGGAGCTTGTTACGAACAAAACCTACGGCCAGCGCGATTGGGACGATTACGGCGAGCTGTTCCGCATTGAAATCGAGAATGACAGCGTACAGCTGCTGTTGTTCCAGATCGAAGGGAAGTTCGAGTTCGAGCATCTGTTCGCGATCAAAAACATTGCCGGCGATTATTTAAGCCATGCTACGGTATTGCTCAGCACGACCATCGGCAAGCATGTGCTGCTGCTAACCAAAGTGACGTCCGAAAGCAATTTGCTGTTCGATCGGCTGAAGCAAATCAAGCATACGTTTGCTTCTTATTACAAGCTTGATGCGACCATTGCAGTCAGCACTCCCGGTCCTATTACGGAAGCCCGCAGCATGTATCGCGAGACGCTGGAATGCTTGAACTACCAATTCTACTTGGGCGAAGGAAGCATTATCACGAGAAATGACATTGACGATGCGGCAGGCAAGGCGCAGACGACATTCATATATGACGATGAAAACCTGTGCATGCACATAAAGTCCGGCGATTGGGAGATTGCTAAGCAGGAGCTGGGCCAATTCTTCACGCAGCTGACGGAGCATCGCATGGATATGCATTTATCCAAATCGTATGTCATCCCTTTATATGTATCGATCGCGAGGCAAGGACAACCGGAACTGATTAACGAATATTTACAAAAAATAGCAAGCTTCGACAGCTTGAACACGTTTCGCATGATTGAACAATTCGTCACGGATAACGCAGAGCTCATCTGCATGACCAACTATAATCTGCATACGAAGAAACATTCCTTCATTATTCATAAAATGGTTCGCGTCATCGAAGAGCATATCTCGAATCCCGATCTGTCTTTGAACTGGGTGGCGAGCGAGATTCTATATATGAATGCCGACTATCTTGGCAAGCTGTTCAAGAAGGAGACGGGGGAGAAGTTCTCCAACTACGTCGTCAAGATGCGCGTGGAGCTGGCGATCAAGGAAATCGAAACGACAGGCGACGTGAAAGTTTTCGAGCTTGCGGAAAAGTTCGGCTTCGGCGATAATCCGCAATATTTCAGTCAGGTTTTCAAGAAACATACCGGCTTCACGCCATCGGAATACAAAAGGTCGCCTTGATGGCGACCTCTGTTTTTTTAACAAAGAAAGCGGTTTTTTGAATTCCGACAATTCGACATTCGTCCTATAATTAGCGATGTAGACAACATTAAGAGTTTGGAAGGGGCGTATCAAAAATGAAAGCTCGTCAAAAAATTCTTCTACTGCTCATGGCTTTCGCACTGGTGCTTGTAAGTGCTTGCGGAGGCAATAATTCGGGCAACTCAAACAGCAGCAACACGCCGGCCGCCACAAATGCGGCAACGAACGGAGACAAGGAACCGGATCCGGTCACGCTGCGAATCGCTTGGTGGGGCGGACAGCCTCGACACGATTACACAATGAAAGTTATTGAAATGTACAAATCGAAAAATCCGCATGTAACGATCGAAATGGAATACGCGAACTATGATGACTACTGGAAGAAGCTGGCGCCGCAAGCGGCTGCCAACGAGCTCCCGGACATTATCCAAATCGACACGCAAAACTATACCCAATACGCGGGCAGAAACCAGCTTGCTGATCTAACTCCTTACATCGGCAATCAAATCGACGTTTCAGACATTTCGCAGAATGCGATTGACGGCGGCAAGCTGGGCGACAAGCTGTATGGCATGAACCTTGGCGTGAACGCACTCGGCTTAAACTACGACCCGGCGCTGCTCAAGAAAGCCGGCATCGAATCCATTCCCGAGAACTGGACTTGGGATGACTACGTAGGCATGGCCGCTAAAGCGAAGGAAGCGGGATTGTTCTTCGACAGCGGCATGCGCGCCGAAGTATTCTTCGGCTACTACCTCCGTACGCTTGGCAAAACGTTGTTTAACGCCGAAGGTACAGGCCTTGGTTACGAAGATGACCAAATGTTCGTCGACTTCTTCGGCATGTTGTCCAAACTCGTTATCGACGGCGCAGTTCCATCGCCCGACGTACTTGCTCAGATAAAAGGCGCAGAAGACAGCCACCTTGTTCTAAACCAAGGCATCGGCGTATGGCAATGGTCCAATCAGTATGTAGGCTTGCAGCAAGTAGCTAACCGTCCGATGGCTCTGGCGCCAATGGTTGGTCCGGAAATGACGAAAGGCTTGTTCTTGAAGCCGTCGATGTTCTTCTCCGTATCGGAGAACTCGAAAGCGAAGGAAGAAGCGGCGAAGTTCATCAACTTCTTCGTTAACGATATCGAAGCGAACAAATTGATCCTTGGCGATCGCGGCGTTCCTGTATCGGCGAAGGTAAAAGAAGCGCTGAAAGAAGTTTCCTCCGAAGCTCAAATCCAAGTTTATGACTATGTGGCATGGGCAGAATCGAACAGCTCCCCAATGGATCCAGCAGATCCGATCGGTTCCGCGGAAGTGTTCAAATCGCTTACAAGCCTTGCTGAGCAAATGAACTACGACAAGATCAAGCCTGAAGAAGCAGCTAAGAAATTCAGAGACGAAGCTACCTCCATTCTCAAGAAAAACAAGTAATATTGCTTGAGTAGAAGCGATGGCTGGTCGACATGATCGGCCATCGCTTTCTCTCTCCTACTTGTACGTCAGATTCGATAGGAGTTGGATAATATGAAATCGCTGTCACTTAAAAACAACCTCATCGGCTATACCTTTATCGGGCCGTTCGTTATCGGATTTTTATTATTCACTTTGGTTCCTGCGCTTGCATCGTTATACTTTTCGGTCACGGATTACGACTTGTTATCGACGCCATCTTTCATCGGTATGGAAAACTATACGGAAATGTTCACCAACGATTCGAAGTTTTTTGCATCGCTAAAAGTTACGTTTCTGTACGTATTCATCGGCGTGCCGCTTCGTCTGGCATTCGCCTTGTTCGTCGCAATGATTCTGAACACAGCCTCGAAAGCAATCGGGCTATATCGGACGGTTTATTACTTGCCTTCCATTATCGGCGGCAGCGTTGCCGTATCGATCATGTGGCGCAATCTTTATGGCGACGAAGGAGTAATCAATCATTTTCTGAATATGCTCGGTTTAGATAGCGTCAGATGGTTCGCTGAACCGGCAGCAGCTCTTTGGATGCTCATCACGTTGTCGGTATGGCAATTCGGTTCTTCTATGCTTATTTTCCTGGCAGGTCTCAAGAACATCCCGGGAGAGCTGTACGAGGCTTCCAACGTAGACGGCGCCGGCCCGGTTATCCGTTTCTTCAAAATCACGCTGCCCATGCTTAGCCCGATTATTCTATTCAACACGATTATGCAGACGATCGGCGCATTCATGACATTCGTTCCGGCTTACATTATTTCCAAGGGCGAAGGCGGACCGCTTGACGGCACACTGCTGTACTCGCTGTACTTATTCCGCCAAGCTTTCGTTTACTTCGATATGGGTTATGCATCCGCAATGGCTTGGATCATGTTGATCATTATCGCGATTCTTACGGGTCTGCTGTTCTGGACGTCTAAGCGCTGGGTTCATTACGAGTCGAAAGGTGGCCATTAATCATGATGATCAAAAAACTGAAGTGGCCAATCTATCACATTTTTGTCGCAGCGTTAGCGGTAGGCATGGTTTATCCGGTGCTATGGCTGCTCATGAGTTCGTTCAAGGAAAGCAATCTGATCTTCGCGACCGCAGATTCGCTTATTCCACAGCCATGGATATGGGAAAATTACAAAATCGGCTGGATCGGCATTGCAGGTCAATCGTTCGGGACGTTCATTATGAACTCGCTCGAGATCGTCGTTATTTCCACGATCGGCGCCGTATTGTCATCGGCATTCATCGCATTCGGATTTGCGCGCTTGAATTTCGTCGGGAAGTCGTTCTGGTTCGGCATTATGATGGTAACGCTGATGCTGCCGCATGACGTCGTACTCGTCCCGCAATACATTTTGTTCGCGAAGATGGAATGGCTGAACTCGATCAAACCGATCGTCATACCGCAATACTTCGGAATTCCGTTCTTTATTTTCCTGCTCATTCAGTTCATTAGGACCATTCCGACCGAGCTGGACGAGGCGGCAACGATCGATGGCTGCGGCAAGTTTCGTTTGTTCTTCCGCATCATTTTGCCGCTGGTCGTGCCTGCGCTTGCGACGGCTTCGATCTTCTCGTTCTACTGGCGCTGGGAGGACCTGCTTGGACCGGTTCTTTACCTGAATCGTCCAAGCCTGTATCCGGTATCGATGGGTCTAAAAATGTTCCTCGACAGCGATACGGTATCGAACTGGGGCGCGATGTTCGCGATGTCGATCGTCAGCTTGCTGCCCGTGCTTGCAATCTTCTTCGCTTTCCAGAAGTACATCGTGGAAGGCATCAGTACGAGCGGACTAAAATAACGTATAGGAAAATCAACAACATATAGGAGAGAGGAAGATGGAAATGCCGCAACTTCAATATGACGAAAACCATATTAAAGACGTCATCGACCGTGTCGTTGACCGGACGTTCCGCATGGATTTTAGTTGGGATTGGCCGGGCGGCGTCGCCTTCTATGGGGTTGCCGAAGCTTATGAAGCAACGGGCAATGAGCGATATATCAAGCTACTCCGGGAGTGGGTAGACGAGAAGCTCGAGGACGGATTGCCTAGGTTGACGATCAACGGCGTATCCATCGGCCATGCGCTGATCTCGCTCTACAAAGCGACGGATGAGCAGCGTTACTTGGATGTTGCGATCCAGATGGCGGAATATTTGAAAAATGACGCGGTTCGATTCGCGGACGGTATTTTCCAGCATACGGTTAATTCCGAGACGTACAACTTCCCCGAGCAAGCTTGGGTAGACACGATGATGATGGCTGGCTACTTCCTCGTTCGGATGGGGCATCTGTTGAACCGCAACGATTACTTGGAGGATGGCATCAAGCAGTACCATGGTCATGAACTTTTTTTGCAAGATCCGGTATCCAACCTGTATTATCATGGCTGGGACAACATCGCGCAGAACCATATGTCGGGTATCTTCTGGGCGCGCGGCAACTCATGGGCGGCATTGACAATGGCGAAGGCTCTTCCGCTGATTGCTGTACAACACCCTGCATTCATGATTATCGAAGGCTCGATGCGCGATCAGCTTAGCACGCTCGTTCGCTTGCAGGCCGATAACGGGCTGTGGCACACCGTGCTTACCGACAATACGTCCTATTGCGAAACCTCCGGCTCGGCCGGCATCGCAACCGGCTTGTTCGCATTCGGTTCGCTCTACAACAAATATATACAGAAGTCGATCGACGGCATATTGAGCCAAATTACGGAGGACGGCAGCGTAATGAACGTATCTGCGGGTACCGCTGTCATGAACGACCAACAGGGCTACAAGGACGTTGCGCATAAGCGCGTTCAAGGCTGGGGTCAAGGACTTGCGCTTGCGTTCCTCTCGGAGCTTCTTCGTTCGAAGAAATACGTCTATTAAAAGCTTGATGACATGTTCACTCCTATGCTAAATTAGGTGTAACAAAATAAGCGGGACCAGGGAAAGCATCCCGATCCGCCTGTGATTGAACAGGCGGCATCGGGATGCTTTTTTTGTTACATTAAAGAGGAGATGCGATAACGATGCATAGAGACGAACATGAACAAGGGTGGCAGCGAGGGCGAATGATTGGCGATCGGTATCAGATCGATCGTTTGATCGGACAAGGCGGCATGGGTGTCGTTTATTCCGTACTGGATAGAAAGCTGAACGGCATAAGAAGAGCGCTTAAAGTAGTTAAGGGAGCGGGTGCGGGCAGCGGATTGTACACGGAAGCAGCGACGCTCATGCGGCTCAATCATCCTCATTTGCCGGTTATATTCGATTACTTCCGGCTGGAAGAGCAAGGGGAAGAAGCGTTTGTGATGGACTTTATCGAGGGGCATACGCTATCGGAGCTGCTATCCGACCCATTAACCACCCTTACATTCGAAGAACTCGTCCGGATCGGCATGCAGCTATGTTCGGCGCTTGCCTATTTGCATAAACAACCGAGGCCGATTATTCATCGCGATCTAAAACCCTCCAATATTATGATCGATTACGGCGGCAATGTGAAGGTCATTGACTTCGGCATCTCGCGCACCTTCAAGGCGGGGCAGCTGCAGGATACGATTCAGCTCGGAACTTTGCAATTCGCGGCGCCCGAGCAGCTTGCTTTGAAGCAAAGCGATGAACGAACGGACATATACGGACTAGGTATGCTGCTCTATTATATGGCTAGCGGAGGCAGTATTTACATTACCCAGCAGGGGCAGTCGATTCGGAAGCTGCTGAAAGGCAGATCTTCCCTTCCGTTCATCGTTATTTTGGAGCGAATGCTGCAGATGAACCCGTCATATCGATATGCTTCGATGGTTGAAGTTGAGCATGCGTTGAAAGCATTGATCAATGATAGCCGCGGGCGTACGGCATCGGATAGTCAAGCGGTGGCGCTTGCCGGTATGAGACAACGAATGCTGGTAAGCATTATTTCTTTGCATGCCGGGGCAGGCGCGACCTTCCTTACTCCGCTTATCGCGGAGATGCTCCAAGGTCTGGCAACGGCGAAGACTGTCGCGGCGATTGAGCAGCCCCGTCATGAACCGGAATGGCGGCAAAGTCTACATGAAGAAATACGTTGGAATGCAACTGCAACGGGCATAATCAAAGATCGGCAAAGTTATTTGCACGGTTACGAAGAAGGTCGTTCCATACATTGGTACGCGGTTAACCATGAAGATGAAGCAGGGACTAGGCAGGGCGATCCAAGTGAAGCGCTTGAGGATTTGCTCAGGCGCAGCGACGAGTCGATTACGCTGATCGATTTCTCCAGCGATTGGGAGCAAGCGGATAGCTATTATTGGCTAACCAAATCCCGGTATGTCATCGTAGTTGCGGACCCGTTCGTAGCCAAGTGGCAAGCTGGAAAGATGCGCAAGCTGAGGATATTATCCGAGGAACTTAAGCATAAAGGGATGGAACTGGTCTGGATTGCGAATAAGGACGTACGCTTCATTTGCAGACAGGATTGGTTAAGGCTGTTTCCCGACCGTCCGGTTGCAACGATTCCTTTATTGCCGAATGATGCCTTGTTGAATATATTGTGGAGCGGCAAGCGAATGACGGACCATTTTTCCGTAGGCAAACAGCTTAAAGAGGCGCTTAAGCCTATTATTGCGCTGCTCGCCAATGAAAATAACGCAAAATCGCATTAATTGTGGTACACTTATACGGATTATTTGAAGCAATGGCCGATGCCAATGCCGATCAAATCGAACAAGCATGAATGGAGTAAATACAAACATGAGTTTATTAACAGTAGAGCAATTATCACATACCTTTGGCGATCGAACGTTGTTTAGGAACGTCTCGTTCAGACTGCTGGCAGGCGAGCATGTAGGGCTTGTAGGCGCGAACGGAACGGGCAAATCAACGATGATGAATATATTGACCGGCAAGCTCCTGAAGGACGACGGCAAGGTGGAATGGACGCCGCGGGTTCGTTACGGATATTTGGATCAGCATACGCTGTTAACGCCGGGCAAAACGATCCGCGACGTATTGAAGGACGCCTTTCTACCGATGCTCGTCCTAGAGCAGGAGATGAACCAAATTGCAGAGCAAATGGCAGATGCCGACGAGGACACGCTTGAGCAGCTTCTTAACCGGATGGGAGAAATTCAGGAGGAGCTGGAGATCGGCGACTTCTATCTGATCGACGTGAAGGTCGATGAGATGGCGAACGGTCTAGGTCTTGGCGCAATTGGTCTTGATCGCGACGTAGCGGCGCTTAGCGGCGGACAACGTACGAAGGTGCTGCTGGCCAAGCTGCTTCTTGAGAAGCCGTCCGTATTGCTGCTTGACGAACCGACCAACTACTTGGACGAAGAGCATATTAACTGGCTGACGAACTATCTGAGAAACTACCCGTACGCCTTTATTCTTATCTCTCATGAAACGGGATTTATGAACAATGTCACCAATGTCATTTATCATCTGGAGTTTGCGAAGCTGACGCGTTATACGGCCAACTACGAGAAGTTTCTGGAGATGGCCGATCTGAACAAGGCGCAGCATATCGATGCCTACGAGAAGCAGCAGGATTACATTAAGAAGCAAGAAGATTTTATTCAGAAAAATAAGGCAAGAGCTTCGACCTCGGGCCGCGCTAAGAGCCGGGAGAAGCAGCTTGACAAGATAGATCGCATCGATCGGCCGGAGGAAGCGGCGAAGCCGACCTTTAATTTCAAGGAAGCAAGAACGAGCGGTAAAGTCGTATTCGAAGCGGAAAATATGGTCATCGGCTATAATCGGCCCCTTCTGCCAAATATGGATATGCTCATCGAACGCGGCGACAAGATCGCGATCGTCGGCTGCAAC
Organism: Paenibacillus harenae; assembly: GCF_030812415.1. Classification (GTDB taxonomy): domain Bacteria; phylum Bacillota; class Bacilli; order Paenibacillales; family Paenibacillaceae; genus Pristimantibacillus; species Pristimantibacillus harenae_A. The sequence goes on along the minus strand of NZ_JAUSST010000001.1, from coordinate 180,919 downwards.
GGCGTCGGAAAGTCGACACTGCTGAAGACGATTCTTGGCGTCATTCCACCGCTTGACGGAAGGCTATATCGCGGCGATTATTTAAGTCCGGCCTACTTCGAGCAGGAATCGAAGGCGCCGACAATGACGCCGCTTGACGATGTTTGGAACGAGTTCTCGTTCATGAATCAGCATGAAGTGAGAGCGGCGCTTGCGAGGTGCGGCCTCAAGAATGAGCATATTACGCGTGCACTGAATCAGCTCAGCGGCGGGGAGCAGGCGAAGGTGCGTCTATGCAAACTGATGATGCATGAAAGCAATTGGATTTTGTTCGACGAACCGACGAACCACTTGGACGTCATTGCGAAGGCCGAACTGAAGCGAGCGCTTAAAGCTTATAAGGGTACGGTCGTGCTCGTCTCCCATGAACCTGAGTTTTACGAGGATTGGGTAACGAAAACATGGGACGTTGAAGCTTGGTCGATGGAGTCCTAAGGGCCGCTTGCTTTTGTGAAACGGCTTCATTATGATGAAATTAAGATTAGGGTTCAAGTCGCCATAGCTTTATACGGCTATGTATTATAGACGAACGATTATGAAAACGACCACTGGAAGCAGGTGAACTACAATATGAAAGAGCGTATTCTTGTCGTTGAAGACGAAGCGGGCATTGCCCGTATTTTGCAGCTAGAGCTGGAGCACGAGGGTTACACTGTAGGAACGGCGGCCGATGGGCGTACAGGCTATGAGATGGCGTCTTCGGGTGAATGGGAGCTGGTTCTTCTTGATGTGATGCTGCCCGAAATGAGCGGGATCGAGGTGCTCAGGCTTGTCAGACAGGCCGGAAATCCGGTGCCGATTATTTTGCTGACCGCTCGCGATACCGTGCCGGACAAGGTAAGCGGCTTCGAGCATGGAGCTAACGATTATATAACGAAACCTTTTGCCATGGAAGAGCTGCTTGCCCGCGTGCGCAATATTTTGCGCATCTTCCAACAGTATCCGAAGGAAGCGGAAGGCTCTGACATGATTAAAGTCGGCGATCTTACGATTGAGCTCCGTACGCGCAAAGTGTTCCGGAAGGACATCGTGATCGAGCTCACGCCTCGCGAATTCGAGCTGCTCGTTTATTTGGTGGAGAATAAGAACGAAGAGAAATCGCGCGAAGATATTTTGTCCGAAGTATGGGGCTATGATTTTATCGGCGAAACGAACCTCGTTGACGTCTATATCCGTTATTTGCGGCAAAAACTTGATAAAGGGTATCGCCACAAGCTGATCCATACGGTTCGCGGCGTCGGTTATATGGTTAAGGAGCCCGATGCATGACGCTGCGCAAACGATTCACGCTGTTTACGATTTTTTGGTTAATTTTCATTCTGATTCTGTTTAATATATTCGTCTATTTCTATGTCATTAAGATTACGACCGAAAGCGAAGAAGAAGTGATCGCCAACAAGGTCAATCTGATGCTGGAAAATCCGCGAATACAGAGCGGCAGGGGACTTAATTCGGCCGACCTTCTCAATGAATATTATAATGTCAATGAAATGATCCGCATTATTTTGCCGAATAACCGGGTCGTCAATATAACCGGATCCGATCAAGTGCTTCTGGAACTTCCGGCCGCCTTCGAGATGTATACGCATACGGGCATGATTACGAAGGGCGGCGAGCGCATTCTGTTCATGCGCGTACCGCTGTACGACGGCGATCGCGTCATTGCGATGCTTGAGGTTAACCGCATATTGGACGAGCTCGACAATTATTTGCAGGTGCTCGTCGCTGCGCTCAGCGTAACGAGCGGCGGTGCGATTCTATTCGCGATCTTCGGTACGTACTGGTTTACGTCCCGATTAACGGCGCCGATTCAGCAGATGGTCAATACGATGCGGGAAATCGACCGGAGCGGGAAGCTAAGGAAGATCGAGCTAAGCAATCGGGAGGAATCCGCGGAGCTCCTGCAGCTCGTCAGGGCATTTAATCAGATGATTGAACGGCTCGATCGTACGTTCGCCCGACAGAAGCAGTTCGTGGCCGACGCTTCTCATGAATTGAAGACGCCGCTGACGGTCATTAGCAGCTATGCGGGGATGCTGAAGCGGTGGGGCCGCGATGACGAGAACGTGCGCAACGAAGCGATCGAAGCGATCGACAAGGAGGCGAACCGTCTCCAAACGTTGACGAAGTCGATGCTGATGCTCGCCGAGGCCGAGCAAGAAGACTGGCTGAAGCAGGAAAACTTCGACGTCGTCCAGGTGGTGGACGAGCTCGCGACGATGCTGCAGACGACGTTCCAGCGGCCGATCCGGGTTAAGGCATTGTCCAAGGTTGTCCGCATGGTCGGGGATAAGGATAAGATCAGACAATTGCTCGTTATTTTACTGGATAATGCGATCAAATATTCGAAGGATCCGATCGAAGTTTCAGTCACCCTTGTCAAGCATATCGTAAAGATCGAAGTGAAAGATAAAGGAATCGGCATTCCGGAAAACGAAATTCCGCATCTGTTCGAGCGATTCTACCGCGTAGACGGAGCAAGAAGCCGCACGACGGGCGGCGTAGGACTTGGTTTATCCATTGCCAAGCGGATCGTCGATTTGCATGAAGGCAAGGTTGACGTGTTCAGCTTGCCCGATCTCGGAACGACGATTACGATTCAATTCAAACAGCGTAGATAGATGCAGCCTATTATCATTAGGGCATTTCGTTATATGCAAGGGAATGCGGGGAGAGGTGGAAGTAACATGAAATTCCGTACGGCTGCCGTTCAATATCGATTAGAGGATATTCTTAGCTTTGAACAATTCGCGGAGCAGGTGACCCATTATGTTCGCAATGCATCGGAATACGGGGCGGAGTTCATTTTATTCCCCGAATTTATGACAACGCAATTGTTGTCTATTCCGGGCGCGGACGGCAAGCCGCAGCCGATCGGTCAGCTGCCTTCCTATACCGATTCCTACATAGGGCTGTTTCGCATGCTGGCGGCAGAATACGAAGTGTATATAATCGGAGGAACGCATGTTGTGGAAGCGGCCGAAGGCAAGCTTCGCAATGCGGCGCATTTGTTCCATCCGGACGGGAAAGTCGATGTGCAGCACAAGATTCATTTGACGCCAACGGAAGTCAGCGAATGGGGCATGTCCCCGGGCGACGGACTTGAAGTGTTCGAAACGAAATTCGGTACGATCGCAATGCTTACTTGTTATGACATCGAGTTTCCCGAGATCGTGCGGATGGCGCGTGCCAAGGGCGCGGACGTCATCTTCTGTCCGTCCTGTACGGACGACAGGCATGGCTTCTATCGCGTTCGTTACTGTTGCCATGCGCGGGCGGTTGAGAATCAAGTGTATATCGTGGCAGCCGGCACTGTCGGATCGCTTCGCAGAGTAGACTTCATGCGCGCCAATTATGGACAAGCGGTTGTTATCGCGCCTAACGATATCCCGTTCCCGCCGGCGGGCATCCTGTCTGAGGGCGTGATCAACGACGATATGCTCATCGTTGCCGACCTTGACCTGTCTTTGCTGGAGGATGTAAGGGCTGCCGGTTCTGTCACGACTTGGCGCGATCGGCGCACCGATTTGTATCCCGATTGGAAATAATCGCTGACGGGATAATGGGGAGGCGATGGATTGAATAAGCAATTGTACATCTTTACGGAAGGCAAGCCGAATCGGACAACGATTCGCAATTACGGTCATGAGGACTTTGAGTCGCTTATCGGTGTACAGCGGCTAAGCTTCCCTCCACCCTTTCCCGAGGAGCTTCTCTGGAACAAGGAGCAGCTTGCCGAGCATGTCGACAGGTTTCCAGGCGGAGCTCTATGTGCCGAAGCCGATGGACGAATAATCGCATCCATGACGGGACTCATTGTCCATATGGACAGCTACGGTCATATCCACGATTGGGCAACGATTACAGATGACGGATACATACGCAATCACAATCCGAACGGAGATACGCTCTATGTTGTCGATCTATGCGTGATCCCCGAGTATCGCAAGTCGGGTATCGGCAAATGGCTCATGCAATCGATGTATGAGACGGTAGTAGAGCTTGGACTAGCGAGGCTGCTTGGCGGAGGAAGAATGCCGGGATTTGCCGCCAAAGCTCATGAAGCAACGCCTGAGCAATATCTGGAGCGGGTTATTCGGGGCGAATGGAACGATCCGGTTATTTCGTTCCTGCTTCGCTGCGGGAGAATGCCGGTAGGCGTCGCTCATCGCTACTTGGAGGACGAACAGTCTCATAACTGCGCTGCCATAATGGAGTGGCGCAATCCATTTCATATTTAAGGAGAGATGCTGTCATTATGCTTATCTATCACCGCATTACATCCATTGAGGATCGTTATTTTAAAAAGCTGCACGAACTGCTGCGGACGATATTCCCGCCGGAAGAAGTGCTTGAATACGAACTATGGCGCGAGCCGCTCGAAGATCCTTCTATACACGTGTACGCGGCGCTGCACGGGGAAGACGTTGTCGGCTCAACCGAATATCGTTATTACCCGAAGCTTCGTGTAGCGATGACCGATTTCACGATTATCGGTCGTCCTTCAATGGGCATCGGACGTTTCTTGTATCGCAAACGCGAAGCGGATCTGCAGCGGCTTGCCGAGCAATCCGGCACAACGTCGATCGGCATGTTCGCCGAGGTATACGACCCGTACCGCGCAGGCGCGCATGAATTCGGCGGCATATCGCCAATGAATCCGATCGTAAGACGCGAAGTGCTGTCGCATATCGGATATATGCGCATGAACTTCCCGTATGTGCATCCTTCATGGGATCATGAGGGCAAAGCCGTATCGGAGCTTGATCTATGCTTCCTGCCGCAAGACGAGTCGCTCGATGCAATCGATGCAGCTCTTGTCGCGCAGTTTCTTGAAGGTTACTATGCAGCGCTCCCCAATAAGCCGCAGGAATGGCTGGATATGATGGCCAAGCTTCGCGAAGCGGATAAGGTGGAACTTCTGCCGCTATGACGAAGCTGATATTCAGAGGTACGGGCGACGCGATGGGCGTTCCCCGCGTCTATTGCGAGTGTCCGGTTTGCGAAGAAGCGAGGACGACGCTAGTGAATAAGCGTTACCGTTCTTCCTTGCAGATCGTGGACGAGATTGCAGGCAAGATCTTTATCGATTGCGGGCCTGATTGGGCGAAGCAAATGGAAGCGGCATTAACGCGCAATGTCGATGCGATACTTATAACGCACGCGCACTTTGACCATATCGGCGGCCTCGTCGAATGGGCGGATGCATGCCGTTGGCTCGGGAAGAAGGGGATCGCTTATTCGCCAACGGAAGTTACCGCGGAAATTTTGGCTCGCTTTCCTTGGCTGCCTGGCCATATTGAGTTCCGTCCTTTCGATGCACCGATCACAATCGGCAACTGGCATGTCCGTTCCTGGCGTGTCAATCACGGGAAGAACGGCTATTCCTACGCATTCCGCTTCGATCATAAGGAGTCAGGCGTTGCCTGGGCGTATTGTTCGGATTCGATCGGCTTGTCCGAACATGAGCAAGAGCCTCTCTATGGCCTTGATATGCTTATCTTTGGTACAAGCTTCTATGAAGAGCCATTTGCCTATGACACAAGATCCGTATACGATGTGACGGAGGCGCTTGCTCTCATTCAGAAGTGGAAGCCGCGGACAACCTACTTCACCCATATGTCTCATGATATCGATCTGCGTCATTCGTATCCGCTGCCTGACGGTGTTTCATTCGCTTACACGGGCTTAGAGCTTGAAGTCTGAGGCACCGCCTTGTCAGTGTAGAGGCAGATCGTTACGTGCCCCTTGACAGAGGAGCTTGTTTTTATGTAAAGTTATTGTATAACATGCCTTTAGGCTATTCACGTTTTCATCGCATGAAATGGCGATGTTTATGGAAAAGGGGAAATTTTAATGATTACCGGTGTTCTTAACTCCTAAATTGGATAAGGTCAGATGCACGACAAGTCTTGTTTCGCATGTCAGCTCAGCTGTATGCGCAGGGCTCTATTTCGTCATCTGCCGCCATGAGTTAAGAACATGAGGATTTCCGCCTGAATGCATTCGACAGCGGCCCATCACCGTGCTCTAGCAGCACGGTTTTTTTATGCAGATCTATTCGAATAAGCAATCGTAGCGTTGTTTAGCCTACGGTGAATGACTGATTCGTCTGCATATGGGCTAAGTCGATTAATGATGACAGGAATGGAACGCGCCCGCGTTCTGTTCCTGTCTTTTTTTATAACCAAAAGGAGGCTTATAAACAATGAATGAAGCAACATTGAAACGGTTGGAGTACGACAAAATTAAGGAGCAAGTGATCGGTTATACGGTATCTGCCGCAGGCAAAGCGCTAGCCGAGCGCATGCAGCCGAGCACCGAGCAGCGCCGAGTCGAAGCATGGCTGCAGGAGACGGCCGAGGCAAGCGACCTTCTTGCAAGCGGCGCAAGCATTCCGCTTTCGGCAATGGAAGGGATAGAGCCTTTCATGGCATTGCTGGGCAAGGGGCGCATCTATAATGAGGCCGAGCTAGATCAATTGGCCGTATGGCTCACATCGGTCGCCCAGATGAAGAAATATATGAACAGCAAGAGGCATATCGCCCCGACGATAGCCGCCTACGCGGATTCGATGTTCGATTGTCCGGAGCTCAGAGAGGAGCTTGCCCGCTGTATCCGCTACGGACTGCTGACCGATCAGGCCAGTCCTGATCTGGCTTATATTCGCAGACATATTTATGCGGCGGAAGACAAGATCCAGCGCAAGCTGGAGCAGACGCTTAGCAAATACAAGTCGGCCTTGCAGGAACCGATCGTGAGCAGGCGACGGGATCGGTACGTCATACCGGTTAAACGCGAATTAAGAAAGCAAGTGCCCGGTACGGTGTGGGATGAATCGTCAAGCGGCCAGACGCTGTTCGTTGAGCCGAATGACGTATCCGATCTGCAGCAGGAATTGGGACAGTGGAAGGCAGAGGAGGATCGAGAGCGGACGATCGTGTTGTCCGCGCTATCGGAACAGGCGGAGGCATACGCTTATGAGCTTAAACGCAATGTCGAGGCCATGGCCTCCTTCGACTTTATTACGGCAAGGGCGAAGCAGTCGAGATCGATTGCAGGCAAGCGGATCAAGTTGTCGGATAAACCTGTTATACGACTCATTGACGCACGTCACCCGTTACTCGGCGCGAGCTCCGTGCCTCTAGGCGCGGAGCTCGGCTTCGGCTGGAAGCAGCTTATTATTACCGGACCTAACACCGGCGGCAAAACGGTAACGTTGAAGACGATCGGGCTGTTCGTCCTCATGATCCAATCCGGGCTGCTCGTCCCAGCGGATGAAGGAAGCGAGATTGGCATTTTCCGTCATGTCGTTGCCGATGTCGGCGACGGTCAAAGTCTGGAGCAGTCGCTCAGCACGTTCTCTTCCCATATTACCGTGCTCGGCGAGATGCTCAAATGCGCCGCGCCTCGATCGTTATTGCTGCTCGATGAGCTCGCCGCAGGCACGGATCCGACAGAAGGGATCGCGCTGTCTATCGCTGTACTCGAGGAACTGCTAGCCAGCGGAGCGCTGGCTGCAGCCACGACGCATTTTAACGAGATCAAATCTTTCGCATCGGTCACGCCTGGCTGCCAGAACGGCAAAATGGCCTTCGACTCCGAAACGCTGCAGCCGTTGTACCGCCTTGAAATCGGAGAGTCGGGCGAAAGCCATGCCTTTGCAATTGCCAGACGGTTCGGACTGCCGGAGAAAGTGATGAAACGGGCCGAGGTGCTGTTAGCTTCGAAGGGAACTGCCCGTCAAGAACGAAGAGATGACTTTATTCCGGGGCTTCGAGAGACGCTTCAGAGGGATACAAACAATAACACTGCTATATCTAAGCCGAATGCAGCCCAAGAGAAAGGGAAGCCGCCTGAAATAGCATCAGACAAACCTGCAGCACAAGCTTTTCAACAAGGAGACGCAGTATGGATTTATCCGCTTAAACGGGCGGGCGTCGTCTTCCGTCCCGCTGACGAGAGGGGAGAAGTTATCGTTCAGGTGCAAGGGAAGAAGCTTGCTTTCAATCATAAGCGGTTAAGGCTCTATATCGCGAAGGAGAAGCTGTATCCGGGTGATCAATACGATATGGACATTGTGTTCGATACGAAAGAAAATCGGAAAGCAAGGCATCAGATGAACCGTAAGCACGTGGAGGGTCTTACGATTATTACTCCGGCAGAGGATAATAAGTAGCGGGATGAGAGGGGCATTACTAAAGGATGGGGGAGCTATTCTCCCCCAATGCCTTATTAATCGCGACTCTGGATGATGAGCAGCTTACCCTCGCTGAATGAGAGAACGCCGGTTTCCTCCAGAAGCACATTGCTGATCCCTAGCGACATGCCGATCGTGAGTTTCGCTTCCTCCAGCGGATATTGAAATCCGCGCAGCGTAATGCCGGCGACTTCCATCGTTAACGGCAATAGCGATACGTTCGGGAAGTTTCTTTTATGAATCGTTGTAACCGCCGATGCGAGGAAGATCATGTTGTGCTGATCGATAATCGATGCATGAATGCCAATCTCCTCGGCAAGGGACAGCAAATGCACATTCGCCAGCGAATGGTCGAATCTGGTTCCGAGTGCGCCAAGCATTACGATTTCTTGCGGCTTCAAATCGAGCGCGAGCCTGAACGCCATTTCGGTATCGGTAAAATCTTTATCGATCGGGTCGCATGCAATCGTCTGCAAGCTTTGCTCTCTGATTAAAATTAAATCCGCATCGCTGACGGAGTCGAAGTCGCCGATGGCTATATCCGGACGAAAACCTTGTTGAACGAGAAACTTTGCTCCGCTATCCGCGCCGATCAATAAATCGCCTTCGGCAATATGCTCAAGCGCCCATTCTCCGAGCTTGCCGCCTGTAAAAATGATGATCCGATGGGTCATCCCGCTCTTCCTTTCCTTTTTATGCTTGAATACGTACATTATAGGTCCGTTTCCTAGTATATCGCTATATGCTGCGCAAAATCGACTGAAAATTGTACGCCTTATACCGATAAGTCGGATAAAAGGCGAAATTTGTCGTTGCACAAGCGTTGAGGCACAGCTAAAATGGGGAAGGAAACTACCGATCATCATTCGGTGCAATGAACGGGAAGCGAGGCGTATAGCGGTGGATATGGATATTTTCGGCATATTCAGCATCATTGGCACGATTGCGTTCGCAGTCAGCGGCGCGATTGTCGCAATGGAGGAGGAATACGACATCTTAGGCGTATTCGTACTTGGATTGGTGACGGCCTTCGGTGGAGGGGTCGTCCGCAATTTGCTGATTGGCATGCCGGTTACGGCAATATGGAATCAAGGCTCATTGCTTAAGATCGCGATCATAGCGATGACGATCGCTTTCCTGCTGCCGGTGAAGTGGATTCAGCATTGGCGGAAGAGCGAGGCTTTCTTCGATGCGATCGGCTTGTCGGCCTTTGCGATACAAGGCGCATTATATGCTACGCAGATGAAGCACCCTCTTAGCGCAGTGCTTGTCGCGGCCATGTTAACGGGTATCGGCGGAGGGATTATTCGGGACGTCCTTGCGGGACGCAAACCTCTCGTGCTCAAGGATGAAATCTATGCGGTATGGGCGATGCTCGCAGGGCTTGCGATCGGGCTGGGCTGGTTTAAGTCGACTTTTGAACTATTGTTATTATTCGTCATTATTATTTCGTTCCGGATGCTGTCCGTTTTTTTCAAATGGAAGCTGCCGCGCCGTTCGCTTAAGACGGGTGTAATGGAGAAAGGAGGTTTTTCATGAAAGCGCAAGTCCTGTTTGTATGTTTAGGCAACATTTGCAGGTCTCCAATGGCCGAAGCGGTCATGAGGCATCATGTGAAGGAAGCCGGGTTCGATAGCGTGATTGACGTCGATTCAGCGGGAACCGGCGATTGGCATGTCGGTCATCCGCCGCATGAGGGGACGAGGAAGCAGTTGGACGATCATCATATCTCGTATGAGGGCATGAGAGCGCGCCTCGTGAACGACAACGACTTTGAGCAGTTTGATTATATCGTCTGCATGGACAATAACAATATTCGGGATGTTAGAGATTTGCTGGAGCGCTCAGGGATGAGAGGCGATGCCCGCAAACAAATATTCACATTCATGGAGCTGCTGCCGGAACTCGGCATCGCCGATGTACCCGATCCTTATTACAGCGGCAACTTCGACTACGTTTATGAGTTAGTGGAGGCGGGCTGCCGCCAATTGCTGCTTAAGATCAAGTCCGATCTCTCTCTATAGATGAAACTCGAATAAATGCTCGCTGTCGTAAATGACAGCGAGCATTTTCCTATGTTTGCGAGCTTATTCTACCTCGATAAAATAACAGAGCGCCTGACCGACTTCCTTCTGCCAAAAGCCCCATTGATGCTTGCCGTCTTTCTCTTCGTAAGAAAAGGTTGCTTGTTTCGATTCCAGCAGCGCTTTCGCATTGCGGTTCAGCGCAACAAAATCATATACGCCGCGATCCGTCTCATAGGCGGTCTCCTGCAAGCCGACGATCATATAGATGGACAACCAGCTAAGATCGGTCTCATTGGCGATTAAGCTTTGGGAATAAGCGTAAAATGCACCGGATAACGAGATAACTTTGGTGAACAGGTGAGGGTAGTTAAGCGCAAGATGGAGCGACACCGTTCCTCCAAGCGAATCTCCAGCCAGGATGCGGGATGCCGGATCCCGTCTTGCGGCGAACCTCTCTTCGATGAATGGAACTAGCTCTTCCGCGAAGAAAGCCGTATAAGCTGAAAAGCGTTCGCCGTCCGGCGAGTACTCCGCGGTGCGCTGCTTCTTGTCTACATCGACGCCTACAATAATGAACGGCTCAAGACCTTCGTCGAGGATGAGCTGGGTAGACGTTGTCGCAATGCGCCCGAAGTTGAAAAAATCTTCGCCGTCCTGGCAATAGACGACGGGGTAGCTAAGCAGCTCGTTGTAACCGGGGGGGAGGAAGATGCGCAGATTGCGCCCTTGCTCGGGCAAATACCTGCTTGCTACCGTTTCTTTCACAATCGTTCTCTTCAAATAACGTTCATCAGTCATCGTACTAATGGCCTCCTTAGGGTTCGTCTAGCAATCTATTGTTGGGCGATCCGTCCTGTACGGGCGGCAACCGTCGTTGGCCGTTTGAATGGAATGCAGCCGTTGTGGGTAAACAATAGTAAGGTAAACATAGGTGAATCGTCTATTCCCGTTCTGTTGTATTATTCTGTTACAGTCAAATTAATAATCTGTAGCATATACAATTCCTTAACAGAATGATGATAATTAGCGAAAAAACAACGGTTTTTTTGTTTTTTGCTTTGACCATTTTCGTTAAACAGGTTTATAATAATTCTATAACAGAGGTAAACGATTTTCAAATATTTCAATTGAGGTGAGCGTTCAAAATGAGCAAATTGCCATACGAAGTTCAAACGGAACCGGTAACGCCGCTATCCGTGCTGTCACTCGAAGGAGAAGTTATTGACGAAAGCTTGCTTCCTGACTTGACGGATGAGCAGCTTAAAGAAGTTATGTACCGCATGGTATTCACCCGTGCGTGGGATGAGCGCGCCGTTAACCTTGGCCGCCAAGGCCGGATCGGTTTCTATGCTCCGGTATCCGGACAAGAAGCTTCGATGATCGGCAGCGAGTACGCGCTTAATAAAGACGACTTTATTTGCCCGGGCTACCGCGATATGCCGCAATTGGTATGGCATGGCTTGCCATTGTACCAAGCTTTCCTATATTCCCGCGGACATCAGCACGGCGGACAAATTCCGCAAGACGTGCACGTTCTTATGCCGCAAATCATTATCGGAGCTCAAGTATTGCACGCAACCGGCGTTGCAATGGCGTTTAAGAAAAAGAACGAGAAGCGCGTAGCGATTACGTATACGGGCGACGGCGGTTCGTCGGAAGGCGACTTCTACGAAGGCCTTAACTTCGCGGGTATTTTCAAGCTTCCTGCGATTTATGTCGTTCAAAACAACGGTTATGCGATTACGACTCCTTTCGCTAAGCAAACGGCTGCCTTGTCGGTTGCCCACAAAGCGGTTGCCGCCGGCATCAAGGGCGTACAAGTAGACGGCATGGACGTGCTTGCCGTTATTAAAGCAGTGAAAGAGGCGGCTGAACGCGGACGCAACGGCGAAGGCGCAACGCTCATCGAAATGCTTACGTACCGTTTCCGTCCGCACTCGATGTCCGATGACGCGACGAAATACCGTACGAAGGAAGAAGAAGCGGAATGGGCACTGAAAGATCCTCTCGTTCGCTTCGGCAAATATTTGGAGAAAAAAGGTCTTTGGACCGATGAAGATACGGCTCGAGTGAAAGAAGAAGCGAAAGCAACGGTTAACGAGCATATCAAGAAAGCGGAAGCCGTCGAGAAGATGACCGTTTCAGGCCTCATCGATACGATGTTCGAAACGACGCCGCAGCATCTTGAAGAGCAAAAAGCCGATTTTCAATAGAAGAGGAGGATCAGACGACCATGGCTCAAATGAATATGTTGGAAGCGATTCGCGACGCGATGCGCACAGAACTTAAACGTGATTCGAACGTTGTCATCTTTGGCGAGGACGTTGGTAATGTCGGCGGTGTATTCCGCGTAACGGAAGGATTGCAGGGAGAATTCGGAGAAGATCGCGTATTCGATACGCCGCTCGCGGAATCCGCAATCGCAGGTATGGCAGTAGGGATGGGTCTGCAGGGCTTCCGTCCGATTGCCGAGATTCAATTCGTTGGCTTCATCTTTGAAGCGCTTGATCAAATGTTCATCCAAGCGGCTCGTATGCGTTACCGTTCAGGCGGCCGTTACAACTCGCCGATCGTGTTCCGTACGCCATTCGGCGGCGGCGTTAAAGCGGCTGAGCTGCATACCGATTCCCTTGAAGGGCTCGCCATTCAAACGCCAGGCATCAAAGTTATTATTCCTTCGAACCCCTATGATGCGAAGGGACTTATGATTTCCGCGATCCGCGACAACGATCCGGTATTCTTCATGGAGCACTTGAATTTATACCGTGCATTCAAACAAGAGGTTCCTGAGGGCGAATATACAATCGAGATCGGCAAAGCGAATGTTGTCCGCGAAGGCAGCGACGTAACGATCATTGCTTACGGCATGATGGTTCATACCGCTGCTAAGGCAGCTGAAGAGCTTGAGAAGTCTGGCGTAAAGGCAGAAGTTATCGACCTTCGCACGCTGCTTCCGCTTGATATCGATACGATCGTTGCATCGATACAGAAGACGAACCGTGCAATCGTCGTGCAAGAAGCGCAGAAGACTTCCGGCGCTGCGGCGGAGATTATTGCGCAAATCAACGAAAAAGCGATTTTGCACCTGGAAGCGCCAGTGCTTCGGGTTGCCGGACCGGATACGGTATATCCGTTCGCGCAAGTAGAAGACGCTTGGCTTCCTACAACGGGACGCGTCGTAGCGGCCGTTCAGAAAGTGCTGAACTTTTAATACAATCATCCCTCTAGGATGAACTCGGAATAGTAAGCGAAGCAAGTTTGACTTTGAGGAGGATGCGATCGGTGGCAAAATTTGAATATCGTTTCCCAGAGCTCGGCGAAGGATTGCACGAAGGCGAAATCATTAAAGTGCATATCAAAGTCGGCGACACGGTAACTGATGAAGATATTATTATGGAAGTCCAGAACGACAAGGCGATCGTTGAAGTCCCTTGTCCGGTTAACGGCAAAGTAACGGAAGTTCTAATGAAGGACGGCCAAGTATGCCATGTTGGCGAGGTTGTTGCTATTATCGACGCAGAAGGCGACTTGCCTGAGCAAGCAGCTCCTGCAGCGGAAGCGCCTAAGGCAGAAGCGGCACCGGCAGCTGCGCCAGCACCAGCCCCAGCAGTACAAGCGGCACCGGCAGCTGCTCCATCTGTAGCAGCACCGAAAGCGACTGGCGGTCTTGTGCTTGCAACGCCAAGCGTGCGCAAGTTCGCTCGCGAGCAAGGCGTGGACCTGACGCAAGTTAGCGGCACTGGCAAGAACGGACGCATTACACGCGAAGACGTTACTGGATTCGGAGGCGCAGCGGCAGCTCCTGCAGCAGCAACGGACGCGGCGGCACCTGCAGAACAAGCAAGCGCAGCAGCACCTAAGAGCGAAGCGAAAGCAGCTCCTACGGCAGCTGGCACGGCTTACCGTCCAGAAGAACGCGTACCGTTCAAAGGCATCCGCAAAGCTATTGCGAACGCCATGGTGAAATCGGTATACACGGCTCCTCATGTAACGATCATGGATGAAGTAGACGTTACCGAGCTTGTTGCACTCCGTGCAAAATATAAGCCTTACGCAGAGAAAAAAGGCTCGAAGCTTACGTACTTGCCGTTCATCGTGAAGGCGCTCGTGGCAGCATGCCGCCAGTTCCCGATCATGAACGCTACGCTTGACGAAGCTAATCAAGAAATCGTTCTGCGCAAATATTACAACATCGGTATCGCAACGGATACGGACAACGGCTTGATCGTTCCCGTTATCGAAGACGCGGACCGCAAAAATATTTTCATGGTAGCCGACGCTATTCGTGACCTGGCTGTTCGCGGCCGCGACGGCAAGCTTAGCGCAAACGAGCTTAGAGGCAGCACCATCTCGATCTCCAATATCGGTTCGGCGGGCGGCATGTTCTTCACGCCGGTCATCAACTTCCCTGAAGTCGCGATTCTTGGCACAGGCCGTATCACTGAGAAGCCGGTCGTACGTAACGGCGAGATCGTAGCGGCTCCAGTCATGGCATTGTCGCTCAGCTTCGACCACCGTCTCATCGACGGCGCAACGGCACAAAACTTTATGAACTACATCAAACAGCTTCTGGGTCAACCCGAACTGTTCATTATGGAGGTATAAGACATGGTAGTTGGAGATGCTTCCCTAGATATTGACACTCTAGTCATCGGCGCGGGCCCCGGCGGTTACGTAGCGGCAATTCGTGCCGCTCAGCTTGGCCAAAACGTCTTAATCGTGGATAAAGAATATGTAGGCGGCGTATGCTTGAATGTAGGCTGCATTCCGTCGAAGGCGCTTATTTCCGCGGCGCATCAATATGAGTCGATCAGCCACGCTTCCGCATTCGGTATCGAAGCGGGCGAGGCAAAGGTTAACTTCAGCAAAGTGCAAGAATTCAAAAACGGCGTCGTCAAAAAATTGACCGGCGGCGTAGCATCGCTCTTGAAAGCGAACAAAGTTCAATACTTCCAAGGCGAAGTGATGTTCATTAACGAAAACGAAGCTCGCGTATTCAACGATCAGGAAGCGCCGCGCTACCGTTTCAAGAACTGTGTCATCGCTACAGGTTCGCGTCCAATCGAACTGAAAGCATTCCCGTTCAGCGGCCGCATCGTGTCGTCGACGGGCGCATTGTCTCTGCCTGAAATTCCGAAGAGCCTCGTCGTTATCGGCGGCGGCTACATCGGTATCGAGCTTGGACAAATGTACTCCAAGTTCGGCACGAAAGTAACGGTTATCGAAGGCTCCGACTCGATCCTTCCGGGCTTCGACAAAGATATGTCTTCGATCGTTGCGAAGAAACTGAAAAGCACGAATGTTGACATCGTTACCGGCGCTCAAGCGAAGAGCGCCGAACAAACCGACAAAGACGTTACGGTCACTTACACAGTAGGCGACAAAGAAGAGAAAGTAACGGCTGATTACTTGCTCGTAACGGTTGGCCGTCGTCCGAATACGGATGGCGAGCTTGGCCTTGACCTGATCAACCTGAAGATGTCCGACCGCGGTCTTGTCGAGGTTGACGAACAATGCCGTACGAGCATCCCGCACATCTATGCAATCGGCGATATTATCGCTGGCCCTGCGCTTGCTCACAAAGCGATGTACGAAGGTCGCGTAGCAGCCGAGGCAATCTCAGGTCTGCCTAGCGTCATCGATTATAAATGCGTACCTGCCGTATGCTTCTCCGATCCGGAATGCGCAAGCGTTGGCCTAAGCGAGAAAGAAGCAAAGGACAAAGGCCATAACGTTAAAATGGGCAAATTCCCGTTTGCTATCAACGGCCGCGCTATATCGCTAAACGCTACCGAGGGTTTCGTGAAGCTCGTATCCGATGCGGACTCCGGCCTTGTGCTTGGCGCACAAATAATCGGTCTCGAAGCTTCCAACATGATTGCCGAGCTTGCTCTGGCTATCGAGATGGGCGCTACTCTTGAAGACATCGCGCTTACGATTCACGCGCATCCAACGCTTGGCGAGATCGTCCTTGACGCTGCCGAAGTGGCGCTTGGTCATCCGATCCATACGTTCATTAAAAAATAAGCAATTTTGACGATGCTCATTCGCAATAATAGAGGTCACGCGGCAAGCTCCTGCCGTCGGGGCCTCTTTGCGCTTTAAAGGCCCGATACGAACGCTAGAAGGGATGGGATCGGCAATGGAACCAGCTACGAGGAAAGCAAGTGAATCCCGAACGATCATGACGCAGCTTATTTTTCCGCTTGACACGAACCATCATGAGACGATGTTCGGCGGCAAGCTCATGGAGTATATGGATAAGGTGGCGGCCATCTCGGCGATGCGACATGCCCGAAAGCAGGTAGTGACCGCCTCGACCGACAGTCTCGACTTCTTGGCGCCGATTCGGGTGGGAGAGGTTATCGAGGTTGAAGCTTTCGTTACGTGGACGCATCGCAGCTCCATGGAAATATACGTAACGGTCGAATCGGAAAATTTGTACACCGGCGAGCGCCGGAAGACGGTGACCGCATTCTTCAACTTCGTTGCGCTTGGGGCGGACGGCAAGCCCTCGCCCGTTCCTGCCGTCGTTCCGGAGTTGGAGGAGGAGCGCAGTCTGCATGCTTCCGCCCCGGAACGTCACCAACTGCGTCGCAAACGAAAGCAGGACAGGGATCGCAATTAATGTTATAATATATGTTATTTTGTTTATTTCTGTTGGGTTCAATAGAGGGGGGCGAATCGGGATGAGCAACAACGAGCAAGCCTATCTGAAGCTGCTTAGGGATGTGCTGGCCAGCGGTACGAAGAAGGAAGACCGTACGGGAACAGGCACGATTTCAACCTTCGGCTACCAGATGCGTTTCGACTTGCGTGAAGGCTTTCCGTTAATGACGACGAAACGAGTTCCGTTCCGATTAATCGCGAGCGAGCTTTTATGGTTTATAAAGGGCGATACGAACATCCGTTATTTGCTGCAGAACAACAATAATATTTGGAACGAATGGGCGTTCAAGAGATGGATAGAGAGCAGCGCTTATACAGGTCCTGATATGAAGAACTTCGGTTTGCGCTCGCAGACGGATGAAGCGTTCAATGCGTTATACGAAGAGCAGATGGAGGTTTTCAAGCGTAACGTTCTTGAAGACGATGCATTCGCTGCTGCGTTCGGCGAGCTCGGCGACGTATATGGCAAGCAATGGCGCCAATGGAAGACGACGCAAGGAGAGACGATCGACCAATTGAAGGATGTTATCGACACGATCAAGCGCAATCCCGATTCCAGAAGGTTGATCGTATCGGCGTGGAATCCGGAGGACATTCCGAGTATGGCGCTGCCGCCTTGCCATACGATGTTCCAATTCTATGTGGCTGAAGGCAAGCTGTCTTGCCAGCTGTATCAACGCAGCGCGGATATTTTCCTGGGCATTCCGTTCAATATCGCCAGCTATGCCTTGCTGACGCATATGATTGCCCATGAATGCGGCCTTGAGGTCGGCGAGTTCATTCATACGCTTGGCGATGCCCATATTTACAGCAATCATATCGAGCAGATCGAGCTGCAGCTAAGCCGCGAACCATTCGATCTGCCGCGGCTTAGCTTGAATCCGGACAAGAAATCGATTTTTGATTTCGAAGTGGCCGATTTGAAGATCGAAGGCTACAATCCGCATGCGCCGATCAAGGCTCCTGTAGCCGTCTAATCGTCGATTAGAGCGGCAATAGCGTATTTCACGAGAGAGAGGGGCGGCTGCGCGATGTCTATTACTTTAATTGCGGCCATGGATCGCAACCGTGCGATCGGCATTGAGAACCGCATGCCATGGCGCCTGAAGGCGGAGATGGCCTATTTTACGGCCAACACGACGGGCAAGACGGTATTAATGGGAAGAAAGACGTTCGACTCGATCGGCAAGCCGCTTAAGAACCGCAAAAACGTTATTTTAACGCGCCAAATCGGTTACGAGCAGGAAGGCTGCGAGATTGTTCATTCCATTGAGCAAGCTTTGGAGCGGTATCGAAACGATGAACTGATGATTATGGGCGGCGCCGATATTTACGAGCAATTCCTCCCCTTTGCGGACAAGCTGCTGCTTACCGATGTAGAGGCCGAGATCGAGGGGGCGGACGCCTATTTCCCGGCTGTCGATGAAACGGAGTGGGATTTGATCAGAGGCGAACATAAGCTGAGAGATGAGCATAACACGTATAACTTCACATTTTGTACCTATTTACGCAAGATGTAGCCATTATAAGCGAGATTCTGTATACTTTTGACGAACGTTATGTAAGATAGTGCAAATGATTGTGCGTATAATCCATTAACCTCCTTGTGACAGGAATGCTAGGATGTTTTACAATAGTATATAGGCACTTTGCAAAGTTTGTGGTTGAATATTTGATGGATTCCCGATATAGTTTTAAAGAGATTGTTAGTATGGTAAACGGAAATTTGGATGGAGGAAATGCGATCATGTCTACACCTACTGGTTTTATGGAATATCAACGCGAATTGCCGGCCGATCGCGACCCGCTGGAGCGCATTAAGGATTGGCAGGAATTTCATAAGCATTTCTCGGATGAGCAACTGAAGACGCAAGGCGCGCGTTGCATGGATTGCGGCACGCCTTATTGTCATACGGGAATGGAACTGGCTGGCTCCGTGTCGGGCTGCCCGGTTAACAACCTCATTCCGGAGTGGAATAATCTCATTTACCGTGGTCTATGGCGCGAAGCGCTTGACCGCCTGCACAAAACGAACAATTTCCCCGAGTTTACAGGCCGCGTATGTCCTGCGCCTTGCGAGGGTTCCTGTACAGTCGGCTTAATTGGCGACCCTGTAACGATTAAGACGATCGAACAAGCTATTATCGACCGCGGCTTCGAGGAAGGCTGGGTCGTACCGCAGCCTCCGAAGGTTCGTACGGGTAAACGGGTAGCCGTTGTCGGTTCCGGCCCTGCCGGAATGGCGACTGCCGCCCAATTGAACAAAGCCGGTCATACGGTAACGGTATACGAGCGAGCAGACCGCATCGGCGGATTGCTCACGTACGGTATCCCTACCATGAAGCTTGAGAAGCATATCGTTCAACGCCGCGTCGACTTGATGGAAGCGGAAGGCGTTGAGTTCGTAACGAACACGGAGATCGGCAAAGATATTACGGCGAACGAGCTTGTCGAGAACTTCGACGCCGTCGTATTATGCGGCGGTTCGACTCGCGCTCGCGATGTAGAGATCGAAGGACGCGACCTGAACGGCGTTCATATGGCCATGGACTACTTGAACGGCACGATCAAGAGCTACCTCGATTCGAATCTGGAAGACGGCAACTATATTTCGGCGAAAGACAAGGATGTTATCGTTATCGGCGGCGGCGATACAGGTACGGACTGCGTGGCAACTGCGCTTCGTCACGGCTGCAAGTCGGTAACGCAATTCGGTACGCATGCGAAAGCACCGCTTGAGCGCGATACGATCAACAACCCTTGGCCGCAGTTCCCGAACGTCTACACGCTTGATTACGCTCAAGAGGAAGCGAAAGCGTTGTACGGCGAAGATCCGCGCGCATTCTCCGTACTGACGAAGAAATTCGTCGGCGACGAGAATGGCAACTTGAAAGAGCTTCACACCGTTCAAATCGAGCGTACGGTCGACGAGACGGGCCGCAAGATTTATAGCGAGATTCCAGGCACGGAGAAAGTATGGCCTGCCGATCTCGTATTCATCGCTGTCGGCTTCGAAGGCCCTGAGAAACCGGTAATCGAGCAGCTCGGCCTTGAGCAAGACCGTCGTACGAACGTTAAAGCCGCTTACGGAAAATACAAAACAAACGTGGACAAAGTGTTCGCTGCCGGCGATATGCGCCGTGGCCAAAGCTTGGTCGTATGGGCAATCAACGAGGGTCGCGAAGCGGCTCGAGAGGTTGACAAATATTTGATGGGATCGTCGATGCTTCCTTAAGTAAAGATGCCGACGATATAAGGAATAGAGATGAGCGCCTTCGGGCGCTTTTTTCTCGTAATAGGAATCCTAGGGCACGATTAATTTGTTAGAATGCGGAGGAATTGATGTGATTAAATATGGACTTGACCGAGTGACGGAGCTTCGCTTTCGGGCGATTAAGCCATCCATCGAACGACGTGATCATCAGTGGATGGACATCACGCTTCGCTTTGAGCTTGAAGCCGATACGCCCGTTCCCGATGATCTGATCGACTTTACGGCGCTCGTCATCTGCACGCATAGCGGAGCGATTGCACAGATCGTGCCTCAGGATGAAGGCTGCGATTGCGAATACCAATTCACAGTAGGCGAGAAGGAGCAAATCACGAATTTCGTTATGCTGCCTCATATTCAAGAGCAAATTCATAAACTAAGCTCCCTATCGTAAGGAAAGTTGTGGTAAAATCGGTATAGTTGATGCGAAGGAGCGATTAACGATGCCGGCCGAAGAAGCACTGGTTCTTTCTCCGTCTGATGTTAGAAACATTCGCAGCTATGTTCAACATAAGTATGCCTCAATGCCGCAGGAGCAACGGGCGGAGATTGTTGCCGATGCCGTTACTCGCATTATACATAAGCAATTGCCTGCTTTCGAAGAGTCGGTTAAACGACAAATTACTTCGGAATTAATTCGGAGCGCCGTTATGGAGCAAGGGCGGCCCGTAAGGGCTGACGATATTTTCGGCGCTTGCTTGTCCCTGGATCGGAGTATAGCTGCTATCGCAGCACCTTTCCATGCATGGATTGAACGTCAACTGCAGATTCAATGCGAATCCGATGTAATGGGCCGTCTGCTGGACAGGCTTGCCGAATCAGATGGAGAGACGAGCGGGCGGCAAGTCAGCTTATGGTCTTTGCTTCGAGCGCAGCTTGCCTCGCAACCGGTAAAGTTCCTGCAAGACACGGCGTCAACCCGATCTGCGGAGGTCGTAACGCTTCCAAATGCAGCATACGAGCTGCTGAAGACGAAGTTCCAACGCCGAAATCTGATGTATTTGTCGCTTTGCGCCATGTTGGTTGTTGCGACCGTCTTGCACGCTTGGTCATTGTCGAGGCCGGCGGCAGGTCAGATGCAGCCACCAATTGCAATGAAGCCGGTACAGAAGGTCGAGATTGCGGCAGGCGGATTGCCGATGGAACTGCGTTATACATCTATCGACGAGGACAAGCTCATCAGCTATCTTGAGACCAAATCTTCGGTGCTTGCGGAACAACCTTACTTCGACGCCATTATCGATGCAGCTCATGCGTTCGATATCCACCCGATTCTGCTGTTCGCCATTACAGGGCAGGAGCAGGCTTTCGTTCCAAGTACCAAAAAGCAGGCTGGCGAGATAGCAAACAATCCTTTTAATGTGTTCCATAGCTGGAAGGAATACAATACGACGATCCATGATTCGGCAGAGATTGCAGCCAGAACGATCTTCAATCTAAGCAAGGACAGACCGGCGGATGCCGATGCGTTCACTTGGATTAACCGCAAATATGCGGAAGATCCACACTGGTCGGATGGCGTGCGTTCGATATTCGGCGCAATTGCCGCTTACGTCGGGGAGAAATAAATCAATAACTTTTAGATGCCATTATAGATGGTTATTCAGGAATGAACCTGATTCGGATGATGGTCCGATCAGGTTTTTTCCATGAAAATAGGAGTCCTGAGGATAGCGACAGCCATTAATGCTTCCGTGTCGTCCATTCCCTTTTTGACCGGATGTCTGTAAAATGGGTAACAAAGAATGATCGTAATGAAGGAGCGATTCTGTATTGAAGACGTTAATTATTGCGGAGAAACCCGATATGGGAAGAAATATAGCGGCCGCAATAGATCCTAAAGCGAAAAATCACCGTTCCTACATAGAAGGGGAGCATTATATTATAACGTGGGCGATCGGTCATCTCATCGGGCTTGCCGAGCCGGATGCCTATGACGATCGGTATAAGAAATGGAATATCAACGATCTTCCTATCATTCCTGATAAGTTCAAGCTTATTCCGAACCGAAAAACGATGGATCAGCTTAAGGTGATCGCAGACCTGGCGAAACGCAGCGATAGACTCGTCAATTCCTGCGACGCAGGGAGGGAAGGCCAATACATCTTCTCGCTCATTCAGCGCCATCTGAAGCTATCCCAGCCGGTAAAGAGGCTCTGGATATCGGACTTGACCCCGGAGACGATTAGGAAGGGTTTCGAGGAGCTAAGAGAAGGTTCGGAATACGATAACTTGACCAAGGCCGCCACGGCGCGCAGCGAAGCCGATTGGCTGATCGGAATGAACGGCTCGCGGGCGTTCACGACAAAGCATAATGTGCTGTTGTCCGTTGGGCGCGTGCAGACGCCGGTGCTCGCTCTGATTTATGATCGGCAGAAGCAGATCGAGGCGTTCTCATCGTTGAAGTTTTTCGAGTTGGAGGGACACTTCGCCCAAGGCGATATGACATATCGCGGCATGTGGCAAGGCGAACGGATGACCGATAAGGAGAAGGCCGACGCATTAGCCGCCAAGGTGAAGGGAAAGGATGGACGAATCGCCTCTTACGAGGTGAAGGACACGAAGGAATACCCGAACAAGTTGTACGACTTGACGCTGCTGCAGCGCGAAGCGAACGGCAAATACGGCTTCTCGGCGAAGAAGACGCTTGACGTCGCGCAGGCGCTCTATGAGAAGCATAAAGTGATCTCGTATCCGAGGACGAATTCCAACTATGTGACCGAGCAGAACATTCCGGAAATGCACAAAACGTTAAACGCGCTCCAAGGCACGGCTTACGATGAGTTCGTGAAAGGCGCAAACCGCGGGTTAGTCCATAAAGGGAATAAATTTATTTGCAATCCTTCCAGAGTTGAAGATCATCATGCCATATTGCCGACCAATCGCAAGGCGAACGGATTGAACCCGGATGAGCAGAAGCTGTACGATTTGGTCGTACGCCGGTTTCTGTCCCAGTTCTATCCGGCTGCCGAGTATAAGGTGCATACTGTCATAACGGAAGTCGAAGGCGAAAGCTTCAAGACGACGGTGAAAGAGCTGCTAAGTCTGGGCTGGAAAGTGATTTATGCCGATCAAAAGAAGGACAAGCCTAAGGCGACCAAGGGCAAAGAGAAGGAAGACTCGGCCGAGGAAGAGGAAATCGAGGTCAGCGAGCCGTTCTCGATCTTGGCAAGCGAAGGGGTTACTTGCGCGGACGCTATCGTCAAGGAAAAGGATACGCAGCCTCCGAAGCATTATACGGAGGGTACGCTTCTGAAAGCGATGGAGAGCGCGGGCAAGCAGATCGAAGACGATGATGTGCGAGAAGCGATGAAGGATTCAGGTCTTGGCACTCCAGCCACCCGCGCTGCTACGATAGAACGTCTGAAAAACGTCGGTTATGTCGAAATGCAAGGCAAAAAAATACTTATTACGCAAAAAGGTCGTTCGGCCATTGAATTAATACGCGGTGCCGGAATAGAGCTGCTTACTTCGCCGGAAATGACCGGGATGTGGGAGCGACGTTTGAATGAAATCGCAAGAGGGTCGGCTTCAGATCAACAATTCATGGACAATGTGAAGAAATTCGCGACGATGATTGTCGATAAAGTGCGCATACAGTCGAGAGCGAGCAAAAATTTGTTTGAGAGCGAAGCGCCTGCGCAAGGTAAATCGACAAGAGGCAAAGGCAAAGCTGCGGCAGGGGAACGTACCGCTTCCCCTTCAGGCGGCTCACGCGCTCGTTCAACGGGTGCAAAGTCAGCATCTGCACCAACAGGCGGTGTCGCCGTTCAAGCTGCCCCTGCGGCTGCACAGCCGTCTATTATCGGTGTCTGTCCGAGTGCTGGATGCGGCGGTTCGATTTTTATGGGGCGGAAGGGTTATGGGTGCTCGCATTATAAGGAAGGATGCAAGTTCGTTATCTGGAAGGAAAGCTATGGTCGAAGTTTGACCGACGGGCAAGTCAAGTCGCTGATCGAGAAAGGCAAAACGGCGAAGCTGAAGGTGACGCTTCAGGATGGCACGCAGACGGAAGGCCGAATCGTATTGAGAAACGAAACGACCGGAGAGCTTGCGATCGAATAAAGCAATAGAGGCCGTTGGTCAGGAGGAATGCTTCCTAACCGCACGGCCTCTTCGTATTCGGGATGCTAGCGTCCAATATAGCGGTGAATCGTATCCGGCACGTCTTTAAGCTGATCGAGCGTAAAGAACGCGCCCTTCGGCTCAACCTCTATATTGATGATGTTATACTGCCATTCAGACTTGGCTTTCATATGGATCGCATGTATGCCTGCCGTAAGAGCCGGCACAACGTCCGTGCGAATTGAATTGCCAATCATCCACGTCCGGCTGCGATCGAAGGGACCTTCAGCCAATATGTTCTCCAATGCTTCGCTATTCTTCAATCGGCGTATGTAGATGCGCGAATCGAAATAACGCTCCAATTGAAGCTTCTCAATCTTACGGCGCTGGATGAGGATCTCGCCCCCTGTATACAGATGAAGCTCATGACCGGTATTAGCCAGTTCATATAGCGTTTGCTCCATGTTCGGGTAAGGCTCATTGTCATGCTCGTACACGCTTAGCCCGAGCTTCCACAGCAAGTCTTCTTCCGTCTTCGAACGTTTCCGCCCTGTTACGGTAGAGAAATGGGCATAAGTGTCAACGAACGATTGCGGGAAATGCTCGCTCTTGAAACCGAACACCGCGACGCCGGCAATATCGATCTCGGTCTGCTTGTCTCGAATAGCATCGGCTGTTATGTCGTTGTAGCCTTGAAACCAGGTTGTCATCGCATCGACGAACTGATCGACGACCAAGTAAAAGTACTTGTTGCAGTGAATAAGCGTATCGTCCAGGTCGAACATAATTTGCTGCTTCATAGAGAGCGACTCCTTTGTAGGGCGATTGGCTGCTGTATGACCAATCTACCGCAACGAAGACGCAGAGTCAATGTAACGGCCGTTTACGCTTGCACAGTTCGATTCACATACATATTAAACAAAATTCACATAATGATACTGGAGGTGATAAGCATGCCATTCAACAAAAGCAACAAGACTGAGAACCAGCAAAATCATTCCAGCTTCCGTGAACAAACGGTAACATTGAAATCGGAGAAGTTCGCCAAGAGACCGCCGAGCATGAACGGTATTAATAAGCAGTTGCCTTAGTAAAGATTGTAATGACTCGCGAGAAGGAGAGGGCAAGCGTGCCTCTCCAGCCGCGTAACGTATGGGTGCGATTAAGCGTATTTGAGCTGCGAGGCAGTTAGCTGATTCTTAATGAAAGCGATCCGTCTGCGTACATAGAAATCCAGGCTGTCGCCCTTCAAGTCTCTCGGAGCGATCACCTCCTCTGCGTTATTGTCGATAATGACGAGCCGTCCGTCCGCGTAGAACTTAAAGGTTAGGTCGCGATAGGGGCGTCCTTTCTCTACATAACGGTAATTTTCGCATTGTTTTTTCATGATGATCGATCCTCCTTAAATGATTTAACATTTACACGCAAGATAGAACGTTTGTTCTTATTTTCATTATACCAAACATTTGTTCGTATGGAAACTATTTTTTGTTTCCCGTAAACTAGATTTATAGATACGATTGAGGCAAGCAGAAGGAGCGCGAGAAATGTTAAGAATTCAGCGTTTGACGAAACAAATTCCAGGCGGACCTAAGGTGCTTGACCAAGTAAGCTTCGAGGCGCAGCCCGGTGATTTTATAGCGATCAAAGGAAGCAGCGGCAGCGGCAAGTCCATGCTGCTCAAATGCTTGTCGCTACAAGAAAGTTGGACGGAAGGCTCGTATTATTTCGACGGAGCCGAAGTGTTCAAGCAAGGCATCATGGCGAAACGTAAAGTGCGCCAGCAGGTTGCCTACCTTGAAGAGAAGCCGTTCTTGTTCCCGACGAAGACAGGCCTTAAGAACGTCATCATTGGCTCGGTATCGCAAACGCCTGCTTGGCGGCGGTGGACGGGCATGGTTCGCAACGACGATTACATGGGTGCGATGGATATGATCGAGAAGCGCGGCTTGATCGACAAGGCGCATCAGAAGGCGAGTACGCTAAGCGGCGGCGAGCGCCAGCGGATGGCTGTCGCAAGAGCGCTTGTCCATGGCGCGAAAGTGATTGCGGCGGATGAGCCGGTAACCGGACTTGATCCTCATACGGCAGATCAGGTTTTATCTGATTTGAAAGCGCTTTGCCGCGATCAGGGGGTAATCGTCATTGCCGTTCTTAGTCAAGGCGATTGGGCGGAACGGTTCGCGGACCGCATTATCGGTCTGAATGCCGGGAAGCTTGTGCTTGACGTGAAGGGTCGCAGGCTGACTGAAAGAGAGAAGCAGTTGCTGTGATCGGAATAGAATTGCGGACAATTGCCCCGGAGGAGCTGCCCGAAGCCATTGCGCTGGAGCTGAGCTGTTATACGCCGGAAGCGGCCGCAACGCTTGAAGGATTTCGACATCGGATACGCTTGTATCCCGAATACTTCTGGTCTGCATGGGCCGACGGCAGACTTGTTGGCATCGTTAACGGCGTTCGTACCTCCCAAGAGGAATGCGGCGACGAGCTTAAAGGCGAGCATGGCGACGACCCTGAAGGCCATAGCTTCTGCGTGCTAACCGTTGCGGTGGATGCGAACAATCGCAGGCGCGGCATTGGAGGCATGCTTCTGCGGAAGCTGATCGGGCAGTGCCGCAGCGCTTATCTGAAGTCTGTCTCCTTAATGTGCGAATCTCATTTGATCGGCTTTTATGAACAGCAAGGCTTCGTCCTACACGGTCAATCGGCTTCCAAACATGGGGGAATCGTCTGGTATGAGATGAGCCTAGACCTGCATACAATGGAGCATCTTACCGAATAGGAAGGTGTTCACAGGCATGGCATTCCAATCACCCGTTGTCGTGCAAACCGCCAAGGCTCATTTTCACAAAGCAGACCTTGCGGTACCGCATATATCCGGAGGCGTCAGCTCGGCGGCTGACAAACGAATCAATGATGCGATCAAGGAATCCGCTCAAAAGCTAGTGGACAGCCAAGGCTCGCTCCAGGAGCCAAACGCCGAGATGATCGGCTACTATGAGCAGAAGACGAACGAGAAAGACGTACTGAGCTTATCGTTATTTAACTACGCCTATACAGGCGGAGCACATGGCCTGACGCTTCAGGATTCGCTGACGTTCAAGCAATCGACAGGGGAGCGATATACGCTCGCTCAATTGTTCAAGCCCGGCAGCGACTACGTGTCGCGCTTAAACGAGATGATCGCCGTACAGATCAAAGAGCGGGATATTGCTCCGATCGAACCGTTCAAGACGATCCGGCCCGACCAAGACTACTATATTGCGGATCGGGCACTCGTTATCTACTTCCAGATTTATGAATTGACGCCGTATGTGTTCGGCTTTCCTTATTTTCCGATATCGTTGTACGATATTCAGGACATTATCAATGAAGAAGGCCCGCTCGGGCAAATGACACCAAATGATTAATCAAAATTAGCGAAACTTTGCGCAGCCGCATCCATACAGGTGTGGCTGTTTGCTTTGCCGTGTCAGCAGCAAAACAAATGCTTGTCCCGTTGGAGCATGTCCGAGGACAAGGTTTCATACATTTAAAGAAGGGGGTGGTCGTTTTGGTTGCCGCATTAATCGGAATGATGCTGGCCGCGGCGGTATTCGCCGTAATCATAGCAGGGGCATTTAAAGCGCAAGCAAGCGTGAAAAATTCGGGTTATCAAAGCATGATCGGCTATGGGGCTTCGACCCAAATGCTGCAGGATAAGCATGAATTGCATCGTTTCGGCATCGCACAGCAGCTTCGCAGGCATCTGGGCGGTATGTCCATCTTCGGTTTGTCTTTTAACGTAATGGCGTTAATCGGCGGAGCAGCATTTTTATACGGACCGGCGTTAAAAGAAGGAGGACCTTCGGTTATCGGCTTCGGCTTTCCGATACTGGCTTTATTGGCGCTTATGGTAAGCGCCTCTTTGGCGGAGCTGTCATCGGCCGTGCCTACAGCCGGAGGAGTCTACCACTGGGCAACGGCCATGGGCGGCCGCAAATGGGGCTGGCGGACAGGCGCCTTCCACGCGGCTGGTCAGCTTGCGACGTTAACGCTAATGAATGCGGCTTGTGCCGGACTTCTCGATGCCTTCCTATCGGCTAGATTACATTACGATCCCTCGCTCGTTACGTTCTGGACGACTGTCGTCGTGCTTACAGTCGCGCAAGCTGCTGTCAATCACTGGGGTACGCCGGTGCTCAAATATGTACTGGCAGGCGGTGTATGGCTTCAATTAATAACTGGCGCTTTAATAGTGGGCGGTTTGGTCTGGCTGTTCTGGCCAGGCAGCTACTCGCCGATCGTATTGTTCCAATTCCAAAATGCGCAGCTAAGCGGAACGGTTAACGCCAGTGCGTTCATCGGCGGTACCTTGCTGCTGCAAAAGCTGTTTATCGGAATGGACGCGGCAAGCCAAGGTGCGGAAGAGACGATTGAACCGCGCGTGCGAGTGCCGTGGGCTATTTATTTATCCACTGCTTATACGTATATCGTCGGATTTGCCGTACTTGCTTTCATGACGCTTACTCTTACGTATACGGCTGAAGGAAATGCAGGAGCGGGTCTGTTCATTAACAGTGCGCTTGCCGGCTGGGGCGGCGCTTGGCTTATAGGTGCCATTGTACTCTTGTCGCTGTGGGTGAGCGGTCTGCAGACGTTAACGGTCTGCTCGAGAGCACTGCTTAGCTTGGCGCGGGACGAGGCGCTTCCGTTAAGCAAATGGTGGACGAAGGTGTCTGAACGGCATCAATCGCCTTCGAGCACGGTATGGCTCAGCGCCGTTCTTGCTATTGCCATACTTGCAGCGGCCCAAGCCATAACAGCATCGGGCTACATTATGCTTCTCGTCTCCTTCAGCGTTATATGCGTACATACTTCCTACGCGATTCCAATAGCCATGAAGCTGCAGCAGGACAATCGGCTTCATTCGGAGCAGCGCGCGCCATGGCATCTTGGAAGATGGAGCAGGGCGGTCAGCTGGATTGCGGTCATATGGCTCGTCGTATCGGCGGCTCTCGCAGCGGGTTATCTCCATCGCTGGGGCGCAATTGGGGCCGCACTCGTCTTGTTGGCAGCGACGACGATGGACTTCAGATACGAGAAGAGACGTCTCGTTAGCGTGCAATCCCGCTCCAAGCGCACTCGCAAAGAACTTTTGCGGATGGAGAAGAAGTTTCCTCTTCAATAAGGCAATTGAAGGAAACAATCGAACGAATATCGAGGAAATAATGGAGGCTAACTTTGGGAAATTTCCCGGGGAAGCGCATGAAGCAACAGAAAGCCAATTCATTCGACATCTCGTTCCGACAGCAGATTCGCCTATATTCGACAATATAAATGCCATTTATTATTAATGGCGTGAAATAAAAGAATGATGTTATCTTTGCCATCTTCTCCCTTCCCCGATTATAATAGGGACTATAGCAATCAGCTTGTGGGAGGGAAAGATCATGTCAATTGATACCGTAGTATCGTTGCCGAGGGTCGTATCGCTAAATGTCGGCATGCCGGTCTCGATGGCTCATGGCTCGAAGGAAGTTGTATCAGGCATTGTGAAGCGCGCATCGGAGCAACCGCACGCTTTGTCGTTTACCGGCTTGGAGGGGGACGGTCAGGGAGACACCGTTCATCACGGCGGGCGCGACAAAGCTATTTGCGCTTATTTCGAACGGAATTTGCCGTATTGGTCGAATAAATACGACCGTACATTCGAAGCTGGCGCATTCGGAGAAAATTTGACGGTATCCGAATGGACGGAGCATGACTTGTGCATTGGCGATATCGTGCAGATCGGCGATGTTGTCGTACAAGTAAGTCAGCCGAGACAGCCATGCTACAAGCTTGGGCTGCGCCATGACTTGCAGGAGCTGCCGCAGGACGTCCAGCTTACAGGGTATACGGGATTTTATTTTCGCGTAATGAAGGAAGGTGTGCTGCAGTCCGGTTCGGAGCTTGTGATCGTGCAGCGCCATCCGGCGGCCATATCGATTGCCGAGGCGAACCGTCTCATGTATATCGATAAAGAGGACGTAGCGGGCTTGCGCGAACTGCTGGCGGTGGAAGAGCTCTCCGTAAGCTGGCAAGAACAGCTTGGCAATCGGCTGCGCCGGCTAGAACAACAAGAAGCTTAATAAGACGCTGCTGCGTGTTTAGCTTTAAGGAGGATCCATGGTGCCTATGGACAGCATAGATTTTGCATCATTTTTGGAGCAATATTCATTCAAGGACGAATGGCGCATCGAGCATAAGGAAAGCGGCATGAACAATACGACCCGGATGGTAACGGCGGGCAACGAACGATTCGTCATGCGAATATACAACAATCATAAGGATAGCGGCATTGTCGCGCTGGAACATGAGATTCTCGATTGGCTTCAGACGAAAGCGCTGCCTTTTCAAGTGCCGCTGCCGATTCATAACGGGAATGGGACTACCCTTACACGTATTGAAGACGGCACGATCGCTTCATTATTCCGTTACATAGAGGGTGAACGGACGGATGCGGCTACCGAACGGCATGTGTACTTGCTTGGACGCGCGGCAGGCGAGTTATCGGCAGCGTTAAGCGATGCGCGTCCTTCTAGACAGCCGCTTTATAGCCCTTATTATGAGTTAGAAGAAACGTATGCGGCAATGGACGAGGAGAGCTTCATAAATCTGAGCGAGCGATCTAATGAACTGCTTGCTAGGCGTGAGTCAATGACGAGGTTAATGAATGAGCGGAGGTATCTGAAGCCGCTAAGCATCCGGATCGCCGAGCTTCCAAAGCAGTGGATTCATGGCGATCTCGTATTCAACAATACGCTTGTTCGGGATGGGGCGATGTCGGGCGTGCTGGACTTCGAATTCTGCACCGTAGACGTACGGGCTATGGAGCTCGCGGTTACGGCTGTCGACATGATCAGGCCAGACCGGGGAGATTTACTTGACCGGATCAAGCTGCTGTTCGCCGGTTATTCCGAGGTCATCAGACTGTCGGATCGCGAGATGGAGCTGCTGCCTGCGATGATGAAGCTAAGGCTGCTTGACGTCGCGCTTCACTTCGCCATTAGGTTCAAAGATGGGCTGGATGCGGACGAAGTGCTATGCGGGATCATCGATCAATCCGTTTACGGCTGTGAATGGGTGGAGAGGCATGCGGATGGGCTGCTTCGCCAGCTTCGAGCATAAGCGTTTATTTTTTAAGCGGAGAGGATGAAACTTTGCATGAGCATGAATGTAAACTTGAACTTGGCAAGGGCACTCGGATATAACGAAGAGGATCGGCTTCTTATTGTGAATGGGGATGACTTTGGTTCCTGCCACTCCGTCAACGTCGGTATTCAGCAGCTGCTGGAGGAAGGCGCAATCAGTTCGGCCACGCTCATGCTGCCATGCGCTTGGGCGCGCGAAGCAGCGCTATGGAGCGCATCTCATCCAGAGCTTAACGTAGGCATTCATTTTACGTTCACAAGCGAGTGGGACGCTTACCGGTGGGGACCTGTGAACCGCAAAGGCGACAGCTCTTCGCTCGTCACGAATGAAGGATATTTTCCGCCGGACTGCATGACGTTCGAGCAACAAGCCGATGAGGAGCAAGTAAGGGCTGAATTGATCGCACAGGTCGAGATGGCGCTGCAGCTTGGCGTCAAACCTACGCATGCCGACAATCATATGGGCAGCCTATACGGACTAACGACAGGACGCAACTTTTTGCCGATCGTGTTCGATGTATGCGCTTCATACGGCCTGCCGTTCCGCTTGCCTCGCTACCTGCTGCAGGAGGACGGCCAGGTTGCGCCTCCCGAGTTGGCGGAGCAAGCGAAGCAGCTCGCCGATTATGCCGCTTCCAAGGGCGTTGTCGTGCTCGATTATTTGCTCGGTTTGCCATTCCGCTTGCAGGACGGGGAGACGTATGACAGCTTCAAAGAGAACATGACAGGCTTGCTCAGAGGGCTTCGCCCCGGCGTAAGCGAGATTATTATTCATCCGTCTGTCGTTACAGAAGAGCTGCGCGCGTATCATTTTCATCCCGAGAAGCGCGGCATGGAGATGGACATTTTCCGCGATCCGGATATATTGCGTACGATAGAGACCGAAGGAATCAAGATGATCCGCTGGAGCGAGCTGCAAGAGCTGCAACATAAACTATCCAGCCAGGCCAGCCAATAAGAAGGAGCTGCGTACATGTCATTCGAATCTGTTAAGCAATTAGCCGAAACGGTAAGAAGCAATATCGGCCGCGTTATTATCGGAAAAGAAGAGGTCATCGATCTGCTGCTGATCGGACTCATCACATCGGGACATGTGCTGCTTGAAGATGTGCCGGGAACGGGGAAGACGCTGCTGGCCAAGTCGCTCGCGAAATCGCTGTCGCTGCAGTTCAAGCGGATTCAATTTACGCCGGACTTATTGCCATCGGACCTTAGCGGCATTCATTTCTATAATCAGAAGCAAAGCGAATTCGAGTTCCGCCCGGGTCCGCTATTCACGAATTTGCTGTTGGCCGATGAGATTAACCGTGCAACGCCGCGTACCCAGTCCAGCCTTCTGGAATGTATGGAGGAGCGCCAAATTAGTATCGATGGAGAAACGAAATGGCTGGAGCGTCCGTTCATGGTTATCGCGACGCAGAATCCTGTCGAGCATCATGGCACGTTCCCGTTGCCGGAAGCGCAGCTCGACCGATTCTTGTTCAAAATTAAGATGGGTTATCCGACAACGGAGGAAGGCATTCGATTGCTTAAGCGGTTCAAGGACAATGATCCGCTTCAGACGCTGGAGCCGGTCGTTACGCAGGCCGCTATCGAGGAGGCGCAGATGACATATGCTGCCGTAACCATTTCGGATGACGTGCTCGGCTATTTGCTTCGTCTTGTCGAGCAGACGAGATCGAGAGAAGAGGTCGCGATCGGCGTCAGTCCCCGCGGCAGCCAAGCGCTCTTGCGCGCTTCGCAGGTTCATGCGATTCTTCGCGGCCGCGATTTCGTGACGCCGGACGATTTGAAGGCAATGGCGAAGCCCGTGCTCGCGCATCGTCTCGCCCTGCGCGGTTTGCAGCGCGGCCATAACCATGCGGAGGCAATCATCGACGACATTATTCGCCAGACTCCCGTGCCGGCGGAAGCCGGCTTAGCCGTTAAGTAGGCGGCAGGCGATGCTATTATTTTGGTTCATCGTTGCCGCTGTTTTCATTCTATTTATACAAAGCCGAATATTTCGCCGTTATGCGCTTAAGCATGTAAGCTATGAACGGCATTTCCAGAAGAAGACAAGTTATCGCGGCGAGCAGGTCGAACTCATCGAGCAGATCTCCAATAGCAAGTGGCTGCCTGTACCATGGCTTCGAGTAGAGTCGCAGTTGTCCGCTTTCCTACGATTCCAACATGTCGACAACTTCGCCGTCAGCAGCGGTCGGCTGTCCCAGAATCACAAAAGCTTCTTCAGCTTCAAGCCTTATACAAAGGTGACGCGAAAGCACCGTTTCACATGCACGAGAAGAGGCTGGTATCGTCTGCAGACCGTAACGCTTACCGGCGGGGATCTGCTCGGGCTCATGAATGAGTCGCGACAGATTCCACTTTCTGGAGAGCTGATCGTCTACCCGAAGCCGGCGCAGGTTCCCGTTCATGAATTGCCCTATCATAGCTGGCATGGCGAGCATTCGGTCAAGCGCTGGATCGTCAGCGATCCATTCGTCAATGCAGGCGTCAGGGACTATCAACCCGGCGACAACTTCAAGCAGGTCAATTGGAAAGCGACGGCGAGGACGGGGAAGCTGCAAGCGCATCAGCTCGATTTCACCGCAGACCGCCGTCTGATGATTTATTTGAACGTGGACGACGCGGAGGGCATGTGGCGTGCGGTCACGAACGAAGCGCTCATCGAGCGGGGAATCGAATGGGCGGCCGGTGCTGCCGAAGCGGTCATTTCGGAGGGAAGCGAGGTTGGCTTCGCGGCGAATATGCCGTTAATCGGGGAAAGGGAAAGCGTTCGCCTGGAGCCGCGGGGCGGTCATGAACAGCTAATGGCGATTTTCGAAAATATGGCCAAGCTGGAGATCGAACGAACGGAGCTATTCGATCGTTTTCTGGAGAACGAGGCGGAACGGGGCGTACGCGATCTCGATATTCTGATCATATCCGCCTATTGGAACGAGTCGCTGGAGCAGGCGGCGGAACATCTGCGTTATAATGGCAACGCCGTCGCGGTATGGCAATTAACAGAACCGTATGACACGAGCGGTACAGAACATACTTGCTCCGAACATGCCGGAATCAAGCAAGCGGAAGAGGTGATCGCTTAATGAATCCGGTTATGCGCACTGGCTCCCTTGCTTCCTTATTCAAAGGCTTCGTTGAGCTGTTGTTCTTCTTACCGCTCGTTCTGACTGCAGCCGTCTATACCCTCTCGGACGAAACCGTCTGGCCGTGGATCGCATCGGTCGGTTTGTGCTACTGGGCGGGATCGGCGATTGTTACGGCAAGGACAATCAAGAGAAGAGTATTCAGATTGCTGCTCGCAGCATGTATTGGAACATTGTTAACCATGTTAAGTTTAGTGCTTTTTGAAAATAAGCTAAGCCCGCTGCCTATCGTCATTTGCTCCTTTATCGGGACTGTTTATGCTTATAGAGGCATGGCATCGATCATGCGCGGCTGGCTAATCTCATTCTCGAATTCCCAGCTGTTAATCGCCGTATGCGTGTATGTAGCCGTACAGCCGCTTAAGCTTTTCTTATTGAAAGAGCTGTCTGCTTATAACGGCTTGTTAATCGGGTGCGGGATTGTTTCCGTTATTCTGTTCTTCTTCATAGCGAACGAGAGACATCTAGGCGCGGAGACGGCAGATACGGGAAGATCGAAGACAACGCTTGCCTTCAAGCGCCAGAACCGGCTATGGATTGCAATTCTGCTCGTATTGATAGCCGTATTAGCGATGTTCAGGCAAATTCAGCACGCGGTCGAACGCTTCATCCGACAAATCATCGATACTATCATGGCGTGGATGAATCGACCTCGGGAGAATGAGATTCAAACCGAGCCTACAAGTGAAGCGCCGCCGCCCGTTTTGCCGCAAACCGAGTCCAAGCCGACGGCCGACTGGGTCGTTATTTTGGAGCAAATCTTGAAAATAGCGGCCACGATTCTCGTTATTGCCGTCGTCTGCGTACTGCTCTACTTCTTAGGAAAGAAGCTGTACCGGCTCGTCCAATCATTCATCTCGAAAATAATGGAGCGAAGCGCCGAACGGCAAAGCGACGAAGCAGATTATACGGACGAAGTCGAAAGCTTGATGTCGTATACGAAGCTGAAAGACCAGTTGAACGGCTCGTTGCAGCGGTTGAGGCCGCGAGGCAAGGATAAAGAACTTGGCTGGAACGATATGTTGTCGAATGGCGAACGCATTCGTTATTTGTACACGAGGCTGCTGCATGGCGGAATGAGGCTCGGTTATTCGGTTGTTCCAAGCTTAACCCCTCGCGAGACGGCTGCCGATATGACGAAGAAAAAACAAAACGTTATCGCATCGGAACAGATGACGTCGCTCATCGAAGCTTATGAAGCCGTTCGTTACGGTGACAAATCGCCGAGCGACGATACGGTAGCCGATCTTAAGCGGAAGCTCGACTTGAAATAGTCTAAACCTTTTCAACGTAAAAAAAGAAATAACGGCGCAGAGCCGTTATTTCTTTTTGTTTTTTATATGGTCAGCGATTTTGTTGCCGTGGTATCGGCCGGATTCGATAAATATTTCATTCGCCTCATGCTTGGACGCTACAACGCCAGCTAGATAAATGCCGGGCACATTCGTCTCCATTGTTTCTTCATTAAAGGTCGGATAACCTTCCGCCTCCATCGTAACGCCTGTCTGCGTCAAGAAGTTGCGGTCGGGGTGGAAGCCGGTGAGCGCCAGCACAAAATCGTTCGGAACGACCTCGGCGCCTTCCGCACCTTGTATCGCAATGTCGTTGTTGCCTATGTTCGTGACCATGGAGCTAAATCGCATTTGAATAAGTCCTTTGGCAACTTTACTCTCGAAGCCAGGCCTTACCCAAGGCTTGATGCTGGAGGAATAGGTTGCGCCGCGATAGACGACTGTCACTTTCGCGCCGACACGCTCGAGCTCCAGTGCGGCATCGATCGCCGAGTTGCTGCCGCCAATGATTGCTACCTGCATGCCGACATAAGGATGCGATTCGCGGAAGAAATGGGTGACCTTATCGAGTTCTTCGCCGGGAATGCCG
This sequence comes from Paenibacillus harenae, assembly GCF_030812415.1. Lineage (GTDB taxonomy): Bacteria > Bacillota > Bacilli > Paenibacillales > Paenibacillaceae > Pristimantibacillus > Pristimantibacillus harenae_A. Next base: position 144,440 of record NZ_JAUSST010000001.1, on the reverse strand, counting down.
AGCACGTTCGGATGGTCGAAGTAACCTGTCGCGATAATGACGTAACGGGACCTATAGGTGCGAGGCTCGCCGAACCGATTTTCGCCCTTCAGCACGAACCCGTCCGATTCGCGTTCAACGCTAGTGATTTTCTCGTAGGCTTGAACGCGAACCTGATGCCGCTGCGCCGCAGTGCGGTAATAATGCAGCGCCTCAAGCCTCGAAGGCTTTTCGCTTGCAGTCGTGAACGGAATGCCGCCGATCTCGAGCATCTCAGGCGAGCTAAAAAAATGCATATATGTCGGGTATTGCGAAATAGAATGAACGATATTCCGCTTCTCGATAATAAGCGGGGACATGCCGATTCGCTGCAGCTCGATTGCCGCTGCGAGCCCGCAAGGTCCTGCCCCGATAATAATAGCTTCTTCCTTCTGCATCATATGTAATTCCCCTCCTGTGAAACCTGCCATCATCACTTGTTGTCTATCGACCATTTTACTTTGGGAAAGCTGGTTTATGCAAATTTGGCGTTTGACTCTCTTGTACAGGCAATGGAATATTGTATAATAATGTGTAACCGTTCTTACGTGAGGAGGAGCCAGCATGCAGCGGCGTTTTGTGATAGAAGCAGTATTAGTAGCAACGTATGGGCATCTTCTCGTACCGAGCCGGCCTATAGATTATGTCGTTCCCTATTCATCGATTGCCGAATTATACGAGATGAGAGACGGAGTCGATCCGGTGATGGACGATCCGGATGATGACGGACACGTTAAAGCGAAGATCAACGAGCTGATCGCTTTCTTCGAGGATCCGCTTAACCGCAAGAAGATCGAGAAGGCAATGCAGGTGCCATGGCGCGAGAGCTCTCCGTTGCTTCTGAACGATATGATTCAGTTTACGGTTGTGCATGGCGTAGACAATGCGCACTATGGAGAGACGTTCGATCCGATTGAAACCGAGCTGTTGCTTACAGGCATGAAGCTCGGCATTCCGCTCTTATCCGATCAATTCGAATTTCAAGACCGGCTGATCGAAGCCGCCGTTCCGGTACAGGTCTATGATATAGAGGATTTCGAGTTTGCGGTAGAGGAAGGCATATCGTCAGAGGATCTGGAGATGTCGAACGAACCATAATGGACCGAACATACGCTAGGGCGGCGCTACCCATATACGGATAGGCGGCCGTCGAGGCGTATTTTTTTGCTTAAACCTCTTGCGCATCGGTTTGCCAAGGTGTTAAGATTTGGATGGGTTAGAAAACAATACTACCGTAAATCAAGGAGAAGGGGGTCATCGTATGTTTAATTGGACTGTTGGCGCGCAAGGCCGTTTCAACGCTTTGGCGAATCCGTTCCGACTAATGGTTCAAACATGCCGACCGGCCTGCCTTCGCAGAGCGGCGACCGTATAGCGAGATCGCTATGCTGCCAGCCGTTAATACGAAGACCGCGAGCCTATCAACGGCTTGCGGTCTTTTTTGTTTCATAAATAGCGGGAAGGGGTTAACGAAATGAAGACGATGATGAGAATTATGGTCTATGTAAGACCGAGCGCCAAGTGGGTCGTTACGGCCATCTCCATTATGGTGTTAGCGACGCTAATCGATTTGGTCGCGCCTTGGATCCTTAGGGAAATATTCGATAAGGGCATCGACAAGGAAAATATGACCGTCGTCTTCTGGCTGACGCTCTCGCTCATCGGCGTGCAAGCCATCAAGAGCGGAGCGATGTTCGTCCAGGGCTATTCGCAGGAGCTTGTCGGGCAAAATGTCGTGTTCCAATTACGCAAGGAGCTGTATGCTCACTTGCAGCGGTTATCGTTCTCTTATTACGACCGCGCGCAGACGGGGCAATTAATGTCCCGCATGACGGGGGATATCGATTCGGTCAAAAACTTCGTCGGCTTCGGAGCGATGAATCTGTTCACGGGTTTGCTGACATTTGTGGGAACGGTCATCTTCATGATGACGATGCAATGGAAGGTTACGCTTATCAGTCTTGTTACGATCCCGCTTATTTTGTTCGTCTTATGGAGATTCAATCATAAAGTAGGCCCGGCTTGGACGAATATTCGTGAGCAGATGGGGCGGTTAACGACGACGCTGCAGGAAAATATTTCAGGCATACGGGTAGTGAAGTCGTTCGCGACCGAGAAGGTCGAGGAACGTAAGTTCGCCGAGCGGAATGAACAGAACTTCGAGACGAATATGGAGCGCGCCAAGCTTGAGGCTCGTGCCTTCCCGCAGATGGGCTTCTACGGCGGACTTACGTTCGTGCTTATGATATGGATCGGCGCCATATTCGTCGTTCGCGATGAGATGACGCTGGGTACGTTCATGGCGTTCCAATGGTACACATGGGGCATTATATGGCCACTTAACATGCTCGGCTGGCAGATCAACATTATGCAGCAGGCAATGAAAGCCGCGCCGCGCGTGTTTGAAGTGCTCGATACAAAGGTCGATATTGCATCGCCAACTAACGGCGTAGATACAGATGGGATGAGCGGCAATGTCGTATTCGATAACGTATCGTTTTATTTCGACGACCAGGATCAGGAAAAAGACAAACCGATATTGGACCGGATATCATTCTCCGTCGCTAAAGGCGAAGTCATCGGCGTGTTAGGCTCTACTGGATCAGGCAAGAGCAGCTTGATCGGACTGCTGTCGAGATTCTACGACGCTGCCAGCGGCCGGGTGCTTATCGACGGAATAGATGTTAAGGATTATGACCTTGATGGGTTACGCAAAAGCATCAGCATCGTGCCGCAGGAAACATTCCTGTTCTCGGCATCCATCCGTGACAACATTGCATACGGCAGTCCGGATGCAACGCAAGAGCAGATCGAGAATGCGGCACGCAAATCACAAATTCACGACTTTATAATCGGTTTGCCGGACGGCTACAATACGCGGATCGGCGAACGAGGCGTCGGGTTATCCGGCGGTCAGCGCCAACGCGTGGCGCTCTCGCGGGCGATCTTAATGGATCCGCCGATCCTCGTCCTAGACGAGGCGACGGCCAGCGTCGACACGGCAACCGAGTCGGCGATTCACGAAGCGCTGCTCGAGGTAATGGAAGGGCGGACGACGTTTATTATCGCACAGAGGCTGTCCTCCATACAGCATGCGGATCGGATTATCGTGCTCGAGAACGGACGCATAGCCGAGGAAGGCACGCATAAGGAATTGAATGATCGGGGAGGCTTCTTCAGCCAGCTCTTCAACCGACAGAAGCAGATCGCTATGCAAAAATAACCATTTTACCTAAGAAACGAGGTGCTGCATGAGTCAAGTCGAATGGGATATGGACGAAGATATCGAGGAAAAGCCGTTTAATATGAAATATATGCGGCGTATGCTGCGCTACTTATACCCGTACCGAAGGCTAATGAGTTTGGTTGTCGTCATTGTTCTGTTCAATATGCTGCTGAGCTTATCCGAGCCGATCATACTCGCTTATATTATCGATAAAGGCATCGGAGATAAGAACTTTGCCGTCATTACGGCGCTTGGGATATCGCTGCTAGGCATCCGTTTGGTCAGCTGGCTGTTCAGCTGGATGCATACGAGATGGATTAACTTTACCGGACAACGGATCTTATTCGATCTGCGACAGCAGTTGTTCAACCATCTCCAGAGTCTGTCGTTCCGGTTCTTCGATGGCCGCCCGGCGGGCAAGATTATGTCGCGGATTACGAATGATACGAACGCCATCGGCGAGCTGATTAACGGCGGCTTGATTACGATGGTGATGGAAGTGACGCACTTGCTCGGCATCGTCATTATTTTGTTCTGGATGGATTGGCAGCTTGCCCTGTTATCGTTCATCATGATGCCGCTTCTGTACGTTATCGTTGCCAAAGTCAGGCCGAAGATCGAAGGCTCATGGTCGCGATCCCGATCAACGATGTCCGCGATCAACGGTAACTTGAACGAGACGATTCAAGGGATCCGAGTCGTTCAGGCGTTCTCGCGCCAAAGCAAAAACAACGACAAGTTTAATGAGATCAATACACGCAACAAAAAAGCTTTCATGCGCGCCATCACGCTTGAATCGACCGTCTATCCGCTTGTCGAAATGATCGGTATGATCGGGACTTGCATCGTCGTATGGTTCGGCGCAATTCGCGTCATCGACGGAGCTTTGTCGCTTGGTTTCATTATGGCTTTCATCAACTATTTATGGAGATTCTGGGGGCCGCTAAGCGCTTTGTCGAAGGTGTACAGTCAATTGCTCTCGGCCATGGCATCGGCGGAACGTATATTCGAGGTGCTGGATACCGACTCCGAAGTGAAAAACAGCAGCAATGCCCGCGAGCTGCCGCCGATAGATGGAGGCGTGGAGTTCGAGCATGTCTCATTCCGGTACGATGACAATAAGCCGAATGTGCTTCACGATGTAAGCTTCAAGGTGAAGCCGGGTCAACGCGTGGCGCTTGTAGGTCCAACGGGAGCAGGCAAAAGCACGATCGTCAATCTGCTCATGCGATTCTATGACGCCACGGACGGCAGCGTTCGAATTGACGGCATGGACGTGAAAAATGCGACGCTTGAGTCGCTGCGCAAGCAAATGGGGATCGTGCTGCAGGATTCGTTCATCTTCGCCGGAACGGTGGAACAAAATATGCGCTACGGCAATGAGGAAGCGACAGACGAGCAGCTTCGCAAAGCGGGGGAGAGCGTTCGGTTAGACAGGGTCGTCGCGCAATTGTCTGACGGTTATGCGACCGAGGTGGAGGAACGCGGATCGAAGCTGTCGGTCGGCCAGCGCCAACTGCTGGCGTTCGGACGGGTATTGCTGTCCGATCCGCGCATTCTCATTCTCGACGAGGCGACTTCGAGCGTCGATACCGAGACGGAGCAGCATATCCAAGAAGCGCTTCAGACGCTGCTCGCAGGCCGGACGGCTTTCATTATCGCGCACCGGCTGTCAACGATTCGGGATGCCGATCTGATTCTCGTCGTACAGGACGGGCGAATCGCCGAGCAAGGCTCGCATGAAGCGCTAATGAAGCAAAGCGGGCTATATGCGAATCTTGTATTGACGCAGTTATCGATGCAGGAATCGGTTATTTTGCAGACGAGTTAGGCGGATTTTACGTTATTCGTTTAAAACAGCAATCATTCATTCTCTTTCGTTCGATCAATGGCAAGGGCCATCGTCTTGTCGGTCAGATGCGCATAGATTTGCGTCGTTTCCGGCGAGGCGTGGCCTAATTGCTCTTGCGTCTTGTAGATATCGTTGCGGAGATAGTAGTCCGTCGCGAACGAATGCCTCAATTTGTGGACTGATAAGTACGGCTTGCCGAAACGTTTGGCGTACTTAATGACCATCTCCTGGATGGCACGCTTCGTCATCCTCGCCCCTTCGTTCTTGCCATTGGCAATCGCCAAAAACAACGCCTTCTCGCGCTTCTGAGCTTTATATCGCGTCTCCCGCAGCATCAAATACGCCTGCAAATCTTCAACCGCCTCTTGGCGAAAATATACCGGCGTCTTAAAGTTGTCGTCGTTGCGTCCTTTACGGTACACATGAGCCAGCTTCTTCTTTACGTCTACATCGTCGACATTCAGATTAACGAGCTCCGATACGCGAAGTCCCGAATGAAGAATAAAGCTAATAATGCATGCATCTCTCGTTTTATTCAGCTCATAAGAGTAAAGCGCTTGTTTATTCGATGCGATATCCGTTTCATATTGCTGCTTCACATAGTGCATAAACTCCGATATTTCCTCCTCTTGCAGCAGCTTGCCTTCCAGCTTGGCCGCCGTATCCTTCGGCTTATGCGTCCGCTTGATCGATACTTTGGCCATCACATTCCGTTTCAATAGAGGGTAAAACTGCTCGTCCTCGGCAATTTGGCTTAAGTAATGAAACAAGGAGCGAAGAGAGGAGAGCTTGCGGGAGATCGTCGTTTTGCTGTTTCTCTCTTCCTTATAGGTAGATAGGAACATGCGGTAGCCGTCAATGCTGTCCATATGCAACTGTTCCAACTCGAGCAGCGTGACATGTCTGACATCGCTTGCCGAGGATAAACCTTCCGCCATCAGCCATCTCAGAAAAGTGTCGTAGTCCCGTATGTATTCAAGCAGAGAGGAGGGGGAGAGGTCTGGCAGCTTATAATTAATGAATTTCTCGATGAACCAGGGCATCGTCGGTATTTTTTTGTCGAGCTCCAGCCGGTCTTTTTGCTTAATGATATTCATTCGCTTGCACCTCATTATTAATGTCGTAAATAATTAGTTTCATTAAGTTTACATAATTATATTTAAGTTAAGTGTTGAAATATGGCTGCACATATTCATTAAAAGCAATCTACCGAACCGAATCTCCTATATTGTAGCAATCACACAGCAAAGTCACAACGCGAACCGGAAATTAAAATAAGGCGCAGCATCCGACGAAGCAGGATGAAGCGCCTTATTGTTCATATAACCCAAAACCGTTGGGGCTCTAAGGTTCAGCCTTCAAAATCGACAAGAAATTATATCAGTAAATGAGAAAAATGAAAACTAGTAAATATATGTAATATATAGATTTGGGTTACATTTAAGTGAGTGCTTATGCTACACTCGAAAAAACCAAACGACCGACGATCGATATGACCATTTGAGAATGTATACGATTCGGCAATGAAGGAGGATATTTATAACGATGAATAAACGATGGATTAATTATAGTATGGCTGTATTGATCGGAATTATGCTGGCATTATCGATTTCGACACCGCAAGCGAATGCGGCTGCTCCTGCAACGTTGAAGTACGGCAGTACGGGTCCGGACGTTCCGGACTTGCAGTACAGACTGAAAACGTTAGGTTATTTCGATAGCTCGGTTACGTTGTTCTTCGGCGAGAATACGTACGACGCTTTGATGAATTTTCAGAAGGATTACAGCATCGAAGTCGACGGAATTGCCGGCAAACAAACGTGGGAGACGCTTAAGAAGGTGTCTGTCAATCAGAAGGAGCTTGATTTGCTTGCCCGCATTATTTATGCGGAATCGCGCGGCGAGCCTTTCAAAGGCCAGATCGCTGTAGGGGCGGTCGTTATGAACCGCGTCGCCTCTTCGAGTTTCCCCAATACGGTACAAGGCGTAATCGAACAGCCTGGCGCATTCACGGCCGTTGACGATGGGCAATACAATTTGAAGCCGGACTCGACAGCATACAAAGCAGCGCTAGAAGCTGTCCGCGGTAACGATCCGACGCAAGACGCGTTGTATTACTTCAACCCGGTTACGGCCACTTCCAAATGGATCTGGTCGCGTCAGCAGACGGTTAAGATTGGTCGGCATATATTCGCAGTTTAAAAAAAGCGGCGTTTTGAGAATTTTAATCTCAAGACGCTTTTTTATTTGTTTCGAACATTACATAAAAATTATTATGTAAACTTATTTACGAACTTCTTGCCGATGTTCGCAAATCGCACTTTATCGGTTATAATGAAAGTAACTCTCATTTTGATATTGAGTTAGTAATCCTACAATTATTATTCGGAGGTGCTTGCAGTGAAAGTGGAAATATGGTCGGATTATGTATGTCCGTTTTGTTATATTGGCAAGAGAAGATTTGAATTGGGGCTTAGCAAGTTCGAACATAATGACAAAATCGAAGTCGTATACCGCAGCTTCGAGCTAGATCCGGGGGCGGATGCAGAATCGGGCAAGAGTACTTATGAAATGCTGTCGAAAAAATACGGCATGACGATCGAACAGGCGAAAGCGAATACGGTTAACGTCGCGCAACAAGCCGCAGAGGTCGGTCTGACGTTCAACTTCGACGGTCAAGTCGAAACGAACACGTTCGACTCGCATCGACTTATGCATTTCGCGGCATCGCAAGGCAAAGACAAGGAGCTCTCGGAACGTCTGTTTAAAGCCCATTTCACGGACAACGACAATGTCGGCAATCGAGAGAAGCTAGCTCAGTTGGCCGCAGAAGTCGGTCTCGATGCAGAAGCGGCGACTAAAGTGCTCGCTTCTGACGTATATGCCGATGCTGTCCGCGGCGAAGAAAACGAAGGCAGCACGCTTGGCATACGAGGCGTGCCATACTACGTATTCGATCGTAAATACGCGGTTTCCGGTGCTCAGGCGCCGGAGACATTCCTTAGTACGCTGAAGAAGGCTTGGGACGAGAAGCACCCGACCCTCATTCAAGTCGATGGCGATGATGATGTATCATGCGCGGATGGCGTCTGCGCACCGGACGCTGGCCGCTCGCAACGAACGGAATGATTACTCCAGATCAGAACGGCAAATGTCAAATCAAGCGGACGGCGGTAGTGCGCCGTCTGCTTTTTGAATGCGCTGAAATCAACTGTGAGGGCAAGATAAGCACGATTCCGCTAAGTAAGCTCGCCTCAGGCATCAAGGTCGGCGATGTTGTCGAATGGTCGGGGCGAATATGGGTATTGCGGCAGATAAAAGCCGGCAGCGAAGATCAATAACGAACAATGGACGGACGTCAAGATTGTTTTGCAATGGCAATCATCTTATAATAGTGAACGTGCTTGTTAAATGGTTTGGGGGGAATAATACATGAGTGCAGAGCAACAGCGCTTGCTCGTCTTCGCCGGTTCCTATTCGGAGGCTGAAGAGAGCGGAGTCTATGTGTATGCTTTTGATGAAGAAGCCGGACAATTAATGTTATTAAATGATTATGAAGGACTTAAAAATCCAACGTTCGTTCAAGTGGATGCAGAGCACAACCGTCTGTTTTCGATTTCGGAGACGACGACGGAAGATGGACGCAAAGTAGGGGAAGCCGTGGCGTATGCCATCGACGGAGCAGCGGGAAAGCTTACGCTGCTTAACCGCGCGATTACGGTCGATTCAACGACATGCCACATTCAGCTGGATGCAAGCAAACGTTTTGCAACGGTTACAAGCTATCATGGCGGAATGATTGGCCTTCATGCGATTAAGGAGGATGGTAGGATCGGGGAGAAGCTCGACGTTGCGCAGCATTCAGGCAGCAGCGTTCATCCTGAGCGCCAAGATCGTCCGCATCCGCATTCCTCGTTCTATAGCCCGGATGGCAATTATTTGCTCGTTCAAGATTTAGGCTTGGACAAAATCTTCACTTACACGGTCGACAAGCAAGCCGGCAAGCTGAATCGCGTGGCGGAAGTTTCTCTTCATCCCGGAGCCGGACCACGTCATCTGACCTTCCATCCGAGCGGCAGCTTCGCGTATGTCATTAACGAGGTGGATTCGACCGTTACTGCGTTTGCGTTCGACGCAGCTTCCGGTCGGTTATCGACGATCGAGACGGTTTCGACATTGCCTGAAGGCTTTGAAGGCGACAATTCTTGCGCTGAAATCGCGATTAGCAAGGATGGCAAATTCGTATATGGATCCAATCGCGGACATGACAGTATCGTTGTGTATGCAGTCGATGAACAAGCGGGCAAGTTGACGACCATCCAGCATATATCCGTTCAGGGCGGGCATCCGCGTCATTTTGCACTGACGCCAAACGGACGATATCTTCTCGTTGCAAACCGCGACACAAACAATATCGCGACATTCGCAGTGGATGAAGCAAGCGGCAAGCTTACATTTACTGGACAAAGCGTAACGGTATCGAAGCCGGTATGCGTACAACCCGTGTATATAACCGTATAAAGAGCAATGAAATGAAAAAGGGGACCACAGCAGCGTGACAACTAGCGATGATCCAAAACCGAAGCTAAAACCGACGAAAATATGGAAATGCAAAAACAGCGACTGCAAAGCATGGGTACGCGATGAATTCGCGGCTGAATCCGAACAAGCATGCCCGATCTGCAAAGGACCGATGCTGCGAAGCATGAGACATCTGCCGGCCGTGCAGAACAAAGCGAAGCCGCAGCCGCGAAAGCCTAAATCCGACTTTTAAATCAACCATACAAACCGGAAAGCCCAGCCCCTTCTCGAAGGGGACTGGGTTTTCTTCTTACTAGAGCATCCATTCTGTGGTAGGATGTAAGTAATCTTTCGTGAATAAGGACGGTACAACGTCATGTTATTTTATTTTGCCGCGTTGCTGCTGGCTGCGATCATCGTATTGCTGAACAATCGAAACAGCGAAACGAGTCGCTGGACATCGTTTTTCCTATTTTTTGCGTCTATAGGAGGCACTTCGGATTGGCTTATCGAGCAAGACGCTCTGGCTGCGGCCAGACTTGTTCAGCTATTGAACTATACAATAACGCCTTATGGCGTGCTTATATTCAGTTTATTGTATGCGGACAAGCTGCAGACGAGAAGAAAACGCAATTATGCGAAGACGTTCCTGCTTATTCCTTCCATGATCATCGCTATTCTCGAATACAGCTTGCCGAATCGCAGCATTTTTTACATCGTGTTGCTCTTATGCAGCGCACCTTATTATTTAGCGTCCTGCTATATGCTTATTACGTCGTTCTGGCAAGAGACGGATGCGCGCATGAAGCGGAATCGGTTCATATCGATGCTCATCATCGTACCGCCCTTGCTCGGCGTTCTTATCTTTATTTACGTTGCTAAAGTGATCTATCCGGCGTTCGATTTCTTCCAGTATATATCGGTTTTTATGATCTATTCATTTGCGCTGGCGTTGCTCTGCACCTTTCTTTACGGGGTGCTCGGCGTTAGGCTTAAGTTCGTGCAGGATCCGCTCCAAAGCACGATGCAGGCTGTCAGCTCGGGTACGGCGCTCCTGAACCATACCATCAAAAACGAGATTGGCAAGATTGCAATAAGCACCGAAAATTTGAAAAGCATCTATAGCGACACCGACGTGGCCAACGAGCAATCGCAGCAGCATATGCAAATTATCGAAAATGCAACCGAACATATGCTGGGCATGGTCTCGCGCATTCATAACCAAATGAAGCCGATCGTGCTGCAGGAGCAATCGTACCGGCTCGATAAGCTGATGGATCAATGTATCGCCCATCACGTCGGCTTGTTTCAGAAATATAACGTGGAAGTTGCAACCAGTTATGTGGTCAAGCCAGTCATTGTATGCGATCCGATCCACTTGTCCGAAGCGATAAGCAACATTCTAACGAATGCATGCGACGCAATGGCTGCGGAAGAAAAGGGAAAGTTAAGCATCCGATTGGAGGCTGTAAAACGCGCAGTCGTGCTGACAATTCAAGACAGCGGGCATGGCATTCCCCAGGAGCACCTTGCGCGAGTATTCGATCCTTTCTACAGCAGCGGCAAATCAGGTAAAAACTTCGGTCTTGGCTTATCTTACGTCTATAACGTAATGGCGAAAAGCGGCGGCAACGTGAAGCTATCTAACGGTGACAAAGGCGGGCTAACGGTTTCGTTTTATTTTCCGCGGCATAAAGTTGTTCGAATTCAATAAAACGCAGGCATCCGACAGGCATGCCGGGAGGCTATGAAATGAATCATATCAAAGTGTTTGTCGTGGAGGACGATCCGGACTGGATCAAAGCGATCACTTCGTATTTGAACCGTGAAGAGGATATACTCGTCGTCGGTGCAGCTACGAACGCCGATGAGGCGATACGCGGAGCGCAGACGACGCAGATCGATATTCTACTTATGGACATACAACTGGCTGGCAGCAAGCTCGACGGCATTCAGACTGCGATGGAGCTGCATGGGCTAACCTCGGCTAAAATTATAATGTTAACGTCGTTAAATGACGAGCAATCGATGACGAAAGCTTTTACGGCCGGAGCGATTCATTATTTGGAGAAAACGCAGTTCAAAGAACTGCCGCAGGCAATAAGGAACGCCCATCTCTATCCTGCTCCGATGGAGGCGCTCCTTAAGGAGTTCGCCAGGCTGAAGCGCGAAGAGCAGCTCAAGGACTTGACACCGGCCGAGAGAGAAGTGTACGAGCTCATAGAGGCCGGACATACGCAGAGCCAGATCGAGCAGAAGTTATTCAAAGCGGAGAGCACGCTCAAAAATCAAGTGAACAAAATGCTCAAGAAATTCGGCGTCAAAAGCAGCAAGGAAGCGATCGAGAAGGTGAAGAAACGCGGTCTGTTCGACCGGTCGGAAGGCGGCAACGATTAAGGGGTACTACGAATCGTAGTACCCCTTCTCCATTCGTACTACAAAAGTTAGGACTGCCGAAATTACAGCGTCAGCGTTACGATTAGAGCAACCAGAGAGGGATGAAGGACATGAGGGCAAACAAGCGGAAACAACCGATGATTATGCTCGTTGACGGACATTGCCATCTATGCAACGGCATTACGAAGTTCGTCATTAAGCGAGACAAGGCGGCCAAATTTCAATTCGCGTCGCTTCAATCGCAGATCGGACAACAACTGCTTGCAGAAGGCGGTCTCCCGCTCCATGACTTGGATACGTTCGTATTCATATGCAGCGGGCGCTATTATACGAAATCCGGTGCGGCGCTAAGAGTATTTCGTCAGTTGAACGGCTTGTGGCCGCTGCTCTACCCGTTCATAATCGTACCCGCGCCTTTCCGGAATGCCGTATACGATTTCATCGCGAGCAATCGCTATCGTTGGTTTGGAAGATCGGATAGCTGCCTGCTTCCGAACGCTTCCTTACGTGAACGATTCCTCGACGAATAACGATTAACGTTGATGAGGAGTGAATGTGGTGAAGGCGAAGCCGATCTATGTAGAGCTTCATATCGAAGCGCCGCTTGACGAGGTATGGGAACATACCCAACAGCCAGAGTTGCATCAGCAATGGGACCTGCGTTTCTCTGAAATAGCATATTTGCCCCGCGAACAAGGGGAGCCCGAACAGCATTTCTTTTATCGGACGCGAATCGGCTTCGGCCTTCAGATTGAAGGGACGGGCATTACGACGAGCAAAGAGAACGGGAGGAAGGAGGAGCTTCTATCCACGCTTTCCTTCTCCTCGGAGCAGGCTGTTTCGCTTATCCGCCATGGCGGAGGCTATTGGAGCTATAAGCCGGAAGGCAACACCGTCAAGTTCGTCACGCAGTATGATTACAAAACCCGCTTCGGCTGGATAGGAAAGCTATTCGACCGCTTCGTGTTCAGGCCGTTGTTCGGTTTTGCGACGGCATGGAGCTTCGATAGACTGCGCATATGGCTGGAACATCGTGTACCGCCATCTGTTATTGCCGACAGAGCGCTAATGCATTATGCGAGCGTGGGAGTCTTGCTGCTGCTATGGCTCTATATGGGCCTGATCCCGAAACTTATTTATACAGAGACAAGCGGAGAGCTCACCATTATGCAGCAGACGGGCATGTTCGTCGGTTATGAGAGTCCGATGATCAGATTGATCGGTGTCCTGGAGATTATTTTCGGCATTATTACAGCATTATGTCATCGAACCGTATGGTCACCTCTTTCGCAAGCGTGTGTTTTGCTCTTGTTGACCGTTCCGGTTTGCATCGTTTACCCCGAGTTATTGCAATCCCCCTTTAATCCGGTCACGGCAGCCGTGCCGATGCTTGCATTATGCTTCGCGTCATCTAAGACTCGAGCTCTATTGCCTAATGCATCAAGATGCATCAGGAAACTTCCGAATACTAAGCCAAATGGGGGGAATGGTCGATGACTTCCATCTATGAGCAAGCGCTAGGGGCAGAATTCGCCAAGCTTCATCCGCGCATTCAGCAGCGGTTCGGGTTCAGCAGCTCGGATCGGATTGCATCGATCGGGCATGGCGTCATGGAGCGCGTCTGGTATTCAAAGTGGGCGCTGCTGCCGTTATTTCTTGGCACTTTTCGACACATTATGTTTCCGAACGGCGGCAATAACATTCCGTTCACGATTGAGAACTACGCGTATATCGATTCTTCCGGAAGAGAAACGATTACTTGGATTCGCAAGTTCGAGTTCCCGGGAATCGTCCGCCATTTCGATGCGACGATGGTATTCAGCAAGCGCCGCCAAGCGATCGTCGATTATCTCGGCAATAAACAGCATCTCGCCGTCGATCTCGACCTGTCGGTTGCACCGAACGGCGGACTGCGCATCTGCTCCGGGGAGCAGCGGTTCTACGAAGGGAAGCTGCAGTTTGTTTTTCCGAGACTGCTGACGGGCTGCGCAGACGTATGCGAATGGTATGACGACGAGCGGGATTGCTATAAAATATCGGTATGCGTCAGCAATAAGCTGCTAGGAACGGTATTTCGCTATCAAGGTTCATTCCAGGCATCGTTTATCCCCGCCGAAGAAGAAACGATACCGATCGGCATTAAGCCATTACGAAGCGAGAGCCGGGAATAGCCTCATATATCGGAGAGAAGGTGCCTTTTCTATAATCCTCTTTTGTCATGCTCCTATCAAACGTTGTATAATGGCTATAGACTAGACATGATTCGGCCCCCGGCAGCCTTAGATTGCACGGCCGTTGCCATAAACGAATGGAGCATAACAGTGATGAAGAGGTTCAAGAAGTTTTATATCGAAACGACAAGCATTTGTAACCTTTCGTGTACGTTCTGCCCTCCCACGCAGCGCGCGAAAGGTTTTTTGCAGGTGGAAGATTTCAAGAAGACGCTCGATCAAATCAAGCCGCATACCGACTATATCTATTTCCATGTGAAAGGCGAGCCGCTGCTTCATCCGAAGATCGAGGAACTGCTTGATATTAGCCATGAGAAGGGCTTCAAGGTCAATATTACGACGAACGGAACGCTTATCAAGAAAGCAAAGCCCAAGATCATCAATAAGCCGGCGCTGCGTCAGATGAATTTCTCCTTGCATAGCTTCGACGGCCATCCCGGTTCGACGGATAAGGAAGGTTACCTCGCGGAAATATTAAGTTTCGTGAAAGAAGCGGTAGCGAGCAGCGACATCATCATTTCGTTCCGGCTCTGGAATCTCGATATGGACAACGAGACCAATTTGCAGAAGATGCGTAACCGCGAGCTGCTGGCCATGATCGAGAAAGCGTTCGATCTCGATTACCGTATCGACGAGCAATTCATCCCCGGCACGGGCGTGAAGATCGCGGAACGGATCTATCTGAACCAGGATCCCGAATTCGATTGGCCGGACTTGAACGCGCCCGAGGACGATGGGAAAGGGTTCTGTTATGCGCTGCGCAACCAAGCGGGCGTACTCATTGACGGAACGGTCATCCCGTGCTGCCTTGACGGCGAAGGCGTCATTAACTTGGGCAATATTCACGAGGGCCATTTCTCGGATATCGTGGAGAGCGAGCGGGCAACGAAGCTGTATGACGGCTTCTCGCGGCGGGAAGCCGTAGAAGAGCTGTGCCGCAAGTGCGGTTATCGCAAACGGTTCGGATAACCTCTCGCTCTGGCCGGGCTTCTCGCGCTCCGGCTCGACGATCTCCGGCGGCGTATTGCTTGGACTAAGCCATCGCGCTGCGGCGGACTTCACGTTCATTATGGCCGTTCCGATCATGGCGGGAGCGAGTTTGGTGTCGTTAGCGAAAAACTGGGAGTTCTTCACGCTCGACTACCTGCCTTACTTTATTGCAGGTTTCATCGCAGCATTCGTATTCGCCTTGATTTCGATCCGCTTCTTCCTGAAGCTGATTAACCGGATCAAGCTTGTACCATTTGCCGTATACCGCATCGTACTTGCAGCTATTATTTATATCGTCTATTTCTAAACTTGAATCGGGTTCGGCAATACGTATAAAAGTTTATCTTAATTGCGTTTGAAATGAACAAGTGGCGGTGCGGGAACGGATTCCTGCACCGCCACTTGTTCATTAGCAGCTCGGATATGGCAAAATGTCCGCAATCTCGTTGTAACCGTAGTGGAAGGTGGCGAACTGCGTTGCGTATAAATATTGGATTAAATAGATTTGCCCGCCTTGAACGCTGCATAAGATGCCCGATACGCCTTGACCGTTTCTTAGCGACACTCCGACTGGGCGGCCGCGGTAAAATAATGCTTTCTGCTCGATGGAAGCCGGAGTCGTCATCTGCAAAGGTCCAGTGCCTTGCATGAACATACTGCTCATCCTCTCTGTCATTCGCCTATCAACAGAGTATGCAGCGGAAATGGCCATGGATTATCATTTGGGCTTGCCGGCCCCAAGCTGCTGGGCGGAATAGATGCCGGAACGGCCAGAGCATAGGTAGCTGATGACGCAGCCGATAAACAGGTAAATCGCGCCTTCACCGCCGAACAGCTCGATGCCCATAATGAAGCAAGCGAGAGGGGTGTTGGCGGCTCCGCTGAATACGGATACGAAGCCGATGGCAGCCAAGAAGGGAACGGAAAGGTGCAGAACCGACGCCAGCGTACTGCCAAGCGTTGAGCCGATAACGAATAATGGCGTTACTTCGCCGCCCTGGAAGCCCGCGCCAAGCGTAACGGCCGTAAATAGGGTCTTCCATAGAAAATCGAGCGGAGACGCTGCCTCCTCGAACGATTGCTGCATAAGCGGAATGCCAAGTCCGATATACGTTCTTGAGCCTATGAGATAAACCATTCCAATAATGGCGAATCCGCCTATGAAGCTTCGAAGAGCCGCATGCTTGAACAGCTTGCCTAACCATGCTTTCATGGCATGTGTAAGTTTAATGAAAGTTAATGCCATTAATCCAAACAAAATGGAGGCAAACACGACTTTTAAGAATACCATCGGTTGTACGGCAGGCACATCGCCCATGGCATAATGGACATGGGTAACCCCCCAAGCGGTCGTTGCTAGATGACCGACATAGCTTGCGATAAAACAAGGAAGCAGCGCCTCATAGCTGAGCAATCCGATGGCAAGCACTTCAAGCCCGAAGATTGTACCCGAAAGTGGCGTGCCAAAGATTGAACCGAAGCCGGCGCCGATCCCGCAGATCAAGATGATTTTACGGTCTGGCGCTTTAAGCCGAAACCAACTGCCAACCCATTCGGACATGCTGCCGCCCATCTGCACAGCCGTACCTTCCCGGCCGGCGGAGCCGCCGAACAGATGCGTCGTCCAAGTTCCGAGCAAGACGAGCGGAGCCATGCGCAGCGGAACGACACCGTCGCCTCGATGGATTTGTTCCAAAATGAGATTATTGCCTTTGCCCGCCTCGCCGCCGTATTTCATGTACAAATAGCTAATCAAGGCGCCTCCAAACGGTAGCAGCCACAATAACCAACCATGCGTTATTCTTGAATGCGTTACAACATCTAATCCATATAGAAATACGGCAGAGGCCGAACCGGCAAGCACACCGACAATGCCTGCAATAATGGTCCATTTAAGTACATAAACGGCTATACGAAATGGGGTATAACGATCAATCGCGCGATGTAAGGCTGAATGAAGTTTTGCTCGTATTGAGGACAATGGTATATGCTCCTAGCATCAATAATGGTGAGAAACTGTACATTCTGTCAGCTATCTGCTATTATACACCGACATGTCCAAATCGAATATGGTATAGTTAGAACAAGCCTCTGCTAAGGCTGATGGATAGCCAGAGGACATGATACAGAATAACGGCTAGATAGATGGCGAAAGTAACCGATATGGAGACGTGAAGCCTTTTATAAGGTTTCAAGCGAGGATAGAGAAGAAGCAGCAGCAAAGGCAGCAGCAGCTTAATGCCGTAGTAACTGAAGCGGTCCGTTTCGTAGATATACCTGATGAACGGGTTCAACTCTTCGATAAGCCGGAGACGCAGGCCTATGTCGGTAAACACGGCGTCGGCAAAGCTGCATACGAGCAGTCCGATGAACATGAAGCGTGTCGTTTTTCGTGCAAAACCGCTCATAAGTCGTACCTCCTTGCAACAAAATCAGCATACCACTATATTATATCGTCCACATGCATCGACTTCCATCCCTAGGCGGAGTGTGAGAAGATCGGCATTTGGTATAACAACAACTATATAAGCAGCTATTGGAGATATGTGCGAGTGAATAATTATCCTTTCGAATTCGACCCTAAAGAGTCTTACATTCAACAGGCAAGCGATTGGATTGCCGATGTATTCTACGAGAAGCTTCCGGAAGCGGGCTTCGAGGTGCGCGATGAGCAAATTTACATGGCGTTTCAGCTGGAGAGAGCCTATGCCGACAAAAAAACGATTTTCGCCGAAGCCGGCGTAGGCACGGGCAAAACGCTTGTTTATTTGTTATATGCGCTCAGTTATGCGCGTTATACGAGAAAACCGGCGATAATCGCCTGCGCCGACGAGTCGCTTATCGAGCAGTTGCTCAAGCCGGAAGGCGATATTGCCAAGCTTTCGCGCCATCTCGGCCTAACTATCGATGCCAGAATGGCAAAATCGCAGGATCAATACTTATGCCTCAATAAGCTCGACGATGCTAGAGCGGAGTTCGACGGCGACGCCGAGCTGTACGACGACATATTCCGCAAGCTGCCTTCGTTTGTCTATAAACCGGTAACGCTGCAATCGTTCTCCCCCTATGGCAATCGCAAAGAGTACCCGGAGCTTAGCGATCCGCAGTGGGGGAAAGTCGGCTGGGACGTGTTCCAGGATTGTCTCGTCTGCGATAGAAGGCATCGCTGCGGCCAGACGCTGTCGCGCGACGACTATCGGAAAGCGGCGGATCTGATCATATGTTCGCATGACTTCTATATGGAACATATATGGACATACGAAGCGCGTAAACGCGAAGGCCAGCTGCCATTGCTCCCCGCGCATAGTTCGGTTGTCTTCGACGAAGGACATTTGCTGGAGACGGCTGCCCAGAAGGCGCTAACGTACAAGCTGAACCACCATGTATTCGAGAGCATCATTACAAGGCTGCTGCAGGACGACATTAGAGAGTCTTTAGCCTATGCGATAGAGAACGCACTAGCGCAGAGCGAGCATCTGTTCTCCTTGATCGAACAAAATAGCCGCACCGTACTCGCATCGGATCGCAAACAGATCATTTGGAAGGCCGAGCTGCTGCAGGAAGTGAATCGGTTCCAGGATATGATGTCCGAGATTGAAGAGGAGCTCGTATTCGAAAGCGGCTTGTTCACCATTGACGAGTATCAGTTGAAGATCGTAGAGGAGCATATCGAAATGCTCCAATTCGCCTTGTCGCTGTTCAAGAGACAGGAGCAGCCGATTAGCTGGGTAACGAAGGATAAGGAAGGCATCTCGCTCGTCATAATGCCGAAGTGGGTAAAGGAAGTGCTGAAGGAGCAAGTGTTCGGTCTTAACATGCCGATCGTGTTCTCGTCAGCGACGCTGTCGGTGGACGGATCTTTCGCTTATATGATGCAGAGCTTAGGAATCGAGGCGCCGTTATCCTTTACCGTGCCGTCGCCCTATGATTACGCGCAGCAAATGGAAGTATTCATACAGGCAGACAATACGGAGCTTGATCCGGAGAGCAAAGTAAAACAAACGCTGCGCAGGTTAGGCGAGGCAAAGGGCGGTTCGTTGATTTTGTTCCCATCGATCGAACAGCTTGAGCTGTTCAAAATTTCGGTACAAAAAGACGAGCATGGCAGCGCCGATTATTCGTTCCTATACGAAGGTTCGGCCGAGATCAGCCATCTGATCGCCCAATTCCAGCAGCAAACCGATAGCATCCTATGCGCGGTGACGCTTTGGGAAGGGCTCGATATTCCAGGCGCATCGTTGTCGCAAGTCATCATCTGGGATCTGCCGTTCCCGCCGCATGATCCGGTATTCGATGCGAAGCGGGAGGATGCGCTGAATCCGTTCGACGAAGTCGATATGCCCTATATGCTGCTCCGATTAAGGCAAGGAATCGGACGTCTGATACGTTCCCGAGAGGACAGCGGTTCGATCGTGATCTTCGGCGCACAATTAAATGACCGTAACGTACGAGAGCAGATTAACAATGTGATGCCAAACGACGTCACGCTGCATACGTTCTAGAAGAAGAGAGGGGAGTGATCCCTTCTCTTTTTTTTGTCTTATTCCCTTCAATCGTTTCTGTTCGGGTTTATTTCGCGCCGTGAATGGAGAAAATGCTCTTTATCCCTCTAAAAGACGGAGCGGGAGTGTGCCTTATGAATGTTCAAGCATGGATAAGCTATATTCCAGAGTGGAAAGTTATTTTTCAAGCTTTTATCGTTTTAGCCGTTCCGGTGGCCATTTCCAGATTATTTGATTCGTTCCGAAAAGCATAGAAAGAGTGGTCCCCATGTACGGAAGCTTATCATCGAATTTGCAAAAGGTTAGAGCGATTACAGCGCGCCATTCGGACGTGAATATACGCGAGTTTTCGATTGCCGGCAGTAGTGTCGGCGCCGCCATTATTTATGCGGACGGGTTGGCGGACAAAGATATGATAGATCAACATATTTTGAAAGTGTTGATGAACGATGTCGGCGAAGAGACGATCACATGTTCGATATTAACGAATAAAGTGTTAACGGTAAGCCAGATTACAATAACCCATGAAATAGAAGAAATCATACGGAAGGTGCTCACCGGCCAAACGGCGCTGCTCGTAGACGGCATGTCCGAAATGCTGATTATCGGAACGATGTTGAGCAAGTCGCGCAGCATTGAAGAACCGATCTCGGAGGCGTTAGTAAGAGGACCGCGAACAGGTTTCAATGAAACGTTATCGGATAATACGGCATTGTTGCGAAGACATGGGGAAAACGCAAGCCTATCCATGATCGCGATGAAAGTTGGCAAACGGGCAAGCAAAGATTTGATTATCGCATACATGGAGGATATTGCCGATTCGGACATCGTAGAAGAGGTAAAGCGGCGAGTTTCTAAGATCGATATAGACAACCTGCCTGAATCGGGGTATGTGGAGCAGTTGATCGAGGATAACTTCCTTAGCCCGTTCCCGCAAGTGCAAAGCACGGAGCGGCCGGATCGCGTCATAGCGGCATTAATGGAAGGACGGGTCGCGATCTTGCTTGACGGAACGCCCTTCGCGCTTATTGTGCCCGTTACCTTCAGCATGCTGCTCCAATCGCCTGAGGACTATTACGAACGCTGGATGTCTGGCAGCTTGTTAAGGGTTCTCCGTTTTGCCGCGGCTCTTATTTCTCTGTTAACGCCGTCTCTTTACATTTCTTTCATTTCTTTTCACCCAGGACTCATTCCGACGAAGCTTGCCGTATCGATCATGGCGACAAGAGTCGGCGTCCCTTTCTCCTCGCTTGTGGAAGCGTTGATTATGGAAATAGCGATCGAAATATTACGCGAAGCTGGCCTGCGCCTGCCTAAACCGATCGGACCCGCGATGGGTATCGTCGGAGGCTTAATCATTGGAGAAGCGGCTGTTCAAGCAGGAATTGTAAGTCCCATCCTCGTTATCGTCGTTGCCGTAACGGCTATTTCTTCCTTTACAATTCCACAATACAGCGTAGGCATAGCACTACGGATGCTTCGTTTTATCGCCATGTTTTGCGCGGCGGCTTTCGGATTATATGGCGTAATTTTGTTTTTTCTTATGCTGTGCGTCCATGTGGTCAAGCTTAAGAGCTTTGGAGTGCCGTATGCCAGTCCGGCAGTCCCTTACCGGTTAAACGATTGGAAAGACTTCATTCTGCGCATGCCGTTAACGATGATGAAGCGACGTCCGAAAATGCTAAAAACAAAGGACAAGGTACGTAAAGGTTGACAGACGGGAGGCCGCAACGAATGGCATATCAGGCTAAGGATCGCATTACAAGCATCCAAACAGCTGTAATCCTAGCCAATACGATGCTTGGCGCAGGTATATTAACGCTTCCAAGAACTGTCGCGGAAAAAACGGGAACGCCGGACGGTTGGATTTCCGTTATAATAGGCGGCTTTCTTGCTATAGCTGCAGGTCTTATTATGGTCATGCTGTCCAAACCGTTTCGAGGTAAAACATTTTACGAATACATAGGCCAAATTACGGGCAAATGGCTCGGCTCTCTTATTTCGCTTATCGTTGTCGGTTATTTCTGTCTGATCGCTTCATTCGAGATTAGAGTGCTTGCAGAGGTTGCTGATTTTTTCTTGTTGGAAGGTACGCCTTCTTGGGCGATCATTATGGTCTTTATGTGGGTAAGTCTCTATTTGGTTACTGGCGGAATAAACGCTATAGCACGTTTATTTGAAATTATTTTGCCCATTACAATCTTTGTGTTCGTCATCGTAACCTTCTTCGGCATTACGTTGTTTGATGTGGACAACCTTAGACCTGTACTAGGGCAGGGGGTTATGCCGGTTCTCAATGGCGTGAAGACCACCGCCATAACGTTTACGGGATTCGAAGCGATATTGATCATTATTGCTTTCATGCATCGTCCGGAAAAAGCATCGAAAGCCGTTATCGTTGGCACTTCCATACCCTTAATGATTTATATCATTACGGTTGTGATGGTCATAGGCTCATTATCCGTGGACGGCGTTGTAACGAGAACCTGGCCAACGCTCGATTTAGTAAGAAGCGTCGAAATCGAAGGACTCATATTTGAACGTTTTGAATCGTTTCTGCTCGTTATTTGGATCATGCAAATTTATTCGACCTTTACGATGACGTATTATGCGGCTTCACTCGGTTTGTCGCAAATGTCGAAGCGTAATCTGAACGGGTTCCTTTATGGGCTGCTTCCAGTCGTATTTCTAATGGCCAATATACCTAAAAACTTAGCCGGCGTTTTCCGAATGGGAGATTTTATCGGCAATTTGAGTTTGTATTTATTCGGCGCAATGCCGCTGCTATTGTTAGCGATATCCAAGCTAAGGGGGCATAAGGGTGAAGGCATTAGCCGTAAATAAAAGCAGGCTCTTTCTTATGCTCATTTCTGCTGCCATCCTTTTCTTGCAGACGGGATGTTGGAGCAAGGACGAGATCGAGGATCTATCGATCTACATCGGCATGGCGCTGGATATCGGCGAGCAGTCGAAGGTAGAGAAGGAGCTTGAAAAGCAAGGAGCAGGTTATGCGAGAAAAAAGACAATGACGTTTACCATTCAAATCATTAATGAATTGAAAGGCGGAAAGGGAGAGAAAACGCCTGCGGCCGAGCAAAAAGCCTATATCAATGTGTCTGAAACGGGAGACTCGATCTTTGAAATGATACGAGAGTTTTCTACGCGGATGGAACGGCCCGTTATCGGACATCACCTGAAAGTAATCGTTGTTAATGAGAAGCTTGCAAGGCGAAAGCGTATGGATCAATTGCTTGATTTTTTCCTGAGAGACAATGATATTAGGCCCAGCGCCGTTGTGTTCATTAGCAAAAGCAAAGCCAGCCATACCTTGGAGACCCAGAGCAGCACGGTCGTTCCTGCTTTTCGTTTATTAGGCATTACGGATAATCAATATCGCTCTTTGAAAATCATGTCTCCCGTCACTTTGGCGAAGCTTGAAGGTAAAATGCATGCCGGGATGAGCTATGTGCTGCAAAACGTCGTTTCAGCAAAGGGAGAAGTGGCGTTTTCGGGTGCTGCCGTTATTAAAGGAAGCAGCCAGAAACTTATCGGTTTTCTTAACGAGAAAGAGCTGGTCGGCTTAATGCTGTTATCCGGACAAGGAAAGGGCGGACAAATTAAAGCCTACCACGAAGAAAGAGGTGAAGTGATTTCATACGAAATTAAAAAATTGGAAAGTAAAATAAACGCGATCGTCAAAAACGGCAAAGTCACTTTTGAGGTAGAGATCGAAACGACCGGAAGAGTCATGGAGGAATGGACCCCGTCCGAGCTCGAGATCAATGAGGCTTTTACGAAACAGACAGAAGCGGCGGTCAAGGAAGAAATAGAGAAGCTCGTTCTATCTACTCTGGCTAAGCTGCAAGATAAGTATAAAACGGATGTTGCTGGTTTCGGTCAACGCCTCCGTATTCAGCATCCGAAGGTATGGGAGCCGATGAAGAAGGATTGGGATGAGGAGTTCAGCCAAATACCGGTTACGATCCATATCAAATCGAAAATTACTGAATATGGCGCTACAAGCCGACGTTAAACAGGGCTATAAAATTGCGTGAAATACATATTTCATGCAATTTGCATTCTAAGCTCTCTTTTCGTTATGATAAGAGCAGTAATAGAGCTTGTTTGAGTGCGAAAATACGTTATTTGGCGGAGGTTAGCCTGAACTTGGTACATACGCAGCATGAGCTACTCGATAGTTATAGAGACGAATTGGATTTATTCTCGATCTGGATGAAAAATAAAGGGATGACGAAAGCGACGCAGCGCGCTTACTTGAGCGACACGATGCATTTCCTTCATGCAGCATATCCGGCCGAGGTGAAGAAGCTGACGAAGATGGATGTGATGAGGTTCATGTCGGCTTGCCGGGAAAAGGGAGCGGGAGACGAAGCGCGGAATAGAAAGCTATCCGCCCTGCGTGCGTTCTTCAAAGCGCTCATCGAATTGGAGCAGCTCGAGGCCAATCCGGCCGCGCTCATCGCCAAGTCCAAGCAGGAGAAAAACAAAATTCCTTCCTATCTCGAGGAGGACGAGCTGGAAGCGTTCATTCATATGCTCGGTGGCAAGCATTACGGTCGCAATCTATGCATCGTGCTGTTGATGGCGTATGCCGGCTTGCGGGTGGGCGAGGTACATCGAATGAATGTGCATGACTTTCAAGCGGACGGGTCTATCCATATACTCGGCAAAGGACGCAAATGGCGAGTTATTCCGCTGCCGAAGCAGATTCAAGCGGTTCTCCGTCAAGCGATCGAGGAGAGGGTAGGAGCGAAGCAGGGCAAGGAACAGCCGATGTTCGTCTCTCAATTCGGCAGGCGATTGTCGATCCGGATGATTCAGACGGTAGCGGACGATGCGTTCAAGCGGCTCAAGGCGGATATGCCTTCGCTGGCTCCTAAGCGGATGTCCAGCCATAAGCTGCGGCATTCATTTGCAACGATGCAGATTCGCAGCGGCACCGATATTCGTACGCTTCAGGAGCTGTTAGGTCATGCGAGCATCGAAACGACGCAAATCTATACGCATATCGATAATAAGCAGCTCCAGAACGCTATGAACAATATCGCAGCAAAAATTTATGTTCCTGTTCAAAAATATACATAACTATAATTATGTAAACTTAATAGCGTTAAATAATTACCGGAGCAAACGCGTCGTTCCTTAGTATTGTGCGCCCAGCATGGACGCTCGGGTCGAATATTGATCGTATAAGCTGAACCTAAAGAGGAGCCGCATGCCTGCGGCTCCTCTTTGTTACATAAGCATCTTCCGAACCAATTGGGTCCGGCTGCTGACATCCTGCTTCTCGAAGATCGATTTCAAATGTTTCTTCACCGTTACTTCGCTCAAATACAAGCGGGAGGCGATCTCCGCATTGGTCAGCCCCTCGAGCACCAGAGCGGCTACATCCTTCTCCCTGGCGGTCAAGCCACGAAGCTCCGAAACCCCGCTTTCGTCTCCGCGGACAGGGGAAGCATCTGAACCAGTGTCTTCCGATTCCTCGAGCGGAAGTTCGATACGAAGGCCCGAGCGCTTCACCAGCTTCCGGATATAAGCATGAAGCTGCTCGCCCTGTGTATCCCGAACGAAGACGGGCGTCGGTGTAATGCCGTCGTGATTCGTATGGACAGCATGATCGGCCGTATCGAAGCCTAGGCTCTCATGAGCCGCCTGGAAGAACGGATGAGGAGGGGGCGTTCGCAGCAAAAACTCGCCGGTAAACATCAAACCGTGGAGAAAGTGGCCAATACCCGTATGCTGGGCTACATTCTCGTAATCGTCTTGATCGATTGTATCGATAAACCAGCCCGCGCGGGTATGCTCCGGCACGGCGAACCGCTCAAGCTCTTCTTCGGTAAGGCCGGAGAAATAGGAACGGGAGCACGGATGCTCCATCAAATACGGCATCGTCTTCCGGTTGATGGGAACCAACGCGATGAGTACCGATATTTTTCCCTCATCGTTCCGCATGACCCGGAGCACGTCGTATTCGAGCGAGAATAACCGGTCCATATTGAACCACTTCAGGGAATGAAGATTCTGCTCTACAGTCAACGGAAAGTCGAAACGGCGGTTTGTCGCAGCATCGAACAGCTTAATCGTCTGCGGCGCAGCCGTTTCCCGCCGGTACTGTACATAGCGCTCCAGTTCGGCGCGGTGGCTCAGGCCGACGGGCTCGAACGGCCGAGGCGTAGGATCGAACCAATTCATAAAGGCGCGGATCAATGCGTCCCCGGCATAATACGTAAGCTCCAGCGCTTCGTGATTGCGCACATCTCGCGGCGAACGCTTAAATCCTTCGTAGGCGTGCAGGATGGCGCGGGTTTGAAGCCGGTCATACAGCTGGGGCGACCGCAGACGCAATTCTTGAATTACAGCTTCGCGCATCAAAGCGTGAACCGTCCAGCCGCTGTCCGTTCTCCGAACGAAAGAGAAGCGGATGAGCTGGTAAAATTCCGGGGAAGTCACTTCCTTTTCCATCATAAAAGAAAGCGTATCTTGATTGAAATAACGCAGGACGGAGGCCGCTTCGACAAGCGGGCGCATATGCTCGCCCGGAATTTCCCGCAGCCACTGGCTTACAATGAACGGCAGGCTGTCCGTCTCTTCCGCGCTCCGTTCTTCGCCTGCGTGCGGTTCTTGGTTCTCCCAGAAAAACGCAAGCAGAGAAAGCGTTAAAGGATGTCCCTTGGACCTGCGCCAAATGTCCCGGACTAACGACGGATCGGATATTTGGCAGTAGCGGGCGTATCGTTCGACCGCTTCATACGGAAGATGATCCAGGTAAATTCTCGCGATATGCGACCGCCAGACAGGCGAGAGAATCCACCCTTCGGAGAGGGCGTGACGCCCGGCCGTGACGATCAGCACATTTTCGTGAAGCCGCTTGAGAAAATATTCGCGCAGCCAATGATCGAGCGCTTCCATCGTTTCGTAATTGTCCAGGAACAGCACCAGCCGTTCGGACGCCGACTTTTCGTTCAGCGTGCGGATACTTCTCTCCAATAAAGAAGAAGCATCCAGGCCCTCGTCGTCAGGCTCCAAGCTTCTTAAGGAGCGCAACATATGTAAGCAAAAAGCATCCGGAGAACGCCAAAATCCTTCGCTGTCCATTGCAATCGAGGCGATTCCCCTTAATCTGACCTGCCGTTGCAGCTCGTCGAGCAGACAACTCTTCCCCACACCGGCCGTTCCGAAGAGGTGGATCAGCCTCTTGGTTCGCCGCTCGTCCTCAAGCATGCCGATAAAGGCATTAATTTCAGCGGAGCGTCCGACCATCAGCCGGCTTTCAAGCTCCTCCATCCTGAATTGCATCATCCGTTCACCCTCTTATTCCATATCACTTCATCAAAAAAAGTACACTTCCATATTATACACGCTCATATATCGTTTTGAGCACCTGACTTTTACAAAAGGGTATCCTTTCGGATGTATCCTTTCGGGTAATATCGCGGCGACAAAGGCGATGGTAGGATATGAACAGGCGAGATGCTGCTTGAAAGGATGAAGAAGCATGGCGAAGGTTAGCCGATTGGAACACATAACACTGTACGCTCATGATGTGCGCAGGCTGACAGCCTTCTATGAAGCGGCTCTCGAGCTTAAGGGGGCGGAGGCGCCCGTCGAGGACGGGACAGCCGGGCTCGCCATCGATCCTTCCTCGGGGCGGCACGAGCTCATCATCATGAACAATCTGCATCATATGCACTTGGCTTTCAGCGCAGATACGTTGGATGACTTCAAGGCTATATGGCGCAGATTGAAGGAGCTGGGCGTTTTCACCCAGGGGCCGTATTGGCAGCAGGAAGGACCGACGTTTTCTTTTTTCGATCCGGAAGGGAATCATGTGCAAATCATTTGGCCCGTAAGGGCGGAATGGCCGGCTGGCGGTATGGTTACGTTCGAACAATTGGAGGAATGGGCGGACCGAACCTGAACCTGAACCCGAACCCGAACCGACTCAGACGAAAATGCCAAGCCGACTCGCATGAATTTCCGGCAAAGCTTCACGCAAAATTTATCTAATGAAATGGAGAGGTAATCATTATGTCTAAAGGTACTTACGGAAGCAATACTTCGATTGGAGGTATGCAGACGAATGCGTTCGCCGCGACGTTAAAGGCTGGCTCATTCACTGCAGCTCCGCAGATGGTAAACGACAGGCTGAGTTATCATAAAGCTTTGCTCGAGTCGAAAGGTATAACGTCATTATCCGGTCTAGGCATGCTGCGGATTAGCGGCCAAATCGTTCCCCAGCAGGGCGTGACGAAGCCGGGAGCAAGAATCATCAGCGGAGGCACGATGGTGCAGTCCACGACCCGCATCGTCTCCAGTCAGAAAGGAACACCGTCGGTAGAGACCTACAGCGGAAAGGCAGATATTCTCACGGCGATTCCGTTCACAAGCAAGGACAAAGCTTTTCTGTCGTTGCCCTCTCTAACGGCTGCCGGATCCGATATCTTTGTCGATTCGGCTTACTGGGCCGCATCTGAGGTGTATCTCGTAAGCGGAACAAACATCGTCCTTAAATATCCGCAGCGCAATCTCATTATTATCGCGGAAAAGCTGACGGTCGAAGAGAACGTCACGATTAGTTGGGAGCGTCCTTACCGTACTGCTCCTCCGCAAAAAAACCCGGCACCGCGTACGCCGGATGAGGCACCGATGTCCACGACGCTGGTCGGGATCCCGGGGACTCCCGGAGAGCCAGGCTGGACGGGGGACCGCGGATATGACGGCGCCCGAGCACCGGAACTTGAAGTATGGGTGCTCGAGATGACGGGGAGGCCGCGATTTGATCTTCGCGGGCAGGACGGCACGCAAGGCGGGCAAGGACAAAATGGCGGCAACGGCGGCAAAGGCGGCAGAGGCAAGCCTGCCGTGCTGGACTGGGCGGGCTTCTGCAAGGCGGGTGCGGGTGCCGGCGGCAACGGCGGCAACGGCGGCAGAGGCGGTAATGGCGGTGCCGGCGGCAATGGCGGAAGTGGAGGCCGACTGAGCCTATATGCGCCTCAGCCTGTTTTACAGCAGTATGCAGCGGGTTTCGAAATCCGTATCGAAGGAGGCAGTGCAGGTATCGGCGGAGCTGCGGGCTACCCTGGTATCGGCGGAGAAGGAGGAGCCGTAGGAGCCTCGAAGGGATCTTGCGGTCCGGGACCCCGGAGGGCTGGTCAGTATGGATCGACGGGAGCATATGGCATGACAGGACCAAACGGTCAGCCAGGAGGCGTCCTGCCTAATCCGATCGGCTTCTTCTCCATCAACGCAGACGATTTCAGAAGAAAAATGCTGGAGCCTGCGATCAACCGTGTGACCTCGCTTTATGTCAAAAGCGGCGAAAGGGTGACAGTATACGGATTACGCTTCACGATGAGCGATATCGTGGTGATAGACGGTATTGAGGCCGCTACGACGGTCGTAAGCGATACAGAGCTGCAGTTTACGGTACCCCAGCTGTTCGGCGGCTCGCGTATGTTCCAGGTCCGTCAAACGGATTCGACGTTGTCAAATCTCGCTTCTGTTTATGTTCTGCCTCAGATTATGGATATCGGGCAGGAAGGGATGGAAGAAAGGAAGCCGAATGAGCTGCTGCGCGTCAAGCCGGGCATGAAGGTTACCTTGAAGGGAAGCGGCTTCGCGGAAGGAACGCTCGTGCTCGTCAACGATCACGAAATGCCGGATGTCCGTCTTATAAGCTCGAATCAAATCGAATTTACGATGGTTCGCCCTTCCGATACGGTGAAGAACGCATCTGGCGAACAAGTCGCCTTGAAGGTTCGTTTCGCGGACGGCACGCTGTCCAATACATTCCAATTGGAGCTCGAAACGTACCATATGCTGGTGATCGGCGATTCGGTCAGCTGGGGCCAAGGGATGCAGGAGCACGAGAAATTCTACTCGCTCGTTGGCGCGGCGATTCAGGCCAAGAATGGCAATATCAAGCAGTATACGAGTGTTTTGGCGCATTCGGGAGCGACGATCGGAATCGGCGATCAAAAAACCGTCGATCCTGTGGACGGCGAGGTGCCGACGTCTTATCCGACGATCTGGCAGCAGTGCGACCTGTTCACCGGCAGTAAGGATAAAGTCGATTTGGTTTTGATGGACGGCGGGATGAACGACGTTGACGTCACAACCATTCTGAATCCGTTCAGTCCGGCGAATCTGGATGAGCTGCTGGAGACGCATCTTAATCAAAGCATGTATAAACTACTGGAGAAAGTTACGAAAGATTATTCTAAGGCTAAAGTCATCGTTACAGGATATTATGCGCCGATTTCCCGCAAGAGCGATCTGGCGGCCGTCGAGGCGCTGCTGATCGCCCTCGGCATCCTCGTGGGAGGAGCCGGCGGAGGAGCGGCTGGAGGCGTGTTCGGACTTGCCGAATTCGAAGCGATTTGCAACCGCTGCGAGAAGCTGGAGCGAGAATCCAAGATATACCTGCAGCAGGCTATTAACAAAAGAAACAGTGAGCTGAGTGAATCTCGTATCTTCTTCGCCGATCCTAACTTCGGCCCCGACCACGCGGCGCTTACCGACGATCCGTACCTGTTCGGGGTTAACTTGGACCTATCGCCGCAGGATTTCATAGCGAGCGACCGGCTGGTGTCCTGCACGAAAGCAGGTTGTACCGGTCTGGATATGGAAAAATGCAAACGCGCCTCGATGGGCCATCCGAATCCGAAGGGCGCGCAAGCTTACGCAAACGCTATTATTCCGCTGTTATAATTCAATTTTACAAACAAAACCCGAAAGTGGAGCGTCGGCTATGAGCCGGCGCTCCTTTTGCTGCCGGTTAGGATGTCCGAGTTAACGTGATGAAAATGTGAAAGATCATTATGAAAAATTTGATGGGATAATATGACTACGATCAGAATCGATATGAGGGTATATATTTCCGTCCCGGTTTGGGAACATTAAATATTGCTGCATATTTATACGGGAGGCGAAAAGCATGCGGAATATCGAAATCAGGCCTAATCTTAAAACAACCGGAGGAGAGTTCAGCGATATCATGGTGGGCGGGCGGTTTGCCGGTACCTTGGCATTGGTTTACCGCGAAGGAGACCGCATTACGGGATCCGTCCAACTGGAAAAGGATTCATTAAAGCCTGCCGACAAACAAAGCGTCGAATCATATCTGAAGGATTATATTCAATTTTTCATCCACGCAGTCCGTGCTGAGACATGTGACGTTGTGATGACGTTCAGCCATTACGACCATATTGTTACTACGGATGAGGTTGATTATGAAGAGATAACGGAAGAGTTTGAACCCCGAGACAGGCATGATTACAGCGAGCGTCAACACGGCTTCTTTTCCGAAGAGAATGAGGGTTCAACGGAGGATTGGGAATCAGCCGAGTATGAGTTGGTAATTGTAAACAAAAAGCGGAATCGAATTGTATATCATATTTACGACTATAAAAGAAAATGGATTGCTGAAGCTCTACTTAGTATTGATCATGCGGACATTTCAGGCGACGTACGTTGGATTTTCGAGCCCGATGATGACGAAGTCCAAAATATTACCGAGCTGCTAGTGACGGATTTTGATGAAGATACGGTTGATACATTCATGATTAACCATAAATTTGACGGGGAACTATTGGAGACCGTGGAATTGACCCATGAAGATCTATTGGATAACGAGATAGAGGTTCCGAAGGAACAGGATTACAGCATTGTTTTAGCCCGTGATGACGGTGATGTTTTAACGTACGAGATTTACCAACAAAATTCCAGAAAGATGCCGATCGGTACTGCTACAGTAAACATTCAGCATCGCCGGTTAACCGGCTTTATTGATTTCCGTAACCGTTCCAACGTCAATGACGCTGAAGTCATTTCGTCCCGGCTGATGCAGGAACTTGACAAAGAAAAGGACTACAGCGGTTTAAACCTCTCTCTGATGTACAAAAACGAATTGGTGGACGAGCTTATTTTTGATAACGAACCCATACATTGATTAATGGCGAAAGCGTGTCTTCTTTATGGCCACAAAATATGCCGCGCGATTCCAAATGATATAAAAACGGCTGCCGACACTCGTCGACAGCCGTTTTTATTTTATTGAGCCGAATTGCGCAATGGTCTTGGCTGCCTTGAAGAAGAAATCTCGCAGCAACGTGCGGTAGACCGCCAATTAATGAATATACGACTCAACGATTCGCCTTACCCGCTCCAGCCCTTTCCACATATCGCCCGGTCCGTCGTAGATAAGCACATAAGCGCCGTCAAAGCCGGCTCCGGCCGCAGCCTCGAGGTAACGAACGAAGGGGAGCTCGTTCGGTATGCCTGCCTCGTCGAAATCCGCTTTCGCATGAATCGACACGCTTCGAGGCGTCGTCCTCGCAATCTCCTCAGCTACCGCAGCACCCTTATAATTGCCGAAGTCGGTAATGAATCCGACTTGCTCGCCGGCTAAATCCAATAGCCGTTCGCTTGTTAGAGCGGTCGAAGTAAGCGGCTTGAAATTTTCCGTTACAACGCGAACGCCCCTCGGAGCGCTATAAGCCGCGAGTGAAGAGAGCGCCTCCGCCGAAAGGCTAATCGCTTGTTCGTTATCTGGCGACGCTTCTCCGGCTACGATACGAATCTGCTTCGCGCCGCACTCGGACGCGATATCGATCCATTCGCGCATCAGCTGTTGATCCGCCGAGCGACGGACTTCATCCTCGGAGGTGAGATCGCCGTAATCAAGCAGCAGCGTGTCAAAGGATAGTCCAGCCGCTTGAAAAGCGTCTCTTAATCGGTGCAAATAAGCGAGGCTCGTGTCCGGAAAGTGAAAATGGCATACTTCAATCGCTTGATAGCCGCGTTCGGCTGCAATTGCCGGCAGCTCCAGCAGCGTATGCTCTTGCGGCTGCATCTGCTCGTGAATGATATGCTGCCCTTGCTCGGCATCCCATGCCGTCCACCTAAGGGGACCGAGCAATCGATGCAAACTCCAAGTGCTTACCGATAAATAGGACATAATCAACCGCCTCACTCTAGTCATTTCATTAACGTTGAATCTAGCATACCACTCGACGCGGCAGAATTAATGTAGCGAATTTGGCTTTTTTATATGCTGCTTTTCTCGCTGCATCATTTAGCCGCTATTTTGGGCCTCATGGCCGCTGCTACGCCAATAATCTTATTATCTAGAATCATACAATTTTCAAAAAGAGCTGGAGGAATGGTGGCGATAGTATTGTATCTATCTGAATTGGACCAAGAAGTTATTTCTAAAAAGTTGATAAATGACATTCTGTTTAAAAATATTAGCGATGACGGAAAGCCGTGCGATTGCATCTTTGTTCCTGCAAGTCGCACAGGTAATAAGTTCCGCACGCCAGGGGCCGTAAAGCAATATTTTTTAGGCCGTTCGTCAAAAATCCTGTTTTCAGGTGGATATAACGGTGAGTTTTTTGAATCGGCACCGATGAAGAAAACGGCATTAGAGAGAGGTGTTCCCGAGAAAGACATAATCGCGGAGACTAAATCGACTAATACGAAGGAAAATGTAATTGAATCATTGCTTGTATTGGATCATTACATCGGATTATTGAACATAAATCGTATAATGATTTGTACAGCTTTTTACCACATGCGCAGGTGTCATTTAACGCTTCAAAAGTATGCACCTCCATGGATTGAATATAGTTTTCATCCTGTTCTAGACAGAACAACCCGACCTGATAACTGGTGGAAATATAAAAATGGCAGTAAGCGTGTCCATAATGAAATAAAAGGATTGATCCATTACGTTTGGATTATAAGATCGAATAAGTGACGGTCAGCCCGGGAATGCGCATAAGCTCTCACCTTATCGAACGTTACTTGAATGTTTCATCGTTTGACGATAATGGGAAGGCGACGCGCCTTTTCGTTTTTTGAACATTTTCGAAAAGAGGAGCGGATCTTGATAGCCGACGGAATGGGCAATTTCCGATACAGTCAGTTCGGGATTGCGCATCAGCTCGCATGCTTTATCCATCCGGAGCTGCAGCAGATAAGCTTGCGGCGATTGCAGGCCAAGCTCCTTGAACAAGGCGGATAAGTAAATACGGTCAATGCCGATCCAGCTCGCCAGTTCCGTGATGCTAAGCTTGTTCGAATAGTTGGCCTTCATATACTCGGTTGCTTTCCTCACGTATAGCTCCTTCGCTCTTGGAGCAGGCTGCCGCATAATCGGAGCAAGAAGCTCCTCCAGCCAGCTCGCCACGATAAGGTAGAGCAGGCTATGGATCACAAGAACGCCGTTGCGGTTCATCGCATGAGCAGCCTGCAACTGATCGAGCCAAGGATCGTACCATGCTGAATCGGATAGCTCGAAGACCGGGGCTTCTCTCGTCAGATGCACCTGCTCAAGCAATGACTCGATGCAATCGCCGTGGAAGGCTAGCCAGGAATGCGTCCACGGATCGGTTTCATCGGCCTTCATGCAGAGCAGCATATGCGGATATACGACAAACCCTTGGCCCTTATGGAGATGATGCAGCTTGCCGTTAAGGAAGTAAGTACCGCATCCTTCGTGCACGAATACGAGCTTGTAGCTGTCCTTCACGCCAGGTCCCCACGTATAGCCGGGATAACATGCCTCTTTGCCGCTATAGAAATATGTCAGGTCATATCGTTCATTCATTCGTTATCAGCTCCGGGGCCGTATTGGGTTACTTGTTTTAGGTAACTTGCATTATACCATATTAAACTTTCTTGTCGACATTCCAATCGCCTTTCTTTCTAAGTATACTTTGAAGCGTAACGGAAATCATCGTTTTCATTATTGCATGAGAAATAAATGGATACGATCAATAACGAGGAGCTGGAATAATGACATACAAAGCAAGCAAAGACCGCTATTCGGAGATGGAATACAAGCGGAGCGGCAGAAGCGGCATTAAACTGCCTGCATTGTCGCTTGGCTTATGGCAGAATTTCGGCGGCAATCAGCCGCTGGAGAACTCGAGAGCAATGGTAACGCGCGCATTCGATCTGGGCATCACTCACTTCGACCTCGCGAACAATTACGGTCCGCCGGCAGGTTCAGCCGAAGAGACGTTCGGCAGCATTTATAAGAAGGATCTTGTGCCTTACCGCGATGAAATGCTGATCTCCACGAAAGCCGGCTATTATATGTGGGAAGGTCCTTACGGGGAATGGGGTTCGCGCAAAAACCTGCTGGCAAGCCTCGACCGAAGCTTGCAGCGGATGGGGCTCGACTACGTCGATATTTTTTACTCGCATCGTCCCGATCCGGAAACGCCGCTCGAGGAAACGATGGGCGCGCTCGATTATGCCGTGAGATCCGGCAAAGCGCTATATGTCGGCTTGTCCAACTACAACGCGGAGCAGACACAGCAGGCGATCGATATTTTGAAGCGGCTTGGCACGCCATGCCTTATCCATCAGCCGAACTATTCGATGCTTAACCGCTGGATCGAGGATGGCTTGCAGCATATTTTGCAAGATGAGGGTGTAGGTTCGATTGCATATTGTCCGCTAGGCAGAGGCCAACTGACTAACAAATACGTAGACAGAATCGAGCTTGAATCCAAATCGCCGGAAGCGAGCAGCCTTAAACCAGCCGCGTTGACGCCAGAGCGCGTGCAGAAGTTCCGCGCGCTTGAGCAGTTCGCAGCCGGTCGCGGACAGACGTTATCTCAGCTTGCGCTGAATTGGGCGCTGCGCGAAGGCGGCGTTACATCTGCGCTGATCGGCGTTAGCCGCGTCAGTCAAATCGAGGAGAACGTGAAGGCGCTCGCTCATGCGCCGTTAACGGCTGACGAGCTTGCCGAGATCGACCGCATTATGCACAATATCGGAGATGTGCCTTGGTAATATAGAAAAAATAGAGGGCAGCTATTCAGCTCGTACGATCACGTCTATGACCGTATGAGGCTTAGCTGCCTTTTTTTGCGATTTCAATAAAAGCCTGCGCTTGCTGAGACAACGTCTCGCCCTCGCGATAATAAATAGCGATCGGATTAACGGCATGAATGCCGCTAACGTTTACAAATGATACATCTCCGCGATCCACATCCTCGCGAACTTCCGATGCCGAGGCGAATAGAAGTCCCACTCCGGCCTTGACCGCCCTAACCGCTTCGTTCATTCCGTTCCATTCTACCGCGGCACGGGGAGGGGCGAGACGAGCCGTCCGGCAAAGCGCGAGCAGCATCTCTCGCGTTCGGCTGCCTTCCTCGCGCATAATGAACGGCTCCCGAAGAACCTCGGCCAGCGTCGTTTCCCTCTTATTAGCAAGCGCATGGCCCTTAGGCGCAACGAACCACATCTGATCTTCGAAGAGCAAGCTGCGGACGATTCCCGGTGCAGGCTCAATACCGCCGCCGATGATGGCGAGATCGGCTTCATAATGGGCGAGCCGAAACATCGCATCTTGAGCATTCGCGGTTTGAAGCAGTACCTGCACGCCTTCACGCCCCCTCTTGTAGACGGCAATCCAGCGCGGCAGCAGGAAGTTGGCGGGCAAGTAGGTAGCTGCGATACGAAGCTTGCCGGTTAATCCCGACTTGAAATCGATTATTTCTCGTTCGATCTCACTTTCCAGCGCGAATAGACGGCCAGCTTGATCGGCGACAAACTGTCCCGCTTCCGTAAGCATGATGCCTCTGCCTTTGGGCAGCAGAAGGGGCATTCCGATCTCTTTCTCCAGATTCCGAATTTGAACGGTGACAGCAGGCTGGCTAATATGCAGCAGTTCCGCAGCGCGAGTGACGCTGCCTTCCTGGGCAGCCGTATGGAATAGCTTGAGCGCATGTAGATTCAACAGGAATGACCTCCTCTTAGATTTGCATAAATTTTTTTTATGATAAGTGAAATTATATGTATTATATTTATCAATCATTATCGATTATTGTAAGCCTCAAGCGAAGAAGCTGCAAGCCGATCTTCATCAAGCAATAGGAGGCGTTAGTTATGAAGCTATGTTGCACGGAATGCTCGAAAAGTTGGGATTTGTATAAACCTCGGACAAGATGCAGCTGCGGAGGATTATTGCAGATTGAACAAGATTTGGCGCGGCTCGACGGCGAATATTTGAAGACGCTCTTTCACGAGCGGCTATCGGACCGTATGTCGGCGCTTGCCGGAGGTGTATGGCGATATAAGGAGCTCATTCATCCCGAGCTGCCATTGGAGCAGATCGTAACGAAATACGAGGGGAATACCGGCCTATATCGTTCAACGACAGGGGCAGTATACGCAGGTGCAAGAGGCGTATGGCTGAAGGCATTAAGCGAGAATCCAAGCGGCTCGTTCAAAGATAACGGGATGACGGCTGCGGTATCGCATGGCAGGTGGCTGGGCATGAACCGCTTCGCGTGCTCGTCAACCGGCAACACGTCGGCATCGCTGGCGATGTATGCGGCGATAGCCGGAGGCGAAGCGTATGTCTACTTGCCGGAGGAAGGCGTTGCCGCAAGCAAAATAAGACAGACCATAGCTTACGGCGGCAAGCTTGTTCGCTTTAAGGGCACGTACGATGACGGCCTCGCTTATTTGGAGCAGCATGCCGAGGAGCTTGGGATGTACGTGTGCAACTCCGTCAACCCGCTCCGCATCGAAGGCCAGAAGAGCATCGTGTTCGAGATTGCGCAATATATGAACTGGGAGCTGCCGGATTGGATCGTTCTGCCGGGCGGCGCGCTTAGCAATACGGCTGCCTTAGGCAAAGGGCTGGAGGAACTGAAGACACTGGGACTTATTCAGAAGGTGCCGCGCGTGGCGGTCGTGCAAGCGGAAGGCGCAAGCCCGTTCCACCGGATGGTCGAGCAGCGCGCCGAATCGCTCGTTGCTTGCGAGAAGCCGAAGACGGAAGCAAGCGCTTTGAACATCGGCAATCCGCCAAGCTGGCGCAAGGCGCTTAGAACGTTAGCCTTTACGGATGGCGTCACGGTTTCGGTGACGGATGAGCAAATATTCGCAGCCAAGGCAGTCATTGACCGGTCGGGTATCGGCTGCGAGCCCGCTTCCGCCGCTTCGCTCGCCGGATTAAAGCAGCTAACGGCAAGCGGCATCGTTGACCGGGAGGAGACGGCCGTCTGTCTCTTGACCGGCAACCTGCTCAAAGACTTAGATGCCTTGCAGCGATATGAACAGGAAGTGTTTGCCGAACATTTGTTTGGGTAGTCGCGCAATGGCATAACTTTGAAATGAGCCTGCATATAAATGAGAGGACCCGGACGGTCGTAACCGTTCGGGTTATTGCGTTGCGGCAGGAAACGGGCCCGCTTTTGTGGAAGTAAAGAGAAATCCAATCAGACAAGCGAGGGGAATTATGGTTGCATTAACCGAGGCATATATAGATTCGATTGCACTGAACGCGGCATCCATTAAGAATGGCAAGGATCTCGTTCGCAAAAATAGCTTTCCAATACTGAACCGAACGAAAGACGATACGCTTCTGTTCGGGGAATGCAAGGGCAGCGGCAAGGAGCCCTATCGCTGTTCGGCGGATTTCATGCATCAGGAGCAGCCTGTTTATCGCTGCTCCTGTCCGAGCAGGCAGTTTCCGTGCAAACATATTTTAGGTTTGCTGTATGCAGCTGCAGCCGGTCAGACATTCTCCGTTGCGGAGCTGCCGAGCGACATCGCCGAGAAGCGGGAAAAGGCGGAAAAACGCGAGGAGAAGAAGAAGGAGGCAGCCGTTACGGGCGATGGCGCGTCGCCGAAGAGGAAGGTGAACAAGTCCGCGTTGGCCAAGAAGCTCGCCGCACAGCTTGAAGGCATAGAACTGACTGAGAAGCTGCTAAAGCAATTGGCAACCTCAGGCTTAGCGGCTGCTGACGCAAGGGCATTGCGCCAATATGAGGAGCAAGCGAAGCAACTGGGCAATTATTTCGTTCCCGGACTGCAGGCGTCCTTCCGCGAGCTGATCGATTGCCTCCGTTCGGAGAAAAGCGCTTCTTCCGGCTACGTGGAGGCGGCTGAGCAGCTTACTTCCTTGCATTCGCTTCTGAAGCGAGGCCGGGATTACTTGACCGCTAGAATCGCGGATCCCGAGATGGCTATAAGCACGGATAGCGCGCTTGAGGAGAAGCTTGGGCATGCGTGGCAATTCGCCGAGCTCAGAGAAGCGGGGCAAGTTCGCGAACAGGTTGAATTAATCCAGCTTAGCTTCCGTTCCTACAGCGATCAGGCCCGCGGCGAATACGTCGACGAAGGCTATTGGATGCAGCTGCATGACGGCCAGCTTGTGGCGACTCGCACCTATCGGCCGTTCCGCGCCGCCAAGTTTATTAAGGAAGAGGACTCTTACTTCCATATCGTCCAGACGAAGGAACTGGCTGTATACCCGGGCGAATGGAATCGCAGGGCGCGCTGGGAGGAAATGACGCTGCGGGAAACGTCAGCCGCCGATTGGCAAGCGGTGCGTCAGCACGCCGTCAAATCATACCCGGATGCGCTCAAAACGATTAAAAACGTGCTAAAAAATCCGCTTTCGGACAAAAACCCGTTCATGCTGCTGCATGCCGCAAGGATCGGGCAGACGGAAGACGGGTATGCGATGGAAGATGAGCAGGGCAAACGTATTGCTCTCGGCCATATCGAGGCGATAGGACAGCCAACCTTATCCTTTCTGCCGTTTATTCAGGAGGGAAGCTTGACGGACTGCGCCGTTCTCGTCATGTTCGAGGACCGGTTGGATACAGGCCGGCTGCAAGCGCAGCCTTTAGCGCTTATTGCCGAGGATGAAGCGATACGATTACTCTATTAGACACCAACCGCCGTCAATGCGAACTTATACATTCAAATAACCGGTCAAAGGAGTTAACGATGAGCATACCATTATTACGCGAGTTGCACGAAGACATGCGGCGACTATTCATAGCTGGCGCCTCCCTTGCGCCTAACGACTTGCGGCTGGAAGCGATGCTTCCCAAGCTGGAACGGCTCGGAGAAGCCGCGCCGGTATTCAAGAAAGTTGCCGAGACGGTGAGCGGCGTACTGGGCGCTTCGCCTGACCAAGCGGCAACGAAGCTGCTCGATCTATCCGTGCTGCTCCATGCGATCTTACATACGCAAGGATCGGCGGAAGCAGCCGGAGAACTGCGTCCTATCGGTTTGAAGGACACTTTGGAAACAGCGCCTACCGCCATTTCGTATCGCAAGCTTCAACCGGTCATCGATGCATTGACGAACAGCGGCTCAGGCCGATTGGAGGCCATTCGCCAAGCGAACGCCGATGGCTTGTTTGCGGATATGCGAACGGTTGTTCCGGCCGTCGCGGCACTCGAAGATACGTATTCGGAAATCGCGGAATACGTGGCCGAGGAAGTGCTGCCGAAGATCGGCCAGCGCGCCTTGCCCGTGCTTCATGCGAGCTTCGATCTGCAAGGCGGGAGCGGGGATGCGCGCAAGCTGACGGCCATTTATCGGTTAACGTCCAAGGAAG
Source organism: Paenibacillus harenae (assembly GCF_030812415.1). Taxonomy (GTDB): domain Bacteria; phylum Bacillota; class Bacilli; order Paenibacillales; family Paenibacillaceae; genus Pristimantibacillus; species Pristimantibacillus harenae_A. The sequence goes on along the minus strand of NZ_JAUSST010000001.1, from coordinate 104,299 downwards.
AGACGGCTGCAGCGAAGGAGCTTGTTCGTAAAGCGGCATTTGAAGGCTCGCAGCCTGTACGGATAGCCGCCATTCATTTAGCCGCTAACGATTCCGATTTTGAGGAAAAGCTGTTGGAGCTGTCGCAAGACCGCAAGAAGGAGATTAGAAGCGCTGCCTTGCTCGCGTTATCCGATAGCGACAGCGAGCAAGCGTTGGAGCGTCTGATGGAGGCGCTTGTCAAGAAAGATACCGCCATAGCGGCCGAACCGATTCGCAGAAGCGGCAATCCAAAGCTGAAGGAGCGCGTGCTGGCATTCGGCGAGGAGCTGCTCGGAGCGATGGCGGCTGATGGAAAGAGCGTTAGCTGGCTGGAGCGGATGCTGGCGGTTCTGGGCGGCCTGAGATCGCCGGACGAACATGCGGCCGAGCGCGATTTTCTAATGAGATTGCTCAATGATGACGCGATAGACGTCACGGAGACGTCGCGTATTCAGAGCGAAGCGGCCGAGGCGCTGCTGGAATCGGGGCATCCCCAGGCGCTGGCATTCCTTCATGAGCTTAGGCATAAGCGGCCGAATCTGCTCGCTTATTCGTTCAAGGCAGCGATTAGGCTCGAGCAGCCTGCGGACGCCTATGAAGCCTATAGACCTTATTTGGATGATCGAAAGGGACCTGCCGCGAAGCAACTGTTGCAGGTGTTCCATGAATGGGTCCCGGGACCGTTGCATGAGCTCCGTCATTCACTTGAGAATGTGCAGCAGCCCGAACCCTCAATTGTATGGGATGACAGATGGGTGCACCGTTTTGTCAAAATGAACGAAGAAGATCTTGTCGCAAGGCTTGCCGTCAAGCCGGACAAGGAAGTTGTCGATTACTTGTTTAACAAGGCCAATGTTAAATCGAACATCGCAACCTACCGTACGACAACGATTTTGCTGGCGCTCGTCCGTCTCGGCCACGAAGATGCTTCAGAGCTGATCATGAGCACGATCGAAAAAGCGAGGCCGAAGCAAATTTATTATTTCGAGGAAGAAACGGACCTGTTGATCGCCTCTCTTCCAAGCCGCTATGCGGATCGGATAAGACTGGTCGAGGATCGATTCTATTATGAAGAAGCGCGCAATAAGCTGCTTGAGCTGGCAGACCTTGTCGCGGCTAAGGCGGAAGAGGATACAACCAAAGGAGCGGGATTGTTATCATGGATCAAAAGCAAAGTACGTTAAGACTGCCGGCCGAGAAGCTATACGCGCATGAGCTTGAAGCGTTGCGAGCGTCGGACAAAGGAGAGCGCCCCGAAGGCTGGCAATTGTCCCCCCGCGCCGTCTTAACCTTCATTATCGGGGGTGAAGCGGGCGGAACGGCCATAACGCCGAAGTATATCGGCAATCGGCGGATCGTGGAGATTGCGATAGCGACGCTGCTGACGGATCGGGCGTTGCTCCTGATCGGCGAGCCGGGTACGGCAAAGTCTTGGTTGTCGGAGAACCTGACGGCAGCCATCCATGGCGATTCATCGAAGGTCATTCAAGGAACGGCGGGAACGAGCGAGGAGCAAATTCGTTATTCCTGGAATTACGCGATGCTGCTTGCGAACGGACCTTCGAACGAAGCGATCGTGAAGAGCCCGATCTACCGCGCGATGGAGACGGGCGGTATCGCAAGGTTCGAGGAAATATCCCGCTGCGCCTCCGAAGTGCAGGACGCGCTGATCTCCATCTTGTCGGAGAAGACGATCACCGTTCCCGAGCTCGGCAGCGAAGTACCCGCTAATCGGGGGTTCTCGATCATCGCAACGGCGAACACGCGCGATCGCGGCGTCAACGATATGTCCGCCGCCTTGAAGCGCAGATTCAATATTGTCGTTCTTCCAGCGCCTGCCGACCTGGATACGGAGATCGACATCGTTCGCAAGCGGGTTAGCGAGATCGCGGCGAACTACCGGCTTGGCGAGGCGCTGCCAACGGAAGCTGCCGTTCATAAGGTCGTCACGATCTTCCGCGAGCTTAGGGCAGGCATGACGCTCGACGGCAAGGAGAAGATTAAACAGCCGAGCGGCGCGATCTCAACCGCAGAAGCCATATCCCTGCTCGTGAACAGCATGGCGCTCGCTTCCAGCTTCGGCGGCGGCAGCGTCTCCGATGAAGACTTGGCGGCGGGGCTGCTCGGCGCGGTCGTCAAGGATGACGGCAAAGACGACGCCGTATGGAAGGAATACTTGGAGAATGTCATGAAGAAACGCGGATCGGAATGGCGCGGCCTGTACAACGCTTGCCGTGAGCTTAGCTCGTGAGCGCTATGAAGGCTGCGGTTAAAGAAACAGCCGGCGTGCATTTGTTCGGTATCCGCCATTTGTCGCCTGCGGGCGCGATTCACCTGCGGCATTTTCTGAACGAAATCAAGCCTGAGCTTGTCCTCGTCGAAGGACCGGCAGACGCAACGCCGCTAATCGGCCATATAACGAGAAGCGGCGTTACACCGCCGGTCGCTATATTAGCGTATACCGACCAATTACCGATTCGCACGCTCGTTTTCCCGTTAGCCTCTTATTCGCCGGAATATGAAGCGTTCCGCTGGGCGGCAAGCAATGGCGCGGAGGCAAGGTTCATCGACCTGCCGTCGAATATAGCAATCAGCATGCACCTTGGCAAACGGGAAGCCGTAGAAGAGGGGATCAAGCAGGAAGCTCAGCAGCACTGGAGCAACGTCAATGAACGTTACGAGAAAGTAGCCGAGCTTGCCGGAGAACCGGATTACGACTCGTATTGGGAACGGTATTTCGAGCATTCGTCCGCCTCGGACACTTACAGAAGCGCGATTGCGGCTTTCTCGGAGCAGATGAGATTGCTGAACGAGGAAGAGGAGCGCAGCAGCACGCCGCTCGAAGCAGCTTCGAACGATATCCGCGAAGCTTATATGCGAAGCAGAATCGCAGAAGCGATCGCTGGCGGCGTACCGGCTGATCGGATCGTTGTTATCGCAGGCGCTTACCACGTATCGGCGCTGACCACGGCGATTGCGCCGATGTCGGACGAGGAAGCGGCAGCGCTTCCGAGAAGGGATACGAAGCTGACGCTGATGCCGTATTCGAATTACAAGCTTTCGAATCATTCCGGTTATGGAGCGGGCAATCACGCACCGGCGTACTTCGACTTAGCATGGCAATGCCTGCAAGCCGATGATCCCGGCAAGCTTGCGCCCCTCTATCTATCCAAGATTGCCGGCTATATGCGCGAGAGCGGCACTTATCGTTCGGCAGCTTCGGTCATCGAAGGGGTAAGGCTTGCCGAGGCGCTTACGTCGCTTCGCGGCGGCCGTCTGCCCGTATGGAGGGATCTGCGTGATGCGGCAATCGTATGCTTGGGGCATGGGGAGCTATCGGTCGTATCGGAAGCGCTTGTGAAAACCGATATCGGAACGAGCATTGGCGCCTTGCCCGAAGGAGTTAGCCAGACGCCGATTCAAGACGATCTGAACCGCAATCTGAAGCTGCTCAAGCTGGACAAATACAAAAGTGCCGTAGCAGCCGACCTGGAGCTTGACCTGCGCGAGAATCGGCGGGTCAAGTCTGAGGAGGCGGCATTCATCGATCTTCGTCGCTCTTTCTTCCTTCAGCGGCTTGAGCTGCTGGGAATCAGCTTCGTCCGCAAGAAGACCATTCGTCAGGACGGCGCCACATGGGCTGAGCATTGGGTGCTGCAGTGGTCGCCGGAAGCGGAGATCCAGATCGTCGAGGCTACGCTCAAGGGCGAGACGGTAGAGCTTGCAGCCGCATTCGCCATTAAGGAAGCGTTGGAGCAGAGTCCCGATCTGCGAACGGCCGCCAAGCTTGTGAAGCAAGCTTGGGAATGCGGCCTTCCATCATCGATGGAGGATGCGAGGCGCATGCTGCAGCAGCTTGCCGTAGATGCAGGCGCTATCGAACAAGTAGCCGGCGCGCTGCGCGAACTGTCCGCGCTCATCCAGTTCGGCGATGTGAGGAAAGCCGATACGAGCGTGCTTATCCCTCTGCTTAAACAATTGTTCCTGCGCGGTACGCTGCTGCTTGTGGACAGCGCCGCCTGCAATGACGAAGCGGCTGCAGCAATAGCGGCGGCGATGATCGATATGCATGCCATCTCGCAGCAGCATTACGACGATGTGGATGACGAGCGCTGGCTGAAGCAGCTGGAGCTGCTTGCCTATCGGGACGATCGCAATGCGAAGCTGTCCGGACTCGCTTTCGCCTTGCTGCTGGAGCGCAATCTGATCAAAGCAGATCGGCTGGCGGCGGAAGTATCGCGCAGATTATCGCCAGGCACGGACGCCGATACGGGAGCAGGTTGGTTCGAAGGCATGTCTCTGCGCAACCGCTATGTCCTTCTATCAAGAAGGCAGCTTTGGGAGCAGCTGGATCTATATATTCACTCGCTCGATGAGACGCAGTTCCGGCGCTCGCTCGTTTATCTTCGTCGGGCATTCAGCGGTTTCGAAGCAAGAGACAGGAGCATGGTGGCGGAACTGCTCGGGGAGCTTTGGGACGTTGGCGCTTTGGAGGGAGGCGACGCATTGTCGCAGCCGTTAAGCGAAGAAGAGCAGCAAACATTAACCGAACTCGATGAGTTCGACTTTGGAGACATCTAATATGGACGATCAACAACGGTTAGAGAAGCTTAGAAGATGGAGGCTCGTATTAGGCCAGGCCGCGGAGCAAAAGCTTGAAGGCATGGCGGGCGGCGGCTCGCTGCTTGACGAGGAAGGGATTGCGATGGATGAGTCGTTAGCCGCGATCTATGACCAGACGCCACCTTGGGGCGAGGAGGATGCCTCGCCTTCAGGCCGCCGCTCGGCCGGATTAGGTTCGTCTGCACCCAAGCTTACCAAGTGGCTAGGCGACGTGAGGACGTTCTTTCCTTCGGATATTGTCTCCGTTATCCAAGGCGATGCGATCGAGCGGAAAGGGCTGAAGCAGCTACTGTTCGAGCCGGAGACGCTCAGACAGATCAAGCCCGACGTTCGCATGGTCGCCACGCTCATGTCGCTGCGCGGACGTATTCCGGAGCAGACGAAGGAGACGGCGCGCCTCCTTGTGAAGGAGGTCGTCGACGATATCATGAGCCGGCTTCGCGATCAGATTACGCGGGCCGTTACCGGCGCGCTCAATAAACGCAAGCATTCGCCGCTGCCGTCGTTCTCGGGGCTCGATTGGAAGCGAACGATCAGCCGCAATCTTCGCCATTACGATACGAACAGCGGGCTGCTCATTCCCGAGCGCTTCTACTTCTTCGATCGGGCGAAGCGAAGCAGGGAATGGACGGTCATCCTCGATATCGACCAAAGCGGCTCGATGTCCGAATCGGTCATCTACGCGTCGATCATCGGCTCGATCTTTGCCAGCTTGCCGTCGCTCGATACCCGAGTCGTCGCTTTCGACACCGAAATCGTCGATCTGAGCGAGCAATGCGCTGCCGATCCCGTCGACATGCTGTTCGGCATTCAGCTTGGCGGCGGAACCGATATCCATAAGTCGGTCGTCTATTGCGAGCCATTCATAACCGATCCGAAGAAGACGTTATTCATCCTTATTTCCGACCTTTACGAAGGCGGCAACCAGTCGGCATTGATACGCAGAATGGAGCATATGAAGCAATCGGGCGTCAGCGTATTATGTCTGCTCGCTCTTTCGGATAGCGGCGCGCCGTCTTACGACGCCGAGCTTGCCAAGCGATTATCCGGCATGGGCATCCCGAGCTTCGCCTGCTCGCCGGATCGATTGGCGGAGCTCGTCGAAGGGGCGATTAAGGGCAAAGATTTGAAGGAGCTTGCAGCGACGCTGTCGCCAGTGAAAGTATAATAGCTCGAATAAGGAAGAGGGCTGAACCGCTGTCATTGACGATGACTTTGGTTTCAGCCCTCTATTTCAATCTTTTAAGCGGAAGGAAGCTCCGTCAACGTCGGTTTCGCGTAACCTTCCTTATACGCGTCGTCGATGATTTGACGGATGCGCTCCAGCTCTACGCCGCTTTCCTTCATTGCCGCTGTCTTCACGGCAATCTCCATACAGACGCCGCAGCGCGTACCGTGATCGTCCCAGACGACCGAGCCGTCTTCTTTCACTTCAGCGATGAAGCAATTGAGATTGCTTCGATGTCCTGCGCTCTCGCCGCAGCCGCAATAGCACGGAATGTAGGGCAGCGTATCGGTCAAGGACGCCGCGACGGCATAGGCTGTCCGTATCGTTGGCGACGCGGCGTTCAGGAAGGAAGGGAGTTCAGCCAGAGAAGCTGTCCGTTCCTGGAGATCGCCGGAAACGGTATGATGCTGGTCCTCATGCGACGATGTTTCCTCGTTATGAGCCTCATGCGCGTTATTCGAGCAGCCGCCAAGCACAAAACCGGCAAGCACGAGCAAGTATATGGCAGAACGAATCGATTTTTTCAAAGGAATGGAACTCCTTTCTGTATGTAAGCTTCCTACTGACCATTATATCATCTTATAAGCTGAGAGCTTGAGTAGGATATTGACAAATCATAGACAACAGGAAAACTAACGCTATTTTACTAGTTACAGCTCATGGGTTTTATTGGTAAAATAAACGATGTAAGCGATTTCCGCCGGAAGGGGCATGATCGATTGTACATGCTGCGATTTTTTCGCCAAATGCCGCATCCGTTCAAGACGGGCACTTTACGGCGAACGCTTGTGTTCTACCTGCTCATAGCATGCTTATTCCCGCCCGTCTTGTTCTCGGTCTATACGTATTCTTCCTTGCATTCGATTCTCTCCAACAAAATACGTACCGGAATCTATGCAAGCCTTGAACAAGAGGCGACCGGGCTCGAAAATTTGCTCAGCAATCTCGACTTCGTATCCAAGCAATTCGCGCTCGACGGACTAACCGCCGAGAAGGTAAGCGAATATTTGAACACGGAAAGCGTAACCGAGAAGGCGGAGATGATGAAGGATATCGAGTCAAGCCTTAATATCGTTAACTTTACGAATCCGAATCTCGGGTTAACCGTTTATTATAGTCCCGGCCAGCAAAATCCGATTCTGTTCACGAATCTTGCCGTTAGCGGCGCGTTCGGCGTTGATCATCTTCCAGCCTTCGTCCGCTACAACGGCGCCGACTACTTTGGCCCGCATCGTACGCAGTACAAGAACAGTACGAATATCGTTTTTTCCTCCATGCGTGAATTGAAGACGGACCGCGTCGATTCGGCCTACATCTATTTGGAATCCAACTATAATTTGTTTCGCAAAATCATGAACAGCGAGTGGTACGGTATGAAGGTATCTCATTACTTGATCAACGAGCAAGGACAGGCGATCTTCGCCGATACCGGCATACCGCCGTTCGACCCTAGACAATTGCGTTGGGAAATGGCCGTGTCCGAAAGCAAGCTGTTCAAGAGCCATTACCTGTTCGGCTACGAGAGCGCCCAAGGCTGGAAGCTCGTAACGGCAGTCGACCAAAGCATTATCAATCACGAGATCAATGCGTGGTTTCAGCGCATAGGCTTGCTGTTCGTAGGCTCGTCCGCTCTGGCGATCTTTATCGCGATGCTCATCTGGCGCAAAGTATATGGCTCGCTGCGCAAAGTGAACAAGGAAATCGTCAAGATGACCGGAGACAGAGAAGCGCCGGTCAGCTACACCCAAATCGAGGAGTTCGACCAATTGCTCGGCAACTTTCAAGTGATGAAGACGACCGTCAACGAGCTGATTCACGAGGTCGGCCGCAACGAACGGATGAAGAGCCAACTAGAGACCGAGAAGCTGCTGAGCCAGATCAATCCGCATTTCTTGCACAACACGCTCAATACGGTGCAGTGGTTAGCCAGATCCAACGGGCAGGAGGATATCGACCGCATCGTCACGCTGCTCGTGCAGGTGCTCCACTATAATATGGGCAAGCCGGGTTTGATCGTAACGGTACGGGACGAGATCGAAGCGCTGCAAAAATATATCGAGCTGCAAAGCATCAGATACGAGGGGGAGCTCGACTTCCGGATCGACGTCGATCCACGGACGAATCATATCCCGATTCCGAGATTTCTGCTGCAGCCGCTTGTCGAGAATGCCATCTATCACGGCAAGAACGAGGATCATGGCGTAATTCGCATTACGATCCGGCAAACGGAGCAGGCCAAGATGCGCGTGGAAGTGGTCGACAACGGTCCCGGCATGGACGAGTCTACGCTGGCACGGCTGCTTGGCGCGGGGGACGGAACACCTGTTCTGGGCGGGATGGGCATTGGACTTAATTATGTGCGGCGATTGCTTGACCGTTATTATGGCAACGGCGATTTGCTTCGTATTTCGAGCGCGCCGGGACAAGGAACCGTGCTCTCCGTTGAAATACCTGCAGCTATCGAGGACGGAAGGATGGGATATCATTGACTAAGGATGATCGTATGAGGCGATTAATAAATCGTATACTGTTGTTGACAAGTGGTTTCGGATTGCTCCTAGCAACGGCTTGTCAGAACAATGAGCCTACTTCAACTGCCAACGATCAGATGGAGGCTGAGTTGCCTTTCCATCCCCCCGTTACGTTGCGGATCGCATACTCTTACTCCGATATCGAGCTGCCCGAAGGCGATAATAGCGACAATAACTTTCTGACCCGGTACATTGAGGAACAGACGGGCGTTGCCATCAAATACGATTGGGAAGCGGGCGGCGAGGACAACTATAAGAGCATGCTCAATCTAGCCATCCGCAGCAACGATCTTCCCGACGCGTTCATCGTGAATCGCGAGCAGTTCCGAGTGCTAAAGAATCAGCAATTGATCGAGGACCTTACCGACATCTATCCGAGGTACGCATCGCCGCTCGTCAAGGAGATCTACGATTCGACAGGCGGTCAGGCACTAAGAGAAGCATCGGTCGACGGCAAGCTCTACGCTTTACCTAACGTTGCGATTGAAGCGGACGCCCCCTCTTACGTATGGATAAGGCAGGACTGGCTCGAGAAGCTGAAGCTGCAGCCGCCGAATACGCTCCAAGACATGGAGAGGATCGTCCGCGCATTCATAAAAGGCGACCCCGACGGCAACGGAAAGAACGACACGACGGGCATACCTGTGGAGCGCACGCTCGTATATGGCGAGAAGACGGGCGTACACGGTCTTAACGGCGTGTTCGCCGCCTATCATTCTTTTCCAAAGAGCTGGATCTACGATGGGCTGGGCAATCTCGTTTACGGGTCGATTCAACCGGAAGCTAAAGCTGCGCTTGCCAAGCTCTCGGAGTGGTATAAGGAAGGCATAATCGATTCGCAATTCGTGCTCCGCAAAGAAATCAACGATCTCGTTACGAACAACAACGCCGGCGTTGTGTTCGCGCCATGGTGGGGTCCATACTGGCCGCTGATCAGCTCCGTATCGAACGATACAAAGGCGGAATGGCGGGTGTATTTGGCACCGACCGACGCGGAAGGCATGTTCGTCACGAAGACGGCGCCGCTGACCGACCGTTACTTGGTCGTCCGCAAAGGCTACGCATACCCGGAAGCTGCGCTTAAGGTACTGAACTTGTTGACGAAGCTGGAGCGCAATCAGGTTCCGAACTGGAAGGCAGGCGAGCAGCTGCGGACGATCGCGGAGCAGCAAGGCGCTCATCTTCGCAACTATTACCCGTTCGATCTGCTGCTCGATTATCCGGATGCTGTCGTCAAGCGGCATGACCAGCTCATTCTGGCATTGAATCGGGAGATTGAACTGGATTCCCTTGATACGGAGACGAGAACGCTGTACGATAACTTGTTAATGGAGATCGAGCATCCGCGCAAAAACCTGGAAGCCTGGAGCAGCTCGCAAGCGTATTTGCTGGGCGGTGCCGTTAGCAAGAAGCCGATGATTAAGGTCGAAAGCTTGTTTTACGATACGACTCCATCGATGGAGAAGAAGTGGGCAGCGCTGCAGAAGCTTGAGAACGAGACGTATTTGAAAATATTGACCGGCGAGCTGCCGGTCGACGCTTTCGACTCCTTCGCTCAGACTTGGTCGAATCAAGGCGGTAATCAAATAACGCAAGAGGTGGGTGAAGAAGTGCGTAAAGCGCAGGCTTCCGAACAGCCATGATTTGCTGCCGCTCAGGGTATAATGAGAAGCATATACAGAGATTGGATGGAGGAATTGGAATGACCAACGATAATATGAAAGTGCCTTTTGGCTACGAGCCAGCCCCCGAGACGAGGAAAGGGACGCTTATCTTCTATGACTCCTTCGAGGCAATATCCGATCAGGAGCTGGAGATTGCGGCAGCGGTCGCCAGGGAGAAATCATTTGCCAAGTTCGTGCTGTATCCGCTGCACGAGGAGAGCGTTAGACGGATGGCGAAGTCGCCGGTCAGCGCATATTACAAGCGTGAAGACAGGCTTCACGAATGGAAGCGGGAATCCGGCAGAGAAGAGGTCATCGTCGATCGTCTGGACGGCAAACGCAAGAAGTATACGCCCATTGATTCTGTCCTTCGGCATATTGCCGAGACGTATCCGGCCCCGTACTTCCTATACCTGACGCCAGAGACAGCGAATCAGTTTGCCTCGTATTCTTCGTTCGAGGATTGGATTGTGAAGCTGCGGCTTATTGTATCGTCAGAGCCGGACCGGCTTCATGCAAAGCTGGAGCAGTACCGCCATAGATGGGAGGTTGTTTCATCTACTCCAGTCTAGCTAGACGAGTCTAGACGTTCTCAAGCAATTCGACGAAACGCTCCGCGGGCATCGACAACGAACGATCCGCACGTACGGCAATTCCGATCTCGCGCACCGGCGGATTGGCGGTTAGCTTAAGAGAATGCAGCTTGCCGCTGCCCAGCTCTTCCCGGACGAAGGACTCTGTAATGAATGCAGCCCCATAGCCGCGAATAGCAAATTCAATTAGCATATCTATACTGCTCAATTCAATATCCGCTTCCGCTTGCACGCCTTGCGAAGCCAGCCACTGGTCGACGAACCGCCTGGTGCTGCTTCCTTGCGTTAAGAGCAGAAGCGGTATTTTTGTAAGCACGGACGGATCGTTAACTTCTTCCGTCCATTCGCGGTAGGCCTCTCCTACGACGAAGCAATCCTGAATCGTGACGAGCGGACGGACGATGAGCTCGGGATCGGCGAACGGAAGATGGACAAGCCCAACGTCGATATGGCCTTCCTTCAGCTTCGTACGGATATCGGATGATTTGCCTTGGGAAAGTCTGACTCGCACCTCCGGGTATTGAGCATGGAAGCTGTCAAGCGGCGAGAGAAGCACATGCTTCATAATCGGCCCGCTAGCCCCGATGCGAAGCTCTCCCGCAGTGAGCTTTCGCAACGCCTGCATGCGCGCTTCGCCTGCATCAAGCAGATGGAAAGACTTCTGCACGAAATCGAAGAGCGCTGCACCTTCTGCCGTCAATTGAACGCCTCTAGACAACCGATCGAACAGCTTGACCTGCAAGCCTTCCTCTAGCTGCTTAATAGCATAGCTGACGGACGGCTGCGTGATGTGAAGCTCGACGGCAGCTTTGGTTAGGTTGCCCGAGCGGGCCGTATGAAGGAAGATGCGATACCATTCCATATTCATCAGCATTATGATATAGATCCTCTCTATGACAAGACATCGATATTACGATTTCATTTATTTCATATACTAAATTATAATGAGGACATAAATCAAGCAGCAGCTACAGGAGGCAACATGATATGCCAGGAAGTTCATATGGAGAAGCATTTAAAGTTACGACATTCGGCGAATCGCATGGCGAAGCGGTTGGGGTCATTATAGACGGAGTAACGCCAGGCGTGGAGATCGACGAGCCTTATATTCAAGTGCAGATGGATCGTCGCAAGCCGGGGCAATCGTCCGTGACGACACCCCGCAAGGAGTACGACATCATTAACATAATGTCGGGCGTATTCGAAGGAAAGACGACGGGAACCCCGCTATTCATTATGCTGCATAACAAGGACATGCGGCCTGAAGCGTACAGCGACATTCAGCATGCGTTCCGCCCTGGACATGCGGACTTCACTTATTTGAGCAAATACGGAATAAGGGATCATCGCGGAAGCGGGAGGGCATCCGGTCGCGAGACGGCCGGCCGTGTAGCCGCAGGCGCGGTTGCGCGCAAGCTGCTCGAGCGAAGAGGCGTCAGCCTCGTTGCCTATTCGAAGGAAATCGGAGGCATCAAGTGCGAATCGTTCGTTGAGGAATCGATCGAGAAGAACCCTGTCCGTGCATGCGATCCCGCAGCGGCGGAGAAAATGGTGAAACGCATTGAAGAGCTTGCGGCCGTCGGCGATAGCTGCGGAGGCATTGTCGAATGCCGCATTCGCGGCGTGAAGCCGGGAGTCGGTGAGCCAGTATTCGATAAGCTCGATGCGGAACTGGCGAAGGCGATGCTGTCGATTGGCGCGATCAAAGGCATCGAGTTCGGCGCGGGGTTCAGCGCCGCAGGCATGCTGGGCAGCGAGCATAACGATCAAATGAACGCCGAAGGGTATATGACGAACAACGCGGGCGGTATCGTCGGCGGCATTAGCAACGGCGAAGAAATCGTATTCCGCGTCGCGGTGAAGCCGACCTCTTCGATTTCGAAGCCGCAGCAGACGATGAACGTTCGCGGCGAGGAGCAGATCATCGTGACGGAAGGCCGTCATGACCCTTGCATCTGCCCGCGCGTCGTGCCTGTCATCGAAGCGATGGCTTGTATCGTCCTTGAAGATCTAATGAAACGCCAAGCCGCTCTGCACGACTAGCCATAAAAAAGACGAAAGCCATTCCAGCAGCAGATCTACTGGGATGGTTTTTTCATGCATCTTGTTGCGGACACAGGGGATTATCGTGCTGCAATTGCAACAGAATAGACATTGAATAGGCATATACCGTGTCGAGTGGACGGATGCCCCATAACTTAATGAGAGACGACCGCGACCGTACAAGATCGCATCCTCGTCCTATCGCACAAACTATTCCATTCTTGTCCGATACCTTCGGGCAATACGTTTCATGCCCTTTTTCGCAACGGCATTATTCGTCTGGGCCCCGTCATTGGAATACTTGCCGACGGCGCTACTCCTATGGTAAGCAAATTGATGCGCACTGCCGCCAAAGACCGGCAACTGCTTATCTATCGATTTTCTCCAAAAGACGTGAACTGGCAAGAGAAGCTCGTTTACGGTCATTACCGCCTTTCAAAGAAGAAAGAAAACTGGAAGAGCGGTCCATCGCCGATTCCAGATGTGATCATAAATCATATTCGTTCAAGGAAAACGCATCATTCGGCGGCATTCCAGAATTTCCTGAAAAATCTGCGCCAATTTACGCACAGCAAGCTGTTTAACACTCATTTTTTTCGTCAATCAGCTAAGAACTCCGAATATCGCCAGAGACGGACGGTCATTCCATACCGCCTTGCTACCATTAAAAATAGCAGTGAAGCTCGTATGCCATCGTATGCCCCGAGAGTCGCTGGATTTGCCTGACGTCCGCCATTTCCACGATCATCGATATCTCGGGCCGCTTTGTCCGGGTCCATACTTCCCGCGGGAATGAAATAAAGCATGCCGCAGCGAATATAGTTTAGCCTCAGAAGGGAGATTTACGAGATGAAGAACGATGATTTCGGCAATCGAATGAAAGGATACGAACACGCGTTTCGCCACAGCTTGCCTAGACGCATGCCGGTTTTGCTGCGGTTGGACGGGTGTCATTTTCATACCTTTACGCGAGGGCTCAACAAACCGTTTGACGCGAAGCTTACGCAAGCGTTCTGGGAAACGTGCAAATATTTGGCCGGACAGCTGATGGGCTGCAAGCTCGTTTACCATCAAAGCGATGAAATATCGATTTTGCTGACGAACAATGATAAGCTGACCACACAAGCTTGGTATGACAATAATATACAGAAGATGGTGTCCGTATCGGCCGCTATGGCAACGGCGAAATTCAATGATATTATGCGCAGCGTGTATCCGGACAAAGAGCTGGCGTTCTTCGACAGCCGGGCGTGGGTGCTTCCGGAAGACGAAGTGACGAACTACTTCCTATGGCGGCAGCAGGATGCGACCAAGAACAGCATCTCGATGGTAGCCCAGGCGCACTTCCCGCAGAGCGAGCTGCAAGGATTGGATGGCAAAAAAACGCAGGACAAGCTTTTCACAGCGAAGGGCATTAACTGGAATGAGCTTCCGGTGTGGCAGAAACGCGGCGTTTGCATTACGAAGCAGCCTTTGCAAGTGGGCGATGTCGTTCGCAACCGCTGGGAGGTCGACCATGAGACGCCCGTGTTCTCGCAGAATAGGGCTTACATTAACCAATACGTATATTCAAGTCATGCTCGGGATAAGGATGAGTAAGAATGGAGATGCTCCTATTCGTAGGACTGCAAGCAGCGGGGAAATCGACGTTTTTCAAGGAAAAATGGTACGAGACGCATATGCGGCTTAACATGGATATGCTTCGAACGCGCCGCCGCGAAGCGATTCTTCTGGACGCCTTATTGCAGGCAAAGCAGCCTTTCGTCGTCGATAATACGAATCCGACGGCGGAGGATCGCAAAGCATACATCGACAAGGCGCAAGCGCATCGGTTCCGAATCGTAGGCTATTATTTCGTGCCGGACTACCTGGAGTCGATAAATCGGAATGAAGGGCGAAGCGGCAAAGCAAAGATACCGGAAATCGGCATCAGGAGCGTCATGAAGAAGCTTCAGCAGCCGACATGGGACGAAGGGTTCGACGACATCTACGACGTCACATCGAAGAATGGTGTATTTACAGTTGAAGCCAGGGCAGGGAAGCCGCAGCTTCCCGGTCCAGCTTCATATTAATGTCGTGCCGGCTATAACGATGTTATAACCTTATCGATGATTCCATATTCAAGCGCTTCTTCGGCGGACATAAAATAATCCCGGTCCATGTCCTTCTCGATACGCTCGATCGGCTGCCCGGTTCGTTCCGCGGCGATGCTATTCAGCTTGGAACGAATGTTGATGATCCGCTTCGCGCTTATGGCAATATCGCTTGCTTGACCTTGAGCCCCGCCATGCGGCTGATGGATCATAATCTCGCTGTTCGGCAGCGCGAACCGCTTGCCCTTAGCGCCAGCCAGCAACAGAATAGCTGCGAACGATGCCGCGAAACCGGCGCAGATCGTATGCACGGGCGGCTTCAAGTATTGCATCGTGTCAAAAATCGCGAAACCGGCCGTCGTGGATCCGCCTGGGCTGTTGATGTATAACGATATCTCTTTATCGGGATCCTCGGCAGCCAAATATAACATCTGAGCAATAATGCTATTCGCTACCTGATCATCGATCGCTGAGCCCAAAATAATAATCCGATCCTTCAGCAGCCTGGAATAAATATCGTACGATCGCTCGCCGCGCCCAGTCTGCTCCACAACATAAGGTACATAGGAACTCATCTTCATTACCTCCGTATGCTACTGATTTCGATTTCGTTACGTAAACGAACGGCCAATGGCAGAAGATACGGTTAACAAAAAGTTTTATTTGGCGTATCCTTATGTTAATCTCAATCGTTTTCTTATTAGAAGGCACTATGTTTGATGTGTGGAACTTACTTAAACGATAAGCGTCAAGGAGGCTGGCTCATGACATTAAAGCAAGCACGTTCCATGAAGACGGATACGATCCAGACAGTCGGAATCCCAATCGACCAGTTGCATGCAACCGTACGCCGATATTGCTTGTCGATTACGAAGTCGGGACATGACGCGGAGGACTTAGCCCAAGATACATGGCTCAAAGCGTTACCCGTTCTCCGGTCGAAAGGGCACCAAAACCCGGAGGCGCTTCTTCTTCGGATTGCAAAGACGACGTGGATCGATCAGTCCAGAAGGAAGGACGTCACTCTCAAACTGTTGCAAAATCGTATCAATAACGTTGACGGTCTAATCGTTGACAGCAGTCATTCCGTCTTCGAGATCGAGCGATTGTTCCATTCACTCGTCAGGCATTTGCCCCCGCTGCAAAGAACCGTTTTTTTGCTGCGCGACGTGCTTGATTATTCGGCGACCGAAGCCGCTCAATTGCTCCGTACGACCGAAGGCGCGGTCAAAGCCGCCTTGCACCGGGCCCGTCAATCGCTTGCCTTCGTTAAGCGGGACCTGATTGAGGATAGAAAGACGGAGTCACAGAACAGTCATTCCGCTGACATCGCATACGTCCAAGCGCTGGCAAATGCGTATCAGATGAACGATATTGCCATGCTGATCGAGCTTATGCAGCAGGAACAGCTCGTACCTGCTGTCGTGTCTGGCATTATTGGCAGGCGGAAACCGCAAGCAGTCGGTACAGGCGCTGTCTTTAACGGAGCGTATTCATACGATAGCGGCGCAAGTATGCTAATGGCTGCTTAGTAAGCGGCCGTACAGGTTAGCTTCAATAATAAACCAGACGAATTTTTGCGATGCACCGATTGACAATAGTTCACTTGTCGTGTAACATACGAGTTGTTGTTCGGAAACAATAACATATCAATCGTATAACCTCACAGCTTAACGAGTTGGAACAGGGTGAGGGTCTCTACTGGAAGCCTATACTTCCTAACTACGAATATCGGTTAATCTCACGATTAAACCGTATTCGGGGTTAGGATTTTTTGTTTGCGTTCAAAGGATCGGGGCAGCAGCAGCAAGAAGGGAGCATCAACTACGCATGAAGTATTTATTATCCGTATTTCTAGGAGCCGCAAGCTACGGCATATTGTCCACCATCGTTGTCTTTGCTTACGGTCAAGGCTACAAGCTGGGCGAGGTTGTAGGCAGTCAATTGCTGATGGGGTTCATACTTGCTTGGGCACTGGCACTATTCACAAAATGGAGAGAGCGACGGCTATCGAAGCGGGACGAATTGGATTCGCAGTCGACTACTACTGTCAGCGGTATTGCGAATAAGCCGCCCGGATCAAGACTGACTTGGAAGCAGCGTCTTCTGCTAATGGCTGCAGGCGCACCGACCGCGATAACCGGTCTGCTCTACTACCAATCGCTTAAGCATATACCGGCTTCGCTCGCGATTATCCTGCTATTCCAGTTCACGTGGATCAGCATCGTCGTTCAAGCGGTTCGCCAGCGCAGACGGCCAAGCGGCCCGATGATGCTAGGCCTTGCCGTATTGCTTGTCGGAACGCTGCTCGCTGCAGGCATACTTGAACAAGGTACTTCCCAATTCAATATGACCGGCGTGATATTGGGGTTATTGTCGGCTGTCAGCTATACGCTGTTCATTTGGTTCAGCGGCAAAGCCGTTCCCGGCGCGCACCCTGCTTACCGCAGCGCATGGATGCTGGCAGGTGCATTGGCGCTCGTATTCATTCTTTTCACGCCGGCCTTTCTGTTCGACGGAACGTTGTGGGGAGGCTTGTTCTTGATCGGCCTAATGCTTGGTTTCTTCGGCGCTTTCATTCCACCCGTATTGTTCGCAGTCGGCGTTCCGAGAATCGGGGAAGGGATGGCAGGCATTCTTGGCGCCTCCGAGCTGCCCGTTGCGGTTATGATGTCGGCCTTCGTACTGAATGAGTACGTAAGCGCGCTTCAATGGGCGGGAGTTGCTGCGGTTCTAATCGGAATCGCTTTGCCTGAGCTGTTAAAGCGGAAACGAGGCAAACAGGCTTATCATGCTGTATAATGGCGTTTAGCACGCCTGATCGATATCCGCGGTAGGCTCACGCATTTCGCATTGGCCTCACTGCGACATCGCAACGCGCAGGACCAAAGGGTCCTGCGCGTTTTTTTGTTACATAAAAATCAAGGGGGACGAGAGACGACGTCGATTATCCGGGATCCGATCATCGGAATCGCAAACAACTCTTGCAGATGCTATCGCAACCCTTGGTAAAGTTTATTTATAAAAAATGCTTTCTCTTTCGCCATCCTATAAAATGGAAGTATACTATGGTTGTCGGGCCGACGAATCATTAGGAAAGGAGTTGATCTATTTTGTATCACAACCTTGAGGTGATTTCCGTCTAGCAATAGACGGAAATCATCCATAAACGGGAGGCCGAAAGGCCTCCCCCTATTTTTGTCGGGACGAATGAACGCCTAACAAAAATAACCTGCAAATTTGAGAAATATTTCTTGTAAGGTGAAAGTGCTTTCATTATAATCAATACGTGCACGACATAAATTCAGGGATGGAAAGGAGTCGAACAACATGCTGAGTGGAATGACGGTGATTGCATATTAACTGAATATCCTCTGACGCCGGAATCGATCCGGTATCGTCTCATGCTGCGAGGAAGCATCGTTAGGCGAGCAAGCGGCAGCAGACTGTCGCACAAATGGCATGAAGGATGCTGTGGAGGAATGACGTCCACGGTTTTTTTTGTTTACAAAAACGAATTTCAAATACGCGAAAGGAGGCAGTAAAAGCTATGAAAAATGCAACTGTAGTAAAAATGAACAGCCATGCGAATACGAATACGACAAAATTGAACATGTTCGAGGAGGACGTTTATCGTGAACTACAAAAATGGGAGAGATGTGCTTCCCCCTAGCTTATTGACGGAGCTTCAGAAATACATTCAGGGCGATCTGATCTATATACCCAAACCATCGAATCAACGCATCGGTTGGGGCGAAGCAAGCGGGACAAGAAAGCTGCTCGCGGAACGCAACGCCGAGATTTACTCTTTTTATACGAATGGCTGGACGGTTTCCGACCTAGAACGCAAGTATCATCTATCCGGCGAGAGCATCCGCAAAATTATCGTAAAGGCTCGCTAATGATTCGTCGGCGAATGGAGGTGCGATCTTGTCGGTTCTAGATAAACTGCCAGTTGCTATACAGACGAAGCTGCAGCAAGAGCCGTTGTTCAGCGGAAAAACGGATTTGATGACCGATGGACATTTCGGCGTGCAGTGGCTCACCGTGACGGAACAGGAATTAATGCTTTGGAACGTAGAGGGCAAGCAGCAGCTCGCGATTAAACTTAGCGAAGTGACGGACGCGCGGACAGCGGGTGGCGTTGGCGGCGGCTCGCTCATGATCGATACGAAGAAAGGGCCTGTCGTTGCGGCTCGTTATACGGCGGCCCTGACAACGCTGTTCAGTTTCGCGGCCAAGCTTATTGGCGCATTAGCCAAAGGGGAGGAACGACCCGTCATTTCGGAGAAGGAGTTTCCTAGATATTGCCCGAAATGCAGCAACCCGCTCTCGGAGGGAACGCAAGTATGCCCCTTATGCAAGAACAACAAAAAAGTCATTCTGCGTATGCTCAGCTACGCGATGCCGTATAAGCTTCAAATGGTGGCAGCCGGGTTTCTGCTCATCCTAACGACATTGGTTGAGCTTATTCCGCCTTACTTGACGAAAGTAATGATCGATGACGTTCTCCAGCCCAAGGATACGGGTTCCGCGCTGTTGACGGTCGTCATCGGACTCGGTGTAACGGCATTGCTCATGTCCGTCATGCAAACGGTACGGGGGCTGATCGGCGTATGGGTCGGCTCCAAGCTGATGGGCGATCTGCGCAAGGACGTCTACAGCTCGTTAATGCGGCTATCGTTGGCCTTTTTCGACCGGAGACAAACTTCGCAATTCATCGGCCGGGTTAACAGCGATTCCGAAGCGATGCGCCAGTTCATGACCGACGGCGTCATCTGGGCGAGCGGCGAGTCGCTGCGCGTCGTCGCGATCTTCATCATCATGTTCGGCCTCGATTGGAAGCTCACTTTATTCGCGATGCTGCCGATGCCTTTCATGATTCTTGTGTCCATGAAGCTATGGCCGAAGATAGGAAGGCGTTGGTATCAGCAATGGCGCGCTATATTCAGACTGAACGTCTTGGTTGGCGATTCGTTGCAAGGCGTAAGGGTCGTCAAGGCATTCGGCCAAGAGAAGACGGAAATGTCCCGCTATGCGGTCGCGAACCGCGAGGTAGTACGCCATAACATAAGAATTGAAGGGCTATGGCAAGGCGTGTTCCCGTTATTCTCCTTTATTGCCGGCATCGGAACGCTGCTCATTTGGTATAACGGCGGTCTATCGGTTATACATAATGAGCTTCAGCTCGGTACATTAATGGCCCTGATCGCGTATTTATCGATGCTGTTCGGCCCACTCCAATGGGTTAGCCAAATGATCAATTGGGCCAGCAACGCGATTGCCGCAGCCGACCGCGTATTCGAGATTATGGATACGCCTTCCGAAGTGCCCGAAGTGAAGGATCCGGCGGTTATCGGAACGATAGAAGGCCATGTGCGCTTCGATAAAGTCACTTACGGCTACGAGAAGCATCATCCGGTCATTAAGGACATTAATCTTGACGTGGAAGCCGGTGAAATGATCGGGCTTGTCGGTCATTCAGGCGCCGGCAAATCAACGTTCATCAATATGATCTGCCGCTTCTACGATACGGATGAAGGAGCGATTTCCATCGATGGCATCGATCTGCGCCGCATCAGCCAGACGGATCTGCGCAGCCAGATCGGCGTCGTGCTGCAGGAGACTTTCTTATTCGATGGGACGATCGCCGAAAATATTGCTTACTCCAAGCCGGATGCGACTCCGGTTGAAATCATGCAGGCGGCGAAGATCGCCAATGCGCATGACTTCATCGTCCGGCTGCCGGACGGCTACGATACGAGAGTCGGCGAACGCGGCCATCGTCTCTCCGGCGGCGAGAAACAGCGTGTATCGATTGCACGGGCGATCATCCATGATCCGCGTATCCTTATCCTGGACGAAGCGACGGCTTCTGTCGACACGGAGACGGAGCGTCAGATCCAGGAAGCGATCACGAGGTTAATCAAAGGCAGAACAACGTTTGCGATTGCTCACCGTCTCTCTACGCTTCGCAATGCGAACCGGCTTGTCGTGCTCGAACGCGGCAGGATCGTCGAAGTAGGCACGCATGAAGAGCTGCTGGAGAAGAAAGGCGCCTACCATAAGCTCGTCGAAGCGCAGCAGGAACTGTCGAAGATTAAGGGGGTTGAAGGCTGATGGACGACAAATACAGCATCAAAGTGTTCGACCCCGAGCACATTTTGTTCAGCAGGGGAAAGGGAGGCGTCTTTCAAGGCATCATAGAAGGGAAGCCCTACGACGAACTCGTCATTCATCGTACTTTCCCTTTCCTTTACACGACACGGTATATATCGGTTAGGGATGTGAAGGGCGACGAGCTCGGCGTCATCGAAGACATCGAGAAGTTGGACGACGAGAGTATGAAGGAGCTTGATAAGGAGCTGCGATTCCGCTATTTTCTCCCGACTGTTAGCAGGGTAGATAGCGTGAAGCAGAAATCCGACTTATGGATATGGGAGCTGCAGACGAATCTCGGCCCTACAAGCATGGCGATGCGTAATTTGCACGAGCATCTCCAGTTCCCGGGCGACAATCGCGTCATCTTGACGGATATGAACGGCAAGCGGTGCGAGATCGCCGATTGGGAAGCGCTTGACGCCCATAGCCGGAGTCAACTGAGCGATGTTCTGTAAGCGATTAGAACGGCAAAAAGAAACGAGCGAGCTTTCCGCACATGCGGTTAGGCTCGCTCGTTTTCGTTTGTCGAAGCTCGACTGTTAATGCGGCGTCGCGAAAGGAAGATCGATTGCCGTTCTCGGATATTTATAATCGGCTCTATAGCAATTCGTATCGTTATCGTATGAAGATTGAGAGAGACGATGCGAAATTTCGAAGATTGGCAGCTTCGGATTCACGTGCAGCGTCGATTCGAAAAATGAACACTGCTGGAAGTTGAACTCCAGTGTAGAAATAATAATGATGCAGTTCGTGAACGTGCAACTGACGAAGTTAAACCCGTCAAATTGTATCGTTTCGTCTTTGAAATTTTCATTTGCGATTGTTTTCATTGACAACGCTCCTATTCATAAGATGAGAGGCAACATGATAAACATACTATCAGATTGTATGCGTGATGTTTGTCACTTATTGCACCTCGAATGAATTATTTATCGACACGTTGCGATACGTCGGGCGGTCAGATGAAAACAATCGTTATTAGTGGTTTATGCATTAATCGTAGACGTGTCCCCGCCGGTATTGATCAGCGCTTTGCCGCCTTTGCCCATCCATTGCTTCCGCCAGCTGAACTGAATAACGTAGAGAAGGATAAGAGCAGCAAGCGCGATACCGCTTAGTACAAGGAAGCCAGCCGTATATGCGCCAGACGATTGATACAGTTTGCCCAGAATAAGCGGCAATGCATAACCGCCCAATCCTCCTGCCGCGCCAACGATACCGGTCATAAGACCGAGCTCGTTGCCGAACCGCTGTGGTACGAGCTGGAACACAGATCCGTTACCCATGCCAAGACACATCATGCCGGCAAACAATAAGATGAGGACGACGGGGAGCGGTGGAATCGTCGAGATGCATGCCAGCATAAGCCCTGCGCCGGCGTAGAGAACCGTCAACATACGCGTGCCGCCGAAACGATCGGCTAAGTAACCGCCTACCGGCCGGAAGAAACTGCCCGCGATTACGCAGAGGGTCGTGAAATCAGCCGCTTTGACGGGGGCAAGGCCGTATTGCGTATTGAAGAAGATCGTCAAGTAGTTGGTCAAACCGACGAAACCGCCGAAGGTCACGCAATAGAATAAGCAAAACACCCATGCATCGCGTTGTTTCAGAAGAGAGCCGTATTGCGTAAGCTTCTTAGGCGCCGGACGATTCGGACTGTTCTTGGCGAATATCGTGAAGAGGATAAAGACGAGCACGATCGGGATAAGCGCTAGGCCGAATACGGCTTCCCAACCGCCGAAATGCTGAGCTAGACGATTAGCGAACAGCGTAGTGAAGATCGTGCCACTATTGCCGGCTCCTGCAATACCCATTGCAAGCCCTTGATGCTCCTTCGAATACCATTGGCCGGCCAACGGAAGCGCAGCCGCGAACGAGGCGCCTGCAACGCCTAGCAGAAGGGCTACAATATAGAGCTGATCCAGCGAGTGAACGAATTGCCAGCCGAGCACGAGGGGTATAATAGTCGTAATCATACCGATCTGTGCCGTGCGCTTAGGGCCGATATAATCGGTTAGGAAGCCAAGCACCAAGCGCAAGATTGATCCGCCTAGTATCGGCAGAGCCACGAGGTTCGCTTTTTGCACCGGGTCCATCGGATAATCGGCAGCAATAATGACACTAAGCGGGCCGATCAGAACCCAAATCATAAAGCTGATATCAAAATACAAAAATGCGCTAAACAAGGTTGGTTTGTGTCCGCTTTGCCAAAAACTTTTTTTCTCCATGTCAATCTCTCCCTTTATTTTCTCTTTTTTTTCTTTTCGGTCCGGACCGACTTTTGTTTTAACTATTCAAGAGATGAAGAAAAGCCGCACTTCGCCCTATTGAAGAAAGGTACGAAACGCGGCTTCATTGCCAACGGAAGCACATCATTGTGCTGCCTGTCGTTTACCATATAGTTGCTTACGGTGTTCACAACTCGAATTATAGAGGTGAGTCACCTTCATGTCAATATATATAACATGAAATATTTTTGTGTCCGCACACGTTTTATTATGTTACGTATATTGACATAAGAACAAAAATAACCTACTCTAAAAGTATTATCAGAGCTTCGCACAGCGCTGTGCCGGCTCATTCGGCAACGGTGCCTTTTTCCTGCTATTACAGGGAAAGGGCATTTTCTGTTCATTGAACCCTATACGCCAAGATGGGAGAGGATCATAATGGCAATCGCAAACGTTCAGCATCCAATGTCAGCTTCGGTATCATTAGCTTCGATGAAGCTCCTTGCTTGCGTGAAAGAACCTCCCATTGAAAGCATTCCATTAGAGGATGCCACCGCAAGGGTGCTTGCGAGCGACTTCGAAAGCCCCGTCTCGCTGCCGCCATTCCGAAGAGCAGCCATGGACGGTTATGCCGTTCAAGCTGCGGCTCTGCAAGGAGCGTCAAGGGAGCATCCCGTGGAACTACGTATTATTGATGAAGTGCGCGCAGGACATACATTGCTTGAACAGCCTCCGGCTTCGGCGCTTCAACCGAACGACGCTGTTCGTATATTTACCGGGGCACCGGTGCCGGAAGGCTATGATACGGTCGTCATGCAAGAAGCGGCAGTCACCTTGGATGCCCGTAACGGTTATCGCAGAATCCGTTTGGAACGACCTTGCGCACTCGGACAGCATATCGCGGAGAAAGGCGAGGATGTCCAGGAAGGCATGAAATTGTTGTATCGCGGAACAGAACTGCGGGCGAAGGAAGTGGCTATACTCGCCTCCGTCGGCCAATGGGAGATTAACGTCTATAAGCGGCCGACCATCGCGGTCATTCCTATCGGAGATGAACTGGTTGTTCCTGAACGCGAGCTTAGCGGAGGCCAAATTTACGATTCCAACAGCTATATGGTTGGAGCGCGTTTGAGAGAGCTAGGCGCTTCGGTTATACGTTTTCCAGTCGTACCCGATTGTTTGGAATTAATAGAAGCTGCTATCCATGATTGCCTCGCGAAGGCGGATATCGTCGTTACGACCGGCGGCGTATCAGTTGGCGATTATGACTATGTAAAGGAAGCCGCGGAACATATAGGGGCTGAAGCCATTTTCACGAAAACGATTATGCGGCCAGGTACCCCAACCTCGGCGTTCCGGCTTCCCAATCAATTGATTATTTGCTTATCCGGCAATCCATCCGCTTGCTTCGCAGGACTAGAGCTATTGGTTAAGCCCGTCGTCCTCAAGGCAACCGGCAAATCCGATTATCGCTCCTGCTGGCTGGACGGACGCTTAATGGATTCCATTCTTAAACCTTGCCCTTATCCAAGATATATTAGAGCATTCGTATACCGTTCCGAGAAAGAATGGATGGTCGAACCAATAACGAATGATAAATCCGGCAACGTTGCGGCGTTTGCGAGAGCAAATGCGCTAGCGCTCATTCCACCGGGTGGTACGGGTGCTATTATCGGCCAAGAAGTGCAATGGGTATCGCTCACGAAATAGAAAAAAATGTGCGAGTGGATGTGGACATAATGAGTAGAAAACAACTTGTTGTAATCGGAAATGGCATGGCTGGCATCAAATGCGTCGAAGAAATATTGAATATTAATGCGGAACAATTTCAAATAACGGTTATCGGCAGCGAGAAACATCCGAATTACAACCGAATCTTATTATCCAAGGTGCTGCAAGGCGATTCCTCTATCAAGGATATTGTCATCAATGATTGGTCGTGGTACACGGAGAGAGGGATCAAGCTGTATACCGGCGAGACCGCCACGCGTATCCATCATGGCGCTTCGAAGAGCGTAGAGACGGCTTCCGGGCTTCGCATTCCTTACGATGTACTTATTATAGCAACGGGATCCTCCGCCTTTATCCCGCCGATTATCGGCGTTAATAAACCCGGTGTCATCTCTTTCCGCAATATCGACGATTGCCAGACGATGATGGACTATGCCGGCAAGTATCGCAAGGCGGCGGTCATCGGCGGAGGTTTGCTGGGCCTCGAAGCTGCGAGAGGTCTGCTCAATCTCGGCATGGAAGCTGAAGTCATCCATAACGCACCCTACTTAATGAATCGTCAGCTCGACCGCGCATCAGCCGAGATGCTGCAGAAGGAATTGGAAGGGCAAGGCATGCGCTTCTGGCTTGGCAAGGATACGGACAAAATCATCGGCAGAGATCGCGCGAAAGGCGTGCGCTTCACGACTGGTTATACCGTTGAAGCCGATCTTGTCGTCCTTTCCGTCGGCATCCGGCCGAACACCGAGCTCGCCAAACGCAGCGGCATTGATACGAATCGAGCCATATTAGTCGATGATTACATGCGGACCGATATCGAAAATATCTATGCCGTTGGTGAATGCGCGGAGCATAGAGGAATCGCTTATGGTCTCGTAGCACCGCTCTATGAACAGGGCAAAGTGCTTGCACGTACGATTTGCGGCGAAACAACGCCTCCTTATGAGGGATCGATCCCTTATGCGCAGCTCAAAGTATCGGGTGTCCAAGTGTTCTCCGTGGGAGATATTCAAGAGGATAAGGCAGATACCGCCATTCAACAATTCGATGGCATTCGCAATACCTACAAAAAAGTAACGATGCAATACGGGAGAGTGTGCGGCGCGATCTTGTACGGCGATACGGACGAAGCGACCACTTTACTTAACCTCGTTAAGCAAAAGGCGCCCGTCGCTTCGCTTAAGGCTTCAAGCGGTCAAGCGCAAGACGGCAGCTCGCCAATAGATGCAGAAGCGGAGAACATGGCGCCTCGCGAGACCGTATGCGCGTGCAACGCCGTTACGAAGTCGGCCATCATGTGTGCTGTCTTGGATGATGGCTGTCAGACTGCCGAGCAGGTGCGCGATAAGACGAAAGCGTCCAGCTCATGCGGCGGCTGCCGTCCGATGTTAGGTGCAGTCGTCCGATTCGCCCTTCGCAGCGGCAAGGAAGGAGCTGCCACGGCAGAACCGGCCATTTGCAGCTGTACGTCTGTCGGTCATCAAGCGCTGAAAGCCGCTATACAGAGCAATCCATCCATGAATGCACATGCACTCAAACTAACATTGAACTGGGGCAAAATGGACGGATGCCGCATCTGCAACAGCGCAATCCACTATTACATGGAGCTTAGCATTCCACAGCAGCGTGGTGATCATGAATCATCCGCTTCCGCAGCTTTGGCGGGAAGGAGCAATCGTCTTACGGTTACTGCCGCAAGTTCCGCAGCCGCGAGCGAGGGAGAAGGCTACAATTCCGCATGGCTAAGCGAGACGCTGCGTTCGATGTGGCCTTCAGCCCCAATGCCAAAACCGGTAAAGGCAGCCGTATCTTCTGGAGTCAAGACGCCGATCGGCGTGCTTGTACATGATATCGGCCTAACCGGTTCACCATCGGGCTGGGAGCTGTATGCCGGGGGGCATATGGAGCTGCCCGTTAAGCAAGGGCAACTGCTCGGCATCGCCGAGAGCGATATTGAAGCACTTGAACTATCCGTTGCCTGCTTGCAGCTTTATCGCGAGCGAGCTTATTACGGCGAGCCGTTATGGAAGTGGCTGGAACGAGATGGAATGGTTGAAGTAAGAGAAATGCTGCTTGACTTGGACATCAGAAGAGAGCTGTTCGATCGTGCGAATCGTCCTAACTTGCAGCTTGAAGCAACCGAGAGGAGAGGTGAAGCGAATGCCGCCGTTAGTCATTGAACCTACAAGCAGCGATAAACTGAATGTCATACAGACGCAATGTCCATTTTGCAGCGTGCAATGCAAAATGCAAGTTACGATTACGGAACCTGCAAAGGGCTCGAACCGCTTGTCCTATACGATAGAAGGAGCGGCCAATGCCGCTTCGGAAGGCCGTTTGTGCGTCAAAGGAATGAATGCTCACCAGCATGCGACGAGTACCGAGCGATTGCTGCATCCTCTCATCAAACGGGGCGGAAAGTTCGTTGAAGCTACATGGGAGGAAGCGCTCCGTACGATCCGCGATCGATTTCAAGCGACAAGCCAGACATATGGACCGGACGCCGTCGGCGTATATGGCGGAGGTTCATTAACGAATGAGACCGCTTATCTTCTAGGCAAGTTCGCGCGTATCGCGCTGGGAACCAAATATATCGATTACAACGGGCGCTTCTGCATGTCGGCGGCTGCATCGGCGGGAACGAAAGTATTCGGCGTAGACCGCGGTCTTACTTGCCGTCTGGCAGATATTCCGCTGGCCAAATGCATTATTCTCGCCGGCACGAACATAGCCGAATGCCAACCCACGCTTATGCCATATTTCACGAAAGCGAAGGAGAACGGTGCGACAATCATCGTTATCGATCCGCGGGTAACGGCAACGGCGGCAATTGCCGACATCCATCTGCAAGTAAAACCCGGAACGGATGCCGCGCTTGCTAACGGACTTCTGAAAGCGATCGAAGAAGAAGGTCTGCTGAACGAGAAATTCATCGGCGAAAAGACGAGCGGGTTCTATGAACTGAAAAAAAATATATCGACGATCGATATCGATCAAATAGCCGAATTAACGGGCATCAGCGAAGCGGATATTCGCAAGGCGGCAATAGCTTACGGTAAAGCGGACACGGGCATTATCTTCACCGCCAGAGGGGTAGAGCAGCAGACGGACGGCCATATGGCTGTTCGGGGTTTCCTCAATCTTGTGCTCGCTACCGGCAAGATCGGCAAGCCGGGCTGCGGATACGGCGCGGTAACCGGACAAGGGAACGGACAAGGCGGGCGCGAGCATGGACAGAAGAGTGATCAATTGCCTGGCTATCGCTCGATCGAGAACGAGCATGACAGAGCTTATGTTGCCAAAGTATGGGGAATCGACCCGGCAATGTTGCCGCGCAAAGGCGTCTCCGCTTACGAAATGATGGAGCTTGTTCATCAAGACGTCATTCGCTCCCTGTTCGTAATGGGTTCCAATCCCGTTGTCTCCAATCCGAATGCAACGCTTGTCGAAGAAGGGCTTGCGAAGTGCGAGTTTCTCGTCGTCGCCGATATGTTCATGTCGGAAACGGCACGGATGGCTGACGTTATCTTGCCCGTCACTTCTTATATCGAGAATACTGGGACCCTCACGAATCTGGAAGGTCGCGTGCTGCTGAGAGAATCCAACGTTCAGGCTCCGGGCGGGACGAAGAATGATTGGGCTATACTATGCGAGCTGGCTGCATTGCTGGGACATGAGAGCTATTTCCCGTTCCAGAATGCCGAGCAAATATTCGAAGAGCTTCGTGTAGCAAGCCGTGGAGGCTTGGCCGATTATTACGGCATTACTTACGATCGATTGCGCCGGGAGGGCGGCGTTTACTGGCCCTGCCCTTCGCCCGATAAGCCGAGCTCAGGCATCATGTTCCAGAACTTCTTTCCCCATCCTGACGGAAGAGCCGTCTTCACCGTCGTGGAGAGCCGCGCGCCGCAAGAAACGCCGTGCGAGCAATATCCGCTTACGATGACGAATGGCAGGGTGCTGTCGCATTACTTGACCGGCGTGCAGACGCGCCGAAGCAAGACGCTTGCTGCCAGAAACATGGATAATTTTATCGAGATCCATCCAAAGACAGCTAAGCAGTATTGGATTGAGGAAGGCGAATGGGTCGTCGTGCAATCCCGCAGAGGCAGCTTCACCGTGCGAAGCCGATATAGCGATCAGATTCGCGAAGATACCGTATTCGTGCCGATGCATTGGGGCGGCGCTCAGAACGTCAACCGCGCAACAAGCCCCGAGCTTGATCCGAACTGCAAAATGCCGGGCTTCAAAACGTCAGTCGTATCCATTATACCGCTCAGGCTTCAAGAGGAACTGAGCGCAACTGAATAATGCATTTCCAACGAAGTGATGTTCGTTAAGATCAACGATCTTACGGAACATCACTTTTTTTTCGTTTACGGATGACAGGCAATATGTTCTAAATGCTCTACCTTTCCTATTAAGAGATTAAGAGCTATATTTAATCTAATAAATAATGATTTTCCTGATTCGTCGACTGCTTTCGCATATGTCTCAAATAACGGATAGACAGAAACTTTTGGAGATGATAGCAATGACTACGTTGTATCAATTGAATACGATTTTTATTAGCATGGTGATGGAGGCCATTCCTTTCGTACTAGTGGGCGTACTCCTATCCGGACTTATTCAGTCCTTCGTGAAAGAAAGCTTAATCACAAGAATGATGCCGAGAAACCGATTTCTCGCCAGCTTGACCGGCTGCGGCATCGGACTATTCTTCCCGTCATGCGAATGCGGCATCGTTCCGATCACGCGCAGGCTGATGAAGAAAGGCATGCCGCTTCATGCGGGGATCGCCTTCATGCTGACCGGCCCGATTCTTAATCCGATCGTGCTGTTCTCCACTTATATCGCTTTCGGCAACAGTTGGGAGATGGTCGGCATTCGCGCAGGTTTGGCCGCAGCGGTCGCATTCTGCGTATCCGTCATCCTATCCTATATGTTCAAAGCGGTTCCTTTCAAAAATACGAAGCTTGACAACGTTCCGCAAACCGCCTTGGGAAATGGCAAGACAGGGGAGGAGAAACGTATCCCTTTACGAATTAAGCTGTACGAGGTGATCGTCCATGCCATCGAAGAGTTCTTCTCCGTGGGCAAATATTTAGTGCTTGGCGCCTTTATCGCAGCAAGCATGCAGACGTTCGTCCCGACCTCGACCTTGCTCCACATGGGAAGCAATCCGGTTACCTCGTCGCTCGTCATGATCGCGCTGGCCTTTCTCATTTCGTTATGCTCGGAAGCGGATGCCTTCATCGCGGCTTCGTTCCGCAGCACGTTCACGGTAGGTTCTTTATCGGCCTTTCTTGTATTCGGGCCTATGGTGGATATCAAAAATACGCTGATGCTGCTTGGCACTTTCAAAACAAAGTTCGTTATCGTGCTAATCGGCCTTATCGCATGCTTCACTTTAGCCGGTTCTCTACTCGTTGGGAGGTTGTTTTAAATGATCCGATTTTTTATCTTGATCGGCTTTGCCTTCATGTTCTTTATGCTTCACTATACAGGCGACATTAACAAATATATCAATATGAAATATGCCTATCTGTCGATTAGCGCGGTT
This sequence comes from Paenibacillus harenae, assembly GCF_030812415.1. GTDB lineage: Bacteria > Bacillota > Bacilli > Paenibacillales > Paenibacillaceae > Pristimantibacillus > Pristimantibacillus harenae_A. The sequence continues at coordinate 73,816 of NZ_JAUSST010000001.1, read as the reverse complement.
GTCATTATGGGATTTCTTGGCGTTGTGGAATTTGTGCGCTTCTCGCGCAAGCAGGCTGCCGAAGAGAAACGAGCGGCTTTAGCGGAGGAGCATCAACCGGCTCATGACCAACATGATCATTCGGATTGCGACAGCTGTCATGCCAACGAACACAATCACGAGCATCATCACGACCACGACCACGGCCATTCGCATGAGGAACCGAACAAACTTAAACGGTATTTAGGTTATGCGGTGCTGTTCGTACCGATATTCACGGGCTTGTTCTTTCCTGCGTATGCGCTCGACTCCAGCTTCGTGAAGGCAAAGGGTTTCTCTTTCCCGACCTTCGAGCAAAATGCGGAGCAAAATCCAGGCAACCATCAATTTCTGAAGCCGGACTCCAGCATCTTCTACAACAAGGATGATTACAAAGAGGTCGCGCAGCGCGAGCTTGAGGAGTTCGTGAATCAGCCTGTGATTAAGCTGACTGAAGCCGATTATTTGAAGGGGATGGAGGCTATCTATAACGATCCAGCCGCTTTCATGAATAAAACGATTGCGTTTGACGGGTTTGCCTACAAAGGAACGCAGGTGGACGGCGGCCATTATTTCGTCTTCCGGTTTGGCTTTATCCACTGCGTGGCCGATTCAGGCGTATTCGGCATGCTGGCGGACTTTCCAAAAGGAACGCAGCTCGCCGATGACGATTGGGTGCATGTATCCGGCAAGCTCACTTGGGAGCTGTATCAGCCGTTCAAACAAACGATTCCGGTGCTCAAAGTGACGGAATGGAGCAAGATCGACGCGCCGAAAGATCCTTACGTATATCGATCATAGAGCTACAATTAACGAGATTAAATGTTCATAAATTTAATGTCATTAATTAAACAACGAACCTTTCACATTGATTATTATTATATCCGAATTAACGCTTGACATTTGCAAATCCAATTCGTTATGATCGGTTCTACCAAGCGTAAACGGCGAAGCCATCCTTAATCCGGCTTGAAAAAATAATCCGTTTCGCGGTGGAACATAACAAGGCAATGACCAAAGACAACATTCCCGTACTCGGGCTGTCAGAGAGAGAAGCGATTGGTGCGAGCTTCTTCAGCTACGGTTGTGGAATTACCGCTTTGCAGCCGTGTCGTGGAACCTCCGATCAATCCATCGGAACAGTATACGGCACCGTTTTATCCCCGTTAACGGATACCATAAGGACCATTTCGGCAATGAGCGCGCTCGCGAGGCGTTGTTCGTCCGCTTGGTCGAATAAGGGTGGAACCACGAGCTTGAACGCACTCGTCCCTTTCCGGGAGAGATGCGTTTTTTTGCGTTCAAAAAAATATAAAATAATCGAATTTGCGGAAATGGAGGCCAATCATGGAAATCAACGCCGTTATGCCCGATCAATCAATCAGGAGGTACGCGCAAGGTACGACCATTGCAAGCATCGCTGCATCCATCAGTCCAAGCTTAGGCAAAAACGCGATCGCCGGCAAAATCGACGGCAAGCTTGTTGATCTGAACCATCCGATTGCGCAGGACTGCCAGCTCGAAATTATAGTGACGGACAGCAAGGAGGGACTGGCTATTTACCGCCATAGTACAGCCCATATTATGGCACAGGCGATCAAGCGTCTATACGGGAATGAAGCGGTGAAGCTTGGAATCGGACCGGTCGTTAGCGACGGTTTTTATTACGACATCGATATCGAGAAGCCGCTGTCCACAGACGATCTGGCGGCGATCGAAGAGGAAATGGTAAATATCATACGCGAAGATTTGCCGATAGAACGGCATGAAATAAGCAGGGAAGAGGCAACGAGCCTGTTCGAGCGCCAAGAAGAACCTCTGAAGCTCGAGCTTATTGACGGCTTGCCAAGCGATAGCGTCATTACGTTTTATGAACAAGGCGAATTCATCGATCTCTGCCGCGGTCCGCATCTCCCGTCGACGGGAAGAGTAAAAGCCTTCAAGCTGCTCAGCGTGGCGGGCGCCTACTGGCGCGGCAATGCCGACAACCAGATGCTGCAGCGCATTTACGGTACTGCTTTTCCAAAGAAATCAGAGCTTGAGCAGCATCTTCATTTGCTGGAAGAAGCGAAGAAACGCGATCATCGCAAGCTTGGCAAGGAGCTTGGCCTATTCATGTTTGCCGAGGATGCTCCCGGGATGCCGTTCTACCTGCCGAACGGGATGATCCTTCGCAATGAGCTGGAGCAATTCGAGCGCGAGCTGCATCGGGAGCGCGAATACCGCGAGGTACGCACGCCGCTCATGATGAACAACGTGCTATGGGAGCAGTCCGGACATTACGATCATTACAAGGACAATATGTACTTCACGCAAGTCGACGAGACGAAATATGCGCTCAAGCCGATGAATTGCCCCGGCCACATGCTGATATTCAAGAACAGCTTCCATTCCTATCGGGAGCTGCCCATTCGCCTCGCTGAATACGGGCAAGTGCATCGGCATGAAGCCTCCGGCGCGCTTGGAGGGATGATGAGGGTTCGTACATTTTGCCAAGATGACGCCCATCTCTTCGTCCTGCCGGAGCAGATCGAGGATGAGATAAAACGGGTGATTGCGCTGATTGACTATATGTATAAGGTGTTCGGGTTCGAATATTCAGTCGAGCTATCGACACGTCCCGACGATTCCATGGGATCGGATGAATTGTGGCAGCAGGCGGAAGCTTCCTTGCAGCAGGTGCTGGACGACACCGGTCTGCCATATCGGATTAACGAGGGGGACGGCGCTTTCTACGGACCGAAGATCGACTTTCACATTCACGATGCGCTGAAGCGCAGCTGGCAATGCGGAACGGTCCAGCTCGACTTCCAGATGCCGGAAAAGTTCGATCTTTCCTATATCGGAGCAGATAACCAGAAGCATCGGCCCGTTGTCATTCACCGCGCGGTCTACGGCTCGATTGATCGGTTCATCGGCATATTGACGGAGCATTACGCGGGGAGCTTCCCGCTGTGGCTCGCGCCGGCGCAAGCGAAGCTTCTGACGATCTCTGACAACGAGATCGAATATGCGCTGGAGGTGAAGAAGCAGCTGGAAGCTGCTGGTATTCGCGTGCAAGCCGATATTCGCAGCGAGAAGCTCGGGTTCAAAGTTCGCGAGGCGCAGCTAGAGAAAGTTCCTTATCTGCTTGTGCTTGGCCGAAGCGAAAGAGAATCCGGCAGGCTGTCCGTCAGAAGCCGGGGAGAGGATCGGCTTCTAACGATGAGCGTGCCCGATCTAATCGAGCAGCTTCTAAGCGAAATACGCGCGAAAACTTCATAAACAGCCGAAAATACGAAACGGGGGCTGACTCCTAAGCATCTTAGGAGTCAGCCCCGACTATTTCATCATCTATTCAATCTTCTCCGTGCCTGTATAGATGAACACAGCGTCTCTTAGGAAAGCGGCTATGCCTGGCTGCTCCTTATCGTAATAAGCGGTGAAGCGTTCGTCATCGACATACATTTGCGCAACGCCGGCATGTGCTTCCTTGCTGTACTGGTCCCAATAGAAGGTGAGCCATCTGCGATGCATATCGACCGCTTGCTGCGCAAGCTCTCCGGCCGGATCGCCGGTTGCAAACGCTGCGGCTAGTGTCGTGTGAATATCGGCTGCGAGCTGCTCCAGCTCCGCATGCTGCTGCTCCGTCATTCCTTTGACTTTCTGATTCGAACGATTAACTTGCTCGTCTCCGTACTTGGAACGAATCTCTTCTCCGTATTGCTTCTCGTTATCGTCAACCAGCTTCTGCTTGAAAGCTTCGAATTTCTGCTTATCGGTCATCGTAATCTTCCCTTCCTTCTGGGCTAGCGTCAGGTCGACGGTTTCAATTAGCCGATTCAAATGCTCGCGCTTCTCCATCAGCTGCTTGCGATGTTCCTTCAGCGCGGATTCCGCATTGAAGGCAGGCGAGTTCATCATTTCTCTAATCGACTCCAGGCTGACGCCAAGCTCGCGGTAAAATAAAATTTGTTGGAGTCGATCAACCTCCTTATTGCCGTAGATACGATATCCCGACGAGTTGATTCTGGCCGGCTTCAGAAGATCAATCTCATCGTAATAACGCAGCGTCCGCGTGCTGATGCCGGCGAGCTGCCCAAGCTTTTGAACGGTATATTCCATCTTTATTCCTCCTGACACAAGTAATCGTACACCTTTACGTACCGTCAATGTCAAACGATAATTTTCAACTTCATATTCCATTTGAAAAATTGTTTATTTGTTTTCATCATCAATGTAGGATTACGCGCCTTGCCCGTCGAAACTAAAAGGATGATCCGAAAAACACGATAAGAAACAAGGGAGTGGAGCGTTTTGTTTTTGCATTTCCTGCAAACCCAAGAGCATAAGGAAGCATTTTTGGAATTGGCGCATGTCGTTGCGAACGCCGATGGATTCGTCAACCGCAGAGAGAAGGAATATTTGCGTACCTATTTAAGCGAAATGGATATGCAGCCGTATAAGCTGCAAACGATCAAGGCGAGGCCGCTTGCCGACATTATCGGCGATCTGAAGGACGAGCCGACCAAGAACATTTTTTTCGCTGAAATATTGCTGCTTATATTCGCTGACGGCGACTATAATGATGAAGAGAAACAAATCGTCAGAGATATGCAGAAGCTGTTCGGCTTCTCGGACGAAACGTACGAGGTGTTCAAAGATTGGGTTATCCGCGTCGATCAGCTTAAGGTTGAAGGCATGAAGCTGATCTTGAACCCTCCGCAGCATGGTTAACTCGTAACAACAACATCCAAACCACCGCTCCAAGCTTGCTCAAGCGGTGGTTTTTGATCTGTATGAAGGAGAGAAGCAATGAAACTGGAAAGACTCATTTCAATGATCTACATGCTGCTCAACAATGAGATATTGTCCGCCTCGGCTCTGGCCGAGAAATACAACGTATCGCAACGAACGATCTACCGGGATATTGATGCGATTTGCGCGGCAGGCATTCCGGTCGTATCGTACCAAGGCGTCAACGGCGGCTTCGGCATTATCGATACCTATAAAATGGACAAAAGCCTGTTAGGCTCCTATGATGTCGGATCGCTCGTAACGATCCTGCATAGCATGTCCACCGTGTTCGACGACGAGAAGGCCCAGGAAACGATCAATAAGCTGCAGACGCTTCAGAATGATTCCGGCATGCCAAGCCTCTCGATGGATATCGGCTCGCAGCACGCCTATAATGAATACCTTCGAATCATCCGCAATGCCATTAAGGAACGCAAAGTGATCCGTTTCGAGTATATAAATGCAAAGAGCGAGCGGGCAAGCCGGGATGTCGAACCTGCAAGTCTGCTGCTCAAGTACGATTCCTGGTACTTATTCGGCTATTGCAGAACGCGCAGCGACTATCGCGAGTTCAAGCTGTCGCGAATAGCGGAGCTAACGGCATTAGGCGAGCACTACACGAGAAAACATGAAGCGCCAATATATGGTGAACGGCTGCAGCAGAATTATAGGCCGGAAGCGGTTCAAGAGGATGCAGTGCTTCACTTCAAGGTCGAAACCTTAGCCAGAGCGCTCGACTTCTTCTATAACGCCGACAAAACGTATCAGGAAGACGGCTCGCTCATCATCGAGCTGCGCGTGACCGCAGGAGGAAGCGAACGCTGGCTCATACCGATCCTGCTAAGCTTCGGCGACGGAGTCGAGGTGCTTGAGCCTCCGACGCTTCGAGAGCGGATGAAAGAAAAAATCAAAAAAATGGTTCGAATCTATCCGGAAGTATGACAAACTGTTGTCATACTTTTTTGTTTACACTGAACTCAGGTCAAATTAACGATTGAATCGAAGGAGTGTTTTCAACCAATGACGCATTTAAGCAAAAGAAATCTAACGCTCGTCATAGCCGGATTGCTGCTTAGCATTCTAATGGCATCCATGGACAATACGATTGTTGCTACCGCAATGGGCAACATCGTCGGCGAATTGGGCGGCATGGACAAATTCGTATGGGTAACATCCGCGTACATGGTCGCAGAGATGGCCGGCATGCCGATCTTCGGCAAATTGTCCGATATGTACGGACGCAAACGTTTCTTCGTCTTCGGGATTATTGTGTTCATGATAGGTTCCGCCTTATGCGGAACGGCAGGGACGATTACCGAGCTTGCGATCTATAGAGCCATTCAAGGCATCGGCGGCGGAGCGCTTATACCCATCGCGTTCACGATCTTGTTAGATGCCGTCCCGCTAGAGAAGAGGGGCAGCCTCACGGGTCTGTTCGGCGCCGTATTTGGTTTATCCAGCGTCTTCGGCCCGCTTCTAGGCGCATATATAACCGATCATATTTCATGGCAATGGATCTTCTATATCAATCTGCCGCTAGGCGCGATCGCCTTTGCCTTGGTTGCCTTCAATTATAAAGAATCGCATGAGCATTCCAAGCAGCCTATCGACTGGCTCGGCGCCTCAACGCTGCTCGGCGCGATTGTCTGTCTCATCTTCGCGCTTGAGCTTGGCGGTAAAACATTTGCATGGAGCTCATTTGAAATGATCGGATTAATCGTTGGCTTCGTTGTGCTGGCGATCGGATTCGTCATTGCGGAGCGGAAGGCCGAGGAGCCGATCATCTCGTTCAAGCTATTCAAGAACCGGCTCTATACTTCAAGCATCCTTGTTGCATTGTTCAGCGGAGCAGCCTTTATCGTGGCATCGGTTTATATTCCGATCTTCATACAAGGGGTTCTCGGCGGTACGGCAACGAACTCCGGACTCGTTCTGCTGCCGATGATGATCGGTACGGTCATTACGGCAACGCTCGGAGGCATGGTTATCTCGAAATTGTCCTATCGCAGCGTTATTATCCCGACGCTTGCCTTGCTCGGCCTTGGCACGGCGCTTGTTACGACGCTAACACCTGAGTCTTCACGTTTGCTGGTAACATCGTATATGGTATTGATCGGTCTTGGCATCGGCGCTTCGTTCTCGGTACTCAGCAGCGCGGCTATTCATGGTCTTTCCTATCGTCAGCGCGGCTCGGCGAGCGCAACGCTCAACTTCTTGCGATCGCTGGGCATGACGCTTGGCATCACCGTGTTCGGGCTTATTCAGAGCCAGTCGTTCTCGAACAAGATGAGCGGCTTAACCGCCGACGGCGCAGAAGGCGGAGCAGCGCTTCCGGAAGGGCTGAATCTGGAGGATACGCATACCTTGCTCATGCCGGAAACAAGACAGCTCATTCCAAACGAGTTCCTGGATGCGATAACGGGCAAGCTATCCGATTCCATCGTTCAAACCTTCGCCTGGGCAGTCATCCCCGTCGCTCTAGCGTTGCTGGCTGCATCGTTCATGGGCAGAGATAAGCTGGATGCATCCACAGAGGCAGTTGAATCGACTGATGCCGTGAAATATTCCGGCGCTCATTAACAACAATCTTAACAGAACAAAGAGAAGATCCTTATAGGGATCTTCTTCTTCCGTTTACTGTCCCTTTAACTGGTCTATCGTGCATTCGTTCACGTCTCGTTTCACAACGGCTTGGATGCTTGGGTGACGCATCGTCCCCTTGGAGGTAAACTCGAAGTATTCGACCTTGACCGTCAGTTCGGGCTTTACCCAAATCGCGTCTTTGGTCCTTTCGGGTTCATTATGGAAGGGACTTTGATCGGTTTGAATCCCCTTTATCTCTTCCGTCATTTTGGCCCAATCTCTCTGCGATAATTTACCGGTGCCCGCATGACCGATATAAATCAATTCACGATCATTTGTATAAATACCGAGCATTAGCGAGTTCACGATCGAATGATTTAATGTGACCCCGCCTACAACGGCATAGAGATCCTTCATGACCTTCAGCTTTCTCCAACGACCGTCTTTGCCATCGATACGATAAGTACTGCCAAGGTCCTTATAAACGATGCCTTCCATATGATTTTGTTTCATCAGTTCGAACAGAGCTTCCCCGTCAACAAAGTTTTGCACGATTTGCACGTTATTTTGCGGAATTATGATTTGATCAAGTAATGCCTGACGATCTTGCAGCGATCTATCCGTCACCCAATCCCCGTTATAAAATAAGACGTCGAAGATCATATAAGTAACCGGAATTTGAACGGAGGTTTGCTTGATTTTTTGAGATTGCTTTAAGCTGTCTCTTTTCATCACCTCGTAGAAGGAAGGTTTACTCTGGTCAAACGCAATAATTTCTCCATCAAGAATAACGGAATCGGCTTTGCAAAATAATCTTGCGTCAAGTAGTTCGGGATATTGCAACGTTCGTTCATTCAATCTCCGGTTAATAAGTTTGGTTGCGTTGCCGTCATTATAAAGGAGCACACGAACGCCATCCCACTTGATCTGCGACACCCAGTTGTCACCCGTCGGGGGAGTAGTCGTACTAATAGGCTCAAAGGGGTAAACGGGCTTAAGATCCATAGTAGATGAACGCCTCCCGAAAAATTGTTTAGTTCAAGTAAGTTTGCCCACATCCGGCTTCCAGCATAACAAATGTAACGGGTGACAAGACTATATCATAGCGGTTATCGTGTTGCAGTGTTTTATGGAATGGGAGGAGAAAGATGAAGGTCGGAAGCCATGTGACGATTAGAAGAGGGTATTTGGGCGCGGCGCAAGAGGCAGTAAAGCTGGGGGCGAGTGCGTTTCAGTATTTTCCTAAAAACCCGCGCAGCCTGTCCATAAAGTCCATTGACCTCAAGGATACGGGTAGCTGCGCTCGTTATTGCCAAGAGCATGGTCTCGTTTCTATCGCCCATACCCCTTATACGACGAACCTATCGATCGAAGATCCAGAGTTGCAGCAAGTGACGATCCGTTCCATTTTGAATGATTTAGCGATAACGGAAGCATGCGGATCCATCGGCCTTGTCGTCCATTTCGGAAAATATAAAGGCGCCGATCCTCTAGTCGGATATAAGCTCATGATCGATATGCTTAATCAAATTCTTACGAACTGGGAAGGCAAGTCTTTGGTGCTTATCGAGAATAACGCCGGACAAGGGGCGAAAATGGGAATCACGCTGGAAGAGCTTGTGCAAATCCGAAAATTGACGTATTATCCCGAGAAAATCGGCTACTGCTTCGATACCTGCCATGCATTCGCCAGCGGTTTATGGGCCGGGCATAATTGGACGACGATCATGGAGAAGGGGACACAATTAGGGTACTTCGACAATCTTAAGGCTATTCATCTTAATGATTCCGTTTATCCAAGCAGCTCCTGCAAAGACCGTCATGCCAACGTTGGAAAGGGATATATCGGCGAAAATAATATGAAGGCATTTCTGCAGTCCTCCGTTATAAGGGATCTGCCCCTCATCTTGGAAACTCCGAGTTCTCAGGCATACTCTCACCGGGATGAGATTAAATACGTCTACACCCTTGCTGCAGGGCAGACGATTAACAAATAATGCGTCAAAAAGCTCATCCCTTGGAATGAGCTTTTTTCGTTCCTTTTCTCGAGACTTCCTCACAGTGACGTTATGTCATACGATTTCCTTCGTTTTCTTCGACGGGCTTTTACGTTTTGGCTTAGGAGCCGCCGGCGGCGTTTTGGCTGCTTCCAGGCTAGCCTGCAAGGCAGCCATAAGATCGATGACATTGGATCGACCTTCAGCCGGCGCCGAGACGATATCCACGCTTTCACCCGCGATTTTATGCTGAATGGCTTCCAGCATCGACAATCGGTAGTCGTCGGTATATTTCTCTGGACTAAACGTTTCAGATAGCTGTTCAATGAGCATTTTGGCCATCTGCAATTCCTTTTCATTCACAACGGTCTGTTCCGGAAGATTTGGCACTAGGGCAAGAGAACGAATTTCGTCGGGATAATGCATCGTCTCGAGACAAAGGCAATTGCCGACGACGCGAATGGCCGCAAGGCTGCTTTTGCTGCGAATGGATATTTTGGCAATCCCGATTTTACCCGTTTGTTTGATCGCTTCAAGCAGCAAGCTGTAGGCGCCAGCGCCCGACATATCAGGCGAGAGGTAATACGCTTTCTGGAAATAGAGCGGATCGATATCCGTTAAGTCGACAAAATCAAGAATTTGAATGACTCTCGCCGATTCAGGTTTGAGCGCCTCGATTTCTTCATCATTAAACAGTACAAATTTGCCTTTCTCGTACTCGAAGCCTTTAGCAATATCGTCGAGCCCTACCTCTTTGCCGCAATGGGCGCAAGTACGTACATTGGAAATAGGAGTTCCGCATTCCTTATGTATACTCCGAAAGTGGACGTCTTTATCTTCCGTAGCCGTAAACATCTTGACCGGGACGTGGACAAGTCCAAAGCTGATTGCGCCTTTCCATACCGTGTGCATCTTACGGGATCACGCTCCTTTTTGTCCTAATTATTCCCGAAAAGGTCGAGATTAATCGGACAAATACGATTGTCGTTATCCGCCTGGTTCATATGATTCTATCGGTTTCCATCATATTGAAATGCTGTATCGAATAGATATATTCAAAGTGAGTATCGAGGGGATGAATAACGACGATGATCCAAGCGAATTCAAGCGTTGCGATTCTTGGAATAGGCACGGCCGTGCCGGCTTTTAAACTCGAACAAGCCCATACGTCGATGCGGATAACGGAGGCTTTGCAAGACTATCCCGACTCCGCGCGTTGGGCCAAACGAATATTCAAGCAATGCGGGGTGGAGACTCGCTATACATGCGAACCGAATCTGCTGGAACCGGCCGATCGATGCCGCTACTTCTTGCAGTCGCCCAGCGAGCAATGGCCTTCGACAGCAGAACGTATGGAAACATACAAAAGAGAGTCCGTACCGCTTGCGCTAGCCGCAGCGAGGAAGGCTTTAGACGATGCGAACGTACCGGCGTCCGACATTACGCATCTGATCACCGTAAGCTGTACGGGACAATTCCTGCCGGGGATGGATACCATACTCGTAAGCCGGTTAGGACTAGCTGCTACGGTTAACCGTTTACCTCTTAACTTTCTAGGATGCGCTGCGGGTTTAAGAGGCATTAGCCTGTCCAAACAAATCATAGCGAACCATGCAGCAGCCAAAGTATTGATGGTGTGCGTCGAACTATGCACGCTCCACATTCAGCCCTCAAGCGAGCGCGAGGCCTTATTTGGCGCGTCTTTTTTCGGCGATGGCGCTTCTGCTTGCGTGTCGGGGTCGCTTGAGCACGAGCGGTCTGCTGCGAACGGAGCCTTTCGTTTAGGAGCTGACCGTTCCGTTCTGCTATCCGATTGTGCGGATGAAATGGTATGGGAAGTGGGAAACTTCGGATTCGATCTTTATCTTTCGCCCAATATCCCCCGATTGATTGGCAGATATATTCCCGAACAAATCGAACAACTCATTAGCGAGCATGGCAAACCGGAGCTGTGGGCGATTCATCCCGGCGGGAAAGGCATCATCGATACGTTAGCGGAACTGTACGGGCTCTCGGAAGAGCAGTCGAGGCCAAGCCGTACGGTACTGCGCAATTACGGCAATATGTCTTCCGCGACCATCCTATTTGTGCTAAGCGAAATGAGACAGGGCCTAATGGAACGAGATGCCGGCCCTTCGAACGGACTAGCGCTCGCTTTCGGACCCGGACTTACATGCGAGATGATTCAATTCGGCTATGTGCCTTCAAATCAAAGGAGAGAAGCGCAGTTGAATGAAATCCATGTATAGAGATTGGAGCAAACGTGCGGTCGAACAGGAATTGATGGACGATTTTACGATCGGAGGCGACGAGCTTCGCGAAGCTTTGCGGCATCTAAGAAGGTTGAATCGTATCTTTGCTGCCGCTGCGCCTACGTTATATGGCATTGAAAGGCTTTGGATCGAAGCGGACAAGCCGACTCGCCTCTCGATATTGGATATCGGCTCCGGCTCCGGCGATGTTAATCGGCGTCTCCTGCAGTGGGCAGACGCGAACCGCATCGAGATAGCCATTACGCTTGTCGATATCACGACGGAAGCCTGCGAGGAAGCCAAAGAGCTTTTCCAAGTTGAACCTAGAGTACATGTCACGCAAAGCAATTTATTCGATGTGCCCGAGCGTTCCGTCGATATCGTTACGGGAACGCAGTTCCTGCACCATTTTAGCGATGATGAGCTTCCTGCAGTGATCTTGAAAATGCTTGCTATCGCACGGATTGGCGTCGTCATCAATGACATTCACCGGCATTGGTTGGCATGGGCGGCGGTATGGCTCATGACGCGATTCCTTTCAAGCAACCGTTATATTTTGAATGATGGACCTTTATCGGTAGCAAAAGGCTTCCAAGCGGAAGATTGGGAGCGTCTAAAGCATTCGCTCGGCGAAAAGGCGGAGTTGTCCTATTCGTGGCGGCCGTTATTCCGATATGCCGTTGTCATTAGACAACCGCGACATAACCCGCTAGTCAGGGGCCGCTTATGACGATGCATATCCATGATGTGGCCATCGTAGGCGCTGGCGTAGCAGGCAGCAGCTTGGCCAAGCTATTAGCGGATCGCGGCTTGGATACTTTGTTGGTGGACCAGAAATCGTTCCCAAGGCATAAGGTTTGCGGAGAGTTTCTATCTCCGGAATCCAGAAGCATGCTGGAGTCGTTTGGCTTGGATGATTATATACAAGAGCTAAGGCCTGCTTCGATCGAGCGGACACGGCTAAACTTCAGCTACGGAAAGGCGCTTGAGATTAACTTGCCCGGACATGCCATTGGCGTAAGCCGCTACGCGCTTGATTCTGTGCTTCATCGAGCAGCGACGGAAGCCGGCGCTAAGCTCCGTACCCGTACGACGGTGACGGCAGTCACTCCTCATGATTATGGCTATTTGATCGAAACGAAACAAGATCGTGCAGAGGCAGTCACGATTCATGCACGGGCCGTTATCGCGGCATGGGGAGCAGCTAATCGGGCTGGATTGCCGGGCAGAGCAGAAGTAGAGCACGACAAGGAAGCGTTTATTGGGGTAAAGTCGCATTTTAGCGGAATCGAAGCGGAGCCTGTCGTGGAGCTCTATTTTTTTAACGGCGGATATTTGGGCATTTCTCCGATCGAAGGAGGCTTGGTTAATGTCGCCGCTCTGTTGAAACGAAAGGAGTTTACCCATGCGGATTCGGACAAGTCGATACTAGGTTGGATAGACGCTTGTTGCAGAAGAAATCCGAGGCTTGCCAAGAGGCTGACGCATGCTGATCCCGTACCCGGGACGCAAGCTGCTGTCGCTCCCGTTCATCTTAATAAGAAGCCTGCAGCATGGAATCGGATCGCCCGCTTGGGAGATGCCTCCATCATGATACCGCCGCTATGCGGAGATGGAATGAGCATGGCCTTGCGTTCGGCTGAATTGTGCGCACCTCTGGCGGTCAGTTACTTGAAAGGTGAAATGACGCTTGCTCAATGGGAGCAGCAATACACGAAAGCTATTCGGAAGGACTTCCATGGACCATTAAAGTGGGGTAGACGATTGCAATGGCTGCTTGGTTTACCGTTCTTGCCGAGAATCATGCTTACGGCATCCCCATATACACCAGGACTGGCTTACAAAATGGTACAGGCGACTCGTCTAAAGTGAAGAGAAGTTCTGCATGATTCGGAGCATAAAGGAGGCTGGCCTTGATGTTTCAGCTGCTCGCGGTCATCGCGTATCGTTACCCCAAAACGATCATTCTCGGTTGGGTGCTGTTCATGCTTTTTTTTGGTTATTTCGCCCCGAAGCTTCCTCATGTGCTGCACGATCACGGCTTGGCGCCCGATGGGGCATTCGCCAAGGTGGAGCAGCAATTGGCGTCCGATTTCCGTATCCCTAAAGATCCGGTTATCCTCGTTTTCGAGAAAAAGGCCGCCGTGACTCCGCAAACCTTCCGACGCTACATCCAGCAAGCTTTGAACCGATTGCAAGGAATGGAGGGACTTAATAGCGCGATATCGCCGCTTGATCATGACGATATGTTCAAAGGAAACTTTGCCTACGCGCTTCTTTACTTCCAACAGGAACCCCATCAAATGGAAGCCGTACTGGAGCATGTTCGCAAGCAGCTGCCAAGTCATTCCGATGCGAAGATCGGTATAACAGGTAAATCGGCCGTCCAAGCCGATGTGAATCGGGCGAGCCAATCGGACTTGTTCAAAGCGGAACGAATCGGCATACCCGCAGCCTTCGTCATTTTACTGCTTGCTTTCGGTGGAATTCGATCCGCTCTTATACCGATTGTTGCGGGAATGATCGGGGTTACGGGTACGATGGGCATGATGTACGGGCTTGGAACGGCAATCGAGCTGTCAAACTTTGTGTTGAACGTCATCCCCATGGTAGGATTCGCGCTTAGCATCGATTTTGCTTTGATGATCGTCAGCCGCTTCCGGGAGCAATTGCAGCGGTATTCCGCCAAACAAGCTTTGGTGACGACGATGATGACAGCCGGAAGAGCCGTCTTTTTTTCAGGCTTATGCGTCTGTTTAGGATTAATCGGGGTGCTCTTCATACCGCTGCCGATGTTTTCCTCGATCGCGCTTGGAGCAGCTACTGTATTGGCCGTATCGCTGTTGATCGCTTTAACGTTCGTTCCAGCGCTGCTTGCTGTCATGTGGCCGGCCATAATAGAAGAGCGACAAGTTTCGTTTTTGCCCGAGAAAGGGAATAAGTGGATGTTATTGTCGCGTTATGTGCTTAAGAGGCCCATTCGGCATGGTCTGGCAGCAACTTTCTTATTAATCGTGTGTTTTCTGCCATTGGGTCAAATGAGCGTCGGCATTCCGGATGCGGCATCGTTGCCGCCTAGCTATGCTGCTCGAATTACCTTTGAGAACTATCAAGCGCAATTCGTTCCTCCCAATCGTACCGAAGTGTATGTGCTTGCTTTTGGAAAAGCTGATAAAGTCGGAAACGACGATCGGCTCGAAGCAATGAAGCTCATAAAACATTTAAAGGGTGACCCGTTAGTTGTGGATGTCAGTGATCGGCCTGCTGTGAGTGATCTTAAGATGCTTATTCGGGTGACGTTGCATGGCGATCCCTCGTCGGCAGAGGTCCGAGACTGGCTTCGGGAATGGGAGAGAGCAGGGGAAACGTCAAGCTTAACCTACCTTCTCGGAGGAGAAGCCAAATATCAGCAAGAGGTATATGACGATGTGTTTGACAACTTGAGTGATGTGCTCCTATTTCTGTTCGTTTCCAATTATATCGTATTGTTCCTCGCGTTCCGTTCCATTCTCATTCCATTGAAAACGATAGTCATGAATTTCTTAAGCATGGGAGCAGCCTTCGGGATTTTAAGCTGGATCTTTCAGGAGGGGCACTTCGGCATGGAGCCGAGCAGCATTGCTATCATGATCCCCGTATTTATATTTGGATTAGCCTTTGGTATCAGCATGGATTACGGCGTGTTTCTTATTTCCAGGATCTACGAGGAGTATGAGCGCACACAGGACAATGATCGCGCCGTGCTTGTGGGAATGTCTTCCATAAGCAGAATCATTAACTGTGCAGCCGCTATCATCATCGTCGTAACCGTCCCGTTTGCATTTGGTGATGTCGTCGGCGTCAAACAGCTTGGGATCGGCATAGCCGCGGCGATCTTTATCGATGCAACGATCATCCGGATGCTGCTAGTGCCATCCTTAATGAAGCTGCTGGGCCAATGGAATTGGTGGGCGCCGAGATGGCTGAGAAAGTAACAATCAAGGTTGATCAAAACAATTCGAATAATATCCATAAAATGGATCGATAATAGACTTAGGATTGCGTATGAGATTTAATATGAATATCGTCGATTTAACATACATGGCGATTAATCAATTCGTTTATAGAATCTAAATGAATATAGAATCTAAATGAAGAATGATTGCTGCAAAAACAAGAACTAAACTTATATTGAACAAAGATCAAGAAAAGAATGCAAATAAATGATTATAAAAGACAATAGGAAAGCATTAAAGATTAAAAGAGAAATGAATGAACCAAAGAACGAAATATCAAAAAAATCCTATAAAACGATTGTTACCTTTCTTTTGATTACGACATCTTCACAAAACTCGTATTTTGTACAAATGTCCATAAATCAGTTTAATCCCTTTCGGCCATTGGTTTTTGATTTAGTGTCATACACTAAATAACACCTATTTTTAACCGAGAAAAATAAGTTAAAAAAACACAGCCGGACTAAGCCGGCTGTGTGGCCTGTACCCGTAATCAGTTTTCGCTGACCCTGCCGCCATCAACAACGAGTGAGTGACCCGGTTACAAATGAGGACTTCTCAGAACTTAACCAGAGTATTGCTTCAGCAACTTCTTGAGGCGTGCCAATCCTCTCAAATTCATTATTCCTGATGGTCCATAAAACTCCCCGGCTTTTGCATCTTCATCAAAAGCAGCTCTAAGGGTAGGTAAAACCCCCATATTCACATGCTGAGCAAATAACTTATTCAATCCTCTCAAGAGAGCCGAGTGTCTCTGTAAGTCTGTAGCTGTCCAACCTGGATGTGCAGCGGTGATTCTTGGATGATCACCTTCTTTATTTAGCCTTCTTGCGAGCTCATACGTAAAGTAAAGATTTGATAATTTACTGTCACCATAAGCTTTCTGAGTATTATATTTTCTCGTTTCCCAGTTCAAATCTTCAAAATTGAGATTTCCCATCGTATGAGCTGTACTGGAGAGTACGACAATTCTTGATCCTTCTGTCTTTTTCAATAGCGGCATTAGTAAGCCAGTTAACGCAAAGTGGCCTAAATGATTTGTTCCGAACTGGTTCTCAAACCCGTCAACCGTTTTTGAATAAGGAGAAAACATAATTCCAGCATTATTAATCAGTATATCCAATCGATCGTAGTCTTCCTTAATTAAATTTGCAAAAGCTCTAATAGAATTAAGATTTGATAAGTCTAATTTTCTAACGTCAATATCAGCTTTTTTGAATTCCTTTTTGATTACATTTACAACTTCTTTACCTTTATCAACATTCCTTACAGCCATAATAACCTTTGCGTTCTTACCGGCAATGACTTTTACAGCTTCTTTACCAATACCGCTCGTTGAGCCTGTTACGATAATAACTTTTCCTTTTTGATCAGGTATTTTTGTTGCGTCCCAATGCTGATTACTCATATTCGTCTCCTGCCCTTCTCTCCATTCATTTACTTCAACTCACATTGATTCATTATTTCATTAAGATTAAGATACTATTGATCAACAGTTTGGTACATATACGCATCCACTGCGGATTTATCCGAATCTCTGTAATATTTTGCTCCGTCTCAGAGAATCGCTTAAACGGCTTTTACAATAAAAAAAGGCCTCGACAAAATAGCAGTCGATACCTTTTTTTTTCAACCGAAATAACAATTCCAGAATCCTTTTACGCTTTTGACCAAATCGAGTTCTATTAATCGCTCTCCACAATCTTACCTTGGACTGACCCCTGTTTATGAGACTGAGATCAAAACACCAAGGTTTAGCCTCACTTATGATACGGTTCAGCATATCAACGCTAAGGCGAAATTTTTGCCGCCGCGCGACGATAACCGCATAACAGCAAGATGGTATCGTACTTCTTCCCCGGATGTAGTCTAAATCCCCCGCAATGAGTAAGTACCATTGATAGTCCATCTCAACCCGAGCTTCGAAATACCGGTCTTTGACACAAATGCATATCGATCCTAAAGCAACCCAGTTAGCTACCCTTAGGTTTGGATTAGGACCCCTTACTTTCAAATTCTTTACGTCCTATAAATTCCTTGAATTTTTAGCTACAAAGTAACGTATCATCTCTTCAATCCGTGAATTGTCCATTGTTTTCAGGTACTCTGGGCAGATTAATTTTCTCTTTTGCATTTCGTAGTAATCAAGCAGCGCTTTCTCCAAAGGTAAACCGTGCTGGACAAGGAATGACGGATCAAGTATTCGTCGCAAAATCAGTTCATCGTCCAAAACAAATATCGCAGAGTTCACAGGATAAAAAACACCCTGTTCCGCTCCTAGATGAAACAGTTCATCTAACTGTTTTAAGCGAAATTGCTGCGCATCCACAATTTCTTCGTACAAACGCGAATTGTACGCTTTAAAGTCATGGAAGAATTGTTCCGGGAAATAGTAGTTAATCATTAAAGATTGCTCAAATGATTTTTGATATCGTTCCAAGATAGCCTCGCTCTCACCCGTTGAACCTATATCCTCATTGCGCAGAAAATTCGCGTAGTGTGAGATGACCAAGTTTAATATTTCATCCTTGGAAGAGAAATATTTATACATCGTCACCTTGCTTACATCCATATATTTGGCCATATCCTCGGCTCTCATGGAAATGAGGCTCTCCTTGCGAGCGTGAATAACAAGTCGGTATATCATTTCTCTGCGCGTCTTGTCTCGTTGATCTTCAACCATAATTCTCCTCCTTGCTGTCTAACCTTTATTATAACACACTTCTCTACCCGAAATACCAAAATAACCAGATTAACTACTAATGTTGATTTAGTTAATTAAGTTTGGTATCATAATCCTTGTCAAACCTTATGTTCATGCTTAGAATACTCGGGTTTCGGCAAAGCGACAGGATAATCCTAAAGCTTCTCTAATAGTAAGGGGGCATGGAAAATGAATCGAAAAGCAGTTGTTGTAGGGGCTACCGGTTTGATCGGAAAAGAACTCGTAGAATTGCTGCTTAATAATCGTGCATACGTCGACGTAACGCTGCTTGTGCGGCGGCGGGCGGGAATAACGCATCCGAAACTTCGTGAAATGGTGATCGATTTCGATCTGCTCGAGCAATCCGATGTCAATCTGACCGGGGCGGACGTATTTTGTACCCTTGGAACGACGATCAAAAAAGCCGGAACACAAGAGGCTTTCCGTCAGGTTGACTTTGCTTATCCGCTCGCTCTGGGCAGAATGGCGAAAACACAGGGCGCGAAGCAGTTGTTAATTGTAACGGCAATGGGGGCGGATACGTCATCACGTTTCTTCTATAATCGCGTGAAGGGGGAGATTGAGGTGGCGCTGAACGGGCTTGGTCTTCCTGCACTGCATATCTTCCGTCCGTCTCTCTTACTCGGCAACCGTGAGGAGTTTCGGCTCGGCGAGCGGATCGGTTCATCCCTCTCGCGCATTCTTTCCCCATTATTCTCGGGCCGCCTGCGAAAATATCGACCCATTCAGGCGCGTTCCGTAGCCAAAGCGATGCTTCTGGCAGCGCGGAGCAGCCAATCTGGCATCCTTGTCTATCAATCAGATCGGATCGCGCGGACAGCGGAACA
Source organism: Paenibacillus harenae (assembly GCF_030812415.1). Taxonomy (GTDB): domain Bacteria; phylum Bacillota; class Bacilli; order Paenibacillales; family Paenibacillaceae; genus Pristimantibacillus; species Pristimantibacillus harenae_A. Next base: position 54,643 of record NZ_JAUSST010000001.1, on the reverse strand, counting down.
AACCTAACTCAAATGAAAGGGGCTCACGTTAAATGAACAATATTTGGACTAAGGATAATATCCCAGATTTATCAGGTAAGGTTGCTGTTGTGACAGGCGCGAATAGCGGGCTAGGTTTCGAAACAGCGGCAGCATTAGCGGAAAGAAGGGCAAAGGTTATTCTTGCTGTTCGAAACATGGACAAAGGAGAAGCAGCCCTGAATAAAATAAAATCCGTCTATGCCAGTGCGGATGTCAATCTCATGAAGCTAGACCTTAGCGATTTGAATAGTGTCAGGACATTTGCAGCAGATTTTCTTAAAAAGCATGAATCCTTGTCAATTCTTATTAACAATGCAGGCATTATGATCCCAGCTTTTCAGTTAACCAAGGATGGCTTTGAATCCCAATTTGGCGGTAACCATTTAGGCCATTTTGCACTGACCGGATTGCTATTGCCTCGCTTGATTTCAACTCCGAAATCGAGAGTTGTAACGTTGAGCAGTATAGCCGCTCATAATGCCAGTATTAATTTCGACAATTTAGACGGTTCCAAGGGATATGATCGCTTCAAGTTGTATGGTCAAAGCAAGCTTGCAAATTTATTGTTTGCGAAAGAACTGCAAAACAAGTTTAGCAGCCATCATATTGATTCCATGAGCGTCGCCTGTCACCCCGGATTTTCCAATACCAATCTATCTTCCTTTGGTTCAGGGAAGCGGGCAAATATATTCATCCGGATGCTTGCAAGCGTTGCAACTCAACCGGCCCATATGGGCGCTTTGCCTACCTTGTTTAGTGCAACATCGCCAACAATTAAGGGAGGGGAGTATATTGGTCCAGATGGCAAAGGCGGCCGAAAGGGCTATCCTAAGAACGACGAGATTATCGAAAGACTATATGACTCTAATTTATCAAGCAAATTATGGAGAGCTTCGGAAACCTTAACGGGTATATATTATCAGTTTGAAAAATAGTTTCTGATTCAGCGTGAAAAACGCCGAGCAGCGCGAAAGCAACGTGCTATCAACAGTGTGAACGAAGCGACAACGGGCCTGAAATTTCGCCTCACTTGTGATACGGTTCCCCCCGATTGATCCGCAACGCGCGATAAATCTGCCTCCACCAGCACCAGCCGCGTGCCTATGATCGTCAGTGGGCGGCGTGGTTCTACTCTTCCGCTCGCAGCTCCAGCTTGAATTCTTCGTCGCGGTCGCACACCAGGACGCCGTCAATGACATCAAGCCGTGCCGCTTGAATTGAAGAGCGTTGCATAGGATAAGGCTTGATCCGCTCCCAGTCGCCTTTGCGTTCCGGATGCGTAAAATAGAAGATATATGCTTCGTCATCCTGCACAACGACATCGGCATGCAGTCCGATCGTGCCGTCGTCTTCACGGCTTCCGGGCTTGTCGAGAATGAGGCCGTTCCGCTCCCAATGCTCCAAATCATCAGAGCGATACACTCCCTGTCCCCGCCATTCATCAATAATCATCCAATAGTAGCCTTTGAGCCTGAAAACGTTCGGTCCCTCATGAGCGCGATGGGTCAGGATCGGGCCGACGACCTCCCAGTCATACAGATTTGCGCTGTCCGCGGCATAGGTGACCGAACCGTGGGCCTCGTCCTTGTACCACATCCGGAAGCGACCGTCCGGAATTCGGTATATGCATGCGTCGATCACGCGATCTGAGCTGAGCTTGATTTTGGAACGATAGGTCCACTCGAGTAGATCGGGACTCGTATAATACAGCATGCTGCGCTTATGGCCGGCCCATTGATCCGGTACGCCTTGAATGTAGCTCACATACATGTGATAAAGCCCTTCGTACCAAATTATTTCCGGCGCCCAGAACGTATTACGGCCCCATTCGAAATCGAGGCCGGGAAGCGTGCCCCGGTATACCCAGGTATTGCCGCCGTCTCTCGAGGAAGCGATACCGAGATCGGTCCCATGCACCCAAGAGACACCCGGGCCTTCCGCAGTCGCTCTGCGGTTCGTATAAATCATCCACCATTCCTTGGCTTGCCGATTCCAGATCACAACCGGATCTGCTGCTCCATCAAAAATAGGATCTCGATATAATGGCGATTTCATCATAACCTCCAAAGTCTTAATTGCGTCAAGCTATTTTAGTATAGACTTTAACAGCGGATGATCATAGGGCACGGGTTGCCCCAAGCTTTTCTTTTTGCTGTCATCGATAGCGTAAAATGCTCGCTATCGATCGATTCCGGTTCAGCAGCCCGCTCGGCGACATCGCCGAGCGTGTTCTTCCATCGGTATCGATTCGGAGTCATCCGCAAGTAGCCGCGCTTCGTATTTCGTCAATTGGTCCGATGCGGCCGAACAGGTCGCCCATCTCCGCTCTGCGGTCTTTCGTATTTATGGCCAAAGTCTCTTGCAAGCTCATCTCCGCTCATCATCTCCGCCAGATGCTAGATTTAGTTCGAATTCTTCTACAACCTCCATGCCCACCCGGCGCAACACTTCAAGCCGGAAGGCTGTCGGCCACGCCACCAGCCATTGCGAAACGTTAAACTTATCTCCCCAGCGAGTGTGTAAGAAGCCCTCGTCCTGGCTGCCCTCTGGGCGCAGCTTGCCCATGACCGTCAGGCTGCCGTCCGAAATGCCAATCGTCGCATTCGCCCATGCGGCAATAGCTCGATCGCGCCATATCCTGTTACCCGTGAGTTCGGCCAGCTCAAGCCAGTCCTCGACAAAAACCAATGCGAAGGGATCTATATGATGGTGCTGAGTGGATACTGCCGTTCCGCCAAACGTATCATACCCCATGTCTCCCAGTGCGGTTCCTGCATCATACCCGACGGTATGATGCCATTGCCACGTGGCCAGATACCATGCGGCATGCTCCGCCCATTCGAGATACGTCCTCTTGCCGGTGATCTGGAATAGGGCAAGTCCCGCCTTCAGCAAAGGGATAGAGGATTCCTTATCAACGCAATACGTATCCAGCGCCCCCGCCGTCGTGTAACCGTTTTCGAGCAGTTCCCTTATATAATAGCGGTAGCCAAGCTCGGCCCCATGAAGATAGGCTTCGTTACCGGTAAGCTCGTATGCCTTAACCATAGGCGGGATGAGGAAGCAGCCTACCGTACCCTCTGGATCATGCGGCGTCCCGTCGCTCTTCCATGATTTACCAATCTGACCTTCCGGCGACTGCACAGATAAGGCAAAATCACAAATGCCCAGCGCGGTTTCGCGGTAGATCGGCCGCTCCACTCCGCATCTCCGGGCCAATTCTTCCGCTTCGAACAGGTTTAACGCAGCCGTGCCGAGGTTGCAGGCGTCCTGCACTTCCCGCTCTGCCGACTCGAATCCTATGACATAGTCGTAATGACAATGAATCATCCCGTTCGGCAGCCTTCCGCTGGCTGTCCAGTTGTCCAGAACTGCGAGGCCTCTATGAAGCGAATCCTCATTGCCGGAATTCAGATAATCGACAAGCATGGAATTGGCCAACGAGGCGTTCTGCCCGCACCAGCCTATTTCATAATGACGTCTTTGTACCCACTTTTCGCCGTCCCAGTATCTGCCGATTGCGAATCCCCGAAAATCCCCGTCTTCGGCCCATAGGCTATTCTTGGCATACGCCATGCCCAGTTCCCAGATGCGCTCTGGTTCGAACCATACCTGAAGCGGATGTTGTTGCATCCGCCAAGCCTCTTCGAGCATCATTCTCCACGCCGTGCGCGGCTCGGTGTAAGCGTTAAGCGCCAGAAACGCACGGGCCGTAAACGTCTCGCCCGGCACAAACGTCCTTTCCACTTCGAATGCCTCACTGTAATGGTCACGGTAATAGTAGGTCGCAGGTGTCTCTGCAACGGGCCAGATCAGCCGATGGATGATGCGTCCTGCAGCCGGCACGAGTGAGCAGGAAAAGCCTTGCATATCCAGGGGAGGCTCACCGAACAAGGCTACGGAGATCCCGCCTCCCTCCGAGTAGGTTGCGCCGGCCACTGCCGCCCGATGCCACGCAAATACCCAAGGTTGCCCATCGCGCACCAGCCCTTTGGGCTCCAGGCCACTGCCCCAACCGTTCCCGTTATAGGTGACGGAAGGAATCATATAATACTCGGGCTCGTAGTCGGTGGCGAAATCCATCGAAAGCTTGCATGGCGCGGTCGATTCGCCTCGATAGGTGAACTGCCGCGTCCACTGCAACAGTCCCTCCCGCAACGGTTCGAACGTATCGGTTACGGCAAAGCGTTCGTCCTCGAACGGCAAAACGTCGCCGATGGTCCTTTCGCCCAATAGGAACCTATAGCCATTGTCATGTTCACGTTGTTTCCAGTTGATCTTGATCGTCATCGCAATATTCCTCCAATAAGTATAATCATATGTCCTTGAAATCTTGTTTTACTGTTACTCTTAACACTACTACGTTGTCCATGCGAAATCTGAATTCGGCATATCGAATTGCCGGAGCTATGAGGTTGTCTGGAAATCAAAGAATTTTCAGGACATGATGATCGTAAAGACGCTCATGTATACTGGCGTTCGCGTTAGTGAGCTAATCAACATTAAGCTATCGGACATCGATTTCCATTATTGTCAGATCCGGATCAACAAAGGAAAAGGTAATAAGGATCGGATCGTTCCCTTTCCTCAGACCTTTAAAGAGTAGTTAAATCAGTTGCGACTTCAATATAATGAAAACGCATTCAGGATTATAGTGGTGATATTTTGACATTAATATGTGATATTGCATATTTAGTCGGCATGGGCCCCCTTTTTATATCACATTTATATAAATATTATTAGAAGACTTGACATGTAACCTTGATGTTCTGGTCATGGATACAGCACAATATAGACAATTGTCAACAAAACGGATTATGTCGATGTAGAAGAATTGAACAAGCTTGAGCAACGACTCTGCGCCATGAACCCCTACTCCCAAATTTACCGAACCCACAACGATCGTTTACTATCTTCTAACTCGTCAACAAAATTTATGTTGAGCTAGGTGCCGATTATTATGACCAGCGTCGAAAAGACGTTTTGATCAAACAGTCGCTCAAACGGATAGCGTCACTTGGTGTTAAGGTGAGCGTCGAAAAAACGGCCTAATTCGATGCTTCCACATATAGTTCAAAATAAGGTCCTTTAAAAAACTGATAGAAAAGGGGTCACACGAGAGACACTATCCGCCGCCTGAGACGGTGCCGGCCGCAGGCCAGTTCGGTATTGCTCAGCCGGCCGAAAATCCCTCCCCTGCATACGGCTCATGATTAACCCTCTTATTGAGAGTCACCCTCGTTTTGGTAGAACAATACATGTTCTTGTCCTCCATCGGCAAACGATATAAGTTCTTGTCATTCGCTTTTGACAAGAACTTATATCGATAAAACAAAAAAAGCCGCAACTATGCGACTTTTAAGCATTTAAGTTCATGTCACCCGACAGTTCTTATCGTGATAGTACTCGGTCAGAGGGATACAGGGCTCCTTCTTTGAATCGTAAACAATCAGCTTGTATTTACTAGTCACTCCTTCGGGACAAAATACATGAAAATATGATCCCACTTGCCTCACCGCCATGCTCTTTTTCAGCTTCAATGAAGGCGACGACATTTCAGTCCACTAATCCCGAGCGTCTTCGCCTACAACCTGGTTGGATACAGCATCAATGTAAATCCCTATAGCCCCAATTAACTCGTCTTGATTAGTCTTGAAAGTAACTTTATAAATGTTATTTGATGTCTTTATAGAGTCCTTCTTAAGTGGCACTTGTTCAAATCTCGATTTTTCTATGGAGGCTTCCTTCCAATCACCAATAACAGTTTCTCTTGCGATGTCACCTACTAGTTCCCATGCAATTCTTCTTAACTGATTCCCATCATTAGGTATTCGTTCTTCAGTAGGAATAGTGGAACTTGTAGGCAGTGAAACAGTTTCCTCTGACTCAACTGATTTTAATACCTGAAGATTACCACAGCCGGATAAGAATAAAATCACAAGTACAGTCCCAATAAAAGCTGGTTTCATTAAGTTCATATGTAAACCACCTCTGTATTTACAGACGTTCAATGAGAAGTTATGTTGCATTAACCTGCCCGTTAGCCATCCATGCATCTCTTATGCTGCACCTCAGAGCATGAAAGTTAACCCGTTCTTTCATGGTAGTTGAGCGAAGGGCTGCCACGCGGCAGCCCTTCGGCAGTGAACTATCGTCTCCCGTTAGTTGAATCAACTGCCTTGAGCAATTTCATCAAACGTAACTTGATTTTACAAACTCCTTGTGAAGCGGAATTGCCCCCACAAATCAGCTTAAACAGACCAAAGCCCGCTCACCGAGCGGACTTCACGGTCTTTGTCTTTGTCTTTGTTTCTTTGCTCTTGTTCAGCTGCTGGTACTTCCTCCACCATCGGTCGATCAGGCCATGCCAGCGATAGAATAGGGTGCTTCGAGGGGATCTAAGGATCACTCCGAAATCTGGGTCTCCGTAAACCTCCGAGCCGAGGACATGAATGGAGTCGTGGAGAGAGGACGTCAGAAGAAAACGGCCCAGTTCATCCGAGGACTTGAACGAGCCCAGACGCTTCACCATACGATCCTCGGCTTCCTGCAGCTGGCTGTCCCAGCCGGGAGTGGCTTTGACAGCCAATGGGATCCGGGACCACGCCGTCACTCTTTGGTGATCGAGCCCTTGACCCTTATACCATCGCAGGGCTTTTCTTAAAAACCTTCGATGAAACCGAAGGAACGAAATGCCGTCGCCCGAACGCACATCCCGATTCATATGGCTCATATGCCATCGGGCATGCTCATCCATAAGCCTTTGGGGGAAGTTAGGGATCTTCGCCATATGCTTCATCCTCTTTTTGTATAATACACTCGTTTCTGCATTTTCATATGGGTGCTTCTCTAACATGTATATGTCAGCGTGCTGGCGTTGGCTTGGGCAATTGCCCCCTCCCTGTTATCCCCTACTCCACTTCCAGAGACGTATAGATGATCAGGGTGCCCCAACCCTGCTACCGCTCGGTAAAATCCTTAATGAACACAACGACAACTGACAATCTTACTGGACAACCACTAATTAAACACATTCGAAGGGGCACACAACAATCTGCCCGTTAACACAATGAAGCCACCGATTGCTCGGCAGCTTCGTCCGTTACTTATTTAACTATCGTCTCCCGTTACTTTAAAAGATCTTGGTAATTTGGAGGGAATTCGTTCTTATTAGGTCCTTTAAGATGTTCAAGATTTTTTAGCTCTACCCCAGCAGCCGAGATCCGATAAGTAATAAAAATATCTTCACCGACTGGGATATGTGGGCCAACAGTTGGACGCACATCGAGTGTGATTAATAAATCAAATCCACGGAAACCATTGGTTCTTTCAGTGTGCGTTACATCAACTAAATAAGGATATATATCTGGGGATCCCGGTACTGTAAATACATCTAACTTCTCTTCCATATGCGGTCGTAAAAGCAATACCAGCATATCTTGAAAGTTGTAGTTCCCTCGAGTCTTCAAGTGGCTTCTTACCGACTGCATTACAATAAGTAGGTTGCGTTCCGACCATTGAAAGTAGGATTACAAAGCAAATTAAAACCTTCAAGTGAATTTCCCTCCCATTACCTTATTACATCAATTCACAACTTAATCTGTCCAGGTAAGGGAAGTATATTCATTTGTATAATTTGCCCAATAACTATACTACAAAAAGAGCAGTTGCCGCGGCGGCAAACTGCTCCTGGATTGTTGAACTAAAGTCTCCCGTTAGCGTAACTAATCATCCCTGGCAGGTTTTCGACCTGACATTACCCGTTATAAACAAGGTTTGTTTGTGTAGATTTTCATACAAGTCTCAGCTTTCTTCTTCAAAATGATTTTGAATCGGCGGGCTCGTTTCCCACTCAAGGATACGTATGTTATACTTCTCTGTCAGTTCACCAGATGTGAACAAACTTGTGCTAGTCATGTTGCCTTCTTTTTTTGAAATCAGGGGACTGCTTGGGTAATTCTGTTTGTAATTGCGATCCTTCTCAGGATCCCCCATAAGATATTCGGCGTGGCTTAAGCTAAAAAATATCTCGATTTCCATGTCTCCCTCTTTTGTTTTGACAAGGGTCAACCGATCTGCTCCGCTGCTTTTAAGCTTTAGCTTCCACTTGCGGAATTTTCCAATTCCTTCGTTCCAGCCCATCCCGTCGTATTCGCCAATTATTGTGTCCTTAATTTCGTGGCGCTGACCGTTCATTATATACACGGCGTTTAGAGGAAACTCTGCGTACGTCACAGCCGGTTTTGGCGGTTCCGGATAAACTGAATCTAGAAAGCCAAAGTACTGAACAATCAGCAGCGCTGGTACAACAAGAATCAGCCAATATCGCTTTTTCATCTACGACCTCCAACTTAGTAAAAATGAACTTCTCACTACTTTAATCTATGGTTCCTAGTTGAGCAAACAGCAGCCGAACATAGTGAAGTGGCGGCGGCCGTGCTGCTTAATTATGCTATCGTTCCCATTTAGCTTAATCCTGGAATGCGTCAGGGTAGATTTCAAAACTAGATTTCGTTTCAAAATCAAAAACATGAATAGTAAAGACTTTAGGTATAATAACCTCTACTTGATTTTGATTAGTATACTGTTATTTGTTTGCACATATATCTCTGCTTCCCCTTTTTTCTCGTATATAATCTTACTAATCTTAGGCTTGCCAAAACCATCATATATGCACACCTCAGAACCGCTAAACATCATATTTCCGCCACTTCCAAATCCCCAAGCTTTGGTTTTTGTCCCGGACAATTTAGTAAATATTCCAGCATCATCACACCGTTGCATCTTTGCTGCATCATTGTTAATTTGTACCTTATTAGACCTATGATTAAAAAATAATACTGCAGCGACCACAATAACCAATGAAATAAAAATAATTACCGGGATCTTCAGTTTTATAATATTTTCCTCCTTCTTATTCGGACAAAAATCATCTTCGTATTATTTCCTAATACTATCACGGTTTCCATTTGTTGTTAAACTAAACTGCCCTTTACTTCAACAAAAGCAGCAGCGGATCCTCCGATCTGCTGCAGCTTTTTTATTTGAACTATAGTTCCTCGATAGCTCAATCAAATTTCAATCATAAGAACTTCCAATCATTCTGGTTCAGACTAAAAGTTGTAATTGAACAGTTAATTGCTTATTCAATTGATTCCATATCAAAATCTTGATGGATTTCCCAATTGGTATCACATAAGAACAGATAATATTCATTGGATTGTTCATATTTAGCCAACGCCAACCCTGTAATTAATACTTCCTTTGCTGAGCCATCTTCTTCTTCATAAAACATTTTAGTGATGGTACGATTCACATCATTTTCTATATACATTATCACCCTTGCACCGTCCAATTGAGCAGGTATGTTCATTTAATACCTCCGCCAGAAGAATTATCTGTACGTTTAGATTTCTATTAAATTTCCACGTTATCCTGCCCGTTAGCCATCCATGCATCTATATTTGCACCACAGAGCATTAAAGTTAGTTCGTTCTTTCATGGTAGTTTAATAACTCGATCTGATGCTTTTGGGGATCACGGCCTTGTATAGAAGTTCTTGTCTTGAGCTCACGACAAGAACTTCTATACAAAAATAAAAAAGCCGCAATATATGCGACTTCGATTGTATAAATGTTGTTGTCGTCTGACAATATTGTTTCAAGAGAACTGCAGACGTGCTTCAAGTTCGATCCTGTACTTGCAATCCTCGCAGTAATGCATACCTTTTCGGTTTCGTTTCACTCGGTCGTAAACTTGAGTTCCCTCGAAGACCCCAAACTCTCTTTTGCAAATATAACAGGTCGAATGCAAACGAAATCCGTTTGGTTGGTTTTGCACCGAAATCCCTCCCGCCCATGTGACAAGCTGCAATAAATCTTTGACCTAAACTTGAACATGACTAATTACGAGTTGTTTCATCTAACCGCCTCCTTCAAATGTATACTATACTCATGGCCTATTACCAAGCCCCTTCAACCTTTTCGCCGTTATACATTAAAATAATAAAGGTACATTCCCCTTAAATTTAAGGAAAATGTACCTTTTCCGACTTTTTCAGCGGCCTCCAACTTCGCTCCCTACCCCGACCTTGATTGCCGCTTCACCATCTGCAACCCTACAGCGGCAAGGAGAATCAACCCTTTTACTGAATCGTTCAACAACGCATTCATTCCGACCGCCGTTATGATTTTATCGATCATTGTGAATGACATGGTGCCGAACACGATACTCGCCACTTTCCCTCTCCCGCCGGACATGCTGATTCCGCCGATGACAACGGCAGCGATGGCATAGAGCTCGAAGTTCTGACCGGACGTTGCCGGGTCGAAGGAGGTATCTTTCGCAATCTTCAGGAACGCTGCAAATCCCACCAATGCGCCGCTAAGCAGGAATACCTTGATTCTGGTCCAATGAATATCGATACCGGCTAGCTTAGCAGCGCGCGGATTGCTTCCGAGCGCATAGACACGCTTTCCGAATTTGGTAGAGGACGATATGTACGTGAGAGCCACTGCGATACAGATAAAAATAATGCCAATGACGGGGAGTGTTAGCAATTCTCCATTGCCGAGCTTGAACAGCGCCGAATAGCTGGATAATGATCCGTCCACGCTGTATCTCGTTTCACCCCGCTCATTCATCATATATTGCGAGATCGACCTAAAGATCAGCATCGTTGCCAAAGTGACTATGAACGAAGGCATCAGCAGCCAGCCAACAAGCACGCCGTTAATGAAGCCGCACACCATTCCGAGCAGAATGGCGATGATCAGCCCTGCAAAGATGTTATCCACTTGGTTGTAAACGATAATGGTCAGCCCGCCGACAAGGACGAAGGAGGAGCCGACAGAGAGATCGATATCCCCGGTAAGAATGATGAATCCCATTCCGAGCGCAATCGTCCCCAGAATGGCGCTGTGAAGCAATATATTCGTCATGCTGGTCCAGGATGTATCGCTGCCATTCGTAAACAAGAAGGCAATGAATATGCCGATAAAGACGATAATGTAGTTGTAGTTGGACCACAGATGCTTATAGTTGACGCTCATTCTCCGCCGCACTCCTCTCCTCCGGAACAATGGCGTTTGTCGCATGCAGCATGACGCGTTCTTCGTTGATTTCTTCCCGGTTCAGAATCGCCGTAATGGTCCCGCGATAAAACACCGCACAACGGTCCGCAATTTTCTGAATCTCTGTCATCTCGAGTGTATTGACAATAATTGTTTTTCCTTGCTTGGCCAGCTCGAGAATAAGCTTATATATTTCGTGCTTCGCGCCGATGTCAATCCCCTGCGTAGGGTTGTCGAAAAGAATAAGGTCCGCGTTGGTGCGCAGCGACCGCGCCAGGATGATCTTCTGCTGGTTTCCGCCTGACAAGCTTGTGATCATGTCCCGATAGCTGCCCGCCTTGATTGCAAGCTTTTTTCTCAACTCCTCGTAGGTTTGAAGCTCTCGTTTTTTGAATATAAACTTCTGTCTGGAATGAATCGCGTGCTCGGAGAGGTAAGTATTTTCGAGCAGGTTGAGGTCCGGGATGACGGAGTTTTCCTTGCGGTTGGCGGGCACCATCGCTATTCTTAACTTCATCGCGCTTCGGATGCTGTGAGGCTGGAGGCTTCGGCCGTAGATGAGAAGCCTGCCGCTATGAGGCTGCAATACGCCGAAGATCGTCTGCAACAGCTCCGAGCAGCCAGCGCCTTCCAAGCCTGTAAATGCAATGATTTCGCCCTTCTTCACGGTCAAGTTGACGTTGTGAAACCGCCTGCCGGAGAGCTGCTGTATCTCTACGATTGCAACACCTGCCGTGCGCTCTTCATACCCTACATCGGATGAATACCGTTCCCCGACCATATGTCTGGCGATTTCCTCCGGCGTGGTGTGCTTGATGTCATTCGATACAACCAGCTTTCCGTTGCGAAGCACGGTGAAGCGGTCCGCAATCCGGAAGATCTCCGGCATCTTGTGGGAGATAAAGATGAAGCTTTTGCCGGCATTTTTCAATCTTCGGATAATAAAGAACAGCCGCTCAATCTCTTCGTTGTTCAGCGCTGTGGTGGGCTCATCCAGTATAAAAAGCTTCGCTTCCCCCTGCAGCACCTTCGCGATTTCCAGCAGCTGCTTTTTCCCCGTATCCAGGCTGCCTGCGTATTCCATAGGGTCTATATCGACACCCAGTTTACCCATCAACGCGCTTGTCTGATCAACCATCTCTTTCTTTCGCAATCTGCCGAGGGAACCGGTCAGCTCCTTGCCCAGAAACACATTCTCGTACACACGCAAATCGTTAAATATATTCAGTTCTTGATGAACAAAGGCAATCCCGTGCTGCTCGGCCGACTTGATGCTGTGTTGGGTGATCTCCCTGCCGTCGAAAGAGATCAGGCCGTTATCCTTGCTATGAACGCCAGCCAGGATGTTCATCAGCGTGGATTTGCCCGCACCGTTCTCTCCGAGCAAGGCGTGTACTTCTCCCCGGTTAACGCTCAGACTAACGCGGTCGAGCACAGTAACTCCATAGAACGCTTTGGTGATGCCGTCTATCTTCAGCAGTTCCATATGCCCCCACTCACCTTGTATATTAGGATAATCCGCTCATAAGCACGATCATCTCATGAGCGGTTTATTTACCGTACTATTTCTCTTCGTACGTGCCGAACGCCTTGAAATCCGCTACGTTGCCGGCATCGACGACCTTAACCGGAATGACGTGATCCTGCTCGACTGTTCCTTTTTTCATGAGGAAGTCCGTCATCACCTGCATGGCCTCTTGAATCATAGCCGGATCGTAGGTTACCGAAAAGATATCGAATGTGGACGGGCGTGCTATTGTCTGATGTTTGTCTTTCAAAATTGCATGCATTTCGGCAAGACCCGAAGAGGCGCCCAGTGCCTTCAGCTGCTTCAGAAACGCTTCCTTCTTGCCTACATCAAGGGCTGAACCGTTCAGAGATTCCAGGACGCCGATAGCGATTTCATCATCGTGCGTGAAGATCCAATTCTCCTTGGAGGTATCAAGCTGGGCGCTGCCGAACCACGATTCGAACAGCTCCTTCCCTGTATCGCGGCTCCAGCCGGTGGCTGCGGATTTCACCACTGTCTTGTCGATCTCTTCTTTTGTCCAGCCTTGCTCGCTTAGGTATGTCCTGAATCCGTTCGAACGAAGCTCCGGCACGGAGGAATTGTCTCCGATCATTTCATAGACATAATCGTCCTTGGTGAGACCCTTCTCAACGAATCGCTTAGCCGTCTCATAACCGATGCCTTCGTTATCGCCCTTTACGTTCGAGACCACCTTCTCATCGATCATCGGACTCGTTATGACACGGTCGAATTGGACAAAGGGGATATCTGCGGCCGCAATTTTCTCCAGAGTCGATTGAAGACCGTTATCGTACGGAAGAATAACAATGCCGCCTATGCTGCCCGATTTACTCAAGAGGTCATCCACTTGCTTAATTTGGTTCTCCACATCCGTCGCTGCAAACACCTTGACTTTGAATTTCTCCTTCACCGCATCGTCCTTATTCAGCTCATCTGCCTTCTCCTGTGCGTAAGTCAGAACAGCCCCCGTCCAACCATGATCCGCGCTCGGCACCATGACGGCAATTTCCTTCCCGGAGCCGTCGCTCGTGCAGCCGGCTAGTCCCAACCCGGACAGCACCAGAATAGCGAGCACCAGCATTACTGAAACTCGATTTCTAATCATACCAACCCTCCATTCTTGATATATTCCCTTTGGTCTCAATCAAGTGTATTCGTGTACAACTACAATCATGTCAGAGTGATAAGGGGGATTGTGGTTTCCTAAATCGTGCTTTTCGGCATGGTCTAACAGGTTGGTTTCCGGCAAGTTTGAAGGGCCACCCTATAATGGATGGCCCTTTATTGACTACTATTATAATTCATGAAATTTGTTGAATGACTTGCAAGATTTTCTTCTTCATGACTGCATCGTCTGTTCAGATGTTTCAAATTCAATAAACATTTCTCTTAAATCTCCTTTGATTTTCAGTATTTCGTCCACTCTCCCCACAGCCATTACCGTGCCGTCCGAAAGGAGACCAACGGAAGCCGATGACCCGCCGCTATGGTATTCTTTGGCCACCGTTTCATTTTTAGCGCCGTTTCCGGCGAAGTATGATACATAGTTCACTTCACTCCTCAAAACAATGACCTATCAATAATAGGTGTCATACCCCTTGCAACTTTGCAAGTAGCTCACCTTTAATATATTTCACTAATTCATTCAACTATCCTCCCTCTATGGAGAATCACTTTGCTCTTCAATACTCACGTTTTCTTAGAATATTGTCCTAGTTTGCTCACTGCAGATAACATTTCAGTGGAACATAGTTGTAGATGATGCAGTTTATGGGACTAGCAAAGGCGAATAAAAGTATCCACCTAGACCACCTTCTGTAAAAAGTGGTTACTCCGGTAAAGTATGGTTGCATCTTTGGATCTCCACATGGGCTCATGGTGGTCAACCCTCCCACATCTCGCAGAGTCTACGCTCCCACATTCCTTCATTCAACCTGTCCATGAGGTGGAGGTCAGATATGCTGCCCGGCAGGATCTTCGTCCGTATGGATAGTGCCGTTCCGACTCATCCGTGCTTTTTGTTATCTAGTCCTTCGTTAGGTCATGTTCATTGGAAAACGTTTAGTTAAGCTGCCAATATCAATTCTTCATTTCGAGGGATGTCATGCATCATCTTCTCTTCCTTAAACTCATGCCCCTTCTTCAATATGCCGAATAGGATGCGAATAAGTTTGTTACATAACGCAATGAGAGACTGCATCTTCTTCAACGGATTTTTCGACCTTTTGGTGTAGTACTCGTGCAACGCTCGGAATGCTGTATTTTTAGCAACCAACGGCATCATCACTCTAAAGAGTAGGGCACGAAGACGTTTCCTACCTCTTTTTGTTATTCTGGTCTGTCCTGTATGTGTGCCCGATGAATTTGTTTTCAAATTCAATCCAGCCAACTTCGTTATTTGCTTTGGATGATGGTACTGGCCAATGTCTCCTACCTCTGCTAGAAACCCAGCGACGGTGTCTCTACCAATCCCTTTAATGGCCAACACTTGCTGTACATGGGGAATCTTTAAAAGCAGCTCATCTAGCTTTGCTTCCAGCTCCTCAAGCTTACTATGGAGAAATTCATATTGGGTCAACAACAAGTGCAGCTCCATCTTGGCTAATTCTGGTCCTTGTTTTATGCCGACAGAACGGCTGGCTGCTGCCTTCAGATTCCTTATGCGGCCTAGTCCAAGCCCACGCTTTGCAACTTCTCTCAGATGCTTTAACAACTTCTCGTCTGGTACAGAAACAAGCTCATGCGGCAGAAGCTGAAGGCTTAGCATTTGAAGTGCTGATACGCATTCCCAATCTTTAAATACTGTGAGGAACTCTGGAAAGTACCGATCCAGCCAGTTATGGACGCGCGCTTGTACAACACAAAGGTCAGTTGACAGGTGTTCGCGAATTTTCATCGCTTCCCGCAGTTCGGCATAAACGCCTTGGGGGAGGCTTACGGGAGGTCTCACTGCGGACACTGTCTGATAGAGTGACCTCGATTTTCCTCCTAGCAACATTAGCTCTATCACGATAATCATCATCAAATCGTTGCTCGATAAACTCTGTTCCTATAAGCAAGGTCACGGCTTCCTCTATCGTAAAACTAATCGGAGGTAGAAAATATCCCTCCATTAAGGTATACCCTGTGCCTGTAGTGCCTGTAATCGGCACGCCTGCTTCGCTGAGCGCCTGAATGTCGCGATAGATGGTCCTCACGCTGGTTTCAAAATTAGACTGGCGTGGGCGTTAAGCTAACTGGCAGAATTGAAAATCCTATCAAGGAAAACATTTACTAAAGGGAACATGCGTTCTAATATAGAATGATGAGCTTAATATTATCTAGGAGTTGTTGTAGGTTGATTAAATTGTTTCAATATAATTGGACGGTTAGAAATGAATGGTTTGAATTATTAAAACAAGTACCATCGGAAGAGTTGTTGCTTAACCGCACAGGCGGACTAGGTGGTATTCTCAAAACAATCTTTCACATTTTAGATGTGGAATATAGTTGGATTCGTGGAATACAAGGTAAGCCTGACATCCAAGTACCATTTGAGAACTTTCAAACACTCCTACAAGTAAAGGAACTTTCGGATTCTTGGCTCGAAGAAATACTTGCCGTGCAAGGGTCTGCCCGAAGGGAAGGTGTTCTCGAAAGAGAAAAACCGCCCTTGCACGGCAAGGTTCTGTGTGGCTGGCTAAATTGACGGATGCGTTACACTATCGGATTTGGCGGTGAAACGGTCAGGCGCATGCTGTTCGCGTAAACGGTTTGTTCGGCTTTGCATTGGTTTTGACTTCTTGGAATTGCAAAAAAACCAAGAACCCTTATAGAATAAGGATTCTTGGGTTTTCGAGGTTTGGTTTGGTCGGAGGGATTTGACCCCTGACATCTGCTGGGTACTATTCCCTTAAGATAGAGATAGTGTTATTACATGCTACTATATATTCGATTCTTCAATGTTTCTATTGATTTATGGTTCTTGGAATCTCGTCGTTATTCAGTGCTCCCCACGCGCATAATATCCATGAAGGGCAGTTTGGTTACCTCTCCGTTTTTCTGCACATGAACAAGTTTCGTCCTGGCATCCATCGCTACGATCCATCCTTGCACCGGCTCAGGTCCTAAGTTTTAATATGCTGAGTTCTAAACTTTATCTACATTTCATTATCTAGATTTAAGTTTATCTGAATTAGCGGTCATTCGCGAAAGATCAGCTTTTTATGAGTCTTGACATACTTCCGGTTTTTATTTCAAGAGATCAAATCAATGATTTGTCTGATTGCTTTTTTGGCTTCTGGAATCGGCAGCGCAGGAAAGACATGGTTCATTTTTGGGTATTCGTAGTAATTGATCATGACACCTTCCTTTTTAGCTCGGTCTCTAAACTTTCGCGCATCAGCTAACAGCAACTCATGAGTTCCGATAAATAAGGAAATTTCCCCTAAGCCTTGTATATCACCGTTTATTGGGCTTAAAAGATACTGATTCGGGTCTGTGTCACCAGCATATAGTTTTCCGATAATGGCGAGTCCATATGAACCTAGCATGGCATCATTTTTCTCGAATTTCTGAATATCTGGATTCGACAATGTGATATCTAACCATGGAGAAAGTAATATAATTCGACTCGGTTGTGGTAGATCTTTTTCCTTTAACAATTGAGCTAATGCTAACGCAAATCCACCACCTGCCGAATCTCCCATAAATATAATATTTTGCGGAGAGGTTTTCATTAACAGCTTTTCATAAATGGGGAGTACTTGATCATATGATTCATGATACTTGTGAAGAGGGACTTTTGGATAGACAGGTACAATCATGGTAGCATGGCTCAGGTCTGTTATTTTACGCATGAATTTCCAATGTGCACCCAGAGGCTGATTTACATAACCTCCACCATGTAAATAAATAATATATTTTTCATTGGCTTGTTTGTTTCCTTGTAAAATATAACAATCCTTCCCATACGAATGTTCCATCGCAATATTCAGTTTCTGTTGGATTCTTCTAGGCAAAATATATGGTTTTGCATTCTCGGTTCGCTTTTGTTCGAGGAATTTCGCAAACTTCACTTTGTCTGAATAACGTTGTTTTGTACCTCTCATTAATAAAATATATTCTACCAGTTTGCTCCGTTTGCTTCGCTTCATCTCAAAAATCCTCTCTTATTGTACTTTACATACATCTTCAAGCGCTTATCGAATTTATTTCATCAATTCGTTGCTGAAATAGTTTAGTATCCTGAACACCAGAGATATGCAAGCCTTTAGGCATCGAAAAGAATCTGAATTTTATTGGGCATTGCCGCCGTAAGCATTCACAGAGTCATCCGCCACTCGCCTGCATCATGCTGCCGTCGCCATAGCCGGGCATACAGGCCATTCGACGAAAGCAATTCGTCATGGCGGCCTTGCTCCACGATCCGCCCATGATTCAGAACAACAATCCGGTCGGCATGCTGTACGGTTTTGAGCCTATGAGCAACGACGATGACGGTTCGGCCTCGAACAAGCCGATCGATCGCTTTCTGAATCTCCGCTTCGTTCTCGGGATCGAGTGAAGCCGTTGCTTCATCGAGGAGAATGATCGGCGCATTTTTCAGCATCGCCCTGGCAATGGAAATTCGCTGTTTTTCACCGCCCGACAGTGTGTTTCCGCCTTCGCCAACCATCGTGTCGTAACTGTTTGGCAACTTCAGGATAAAATCGTGACAACAAGCAAGCCGCGCCGCTTCCTCGATTTCCTCGTGCGTTGCGTCGCTTCGTCCGAACCGGATATTGCCTGCAATCGTATCCTGAAAGAGGTACACATCCTGAAACACCATGGATACTTTGTGCAACAACGCTTCCGGGTCCATGGCACGAATATCCTCCCCGCCCATTGTCACCATTCCCTTTACTGGGTCGTAAAAACGGGCAATGAGCCGAAGAATGGTACTTTTGCCGCTGCCCGAAGGGCCGACCAATGCGGTGAAGGAACCTGCCGGCATGCTTACGCTCACGTCTCGCAAGACCAGTTGATCCAGATAGCCAAACGTAACCTGCTTCAATTCGACATCATGATCTGCAGGGGGCTGCCGCTCTCCTTGCATGACCGGCTCCCGTAAGAGCTGCACGATACGTTCGCCCGCCTGCTCGGAATAGCGAAACTGCGCATAACCGGCGAGCGCTGTCGTCAGCGGATCGAAAATTCGGGTTCCGATGATTAGGAAGGCTACGAACGTGATAACATCCAGGCTTCCGCCGAGAAGCAGATGAATGACCATCAGGGTAACACCGGCACGAACACAGGCAACCGCGCTCAGTACAATCGGCCCCAATATTCCCTTCGAGGCGGATGCTCTTCCGCATCAATACCCTGAATGACAGTTCAAGCCGGACAAAACGTTCTCCGGTCAAGTTATAAGCCTTGATCACCCGGATACCGTTCAAGTATTCTTGCAGCCGGTTGGAAGCATCGATCTTGGCCCGTGTTTGCTGCGAGCCGAGTTTGCGCTGGATACCCGACGTCAAGAGCACCAGCAGGATTGCCACCGGCAGCGCCGCGAACAGGGAAAGCGCCAGACGCCAGTCGAGGAAAGACAGGCCAATCAAGGCCAGAACCGGCATGACGGCGGCCCCGATCATCTGCGGAACCAAATGGGAGATACCGTGTTCCAGCATCGCAAAATCGCCCACCATCATATTGGCCAGGTCGCCTGGATCTCGCCTGTTCAGGTAACCTAGCGACAACTTGCGCAAATGCTCGGCCAGCCGTGATCGTCCGTCCGCTGCCGCGCTGTATGCATCGCGGTATTGGGCACGATAGGCGGGATTTTCACATGCGAACAAGAGAACAAGCGAAACCGCCAGCCCCCCGCACACCCACCAGAGCCGTGCCGTATCGAGCTGGATATCGGGATGGACAAACGGGTTAAAGAATCTCACTGCTTCCACCAACAGCGCAAAAGGGATTACGCCCGCCAGATTGGCAACGGTCGTGTAAAAAACAGGTTTGATCAACGAGCGCGGATTATCCGCCGTAATGTTGCGCAGCATGCTCATGTTCAGCGTCCCCCTCCCCTTTGCCCATATGCCATTGTACTGCATGTCTATAGGAACGCCACATGAGTCCGTACAATCCGTTTACCGAGATGAGGGCTTCATGCCTTCCCCGTTCGACGATTCTCCCGCTTTCCATCACAAGAATTTGTTCCGCATCTCGAATGGTGGACAGGCGATGAGCGATGACGATGACCGTCTTGTTTTTTATCAACGCTTTCAACGCCAGCTGCATCTCATGCTCGTTCTCCGGATCGGCAAACGCCGTCGCCTCATCGAGCACTAGGATGGGAGAGTTTTTCAGGATCGCTCTGGCCACGGAGATCCGCTGTTCTTCCCCGCCGGACAAATAGACGCCTCCTTCTCCAATCAACGTGTCATACCCTAGCGGAAGGATCTCGATGAACGCATGACACTGCGCCGCCTTCGCCGCGGCGTACACTTCTTCCGGCGACGCATCCGGCCGCCCGACCGCAATATTGTTGTACACGGTATCGTAAAACAAAAACGACTCCTGAAACACGAATGCGACGGTGTTCATCAGATCAGGGGTCGCAATTTCGCGGATATCCACATTGCCGATGCGGATCGCTCCCGTGTTTACATTCCAGAAACGAGGCACCAGATTGGCCACGGTCGATTTGCCCGCTCCCGACGGGCCAACGAGCGCTGTCACTTCCCCTTGGCGAGCGGTAAAGGAAATGTCCTTAAGCGCATCGTTATCCGCAGGCTCCGTACCATACGAAAAAAAGACATGATCGAATGAAACATCGAATGAAGTCGGCCGCCTCGGACGCTCAGGCTCCGGCACATGCCCTTCCGCCAATATGCGGTCGATGCGCTGAACGCCCTCGTTAATATCCCTGAGCGTTTAAGCCAGGAACATGATTTTAAACATCGGAGCGTATATGCCTGGCGCCATGACCAGGAAAAACAGCAGGACGGAGGCGAAGGCGACGCTGCCCGGATCGCGGCTCAATAAGAACACGCCGACAGGCAGAACAAATGCGGCAAGCGAGCCGAGAATTACCTTAAAAATCAAATATCCGTATTGAAACTGATCCGTTAATTTCACACCATAGTCACGGTAGCGGATCATGTCCTGATAAAACTGGCGAAAAGACTGCACGGTTTGCCCGAACACCTTGACGGCTGGCATCCCCCGCACATACTGGACGGCAGAAGCATTCATCTGTTCCAGCGAATCATGGCAAAGCTTGAGGTTTTCTTTCGTCCTCGTTCCGCTGATCAACGCGATCTGAACCGCAAAAGCGAGGACAATCGGCACGACGCACGCAAGCGCCAACCAAACATTCAGCGTAAACATCACGGCGATCATCAGGACCGTGGTCACAGCAACATGGACGAGATCGGGCAAATGATGAGCAATGAACGTTTCCACTTTCTCCACGTTTTGTTCCAGCGTTTTCTTGACGGCTCCCGTCGACTTACCGTTCAGCCAACCAAGCGGAAGCTTGCCGATATGGCCGGAAAGCTTGACTCTGAGACCGTAAAGAATACGAAAAGCGGCGATATGAGAAACCATTCCTCCCGCATACATCGTAACCAAACCGGCCGCTAAGCCGATTAAAGCGATAACGCCCCAACGGATCATCTTCGCTCCGTCTGCCAAAGCCGGGGATGCTGCGTGTTCCAGCAACTCTTTCAAAATGAAAAAGACGGAAGCGTAAGGCACCAGCATGCAAACGGCGCTAAGCGAAGATAACAGGCCGGAGACCATCATCAGTCCGCGCTTCTCTCCGGCGATTTCCAGTAGTCTGGTGACTCCCGTTTTATTTGTCATTGCTCTCCCTCCCATTGCGTTTGGTTCAGGATGTCGCCGACGGCCAATATTGAACCTTCATCTGCAACGCTAGGCTGAATGGCTGTATCGTCTTTAGCGGGGCGTTTGAGTGTGGTCGCTAAAAATAGACCCGCTACAGCAAGTATAGCAATCAGAATGTAGGAGTTATGGAAGGCATGCGTCAGTGCATCGGGCAATGCAGCCTCACCCTTGCTTACATAATGACTTGAACGGCTGACAAGAAAAGTTGTAAGTCCAGCTATTGCGAATGAAGTGACAACCTGTTGGGATGCGCTTGTCAGCGAGGTAACTCGTCCAACCAGTTCGCGAGGCGCCGTTTGAATCAAATGAGTATTCAATGCAATGTATGACAAGCCCATTCCGATGCCGAGCAACATACGGGGAACGAGAAATGTCCAAGGGCTATTGCTCGGATCGATCAAGGAAAAAAGATAAGCGCCTGCAGCTACGAAGATCAAGCCGCCGATCACTAAAGGTCTTGCACCGATGCGATCGAATAGACGTCCGCCAAACGGTATCATGATTCCGGCGGCAAGCGCTTGAGGCAGTGTCCAAAAACCCGCTTCGAATGCACTCATCCCCATTAACTGCTGCATAAAATACGGCACAGCGAAAATAATGCCGAACATGGCGAATTGCAAAGTCCACTGAACGAGAATCCCGCGGGTAAATTGCGAAGATCTGAAAACCCTCAGTTCCAGCAAAGGTTCTTTATTACGTCTAAGCTCAACGATGGCGAACAGAATCAGGGCGACCGCACCGACAGCAACACCGGTGACGGTTTTGACCGAATTCCAACCGGACCCTCCTTCGCTCAGTCCGTAAGAAAGGCCGCCAAAAGCGAGCGGTGCCAGCAAGATCCCCAGGAAATCCAATGAGGTCGATGCCTTCTTCGGCAAATTCGGCAGCGCCAGGATACACGTAATAACACCTATGATTCCGATGGGCACATTAATCAGGAATATCCATTCCCAGCTCACATAGTCAACCAAATAACCGGATACAATCGGTCCGAGCGCAGGCGCAAGCAAAATCGGAACACCCATCAAGCCCATGATTCTGCCTACTGACTCAGGCGGACTGATCCGATAGGTCATGGCAAAAGCAATCGGCATGACCATGCCGCCGCCCAAGCCTTGCAATATTCTGAAGAGGATTAGCTGCTCTGCCGTATTGGCAAAGGCACATAAGATGGAGCTGGCTGTGAACAAAATGATGGAAATAATGAAAACCTGCTTGGGACCGAACCGGTCGGACATCCACCCTGCCAATGGAATCACTGCTGCCTGTGCAAGTGCATAACCAGTAATCGTCCATTGAATGAGGCTTAAGGAACTTTTGAAATCATCTGCGAGAACCGGAATGGCCACATTCACGGCAGTGGCATCCAGAATAACCATGAACATCCCGATAATAATGGCAATAAGCGGTGCAATAAGCGCACGTAATGATGGTTTTGAATCGGGAATGCTTGCTTTAGAATTTGCGGTCATAGCGAACTCCTCCAAGCCTTTTTGCTTTCCTGATACCCATTTTCTGATTCCGGTATGTTCCTTATCGAAGTATTCGCTCACTCCGGCAGGTTGACGGTAGCGCTGCCGATTTCAAACGGTGAAAAGACGCCTTCATAGGCGAGGTGCGCCGACATCCCGACGGCGGCGTGGTCGAGATTGTGGCAGTGATCCATCCAGATGCCGGGATTGTCGGCAATGAAAGCAACCTTATACGTTTCCCCTGGAGCCACGTTCAGCGTATCGGCGATCCACGGACTGCCCGTAACGGCCTTGCCGTTGCGGCTGAGCACTTGGATATGGTGACCGTGCAGATGCATCGGATGATCATCAAAGCCGCGGTTCACGAACGTTATTTTTACAAGTTCGCCTTCGCGAACCGTATGCATCGGCGCATCCGGAAAAACATTACCGTTGATCGTATGCACAAACGTAAACTTCCCATTATAAAAGCCGAGCCGATTGTCGAATACTAGCTTGTAATTTCGGTCATACCGGGTATCGAGACCGAACTTCGTCTTCGCGGGCGTTCCATAAGACGCGGGATCGAATATCGGCCCCTTGACGGCGTCCGGCGGTATTCCCTCATTCGATGGGCTAATAACGAGAACGTTGCCGTCATGGGCAAACGGTCCGGTTTGCCGTGATATGCCTACAACCGTATTCGGCATAACGAACGTCACATCGTATCTTCCTCCGGCCGCCAAATCCAGACGGCTGTCGGTCATATCCTCCGGTTCATGAATGTCGGTGCCGTCAATGGCCGCCACTTGAAACGGAACGCCCGAAATATGAATCGGGGCACGCATATTTCCCGCATTCACGAACCTCAGTCGAACGAGAGTTCCGGGTTCCGCAATTTTGCGCTGAAGCCGGTTCAGTTCGCCCAAGGAAACGGACGTTCCGTTTTCCACCTGCCAGTTGTGCAAGACGACCGCCATATCCGCCGTTTTGTACGGCAGCGTTGTGTCCGGTTCCACTATGAAGACGCCATAAAGTCCCATTTGCACTTGTTTGGACGATTGCTGGTGGGAATGATACCAATTCGTCCCCGCTTGCTCGGCAGTGAAACGATATACGTGCCTCTCTTGCGGCATGACGGCATCTTGCGTCAATCCCGCGACTCCGTCTTCACTGTTCGGAACATCAACACCGTGCCAATGGTTTGTAACGCCTTCATCGATGTCTTTGTTGATCAAGGTGACCTCGACCAATTCCCCTTGATTCACTCGCAATTCCGGTCCGGGAATTTGACCGTTGTAGGTCCAAGCTTCTTTTCTTTCACCTGAAGGCAGCGTAATCATCGTTTTTTTTGCTTCAAGGGTAAACGATCGGTCGGGGGTCCTGGTTCTTGGTCCGGTCAATTCGGTGACGTTCACGAATTGCGGTGCGTTACCGCCGGTATGAGCGTGCATATGATCGGCCATGCTCATCCGCTCTGGCAAGCGGCTCGCCTTCGCTCCGAACATAAACCCGACTGCGGCAACTAGCACGACCGGCAGTAAAACTCCGAATTTCCAGGATATTCGTACTGCGAGCGTACCCGTTTTCGGCGATCCGGTTACGACGAAATGGCAGTAACTTCTTTTTTGGCGAATCCATAGCAGATAGACGACCATCGCATAAACCGACCAAACAGCAATTACCGTTCCGATTTTTAGCGGCCATTGTGCGATAAAAAAAGCTTGAACCGCCGCCGCAAGCGAGCCGACAAACGAAACAAGGACCGGGAACACCCAGCCTGGCGCGGCCGCCGCCAAACGATCTTGAACCGTCAACGGTTCCTTTGATGCTTTAACCGCTGCCGCCCGAATGGCCTTTGCCGCCGGTATCGAGAACAACACGATCGCCGCCGCGGGGATCGCCACCATCGGCAACTGCATCGTCACTTTATCTTCGACGAACCACCCGGACGCCCCCAGGAGAACAACCACCGTCGCTTTGACGAAAAAGGCCAGTCCACTTATTCCCGTCCAAATGAGCGACGACCGCAAACGGGAATACTTGCCTTTCGTAGGCGCCCGATAGGCTCGGCTCGCATGCCAAGCGGCAATCCCCCCAAAAAATTGGAAACAATATGGTCATCGCAAAATTGACCATCAACCACAGCATGAACGATTTCCTCCTCGTGGATTTATCTTTTCTGATTCGATTACGCAACCGATACTACGCGACCTATGTGAACGTAATATGAACAAAATGGAAACAAATGTAAAAAAGATGAACGGATCGTTCACCTTTTCGTTCGCTCGGGTTTTCGATTGTGTGACGGAGTTACATGGCTGGCAGAAAGACGGTTACCGCCGTGCCTTTTCCTACAGCGCTGTCGATCTCGATCGAGCCGCTGTGTAATTCGACAACGCGCTTGACGATCGCGAGACCAAGTCCGCTTCCCCCCGCTTCGCGGTTGTGCGATTTATCGGCCATATAAAAGCGCTCGAAAACGCGCTTGCGGTCTTCTTCGGCGATTCCGATTCCCGTATCCCGAAAGACGACTCCGATTTCACCGTTTCCGGACTGAAGCTCGATGGAGATGTCGCCGCCTTCGGGCGTAAATTTGATGCTGTTGCCGAAAATATTCAGCCAAACCTGGCTCAGAAGGTCTTCGTCCGCATGAATCGTCGTTTTCGGAAGCACGAGGTGAATATTCAAGCGTTTCGCCGCCCATTGCGGCTCTGCGGCTACGACAATACGGCGCAGCTGCCTGTCAAGCCGAACGAGCGACGGATAGAAGGGATAATGGTTCGAATCGATCGTGGCCAGTCGGAGCATGTTCTCGCTCAGTCGGGACAACCGCATACTTTCCTGCCGGATAATGTTCAGATAGCGTAGCTGCTCGGCTTCATCAAGACCGTCTTTCTGCAGGATGGAAACAAAACCCGAAATGGACGCCAGCGGGGTTTGAATTTCGTGGGACACGTTGGAAACGAACTCCTGCCGCATCCTTTCAACCTGGCCGATCTCGTGGGCCATTTGCTGAAATTGCTTCGACAAGACGCCTAATTCATCCTTGCTCTTCGTCTGAAAAACGATATTATAGTCTCCTTTGGCAACTTTTTGGGTCGCGGCCGTCAATGCCTTTAAGGGCTTCACCACTACTCTCGTAAAGAGAATGAATTTGAAACTGCCGATCGTGAGCGCAATCAAAATGAACGAACCCATAATGGTGAATAGGAGATACATACTGGAGCTTTCCGGATGGATGACGAGCGCCAGCGGCTCATCCGCCGTTCGCAAAGGAAAACCCATTTGCAGGCTCGTCGGCAAGGGCAGGACGGACGCGCGCCTCATGACTTCGGCGCCGCCCCGGACGAGTCGTATATCGTCATCGGTAAGGTTGGGCTTGCTTGTCTGGCCGTACGCGTAGCGCAATCCGATCCGATCGTAGATCCACAGGGATACCTTCATCTCTTCGGACAACTGTTTCAGATAATGTCCGCGCTCGGTTGGCGCCAATCGGGAATAAACATCCGCAATCAACCCGCTTTTCATCGCATACTCGTCCCGGATGGATTGCGTGACTTGGTTTTGAAACAAAGATACGGTGATCGGAATGGAGAGTCCAAAACCTACCGCTAGTGCAACGATAAAGATCAATAAAATTTTGAAGTTGATGCTCTTAATCATAGCTTTCGGTCTCCAATCGGTATCCGAGACCGCGAACCGTTACAATGCGAAACAGATGGGTATAGGCGGCGAACCGCTCCCGCAGCCGCTTGATATGAACATCGACCGTCCGCTCGTCCCCATCGTGGTCGAATCCCCATACCGCTTCGATTAACTGCTCTCGCATAAAGATTTGGCCGGGATAGCTTGCAAGCTGATATAACAGTTCGAATTCCTTGAGCGGCAAATTCCAATTAACGTTACCGTCCGAAACGGTTCCCCGAAGCCGATCCAGCTTGAAGCTGCCCAATATAACCCTCTTATCGGCCGCAATACGGTACCGGCGCAGCACCGCTTTGATTCGGATCACCAGCTCCTGCGGGTCGAAGGGCTTGACCAGGTAATCGTCGGCGCCCAGGCCGAATCCTTTCACCTTCTGACTCGTCTCGTGCTTGACCGTAATCATGATTATGGGCAGTTCGGGGTACAAAAGCCGCAGTTCGCGGCACAAATCCCACCCGTCCATGACAGGCATCATGATATCAAGCACAACCAAATCCGCCGGTGAGCTTTCCATTTCTGCAAGCGCCTCTTTGCCGTTAACCGCGCCCCGGACATGATATCCTTCGTGGTTTAAAACTATTAAAATCATTTCCAACATATGCGCATCATCTTCGACTACAAGAACACTTGTCATTGCTTATGCCTCCTTACTAAACTAGTAACCATGGTGTACATCTGTAGAATTACACAATGCCACGCGGTTGGGCTCCGGGCCTCTTGTAATAGCTTGTTCTAACTTCTTGTTTGCAAACTGTTGCACTCTAACGGGTCCTCCACAACTCCCCCACCATTGTTGAGAATCGCAAAAACATCACGATATTCCCCCATTTGATAGCAGGCTGCTGAAATCCCCTTTGAGTCTACATCCTCAAAGGTCTGCAACCCTTCCGTTTCCATTCGGACAGCGACCAAAACACTTTCCAGCATTTCTTGTGCGAGAGCAGTAATCACGGAATTTTTGGAAGGAAAGTACAAATAAAAGGTTCCCTGAGCCACGCCTGCTCGTTTTACAATTTTGGAAACTTTGGTTGCTTCCAATCCATCCTCGGCTAAAACTTCGCTCACTTTTAAGAGTTTTACGGCCCGAATACGGCAGGCTATGTCCTAATTGTTGGAGTAGCTGTTCGTAAAAAGTATTCTCATTAATACGTGTATCTTGCTCACATCTAAATTTCAAAATAGGCAATTCTTCTCCGAAATCTATTGGCAATTCTTTCTCTAAGTAACAAGCTCGATACTGGCTTCACCGATACGAAGGATTAGAGAAGGAGAAGGAGAAACGCTGCCAGGTGGATCTACAGTGGCAAGAGGTACAAACTGTACGGGAGAAGTCTTTGGATCTGGAGTAGCTGAGGATGATACACGCTTTATTTTGTACAGCCAATATTTCAATTGTTCGACAGAACAATGATTTGCGGAGCACCAAGCTTTCATCGTGAGGCCACTTGCCCGATAGGCTGCGATACGTGTGTGCCAATCTTGTCTGCGTTGTTCTTTGGCATTCATGAGTTACCCTCCGTATTCAGGTTAATCTCATGATCTCATAGCTAGGTTAGTAGTTGAAGGTGTGGAGAGTTTGACGCTTACATTTGTTGAAGAATGGAGTTACTTCGTTATTCTAGCTTTCCATAATAAAATCCTTTGATGAAAAAACACTAGTTTTATCGAATTATGTTGAAAATCAATTTTTAAAATGATAGTGGTTAGTTCGACAAAGGCATTGATTAAATGCTGATAGACAAAGACAATAATGAATAAAGTTTAGACTCATCGATAAACAAAAGGAGGATTCAATGAAAATAATTCGAAATGCTATTCGATGCAAACATTGTCATAATGAAGTTAGTTCAGAAGATAAAAATGATTTTAGAATTTGCAAGTGTGGGAAAGTCGGTGTGGACGGAGGTTATGATTATTTAAGACGTATAGGCTCTTTAGATGATTATGAAGAACTGTCGGAATGGAAGTAAATATTACACAAGCTGCCTCCAGCTATAAGGTTGGCGGTTTAATGTCAATTTCCAATAAAGTAGGGAAAAACCCTATAAATATAAGGTTTTTGTAGTGGGGAGCTTTATGTCAATCTACACCACATTATATGAGTTGTTTTTTCCCTTTTAATAATACTATGTTGATAATAGACAAATCCGGCTGCCCCTTTTGGGCAGCCGGATTTAGTCTGATTGGTGCTTACTGGATAGTCTCAGGAAGCTGTTCCGACTGAGAATCAAGATGTTCACCGGACAGATATTTATCAAACGGGATCCACCTTCAAGAATAACCAGTTCTTTCGGTTCGTTCCCAAATTTATGAATTTCTTCACTTTGCCAACGTGTACCGGCTTTGCTTCCAGCAACCAACAAGAGCGGCTGGTTTAAGAACGTGCTGATTTTATCGTCAATTGCAGTGAATGCCATGATTTTATCAACGCTCGTAAACAGGAACTTGTTTACAGAGTTTGGATGCTGTGCTCGTGGTGTTCTGTAGTATTCGTGCCCTTCTGCGGTTTCCGGATCGGTTTCCTCATCTACCTCATTCGGTACATAAGCGAAATAAGCCGGTTCAGCACCATTTGGTTCAGCGGTACGTTGCTTAGCGACGGCCTCAAGCGTACCGATTACAGAAGATGCCGGACCTCCACCCGTCCATCCTTCACGGAATGTCCTACCCATGTCTGCCGCGCTGACACCAGCAACAGCATTAATACGGTAGGTATTTGTTAGCGTAATGATTCTATTAAACTCCACTAATTCTACTGAAGGTTTATCCATATCTGATGTTGATTCAATAGAATACATTACTATTGAGGGTATGGAGACCCTCTAAATTTAAAATAAAGGAGAAGGCGATACTATGAAAAAAACTCGCAAACCTACTGCGAAAATCCTAAAACGCTTAGTACTGCGTACTTCAGCTAAAAGTGGCGGTAGTAAAGGAAGTAAAAGTGGAACGAAAGTGTTAACAACAGGCGTCTTAAATACTGCTGTCGGCCAAACAGCCGCTCACATTGAAGTGGCGAACTTTAGTGCTACTACATCAGCGGAAGTGACGGTTCAGGTCTATGATTGGAATAGTGGATCTCCAGTTATACTATTGAGCGAGAATGTAACCCTTCCACCACTTTCTCATACTGCTATTTCACAAGATGTAGAACCTTTCCATTATGAAGTTAGGATTATTTATCTTCGTAATGATAACGTAATCGCAAATACTTTCGCAATCAATGGAGATACCTCCACAGTCCCAGGGTTAACCTTTAATCAAGATCAACTGATGAGAATTAGTTCTCGGAAACGTAAATAAAGTAAATGGCAGCTTGGTATTAATGTAAGCGTAAAATGACCTCCACCTTGCTATGTAAGCGTCAAACAGCCCTCAACTTGATGACAAGGTGGGGGCTGTTTGACGCTTACTTTCGCCCAGAGTTTCTTCGTCTCGTTGCCCGCGAACGGGCTGCGGAGCCGGAAGAGATCGCCCTTCTGCACGAGAGAACGTATCTCCTTGTACATCTCAACCTGTTTCTTGACCTCGGCTCTTTCAGCTTCGCTGAATTTCGTCAGGTCAAGCTCGTAGCCGAAGTTGCCGGACATCGCCACCTCGCCGCGCATTTTGAGCGGCGTCTCTGACTTGATGATTCATGAGCGCCGATCGTGCTTACCGGATAGATCAGGCTGAAGCCGTACTGGATTTTTAGCCGTTCCAAGGCGTCCGTATTATCGCTTGTCCAGGTCTGCGCATGTCATAAAGCATGCCTGGGTCGAATCGCCCGCCGCCGCTCGAGCAGCTTTCGAATAGAATCTGCGGAAAAGCCGAGGTCAGCCTCTCCAGAAGATCGTATAGGCCCGCACATACCGGTTCGCTATCTCCTGTTGACGATCCGGCGAGGCGGCAGCGGATCCAATCTCCGTCAGCCCGCGGTTCATATCCCACTTGACGTAAGCGATAGGAACATCCGAGAAAATTCGGGCAAGGGAATCGTACAAATAATCCCGAACCTCCTGACGCGAAAGATCAAGACCAGCTGCCAGCGCGCTTCCGTCCGACGACGGCCTGCAACATGCAGGCACCAGTCGGGATGAGCGCGATACAGGTAGCTGTCAGGCGAGATCATCTCCGGCTCGAACCACAAACCGAACTTCAGACCGCGCCGGGTAATCCGTTCCGCCAAATCCCGAAGTCCGCTGGGCAGCTTGCGGCGGTCTTCGACCCAGTCGCCGAGCGAAGTGTTGTCGCTGTCGCGCCTGCCAAACCAACCGTCATCCAGCACGAAAAGCTCGATCCCCGGCTCGGCTCCCGCCTCGGCGATCTTCTCGATTTTCTCTGCCGGTATACCATTATTACCCCAACCGCCATTTATTGATAGAAGATGTGTTGGACAGCGGTTTCGATCGATGCGAGCAAGGCCTGGCAGAATGGGCGAAAATCCGCGGCGGCAGCCCGGATGACAGTCAGCTGTTGACGTATTGCAAGGCGCTGCTCCGGCTGTGGCAGTCGGACGCCCGCGCATATCTCGTCTACAAGATGGCGGCGGAGCATTATGCAGGCTTGCCTGAGAAGGATCGGCACGCCTCCAAGAGACGATTCATGGAACGGTTGTACGTTACGCTCCAATCGATCGCCCAACGCGAAGACGACAGCGTCGATCATATGCTTGCGGTGCTGGTCGGCTGCTGCGGGCTGCACTACTATGCGGGCACTTCCGAGCTGGACGTTGATCGAATAGCCAAGCTCGCGTTGCAAGCCATTACGAAGGAGTCCTGATACGAACATGGTCATCTTAAAAAACAAGCATGAAATCGAGGCCATCCGCAAGGCATGCCAAGTGGTGGCCGAATGCCATCGCACGATCGCCCCGCTTATCCAACCGGGCATCACGACGAACGAGATTGAGCGCATCTTCGAGGACATTATCTTGAAGCACGGCGCCAAGCCCTACACGAAGGGCTACAAGGGCTATCAATATGCGACCTGCGTCTCCGTCAACGACGTGATCGCGCATGGTTTCCCTAGCGATAAGCCACTTGAGGAAGGCGATATCGTGACGATCGACACGGTTGCGGAGCTCGACGGCTGGCTCGGCGATTCGGCCTGGAGCTATGCGGTCGGGAAGATCTCACCGACGGCCGAGAAGCTGATTCGCGTCACGAAGGAATGCCTTGACCTCGGCATCTCGCAGGCGCAGCCCGGCAATCGGCTAGGCGACGTGACGAGCGCGATCCAGCAGCATGCCGAATCGAACGGCTTCGGCGTCGTGCGCGACCTTCTCGCGCATGGCATCGGCCGGGACCTGCACGAGGCGCCGAACTATATGCATGTCGGCAAGCCCGGCAAAGGCCTCCGCATCAAGGAGGGCATGGTGTTCACGATCGAGCCCATGATTACCGAAGGAACCTACTACATGACAATCGATGCGGACGGCTGGACCGCGCGGACGCTGGACCGCAAGCTCGCCGCCCAATACGAGCACACGATCGCCATCACGGCTGAAGGTCCACAGATTCTGACCGCGCAATAGAATAATTAGAGGCCCGACTAGCGTTTTAGGTCATTTCAGTAAATGTAGATTGCTTAATATTTTATACAAATGTCTGTAAATCGATATACCCCTTTATTCATTAAATGTTTTTATATGATGAAAAAGAAAAAGCCGAGTGAAATCAGGCAAAAGTGCCTGATTTCATTCAGCTTTTGAATGGACTTTATCATCTATTCGCGGCGACATGCACTTATTGGAGCGTTCCAGGCAGCTGTTCGTCTTGCGATATTATTTTAGAAGCTAAATGATTCCATCCCTCTATTAACCTTTGAGCATCGGCGATCAAATTGGCTTTCAACTGATCTTCCACCTCAATGTTATCACTTATATTATCCAGGTGTTTTATAAAATTCTGCATATGCTTTGCCGCTTGACCGGGTCTTCCAATATATAATTGATGCTGCACCTGATCCAGAGCATTCGTTAATTTCGCTTGTAACGGACCATCCCATTCAAGAGTTACGGACTGCCTCATCGCATCGACATTTGGCGTATAATCGATATTTTCTGCTTCCAATTCTCCGGCAAGAACAGTGTCTCTAATATCTTCACCCAGATAGAAACCGATATGCGGCGGCTGATTATAGGTTGCATTCTGCCACGCAATACCCGTTCTATAGACCGGATCATGCATCAAAGTATACAGTCTGTACGAAGTAGGAATCGTTGTGCTGTATAATCTGAGCTCCGAATCGTCAGGTGTGCGGTAAATCACTTCTTCGCGCCAGTCGCCCACAATATCAGCTTGCAGCGTCGGGTTGGCTTTTGTGCCGTTATTGCTTACAACGCCTTCGAAAGCCTTCATCACATTCACTTCGCCAGTCGTTTCGTCATACTTCGAAATGGTTGTACCGTCCAGCAATTCGTGCAGCAAATCGCCGTCCCAATACATGACAAAGTTAACGGGAAGACTGATATTTCTGAAACTCTCCAGGGCTACATCACCTTGTACATTATAGACACCGCCGCCTGTTTCAACCGTCGAGCCGCCTGCTCCCCAGTACTCATAACCCGGTGAAGAGGTAATGTTGGCAGCTACTCCACGGCCTGCATCCTTGTATGCATAGAACGCTTGCAGCGTTTCTCCCGTCGCACCGTCATGGTACTCTAAAGAAGCTACGGTGGTTTCCTCATGTACACCGAAGACTTGTAGTCCTTCTCGATCAGGGTCAAATGCGCCTACATGCAGAGCATCGCCATGAGAGCCTTTTACGCGTCCCATCTCGCCGTCCATCGCGTAAAGAATCGTGCCATCATGATCAAGGGTCAATGAGCCGGCTACGATCTCATCATATCCGTCATTGTCAAGATCGCCGACGGCCAGGTTATGGTTGCCGAGGCCTCCCCCTCTGCCTGCTTCGTCGGAATCAAACGTCCATACTTCCTGAAGCTCGCCATCCACTAAGCTATATGCCGCAAAGCCCGTTCTTGCATAATATCCTCTGCCATAAATAGCACTCGGCGTAACTCCGTCCAAGTAAGCCATAGCAGCAAGGAATCGGTCCGAACGGTTATAGAAGTTATCTCCCCAAGAAATACCGCCGTCTCCTGGAACCTTTTCTACCGGGAATGCAAAGTCAATCGTATCGATCACTGACCCGGTTTCCCCGTTGAATACGGATATATATTCAGGCCCGCCAACGACATGACCGCCGTCATTGACCCAATCGGCTTCCGGATCGCCGATCACGCTGATAACTTTGCTGCTGTCGTAAACGCCGTTCGTTGCGCCATATACGGTTGTACCGTCCGCAGATTTGATGAGGAATTCGGATTTTCCGTCCCCGTCCATATCCCCTACGACAAACTGATGATACTGGGGTCCGGATGTCAGGTTAGGCCCCATATCGATCCGCCACAACAGAGTACCGTCTAATTTATAGGCATCGAAAATCGCCGGACCCGTGATCACGTCTTCCAGGGCCATCATGGCGTTAGACGGACTCCATAACACGATCACTTCATATTCCCCGTCGCCATCCAAATCCCCTACACTCGCATCATTTGATGCATAGGTGTAAACACCTGTAGCCGTCGTTCCACCCTCAGGTTTTTGCAGCGGGAGGGAGAGGTAATCTTTGGCTGCCGCTGTTCTTTCATTGCTTTCTGCAGGAGCTCCTTGAACAAGCGTCTCCACTGTATAGGTGTCTCCAGGTACACCTTCCGCATCAACAAAATTTGTCACGATTAACGGTTCGTCATTTAATTTCTCATCGTTGCGGTAAATATTAAACTTTACATTTTGATCATATTCATCCGCTAGCAATCGCCAACTAATGAAGATACCCTCTTCAGACGGAAGAGCGATAACGCCTCTGTCCAGCCATTCCACTTGCTGCGCCGGATCGACCGGATGCAGACGATTATAGACATAGAGCGTGGCAAATCTTCCGAAGACGTTCTCCACGCCTTCTGTTTCGGCAAGCGTACCCCTGAACTCGTATACGCCGGATTGATCCGGATCCCATTCGCTGCCGATCGCAACCCACTCACTTATCGGCACATTAACTTTACTGTCGTCAGCAAGCGTAACGGGTACTTCGTCCCGCAATCCGATGGAAGATATGTCTTTAGCTGTCTCACCGACATAGACTCTATGATACGGCAGGTCGTCCACTTTCAAGATAGCATGATCGGAGACCGGCGCATTATAAATGCCGAAGTTGTCCAGATACGACGTCCATGTAAGATTATTGCCGGATGTTCGCACGCCTTGCAACCTGATCATGTTGAAAGAACCGCTGAAATTAACTCCGTCCAAGGAAGCCGCATATTCTTCCTTTGTATCGCTTTGATCTTGAAGACTTAACATGACTTCATTGTTGATCAGGTCAAAAGCAACCTTGGCATGATACCAGGCTTCCGAATCGGCAAAGCCGGTAGCAACGCGCTCCTGACTGCCGACATAATAGGTGAGATTCGCATTATTCGTATTATTCAAAGTAAAGATCGCTTTGCCTGCGCTGTCAAAGATTTTTACTTCGCCGCCATTTTCGTATTGGTGGGTTCCTTTATCATTCACCTTGCCGGGATACCAGTCAAATTCAAACAGAACCTTTGTTCCTCCAACAGGGGAAGCGAACGTCTTCGATGCCAGTCGTCCCCCTGACTGGTCCACGATATTGTACTGCAGCTTAGGAGTCGTATTGCCGCCGAGATCTTCCGTATGAATAGTAACTGTTGAAGAAGCCGGAGCGAAGCCCCAATAGGGAGGAACCACTTCCCCTTCATCGCCAAAATCGGTATAATCCACTGTTTCATAGCCGTCAACATTCAAGGCATTTACCTCTTTGCCAAATGCAGGCGACATACTTGTTAACAAGAGGCTCATTGCGAAAACAATAGAAATGAATTTTTTCGGTTTGCGAATACCCATCTTTTCACTCCTTTTATTGTCATGCTTGTGAATGTTGTTTGTCTTGCTGCTTTTCATTGGAAGAATCCAAACGACAGCTTCCATACCTCCCCCTTTGGAAATTGATGATTCATGATCCTATTCAAAAAGATATGATCAGCCAACTTCACACTCATTCTAAATCCTACAAAAATGGATGTATATTGCACATTCTTGAACCTGTTTGCATTATTTGTTTTTCGGAAGGATTGCACATTTTTGCCGTTTAACACTTTTTTTGCATCGACCGGAACAAGAAACACTGTGATTGATGATCCAGCTTGGAAGGGGACCTCCAAAAAAGAAACAGCGGAAGCCCTGGACGGAAAATAACGTCTTAGACTGCCGCTGTTTTATTCAACTAACGTACCCGTTTAAGCTTAAAAGTTGCCTTTTAGCGTAATCGGACGATTTACACGAGTCCCCGAAAATCGAGCTCCACCAACGGTCGTCCGGAGACGATCCGTTCCCGGATTTCTCCGAACCAGTCTCTGAGATTATCCGGCAGCGCTGTCACATCCATCTTTTTATGAATAACCAAATAGAGCGTCAGGTCTCTCATCTCCAGAAAGAGCGTAAGCCAGTCGAGCCATTCCGGAGATAGACGGTACTCGGACGCATACCCTTTCCAGAATGCCTGAAAGTAGTCCCGGGCGAAGGCGGTCCGGTCTCCGGCATATGCTTCTGGAACTCCTCTGCTTACGGAATAGTAAAGCGGGATGGCCAGATCATGAACGAACCAGTTGTACGCCGAATCGTCGAAATCGAAGACCGTGATGCGCCCCTGCTCCACAAAAAAATTACCTGAATGCATGTCGGTGTGAATAAGGCCGTAACCGTCGGCCGGCTTAGGCAAGCTTTTAAGACGGGCAAGCACCGTCGTTAGCCTTTCCCGAACGATGTGCTCTTCCTTCGGAATGTAACGGTTCGACTCTAAGATCAGCTCATCCTCGTCCCAATCGGGTCGGCGCGGAGCTTCAGGCACGGCCGGGCGGTACCCTCTCGTGATTCGGTGGATCCGTCCCGTTACCGCTCCCCATTCCCTGAACAAATTAGCGTTCCAGTCGGCCGGATCCTTGGTATCGGGGCGTTTGCCAGGAGCTTTCCGGAACAGACAGGCTATAAAGTAGGAGTCGTTACCATCCGCATCAATCCGTTCAGCCAGAAGATGATTGAGGGACGGGAGACATCCGGAAATCTCTTCTTCCAAGCCGGATGCCGAGAGATACGCGATCCAATCCAGCTCCGCCTTCACTTGGTCAAGCGTTCGATGGCTGTTGTGGGTCAGCCGCAAAACAACGTCGGTACCGTCCATGCACGCAGCGTACACGTAGTTTTCAAAATCACCCAGCTTCGACCATGCATCTGCCTTCAGGCCGAACCGGTCTGCGGCTTCCCGCAGAATATGGTCCCCGAACAGCCTCTCTACTTCCCGCTCCATAACGACCGCCCTCCATTGTTCTAATGATCGTATATTGCACACATGAATACGATTTCCTTTTTTCGACACCAATCTATCCAATTAATATACATTTTAGTAGTTTCGTATGTCTGTCAGCAAATATATTTTTAATTGTAGTACTATACGACCAAATTTAGTGATTCATTGAAGGAATTTACTGGAACTAGACGAATGTAATCTGAGTAGCCATGCGAAACGAAAGGAGAATGAGTAATGAAAAAATGGATTCAAGCCGGCATTGTATCTAAAGCGTTAAGTTCCATGACGGTCGTCCTGCTCCTCGCCTCCAATGTAGTTGCAGCTGCTCCAACTGACAAATCCCAGAAGCATTCGTACCTAATCGGGTTAAAGCCCGGCGCTTCAACAAAGGCCCTGCATGTACCGGGCGTCCGGATTGCATCCCATTGGGCCAACCTTGAAGCGATGCATATCGAAGCTTCGGAAGCCGCCGCATCCGGTCTGGCGCGTAACCCCAATGTCAGCTATATCGAGGAGGACCGCCCCGTTTATGCAACGAGTGACGGTGGTTCGTATTCCGACGGGGCGCTAACATGGGGATTGCAGGCTGTTCATGCCGAACAAGCTTGGAGCCAAAATGCCACTGGAACGAATATCAATATTTGCGTGCTTGATACCGGCATTGACTACGATCAACCGGAATTTACTCGAAATGGCGTTTCGATCATAAAAGCGAGCAAAAATTTTGTCAATGACGGTCATCCGGATGCGCGCGACGGGGACGGGCATGGCACCCACGTTGCAGGCACGATTGCCGGGCAGACCGATGCCAGCGGCAGCAGGATCGGAGTTGCTCCAAGCGTTAACCTTTATATCGCGCGAGTGTTGGGCGACGACGGCAGCGGTACGACCAGCAGCGTCATCAGCGGCATGAATTGGTGCCAGGAAAATAATGCAAATATCGCAACCCTCTCCCTCGGCAGCAGCAAGCCGTCCCGAACGGAGCAGAAAGTATTCGATCTTGCCTATATGAATAACATGCTCAGCATCGCGGCAAGCGGAAACGACAGCGGCAAAATCGGTTACCCCGCCAAGTACGATTCCGTTGTCGCTGTGGGCGCCGTCGACAGCAACCTGGCTCTCGCCGGATTTTCCAATTTCGGTAAAGATCAGGAGCTGGTTGCCCCGGGAGTAGGAACGTTATCCAGTGTGCCGCAGGGCACCGCGTTGAAGGGAACGGTAATGGAAACAGAGAACGGGACGGAAACGCCTTATCGGAACAACATCATCGAGTTCTCCAACGTCGGCAATGCAACGGGACCTCTGGTCGATTGCGGCTTGGCCGATTCCACTACATCGTGTAACGGCAAACCCGAAACCGGATCCTGGATCGCCTTCATCGATCGGGGGGATATCACCTTTACAGAGAAGCTCCAGAACGTCATGACTCAAGGAGCGGCTGGAGCTATCATTGCAAACAACGATACAGTTAGCCCTGAAGACGCAGGCAGCTTCACGTTAGGCGCCGAAGGCAGCTGGATTCCCGCCGTCTCCGTATCTTATAACAGCGGAAGCAACATCCGGAGCGGCGGGCTCGGTAGCGGGCTCGTCCATGTTTCCCAGTGGGATTACGACTACTTTGAAGGCACTTCAATGGCTACGCCGCATGTCTCGGCCGTAGCCGCCATCGCTTGGTCCGCGAATCCGAGCCTCACCAACGAGCAAATTCGCAGCGTCCTCCGGAACAGCTCGCTGGACCTAGGCGCTTCCGGTCGGGATCATTCATACGGTTACGGTCTCGTTCAAGCGGATGCGGCGGTCACTCTGGCGAAAGGCTTGTAAATCGCGGCATGGAGAAGAACAGCGGGAGCCCTGGACAAATTAAAGTCCTAGGCTTCCGCTGTTGTATTATGAGCTATATTTCTCATTAGGTAATCTCTGTCACGATCCGTAAGGAGTAACAGATCCTCCGGTATTTTACCGTAAAAAACCGACCCAAAGGGTTTAATCATCCCAGTTCTACTCCTGCTATTCGTTCGGATTAGTAAAAAACAAAACCCGCAAATTATGCAGGTTTCATGTCTTTTTAAGGTTATCCGAGCTTGGATGGCTTTCCTATTATGTCAGGAAGAATGCCTCATGGGCTTTCGGCGGATTCTCGAACCAATGGACTATACGGTCGGCAGTCTCTTGATCCGTTGCTGCCTGCATAAGCATTTGGACGATATGCTCGGGCAGTGGTTCTGTCATGGCATTCGTCCATTCCGTCACGGCCGTTACATAGGATTTGGTTCGGTTCCGATAATCGATTCCAATTTGTTCGTCCCATGGGGATTCCTTGTGTGCCATAAGGGTCTCAAACAACTGCTCCGCACAATAGGAGGCCGTATTGCAGCCTTGACCCGTGATCGGATCTGCAAGGATCACACTGTCCCCGCATCCCAGCACCAAAGTGCCATTCAGCATGAAATACGGATGATGAACAACAGGCGTGATTGCAGTCTGGAGATATGCGGCCTCATCTGTCAGAGAGAAACGATCCGGATCGATACGCCCGTAAACTTCCGGCAAATAGTCTTGCACGATGCTCTTCATCCGGTCCGTAAAATCTCGAGCTGTCCTTACCCCTTTAAAGGCATCCAATATTCCGTCAGGCTGCGCCTCTATAAATAAAATAGTTACGCGTCCTTGTTCGGTTAATGCGGGAATTTCAAACATTTCGCCGGCTCCGGGGAGTACCGTTATCGAAATCCCTTCGGGTTCAACCGGAGATACCCCCGTAAAATAACCGACGATGCATTTGCGTTGAGGCGTAAGGAATGGCGTAAGCTCCGCATCAACCGGGAAAGAGAACAGCGGTCCGGATTTACCGGTGGCATCGATCAATAGTTCATACGATTCAGCCAAGGACTCCAACTCGTTCCGCATTACGCGGCCATTGCGTAAGCGTACGCCTTGCCGCGCCAAATCATCCATCGTCTTGGCGTAGGCCAAGCGCTGATCGACAGACGTTGCCTTGCCCTTCAGTCTCCCTACGAATAACTTCTGCTGGCCCATGTTGAAATGAATCGTTCGAATGGAAGGGGCCGCGTCCGTTTCCGGCATAAGAAAGCGCTGCTCCCTAAGAAGCGTTGGATGAAAATGAACTTGGGTCGACTGTATTCGCCCGCGTCGAATCTCATCCGGCTCCTCATAATGAAGCAGGGTTACGTCGAAATCCTTATGTAAGGAATAGGCTAGCTGCAGTCCGGCGGTACCGCTGCCGATAATTCCAATCCGTTTGCTCATAAATGATCTCCCCCTTTGAAAGGACTCCTATAAGAATCCCGAATATTTTATTCGATCATAAGGGAATTATTACCTATGCGATGTAGTAATTTTGCCAAGTGGGCAGCTACTCGTCCCTCCGGTTGATTTTCATAAGACTGCTCGGTCTGAACCGGCTGCCGCAGTTGTTGCTAACGTATCCCGTTAACGCAACTCAGAGCGTATCGACATTTCTTCGAAATCAATTTCCGTATAAAAAAAAAGCCTGATTTACTCAAGCTTTCACTCAATCAATTATATACGCAAAACGAAAATTTTGGAGGTTTAAGGCACTCCCGGAAGCCTGCGAAGAACAGCGAATTCTTTTGGCAAATCGAGACACAGCGAGCGCTATTGTATTTTTAATCCTTTTTCTTTTAAGTGCCGATATTTCGTCATAAAATTACTTCTGAATAATCTGAAGTAGGTTGCCGCATGTATCGTCGAAGACAGCAATTGTGAATTCGCCCATTTTTGTCGGCTCCATAGTAAACTTCACGCCGTTTTCCAATAATCGATTGTACTCTTTATGAATGTCTGCAACGCCAAACATTGTTGCTGGGACGCCTTCGGCAAATATCTTCTTTTGATACTCTTTGGCGGCAGGATGTTCATTCGGTTCGAGTATAAGCTCGGTACCATCTTGCTCATCGGGAGAAACAAGCGCTATCCATCTGAATTTCCCCATGGGAACGTCATGCTTTTTAACAAAGCCCAGCGTTTCTGTATAAAACTCCAATGCCTTGTCTTGATCTTGAACGAATAGACTGGTAACAATGATTTTCATCATGTTTTTGCCTCCTTTGATATTTGCAACGTTGGTGCTCTGCTAACAATCCGCTCCAACCAGTACATTCGTCAGAACTTTTTAATTAAAACTACTCAATCCATCCTTTCAGTAAATTTTTCAGTGGTTCGTTATTGAAAATAACCACTCGAAATTTCCCCTTTTTTTCTGATTTGACGAGCCCTGCATCTTCCAATACAGAAAGGTGTTTAGCGATCGCCTGTCGCGAAATGGCAAGGTCGTGCTTCGTAATAAGACGTACCGTAAGTTCATACAACGTCTGCTCGTTGCGTTCGGATAGTTCGTCTAATATCGTCCGCCGAGTCGAGTCGCCAAGTGCTTTGAATATAGCGTCTTTGTCCCATTTCATATATCGATTATAAGCAACCCTGTGGTTGCTCGTCAAGAATAAGCAACTTATAAGTTGCATGTTCAAGGTATCGTATTATAAAAAAATTTTAATGCTTCAAAGTGAACACAAATTCGAGGGTGACCCTTTTGAGACACCCCCGTCTTTGTGTTTAAGGAGCTAACGATAATCTTCACTTCTAACAGCCTCAATCAGGCAGATTCCTGGATCTTATTCCTACTTCAGTTTCCCGTTTGAATCAATGCTCCGTCCTGTCCTGTAACCTTCTAACTAAACGAGTCATCATCATACGAGGCAGCAACCGCGGCATAAACGCAATGAAACGGTTGCGGACACCGGGCATAATTAATGTCTTTCCACGCAAGAAGCCTCGATACCCTTCTTCAGCCACCTGTCCAGCTTCCATGATCGCGCCCTTCAACATTTTCGAGGCGCCCATACCAGAACGATCAACAAAGCCGGTTGACGTCAGCCCCGGGCATAATGCGGTTACAGTCACGCCTGTTCCGCTCACTTCGTTCGCCAAAGCTTCGGTGAACGACAACACGTACGCCTTCGTCGCATAGTAAACAGACATCATCGGTCCTGGGAAGAAACCTACCAAGGAAGCTACATTCATCACCCCACCTTGCCCGCGTTTGATCATATCCGGCAAGAATAGCTTCGTCATAACCGTCAGAGCCTTGATATTAACGTCAATCATATTCACTTCTTGCTCCATATCCGTTTCCATAAATGTCCCAAACAAACCGAAGCCGGCATTGTTGACCAAATAGTCAACGGTAATCCCCTTCTCCTTGAGCTCCGTGAAGATTTCCTCGGGTACCCCTGGTGCCGCCACATCCTTGGCGATGACCGTTGCCTGAATACCGTGTTTTTTTTGATATTCCTGCGCGAGTTCCACTATTTTACTCTTGCTGCGAGCTACCAGAACTATGTTATGTCCGCCCTTGGCAAACCGATCAGCTAATTCTTTACCGATCCCACCGGAAGCCCCTGTAATAAGAACAGTCCTTCTCATTGTGATATCCACCTCATATTAGGGAATGATCGTTCTAATAAAACGAAAAAATATATGCTATAAGAGATATACGTCTCTGTCATCGGAAATCCAGCTTCGAGAGCTCGGCTTAGAACGTTACAATTACTTTGCCTTGCGAATGGCCAGTAGAGACTTTAACCAATGCCTTGTTAATGTCATTAAAATGATAAACGGAGTCTATTGAGGGCTTGATGTTTTCTTGTTCGACAAGATTAGTGACCTCTTGTAACTGACTGCCATTGGCCTGCACGAATATAAAACGATATTCAATTTGATGCTTGCGTGCCAAAGAATCGATGCGGGACCCAACTAAGCCAAACAATAGTTTTTTCCATAATGGAAAATTCCGATCAGCCGCAAATTGATAATTTGGCGCAGCTTTTAAGGATACCAATTTTCCTTGGGGTTTTAGAATACCCATTTCGGCTTTGATCTCTTTGGTTCCCAAGGTGTCGATCACATAATCAATGTCGGATAGAACGTCAGCATAGTTCTCTTCTTTATAATTGATGAATTGGTCGGCGCCAATCGACAGGGTCCGTGATCTGCCTCTTTCGCTGCCGCTTGTAATGACATACAAACCCATGGATTTGGCGATAGGAATTGCCATTGCACCAAAGCCTCCGGTACCTCCAGGAATAAACAGCTTTTTATTGGGCTGAGCATGAAGCATATCATGTAATGCTTGATAGGCCGTCAAAGCAGTGAGGGGTACAGCCGCTGCTTCAGTAAACGAAAGATGTTTAGGCATGATGGCTATAGCCTCTTCCTTTACCGCTGCGTATTCCGCAAAAGCTCCAATTTGGTTCATCGGCAATCGCGTATAAACGTGATCACCCACACGGAAATTCACAACCTCTTTTCCTACGGCTTCAATAACGCCGGATAGTTCATTGCCTAAAGTTATTGGGAATTTATAATCAGAAATCAACCGAACATTGCCATTAATAATTAGAATATCTAATGGATTTACACCCGCGGCTTTTACGTTGATGAGAACCTCATCGCTATGGATTGCCGGTATTTCCGTTTCATTCAGTTCCAGTTGAATGTTTTTTGAATACTTGCGCATTTGCGCTGCTCTCATGTTTTATCCTCTTTCTATGAATTATTACAGCCCTTCAAAGATCGGATAGATTGGCCCTCTCAAATTGAAATCATAATTCTGGTCTACAATCCCCACCACTTCGTTGCTATCAAAAAGATCAAGCATGAAGCTCGCCATCTGCTTGGCAGTATGGTACTTAGGCATATTGGCTGTATAATCAAATTCTTCGACATCGATTGATTTTTTCACGAATTCCGTTTCCGTTATGGCTGGTGCTAGAATTTTCGCCTTTGTTTTCGCGCCTTTCAATTCGAGTTCTTTAGCAAGCCCTTCAGTGAAGGCACTCACATAATATTTAGATGCAGAGTAAGCAACACTACCGACAGCTATGACATATCCGAGTGCTGATGATACGTTAATTAACTGAGTTCCTTCTACGTCGGCATAATCTCGCACATACAGTGTTGAAAGAATGGTCAAGGATTCGATGTTAACGCGTAACATGGTTTCGACTTTTTCCAGTTTCTGCTCGGCTACGAAAGAGCCTTCACCAAGCCCTGCATTATTAATCCATGTCTCGATTTGATATTCCTTTAAATCGTTATACAGTTTATAGGCTTGATGCGTAACCGATAGGTCGCTTAAATGAATCACAACATCTAACTCAGGATGGTTATCTTGGATCGTCGATTTAAGCTCTTCTAATTTGTCCAATCTTCTGGCTACCAAAACCAAGTTTTTGCCACGTGCAGCAAACGCCAATGCCGTCTCATATCCAATGCCGGAGCTTGCTCCTGTGATCACGGTGTACTTCATATTAATTTCTCCTCCAAAGTTCAGTTTCATGTGTGTTATCTAATTAAAGAACGATCATTCTAATAAGAATAAAAAAAGTCAGATCTAACTTGCATTTACTTTATCATTTCTAGAACGATTGGTAAAGAATTTTTTTTCGAAAGGAATAAATCCAACCTATGCCTAGAAAATGATCCAGTTATCACGTTCAATCTAGTACAGCCAGCGTCGTATCAACGATATCCTTTAGCTTTTGTTGATCCGTCGTAGTCTTAACCAATGTGCGTAGTCCCGACCAGGC
The DNA here is from genome assembly GCF_030812415.1 of Paenibacillus harenae. GTDB lineage: Bacteria > Bacillota > Bacilli > Paenibacillales > Paenibacillaceae > Pristimantibacillus > Pristimantibacillus harenae_A. The sequence continues at coordinate 9,990 of NZ_JAUSST010000001.1, read as the reverse complement.
ATTCGTTAAAAAGCGGGACATAACTTTTGCTTCAAGGTTTGCCCTGATTTCACCGGTTTGCTGCCCTTCCTGAAGAAGTTGATTCAAAAAATCTTCAGTCTTGGAATAACTTCCCTCAACCAAGGATGCAACCTCCGGATCTAATACGCCCAATTCCACACCCGAGTTCACAAGTAAACATCCCAGCGGCTCTCCTTCATTTCTCAATGTCGATTCGAATACTTCTCGGATTATTTCCTTGACCGGCTTTTTCTTTTCAACGAGGAATCTCATTTTTTGAATTTGCTTAGCTTCATACCGTTCCAGAGCTTTCATAAACAAGGCATGCTTATCCCCAAACGTATCATAGATACTTCTCCGATGAATGCCCATAAAATCAACTAATTCCTGCATTGAAGTTTTCTCATATCCTTGTGTCCAAAACAGTTGTATTGCTTTATCCAATACTTCATTAACTTCAAATTCTTTGGATCTTGCCATTGTCATCACCTCAGACAATCATTATACATTTAAGTAAACGATCAGCAAACTGAATGATACTATGTTTTTGTCACCCGACAGTAATCTTCTCATAGATAAAAGGACGAACAGGATAACCGCCCTTTTATCCATGACAAGTTTCATTTAATGCCGACTAATATGACAAAGGCTCTTACTTGATGCATTCAGCCCTTATAATATTTCGATATACCCTTCTGTTCCATGCACGCGAATTCGTTGCCCATCTCTTATCAGTTTGGTAGCATTTTCAACCCCGACGACTGCGGGCAAGCCATATTCACGCGCGATAACCGCTCCATGGGTCATCAGTCCGCCAACTTCGGTGACTAGACCTTTAATAGATACAAACAAAGGTGTCCAGCTAGGGTCAGTAAAGGCGGTGACTAATATATCTCCGTCTTCCAGATCGGCATCTTCCATGTTTAAGATGACGCGTGCTCGCCCCTCTATAACTCCGGAAGAAACCGCTAAACCTACAAGAGCTTCGGCAGGGAGATTTTCTCGCTTGTATTTACCTGAAATGATTTCGCCATCGGACGTGATAACCCGTGGCGGAGTTAGTTTTTCATATAATTTGTACTCGTCTTTTCGTTTGCCAATGATCTGGTAATCCAGTTTATTTGTGCGTACGACTTCGTGAAGCTCTTCAAAAGTGAGGTAGTAAATATCTTCTTTTTCATGTATAACGCCCGCTTGTATGAGTTGTTCGGCTTCTTTCAGTAAAGCCTGCTTATAAGCGAAGTAGCGACTGACTATGGCGTATTTAGGATATTCCCTATACCCGCTGAAATTCCGGATCAGGTCGATCATTCGTTTTGTTTCTTGGGCTTTTTCTTCACCATCCGGTAATTGCTTCAATCGATCCAATATCTCTTTTTCTTTTTCCAAAGCTTCCTGTCGCCCTTGCTCAAATTTCCGATGACTCGCGTTAAAATCAAAGCTTTTGATATTATTAAGAATCATGGGGACAAGTGTAGCTGGCTTTTCGCTCCACCTGGTTCTAGTAATATCGATTTCACCGGCACATCGCATTCCATATTTGCCCAGATAAGCATAGATAGCGTCCCGGGTTTCCTTTCCACCATCAAACTTAACCAGTTCATCCATAAAGTTATCATCTTTTACATGTTTTAAATACTCAATGACTTCCGGATAAGGACGAATCTCATCTGCGACATCCAATAGCGCCAGACCCATTTCCGAAGTGATATTGTTTGGCACAGATTGAGAAAGCGTGTCTGCAGCGTTTTTTTCACCTAACCACTTCTCCATTTTTTCGTTGATCCATGTTGAAGCGTTCATGGCAGTCATAATTACACTAAAACTTTGCGGGTCAGTTACAACCTTCTTTAATTCTTGGATATCTTCCAGAATAAAATAAAATAAACCTAATCCTGATTTCGTTTGGATGTTATGCTTTAACTCGTTAATCGATGTTTCACTACGCTTGATCAAAGCAGGAACTATTGTCGGATCGTATTCGATTTGTGTTTGATAATCCGCAGGCGAGATCCTTTTATTGCTTTTAGCGGGACCCGGTTCTTTTTCGCCTTCTGGTGACGATTTGATAAAATCTTCGCGCTCAATGATGGTTATGAATGCGTCTCTTATGAGCGGATCGGATTTTCCCAGGACATTTACTAAAGTTTCCCTGCCGGAAGGTGAAGCCAGCATAGCTGTAACATCGACAAACAACCTTCCGCCAGCTTTACGCATGGGTGCAGGAGTAATTAACAGGTAAAAAGACAATCCCAATGGTTTCATGGGGTCAGTCATCATTTGTTGATGACCGACAGATACGTAAACGTGATTTTCTGCATCATTCGCTTCAGGAATGGGGTATAAAGTAGTGATAGGCCGACTTTGGACAATATAAAAGGTATCATCAACCAAACACCATTCGATATCTTGCGGGCAACCAAAATAAGCTTCGATCTGTCTTCCGATGCGTGCCAATCGTAAAATTTGCTGTTCAGTGAGTGTTTGAGTCTTTTGCTGATCGGGTTCGATCTGCTTTGTCTCTGTTCCGCCTTCATTTAGCCCATAAATTGCCAATTTTTTGGTTGCAATCCTCTTATCGACGATTACCCCTTCCTCTACTTTATAACAATCGGCAGAGACCAAGCCAGAGACCAGCGCTTCTCCAAGTCCAAAACCGGCATCGATTGATAGCAGTTTTCGATTGGAAGTCATCGGATCAGCGGTAAATAAAATCCCTGAAGCCTGTGGGAAGACCATCCTTTGAACGATAACGGATAAATAAACCTGACTGTGATCAAATCCATTTTTCATACGGTAAATTACCGCGCGATCCGTAAATAAGGAAGCCCAACATTTGCTGATATGCTTCATGATTGCTTCTTTGCCGATGATGTTTAAATAGGTGTCTTGTTGACCGGCGAAAGAGGCATGTGGCAAGTCTTCGGCAGTCGCACTGGAACGCACGGCATAAGCATGTTCGTCACCAAACTGGGAGAGATAGTGAGTAACTGCTTTCACAACATCGGAAGGAATTTCTGCTTCCATAATGATTTGTCGAATCTTCCTGCTGATTTCACTAATTTGATCTCGATCTTCTGCTTTAAGCACGGTTAGTTGATTGAGCAAAGCATGAAACGTTTCATTTTGTTCGATGGCCTTTTGATATCCCGCTGTTGTAACACAAAATCCTTCAGGTACTCGTATTCCTTCCATTTTCGATAATTCCCCTAAATTCAACCCTTTTCCGCCAACGAGCAAAAGCTGCGTTTTTTCCATTTCCTGAAAACCGAGAACCAAAGAACTCATTCAACATCTCTCCTATCCATTAATTTGAGAAAAAAACATTTGACAAGAGTTTACCGGCATGGTACATTTAAAGTGTAAGATGCATCAGTTATGTCTAAGTAACTCAATGCAATCGCAATCTGATTATACCATCGTGTCTGTTTATATACAATAAAAAGAACCTGATAAATCTGCATAGGTTCTTTTTTGATTTCCCGCCATCGTTGTCACATCAAAAACCATGGTCCGAGCCGAATTCCATTTGCTGCATAGTTCCCTAGCGGTCCTATGCAACCCTGGAAATCCTGAAGTTACATCGGGTTCTTTTTAAGCTAATCCCTATCTACGGTGAATCACTTTACTCCTAAAATGCTCACGTTTTCTAAGGATTGTGACCAGATTGGATCGAATAAACTCTAAAAACCGCGCAGCCTATAAGCTGCGCGGTTTTTAGATCGGCGTAGGTACTATGTCAGAAGAACAACGATTAGCGCAATAAGTGCCGGGAGTCCCTGGGTGACGAGAATCGACCGCTTCGCCGTCAAACCTCCGAAGACCGCCGCAACGAGCACGCAGGCTAGGAAAAACAATTGGATCTGCCGTCCGAATAGGACATCCGGATGCAGCAGTCCCCATGCTAAACCAGCCGCCAGAAAACCGTTGTAAAGCCCTTGATTGGCCGCCAACGATTTGGTTTGCTCCGCGAACGACTTCGTCGTGCCGAAGATTCGCATGGCCCGCGGCTTGGTCCATAGAAACATCTCCAGAATAAGGATATAGATATGCTCCAAGGCAACAAGCGCTACGAGAATAACACCCCATATGACCATAAAATTTCACTTCTCCGTTCCTCGGATTAGGCCCGTTCCAAAGCCAATAATTGTATTCTAATCGTCGGAAACAAGATTGGCAAGGCAAATCCAATCGGCATCGTCTGCAGATAGTCCGCAGACGCAAATTTTCCGCTGCTGCCAGCTTGCTCCAACGGTCATTTTCGGAGAAAGATGCTTACCTTTAACATACTTCTGTATTTCCTGTACCAATTCGTTTGATATCATTTCTGCGGCTTTTGCTAAATACCGCTGAATTTACTCCCTAAGTCTAGGCATGTACTCTTTGAATGCAATATCAATGTGCGTTGGGCAAAGGGGACTGTCTTCGATAATTGCTTTGCGCTTTGCCTTAAGAATAATTTGTTCTATATCGGCAAAACTACATTCCTCCAATAACTCCGATGTCGTGTTAAGAATGTCCCCCTTTTGCTCGAAATCGCCGATTAACAATTTTATATATTCATTTCTGCTGTCTTCGTCTGGCAAGCTATAAGTCATTTTCGTATCAAATCGACGCCATATAGCATTATCCAGTTCTTCTTGAAGGTTAGTTGCTGCGATGAGAATGCTCTCTCCTTCGAATTCATCCAAGCATTGAAGCAAAGTATTCACTACTCTTGCCATTTCTTTCACTTCATCATTATTTTCACGAGTCCGAGCGATCGCATCGAATTCATCAAGAAACAATACACATGGCATAGCCTTCGAATATTCGAATATTTTTCGAACATTACTTGCTGTCTCGCCAAGGTGACTATGGATGATCGCATCCAATCGAACAAGTAGAAGCGGTACCTCCAGCCGCGTCGCAATATAAAACGCAGTTAACGTTTTACCAGTTCCAGGCGGCCCGTACATAACAACTTTGTTAGGAATCGGTACATCATATTGGATAAATCTTTCTTTCATGCCAAGGATAACAAGGAACTCTTCGACAATTTGTCGATTCATTGGGGGAAGAACAATACGCTTAACCTTTTTTACGCAGTCTTTTGGCGCATAATACGTTGCCATTTCTATTCCTTTTGCTCGTGGAAGCCGAGAGTTTGCATTTTTATTGGACATTGGTTTTAGGCTCCTATCATGTGCGGCGCAATGGCGGTAATTTATTTTTAATCGTAATAGTTACGTTTAATTATAACGAAGAATGATCATTTTGCAAAGCCTCTTGCGATTTTGAATCAGAATGGATAATATAGCTGCGCAGAGGCGTTAGAAGTGCAATGACAAACAATATGATCATTAATATAGACATGAACATATAGGCAGATTGCACGCCTAACCCCGCTGCCGTCATTCCTCCCAGCATTGATCCAAACGGCGATCCGCCATATGCGATCATGCGGCTGCTTGCATGAACCCGGCCCTGAAGATGGTCGGGTGTCAACTGCTGCCTCAATGTAATTCCGTTAATAATGATCAGCGTGCTGCTTAAATTCCAGAACAAATAAAATAACGAGACAGCCGTCATCTGGCTGCTCAGAGAGAAACCAAGCAGCGATACCCCATTCAATGCTAGTCCAATAATTGTGATTCTGCCCGGCTTGAATCGTCTGCGGAGCGTAGGCAGGCTCATGCTTGCCAGCAAGGCACCTAACGAGCCGCAAGTGATTAATACCCCGAGCTGCGGCGCGTCATCGGCAAAACCGAGCACTTGCGCTCCGAATACGACGATTAAACCAGTTACCATTCCGCCTACAAAGCTGTTCCCGAATCCGATCAGCGTCAAGCTGCGAATAAGCGGCTGAGACCAAATGTAGGACAGGCCTTCGCCTATATCAGTTCTTAATTTGTAAAACAGTTTAGGCTTGATCCCACCAACATTCGTAGATTGCGCCACTAGAAGCGATTGCTTGATGGACCAAACGAGCAATGCAGCGATCAAATAGCAGCTTGCCGTTACAGCAATCGCCCTTTCAGCACCGAAAGTAGTGATGATAACTCCTGTAATTACCGGGCTCGCAATTCGGATGACCGTATCCGAAGAGATTAAAAGACTGTTAGCAGCGACGAGATTCTGCCTTCCCACTAATTGAAGCAGCGCGCCATGGCTAGCCGAATCCATACCAACAAAGGCTGTTGCAACCAGGAATGATACCACGAGTAACTGGAGTGGCGATGTATAACCCATTAACAAAGCGGTGGCTGGCACGCTGGCAAGTACGGCGGCGCAAAATAAATTGCAGCCGATCATGATCCGTTTCCGATTGCCGTTATCAGCTAATACACCAGCGAATAGGCCGAACAATAAGTACGGCGTGCTGGAACTTGCCGCTACAAGCGATGTATAAATCGGTGACAAGGTCTGTTCATAAATATAAAACGGGAGTGCCACCATCGATATTCCGGAACCCAGATAGCTCAATAAATTAAACATGTAATACCTTCTGAAGTTGTGAATTGTCCAAAGCGGTATACCCTTGTTAAACAATCTAATCGACACCTCACTTCTTTACCAAAGTTCTGCGGAGTAAAAATATAAAAAACGGTGCACCCATTAATGTTGTTACTGCCCCAACCGGCAATGTTGTTACGTGATGCTCCATGCCGGGAAGGTAAAAGTTCACAGATATACTTTGGCCTATCCAATCTGCAGCAACTAACAGCACAGCGGAGAACAAGGCGCTCGCCGGGAACAGATATACGGGATTGCGGCCAATCAATAAACCCGCAATATGAGGACCGATTAACCCGATAAACCCGATTGCGCCGACTACGGACACAGATGCCGCGGTCAGAGCTGCCGCGATGAGCAGCAGCATCAGCCGCGTGCGATTAACCGGAAGCCCGAGTCCCGCAGCTATCGAATCTCCCAATTGCAAGAGGGCCGCTTTACGAGCTAGCAACATAGATAGTAAAAACAGCACTAGCGCCCAAGGCCAGACGTTATTCCATTGAGCCCAAACCCTGCCATTCAAGGATCCGAAATTCCATAACAATATGGATGCAAGTCCATCCTGGCTTTTCAGCAGCAGTAACGAAGTTGCTGATTGAAGGATAGAAGTCACGATGACTCCCGTCAACACCAATCGCAAGTTGTTATTACCGTTTGTTCCATTGAGAAAATAAATACCACCCACTGTTATAACCCCGCCAAGAAGAGCAACGAACGGAAGCATCGCATTGGTTGACATATCTCCTGACACGTACAGCATCCAAAGTACTACGAACAGAACCGAACCTGCGGAAGCACCAATCAGACCCGGCTCTGCCAGAGGGTTACGCATGATGACTTGAAGAATAGCCCCGGCCAAACCAAGCATCAACCCCGACGCAATTGCGATTAGCACCCTTGGAAGTCGCAGGTTCCAAACGATATGATGCCGACCTCTATCCTCTGAAGAATTGAGTATAGCCTTCAATACTTCTTCTAATGACATCATCGTTCTTCCAAATGCAAGATGTAAAATGACGAAAGCCGCAAGAGCAATCAGCAATATCCCTATTGTCATCTGGAATCTTACCTTGATGGACATAGCCTTTTTTCGTGGTAACTCATCCATGGATACTGCCCCCTCTGTGTCTTTGTAAAAAAATCAGAAATAGAGAGCCCCCAACCAAGGTTGTCCAAACCCCCACGGGGATTTCCAGCGGTGAAAGCAGGAGGCGGGCGATCTGGTCCGCAGCTGTGAGCATTACCGCACCGCATAATGCCGATAGGGGTAGAACGAAGCGAGCATCGGAAGACCGGAGAAAAAGACGAGTCAAATGTGGTGCAAGTAAGGAAATATAACCGATTGGTCCACATTGCGCCACGGAAATCGCAACGAGCCCCGCACAGACGATCAAAATCACGATTCGTGTTCGATCGACTTTCAGTCCTAGCCCGGAGGCAGTATCATCGCCAAGTTGAAGCAGGTTGATCGCTCGCGTGAAAAACATCGCCACGGGCAGCATCACCAAAAACCAAGGCAGCATTCTGTCGACATGCTCCCAACTTCTATTGGCCAACGAACCGAGCAAGTAGGTGTAGAGCAAGTTCACATCGTTACTTGTCCCCAGGGCAATCAGCACGATTAATAGGCCGTTTAGAATTGCGGTAACGGACATACCCATTAGCAACATACCCGTTGCCCCTTTGCTTCCTCTTGACGAAAGTACAACTGCAGCTCCTCCTGCTAGACCTCCCGTTAAACCAAATAAGGGATGAAATTGAAATGCAATCGGCATATGGAATACAGTAATCGATGCCATTGTCAATGATGCACCGGCCGATATGCCAAGCAGTTCGGGACCGGCTAGTCGATTGTTCATCGCTCCTTGCATCAGGGTGCCGGAAGCCGCGAGCATAGCTCCGACCAATAATCCCAGCAGAAATCGGGGAAGGCGTATTTCCCTGACAATCATTCGGCCAAGCTCCTCCCCGCCGCCGGTCAATAAAACGTCGAAAAGTCCGTGCATAGTCATAGTGGGAGTACCAAATTTCATACTGACGGCGAACACGCCTGCAAGTACGAATAATAAAATAAAAACCGGAAGAAGTATTCTTCTTCCGGCTAAAGCTGAATGAGGTTTATTCATCATGGATGTAGTTCCTCCTAGAATAAGTCCGGATACATAATGGCAAGCGATTCATCCAACATAATTCCTAACGAGCGTGTCCCTCTGCCATCTCCCCATATCGGAGAGCGAACCTCATGTACTTGTTGGTTCTGAACTGCCTTCAATTTGCTCCAGATGGGGGAAGCCGCAAGTTGCTCGGAAATCGGTTTCGTACCTGGACTGAAAGAATAGCTTTCAACAAAAATGACATCGGGATTTTCGACCAGCAACTTCTCTAACGAGTATGGAACACTGCCTTCACCGTATGGATCGTCCTCCGGCTTCTCTACCTTCCAAGGATAGTTTGAAATTTCTTTCATTACCGTACCGCCAAGCCCGGATCCAGTTACTACTGAGAAATTCACGTCTGATCCGAAAATAATCAATGCTTTCTTATTCTTAGGAGCCTTCACCATGGCATCGTTCAGTTTGTCTAAGAAGCGCTGCTTTGCTTCTTCAGCTTCCAACGTTTTTCCTGTCAGTTTCCCGATAGTTTCGAGAAAAGCGATAGATTCCATATAGTTACTAGGATTAGAAAGGACTAGAGGGACGACTCCTTTCAATCCTTCCCGCAACGAATCGTGTACTCCCTTCAATCCTATGACCAAATCAGGCTCTGCAGTTACGAGATCCTCAATACTTGGTTCAAAAAAGCTTCCGCCGATGGAAGGAATAGACTCACCCTTACTTCCGAAAAACTCTGGCGAGGTTGCGATGGTACGAACCCCGCTCTCAGCTATCGCAATCGGCTCCATCCCCAGTTCAATAAGAACGTCAACGCATAGCGAGACGACGCAAGCAACCTTCTCAACCGGCTTATTAAACACAAGTGCTTCACCAGTATCGTCTTCTATAGTAATCGGTTTAAATACTGCCTCAGAAGCAGGCAGGATTGTTGGTTCTATCGTTTCCGTTGGAGCGGGGCTAGACACATCCCCCTTATTATTACTTGTGTTATTGCTGCATGCTGCCAACATGGCCATTCCCGCTATAACCAATAAGCTGACCTTCATTTTAGTTCTAGACATTTCAATGGGCCCCTTCTTTCGAATAATAGTAATGATTACTAATAGTTAATAGTAATCATTACTAATAAATATGTCAAACTGTTTTTTTATGTTTACCTTTCATAAAAAAGCTCTATCTCCGTTCATCAAAGATGAACGGAGATAGAGCTTTTTTAGCGTCAAACTCTCCACACCTTCAACTACTAACCTAACTATGAGATCATGAGATTAACCTGAATACGGAGAGTAACTCATGAATGCCAAAGAACAACGCAGACAAGATTGGCACACACGTATCGCTGACTATCGGGCAAGTGGCCTCACGATGAAAGCTTGGTGCT